>CAVZYN010000001.1:0-1079593 GCA_963779515.1 uncultured Alphaproteobacteria bacterium
CCGATGGTGGGTTTGGTCATAGTGGATGCACTTTCATGGGGAGAGACGTAAACCCGCGCAGTGAATTGTTGCGCCGCCGGACGGGCGCGCCTGCGAGTTCGAAGCGGGCGACGCGCTTCGCGAAGGCGGCGAACAGCAGTTCGGCTTCGAGCCGCGCGATCATCTGGCCGACGCAGACGTGGATGCCAGTGCCAAGTGCGACGTGACCGGCGGTATTGCGCCGGACGTCGAGGCTGCCGGGGTTGTCCCAGCGGCGTGGGTCGCGGTTAGCGGCGGCGAGAAACAGCAAGACCTTGCGATCGGCCTCGATCCTGACGCCGCCGATGTCGATGGGTCTCGTGGTGGTGCGGAAGAAGGTCTGGACCGGCGTTTCCCAGCGGATCACCTCGTCGAAGGCGGTGCGATGAAGCGCGGGCGTCGTGCGCAGAACCTGCCACTGATCCGGATGTGCCGCGAAACCATAGAAGGCGGAACTGAGACCGCAGACGGTGGTGTCGAAGCCGGCGGAGAGGATGGAACGCACCAGCGCCGGAGCATACTCCGGCTTAAAGCGGCCCTCGATCGGCCGCCTCATAGATCTGCATGCCGAAGCCGCCGGGTGTCAGCGCGCTGCGCTCGCATTGGCTAACCAGCTGTTTGACGACGCCCTCGGCTTCCTTGGTCGATGATAGGAAGATGTCGTTGGCGGGCCCGAACGAATTGAAGAGCATATTGCCGAATGGGAGCAGGCATTCGCGGCCGTCGGGCGGCACGCCGACAGCATCGCCAACGACCTTCAATGGGTAGGCATAGGAGAGATCGGTCGCGGCATCGAAGGTGCCGCGCGCGACGAGCTCTTCGGCGAGGCGCTCGGCCTCGGCTTCGAATGCAGGGCGCAATTGTCGAACGGCGGGGCCTGAAAGAATGCGGCTCAACGCGCCGCGCGTTTCGTCATGCAAGGGTGGATCGGTCTCAAGGACGATGCTGCGCGGCCGCCACGCGGTGCCGGTTTTCAGATTCTGGAGTCCCGCGCCCGATGCCGAACTGTAGGTTTGCCAGTCGTTGAGCGCGGCCAGGACCTCAGCATGTCGCGCCATACCCCAAACGCCATAGGTGTCGAGGTGGAACACCGGGCCGAGGTCGCGCAGCTGATCGTGGAACGGATAGGGGTCCGAGAGAAACGCCTCGGCAAACGGATCGGCGTCGGTCGATGGCGCGGCGGCGAGGGTCGCTGTGGTCATGGGCGCGTCCGTGGCTGTGGTGACGGGATCATAGACGATAGATGCGGACGGCGGTGTCATGAAAAAGCTTGCGGCGATCGAGGTCCGGCAGCGCGGCCGTGATCTCCAAAAAGCCGCTGAAAATCTGGTCGAATGTCCCAACCAGGCTATCGACGGGGAAGTTGGAGGCAAACATGCAGCGGTCGACGCCAAAGATGCCGATGGCATCACGCACCACGCCACCATTGAGGGCAGGCGTCCAGGGCTGGCCCGGCACACCGATGCCCGAGATCTTCAGCATCACGTTAGATTCTTTGGCGAGATGCGCCATCGCCGCGCGCCAACCGGCGAGGCCGTCGGCGCTGCGGTCCGACGGCAGCCCCGTGTGGTTGACGATGATGGTCGTCTTCGGAAAGTCGCGCGCGAGCTCGGCGGCGGCATCGAAGTGCCACCAGTTGGTCTGCAGATCGAAGTGGAGTCCGTGGCGGCCAAGCAGCGCATAACCCGCGCGCCAGATCGGGCAATCCATCGAACCGGGTTGGCCGCGTTTGGCGCCGGCGTGCGGGAGCGACTTCGGCTTGTGGCGGACGCTGCGCACGCGCGGGAAAGCAGATTGCTTTGCGAGGATTTCGGAGACGTCGGCGCGGTCGAGCCAGGCTTGCGCGACGATCGCCGTCGGCAATCCTTGCGCATCTGCAACTTCATGCACCCACCGCGTCTCGCCGATGGGATCGTGATGATCCCATTCGGCTTCGACGTAGACGGATTTCACGACGGTGAAGTTGGCGGTGTCGCGGCGATAGTCGGCCGGCATGTAGTTGCCTCGGATCGCGCGATAGTCGCCGTAGCGAAACGCGATCGGCGGCTCGTCGCGCAGCCACGGATGATAATTGCGCTGGGTATCCCAGATGTGGTGATGCGCATCGACGATGGGGAAGGAAGACATTTTGTCTTTCTTCCTTCTCCCTTGGGAGAAGGTGCCCGAAGGGCGGATGAGGGGGCCATCGAGGCAGCAAGTGAGGGAAGTAAGGCCCCCTCACCTGTCGCTTCGCGACATCCTCTCCCCAAGGGGAGAGGAAAGGTAGTGCGCTATTTGCCCCAAGTGAGGGCGAGGGGTTTGATCTCACGGGCAAGCGTCAGAAGTCCCGCGCGCGTGGGGGCGTCAAGCGGCACCAGCGGATGGCGCACGGCGTCGCTCTTGATGACGCCGCCTTCCATCATCACGGTCTTGGTCGCGCGCAGGCCGCATTGGCGATTCTCGTAGTTGATGAGGGGCAGAATGCGGGCGTAGGCTTTCGCCGCCTCGTCTTTGCGTCCGGCCGCGTAGTGCGTGACGACGGGCTTGATCAGATCTGGCAGCAGCGCGCTCGGCATCGTGCCGGTCGCGCCCGCGTCGAGATCGGCCATCAGCGTGATGCTCTCTTCGCCGTCGAAGGGGCCCGCGATCGCGCTGCCGCCGGCTGCGATGAGCGCGCGCAGCTTTGCGGCGGTGCCTGGCATCTCGATCTTGAAGTAGCGCACGAGCGGCACTTCTTTGGCCAGACGCGCAAGGAAGGGCACCGACATCGCAACGCCGCTCAACGGTGCGTCTTGCACCATGATCGGGATTTTGGCGGCGTCGGCAACGCGCGCGTAGTGTTCGATCATGCCGGTTTCGTCGGTGCGCAACCCAGTGCCGTGATAGGGCGGCATCAGCATCAGCATCCGGGCGCCGGCTTTGGCGGCGGCGCCGCCGCGTTCGGCGGCGATGCGCGTCGAGAAATGGCTGCAGGTGACGATCACGGGGACGCGACCAGCCACCTGTTTGACCGACAGCTCCAACACTTGCGTGCGCTCGGCGTCCGTCAGCAGGAATTGCTCGGAGTAGTTGGCGAGAATGCAGATGCCGTCGACGCCTTGATCGACCATGCAGTCGAGCACGCGGCGGTTGCCGTCGAGATCGAGATCGCCGTTCGCCGTGAAGGCGGTCGGCGCGATCGGGTAGATCCCACGGTAGGGTTCCGGCGCGGGTAGGGCCGATTTTGGGGCCATGTGTCGTGCTCCCGTCATAGCTGAGCCGCTAGTATTCACCGGGATCACGCCGCCTGTCACGGGTGAAGCATGGCCTACGATCTGCGCCTCGCGCATAGCCCATACGACGCGCATCCCAACCGGCGAGAACGGGTTTGAAAACGTCGCGCGTGCCGCCTATGGACAAGCGGCGGGGCCACATGACGTCCAAGTGGGGCGCGTTTCATGGAATCGCAAAGGTTGCACCAATGTCGTCCACGGCAGCTCTCCGTCATGATCGCACCTATCTTTTGGGCTGCGGGCTGGTGCTGCTGGCGGGGCTTGTCTTGAGCCTCGGCGTCTTCTGCATTCGCGGCACGGGCGGGAGTGACGCTTGGCAGTACCTGTTCTGGCGCGCCATTGGCTTTACGGCGGCGCTGGCCATGTTTGCGGCGATCCGCCAGAGGATCAATCCGGTCGAGCAGGTGCGCCGTCTCGGCCGCCTCGCTTGGATTTCAGCAGCCGCGATGGCGGTCAGCCAGGCAACGTTCATCTCCTCCGCCAAGCTCACCACATTTGCGGAGGTCTTTTTCATATGTGCACTTGCGCCGTTGCTGGCAGCCGTCTTGGCCCGGCCGCTGCTCGGCGAGCGCATCGGTCGGATGGGGCTGATCGCAATCGCAATTGCGCTCGTCGGGGTCGCGCTCATGAGCGGTGGTGGCTTCGCTGAAGGCAGTTGGGTGGGGCGAGGGCTCGCGATGATCTCGGCGATCTCGTTTGCTGCCTACACGTTGTCGACCCGTGGCGCCCGCGGCGAGGACCTCGATGCGGCGCTGATTGTCGTCGGCCTCCTGATCATGGTGGTGAGCTTCGTGGCGGTGCAGGCCAGCGGGCAGCCACTCGCCCCGAGCTGGCGCCATATCGCCATTCCGATGCTACACGGCACAGTCATCCTGTCGCTCGGCCTCGTGCTGTTCGGCGCCGGGTCCCGTCACGTCTCGGCTGTCACCTTCACGATGCTGGCGCAGGCTGAATCCGTGTTCTCGCCGCTCTGGGGCTATTATTTCTTCGACGAGAAGGTGACATGGCCGCTACTCGCTGGCGGCGCGCTGGTCCTGTTGGCGGTCGTGCTGCAAGCGATCGACGGCGCCCGCGCGGCGATGACGCCCCGCTCGGCGCCGATTGCCTGATGCGCGATGGGGACGATTGCCGGGGGTCGAGCCGTCGGATATGGCTGCGTCAATTGACGCGATGGGGAGAAGAACAATGGCCGAGGTATCCGGAAAACCACTGCTGGTCTTGGCCATGGGCGATCCTGCCGGCATCAGCTCAGAGCTGACCGCCAAGGTGATCATGGACACAGAGGTGCGCGCGGCGGCTGACCTCATCGTCATCGGTGATCGCCGCCAGTTGGCAGAGGGCGAACGCATTGCCGGCCTCGAAACGGACATCGAGATCTGGCGTCCGGGCACGAACGCGCCGGGCGGGCGCCCGCTGTTCGTCGATCTTGCGCATCTGGCGCCGGGCGAAGTGCCGCGCGGGGAATCGCATCAAAAGGGCGGACGTTATGCGCTCCGGAATTTCCGGACAGCGCTGCGCTTGGGCACGGCTGGCGTCGTTGATGCCGTGACCTTCACGCCTTTCAACAAGCTCGCCATGCGCATGGAGTTGCCGAGCTACGACGACGAGATCGAGGTCATCAGCGAGGAAACAGGTAGCACCTCGCGCGGCCGCGAATTCAATATCCTCGGCGACCTATGGAACGCGCGCATCACATCGCACGTGCCGCTGAAGGACGTCTCGAAGTACATCACCCGCACGGCCGTCCGCGATGGCATCATGCTGACGGACAAATGCATGCGCGACGCGGGCTTCAAGACGCCGCGCATCGCGGTGGCGGGGCTCAATCCGCATGCCGGCGATGGCGGCTCGTTCGGGCGCGAGGAGATCGACGAGATCGCGCCGGGCGTGGCGGAGGCAAAGGCCGCGGGCGTCGTCTGCGAGGGGCCCTATCCGTCCGACACCGTGTTCCTGCGCGCCAAGCGCGGCGACTTCGACGCAGTGCAGACGATGTATCACGATCAGGGCCAGATCGCGATGAAGCTGATGGGCTTCGAGGCCGGCGTGACGATGCTCGGCGGCTATCCGTTCCCGATCTGCACGCCAGCCCATGGCACGGCATACGACATCGCCGGCAAAGGCATCGCCAATCTTGGCGCGACCCGCAACGCGCTGTTGATCGCGGCCTCGATGGCGAAGAATGCCAAAACCAAGCGCGCGCGTGCCTCCGCTGGCACTCTGGATGCAATCATCGCCAAAGCTTGAGGGACGTCATGGTCGCACACTCGATGAACCAGCCGTGGCTGGAACTCGCAAAAGAAAAGGCACTCGAGCCGGCGCTGCCGATCTGCGATCCGCATCATCATCTCTGGGCCGGCCGGCACGACGGTGTGCAAGCACACTACATGCTGGATGAAATCCTGGCGGACACTGGCGGCGGCCACAATATCGTTTCGACCGTGTTCATCGAATGCGGTCAGATGTTCAAGGCCGACGGCCCCGAAGCCTACCGCCCCGTCGGCGAGACCGAGTTCGTCAACGGCATCGCGGCCAAGAGTGCGTCGGGTCAATACGGCAAGACACGTGTCGCGGCCGGCATCGTCGGTACCGTCGATCTGCGCATCGGCGATGCGGCCGCGGGCGTCCTGGATGCGCATATCGCCGTCGCCGGTGGCCGCTTTCGCGGCATCCGCCGCGGCGCCTTCTGGCATGCGAGTCCCCAGATCACCAATCACCGCACCAATCCGCCCGAGGGCCTGCTGCTGCGCGACGACTTCCGTGCTGGGTTCAAACATCTCGCGCCGCGAAAACTCAGCTTCGAAGTCTGGGCCGCGCATACGCAGATCCCCGACGCGATCAGTCTTGCGCGCGCATTTCCCGATACGACGATCGTGCTCGATCATGTCGGCGGACCCATCGGCATCGGGCCCTACGCCGGTAAGCGCGACGAAGTCTTCGCCGATTGGAAGAGCAAGATCGACGACATCGCGCGCTGCCCGAACGTGGTGGCAAAGCTCGGCGGCTTGAACATGGAGGTCAACGGCTTCGATTGGCACCATCGCAAGCTGCCGCCGGCCAGCAACGAACTGATGCACGCGACGCGGCCCTATCTCGAGCATGTCATCGCGCGCTTCGGCATCGACCGCTGCATGTTTGAATCGAACTTCCCGGTCGACAAGCTGAGCTGCAGTTACACAGTGCTGTGGAACTCGTTCAAGTTGATGACGAAGTCCTATTCGGCCAGCGAGCGCGCGCAGCTGTTTCACGACACGGCGGCGCGCGTTTACCGCGTGTGAGCGTATAAATGACCTTGGGCAGCATCACAATCTTGTGAGGCATGGGGCAGCTTCGGGCACATCGGTGCGCGTCGAGGCGCCCGCGGCTGACCTGTGATACGTTTCGAACGATGACAGACAATTTTGCCAACATCACGATCGGTTCGTCGCACGCTGTGTTCCTGGATTTCGATGGCACGCTGGTCGAAATCGCCGAACGTCCCGATGCCGTGGTGGTGGCGCCCGCGACCCGCGTCGCACTCGAACAGCTGCGCGCGCGCCTCGCGGGTGCGGTTGCAATCGTGACCGGGCGCGACATCGGTGCCATCGACCGGTGGCTCGCGCCCGTGTCCATGCCGGTTGCAGGCGTGCATGGACGCGTCCGTCGCGATGCGCTTGGAAAGATCCATGCAGCCACGCCGAGCCCCGGATTTCATGACGTGCTCGAAACGGCATTAACGCCTCTGCTGCAGCGAAATCCAGAGCTTCTCGTCGAGCGCAAGGACGGCGCGATCGCGCTGCATTGGCGTGGAGATCCGGCGCTAGAAGGAGCCTGCGTCGCGCTGATGCAGCACGCCATCGAGGGCCGCCCCGATGTGACGTTGAAGCGCGGCAAGGCCGTGATCGAAGCCGTCGATGGCGTGTGTGACAAGGGCGCGGCAGTGGCGGCGTTCATGCGCGAGACGCCGTTCGCGGGGCGCATTCCGATGTTCGCCGGCGATGATTTGACGGATGAGGACGCCTTCGCGGTGGTCAACGCGCTTGGCGGTGTGTCGGTCAAAATCGGGCCCGGAAAAACCTCCGCGCAGGTCCGCGTCGCGGACACCGCCGCATTTCTGCATTGGCTCCGCGCGGCGTCCGGCGCGCTCGCCACTGCCGTCTGACTTCTCCTCAGTTTGAAAATTGACGTGAAGCACCCCATATAGCTGTGATGCCAAATGTGGCGCGCATTGATTCATGTGCGCCGATATTGTGCGCTTGCCGCCGCATGCGTCCATCACGCGCGGCACAGCAGAGGCAGTTCCGCCCCCCGGGAGCACACGTGCTTTGGCGCCGCATCCCGCGGTTCGGCACACTCATGCAGTGGAGACAACCATGCGCAGGCTCGTCATTGTATCCAACAGGGTGGCAGACCTCGAAGAGGGGCCCCAATCAGGCGGATTGGCGGTCGCGATCGGTGACGCCTTGAAGGAGACGGGCGGCTTGTGGTTCGGCTGGGACGGCACTGTCGTCGAGAACGGCGCACCGCTGGGGTTGAGCTTTACCCGGCACGAGACCATGACTTCGGCGACCGTGCCGTTGAGCAAGAGCGAGTACCAAACCTACTATCTCGGCTACGCCAACAAAGTGTTATGGCCGGCGTTTCATTATCGCCTCGATCTGTCGGCCTATGAGACCGCCTACGTCGAAGGCTACAAGGAGGTCAATGAACGCCTTGCCAATAGCCTCGCGGGTCTCATTTCCAACTCAGATGATGTGTGGATTCACGACTATCATTTGATCCCGCTGGCGGCGGCATTGCGCAAACACGCGGTGCAGTCGCGGATCGGATTTTTCCTGCATATTCCATTTCCACCGCCCGATGTCCTCGCCGCTGTTCCCGAGCATGAGTGGCTGATCCGCAGCCTGTTCGACTACGACGTCGTTGGCTTCCAGACGGCGGCGGACGCCGGCAACTTCCTGCGCTACGTCCAGGATCAGGCGGGTGGAACTGTTGCCAAGGATGGCCGCGTGACCGCGTTCGGCCGCACGATCATCGTCCGTGATTTTCCCATCGGCATCGACGTCGACGCCTTCAGTGAGATGGCGCACACGGCAGAGGCGGAAGAGCAGATCCAGCGGCTGGCGCAGCGCAATTTCGGGCGCCACCAGATCATGGGCGTCGATCGCCTCGACTACACCAAGGGCCTGCCCGATCGCTTGCGCGCCTTCCGGCGCATGCTCGAACTGCATCCCCAGAACAAGAAGCGCGTGACCTTCATGCAGATCGCGCCGCCGACGCGCGAGGAAGTGGTGGCCTACACCGATATTCGCGAGGAACTGGAGCGGCTCTCGGGCGCCATCAACGGCGAGTTCTCCGAACTCGATTGGACGCCGGTGCGCTACATCCACCGCAACGTGCCGCGCAATACGCTCGCGGCCTTGTTCCGCGGCAGCAAGGTGGGGCTGGTCACGCCGCTGCGCGACGGCATGAATTTGGTCGCCAAGGAATATATCGCAGCCCAAGACGACGACGATCCGGGCGTGCTGGTGCTTGTCGCGTTTTGCCGGCGCCGCCGAAGATTTGAGCGAGGCGCTGATCGTCAACCCTTATGATCTCGACGACGTCGCCGATGCGATGCAGCGCGCGCTGGTCATGCCGCTCGGCGAGCGCGTCGAACGCCACAAGAGCCTGATCGGCCGTGTCCGCGCCCGCGACGTGACGCGCTGGCGCAAGGACTTTCTCGCGGCGCTCCAAGGCGTCCAGCTCCGCGCCGTGGCGTGAACCGTTCCGAAGCAACCATCGACGCATACCCGCTTGGATGCACGACAGATCTGCGCAGGGGTGGCTGCCGTGTGCGGGCGAGAGGCCATAGCCTGAGCAGATCAATGCAGCGGGGAGGACGCCATGGCGGCCCGGTTCGATCTTGTGATCCGTAACGGCACCATCGTCGACGGCACGGGCCGGGAGGCGATCAGCGCCGATATCGCAGTGGCCGATGGCAAGATCGCAGCGATTGGCAAAATCAGCGGTCGGCGGCGCGGAAGAGATCGACGCCAAGGGTAAAATCGTGACGCCGGGCTTTGTCGATATTCATACCCATTATGACGGCCAGGCGATGTGGGACAGCCGCACGGCGCCCTCGGCGTGGCATGGCGTGACGACGGCGGTGATGGGCAATTGCGGCGTCGGGTTCGCGCCGTGCCGGCCCGCGGATCGCAACAAGCTCGTCGAGTTGATGGAAGGCGTCGAGGATATTCCCGCGCCGGTCATGCACGAGGGCCTGAGCTGGCAGTGGGAGACGTTCGGCGAGTACGTCGCCGCACTCGATAAGCGGCCGCGCGACATCGATCTGTGCGCGCTGCTGCCGCACGCGGCGTTGCGCGTCTATGTGATGGGCGATCGGGCGATCCGGCACGAGAAGGCGACGGCGGATGATATCGGCGCCATGCGCACACTCACGGCGGAGGCGATGCGCGCCGGCGCGTTCGGCTTTTCGACATCAAGGACCATCAGCCACAAGACGCTGGCCGGCGACTACACGCCGACACTACGCGCCAACGAGGACGAGCTGACCGGCATCGCACTTGGCATGAAGGATGCGGGCACAGGCTTTCTCGAAGTGGTCTCCGACTGGAACGAACCCGACGCCAAATCCGAGTTCGCGATGCTGCGCCGCGTGGTCGAGCGCTGCGGGCGAACGGCGGTGTTCTCGCTGACCGAGCGCCACGAGAAAGATCGCTCGGAGGTCTGGAAGGAATTGCTTGGCTACGCCGACGACGCCATCAAGGCGGGATATTCGATCCGCCCGGTGGCTCCGCCCCGTCCCATCGGGTTGCTGCTCGGCTTGGAAGGCAGCCAGAACCCGTTCTCAGGGACACCGTCGTACAAGGCGATCGCGGCAAAGCCGCTCGCCGAGCGCGTCAAGATCATGCAGGACCCGGACGTCCGCCGCCGCATGCTGGCGGAAGACCCGATCGCCGGCAGCACGTTCCCGCTGATCCGGCGGCTGATGTACACGCAGATGTTCCGCTTCGGCAATCCGCCGAACTATATGCCGAAGCGCGAGGATTCGATCGCGGCGCTGGCCGAGCGCCAGGGGCGTACCGCGCCGGAGGTCGCCTACGATGTGCTGATCGAGGATGGCGGACGCAATTTCATCTACGCGCCGCTGGTCAACTACTTCAACTTCGATATGTCTGCGTCGGAAGCGATGCTCGCCAATCCAAATACGATCATGGGCCTCGGCGACGGCGGCGCCCACGTCGGATTCATTCTCGACGCCGGTTATCCGACGTGGCTGATGACCTACTGGGAGCGCACCCGCAAGCGTTGGAGCCTACCCGAGGTGATCCGCCGCTTGACGTCGGATACGGCGGTGGCCGCCGGGCTTGGCGATCGCGGCGTCATCGCCACCGGCAAGAAGGCCGATCTCAACGTCATTGACTACGACCGCCTCGGCTTCGACCGGCCCTACGTCACGTTCGATCTGCCGGCAGGCGGGCGGCGCTTGTTGCAGAAGGCCGGCGGCTACGAGGCGACGATCGTCGCAGGCACCGTGACGTATCGGAGCGGCGAGGCCACCGGCAAACTCCCCGGCCGCGTCGTCAAAGGCCAGCGCGCGGCGTAGGTTTCACTGGTGAGGTGATGGTTGGTGGCGGATGCAAGGACGGCATCGTCCCATCAGATCGCCAATAGATCGCCACCACCGAACATGAGATCAGCTTTCGAGCTCGGTGCGCAGCGCCTCGAGCGTCAGCCAATCGTCCTCGGCTTTGGCGAGGGCCGTACGCGCGGCGGTGAGGGCGGCGGTGATACTGTCGAAACGTTTGCGATCCTTTTGATAGAGATCAGGCGCGGATATGTCGTGCTCGAGTTTCTTGATGTCCTGGGTGAGCTTGTCGATCGCCGCCGGCAGCGCCTCAAGCGCGGTCTTCTCCTTGTAGGAGAGTTTGCGCTTCGACTGCGCCGCGGCGGGGCGCGCATCGCTGGAGGAGTAGCGTGGACCGCTTTTCATGTCGCGATGCAAGGACGACTTCGAGATCCTGGCCGCGGCGCTGGACCAGCATGTCGGAGTAACCGCCGGCGTATTCAGCCCATTGACCATCACCATCGGAGGCGAGCACGGAGGTAACGACTCGATCGAGGAAGTCGCGGTCGTGGCTGACCAGCAGCACGGTGCCTTGATAGGCGGCGAGCATTTCCTGCAGCAGATCGAGCGTTTCGAGATCGAGATCGTTGGTCGGCTCGTCGAGCACGAGCAGGTTCGACGGTTTGGCCAAAGCACGGGCGAGCATCAGGCGGGCGCGTTCGCCGCCCGAGAGCACATAAACCGGCGTCCGCATTTGATCGCCGATGAACAGAAAATCCTGCATGTAGCTCGCGACATGACGGGCGACGCCGTTGACGACCACCTGATCGCTGCCGCCGCCTGTCAGCGCATCGGCGACGGTCCAGTTCGGGTCGAGTTCATCGCGGCGTTGATCGAGCGTGATCATGTCGAGATTGGTGCCCTGGCGGATCGTGCCAGAATCTGGCGCAAGCTCGCCGATCAACAACTTGAGCAGCGTGGTCTTGCCGGCGCCGTTCGGGCCGACGATGCCGAGCCGATCACCGCGCCCGACGCGCAGCGACAACGGCGCGACAACGGTGCGATCGCCGAACGCCTTGGTGATGTTGGTCGCCTCGAACACGAGGCGGCCCGAGGCGGAGGATTCGCCTGCTTCGAGCGTGACACTGCCTTGCACCGCGCGTGCGTCACGCCGCTGTTGCCGCATGTCCTGGAGTTCGCGCACGCGGCGGACGTTGCGTTTGCGCCGGCCAGTGACGCCGCCGTGCATCCATTGATTCTCGCGATCGATCCGGCGGTCGAGCTTGTGGCGTTCCGTCGCCTCCTGCTCGAGCACCTGGTCGCGCCAATCCTCGAATGCCGAAAAGCCCTGGTTGAGAACGCGCGCCGTGCCACGGTCGAGCCAGACCGTCGTCTTGGAGAGGGTTTCGAGAAAGCGCCGGTCGTGGCTGATCAGGACGATCGCAGCGGCGCGGCGCGCAAGCTCGCTTTCGAGCCAGGCAATGGTCGGCAGATCGAGGTGATTGGTCGGCTCGTCGAGCAGCAGGAGTTCGGGATTGGGAGCGAGCGTGCGGGCCAGCGCCAAACGGCGGGCCTCGCCGCCGGACATTTTGGCGGGGTCCTCGTCGCCGGAAAAGCCCAGATCGGCCATCAGCCGCTCGACCCGGCCATGCTCGACATGGCCGTCCAGGCCGTCCTCGACATAGGCCATTGCCGATCCAAAGCCTGCAAAGTCGGCTTCTTGGGGCAAATAGCGCACGCGCACCGACGGATGACTGAAGCGCTCGCCGTCGTCAGGTTTGATGAGGCCCGCCGCGATTTTCAGCAGCGTCGACTTGCCGGAGCCGTTGCGGCCGACCAGACAGATCCGGTCGCGCGGGGCGACCGTCAGCTCGGCGCCTTCCAGCAACGGGAGCCGTCCAAAGGTGGCGTGGATGTTCTTGAGGGTCAGAAGCGGTGGCGCCATGCGGTGGTGTCGGTGACCTCGGGGCAGTATGTTAAGGATGGTTGCGTGCACCGTGACGCACGGCGGAGCAGCGCTCGTCAACTCTTTTCGCGAATGGCGATTGCCTTTGCTCCGCATACCTCTTTAGTAACGCGAGCGGCAGAAAGCCGTGCCGATGGGGCCAAACGTTGTGGGTGACTTGATTTTAGCGGCCGATGCCGGGCTGCTCGCATGGGCGGTGACGGGGCTGTTTGCTCTGGTCATGGTGCGCCGTCAGCGGTTGGCAGAACCAGCGGCGCTGAGCCTTGCGGCGGCATCAAGCCCACGCCGGGGCGTGCTGGCCCCGCGAGGTGGCGGAATTGGCATTGTACTCGCCGTGATCATTCTCTGGCCGTTGTGGTTCTGGCCGGTTCCGTTGAAATTCGCGACGCTCTTGGTGGGCTTCGTCACATTGGCGCTGACGGCGTGGCTTGACGACCGCGGCGCAATGCCGCCGTTGCTGCGCTTCGCCGTGCAGGGGATCACCATCGGCCTGTGTGTCTCAGCGCTGCCCGGCGATGTGCGGTTTTTGAGTACCCTGCCGCTCGACGTCGAGCGGGGCCTGTTGGCGCTGGCGTGGCTCGGATTCGCGAATGTCTTCCGGTCGATGGACGTCGTCGATGGCCTCGCTGGGAGCGCGTGCATCGTGCTCGCGCTCGGTTATATCTCCGTTCTGCGCGTTGCGGGGCAGGAGTCGTCGCTGCTGCCGCTGGCCCTCATCATCGCGGCGGCCTCACTGGGCTATCTGTTCTGGAACTGGCCCCCGGCACGCGTCATCACCGGCGATGTCGGCACCGTGTCACTCGGGTTTCTGCTCGGGTGGCTGATGATCGATCTTGCGATGCGCGCGCAGCCGGCGGCGGCAATCATTCTGCCGCTCTATTTCTGCGCCGACGCGGGGCTGGCTCTGCTGGGGCGCATCGTGCGTGGCCCGAGCGCGCCATTCATGCCGTATTATCAGCGGGCGATCACGACGGGGCTGTCGCATGCGGACGTCGCCACCCGCATCATCGCACTCAACTGTTTGCTGTTGCTGTTGGCGCTGATTTCGGTGCGCCGTCCGTTGCTTGCGCTGGTGATGGCGGCGATTGCCGTCGGCGCGATGCTCGTGCATCTCGCGAACCTGTATGCGCGGGGCAAGGCGCGGCCGCTGATCTCTTGAGCGGATCTCCAGCACTTCGAGCAAAAAAGCGCCGTGACTGGGGGAGAACCAGTCACGGCGTCGCAAATCACGCTTCGTCAGTTAGGCGACCGAACGTTCCTTGAAGGCTTTGAGTTCCGCGTTCAATGCAGTTGCCACGCGCTCTGCTTCAGCGGCTGCATCGCGGGCCAACGGCTCGCAGGCGGCGACTTCTTCCAGTAGCGCGCTCTGTTCGAGCTTGCGGCAAAGATCGGAGAGCTTGTCGGCGCCAACGTTGGCGCTCGACGATTTGAGACTGTGAGCCGCCATCTTTAGCGCGGACATGTTGCGGGCATGCATCGCGTTCGTGAGGTTATCCATGGCTTTGGGCGTATGCTCGAGATACGTGTGCAGCAGACGCTCGAAGAGTTTTGGCCGGCTCTCGCGCAGGTTGGCGAGCACGTCGAGGTTGATCTCCGCGGCTTTCGCTGGAACGGCTACGGCAGCAGTCGTGGTGGTCGTTGGCGCGGCGTCAACCGTGCCCGGGGCCTTGTTGATCCAGCGCGAAAGCGCCTTCAGCAATTGCGCTTCCGTGTAGGGCTTCGACATATAGTCGTCCATTCCGGCGGCGCGGCAGGCTTCGCGGTCCTCCTCGAAGGCATTGGCCGTGACGGCGAGGATCGTCGTGCGTGGCAGGCCTTTCTGGGCTTCCAGCGCGCGGATGCGCCGGGTTGCTTCGAGACCGTCCATTTCCGGCATTTGGCAGTCCATCAAGATGAGGTCGAATTTCTGCCGGTCATACGTTTCCACGGCTTCACGGCCATTGCGTGCGACTTCAAAGGTGCAACCGAACGACGACAGGTATTCGCGGGCGACTTCCTCGTTGACGGGGTTGTCTTCGGAGATGAGGACGTGAGCGGCGAACTGAACGCGCGGGGCCATTGCGGCCTTGCGCTCGTTGCTGCGGTCCTTGTCCGGCTGCGACGTCAGTGCGCGGGAGACCGCGTCCAGAAGGTCGCTGCGCCGGACCGGCTTGGTCATCAGCTGATGCAGGCCGAGTTCGCGAACAATTCGCGTGTCGCCCTTCCAGCTCATCGACGAGACCATAACCAGACCGGTCGGTGCGAGCTTCGGATTTTCCTTGATCTGGCGAGCGAAATCCAAACCGTTGATTCCCGGCATGATCATGTCGATGACGGCGACCGCGAACGGCTTACCGCTGTCGGCGGCCGCTTGCATGGCGGACATGCCTTGTTCGGCATCGTTGGCGGACTCGGCGTGTGCGCCAGCTGCCTCAAGATAGCTGCAGATGATCTCGCGGTTGGTTTCGCGATCATCGACGACGAGGATCTTGCGGCCAGCGAGTGAACCGTGATCGGCCGCGGCGGGCAGATCGCCCTCGTTGCAGACTTCCATCGGCAGCAGGAACGTGATCGTCGTGCCCTTGCCGAGTTCGCTCTCGACGGCAATCGTGCCTTTCATCATGCCGACGAGAAGCTGCGAGATCGACAGACCCAGACCGGTGCCGCCGAAGCGCCGGCTGATGGAGGAGTCGGCCTGCGTAAACGGCTGGAACAACCGATCCTTCATACCGGCTTCGATGCCGATGCCGGTGTCACGAACTTCAAAGCGGACGCGCGCCAGCGAGCGGCCACGGCCTTCCGTGGTGACACGCAGCGAAACTTCGCCAGCTTTCGTGAACTTGATGGCGTTACCGATGAGATTGATGCAGATCTGACGCAAGCGGCCACTGTCGCCCTTGACGAGATCGGGGACGTCGTCGGCCATGAATACACTGAGCTCAAGGCCCTTGCGCTGCGCTTCCTCGGTGAACAGCTCGATCGCGCCTTCGACGCAGTGGCGCAGATCGAAATCATGACTGTCGAGTTCGAGCTTGCCGGCTTCGATGCGCGACAGATCGAGGATGTCGTTGATGATCTTGAGCAGCGTCTTGGCCGACTGATTGATGGTGGTGACGAGCCGCGCTTGGCGCTCGGTCAGGTCGGTGCGCATCAAGAGGTCGGTCATGCCGAAGACGCCGTTCATGGGCGTGCGGATTTCATGGCTCATGTTTGCCAAGAACAGAGGACTTCGCGCGATTGGCCGCTTCGACTTGGCGGTTGGCTTCGCGCAAACCGTCTTCGGCCTTCTGGCGCTGATCGCGTTCGACGGCGAGCGTCGCAAGATTGGCGAGCGAAACCGCAAACAGGCGCTTTTCAGCCGACCAGTGCATGTAGTCGCGGTTGGTGGAGATGCAAACAACGCCGATGACTTGGCCATCGAGAACGATCGGCGCGTCGAGCATCGACTTGATGTTGCGCGGGCGCAGCAGCAATTCGCTCAATTCGACGAGTTCTTGGTCCTGCGCGACGTCGTCGGAGGCGATCGTCTGTTCGCGTAGCAGCGCACCGAAATAGACCGGATGCTCTGCGACAGAGAGCGACGATCCACTGCTGTGCGCCTTGGTTTCGCGGTTGTAGGACGCCGTCGCCGTCATGGCATCGAGCTTCTCGTTGAACAGCCAGATGCTTGCGAAGTCGACGTGAATGACATCGGCACAAGCCTCGGTCAACGCGCGCATCGCTTCTTCCAGCGTGCCGTGCTTGAAGACCGGGCTTTTCAGAAGCGTGCTGAGGGAGGCCTGATGGCGCACCAGCTCGCGCGTGCGGTCGTTGACGGTGCTTTCCAATCGGGCGTTGAAGGAGCTCAGTTCCTTGTATTGCGACTTGAGGGCTTGATCGGCGCGCGAGACGATCACGAGCATGCTGCCGTAGAGCAGCGCGCAAGCGCCGAAGCAGAACAGCATGACGAGCCAGATGCTCTCTTCGATGGCCGACTTCTTGGCTGTGACGTCGTAGTAGAGTTCGACAATAGGTGACTTCGTGCTGGCCTGGCCAAAGCTTGGGACATAGGTGTGAATCGCGCTCACGTTCTCCAGAACCCGCCCGATCCCGACGAAGCGCTCATTAAAGGACTTGGTGCTGTGCGGAACTCCCGTCTGAACAGCCGCGCCAAGAAGCCTCACGTCCTTCTTCATGGTGCCGATCTCTTGGACATCCGATGAATAGAGGATCAAGCCGGAACTCGACAGCAAGCGGACTCCAGCGATCTGCGTGCCGGCAACAACGTCGCGGACTTGGCGATCGAGAGCATGCCATTCCGGACTGGTCGTCAGGAGGCCTGGTGCCTGGTTTGGCGCCGCATCAAGGAATGGTTTGTGCCGCTGCGCGACGTCATGCATGATTTTGCGCGACATCGCTATATTGAAGTCCTCAGCGGATTGGATCATCCGGCTGGTTTCATGCCAATGAAACACAAAACCGACGCAGATCGTCAGTATCGCGATCAGAACGGCGGACGAAATCGAAAAATGACGCAGCAGGCTGTGCATTTGGCACCTATTGAGGGCGGTTACGAGACTACCCTAATCTTTTCTTCCTAATTTTGTTTCAATTGAATATTACGAATTACTTTATGCGAAAGGATATTTATTAAGCCGGTTTAACAAACGGCACAAAACAGAAAAAGCCCGCGATGCGCGGGCTTTTTAATTTGGAATGCAGTGCTGGAGTTTAGACGGCGCGTGCAAGCGGGGCGGCCGACCGGAACATGGGGACGTCGGCGTTAGGCAGCCGCTGTGCCGGCTTTGCCGTGGCGGCCGTCGCCAAGGGTTGCGACGATGTCATGCGCGCGCGGGGCAGGACCATCTTCGTGATATTGCCTTCTCCCGCGATCGAGCGGAGCATCAGTCGTCCTTGATGTGCTTCCGCGAGAACGCGGCTGACTTTGAGGGCGTTGCCATTCTCGACGTTGATATTGGCGGTTCCGCCGCGACCGTTGGTGAGGCCACCCAGAATCTCGTCGATCTGCGACTGAGCCATGGCAGGCGCACTATCGGTAATTGTGATCTCGAGGTCGCCGTCGGCATTCAACAGCACAGCGACGCTGACCTCGGCGCCACGTGGCGAGAAGCGGGCGCCGTTGGTCATCATGCCGCGCAGAGCTTGGCCGACAAGCGCGCGATCACAGCGGATTTGCAGGTCTTGCGGAACCTCGAAGCGTTCGTCGAGGCGGATCTGCCGGCGCTCGATTTCCGCCCGGGCGGCGCGGTCGATCTCGGTCAGAAGTACCGAGATGGAGACGCTTTCTTCGTTCAGGCTGATGCCTTCGGCAAGGGCGCGTCCGAAGTTCAACATCTTCACGTGCGTGGCGCTGAGGCGTTCGACGGCGCTGTGCACGTCGCTGATATACTGGCGGTAGAGGCCGGAGGCGATTGGTCCATCGGCTTCCATTTTGAGAAGCGTGGTCAGGCCATACGCCGATTTGAGCGGCTTTTGGAATTCCGTGACGAGTAACGAAACGAGGCGGTTTTGCAGATCGCTCAGCAGTTCGGCGCGGCGGCTCGCGTCGCGTGTCTCTGCCTCAGATCGCGCCGATTTCAGGACGAAGTGGACGTGGTGCACGAAAAGCAGCCAGTTCAACGGCTTTGCCAGGAACGATGTGGCGCCGCCATGGAACGCCCGGTCGACGGATTTGGTATCGTCATGGCCGGTGATGACCAGAATTGGAATATGCTTGTTATTGGCGCCGGCGCGGACGTGCTCGATAATCTCGAAGCCGCTCATGCCAGGCATTTCGAGGTCGAGAACGGCGAGGTCGAAAGGCTGGGTCGACAATTGATCGAGCGCGCTGGTGCCTTCGCTGCAAACAATGACGCTATAACCGGCATCGGCCAGGGCAGCGGCAGCCAAGTCGCGATAAAACGGATCGTCGTCCGCGAAAAGGACGCGGCCACGTTCCTGCGGCGTATCGTTACTCATTTGTACTGCCCCGATGGTCTTATCTTCGGCCAGTGGAATAACCAGCTTTGATAGCTATGCCGAAAAACCATTAGTGTCTGGTAAAATTTCCATATTTAGAGAAGTCTTTAATTATTGAAAATGTTTGAAGGATTGAGCGATATAAAGACGACGTTTGAATGCGGGTTGAGGTCGCAACCTTGGGTGGGTCCCGCGCCATGCGCGGTGCCGCTGGGTGAAATCGCCGCACATTAGAGTTGGCCCCATGCGCGGCTTGCGGCTGGACCTTGCGCTGTTAGAGTGCAGGCGGCGATAGCAGGCAGAGCGCGACGCGATCAGCAGATTTCGATAGGGCCACAAGATCCATGACAGCCGAGCCGACGATCAACTTGTCCGCCAACCCGGCGGACGAGATCAAGACGACGACGTGCTACATGTGCGCATGCCGCTGCGGGATCAAGGTCTACTTGAAGAACGGCAAAGTCCGCTATATCGAGGGAAATCGTGATCATCCGGTGAACAAGGGCGTGCTGTGCGGCAAGGGATCCGCGGGCATCATGCAACAGTATTCGCCAGCACGCCTGACATCGCCGCTGGTGCGCGTCGGGCCGCGCGGGTCGGGCGAGTTCAAGGAGATTTCCTGGGACGAGGCGATGGCGCTCGCAACGGATTGGCTGGCACCGATCCGCAAGACCGACCCGAAGAAGCTGGCGCTCTTTACCGGCCGTGATCAGTCACAGGCCCTGACCGGTTGGTTTGCCCAACAGTTTGGAACGCCGAATTTCGCGGCACACGGCGGATTTTGTTCCGTCAATATGGCCGCCGCCGGCCTTTATACCTTTGGCGGCTCAT
The DNA here is from genome assembly GCA_963779515.1 of uncultured Alphaproteobacteria bacterium. Taxonomy (GTDB): domain Bacteria; phylum Pseudomonadota; class Alphaproteobacteria; order Rhizobiales; family Hyphomicrobiaceae; genus CAVZYN01. The sequence goes on from CAVZYN010000001.1 coordinate 19,550, forward strand.
TTTGGGAGTTTGGCGAGCCCGACTGGGACCGAACCAAATATTTCATGCTGTTCGGGGTCGCCGAGGACCATGCCTCGAATCCGATCAAGACGGCGCTCGGCAAACTCAAGGCCCGCGGCGTCAAAATCGTCGCGATCAATCCGGTACGTACCGGATACAACGCGATCGCGGACGAGTGGGTCGGGATCCGGCCCGGCACGGACGGCATGTTCGTCGGCGCGCTGATCCACGAACTGCTGACGAACCAGCAGATCGATCTCGACTACCTTGTGCGCTACACCAATGCGCCGTGGCTGATTATTCGGGCGCCCGGCGCCGCCGATGACGGCCTCGTCGCACGCGGCGCCAACGGCAAGCCGCTGGCCTGGGACAAGCGCACCAGCGCCCTTGTCGATGCAACGGCCATCGACATCGCGCCGGCCATGTCTGGCACATACAAGCTCGCGGACGGCCGCGAGGCGGTGCCGTCATTCCAGTTGCTCGCCGAACGGTTCTTGTCGGACGCCTATAGCCCAGAGAAGGCGGAGACGGCGACGGGCGTTCCAGCGGCGACGATCCGGCGTCTTGCCGCTGAACTCGCGCACACGGCCTTCCAAGAGGCAATCACGCTGGATCAGCCCTGGACCGACACGCACGGTCGCCGGCATGAGAAGACGATCGGCCGTCCGGTCGCGATGCACGCGATGCGCGGGATCTCGGCGCATTCGAACGGATTCCACACCTGCCGGCTGATCCACGTTCTGCAGATCCTGCTTGGCGCGATCGATTGCCCAGGCGGGTTTCGCTACAAGCCGCCGTTCCCGCGCCCGACGCCGCCGCCGAACCGGCCCGCAGGCAAACATGGCACCGTCAAACCTGAGACCGCGCTGGCCGGCGCGCCGCTCGGCTTCACGCAGGGCCCTGAGGATCTGTTGGTCGATGCGTCGGGCAAACCTGAGCGGATCGATAAGGCCTATTCGTGGGACGCACCGATCGCCGCCCACGGCCTGATGCACATGGTCATCACCAACGCCGCCAACCGCGATCCCTATCCGGTCGATGTGCTCTTCATGTACATGGCCAACATGAGCTGGAATTCGTCGATGAACATCGGCGGGGTCATGCGTCATTTGACCGAGAAGGACGACGCCACCGGCGACTACAAGATTCCAAAGATCATCTATTCAGATGCCTACTACTCCGAAATGATCGCCTATGCGGATCTGATCCTGCCGGACACGACCTACCTGGAACGCTGGGATTGCATCTCAATGCTCGATCGGCCGATTTCCGATCCAGATGGGCCTGCGGATTCGATCCGCCAGCCGGTCGTCGAGCCCGATCGCAACGTGCGTGGCTTCCAATCGGTGTTGATTGACCTTGGCGCGCGCCTGAAACTGCCGGGCTTCGTCAACGCCGATGGCACGCCCAAATATCCGGGCGGCTACGCCGACTACATCGTCAATCACGAGCGTGCGCCCGGCATCGGACCGTTGGCGGGTTTCCGCGGCGCCGACGGCAAGAGCTACGGGAAGGGTGCACCAAATCCGAAACAGCTCGAGCAGTATATCGCCAATGGCTGCTTCCACATGCACCACCTGGCGCCCGAGCAGCGCTTCATGAAACACGCCAACAAGTCGTATCTCGATTGGGCGAAGGAGGTCGGATTTATTGGTTCTGCCGATCCGATCATCTTCCAGCTTTATCTCGAACCGCTGCAGAAATTCCGGTTGGCCGCGCGCGGACATGGCGCAGTGGTGCCGCCGGTCTCGCATCGCAAACGCATCGACGCGTTCTTCGATCCCATTCCGTTCTGGTATGCGCCGTTCGAAGGCGCGGTATTGGATCAATCCGAGTTCCCGATGTACGCGATCACGCAGCGGCCGATGGCGATGTACCACTCGTGGGGCTCGCAGAACGCCTGGCTGCGGCAGATCCACAGTTACAACCGGCTCTATGTCAACTCGGGCCGCGCAAAATCGCTTGGCTTGAAGGACGACGATTGGGTCTGGGTGACGAGCCATGTTGGCCGCGTCAAATGCCAGATCGCGCTGATGGACGGCGTCAATCCGGAGACGGTGTGGACCTGGAACGCGATCGGCAAGCGAAGCGGGACGTGGGGCCTCGACGAAGACGCACCTGAATCCAAGAAAGGGTTCCTGTTGAACCATCTCATCTCGGAACTGCTGCCGCAACGCGAAGGCGGCTACCGGTTCTCGAATAGCGATCCGATCACGGGGCAGGCCGCGTGGTATGACCTGCGCGTCAGAATTGAAAAGGCAAAGCCGGATGAAGCTGGCGAAACCGCGCCGCGCTTTGAACGCTTGACGCGAGCATCGACGCCCGAGGCAATCAAGGTCTCGCGGTTTGGCGTCGAATTCAGAGAGGCACAGCGATGACGGCCCTGCCGGCGACTACGCAAAAGAAGCTCGGGCTGGTCATCGATCTCGATACCTGCGTCGGCTGCCAAGCTTGCGCGACGAGCTGCAAGGAATGGAACACGGGCGGTTACTCCGCGCCGTTGACGGATCAGAACCCTTACGGCGCCGACCCGCACGGCACCTGGCTCAACCGTATTCACGGGTTCGAGGTCACCAACGCTGCGGGTGGCAGCAACACGGTGCACTTCCCGCGCTCGTGCCTGCATTGCGAAACGCCGGCGTGCGTGACGGTGTGCCCGACGGGGGCCTCCTATAAACGCGCCGAAGACGGCATCGTGCTCGTTAATCCGGATACCTGTATCGGCTGCAAGCTCTGCTCCTGGGCGTGCCCGTACGGCGCGCGCGAGTACGACTACGCCGAAGGCGTGATGAAGAAGTGCACGTTGTGTATCGACCGGATCTACAACGAGCATCTGGAGCCCGAAGATCGCCAGCCGGCGTGCGTGCGTGCGTGTCCAACCGGCGCGCGGCACTTCGGCGATCTCGGTGATCCGTCGAGCAAAGTTTCGCAGCTGGTCCAGGAACGCGGCGGGTTCGATTTGCTGCCGGAGATGGGCTACAAGCCCGTGAACAAGTATCTGCCGCCGCGCCCGAAGCGCGACGCGCTGGCTGTGGCACCGGTGAAGAAGCCGGAGGCGATCACAGCGGGCGCGGAGGCCGGGACGGCCGCCGCGAAGTTCTTTGCCTGGGCCGACAAGATGTTGACACGGTGATACCATGCGCTTGAACCTTGAAGGCCGCACGGCGCTTGTGACGGGTGCAACGACAGGCATTGGTCGCGGCATCGCCAACGTGTTGGCCGCCGAAGGCGTGAAGCTCGCAATTGCCGGGCGCCGAGCCGGCGCTCTTGCCGAGGTCGCGGCGGCAATCGAAAAATCCGGCGCGATCAAACCCGTGGTGATTGCGGGCGACCTGCAAGAGGCGGCTGGAACGGCGGCGCTGGCATCGCAAGCGTTGCAGGCGCTGGGTGGACGAGTTCGACATTTTGATCAACAACGCGGGCGCGTCGCGGCCGGTGGCCGACCCCAACGACGATGCCATCTGGGAAGAGTTGCTTGCGCTGAATTTTGCGAGCGCCCGGCGTCTGACCAATTCGCTGGTGCCGCCGATGCGCGATGCGAAGTGGGGGCGTATCGTAAATTTGACCGGCGCGCTCGTCGCGGCTTCAGCCAACGCCAGTTCGCCAGCAAAGGCGGCGCTCAATTCGTGGTCGCGCGGCCTTGCCATGCAGTTGGCCCCGCACGGCATCACGGTCAATGCGATTGCGCCGGGCCGCATCAATTCCGAGCAGATCCGCACCAAGCTGCATCCGACCGACGAGTTGCGCGATGCATTCATCCGCCAATTTATTCCGTCAGGTTATTTCGGCGAACCCGAAGACATCGCCCATCTCGTGGCCTTCCTTTCCTCGCCGCTCGCCCGTTACATCAACGGCGCGGCGATCCCGGTTGATGGCGCCATGATCCGTGTAACTTGAGCCCGCACCGGAGCCACGATGCATCCCGCCTATTCGGTCATTCTCTTCACCACGGCATCGGGCGCGGGCTACGGTCTGCTCGCCTGGCTCGGCCTGTTCGCCTGGCTCGACTACGTGCCGCCCAATGCGAGCCTCGGAATCGTCGGGCTCGGCCTGGCGCTCCTTTTGATCGTCGCCGGACTGTTGTCGTCGACGGCGCACCTTGGCCGGCCTGAACGAGCCTGGCGTGCATTTTCGCAATGGCGCACGTCATGGCTGTCGCGCGAAGGCGTGGCCGCAATCGCGACGTTCGTACCCGCCGGGTTACTCGGGATCGGGTGGGGCCTGACCGGCAGCCACAGCGGGCTTTGGAGCGTCGCCGCACTTCTGTGCGTCGCAGCCGCACTCGTCACGGTCTATTGCACCGGCATGATCTATCAGTCGTTGCCGACGATCCGCGCATGGCACATGCCGAGCGTCTCTCCGATTTATGTCGTGCTGGCGCTGGCAACCGGTGGGCTGCTCGCTGTGTTGGTGTTGCGGGCCTTTGGTGTCATGCCGCGATTTTTTGATTTTATCGTCGCCTGCTGGCTCGCAATCGGATTGGTCATGAAATCGGCCTATTGGACATCGATCGATACGGCACCCCGGACGCTCACGGCGGAGGCAGCGACCGGTCTCGGCAAGCTCGGCAAGGTGCGTCCGCTCGAGCCGCCGCATACCGAGGCCAATTACATAATGCGTGAAATGGGATTTCAGGTGGCGCGCAAACATGCGCTTACGCTGCGCTGGTTTGTCAAGCTCGTTGGCTTCGTGTTGCCGATCGTCTTGCTGCTGGTGTCGATGCTGATGCCGGACGGCATCGGAATATTTCTGGTGGTGTTGGCCGTCATCGCGGCGGGTGCGGGTGTGGTCGTTGAGCGCTGGCTGTTTTTCGCGGAAGCCGAACACGTCGTGATGTTGTACTATGGAGCGGAGCGCGCTTAGCCGTGGAGCCGGAGGAGTTTACACGATGAGCTTCGATGCTGCCAAAGCCGCCGCATTCATCGCCGACGCGCACCGGACGCGGGCGTCCTATCAAAATTTGCCCGATGCGGTCGCGCCGAAGTCCATCGCGGACGCGTACGCGGCGCAGGAGGCATTGCGGGCGCTTTGGGAGCCACAGCTTGGTCCGGTCGCCGGCTTGAAGATCGCGACCACAACCAAGATCATGCAACAGCTGATGGGCATCGATCATCCCTGCGGCGGCATGATCTACGCCAAGCGGGTGCATGTGTCGCCCGCGCGGATCTCCAAGCCGGCATTCGTCAATCTCGTCGTCGAATGCGAGCTTGCGGTGCGGCTCGCCAAGGACCTGCCGAAGTCCGAGATGCCCTATACGCGCGATATGGTGCGGGCAGCGATCGGCGCGGTGATGCCGGCGTTCGAACTCATCGAGGACCGTAACGCCGTCTACAAGGAGTGCCGCGCGACGTCTCTGATCGCGGACAACGCCTGGAACGGTGGGATCGTGCTTGGCGCCGAGCACGCGCTGCCGCCGGCAATGGAGCTCGACGGTCTTGGCGGTGTTCTCGAGATCGACGGCGACGCGCAAAAGAAGGGTAAGACCGATGATCCGCTCGGCGCGCTGGCGTGGGTCGCCAATCTTGCCGTCGAGCGCGGGCGGCCGATGATGGCCGGCATGGTCGTGATCACCGGCAGCGTGATTGCGACCCTGCCGATCGAGGAGGGGCAAACGTTTTCGTTCAGCCTCGATGGTCTCGGGACGACCAAGATGACGGCGGTATAGCCGATCAAGCCGGCGATACTTTAGCGAGACCGTTGGTCAACACGATCGTGTCGCGTTCGAGGACGCGCGCGCGGAAAGACGCCTGCGCCGCGCCGTCGTGCCAGATTTCTGTGCGGATGGTTTCGCCGGGATAGACCGGCGCGGAGAAGCGGACCGCCAAGTGCCGCAGACGCGCGGGATCGCCACTGCAGCACGCCGAGATCAGCGCGCGGCCGGCGATGGCGTAAGTCGCAAGACCGTGCAGGATCGGCGCCTTGAAGCCAGCGGCCGTGGCGACGCGAGGGTCGGCGTGGAGCGGATTGTCATCGCCCGAGAGGCGGTAGATGAGCGCCGCTTGCGGAATTGTCGCGATGTCAACGTGTGTGTCGGGCGCGCGATCTGGGAGGCGATGCGGCTCGGGCGAGGGCCCGCTTGGTCCGCCGAAGCCGCCGTTACCGCGCAGCACCACAGTCGCCGTCAAGGTCGCGATCAGATCGTTCGTCGCCGCGTCGTAGATCGTGCGCTCGTGATAGAGATGCGCGCCTTTGCTGGCGCCCTTGTCGATCAAGCCGGTGATGCGGGCGCGGCCGATGACGGTGCCGGCAGCGGCGAGAGGGCGATGCACTGTGATCGCTTGTTCACCGTGCAAGAGTTGCTTCCAGTCGACGCCGGTCTCCGGATTCTTCAACCAGAAGCCCGGATAAGCGAGCACGGTTGCCATCGTAGGCAACGCGGCGAGGCCGTCTTCATAGACGTACTTCAATTGGGCGGGATCCAGAGGATCGGCACCGCAACCGGTCCCGAGGGCATAGAGGATGGTGTCTTTGGCCGCGTAGGTATGGGTGATGTCGGGGAACGACCAGGCGAGGAGGCGGGCGGGAAAGGTCATGGGGCTCGATGCGGTTTGAGACGAACCAGTCTTACCCAAGAGTGCGTCACGGCGTAAGTCACTAGCTCTGAAAGAAAAAGGCCAGGCCCCCGCAGGCCTGGCCCTTCTCCCGCCTCGCGCGCAGACGGCGCGCGTCAGCAAGCCCGTCTCAGACAGCACCCGTCTGCGGGCGCATGTCGGTTTTGGAAATTCCGGCGACCGGCACCGGTTTCTTCATGGCATCGCGGCGGAACGGTTCGCCGAGTTCCTGGTTCAGGATCACCTCGATGAAGGTTGTGACGCGCTTCTTCTGCGCTTCGCACGCCTCTTTCAGCGCCGCCGTCAGCTCGGCCTGAGTCTTCACCGTCACGCCCTTCAAGCCGCAGCCTTCCGCGACCTTGGCATAGGAGAGATGCGGATCCAGCTCCGTGCCGACGAAGTTGTCTTCGTACCACAGCGTGGTGTTGCGCTTTTCTGCACCCCATTGGTAGTTGCGGAAGATCACCATCGTGATCGCCGGCCATTCCGCGCGCCCGATCGAACTCATCTCGCTCATGGAGATGCCAAAGGCGCCGTCGCCGGCAAAGCCGATCACGGGTACATCCGGGCAACCGATCTTGGCGCCGATGATCGAGGGAAAACCGTAACCGCAGGGCCCGAACAGGCCCGGCGCCAGATACTTGCGGCCCTGCTCGAAGGTCGGGTAGGCGTTGCCGATGGCGCAGTTGTTGCCGATATCGGACGAGATGATCGCGTTCTTCGGCATTCCGGCCTGTATTGCACGCCATGCTTGACGCGGCGACATGCGATTGGGATCGCGCTTCCGCGCGCGGTCGTTCCAGGTTGTGCCCGGATCGTCGTCCTCGTGATCCATGCCGGAGAGCGCCTGCAGCCACGCCGACTTGGTCTTGTGGATCAGCGCCTTGCGCTCTTCGCGGCCAGCATTGCCGGCGGTCGGCGTCAGTTTGGCGAGGATCTGCTGCGCAACCTGTTTGGCATCACCGCAAATGCCGACGGTCACGGGCTTGGTCAGCCCGATGCGATCCGGGTTAATGTCGACCTGGATGATCTTCGCAGTCTTGGGCCAGTAGTCGATGCCGTAGCCCGGTAGCGTCGAAAATGGATTGAGGCGCGTGCCGAGCGCCAACACGACGTCGGCCTTGGCGATCAGCTCCATCGCGGCTTTCGAACCGTTGTAGCCGAGCGGGCCACAGGCAAGACGATGCGAGCCGGGGAAGCTGTCGTTGTGTTGGTAATTCGAGCACACCGGCGCATCCAGTTTCTCTGCAAGCGCCACGCAATCGGCAATGGCGCCGCCGATGACGACGCCGGCGCCCGAGAGGATGACCGGGAACTTGGCGTCCGAGAGCAGCTTCGCTGCTTCCGCGATGGCGTTGGCGCCGCCAGCCGGGCGCTCGAAATCGATGATTGCGGGTAGCGTGATGTCGACGACCTGGGTCCAGTAGTCGCGCGGAATGTTGATCTGCGCGGGCGCCGACAAGCGCTTTGCCTTCGAGATCACGCGGTTCAGCACCTCGGCGACGCGCGAAGCATCGCGGACCTCCTCCTGATAGCAGACCATGTCGCGGAACAGCGCCATCTGCTCGACTTCCTGAAAGCCGCCCTGGCCGATCGTACGGTTGGCGGCTTGCGGCGTCACCAGCAACATCGGCGTGTGGTTCCAGTAAGCGGTCTTGACTGCCGTGACGAAGCCGGTCACGCCGGGACCATTCTGCGCGATCGCCATGCCCATCTTGCCGGTCGCGCGCGTGTAGCCGTCGCAGATCAGGCCGCCGTTGGTCTCGTGCGCCACATCCCAGAACGTGATTCCGGCTTTCGGAAACAGATCCGAGATCGGCATGAAGGCCGAGCCGATGATGCCAAAGGCATGCTCGATGCCATGCATCTGCAGCACTTTCACGAACGCTTCTTCGGTTGTCATTTTCATGTGTCTACTCCTGATCTGCTTTGGCGGGGCGCGTCGCTACGCCCCGATGCTATTTTGAACGATGAACTTTCATTTGCCGGTGCCGTACCACAGGCCCGGCAACCAGAGCGCCAGCTGCGGGAAGATTGCGATCAGCACCACAGCAAACATCTGCAGCACCATGAATTGCATCATGCCGCGATAAATGTCGGATAGTTCCCATTGCGGCACAACGCCCTTGAGGAAATAGGCCGATAGCGCAACGGGTGGCGACAACCACGCGGTCTGCAATGTCACAGCAACGAGAATGCCGAACCAGGTGAGATTGAATCCCATCTTGGTGACGAGCGGCAACAGGAATGGCACGACGATCAGAACAATCGGCACCCACTCCAAGGGCCAGCCCAACACGAAGATGAGCCCCAGGATCATCGCCAGCATCACCCACCGGTTGACGTTGAGCGACAGGAGGTAGTCGGTCAGCATCTGCGGGGTGCCGAGCTTGGCAAAGACAGCGCCGAACAGGTTCGACGCGGCGACCAGAAACAGGATTAGCACTGAGATTTCGAGCGTCTTCTTTAACGTGTCGAAGATCACCGCGCCGGATAAGCGCCCATAGGCCAACGTCAGCAGGACGGAGCCGACAGCACCGCAAGCGGCACCCTCCGTCGGTGTTGCCCAGCCTGAGAAGATCGAGCCGAGCGAAAACAAAACCAAAGCTGTCGGCGGTACCATGCCGGCAAAGAAATCCGTCCAAACCTGCTTCATGTCGGTCGGTTGGAGTTCGTCCGGGAGGATCGGACCAAGCGAGGGGTCGAGCCAGCACCGGACCGTGGCGTAGATCGTGAAGATCGTCGCCAACATCAAGCCTGGGATGATGGCCGCCGCGAACAGTTCCGGGACCGGCACTTCGAGCACGGGCCCCATGACGATCAGCATGACGCTCGGTGGAATGAGAATGCCGAGCGTGCCGCCCGCCGTGATCAGACCGGCGGAGAGTTTGACGTCGTAGCCCGAGCGGATCATGGGCTTGCCGGCCATGATTCCGAGGATGGTGACCGAGGCGCCGACGATGCCCGTCGCCGCCGCAAAAATCGTGGCGACGAACATGACGGCGTAGAACAGCGCGCCGCGCGTGCGCGACATCAATTTTTGGATCGAGTTCGAACAAGCGCTCCATCAGGTTCGCTTGTTCCATCATGATGCCCATGAACACGAACAAGGGCACCGACGTGAGTGTCTGCTCCATCATGGTGGAGTTGAACGTCAGCGTCATCAGATAGAAGACGAGCTCGCCGAACCCCCAATAGCCGAAGACGATCGAGAGAAAGATCAGGGTGAAGGAGATGGGGAAGCCGATGAAGATGGCGAAAATCATCGCCGCCAGCATCACGATACCGATGACTTCATTGCTCATTGGTGCGGCCATTTTCCCTTGCGCAAGGCGTAGACGCATTTGAGAACTTCAGAGATTCCTTGCAGGACCAGCAGTCCGGCCGTGATTGGGATGCAAGATTTGATTGGGCCGAGGATCGGCATCAGTGCCGTTTCGGTTGAGCGCTCGCCCCGGATGACCGACAGGTAGGCGTAATCGAACGACACCCAGAGAAACAGGAGCATCGACGGGAAAAAGAAGACGAAATACGCGATCAGATCGACTTTTGCCTGGGTCTCAACGCTCCAATTGCGATAGATAAAATCAGAGCGGATGTGCAGGCCCCGCGAGAGCGCATAAGCGGCGCCGAGCATGAAGTGCGCGCCGTAGAGCATGCGGCTCACGTCATAGGCCCAGATCGTGGGCGCGGTAAAAACCTTGCGGACGACAACCTCGTAGACCATCGCCAGCATCAGCGGGATCATCACCCAGCAGACGGCGTAGGCAACCCACTTTGTCAATCCGTCGATTGCAGTGATAATTCCGGCCATCCAGCCCGGCATATCATCCGGCAGCTTGCCGACGACGCGCGCTTCGGCGAGAGACGCATCCATCAACTCTGGTTTTGCGGCTTCAGCCACGATCTATCCCCTCCCCGACAATTGCAAGCACGCCGTGTGAAATCGCCGGCTCGGCCACTCCACACGGCGCTTCACTTACTTCTTCAAGCTCTTCACATACTCTTCCGCCATGTTCACGTTGGTGCGCTGCGCCTGCGCCCAGAACGGAATCGCCGTTTCCGAGAACTTGCGCATGCTGTCGTGCACCTTTTTGAAGAACGGATTGCTATCCGAGTACTTCTTGATCAGCGCGTTCGAGGCCTTGTTGTACTCGACGAAGTAGTCAGCCGGCGTGTCGTGCAGGATCACGCCATGCTTTTCGGTCAGCTCTTTGAGAGCGAGGCCGTTCTCGTGGATGCGGTAGGCAACGGTTTGCATCATCGAGGCATCGGCCGCGACTTCGATCGCCTTCTTCTGGCCAGCGGAGAGACCGTCCCAGACCTTCTTGTTCAGGTACATATCGGCGTTGACCACCACCTGATGCAGGCCCTGCATGTAGTAGTTCTTGAGGACCTTGTGGAAGCCGAAGGTCATGTCCGGCTTCGGGCAGCACCATTCAGCGGCGTCCAGCGTGCCTCTTTCGAGAGCGGGAAGGATATCGCCGCCACCGAGCGACACGGCGGCAACGCCCATTTCCTTGTAGCTCTCTGCCGGGATGCCCGGAGGTGTGCGGAAGCGCATCTTCCGGAAGTCCGCCATGTTCTTGATCGGCTCCTTGAACCAGCCGAGAGCTTCAGGCCCGACCGGCTGCAACATGATGCCTTTGACGTTCATCTTCATTTCGGACCACAGCTCTTCGTAGAGCTGCTTGCCGCCGGCGTTCATGTACCAGGACACCCAGGCGAAGTTGTCGATGCCGAGGCCGGCGCCGGCGATCGGCGAACCGAACAGCATGGCGGCCGGATGCTTGCCGGACCAAAAGTGGGTCCAGGCGAGACCACCTTCGATCAGGCCCTTGTCGACAGCATCGAGCGTCTCGGGAATGCCGACGATGGCACCCGCTGGCAGCACTTCGAACGTCACGGTGCCGTTGGTCAGCGCCTTGACGTTCTCGGCGAACAGCTCGAACATCTTCACTTCATCGGATGTCTTTGGAATCACCGCCTGGATGCGGATTTTCACGGCCTTGTCTTGGGCGTCCGCCGGAGCGCTCCCAAGTCCGGCTGCGAGCAACGCGGCACCTGCCGCGCCCAACAGCCATTTCCTCAAACTAAGTTTCATGCACGTTCCTCCATGTTACTTGCCGTACGTCTGTCGAGTCCTATCGCGAGTGCGGCCGGTTGGCTCCGGCGTCCCTTACGATTTTAACGGTGAGCATACGCTTATACGGCCATGGCGACCGCCCGCTGGCCTGCTCCCCGGTTGATTATACTATCGCTTCGGATCATGTCTGCTGCCTTCTCGCCGATCATGATGGCCGGCAAGTTTGTATTGCCGGACACCAGCGTCGGCATGATCGAGCAGTCGGCCACCCAAAGTGCGTCGATGCCGCGCACGCGCAGGCGCGGATCGACCACCGCATCGTTGTCATTGCCCATGCGGCACGTCCCGCTTGGATGGAAGATCGTGGCACCTTGCTCGCGCGCGAACTGCAGCAGGTCTGCATCCGTCTGGGCTTTGGGGCCGGGCTGGATCTCTTGCTCCAATTCGTCGGCCAGCGGCTTGGTCGCAGCCAGCTTACGGGCGAATGCAACGCCCGCGATCACACAGCGGCGATCCGCTTCGGCCGCCAGATAATTCGCGAACATCTTTGGTGGCGCCAATGGATCGCGCGATGCCAGTTTGATTTGACCCCGGCTTTCTGGCCGCAACTGACAGACCGACAGCGTGCAGCCCGAAAACGGATGCGGCTTGGCGCCCGCCATGTCGGCACTGAGCGTCGCAATGTGGAATTGAATGTCCGGCGTCTTGGACTCCGGCATCACACGCGTAAAAAGTCCGCCCTGGTTGATGCCGACGGCGAGTGGCCCCGACCGCGCCAGCGCCCATTGCAAGCCGATACGCGCGCGGCCGATCAGCGAGTTGAGCTGATCGTTGGTCGTAATCGGCCGTTTGACGCGATAGATCAGCCGGATTTGCAAATGATCTTGCAGGTTCTGGCCAACAGCTGGACGATCGAGGAGAACAGCAATGCCGTGCTGCTTGAGTTCTGATGCGGGCCCGATGCCAGAGAGCATCAGCAGCTGCGGCGACTGCAGTGCGCCCGCCGACAGGATAACGCCGCGTCGCGCGCGAACGATGTTTTCCTCTCCGCCACGGATGTAGCGCACACCCACCGCGCGACGGCCGTCCATAATCAGGCTGGTTGCTTGCGCATGTGTGATGATCGAGAGATTGTCCCGGCCGCGTGCGGGTTTCAGGTAGGCTTTTGCCGCGCTCATGCGCATGCCGTTGTTGGTCGTGAGTTGATAGTAGCCGACGCCTTCCTGAGAGGCTCCGTTGAAGTCGTTGGTGCGTGGCACACCGAGTTTTTCGGCCGCCGCGATGACGGCATCGATCAATTCATGGCGATGTTTGATGCTGGTGACGGTCACGGGGCCGGCAGAACCGTGCAATTGATCTTCACCGGCGACGTCGTTGTTTTCCGATTTGATGAAGTACGGCAGCACATCCTGGAACGACCATCCGAGGTTGCCGAGATCGCGCCAATGATCGTAATCCTGCGCCTGCCCGCGGATGGCGATTAGTCCATTGATCGAACTCGACCCGCCGAGCGTCTTGCCGCGCGGCCAGTAGATCTTGCGGCCGGCCATGTTGGGCTCGGGCTCGGTGTAGTACTTCCAATTGAGTTTTGGATTCCACATCGTCTTGCCGTAACCGATCGGCAGATGAATCCAGAAATTGCGATCCGGCGGTCCGGCTTCGAGCAAAGCGACCCGCGCGCCAGCGATCTTCGGACAAACGGCCTGCGACCACGCAGCCCGATGATCCCGCCCCTACCACGACAAAATCAAATTCGTCCGCCGCCATGCTGGCTCCCTCAGCCTGTCCGCCTCAGACGACCAGAGAGTTATGCCCGCGTCAATACAAACATGAAACGTTTCATTTCATTTTTCGTGCAGCTGTTGTCCGCTCCGTGTGCCGACGGAGATCCCCTTCACATCGACTTTCAGCGGGCGTAGAAGTTGAAGAACGCAAAACGCTGGCGCTCAGGAGAGACGGCGTGCGTGGGGATGTGCCGTGCCCTGAAGACAAAGGAACAGTGGCGTGTACCAATCAGATGGCCGCGGTGACAAAACGCGGACCGCCGTCAAGCTGGCGAAGAACGAGAGCGCCGCCTCCGAGCGGGACGCGGCAAAGTCGTCGCAAACGCGCGTGCTCGATGTACTGCAGTTGATCGCGGCCAGCGAGCGGCCGCTGTCACTCCCGGAATTGTCGATCGCTTTGAGCATTCCGAAGCCAACGGTGTTTCGGCTCTGTCAGCGGCTCGAGGCGGACGGATATCTGGAGCGCGAGCCGGGTGGACGCCACTTCAATGTGGGCCCGAGCCTCGTCCGGCTCGGTCTCTACGCGATCCGGACCGGTGGGCCCAAGCTCGAACGGCATGCGATTCTTCAATCGCTCGTCGATACCGTCGGCGAGACCTGCAACTTTACGACGCGCGCCGGAGCGGACGTGCTCTATCTCGATCGCGTCGAAACGCGATGGCCTTTGCGGTTGCACCTGGAGCCGGGATCGCGTGTGCCGATCCATTGCACCTCGAGCGGCAAGATCTTTCTGGCGCATATGAGCAAGGCCGAACGCGACGCGGTGCTTGGCCAGAAGAAATTGACGCCGCACACGCCATCGACGATCACGTCGCGCAAGGATCTCGAGGCGCATCTCGAGTCTGTCGTTGCGAAGGACTATAGCGTCGACAATGAGGAGTTTCTACTCGGGCTTGTCGCGGTGGCGGTCCCAGTGCGCGATGCGGCGGGCAATGTCGTCGCAGCGCTTGCGTGCCACGCGCCCGTCGCGCGGATGCCCGTTGCCAAGGCCATCAAGCAGCTGCCGCACATCCGTGCGGCCGCGGCGAGACTTGGTGATACTCTGCCGGTGATGCCGGCGAAGTCGAGTTGAGCGCAGTGCAACTCGACGGCGGTGAGACTAAAGCGACCGGAACAGGCAGCCCATCATGAGCAGCATGTAGGCGACGAGCAGGCCCGCGAACTGGGTGACGTCGCCGCTGAGGCCGGGAATGCTGGCGCCGAAATATTTGGCAAACAGCACCGCCATCATCAGCATCAATGACAGCAGAAACGTGATCATGCTGGGCGCCTTGAGGCCCATGCGGCTATTGGATTCGACGACCCGGATGGTCTCGGCATGTCTCGACATGAGAACCTCACAATTCAAAGTGCGGCGTTTGCTGCCAGCACGGCGCTCAAACGTGCCCGCAACGGACGCCGCGGACCTTGAGCCGGTGATATCCGATTCTGTTGCTGTTGCAGCCACACGGATGCTCGAACCTGTGGATGGGCGCGATTGCGCTGCGCCTAGGCTGGCGCGCGCCAGCCGTACAGCCAGTCGTAGCGGGCCATAAGGCGGGCGGGCGGGATCGTGCGCAAGACAGTATCGCGGGCGCGGGCGGGGAGGCCCGCGAGCTGATAGATCTGGCCGTTGCGCTCTGAGGCGCGCGCGACGCGGAGGGCGCGGGTTTGCGGAGACGTTCGTAGGCTTCCAGCGCCGACAGCGATCGGACGGCGGATTGATCAAGGCAGCTGGCGAGGGTCACCGCGTCTTCCAGGGCGAGGACACCGCCTTGCGCGAGAAACGGCAAAACGGGGTGCGCGGCGTCGCCCAGCAGCGTGACGGCCCACGCGACCACCGCTTCGGCGCGGCATCGGTGAAGAGCGACCACTTGCGCCAAGCGTTGCGCGGCGCCGAGCAGCTCACGCGCCTCCGGCGGGAAAGCGCGCAACGCGCGGCGCGAGCCAGGCCGGCATCACGTCCATCCCCCAGCCGTCGCTGAGGTCTTGATCGTCGAGGATCACGACCACGGCGATCTCGCGTCCGGCGCGGACGGGATAGTGGACGACGTGCGCGCGTGGGCGCAGCCAGATATGGGTGTTGCCGTCATTGAGTGCGGCGGGTGCGCGGCGCGCATCGATGACGGTGCGAACGGCGGATTTGACCGCAAAGCGTGGCTCGCGCTCGGGATCGAGCGTCTTGCGCACGCTCGACCAGAGGCCGTCGGCGCCAACGAGCGCCGCGCCATGAACGCGTCTGTTGTCGTGGGTGTGGACGATCACACCGTTGTCTCCCGCGTCGACGTGCGTGACGGCGCTGTTGAGCGAGACGCGGACCAGCGGCGTTGCTTGAACACGATTGAGGAGTGCCGCGTGAAGGTCCTGGCGATGCGCGACCCAGTAGGGCGCGCCATGGCGCTGTTCGATCCAGTCGCCGAGTGGCAGTTTGCTCAACGTCGCGCCGATGGCGCCATCGTGGACGTGGAGGGCCGCGGGAACACCGACATGCGGGCGCAGGGCATCCGCGACGCCAAGTGCGGCCAAGATGCGCGTGCCGTTCGGGCCGATCTGAATGCCGGCGCCCTCTTCAGCGAAGACCAGCCGGCGTTCCAGGATTTCGCTGGCAAAGCCGCGGTTGGCAAGGGCAAGCGCTGTGGCGAGGCCGCCAATGCCACCACCGGCAATCAGAATGGGCTCGCGGGCGGCGGCCATTGTGGTCCGATCAGGCGGCGGATTTCACGGCGATGACCTTGCACCCCTTGGGGTCGGAATCGTCGGCGGCGAGGCGCGGATCGTGCACGAACAAGGTCGAACAATACGGGCAGAGCACTTGGCTGTCGGCGCCCATGTCGAGATAGACATGCGGATGATCGAACGGTTGGCGCGCGCCCATGCACTTGAATTCCTTGACGCCAACGAAGACGCGTTCGGCGCCGAGATCGTTGGCAAAGTGGGGAACGACGGCATCGGCCATGGCGCAGTCTCTGCGGTCATCGATTGTCTTGGATCGCCGGGACCATAGCGGTTCGTGCCTCGCAATGATAGAGGTTGGGCCGTTGCAAGTTGCCGCGCCCGGACTCATTTTCTGGCGCGGACATTGGAGGATTGACGTGCAGTTTTTCGATTCGGACGGCGTGCGGATCGCCTACATCGATGAGGGGGAAGGTGATCCGATCCTGCTGATCCACGGCTTCTCCTCCAGCCTCAAATACAACTGGGTCGATCCGGGTTGGGTGCGCACGTTGACGGCGGACGGACGCCGCGTGATTGCCTATGACAATCGCGGCCATGGCGAGAGCGAAAAGCTCTATGCGCTCGAAGCCTATGGCGCGCCGACGATGGCGGAAGACGCGCGCCGGCTGTTGCAGCATCTCAAGATCCCGCGTGCGGACGTGATGGGCTATTCGATGGGCGCGCGCATCACGGCGTTCCTGGCGCTGGCGCACCCTGCCATGGTGCGGAGCGCGGTGTTCGGCGGGCTCGGGATCAACATGGTGCGCGGACTGGCCGGCACGGGACCGATCGCGGCAGCGCTCGAAGCCGACAGCCTTGATGACGTAACCAATCCCACGGCGCGGACATTCCGCTCGTTTGCCGAACAGACGGGCAGCGATCTCAAGGCGCTGGCGGTGTGCATTCGCGCCGCGCGCGCGGTGATCTCTGCGGACATGCTCGCGACTTTGAAGTGCCCGGTTCTGGTGGCCGTTGGCACCGACGATGTGATCGGCGGCTCAGCCACGGAACTCGCGCATATTATTCCAGGCGCCGAGGCGTTAGACATCCAGCGTCGCGATCACATGCGGGCGGTCGGCGACAAGCAATACAAACACGGCGTGCTGGACTTTCTCGCGCGCCGGCCATGATTGGAAGGGAACGCTTTCGTGACCGCATTTCAAGCCGCCAATCCCGACTTCGAGCGCGTTGTTCGGGACAGTTTTGCCGCGCAAGCCTTGATGGGGACGCTCGGCGCCTTCCTGGTCGACGTGGAGCCCGGGTTTGTCGCCATTGAGCTTCCGGCATCGCTCAAGATCGGACAGCAGCGAGGCCTCATCCATGGCGGCGCGATTGGCGCGATCGCCGATACCGCGGGTGGCTATGCGGCACTGTCGCTGATGCCAGCCGGATCAGAAGTTGTGACGGTCGAGTACAAGATCAATTTTGTCAGACCCGCGAATGGTCCGTTGCTGCGCGCCGAGGGCAGCGTACTGCGCGCAGGTAAGACGGTCACTGTCGCGCGCGTCGACGTGTTGAGCTTGGGCGCGGATGGATTTGAAGCGGTCGCATTGGCGCAGGCGACGTTCATGCGGGTTGGCGGGGCGTAGGCTTGTGGAGCAGGAGGCTCTCGCAAGATCCAGGACCGGGCCGGAATGCAATCATCGCGGGGGATGTCGCGGGCCAGTACTCGGGATGAACTGCGAGAGCCTTTTACGCTGCGTCTTCGCTACTCTTAAACACGCTACAGGAACGCTACGCTACAACTCGATACGGATACAACTCGATACGCAATACTGTTGATACGCAAAACTGGAATGACGCATTACTCGTCGACTTCACACGCACTTCACAAGTTGCCCAACTTGGGGGAGCTCGAGCTCTTCAGGTCATCGCGCAATGGGGGATTGCGCAATGGTGCAGTAGCGGGGGACTACTGCATGACGCCTGGTGATCCTTGGGCTACGCAGAACCTTCGCGTCGGGACCACGATCAAGCATCATCACCATAGCAAAGCCGGCACCTTTCGTCGCAAAGAATCAGCGTGCGCACGAGTTCTCTTGTGGATAAGTCGAGGCAAACGATTGCAACTTTCAGGAAACTTCCGCCTTTAGCGCCCCCGATTCTGACAGTTGCGCGACACCTGCGAAATGGGCGCTGATCCGGCGGCAAGTGAGCGCGGCGCATGCCGCTGGATTCGCTCAATCTTTGCGATAGCTTAGACACTGATTTTCGTGCAGCCTAAGACGCGTTCGTCAGATTGGTTCAGCTGATCATCCTCAGGTGGCTCATGCGTTACGTGTTGTCCGCTGCGCTCTACGTGCTGCTGATCGTTTGCATCGCCGGTTCAGGCGCAGACTGTCGTCGACGTAGAATTGGTGCTGGCGGTCGACATTTCCTATTCGATGGATCTCGACGAGCAGCGCCTGCAACGCGAAGGGTATGTCGCGGCGTTGCTCGACCCGGACGTCCACAAGGCGATCGCGGCAGGGCCCAATGGGCGCATTGCAGTGACCTACTTCGAGTGGGCCGGTCAGTTCGTGCAACGGATGATAGTGCCGTGGACGCTCATCGACGGCCCCGAGACAGCCAAGCAGTTTGTCGAACAACTGCAAAAGACCCCGCCTTCGCGCGACCGCATGACGTCGATCACAGGCGCGATGGAGTATTCAGCAAAGCAATTCGAGCAAAGCCCGTTTCGCGGACTGCGCCGCGTGATCGATATTTCCGGCGATGGTCCAAACAACTCAGGTGGGCTGGTCACGATCATGCGCGACCGGCTCGTGGCCGCCGGTGTCGTCATCAACGGCCTGCCGATCATGGTCAAGGTATCGAGTATCAACAATCAGTTCGATGTCGCGCACCTCGATGAATACTTCGTCGATTGCGTTATCGGCGGGCCGGGCGCCTTCATGATTCCAATCAAGGCCAAGGACGAATTCCTGCCGGCGACGCGACGAAAACTGCTGCTCGAGATCGCCGGCATCGAGCCGCCCGCGCGATTGATCCATGCGCAAGCGAGCTGCCGAGGCGCCGCAGGTTGATTGCACGATCGGCGAACGGCTGGCGGATCGTTGGCGAAACAGCTGGCCGCGCAACTAGGCGCCGCAGTTAGGCGATGGCCGGTTCTCGCAACAACGCGTCGAGATCGAGCCGCTTGGTGAACATCTCGAGTTCGCCTTTGTCGTTGAGCGGCCAAATCGTGCGCGGCTTGTCCCAATACAACTCGACGCCGTTCTCGTCGGGATCGCGGAGATACAGGGCTTCGGAGACGCCGTGATCGCTGGCACCGTCGAGTGAAATGCCGGCGGCGGCGACGCGGCGGAGCGCGTCGGCCAGATGCGCGCGCGTCGGGTACACGATCGCTGTGTGAAAGAGGCCCGTTGAGCCCGCCGGCGGCGGCGCGCCACCCTTGCTCTCCCAGGTATTGAGGCCAATGTCGTGGTGGTAGTCGCCGGAGGAGATGAAGGCCGCTTGCGCGCCGTAGCGCTGCTTCAACTCGAAACCGAGCACACCGCAGTAGAAGGCAAGTGCGCGGTCGAGATCGGCGACCTTGAGATGGACGTGGCCGATGCGCACGCCGTTGGCGATCGGCCTGGGCGTGAGTGTTGGATCAACGGGCATTAATCGGGGTTGGGTCGAGCTCATGATGATCTCTTGCAGTTGACGTCTGAAATATAGTGCAGGCGCGAGGCTGTCCCAATGGGAACCAAGCCTCGGTCGCGCGCGCACAGCTATATACGCCGTGTCACCCAGGCAAGCCAGAACGCAACCAGCGCCAGCAGCAGCGACAGGACACGGCGGGCAATGCGGCGGCGGTACGGGTTCTCCAAAAACACGCGGGCCCGATCGGCCAAGCCGACGATGGCGAGATGGATCGCCGTCGCGATGGCGACGTAGACGATGATCAGAGGTGATGGTCTGGGTCAGCGCGGAGCGTCCGGCATCGATGAAGTTCGGCAGGATCGACAGATAGAACACGCCCGCTTTGGGATTGAGAAGATTGGTGATGAGACCCTGCCGGAAGTAACGCAGATCCGCCTCGGCGCCGTCCAACGGATCAGGTGAAATATCGCCCTCCCCGTGCCAACCTTCCCAAGCCAGCCAAAGCAGATAGCCGACGCCGGCCCAGCGGAGGATCTCGTAGAGCCAGCGAGACCGGTCAATGAGAGCCGCGAGGCCAAGCGCGGCCGCGAGTCCCACGATCAGCAGACCAAGGGCAACGCCCGCAACCGCCGCGGTTCCGGCCCGGCGGCCCTCGCGTGCGGACAGGACGGCCAGCGTGGTCATGTTGGGACCGGGCGTCAGCTCGACGATCAGCGATGTCCACGCGAAGGCGGCAAGTGTGCCGAGCGAAGGCCATGCAGCAATATCCACCACGCGTCAGTCCTCAGGCGTCGTATCGATCCCGGCGATGAAGCCTGCAAGATCGTCGGTCATGTGATGCACGTGTTCTGGCACCGAGGTCCAGGAGCGGATTTTGCGCTGAACAACATTGTCGTAGTCGGCCGCCGATTGGACGAGCACGGTCGTCATGCCGAGATGATGCGGCGCTTCGAGATTATGCGGCATGTCCTCGAACATGGCGGCACTCTCGGGCGCAATTCTGTGATCGGCGAGGAATTTATCGTAAGGCGTGCGGTGCGGCTTAGGGATGTAGTCGGAATCGACGATGTCGAAGATGCCTTCGAACTGTCCGAGAACGCCAAGCTTTGTCGCAACACGCTCGGCATGCCAGCGGGTGCCGTTGGTGAAAATCAGCTTGCGGCCCGGCAGGCGCGAGATCGCCGCGTCCAGCGCCGGGGCCTCAGGCACGCCTGACAAATCGATGTCATGGACGTAGTCGAGGAAGGCCTTCGGGTCCATGCTGTGGACCTGCATCATACCAGCGAGCGTCGTGCCAAATTGGCGGTAGTAGGCCTTCTGCAGATGCCGCGCGTAGGCGTACGGCACGCCGAGGAACTTCTGGATGAAGGCGCCCATGCGATGATCGACCTGGGCGAATAAATTGCATTCCGCGGGATAGAGCGTGTTGTCGAGATCGAAGATCCAGGTGCGCGTCGCGGCGAAGGTCCGGCGCGGCGCTGCCACTGCGGAGGCCGAAGACGGTTGCGGACGTGGGGGCGGATTGGCTGTCATGCGGCGAACCCTATACGCGGATATCGATCCGGCTGCCAGCATCAAGCCCCGTCCTTGAGGAGCACGTGTGGATGGCGATGGCGGAACAAACGCGCTACAGGGCGTGCAGCGTGCAAATTGGGGAATTCAAACGATGACAGTGAAGCGGATGTGTCCCTGGACGAATGAGGCGGCGCTACCGGCCGTCGCGGCGCTGCGGCCGCAGATCGTCGACATGTCGACGGACAATATCGCCGAGCTCGCCATGCTGGCGAAGGACCTCGGCGATGTGATCCCGCTGTGGTACGGCGAAAGTGATCTCGTGACGCCGGCCTTCGTGCGCGATGCGGCGAAGGCAGCGCTCGACCAGGGCATGACGTTCTACATTCCAAACATGCGCGGCTATCCGCCTTTGACAGAGGCGATCGCTGCCTATCAGTCGAAGCTCTATGGCCAGTCGATCGCCGTTGAGCGCTCGACCGTCGCGCCGAGCGGCATGCAAGCGATGGCGATGGCCATGACGTTGCTGGTCGACACGGGCCAGAACGTCGTCATTGTCGAGCCGCAATGGCCGAACACGCGGCATGCCGTGCATATGGTTGGTGGCGAGCCGCGCGGCGTCGCGCTTACCTACGCGAACCGCGATTGGACGCTCGACCTCGATCGCGTGTTCGCGGCGTGCGACGCCCGCACACGCGCGATCGTATTTTCTTCGCCGGCCAATCCAACGGGGTGGGTCGCGACACCTGCTGATCTGCAAGCGCTGCTGGCGTTCAGCCGCAAGACCGGGATCTGGATCATCGCGGACGAGGTTTATGCGCGGCTCTATTTCGAGGGCAATGTGGCGCCGTCGATTTTGCAGTACGCCGAGCCCGAGGACCTGGTGCTGGTCGTGAACAGCTTTTCGAAGTCGTGGGCGATGACCGGGTGGCGCGTCGGCTGGTTGACGCATCCGGTCTCGGTGGCGCCCGCCGTGGCAGCGATGACGCAATATCTGAGTTCGGGCACGGCCGGCCTGCTGCAGGCAGGCGCGCACGTGGCGATGACTGAGGGCGAATCCCTGGTGGCGGATATGCGTTCGCGCTGCAAGGCCGGCATCGACACGGCACAAGCGGCGCTGGAAGCGATGCCGGGCATCCTGACCTCGAGAAAGCCCAGCGGCGGCATGTATGTGTTCTTCAGGCTGGCGGGGCAGGCGGACTCCAAGGCTGCCTGTCTCGAAGTCTTGCAGAAGGCAAAGGTCGGGTTGGCCCCAGGTTACCTGTTCGGCGAGTCCGCGCGCGCCTTCATCCGCATGTGCATCTGTCGCGATCCGAAGCAGTTGTCGGCGGCGCTGGCACGGATGAAGAGGGCGTTGGGGTGAGCTATGCGGCCGCCGGCGACGAGTGGACGGCGAGCAGACGCGGTTCCGGGCCATCGAACGACCAGACGGCGAGCGCGTTGCTGTTGACGTGCCGGGGCGCGCCATTGACCGTCAGGTCCATGCGGAGGCGGCAGAAGACGAGAGCCGTCGCGCCTCGGATGACGACGCGCTCGTTGTCTCGCATGATGCTCTTGTAGATCGCGATCTTATCGCGGAGGCCGCCGATGTAACTGGCCTTGCTGTCGATCACGCCGCTCGAGTGCGTATACGTAGCAGCGTCGTCGATCAGCCGTTCGAGTGTTGCGACGTCGGCGGCGAGCATGGCGGCATAACGCTGGTTTTCGAGCCCGCGCACGAGCGGCTCGGTCAAGGTGCTGGACGACGTCATGGGCTCTCCTCGCGCGAAATTTTGATCCGACCTTTCTACCGACCAGGATCGCGCGACGTCCAGCGCTGGCGCCGCGCTGCACAATAATCGAGCGGTCGCTCAAGGAAGCGCCGTCCCGGGTTGCCGATCAACCCGTTAATCCTTGAGCGACCTTCTAAAATTGGCGGCGTCCCGATTGCGTGGCGTGACCGGGCGGGTTAAGAGAGGCGACCGTTCAAGCGGCTGCGGAAGGCGAACACGCCCTGCGGACGCAGCGTAACTTGTCTCCTCGGGAGGGAGCATGGTGCAGGCCAACGCCGCCGCAACTCAGTCGTCAGCGGCCCCTCGACCCGCCATTCACATGAATGGAGTGAACAAGTGGTACGGGGAATTCCACGTGCTGCGGAACATCAACTTGTCGGTGCGCACCGGTGAGAAGATCGTGGTCTGCGGACCTTCGGGTTCCGGCAAGTCGACGCTGATCCGCTGCATCAATCGATTGGAAGAACACCAGTCGGGCCAGATCGTCGTCGAGGGTACGGAGTTGACCAACGACGTGCGCCAGATCGATGCGATCCGCGCCAACGTCGGCATGGTGTTCCAGTCGTTCAATCTGTTTCCGCATCTGACGATCCTCGATAACCTCTGCCTCGCCCCCATTTGGGTGAAGAAGATGCCGCGCGCCGAGGCCGAAAAGGTCGCGATGAAGTATCTTGAGCGCGTCAAGATCCCCGAGCAGGCGCTCAAGTATCCGGGCCAGCTCTCGGGCGGCCAGCAGCAGCGCGTCGCCATCGCGCGTGCGCTCTGCATGAGCCCGCGCATCATGCTGTTCGATGAGCCGACGTCGGCGCTCGACCCCGAGATGGTCAAGGAAGTGCTCGACACCATGATCTCGCTCGCCCGCGAAGGGATGACGATGATCTGTGTGACGCACGAAATGGGCTTTGCCCGCGCCGTCGCCGACCGCGTGATCTTCATGGATCGCGGTGAGATCGTCGAAGAGGGACCGCCCAAGGAGTTTTTCGCCAATCCGCGATCGGACCGCACCAAGCTGTTCCTGTCGCAGATCTTGAATCACTGAGTGTTCCTCAGGTTCAACATTCATGACTACCGTCCCAAGCAGCAAGGAGTAACAAACACATGACTTGGACACTGAAAGTAGCGGCAGTCGCCGTTGCAGCGGTCATCGGCAGCACAGGTGCGATGGCGCAACAGAAAGTGCTGGATGCCGTCAAGGCGCGCGGCACATTGAACTGCGGTGGAAACCCTGGCCTCGCCGGCTTCGGTCAACCCGACGACAAGGGCAACTACACCGGCCTTGATGTCGAGTTCTGCCAGGCGCTTGCGGCAGCCATTTTCGGCGACGCCAAAAAGTTCGCGCTCAAGCCGTTGACGGCAAAAGAGCGCTTTACAGCGCTGCAATCGGGCGAAGTCGACGTGCTCGCCCGCAACACGACGTGGACGATCAGCCGTGATAGCTCGCTCGGCCTGTCGTTCGCCGGCGTGAATTTCTATGACGGCCAAGGCTTCATGGTGAAGAAGTCGCTGGGCGTGAAGAGCGCCAAGGAACTGAAGGGCGCGTCGATCTGCGTGCAGACCGGCACCACGACTGAACTCAACCTCGCCGACTTCTTCCGCGCCAACAAGATGGAATACAAGCCCGTCGTGTTCGAGAAGAACGACGAAGTGGTGGCCGCCTATGACGCCAACCGCTGCGACGCCTTCACGACAGACGCGTCCGGCCTCTATGCCGAACGCCTGCGCTTGAAGGCGCCCGGTGACCATATCGTGCTGCCCGAGATCATCTCGAAAGAGCCGCTCGGTCCGGTCGTGCGTCAGGGCGACAGCCAGTGGCTGACGATCGTGAAGTGGGTGCACAACGCGATGTTGAACGCGGAAGAACTCGGCGTCACCAAAGCCAACGTCGATGAGATGTTGAATTCGCCAAATCCGGAAATCAAGCGTCTGCTTGGCAAGGAAGGCGAGTTCGGCAAGGCGCTCGGTCTCGAAAACGATTGGGTCGTGAAGATCATCAAGGCCGTCGGCAACTATGGCGAGAGCTACGAGCGCAACGTCGGTTCGGGTTCGCGCCTGAAAATCGACCGCGGTCTCAATAAGCTCTGGACGCAGGGCGGCCTGCAGTACGCCCCGCCGATCCGCTGAAGCGATAGGGGGTCAGACCGCAAGGTCTGACCCCATTCATTCGAGGCACAGATCATGGCCGTCACGACCAGCGCAGAGGCAGCTCAGCCGCGACGAGGCGCGGGCCTCGCGTTCCTCTATCAGCGTGAGACGCGACTGGTGATCTATCAGGTCATTCTGACTGTCGCGCTCGTGGCGCTGTTCAGCATGATCATCTACAACGCCAAGAGAAATCTTGAGAAGCAAGGCATCGCGTCGGGCTTCGACTATCTCGGACGGACAGCCGGGTTCGATATCTCGCAGAATCTCATCGACTATGCCAATACGTCGAGTTATGGCCGGGCGTTCGTCGTCGGTCTCTGGAATACCTTGCTCATCGCCGCGATTGGCATTGTGCTCGCGACGATCCTGGGTTTTGCCGCCGGATTGGCGCGCCTGTCGTCGAACTGGCTCGTGGCCAAGATCGCGACCGCCTATGTGGAGTTCGCACGCAACTGCCCGCTGCTGCTACAGCTGTTCTTCTGGTATTTCGGCGTGCTGAAAGCGCTGCCGGAGCCGCTCGCCCGGATCGACGGCAAGGTCATCTCGACGAGCGTCGAATTGCCGTTTGGCAGTCTGCTCAATGTGCGCGGCCTTTATATGCCGAAGCCAGAGTGGCTCGCGGGCGCGGAGTACGTCCTCTACAGCCTGATTTTCGGCATCCTCGCCGCGGTTCTGTTCGCACGCTTCGCAACCCGCCGGCAGATGGCGACCGGACAGCGGTTGCCGGTGCTTTGGGTGTCGCTCGCCCTGATCCTGCTGCTGCCGCTCGCGGTGTACCTCCTGGCCGGCCAGCCGGTTCAGTTCGAGTATCCCGTGCTCGGCCGCTTCAATCTTTCGGGCGGCATGGTGATCGTGCCCGAGTTCGTCGCGATGCTGCTGGGTCTCGTGTTTTATACCGCGTCCTACATCGCCGAGATCGTGCGCGCGGGCATCCTCGGCGTCTCGAAGGGCCAGAAGGAGGCCGCGCGCGCCATTGGCTTGACGAACGGCCAGATGATGCGGCTGGTGGTGATCCCGCAGGCAGCCCGCATCATCATCCCGCCACTCACGTCGAATTATCTCAATCTCACCAAAAATTCCTCGCTCGGCGTCGCGATTGCCTATCCCGATCTCTTCAACGTCGGCGGCACGATCATCAACCAGACCGGCCAAGCGGTCGAGGGCGTGCTGATGATCATGGGCTTTTATCTGACGACGTCGCTGCTGACCTCGGCATTCATGAATTGGTTCAACCGCCGCATGGCGTTGGTCGAACGATGAGGTCCACGCCATGACCACGACCATGCCGACATCGTCACTCGAAATGAAGCCGCCGCGCCTGCAGGTGGGCGCGATCGCGTGGTTGCGCGACAATCTCTTCTCCTCCGTTGGCAATTCGATCCTGACGATCCTCGGGCTCTACCTGATCTACACCGTAGTCACAGGTTTCATCAGCTGGAGCATCGTGCACGCGACGTGGGTCGCCAAGGACGGCGGCGATTGCCGTGCCAATATCGGCGCCTGCTGGCCGTTCGTGACGGCGAAGTTCGGGCAGTTCATGTATGGGCGCTATCCCGACGCCGAGCGCTGGCGCGTCAATCTCACGTACCTCCTGGCGATCGCGGGGTTGTTGCCGGTCCTTGTCCCGCCGGGGGCGACCGCGCGGCTGCTCGCATGTCTCTGGGCGGGCATTGCAGCGATTGGGGTGCTGTTCAACTTCATGCTGATGGCCCACGCCGAAGGCCGGCTGGCACTGGCGGACATGCCGATGCTCACGATGGTGGCAGCGGTGACGACCGCGCTGCTGGCGCTGGTGGTTCTGGTGCAGCGGTTGCCGAAGCTCCGGACCTGGTTCGCGGTCTTCAGTTTTGTGATCTTCCCGATCCTCGCCTACTTCTTGCTGGTGGGCGGCCATTTTGGCCTGCCGTACATCGCCACCCAATTCTGGGGCGGCCTGATGGTGACGCTGGTGGTCGCCTCGGTCGGCATCACGGCGTCGTTCCCGCTTGGGATCGCGTTGGCGCTTGGCCGGCGGTCGAAGATGCCGCTGGTGCGCTGGGCGTCGGTCGGCTTCATCGAGTTCATCCGAGGCGTGCCGCTGGTCACCATCCTCTTCATGTCGTCGGTGATGCTGCCGCTGTTCCTGCCGCCCGGCTCGGAGTTCGATAAACTGTTGCGGGCGCTGGTCGGCGTCGCCTTGTTCTCGGCGGCCTATATGGCCGAGACGATCCGCGGCGGGTTGCAAGCCATCCCGCGCGGCCAGTCCGAGGCGGCCGATGCGCTCGGTCTCAGCTATGCCAAGAAGATGGGCTTCATCGTCTTGCCGCAGGCGCTGAAACTGGTCATTCCTGGCATCGTCAACACCTTCATCGGCCTGTTCAAGGATACGAGCCTCGTGCTCATCATTGGCCTGTTCGATCTGCTCGGTGTCACGCAGCAGAACATGAGCGACCAGAAATGGTTCTCACCGACCACCGTGATGACGGGGTACGTCTTCGCGGGGCTGCTGTTCTGGCTGTTCTGCTTCGGCATGTCGCGCTATTCCATGTCGATCGAGCGGCGCCTTGCCGTCGGTGACCGGAAGTAGGCGCGAGTTTGATTTTCTTCCTTCTCCCCTTGGGAGAAGGTGGCCGAAGGCCGGATGAGGGGGCCTTCGTCTTATGAGACAGAAGGACCCCTCACCTGCCCTGCGGGCATCCTCTCCCCGGGGGAGAGGAAAGAACTGGCATGATGGCTCAAACTTCAACAGAACAAGTCCATGTGATTGGCGCGGGCCTCGCGGGCTCGGAGGCGGCGTGGCAGATCGCATCCGCCGGCGTCCCTGTCGTGCTGCATGAAATGCGCCCCGTCCGTATGACCGACGCGCACAAGACGGATGGCTGCGCCGAGCTCGTGTGCTCCAATTCGTTCCGCTCCGATGATGCCGAGAATAACGCCGTGGGCCTGCTGCATGCGGAAATGCGGCGCGCGGGCTCGCTGATCATGGCGGCGGGCGACAAGCACAAATTACCCGCGGGCGGCGCGCTTGCCGTCGATCGCGATGGGTTCTCGGCCGAGGTGACGGCGCGGCTCGCGGCGCATCCGCTGATCACGCTGGATCGCGCGGAAGTGGCGGGTCTGCCGCCCGCCGATTGGTCTAGCGTGATCGTCGCGACCGGGCCGCTGACGTCGCCGGCGTTGTCGGATGCAATCTTGAAATTGACGGGCGAAACCTCGCTCGCGTTCTTCGACGCGATCGCGCCTGTCATTCACTTCGATACGATCAATCTCGACATCGCCTGGAAGCAATCGCGCTACGACAAGGCGGGGCCAGGCGGCACCGGCGCCGACTATCTCAACTGCCCGATGGATGAAGCACAATACAACGCCTTCCTCGATGCGCTGATTGCGGGCGAGAAAACCGTCTTCAAGGAGTGGGAAGCCAACACGCCCTACTTCGACGGCTGCCTGCCGGTCGAGGTGATGGCGGAGCGTGGCCGCGAGACGTTGCGATTTGGGCCGATGAAGCCGGTCGGCCTCGCCGATCCGCGCACCGGCCGCCGCCCGCATGCGGTCGTGCAACTGCGCCAGGACAACGCACTCGCCACGCTTTGGAACATGGTTGGGTTCCAGACCAAGCTGAAGCACGGCGAACAGGCGCGTGTGTTCCGTCTGATTCCTGGATTGGAGAACGCCGAGTTCGCCCGCCTCGGCGGCCTGCATCGCAACACCTATCTCAATTCGCCGAAGCTGCTCGATGGCACCCTGCGGCTGAAGGCCGAGCCACGCCTGCGCTTCGCCGGCCAGATCACGGGCTGTGAGGGCTACGTTGAAAGCGCCGCGATCGGGCTGCTCACCGGTCGGTTCGCGGCGGCCGAGCGGCTCGGAGCGCCGGTGGTTTCGCCGCCCGCGACAACCGCCTTCGGCGCTCTTCTCGGCCACATCACGGGCGGACACATCGTCACCGAAGAAGCCGCCGAAGTCTCGACCGCGCGCTCGTTCCAGCCGATGAACGTCAACTTCGGCTTGTTCCCGCCGATGGACCCGCCGACGCATCGCGCCGATGGCACCCGCATCAAGGGCAAGGACAAGAGCTTCGAGAAGAAGCGCGCCATGAGCGCGCGGGCGCTGGCCGATGTGGATCGCTGGCTCGCCGCCGTGTAGGTTTGCGCGCGGCGATGCGCCATAGTCGTCTCATACTCATCAAGTCTTGAAGGACCGTGCCATGATCATCAATTCGCAGGAAGACGTGACCAAGGCGGTCCTGAGCGAACTCGACGGCGCGAAAGATCCGCGTTTCAAGGAGATCATGGGCGCGCTAGTGCGGCATCTGCATGCGTTCGCGCGCGACGTGAAGCTGACCGAGGAGGAGTACCACAAGGCGATCGCCTATGTGGTCGCGCTCGGCCAGAACACGACCGAGTTCCACAACGAGGGCGTGCTGGCGGGGGGATCGCTGGGGATGTCGGCGCTGGTGTGCCTCTTGAACAACGGCAACAACGGGCAGACGGAGACCTCGGCGAATATGCTGGGACCGTTCTGGCGGCCAGAGTCGCCCGAAACCGCGAACGGCGGGACGATCGTGCGGTCGCCGACGCCGGGCCCGGCCGTGTTCGTCAAGGCGTGGTTCAAAGAGCCGGGCGGAAAACCGGTCGCCGGCGCCAAGGTCGATATCTGGCATTCCTCGACCGAGGGCTTTTACGAGAACCAGGATCCCGAGCAGGCCGACTGGAATCTGCGCGGCACGTTTACGACGGATCAGAACGGGCACATCCATTTCCGCTCGATCAAGCCCGCTGGATATCCGATTCCCGTCAGCGGCCCCGTTGGCGAACTGCTGCGCGCCCAAGGCCGCCACAACATGCGACCGGCGCATCTGCACTTTCTCGCCTATCGTCCTGGCTTCAAGACGCTCATCTCGCAAGTCTATTCGAGCGACGACAAGTTTCTCGACAGCGACGTGCAGTTCGGCGTGACGAAGGCCCTCATCGGGAGCTACATCAAGCACGAGGGGCCGGCACCTGCGGCGGACGTCAAAGCGCCCTGGTACGCGCTCGACTATACGTTCGTGATGGAGCCGGGCGAGATGAAGTTGCCGCGGCCGCCGATCCGCGGCAAGGCCAGCGGCGAACGCCCGGATATTCCGCGTTTGGCGTGACGGCGGCGCAGCGCAAGAAAAAGAGCGGAGCCGTGGGGCTCCGCTCTGATGATTTTTCGAAATGAAAGCGCCGGTGGTCAGCCCATCATTTTCTCGACGTAGTCCCAGTTGACCAGATTGTCGACGAAGGCCTCGAGGTACTTCGGGCGCAGGTTGCGATAGTCGATGTAGTAGCTGTGCTCCCAGACGTCGCAGCCGAGGATCGGCTGGGCGCCGTGCATCAGCGGATTTTCGCCGTTCGGCGTTTTCATGGTCTCGAGCTTGCCGTTCTTGATCACGAGCCAGCACCAGCCGGAACCGAACTGCGTGACGCCCGCCTGGATGAAGTCCGTGCGCATCTTGTCATAGCCGCCGTATTCGGTGACCAGTTTCTCAACTTTGCCGGGCAACTTCTTGCCGCCGCCACCGGCCTTCATCCAGTTCCAGAAATGGATGTGATTGTAGTGCTGGCCGATCTGGTTGATGACCGGCTGATCCTTGGCGGCGAAGGCCTCTTTGCAGATCGCCTCGATGGACTTGCCCGCGTATTTGGTGCCCTCGCCGGCGACCGTGTTGCCGACGGTCACATAGGCGTTGTGGTGCTTGTCGTGGTGGAACTCGAGGGTCTCCTTGGACATGTAGGGGACCAGCGAGTCATAGGCGTAGGGAAGCTTTGGAAGTTCGAACGCAGCCACGAGGGATCTCCATCAATTGAGTGGTTGAGGGCTGTGGTTAAAGGAGTGGCAGCAACCTATCGTCTGAACTTCATTAAGACAAGCCGCGCGCCCGGCCGGCGCGGCGCGGGACGCTGCTGCAACCAATCGGCCGGACCTTGGTTCAGAGCTTGCATGCCGCGAGCCCATGCGCCAAACGATCTCCACGGACCAAGCGGCTGTCGCGGTCCGGCATCATCTGCTCGCAATGGCTGAACGTCCAAACGTCACGGTCTGTATCACCACGTTCCGCAGGCCCGATGGGCTGCGGGCGCTGTTGCGCAGCATCGACGCCATTCGCTTCGAGCGCATGGCCGAGCCCGAGATCTCGATCGTCGTGGTTGACAATGATGCGGAGGCGCCGCTGGGCGGGCCGTCGCACAAACTCGACATGACCTGCCGGTTTCCGATGACCTATGTCGTCGAGCCGGTGCGCGGGCTTTCAGCCGCGCGCAACCGCGCGTTGGACAGCGTGCCAGCCCATGGCGAATACGTCGTTTTTGTCGATGATGACGAGCGGGTGGAGCCGCAATGGCTCGACGCATTGCTTGCGACGCAGCGTGCAACCGGCGCGGACATCGTGCAGGGCGCGGTGCTCGCCGCCTTTGAGCGCGCGCCGGCTGCTGGCGTCCGCGCTCTAGGCTTGCACGATGTTGGGCCATTCGCGGAAGGCGAAACGCTCGACTTCGGCGCCACCGGCAACGTTTTGATCTCCAAGCGCGCCTTGGACCGCGCGGGCGTTCGCTTCGACATGCACTACAATCTGTCGGGCGGCGAGGACGTCGACTTATTCGCAAAACTGCGGATGGCCGGCTGCCGGATCGTTGGCTCGGCGCGTGCGATTGCGCACGAGACCGTGCCGATGGAGCGGACGACGCCGGCGTGGCTGCGCGCACGCGCCTTTCGAAAAGGCAACACGCTCGGACATCTGGCGCGGCGCGATGGCGCTTGGGGCGCGATGCTTACGCGCGCGATCAAGGGCGCGGGCCGGTTCGGACTTGGCATAGCGCAAATGCCGCTTGGACTCTGGTCGGCGGAGACGCGGCTCAAGTCCATCAGCAATCGGGCCTGGGGGCTCGGCACACTCGCGGCCTACGCGGCACGATCGCCTGTGCAGTATGGTGGCGCTGTGGCGGGGCCCAAAACGCTGTCGCTGATTTCGAACAGTGCCAACCCATGCGGGATCGAAGCATTTGCACAGCGCCTCGCGGTAACGCTCGAAGGCGAAGCGGCGACGGCGCGCGCGCGGGACTTGCCGGCCAATGCAGCGGGCCTGAGAGATCTTTGGCGCGCAATAGGTCGCGCCGAGACGGTGATTGTGAACCTGCCGGTGGTGGCCTGGAAGCGGCGGCTAGCAGCGCCGCCGATGTCGATCCTGATGGCGCGGCTGCGGCGCCGTAATGTCGTGCTGGTGCTGCACGAGTGGGAAGATTTGGACAAGAAGCGGCGTCTGAGTTATGCGCCGCTGTTACCTCTCGTGACGCACCTGATGTTTTCCTCGCCCGTGGTCGCTGCGCAATTCGCCGCTGATCCGATGTCGCGGATTGTCACGCACCGCCGTGGCGTAGTACCGATCCCGCCTAACATGAAACGGCCGGACGTTCTGCCCGAGACCGCGTTGACGCGTGAGCTGTCCGCCCTCAAGGCCAAGGGCCACTATCTGCTTGGCCACTTCGGGTCGATTTATCCGAGGAAACAGTCGACTCTGGTGCTCGATATCGCGGCTGACCTCAAGCGTCGCGGTGTGCCCGTGAAAGCGGTTTTCATTGGTGATTTCATCGCCGGTGGCAGCGAAGACCCCAAGCAGCAGTTCGACCGGCGCGTTGCTGAACTCGCGCTGCAAGATGACGTTGTCGTGACCGGCTACATTGGCCCCGCCGGCGAGCTGTTTGCGGCCCTCGGCGCCGTTGACGCCTTCATTTATCTCTTTGCCGAAGGCCTGACATCACGGCGCGGCAGCGTGCTGGCCTGTCTGCAATCGGGAAAGCCGGTGTTCGTCAACGCACCGCCCTCCGAGAGTGAGTTCGCGCATCATCCGGCGTATCGGTCGTTGATTGCGGGCGGGCGCGTGCGATTTCTGGCGCATGGCGCAACGCCGGATGTGGCGGCCGAAGCAATCACAGCGAACCGTGATGCTGCCGTGCGTGGTCCGGACGTCGATTTCGATGCATGTTGGGCGGATGTGGCGGCAGCGGTGCGCGCTGAGATCGCGTGACGTGGATCTCTGGCCCACAAGAGTGGGGCGCGACGACCCTGAAGCGCCGCGCCCCGTGGATCACGCCGGGGAAGATAGGAATTCAGGGTTCGCAGATGTTGGCGCTGCCGCTTTGAACTCAATCTGAACATGGCGTTCAGGTGAGGTTCACGCGATGAATCGCGCGCGTCATCGCCGTTTTTCAATGCGATCGATCCGCGGCGGCCAGACATGGCATCAGACATGACATCAGACATGGCAAAGGCCCGGACGGGGGGAGCGTCCAGGCCTCGCATCGCATCCGGGCAGGGAGGGGATCAGCCACGGATGATTTCTGTATCAGGCGTTACTGGAGCGCATTACTCGCCGCGGCCCTGACGATCGACTTCCTTCCAATCGATGAATGCGCCGTGACCTTGGCGGTCCAGTTCTTTCCAGTCGACGAACGCCCCATGACCCTGACGGTCGAGTTCGAGGAACAGCTTGCGTGCGTCGGTGGTTGCAGCAGCGCTGCCGGCGAACAGGCCGAGGGCTATCATGGTGCTCAGAATGGTTTTCATTGGCGTGATCCTTTGTGGTGTGGAGTTGGAAGTACGTTCGAATGTTTTGATAGTTTCAGAACGGCGGCAGCGTTACTGGCCGCGGCCCTGGCGATCGAGTTCCTTCCAGTCGATGAAGGCGCCATGACCCTGACGATCCAGTTCCTTCCAGTCGACGAACGCGCCGTGACCTTCACGGTCGATGTCGAGGAACAGCTTGCGTGCATCGATGGCGGATGCGCTGCCAGCGAACAGGCCGAGGGCAATAACGGTGCTCAAGATCGTTTTCATTGCGTGATCCTTTTTGAGTGCGTGTTTGATGTACGGTTGGAGGTGTTGAAGGTTTCAGCCGTTATTGGCCGCGGCCCTGGCGATCGAGTTCCTTCCAATCAATGAAGGCGCCGTGCCCCTGGCGGTCCAGTTCCTTCCAATCGACGAAAGCGCCATGGCCTTGCCGGTCCAATTCGAGGAACAGCTGGCGGCTATCGAGCGCCGAGGCGCCCGACACTGCACCGGTTGTCGCGACGACAGTTGCGATAGCGAGCGTGGCAAAAAGGGATTTCATAATCATCTCTCCTCAGAAGTGGCTCGGTGGCTCATTGGGGCTTGGCCCCGTTTGATCTCTCAGGAGGCCCCCGGTAGAGCGCCGCCTCGGATGCGCAATAATTAGACGATCGGGCTCGAAACATCAATTCAACACGCGATGTCTCGTTTTCAACTCGGTGTGAAGAGTGTAGTGGTCGGGCGTCGCGGTCCCGTGATTGAGAGTGAAAAGTCAGTGATGAAGCTGAGAAAAAACGAGAGAACCGCTGTCTGCATTGGAGATCAGTCGTTTACGGACATAATCTCAGCTATAGTCTATTTACTTACGAGGCGTATCGTATTATGTGTAGTCGTGGCTGCCATGAGGTCGTGCCGTGGTCAAGAACATGAAGATTGCAAATGCGGACAGCGCCGAGCCCAAGGGGCCGGGACGCCCGCGCTGTCCCGTGACGCATCAAGCCATCTTGGATTCGGCTGTGACGCTGATCGGTCGCGAACCCTATGCCGCGATATCGATGGATCGTATTGCCGCCGTCGCGAAGGTCGGCAAGCAGACGCTCTATCGGTGGTGGCCTTCGAAGGCCGACTTGATGTTGGAAGCCTATGCCGGCCGCAGCCGGATTGCAGCGCCGCTGCCGGCGCCGACGGGAGATGCAGTCAGGGATCTCAGATTGCTGTTTCGCGGTTTCATGTCATTGCTGCGCGATCCATTGAACCAGCGCATGATTCGCGCGCTCGTCGCCGAAGCGCAGTTGGACGATACGTTCCGCGCGCGCTTTTTTGGCCATCTGGTGGAGCGCCGTCGCGCGGCAACCCGCGAGATTTTGCGGCACGGCATCGCGCACGGCGTCGTTCGTCCAGCGCTCGATTTGGAGATGGCGATCGATCTACTGTATGGCGCATCGTGGTACTGGCTGCTGTCGGGCAAGGCCGCGCACTTCACGGATGCGGATGCCGATGACGCGGTCGATGCATTGGTGCCTTGGCTGAGCAATCCGGTCACTGTTCCCGCCGGCAATTCGCCGGTGGTGTCTAGTCCGGTCAGAACAACTGCGCCGCCGCGCTCGTCGGATCCTTGGTTCGAGCCGTGATCGACCGCAGCCGCGCGCCCAATCGGCACGCGCGTTAGCGGAGCCTTAACCAAACTGCGCTTTCATTGACATCGTGTTGTCGCGTTGCGTTTGTGAAAGGCGTACCCCATGCGTTCGTTGCGTCGCGGCTCGTTGCCGCTGAGTTCCGCTGTGAAAACCGCACGCATTTGCGTGATCGGTTGCGCTGTCGTTGTCAGTGGCTGTGCCGCCAACAAGCAGCCGTCCTATGTCGCGGGTCCCTCGCCATACATTGGCGTGCCCGCACCCATGCCGCCGCAGCGCGGCGCGCAAATGGCCGCGGCCGTCAAGGCCAAGGCCCGAGTCGAGATCGAAGACGACGGTCTGCCAGTGCAGTCGCCGCCGCCCGCGCGCATTCGCGAAGAGCCGGATGATCCGTCCGAGCCGTTCAGTCCGAACTATGGTGGCCCGCGTGTCCCGGCCCCGGCGACCGCGCCGGGCCCGCGCAAATCCTTGCAATCAGCACGCCTGTCGGACGGTCAGGCCGATGCGCTGATCCGGCGCGCCATCGCGGCGCACGAGATGCGCAATCAATAGCGCTAGATCCCAACGGCAGCGCCGTCGCTGCGGGGATCGGCGCCGCCCATGCGCATGCCGTTATCGGGGTCGATGACGATGCCGTGCGCGTGGCCGGCAAGTTCGTTCCAGTTGCCCCAGCGGTTGAGTGTGTGGCCGCGCCGCTCGAGCTCGGCGAGCGTCGCGTGCGGGAACCGCGCCTCGGCGTGCAGCGTGTCGCGGGCTTGCCCGAGCGCGAAGCGGCCCGAGAGAAAGCGCGGCATCTCCAGCACGTCCTGGATATCGAGGCCGTAATCGATGAGGCCGACATAGGCCTGCAGCTGGATCTGCGGCTGGCCGTCGGCGCCCATGCATCCCAACACTGACCAGAGTTTGCCATCGCGCTTGGCGATCGAGGCGATCAGCGTGTGCAGCGGAATCTTGCCGGGCTCGAGCCGGTTTGAATGCGCGGGATCGAGCGAGAAGTAGGCGCTGCGGTTCTGCAGGACGATTCCCGTTTCGCCTGCGACCACACAGGAGCCGAAGCTACCATAGAGGCTCTGGATCAGCGATGCGGCATTGCCCGCAGCGTCGACAACGGCGATGTAGACCGTATCACCCGCAAGGCTGCCGTACGATGGCACCTGATCCCAGGCGAGCGCGCGGTCCGTGTTGATGAGTTTGCGGCGTTCGGCGGCATAGGCCTCGGACAGCAACATTTCCGTCGGCACCTTGGCGAAGGCAGGATCGGCGAGCCAGCGATCGCGATCATGATAGGCGATCTGCTTTGCCTGCACCAGGAGATGCAAGTGATCAGGCCCAAGGAAGTCGCGTTTGTGCAATTCATAAGGCGCGACGAGGTTCAACATCTCCAGCACCGCGAAACCTTGCGTTGGCGGCGGCGTGTTGAAGATTGTCACGTCGCGATAGGTGCCAACGAGCGGCTCGCCCCAGGTTGCCGTCTGCGCCTTGAAGTCGTCCGTCGTGAAGAAGCCGCCATGCTCTTGTGCGAACGCCGCCATGGCGCGCGCCGTGTCGCCCTCGTAGAAGCCCGACCATCCGGCCTCGGCAAACGCCAAAAGCGTGCGGGCGAGATTCGTGTTGGTGAGTTTGGCGCCAGCACGGGGGACTGTGCCGCCGGGCATGAAGATGGCGGTGGCGTGGCGATGCGGCGCGAGGTCGTCTTGGGTCGCGGCAATCCAAGAGGCGAGCCGCGCCGTCACTGGAAAGCCGTCGCGCGCATAACCAATGGCGCTCTCGAGATTGCGTCGCATCGGCAGGCGGCCATAAGCTTTGTGCGCCTCGGACCAGCTCGCGAGCGCGCCGGGCACGGTGAGTGTCGCGGGCAGGATGCCGCGAAATGGAATCTCCTTGAGGCCCTTGGCCGCGAACGCCGCGCGCGTACCGCTGCGCGCCGCCTTGCCGCCGCCGTTTAGGAACCGGACTTTCCCAGTCGTGCCCTCGTGGATCAGCCAAAAGGCATCGCCGCCGATGCCGGTCATATGCGGATAAACGACGGCCAGCACAGCGCTGGTTGCAAGCGCCGCATCGACGGCCGATCCGCCGGCGCGCAGCACGTCGGCGCCAGCGGCCGACGCGAGCGCATGCGGCGACGTCACCATGCCCTTGGGCCCCAATGTTGCCGGGCGGCCAGTGCGAATGTCCATTAACTTGTCCTAGCTGGGGCGCACGCGATCAGCCGCGTTTGGGCGAGCGAGAGGCGTCTGTCAACGTCCTGTCTGCACGTCTGCTCTGCAACAGAAAATTGTCCGAGAGCGGTCTGGAAGCGCGGCACCGGTATCCCCATTTCTACCGAACGGTTGCGGGCTGAACTTGGCAAGGCAACTCTGGTGTATGGCCAGGCGACGTCGCGGCCGAAATCTGCTAATGTGGCCAAAAGAGCCTTCAAGGAGCCGACCATGGCCAATTCCAAGTCCGCCGTTCGCCGGGCCGATCCCGTATCCGAGATTGCATCGCACGACCCGATCTGGGCCGCCGTGCGCGCCGAAGCCGAAGCCGCAACCGCCGCCGAACCGGCGCTGGGCGGGTTCCTCTATGCGACTGTGCTGTCTCACAAGCGGCTCGAGGACGCTGTCTGCCATCGACTGGCGCAACGCCTCAATCACTCTGACGTCGACGCCACGCTGATCAATCAGACGTTTTCGGACGTGCTGGCGCAAACGCCGGACCTCTGCGAGATTTTCCGCGCCGATCTGCAGGCCGTGTTCGATCGCGATCCGGCATGCACGCGCTATATCGAGCCCCTGCTTTATTTCAAGGGCTTCCACGCGCTGGTCACGCATCGCTTCGCCCATGAGTTGTGGAAGGCGGGCCGCAAGGATTTCGCGCTCTACCTGCAGAGCCAGTCGTCGCGTATTTTTGCCGTCGATATCAATCCCGCGACCCGCATCGGCCGTGGCCTGATGCTCGATCATGGCACTGGAATCGTGATCGGCGAGACTGCCGTGATCGGTGACAACGTCTCGATTCTTCAGGACGTGACGCTCGGCGGCAACGGCAAGGAAACCGGCGACCGGCATCCGAAGATCGGCGACAACGTGTTGCTGGCGGCGGGCGCCAAGGTGCTCGGCAACATTCGCGTCGGCGACTGCTCGAAAGTGGCGGCCGGCTCGGTCGTGCTGCAAGACGTGCCAAACAACAAGACGGTCGCCGGAGTCCCCGCCAAGATTGTCGGCGACAGTGGCTGCCCCGAGCCCGCCCGGTCCATGGACCATCGGCTCAGCCCCGGTGACTGCGGTTGCGGGTGATTGCGGTTGCGGGATGTAAGGCTCTGGCGTAGGTCTTGCGGGCTTTGAAAGGTCGAGAGGATCGAGGCCCGCACCATGAGCCCCAGTGAAGTCAAGAAACTGCAGGCATACCTGCATAAGACGCTCGGCAATCGCACATTGATCGTGCGCGCCAACCCCAAGAATCCGAAGAAGGGCGAGGTCTTGATGGGCGAGCGCCCGTTCGCGACCATCGACGTCGACACCGAAGACGGCGATACGTCCTATCAAGTCGAATGGAAGATCAAGGAAAAGCCGCAACCGCTCTCGGCGCAGGAGCTGGTGCGGATTCAAACGTTTCTGCGCGAAACGCTTGGCGCCAAGACGCTGTCGGTGCGCGCGCGCGGCCGCATCAAGGACAGCGCCGAAGTTTTCATCGGTGAAGAGTCGGTCGCCCTCGTCAACGTCGACGGCGACGGCTACCAGGTGCAAATGGCGATTCTCGATATCGATCTCGACGGCGTCTGACGCGCGCGGGGTTGGTGGGGCGGCCGCGCGCAGGCGAACAACGCGCGTGGGGTTGCCATCATGCGAAGCATGCCTCCGGCATGACGCGGCCGCGCGCAAGTAAAGGAATTCTCATGGCGCTGTATGAGCTCGACGGCAAACGCGTGACAACGCCCGCCAACGGCCGTTTCTGGGTCGCCGACAACGCGACGGTGATCGGCAACGTCACGCTCGAGGAGGACGCGAGCGTTTGGTTCGGCGCCGTCGTCCGCGGCGACAACGAACCGATCGTGATCGGCGCGCGCACGAATATCCAAGACGGCACGGTGCTGCACACCGACCCTGGCTTCCCGATGACGATCGGCGCCGATTGCACGATCGGGCACATGGTCATGTTGCACGGCTGCACGATTGGCGCGGGCGCACTGATCGGCATCGGTGCGGTGGTTTTGAATGGCGCCAAGATCGGGGAAGGCGCGTTGATTGGAGCGGGTGCCCTGATCCCCGAGGGCAAGGAGATCCCGCCGCGGTCGCTGGTTGTTGGTTCGCCCGGCAAAGTCATCCGCGAATTGACTGCGGAAAACGTGGAGCGCGTGAAGCGCGGCGCCGCGCACTACGTCAACAACTGGCAGCGGTTCGCGGCGGGGTTGACGCGGCAAGGGTGAGGCCGTCAACCCGGGTAAGTACCTAGTCGCGCGGTTGTGGGTGGGCTGGCATGGTGGCGGTGTTCTGCCCGGCCCCGGGACGTTTCAGCTGAACGATCTGAGATGGGGCGGAACCGGTTGTCGCCTTCGAGATGCACCTCGCCGCATTGGCCGCGCATCGAGCACGCGCGTTCGCGTGGAGGCGATGAAACGACATTCCAGGCTATCACGTGGTGGTGACATGCGTGATGGGAGACCTTTGTCTGTTGCCCGGGTTCGCGAGGATCATGTTCGCAAAGATCATGTTCGCAAGGATCCGGGAGTCGTGCTGCGCTCACCCAGTGCATGTCCGCGGTACCAGTCCTTTGGCTGGACCGAACGGGCGGAGCCAGCATTCAACAGACGCTGAGCGCTTTCCCCTGGATCGTGGATGAAGACCGGCGCGGGCGCTGTTGACGCGCTCACAAAAAAAATAGATGGGTCCGGTTCGCCGGGCCTGCGTGAAGACAGTGCCCGCGCTCCCGGCGATTATTTTTGTGCGCCGCATCCGGCTCCGCTTCGCGGCGCAGGCGGGAGCGGTGTTGGCGCGTGGCAGTGCGCGTGCCTCCCAGAAAAGCAAAAAAATCGCCGGACTGGCGGGCCAGTCCGGCGCTTAAGTGCAGATCCGGGTTCGGGTCGGGGATGGCAGGGTAAGTGAACCGGGATCTGATCTCGGATTGGCGCAGCGATCGGCTATCGCGCGGGTTTCGTTCGCACGCCTCCCAGCAATGGCGCATCCGCGCTGTCCTTCACCTCGAGCGACAGCCAGACCTTGGGATCGATGTAGGATTGACGCATCAGGAACGTGTAACCGGTCTTGTTCCACGGCTTGATGTCGTCGTGTTTGTTGTCGAGCACGACGTCGCCATGGCTCATGCGCGCCGTCAGAACCGCGTGACCATCGCCGCGCTCGTCGTAGACGACAGTGATCAGCAGCGCGCCGATCGGCCAGCCGGCCTTGATCAGGCGTTGGCGTTTCAGGAGCGCGTAGTCCTCGCAATCGCCGCGCGTCTTTGGGATCGCCCAGAACTCCGTCTGACCATAGACATCGAGATCTGTGGCGGCCTCGATCTGGCGGTTGATCTGGCGATTGACGGCGTCGAGCTCGGCGAGCCGGTCGGCCGTTGCCTCAAAGCGCGAATTCTGCAGTTTGCCTGGCAGGCATTCGGCTTCGTTGCTGGCGCAAAAGCGCACGAATCCATGCGGCGGGCGGGTTTCGCCGTAGACGCGCATGAACGGCGGCGCGCGATCGTCGGCGCGCGGCATCGCCGCTGCCTCCACCGCCACTGACGGCGCGTTCAGACCTGACGCGACCACGAGCACACACGCCCCCAAAACTCGACTGACCCACAAACGCACCTGCCACCTCGCTACATGATACACGACATCATCTTCGGGCTGATGAAAGCCCACACTCAAACTTGATGCTCATTCGCCTTGGAATTCGCGAAAATTGTTCCGATCCGCCCATGTCCGCCACACCGTGTCGCCACGCGCGCTTTATGTGTCGGTGTCGTCCACTTTCCTGGTCATTTCCGGCGTCTCCGCCGTAAACTCGAGACTGATGCCGTGCTCGTGGTGGCGCACGACACGCGCGCCGGTCTTGCCGAGCAGCACAGCGTGGCCAATGGGTGGGCGCGCGGTGACGTTGATCGAGGCACCGGACAGCGAAATGTTAAGAATTTTGCAAGGAACAACGATGCCGGCGTCGAGCTGCAGCGTCGACTCGCCTGGATGCGGGATGACGCGATCGTGGCGGCGATCCTCGATGTCGCCGACTTCGCCGCGATTGAGCATCCACGTCAGCTGGGCGACGAGCTTCTCGCGCTTGTGCTGGGTCGCGTTGAACGTCATGGCAAAACCGCCCTCGAACACGCGGCAGACGACGCCTTCGAGGCCACCGAGCTGATCGAAGTAGGCGATGATCTTTTCGCCGACGGGCAGGTCGACGGGCGCCATAATGGCGGCGCCGCCAGCGGAAATGTCCTGCAGGCGGCACGGAAATTCACGGCGGTCGCCGGTCATGAAGCGGCCGAGCATGGTCAGCGCGATGCGCTTGTGGCGGCGGCGATCGGCGGCGATGCGGCTGATGGTGCCTTCGGGCCGGCGGGCGAACTCGGGCTGCATGTGGTTCATGACACCTCGGCAACGGGTCGGGACGCGCAACGCACCCAGATCCAGCCTCGGCGTGCGCAGCCAAACGCCGCGCCGCCGGATGAGCAGCCTGGTACGATGGTGCAATTATGAGCTGCCGGATTTAAGGAAGTTCTAATGAGCGGTAACGGCTCGTACCGTGGCGGTACAAAAGTTCCGGCGCTGGCGCTTGCGGTGCGCCCTGGCCGAATGCCGTCAGGACTTGACTGGCGGGATTGGACCCGCATTTGCGCGGCCGCCGTCGAGGACGCGGAAGCGGCGGCGCTCGGAGTGGACATAGCGAGCGCCTTCGAGCGCCTTGGCGAAGACCGAGGTCTCGCGATGCTTTTCCGCGACCGCATGCGGCCGTCCATCGGGCCAGATCAATTCGTGATGTTGGAGGCGGCGCGCCACAAGGGGCTCATAACCGAGCCAAGACGGCGCGCTGGTGGCGGACATGGCGCCGAGCACGCGAGTGACGGTTTGTCCGGCATGCGCCAATGGCATCATGACGCACTCAAAGCCGATGGTCTTGCCAGCGGGGCTGAGCGCGTCGAAATCAAAAGTCAGAACCGCGCCCTGCGTACACATGGTATTGAGCATCGGCAGCAGTGCGTCACTGTCGGCGGCGTCCCAACCGTCGAAGAAGCCGCGGCTGCGGAATTCGGTACCGAAGATCTCGCAGATCCGGGTGCCGGCCAGGCGATAGCGGAAGCTTTCCGATTGAACCCGCTCGAGAATGAAGG
Source organism: uncultured Alphaproteobacteria bacterium (assembly GCA_963779515.1). Taxonomy (GTDB): domain Bacteria; phylum Pseudomonadota; class Alphaproteobacteria; order Rhizobiales; family Hyphomicrobiaceae; genus CAVZYN01. The sequence goes on from CAVZYN010000001.1 coordinate 62,159, forward strand.
TTTCCGACAGAATCCCTGTAATACGCGATGGTTCGATCTCGAACCGGCGCGGCGCCAGACGGCCGGCCCGTAGCTCGTTCCAGTAGTCGAACAGGATCTGATTAGTACGCTGCTTCATTCGCGGTCCTGGCCGAACCACGATACTGTGGTGCGGCGGTTCTTAGGTAAGCGGCCGCTATTCCGCCGTTCCGGACTGGAACGGTGAATGGCCCTGTTGAACTGACAACATCCATGGGAGCAGCTTTCGTGCCAGCATCCCGTCCGTCGAGGCAATCGGGCAATCACCGGAGACACAATGACGTCAGGGCCGATTATTGGACCGCCAAAATGGGTCGTGCTGGCGCTGACCGCGGCGCTTGCGCTCATTCACGGCGCCCAGTGGTTGCAGCCGCCGCGCGTGGCCAACTGGTGGTTCGAGGCGCTTGCGGTGGTGCCTGGACGGTTATGGGACACTGGTCTTGGCCTGGCGGGCGGCGAGATTGTGCGGGCCACATCGCTCCTGACGCACATGTTCGTCCACGCGGATGCGACGCATCTGTTGATGAATGCCATGGCGCTGATTTCATTCGCCCCGGAGGTCGCACTGCGTCTTGGCGTCGTACGTTTCCTGGCGTTCTTTGTGGTGACGGGGATCTGCGGCGCCGCGCTCTACATCGCACTCAATGCGGATAGTTTTGCGCCGATGATCGGGGCGTCCGGCGCCATCTCGGGGCTGCTCGGCGGGCTCTTGCGCATCCCTGGGCGCGGCATGCGCATGCCGCTCCAGGACGCGATCCGCAGCAAGCACGTGCTGACGTCGATCGCAATGTTCTTGGTCATCGATGCCGTGATCGTCAACAGCGGCGCGATGGGGCAGGGGGGCATCGCCTGGGAAGCGCATCTCGGCGGCTTGATCAGCGGTTTTCTGCTGTTCGATATCTTTGATCCGTTACCGCGTCGTCGTCAGTAGCCGCGTCGTCGTCAATAGATGGTGACGCCGCTATCGACCGACATGATCTGGCCAGTCGTGACCGCCAATTCGTCCGAGGCGAGATAGACAGCCATGTCCGCGATATGGACCGGCAAGGCCATGCCGAGCAGATGGCTCGCCGCCAGTTTCTCGAGCGCGGTGTTCCCGGCCAGCAGCTTCTTGGCGCGGTCGGTTTGTGTGATCGACGGCGCGATCGCGTTCACGCGGATCTTGTGGGGTGCGTATTCGAGCGCCATGGAGCGCGTCAGCGCGGCAACACCGCCTTTCGCCGCCGTGTAGCAATCGCGGCCAGCAACGCCCATCAGCGCCAAGCTCGACGTCATGTTGATCACTGAACCGCCGCCCGCTTTGATGATTTCTGGGATTGCGACCTTGGCGCAGAGGAAGGTTCCGAACAGGTCGAGCTTGATGACACGCCAGAATTCTTCCTCCGGCGCGTCTGTCACGGGACCGTCTGCGGGTGTCGAGCCGCCGGCGTTGTTGTGCAGGATGTGGAGCGCGCCGAAGCGTTTGACGGTCTCGCCGACCGCCGCCGTCACATGCGCCTTGTCAGTGATGTCGCAGAACACGAAGTGCGCGTCACCGCCCGCGTTCCCAGCTTTGCCGCGCGCCGCTGCAGCCGCTGCCTCGCCGAGATCGCGATTGATGTCGGTCAGCACGACCTTGGCGCCCTCCTCGACAAAGCGCTCAACGGTTGCGCGACCAATGCCGCCGCCGCCGCCCGTGACGAACGCGACTTTTCCGGCGAGGCGGGGTCCTGGCATGCGCAATTCCCGTGTTGGACTGTTGTGAGAATGTCATTATCAAGGGCGGGGTGATGGTCGGCAACACGTGGATTTCACATGGCACTCAGAATTGTTTTCATGGCTGGTGCGATCGCCGCCTCGTCCACGGCGGCCTCGGCGCAAGACTGGCCCAATAAAAACATCACCATGCTGGTGCCCTTCGCGGCCGGCGGCGGCATTGACACCAGCGCCCGGGTCCAGGCGCAGGCCCTGTCGGAGGTGCTCGGCCAGAGCGTCGTCGTCGAGAACGTCGGCGCGGCGGGCGGCACCGTCGGCACCGGCCGCGTCGCCAAGGCGGCGCCCGATGGCTACACCTTCATGATCGGCAACACCGGGACCCATGGGTACAGCCCGACGCTCTACAAAAAACTTCCCTATGATGCGATCGCCGATTTCGAGCCGATTGGACTGACGACCGAGTCCCCGCGCATCCTGGTGGTGCGCAAGGATTTGCCGGTGAACAATCTGCAGGAGTTCATCGCGTACGCCAAAGCCAACCAGGACAAAATGCAGTATGGCTCCGCCGGTGTCGGCTCCGGCACACACTTGCCCTGCGCCCGCATGAACACCTCGCTGGGTCTCAAGATCGCGCATGTGCCGTATCGCGGCGCCGGGCCAGCGATGCAAGACCTCGTCGGCGGCCGAATTGACTACATGTGCGACACCATCCAGACCGGGGCCGAACAGGCGAAGTCCGGCACCGTCAAAGGTATTGCTGTGATGGCGCCGAAGCGTGTCTCGATCATTCCGGATCTGCCGACCACGGGCGAGCAGGGCGTCCCCGACATCGATGCCACCGTCTGGAATGCGTTCTTCTTCCCCAAGGGGACGCCCAAGGAGATCGTCCTGAAGATGAATCAGGCTTTGGGTAAAGTGGTGGAGCGGCCGGACGTGCAGAAGCGCATGGAGGTCTTGGGCCTCGACATTCTGCCCCCCGCGCAGCGCACGCCCGACTATCTCGTCCAGTATCTGCCGAAGGAGATCGAGCGCTGGGGCAAGGTCATTCAAGACGCGGGGCTCGCCGGCATTGCGGGTGGCCCCTGATTGGCGGCGATTGACGGGCGGACAGTAGCTGCACTTCGAGTTGCGAGATGACCATGGCTGCAGACAAGAAACCGAAGCTCTACGAAGCGCTCGCCGCCGCCTTTGTCGCCGAAGGCATCGACACGCAGTTCGCGCTGATGGGCGACGGCAACATGCACTGGTCGACGGCGCTGGCGGCGTTTCCCGGCGTGCAGACCATTCACGTGCGGCATGAGCATGCAGCCCTTTCAGCGGCCATGTCCTACCATGTCGCGACAGGGCGCATCGCGGCGGTCTCCGTCACCTGCGGTCCGGGCCTGACACAACTGATGACCGCGCTGCCGGCGGCCGAGCGCGCACGCATTCCGGTTGTCATTCTCGCAGGCGAAACCCCGATCAACGCCAAGTTCTACAATCAGGCGATCGATCATGCACCATTCATCGCGGCCTGCGGCGCGCATTACATTCAGGCGCACAGTCTGCCGCGGATGCTCGATCATGTGCGGGAAGCGTTTCACATCGCACGCCACGATCGCCGTCCGGTCGTGCTCGGCGTGCCGTATGACATGCAGAAGCTGCCATTCGAGCAGGCGACACCCTACAAATCATCTGCGAGCCTCGTACCGCACGCCGGGCGTCCGCAGCCGGATCCGGAGCTGGTGGCGGCGCTGATCGAGAAGCTCAAGACCGCAAAGCGTCCGGTGATTATCGGTGGCCGCGGCGTGTTGCGGTCCGGCGCGACCGAGGCTGTCGTCGCGCTCGCCGATCGCTGCGGGGCAGCGCTTGCCAATACGCTCCCCGTGCGCGGGCTCTTCGACCATCATCCTTACGGCATGGGCGTTTCGGGTGGCTATGGGTCGACGCTGCTGAAGGAGGTTTGTGGATCGGCCGACCTCGTCGTCGCCTTTGGTGCGAGCCTTGCCTATTACACGTCTGATGGCGGGTCGCTGTTCCCGCAGGCGACGCTGGTGCAGATCGACGAAGCGCCGCGCGGACTGAAGGACGGTATGGCGCCGCCGCACATGCTGATCAAGGCGGATGCGAAGGCGGCAGCCGAGGTGATCACCGCGGCGCTCGATCGCGCGCTTGGCACGGGCAAGCCAACCGCTGCAATGATTCGCTCGAAGGAGCTGGCGCATCGGATCGCGCACGATCCGGCCGATGATGCCACGTTTGATATCGCGCCGGGCGTGATCGACCCACGCGCGGTGATCCGCGCCTTGGATCAGGTGATCCCGAAGGATTGGGATATCGTCAGCGGCTCAGGCCATCAGGCGTATTTCAACGCGTCGATGCGTGGCCGGCCGCCGACGCGCTTCACGGCGATCCGCGAGTTCGGCGCGGTCGGCAACGGCCTGCCGTATGCACTCGGGGTCGCGGCGGCACGGCGCAACAACGGCAAAGTCGTTCTGATCGAAGGCGACGGCGGCTTCCTGATGCACATTCAGGAACTGGAAACGTTAAAGCGTTACGGCCTGCGCGTTCTGATCTGCATCATGAACGATGGCGCCTATGGCTCCGAGATCCACAAGCTGCGCGCCGACGGCGTCGATGACAGCGGCGCGATCTTCGGGCGCCCGACGTTCGAGTCGATCGCCAAGGGATTTGGTTTGCGCGGCGCGGAGGTGCGCGATGTCCGTGATTTCGCGGATTTGTTTTCCGCTTTCGAACGCCAGCCCCACGCCGAGCTTTGGAACATCCAGATTTCGGATCAGGTCACCGCGCCGTCGATGCGCAAGCTCGTCGCCAGGGGGCACGGGGTGATGTGAGAGACACAACGTTTACAACCCGCCTCATGGTGAGCCTGTCGAACCATAGGGGGCCCAGGTCACTTTGCTTGCTCGCCTTCAGCAAGACCACGGGCCGCCTGCCCTTCGACAAGCTCAGGGTGAGGCGGATCGGCATATCGCCTCGCTTTCGATGGGCTCAGTGTAAGGGCGGTGGCGGAAGGCAGCGCATCACCCGCTCGTCGTCTTGATCTCGACGAACTTGATGTCGGGGTTCTTGTCGGAGGTCCAGCGCAGGTCGAAGTCGGAGGCAGCGAGAAACACCTGATCGCCATCGAGATCGAGGGCAACGGATGAGCGGCTCTTGGCGACGAAGGCAGCCAGCGCTTTCGGGTCGTCCGCCTGCAGCCAGCGCACAGCCGCATAGGACGTGTCCTCGAAGCCGATCGGCAACCCATACTCGTTGGTGAGGCGATCCTCCAGAACGTCGAGCTGCAGCGCGCCGACAACTCCGACGATCGGCTGCGTGCCATCGATCGGCGAGAACAGTTGCACGACGCCTTCCTCGGCCATTTCCTTCAGGGCGTCCTTGAGTTTCTTGGCGCGGATCGCGTCTTCGAGGCGGATGCGGCGCAGAATCTCGGGCGCGAAACTCGGGATCCCCACAAAGGTCACGTCTTCGCCTTCGGTCAGCGCGTCGCCAATCTTGAGCAGCCCTTTGTTCGGAATGCCGACAACGTCGCCGGCGTAGGCTTCCTCGGCGAGCGAGCGATCCTGCGCGAAGAAGAACTGCGGTGATTGCAGCACCATGTTGCGGCCGGTGCGCGGCACCTTCACTTTCATGCCGCGGGTGAGCTTGCCCGAACAGACGCGCATGAAGGCGATGCGGTCGCGGTGGTTGGGGTCCATGTTCGCCTGGATCTTGAAAATGAGCCCGGTCATGGCACGCTCGTTCGCCTGGATATCGCGGGTGGCGGTTTTCTGGCTGCGCGGCGGCGGCGCGTGCGCGATCAACGCGTCGAGCAGATCACGGACGCCGAAGTTGCGCAGCGCGCTGCCGAAGAACACCGGCGTCAACGCGCCATGCCGGAAGGTCTCGAAATCAAAGCGCCCGCACGCGCCTTCCACCAGCTCCATCTCGTCACGCCAGCGTGCCGCCACGTCCGCTTCGAGCAGCTCGGCAATCTGAGGATCGCCCGGACCGGAGACCGGAATCCCATCGTCGTCTTTGTCGATCTGGCGGATGCGCGGCGTATTGAGGTCGTAGGTGCCCTGGAACTCGCGGCCGCGCCCGATCGGCCAGACCATCGGCGCGGTGTCGAGGGCGAGCGTCTTCTCGATCTCGTCGAGGAGATCGAGCGGATCGCGCGACTCCCGGTCCATCTTGTTGATGAAGGTGATGATGGGGATGTCGCGCAGCCGGCAGATTTCGAACAGTTTGCGAGTTCGCGCCTCGATGCCGCGCGCGCCGTCGATCACCATGATCGCCGAGTCGACGGCGGTCAGCGTGCGATAGGTATGGTCAGAGAAGTCCTCGTGACCCGGCGTATCGAGCAGGTTGAAGACCGCGCCGCCGTAGTCGAACGTCATCACGGACGTCGCAACCGAGATCCCGCGTTCCTTTTCGATCGCCATCCAGTCGGAGCGCGTGGTGCGGCGTCCGCCCTTGGCTTTGACGTGGCCGGCGAGCTGGATTGCGCCGCCGAACAACAAAAGCTTCTCCGTGAGCGTCGTCTTGCCGGCGTCGGGATGCGAGATGATCGCAAACGTGCGCCGCCGCGCGATCTGGCTGTCCATGGGGTTTGGCGGCTTCGCCAGGGCGGACTGGTCGGCAAGGGGATCATGCGTCATTGCCGGTCAAATCCTTGTTCGCGGCGCATCAAGTTGGGCTCGCCTTCGCATCGGGCTTCCGCCCTGTCAATCATTCCGGCGGAAACACCGCATCCGGATACCGCAGCGCACCGCTATGGGGTTTCGGTGGCAGCGGCTTTCAACTAATGTGGAACGAGGGAAGGGGTCAGAAGCAGAACGCTGGCTGGCTACGAGGATTGCTAAGGGCACGTCAATGCCCGGTAGGCCTCAAGCCTATGATCCGCCAGCACGCGGATTGGAGGACGACCCATGAACGTTGCCGCTATTTTGCATCATAAGGGCAATTCGGTCACGACCGCTGCGCCCACGGCCACGCTGCAGCAGATCGCGCAGAAGCTTGCGGAAAAGAAGATCGGCACCGTCGTCATTGTCGGGGCCAAAGGCGAAGTGGTGGGGATCGTCTCCGAGCGCGATGTTGTGCGGTTGTTGGCAAACAACGGGCCGGGCTGCCTGGACAATCCAGCGTCCGCGGCGATGACGACGAAAGTCGTGACCTGCACGCGCTCCGATACGCTCGATCAGCTCATGGAGTTGATGACGCAAGGGCGCTTCCGGCATCTGCCAGTGGTCGAAGACGGCCGGCTGATCGGTATTGTTTCCATCGGTGACGTGGTCAAGAACCACATCGCGGAGGTGGAAATGGAGGCCTCTGCGTTGCGCGACTATATTGCGCATACCTAGGCGGCTCGCGCCAAATCGGCTTGCATTCAAGCCACTTGCAAGTCTCATCTCTCATGGCGTCTGCGAGCCACGCGGCAGACGCTATGTATAACTGCAGAATTGGTGCTTCGAATCGTGCCGGTTCGCTGTACTTTGCGAGTCCATGACGCGGTATATCTTCATCACCGGCGGCGTGGTGTCTTCGCTCGGCAAGGGGCTGGCTTCAGCGGCCCTCGGAGCGCTTCTCCAGGCCCGTGGCTATTCGGTTCGGCTACGTAAACTTGATCCGTACTTGAACGTCGATCCGGGCACCATGAGCCCGTATCAGCACGGCGAGGTATTCGTCACCGACGATGGTGCGGAGACCGACCTCGATCTTGGCCACTACGAACGCTTCACCGGCGTGCCGGCCAAGAAGTCCGACAACATCACCACCGGCCGCATCTATCAGGACATCCTCGCGAAGGAGCGGCGCGGGGATTATCTCGGCGCGACGGTGCAGGTCATCCCGCACGTGACGAACGCCATCAAGGAATTCGTCCTGTCGGGGAACGAGGGTATCGACTTCGTGCTGGTGGAAGTCGGCGGCACCGTTGGCGACATCGAGGGGCTGCCGTTCTTCGAGGCCATTCGCCAGCTCGGCAACGATCTGCCGCGCGGCCAGTCGATCTACATCCATTTGACGTTGATCCCCTACATTCCGAGTGCGGGCGAGCTCAAGACCAAGCCGACGCAGCACTCGGTGAAGGAGCTGCGCTCGATCGGCATTCAGCCGAACATCCTGATGTGCCGGTGCGACCGCGAAGTGCCGAAGGGCGAGCGAAAGAAGATCGCGCTGTTCTGCAACGTGCGCGAGGATGCCGTCATCCAAGCGCTCGACGTTGCCTCGATCTACGACGTGCCGCTCGCCTATCACCGCGAAGGCCTCGACCGCGAAGTGCTGGCGGCGTTCGGCATCACAGGATCGCCAAAGCCGGATTTGTCGCGCTGGGAAGGCATCAGCCGCGCCATCGCCAGTCCCGAGGGCGAAGTGACCATTGCCATCGTCGGCAAGTACACGGGTCTGAAGGACGCCTACAAATCGCTCAACGAAGCGCTGACCCATGGCGGCATCGCCAATCGCGTCAAGGTGCGCCTCGAGTGGATCGAGAGCGAGGTGTTCGAAAGCGAGGATCCGGCCCCACATCTCGAGGGCGTGCACGGAATCCTGGTGCCGGGCGGCTTTGGCGAGCGCGGTGCGGAAGGCAAGATCCTCGCTGCCAAGTTTGCGCGCGAACGCAAGGTGCCCTACTTCGGCATCTGTTTCGGCATGCAGATGGCGTGCATCGAGGCGGCGCGCAATCTGTGCAACATCACGGACGCGAGTTCGACCGAGTTCGGCGATACCGGCGAGCCGGTGGTCGGGACGATGACCGAGTGGATGCACGGCGATCAGCTCGAGATCCGCAAGTCCGGCGGCGATCTCGGCGGCACCATGCGGCTTGGCGCCTTCGCAGCCTCGCTGGCGGGGAACTCGAAGATTGCCGCGCTCTATGGATCGACGGCGATCAGCGAGCGTCACCGCCACCGGTACGAAGTGAACACCACGTACCGGGATCGGCTCGAAAAAGCCGGCCTGATCTTCACCGGCATGTCACCCGACGGGTTGCTGCCCGAGACGGTGGAGTATCCGGATCATCCGTGGTTCATCGGCGTGCAGTACCACCCGGAACTGAAGTCGCGGCCGTTCGAGCCGCATCCGCTGTTCAAGAGTTTTATCACTGCGGCCATGGAGCAGAGCAGGTTGGTGTAGTGCTGTTGGAGTTCCTTCTCCCCATTGCAAGAAGGGCAATTGGGAGAAGGAATGAGCCCTTTAATCTGACGCAAACGGCGCCATGTTATATGGTGCGGATGAGGCTGGGCGCGTTGCCCGGTTGCGGCCGTCGCGGAGGAGTTTGCCATGGCCAGTGACTCAAATTCGAGCGGAAGTTCAGGTTTCGGCAAGCGCGGGAAGGTCAACATTCCGCCGCAAGGTCAGCAGGCGCAGGCAGAAGCGCCACCGCCACAATCGTTCGGCCGGCCCAGTTCTTCAAAAAACTGGCTCATTGGCGGCGGCCTGATCGCGGCTGCTCTGGCCCTCATGATGATGGTCGGCAGCGCGTTCAGCGGTGGTGGGTTGCTGGCAGGCCTGCTCGGCGGGCTACTGGCCAAGAAACTGTTCGGTGGCTCGGGCCAGACGGCGACCAATCCGGCGCAACCGAAAACGGCCGCCGCCGCACCCGCGATGAAGCCTGGCGCCGAAACGGTTTCCCGCGGCGGCTTCGGCTCGACCGGTGACAGCACAAGCAGCGCGGGCTGAAATGCAACGCATCCCAATTGTCGAACGGCCCCATTGGCGTGATCGCGCCAAGGAGCTGGGCTTTACGTTTCACTCGCCGAACGGCGACACCTATTGGAACGAAAGCGCCTACTACGGGTTCACGCTCGCCGAGATCGAGAACGACATCGAGGATCCTTCCAAGGACCTCGACGATCTCTGCCGCCTCGCCGTCGATCGCGTCGTCCGCAACGATCGTCTGCTCGCCCAACTCGGCATGCCGCAATCGGCGTTCGAGATCATTCGCACGAGCTGGAAGCGCGGCGACCCCTCGATCTATGGCCGCTTCGATTTCGCCTATGACGGCCAAGGTCCCGCAAAACTGCTCGAGTACAACGCCGATACGCCAACCGCGCTCTACGAGGCCGCCGCCTTCCAGTGGTTCTGGCTCGAAGATCAGATCGCCGCTGGGGCCCTACCCGAAGGCGCGGATCAGTACAACTCGATCCACGAGAAGTTGGTCGCCCGGTTCCAGGAGCTCGCGGGGCAGGGCGTCCTGCATCTGACGAGTGTTGCCGGACATAGCGAAGATCGCGGCACCGTCGACTACATCGCGGAGTGCGCGCGCCAGGGTGGCTTTGCGACGGACTTCATCGCCGTCGGCGACATCGGCCTCGGGCCCAACGGGCAGTTTTTTGATCTGCAGAACCGCCGCATCGAGCGCCTGTTCAAGCTCTATCCATGGGAATGGCTGTTCCGCGAAGAGTTCGCCAAGGGCATCGCCTCAAGCTACACCGCGTTTCTCGAGCCGCCCTGGAAAGCTGTACTCTCGAGCAAGGGTATCTTGCCGGTGCTCTGGGAGATGGCGCCCAATCACCCGAATTTGCTGCCGGCATTTTTTGCCGATGATTCCAAGGCGCGCTCGATCGCGGATACGCATGCGCGGAAGCCGCTGTTCTCCCGCGAAGGCGCCAACATCACGCTCGTGCGCGATGGTCAGGTGCAGGATGCCGATGCCGGACCTTATGGCGCGGAAGGGTTCATCGTGCAGGGCTTGGCGCCGCTGCCGGTGTTCTCGGGCCGTCACGCGGTGATCGGATCGTGGATCATTGCCGGTCAACCGGCGGGCATCGGTGTGCGGGAAGATAAAAGTGCCATCACCAAGAACACATCGCACTTCGTGCCGCACGCGATCTTACCGGGCTGAGTGCCGCCGCGAAGTTCGATCGCCGCGCTTCTGTCAGCGGCGACGCAACGCGGCTTCGGCCTTTGGCAAAGGGCGTGCCGGCGAAACGTAGCGAACGCCAAGCATGTTGCCCTTGCGCCAGGCAACGGCGCAGTCGACTTCCATATTGTCCATGCGCATGATCAGCGTGAACTCGTCGGGCATGCTTTCCGAATCCGAGTTCGGGTGGTTCTTGCCGGCCGTCAATTCGAGTTTGGCGCCCGTCGACGAGCTGTCGCGGATGGCGCAGGGAATCGGCTGACGCGTGCCAGGGAACATCAGGCCGGCTGGCATCATGCTGGACTTGCGCTGGGCCCATCGCTTGTTGGAAGCCGGCTCCTCGGTCACCGACTTACGGCCCGCGGTGCTCATGACCCGGTTCATGCGATCGTTGAACGCCATTGGCAGGACTTGCCCCAAAAACTGCTGAGTATTCGATACGGAGTGTCTGCGAAAATAGTGAACAGGAGGTTTGTGTCGTGTGCGGACATCCCGGGTCCAGCCTGTGCGCCTGTGGCGCGGCGTGCTAGAAGGCGAGCATGGCTAACGAATCTTATCACCCTTATCACCCTTGGCGGCCGTCGACGTCGGTCGGGTAACGTTCGCGATGAACCGCCCCATCGCGGTCTTTGCGGGGCCATGCCAAATGGAAAGCCGCGCCCACGCGCTCGAAATGGCGGCGGCGCTGAAGGAAATTGGCGCCCGGCTCGGTCTCGGCATCGTTTATAAATCCTCGTTCGACAAGGCGAACCGGACGTCTTTGGGCGGCAAGCGCGGCATCGGCCTCGACGGAGCCTTGCCGGTTTTTGCGGAGATCAGGGAGACGCTTGGTCTTCCGGTGGTGACGGACGTCCACGAGGCCGAGCAGTGCGCACGACTGGCGCAGGTCGTCGATGTGCTCCAGATCCCGGCATTTCTGTGCCGCCAGACGGATTTGCTGATCGCCGCGGCCAAGACGGGGAAGGTCGTGAAGATCAAGAAGGGGCAGTTTCTGGCGCCGTGGGACATGAAGAACGTGGTCGCGAAGGTGACAAGCAGCGGCAATCGGCAGGTGCTTGTAACGGAACGCGGCGCGAGCTTTGGCTACAATACGCTGGTCGTCGACATGCGGTCGCTGCCGCAAATGGCCGAGACGGGTGCGCCCGTGATCTTCGATGCCACCCACAGCGTCCAGCAGCCGGGAGGTCAAGGAACATCGTCGGGTGGAGATCGCCGCTATGTGCCGCCGCTCGCTCGGGCGGCCGTCGCCGTGGGCGTCGCAGGTCTTTTCATCGAGACCCACCAGGATCCCGACAAAGCGCCGTCCGATGGGCCCAACATGGTGCCGCTCAAGGCCTTTGAAGGATTGATGCGCGAGTTGATGGCGATTGATGCCGTCGTGAAAGCGCAGGCAGCCAACTGATTGGAGGCGGAGCGCTGCAGCACTCCGCTCCAGATCATTTCAAGAGTTGCGAACTTTCAGAAGGACCAGCTTTGGCTCAGCGACAGTCGGCTGAGAGATGGATTTGGCTTTGGCGAGGCAGGTCACGCAGCCCTTTGGCGAGGCACCGCTTGCGCCGCTGACGCCAAGCGCGACAGCAAAGGCAAACGTACTCACCATCATGACGTGCATGAACACGGCGATGGCACGATGGAGTTCGTTGATCATGGGAAAGACCCTTTACGCAGAACACGTTCAGTGCGGGGTGCAGCTTGAACACGTTCATTATGTCGCAAGGTCTCTTAAGACTGTCTTAAGGTTGACGATTCGTTGACGGCGATTGGCGGCGCAATCTTCAAGAGCCGATGCGCAATCGCCGGCCTCAAGGCATGCGCGTAGCGTGCACGCGAGCTAGAGTGGTCACCGATCGGGCGACTGAGTGACCGCCGAATGGGCGGGCAAGGCTTGAGCATTCCAAAGCGTTCCGCGAGAAGCACTGTCTGAATTCGCGTTGGCACAGCGAATTTGCACTTGATGCGCTCGACGTGCCAATTGACCGTCTTTTTCGAGATCTCGAGGATGATGCCGATCTCCCAGTCAGACTTTCCGGCAGCCATCCATGTCAGGACGTCGCGTTCGCGGCGAGAGAGTTTGATGTAGCGAGGAGCAAAGGACCGGCGGGGATGCAGGGGTAGGAGTTGCGTGGGTTTCAGCATTTGGCCCTGCTTTGAGACGGTGCACGATGAACAAAAATCCCGCAATGGTTGTAGAATGACAAGTTTCTACTCATCCGCCTACAATGGACTGAGTTTCAAGTTAAAATGACGATGAATTCTCGCCAAGAATGTGGGTCAGATGCTTTCTGTACCTGGTCGTCCAGACGGGGGCGGCGCGTCACCAGAGCGGCGAAGGACTTCGCCGGCAACGTCCCTGAGCCGGATCGGGCGCGCGTCCAGAAACGGCAGTGGCCGGCAGACATCGACTGCGGCCACGCCGATGCGCCCAGTGAGTGCACCGTTGAAGGCGCCTTCGCCGAGCCGTCTCGACAACCGGCGCAAGACGTCCTGGCCGAGAAATTGGCCCAAGAGATCGTCGGTCATGGCAACGCCACCGGTCGCGACGATGTGCGTGAAGACCATGCGTGCAAGCTTGAGCGCGCCGATCATCCCCGGCCGTCCGCCGTAGAGCGTGGCCAGCGATCGCAGCATCCGCACATTCTCGACCAGCACGTAGCCAACGGCCATGAACATCATCGGCGAGAGTGCAGTCACCGTCGCGACGCGCTTGGCCGACTTCGTGATCAGGCGGCGGGCTTCGACATCGAGGGGCGCCAGAAGCTCGCGCTCGGCGAGTTTCGTGAGCGCGCCCGCATCGTGCACATCGCGCGTATGGTCGCGCATGCGCGACACCGGCCAGGTCATGTCCGCGCGCTTGGCGTAGAGCTGCGTGAGCTTGGCGATTGCGGTTTTCTCATCTGTGGATTTGCCCGAGGCCAGCGCCGCATCGATCTCGCGCTTGAGGCGCCCAAGCCGTGACAGCCGCGCAAAGCCGACGATCTCGCGGATCAGCAGCATCACCGCAGCGAGGATGACGAGACCGAGCAACCCCGTCATCAGCCAGCCGACCCAATCGTCTCGCGTCAACGCGACGGAAACGAACCGCGCGAACCAAACACTTGCGGCCAGCGTCGTTGCTGCGACGAGTGCACCGAAGAGCAATGCGCCCCAGCGAAAACCACTATGCAGATCCTCGAGTGTTGGCGCCGAAAATACCGGGCGGTTTCCAGCGGGTTCCGCGCGCGGCGCTGGTCCCGCCGGTGGTGGCACCTCTATTTCAGGCTCACGCACGAGGCTCGGATCGTTGGGCGAAAAAGCGCGTGGCCGCCGCCGGTCTTGGTTTTCGGCCGTCATGCGAGATGATCTCCGATCAGGAAATCGAGCGCGCGATCGAGCCGAATATGGGGGAGCGCATCCTTAGCGCCGGTCGGAGCCTCGAGCGTAATGCGTGGCGGGCGGAACCGCAACATGGAGAGGTCCGCGATCGCCGGTGTATCGGCGCCGTTCGCGAGCAGCACGCTTGGATCAGCGGGGAGATCACCCGGGAAGACAGCCGTCTCGCGGCGTCCGTCAAAAACATCGGCGCCGATTTTTTCGCCCGCCAAAGGAATGCCGACAATACAAGGCAGCACTTCACCATTGGTACGGACTTCGGCTTCGCGTGTCGCCCTCAGAGCCGCAAGTGCAAGAACCTTCACGTCGGCGCCTGCGCCTTCCGCCCGCGTGATCGCGCGGTCGGTGATCAGCCGCATGGTTGCTTCAAGCCGGTCGTGGCTTTCGTGATGCAAATGATCCGCTTTGGTGGCGGCGAACAACAACCGGTCGATCCGCCGCGAGAAGAGGCTCGAGAGCCACGTATTGGCGCCGGGGCGAAAGCACGTTAGCACCGCGCTCATGGCGTGCTCGAGATCCTTCACGGCGCGTGGCCCCGCGTTCAGGGCCGACAACGCATCGACCAGCACCACTTGACGATCGAGACGGCTGAAGTGGTCGCGGAAGAACGGTTTCACCACGTGCGCCTTGTAGCTCTCGAAGCGCCGGTCCAACAGCGCGCCAAGCGAGTTCGGTTTGGGCGTTGAGCCGCCAGCAAGCGGCAACGGAAAAAATGTCAGCAGCGGCGATCCATCGAGTTCCCCTGGCATCAAAAAGCGGCCAGGCCCGAGCGTGGAGAGTGCATGATCGGCGGCGCGGGCCGCCGCGAGATATGCCGTGTAGAGGCGCGCGCCGATGATGGCGGTCTGCTCGTCTTGAGCAGCACTTGGATCGAGCGCCGCGGAGAAGGCGAGGAAGTCACGGGCCGCCGTGGCGCGCTCCGGTACCTTGGCGCTTGCCAAGGCGTCTCTGGCCCAGTCATCGAAAGATTGGTCGAGCAGCGGCAGATCGAGTAGCCATTCGCCGGGATAATCGACGATATCGAGATGGATCCGGCCCGAGCCGAGCGTGCGCCGAACGGTTCCCGCCGGCTTGTAGTCGAGAGTTAGACGTAGTTGGCTGATCCGGCGCGTGCTTTCCGGCCAGTTCGGCGGATCCGCTGCGAGCGACGCCAGATGCTCCTCATAACTGAAGCGTGGCACCGCGTCGTTGGGTTGTGGTTCGAGATAGGCCCGCGCGATGCGCCCCTCCGCCATGGGCGCAAAGAAGGGCAGGCGGCCACCCATGATGAGGTTGCGGACCAGCGCGGTGATGAACACGGTCTTGCCGGCGCGCGCGAGGCCGGTCACGCCGAGGCGGACCGTTGGGGTCGTGAAGCCACTGACGTAGGTGCCAAAATTGCGCACCGCGTCCGTGGTCGTGTCGGTGATGTTGGAGATCTTCAAGCTGCGCCACCTCTAGCGCCAATACCTAGGGTGGCGAGGGCGTGTCAGCAAGCCCAGTCGGCGGCGGCGCGTAGCCGGTCAGCGGGGAGGGGTTTAGCTCAACATCAGGCTGGCGACGGTGCTCGCAATGACCGCGACACCCATCACGACGAATGCGACCGTCCGAGCTACGTCAGCAATGTTTTTCATGGCACCAATCCCGCAAGACGCCTGAGAACCAACCCTGAGTATTGTTTTTATCAACCGCTCCATGACCACCACCTGAAGCCGGCATTCAGGCGGCATTCATTGGCCGCCCATGGGAAACAGTGTTGTCCGTAAACAGTCAAAGATTGGTCACCGCGAGCAATTCACTGGGATGAAGGTACGAATTTGCTGAGGTCGTGGTTTCAGAGGCCTTAAGCGTCGTCCCAATTGAGCCACAAGCGCGTGGCTGCGCCTACCGTCAAAACATCGATAAGGGGCCGTTCGAAGGATCAACCAGACGCGCGCATGGCCTCGACGGCGGCGGCCAGTGCGGCGGCCTTGGCGGCGCTGGCGGCGTGCTGCTCGGCAGCATCGTCGTCGAGCGCGTCCGCGAAGAGTTCGTAGTGCAATTCGAGGGCGTCCAGGAACGCCGCTAAAAGGTCCATCAGCGTTCCAAGCCGGATGCGGCGGACCAGCAGAAAGTCCTCGCCGATCGAGAGGTGCTCGCGCCCGTCGAGGCTCGTCGCGTCCGCCGGCAGGATGGCGCGGCTCTTGAGGTACGTGAGCGCGGAATTGCCCGTGCGGAAATCCTGCTCCGGATCTTCCCCGAACTCTGCCACCGCATCGAGGAGCACCGCGGTGCCGCCAGCGAACAGGCTGAGGAATGGGCGCAGGTCGGTCTCGCCTTTCCGGAGGTCTTCCGCGCGCTTGCGGGCCTCTATGATGCGCGCGGTAATGGAAATTTCGAGGCGGCGAACGGAATCGAGGAAGTCGCGCAGGTCCTGATTGCCACGAATGACGGCAGCGACGGTCGTGGCGCTACCCGCCTGGGCAATCGCCACCTGCTCGGTCAGCAGATCCTCGCAGGCCGCCAGCGCCGCATCGAGATGATCGCTGAGAAGGTAGACGCTCGGATGCACGTCGCGGAGTTCGGATGCCATACTGTACCTCGGGTTTCACTCAAGTCGTGAAATCTGAGATTGATCTCGTCTGATTCGCGGGGCCGAACCAAGGCCACGCAAGAGTTTTCAACACGCCGTCAACAGACAAATGGCCAGATCCGCGAGGATCTGGCCATTTGCGCATGTCATTGTCTCGACGAGATCACGAGCAACCGCTCGTGCTCCCGCACGTGTCGCACTTGAGGCAGGTGCCGTTGCGCACGAGCGTGAAGTTGCCGCACTCGCGGCAGTCCTCGCCCTCGTAGCCGCGCACCTTGGCTTCCGCGCGCCGCTCCGAGACGGTCAGGGTTTTGCCACCGACCGCCTGTGCCTGTGCGGCGCCAAGTGTGGAGGCACCAGCGGCAGCCGGTGCGGGCGCACGCATCTGCGGCGCCGGTTCGGCGCGTGCAAACGCCGTAGTAACCGATTGCTGCATCATCGTCACGGCGCTGTCTTGCGACGCGTCCGCCGCCAGCGCCGTGTTGCCGCGCACGACGACCATCCGGCTTTCCTGTCCGCGCAACAGACCGCGCGAAACATACTTGGTCGGGGGCACAACCGCTGCCGCGGCATCTTCTTCGAGCGCCTCGTCGGAAGAACCGAGTCCGGTTTCGCCAATGATCTCGCGCGGGTCCACATGCGCAAGGTCGTGACGCTCGAGGTACGACACGGCAAGTTCGCGGAAGATGTAGTCGAGGATCGACGTCGCGTTCTTAATCGTGTCGTTGCCCTGCACGATGCCGGCAGGCTCGAAGCGCGTGAATGTGAAGGCATCCACGTATTCATCGAGCGGCACGCCGTACTGCAGGCCCAGCGAGATCGCGATGGCGAAATTGTTCATCAACGACCGGAAGGCGGCGCCTTCCTTGTGCATGTCGATGAAGATCTCGCCGAGGCGGCCATCATCGTACTCGCCGGTGCGCAGGTAGACCTTGTGTCCGCCGACGTTGGCTTTCTGAGTGTAGCCCTTGCGGCGGCCCGGGAGTTTTTCACGCTCCTGTTCGCGCACGCGCTCGATGATCTTCTCGACGATGCGCTCGGCGGCAGCGGTTGCGCGCACGGCGGCCGGCTTGTCGGCCAGCAACTCGGCCGGGACTTCATCCGCCACATCCTCATCATCCTCGATGAGCTGCGAATTCAGGGGCTGCGAGAGCTTCGAACCATCGCGATAGAGCGCGTTCGCCTTCAGCGCCAGCTTCCACGACTGCATGTAGGACTGCTTGCAGTCTTCCACGCTCGCATCGTTTGGCATGTTGATCGTCTTCGAAATCGCACCCGAGATGAACGGCTGCGATGCTGCCATCATCAGAATGTGGCTCTCGACCGAGAGGAAGCGGCGGCCCTTGCGACCGCACGGATTGGCGCAGTCGAAGATGGCGTAGTGCTCCACCTTCAGATGCGGTGCGCCTTCGAGTGTCATCGCGCCGCAGACATGTTCGTTCGCCGCCTCGATGTCCTTCTTCGAGAAGCCAAGGAATGGCAACAGCTCGAATGCCGGATCATTCAGCTTTTCCGCCGGGACTTTGAGCTGCTTCAGCAGGAACTCTTCTCCGAGGGCCCACTTGTTGAAGGCGAACTTGATGTCGAACGCCGCCTTCAGTCCGCCTTCGAGCTTGGTCAGCACCTCATCAGTGAAGCCACGCGTCTTCAGCGTCGAATGATTGATCGCCGGCGCCTGTCGCATCGAGCCATGGCCCACGGCGTAGGCTTCGATCTCGGCAATCTGCGCTTCGCCATAACCGAGCGTGCGCAGAGCTTCAGGAACCGCCTGGTTGATGATCTTGAAGTAGCCGCCACCGGCGAGCTTCTTGAACTTCACCAGCGCGAAATCGGGCTCGATCCCGGTCGTGTCACAATCCATGACGAGGCCGATCGTGCCCGTTGGCGCGATCACCGACGTTTGCGCATTGCGGAAGCCGTGCACTTGGCCAAGGTCGATCGCCTTGTCCCAAGCACGCCGCGCTGCATCGATCAGCTTCTGATCGGGGCAGGAGGCATAGTCGAGTGGCACTGGATTGGTGTTGAGCCGCTCATACCCATCCTTCTGGCCATAGGCCGCACGGCGATGGTTGCGAATGACGCGCAACATGTCCGGCGCATTCTCGGCATAGCCGGGGAACGGGCCGAGTTCGCGCGCCATCTCGGCCGACGTCGCGTAAGAGGTGCCGGTCATAATGGCCGAGATCGCGCCGCAAATGGCACGGCCTTGGACTGAGTCATACGAGATGCCGCTCGCCATCAGCAGACCGCCGATGTTGGCAAAGCCGAGGCCCAGCGTCCGATACCGATACGACAGTTCAGCGATCTGACGCGACGGGAACTGCGCCATCAACACGGAGATTTCGAGCACGATCGTCCACAGACGGCAGGCATGCTCGAACATGCCGACGTCGATCTGCTTGTCGGGGCCGCGGAACATCATCAGGTTCAGCGACGCGAGGTTGCAGGCCGTGTCGTCGAGGAACATGTACTCCGAGCACGGGTTCGACGCGCGGATCTCGCCGGATTTCGGGCACGTATGCCAGTCGTTGATGGTGGTGTGGAACTGGATACCCGGATCGGCCGAGGCCCAAGCCGCGTGACCGATCTTATCCCACAAGTCGCGCGCCTTCAGCGTTTTGATGGCTTTGCCGTTCTTTCGCGCGGTCAGCGACCAGTCCTTGTCGTCTTGCACGGCGTTGAGGAACTCATCCGTCACGCGAACGGAGTTGTTGGAGTTCTGGCCAGAGACGGTCAGATACGCTTCGCTATCCCAGTCGGTGTCGTAGGTGGCAAAGTCGATGTCCTTATAACCCTGACGCGCAAACTGGATCACACGGCGAATGTAGTTGTCCGGCACGAGATCGCGGCGGGCATCCTTGATGGCGCGCTTCAGCGCCGGATTTTCGGCCGGATCGAAGCATTTATCGCCATCGGCCTCGCAATTGACGCACGCCTTAATGATGGCCTTGAGGCGGCGCTGGCAGATCTTGGAGCCGGTGACGAGCGCCGCCACCTTCTGCTCTTCCTTCACTTTCCAGTCGATATACGCCTCGACATCCGGATGATCGACGTCGACCACGACCATTTTGGCCGCGCGGCGCGTTGTGCCGCCCGACTTGATAGCGCCGGCCGCGCGGTCACCGATCTTGAGGAAGCTCATCAGGCCCGATGAGCGGCCGCCACCCGAGAGTTTTTCATTCTCGCCGCGCAGCTTCGAGAAGTTCGAGCCGGTGCCCGAGCCGTATTTGAAGAGTCGCGCTTCACGGACCCAGAGATCCATGATGCCGCATTCGTTGACGAGATCGTCTTCGACCGACTGAATGAAGCAGGCGTGCGGCTGCGGATGCTCGTAAGCCGATTGCGACAACGTCAACTGGCCGGTGCGGTAATCGACATAGTGGTGGCCTTGGCCCGGCCCGTCGATGCCATATGCCCAGTGCAAGCCGGTATTGAACCACTGCGGCGAGTTCGGCGCACCGAACTGCATCGCCAGCATGTAACGGTGCTCATCGAAGAACGCGCGCGCGTCCTCTTCAGTCGTAAAGTATCCGCCCTTCCAGCCCCAATAGGTCCATGTGCCGGCGAGGCGATCGAACACTTGACGCGCGTCGCTTTCCCCCGTGATCCGGTCCTTTTCAGGGACATCGGCCAAGGCGCGGTCGTCCGGCGCCGAGCGCCACAGCCACGACGGAATTGAGCTCTCTTCAACCTTGCGCAACTCTTTCGGGATTCCGGCTTTGCGGAAATATTTCTGCGCCAGAATGTCGGCCGCGACTTGGCTCCAGTGCTCGGGCACGCCGAAGTCTTCCAAGCGGAACACGACGGAGCCGTCGGGATTCTTGATTTCAGACGTGGCGCGCCGGAACTTGATGCTTTCGTAGGGAGACTTTCCGGCCTCCGTGAAGCGCCTTGTGATCTTCATGTGTTATGCCCCGCGTTATTATGTGTAAGCCAGTCGTGCACGGACCAACGCGGGACAAGACAAGTTCTGCGCTCAACTTCAGCAGCCAGTTTTTTGTAGTCTCGAAGGATCATCCGTACCGGCACAAAAAGCGTCCCGATCCGAATGGGGGCGAAACATCGCCACGACGCACGTCCACGTGGGCCAACGCCCTTCGTCCAAGCCGATTACGCAATGCGTGACGCAATATTGTGACTGCAACGCAACAATGAAATCGGGTGTCATCAACTCGAAGGTCCGCCCCGTCACGCGCCTCACGCAGTCAGCGGCCGCCGCACTAGAACTCTGCTCGGCAAACGCATCAGCGAACGATTTGAAGTTAGGACGATTCGAGCGGCTCGTCACGTGAGCGACCCGCTATTTTGTAGGCGTACACGCAACTGCCACTACATCTTGATGTTTCCGGCCTTCTGGGGAAAAGCTGTGCGCGGGCTCCATCGCGCCGCTACAGTTTGCCTTCTGCCGTCGCGTTTTTCTCGCCGTCGGCGACCAATTGGGCCGGTCATCGATGCCTCGCGAGCTAGAGGTAGTCCGATTCCGGAGCCTCCGACTGTGACCGAAAAGCTGCGCTCCACCGTCGCCTGGACAGCCCTGGGCCTCAGTGTCATAAGCAGCGCGCAACAGCGGTGCTGAAATGCCGCGCGGAGCCGATTGCAATGAGCATCTTCAGCGAGATTTTCAGTTGGTGGGGCGGCAACACCTGGTCGAACCGCATTTACACGCGAATGCGCGGCCGCGAAGTCGGCACCGACAGCATGGGCAATACCTATTATATCCAATCGAAAGGTGTCGGCCCGCTCGGTGTGCCCCGCCGCTGGGTGATTTACAAAGACGGTGCCGAAGCGAGCCAGATTCCGCCCGAATGGCATGGCTGGATGCACTACACCGTCGATACGCCTCCGACCGGCGAGCAATACCGTGCCAAGCCTTGGCAACAGGCGCATCAGCCCAACATGACCGGAACGCCAGGTGCCTATCGGCCCGCGGGATCGATTTTGGGCCCGGCGGCGCGTCCCAAGGCGACCGGCGATTACACGCCCTGGCAGCCGAAGTAGGCCCGTCGGCTTCCGCGGCATCTTCTGCGGCCAATCTTCCGCGGCCAATCTTCGGCGGCAAGCCATGCTGCTGCCCAACTTTCCATGCCAATGCTCCCGCAGTGTGGATATCTGCCGCCGCTTGGACCGTTCCGGCGCCGGCCCGTGATAGTGTCCACACTGATCGGGCGGGTGAGATCAGAGGGACAATGCGCGGACGTTCGGCCACTCGTCTGACCTGTTGGAGCATGGCAACTGCCGGCGCGGCGTTCGCATGTTCGCCCGCCCACGCGCAGCGCATCGAAAATCAGATCGCGATCTTCTCCGCCCTCGACAAGGTGACGGCGCGCATCTCCCGCTTGGAGATTCCGATCGGCGAGGCCAAGCAGTTCGGCGCGCTGAAGGTCACGGCGCGCAGCTGCAATTCCCGCCCGCCGACCGAGCCGCCCAAGACCTCGACCTTCGTCGAGATCGACGAAACCCAGCTCGACGGCAAACAGAAGCGCATCTTCAATGGCTGGATGTTCGCTGAAAATCCGGGTGTCCATGCGGTTGAACATCCGGTGTTCGACGTCTGGCTGACCGAATGCGCCCAGCCGAAGTCCGGCACGCCCGCGCCCGCCGTTGCGGCCAAGGGTGGCACGCCGCCCGCCAAGCAAGGTCAAGCGCCGCAGCCGAAAACGGCCGTCAATCCAGCGAATCCCGTGGCCGCCGCCCCTCCTGCGGGCACGGACGAGGCGACGCCGCGCCGCCGTCCGCCACGTTGAGCGCGTCAGCGCATGGGCGTCACATCGGCGCCTGACGCCCCCGCGAATGGTGCCCCTGAATGATCTCGAGCGCGCCCGCGCCGGTCGTGTCTTTCGGCAGTTTCAGAAAATCGCCGGGCACTTTCAGCGCCGCTTCGAGCAGGCGATGGAAATCCGTCCGGTCGATCTCGACAGTGCCGAACTGTCTGAGGTGTTCGGTGATGAACTGGCAATCCAGCAGCGTGAACCCGCCGGCGATCAGCCGCGCGCACAGATGCGCGAGTGCGACCTTGCTCGCATCCGTTTCGAACGAGAACATACTCTCGCCGAAATAGACGCCGCCGAGCGATACCCCATAAAGTCCGCCGGCCAGCCGGCCATCGCGCCACGTCTCGACGGTGTGGCAGTTTCCCATCTTGAACAGATCGCCGTAGAGCTGGCGGATCTTATCGTTGATCCATGTGGTCTGCCGGCCCGGGCGCTCGCTGCCGCAGCCCGCGATCACGGCATCGAAGTCCGAATTGATGCGCACCTCGAACACATCCTGCTTGATCGTGCGCGCGAGCCGCTTCGGCACATGCACGCCGTCGAGCGGGAGGATGCCGCGCTGCTGCGGCTCGATCCAATAGAGCGCGGGATCGTCGGCTGCTTCCGCCATCGGGAAGATGCCGCAGCTGTAGGCCTTCAGCAGCACGACCGGGGTGATCTCGAGAACGATGTCGTCGCGTGAGGCCATGGAAGATGCGACTCAAGGGATGCAGCGATCGATGATCCGATTATAAGGTAAGCCGTCGCGACGGCAACTTTAAGACCCGTCGAGAACGATTCGTTTCCGTTTGAACGCTGAAGCGCGGTGTGGGCGGATGCGACATGTGGCATCGCGCGTCCAATCGTGCGATGCAAAACGCGCGCGGTCGCCGTCGTGAGGCGCAAAAATCGCGTGCGCGCGAGTCGAATTGGCGATGGGCTAGCACGTGCGTTTTCGCGACATCGCAATAGCTCGGAAACACGGCGTGCAACGCGCGCATCACGCCTCGATTTAAGCGCCGCAGGGGTGTGACTTACAGAAATGTCACAGCGAGTCGCTCAAGGAAAAATTTTCCCCGTGCGGGCCCGCCCGCACAGACGCGGTAATCTGCGGGCCCGCCCGCACAGACGCGGTAATCTGCGGGCCCGCCCGCACAGACGGTAAATCCGCGGGGCCCGTCCGCACAGACGCGGTAAATCTGCGGGTCGCTGCGCACGGATTTGGTAACACGGACTTGGTAAATTGATAGGATCTCGTCGGCCGCTCCATCAGCGAGGTCGTCTCGCTGGCGCGTGGCCGGCGGCTCCGGCCGGTTGTCGCCGGCCACGTGAGTTGCTGCCGGCCCTGCTGCGACACGCGGTGCAGGACGGCTGCGCGGCGATAAGCAATACTGCAAAGAAAACTATCCCCGTCACCGATTGCTGACCGAGCGCCATGTCCCCATCCCACCGCCCCGACATCATCATCCGCCGTGACGATCTGACCGGCGAGCCGATCCGCCGCCTGATCGCCCGGCACCTGCAGGGCATGCATGCGACGTCACCGGCCTGCAGCGTTCATGCCCTCGACATCGACAAGCTGCGCGACACGAGCGTCACCTTCTGGTCGGCCTGGATCGGCGGCGAGGTCGCCGGCTGCGGCGCTTTGAAAACGCTCGATGGCCCGCACGGCGAAATCAAGTCGATGCGGACCGCGGATGCATTCCTCGGCCAAGGCGTCGGCCGCGCGATGCTCAATCATATTCTTGCGGAAGCCCGCGCGCGCAAGCTGGAGGGACTCTGGCTCGAGACCGGGTCATCGGAGGCCTTCATTCCCGCCCTGCAGCTCTACGAGAGTGCGGGCTTTACGCGCTGCGATCCCTTCGCGAGCTACGTCCCCGACCCGTTCAGCATCTTCATGACCCGCACGCTATCGAGTGACAGAGATTGAGACGTCGATCCGCCTCATCCTGAGCCTGTCGAAGGATAGGCGGCCCGGATGCGGCGCCGGCACGGACCGCCCATGGTTCGACAGGCTATCCAGGAGGCGAGGATATCAGGGCTGCCTCGCCCCAATCCGCCTCACCCTGAGCTTGTCGAAGGGCGGGCGGCCCGGCTGCTGCAATAACTCGGCCGCGCATGGTTCGACAGGCTCACCATGAGGCGGGTCGAGCTGCTCACACCGGTCTGGGTACTGCCGCCGTCATCGCGCGCCACGCGACGATCTGCTGGATCATCGGCGGGATCAGCAGCGCGAGCGCCACGACATCCGTGATGTTACCCGGCGCGATCATCGTCACGCCCGCGAGCCCCAGCAGCACACGATAGAACATCGGCATCGGTGCCAGCCCATAGCCGATCAGCGCCGCGCCGAGAATGATCGTCCCCAACGCGCACGTCAGCGTCGTTTGCAGGAACGCGGCCCAGGTGAAGTATTCCGGCAGCACGATCAGCATCGCCGGCGAATAGCAGAATACGAACGGCACCATGATCTTCGCGTTCGAGAGCTTGAACGCGGTGTTGCCCGTCGTCCACGGATTGGCGCCCGCGATCGCCGCCGCCGCGAATGCCGTCGAGCAGACCGGCGGCGTGATCTCGGCGATGATGCCGTAGTAGAACACGAACATGTGCGCCGCCAGCGGCGGCACGCCAAGTTCCTTGAACGCGGGCTGCGCGACCGTCGCCAGCATGATGTAGAGCGCCGTGGTCGGCACGCCCGAGCCGAGCAGGATGCAGGCAAGCGCGATCAGCACCATCGACAGAAACAGCGCCGCGTCCTTCACCGTGAACAGCTCGAACGGCAGCCAGGAGAAGGCGCTGTGCACGCCTTGCGCCATTTGCAGCGCGCCGCTCGTCACCTTGAAGCCGAGCGTGAACGCAAGGCCCGACAGCGTGATCACGCCGACGACGATGCCGACCGCCGCGCTGATGGCGCCGACCGCCAACGCATTGCGGCCGCCCTCGTAGAACGCGTCAGCCAGCTCGCGCACGCTCATGCGATGATAGGGATTGATGAGGCCGATGACGATGCACGCCGTGATGCCCCAGAACGCGGCCATGTAGGGCGTGTAGCCGGAGAAGAGCACATACAGCAGCACGACCAGCGGCACCACTGTCAGCCAACCGCGTTTCAAGACGTCGAGCAGGTTCGGGATCTCTTCCTTGGTGAAAGTGCGAAGCCCCAACCGCTTGGCCTCGAAATGCACCATGGCAATGACGCCGATGTAGTGCATCGCCGCAGGCACGGTCGCTGCCAGCGCGATTTCCGAGTACTTCATGCCGAGGAATTCGGCCATGATGAACGCGGCCGCCCCCATGATCGGCGGCGTCACCTGACCGCCCGCACTCGCCGCCGCCTCGACGCCGCCCGCGAAGTGGCCCGGATAGCCGAGCCGCTTCATGTTCGGGATCGTCAACGTTCCCGTCGACACCGCATTGGCGACCGACGATCCGGAGATCATGCCGAACATCGCCGAGGACGCGACGCACACCTTTGCGGGGCCGCCCGTGAAGCGGCCCGCCAGGATTGTCGACAGATCGACGAACAACTGCCCGAGGCCCATGCGATGCGCAACAGTGCCAAACAGCACGAAATGGAACACCACCGTCGCGACCACCCACAGCGTCACGCCGAAAATGCCTTCGGCGGGAAAGTAGATGTTGTTGATGAACTGGTTCCACGTCACGCCCGGATGCTTCAGGATGTTGAAGGGCATCGATGGCCCCCACAACGCGTAGGCGATGAAAAACAGGATGATGATCGGCATCGTCCAGCCGATCGTGCGCCGCGTCGCCTCCAGCACCAGGGCGATCATGATTGTGCCCATGACCACGTCGAGCGGCGCAGGATTGCCTTGCCGCATCGATTGTTCGGAGAGTTTCAGCCGATAACCGAACAGGTTGAGATCGACGCCCTCCCACGTGAAGCCGATGTAGAGCGCGGTGAACGCGCCGACGATCCCGAGGACCCAATCAGAAACGTGGATGCCGCCGAGGCGGAAGCGCCCGCCCTCGACGTCGGTCTTGGCGCCGATGTCGATCTTGCGCATGGGATAGAGCAAGAAGACCAGGAACAGCACACCACCAAGGTGGATACCCATGTGCCAGTGGTCGATCGGGATGCCAAAGCCGGCGGTGATGTAGTGGTAGATGCCAAAGCCGACGAGAAAGAGATACGTGAACCAGCGCGTCCCCGTCGTCACTTGGCGCGTCTGGCGCTCGGAATCGTATTGCGCCTCGAGTGCGCGCAGCCGCTCGGGGTCGACCACGGAGTTCTGATCAACCGGGGCCGCCGGGGTCGTTGGCGATGACATGAGGGAGATCCGGCGCTAATTGAGAAAACACGGCCGGCGCTCCCATCTGGAGGTGCCGGCCGCGAACGGTCTGTGGTCAGCGAAACGCTTACTTCGACATGCCTTTTTCTTTGTAGAACTTCTCGGCACCGGCATGCAGCGGTGTGTTCACAGCCTGCAGCGCCGTTTTCAGCTGAATGTCCTTCGCCTTCACGTGGCCGCTATCGAGCAACCGGCGCGTGTTGTCGTTCCAAAGCGCCTTGGTCACGTCATAGACAAGCGCTTCAGGCACGTCCGCGCCGACAACCCACTGCGCGCCGACCGCCACCGTTTTGATGTCGGCCTTTTGTCCTTCGTAGGTGCCAGCCTTGATGGTGTCTTCATAGTAATACGGCACGGCTTTGAGGAACTTGGCGCGCTCGTCATCCGACAGCGCGTAGAGTTCCATGCCTTTGAGTGCGGCAAGCTGTGCGATGGCTGCGAGCGGCGTGCCGCCGACGATAAAGAACGCGTCGAGCTGGCCATCCGCCATGCGGTCCGCGCTTTGCTGCGGGTTGAGTTCCGCGGCCTGGATGTCCTTCTTCTCGATGCCGTAGATTTTCAACAATTCGAGCACCACAACCTGCGTGCCGGAACCCGCCTGGAAGATGCCGACGCGCTTGCCCTTGAGCTCGGCAATGCCGCCGAGCTTGCCACCCTTCGGCAGCACCAGATGCATGTGCTCGGGGAACAAGTTTGCGATCACGCGCACCTTGTCGAACTTCTTTTCGAACTTCGCCATGCCGTTGACGGCCTGGAAGACGATGTCGGCGGCAGCGAGGCCCGACTCGATCTGGCCGGTCTGCACCGCCGTGACATTGGCGACCGATGCGTTGGTCGTCTGCGCGATCGCGACGAGCCCCGGCACGCCGCAGGCGCCGCCCTTGTCGCAGGGCGTCGAGCCCGGCGGCGCCGAAATCGCATTGGCCAGAAGGCCGCCGATCGGAAAGTATGTGCCGCCGGCGCCACCGGTGCCGATACGGAAGAACGTTTGCTGTTGTGCCAGAGCCCCGCCGATGGAAATGGCGAGCACACTGGCGATGGCGGCTATGCGTCTGGTCGTGGACATTGATCCTCCCGAGGAGTTGCGTGGCGCTGTGCAAACGTCTCTACTGTTGACCACAAGGCAGGAAGTCTTGCATGCAACGCGACCTCTGCCAAGGATCGCGAGCACGCGGATCGCGAGCACGTGCCGCGGGCCTTCCACGGCATAAGATCGGGTGGCATGTTGCGTCGCAAGGTCGATGCAACCAGGAGAGGCCTTCGGCGCGGTATGGGGCAAGACAAGCAGAACGCCGTCGTCATTGGCGCTGGGATCGTGGGCATTTGCTCAGCCATCGAACTCCGCCGCCGAGGGCTCGCCGTCACGCTGATCGATCGCGGCGAGCCGGGGGCCGCCTGCTCGTTCGGCAACGCCGGTATTCTCGCGTCGCAATCCTGCGCGCCGTTTGCGCTCCCCGGCGTCCTGCGCGACGTTCCCGGCATGCTGCTCGACCCGGATGGCCCGCTGGTTGTCAAATGGGCCGGCATCACGCGGACCGCACCCTGGGTTTCGCGCTTCATCAAGGGCGCCTACGCAGGCGACATTCCCGCCCGTGCCGACGCCATGAAAGCACTCTACGGCACGACGCATGAACTGCACGAAGTGCTCGCACGCGAAGCCGGCGTCTCTCATCTAATCGAGCCGTCGCACTATTTCTATCTCTACAAACGCCCCGAGGACGTCGATGTCGAGAACGGCATTGCCTGGCGTCTTCGGCGCGAGCGCGGCGCCACCATCGAGGTGTTCGACGGCCCCGTCATTCGCGAGCTGGAACCCAACGCTTCGCCGATCTACAAACGCGCCGTTCGCCTCGGCCCCATTGGCCGCACCACCCATCCGTTCCGCCTAACGCAGGCCTACGCCGCGCTGTTTCAGAAAATGGGCGGCACGCTGCGGCAAAGCGCGGTCCGTGCTTTGCGTCCAGGTGCGCCGCGTACCACCGTCGCCACCGATCAAGGCGATATCACGGGCGACATCGTCGTCGTCGCCGCCGGCAGCTGGTCATTGCGCCTGCTCGAGCCGATCGGCTTCACCTTCCCGCTGATCGCCGAGCGCGGCTATCACGTCACCTTCGCTGATCCGGGCATCACCCTCAACAACGTCTGCAACGATCCGATGCGCCACGCCGCCATTTCGTCGATGGAGATGGGATTGCGCGTCGCCGGCACCGAAGAACTCGGCGATCCCGACACCGCGCCCAACTGGCGCCGCGCCGACGTCTTGAAGCGCCTGGTCGCGGAAATGTTTCCAACCGCCAATCTTGCCGCGCCGTCGCAATGGATGGGCCCGCGTCCCGGCACGCCCGACAGCCTCCCCGCCATCAGCGCCGTGCCCGGTCATCCCAATATTTTCGTCGCCGCCGGCCACGGCCACTTGGGTCTCACCGGCGGTCCCATGACCGGCCGCATCATTGCCGCGCTCGCGACCGGTGAACGCCTCAACATCGACGTCACCCCCTACGCCGCCAGCCGCTTCAAACAGCGAACCGCCGCATAACGCGAGATCCATCATGCACACGCTCATGCCCGTCGCCGAAAAAATCGCCGCCCGCCTCATCGCCCGCAAGGAAACCATCGCCATCGCGGAATCCTCCACCGGCGGCCTGATCTCGGCGGCGCTCCTCGCTGTGCCCGGCGCCTCCGCCTATTTCCTCGGCGGCGCCGTCATCTACACCGTGCACGCGCGCGCAGCCCTGCTCGGCATCACGGCGGAACAGATGACCGGCATGCGCCCCTCCACCGAGCCCTACGCGCGCTTGCTCGCCGACACCGTTCGCGCGCGTCACGGCGCGGTCTGGGGCCTCGGCGAAACCGGTGCCACCGGCCCGACCGGCAACCGCTATGGCGATGCCAGCGGCCACTGTTGCATCGCGCTGAGCGGTCCCGGCCCCATCGCGCTCACGCTCGAGACCGCCAGTCCCGATCGCCAAGCCAACATGCGCGCCTTCGCCGCCCGCGCGCTCTCCACGCTGCTTGCGCAACTCGAGGCGTCGCCGGTCTGATGCCCCCGTTGTCAGCCGAGGTCCAGCCGCAGTTTCCGGCGTATGAACGGAGATGCCTGGTTCAGATCGTGCAGCCGATCGCCGTGCCTTCCTCGACCGCCCGCTTGGCATCGAGTTCGCCGGCGAGCCTCGCGCCGCCGATGACATGCACGGTTTTCCCGGCCACCCTCAACTCATCCACCAGCCCACGCTCGGAGACTTGTCCAGCGCACACCACGATCGTATCCGCGGCGATCGTGCGCGGCGCGTTCTCGATCATCACATGCAGCCCTGCCGCGTCGATGCCGAGATACGTCACGCCCGCGAATTGCTGCACACCGAGATCGCGCAGCTCCTGCCGCAAGATCCAGCCCGTGCTCTTGCCAAGCGTGCGCCCGAACGGCCCTGGCGACCGCTTTAACAGCGTCACCTGCCGCCGCGCCGCCGGCAATTGCGGTTCGCCACTGACGCCCCAACGGCGCGCGAACGCCTCTGCCGCGGTCAGTCCCGCGTGCGCATCACCCTCACCATGCGCGAGAAACAGCGCCACATCGTGGCCGATGCCACCCGCGCCGATCACCACGACGCGCTCGCCGATCGCGGCCGCCCCCGTCAGTGCCGCCTCATAGGAGACAACGCGCGGATCATCGGCACCCGCAATGTCGAGGCCGCGCGGCTTCACGCCAGTCGCGACGACATACGCGTCGAACGCTGCGCCCGCGAGGTCCCGCGCCGTCACTCGCGTGCCGGTCTTGACCGGAACACCAAGCGCCGCGAGCTGCGCACCATACCCGCGCACGATCTCCGCGTAGTCGGCCTTGCCCGGGATCGCCGCCGCCAAAGTCATCTGCCCGCCGATCTGCGGCGCCGCCTCGAACACGACGACATCGTGCCCGCGCTTGGCTGCCTCGATCGCCGCCGCCAGTCCCGCCATGCCGGCGCCCACCACGGCAACGCGCGTCTTGCGCGCCACCACCGCTGGCACCGTATCGAACGTCAGTCCCGCGCGCGGATTGACGAGGCAGCTGATCGCCTTGCCCTCGAAGTAGTGATCGAGACACGCCTGGTTGCACGCGATGCAGGTGTTGATCTCTGTCGCGCGCCCCTCGAACGCCTTGCGCGCAAACGCCGGATCCGCCAACAGCGGCC
The DNA here is from genome assembly GCA_963779515.1 of uncultured Alphaproteobacteria bacterium. GTDB lineage: Bacteria > Pseudomonadota > Alphaproteobacteria > Rhizobiales > Hyphomicrobiaceae > CAVZYN01. The sequence continues at coordinate 92,869 of CAVZYN010000001.1, forward strand.
GCGCCATCGAGATCAAATCCGCCGAGCCGTCCGCGATCAACCGGTCCGCGATCTCCGGCGTGTTGATGCGATTGCTCGCGACCACCGGGATCGTCACCGCCTGTTTCAGCCGCCGGATGTGCCCCGTGAACGCGGCATGCGGCACTACGCCCGCGATCGTTGGCACCTTGGCTTCATGCCAGCCGATGCCAGTATTCAAGATGTCCGCGCCCGCGCGCGCGACCGCGTTCGCGACCCACACCGTCTCGTCCCATGCCAGCCCGCCCTCGACGAGATCGAGCACGGAATGCCGGTAGACGATCAACGCCTCGCGCCCAAGCGCCGCCCGGATGCGCTTGACCACCTCGACTGGAAACCGCACGCGCTGGTCCAGCGGTCCGCCCCACGCGTCCGTCCGATGGTTGGTCCGCAGTGCCAGGAACTGGCTGATCAGATAGCCTTCCGATCCCATCACCTCGACGCCATCGTAGCCCGCGTCCTGCGCCAGCCGCGCACAGCGCACATAGTCCGCGATCGTTGCCTCGATCGCCGCCTCGGTGAGTTCCACCGGCACATGTTTGTTGATCGGCGACCGGATCGGCGACGGCGCCACGACATCGCCGTGATAGCCGTAGCGTCCCGCATGCACGATCTGCAGCACGATTTTGCCGCCCTCCGCATGCACTGCCCGCGGGATCGCGCGATGCAGCGCTGCTTGCTCAGTCGTTTCCAGCGTGCCGCGTTCGTGCGTCAAGCGTCCGGCCGCATTCGGCCCGAACCCGCCGGTCATGATCAGCGCCGTCCCGCCGCGCGCTCGCGCCGCATAGAACCGTGCCAGGCGCTCGAACGCCGCCGCGTCCTGCGCGCCCTCGAGACCTGTGTGCATTGAGCCCATTGCGACGCGGTTGCGCAGCGTCACCGCGCCCACCGTCAACGGCCGCGCCAGCGCCTCATATGTCATGCTGCCCACCATTTCCCCACACATCCCCTTCCGTTTTCCCGGAATTGACGCGCGCCGCGCGGCAATATCCGGGATCCTTACCAGCAGCGATCCTGCGCTGACGTCACGCGCAAAACGCGCGTGCAGCACGCCAGCATAGCGATCGCGCCGGGACCCTTTTGGCGCACCTACCTACCACTGTCATGCTCGGACTTGCTGCCCTTGGGCTCGTCCCGACGGGGTCCGAGCACCCATTTCTCCTCACACACCGGCGCTTCGATAGTGCTCCACGCTTCGGCGCACGATCGCTTATCGGGAGAGCCTATGAAAACTGCTTCGGTGGGGTGAGTGCCGCCGCCGCGAACGACAGTCCGGAGCGTGATGCACGATAGGTGCTCGGACCAAGTCCGAGCATGACAGCTGTGGGTGGCGCGGGCATCCGGGACACCGAGCAAAGAGAGACGCGGCACTCTCACCCCAACGTCATCCCGGCGCAGGCCGGGACCCAAGCAAGCCAATGAGACAACTTCGTTGCGCCCGATCGCGACGACCACTGGACATAAACTCGTCACCAAGATCTTGCCATCGCCGAACAGACAACCGACGCGAATGACCCGGAGGAGGCATCCAAGGCCGAGTATTTCCCTCTCCCCGTTCCTTCAACGGGGAGAGGGCGACGACGGCTTGCGCGCGAAGCAAAGCACGCCGTCGTGGGTGAGGGGCAGCCACGTGCTCGGGTCGCTCACTTAAAGACTTGCGTGCGCGCGGATCGATCACCGACAGTAATCGTGGCTGCCCCTCATCCGGCCCCACTCTTTTTGCGCTTCGCGCGGGGCGGCCACCTTCTCCCCGTGAAAAACGGGGAGAAGGAAGAGACCGCTTCGACTTCTCTTATTGGCCCTTCGCGACGTTGTCGTGTGTCGATCCACCCTCAATTCAACACCGGCTTGCGCTGTCCCGCCTGGGCAACCACGGACTTCGGCTCCGTGTACGCCTTCACATGCCGCGCGACTGCCGCCCAGCTCGCGCTCGTCATGCGGAATTCCTTCTCGAGATCGGCGTTGTGCATGTGCAGGCGATCGAGGATCGGTTCGCCTTCAGGCGCCAGTTCGCTCCGGCCTTGCAGATCATCGAGACGGCGGATTTCGTCATAGACCATACGGTCATAGAGGCCCTTGTACGTCAGCAGCATCGGCGGCAGCAGCTCCAGCAGCGTGCCGTACTCCTTGTCGAGCGCATCGACATAGAGTGCGTCGCCACGCTCCTCGTATTGATCTTTCAGCCGCCCATGCTCGGCATCGAGACCGGCTTTCGCCTGGCTGAGCAATGCCCAGGCCATGCGGCCGAGATGCGTATCGCTTTCGCAGAGCGCGAGATAGGCCTGCGTCACGGCGCCCGTCGCCGTGCCGATCTCGCTGATTTCATCCAACGCATTGTGCTTCGCCGAGGCGAGCCCTGCTTTCGCGAGCAGGCCCTTGCGCATCTCCGCCATCAGCTTGCGATTGACGAGCAGCGGATTGTTTTGGACGGGCGGCTCGGGGTCCGCGATCACCGTGCGCGCCACGATGGTCTGGGCGTGCTGACGCGCCTGCTCGGCCGCGCGGTGATCGGCTGCGCGCTGACCGGGGGGTGGCGGTGCAGCAGTGGCCGGCTGCATCGCGATTTGCGGCACGTTGCTCGGGGCCGGTGCGATGCGCGGGGCCGCTGTTCTGAGCGCGCCGCCGTGCAGCGGCTCATGGCCGATCTGCAGCGACGCTTGCGCCGTGGTCATCAGCATGCGCGCGCGGATCCGCGACAGCGTCCGGTACATGTCGCCATGAATGAAGTACGTGCTCGGGAATTCCTTCCCGGCATGCTGCACGAGCTTCAGCGTCGCGCCCGCATTCAGCGCATTGCGCACTGGCCGGCGATGCTCTTCGTGGATCTCGTCGAGATTGACGCGCGCCATGAATCCGTTGCGCTCGTCGATCGGATGCAGATGATCCATAACCGTCTCGACCGCCTCGCCGACGCGGGGCAACAGCAATTCCGTGACAATCCGCTCCAAGTCGCCTCGGCGCACATTCTCCTCGTCCTTCTCGTAGGCGCGCTTGGCGACGACGGAGAGGAACTGAAACAGTTCGGGTCTGACGAGGTAGCGCTCGGTCCGGTTTGGATCGCGCACCACGGCACCGATCGCCGCCCCCGCGTTCAGGACTTTGAGAATGCGGCCGCGCGAGTTCGTATGATCAAGCGGCACCAGCACTTCGCCTGTATAGCCGCCGACCGGCGTGATCGGATGCAGCGCCTCGAGCACCAGCTGTGCGTTGTCGAACTTGTCCGGCAGCAGTGCGTTCTCGATGATCGCTTCCAGCTGACGCGCGCTGCGCGCCGTCGTCGTCGGCACGTCCGAGAGTGGCGAGCGGATCGCGTTGGCGCCGAACAGGCCCGACATGAACACCAGGCTGTCGATCGCGATGGCGATGGCGAGTGCCAGATACGCGAGCTTGTTGCCGTCCTGGAACGCGTTCAGGGTCGCGACGAAGCGGTTCGCCTTATCGTCACGGTTCAGTTCGGCGGTATTGATGGAGAGCCGGAGTGCATCGGTATCCTTGCTCGAAAGGCCGGAATCCTGCACGCACTTGCGGGCGAATTCAAACAGCGCGTCCGCCGACTTGTTCTGCGCGAGCTTGTCGCCGCCGTTGCAATTCGCATCGAACGCGGCGATCCCCGCATTCAGCGCGAACACGCGGCTTGCGGCCTCGCTCGCGGCCTTCGGATCGCAGTCGATGCCGCGCACCTTGTCCTTGGTCGTCGGCGCGTTCGTCATCGCGGTGAAAATTTGCGTGCACATCTGCTGCACCTGCGCCAGGCCCTCGGCCTTCGGGTGCTGGCGGAACTCGACGCGCACCTTCTCGAACTGCGGCAGCATGCGCGACGGGGTCGATCTTCACGCCTTCGTCCGATGATCTTCGTCACCTCGGCGAGCTTGATGCGTTGGTCCGCCGTCTGCGCCTCGCCCTTCAGTTTGGCGATGTCGCCATCGATGCCGGAAAGTTCGCGCTCGATCTGGGTGATGCGCTGCTCGGTCGATTGTAGCCGCTTCTGGCTGTCGCGCATGCGCTCTTCCGCGATCTTGATCGCATCGCGCATCTTGGCTTCTTCCGCCTTCCTCTGGCGGAACATCGGGCCTTCGCCGACCTTGCCCGTGCCTTCGACGCCGCGCGCTTCCGCCAGCGCCTCGACGCGCTTGCCATCGAACTCCTTGTTGCGCTCGTCGACATCGCCCTTGCGTTTGGCGAAGTCCTCGGCCAGCGCCGGCCGCTCGGCCTTCAGCCGCGACAGCTCCTCGGTGATCGAGACTTTCTTGTTGACAAGGCCCACCTGTCCCGCCTGCGCCGTGCTGATGCGTTCCTGCTGTTGGGCGATGCCGCGGCGGCGCTCTTCCATTTGCGCCTGGAAATAGCGCTCGACTTCACCCTGCGAACTCTGCGCTTGGGCCGCGAGCTTTGCGAGCTGCTCGTCATAGGATTTCCAACCATCGGTCCCGAACAGCGCGTCGGCTTCCGCCAATTGCCGCGTCGTGATCAGCGCGCCGGTGTCGGCGACGAGGCCGGCCACTTGGTTCTGCGCTCTGAGTTCCGTCGCACGCGCACGCTCGGACTTCGGGAAGATCGTCGAGAACAGCGAGTTCGAACGAGAAGAACACGCTCGTCGCCATGCAGGCGAGGAACATGACCCAGAGGACGGCTGTCCTTACCATCACCCGTGTCGCATCGAAGTAAGACCGCATCGTCGAGGCGCGCGAGGCAACGATCAGCGCGCCGATCAAGGCGAGGCCACCGCCGGTCAACCCGAGCGCCGTCATGATCTTGGTGCTGTCGACACCGGTTCTGAAATAACTGGCGAGCAGTGCCAGTCCGCCGATCAACACGCCCGCCATCACCAGCGCCAGCGCGATCTTGAAGGTCGCGTCGGTGCGCATGCCGCGGCCGTTGCCATCGGCATCCTGCTGCAACTGGCTCATGCCGGTCGCGAAGCTTTCACCGATCAACCACGCGACGATCAACATCACGCCCTGGATGCCGAACGTCACCATCGCCGAAAGAATCGGCTCGCCGGTAAAATTCCGCATGCCGTCCCACGTGGTCCAGCCCGACGCACAGGACAGGATGAAGGCTGTCGAGGAGAGCAGGAGGAGCTGCCAATTCTCGAACAGCGCGCCCCAATTGCGGGCTTTGGCCGGTTGCGCGGTCAGCTTGTCGGTCGCCCGCAGCACGCGGCGATAGAGCTGATAGGCCATCATGCCGACGAAAAACACCGCCGCCACCTGCAGCACGCTCGTCCACGGCAGATCGATCAGCCGATCGACGAAAATCTTGAAATCCATTCCCAGCCTCCCCGCCCCGCAACAGGCGGCACACCCTGCTCACATCGCGCCAGCCCGCGCGACACCTGTGGCGTTTCAATGCTCTGTGCCGCACCAACCCGGCAACAGCGCGGCTCAAATGCGGCGGAACTGTATTCCCGCCTCGTTTTGCCCAGGTTTCACCGCGTCCGCGTGAGTAATACACGCCTGGGCGATCAGCGGTACACTTCGCATTGTGCGTGCTTTACGGCCGGTCGCGCATCCGGCCCACATAGGGACCTCACATTTCCGCATTGCACACCGCTCGCTTCCCCCCTATACCCCCCTCACTTCGCACGCGGACTTCGCGGCGGACGGATCAAAAGCCCCGTCTGTCGCTCCGGTGATCGGCCAAAACCCTCGGAAATTCCGAGACTTGGCCTGTCTCTCACGGTCCGCGGAGGCTCAACCGGAAAAGGAAACACCATGGCGCTCCCCGCCTTCAATATGCGTCAGCTGCTGGAAGCTGGCTGTCACTTTGGCCATCAGGCCCACCGCTGGAACCCCAAGATGGCATCGTTCATCTTCGGCGCCCGCAACAACATCCACATCATCGATCTCGCGCAGTCGACGCCGATGTTGCATCAGGCACTCGTACAGGTGTCGGATACCGTCGCAAAGGGCGGCCGCGTGCTGTTCGTTGGCACCAAGCGCACCGCATCGGAAGCGATCGCCGAAGCCGCCAAGCGCTCGGCGCAGTATTACATCAATCATCGCTGGCTCGGCGGCACGCTCACCAACTGGAAGACGATTTCGCTGTCGATCCGCCGCCTGCGCACCCTCGAGGAAATCCTCTCGGGCGACACCAAGGGCCGCACCAAGAAGGAAGTCCTCGAGCTGACGCGCGAGCGCGAAATCCTCAACAAGGCGCTCGGCGGTATTAAGGACATGGGCGGTCTGCCCGATCTCCTTTTCGTCATCGACACCAACAAAGAATCCATCGCCATCGCCGAAGCCCGCAAGCTCGGCATCCCGATCGTTGCCATCGTCGACACCAACTGCAATCCCGACGGCATCGACTTCCCGGTTCCAGGCAACGACGACGCCGGCCGCGCCATCACGCTGTATTGCGATCTCGTCGCCCGCTCCGCCATTGATGGCATCGAGCGCGGCCAGGCAGGCTCCGGCGTCGATGTCGGCGCATCGGAGAATCCTCCCGCCGAAGACCTCGGCAAGAAGAAGATGTTCAAGGGCATCGAAGCGCCGCGCGGCGAAGCCGACGATCTCAAGCGCATCCATGCTGGCATCTCGCCGAAGATCGAGCAGCGCATGAACGATCTCGGCGTGTTCCACTTCTGGCAGATCGCCGATCTCGACGAAGAGAACATGAACCTCTTGGATCGGGCGCTGCGCTTGCGCGGCCAGATCGCGAAGGACGGCTGGGCCGCCGCCGCCAAGAAGCTGGTCGACGCAACCGCCGCCTGATTTCAGGCCCAGATCGCTAGGCCCCGGCGGCCGGCTCCCCGCGAGGGAGTCGCCGGGGCCATGAAATAAGCGCATACAACCGGAATAGAAGTTTGTGGCACGGCGCGATCGCGTTGCGTGCCTGCAAGCTCACCAAAATAGGGTGATACCGATGGCAACGATTACAGCAGGCATGGTCAAGGAGCTGCGCGAGAAGACCGGCGTCGGCATGATGGATTGCAAGTCCGCACTTGAGGAAACCAAGGGCGACATCGAAGCCGCTGTCGATTGGCTGCGCAAGAAGGGCCTTGCCAAGGCCGCCAAGAAGGCCGACCGCATCGCCGCGGAAGGCCTGATCGGCGTCGAAGCCTCTGGCGTCAGCGGCCAGATGGTCGAAGTGAATTCGGAAACCGACTTCGTCGCGCGCAACGATCAGTTCCAGGCGTTGGTGAAGGCGGTGACGTCGGTTGCCGGCAAAGCGGACGGCGATCTCGCCAAGCTGTTGGCGCTGCCGTTCCCCGGCAAATCCATCAGCGTCGAGCAGGCCGTCAAGGAGGCTGTCGCAACCATCGGCGAGAACATGAGCGTGCGCCGCACGGCGTCGCTGAAAGTCGCCAACGGCGCGGTCGCAGCCTATGTCCACAACAAAGTCGTCGATGGCCAGGGCAAGATCGGCGTTCTCGTTGGCCTCGAAAGCTCGGGCGCGAACACGTCGGAACTTGCGGCACTCGGCCGAATGGTCGCGATGCAAGTGGCCGCGACGAACCCTGTCTCGCTCGATCTCGCGAGCGTGCCGGCCGACATCCTCGCGCGCGAAAAAGCGATCCTCGCCGACAAGAACCAGGGCAAGCCCGAAGCCGTGCTGGAAAAGATCTTCCAGTCGAGCCTCAAGAGCTACGCCAAGGACAACTGTCTGTTGGAGCAGGCCTACATCCACGATCCCGCAAAATCCGTCGCCCAAGCGTTGAAGGACGCCGAGGGCAAGATCGGCGGCCCGATCAAGTGCACCGGCTTCCGCCGTTACGCGCTGGGTGAAGGCATCGACAAAAAGACCGAAGACTTCGCCGCCGAGGTCGCCAAGGCCGTCAAGGGCAGCTAACCCGCCCGTTTGCTGTGCGAATCGCGATAGATCTCGGCCGGTCGGTTCACCTGATCGGCCGTTTTCGTCTCTACGCGGCGGCGCCGATCGGTTAACAGTGTGCCTGACGATCCCGGCTCAAACAAACCTGACGAGTGCCGCATGAGCGCCCTTCCTCTCCGTTACAAGCGTTTGTTGCTCAAACTCTCCGGCGAAGCCCTGATGGGCAAGAAGTCGTTCGGCCTCGACATCGAGGTCGTCGATCGCCTCGCCCGCGACGTCAAGCAAGCGGTCGATGCCGGCGCCGAGATCGCGCTGGTGGTCGGCGGCGGCAATATCTATCGCGGCCTCGCGGGCGCCGCCCAAGGCATGGACCGCGCGACCGGCGATTACATGGGCATGCTCGCGACCGTCATGAATGCGCTCGCGTTCCAGAATGCGCTCGAGCGCCTGGACGTGCCGGTTCGCGTCGTCTCGGCCATTCCGATGCCGACGGTTTGCGAGGCCTACGTCCGGTCGAAGGCGCTGCACCATCTCGACAACAAGCGCGTCGTCATTTTCGCCGCCGGCACAGGCAATCCCTTTTTCACGACCGACACGACCGCGGCGCTGCGTGCCGCGGAAATGAACTGCGAGGCGCTGGCCAAGGCGACCCAGGTCGATGGCGTCTACACCGCTGATCCGAAAAAGGACCCCGCTGCCACCCGCTACGAGACCCTGACGTACAGTGAGGTTTTGGCCAAGGATCTCAAGGTGATGGATGGTGCCGCTATCGCGCTTGCCCGTGACAACGATATTCCGGTAATTGTATTTTCAATCGACACCCCTGGAAATCTCATGCAGGTGCTGCACGGAACCGCGCGCGCCACGGTCATCAGGGGTTGATCCCAGAGCGTAGAAAGCGTGAAGGAAGCGAGACCATGGTCCAGAAATTCGATGCAAAAGAGCTCGAAGGCCGCATGCGCAAGGCGCTCGATCAGCTGAAGCGTGAATTCCAGGGGCTGCGCACCGGCCGCGCCAGTTCGCATCTGCTCGACCCCGTGATGGTCAACGTTTACGGCGCCAAGATGCCGATCGGCCAGTGCGCGACGGTGACGACACCGGACGCGCGCACGATCGCAGTGCAGGTCTGGGACAAGAGCCAGGTGACGGCCGTTGAAAAAGCCATCCGCGAAGCCAACCTCGGCCTCAATCCCGTCATCGACGGGGCGCTCATCCGTCTGCCGATGCCCGCGCTGACGGGCGACCGGCGCACCGAACTCGCCAAGACCGCGCACAAGTATGCCGAAGGTGCGCGCGTTGCCGTCCGTAACGTGCGTCGCGAGGGAATGGAGCTTCTGAAAAAATCCGAAAAAGACGGCATGAGCGAGGACGAGTCACGCAAGGGCACCGCCAAGGTGCAAGAGCTGACAGACAAGCTGATCAAGGAAATCGATCAGTCGCTCGCCACCAAGGAAGCCGAAATCAAGCAGGTCTAAGCGCGTCCCATTCAACGTTCGAAGTCTCGTATCGTTACATGAGTGCGCGTCGTGGTCTGCGCACATGGTTAGGACATCTCAGATTGGTCCAGTAACGTGTGTGACAGGCCGGCTTTCGATCAACCCCGACGGGTCTCATGACCGAACTCACTAAGATCCATGCCGCCGCTCAATACGCGCGCCCGCTGCCCCGGCATGTGGCGATCATCATGGATGGCAACGGCCGCTGGGCCGAGGCGCGTGGCCTGCCGCGTGTTGCCGGCCACGCCATCGGCGTCGACGCCGTCCGCCGCGCCGTTCGTGCCGCCATGGAACTGCACCTCGAGTTTCTGACGATCTTCTCCTTTTCGACCGAGAACTGGACGCGCCCCGCCGACGAAGTCGACACGCTCATGAGCTTGATGAAGCGCTATATCCGGTCGGATCTCGCCGAGCTGCATGGTAACGGGATCAGGATCAGGGTGATCGGCGATCGCTCCGGCATCGACCACGAACTTCTCGGGCTGATCGATGACGCCGTCGCGTTGACCGCCTCGAACACCGCCTTGACGCTCGTCATCGCCTTCAACTACGGCGCCCGCGACGAGATTGCCCGGGCCGCGCGTCAACTCGCTGAAGAAGTCGCGGCCGGTAAGCGCGATCCCGCCTCGATCACGGCGGCGACCGTGACCGAGAAGCTCACGACCGCCGGGATTCCGGATCCCGACCTCATCATTCGCACCAGCGGCGAGCAGCGACTGTCGAATTTCCTGCTGTGGCAGGCCGCGTACGCCGAGTTCGTTTTCCTCGATGTGCACTGGCCGGACTTTGCGCGCGAGCATCTGGAAGTGGCCGTCGAGCAATATCGCGGACGCGATCGCCGTTTTGGCGGGCTCTCCGCGCGGTCGGCAGGCTGAGAGTGACCATGGCCGAAGAGCCGCCAATGCAATTCGATGGCCCAGTAAAATTTGATGGTAATGCGCCGCCGCGTGTGTCTCGCATCGGTGCCGACTTCAAGACGCGGCTTGTCTCGGCGCTGGTGCTGCTGGCGATCGTGTTGGTCGGAGTTGTCGCAAGCACGTTCTCTTTTGCTGTTCTCGTCCTCGTCGTCACGGGGCTTGTCGCTTGGGAATGGAGCCGCATGGTGCGCGGCGCCGATTACGACAGTCCGCTGGCGCTCCACATCGCCGCGACCATTGCCGCCGGCGTGCTTGCCGCCATGGGCTGGCCCGCGCTCGGCGTGGTGGTCATCGTGATCGGCGCTGGTCTTGTCGGGATGTTGAGCTGGGACCGCAATGGCCGGCAGTCGGGCATTGGCGTGCTCTATTCCGGTCTGCCGGCTGTTGCGATGATTTGGTTTCGCAACGCCACGCCCAATGGCCTCGACGCGATCCTTTATCTTCTGCTGGTCGTCATCGCCACCGACACCGGCGCCTACTTCGCCGGCCGTCTGATTGGCGGTCCCAAACTTTGGCCACGCGTATCGCCCAACAAGACGTGGTCGGGTCTCGGTGGTGCGGTGACGGCCGCCGCGGTGGTGGGCATGCTGTTCGCGGTTTGGCTGCCGGCCTCGGTGACGCGCCTCGCCGGCATGGGCGCAGCGCTCGCCGTCATCGCTCAAGGCGGCGATCTCTTCGAGTCCGCGCTCAAGCGCAAATACGGCACCAAGGACGCGAGCAGCTTGATCCCGGGCCACGGCGGGTTCATGGATCGTGTGGACGGTCTCGTGGCCGCCGCCGTCGCCGCCGCACTGCTGGCGCTCTCGGTCAACGGAATGATGCCCGCCCGCGCGCTCTTGTTCGGGATATGAGGACGACGATGCCAGCCCCGCCGCCCCCAGGTTCGACGGCAGCATCAAGAAGCCAGCGTGGCGGCGTGCCGTTGACGGCGCATATTGCGCGCCCCGCGTGCCAAAGGCTCACGATCCTCGGCGCGACCGGCTCCATCGGCCAGAGCACGCTCGATGTCGTCGCGCACGATTCCGAGGCCTTCGAGATCGTCGCGCTCACGGCGCAGTCGAATGTCGCCGCACTTGCGCGAGCAGCGATCACGCATCGCGCCCAACGCGCGGTTATTGGCGATACGGCACTTTACGCCGACCTAAAAGCCGCATTGGCCGGCACCTCGGTCGAGGCCGCCGCGGGAGCAGCAGCTCTCATCGAAGCTGCCGAGATGCCCGCAGATTGCCTGATGGCCGCGATCGTCGGTGCCGCCGGTCTCGCGCCGACGCTGGCAGCAGTCCGCCAAGGCCGCCGCATCGCCCTTGCCAACAAAGAATGTCTCGTTGCCGCCGGGGAACTTTTCATGGCGGCGGCACGCGAAAACGGCGCTGAAATCCTGCCGGTCGACAGTGAGCATTCCGCGATCTTCCAGGCGCTGGCCGGCGCCGACCCCGCCAGCATCGACCGCATCATCCTGACCGCTTCGGGCGGACCGTTTCGCACGTGGACCAAAGACGCGATTGCGCGCGTTACGCCCGAGCAGGCTCTGAAGCATCCGAATTGGTCGATGGGCCGCAAGATCACCATCGACAGCGCGACGCTGATGAACAAAGGCCTGGAAGTGATCGAGGCGTTCCATCTCTTTCCCGCCCGGCTCGATCAGATTGAGGTCTTGGTGCATCCGCAGTCGATCATCCACTCGATGGTTGCCTATCGCGACGGGTCGATGATGGCGCAGCTTGGCAGTCCCGACATGCGCACACCCATCGCGGTGGCACTCGCCTGGCCAGCCCGCATGCCGGCGCCCGTGGCCCGCCTCGACCTGGCAGCCGCCAGCGCTTTGACCTTCGAAGCGCCAGATCACGAGCGGTTTCCGGCACTCTCGCTCGCCCGGTCGGCCGTGACGCGGGGAGGTGCGGCTCCGGCCATCCTGAACGCTGCCAATGAAATTGCCGTAGAAGCTTTTCTGGATCGGCGCATTGCCTTCCCACAAATTGCCCAAGTGGTGGCCGAAACCCTGGAATGGGGCGAGAGAGGAACCGCCAGCGCGCCGCGTCAATTGAGCGAAGTGCTGGCTTTAGATGGTGAATCACGCAAAGTAGCGACCGATCGCGTGCGGTCTGTGGCATAGAGTTCGCATGATCAATCTGTTCGGCGAGGCCTTTGTGTGCCGCGCCAATAACACTATATCCCGGCTAACCTGCGGGATCGTCTGGCTGGAAGGACTGAGAAATGGATGTGTTGACGCAAGCGACCGGAAGCATTTGGGGTTTCCTCTCGGTCGCGGTGCCATTTCTCTTCGTGCTGACGGTTGTCGTGTTCATTCACGAACTCGGCCACTTCCTTGCCGCCCGCTGGTGCGGCGTCGACGTCAAGGCATTCTCGATTGGTTTTGGCCGTGAAATCTGGGGCTTCACCGATCGCCGCGGCACGCGGTGGAAGTTCTCCTGGATCCCGCTCGGTGGCTACGTCCGCTTCATGGACGACGAGAATGGAGCCAGCATGCCGTCGCGTGAAGCGCAGGCACAGATGACCGCGGCCGAGCGCGGCGGCAGCTTCCACCTCAAGTCACTGGCGCAGAAATCCTTCATTGTGGCCGCCGGCCCATTGGCGAATTTCCTGCTCGCGATCTTCATTTACGCCGGCCTCGCTTGGGCCGTCGGCGTGCAAGTCACGCAGCCCAAGGTGGATCAGCTCGTTCCCGGCGGCACGGCGGAGCTTGCAGGCTTCAAAGCCGGCGACCTGATCGTATCGATTGACGGCAAGCCCATCGAGAGCTTCGCCGAGATGCAAAAGATCGTCCACAACAGCCCAGATATCCCGCTTTCGATCGTGGTCGATCGCGGCGGCGTCATGCACACCTTGAAGGCGACGCCGCAGTGGACCGAAATTGAAGACGGCTTCGGCGGCAAAGCCAGAATTGGCCGCATCGGCATCAGCCGCAATGCGGTCGCGCAGGAGTGGCAGAAGAAATCCTTCGGCCCGCTCCAGGCGCTCGCAAAAGGTGTCGAGGACACCTACTACAACTGCTGGATGACGGTGAAGTTCATCGGTGATCTGATCAAGCGGAAGCAGTCGGCGGATCAGCTCGGCGGGCCAGCGCGCATCGCGGATGTCGCTGGACAGGTTGCCCAGCACGGCATCGTACCCTTGATCGGTTTGATCGCCTTCATTTCGGTCAGCATCGGCTTGATGAACCTGTTTCCAATCCCGGTTCTCGATGGCGGCCACCTCTTGTTCTATGCGCTCGAGGCAGTCCGCAGAAAGCCGCTGAGCGATCGCGCCCAGGACATCAGTTTCAGGATCGGCTTCGCGCTGCTGATCGCACTGATGGTGTTTGCAAACTACAATGATCTCAACATCTTCAAGCGCTGGCTTGGCCTCGGCTGACACAAGTCCGCCATCGTTCCTGCGTTCTCTTCAGTTCCGGTCGATTCCTGCCCACTGAGGTAGTCTTGCCACTTCCGTGGGGGTGGCGGAATCGGTAAAAGACCGGGCTTGGTGTGAAGACCGCGCGTTGTGATTCGGGGCTATACTTTTAGCTCCAATCCGGAGAAAGCGGCACTCAGACCGACAGGCACCGCAGGCACGCCGACGCGTGTGGTGATTGAGACAGGGGGGTCGGCGGGGCGAAAGGCAACTCAATTAATGCCGACGTTTCAATGGATTAGGTTGGGGGGATGGCGCTTGGTTCTGGCGCTCGTGATGGCTGTTCCAGCCGTTGTAGTGAGCACCGCCTTCGTCGCCGTCACAGAAGCTTCTGCGCAAGGTGCGATCCGCGACATCCGTGTCGTCGGCAATCGCCGCGTCGAGCCTGAAACCGTTCGCACCTATCTGAAATTCTCTGTTGGCGATGCCTATGACGCCGGCAAGGCCGACCAGTCGATCCGCTCGCTGTTCGGTACCGGACTGTTTTCAGACGTCCGCATTGAGCGCGACGGCACGGCCGTCGTCGTCACAGTCGTCGAAAATCCGGTCATCAATCAGGTCGCCTTCGAAGGCAACAGCGAGGTCGACACCGCGACGCTGACCGGTGAAGTGCAGTTGAAGCCGCGCTCGATCTACACACGCGCCCGCGTGCAGGCCGATGTTCAGCGCATTCTCGATGTCTATCGCCGCCAGGGCCGCTTCGCCGCCGCCGTCGATCCGAAGCTGATCGAGCGCGACAACGGCCGCGTGGATCTGGTGTTCGAAATCAAGGAAGGTGGCGCGACGAAGGTCAAGACCATCAATTTTGTCGGCAATCGCGCGTTCTCGGATTCGCAGCTGCGCGACATCATCACCACCACGCAGACCGGCTGGTTCGACTTCCTGAAGGGCAACAGCGTCTACGACCCCGACCGCCTGGCCTTGGATCGGGAACTGCTGCGCCAGTATTACCTCAAGAACGGTTATGCCGACGCGGTCGTCAAGACCGCGGGCGCGGAACTCGATCGTGACGGTTCCGGCTTCTTCATCACGTTCGTGGTCGAAGAAGGCCAAATCTACAATTTCGGCAAAGTCGATATCGAGACGGCACTGCCTGCCATCAACACGGCGTCGCTGGCCGGCGAAGTCTTGACGGCGCAGGGCACGGTTTTCGACCTCTCCGCCGTCGATAAGACCGTCGAGCGCCTGACGCTCGTCATCGCCGAGCAAGGTTATGCCTTCGCCCGCGTGCGCCCGCGCACGCAGAAGGACGGCAACGGCATCGCCGTGACCTACGTGATCGATGAGGGCCCGCGCGTCTACATCGAGCGCATCAATATCACCGGCAACCAGCGGACCCTCGACTATGTGATCCGCCGCGAGTTCCGGCTCGCCGAGGGCGACGCCTATAACCCATTGTTGGTCGATCGCGCCAAGAAGAGGCTGCAGAACCTCGGCTTCTTCAAGACCGTTGAAGTGAAGCGCCGGCCGGGCGTCGCCAACGACCGGGTCGTCCTGGATGTCGAATTGGTCGAACAGTCGACGGGCGACTTGTCGTTCGGTGCCGGCTTCTCGACCAGCGAGGGCGTGATTGGCGATATCAGCCTCACTGAGCGCAACTTGCTCGGCCGCGGTCAGTTCGTCCGCTTGAAGTTGGCGGGTTCGGCCGATCGCATGCAGATTGACCTCAGCTTTACCGAACCACGCTTCCTCGATCGCAACCTCGCGGCCGGCTTCGACCTGTTCCACAAGGACTTGGATCTGACGAAGACGCAGGCCTACAAGCATCAGAAGACTGGCGGCACGCTCCGCCTCGGCTTCCCGCTTGCTGAGAACCTGTGGGCTCAAACGTCCTACACGTTGTCGCGTGACGAGATCTACAGCGTCACCGCCGGGGCATCGAAGGCCATCCAAGAAGCACAAGGCACGTTCATGACCTCGTCGCTTGGGCTGTCGGTCGCCTACGACAAGCGCAATCACCCGACCAACCCCAATCGCGGCTACTATATCCAGGGCCTGACGGACTTCGCGGGGCTCGGCGGCGACGTGCAGTATGTGCGCGTGCAAGGTGAAGCGCGCGCCTATTACCCGGTCACCGAAAAGATCACGCTCGTCGGCCGTGGCCTGGCTGGCCACATCCAAGGCTGGGGTGGCGAGGACGTCAAACTGCTGGATCTGTTCTACAAGGGCGGCGAAACGATCCGTGGCTTCAAGCGCGCCGGCATCGGTCCGCGCGACTCGCTGACGGGTGACCCGCTCGGCGGTACCACGTTCTGGTCGGCGACTGCGGAACTGCGGTTTCCGTTCCCCTTCATTCCTGATGAACTTGGGATGAGCGGCGCCATCTTCGCCGACGCCGGTTCGCTGTTCGGCGCTGGGCAAGGCGCTTTGGATTTGCGGCAGACCAACTGCGGCGGCACGAAGGTCGTTGGTCAAGGCATCTGTCTCTCCGACTCGAATGCGGTGCGCACGTCCGTCGGCGCCAGCTTGCTCTGGAATTCGCCGCTCGGTCCGCTGCGCCTCGATTATGCCAAGGCACTGACCAAGGCCACGGGCGATGTCGAGCAAGCGATTCAATTCGGCGCGAGCACAAAGTTCTGACACGCGCGGGGTTGGTGGGGCGGCAGCGCGCAACCAAAAATTCCAAATCCTTGGAAGTCTCGAATTGCCGGGGTTATGCTCCGGCAATTCGCATTTGAGCCAGAGGTCATGCCGCAATGGAACATCCGGGTTTTTTCGAGAGAGCCGGACCGTTCGCATTGCGCGTCATCGCTGAGAAAGCCGCCGCCCTTGTGCGGGACGGCGCATCCGGTGACACGCCGATTTCGGACGTACGCGGGCTCGCCGATGCAGGCGTGGGCCACATCTCCTTTCTCGACAACCGCAAGTACCTGAGCCAGCTCGACGCGACTGAGGCGACGGCCGTATTCGTCGCCGAGGCTTTTGCGTCGCGCGTTCCCGCCGGGTCCATTGCACTCGTGACGCGCCAGCCGTACCGCGCCTTCGCGCTCGCGCTGCAGGCATTTTATCCGGGCGCCATGCGTCCAAGGATCGCCGAGGCCGAGCCCGGCGCACCGCTCATCCACCCCACGGCGCGCATCGAAGAGGGCGCGATCATCGAACCCGGCGCCGTCATCGGCCGTGAAGCTCAGATCGGCCACGGAACGCTGATCGCCGCCAATGCCGTCGTCGGCTATCGCTGCACGATCGGCCGGGACGGCTTTGTCGGCCCCAACGCCAGCATCATCCATGCCCTCGTCGGAGATCGCGTCATCATCCATGCGGGCGTTCGCATCGGCCAGGACGGCTTCGGTTTCGCCATGGGCGCCCAGCACCTGAAAGTCCCGCAAATCGGCCGTGTGATCATACAAGACGACGTCGAGATCGGCGCCAACACCGGCATCGATCGGGGCGCCCTTAAGGATACAATCATCGGAGAGGGCACGAAAATTGATAATCTGGTCCAGATCGGGCACAACTGCATCGTCGGCCGTCACTGCGTGATCTGCGGCCAGGTGGGCCTCGCCGGCTCGACTGTTCTTGAAGACTACGTGGTCATGGGCGGGCATTCGGGAGCAGCGGGTCACCTGACGATTGGCGCCGGCACTCAAGTGGCGGGTCTCTCGCACGTGACCGGCGATCTTCCGCCGCAGTCCAAAGTTGGCGGGTCACCCGCCAAGCCCTTCAGGGTCTGGGCGCGCGAACTGGCCGCACTGACCAGGCTTGGCGCACGCAGTTCCAAGCCGGACAAAGACGACGGTTGAATGCACAGGGTGTTACCGGATTAGAGACGAAGGTGGACGGAGCATGCAGGAGATGAACGAGAAGAGCCCGCCGGCAAAGGAGCTTGGCACCGCCGATATCGCGCGTGTCATGAAGCTACTGCCGCACCGCTATCCGTTTCTGCTGGTCGACCGCATCATCGACATGGATCGCGACGAGAGCGCCGTCGGCATCAAGAACGTGACCATCAACGAGCCGTTCTTCCAAGGTCATTTCCCTGGCTTTCCGGTGATGCCCGGCGTACTCATCATCGAGGCTCTGGCACAGACAGCGGGAGCACTGTGTGTCCACAATCTGGGCGCCACCTATAAGCCGCAGCTTGTCTATTTCATGGGGATCGATCGCGCCAAGTTCAGGAAGCCCGTTCTCCCTGGCGATCAACTCTATCTGCACGTAAAAAAGATCCGCAGTCGTGGCCGTGCCTGGCGTTTTTCGGGTGAAGCAAAAGTCGACGGCAAAGTCGTCGCCGAGGCAGAAGTCAGCGCCATGATCGTGGATCCCGACGATGTCCAAATCCCGCAATAACGCCAACATCCATCCAACAGCGATCATCGAAGCGGGTGCCAAGCTTGGGCGCGGCGTAAAGATCGGCCCCTACTGCGTGGTCGGGCCGCGCGTCGTGCTCGGCGCGGGTGTCGAACTCATCAGCCACGTCGTCATTGCTGGCGACACAAAGATCGGCCCGCGCACGCGCATATTCCCGTTCGCCTCTATCGGTCATCAGCCGCAGGATCTCAAATACAAGGGCGAGCCTTGTTCACTCACGATCGGCACGGAATGCCTCATCCGCGAGGGTGTGACGATGAACCCCGGCACCGAGGGCGGCGGCAGCAAGACCATCGTTGGTGATCGCTGCGCTTTCCTCGCCAATAGCCACGTCGGGCACGACTGCCGCGTTGGCAACAACGTCATTTTCTCGAACAACGTCATGCTCGCCGGCCATTGCGACGTCGACGACTTTGCCATCATTGGCGGCGGCGCCGCTGTCATTCAGTTCGCCCGTGTCGGAGCGCATTCATTCATCGGTGGCATGTCTGGCGTCGAAAACGACCTGATCCCTTACGGCATGGCCATCGGCAACCGGGCTTATCTTTCCGGCCTCAACATCATCGGCCTGCAGCGCCGCGGGTTCTCGCGCGAGGATATCCATGATCTGCGACGCGCGTATCGCCTCTTGTTCGCCGCCGAAGGCACGCTGAAGGAGCGCGTTGAAGACGTCGCCGACGAATTCAAGAAGCACCCGATCGTGCAGGAAATCGTCGCGTTCATCCGCGTTGGCGGCAAACGCTCGCTGTGCACGCCGCGCAACGGCACGGACGCTTGATGCCAGAAGGTGGCTGATGACGGCACCGGACCGCGCGCCAGAGCCGTCTCGCCGGATCGGAATCCTCGCCGGCGGCGGTACGCTACCAATCTCGATCGCGGAGGCGGTGACCGCGCGCGGCGGCATTCCCTATATCGTCGCGATCGAGGGTGAAGCGGATCAGACCGTCACCCGCTTTGCCCACGCGTGGGTCAATTGGGGGCAGGTCGGCCGTATTCTCGACCTCTTGCGCCATCAAGGTGGAGGTCGTGCTGTCATTGCCGGCCACGTCCGCCGCCCCGACCTCAAAAAACTGCGACCTGATGCCGGTCTCATTCGCAACGCTCCGGCCATTCTCGCAATGTTGAAGGGCGGCGACGATCACGTCCTCACGCGCGTCGTCCGCTTTTTCGAGGCCAACGGCATCGAGGTGCGCGGCGTCGATACCGTCGCGCCCAACCTCAAACTTGGCGAGGGCGCCATTGATCCCGCACACGCCGTGCTCCCCGCAGACGATGTGCAGCGCGGTCTCGATGTCATTGCCGCGATCGGCGGTCTCGATGTCGGCCAGGCCGTGGTTGTGCGCGATGGCCGCGTCATCGCCATCGAGGGCGTCGAAGGCACCGACGCGATGCTCGCTCGCGTGTCGCCACTCGCAGTTCGCGCGGGTGTCCTCGTCAAGGCGCCGAAGCCCGGCCAAGAGCGGCGCGTCGATCTGCCGACGCTCGGGCCCCGTACCGTCGAGTGTGCGGCTGCCGCCGGCCTTGCCGCCATCGCCGCGCCGGCCGATCAGACCCTGCTGCTCGACCGCGCTGAGACCATCGCACGTGTGCGTGCCTTGGGGTGCGCCGTCGTTGGTTTGCCGCAGAGCGTCGCGGCACGCGCAGCATTGCCCACCCATCAATCTGGAGCGGTCGTCGCCCGCGTGCTCGGCCGCCATCAGCCGCAGTCGCGCGTGCTGGCCGATGTCCATGCTGGCCTCGAAGCACAGGCACGCCTTTCGCCTTTTGGCGCGGGTGACGGCGTCATCGTCGCCCGTCAACACATCCTTGCGGTGACCGCCTCAGACACCATCGTGGAGATGATCGCGCGTGCGGCTGCGCTCCGGCAATGGGGCTCCGGCTCGAGTCCGCGCCGCCGCGGTGTTCTCATTGTCGCGGACTGGAGTAAAGTCGATACCAAATTGATTGCCCAATTGATTGAACGCGCCGCGGCTGCAAGGCTTGAAGGCGTTGCCCTCGCTGTGCATAAAAGTCTTACGCAGCCGGCTGATCACTGGGGCATTAACGATCCCTCGGATAATGCAGTGGCCAAAGCGGACGAACACGGCCTATTTCTTCTCTCGTGCCGGCCAAAACAGACGACATGAGCGCGCGGTGGCTCACCAGGCCGTTCGCGCGGCCAAGAGCTCTGAGGGGGTAAGAGGTTATGGCCCGCGATCAAGACCTGAAGACCATTTCGATCTCGTCGCGGCGCAAGGAGATGCGCATCTTCATGGTCGCCGGCGAGCACTCGGGCGATGCGCTGGGCGGAAAGCTGATGGCGGCGCTCAACGCCGAAAGCCTGGGCCGTATCCGTTACCTCGGCGTCGGCGGCGAGCACATGGCGGCTCAGGGCCTCGTGTCGCAGTTTCCGCTATCGGATGTCGCCGTGATGGGCCCGCTCTCGATCCTGCCGCGCCTGCCGCGCATCGTGGGGCGCGTCTGGCGCACTGCCGATGCCGCGATCGCTGCTGATCCCGACGCTGTTGTGATCATCGACAGTCCCGAATTCACCCATCCGATCGCCAAGCGCATCCGCAAGAAGAAGCCATCGATCCCGATCATAAACTATGTGAGCCCCAGTGTGTGGGCCTGGCGCAGCTATCGCGCCGCCAAGATGAAGAAGTACATCGATCACGTGCTGGCGCTGCTGCCGTTCGAGCCCGATGCCCACAAGCGCCTCGGCGGCCCCCCGTGCACCTACGTCGGCCATCCGCTGATCGAGCGCCACGAGTGGCTGCGAAACCTGGATGCGGCGCCGCTCGTCAAGCGCCTTCAGCTGAGACCCGGCGCCCCTGTCGTCGTGATGTTACCCGGCAGCCGCCCGTCGGAAGTCGGCCGTCTCATGGATGATTTTCTTCAAGCGATCCGTCTGGTCGACACGCCAACGCGCCCGGTCGAAGTCATCATTCCGGTCGTCGAAAGCGTGCGTGATCTTGTCGAGCAGAAATTGGCGGCGGCGCGCATGCGGGTGCACCTGACCAACACCGAAGAGGACAAGTTCCGCGCCTTCAAGCTCGCGCGCGTCGCACTCGCCGCGTCGGGCACGGTGACGCTCGAACTCGCGCTTGCCGGCACACCGATGGTGGTCGCCTACAAGGTCGATGCGATCGCTGCAAAGTTGAGCTTCCTCGTCAAGGTGCCCTCTATCGTCCTGCCCAATCTGGTACTCGGTCGCAATGTCGTGCCCGAGTACATTCAAGAGCATTGCTCGCCGCAAAATCTTGCCTTCGCGCTCGACGAGCTGTTGCGGGACTCGCAGAACTATCTCGAACAGAAAGCAGCGCTCGCCGAAATTCCGAACAAGCTTCTGCTTGAAGACGGCGGTGTGCCGAGCGAACGCGCCGCAGCCATCGTCCTCAAGTTCGCCGAGAAGTGGCGCGTGTCGTAGTCATCTACCCATCGCCGCCAGGATCCGCGCCCAGCTACGCGCACCTTTGTGGAAGCTCGAGAGATTGTACTTCTCGTTCGGACTATGGATGCGATCGTCATCGAGACCAAAGCCGACCAGCAGCAACTCCATGCCCAAGTCGTCCTTGAAAGACGTCACGATCGGAATCGATCCGCCAAGTGCGATGCACGGCGCATCCTTCCCCCATTCTTCCGACAACGCCCGCGCTGCCGTCTTGATGAACGGGCGCTCCTGATCGAACAGCACGGCTTCGCTGCCCACCATGCCGAGGAACTCTGCGGTGCAGTCTGCCGGCAAGCGCGCGCGCACGAACGCCTGGATGCCCTTCAGGATCGCCTGCGGGTTCTGCCCGGGCACCAGCCGGCACGTAATCTTGACCGAGGCTTGCGACGGGATGACGGTCTTCGAACCGGCGCCTTGATAGCCACCCGTGATGCCATTGAATTCCAGCGTCGGCCGCGCCCAGATTTGTTCCATGACCGAGAAGTTCGTCTCTCCGGCCGGCACACTCAGTCCGACCTCGCCAAGAAATTCCTTGTCGCTGAATCCGAGGCTCTGCCACTGTTTGAGTGTCTTCGCGGTCGGCCTCTTGATACCGTCGTAGAACCCCGGCACCGTGACCTTGTTGGTCTTGTCGTGCAGTGCCCCGCAAATGCCAACGAGCACGCGGATCGGGTTGGCCGCCGCCGATCCATACATGCCGGAATGCAAATCGCGCTTTGCCGCCGTCACCACCACTTCGATCGCCGCCATGCCGCGCAATTGCGTCGTGATGGCCGGCGTATCTTTATCCCATTGGCCAGTGTCGCAGACGAGGGCGAGATCCGTCGTCACCTCCTTGCCGTGCTTTTTCAAGAACCCTGCCAGCGATGGCGAGCCGGATTCTTCCTCGCCCTCCAGCAGCACCGTCACCGCGATCGGCAATTCGCCCGCCACCTGTTTCCAGGCTCGCGCCGCCTCGACGAACGTCATCAGCTGACCTTTGTTGTCCTCGGCGCCACGGGCGATGATCACCTTGCCGTTGCCTTTTTCGGTCGCGATCCGTGGCTCGAACGGCGGCGTTGTCCACAGGTCCAGCGGGTCCGGCGGCTGCACATCATAGTGCCCGTAGAACAGCACATGCGGCATGCCCTTCGGGATCGACTTTCGATCGTGGGCGATCACCATGGGGTGGCCCTGTGTCGGCACGACCTTGGTCTCGGCAAATCCAATCGCCGCGAGTTCCGCCCGGCACCATTCCGCGGCCTTGCGGCAGTCCGCCGTGTAGGCCGGGTCGGTTGAAATGCTGGCAATCCTGAGGAACTCGAACAAGCGGCCGAGAGCGGCCTCGCGGCCCTTATCAAGTGTCTTCAAAACCTCGGGCAGACGATCCGTCATCGGCATAACTCTTGCTGGGAGGAGGGGGTTGGCCGGCTGGCCAAAGGCGGACTGTCAGACTGCGCAATCCCAATCGCTGCGTCAAAGCGGCGAATTGGGACACCCTTGTTTGTTCGGTATCGGCAAGTTTCGTTTTGCACCGCACCATAGAGGGCGTTAAGCAGGACGTACTCACCAACTCCCCGCCGTCTCGACAAGAGGAGAGTGATCCGATGTCCGCCGATCAGAGCCGCGTTGCCCAGAGTTCCGTTGCCAAGAGTTCCGTAGCCAAGAGTTCCGTAGCCAAGAGTTCGAGCGCAGAATCCAAGAGGTGGGTCTACGCCTTTGGGCCCGGCCATTCCGATGGCGCAGCCGGCATGAAAGATCTGCTCGGCGGCAAGGGCGCGAACCTCGCCGAGATGGCGAGCCTCGGCTTGCCCGTCCCGCCCGGTTTTACGATCACGACCGAGGTCTGCACCGCCTACTATGCCAACGCCAAGGCGCTCCCCGCCGGCGTCAGGGAGCAGGCCGAAGTGGCCCTTGCGACCGTTGGCAAAACCGTCGGCGCCGGATTCGGAGATCCCTCCAACCCGCTGCTGGTTTCCGTTCGCTCTGGTGCGCGCGCGTCGATGCCGGGCATGATGGATACAATTCTCAACCTCGGCCTCAACGATGCAACGGTCGCAGGACTGGCGAAGAGATCGGGCGATGAACGCTTCGCCTATGACAGCTACCGCCGCTTCATCCAGATGTATTCAGACGTCGTGCTCGACGTGGATCACGGCATCTTTGAAGACATTCTCGAAACTGCTAAATCCGACGCGGGCTATCACCTCGATACGGACATGACGGCAGCCGACTGGCGCACCGTCATCGAGCAGTACAAGGCGGCCGTCCAGCGCGAGACCGGTAAGCCCTTCCCACAGGACACCAACGCCCAGCTCTGGGGTGCAATCGGCGCCGTGTTCGGCTCCTGGATGAGCGCGCGCGCCATCACCTACCGTCGCATCAATTCCATTCCGGAGAGCTGGGGCACCGCCGTCAACGTGCAGGCGATGGTGTTCGGAAATCGTGGAGAGACCTCCGCCACCGGCGTCGCATTCACGCGCAATCCCTCCGTCGGCACCAAAGAGATCTACGGCGAGTTCCTCGTCAACGCGCAGGGCGAAGACGTCGTCGCCGGCATCCGCACGCCGCAGCCCCTGACCGAAGCCTCACGCAAGGCCGCCGGCGAAACCGCGCCCTCGCTCGAAGGTCTGATGCCCGAGACGTACCGCGAACTCGCCGCCGTTTTCGATCGCCTCGAGGGCCGCTACCGCGACATGCAGGATGTCGAATTCACCATCCAGGAAGGCAAGCTCTGGATGTTGCAGACCCGCTCTGGCAAGCGCACCACCAAGGCCGCGCTCAAGATCGCCGTCGATCTCGTCGATGAAGGCGTGTTGACCAAAGAAGAAGCCGTCCTGCGCGTTGATCCCGCCGCTCTCGATCAACTGCTGCACCCGACCATTGATCCCAAGGCCGAGAAGTCCGTCATCGGGATGGGACTTCCAGCCTCTCCGGGGGCTGCCTCCGGCGAGATCGTGTTCGACAGCAATGAGGCCGAGGCTTTGAAGGCCAAGGGCGTCGAGGTCATTCTCGTGCGCATCGAAACGAGCCCTGAAGACATTCACGGCATGCATGCTGCGGTCGGCATTCTGACAACGCGCGGCGGCATGACCAGCCATGCCGCCGTGGTCGCACGCGGCATGGGCCGCCCGTGTGTCTGCGGCGCTGGCACGCTCCGCATCGACTACAAGGCTGGCACAATGACGGTCGCGGGCAACGTCTATCGCAAGGGCGACGCCATCACCATCGATGGCTCCACCGGTGAAATCCTCAAAGGTCGAGTAAAAATGCGCCAGCCGGAACTGTCCGGTGACTTCGGCACGGTGATGGGCTGGGCCGACGCCGCCCGCTCGATGGGCGTGCGCGCCAACGCCGATACCCCGCGCGATGCCAAGACCGCGCGCGATTTCGGCGCCGAAGGTATCGGGCTCTGCCGCACCGAGCACATGTTCTTCGATGCCGACCGGATCCTCGCCGTACGCGAAATGATCTGCGCCGACGACGAAGCCGGACGTCGCCGCGCGCTCGCTAAATTGCTCAACCACCAGCGCGCCGATTTTGAGGCTCTGTTCGAGATCATGGCGGGCCTGCCGTGCACCATCCGCCTGCTCGATCCGCCGCTGCATGAGTTTTTGCCGCATGAAGAGCGCGAGGCCGCCGCCGTCGCCAAGGAGCTCGGCGTGCCCCTTGAAAAACTGCGCGCGCGAGTCAACGAGCTGCACGAATTCAATCCAATGCTCGGCTTCCGCGGCTGCCGTCTCGCCATCCGCTATCCCGAGATCACCGAGATGCAGGCCCGTGCCATCTTCGAGGCTGCCATCAACGCAGCCAAGACTACCGGTAAGCCAGTCGTTCCAGAGGTGATGATCCCGCTCATCGCCTATCGGCGCGAATTCGATATCCTCGCCGAGCTCATCCGCAAGACCGCCGCCGCCGTCAGCGCCGAGAAGGGCGCCAAGCTCGACTATCAGATTGGGACAATGATCGAGTTGCCGCGCGCCGCACTGAGGGCTGCTGAAATCGCTGGCGGCAAGGACGGCGCCGAGTTCTTCTCGTTCGGCACCAACGACTTGACACAAACCTGTCTCGGCCTGTCGCGCGACGACGCCGGCCCGATCCTCGGCGACTACGAGGCCAAAGGCGTCTTCGAGATCGATCCTTTCGTATCGATCGATCAGGACGGTGTCGGCGAACTCGTCAGCATCGGTACCGAGCGTGGCCGCACGGTCCGGCCTGATCTGAAAATTGGCATCTGCGGCGAGCATGGCGGCGACCCCGCGTCCGTCGAGTTCTTCCATCGCTCGGGCCTCAACTACGTCTCGTGTTCGCCATTCCGCGTACCGGTCGCGCGTCTCTCGGCGGCCCAGGCCGCGATCAAGGCCAAAGGCGTCAAGGCATGATCGCCTCGCGATGCGCGGGGGGCGCATCAATTGGATTTGATGACGCACGTGTGTATACCTTCATTTGATCGTGAGGATGCACGCCTGCAATGACACCACCTAAAATACGATCGCGCCCGGGCGCCGGCGGCACGGCCGCGCTCGTCGCAATGCTGGCGGCAACCACCATTCTCTCGCAGTTCTATCGCACCGCCCTCGCGGTGATTGCGCCGGAGTTGATCCAGGACCTTGGTCTCAGCGCGCGCCAGCTCGGGTTTTCCAACGGAAGTTTCTACATCGCCTTGCTCGTGGCCCAGATTTCGGTGGGCGTTGCCTTTGATCGCATCGGCGTGCGCGTCACGGTTGCGGCATTGTCGATCTTCATGGTGATCGGCGCGCTGATGCATGCGATCGCGACGACGCCAGAATTGTTCATCGCCGCGCGCGTCGTCACCGGATTCGGTTGTGCTGGCAGCTTCATGGCAGCCGTCGTTCTCGTATCTGGCTGGTTCCCGCGCGCGCGCTGGAGCACCGTGCTGTCGTGGGTCTTTGCTCTCAGCCAAATTGGCGTGTTCAGCGCGGGTGCGCCTCTCGCCTTTGCGTCGGAACTCGTGGGTTGGCGCATGGCGTTTGCCATCTCGGCGATCGTCGCCGCGGCTGTTGGTGCGTTGTTCTATGGGCTGGTTCGCGATCCACCTCGCAACGAGGATCGCTCGGGCACACCCAAAGACGTGCTCGGCCCCATTGCCGGAGTCGTGACAGTGCTGCGCATGCCGGGCGTCATCCCGGTGTTCGCGCTGTTTGCGGTGGCCTATGCAGCAGCCGTCACCATGACCGGGCTCTGGGCCGGAACATACCTCAAGGACGTGCACGGCCTTGACGCAGTCGCACGCGGTAATGTGCTGTCCGCGCTTGCGGTGGCCTATCTCGTCATGGTGCTCATCATCGGACCGCTCGATCGCGTCCTCAACACGCGCAAATGGATTGCTGTCGCCTGCGGCTCGGTCGGGTTGGCGGTCTTGATTTACCTCGCCGTCAATCCGGCTCCGCCCTTGCCGGTCGCGATCGCCGCGCTGGTGCTGCTTGCGGGCTTTACGTCCTACAACACGATCCTGTTGACCCACATGCGCAGCCTGTTCCCGGATCATCTGGCCGGCCGCGGCGCGACCACAGGCAACATGTGGCAACTGGGTGGCACCGCGCTGCTGCCAATCCTCACCGGTCTGATCCCGCCGCTGTTTCCAGCCGCTGGAGCCGGCTATTCAGTCGAAGCCTATCGCTGGATTTTTGCGACGCTTGCCCTTGCGCTCGGCCTCGGATTGGCGATCTATCTTTCCTCGAAAGATGTCAAGCCGCGCTGAACCATGCGGTGGATCGAGGGAGTGTCCGATGCGGGCGAGAATGACTGAAGCCGTGGCCTTGCCACAGGACGCCGGAAGTGCCGTGCTGGCCGGCCGCGTTTGGCGTCCTGATGCCGGTGGACCGTCGGTGGTCGCCATCCGCACCGATGGCGTCTACGACATCACGGCTCATGGTCCGACGATGACCGCGCTCTGCGAGCGCCCCGATGCCGTCGCGAATCGTGCGAAAAGGGAGCGGCGAAAAGATTGGCCGTCTCGCCGACATCCTCGCCAATACACCCGAGCTCACCCGCGATCCGACGAAGCCCTGGCTGCTCGCCCCCAACGATCTCCAGGCCATCAAGGCCGCCGGCGTCACCTTCGCGCGCTCGATGCTTGAACGCGTTATCGAAGAGCAGGCGAAGGGCGCGCCAGAGAAAGCGGCCGCCATCCGCCTCACCGTGGAGAAGCAACTCGGCGGCGATCTGCGCGCGCTGAAGCCAGGGTCCCCGCAGGCCCTCGAGCTCAAGAAGACGCTGATCGCGGCAGGTGCCTGGTCGCAGTATCTCGAGGTCGGCATTGGCGAGGACGCGGAGATTTTCACCAAGGCGCAACCAATGGCCGCCGTCGGCCACGGCATGGATGCGGGCCTGCATCCGCGCTCGACCTGGAACAACCCCGAGCCCGAAGTCGTGCTGGTCGTCACGTCGGCGGGCCGGATCGTCGGCGCGACGCTCGGTAATGACGTGAATCTCCGCGACTTCGAGGGCCGCTCGGCGCTGCTGCTCTCGAAAGCGAAAGACAACAACGCCTCCGCGGCCGTCGGCCCTTTCATCCGCCTCTTCGACGATAGGTTCTCGCTCGACACCGTGCGTAAGATGGACGTGCATTTGACCGTCGATGGCCCCGAAGGGTTCCGCCTGACCGGAAAATCGTCGATGAGCGAGATCGCCCGCGATCCCGCCGATCTCGTTGGCGAAATGCTCGGTACGACGCACCAGTATCCCGACGGCGCGATCCTCTATCTTGGCACCATGTTTGCCCCGACCGAGGATCGCGGCACGCCCGGTCAGGGGTTCACGCACAAGATCGGCGATATCGTGACCATCCATTCACCCGCGCTCGGCGCGCTCGTCAACCGCATGGTCCATGCCGGCGACGCCCCGCCCTGGACATTCGGCACTGCCGCGTTGATGCAAAACCTCGCCAAGCGCGGGCTGCTTTGACCCGGCCAGCATGGCTTGTGACGGTTAGCGGCTCTTGCCGCCGTGATCGTGGCGTTCGAGCATCATGACGATGCGGGCCCAACGGCCAAAGGCGGTCATGACGGCCATGGTGAAGCCATCGACGCCGCCGAGGCAGTAGAGGCGTAGAAAATAGAATTTCAGGAACGTGAGCGGGAATTCGGTGAACAGCCGGACGACCAGCATCGCCCGTGACCGCACCGATTGGGTGTCGCCGGCGAGCTTGGCGATGTAGTTGGCCTTGCCGACCATGTGATGCCAGTCGCGGAAGCTGTAGTGCCACAGCGGTTCCTTGATCGTCACCGGCGTTTCAGCGGCCGTCACGGTCAGCTTGTCCCAGTTCGGGTTTGGATCCGTCCGGGCAATGCGCCTGTCATAGATCAAGATCTGCTCATGATAGAAGCCGAATGGCGGGGGCTTCTTATGATGCGGGAAGATCAAGGCCTTGCGCACGATTATGAGTCGTGGCGGAGACGGCGACTGGAACAGCGCGCGAATCTCCCGGGCCATGGCCGGGGTCACGATTTCGTCGGAGTTGAGCGAGAAGACGAAGTCGTTCTTGCACGCGTCCTCGCCAAAGCGCCGCTGCGGCCCAAATCCCGGCCACGGATTGAAGATCACGCGCGCGCCGAGCTTGGTTGCGATTGCGACGGTGTCGTCCTTCGATCCCGAATCGATGACGACGATCTCCGCGCCGAGCGGCAACACGGACGTGATCGTCGCCGCGATCCGATCGGCGTCATTGACCGTGCGGATCAACACGCTCAAGGGAATGGGTGCCGGCGCGGCGGCGGGGTTAGGTTCTGTCAAAGGCTCGGGGCTCGCCATCAGAACGGTTCTTTGCGCCAGCCGCGATAGTAGAGTTTCTTGTTGATGGCGCGCAGCCATTTTGCCGGCCGCGACGTCGGCCGCGCGGGCATGGTCGGATCGGTCACGTTCCGGTCCTGGCCAATGTGGCGTGCGACACCCGGCAAGAGATAGGCAACCGTGCGGCCGTCCTTCTTGATGAGGCCCGACATCTGGTCGTGCAAGAGCCGGCTGAACGGCGCGTACTGCTCATAGAGGCTCCGGCGAATGAGCCCAGGGTTCGAAGACCAGCCGAAGAACTCAGGGTGCGCATTGGCCCGCATGACGGCAAAAGGAGTATCAGCGAAGGTTGCGGGCTTGGAGAGCACGCGGAAGCGCTCCTTGATTTCGTCGAACGCTCTGACGGAGACGTTGGCGACGTCGTCGCGCGCGACGAGGAATCCGGTCGCGGCATACCAATTCACCGGACCATCGAACTGCCAATCGTCTTCGAGATGAAAGATGAAGGGAGTATCGGCGGCGCTGTAGATGCGGTCGATCGACGCCATCAAGCCAAGCCGCGTCGTGCCCGCGAGAACGCGCGCCTGTGGATAGTCGGCGCGGACCTTGGCGATGGCGGCCTCGTCGGCCGAATCTTCCGAAATGATGAAGCGGCCACCGGTATTGAACGCGGCGAATGACGCAAGCGTTTTCGCCAGCAGATCAAGGCGACCGCAACTGGTGACGCAGATCGTCACGCTGGCCGGCACGGCGACAGCGGACGCGGCGGAACCAGAAACCGGCGCAACCAAGGACATACGGTCATCATCTCTCTGCTTGGGAGGCAGCGTTATAACAAGGCGATGCCGCAAGTAAAGTCGCGCCAGGGATGAAGCCACAGATGCTGCGAAGTGTCGGCGCAATTTGACAGGTCATCGTGCCGCACCGGCAGTTTTTGGGTTCGCTTCAACACCGATCGCGACCGCCGCCAAGTGCCAATGCCCGCCGACCGCCTCGAAACGCAAATCGAATGTCAGACGCGCCGGCTGGCTCGGGACGTGTCCTGTCAGCACCAGGCGCTGCTGCGCATCCTGATGTGCGGCTTGCGCGAGTTTCGGCATAAGCAGCAGCGCGGCGGCGAGATCGATGTTCTTCTGCCGCGGATCTGCGAACACGCGCGCCAGGTCCGCGGCAGTATTGGCCGCGCGAAAGCTTGGTGCCGCGATGTCGCGCAGCACCGTGTAGTTCCCGGTCCGGTTGGCGTCACTCAGCGTCTGCAGCGTCGCGCGGATGAGATAGAGATATTGCGGCGGAAGATCAGGTGCGATCGCGGCACGTGCAAACGTCGCGACCGGCGGCTTTGCGGCTGGCGGCTCAGCAGCCGGGGCCGCAATCGGCATCAGCATCGCCATGGTGACGACGGCAACAAGGCACAACAACGCATGTGGCATTGCAGAAACTCCAAATTAAATGGGTGCGCCTCGCGATGCCAGGCGCACTTTGAGGTTTATTTCCACGTCAGCTGAAGGCCGGCGCGTGCGCCGACATTGTTGTCGCCAAGTCCGACACCAACGCCACCCGACAATGCGAGCGTCTCGCCGTTGCCGAACACATTGCGGGACAGCATGCCCATCGCGCTCACGCCGATGGCGTTCTGGCCGGCATAGCTGCCGTAGTTCATCTTCAGCCCGAACACGTCGCCGCCGCTGAGAACCGGATCAGCGAGCGACAGCGCGACTGCCACGCCTTCCAGCGCCTGCTTGGTCTTGACTTCGAGGCCGTCGATGCGTTGGTGCGCGCGCTGCGTCTCGCGAACCGCGGTCGAGGCATTGGCTTCCGCAGCACCGATGCGGGTGTCGAATGACTGCACCGTGTTGGAGAGACTTGCGACCTCGCGCCGCGCGGTGGCGACATCCTGGGTGTTGCGCTGGGTCTGCTGCTCGACGACCCCAACCCGGGCGTCGTTCTGATCGACCCGCGTATTGAGCGTCGAGATCGCCGTGGTGTTGGCCGCGGTCTGGCCTTGCAGCGTCGTGATGTTGCCCTCCGCCGCCGTCATCCGCGTGCCAAGCGTGCCAACCGTGCCTTCAACCGACGTCACGCGCGAGTTGATCGTGGAGATCGTCGTCGTGTTCGTTGCTGTCTGGGTCTGCACGGCGGTGAGACCTGTTTCCAACGTGCCAACGCGGCCCGTCAAACCTGTGATAGACGTCGTGTTGGTATTGACCTGCGTTTGTAGCGCGCCACCATCGCCCGCCATGTTGCCATTGCCATCGACGGTCACGACCTGCAACGCGCCCGACTGCGTCGCGCGACTCGCAGCCGTGCCAAGTCCTGCTGCGGTATAGGTGCTGGTCGCCGATCCAAGCGCAATCTGGTTTGCGCGTGTCGTCGCCGCTCCCGCGCCGAGCGCCACGGAGTTATCATGTCCCGCCGATGCATTCGGCCCAAGCGCTAACCCGTTGGTGCCGGCGGCAGTGGCGCCAAATCCGAGCGCCGTGCTGTTTGCACCGGACGATTGGAACAGAGCATTGGGGGTTTTTGCCGCCAGCGTGCCGCTCGCATCCGTGGTGACGACGGATATTGGTCCCGTTTGCGCCGCCGTGCTCGCGGCCGATGTCAGCCCGGCGAATGTATAGGTGTTGTTGGTGGTCCCGAACATTTGCTGATTGGCGCGCGCGGTCGTCGCACCAATGCCGAAAGCCGCCGAATTGGTGTGGCCAGCCACCGAGCCCTGGCCAATGGCCGTCGCACCAGCGCCTGTAGCCGCGGAACCCTGACCGTAGGCGCTACTATTTTGCGCTGTTGCCTGCGCGCTTCCGCCGGTCGCCGTTGCGGCCGTACCAATCGCCGCCGAATTCTGACCGAAAGCCGTGCTCAAGCTTTGCGATGCGACCGATCCGCGTCCAAAAGCAGACGCATTC
This sequence comes from uncultured Alphaproteobacteria bacterium, assembly GCA_963779515.1. Classification (GTDB taxonomy): domain Bacteria; phylum Pseudomonadota; class Alphaproteobacteria; order Rhizobiales; family Hyphomicrobiaceae; genus CAVZYN01. Next base: position 124,859 of record CAVZYN010000001.1, read on the forward strand.
TCGCCAGCAGCCTGCGCGCCGCTGCCCGCCGCTGTGGCGCCAAGGCCGGTGGCTTGCGCGTCGCCGCCGACAGCAGTTGTGAAGTCGGCATTGGCGCGTGCCAACGCACCAACCGCCGTCGCGCTTTGTCCAATCGCACGCGCCGTGCGGCCCAGGGCCGCCGAATTGTCACCACGCGCTTGCGCCGAACCACCAAGCGCCGTTGCGTTGGTACCGTCGGCCAGGGCCGCAGCACCAACGGCTGTCGTGTTGGTGGTCAGCGCCTGCGCCGTTGCACCGATTGCGGTCGCATTGGTCCCGCGGGCTTCAGTCGCACTTCCGATCGCCGTGGCATCGCTGCCCGTGGCCGACGTTGCGCTGCCGATGGCCGTGGAATTGCCGCCTTCCGCGCGTGCGTAGCTGCCGATGGCGGATGCGTTGTCGCCGGGCGCCCGTGCCGTGAACCCGATGGCGGACGCGTAGTTGCCGTTCGCCTGCGCCTGGTAACCGAGAGCATTCGCGCCCGTGCCGGCGGTCGCTGAATCGCCGCAGGCGAGTGCAAATGAACCGGCCGTCGCGCCGCCGGTGCTGCCGCCGTACTGCTGGCAGATGAACTGCGCCGCGGCCGGATCCGCGCCAAGACTACAAGATAGCACCAGCGCCAGCGCGCTGGAGGAGAGCGTGAGGGATCGGCGATCCGCCAGCATGCGCCGTGCGTGCGCAGCCGGCATCAGTCGCAGCGCCGGATGGCGCCGCATCGAAGGGTGGGACAAGGGAAACTCCATACGCGATACAAGATTGGAGCGCCGGCCAACAAGGCCGGGCCCGCCGCCACGACGACACAAGCAGCGACGCATAAAATACGCGCCAAAATTGTTTAAAATATCTTAACTCAATTTAAGGGTGTAGTGATCCATCATTCCAACGAGTCAGTTAGAGTGGTTCAATGAAAATCAACGACACCATCACCCTGGATGAAGCCGAGCTCACCGAGCGCTTCGTCAGAGCCTCGGGTCCTGGCGGCCAGAACGTCAACAAGGTCTCGACCGCCGTCGAGTTGCGCTTCGATGTGCGTGCGTCGAAAAGCCTGCCTGATGCCGTCGCCGTTCGGCTCATGAAGCTTGCCGGCAAACGCCTCACCAAGGACGGCGTGCTCGTCATTCAGGCGGATCGCTTTCGCACCCAGGAGATGAACCGCGACGACGCGCGCGATCGCTTGGCCGATCTCATCCGCGCTGCGGCGCACGTGCCAAAAAAGCGGATCAAGACCAAGCCGACGCGCGCAGCCAAGGAACGCCGCATCGACGGCAAGAAGCGGCGCAGCGACGTCAAGGCCGGACGTCGCGGCAGCAGCGGCTGGGACTGAATCAGCTCCCAATCACCAGTGGCGCGGTGAGGCGACGCAGCGCCGCGATCACCGAGAGTGCGGTGACTTTGCCGGTGGCGGGCGTTTCGACCGACGGGATGTTTTGGATCGTCATCGACAGATCCGAGCTGTCGGATTTGACCTCGATCGTGTGCGTGTTGCGCGTCACCGTCGGATCGGCCCAGATCTCGACCCGCGTCCGATCGGCGCCGATGCCGGCCAGTGACAGCGCCACCGCCACGTTGACGTTAGCGGGGAAGCCTTTGATGGCATCGCGCGCCGTCCCCTCGAACACGCGCAATGGCGCCGTCAGATCGTCGACCGAAATGTTGCGCTCGGCCAGCAGCGGCGCGCCTTTCAGTCCCGCCGGAGGTTTGCGGGTAATGATCTTGGCCGATGTCACGTTGCCTTCGGCGACGGCGCGCACGGCGTCAAGCCCCAGCAAAGCGCCCGTCGGCACCAGAATGCGTCCACCGGTCCGCATTGCGGTTTCGATCAGGTGCATGTGGGTCAACAGTTGTCCGACGGACAGCGGCATGAACATGCGTCCCTTGGCGAGCGCCGGCTCAGCCACCTCGGCAAAATGCTTCGCTGGGATGCACTCGACGACGATATCGGCATGATCGGCAAGTGCCGCAAGGCTCGTGAGCTTTGGCTGCGACTTGAAATCCGCTAGGTTGCGGCGGGCTTTTGCCTCGTCCCGCGCCGACACTGCTGTCAGCGTCAGGCCCGGAATGCCGCCGGCATCGATGGTGCGTGCAACCTTGAGCCCGATCGACCCGAGGCCAGCCAATCCGACGGTAAATCTTTGCATGGGTGTGTCCTTGCCAATGACCGCATCGACGCTATCATCCCGGCCAACAAAGAACGAGACCCCGGGAGAGATACAATGCGGAAACTGTTCGCCACTCTTGCGTCCCTTGCCGTCGCGCTGACCGCGACGGGCGCCGCCGCGCAAGGCTATCCCGAGCGCCCCATCAAGGTGATCGTGCCATGGGCCGCCGGTGGCGACACCGACAACATCTTCCGCCCGTTCGCGCCGTTGCTGCAAAAGCATCTCGGCCAGCCCGCCATCATCGCCAACGTCGGCGGCGCATCCGGCACGGTCGGCGCGCGAGAAGCCAAGGGATCGGCGCCCGACGGCTACACGCTCTATGCCGTGCACGACTACATCCACCTCACCTTCTACGCCGGCCTCGCCGATGTGAAATACACGGACTTCGAACCCATCTGCTTGATCGCGGGCACACCGTCGGTCCTCACCGCCTCCTCGAAAACGCCTTGGAAGACGTGGCCGGAATTCGTGGCTGACGCGAAGGCGCGGCCCGGCGCCATCACGGTCGGCGCGACGCTCGGGTCAACCAGCCACATCTTCCCCGCCATGATCGAGAAGTCGACGGGCCTGAAGTTCAAGTATGTCTCCTACGACGGTCTCGCGCCGCGCATGAACGCCATCCTCGGCGGCCACATCGACTTGACCGACTCGAACCTCACGCAAAAAGGCAAGGTCGATGCCGGTCAGCTGCGCTTCCTCGCCATCGCCACCGACAAGCGCGATCCAGAGTTGCCGAACGTGCCGACATTGAAGGAGCTCGGCATCAACATCGTCTACGAAGTCGTGCGCGGTCTCATGGTGCCGAAGAATACGCCGGCGCCGGTGCGTGCGAAACTCGGCGAAGCCTGCGAGAAAGCCGCGAAAGAACCCGAGTTCGCCGCTGCCATGAAGCTGCAGGGCACGCGGGTCGTCCATCTCAACGCCGCCGACTATGCCAAGTTTCTCGATAAGATCGACGGCGAGAACAAAACTATCATGACCGACCTCGGCTTGATCAAGAAATGAAACTGGGTCGCGATGGTGTGGCGGGGCTGATCGGCCTCGCCATCACACTTATCTTGCTGCCGCAGGCGCTCGGCTTGCCGAAGCTTCCAATCGTGCCGATCGGACCCGGCTTCTATCCAACAATCGTTCTCGCGTTTCTCGGAATCATGAGCGCGGTTCTGGTCGCGCAAGACATGTTCGCGCAGCGCAAGTTGACGGCCGCTCCAGGTGCGGCCGTCGCGACGGCGACCCGCGACTACACGCTCGTCGCGATCGCGTTTCTGCTGGTCTCGCTCTACATCGCGGCACTGCCGCTGATCGGCTTCCGCTTGTCGACACTGCTGTTCGTCGCCCTGTTTCAGATCGCGATGGAGCGCCCGGAGACGCCGCAAAAATGGGCGATCATCCTCGCCATCGCGGCCGCGACCACCGCCGTAACCTACACCGTCTTCAACGACTATTTGCTGGTGCTGCTGCCGCGCGGCGCCTGGACGGGGTGGTAAGTCATGCTCGATCTCCTGGTGGCCGGCATCGTCACGATGCTGCAATGGAAATACATGCTGCCGCTGCTGATCGGCACCATTGCCGGCGTCGTCGGCGGCTCGCTTCCCGGCGTCACGATCACCATGACGGTGATCATGATCCTGCCTTTCACATATGGCCTCGATCCGCTCGCGGGCCTCGCCGCTATGACCGGCGTTTACGTCGGCGGCTCAACCGGCGGCCTCATGACATGCTGCCTGATTGGCATTCCCGGATCGCCCGCCTCCATCGCGACCACGTTCGACGGCTTCCCGATGGCGCGCAAGGGCGAGCCCGGCCGCGCGATCTGGCTCGGCATCTGGGCGTCCGTCTGGGGCGGCCTGCTCGGCGCGCTGTTCCTGGTTTTTCTCACTGGCCCGCTGGCGGCCATCGCGCTCGAGTTCGGGCCCTGGGAATACTTCTCGCTGTTCGTGCTCGCCATGGCGATGGTCGCGGGCCTGACCGAGTCCTCTCTCGTCAAAGGTCTGATGTCGACGGCGCTGGGCCTCTTGATCACCGTGATCGGCACCGATCCGATCGGCAGCGTGCCGCGCTTCACCTTCGGCTCGGCCTTCATCGGCGGCGGTTTTGCGTTTCTGCCCGTCCTAATCGGCATCTTCGCGTTCGCCCAGATCATGACCGACATCGAGAAGTACGGTCAGCCCAATGCCACGACGGTGCCGCAGCCGAAGTTCGAAAAATTCTCCCATCTGAAACTCAACTGGGAAATCATCCGCCAGCCGTTCCAGCTACTGTGGGCGACCATCGTCGGCCTGATCATTGGAATCCTGCCAGCCATCGGCGGCAGCGCCTCGAGCGTGATGGCCTACGACCAGGCCAAGAAATTCTCGAAGACGCCTGAGCTGTTCGGCACCGGCCATCCCGAAGGCATCATCGCGTCGGAAGCCTCCAACAACGCCAACGTCAGTGGCTCGCTGATGACGATCATGGCCTTCGGCATTCCAGGCGACGCGGTCACCGCCGTGATGCTCGGCGCCATGACCATTCACGGCATCCAGTCCGGCCCGTTGTTCATTTCCCAAAACCCCGGCCTCGCTTACGGCCTCTATGCCGCCTACATCCTCGCGCATCCGCTGATGCTGCTCGTCTGCTTCGCCTTTATGCCGCTGATGATCCGCATCACCAGCGTCCGCCTCGCTGTCCTCGCGCCCGTCGTTCTTGTCCTCTGCGTGATCGGCGCCTATGCGCTCAACAATACGATGCAGAGCGTTTATGTGCTGCTGCTGTTCGGCGTCATTGGCTACATCCTGGTCAAGGCCGGGTTCCCGCTTGCGCCGCTGATCCTCGGGCTCATTCTCGGTGATCAGATCGAGATCAATCTGATCCGCGCGATCATGACCGACGACAATCCGTGGCTGTTCATCACCCGGCCGATCTCGGGTGTTCTGCTGACGCTTGCGGCACTCTCGACCGGCTTTGCGATCTGGCAGCACCTGCGCCACCAGAAGCGGCTCGCGGGCGAAGAGGAGGCGGATTTTTAGCGGGCATCGCTCTTGCTGGCCGCGTCAAACGCGCGCCGCCAGTTGAAAAAACGCGGCACCTCGGCGCAATAACGCCGATAAGCCTCGCCATAGGCCGCCGCGAGCCACGGTTCTTCCGCCAGCACCATCAGTGCATAGACCGCCATCATCGCCGCGCACAGCAGATAGGCTCCCGCGCTGTCGGCGGCGAACGCAAGGCAGCCGTAGACCACGATCAGCATCGCGTTCTGCGGATTGCGGCTCCATCGATAAATGCCGCCGGTCACGAGACCATCCTGCGCGCCATAGCTGTTGTCGCGACCAAGAATTTGGAACGAATAGAGGAAGAGCGCGATCGATGCCGCGAGCAGCGCAAAGGCAATCACGCGCAGCCAAGCCGGCAAACCGAGGACAGGGGCGCGATCCAGGATCGCCGCAGCAAAGCACAGCACGTTGAGGCCGCGAAACAGCGGCCAGAAAACATAGCTCTGCCAGGTTCCAACACCGGGCGTCGGCCAGATCCGCAGCTCTTTCACATAAAGCGTCGCCACCAGCAGGCTCAGCAGCACCGCCGCTACCACGGCGCCGATCAGGAAAACCACCGAGGTCATTCTGCTAGGTCCTGCTGTCGCGGCGTCAAGCCAGTCTTCACAAATCGGGCTCCCAAGTCTCGCTCCCAAGTCTCGCCGACCAGGCTGTGGCCGAAGCTCAGGTGTGGTTCTTGCGCTGTCATCGTGAACCCGAGCCGCTCATACAGCCTGCGCGCTGGCAACAGCACATCGTTGGTCCAGAGCGTCATGCGCTTATATCCGGCGTCGCGCGCGAATGCCATCGCCGCCTCCACCAAAGTGCGCCCAAGACCATGGCCACGCGCGTGCGGCTCGACATAAACAAGACGCAGCTTGGCAACCTCGGCGTCCTTCCGCATCACAAATGCGGAGCCAAGGATGCCGTCACCCCGCGTCGCGATCCAGCAGCGCTCGCAGGCCGGGTCGTGCGATTGAGCAAAGCCGATCGCGACCGTGCCAACCAGCGCCTCGAAGCTTGCATCCCACCCGTACTCGGCGGCATAGAGCGCGCCGTGGCGATGGATCACCCAACCGATATCGCCCGGCTGCGGCGCGCGCAGCAGGATCGGAAGATGTTCGTTCGCTGGGGGCATGCGCGGGTCTCGATCGGCCGAAGCCACATCCAGTGCCCAGACACTCCGCCCTGTCAACGGTGACGATCAGCGCGCGGCTTCTGGCAGCGGTCCATTGACATGCAGATGCGCGATCAGAAAGCGCCAATGCCGCGCCTCGCACCAGGGCGTCAGAATGCCGAGAGAAAGGGCCCGCAGCAGCGCGTTCGACGCCGTCATCCAGACATAAGCCGGCACCGGTACACGCAACCCAAACCGCAGGCCGCCGAGCGTCGTGCGTTCGGCTTGGTGGCGCAAGACACGCGCATACCAAGCTTTGGCAATGCAATAGAACGCGGCCAGTGCCGTGATCAGGATCGGCGCCGCGCGCGCCGCGACATCCCAGTTTTTCAGCGCGGAGATCGTGCGCGCTTGAGCCGCCGCCGACAGTTCCGGCCCGATCGCCATGGCGAGCATGACGATCATCCACAGATACACCAGCGCAGCCGTCACCCACACCCACGCGAAGAGTTTCAACAAGGCGCGCGCATCCGGCGCATAGGCAAAGTTTACGCCGTGATAAGCGGTCTCGCCCGTGATCCGCGCCGCAAGTTTTTCGGTGCGCCAGGGCACCGCCCAGCCAAGCGTCGGCGGCACCACGAATGACGTCCAGAAGTGCAGCCGCGCATAGGACCAGGCGCGGCCGGTCATGGCGAAGCGCTGACCGCGGACCCAGCTCCGGCGCAAGACGTGCGTGCGCCGCCGATAGACCGCCGACCCGATCAGGAACAGCAGCGGCATGCCGATCAGAAGCCGGCGCAAGGCAAAGCTGTTCGGAAAACCGAATCCGCTTTTGCCGTCCAAAAACACGAAGTACCAGATCAGCAGAACAAGACCGGGCGTCGAGACCAACGCGGCAATCATAAATGTCTTCAGCGATTCTGGTCCGGTCCCGGTCCAGCTCAGCGCATGTCCGTCGATGCGAATGGCGCGATAGAGCGTGCGTTTTATCTCCGCCCGTCCCCAAAAGTGATAGAGACCCAGCGTCACGACCGTGAGGGCGAATTTTCTGAGACCGAGGAGCAACAGATCGCGCGTGCCCGCCTCGAACCGGACGCGGCCTTGGGCGGCGACTGCATCCTGGCGGGTGGCGGCCAGCGGGCCCGCAAGCGACAAGGTTTCGGACATCGAGGGGCGCTTCTGAATGTGGCGTGGCGTTGATGCGACCACGCGCAAGCCGCGATCATCCCCAGGCTACACGCCCATCGTTACCTTTCACCCAATACGATCGATCGGATTTTACGCAATGGCTCTCAAAAGCCGCTGCCGGCAACCTTGAGGCTCGTCAGCTTCCAGTCGAGACCCTTGAGTTCCATCCGGCCGATATAGCGGCGTTCTGGCTCGTAGCGGTCTGCGACTTCGATCTCGACTTGGGTCATAGAAATAAAAGCGGCACGCTGCACGCGGCGCCAGAACGCGGCGAACCGCTCGAACGGCGAGGCATCGAGCGAGGCCTCGGCAAACAACGGTGGCGGCGGTTGTTGGACCGGCAAGTTGGGGCGCACGCTGTTGCGCCACGTATCGCGCGCGTTGTAGGCCTGCGGTAGGCCGTGCGGCGTCACCCATTGATCGACGATGCGGTCGACAACCGAGGGCGCCATCCAGGCCTTGAAGCGCGCGATCAGGCCAGGGCGCGGGACGCCGGCAGCGTAGTCGGCTTCGGCCTTGGAGGCGGCGAGTTCGGCCAGGGAGTGCTTGAGGCTGGCGCGGATGGCTGGAAATTCGATTTTCTGGGCCAGGACCGCCGTGTCGCCGCCGCGCACCGCTTGGCGAATTTGGTACGCGCTGAGGAACGGCCAAACAGCGTAGGCCACGAACAGGCTGAGGCCGAGAATGGCAATCTTCACGAGTTTTCGCATCAACCCAATCCACGTTCTCATACCCGTCACAAACTGACTGATGAATGAACAATCGGGCACGAGCCTGTTCAATTTATGGCCATCCACAATCAGCACCTATTCCAAATTGGCGAATGGCTCCATTTTTGCGCACAGTTGAGCGTCGGGCAGCGGCGCGCAATGGCTCTAGCGCGTTGCGATCCGACGGGCGAAGCCCGGCGCAGCGGCGCGCAATGAAAAGATGAATCTGAGCGTCACGGCGTCCAGCGCGGGCGCGGTTCGCCGGTGTCGTCGAGGGCGGGTGCGGCCTCGGGTATCTCGGCTTCGCGCGCCTTGGTGATTTCCTTGATGATGGCGCCGAGCGCGTCTTTGACGCCAAGGCCGGAGACGGCTGACAAGATGATGGGCTTGCGGCGCGCGGGGCCTTTCAGTTCCTCGATCTTCGTTGCGATCGTCGCCATGTCGAGGGCATCGCATTTGGACAGCGCGACGATCTCTTTCTTGGCGGCGAGTTCGGGCGAGTAGGCTTTCAGCTCGGCGCGGACGGTTTTGTAGGCGGCGACGACGTCATCCTGCGTCGCATCGACAAGGTGCAGCAGCACGCGGCAGCGCTCGACGTGGCCGAGAAAACGGGTGCCGAGGCCCGCGCCTTCGTTGGCGCCTTCAATCAGGCCGGGAATATCTGCGAGCACGAAGTCTCGATCGTTGGCGCGCACCATGCCGAGATTGGGGTGCAGCGTCGTGAACGGGTAGTCGGCGATCTTGGGCTTGGCCGCGGAGACGGCGGCGAGGAATGTCGACTTGCCGGCATTCGGCAAGCCGACGAGACCGGCGTCGGCGATCAGCTTCATGCGCAGCCAGATGGTGAGCTCGGTCGACGGTTCGCCCGGATTGGCGTGGCGTGGCGCGCGATTGCTCGGCGTCTTGAAGCGGGCATTGCCGAAGCCGCCGTTGCCGCCGGTCGCGATCAGAGCGCGATCGCCGACGTTGACCAGCTCGGCGATCAGCGTGTCCTGGTCCTCGGCGAGCACCTCGGTGCCGGGCGGAACTTTGATGATCTTGTCATTGCCGCCGGCGCCGTGGCGATCCTTGCCTTGGCCGGGCTTGCCGTTCTCGGCATAGAAGTGCTGCTGATAGCGGTAGTCGATCAGCGTGTTGAGATTGTCGACGCACTCGATCCAGACGTCGCCACCCTTGCCGCCGTCGCCGCCGTTGGGGCCGCCGTATTCGATGTATTTCTCGCGGCGGAAGGCGACGCAGCCGTTGCCGCCAGCGCCTGAGCGCACGTAGATCTTGGCGAGGTCGAGGAACTTCATGCGTGTAACGCCTTAAAACGCGCCCGCGTCAGGATCATCTCGACGCTCGGCATGTCGCGGCCCTCAGGGCCTGAATACGAGGTGCTGCGGCCGGCTTCTTCAAAACCAAGCTTTTGCAGCACGTTTGCTGAGGCCTCATTACCAGAGAGATGGCCGCTTGTAATGGCGGGATCGCGGCGTATGGCAAAGAAATTGAGCGGCGAGGGCGGTCGCGGCTTCCGTCATGTAGCCGAACGAAACGATTTGTGTCGTCTAGTTTTTTGTGAATTCAATTCATGCGGCTAGCCGTTCAAGTGTCTGCTTTAGCGAGCTGAACGGCACTGGGCGTGCACCAGCCTTAAGGAGTTCAATGTCTGAAGCGCGCCAAATTTGCGTATCGTCATAGACGATCCGTTGTTCAAGGTTGGCGACCTTTTTCATATTGACGTCAAGGTGGGCAACAACGGCAGAGTTGACCGAACTAGCATCAGGGACCACAAAGTCCATGGCGAGCTGGCGACCCCCTCCAATGTGGATCACATAGTCGAAGCCGTGTTCTTTGCTACTCACTCCAGCAATTTTGGCATTCCGGCTCCACTTGTCTTTGAACTTTAGGTCCAACAGCTCTTCAATGGCTTTCTTGAGGTCGCGCCGTGGAGGTCGCGCACTGGCCAACAAATGTTCAGCGACTGCCTTGGAAGCGTTAGCGACTTGAACAATCGCAGCCTCCAATTCTCTGACGCCAACAGACGGAGATATAATCTCACCTCTTTCGGTTAGGGTGCATCCACGGTGCTTGACGATTCCCTTCATGAGATTTTTCAGAGGCTGCTCGGTGCGAACCGCTTGCGCCACCTCATCCAACGCAGCACCATCGTCATCGACCCGAAATAAATCACCGCGCTGCGTGATCGTCACTGCTACGGCCGAGTTTGATGGATAGAGACAGTGCGTGGCAACTCGAACACCTCTATCAGCCACTACAGGCGAAGGCCATCGCCCCAATGCTGATTCAACTGCCGCTAGGATGCTCATAGGAACCGATCCGTTGAAGGCAAAGTTGGAACGCCAAGCTCTGCGATATCGATCTGCGTCTGGCCGCAAAACCACCTGAATGTATTGTCGAACGTTTTCAAGTTTGCGTCCAAAATTCTAGCATTTTCAAGTCGCTCGGGCAATGCAGTCTTAGTCGCAAACCTGCGATTGTCGTTCCAAGAGTGATAGTGTGGCGCCGTAAATGGGCCTTAGTCTAGATCGTCCGGCCTATTGAAAGAATTAACGTGCGTTTCATCGTTGGAGAAATCTAACCGCCAAATTGCTCTGCCATAGGAGAGTATTAGACGGAACTGCAATTCACGGACGCGTGGGTACGCGATTATTGTCAGTCTTGCATCGCTAACTTCACCTTCGACGAGCAGCGGGTAGAGAAGGCGGTGGTCGCCTTCTCGATGTTCGTCGACCCATTCGGCGCGACCAATGGGTTTCTTTGTAGCTGAGAGCACTTTGTCGACCAAAACTCGCACGTCAGGTGACGCTGGCATTTTCGTTGTCCTTGGACTGTCGCGTCAGGACAGCGAAATTTCGGCATATGCCCGCTCGATGCAGCAAGGGGCTCCGCACTACAACTCAGTAACTATTGCGTGTTCTCCGAATGTGAGCAAGCGGCATCCCTCACCCCCACACCCGCGCGGCGAGGCGGCGCCAGCCGGTGGCGGGTTCGGGATCGGGAAAAGATGCGCCGAGTTTGGCTTCGGCAGCTGCGCGGTCGAGCCAGTAGGTGATCGCTTCGACGTCGACGCCGCGGGCGGGCGACCAGAGCCGTTCGCGGCCAGCTTGCTTGAACCCCAAATGGGTGATGACGCGGGCGGACGCCGGATTGTCGATGAAGTGCGCCGACGACATGGCGGTGAGGCGGCCTTCGGTAAAGCCGTAAGTGACCACGGCGCGGGCGGCTTCCTTGGCGATGCCGTGGCCCCAATAGGGTTTGGCGATCCAGAAGCCGAGTTCGCCGATCCGCGGCAGGCGGCAGTAGTAGCCGATGCCGCCGATCAACCGGCCGTCGCACTCGATCGCAAAGCGGACATCGCCGCTGACGGGTTTCAGCCAGCGCGCGGCGATATCCTTCGGCAGCGGGTGTGGGATGTCGCTGGTCATGCGCGCGACATGCCAGTCGCCGGCGAGGTCGGCGAAGGCGGTCACGTCAGCGGCTGCAAAGGGCCGCAGTCGAAGGCGTTCGGTTTTCAAGTCATGTCGCATGCGCGCATTCTGAAAGGCTGCGGCGCCGAGGGCAAGGTGCCCCCGGCGCGTGATCCTCAATCTCGCCGATTTTGGCGCTTTGTCATCCACGGCTTGTCGTAGTCGCCGGCCATGATGCAGCCCTTCGGCATGATCATGCCGGCGACGTCGGCTAGGCCGAAGCGCTCGATCTGGGCGTGCACCTGCGCCGCGTTCTTGTAGGCCATCGGGCTCTCGGAGACGTCTGGCCGGTCATAGAAAAAGCGCACGTCGAGGCCTTCGGTCTGGCGGTCCAGCCAGACGCGCGACTGCGCGAGGTAGGCGTCCGGCGGCAAGCCATGCAATCCGATCTCCTTCAGCAGCGCGGTACGGCTCTTATTCCGGCCAGCGCCATGCGGCGAGAACGAGGCGTACTCCGCGCGGTCGCGTCCGAACGTCAGCAGCACGGGCGCCGCCATGTTGAGCGGGATAAGCCCGAGCAACGGGTGGCCGCTATCGTCCCGCCATGCAGGGGTCGCGCCCTTGCCGTGGAAGTAACGGCCGTCCCGCTTCCAAACGAAGTTGTGCTCGTTGCCGAACGCCGCCAGTGCGCCGATACCGAGGCGCTTGAGCGTGCGCTCGTGGATCAGCTGATGATTGCGCTTGGTCCAACGGGCGACGTACTGCAACGCGTCCCAATAGGCGGCGCCGATCTCGCTCTCGGGATCGAGCCACGCCTGTTGCTGCGGCGTGTCAGGTGACACGTCCTTGGTGTGGCGCACGGCCGCCTCGATGCCGCGCTTATAGACCTGGGCACCGAGATCGCGGCTGCCGTGATGGGTGACCAGCACGTCGACGGTCTCCCGGCCGTCGAGCGCGGCCGCAAGCGCGGGCTGCCCGTTCTGCGACAGCGACACCTTGAGCGTGGGTGTCACGTCGAGGGCGCCGAGATACGCGAAATGATTGCCGTCGCCCTGATCGCAGAGCTGCGCCTTTGCACGCCCGGCGAGCTGAGAGAGAAACGGATTGCGCGTCGTCTCGATGTCCGCGGTGATCGGGTCCGCGATCCAATCGTCCGGCGCCCGGCCACCCGGACCGAAGCGCGTCGTGGCCTTGAGCGCGTCCATGAATGTGCCCGTTGCGGCCCCGGCCGGGAACACGGTTGCATACATCGAGCAACAAATGTCGGCCGAATGGAACGCTGGATGAATGCCGCGCGACACGACGGCGCCGCCAACCGGGATCGTTCCTGGTGCTGAGCCCGACGGGCAGGCATCGGGCATGATCGCGCCGTGCTCCAGCACCGGGCAGCGCATGAGATCGTCCATGTGGCGGCGCACGGCGGCAATGTTGGCGGCGTCTTCGTCGCTCTCGGCTTCAATCGCGACGCCGTAGGTGCCGGCGGCGCGGCGGCGCATCACCGCAGGCGCGGGCGGTTCCGCGTCGAGAACCTGCCGCTTGATATCGTCGAGCGAGACGCCTTCGCTTGCAAGCCGCAGGACGGTCGCGAGAACCTCCTTGAAGCGGGGGCCGGGCTTCAGTCCCCAGGAGATGAGCAGTCGGCCGTCGATGACGTGATGGATCTTGGACATTGTCGAACCAGATGTTGAGCGCTCGTGTGAGCGTTTGAGTTTAGATCGTTTCGGTCACCTGTTCCTTAGCGGGGGCACGAACCAGCGCGGACGGCGGGATGGCCAGCCGTTGGCGGCCGAGCGCGAAGCCGTCGAGCTGCATCGGTCCGCGCACCGGGCTCTCCCACGCCATCGGGCCGGTCGGATGGAATCCGCACTTTTCCAGCACGCGGCGCGAGGCCGGATTGTTGGTCCGCACACCCGCCGTGATCTGGGCGACACGCGTCAGAATGAACGTCCAATCCGCAAGTGCCGCCACGGCTTCGGTCATCAGGCCTTGGCCCCAGTGAGAAGGATCGAGATGATAGCCGAGGCGCGCGCTGCCGCCGGGTTCGAGCGCAATGCCGACTTGTCCGATCGCTGTCTCGGTCGCCTCGCGTGCGGTGATGACGAGGACGAGCTTGCCGCCGGATGTGTTGCCGGTGCGGCCGGCCGCGATCCGCGCAGCGATACCGTCGCGGTCAATTCCGACGGGCCACATCGCGGTCATCTCAGCGACCTCGGGCTTGCCGATCCACGGCGCCAGGGTCTCGACATCACACGCGCGCGGCCAGCGCAGCCACAGGCGCCGGGTTTCGATCCAGAAAACGTCGTCGCGGGTCTCGGCGGGAAACAACATGGGGCGCTCCAGAAACGTCTCGAGGGACGGTGGCGTCCACCGTCCCTCGGAGATTTCGGAGCCTGGTCTCGCGGTGGGACCCACTTGGGTCGTGCGAGGGGCGTTTCGAAGTCGCCGGGTCTGGTGAGACGCCGGCGGTTCGATGTGCCGGCTTATTCTGCTGCTTGAAGTTTCGCCGCTGGTTTGATCGCGACGTAGACGCGGCCGTTTCGCTTTGTCGCGAATGCCACTTCACCATCACATTTGGCAAACAGCGTATGATCGGTACCCATGCCGACGTTGGCGCCCGCATGGACCTTCGTGCCGCGCTGGCGCACGAGGATGTTGCCGGCAAGCACGACCTGGCCGCCGTAGCGCTTCACGCCGAGCATCTTGGGATTGGAGTTCGCGGCCGTTACGGGTGGAGCCGCCTGCTTTTTTCTGTGCCATGGACCTGTGTCCTTCTTAATCAGAGCGTTCGATCGGGAGCGAATGGTGTCAGCCGGTGATGCCGGTGATCTTCACCGTCGTGATGTGCTGGCGGTGACCACGGCGGCGGCGCGAATTCTTGCGGCGGCGCTTTTTGAAGGCGATGACCTTGGGCCAGCGGCCCTGCTCGACGACTTCGGCTGTGACCTTGGCGCCGGCAACGGTCGGCTTGCCGATCTTCACGCCGGATTCGCCGCCCAGCATCAGCACCTCGGTGAATTCCACCGAAGCGCCGGCGTCGGCGACGAGTTTTTCGATTTCGAGGACGTCGTTGGCGGCGACACGGTATTGCTTGCCGCCCGTCTTAATGACTGCGTACATCATTGTATTCCTTCGTTTTTCCGCGTCCTGTGGCGCCGCCCCGAAGGGCGGACTTGCGAGGGAGACAGCAAACAGGCGTCTCGGAGCCTCGGACAGCGCATTACCCGCGGCGGCCTCGCGGCCCCGCAGTCGCGGCGGTTATCATCGAGATGCGGCCGGAAGTCAATGCGTCGGCGGGCTTTCAAGCAGATCGACCGCGTACGCCAGCGCCCGAACTGCGCAGTGGTGGACGTGTCTATGATCGTTCATTAGAGGACCTTGCGCCGCGTATGGCGGTTCGGCATGGTCCGGCCGCTTATCCAAGCCTGCATCCAAGTGAGGAGCCGTCGCCTCGTGTCACATCCGCGCCCCGCTACCCGTTCCGGGGTTCCGGCTTCCGAGCCAGAGACAAAACCACGCCAATCGCTGCAGCCGCTCAAGGCGATCTGGCCCTACATTCTCCGCCACCCGGCCCAGATCGCTGCGGCGATCGTCGCGTTGATCGTGTCGGCGAGCGCGATGCTGGCCGTGCCGCGCGCCGTGCAGCAGATGATCGACGTCGGATTTTCCGGGCGCGAGGGCGCCTCGATCGATGTCGCGTTCAAGCTGCTGATCGGCATCGGGTTCGTGCTCGCGTTCGCAAGCGCGTCGCGATTTTACTTCGTCAATTGGCTCGGTGAGCGCGTCGTTACCGATCTGCGCGCCGATGTGTTCAAGCATTTGGCGACGTTGGGACCGGCATTTTATGAAAAGACGCACTCCGGCGAGGTGATGAGCCGGCTGACCGCCGATACGACGCAATTGAAGTCGGCGTCGGGCTCATCGCTGTCGCAGGCGCTCCGCAATGCGATCATGCTGATCGGCGCAACGGTCATGATGGTCGTCACGAGCCCACGCCTTTCCGTGTTGCTGATGTTGGCGATCCCAGCGATCGTGCTGCCGCTCTTGATGGCGGGGCGCATGGTCCGCAAGCGCTCACGTGCACAGCAGGACAGCCTTGCGGATGCGGCTGCTTACGCGGCGGACAATCTCGGTGCGGTGCGCACCATGCAGGCTTATACGCATGAGGCGGCGGTCGTCGCGCGCTTTACGGCGGCCGTCGAGCGCGTGTTCCAGGATGCCCGCGCCAGGATGCTGGCGCGCGCCGCGCTCACCGCGCTCGTGATGTTCGTGGTCATCGCAAGCGTTGTCGCGGTGCTGTGGTATGGCGCCACGCGCGTCATCAGCGGCGAAATGACGGGCGGGCAGCTCAGCCAGTTCGTGCTCTATGCGCTGTTCGCGGCAGGCGCCATTGCGGAGCTTGCGGAAGTGTGGGGTGAGTTGCAACAGGCCGCAGGTGCGGCGGAGCGGTTGGCTGAGTTCCTCGCGGTGGTGCCAGAAATCACCGCGCCCGCGCATCCAAAGCCGCTTCCGGAACCGCCGCTGGGCACGCTTGCCTTCGAAACGGTGCGGTTCATGTATCCATCGCGGCCGGAAACGGCAGCACTTGATGGCGTGTCGTTCGAAGTGAAGCCGGGCGAGACTGTCGCGATCGTTGGGCCCTCAGGAGCAGGAAAGAGCACGATCTTCAACCTGATCCTGCGCTTCTACGATCCGGCGGGTGGACGGGTATTGGTGGACGGCGTGCCGGTGTCGGAAGCGGATCCCCGCGTCTTGCGTCAACGCATGGCGTTGGTGCCGCAGGACGTCGCGTTGTTCGACGACACGGTTCTCGAGAATATCCGCTATGGCGCGCCGGGAGCGAGCGAAGCCGACGTGATCGCGGCGGCCAAGTCGGCGCAGGCGGACGCGTTCATTCGCGCGCTGCCCAACGGCTATGGCACGCGGCTCGGCGAGCGCGGCGTGACGCTGTCGGGCGGTCAGCGGCAACGTATAGCGATTGCGCGCGCGATCCTGCGCAACGCTCCGATCTTGCTGCTCGACGAGGCGACGAGCGCACTCGATGCCGAGAGCGAGGGCGCGGTGCAGGCCGCCTTGGAGCGCGTCATGGAAAACCGCACGACGCTCGTGATCGCGCACCGGCTCGCCACGGTTCAGAGTGCGGATCGGATCCTCGTCATGGACCAGGGCCGCATCGTCGAGCAGGGGCGGCACGCGGACCTGGTGGCGCGCCGGGGGCTCTACAGCCGCCTTGCCGATCTCCAGTTCGGCCGCGACGCGGCGGAGTAGGCGCTCAATTGCCGTATTGCAGGCGCTTGGCGCCGGGCCAGGCGATCTTCCAGCCGAGCTCGATGGCGCGCTCTTCCTCGGGCTTCAACTCCATTTCCCAGGAGAGAACGCCGCGCTTGTCGTCGACACCGGTCTTGGTCGGCGCGGGTTTGAGGCTAAGATCGACGCGGATGTCCTGGTTGTTGGCGATGGGCACCTGGTCGACGACAGTGACGGGCATCGCGCGCGGATGCAGGTTCTTGACGGTGAGTTTGAAGGCGCGTTGTTCGGTCTTGGTCGAGGTTATGATGCCGCCCTCGGCGCGCTTTTCTTCCATCAACGTATGCGTGACCTTGATGTTGTCGTCGGCGCCGAAGCCGAACTCGTGCTCCTCGCCAGGCGCCAGCTGTGGCAGCCGGCCGGTGCCAACGAACGTGCCATCCCGGAAGATCGAGACTTGGCCTGGTAGGATCGGCGTTCCCGCTGGGACCTTGAGCTTGGCATAGAGGTAGGCCTTGGTTTCGCGCTTTGGCACGGTGCGCACGTAGAGCGCCGGCTCGCTCAAGGTGTCATCGATGTAGACGCGCTTTTGTTCGCCGGTTGCCGCGACACTGGTGCGGCCTGGAATGCCGTACAGTGCCTGGAACGCCTGCGTGTCGATCGATGCAGCGACGGGGCGCGCGTCCTCCAGTTTCGGGCTGAAGAGTTCGGTGTCGGCGCGTTCCGCGGCGGCTTTGCTGCGCGTGAGTGCGCCGCCAGCGGGCGGGGCGGCGGCGACCGGGGCCGGCGGCGGTGGCGGACGCTCGGCCTCGAAGTCGACGGTCCAGGGGCGCAGTTCCGGCGCGGCCGTGCCCGCCGTTGGACGCGCTGTCGAGAGCGCGAGCGCCACATTCTCCCATGCTTCGCCGGTGCGCTGCTGGATCGTGGCGCGGCGCACCAGATCGAGCTTCGGCGCGGTGGCGCGGTTGCCGATCGCGAGGCGCGCATCGTAGACGGGCGTCCAACTCGCATTGGCGACCTGATACTTGATCGCCAGATCCGCTTCGAGCGCCGTGCCGGCGGTGACGTGAACTTTGAGCTCCGTGCGCGCTTCTTGCTTCGGCACGAGCAGAGCGACGCGCCGCCGCAATTCCTCGATGCGCCGGTCGAGGTCGCGCATCTTGATCAGCTGCGCAGCGATATCTTTCTGCACCGCCGCAGTGCGCTCACCCACCAGCGTCAACAATTGTGACCAGTCGATGGGTGCCGCCGAACCTTGCGCCGGCGGTGGACGGCTTGGCAATTGCACCAGCTGGTCGATCAAGGCGCGCTGCTTCTCAGCGGCTTGCACCAGCGCCGCAATCTGCGCCTTCTCGTCGTTGAGCTTTTCGATCTCGTCTTCAAGCCGCTTGCGCTCGCTCTGCTGTTGCGCCTGATCGCCGAGCGAAACCGGCGTGACGCGATTGTCGACCGATCCGATCTCGAGGCGGCCCGTCGATTTGCCGTCGACGCGGATCGAACTGGCGATAGCGCCTGCTGGCAGATCGGTGAGGATAACGGTGTGGGCGCCGGGTTCGAGTTTCACTTTTGCGATGCGGGTGATTTCGGCACCCTGCGCGTAGACCGTCACGGTATCGATCTTCGACGTCGTGGGAACATCGGCAGCGACGGCCGCCGCGGCAGTGACGCTCCAGGCGATGGCAGCGAGAACGAGGCGCATTGGTGTCTCCGAGGACGAGGCGATCGACCCTGCATCAGGGTCAGCATCGTGTTTCAAATATGACAAAAATGACAGCTTGGCGTCAGGCGGAACTCAGTCGGCGAACGTTAAGGTTGCCATGTCGACTGGCGTTGCATCGCGCATGCGGCAGCCGCCGGGGGAAACCTGCAAGGCCTTTGGGTTGGTTTGAAAGCATTTAGTGTTTCAATGGAAAGGACTTAGATCATGACACAAGCATCTAAGAAAAGCACAGAGATGCTCTCGCGGCGCCGGGCGCTGCGGGCGCTGGGTCTCGCGGGCTTGGTTGGATATGTGACGCCGACGTTGGTCACGTTGTCTGAGGCAGCCGCCAAGGACGGAGGCGGCGGCGGAGGTGGCGGTTCGGGCGGTGGATCCGGCGGCTCCGGTGGCGGCGGATCGGGCAATAGCGGTTCTGGTTCAGGCGGCGGCGGGTCCAGCGGGAGTTCTGGTTCGAGCAGCAGTAGTGGATCGGGCGGACGTGGCGGCGACAACAGCGGCTCGAGCGGGCGTGGGGGCAGTTCCGGTTCAAGCTCGCGCGGCGGCAGCTCGTCCAGCCGATCATCCAGCAGCACGCGTGGCCGTGGTGCCACGAGTGGTCGCGGCCGGACTCGTGGCCGCGGTCAAACACGGGGTCGTGGACAGACCCGCGGTCGTGGACGGACGCGCGGGCGCACCCGTGGCCGGACGCGCGGACGTACATCGCGTTAAGCGCACAGCGCATGCGCGCCTCCATTGTGGGGGCGCGCCTTCACGCATCTGAGGGCACATGTTGACATCGGCTGCGCGCGCGCAACGCGTTACGCTTGCCAAGGCTGGCTGGACGCTGGCCATCGCTGACTGCCCGGGTGTCGTGGACGGTCTCGATCGGATATTGGCGGGATGGGATCTGAGGCGCGCGCCGGCGTCGCGGCGGCGGCCGGTCGCACGCATCTGCCGCACCGCGGCGGGTGGCTTTGCCTGGGTCTCTTTCGGCACCTCGGAGCCGGTGATGTGGCATGCGCGGCCGCCGGAAACGGAAATGGATGTGCTGTGCGACATCCACGACGTGCTGTTCGATTGGTATCTGGCGGATCATGCGCGTCATCTCGCAGTGCACGGTGCCGCCGCGAAATTCGGTGATGGGCTGGTGGTGTTTCCGACGATGACCAAGACGGGAAAGAGTACGCTGATGGTCGAGCTGGCGCGCCGTGGCACGACCATCTTTTGCGACGACGTGCTGGCCATCGAGCCGAAGCGCAATCTCGGCGTCGCGCTCGGGCTGATGCCGCGCCTGCGCAATCCCTTGCCGCGCCGCGCCTCGGCGGCGTTCCGCGCGTTCCTTGCGGCGCGTCAAGGTCCGACGGACAGGCGCTGGATTTATGCGATCCTCCGCGCCGGTGAGATCGCACCCTTTGGCGCCACCGCGCCGATCAAGGCGTTCGTCTTTCTCGATCGGAAGGCGCGCGGGCCCGCACGCATGGCGCGTGTCGATCCGGGAACCATGTTGAGCGAACTCATCGCGCAAAACATCGCGCGCGGCTTTCCCGCGGCGGAGGTGTTCCGGCGCTTTCACGCTCTGGTGAAAGAGGGTGCGTGCTTTCGGCTGTCCTATGCGGACACCGGCGATGCAGCAGCCGCGTTGTTGGCCGAATTCGCGGGGAAACGCAGGGCACAGTCGCGGCGTGCCACTAACAGGGCGAGCGCATGACCCGGCCCGAATCGGTCACTCAGAGCAGAGTTGTCGCGCGAACGGTGGGGATCAGCCTACGTCAGGTCGGCGCGCATGTTTTTCTGGTCGATGGCCGCCGCGACGCCATCCACAGCCTCGATCCGATCTCCGGCGGCATATGGCGGTTACTGGCCAAGCCGCGCGAGCGTGAGGAGATCGCCGCCGTGCTCGCCGACGCGTTCCCGGATGTGCCCAAGCCGCGACTCGACCGCGACATTGCACGGGTCTTGAACGCGCTTGAGGCGGCGGGCCTCGTTCAGGTCCAAGCGCCGCGCGCGGCGCCACCGGCCGCTCAGAAGCGCAAACGGTTGACGCGCTTGACCTGATCGAGCGCCTTCACCTCGGTCAGAACCTTGTCGCTGACGGCATCGTCGACGGCGACGATGCAAATGGCTTCACCGCCGGGCTTGTCGCGGCCGAGGTTCATGGTGGCGATATTGACGCCCGCGTTGCCCATCACGGCGCCGAAGCGGCCGATGAATCCTGGTTTGTCGGAGTTGCGCACGAACAGCATATGCGGTGTCACTTCGAATTCCATGTTGATGTCGCGCACCTGGATGAAGCGCGGTCGGCCATCCGCGAACAGGGTGCCGGCGACGGCGCGGTCATATTCGGGCGTGCGGACGGTCAACCGGATGTAACTCTCGTAGGCACCGTCCTGGCCGCGTTTGGTTTCCTCGATGATCATGCCGCGCTCTTTCGCGACGGTTGCCGCCGATACCATGTTGACGGAGTCCGCCAGCAAGGGCCTCAGCACGCCCGCGATCGCCGCTGCCGTCAGCGGTTTGACGTTGAGTTCGGCGACGGCGCCTGAGTATTCGAGTCGGATTCCCTTGATGCTGGTTTCGGTCAGTTGCCCGGCGAACAGGCCGAGCTGCTCGGCGAGTTTGACATATGGCGTCAGGCGCGGTGCTTCTTCCGCCGAGATCGACGGGAAATTGACGGCGTTGGTGATCGCGCCCTTCAAGAGGTAGTCCGACATCTGCTCGGCGACCTGCAGCGCGACGTTTTCTTGCGCTTCGCTGGTGGCGGCGCCGAGATGCGGCGTGCAGATGACGTTGTCGAGGCCGAAGAGACCACTTTCTTTCGCTGGCTCGACCTCGAAAACGTCGAGCGCGGCGCCAGCAACGTGGCCAGCCTTCAAGGCGTCCGCCAACGCTCGCTCATCGATCAGGCCGCCGCGGGCGCAATTGATGATACGCACGCCCGTCTTGGTTTTCTTGAGGGCTGCCGCATCGATGATATTCTTGGTCTTCTCGGTCAGCGGCGTGTGCAAGGTGATGAAGTCGGCGCGCCGCAAGAGATCGTCGATGTCGACTTTTTCAACACCGATTTGGATGGCGCGTTCTTCGGAGAGGAACGGATCGAATGCGATCACCTTCATCTTCAGGCCGATGGCCCGATCAGCGACGATCGAGCCGATGTTGCCGCAGCCGACGACGCCGAGGGTCTTGGAGAACAGCTCGACGCCCAGGAACTTCGACTTTTCCCATTTGCCGGCCTGGGTGCTCTTGTCGGCCGCTGGGATCTGACGGGCGAGCGCCATCATCATGGAGATCGCGTGTTCGGCGGTGGTGATCGAGTTCCCGTGCGGGGTATTCATGACGATGACGCCGCGCGCGGTCGCGGCCTTTACATCGACATTGTCGACGCCGATGCCGGCGCGACCGACGACCTTTAGGTTGGGTGCCGCCGCTAGAACCTTCTCCGTGACCTTGGTGGCGGACCTGATCGCGAGACCGTCGTAGTCCTTGATGAGCCTCTCAAGCTCTTCCTTCGGCAATCCGACCTTCACGTCGGCAGCAATGCCGCGCTCCTTGAATATTTGGACCGCGGCGGGTGACAGAGCATCGGCAATGAGAACGCGGGGGGCCATTGGAGCCTCATGAGGTTTTGCGACGCCCTATGCAAGGGCGATCGGGAGAGGAAAGTCAGGCGGCTTTGGCGAGGGTCGCCTTGGTCTCGGCGAATGCCCATTCGAGCCACGGCAACAGCGCCGCGACATCGCCGGCCTCGATGGTCGAGCCAGTCCAGATGCGCAAACCCGGCGGCGCATCGCGATAGAAGGCGATATCGTGCGCGACCTTCTCTTTGTCGAGCAGTGCTGCGAGGTCCTTGGCGAATTTGGCTTGCGCATCGAGGCTCAAGCCCGCAATCGCGGGATCGGTGAACTTGAGGCACACGCTGGTGTTGGAGCGCGTCGCCGGATCGACGGCGAGGTTCTCGATCCAAGGTGTGCGATCCACCCAATCGTTCAGCACTTTCGCATTGGTGTCGGCACGCGCCCTCAGTCCCTTCGCGCCGCCGGCCGTTTCGGCCCAGGCGAGCGCATCGAGGTAGTCTTCCAGCGCCAGCATCGACGGTGTATTGATGGTCTCGCCGTCGAACACTTCCTTCATGAACTTGCCGCCCTTGGTCAGGCGGAACACCTTGGGCAACGGCCAGGCGGGTGTATAGGACTCGAGGCGGGCGACGGCGCGCGGCGACAGGATCAGCATGCCGTGCGCGGCTTCACCGCCGAGCACCTTCTGCCAGGAAAATGTGAACACATCGATCTTGGACCAGTCGGCGGCCTGCGCGAACGCGGCCGAAGTCGCATCGACCATGACCAGGCCCTCGCGATTGGCGGGGATCCAGTCGTAGTTCGGGATCTTCACGCCCGATGTCGTGCCGTTCGCTGTGAGGAGCACGTCGCGGCTGAAGTCGACCTGCTTCAGATCCGGTAGCCTACCGTAGTCCGCTTTCAGGATGCGCGCGTCTTTCAACTTCAATTGCTTGACGATATCCGTCACCCAGCCTTCGCCAAAGCTTTCCCAGGCGAGTGCATCGACGCCGCGCGCGCCGAGCATCGTCCACATCGCCATTTCGAAGGCGCCGGTGTCGGAGGCGGGCACAACCGCGCAGTGGAAATCGGCGGGCAGGCCGAGCAGCGCCTTGGTCTTATCGATGGCGAGCTTCAGGCGCGCTTTGCCCTCTTTCGCCCGGTGCGAGCGGCCGATGAACGCGTTCTGGAGTTTGTCGAGGGACCAGCCGGGGCGCTTGGCGCAGGGGCCGGAGGAAAAATGCGGACACGCCGGCTTTGCCGCCGGTTTCGCGAGCGTCGTCATGGATGCCTATCCTTCCAGATAGAAGCTTCTCGGTGGGGAGAAGTGGCCCGCGGTCCGGATAGGCGATTGGCGTTCTCCGAGTCAATGCGGATTCGGTGCCACGCCTGCGTCGGAGTCGGTCACCGAACAGGATGTCGCCAAGATTTGAAGTCGCGGATGATCTCGCGGGCGGCGTTGTGGCCGGGCGCGCCGGTGACGCCGCCGCCGGGATGGGCGCCCGAGCCGCACAGGTAGAGTCCGGGAACGCCTAAGCGATAGTTGGCGGCGCCGAGGATGGGCCGCGCCGAGAACAGCTGGCCGAGTCCGAGCTGGCCATGGAAAATGTCGCCGTCGACGAGACCGAAGCGGTGCTCGAGATCGAGCGGCGACAATACTTGGCGGCCAAGGATGCTGGCGCGGAAGTTCGGCGCGTGTTTCGTCACGGTGTCGATGACGCGATCGGCGAAGCGCTGCTTTTCGGCGGCGTCTTCCCACGTGCGTGGCGATGGCAATCGCGGCGCGACGTGCTGCACGAACAGGCTGGCGACGTGTTGGCCGGCGGGCGCGAGCGAGGAATCGAGCGTCGAGGGGATCAGCATTTCGACGATTGGGTCGCTCGACCAGCCGTCGAGTTTCGCTGTGAGGTAGGCGCGATCGAGATACTCGAGTGTCGGGCCGATGACGATGCCGGAACCGTGATGGTCTTGTTGATGCCTGCCGGGGCGGCAGGCAAAATCCGGCAACGCGGAGAGCGCGACGTTCATGCGGAACGTGCCCGAGCCGGTCTCCATCTGCGTGAAGCGGCGGCGCGCGTCGTCGGCGACGATACGCTCGGAGATGTAGGCGCGGAACAGCAATTTGGGCGGGATATTCGCCGCAACCGCCTTGGCGCGGATCGTCTCGCCGGAGGCCAGCGTGAGGCCGGTGACGCGTGCGCCGTCGTCGTCCACCATGGCGACGGCGGCATTGGTGCGGATCTCGGCGCCCGCGCTGACGGCCGCGCGCGCCATCGCTTGCGTGATCGCACCCATGCCGCCGATGGCATGGCCCCACACGCCAGCTTTGCCATTCACTTCGCCGAAGCAGTGGTGCAGCAACACATAAGCGGTGCCGGGCGTGTAGGGCGATGCAAACGTGCCGACGACGCCGTCGAACGCGAACGCGGCCTTCACGACCTCGCTTTCGAACCACGGCTCCAGAAACGCCGCCGCACTCTTGGTGAAAAGATCGATCAGGGTGCGCTGCTCATCGAGCGAGCGCCCGATCATGCGGCGGCCGATTCCCGCGCCCTTGATCAGATCCAGGAGGCCGCCACCGGCATTCGGCGGTGTCGTCAAGACGAGGTCGCGCAACAGCGCGGCCGCTCGTTCGAGCATCGCGTCGTAGGCCGGCAGTCGCTCGGCATCGCGCGTCGAGAAAGCGGCGATGGCCTTTTGCCGGTTCGCGAGGCCATAGGGCATGACGAGACCACGCGTCGCATCGACCGGCCAGAAATTGGCGACTGGCCGCTCGACGATTGTCAATCCATGCTTGGCGAGGTCGAGGTCGGCGATCACCTTTGGATTGAGCAGGCTCACCGTGTAGGCGGCGACCGAGTTGCGAAAGCCCGGATGGAATTCCTCGGTGATCGCGGCACCGCCCGCGACCGCGTTCTTCTCGAGCACGACGACGGACAATCCCGCCCGCGCCAGATAGGCGGCGCAGACGAGGCCATTGTGGCCGCCGCCGAGGATCGCAACGTCGTAGGATTTCACCATGTCGCGCGCATCCAAACTGCCGTCAGCTCCGTGCCATATCGAAACGTCATAACCCTACGCACCCAGTGTCGATTGAATGGGCGCGTTACGCATGCTAGCAGGCACTGATACCATTCCACTGGAGCGCGTCCACGATGTCGAAGCCGCACCTCTTGATGACCGGCCCCATGATGCCGGCGATCGCCGATCCGCTCGAGGCCGCGTTCACGGTCCACCATCTCGATCAGGTGCCCGACGCCGAGGCATTGCTGAAGGCTCAGGCCGGGACAATCGAGGCCATCTGCACGGGCGGCCACACCGGCGTCAAAACCGATGCCGCCATGATCGGACGGTTTCCGAAGCTCAGGGTCATCGCGAACTTCGGCGTTGGTTACGATTCGATCGATACCGTGAGCGCCGCCAAGCGCGGCATCATCGTCACCAACACGCCCGACGTGCTGACCGAAGAGGTCGCCGATACGGCCATTGGGCTGATGCTCATGACGGTGCGCGAACTCGACAAGGCCGAGCACTGGCTGCGTGACGGCAACTGGGCCAAGCACGGCGACTATCGCCTGACGCCCGGCTCGCTGCGCGACCGCACGCTCGGCATGGTCGGCATGGGCCGCATCGGCCAGGCGATCGCAACGCGCGCCGCTGCGTTCGGCATGCCGATCGCTTATTTCAGCCGCTCGAAAAAGCAGGGCGTGCCGTATCCCTACTACAGCGATCTGATCGAGATGGCGAAGAACGTCGACATCCTGATGATCATCACGCCGGGCGGACCTTCGACCAAGAACATGATCAACGCCGATGTGCTGAAGGCGCTAGGTCCGCAAGGTGTCGTGATCAACATGGCGCGTGGGTCTGTGATTGACGAGGCCGCGCTGATTGCCGCCTTGAAAAGTAAGACGATCATGTCGGCCGGTTTGGATGTGTTCGCCAGCGAACCGAACTTCAATCAGGAGCTTCTGAAGCTCGGCAACTTGACCATGCTGCCGCACGTCGGCTCGGCCTCGGTTCACACGCGCGATTTGATGGGCAAGATGGTGGCGGATAACTTGCTGGCCTATCTCCACCGCAAGCCACCGCTCGCTCCCGTTGTCGAGACACCCTTCAAGGGCTGGTGAAGTCAGCGCCACTCGCCGCTATCGGTGCGGGCGACCCACTTCTTGTCGCCCTGCTGTTCGCGCTCGAAGGATAGGAAATCGTAGTAGCCGCAGCGCCGCTGCGCCGGGTAATCGCGGCACGTCTTCGGTCGCGCGTCATAGATCGTGCATTGGCGCTTCTTGGTGTCGAAGAACCGGCAGATGCGGCCAAAGTGCTGGTCGGGCTTGCGGCGCATGACGCGCTTGCGCTTGCCTTCGAGGCGCGTGAACCGATTGGTCGCTGCGGCCACAGTGACGTCGAAGTGATCGGCGAGTCGTTTGATGTCGCGCTTGCCCAGCTCGATCAGGGGATACGAACAGCAAAAGCCCGGGCACTTCGAGCAGTCGTAGGCCTTGGTTTTCGCTTTTGCCAAGTGGGCCTCGTTCGCCTATCGCGTGGCAGGTCGCGGCAGTTGTACCTGGAAAAGTGGTGCCCCCGGTCCGAGTCGAACGGACACTCCCTTGCAAGAACCAGATTTTGAGTCTGGCGCGTCTACCGGTTCCGCCACGGGGGCATGTCGAGGGCCGGCGCCGCGCCGGACCTTCAACTCGCGGGATGCTTAGCGAGTTTGCGGCGGCGATGCAATCGCGATCGCATCGTCCGATCTGCGGCTAACGGCTTTCGTCGAGGGCGCGCGCTTCGCTTGGCAGCATCACCGGGATTCCGTCGCGGATCGGGTAGGCGAGCCGCGCCTGGCGGCTGATCAGCTCCTGCTTGGCCTCGTCATAGTCGAGCGGGCCTTTGGTCACCGGGCAAACCAGCAATTCAAGCAACCGCCGGTCGGGCCGCGGTGGCGGTTCTGATGCGCGTCGAGTTCATGGGGTGTCCTTGCCTGCGTTCATTGCAGCGTCGAGCCGGTGCCGCCGCTGCTGCCGGCCGCGAGTTCCATTTGCGCTAGCGCCACGAGGATCTCAGAGCGGGTCTTCAGGTCAGCCGCTTCGAGCAGCGCCTGCTTCTCCTCCGGCGCGTAGGGGCTCATCATCGCGAGACCATTGACGAGGCTTTCGTTGCTGGCCTGCGCGATGGAGGACCAATCAGCCTTGAGGTTGCGCGCCGCAAGGTAGGCCTTCAGGGTCTCGAGCAGTCCGTCGCGATCAACGGTATCGTCGGTCTCGTCTTCCACAAAGTCCGGTCTGAACCGGTCGTAGCTGACGGCGCAGACACGGTAGGGTGTCGGCGCCGCGATTTCCTCGATGATCTCACAGCGGCAGATCCCCGTCAGTGAGACGATCAAGCGCCCATCGTCGAGTTCTTGGAACGCGGTCAACCGGCCGACGCTGGCAACGCGCCGGAGCGGGGTCGCCTTGCCGTCCGGCGACTCGCCCGCGCTGGATTGGTCGGGCTGAACGATGCCGACCACGCGCGTCCCGCTCATCACCTCGTCGAACATCTGCAGATAGCGCGGCTCGAAGATGTTCAGCGGCAACACCGTGCGCGGCAGCAGAATGGCGCCCCTCAATGGAAACACGGGAACGCGCGCGGGCAGATCCGACGGGCGGCTATATCGTTCGGTCGTTTTCACGCCTCTGATCTCCGGAGACTGACGCGATCAGGAAAAAAGCACGGACGAGAGCCGGCGGCGGCCATCGAGCGTCGCTTCGTCTTTAGGACCCCAGGCCTCGAAGAGTTTGACAAGTTGCTGACGTGCCGCCTCCTCGTTCCATTTGCGATCCTTGCGGATCGACTCGAGGAGCTGCGTGACGGCGTCGCCCTTCTGGCCGCCCGCGGCAAGCGCGATGGAATAGTCGATGCGAGCCTGATGATCGGCCGGATTGGCATCGACCTTGGCTTTCAGAGGCGCCAGATCGGCGACTTTTGGGGCTTGACGCGCAAGCTCGAGTGCCGCGCGAACGCTGGCGACGGCGGCGGCGGTCTGCTTGTTCGGCGGCACGAGCGCGAGCGTCTGCTCAGCGCGCTCAAGGTCGCCGCTCTGCAGATAGCAGCGGGCTAGACCCGCAAGCGCGCCGATGTTCTGCTGATCCTCCTGCAGCACCGAGGCGAAGATTTCAGCGGCCGACTGCAGATCGCCTTGATCGAGCGCCTGATTGGCCGCGGTGATGGCCTGCTCGAGGTCGGCGCCGGCATCCTCGGCGACCAATCGGTCGATGAAGGTGCGGATTTGGCTCTCGGGGAGCGCGCCGTTGAACATATCGAGCGGCTTGCCGTCGCGGAACGCATAGACCGTCGGAATCGACTGCACGCGAAGCTGGCCGGCGATCGAGGGATGCTGGTCGATATTCATTTTGACGAGGCGCACTTTGCCGCCATAGCTGCGGACAACCTTCTCGATGATCGGTGTCAGCTGTTTGCACGGCCCGCACCACTCCGCCCAGAAATCGACCAGCACCAGCGCCGTCTTCGAGGCCTCGACGACGTCCTTCATGAAAGCGGCGGTCGTCGTATCCTTGACGATGTCGCCGTCGGCCGACGGCGGCGCGACGGGTGCAGCTGCTGGTGGTTTACGCATTCCAAAGTCCATATCGTTCTCCAGTCTCGAGGCGCCGCCCGGTGGGCGCACGTCGGGAATTAGCTCAGCGCAGTGATTTGCGGCTCGTGTCCGCAGGAGCGGATGAAGCGCAGCAGGTCATCGCGCGGGATGTTCGTCGTCGCGGTGTTGACCAGCGGATGACAGTTGATCGTTTCATACTGCATCAAGGCAGCATCGACCACAACGCTGACGCGGCGATCGCGGTCGTTGACCAGTGAAAACGCTGTGACGGAGCCGGGCGGCACGCCCAAAACCTCCATCAAGAGATCAGATTTGCCGAAACTCAAGCGGGCGGCGCCGATCTGCTTATGCAAGGTTTTGAGATCAACGTGGGTGTGACTTTGCGCGATCACCAAGTAGAGCCGGTCCTTGGCGTCCTTCAGAAACAAGTTCTTGGTGTGCCCGCCAGGGATTTGCGCCGCCAGCGAGGTGCTTTCAGCGACCGTGAAAACGGCCGGGTGATCGATGGTCTTGGTCGCGATGCCGAGTTGGCCGAGGCGGTGGAAAAGGTCCTCTTTGGTCAGGGGCATGGAATGTGTCGGGTCCGCATGAGTGAGGCCTCGATCTAATGGCTCATCCGGGTGGGTGCAATGGCGGCATGCGGCCTCCAGAAAGTTGCATAACTTGCGCTATTGCCACCTAAAATAGAAAAACGCATAGTACGCTCGCAAAGGTGGCATATTTTGGGGACGCACGCATGGGTGTACACCGCTGGGCAGATTTTTCAAAGCCTTGGGAGATCTTTGGTCCCTTGGTCTCGATCAATGACATCCTTGTCGGCCAGGACGACGTTGGCCTTGATCGGTACGGGCCACGGGAGTGTGACGCACTCGGTAAGGTCGCGGCGTGGGCGGATAGTTTTCTGTCGAAACCTCACGCCGAACTCGGGCGCAAAGGCGATGTTTGCCCATTTGTGCGTTCATCGGTGGCGAAGGAGCTTTTTCTGACGACGGCGGTTGTCGAGGATCGCGGCGACCGGGCGCTGTCGTGCGGCAAGCGATGAGCAGGATCCGCGAGGTTTTCGCGGATATGGCGCCGTCGAGCCGCCCGCCCGCGGAGATCACCACCGAGCATCACTACAAGACCATCACGGTGCTGTTCCCTGCGGTCCGGCCAGAAGATGCGCCTGACGTGATCGATGGGCTGCACCGGGAGCTGAAGCCAGACTACGTCCGGGACGGGTTCATGATCGGGGAGTTTCATCCCGTGTGTCCATCGCCGGGTCTGCACAATCGGGATTTTCGGCCGCTGCAGGCGCCCGTGCCGATGCTCGTCATTCGCCACATCACGAAATGGGATGCGCCGTTCATGACGGGCAGCAATGCCTACATCGCCGCCTATCTCGCGCACTTTGGCGATGAGGGCCGGCGGCGGATGGCGGCGCTGGCCGATGCGAAGAGCACGCTGTTTCCGGCGGATCATAAGGACGCCATTCGCCGCGCCATGGATCAATTTGCAGCCCAGGTCGTGGGACATGTTGCGGGGCAGATGGCGGACGAGCGAGCCCATGCAGCGGGAACCGCAAGCCTGACCGCGCGCTCCGCCGGTGTGGCCGGGCGGAGCATGACATCTTCGCCTTAGTTCGGGGCGCGGGGACGGGGTCAATGGAAATCCCGTGACTTCGGAATGATCCGGGCCTCGCGGGGATGGCGATGTAAGGGCGGCTTTGCGCGTGCCCGCACCGGATCGGGGCCGCGCGCGGAACCGGGCTCGGGCCGCAGCACTTCGTCGGCGTTGGCAATGGGAACAGGCATCGTCGCGCCGTCGTCGGCAAGTGCTGCCAGCCACGCGCTCTGGTCCTCGAGACGCTGGGAGACGACATGGATGATGTCCTCGTGCCGCTGGATCGTGCCGTGGATCAAGATGAGCCGCGCGGTCATTACGACTTTGCGATAGCGTTCGAGCGTCTTTGGCCAGACGACGGCGTTGGCAACGCCGGTCTCGTCCTCGAGCGTCATGAAGACGACACCCTTGGCCGATCCCGGCCGCTGGCGCACGAGAATGACACCGGCAACCGCGACGCGATCGCCGTTTTTCAGGCCGCGCAAGTCGGCGCAACTGCGGACGCGGCGGGTGCGGAGATCTTCGCGTAGGAAGCTCATGGGATGCGCTTTGAGCGACAGCCGCACCGTCTGATAATCGTTGACGACGTGTTCCGAGAGCCGCATCTGCGGCAGTGCAACCTCTGGCTCGGCGCCGGCGTCCGGCGTCGTGCTCCAATCGAACAGCGGCAGCGGTGTCGCGCCCGTCAAGCCTTTCACCTCCCACAGCGCTTGGCGGCGATCGAGCCCCAGCGAGCGGAACGTATCGGCTGCGGCGAGCCGTTCGAGCGTCGAAAGTTTTGCGCCCGCCCGGCGCCAAAGATCGCGGACGGTCGTATAGGGGCGGTGCGCGATGATTTTCTCGGCGTCGGTCTGCTGCAGGCCATCGATTTGCCTGAGGCCGAGACGAACGGCGGGGCCGCCGTCCGTGCCGCCAGGCTCCAGCGTCGAATCCCAATCCGAACAATTCACATCCCCCGCGCGCGCCTCGACGCCATGCTCACGCGCGTCACGCACGAGCTGGGCCGGCGCATAAAACCCCATCGGCTGCGCATTGAGGATTGCGGCACAGAATGCCGCCGGATAATGGCACTTGAGCCAGGACGAAACGTAGACGAGATGGGCGAAGCTTGCGGCGTGGCTCTCGGGGAAACCGTATTCGCCGAAACCTTTGATCTGATTGAAGCAGCGCTGGGCGAACTCGGCGTCGTAGCCGCGCTCTGTCATGCGCGTGACCATTTTCTCTTCGAGCAAGCCGATGGTGCCGCGGCGTCGGAACGTCGCCATGGATTTTCTGAGTTCGTTGACTTCGGCGTCGGAGAATTTGGCCGCATCCATGGCGATCCGCATCGCCTGCTCCTGGAACAGCGGCACGCCTTTGGTCTTGCCGAGGATCTGGCGGAGTTCATCGGCGGGCCCATGCTCCGGCGAAGGCGACGGATAGGTCTCGGGCTCGAGGCCATCGCGGCGGCGCAGATAGGGATGCACCATGTCGCCCTGGATCGGGCCCGGGCGGACGATCGCGACCTCGATGACGAGATCGTAGAAGGTGCGCGGCTTCAGGCGCGGCAGCATGTTCATCTGCGCGCGGCTCTCGACTTGAAAAACGCCGATGCTGTCGGCCTTGCAAAGCATGTCGTAGACGGCCGGGTCGTCGCGCGGCACCGTTGCAAGCGACATCGGCCGGTCGTGGTGCGCGGCGAGGAATTCAAACGCGCGGCGGATGCACGAGAGCATGCCGAGCGCGAGCACATCGACCTTCATGAGGCCGAGGGCTGCGATGTCGTCCTTGTCCCATTCGATGAAGGTGCGATCCGCCATCGCCGCGTTGCCGACGGGAACCGTTTCGATCAAGGGGCCGCGGGTCAAGATAAAGCCGCCGACGTGCTGGGAGAGATGACGGGGAAAGCCCGTGAGTTCGTCGGTCAGCGCAAGGACGGCCGCAAGCAAGGGATCGCTTGGGTCGAGGCCGGCTTCGCGCACATGCTGTTCCGGCAAGGCGCCGCCGCTGCGTGTGCCCCAGACCATGCCGGCGAGGGCGGCGACGGTGTCTTGCGAAAGTCCCATTGCCTTGCCGACGTCGCGGACGGCGGAGCGCGCGCGATAGGAGATGACGGTCGCGGCAAGGCCGGCGCGATCGCGGCCGTAGCGCGCATAGATGTATTGGATCACCTCTTCGCGCCGCTCATGTTCGAAGTCGACATCGATGTCGGGCGGCTCCCGCCTGGCCTCGCTCATGAAGCGTTCGAATAGGAGGTCGACCTCGGTCGGGTTCACGGCGGTGACGCCGAGGCAATAGCAAACGACAGAGTTGGCGGCCGAGCCGCGACCCTGACAGAGAATGCCGCGGCTCCTCGCAAACGCGACGATGTCGTGCACGGTGAGGAAGTAAGGCGCGTAATCGAGCTCCGCGATCAGCGCGAGCTCTTTCTCGATCTGGGCGCGCACCTTATCGGGAATGCCGTCGGGAAAGCGCCAGCGCGCGCCCTCCCAGGTGAGAGATTTGAGATGTTGCTGCGCGGTTGTTCCCGGCGGCACCGGCTCATCCGGGTATTCATAGACGAGTTCGTCGAGAGAAAAGCGGCAAGCGTCCGCGATTTCGATCGTGCGCTTGAGGGCGGCCTCGTGACCGGCGAACAGGCGGTGCATCTCGGCCGGTGACTTGAGATGGCGCTCGGCATTGGCGGCGAGCATGAGGCCCGCGTCATGAATTGTGCAGCCGGCGCGGACGCACGTCAGCACGTCCTGCAGCGGGCGCCGGTGCGGCGTGTGATAGAGCACATCACCGGTCGCGACGAGCGGGACGTGCACCTGCCTGGCGACCTCGGCGAGCGCCGCGATCCGCGCGCGATCATCGCCACGGAATGTGTGTGAGGCCGCGAGATAGAGGGAGGCCGGCGCGAGCGCGGATTTGATATGCCGAAGTGTCGCCTCGAAGGAGATCCGGCCCTCTCCCCGTGAAAGAACGGGGAGAGGGGGACGTGCGCGCCAATCCCAATCTCCTGGCGGCAGCGCGATGAAAATCTGCCCCTCGGCGTGTGCTGCGACGTCCTCGAGAAAGAGCGTGCAGTGGCCTTTCTCCGCGCGGGCCTGTCCGAGCGAGAGGAGCCGGCAGAGGCGGCCATAGGCGCGCCGGTCGGTCGGGTAGCATAGGAGGGACGGCGCATCCTGCAGTTCAAGCCGCGCGCCGACGATCAAACGGAGGCCGGCGTCCTTGGCGGCGACGTGCGCGCGCACGACGCCCGCCAGCGTATTGCGATCGGCAACGGCAAGAGCGGAAAGGCCGAGCGCTTTCGCCTGCGCAGCAAGCTCATGCGGATGCGATCCTCCGCTGAGAAACGAGAAGTTGGTGATCGCCTGCAGCTCGGCGTAGGTGGGCGCACGGATTCCGAATGGAGCCACGGTAGCCTCGCAAAAAAGATCAGAAGATCTTGTTCAGCGTCGCCACGGTGCCGACCGCAACCGCCAGCATGCCGCCCATGCGCACCGTGAGCTTCAAGCCCATGGCCTCCATATCCTTGCGCAGGAGGTCGATGCCGGAGTTCGTATCCTTCCTTAAAAGGTCGATGCCAGAGTTCGTATCTTTTCTTAAAAGGTCGATACTGGAGTTCGTATCCTTCCTCAAAAGATCGATGCTGGAGTACGTTTCCTTGCGCAGGAGAGCGATCTCACCACGTAACTCTTGACCCAGGGTTGCAATCTCGCCACGTAGCTCCCGACCCAAGGTCGCAATCTCACCGCGGAGTCCTGTGCGGACGTCCCCGATCTCGCGCCGAAGGTCTTCCTTCGTGAGCAGCAGATCGTCCTTGGTTGCGAGATGGTCCATCACGAATTCCTTGAACGCCAAGGCATGCGCCTCCGCGATCTCCGGTTTTTCGCCTGCTTGCGTCAAGCGCTTGGCGAATGACAGGGTATCAAATCGGATCGTCATCTTCACCTCCATTCGTCACCCATAAATGCCGTGCAGGAACCAGCGCGGCGCAACGCCGGTCTCCTCGTGGCCGTAAAGTCCTTGGCGAAACACCCAGTAGCCGGCGCCCGTGTCATCCTCGAGCCGGTAGTAGTCGCGGGTCGCTTGCGGCTCGGGAACGGGCGCCGCGAGCGTCAACCACCATTCGCCGGCGATGCGCTCAGGCCCCTCGGCGCGCACGATACGGCGGCGCACGCGCCGCCATGTGAGCTGCACCGGCGCACCATCTGGCACTTCGGCCGTGACCGTGATCGGCTCGGGCCGCGGCAGCAGCAGGGGAGGGCGCGGCGGTTTTGCAGCGCCGAGTTCGAAGCAAAATGGCTCGGAGCGCGCGGACATGGGAATCGCCGCCGAGCGCAGCACGTCGGCGCGTTCGGGGAGGTGGCGCGCGCGATGTTCGAGCCGCAGCACCTGCGCGGGCCCCAGCCGGTTGGTGAGCCGATCGATGAGTTCGGCAGCAGCCCCGCCTTGTCCGGTCGCGGCCATCGCCGCTTGCGTCTGCGCGAGGCGCTCGAAGCGGGTTGCCGCCAGCGTGGCGACATCAATGCCAAATCCAGCGTCGATCTCGTCGAGCTTCGGCGTGAGGAGGCGCGTCATGTGCCGGGGGTCGCGGCACGGCGTGCTGGTGCCGATGCGGGCGTGCGCGATGCTGCCGTCGGCGCGATAGAGCGCGAGTGCGATCTGGCGCGCGCCGGCACCGGCCGCAGCGAGGCTTGCGGCGAGATCCGCTGCGAGATCGGCAAGTGTCGCCACGATTCCCTCGTGCGAGATCAGTGGCGCCTCGAAGGCGCGCCGCGCGATGAAATGCGGTGCCTCGACCAGGCTCGTGCGCGGCTCGGCGGTTGTGGCGAGGGCCTGGTCGAGGCGCAGCAGAACAGCGCTGGCGAGGTCTTCGCGTTGGCGCTGGGATGCAGCCTTCCGGCCGGCCACATCACGGAAGCGAAGTGCGAGTGCCGCGCGGGGGAGATCATAGAGCGCGCCGATGCGTTTCAGTCCCAACCGGGTGAGGAGCAGCACGGACGCCGGATCGAGCCGCAGCGCCGCGATCGGGAGCGCGGCGAGCGCGGACCGCGTATCGCCAGCGTGCGCGATCGCATAGGGCTGATGCAGTGACGTTGCGGCGCGCGCGAGCGCATGGGCGGCGCCATGCGTATCGGCAAGGCCGAGACGCGCGGTGAGGCCAAAGCGTGCGAGCCGCGCAGACGCGTCGCGCATCAGTGCGGGTTCGCCGCCAAACAGATGTGCGGCCCCGGTGATGTCGACCCAAAGCCCGTCCTCGCCCTCGATGTTGGTGCGCGGGCCATAGCGGCTCATCCAGCGCGCGAGTTTGATCAGCGCACGCCGGTCGCGTTCGGGATCCGCCGGGGCGGTCTTCAGATGCGGCACGGCGGCGCGCGCATCGGCGAGCGCCATGCCGGGGACGAGCGTGTCATGCGCCGCTGCCGCATTGACGGCGGTGAGCCGCAAGCCGTGCACCGTCGCCGTGACAAGCGCGAACGGCGTGCCATTATCCGGCGTTTCGCCATGGGCTGGCAGCGTGATGCCCAGGGCTGCATGCCGCGCGCGCCGCTGCATCGGCCAGTGCGGAAACCACGCGGAAACAATGCGCGTCATCGGACCACTCCACAAGCGAAGGCTGATCCGCGGGGGGGCCAAGACTGCCGCGGCAGCGTGTCAGCATCAGGCGAATGCGGCAGGCGCCCGGCGCGCGGGAATCGAACGCGTGGCGTCCGCTCGGCGCGGCGCCGATCTGCCAGCGTGTCGCCAAGGCCGCCGTGCCAGCCGTCGACGGGCTGGTCAGCAACAGCACCGGCGTCTGGCTGGCCGCGGCGGCCAGGGCAAGCCGGCGCGCCGGCGTCTGTTGGACCGTCCCCAGAACGCCGATGACGAGTGCCGCGGCGCCTGACCGCAAGCTCTCTTCCATGGCCCAGAGCGTGTCGGTGTCCTTCGCGGTCTCGACCAAGAGAAAACTATGCGGATCGATGCCGAGCTGCATGAGGCCGGCGGCGGAGAGCCGGCCGTTCTCGTGTGCCGCGCGCGCTGGCGCACACCAGACGATCGGGCCGCGGTGGGTGCCGCGCAGGCGGCGGCGCGCAAGCCGCAGGACAAATCCGGCCGCTGCCCCCCAGTCGCGCACGGCGGCGGGCTTTGCTTCATGCACGGCGCTGGGATCGAGGGCGCCGTCAGGCAGCCAGGCATCGAGCTGTGGCGCGCCAAAGGTCCAGGCGTGTTCGGCAGGCTTCAGGTTTCTGGGAGAGCGGCCAAGAGAAAGGGGGGAAGGAGAAGGGGGGACGGTTGCGACGGCTCCTGGTGTGAGAGGGAGGCCACCGGAGTGTCGCAACCGTCCGCGGGGACGTCTTTCTGTGTCGCGTCAGGCCAGGAGGGGCATCCTGGTGGCGCGATCCCGTCCGGCGATCGTTCGATCGCGCGGATCCGGGCCTTCAGTCCGTCGATCAGTGCCGACCGGCAGGATGCCTCCAGCCGCGAGGGAACGGCATCAGAGGCAAGATCGGGCACCTTGCGGACAGGTCTCGAGATCGTGAAGGGTGCCGGCATTTGGGGGGCAGGTTTCACCGGCAGCTTCCACGTACGCTCTCGAGTCGGTCTACGAGCAAGTGGCTGAGGGAGGCCACTTGTTCTTTTTATGTTCTAGTCGAACATGCAGAAGTCGTCAATACAAAATAGGAACAAAAAAGGAATGAAAAGTGGTTTTCGTGTGTGGCGGCGGGAAAACGGTGTTGGCGGCCCATCCAACAGTCGGGCTCTGTGCTTCAAAACACACAAGCAGGAACCGAAATGCACCCCGACCCCGTAGAATGGCCCTCGCCACCGCGAGAACTTGTTGCTTTGGCGCGCACCCCGGTTCAAATTGCCGCCTCTCAAACTCCTCTCTGACACTTGTCTCTGACACTTGCATCAGTTTGAAACTAAGGCATTTTCTGGGCGGCGGCGCTCAAGAGTAAAGAGGAGCCGATAACTGCGGCCGCAGCATAAAGGATCTGTTCACCAAAGCAGTCCAAAGTGCTGCCCATTGTTCGTATCATCATCAACTCGGCATTGGTCGAGTCAGGTAGAGGGCTCAACGCCCCAACATAAAATACAAGACGGCAAAATAAGAAGGAGCACGAAAAGCCCATGGTCATGAGATCTCGATCGTCCGCACGCCGCCTCGGCGCCCTCGCCGTCGCAGCCCTCGCACTCGTCGCAGCACCGCACTCGGCCTCCGCCCAGCTGTTCTGGGACTGGGGTGGCAGCAGTGAAAGCGTCGGTGGCAGCGGCAAGGAGCATGTGCGCTTCAGTCCGCAGTACGGGTCCGGCCAAGTGGTCGTCAGCTTTGGCGATCGCCGTCTCTACTTCGTGACGCGTCCCGGCGAGGCCATCAGCTATCCGATCGCAATTCCGCGCGAGCAGAGCCGCTGGCAGGGCGTCACCAGCGTGACGTCGAAGCGCGAAAATCCATCATGGACACCGACGCCGACGATGCGCGCGGAAAACCCGCGCCTCCCAATGTGGGTGCCGGGTGGCCATCCGCTGAACCCACTTGGCGTGCGCGCGCTTTACCTCGGCTCCAGCGCCTACCGCATTCATGGCACCGACGCGCCGTGGACGATCGGCAGCGCCGTCTCGAAGGGCTGCGTGCGCATGTACAATCAGGATGTGCTGGATCTCTATCCGCGTGTGAACACCGGCGCCAAGGTGACGGTGACGTGGCAGTCGTTCCGCGCTGTTGCCTCGGCGGCGCCGCGCGAAGAAGCGTCGGATGCGCCGCCGCGTCAGCGCCGCGTGCCGATCACGGTGCGGCGCACCTCGCCACGCGTCAGTTCAGCCAGCGGCGAGTAATCAGAAGTCTCTCTCTCTCTCGACTGAAAAGGGCGGCCACGTGCCGCCCTTTTTGTATGCGATGGGAGCCCATCGCCGATTCATCACGAAAATCTCCCGAGGCATCCCTTTATGCCATCGGCAAGCTTGCGCATCATCGTGTCGTAATGGTCAGGCCCCGACGGTGTCGTCGCGCCTTCCGGATCGAGCGTTCCGGTTTTGGCAGACGTTCCTTCGACGATGGTTTGGACGACCTTGGCTTCGAAATTCGGCTCTGAAAAAACGCAAGTTGCCTTGAGGGATCCAATCTTTTCCCGCATCTCACGGAGACGCTTCGCGCTCGGTGGGGTCTCGGGGTTCGTTGAAATCGAACCGGCGGCCGACAGATCGAAGCGGCGCTCGAGATACTGATACGCGTCGTGAAACACGATGAAGGCTTTGCCGGCGAGCGGCTTCAAATCTTTTTCAAGATCGCGCGTGAGCTGGTCGATTCTACTCTTGGCCGCCGCGCCGTTGCCGGCGAATTTGGCTGCATGCTGCGGCGCCTTCGCGCTCAACACGGTGGCGATACGGTCCACGATAGCTTTTGCATTTTCGGGATCGAGCCAGATGTGGCCATCGATCTCCGAGCCTTTCTTTGCGTGCGCCTGGTCATGGTGCTCATGTTTGCCGCCGCCTTTTCCGCCGGCCTTTGCGCCGTCGTGGCCGTGCGCTTCGAACATGCCGCCGCCGCGCCGCACCAGTTTGATCAACCCGGGTGTCTGGTCCAGGTTGACGACCTCGACGGACTTCGGCAGCGACGCGGCGATCCTGGTCACAAACGGCTCGACACCTTCGGAGACGCGGAACAGGACGTGCGCCTCGTTGAGGGCTCTGGCATCGGAGGGTTTCAGCGCAAACGTGTGCGGCGAGGCATTGCTGTCGACGAGCACGCGTGGAGTTCCGACGCCGCTCATGACTTGGCTGACCAAGGCGTGGATCGGTTTGATCGTCACGACGACCTTGAGATCTTGGGCGGCGGCAGACGCGGCGCCACCGAGCACAAGCATCAATCCGGCGGAGGCCACGCGGAGTTTCATGTCTACGTCTCCGGTATGTAACAATATTGCGTTCACGAGAGTGTTATGCCATAACATTCACGCTATCAAGCCAGTCGCGATACTGCCGCGTTTGCGGTATGTGGTTGCGGTCGAACCACGGCGCCAAGCGCGCAACCAGCGGAGTAACCGATGCGAAAGAGTCCTGCGCGGTTTGGGTTGCTGGCGACTCTTCTGAGCCTCGGAGCGGTTTCGACGCCGGCCGCCGCACATCCCCATGTCTGGGTGACGACCGAAGTGCAGGTCGACTTCGTCAATGGCGCGATCACGGGCTTCACGCACAAATGGTCGTTCGATGAATTCTACACGACCATGGCTGTCGAGGGCTTGGACAAGAACAAAGACGGCAAGTTCAGCCGTGAAGAACTGTCCGAACTCGCCAAGATCAATATCGAGGGTCTCAAGGAGTTCGAGTACTTCACATTCCCGACGCTCGCCGGCGCCAAGCTCGGCATCACCGATCCGGCGGAGTATTGGCTCGAGCACAACGCGGGCATTCTGTCGCTGCACTTCAAGCTGCCGCTGGCGCAGCCGGTTCTGGCGGACGCCAAGGGCTTTCAATTTCAAGTGACGGATCCGAGTTTTTACATTGCGTTCGACATGAGTAAGAAGGATCCGATCAAGCTCGCGGCCAACGCGCCTAAGGGGTGCAAGCTGCAAGCCGGCGCCGCCAAAGGCGACGCGGCGGATGCCAAGAAGCTCGGCGAGTTGTTCTTCCAGCAGCTGGGCGGCAATAATTTTGGCGCCAGCGTCGCTCAGCCCATCAGCGTCATCTGCGAGGCCGGGAAATGAGCGCTGTGATGCGGCGGCTCATTCTCGCTGTCGTGGCCCTGTTGACACTGACGATCGCAGTCGCTGCCCAAACTCAAACGCCGCCGCGCCCGCCATTCGGCGCGGGTCCTGGCGCGCAGCAAGGTCTGACGCCACCGCGCGCGCCCGAAGCGCAGCCCAGCGGTGTCATCGGCCAAGCATGGCTTTGGCTGTTCCAGAAGCAGGCCGAGTTTCACCGCGCGTTGATCGATGCCGTCAAACGGTTCAAGACGGCCGACGTTTGGACTGCGACCTGGGCGCTGGCGTTGGCATCGTTCGGCTATGGCATCTTTCATGCTGCCGGGCCCGGTCACGGCAAGGCAATTGTCGCCTCCTATGTGCTGGCCGACGGACGCACGGTGAAGCGCGGCGTCGCACTCGCGTTTCTTTCGGCCTTCTTTCAGGCCCTCTCGGCGTTGGTTCTGGTTGGGTTGCTGAAATTTGTGTTCGACGCGGCCGGCGTGCGCAATGTTCAAGGCGCCGAGGCGTGGCTGGAAACCGCGAGCTGGGGCTTTGTCACGCTCGTTGGCGCTTGGCTCGTCTGGCGCCAGATCGGGCCGTGGCTGAGCGGCCGACCAGCGGCGCACCATCACCACGATCATGCTGCGCACGGGCATCATCATCATGGAGAAGGGCATCATCACGCTCACTCCCATGCTCACAATCACAATCACGATCATGGGCATCACCATGATCACAAGCACGACAAGCACGATGCGGCGTGCGACGTCTGCGGTGACGCCCGTCACATGCCGTCGCCCGACGCGTTGCAGGGCGTGTGGTCGTGGCCGCGCGCGTTGGCGCTGGCCTTCGCCATCGGCATCCGGCCCTGCACCGGTGCGATCCTCGTGCTGCTGTTTGCGATTAGCCAAGGCCTCCTATGGACCGGCGTGTTTGCCACGTTCACGATGGCGATCGGCACCGCCATCACGGTGTCGCTGCTCGCAGCCCTGACCGTCTATTCGCGCGACTGGGCGACACGGCTCGCGGGCGCCGGCGACGCACGGTGGGCGGGACGCGTGGCGTCCTTCGCGGCAATCGCAGGCAGCCTCTTGGTGTTCGGGCTCGGACTGTCGTTCTTCATCGCCTCGTTGCGCGGCATCGGGCCGTTGTAACGCGCGGGATTGCCAGCATGCGAAGCATGCCGCCAGCATAATGCGGCCGCGCGCCAGAGAAATCGTCCCAAACTGACACGGCCGTTTACGTGAACGCAGGAATTGCCTTCGCTCGGCAACCGCCGTCGCCTAGGCTCGGCCGTCTTGTTCTCTGCGTGGGCCGTCATGCGTCTTTATCTTGCAGTGTTTGCCGCCGTCTTTGCGCTCTTGAGCACCGTGAGCTACGCGCCGCCGAGCGCACAGTCGTGGCAGGGCGCGCGGGCCTGGGTCGAGCGCTTCCCGAACATGGAAACCTCGAAAGCGAAACTTGAACTCGTCGTGTTCGAGCGGGAGAACTGCCACTACTGCGAGATGTTTCGCAAGCGCAACGATCCGCGCTACGCTGCGGCCCCGAACGCGCAAGAGGTTCCGATCCGTTACGTCGACATCGACAAGGTCGACATCGGTACGCTCGGCCTGAAATCGAAGTTGACCATCTTGCCGACGATCGTGTTGATGCAGAACGGCGTCGAGGTCGAACGCATCGATGGGCTGACCGCGCCGAGCACGTTCCTGGTCCTCGTCAAGCACATGCGGTCGATGATCGAGTAGCGCCGGCGCTGTTGGTGCGCGCTTCAATTTCCTGGCGCGGATCTTATTGAAATTCGCGGATTGTCAACGCACACCCGTCTCCCCATGTTGGCCGGCAACGCGCTCTCGGGCGCACTTGCCAACGTGGAGGTTTCGCAATGAATCGTCGCAAATTCCTGAAGTCGAGCGCATCGGCCGTCGCCGCATCGGCCGCCGCCGGTGCCGCCGGCGCTGGCTCCGCCATCGCTCAAGCAACGTCGTCCGCACCTGCGATCATCACCGGCGTCAAAACGCTGTCGCTCGCAGCCCCCATCGCCGACAGCGACGGACGGCTTGGTGGCGCCGCGTTCCGCCTTGCGCGCAACATTGAGGCCGCGACCGGTGGCCGCTACGCAGTTGCGGTGCATCGCTCTGACGTCAGCGCCCTCGAGAGCCTCTACACGGGAGACGCCGATGTCGCGCTCGGATTCGAGCATCACAATGCAGCGCTGCATCCGGCATTCCATGCGTTCGCAGGCTTGCCGATCGGCCAACATCTCACCGCCGCTCAGCACATGGCCTGGCTCGCTGAAGGCGGCCAGGCGCTTTGGGACGCTCTTGCTGCCGGCTTTGGCGCCAAACCGTTCGTTGCCGGCCACACCGGCGCCGGCTCGGGTCTCTGGTCCATGCGTCCGATGACGATCGCGGAGGAGTTCAACGGCGCCCGCATCAGCGTTCCGGGTCTGGCGCGCACGGTCGCGGCATCGCTCGGCGGCGTGGTTATCGACATGGGGCTTGACGAAGTTCGCGATGGGCTCGCACGCGGCACGATCACAGTTGCTGAAACCGCGATGCCGCCGGCGGCTCCCCTGGCCTCGTGGCGTCATGCCACTGGACTGATGCCGGGCGGGCTCGTGCTCTCGGCGGGCGTGCGCCTCGGATTGTGGTCGAAGCTTGGCCGCGACGATCGAGCCGCGATCACGCATGTGATGGCGCGCGAAGCGGACCTCTCGCGCGCGGAGATGGCGGCGGCTGCACTGCAGCGTGCCCATGCCGAACAGGCCCTCGCCATGCCGACCGGGAACGTCTCCACCGAGACGCTCACGCACCGGCTGGTCCAGGCCTCCGCCGACGCAGTCGCCACCGTCGCTGCCACGGATCATGCCGGGCGCCGCATTTTCGAGAATGTGGCCGCGTTCCGCCGCTTGGTTAACAATGGTCAGGCAAGTCTGATTTCGTAGATCGAGCCAAATCGCCTGCATTTTGGGCTCGCCAAGCTCGATTTCGGCTTTACACTGTTTAGTGGAGTGCCGCGATCTGCGCTCTCCCGTGAGAAATCACGGGAGAGACGGGTTTCGAACCGGTCTGGACATCAGATTTCGGCGCCGCCGACTGGAGGTTCGTCCTCTTCGAAACATCGACCTTGGAGACAGAGCATGGCTGCAGAAATCGACCACAAAGGTGACGTCAAGAAATATGCCCCCACCGCGACCGATGCGGCGATC
Source organism: uncultured Alphaproteobacteria bacterium (assembly GCA_963779515.1). Lineage (GTDB taxonomy): Bacteria > Pseudomonadota > Alphaproteobacteria > Rhizobiales > Hyphomicrobiaceae > CAVZYN01. Next base: position 168,012 of record CAVZYN010000001.1, read on the forward strand.
GACAAGATCATCAAGCATCTCGGCATTGCGATGAAAAACAGGGATACGCAGATGGTCGCGTGTTCGAGCAAGGATGAGCTCGATCGCGTGCGTGAAAGCTGGTGCAAGAAGAAGCTAAAGCTCGCCAATCCCGACGCCGACCTCGACAAGGCGATCAAAGGCATTTGCGACCAGATGAAGGGCGACAAAAACAAGTCGCGCATCGCCTTCTATTACCTGCTGGCAGATAAATTCGGCAAAGTCGCCTCGCTCTGAGCGACGCCTCTTCGTCTGATGCATAGCCGAAGCCTCGGGGCCGCATGCCTCGGGGCTTCGGCAATTTTGTGTCGGGCGTTGGTCGAACCGCGAAACAGTCGCGTGGAAACATCGCCTCCGGCATGCGGCTGCGATCTTCGCTTGCAGCGCCCCTGCAAAGCCCTACATGACGAGACGGCAAACGCGAGAGCGCCGAATTGCGCTCAGTCACAAACCATGTCAGCATTTCTGACCTAACCGCTCGAATCCGCGCGAGGACCTTAATGCCCCAGACCTCGATGCCCCAGACCTCGATGTCAAAGACGACGGTCAGCCTCAACGACAAGTTCGATCTCGGCGTCACGCACCAGCTTCTGACCGGGACGCAAGCCGTCGTCCGTCTGATGCTGATGCAGCGTGCCCGCGACGTGGCCGCGGGCGTCAACACCGCAGGCTACGTCACCGGCTACCGCGGCTCTCCCATCGCCGGCCTCGAAGGCGCCTTCCAGCGTGTCGGCCCACTGATGGAAAAGAACCACATCGTGTTCCAGCCGGGTCTCAACGAAGACCTCGCCGCAACTGCGTTGTGGGGCGCGCAACAGGCAGAGCTGCGCGGTGACGGCAAATACGATGGCGTCTTCGGCATTTGGTACGGCAAAGGCCCCGGCGTCGACCGGACTGGTGACGTGTTTCGCCACGCCAATCATGCCGGTACCTCGAAGCTCGGCGGCGTGCTCGCGCTCTTGGGCGACGACCACACCTGCGAAAGCTCGACCTCGGCGCACCAATCTGAGTTCGCCATGGTCGATGCGATGATCCCGGTCATCAATCCGGCCGGCGTGCAGGAAATTCTCGATTACGGAATATTGGGGTTCGGCCTGTCGCGCTATGCCGGCGTTTGGGTCGGCCTCAAGTGCGTCAAGGACAACATCGAGAGCACGGCGACGGCCGACGGGCGCATCGATCGCGTCGCGATCAAGACGCCGGACGACTATGTGATGCCGCCTGGCGGCCTCAATATTCGCGTGTTGGATCAGGCGCTCGACAAGGAAGCGCGCTTGCACGATCACAAACGCGCGGCGATCCTCGCCTTCGCGCGCGCCAACAAATTTGATCGCCTCGTCACGTCCGGCGGTGCGGCGCCCAAGATCGGCATCATCAGTTGCGGCAAGAGTTATCTCGACGTCCGCCAGGCGATGGACGAACTGGGCATCGACGAAGTGGCCGCCAACCAACTCGGCATCCGTCTCTACAAGGTTGGGATGACGTGGCCGCTGGAACCGCAGGGCATTGCAAAATTTGCCGAAGGTCTCGATCTCATCCTCGTCATCGAAGAAAAGCGCTCGCTGGTCGAGACGCAGGTCAAAGAGCAGCTCTTTGATACGCCGAACCGCCCGCGCGTCCTCGGCAAGAAGGACGAAAACAATCAGTGGCTGTTCCCGGCGAAGGGCGCGCTCGATCCGACCGACATCGCCATCAAGCTCGGCGAGCGTCTGATCCGCTTCGGCGCCGGTGAAGAAATCAAAACCAAAGTATCGGAACTGAAGGCGCTGAAGGGCAATGCGCCGGAGACACGGGAAGCGGCGACTCGGTTGCCATACTTCTGCCCGGGCTGCCCGCACAATTCGTCGACCGTCGTGCCCGAAGGCGCACGCGCCTACGCCGGTATCGGCTGCCACTACATGGCGCAGTGGATGGACCGCGCCACCGAAGGCTTCACGCAGATGGGCGGCGAAGGCGCCAACTGGATCGGCGAAGCGCCGTTTTCGAAACGTCGCCACGTCTTCCAGAACCTCGGCGACGGCACGTATCTGCACTCGGGCTCGCTGGCTGTTCGCGCCGCCGTCGCCTCCGGCGTCAACATCACGATCAAGATTCTCTACAACGATGCCGTCGCCATGACGGGCGGCCAGAAACTCGATGGCGGCGCGACGCCCGCGATGATGGTCGATCAGGTGCTGGCCGAGGGCGTCAAGGAGGTCGCGGTCGTCACCGACGAGCCCGAGAAGTACGCCGCCGGCACCTTCCCACCGACCGTCAAGGTGCATCATCGCCGCGACTTGCAGTCCGTACAGAAAGCGCTGTCGGAGCGAGATGGCGTCACCGTGCTGGTCTACGATCAGACCTGTGCCGCCGAAAAACGCCGCCGCCGCAAGCGCGGTCTGTTTCCCGATCCCGATAAGCGCGCCTTCATCAATCCCGCTGTCTGTGAAGGCTGCGGCGATTGCTCCAAAAAGTCGAACTGCGTCGCCGTCGTGCCGCACGAAACCGAACTCGGCACCAAGCGCGAGATCGACCAGTCCGCGTGCAACAAGGACTTCTCCTGCATCAATGGATTTTGTCCGAGCTTCGTGACGGTCCATGGCGCCAAATTGCGCAAATCGAAAACCGCGATGAAGGCCGACGCGGCGACAGCGTCGCTGCTGGAAGGATTGCCTGCGCCGAAGCTGCCCAAGTTGAATGGCCCCTACACCGTCCTGGTGACGGGCGTCGGCGGCACCGGCGTCGTCACCATTTCGGCGGTGCTCGGCCAAGCCGCCCACATCGCCGGGCTCGGCTTTGGCGCGATCGACATGACAGGGCTTGCGCAGAAGGGTGGCGCGGTCGCCTGCCATATGCGGATCGCCAAGTCGCCCGAGGAGATCCACGCCATCCGGGCCGGTGTCGCCAGCGCCGATCTTCTCCTTGGTTGCGATCTCGTCGTGACGGCCTCGAACAAGGTGCTGGAGACGATCCGCCCTGACCACACGGCGGTGATCTACTCCGACTATGAGATGTCGGTCGCCGACTTCGTCAAGAATCCGAACGCGAAAGTGCCGGGCCCCGCTTTGCGCCGCGCCATCGAGGAGCGCGCCCGCCGTGCGCCGATCTCGCATCTCGACGCGCATACCTATGCCGTGCGCCTGTTCGGCGACTCGATCGCCTCCAATATGTTCATGCTGGGGTATGCCTATCAGCTCGGGCACGTGCCGGTGCCGGATGACGCGATCCTGCAAGCGATTGAGCTCAACGGCGCAGCGGTCGCCATGAATCAGCAGGCATTCCGCTTCGGGCGCCTTGCCGCCCACAATCGTGCGGCCCTCGACAAGCTCGCCACACCCACCGAGGTGACGCCGATCAAGCCGCAAACGTTGGACGATGTGATCGCCTATCGGTCGACTATCCTGACGGCCTACCAGGATGGCGAACTTGCCAAGCGCTATGCGGCTAAGATCGCGTGGATCAAAGGCGTCGAGGGCGAGAAGGCAGCCGGGCGTTCCGGCCTCGCCGATGCCGTCGCGCGCGGTTATTTCAAGCTGCTCGCCTACAAGGACGAGTATGAAGTCGCGCGCCTGTTCTCTTCGCCCGCGTTCGAGAAGGCGCTCGACGAGCAGTTCGAGCAGCGCGGGTCGCTCGAGTTCCATCTCGCGCCGCCTTTGCTCGCGAGAAAGGACAAAGTCACCGGCGAGCCGCGCAAGATGACGTTTGGCCGGTGGATGCTGCCGGCGTTCCGGATGCTGGCCAAGGGCAAGCGGTTCCGTGGCACCGCGCTCGATCCGTTCGGATACACGGCCGAGCGGCGCATGGAGCGCCAAGCGATTGCCGATTATGAATCACTGCTCGACGAGATTGCCCGACGCTTGACGCCGGAAACGCATCGGACGGCGATGAAACTCGCCGAGCTGCCGCTGGATGTGAAAGGCTTCGGCCACGTCAAGCATCGCAATTGGCAGATCGCGAAGCAGCGCGAGACGGCCTTGTTGAAAGAGCTCGGGGGGCCAACGCCGGCACCCGCGCTGCGAGCGGCGGAGTAACGGCGCTGATGACATCGAAACCTATGACCGCCGCCGAGCTGAAGCGGCGCCTGCGCATTCCCGTCATCGGCGCGCCACAGTTCATCGTCTCGGGACCAAAGCTCGTCATCGCGCAATGTACGGCTGGAATTGTCGGAGCGTTCCCGGCGCTCAATGCGCGCCCGAAGGAGCAGCTTGACGAGTGGCTGTACGAAATCAAGGAAGCGCTCGCCGCCTGGGACACGAAACATCCAGATCGCCCGTCAGCGCCGTTCGCCGTCAACCAGATCGTGCATCGCTCGAACGATCGCCTGGAGCACGACGTCGAAGTCTGCCTGAAGCACAAGGTGCCGCTCGCGATCACCTCACTCGGCGCGCGCGAGGACGTCTACAAGGCCTTCGCGGCGGCGGGCACGCTCGTGCTGCACGACATCATCAACGTGACGTTCGCGCGCAAGGCGATTGAAAAGGGTGCAGGCGGCTTGGTGGCTGTTTGCGCCGGCGCCGGCGGGCACGCGGGCCGGCTCTCGCCCTTCGCACTAGTCCAGGAAATCCGCGACTTCTACGACGGCCCAATCGCGCTTTCGGGCGCCATCGCCAACGGCCGCGCGGTATTGGCCGCGGAGGCAATGGGCGCCGACTTCGGCTACATCGGCTCAATGTTCATTGCCGCGGAAGAAGCCAACGCGGTGGACAGCTATAAGGCCGATATCGTCGCGGGTTATGCCGACGATATCGTCTACACGAATTTGTTCACGGGCGTGCACGGCAACTACTTGAAATCATCGGTCGTGCGCGCGGGGCTCGATCCCGAGAAGCTCCCCGTGAGCGATCCCTCGGCCATGAATTTCGGATCCAACCGGCCCGCCAAAGCCTGGAAAGACATCTGGGGCTCAGGCCAGGGCATCGGCGCCGTCACGCGGATCGAGCCCACGGCCGCCATGGTCGATCGCCTCGCCGCGGAGTACGCCGAGGCTCGGGCGCGTCTCACTGGCTGACGCCCAACCGCTGCGCCAACACCCGTGCAAGGACCGCTTAGGTGTTGATCAATCGAGCAGCCCGGTGGCGCGCGGCAGCCACAGCACGATCCCTGGGAAATAGATGCACAGCAGCAGTCCGAGGATCTGCATCGCAACGAACGGATACATGCCTTTGTAGACGTCGCTCATGGTGATGCCCGGCGGCACCGTGCCCTTGAGATAGAACAGTGTCGCCCCGAAAGGTGGCGTCATGAACGAGGTCTGCAGATTGACCGCGACGAGCGTGCCGAACCAGGGCATCAAATAGGCCGAGCTTCCGAGGTGGTCGCTGAAGTCATGCTTCATGAGGATCGGTCCGAAGATCGGCAACACGATCAAGCAGATCTCGATCCACTCGAACGGGAAGCCGAGCAGGAAGACCAGGACCATCAGGAAGGCCAGCACTTCCCACTTGCTGTCGATGCCGAACTTGGCCAGCATCTGCACCATCAGGTCATCGCCGCCGAGCGTGCGGAACACGTAGGAAAAGCACGTCGCACCGAAGAAAATCAGGAACACCATCGCATTGGCGCGGCACGCCGAGCGGATCGAATCGTTGACCATGGACAGGTTGAACCGGCCATTCAACGCAGCGATGATAAACGAGCCGAGCACGCCGACGCCCGCGCTCTCCGTCGCGGTTGCCCAGCCGGCAAAGATGGAGCCGAGCACGATGATCATGAGGAAGGTCATCGGGAACAGCCCCTTCCACATCGTGCGCCAGAACTCGGCGCGCGACTGCGGCCCGAATTCTGGCGGCAATTTAGGCGCGACCGCTGGCCGCAACATCGCAAGAGTTATGATGTAGATCAGGTAGAGGCCTGACAGCAGCAGGCCCGGCATCGTCGCCGCCGCGAACAAGGCGCCCGCGGACGTGTTCAGCATCTCGGCCATGACGACCAGCATGATCGCCGGCGGGATGAGAATGCCGAGCGTTCCGGCCGAGGCAACCGTCCCGATCGCGAGATGCTTGTTGTAGCCCGCCTCCAACATCTGCGGCAGCGCGATGAGCGACAGCAGCACCACGGCGGCGCCAACAACGCCAATGGGCGCCGCCAGGATCGTGCCCATCACCATCACCGCGACGGCGAGGCCTCCCGGAACCCGCTTCAACAGGATCTCGGTTGCCGAGAGCATGTCTTTCGCAGACCCGGAGCGCTCCAAAATCGATCCCATGAAAATGAACATCGGGATCGATACGAGAACTGGATCAACAGCCACGCCGCCCCACATGCGCAGGATGACGTTGGACATGCTTGGCAGCGGGAAGACGCCGAGCATCCAGCCGATGAGGCCGAACACGAAGCCGGAGCCACCCATGACGAACGCGACCGGATAGCCGCAGAAGATGACGAAGAACATCACCACGAACATGATCAGTGCGAGGTTGTCGGCAATGAGATCCAGCATGTATGTCCTCAGACCTCGAGCTCGGAATGGCCAATTTGCAGTCCGGTCTCGTCCTGTCCTTTTCGCTTGAACAGCACGACACACAACCGCAGCAGAACGCTCAGTACGCCAAGAAAAACCAGCCAGATGCCGGCGTAGAATACGGCCTTGATCGCCCAGCGGAATGGAAGCCCGGTCACGTTCTCCGAGCCTTCACCCTGCATGTAGGAGGTGACGACGAAGGGCCAGCCGTGGTGCAGCATGGTGATCAGGAATGGCAGGGCGAACAGAACAATGCCCAAGAACTCGATCCAGGCCTTGGAACGAAAGCCCAGCGTTTCAGTGTAACTGTCGACGCGAGGATGGGCGTTGATCGTATAATTGTATCCCATCCACATCGAGAAAATTGTCGCGTGAAGGTGCCACTCCAGCTCCTGGAACTGCGTCAATGCGATCGGCAGCTGAAGTTTGCGGAACGTGATGTCCATGCACGTGACGAACATCAGCACGATCAAAAGCCAGCCGGACGTGAAGGCCACCACTTCAAGAAATTTCTTCACGCCGTCAGCGAGGCGGATAAAACCGACCATCGTTGCCAGCGCAAAAAAGGCCAGCAGGAAGACCAGAAAGAACAGGCCGCGGCCGAAAATAAAGAAATCGATTGTCTGCAGCAGCGTCTGCATCAGTCCCCCGATCTTCACCCCCGGATCAAAGCGGCACCGGGCGGGGCGGCCCGGTGCCGTTTAGTTGGGCGTGGCGACGTCGCCAGTTACTCTTTCACTTGCACCAGATCGTTCCAGATCTTGTAGTCCTTGCGGTAGGCCTCGAGCGAGGCCCAGGCTTTTGCGAACTCTGGGCTCTTCGCCTTCTGCTCCTCGACGACTTCGCCCCAGGCCTTGCGCATCGCGCCCATGATCTGCGGCGACCAGGTGTGGATCGTGACGCCTTTCGACTGAAATTCCTTGATCGCGGGCACTTGCTTCGATTCGCCTTCGGCCAGCATCTGGATCATCGTCATCTCGCAGGCCGCGTTGACGGCTTCCTTCTGGGTATCGGAGAACTCCGCCCATTTGGTCTTGTTGATCATGAGATGGGTGAAGCTCGAGAGCTGGTGCCAGCCAGGAAAGTAATAGTGCTTGGCGACCTGATGCAGGCCCATCGAGATATCGAGAGCGGGTGCTGAAAACTCCGTCGCGTCGATGGTGCCGAGCTGCAAGGCCTGGAAGATTTCGCCGGCCTGCAGGATCTGCGTCTGCACGCCGAGCTTTTGCATGACGTTGGCGCCGAGCCCGAAGAAGCGCATCTTGAGGCCCTTCAGGTCGTCGACGGTTTTGATTTCCTTGCGGAACCAGCCCGAAGCCTCTGGCGGTACGATCCCGCAATTCATGGTGTGGAAGCCGCTCTTTGCCGAGATTTCATCGAGCAGTTTCTGTCCGCCACCGTAGCGGTACCAGCCGAGATACTCGCTGACGCCAGGTCCGAACGGCACCGTGGCGTAGAGAGCAAGCGCGATGTCCTTGCCGGTGAAGAACCCGGTCGATGTCCATGCCGAGTCGAGCGATCCCGAGGAGATGGCGTCAAAGTATTGTCCTGCAGGAACCAGCGCGCCAGGCTCGAAAAATTTGATGTCGATGCTGCCGCCCGAGAGCTTCCTGATCTTGTCGGCGGTGTAGAGCTGCGCTGACCCGATGATGGCGAGCGAGGACGGATAGGCGCCCGCCATGTTCATCCGGACTTTTTTGTCCTGAGCGGAAGACGATGGCGATTGAGCCAAAGCGGTCGCGACGAAGAGTGCAACCGCGGAAATAACGCTACGACGCATGGAGTTTCTCCCGGAGATGATTGATCAGGCGAAAATTCAGAAAAACAGAAGGGGCCGGTTGGGCCCCCTCCGCGTTTTACTCTTTCAAATAGCCGTACTGTTTCCACACCGCGTATTCGCTTCGGAAGGCGCTGTAGCTGTCCCAGGCTTTTTTGAATTCAGGGCTCTTCTCAGCCTGCTCTTTGGCGACTTCTTCCCAATTTTTCCGGAACAATGCGAGCATGTCCTTGGACCAGTAGTGCAGCGTGACGCCCTTGGACTGGATCTCCTTGATCGCCTTGCCCTGCACGCTCTCGCCTTCGACGAACTGGCGATACATGGTCGAATCACAGGCGACCTCGATCTGGCCCTTCTGCGCATCGCTGAACTCGGCCCACTTATCCTTGGAAATATAGAGCGAGTTCATCGTCGACATCTGGTGCCAGCCGGGGAAGTAGTAGTGCTTGGCCACCTGATGGAAGCCGAGCGTCAAATCCATCACCGGCATCGAGAATTCGGTCGCGTCGATCGTGCCAAGCTGCAGCGCCTGGAAGATTTCACCCGCCTGCAGCAACTGCGTTTGCACGCCGAGCTTCTGCATCACGTTGGCGCCGAGCCCGAAGAAGCGCATCTTCAAGCCCTTCAGATCGTCCGGCCCCTTGATCTCTTTGCGGAACCAGCCAGACGCTTCCGGCGCAATCAAACCGCACGGAATGGCAACGATATTGTACTTGGCATGCAGATCGTCATAGAGCTTGCGCCCGCCGCCATGCTGCATCCAGCCCATGTACTCACCGGCTTCGGGGCCGAACGGCACCGATGCGAACATCGCGAACGCGATATCCTTGCCGGTGAAGAAGCCCGAGACCGTCCAAGCGGAATCCAGCGATCCATTCGAGATCGCGTCGAAATACTGGCCGGCCGGGACGAGTGCACCAGGCTCGAAGAATTTGGTGTCGATCGATCCGCCCGAAATGCGCTTCAGGGTGTTGACAAGATAGTTCTGTGTCGGACCGAGGAGGCCCGTCGTCGATGGAAATGCTCCAGCGACATTCAAGCGAACCTTCTTGTCCTGCGCGATGGCGGCCGAGGCCGTCCATGTCAGTGCGGCAGCCGCCGTTGCGGCGGCCCATGATTTGAGACGCATAATCCCTCCAACTGTGTTTCCTCAAGCCGCAGGCGGCAATCACAGAGCCGCCCAAGGCATTCCTTGGCGGCCCACATCGCGGCGCAAGGCCGCGTCGTGTTGTTCTCACCCGGAATGTATACATCGTAGGACGGTGCGCCACGGAATGTCAAAAGCTAACGACGGGGCGCAGAAATAATGCAACCGACAAGTCGCTCCCAGCGTCAGTCGTGAGGGGACGATGATTTGCTTTGGTCACCCCGCGCAAGCCGGTGAGCGCGCTAGCGGATAACTCGGATCTCCAAAGGCACGCCGAGTTTCAATGTCGCCCAGGCCCTGTCAGCGGTGACGACCGGCGCGACGAGAGCCTCCGCCAGCGCCAGGCACGCCCGATCGCCGAGCGATAGTCCGGCGTCGCGGGTTGCAGTCCGCAACCGCGCGGCGCGCGCCGCCTGCGCGTAGTCAAAAGGTTCCGCCATCTCCACCATGGTGCGTTCAGCGAACTCCACGATGCGCGCCGTTGCGCCTTTCTCGATCAGGCGTGTCAGCACTTCGCTGGCATTGACCGCGGAAATGCGGGCATTCTTGAACTCTTGCGCGACCGCATCCCATCCGGGCTCATGCAAAAAAACGGCGAGAACAGCCGAGGCATCCAAAACCACGGGACGCTTATGCCGCTTTTCACGGGTCGGTGGCGCAGCCTCGGCTCGTTCCTTGTTCAATCGGTTTCGCCCCACATCGCCCGCCGATCCGCCAGGAACGACTCGATCTCATCGACACCCGGCCGTTTCAACGTCTGCATCTCGGCTTGGATTTCGGCGATCATGCTGTCGAATGAGACAAAGTTGATCTCGCCATCCTTGAGTTCACCGGACAGCACATCGCCTTCATCGACGCCCAAGGCGCGACGGACCTCCGCAGGGATGACGACGCGGCCGCCCGGGCCGATTTTGGCGCTGAAGCGAAGCACTTGCGTCTCGGCTCCGTCCAATGCGCTCGCTGTAAAGTTGCTCTGGGCCTCTTCGCCAAATCCTCTGTTCATGACATTTTCCTAAAAAATGGATATTAATGCAAGAACATGACGCGAACTCCATTCAGTTGTCAAGCGGTCTCGCTGAATAGTTCGCGGCCGATGAGCATCCGCCGGATCTCGCTGGTGCCGGCCCCGATCTCATAGAGTTTGGCATCGCGGAGCAGGCGCCCCACCGGGTAGTCGTTGATATAGCCGTTGCCACCGAGCAGCTGGATCGCATCGAGCGCGATCTTGGTTGCCCGCTCGGCGGCATACAGGATCGCCCCGGCCGCATCCTTGCGCGTAGTCTCGCCGCGATCGCAGGCCTTTGCGACGGCATAAACGTAGGCCTTGGAGGCGTTCATCTCGGTATACATATCTGCGATCTTGCCTTGCACGAGTTGGAACTCGCCGATCGATTTGCCGAACTGCTTGCGGTCATGGATGTAGGGGATCACGATATCCATCGCCGCCTGCATGATGCCGAGCGGGCCCGCCGCCAGCACCGCGCGCTCATAGTCGAGGCCGCTCATCAAGACATTGACACCCTTGCCGACGGTGCCGAGCACGTTCTCCTCCGGCACTTCGCAATCCTCGAACACGAGCTCGCCGGTATCAGAGCCGCGCATGCCGAGCTTGTCGAGCTTTTGGGCGACTTTGAACCCTTTGGAGTCTTTCTCGACGAGGAATGCCGTGATGCCGCGCGGGCCGGCATTGATGTCGGTCTTGCCGTAGATGATCATGGTATCGGCGCAGGGGCCGTTTGTGATCCAGAACTTGGTGCCGTTGAGCACATAGCGATCACCCTTCCTGTCGGCGCGCAACTTCATCGAGACGACGTCGGAGCCGGCGCCCGGTTCGCTCATGGCGAGCGCACCGACGTGCTCGCCAGAAATCAGCTTCGGCAGGTACTTCTTCTTCTGTGCGACGGAACCATTGCGGCTGATCTGATTGACGCAAAGGTTCGAGTGCGCGCCATAGGAGAGGCCGATTGAAGCCGAGCCGCGCGAGACCTCCTCCATGGCGACGACGTGTTCCAGGTAGCCGAGACCTGAGCCGCCGAACTCCTCCGGCACTGTTATTCCGTGCAGTCCGAGTGCGCCCATCTTTGGCCAGAGCTGCCGCGGAAATTCATTAGTTCGATCGATCTCGGCCGCCAGCGGCGCAATCTCATCGGCCGTGAACGAGCGCACACTCTGGCGCAATTGATCGGCGGTCTCGCCGAGATCGAAATTGAGGGTTGGGTAGTCGTTGGGGATGGACATAATGAGACACTCCGGAGTGGTCACTTTTGAGGTATCGTCATTGCCACGGGGACACAAGTCACCCGGTCGAGGGTCACGCCCGTCATGATCACAACGGACACTCCAAATTTGTTTCCCTGGCCGCCACTTTTGTTCGCCGGTGCGGTTCTCACGGCCTGGGGTGTCGATCGCTATGTCATAGGACTGCCCATTCCGTTTGCCGAGCTTGCCGTGGTCGATTGGTTCGGGCGGCTCATGATCGTCGCCGGCATCGGGCTGCTGGTCTGGAGCGCCTATGCTTTTCGCCAACACCAGACCACCATCCGGCCGGACCGGGCCGCATCCGCCTTGATCACGTCCGGCCCGTTCGCGCTGTCGCGCAACCCGATTTACCTCGCTGAGGCCTTGGTGCTGGCGGGCGTCGCGCTGACCTTCAACAAGTTCAGCTTTTTGGCGATCGTGCCGGTTTTCGTGCTTGCCGTCACCAAGCTTGCGGTCCAAGGCGAGGAGCGCCACCTCGCGGCGAAATTTGGCCAGACCTATCGCGATTATTGCGATCGTGTGCGTCGCTGGTTGTGAACGGCGCACCGCCAAACCATGGATTTGCCTGAATTTCCTCGCTAGTGGAGGTCGATAGGACCCGAAAGGGGCGTGGAGGGCGGGCGTATGCTGAGCATCAAGCGTGGTGCACTGGTTCCGATGGCGCTGGTGACGGGCTTGGCGGGGGCGATCGCGCCGCTCGCCGCGCAGTCCGCGCGCCGTGACGGCATCGGCGAGATTTTGCGTGCGCCGGCCGAAAAAGGCGCGCGCGTCGCGCAACAACAAGCCCCCTCCGGACAGTCTGCCGCCGTCGAGAAGGATCCACGAGCGGGCGATGCCGCGTTTGAGCAGGCGCAAAAACTCATGCGCGCCATCGACAATGTTCTGCAGGACACGGCCAAGAATCGTGGCGAGGCAAAAAAGCTGCCGTCGCGCGAGGACTTCGTGCTGCCGCCGCTCTTCACCGAGACGCGCGAGGACCGCGAAAAAAAGGTCCGCGACCTGCTGGATGCGGCGCTGGGCGTGATCACGGATGTTCCAGTCGTCGATGTGCAGCGCAAAATAGAGCTGCTGCGCAAAAACATCCGCGACCTCGACGATCGCATCGTCAAGGCGCGCGAAAAGCAGCTGACCGCGCCGAAGGACGCGATGCTTGCCGGCGTCCTTACCGATACCGTCGATAGCTTGGCGAAGGACATCGAAGAGACCAAGAAGAAGATCGACCTCAACCGCGAAGAGATCAAAACCGCCAAGTCGGAGATCGCTGATGCGCTCGGCAAGCAGGGGATCAAGCTGCAAGCCGAGCAGATCGACCTGCTGCTGGACAGCGTTCTGTCGGGCGATCTCGTTCGGCTCGTCGCCGTTTTCAATTCAGCTAAGATCATCGACGGTCAGCTCGGCAAGCTGATGGCGCAATCGGGCGAGAACGTCGGTGCCGCGCGCAGGTACTTTGCGATGCATGCAGCACTGTTTGCGATGCTGGTGCACGCCCAGGATATGACGATCGGCAAGATCGACACGCAGTATCTGCCGAAATTGGATGCCATTACCAAAGACGTGCAGGCGGCGCGCACAAAAACCGCGGAACTTCTGAAGGCCGAAAACAGGCCCGATCAGAAGCGTGTGCTGGAAGCGAACCGCGAAAGCCAGCGGCTCGCGGAAGAGGCCGCCAAAGGATATCGGCGCTATCTGATGCAGCAGCGCGAGCAGATTGCACGCGCGCGGGTGCGAGCGACGCACGATCTCAAGATTGCCGACAATACGTATGAAACGGTCGAGGCGAGCTTCCAGTTGCGCAATCTGATGCGCGATTCAACGCAGTCGTTCGAGGCGATCCAAAAACTCGAGGCCCCGACGTTTGAGCAGATCTTCAAGAACGAGGAGTTGCGCCGCGAGTTCGAGAACCTGACGCGCAAGCTCGACGTGCCGACGAGCTGAGTCAGTTCTGGAAGGCTGGCGCCCCGTTAACCCACGGCACCGAGCGAATGCCGCCCGTGTCCGTGTCGCTGTCAGCCGGGCGCCGCGCCGCCGTTTGCGATGGTTTTGCAGGCTTGCGCGGCGCGAGCGAAGTGTAGTTCGCGGTTTCGGGCGGCGGCGCCATATGGTGATGCACGATCTGCCAGCGCCCGTTGCGAAGCTCATAGACGAAACGGAATTGTTGCGGCGCCGCCGAAGCGTTTTCCGGTGCGCCTTGGGGGACGATCCGGACGGTGCCGGCATCGACTGCTGCATTGCAGGATAGGGAAATGATCCGCTGTTCGACCCGCGCTTCACGTGGCACAAACCGGTTCGATCGCAGGTGCGCGCGAATGGCGTCCGCTCCCTGATACGCGACGGTCCGGCCGGGAACAGTCATGATCGCATCCGATGCGTAGAGCGCCGCCATGGCATCGACGGATGAAAGTGACAATGCCCCGTTCCAGCGCTCGAACAGCGCAACCACGTCCGCTTTCTCGATTTTGGCGCACTGTGAGGCCGGTTGCAGGCCCGTCGCCCGCTCGGGCTCCGCCGCGCGAGTGGCGCCACTTAGGGCTGCCACGACCACAACGCACGTGGGCAGAGCCCACCGGAAAATCGTCTGACGCATGATACTCCCCCGCCGGAACAAACGGCGGAGCACGCTTACAACGCCCCCGGGTGGTGAGTCTGCCACACATTCAGACGAAGCACTTTTATCGTGACTTTTTCCACACAGTTCGTCTAGACGGCCTCCTTGACCTGGGTTTGAGGCACCGGTGGAACATGGATCTTGGCGAGATCTCTGAACTCCTGCTCGTCCATTTTCTTGCGTGAAGCGAGCGCCCAGAGATCGAACACCGGCCGGCGCTGGATCACGCCAACGGTGGTGAATCCCGCGCGCTTCAACGACCCCGCCAGGACCTTCGGTGTAAATCCGCATCGGCGCGCCATGCTGAGATGCCCCGCCGCCAGCGCCGCACGCGGACCGTAGATGATATCGAGCGGCGACACGGGCCCCGCCTTTGCGGTGTAGGCCGGTTCCGTCAACTTGTCCTGAGCCACGAGCTCGCAGGCCGCGAGCAGGTCTGGGCAGACGATGACCGCGACCCCGTCGGGCTTCAAGACGCGGATGAATTCGTTCAAGGCGAGCGGCACTTCATGGGGGAACAGATGCTCGAGGTTATGCGACGAAAAAATCGCATCGACACTGTCGCTCGCGACTACAGACATGTCGGTGACCCGTGCAACGAAGTCGGCCTTGGCCGCCGGATCGGTGTCGAGGCGGACTTCCTCCCATTCGGGGCCTTGAAATCCTGGCCCAGCCATCGGCTTGCGCTTAGGGCCGGAGCCCAAGTGTAGAAAGATCGGCATTCATCACCTGAAAAAATTGGCTGAGATCTCGATAATAGCCTACGTCTACAGCCTATTCGGACCGCTCTCAATTGCTGGATTGGCTTCCGGACATGCTGCTTGCCCACGCGACGGCACTGCCAATGCAACCTAGTCGAGCAGATCAGACAAGGATGTGTCGCATGGAACACGCGCGCGTGCGCCTCGGATGCCGCAAGCTGCTGCTATTTTGTGCGGCTCTGGCGGGCCTGGCGGCGCCGCTCGCCGCCGAAGTCCGGCTGAAGATCTTCGACGCCCATCTGCACTACAACTGGGAACCGAAGCCATATCTGTCGCTGGACGCGGTACTGGCACTTTTCAAACAGCATCATGTCACGGGGATCCTGGCGACCAGCCGTCCCAACGATGGAACGCATGCGCTGCTGGCCGCCAAAGCCGAGGGCAAGGCTCCCGATGTCGCGATCGTGCCGTTCATTCGGCCCTATCGCGTGCGCGCCGATGTCGGCACTTGGTTCGGCGACCCGGGGATCTACGATCTCGTGACGTCGGAGTTCAAACGCGGTGGCTATCGCGGCATCGGCGAGTTTCATATTTCCGGCAAGGCCGCGTCGTCCGAGTGGGTCAAAAAGACCGTCGAATTTGCGGTGGCCAACGATCTCTACTTGCACGCCCACGCAGACGAGGAGGCGATCGAGATCCTGTTCGGGCATAATCCGAAAGCGCGGATCATCTGGGCGCATACGGGCTTCAGTCTGGCGCCGGATCGCGTTGCAGCACTTCTCACGAAGTATCCGGCGCTGTGGGGCGAACTGTCCTACCGCAGCGGCATTATCGATGGCGCGAACAAGTTGACGCCCGAATGGCGCGCCTTGTTCCTCAAGTTTCCGGACCGGTTCGTGGTCGGTTCGGACACTTGGATCGACCAGCGCTGGGCGAGCTATGGCGACATCATCGCCAGCTACCGCGCATGGCTTGCGCAATTGCCGATCGAGGTCGCGCGGCGCATCGCGCACGACAATGCGCAAGCCTTGTTCCGGATGCCGTGACGATGGCTCAAGCCGATCGTGCCGCGGTTTGCGACTTTTCGGCAGCGATACCGAGATGCCCCTCGAGCCAGCCGGCGAACTGGATGGTTTTGTTCATCACAAGGTCGCGCTGACGGTCGACGGTGATGACGTGATAGCAGTCGTCAAGCACCAGTGTATCGACGAGACCGCCGAGGTTCTGCTGCAGATGCACCGCGTTCGAGCGGAAACTCGCGCGATCATCGTCGCGCGGATGCACGATCAACGTCGGTTGTTGAACAACACCGAGTTCGCGGCGGACGACCTTGGCCAGGCGCTGCAATTCCAACATGGCCTCACCCGGCTTCAACATGCGCGCGGCCTCGGCCGGGCCGCCACGCGCCACCAGCTCCTTGATTACGTCGCGGACGCGATCGTCCTTGACGCCGTAGTTGCCGAGTTCTGGAAAACTGAACAGGCGCGCACACCACCGCGTTGTCACCAGCCGGAAAAGATGCGCGCGCATCGGCACCGCCCAGCCATCGAGCCGCAGCAGCGGGGCAAGTGCGATGACGCCGTGAACCGATTTTGGTTCTTGCGCGGCATGGTGCAGGGCCAGCAGCGCACCCATTGAGAGGCCACCGACGATGATGGTGTCGCAATCCTTCTTCAAGGCATTATGGGCGTCGACCAGCGTTCCGTACCAATCCTGCCAGCGTGCGGCGCGCATTTCCTCGCGCGATCCGCTGTGCCCGGCGAGCTGCGGACACGAGACCGTGTAGCCGGCATTCGCCAATCCGCGCGCGATGCCTTGCATCTCGATGGGCTTACCGCCGAGGCCATGCAGCAGGATCACACCCGTGCGGCCCCCGCGCAGCACAAAGCTACGGTCTTCATGCACAACAGTAACCATAGGCAAGCAACTCCTTGGCTTCCCCTGCGTCCGCTGCGTGCGGTAACCGCGGGAATGTCGAATGCAACTAGCGGCCGCTCTGGGACGCGCGGACGTGATCCGGAAACGAGGCTGCAGCGCGATCAAGCGCCGCGCAGACGTCCTCGAAGGTCTTGATTTTCTCGTGCGCCAGGCCCCGCTGTTCGCAGAACTCCGCAAGGGCACCCTTGGCAAATACGAAATCTACTTTCTCAGCGAGGCAAAAATCAGACCGGCCATCACCGATGAGCACCGAGTGCGTGGGCTTGTGTTCGGCGATGTGGGCGCACTTACAGGTACCCATATCATTGGCGCAGTCAGTGCGCCGGAACGGAAATTCGACGGCCCACCGGTCGTTTGCGACGTGACGGAGCCGGTTGGCGGCGACCGGGATATCGAGATGCGCGGCGCTCAACGCAGGCGTGATGGTCTGGTCGAGGCCGTCCGAGACGATCAGGATGCCGGCACCTTGAGCGCGGACTTTGGTGACAAATCGTTTGAACCACGGATCCAGTTCAACGGCATTTGCATAGGTTTCGTAGTCGGCGAGGCTGACGCGGAGCTTATTGATCTTCGCCGCCATGCACACACGCGAGGAAATTTCTCCCGCATGCCAAGCATTGTCGAGTGCTTCCCAGCTGTCGGCGGCCCAACGCTTGAAGAAGTAGAAATTCGGATCGCCGGGCGCAATCGTCCCGTCGAAGTCGACATAGTACTGGGTGTTCGACGCCATTCGTGCCCGCTTTGAAAAGTTCGGGCCACCATGCCGTTGTGGCGCGACTAATGCGCGTCCAACACGCTCGATTGGTTAACTCCGATGCGACGCACGACCGCAGGCAATTGCGGTCTCAGAAGCGCATTTCACCATTCACCCATTTCGCGGGTCGATAGTCGGTGTCCGGTTGTTCAGTTTTCGCCACGACGGGCGCCGGCGTGGGCTTCGGCGCAATACGGCGGGCAAATCCAGCGACTTGCGGTTTGCTGCGTGGCGGCGGTGCCGGTTCGGCTTCAGCCGCAGGCGTTGCAGCAGGTTTGACGGCGACGGCGAGGCGTTCACGCCCCGATTCCGATTTTATGATCGTGTCGGCGCTCGGCATCACGGAAGCGTGATGATGAACGATCAGCCAAGCGCCATCCCTCAGCTCGTAGTTGAAGCTGTAGCGCCCCTGTACCGTGTCACGACTGTTGGGCGTGCCACCGTTGACGAGCATCGCGAAGTGGCCGACGTCGCTCGCCGCATTGCAGCCGAGCCGGATCGTCCGATGGTCGATCCGCACTTGCGGTTCCAGTTGCAGGAAATAGAGGTAGTACTCGCGGATTTCGGCATAGTTCGCGCGCACCTTGCGCGTCGCCTCGGCCAGCATGACCGCATCTGGCGCATAATTTCGCGTCACTTTGTCGGGATGCTTGGTCAGCAGTGAGTTGACCCAGCGGTCATGCAGCGAACGGATCTCGTCCTCGGTCACCGGGGCGCAAAGCTGTTCGGTCGGCCGGCCTTGCGCCATGGCAGCGGTTGCCGAGCCGAGACACACGAGCGCCAGCGCCGCGATGCGCGCGCTCAGCCTCGATGTCCGCGATCGTAAGTCGGTCGGCATGACGTGCGCCCTTGCGCGGCGCCCTGTGGGGAGCCGTCCAGGCCAAGTCTCTATCTGATTCGGCGTGGCGCGAGCGCATCAGCGGGCTACCGCCGATACTGTATGAACGGTGACTTTGTCGCGACCTGATCATAAAGCGCCCGCGCGCGATAGTTGAACTCCTGCGTCGACCAATAGACGCGCGTCGCGTCGCGCTGGTCCGCCGCCTGATAGACGGCCGCAATCAAGGCGCGGCCCGCGTCCTGGCCACGTGCTTCCGGCGCAACGAACAGATCTTC
The DNA here is from genome assembly GCA_963779515.1 of uncultured Alphaproteobacteria bacterium. Classification (GTDB taxonomy): domain Bacteria; phylum Pseudomonadota; class Alphaproteobacteria; order Rhizobiales; family Hyphomicrobiaceae; genus CAVZYN01. Next base: position 186,766 of record CAVZYN010000001.1, read on the forward strand.
GAGGTAGCAGTACCAAGTCTTGGACCAGGTCGAGCGGTGGAACAGAACGTGCGCAATCCCGATGGGAACATCGTGCGCATCGACCGCGACCAGTCCTTGATGAAAACCTTCGCCGCCTGAGTGAAGCCGTTGCCAAGTTTCGTCGATCACGTCATCGGAGACAGCGGCCTTATAGAAGGCGATGTAAGCTTTGAAGAGCGGCAACCACGCGGCCTTGTCGTGAGCGGCCAGCGCGCGAACGCGAATTGTCATGTCGTCTCCATCAGAATAGTTCGTCGCCCTGCGTTTCCCGGATGATAGCCGTTCGCATCATCAAGTCTTCGCGGGATTTTGTCACGGCAGAGCCGCGTCTGTGCAACCTGGCGCACGGTGCGTGCGTGTGCGGCAGAAGCACTCAAGAACCACAGAACTTGTGAAGAGAGTGGACGATATCTCAATCTCGCCGCACAATTGGACGACACGACAGTCCGATTCCATCCTTTTGCTCATCGCTGCCCGGAGCTGTTTATTGCGACGCCTTTGCACACTCTTGATTGCCGCTTTCGGGATCTGTCAGCCGGGATTGTCGCAGCCCACCGCGGCGGGGCCCGCTTTGCTGCTCGATACAGCGGACGGCCGCGTCCTCTATGCCGAGGATCAGGACCATCTTTGGCATCCCGCGTCACTGACGAAGATCATGACGGCGTACCTGGCGTTCGAAGCGCTGAAGTCCGGTCAATTGACGCTCGACAAGAAAATTCCGGTTTCGGAGCTCGCGTACACCCAGCCGCCAAGCAAGATCGGCCTGCCGGTCGGGGGTGAGATCACCGTCGAACTGGCGCTCAAGGCGCTGATCATCAAATCCGCCAATGATGTCGCCGTCATGCTGGCGGAGGCGATCGGCGGGTCGCACGATGCCTTTGTGCAGCGCATGAACGAAACCGCCAAGCGGCTTGGCATGGCGCGCACGGTGTTCGTCAATCCGAACGGGTTGCCGGCCGCCGACCAGGTAACGACCGCGCGCGACCTCGTGAAGTTGTCCCGCGCGGTGCTGACGGATTTCCCGGAGCATGCCCAGCTCTGGTCCATGTGGAACATGCAGATCGGCCGCCGCCGTTTGTGGACCCACAACAACCTGCTGCGCACGTATGATGGCGCCGACGGCCTGAAGACCGGCTTCACATGTGACAGCGGCTTCAATGTCGTGGCCACGGCGACCCGCGATAACCGCCGGCTGATCGCGGTTGTGCTGGGCGAGACGACCGGGCGCGACCGCGCGGTGCGTGCGGCGAGCCTGTTGGAACATGGTTTCCAGTCGAACGGCTGGAAGGCGCTTTTTGGTTCGGACACCATCGACCGTCTCCCGCTCGGCGAGGCCAAGCCGCCGGTGGCGATGCGGCAATCGATCTTCTCGTGGGATTGCGGCAACCGGCCCAGGCGGGCCGTGGCGCGCGTCAAGGCGAAGCCCGCAGCCTCCGCCAAGAAAGCGGCGGCGCCGCCGCCCGCGTCGCCAGCGCCCGCACAGGCATCTTCGGCACCTGCAAGTCCTGCACCCGCCGCACCGGCGCCAGCGGCCAAGTCCGCCAAGTCGCCTTAAGCTCCGGACCTCCAGACGGCTTTGCGTTGGCGATGACCCGGTTTTGCCCTTATTCATCTCGATACGCGTAGGCTTCCGGCAGGCGTGCGCCCTGTCGCTGTAGGTCCTAGCGACAACGACGGCTTTTGGTCAGGTGCTGCGTTGTAGCCTGGAGACTATATGCTTGGCATAGTCCGCGGTCTGAAAGGGTGAGCCGGTGGCAACGTTCTTCAAAAGGCTGCTTGCGGTGGGCCTCGTCGGCTCACTGGTGGCGGTTGTTGCCTACGCGACGGCGATGCCGAACGTGGCTCCAGGTGGAGTCGCGGGCGCGCCCGCAGGCGTCGCTCCTGCGACGAAGGGGGCGGGGCGACGTGGCGGTGGGGCAGCGGGTTTTCCCGTGCCCGTGCTGGCGGCCGCAGTGGTGCGCAAAGATATCCCGGTTGTGCTGCAAGGCGTTGGCACGGCGCGTGCGCTGCAGTCGGTCCTGGTGCGTCCGCAGGTTGAAGGCACCGTCATTCGCATTTCGGTGCGCGAAGGCCAGGAGGTGAAGGCCGGCGACCTCATTGCCGAGATGGATCCGAGCAGCTTCAAGGCCCAACTCGATCAGGTGATGGCGAAACGGGCGTTGACCCAGACCCAGCTCGACAACGCGCAGCGCGACTATGAGCGCTATTCGAAAATCCCCGGTGTCGTGCCGCAGAAGACGGTCGATACGCAATTGGCCCAGGTCAAGCAGCTCGAAGCGCAGATCAAGGCCGACACCGCCACCATCGCCAATGCCGAGACGCAGCTCGGATACACGCGCATCGTCGCGCCCATCTCGGGGCGTGCCGGCATTCGCATGATCGATGAAGGCAACCTCGTGCGTGGCAACGATGCGGGCATCGTCACGATCTCGCAGCTGCAGCCGATCGCGGTGCAATTCACACTGCCGCAGCAGCAGCTCGCCCAGGTCAACCGCGCGCTTGCGAACGGCAAGGTTGTTGCTGAAGCACTCGATGCCGATGGCCGCGTCGTCATCGATACGGGCGCGCTGCTGGTGGTTGACAACCAGATCGATCAGCAAACCGGTACGGTCAAGATGAAGGCCGAGTTCCCGAACGCCAACCGCCAGCTCTGGCCAGGTCAGTTCACCAACGTGCGTGTGCGCGTCGACACCCTCGCCAGCGTCGTCACCATTCCCGTGGCCGCCGTGCAGCGGGGCCCTAATGGAACCTTCGCGTATGTCGTGACCGCTGACAATCGCGCTGAAATGAAGCCGATCACGCTCGGCCTGCAGACCGAAAATGAGGCCGTCGTCACCGCCGGGCTCGAGCCGCAACAGACCGTCGTCACGTCGGGCTTTGCGCGTCTGACGGATGGCGCCAACGTTACCGTGCAAGCGGCGCCCGATGTGGCGCCCGCCCCTGCCACTGGCCCGCAACGCAAGCGCGACAGCACTGCCGACGGCGCCAGAGGCGGCGAGGGGAAAGGTCCCGAGGCGAATGCCGGGGGCGAAGGCCGTGCGAAAGGCGAATGGCGCGGCAAAGGCGAAGGCCGGGGAAAACGCGAAGAGAGTGAGGGCCGCGGCAAACGCGACGCCAATGCAAAATCGGACGGTGCGGCCTCAAACCGACGGGACGCCGCCCAGTGAGCGTCTCCGCCCCCTTCATCCTGCGTCCGATCGCGACGACGCTGCTTGCGGCGGCGACAGTGATTGGCGGTTGGATGGGCTATCTTGGGCTGCCGGTGTCCTCGCTGCCGCAGGTCGACTTCCCGACGATCCTGGTGTCAACGCAGTTGCCGGGCGCCAATCCGGACACGATGGCCAATCTGGTGACGGCGCCGCTCGAGCGCCAGTTCGGCCAGATCCCGTCGCTTGAGACGATGACATCGTCGTCGTCGCTCGGCATCAGCCAGATCACGCTGCAGTTCAATCTCACGCGCGACATCGATGCCGCGGGCCAAGATGTGCAATCGGCGATCAACGCGGCGGGCTCGACCCTGCCTCGCAATCTGCCGTTTCCGCCCACCTATTCGAAAGTGAACCCGGCTGATGCGCCGATCATCACGTTGGCACTCACGTCGGATAAAGTGTCGCTGCGCTCACTCTCCGACCTCGCCGATACGCTGATCGCGCAACGCCTCTCGTCGGTCTCCGGCGTCGGCCATGTGTCGGTCGAGGGCGGCATCAAGCCGGCGGTGCGCATCCAGGCCGACCTGTCGCGTCTTGCGTCCTACGGCCTGTCGATGTCCGATCTCCGGCAGGCGATTGTCTCCGCCAACGTCGTCGGGCCAAAAGGATCGATCGACGGCCGCTTTCAATCCTACACCATCGCCGCCAACGATCAGATCACCAGCGCCGAACAGTATCGAACGGTGATCGTCGCCTATCGCAACAACGCGCCGGTATTCCTGACCGACGTTGCCGAGGTCATCGACGGGCTCGAGAACACCAAGGTTGGCAGCTGGTATCAGGGTGCCGCCGCCGTCATCATCAATGTCCAGCGTCAACCGGCCGCAAACGTGATCCAGACCGTCGAGCGCCTGACCCGGGAGCTGCCGCGCATCGAGCGGGCGATGCCCCAGGGCGTCAAGCTGACGGTGGTGCACGACCGGACCGGGACGATCCGCGCCTCGGTGCGCGATGTGCAATTCACGCTGGTGCTGGCCGTCGCGCTCGTCGTGCTGGTGGTGCTGCTGTTCCTCAAGTCCGTGCGGGCCACCATCATCGCGGGCATTGGGCTTCCGATTTCGCTGATTGCGACCTTTGGCGTGACCTGGTTCCTCGGGTTCTCGCTCGACAACCTGTCGCTGATGGCGCTGACGATCGGAACCGGGTTTGTCGTCGACGACGCCATCGTGATGATCGAGAACATCGTGCGGCATATCGAGAACGGCGAGCGGCCGTTCGATGCGGCGCTGAAAGGCGCGAGCGAGATCGGCTTTACCGTCATATCTCTTACTATGTCCCTCATAGCGGTGTTCATCCCGATGCTGTTCATGACCGGGCTCGTCGGGCGGATGTTCCGGGAGTTCGCGTTGACATTGACCATCGCGGTGATCGTCTCGGCGATCGTCTCGTTGACGCTGGTGCCGATGATGTGCGCCCACCTGCTGCGGCACCTGCCGGCGGCGGGAGATGGGCGCAAGGGCATGTTCGCGCGCGCTACGGATTGGGTCATCGATCGCTATATTCGATCGCTGAAGGCGGTCCTGAATTATGAAAAGCTGACACTGCTGGCGACGTTGGCGACGCTGTTCATCACCCTCGGCCTCTACGTTGCGATACCCAAGGGGCTGTTGCCGCTGCAGGACACGGGCCTGGTGACGGCGGTGTTCGAAGCCGCACCCGAGACGTCATTCGATTCGATGGTCAAGCTGCAGGATGGGCTCGCGGAAAAGGTGCGGGCAGACAAGGACGTCGCGGGCGTCGTGTCCATCATTGGCGTCAGCCAGCTCAATGCGACGCCAAACGCGGGCCATCTCAAGGTGACGCTGAAGCCGCGCGGCGACCGAGGCGCCTCGGCGACGGCGATCATCGATCGGCTGTCGCGCAGCGTCGGCGAAATTCCCGGCCTGATGGTGAATTTTCAGTCGGTGCAGGATGTGCAGATCGCCACGCGCGCCTCACGTGCGCTCTACCAATACACGCTGGTGGGCGTCGACGGCCCGGAGGTCTCGAACTGGGCGACGCGGCTGGTCGAGCGGCTGCGGCTTGCGCCTGAGCTGCGCGACGTTGGCACCGACCAGCAGGATGGCGGTTTGCGCGCCCTGATCACGGTGGATCGCGCCAGCGCCGGCCGCCTCGGCGTGTCGATGGCGCAAATCAACGATGCGCTGAATGACGCATTCGGACAGCGTCAGATCTCGACGATCTATGCGCAGGCGAACCAGTATCGCGTCGTTCTCGAGGCCAACAGCCAATTCAACCGCGATCCCTCGGCGTTGGCGCGCCTCTATGTGCCGGGGCAGGGCGGCGTGCAGGTGCCGCTGAGCTCGCTCGCCCGTATCGAGCGCGTCAGCGCGCCGCTCGCGATCCTGCATCAGGAGCAGTTCCCATCGGTGACGGTTTCATACAACCTGGCGCCCGGCGCCGCGCTCTCGGATGCGATCCGGATCGTCGAGGCCGCAAAGGGCGAGATTGAATTGCCGACATCGGTCACGGGGAGCTATTCGGGCGATGCGGCCGAGTTCGCAAAGTCGCTCGCCGGACAGCCTTGGCTGATCCTGGCCGCCGTCGTCTGCATCTACATCGTGCTCGGCGTGCTCTACGAGAGTTACATTCACCCCTTCACGATCCTGACGACGCTGCCATCGGCCGGGATCGGCGCATTGCTGGCGTTGTCGTTTATGAAGATGGAGCTGTCACTGGTGGCGTTGATCGGCATCATTCTGCTGATGGGCATCGTCAAGAAGAACGCCATCATGATGATCGACTTCGCGCTCGATGCGGAACGCCAGCATGGCAAGTCGCCGCGCGAGGCGATCGTCGAGGCCTGCCGGTTGCGTTTCCGGCCGATCATGATGACGACGCTCGCAGCACTTTTCGGCGCGCTGCCTTTGGCGATCGAGAGCGGCACGGGTTCGGAACTCAGGAATCCGCTCGGCGTGACGATCATCGGCGGGCTGGTCCTGTCGCAGATCCTGACGCTGTACACGACGCCCGTTATTTATCTGACGATGGACCGGCTGAAGGCGCGCTTGACCGGAGCGCCGGTCACGTCGCATGAGGCGAGCGGGGCGAACGTGCCAGGCGCGACAGATGTCGCTGTGCAATTGCCCCGAGCGGCGGAGTAACGACCGTGACGCGAGAGCAAGGACGTGAGGTTTCGAGGCAGGAGCGGACGGCCGAGGGTGCGCTCAGCCGCCTGTCGCTCAGCTTTTCGCGACCCTTCATCCAGCGCCCCGTCGGGACGACGCTGCTTGCGATCGGATTGCTGCTGGCGGGCCTCGCCGCGTTTCGCATCATGCCGGTCGCAAGCTTGCCGACCGTTGAAATCCCAACGGTGCGCGTCAACGCCAACCGGCCGGGCGCCGATCCGGCGACGATGGCGGCAACGGTTGCGGCCCCCCTGGAGCGGCGGCTCGGCGAGATCGCGGGCGTCACTGAAATCACGTCGGTCAACGCGCTCGGATCGACGCGAATCACGATCCAGTTCGATCTCAAACGGTCGATCGACGGGGCCGCGCGTGACGTGCAGGCAGCGCTGAATGCGGCGGCAAGCGACCTGCCGAGCGATATGCCGACGCTGCCGAGCTTCCGCAAGGCCAATCCAAATGCAGCGCCCGTGCTCATTCTTGCGCTGACATCGAAAACGGTGCCGCCCTCGGCGATCTTCGATGCCGCCGATACGACACTCGCGCAGCGCATCTCGCAGGTCGACGGCGTCGGTGAGGTGAATGTCTCTGGTGCGGAGCAGCCGGCGATCCGGGTGCGCGTCAATCCAGTGCAGTTGGCGTCGTTGGGCATCTCGATCGAAGACGTCCGGGTCATGCTGGCCAACACCAATGTGCTGGCGCCGATCGGTGCGATCGATGGCGACAAGGAGCTGATCGCGATCGACACCAACGCGCAGTTGCGCTCAATCGACGACTACAAGGGCCTGATCGTCAAGAGCGTCAACGGGACGCCAATCCGGCTCTCCGACGTCGCCTCGATCGAGCAGGCGACGCGCAACACGCGCTCTTCGGCGGTATTCAATCTGCAGCCTGCCGTCTTGCTCTTCATCACCAAGCAGGCCGATGCCAACGTGATCGAGACCGTCGATCGCGTCAAAGAGCTGATCCCCGAGTTGAAACGCTGGATCCCGGCGGGTATCGAAATCTCGGTGCTCTCCGACCGCACGACGACGATCCGCGCCTCCATTCGCGACATGGAAGTGACGCTGCTGCTGTCGGTTGTCTTGGTCATGCTGGTCGTGTTCCTGTTCCTGCGGCGTGGGGCGCCGACGATCGCGGCTGGCATCACGGTGCCGCTGTCGCTCGCGGGGACCATCGTGGCGATGTGGTTCGCGGGGTTTTCGATCAATAACCTCACCCTGATGGCGCTCGCCATTTCGGTCGGCTTCGTGGTCGATGACGCGATCGTCATGATCGAGAACATGTACCGCAATCTCGAAAAGGGCATGCGGCCGTTCGAGGCGGCCCTCCAGGGCGCGCGGGAGATCGGCTTCACGGTGCTGGCGATCTCGACTTCGCTGATCGCGGCCTTCATTCCGCTGCTGTTCATGGGGGGGATCGTCGGGCGGTTCCTGCGCGAGTTCTCGCTGACGATGGCGTTCGCCATCATCGTCTCGACCGTCGTGTCGCTGTCGGTGACACCGATGATCTGCGCGCACTATGTCCGAGCAGAAAAGGCCGGGCGCCAGACGCTGTTCGATCGAGCGGTCGAGTGGGTTTTGGGCGGCTTGGCACGCAGCTACGCGAGTTCGCTCGATGTGGCGTTGCGGTGGCGCTGGCTGACACTCCTGTCGCTGATCGCGGTGATCGCGGCGACCGTCAATCTCTACGTCAAGATGCCGAAAGGATTCTTCCCGCAGGACGACACGGGCCTGATCAGTGCCTCGATGGAAGGCGCGGCGGATGTCTCGTTCGAGACGATGAACGAGCTGCAGCGGCGGGCGGTGACGATCACGATGGCCGATCCGGCGGTCGCAAGCGTCGGCTCGTCGGTCGGCGCCTCGTTCTTCAGCGCGGCCGGCAACTCGGCGCGCATGTTCATTTCGCTGAAGCCGCCTGCCGAGCGGGGCGGGCAGACATCGCAGCAGGTCATCGACCGGCTCCGCCGCCCGCTCAACGGCATCGAAGGGCTGCGCGTTTTCTTGTCGGCGGCGCAGGATATGCGCGCGGGCGGCCGCCAATCGAAGTCGGGATATCAGTTGACGCTGTGGAGCACGGAGGCGGACGAACTCTATACCTGGGCGCCGCGCGTGCTCGGGGCAGTGCAGGCGATCCCCGGCCTCGTCGACGTCGCAACGGATCGGGAGCAGGGTGGACTGCAGCTCAACGTGACGGTCGACAAGCAGGCGGCCGCGCGCCTCGGCGTGCGCGTGCAGGACGTCGATGCCGCGCTCAACAACTCGTTCGCGCAGCGCCAAGTTTCCGTCATCTATCGGGCGCGCAATCAGTATCGGATCATATTGGAAGTCGATCCCAGGCTGCAGCGCGATCCCGCGGACATCGCGCATATCCATGTGCCGGGGCGGGGCGGCAGCCAAATACCCATTCTGTCCGTGATCAAAATCGAGCGCGGATTGGCGCCGCTGGTCGTCAATCATCAGGGCCCGTTCCCCGCGATCACGATCAGCTACAATCTGGAGAGCGGCTTTACGCTCGACGAGGCGCAGACCCAGATCGCGCAGACGATTGCACGGCTGCAGCCGCCGGAAGTCCTGCGGATCGAGGCGGCGGGGGACGCGAGTGCCGCCCGGCAGGGTGCAGGCGCACAACCGTTGCTGATCCTTGCCGCGCTGGTTGCGGTCTACATCGTGCTGGGCGTGCTTTATGAAAGCTTCGCGCATCCGCTGACGATTATCTCGACGCTGCCGTCCGCCGGGCTCGGCGCGCTCGTGGCCTTGCGGCTCGCTGGCATGGAGCTGTCGATGATTGCCTTCATCGGCATCATTCTGCTGATCGGCATCGTCAAGAAGAACGGCATCATGATGGTCGACTTTGCGCTCGATGCGGAACGCCAGCGCGGGCTCTCGCCGCTGGAGGCGATCAAGGCCGCGTGTCACGAGCGGTTCCGCCCGATCCTGATGACCACTCTTGCCGCGTTGTTCGGGGCGATACCGCTGGCGATCGCGACCGGGCCGGGCGCGGAGTTGCGCCGGCCGCTCGGCGTCGCCATCATCGGCGGATTGCTGATCTCGCAGGTGCTGACGCTTTATACGACGCCGGTGATCTACTTGATGCTCGATCGCCTGCACCGGTTGCTGTGGGGGTCGGCGGGCGCCGCACCGCAGACAGCTCCAGTCGCCGCACGGTGACGATTATTTGTAGTAGGGCTCGACCGCGCCGGAGAGCTTGATCGACAACGGGTTGCCGCGCCGGTCCCGGGCCTTGCCGGCATCGACGCGCACCCAGTTCTCGCTGACGCAATATTCGACGACGTTGGTCTTTTCGACGCCGGCAAAGCGGATGCCGACCGCATGCTGCAGGACGCTCTCGTTGTAGTGCGGGCTGCGCGGATCGACGGAAAGCCGATCAGGCAGCGCCGGCTTTTCGTGGGCTGAGGCATCGGCGGGCGTCTGGTCGGACATGGCGCGTTCTGACTGTTGGTTGAGCAAGCGCCGCCGTTCGAGGGCACCGGCGGATTATTTTTCAATCTTATCGATACTATATGGCGGAAGGGAGGGACGCCAGTCGCATTGATTTTGTTGTCTATTTCTGATCGCCGCCGCAGCAACCCACCATCGAACCCACCAATTAATCTTGCAAGCCGTTATAGCAAAAAATTCGGTCGCTGTGTCATCACGCGATCAGCCTTTGGTCAGTCCGTCAACATAGGGACTGAAGTGCGGAGCCGAATGCGGCGCTATTTGTCCGAGCTCGTGAAAAGGTGCATCCGGTGTGCAAATATTTGCGTCTATCAATCCGTGTGTTCAATGCGTGCAGCGAGCGCTGGAAGAAGTCCACGTGTCGCCTTTGCCCCAGGCCTGCGGAAAGTGCCAGCGGTTGCTTTCCGGGTTCCAAGCGCCACGATCGCTTCGGCCTGCTTCACAGCCGCTTGAACTTGATCGACCACCGGAACGGGGATCCGATGTTTGACCTTGGCGGCCAACCCGGCCAACGGTGCGCCGCCGAGGATGATGACGTCAGCATTGATGTCGTCGACGGTGCGACAGGCAAGCTCGACCAACAGATCTTCTTTTTCTTCCTGCACATCGGTAATGGATCGGAAGTGGCCGTCGAGCATGCGGATTCCGGCGCAGCGACCTGTCAATCCATGCATCTCGACGCATTCCTGATACCAGGGCACCAACGCCGTCGCGAATGTGACAATCGCAAATCGGCGCCCCAGCATGCAGGCCGATAGCATCGCCGCCTCGGCCATGCCGACGATGGGAATATCGAATAATTCGCGCGCACCAAGTAATCCTGGGTCACCGAATGCCGCAATGATGGCAGCGTCCACACTTTTGTGATGCTCAGCCAATACTTCGAGTGTCACAGCGCCGCCAATTTGCGCTTCGGCGCGTGTTGCGATGTAGGGCACGCCCCGCGGGGCGGTCAGCGGGATAAGTGTGGTAGATGGTGCAGCCACCTGACCAGCGGCCGCAAACAGCCGATCTGTGATAGCTGGCGTCGTATTCGGATTGAGCAGCAGAATTTTCATGGGCTCCTCGGTGTTTCTTCTAAGACGGCATCTCGGCCAAGGCGCGTTCAGCTTCAGACGCCGCCCGCAGGACTTGGCGATCAGCACCGCGGCGCGACACAATTTGCAGCCCGATCGGCAAAGTATCGCGTTGGCATGGGATGGAGATCGCAGGCGTGAGCGCATGATTGAAGAACGGCGTGAAAACGGCATGAGCGCGGGGCGTTACGGCGACGCCGCCGATGTGGGATGGGCCGAGGCGATCGATTGGCCAGGCGACGCATGGTGCGGTCGGGCACAACAGTAGATCGTACCGCGTCATGAACGCCGCGAAGCTGCGGCGGATCAGATGCCCGGCCTCGAGCGCTTGCGCCACCTGCGCGCCGGTCATCGCGAAGCCACGTTCGATCTGTCCCGCAATGTCGGGATCGAAGCGATCGCGATCGCGCTGGAACGCCGCGCCGTGGAGTGCTGCAAGACCAGCCATCTGCAGCGGCATAAGATCGCCTTCACTCAGTCCCGCAGGCCAGACCGGATCTTCAGCCATGATGTTCCATCCGGACCGGCGCAGCGTCGCAACGGCGTGCTCAACCGCATCAGCGACATTGCGATCAACCGGGATATTGAGTCCAAGTCGCGGCGAATATGCGATGCGCAACTGGTTCGCTGGCCTAGTCGAAGTGTGTGACTCGATCGCGATTGTCTCGGGGTCGCGGGCATCGACGCCGGCGACGACATCGAACAGCAATTGGACGTCGGCGACCGACTTTGCCATCGGTGCGATCACGGCGATGCCCCAGAATGGCTCTGGAAAACCTGGGCCGTAGGGAATGGCGCCAAAGGAAGGCTTGAAGCCGACGATTCCCGTATGCGCTGGTGGCCGGCGGCCCGAACCGCCACCATCAGTACCAAGTGCCAGTGGTGCGAAGTCAGCCGCGAGCGCTGCTGCATTGCCGCCGGAGGACCCACCCGGCGTCAAGTTTGGATCGAGTGGGTTGCGTGCAGTCCCATGCAGTGGCGAATTTGTTTGCCCCTTGCAGGCAAACTCGGGGCTGTTGCCAATTCCGACAATGACGGCGCCGGCAGCCCGTGCGCGTTCCACCGCGATGGCGTTGGTTGGGGCAGTGAAGTCCTCGAACAGCCGCGAGCCCTGGGAGATTGTGCGCCCGCCGACCCAGATGTTGTCTTTAACGACAAGAGGCACGCCAGCCAGTGCCAATCGCTCGCCGGCACTGACGCGACTTTGGACCGAGCGCGCTTGCTTGCGCACCCAATCCGGATCGAGCCGCACGATCGCATTGATGATGGAATTGCCGGCAGCAATGCGCGCCAGAACTCGCCTCGGCAACAGTGACCGCATCCTGCCGCCCGGCCTGCACATCACGCGCAATCGCTGCTCCACTAGGTATCGTCACGGCTGCTCCAAATCACATAGACAGTGGCCATCGCTGCCGCGACCGCGATCGCGGTATAACTCAAGGCCAGCGTACCCTGCGGCGACAGAACCGCAATCACGAGTGGCGCAATGAGTAGGCCGCCATAGCTCGCTGTCAGCACGGCCCCGGTCGTCTCTGCGACCCGCCCCTCGGGTGCCAGCCGCGCGACTTCAGCCAGGAACACGCCGTTCCACCCACTGGCCGTTAGGCCGAACGCAAATACGAGGACAAAAAGAACAGGGGTCGGCAAGGATGGCGCTACCAGGGCTACAGTCACGGCGCACAGGCTCATTCCGCCCCCGAGCCCCGTGAGCACCGAGCGCGGACTGGCCCATGCTGTTGCGACCTGCCCCCAGAACAATCGGCCGACCAGTCCACCCGCCTGAGCAACCGCAAGCAAGAGCCCGGCGGTGACATGATCGAGTTGCAGCGCTGTGACGCCATGCGTTACCAAGTAGGCGTTGAGCGCTAGCTGCATCGCCGAGAACGGTACGGATAGGATGGCGAGTGCCACAAGGCCACGATCCAGGGTCGCAAACGATATGCGCCGCCCACTGGAAGGTGGAGGCGCTCCAGTACCCGTCCACGCGTCGTAACGCTTGGACAGCATCAAAAGGATTGCCATCACTGCGACGGCAAGCGCCGCAATCAAATAATATCCCCGCTCTGGCGCGACGTGCGCGATGAGTGGAAGTGACAACGAACCAACAATGGCACCGATCTGATTGCCTGTTTGGCGCACCGAAAAAATGAGTGGCCGCTGCTCTGGTCGAGCTAGGCGGCCAAGCAGTGTCGCACTCGCAGGCGTTTCCGGCCCGAAGGCCAAACCGACGAGTATACCTGCAATTAACAGTGTCACCGTCGATGACGCCGCGGCGCAGAGCATGCCTGCCGCCACCGAGAACGCACAGAATGCCGCGACCCGGCAGGCTCCATAGCGATCGGCAAGTCGACCGCCGAAGAGGGACGTCGCCATGCCGACGGCAAACACGATGGCGGTAAACCGGCTGATGTCGGCAACCGAGAGGTCGAGCTTGGGCGCGAGCACCCCGGGTGCAAAGAGTGCGAGAGCGACCAGCGCTTGTGTCCCAGTCATCGCCACCAGCGCGGGGCCGAGCGGCAGCTCCGGGCTCGACCGATCCTCGTCAGATGCTATCATGACAGGCCCTGCAGAGGAGACGCGCCATGCCCGGATTGTCCATTCATGTTGTCGACGTCACCCGCGGTGTTCCGGCGCAGGGGATGCATATCGATGTTTACGAGCTCGGCCCGCAACGCCAGAAGATTGCCCATGGGCAGCTCGGACCAACCGGCGCGCTCGACCATCCACTGGCCCGCGAGCGCTTGGCGCCCGGGACTTACGAAGTGATCTTTCACGCAGGTGCCTTCTTCAGTGCTTCGGGCGTTGCGCAAGCCGCGCCGCCATTTTTTGGAGAGGTTCCTTTCCGCTTCACGATCGCCGATAGTGAACAGCACTACCACTTGCCGCTGAAGATCACGCCCTGGGGGTTCTCGCTCTATCGCGGCAGTTGAGGACAAGGTCACCGCAGCCGCCGCGACAATCCAGCGATCCGTTCCATCACGATCAGCGCCAAGACCGTCACAACAATCATGACGCCGGACACGGCGGCAATCGTTACGTCCAATCGGTTTTCGAGATCTTGCCACATGCGGATCGGTAGCATGTCCGTGCGTGCGTCACGTAGGAATAGTGACACGGGAACATTGTCGAAGGATGACATGAACGCGATGAATGCGCCGGCCAGGATGCCCGGGCGGATCAGAGGCAGCGTCACACGTCGGAATGTGTAGAGGCGTGACGCGCCAAGGCTCGCTGAGCTTTCCAGCAGTGCTGGATTGAGCTGAGCCAGCGCAGCGATGGTCGTGCGCAGAACATAGGGAACGCAAACGACGGTGTGGCCGATGATCAAGGTCAGTAGCGAAATCGGAAAACCGATGAGCGAGAAATACATCAGCGCGGCAAGGCCGAATGCGAGCGCCGGCAGGACCAGCGGGGACATGAATACGCTATCAAGGACGCGTGCCATCAACCGTTCCGAACGCGCGACCGCCAATGCCGCTGCAACACCCAACACGACTGAAGCGACGGTTGTCCACAGTGCAACCTTGAAGCTGTTCGTCGCGGCGAAATGCAACTGCCAAGCGTCCAGCAGTGCTGCGTACCACTTAAGTGAGTAACCCGGCGGCGGGAACCGCAGCGAGAAGCCCGATGTGAAAGAGACAATGATGACGACGAGTGTCGGCAATAGCAGCAACGCAAGCCCGAGTCCGGCTAGTCCATAAACAACCGCCGCGAAACTCATCGCTTCAAAGCTTTTCTTTTGGCGGGTCATTGGTTGGCCTTACGCATTGGCCGCGCCTTTTGACAGCCGGCCGAGCGCATTGAATGCTGCGACGGCGCCAAGAACAGCGATCAAGAAAATGATCGAAATGGCAGCCGCAAACGGCCAATTGTTGAGCGTCGACGACTGTTGATAGATATACATCGGCATGAACAGCATCTGACCACCACCGACCAGGGATTGGGTGATAAATGCAGTGATGGCGGCCGCGTACGTCAAGAGGCATCCGGCAATCATGCCCGGAAGCACGAGTGGCATGACGACTTTGCGGAAGGTGCGCCATGATCCAGCTCCCAGTGCTGATGACGCATCGAGAAGGTTTGGATCGAGACGCGACAGTGCGGTGATCAGCGGCAGCACCATGAGCGGCATCTGCACCTGTGCCAAAGCAACCACCATCCCGGTCTCGGTATAGAGCAGGCGCAGCGGCGCTTCGATCAGTCCCATGGCCGCGAGCGTGGTGTTGACGATGCCTTGCCGACCGAGAATGACGATCCAAGAGAACGTGCGCACAACGACGCTGGTTAGCAAGGGAAGGAGAACAATGAGCATCAAAATGGCCTGCAACCATCCCGGTGCACGCACATAGGCCCACGCCAGCGGCAATCCGAGCAGCAGGCACAATGCGGTGACTTCAACGCCAATCCAGAGCGTGTGACCAAGAACTTTTAGAGAGAACGGATCGAAGAGAAACTTGGCGTATTGCGTCAGTCCGAACCGTGTCATGGCTGGATCGGTGTGCAGGCTGACGTAGACCAAAATAGCGAGTGGCGCGAGAAAGAACAGCGCATAGAAGATCGTAAGCGGCAGGGCCAGCTTGAGATCATAGGTCGTGGTATCGGTCGACGGTGCGGCCATGATTACCTCGCGCCCCGGACGCCCAGTGCGCCCGGAGTTCGCTTCGCTTCGAAAAAAACTTAGAGTTTGATGTCGCGGTTGAATTTCTCGATCCATCCAGCTCGCTGCAGATTGATCGTCTTCCAGTCTTGGAACACGAACCGCTTCTTCATATCGTCGTGATCCTTCGCCAAAACCTTGGCGATTTCGCCGCCCATCTTCACCTTCGTATTGGTCGGGACAATCAGATAGGGGCTCTGCATCAGCTTGGTCTGCACTTCCGGCGAGAGCGCGGCCTCGATCAGTTTTGCAGCCAATTCCCTATTCGGCGAGTTCTTGACGACATGGATCGTCGTTTTGAATGCAATGGCACCTTCCTTGGGCGCGACGAATTCAACAGGCACGCCGCGCGCCTTGAGAATTTGGATCGCGTTGAAATTGCCGGGTCCGATATCGATTTGGCCTTGCTGGTAAAGTGACGCCAACGAACCAGGGTTGGCGGCCACAGCGGCGAGATTGGGTTTCAGTTCTTCGATTGCCTTGAAACCAGCGTCAACATTGCCTTCATTACCACCTCGCATTCGCGCGATCTCAACCAAGAAGCCCGTGCCAAGCGTCGAGTTCAAGTTGGTTATACCAACGCGGCCCTTGAACTCAGGTTTCCAGATGTCGGCCCACGAGGTCGGCGGAGTTTTGATCTTGTCAGGATTGTAAGTGATGCCGACTACCTGGAAGAATGGCGCAGGCCCCATGCTGTCCTGGGCGTCGGCAATCAGATCTTTGTAGTGCGCCGATTGCGCCACCGGATAAGCGTCAACCAGCCCCTGGTCGATCGCCTGAAGGGCGGGGCCTGGATCATGCAGCATGACGTCGATAGGTGGATTGTTGAGGGCGGCTTTGACTTTGGCGATCTGGTCAACCGAAAGCATCGGATCCAATGTCATTTCGGCATTGTTGTTGGCGCTCCGGAATGCCGGCACCAGCACGTCCCTGTGCGCCTCTTCCCAGCTGCCGGTAAAGGTTGCGAACACGAGACGGCGCGCTTGTGCCTGGCTCAGACCGGGATAGGTGTGGATGGCGGCAAGCGAGAGTGCGCTGGTTATCAAGTGGCGGCGAGAGAGTGACATGGGTTTTGTCTCCAAGTGTGAGCAGACGATGCAGTTCAAGTTTGTCGAAAGACATTGACAGAGTGAGGGCTAGTAGGTGCGATGAAAACGGATTGACCAACGGTCAACGGTACGCCACCGGCATTGCGTTGCTCGGAAATCTTGAGCGATGAGCCATTCGCTAACCGCACTTCGTGGATGATCGAAGCGCCCAGCGGCAGGCTCATTTCGATTGAGCCGGCGAGACCGGTATCAGAGCGTCGTAACTGTTCAGGCCTGAGGCAAACGGCGACGGCATCACCCGGGGCGAGGCCGTCCTGCATCGCTCGCCCCGTGATTGTGCCGCCGCCAATCAACTCGACCTCGGCCGCACCAGCGTCGGTCGTAGCGACTTTGCCTTTGAGAATGTTCGCTGCGCCGACAAATGTATTGACGAACAACGATGCGGGTTTGTCATAGATGTCTGACGGCGAGCCGAACTGCTCAAGGCGACCTTGATTGAACACGGCGACACGATCGGCCATCGACAGCGCTTCTTCCTGGTCATGGGTCACGATCAGAGTTGTCGTTCCGGCGAGCCGCTGAATGCGCTTGATCTCGATTTGCATGTCGAGGCGCAGGTTTTTATCGAGCGCGGCGAATGGTTCGTCTAACAACAAGATGGATGGTCGTACTGCGAGCGCACGCGCGAGGGCGACGCGCTGTTGCTGACCACCCGACATTTCCTTAGGGTATCGAGCGGCGAACGCCTGTAATTTTACGAGTGTCAGCATTTCCTCGACGCGTGCGCGCGATTCGGTTGTCGGCATTCCTCTGGCATCGAGTCCGTAGGCGATATTCTCAGCCGCGGTCATGTGCGGAAACAGCGCGTAGTTCTGGAAGACGATTCCGACCGTACGTTTGTTTGGCGGCAAATGGTCGATGCTCGCGCCGCCGACCACAATGCGTCCCTCAGTCTGCTGGATAAACCCGCCGATTGCCCGCAGCAGCGTAGTCTTGCCGCATCCGGATGGCCCAAGGAGCGCTACAAGTTCGCCGCCCGCGATATCGAGTGTTACGCCATGAACCGCGACGGATGTGCCATATCTGTGCGTCACCCGGTCGATCAGTAGATTTTTTCCGGACGCCGTCGCTGCCATCTGGCCGTGCATGCCCGCCCCAATTCTGATGATGGCTCCAGATCATCGCTCGCGCAAATCCTAGTTGAACTGAAATCGTATGCAATCGAATAAACTCGGGTTATGATCAATCGATTGTCGAGACGTGCCTATCGTTGCAGCAGGAGGCCCAATTGAGCGGCAGACACTGCCATCGCGTGCTGCCATGCGGCAGCGCCGACCAACCGGTGTCGTGCCGATGACGCAATGGCTGACAGCCGCGGAAATCGCCCAGAGTGTTGTCAATGGTTCGCATTCGGCGGACATCGTGATCACCGAAGCGCTTGACCGCATTGCTGCGCACGATGGGCGATTGAATGCATTCGTGACAGTGAGCAAGACCGCGCACGATGAGGCGAAAGCAGTCATCCGATCGCCAGCGCAGCATTTGGCAGGCGTGCCGATTGCGATCAAAGACCTGGTCGATACGGCGGGTCTAAAGACCACTTACGGTAGCGCGATCTTCAAAGACAATGTTCCCACCGATGACGATCTGATCGTTGCCCGCGCCAAGGCTGCGGGTGCGGTCATCATCGGTAAGACAATGACACCCGAGTTTGGCTTTGGCGCGATCTGCGCGAACGCACTCAAAAACGCGACGTGCAACCCTTGGGCAATCGAACTGACGTCGGGCGGCTCATCAGGCGGTGCGGCGGCGTCCATCGCGGCTGGCCTCGTCCCGCTCGCGCACGGCACGGATTTCGGCGGTTCAGTCCGCACGCCCGCGAGTTTCTGCGGTGTTCTTTCATTGCGACCAACGCCCGGGCTAATCCCAAGTCCCAAGCGAGCTCTGGCGTTTGACACCCTCGCCACCCATGGCGTCTTGGCGCGCACGGTTGACGATCTTGAGCTCTTTCTCAATGCAGTCGCTGGCCCCGATCCGCGCGACCCGAGTTCGTTGCGGGTGCCAAATGGCACCGCGCGCAAGGTGCCGACGGATCGGTTGAAGATAGCGGCAACAGAGGATTTCGGCGTCGCGCCGGTTCAGTCCCTTGTTCGGCTCGCGATGCGAGACGCCTGTGCTGCAGTCCCACTGACACTCGGCGGTGTCAGCTGGGTTCATCCGGATTGCACGGGTGCAATTGCTGCCTTTCAAACCTTGCGGCAGTCCATCATCCAGCACACGTTCGGCCCACTCCTCGCCAAGCATGCCGACGCCCTATCGCCGACAGTCCGTTGGGCGATCGCGCAAGGTGACGGAATCTCTGCGGCAGACTATCTGCGCGCGGAAGCGGAACGCTCGGCGCTCTATCGTCGGTTTGTATCTCTATTTGAATCTTACGATGTCCTTCTGGCTCCGGCCGCCTCGGTCCTGCCGTGGCCAAACGTAATTCCGGACGTTACTGAAATCGACGGCTTTCCGCTGCCGACTGTGATCGACTATCTCGCAGTCACCTTCATCGTGTCGCTGGCCGGTTGCCCCGTTGTGACGTTGCCCGCGTGGAGTGCCGGAGATATGCCGTTTGGCGTCCAGTTGATCGGTCCACCCGGATCTGACGCCAACCTCCTCGACATCGCGCGACGTTTCGAACGAGAGTGTGGCTTCGCCTTCCGCAAGCCGCCCGCATTCAGTTGAACGACCAACTACAAGAAGGAACGCACGCGACATGACACGCCTGGGCATGCTGACACCGTCCTCGAATACGGTTCTTGAACCGATGACATACGCGATGTTGGCCGAAGGCGGCGGACAAGCGAGCGCCCACTTCTCGCGCTTCAAAGTGATGGAGATTGCTCTCAGTGATGCAGCGCTCGGACAATTCACTGATGCGCCAATTCTTGCGGCCGCCGAAATGCTCGCCCACGCCAAGTGTGATGTGATTGCCTGGAACGGCACGTCTGCCAGCTGGCTCGGCTTTGATCGTGATGAAGCCCTCGTCGAGAAGATCAAAGCAGCAACGGGAATCCAGGCGGCGACGTGCGTCCTTGGCTATCGCGATCTGTTTCGGGCACTCAGCGCGCGCCGGATCGCCTTGGTGACGCCGTACACGAGCGACGTGCAGGCGAGGATTGCCATGAACTGGGAGCGCAGCGGGTTCAGCTGTGTGTCCGAGCGGCATTGCGGCATGGCCGACAATTTCTCATTTGCCACCGTGGATGAACCAACTATCGAGCAGATGATCCGCGAAGCAGCTGCCCCCGGCTGCGACGCCATCGCCATTGTCTGCACGAATATGCGGGGCGCGCAGATCGCCGCACGGTTGGAGCGTGAGCTTGGCATCCCCATCCTCGATTCGGTGGCGGTGACGCTTTGGGCAGCGTTGAAGGCAGCCGGCGCGCCAGCGACGCCCTATCGTGCCTGGGGACAGCTGTTCTCAATGTAGATGAGGCAATGAGCAGGACCGGCTCAAGAAACCGGCATACAGCAATCAAGTTCCGAGTAGACAGAGATGCGCCCAAGCGCCCAAACTTCTAGCCGACACGTTTTATCCAGCAGCACTTCGCCCGGGAGAATAACTATGAAGTACGCCTCCAGAATCATGCTCGCCGCATTGTTGACGGCAAGTGGCATCGGGAACGATGCGACTGCGCAAGATGCGCTGAAACTCAAAGTCATGGGCATGCCGCTCGCAACCGGAAACATCCAGAAGAACCGCGAACAGCCGTTCTTTGAAAAGCTGAAGGAAACAATCGGCATCGAGGCGGACTACAAAGTTCTCGATCAGACCGGCATCAAGGAATTCGAGCAGCTGCGCATCGGCAAGTCCGGGCTGTTCGACATCATCGGCCTGCGCCTCGGCCAGGTTTCCCGCGACGAGCCGACCATTCTCGGCCTCGACCTCGTGGGCCTCAATACCAACTACGAGACGGCGCGCAAAGTTGTCACCGCCTTCCAGCCGACGGTCGCCGACCGCCTGGAAAAGCAATTTGGCATGAAGCTGTTGGGTGTGTGGCCGTTTGGCCCGCAGCTGATCTTCTGCAAACCGGCACTCACAGGGCTTTCGGATCTCAAAGGTAAGAAGGTTAGAATTCTCGACGGCGTGATGGCAAAGGTTATCGAGAAAGTCGGCGGCACACCCGTTACGATGGCGTTCGGTGAAGTCAGCCAAGGTCTGTCGCTTGGTACGATCGACTGCGCCGTGACGGGTCCAAGTTCGGCCAACTCCGCCGGCTGGCCGGAAAGCGCGACGCATGTCTATCCTCTCGCGCTGCAGGTCGCGGTGCAAGGCTATGCGATCACGCTGAGCGCATGGGATAAGTTGAAGCCGGATCAGCAGACGAAGTTGAAGGCTGCGATTGAGAAGCTGACCGCTGATATCTGGGTCTACTCAAAGGAACTGTGGGACGATGGCATGCGCTGCAATGCCGGTCAGGATCCCTGCTCAAGTGGCAAGAAATACAGCCTGAAGTCGGTTCCGGTGAAGCCTGAGGACGAAGCGTTCGTAAAGTCGGCTGTGGCTGAAGTTTCCTTCCCGGCGTGGGCAGAGGCTTGCGACAAGACGAATCCGGGTTGCTCCGCTGCCTGGAAGGCCGCTGTCGGTTCAATCATCGGCATGAAGTGATCTATCGGTGAGTGTGCGAGAGGGCAAGGGTGCCCTCTCGCTTGCGACACTGAATGAAGACTTTTGGCATCAGAACGCGGGGGGATGATGCAACGGATTGATCGATTGCTGGCAATGATCTTTGGTTTCGGCCTGTTGGCGCTCGCGCTCGCGGTGGCCGTCGAGACGGTCATGCGCAAGGTGTTCAACAAGTCGCTGCAAGGCGTCGACGAACTGGGCGGCTACGTCTTAGCCGTCACGGCAGGCCTGTCGTTTGCCGTCGCGGTGCGCTCGCGCACGCATATCCGTATCGACCTCATCCACGATTTTCTGCCGACAGCCATGCGGATCGTACTCAATGTCCTGGCAGCGATTTCGATTGCCATCTGTGCACTCGCTTCATTTTATATGGCGTGGATCGCATTTGCCGACACAATTCAATACAATGCAACGGCGCAGACACCTTGGGCAACGCCACTGAAATTTCCACAGGGCGCTTGGGTTGCAGCGCTCGCAGTTTTTGTTGCCGTGGCCGTCGCCGAAGCGGTCCGCGTGTTGCGACTCGTGATGAGTGGCCGCGGCGCCGAAGCCGACCGGTACTATGGCCCGCGTGGCGCGAAAGATGAACTCGACGAGGAACTGGCAGACTTGATAGCGCGCGGCGGCGATTCAGCGATTGTCATTGGGAAACATCGTCAATGACTCTCGCCCTTGTCGGTATTATCAGCTTCCTCGCGATGGTCGGTTTGATGCTGCTTGGCATTCCGATTGCAGCTGTCATGCTGCTACTCGGATTGTTCGGTGGCATGGCTGCCTATGGCCATGCATTCTTCACGTCCTCGGCGTCGGTCGCCTGGGGCGTGATGAGCGAGAACAACCTAACGGCCATTCCGCTCTTCGTGCTGCTTGGCGAGTTCCTGCTGCGTTCTGGCATGGCCGATCGCATGTATACCGTGTTCGCAGCGTGGCTCGGCCGCTTACCTGGCGGATTGTTGCACACCAACATTGGCTGCTGCGCGCTGTTCGCCGCGACGTCGGGATCGTCTGTCGCGACCGCCGCTACGATCGGCACGGTGGCGCTGCCGTCACTGCGCAAGAACGGCTATCCAATGCCTGATTCATTGGGCTCACTTGCCGCTGGTGGCACGCTTGGGATCATGATCCCGCCGTCGATCAACTTCATTATCTACGGCTCGATGACCAATACATCGGTCGGCAAGCTGTTTATCGCAGGCATCATTCCCGGCCTAGCACTGGCCGGTCTGTTCATGCTCTGGATCTACATCTCAAACGTTCGCCGCGCTGAGCTCCTTGCCGTCATTGAGGTCCCGTGGGATGAGCGGGTGCGATTGCTGCGCTATCTCGTCGAGCCGCTGCTGGTGTTCGGAATCGTCATGGGCACGCTGTATGCGGGCATCGCGACGGCGACCGAAAGTGCTGCACTCGGTTTGGTCGTCGCGTTCGTTCTGATCGTGCTGCAGGGCAAACTCAGCGTGGCATTGCTCGAGAATTGCTTTGTATCGAGTGCAAAA
Source organism: uncultured Alphaproteobacteria bacterium (assembly GCA_963779515.1). Taxonomy (GTDB): domain Bacteria; phylum Pseudomonadota; class Alphaproteobacteria; order Rhizobiales; family Hyphomicrobiaceae; genus CAVZYN01. Next base: position 209,532 of record CAVZYN010000001.1, read on the forward strand.
ACAACCGGTATGATCCTGCTCATCGTGCTCGGCGCGTTCGTTTTGAACCTCGCGCTTAGTCTCACCGGCATTGGCGAAGCGCTGACTAAGTGGGTCACTGGCTTTGGCCTTGGTCGCGTCCAACTCTTGTTGCTGTTGATTGGCTTCTATCTCGTACTCGGCATGTTCATGGACACGTTGTCGATGATGGTCGCGACCATTCCGCTGGCGTTTCCGGTTGTGACTTCGGTTGGCGTCGATCCCATCTGGTTCGGCGTCTTCATCGTCCTCATGTGCGAACTCGGATTGATCACGCCGCCCGTAGGGATGAACCTGTTCGTCGTCCAAGGCATACGACCGGACGGCGGCCCGGTGGCCGACGTCATTCGCGGTGCGTTGCCCTACGCGATCATCATGATGCTGTTCGCACTTCTGCTGATCGCCTTTCCGGCCATTGCAACATGGTTGCCGGCCTATACGCGGGGGTGAGGCGGCATGGGCCCAATAGCCGTCGCATGCAAAGGGTTGGAACATGCGGCAGCAATTGGGCGACATCATTCGCATCGTCACATCATGCGGCGGCCTGGACCGCGCCAGCAAACGCTCTGCAATCGATCGCACCGCCAGCTACACGAGCACTTGAGCGGCGCACAACCTGGGAGCAAAACATGGACGGCATGGATCTTGTCATCAAAGGCGGCACGGTTGCCACCGCATCCGACACCTTCCGCGCCGATGTCGGCATCCGCAACGGCACGATCGTCGCACTCGGCGACGATTTGAACGGTACGACAGTCATCGATGCGACGGACCGTCTGGTTTTGCCGGGCGGGATCGACAGCCATGTACATATTTCCCAGCCCAGTGGTCCCGGCATCGTCATGGCCGATGACTTCGAGAGCGGCACACGCGCCGCCGCGTTCGGCGGCAATACGCTCGTGATGCCGTTCTGCCTTCAACAAAAGGGCGAGAGCTTGCGTCAAGCGGTGAAGGACTATCACGCAAAGGCCGACGGGCAATGCCTGATCGACGTGAGCTTCCACTTGATCATCTCCGACCCGACACCAGGCATCCTAGGCCAGGAGCTGCCGGCGCTGGTCGGTGACGGCTACACGTCCTTCAAGGTCTTCATGACTTATCAGGATCTGGCACTGACCGACTATCAATTGCTCGAAGTGTTCTCGACCGCTCGTGAAACCGGCGCGTTGGTGATGGTGCATGCCGAGAACTACGATGCGATCCGCTTTCTGACCGATCGCCTGGAGCGCGCAGGCAAGACGGCGCCGATCTTCCACGCGACGTCGCGCCCCATTCCAGTCGAGCGCGAAGCCACCCATCGCGCCATCAGCCTCGCTGAACTCGTCGACGTGCCGATCATGGTCGTTCACGTCTCAAATGGCGAGGCGATGGAGGAGGTGCGTCGCGCGCAATCGCGCGGTCTCAAAGTGTTCGGCGAGACGTGCCCGCAATACCTCGTGCTGACCGAAAAGGACCTCGAAGGGCTCAACATGGAGGGCGCGAAGTACGTCTGCAGCCCGCCGCCTCGCGACCACGCTAGTCAGGAGGCGTGCTGGCGCGGTTTGCAAACCGGCATCTTCCAGACGTTTTCATCCGACCATTGCCCCTTCCGCTACGACGATCCGGCCGGAAAACTCGCCCCGCAGGGACGCACCAGCTTCCGGTGGGTGCCGAATGGCATCCCAGGTCTTGAGACGCGCCTGCCGATCCTGTTTTCAGAGGGCGTCAACAAAGGGCGAATCACACTCAACCAATTCGTCGCTTATTCATCGACCAACCATGCGAAGATGTATGGGCTGCATCCACGCAAAGGCACCATCGCCATCGGTGCCGATGCGGATATCGCGCTGTGGGATCCAACGCGCGCGGTGACGATTACACGCGACGTGCTGCACGACGGCTCCGACTATTCGCCCTACGAGGGCCTGTCCGTAACCGGTTGGCCGGTCACGACGATCGTGCGCGGCGCCGTCGTCGTCGCGGACGGCCGGCAGGTCGCGGCGAAAGGGCACGGCCAGCACGTGGCCCGCAGCCGCTCCGACTTCGCGCGACCAGCGCGTGCATGACGCAATAATTGCTTTTAGCGAACCATAGCCGAATGGCGGTCAGATAGGCGACGGCACAGGCCTGTGTCTATCGGGCGAGCATGAGGGCAAGCGATGGTCGCGCGTGCCAGATCAATGCTCGAACAAATGGCAGGCTACCCCGGCGGCCCCTATGGTTCTCCAGGTTGGGCTTGTCGATGTACACGCGTCAGTCGCGTGCACGCAGCGCGGATGAAAGTGGCATCCGGACGGCGGCGCGATCGGGCTTGGCACCTCGCCAGACATCGGGCGGCGCTCGCGGTTCGGTTTTGCAACATCCGGAATTGTTTCGAGCAGCAGTCGCGTATAAGGATGACGAGGCTCCGAGAAGATCGCCTCCGCCGGGCCGCTTTCAACGATCCGCCCGAGATACATGATGGCCAGATGATCGGACACGTGCCGCACAACGGCCAGGTTGTGGCTAATGAACAGATAGGTGAGCCCGAATTGCTTCTGCAGCCGCATCATCAGGTTTAGGATTTGCGCCTGCACCGACACGTCGAGCGCGGATGTCGGTTCATCGCAGACGAGGAAATCGGCTTCCGTCGCGAGGGCGCGGGCAATCGAAATACGCTGTCGCTGACCACCCGAAAACTCGTGCGGATAGCGGGTCGCATCGCGCCGGGTGAGCCCAACCGTCTCCATTAACTCACCGACGCGATCGATGGTCGCTTGCTCACTGGCTTTCAGGCGCAACTCGCGAATGGGTTCAGCAACAATGTCGCCGACACGCCAGCGTGGATTGAGACTGGCATAAGGATCCTGAAAAATCATCTGCACGCGAGGTGGTCCGGTTGTTCCATCCACCCGAGTGACGTCCTTGAATGCCAGATTACCTGAAGTTGGCGCCTGCAGACCGGCGATCATTTTCGCGACCGTCGATTTGCCGCAGCCGGACTCCCCGACAATGCTGAACGTCTGACCGGGCCGAACCGTGAAGCTGATGTTGTCAACCGCGCACAGGATTTGTTTCTGCACGCCGGACGCCATCCGTGAAAGCCACGAGCGTGAGACGTCAAAATGACACGAGACGTTCTCGACCGTCAGGACCGCATCAGTCATGGCGCGCGCCCACAAGAGGGACGTGGCAGGCCGCCGTTTGGCGCCCCGATCCGATGGCCGGCGCGTGCTTGCGGCAAGCGTCAATCGCATAGCCGCAACGGGGATGAAAGGCGCAACCTGCGGGGATATCGTCGAGCCGCGGCATCACGCCGTCGATCTGCTTGAGCTCGGCATTGCGTCGATGCACGATTGGGATCGAGGCCATGAGCCCGGCCGTATAAGGATGGCGTGGGTTCTGGATAACATCCAACACCGGTCCGACTTCCACGACGCGCCCAGCATACATCACCGCGACCCGATCCACTGTCTCCGCGATCACACCCATGTCGTGCGTCACCAGCATCACTGACGTTCCATGTTCGCGGCACAAGCGCTTGAGCAGTGTGGTGATCTGCGCCTGGATTGAGACGTCAAGTGCGGTTGTCGGTTCGTCGGCAATGACCAACTTCGGCTCCGCGCATAGCGCCAACGCGATCACGACGCGCTGGCGCATGCCGCCCGAGAACTGATGCGGATAGTGATCGATGCGCACCTCCGGCGCAGGAATGCCGACGTCCTTGAGCAGCTTGAGTGCGCGCTGTCGAGCCGCAGTATGGCTTATCTCGAGGTGCGTGAGCATCGTCTCGACAAGTTGATCGCCAACGCGCAGTAGCGGATGCAGCGAGGTCAGTGGGTCCTGGAATATCGCGCCAATGTGCCGTCCGCGCAGCTTGCGCATCTCATGCGGCGTCAGATTGTCGATGCGGCGGCCGTCGAAGGTGATGGTGCCGCCAGCCACGCGTCCAGGAGGGTCCAGCAAACCAATGATCGCGGCGCCGGTCAAAGATTTCCCCGCGCCTGACTCACCGACGACGCCGAGAATTTCTCCTGCCGCGATGTCGAGCGAGACACCATCGAGCGCCGTCAATGCGCCGCGCCGGCCGTCGAACACAACGTGCAAATCGCGAACGGCAAGGAGCGGCGGCACACTCATACGGGCTTACCCCACAGCCGTGGCGCATCATCCGACCAATCGACGGGATAGCTGGATGAAAAGATCGCGCCGGCTGGCGGATGGTCATGCGTGCGCAACGGGTACAGTGCCATGACACGCTCGAATTGCGCCTGAGCCCGAATCTTGTCGGCGGCTTCGTCGACACCGGGAATGATGCGGTTCTCCATTACGAAGCGGCCATCGATGACGACCGTCGAGAAGTCCCGACCGTGCCCCGACAACATCATGGTTTGGATAGGGTCGATGACTTGACCGAGGTGCGGCCGGTCGAGATCGAATACGGTGAGATCAGCGCGTGCGTCTTCGACCAAGCGTCCAAGATCGCTACGCCCAAGCGCATCGGCACCACCGAGGGTCGCCGCATCGTAGTAGTCTGTTGAACGAACAGCGCCGACCGCTCCAGCCGTTACCCGCGCTAGGATCATGCCGACGCGCATGTTCTCGATCAGGTCAGGCGGCGCGGTATCGGTTCCAAGACCTATACGAAGTCCTATCTCGCGATAGCGTCCGAAATGGTCGATCACATTGCCATGACGCCCGGAGACGAGCGGGCAATGCACGATTGTGGAACCCGCATCACGGATGATCTCAAGATCCCGCCCGGGACGCGTGATGTACGGGCTACCCGAAACGAACGTCCCGTGCGGCAGCAGCGTGCGTTCTGTCAGCAGGCCAAGGCTTGCCATCCATTCCGGTGGACTCATGCCATGCTGCTGCACAACGAGATCATACTCGATCTTGGACTGGCATGAATGCTGGCGGACCGGAACGCCGAGCTCGCGACTTGCCGCTGCGGTGCGTCGAACCAGTTCCGGTGTGCATGTCTCGATCCGATCGGGTGCCAGCATAGTGCGAATGAGATCGCCGGCTGCACCTTCCAACGCCTTGCAAAAGCCGATTGCCTCGTCGAGTTCCGCCAGACCGCGCGCTTCGTCGTAGTACGTTGTGATGCGCCCATCCGCTTCGACCAATTGATTGCCTGTGCGATAGGCAGGTCCGAGATACGCGCGCAGTCCGAGATCGGCGGCTGCCGCCGCCGCATCCTTGAACTCTTCGACCGTCTCGCCCCAGGCGCGATAGAACAGCGATGCGATCGGCAATGCGGTCGTGATGCCGTTGCGGATCAACGAGGCGAACGCATAGCGCTTCTGAAACGCCAGCTCCTCGCGCGTGTACATTTCATATGGGCCGGCCTCAAGATAGCTGCGCGGCCAGACGCGACCCTTTTTCCAGGCCGGCTGATTGTCGAAGGCGAGGATCGTCGTGTCGAGATCCGACAGCGCATCGAGATCGACAAAGCCAGGCCCAATCAACGCGTTGCCGTAGTTGATGCGCCGCGCGACCTCACCCGGAAAGTTGCGACCAACAAACACAATGCGCCCGTCATCGAAAACGACTTCGCCGTTCTCAAGCAACCGATGGTCGCCGCCCGCATGGCCGACGATCCACCGGGCGCTCAGCAATATTCGGCCAACTGGCCTTGGCTTCGGCGACGGCATCACATCACCTTGGCAGTAGAGACGCCGTCACGCGCGACGACGCGGCCGGCTTTGATCACCCGGCGTTTCGGCGAACGCGTCACGACCGCCTCAGCCATAGTCTGGCCGGGCACGATGAGCAAATCAGCCATACAACCAGCAGCGATGCCATAGCTATCGAGCTGCATCACGCGCGCGCCGCCAACTGTGCAGACTTCCAGTGCTAGACGGATTTCATCGTCGCGCCGGAAGTTGTTGCGAAGGCCCAACAGCATCGCGCGCTCAAGCATGTCGGCATTGCCATAGGGACTCCAAGTATCGCGGATGCCATCAGAACCAGAACAAATGCGAATACCGGCCTCCAAGAGTGTTTTGACCGGTGGCGCCGGCCGGCTCGCAGGCCCAGTCGTCATGATGGCAATGTCGAGTTCGGCCAGTTGTGCAATCAGCGGAGCAACCAAGTCGCGATCAGAAGATCCCAAACAAAAAGCGTGGCTGATCGTAACTTTGCCTCTCATGCCAAGCGCACGTGTCCGCTCACAGATGAGATCCATTGAGAAGGCACCAATTTCGCCAGGTTCATGCAAATGAATGTCGAGCGGCTTGCCGTATGTCTGGCAAAGTCCGAAGACGGCATCGAGGTGGCCTTTCGGGTCGCGATCGATGGTGCAGGGGTCGAGGCCGCCGACGACCTCCGATCCGAGTTTCATCGCCTCGTGCATCAGCTCGAGCGTGCCGGGCCGGCGCAGCAGTCCCGACTGGGGAAAGGCGACAATCTCGATATCCATGATCTCGCGATACGCGCTGCGCATCCGCATGATGCCTTCGATGCCCCACATGCCGTGATCCGTATCGACATCGACGTGACTGCGGATATGGGTCGACCCCATTAGCGACGACTGCACGGTCTGCCGCGCGGACTGCGTGTATGGGTCCATATTCAGCCGGCGCTTGTTCATGCGCTCGTTGTCGATCTTGTCGAGTAGGCGCGGGCCGACCTCGTTCGTGTACCAGGGTAATCCCCACAAACTCTTGTCGAGATGGGTGTGCGCCTCCACGAGACCAGGCAACAGGAGTTCGCCGCGACCCTCTTCGACAGTGATGCCAGCGGGCGGCGTTTGCCCGACGGCCACTTTGCTGATCTTGCCTGTGCTGATCAGCACATCCGTCGCCATGCCACCCATTGGGCGGACGTTTTTGATAAGCAGGTCCGACGTCATTGCAGCACTCCGATCACCGAAGCCTAGGGTTAAGCGCGTCGCGCAACCAATCGCCGAGCAGGTTTACCGACAACACAATGAGGCCGAGCTGCAGCGACGGGAAAACGACCAGCCACCACGATCCCGAGAACAGATACTGGTTGCCGATCCGGATCAGTGTTCCAAGCGACGGCTGCGTCACTGGCATACCGACACCCAGGAACGACAACGTCGCTTCCGACAGAATGGCGAGACCGAGATTCAGCGTCGCCGCCACCATCACTGGCGTCAGCGTATTGGGCAGAATGTGCCGTCGCATGATGCGGACGGACGAGACTTTCAGGATGCGCGCGGCCAACACATACTCCTTGCGCCGCTCGACCATCGTTGATGCCCGGACTGTCCGCGCGTATTGCACCCAAGCGGTCAGAGATATGGCGAGCACGAGCACGATCGCCGCAAAGGCATCACGCAAAGAAAATGGCAGCATGCCGCGGAAAACGGCGCTGACCAGGATCGCCATCAGCAGCGTCGGGACACTCAATACGGTGTCCCCGATCCGCATCAGAACATTGTCGAGCCGGCCGCCGAAGTATCCAGCTGTCAACCCCATGGCGATGCCGATGGTCATGGAGACCAGCACGCTGGCAAGGCCGATCAATAGCGATACGCGCGTGCCGTAGAGAATCGCCGACAGCACGTCGCGGCCCTGGGGGTCGGTGCCGAGCAGAAACGGCATCTCCCCATCCTTGCTCCAGATCGGCGGCAACTCGGCCTTGTCTATGAAAACCTGTTTGAGATCATGCGGGTTCTGCGGCGCAATTACCGGCGCCAGAAACGCAGCCGTGACGAGACAGAGCAGAACCAGCGCCGAGATCCACGCCGACGGCGTCTCACGAAAACTCCAGCCGATATCGGTATCGAGCCAGTTTCGGAGCGGGCGCAGCATCGCGTTATCGCGCATTGGAGCCACCCGTCAGCGCATCGTCGCGCAGCCGTGGATCGACGACCGCGTACAGCAGATCGACCAGCGTATTGAGCGAGACGAAGATGAACGAAACAACCATCAGATAGGCGGCCATGACGGGTATATCGACGAAGGTCACCGCTTGAACAAACAGCATACCCATGCCTGGCCACTGGAACACCGTCTCCGTCACTAGTGCGAAAGCGATAAGATTTCCAATCTGCAATCCGGTCACAGTGATCACCGGCATCAGGCAATTGCGCAACGCGTGACGAAAGTGCACCGCGCGATCTGTTAGGCCGCGTGCGCGCGCGAAGCGGATGAAATCCGTGCGCATCGTCTCCAGCATCTCCGCGCGCACGAGCCGCATCACCAGCGTGATCTGAAAGATCGACAGCGTGATCCCCGGAAGAATGAGCGACCTCCGCCCGCTCGGCGTCAGCAAACCCGTCGTCCAGCCGCCAAGGCTCGTCACCTCGCCGCGCCCGAACGCCGGCAACCACTTTAAGGTGACCGAGAATATCAGGATCAATAAGATACCAACGGCGAAACTCGGCAACGAGACACCGAGCACTGAGATGAACTCCAGCAATTTCGCGAGGCGGTTCTTGCGCCGGATCGCCGTGTAGACGCCGAGTGGAATACCCAATGCGAGCGACAGGAACGTCGCCACGATTACCAATTCGAACGTTGCCGGAAAGCGCTCGGAAATCAGCGTAAACACATCCTGCTGATTGCGGTAAGAGATGCCGAAATCGCCCCGCAGCGCATTGCCAACGAAGGTCACGAATTGTAGCGCAAAGCCACGATCGAGGCCGAGACGCGTGCGCAACTCGTCCCGCTGCGCTTGGCTTGCTTGTTCATTCAGCATCAGCTCGACGGGATCGCCGACAAAGCGAAAGATCAGAAACGCCAGGAAAGCGACCGCTAGCATGACGGCGGCCGAATTGAGCAACCGCTTTGCCAGGAATTCGAACATTGCACCTTCCGTTGGGGGCCGCGGCCACCCTCTCTCCCAGACGTGGGGAAGAAGACCGCTCGCTCACTTCATTTGTGTCAACCAGAGGCGCGGCTTGTTGTCAGAGGCCTGCACCGTATTCGTGATCGTTGAACGCAGCGCCCATGCCATCGGCTGGTTGTGCATGGGGATGAACAAGTGCTCGTTCTTGACGATCATCAATGCCTCACTCATCAGTGGCAGCCGCTTTGCGCGATCCAACTCAACACCCGCCTTGTCGATCAGTGCATCGATTTCAGGCCGGCCCCAGTTGCCCCAATTGAACACGCCGCCGGAGCCGCTCTTGGAACGCACAACCTGGATGAGGATCGAATAGGCGTCGATCATCGGCTCGTTGGCCCAGCCGAACGAGATGACATCGAACTCGCCCTTAACGCGTTTCGGCGTCTGCTGGCTGCGCGGGCCCATGCTCAAATTCGGCCGCAGTCCGGCGCGCGACCACATGGCAGCCACGGCCTGGCAGAACTCTTCTTCGTTGACGAGGCCGTCGTTCTGACAATTGAAATTGAACGAAAAGCCATTGGTGTAGCCAGCATCAGTAAGGAGCTTCTTGGCTCCTTCCAGGTCAAACGGCAGGCGTGCTTCTTGTGCCGCTGTGTAGCCTGGGATCGCCGGTGCGACGATCGCGCCGGTATTGCGTGACAGGCCGCGCATCGCCCGTTTCTGTATCGCGTCAATGTCGATGGCGCGATAGAGCGCCTCGCGAACGCGCCTGTCCTTGAGCGGGTTTTTATCCGTGACATCGCTCTCAAACATCTTGTCGCCGAAGTTCATCGCGAAAATTACGGTGCGCAGTTCGTTCGTCTGCAGCACCTTGACGTCTGGCGATGCCGAGAGGCGCGGCAAGTCTTGTAGCGGCGCGACGTTGGTGAAATCGATCTCGCCGGAGAGCAGTGCTGCCACCCGAGTCGCGGCAGAACTAATGGGTGTGAATTCGATTTTTCCGATATTGTGCTTCGGCTTTTCCCACCATTTCGGATTGGCCGCGAATACCGTCTTGGCGTCCACCCGGCGCAATTCAACCGAGAACGGCCCGGTACCATTGGCATTGTCAGTGGCGTAGCCTTTGATGCCTTTGCCACTGTCGGTCGGTAGCGAGGCGTTATTCGCCTCGAGCCACGCCTTGTTGAAAATGAAGATGTTCGTGAGGTCGTTGAGCAGCAGCGGATAAGGGCCGTTGACCTCAATATCGACCGTATGGTCATCGACTTTCTTCGACGATTTATATGCGGGGAGATTGCCTTTGAGCGGGGAGGTTTCGTGCGTCACGCGCGCCAACGATGCGAGCACGTCATCGGCCGTGAATGCACTGCCATTGTGGAACGTGACGCCCTTGCGCAACTTGAACCGCCAGACCGTTGGCGACACGGTCTCCCATGCCTCCGCCAATGCCGGCTCGATCTGCAGATCGCCGGTATAGCGCACGAGCCCTTCGTAGACGTGGTTGAGCACCGAGAGTGTGAAGGTTTCGCCGAACGAGTAGGGATCGAGTGACGCGATTTCGCGAGCCGCTCCCCACTTGAGCGTCTTGCCTTGCGCGTTGCCAGAGGTTGCGCCAACGCCTAGCATCGCGACAGCGGCAACAAATGCCATGAGGCTCTTTGATGGCACCAGTCGAAGGTTCGGAAATGTCGAAGTGTACATCAATGTCTCCCGTTACCCGGTCCCATACAGATGCGCGCTTACAGTGGAGTTGGTTGCGCTCTCTCAGCCGCTCGATTGCATACACTTCGGTAACGCTATAGTATGCAATCCTGCCTCGCAAGCCTAATGCGTAGGCAGTCGATGCATAGGTTTCGCGCATAGCACGACGGCCGGCCGCTGTGTCCGACACGAAACTGAAGCATGGACGACGCTTGACGATGAATGATGAACTGAGCCGGTATGAGCAAAATAGCGTGATGCAGAAAACGGCGACCAAATCGCGGACGACCTTCCGAAGCCTTGCGCGCACTCGTGACCGCGAAGACAGCACAAACTCCCGGTCACATGCGGTCTATGACGCCTTGCGCCGAGCCATTATCGAGCAAGCTCTTCGTCCCGGCCAGAAATTGACAGAGGATACGATCGGACGACGGTTCGACGTCAGTCGGACCTTAGTGCGAGAGGCCATCGGTCGCTTAACCATTGAGGGGTTGGTTGATGTGCAGCGCAATCGCGGGGCGACCGTCGCAAGCCCGAGTCTGGACGAGGCGCGCAGCGTCTTCGACGTCCGTCGTGGTCTCGAGCGCATGGTGATTGCCGCTCTGGCAGGTCGCTTGACGCGCGATCAGGTCCGGGAACTCGATGCGCATGTCGCGCTGGAGGAAGCGGCCAGTCGGAAGGATGGCCCTGAATCGATCCGCCTTGCTGGCGAGTTTCACATAAAGCTGGCAGCGCTGACGCTCAATCCATTGTTGCAGCGCTATGTGCGCGATGTCACATCGCGCTGTTCGCTGATCCTGGCAGTCTATGGCCGGCCGCATTCTTCGGACTGCGCGGTCTCCGAACACCGGCAGCTGATCCGGGCACTGCAGGCGGGCGACGCAAAAGCGGCGCTGCGACTGAGCGACCAGCACCTCGGCGCCGTGGTGGCACGTGCTCAACTTGCGCGACCGAATGTTGTCGATCTCGACATTGCGCTTGCGCCCTATGCGCGAAAGGCAAGGCGGGACAAGGCATGAGCGACGAAACGGCCGATCGAGCTGCGGCCAGAGTCCAGCAATCCATCCGCTTCGACTTCGCGGCGTTGTCGCCGCGAGAGCGCTACAAGCTACTGATCGGTGCCGTGGTGCCGCGCCCAATCGCCTGGGTCACGACCTGCGACGGCAACGGCATCACCAATGCGGCGCCATTCAGTTTTTTCAACTGCCTTTCCGCCGATCCGGCGATCCTCGCGCTCGGTGTCGAGTATCGCCCGAGCGGCGCGCAAAAGGACACCGGACGCAACATCCGGGAGACACAGGCGTTCACAGTCAACATCGTCTCCGACACTTTGGTCGAGGCCATGAACGTGACGGCGGTTCCGTTCGCTGCCGGCGTCGACGAACTGCAAGCTGCAGGACTAACCGCTCAGCCAGGTGTGAAAGTCCCATGCCCCTGGATTGGCGAGGCACCGGTCGCGTTCGAGTGCCGGCATCACACGACACTTTGCATCGGGCGCTCGCGCGAGATCATCCTCGGCGAAGTCGTCTATGCACATTTCCGCGCCGGTACTGTGGATCCGGCGACGATGTATGTTGACCCTGCTGCAGTCGACGCCACCGGACGCATGGGTGGCCATGGCTACACGACAACTCGGGACTATTTCGATCTGAAAACGATGTCAGTCGATGATTGGTCGACGTCAGGGCAGGCCGTAAACGTTCGTCGAAGTTCGTCGTAATCGATCGGACGTCCGCAAACTGCGCGAAGCAGAGTTTGAGAAATCGTTGCCGGGTTCGAAGCGCTCCTGGTGCAACAAGCCGAGACCTTATCCCGCGCGCATATTCGTAAAAGCGGTTGCAATATCATCACTGGTGGTGAGCCAAGTGGTGTCGTGCTTGGCGCAGATATGACGCAAGGCCGATCGTAGGGCTGCGATGCGGAATGGTTGACCGGCAATATGTGCATGGAGTGCGAGCGACATGACCAGCGGCTGACGCTCGCATTGGCGGAGCATTTCATCGTATTGGGCGACGATCATGTCAGCAAAGTCTGCGGCTGTTTGGCGACGGCATGCGATTGCATTCGAATCGTTCAACTCTTGCGGATAGGGTACAGACAGGATGCGACCGCTTCGGGTCGTCATCCAAACAGGTTGGTCATCCATGCACCAATCCAGTAGATACGTAAAACCCGCTTCCTGCAGCAAATCTGGCGTTCGCTCAGTTTCCGCAATCCAAGGGCCGAGCCACCCGTTCGGTGGATAACCGGTCAGGTGCGCAATCTCGGCTCGCACATCATTAATAAGTTTGCGCTCTGCTGCCTCATCAAGGCCAGCCTGCGCTTCAGCATTTGTCCGTCCATGACACACGATCGCTGCGCCAGATTTTGCGAATGCACCCGGTAGCTCAGGGTAGAAACCGCACAACCGCGAGTTCAGCGATATGGTTGGTCTAAACTCCAATTCTGAGAACAGCTCCATCAGTCGCCAAGCACCGACCCGGTTTCCATATTCATTCCAGGAATAGTTCAAAACGTCAGGTGTACCGAGTCCAGGGACAATGTCCTCTTTCAGGCCCGCGCCAAAATCATAGATTTCGAGGTTGAGCGTAGTAGCCGGCGATCCAGTGATTGTGACTTGGTGCCCTGTTCCGATGGCTCTGTCCTCGGCCTACCGACCGTCACCCGTGAGGGCCGAGACCGGCACCACACGGCTCGCCGCCGGCAAGTCGCCGGGCTCGGTCGTGCTGGCGGTGCCCGCCAGCGCGATAGGGCGGGACGCCGGCCGCGAAGCCACAGGCGAGGCCGGCGGAGGCCCTAAAATGCTACTTCAGCAACACACCTATCGTGACAATCCGAGATCGCGTACGCGAGCAACCGACAACGTGATGGCGCGATCGTGCACGCCAACGGCAATGTCTTTGCCGCGCATCTGCATGAGTTCAGGCCGCCACGGCACCAGCGTGAAGTCCTCACGCCCTTTGATCACGGCTAGACGCATGGTCGGCAAATCGATCGTGCGCACATATTGGCCGGTGATGCGCAGGCCTTCGATCGGGGCGAAGTGCGGCATCTTGAATTCGGCGGATAACCTGTCGGCAACAAGCAACAAGCCTCGGGTGTCGAGGTCGCGCAGCATGTCTGGCTTCGGCGTGATCGTGCCGGGCTCACTGGATTTGGCGAGGCCGTTGGCAATCAACCACGCCTCACGGGCGACGAGTGTTTTTGACACTTCCGCGCCGAACCCCTTCTCGTGGATGGCTGGCCGCGTCTCGGCAACGATGGTCCGGTCGAGCCAGGTCGCCGCGTCAATCGAGGCCAGCTTTTCGATCGGCGCGTAGGAGACGATTTCGATCTGGGCGTTGCGCATCTTGGCTTTGCCGCCGCCACCGGTCAGCGCGACGATCATGCCCGGCGCGGGGATGTCGTGGACTGGCAGCGTGCTGGTCTCGGCATAGTGGATGCGGCCATCGATGCCATCGACGACGAGATATTTGCGGTCGGTCAATTCGTCGGCAATGCCAACTCCGACGATCCTGCCGATGACCGGATCGATTTTCCTCGAGCCGCTGAAGATTGCGAAGTCGCCGGCAGAGCGGTCGACGCCATGGTCACGCATAATCTGATTCATGGTGACCATGATGTCGCCGCGCTCGCCCATCGACCGAAGTTTGGTATCAAGTTGAGCGTCGATTGCCCAGACACCGGTCTGCTTCTCGTCCGCCAAGCCCATCTGCTCCAGCCGACGCAATCGGCCGATGCGGAGACTGGGATGCACGGCCCCGCTCAAGTGCTCGCCGGGCGCCAAAGCCGACACCACAAGCACGTTCTCCTTGGCGTCTTTCAGAATGCCGTAGTCGAGAGACGTAAATCGCTCGGCCTTCATCTCATTGGCGAGTTTGATCACCCGTTCAAACTCCAGTTCCGGGCCAAGTTCCAGTGTCACCAGATCGCGTGCGCGGGTCCGGATGCCGTGGCTGATGTAGTGACGCGCCATCACGAGATCCTGGCCGCGATCATCGTGGCCTGCGATGATGACGTGCGTATGCGAATGCCCGGTGTTGAAATGGTCGACGGCGGCCCAATCGAGCTTGGTGCCAAGATCGACTTGCATCGTCGCCATGAGGTCGCGGATGAACGGCTTGAGCTCCGCCATGCGGGCGCCGTCCTCGGGCGCGACGATGAGCCGGAACTGATAGGTGTCGCTTTTTTGACTGTCGAGGAAATCGCCGGCGTCGATGACGTCGCGCTCGCGGTCGTAGAGTTGGCCAGACCCACCGTCGCGGGTGACTCCATCGCGCATGATGTAGTGCTGATGCGCGCGTGCGGCGGCGAGGTCCGATGTGCCGTGCCGGGCGATGCGCGCCTTGACGATGACGCGGCGCCATCCGGGCTGAGGTGGCGATAGTCCGTAGAACGCGCCTTTGCCGCGGCCGAGCTCGGCGACCGGTCGCTTGGTGAGCGCGTTGGCCCAAGGTGATCGCGCCGCACGCTGTCGCTTGGCGGCTTTGACGACCATGCGCGTGACGCGGCCAGACGTGATGCCCCGATCAGGTTTTTGTTTGGCGAACTTTGGTTTGAATTCACCGTCTGGCATCGCACGATCTCATGCTTGCTTTCACGTCTGAGTATCGCTTAGTTTGTGATGAATTGAGGGCGCTGATAGTGTTTTCTGCGACATAGCTTCAGAAACTTGGCGGGCGGCTAAAATTTGTTTAGGGTACATATATCGTTGATTTTGCTCTGTTTTAGGCGGCTTTGGCGCCGACTATCTATCTTGCCCTATACCCCACCCATTCTGACTCGACCTCACTCTCTCGACAATTTAGTAATTCATCACCATTCTCGGATCACGATCGCGCGTCATTCAAGCCGCGATAGCGAATGTGCGCGGGCTCCATAATCAGTTTGACGGAGAATTGATCATGACCGTATCGGATCATTTGAGACTGCTTCGGACAGCATGTGTGAACCTCAGTCAGCCTGCGGTCGGATCTCCCGGAGATCACGCCCTGCCCCGCTTCCCCCTGGAGCCGCCGTTCTCTGATTGCGGGATACCAGGCAAGAACCGGCTTTGCTTTCTTTGGTTCGATCCCCGCCGGAGGCTTTTCTTCCGCCCCGACCGCGTGTCCACGCGGCCATCGCGCGCAGATGCTGTCAAGGCTGGCCGCGTTTCAGCGGCCACCGAAGGCTTGGCCTTGGCAGCGTCGAGCACGATGGCATGCTGGAGTGTCGGGGTAGGCAATGTCTCCTGACTTGGTGCCAGATCCCGCCGGATCACATTCGCTCGTTTGCGCCGCGCCACGGACGCGAGCGACGGCGGCGGAGGGGGCGAACGCTTCTCCTTGGTGGGCCCGAGCGGCGCCGGACTTGGATCATTCCAGCAATCGGGCTGACGCGCGTCAGCCTGACATGATCATGGCACGTGATCGACCGAACGCTGCAAACATTACTCCTCCAGAAACAGGACATCGCCATGCCTACGATGCTGGATATGAATAATGCGACCGACCGCGCGTTCTTGGCAGACATCGGCCGGCCGACACGATGGGGTCGATACCGCCACGCGCCCAGGCCGACGCTGGCGTGACGTGCCCGTGCCCGACGCCTCGGAGCTAATCGCGCGTTGGCTCGCGATCGCCACGCCACAACTGATTACGGCGCTACGCCTCGAAACGAGTTGGCGCTGGCTGCATCTCAACACGCCGTGGGTTTTCGAATGGATGGACGAGTTTGGACGGCTTATCCCGGTGCCGCCGCGCCAGGTTTTGCGTAAAGCCCTGCAGCGGCATGCGGATGCCACCAACGCTCACGCGACGGATACGCGTCAAGACGGACCAAATCGGATTGACGTAGATGAACCTACCGTTGCCGCTGTCATGGCCAAACCAATGCCACTGACGCAGCCGGCGACGACAGCGGCCAGCGCCGAGAGGTCCCACCATGCGTCACCGCCACGCACTGTACTTGTCGGAAAACCTGTCGCGGCAACTAGCGATCACGGCGGAGTCGCACCGCGTCTCAAAGTCGGCGATCCTGGAGCAGGCCTTGACGCAATACCTCGCCGCCGCGACGGGCGTACAGTCAGCCGATTTGCAGACTCTGAGCCAACACGCGACCGCCCGAACGCTCCGCCGTCTGGAGCGCGATCTCGCCATCACTGCCGAAATGACAGCGATGTTCATGCGCTACTTTCTGACGATCACGCCACCGCTTCCTTCGAGCGAGCATGCAGCGGCCCGGGCGCTCGGTCACCTCCGGTTCGATCAGGTGATCGAGGAAGTCGCGAAGCGGATACGGACGGATCGCAGCTTGATGGCACGCGTGACGGCGGCGGTCATCGGCGGTCCGGATCAGACACATGCGGACCACAAAGGACAGGGTGATGACCATGCGGCGTCGCCGTCCAAACCCGTCCCAGCACATCCAAAATCGGACGAACACGACGAATGATCTGTTTGCCTTCCAGCAACCGCCGACACCAATGCCAGTGCCGTCACCACGGCCGATCGACGACGAGTTGTGGAGCGTGCGCACGATCACGGCGAAAACTGGCCTCGCCCGCTCGACGATCTATGCCTACGTCAAGCGGGGTCTGTTTCCGCGTCAACGCCGCCTCGGCCCCGGTCGTGTTGGCTGGCGCGCGTCCGAGGTGCGAACCTGGATGGCGGCCTTGCAACCTGCATCGGAACCAACCGGGACAACGAACGCTGAGGTGAAAGCACGCTAACTGACGGCCCCGCAACTGCGTCGAACAAGCGTCGTGGACGCAGCGGCGATAATATTCAGTTCGTCGGGCCGTTGGCCGCATGCTGGCCTGATGTCTTGGCTCCGTCCGCATTCCCGGACAAATAATCCGACCAACGTTGCATCAGCGTGCGCCGTTCATCGAGGAAATTAGTACGTAGATACGCAGCGCGCACCTTGTTCGGTATCGCATGGGCAAGCGCGGCTTCCGAGACGTCATCGCGGACCTGGGCGAACTCCGCACACCAATCCTTGAAGCTCGAGCGAAAGCCGTGTGCGGTTGCCTTGCCGCCGAGTTCGGCCGAACGAAGTGCTTTGGTGAGTGTCATGTCACTCAAGGGCCGCCCTTGCTTTGCGCCAGGGAACACAAGGGCCGATCCCGGATAGGCGTCTCTCGCGGCTCGTAATATTTCAACGGCGCGATCGCTGAGCGGAACAATATGTCGGTCGCGTGACTTCATGCGTGGCCCTGGAACAGTCCACGTTGCCGTCGCTGTGTTGATCTCGCCCCATGTCGCGCCGCGAACCTCGCCGCTGCGTGCCGCCGTGAGGATCAAAAATTCGAAGGCGAGCCGCGTCGCTGGCAAACCCGCCAGCGTTCGCAACGCAAGCACGAAGGCTGGCACATCGGCATAGGGTAGTGCGGCGTGATGCGCTTGGGCAGATCGGGCACGGGCGCCCAACATCGATTTGACGCCGATCGTTGGTGCGGCTGACTGGCGGTTGCCGCGTACGATGGCGGCTTCAAATACGACGCGCATGCGCTGCAAGACGCGCTTGGCGGTTTCAGGTTTGTCGTTCCAGATCGGTTTCAGGATGTCGATGACCTCGGCCGCTGAAATGTCTGCAATCGGCCGCCGGCCAATCGATGGGAAAACATACGCCTCCATCGTCGAACGCCATTGGGCGGCGTGTTTCGGATTCGAGAGTTGCGGCCCCTTCATTTCAAAAAAATCCTCGAACGCCGCGCGAAACGACATGACATCGGCGGGCCTGCAATCGACCGCCTCTGTCGGCCTGCGTCCACTTGGAGGCCGTGCGTCCCGACGAAAGTCTTCGCGCAGCGCCGACGCGTTGCGGCGCGCGTCTTCAAGGGATACGGCGGGATACAGTCCAAGGCCGAGTTGACGCCGGTGTCCACTGGCGCTCAACCGTAGCTCCCAACGCTTCACGCCAGCGGCCGTGACGACGAGGCTGAGGCCTGCGCCATCGCCGTAGAGTCCAGGTCGGTTTTGCTTCGCGACTGCGAGCGCAGTCAGCGTGTTTTGCGTCCGGTGTCCGGTCATGACCTCGCTCGTCCAACCCACCACCAACCCACCATTTAGATCGTGGCTTGAGACGTATCACGAAGAACAAAACGAGACAATCGGAAGTGTTGCAACAGGACTTCGCGGTAGATTGTTCGGCATTTAACGCATTGAATATTATAAATTAAAACGATCCAAAACCGTCCGAACGCATGCAAGGACGTCTCGTAAGGGCTTCACTAAAAATTGTTCAGATGGCGGAGAGGGAGGGCTGAAAAATTCCCCAATCCATCGGTGTTTTGAGACGCCTCGAACATGGCGACCCCTCGAAATTGCCCCTCTGGCAACAACTCTTCGGTCGGGAGCCGCTGGTGTTCGTTGTCGTCTTTGGCTTGTGGATAACTAGCCTACTCGGGGCGACTGTCAATCCAGCGTCGCACGTCTGATGCGCGCCACGCCACGCGACCAGGTCCGAGATGGCGCTGTCTCTGAAACAATCCTCGCGCCATGTATTTGTAGACCGACGCGCGCGACAGCCCCGTCTTGTTCCGAACGATCTCCGGCCGCTCGGTCAGTGCCATGTTCACGAGTTGCGGTGTTGCCATCCCCATCGCGTATGGCGTGCTGCGAGTCCTTGCTGGGCAGAAAACCATTGTGCACGGTGACATGTCTGTCCGGCTCGACATCGACATAGAAGGCAACAGCCTTGGCTTTTGAATCTATCTGAGGAAGCAGTCTCTGACCGTCAAAGGCGCCAAAATCGCTCTTACTAATCCGCTGAAATTCAATCCCTTGGAATGCAATTTGGCTTGGTCGTGTGTCTGCCTCGCGGAGCCGCCCTTGCCCACCGGCCCGCCAGGGGGCGGCTCCGAGGGGCAGACCGCGGCTTGCCTCGTGGTGAGACCCGGCTGTGGTCGCTTGGCCGGTGTGACGCCGTTCGTTGTGAGCACCATCGTCGGCGCCATGGGACCGTCACCCGCATGGGCCGAGACCCGCCGCGCGCGCCTCGGTGCGCGCCACAAAGCGGGGCTCGGGTCCGCGGTCCGTCATTGTGCACGTCGCTGTCGTTGCAATCCGCGGACTAGGGCCCGGCCGTGGCCCCTTCGGCCGCGGGGCGCACAACACGTGTAATCGACATCGCTGAGAGGGCAAGTGCGTACACAAGCGTTGTCCTGCCAGTCTTGACGGCCGGCCATTCCTTGGTGGTTGGCGTGGTGGTGGCCGGTGGGACGGAGTAAAAGTAGACCTCGGACGGCGCGGTTGGTTGAAGCACGAAGGGGCCCCTCGAGGGGGCCCTTCGTGCTTTCGCCTTTCATTTTCGCGTCCGATCAGGTGGGGTCAGTGATCTCGCCGGTGTCGAGATCGATGGCGGCCGATGCTGCATTAGGCTCGGCGGCAGCGCCGTCCTTGCCGCGCGCTGTTTTCCGCCGTCGGCCCTTCGATTGCTTGAGCCGGTAGCTGTCGCCATTCATTTCCAGGATGTGCACGTGATGGGTGAGCCGATCCAGCAACCGCTCGGAGCTGAACACGCTCGTCCAATCTTCGAACGGCAAGTTCGATGTGACGATGGTTGAGCCGCGCTCATAGCGTTGCGAGAACACCTAAGGTGACGCTGCTGCGACAGGTTTTGGAGTTGCCGCACGGCATCCCTTCGCATGACACGTTCTCGACCGTGTTCCGCACGCTCGATCCCGCGGCTTTTGCCAGGATATTCGCCACTTTCGCGGCGTCGTTCGGCACGGCGATCGGTAAGGACGGTGATCATCGACCATCATCGAGTCTGTCGACCTCAGCCTGTCACCGGGTGAGGTTGACCCAATGTAGGCGTCGTGCCGGAGCTCAACACTGGTGTTGCCGCTTGGCCTTCAGTGGTTCGGTTGGCTTTGTGCGCCGCAAAAAGATTCAACGCCGCGGTGGCTCGTAGACTCAATTGCGGCTTTCCACCCGGGTCCGCCCCGACATGCGATTAGGTCGCCGTCGTCACCTTGGCGACGACCTCCCGAAGTTCGCACATCCATGCCTACATTGGAGCACTTGATCTGAAGGGACTGGGCTTCGGGACCGGCAGCCGGACATCGTGCGCAACGCAACAAACTCGCGTTGCGACGGGCCTTGCCGATCGTTGCAGATTGAGCGAGCCCGTGCGGCATCCCCTCAGAGAACCAAATCGAGCCGCGACAACAGTGCTGCCGACGTGCCTGAAGCGATCATGGCCCTGTCAGTCGCCGACAGGCCGGATGCGTTCAACAGTTCATGAGGGTCCGGTGGCGGGAAAATCGGATAGTCGGTCCCAAACATGATCCGGTCGGCGCCGATCACTTTGACGGCCAATTCGATGGCACGGGGCCCGAGCGACGCCGTGTCGTAGACGAGCCGGCGCAGTGCGCTGGTCGTCGCGGTTGCTGACATCTCGCGTGACTTGGCAATCGCCTCCATCCGTTCAACGATGAACGGCAGCGTGCCGCCCAGATTTACGACCTGGACCGTCACATTCGGATAGGTGTCGAGCAGGTCGCCTGCGATCAGCGTCAATGCCATATGTGACAATGACGCCTGCAGGTTCAATGCGGACGCCCGCATGATGTTGTTGTCGGGATAGGGGGCAGGCGGGCGCTCGCCTGCCATCAGGCCCGGGTGCAACATGAGCAAGGCACCGGTCTCGTTGGCGGTCGCGAATACGGGGCGCAAAAGATCGGCATGCACGGTGGTGAGGAAATAGTTGCCGGGCAGGATCGCGCCCGCAAGGCCAAGCGAGGAACGCAACCGCTGCATCTCCCGCGCGGCCTCGGCCATGTCGTCGAGCGGCAAGCCGCCTAGCCCGACGAAGCGTCCCGCGCTGGCCTTGCAAATCCCGGCCAGTGCATCGTTGAACTCGAGCACGATGTCGCGCGACTCACGGATCGGCAACACATCAACGCCGAGTGCGCCGGGAAATGTGAGAAGCTGTCTTTGGATCCCAACGCGATCCAGATCGGCAAGCCGTGCATTGAGATCGGTATATCCGGCCGACATGACCGTTGACGCCGTCATGGCGTTCAGCACCAGGCGGCCATGGTCATCAACAGTGATCGTTGGACGAACTGTGCGCCGCTTCAGTCCGTCGATGAGCCCTCCGTAATAATGCCCGTGCATATCCGTGATCATGGCGCTGATGCACTCGCTCGGTTAACTCCAATATCGCGGACCGGTGACTCAAAGAGGCGCGCAACCTCGGGATAGGCTCGCACGACTTCAGATGCACCGGGCACGGCGTCGAGATCGATCACACCTGCCCGCCACACCGCTCGCCCGTCGACCTCGATGGTCGGATCGACGATGTTCCAGCAGATTTCACCAGGCGCATAGGC
Source organism: uncultured Alphaproteobacteria bacterium (assembly GCA_963779515.1). Taxonomy (GTDB): domain Bacteria; phylum Pseudomonadota; class Alphaproteobacteria; order Rhizobiales; family Hyphomicrobiaceae; genus CAVZYN01. The sequence goes on from CAVZYN010000001.1 coordinate 231,295, forward strand.
GCCGCAGGTGTGAAAGTGCAGCAAGCGTGGATTGCCGAAGGCGCCGCCGCTCCAGCGCTCGAAGTGATCTTCGGCGAGCTGGCGGTAGGCGCAGGCCGGGTGAATTCCCGCGTGCCAGGAATGGACTGCGTTCGCATCGATGCCGTAGCGGTCGGAGACGAACGTATAGTGATCTCGCACCCGGGCCGTGACCGCCTGCGGCCCTTCCCAATGGGCGACCCGGCCGCGAGCGAGGGCGGCAAACACGGTTGCCTCGAGCGGAATGCCGTACGGCTCATAGTAGCGCGAGCCGGTGCCGACGAGAAAATGGTCGACCGCGACGCGACCCGAGAAGCCCCGTGCATCGAGCGGCGCGAACACCGACATCGGAAACCGCCTGACTGTCACGTCCACTGGCTTTTGCTCCGTCCCTGCTGGCAAGCGCCCCGCGAAGTCCGTGCCTCGCATGCACGTCACGCGCACATGCTCGGCGCTCCAGAACAACCTGTCGAAGGCGTGTTTCAGGCTCAGGAACGCCTGGTAGGGTGCGGTCGCAAATGGCGACGCGAGCATCTCCTCATCCAGCACGTAACTCACAACCACGCGCGCGCCACCCGGCGGCTGGAGGAATCGGATCTGGTCACCCAGCCGCGCGACAAAAAGGGCATGGTCCGCATTCTGAAAGGCCGGCTCGAGTTCAGAGGGCAGTTCGTCCACTTCAGGATAGAGCGGCACATTGAGCAGCGTGACCGACAGACCGAGCGCCTCTGCCGCCCGCATGATCGTACTGCCGAGGCCGTGCCCGTAATAGCCGTGGTCGGGATCCTCGCGCAGGATCAGCAAGCGGTCACCAACGCGAGCGCCGGCACACGAAATCAACATGTTCCGAACGCCGATCAAGCACGCCTGCTCATTACCCATGCTGCATGCGCTTTCATCTCCAGATGGTCTTGCGACGAGATTGACAGGTCCGCGCGGGCAGTCAATGAATCGGTTCAATCAACCGACGGGGAGGACAACATGAAGCGCCGCGATCTGACCAAGGCACTCGCACTCGGAGGGTTCGCGGCAACGGCTGTGGCCGCTGGTAGCCGCCAATCCGACGCGCAGACTGCTGCGAAGTCCCGTCTGGCACAAATTCTTGAGCGCGGCAGCGTGCGCATCGGCACGACCGGTGACTTCAATCCGATGTCGTTTCGCGATCCTGGTTCGAACGAATACAAGGGCTTCGACATCGCGGCCATGACGGAACTCGCCAAGGACATGGGCGTCAAGATCGAGTGGGTTGTGACCGAGTGGGCTCAACTCGTTGCCGGCATCGCTGCGAACCGCTTCGACATCTTCTCCGGCGCGTCGGTCAACATGGCGCGCGCGCGCACCGCTGCCTTCACACTGCCGTACCTCGAAGCAGGCACCGTGCCGCTGTCGCTCAAGGCCAATGCTGAAAAATTCAAGACCTGGGACAGCATCAATGCCGCGGGCGTCCGAGTCGCGGTCAGCATGGGCACCGTTTTCGACGAGCAGGCCAAACGTCATTTCCCGAAGTCAGAGATCAAAGGTGTGCAGGCACCGGCAACCGGTTTCCAGGAAGTGCTGGCAGGCCGCGCCGACGTGACCATCACCAGCAACGTCGAAGCGTCGACGCTGATCAAGCGCTTCGATCAACTCGCCATCAATGTGCCCGGGGCGGAAATGCGGAACCGTCGGCCGTTTGCTTATGTCGTCGCGCAAGACGATTCGACCTGGCTCAACTTCCTCAACACCTGGATCACGCTGAAGAAGAGCGAAGGCTTCTTTGACAGCCTCGAAGCGCAGTGGTTGCCGCGGACTTGAGCCGGTGACCACGGCGAGTTTGTCCAGGCGAGCGCTGGCTGCCGGCCTCAGCGCGGTTGCATTGCTGCTGTCCGGATGCGGCCAGAGCACCTATACCTGGGGCTGGCACGTCGTCTCGCCTTTCGACCCGCGGGGTCTAAAAAACCTCGGCTTCCTGGCTCAGGGTCTGTGGCTGACGATTGCGATATCCGTCATCGCGATCGTCATTTCGTTCTTTGTCGGTGCCGCGATCGCGATGCTTGCGTTGTCCAAGCGACGGTCTCTCCGCGCGATGAATCGCGTCTATGTCGAAGTTTTCCGGTCCATACCGCTGCTGGTGCTGTTGTTATGGGTCTATTACGGTTTGCCGGTCGTGCTCGGCCTGCAGTTCGGGGTGTTCACCGCCGGCGTGATCGCGCTGGCGCTTTCGGACTCGGCCTTCGAGGCCGAAATCTTCAGGGCCGGCATTCAGTCCATTGAGCGCGGCCAGCGGGAGGCCGGCCAGGCGATTGGGCTATCGTCCTGGTACACCATGCGGTTCATTATTCTACCGCAGGCCTTGCGGCGCATCCTTCCGGCACTCGGCAACCAGTTCGTCTACGTGCTCAAGATGTCATCACTGATTTCGGTGGTTGGCCTCCAGGAACTGACGCGTCGCGCCAACGAACTGACGCTGGTCGAGTATCGGCCATTGGAGATCTATAGCGCACTGGTGATCGAGTATCTGTTGCTGATCCTGGTCGCGTCATGGCTGGTTCGACGGCTCGAGCGTCGATTGGGGACAGGTCAAGTCGAACGTCGTTGATCCGCGAGGCGGTCGGTGCGACAGCGATTTGAAAGAAGCGCAAATCAGCTTGCCGACACGAACGCGGCCAGATCCGCTGCAAAGTCGTCAACCGCGGCTGCGAGCAACTGTTCGCCCTGCTCGGGCGTGGCGAGAGCCGCATGCGAGATCACGCGGCCATCCGGGTAACGCGCCTTGAAGTCGGCAGCATCATAGTAGTTGTCGCCAGCATGGAGCAGAATATCGCGCGCGACGACGGGAGGCGGTGCCCTCTCGAACTGGCGGATATGCGCGGGATGTGCGGCCATGGTGATGGCCACCTCGCTCGGGGTCACGTGATATCCTTCGGCCGCCCCGTACAACCGGCGACGGAGTGCATCGACGGTCGGCAACTCCCACCAACTGCGGACCCGGCAATGGATCTCGGCCGGTTCCCTTGCGCCCCCGAACGACCGCGCCGCGTAGAATTCATGCACGGCCGAGCGCAAAGGTCCAAGGTTTCCGCCATGTCCGTTCAAGATATAGATGCGCTTGAATCCGGTCACCGCCAGTGATGAGATCACGTCCAACACAAGGGCTGAGAGCGTGGAGGGACGCAACGAAATGGTGCCCGCAAATCCGAGATGAAACTGCGACATGCCGTAGGCGATCGTCGGCGCGACCAGCACGCGGTCACGATCACCGAGTCGGCGTGCGATCACCTGCGGGCACAGGTGGTCGGTCCCGATCAGGCCGTCCGGTCCGTGTTGTTCGGTTGCGCCGACGGGAACGATGATGACCGGCGAGATGCTGAGTTGTCGGCCCACCGCATCCGACGTCATGAATTCGAGCCGCATGCCGTTCCTCCCGCTCGTCAAATGTTCAGTTCAATGTCGCTCGCCGGCTTCGAGCAACAGATCAGTGCCACGCCTTCCTCGGGCGCATCGAGTGGTTCGGTCACGTAGGTCAGCGAACCGGACAGCAACTCGCACTCGCATGAGCGGCAGATGCCTGACCGACAGCTGAAGTCAGGGGTCAGGCCGTGCGCCTCTGCGAGTTCAAGGATGCTCGCATACTTGTCGTCCCAGTCGACCACCTTCTTCGAGAAGGCGAAGGTCACGCGTGGCGCTGCTATGAGTTTGGTGGTGTCGGTCAATGGTTAGGTCCTTGTCTCGGGACTCGCCGCACTCAAGTGGCGGCCTGTTCCTGATCGATCAATGCCTGCAGGCCTTTGCGAAAGCGCAGCGCGCCGGCGTCGAGAGCGAGATCGAGATGGGGCGTGGTCTTGCCGGCCATTCCGGCGTGCACGGCTTCGAGAATGACGCGATCCTCTTCGAATGCCTGTCGTGCACCAGCCGCTATGCGCGACGTCAACGTCGCATTGTCAGGGTCTGTGTTGCGGTTCTGGAGCCAGAAGTAGCGCGTGGTCTGCTCGTCGACCGGCGTCAGGAAGTGGTACGACACCATCATGAATGCATTTTCGTGCAACACCTTTCCGGCGCCGCCGGTACCGGCCGGTGTGAAGATCGACTTATTGATGCCGAGCGACGGGTAGCGCACTTCGTAGTGCTGCAGGCGATCGCACTTGCCGTTGAACTTCAGCAGCGGCGCATAAAATGGTGGCGGATCACGATCGAGCATCCAGCGGGAGACGACCACTCCGTCCGTCGAGGTGCTGATCTGCAAGGGTGTATCCTCGGTGCCAGGGGCCGCGAACGACGTCACGTGCACCCAGGCGACGTGCGAGGGATCCAGCAGGTTGTCGACGAGGTAGAGATAGTTGCAGCCGCAGACCATGCTGTCGCCGTTGGTAATGCCCCAGCCCGGCGTGTACGCATTGTCGATCGGGATGAGCTTGCTCACGTCAGCCTTGGCGGGGTCACCCATCCAGATCCAGACGAGGCCCCACTTGTCGGCGGTCGGATGGCTTTTCACTTTCGCGGTGGTCGGGATCCTGCTCTGCGTCGGCGCGGCGACGCACGTACCCGTCCCGTCGAACGTCAAGCCGTGGTAGCCGCACACGATCCGATCGTCCTGACGTGTGCCCATGGAGAGCGGCAGCTTTCGATGCGGACAGGCGTCTTCGAGCGCGACCGCCGTGCCGTCAGCCTTACGATAGGCGACAATCCGCTCGCCGAGCACCTGATACGGCGCCAGCGCCTCCCCGATCTCGTCGTGCCTGGCGAGCGCATACCATGCATTGCGCAGATACATCGTTGGCATTCTCCACCTCAATGCGAAAGGATTTGGCTCAGGAACAGTTTCGTCCGCTCTGACTGAGGCGCTGTGAAAAACGCGGATGGCTGCGCCTGTTCAACTATTCGCCCCTTGTCCATGAAGATCATGGTGTCGGCAACGCGGCGCGCGAAGCCCATTTCATGGGTCACGCACACCATGGTCATCCCTGATTGGGCAAGATCGGTCATGACATCGAGCACTTCCTTGATCATCTCCGGATCGAGCGCCGACGTCGGTTCGTCGAACAGCATGATCTTCGGTTCCATGCACAACGAGCGGGCAATGGCGACCCGCTGCTGTTGTCCCCCTGACAGTTGAGCCGGATATTTCTGTGCCTGCTCGGGAATCCGTACTTTGGTGAGGTATTCCATCGCACGCGCCTCGGCTTCCGCCCGTGACGACCCTCGTGTGCGCAACGGTGCCAGCGTGCAGTTCTGCAGCGCAGTCAGATGGGGAAACAGATTGAACTGCTGAAACACCATACCGACTTCGCGTCGTACCACGGCGATGTTGGTGGTGTCATGATCGAGCAGCGTGCCGTCGACGACGATCTCGCCATCGTCGTGCTCTTCGAGGCGGTTGAGGCAGCGGATCAGCGTGGATTTGCCGGAGCCGGATGGTCCGCAGATCACAACCTTCTGTCCGCGACAAACATCGAGGTCGATATCGCACAGAGCCTGAAATGTGCCGAACCACTTGGTGACACCGCGCATGGTGATGATGGGAGGCTCACCGGTGGATGGACGGTTCGTCACGACCGGTCTCCGTTGCCGATGCTCAGGAATTCGTCGTCGCTGATGCGGCGACCCGTATGGCAAACCGTGTCACCGGCAAGGACAAGCGGTGTGGCGCGGCGTGCAAGCACGGTGCCCGCGAGAGCACACTTCACAACCACGGGTTCTCGCGCTAGATCATCCATCGGCCAGACCTGTCCGGCAATCTGGCCGGCCACGACGTCGTCGCCGACATCGACCGCGTGCTCGAACATGCCATCGATGTTTGACGTCACGGACGACCGCCGGCTCTCGACATGGATCAGGGACGTCCGTCGGCCCTCGACATCGCCTGCAAGAACCCCCGCATGACTTAGTAACGCGCGCGTCCCAACGTAGCCGAGGTCCATGGCGCGTCGGTCGAGCTGGGCGCCCCCGCCAAGCTCCGTCGCCACCATCACCACATTGTGCCGCTCGCACGCCGCCGAAAGCGAACCGCCGGACGATGTGGCGGCAACGACTGTCGTGTGCGGCAGTCCGAACGCGTGGATCGCCGCCAATTTACGCTTGCGAAACGCCTCGCTGCCGAACGCATAGACATAGGCGCAGGGCGTATAGATGGAGCGCGTGCCGCCGGAGTGGAGATCGACCGCGAACTGGGCGCGGGGTAGGATTTGAGTCTCGATGAAGTCTGCGATGATAGCCGTCGGTCCTTGCAGAGTGTCGCCGGGAAACGCGCGGTTCATGTTGCCGCCGTCGACCGGCGACACGCGCGCCGCAGCACGCACGGCCGGCAAGTTCACCGCCGGCATAAGAATGACCGTTCCCGCCATCTGAGCGGGTTCGAGGTCTCTGAACAATCGACGCGCGATCACGAGACCTTCGTATTCGTCGCCATGGACGCCGGCTGTGATCAGCACAGTGGGGCCGGGGCCGCTCGAGATGATCGCGATCGGTACCGGAATGACGCCGTAGGCATGGACGTTGTCGGACCAGATCAGTTCGAGATGACCCAGCCGCTTGCCGGGCAGGGTGAGATCGATGTTCGCGGTCACTGCAGAGGAACGAGGTGCCATGGCTATCGACGCGCCCTCGCTCCGCGCAACTCCAGTGCCGCAAACAGGTGCGAAAGGCTGAAGCAGATGACGAAGTAAAGCGCCGCAATGAATAGGAGCACCTCGAAGACGCGCTGCGTGGCGACTTGGACGTCCTGCGCCATGAAGGACAGTTCCTGGATGGAGACGAGCGATACCAGGGACGAGTCCTTGATCAATTGGATGAACTGGCCGGCCAGCGGCGGAAGCACATTGCGCAGCGCCTGCGGAAAGACGATGAAGCGCATCACGTCGGTGCGTGACAAGCCCAGGCTCTCGCCCGCCTCGACCTGCGCTTTCGAGACGGATTGCAGTCCGGCGCGCACGATCTCGGTGATGTACGCGCCCGAGAAAATCGACAGACATAGTAGTCCGATCACGAAATTCTCGATCAATCGCGGTTCGCCAAACAGGATCGAGACCCACCATTGCGCCGTCGGCCCGAGAGCGCGCGCCCGATCGCCGATGCCGAGGCTCGGCATGAGCTGGCTTGCAATGAAAAAGACGAAGATGAAGACGAACACGACCGGCGGGATATTGCGGATCAGCATGACGTACGTGCCGGCTATCAAACGGGGCAGGAGCCGATTGCTGGCACGCATGACACCCATGATTGCGCCGATGATGCCCGCCAAAAGGATTCCCCAGACGGCCAGTCGGATTGTCGTCAACAAGCCCTGGATGATGAGATTAGGTTGCCAACGGCCAGTGGTTGGGTCGGTCTTGATGACGAAGGGCCAGACTGCGCTCCAATTCCACCGGTAGTCCAGAACCGCGTGGGTGCGCCAAACGACAACGGCGAGAAAGACGATGATGAGCGCGGTCAGAGCGGCGTCGACCCACATCAAATGCAGAGCCCGTCGCATCGCGCGCCTGGCGGGCGGCGATGCGGCGGCACCTTCGACAGAGGGAAGACTTGTGCTGGTCATCGCGCTTCAGTTGGCGGCATTCGCGGCCCAGTCACGCGTCTTGAACCAGTAGGTGTGGCGCGTTTCGAGCCAAGCCTTGTTCTTGCCGATCCAATCATTGAGGAAGGCGATCGCGTCCGGATTGCCTTTGCGAACGCCCATGCCTTCGACACCCGTCGTCACGAACTCCTTCGTCGGCTGGAACAGCTTGTCGGGGTTCTGGATCACGGCGAAGCGGGGACGCGGCTCACTCGCCATGATGATGTGGGCGTTGCCGTTGATCACCTCCTGGTAGGCGATCGAGTCGTCGTCGAACTGACGCAGTGTCGCCTTCGGCCAGCGCTCGGCGATCGTTTTGCATGCCGCGACGCCACGCCGGCAAACGAACGTGACCTTGTCGCTGTTGTAGTCGTCCGGCCACTGGAGTTTCTCGGCCAACGCCTTGTTGGCGGCAACCCCTTGCCCCGAGGTCGAGTACGGGGCGGTGAAGTCAATCTGCTCCTGACGCGGCGGCGTAATGCTGAGACCACCGATGATGAAGTCATACTTACTCGCGATCAGGCCGGGAATGATAGCGTCCCATTGAGTCGGTAGCAGTTCCAATTCGACTCCCATGTCCTTCGCAAGCTTGGTCGCGACGTCGATTTCGAAGCCCATCCAGTTGCCCTGCTTGTCGCGCACGGCCCACGGCACGAAGGTGCCGAACGCCACCTGCATGCGGCCACGCTTCTTGATGCCGTCGATCAGCGCCCCCTGGGCGTCCGCCGACCCGACCCCGACCGCGAAACTGGTCAGGGCGACGACACAGGCCACCAAAACTTTTCCTATCCAACGCATCGACTTCCTCCTCGGTGTGACGATGTCTAACGCTGATGCTTGAGCCGATAGTGACGCTCGATGGCACTGGCGACAAGCGACAACGCGATGGTGATGATCAGATACATGCCCGCGGTGACAAGCCAGATCTCGAACGCGAGAAACGAATCCGCAATGGCCGTTCGCGCCTCGGTGGCAAGATCGAATACCGCAATGACGCTGACGATGGCCGAATGCTTCACCAGATTGACCAGCACGCCGGCCATTGGTGGCAGGATCAGCGGCACTGCCTGTGGCAGGATGACGTCCCAGTAGGTGTGATAGGGTGAGAGACCAAGGCTTCGGCTTGCTTCCATCTGCCCGCGTGGCACTGCGACAATTCCTGCGCGGATGATCTCGGCGGCAAACGCGCCTTCATAGAGTGCGAGGCAAAGCACACCCGACCAGAATCGGGAGATGCCGAAGATCTTTGCAACAATGAAGTAGATGACGAGGATCTGGATCAGCATCGGCGTGTTGCGGATCAGCTCGATATAGGCCCGGGCAAGGCCACGCCCGACGATCGAGGGCGACAGCCTGAGCAAGGCCGTGACCAGGCCGATGGCCATCGCCAGCACCATCGAGACCCCACTCAATTGCAGTGTGACAATGAGACCTTTCAGCAGTGGGCCGTAAATGAACTCGCCGTCGATCACCCGGTAGATGTAGCGCGGGACTTTTTGCCACTGCCATGCGTAACCCATGCTCTGGGCGCCGGTGACTGTAAGCCACAGCAATCCGCCCATCAGCGCCGCGAACAGGCCGATGTCGAACCAACGCGTCCGGTACCAGGCCACGCGTCGCATGGACGCCTTCCGCATTGCCGTTGGAACCGGGCTGGAAACGGTCATCGCAGCCCCCCACGGCTGGTTCCGTGTAGATCGGGAGGCGGCGCAGTCCGAACTTTCTTGGGCGGAACGCCCAACGTTGCAGCGCGCGGATGCTGTGACGTTTGATCCTTGGGACAGCTCAGCCGCTGGCGAGCAAAGGCCGCAAAAGTCTCGGCGGTCGGCGGCAGGGCGCGATGACGTTGTTTGAGCAGGACGATGTCCGACGACAGCACGGGACGGAACGGCAAAGCACGGAGCAATGCCGCCGGGCCAAACTGCGGCGCCACCGGCACGATCGTGATTGCATTGAGTGCCGACGCCATCTCGCAGGCGGCGGCCGTAGTGCGGACTTCGTAGCGCAGATCGCGCTCGACCCGGGCATCGGCGAACATCCTGTCGAGCTGGCGACGGAACTCCGCATTCGGCATGAAGGAAATGAAGCACGCACCAGCGAAGTCCTTCGGCTTGAGCGCGCGGCCGAGACGCGTCAGGGGATGCTTCAACGGCACCACGGCGACGGCGAGCCGCGTCGCGATCGATTCCGCATCGAGACCATTGGTCTGTACAGTCTCGTTCGTGAGGCCGATATCGCAGTTCACGCTCTCTAGCCGCTCGACGGCCTCGAGAGTGGCGAGCACCTCGACTGCGAGCGCAATCCCGGGGTTAGCCCTCGCGAACGGCCCGATCAGATCGTGCATGACGTCGCTGACGAGGCTGGGAACGATGGCGAGCCGTAGCGCACCGAGGTCGCTCGTTGCGAGCCGGCGCGCGGTCGACCGGATGTGATCCATTCCCAGAAAGGATCGTTCGACCTCGCGTGACAACTCGCGCGCCTTGGCAGTCGGAATCAACGACCGCGCTGCGCGCTGAAACAGCGGAAAACCGACCGCGGTCTCCAGGTCGGCAATCAGGCGACTGACCGCGGGCTGGCCGAGACCGAGCATGCCGGCGGCCTTGGTGACACCGCCTGAAGTCATCACCGCCTGGAACGCTTCGATCTGCCGGGCCGTTGGCACGCTATCCTCTTATGCAGAACCTATTGCAGAGCAGAGCACGCCATGTAAGCATGGGTCAAGCAGATCCATGCCGTAATGTGATAGATGCGAGCGGATGCAGCGCTACTCCTTCTTTAGTCTCGTGCGTAACGCCATCCATCACCATGACGGATGGCAACGGGCGTGGCGTGCGCCGCCGTTGCAGCCGGCCTACGACGTCGTCATCGTTGGCGCTGGCGGCCATGGGCTGTCGACCGCCTATCATCTTGCGGCAAAGCATGGCGTGACCAACGTCGCCGTCATCGAGAAGGGCTGGCTCGGCGGCGGCAATACCGCGCGCAATACGCACACGATCCGCTCGAACTATCTGCGCGACGTATCGATCCGCTTTCACGATGTGTCCGTGAAGCTCTACGAAGACATGACGCGCGAGCTGAATTACAACATCCTGTTCAGTCAGCGCAGCATGGTCGACCTCGTGCAGAGCTGGGGCAAGCTCCGCGACCTGCGGCGGCGCTCGATGGCGATGGCGTTGCACGGGCCGGTCTATCGGATCGTCAACGTCGATGAGGTGCGCCGGCGGATTCCCGCCATGGGCGATCCGGCCACCATGCGCCTGCCACCGCTCGCTGGCGTCGTTCATCCCGAGGCAGCGATGGCGCGGCATGATGCCGTCGCATGGTCGTACGCGCGCGCGGCCGACTCCCGCGGTGTCGAGATCCATCAGCAAACCGAAGTGACGGGCTTTCTGCGCAACCCCGACGGCAGCGTCGCCGGCGTCGAGACCGCACGCGGGACCGTGCGCGCAAAAACAGTCGCACTTGCGACTGCGGGCAGCACGAGCGATGTGGCGGCGCGCATCGGCCTCAGTTTACCGCTGGTCACGCGCAACCTTCAGGCCTTCGTGTCGGAACCGGTTAAACCGATCATCGACGTCATCGCGAACTTTCCGGACGTCGGGCTCTACGCGATGCAGTCGGACAAGGGCGAGATCGTGATCGGCGGCGGCACCGATCCCATTCCCTCCTATCGGCAGGGCTGTCATTTTCAGACCTTCGAAGACGTCGTCGCCTCGCTGATCGAGATCTTTCCGCGCTTCGGATCGCTGAAGATGTTGCGCCAGTGGGGCGGCGCTATCGAGTTCGCCTATGATGCGAGCCCGATCATCTCTGCGACGCCGATCAAAGGGCTTTACGTCAGCACGGGTTGGTACGGCGGTTTCAAGTCGATTCCGGTCGGCGGTCTGACCTACGCGCATCTTCTGGCGACCGGCCAGCCGCACCCGCTGGCGGAGGCATTTGGTCTCGAACGCTTCAGCGGTTTGAAACTGCTGCTCGAAGCCGGCACGGTTGCGCAACGATGACGAGGTTGAGATGCTGCTGATCGACTGTCCCTGGTGCGGGTCGCGTCCGGAGGCGGAGTTCGTTTGCGCCGGCGAGGCGCATCCGGTTCGGCCACGCGATCCGAATGCGCTGTCTGACTGCGAATGGTCCGGCCATGTTGTCATGCGGCGGAATCAGCGCGGCAGTCATGACGAACGGTGGTGGCATGTGCGCGGCTGCGGCAGCTGGCTGAGCGTCACGCGGAATACCCTCACGCACGAGATCCGTACAGTATCGCTAATCGGTAAGGCGGCATCATGAGCGGCGGATGGCGCCTCCCGACGGGCGGCAAGATCGATCGCACCAAGCCGCTGCGGTTCACCTTCGACGGCACGTCGTACGACGCGTTTACCGGTGATACGGTCGCGTCAGCCCTGCTCGCCGGTGGCGCGCGGATCGTCGGGCGCAGCTTCAAGCTGCATCGGCCACGCGGCATCGTGGGAGCGGGTTTCGAGGACTCAGGCCCGGTGATCGAACGCAGTGGCCCGCGGCAGATGTCCAACCTGCAGCCAACGACGACGCCGGTCGAGAATGGCGGCATCTATCGCAGCGTCAACGCATGGCCGTCCGCAGCCATCGACGTTGGCGCTGTCGCACAACTGTTTGCGCCGCTGCTGCCGGCGGGGTTCTACTACAAAACATTCATGCGGCCGAGTTGGCACTTGTTCGAGCCGTTCGTGAGGGCGGCGGCAGGCCTCGGCAGGACGCCCCCATCAGGGGCATGGCAGCCGGAAACCGAGAGCCGCTTTGCGCACACGGATGTGTTGATTGCCGGTGCGGGGCCGAGCGGCCTCATGGCGGCTCTCGCTTCAGCCCGCAGCGGATTGCGCACCATGCTGGTCGACGATCAGCCCTGGCCGGGCGGTCGATTGCTCGACGACGACGTCGAACTCGATGGCCAGCCCGCCGGCGTGTGGATCGCAGCCGTGCTCGCGGAGCTCCGCGCTTTGCCGCACGTCCGCGTACTCTTGCGATCGACGGTGTGGGGATACCACGAACACAACTATCTGACGGTGATCGAGCGCGGCCCGACCGATGTCGCTGGGCTGGACTACCGCCACTGGAAGGTCCGCGCCAAGCAGGTGATCGTTGCGGCGGGTGCCATCGAGCGATCGATGCCGTTTGTCGATAACGACCGACCCGGCGTCATGCTGGCGTCGGCGGTTGCAACCTATCTCGGGCGCTACGGCGTCGCGCCCGGCCGCCGAGTGGCCGTCGCCGCGAACACGGACTCCGCCGTCACGCTTGCGCGCCGTCTCGAGGCCATCGGCGCCAAGGCCGGTCTCATTGATCCGAGGCCGACCGCGACTAAGGGCGCCATTCAAGGTGCTGTGATTGCCGCACACGGCGCACGCGGCATCTCGGCTGTGACCATCCGTGGTTCCGACGGAAGCGAGCGCAGGCTCGACTGCGATCTGCTCGCGGTCTCGGGGGGATGGAGCCCCGCCTTTCACCTCGCCTCGCAAAGCCGCAACGCGCGCACGGTCTACGATGACGATCTCGCTGCATTCAAGGCGCAGCCGGCCGCGGACACGCTGCATCTCGTCGGCGCAGCCAACGGAACTTACGCAACCGCCGCGTGTTTCGGGGAGGGATTGGCCGCAGCGCATACAGCGATCCGATTTCTGGGACGGGTGGCCGCCGCCGTGACACTACCCACGGTAGCCGAGGAAGCCATCGCCGTCGGTCGTCCAATCTGGTCAACGCCTGCGCCGCTCCGGCGCGGAAAAATCTTCGTCGACCTCGCGAACGACGTGACCACGGCCGATCTCGGACTGGCTGTGCGTGAGGGCTTCGACTCCATCGAATTGGTCAAGCGGTATACGACCGCTGGAATGGGCGTCGACCAGGGCAAGATCGGCAACACGTCCGTCATTGGCGCGGTCGCCGGCTTGCGGGGCATGCCGATCGACGAAATTGGTACGACCACGTTCCGCCCACCCTACGTCCCGATCGAGTTCGGGGCGATCGCTGGCGTGCGCCGCGGACCATGCCTCTATCCGTGGCGGCATACGCCCCTGACCAACTGGCACTTGGCCAACGGCGCCGTCATGTACGAGGCGGGACTGCGCTGGCAACGGCCGGGTTACTACCAGCGCGCAGGAGAGACGTGGCAACAGGCGGCGCAACGCGAGGCGCGTACCGTGCGCGAGCGCGTCGGCATCTACGACGGCACGCCGCTTGGCAAGTTCCTGCTCGCGGGTCGCGATGTGCCCACGCTACTCGATCTGCTTTATGTGAACGACTTCGCCAACCTGCGCGCAGGCCGCGGGCGCTATGGCATCATGCTGACAGACGACGGTCTGATCCTCGACGATGGCGTCACGTTCCGCCTCGACGAGACGGCATGGCTGCTGCACTCCTCGACCGGTGCCGCAGATCGCGTGCATCACCACATCGAGATGATCCTCAACGTCCATCGGCCCGATCTCGATGTGGCACTCGTCCCCGTCACGAGCGCCTGGGCCAACGCCACGGTCTGCGGTCCAAAGGCACGCGAGGTGCTTGCTGCACTCAAGCCGGACTTCGACATCGCGCCGCAAGTCTTCCCCTTCATGGCCATGCGCGAAGGCCACGTCGCCGGTTTGCCGGCGCGCGTCTTCCGGGTGAGCTGGACGGGTGAACTCAGCTTCGAGATCAATACCGCGCCGCATCTCGCGGCCGAGATGTGGTCGCGTATCCTGACTGCAGGAGCGCCATACGGGATTGCGCCGATCGGTTCGGAAGCGAACCACATTCTGCGCGTCGAAGCCGGCTACATTTCGACCGGATACGAGGTCGATGGCACAGCCGATGTGATCGATCTCGGCCTCGGCGGTATGGTGTCGAAGGCGAAGCGTGACTTCATCGGCAAGCGCAGTATGGAGCTGCGCCGCGCCGCCGATCCGGTGCGCCCGGAACTCGTCGGATTGCTGCCGGCCGATCCGAATGCCACGCTGCCGGAAGGCTCACCCCTGACACCCGGCGGCGCGCGCGCGGATCAGGTGGGCTTCGTCTCGGCATGTGTGCAATCACCTGCCCGCGGCCGCGTGATCGCACTCGGCCTCTTGCGCAATGGGCGTGCGCGCATGGGCGAGACGGTTCATGCACGCGTCTATGATCGCGTTGTCCCGATGGACGTTGTCGCTCCGGTGTTCCACGATGCCGATCGCAAGCGGGTGAAGTCATGACCAGAGCCCGTTATCCGGTTGCGATCGTGCGTGCGCCGCTCGCGGCTCGCTTCGAGATCGTTGGTCCCCAAAGCCTTCTTACCGTGGTCCTGCGAGCGGCCGGCCTGCCGGTACCCGCGTCACCATCGACCGCACGCGCCAGCGCGGGCCGTGCGCGTGTCGCCTGGGTCGGGCCGCGGCGCATGATCGTCAGCGATGCGCTCGATGAACGCGCGCGCGTTGGCGCGGCACTGCGCGGCGGTGTGCCAGTTGGCGCAGCTGTCGCGGTTGCAGATGTGACGGGGGCGACCGCAACCATTGTTCTGCAAGGCGGCGGCACCGAGGCTGTGTTGGCCCAGGGCTTCGCACACGACGTATCGTCCTTGAGCGAGGCGGCAGACCGCGTGCTTGCCACCGACGCCTGGGGCACAGCGGCCATTCTGGAGCAACTCGACGGTGGCACCGCCGTCACGGTCGATGCGAGTTTCGGCGACTACATCGAGCACATGCTGCACACCGCAGCCGGGCTCGCGTCCTCGTCCAAGCCTGGCGTCATGAGCGCGCTGCCACCGCCGATCCGCACGGCCGGCTAGCTAGCTCCCTCGCCGCTCGTCGACCCAGGCTGCGACGCCTTTGCCGTACTCCGTGACGTGCGGGCCGGTGACGGGATCGGCCCGCAATGCGTCAACGACGCGCGCAAGGCGAGGGCCGATCGCAATGCCAGGAAGCAATTCCGGTTGCAGCGCAGCGAGCCAAGTCGATGTCGCTGCAATGGCGCAGTCCGCCATCGAGGCGGTGGCGTCGATGGCGAAAGGTCCCTCCGGATCGAGTGCCCATTCGATCACGTCGAGGGCGGCAACAATCCGTTCACGCGCTCGAGCAACCTCGGCGGTGTCCCGCTTCGCTGGAGCGACATGCCCGAACAGTGATCGTACGGCTGCTTCCAACCGCAGGTCGTTCAAATGCGTGAGCATGCGGACACGTGCCCGCCGCATGGCCGAGCCGTGCATTAGGCTTGAGCCCGCCAACGTTTCATCGACGTATTCGATAATGGCGTCAGATTCCATGAGTATGCCATCGGGGCTGAGCAAGGCCGGGATCGTTCCTGGCGGAACAAGCGCCCGATAGGCCGGGCTGCGATACGTGCCGTCTTGCGGCTCTATGAGCGGGATATCCACGCGCATCAGCACAAGAGCCAAGCGAACCTTGAAACTGTAGAGCGAGATCGGCAATTGAATAAGCTGTAGCATGTTGTCGTGGTCGATCCTGTCGCTTAGGTGCCCAAAGGCACGACAATACACGGGGCGATTGAACTTCCGACGTTGTTTCGACGACCGTCAACACGAGACGCCGAGGACGCAATTAGCGCGTCGCAAGATTTGACGCGACCGGTGCCAGCACGTGAGATTGGCGAAGGCTGCAACTCATCGCCGCGCTCTGCATTTCTGCATCGAGCGCTGAGCCACATTACTTCGTCGGCTCTGGTCTGGGGAGTCATCGCCTAGTTTCGACATGGGCCAGCGCGGCAGTGCTCGATGATTGAAGCACAGCAAGATTTGGTCTGCGCTCCTGCCAGTTAACGAGCACGAAAAGCACACGCCTTCTGATCATCTGTGTTTCGGAATGTCTCTCTTTGGCCCACCTCGAAATCAGAACGAAAACGGACCCAGGCGGAAAGCTGCCATTGGGGCTCCGAACGGCTGCAGCCCTGAAGTTTGCGGCGCACCACGTCGACCGAACCACAGAATGCCGAACGGCAACACCAGTGTTGAGCGCCAGCACGACGGTCGATGTGGGTCATTCACGTTGCGGTTCAACAGTTTCTCCGACGCAGTGCAGAGAAAGCGGTCATCGAGGCGCGACTATCATCCGTTTCGTGATCATCGAGCCGGCGCGGTCGCTCGACATCCGACAGCGGACACTTGCCCGATCGCACTCTGGGCATGCGAGGTCGTGCGCAATATTCTCATTTGTCGCGGAGCACTAAGACCGACCGCAGGTGCTGCTTCGTCATGGGCCAATAGTGCGCAACGCTGTTGACCCTTGCAGAGGACACCTCGGCCCCCATGTCAGCGGTTGTTTGGTTAGATCGGGGACGTCCAAGGGGAGTGGTAGGCGCCCGAACCGCCCGCGATTTCGGTTGGGCCGGATGTAATCCGAGTTCGGCATCCCCATATTGATTGGATGGAACAGTTTGATTTCAACCTCCCGGCCGAAGTGTTCTCCGGCGCCAGTAGCCGGAACAAGCGTCTAGCAATGGTGTATCGCCGGTTTACCACCGGTGCAGAAGCACTTCGGTTCGCCATCGAAGGGCAAGCTGCGGAACGGCTGCGCGCCACGATCATCGAGGCTGACGACATTCGGATCGACGCGGACGAGATCAGCCGCCTCTACGCGAGCGACGACTATCCGTTAGAAAGACGAAAAGCGAACTGAGGCTGGATGTCCTTCTGTTCGCCCGCGTCACCACGGGAATGACGCGGGGCATTGCGTGTGCCGATACCTGACCCGACGATCGAGGACGGAGACCATGAGTGAGCGAACCACGACGGCCAAGGTGACGTTCCACGCGTCTGCAGAGATTGATGGCCTGACTGAGCCCCTTCCTGCAGGAGATTACGTCGTAGAGACGGACGAGGAACTGATCCCCGGTCTGTCATTCCTCGCCTACCGACGTCTGCGGACCAGCATCATCGTGCCGGCTCGGATCGGTGGTTCGGCGGCACGTCAGATGATCGAGATCGATCCGGAGAGCCTTGCTGCCGCGCTGGCGCGTGACATCGCAACCCGTGTGCGCACTGGCCCCTCATGACCGGCGTGTGCTGCTGAACGTCACGCAGGCTACGTCGCTGTTCGATCCGCCCGCAACTTCTCGATCAGTTTGGCCGCGGCGCGATGCACGGCTGCGTCCTTCGCTGTGCCGGTCGCACCGCGATGCGTGGCTGCAGCATCTTCCAGGATACCTCGCAGATCGCTCTCGCGAAGGACCTTCAGCTCGACCAAGGCGAGCAGCAGCGACTCGCAGATCGAGAGTGCCGCATGTCCTGCTGCGTCGGAGTTTTTGTCGGTCGATTTTGGCATGGCGTGCTATCTACTTGTATCGGTGCGCTTTCGCTCCGCATTGATCGAAACTATGGGCCGGTTCGCCGGGCCGTGGGCCAATGCAAGATAGCTTTTCGCATGTTTCGGGCGGCATGATCAATGCGAGATCGCGCTGCAATCCGTGAGTGCCAAGGTATGCCGCAAGCACCCAATCTGCTGGCAAAGAAACTCGGCACGTTCATGCAGCTGTCGCCAGCCGAGACAGACTGCCTAGCGGCGTTGCAGGCGAAGCCAGTGCGCATCAAAGCCGGAGGGGCACTGGTACGCGAAGGCGAGAGCGGGCACCTTGCCTACATCCTCCGAGCGGGCTGGGCGTGCAGCTTCAAGCTCTTGCCAGACGGGGGTCGGCAGATCATCACGTTTCCGCTGCCGGGTGACTGCGTCGGCTTGCGCAGTGTGTTGCTCCACACGTCAGATCATTCCTTCTCGGCGCTGACCGATGTGACCGTCTGCAGTGTCGACAGCGCGCGCATGATGCAGATATTCGCTGAATTCCCACGCCTTGGCGCGGCAATTTTGTGGGCCGCCTCGCGAGACGAAGCGATGGTCGTCGAGCATCTCGTCAGTATCGGTCGCCGCACTGCAATCGAGCGGACGGCCCACTTCTTCCTGGAGCTGGCCGAGCGGCTGCGGCTCGTCGGCTTGGCGACGGAACGGGACTTCACATGCCCACTCAACCAATATGTACTCGCAGACGCGCTCGGTCTCAGCGCCATCCACGTCAACCGCGTACTGCGCCAGCTGCGCGAACAAAAACTACTCACGTACAAAGCGCATCGGGTGACAATCTTGGACGCAAAGAAGCTCAAGGTACTGGCCGGTTTTCAAGAGCAGGAACCGACTGCTTCTTCGGGCAGTCCCGCAAAATCGAAGCCGAGGCTGCTCTAGATCAGTATCCATATCGCTAAGCGGCCGTACAAGTGTGTGCGATCGATGACGACGCATTCCGACGACCAATGAGGCTGATCTCAATGGCGCGGCTGCAAGTTTGCGTCAGGCCTCTCGGCGATCAAACCAAAGGATATCTGTCCATGAAAATGCCGGAAAACCTTATGCCGATGCTTCAAGGCGCGGCCGTCGGAGCCATCGGCTGTCGCGTTGATCGGATTCACCTGGGGCGGCTGGGTGACTGGAGGATCGTCCGAGACGCTTGCGAAACAGAAGGCCTCGGCGGCCGTCGTGTCGGCGCTTGCGCCCATTTGCCACGACAATTTCCGCCGCAGCACTGATGCGCCGGCGCGGCTCATCGAGCTGAAAAAGGCGAGCACCTGGGAGCAGGGTAACTTCGTCGAAAAGGCCGGTTGGGCCAAGATGCCCGGCGCGACATCCACAGACTCGGCGATGGCGCGCGCCTGCGCTGAGCTGATCGTGGCGGACAAGTCATGACCCGATCCAAAGCAAGCGCGCTCCCAGCTACAGACGACTGGCGGACTGGTTCGTGCCGCCTCTCGTCGTTCCGTGCTGTCGTCTTCTCTCATGCTCAGTATGGCGTCTTGAACTGAACACGCCCCAAATGATCACGGGCCCCAGCCTTCCACGCAAAGGGAGAACCGCCATGGCCAAAGGCAACCAAAAGGGCAACCGCGAGGTTCGCAAACCGAAGGCGGAGAAGTCAAAGCCGCCGGCATCGCAAGCGTCACCCGTTCGCGGTGCGTGCGGGGTTGACGCCGGCACCGAAGACCGGCGGCAAGAAGGCGCGCTAATGCGCCACGTCGCTTGAAGCGGAGGTGCCCTCAGACGCGCATCGATCGCAGCAACTGGGGGGCGATGGGGCGGTGCAATTGATCGAACCAATGGAGCCCTCGTGGCAATCGAAGCGGCAATCGTCCGGCCAGTCGAAAAGCCATGGGGCGTGTCGGACCTCCGTCAATGGGGAACAGGTGCACGCACCGGTCCGTTGATTGGTGAACTCCACTTCGAGCCCCACTCCAACAGCATCGAGACGGCAGCTCTCCTGCTCAAGGTGCTGCTCACGAGCAAGGACTTGTCTGTTCAAGTCCACCCGGATGACGCCTACGCTCAGACCATCGGATTGCCCTGCGGCAAGACGGAGGCGTGGTACATCCTGAGCGCGGATGCGAA
Source organism: uncultured Alphaproteobacteria bacterium (assembly GCA_963779515.1). GTDB lineage: Bacteria > Pseudomonadota > Alphaproteobacteria > Rhizobiales > Hyphomicrobiaceae > CAVZYN01. The sequence goes on from CAVZYN010000001.1 coordinate 251,197, forward strand.
TGCAAAAGTCGCCGTCGGCTTGAAAGCACGGCTCACGCAAGCCGAACTTCGGATTGCCATCGAAGACGGATCGATCGCCGAGCTGCTCGCGTGGCGAATCTGTTGCGCATGACGATGTGATCCTCGTTCCGGCGGGCACGATCCATGCGATTGGCGCCGGGATCGTGCTGGTCGAGATCCAACAGAACAGCGACACCACGTTTCGGATTCTCGATCCGGAACATGGGCGAACCTTACACATTGACCACGCCGTCGCCGCCGCACGTGCGGAGCCGGCCGATTTTCAATTGCGCCCAGAAAGAATTTCCGCCGAGCGGTCGTTGCTGGTTTCGACGATGCACTTTGTTCTCGAGCGCATCGAACTGCCGCCGAACTCAGCGTGGTGCGTCCACGCCGATCAGGAGACATGGTTGTATTGCTTGTCAGGATCGGCAATTGCGGGACGTGCACGATCTCGCCGCAGGATTTGTTGTTGTTTCCGAGGCAGCCGAGGTCGAGATGCGCGTTGGTTCGCAACGGCGTGGCGTGCCTTGTCGCCTATCCGGGTCGTCAAGGCCCGTCTGCATTCCTGCTGTCCCGCCAACGGTGCGAGGCCGACCACGCAGGGGTCGCGCACAGCGTTCGTCACTCGGACGCGCGAAAGGATTGATATCAATGAGCCGTCTGGACCGCGTTGCCCTGATCGGCAATCACTTGCCACGCCGCTGCGGCATCGCAACCTTCACGCACGACCTGCACAACGCGATTGCTGCGACGTCACCGCATCTGAACGCGTCGGTCGTCGCAATGAACGATGCTGGCAAGTCGTATGACTACCCGCCGGCTGTGGCTCTGACCGTGCGCGATGAGGTCATCAGCGACTATCACCGCGCGGCTGCGTTCCTAAACACATCACGCACTCAGGTCGTCTCGCTGCAGCACGAATTCGGCATCTTCGGCGGCGACGCTGGCGGCCACATCGTCGAACTGATCTCGCGCCTCGAAATGCCCGTGGTGACTACGCTGCACACTGTGTTGCCAGCACCATCGGCAGCACAGGCGCGCGTCATGCGCCGCATCACATCGATTTCAGCGCGGCTGGTCGTGATGTCGGAGAAAGGGCGTGCACTTCTACAAGGCACTTACGGCGTTCCGTCGGACAAGATCGATGTCATCGCCCACGGCATCCCGGAATATCCTTTTGTCGAGCCGATGCAGCGCGAAGGCAAAGTTGGGTTTCAGCGGTCGCGCCGTCATTTTGACGTTCGGCTTGTTATCACCGAGCAAAGGGCTCGAAGCCGTCATCGACGCTATGCCGGAGATCATCGCTGCTTGTCCTAACGCCGTCTATGTCGTGCTCGGCGCGACGCACCCCAATCTGGTGCGCGACCAGGGTGAAGCCTATCGCGAGGGCTTAGCCGCACGCGTTACGGCGCTCGGCATGGACGAGCACGTAGTGTTTCTCGACCAGTTCGTCGACCAACCCACGCTGCTCGACTTCATCTCAATGTGCGACGTGTACGTGACGCCATACCTGAACGAAGCGCAGATGACGTCGGGGACACTCGCCTACAGCTTCGGCCTCGGAAAAGCCGTCGTCTCGACGCCCTATTGGCATGCGCGCGAGTTGCTTGCCGGTGGCCTCGGCATTCTGGTGCCGTTTGGAGATTCAGCTGCAATCGGCCGCGAGGTTGCAGGCTTGCTCCGCAACGATGTGCGCCGCCACGCCATGCGGAAGCGGGCCTATGCCGCCAGCCGAGCCATGACGTGGCCGCAAGTGGCAAAGCGATACGTTGCGACGTTCGAGTCCGCCATCGAGCAGCGCCGCACCGTGCTGTCCGTGGCGCGCAGCGCGCAACGAACTCGCCCGTCACTCAGTCTTTGCTCCATTTGGCCCTGCCCGAATTCAGATCGGAGCATCTGCTGTCCATGTGCGACAGCACGGGCTTGATCCAACACGCCGTGCACAACATTCCGGATCGCAGTCACGGTTATTGCGTGGACGACAATGCACGCGCGCTTCTGCTGTCGGCTGTCCTCGCCGAAGCCGATGCACCTGGGATCCCCGAGATCGTCACGAACCGGTTCGCCGCGTTCGTTCAACACGCCTGGAATCCGCGACAATCGCGCGGTTCCGGAACTTCATGAGCTATGATCGACGTTGGCTGGAAGACGTCGGCTCCGACGACAGTCACGCGCCGAACGCTGTGGGCCCTCGCGGCCTGTGCCGCGTCTGGTTCCGACGATGCGCGGCAACGCTGGGCTGATGCGTTGTTCGGTGCGGCGCTAGCATCTGCCGAAGCGCTGACGTCGCCTCGATCTTGGGCTTTCACGCTGCTGGCACTCGATGCCCACTGTCGGCGCGTTCCCGACGATGATGTCGCGCGGATCGATTGCGCCGTGTGCTCGCGGACCGGCTGATGGCGCTGTTGGCGGCCAACACGCGCAAGGATTGGGTCTGGTTCGAACCGGTCCTCGCCTATGACAATGCGCGTTTGCCTGAGGCACTCATCCGCACGGGTGCGGCAACACACACGTCGGCCTACACAGCCGCGGGACTTCAATCGCTGCGTTGGCTGATGGATCTGCAGGTGGCGCCAGCCGCACATTTCCGCCCTGTCGGGTCGCACAGTTTCGGCAAGGCGCACATGGCGCCCGAGCCTTTCGATCAACAGCCCGTGGAAGCGGCCGCTGCCGTTTCGGCGTGCCTTGCCGCAGCAGCAGTCAACATGGATACGGATTGGACGGCGTCTGCAATTGGGGCGTTCAACTGGTTCCTCGGCGACAACGACCTCAAGACGCCCCTGGTCGATCAGCGGACAGGCGGCTGCATGGATGGGCTGCACGCGGATCGCCCCAACAGAAACATGGGTGCTGAGTCCGTACTCTCCTACCTGCTGAGCCTCGCCGAGCTTCGTGCATCTCGACGGGCGAGCACGACGCCCGAAGATGCGCGAGCGCCATTCGCGCTGGCTTTGCGGGCCTGAAGGGCCGCCGTAAATCTCATCGCTGCCAAGGGGCTTTCAGTGTCGCAACCGACCTTCCTCAATCGTCAGGCCCTCTATCTCCGGCCAGATCCGACCCGCGTCGTCGTGCGCCCGTTCAAGCCAGCCACGGAGCCGCGTGACTTCAATGCCACGGACAAGACCCGCGCCAATCACATCGTCGAGCGCGTCCTGGCCATGACGCACGACGCGGCTACCAAACAACTGGCCGATGTGCTCGAGAACTTCGACGGGCGACATCGCAATCTGCTCGACGTCTTCGAGGCGCGTGCGACGGAAATGGAGGACGCCTTCGAGCCGCATGCCGTGTTTTCGAAAGCGCAGCGTCATCTCATCGGCGCTTACTTCCTGCACGAATATTCGTTCGAAGCATCGGCCCTGTTCAATCCGAGCATCGTCCATCATCCCGATCAGACCGGCGCGCCGCGCGGCGGCTTCCGTTTCATCCTGAGCCTCAGAGCCGTCGGCGAAGGGCACATCTCATCGCTGACGTTTCGGTCCGGCAGCATTGATGTCGACGGCAACGTGACGGTCGACCCGACGGCGCGACTGGCGTCCGTCGCCACGGTTACCAACCGCACGGCGCGACCTGACGGCGACGATGTCGAAGTGATTTTCAAACACGCCGACGATTTGAGTGAACGGGTGCTGTTCCCTGTGACCGAGTCGCAGTCCAACGGCATCGAGGACGCCCGCTTCGTCGCGTTCGAAGATGATGGGCGGCGGACATACTATGCAACGTACACCGCTTACAGTGGACGCGCGATCCGCTCGGAACTGATCGAGACGACAGATTTTCGGACGTTTCGCATGACGCCGCTGCGCGGTTCGGCGGCGCGTAATAAGGGCATGAGCCTGTTCCCACGCAAGATCAACGGCCGCTACGCCATGATCGGGCGGCAGGACAACGAGAACCTTTATCTGATCTATTCAGACGACCTCTACACCTGGGACGGCGGCACGGCGATCTTGAAGCCGGAGTTTCCGTGGGAGTTCGTGCAGATCGGAAACTGCGGCTCACCGATTGAACTCGAGGAGGGGTGGCTGCTCCTGACGCATGGCGTCGGCGCCGTTCGAAAGTACGCCATCGGTGCAGCACTGCTCGACAAGACCAATCCCGCCAAAGTGCTCGCGCGCTCGCATGAGCCGCTGGTGCGGCCGGATCCGAGTGAGCGCGCCGGCTATGTGCCGAACGTCGTCTACACCTGCGGCGCCATGCGCCACGGCGAGCGCATCATTTTGCCCTACGCCATCTCCGACACGTTCTCGAACTTCGCCACGATCAAGATCCCGCGGCTGATCGAAGCGATGTCTAGTTGATGGATAGCGCTGCGCAAGATGTTCCCAACAGCCTGCCATTCAGTGACGCGCCTACAGTGCCTGCTTTCTCGAGGACCGGAAGTCGCGGTCCGTCCGGTTGGATTGGCCGCAACGGGTCAATCGCGTCACGCACCAATGAGTTGAACTTCGCAGTGCAGAGATAACGGAAGTCGGCGCCCGATCTCCAACTGTCTAACGAGCATCGGAACGGCACGGCCGCTCAACACTCAGCTCCGGACAGTCAGATCGGCCCAATCAGGTGAGATTGCGTCGATCGTCGTGGTGATAAGAGACCGACGGTCCGTGCCTCGACGTGGAGGGCCAAAAGCGGAAGAGATACGAGGGCTTCGCGCGTGGACCACTACAATCCAGCATGCAATAATTATTGCAAACCAGGATCTGCTCAAATTGATTGAGTGCAGCATGATCAAGACGCCGCGACTTCTTCTGAAAAGGTGGGAAGATCATCACCGTGAAGCGTTCGCATTGATGCATGCCGATCCAGAAGTGATGGCTGATCTCGGCGGTCCCATCAATCAATCAGAGAGTAACCGGAAGTTTGAGCGATACTGTGCGGCACAGCGTGAGCAAGGCGTCTCTCGTTGGGCTGTCGAGAACTCCAAATGGCGCATTTGTTGGCTATGCGGGCGTAATGCCCAGACTGGCAACAGACCATCCGCTGGGCGCGCATTTCGAAGTAGGCTGGCGGTTCGTTCGCGCGGCGTGGGGATATGGATACGCCACGGAAAGCGCCAAGGCAGCTCTCCACAATGCAATTCTTGATGTAGGACTGAGTGAAATCTTTTCGTACACAAGTCCTGACAACGTTCGGTCGCAGGCCGTCATGGCGAGACTGAACTTGATCCGCAATCAGTCGCGTGACTTCACGATACGCAATTCCAATGGCGAGGCGTGGCGGGGATTAGTCTGGTGTGTGCCCCTCGTGATTTAGACCGCAGCGGGTCAAATGCGTTACGCACCAATGAGTTGAACTTCGCAGTGCAGAGTTTGCAGACATCGGGGCGAGGACAATATTGTGCGCTGACCCATGCGATTCTGCGACGGCAATACCTCGGTGAGCGGAGACGGCGTCGCTGATGACGGGGGGCGCACATGCCGTCCAATCAGTCCCGCAACTTCCTTTTTTTTGGGCGCCGATACGCTTCGTCGTTGAGAAGAGCTGCTAGGGCGAGGGCTGGATAATGAGTGAAACCGAGGGGGCACCGCCGCCGGAGAGCGATCGCGGCGCAGGCGCCCGGATCGACCGGCCTGTTCAAAGCACTTCAAGACTGGCTGCTTCTCCAGCGCACGAGGTTGTCTCTGACGAAGGCGTCGTCGGTGAGTTCGGGATAGAGGCGGTAGAGTTGTTCGATGCGGCCGGCTTGACCGGGGCTCAGCGTCTCGTTTGGGTCCAAACAATGGATCGTACGCACGAGGCCCTGACGTTTGAGGATCTCGTGGCAGCCCGCAATGCAACCGGCGAAATCGTGGTCGACATCGAAGAGAGCGGCATTGCAATCGGTGACGAAAGAGTCGAGGGCAAGCAGATCACGCGGAATGGGCGCATGCTCGTCGAGGGCATGAATGCGAGCCAACAGTTCCACGGCACTCCTCACCCAGACGCTCCAGTGTCCCAGGAGGCCGCCTCTGAACCGCAGCGTCACGTCGCGTGTCCCGGTCCGGATCGCAAACGGTTGCGTCAGGTCGGCGACGATATGGTCATCATTGCCGGTGTAGAGCGTGACGCGGTCCTCCGCGCGGGCTGCGCAAAGCCCGTGCAGTACGTCGAGGGTGCGGTAGCGGTTGAACGGCGCCACCTTGATCGCGACGACGTTTTCGATACCGCAGAAGCGGGCCCAGAAGTCTGCGCGACAGCGGGATGCCGCCGACGGCGGGTTGGAGATAAAATCCGATCACCGGCATTTCGCGCGCGACGGTCTGGCAGTGTGCGATCAACTCGTCCTCGCTTGCGCCTTTCAACGCCGCAAGGCTGAGCAGAACAGCATGATAGCCAAGCCCGCGTGCAAGCCGCGCTTCATCGACGGCTTGCGCGGTCTTGCCGACGGCGCCCGCGATCAGCACCATCGGACGCGTTGTCCAGTCCTGCGCGGTCGTGACCGCAAGTTCGAGAACCGGGCGGTAGAGACCGGCATCGCGGATCTGGAATTGCGTTGTGTGCACACCGACCGCAAGACCACCGGCGCCCGCATCGATATAATAGCGCGAGAGCGCGCGCTGCGAGACCGTGTCGAGCACACGGTTTTCATCGAGCGCAAGAGGATGTGCCGGGATCACTGCCCCACGGCGCAAGACATCGAGCACCGGCCGCGGCCAGTCGATCCACTTGAGGCCTTCAGACGTCGCCATTGCCGTCCCCATCAGTATCGATCGCCATCAGGCAAGCTCCGGTCCGGCGAGTGCGAAGATTCGATTCGGTGCCGGTAGGTCCGCATCGCCACGCACCATGCGGGTGAACGCGCGGGGCGCCGTTGCGCCGTTGGCCTCGAGCCATTGCGTGACGTGCCAATGGGTATCCGGGATGTCGAGAATGTAGGGCGGTGTACCTGTGCGCATGGCATGGCTCATAAGGGCGATGGCGATGTCCGCGCGGTCGGCAACGACGGGACCAATCTGCGTTGCTGCGCGGCCATCGCGCGCAAGACTATAGCCAGCAATGCGGCCGTCCCCGGACAAGGCGATGGCCGCGAGCGTCGGCATCCGTGCGGCAAGTTCGGCCAGGACATGTGCGCGCTCGAAGCCGACGTTGGAAAATTCATGCGCCTGAAGCGCAGGCACGTCAGCGCCGTTCATACGGCGCAACCGCACCCCCATTGGCATCTCTGCCGGAGCCGGACTCGAGTGCGTGAGCCGCCATCGGCGCAGTGTATAGAGGTCGCGGAAACCGTTCTGCAGATACACGGGACGGCCGAACTCGGTCGCATCGAGGCCGGCGAGAGCGCCGCCTGCGCTTGCATCGTCGAAGCAACGGCGGAGAAGCGCGCCACCGAGGCCGCGGTTGCGTTCGCGCGCCGTGACGAGAACCATGCTGATCCAGGCGACCCGCGATCCGAGTGGGAATACCAAGGCGCTCGCGACCCAGCCACCGTCGCGTCCGCGCACGCCTATGCCGCGTCCATGCGTCAACATGAAGTGCCAGTCGGCGGAGACCTGGTTCCAGCCCGCTTCCGCCGACAACCCCACCAAGGCGCCGGCGTCGTCCGGTGTCAGCCGTTCCACGGTGACTGCCGCCCCGTCAGTACTTGCCATCCCGCACCTCGTAATGCGTTGGCTTGCCGAGACTTGCCCTTCCGTGTGACACCCAATCCGCTGTCCATCGGACCATGGTGTCGAGTGTGACGCGTAGCGGGCCGATCTCGCTGATCATACGCGCGGCATTGTTGACCCAGCCTGTTGTGGCTTCGACACCGGCAAGCTTTGGAGACTTGCCGAGCAATCGTCCAAATTCTCCCGCGATGGATCGAATTGAGATCGTCTCGGGCCCCGTGATGTTGATCGGAGTCGTGGGGGCCGTGGTGCGCGCTAAGTACCGTAGCGCCGCGGCATTGGCGTCGCCTTGCCATATGACATTGGCGTGGCCCATGCTCAGGTCGATCGGATCGCCGCGCAGCACGCTTGTCGCGACATCGTGCAGCACGCCATAACGCATGTCGATCGCGTAATTGAGCCGGATGATGCGGCCGGGCGTACGATGTTTGGCCGAGAAATATTGAAACATTCGCTCGCGGCCAAGGCACGAGTAGGCGTAGTCGCCGGGCGGCGGCACGGTTGGCGTCTCTTCGGTTGCGCCACCACCATCGATCGGCACGTACGGATAAACACAACCGGTCGAGAACACGACAATACGACTCGCCTTGAACACCTCGGCGACCATGGCCGGAACATGCGCGTTCATTGCCCAGGTCAGTGGCTCGTTTCCGCCGGCTCCGAACTTCATGCCCGCCATGAAGACGACATTGTCAAGGCGCGGCAGAGCCTCGATCGCGCCACGGTCGAGAAGATCCGCCTGGATGGTCTCCACGCCCCCACGGTCCAGCTCGTTGCGTGTTTCCGGAACAGAGAAACGCGCCACGCCGACGATGCGCTTTCTTGGTGCCGCCCGCTTAGCCATGCGTGCGAGCGTTGGTCCCATCTTGCCCGCGACGCCGAGGATCAAGATATCGCCAGGTACACGGGCGAGATCACCAACGAGCTCCGGCGACGGCTCGGTCATCAGATCTTCGAGATCGGCGATCGATGCGATCCGATCAGGCAGGACAGGAGGTGTCATGTCGATAGTCCCAGGTGTGAGGGCGCGAGTCGCCCCGTCGGAGCCGCTGGCATCGGCTTCAGGGCCGCGGTATCGATCGATGCACCGACCGCGAAGCCGGGGCAGCCGAGCGAGTTCAGTGCAATCTTGCCATCGTTCACGACAAGCCGCGCAGTCCCACTGGCGCGAGAGTAAAGCTGCGGATGTGCCGCCGCGAACGCCGCCTGCTCGCGCTCGGGTGCAAAGCTCATGCCGTCGACGAAGTGCTGCGCGTTGCGTTCAACGTGCGTCATGCCGAGGAGTGATACCAGTGCCAGATCCTGCTGCACGCTGACACCGGGGAGCGTTGTCAGATCCTCGGCTGAGAGAAAGGCACGGGACTGACCTGCATCCGTGTTGAGTTTGGCAACGCGCGCGGCATTGAGGATCGACTTATAGAGCCCTTTGCAGTTCTTGCTCGAGACTCCTGCATAGCCAAGTCCGAGCGCTTCCGGGAATGACCCGATCTCACCGTCCAACTCGTCGATGATCAGCGGCTTCTCCGCCGCCAATGATCGCACCGGCTTCGACAGTGCGACTGCACGCTTGATGGGCTGTTCGATGTAGAGGATGGAGTTTGTCAGCCGCGCCAGCTTAGGATGCTCTTTCATCCGCTTCCAGAGTTCGTGAATGCCGTCGACATCGTCGTATTGTTCGTTGCCGTCAAGGGTTGCACGATAGTCGCTCGCGGACGCGTCGAGAACATGCGCGATGTGTGTGAGACGCTCGATGTCAGCCCCAACATTACCGCCGACTTTCAGCTTGTAATAACGTGGGCGGTAGTAGCGCACGACCTCTTCGAGGGATTCCGGCAGTCCATCATTGACCCGCTCACCGGGTTTCTGGTCCACCGCGACAATTGGGTCGACGAGACCAACCGTGTGTCGCATGTCGATCATCGGCCCTGGAGCCAGAGCGGCGAGAAAACGCTCGATATCGAATCCCGCAAGATCGGGCGTTAGGTCCGAATGGCCGATGCCAACGGCGTTGTCGCGGATCAGATCCGCGAACGAGAGCCCGAGCGCTGTCCCTAAGGCATCAAGAATTGCGCGATCGAGCAGTGCAGGACCATAGCTTGCCACCAGCGGAACGAGGCCGAGATCGGCACCACGCGCGATTTGATTGCTGTAGCTCTTGACGTAGAATGCGAACGGCGTCTGAGGCCCAAGCATCTTATAGTGATCGATCGCGATATCGATGGCTTGGCGCAGTTGATCTTCGTTCTGGGCGTCGGAGTAGATCGGATTCTTGTCGAACCACTTGGCCGCCAACGTCTCGGCGGCGACCCCTGTCGATGTTCCGCCACCCGGCAGCTCGATGGTCGCGCGGATGACCGTCTGCGTTCCCTCCGTCACGGTGATGACTCCGAACCGGAACGGCAGTCGCAGTTTGACGCGGCGCTCGTAGCGCTCGACGTCAACGAGGCGGACTTTGGATTGAGCACTCATTGGGGCGCGGTCTCCATCAGGCCTTTGAGATATCCAATCGAATACGCCGCCGAACCCGGTCCATCCGGCACATACTCGAATGGTTCAACGCCAATCCAACCCTCATAGTTCGCGCGTTGCAGTGCCCGGATCGCCGGGCCGAATACGTCGTTACCTTGACCCGGCCCGCGCTGATTGCGATCGTTGACGTGAATATGACTGATGAGCCCGCTTGGCATCCAGTCTTCAATCAGCGCGCCGAAAGGCTTTCTTTCACCAAGTGCCGCAGCACTGGCGTCAATCATCGTCTTGACCGCGGGGTGTCCGATTTGGCGGACAATGGCAGCGGCTTCCGCGACCGTGTTGATGTAATCCGTTAGCGTGGGTGCCAAGGCCTCGATGCAATAGGTGACGGTGGCCTTGCCGGCATCCTCGGCGATGGCCGCGAATGCCGCGCTGCCACGCGCGGTCGCGGCGGCGTCGCCATCCGTGCGCCGCTGGCCGGGCGAGCCGTGGACCAGATATGCCCCACCTAGATCGTGACACAACTCAATCAGCCGCCGCATGACGTCGATGGTCCGAGCGCGCGATGCCTCATCCGCGGTCGTTATTGAAAGGCCCTTTGGCGCCACCAAGAGCCAATGCAGTCCTGAAATAGCGAGCCCATGATCTTGGGCGAGCGCTTTGAGGCGCTTGCGTTCTGCGCCGGGTATGAGGTGCGGCTCCTCGCCAAGCGTGAATGGCGCAACTTCCAACCCCTCATAGCCGAGCTTGGCCGCAAGCGCGCATTGGTCCTCGAACGGCAGTTCGCGAATGACTTCATTGCAGAGGGTCAATCGCATCCCGGCCTCGCTCGCTTGCCCGGCATTAGAAGAGTCTGCCTCTGCCGGCCAGATATTACAATATTCCCAGACACGCGCACCATCCCGACACCGGCGGCCGATCACCGATGACACGAACACCTTCGGGGCTCTTGACGCGCGTTGACATGGAGCACAGTCTAAGTGAGCGCTCGCCCGCCAAGCAAGTTGATCACTCGGGAGGAAATGCATGAAACGTATGTTGGTTATAGCAGTTGCCGCGCTGTCCATGATCGCGTCGCCCGTGTCTGCGCAAGAGTATGCGTGGAAGCCGGACAAGCCGGTGACCATTATTGTCCCGTGGGCGGCCGGCGGCTCTACCGACCAGATGGCGCGCATTGTCGCCTCCGAACTGGAAGCCGAACTCAAGCAGAAGTTCATCGTCGTCAATCAGCCTGGCGCATCCGGCTCGGTCGGCACCAAGAATGCGCTTGAAGCGCCAAAGGATGGGTACACGTGGGCCGCCGGCGCTGCGACCGATATCGGCACCTATCGCGTGCTTGGCCTTCTCGATACCGGAACCAAAGACTGGAACATGTACTTCGCGGTTGCCAACCTGACCGCGATCTCTGCCAACCCCGGCGCACCCTTCAAGGATTTCGGCCAACTCCTCGACGCCCTCAAGGCGAAGGGCGCGACCGTCCCTATCGCGACGGCGGGACTTTCGTCCGCGGGGCACAATCTGATGGAGTCGGTCAAGGCCAACGCGAAAATCGACTACAAGCATGTCACGTACGACGGTGGCAATCCCGCCGTTCTGGCGACCGTATCGGGCGAGACACAGGCCGTCGCCCAACTCCTCGTCGAGATGACCGAGCACATCAAAGGCAAGCGCCTCGTGCCGCTCGCGGTTCTCGCCGACAAACCGGTGATGCTCGAAGGCTTCGGCGAGATCCCCGCCATCACGAAGTGGCTGCCATCGCTGCCTGCCCCGCTCAACTATTTCGGCATCTGGGTGCCGAAGGGTGCGCCCGACGCCGTCGTCAAGACGATGAGCGAGGTCTGGCAAAAGAAGATCAAGAACTCGGACGCGCTGAAGAAGTACGCCGCACAGCGCAGTGCACTGTTCGCGCCGCTCCAAGGCGACGAGGCCTACAACGAGAGCTTCAAGATGGTGCGCTACTCGGCTTGGCTTTATCATGACGGCGGCAAATCGAAGGTCGCGCCCGACACACTCGGCATCCCTCGACTTTGACTCGACTGACCGGATCACAACGGCCGGGCGAACCCCGGCCGTTCTCTTGTTGGCTGAGAGCACAGTATGTCAGAACCCGATAATTTCCGGCTTCCATCCGAAGATCCGCTGCCGCCGCACATCGATGTGCGGATCGCAACGTTCTTTGTCATGCTTGGCTGCATTATCATCGGCCTCTCGCTCAGAATGCCAACGGGGCTCGATCAGAAGGGCGCGGTCTACACGGCGCCTGGGCTCGTTCCCGGCCTTTACGGATTTATTATTGCCGGCCTCAGCATCTGGCTCGGTGCGCGCGCCATCGGACGGATGAGCCGCGGCGAAACCGGGGTTCCGCTGGCGGCTGGTGACGCGGCAAGCCATTGGCGGCTGGCGGGGGCCGCGCTGCTCTGCGTCATCTACGCCGTCGGTCTCATCGGACGTTTGCCGTTCTGGCTGGCGACGGCGGTGTTCGTGACGCTTTTCATTGCGCTGTTTGAATGGCAGCCGGAGTTGAGACGCGCGCGAACGCCTGCGGCCGCATTGCAACGGCGCTCGCACAGGGCATCGATCACCGGATTGCTTGTGACGCTCGTGTTCGAGAAGATCTTCTACGTTCGCTTGCCCTGAGGATTGAATTGATGCTCGACAGCCTCTCTCAATTCGGCGCGGCGTTCGGCGGTTTCATGACGCCGGTGATCCTCTTCAACGTGCTGTGGGCGACATTCCTCGGCATCGTCATCGGCGCGCTGCCCGGCCTGACGGCCACCATGGGCGTCGCCCTGATGACCACGCTGACGTTCTCGATGGGGCACACCGAAGCTATCCTCGTGCTCGTGTGCATCTACGTCGGCGCCATCTATGGCGGCAGCCGCAGCGCGATCCTGCTCAACATTCCCGGCACACCCGCGTCGGCCTGTTCGACCCTCGATGGGTTCCCCTTGGCACGCCAGGGGCTCGCCGGACGCGCCATGGGCATTTCGACGACGGGGTCATGGCTCGGCACACTGTTCGGCGTGCTCTGCGTCGCGACCTTGACGCCAGTCCTGTCCGAAGCCGCGCTCAAGTTTCAGAGCTTCGAATTCTTCTGGATCTCCTTGTTCGGCATCGTCATCGCGGGCACGCTGTCCGGCGGCGATCCGTTGAAGGGCTATCTGGCCGGCTTTCTCGGACTTTGGATCGCGACCATCGGCCAGGAGCCGCACTACAACTACCAGCGCTTTGCCTTCGGCATTCACCGATCTCGCCGGCGGGATCGGTCTGCTGCCAGCACTCGTCGGCGCGTTCGGCGTGGCCGAGGTGCTGCAGTCCATGCGCGGGCCGGCGGTGAAGGCGATCACATCCAAGATCGATTCCGTCTTTCCGCGCACCGCGGGACGTGCTGACAGTACTGGCGCACGATCCTGCGCTCGGGCGCGATCGGCACGTTCATCGGCATCCTGCCGGGTCTTGGCGAGGACACCGCCGCATGGTCGTCGTATGCGGCAGCGCGCCGGGCGAGCGCGGAAAAGGAGAAATATGGCAAGGGGTCGATCGAGGGATTGATGGCGGCCGAGACCGGCGAAAGTGCGTGCGTGCCGGGCGCGATCATCCCAGTTCTCACGCTCGCCGTTCCGGGCTCGGCGCCAGCCGCCGTGCTGATGGCCGCGATGATGATCCACGGCATCAATCCCGGCCCGAACTTGATGCTCGAAACGCCGCAGTTCTTCTACCAGATCGTCGCGATGCTCGTGATCGCGGATATGGCGAAGCTGCTGTTCGGCTTCATTTTGGTGCGGCCATTGCTGAAGATCCTTCTGGTCCCGCGAGAACGGTTGATGCCCGTGGTGTTCGTGCTGTGCTGCGTCGGTGCCTTCGCGATCACGTCGCGCATTTTCGACATCTATGTCATGCTCTTTTTCGGCGTGGTCGGGTTCATCATGCGCGAATTGAAGTTCCCGATGGCGCCGCTGATCCTCGGTCTCGTGCTTGGCGACCTCCTCGAGAAGAATTTGACACGCGGTCTCGTGTTGTCAGATGGCAGTTTTGCTCCATTCTTTACCCGCCCCGTAAGCGCGGTGTTGGCGGCCGTAGCGATCTCGGCGATTCTCTGGTCCATTCCGTCTGTAGCATCCCGGATCGGCTCACTCTTGCGCAGGAAAGGTTCCGTTGGCGCCCATTGATTGAGCCGACCCTCTTTCGAGTGCTACGAGACCGGTGTCTGCGAAATGTTGGGCGTGAAGCCAGCCTCGGCCGTGATGTTTGCAGCGCGCCCGCGCGCGCTCATGGCCGCGCGGTTTGCCGGGTGCGGCGCGGCGGCGGCTCCACCACGGCGGCCACGGCCTTCATAGAGGCTGCGACAACGTCCGCTCGCAGCGGCAGCCAATGGCAACATTTATGAGGTATAAGCGGCTATGGTCGGGCTCATACTGCCCGATAACGAAGATCAAAGCGCTGATGATGTCTCAGGGTGCCGCGAGGGACTTTGATCTCTCCATGTAAGCTGCAAAGGCCCGCCGCACTACGTCGATCGTGCCTTCGTGTGGTGGCGCGGCATGCACGGCCGCGAACAGGCGCTTCTTGACGGATGCCCGCCAACTCACGGGAAGTTCGCCGAGAAGCGCGTGCAGTTCGGCGTAGGCTTCCGCGTTCCAGCGCTGTTCGTGGCTGACGCGCGCCGGCCCTGGATCGAAGCCGTGTCGCTGCGCGCGGGCGTTCCTTAAATGGTTTGTCTCGGCGTTCCGGACTCGGCCATCGGCCAGAACGACGCCGTAGTCACGCAGCGCGCCTTCAACAGAAACACGTCCCGCCTGCCAATCGCGCAGAACGGCCTCCGGGGCGCGCAATAAGGGATCGCTGCGGCCGGCGCCGGAGGGCGACACGATGCGGAGCACGTCGCCTGGCCCGAGACGCACAGTGTCGATGTTGCCGAGTTCGGCGCCTGGGGCGTGTCCGGGTTGAGGGTGAAGCTTCCGGTCTTTCCGGGCATGCCGCCGAGAATGGCCCAGGGCTGGAAGATCGACCGGTCGCGATTGCGCGCGGTGACGAATGCATCCGGCGATGTTGAGCGGAACTCCAACACCTGCGCCATACCGCCGCGATGGGTGCCGGGACCGCCGCTGTCGGGCATCAAGCCGTAACGCAGGATGCGCACTGGGGATTCCGACTCGGTGATCTCGATCGGGCTGTTCTTGAGATAGGCGGAATCTGCGCCCGAACCATCGATGCCGTCACGATGCGGCATGCCGCTGCCGCCGCCGACGATCGGCGCGATGGCGGTGATGGTGCGGCGTCCGGTGCGGCGATCCTCGGCGGCCATATTGACAATCGACGTGGCGCCGGCCGGTGCCGAGGGCATGC
The DNA here is from genome assembly GCA_963779515.1 of uncultured Alphaproteobacteria bacterium. GTDB lineage: Bacteria > Pseudomonadota > Alphaproteobacteria > Rhizobiales > Hyphomicrobiaceae > CAVZYN01. The sequence goes on from CAVZYN010000001.1 coordinate 266,604, forward strand.
GCTCGGGCACGGCCATCGCGAAGGCGCCGAAGATCAAGCTGCGGACTTAAGTCATCGCCGCTCTCCACCTTCTTGAGGAATTGCGCAATCTGGGGTTTGAGCGATTTCCAGCGAGGGTCTTTGAAAGCGCATTGCCTGATCGCGATCGTGCGCTTCCCTTGCCTCACAAGGCGCATTTGCCAACTCAGGAATACGATCAGCAAGCTCCCGACCGACATCTGCTCGAGCTTCTCTTTCGACGCCTTGTCGTTCGGAAACCGCGGAACGACCTTTATGATCCCGTCGCGTAGGCGACGGATGCGCTTCGACTCTGTTGGTTTGCCTCTCATTGCTGCTTTGCTTCGACCGCTTGATGACCTGCGAAGGTAACACAACCTGATGCACGACTTTACCCGCTTGCCCCACCCTCATGGTGGCTGGACGCTGTCTATCGGATTCCAGACGTGGCTTGCGGCGCCAGCCGCGACAACGGTAGCGCCTACATCGATGTCGGCTATTGGGATTTAATGTCGGAGATCACGACAATGCCACGAACGCGACGATCGGAGAACCGGTTTGGCGCGCGATCTGACTTATGGGAGATCCGCGCTTGATCAGCAGGGCCGTCGAGGGCACAACGATACTATGATGGATGATGCTCACCAACTCGCTCCGTCTGCTGCACGCAATCGCGACGCGATCCTGAAGACGTTGAGCCCGCACTTACCTCAGTATGGCCGTGTGCTTGAGGTCGCGAGCGGAAGCGGCGAACACACGATGCATTTCGCGGCCGCCCATCCCAAGCTGACATTTCATCCAAGCGATCCCGATCCCGACGCGCGCGCAAGTACTGATGCGTGGACCCAACACCTGGGCCTGACGAACGTCGCCCCCGCTCTTGAGCTTGACGTCACTCAAGGTGTCAGATCGTCGATCAAGGCCGACGTCGTCATCTGCATCAATATGATCCACATTGCGCCATGGTCAGCGACCGTTGGCCTGATGCGCAATGCTGCAACGATCCTGCCGACGGGCGGCAACCTGTTTCTCTATGGGCCGTACCGAAGGGATGGCGCTCATACGGCACCGAGCAACGAAGCGTTCGATGCCGATCTGAAAGTCAGGAACCCCGCATGGGGCGTCCGTGATCTAGATGCCGTCGCGGCAGTGGCGGCAGATCACGGTTTCTTGGCGCCGATTATCGAAGCCATGCCGGCCAACAATCTCTCTCTGGTGTTTCGTCGGCGCTGACACGCGCAGGGACACCGTCAGACTCGACCGCCATGCAATCCGTCAACGTTATCCGCGAAAAGTATCAATAACTATTTGATCGACGCAACCCTACCAAATCCGGACATAAGCGGTGACGCATCATCCGTCGCCGATCATCGAGTGCCAAATGTCTGCTCTGTATAGACGCAACCTTGTGCTGCGCATCACGCACTGCGCCACGTGAGTCCGCAGGTGGCCCAAGCACTAAGTCGCTGCGCGACAGCCCGCTGCGGCGGGCGCTTTGGCGGATGGGCCGGTAACCAGTTGAGACGACATGTGTAACGGGGCGGGGAGCCCCATCCTGAGGATCGAGGTCTCAGCAACCTCACTCAAGGACAAGTCTCCCCATGACGAACTCTACCGGCATTTCCCCGCTGCGCCAGCGGATGATCGACGACATGGTTGCGCGCGGCCTCGTTCCGCAGACGCAGAAGGTTCACATCCGCGCCTGCAAACGGTTCGCGGCGTATCTGAAGCGCTCGCCCGAGATGGCCAGCGCCGACGACATATCAGGCTGTTCCAGCTGCATCTGATGGAAAACGGCCTCACCATCCAGAACCGCAACCGAACGATGACCGGCCTGCGCTTTCTGCTGAATGCCGGCCGGAGTTCTTCCTGCCCGTGCGCGTGCTGTCGCGCCTGTTCCGCCGCTTGGTTGTCGAGATGCTGACCGCCGCACACGCCGCCGGCAAGCTCGTCTTCTTCGGCCAGCACGCCAGGCTCGTCGACAAGGATGCGTTCGCGGCCTTCCTTGCGCCGCTCAAGCGCTGCGAATGGGTGGTGTACGCCAAGCAGCCGTTCGCCGGGCCCGAGGCCGTGCTCGCTTATCTGTCGCTCTACACGCACCGCGTCGCGATCTCGAACCGCCGCCTTGTCGCCGCCGATGCTGCCTGCGTCACGTTCAACTACAAGGACTATCGCGCCGACGGGCTCGCACGCTTCAAGACCATGACCGTGGCTACGCCTGAGTTCATCCGCCGCTTCCTGATCCACGTTCTACCGAAAGGCTTCCATCGTATCCGCCACTACGGGCTGCTCGCCAACGGCAACCGTGCCGACAACGTCGCCAAGGCGAGGGAGCTGCTCGGCGTTCCCGCTCCCGCGCCGCAAGCCGAGCCCGAATGCACCCAAGACGAAGGTCCACGCGTACATCCGCGCGCCTGTCCATGTTGTGGCGGGCGCATGATCGTCATCGAGGAGTTCGCCAGGGGATGCGAGCCCAGGTGGCGGCCAACACCGGCGCCGATCCGGATCGACACATCATGAGCCAGCGCATGCCCGGCCGCGTCAATCCCGATCGGAAGCGCTGGTCAGCTGCCGGCAATGACCACGCTCGGCCGCGATCTCGGAATCGGCATGGCAACACGCGCGATATCCAGGCAATGCGACGCCGACCGGCCACCTCGTCTGCCCAGCCAGATCCCGCCAGGCGCACTTCGCCGCGTCTCAAGCCCACCATCGCCATCAGCGATCGGGGCCAATCGCCATAGCGATCGCTGCACCGGCCCCCTTGACCTCCCGCGACTTCGTGCCTGGGCGCTTCTCCGACGTCGGCCAGCGACCGTTGCACCCGCGCCGACGCCGACGTCCGAGAAACCCGCACCGAAGCAGGAATCTGCCATTGGTCAGCTCCCGGATGACCGCGGAAATCGAAATTGGCAGACTTTGCCTCAATCGTGCCAAGGCCCGCGTTGACGACTTTCACTCCCTCCGGCGCCGGGGCGGCGTTCTGTTCGGATTCAATCAGCAGGGATTCAGAAATCTCGGGAGTTCAGAGGGCGTTACTGTAAACTTGGGCTTTGGCCACTAGCGCCTTGACGTGACGGGGGACGCAGCCATGTTGTGGGAGGCGGGAGATCCGTTGCTATGGCATTGACAAACTCGGGTGGCGGCTACGGCTCGCTGACCAAGCTTTTCCACTGGCTCATCGTCTTACTGTTTGCGCTTCAATTCGTCTCGGCCGTCATCATGCTGCGCACTCCGGCCAACGGAACGACCCTTGAATTGACGCAGGACACGTTCTTCAATTGGCACAAGTCGCTCGGATTGATTGCGTTGATTATCACGGTCGCTCGCCTCATCAATCGCCGCGTCGGCGAGCTCCCCCCGTGGGCTCCTGGCATCGCCGAGGTTGAGAAGATCATCATTCACAGGGCCGAGCAGCTGCTCTACACGGCTATGCTGATCATGCCGTTGAGTGGGCTCATCTACGTGTTCGCAGGTGGTTTCGGAGTGCGGCTGTTCGGTCTGTTCGATCTACCAAATCCGATCGGATCGGCTCCAGGTCTCGCTGCAATCGCCAAGTGGACGCATGTATCGAGCGCAATGCTGCTGCTGTTACCACTCGGCGCCCATCTCGGCCTCGTCCTGGCCCATCACTTCGGTCTTAGGGATCGCCTGATAAACCGGATGTTGCCCACGCGAAGACGCAACTGAGGTCATGGCGTCAACGCTGCGATCTCAGCCGTTAGATTGGCACGCCGCCCAAGTGGCCCCACATCGGTGCGCCCGCAGCGCACGGCGGCGCGCCGGTTCGAGGACTTATGCGCGCACGGCAATAGCGGTACTACGCGACGCACTCGTCGCCCGCCAGCGTACATGGTGCGCCACAACTGAAAGCCGAAACCGCAAACCTCAATGACCCGTCAGCGCAGCTCCGATGGCATCGCGAGAATTTGCGAGGTATTGCAAGGTGGGAAATTTGGTGCCGCTGCCGGATCGCCCTCTGACCGCACTCACCAGGCCACGCTCAAGAACGGCCTGGCAGCCCCCGGCCACGATCGCGCGTCCACGTCATCCGGTTTGGCCCGATCGTTGCCGTCACGGTCAGCCCCCGCATCGGCTCCAGCGCCGGCTTCCAGGGCGCGAGGGTGAACGTGTCCTCGCGGCGAATGACGGCGATCTTGCCGGTCGGCGTGGACAGGGCGCGATCATAGATGCCGGAGATGCGGGTGCCCGGTGCTGCCGGCATGAACTCGGCACCCAGATGCCGCGCGAGATCCTGAGCCAACCGCTGGGTCTCGCGCTGGCGCAGCTCGGTCATCATCGTTGGAGACGGCGTCACATCGCCATTGGCCGCGATCTCGGCGAGCTGGCGGCCGGCGAGCCAATCGGCCCGCGCGGCGATACAGGCCTGCAGTTCGGTGGCGAAGCCGCGCAGTCCTGCCTCAGGACGCCACTTGGTGATGATGGCCTCGTCGAGCCACGTCGGCCCTTCGTAGGCCGTATGCCGCTGCACATCGACCGGCGACAACACGTGCAGGTGCGGCACGGCACTCGGTTTTTCCTGCAGGGTGTCGCCACCGAGCGCGCCGAGCATGCCGCGCACGGGCATATCGGCGGGTTTCAAGCGGCCGAGCTCGGCATAGTGGACGCGGCCATCGACGGCATCGAGCACGATCCAGGTGCGGTCTGTGATTTCGTCGATCAGGCCGACACCGACGACTTTACCGATCAGCGGCGCCTTGCGCGGGCGTTTCTCGAACAAGGCCATCTGTGATGCCGCGCGATCGATGCCGGCCTCGGTGAGCGCCCGTTGCATCATCTTGAGCTTGTCGGCGCGCTCGCCGAGCTGGCGGAGTTTTGGTTCCAGCTTGACGTCGAGCTGCCAGACGCCGGTTTGACGCGGCTCGGCCAGGCCCATGCGTTCGAGCGTCTTCAGCCGGCCGACGCGCAACACCCGCTGGACGGGATCTTGCTCCTGCTCGGTGGTGACGACCAGAATACCGTCCTTGGCGCGCAGCAGGATGGCGCGGTCGAGCCGGGTCAAACGTTCTTGCTCGACTTCGCCGTGGAGTTTCTGGATGCGCTCCAGTTCAGAACTCGCGGCCGAGGGCCAGAGTGATCAGGCCCTGCGCCCGGGCGCGCACGCCGTGGCCGATGTAATCGCGGGCCATGACCAGATCCTGGCCCTGATCGTCGCGACCGCGAATGACGATGTGGGTATGGGGATGGCCAGTGTTGAAATGATCGACGGCGACCCAATCGAGTTGGGTATCGAGGTCGCGCTCCATCTGCGCCATCAGATCGCGGGTGAACGGCTTCAAGTCCGCGAGCCGCGGACTATCCTCGGCCGAGACGATAAAGCGGAACTGATGCGGGTCGTGCTCGGAGCGTTCGAGGAAATTGGCGTCCTGAATATGATCCTGGCTGACGTCATAGAGGTGACCGGGTGCACCATCGCGCGTGACGCCATCGCGGAGGATGTATTTGAGGTGAGCGCGGGCGGCACCAAGACCGTTGCCGGCGATCCGGGTGTAACGTGCCTTGACGATGACGCGGCGGCTGCCGGGTGCGATCAGGCCGCTCGCGGCGCGCACGCCGGTCCCCATGCCGCGGCGGAGCGCGCCGGGCTTGATGTGGCCCTTCGCCCATTGTGCGCGCAGGCCGGCCTTCCCGGCGTGGCGGAACACCTGCTGCTTCAGCCGCGGCCGTTGCGTGCGCGTGCTGTCGCGGAGACGTCCAAGCTTGGGTTTGAAATCGTCGTCTGCCATGGCGTGACCTCGGTTGGTTCAGATGACGAGCGACATGAGATCGCGGCATTGAATTACAAGATGGCGTGCAAAACCGCGTTGATCCTGTTCGTCAATTTCGGCACGGTGACGTCACGACCATTATTTTGACGTCAGCGCATCGCCCGCCGTTGCTGGTTTTGCCGCCGTCTTGGCGTCGTTCTTTTATCTCGATGTCCAAAAAACGGCCTTGAAACGTCCCGGAAATTCCTTTCGAGAGAGTCGCAAGTCACTCGCTAAGAGAGGACCAATCTGGCGCCCAAACGGCTCAACTTGAATGGCCATTGCCGTCGATGATGGGGATGCGCGCGACACGTCTCAGCTGCGTCGAGAAATGCACGTCGTCCTCTTGAGCCGACGGTCATCGATAGCGGCGTTTGAACGCGCACTTGCAAGTTCGCTGCGGTTGGGGGCGGATGCGCGCGCGGCCAAGATGCGGGTCCGCGCTTGGTTGACAACTTGCGAAGTGCTGGAGCCAACATTTCGGAGGTCGGGCGGGTGGGTGGGTCTTCACTTTTGTGAACCAAAGAAGCAGCAGCGTGCCCTCGCACCACTGATGCGGCGCGAGGGTGATTGACGTCAGTCTTGCGGGTTCAAGATCAATGCGAAGACGTCAGTGTCGGTTTGGTCCGCGGCGCGGCCCAAGTTGGTATAGAGCGTCTTGGCGCCGAGTTCCGGCGCGGCGATGGACAGGGCCTGGCAGGAGCGCGTGAGTGGCGCGTCGGGCGCCTCGGGCGCGTCATGCGCGTCTGGCGATGCGTGAGACCCGACAATCATGGCATGGCGTCAAAACAATGCCGCCGGATACCTATTCAGGTGTTCTGCCGATCGCTCGTGCATTGTACGGCTCGCAATCCTCCTGAATGCCCGTCTGCTTGTCCCCCAGCAGGTAATCCGCCCAAGCTTGCATCACGGCGCGACGCTCGTCGAGATAGGTGGTGCGCCGATAGGCGGCGCGAACGTGATTGGGGTCTGAATGCGCGAGTGCGGCTTCGCTGACTTCATCACGCACACCTGTCTCGGCGGCCCACGTCTTGAACGAGGTGCGGAACCCGTGCGCGGTCGCGCGTGTGCCATATCCCATATCTTTGAGTGTCATCGTGAAGATGGCGTCACAGAACGGCCGGCGCTGGGCATTCGGAAAGCAAAGGATGCTCTCCGGATGGGCGGCACGAGCGGTCTCGAGAATATGCAGTGCGCGTGTCGAGAGCGGTACGACATGCGCAGTGCGGGCCTTCATGCGCGACTGCCGGGATCGTCCAGAGCCGGTTGGTTGTGTCGATCTCGCTCCAGGCTGCGCCTCTTGTCTCCCCGCTCCGTGCCGCGGTGACAACGAGGAATTCGAACGCCAAGCGGCTGGCCACTGGACCTTGCCGCTGTCTCAGTTTTTCCAAGAACGCGGCGACCTCCTGATACGGCAGGGCTGCGTGATGTCGTTCGGGGCGCCGCCGCTTGCCGAGCTCTTTGGCAACGCCGGTGCAGGGACTTGCCTTGTCGCGCAACTCGCGGGTGATCGCCGAGACGAACACGGCATCGACGCGCTGCAGCACGCGCCGCGCTGTTTCCTCCTTGACGTGCCAGATCGGTTTCAGCAGATCGATGATCTCGCCGGGCCTCACGTCGGCGACCGGCCGTTGGCCGATGTGCGGCAACACATACGTTTTCATCGTGGCGACCCATTGATCGCCATGCTTGCCGTTGGAGAGCTGAGGCTCTTTGACCGCCCAGTAGGATCGCCAACAGGCGTCGAACGTCGGCCGTTCGGGGACGACTGCGGCCTGGCGCGCCGCCAGCCGCGCGGCGCGCCGCTCGCGGCGCTCATCGGTCGGGTCATGGCCGTCGGCGACAGCTTTGCGAATGCGAGCGGCCTGCTCGCGCGCTTCCATCAGCGACCGCGTTGCCGCCGGCCCGAGACTGATGTCGCGACGCCGGCCATCGACCGTGATCCGCATGACCCAGAGGCGGCTGCCATTCGGCATGACCCGGAAACGCAGCCCGCCGCCGTCGGCGTAAACGCCGGGGGTCGCACACGTCCGAACGAATGCGGCACTTAACCGGAAAAGAGGGCCAACGCGTGCCATGCAAACACCCCTCGAAGTACCCTCTTTGCAGGGGGGATGGAGTGAACTCGGTTGAGACAACCACGGACGACAACCGCGCTCCATCCGCTCACTGCGAGCGGATGACATATCCTATCAAACCTTTGATCTTGTTGCAAATCCCAGACGTTATGAGATCGATTCAGACGCGCATGGACGCCGTCCGCGACCAGAAGTGTCGCAAGTCAAATAATAGAACATTGTGGGAACTGGCGGAGAGGGAGGGATTCGAACCCCCGATACCCTTGCGAGTATGCCGCATTTCGAGTGCGGTGCTTTCAACCACTCAGCCACCTCTCCGTCTTTGAGTGGGCATGGTTGGATGCGCGCCGCTTGTAGCCCGCGTCGGCGGGGCAGGCAAGGCCTTGGAGCGCACCGCCGGAGATACGGCAGGCTTATGGTGCTCGATCAGCCTTTGCGCTGGTCGAAGCGGCGGTCGAAGACGGATTCAGCGATCCGGTTCTTCAGGATCTCGATGGAGCCGCCGGCGATCATCCAGCCACGGGTCCGGCGAACGCAGTATTCGACCAGCGTCTCCTGGCTGAATCCGGTGCCGCCCATGATCTGCATGGCTTCGTTGGCCGCTTCGAATCCGGCGGTGTTGCAGGCGAGCTTGGCGACGGCGGCGTCGTAGGCGGACGGCAGGCCGTGCTCGGCGCGGACGGCAGCGCGATAGAGCAGCAGTTGCGCGGCATCGAGCTTCATCGCGACGTCCGCGACCTTCCACTGCAGGCCTTGGAATTCACAGAGCGGGCGGCCGAATTGCCGGCGCGTCATGGCGTGGTCGCGCGCGATTGTGAAGGCGTGGCGGCCAACCGCCAGCGAGCGCGCGGCGTTGCCGAGCCGTTCGACGTTGAAGCCCGCGATCTGCTTCTTGAAGCCGCCTTCGCCGAGCAGAATGTTTTCGGTGGGGATCCGGCAGTTCTCGAAATAGAGTTGCGACCATTGCTCGCCGTTCATGAACATCGACGGTTTGCCGATGGTAAAACCGGGCGTGCCGCGCTCGACGATGACGGAGCCGATGCCGCCGACGCCCGGACCAAAGCGGACATAGACCAGGAACAGCGCGGCTTCGGGGCTGTGGGTCGAGAAGATCTTGGTGCCGTCGATGACGCAGTGGCCATCCTCGCGGCGGGCGGTGGTTTTGAGATCGGTGACGGCGGAACCGGCATCAGGCTCGGTCATGCCGAGGCTGATCAGCGTGCGGCCGGCGAGCAGATCGGGGAGAAAGCGCGCCTTCTGCGCGGGTGTTGCGTACTCGGCGAAGGTGCGAATGGGGCCGAAGTTGCCGGCTTGTACGATGTCGGCGCTCTTCGGGCAGACGAGGGCGACTTCCTGGATCGCGAGGATCGCGTCCATCAAGCGTGCCGCCCATACCGCCGTCGGCCTCGGAGAAGAGGATGCCGAGCAGGCCCTGGTTCGCGAGTTCTGCGCTGTCGACCAGGGATAGCGTGGATCGTGCGCGCGCTGCAGCGCGCCCTCGGCCAGATGCTCCGTCGCAAAGCGGCGCACCGAGTCTGAGAAACTCTGTTGCTCGGGCGGTGAGTTCGAAATCCATCAGGCTCGACTTCAGGTGAGGGCCAAAGGCGGCGGCCAATCTTAGGCTCTCGACAATGATACGGATAGCGCCCGCTCGATGGACCAGAGCCGGGCCAGCAGGGTGGCGGCTTTGGCCGGCCCGAGCACGGGGGCGGCAAGTTCGGTGTATTTGTCTTCGAGGTCGCGGTCGGTGAGCGGTGCGTCAGGATCGCCCTTGCGCGTCGGCTGCAGGTGCCGGCCGCGGCGGCCGTCGGTGGTCACCATCTCGATCCGCGCCGCGCGTGCGCCGGGAAACAGCTCGTCGATCTCCGGATCGACGGCGAGTTCGATGCGCTGCATCAGCGCGCGTGTCGCGGGGTTGGTCAGGCGCTCCGGCTCGAAGGCGGCGAGGCGCACGCTGCCGTGCGTCAAGGCGGTCGCGACCACGTACTTCAGGCTGAAGCGGGCTTCGGCCGCAGTCTCCGGTTCCTCGTAACGGGCGACCTCGAGGGCGGAACGGTAAGTCGAGATCTTGAGGCGCGCGATCTTGTCCGCTGACACGCCGAGCTTGGCTTGCAGCGCCAGGGCGCCGTCGATGGGAGCGAACGTGTGGCCGCAGCAGGCGTGGGCCTTGAAGGTCATGTGCGTGATGTGGAAGTCGCGGCCGAGCGTCGCGAGCGCGACGCGCCAATCGGGGCCGTCGCTCATGGCAAAGCCGATACCGGCGTCGCCGTCGATGACATCGCGTGCGCCGGTGACGCCTGCGCGCGCGATCTGAGCGGCGAGGACACCGGCTTCCGCGGCGCGGCCGGCGTGCAGGGGCTTCGACATCGAATCCATGCGGAAGGCCTGCTGCAGGCCCGAGGCGAATGTCGTGCAGGTGGCAAGCGCGTGCGCCGTGCGGGTTGCGTCGAGGCCGTAGACGCTGGCGGCGGCCGCTGCCGCGCCGAACGTGCCGATGGTGCCGGTGTTGTGCCAGTAGCGGTAGTGCGCGCGGCCCATCGCGGTGCCGATGCGGGTCGAGACCTCGTAGCCGACGATGACGGCTTTGAGGAATGTGTCGCCGCTTGCGCCGCTGTCCTGCGCCGCCGCCAGCGCCGCGGCAATGGTCGGTGCGCCGGGGTGATAGATGGCGTCGCGATAGATGTCGTCGACCTCGGCGGTGTGGGCGGCGGTGCCGTTGATGAGGGCGGCCGTGCGGGCGCCAGCTTTGCGGCCAAGCGCGAGTTCGGCGCGGCCGCGATCGAGATCGTCGGCGAGCGCCTGCTCGAGCAGGGTTGCCGGCGCGACGACCGCGCCCGGAAAGAGCGCGGCGCTCCAATCGATCAAGGCGCGTTTGGCATGATGCGACAACTCCGCCGGCATCGGGCGGCGTACGAAGTCGGTTGCGAAGGCGGCGAAGGAGTCGGTCGCGTAGGGCATCTCAGTCGGCCTTGATGTTGTTGGCTCTTACGAGCGCGCCCCACTTCGTGGTCTCGCTGCGGATATAGGCGGCGAACTCCTCGGGCGTGCCGCCGACGGGGTCCGCGCCCATGCTGACGAAGCGTTCGCGCACCTCGGGCTTCTGCAGAATGCGCGCGACTTCGGCCTGCCACTTGTCGACGATGGCGCGCGGGAGGCCAGCTGGGCCGACGATGCCGAACCACGATGAGCCGTCGAACCCGGGAAAGCCCAATTCGGCGATCGTTGGAACATCGGACGAGGACTGGGAGCGATTCAAGGTGGTGACGGCGATGGCGCGCAGACGGCCGGCGCGGACGTGTGCGATCACCGATGGAATGGTCGCGAACATGGCGCCGATGCTTTGGCCGGAGAGGAGGTCGGTGACGCCCGTCGCACCCTTGTAGGGCACGTGGACGAGTTGAATGCCGGCCTGCTGATTGAGCATTTCGCCGACGAGATGCGACATGGTCCCGCTGCCCGTCGAACCGTAGAAAATCGAGCCGGGCTTTGCCTTGGCGCTATCGATGAACTCTTTGAGGGTGCTGGTCGGCGACTCCTTTGCGTTCACGACCAGCATGTTGGGCGTGTGCGCGACCAGGGTGATCGGGGTGAGGTCCTTCAGATTGTCGTAGGGGAGGTCCTTGTAGAGCGTCGCGTTGACGGCGAGGGGGCCGACCGAACCGATCATCAGCGTGTAGCCGTCTGGCTTGGCCTTGGCGACCATGTCGGTTGCGATATTACCGCCGGCGCCAGGACGATTGTCGATGACGATGGCGCGGCCCCAGCGTTCAGCAAGCTCCTGGCCGATGATGCGGGCGATGACGTCGGTGGTGCCGCCGGCGGTGAAGCCGATGAGCACGCGTACATCGCGTTCGGGGTAGGCCGATTGCGCGCGGGCCATCCCAGGTATGCCAACAGCAGCAGCCAAAAATGCAGACAGCGCCCAGGACGCGAACGTCATTGTGAACCTCTTCTGATACGCAAGGGTAGTGCACCCAAGCTTAGTCTTACTGGTGGCTGTGCGCGGCGTCACGCGCCGAGTGTAGCGATGCCGTCCGCGGCGCGCACACCTTGGCCATGCGGGAGCACGAACAACGGATTGATCTCGGCCTCGATCAAGCGATCTGCCCAGGGCCGCCGCCATCTCGGAGAAGGCGACGATGGCGGAAACGAGCGCCTCGACATCGGCCTTGGGCCGTCCGCGAAAGCCATCGAGCAGCGGCCAAGCCTTCAGGTCCTGGGCGAGCGCGCGGGCGGCCTCTCGCGAGAGCCCGCCATGGGCTGGCAGCAAACACAGGGCGGTGTCCTGGAACAGCTCGGCTGTCACGCCGCCGAAGCCGAGCAGGATCGCGCGCCCGAGCGGGTCGCGATGAAATCCGAGGATCAGCTCCGTGCCGCCCGAGATCATCTCCTGCACCAGATAATGGCGCGGCTGCGTGCCAGTCTTGGTCGCAACATCGGTTGCCATCGTCGCAAGCCGCGCGCCGATCGTATCGGGTGTGAGATCGATGGCGACGCCGCCGACGTCGCTCTTGTGCGTGATCTCCCGCGACAGGATCTTGAGCGCAACGCGGCCGCCAAGTTCGCGGGCGGCGCGCTCGGCCTCGGCCGCATTGGTCACGATCAGCTCGCGCGCGCTGGGGATGCCGAAATGCGCAAACAGCGCCTTGGCTTGGACCTCGTCGAGGGAGCCGATTGGGAGATCCGCGGGTGCGGCCAGTGCTTTGGGGGTCGCAGGCGTGGCGCGCCACATCGTGCTCGAAGACATCGTGCTCGAAGATATGGCGCTCGAAGACATGGCGCTCAAGGCTGACGCACAACTCTCCGGCGCGGTGAAGGCCGGCACGCCGTACGCGGTGAGGAGTGCTGCGGCTTGCGGGGCGTGCGGGCTGATGTAGGCGAGCACGGGCTTGTCGCTGCCGGGCAACGACGCCTGCACAGCGCCAGCCATCAGTTCGGGATTGGCGACGCCCGACGAGCCGACGATGATCGTGAGCGCGTCGTAGGTGGGGCTCTCCAATACGGCGGCTATCGCGCCGCGCAGGACATCGGGTTGCAGGCCAGCGAGCGTGACGTCGATCGGATTGCGGTCGAGGGCGGCGTGGTCGCCCGGCTGCAAGGCGCGCAGGCGGGCGGCCGTTGCCGCGTCCGGCGGCGGCGTCTCGAACCCCGCGATACCGAGGCTATCGGCGACGAGCGTGCCGGCGCCGCCCGTCGAGGTCAGGATCGCGATGCGCTTGCCGCGCAGCGTGCGGCGCGTGGCGAGCGCCGCAGGGATATCGAGGAGATCGGCGAAGGCGTGCGCGCGGATGACGCCGAGCTGGTTGAAGAGGGCGTCGTACATGCGATCGCTGCCGGCGAGCGCGCCGGTGTGCGAGACGGCAGCCTTGGCGCCGGCCTCGGAGCGGCCGATCTTGAAAGCGACCACGGGCTTTCCCATCGTGTGGGCCTTCAGCGCTGCCGCGCGGAAACGGTCGGGATTGCGAATGCTCTCGATGTAGAGCGCGATGACGCGGGTGCTGGGGTCGTCCGCGAAATAATCGACGAGGTCGGCCAGATCGAGATCGGCTTCGTTGCTGGTCGAGATCAGCTTGGAGAGGCCGAGGCCGCGCGCCGCCGCCCGCGACAGCAGCGATCCCAGAATGCCGCCGCTTTGCGAGACGACACCGATCACGCCTTCGGGAAATTGGTCCATTTCCAAGGCGCCGCTGACGGACAACGGGATTCGATCGGTGACGTTGACGAGGCCGATCGTGTTGGGGCCGAGCAGCCGCATCGATCCCGCGGCGGCGACGAGTTCGGCTTGGCGGCGGGCGCCGTCGGCGCCGGTCTCGCTGTAGCCACTGGCGACAACGATGGCTGCCGGGGTTCCAATCGCCGCGAGTTCGGCGACGGCGAGGTGTGCGCGGGCAGCACTCAAGAGCACCAGGGCGACGTCGGGAGCCCTCGGCAGGGATTGAATGTCGGGATAGCAGCGCAACCCGTCGATGCTCTCGACGCGCGGGTTGACGGGATAGATGTCGCCGGTGAAGCCATGCTTGCGGAGATAGAAGATCGGCCGGCCGGAGGTCTTGGTGGCATCGGCTGAGGCGCCGATAACGGCGACGCTGCGCGGCGCGAGGAGGCGGGAGATGGCGGTCATGGTGCGTTCAGGCCGGTTTGCCGCGGGTCTTGTCGAGGAAAGCCATGACGGCGTCGCGGTGTTCGCTGCTGGTGTAGCAGATGCCTTGCGCCTGGCTGCCCTGCGCGAACACTTGCGCGGCGGGCAACTCAAAAGTCTGGTTCATGATCGTCTTGCCGAGCGCGAGCGCCGTTGCCGATCCTTTGCTGAGGTCGCGGGCCCACGCTTCGGCATCAGCTACGAGCGAAGCTGCAGGCGCGGCACGGTCGGCGATGCCGAGCCGCAGCGCTTCGTCAGCGCCGACTGTGCGGCCGCTGAAGATCAGGTCCTTGGCTTTGGCAAGGCCGACGCGGCGCGGCAGGAAATACATGCCGCCGCCATCGGGGATCAGGCCGCGGTTGATGTAGGACCAGGTGAAGCTCGCCTCCGGGCTCGCCAGCACGAAATCGCAGGCGAGCGCGGTGTCGGCGCCGAGACCCGACGCGGCGCCATTGACGGCGGCGATGGTCGGCTTCGGCATGGTGTGGAGCAGTGCCACCGCGTAATGCACGCGCTGCTGGCGCGCCCAGCCATTGAACGCGACCTCGCCCTGCGGTGCCGTCATGCGCCGCTCCATGCCGGAGACGTCGCCGCCGGCGCAAAAGCCTCGGCCATTGCCGGTCAGCACGAGCGCGCGGATCGTCTTGTCGGCGGCGACGCGTTCGAGCGCGGTGATGAACTCGGCGCGCATGTCGTCGCTCATGGCGTTGCGCTTCTCGGGGCGGTTGAGGGCAAGCGTCGCAATGCCGGATTGGATGCGCAGGTCAACGAGGCTCGTGGTCATGCAGGGTGGGTCCTCGGGCCGCGGATGGGTCCCGATCCTTGTAGGGGGCGGGCCAGGGCGAGGCGAGCAAAATGCGCCGGAATAGTCCCGTCGCGAATGGGGATCGCCGCCGGGGGTACGCGATTAACTGATCCCGTCGAGCCACGGACCTTAAGACTTCGTTGCTGGCAAGGTCTTTGCAGGACAGGGGGCAGAACCGGAGTGGTCCCTAAAAACGGACGCTTCGGATAACTTGGACTGGAGCCGGCCGTGTTCGAAAGTCTCGCATTGCTCGTTGGTACAACTGGGTTCAACGACTACCCGGTGTTCCTCAAGCCGACCGCGCAAATCGAAGCGGTGATCGATCGCGGTCCGATCCAGGAAATGATCGTCAAATGCAAGGGCGGCACGGCGATCGTGTCGTTCTCGAAAGTGGATCGGAAGTATTGCTCGCCGAAGCTCGCGTGCTATTCGACCTTTGCCGCTGTGATCAGCGAGACCTGCGGCTGATCAGCGCCTGATCAGCAGCTGATCTGGCCGGTAACGGCAGATCCGCCTCAAGCGACGTTGATGGCCGCCAATTTGGCTTGCTCCACTTTGGCGGCGGCCACGAATCTGGTCAACGCGTCTTCAATTCTCGGGATCAGGAACAGGCACGGCTCGAAGTGCTCGTTCTTTGCGGCCAGTTCAAGCTGCCGGCACAGTTCGGAGAGGTCGGCCGCGTCGAGATTGGCGCTGCTCGATTTCAGGCTGTGCGCCGACATCTTGATGGTGTTGAAGTCTTTGCTTCGCAGGCCGCGATTGAGTGCCAGCATGACCGTTGGCGCATGGTCGAGAAAGATGCTGACGAGTTTGGCGTGGAGCGCCGGGCGCGCGGTCTTGAGCGTTGGCGACGACGGTGTGTCCGCGCCGTCCGGTGCGGCAACAGGCGTCGCCTCCGCGGGTGTCATGACGGGGTTCAGCGCCGCCGGCTTTGCCCACGTCCGCAGCGCGTCGGTGAGCTGCGCTTCCGAATAGGGTTTGCAGAGATAGCCGTCCATGCCGGCCTCCAGACAGCGGCGGCGGTCTTCTTCGAATGCGTTGGCGGTGACGGCGATGATCGGTAACGCGGGCTTGCCGCTTTCCCGCTCGCGTTCGCGAATGACGCGGGTGGCGGTCAAGCCGTCCATCTCGGGCATCTGGCAGTCCATCAAGACGACATCGAAGGTTTCGCGTTCGAGCGCGGCGACGGCCTGCAAGCCGTTTTCGGCGATGGTGAGGGTGCAGCCGAGGTTGGCGAGGTACTCGGCGGCGATCACCTGGTTGACGGGATTGTCTTCGGCGACGAGGACTTTGAGATTGAAGACCGGTGTGGGGGCTTTGACCGGTGTGACGGCCGCAGCGCTGGTGTCGCCCGTCGCTGTGCCGCGACTGATGAGTTCGGCGACGGCTTGCAGCAGTTCGCTGCGCCGGATCGGCTTGTGCAGCAGGCGCTCGACACCGGCTTCGCGAATGTCGCCAAGGTCTTGCGACCAAGAGAGCGAGGACAGCAGGATGAGTTGCGTCGCCTCGAGGGCCGGGGCGGCCTTGATGCGGCGGCAGAGCTCCAGGCCATCGACGCCCGGCATAACAACGTCGACGATCGCTTGCACGAATGGCCGCTTCTCCGCCGCAGCGGCGTGCAGCATTTCAAGCGCCTGTTCAGCGCTTTCCGCGGGCTCGGCCTGGACGCCACAGGCGGCAAGATAGGAACAGACGATCTCGCGATTGGTCGCTCTGTCGTCGACGACGAGAATGCGGGCGCCGCCGAGTATTTGGCTGCACGGCTTCGCCGTCGCGCCGGCGGACTTCTCGAGTGCCATGTCGAGTTCGAAGCTGACCAGCGTGCCCTTGCCGGGTTCGCTGGTCATGGTCATGTCGCCGCCCATCAGGGCGACGAGATGGCGCGAGATCGAGAGCCCGAGGCCGGTGCCGCCGAAGCGGCGGCTGATGGAGGCATCGGCCTGCGTGAAGGGCTGGAACAGGTCCTTCAAGGCGGTTTGGTCGATGCCGATACCGGTGTCGCGGACCTCGAACCGGATTTTCTCCGATGGACGATCGCGGCCAACCGCGGTGACGCGGACGGCCACCTCGCCCTTGCTGGTGAACTTGATGGCATTGCCGATCAGATTGAGCATCACCTGGCGCAGGCGCACGCTGTCGCCATTGGCCGTGCCGACGGCCTGCTCGTCGATGAAGACGGTGAGGCCGATGCCTTTGGCCTGCGCGGTTTCCGACAAGACGCCGGCGGCGTCCTCGATGCTGGCGCTGAAGTCGAAGGCATGGCGCTCGAGTGTCAGTTTGCCTTCCTCGATGCGGGAGAGGTCGAGAATGTCGTTGATGATCGTCAGCAGCGTGCGGCCGGATTGGCCGATCGTGTTGACGAGACGGCGCTGACGGTCGTCGAGGGTGGTGCGCGCCAGGAGATCGGTCATGCCGAGCACACCGTTCATGGGCGTGCGGATCTCGTGGCTCATGTTGGCGAGGAACAGCGACTTCGCCTTGTTGGCGTTCTCAGCCATGACGTTGGCGACGCGCAACTCGCTCTCGACACGATGGCGATCCTGGCGCTCGAACACCAGCGACATCATGTTTGCCAGCGACGACAGGAACATGATTTCGTCCTGCGACCAGGCGTGCGGGTGACCGCGGAAACGGGCGCAGAAGAGAGCGACGACGGTGCCGCCCTTGACGATCGGCATGTCGATGCCGGCGAAAACGTTGTGCTTGACCGCATCGTCCTGGCGCTCGGGCGCGACGGATGGGTCTGTTTGCATATTCGCGGTGACGAGCGGAGCCGTGATGTCCTCGAGCCGGCCGCTCGCGACGAACGCCGTGATCGGCAGTTGCGCCATGTGGAAATGGGCCGGGCCACGGCGATCGAATTGCGCGAAGGGCTTCAGACGCGCGCCATCGGGCGTGCCGACATAGACGCCAGCGCGATCGATCATCGGATATTGCGTGGCGAGCTGGCTCAGCAGCACCATCGCGTCGGTGGTGAAGCCCTCGCGGAAAGTCGGGTGGCGCATGGCGTCGTCGAGCAGCGACTGCTGCAGCTGCATGCGTTCCGCCGCCTTGCCGACAAGGATCTCCGCGGTTTCGCGTTTGTTGCGTTCGAAGGCGAGCGACGCAAGGTTCGCGAGCGACCGGACGAAGAGGAGTTCGTCCTGGGTCCAATCGCGCGGCCGGTCGTAGGTTCTCACGGCGAAGAGGCCGATGACATGGCGATCCAGTACGATCGGCATGTCGATTGCGGCACGCAACCCGAGCGTGGCGGAGTAGGCGCGGCGCGCCTCAGGAATGTTCGGGTCGGTCTGATGGTCGGAACTGACCAGCGGTTCGGTGACGGCATCGATGTCGCCGCCTGGATCGAAATACGTGACCGGGATCGGGCCCCGGTGATGGTTTTGGCCATGATGCCGGTCCTGGAGATCAAACGGCACCAGCGATCGCCTGTCGTCCGCGCAGCAGAAGACGTTGGAGCGATCGATGAACGGATAAGTGATGGCGTGTTCGTTGATGATCGCGATCGATTGAGCGATCGTTCCATAGCGAAATGCTTCATGGCGGACGATCGAATCGAGGATTGTCTGCTGTGTTTTCAAGCGCTCGGCGGCACCACTGAGGCTGATTTCCGCCTTCTGACGCTCGGTGCGCTCAAAAACCAGCGCGGCCATCTTGGCAAGCGCGGCGACGAACATGATTTCGTCGCGCGACCATTCGACCTTCCGGGTGCAGGAGCGGACACAGAAGACGCCGACCACGTGGCCATCCTTCGTGATGGGCATGTCGATGGCGCTGCGCAGACCGTTCGAGCGGGCGTAGGTCTTGCGCGTTTCAGGGATGGCCGGATCGGACTGCAGGTCGGCGATGACCACGTGTTCGGTCAGATCGTCGAGGTTGCCGCTGGGAGCGAATGCTGCGACCGCGCCCGATGGCATGATGTCGAAGCCGGAGCCACGCACGTCATGCGCGCTGAACAGCGACAGGCGGTCGGCGTCCCGGTCCTTCATGTAGATACAGGCGCGCTCGATCAGCGGATAGGCGGTCGCTTGCCGGTGCAGGAATTCGGTGGCCTCGACGGCGGTGCCGGTGCGGAACACCTCGTGCCGCATGATGTCGTCGAGGATCGCTTGCTGTTGGCGCAGACGGTCGGTGGCGTCCACGAGGCGGACTTCGGCCTTCTGGCGCTCGCTGCGCTCAAAGGTGAGTGCGGCCATCTTCGCCAGCGCGGAGACGAACATGATGTCGTCGCGCGACCACGCGAATTGGTTTTGGCGCGAGCTGATGCAGAAGAGGCCGACGACTTGACCGTCCTTGGTGATGGGCATGTCGATCGCGCGATGCAGGCCGTTCAGGGCGGCGAAGTCGCGGCGTGTCGAGGCGATCCGCGCGTCGGTTTGCAGGTCGGGGATGATCACGGCGTCGCGGATGTCGTCGAGGTCGCCGCTCGCAACGAAGGAGGTGATTGGGCTCGCCTTCAGGGGGTTCAACGGCGTTCCGCTGCTGTCGCACAGGCTGAAGAGGGAGACTGAGACGCCATCCGGATCCTTGAGGTAGACGCAGGAGCGGTCGATCGCAGGGTATGCGATCGCATTCTGGTTCAGCAGATCGATGGCCGCGTTGGCCGATCCGGTGCGGAACGCATCGTGCCGCATGATCCCGTCGAGGATCGTCTGCTGGTGTGACAGGCGCTCTGCCGCCGTGGCAACCAGCGCCTCGGCTTTCTGCCGCTCCAGGCGTTCGATCGCGAGCGATGCCATGTTGGCGAGCGACGCGACGAACATGATTTCGTCTTGTTCCCACTGATGCGGGTGGCCGCAGAAGCGGACGCAGAATATGCCGGCGACGCGTCCGTCCCTGGTGATCGGCATGTCGATCGCGGCGAAGACGCCGTGCTGCAAGGCATAAGCTCGCCGCGCTGGAAGTGCTCCAGAATCGGATTGCAGGTCCGCAAAGATCACCGGTTCGGTCATCTCGTCCAAGCGTCCGCTTGGCACGAAGGATGCGGCCGGCATTCGCGCTGTTTGGTGATAATCGGCGCCACGGCGATCGTATTGCGCGAACGGCGTGACGTTGATGTCGTCCGTGTCGCACAGGTAGACCCCGGCGCGATCGATCATGGGATGGCGCGTCGCCTGCTCGCTCAAGAGCAGAATGGCGTCGTGCGCGGTGCCATGGCGAAACGTTTCGCTGCGCATGGCGTCGCTGAGGATCGCTTGCAGGTTCTTGATGCGATCAGCGGTGCGGGCGATGGCTGACTCAGCGCGTTCGCGGTCTTGGCGCTCGATGACGAGGGCGGCAAGTTTGCAGATGTCGCTGGCGAACAGCTTGTGTTCGTCGGACCAGCGCACCTGACGGCGAACCATGGCGCATGTCAGGAAGCCGACGAGATTGCCGTGGGCAATGATGGGGGCCTGGATGGTCGAGCAAATGCCGACGGCGCGCAGGGCGTCGTAATAGGGCGGCAGGTGCGTGGCGGTCTCGAGATCGTCGACTGCGGCAATGGTCTTGCCGAAGATGCCGGCCATGGTCGCCGCATTGTCCTTGAATCGGCTGTGCGGCGGCGTCTCGAACGTCGCGTCGGCGGCCGAGTAGACCTCGCAGAAATCGAACCCGTCCTTGCTCTTGTCGAGCATCCAGAATCCGACCCGGTCGCAGTGCAAGTCGTGCGCGATCGTCTGCGCCATCACGCGGAATGCGTCGGCTGCCGCCCCAGTCCGCACGATCTCGTTATGGACGAGCTTGCTCAGCATTTTCTGGTGCGCGCCGATGAGCTTTTGCTTTTGGACCAGCTGCTCCTCGGCGCGATGGCGGTCATCGAATTCCGACTCGAGGCTCTCGGTGCGGGCGGCGAGTTCGATGTGGAGTTTGTCGACAAAGGCCGATATGGCGCCGCCCGCTATCGCCAGCGCCGACAGCGTGACGATGCTGACGGTCAGCGCGATGCGGTCGATGGCGAGCGCGCTGATCGCGATGGCCGGATCGGGGACGATGACGGCCGCGGACATGGCCGTGAAGTGCAAGGAGGCGATCGCGGCAACCAGCAGTGCGCCGCCAAGCGCGCGCGCGCCGCGCATGCTGGCGTGAAACACCAGTATCGCCGCGATCGAGAGGGCGATGCCGAGCACCCAGGCGACGGCGAACAAGGACGGGTTCCAGCTGACGTGCCCGGCGACGTCCATGGCCTGCATGCCGGTGAAGTGCATGACGCCGATGGCCATGCCGATGAAGGCGCCGCCCATCGCTTGGGCGATGCGATTGCCGCGTGCAGCCGTCCAAAAGCCGAGCGTGTTGCCGATCAATGCAAGCATAAAGGAGAGGACCGTGAGGCCGCTGTGATAGGCGGTCGGGATGCCGGGCTGATAGGCAAGCATGCCAACGAAGTGCGTGCTCCAGATGCCGGTCGCGGCGCCCGCGCCGGTGGCCAGGAGCCAGAATTGACGGCGGCGGCCTTTGCTGCCGAGCGCATAGACATAGGTTCGCAGCGACGATGCGATCGTGCCGGCGCAAATGAGCACGGCGATGAGCACGATGCGAAGATCGTGCTCTGTCGTCAGACAGGTCATGAAACGCTGCATACGGTCCCCAAATCCCTGCTCGTTTATGCGCCGCGCCCAAAAACGCTGAATGGCCGCCGAGCCGGCCAGCGTTGAGTTCGAAGATATGATCTCAACGGAATAATTGAACGAAATTGGCTAAAATTCGATTATGGGTGTGTTTCAAAATGATTGCGCCAGCGGGCGGCGTTGGAATTCATCGAGGACCAAGAGGGTGAATTGAAGTTGTTGAAATATAATGATAAAAAGTGGAATACTATCGGCAGGTATGCATTTATTCAATGGTTTTTAGGGCGGACGGTATTAATGCAGGTGCGGGCGGCTCAATTATATAAATGCATGCGCAATTCAAGTGTTTGTGATCGTAATTTGGAAACTCGCTTGAAATGCCATCGGCGCTGCGGACGGCCAGAATACGCGTTGGTATGCGCGGCACCGGCGGGCGCGGTTGCACAATGGGGAGCCATGCCGGGGCGGCGTTTCCGCACCGACCCGGATGTGCTTGGATGCGCCGGACAATTTCAGCGAATCCGAGCGAGCGCCCATGTCCTTCGTCAATCCGAATGCCTTCACGACCCGCCCGGAAATCGATGGCACGTTCGGCGTCGCCGCCACCACGCACTGGATCGCGACGGCGGTTGCCATGTCGATCCTGGAGCGCGGCGGCAATGCCTTCGACGCGGGCGTCGCGGCCGCCTTCGCACTGCAGACGGTCGAGCCGCATTTGAACGGTCCCGGCGGCGATGTGCCGGTGATGATCGCCAAGCCCGGATGGGATGCGCCGAAGGTCGTCTGCGGGCAGGGCCCGGCCCCGGCGGGTGCGACGATCGAGCATTATCGCGATCATCTGGGCCTCGACATCGTGCCGGGAACCGGGCTGCTTGCCGCCTGCATTCCGGGCACGTTCGAGACCTATATGATGATCCTGCGCGATCACGGCACCATGCGGCTGCGCGACGTGCTGGAGCCCGCGATCGGCTACGCCGAACACGGCTATCCGCTGGTCGAGCGCATCACCGCGACCATCGACACCGTGAAAGATCTGTTCCGCGAGCATTGGCCGACGTCGGCCGCGCTCTATCTGCCGGGCGGTCAGCCACCGCCGGCCGGCACGCTGTTCCGCAATCCAGCGCACGCGGCGACCTATGCGCGGATCTTGCACGAGGCCGAAGCGGGCGGCGGCGGGCGCGAGAAAGAGATCGAGCGGGCGCGCCGCGCCTGGAGCCAGGGTTTTGTCGCCGAGGCGATCGATGCGTTCTGCCGCACCAACGAGGTGATGGACGTCACGGGGCGTCGCCACAAGGGCGTACTGACTGCGCAGGATTTGGCGACCTGGGTCCCGACGCTCGAAGCGCCGCTGGCGCTCGACTACGGCCGCCATCGCGTGTTCAAGCCAGGGCCATGGACGCAAGGGCCGGTGCTGTTGCAGATGCTGGCGCTGCTGAAGGGCACCGATCTCGACACGCTCGCGCCGGCATCGCCCGAGTTCCTGCACCTGTGGATCGAGAGCGCCAAGCTCGCCTACGCGGATCGCGAGGCGTTCTACGGCGATCCAACGTTCGCCAAGGTGCCGATGGATGTGCTGTTGAGCGAGGCCTACAACGCGGAGCGCCGCAAACTGATCGGCGCGCGCGCCTCGTTGGAGCAGCGGCCCGGCACGGTCGAGGGTTTTGGCGGCAAGGTGATCGTCAAAGGCACGAGCGACAAGCGCGTCGCGGTGTCGTCGGCGGGTGCGGGCGAGCCAACGGTCGGGCGCATGGGCGAGACCAGCGGCGACACGGTGCACATCGACGTCATCGACAAAGCCGGCAACATGTTCACGGCGACGCCCTCGGGCGGGTGGCTGCATTCCTCGCCCGTGATCCCGGCGCTCGGCTGGCCGCTCGGCACCCGCGCGCAGATGTTCTGGCTCGACGAGAGCCATCCAGCCGCGCTGCAGCCCGGCAAGCGGCCGCGCTCGACGCTGTCGGTCGGCATCAGTTATCGCGACGGCAAACCGTACATGAGCTGGGGCACGCCCGGCGGCGATCAGCAGGATCAGTGGAGCTGCCAGATGTTCCTGCGGCACGTGCATGCCGGCATGAACCTGCAGGAGGCGATCGACGCGCCGACGTGGCACATCGAGCATTTCCCGGCCTCGTTCTGGCCGCGCGCGGCGCGCCCCGGCGTGGTGGTGGTCGAAGGTCGCGTGCCGAAGGCGACGGTCGCGGAGTTGGAAAAGCGCGGCCACAAGGTCGAGGTCGGCGGCGACTGGTCGGAAGGGCGACTGACGGCGGCGTCACAGGATGGCGTCAGGCGCAAGGCGGCGGCCAACCCGCGCGGCATGCAGGGGTATGCGGCGGGGCGGTGAGGGTCTGAAAGGATGCGCATCACACGGCGGACCGTGTTGGGTTACGCGCGGGTGATCGGCCGCCGGCAATCGCGCCATCATGGCCGCTGCTAACCCAACCGACGCTTGCTGTACCGCACCGAACGCGCTGCTGCCCCTCATCCGGCCCCCATCCTTTTTGCGCTTCGCGCAGGGCGGCCACCTTCTCCCCGTGAAAGATGGGGAGAAGGAAGACGTGACGTCAGCCGGCAAACTTGATGAGGTACTCGACGATCTTGAGCAGGGTGGCTTCGCCGGGCATGCCTTTGATCAGGCCGCGAATGACGACTTGGTAGGTGACGACGACTTCCGCGATCGAGTGTGCGCCGATACCAAATGCCAATGCCGCACCCGACCCTTTGGCCAACTTTCCGGGTGCGCTTCTGGCTCGACGGAACAAATTTTCTTTCGCAGCCGCGACGCGGCGCAGCATCTCGATGACGAGATTGCGCGATGAACGGACGGCGAATTCCTTGTCGCGGTCGATCGAAGGCGAGGTGCCCGTGGGAACGGACGTGACTTCGCGCAATGTGCCGGCGGCTTCGGGAGTGACAACCTGCGGCTTGCCCGAGACGGCTTCGGCGATTTGGCGCGCGGCTTCGGTCAAGGCTTCGGTCGCGATGCGTGTCGCGGGATCGAGCGATTGGCGGTCGATCTCGGTGAGAAGGGGATCGCCGGCAGCAAAGACGTTCAATGTATCGACCAGGTCTTCGAGCCGTCCGGCCGTATCCTCGGGCAAGGGCGGCGTGTCGGGATCGGGCACGCGTCGCGCGAGCTTGTCGGCTTCGAGGCGACGGCGCAGCGCATTCATCCGCGACCAGAACTGACGCTCCTTGAGGTCGGTCAGCGTGGCGCCCATGCTGTCGATCAGCCGTTCCCCGTTGCGGCGGATTTCAGCGAGCCGATTGCTGCTGCGCAGTGCGCTGTCATCGACGAGGGCCGCAGCCTTGTCCTTGATCTCGTCGTAGAAGTCACGCTGCGCAGGCGTATCCAGCACTCTTTCGCCCGATGGCGCGGCGAGCGCGATTGGTTGATCGTCGGCGCCGCCGAACGTCAGGCCTTGGCGAGCCTGGGCCGGAACCGATTTGGCGTTGGGGAGGTCGGGTTCGATGCCGGCAAAAATTTCGGCGATGTTGGGTAGTCGCTCGTGGCGCTCCGGCCAGTACTCCTCAAGGTCTTGCTGGCGGCGGAGATAGTTGATTGTCTCAATGGTCCTATGGGGCTGTTCTAATTCGACGAGACGATTGAACGGTGCGCGATCAGACACAGCGGCGTCCAGGAAAGACAATCCGCTATATTGTGAGGTCTTGCCGTTCGCGACCGCATTAACAAGTTGGACGAAGTTGGCAATGGGCGTGAGGTCGGCCACGTGAGTGCCGTCGAGTTCAAGTCCCCACAGAGCGGTGCAGTTGGCGATGGGGGTGAGGTCGGCGACCGGGGTGCTGGCTAGCATGAGGCCCTCTAGGGTGATGCAGCCGGAGATGGGCGTTAGGTCGGTGACCTTGGTGTGGTCTAGCCAGAGGTGTTTGATCTGGTCGCAGCCGGCGATAGGTGCGAGGTCGGCGACCTGAGTGCCGCTGAACCAGAGGATCGTAAGGTTGGTGCAACCCGAGATGGGCGCGAGGCTGGCGATCTGAGTCTCGTCGAGCCAAAGGTCCGTCAAGGCGGTGCAGCCGGCGATGGGCGTGAGGTCCGCGATCTGGGTGCGGGAGAGCGAAAGTTGTCTCAGGGCGGTGCAGTCAGCAATGGGGGTGAGGTCGGCAACTTGGGTGCCGGCAAGTAAGAGGACGGTCAGGGCGGTGCAGCGGGCGATCGATGGCGGAAGCTGCCGCAGGTGACGTAATTGGAGGTCCAATTCCGTCTTGTTTTCGCGCAGAGCTGCTGCGATGCGCCGCTCGGCCTCGGCATAGGCTTTCTCGGGCGTGTCGAAATCGTCGACTAGCGAAAGCAGGCCCTTGCGCGTGCCGCGGATCTCGTCGTCCTGTGCCATGCGTTGCCCGTCCCTCGTTCAGCCGTCACCCAATATCACGACCGACGCCGACAGAACTATGGCCCCAATGTCGGTGGCCCCAATGCCGGTGGCCCCAATGCCGGCGGTGGTCCTGGATCCTGGGCACAAGGCCCAGGATGACGGCTGGGGGTGTTGCGACGCCGGTCTCATCGCGCACAGCCTCACACAGCCGTCATGCCAGGCCTTGTGCCTGGCATCCATACGCCGTGCCGGTTGTGTCGATCTCCTGCGGATTCACCACGACGGGGAATCGGCGGCGCGGGCGGCGGTCATTGCTTCACCCCCAGCCGACCGGCAAGGACGATTTGAATTTTTTTCTTGCGCGCGGCCGCCACCATCCCGCGCGCGTGCCATCGTGCCGGTCGACCTCCCCCGTCAAAGGGGGAGGCGGTTCGTGGGCGCCGAGGCGGCGCCGCGAATACTGCAAGTATAGATCGGTTAATGGGCAGGCGGCTTGGACCGGATGGCGGACAGGGCGCGACGGTCGGGGGGCCGGCAGCGTGCCGGCAGGGCGGCCGCTGAGGACTGCCGCTGGAAAAGCCGCTGAGCCGCGGCGCGGAAAACGACTGCGCACTTGGCACCGGCGAGGCTATTTCGCCGGTGTCATTGTACGAGGTGCCAACCCATGGCGAATACGTCGAGTTTCGCCCAGCATCGGACCTAAAAATTCGTCGATGGCGTGTCACACGCCCGCGTTGGCGCCGATCGTGTTCGCGATCTTCAGCGCGAAGGCGTAGTCGAGCGCGAGTTCCTTCAGCGCTTCGAAGCGGCCCGAGGCGCCGCCGTGGCCGCCTTCCATGTTGGTCTTCAACAGGATCATGTTGGGTGACGTGTTCTTTTCGCGCAGACGCGCGATCCATTTCGCCGGTTCCCAATAGGTGACGCGCGGATCGGTGAGCCCGCCATAGGCGAAGATGTG
Organism: uncultured Alphaproteobacteria bacterium; assembly: GCA_963779515.1. GTDB lineage: Bacteria > Pseudomonadota > Alphaproteobacteria > Rhizobiales > Hyphomicrobiaceae > CAVZYN01. The sequence continues at coordinate 293,225 of CAVZYN010000001.1, forward strand.
CGGATACGCTTTCGCCGTCACGTTGTCGTAGGGCGACCACGCGCGGATGCGTTCGAACTCGACGCTGCTCGCGATCGGATTGCCCCACTCGGGCCACTCGGGCGGCGTCAGTGGCAGTGATTCGTCGAGCATGGTGTTGAGCACGTCGACGAATGGCACGTCGGCGATGATGCCGAGAAACAGCTCCGGCGCAAGGTTGGCGACGACGCCCATCAGCATGCCACCGGCCGAGCCGCCATTGGCGACGATGCGGCCGCGTGTCGTGTAGTTGTTGGCGACGAGATACTCGCCGGCCACGATGAAGTCCGTGAAGGTGTTCATCTTGGTCGCGAGCTTGCCGCCCGTGTACCAGCGATAGCCCTTGTCCTTGCCGCCGCGAATATGCGCGATGGCGAAGATCATGCCGCGATCGACGAGCGAGAGCCGCGTCGTCGAGAACGAGGCGGGAATCGAGATGCCGTAGGAGCCGTAGCCGTAGAGAAACAGCGGCGCCGAGCCGTCAAGCGGTGTGCCTTTCTTGTAGAGGATCGAGATCGGCACGGTTTCGCCGTCGGCGGCCGGCGCGAACAGGCGGCGCGTGACGTAGTCGCTCGCGTTGTGGCCGCTTGGGATCTCCTGGCGCTTGCGCAGCGTGCGCGTCTTGGTCGCGATGTCGTAGTCGTAGACCTCCGACGGCGTCGTCATCGACGAGTACGTGAAACGCAGCGTCGTCGTGTCGTATTCGTAGCCCGACGACATGCCGAGGCTATAGGCCTCTTCGTCGAAGGCGATCGCGTGCTCGGCGCCGTCCGACCAGCGCCGGATGATGATCTGCGGCAGGCTGTCCTCGCGTTCGAGGCGGACGAGGTTGTGCTTGAAAGCGACAGTCTCGAGGATCAGGCGGCCGGGCTTGTGCGGGATCAGTTCGCGCCAGTTGGCCTCGCGGGTGTCGGCGATCGGTGCGGCGCAGATGCGGAAGTCTTCCGAGCCGCCCGAGTTGGTGGTGATGATCAGGTCATCGCCGTGATGCTCGACGTGGTACTCGTGGCCGTGACGGCGCGGAAGCACGCATTTATGTGGGGTTTCTGGCGCGTCGGCGTCGATCAGATAGATCTCGGTGGTCTGGTGATCATGCACCTCGATGGTGATGAAGCGGCCCGACTGGGTGTGGCCGAGGCCGACATAGAAGCCGATGTCTTTCTCTTCGTAGACGAGCACGTCGGCGCTTGCGGGCGTGCCGACGACGTGGCGGTAGACGAACAGCGGCCGCTGGTTGGCATCGAGGCGGATGTAGAACAGCGTGCGGCCGTCGCGGGCCCATTCGACGCCGCCGCGCGTGTCGGGAATTTCGTCGGCCAGATCGCGGCCGGTCGCCATGTCGCGGATGCGGACGGTGAAGAGCTCCGAGCCTTTGTCGTCGACGGAATAAGCGAGCAGCTTGTGGTCGGGGCTGTGATTGGCGCCGCCGAGCTGCCAGTAGGGGCGGCCTTCGGCTTCGGCGTTGCCGTCGATCAGGATGGTCTCGGCGCCACCCGCGCGAGGTTGGCGGCCGACGCGCGGATACTGTCCGCCGGTGACGAAGGAGGTGTTGTAGGCCCAGGCGCCGTCAGGCGTCGGCACCGAGCTGTCGTCCTCCTTGATGCGGCCTTTCATTTCAGCGAACAGACGCGCTTGCAGCTCTTCGGTGCCGGCGAGCGTTGCGGCGGTGTAGGCGTTCTCCGCCTCGAGATGCGCGCGGATATCGGGCGCCAGCACCGACGGGTCACGCATCACGTCTTGCCAGTTCTCGGCGCGCAACCACGCGTAGTCGTCGGTGATTGTGACGCCGTGATGCACGGCGGTGAGGGGACGGCGCGGGGCTTTTGGGGCATCGATGGGCGGATCGATGAGCGGATCGATGCGCAGCGGCGAACGGGTTGGGGCATGCATGGTGGCGACCTCCTGGGTCTCCAGAGTGGACGGTTCGATTCGGGCTCTGCCGCGCCGGATCTGCGGCGCTGGGCGAGCTGAAAGCGGGCGGAAGTTAGCCCTCGTCGGGCTTGAATTTCAGGGCGACGCCGTTGATGCAGTACCTGAGGCCGGTCGGCGCGGGGCCATCGGGGAATACGTGGCCGAGATGGGCGTCGCAGCGCGCGCATTGCACCTCGACGCGGCGCATGAAGAACGACCGGTCCTCGTGCTCGCTGACCGCCATGTCGGAAACGGGCGCGGTGTAGCTTGGCCAGCCGGTGCCGCTGTCGAATTTGGCTTGCGAGGCGAACACGGGCTCGCCGCAGCAGACGCACATGTATGTGCCGCTCTTCTTCTCGGCGTTGTAGGGATGCGAAAAGGCGCGCTCGGTGCCGTGTTTGCGGGCGACGTGGAACTGCTCGGGCGTCAGCTCCGCTTTCCAGTCCGAATCGGATTTGACGATGCGATCGGCGCGATCGGGCACTTTTGACGACTTCATGGACGCTGCTCACAAGGACGGGGCCGGGGCCGAGGCGAAGCGGCGGGCAAAGCCCGCCAGACCGCACTTATAGCCCGCCTTGAGCGCGGGCGTCATATCACGACGCCGCTGGTTACCGGTTCGGTCGGAGATGAGACTAAAAGAAATCGCCGAGGTGCGAGCAGAACACTTGTAGGTCTCGTGCGCCAAGCCGCATCTGGCGTCAATATTTGCTCAGATTTGCCGCACTTATTGAATTTTATCGACAAATCACTTAAGTCTTGCGACTGAAAATTGGTGCGGTGTCCTTGATGGCGCGCCGCAGATATTGATTTTCACTAAAGATTTACGGTGTTCATGTCTCAATAGACATCGGCGTTACCCACGCACTGAAGCGCGGGCGATGCAACATTTCAGCGTCTCAACCGATCCGCGTGGCGTTTCCGCTCATCTAGGCCCCACTTCTGGAGGACGACGTGACTGATGCAGAGAAGAGCAATCTCGTCGAGCTGACCGCGCAAATCGTGTCGGCCTATGTCGCAAAGAATGTCGTTGCGTCCTCCGATCTGCCAGCGCTGATCCAGGGTGTCTACGACGCGCTGGGGCGGGTGGCTCATGCTCCCGAGCCCGACGTGCGCGAGGAGCTGAAGCCAGCTATCTCGGTGAAAAAATCCGTGTTGCCGGACTACCTGATCTGTCTCGAGGATGGGAAGAAGTTCAAGTCGCTGAAGCGGCATCTGCGCACGCACTACAATCTGTCGCCCGAAGAGTACCGCGAGAAGTGGGGCTTGCCGATCGACTATCCTATGGTGGCGCCGAACTACGCCGCTGCCCGCTCGGAGCTCGCCAAACAAATGGGCCTTGGCACGCGCAAGGAAAAATAACGGTCTTTGGCTCGCGATGTCTGCATCGACATCGGCGCCGGCTCACGTTGCAGGTTGGTCATCGGACAGCTCGGCCTTGTAGGCTGCGGCCAAGCGGGCGTGCCGGCCAAGATCGTAGGTCCAGTGGCCGCTGCGGCCGCGCTGGCGCTCGGCGCGCAGTGCGGCGCGGAGCGCATGCCGGAGCCGCGCGCGTCCAAGGCGGCTTCGATCGGCGATTTCGTGCGGCCAGAGTGGCAAGAGGCGCTGCAGTTCGACGTGGCGTTCATTGCGGGATCGGAGCCTGAGAGGGGCGGAATTGGAGCTTTTCACCCACCCATTGTCGCACGCCGGCCAACGGCGGGGATAAGTCCTCGCGCAGACGGGCGCGCCGACGCTAAAAATACCGGACGGCTGCCTTGATCGGTGCGATCCAGGAGATTTTCGGATTGCGCTCCACGGCGCCGTCTTTGCTCTTCTGGACGAGGGTGACCTTGCCTTTGGTATCGTAAACGATCTGGCGCAACGCGACGCGCCCCTGCAGGTCGGAGACGAGGCAATCCAGACCGTCGGATTTGCGCCAGTCGTCCTTTTCGAGACGCTCCGCAACTAGGATAGTACCCGGCTCGAATTCTGCCGTCCGTTCTGCCAACTTGACGGCAACCGGGGCGCCTTGCGGTAGCTCGATCGTGATGTGGTCGCTGAGCCCGGCGGGAGACGAAGTCATGACGTTGTCATCGACGCCAAGCATGCCGAGAAACCGGATACGCCGGCCGTTGTTGCCGTCGAGCAGGTCCGCGGCCGTGAGATCCAAGGCCGCCGCGATCCGCAACAACCAATCGAGTGAAACGGTCATGTTTGCCGTCTCGAGCCGCTGGATGGTCTGCGCGGTGGTGCCGACCACGTCTGCCAGCTGCTGCAGGGTCAGTCCCCGCTTTTTGCGAATGTCCCGAATGCGAGTTGCCATGGTCCCCCGACCGGATTCTCAGTCACTTAACTCGATCATCTCTATCGAGATTCAATCGGTGCTATCTAGGTGCGTGCACTGAACACTTGTCAATGTCTAAAGAATGTCCGTCTCACGATCAAGCGCGCAGAACGGCAGAAACTCCTGATGGGTAACGTGAATGAGTTGCACAAAGAAGCGGTCGATTTTCGCGACAAAAAAGCCACGAAGTCACGGCCCGCGGGGCAAAATCAGGGAGAAAATCCCGCTTCGGGTAATTGTCGATCACGTGGTTATTTGTACGTTCCAGGTAAATGCGCATGCAATCCATTCAATGCAGCGCGGCGTTCTCGCGCACAGTCAAGCACGTCAAATCGCAATGTATCTGGCCCACGTGGCCTGCGGTCTGACCATGACTCAAATTGGCCAGCTTTATTGTCGCGATCGGACCACCGTCGCGCATGCCTGCCACGTGATCGAGGACCTGCGCGACGAGCGGCAGTTCGACTTCATCATGACGTTGCTCGAGCGGGGAATCCGCAGTTTAGCCCGCAATAGCATAGCGTTGAGCCCGGCCGTGGCAGCGTCGCGAATTTATCTGAATATGGAAACTCAGCTGTGAGAATCGAGAAAATGCGTCAGGCAAATACGCCAAAAAAACTCTCGCGCAGAGCCGCAAGAGCCCGCGCCGCAACGCCGCTGGCCTGGTTGGGCCGCCGCCGCCGCAAGAATGGGATGGCGCTGCTGGCGCGCGAACTGGTGCAGGCTGGCGAACGTCTCGCCGTCGATTTCCAGGTCGCGCAAATGCAGCCTCGCGTGACAATGGATTGGTCCGCGGTCAAGGTCGATGGCGGTCTGCGTCCGGGGACGCCAGCGACGGGCGTCGATGCGCCAAGTCGCGTTATTGCAGCCCAAAAACGCGTTTATGCAGCCTTGGAGGCGGTCGGTCCGGAGCTTGCCGGGTTGCTCGTCGATATCTGCTGCCTTGAGCAGGGATTGGAAGTGGTCGAGCGCGCGGAGGGCTGGCCGCAACGCGCGAGTAAAGTGATTTTGGAACTCGCTTTGACACGGCTGGCGCGACACTACGGCTTCTTGGCACCCGTCTCCGTGAGTGCCGTGCGTCTGCGACATTGGGGCGATGCCGGCTATCGCCCAATAATACCAAGAGACCCGTGAGCGGCGATCGACGTTACATCGGCCCGTTTGCGGGGACGATCAGTGGAATGAATCCAAAAACGCCAGGACTATCGGGATCGACGATCACGCGGATCGCATGCACATAGTCGGCGCCCATGACTTGCAAACGCAGGACGTTCGGAACGCGCTTGTAATCGGTGCCGGCGAAGCCTTGGATTTCGAGTTCGTGCTCGTCGCCTTGCACGAGCAGGATCGGTTTTCCAAGTGATTTTGCGCCGCGTTCAATGGTGCGCACGGTATCTATGTAGCCCGAGGCGCTGGGCATTGCCGGGTATTTCTGCCGGATATCGTACATGTTGGCTTGCATCGCGATCACCATGGCCCTGACGCCGGTGTCGCGTGCAAGACGAAAGCTGTCGTCGAGCCAGGCTATATTGGCGGCATTTCTCTCGAAGTATTCGAGTGCCGCGTCCTTGTCATTGGCTTCGAAGCCATTATTCGATCCGACGACGTGCAGCGTCACAAATAGAATGTCATTCTTTGCAAAACGGACATTCTCGACGTATCTTGCGTGAACAGGCTGGATATTGGTTTGAGAGTCCACCGGCAGCACCTTTTTGCCGAGCGCCTGATCGGGCTTGGGGAAAAATATCTCGCGGACCTTCGCGAGGCGTTCACGCGGATTGAATTTACCCGCGGCCTGACGGTGACAGTCCGTCCACTCATTGTCTCCAGGGGTATAAATCAGCGGCTGCTCGAAAGTTTGAAATCGGTCGAACACTTGCTTCAAGGTCTCGTCGGCGCAGGAACTCGACCCCGACTTGATATCGCCGACATGGATTGAGAACGCTGGTTTCAGCTGATTTATGGCGCCGATCAAACGGTCGAGGCGCGGGTAGTCGTTCGGGATTTTGTACGGGATGTCGCCGAGGGCGACGAACGAGAACGCGCGCGGCCCGGCGAAGGGCTCTTCGGCGCTGGCGCCGGCGACGAGCGCCCCCGATACGAGAGCCCCCGATACGAGAGCCCCCGATCCGAGAGCCAAAGTGGCGGCGACGGCAAGTGAGGATCGAAGAGGGCGCGGAGAACGGCGCATGCAGGCAGACCTCATACGGGGGGTGGACGTGACATCGATGTGCGCAAGCGTAGCACCGGCATCTGACGATAGAGCGACAAGCGTAGGCTCAAGCCCGGCAATTGAACAGGTGGGCACTTGGCCCTACTGTCGGGCCCTATCGTCATAGTCGCGCCACTTGCTGCAACGAGGTCGCGTGATCGTTCGCAAACACCAGGCCATTGCGCCGTTCTGGCTCGAGACTTTGGCGCCCGCTGAAGCAGAGCGGACGCGCGCCGGGCTCACGGAGAAGACCTATCCGCCGGGCAGCTATGTCTGGCATCGCGGTGACCGGGTCGAGGCGTGGACGGGCGTTGTCGCCGGCCTCGTCAAGATCAGCGCGATCTCGAGCGACGGCCGGGCCATGACGTTTGCGGGTGTCGGCGCGGGTGGCTGGTTCGGCGAGGGCTCGGTTCTGAAGAACGAGCCGAGGAAGTACGATTTGGTGGCGCTGCGCGAGACGCGCCTCGGCTTCCTCAATATGGCGACCTTCAACTGGCTGACTGAGCGCAGCGTCGGCTTCAATCGTTTTCTCTTGCGCCAGCTCAATGAGCGCATGGGGCAGTTCATCGCCACCATCGAATATGATCGGCTGTTGGATCCGACGGTGCGGGTCGCGCGTCACATTTCCTGGCTATGCAACCCGGTGCTTTATCCAGGCGTTGGCGACCGGGTTGAAATTTCGCAGGAAGAGTTGGCGCTTCTGGCGGGTGTGTCGCGCGCGCACGCCGGCAAAGCTCTGCAGACGTTGGAGCGGGAGGGCTTGGTGACGGTCGCGCGCGGCGCGCTGAACGTCTGCGACGTCGCGCGGCTCGGCGCCTATGGCGCACCATGACGGCATGTCTGTCGCCAAGTTGATTGCATGTGATCGGAGAATTTCATTGGGTAACACACAATTCCCTGTCTGTCTGTCAAAAGTCGTATAGAAGTCGGGTACTTCATATCGCACTCTGATACGGTATCGAGGCAGCGCGCTCCGTCGTGTGCTGACAAAAAATAGGCGCGCCAAGCGCCAAGACGCGTGCCATGGAACCGAATGGTCCGGCCTGCACGCGCAGAGGGAGGTTGGATGTGATTGGCGATACGGCTGCGGCGCCGGGCCGCGACGATACCGTGCCGAAGCTGCTTCTGCGCAACGCGGAGCGCTTTGGCCATCGTCCTGCGTTTCGTCGCAAGGATCTCGGGATTTGGCAAACGTGGGGATGGGCTGAGGTCCGCGATGAGGTGCGGGCGCTGGCAATTGGGCTGCGAAAGCTCGGGCTTGAGCGCGGCGATTCCGTTGCGATCATCGGTTCCAATAGGCCACGGCTCTATTGGGCGTTCTGCGCCGTGCAAAGTATCGGCGCGGTGCCGGTGCCGATTTATCAGAGACTCAGTCGCCGACGAGATGGCCTATGTCCTCGAACACGCCGAGGCCGGCTATGCGATCGTCCAGGACCAGGAGCAGGTCGACAAGTTGCTGTCGATCGCCGATCGCCTGCCGCGGCTGCAGCAGATCGTCTACGACGAGCCGCGCGGTCTGAAGGACTATGATCCCTCCCATCTGCATGAGTATGCCGCGGTACAAGCGCTTGGCCGGAAGGAAATCACCGAGAACAAGGACGCGGCCTCCTGGTGGCTCGACGAAATCGCCAAGGGCACGGGCGGCGATGTCTCCGTCATGCTCTATACCTCGGGCACGACGGGGCGGCCGAAGGGCGTGATGCTGACGCACGAAAATGTTGTGGTTTCAGGCCAGAACGCCAACAAATTCGATAAATTCACCGCCAACGACACGTTGCTCGCCTACCTGCCGATGGCCTGGGTTGGGGATCACATTTTCTCCTATGGGCAAGCGTTTGCGGGTGGCCTTTGCGTTGCCTGTCCAGAAAGCGCCGAGACTGCACAGGAAGATCGCCGCGAAATCGGGCCGACCTATTTCTTTGCGCCGCCGCGCGTGTTCGAGACCATGTTGACCCAGATCACGGTGCGCATGGAGGACGCGGGCAAAATCAAAAAGAGCATGTACGATCACTTCATGGCAGTCGCGCAGCGGTCGGGGGAGAAGATCCTGAACGGCAAGCCGGTGTCGGGCGGAGAGCGGTTGCAGTATTGGCTGGGTGATAAGCTGGTGTATGCGCCGCTCCGCAATCGCATGGGGTTCTCGAATTTGCGGCTTGCCTACACCGCCGGCGAAGCGATTGGTCCTGAACTCTTCCGCTTCTACCGGTCGCTCGGTATAAATTTGAAGCAGCTCTATGGCCAGACGGAAGCCAGCGTCTTCATCACGCTGCAGCCGGATGGCGAGGTTTATCCCGAGACCGTCGGCAAGCCCGGTCCCGACGTTGCGATCAAGATCGCGGAGTCTGGTGAGGTGATGTTCAAGTCGCCCGGCGTGTTTCTGAAATACTTCAAGAACGACGAGGCGACGCAGTCGACCAAAACGCCGGACGGCTGGGTGCATTCGGGCGATGCCGGCTTCATCGACAGCCGCGGCCATCTCGTCATTATCGATCGCGCGAAGGATGTCGGCCGTTTGAACAATGGTGCGATTTTCTCGCCGAAATATCTCGAAAACCGCATCAAGTTCTTTCCAGAGATCCAGGAAGCCGTGGCCTTCGGGCACGGGCGCGATTACGTCTCGATGTTCATCAATATCGACCTGACGAGCGTCGGCAACTGGGCCGAGCGCAACAACGTCTCCTATGCCAGCTATCAGGAACTCGCGGCCCATCCGGACGTCGTCGAGATGATACGCAAGCGCGTCGATGAACTGAACAAAGCGCTATCGCAGGAGCCCAAGATGGCGGCCTCGCAAGTGCGCCGTTTCATCATCCTGCACAAAGAACTCGATGCCGACGACGGCGAGCTGACGCGCACGCAGAAAGTGCGCCGCTCTTTCATCGCGGATCGCTATGGCCCGCTCGTGACGTCACTTTATGATGGGTCCAAGGACGCGCGGATTTCGGTCGAAGTCACGTTCGAGGATGGCCGCAAAGGTAAGATCGAAGGCGCCATGAAGGTCGTGGACATGCCGTTCTATCCCTCGGCCGCGGGATTGCGGGAGGCCGCCGAATGAAAGCCGACGTCGACGCCAAACCGATGCAGACCAACACGCGCGCCGGAAAAATCGGCGGCGTGATGCTGTCGGTCGAGAACGTGACCATGCGCTTCGGCGGTGTCACGGCCATCAAGGACGTTTCGTTCGATGTGCGCAAGGGCGAGGTGCGGGCGATCATCGGCCCCAACGGCGCCGGCAAGACGTCGATGCTGAATGTCATCAACGGGTTTTATCACCCGCAAGAAGGCGTCATCACCTTCAAGGGCCAGCGCCGGTCGCAGATGCGCCCGTACATTGCCGCCACTCAGGGCATCGCACGCACGTTCCAGAACGTCGCCCTCTTCAAGGGCATGTCGACGCTCGACAACATCATGACCGGGCGCACGCTCAAGATGAAGAAGGGGATCCTGTCGCAGGCGCTCTACTGGGGCGCCTCGCAGAAGGAAGAGATCCAGCATCGCGAAGTCGTCGAGCGCGTGATCGATTTCCTCGAGATCCAGCACATCCGCAAGACGCCGGTCGGCAAGCTTGCCGTATGGCTTGCAAAAGCGGGTCGAGCTCGGCCGGGCGCTCGCGACCGAGCCGGAGCTGCTTCTGCTCGACGAGCCGATGGCCGGCATGAATCTCGAAGAGAAGCAGGATATGAGCCGCTTCATTCTGACGGTCAACGACACGTTCGGGACGACGATCGCGCTGATCGAACACGACATGGGCGTGGTGATGGATCTGTCCGACCGCGTCGTCGTGCTCGATTACGGCCAGAAGATCGCCGATGGCACGCCGGACGAAGTGCAGCGCAACCAGAAAGTGATCGACGCTTATCTCGGCGTATCGCATTAAGAGGATTACGGCACGTGGCGGTATTGGGTTCATTTCTGGAAGTGTTGATCGGGGGGCTGCTGTCGGGCGTGCTCTATTCGCTCGTCGCGCTCGGGTTCGTGCTGATCTACAAGGCCTCCGGCGTCTTCAATTTCGCCCAAGGCGCCATGGTGCTGGTGGCCGGGTTGGCGCTGGTACGCTCGCTCGATTGGATGGTGAAGCAAGGTCTGCCGAATTGGGCCGCGATCATTCTCGCGCTGGTGTTTGCGGGCATCATCATGGCGATCATCGCCTGGGTTGTTGAGCGTTACATCATCGGTCCGCTCCTCAATCAGGACGGTCTCACGCTCTTCATGGCGACGATCGGCGCGGCCTTCATCATGGAAGGTCTCGGGCAGATGGTGTTCGGCTCCGACGTCTATCCGCTGAAGCTTTACCCGACGGACGCGTGGTTCGTGCTCGACGGCATGTTCCCCGGCGGCATCCTGGTCAACAAGCTCGACGTCTGGGGCGGACTGATCGCGGGCGTGCTGGTCGCAGGGCTCGCGACATTTTTCCAGTACACCAAGACCGGCCGCGCATTGCGGGCGGTTGCCGACGATCATGCCGCCGCGCAATCGGTTGGCATTCCGATCTCCTGGATCTGGTTTGTCGTTTGGCTGGTCGCGGGCCTCGTCGCGCTCGTCGCGGCAACGGTTTGGGGCACCAAACTCGGCGTCCAGTTCTCGATTGTGTTCCTGGCGTTGAAAGCACTGCCGGTCCTTATCATCGGCGGCTTCACGTCGATTCCCGGCGCCATCATCGGCGGGCTGATGGTGGGCGCGGGCGAGAAGCTCGCCGAAGTGTATCTTGGCCCGTTCGTCGGCGGCGGCATCGAATACTGGTTCGCCTACGTGGTGGCGCTGGCCGTGCTGATGGTGCGTCCGCAAGGCTTGTTTGGCGAAAAGATCATCGAGCGTATCTGACCCGACAAATAGGAATTCACAGTGCTCTATCGTGAGACCGGCCAGTTTAGCACGACCTACCAGGCGGACATGCAAATGTTCCCGATCCGGCAGGATCGGATCGCGTACTACGCGTTGCTGCTGTTCGCCTTCGTGGTGGTGCCATTGCTGGCGTACTTCAACGTCGGCATGTTTGGCCGCGACTACATCTTCAAGGCGATCCTGATCCCGTTTCTGATCCTCTCGCTCGCCGCCATCGGGCTCAATATCCTGACCGGCTATTGCGGCCAGATCTCGCTTGGGGGCGGTGCGTTCATGGCGATCGGGGCCTACTTCGCCTTCAAGTTCAACACCGGATTTGGGCCATTGATGGCGCTGCCGACGGTGGTGTCCATTCTGCTCGGTGGTCTCTCCGCCGCCATGATTGGCATCCTGTTCGGCATCCCGTCGCTGCGCATCAAGGGCCTCTATCTCGCGGTCGCGACGCTCGCCGCACAGTTTTTCTTCGATTGGGTCTTCGCGCGGGTGAAGTGGTTCACCAACTACGAACCGTCCGGATCGGTCAGTGCGCCGGCCATGGACGTCCTCGGCTGGAGCGTGAACACAGGCGTGGAGCGTTACCTATTTGCGCTGACGTTCGTGACGGTGTTTGCGCTGTTGGCCAAGAACCTCGTGCGCGGCAATCTCGGCCGCCAGTGGATGGCCATCCGCGACATGGACATCGCCGCTGAGATCATGGGCATCAGGCCGCTCTATGCCAAGCTTTCGGCTTTTGCCGTGTCGTCGTTCTTCTGCGGTGTCGCCGGCGCGCTCTGGGCTTATGTCCATCTCGGCTCCTGGGAGCCGCTCGCCTTCGACATCAATCGCTCGAACGATCTGCTGTTCATGATCATCATCGGCGGCCTTGGCTCGATTCTGGGCTCGTTCCTGGGGGCTGGCTTCATTCTGATCCTGCCGATCATGCTCAATGTCGTGCCGTTGCAGCTTGGTGTGCCGCTCTCGACCGAGACGATCACGCACCTGCAGTTCATTATCTTCGGCGGCCTCATCTGCTATCTCTTGATCAAGGAACCGCACGGCTTCGCCAAGCTTTGGTCACTGGCCAAGGAGAAACTGCGGCTCTGGCCGTTCCCTTACTGACGACCCCCCGATATCCGCGCGGCATGCGGCGTGCCGATGCGGATCCCACCCAACGACCGCAGCTTAGAAGGAGTGAAACTCATGAAAAAGTGGATCGCAGGTCTGGCCGCATCAGCCAGCCTCGTCGCGATGACCGCGACGGCCATGGCACAAGCGAACGAACAGTTCGTTCCGATTCTGTCGTACCGCACGGGCGCGTATGCCGTGAACGGCGTGCCCTACGCCAACGGCGTGTCCGACTACTATGCGCTGATTAACGCGCGCGACGGTGGCATCAACGGTGTCAAGCTGCTCGTCGAAGAGTGCGAGACCGGTTACGCCACCGACAAGGGCGTCGAGTGCTACGAGCGCCTCAAGGGCAAGGGGCCGACCGGCGCTGCGTTCTTCAACCCGCTTTCAACCGGCATCACCTTCGCGCTTACGGAAAAAACGCTGGCCGACAAGATCCCGATCATCACGATGGGCTACGGCCGCGCCGACAGCAAGAACGGCGCTGTGTTCAACTGGAACTTCCCGCTGCTCGGCACCTACTGGTCGGCCGCCGACATCGCGCTGCAGCACATCGCCAAGGAACTGGGCGGCGAAGCCAACATGAAGGGCAAGAAGATCTCGCTCGTGTTCCACGACAGCCCCTACGGCAAGGAGCCGATCGCGCATCTCGATCAGATGGCCAAGAAGATCGGCTTCGAGTTCAAGCCGATTCCGGTCACGCATCCGGGCGTCGAGCAAAAATCGCAGTGGCTCTCGATCCGCCAGGATAAGCCCGACTACGTTCTGCTGTGGGGTTGGGGCGTCATGAACGGCACCTCGATCAAGGAAGCCGCCGCGGTCAACTTCCCGCGCGACAAGATGATCGGCGTGTGGTGGTCGGGCGCAGAACCGGATGTCACTCCGGCCGGCGATCAGGCGACGGGTTACAAATCCCTGATGCTTCAACACGGCGCCGGCAAGTACCCGGTCCATGCCGAAATCGAGAAGCAAGTCGGCGACAAGCGCCTCGGCAAGGAAGACTTCGGCCAGGTGCTGTACAACCGCGGTATCGTAAATGCGATGCTTGGCGTCGAAGCGATCCGCAAGGCGCAGGAGAAGTTCGGCAAGAAGCCGCTCACGGGCGAGCAGATTCGTTGGGGCCTCGAAAACCTCGACATCTCGGCTGCCCGCGTCAAGGAACTCGGCATGGAAGGCATGATCAACGGCATCAAGACCTCTTGTGCCGATCATGAGGGCGCCCGCAGTGGCAGCGTCCAACAGTGGGACGGCAAAGCCTGGAAGGTCATCTCCGACAGCTACACGGCACGTGCTGCCGAGACCGACATCCTCGTGAAGTCGGTTTCCGAGAAGTACGCCGCCGACAAGAAGATCGAAGCCAAGTGCGCTTCGTGACGTGACGTGACGCAACAGGCAACAGGGGCTGTTGCCCCTATTGCCTGTTGCGAATTGCCAAATACTTCGGAGTTCCTATGTCCGCTGCTGCCGCCGCTGCTGCCTCCATCATTGCCCCAGGTTCGTCTGGCCTGGCGCCTGTTCCGGCGGCAAAGCCGATCGTGTCGGTCAAGAACGTCGAGGCGATCTACAATCACGTGATTCTGGTTCTGAAGGGCGTGTCGATCGAAGTGCCCGAGCGCGGCATCGTAGCGATCCTCGGTGCCAACGGCGCAGGCAAGTCGACGACGCTCAAGTGCATCTCGAACCTCATCAAGGCCGAGCGCGGCGAAGTGACGAAGGGTTCGATCGAATTTAAAGGCCAGCGCGTCGACAAGCTGACGCCGAACGATCTCGTGAAAATGGGCTGCATCCAGGTGATGGAGGGGCGCCACTGCTTCGGCCATCTCACCATCGAGGAGAACCTGCTGACCGGCGCTTTCACACGCAAGAACAGCGAAGTCTCGGGTGCCCTCGAGATGGTCTACAATTACTTCCCGCGCCTCAAGGAGCGCCGCTCGAGCCAGGCCGGCTACACGTCCGGCGGCGAACAGCAGATGTGCGCCATCGGCCGCGCGCTGATGGCAAAGCCGAACATGGTCCTGCTGGATGAACCCTCGATGGGGCTTGCGCCACAGATCGTTGAACAGATCTTCGAGATCGTGAAGGACATCAATACCAAGGAAGGCGTGTCGTTCCTGTTGGCTGAGCAGAACACCAACGTTGCGCTGCGCTATGCAACCTACGGCTATATTCTGGAGACCGGCCGCATCGTCATGGACGGCGACGCCAAGAGCCTGCGCGAGAACGAGGACGTCAAGGAATTCTACCTCGGCGTCGGCGGCGGCGATCGCAAGAGTTTCCGCGACGTGAAGAGCTACAAGCGCCGTAAGCGCTGGTTGGCGTAAGTCTCCAATCGATCAGTTCTCATGCAGTATGCGCTGATCGACGGGCAGATAGTCCGCCGCCTTGGCACTTGCTTCCCAACGGTGTTGACGCGGACCTAGGCTGCGATTGGCAGACATCGCTTATACATTTTGGAGGAAGCAATGACACTGCACGAAAATCGCATGTGCCGTTTTTGCCATCGTTGCCGGCAGCGCCGTTTCGCAGGCGCAGACACCCACCTGGACGCCACCGGCCGAAAGAGAACGCTGCCCATCCAAGTGGGGCGCCGCCGACGAGCGCGGTTCCGCCAATCACATCAAACCGGCGGTCGTCTTGAAGACCGCGCAAATGATCAAGACCGGCGAGGTGATCGAACTCGCGCACGTGCTCAACGAGAAAATGCCGTTCTTCGGGACGCGCCGGTTCGACGTGCACATCAAGCGCACATTCATCAACCAGCCGTCCAACAAGCGCGGTTCGAACGAAGAGATCGTCATCTCTGAAATCGGCCAGGTCGGCACCCAGTTCGATGGCTTCGCGCATCAGAGCCACGAGGACAGCCTCTACAATTGCATCAAGATTAGTGAAATCGCTGGCCGCACGGGCTTTTCGAAGCTCGGCGTGCATCAGGTCGGCACCATCATGACGCGCGGCGTGCTGATCGATGTGGCGGCATTCAAAGGCGTGCCAACGTTGCCGGACACTTATGAGATCACGGTCGAAGATCTCGAAGGCGCGTTGAAAAAGCAGGGCACGACGATTCAGGCGGGCGATGCGATCATCATCAATACGGGCTGGCACAAGCTGTGGGCGGTCGACAATGCCAAGTACGTCAAAACCTGCCCAGGTCTCGGCATGAAGGCCGCGCAATGGCTGATCAGCAAGGATCCGGTGCTGCTGGGCGCCGACAATTGGCCGGTGGAAGTCGCGCCCAATCCTGATCCAACGCTGTCGCTGCCGATGCACCAGCTGGCCCTGGTCGTGAATGGCGTGCATCTGCTGGAGAACATGAAGCTCGATGAACTCGCAGCCAAGAATGTCTACGAGTTTGCATTCCTCATGCAGCCGATGAAGATGCAGGGCGCGTCAGGTTCGACCGTGACGCCCGTCGCCATCCGGTGACGCGTCAATTCCGAACGTGCCGCTTTGCCGGCGGCACGTTTGGGCTTTAGAGTGCGGTCAAAACCCGTAGCATCAGGATACCGTCGCTCCATGTCCGACCACTTTGATCATCTGGAAACGCGCGATCCGCTTGTTCGCGCGCGCTCGCAGTTCGGCCTGTTGCCTGATCTCATTCGAAGCGCGATGACCAAAGCTCCGGGCTGGGCCGAGCATCTGACGGCTGTTGACGCAGCATCGGTGACGTCGCGTGCCGCGTTGGCCAAGCTACCGGTGCTGCGGAAGTCCGCGCTGAAGGAGCTACAAACAAAAACGCCGCCGTTCGGCGGGTTTGCGACGGACGCCGCGGGCGCCATGGGCCGGATCATGATGTCGCCCGGACCGATCTTCGAACCCGAGGGCCGCGGCGACGACTATTGGCGCGCGGCGCGGGCGTTGTATGCAGCGGGAGTGCGTTCCGGCGATATCGTGCACAATACGTTTGCCTATCATTTGACGCCCGGCGCCTGGCTGCTCGACGGCGGCGCGCGCGCGCTCGGCTGCGCGGTGATCCCGGCCGGCCCCGGCAACACCGAGCAGCAGCTCGACGCGATCGTGCATTTGAAGCCCAACGTCTACACCGGCGCGCCGGACTATTTGAAGATCCTGATGGACAAGGCCAAGGAGGCGGGCCGCGACGTCTCGTCCATCAAGAAGGCGCTTGTCTCCGGCGGCGCGCTATTTCCCTCGCTGCGCAACGAATACAAGGAGCGCGGCGTTGCCTGCTATCAATGCTACGCGACGGCAGAGCTTGGCGTCATCTCCTACGAGAGCGCGGCACTGGAGGGCATGATCATCGACGAAGGCGTGATCGTCGAGATCGTGCGGCCGGGGACGGGCGATCCCGTGCCCGACGGCGATGTCGGCGAGGTCGTCGTCACCTCGTTCAATCGGGATTATCCGATGATCCGCCTCGCGACCGGTGACATGTCGGCGGTGCTGGCGGGGGCGAGCCCCTGCGGGCGCACCAATATGCGCATCAAGGGCTGGATGGGCCGCGCCGATCAGACCACCAAGGTGAAAGGCATGTTCGTGCATCCCGAGCAGATCGCGGCGCTGGCAAAGCGCCATCCGGAGCTTGGCCGCGTGCGCCTCGTCGTCGGCCGCACGGGCGAGCAGGACTCCATGACGCTGAAGGCTGAGGTTGGTGCGCATGATGCCGCGCTGCAGAGCAAGATCGCCGAGACGTTGCAGTCGCTCACCAAGCTCAAGGGCGAGGTTGATCTTGTCGCGCCCGGCACGCTTCCCAACGACGGCAAAGTCATCGCCGACGAACGGACGTATGGGTGAGTGAGTGCGAATTATTTCTGCTCGTGGATACGCACACGCCCGGGCTCGACGATCCAAAGTTCACGATCAATCGGTCGCGTTTGATGGAGCGCCACGAATTCGGCTATGCGCGCCGAGATCATCGACGGGGACAGGCGTCCTTTACACTCCAAGACGACAATCCCTTGAGTGCCTCGGGTGGAAACGAAGCGTATGGCCAAAATCATGATCCAGCGTGACTAGGACACGACCTTCGTCCTGGCATACCTCATAGAGGCGATCATCGTCCGCCCCGCTCAGCCGCTGTTCGGCCACGGTCATGACATCATGTCCATCATCCGCCAGCAGCTGCTTGCCAAGCGAACCGAGGTTCTCGTCGAGTTTGAAGTTCATTTTGCCGCAGCGGTCGGAACAGGCACGATGCGTTCGCGAGCAACTTCGGCCGCGTAGGCTATCGCCGCACGGATGTCGTCTGGCCGCAGCTCAGGATAGGACGCAAGAATTTGTGCCTCGCTTTCGCCGCTGGCAAGGAAGTCCAGGATGAGCGACACCCAGATTCGGGTGCCCTTGATGCACGGCTTGCCGAAGCAAACTTGTGGGTCGATTGAGATCCTGTCGAGGAGCGTTGGCATCCCAATAGTGTAGCAGAGCATTTCCCGAGCGCCAATCCAGTGCAAGCTTGTGGGTTGGGCTCCCCATGTACTCAGCCCCCACCCGCCCTGTTCCAGCCGCGGCCGCCATCGCCGAGGGCTTCGTAGCCGCCGGCGGTGATGAGGATCGTGTCCTCCAGCTTGATGAAGCCGCGCTTGGGGTGCCGCATCGTCGTCTCGATGGAGACGCACATGCCGGCTTCCAACGGCCGCTCCATATCGTGGCCGTCATAGGAGAAGCGCGGACTGTTCATGAGCCGCGGCGCCTCATGCGTGACGAGCCCCATACCGTGTGCCATGAAATCCACGTAGGCTTTGTGCGGCGAGGTCCGCATCAGCTTTTCGGCGTGGTCGCAGATGTCGCCACCGCGTCCACCCGGCTTGATGAAGCGGCGCACGCCCTGCTGCACCTCCTCGATGAATCCAAGGAGATCGATCTGCTCCTGATCCGGCGTGCCGATGATCCCCATGCGACAGAGGTCGCCGATGTAGCCCTTGTAGTTGCCGCCACTGTCGAGGGACATGATGTCGCCTACCGCGAGCTTTTGATCCGATGGCGCGCGGTTGATCGAGGTTCCAGCCGTGACGAGTAGATAATCGAACACGAGATCGCGGCCGACTTCCTCGCGCCGCAGCGCCTCCGTCACCTCGAATTTGGTTTTGCCGGGGACGCAATGCTTGCGGAATGTTGTGAGCATGGAGTCGACGACGCGCTCGGACGCCGTGCGCAGGTACGTGATCTCCTCTGGCGTTTTGATCGCACGCAGCCGCTCCAGCGGAAAAACCGCGTCCACGACCGCGACGTGTGCCAGCCCATGGCGAAGCACGCTATCCGCGTCAGCTGGAAGGAAGCCCGATTCGACACCAATGCGGCGGACACCCGGCCCGAGCGACTTGATGTGATCGACCGCACGGCCCATCGCCTCCTTGCTGCCGACGGCGCCGAGGTCGAGTTTCGCCGGCCAGAACCGGTTGAGCTCCTTCTCGAAGTTCTCGAGCGCGACACCAACATAGGCGGCGTTCTCCGGCTTGCCCTTTTGATAGATGAAGAGCGGCAGGTAACGCGTGATGCCGATCGCGTCCATCGTGTCGAAAAAGAAGAAGCGATAGCCGCCAAGCAGGTACTGCACGTTGTGCTTCGAGGAGGCGATGACGACGTCGATGCCCGCCTCATCCATCAGCGCATCGAGCCGCTTGGCATCAAACGGAACGGGTCTGCGAAGCGCGCTGCTACCATCGGCCATGTTGGTCTCCCTCGGTGCCTCCCCACGACTATAGCGTGAAGCCGCCGGACGGAGCCACGCAAGTCGGCATGCCAGATATCCAAGCGCCCTGTGATCAGGCAGCAGATAGAGCGTGGGTGAGGTCGGCGACGAGATCGTCCGGGTGCTCGATGCCAATCGACAGGCGAATGGTGGTCTCCAGGACGCCAATGCGGCGGCGGATGTCGGCCGGGATGCCCGAGTGGGTCATGGCGGCGGGGTGGCTTGCCAACAACTCGGTGCCGCCGAGGCTGACCGCCAGTTTGATGATCTGCAGCGCATTGAGAAACGCGAATGCCTCGGCCTGACCGCCTTTGATGTCGAACGAGAATGTCGAACCCGGTGCCGTGCACTGGGCCTCGTAGACGCGGCGCTCGGCGGAGCCCTGGGGCAGGAACGGGAGGAAATGCACCTTGGCGACCTTGGGATGCTCGCGCAGGAATTCCGCGACCAGACGCGCATTGACGCAGGCGCGCTGCATGCGGATGCCAAGGGTTTCGAGCGAGCGGCCGAGCATCCAGCACGAATGCGGATCGAGTTGGGTGCCGATGGCGCTGCGCAGCGCTTTGATCGGCTTGGTGATCGCCTTTGAGCCGAGTGCGGCACCCGCGATCAGATCGGAGTGGCCGCCGACGTATTTGGTCAGAGAGTAGATCGATACGTCTGCGCCGAGTTCCAGCGGGTGCTGGTAGACGGGGCCGAGCAAAGTATTGTCGCAGACGATGATCGGGCGATGGCCTTGCGCGGCGCTGATCTCATCGGCGATACGGCGGACGAGGGGGATGTCGACCAGCGTATTGGTTGGGTTGGAGGGTGTCTCGATCATGATGATCGAGACACGGCCCTTGGCTTGCGCGTCCTTGGCGCCGCGCCGGATAGAGGCCTCGTTGACGCCGTCGGCGAACACGGCATACGAGATGCCGAAGCCCGCGAGCGTTTTCGCGATCAAGGTCTCAGTGCCGCCGTAGAGGGGCTGGGAATGCAGGATCACGTCGCCGGGCTTGGCATAGGCGAGGATGGTCGTTGCGATCGCCGACATGCCCGACGAGAACAGGATGCATGCCTCGGCCTTTTCATAGATCGACAGCCTGTCCTCGACGATCTCGCTGTTGGGATGATTGAAGCGCGAATAGACGAGGCCAGCGCCGGTGCCGGCGGGCGGTTCTTTGCGGCCTGACACATAGTCGAAGAAATCGCGGCCCTCCTCGGCGGATTTGAACACGAACGTCGAGGTCAGGAACACCGGCGGTTTCACGGCGCCTTCCGACAGCGTCGGATCGAACCCGTAACTCAGCATCAGCGTTTCGGGATGCAGCGCATGATTGCCGATGTGGGTCTTTGAGGGTTTGGGCGCTGTCATTTGGTCCTCTTAGGGGCTCGTGGGGCGCTCGAACGCCGGGTGACGATGCCACGTTGCGCGCGGACGCGCACGCTCACCAAGTCGTGATCTAACGGATCGAAACTCGTTACTTCGCGCGACCGTATCTGCGACAATCACGCTCCAACAGACGAGGGACCATTGTGATCGCCGACCGCCTGAGCCATGTTGCCGTGATGGTTGCCGTTCTCGCGCCCATTGCGGCATCGATCGTCTTTGCGCAACAAGGTCCAGCGCAAGAGCCAGCGCTGGAGAATGTCGAGCGCTGGGAGCCGCTGAAGAATCCGTTTCCGAGCACGGGCGGCGGCGGGATCATGATTCACGATTACAATCCGGTTGTCACCGGCACCAAGTGTGTCACGAACTTCGCGGCCGTGACACCCGATGGGACGAAGTATCTCAACATTGTCGAATTCGATGCGGTCCCGCTCAAGGGCGGTGTCCTGTGCACCAATGGCGCGTGGCGCGCAGTGGATGGAAGCGCCAACGGCACAACACCGTTTCGCGTGTTCCTGAAGGATGGGGTCGCGCGCGGTTCTCCGTGAAGACTATCCTGCCAGAAAACCGCCATCGACGGCCAGCGTCACGCCGGTCACGTACGACGCCATGGGCGAAGCGAGGAACAGCACCGGGCCAACGAGTTCCTCGGGCTCGCCAACACGGCGCATCGGGATCCGCTTCAGGAACGCGCCAAGACTGCCCGGGTCGTTGCGTGTGACCTCGGTCATCGGCGTTGCGATCACACCTGGCGCGATCGCATTGACCCGGATGCCGTCGGGCGCGAGTTCGCGGGCCAGCGCCTGTGTGAGCATTTTCACGGCGCCTTTGCTTGGCGCATAGCCCACTTGCGTGAGGCCGGCGAAAGACGCGATCGACGCCAGGTTGATGATGCTGCCGCGTGTCTGACGCAGAGCGGGGAGCCAAGCATGGACGACATGGAACGTGCCATGCACATTGACGTCGAAGACACGATGCCAATGCTCGTGCGCCGCTGGATCGTCGATGCCGGCGCGCGCGATGATGCCGGCATTATTGATGAGAATGCTGACCGGTCCGATCTCCCGGCTGACGCGGGCCGCGAGTGCGGTGCAAGCGGCGGCGTCCGTGACGTCGAGCACAAAGGCATCGGCGGTGCCATGCGACGCGCGAATGGCGGCGGCGGTCGCGTCGGCCGTATCCACGCGCACGTCCGTCACGATCACGCGCGCGCCGGCGGCGGCGAGCCCAAGTGCGATGGCGCGGCCATTGCCTTGCCCGGCGCCGGTGACGAGAGCCAGTTGGCCGTTCAGCAGGTCGCGCGAGACGGCAGGCGCTATGACAGTCATGGCGATCTCCAGTTCCGCAAAGCTGCTACTTCAGGTGCGCGCGGATCAGCTTCTTGGCGTCGGCGCTGTCCCATTCCGCAGGGCCGATCAGGCGCCCAATCTCGCGGCCTTGGGCGTCGATTAGGAGCGTGGCCGGAAGCCCTGGTGCTTTCAATTCGACGGCGTTCTTGGCGGTTGGATCGGCGTAGAGGGCGAGCTTGGTCACCTTGATCGAGTCGAGAAACTTCTTTGCCCCCTCGAGCCCGGTCCGGTCGACACTGAGCGCCACCACCTCGAACGTCTCGGACCCAAGCTCGGCCTGCAACTGGTCGAGGCCTGGCATCTCCTTGCGGCAAGGGCCACACCACGTGGCCCAGAGGTTCAAGAGTACAACCTTGCCTTTCCAGTCGGCGATCGTGCGGGACTTGCCGGTGCCGTCGAGGAACGCGATGGGCGGAACGGGCTCGGCGACCTTGGCAAAGACGAACTTCGCCATTTCACCGGTGGCGAGGCCGCTTCCGGACACCGCCGTCGCCGTTTTCACCGCCGGATCACGTTCGGCGTTGTCAGCAGGGCGCAGCGTCACGTATACCGCGCCAAAGCCCGCCAGTGCTGCCAGGGCCGCCGCCACGAGCGCCGTTCGCGGGCTTGAGGGCGCCGGTTCCGGGCTGTTCTCGGTTGTCATCCTTGCCTCTCATTCGAAATCGGACCCAGCCCCATGACCGACAAATCCGCCAACAAGATGTGGGGTGGACGTTTCGAAGTGTCACCCGCGGATCTCATGATTGAGATAAACGCGTCGATCGGCTTCGACAAGGCCATGGCACCGCAAGACATCCGCGGTTCCAAGGCCCACGCCGAGATGCTGGCCGCGCAGGGGATCATCCCCAAGGGCGATGCCAAAGAGATCCTGAAGGGCCTTGATCAGGTCATGGCAGAGATCGCGGGCGGCCGCTTTCAATTTTCCGAGAAGCTCGAAGACATCCATATGAACATCGAGAGCCGGCTGGCCGAAATCGTCGGACCTGCGGCCGGACGGCTGCACACGGCGCGCTCGCGCAACGATCAGGTGGCGCTCGACTTCCGGCTGTACGTGCGCGACGCGCTCGATGGGTTCGACGGCACGCTTGCACGTCTGCAGCTGGCGCTCGCGAAAAAAGCCGAGGCGCATGCCGACGTCATCATGCCGGGCTTCACGCATCTGCAGCCAGCGCAACCGGTCACGTTCGGTCATCATCTGTTGGCGTATGTTGAGATGTTCGCGCGCGATCGCAGCCGCTTCCAGGACGCGCGTGCGCGGCTGAACGAATGCCCTCTCGGCGCCGCCGCGCTCGCCGGCACGTCCTTCCCCATCGATCGGCACATGACAGCGGAGGCACTCGGCTTCGATCGGCCAACCGCGAATTCGCTCGACAGCGTCGCCGATCGCGATTTTGCATTGGAGACATTGGCGGCGGCCTCCATTGCCGCAATGCACCTGTCGCGTCTCGCCGAAGAGATCGTCATCTGGATGACGCCGCAGTTCGGCTTCGTGAAGCTGTCGGATCGCTGGACGACGGGCTCGTCGATCATGCCGCAGAAGCGCAACCCGGATGCAGCCGAACTCTGCCGCGCCAAAGTCGGCCGCATTGCCGGCGCGTTCCAAGGGCTGTTGATGGTGATGAAGGGGTTGCCGCTCACTTATTCGAAGGACATGCAGGAGGACAAGGAAGCGACGTTCGATGCGCTGCGCGCGTTTGCCGTGGCGGCGGCCGCCATGACCGGTATGATCGAGGATCTGGAGCCGGTGCCAGCTGCCATGCGTGCCGCCGCAGGCCGGGGCTTTGCGACGGCGACCGATCTCGCCGATTGGCTGGTCAGGACGCTGAAAATTCCGTTCCGCGAGGCGCACCACATCACCGGCTCCATCGTTCGGGCCGCGGAAAAGCAGGGGATTGATCTCCCGGAAATGGCTTTGGCGCAGATGCAAAGCATTGAGCCGCGTATCACAAAAGACGTGTTTTTGGTGCTTGGCGTCGAGAATTCCGTGAAAAGCCGGGTCAGTTATGGGGGAACTGCGCCACAGAACGTCCGCAAAATGGCGCGAGGCTGGTTCAAACGGTTGGAAAAGCCGTCGAAGGCGGGTTAGAAGCAGCGATGGAGGGTGAGCGAGACTTCACCGTCCGGTTGTGTACGAGGTCTGATCTGAGATGGGCATGCTTCCGCGCGGTTTGATCGTCGGCCTCCTCGCGATGAGCGTGGCAGGGTGCGGCGTGCGCGGATCGCTCGAGCGTCCGGCCGGCGCGCCAGAACCTGTGACGGCCACGGCCGAGTCTGGGCAAGGTAAGAAGCAAGGCGAAGCCGAGAAGCCGCACAAGGGCTCGATCCTCGACGGTCTGCTGCGCTGACGCGCAATCTGTTTCAGGAAAAGCAATCTGCGAGCGCGATTTCGATGCCGGGCGGATCGAGCCTGAGGACGCCTGAGGTCACGGGCGCATCGGGCGGAACAAGTGCATCGCCGCGACGCTGGTAGGGGTAGATCTGTAAGCGCCTCATGAACGTCCTGAACGTCACGGATCGCATTTCGCTTGACGGGCGGCGGGTGGGCCAGCGACGCTATCGCGTCGGTTTCAGCGCGCCTGTCGCGGCGTTCCAGGGCAGCAGCGCCTCGACGTCCGCCAGCGTCTTCGCCTGCGGCAGTTTTTCGAAGATGTGACGCAGATACGCGAAGGGCTCGAGCCCTGCCGCCTTGCAGGTTTCGATGATGCTGTAGAGCTTCGCCGAGGCGTGCGCGCCGGCGGGCGTGTCGGAGAAGAGCCATGCCTTTCTGCCGACGACAAACGGGCGGATCGCGTTTTCGCACAGCACGTTGCTGACTTCGATGCGGCCGTCGTCGAGGTAGCGCGTGAGCTTCGGCCATTCCGCGGCGAGATAGTTGATCGCCTTGCCCGTGTATGTCTGCGGCGGTGCCGCGTTGCGGTTTCGATCGAGCCAGGCGCGCAACTCGTCCCAGATCGGCCGCGCGTTCTCCTGACGCAGGTTGTGCCGCTGTTCTGCGGGCATCTTCGCTTCCCGCGCGATCTTCTCGACCGCGTAGATCTTGCGCAGGATCAGCAGCGCCTCCGGTGCGAGACCGCGTTCGGTGCCGGCAACAGCATGCTGCGCCTTCACGGCCTCGACGAACTTGCGGCGCGCATGATCGAGGCAACCGACATGGATGACGCCATCGCGGCGGCCCGCCGCGTCGTAACCACTATAGGCATCCGATTGCAGATAGCCCTTGTACTCGTCGAGTAACCGCATCGGGATCGCGCCCGCACGTGACGGTGCGTAGTCGTAAAGGATGATGTTCTGTCCCGGCACTCCGCCTCGTCGCACCCACATGAATGACTTCGCCTGCGCGCGGCGATCATCTTCCTTCAAAACCTGCACCGTCGTCTCATCCATCTGCAGGATGTCGTAAGATAGCTGCGTCTCGTGCATCAGGTTGATCAGCGGCGTGACGAGATCGCCGAGCTTGATCATCCAGACCGCCATGGTCGTGCGCGACAGCGCGATCCGGTAGCGCGCGAGAATGCCTTCCTGGCGATACAGCGGCAGGCCATCGGCGTATTTCGACACCGTGATGAATGCGGCAAGACCCGGCGACGCGTTGCTCTTCGGTAGAGGCTGTGCCGGCATATCCGCCGTCACGACGGCCGCGCGATCGTGGCTCGTACCTTCGCATGACCGGCATGCGTACTTGAAGCGCACATGCTGCAGCACCTGTGCGCGCGCCGGGATCAGGTCGAACTGTTCGCTGGTCACTTCGCCGATGCGCGTTAACGCGCACCCGCACGGGCACGCCTTTTGGTCATCGGCAATATCGTGCTCGATCCGCACGCGCGGCAGCGTCGCGTCGATCGGCTTCCTCTTGCCACGCTCGCGCGTGTGGGCGGGAACTGCGATCTCGCTCGCGCCCGGCGCGGATGCTTCGTTGCCATCCGAAGCGCCGCCAAGATGCTCCGCTTCGTTGAACAGATCGAACTGCGCCAGCGTGGAAAGCTTTTCCGATTTCGGCGCGAACGTCTTCACTGTCGCAAGCCGCAATTGCTCCTCAAGGATCGCGATGCGCGCTTTGAGCGCTGCGATCTCTTCGCGCTCAGGCATCGATGATGTGTCAAAAGTGCCCACGTCTCAGGCATAACTGATTTGCGCGTGCCCCGCCCGTCACGCTGGAGAGTTCTTCACAATACGCTGCGATATTCGAGGGCGCGATGGGGCTTGAGATGCTTCAGGTCGAGCCCTTCGAGCAGCCACAGGAACTGCGCTTCGGTGAGCGTCACGACCGGTGGCCGCGCCGTTTCGCTCGCGAGCGGCGCCAGGTGCGCCGGCCACTTGAAGCGCTCCTCTTCCAGCCGCTTCTGCCACAGGCAGAACCCCGAGCGTTGCCAGTAGAGCACCTTGATCTGGTTCTTCCGCTTGTTGGTGAAGCAGAACAGATTGCGGCTGAACGGATCGAACCGTAGCGTCGCCTCGACCACCACGGAAAGCCCATTGATGCCGAGCCGGAAGTCCACTGGCTCCTGCGCGATATAGATCGTGACGTCCCCAAACGTCGGCGGAGACACCGCCGACCTGCGCTTGCCCAAAACGCCCGCCATGACCGCCCCGCTGATCGATTGCAGCGGTCAATATGAACGCATTCAAGCCTCAACGGCAGAAGCCGATCATGAGGCGCTTACGTAGATCTCGCGCACGTCCGGATCGACGACGAGATAATGCTGAGTGGTCGGCACGCGGCCGTAGCCGGCAGCTTTGATGCGTAGATCTTTGTTGCGCGTCGAGTTCGAGAGCACTTCGACGACGATGACAGGCTCCGGCGCAAGGCGATCATCATCACGGATCAAGCCGCGCGGAAACACGACAACTTCGGGCACATACATTTCCTTGGGCGCTATGCGAACGCCGAGGCCATCGATGCCCGCTTCCAGATCGAGGCCCGCATGTTCAATGGCGGCATCAAGGGCCCGCATGATCCGGTACTTCACCCGGGCATGCGCCCAGCGTTCGCTTTCCTGCATTTCAGCGACCCCGTCGAACAGCTCCCATTTTGGCTCATCCGACACCAGCCGCTCGACGCGCGCATCCATCCAGTCGTGAAACTGTTCGATGGTCATCCGAATGGGCGCGTGGACGTTCATGGGAATGGTCTATCCTTGTCCGCCCAAAAATCTACAAATGATTTCGTGGGCATTACCCCTCCTTAGATCCAGATTGGATTAGCTCAAAACCGTCTCGAGCCAGTCATCAAATTCTTGCAAGAGCATGCGCTCACGGCCTTCCTCCCAGGGAGGATCGTCAAACCCAAAAGGCCGAATGCTTGCCCACATTTTCCTCTGCTGCAGAGGCACTGTGGCCACGAGCAAAGGATCGGAATGCGAAAAGCCCCGTTCGGCAAACACATACAGGCCCGCAGGGTTCAATGGTGAAACTGGAGGCAAAAGCCGATACGCCCGCTGGGCCGCAACCCTAACGAACGCCTGGTTTGCCACCATGTGGCTCCAGACACCTTGCAGCGCGCCGAGGTCAGGTTGAAACGCACCCGTCTTGCATACCTATCCCCTTAGTTCAGGCGTAATTGCGCGCTACGTGAGTTCAACCAAGGAGTTGGATCATGACCGACACACTGCCGGACGATCTGTGGCGTGACTTCCCGAAGACCGCGACCGAGTTTGATGCGCGCTTTTCGTCCGAAGCGGACTGCCGCTCCTACTGGATCCAGGCCCGCTGGGGCGGCAAACCTGCATGTGCCCGTTGCGAGAGCACGCGTGTGTGGACGATCCGCAAAGGCACCACGTTCGAGTGCGCCGAATGCCACCATCAGACGAGCCTGACGTCCGGCACCGTGCTGGAGAAGACGCGCAAACCGTTGAAGGTGTGGTTCCGCGCCATCTTCGAGATCTCGGTGCGGCGCACCGGCGTTTCGGGCAAGGATTTTCAGCGCATCATGGGCTTTGGTTCTTACGAGACGGCCTGTGACGTGGCTGCACAAGCTGCGCTCGGCGATGGTCAGATCCGCACTTAACCGAAGCAGCTCGGCCCAATCCTCGCTGCCAGCATCAGACAATGAACAATATTTAATTCTAGCACGGCTCATGTAGCGGTCCCAAGCGACCGCAATCGTACGTCTTCTGCCATCGTGAACTGAAGTTCGAAATAGAACTTGCTTGTGGGCCTACCATATAATTCGCGTTTTTGTATATCACTCATTGGCTTCAGAAGATTGAGACCAGTTTTTGCCTCGAAATCCCTGAGCAGTTTCTGCATGACAGCGATTTTCAAGGCGACGACTACCACCAAC
Organism: uncultured Alphaproteobacteria bacterium; assembly: GCA_963779515.1. Lineage (GTDB taxonomy): Bacteria > Pseudomonadota > Alphaproteobacteria > Rhizobiales > Hyphomicrobiaceae > CAVZYN01. The sequence continues at coordinate 321,285 of CAVZYN010000001.1, forward strand.
GATCAACAAAAGAACGAAACGCTGTGGCGTGTCGAAAAGAATAGCGCTGCGGCGAGCCGCAAGATTGGAAGCGGTGAGGCCACATTCAAGGCTAAGAAGCGCGATATCGGATGCATAGTAAAATAGGGCCAGAGACGCCGATAATCTTTTTAGGACCGGCGGCTTGATCACAAGCGACGCTGCTTGCATTCGCTTCGACAAAGAAGCGAACGACGCCGAATGGAACGACCAGATCGATCGTTTCCAGGTTACCCCTGACCAAACCCGCACCAGCGGCGAACGCGGGCGGAAGTTGAAGCACAGGTGGACGACCGGCTGTCCCGGTCGACGTTGGCACCCATGCGCCCACATCATGGAATACAAAATTGGCACGCTCCAGGCTTTCGCAATATTCAAGTTCAAACTTCTTCATGTGAGATATTTCGTAGAGCGCATGGTGAACCATCGATAGCGAGTCGATGACTCCCATGGGACCAATTGGGTCCGGAAAACTGAAATTGTAATCACCCGTCGGCGTGCCGACTGCTGCTGCGGCCTCCGATCTTTCGGCGGTCAAGGCGCTGGTCTCACTCCATTGCAATGGGTCAGACGAGAGTCGCGAAGCAACGACCCAAGCGCGGATTGGTTCGCTCCAACTCTCATCTCCATTTACGGCTTGGATTTCCACTACTGATCTGCTTTCGCTAGTCGTCGCCAATGGTAAGCTCGAAACGAATGCGTGGGTCTTAGTGAACTACCGCTGCCCCGGTTCGGTAAAAAACTTGTCGCCGTGCGCGAACCGGTTGGGTTTCAGGAACACGCTCAAGATAAGGCAGCCATTGGGCGATATCGCCTCATGCTGATTGCCCGCCGGACGCCAGACGTATTGGCCGGGTCCGCACACGCCTTCATGATCCTCGAGCGTGCCTTCGAGTACGTAGGTTTGTTCAAGTGCGGTGTGCTCGTGCAGCGGCACGACGGCGCCCGGCGCCAACTTGAACAGCGCGGTCGTCATGGTGCCGTCGGTGTAAAGTACCTTGATCTGGATGCCGGGAAACTTTGTCACCTCCCAGGGCATGTTCGGCGCATCGATCAGACGCGAGGCCAGCCCCGGCGCATTCTCGGGCTTGATGTCGGCGTGCACGATGGGGCGCTGGGTTTGCGTGGTCATGTCGGGCTCCCTGTCACAGCAAATAATCTGACGTCAGCCGTCAGCGTGCCCGCGAAAGGGCGCGGCGACAAGTGCCATGCGTCATCAGTGCCAATGCATGAGTAGAATGGCCGTGTTTGTGCGCCGGTGCGACCGGGTGCACCGGCGGGGCGGCGGAATGGCACCGACAGATTTACAGCCGCCCTGATCGTGACACCACACGGTGGTGGCCATTTGCCGCCAGCCGCTCGGCTCAACAGATGCCGGCGGAGTGGCGGTCGTCGGCGAGGCTTTGCGGGAATAGACGATGCGTGGCTCTTGACTACTGCAGCCGGCAAGGCACGTCACATCTTGCGTTGCGGGTTGCGCGGCGCCCGATTGCGGCGTGACACCGGCGGTCGAGGGCAGTCGGTCTGCCGCGTTGAGTGCCGAGGCGTGGAGGCAGAACGCCAAACTCAAACAGAAACGCGCGGCGGTCATCTTGGGACCCTGGAGACAGCGGATACTTGTCGTCGCACCAAGACCGGTCCTGGACAATCTTGGGGTTGGCTCGTGCTTAATCGTTGTGCTGGATTGAACCACGCTGCGGCGCTGAACCAGCGAATTGGCGCTAGATCGGCGCCATGCAGGACATTAACCTTTCGATCCGAGGCGCATCATTGGCCTCCACGTTTGCCATTAGATGCGCCGCTGATCCACTCGACGGGCCGATGGCAGGGTGGTTGCAAGCCAAGCAGCACGCCGATCTATTTTCGCTTAACCGGAACAGTCCCTTATGTCCGCCGATCCGATCACATCGCCGCTCCGCCTTGGCCCCAATCTGGTGCTCAAGAACCCGATCCTGCGGTCGAGTGTCACCGGTCGCTTCGACAATGAAGACGGATCCCTTACGCAGACGCGCATCAACTGGGAAACCAAGTTTGCGAAAGGCGGAGTTGGCGCGATCATCTCCGCGTTCGCGCCCGTGCGGATGGATGGCCGCATCATTCCCGGCGTCGCCACCATCGACCGCGATGATTTTATCCCGCTCTGGGCCGCGCTCGGCGCCGCGGTCCACGTGCACGACTGCAAATACATCGTGCAATTGAGCCACGCCGGTCGCCAGCGCGACATCCCCGGCGTCCACAATATCCGCACGCCCGCGCCGAGTTCGACCAATGGGCGCGAGATCGTCCATGGCCTGCGCGGTCGCGCCATGACCGTCACCGAGATCGGCGACGTCGTCCAGGCCTTTGCCACGGCCGCGTGGCGCGCGCGCGAAGCCGGCCTCGACGGCGTCGAGCTGCATGCCGGCCACGGCTATTTGTTTTCGCAGTTCCTGTCGTCCGCGATCAACAACCGCAAGGACCATTACGGCGGCAGTCTCGAAAACCGCACGCGGTTCCTGATAGAGGTCATCCGCGCCATTCGCTCAACGGTTGGCCGCGATTTTCAGCTGCAGGTCAAATTGTCGGCGGTCGACCTCCACAATGTCGATCCGACGCCGATCCACAAGGCCGGCAATACGATCGAGGATACGCTCGCGATCGCGAAGTGGTGTGAAACTGCCGGCGTCGACGCGATCCATGTTTCGACCGGGGCGACGTTCCCGCATCCCTTGAGCCCGGCCGGTGAACTGCCGTTGCGGGAGTTTTTCACGACTTATGACGCGATGGTGTCGTCGGGCGAGCTGACGCTGCGCAACTACATTGCTTTCCGCATGACATGGTTCCACCCGGTGATCCGCAAGATCTGGGGACGCTTTGCCAAGGATCAGCCAGTCGAGGGCGTCAACGTCGCCCACGCGCGCGCCATCAAGAAAGCGGTGTCGATTCCGGTGATCGTCACGGGTGGCTTTCAGACGGCGTCGGCGGTGCGTGATGTGCTATCCGGCCCCGAAGCGCTCGATGGCGTGACGATCACGCGCGGTCTCATCGCCAATCCGGATTTGCTGCTGCAATGGGCGGCGGGGAAAGACCGTCCCGAGCGCCCCTGCACGCATTGCAACAAGTGCATCGCGCATCTCGTGAAGGACCCTCTCGGCTGCTACGACGAAACGCGCTATCCGAGCTACGACGCCATGATCGAGGAGATTATGAGCGTGTACAGCCCGCGGCCGTCGTTCGTCCTGCCCGTGCGGCGCAGCGCGGCAGCGGAATAGATTGCGCAAGACTTGATCTCGGATCGCACGCAGTCCTTGGCGCGATTTTATTGCGCGGTCTCGTCCCCGAGCGCACCGCGCGGGATCGCGACGTCTGCCTTCGCCTTCGGAAGTCCGAGCGCCTGCGCGCAGTCGGGCTTGGTCTGCTGGCGATACTGGCGGAGAATTTTGGCGGCCTCGTTGTCCGGTGCGAGGTCTGGGCGGACGACGTGCTCCATCGCCTGGCTCAAAAGGCTGCGAAGATCGCCCGCCATCCACTTGCACTCCCGCACGATGCTTGCAGCAGCGCGCGGTGCGCCTGAATCATCGTGCCTTTTGAGGGTCGCGGAAAAGGCGTGCAACGGCTCAAACAACGCCTCGAGCCGCGCCCGATCTTTGCGTGTGGCGGGATCGGCGAGCGTCTTCTCCAAGGTCTCCGCTGCTGCGAATGCGCCGACGAGGAGCGTCCGTTCTTCGGGGGTGAAATGGCCTGGGGAGAGCCGCTTGAATGGCGCCAGCAGCGCATCGACCGAGGTTGCGACCGGTGTTGGGCCGAGATCGGTCTTGGTCAATGCCGCGCATGCGGTGCGCTGGTCGTGGAATGGCTTAAGAAAAAATGCGAGCGATCGGCGCACGGACTCGTTGTCGACCTCGGAATTGTCGCCGCCGGCGTTATCGAGCACGAGCTGCGCGGCGACATTGGTGAGCATGCCGAGCGACGAATGCGCGTTCGCGCAGGCGACGTGAGCCTTTCGGACTGCCTGCGCTGCGGCATCGCCATCCGCCGGTGGGTCTTGTTTGACGATGTCGAAGGCGGCCTGACGATTGCGCCACTTCAGGCGTTCGAGCCGCACGCTGTCGCCGGCCTTGGCGGCTGCTACAAACTCCGCCTCATCCGTCCTGATGAGATCGATAAGGCGTTGCGTCACCTCGGGAATTGGTTGTGCGGCATGGGCGGTATAGGGCGTGGCGGCCACCATCGCGCAGGCGCAAACCAAGGCACGCATGACGCGCGCGGCAAACTCCGTCATCTGGCCCGGCTCCGTTCTTCCGCTGCGCTTTCGTCACTTCATCGTCGGGATGACGAACTCGGCGCCTTCTTTCATGCCGCTCGGCCAGCGCGAGATGACGACTTAATGTCGCGTTACTCCGCGGCTTCGATCAGTTCGATGTCTTTTTTCAACAGCGTGTTGACGAGATCATTGAGTGATATGCCCTTTGCCGCAGCGCGCGCCCTGAGGTAGGCCAGCACATCGGGCTCAAGATGCACTGGTGGAACCAGGACTACATTCTTGCGATAGAACTTGCCGCGGACAGCGGTCGAAAAGTCATACTCAGGCTTCATGTCCGATGCCGATTTAGCGGGGCGCTTGCTCATATTGGCGTCTTTCGCGTTTTGTTGGCTTCCGGGCCGAAATGATCCGGATGTTAGCCATGTCCACTACAAGCTCTGTGTATGTATGTACGACCAATAGCAGCTTTGAAATCATGGCTGAAGCCAATTGTGATCCAGCGCTCTTCGTTTGCCTCGGTCGGGTCATCAAGGCGGGACAATGCGAGCGGATCGGCAAAAACCAGCAAAGCATCTTCGAACGATACGTTGTGCTTGACCAGGTTGGCTGCCGCCTTCGCTGGGTCCCAGTCGAACTCGAAGCGGGCCGGCACATGCTTCTCCGATATTGGCGGACACTGCACAAAAATGTCATCGTGTCTTGGTCATCGCGAAATGTGGAGCTGAGTTACCAGCGCATCGAAGGTTTCAGTGGTTCTCATTTCCTTGCCATTGGACAGAGTAATTTTCGCACCATCGCTGATGGGGTTGCCAAGGGGTCTTACATCGACGATCGCGGATACCGACAGAAGCACAAGCCCACAAATCCCTCGATCATCGGCGTCAGTTACAATGACGAAGTTATCGCGATCGCCCATGGTCCGTCCCCGCTCCATTCACGCCCCTCACTTCATCGTCGGGATGACGAACTCCGCGCCGTCTTTCATGCCGCTCGGCCAGCGCGAGGTGACGGTTTTGGTCTTGGTGTAGAAGCGCACGCTATCGGGGCCGTGCTGGTTGAGATCGCCGAAGCCCGAGCGCTTCCAGCCGCCGAACGTGTAGTAGGCGAGCGGTACCGGGATCGGCACGTTGACGCCGACCATGCCGACCTGCACGCGGGCTGCGAAGTCGCGCGCCGCATCGCCATCGCGGGTGTAGATCGCGACGCCGTTGCCGTATTCATGATCCGTCGCGAGTGCCAGACTTTCCTCGTAGGTCTTGGCGCGCACCACCGAGAGGACGGGGCCAAAAATCTCTTCTTTGTAGATGCGCATATCTTTCGTGACGTTATCAAAGAGGCAGCCGCCCATGTAGTAGCCGTTCTCGTAGCCCTGCATCTTGAAGTTACGGCCATCGACTTTCAGCTGCGCGCCTTCCTTGAGGCCGATATCGACGTAGCCTTTGACGCGGGCGAGAGCTTCCTTCGTGACAAGAGGTCCGAAGTCGGCGTCGGCCGAGGTCGAGGGGCCAATTTTCAAACTCTCTACGCGTGGGATCAGCTTTTTGACGAGCGCATCCGCCGTCTGCTCGCCGACAGGCACCGCGACCGAGATCGCCATGCAGCGCTCGCCGGCCGAGCCATAGCCCGCGCCGATCAGCGCGTCGACCGCCTGATCCATGTCGGCATCCGGCATGATGATCATGTGGTTCTTGGCTCCGCCGAAGCATTGTACGCGCTTTCCAGCGGCACAGCCTCGCGTGTAGACGTATTCCGCGATCGCCGTCGAGCCGACGAAACCGACCGCCTGGATGTCGCGATCGTCGAGGATCGCGTCGACCGCGTCTTTGTCGCCGTTGACGACGTTGAAGATACCGGGCGGGCCGCCCGCTTCGATGAACAACTCAGCCAGCATCAGCGGCACGCCTGGATCGCGCTCCGACGGCTTCAGAATGAACGCGTTGCCGCAGGCGATGGCGGGCGCGGCCTTCCAGAGCGGGATCATGGCAGGGAAGTTGAACGGCGTGATGCCGGCGACAACGCCGAGCGGCTGGCGCATCGAATAGATGTCGATGCCGGGGCCGGCGCCTTCGGTGTATTCGCCCTTCATCAGTTGCGGGATGCCGATCGCGAACTCGACGACCTCGAGGCCGCGCTGGATGTCACCCTTGGCGTCGGCGACGGTCTTGCCGTGCTCGCGCGCCAGACAATCGGCGAGCTTGTCGTAGTCGCGATGGCAAAGTTCCAAGAACTTCATCAGCACGCGCGCGCGCCGCTGCGGATTGACCGCCGCCCACGCCGGCTGCGCCTTCAAGCTATTCTCGACGGCGGCGCGGACCTCGGCCTTGGAGGCGAGTGCGACCATGGCTCGCACGGTGCCGTCCATCGGCTGGAAAACGTCGGCGGTCTTGCCCGATTTGCCGGCAAAGCGTTTGCCGCCGATGAAGTGGCCGTACTCGATCATGGGTCTCTCCCAAAAGGGTGTTAGGTTGGCAATCTGGGTGTGGCTGTAACCCGCGCGGTCCGTAGGGTGCAATAGCGTAGCGTATTGCACCGTGCCAGGCTCAGAAGGTGCGATACGGCCAATGGGCCTATTGCACCCTACGATTGCCGCTTCATCCGGGCCAGTGCCTCGCGGGCGAGGGTTTCGGTCAGTTGCTTCGCGGGCATTTCTTGCGCCAAGGCGGCCGCTTGGCCCGACCAGAGCGCGGTGAAGTCGCCCGAGCCCTTGGCCTCGGCGGCGGCCTTCAGCGGTGCCAGCGCGCCGCCGGCGAGCGGGAACGCTGGCGCTTCCGATGTGATGGGCCCGACCTCGCGGACCATCCGGTTGATGATGCCGCGCGCGGGGCGACCGGTGAAGACGTTGGTCAGGGCCGTGCTGTTGTCGTGCGCGCCGGCCAGCGCTTTGCGATGGATCGCACTGACATTGGCCTCGGGCGTGAACAGATAGGCGGTACCGATCTGGACGGCTGAGGCGCCGAGCGCAAATGCGGCGACGATCCCGCGCGCGTCCGCAATGCCGCCGGCGGCGATCACCGGCACCTTCACAGCGTCCACGACCTGCGGCACCAGCGCCAAGGTGCCCGCCTGTGACGCGACGTTATTGGTGTTGTCGGTGAGGAAGATGCTGCGATGGCCGCCGGCCTCATAGCCTTGCGCGATGATGGCATCGCAGCCGCGCTCGGCGAGCCAGACGGCTTCCGCAGCGGTCGTTGCCGAGGAGATGACCTTGCAGCCGCACGCTTTCACGCGGTCCAAGAGATCCAGCGACGGTAGGCCAAAGTGAAAGCTGACGACCTCCGGCTTGAATTCCTCGACGATCGCGCAGGTCGCCTCGGTGAAGGGTTCGCGGTTGCTGCTCGCGACCGGTGTCGAGGGATCGATGTCGAGGTCCGTGTAGTAGCTCGACAGCCGGCTCTTCCAGCGCGCGGTGCGCTGGTCGTCCTGCACGGGCGGCTTGTGGACAAAAAAATTGAGATTGATCGGCTTCGATGTGCGCTGCCGGAACACGCCGAGGTCCGTGCGGATTTGTTCGGGCGTCGACAGAGCGCAGGCAAGCGCGCCGAGACCGCCGGCTTCGGCCACCGCGATCGCGAGTTCGGCCGTGCTCGGTCCCGCCATGGGTGCGAGCAAAATAGGATGCTCGATTCCAAAGAGGTCCTGAATGCGTCGATCCGGCCACATGGACGCTACTCCTCAAGAAGGCTTGTCTTGTCTGTTTGATCTGGGCCTGTCGCCGGAAAAACGCAAGCCTTGCCATGGTAGTTCGCCTCGCTTATCAGGCGCACATTGTCGTGCGAGGAGGGCCGATGCCGGAGCAACGATCCTATGCGGTGGTAATCACGGCGGCGCCCGGTGCGCGGGTGCTGGACGAGGGCGCGCGATTGGCCGTTGCCACGGCGATGGCGCCGCATCTTGTTATCGAGAACCGCTGGCTTGCCGAGGGCGAGGCCTTCGAAATCCTGTTCGCCGCCGGCGACGCTGTGGCGCTGGCGCCGGTCAAGGCGGCGATCACGCAGGCTCTCGGCGCGCGTCCTGTGGACATCAATATCATTGACGACGACCTCGCGCATCGCCGCAAGAAGCTCCTGGTCGCGGACATGGATTCGACCATCATCCAGCAAGAGTGCATCGACGAGATCGCCGACGTTATTGGGCTGAAGCCCAAGATCGCCGCCATCACGGAACGGGCGATGCGCGGGGAGCTGCAGTTCGAGGACGCCTTGCGCGAGCGGCTCGGGCTTTTGAAGGGGATCGGCACGGCCGATCTCGAGCGCGTTTTTCGCGAGCGTGTGACGCTGATGCCCGGCGCCAAGACGCTGATCGCGACAATGCGAAAAAATGGCGCCTACACCGCGCTCGTCTCGGGCGGCTTTACGTTTTTCACAAACCGCGTGCGGGTAGCCACGGGCTTCGATGTGGATCACTCCAACACGCTTGGCCTCGCGGACGGCAAGCTGACGGGCGAGGTCGACGGCCCGATCCTCGGCAAGGAAGCCAAGCTCGCGACGCTCGAGCACTACAGGACGTCGCGCGGGCTGTTTGCCACAGACACCCTCGCGGTCGGCGATGGCGCCAACGATCTGATGATGATCAAGGCGGCGGGCCTTGGCGTCGCGTACCGCGCCAAGCCTATCGTCGCGGCCGAAGCCGCCGCCAGCATCACCCACGGCGACCTGACCGCGCTTCTCTATCTCCAAGGCTACCGCCGCGAAGAGTTCGCGCAAGCGGCGATCAGTTCTTGATGCCAAGCAGTTCGACGTCGAACATCAGCGTCGCATTGGGTGGGATCACGCCGCCGGCGCCGCGAGCGCCGTAGCCGAGCGCGGCCGGAATGATCAGCGTCCGCTTACCACCGACTTTCATGGTCGAGACGCCTTCGTCCCAGCCCTTGATGACCTGGCCGACGCCGATCGTGAACTCGAAAGGCTCGCCGCGATCGACGGAGGAGTCGAATTTCTTACCCTTGACGCCATCGTTATAGAGCCAGCCCGTGTAGTGCATGACGCACTTCTGGCCTGATTTCGGCGAGGCGCCGGTGCCTGCGACGCTGTCGGTGATCTGCAGTCCTGAGGTTGTTGTGGTCATGGCTGTTCCTGGTTGTTGAGCGGCGGCTCCATTCGGAGCGGCAATCGCGAGGGCGATGAGAAGCGCGGCCCGCGCCAAGCATCGAGATGCCGAAATGTTCATGTGTGGGACCCTGGAGCAATCGTTGGGATATGGCGCATTTCAATCGCTCTTCTTCTGCCACCACACCAGCGCCGCTGCCAATAGCGCGATCAAAAGCAAGAAGCCAAGGAAAAAGGGCACATCGTCGCGCGTCTGAAAGCCAAACCACGAAAGAGGTTCTGTTGCAACACCACAATGACCACGAACGGCGCAAGCACCAGAACATATTTGCGTTGCGCAAAGTCAGAGACCTTCAACACCGGGCCGGCGTCGCGATAGCGTTTGAGGGCGGACGGCAAAATATCGACGCAAACGATAACCGCAATCGCGCCGGCCACGAGCGCTAAATCGAGTAGTGCGTTGTTCAGCAGGGATGTCATGGCCTGGCATTCAATCTTTTGAACTTTGCCGCACGATCCGCGATCAGATCCCGTGCCCTCCAAGCCGACACGTCAAGCGCCCCGCCCCAGCAGGGCGCGGAGTTGCGCGATGACCGACATTGCGCGTGGTTTCCAGCGCGCCCACACGGACTTCGCCGACGACTTGACGCGTGCCTTGACGATGCGGCCATAGCGCCAGGCCCAGGTCGTGCGCACCCAGGCGACGAGCCGCTCCTTCCACGGCATCACGATGCCATAGAGGCGCGCGAACCACGGCAGCCGCATGAGGGCTGGCTGCGTCAGTTGGAATATGCGGGCGACGAAAGCCGTGCCAACGACCTTGGCGCCGACGAACAGCGCGGTGGCGGCGAGCGTGTGGCCCGTCGTGATCAGCCACAGCGCCAGCAGTTTGAGCGGAAACAGGCAGAGCGACGGCAGCGCGAACACGACCAGCGCCGCGTAGGGCGGCATGCGGGCAATGCCGCGTTCGATCGCGGCGAACGGTTTCAGCAGCGCGAGCCGGCCGAGGAGATTGGCGAGCGGCCGCCAACCCCACTCCTCGAACACGATGATGATCGCGAGGACCGCTTCTGCGATGAAGCGCGGAATCCGGAGCAAGGCGCGGACCGCGGCATGCAACAGCGACGGCGGAGGTGGTGGGGTGGGCGGCAATGTCGGAGACGTCACGATCGGCTCGGGTTGAGGGGGCGCGGCCGGTCTTACCCTATCCTCCGCCCGCCACCAAATAGCCGGTCGCTCCGCCAGTAACCTCGCGTTAACCGACTCGGCATCGAATGGCGACCGTGTCCCGGATGTCTCCGGGCGTTGGGAGTGGGTGCATGTCCGGCAGGGGAAATCGGCCCCGCGCGCGCTTTAGCGCGCCGCGCTACGAGATCGGTGGCAGCGCGTTGGCGTTGCTGCTGGCGCTGGGCCTGTGCGCGCCGCCAGCGCATGGCGACACGCTGCGCGAGGCGCTCTACAACACGTATAAAGCCAATCCGCGTCTCGACGCCGAACGTGCGCGTCTGAGGGCGACGGACGAAGATGTGCCACGCGCCAAATCTGGGTTTCGGCCGAATGTGCAGGCGACCGCCGATGTCGGCACCGCGACCGTCAAGACCGATCCCCGTTTCACAGGCGACGGCAAGACCAATCCTGCCAACGTCGGCGTCAGCGTTTCACAGTCGGTGTTCAGCGGCATGCGCACCGTGAATTCCGTACGAGAAGCGGAGGCCGGTGTGCGTGCGGGGCGCGAGAATTTACGTCAGGTCGAGCAGCAGGTGTTGCTCGAAGCAGTGACGGCCTATGCCGACGTGCTGCGCGACGGCGCGCTGGTGCGACTGCGGGAAGGCAACGTCGCGACGCTGTCGCAGGATCTCAATGCCGCACAAACACGCCGCTCGGTGCGTGAAGTGACGCGCACCGATGTGGCGCAAGCGACGGCGCGTCGCGCCAAGGCGGTGTCAGCGCTCGACCTCGCAAAGTCGAATCTCAGAGCCAGCCGGGCGATCTATGAGCGCGTGGTGGGCCGTCCGCCGGACAATCTGACCGAGCCTGCGCCGCCGAACAAGTTGCTGCCAGCCTCCGTCGAAGAAGCGATCAAGATCGCCGAGCGCGAGAGCCCGAACGTTATCTCTGCGCAGTTTCGCGAAAAGGCCGCGCGTCATACCGTCGATCGCATCTGGGGCGAACTGCTGCCGGAAGTGCGCGTGGAAGGCAGCTACAATCATCGCTATGATCCCTCCCGCAGCATTGAGGAGCAATCCTCCAAATCAATCACGGGCCGGATGACGGTGCCGCTCTATCAAGGCGGCGAAACACACGCGCGCGTACGTCAGGCCAAGCACACGCATGTCAGCCGCGTGCAGGAAATCGAGCAGGCGCGCGGCGAGAGCCAGGCGAATGTCGTGGTGGCCTGGTCGCGGATGGCGGCGGCGCGGGCGCAGACCATTTCGGACAAGGCGCAGGTCGAGGCCGCCAAGATCGCGCTCGAAGGCACCCGTGAGGAAGAGAAGGTCGGCCAGCGCACGCTGCTCGATGTGCTGAATGCGGAGCAAGAACTGCTCGACGCCGAAGTGGCGTTGACAGTGACCAGGCGCGACCTGATCGTCGCGACGTTCACGGTGCTCTCGAGTGTCGGCCGGTTGAGCGCGGACGATCTCAGGATTACCGATACGCTCTATGATCCGGCCGCCCACTACGAGGAGGTCAGCCGCAAATGGTGGGGGGTTGCCATCACCCACGCCGACGGCAAGAAGGAATTCCTTCAGCTCCTGGATGATTGGAGCGGAGACGAAAATTACGCGACAAAATAGTTAGTTACATCATTAGATTAAGGCCCGACTTTAGGGCGTGCGCGGACGCGACTGTAGTAGCGCGGACACGCTGAGGTGGATTCGGTGCCGCATTAACCAATTTGCGGCTGCTCTCCCCGGGATAATTGGCTAAATCTGTGGAGATTAGTCTTCGGGGGCACATCGACCCGAAAAAGAATCAGCTACTCGCTAAGGCAGGATGGCGTCGATTTCGTCCAGCGTGTGACGTTGCAATTTGCTCAAGCTCAATTGCGGGTTGGTATGATCGGTATTTTTGCAAAGGTTGGACAGAGCGGGCGCTGCCGTCGGGCGCACTGGCTGCTTGGTGTCGGCCTGGCAGCGATGCTGGTTGGTTCCGGCATTGCGCCGGTTGCCGCCGAGACCCTTCAGGACACACTCGCGGCGGCCTACAAATATAATCCACAGCTCGATGCCGAGCGCGCGCGCCTCAGGGCCTTGGACGAAGAAGTCGCCAACGCCAATTCCGGATACCGGCCGCGCATCAGCGCGTCGGCCGACGCGGGCTACCGCAGTGTCGAGACGCGGCCGTCGTCGAACAACTCGGGTGAAACGCATCCGCGCAACGTGTCGATCACCGGCCAACAGACCGTCTTCGACGGCTTCCAAACTCCAAATCGCGTGCGTGAGGCCGAAGCCGGCGTGCGTGCAGGGCGCGAGAACTTGCGGTTGATCGAACAACAGGTTCTGCTCGACGCGGTGACCGCCTATATGGATGTCGTGCGCGACACCGCGATCGTGCGGCTGCGCGAAAGCAACGTCACCGTCCTGTCAAAGGAACTCAGCGCCACCAACGATCGCTTCCGGGTGGGTGAAGTCACGCGGACCGACGTCGCGCAGGCGACGGCGCGGCGCGCGGGCTCAGTCTCGGCCCTCGATCTTGCGCGCGCCAACTTGCGCACCAGCCGCGGCAACTATGAGCGTACAGTCGGCCGCCCGCCCGTCAATCTGGTCGAGCCGCGGCCGCATGAGAGGTTGCTGCCGCGCAGTCTCGAGCAGGCGGTTTCGATCTCACGGCAGCAGAATCCCAACATCGTTGCCGCCCTTTATCGCGAGCAGGGCGCGCGCTCCACTGTCGATCGTCTGTGGGGCCAGTTCCTGCCGACAGTGACGGTTGACGTTACGCAAACCGAAAGCGTCGATCCGTCGGTCACGACCGACCGGTCCTCGACGACGGCCATCACCGGCCGCGTCAACATTCCGCTCTACCAGGGCGGCGCGACGCACGCGCAGGTCCGCCAAGCCAAGCACACGCACGTGGCGCGCATCCAGGACATCGAACAGGCACGCGCGGTCGCCCAGGGCAGCGTGGTGCAAACATGGTCGCAGCTCGAAGCCGCCAAAGCGCAGCTGGTGTCTGACCAGGCGCAGGTGGATGCGACCAGAACCGCGCTCACAGGCGTGCGCGAGGAGGAAAAAGTCGGACAGCGCACGTTGCTTGATGTGCTCAATGCTGAACAAGAGCTACTAAATGCCGAAGTCAACCTGGTGACGACCAAGCGAAACTTGGTGGTCGCATCTTATGCCGTGCTCAACTCTGTCGGACGCCTGAATGTCGCCGATCTCGGCGCGGCCCGCGTCGCCTATGAGCCCGAAGCGCATTATCACGAGGTTCGCGGCAAGTGGTGGGGCACGTCGATCACGCACGCCGATGGGCGTCACGAAACAATCAGCCCGTGGCACGCGCAGACACAGGCGAACGAGGACAAACGTGCCTGGTCGGCCGCGACCAAGGCCGCGCCCAAGGTCAAGAAATAAGTCTCTCAGCCGTTTAACCGGACCACGCCGTGGTTTTGCCGCGAAGCCGGGCCACGCTCTCATGCTGATTGTGATGGTCATCACACTGGCGCAAATTCGCGCTGGTTACGCAAATTGGCTTTGGATGACGCGGTGGCGGCGATTGAAGCGGGCTATCATCCGTTGTAGCAGAGGCTCAATGGACCGATATGTGCGCTGCGTTTCAGCCACGGTTCGGCACGCTCATGCGGGTGGGCGTGAATTAGAGGGCACGCGTAGGTTACGCGACAGGCAGGGGACGCGGGGATATGGCGAGACCGGAAGCATCGGCTGAGCCCAGCATGGACGAAATTCTGGCGTCCATCCGTAAAATCATTTCGGAAGATCCATCGAGCGGTAACCACGCAGGGCCGGATCGGCGCCGTGGCGCCAGCAACGTTTTGCCGCGCGCCGATGCGCTGCCGCCGTCAATGCCGAATTTGCCGTCCGCGCCTCCGCCTCAGGCTGTGGCGCAGGCCGTGCCGCCGATGCCGCCCCCAAGCTTCGCGGCGACGATCGCGCAGCCGCCGGTGCAGTCCGTGCCGGCCGCATCGAGTCAAAGCCCCTCGCTTGATGACGACCTTGCCGACTTGCTGGATGATGCGCCGGAGGCGTTGCCGGAGTCCGTGAGGCCTGCGGCCACAAGCACGGCCGCTAGCAGCTTCGATGGCACACCTGATTGGCTGCTCGCGCGCGTCGCGCCGTCCGAGGTGACGCCGGCATTGCCGCCATTGCCGGATTTGGGTTCCGTGCGTCCGTCCTTGACGATGGCGCCGCCGCTGGTCGCCAGCACCGCGCCGCGCCTGGACTTGGAACGCGTTCCGACGCCACCGCCCGCACCTGTGCCGCCGCCAACACCCTTGGCAGCAGTGCAGTCCGCTCCGGCAGCAGAGTCGCTTGAGGCCGATTTGGCGCGCGTCGCCGCCGCCGTTGCCGCGCCCGTGCTGAGCGCCCCCAAGGTCGCGAGCGAACCCACAATCGACAAGGCATCTGCATTGTTCAAACCGATGCCTGTTGCGGCAACTCCGGTGGTGACTGAAACCAAGGCGATGGAGACGAAAGCTGCGCCATCGCCGGTGACTGCTGCCGTCGAGGTGCCGAAACCAGTTGCAGTGACTCCGGCAGTCAAGGTGAAATTTGAGCCAGCACCTGCAGCCGCGGAAAAGCCTGCGGCACCAGTTGCGGCGAAACCGGCGGATGAAAAGGGGCAGCCCGCGGCGGTCGCCGCGCCAGCGAAAGTGACGGAGCCGGTCAAGGTGTCCGTGCCACCGCCGATGGCTGGGACGCCCGCTCCGGTCTTGGGCGTCCAGACCATGGAAGATACGGTCGCCGAGCTGCTGCGTCCGATGTTGCGCCAGTGGCTTGATACCAACATGCCACGGATCGTCGAGAAGGCATTGCGGGTCGAGATGGCGGAAAGCCTGAAGAAGCCTGCGGCGCTCAAGAACTGAATGACTTGACCCGCTCCGCAAGATCGAAAGGGCGCCAAACGGCGCCCTTTTTGCCGTTTGAGGTCACGCGGTTGACAGGACAAGAGCGCGGGTCGTACGAGGAACGTCCGCTGTTCCCGTGACCCATCAGAGATCCATGCTCGAGAAGACCTATCAGCCAGCCGACATCGAAGCCCGCATTCACAAAGATTGGGAGGCGGCCGGCGCCTTCCGGTGCAACCGTCCAGAACGCCGCGACGCCGAGCCCTATTGCATCGTGATCCCGCCGCCGAATGTCACGGGCTCGCTGCATATGGGGCATGCGCTCAACAACACGCTGCAGGACATTCTCTGCCGTTTCGAGCGCATGCGCGGCAAGGATGTGCTCTGGCAACCGGGCACCGATCACGCAGGCATCGCGACGCAGCTGGTCGTCGAGCGCGAGTTGGCGAAGAGCCAGCGATATCGCCGGTCGATGACGCGGGAAGAATTCCTCGCTGAAATCTGGACGTGGAAAGCCGAAAGCGGCGGCACCATCGTCAACCAGCTGAAGCGGCTCGGTGCCTCATGCGACTGGTCGCGCGAGCGCTTCACCATGGACGAGGGGCTGTCGAATGCGGTTCTCAAGGTGTTCGTCGACCTCCACAATCAGGGGCTGATCTACAAGGACAAGCGACTGGTCAACTGGGACCCGGAGTTCCAATCGGCGGTGTCAGACCTGGAAGTGGATTCGGTCCAGACGACCGGTCAGTTCAAATGGGCCGAGGGTGACAAAGACAAAGATGGCATCGACAAGCCGCTCGATATCGCGGCCCTGGGAAAAATCCTCAACAAGAGCCCGAACGGGCACCTCTATCACTTCCGCTATCCGCTGAAAGGCAAGACCTTCAACGCGGCTGATCCATCGACCTATATCGTCGTCGCGACCACGCGTCCCGAGACGATGCTCGGCGACACAGCGATTGCCGTGAACCCGAAGGACACGCGCTATACGGCGCTGATCGGTCAGCACGCGGTGTTGCCCCTCGCCGGTCGCGACCTCATCATCGTTGGCGATGACTACTCGGACCCTGAAAAAGGCTCGGGCGCAGTAAAAATTACGCCAGCCCATGATTTCAACGACGCCGAAGTCGGCAAGCGCCACAAGCTCGACGTGATCAACATCTTCACCGAGCACGCCAGGTTGAACGACGGCGTGCCGGCCAAGTACCAAGGCCTCGACCGCATTGATGCGAGGAAGCAGGTCGTCGCCGACATGTACGCCGAGGGCAAACTCGCGAAGATCGAGGTGACGACGCATGCCGTCCCGCACTCGCAACGCGGTGGCGCCATCATCGAGCCGTTCCTGACCGACCAATGGTACGTCGACGCCGCGACGCTGGCCAAGCCCGCGCTTGCGGCCGTTCGCAGCGGCAAGACTCGGTTCGTGCCCGAGCGCTACGCCGACGACTACTTCCGCTGGCTCGAGAACATCCAGCCCTGGTGCATTTCGCGCCAACTGTGGTGGGGGCACCAGATCCCGGCGTGGTACGGGCCTAAACTCGACGCCACAGGCGTTTGGCCGGACGAACCGACCGAGTTTGATGTTTTCGTGGCGACCGACGAGGCGGAGGCAGTTAAGCTCGCATCAAGGCACTACGCAAAACTTGGCTTTGATAAGCGGATCAAGATCGCAGCTTCGCGTGAACAAGCCAACGATCCGGCCTTTCTCAAGTCGGGTAACGAAGTTGCGCTATTTCGCGATGCCGACGTGCTCGACACGTGGTTCTCGTCTGGGCTGTGGCCCATGTCGACGCTCGGCTGGCCCGAGCAGACGCCGGAGTTGAAGAAGTTCTATCCGACGTCGACGCTCGTCACGGGCTTCGATATCATCTTCTTCTGGGTCGCGCGCATGATGATGCAGGGCATCCATTTTATGCCCGACGTGCCGTTCCGCGACGTCTACATTCACGGCCTCGTTCTCGACGAGAAGGGCCAGAAAATGTCGAAGACGAAGGGCAACGTCATCGATCCGCTGGTGCTGATCGAGAAGTTCGGTGCCGACGCGCTGCGCATGTCGCTCGCCTCACAGACCGCCCAAGGCCGCAACGTGCGCCTCTCGGAAAAGCGCGTCGAGGGCTATCGCAACTTCGCAACCAAGCTATGGAACGCCGCCCGCTTCGCCGAAATGAACGAGTGCGTGCGGCAGCGCGATTTTGATCCCGCGGCGGTCAAGGAAACACTGAACCGCTGGATCGCGGGCGAGACCGAACGCGCGGTCGCCGCCGTCACGTCCGGCATCGTCGAATTCAAGTTCAACGACGCCGCAGGCGCCGCCTACGATTTCATCTGGGGCACGTTTTGCGATTGGTATCTCGAGTTCGCAAAACCGATCTTCATTGGAGCCGACGAGGCCGCGAAGGCCGAAACGCGCGCGACCACCGCTTGGGTGCTGGATCAGATCCTGAAGCTGCTGCACCCGTTCATGCCGTTCGTGACCGAGGAACTGTGGAGCCGCCTCGTCGAGGTCGGCGTTCAGCGCCAGTCGCTGCTGGCGTTGAGCCAATGGCCCGATTTCGGTGGCCTCTCCAACGCCGACGCCGATGAAGAAGTTGGCTGGCTGATCGCGTTGATCTCCGAAGTCCGATCGGTCCGCTCTGAAATGAATGTGCCAGGCGGCACCAAGATCCCGCTGACGCTTGTTGGCGCGTCATCGACGACCAAGACTCGCGTGTCCCGGCACGAAGACACCATCAAGCGGCTCGCGCGGCTCGATATGATCGGTTACGAGAAGGCGCCGCCAAAGGGGGCGGCGCAGATGGTCGTTGGCGAGGCGACGGTATGCCTTCCGCTCGCCGGTGTGATCGACATGAGTGCCGAACAAAGGCGCCTCGGCAAGGCAATCGCGGACGCCGAAAGCGACATGGCGAAAATGGACGCCAAACTCTCGAACCCGAGCTTCATGGCCAAGGCGAAGCCGGATGCCATCGAAGAGGCGAAGGAGCGCAAGGCGGAGCTCGACGGCCAGCTCACCAAGTTGAAAGCCGCGCTCCGCCGCGTCGAGGCAGCCGCTTAGCGCTTGCGGCGACAACGCCTACTTGAGCTTGGCGATCAAGGCCTGCGCCGCCGCCGGATTGCGCACCTTCGCGCCGGCAATGAAGTAGGCGAACACGTCGCCACGCTTGCCCCACGCCTTGGTTTGACGCAGATAGCCGCTCAATTCCTTGTCCGTGACACCGGCCTCGATATCCTCGTGGCTCGACATGAAACGCGCATAAGTGAAGTCGGCCGTCGCCTCGTCGATCTCGGGGAAGTTCTCGTCCTTGGCATAGACGATGGCGATGCTGTGCTTGCGTGCGAGCGCCGTGAACGCCGCCGTTGCAAACGATGGATGGCGCACTTCGATCGCGTGCCGCAATCTCAGGCCGTCCATCACCTTGGGCAGCAGTGTCAGGAACGCGCCGAAATCGTCAGGATCGAATTTCTTCGTTGCCATGAACTGCCAGTTGATTGGCCCGAGCTTGTCGCCAAGCTGTGTCAGCCCTTGCGCCATGAATTTCTCGATCGAGGGACCAGCCTCCGCGAGTATTTTCCGATTGGTGCAATAGCGCGAGGCCTTGACGGAAAAGATGAAGCCGTCCGGTGTCTCGTCGCGCCACTTGCGCCAGCTGTCAGGCTTGAATGTCGAATAGTACGTACCGTTGATCTCGATCGATGTCAGCGCTCGCGAGGCGAATTCCAGCTCGCGCTTTTGGGCAAGATCCGCCGGATAGAAGACGCCGCGCCATGGCTCGAACGTCCAGCCGCCGACGCCAATTCTGATGACGCCGGTCATACAGGCAATGCCGATTCGACCAGTCGCGCCCAATACGAAACGCCAGCAGGTATGGCATTGTCATCGAACTCGTAGGCCGGATGATGCAGCCCCGCGCTGTCGCCATTGCCGATGAAGATGAAGGCGCCCGGCCGCTGCTGCAGCATGTAGGCAAAGTCCTCGCCACCCATCACGGGGCGCGTTTCGGCATCGACCGTGCCGGCAACGCCGGCGGCAACGCGCGCGGCCAGCGCGGTCTCCGCGGCGCTGTTGACCGTCAACGGACACAAGCGCTGATAGTCGAGCGTGATGCGTGCGCCATGCTGGGCCTCGAGCGCCTGTAGCATGGTCTCGATGCGGCTGATCACATGCTCCTGCACGGCGCTGGAAAATGTCCGCACCGTGCCGCCGAGGCGGACCGAATTTGGAATGACGTTCTTGGCATTGCTGCCATTGAAAACCGTGAGCGAGACGACGGCTGACTCGAGCGGATCGACATTGCGCGCAACGATCGACTGCAGCGCGACGCCAAGCTGGCACCCGATATAGACCGGGTCACACGACATCTGCGGCATCGAGGCATGCGCGCCGCGGCCCTCGATGGTGATGTCGAAGAAGTCCGTCGCCGCCATGATGCCGCCAGGCCGGATCGCGAACTGCCCGACCGGCAAGCCCGGCATGTTGTGCATGCCGAACACGCGACCTATCCCGAACCGTTCCATCAACCGGTCGTCGAGCATCGCAGCCGCGCCGCCGGCCGATTGGGCGTCGGGTGATCCTTCCGCTGGTACTTCCTCGGAGGGCTGGAAAATCAGAACAGCCGATCCGGAAAAATTCCGTGTCTCGGCCAGGTATTTCGCCGCGCCAAGCAGCATCGACGTGTGTCCATCGTGTCCGCATGCGTGCATTTTTCCAGGCGTCGCGGAGGCGTGCGGCACCCCTGTGATCTCGGTCATGGCGAGCGCATCCATGTCGGCGCGCAATCCAATGGCTGGCTGCGTCGAGGGAGACCGGCCTCTGATCACGGCGACCACGCCGGTGCGTCCGATCCCGGTGGCAACCTCATCGCAGCCGAAGCTCTTGAGCTTTTCCGCAACCAGCGCCGCCGTCCGATGCACATCGAAGCCAAGCTCCGGGTGCCGATGAATATCGCGGCGCCAGCCCGCGACTTCGTCGAGCATCGCTGTGGCGCTATTCAGAACAGGCATGGGGTTGGATCCTCTCGCACATCGGCAATCTGGGCTGCAAACCAGCGGTTGTGTCAAGACAGCGTCCGATGGCGGAGCGGGTCCTTTGGAGGTTCGCGTCGCTACAACCGCAAAATAGGCGTGCGCACGCGCTGGACCGGCGCAGTCACTTGCGTCAGTATCCGGCGCCGGTATGGCGTGGCTTGGAACGGGGCAGTGCGTTCCAACGAGCGCCTACCTCAAATTTAGGGAGAGAGCAGATGAAAGTGCGCACAGCACTGTTGGCGGGCGCGGCGATGGTGTCTCTGGCCATGACTTCGGCGATGACGCCCGCGGACGCCAAGACGTTCAAGTATGCGTTCCAAGGCGACCTCAATGCGCTCGATCCCTACACCTTAAACGAGACATTCACCCTTGGCGCTCTCGGCAACGTCATGGAAGGTCTGACGAAGCGCGACAAGGACCTGAAGATCATTCCGGGGCTCGCCGAGCGTTGGGAAGTGGTCGATCCGCTGAAGTGGCGCTTCCATCTGCGCAAGGGCGTGAAATTTCACGACGGCACGCCGTTCACCGCCGACGATGTCGTGTTCTCGCTCGAGCGCCTGCGCTCGCCCGGCTCACAGGTCAAGAACTCGCGTGCCCGCCGACGTGACGGCTGTCAAGGTTGACGACAACACCGTCGATTTCATTCTGAAGTCGCCGAACCCGATCCTCAACGCCGAGTGGGATACGTGGTACATGTATTCCAAGAAGTGGGCCGAAGCGAACGGCGCCACGCAGGCTCAGTCCGCCACTGCCACGTCCTTGTCGCCGGGTGCTCTGAAGGCGAACGGGACCGGCCCCTTCACGGTGGTGAGCCATGAGCCGGGTATCAAGACCGTGTTCAAGCCCAATCCGAATTGGTGGGGCAAGGCCGAGCACAATCTGACCGAAGTGATCTTCCAGACCATCAAGGCGGATGCGACGCGCGTCGCCGCGCTGCTGTCGGGCGAGATCGACATGATGGATCCGGTGCCGCCGCAGGACATCGAGCGGATCAAGAGCAACGCGACAACTGACGTGCTGATCGGTGCCGAGATCCGGACCATTTTCCTGAATATGGATTCGTTCCGGCCGGAGCTGCTCTATTCGAGCGTGAAGGGCAAGAACCCGTTCAAGGACGCCAAGGTGCGCAAGGCCGTCTATCAGGCGATCGACATCGAGGCGATCAAGTCGCGCATCATGCGCGGTATGTCGAAACCGTCGGCACTGCTCATAGACCCGGCGCTATTCGCGCCCGGTGGCGAGTTGAAACGGCATCCCTATGACGTGGCTAGCGGCGAAGAAACTCCTGACCGAGGCCGGTTATCCGCAGGGCTTCGAAGTCGAGATGGACTGCCCCAACGATCGCTATGTCAATGACGAAGGGATCTGCCAGGCCGTCACCCAGATGCTCTCGCGTATCGACATCAAGGTGAAGCTCAACGCGATGCCGAAGGCGAAGTACTTCGAAAAGGCCGGTCCAACCAAGAAGTACGACTCGTCCTTCAACCTGCTCGGCTGGACGCCTGGTTCGCTCGACAGCTGGAATGTGATCGCCAATATCATCGGTTGCCGCGATGCGGACGGCAAAGGCGGAACCTTCAATTATGGCGGCTACTGCAACCCGCAAATTGAAGACCTCGGCAAGAAGATCCTGGTGGAAATCGATCTGAAGAAACGCGATGCCATGATCCTCGAGGCCTTCAAGATCAACCACGAGGAAGCCGGCGTCATCCCGCTGCATCAACAGGCGCTGGCGTGGGGCATCTCGAAAAAAATCAAGATGACACAGCGCGCGGACAACCAGGTCCTGTTCTATTGGGTGCAAAAGCAGGACTGAAGTGAGTTCCTCTCTCCGCGAGGGGAGAGGACGAACGTCGCGGACCCTATGCTCGCATTTGCTATTCGCCGGTTGCTCGAAGCGCTCGTCGTCATGGTGACGGTGGCGCTTTTGGCATTCGTGCTGTTTCGTTTCGTCGGCGATCCGATCAATCAGATGGTCGGTCAGGATACGTCCCTGGAAGATCGGGAAAAACTGCGCCAGGAACTCGGCCTCAACGATCCGCTTGTGGTTCAATTCGGCCGCTTCCTCGGGAAATCCGCGCAATTCGACTTCGGCATCTCCTATCAGGTCAAGCAGCCGGTCACCAATCTCATCAAGGAGCGGTTCCCAGCGACACTCGAGCTCGCACTGGCGGCAGCTCTGTTTGCGATCCTCATCGGCATTCCGATGGGCGTTTACACCGGCATCCATCGCGATAGCTGGATTTCGAAGTCGTTTCTCGCGATCTCGCTCGTCGGAATATCTCTGCCGACGTTTTTGATCGGGATCCTGCTGATCTACGTTTTCGCCGTGAAACTCGGGTGGCTGCCCTCGTTCGGGCGCGGCGAAGTCAAGACCATCGGGGGGTGGCGCACGGGACTGCTGTCGGCCTCAGGGCTCAAGGCCATCATCCTGCCGGCGATCACGCTCGGGCTCTTTCAGATGACGCTGGTCACGCGGCTGGTGCGCTCGCAGATGCTCGAGGTCCTGCGAACGGACTACATCAAGTTCGCGCGGGCACGCGGCCTTTCGGATCGGGCCATAAATTTTGGGCATGCCCTGAAGAACACGCTGATCCCGGTCATCACCATTATCGGCCTGCAGCTCGGCGCGATCATCGCTTTCGCGATCATCACCGAGACGGTCTTCCAATGGCCGGGCATGGGCCTGCTCTTCATTCAGTCGGTCCAGAACGCAGACATCCCGGTGATGTCGGCGTACTTGATTCTGGTCGCCTTCATGTTCGTGATGATCAATTTCATCGTCGATCTCCTCTATGTCTGGGTCGATCCGCGCATTCGAATAATGGGCCGGGAGGGCTAGCCGATGGCCATGAATGAGGTGATCGAGGCTCCGGCAGCGGTGCCGCCCAAGACTGGCCGCGCGCTCGCGCTGGGCGCGGATCCGCGACAGCGATGTGTTTTACTCGTTCACCCGCGACAAGGTCGTGATGTTCTCGGCGTTGGTGACGGCGGTGATGCTGCTCGCTGCGATCTTCTCGCCGTTGATCGCGCCACACAACCCCTACGATCTCAAATCGCTGAGCCTGCTCGATTCCAATCTGCCGCCGTCCTGGGAGAAGGACGGTGATCCGAAGTTCCTGCTCGGGACCGACGATCAGGGCCGCGACATCCTGTCGACAATCCTTTATGGCACGCGCGCATCGATTGCGATCAGCATCTGTGCCGTCCTGCTGGCCATCACGCTCGGCGTATCGCTCGGGCTGGTTGCGGGTTATCGCGGCGGCCGCCTCGATGCGCTGATCATGCGCCTCGCCGACGTGCAGTTGACATTCCCCGCCATTCTGACGGCCTTGATGATCGATGGGATCGCTAAGGTCATCTTCAAGGGCTCCAAGCTCGGCGACAACCACTTCCTGATCCTGGTCGTGGCGATCGGGTTCTCCTACTGGGTGCAGTACGCCCGCACCGTGCGATCGGTGACGCTCGTCGAACGCAACAAGGAGTATGTCCAGGCCGCGCGCCTGATCGGCATCGGCCCGCTGAAAATCATGTTCCAGCATGTGCTGCCGAACGTGCTCTCGCCGGTACTCGTCATCGCCACCATCAATCTGGCGCTGGCCGTCATCACCGAGGCGACGCTGTCGTTCCTCGGTGTCGGTCTACCGCCGACGGAGCCGTCGCTTGGGACGATGATCCAGATTGGCAACAAATATCTGTTCTCGGGCAGCTGGTGGATGGTTGCTTTCCCGGGCCTCACATTGGCCGTGCTCGTCCTTGCTGTGAATTTGTTGGGTGATTGGCTGCGGGATGCACTGAACCCGAGGTTGCGCTAGTCTGATATCAATGCGGCCGCAGCCGCAGCTTCGCCGGTACACGTTTCGACAGAACAAAGGAGATTGCGCATGCTGAAGACAGTGCTTCGAACAACGGCGGCCCTCGCCGCCTTGACGCTGGCGATCGGGATTGCCGAAGCCAAGCCGCTCAAGTGGGCGCGAACATCCGACGCCCTGACGCTCGACCCGCATTCGCAAAACGAGGGTCCGACACACAATCTCGGCCATCAGATCTACGAACCGCTGATCATCCGACTCGATACCGGCAAGCTCGAGCCGACGCTCGCGACATCCTGGAAGGTCACCGCCGACCCGATGGTGTGGGAATTCAAACTGCGCGCGAACGTGAAGTTCCACGGCGGCGAAGCGTTCACGGCGGACGACGTGGTGTTCTCGCTTGAGCGGGCGCTGCAGCCAACGTCGGATATGAAGGGCGTCATCTCCTCGATCGACAAGGTGACGAAGGTCGATGACCTGACGGTCCATATCAAGACCAAGGGGCCAAATCCGCTGCTCCCCGATACGCTCACCAACACGCGCATCATGAGCAAGGCGTGGTCGGAAAAGAACAACACCGTCACGGTGCAGGACTACAAAGAGAAGAAGGACAACTTCGCATCGCGCAATGCCAACGGTACGGGCCCCTATCAGCTCGTCTCGCGCGAGCAGGACGTCAAGACCGTCATGAAGCTGTTCGACGGTTACTGGGGCAAAGGCCAGTATCCGATGGGAATCACCGAGATCTCCTACCTCACCATCAAGTCGGATGCGACGCGCGTCGCAGCCCTCCTTTCCGGTGAAGTCGATTTCATCCAGGATACGCCGGTGCAGGACGTCGCCCGCCTCGAGCAGGCGCAGGGCATGAAGGTGCTGACGGGACCGGAGAACCGGTCGATTTTCTTCGGCATGGACGTTGGCTCGCCAGAACTCAAAACCTCGGATGTGAAGGGCAAAAATCCGTTCGCCGATAAGCGCGTCCGCAAAGCAATGTCGGCGGCCATCGATCGGGAAGGAATCAGGCGCGCTGTCATGCGCGGACAAGCGGTGCCAGCCGGCATGCTGGCACCACCCTTCGTCAACGGCTACGACAAGGTGATGGATACACCCGCGAAGGTCGATGTCGACGCGGCAAAGAAGTTGCTGGCCGAGGCCGGATATCCAAACGGCTTCTCCGTGACGATGAACTGCCCGAACGATCGCTACATCAATGATGAGGCGATTTGCCAGGCAGCCGTCGCCATGCTGGCGAAGATCGGCGTCAACGTGAAGCTCGCCGCCGGTCCCAAGGGGCCGCACTTCAATCTGATCCAGAAGCAGCCGCCGGAAACCGAATTCTTCCTGCTCGGCTGGGGTGTGCCGACCTACGACAGCCACTACATCTTCTCGTTCCTGTATCAGACCCGGAAGGACAAGGATGGCACGTGGAATGCGACGACGCTACTCCAATGCCGGATCTCGACGCGAAAATCGTCAGCTTGACCGGCGAAACCAATCTCGAGAAGCGCAACGCGGTGATCGGTGAGATCTGGAAAGCGCTGCACGATGACGCCGTCTACATTCCGATCCATCACCAGACCTTGGCGCATGCCATGAAGGCGGAGTGGGATATCCGGACGTCGCCGGACAACGTCCTCTTCATGAAAATGTTTGCGCCGAAGAAGTAATCACTTCTCCACCCCGTGGTGTGTCCATCACGGGGTGGAGCAGAAGGGCCTCATGTGACCACCCCAGTCCTCTCCGTTAAGAATCTGCGTGTCGAGTTTCCGACGCGGCGTGGTGCCCTTGTCGCGGTCGATGACATTTCGTTCGACATCCGGGCGGGCGAAGTGCTGGGCGTGGTTGGCGAGTTGGGCGCGGGCAAGTCCATGACGGGATCAGCCGTCATCGGTTTGCTCGAACCGCCGGGGCGGATCGCGGGCGGGGAAGTGCACCTCAAGGGCGAGCGGATCGACAATTTGCCCCCCGATCAGATGCGCAAGGTCCGCGGCCGCCGCATCGGAATGGTGTTCCAGGATCCGCTGACCTCGCTCAATCCGCTCTACACCGTCGGCGAGCAGTTGATCGAAACCATTCGCACGCATCAGCCGGTCTCCGACGCCGAGGCTCGCAAACGCGCGGTTGCTCTCCTGACCGAGGCCGGTATTCAGGGCGCCGAACGGCGCATCGACGGCTATCCGCATGAGTTCTCCGGCGGCATGCGCCAGCGCGTGGTGCTGGCGCTGGCGCTCTGCGCCGAACCCGAACTCGTGATTGCGGATGAACCGACCACGGCGCTCGATGTCTCGATCCAGGCGCAGATCATCCAGCTCTTGAAGCGTCTCTGCCGCGAGCGCGGCACGGCGGTGATGTTGATCACCCACGATATGGGTGTGATTGCGGAGACAGCCGATCGCGTCGCCGTCATGTACGCCGGCCGTATCGCCGAGATCGGCCCCGTGCGCGACGTCGTGCAGCGCCCGCATCATCCCTACACCAAGGGCCTGATGGGCTCGATCCCGACGCTCGACACCCATGCGACGCGGCTGGTGCAAATCCCAGGCTCGATGCCGCGTCTGACCGCGATCCCGAAAGGCTGCGCCTTTAATCCGCGCTGCGACAAGGTCTTCGATCGCTGCCGCAGCGAGCGGCCCGAGCCGTTGCCGCGTGGCCAATCGCAGGTAGCCTGTTGGCTCGCCGCCGATACCCGTGCCGAGGTGGTGGCATGAGTGTCACGACGCCTGAGGAGGCCGCCGCCGCCGCGCGTGCAACGACCGTTGCCAGGGTGTCGAGCGCGGTCGCGTCTCCCGGCGGACGCACCGTGGCCAACACCACCGGCGCGCTCGTCGATGTGCAGAACCTGACCCGCGTCTTCGATGTATCGAAGCCGTGGCTCAATCGCGTGATCGAGCGCGAAGAAAGGAAGCTGCTTAAAGCCGTTACCGACGTTTCGTTCGCGATCAACAAGCGCGAAACGCTGGCGCTGGTGGGCGAGTCGGGCTCCGGCAAGTCGACCGTTGCCAAGATGGTCGTCGGGCTGCTGCAACCGACGGCGGGCAGCGTGACGATCGACGGTGTCGACATGTGGTCGGTTGCGAATGCCGCGGAACGCCAGAAGCTGCGCCGCCGGATCCAGATGATCTTCCAGGATCCGTACGCGAGCCTCAATCCGCGCTGGCGCGTCGATCAGATCATCGCGGATCCGATCCGTGCCTTCGACCTTGCCAAGGACAACGCCGAGATCGAACATCGCGTCGGCGAACTTCTTCGTCTCGTGGGCCTCGACCCGGCGGATGGCGGCAAGTACCCGCATGAATTTTCCGGCGGCCAACGGCAACGCATCTGCATCGCGCGCGCGCTGTCGTCGAAGCCTGAATTCATCGTCTGCGACGAACCGACGTCCGCACTCGACGTCTCGGTGCAGGCACAGATCCTCAATCTGATGCGCGACCTGCAGGACCAGTTCGGGCTCACCTACCTCTTTATCTCGCACAACCTCGCGGTTGTGCGGCACATGGCAACGCGCATTGGCGTCATGTACCTCGGCCGCGTCGTCGAGATCGCGCCGTCTGCCGAACTCTTCAAGGCGCCGCGGCACCCCTATACGCGCATGCTGCTTGACGCCGTGCCCGATCTCGCCATGAGCGGGCGTGCGCGCAAGATGATCGAAGGCGAGATCCCAAACCCGATCGATCCGCCAAAGGGCTGTGCGTTCCACCCACGCTGCCCGTTGGCGTTCGATCGCTGCCGGATCGAGGTGCCAAGATCCGTTGTGGCGAGCGGTCGCGCCGTTGCTTGTCACGCGGCGGAAGCGGGCAAGATCTAAGCCGAATGCCTGTCGGCTGGGCGATCTCACATGCCCTTGATGCACGTCTTCCGGAGGTGGCAAGACCCTTCGCGGGCGTCGAACTCACGTTGATTGCGGCGATCCCGCTCCATGTGCCCTTCGGCGATGGCCCGCATGACAGCTTGAAGATCGCCACACTTTTCCGATCGCGCCTCCGCGAGCCCACGCTCGAGTTCGCGCGCCGTTTCGAATGCGATGTCGACGTGGCGCTGCTCATGCCGCTCGACATCCGCGCGATACCGGTCCCACTCGGCCTGGAGCGCATAAGTCGCGAGCAGCTTGTCGGTCCATAGCGGCATCACGACTCGCGCCTCCAGCGTGACGGCAATGCTTTTTGCAGTGCACCCATCTTGGGTTTTGACGTGCTGAAACGTCCAGGCGAAGGTCGTCGACGTCCGGCCAACGACAATTTTGTTGCGATCCGCGGACGGGGCGCCAGTTCCGCTCGGTCCGTGCTCGCGCATCGCGGCCTTGAGTTCGCGAATGGTCGAGCCACGAATGTCGTAGGTCTCGTTGGTTTGTTTGAGGATGGGATCTGCAATCGCGGCGCGCGGAAAGGCAATGCTCAGGACGGCAAAGAGAGGCCAGAGCGCCAAGCCGCGCCGGCGCGTCACGCGATCGAAAAACATCATCTCACACACCACCCGGACCAGCGGCCAGAATGTTGCCATCAGAGGCGTAAAGATCTTGTTAGGATTTGCAGTGCACGGCGGCGGGCGCCGTCACGTTTTTGCGTCCGCGCAAACAGCGTGTGCTTTCAGGACACGTTTTGAGGACGGCGGGAATTTCGCGAGTTTGCTGTCGGGTCGCGTCGGCCGTTTGACGAGATCGCCGCCGCAATTCGGGCACAGCCCGCCGAGGCGCGTTTCGGCGCAGGCAGCGCAAAACGTGCATTCGAACGTGCAGATCCGCGCATCGGCGGCGCCGTTGGGCAAGTTCTTGTCGCAGCATTCGCAATTGGGTCGCAGGTCCAGCATCGTCGTCTCCTTCCGATGCGCGAATGTACGATCGACGCAGCCCCCGCGGCAATCGTCGTCTTCAGACGCGCGATTGTGAGTTGTCCGTTGGCGGGAAGGCGGCGCATCATGGATCCTCGCGCGGAGAGGCACCATGGCCCAGAGCATGATCAGGCGCACCAGCAAGGGCGCGATCACACGCCGGACGGCGGCGACCCTGATTGCCAGCGCAGCGGCAGGTAGCATGGCCCGGGCCGACGGCCGGCTGGCGGACCTTCAGCTCGTGCTCGCCGTGGATGTATCCGGCAGCGTCAACGCGCGGCGTTTCGAACTGCAGAAGCAAGGCTACGTGAAGGCATTTCGCGCCAAACAGATCCTCGATGCCATCAAGGCTGGCGCCGCTGGCGCCGTCGCGGTGACGATGGCGCAGTGGACAGGCCCGGTGATGCAGGTGGTCGTCGTGCCATGGACGCGCATTCATGATGAGGCAACCTTTGAAGCCTTCGCCGCGGCCATCGAGCGCGGCCCGCGTCACCTCTACAGCGGCGGCACGTCCATCAGCGGCGCCATCGATCACGCCATGTCGCTGTTTCCCGCGTGCCCGTATCGGGCGCAGCGCCGCGTCATCGACGTCTCCGGCGATGGCGAAAACAATCGTGGCCGCAGTGCGGGCACGGCCCGCGACGACGCCGTCGACCAGGGCGTCTGCGTCAATGGCCTGCCGATCCTTGAAATCGAGCGCACACTGGATCAGCACTACCGTGATCATGTTATCGGCGGCCCTGGCGCTTTCCTGATCGCGGCGGAAACGTTCGAGACCTTCGCCGATGCGGTGCGCAAGAAGCTGATCCTCGAAATTTCGGGGGCAGGACCAGTGGCGGGCCGTCCAATTGCGACTTAGACTGCCGCAAACCTGGGAGGTCCAGCAATGTCAACGACAACCAAGAACCTGCCGCAGACGTTTGCGTTCAGCCATCTCCGCGACTCCGATTTTCAGTCCGGCCTCCGGAGTTATGCGACGTATCGTAATCTGGGGTTCGACAAGGCGACGCACGGGATGGCCGGCGCGCAGGTGATCCGATTTGTCCCGCCCTGCACCGACGAGGTGCGCGTCTGGCATACCCACGACATCGAGTTCCAGATGGTCTACGTGCTGAAGGGGTGGATCACGACGGAAATGGAAGGTCACAAGCCCGAGAAGATGGTCGCGGGCTCGAGCTGGATGCAGCCGCCGAAAGATTCGCCATCGCGTCATCGACTTCTCCGACGACTGCGAGGTGCTGGAGATCACGCTGCCGGCCGAATTCGAAACCCAGATGGACCACTGAGCGAATCGCTCTTGACGCCTCTCACGATCACCGGAGTTTCCAATGCGAGATCTACCGTTGTTCCCGACCACGGTGGCGGGGAGCTTGCCGAAGCCGTTCTGGCTCGCCGAGCCCGAGAAGCTTTGGCCGCAGTGGCGCCATGTGGGCGCCGATCTGCAAGCGGCGAAACAGGACGCAGCGCTGATCTGGCTGAAGCTGCAGGAAGACGCCGGCATCGACATCGTCACGGACGGCGAGCAGTTCCGCATCCATTTCGTGCACGGGTTCGTGGAACACCTCGGCGGCATCGATTGGGCGAAAAAGACCAAAATGGGCATTCGCAACAATCGCTACGTCGTCGATGTGCCGACCGTCACGGGACCGATCACGCGCAAGGCCTCGGTGCATGGTGAGGACGCGCGCTTCGTGCGTGGTCACACGCGGCGTGCGATGAAAATCACGCTGCCTGGCCCCATGACGATCTGCGACACCGTCGCCGACAGCCACTACGGCCGCCGCGCCGACATGGCGATGGCCTTCGCCGCCGCGCTGAATGAGGAGGCACGCGAGCTTGAGGCCGCCGGCGTCGACGTCATCCAGTTCGACGAACCGGCGTTCAACGTTTTCATGGACGACGTAAAGGGTTGGGGCATCGCGGCCCTCGAGCGCGCGGCCGCTGGCCTTAAGTGCAAGACCGCGGTCCACATCTGCTACGGCTACGGCATCGAGGCCAATAATAAGTGGAAGGAAACGCTTGGGTCCGAATGGCGTCAATACGACGAGATCTTTCCCGCCCTCAATTCCAGCAAGATACAGCAGGTTTCACTTGAGTGCCAAGGCTCCAAGGTGCCGATTTCATTGATACGGCACCTGAAGGACAAGGAGATCCTGGTCGGGGCCATCGACGTCGCGACAAGCACGATCGAGACGCCAGAAGCGGTCGCGGCAACGCTGCGTGAAGCCATGAAGCACGCCGACGCCAAACGGATTCAGGCCTGCACCAACTGCGGTCTGGCACCGTTGCCGTTCGCGGTGGCCGCGG
Organism: uncultured Alphaproteobacteria bacterium; assembly: GCA_963779515.1. GTDB lineage: Bacteria > Pseudomonadota > Alphaproteobacteria > Rhizobiales > Hyphomicrobiaceae > CAVZYN01. The sequence goes on from CAVZYN010000001.1 coordinate 352,578, forward strand.
GCAAGCTCAAGGCGCTGGGTGCAGGGGCGCGACTTTTGCGGACGTGATCACGGTAACAGGATCTGCCGGATCGAGGAGCCGTCGGCGAGGCGATCGAAGCCGATGTTGATGTCGTCGAACGAGAGGCGCTCACTCATCAGGCGGTCGACCGGCAGCAGCCCCTGCTGATAGAGCGAGATGAAGCGCGGGATGTCGCGCGCGGGCACGCAGGAGCCGACATAGCTGCCCTTGAGCGTGCGCTCCTCGGCGACCAGATTGGTGGCCGGCAGCTCGAACCGCGCGTTCGGATGCGGCAGGCTCGCGGTAACCGTCGTGCCACCGCGCTTAGTGACTTTGTAAGCCAGTTCGAGCGCTTTCACCGAGCCCGCGAGTTCGAACGCGAATTCGACGCCGCCATTGGAGAGTGCCTTGGCCTGTTCGACGGCGTCTTTATCCGTGGCATTGACGGTATGCGTTGCGCCGAGCTGCTTTGCCATCTTGAGTTTGTCATCGAGCATGTCGATGGCGATGATCTGGCGGCAGCCTGACGCTTTCGCGGCAAGCAGCGACATGAAGCCGACGCCGCCCAAGCCGACGATCGCCGTGCTGGCGCCCATCGGCACGCGGGCGGTGTTCATCACGGCGCCGGCACCAGTGACGACCGCGCAGCCGAACAGTGCCGCCTCTTCGAACGGCAACGTCTTGTCAATGCGAGTTGCCGAATGCTCCGAGACCACCGCGTACTCGGCGAATGCCGAGACGCCGACGTGGTGATAGACCGGTGCGCCATGGCGCCTGAGCCGTGTCGCGCCAGAAAAGAGGGTTCCAGCCCCATTCGAGGCGGCACCAGGTTCGCACAGCGCCGGGCGGCCCTCGGCGCACGGCAGACAGAGGCCGCAGCTTGGCACGAACACCAGAATGGCGTGATCGCCCGTCTTGAACTTGCGCACGCCAGGTCCAGTCTCGACGACGTCGCCAGCGGCCTCGTGGCCGAGCACCATTGGCATCTGACGGGGGCGATCGCCGTTGATGGTCGAGAGGTCCGAGTGGCAGAGGCCGGCGGCTCGAATGCGCACCAGGATTTCGCCGTCACCGGGCGGATCGAGGTCCAACTCCTCGATGGTGAGTGGTTTCGATTGGGCATAAGGCCTCGGCTTCATCATCTCCTGGATGACGGCTGCGCGAACTTTCATCGGGTCGGTCCTCGTAGTGCGATCGGCAACCCTTCGCACGTGAACAGGCTTGCGGCAATCGGGCCGCTGTGCAGGGATAGGTTGGACGATCCAAGTAAGGGAGAATGGCGTGCGCCTGTCACGGAGAGCAGTGGTTGCAGGACTTGTCGCGGTGCCGGCAGGCGCCGCGGCGCAAAGCAAAACCCGGATCGCGGCGGCCGCCGATTTGCGCGGCGCGTTGGACCCGATCGTGAAGGCGTTTACAGCGCGCACCAATCACGAACTGTCGGTGACCTATGGATCGACCGGCAACCTGATGCGTCAGGTCGGCATGGGCGCGCCGTTCGAGATGTTGCTGGCGGCGGACGAGAGCTATGTGCAAGAGCTCGTGAAGGCGGGCGTCACCGATGGCGAGGGCGTGACGTATGCCGTTGGCCGCCTCGCGCTGATCGTGCGCAAGGGATCAGGCATTACCGCCGATTCGGATCTCAAAGGCATCACCGAGGCGCTGGCTGCAGGGAAGATCACGCGTTTTGCGATCGCCAGTCCCGAGCACGCGCCCTACGGCACACGTGGCCGAGAGGTGCTGGAAAAAGTCGGGCTATGGGAGAAAATCAGCGCGCGCATCGCGCTCGGCGAGAATGTCGCACAAGCCGCGCAGATCGTGGCGACAGGCGCGGCGGAAGCTGGGTTGGTCGCCGTTCCCATCACCAAAACGCCCGATATGGCCAAAATCGTCGATGCGGTGACCATCCCCGCGGCGCTGCATCGCCCGTTGATGCAGCGCATGGTCCTGACGCGCAAGGCGGGCGAGGCTGCGCGCGCGTTCTACGCGGAGATGCAAACGCCCGGCGTGCGCGAAGCCTTGAAGACAGCCGGCTTCGATATGCCGTGAGGGCTTGAGATCGCGCGCGATGGATTGGACGGCTTTTGTCTTGTCATTGAAGCTCGCGTTCTGGACGTGCGCGCTGTTGTTGCCGCTGGGCGTTGTCGTGGCGCGCTGGCTGGCGTGGGGTCAGGTACGCGGCAAGGCGTGGGTGGAGGCGGCGTTGATGCTGCCACTCGTTCTGCCGCCGACGGTGCTCGGATACTACCTGTTGGTAGGTTTAGCGCCGGGATCGGCACTCGGGCGCGGGCTCGCCGGCCTTTTCGGCGGGCCGCTCGTGTTCACGTTTACAGGCATTCTCATCGCCTCGCTGCTGGTCAATCTGCCGTTTGCGATCCAGCCGATGCAGCGCGCGTTCGAGGCGATCAACCCGCGCATCCGGGAAGCGGCGTTCGTCAGTGGGCTATCGCGCTGGGAGACGTTCCGGCAAATCGAGTGGCCGCTGGCGTGGCCAGGCATCGTATCGGCGATGGCGCTGGTGTTCGCCCACACACTCGGCGAGTTTGGGGTTATCCTGCTGGTTGGCGGCAGCATTCCGGGCGAGACGCAAACGCTCTCGATTGCGCTGTACGATCGCGTCCAGGCGTTCAAGACCGACGAGGCAAATGCCATGGCCGGCGTTTTGCTGGCGATTGCATTCCTCGCGATTGCGATCGTGCATCTGACGACGCGGCGAGGCGCCAAGCCGCATGCGTGATCACCCGGGAGATCTGCCGCAACGCCAAGGCCTGAGCGCGCGGCTGGCGCAGGCGCGGCCCATTCCGTTCGACGTGACAATCGACGTGGCACCTGGCGAATTATTGGCGTTGCTGGGCCCCTCGGGCAGCGGCAAGACCACGATCCTGCGTGCGATCGCGGGCCTGCTCATGCCGGCGGAAGGGCGCGTCGTCTGCGACGGCGAAACCTGGTTCGATCCGGCGGCATCGATCGCCGTTCCGCCGCAGGCACGCCGCGTCGGCATGGTGTTTCAGGACTATGCGCTGTTTCCGCATCTCTCGGCGCGCGACAATGTCGCGTTGGGTGTCAGCGGGCGCGCCGATGCCGCGAGCCGGAGTGCAGCCGAGGCGTTTCTTGCGCGGGTCAATCTCACGGGGCTCGAGGAGCGGCTGCCAGCTGCGCTGTCGGGCGGACAACAACAGCGCGTCGCCTTGGCGCGGGCGTTGGCGCGGGAGCCGCGCGTTCTGCTGCTGGACGAGCCGTTCTCGGCGGTCGATCAGATGACACGGCAGCGGTTGAAGCGCGAGCTTGCGGTGCTGCGCCGCTCGCTCAACATTCCAATCATTCTGGTGACGCACGATATCGACGAGGCGGTGGCGCTGGCGGATCGGGTCGCCGTGCTTTATCGGGGACGCATCCTGCAGCAGGGAACATCGGAAGACGTGCGGTTGCGGCCGGCCGAGGCCGCGGTTGCGCATCTGATGGGCGAGAGCAACGTCTTCGAGGGCGAACTATTGACGGTGGCGTCGGCGACGCCGGGTCGATTGAAGTGGCGCGGTATCGTGCTGGACGTGCGCGAAACCGGTGCGGTGAGAGCGGGACAGCGGGTGATGTGGATGGTGCCGGCGGAGAGCATCGTGCTGCATCGGCGCGGGCGGCCGTCGCAGGGCGAGCGCGAAAATCCGGTTCCGGGTACGGTGGTGGATCTGACGCGGCTCGGCGAGCAGACGGCCGTGACGGTGCGCGTCGATGGCGCGGGTGATGCCCTGCTGAATTTCCGGCTGCCGACGCATGCGGCGAAACGCAACGAACTGGCGGCGGGCGAGCTGGTGCAGGTCTCGCTGCTCGCCGAAGGCATTCATGTCATGGGCGCGGCCTGATCAGCGCGGCCCAATCAGCGTGGCTTCAGACGCGGCTCGACCACGAGCGGCGGCAGTGGCGGTCCGAAGCGGAGTGGCAGCGCCATGTCGATTTCGATCAACTCGGGCAATGCATCCGTTCGCGGCCAGTCGTCGTGCCACCGCGCGTCCGCCTCGGGCGCCGCGCGGCCGAAGTAGCGCAATTTAAATGCGGCGGCGGGCTGGAGCAGAACCTGCGTTTCGGGCGGCGGCGGTTTTACTGCAAAAGGCGCTTGGGCGAGAACGACAGCGCGCTGCGGTGATGCCACCGAACTGATCGTCGTGCGATAGAGCCCGGGTTCGGAGCGGATCGGGTCGAGCGCCGAGACGAAGCTGATGGCGGTGTTGCCACCGGCAAAGGCAATTTGGCCAGTGGCATTCTCGGCAACGTCGAATGCAGCGACGGCGGCGGCCAGCCTGTTTGAGAGCGCGGATCGGGCCGCAAGGAGTGCTGCGCGCTGGTCGAGTTCGGTGCTCGTGGTCAGCGCCGTACGGCCGAGATTGAGCGCCCCCGGCGCAAAGGACATCAGGAGGGCGAGCAGCGCGAGTGCCACGATCAGCTCGATCAGCGTGACGCCATCATCAGTGTATGCGTCGCGTGCCTCATCGCTCATGTGCGCGGTCCGAGCTTGAGCGTGGTGAGGCGAACAAAGCGCGGCGCCTGTGTGCGGTCGTCTTGAAAGCGCACCTCGGCGGTGACCCAGTAGCCGGTTCGCTGGATCCGTTGCGGCAGCGCGGGTTGGATATTGTGCGGGGCGATGATGATCCGCCAGGCCGTCGTTTGTCCATCGGTGCCGGTGACTTCGCCGGCGCGAAGCGGGATTACTATGCCGACGCTGGCAAGTCGCGAGCGGGCGGTCTCGACGGCTTCGATCTCAGCCATGGCACGGCGTGTGCCGCTCCAGCCACCAGCTAGAAGTGTCTGGAACGCAATCAGCGCGCTCGAGAGAACCAGCAGGGCTACCAGCGTCTCAATCAGCGTGAAGCCTCGATCTTGTCGGTTCATGCGATCAACGGACGGCGCTGACGCGCGGCTCCCCGGTGATCCAATCGACAACGACCTTGGCTTGACCGGACGCCGTGCGGAGCGTGACGGAGCCGCCGCCGGACGTGCCATCCGGAAAGAAGCGAACGCGGGCGATGCGGTTTGGCAAGCGTTCTGCGTCGGGAATTTCGAGATCGAGGCTGACACCGCCGCCGAGATCGCGCGCGGGCAGACCGTCGGTCCAATAACGGCGGCGGTCGACATCGACGAGAACCGCTTGCGTCATATTGCTGCGGATCGCTTGGGCGCGTGCAAGGCGGAAGTCTGCCGCAAGCTGCCAGGCGGCTGCGTCGATTGCAACGGTTCCATCGCGGCGGGCATACGCTGTCCAGCCGATCGTGGCCGTCATGGCGAGGATGGCCAGCACCACCAGCATCTCGAGCAGCGTGAAGCCGCGGTCGCGCGCCGTCATTTCAGCACCAGGTCATTGGCGGTGGTGATTGCGCTCATGACCGAGAGTACGAGGCCGCCGACGCCGGCGCCAATGAGGACGGTGAGCACTGGCGTGATCAGTGTGGTGACGCGATCGAGGCCGCGCGACAGTGCGGCTTCGTGAATGTCGGCGACACGGCTGAGCATTATTTGCAATTGCCCGGTCCTTTCTCCGACGGCGATCAGCCGCTCTGCAACGTCGGGGAAGAGCCGCGTTGCGATCAGGGGCGCGGAGAGCGTAGCTCCGCCCTCGATCTGCTGTACGAGCCCCGCGATCTGCTGCCGCCACACCGAGTTGCGCACAACGCCGGCAACGGTGCGCAGACCGTCGACGAGCGGCACGCCGCTGTGCAGCAGTGTCGCCAGCGTGCGCGAAAAGCGCGCGGTCTCGCGCTGCGTGATGAGGTTGCCGATCAATGGCAGACGCAACGCCGTGCGGTCGAGTATGGTCCGGCCCGTGACTTGACGGGCGAAGAGGACGACGGCTGCAACACCCGCCGCCAGCGAGGCGAGAACGATCGGCCAGGATGTGGTCAGCAGTTGCCGGATCCCGTCGAGCGTGCGGATGAGAAACGGCGGCTCGGATTTGGCATCACGGAACAGCGGCATGATGGCCGGCACAAGCACGAACGCAATCACGGACAGCGCGATGAGCGCCGCAACGACCAGGATGGCCGGATAGAGAAGACCGCCGGAGACGCGGCTGCGGATCTCGGCATTGCGTTCGAGAAAGCGCGCGAGATCCTCGAGTACGGGGCCGAGTTTGCCGCTGGCCTCGCCAGCGCGGATGATCTGACAGTAGTAGTCAGGTAGCGCCCCGCCCCGCGCCGCCAGCGCATCGGACAGCGACTTGCCGGCAATGACGTCGGCAAGCGCCGCGCGAGTCACCTGCCGGGCTTTGGCGGAGAGCGCGGGTTGTACGCTCGCAATGCGCAGCGCTTCGTCGATGGGAAGGGACGCGTTGATGAGAGCCGCAAGTTCGCGTGTGAACACGGCAAGTGCAGCACCTGAGAGTTCGCGCCGCTCGAACACCTCGCGTTGCCACCAAGGCAGTTGTGCCGGTGCGCCGCCGATCGCGATCTCGACTGGAAAGCGGCCTTGCTGGCGGAGGAGTTCGAGCGCCAATTCGCGGGTCGCGGCGTCGATGTCGCCCGAGAGCAGCGCGCCGCGATCATCGTAGGCCTTGTAGGAGAAGCGCGCCATCAGCCCATCCGTGTGACGCGCAGAACTTCGTCGAGCGTCGTCTCGCCGGCATAGGCCTTGGCAAGGCCGTCTTGGAACAGCGAGATCATGCCGGACCTTGCCGCGGCGTCTTCGAGCGCCCGCTCGGGCCGGCGGCCGATGATGTGTTCGCGCATCTGGTCGTCGACGATCAAGAGTTCGCCAATTGAGGTGCGGCCCGAAAAGCCGGTGTTGCGGCACGCGTGACAACCGACGCCCGCGCGGAGCCCGTCATGCGGCAGTGCGGCGGCGGCACCCCCCGACGCCCGGCGGAGTTCGTCGAGCCGCGCCGTCAGTGCCGGCGATGATTTCGCGGGCGCGGCGCAGGACGGACAAAGCCGGCGCACCAGGCGCTGGGCAAGAATCCCCGTGACGGTCGAGGCGAGGAGGTAGTCGGCGACACCCATGTCGAGGAGCCGCGTGATGGTTGCGGCCGCGCTGTTGGTATGGATGGTGGACAGCACGAGGTGACCGGTGAGTGAAGCCTGGATCGCCATCTGCGCGGTTTCGAGATCGCGGATTTCGCCGACCATGATGACGTCGGGATCTTGGCGCAGGATCGAGCGCAGGGAATGCGCGAACGTCAGTCCGATGCGCGGCTGCACCTGGACTTGGTTGATGCCGGCGAGGTCGTACTCGATCGGGTCTTCGACGGTGAAAATCTTGCGTTCGCGCGTGTTGAGGCGGCCAATCCCGGTGTAGAGCGTCGTCGTCTTGCCGCTGCCGGTCGGGCCGGTGACGAGCACGATGCCGTTCGGCTGGTCGAGCAGGCGAATGAAGGCCTCACGCACGGGCGCGGCAAATCCCAGGGTGTGAAAGTCGAGGGCGACGGTTGCGCGGTCGAGAATACGGAGCACGACGCTTTCGCCGTTGCGTGTCGGCATGGTCGAGACACGCAGATCGATTTCCCGGCCGCGCACGTTGGCATTGATGCGGCCGTCCTGCGGCAGGCGATGCTCTGCGATGTCGAGACCGGCCATGATCTTGACGCGCGATGTCACGGCGGCGCGGTTCGCCGGTGGCAATCGCTCGACCGTGTGCAGGATGCCGTCGATGCGGAAGCGGACGTCGAGCGCATCGTCGCCGGGTTCGAGATGAATATCCGATGCCTTGGCTTCGACGGCGCGATTGATCATGTCGTGGACGAGGCGGATGACCGGCGCGTCGCTGGCGAGATCCTCGAGACGGCGCAGATCCTGCTCACTGGCGGCTTCGATTGCAGGTGCAGGGGCGTTGCTGAGGTCTGCGCGTTTGGCGTCGCGGCTGTAGAGCTGTTCGATGGCGCGCTGCAGATCGCCCGCCGCCATGACGCAGCGTTCGACAGGGCGGCCGAGCAGGAATGCGATCGCATCGACCGTGTCGGCGCGGAACGGGTCGGCCATCGCCAGCCAGACGCGCCGGCCGTCATCTGCGATCGGCAGGACCGCGTTGGTTTCGAGAAAGGCGCGCTGCAACCGGTCGCCGAGCAGCGGCGCCACAGGCAGATCGCTGGGGCCGACGGCATTGAGACCGAGAAGCCCCGCCAGATGCGTTGCCATGTCGGCTTCCGGAACAAGACCGAGACGCACCAGCACGAGATCGAACCGCTCGCCGCTTTGCTTCTGCGCACGCTCGGCACGGCGTAGTTGCAACTCATCGAGCACGCCGAGATCTTGCAACCGGCGGCCGAGCATCGCAACGAACGCCGTGCTGCGCGGTTCGAGCGCGGGGGCTCCGGAAGGTGTCGCATCGCCCGTCATGCTGAGGCCGCCACAGTTCAATCCAAGATCGGCAGATTTCACTGTATACTACTAGTGTGATGATTCCGAAGTCTGCATCCATCTTGCGGCTGGATTTCGTAGCGGACGTCGGAAATCTGAATCACACTAGAATCAGTGCTTTCTAGTGTCCTTTTGTTCGCGAAGTTCGTTCAATACCAGCTGCAAGTGATGACGAACTTCGCGAACAGGACACTAGTGTGACTCGCGGCCCCACGGCTATGGGGCGTGCGATGTCACTGATCAGGGCACAACATGCGCCGAAGAGAACGCTATTGAAGCAATGACGGTGACACGCGCCATATCGGGATCTAGCGGCATCGGCTTCCTCACGTGGTGGGGCGAGCAGCTGGCGGCGTTGATTCCGCGTTGGCCAGGGCACATCGGTCGCAAAGCGCGGCGGGTCGTGATCGACCTCACACCGGATGGGCGGCGGCTGATCGACGAGCGCGGCACCGATGCCCGGCCGCTGCGCTGGGACGGTAAGTCGCCGGATACGGAACTCGAGGTCGATGACGCCTTGGCGGGCCTTGCGCGACTAGGCCGGCCCATCAGCTTTGTCCTGAGGTTGCCGGCCTCGGCCTATTTCTCGCGCACAGTCGAGCTGCCGATCGGCGCCCGGCGCGACGCCGACAGCATTCTGGCGCTCGACCTGGAACGCGCGACCCCGTTTCGGGCCGGAGATGTCTACACTGCGAGCATAATCGAAGATGGACGCCAAGTTGCCCCGACCGCGCCGGGCAAAGTCCGGGCGCGACAGGTCATCGCGCGGCGGGCCGAGATCGACGGCGCGCGCGCGGCGCTGCGGCCGCTTGGTGTCGAGATTGCAGCGGTCGATTGCTGGGATGCGGCGGGGCGGACGCCGATGCGGGTCAATCTGCTGGCCTCGGATTCGCAGCCCATCCTGGAGCCGCAGCGCGGCGTCGGGCTCCCGACACTCCTGGCGCTGTTGTGCGCGGGGCTCGGCGGCTACATGCTCTGGCTCACGTACGATAAATATGAGCGGGCGCTTGCGTCACTGCGCGCCGAGACGGATCGCGCGAAACGCGAGGCGCAGAGCGTGCGCCGGACACTCGATGACGGGCGGGCGATCCTCGGCGCGTTCGCCGCCCTGGAAAAGATGAAGCGGACGCGGACACCTGCGGTTGTCGTGATCGATGAGATCACGAAGCTGTTGCCGGATACGGCCTGGGTGAGCGAGTTCCGGATCGAGGAGGACGTCGTCGAATTGACGGGGCTGGCCAAGGGCGCAACGGCATTGCCGCAGGTGTTCGAGCGTTCAGCCATGTTCTCCGACGCGGCCCTGAGCGCGCCGCTGGTGTTCGACCAGCGTGAGGATCGCGACCGTTTCAGCCTCAAGATGAAGGTGCGCGCGACGGCGCCAGCGGCGGGAAAGTCGCCATGATGGCAACCCTATTGCGATGGCCGGGATGGGCGCAGAAATCTCTGGCGCTGGGGCTGCTCGTGGGCGCGCTGGCTTTGATTTATACCGGTTTGGTGCAGCCTGTGATGGCGCATTTTGCAAGCGTCGACGAGGCGATCCAGCAGGAGCGCACGGTGCTGGGCCGGCTCAAGGAGATCGCGGAACAAGGCGATACGGCGCGTGATCTCGATCGGCGCAACAAGGAACTGGCGGCGAGCGGGCTGTTGATCGAAGGCGAGACCGAGGCGATACGGGCGGCGGCGCTGCAAGCCATGGTCGCCGAGGCAGCAGCCGCCAGGTCGGTGCGTGTGCGCTCGACGCGAGTTCTGGCGCCCAAGGAGCGGGACGGATTGGCGCTGATGGGCGTGCGGCTGCAGGCGTCGGCAACACCCGCCGAACTGCAAGCCTTACTCTACGATCTCGAATCGCGGCGGCCGGTGCTATTCGTGGATTCAGTTGCGATCTCCGGCACGTCCGGCATCAATGCGCAACTGCCTGACGAACCGGCACGGCTTGAAGTTCAATTCGATCTCTATGGAGTTGTCCGGCGCCAAAAGGGAGCGGCACAGCCATGACGGCGCCGTCCAAACCGCGCTCGCAGGCGTTTGCGCTGCTGCTGCTGACAGCCGCGTTGGCGGGGCTCGTCGCGCTCTATGGCCGCGTGGTCAACCGGGAGATTGATGTTTCGCCATTGGCGCCGTCACCGGCGGCCGGGTCTGCAGGCGGGGCGGCCGACATCAGGATTGCAACGCCGCTCGATAAAAGGTCGATCGCATCACTGGGCGAGACATTGAAGCGTCCGCTGTTTTCCGCAACGCGGCGCCCGCCGGAACCAAAGGTGGTGGTGCCGCCAGCGCCGCCGCCCGTGGTGCCCCCTGTCGCGGCGACGCCTCCGCCACCGCCACCCCCGAGAGTGGTGCCGCCGCCAGCACCGCCTCCACCGTCGCCGGTCGGCGTTCGTGTTCTGGGCATCGTCAAGGACGGCGAAGCGGCATTGCGAGCGCTGTTGCGTGATACCGGTGAGGCGCGGGGCACTTGGGTCAGCGAGGGTACCCAATTCAAGGTCTGGCGGGTGGCCCGGATCACTCCGGCCGCGGTTGTTTTGGAGGCCGGTGGCAGGCGCCACGAGTTGAAGATGTTTGCGGTCGACACCGGTTCCGATGGCCGTCAACCCGTTCCGAAAACCCGCTGAGGCATGATGGGACGGCATATCCGTTGCCTGACAACGGCTTAGCCGAGCGGAGCGGTGAAAACGGGATGGCGCATTGTGTCACCCGTCCTCGGACTAGCCTCCCGGCGGATCCGCGTGTAGAGAGCAGGGCAAGACTGTGGCCCGGGGGCGATTCCCGCCGGGGAGCAAGGCTGTGTGGCCGGAGGCCAGAGTGCGGATCGAGAACCAAAAACACCGCATCGAAGCGAAGTGCGCTGATCTTTCAGGGTCGATGCTCGACGACGTCAATTTGTCGGGCACGACCGTTCACGACACCAACTTCTCGGCCATGCGCTGCACCAAGGTGAATTTTGCCGGCGCACGGTTCGGAGACAGCCTGATGACCGGCTGGCAGATCACGAATGTCAACGTGTCGGGCGCGTCGCTCGAGGACGTCAATTTGTCCGGCTGGCGCATCAATAACGCGAATGCGTCGGGGCTGCGGATTACCAACGCCAATCTTGTCGGAGCCGCCATCACGGATTGCCGTCTCGACGGCATGACGATCAACGGTCTCCTGGTGAGTGATTTAATTGCCGCGCATGCCGCGTGCGCGTCCAAACCCGGGGCTTGATCGAGAGTCGCATGCCGAAAAAACTGATTATCGATGGCGCCGAAGTCGAGGTCGAAGACGGCCTGACGCTGATCCAGGCGTGCGAGCAGGCAGGCGTCGAAATTCCGCGCTTCTGCTACCATGAGCGCCTGTCGATCGCGGGTAACTGCCGCATGTGCCTGGTCGAGGTGGTGGGGATGCCGAAGCCGCAGGCGTCCTGCGCGCTCGGCGTCAACGATCTGCCGCCGAAGAAAGACGGCTCGATGTGGGTCGTGAACACGAAGTCGCCGCTGGTCAAGAAGGCGCGCGAAGGCGTGATGGAGTTCCTGCTCATCAATCATCCACTCGATTGCCCGATCTGCGATCAAGGCGGCGAGTGCGATTTGCAGGACCAAGCGATGGCGTTTGGCACCGGCGGATCGCGCTATGCCGAGAACAAGCGCGCGGTCGACGAAAAGAACCTCGGGCCGCTGATCAAGACGATGATGACGCGCTGCATTCAATGCACGCGGTGCGTGCGCTTCATGACCGAAGTAGCCGGCGTCGAAGAGTTAGGCGCCATCGGCCGCGGCGAGGACATGGAAATCACGACATACCTCGAAAAGGGGATGATGTCGGAACTTTCGGCCAACGTCGTGGATCTCTGCCCCGTGGGCGCACTGACGCATCGGCCGTGGGCGTTCCAGGCACGGCCCTGGGAAATGAAAAAAACGGAATCGATCGATGTCATGGACGCGGTCGGCTCGGCCATCCGCGTCGACTCGCGGGGGGCTGAGGTTCTACGCGTACTGCCGCGCAACAACGATGCGGTGAATGAGGAATGGATCTCGGACAAGACGCGGCATGTCGCCGATGGTCTCAGAACGCAGCGCCTCGACCGGCCGTACGTTAGAAAAAACGGGCGCCTGCAGCCCGCGAGTTGGGATGAGGCTCTGGCCATCGCCGGCGAAAAGCTGAAGTCCGCCAATCCAGCGCGCGTCGGCGCCATTGCCGGCGATCTTGCCAGTGCTGAAGAGATGTTCGCGCTCAAGGATCTGATGGCGCGGCTTGGCGCTCAAAGCGTCGATTGCCGACAGGACGGCGCCAAGCTCGATCCGCGCCTTGGCCGTGCCAGCTACCTCTTCAACCCATCGATCGCCGGTATCGAGCAGGCCGATGCGATTCTGATCGTTGGCGCCAATCCGCGGCTCGAGGCGTCCGTCCTGAATGCACGGATCCGCAAGCGCTGGCGCCAGGGTGCCGCGAAGATCGCGGTGATCGGTGAAAAGGCCGACCTCGCCTATGCCTACGAGCATCTGGGCGCAGGGCCCGTGACTTTGAAAGAATTGGCGGACGGCGGTCATCCGTTCGCCGCCACCTTGCGGCAGGCGAAGCATCCACTCGTCATCGTCGGGTCCGCCGCGGCCGCCCGCGCGGATGGCATGGGCGTCCTGACGCTTGCCGCGCGGATTGCGCTCGATGCCGCGAAAGGCAAAGACGGCTGGAATGCGCTTGCGGTTCTGCACACGGCGGCTTCGCGCGTCGCCGGTCTCGATCTCGGCGTCGTGCCGGGTGAGGGCGGCCGCGATATCGCTGGCATGCTCAAGGGCGATATGGATGTGGTCTATCTGCTGGGGGCCGATGAGATCGACACGGCCCGCCTCGGCAACGCGTTCGTCATCTATCAAGGCCATCACGGCGATGCCGGCGCTGCCCGCGCCGACGTGATCCTGCCGGGTTCGGCCTACACGGAGAAGAGCGGGACCTACGTCAATCTCGAGGGCCGCGCGCAGCAGACGGCGAAGGCCGGGTTCGCACCGGGCGAGGCCAAGGACGATTGGGCGATCATTCGCGCTCTCTCGGCGCACGCCGGGCAGACGTTGCCTTATGACTCGATCAGTGCGTTGCGCGCCGCGATGTACAAGATTGCGCCACAACTGGCCGCGCTCGATACGATGTCCGCGGCGGACGCGAAGGGCGTTGAAGCCTTGGCCGCGCGCGGTGGCGTGCTTGGCACCGAGGTGTTTGGTGCGCCGATGCGTGATTTCTTCATGACCAACCCGATTGCGCGCGCCTCAGCGGTGATGGCGGAATTGTCGCTCCTCAAGGCGAATACGGGTGCGGCGCGAGCGGCGGCGGAATAGGGCGGCGGCAGGACACGATGGTACCGAAGACATTCAATACCTGGTGGGACTACTTGCTCTGGTTCGCCTTCTATACCGGCCTGAGTGTGTTGCTCCTGGTGTCGTTGCTGCTGATCGTTGCGTTCCTGCTGCTGATGGATCGCAAGGTGTGGGCGGCGGTGCAATTGCGGCGCGGTCCGAACGTCGTCGGTCCATTCGGTTTGTTGCAATCCTTCGCCGATCTGCTGAAATTCGCGTTGAAGGAGCCGCTGATTCCGGCCGGCGCCGACAAAGGCGTGTTCCTCCTGGCGCCGCTTGTCACCGCGATTTTGGCGCTGGCGGCGTGGGCCGTGATCCCAGTCACCGATGGCTGGGCGATCTCGGATTTGAACGTCGGCATCCTCTATCTTTTTGCGATCTCCTCGCTCGGCGTCTACGGCATCATCATGGGCGGATGGGCGTCGAACTCGAAGTACCCGTTCCTGGGATCGTTGCGATCCGCCGCGCAGATGGTGTCCTACGAGGTCTCGATCGGCTTCGTGATCATCACCGTGTTGCTGCTGGTCGGGTCGCTCAACATGACCGCGATCGTGAAGGCGCAGCAGACGGGGCTCGGCACGCGGTTTGGCTTGCCGGGATCGATGCTGGACTGGCACTGGCTGGTGCTGTTCCCGATGTTCGTGATCTTCTTCATTTCGGCGCTGGCGGAGACCAACCGTCCGCCCTTCGATCTCCCCGAGGCGGAATCGGAACTCGTTGCCGGGTTCATGGTGGAATACTCCTCGACACCCTATCTGTTGTTCATGCTCGGCGAGTACGTGGCGATCGTCACCATGTGCGCGATGACGACGATCCTGTTCCTCGGCGGCTGGCTGCCGGTGCTCGATGTCGCGCCCTTCAACTGGATTCCGGGACCGATCTGGTTCCTGCTGAAAGTGACGTTCGTCTTCTTCATGTTCGCGATGGTGAAGGCGATGGTGCCGCGCTATCGCTACGACCAGCTGATGCGGCTCGGCTGGAAAGTGTTTCTGCCGTTGTCGCTGGCGATGGTCGTGATCGTCGCGGGCTGGCTGCAATATGGGCCGTGGGCAGGGTGAGGCGCCAATGGATCAGAACGTCACGCTCGGTGGCTTGCTGACCGCAATGGGAGTTGCGGACATCTTGATTGCGCAAGTTCTGGCGAACCGGATCCCCCCGATCGGGCGTCAGGTTCTCCGGTTTGGCGGGGTGGGTATGATCGTGTTCGGCTCGCTCCTGGTTTTTGGCATGCTGCGGTTACTTTGAGGCTGAGAGCAATGAAGGACCACGTCCTGTGAACATCGCGGCTGGCGTCAAATCGCTGTTTCTGAAGGAGTTCGTCTCGGCGTTCTTCTTGACGATGAAGTATTTCTTCGCGCCGAAGAAAACCCTGAACTATCCTTTCGAGAAGGGCCCGCTGTCGCCGCGTTTCCGGGGCGAGCATGTGCTGCGCCGTTATCCCAACGGCGAGGAACGCTGCATCGCCTGCAAGCTATGCGAGGCGATCTGCCCGGCGCAGGCCATTACAATCGAGGCGGGGCCGCGCCGCAACGACGGCACACGCCGCACCACCCGCTACGATATCGACATGACGAAGTGCATCTACTGCGGGCTCTGCCAGGAAGCGTGCCCGGTGGATGCGATCGTCGAAGGTCCGAATTTCGAGTTCGCGACGGAGACGCGCGAGGAGCTGTTCTACAACAAAGAGCGGCTGCTCGCGAATGGCGACCGGTGGGAACGCGAGATCGCGCAGAACATGGCGCTTGATGCGAAGTACCGGTGAGAAGCTTCGGTGAGTGCAAGAAAGTCCATGGATGATTTCAACGGCGCAGTACATCAGCCTATTCATCGTCTGTGCGGTTGCGTTGGCAGCTCTCTATGCAGGTTGGGTTTCTGTCGAAGAGAGCGCGGCCTGTATGTTGATCGCGGTGGGCGTCTTTGTTTGGTTCCGGAAGTATAGGCAGAGCAACTGATTGAACTCGTCCGTCGATGGGACCTCGTGAATGACATTGGCAGCTACATTTTTCTATCTCTTCGCGATCATCACGGTCGCGTCGGCGTTCATGGTCATCACCGCGCGCAATCCGGTGCATGCGGTGCTGTGGCTGATCCTGGCGTTCTTCAATGCAGCGGGATTGTTCGTGCTGCTGGGGGCTGAGTTCCTGGCGATGATCCTGGTCGTCGTCTATGTCGGCGCCGTCGCGGTGCTGTTCCTGTTCGTCGTCATGATGCTCGACGTCGATTTCGCGGAGTTGCGCGCGGGCTTCATGAAGAATGCGTCACTCGGCGCACTGGTCGGCCTCGTGGTGCTGGGCGAGATCATCATGCTGATTGCGACGCGCTACATGGCGCCGGGTACGTTCAAGGCGGCGACGGTCGCGTCATCGCCGATCCCGTCGATGGGGTCGGGCATCACCAATACCGATGCGTTGGGCCGCATTCTCTATACGAAGTACGTCTACTTCTTCCAGGGCGCGGGGCTGATTTTGCTGGTCGCCATGATCGGCGCCATCGTGCTGACGCTGCGCCAGAAAGAAGGCGTGAAGCGCCAGTCGATCGCGGCGCAGAATGCGCGTTCGAAGGCGACGGCGATGGATGTGATCCAGGTGCCGAGCGGCGGCGCGGTGATCCCCGACAAGGCCGCGGCGAAAGGGCAGGGGTGATGGTTGCGAATTTGGTTTTTTGGTTCGTTATTCTGGTCGTTATTGTGGGAGCAGGAGCTTGTGGGATCGCTGACGGGCGGCGCCGAGGGTGGCTTGGACTTTTGTATGTGGCCGTCGGGCCATTCCTCTGCATCGGGCTCCTTAGCGCGATCATGCCTGCGCTAGGAAGAGGAGGGGGGACAGTCGAGGGCGCATTCCTTTTTCTTGTAGCCGGTTGGCCGTTGCTGTTGGTCGTCTGGGGATTGTGCAGAATTGTGGGGAGGCCAGATTAAATGATTGGGCTTGGACACTACCTGGCCGTTGCCGCGTGTCTCTTCACGCTCGGCATATTCGGCATCTTCCTCAATCGGAAGAATGTGATCGTCATTCTGATGTCGATCGAGCTGATGCTGCTCGCGGTCAACATCAACCTCGTGGCGTTCTCGAGTTATCTCGGCGATCTGACGGGGCAGGTTTTCGCGCTGTTCGTGTTGACGGTCGCGGCGGGTGAAGCCGCCATTGGCCTCGCCATCGTTGTCGTCTACTTCCGCAACCGCGGTTCGATCGCGGTCGAAGACATCAACATGATGAAGGGTTGAAGCAGATGGTTGGGCTGCCAACCGATCGCATAGCGATTGCATCCTCCTCCCCTGCGGGGAGAGGTGGAGCCCGGGGCGAAGCCGCAAGAAGATTGCGGCCGGATGTGCGTGCCTTCTGCCGGACCTCCCGTCCTGTGGCGAGCACGCGCAGCCCCTCACCTGCCCTTCGGCATCCTCTCCCTCGAGGGGAGGGGAAGAGCGGAGCGGCGGCATTCGCGTAGCCAACTGAAACTTGCATGAGCACCGCCACATTCGCCATCGTCTTCCTGCCGCTGCTGGGCGCGCTGATCGCGGGCTTTTTTGGCCGCGTGATCGGCGACCGCGCGTCGGAGATCGTCACCACGGCGTTTCTTGGCATCGCCGCCGTGCTGTCGTGGGTTGTCTTCATCAATGTCGGGTTCGGGGCGGAGACGGGCAAGGTCTTCAAGGTGCCGGTGATGCGCTGGATCACGTCGGGCGAACTCGACGTGTCGTGGATCTTGCGCGTCGATACGCTGACCGCCGTGATGCTGGTCGTCGTCAACACCGTGTCGTCGCTCGTCCATCTTTATTCGATCGGCTACATGGCTGAGGACGACTCGCGGCCGCGGTTCTTCGCCTATCTGTCGCTGTTCACGTTCGCCATGCTGATGCTGGTGACGAGCGACAACCTGCTGCAGATGTTCTTCGGCTGGGAAGGCGTCGGCCTCGCGTCGTATCTCCTCATCGGGTTCTGGTACAAAAAGCCCGAGGCCAATGCTGCCGCCATCAAGGCGTTCGTCGTCAATCGCGTCGGCGACTTCGGCTTCGCGCTCGGCATCTTCGCGTTGTTCAAGGTGACGGGCTCCATCGGCCTCGACCAGATTTTCGCGGCGGCCCCCGGCGTCGCCGGAAAGCCGTTCGAATTCCTCGGCTACTCAGGTCGACACGCTGACGTGCATCGCGTTGCTGCTGTTCATGGGCGCCATGGGCAAGAGCGCGCAATTCTTGCTGCACACGTGGTTGCCGGACGCGATGGAAGGCCCGACGCCGGTTTCCGCGCTGATCCACGCCGCCACCATGGTCACCGCTGGCGTGTTCCTGGTCGCGCGGATGTCGCCGGTGTTCGAATACGCACCCGAGGCGCTCAAGTTCGTGACGTTTGTGGGCGTGCTGACCGCGTTCTTCGCGGCAACCGTCGGCCTCGTGCAGAACGACATCAAGCGCGTGATCGCGTATTCGACCTGCTCGCAGCTCGGCTACATGTTCGCGGCCTGCGGCGTCGGCGCCTATTCAGCTGGAATCTTCCACCTCTTCACGCATGCGTTCTTCAAGGCGCTGCTGTTCCTCGGCGCGGGCTCGGTCATCCATGCGATGCACCACGAGCAGGACATGCGCCACATGGGCGGCCTGAAGGACAAGATCAAAATCACGTGGGCGATGATGCTGATCGGCACGCTCGCGCTGACCGGCGTCGGCATCCCGCATCTCGTCGGGTTTGCGGGCTTCCATTCCAAGGATGCGATCATCGAGGCGGCCTACGCGGCGCACACGCCCGGCAACTACGCGTTCTGGGCGCTGGTGCTGGCGGCATTCATGACGTCGTTCTACTCGTGGCGGCTGATGTTCATGACCTTCCACCAGCCGGCGCGCTGGGGGCATGGGGCTGAGGCGCATGGTCACGCGGCGCACGCATCCGATCCCAAGTACGATGACAAAAAGACGATCATGCCCATGACGATCACCACGGCGCGCACGAGCCGCACGAAAGCCCGCTGGTGATGTTGATCCCGCTCGGCGTGCTGGCGCTCGGCGCGGTGCTGGCCGGCATCGTCTTCACCAAGGCCTTCATCGGCACCGGGTCCGCCGGCGCGCCCGACCCCTACAAGGCGTTCTGGGCCAAGTCGATTTTCGAGGGCAAAGACAACCACATCCTGCACCACATGCACGAGATCCCTGGCTGGGTCGGCTGGGCGCCGTTCCTCGCGATGCTGGCGGGATTCGGGCTTTCATATCTCTACTACATGCACTCGCCGCATCTGCCAGCGGCAACCGCCAAGGCGTTCCGGCCGCTGTACCTGTTCTTCCTCAACAAGTGGTACTTCGACGAACTCTACGATTGGCTGTTCGTCAGGCCCGCCAACGCCATCGGCCGCTTCTTCTGGAAGAAGGGTGATGGCGCCACGATCGACGGGATGATCGACGGGACAGCGGGAGGCGTCGGCTGGACCACGGGCCGCGTCGTCAAGCTGCAGACCGGTTACGTCTATCACTACGCCTTTTGGATGCTGATCGGCGTCGCGCTGATCCTCAGCACTTTCTTGATCCAGCGGTAAGACCATGATCAACGCCACAACGCCGATCCTGTCGCTGGTCACGTTCCTGCCGTTGGTGGGGGCGATCATCATCGCTTGTCTCAACAAGGACGCGAAAGCGAACGCCCGCTGGATTGCGCTTTTCACGACGGTCGCGACGTTTCTGCTATCGCTGATCATCTGGGTGAACTTCGACAAGTCGACGGCGGCGTTCCAGTTCGTCGAGGAAGCAGCTTGGTTCGGGCCTCTCAAATACAAGATGGGTGTCGACGGCATTTCGATGCTGTTCGTGATCCTGACGACGTTCCTGATGCCGATCTGCGTCCTGGCGAGTTGGGAGAGCATCGACGAGCGCGTCAAGGAATACATGGCCGCGTTCCTGCTGCTCGAGACGCTGATGATCGGCGTGTTTTGCGCGCTGGATCTGGTGCTGTTCTATTTGTTCTTCGAAGGCGGCCTGATCCCGATGTTCCTGATCATCGGGGTGTGGGGCGGCAAACGCCGCGTCTACGCGAGCTTCAAGTTCTTCCTCTATACGCTGCTCGGCTCGGTGCTGATGCTGCTTGCCATCATGTACATGTATGGCGTGGCCGGCACGACGGACATCCCGACGCTGTTGAACCACAAGTTCGCCAAGGATGCCCAGTGGTGGCTGTGGCTCGCGTTCTTCGCCTCGTTCGCGGTGAAGATGCCGATGTGGCCGGTGCATACGTGGCTGCCGGATGCGCACGTCGAGGCGCCGACCGCAGGGTCCGTGATCCTTGCTGGCGTGCTCCTGAAAATGGGCGGTTATGGGTTCCTGCGGTTCTCGATGCCGATGTTTCCGCTTGCGAGCCAGGAGTTCGCGCCTTTCGTCTTCACGCTGTCGGTGGTGGCGATCATTTACACCTCGCTGGTGGCGCTCGCCCAAGAAGACGTCAAGAAGCTGATCGCCTACTCCTCGGTCGCGCACATGGGCTTCGTGACCATGGGGATCTTCACGTTCAACGTGCAGGGGGTCGATGGCGCGATCTTCCAGATGCTGTCGCATGGGCTTGTGTCGGCAGCACTTTTCCTCTGTGTCGGCGTCGTCTACGACCGCATGCACACGCGCGAGATCGCGGCGTATGGCGGGCTCGTCCACAACATGCCGATCTATGCGTTCTGCTTCATGATCTTTACGATGGCGAACGTTGGGCTGCCGGGCACGAGCGGCTTCGTCGGCGAGTTCCTGACACTTCTTGCCGCCTTCAAAGCCAATACCTGGGTGGCGTTCTTTGCGACGACGGGCGTGATCTTGTCGGCGGCCTACGCGCTCTGGCTCTACCGGCGCATGATCTTCGGCAATCTCGATAAGCCGAGCCTCAAGGGCATCACCGACATGGGGTGGCGCGAGATCGCCGTCCTCGCCCCGTTGGTGGTCTTGACGATCTACTACGGCGTCTATCCGGCGCCGATCCTCGACGTGACGGCGGTATCGGTGAAGAAGCTCGTGACCAACTACGAAGCCGCCATCAAGACGGCTCAAGCGCTGACGCGCTGAGCAGGTAAGGACTGAGACGATGATGGATTTGACGACAGCATCCTGGGCGTTGGCGCCGGAACTGATCCTGGCGCTTGGCGCCATGGCGCTGCTGATGGTCGGCGTGTTCCGGCCAGAGAATGACCGCAATGCGGAGTTGATCGGTTGGCTCACCGTCGGCGTGCTGGCCGCGGCGGGGTGGATGCTGTTGCGGCAACCGGCGGCGACGCAGTTCGTGTGCGACGCCGGCGCCAAGGCGTGCGCTGCCACCAACGCAGTGCTGATTGTCGATCCATTTGCGCGGTTCATGAAGCTCCTCGCGCTCGTGGGGGCGGCGGGCGCGTTGATCCTGTCGTTCGACGACATGCGCGAGGGCCGTTACCTCAAGTTCGAATACCCAGTGCTGGTGTTGCTCGCCACCTGCGGCATGCTGGTGATGATCTCGGCCAACGATCTGATCGCGCTCTATCTCGGGCTCGAGCTGCAGAGCCTCGCGCTCTACGTCGTCGCCGCCATCCGCCGCGACAACCTGCGGTCGAGCGAAGCCGGCCTCAAGTATTTCGTGCTGGGCGCGCTGTCGTCGGGCATGCTGCTCTATGGCGCGTCGCTGATCTACGGGTTCACGGGCTCGACCAATTTCGCGACCATCGCCTCGGTCGCCAAGGCGCCGGGCGCGGGCGCCAACATCGGCCTGATTTTCGGACTGGTGTTTCTGCTCGTTGGTCTCGCGTTCAAGATCTCGGCCGTGCCGTTCCACATGTGGACGCCCGACGTCTACGAAGGCGCGCCGACGCCCGTGACGGCGCTGTTTGCGTCCGCCCCGAAGGCCGCCGCGATGGCCCTGCTGGTGCGCGTTGTCGTCGGCGCGTTCGGCGGCATGAAGCCGCAGTGGCAGCAGGTTATTGTCGCCCTGTCGATCGCCTCCATGACGCTCGGCGCCTTCGCCGCCATCGGCCAGACCAACATCAAGCGACTGCTTGCGTACTCCTCGATCGCGAATATGGGCTTTGCGCTGGTGGGACTTGCAGCGGGCACGCCGGATGGCGTCCAGGGCGTGCTGATCTACATGGCGATCTATCTCGTGATGACGCTGGGTGCGTTCGCCTGCGTGCTGGCCATGAAGCGCGAAGGCGGCCCGGTTGAGACGATCGAGGATCTGGCGGGGGCATCTGAGACCAATGGCGGAATGGCGGCGGCGCTCGCCGTGCTGATGTTCTCGCTCGCTGGCATCCCGCCGCTTGCCGGGTTCTTTGGCAAGTTCTACGTGTTCCTCGCGGCCGTCGACGCCAAGCTCTGGCTGTTGGCGGTGCTCGGCGTGCTGGCGAGCGTCGTCGGCGCCTACTACTATCTCCGCATCGTCAAGATCATGTACTTCGATGCGCCGAAGCAGGGTTTCATCAGCGGTGGTGCCAAGCAAGGGTTTGTCTATGCGGCGGCGGCAATTGCAATGATGATCGCGTTCCTGCCGTTGCCATCGTGGATCTTGTCGCCGGGCCGCTGGTTGTTCGGTGCGGCGCAGGCGGCGGCCAAATCACTGTTTTGAGACGTCGTTGTTCTGAGTCCGAGGGGCAATGCCCGACCTGGTAGTGGCGCCTTCGGGCGCACGCGTCGAAACGCTGGCAACGATCGATTCAACCAACGCCGAAGGCATGCGCCGCGTGGCCGGCGGTGAACGTGGACCGCTGTGGCTGAGGGCGATCGAGCAGACGGGCGGCAAGGGCCGATCGGGGCGGCCGTGGTCGTCGGTGCCCGGCAACCTCTATGCGAGCCTCGTGACGGCGCTCTCGGCACCCTTGGCCGCCGTGCCGCAGCTGTCCCTGGTCGCGGGTGTCGCGGCGGTGGACGCGATCGCCGCCGTCGCGGGGCCGATTGCAGGACCACGGCTGAAATGGCCGAATGATGTGCTGATCGGCGGCGCCAAGCTCGCGGGGATCCTGCCGGAAAGCACGACGATCGGCGGTCAGTTGGTCACGGTGCTCGGCATCGGCATCAACCTCGCGCATCATCCCGAGGGCCTCGGGCGGGCCGCGACCCACGTGGCCGCGCACGCCATGCCCGTGGCCCCCCATGACATGCTCAGCGGTCTGGATACAGCGCTTGCCCAATGGTTGGATGTCTGGCAAGCCGGGGCAGGATTTGCAGATATACGGGCCGCATGGCTGGCCCGTGCTGGGAATTTCGGCGAAGCGATTTCCGTTCACGATACCAGTGGTCTCAGGACCGGTACGTTCGCAGGGCTCGATGATGATGGTGCATTGCTGATGCGGTGCGCGAACGGATCGATGCAGCGCATTGCCTATGGCGATGTGAGCTTGGGCAGTTAAAGGGAGTTGGGGCCGGGGTATGGCGGAACGTAAGACGACGAAACGGCGCGAGGCCGGCGAAAGCGAACTCGTGTTACTCGCGCTCGGCGGTCTCGGCGAGATCGGCATGAATTGCTATCTCTACGGCGTCGGACCTGCCGATGATCGGGAGTGGCTGCTGGTGGATCTCGGGATCACGTTTCCCGAAGGCGAGTTCGATCCGGGCGTCGATGTGATCCTGCCAGATCTCAGGTTTCTCGAGGCCGAGCGTGGCAATCTCTCTGGGCTGGTTCTGACGCACGCGCACGAGGACCATTTCGGCGCCGTGATCGAGTTGTGGCCGAAGTTCAACAAGCCGGTCTTTGCGACGCCGTTCACGGCCGCTCTGTTGCGCGCAAAACTCGCGGAGTTCGGCGGCTCCGTGAAATTGAAGATCATCGAAATCGACCTCGATAGCCGTTTCAACGTGGGCGGCTTCGACCTCGAACTCGTGTCGGTTTCACACTCGATCCCCGAGCCGAACGGGCTGATCATTCGTACCCCGCACGGCACGGTGCTGCACACCGGCGACTGGAAGCTCGATCCGACGCCCGTATTGGGCGCACCAACGGACGAGGCCAAGCTCGCCCGGCTCGGCGACGAAGGCGTGCTGGCGCTCGTTTGCGATTCGACCAATGCCATGCGCGAAGGGCGCTCGCCGTCGGAACTCGACGTCGCAAAGTCGATCGGCACGATCATCCGCAACGCCAAGCAGCGAGTGGCGGTGACGATTTTTGCCTCGAACGTCGCGCGCATCAAGGCGGTGGCGGATGCGGCGCGCGCGTCGGGCCGCCAACTCGTCGTCGCCGGACGCGCGATGCACCGCATGATCGAAGTGGCGATCGAAACCGGGTATCTGCCGAAGGGATTTCGCTATCATGATCAGCAGCACTTCCAGTACCTGAAGCCCGAGCAGACGATCGTGCTGCTGACCGGCAGCCAGGGTGAACCGCGTGCGGCGCTCGCACGCGTCGCCGAGGGCCAGCACCCCGAAGTAAAGCTCGACAAGGGCGACCTCGTGATCTTTTCCTCGCGCACGATCCCGGGCAACGAAAAGGAAGTCGGCCGCATCCAGAACAAGCTCGTCGATCAGGGCGTTGAACTGATCACCGACAACGACGCGCTCGTGCACGTGACCGGGCATCCGCGGCGCGAAGAGCTGAAGGAGATGTACGGCTGGGTGAAGCCGAAACTCGCGATACCGATGCACGGCGAGGCGCGGCATCTGGCGGCCCACGCCGCGTTGGCGAAGGCGGCGGGTGTGCCGGACGTGCTCGTCGCCCGCAACGGCGACGTGGTTCTGATCGGGCCCGGCAGACCGCGCATCATCGGCGACGCGCCGGTCGGACGCGTGTTCCGGGATGGCAATTTGCTGATCGGCAGCGAAGAGAGCCCCGTGCGCGAGCGGCGCAAACTCTCGTTTGTCGGCATCGTGATCGTAAGCTTGGTGTTGTCGTCGCGCGGCGAACTGGTTGTCGAGCCCGAAGTGGCGCTGGACGGCATTCCCGAGCATGATAGGGCGGGCCGGCAGATGTTCGACATCATCCTCGATGCGGTCGAGGGAACGTTGAAGTCGATCCCGCCCAAACGGCGCGGCGAGGGCGAGATGGTGCGGGAAGCCGTGCGCCGGTCGGTGCGCGCCGCGGTCGATCAGGCCTGGGGCAAGAAGCCCATCACCAAAGTCATGCTGGCGCAGCTCTCCGCCAAGAGCTAACCAAGATTACATGTTCGTGCGAAGTTGGAGGTGTCCATGATCGGCCGGCTCAATCACGTCGCCATTGCGGTATCGAGCCTGGTGAAAGGCACCGCGATTTACGCCACGACCCTCGGCGCAAAGGTGTCGCCGCCGTCGCCACAGCCCGCGCACGGCGTGACGGTCGTGTTCGTCGAACTTCCCAACACCAAGATTGAACTCTTGGAGCCGCTCGGCGCCAACTCGCCGATCGCGAAATTTCTCGAGCGCAATCCAGATGGTGGTATCCATCATGTCTGTTACGAGGTGGCAGATATCATCAAGGCGCGCGACAAACTGAAGGCGGACGGCGCGCGCGTCCTCGGCGATGGCGAACCGAAAATCGGGGCCCACGGCAAGCCGGTGCTGTTTCTGCATCCGAAGGATTTCTGCGGCACACTCGTGGAACTCGAGCAGGTTTGATCCCGAAAGGAGAGCGCCATGAGTGTTGCGCTGGGCTTGGCGCTTTATTTCATCATCTGGTGGGTGTGCTTGTTTGCCGTGCTTCCTTTCGGCGTGCGCACTCAGGCCGAAGCAGGTGAGGTGGTGCAGGGGACGCCGGAGAGCGCGCCCGCCGCACCGCGCATGAAACGCGTCGCGCTCATCACGACGGCAGTCGCGACGGCGATATTTGCAGCGGTCTATTTCATGATCGCGAACGAGGCAGCCAATGCCGCGCTCGTCAGGCTGTTGGGATGGTCTGGGCCCGGTATCCGCTGAACCCAAAAAGCGAAAGAGCAGGGCCCATTTACGAGCTCTGCTCTTTCAAAATCAGTCCCCCGTATCCGCTGCAGAATACGCAGCACGTGCGGTCAGGGATGTTTTGTTCTTCCCTAGACTTGGGCGCGGGACCGGTTGTGACCACCCGGCTTCACCCAAATAACGAGCGCATAATGCACGCCGCACGGTGTCTGTCATCCTCCTATGTCTGAAAAATACCACCCGCAACACTTGTTCCGTTTGGGCAAAAAACGAGGGATGCAGGATTCCAGGCTGCAGCCCACTTTCTCAGCGTCGATGTGATTACATCATTGGCCGGCAAATGGGCTTTGGACGGCCGTTGCCAAGCCATTGCAACCCAGGGCGGGAATGGGTATCACCCAGCCTCACTCCGGCGCGTCGCCATGGACGCTGGCCGGCCTTTCCCCATTGAACCGCGAATGTAGCCCGCCCATGCGCCTATCCCGCTATTTCCTGCCCGTTCTCCGCGATACGCCGAAAGAGGCGGAAATCGTTTCGCATCAGATGATGCTGCGCTGCGGTCTCGTGAAACAGGCGAGTGCCGGGATTTATTCGTGGCTGCCGCTGGGGTTGCGCGTTCTGAACAAGATTGAGCAGATCGTCCGCGAGGAGCAGGACCGCACTGGCGCGGTCGAGGTTCTGATGCCGACAATCCAGGCCGCCGACCTCTGGCGCCAGTCCGGCCGCTATGACGATTACGGCAAGGAGATGCTGCGCATCCAGGACCGGCACGACCGCGAGATGCTCTATGGCCCGACCAACGAAGAGCTGATCACCGAGATCTTCCGCGACGGCCTCAAGTCCTACAAGGAACTGCCGCGCAACCTCTACCATATCCAATGGAAGTTCCGCGACGAAGTGCGCCCGCGGTTCGGCGTGATGCGTGGTCGTGAGTTCCTGATGAAGGACGCCTACTCGTTCGACCTCACGCCCGAAGGCGCGCGGCACTCCTACAACAAGATGTTCGTCGCTTATCTCCGCACGTTCGCGCGCATGGGCCTGAAGGCGATTCCCATGGCCGCCGATACGGGGCCGATTGGTGGCGACTTGAGCCACGAGTTCATCATTCTGGCCGACACCGGCGAAAGCCAAGTGTTCTGCCACAAGGATCTGATCGAGGGCGCGCCGCCGCCGGCCAACACGGACTTCGATCAGGATCTCTCGCCGATCTTCCAGAAATGGACGTCGCTCTATGCGGCAACGGACGAAAAACACGAGGCCGCGCGGTTCGAAGCGGAGGTGCCGGCCGACAAGCGCGTCACCGCGCGTGGCATCGAAGTCGGCCATATTTTCTACTTCGGGACCAAGTACTCGAAGCCCATGAAGTGTCACGTTCAGGGGCCGGACGGCAAGATGGTCGATCTGCAGATGGGCTCCTATGGCGTCGGCGTTTCGCGTCTGGTCGGCGCGATCATCGAGGCGTCACACGACAAAGACGGGATCGTCTGGCCCGTCCCGGTCGCGCCCTTCGAGGTCGGCTTGATCAATCTGAAGGCTGGCGACAAGGAAACCGACGCAGCGTGCGCCGACATCTATTCAAAGCTGCAGACGGCGGGCCTCACCGTGCTCTACGACGACACCGACGAACGCGCGGGCGGCAAGTTTGCGACCATGGATCTGATCGGCTTGCCGTTCCAGTTCATCGTTGGGCCCAAGGGCCTCAAGACCGGTGACGTCGAAATCAAAGAGCGCAAGTCGGGTGAGCGTCAGACGATGACGATCGAGGCAGCGACCCGCCGGCTGATCGAGCTGGTGTCAGCGCGCCGCATTCTCGCCTGAGCAACCACAACGGGGTGGATGGGCATGACAGCTGCAGCGCCATCGGGCGCGCCGATCGACACCAGATCCTTCGCCCCTTTCGAGTGGATGCTCGCGGGCCGCTATTTGCGGGCGCGGCGCAAGGAAGGTTTCATCTCGGTGATCGCCGGGTTCTCGTTTCTCGGCATCATGCTGGGCGTCGCAACGCTGATCATCGTCATGGCGGTGATGAACGGCTTCCGCAAGGAGCTGGTCGGAAAAATCCTGGGGTTGAACGGCCATATCATTGTCAATCGCACCGATGGCCCGTTCGAGGATTACGAGGACATTGCCAAGAAGATAGCGGCCATCAAGGGCGTGAAGCACGCGATTCCCTTGTCCGATGGGCAGGTCATGGCGTCGTCGCCCGCGCAGGCCGTCGGTGCCAACGTGCGCGGCATCGCGGAGGCTGGCCTGCGGGCGCTGCCGCAAATCTCGGACAACGTGCGCCAAGGCACCATCGACGGCTTCAACGAAAGCGCGAGCGTCGCGATTGGTATCCGGCTCGCCGATAACCTGCGGCTCAAGGCCGGCGATACGATCACGCTGATTTCGCCGCGCGGGGCGTGTACGCCATTCGGATGCGTGCCGCGCACCAAGGGCTATCCGATCTCCGCCATCTTCGAGATGGGGATGTCGGAGTACGATCGCATCATGGTGTTCATGCCGTTGGAAGAGTCGCAGAAGTTCTTCGGCAAGCAAGGCCAGGTCGAGGCGATCGAAGTGCTGGTGGAGGATGCCAACGCGGTCGATGCCTATACGGCGGAGATGAAGAAACAACTCGGACCCAACGGATTCTGGTACTCCGACTGGCGCAAGCGCAACGAGCAATTCATCCGCGTGCTCGATCTCGAGCGCACGATGATGTTCATCATTCTGTCGCTGATCGTGCTGGTGGCGGCCTTCAACATCATTTCCGGCCTGATGATGCTGGTGAAGGACAAGGGCCGTGACATCGGCATCCTGCGCACCATGGGCGCGACCAAGGGCGCGATCATGCGCGTGTTTCTCATTACGGGTGCGGCGATCGGCGTCGTCGGCACGCTCGCGGGACTGGTCCTTGGCGTTCTCTTCTGCTGGAACATCGAGAGCATCCGCCGCTTCGTCGAGTGGATCACGGGACGCGGCGTGTTCGATGAAAAATTCTACTATCTGTCGAAGCTGCCGGCCGAATTGGATCCCTGGGAAACGGGGATGATCGTGCTGATGGCGCTGGCGCTCTCGATTCTGGCGACCCTCTACCCCTCGTGGCGGGCCTCGCGGCTCGATCCGGTCGAAGCGCTGCGGTACGGGTGAGGCATGCAGGATTCGACGCCGGCAAAGACCGTTGTCTTGAAGCTGACGAACCTCGTCCGCGTCTTTGGCGAGGGCGAACGCCAGATCCGCGTGCTCGATGGCGCGAGCGCGGAGCTGCGCGCCGGCGAGGCAACCGCGCTGGTCGGGCCATCCGGCTCCGGCAAGTCGACGCTGCTCCACATCGCCGGTTTGCTCGAGACGCCCAACAGTGGCCAGGTGCTCGTGGCGGGTCGCGACTGTTCACGCATGTCGGACGATGAGCGCACGCGCGTGCGCCGCGCCGAAATGGGATTTGTCTACCAGTTTCACCAATTGTTGCCGGAGTTCTCGGCGCTCGAAAACGTCATGATTCCGCAGCTCATTCAAGGCCGTCCGCGCCCTGTGGCGGCGGCGCGGGCGAAAGAACTGCTTGATCTGCTCGGGCTCGGCGCCCGTCTCGATCATCGCCCGGCGCAGTTGTCGGGCGGCGAGCAGCAGCGGACGGCGATCGCGCGCGCGCTGGCGCCGGAGCCGAAACTGCTGCTGGCCGATGAGCCGACCGGCAACCTCGACCCCGAGACCTCGGAGCACGTTTTCCAAGGCCTGATGGACCTCATCGCGCATACGGGCGTCGCCGCCCTGATCGCGACGCACAACATGGACCTCGCGCGCCGTATGCACCGGGCGCTGCGGATGGAGCGTGGCACATTGGTCGAGGTGTCGCCGAGCCCGCAGCGGTAAAAATCACGTGCTCTGCCGTGCGCAGCCTATCGCACACTCGTGCACAGACAACGTGAGCGAATCGCGGCATTATTCAGCTGTTTTCCAAGCCCTACGACAACTTGACCACAAAAAGACGTCAGACGCAGGAGGAAACACGGCAACGCTAAGCACAAGCGAGGTTCGCCATGTTCCGATACGCAGCGATTGGTCTGTTGCTCATGTGCTCGCCGGTTTTGGCGCACGATTGGTACCCGAAAGAGTGTTGCCATGAGTTCGATTGTGCACCTGTAGAGCACATTGAATCGTTGTTGAATGAAGGCACGCGGGTGCGGACAATTCACGGAACAACGACCATACCCGCGACGTTTCCGAGACGTGAATCCAAGGACCACAGGATGCATGTGTGCATGCGGCCGTCGGTCAACGGTATGAAGCTCTTGTGCGTGTTCATGCCGCCGTCGTCGTAACACCAACGGCTTGGCCGCAGCCGACGCCGTGACGGCGGCAGGGGATTGCGGGGATAGCCGTGCCGGGCTGAGACCTGGGGCATTGCCCTCGGCTAGACTGCGCCCATGAACGCACCAATTCGACCTGATCTGAAGTCCGCTGGAACTGCGCAGCCGCCAGCTGCCGCGGGGCCGAGATTCATACATCTCAAAGTTCATTCGGCCTATTCGCTGCTCGAAGGCGCGCTGCCGATCTCGAAGCTCGGCAAGATGGCCGAGGCGGCGGGCATGCCGGCGTTGGCGTTGACCGATACGAACAACATGTTCGGCGCATTGGAATTCGCCGACAAGCTGGCGGGCAGCGGCGTGCAGCCGATCACCGGCGTGTCGCTGGCACTTAATTTCGAAGAAAAGCGCAACGATGATGCCGCCAAGCGCGGCGGTCCGCAGATCACGGCGCGGCACTTCGATGGTTTGATCGCGCTGCTCGCCATGAACGATGCGGGCTACGCCAATCTGATGAAGCTCGTGTCCAAGGCGCATCTGGACGCTGGCGAAGCCCAGACGCCGCACATCACGTTCACGGATCTGGCGAGCCACGCCGAAGGACTGATCGTTTTGACTGGCGGACCGGACGGACCGATCGATCGGGCGCTGCGCGATGCACAGCCGAGCCTCGCCAAGGATCGGCTCACCCAGCTCAAGACGATCGCCGGAGACCGGCTCTATGTGGAGCTGCAGCGTCACGGTCTTGCCAGCGAAGCCGAAACCGAGCCGGAACTGATCACCCTTGCCTATGGGCTCGCGCTGCCGCTGGTTGCGACCAACGAGTGTCTCTTCGCCAAGCCCGACGACTACGAGGCGCATGACGCGTTGCTGTGCATCGCCGACGGCACCTATGTCTCGGAGGAGAACCGCCGCCGCGTCACCAAGGAGCACTATTTCAAGAGTGCGGACGCGATGGCCAAGTTGTTTTCGGACCTGCCGGAGGCGGTCGCAAACACCATCGAGATCGCAAAGCGCTGTGCGTGGCGGCTGCAGGGCCGCAAGCCGATCCTGCCGAACTTCGTTGCGGTGAAAAAGGGTGCGAACGAAGCGGACCGTTTGGCAGCCGAGGCCACCGAACTCCTGCGCCAAGCCAAAGAGGGGCTTGCCGATCGGTTGGCCGTGTTGCCGCTGGCGCCGGGGTTCTTGAAAGCCGATTATGAGAAGCGCCTTGCCTACGAAGTCGACGTCATCGCCAAGATGAAGTTTCCGGGCTACTTCCTGATCGTTGCCGACTTCATCAAGTGGTCGAAGACCAACGGTATCCCCGTGGGGCCGGGCCGCGGGTCTGGCGCGGGTTCGGTGGTCGCCTGGGCGCTGACCATCACCGATCTCGATCCGTTGCGGTTCGGGCTGCTGTTCGAGCGCTTTCTCAATCCCGAACGCGTCTCGATGCCGGACTTCGACATCGACTTCTGCCAGGACCGGCGCGAAGAGGTGATCAAGTACGTGCAGCAGAAGTACGGCGTCGATCGCGTGGCGCAGATCATCACCCACGGCAAGCTGCAAGCGCGCGCGGTGCTGCGCGACGTCGGCCGCGTGCTGCAGATGCCCTACGGCCAGGTCGACAAGCTCTGCAAGCTGGTGCCGAACAACCCCGCCAATCCGGTGACGCTGCCGCAGGCGATCGAGGGCGAGCCGAAGCTGCAGGAAGCGCGCGACAGCGAGCCGGTGGTCGCGCGATTGTTGGAAGTCGCCCAGAAACTCGAAGGCCTCTATCGCCACGCCTCGACGCACGCGGCCGGGATGGTGATCGGGGATCGGCCGTTGAACGAGCTGGTGCCGCTTTACCGCGATCCGAAATCGAGTTTTCCGGTCACGCAGTTCAACTGGAAGATGGTCGAGGCCGCGGGCCTCGTAAAATTCGACTTCCTCGGCCTGAAGACGCTGACGGTTTTGCAGAAGGCCGTGGAGCTGATCAAAAAAGGCCGCGGCATCGATATCGATCTCGCGACGTTGCCGATCGCGGGCGATGATCCGAAGGTGATCGCGTCGTACGCGTTGCTCTCGAAGGCGGATACCGCCGGCGTGTTCCAGCTCGAAAGTACGGGCATGCGCCAGAGCCTCGTGCGCCTGAAACCCGACCGCTTCGAAGACATCATCGCCATGGTGGCGCTCTATCGCCCAGGTCCGATGGACAACATCCCGACCTACATCAACCGCAAGCACAAAGAAGAACCGATCGAGTATCCGCACGCGCTGATCCAGCCGATCCTGGAAGAGACTTACGGCGTCATCATCTACCAGGAGCAGGTCATTCAGATCGCCCAGGTGATGGGCGGCTATACGCTTGGGCAAGCCGACTTGCTGCGCCGCGCCATGGGCAAGAAAGACAAGAACGAAATGGCGGCGCAGCAGGCGAAATTCGTCGAGGGCGCGATCAAGAACGGTGTCAAGAAGGACGACGCGGTCTATATCTTCGAACTGGTCGACAAGTTCGCGGGCTACGGTTTCAACAAGAGCCACGCTGCCGCCTACGCGCTGGTCAGCTATCACACGGCGTATTTGAAGGCGAATTATCGCGAGGAGTTCCTCGCGGCGTCGATGACGCTGGACATGGGCAACACCGACAAGCTCGCGATGTTCGCGGGCGAGGTGCGCAAATCCGGCATCACCGTGAAGCCGCCGTGCGTGAACATGTCTGACGTGGACTTCCTCGCCGAGCCGCCGAAGAAGGGCGAGAAACACGGTGCGATCCGCTATTCGATGGCGGCGCTGAAGAATATCGGCGCGTCCGCGGTCGAGACGATTGTCGCCGAGCGGCGCGAGAACGGCCCCTTCAAGGATCTCTCGGATTTCGCCGCCCGGCTCAATCCCAAGGCGCTGAACAAGCGCGGCCTGGAGACACTGTCGGCGGCCGGCGCCTTTGATGCGTTCGAGAGCAATCGCGCTGCCGTCAACGGCAATGTCGATCAGATCATGGCGCTGGCCAACCGTTTGGCGACCAACAAGGCCGAGGGGACGTCGGATCTGTTCGGCGGGTCGGGGGGCGGCGCGGCCAAGCTCGACATCCGGCCGGTGAAAGCCTGGACGCCGATGGAAAAGTTGAACGAGGAGTTCGCGGCGATCGGTTTCTTCCTGTCGGGCCATCCGCTGGACGAATACGAGAGCGTGCTGCCGAAGCTCGGCGTGCTGCCGTTCGCCGAATTCGAGGCCTCGACCCCGCTTGGCACGGGTGCGGGGCGCTTGGCGGCGATCGTCGTTGCCGCCCGCATCAAGAAATCGCAGAAGGGCAATACCTTCGCGTTCGGCATGTTCTCGGATAAGACCGGCCAGTTCGAGGCGGTGATCTTTTCCGATACGCTCAATCAGGCGGGCGATCTACTGACGCCGGGAACGCCGGTGCTGCTGTCGGTGCAGGCCGAGCGCGATGGCGAGACGTTGAAGATGCGCGTGCAGCACGTCGAGGCGCTCGATCGCGCCGCGGCGGGCGTGCAGAAGGGGTTGCGGGTGATGCTCGACCGTCGCGTCATCCAAGGCCCGAAAGGCCGGCTCGATGAATTGAAGAAGCTCTTGAAGCCGGGCGGGCGTGGCGAGGTCAAGCTCGTGGTCGAGCTTGATGATCGCGGCCGGGTGCTCGAACTCGCGTTGCCGGGCAAGTTCGATGTCTCGCCAACGCAGCGCGGGCTGATCTCGACGGTGCCGGGCGTGATTGAGGTGGTGGATATTTAGCGCCCGCGACCTCCGTCTTATTTCCCCGTCAACTGCGCCCCGTCGACTGCGCTACGCCTTCGGCGTCTTTGCCTGCGCTTGCGCATAGACCTTGTCGAGCGCTTGCGCCAGCCGCACGCTGTTGACCTGGTCTTTGTGGATCGCATCGGCGACGCCGGCTTGGCGAAGTTCCGCACTGCGATACGCGTCGAGCAGGCTGCTGATCACGACAATCGGGCCCTCGTAGCCGCAGCGGCGCAGGAACGGGATCGTGTTGTTGGCCGTGTCACTCGGCGGCAAATGATCGTCGAGAAAAATGATCTCGGGCTTCCTCTCGATCACGCAGTCGAGCGCGCTGCCGAGTGTCGGCGCACGCCGCAACTGGACGTCGTAGCCGAACATGCCGCGCAACGTCGCCAGCATGCGCGCGCCTTCTTTCTCGTTGTCTTCGACAACGAGAATATCGTTGAATTTCGACTGATGCTGACGCGATTTCGCGAGACCGCTTTTCTCGTCGAGAAACCGCCCGCCTGGACTCTTCGGCGTCGTTTTCATGTCCCATTCCCTGTGAATTGCCGGCCCCGCGAATTGCCGACTCTGAGACGCGGCGGAAACGTCGCCTGCCCCCGCACCATCTCGCCCCCGGCGCGCCCATGCAAGACCCTACGCTACATGAGTGCAGGCCGGACACAAAACCCTTATATCCCTTGGGAGTGCAACGCAAAGCCAGATACCGCCGGATCGTGCGGCTAAAAATGGCACGGCCGGAACTCAAGCCGGTTAGAATGCTTGACGCAAGCGTCACATCTGGATGGTTTTCGGCCAGATCACTCTGAACGTCGTGCCGCGCCGGTGTGCGGGATCCGAGACGATGGAGATGCTGCCGCCGACAGACTCGATGGTCTTTTTCACGAGCGCGAGCCCGATGCCGCTGCCATCGGTGTGGGCGCGGTCGGCGACCTTGCGGAACGCCTGGAAGACAGCGGCGTGCCAGTCCGGCGGAATGCCGGGGCCGTCATCCTGCAATCGAAAACACGACGTGAGACGCACCTTCCTCGGCGGCGAGCGTGATCCGGCCCTGGTCCTTGTCGTGATGCTTGAGTGCGTTCTCGATCAAATTGCGCAGGGCGATATCGAGCGGGATCGCCAGTGTGTCGAGGCACGGCCAATGGCCTTCGAACGTGATCTCGAAGGCGTCCGGCACGGCGAGGCTCGCGACGATTTCATCGGCCAGTTCGCGGGCGTCGATCGTCGACACACTTTCCGATTTGCGGCCGACGCGCGCGTAAGACAGCAGGCCGCTCAACATGCCCGACATCCGCAGCGTCTGGCCGCGCATTTCTTCCGCCGACGACAGCACAGTCTTGCGCTTGCCGGCGTTTTCGGCGGCGATGATATCCTCGCTGACATGGCGCAGCGCCCGCAGCGGTCCCTGCAAGTCGTGCGAGATCACGTACGCAAACTCCTCGAGATCGCGATTGGCGCGCATCAGTTCCTTGTTGGCGCGCTCGAGCAAGCGCGACTTCGTCTGCGATTCGAGTTCGAGGGCGCGCCGCGCGTTCACCTGTCGCATCAGCTCACTTTCGTTGCCGGTCTTGAAGATGTTGGCCACCAGCAAAACGAGATACGGGTTCTCGCCGTCGATCCGGAAGATCGCGATATTGAAACGCGGCGACGGCACGCCCTTATCCGCCATCATCATGACGTTCGGCACCATCACCGGCGGATCGCCCGGCACCTTGAGCGCGTGGATCATGTCCTCGAGCCCGACCAGCGCCAACAGCCGGTCCGTGACCGTGCGCCCGACCTCGATCCCATCGGCGATCGCGCCATGGCGCGCGCGAGTCACGAGATCGCGATCGAGCCACAGAAATCCGATCGAGCCGCGCGGGCCCAGCACGTCGAGCACGGCATGGGCGGCAGCCGCGGTGGAAACGTCAGCGTTCCCGCCGGAGGATGCTGCTGGCCGCTTGGATGAAGGCTTCTTTGACATTGCCACCGGTTTTAGCGCTGGTGCGAATGAGGGGGTAGGGCGGGTTGTGCAATTCGTCGATCAGATCAGGCTCGGAGCCTGGCGCCAGCAGATCCGACTTGTTGAGGATCAGGATCACCTCGCGGCCCGGCAGCAAGCGCGTGAAGCCGCGCGCCAGCGTCAGCATCGCGGACTGCGTGCTCGGGCGCCAGACATCGGCCACGATCAGCGCCGCGCTGGCGCCGCGCACGTACACTTGATTGAAAATCCCTTCGCCGAAGTTGCCGTCGGTATCCCAGATCACCAGTTCGGCTTTCTGATCCGCTTTCGGGCCCGCGCCGTCGACGTCGTACTTGTAAAGATCGACGCCGATTGTGGCGTGATAGTCCGCTTCGAACACGCCGAGCACGAGCCGGCGCACCAGCGACGTCTTGCCGACGCCGATGTCGCCGAGCAGCATGATCTTCTTCGCGTTCATGGCGCCGCCTGCATCACGGCATCAACTCGAAACTGGCACGCCGATTGGGGCTCTGCGGACCCGATACGGGACGCGCATCCGGATCACCGGCCCGGCTCGCCGCCGTCAAGCGCTGGCGCGGCACGCCTAGGTCGGCCAACGCCGCGATCACCGTCTCGGCGCGGCGGACGGACAGACTGTTGTTGGCGTTGGCCTGGCCGCGATCGTCGGTGTAGCCGATCACGCGCACCGACCCGATGGGGCTTTCGCGAATGAGGCTCGCCAGTTCGCCAATCATGCGGCGCGCGGCGTCGTCATCACGGAAGTCGACGCCATTGGCGAAGAACACGGCGTTGGCGCTGTTCGCCAGCCAGGCGATCAGCCTCTCCGAAACTTGTGGCACCGGCGGCGTGGCGACGATCGGCACCGGCGCCACCTGGATGACGGCGGGCGCCGGGATCGAGAGCCGGTCAACCCGCGCCTTCAGCGCCGCCAGATCGCGCTCGAGCGGCCGCACGGTCGCAACCCGGTCATAGGAGAGTGCGAGCACGCTCAAACGCTCGGCCGCCAGCGCCGCTTCCTCGGCATTCTCCACGGGTCCGCGCCGCACGGCGGCAGCCGGCGCCGCCGCGATGCCGAGTACGCCGCCGAGGTCGCGTTCGGCGGCGGACAAGCGCTGCTCGAGGGTGGCAAGGCGTGGCTCGAGCGCCGTCAGCTCGGCCCGCGTGACACTCTCTGCGGGAACTTGCGGCCAATCCCGCTCGGCCGCCGCGATGGCGTCGCTCGCACGCTTCACCTGCGCTTTTTCCGCGGCATCACCGGCGCCCGCTTCGATGCGTTGCAGCACTGGCTTCACGACCGAGAGCCGCGCCCGCGCCCGATCCAGCGAGCGCTGGATCGACGCCCGCAGCTGGGCCAACTCGACGCTGCTGAGATTCTGCTGCAGACCGGAGATCTGCCCCGCGAGGCGCGCCTCGAGTTCCGCATTGCTGCCGGTGTTGACGGTGATCTGCGGCAGCACCGCCAACTGATCGCGCACGTCGGCGCCGCGCGTGCCGACGCGCAAGCCTTCGACCACCTCGCTACGCATCGCCGCTGTCGGCACATAGCCCGAGATCGTCAGCGCCTTGCCGCCGCGATCGACATCGAGTTTGACGAAGTCGCGGCCAAGGTTCGGGATCGTGGCGATGACGCGCTCGGCGGACGATCGCGTGCGCGCGGTCTCGAACGATTGCCACATCGACCATCCAAACCACGCCAGCAGCGGCAATCCGATCAGCGTCAGTAGCGCATAGAGCGGGCCAAACCCGCCGCGGCTCGGCCGCATCTCGGATTGTTTCTCCGCAATCTTGACATTGAGGTCCGTGGCGAGGCCCGGCAGCACGGGGACAGCCTTGCCACCGGCGGACACAGCCGCGGTCTGGTGCTGCTGCAGCGTCGCGAAGAATTCGTCGTCGATCAGCTGGCGGATCGCGGTCGGGCCGGTGCCCGAGAGCTTCAGCGCCAGGAGATGCGCCGGCGACCCGCGCACATAGAGGCGCTTGCCTTCGGCGTCGGCCGCCTCTTCGAACTCGACGACCTTCAAGCCGGCGGTCTTGGCGTCGAAGGCTTCTTCGGCGTAACTCGTCAAGGCCGCGAGCATGCCGCCGGTCAGGACGCTGCGATTGGATTGGGCGCTGCCGCCGGTCTCTTGCGAACTCCAGTACTCGACAACCTCGCCCGAGCCGCGCTTCAACAGATAAAGTTCCTCGACGTCGAGCGTCTGTGTCTCGGCGAGGGCCAGCTCGCTGATCGGCTGGCCGGTCATCATGCTCTTGACGCGCAGACTGAGGCCCTTGCCCGGCATGCCCACTTCGAGCTTCCGGTTGATCTGCTCCATCATGTCCTTGAAGGCATTGGCGACGTAGGTCTTGACCAGCTGGCCGGTGATCGGCGCCAGCATGTCGACCATTTCTTTTTGGCTATTCTTCAGCTCGTGCCGCATCGTGCCGACGACGATCGGCGCCAATGCCTCGTTCATCGAGTCGTGATGCTTGACTTCGGCCTGCTTGAGCGCGCCATCCAGCACGCCCGCCACGCTGTCGCGCAACCGGTCATCGGTACCGACGCGTTCCGTCAGCACTTGAAGTTTTTGATCGGTTTCCTGCGCGCGCTTGGCTTGAGCCTCGGTCACGCCTTGCACCCGGCGCGCGAGTTCGTCCAATCGATGGCTATCGCCGTCGAACAGGATTTCCTGGAGACGCGTTACGCCCTGCGACATCGAAACTTTACCCGCTGTAAGAGACGCCTGAACGCGGCGTCAGGACTTGGTGATCCGCTTGATCTGCTCGCCGAGATCGAGCACGCCCTTCGAGAGCGCATCGAACGCAGTCCGCCGCTCGGTATCGATCTCGCCCGACATGGCCTCGAGCCGCGCGGCAAGCGCATCCATGCGCGAACTCGATCCGGGCGAGCCGCATGTCCGTCTGCCGGCGGTACTCGCCGAGCACCAGCTCGCGGATCTGATCCATCTTGTCGTCCCCCGCGTCGCGGTTGGCTGCGTTTGGACGGAACTCGGTAAACACAGGAGCGTTCATGGGTACTTCTCGCGCCGAACCACTAGGCTTGGTGGATCGGTGCCGGGCGGCATCCTATCCACTTGGATATCTTAGAATAAAAGCACATTTGGCCGCGAAGGGGAACAGGCCAGTGCAACCCGGGCGCCGGCCAACTCACCTAACGTTTAAAGAGATGGGTGTGCGCGGCCCTCAAGTCCGCTTTCTGCACCTTGCCCATGGCATTGCGCGGCAACTCCGAGACCACAAACACCCGTTTTGGTTGCTTGAATTTGGCGAGCCGATCGCCGAGCGCCGCGATGATCTGGGCCTCGTCCGGCGCTTTTGCCCCCGGCACCGGCGTCACGAATGCGACGACGCCCTCGCCGAAATCGGGATGCGGAATGCCGACGACCGCACTCTCACCGACGCCGGGCAGAGCGTTAATCTCGGACTCGATTTCCTTCGGATAAACGTTAAATCCGCCGGAAATGATCAGATCTTTTGCGCGCCCGACGATGGTCACCCGGCCGTCCGGATCCATCACCGACAAATCGCCCGAGATGAAGTACCCATCGGCCCGGAACTCCTCCTTGGTCTTCTCCGGATTGCGCCAGTAGCCCTTGAAGACGTTCGGGCCCTTGAATTCGAGGACGCCGGTTTCGCCTGCCGCCACTACTGTGCCGTCCGGGGTGGACACCCGCACTGAGACCCCCGGCAGCGCGTAGCCGACGGTGCCGGCGAGACGGTCACCGCCCCGATACGGGTTCGACGTCACCATGCCGGCTTCGGTCATGCCGTAGCGTTCGAGGATTTTATGGCCCGTGCGCTGTTCGAAGGCGACATGCGTTTCCGCCAGCAGCGGCGCCGAGCCCGAGATCACCAAACGCATGCGCGCGACATGCGGCCGTCCGAACGAGGGCTCATCGAGCAAACGCGTATAAAATGTCGGCACGCCCATCATGACGGTCGCCTCGGGCAATAGCCGCAGGACTTCGCCGAGATCGAACTTCGCAAGCCACAGCATCTTCGATTGATTGAGCAGGGCCGTATGCAACGCGACGAACAGCCCGTGCACGTGGAACACCGGCAGCGCGTGCAGCAGCACGTCGCCCTTTTCAAAACCCCAATAGGTGTGCAGCGTTTGGGCGTTCGAGGCGAGGTTCTCGTGCGTGATCATCGCGCCCTTGGACCGCCCCGTCGTGCCCGACGTGTAGAGCAGCGCGGCCATGTCGTCCGTCGCGCGCGCCACCGTGACGTGCGCCGTGCCTTGGCCGTGCGCCAGCGTCGTCAAGCTTCCCGATCCATTGGCTTCCATGGTGTGGTGCGCTGCAACCTTCTGCACCACCGGGAAAGCCTTGAGCTTGGCCATGGTCGCCGCCGGCACCGCGATCAGCGCCGGTTCGGCATCACCGATGAAGTACTCGAGTTCGGCTGGCGTATAGGCCGCATTCAGCGGGTTGTAGACCGCGCCGACTTTCAGCGTCGCCAGATACAGGCAGATGTTCTCGATCGACTTGTCGACTTGCGCCATCACGCGATCGCCCGGCCTCACGCCGAGCGACACCAGCGCATTGGCGAAGCGCGCGACCTCGTCCGCCAGCTCCCGATAGCTGAGCGTGCGCCCGCGCGGCTCGACGAACGCCGGCGCGTCGCCCGCGCTCGCAAACTTCTGCTCAAACAGCGCATAGAGATTGGCGTTGGCCACCATCGGGTCCCCCAAAAGTTCAGCTTTTTCGGCATTTATAGGGGCTCGAACGGCGCGCGCAACCGTCATGCCAGCAGAACACGAGATAACTCGCCGAGGACATCGCATCATGCTAGAAAGTATTCATGACATCGACCGTCACACAAAAGCTTGCCGATCTCGTCGATACCATCGAGGCGCTGCCGGCCCAGGCCCAGGCCGACGTGCTTGCGGAAATCGAGAGCCGCATCGAAAGCCTGAAGCAGTCGTCACTGACCGATGAGCAGCGCGCCGTGGTGAAGGCCCGTCTCGCTGCACCCCGTCAGTACGCGGGTCGAGACGATGTGTTGGCGCTGCTGCGCCGCTTCAACCCCACCCTATGATCGCCGTCGCCTGGACGACGGCCGCCCTCGACGACCTGGAGGCGATCCTCACCTATGTCGCGGCCAGAAGTCCGCAGGGCGCCGCCAGCATGGCCGCCCGCGTGAGCGACACCGAAGTCGCCATCGCAACCTTTCCGCGTGCGTCCCGCCGCGACCCCGACACCGGCGCCTACGAGGCGGTCGTCCGGCGCATGCCGTTGCTGCTGATCTATGAGATCGTCGCTGTCCCCGACGGCCACGAGCAAGCCGACATCATCGCCGTTTTCCATACTTCGCGCGATCCGGCTGCCAAACCGGGCCACCGCGCGCCCTGAGGGCGGGGCAAGATCGAGCCCGGCTCGACCGCGGTCCCCAAATCCGATAGGCTCAATTCCACCGACCCAGACACCGAGCCGGAGCGATCGCTATGCAGATCAGCCGCCGTAGGACCTTGGGACTTCTGACGGGCGCCTCGCTGGGTCTATCCCAGGCCGCGCTGGTTCGGGGCGAGACGCCCGATGTCGACCTGCTGCTGGTCTTGTCGGCCGATATTTCCCGCAGCCTCGATCACACGAAATTCCGCCTGCAGCGCGAGGGCTACGCCGCAGCGATCACCGACCCCCGCGTCTTCAACGCCATCAAACTCGGCGCCCGCCAGCGCATCGCGCTCTGCTTCGTCGAATGGTCCGGCGAGTACGCGCAGGCACTGATGATCGATTGGAGCATCATCGCCGGACCCGACGACGCCAACCGGTTCGCCGAGACCTTACGCACCGCGCCACGCCGCTTCTATGATCGCACCTCCATCAGCGGCGGCATCGATTTCGCCATGACGCAACTGAAGCGCGCGCCCTACAAGGCCGACCGCCGCGTCATCGACGTCTCGGGCGACGGCACCCACAACAGCGGCCGTGATCTTAGCGTGGCGCGCGCCGAAGCGCTCGAACAGGACGTCGTCATCAACGGCATCGCCATTCTCTCCGCCGTGCCGCTGCCGACCAACCCCGCCCACACGCATCCGCCCGGCGGCCTGCTCGCCTACTACCAGGAGAATGTCATCGGCGGCCCGGGATCGTTTGCCGTCCCCGCCGAGGGCTTTGCGGATTTCGGCCGCTCCATCGTCGCCAAGCTGATCCGCGAGATCGCGTAGTCGCGTAGGTTTGGGTTGGCGTGGCCGCTGACGTCAGTGTGGTCACCAGCGCTGCGCCACGCGTAGCCCAACATCGCCCAACGCGCGCCGATATACGTTGGGTTACGCGCGGGTCGGCGTTGAGCACCAACACCGACGCTGTGCCCGCGCTAACCCAACCTACTTCGCCGCCGCGATCGCCGCGCGCAGCACATCAAAATGCCCGATATGATTGGCAAGCAGCAGCACGAGCTTGGCATTCAGCGCCGCGCTCGCTGCCGCATCGAGACCGCGATGCGCCTCGATCAACAGCCGGAACGCCGCATCAGGATCGGCGAAGCGGTTATCGGTGACCAGCACACTCATTTCAGGATCTCTCCTTCTTCGGCTCGCCCCTGGGCGCGCGCCAATGCGGCCTGCAGCCGTTCCGCATCACAGTGCCGCCAACGCGCCGCGACATGCGTATCGGGCCGGATGAGATAGGTGCTGCCTGGTTCCACGTCGAAACGTTTTGCGAGCAACCCCTCGACATCACGCCATGGCGCGCCATCGCCAACCAGAACGAGCTCCACGCCAGCCGGCACGTGCGGTGGCGCCCGGTTCGACATACTCAAAAGCACAAAGCCGTGCGGCAGGATCTCGGACAGGAACCGCCGCTGTCCCGCCGCGTCAATCAGCGGCACATCCGGCACCGCTGTTCCAGGCGATGGACCACCGGCCCACGCGTCGATGTCCGGCGTCGATAAGGGGCTCTGCGGATAGGCCGTCGCCGTCGAGAGCC
The DNA here is from genome assembly GCA_963779515.1 of uncultured Alphaproteobacteria bacterium. GTDB lineage: Bacteria > Pseudomonadota > Alphaproteobacteria > Rhizobiales > Hyphomicrobiaceae > CAVZYN01. The sequence goes on from CAVZYN010000001.1 coordinate 394,900, forward strand.
GCCCCGAATTGATCATGCGCTTGGCGAACGGCATCGATCGCGCCAATCCGAGAGCCGCGTCACGCAACACTTTTTCGGGCGCCGACTGCGGCGCGATGAAATCGGTGGAGCGCGTCGAGTACGTGATATTCTCATCTGCCGCCGCCGACCGTTCCACATCGTAGCTCGTGATCAGCGCCTCGGGCGATGCCCCCGCCAGCACCGCCGCGAGTTTCCACGCCAGATTCTCCGCATCCTGCACGCCTGAATTGGCGCCGCGAGCGCCGAACGGCGAGACCTGATGCGCCGCATCGCCCGCGAAGATCACGCGGCCATGCACGAACTTGGCGATGCGGCGGCACTGGAAGCGATAGACCGACACCCACTCGAGCTCGAAATCGCTGTGCCGCAGCATCTTTTCGATGCGCGGTCGCACGACCTCCGGCCGCTTTTCATGCTCGGCGTCGGCATCAGCTGAGAGCTGCAGATCGATCCGCCAGATGTCGTCGGGCTGCTTGTGCAGTAGCGCCGATTGCCCGGAATGGAACGGCGGCTCGAACCAGAACCAGCGCTCGGTCGGGAACGCCGCCGTCATCTTGACGTCGGCGATCAGGAATTGCTCCTCGAATTGCTCGCCAGCGAAATCGAGGCCTAGCACCGCCCGGGTTGGCGAGCGCGCGCCATCGCACGCAACCACCCAATCGGCGTCGATCTGATATGGCCCGTCCGGTGTCTCGATCGTCACCCGCGCGCCGTCACCGTGCTGCACAATTCCGGTCACGCGATTGCGCCATCTGAGATCGACAGCGTCGAGCTGCAACACCCGGTCCACCAGATATTTCTCGACGTAATATTGCTGCAGATTTATGAAGGCCGGCATTTTGTGGCCCGGCTCCGGCAGCAGATCGAACTGATAGAGCAAGTCGTCCTTGTGAAAGACCTTGCCGACCTGCCATTGCACGCCCTTCGCCAGCGCCGTCTTGCCGACACCCAGGCGATCGAAAATCTCCAGCGTCCGCTTGGCAAAACAGATTGCCCGCGACCCATCGCCGATCCGGTCGCTGTCATCGAGCACCACGACCTTGACGCCGCGCTGCGCCAGATCCACCGCCAGCGCCAATCCCACCGGCCCCGCGCCGATCACTACCACCCGATGCCGCGCGGGTGACGCAGCGTCCTGATCAACGGACCGACGATACTGATATTGCGCAAAGACTTTCATTCCGAACGTCCCCTCTCCCCATCCCTGCACTTGATGGGGAGAGGGTTAGGGTGAGGGGCGGCCGCTTGCTCCGGAGCCCGCCGCCGCCCCTCACCCCGACCCTCTCCCCGCGCGCGGGGAGAGGGAGAACTCACCCTTGCAAGCCCGCCCACATCTCGCGATCGCGGACGTCGGTCCACACCACCGGCCAGTCGATGCCGCGCGCTTCGTCGTAGGCGCGCGAGACGTTGAACGGCAGGCAATGCTCGTAGATCGCATAGCCGCCGAACGGCGTATCCATCGCCGTGCGCACCGCCGCGAACGTCTCTTTCAGCGACTTCCCCTGCGCCACCGCATCCTTCGCAGTCTCGAACGTGGCGGCCAGGAAATCGCGCGTGCCGGTCACCGCCTCATGCACTTTTTCGCGCCCGACCAATGCGTCGCCGCGCCCCGGCACCAGCGCCTTCGGCGCGTACGACTGCAACCGCTCCAGCGTCTTCGGCCAATCGGTGAAATGCGCGTCGCCGCAATAGCAGGCCGACTTGTATTCGACGAGATCGCCGGAGAACATCACGCCTGCATCCGGCACCCACGCGATCGTATCGCCCGCCGTATGCCCGCGCCCCAGATGCACGATCTCGACACGGCGCTTGCCGAGCCACAACGTGATCCGATCCTGGAACGTCAGCGTCGGCCACGTCAGGCCCGGCGGCACGCTCTCGACGCCGCGAAACAGTCGCGGAAACCGGCCGATTTCACTCGCCTTGTCCTGCTCGCCGCGCTCGACGATCAACTTGCGCGTGGTTTCGCTGGCGATGATCTCGGACGCATTGAAGGCCGAGGCGCCGAGCACGCGAACGGCATGATAATGCGACAGCAGCACGTACTTGATCGGCTTGTCGGTGACCGCTTTCACGCGCGCGATCACGTCCTTCGCCATCAGGGGCGTCGCCTGCGCGTCGATCACCATGCAGGCGTCGTCGCCGACGATCACGCCCGTGTTCGGATCGCCCTCCGCGGTGTAGGCGAACAGGCCATCTCCGAGCTTGGTGAAACTGATCTTCTTCTCGGCCATGTCGCCAGCCGACGCGAACGTCTTTGACATCTCTCGTCACTCCCTAGCTCGGTTCAGCTCTCGGCGTCTCGCCGCTGATTCCTGTTCGCCGGCACCGACGACCAGCCAATCACCGCCATGAAAATCGCGAGCACGATCAGGAACGCCGCCGACTCGATCGGCATCAGCGCCTCCAGCGCGTTGGCCCCCGGCGCCGGTCGCGCGCCCGCGAGCGAGCGCACCAGCACGGCCGCCGTCTCGACCAGAACCGCGACGCCCGCCGCACCCGCCACAACCCGCGCCACACTCCAGTCGCTGCGCCCGGCAAAACGGCCGAACTGCCACGCACACGCCGGCACCGCGATCAAAACGACCAGAAACAGCGCGGCCTCAAGCCCCCGCATACTTGACAACCTCTTGCTCGATGGCGCCGAAAATCGAGCGTCCCTGCGCGTCCAGCATCTCGAGCCGGACGCGATCGCCGAACTTCAAGAATGGCGTCGCCGGCTTGCCGCTTTGGATGGTCTCGATCGTGCGCACTTCCGCCAGGCACGTGTAGCCGACGCCGCCCTTGTCCACCGCGCGCGCCGGGCTGCCGTCCGCTTCCTTGTTCGAGACCGTCCCCGAGCCGATGACCGCGCCCGCCGCAAGCCGCCGCGTCTTCGCCGCATGCGCGATCAGTTGCGGAAACGAGAACGTCATGTCGTTGCCCGCATTCGGCTGCCCCAATGGCTTTCCGTTGATGTGCGCGCGCAAGGGTAAGTGCAACTTGCCGTCCTTCCAGGCGCCGCCGAGTTCATCCGGGGTCACCGCGACCGGTGAAAATGCCGACGAGGGCTTTGAATGAAAGAAGCCAAAACCCTTCGCGAGTTCCGCCGGGATCAGATTGCGCAACGACACATCGTTGACCAGCATGACCAGGCGCACATGGGCCGCCGCCGCCGCCGGCGACACGCCCATCGGCACGTCCCCCGTCACCACCGCGACCTCGCCCTCGAGATCGATCCCATGCGCCTCGTCGATCGCCTCGATCGGTTCGCGCGCACCGAGGAACGCGTCCGAGCCACCCTGGTACATCAGCGGATCGGTCCAGAACGACGGCGGCATGTCGGCGCCGCGCGCTTTGCGCACCAATTCGACGTGATTGACATAGGCCGAACCATCCGCCCACTGATACGCTCGTGGTAGCGGTGCCATGGCCTCGCGTTCGTGAAACCGGTCTGATGGCACGGCGCCGATTTCGAGACTTTCGGCAAGCCCCGCGAGGCGCGGCCCGGCGGTCGTCCAATGGTCCAAGGCGGCTTGCAGCGTCGGCGCCACGAGTTCGGCGGACGTTGCCCGCGTCAAATCGCGCGACACGACCACGAGGCGGCCGTCACGGGTTCCATTTCTTACAGTCGCCAGTTTCATCCCGCCCTCGTGTGCGCTAAACTTCTTAGATTACAGATGCCCCGGAGACCCCAATGCAGCGCCGCCAAGTCCTCACAGCCGGTCTGGTCACGGCCGCCGCGACGTCGCTTGGGCGGCCGGCGCTCGCCCAGACCGAGCCTGAGATCAAGTGGCGCATCACATCGAGCTTTCCGAAGTCGCTCGATACCATCTTCGGGGCGACCCAGATGTTCTGCAAGTATGTTGCGGCGGCGACCGACAACAAATTCCAGATTCAGCCCTTCGCCGCCGGCGAAATCGTGCCTGGACTCCAAGCCCTCGATGCGGTCACCTCCGCCGCCGTCGAATGCGCCCACACGCCGCTCTACTTCTACAGCGGCAAGGAGGCGACGCTCGCCTTCGGAACCGGCATCCCGTTCGGCCTCAATCAGCGCCATCAACAGTCCTGGTGGATGAACGGTGGCGGCGCCGAGATCATCACCGAAGCTCTCAAGCCCTTCAACGCCATCGGGATTCCCTGTGGCAACTCGGGCACCCAGATGGGCGGCTGGTTCCGCAAGGAAATCAATACCATCGAGGACTTGAAGGGATTGAAGTTCCGCATCGGCGGCATCGGCGGGCAAATCCTGGCGCGGGTGGGTGTCGTGCCACAGCAGATCGCGGCTGGCGAAATCTATCCCGCGCTCGAGCGGGGTACGATCGATGCCGCGGAATTCGTCGGTCCCTACGACGACGAGAAGCTCGGCCTCGCCAAGATCGCCAAGAACTACATGTTCCCCGGCTGGTGGGAGGGCAGCGCCATGCTGCACTTCGTCGTCAACACCGAGAAGTGGGCGAGCCTTCCACGCGCCTACCGCTGGATCGTGGTGCAGGCGTGCGACGCCACCAATGCGTGGCTGCTGGCCAAATACGACGCGGTCAACGCGCCCGCTCTGAAGCGTCTGGTCGCCGCCGGCGCCATTCTGAAGCCATTCCCGATTCCCGTGCTCGAAGCGTGCCACAAGGCCGCGCAAGATCATTACGCCGAAATCGCCGGCACCAATCCGCTGTTCAAGAAGGCGCTCGACTCGCAGAACGCCTTCAAGGCCGAAGCACTGCCCTGGTGGCAGATCTCGGAATATGCGTTCGACACATTCTCGATCGCGATGCGCAACAAGGGCTGAGCCGCACCTCACGGCTTGCCCGGGTCGAAGCGTTTGGTGAGCCCTTGCCAGCACGCCCAATAGTCCGGCTGCAGCGTCGGCAGCTCGATGGCGTACCGGGTCAGCCGCTGCGGATATCGCGTCTCGAACATGAAGGCCAACGTGTTCGTCAGCTTCACCGGCTTCAGCTCGACCGTACTGGCGTGATTGAAGGCGTCCGTATCGGGACCGTGCGGCAGCATGCAGTTGTGCAGCGACATTCCACCGGGCGTGAAGCCTTGCGGCTTGGCATCGTATTGGCCATAGATCAGGCCCATGAACTCGCTCATGATGTTGCGATGATACCAGGGCGGGCGAAACGTGTTTTCCGCCACCGCCCAGCGTTCGGGGAAGATCACGAAGTCGACGTTGTTCGAGCCGGGCGTCTCCGACGGCGCCGACAGCACCGAAAAGATCGACGGATCGGGGTGATCGAACGCGATCGCGCCAACCGGCGAGAACCGCCGCAGGTCATACTTGTAGGGTGCGTAATTGCCGTGCCATGCGACGACATCCAGTGGCGAATGCCCCAACTCCGTCTGCCAGAACGCGCCGCCCCACTTGACGAACAGTTTCGTCGGCGCATCCTTGTCCTCGTAGGCGGCGACGGGCGTCAGGAAATCCCGCGCGTTGGCGAGGCAATTGGCGCCGATCGGCCCGCGCTCCGGCATCGTGAACGCGCCGCCATGATTTTCGCAGAGATAGCCGCGCGCGTGCGGACCCAACAGCTCGACGCGGAATTTTACGCCGCGCGGGATGACGACGATCTCGGCTGGCTCGGCGTCGATGATCCCAAACTCGGTGACGAACCGGACCTTGCCCTCTTGCGGCAGGATCAGCAGCTCGCCATCCGCGTTCCAGAACACTTCGTTTTCCATGGATCGCGTCGCCAGATAGATGTGTGCGCCCATGCCCGTCTGCGTGTTGGCGTCGCCGCACGTCGTCATCGTGCGGATGCCCTCGATGAAGGAGAGTTTTTCGGTTGGGATCGGCACCGGCGACCAGCGCAACTGCGCGATCGGCGTCTCGACCTCCTGATGCGGCGCTGTCTTCCAGTGCGGAAAACTCGCCGGCCGGAACTTGCCCGAATGGGCGACCGAGGCGCGGATGCGATAGAGCCATGAGCGCTCGTTGGAGGCGCGCGGCGCCGTGAACGGCGATCCCGACAGCTGCTCGGCATAGAGCCCATAGGCGCAGCGCTGCGGACTGTTGCGCCCGACCGGCAGCACGCCCGGCAGCGCTTCGGTCTCAAAACTGTTGCCGAAGCCCGACATGTAGCCGACGCTGGCGCCGGCGGCGGACGGTGTCTGGCGGGCTTGATGGGCGGGGACGCTGGGAGCGGTATCCTGGGCCATCGATCTCTCCTCTTGCGGATATGCGATCACATGATAGTTTCGTTTAAAACTAAATCAAGCACCCCTCCCGCACGCCCTCCCGGACGCCATGCCCGCTACCGCCAAAGACCGCCATGCTCAAGCTTACGATGAGACGCCCGCGGCCACGGCGCCGCTGCTGCTCGAGGATTTCCTGCCCTATCGCTTGGCGGTGCTGACGCACGCTGTCTCCCGCGCGCTGGCCGAGGTTTATGGCGACCGCTTTGGGCTCTCGATCCCGGAGTGGCGGATTGTCGCCAATCTTGGCGGCTTCGGGCCGCTCTATCCGGGCGTATTGGCCGAGCGCTCCAGCATGGACAAGCCCAAGGTCACGCGGGCGCTGCAGCGCTTGCAGGCATCCGGCCTCGTCACGCGCACGATCGATCGGGCCGATCGCCGCCAGGCGCGCATTGCGCTCACCCGCAAAGGCACCCAGGTTTTCCGCGAGGTCGCCGCCTTGGCCGCCGCGTGGGAACGCGATTTCCTTGCGCCCCTCAGCGACAGCGACCGCAAGAGCTTCGATCGCATTCTCGCAAAACTCACCACGCGCGCCACGGCCTTGCGTTTGCAATCGCCCGGGTCTCCCTAAGCATGACAGTGCAAGGTCGCCATGACTGACGAAGACGTCGCTGCAAAGCCGCTCATAGGATTGGGACGACTGCGTTTGGGCATGACCGCCGATGAGGTCGCGGCCGTGTCATCGGTGTTCGGCACCGCAGGCGATCCGCATAGTGTTCGCATGTCCGACGCACACATCGAAGACACCCTCAATACGTTCGCGGCCGGCATGTCCGAAGAAGAAATGAAGAGCCTTCGTGAACTTTATGCCGAGCAGGGGCCGCCTCAAACGCTCGCCAATCAACACTTTGACAGCGGCCTGGTATCGCTTGAATACGACGGCGGGATCTTGATCTCCATAACGGCATACCAAAAATGCTCCGCCCTCAATCTCGATGGACTGAAAGTATTCGAAGCGACCCCGCTCGATGTCATGCGCCACTTGGAAAAATTGAATGGCGAACCCGGGCTCTACATTCACAACAGCGCATTCTTCGAACGCATACTTGTCTACGTCGACGGGTTCACAGCCGTCAGTTCTGAGCGCGGCGTGCGCATTGTCGACGACAGCGGCGATAGCGACGCGCCAACCTTCATGCTCCGCAGCGTCTCTTATTTCCCCAATGACATCTCGGATCAGCTGAGATCGTACAGCTTTCTGAAACAGTAGCGCCGGCCCCACTCCGCATCATTCCCCCCGCGCGACGCCCTCGCGACGCGGGTCCGCGCCACCTTCCAATGTCCCATCCGCCCGCCGCACGATGATATGCAGTCCCGACGTCATCTCGGGCGACACGACCTCATGCCCGCGCGCCTTCATGTACATGCCGGGCAATGGTCCCGCCATCGACGCCTCGATCTCGAACGGCCCGTTGCGGCTGCCGAAATTGGCGAGTTCCGCCGCCGTCTGCGCATCGAGCTTCCAATCGATGATGCCGATCGCCGCCTTCAGCACATAGAGGATGATGCGGCTCCCGCCCGGCGAGCCGATCACAGCTTTCAATTTTCCATCCGGCCCGAACACGAGCGTCGGCGCCATCGAACTGCGCGGCCGCTTCGCCGGGCCAACGGCATTGGCGATGTCGCGGCCCTCCGCATCCTTGGCGCGGAATGAGAAGTCGGTCAGCTCATTGTTGAGCAGGAAGCCTGCCGCCATGATGCGCGCGCCAAACGCGTTCTCGATCGTGGTGGTGAGCGCCACGGCATTCCCCGCCGCATCGACAATCGACACATGGCTGGTGCCGGCCGCCTCGATGGTGGCATCGATCCCGGCTTTCTTGATTTCTGTCCCTGGCGGCGCGCCCGCCTCCGCCTTCCCCTTGGCCTTGTCGGCATCGATCCATTTGCGCCGCTCGTCCAGATACTTCGGATCGATCAGCCCCTTCTCCGGCACCCGCACGGCGTCGCTGTCGGCGATATAGCGGTCGCGATCGGCATAGGCGAGTTTTTCTGCCTCCGCGATCAGATGCAGCGCCTTCGGATTGAGCGGCACAGCGCCGAGGTCGAACGGCTCCAGCAGCTTCAGCGTCATCCCGACGGTCAGCGCGCCCGACGAGGGTGGCCCCATGCCACAGACGTTGTGGCGCCGGTACGTGACGCAAACCGGCGGGCGTTCCTTCGCTGCATAGACGCGGATGTCATCGGCCGTCAGATCGCCCTTGTGGTTTGGCGCATTTGCGGCCGCTGCCGCCACCGCCGACGCAATCGGCCCGAGATAAAACGAATTGGCGCCGTTCCCGGCGAGGTCCCGCAGTGTTTTCGCAAACTCGGGGCTCTTCAGGACATAGCCGACCGGATGCGGCGCTCCGACCGCATCGAAGTAGAACGCGCGTGCGACGGCATCGAAATTGTTGGCCCCGAGATCCTTGAGCGATTTGTTGAGCCGCGCGGAGACAGCAAAACCGTCATCCGCGATTTTCAACGCGGGTTCGAACAGTTTGGCCCAAGCGAGCTTTCCATGCCGCTCATGCGCCATCGCCAGCATGCGCGCGAGTCCTGGAACGCCAATGCTCTCGCCGCCAAAAACGGCTTCGCCGAACGCGCGCGGCGCGCCGTCGGCCTTCAAGAATCTGGCCGGCTTGGCAGCAACCGGCGCCGTCTCGCGGCCATCATAGGTTTTGATTTGCCGCACATTCGCATCCCAGTGCACGAGGAACGCACCGCCGCCGAGTCCCGAGGACTGCGGTTCGACGATGTTGAGCACGAGTTGCACGGCAATGGCGGCGTCGACCGCGCTGCCACCCGCCTTCAGGATCCCGGTGCCGGCATCGACCGCGATCGGGTTGGCGGCGGCAACCATGTATGACTTGGCGCGCGCCGGCGTCTTGATCTCGAGCCCGCTCGCCGCCTCCGGCGCCGACGGTGCCAGCTGCGCTCGCACGGGCGGCGCCAACAGAACATGCGCCGGCATCGCCAGCGCCATCAACACACCCAAAACAGCAAACCCGTGCTTCACGATCATGACCGGCACTCCCATTCGCCGATCAGAGTGCCGTGCCCCGGCATCCTGACGCAAGCATGATCATTTCATCGTCGGCTCGACGTGCGATCGACGTTGCTGTCGCTGGCGATGGCGGCGGCCGCATCAGCCGCCGCATCGGTCGCGTGGCCGGCGTTGGCCTCAGTTCAACTGCCACGGAATCGGGTCGAACACGTAACCCGCGCCATTGGCCCTGAGCGCGCCGATGCCCGGGAACGCGATGTGCACTGCGCCAATCAGCATCTTTTCACTGACGACACGATCGAGCAGTTCCTTCCGGCGCGCGCGTGCGTCATCCTGGTTCCAGTCGAAACCAACGGTGACCTCGGGACGCGGGAACTGCACCGGCGCGACGTGCAACAGGTCGCCAATCAGCAACAGCTTTGCCTCACCGGACTGGACGAGGTAGCAGCTGTGCCCCGGCGTGTGGCCCGCGGCCGGCACCGACGTGACGCCGGGTGTGATGACGTCGCCAAGCTTGAACGGTTTGAGCCGATTGCCATAGGCGGCAACTGCGCGCTTGGCGGCAACGAACCGGCCTTTCTGGTTTTCCGGTGCCTTGGCTTCGACCTCGGGGTTGGCCCAGTAGTCGACATCGGGCGCAGCGACCCGCAGGAGCGCATTGGGGAACAGGGCACCGCCTTCCGGCGTCACCGCGCCGTGCAGATGGTCGCCGTGCATGTGCGTGATGCAAACCTCGTCGATGTCTTCGAGCTTGATCCCGGCGAGAGCGAGCGCTTGCGGCATCCGGCCCGCGTTGGGCCCGATCAGCTTGGCGCCGCCGGTGTCGATCAGCACCAGTTTCTCGCCGGTGTTGACGAGGAAGGCATTGACCGGCAGCCGCAGCGGCAGCCGCCCGGAATTTTGCGCGGCATCGAGGAGGTCCTTCACGACCTGCGCATCGCCCATCAAGACGGTTGGCGGCACATCGATAAAGCCATCGAGCAGCGTCGTCACTTCGAAGGCGCCGAGCTTTAAGCGGTGAATGCCGAGCGCCTGGGTGCCGGTCATCGGCGCTTTGGCGAAGGCGCGGCCTGGGTTGGTCAGGGCGGCGGTTGCGGTCGCGGCAACAGCGCAAGCTCCCTGTAGAACGGTCCGGCGGGTCGTCGTCATGTGCGGTGATCCTGGAATGAAAGGTTCAGTCAGCCTTGATATTGCCGGTCTTGATGACATTGGCCCATCGCGCCATTTCGACCGGCACCTTGGCCTGCGCGGCGTCGGTGGTGCCGCCGGTGACGACAATGCCCGAGGTCAGCAGACGCTCCTGGACATCCGCCATGGCCAGCACCGCGTTGAGATCGGTGTTAAGCCGCGCGATGATGTCCTTGGGCGTCGCGGCGGGGACGAACAACGTGTAGTTCGTCGCCGATTCAAAACCGGCGAGGCCCGCCTCCGCCAGCGTTGGAACGTCGGGCAGCAGCGGCGAACGTTTCGCGCTGGTGACGGCCAGCGCCTTGAGGCGGCCCGCCTTGATGTGCGGCAGGTGCGCCGGCATGCTGTCGATCGTGAACTGCACACGGCCGGCGAGCAGATCCGGCAGCAGTTGGCTGGTGCCCTTGTAAGGGACATGCACCGTCTCGACCTTGGCCATTTGCTTGAACATCTCGCCGTTGAGATGCGTGAGGCCGCCCTGGCCGGAGGAGGCGTAGGACAACTGGCCAGGCTTGGATTTTGCAAGCTCGATGAGCGCCTTGACTGAGCCGGCCGGCACATCAGGCGGCACCACCAGAACGCCGGTGCCAAAGCCGATTTCGGCAACGGCGACGAAGTCCCGCGCCATGTTGAACGTGAGTGACGTGTTGAAGTGCGGCGACAGCGAGTAGTCGACCATGCTGCCGACCATGATCGTGTAGCCGTCGGGAACGCTCTTGGCCAAGGCATCGCCGCCGATGGTGGCGCCGGCTCCCGGCTTGTTGTCGACGACAATGGGTTGCCCGAGCCGTGCCGCGAGTTTTTCGGCGATCAGACGCGAGACGTTGTCGACGCCGCCACCGGGTGGATAGGGCGCGATCAGTTTCACGGATTTTGCCGGCCACGCTTGGGCAACAGCTGCGTCCGAAACTGCCAAGGGCGCCAAAAGTGCGATCAGTCCGCCGGCGGCGTGGCGTATGAAACGTCGTCGCTCCGTCGTGCGCAGGGCACGAGAGCTATCGCAGTGCATCATCTACGAAGTCCCCTCAGTCGATGGGTGGCCAACAGGATGGTCGACGACCCCGAAACTACACAGAGCGGGCGCGGTGTAAAGGATCACGCTGCCTGCTGCTCGACGACGGTGGCGTAGAGGGCGGCGCCGTAGGGGGTGGTCTCGTCGTTGAAGTTGTAGGCCGGGTTGTGGAGTTCGGCGCTTTGGCCGTTGCCGAGCAGGATGTAGGCACCCGGCACCTTTTCCATCATGAAGCTGAAGTCTTCCGAGCCCATCGACGGCGCGAAGGCGCGATCGACGTTGCTGTCGCCAGCGATGGCGGCGGCGGCATCAGCGGCGGTGGCGGTTTCCTTGGGTGCGTTGATGGTGGGTGCGAAGATGAGCCGGTAGTCGATGTCCGCGGTGGCGCCGAAGCCTTCGGCGACGCCTTTGGCCACGCGCTTGAGATTGGTCTCGAGGAGAGCCATCGTTTCGGTATTGAAGGCGCGCGCGGTGCCACACAGCGTCGCGGTTTCGGGGATGACGTTATAGGCGTTGCCGCCGACGATCTTGGTGACGCTGACGACGGCGGTTTGCAGTGGCGAGACGTTGCGGGCGACGATCGATTGCAGCGCGGTGGTGATGTGGCTGGCGACCAGCACGGGATCGATGCTGTATTCGGGGCGGGCGCCATGGGCGCCGCGGCCGCGCACGGTGATGTCGAAGAAGGCGCCGCCGGCATTGGTGGGACCCGGGCAGATGGCGAATTTGCCGACGTCCATGCCGGGCCAATTGTGCATGCCGTAGAGGTGATCGCAGGGAAAGCGTTCGAGCAGGCCGTCGGCCAGCATAGCGAGTGCGCCGCCGACGCCTTCTTCGGCGGGCTGGAAGATGAAGTGGACGGTGCCGTTGAATTGTCCCGACGTCGCGAGGTATTTGGCGGCGCCGAGCAGCATGGTGGTGTGGCCGTCATGGCCGCAGGCGTGCATGCGGCCAGGAGTTTTGCTGCGATAAGCGAGGTTGGTCTGCTCTTCGATCGGCAGGCAATCCATATCGGCGCGCAACCCGATGCGCGGGCCGCCGCTGCCGCGACGCAGCACGCCGACGACGCCGGTCTTGCCGATGCCGCGATGCACCTCGATGCCCCATTCGGCGAGCTTCTTGGCGACGATCTCGGAGGTGCGATGCTCTTCCAGGCCAAGCTCGGGGTGAGCATGCAGGTCGCGGCGGATGGCGGTCAGTTCATCGTGGAACGTGCGAATGGCGGCGAGGGCAGGGGACATGGAGAGGGTCTCGAGGCTGCGGGTGGCTGAGGTTCGGGGGCAGTTTGACGGAAATCGAGGGTCGGGCAAGAGCGGAAAGAAGGAGCCGCCGGGATCTCCCCGGTCGGTGTCCCGGATGCCCGCGCGCTGGTTGAAGATCCCGCACATGCGGCGCGCCGCCGCGGATCCTGCGGCGCACCGTCGAGGCGACGTCGGCCGTGAGTCTGAGCGGTCCTTCCATATTTATCGAAATGGCATTGACCGACGGTATTTCTAGTGATATAGAAATACTATGAAGCTCGATGACGCAGCCGCTCGCCTCGAAGCCCTCGGCAACCCAACACGCTTGCGCATCTACCGCGCGCTGGTCCGTGCAGGTGACGATGGGCTGCCTGTGGGCAAGCTGCAGACCAAGCTCGATGTGGCGGCTTCGACGCTGTCGCATCACCTTAAGTCGATGTTGATCGTTGACCTGATCCGGCAAGAACGCCAGTCAACAACACTGATCTGCAAAGCGAACTACGACGTGATGCGATCGTTGATGGAGTTCATGGCGGCCGAGTGCTGCGCCGACAGCGCATGCGCGCCAGCCTCGAAACTAGCCGCCGCCGAATGAAATTTGCCTTATAATTCGATATTTCTGGAAGGAAAGTATCAATGAATACGTCAGACATCAAGACAGTCGCCATCATCGGGGCTGGTCCCGTCGGCCTTGCCGCAGCGGCACATGCGCTCGAACGCGGAATGAGGCCGATTGTCCTCGAAGCTGGACCCGCAGCGGGGACGGCCGTGCGCGCGTGGGGACAGGTGCGCATGTTCTCACCGTGGGAATTCAACATCGACACGGCGTCAGAGCGGCTGCTCGCGGCGGCCGGATGGAATTCGCCCGACCCGAGCGCCTATCCGACTGGCGCCGATCTTGTGGCGAACTACATTGAGCCGCTTGCGACGCGGACCGTGCTCAAGGAATACATCAAGACCACGGCGGAGGTGATCGCCATCAGCCGCGTCGGTATCGACAAGGTCAAAACCAAGGGCCGAGACAGCGCACCCTTCGAGATCCGTTATCGGAACGGCAAGGGGGCAGAGACGCTGCACGCCGATGCGGTGCTCGATACCTCTGGCACATGGCATTCGCCGAATCCGGCTGGCACCAACGGCCTCGAAGCACATGGCGAGACCGAGCAGACGCGGCGCATCGCTTATGCCATGCCAGACGTACTCGGACATGACCGCGACCGTTACGCCGGTAAGGCTGTTGCCGTTCTCGGAGCGGGTCATTCCGCGATCGGCACCTTGATCGATCTCGCGCGCCTCAAGGTCGAAGAACCGGAGACGACAATCATCTGGCTATTGCGCGGCGACAGCCCGGAAAAGGCGTTTGGCGGCGGCGCCAACGATAAGCTTTCGGCGCGCGGTGAACTAGGGTCCGCGTTTGCTCGCCTCGTGCGCGAGGGCAAACTTCAAGTCGAGACCGGTTTCAAGGTCTCGCATCTCGGTGAAATCGCCGGTCGCCTGCGCGTCGGTGCCGGATCAGCCTGCTGTGGTCGCCATGTCGTCGTCGACGAATTGATTGTGGCGACCGGTTTCCGTCCGGACATTTCGTTTCTGAGCGAGCTGCGCATCTTGCTCGATCCCGCCCTCGAATGTCCGCCATCGCTGGCGCCGTTGATCGATCCGAACGAGCATAGCTGCGGTACCGTTCGTCCGCATGGTGCCATGGAATTGGCACAGCCCGAGCCCGGGTTCTACTTTGCCGGCATGAAATCCTATGGGCGCGCGCCAACCTTCCTGCTGCTGACCGGCTATGAGCAAGTGCGCTCGATTGCGGCAGACATTGCCGGGGATAAGGCGGCGGCAGCACGAGTGGAACTGACGCTGCCAGAGACCGGCGTGTGCAGCCGATCTCCGATTGCGTCTGCGGACGCTGGATGCTGTGGCGGCCCCGCAAAAGCCGATGCCTCCGCGTGCTGCGTCGCCGATGAGCAAGCGAAAGCGGTAGGTGCTGCGGGTCGTGGCTGCAAGCCAGCGCCAGCGAAGCGACCCGCTGCGGTGGCTGACATCGCAACCGAGCGCACGATGACCGATTGAAGCGATTCACTCACCAAGCTCAGCAAACGTATCGGCCGTTTGAGGTCCGCAATCGGGGCACGCGGACCCTGGCGGGGACGTGTGGTTGGGTGAGTTGGCCTCTGAGCAAGGGGCTGCCCCTCATCCGGCGCATCGTCGCGAAGCCAAGCTTCGCTCGGACGCGCCACCTTCTCCCCGTTGAAAAACGGGGAGAAGGAAGAGTTGAGAACGTGACATTGGCGTTCATCGTTAATTGCACGACGGCAAAAAAACTTATCCCCGGATTTGCGTGGATCGGCGGAGCAGGCGGCGGTCGCGGCCGTTGGCGCTCGTCACCGGTGCGCTGGGGATGTGGTAAAAATGTGGAATGGAGGGGGACCGGCTCCGCGACAAGACGATTGGGAGCGCACACCTTGTGGCGGCGGCGGAGCGCGGCTCCAACGGCGCGCCGAAGAGACGCCGGAAGGGTGCCGGCATCCCGGCCGTACAGCTGCCGCCGCTGAAGTTTCTGCTATCGGATGTGGTGCGTTTCAGTCGTGTTGCCAACCCATGGCGAATGCAGGTGCCAACCCATGGCGAAACGTGCCACCGGGACGTCGCTTTTGTGTGCGCATGAGGGTGCGCGCTTCGGAAATTATTCCCACCCTCACTTCGCCAAGACACTTTCGGTGCGCGTCGTCGCACGCGATTTTGCGAGCGCGGTGGCGGAGACGAAGTCGGGTTTGCCGGAACCGAGCAGCGGAATTTTTTCGACGAGCATGATCTCGGAGGGCACCGAGAGTTCGGTCACACCGGCCGCTTTGGCGTGACGCTGGAACTGTTCGCGCGTCGCCTTGCCGTCGGTGGTCAACAGCACGAGACGCTCGCCCTTGCGCGCGTCGGGGAGCGCGACAACGACAGTGATGACGCTCGGCCAGACCTCCGACGCCATCGCTTCGACGGCGGACAGCGACACCATCTCGCCGGCGATTTTCGCAAAGCGTTTGGCGCGGCCACGGATCGCGATGTAGCCGTGATCGTCGACGGTGACGATGTCGCCGGTGTCATGCCAGCCATCGACGGGCGCTTCGAGCACGCCGGGGTTGTCGGCTTTGTAATAGCCGAGCATCACGTTCGGTCCCTTGACGAACAGGCGCCCGCCTTCCTCGATGCCGGGCACGGGATCGAGCCGCATGTCCATCAAGGGAGCCAGACGGCCGACGCTACCCGGTTTATTCGCGATGAGCGTGTTGATGGCGAGGGCGGGCGCGGTTTCGGTGACGCCGTAGCCTTCGAGGATGCGCGTGCCGAAGCGGTAGGAGTATATTTGCCGCGTGCGTTCCTTGACCGCCTCCGCCCCCGCCATGATGAAGCGGACCGAGCGGAAATCGTAAGGGTGCGCGGCGCGCGCGTAGCCGTTGAGGAACGTGTCGGTGCCGAACAGGATTGTCGATTGCGTGTCGTAGACGAGCTCGGGAATGATGCGATAGTGCAGCGGCGTCGGATACATGTAGATGGGCACGCCCGCCGTCAGCGGCATCAAGAACCCGCCCATCAGCCCGAACGAGTGGAACACCGGCAGCGCGTTGAACACCTTGTCTTCGCCGTTGACGTCGACGCGGGCCAGGCACTGCGCGATGTTGGCGAGCAGATTGCGGTGCGAGAGCACGACGCCCTTGGGTGTGCCTTCGGAGCCTGAGGTGAAGAGGATCGTTGCTGGATCGTCGGGCTTGCGCGCGACCTTTGGCTTCGAACCGGCGAGGAGGCCACGGATCTTGTCGCCCGTGCCGATGGTGGCGCGGACGTCTTCGAGGTAGACGAACGTGAGGCTCTGTTCGAGTTCCGTGACGAGCGGCTGCAGCCGGCCTTTGTCGATGAAGGCGCGCGACGACAGGATCGTCGTCACCTTGGCGGCGCGGCAGGCCGCCTTGATGCTCGCGGCGCCCGCCGTGAAGTTGATCATCGCGGGCACGCGGCCGATGCCCATCAGGGCGAAGAACACAACGGCGACGCCCGCCGAATTCGGCAGCATGACGCCGACGGCATCGCCGATCGCGGCATGCGCCGTGAGCTTGGGCCCAAGCACTTGCGCGCCCAGAATGAGTTTCTTGTGCGACAGTTTGGTGCCGAGCGGATCTTCGACGGCCGGCGCGTTGCCGGTCGCGCGTGTTTGGCCGGCATCGGCGACGGCGTCGAACAGGGTGCGGTCGATCTTGGCGGTGGTGACGGCGGCCTCGACCATCACGTCTTGCAGCGCGCGGCCCGCCGCTTGACGCCGGGTCTTGCCGGTCAACGCCGGATCGATCTTGAGTTTGACGGGCGGCAGAAACGTGATGGAAACCCTTGGAAACCAGCGTTTTTTGATCTGCGTCCGGCGCAGATAAGAAAACTTCGAGCGCTCGGCGCCGTCGATGCGGACGGGTACAACCCAAGCATCGGCCTTGTCGGCGATCATCGCGGTGCCGTCGTAGACCTTCATCAAACTGCCGGTCGTGGTGATGCGGCCTTCGGGGAAGATGACGATGGACTTGCCCTCTTTGACCGTATTGACGAGGCCGCGCGTGGCG
The DNA here is from genome assembly GCA_963779515.1 of uncultured Alphaproteobacteria bacterium. Lineage (GTDB taxonomy): Bacteria > Pseudomonadota > Alphaproteobacteria > Rhizobiales > Hyphomicrobiaceae > CAVZYN01. The sequence goes on from CAVZYN010000001.1 coordinate 412,114, forward strand.
AGCGGTTTGGTCGGATCGAGGCGATAGGCGTTGACGAAGCGCAGGGCCGGTTTGACCCACCGCGTTTCCGCGATTTGCGTGTTGACGGCGAACGCGGCGTGGCCGGGCAGAATGGTGTGCAGCATCGGCGCCTCGAGCAGGCTGACGTGGTTGGGCGCGATGATGACGCGTTCGCCTTCTTTCGGAATGTTCTCGAGGCCTTTCACTTCGAGTTTGAAGAAGAGTTGAAAGATCAGGCGCCCGAAGCCACGGACGCCCTCCTGACCCCAGGCGCGCAGAACCAGGACGAGCACGATCAGCGAGGCGATGCCAAGGATTGCGAAAATGGCCGCGAAGCTGACGCCGGCATTCTGGAGTGCTGCGACGACAGCGCCGGCGGCCACCATGTAGGCAGCGTTGAGGACGTTGACGGCGGCGATGACGCGGGCGCGCTTGTCGGGCGCCGCCCAGGCTTGCACCGCGGCGAAGGCGGGGACGATGTAGAGGCCGCCGGCGGCGGCCAGGACAAAGAGGCTCGCGAGCAGGGCGATGCCGCGGCGCGTGGCGAGGAAGGTCAGCGGGTCGATTGCCGTGGCGGGCTTCGAGATGTACCAGGCGATGGCGGCGATCGCGAGTGCGGCGAGGCCCATCAGCAGCGCGCCCATCGGCACGAGCGCGAGGTTGGGACGGTCGTGACTGAGGCGGGCGGCAAGGATCGAGCCGAGCGCGATGCCGATCGTGAAGGTCGCAAGGCAGAGCGTGACGGTGCCGGAGCTGCCGCCGAAATGGCCTTCGACCATTGGCGCCAGCAGGCCGAGCGCGACGAAGCCGACGAGCCAGAACCAGGAGACGATGTGACCGCCGGTTTTCAGGCGCGGGTCGGCGCGCAGTTCGCGGAGCAGATTGAAAGTGGACGTGATCGGGTTCTTGGTGATCACCAGCGCGGGGGCGGCGGGGCCCGACTGCGGGATCATGCGCGCGGTCAGCCACGAGACGACGGCGAGGGCGAGAATGATGCCGGTGATGAGGCGCGGGTCCTGGACTTCGGTGACGGCGATGCCGCCGGCGATGGTGCCGAGCAGGATCGCGAGGAAGGTCGCGCCTTCGACCAGCGCGTTGCCGGCGGAGAGTTCCTCGGTTTTGAGTTTTTCAGGGAGGATGCCGTATTTCACCGGGCCGAACAGCGCGCTGATGATGCCAAAGCCGGCGAGGGCTGCGAACAGCAGCGGGATCGAATGCAGGTAGAAGCCGGCGGCGGCGAAGATCGCGACCGGGATTTCGGCGAGCTTGATCCAGGCGGCGACGCGCGCCTTGTCGAATTTGTCGGCGAGTTCGCCGCCGAGTGCGGACAGGATGAAGAACGGCGCGATGAAGACGAGGCCGGCGAGCGTCGTCAGCGTCGCCTTGGTGCCGGCGTCGAAGCTCGAGGCTTCGTTGCCGATGCCGAACACGATCAGCATCGACAGCGCGTTCTTGAGAAAATTGTCATTCAGCGCCGAGCAGAACTGGCACCAAAACAGCGGCACAAAGCGGCGCGATGACATCAAATCTTTGAACATGGCATGACCTAACGAGGATCGGTTGGAGTAGAATTGCGAGCGCAGTGTGCCCGACGCACGCGAGCTGCGCGCTGGTTTGAATGTGCTGTCAACAGATCAGCCGGTTCGGCGGATCGGATTTAGAGCCGGACGTGGCGGATTGGAGTTACGTCCACCCTCGATGACACGAAGTTCCGGTGGTCGCGCTGGCGTTTGACGGGCGGGACGCTGGTCGAGATCGAGGCGGCTGGCGCGGCCAGCGGCACCGAGGAGAAGGTCTATAAGCTTCTGAAACATATGGCATACCTCTAATATGAACGGTGTTCATAAAAGACACTATCATGGAGAAATGTGTTTATAAAACGACGTTCAATAAATGAGGTGAAGAAAGCCTAAATCTTGCCGCGACGACGCATCTGCGCAAGCGCCTACCAGCGGAACCTTTCGCGTGGAGGCAGTGCGCCGCTGGTCGGCAGCGTCTCGGCGAGGCGCAGGCCCTCGTTCCACTTCGCCATTCGTTCCGAGCGCGCGAACGAACCGACCTTGAGCTGCTCGATGCCCCAGCCGACCGCCAGATGCACGATCGTCACGTCTTCGGTCTCGCCTGAGCGGGCAGACACGATCGCGTTCCAGCCCGCCGCCCGCGCCGCGTCAAGCGCGGCTTTGGTTTCCGTCAGCGTTCCGATCTGATTGGGTTTGATCAGCGCGGTGTTGCAAGCGCCGATGCTCGCGAGTTCCGCGATGCGCGACGGATTCGTGCAAACGATGTCGTCGCCGACGACCTCGACGCCACTGCCCGCCGCTTGCGTGAACCGCGCGAGCGCCGGGGCATCGTCTTCCGCCAACGGGTCTTCGATGGCGACGATCGGATACTTGCGCAACCACCCAAGCAACATGTCGATCATCTGATCCGACGAGAGCCGACGGCCTTCGCGCGCCAGTACGTATTGCCCACGTCGGCCGAACTGCGAAGCGGCAATGTCGAGCGAGATGGCGATGTCCTCGCCCGGCGCAAAGCCTGCCCGCTCGATCGCCCGCATCAGCGTATCGAGTGCTTCTTCGTTGGTGTCGAACGACGGCCACCACCCGCCCTCGTCTGCAACACCCGCGAGCCGGCCAACCTTGCCGAGAATCTCACCCGCATGCCGATAGACTTCCGCCGTCCAATCGAGTGCGGTGCCGAAATCCTCGGCGCCGACCGCAATTATCATGAAATCCTGCACATCGACGCGACGGCTCGCGTGCGCGCCACCGCCGAGAATTTGAATCTCCGGCAACGGCAGCGGACCCGGTGCCGCGCGGCCGGCCAGATGCTGCCACAGCGGTACGCCCTTGGCGGCCGCCGCTGCATGCGCGACAGCCATCGATGTCGCGATGATTGCATTACCGCCGAGGCGGGCCTTGTTCTCGGTGCCATCGAGCGTGATCAACACGCGATCGACGGTCGCCTGATCTTCGGCGTCCTGGCCGCGGATCGCCCGATCAATCTCTGTATTCACTGCAGCGACCGCGCGCGCGACGTCGAGCCCGCCGAATGCCGCGCCGCCGTCACGTTTGTCGACGGCCTCACCGGAGCCCGTCGAGGCGCCTGCTGGTGCGATCGCGCGGCCCATCGCGCCGCCCTCGATCGTGACGTCGACCTCGACTGTCGGGCGCCCGCGACTATCCCACACGCGCCGGGCCTGCGTGCGATGAATACGGAGAGTCATTGATTTCCCCAGCCTTTCGTCGCTACGGCTTCAGCACGCTCCTGCGGTCACCACGAGTTGGATTTGCCGCCTTGAGTTTGTTTTCTTCGAGCAAGACCCGCATGATCTCCGAACGGATTTCGGCGTCGGGTTTGCCGGTCTTCATCTGGTAAGCGGCAACCAGATGGTCCAACAAATCCGACAACAAGACACCAGATATCCGAGGCTGCTTCATTTGCCGGTCCAGAACCTCGGGCCAAATCAAGTACTCCTGCTTGCCGCCGGCGACTTGATGCACGATTATGATCGGCTGCTGAATAACGTTGGCTTGCCGATCGTCTTTTAGTGCCATGTCGTGCTCCCGACGCTGACGTGATCACGTTGCATCATACACCGATTTCCTGTGCCCACATGGCCGCGACGTCATGGAGTTGATCGGTGGGTTTCAGCAGAAACAGCCGTGCGACGAGGCGAACATGATCCTTGTCGCGCTCGTGTGTCACGTATTCAACCGGTGATTTGCCGTCGACGCGGGCGAGTAAGAGGCCCGGCAGGAGGGCTGCCGTGCGCGCCTCGATGTCTGCGGGCGGCTCCCACGTGACGCCCGCAAGATAGGCGTGATGGAGCGCATCGAAGCAGGCGAAAAAGCCGTCGCGTGCGGCCGGCGTCCAAAGGCACTTCAGCAGGAGATGATTGAGGCAGAACGCCAGATCGAACGCGGGATCGCCGTACCACGCGCATTCGGCATCGAGAAACATCGGCCCGTCGGGCCCTATGAGAATGTTCTTCGGCGAGACATCGCCGTGCACCAGCGCGCGCTTGCCTTCGGCCGTCGTTCGCACCAACCCATCGAGGCGCGCCGCGAGTTCGGGATACTGGCGTCCCGCCGCCAGGAGATACGGCTCCAGGCGGATGGCGTGAAAGATGTCGTCGGTCTTGAATCGCGCGGCGATCTCCGCTTTGCCCGCGGTCCCAGCGTGAACGCGGGCTAAATCCGCGCCGACTCGCGCCGCAAACGCGGGATCTGCGCGACCGTCACGCAGCGCAGATTTCCAGAGCTTGTAGTCGGCTGGATCGTAGTATCGCATTGCGATCAGCCGTGCGTCTTGGTCGTATCCGAGCGCTTCAGGGGCAATCGTCGGCACGATCGCGCGCGCGGTTTCGATCCAATCGTACTCGTATTGGCTTCGCTCCACGGGCGCCCGCCAGTCCTGCGCCACCTTCAACTTCGCCAAGGCCCGCTTCACCGCAAAAGTGCGCTCAGTCGTTTCGACTTTCCAGATGTCCGAGGACACGCCACCGGTCAGCGGCGTGACCTTCGCCACCTGGCCCGGGGGCAACAGGTGCATTCGCTCGAGCGCTGCGCGCACGTCTGGATCGACGTTGTGCGTGCCCGGGCTCATTTCAGCGACGTGCCCGGATGGCTCTTCATGCCGCGCGAGCGCGACGGTTTTTGATCGGCGATCGCGGGCTTTGCGATGGCGATCATGGGCTTGGCGAAATCCGTCACGGTCCGCGTTGAAATCTCCTGGGCAACGCCTGCGGGCGCGACCGGCACGCCGTCGGCACGCAATCGCGCGATCTGATCGTCGCGATAGGGATGGCGCCCGACTGCGCCGCCATCAGCTACGACCCGCCACCACGGCACGTCCGCGCGATCCGCGTCGTCGAGGATCGCCATGACATTGACGATGTGGCGTGGATCGACGCCGAGATGCCGGCCGATGGCGCTGTGCGTGACGAGTCGCCCCTCGGGGATTTTGGCAATGATCGCCAGCACGTCCGCCTTGACGCGCGCGTAGGCCGCCGAGCCAGCCATCTGGGTCTCCTATCTCTTCTTTGCCATCTTTGCCTTGAGGCGCTTGGCAACCTCTTTCGAAACGAACGGCGTAACATCGCCGCCCATCAGCGCGATCTGGCGCACCAGGCTCGCTGCGATATGGCGCACATCGGGGGAGGACGGCAGGAACACGGTGTCGATGTCGTCCATCATCGCGCCGTTCATGCCCGACATCTGCATTTCATAGTCGAGGTCCGTGCCGTCGCGTAGGCCTCGAAAAATCACTTGCGCGCCCGCGTCCTTGGCGGCGTCCACCGTCAAGCCCGCAAACGTTGTTGTTTCGATTTTGCAGCCGGCCTTCTTCGCGATCGCGGCGGTTTCGCTTCGGAGCAAATCCGCTTTCTCCTCCGGCGAAAACATCGGCGTTTTGCCGGGATGCACGCCAATGCCAATGACAAGCGTATCGACGAGCCGCGCCGCCCGCGCGATGACGTCGAGATGCCCGTTCGTGACGGGGTCGAAGGAGCCAGAATAAAATCCAATGCGTTTCATGCCAGGCAGGCGCTTTCAGAGAGTTGTCATCCCCGCGCAGGCGGGGACGGCGGTTGGAATGAAATCTTGTTTCAAAGACTATCCCGGCCGTCGCATCGTCGCCAGCACGAAACCGCCCGCCACCAGCAAACAACCCGCGAGACCGTCCAGAAGTGCCAACCGGTTTTGATCCAGCGCCCGGCGGGCGCGGGCGACAAGGATGGTGTAGCCGACATCTACGACGATGAGCGTTGCGACAAACAGGATGGCGAGGATCGCCAGTTGCGGTCCAGCGGGACGGTCAACACTGACGAACTGGGGCAGGAACGCGCCGAGAAACAGCAGCACCTTTGGGTTTGAAAGCCCGACGGCGAGGCCCTGTAGATAGGCGCCCGTTGCGCTGACGGGTGGTGGCGTGAACGTTGCGTCGGTCCTGCGTCGCCAGAATGCGCGAATTTGCAGCGCGCCGAGCACGATCAGATAAATGGCGCCGACCCATCGGACCACATCAAACCATTCCGCCATCAGCGCCATGACGGTGGTCATGCCGAGGGCGGCGATGGCGGCCAAAATCGCAAGGCCAGTGCCGGTTCCGGCAAGCGTGGTCAAACCTGCCCGGAGCCCGCTCGAGAGCGTATTGGCGATGATCAGGCTCATGTTCGGGCCCGGCGTCAGGGCCAAGAGGATGCAGGCTGCGACAAAAGCGGCAAGGACGGTGATGGAAATCATGGCACCTCAAAGTGGGCGTCGATCCATCATGCGGCTTCTCGAAGCCGCCGCCAAGATGAACTCCAGCTAAACGGACCATTCAGGCCCCGATCAGACCCGCTCACTTAAAACCACGTTCAAGAGATGGGACGGCGGGCCCCCTATCCGGTCCGCCACTAGTAGCTTGGAGCTGCGCCATGAGCGCGACCACGAAAACGCACATCAAGACGGCCGCGCTGGCCGCCATTGCCACCGCTGCAATCTTGGCGGCCGCGATGGTAGCGGTCCCAATCGGCATTTGACGCATGGGCGTCTACGCCTCTGGCGCTGACAAGCCCGCATTCCTCCGCTAGAACCACGCCTCGAAACTCAAACGCAAACGAGGCGTACAATGGCAAAAGTCGCGTGGATTGGCCTGGGCGTCATGGGCTATCCCATGGCCGGCCACGTCCTGAAAAAGGGCGGACACGAACTCACCGTCTACAATCGCAATAGTGCCAAGGCGGACGCCTGGGTGAAAGAGTACGGCAGCGGCCGCACCGCGCCGACCCCGGCCAAAGCCGCCGAGGGAGCCGAGTTTGTATTCTCGTGCGTCGGCAATGACGACGATCTGCGCTCGGTCACAACCGGCAAGGATGGCGCGTTCCACAGCATGGCAAAGGGCGCGCTTTTTATCGACAACACGACGGCTTCGGCCATTGTTGCCCGCGAACTTTACGCCGCAGCCAAGGCCAAGGGCTTCGACTTTCTCGACGCCCCCGTCTCGGGCGGCTCAGCGGGCGCTCAGAATGGTGTGCTGACGGTGATGGTCGGGGGCGATAAACACGTATTCGATCGCGCCAAGCCGATGATCGATCATTTCGCGCGCATGGCGACCTTGATTGGCGGCCCCGGCGCTGGCCAACAGACCAAAATGGTCAATCAGATCTGCATCGCCGGACTGGTGCAAGGCCTCGCCGAAGGCCTCCATTTCGCGCAAAAAGCGGGCCTTGATATCCCGGCCGTCATGGAAACGATCTCAAAGGGTGCGGCCGGTTCCTGGCAGATGGAGAACCGTTGGAAGACGATGCGCGAAGGCAAATTCGATTATGGCTTCGCGGTCGACTGGATGCGCAAGGACCTCATGATCGCATTGGATGAATCGCGCAAGAACGGCGCGAATTTGCCGGTCACCGCGCTGGTCGACCAGTTCTATTCCGAGGTCCAGAAAATGGGCGGCGGCCGCTGGGATACGTCCAGCCTGATCGCCCGCCTCAACAACGCGGATAAGAAACCCGGATAGTTATCCCATAACCACTCGAACCATTGCAAAACAGGCCATGGCGCGGTTACAAGCGCGCCATGGCCACACCAGCAAAACGCCCTGCCAACACAAAAACAAGCCCGACGCCCAAGGTGCGCCGCGCCGCCAAGGCGGCGGCCGTCCCCAAAGTCGGCTTTGTCTCGCTTGGCTGCCCGAAGGCGCTGGTCGACAGCGAACGCATCATCACCAAGCTCCGATCTGAGGGCTATCAGCTCTCGCCGGATTACACGGGCGCTGATGTCGTCGTCGTCAACACCTGCGGTTTCCTCGACTCTGCCAAGCAGGAAAGCCTGGAAGCCATCGGCGAGGCCATGGCCAAGAACGGCAAGGTGATTGTCACCGGCTGCTTCGGCGTCGAGAAGGATGTCATCAAGTCCGCGCATCCGGGCGTACTCGCGATCACCGGCCCGCATCAATACGAGGAGGTCGTCGCGGCCGTCCACGACGCAGTGCCACCCCTACACGACCCCTACGTCGATCTCGTGCCGCCCGAAGGCCTGCGCTTGACACCGCGCCACTACGCCTATCTGAAGATCTCAGAAGGCTGCAACAACCGCTGCTCCTTCTGCATCATTCCATCGCTGCGCGGCGATCTCGCGAGCCGTCCGGCGAACCACGTGATGGCGGAAGCCGAGAAGTTGGTGAAAGCCGGCGTCAAGGAACTGCTCGTCATCAGCCAAGACACCAGCGCCTATGGCCTCGACATCAAGTATGCCGAGAGTGCCTGGAAAGGTGAGAAGCTGAAAGCCAAGTTCGTCGATCTTTCGCGCGCGCTCGGTGATCTCGGCGCCTGGGTGCGACTGCACTATGTCTATCCCTATCCTCACGTCGACGACGTGATCCCGCTGATGGCGGAGGGCAAGATCCTGCCGTATCTCGATATCCCGTTTCAGCACGCCGCGCCCAACGTTCTCAAAGCGATGAAGCGGCCGGGCAATCAGGACAAGATGCTGCGCCGCATCGAGAGCTGGCGCGACGTGTGCCCGGATCTCGCGTTGCGCTCGACCTTCATCGTCGGTTTCCCCGGCGAGACCGAAGCGGACTTCAAGCAGCTCTTGGAGTGGATCAAGGCCGCGAAGATCACGCGCGCGGGCTGCTTCAAGTACGAGCCGGTGGCGGGCGCTAAAGCCAACGACCTCGACGGCGCGGTTCCTGAAGACGTGAAGGAAGACCGTTGGCATCGGTTCATGGCCGCGCAAAAAGAAGTCTCCGCCGGGATCATGGCGTCGCGCGTCGGCCGCACAATCTCAGTGCTAGTCGACGAGGTCGACGACGAAGGCGCGATTGGCCGCTCGCAATGGGATGCGCCCGAGATCGACGGCTCCGTGTTCCTCAACGGCGAGACCAGCTTGAAGCCGGGCGACCTCATTCGCGCCACGGTCACCAACGCCGACGACTACGACCTCTGGGCCGAGCCCGTGAATTGAAACGCGCTGAAACGCGCTGGTACGACCGCCATGGCCATGCACATCGATCTCAATTCCGATCTTGGCGAGAGCTACGGCCCTTGGAAGATGGGGGACGATCCCACCATGCTCGGGATCATCACCTCGGCCAACGTCGCGTGCGGCTGGCACGGCGGCGATCCGATGGTGATGCATGAGACGGCGGTGCTCGCCAAGAAAAACGGCGTCGCCATCGGCGCGCACCCGAGCTTCAATGACCGCGACGGCTTCGGCCGCCGTGTCATTCGCGGCGACAGCATGGCCGACATCGAAAAGATGGTCGCTTATCAGATCGGCGCGCTGCAGGCGATCGCGACGATGGCCGGCCACAAGGTCACACACGTCAAGCCGCACGGCAGCCTCGGCAATCTCGCCGCCGCCGAGGATGACTTCGCCATGGCAGTCGGCCGCGCGATCAAAGCCGTCGATCCGCGCCTTGTTTATGTGGTGATGCCGGGGCTCGCCTCGCATCGGGCGGCGGAGAAACTCGGGCTGCCGCTGGTGCGCGAAATCTTCGCCGACCGCGCCATCGAGGACAACGGCGACCTCGTCAGCCGCAAGAAGCCCGGCGCCATGATCCACGATCCTGACGTTGCGGCCGACCGCATGGTCCGCGCGGTGCAAGAGCGCATGATCATGAGCGCCGGCGGCAAGCAGGTCGCGGTCGAACCTGAATCGATTTGCGTCCACAGCGATACGCCCGCCGCCATCGCCATCGCCCGCCGCGTCCGCGAGAAGCTGACGGCGGCCGGAATCGTGCTGAAGCCGTTTGTTGGGATTTGATTCTGCCGGGCGACGGCGAACACTTACGGCCCAGCAATGCCTTTTTCTGCCATCACTTTACGCGCCCGGTCGGGATAGTCGGTGATCAGTCCGTCGATCTTCATGTCGATCAACCGCGCCATCTCCGCCGGTTCGTTGACGGTCCAGGGAATGACCTTGAGGCCGAGCGCGTGGGCGGCCGTGATGGCCTCCGCCGTCGCATTGCGCCAGAACATCGACCACGTTTCACAGCCCGCCGCCTTGACGAGCTTTGCAACCGAGCCCCCGTGCGCTGCGAGATCGAGCCCATCAGTCCATGCCGACGCTTTGCCGTCGATCGGTCTCACGTTGTTGGTGCGGTCCGTCTCGATCGTCAAGCAGGCGGTCTCGATCTCCGGCGCCAAGCGCTTGGCGATCACGAGGGTACGCCAATCGAACGACTGGATCGTCACACGGGCTTCGAGTCTTGGCGGCGCGCACGGCCGCGACGACGGCGCGCGCGAACGTCTCGGCATCGGCGGTCTCGTCGGGTTTATCGGGCCGGATTTTGGTCTCGATGTTGAGCCGCACGGGCTTGGACGAAGCCCGCACGAACTCGAACAGCTCCGCAAGCGTCGGCATGCGCGCGCCGTCGATGGATTTTTGATCGCGAAACTGATCGGCATACTTCGAGGCCGGGTTCACACGGCCAACGTCGTAGCCCCTGATCTCGGTTAGCGTGAGCGACCGGATTGCGGGTCCGGGTGCCGCAAGCCAAGCGCCGTCCTTGCCCCGCACAAGATCGGGATTGAGGATCGGATCATGTGCGATCACGAGCACGCCGTCTTTCGTCAGCGCGAGATCGGTTTCGAGTGTCGTGACGCCAATCTCGAGCGCCTTCTCGAACGCCGGAATGGTGTTCTCCGGCGCGAGCCCGCGGGCGCCACGATGGCCTTGAAGATCGAACGCTGGTGCCGGAGCTCCCGAAAGTCCAATCACGATGGCCGCGGCGAGGCCGCGCATCACGTCTTCACCACCGGCTTCAGCACACTGCCGTGCCGGTGGAAGATCCGCCATTCGCCGGCTTCCTTGCGATAGGCTTGTGTTACCCGCAGCGTGCGTGGAACACGTTGACCATTGATGATGCGATAGGTGTGTTCGAAGTCCACCGTGACCGCGAGATCGCCGTCGATGCGGGTCGAGAGGTTTTCGACCCGCACATCAACAGCAACAACCTGTGTCGAGACCCAATCGAAGCGCGGGCAGATCTCGTCCCAGCCGCGCTCGAAGCCATCGAGCGCTCCGAACAGGACGGTATCCGCCTCGCGCGACCAGATCGCCTTGAACGGCTCGGGGTTGCCTTGCACGACAGCTGCATAGGCTGCTTCGTATTGCACTCGCACACGGCGCCAAGCATCATCCATGACGGAGTCCTTATGACAGTAGGGTGCAATAGGCCACTTCGCCATATTGCACCTTTGGAGTCGGCAGCGTGCAATACGCCTGCGGCCATTGCACCCTGACGTCGCCGCCATCAATGATTGTCGCGTGGGATGCCTTTGGTGGCGGCGATCTTCTGGTATTTGACGGCCGGCTTCAGCACCATGCCTTCGCTCAGCTCGTCGACGATGCCACGCTGGATCTCCTGCCACGGCGTCTGGCTGTCGGGATACTTGTAGCCGCCGGCCTTTGCCAAGGCGTCGCGCCGCTTCTTGATCTCTTCGTCGCTGATCAAAATGTTGGCGCTGCGCTTCTTCATATCGATGCGGACCTTGTCGCCGGTCTTCAAAATCGCGAGTCCGCCACCGGTTGCCGCTTCCGGCGAAGCATTGAGGATCGAGGGCGAACCGGACGTGCCGGATTGGCGGCCGTCGCCGATGCACGGTAGCGACGTGATCCCTTTCTTCAGGAGATAGTCGGGCGCGCGCATGTTGACGACTTCCGCGGCGCCCGGATAGCCGATCGGCCCCGTGCCGCGCATGAACAGCATGCAGTTGCCGTCGATGTCCAGTTTTGGATCGTCGATACGTGCGTGATAGTCCTCCGGTCCGTCGAACACGATGGCGCGGCCTTCGAAGGCCATCGGGTCTTTCGGGTTCGTGAGATAGCGCTTGCGGAATTCCTCCGAGATCACGGAGGCCTTCATGATCGCTGAGTCGAACAGATTGCCTTTGAAATTCAAGAAGCCCGCTTGCTTCTTCATTGGCTTGTCGTAGGCCTTGATGACGTCGCGGTCGTCCGTCAGCAGGCCCTTGCAGTTGTCGTAGAGCGTCTTGCCATTCACCGTCAGCGCGGTCTTGTTGATCTTGTCCTCCCCGATCAGTTCGGCGACCACCGCCGGGACGCCACCTGCTCGGAAGTAATCCTCGCCGAGATACTCGCCCGCCGGCTGCAGATTGACGAGCAGCGGAATGTCATAGCCGTGCTTTTCCCAATCGTCGTTGTCGAGTTCGACGCCGATGTGGCGTGCGATGGCGTTCAAGTGGATCGGTGCGTTGGTGGAGCCGCCGATCGCCGTGTTGACGACGATGGCGTTCTCGAATGCCGCGCGCGTCAAAATCTTCGACGGTTTCAAATCTTCCCACACCATTTCGACGATGCGCTTGCCGGTCAGATACGCCATGCGCTGGCGATCGCGATGCGGCGCTGGGATCGCGGCACAGCCGGGCAGGCTCATGCCGAGCGCTTCGGCCAGCGAGTTCATGGTCGATGCCGTGCCCATGGTATTGCAGTGGCCGGCCGACGGCGCCGACGACGCCACGAGTTCGAGGAAACCTTTGTAGTCGATTTCGCCACGCGCCATCATCTCGCGCGCTTTCCATACGATGGTGCCAGAGCCCGTGCGCTCGCCCTTGTGCCAGCCGTTGAGCATTGGTCCGCCCGACAACACAATGGCCGGAATATCCACTGTCGCCGCTGCCATGATCTGCGCCGGTGTGGTCTTGTCGCAGCCCGTCGTCAGCACGACGCCGTCGATGTGATACCCGTATAGAATTTCGACCAGCGAGAGATACTGCAGATTGCGATCGAGGCTTGCAGTCGGGCGCTTGCAGGTTTCTTGAATGGGATGGATCGGAAACTCAAAGGCGATGCCGCCAGCCTCGCGAATACCCTCTCGCGTGCGCTCGGCGAGTACGAGATGATGCCGGTTGCAGGGTGCAATGTCGGAGCCCGTTTGCGCGATGCCGATGATTGGTCGCCCCGACTGCAGCTCCTCCAGGGTCAGGCCGAAGTTCATCGTGCGCTCGAGATAGAGCGCGGTCATATCCGCGTTGTCGGGATTATTGAACCACGCCGTCGAACGTAGCTTCCGTTTGCCGTTTCCGTTTGGTTTCTTGCCCATGTGCGTCCTCGTCTCGATCGCGTTATGACTATTATGGCGCGACTTTAGCGGTTCAAGAGGCGCCCGTGGAAGACCATTGAACCGGTTTTTGCATGCCTGCCCGTGGAAATTGATTGACCATGCCGCTTACGGGCACGGAGCATGATCCGCGGTCGGAAGTGCCGCCGCTGTGGCCGCATCCCGCGGGTGAGGACTTCAGGACCATGTTGAGTAACCGTTTCTCGAAAATCATGACGCTCGCGGCGATAGCATTCGCGACACCAGCGATAGCCGAAACGATCAACGTCAATGACAATCACGGTGGGTCTGTTGCCGCCTACGACAAGCGATGGGCGGGACTTGCTGCCCGCGGCGTCGATGTGCGCGTCGTCGGTCCATGCCAATCGGCCTGCACGATCTTGATTGGTCACATATCCGCGCGACAAGATTTGTGTCACTCCGGCGGCCACCTTCGGCTTCCACAATGCCAAAATCCCAGCCATGACAACCAAGATTTGGAACAGCTATCCCTCCGACATCAAAGGATGGATCAATGCCAAAGGCGGCCTGACGCCCGACTTCAAATGGATGGGCGCGCCCGATACTTACAAATACTTCAAAAAGTGCTGAGACCCGGAAGTGCCGCCGCGGACAGAACGTCCGCGGCGATCTCACGCGATTTAGTCCGCTATCAGCCCGGCGCAGCACCCTGCGTCGCAACATAAACCGCATAGAGCGACTGGCTCCCCGCCATGAAGAGGCGGTTCCGCTTCGGTCCGCCGAAGCATATGTTACCGCAGATCTCCGGGATGCGGATGCGGCCGAGCAGCTTGCCCTCCGGTGACCACACGGTGACGCCGCTGTAGCCGACGGAGCGACCGGCGTTGCTCGAGCACCAGAGGTTGCCGTTGACGTCGGCGCGGACGCCATCGGGTCCGCACTTCACGCCATCGACCATGAAGTCGGTGAACAGTTTGTATCCCGAGAGCTTGTTGTCGGTTCCGACGTCGAACGAGTACATGTTGCCCATGCCGCCGGGGCCCTGATCGCCTGGACCTTTGCCCGTGCTCACGACATAGAGCTTCTTGTAGTCGTGCGAGAAGCAGAGGCCGTTCGGATCGGGGACCTGATCCTCGGTGACCACGAGATCGACGCGGCCACTCGGATCGATCCGATAGCACTGCGTCGGCAGCTCGCGCTTGTCGCTGCCGATCTCGGGTGGCTGGCCCAAGCGATTCTTGAGCCGGCCAGCACTGTTGCTCGGCCCGCCCGCCGCGTCCGGCGTGCCCTCATAGAGCTGCCCGCCATAAGGTGGATCAGTGAACCAGTAGCTGCCATCGGGATGCGGTACGACATCGTTCGGCGAGTTGAGCCGCTTCCCCTGAAACTTGTCGGCGAGGATCGTCACCGATCCGTCGAGTTCGTAGCGCACGACGCGGCGCGTCAAGTGCTCGCACGAGAGTTGCCGCCCCTGGAAGTCGAAGGTGTTGCCATTCGAGTTGTTCGAAGGCATGCGGAACACGCTGACGCGTCCGTCGTCCTCGAGCCAGCGCATCTGCCGGTTGTTGGGAATATCGCTCCAGACGAGATAGCGCCCTTGCGCGTTCCATGCAGGGCCTTCCGCCCAAAGCGCGCCGGTCCAGAGCCGCTGAATTGGCGCGTTGGGTTGTGCGAGCCCGTTGAAACTTGGATCGACGGCTATGATGTCCGGATCCCAGAAGTAGACGTTAGGCGCGCCATTCGGACTGAAATCGCGCGGCGGATTAGTCACGGTACTCGGTGGAGCCTGTGGCCCAACCTGCGCTGCGGCGCCAGTCCCCATCGCGAGGACTCCTGCCCCAGTACCAAGCGCTTTCACAAGCGTGCGGCGGTTCATCGTGCGTTCGGCGTCGGTCGTGTCGAGTGTACGCTTCATCTTTCACTCCCAGGTCAAAACCTACTTGTCGCTACGTGTCCGAGCAGGCAATTCAGCTGAAACAGATGTTGTCGCGCGCCTCCTCTCCAAAACTGGTCGATGCCACGCGGATTTCTAATCGATGGCGAGAACTTGTGACCCGCGGGCAATACTTCATCTTAACGCGGACGACGAATGACGCGATACGGCCTTGTCGAATGCCCATCCCGCCGAAAAGCAACCCTGCATCGCGCCGCGCCGGGGCTGCGCTCTTCGCACTTGCGGCATTCAATGCCGCACTGCAATGAGCGACGATGTTGGCGCACCGCACGAGCCTATTGAGGCAGACCTGCGCCGCGTACAGCCCCCGTTGACCAGCGCACCGGCGCGAGCCCATTCTGACAGGGCTCGTGCGTGGACTTTTTTCCGGTCTCACGCCCCGAGTGTCGTCACTGTCCTCCAAGAAGCAGTTGTCTAGCCGCTCGCGCCAATGCGTGCCGCTGGCCCTGTCGTATCTGCATATCTTCACGGGAGCACACTCAATGACACTGCACGCGCCACACCACCCAAATCAAGCCGCCTTAGACCATGCCGCAAAGCGGCACGATACATTGAACCGCCGCGGATTCCTGACCGCTGCGGCCGGTCTTGCCGCCATCACATCGATGGCGCCGGACGCTTATGGCCGCCAGTTCGGCGCCGATGCCGGCCCGACACGTTACCCCGATCCCGATATCATCTCATTGGATAAGCGCTTCAAATATAAGCTCGGCAACACGCCCATCCAGAGACTCTACACCGGCACCATGTGGGCCGAGGGCTGCGCCTGGAACGGCGTCGGTCGCTATCTCGTCTGGAGCGACATCCCGAACGACGAAAATCTGCGCTGGCTCGAGGAAGACAACCACGTCTCCCGTCGCTTCCGTTTCCCGGCCGGCAACTCCAACGGCAATACGTTCGACTACCAAGGCCGTCAGATCGCCTGCCAACATGGAACGCGCAAGGTCGTGCGCTACGAATACAACGGCAAGACGACCATTCTCGCCGACAAGTTCGACGGCCGGGATTTCAATGCGCCGAATGACGCGGTCGTCCACCCCAACGACGGCTCCATCTGGTTCACGGATCCCGGTTATGGATCGCTGATGGAGTACGAGGGCAATCGACTGGCCGAATCGGCCAGCACGCCGCGCCCGCTGCAGAAAGAAGCCATCTACCGGATCGATGCGACATCAGGCGCCATCACCAAGGTGGCGGATCAGCCGTTCAAACCGAATGGTCTCTGTTTCAGCCACGACTACAAGAAGATGTACATTGCCGACACGGGCATCTCGCACTACCCGGAAGCCAAGAGCCAGATCTGGGTCTACGACATCGACGGGGCCACGCTGAAGAATCCGAAGACGTTTGCCAGCATGGAGTGGAACGGCAAGACAGGCTTTGCCGACGGCATTCGCTGTGACGAAGACGGCAACGTGTGGTCGAGTGCCGGTTGGGTGGGCGACGGCTACGACGGCGTGCACGTTTTCCATCCCGACGGGACGCGGATCGGCCAGATCAAACTGCCCGAGATCTGCTCGAACGTCTGCTTCGGCGGCACCAAGCGCAATCGACTGTTCATGACTGCGAGCCAATCGCTCTATGCGGTCTATGTCGAAACGCGTGGTGCGCATATTACGTGAGATGACGCTCGGTGTCAGACCCTAGGGTCTGACACCTGCGCCTTTATCCCGCGACGAGGCCGCCGTCGACGACGAGTTCGGTGCCGGTGACGAAGGATGACGCGGGCGACAGCAGCCACACAACGGCGGCGGCGATCTCGGCGGGCTTGGCGAGACGCTTCAACGGGATCTGCTCGCGCATGCGCTGCAGCGCCTTCGCGGGATCGCGTGCGTGAGCGGCGAGACTGTCAACCATCTCGCCTTCAACGAAACTCGGATGCACGGAATTGCAGCGGACCGGCGGTACTTTTCGCGCGCCCGCCAGTGCCACAGATTTGCTCAACAGCCTGACCGCGCCTTTAGACGCATTGTAGGCCGCGAGGTTGGCGCCAGCGACTAGCCCCGAGACCGACGACAACATCACGATCGAAGCGGCATTGGATTTCGTCAGCAATGGCATCGCGTGCTTGCAGCCGAGAAATACGCCGTCGACATTGACGGCTTGCACGCGCCGCCAGTCGTCGTAGCTCGTGGTTTCGACGTCGCCGAGAATGGCGATACCCGCGCAATGCACGAGCCCGTCGAGATGCCCGTGCCGTGAACTGATATCGGTGATCGCCGTCGCCCAATCCGCGTCCCGCGTTACGTCGAGTTGGAGATCGACGCCGGCGCGTCCATTGAGATCGCTGCGGATCGCGGTGCCGCCGGCCGCCGCGATCGCATCCGCGATGGCGCGGCCCAATGTTCCGGCAGCGCCCGTGACGAGCACAACATGCCCTGTGAGGTCGTGCCCCTGCGTCATTCGCCTCCGCCCACGCCTTTCATGATGTGATCGACCGCCGCATCGAGCACGGGATCGGCGCCCTGCGCATAGGGCAGCGGCCGCTCGACGACGATATCCGGTTCGACGCCGCGGCCTTCGAGATCTTGGCCGTCGATCTCCAGGGCTTGAACCGCGACGTAGAGGATGTTGCGGCCCGGCAGCGGAAATGCCGCGCCGGCGGTTACCGCGGTTGCGGTACGGGTGCCGATCAGCGTCGCAATGCCTTGTGACTTGAGGGCGTGCACCAGAATTTCTCCGGCACTGCGGGTGTGGTGATCGATCAGCACCGTCGCGTTGCCTTTGAACGAGCGTGGCGGGCGATGGGCGGAGGCACCTTGGCCTTTGGCCGTGACATGCGGGCCGCGTGGCGCGATGCGGTCGAGTAGACCTCTTACTGCCGTGGGATCGCCGCCGATCTTGCCGCGCAGATCGATGATCAGATGCGTCAACGGCGGCTGACGTCCATGCTGGGTGCCGTCGCCACGCCGAAGTCTGCCGATGGCCTCACCGAAGCCGCTGACTGTGTCCTCGCCGCGCACCGCCCAGACGTGCACATAGCCGATGCGATGCGCACCCGCCTCGATCACACGAGCGCTCGCCAGCATCGCCTCGCGGAACGCCTGTTCCGGGACGATTTTTACGACCTCCACTGGGATCGTCGATATCTGGCCGCCCACGATGCGCCGCAGCCCGAGCCGAACCGTTTCACCGAGCCGTCCGCGAAACGCCGCGATTGCTGTATAGGGGCCGTCGTTGACGCTGACGATCTCATCCCCCACGCGCAGGCCCGCCTTGTCCGCGGGCGAACCATCGAGCACGAGATCGACATGATGGCGGTTCTCGACCAGTGTCGTGAACACGCCAATTCCGGCAAACCACGGACGAGCGCCGGCACCGAAGGCTTGCTCCAGCAGCGGCGCCATGGCCTTGGAGTTGCGGAACACGTCCGCGAGCACGTAGTAGTCGGCATCGTCCGGCGTCAGAAACCCGGTGTGAGAGACCTTGAGTTCGGAGAGCAGGGCGTTGACGCCTTGAGCGAACGCCGCGTCGGTGGCCCGGCCGAGGAGATCGCCCCGGCGCACCGTCGTGAGCGTTTCGAGATCGACTCGATTGAGGACGTCCTGGCTGTAGAAACTCGCGCGCAGCCGCGCCGTGATGGCCGCGAGCGTCTCCTGCCGCGCCTCACGCGTCGCCGCATCGAACGCCACGGCAAAGCGCGGCAAGAGGGCGATGGCCACGATCGCGCCAAGGCGGCAAGGACGCGCGCGCGTTGCACCATTGTCCGTTGTGGACGCATATCAGCGTCTCCTTCCGCCGTGCTTGACGGATTTCACTTGCCACAAGAGCTTAGCCGCTGGTTTGGCAGAACTGCGACTAAATTCTAGGACACGATCCGTCACGATGGCGACAGCACGCAATAAACCCTTGTCCGGCCTGCTTGTGGTGGCACTGGAACAGGCGGTCGCCGCACCGATGGCGAGCCGGAGGCTGGCGGACGCCGGTGCCCGCGTGATTAAGCTCGAACGGCCGGAGGGTGATTTCGCGCGCGGCTATGACGCGACCGCCAAGGGGCAAAGCTCGTATTTCGTCTGGCTCAATCGCGGCAAGGAGTCGGTGCTGATCGACCTGACGAAAAAGCCGGATGCCCAACTCCTCGCCGCACTCCTCACCAAGGCCGACGTCTTCATCCAAAACCTGAAGCCGGGCGCTGTTGGAAAGCTTGGTTTTGGCATCGATCGATTACGCCGCGATCACTCGCGCCTCATCTGTTGCTCGATCTCGGGTTATGGCGATACGGGTCCCTATAAGGACCGTAAGGCCTACGATCTTTTGATTCAGGCCGAGTCGGGCCTCTCCTCCGTGACCGGCGGGCCTGAGGCACCCGCCCGCGTCGGCGTTTCCGTCGTCGACATCGCCACCGGCATGAACGCCTACGAGGCGATCCTCGAGGCGCTGATCGCGCGCGGGATGACGGGGCAGGGGGCCGATATCCGCGTCTCGATGTTCGACGCGATGGCCGAGTGGATGAGCGTGCCGCTGTTGCAGGCGGAAGGCGGCAAGCCGCCGAAGCGCATCGGCTTTGCGCACACGAGCGTCGCCCCCTACGGCGTGTTTGCGACGCGCGATGGCACGCCGATCCTGATTTCGATCCAGAACGAACGCGAGTGGGCGGTCTTCGCCGAGCGCATCCTGAAGCGGCCCGACATGATCAGCGACGTGAAGTTCGCAACCAATGTCGCGCGCTGTGCGCATCGGGAGGTGTTGGACACGATCGTCGCGGACGTCTTTTGCGACCGCGAGGTCGCGGCACTAGCAGTCGATCTCGACGCCGCCGACATCGCCTTTGGTCGCGTCAACGAGACGGCGGATCTGATGCGGCATCCGCATTTGCGCCGCGTCATGATCGGCTCGCCGGCAGGTCCGATCGGTGTTCCCGCCCCCGCGTCCGTGACCGATGGCCACGCCTCGGCGTTCGGTCCGGTGCCGGCGCTCGGCGAACATTCGGTTGCGGTCCGGCGCGAATTTATGGCGTGATTGGCGCGCAGCCAGCGTTCAAAATAGCCGCTTCCGTGAACTGACGGAGAGCCCGCGCTCTGGCCATACACATCTATCTTTCCGCCTCAATTGACAGGACTTACGCAACGACTACGTTGCGCATGCGACCGGGCCTTGGCTTCTCTCCGCAATCAGTGACACCACGGAGCTCAATCAGTGGCGGTATAGACCGCCGCCAGCGTGCACCGCTCGAGGAGCCGAATGAACCGAAGAACCGCCAGCGATGCGCCCACTGCCGATCGCCCAGATGCGGCGGCCGCACGCGCGTTGGTGGCCGGGCGTCGCGCGTGGATCATCAGCGACGGTAAGGCCGGTAATGACGCGCAGACCAAGGGCGTCGCCGAGGCGCTGGGGCTTGCCTATGACGTCAAACGCATCGACCCCGCGCCGCCCTGGAGCTGGCTTGCCCCCTGGGGGCCTGTTGGCCCAAGCGAACGATTTGGCTCTCCGCGCGGGAAGTTCCATGCGCCCTGGCCGGAGTTCGCGTTCTCCATTGGCCGCCTGACGACACCCTATCTTCGCGCGCTAAAGCGGCATGCGGGACCGGCGACTTTCACAGTCATTCTGCAAAACCCGAAAGTGCCGCTGTCGACTGCCGACGCGTTCTGGGTACCGGATCACGATCGTCTGCGTGGCGCTAATGTGATCACCACGTTGACGGCGCCGCACAGCTTCTCGCCCGCGCGGCTCGCGAAGTTGCGTGCCGCAGTGCCGCCGGTCATCGCGGCCTTGCCAAAACCCCGCGTCGCGGTGGCGCTTGGCGGGCCAAACGGCGACTACACGTATGGGCCGGCCGCGATGGCGCATCTCGCCTCGGCGCTGCAGTCGCTCGGCGCGCTCGGTGCCGGCCTGATGCTGACGGCGTCGCGCCGGACGCCGGCTGGGATCACGACCGTCGTGCAAGATGCCGTGCGCGAGATACCACACGTGTTCTGGAATGGCGAAGGTCACAACCCTTATGCGGATTTCCTCGCCCATGCCGACGCCTTCATCGTCCCCGGCAACTCCGTCAACATGACGGGCGAGCCCTGCGTCACCGGAAAGCCGGTCTACGTGTTCGAGCCCGACGGCGGCTCGGCGAAGTTCACGCGCTATCATCAAGCGCTGCGCGAACTCGGTGCGACGCGGCCGCTGCCGGCACGCTTCGACAGGTTGGAGACGTGGACCTATCCGCCGCTCAACTCGGCCGAAACGATTGCCGACGAAATCGCGGTTCGGTGGGGGGCGGCGCGGCTATTGCGTCCGAGCGGCGCAGATGCTGGCACGTCCGAAATGCCAGCCAATCTACCTTTCCGCGCTAACGCGCGCCAATGAACACGGAAATGCAGGAGGCCACCATGGCAATCACAAAAGACGCATTCGTCTCGGCTCTGTTGGAAAGCATCGAAACCTCGCGCCGCACCGAGGCGCCATACCGTCATTGGACACTCGATCGCTGCATACCGGCTGATGCCGTGGATCAGATCCTCGCCTTGCCATTCGAGGCGCCGTCATTGGATGGGGTCTCGGGCAAGCGCGAAGTGCACAACGCGACGCGGAAGTATTTTGATGCGGAGAACCGCGAAAAATTTCCAGTTAGCGAAAACTTTTGCCAAGCGTTCCAGGACCCGCGGGTCACGAGCCGGATCGGCAGCCACTTCGGCGCCAAGCTCAACGGGACGTATCTTCGCGTTGAGATCGCGCAAGATATCAACGGCTTCTGGCTGGAGCCGCACACCGATCTCGGCGTCAAGACATTCACGATGCTGCTCTATACGTCGAAGGATCCGCAGCACGCAGACCTTGGCACTGACATCTATGACGCAAGCAAGACGCACGTTGGCCGCTCGCCCTTCAAGAGTAACGGCGCTATGGTGTTTGTCCCGTCGGACATCACCTATCATGGCTTCGAGCCGCGTGAGATCAGGGGCGTCCGCAAGTCGGTGATCATCAACTATGTCACCAACGATTGGCGCGCGCGCGAGCAGCTCGCATTTCCGGATCAGCCACTCACGGCGTGAGGACGAGGCCGCTCACGAAAGGACACCGGCCCGGGCGAGAATGCCGTGGCAGGCGACGCCGACGGCCCCGGCGAGCAGCGCACCCGGCGTGATGTAGGCAGGCGGCACCGCGCCAGACAATACCGCTGCGATCCAAAAGGCTGCGACTCCCGCGATCGCCGCCGCAAGCCAAGGGACAGAGCCGCGCCAGGCAACGCCTGCCGCCAGGGCCGCGCCCGCTGCTGCCGAGGGTATTGCGCCCCAGACGTAGGTCGATACCGCCGAGTAGGCCGCGCGCTTAAGCGGCGGCAGCTGGGCCGCCTCGCCAATGCCCGTAAGCAGGCCGATGGATGTTGCCAGGAACACAACCAGAGAAGCGAGGAAAGGTGCGACCAGCGTGACGAGGAGAAACGTCCAAAGCGCCCGCTGTGCCGGTGTCACCTCGTTGCCGCGTCCGCTCATGCTGCGGCACCCGGTATCGGGAAGGTTGCCTCAGGATCGAGGAAGCGGCGCAGCACATTTTCAGTCACGCGCGAGATAGAGTTATCGAAATTGTTGTGCGGCAACGATCCGCAATAGGTGATCGACCCCGTCGAGAACACAGCGCCGTTGCCGGGCGTCTCGAAGAACGTCATGTCCGCCCGGATCAGCTGTTTGTGGCTCTCGCCCGTGGTGGTCATGATGTGCGTCAGCTGTTCCTCCGGCACGAGAACCCACGGCGCTTCCGGCGGATGATCCTCGGATTGCGCGACCACGGCCGCATGCGCGGGCGTTCCGAGGCGCTTGTCTGCGCGATCGAGCTCGAAACCTGCCGCGCCATGCCCCGAGAGGCCGAAGCCGCCAATCTTGTCGTCACTGACGCCGTCAAAGATCCAGGCGACCCGGGGATCGCGGCGGGCATCGCCCGAGATGCGATAGTAGGACCCGACAAAGTTGCCTTGCGCGGTGAACCCGACACCCGCCAGTTTTTGCGGCGGCCGGCCGTTGCGCCGCCAGAGACCACCATATTCGCCGTCGAGCTGATTGTAGTATTCGCCCGGTTCGGCCGCCCAGGCGCGTATGCCGCCCTCGGCACGGCGGATCTCGATGAGGCCTGGGTGCTCCTTTGAGAGCGCGATTTTCCAATAGAATCCGTTGCCGCCCATGTACATGAAGCGTCCGCCGGTATCGCGATAGTGCTCCAGCGCATCGAGCATCTCGCCCGTATGATACTCGGGATGCGATCCGGTCATCACAACTTGATACGGCTTCAAGAGGTCGTGGCCCTCGTGGTGCAGTTCCCAATCGGTGATCAGGTCGAAATCGAAGCCCTTGGCCTCGAGCCACGCCAGGAGATGGCTATCCGCCGGATAGTGCCGCACGCCCGAGGCGCGGATCTCGGGATAAGGGTAGGTGATGTAGCCGATGCGGACGTTCAGCATCGGGCGATGCCACGACGCGCTGTGAATGCCGCTGCCGTCGCTGTGCCAATTGTAAGTCGAGAGGCCGTATTCCGGATGATCGCCGGGATTGTGCGGATAGGCGCCCCAGGCCTTGGCCTGGTCGATCCAGGCTTGCTTCCATTTCGGATCGCGCTGCCACTCCGGCCGCGTGTGGTTGTGATAGACGGTGTACGTGAACGTCGACACCAGGACGGCGAGCTTGGCGGACGGCTTGTTCTT
The DNA here is from genome assembly GCA_963779515.1 of uncultured Alphaproteobacteria bacterium. Classification (GTDB taxonomy): domain Bacteria; phylum Pseudomonadota; class Alphaproteobacteria; order Rhizobiales; family Hyphomicrobiaceae; genus CAVZYN01. The sequence goes on from CAVZYN010000001.1 coordinate 435,723, forward strand.
CGGCGGCACGACGAAGAAGGGAATGTTTTCTGCCGACATCGCCCGCCTTCAAGATCAGCGCGTAGGCGCCCGACTTGAGATCGGCGGGCACCTCGTAGGCGTGCGTCGCGGGCCAGCGGCAATCTTCGAGATCGTCATCGTGGAAATGGATCGCGCCGTATTGATCCGGCGCATGGCGGAAGCAGGGCTCGCGCCCCGTCCACGTCGCGCCCGTCACCGCGCGCGCGGGAAAATTGACGAGCGTGCCGTGCAGGCCATGCGGCCCCGTGTCGACGATCCGCGACGTGTGCATCTCCCGCGAGAAGTCCCACGTGGCAACGAGACCATCGACGCGCCCGCCGCCGGCCGCGCGCTGCACCTCGTCCGCCGTCAGCGCGCGGTTGAAAATCGCAGGCCGCTCGATGCGGCCGTTGAAGCGGAATGGATCGCGGCCGTCCGCCACGGCGCCGAGCAGTAGCGTGCCGACGCCGAGAGCATTCTGGATGTCGCTCTTGAACGGGACCGTCTGCAATTTGGCGCCTCGTGCGGCGGGCAAGACGCCGAGCGTACCCTGTCCAGTGGTGGCATCGTAGCTCGCCCAAACCGTCACCCAGGTCCGCACCGCGAGCGGTGCCGCCATCTCGATCCGGCGAATGCCTTTGGCTTCGGCGAGGCTGAGCTTCAATCGGCCCTCACGATCGATGGCGAGTGCAAGGCCATGGCTCTTGGTCGCATCGAGCAACGACGCGATCACCATCTCGCGATCGCCGATCAGCGTCGGAAAAATCGTCGCGCTGAAGGTCCAGCTCGTGAGTTTGGCAAAGGCATCGCCGCCATGGACCCGCGCATAGGACCCGCGATTGAGTGCTTGCGCACGGGGCTCGGCGAGCGCTGTCAGGCCAGTGCTGGGAATTGGTGCGAGCTGGATGCCGGGGCCTGCGGGATTGGCATCCGCGCAAATCACGCGGACGAGCGTGGCATCGACCAGCGCTCCGGTCGTGTTGGAGACATGGAATTGAATGGTTTCGCCGGGTCTAACGGACAGCTTCTCGGCGTAACCTGCCAACGGCAGCATGGATCGCTCCTGGACGTCACCTATCGATATCGGCATAGCCGACGGCAGAACCTAAGGCCAGACTCTGGTTTCAAGACCGCATCATCAGCGCGTCGAGCACCCGCCCGGGCAGCACCCGCTTGGCCATCGCAATGACGTGCGTGTGCGGCGATACGCGATATCGGACTTTGGGACGCGGGCTTTCCAGCGCGTGGATCAGCTTGGCGACGACGGCCTCGGGTCCGAGCTTGAGCCGGCTCTGCGTATCGGTTTCCATCGCCTTCATGCGCCGCTCATACTCCACCCGATGCACCGAATTCACCGCGTCGATGTTGGCGCGGAACGTGGCGACCGTCGTGTCCAAGAAGTTGGACTTTATGGGCCCGGGCTCGATCAGCGATACGTGGATGCCAGTTCCCGCCAGTTCGTAGCGCATTGCATCGGTCATGGCTTCGACCGCGAATTTCGAGGCGCAGTAGGGACCGCGAAATGGCCCGCTGACGAGGCCGAGCACGGAGGAGCACGTCACGATACGCCCCTGACCGCGCGCACGCATCGCCGGGATCACCGCGCGGGTCAGCTCGTGCGTGCCGATGACGTTGATCTCGATATGGCGGCGCAGCAACTCGCCGGGGACGTCTTCCATTGCGCCGATCACGCCATAGGCCGCGTTGTTATAAAGCGCGTCGAGTTTCTGCCCGGTGCGGTGCAGGGCGTCTTTCGCGCCGGCGCGGACGGAGGCGAGATCGCCGAGTTCGAGGTCGAGGGTCTCGACGCCGAGCTCCTTTTCGAGCCGCGCGCGATCGTCCGGCTTGCGCGCCGTGGCCAGCACGCGCCAGCCGCGCTCTTTCAGCGTCTTGGCGGCAGCATAGCCGATGCCGGATGAGCACCCGGTGATGAGGATGGATCGCGCGGTCATGCTGACAGGTCTCGCTGTGGAGTGGCCCCGAAAAGCAGCCTTATATACTGGCTTGCGCGGTCGTGCCTGTCTGTTAGCGTCGCACCGGAAAATGCTGGAGATAGACGGATGAAAGACGTTGCGCCCGAGACCATCGCCGCCCAGGCCCTCGGGATCGTGGACGAGCCAACCGGCGCGGTCGTGCCGCCGATTCATGTCGCGACAACCTTCATTCGCGATCCAGACAACCAGTATCGCAAGGGTTTTGTCTATGGCCGACCCGATAACGTCACGGTGCGCCATGTAGAGGACGTACTGACGGCGCTGGAAGGGGGCGCGGCGTCGCTGCTGTCGGGGTCGGGCATGACGGCGGCGACGAGCGTCTTTCTCGGCCTCGAACGGCCGGCGCACGTGATCGCGCCGAAGGTAATGTACTGGGCGCTGAAACTCTGGCTCAGCGAGGACGCGCTGAGCCACGGCATCGAGACGACGTTCGTCGATGCGGGCGATGTCAATGCGATTGCTGCCGCGGTGCGGCCCGGCAAGACCAAGCTGATCTGGATCGAGACACCCGCCAATCCGCTTTGGACGGTCACGGACATCGCGGCGACGGCGCGGATTGCGCATGGACGCGGGCGCGTTACTGGCGGTGGATTCGACGGTCGCGACGCCGGTGTTGACGCAGCCCTTGAAGCATGGCGCCGATATCGTCATGCACGCGGCGACTAAGTATCTCAACGGACATTCGGACGTGCTCGCGGGCGCGCTGACGTTCGCGAAGACGGACGCGATGTTCGAGCGCGTCGTGCGGGTGCGCAAAATGCTGGGCGGAATTCTCGGGCCGTTCGAGGCGGCGTTGCTGCTGCGGGGGATGCGGACGCTGCATTTGCGCGTCAGGGCGCAGTCGGAAGCGGCGATGACGCTGGCGCGGCATTTCGAGGATCATCCGCGGATTGCGAGCGTGCTCTATCCCGGCCTCGCGAAAGATCCGGGCCACGCGGCTGCCGCGCGCCAGATGCAGCGGCGGCTTCGGCGGCATGCTGTCGATCCGCGTCAAAGGCGGCGAGGCAGCGGCGATCGCGGCGGCGGCTAACGTCAAGATCTGGAAGCGCGCGACCTCGCTCGGCGGCGTCGAAAGTTTGATCGAACACCGCGCCTCCATCGAAGGGCGCTGGATCGCCGTGCCCGACGGATTTGTCTGCGCTTATCGGCGGGCATCGAAAACGTCGCCGACCTGATCGCGGATCTGGAGCAGGCCTTGGGGCAGCGGGGGTAAGAAGGGTGCCGCGATTGCAGTGTTTCGGGGCCTTTCGTCGTCGCATTTCGAAGCTGGCGCGCTCTCGCCCTGGCGGGACGACTACTTCCGGACGCGCAATATCGGAGCATCACCTTGCGCTGTCCCAGCCTTTGGAGAGGCGCATGGCGGCGACGATGATGCCGACCATGGAGTACGTTTGCGGGAAGTTGCCCCAAAGTTCGCCGGTCTTGGGATCGATGTCCTCCGACAACAGGCCGACGTGATTGCGGCGGGACAGTAGCTCTTCGAAGAGGCGGCGGGCCTCGTCGCGGCGGCCGATGGCGGCCAAGGCATCGACATACCAGAACGTGCAGATGGTGAAGGCGACCGCGGGTGCGCCGAAGTCGTCGGGTGCCGCGTAGCGGAGCAGGTGGCCGTTGCGCATCAGGCGCCGGCCGATGGTGTCGACGGTCTGAATGAAGCGTTCATCCGTTGCGGATACGAATCCGAGTTCGTGCAACAGCAAGACGCTGGCGTCGATTTCATCACTGTCGAGGCTCCCGGTGAAGCAGGCATGCTCCGCGTTCCAGGCGCGGTCGAGGATCGTCGCGCGAAGGCCGTCGGCAGAGGTGCGCCATTGCTCCGCGCGATCCGGGAGGTCGAGGAGCTTGGCGATGCGGGCCAAGCGATCGCAGGCGACCCAGCACATCGCCGCCGAGTGCGTGTGGATGCGGGCGCGGCCGCGATACTCCCAGATACCGGCGTCGGGTGTCAGCGCCTGGCTCAGCGCATGCATGCCCAGCGGCTCCAGCAGGGCGAACAACGTCTTGTCGCCCTTTCGCGGCAAGCGCTCGTCGAAGAACATCTGCGAGGCCGCGAGCACGACGCTGCCGTAGACGTCATGCTGCACCTGGTTGACGGCATCGTTGCCGACCCTGACGGGGCCGTGGCTCCGATAACCGGCGAGCGCGGGCGCCACGCGTTCTTCGAGCGTTGCCTCGGGGACGATCGCATAGACGGGTTTGAGGGCCGGACCGCGCTCCTGCGCGATCACGTTGGTCACGTACTCGATGAAGCGCTCCATGGTGCCGGTCGCGCCGACGCGGTTCAGCGCATGTACCGTGAAGAACGCGTCCCGGATCCAGCAGTAGCGGTAGTCCCAATTGCGTTCGGAGCCTGGCCCCTCCGGCACCGATTCCGGGATCGATGTAGTCAGCGCGGCGACGATGGCGCCGGTCTCCTCGAAGCTGCAGAGCTGCAGCGTGATGGCCGCGCGGATGACAGCGTCCTGCCACTCGAAGGGGACGCTCAACCCGCGCACCCAATCCTGCCAATAGTCGACGGTCTGGTCATGGAACTCGCGCGCGACGCGCGGGATCGAGTCCGCGAGCGTCTCATCCGGGTGCACGATGAAAGTGACGGCGCGGTTGAGGACGAAAGCGCTTTCGCCGGCGATGTAGCTGATGGGTGCGTCCGTCGTCACCCGGATCGCGCCGGCCTCGGTGACATAGCGGATGTGATTGCTGCCGAGCACCGGTGTTGCCCGGTTCTGGCCGTAACTCATGCGCGGACGCACGCGGACGCGGACGCGGCAGAGGCCTGTGATCGGCTCGATGCGGCGCACGATCATGGGCGGGCGGAACATGCGCTCGTTCTGGCGAAAGCGCGGGACGAAATCGGTGATGGCGAAGGCAGCACCGGATGCCGCCGTGATGATCGTACGCACAATCGCGGTGTTGCGGACATAGGTTTGCGACGTGGTCGAAGGTTCGCCGTCCAACTCGATCGAGAAAAATCCGCCATCAGGGTCGTGCCCATCGACCAGTGCGCAGAAGATCGGATCGCCGTCGATGCGCGGCCAGCAGGTCCACACCAGCCGGCCGGCGCGATCGACGAGCGCCGCGATATTACTGTTGCCGATGACCGCGAGATCGAGCGTTGGTGGTCTGATCATGCGCACGCCGTCCGATTGTTGAAGCGGACGGACGTTGTCGGCAGTCCGTGCGCGGGAAGCAAGCCTCAAATCAGGCGGATGTGATCGGCACCCCGATTGCATTCAAGTATGGACTGGCCTAGCCTCAAATGCACATTGAGAAGAGATTTTTAGATTGCCTTTGCGGTCGCGCTTCAGCGGCCACCAATCGACCCGCTCATTCGGGAGGCTTATAGCCGTGACCAGGACCTCACTATTGATGACGGTTGCCGCCACTGCCGCGACCAGCATTTTCGCAATGCAATATGCCTCGGGACAATCGGGCGAAAGTCGGCTCGGGAAAGTACAGTTCGAGACCACGTGTAAGCCCGTTGCGCAGGCCCAGTTCGACAAGGCAATGCTCTACCAGCACTCGTTCTGGTATCGCGCGTCCCAGCGGGGATTCGAGGAGGTACTGAAATCCGATCCCGACTGTGCCATGGCTCATTGGGGCATCGCGCTCAGCCTCCTCTACAATCCGCATGCCGCGCCGCCAGCGGAAAACCTCCCGCTTGGCCTTGCCGCCCTAACAAAGGGCAAGGGCATGGCGGTGAAGTCGCAGCGCGAGAGGGATTATCTCGACGCGTTGAGCGCCATGTACATCGACTATGAGAAGGTCGACCACCGCACGCGCGTGCAAAACTATCTGAAAGCCATGGAGCAGTTGGCGCTGCGGTACCCGAATGATGACGAAGCGCAGATCCACTATGCCCTCGCGCTCAATGTCGGAGCCTCGCCCGCCGACAAAACCTATGCCGGCCAGCTCAAAGGCGCTGCACTTCTGGAAAAGATCCATTTACGCCAGCCGCAGCACCCTGGCGTGTCGCACTACCTCATCCACCTCTATGACTATCCGGCGATTGCGGAGAAAGGCATTGATGCGGCCAGGCGCTATGCCAAGATCGCGCCTGATGCGCCACATGCGCTGCACATGCCCGCGCACATATTTACGCGCGTCGGTTACTGGAAAGAGTCCATCGCGTCCAACACCGCGTCAGCAAACGCCGCCAAGGAAAGCAAGGAATGGGACGATCAGCTGCACGGCATGGACTATCTCGTCTATGCCTATCTGCAGCTCGGCGAGGATCAGAACGCGCGCAAGATTGTCGACCAGATGGAGAAGGTCACGGACTACAAACGGTTTGCCGGTCACTACGCCTTCGCCGCGAGTTCGGCGCGCTTTGTGGTTGAACGCGGTGAGTGGAAGCAAGCCGCAGAGTTACAGGTGCGGTCGAGCCCGTTCGCCTATGCTGACGCGATGCCGCATTTTGCGCGCGCACTCGGTGCGGCACGGTCGGGGCAACTGGGTGCCGCCAAAGCGGACATCGCCAAGCTTGCCGAACTGCGCGACAAGCTGGCCGCAGCCAAAGACGCCTATTGGACCGAGCAGGTCGATATTCAGTGGCAGGTCGCGTCCGCCTGGGCGCTCCATGCGGAGGGCAAACACGACGACGCGCTGAAAGCCATGAACGCAGCCGCCGATGCCGAGGACAAGACCGAGAAGCATCCCGTGACGCCGGGCGTGCCCAAGCCGGCGCGCGAACTCTATGGCGAGATGCTGTTAGAGCGGGGCAAGTCCCAGGACGCGCTCGCCGCCTTCGAAGCGACGCTGAAGAAGGAACCCAACCGGCTCGGCGCCTATATTGGAGCGGCAAGGGCCGCTGAAAAATCGGGCAACGCGGCGCAGGCGCGGCAATACTATGCCAAAGCCGTCGATATGACCGCTGGTGCCGACCCAAAACGACTAGACGTCGCGGAGGCCCGCGCGTTCGTCGCCAAGAGCCGGTGAGCGTGCCGATGAGTGCGCCGATGAGATCGCAGTGGAGGCTCACGTGATTGGCTCGCGCAAAGTGCTCATGATCGCGGTTCCTTTGGCGACCTTGCTCGGGGTCGGCGTTGGTGCGTTCGCACCGGCGGTCGTGCCGCAGTCACTCCAGATCACCGGATACTCGGGGCACCTGGGAGAGTGGGAGTTGACGGCCACTCTCACCAAGACGGCCTCGGCGCGCGAACTCTCCGGTCCGCTGACGATGAAGCACACCGGATGGTGTGGAGCGAATGGCCCGGAAGAGAAATCGGGTGAGATGCAACTGACGCTGGCGCGCCTGTCGAACAGAGTTGATGCAAAGATGGTTCTTGACGGCACTGCGTGCAGCTACAGCGGCAGCCTATCGGACACCTACACTGGCACGATGGTGTGTCCCGACAAACGGCCTGTCCCGCTGATGCTTTGGCTAAAATAGATTCAGGCTTAGCTGCCCGTCACTTCACCAGCTTGACGCGCGGCTTGCCAGCGGCGTCCGCCAGCACCAGGGCCTCGCCCTGCCGCTCGGCCTTGACGGACGCTTCAAGCGCACGGAACAGCGCCTGCTCGAGTTCCATGCGCCCGTTGCAGTACATCTTGGTCGAAATGATCTGGCGAAACGATACGGCTGTGCCGTTCGCCTCGAACGTGCTGCCGAAACTGTTGCACGACGCGCGGCCCCCGGCGCTGCCTTGACGGAAAATTAAAGTGCCGGCACCAATCACGGGCTTGCCGTCGATCTCCGCGACCCTCCAATTCGTGCCGATCAAGCCGCTGTCCGCCCGTGGCGCCGTATTGGGCCAAGCCATGGCGATGAGCGCCAACAGCACCACCAACATCCGGCAGATCCGATCGGCATGCGTTGCCATGGCAATCCTCCAGAACAATTTCCCGCTCTGAATACCGCACCCAACCTGTACCCAATCTGAACCCCTTGAAACCTTGTAGAGCCTTCCCAAATACCGAAGCGCGCATGCCTCTCGGGGGTGCGCACTTTAGCCGCCGGGCCCGGTTGGGCCGGCATTCCACCTGTCGCTTCTTAGGAGGACTTGTGATGCGACCTTTTGATTTTGCCCCACTCTATCGTTCCACCGTCGGTTTCGATCGTCTGGTGCAGATGCTCGATGGCGCCACCGGCTTCGACACCGATGTGCCGGCCTATCCGCCCTACAACATTGAACGCCTCGGCGAGAACGCCTACCGCATCACAATGGCGGTCGCGGGCTTCTCCGAGCCGGACTTCAAGATCGAGGTCAAGGAAAGCGCGCTGACGATCAAAGGCGAAAAAGCGCCCGAGACGGCGGAACGTGAGTTCCTGCACCGTGGCATCGCGGCGCGCGCGTTCGAGCGCCGGTTTCAACTCGCCGACTACGTCGAGGTGACGGGCGCCGAGCTGAAGGACGGTCTTCTGCACGTGGGCCTCAACCGCAACGTGCCGGAGCGCCTGAAGCCGCGCACGGTCGCGATTGGCACTGACGCCGCGAAGCAGATCGAAGCGAAAGTCTGAGACCCATTCCTCGACCGTGTTGCGACGCCGGGCGCCCTGCATCCGCAGGGCGCCCGTGCGCGTGGGACGGGGCTAACATTATGATTGCGCCGGAAATTGCGCGACCGATCAGCCGGTCGCTTGCCGGATAGCCCCAGAAAGGCCATAAGCCCCGGCGAAACAGTCGCCAGTTTTTTTCCATTCTCAGCGGGAGCCTCCCTTGAAAAAATTCGTTGTTGCCGCAGCCCTTGGTCTCGGCACGCTCGTCCCCGTGGCACTGGCGCAGACCGCGGCACCCGCCGCGAAAGCCGATCCGGCCAACACGTTGGTGATCGAATTGAAGACCGGCAAGGCAATGATCCAGCTGCGCCCGGATTTGGCGCCGAAGCACGTCGAGCGCGTCAAGGCGCTGGCCAAGGAAGGGTTTTACAATGGCCAGAAGTTCCATCGCGTGATCGATGGCTTCATGGCGCAGACGGGCGATCCGACGGGTACGGGACGCGGCGGTTCGAAGCTGCCGGATCTCAAGGCCGAGTTCTCGCAGGAGCCGTATTTCCGCGGCACGATCGGGGCCGCGCGCACGAACAATCCTGATACCGCAAACAGCCAGTTCTTCATCTGCTTCACGGATTCGGGCTGCTCGTTCTTGAAGGGCCAGTACACCGTCTGGGGCCGCGTGGTCCAGGGCATGGAGCACGTCGACAAGATCGCAAAGGGTGAGCCGCCAGCTGCGCCGGACGTGATGCAGAAAGTTTATCTGATGAGCGATGCGAAGTGAGGAATTGGGGCAGGAGAGCTTGGCACCGGTGCTCGTGAAGTCGGATGCCACTGGAGAGATGCTGCGCAGTCTCATTCGATCACTCGAAGCAAAGAGCTGATTGCACCGAACTCCCTACTGCCTACTCACTACTGCCGACTGCCCTCTCTCACACATACGACAAGGACAAATCATGGCCAAGATCAAAGACCCAGAGAACACGCTGATCATCGACACGACGAAGGGTAAGGTCGTCATTGAGCTGCGTCCCGACCTCGCACCGAAGCACGTCGAGCGCATCAAGAAGCTTGCGCGGGAGAACTTCTACGACGGCATCGTGTTCCATCGCGTCATCGAAGGCTTCATGGCGCAGACGGGCTGCCCCAAGGGCCAAGGCACGGGTGGGTCGAAGTACGACAACCTGCCGGCCGAGTTCAACGCCGAGCCGCATGTGCGCGGCGTCTGCTCGATGGCGCGGTCGTCGTCGCCCAACAGCGCCAATAGCCAGTTTTTCATTTGCTTCGACGACGCGAGCTTCCTCAACAAGCAGTATACCGTCTGGGGCAAGGTGATCGACGGCATGGACAACGTCGACAAGATCAAACGCGGCGAGCCGGTGCAAAACCCGGATAAAATGATCACGATGCGGGTCGCCGCGGATGTGAAGTGATCTTCTTCCCTCGCCCTGGAGGGAGAGGGAAGAGAGACTACGCCGCGACCTTGGCGAGGGCGGCCCAGTCGAACTGTATGCCATGGCCGGGGCGATTGCCGGCGGTGGCGCAGCCGTCGCGAAGCGTCATCGGTTCGGCGATGTAGCGGTCGAGGCCGAAGCCGTGCGCTTCGAGATAGCTGCGGTTCGGGCAGGCGGCAAGAAGGTGCACCGTCACGTCGTGCGCACCGTGCGATGTGACGGGGAGGTTATAGGCCTCCGCCAGGTGCGCGACCTTCATGAAGACGGTGACGCCGCCGCAATTTGTGACGTCGGGCTCGGGATATGAGACGCCGCCCGCCGCGATCATGTTTTTGAATTCCCAGAGGGTGCGGAAGTTTTCGCCGGTGGCAATCGGAATGCCGCCGTCGCGCGCGACGCGGGCACTGCCGGCGATGTCGTCGGGGATCGTCGGTTCTTCGAGCCAGACGAGATCGTAGGGCTGAAAGACGCGGGCGCGGCGAATGGCTTCGTCGGCGGTCCATTTCATGTTGGCATCGACCATCAGCGGGAAGCCGTCGCCGAGGTGACGGCGCATCGCCGCGATCTTGGCGACGTCCTCACTCATGCGCTCGCGGCCGACCTTCATCTTGATGGCGCGAAATCCCTTGGCGAGATTACCGTCGGTTTGTTTGAGGAGAGCTGCGGCGTCGAGATCGAGGTCGATGCCGCCCGCGTAGCACGGCACCTTCGGATCGTTGCCGCCGAGCAGTTTCCAGAGCGGCAACTTGGCGCGCTGGGCCTTCAGATCATGCAGCGCGATATCGAACGCCGATTGCGCGAGCACGGCGGCACCACCACGTCCGCCGTAGTGCAGGCCCCACCACACCTTTGTCCAGAGTTGCTCGATGAGATCGGCGTCATGGCCTTTGACGATCTCGGCGATTTCGCGCGCAAGTGTGGCGTGGATCGCAGCGCCATTGTGGCCGGTCGTGTAGGTGTAGCCGACACCCTCGACGCCGTCGGCATCGCGGACGCGTGCGGTGACGATCTCGAAGGCGGTCATGACACCATGCGTCGAATCCGACAGCGGCACATCGAGCGGGATGCGGTAGTGGCCGGCGTCAACGGCGGCGATCTTGGCCATGGATGGTCCTCCCCAATCGGAGACATCATGCGAACTGGGACGAGGCTTGGGAAGGGGCAAGAGAAAATCTTATTCCAACAGTCGGCATGCCAGGCCTCCGTGCGGCATCCAGGATCACCGCTGCTTCGGGGTCGTCACAAACATCACAGCGTATGGATCATCGGGACAAGCCCGATGAAGACGGCTGTGAGTGGCGGCCAGCGCTCAGTGTTGAATCACTATCCCCAACGCCGCGTGCACGTCTTGGAGCACGTCGATCATGTTGCAGCCAGCGTGGATGAATTCGTCGACGCCGGCGGCGCGAAGATCGGCGTCTTGTGCCTTGGGGCGGCCGGCGAGATAGACGCGCGCGGCGCCCGCTTGTTTCAAAATTCCGGCGGCGGCTTCACCGAGGCGTTCGTATTCCTGATCGGGTCCGCAGATGCAAGCAACAGTCGCGCCACTTTCGGCGAAGGCGGTGCCGAGGTCTTTTGAGTCCGTGAAGCCATCCGTCGCGATCACGTCGATGCCGCCGGCGGCGAGAAAATTGCGGATCCAGGTCGAGCGCGCGGCGTGGCCCGCGAGATCGCCGAGCGAGGCGAGGAAGACTTTGCCGAAGTTCGTCTTGTCCGCGGCATCGCGCAGCGCCTCGAAGGGGGCGGCCGGAAAGAAGTGGTCGAGCGGGCGGGCGCGCGCACCCTTGAGATCGGCGGAGAGCGGTTCGGCGCGCCACGGCTCGACCGTGATGCCATCATCGCCCAAGCGCGGATAGGCGGAGACGCCGGTGATCTCCAGGCGGCCGGTCGCCACGGCGTCGGCTTTAATTTTGGCGGTGGCGGCGATCTCGTCTTGCAGCGCGCCGGAGGCAAGCACGGCGGCCAGGCCCCCGCGCGCTTCGATCGATTGGAAAACCTCCCAGGCCTTGGCGGCGAGATCGTGCGTCAGGCTTTCGACATACCAAGCGCCGCCGGCCGGATCGGCGACGCGGCCGAGCGCGGCTTCTTCCTGCAAGACGATGTGCGTGTTGCGCGCGATGCGGCGGGCGAACGCGTCGGGCTTGCCGCGCAGCCACGTGAACGGCAGCACGGTGATGGCGTTCGCGCCACCCATCGCCGCCGCCGAGCAGGCAATCGTCGTGCGCAGCAGATTGGTCCAGGGATCGCGGCGGCTCATCATCGTCGCGGAGGTTTCGGCGCTGAGGAGGACTTTGGATGCGGCGTCTGCAGCGCCACAGGCCTCGGCGATGCGCGCGACGAGCCGGCGGGTCGCGCGCAGCTTCGCGATCGAGAGGAACTGATCAGTATCGACGGCAACGGAGATCGCGATCTTGGGCAATGCATCGCGCGGCGCGATGCCGGCGGTTTCGGCGGCACGCAGATACGCGACGACGGATGCGAGGATCGCGGCGAGCTCCTGCGCCGTGCTGGCGCCGGCGGCGTGGTACACATGCCCATGTGCAAGGAGTGCCGTGACGCCCGGCATCGGCAGCGTCTCGCGCACGAGGCTTGCCGCGATCTCGAGCGCCTTCGGGGCGGCATGATAGAGCGCGCCGGTCATGGCAAGCGTGCCGAGCGGATCGTAGTTGAAGCCGCCAGCGCGCTCGGCCTCGGTGATGCCGGCCTTGCGCCAGAGCGCCATCAGCCCGCCAGCTGCATCCGGCGTATACTCGCCGGCCCGCAGATGGATCGGGCAGACGTCGAGCATCACGCCTTGTAGCGCGCGGGCGAGATCGGCCTCGTGATAGGGCAGGCCGAACCAGCCGGGGGCGGCAATGACCAGCGTCAGGGACGAGACGCCGCCCGCAAGATCCTCGAGGATGGCGGCATTGGCGGTGGCGGGGTCGGGTTCGGCATGCAGCTGGCGGATGTCCCAACCGGTACTGCAGCCGGATGCGGCCGGCGCCGCGACGGCGTCCGCACGTGTGTAAAGCGGCTTGATTGCGAGGCCGTCGAGTGTGCGGGTCACGAGGCGCCGGTCGAAGTCCGCGCCCTTCAAAATCGTGTCGACCAGCTCCCGCCAGTCGGACTGGACCGGCACGGGGAAGAGGTCGGCCAGTTTTTGGATAGGGTTCCGGGAGTCAGGCGTCATGCTGCATTTTCCGCTGTTCAGAACTGCCTAAACCAAGGATCGGCCGTCGAAAAGTCCGACGAATGGCGACCTGTGCACCGTAGCTCCGCGTGGGATCTTAACATCACGGCTGGAAAAGTGAGACCGGCGGAGACGTTTGCCCCTTTTTTTGAGGCCTCGGCTGAGGTAACCAAGAGCTGAGGCGAACGTCACAAAGCGCGATTTGCGGCCCCCTGGGGGACGCCTCGTCGCGCACGTTCAAGGGTCAGTAATATGATGCAGGTTCGCGCACGGCATTCGATAGGGTTGGCGGCCTTCGTGTTCGGGGTGGCGCTCGCCGTAGCGCCGGTTCTGGCGCAGGGCAAGAAAGCGCCGGCGGCGGAGAAGGCCCCGAGCGGACCCAGGATCGAGACTGTCGCTGTCGACTTCGGCGTGCCTACGGGATCGATTGTCATCATCAACAGCGAGCGTCGCCTTTACTACGTCACCGGCAAGGGCGAAGCGCGCCGCTATCCCGTCGCCGTCGGCAAGCAGGAAGAACTCTGGATGGGACGCTCGTTCGTCTCCGCGCGTGTCGTCGATCCGAAGTGGATTCCGGTCGATGGCTCGGACCCGATCGAGGGCGGCGATCCCGCCAATCCGCTCGGCAAGCGTGCGCTCTATCTCGACTGGTCGCTGTTGCGCATTCACGGCACGCCCTCGCGTGGCTCGATTGGGACGGCGGTCTCCAATGGCTGCATCCGCATGCTCGATGAGCACGTGATGGATCTGTTCGAGCGGGTCCATATGGGTGCACCGGTGATCGCGGCCCGCACCCGCGAGGAAGTGCAAACCTACAGGTCCACCAAGATCGCGCAGAAATTCTACGCCGATCCGGAGGCGCGCAAGGCGGCGAAGGAAGAGCAGGCCCAGTTCGAGCCCGCATCGGATCGCTCGCGTGTGGCATCTCGTGCTACGCCTGTGCGTAGCGCTGCGCCGATCCGGCCGATCCTGGTGGCCGCTGGCGGGCCGCCGCGCACGCCCGCACCCTGGGCGATCCGGGCAGCACTCGGTGGCGTGCGTCCACGGTACTGAGGGCCCCTCGGTGCAGTAGAAACAGTTTTCTATGCGAGATGCGGCGGTGGCGATGCAACACGCCATTGCAAAGACACAACAGTCATGTAATCACCGGCATGAGTAGAGCGGGCTGAGTCGCGTCGTCGTCCGACGGCAGCCTGCTGAGCGAGCGCCCGCGCGGCGCCTGCCCACGCGATACGAGCGCGAGGAGAGACCCATGGCAAATTCCACGGATAACGCGGCGCCAGCGTTGGCCGACTCCACCGTCTATGTGCAGGACGGCAAGATCGTCATCGGCCGCAGTGTCGAACCCGAATACATCGAGTTGAAGCTCGCCAACCGGCATGGCCTCGTCACGGGTGCGACCGGCACCGGCAAGACCGTAACATTGCAGGTGCTGGCCGAGAGCTTCTCCGCCGCCGGCGTTCCGGTGTTCGCCGCCGACATCAAAGGCGACCTCTCAGGCATTGCCGCGGTTGGCGACCAGAAGCCGCATCTTGTTCAACGCGCCAAGGATATCGGCCTCAGTGCCTACGGCAACACGGCGTTCCCGGCGGTGTTCTGGGACATCTTCGGCCAGGACGGCCACCCGATCCGCGCCACCGTGCAGGACATGGGGCCGCTGCTGCTATCGCGGCTCTTGGAGCTCACTGACGTTCAGGAAGGCGTGCTCAACATCGCGTTCCGCTGGGCTGCCGATCAACGCCAGGCCGGCAACAAGGCGATGCTGCTGCTCGATCTGAAGGATCTGCGCGAAGTCATCACCGAGATGGGCAAGCGCTCATCCGAGATTCAGTCGACGTATGGCAACGTGGCGCCGGCCACCGTTGGCGCGATCCAACGGCGCTTGTTGGTGCTCGAAGAGCAGGGTGCGGCTCATTTCTTCGGCGAACCGGCACTCGATCTCAACGACTTCCTGACGCTCGCGCCGGATGGCCGCGGCATCGTCAACCTGTTGTCGGCCGAGAAGCTGATGCGCACGCCGCGCCTCTACGCGACGTTTCTGCTCTGGATGCTTGCGAAACTCTTCGACACGCTGCCTGAAGTCGGCGATCCGGTGAAGCCGAAACTCGTGTTCTTCTTCGATGAAGCGCATCTGCTGTTCAACGAAGCGCCCAAGGCGCTGCTCGAAAAGATCGAGCAAGTGACGCGCCTGATCCGCTCGAAGGGCGTCGGCGTCTACTACGTGACGCAAAACCCGCGCGACGTGCCGGACAAGGTCTCGGCTCAGCTTGGCAACCGCGTGCAGCATGCGCTGCGCGCGTTCACGCCGCTCGAACAGAAGGGCATCAGGGCGGCGGCTGAGACGTTCCGGCCAAACCCGAACCTCGATACCGCGCGCGTGATCCAAGAGCTGAAGGTCGGCGAGGCGCTGGTCTCGGCGCTGCGCAACAAGGGCGAGCCATCGATGGTGCAGCGGACGCTGATCCGCCCGCCGATGGGGCGCATCGGCCCCGTGTCGCCCGAGGAGCGGCGCGGCGTTATCGAGTACAGCCCGCACTTCGGCAAGTACGAGCAGACGATCGACCGCGAGAGCGCCTATGAAGCCTTGCAGAGCCGCGGCTCCAGCGGCGCTGGTGGCATCTTTGGCAACATCTTCGGCGATCTTGCCGGCTCGAGCGGCGGCGGCAATCGTATGGGTATGGGTGAAGCGTTCACCAAGTCGCTGACACGGACAGTGGCGTCGAGCATTGGCCGTGCCATTGTCGGATCCATCTTCAAGAAGTGACGGCGCGACCGTCGGGAGACACGCTATGAGCAATCAAGACAACCGGAATAATCTGTCGGGTGGCGGCGGACGCAATCGCCAAGGCATCGGCGAAGCCTTCATGATGTCGATGATCCGCCAGATCGCGCGCTCCATCGGCACCCTTCTCGTCCGCATGTTCACCGGCGGCCGCCGCTGAGGCTGCAGCTGTGTCTGGACGCCACGATCCATCCCACATAGTCGTGGTTGGGAGGAGCGGGTTGTCGGGCTCCAGAGTGGATGGTGGCCCAACACAGCCGAGTGGAGCATGCGAAAAGCGCTCAAGTTTTTCCACACTCTTGCTTCGTGCGGACTGATCGGCGCGCTGCTTGGTTACCTGATCGTCTTGCTCTACGCGCCCCAGGACTCGGCGCGCTCCTACGCGGAGGCGCGGCAAACCATCAGCGCGCTCTGCAACTATCTGCTGCTGCCGTCTCTGGCGATTGCGCTCTTCACGGGACTGTTCGCGATGGCGGTGCATCAGCCATTTCAGGCGCAGCGCTGGGCATGGCTGAAGGCGGTGCTGGGATTGAGTATGTTCGAAGCCACGCTCGGCATCATCGAGTCGAAGGCGAACACCGCCGCGACGCTGTCCGCCAGGATCGCTGCCGGCGAAGCCGAGGCGGATGCACTCGCAAGCACCCTTGCCAATGAGTGGTTGTCGCTTGGCGTGATCCTGACACTCTCCACGGCCCACGTCGTGCTGGGTGTATGGCGTCCGCGCCTTTCAAAGCACTGAGGCGGCCGCATCGGCGTTCGCGGGACCATCATCGATCTCAGCCTCATCGGATTCACGATTTTTCTGAGCGTCGTCTGGCTGCGGCAACATTTTTGTTCTGGCAAAGGTCGAGTAACTTTTGAGAAGCGCGCTGACGGTCAGGGCTTGGAGGTCGCGACAGCGGTGAAGCCGCCCAAGAGCGTCGCCAAACTCCGCGAGCGTCCGGTGTCGATGCTGACGGACGCGGTCATGCCGGCCCGTAGGGGCGGCTCGGCGGCGCGCTCCATCAGCCTCAACCGGACCGGCAGGCGCTGCACCACCTTGACCCAATTGCCGGACGCATTCTGCGGCGGCAGGATCGCGAACTCTGCGCCCGTCGCAGGGCTGATGCTCTCGACCACTGCGTTCCAGGTGATGCCCGGATAGATATCGAGCACGACCGTTGCCTTCTGGCCGACCACGACGTTGGTCAAGTCGGTTTCCTTGAAATTGGCATCGACCCACGGACGGCGATCGGCAACCAGCGAAAACAGCGGCGTTTGCGCCTTCACCTGTTCGCCGGGCTGTAGCCGCAGATTGACCACAACGCCATTGGCCGGCGCCTTGATCACGGTGTTAGCCAGATCGAGGGCGGCGCGATCGCGGGATGCCTTCTTGTCACGCACGATCGCGTATTTTTCGGTCGGCATGTCCGGATTGCCACCGAGGGACGCCTCAACGCGCGCAATCCGCTCGCGCAGCATGGCGAGGCGGTCACGTGCTTGCAGCGCTTCGCTCTCGGCCTGTTCGAGGCGGGTTGTTGGACTGATGCCGCGGCCGGCGAGGCTCTTCTGGCGTTCGGCTTGGGCCTCGAGAAAGGCGCGGCGGCTCTCGGCTTCCTGGTAGTCGGCCTTGGTTTCGCGCAGGCTCGCCTTGAGCTGCTGCACAGCGGCGGACGCGGAATCGAGTTCGGCGTCGGCCTTCGCCAGTGCCAGCCGATAAGGCTCGGGGTCGATGCGCATCAGGATGTCACCGGCCGTCACGCGGGCGTGGTCGCGGACGGATAAGTCCACGATGCGCCCATGCACCTCGCTTGCGATCTGGGCGATGTCGGCGCGGACGAAGGCGTTCTCGGTCGAGGCGTAGCGTCCGCCCTGCAGCCAGAGCGCGGCGGCAGCGGCGATCGCCGCGGCGGGCACCACGATCAGCAGCAGTGCGCGCAGCCATCTACGCCGGGGTGCGGCCTCCGTCATGATACGCCGACCTCGTCGTCGGCGGCGGGCGCACGCGCGGCAGGGCGCGTCAGGGTGCGCTTGGCCGGGAGCGCCTCGACATTGCGGATCAGCCGTCGTTTGACCTTGCCGAGCAAGTCTTGGAGTTGGACGGCCTCGCCGGACGAGAGGTCGGCGAGGGCATCATCGACGGTCGCCTCGGCAATTTTCCAGATGCGCTTGTGTACGCGCTCCGCTTCGGCCGTCAGATAGATCCGGTTGACGCGGCGATCGCCCTTCTGCACGCGCCGCTCGACCCAGCCCTTGGCCTCGAGACGATCGATGAGGCGGCCGGCCGTTGCCTTTTCGACCTCCATCATATCGGCGAGTTCGGATTGCGACGCGCCCGCGTTCCGATGCAAGCGGGTCAGCACCATCCACTGGGCGCGGGTAAGGCCGAGTTTGCGCACACGCCGGTCGAAGGCCGTGCGCATCAGGCGCGCCGCGTCCGAGATCAGGAAGCCGATGTATTCGTCGGGGTTTGACATGCAGAAGCGAGCGTAGTCCGCCGGCCATTGGTAAGCTAGGTTACAATTGCATAACATACCATTGTCAGAGGCATAACCGTGACAGCCGCCGCCGCCGCCGAGCACGCGCACAGTCTGACACCAGTACGGCGCTATATGATCCTCGCCGTCGCGGTGCTCGGGGCCTCCCTCTATGGCACCGCGCTGCTCACCACGTCGACGATCCTGCCGCAGATGCAGGGCGCGCTGTCTGCGACCCAGGACGAGATCGCCTGGGCGATGACGTTCAACATCCTCGCCACAGCCATCGTAACGCCGATGACGGGCTGGCTGACGGCCCGGTTCGGCGCCAAGCAGGTGATGGTGTGGAGCATGTTCTGGTTCTCCATCGCGACGTTTCTCTGCGGCACGGCGCAGTCGCTCGAGATCCTGGTCTTGTGGCGCATCCTGCAAGGTGGCGCGGGCGCGCCGGTGGTGCCGCTGTCGCAATCGATCCTTCTCAACACGTTTCCGCGTGCCCAGCACAACATGGTTCTGTCAATCTTCGGCATGGCGGTGGGCGTCGCACCGGTGTTCGGTCCGGTTGTCGGCGGCTATCTGGCGGAGACCTACAGCTGGCGGTGGTCGTTCCACATGCTGGTGCCGTTCGGGCTGCTCGGGTTCATCGGATTGCGGCTGGTGTTGCCGCCGGACCGAGAGCGTCAAAAAATTCAGCTGGATTGGACCGGGTTTCTAGCACTTGCCACCGCGATGGCCGGCATCCAATTGGTGCTCGCCCGCGGCGTCCGGTTGGATTGGTTCCAGTCGACCGAGATCGTGGTCGAGTGCATCGTCGCAGCCCTGGCATTCTATATTTTCATCGTGCATTGCCTGACCACCAAGGCATCACCGTTCCTCAATCTCAGGCTGCTGACTGATCGGAATTACGCGATCGGCCTCGTGCTGGTGACGATCTACGGCATGCTCAACTTCACGCCGATGGTACTGCTGCCGCCGCTGCTGCAGGAGCATGTCGGATTTCCCGATGCGATCGTCGGCCAGGTGATCGGCGCGCGTGGTGCGGGCATGATGGCGGGGTTCATGATCGCGGGGTTGCTCAGCCGCATTGATCCGCGCGTCGGCATGGGGATTGGGTTTGCGCTGCACGCAGCGTCTGGATGGTGGATGGTCAGCCTCGATCTCAACGTTACCTTGCCGATGCTGATCGTGAACAGCCTGGTGCAGGGGTTCGGCGTTGGGATCATTTGGGTGCCCATGTCGGTCGTGGCGTTTTCTACGCTCGCGCCGGAACACCGGGCGGAAGCGTCTGCTGTGTTTCATCTTCTGCGCAACATCGGCTCGAGCTTTTTCATCTCGCTGTCGATCGCAGAAATCGTGCGCACGAGCGGTGCCAATTTCAGCCGCATGACCGAGTTGATAAATCCCTACAACCCGGTGTTGTCGTTGCCCTGGTCTGCCGGCGCCTGGAATTTCGATACGGCTGCTGGCCTTGCGAAGGTTGCCAAAGAGATCAACCGGCAAGCGTCGATGCTCGGTTACATGAACGCATTCTTGATGTATGCGGTGGCTTCGGCGTTCGCGGTGTTGCTTGTTCTGTCGGTCCGCCGCCAGCAGAAATCTGCGTAGATCTATTGTCGCCGCGGCCCGCGCTTGAGATCCGGCGGCGTGGTCAGCCAGCGTCCGCCTGCGAGGCCCGTGGCGTAGCCTTCATCGTAGAGTTGGGCCTGGTATTGCGGGTCGAATGCTTCCTTGGCGGTCGCCGCGAAGGTGTCGGGCACCGCGGCGAGACGGAACTCGGCGCCACCGTCGCGGGCATTGCGCCAGATCCGGAATACATCGTTCTTGTTCTGATACTTGGTCAGCGTCCACACAGCGCGCGTCGAGATGTTGATGGTCGTGGGCTTCACCGGCTCGTACTCGGCGCCGAACTTGCCGTTCTTGATGATAAAGACCCGGCGCACGGCGGGAGCATCGTAGAGTTTGTCGAATTCCTTCAGGTTGGTCTGGGCGGGCGTGATGAAGACCTCGCGGGTGACACCGCCGTCGACGTGCATCTCCTCGGCGGGACCCCGCTCGGTCTGCACCGGAATGTTGACCGGTGGGAATGCGCCGGGGATCGCCGCCGAAGCCAGGATGACCTTGCGGACGAGATCGAGCGCACCCGGATCGCGGCTGACCGCGATCTCGCCGATGTTCCAGATCATCGGCCGCTGGGCGTCGAGATTCGTAGTGCCGATCAGGAGCACGCGGCCTTTGCGGTACTCGGCGGCGATCGCACGCAGCATCCGTTGGTCGACGTACTTTGCAATGAGCGCCGCAAGGGGCGCCGTGTCGGCGAGCGACTGGCCGCCCAAGATGCCAGTGAAGATCTGAGATGTGATGATCTCGGACGTCTTGTACTCGGTCCAGATTTCGCGCATGGCGTCGTCGTACGTGGGGCCGAGGTAGGCGAAAGGCGCGATGATGGCGCCGGCGCTCACGCCCGTCACCACATCGAACGTGGGCCGGCCGCCGTGCTTGCTCCAACCGGCCAGGAGGCCCGCGCCAAAGGCGCCGTCGCCGCCACCACCCGACAGTGCAAGATAGTCGACGAGGGGGCGGCCCTCCGCGTTGCGGCGCGCGTTGTTGGCACGGCCGAGGTTCGGCATCACGCGCTTGACGCCGGCAGCGATGTCGGCCGGCACCTCATCGCCAAAGAATCGAGCGGCGGGAATCCCAGGCACGGTGGCGGTGGCGGCGCTGCGGGCGTCGGCTGGCGCATTGCGCAAAGAGGCGACCGTGCCGCAACCACCGACAAAGACGGCGGCGGCGAGCACCGCGAACCAGAGAACCGAGCGACGCACCAGAGCAACCATACCGAGCAACGCATCTCACATCGGCACGGTCCGAGCATGCTGCCCCCGCGCGTCACCTTGATCGGTAGGCGGCGAACGCTGGCTCAGCAACCGCAGACGGCGTCGTGCTCGCAAACACCGCCTAGAAGTCGCCAATCGGCCACAGAGCTGATACCTGACCAAGACTTTTTGAGCTCTTGCACCCCGCGCGAAGGGAACCAAAATCCCATCCGCGCGGGCACTCGCAGAAAATGCGCGCACGATTTTTTCATCATGGTGACAATTTCTCTCTTTACTCAGGGGGCTGCGGACAGTATTTGACGTTTTTGTTGATAGGCGGCTTCTGCTGGTTCAAGCAGCGCCCTGGTCTGGTTCGACTGGTGGAGGTCCCATGCGATGGATAAATTCCCGTCTGCCGCGGCGCTAATCGCCGCACGCAAGCCTGAGCGTCCCGTCCTCTGCTGGCGACCGCATGCCGCAGCCCGTGCGGCGCGGTTCTTCCTCGACAATTTCCCTGGCGACACGGCTTACGCCTACAAGGCGAACAGTTCGGTGTTCCTGCTCGGCGCGCTTTATGGCGCTGGCGTCCGGCACTTCGACGTCGCCTCGCTGCCCGAGATCGAGGACGCGGCAACCATTCCAGGCGCGACGCTCCACTTCATGCACCCCGTCAAGGCGCGCAACGCGATCCGCCGCGCCTACCACGAGTTCGGCGTGCGCTCGTTCTCGCTCGACCACGACGACGAACTGAAGAAGATCATCGAGGAGACCGACGGCGCCCGCGATCTGACACTCTGGGTCCGCATCTCCGTGCCGGCGACCAATTCCAAGATCCCGCTCGAGCGCAAGTTCGGCATCATCGGCGCGCGCGCGGCGAAGCTACTGGTGAAGACCCGTCAAGTCGCGAAGGAACTCGGCATCACCTTCCACGTCGGTTCGCAGACGGCGACGCCGCATGCCTACTCGAATGCACTGGAGGAGGTACGCAAACTGATCGTGAAGGCGGGCGTGCTGGTCGACCGCATCGACGTCGGCGGCGGCTTCCCCTCGATCTATGCCGACGAGCCGCCGACGCCGCTCATCGACTTCATGGGTGCGATCCGCGAAGGCATCGACAAGCTGCCGATCGGCGATCGTTGCCGCATAATGTGCGAACCGGGCCGCGCGCTCGTCGCGGAGGCGGAGAGCCTTGTCGTGCGTGTCGATGCGCGCAAGGGCGACCAGCTCTACATCAACGACGGCAGTTACGGCATGCTGTTCGACGCGGCCCACCTCGAGTGGTTGTTCCCCGTGCGCATGGTCGGGCAGAACGGCACGGAGGCGCTCGCCCCGTTCTCGTTCTGGGGGCCGACATGCAACTCGATGGACTACATGAAGGGACCCTTCATGTTGCCGGCCAAGATCAAGGAAGGCGACTACATCGAGATCGGCAACACCGGCGCCTATGGTCGTGCCATCGCCGGCCGATTCAATGGTTACGGCGCCTACGACGAGGTGATCGTGCACGACGAGCCGATGCTGTCGATGTACACGGCCGAGCAAGCGCAAGCCATGCCGCAGCAGGCGAAAGCGTAGCCGGTGGCCAAGGTCAAACTCGACTACCTGTCCGGAGCCGAGAGTTTTCTCGATCCGCTCCGGAGCGACGCCGATCGTCCAAACGAAGCGAAGGCCGTGGTGATCCCGTACGCGCTCGAAGCCTCCGTCAGTTATGGCGGCGGCACGGTGAAGGGGCCGGCCGCGATCATGGCCGCGAGCCACCAGCTCGAACTCTTCGACGAAGAGCTGTGGCGCGAGCCCTACGCCGACTACGGTATCGCCGCCCTCAAGCCGCCGAAGGTGCCGAGGTCCGTTCCGAAGGCGCTCGACCAACTCGAAGGGCTGGTCGGCGCGGTGCTCGATCTGGGGAAGCTGCCGTTCGTGCTTGGCGGCGAACATTCGCTGACGGCGGGCGCGATCAGGCCCTTCGCCAAGAGGTTCCAGGATCTGGTGGTGCTGCAGTTCGATGCGCACTGGGATCTGCGCGACGGCTATCTCGGCGAGCACTACAGCCACGCCGCCGCCATGCGCCGGGTGCTCGATCAACCGGGCCACGAGCACATCCGGCTGGTCTCGGTCGGCATCCGCGCGTTCTCGACATCGGAGGCTGAGTTCTACACTGCCAACCGCGACCGCCTCGATGTCCATTTTGGCAAAGATCAGGCGGCGTGGAACATCGATGAGATCGTCAAGCCGTTGCGTGGGCGCCCGATCTACGTGACGTTCGATATCGATGCGCTGGATGCGCACGTGATGCCGGCGACGGGGACGCCGGTGCCGGGTGGTCTTGGGTATCTGCACGCCCTTGCGATCCTGCGTCGCGCGGCCGAAGCGGGCACGATTGTCGGCATGGATCTGGTTGAGTTCGCGCCGATCGCGGGTTTTCACGCGTATGACTTCATGGCAGCGCAGCTCGCCGCGAAAATGCTGAATTATGCCTGCTCCGGTACGGGTGTGCGGACGTGCCCGCCACGGCGCGCGAAAAAATAACCGGAGACGCAACGCGGACTTGCCATTGTCCGGGTCCGATGTTCTCTCTCACGGACATGACGGATATTGCGGCAAAAAGAATTGTGAAGGGGTTTACGTGGCGCGGATTGGTCGCCGTCGCGGTTCTGTTTGCCGCGCTCGCAACGTGGGGCTTGTCCTATCTCGCTTTCAAAACTGCGGCACTGCAAAGCTTCGAGCACTGGACCAGCGACTGGCGCACGGCGCTGCTCGGCGACAAGCTCGGTTCACAGCACGACGACATCGCCGTCGTCATCGTCGATGACGAGGCGATCGCCGGCCAACCCTATCGCTCGCCGATCGATCGCGGCCTGCTCGCCAAAGTGGTGCAGGCCATCGACGGCGCCGGCCCCAAAGTGATCGGCATCGATATCCTCGTTGATCAGGCGACCGAGCCCGATAAGGATCGCGCCTTCTTGGACGCGATCCGCTCGGCCAAGAGCCGGATGGTGCTCGGTGGTGTCGACGAGCGCATTCGCCTGAAGCTGGAACAGCGTGCCTATCATCAAAAATTTATCGAGACCTCGGGCGCGGCCGCCGGTTATCTCAATCTGCGCTACGAGATCGATAAGGTCGTGCGCGCCGAGGCGGATCGCGCGCCTGGCGGCAAGCCCGAACGGAGTTTTGCAGCCGTGATCGCCGGCTCGAGTGGCGCCGATGTCGCACGGAGCGCCGGCCGCATCGCCTGGTTGCGGCCGCCCGACGACGGCTCCGATACGTTCCTGGTTCTGGCGGCCGGCGACCTGATCGCCGCGCCCACTGGCTCCGCTGCGCAGCTGACCCAACGTCTGCTGCAGCAACTCAAAGGCCGCATCGTGCTGATCGGCGGCGACCTTTCCGATCAAACCGATCGTCACACGACTCCGCTCTCGAAGACTGGCGACGACGCCATGCCAGGCGTTCTTATTCACGCCCATCTCGTCGCGCAGTATCTTGATGGGCGGCGCTACCGGCGGCTCGCCGAACCGGCGGAGATGACGATCTTCTTCGCGCTGTCGTTCGTTGGTTTTCTGCTCGGGTGGCGGTTCGCGAGGTCGAACTTCATAAAAAGCAGCGGGCCGCTCGTAGGGTTGGCCATTGCCGACACCGCGCTGTTCTGGCGGTGGCGGATGACGTTGCCGGTGGCGGCGCCGCTGCTGGCGTGGGTGCTCGGTGTGTTTGTTGGCCGTGCGTACCGGTGGATCGGGCGTTGGTTATAGCAATGCGATTGAGGGAGAGACGGATGTTCAAATTGATTGCTTTGGCGGCGAGCCTCTGCGTCGCCGTGTTTGCGGCGACGCCCGCGACGGCCGCGATCATGATCGTGTCGTCGGATGCAGCCGAGCTGAAGGCCGGTGTCGAACTCGCCGACAGCGCGCCGATCGACATTCCGTCAGGCGCCAAGGTCCGCATCATGCTGCCGTCGGGCAAGACCAAGCTGCTGACCGGACCGATGAAGGGAACCGTCGCCGATCTGGTCAAAGGCGAACCGCTTGCTGAGGGCGTCTGGAACAAGGCCAAGGAATTCCTGCAGACGGGCGGCGTCGATCAATCGCAGAAGGGCGCGACGCGCTCCGTATTCGGCGGCGGCAATACAAAGTTTTCGTGGAGCGTGATCGCTCCTGCGACGACGGGCGATGTATGCATCGAGAAGGGCGCCGCAGTGACACTCGCGCGCGCGTTCACGTCGACCGCGACGGAGGCCGAGATCATCGACGGCGCGACTAACGCGCGCGCGCGCGTGGCATGGGCGGCAGGCGCCGCTGAAGCGCCATGGCCGGCAGCGTTCGCGCCCAAGGTCGGCACCGTCTACGAGGTGATCCCGCGCGAAGGTCAGCGCCGCCAGATCCGCTTGCGCTTCATCGATAAGGCTATGACCGACGACGAGAACGCGCTGCTCGCGCTGATCGAGCAGGGCTGCCGCGATCAGGTGCGGCTCTGGATCAGGCAGAAGTGAGCCCGCGCTTGACCATTTCGGCGATGGGCTCCCATCAGCATAAAACGCGCCCACAATGCAACCAACGTCGCGATCAAGACACTCGCCTGGAACCACGCTTCATGTGCCGCCCGGTCTACTTCAACAACGCCGTCAGCCGCGCGAGATTGTACTGCGCGACGGCATATCCCGGCTTGCACGCGACGGCGGCGCGGAAGTCGGCGAGCGCCTCGCGGCGCTGGCCGGCGCGCTCGTGGGCCTCACCCCGGTTGTTGAACGCACTAGCGTAGCCAGGGTTCATCCGGATCGCCTCGGTGAAGTCGCGGATGGAGGCTGCGTCGTTGCCCGCCGTTTTGTGGGCGACGCCGCGATTGTTGAAGGCCTGTGCAGTCGGCTCCAGTCCGATCGCGACACTGAAGTCCGCGATCGCTTTGTCGATCCAGCCGATTTTCAGTTCCGCGAGCCCGCGATTGTGGAAGGACGGCATGTGCGCCGGCTCCAAAGCGATCGCCGCGCTGAAATCGGCGATTGCGAGTGCCGCCTCGCCCATCTGGAGATAAAGCGCACCGCGATTGTAAAACGCGTTGACATAGCTCGGATCGAGCGTCAGCGCGCGCGTATAGCTCGTGCGCGCCGCCTCGGTCTCGCCGATCGTGTCATAGGCGTTGCCGAGATTGACGAGTGCGGCGGCCTTCTGATCAGTGCTGGTTTCGGGCGCGTGCACTAGCGCGGTGCACGCCTCCAAGGTGCGCTGCAGATCGAGCGTTTGCGTGCAGTCGTCGAAATTGGTGGCGGCGGCTGGAGTCGTTGCGAGGATCAAAGCGCAGGCGATGCTCAGTCGAATGGACATGACGCACTCCTATCAAATTGAAAATATCTATGGTCTGAATGTGAGGGCGCTGAATATGAGAGCCCGTCTTTCAATTGTTTGAGTATAGCGGGCAGCGATCCGCGCATGTTGTTACGTGCGGAACAGAACTGCAATCAATGTCGGGAAGACGTTACCGTGGTGTGGCCAGCGTATCTGTATGGCCGACGACCGCGCCCGTGCGCCGCGTCTCGAGCCAAGTCTCGACCGCCGCGGCCAGCACACGTCCATTGCGGTTCGTCGACACAAGCGGCCCGCTTCTCGCACTGATCCAGCGAGTTGCCGCCATCAGGTGGCCTCTGAACCCTGGCAGAAGTGATGCGGCCTCGAAAGACGGGCAATTTCACCAAATTGCCAAACATCTTGCCCTCGTTCAGGCGGAGATCTGTTGCCTTCAGGCATCATTCACCTATATCTCTGCATAATGGAGGCTGCCTTGAGAAAGGATAAATCAGTGCGCGTGTTAGGCATAGGTATCGGATCGGGGGGGCGTTAAGTGGATATCGAACTTGACGAAGCGCTCAAGCGTGCCTTGGCGCTACCACAATCGGAGGCGGATCGCAGCAAACAGCGGTTGAGTTTTGCTTACGGTAACGGCCTTGAGGAGGCAGTAGTCTCTCGCAAGTCAATCAAGGCTGCTGACCGTCGAATTCGATCCAAAAAAGGATTGAAGTCCGCTGGATCATAAACATGCCGTTCGTGATCTCGCCTGATCGGAACGCGATCGTCCACGAGTTAGTGACCAATCGAAATCTATTGTGGCAATACGATTTTTTGATTGATAGTGCACGTTTGGCCATCGAGTTGCTCCATCGAGACCACGCCCAGAGTCACTCTTGGGTTGTTAACGTCCCTCAATCATTTTGCCGTGGTGAATTTGACGGCCAATCCGGGGCAGCTTCGAAGTGGCCCGGTGCATATTGAGCGATCGGCACACGAACCGCCAACCCATGACAACGTAAGAGAGCTTATGCTCCAGTTGGTGCACGACGTGGCGCAAAACTGGAACAATTGGAGCGAGGTCGAAGCAGCATGTTATGTTCTGTGGCGACTGACATGGATACATCCCTTCGAGGAGGGAAATGGGCGAACCGCGCGTGCTGCGGCCTATTACGTTCTATGTACGCGATATCAGGCGGTCTTGCCGGGGCGGCGAACACTCCCGGATTTGATCCGTGAGGACGCGAAGCCCTATTACGATGGCCTCCGATCTGCTGACGAAGCCTGGGCCGAAGGTCGCGTCGATACTAGGCAACTACAAGTCTATTTGAGGTCACTCTTACTCAAGCAGTTTGCGAGCTGACCAGCAGATGCCGACTAGCGCGGCTGCGGATAGGATAACTATAAAGATTTGATTGCCGCACTGATGATTACCGTGGCGTCGCCAGCGTATCGGTATGGCCGACCACCGCGCCGGTGCGCCGCGTCTCGAGCCAAGTCTCGACCGCCGCTTGCGAAACGCGCCCGGTTTCGCGCACGGCGCCCGCAAAACCCGTCGCGAGATCAGTGATCAACTGTTGATCGCTCGCGCCGAGCCGCCAAGGGCTGTCGCCTTCGCCGACAGCGTACCCGCAGGCCTTGAACGCCGCCGCCAGTGCCGCCGGCGCCTTCGGCCCGGCGGAAGCACCAAAGCCCTTGTCGGTCATTTGATGCGCATGAAACGCCGCCGCGAACGCGGTGTCGTCCGTGTGCGCGGGCGTCCACGTCTGCACCCCGTTATAGGTCAGTACCGTATAAAACGCCGCGCGCCGCTCCGTCAGCGCCGTCGCGAACGTCTGGATGAAGCCCGCCGAGCAGAGATCGAACAACGCCGAAGCCGTCACCAGATCCGGCTTTTCACCGAGTGCGAAATCGAGATCGCGGTTGAGGTCGGCCTGTCGGAACCGCACTGTCAACCGTTTGCCGGCCTTGGAGAGAATGAGCGCATCGGGCGTGGTCTCGGTCTTGTCCGCCCAACCAGCGAGCGTCTGGCGTGCGGCCACCAACAGCCGGGGATCATAGTCGACGAGGGTCCACGTCTGCTCCGGTCCGAGCAGCGCGTAGGTGGCGCGAATGTTCGAGCCGCTGCCGCAGCCGAGATCGACGACCTCGATGTTCGGTCGATCCGCAAAGTGCGCGGAGACGTGTTCCGCCAACGCGCCGTCGCGGGAGCGATGATCGACGGGCTCGCGCAGCGCGAGCCATTCAGGCGAGAAACCGCTCATGGGACATGACTTTCAAGTACATCGGCGATGAGACGCGCGGTATCCTCCCATCGCGGCAATTTTTGGCCCGCGGCCCAGGCGGCGTCTGCCATCTGGCGGCGCAGCGGTGGATCCTCGATCAGGCGGCGCATCCCGCGTGCGAGGCTCTCGCTATCGCCCGGCGGCACCTTGAGGGCGGCCGCGTCTGGCGCGGTCTCGGCAGCGGCCCCCCCCGTGGTGCAGACGATCGGCAACCCACGCACCATCGCCTCGGCAAGCACCATGCCATAGCCCTCGAACAGCGACGGCATGACGAAGAGGTCGGCGTCGGCATAAAGATCGGCGAGCCGGGCGTCGTCGACCGCGCCCAGCATGCGAATGCGGGACTCGAGCCGCTGCGACTTGATCAGCGCTCTAACGCGCTCGGCCGTCTCCGGACTGCGGTCATCGGCGCCGGCGATGTCGAGCGACCAATCGAGATCGGTCAACGTCGCCAGCGCTTCGATCAAGACGTGATGCCCCTTGCGCGGCACGATCGAGCCGACCGCCAGCAGCCGCACCGGCGCCCCGGCCCCCACGCCGCCCCCCCGCGCGCGTAGTGTCCGCGCGGTGCCGGGTTCCGCCACCGTGATGCGATCCGCGGTGAGATTGAAATTGCGCGCGACGAGCGTCTTGGTGGTCGGACTGGTAACGACGATGTGCGCTGCCAGCGCCAGCACATCGCGTTCGCTCTCGAACAGCGTCTGCGATTGCTGTTCCGAGAGCCCCGACTTCGAGATGCAGCGGGTGATGGATCAGCGCCACGAAACGGCGATGGACGCGCCGCATCAGATCCGCCGGGATGGCGCCTAGCGCCAAGCCATCGATCAGAAGCACGCTATCGGCCGGCGTCGCCGCCAGCTGCTTCTCAGTGAGCGCGAGATCCCCCGCAGCTGGGAACGGAAACGATCCAGGCAGCACGATGTGGTCGATATCGAGGCCGCGCTGGCGCAACAGCCGCAGCACGCGGCGATCGTAGGCATAGCCGCCGGTCGGCAAATCGATGTCGCCGGGGATTACAAACGACACCCGCATCATGCATGCCCCTGTGTTGGCCTCGGTCTGCGTCAAGCCTTGATCGGCCCCTCGAACCAGGCGCGTGCGAGATCCGTTTCGTGCAGCGTCACCTTGATCTTGGCGAGGCCCTTTCCATCGGCGCCAAGCGCGCCCGTTTTGGCGGCTTTGGCCATCGCATCGAAGATGTGCTTGCAGAGAAATTCTGTTGTTGTCAGTTTGCCTTTGAATTCGGGCAAAGTATCGAGGTTCTTATAGGCCAGCGGTTTAAGTGTTTTGTTCAAAACATCCAAAGCTGCGCCGATGTCGACGACGACATTCTGTTTGGTCAGTTTCTCGCGGAAGAAGGCCACGTCGACGACGAAGGTGGCGCCATGCATGCCCTGCGCCGGTCCAAAGAACGGGTCGGGCAGCGAGTGGCCAATCATAATGCGATCTCGGACTTCGACAGCGAACATCAGCAGTCTCCCAGGCATGGCGCCGCGCCGTGCGTCGCCGTCAGCGCTGCCTCTATCACGGTATTGCGCGCGCGCAAGGCTGTCTGTCCGGATCGTCTCAAACTTTCTCAGCCATCGCCCCATCGCGGCGGGCGCCGATCCAGCGGCAGCCTCACAGGGGTTGCCCGGCCGCGCTTGCCCCGATCATTGCGCTTGCCAATGGGGGGCCTTGTCGGGCTTCAATGGTGCCCAAGGCGCCGGCTCGTGCGCCCACAACACTGTTCCAGGGATGGACTTCAATGGCCAAATCGATTTCGCGCACGTTAACGGCTGGTCTCTTTGCCGCCGCGGCCCTCGCGTCCGCCGCCGTGCCCGCCGTCGCGCAGGACAAACTCAAGATCGGCATCATCGCCTCGCTGTCGGGTCCACCTGCCGTGCTCGGCGGCCAGTTGCGCGACGGCTTCAATCTCGCGGTCAAGTCGCTCGGCGGCAAGCTCGGCGGCCTCGATGTCGAGGTCGTCGTCATCGATGATGAGCTGAAGCCGGACGTCGCCGTCACCAAGGTCAAGGGTCTGATCGAGCGCGATCAGGTGCACTTCGTCGTTGGTCCGATCTTCTCGAATATCCTGCAGGCGATCCACAAGCCCGTGACGGACTCCAACGCTTTCCTGATCAGCCCCAATGCCGGCACCTCGAACTTCGCCGGCAAACAGTGCCATCAGAACTTCTTCGTCACCTCCTATCAAAACGATCAGAACTTCGAGGTGCTCGGCAAGTACGCGCAAGACAAGGGCTTCAAGCGCGCCTTCCTGCTGGCGCCGAACTATCAGGCCGGCAAGGACGCGATCGCCGGCTACAAGCGGCATTTCAAGGGCGAGATCGTCGATGAGGTCTACACCCCGCTCGGCCAGCTCGATTTCTCCGCCGAACTCGCCAAGATCGCGTCAGCCAAGCCTGATGTGTTGTTCACGTTCATGCCGGGCGGCATGGGTGTGAACCTGGTCAAGCAATTCCGCCAAGCCGGCCTCTCCTCGATCCCGTTCACGTCGGCCTTCACGACGGATGAATCGACGTTGCCGGCCCAGCAAGATGCGGCCCTCGGCTTCCTCGCCGGCGCCAACTGGGCGCCGAACATGGACAACCCGCAAAACAAGGCGTTCGTCGCAGCGTTCGAGGAGGCCTACAAGGCCGTGCCCGGCACCTACGCCATGCAGTCCTATGATGCCGCGATGCTGATCGACAGCGCGCTCAAGGCCGGCGGCGGCAAGCTCGCCAATCGGGACGCGATCCGCGCCGCTCTCAAGAAGGCGGACTTCAAATCGTTGCGCGGCAAGTTCAAGTTCGGGACCAACAACTATCCGGTCCAGGATTTCTATCTGGTCAAGGTCGCCAAGCGCGCCGACGGCAAGTTCCAGACCGAAATCGCCGAGCGCGTTTTCTCTGACCACGTCGATATCCATGCCGCCGAATGCCCGATGAAGTGAGGAGATCTTCCTTCTCCCCATCACGTAGTGCGATGGGGAGAAGGATTGCACCGCATGTCCACGGCTCTATTCCTCGTCCAGACTCTGAACGGTCTGCAGCTCGGCATCTTGTTGTTTCTGATCGCGGCGGGCCTGACGCTCGTCTTCGGCGTCATGGACTTCATCAATCTCGCGCATGGCGTCCAGTACATGATCGGTGCCTATTTCGCCGCCATGTTCTCGGCCATGACGGGGAGTTTTTGGCTCGGCCTGTTGCTGACGCTGCCATCAGCGCTGGCGTTCGGTCTACTGCTTGAAGTCCTCGTGTTCCGGCATCTCTACACCCGCGATCATCTCGATCAGGTGCTCGCGACCTTCGGCATGATTCTGTTTCTCAATCAGGGTGTGAAGGCGGTATGGGGTGCTGCCCCCTTGAGCGTGCCAGTGCCCGATCTACTTTCGGGCAGTGTGCGGCTGATGGACGGGTTGCTCTACCCGACCTATCGCATCGCGCTGATTGTGGTGGGGCTCGCCACCGCAGCACTGCTCTACGTGCTCGTCAACCGCACGCGTGTCGGCATGCTGATCCGGGCCGGCGCCTCGAATGCGCCGATGGTGTCGGCGCTCGGCGTCGACATCGGCCGCCTCTTCATGATCGTGTTCGGGTTCGGCGCCATGCTCGCGGGATTTGCCGGCGCGATGATTGCGCCCATTCTTTCGGTCGAGCCCGGCATGGGCGATAATTTGCTGATCCTGACGTTCGTCGTCATCGTCATCGGCGGCATCGGTTCGATCCGCGGTGCGTTCATTGCAGCACTTCTGGTCGGATTGATCGATACCCTTGGCCGCGCCTTCGGTCCGCAATTTCTGAAGCTTGTGATGGCGCCCGCCGCCGCCAATCAAACCGGCCGATCGCTCGCGCCGATGCTGATCTACATCCTGATGGCCGCGGTCCTGTTCTTCCGGCCGTCGGGTCTGTTTCCGGTGAAGCGATGACGGCGGGTGCGGGCCGCTGGATCGCGGTGCTCTTCCTCGCGCTGGCGCTAGTGCCGATCGCCGCCCGCTTTGGCGCGGAAGGCTACATCCTGAGCCTGCTGACGCGGGCGATGATCTTTGCCATCGCCGCGTTGTCGCTCGATCTGCTTGTCGGCTATGGCGCGCTCGTCTCGTTCGGGCACGCGGCTTTCATTGGCATCGGCAGCTATGCCGTCGGCATGCTGGCGTCGCACGGCATCGACAACATTCTGGTGCAGATCATCGCCGCCCTCATCGCCGCGGCCGCCTTCGCCGCTGTCACCGGCGCGATCTCGCTCCGTACCACCGGCGTCTACTACATCATGAGCACGCTCGCCTTCGGCCAGATGCTCTTTTTCCTCGCCGTGTCGCTCTCGGCCTACGGCGGCGACGACGGCATGTCGCTCGCGGGCCGCAGCCGCCTGTTCGGCGCCGACCTCCTGAAGAGCGACCGGGTGTTCTACTATCTGGTGCTGGCGCTTCTCATCGCCGTCTATGTGCTGCTCAGCCGTGTCATCGCCTCCCGCTTCGGCCGCGTCCTGCGCGGCACGTGCGAAAATCCCGAGCGCATGCGAGCGATCGGCATTTCTCCCTTTCGTTATCAACTCACGGCCTGCGTGATCGCTGGTGTCATGGGCGCGGTGGCGGGCGTGCTCCTGGCCAATCAAACGGGATTCGTTTCGCCCGCCTACATGTCCTGGCAGCGCTCCGGCGAGCTGTTGATCATGGTCATTCTCGGCGGCATCGGCACGCTGCACGGCGCGATCCTCGGCGCCCTCGCGTTTCTCCTGATCGAGGAATGGCTCTCGGGCTTGACGGAGCACTGGAAGATGATTTTCGGGCCATTGCTCGTGCTCGTCGTCCTGTTCGGCCGCGGCGGCATCGCCGGTGCGCTTCAGCGGCTCGGAGGGCGATCCGATGGCTGAGACACTTTTGCAAATCTCGGGCCTGCGCAAGGCGTATGGCGCGCTGGTGGTCACCGACGACGTAACGCTCGACGTCCGCCCAGGCGAGCTTCACGCCGTCATCGGCCCGAACGGCGCCGGCAAGACGACGCTCATTCATCAGATCTCCGGTGCGCTTGCGAGCGATGCCGGACGGGTCACGTTTGACGGTGTGGACGTGTCCAACATGGCGATGAACACGCGTATTCGCTATGGGCTGGCACGCTCGTTTCAGATCACGTCGATCTTGCCAGGATTTTCCGTGCTGGAGAACGTCGCCGTCGCGGTCCAGGCACGGTCGGGATCGAGTTTCAGATTCTTTGCTCCGGCGGCGGCGGAAGATGCGCTGAACCAGCCGGCACTCACCGCTCTTGCGCGGGTCGGGCTCGCCGCGCGGCAGGACGTCCGCGCGGGACAACTGTCGCATGGCGAAAAGCGGCTTCTTGAACTGGCGATTGCCATGGCGACAGCGCCAAAACTTCTCCTGCTGGACGAGCCACTTGCGGGCCTCGGCCGCGAGGAGTCGGTGGCCGTCATCGCGCTGCTGCGGCAACTCAAGTCCGAATACACGATCCTCTTGGTCGAGCACGACATGGACGCCGTCTTCGCGCTCGCCGATCGCATCAGTGTTCTGGTCTACGGCCGCGTGTTCGCGACCGGCACGCCCGGCGCCATCCGCCGCGATCCGGCCGTGCGCGCCGCCTACCTCGGTGAGGAGATGGCCGTCTGATGCTGGAGGTCGAGGCACTCGAGGCAGGCTATGGCGAGGCGCAGGTGCTGCACGGCGTCGCGCTCTCCGTCGCCGCGGGCGAGGCCGTCGGCCTGCTCGGCCGCAACGGCATGGGCAAAACAACGACCGTGCGCGCAATCTTCGGCCTTCTGAAGCCAAAATCCGGCCGCATACGCTTCGAGGGCCGCGACATCACGGGCCGGCCGCCCCACGAGATCGCACAGCTTGGCCTCGGTCTCGTGCCGGAAGGCCGCCAGATCTTCCCGACCCTGACCGTCGAGGAAAATCTGATCGCGACGGCCGCCGCCCGTTTCGGCCCCGCCCGCTGGACGCTCGCCCGTATTTACCAACTGTTCCCGCGCCTTGCCGAGCGCCGCCAGAATCTCGGTAGCCAGCTTTCGGGCGGCGAGCAGCAGATGCTAGCCATTGGCCGTGCGCTGATGACGAACCCCAAGCTCGTCATCTTCGACGAAGCAACCGAGGGCCTCGCGCCGCTGGTCCGGGCCGAGATCTGGAGCTGTCTCGCCCGCCTGAAAGCCGAAGGCGAGGGGCTGGTCGTTATCGATAAGAACATCGAAGCGCTGCTCGGCCTCGCCGATCGGCACATAATCCTGGAAAAAGGCCGGGTCGCCTGGCGCGGCACCAGCGCACAACTGACATCTGACCGCACCGTCCGGGATCGCTTTTTGCATCTCGGCGGGTGAGGGTGGACTGCAACGCAAGTGTTATGATCGAGAAGTCCGTTTCATATTATCCGTAGGTGTTTTAACGGACTTCTCGATCTGAATCACACGAGCAAGAATTACTTTCTAGTGTCCTTTTCGATCGCGAAGTTCGAATTGAGGCCGCCGAGAATGCAACGAACTTCGCGATCTGGACACTAGAGGACAACGCCATGACAGTCATGACACCGGGTGTGACGCGTGCCGGCGAAGGCATCGACAACATCGTCTGGAACATTCTCGGGCAGACCTACATCCCAAAACAGGTGAGCGACGCCTCGTTCTCGTGGCACGCGACGTTCCCGCCGGGCACCTTCGTGCCGCCGCACATCCACCCAACGCAAGACGAATTCATCTACATGCTCGAAGGTCAGTTCGAGTTGATGATCGACGGCAAGGATGCGCTCGCCAAGGCCGGCGATCTGGTGCGCATGCCCAAGGGCTTGCCGCACGGCATCTTCAACAAGTCCGATCGCATCGTGAAATGCTTTTTCTGGGTCGCACCCACCCGCCGCCTCTTCGATCTCTTCTGGGCGATCCACAACATGCCCGAGCAGACGCCGCCCGAGGTGGTGGCACTGTCGGCCAAGCACGAAGTCGACTTCCTGCCGCCGCCGGACGAGAAGTCCTGAGGCGCCAAACCACGCGTAACGTTGAGTCTCTCATGACGGTGATCATTGCAGGCGCGGGAATTGGCGGGCTGACGCTCGCGCTGATGCTGCACGCGCGCGGCATCAAATCCGTGATCTACGAGCAGGCGCACGAGGTCCGCGAGGTCGGCGTCGGCATCAACACGCTGCCGCACGCCATCAAGGAGCTGGCCGCACTTGGCCTGCTGCCCGCGCTCGACAAGATCGCGGTGCGCACCAAGGAGCTGATCTACATCAATCGCCTCGGCCAAGAAGTGTGGCGCGAAAATCGCGGCACCGACGCCGGCTTCGAGTTTCCGCAGTTCTCGATCCATCGCGGACGCCTGCAGAAGGCGATCTACGACGCGGTTCTCGCAAAGCTCGGCCCGGAGAGCGTGTGCACGGGGCTGCGCCTTTCCGGCTTCGTGCAAGACGAGGGCGGTGTCACCGCGCACTTCACCGACGCACGCCACGGCATCGGCAGCGAGACCGTTCGCGGCGATGTTCTGGTGGCCGCCGATGGAATCCATTCGGTCGCGCGCCGGCACTTCTACCCCAAGGAGGGCCCGCCGAGCTGGCAAGGCGTGGTCCTGTGGCGCGGTGCGCGCGACTGGCCGCGGTTCCTCTCCGGCCGCTCCATGTACATCGGCGGCGGCATGGGCGCGAAGCTCGCCCTCTATCCGATCGCGAAGGGCCTTTATCCCGAGACGATGCTGACCAACTGGGCGATCGCGATCCGAGTCGCCGATGGGTCATCGCCGCCGCCCAAGGACAGCTGGTCGCGACTCGGCCGCATGGACGAAGTCGTGCCCTACGCGCGCCGCTTCGTCGTGCCAGGCGTCGACGTCGAGGGCCTCGTGCGCGGCACGCCGGTTTGTTACGAATACCCGATGTGCGATCGCGATCCCCTCCCGCGCTGGAGTTTCGGGCGCGTGACGCTGCTCGGTGACGCTGCGCATCCAATGTACCCCGTCGGTTCGAACGGCGCCGCGCAAGCGATCCTTGATGCGCGTTCGCTTGCCGATTGGCTGCAGAAAGCCGAGCATCCGATGCAGGCGCTCGGCGAGTACGAAGCCGACCGCTTGCCGAAGACGGCCGAGATCGTGCGTCTCAATCGCACCGGTGGGCCCGAGCGCGTGATCGACGAAGTCGAGAAGCGCGCGCCCGGCGGCTTCGACTATGTCGACCGGGTGCTGAGCCGCACCGAGCGCGAGGCGATCGTCAAAGGCTATGCCGGCAAAGCCGGTTTCACGCTCGGCCAGGTCAACCGCGGTTAATCCCGCGCATATGGCCAGTAACTGCACGCTGTGCTAGATTTTGCCCATGAACGAGATCTACCGGCCTCACAAACTTCCAACCGCCACCCAGGCCGCCGAAGGCTTGCCGCGGCGGCGCTGGACCACGGCCGAACTCGAGGCCGCGGCAAAACTCGGACTGTTCATCGATACGCGTGGCAACGACGAACGCTTCGAGTTGATCGGCGGGGAGGTCGTTCCGATGTCGCCCAAGGGGAACAGGCACGAGATCGTGCGTACTATGGTCACGCAGTATTTCTATCGCTGCATTGGTCATGAAAAGCTCATCATCGCGAGCGAACCGCAGTTCAATTTGGCTCCAGATGAATATACGCAACCTGACATTTTGGTTTTCCCCGAGCCATTATTGGTGCCCGACGTTCGCGGATCAGATGCACTGCTGGTTGTCGAAGTCGCTGACAGCAGCCTCAACTACGATCTCGCGACCAAAGCTCTCCTCTACGCATCATTCAGCGTGCGCGAGTATTGGGTAATCAACGCCGCGACGCTGGAGACCAAGGTCTTTCGCGATCCCGCGCCTTCGGGCTACCCCGAACCGAAGAACGTTCCGGGAGACGAGTGCTTGCAAGCTCTGCTCTGCCCGCTGCTAAAGGTCAGGCTCGCTGACGTTCGTATGGCTTAGGTCCGCTGACCGCAACTTTGTGGAAGGCTAACGCTATGAATGAAATCTACAGGCACAACAGGCTGCCTCGAACCACGCAGGCCGCCGAAGGCTTGCCGCGGCGGCGCTGGACCACGGCCGAACTCGAGGCCGCGGCAAAACTCGGCCTGTTCATCGATACGCGTGGCAACGACGAACGCTTCGAGTTGATCGGCGGGGAGGTCGTTCCGATGTCGCCCAAGGGGAACAGGCACGAGATCATCAAAAACGCGGTTGCAAAAAAGCTCACGCGATTGAGCCCAGAAGACATTTCACTGGGCTATGAGCCTCAGTTCAATTTGAGCGTGGATACGTACACGCATCCAGATATTTTTGTGCATCCGGAGGCGATCCTGCCGCCGGACGTGCGCGGGCCCGATGTACTGCTTGTCGTCGAGATCGCCGACAGCAGCCTCAACTACGATCTGACGACGAAAGCGCCGCTCTACGCCTCGTTCGGCGTGCGCGAGTATTGGGTGATCAATGCCGCGACGCTGGAGACCAAGGTCTTCCGCAATCCAGCACCAGCCGGGTATCCTGAGCCACGCAGTGTCATGCGCGATGAAACACTTGCCTCACTGCTATGCCCAGCTCTTGTCGTGCGTCTGGCGGACATTCGCTTAGCGTGAGGCAATCACCGCTTGATCTGCGGCGCGGCGACGCGCTCGATCATGACGTTGACGCAGGCGGGCTTGCCACTTGCGATCGCCCGCTTCAGCGCCGGTTCAAGGTCCGCGGCGCTCGTCACATGCTCGCCATGCCCGCCCATCGCCTCGACCACGCGGTCGTAACGGGTCGGCAGCAATTCGCATCCGAATGTCCTATCCTTGCCGTAGCTGCGCAGCTGAATCTGATGCTCGGCGTTCCAGGCGGCATCGTTGCCGACCACGGCGACGAACGGCAGATTGTGACGCACGGCGGTGTCGAACTCCGCCATGTGGAAGCCGAACGTGCCGTCGCCCATCACGGCGATGACGGGCGCCTTGGCGTCAACCGCGCGCGCGGCGAGCGCGAACGGGATCGACGCGCCGATGGACCCCGCAACACCATTAATGACGCGACGATTGGCGCGTACCGCCCCTTGCGGCCACTGGCCGATTTCGCCGCCATCGCAAACCAGGATCGCCTCGGGCGTCGTCTCGATCACGCCCGCAACCGCGCGGCAGAGGTCGAGCGGATGCAGTTTCCCAACGGTCGCCGACGTCTGCGTCGCCCATTCGGCAGGCCTGAATGTGGTGGCGGCCGCCACTTCCCGCCGCCACGCGGCATTTGCATGCGGTTTGGCGCGTGCGGCGAGAACCTTCGCCGCCGACACCGGCTCGGCCAAAATGGCGCGGACGAGGCGCTGGCCTTTTTCGCGCTCAGCGCGGGCGATCAACGCGCGGTCGGGATCGATCACGACGAACCGGCAACTCTCGGCGACATGCGGCGCATCCGCGAACTTCAGCGTGAAATCGAGTGGCTTGGCCAGCAACACGATCAGATCCGCCTGCCGTAACACCTCCGCAAACGCCCCGAGGTTCGGATCATTGACGCCGCGCGGGCTCTCCATCGGTACCACGGGCACGCCCGTGGCGGCGGACAGCGCCGTCATGAGGTCGCGCCGTTGTGGCGTTGTGAACAGCGGACCAGCGAGGATCAGCGGCCGCTTCGCCTCTGCAAGCGTCGCGAGGATCGTGTCTGCGACGATTGGCTCAAGCGCGTTCTCGGCGGGTGCAAATGCCGACGCCGGTGGAATCAACTCGGGCGACCCCGGCACCCGCGCTTCGAGCAGGTCGAACGGCAAGCTCAGATGCACGGGGCCCGGCCGGCCGGTGGTCGCGATCCGTATTGCTTCCGCGATATCCGGACCGAGCGTCGTCACCGAACGCGCCGTCCACGATTCCTTGGTGACGGGTGCCGCCATTTCGGCCTGCCGCATTTCCTGAAACCCGCCGCGGCCGAGCTCGCCGAGGCCCGCGTGGCCCGAGAGCAAGAGGACCGGCGAGTCTGCAACTTGCGCTGTGTAGAGCGCACCGACCGCATTGGCGTGACCAGGGCCGCCCGTCACCATCGCGACACCGCATGTGCCGGTCAGCCGCCCAAACGCATCGGCCATATGCACGGCGGCGGCTTCATGTCGCACGTGGATGAGGTCGAGTTTCGGTTCAATGGCGGCGTCGAACAGAGGCATGATGTGATTGCCGGACAGCGTAAAGATCGTCCGCACGCCCGCCCGTTCAAGTGTACGGGTGACGATATCGGCGCCGCGGAGTGTGTCGGTCATAGTGTCCTCGAAGCGTGGGGCAGGGTGCCGCGTCAGGGCAAGAGCCGTGGAATTCACAACGGGTACCAGCGGCGGCGCTGTTGCTCAACAGGGCAAATCGGCCGACTATCCCTCCGGGGAACCGCGCAAGGAATGGTCAGGTCAGCATGACGGCACAGCAGGCGACGCTCACGGTGACGGTTTGGCGCGGCGACGCGTCCGGCGAGCTCGCGCGCTACGAGGTGCCGCAGCGCGAAAACCAAACCGTGCTGGATGTCGTGACCTGGATCCAGCGCAATACCGATCCGACGCTTTCCTATCGCTTCGCGTGTCGCGTCGGGATGTGCGGATCGTGCGCCATGACGGTCAACGGGCGGCCGCGCTGGACCTGCCGCACGCACGTCTCGAACGTGATCGAGGACGGGCAGTTGGAGATCCGGCCGCTGCAGAATTTGCCGATCATCAAGGATTTGGCGACCGACATGCAGCCCTTCTTCGAGAAGTGGCAGGCCGCGAAGGGCGTGTTCGAGCCGTCGAAGACGCGCGCCGATCCGATCGAGCCGATCAAGCCGGACGCGCCTCAGCGCATCTCCGCCAACCAGGCCATCGAGTGCATCAACTGCGGTGTTTGTTATTCGGCCTGCGATACCGTCGCCTGGAACCCCGACTATCTCGGCCCCGCTGCGCTCAATCGCGCCTGGTCGCTCGTCAACGACGCGCGCGATGCCGGCAATATCGAGCGGCTGACGGCGATCTCCAAAAGTGGCGGCTGCCACGCCTGCCACGCGCACCAATCCTGCCAGGAGCATTGCCCGCAAACGCTCAACCCGACGCGCTCCATCGCTGGCTTGAAAAAGCGCACGCTCGAAGCCTACGTTCGAGGGGAGATCAAGTCTTGAACGTTAGGCTCTACCTCTGGCAGCGCGTCACGGCGGCGATCATGGCGCCGTTGATTGTGATCCACGTCGTCCTGATCTTCTACGCGACACGCAAAGGTCTCAGCGCGGCAGACATTCTCGGGCGAACACGCGGCAGTCTCCTCTGGGGGCTGACCTACGGCGTCTTTGTCGTCTGCGCCGCGATCCACGGCGCCATCGGCGTGCGCAATGTGGTCAATGAGTGGTTGGGCCTGCGAGGCACGGCACTCGACGCGCTGATGTGGGTTTTCGGCGCGCTGCTAATGCTGCTCGGGTTGCGCGCCGTCTATGCCGTGGTGCTCGCATGATGCCGCGATCTCCCGCCTATCGCCGCGACATTCTGTGGCTCGCGGCGCTCGTCCACCGCATCTCCGGCATACTGCTGGCGTGCTTTCTGCCGCTGCATTTCCTCGCGCTCGGTCTCGCGATCCAAGGCGAAGCGCGGCTCGACGGCTTCCTTAAATGGACCGACAACCCGGCCGTCAAATTGGCCGAGACAGGGCTGTTGTTTCTGCTCGCCGTGCATCTCTTAGGCGGGTTGCGTCTGCTCGCCATGGAAAATTTCCCCTGGCGCGACAACCAGAAACGGATCGCGCTCGCCGCGGCAGGCATCGCAATCGCCTCTGCGGCGGGCTTCTTGGTAAGGGTGTTGTAATGCCGTCGGAGGCCGCCGGTGACACCCTGATGGCCAGCGGGTAGAAGTGATTGAAGCCGAGGTGACCATGGCAACCGCGCTGCGCCGAGCAGACCCCGTGACGATCGAAGCGTTCGACACCTTTGTCGAGGCGCAAGCCGATACAGTCATGTTCGAGCTGGTCGAGGGTGTCATCGTCATGATGACAAATCCGACCGAAACACACGAACAGATTGCCGGCAACATCGGTGCACCGCTGAAGCTCGCCATGGACGGGCGGGGCTGCCGCACCTATCAGGGCGGCATGCGCGTGCAGCGTTCGGATGATCCAAAGGATACAGACAAGATGAGGCCAGACGTCGTGGTCCGTTGCGGCCCCGCTGGTGGCGGCACTTTCATCACCGACCCGCTGGTCGTCGTCGAGGTCCTTTCGCCATCGACCATGGATCACGATCGTGGACCCAAGCTCGACTTTTACAAGTCGCTGCCGACCGTCCGCCATATTGCCCTCGTGTATCAGGATCAGATGCGCGTCGAGCACTACCGGCGCGCGGAAACGGGGTTCGAGTTGGACGTTTTGAAATTCCCAAGCGACGCGCTGCAGTTCGAGGCCGTAGACTTCCGTATTGATCTCGCCCGCGTGTACTTCGACGTGCTGGTGTGACAGGATCAGGTTGGCCAATGCTCGACCGCATTAAAACGGACATCCTCATCCTCGGCTCGGGTGGCGCTGGCCTCTTCGCGGCGCTGCACGCGCACAAGGCGAACCCGGCGCTCAAAATCACGATCGCCACCAAGGGTCTGATCGGCAAATGCGGCTGCACGCGCATGGTGCAGGGCGGCTACAACGTCGCGCTGCACAAGGGCGACTCGATCGAGCGCCATTTCATGGACACGATCGAAGGCGGCAAGTGGCTGCCGCATCAGGAGCTGGCGTGGAAACTCGTATCCACCGCGCCCGAACGCGTGCGCGAACTCGAAAACGAGATCGGCTGCTTCTTCGATCGCAATCCCGATGGCTCGCTACACGGCAAGGCGTTCGCGGGGCAGACTTTCGATCGCACCGTTCACAAAGGCGATCTCACCGGCATCGAGATCATCAACCGGCTGATGGAGCAGGTGTGGGCGCGGCCCATCGGCCGGCTGGAAGAGCATCGCGCCGTGGCATTGATCCCATCGAAAGACGGCAGTGAGCTCGCGGGCGTCTTGATGATCGATGTGCGCACCGGCGCGTTCAAGTTCGTCCAGGCGAAGGCCGTGCTGCTGGCGACCGGGGGCGGGCCCACCATGTACAAGTATCACACGCCCTCAGGCGACAAGAGCATGGACGGCCTCGCCATGGCGTTGCGTGCCGGCTTGCCGCTGCGCGACATGGAGATGGTGCAGTTCCATCCGACGGGATTGCTGGCAGGTCCCGATACCCGCATGACCGGAACCGTGCTCGAGGAGGGGCTGCGCGGCGCGGGCGGCTATCTGCTCGACAATGCACAACGCCGCTTCATGGCGGACTATGATCCGCAGCTGGAGCGCGCAACGCGCGACGTCGTCAGTCGCGCGATCTACGCAGAAATGAAGGCAGGCCGGACGACCAAGCACGGCGGCGTCTATATCGCCATGAGCCATCTCGGCCCCGCGCATGTCGCGAAGCAATTCAAAGGCATGGTCGATCGCTGCCGTGATTGCGGCTTCGATCTCGCGGGCGGTCTCGTCGAAGTGGTGCCGACGGCGCACTACTTCATGGGCGGGCTCATCTGCAACGTCGACACCTCGACGGAACTGCCGGGCTTGTTCGTCGCCGGCGAGGACGCCAGCGGCATGCACGGCGCCAATCGCCTTGGCGGCAACGGCGTTGCCAACTCGACCGTGTTCGGCGGCATTGCGGGCGATGAAATCGTGCGCTGGATCGGCGGCGTGGGCGCGTCGCCCGACCCGGACCAAGCCCTGATCGACGCCGAGGTCAGCCGCGCGCAGCATCCGTTCCGCCAGAAGGCGGGCGACGTCAATCGCATGCGTGACAAACTGATGGATATCATGTGGGACGATGTCGGCGTGATCCGTGACCGGGAGGGGTTGGAGCGGGCGGCGCGTGCGCTCGACGCGCTCGAAGGCGAACTGCTGACGACGGGCGTGCCGGACGGCAATCGCGCGTTCAATCTGACGTGGCACGACTGGCTGAATTTGCGATCGCTGATCGAGACCAGCCACGTCATCACCCGCGCCGCTCTGGCACGCGAAAATTCGCGCGGCGCGCACTATCGCGTCGACTTCCCCGAGCCTGGCGATCTGGCGACGTCAACCTACACCGTCGCGCGCCTGCGCGATGGCGCCATCGCCATGACGAACGCGCCGGTGGCGTTCACCATCGTCAAGCCGGGGCAAAGCATCCTTCAGGACAAATCGGCGGCAGAATGATAGTGTTCCGAACAATACGCGATGGAAGAACGTATCGAACGAAGCGAGGACGTCCCCGAGCAACTTCAACCTCAAAGCAACGTCATGCCCGCGCAGGCGGGCACCCA
The DNA here is from genome assembly GCA_963779515.1 of uncultured Alphaproteobacteria bacterium. Classification (GTDB taxonomy): domain Bacteria; phylum Pseudomonadota; class Alphaproteobacteria; order Rhizobiales; family Hyphomicrobiaceae; genus CAVZYN01. Next base: position 479,597 of record CAVZYN010000001.1, read on the forward strand.
TCCAATCTCATGATTTGAACGTGTAGCTTTGTTTGAACCTCTGAAGAGAACCTACCTCTTGCTTGACCGAAGCTTGGGTGGGTGCCCGCCTGCGCGGGCATGACGTTGATGGAAGGTATAACCATGATCCCCGCCTCCGCCCTGCAAAAGACCGCCGAGACCTTGATGTCGAAGGCGGCAATCGAGATCCCCGAGGATTACCTCGGCGGCCTGCGCCAGTGCGCCAACACCGAGAAGGGCGATCTTTCGGCGTTCGTCATCCAGGCGATGCTCGAGAACTACGAGGCGGCAAAGGAAGACCGTCGCGCCATGTGCGGCGATACGGGCTGCCCGCGCTGGTACGTCAAGATCGGCAACGAGGCGCGCATCGACGGCGGGCCCATCGCCCTGGAGACCGCTCTCCGCCGCGCCACCGCCAATGCGACGACGGGTGTGCCGCTGCGCCCCAATCGCGTGCATCCGCTCTGGCGCACCGATCACAACAACAACGTTGGCATCAACGCGCCTGAAATCGAATACGCGTTTCACCCCGATGCTGATTGGGTGGAGCTGACGACGGTGCACAAGGGCGGGCTGTTTGGCTCCGATTACCGTATGCTGTTCCCCGGCGACGGCATCGACGGCATCAAGCGGTTCTTTCTCGACACATTGATCGGCTTTGGCAAACGCGGCCTCGCCTGCCAGCCCGCCATCGTCGGCGTCGGCCTCGGCGGCTCCAAGGATACGAGCATGGTGCTCGGCAAGCAGGCGTCGTGCCTCAGAACCGTCGGCTCGCGCAATCCTGACCCGAAGATCGCCGTGCTCGAAGACGAGCTCAAGGATCTCGGCAACAACATCGGCATGGGCGCCATGGGCTTTATGGGCTCCAGCATGGTCGTCGATTGCCACATCGAGGTCGGCTATTGCCACACCGGCGGCATGCCGATGAGCGTGCACATGTTCTGCCTATCCTCGCGTCGAGCGACCGCACGCATCCATCGCGACGGCCGCGCCGAATTCCGCACCGATCCGATGTGGTTCACCGATTACTCGCGCCGCGCGACGGTGGAGTGGCAGCGCGAGGCGGCTGTCGCAGCCGAGTAAGTGCTGGCAATGTTGCGCCTCGCTCTTTTCTGGTGCTGCCGCGCAGGCTTGTTACCATAGCAACCAATTTCCTATGGTAACGCGATGCGATCGAAGCTGTCACTCGTGGGGTGATGGTGTCGAAGTGAGTGCGCGATCAAAAGCTGGATGGCGACGTTCGCTTGGGTCTGAGCACGGGCCGCTCCTCACCGCGGAGGGTGTGCTGCTGAGTGGCGGCGGAGCACGCGCCAGAGGGGTGCCGCCACGGAGGATCTGACCGGCGAGACCGCCGGATTACTGCTGCGGAATGTTGGCGTCGCGGATCACCTTGCCCCACTTCTCGACGTCGCGGGCGACGGTTGCAGCAAGCGCTTCCGGCGTCGTCTCGGCAGGCACCGTAGTCAAAGCTATCTATTCAGTCTGGCAATGGGTTTTCGGCAATCCATTGTTGAAAACGATCGGTCACGACATGTTTGAAGTTTTCTCTTGTCGCAGAGGGCCAGTACCACTGGAAGCTATCGAGTTTGAGATCCTCGTTGGCCTCATGCAATAGGTAGAAATCGAAGATTTCGGAAAGATGATCGTGTTCAATGAAAAGCTGATGCAATTCTGCAAGCGCAACGTCGATTGACAGCTCGCCGTCCAACGCCTGTTTGGCTCTGATCGACGCGATTATCCGTACTCCATGCGTCTCGGTTGGTATTGGCTTTGCCCCGACCTCTTCAAGTGCGCGGTCGACCAGTTCAGGCATTTCGAATGCACTGAACGGCGGGCATGCTGCAGCGAGCGCACAGATCGATGGCGTAATCGTACCGGCGTCAATCATGTTCAATGCCCAAGCCACACAGCGGTCATCGACGTAGCGCCCCACCTTACGGAACGCCGCAACTTCAATTGTTGTCGGAACCATTTGTCTCCTTGTTTTTATGCTTTTGCCGATGAACTCGCCAGATCTCCGGCTGTTCACTAGACGTCTCGTCGAACGCGCATGGCGCCAACGCCTACTGCTGCGGAATGTTGGCGTCGCGGATCACCTTGCCCCACTTCTCGACGTCGCGCGCAACCGTCGCCGCTAGTGCCTCCGGCGTCGTCTCTGCGGGCTTCGGCGGGATGCTGGCGAGCGCCTCGATCTTCTGGCGCACGGCTGGATCGGCGAGCGCCTTCTGCAGCGCGGCCGCCAGCGTGTCGACCACCGGCTTCGGCGTCCCCTTCGGCGCGAACATCGCGTTCCAGCCGGAAAAGAGATACTCGGGCAGCCCGGCTTCCGCTGATGTCGGCACATCGGGCGTTGCGGCGGCGCGCTCGGGCAGCGCCACCATGAGTGCGCGGATGGTCTTGGCGGTGACTTGCGGTGCCGCGGTCGGTGCCAGATCACACAGGCCGTCGATCTGGCCAGCGACGAGATCGTTCATCGCTGGGCCGTTGCCGCGGTAGGCGACGGCCGTGGTCTTGATGCCGGTCAGGATTTCGAAATAGACGCAGGCGAGATGCGTCGACGAGCCGACGCCGGCGTGCGCCATCGTCACCTTGTCGGGGTTTGCCTTGGCGAAGGCGATGTAATCTTTCAGTGTCGCGGCGGGAAAATTCTTGCGCACCACGAAGTAGCTCGGCGTGCCGGCGATGAGGCCGATCGGCTGCTGCTCGCGCGAGTCGTAGCCGGGGTTCTTGTAGAGCGCCATGGAGGCCGCGTGGCTGCCGAGGCTTCCGACCGTCAACGTATAGCCGTCCGGCGCGGCTCTGGCGCCGCGCGCCGAGCCTGTCGTTCCGCCCGCGCCGGTGACGTTTTCGACGACGATCTGCTGGCCGAGCGTGCGGCCCATGTGTTCGGCGACGATGCGGGTCAGCACGTCTGTCGTGCCACCGGCGGCGAACACGACGATCACCGTGATCGGCTTCGCCGGGAAGGCCTGGGCGCGGGCGGTGTCCTGTGGCAGGCTGCAGGCGAACAGTCCGGCAACGGCAGCGGTCAGCACGGCGGATCGGCGTGTCATCAAGCGAAACATGGACGCTCCCTCGGTTCATCAAGAGGCCACTATGTCGGATGCCGCCGCCGTCCGGAAGGTGGGAAGTGAGCGGCGCAATAAATCGGCGCCTTCATGACCACCGCACGACGTGTTAGAGGTATGGAGAACCAACAGGACGAGAAGACTCGCCGATGAGCCACGGATTGAAGACGGTCCACCTGACGCTGCCGGCGTCGACGGACGCGTTGCGCGGACTGGAAATCGGCAACGTGGTGTACCTGACGGGGCGCGTCTTCACGGCGCGCGAGGGCGTCTACAAGCGCGCGATCGAGGATGGGGCCGGCATGCCGGCCTCGCGCGAGGCGCTGGGGATCGTGAATTTCCATTGTTCGCCGGCCGCTGTCATCAACCCCGACGGCACGGCCAACGTCGGCGCCGTGACCGCGACGGCCTCATTCCGCTTCGCAAAGTGGCTCGATGGCTGGTTCCAGATGTCCGGCTGCAACATCATCATCGGCAAGGGTGGCATGACCAGCGAGACCTACCGCCGCTCGTTCGTGCCCAACAACGCCATCTACCTCACGACCGTCGGGTATGGCACCGGCGCGCTGCTCGGCCGCGGCATCAAGCGCGTCGCCGATGTGCACTGGAAAGAGGAGCTTGGCCTCGCGCAGGCCGTCTGGGTGCTCGACGTCGAGAATTTCGGGCCGTTTCTGGTCGAGAGCGATCTTGAGGGGCGTTCGTTGTTCGAGCGCGAGAATGCCAAGGTCGCGCCGGGTCTCGCGAAGCTTTACGAGGGCACGCGGCCGGCGACGCTGCGCCGGTTCGGCGAAACCAACGACAAGACCGACGAAGTGATCTGAGCGCGCGGCGCTGCGTTTTTACGAATTCGTAACCATCTTCGGTCTACCACTCGCCGCATCCGGCCGCTGACCCAGGGGTGGGTTGCAGCCGGTGAGGGGGCGTGGGCGTGCGTATGTTCTTGGCGTTTGACCGGTCGTTGCGGCCGGGGTCGCTTCTGTTGGCCTTTGCGGCATCGGCCGTCTTGTCGGCGTGCTCGAAGTCTTCGCCGTCCCATTCGGCGCGATCGCCGTCGCCATCCACCACGTTCAGCCCCTCGAAATATGGGGTCGCGGCCAGTCCACGCGCCAACGACGGCGAGCAGATCCCTAAAGGTGGCGGCACCTACAAGGTCGGCGCGCCCTATCAGATCGCGGGCCGCTGGTACACGCCGGCGGAAGACCCGGGCTATGACCGAACCGGCGTGGCTTCTTGGTACGGCGCCGACTTCCACGGCCGCAAGACCGCCAACGGCGAGGTCTTCGATATGAACGCCCTGACCGCCGCGCATCCGACCTTGCCGATCCCGTCCTATGCCCACGTCACCAATCTCGCGAATGGCCGCACGGTGCTGGTGCGGATCAACGATCGCGGGCCCTATGCCCATGACCGCATCATCGACCTGTCGCGGCGCACGGCGCAGCTTCTCGGCACCGAGAGCCAGGGTGTCGCCAATGTTCGCGTGCGCTATGCCGGCCGTGCGCCGCTCGACGGCAACGACCGGCAGGAGCGCTCGTACCTCGCGCAACAGCCTTGGACCGGCGGGGTGCGGTTGGCCGAGGCCTGGTAACCGTCTTTGCTCACGCCGTTGCCGAGGCGCCTTCAATAAGTCGCGACGTTTGGCGCGGCGTTTGCTAAATCTATGATGCAACAGCCGATTGTCCCATAGTCAACTTTGCCGTTTGCTGCCCTGCCGCCGTTGACTTTGCCGGGCCCCGCGCCCGATAAAGTCGCAACGTCGCCTGACCCGAAAGATCCGCTCCGCCCATGAGTGCCAGCCCCCTGACTCTCACCGTCCGATCAATGATGTTCCGTGGTGCGCTCGCAGCTGCGGTTGCGTTCGTGCTCGCGCTCAGCGCCGGGCTCGTCTCCGCGCAGCAGCCGCAGCAGGGCGGCGGCGAGTTCGTCGTCAAGGCCCGTCAGGCGATCTTGATGGACGCCGACTCGGGCGCCATCATGTTCCAGCACAATGCCGACGAGTTGTCGTCGCCCGCCAGCATGAGCAAGCTGATGACGCTCGCCGTCGTGTTCAAGGCGCTCAAGGCGGGACAGATCAAGCCCGACGACGAATTCCTGATGACGGAATACGCCTGGCGCAAGGGCGGCGCACCGTCCGGCACGTCGGCGATGTTCGTGCCGCTCAACAGCAAGATCAAAGTCGAGGAGCTGCTGAAAGGCGTTGCTGTTCAATCGGGCAACGACGCGGCCATCGCGCTCGGCGAAGGCATTGCGGGATCGGAAGACGCGTTCGCGCGCATGATGCAGGAAGAAGCAACCCGCATCGGCCTCAAGAAGTCGACGTTCCGTAACGCAACCGGCCTCTATCATCCCGAGCATCTGATGACGGCGCGCGATCTCGCCGTTCTCGCGCGCTTCCTGATCAAGGAGTATCCGGACTACTACCCGATGTTCGCGCAGCGCGAGTACAACTACACCAGCAGCGGCCCGAAGAAACAGACATATCGCTTCTTCAATCGCAATCCGCTGTTGGGCGTGAATTTGGGCGTCGACGGCCTGAAGACGGGCTTCATCAAGGAGTTCGGGTTACGGCGTGGTTGCCTCCGCCAAACAGGAAAATCGCCGGCTCATTCTCGTCGTCAACGGCCTTGCGACCGAAGCCGAGCGCAAGGACGAGGGCCGCCGCTTGCTCGAGTGGGGTTTCCGCTCGTTCGGCGAATTCAAGCTGTTCGACGCCGGCGAAGTGATTGGCCGCGCGCGCGTCTGGGGCGGCGATCGGTTCTATCTGCCGCTCACGGGCAACGGCGATCTCAACATCGTGCTGCCGCGCTTTCCAGCGAACCAGCGCCTCAAGGCCGAGATCGTCTACAACGGTCCGCTGAAGCCGCCGATCCGGCGCGGCGATCAGGTGGCGAAACTACGCGTCACGTCGTCGTCGGAAGCCACCAACGAAGTGCCGCTCTTTGCCGCCGAAGACGTGGCGCCCTCGAACCGCTGGCGCCGCGGCCTCGACACCCTGGTCTACATGGCCACCAAGTGGATGCCCTGAGTTTTCAGCAGTTCAGTGGGCGGGGGTGCACGTCCCCCAGGCAATTCGGTTCTCACCCGAAGGCCCCCTCACCCGCCCTTCGGGCACCCTCTCCCCAAGGGGCGAGGGACACGCGGCGAAATCTCGCGATTTTGTCCTTCTCCCCTTGGGGAGAAGATGGCCGAAGGCCAGATGAGGGGGCCTTCTGGCGGCCCGAAAAATTACGCCGCGTGACGAGCGTGGGCGCGGCGGGTAGAACGCGCCAATGACACAGGGCTGGTTCATAACGTTCGAAGGCGGCGAGGGCGCCGGCAAATCCACCCAGGTGAAGCTCCTGGCGGAGCGCTTGGCCAAGGCAGGCCGGCGCGTCGTCACCACCCGCGAGCCGGGCGGCTCCGATTTCGCCGAGCAGGTGCGCACGTTGATCCTCTCCGCCGAGACCGCGCCGAAGTCGGCACTCGCCGAAGCGTTGCTGTTTTTCGCCGCCCGCGCCGATCATTTGGGCGAAACCATTCGTCCCGCGCTCGCCGCTGGAAGCTTTGTGCTCTGCGACCGCTTCTCGGATTCGACGCGCGTCTACCAAGGCATCGCCGGTGGGCTCGGCCATGCCGTGATCGACGATCTCGAGCGCATCGTGTTGGGCGCGACGGTGCCCGACCTCACGCTGCTGCTCGATCTCGACGCCAAGGCCGGACTCTCGCGCGCCAACGCGCGCCGCATCAATGCCGCGCAAGGCGGCTTCATCGCCGTCGATACCTACGAGGCGCGCACTTTGGCGTTCCACGAGCAGCTGCGTCAGGGCTTCCTCGAGATCGCGCGCGCGCAGCCCCAACGCATCGCGGTGGTGGATGCCTCCCTCAATCCCGGTGCGATCGCCGACCGCATCTGGGACATCGTCACCGAGCGCTTGGGGACGCCCTGATGGCACGCGCGCCGGCGGTGCAAGAGGTTGAAGCCCTGCCTGAGGCTGACCGCCTCGATGGCTATCCACATCCGCGCGAGACCGCCGCGCTATTTGGCCATCAGGCGGCAGAGACCGCGTTCGCCGAAGCCTTCGGCGCGGGCCGGCCGCATCATGGTTGGCTGATCACGGGACGCGAAGGCGTCGGCAAGGCGACGCTCGCCTATCGCATTGCGCGCTATGTCTTAGCCGAAGCGCGCGAGCGCGATCCCTTTGGCGCGAGTTTAGGAATTGGCGAGGATACCCAGGCCGCTCGGCAAGTGCTGGCGCTGTCGCATCCGGGATTGCTCGTGATCCGCCGCCCCTACGATCACAAATCCAAGAAACACGCCTCCGTCATTCCTGTCGATGAAGTGCGCCGCCTGCGCACGTTTCTCTCCCACACGGCCGGCGACAATGCGTGGCGCGTCGTCATCGTCGACAGCGCCGACGAGCTCAATATCAGTTCCGCCAACGCGCTGTTGAAGTCGCTGGAGGAGCCGCCGGTCCGTGCGCTGTTCCTGTTGATCTCGTCGGAGCCTGGCCGCCTGTTGCCGACCATCCGCTCGCGCTGCCGCACGCTCGATCTCGCCCCTTTGGCGGCGGAGGATTTGCGCCGCGCCGTCGTGCAAGCGGTCTCGGCCTCCGAGATCGAGGCGCCCGGCCCACAGGACTGGACAAAGCTCGTCGAGATCGCCGGTGGCAGCGTCAGGCGTGCGCTGACGCTCTCGGGTGCCGGCGGCCTCAAACTCTATGAGCGCGTGCGCGGCATCGTCACCAAACTACCCGACGTCGATTGGGCGGCGGCGCATACGCTGTCGGATGAACTGGCCGGCACCGCCAATACGCAGCAGTTCCTCCAGTTCTACAATCTGCTGCTCGATCTCGTGTGGCGCGTCGTGCGCGCGAGCGTGACGCCGGGCGCGACAGGCGACGATGCAGCCTTGGCCAAGCGCCTCGTCACCGGCGCGCGCCAGCCAGCCTTCGCCGAAGCCTGGCAAGCCATTGTCGACGACCGCGCCGAAGCGCTATCGCTCAATCTCGACCGCAAGGCCCTGATCCTTGCGACGCTGACGCGCCTCGAAGCCGCCGCGCGCTCGTAGCGGCGTTACTTCCGGCCGCTCTCGCGGTCGCGCTGCCAATAGACGAACAGCACCGTCACGAATGCCGTCAGCGCCATGATCGAAAGAATCTCGGAGCGCTTGATGAAAAACAGCCAATTGTTGATGGCGGCCTGCAGCGGCAGATTGCGGCCCATCAGCATGCCATTGAAGACGACCACCCCCAGCACGACCGCCGCCGACAGCGCGACGCCCATTCCAGCCTGCGCCACGCGCTTCAAAATGCGCGAGACCAGCATTTTGCGTCCCGGCAGAATCAACGTCGTTTTATCGGACATGGGGTAACCTCCTTCGTCGATTCACGCGGTGATAGCTGATTCGACACCGATCGCGTTAGTGCCCTTGGTTTTTTCTGAGGCACCACCGGGACATAGGCGTGGCCGCAGCCCGACAAAATACCGCATGGAGGGCTTGGCGTAACCGGACGCCCCCTCTACAACCCACCCAAATCAATGACCAAGAATGGAGCCTCGCGATCATGAGCGGGCGAGCGACGTTTTACATCACCACGGCGATCTCCTACCCCAACGGCGTGCCCCACATCGGCCACGCCTACGAGGCGATCGCCACCGACACCATCGCCCGCTTTGAGCGCTTGGACGGTAAGGACGTGTTTTTCCTGACGGGCACCGACGAGCACGGCCTCAAGATGCAGCAAACGGCGCAGAAGGAGGGCTTGACGCCGCGTCAGCTCGCCGATCGCAACGCCGCGCGCTTCCAGGAGATGGTCGAACTGCTCGGCCTCAGCCACGACCGCTTCATCCGCACCACGGAGGAGCAGCACTACAGATCGTCCGAGGAGCTGTGGCGGCGCATCGACAAGGCCGGCGACATCTATCTCGGCGGCTATTCCGGCTGGTACTCCGTGCGCGACGAGGCGTTCTACGGCGAGGACGAGACCAAAGTCCTCGAGTCGGGCGTGCGCGTTGGACCTCAGGGCACGCCGGTCGAATGGACCGAGGAGCAGACATTCTTCTTCCGGCTCGCCAAGTATCAGGACCAGCTTTTGAAGCTCTACGAGGAGACGCCCGATTTCATTCTGCCGGCCGAGCGGCGCAACGAGGTCGTGTCGTTCGTCAAGTCCGGGCTCGCCGATCTCTCGATCAGCCGCTCGACGTTTGACTGGGGTGTGCCTGTTCCGGGCACCCCGGGTCACGTGATGTACGTCTGGATCGACGCCCTCAACAACTACACGACTGGCGTCGGCTTTCCGGACGAGAAAGACCCCAACTGGCATTACTGGCCCGCCGATCTGCACGTGATCGGCAAGGACATCACGCGCTTTCACGCCGTCTATTGGCCGGCCTTCCTGATGAGCGCAGGTTTGCCGATCCCAAAGCGCGTCTTCAGCCACGGCTTTCTTTTCAACAAGGGCGAGAAGATGTCGAAGTCGGTCGGCAACGTCGTCGATCCGTTCGCGCTGGTCGCTCACTACGGGCTCGATCAGACGCGCTACTTCTTTTTGCGCGAGGTCGCGTTCGGCCAGGATGGCAGCTACAGCCCCGAGGTGATCGCGGCGCGGATCAACGCCGACCTCGCCAACGGCATCGGCAATCTGGCGCAGCGCTCGCTGTCGATGATCGCCAAGAACTTCGATGGGATCGTACCAGCGCCGGGGGCGTTCACTGACGCCGACAAGGCGTTGCTCGCCGAAGCAGACGGGCTTTATGAGATCGCGCGCGGCGCCATGAACAAGCAAGGCATCAAGATCTACCTCGATGCGGTGTGGAACCTCGTCTCGAACGGCGACCGCTATTTCGCGAGCGAGAAGCCGTTCGACAAGACCTTGAGCCCCGAGCGCAAGGGCACGATCCTCTACGTCACGGCCGAGGCCGTGCGCCAGATCGCACTCCTGTCACAACCCGTGATGCCGGCGTCCGCCAACAAGTTGCTCGATCTTCTGGCGCAGCCTGAGGACGCGCGCTCGTTTGCGGCACTCGGCGCCAAGGGCCGGCTGCAGCCGGGCATTGCCCTGCCGGCGCCCCAAGGCGTATTTCCGCGCTACATGCCGCCGGAAGCTGTCGAGGCGAAGGGAAAGGGCAAGCCCGCGTGACGCTGATCGATCATCATTGCCATCTCGATTTTCCCGACTTCGCGCCCGAGCGCGATGGCGTGGTCGCGCGCGCGCATGCGGCGGGCGTCGGTCTGATGGTGACGATCTCGACGCGGGTGAAGCGGTTCGATCAGGTCCGGGCGATCGCGGAAGCTTATCCCAGTGTGTTCTGCTCTGTCGGCACGCACCCGCACAATGCACATGAGGAACTCGATTTGCCGGTCTCCCGGCTGGTCGAGCTTTCACAGCATCCCAAGGTCGTCGCGATCGGCGAAGCCGGGCTCGACTATTTCTATGACAAGAGCCCGCGCCCCGCGCAGCGCGAAGGCTTGTTGAAACACATCGCGGCTGCGCGCCAGTCCGGATTGCCGCTCGTCATCCATTCGCGCGATGCCGACGACGACATGGGTGACATTCTCGAGGCCGAGATGGCGAAGGGCGCATTCGGCGCTGTTTTGCACTGCTTTACCGGCGGCCAGCGCCTCGCGGATCGTGCCGTGGCGCTGGGCCTCTATGTGTCGGCCTCCGGCGTCGTCACCTACAAGAAGTCTGATGATCTGCGCCGCGTGTTCGCCTCCGTGCCGCTGGATCGCTTGCTCGTCGAGACCGACGCACCGTTCCTCGGTCCCGGCCCGCACCGCGGAAAGCGCAACGAGCCGGCGTTCGTCGTCCACACCGCTGCGACGCTCGCCGAGGTGAAAGGCGTCAACCGCGACGCGATCGCGCGCGCGACCACGGACAATTTCTTCCGCCTCTACGCCAAGACGCCGCGCGCAGCACTCGTCACCGGGGCCGCCGCATGACGTACCGGCTGACATTTCTCGGCACAGGCTCGTCGGGCGGCGTCCCGCGCCTCGGCAATCAATGGGGCGTCTGCGACCCTTCAGAGCCGCGCAATCGCCGCCGCCGCTGCGCTGTCCTGATCGAGCGGTTTTCCAAGCACGGCAAGACCGTCGTGCTGATCGATACGCCGCCGGATCTGCGCGATCAGCTGCTCGCCGAGCGTGTCGAACATCTCGATGCGGTCCTCTTCACGCACGATCATGCAGACCATACGCACGGCATCGACGAACTGCGCGTGCTGGCGTTCCTGATGAAGCGCAAGATCGACGTCTATTTTGACGCCGCCACGCGTGAGAGCCTGTTGAAGCGCTTCGACTATTGCTTCCTGCAGCGGCCGGGTTCGAGCTATCCGCCGATCCTCAATCCGCGCGATTTGACGGCGGGCGTGCCGCTGACGATTACGGGCGCTGGCGGGCCGATCACGGCGACCCCCGTCCTGCAGGACCACGGCGAGCTGCCGTCGCTCGGCTTCCGCGTCGGGCGTCTCATCTATTCACCCGACATCGTCGGCGCGCCAGCGTCGTCGTATCCGCACTTCGAGGGCCTCGACATCATGATCGTCGATGCCTTGCGTCCCGTCCCGCATCCCTCACATTTCAGCTTGCCGCAAGCGCTCGCCTGGATCGAACGATTTCAGCCGAAGCGCGCCGTGCTGACGCACATGCATATCGATCTCGATTACAAGGCACTGAAACGCGATTTGCCGGCCCACATCGAGCCGGCCTACGACGGCATGCAGATCGAATTCGAAGGCTAAGCTTTCAGGCCCTGAACAACGCGCGCGCGGCGCACCGAGGTTTGGGTCTGTTGCGGCTGGCCGATGGCCTCCGCCATCCGATCGGCCGCTTCCATGAGCGTGTTCGGCCGGAAGGGGTCGGCGACGGCCTGTGCCGGTTGTGACAGGCGCGCATGGCGTTCGCGCCGCGGTTTGGCCTGACGCAACGCCGCCTCGAAGGCGTGCATGATCTCGGCCATCTTTTTGTTGTCGCGCATGCTTGTGAAGCCGAGGGCCACGACGCCGCCGTTCCTCAATGCAAGCCGCAGCCGGTATTTTTCGTTGCCGGTGTGCTGATCCTTGAGCGCGACAGCGTGAACGCCGGTGGTGTCTGCGACTGGGATCAGGCGCACTTTGGCGCGTCCGAGCAGATAACTGTCGGTGAGAACGAATTGACCGCCGATCATATCGATTTCGACGCGGCGGACGGGACGATAGATCAGCGTGTAGAGCGCGAAAGCCCCGAGCAGGGCGGATAGGCCCTGCAGCAGATAAATGACGGGGCGAAAGGCCTCGCCGAACATCAACGACAGGCCAAAAATCGCCAGCGGCATGCACGCATCGATGGTCCACTCGAACTTGCGAGTGTCCTCGATGAGGAGCAGGCGGTTGGATGTATTGGCCGTGGACATGAAACCGTACGCTAAACGAGACTCGGCTTGAGTCACCCTGATTTCTACGCTGCTTTGCTTGCGATACTCTTAAGCAGAAGCGAACAGAGTCCTAACAATTCGAGGTTTATCGTTGGCGGTTCAACAACTATGAGGGCACGAGCAAAGGTAATAAATCGTGAACCCGGCCTACACGAGCGCGGCATAGAGAAAGCGCACGGCGACCGCGATCATGAAGGCGGCAAACCCGAGCTCGAGATGGCGGCGTGGAATGGCGTGCGCGAGCCCGACGCCGAAGGGGGCGGCGAACACGCTCGACGGAATGACGGTCGCGGCGCCAAGCAGACTGACGTAACCGAGGGAGAGCGGCGGCAGGCCCGCGACGCCCCATCCAGCCCAAGCGAATCCAATGGCGCCGGGAATGGCGATGAGCGGCCCGAAGCCGGCGGATGTCGCCATGGCGGGCAGTATCGGGCGGCCAAACAGCGTCAGGAACGTCGTCATGAAGACCCCGCCGCCGATGCTCATGAGCATCGACACGCCGCCCACGGCGATCGCCGTGATCTCGGTGGCCCAGCCTTGAGGCACCTCATCGCCGAGCCGCCAATCCTCGCGTGCGAACAGCATCTTCGCCGCGATCACCAGCGAGACTACGATCCACAGCCACTTCAGGAGCGCGCCCGGCGCGTAGCGCGCCAAGCCCGAGCCGATCACGATTCCAATGACGATGTAGGGGCCCGTCCGGCGCAGAAACGCCATATCGACGACGCCCCTTGCCTTGTGGCCGAGGAACGAGCGGATCGTGGTCGGGATCATGATCGCGAGCGACGTGCCGATCGCGACATGGAGGCGCTGGCTCTCCGCGATGCCGAGGGTCGCGAACAGCTCATACAAGACGGGGACGATGATGGCGCCGCCGCCGATGCCGAAGAGACCGGCCAGGAACCCCATGACGAGGCCGGCGGCAATCAGGCTGACGGCCAGAATGGCGAGTGTGCCGGACGCGACGGTGCCGTCCATTTAGCGGACCGCACCCGTTTTGAAGTCGAAGATCCGGCCGTTCTCGGTCGTCTCGGGCGAGGCAAGCTTCACGAACAGCGGCGCCAGATCCTCCGGCGTCTTCAGCGTCATCGGATCTTCGCCCGGGAACGCCTTGGCGCGCATGCGGGTGCGGATTGGTCCCGGGTTGATCAGGTTGGCGCGCACCGTCGTGTTTTCGACCTCGTGGGCGTAGGTTTTGACCAGCGCCTCGAGGCCGGCCTTGCTGACCGCGTAGGGCCCCCAATAGGCGTTGTTGGCGCTGGCGGCGCCGGAGGTGACGAAGATCGCGCGCCCGGCGTCCGAGCGCCGAAGCAAGGGGTCGAGCGTACGGACGAGCCGCCAGTTGGCCGTCAGATTGATGTCGATGATCTCGGTCCAGGCGTCGGTTGTCACATGCCCGATCGGAGACAGCGGCCCGAGGATGCCGGCGTTGCCGACGACGAAATCGAGCTTGCCCCATCGCTGAAATACCGTCGGGCCGAGGCTATCGATCTTGTCACCGTGCTTGAGATTGAGCGTGACGAGGGTGGCGTTGCCGCCGACGGCGCGGATTTCATCGTCGAGTTCCTCGAGCGCGCCGGCCGTCCGCCCTGTGAGCACAAGGTGCGCGCCCGCCGCCGCCAGCGCCTTGGCGGCGGCAAAGCCGATCCCGCGCGTCGCCCCCGTGATGAGGCCGATGCGTCCAGCGAGTGGTTTGTTGTCGGGCATCGGTATGGTCCTAGCGGGTGCCTTGCGGGCGCGCCCTGTCACGGGCGCGGTCGGCGAATTCGAACAAGCGGTCGAGGCTGGTGGCCGACAATTCGCGCGACCGCTTCAGCACGCGCTGATACGCCGTATCGATCGGCATGAAGATATCGGCACGCGCGCCGCGCACGGCCTCGACGAGTTCGGTCTGGTCGCGCTGCTCAAAGCCCGGCGCAATCCGCGAGGGATCGCCGGTGAAGAGCACCATCGGCGTGCAGGCGGTGACGAGTTTCGGCGCCGGCCCCAGCCAGCGCGCATTCTCGATCTGCGTTTCCTGCGCCTGATAGACCCGCTGGCCGGAGATGGTCTGGTTCAGCATGTGACGGTCGATCACCGGCACGATGTGGCCGCCGAGCGAGCGGATCGCCTTGAAGCGATCGTTTTCGGGATCGGCGAACTGCACGAACAGCGTGACCGTGCCGTCGGCGCTCAGCGCTTGCCGGATGGCCTCGTCGGCATTGTCGGCCTCAATGACGTCGCGAGCGCGATCGAGGCCGTCGCGATCGATCGAGCGCAGGAACTGGAAGGTGCCGTAGCTGCCCGAGCCGCGCGGCGGCAGCACGAACTTGATGCGCGCGGCGTTGGCGGCGATGTCGTTCCAGCTGGTGATCGACTTGTCGCGGGTGGCCGCGAACACGCACTCGCGCACATCGTCGTGGCGCACGATCCGCAATGCCCGCGGCTGGTTGAGGGCGGTGTTCTCGAGCACGAACACATCGAACTGGCCGTAGCCCCATTGGCGCGGGTTTTTCAGGACGCGCTCCAGGTTCTCGCGCGTACCAGCGGAGGTGACGCACGGGTAATCGCGGCCGATCGATTTGAAATAGGCGGCGAGCACCGGACAAAAGTTCTGATGATAAGCGCCGACGGCCCCACCTGTGCTGATTTCGGTGGCGGCCGCCGCCGTCGAGATCCACGCCGTGGCGGCAATGGCGAGAAGGGCGCGCGTGACAAATGGCATGGGCATGTCCAGGCAGGAGTGGGCGCCGGCGCCGAGGCGCAGCCCGGCCAAAATACCCGCCGCCGCGCGACTTGCAACCGTTGGAGACCTGATCAAGTCCGGTCAGACCGCCTCGGACAGCAGCGAGAGCTGCAGCGGCCGGGACGTTGCGCCTTCCTGATCCAGCAACCGCGTCGGATAGTCGCCGGTGAAGCAGTGATCCGTCATCTGCGGGCTGCGGGCGTCGCGGCCGTCGTAGCCGAGCGCCCGATAGATGCCATCGACCGTGATGAACGCAAGGCTCGTCGCGCCCATGAACTCGCGCATCTGGTCGATTGTCATATTCGCTGCAAGAAGCTCTTTTACCCGCGGCGTATCGATGCCGTAGAAGTCCGGATGCGTGATCGGCGGGCTGGCGATGCGCATGTGCACTTCGCGGGCGCCAGCCTCGAAAATCATCTGCACCAGCTTCTTCGATGTCGTGCCGCGCACGACGCTGTCGTCGATCAGGATGACGCGATTTCCCCGAATGACCGAGCGGTTGGCCGAGTGCTTCAGCTTGACGCCGAGCTGGCGGATGCGCTGCTCGGGCTCGATGAACGTGCGCCCGACATAGTGATTGCGAATGATGCCGAGTTCGAACGGGATACCGCTCGCTTGCGAAAAACCGATCGCCGCCGGCACCCCTGAGTCCGGGATTGGCACCACGACGTCGGCTGCGACCTTGGATTCGCGGGCGAGTTCGGCGCCCATTTCGCGGCGCACGTCATAGACCGTGCGGCCGCCGACGACGCTGTCGGGCCGCGCAAAATAGATGTACTCAAAGACACACGGACGTGCCGGGCGCCGCGGGAACGGGCGGTGGCTCTCGACGCCGTCCTTGGTGATGGTGACGATCTCGCCGTTCTCGATTTCGCGCACGAACTCGGCACCGACGATATCGAGCGCGCAGGTTTCGGAGGCGAGCACGTACGACTCGCCGAGTTTGCCGAGCACCAGCGGGCGAATGCCGACCGGATCGCGAACGCCGATCAGCATATCATTGGTGACGCAGACGAGCGCGTACGCGCCTTCGACCTGGACGAGCGCATCGACCAGCCGCTCGACGATGCGGCGCTTTTTCGAGCGGGCGATCAGATGCAGAATGACTTCCGTGTCGGAGGTCGAATGGAAGAGGGCGCCATTCGAGGTCAGGCTGTCGCGCAGTGTGTGTGCGTTGGTGAGGTTGCCGTTATGGCCGAACGCAAAACCGCCCGAGTCGAGATCGCCGAAAAAGGGCTGCACATTGCGCAGCACCACGGCGCCCGTCGTCGAGTAGCGATTGTGGCCGACAGCGATGTGGCCCTTCAGCCGGTCGATGACATCGGCTTTGTTGAAGTTGTCGCCGACAAGGCCGAGGCGCCGTTCCTGATTGAAGTGGCGTCCGTCGTACGCGACGATACCGCAGCCTTCCTGGCCGCGATGTTGCAGCGCATGCAGGCCGAGCGCTGTGAGTGCCGCCGCGTCGTCATGACCAAAGATGCCGAATACGCCGCATTCTTCGCGCAGCCGATCATCCCCGTAGCGGCTTGCGAGCGTTTCATCCCACGCCACAGCTCGACCTTCGGCCCGCGTCGTCATGATTGCCTCGTTCGCTGCATGTCCGACAGTGGTTTGACAGGAGGTCCTGCGCCAAACGCGCAACCGTGGCTGTCATATAGGCCAAGCGACCGAGTCTCGCCACCCCTTGGGATGCCCCAAGCGTGCAGATCTCGCAGGCGCGAACAACCGTGGCCATCCAGCCACCAAACCAGGATCTAGCCCTGTTGCTCGCCGGTGCCCGGCAGCGCATTCGGCACAAAGCGCAGGAATGTCGCGTGCAGCACCTCGGCCGACGGTTTCAAGAGGCCCGTCAGCATCGCGTCCCGAACCCACGGGAACTGCTTGGATTCGTCGGTGTGCACGAATTTGACGTACCCGGTGTAAACCAGCAGCACCACGAGAAAGGCGCGCACGACACCAAACCCGAAGCCCAAGATCCGGTCCAGGATACCGATGGGACTATCGAGGATCGAGTCCGCCAATCGCGCCGTCAACAGATGGACCAGGATCAAGACGAGCAGGAAGATCAACGCGCCGATGCCGATCAGCGCGAATTCGGTACGGGTGCCGAGCTGTACGGCGACCCCTTCGGCGACGGACTTGTAAGACTTCACGAAATAGTAGACCGCAGCGCCGGCCGCGCCCCACGAGGCAATCGTCAAAACCTCACGTGTGAAGCCGCGATAGAGCGCCAGAAGACCAGAGATTCCGGCCAGTACGAGGAAAAAGGCGTCGAGATAGGTCAGCGGGCCGATCATATGCGGGTTCCTGGGATCACGCGACGGGGACGTTATAGAGGTTAATTGCGGCGCAGATAGCACGATTCCACCGGAACGGGCGGTTGAGGTGTTTCGCCCGAACGCGGCAGGCGCGGCGTCACGCCTCCGGCGTCACGGCTTGAGTGCGCGGGCCAGCGCATCGAGATGCGTGTGGCGTGTGAGATGCAACTTGACGGAACTCGGATCGAGTTCGCCCGCTGCCGGTAGGATCGCCCGTTTGAAGCCGAGCTTCTGGGCCTCTTTGAGGCGCGGCATCATATGTCCGGCAGGGCGCACCGCCCCCGACAGCGAAATCTCGCCGAAGTAGATCTGGTCGTTGGGGAGCGGAATGTTGGCGCGCGAAGAGAGGAGTGCGGCGGCCGCGGCTAAATCAGCGGCGGGTTCGTTGATCTTCAGGCCGCCGGCGACGTTGAGATAGACGTCGTGCTCCGCAAAACCGACGCCGCAGCGCGCATCGAGCACCGCGAGCAACATCGACAGGCGATTTGAATCCCAGCCGACCACTGCGCGCCGCGGCGTGCCCAGTGATGACGGCGCGACCAGCGCCTGGATCTCGACCAGCAATGGTCGCGTGCCCTCGATGCCGGCGAACACCGCAGCACCAGGTGCGGTCGAGTCGCGGTCACCGAGGAACAGTTCCGACGGATTGGCGACCTCGACCAGGCCCTCCTGCGCCATCTCGAACACGCCGATCTCATCGGTCGGGCCGAAGCGGTTCTTGACGGCGCGCAGGATGCGATAGGGATGCCCGCGATCGCCCTCGAAATAGAGGACGGTATCGACCATGTGCTCGACAACCTTTGGGCCCGCGATCTGGCCGTCCTTGGTGACATGGCCGACCAGCAGGAGCGCCGATCCGGCTGTCTTGGCGTAGCGGATCAGCGACTGCGTCGCAGCGCGCACCTGACTGACGGTGCCGGGCGCGGCATCGAGCGCATCGGCCCACAGCGTCTGAATGGAATCGATGACGATCAGGTCGGCGCGCTTGCCCTCGTTCAGCGTCGCGAGGATGCTCGCGAGATTGGTTTCCGCCGCGAGCGCGACGGGCGCGTCCGCGAGGCCAAGGCGTTCGGCGCGCAGCCGCACCTGGGCGGTTGCCTCTTCGCCCGAGAAATAGAGCGCGCGGCGGCCGGATTTGGCGATCGCGGCGGAGAGCTGCAGCAACAGCGTCGACTTGCCGATGCCGGGTTCGCCGCCGATCAGCAGTGCCGAGCCCGGCACGATGCCGCCGCCGGTAACGCGATCGAGTTCCGGCATGCTGGTCGGGATGCGCGGCGATTCCTTGGCCGCGCCCTGCAGGCTTTCGAGCACGACGGCGCGGCCCTTCGACGACTTCGAGAGTCCCGAGCCCGGTGGCGCCGCAGCCTCGGTCTCCTCGACCATGCTGCTCCACTCGCCACACTCGGGGCACTTCCCCGCCCACCGCGGCGACATCGCTCCGCAGTTCTGACAGACGAATGTGGTTTTGGGTCCCTTGGCCATTTCTTCTGCTCCCTCTCCCCGTAGACGGGGAGGGGGTCGGGGTGAGGGGCGGCAACAGGCTCCTGTGCGCGCGGCCGCCCCTCACCCTAACCCTCTCCCCGCGGAAGGGCGGGGAGAGGGGACTCCCCGTCCGTATAGACGCGATGCACGCGGCGGCCGAGGCGCGTCAGCAGTTCATAACCGATCGTGCCGGCGCGATCAGTGAGATCATCGAGCGTGGTGCGCGCGCCCATCACCTCGACCCAGGCGCCGCGCTGGGCGAGATGCGTGGGCGCATCCGTGACATCGACGGTGATGAGGTCCATCGACACGCGGCCGACGATCGGCACCGGATGGTCGCCGATGTGGCCGGCCGCACCCGGCTGACCACTCGCGACGCTCAAGGCGCGCAAAAACCCGTCGGCATACCCGCAGCCGAGCGTCGCGATCCGCATCGCGTGCGGTGCGCGATAGGTGGCGCCATATCCGACCGCTGCATCCACCCCGATGTCGCGCACCTGCAGAATGCGCGCTTGCAGCTTGACGACCCACCGCATCGGATTGGCGCGGCCTTCGAATGCGCGGCCGCCATAGAGCGCGATGCCCGGGCGCACGAGATCGTAGTGATAGTCGGGGCCGAGAAAGACGCCGCCGGAATTGGCGAGGCTCGCAGGAGCTGATGGTAGTTTGGCGCGCAACTGGTCAAACAACGTCTTCTGCCGCGCGTTCATGGGATTGTCGGGCTCGTCCGCACAGGCAAGATGGCTCATGACCAGTGCCAGCTCGAAATCCTTCAAGTGCTCCGGATGCGCGGCAAGCGCTTCAACCTCCGCTGCCGGCAACCCGAGCCGGTTCATGCCAGTGTCGACGTGGACGGCGGCGTGCAGGCGCCGGCCGGTCGCGCGGCAGAACGCCGCCCACTCCTCGATCTCGGCGAGCGATCCGAGGCACGGGCGCAGATCAAAGCCTGCGTAGTGAGGGGCAGCGCCCGGCAACAGTCCATCGAGCACATAAATCGCGACCCCCGGCAAGGCTTGGCGGACGATCCGTGCCTCGGTGAGTGTGGCTGTGAAAAACGTCTCGGTTCCCTCGGAGGCGCAGGCGCGCACGATGGTCTCGAGGCCCAATCCATAGGCATCGGCCTTGACGACGGCGGCGCATTGAGCGCGGCCCGATTGGGCGTTGAGAGTTGCCCAATTAGCGCGCAAGGCCGCGAGGTTGATGGTCAGGACGGCGCGGGCGTCGGGCGGGATCGGCGGTGTGGCGTGTGTCGGCATCCGGCCAGCATAGCAGACGCCGGAGATTCGGGGCGAGGGTGGTGGTTTTTCCACCCATGTTCCGCCCGGAACTGAGCCCGGCGCCCGGGTCTGATGACCTCCCGGCGCATTGCCGTCCGTTGCGGGAATTTTCTGGCCCCGTTCATGCGCCGGATAGCCGCCGCGA
Organism: uncultured Alphaproteobacteria bacterium; assembly: GCA_963779515.1. Classification (GTDB taxonomy): domain Bacteria; phylum Pseudomonadota; class Alphaproteobacteria; order Rhizobiales; family Hyphomicrobiaceae; genus CAVZYN01. The sequence continues at coordinate 500,001 of CAVZYN010000001.1, forward strand.
GCGATGATCGCAGAATTGCAAGCGTTCGAGACTTTGGAGGCTCCCATGGTACACAAAATGACAGCACGTTTGATGACGGTCGCGGGTCTCGTGGCCGGTGTGATGGCGCTCGCTGAACCCGCCGCTGCCGTAAGCTTCGATTGCAGCCGCACGCAGAACTCGGTTGAGCGCCGGATCTGCCAGAACCGCGAATTGAGCGACCTCGACAGCCAGATGGATCGCGAATATCGCAGCGTCTCCGCGCGCATCCGTCCGCGCTCCGATGTTCCGTTCCTGAGAGCAGACCAACTCCGCTGGCTCGCCAAGCGCAACGACTGCTGGACGGCGCGCTGCATCAAGCGCGCCTATCTGCAGCGGATCGAGACGCTGGAAAGTTACGCCGTGATCCGCGATGATTGATCAGGGCGAATGGATGTTGAAACAGGAGGCGAAGACGAGATGCTGAGACTTGCAATGATCGTGACCGTGGCGGCGCTGGCCGCCACCGCTGGCGCCAGAACGGCCGAGGCTTATGACTGCCGCGTGCCGGCGCTCATCAACGATACCAAGAAGAGCGTGTGCGCGGTGCCGGTGCTGCGGCGTCTCGACCAGGAAGAAGGCGCGGGCTATGGCCGGCTGCGCGCGACCTTAGGCGCCCCGTCCCGCACGGCACTGCTCAGCGATCGCGTCAACTTTCTCGACACGCGGCGCACGTGCGCGGCAGATATCCGCTGCCTCGAGGCGACCTATCGCGCGCAGATCCGCCTCTACGACGCGCTTCGATTTTGCGTACTCGGCCGTGGCGACCAGCGCGCCTGCGTCGTCGCCGCGATCGCCAAGCATCGTGAGGAGCTGCACCGCTCACTCTAACGCCGCGGGATCGGCGAAGGATCTTGATCTTTGCCGACGACACGCAGGGCAAGCAGGGTCGCCGCGGCCAGCAGCACCGCGCCGACCAGGAACGGCGCGCCGGCGAGCGTCCAGCCCCAACCGGGCACCACGATCGCCCACGCGAAAATCTGGCTGAACGCGATCGGGCCGACGAGATTGGCGACCGACATCAAGCTCGAGCCCGCGCCCTGCAGCTGGCCCTGTTGGTCGGGTCCGACGAGCGATGTCATGATCTGCTGCGCGGCGGGGCCGATCAGGCCCCACAGCGTGAACAGTGGAATGCCAATCACGTACAGCAATCCAGTCGGGGCGAGTCCCTGGGCGAGAAATCCTTGAGCGCCCGCCACGAGCCCGATCAGCAGCGTCGTGCGTGCACCGAACCGCGCGATCGCCGGCCGCACGAGGTAGCCCTGGACGATCGCCGATGAGACGCCGACGACGGCGAGCACCAGCCCGACTTCCTTCGGTCCCCAGCCAAAGCGGTAGCCGACGAACAGCACGAACACCGCAGGCAAGGCGGCATGGGCGAGGTGGTAGAGAAACAGCACGCCCGACAACCCGAATAATCGCGGTTCGGAGCGCAGGAGATGGAGCGCCCCCAGCGGGCTTGCGCGCTTCACCGTGAAGGGTGCGCGGTGCTCCGGCCTCAAGCTCTCCGGCAACACGAAATAGCCGTATGCCGCGTTGGCGAGGCTCAATCCCGCCGCCAGCCAGAACGGCAACCGCGGATCAATCTCGCCGAGCACGCCGCCGACCGCGGGGCCGAGTACGAACCCGACGCCGAACATGGCGCCAATCTTGCCGATCGCCGCGCCGCGCTTTTCCGCCGGCGTCACATCGGCGATGTAGGCCGCCGCCGTCGAGAATGTCGCGGCTGCAATTCCTGAGAGCACGCGGCCGAGGAACAGCCACGCCAACGACGGCGCCAGCGCCATCAGCATGTAGTCGAGCCCAAGTCCGAGGTTCGACAACAGCAGCACGGGGCGCCGGCCAAAGCGATCCGAGAGCGCCCCGAGGATCGGCGAAAACACGAACTGCATCAGCGCCCAGACCGCGCTCATGGCGCCGAACACCATGGCAGCCCGGCTGGTGTCGCCGGCCATGAACTGCTCGACCAGCTTCGGCAACACCGGGATCACCAGGCCAATCGCGAGCACGTCCAACACCACGGTGATCAGCACGAACGCCACCGAGGCGCGGCTGGCCGCGGGGCCGGCGGCGACGGGCGTGGTCATGATAGGTCCTTCGCGCGCTGGGTCTTGCCGCTCATAGCAGGCGAGGCCGCCACTGGCCACCCTCACGACCTTTTGCACTCACCAAACAAATCCGCTAGTTCGAAGGGACGCCCGCCCGCAATTCCCCCAATTCCCAGTTCAGCAAGCCCCCAGACAATCCTGTGAGAGAGCCCATGAGTACCTACGACATCATCGTCATCGGCGCCGGCCCCGGCGGCTACGTCACCGCGATCCGTGCGGCGCAACTCGGTTTCAAGACGGCGATCGTCGAGCGCGAGCATCTGGGCGGCATCTGCCTCAACTGGGGCTGCATTCCGACCAAGGCGCTGCTGCGCTCCGCCGAGATCCTGCACTACGCACAACACGCCAAGGACTACGGTCTCGTTCTCAACGGCACCATGACGGCGGATCCCGCCGCCGTCGTCAATCGGTCGCGCGGCGTTTCCAAGCGCCTCAATGACGGGGTCGGATTCCTGCTGAAGAAGAACAAGGTCGATGTGATCTGGGGCGAGGCTGTGATCGACAAGCCTCCTGCCGGAGGCGGGGCAGCATTGGGGCAGGTGACGGTTGCGGCCGCCAAGAAGCCCGCGGTCCAGCCGGCCCACCCTGTGCCGAAGGTAAACCTTGGCGCCGGGACGTATCAGGCCAAGCACATCATCGTCGCGACCGGCGCCCGCCCGCGTGTGCTGCCCGGCCTCGAGCCGGACGGCAAGCTCGTGTGGACCTACTTCGAAGCCATGGTCCCGACGGAGATGCCAAAGCGCCTGCTCGTCGTTGGCTCCGGCGCCATCGGCATCGAGTTCGCGAGCTTCTATCGCACCATGGGCTGCGAGGTGACGGTCGTCGAGCTGCTGCCGCAAATTCTCCCTGTCGAGGATCACGAGATCGCTGGCATCGCGCAGAAGCGCTTCGAAAAAGCCGGCATCAAGATCATGACCGGCGCGAAAGTGTCAGCGCTCGATCGTAAAGCCAATTCGGTGGTTGCAACGATCGAGGATGGTAAGGGCGCCAAGAGCCAAGCCGAGTTCGATCGCGTCATCTCCGCCGTCGGCGTCGTCGGCAACATCGAGGGTCTCGGCCTCGAGAAGCTCGGCGTCAAGACCGACCGCGGCTGCATCGTGTCAGATGGCCTCGGCCGCACGAATATCGCGGGCATCTACGCCATCGGCGACGTCGCCGGTCCTCCGATGCTCGCCCACAAGGCCGAGCACGAAGGCGTCATCTGCGTCGAGACCATCAAAGGGCTCCACACCCACGCGATGGACAAGCTCAAAATCCCCGGCTGCACCTATTGCCATCCGCAGGTCGCAAGCGTGGGTCTTACCGAAAAGCGCGCCAAGGAGCTCGGCCGCGAGGTCAAGATCGGCCGCTTCCCGTTCATGGGCAACGGCAAGGCGATTGCGCTTGGCGAGCCCGACGGCCTGATCAAAACCATCTTCGATGCCAAGTCCGGCCAGCTGATCGGCGCGCACATGGTCGGCGCGGAAGTCACGGAACTCATCCAGGGTTATGTCATCGCCATGACGCTGGAGACCACAGAGGAAGAGCTGATGCACACGGTGTTCCCGCATCCGACGCTGTCGGAAATGATGCACGAGAGCGTGCTCGATGCCTATGGGCGCGTGATCCATATGTGAAATGGCGCGTGAAGGGGGCGCGGTAGCATGCAGTGGTGGGTGCAGTTCAGTGAGATCGTGCGCAATGCGGCGCTGTTGGTGGGCGGGGCCATCGGAATTTATCTTGCGTGGCTTCGTGTGACCGCCTCAAATCAGCAGGCAGAGGCGCAGAAGCGGCAAGCTGAATCGTCTGCGCGTCAGACGGACCTCGGCCAAAGAAAGCTCGTGACGGATCTGTTTCAGCAGGCCGTCGGGCAACTTCGCGACGAAAAGATGGAAATACGCCTGTTGGCGATCTATACTTTGCAACAGATCGCGGATGAGTATCCCGCTTACAAGAAGGCTGTTATCGCCTTGCTTACTGAGTACATACGCGAGAACCCGAGGCGATGGGAAAATGCAACGCCTCCCGTCGATATTGCCGAGATTCTCAAGATCGTCGGTCTGGCACAGGAAACTTAAAATGACTAGGCAGACTGGGCGTGCGAAAGAACCACTCCTCCTGGATTTGCATGGGGCCTACATGCCCCGCACGTCACTTCGGAGAGCCAGCTTGATACGTGCCAATTTCTCTGGTGCGGATTGCTCGGGCGCCGACTTCGAAGAGGCCGATCTATCGGGAGCAATTCTCGACAACGCCGTTTTTCAAAAGGCGATCCTGAGAGGAGTGAATTTTGATGCGGCCAGCATGATACGCACGGACCTGCGCGGTGCTGATCTCACCGGGGCGAGCAATCTGACACGGGAGCAGTTGAACACCGCGATCCATGATGACACGACGGTTTTGCCCGACAGAATGGAGCTGGAACGCACATAGCCGATGCCGCGCCAGCTTGCGGGCTATGCGGATCGCCCGCGCGGCAGACATGCGTGCTGTGCGCTCGCTTGTAATGCACCGCGTCGTTAGAAGACCTCGATGTCCCGCCCTTTTCTCATTGTCTTCTGCGGCCTGCTGCTGGCGTCGAATGCGTTCTCGACGGACGTGCTGCTGCCGGCGTTTTATGCCATGCACCAAGCGCTCGATGCGCCGATCGAGCAGGTGCAGTCGACGGTGCCGATCTACATGCTGTGTTCGGCCTTCGGCCAGCTGATCCACGGACCGTCGTCCGATCGCTTCGGCCGCCGCCCGATCATTCTCGGCGGCCTCGCGCTCTACGGCTGCGGCGCGCTTCTGGCCGCAACGGCCAATCATATCGACATCGTCATACTTGGCCGCGCGCTGCAGGGTTTTGGCGCCGCAGCAAGCGTCGTTGTCGCGCGCGCGATCCTGCGCGACACCCACTCGGGCGACGAGCTTGCCCGCACGATGGCGCTGGCGATGGCGATGATTTCGGCGGGCCCGATCCTCGCGCCGCTCGTTGGCACGGGGCTGGTCGCGGCCGGTGGCTGGCGCATGCCGTTCGTGGCGATGGGGATTTTCGGCGCGTGCATGGCGGCGACCGCGCTCTGGCACTTGACGGAGACGAACGCGGCGCCGAACCCGAAGGCGCTTGCGCCATCCTCGCTTTTCGCGGCGGGCAAACGCGTGTTGCGCCATCCGCAGTCGCGGTTTTTTCTGATCCTGGCGTCCACCTTGAGCTGCATGATCATTTCGTTCATCGCCCACTCGCCGCGCATGCTCAAAGACACGTTCGGCATCGAAGGCGTCACCTTCGCGCTGGTGTTCGCCGGCATGGGCTTTGGCATCATCTTCGGTCAGGTCATCAACAACCGCGTCATCACGCGCCTTGGCGTGCTCACCACCACGCGGCTTGCGACAGCCGGACTAGCGGTCTCCTGCGCGCTGATGGCGGTCCTGGCGGCGCTGAATTGGCTGACGCCTGTTTCGTTCGCGGTGATGATGTTCGCCTTCAACACGTTCTTCCTCGTGAGCCTGGCCAACGCCGGCAGCATGGTCATCGACCCGCACCACGACATCGCCGGGCTGACGTCGTCGCTGTTGGGATTTGTCACGCAACTGGTCCCGAGCATTCTGACGCTGGCCACGATGTCGCTCGTCCAGGGGTCGCTGCTGCGCTGGTCGCTCGTCGTGGCGGTGCTCGCCGCCGCCGTTTTGATTGCCCTGCTGCTCTACCGGCCCCGCGCGCTCGTCCCAGACGCCGTCAGGACGGCGCTCTGAGCAAGCAGGCTGTCGATAAAACGCATTTCGGTAGAAAATTGGATGACAGTGCACGCTGAAGGCGAATAGCCTGTATGCATGTCTCGATCCTTCATCATCGCGTTTTGCGGCCTTCTACTCGCCGTGAGCGCATTCTCGAACGACATCCTGCTACCCGCCTTCTGGGGGATCGAAGCCGATCTCGCGACCAGCCTCGAGCGGGTGCAGGCTGTTGTCCCGGCTTATCTGATCGCCTCTGGCATTGGCCAGGCGGTGTTTGGTGTCGCCTCGGATCGCTTCGGCCGCCGTCCCGTCATCCAGGTGGGGCTCGTTCTGTTCCTGGCGGGCAGCCTTGTCGGGATGCTCGCCCCATCGATCGAGGTCCTGCTGGCCGGCCGCGCCATCCAGGGACTTGGCGGCGCCTGCGGTGTCGTGGTGGCGCGCGCGGTTCTGCGCGATTGCTACAGTGGCGAAGACTTGGCGCGCGCGATGGCGCTGGCGGTCGGAGTGTTCACGCTCGGACCGTTGGTCGCGCCGCTGTTCGGTGTCGCACTCATGCAATTCGGCGGCTGGCGGGCGACGTTTGCCGGGATCCTGGCCGGTGGCGCAGGCCTCCTCGTCGCCGCGATTTGGCGCCTGCGTGAAACCAACGCGGCGCCCGATCTCGGCGCGCTGCAGCCTGCCCGCCTCGCCGCATCGTTTGCGCGCGTCGTGCGCCATCCGCAATCGCGGTTCTTCCTCGCCATCGCTGCGATCATGCAGTGCTCCATCATCTCGCTCGTTGCCAACTCGCCGCGTCTCTACAAGTCCGGATTCGACATCGACGGCGCGACCTATGCGATGCTGTTTCGCTCTCACCACGACGGGCATCGCGGTGGGGCAGTTCGCCAACAATCGGCTGATCCCGCACCTTGGAACACAGGGTGCGACACGGCTCGCGGCGCTGGTGACAGCGGCCTCGTCCGCGCTGGTGGCGGTGCTTGCCGGCACGCATCAATTGTCGGTGGGCATGTTCACTTTTCTGGTCTTCCTGTTCACGACGAGCTTCCTGGTCGTCATGGCCAATGCGTCGAGCATGATCCTCGAACCGCATCGCGACATCGCCGGTTTCGTCTCGTCGATCTATGGGTGCTTGACGCAATTGGCCGGCAGCCTGTTTGCGATCCTGACGTTTCCGATCTTTATGGGCGAGCTCTTGCCCTGGGCGATCGGGCAGGTGGCCATTACCAGTGTCGTTTTGGCAGCTCTGTTCGCCTATCGCCCGGATCCAATCGCGGCGACGCGGTAGTCGTCCAGACGAGCTTTGCTATTGCAGCGGCGTGGGACTGGCGTCAGACTTCGTGCAGCGTCACGACGAATCGACATCGAGGGAGCTTACGCGCATGAATCCGCAGCAAATGATCATCATGGGACTGACGGGCATTGCCGCGGGTTGGCTCGGCAGTCTGGTGGTCGGCGGGGTCAAGGGCGGGTTTGTCGGCTACTTGATCGCGGGCCTCGTCGGCTCCATCGTTGGCGGCATGATCCTCAACGCGGCAAACATAAAGATCGGCGTCGGCAACCCGATCGTCGACAACATCATCACGTCCGCTATCGGCGCCATGGTGGTGATCCTGATCGCCCGGCTGTTCCTCTAGGTTTGCTTCCAGGAAATAGCCTCAATTCGGGCACATCAAACTGTTGAACATCTTCATCGGAACGAGCGGAGACGCGCATGGCCGAATACGCCGCCTATATGCCCTACATCATCATGGCCGTGAACGGCATTGTCGCGGGCTGGCTCGCGGGCCTGCTGCTCGGCGGTGGCGGTCTGATCCGCAACCTCGTTGTCGGTATCCTCGGCGCGTTCGTCGGCGGCTTCCTGGTGCGATCGGGATTGCTCAGTTTGCCGTTCTCGACGGGTTTCCCGCTCGGCGATCAGATCATGGTCTCGACCATCGGTGCGATCCTGATCATCATCTTCGCGCGCATCATCGGTCGCTGAGGGTCAGCTGACGCCGATGCCGCGGTAGAGTTCTGCCAGCGGAATGGCGAGATCAGGTCGTGCGACGCTGAGCGTTGCTGCGCGGCCCTGAATTTCGGCAGGACGTTCAGGGAAGGCGTTGGACTGTGCGTTGCGCTGCCAGACCCAAACAATCGGCTCGTCTTGGCTCGCGACGATGTAAGCCTGCAGGCTCGAAAACGGCAGATATTCAGCTGGTTTGAGCGTAAGGTCTGTACCAACCGACGACGGCGACAGCACCTCGACGATGAACACCGGATCGCGTGAGCGCCGTCCCTTGTCATCGCGATCCATCGGTTCGACGATCACGTCAGGAAAGCGGAGCCAGGTTTCGCCTTCAATGCCGAGGTCCGATGCCGTGACGGCCCAACGATCCAAGTCGACGTGGGCGCTAAAGGCGTGCAGGAAATTCGCAACCAGACGTGCGTGCGCTTTGCTGACGTCCGGAATTTGCACGATGCGGCCCTCCTTCCACTCGTACTTTCGCTCCTGGCGGTCGAGCCAGGCGAGGAAGGCGGCTTTGTCGAGGTTCAAATCGAGAGGAGCGTTCATCTCATGTCGCCGGACAAGTAACCTCGGCACTCTAACGCAAGCAATCCGTCCGATCAAACCGGACGGTCGTGAGCCACTTCCGGTGGGCGGCGCAGATATTTGAGCGTGCGCTGCAGCAGTCCGAGCCGGCCCTGCGCAAGCGGACGCGCCGCCACGTGCCGCACCACGTCGCGCAACACGTCGCGGCGGCTGGCATATCCGGCGAGCGGCCAGGCGCCATAGCGCACCAGGAAATTCAGCCAGTACGTATCGATCGGGTAGTGCGGGGCGAGCACGCGGCGATAGTCCGCGATGGCGGGCGCATAGTCGCCGCCGGGCGTAACCTTTGCGAGGATGGCGCTGTCGTCGATGCCGTAGTGCCGCGCGATCGCCGACATGTCGCCCAACGCATGCGAGTAGAGCTGCGTACGCCGCTGCGACTTGCTCATATTGCCGGTGTGCCAGCGATAGAGCACGAGCACTTCGGCGAACCGCGCGCACGGACCGAGCGCGCCAAGCCGCCAGCACAGATCGCGATCTTCGGCGGCGAGAAATGGCGCCCGGTATCCGCCGGCACGCCGCAACGCGTCCAACCGGATCATCGGCGTCGGCCCCGGCATCCACGCGAGTTCGGGCGGCATGCGGTCCGGCCGGTGGACCAACGTGTGCTGCCGCATATTCGGCGCGTCCTGCAGGGCGCCTGAATCGTCGATCTTCCGCAGGTTTGAGCCACAGGCGACGTAGCTCGGGTTGGCCTCGAGAAACGCCACCTGCCGCTCGAGCCGCTCGGGCACCATAAGGTCGTCGTGATCGATGCGCGCGAAGAAGTCGCCGCGAGCCTCCGCGATGCCGCGATTGAGCGTCGCGATCAAGCCTTCGTTCGCTTTCTCGATCAACCGGATCCGGCGATCGGATTGCGCCAGCGCGCGCAAGATCTCGCGCGTTCCGTCCGTCGAACCATCATCGACGAGAATGAGTTCGAAGTCGGGGAACGTCTGCGCCAGGATCGACGCGACGGTCTCGGCGACGAAGCGGCGGCCGTTGTACGACGCAACCACCACCGAGACTAGCGGCCGCCCGCTCATGCGCGCCCGAAGACGCGTTTGAAGATGGTGTCGACGTGCTTCAGGTGGTAGCCGAGATCGAACAGCTGCGCGAGTTCGGCGGCCGAGAGTGCTGACGCCACGTCTTTGTCCGCCGTCAACAACGTGAGAAAATCGCCTTCGCCGCGCCACACCGGCATCGCGTTGCGCTGCACGAGTTTGTAGCTGTCCTCGCGGCTGACCCCCTTCTGCGTCAATGCAAGCAGCACGCGCTGCGAATGGATGAGCCCGCCGAGGCGATCCAGGTTCTTCTGCATGTTTTCGGGATAGACAATCAATTTTTCGATGACGCCTGCCAAGCGCACCAGTGCGAAGTCGAGCGTCACGGTGGCGTCGGGCCCGATCATGCGCTCGACGGAGGAGTGCGAGATATCCCGCTCATGCCAGAGCGCGACATTTTCCATGGCGGGGAGCGCGTAGGCCCGCACCATGCGTGCAAGCCCCGTGAGGTTCTCCGTCAACACGGGATTGCGTTTGTGCGGCATCGCCGAGGACCCCTTCTGGCCTTCGGAGAAGAATTCCTCGGCCTCGAGCACTTCGCTGCGCTGCAGATGCCGGATCTCCACCGCCAGCCGCTCGACGGAGGAGGCGATCACGCCGAGCGTCGCGAAGTACATCGCGTGCCGGTCGCGCGGGATCACCTGTGTCGATACCGGCTCTGGTTTCAAGCCCATCTTGGCAGCGACATAGGCCTCGACGCGCGGGTCGATGTTGGCGAACGTGCCGATGGCGCCGGAGATCGCGCAGGTCGCAACCTCGTCGCGCGCCGCCATCATGCGCTCCTTGGCGCGCGTGAACTCGGCATACGCGTAGGCGAGTTTGACGCCGAAGGTCGTCGGCTCCGCGTGGATGCCGTGACTGCGCCCGATCGTCGGTGTCATCTTGTGCTCGAAGGCGCGCGTTTCGAGGGCTGCAAGCACGCGGTCGATGTCGCCGATGAGGCGGTCGGCGGCGCGCACCAGCTGCACATTGAGGCACGTGTCGAGCACGTCGGACGATGTCATGCCTTGATGCACGAAGCGCGCGTCCTCCCCGACATGCTCCGCCAGATGGGTCAGGAAGGCGATGACATCGTGCTTCGTGACCGCCTCGATCTCGTCGATCCGCTGGACGTCGAAGGTCGCCTTGCTGCCGCGCGCCCAGATCGTCTCGGCCGCGCTCTTCGGGATAATGCCGATGTCAGCCATGGCCGAGGCCGCATGGGCCTCGATCTCGAACCAGATCCGAAACCGGGTTTCAGGCGACCAAATGGCCACCATTTCGGGGCGGGAGTAGCGAGGGATCATGGGGCGGGACCCGTGGGTTAGGACCGTGCGGCCCGTTGTCAGTCGGGAGCACCGGTAGCAAAGCCCCGCGCGGGCAGCAATGGTTCCGAAGGCTGATCCCCCGAAAGGTGCGGGGGAGCGGCGATACGCGGACTTTCTCAGCCTTCGCCGTTGGTTTAGGCACCGACTCCCGTTACCTACCGTCTTCGGCAGAGCCTTCCGAGAGAGTGTCCCCAGAGAGCGCCCCATGAACACCGACGTGATTGTCCTTGGCGCCGGCATGGTTGGCGTGTCCGCCGCCCTGCATCTGCAAAAGCGTGGCCGCGCGGTCGTGTTGCTCGATCGCAAGGGCGTCGCCGAAGAAACCTCCTACGGCAACACGGGGATCATTCAGACGGAAGCCGCCGAGCCCTATCCGTTCCCGCAGGAACTCTCCAAGATCCTCCGCTATGCGCTCAACCTCGCGCCTGACGCAAATCTACATTGGAGCGCGATCCCCAAAATGGCGCCGGCTCTGTTCCGCTACTGGCGCAATGGCCGACCCGAGCAGATCAAGGCCAGCGCCGAAGCCTGGATTCCGCTCGCCCGCATCTGCCTTGCCGAGCACGAGGCGCTAATGCGCGAGGCTGGCGTCACCGCCTCGATGCGGCGCACCGGCTACTTGAAGCTCTATCGTGATCCCGTTGCGCTGGAGATGGCGATTGCCGCCGACAAACGCGCGCACGACACCTACGGCATCTCCTACAAATCCGTCGATGCGAAAGGCGTGCTCGAACTCGAGCCGCATTTGCGCAGTGGCTTCGCGGGTGGCGTGCTGATGCCGGATTCCGTCAGCGTCGGCGATCCAAGTGCGCTCGGCAAAGCCTATGGCGAGCTGTTCGTGCAGCGCGGCGGCAGAATCGTGCGCGGCGAGGCGCGCACGCTCGACGCCACGCGCGACGGCTGGCAGGTGCTTGCCTCCGATGGGCCGATCATCGCCCGCGACGTCATCGTCGCGCTCGGCCCCTGGGCCGACGACCTGATGAAGGGTCTCGGCGTCAACGTGCCAATGTTCGTGAAGCGCGGCTATCACATGCACTACAAGGCCGCCGGCAACGCGACCCTCAACCGCCCGGTGATCGACACGGCGGGCGGTTATGTGATTACGCCGGCGACCAAGGGCATCCGGCTGACGACGGGGGCGGAGTTTGCCCACCGCGATGCCGTGGCGACGCCCGTCCAGCTCGGCAAGGTCCAGCCGATGGCCGAGCAGATTTTCCCGCTCGGCGAGCGTGTCGAGGCGGAACCGTGGATGGGCCGCCGGCCCTGCTTGCCCGATATGATCCCGATGATCGGCCCGGTCCCAAGCAAGCCCGGGCTCTGGGCGAATTTCGGACACCATCATTGGGGCTTCACGATGGGGCCGGTCGCGGGCCGCCTGCTCGCCGAAATGATGAGCGGCGACACGCCCTTTACCGATCCGCGACCCTATCGCGCGGACCGATTCTAAACAGATCAGCCTATTGCAGTTCGGAACAATTCAGTTTACCGCCAGATCGGGGCAGTGCCTTGTTTGGGCCGAAAGCCGGCATTAGACGGTGTCTCGGATATCTCCGATCAACAACTCATCAGGCAATTCGTGGTTCTCGGCCGGCAAAAACCTCTGGAGGCCCGCTTCTGCACGCCCGTCGTGGCGGCGTACGTCGTGGGTGTCCTCAACATGCCGTTTGCGCAACAGCTGGTGCGCGCCGTCCAGCCCGACGACGTCTACGAATGGGCGTTTGTCGCGGCCGTTCTCCTGACATTCTTCTTAATCGCGCACCTCGTCATTCAAACCTTGAGTCGCCCTTATCTGCTCAAGACGGCGCTTGTCATGTTGCTGCCGCTGTGCGCTGCGGCGACCTATTTCATGTCCGAGTATGGGCTGCCCATCAACACGGGCCTCGCCATTGCAGCACTCGAAACCGACCGTGCCGAAGCACGCGACCTTCTGACGCCGAAGCTATGGACCTATGTGATCGGGCTCGGCGTGCTGCCCGCACTGATTGTCGCGTGGCTTCCAATGACGTGGCCGCAGTGGCGGGTTGAATTCCGGCAGAAGTGTACCGTGCTGGCGGCATCGCTGCTTGCCGTTGCGGCCATTGCTGGGATCTTTTCCCAAAACGTGACGTCAGTGTTTCGCGAGCAGCACCACCTTGTTCAATACGTCACTCCCTACAACATGGCTGCGGCGAGCGTGGGGGCGATGCGGCGCAAGGCCGGCAAATTCGGTCCGGCCCTTGCCGTCGCCGCTTTTGGCCATGATGCGCGGCCGGTTGGTGCGTTGGCGCGCGCCGGCACGCGATCGCTGACGGTTCTTGTCATCGGCGAGACCGCGCGTGCCGATCATTTCGCACTGAACGGTTATGCGCGCGACACCACGCCGGGGCTATCGACGGTCGACGGCTTGCTCAATTTCACCAATGTCGAGTCCTGCGGGACCCTGACGGCGGATTCTCTGCCCTGTCTCTTTTCCGGCGTCGGTCGCGCGGCAACCGCCCGCGATATCGCGGCGCGTCAGGAAAATTTGCTCGACATTTTGAAGCGCGCCGGCCTCGACGTGATGTGGCGCGACAATCAATCCGGCTGCAAGGGCGTGTGCGCGCGTGTCACGACCGCGAGCACGGTGGAGGCGCGCGACACGAACTATTGCAGCACGGGTGAGTGCCACGACGAGATCCTGCTGCACGATCTGAAGTCCAAAATTCAATCCCTCAAAGGTCATGCCGTTATCGTGCTGCACATGATGGGCAGCCATGGTCCGGCCTACGCGAAACGCTATCCCAAGGCCTTCGAGGTCTTCTCCCCCGCCTGTGAATCCAGCCAGTTCAGCCGTTGCACGCACAATGAGATCGTCAACGCCTACGACAACACGATCCGCTACACCGATTTCGTTTTGCATCAGTTGATCCAGGACCTAGATGCAGGAGATGCATCGGGAGTTCCAACCGCGATGCTCTACGTATCGGATCATGGAGAGTTGCTTGGCGAAAACAACGTCTATCTGCACGGCATGCCGTTCATGTTCGCGCCCAAGGCGCAGACACACGTACCAATGGTGATGTGGTTGTCGGGGGGCTACAAAAGGCAGTTCGGCCTTGATGCGGCTTGCCTGAATGGCAAGCGCAATAACCCGATCAAACATGATCATTTTTTTCACACTGTTCTCGGGCTCCTGGATGTCGCCACCAAGGTGCGCGATGAGCGGTTGAACCTCGTCGCAGATTGCCGCCACGACTGACGCGCACGATCAACCACTCGATCTAACCGCGCTGCAATCCATCGCGCTTGAGGATCGGACCGGGCAGCGGCGGACGGCACGTGGATTGCGCACCATCCCAGACTTGTCCGGCGGCCTCGCAGCGCTGCACCAAACTCTGTCGCCGCCATTGCCACGCCACCAGCCCGGCCAACGCGACGACGGCCACGGCGACGATCATCAGCTTGGCGCGGCGCGGGCCGGCGATCATGCGAACCGGTCCCGCCACGCTGGCAGGGCGCCGGGGAAGGGAAGCGCGGTCGCCTCATAGACGCCGCGCGCGATCGCCCGCGCCAGGCAATCAGATGCCGCCAGCCCGATTTCCGTCAGTACGGGCCCCACGGCAGGGCCAAGCGCACGCTGTCCCATGGCGACCGCGAACACCGTGTCGCCATCCATCGGCGCATGCGCCGGCCGGATCGCCTTGGCGAGCCCGTCGTCGGCCATGATCGCGAGCCGTTTGGTTTGTCCTTTGTCGAGCCGCGCGTCGGTGACGACGAGCGCGATCGTTGTGGACGGAGGTGGTGTGCCGCCGCCTTTCATGCGCAGCCGCAAGGCGTCCGCATCGACCAGCGCCGGTTGTCCTAATCCGCCGAACTCACCACTGGCCTCATAGGGTGCCGCCCAGAACTGCGGCCCATCGCCGACCGTCACGCTGCCGACGGCGTTGACGACGGCGATCGCGCCGACGCTGTAGCCCGACGCCGTCACCGCGCTCGCCGAGCCGATCCCGCCCTTCAGTGTCGCCGTCGTCGCGCCGTAACCGCCGCCCACGGTCCCGAGCGCGAAGGCGCCCGTTGCCGCGCACTCGGCGGCCAGACGCCCAAGCTCCCAAAAGGGCGGCGCCATGCCCCAGTTTTTGTCGCCCCCGTTCAACAGGTCGAACGTGATCGCCTGCGTCACCAGCGGCACGACTGCCGTATGGATGCGGATGCCGATGCCACGCGCGCGCAGCACGGCTTGAACGCCGCCGGCCGCGTCGAGCCCGAACGCCGATCCCCCCGACAGCACCACCGCATCGAGATGCTGCGCCGTCATTTCCGGTTCGAGAAAGGCTGTGTCGCGGCCGCCGGGCGCACCGCCCCGGATCACGCCGGAGGCGACATTGGGCGCGTCGAGCAGGATCGCCGTCACGCCGGTTGCGATCCCCGCGTTGTCGGCGTGGCCGACGCGGACGCCCGGAATATCGGTGATGAGGTTCAAGCGGCCGGTCATCGTGTCCTGCGGTGGCATCCGTTCAATTAACCCTCGCCGAACCGGTTCACGACGTCAAATCAAGCCTGTCGCCGCAGCGCGTCCTGCGCCGCGTGAAGACGCGCCACCTGTTTGCCACAGTCATGCGCGGGACTGCGGCGCCGGACAGGCGGCCCGATGATGGCCGCAACCGGCAGTGCGTCCCAAAACCTCGTCTCAGCGCGGCCACGCGCGAGTGAACGGGGGAGGGGACAAGGAAACGCTGAACGGTGCAGAGAGGGCAACGCCATGGCGAGCGAGCAGACGCGATCTGACGTCACATATGTACTGGCGCAGATCGAGCAGGAGCGCGACACGCGCCAAGCCTACATCAAGATCCAGCAACAACTCGAGGCCTATCGCCAGCGCGGCGACGCGGTGCCGAGCGAACTCCTGCACATGGAGAAGGACCTCGCGCTCGCGTGTTGCAGCGAGAGTCAGGGGCGCTGATCGGCGAACGATTTCCTAACGGCGCCTCGGCGGGTTCGGCGGGCGGCGTACGAGCGATGCGCTGAACATCACCGGCATCACCGGCACGGTGCTTTGGCACCTGGGCCGCCTATGGTTCGACGGGCTCACCATGAGGCGGGTTTGATATCCGATCCGCCTCACCCTGAGCGTGTCGAAGGGCGAGCGGCCCGTGGCAACTGTCCCCATTTTTCTCCGCGAATACATCTGGCTGCCGGGCACCGAGATCGCGCCCACCAAAGACGCGCGCGTGCCGGTCGCTCCGATCGTCCGAGCCCTTGCGAGGGCGTGAATCGGCAGCGCAAACAAGATGGCGTGGGCAATATCCTTACCGACAACAGCGGTCTTGCCGGAGGCGATCCATCGTGTGGAAACGTTCGTTCATGGCTTGGTAGACAAGCTTGGTAGACAAGGGGGGTGGACATCACCTTGATTGTCGCATGACATTCGTGCAATCGTGATGTTTTCTACTGCGTGATATTCTGAGTGGGATAGTTAAATGAACATTTTCATCAGGTTCTTCAGCTTTCTGGTCATTGCTATTGTGCTGACCGTCTCCAGCAAGTCCTTCGCGCAGGCGCCGACCGCGCAGTCCTTCGAACCGTCTGGGGGCAAAGGGCCGGGCTTGCTTTTTGTCTCAGGCCAAGGTGGCCCGAAGCTTTATGTTGCGGTCGCCAAGCAGTTTGCGGCAGAGGGCTTTCATGTTTCGCTGATTGACGGGAACGATGTGTTCAAGCCCAACAATGCGGGCCAGCCCTCTTTCGTCGCAGCGATCTCGGCACTGCAGTCCTCACCGAAGACGCAGCCTGGCAAGATTGCAGTCGTTGGCTCTTCTCTCGGCGGCGGCGCAACGATGACGTACGCGTCGCGTATGCCGGATCAAGTCGCTGCGGCAGTTGTCTACTATCCCTACACGGCCTTCATCCAGAAGCCCGACGCCTTCGCCAAGCAGATCAAAGTCCCGACCCTCGTGCTGGCAGCCGTGAAGGACACCTATAAAGACTGCTGCCTAATCGACATGACGCGCAAACTGGCTGCTGCCGCACCCAAGCCGATGCTGCAGGTGGTCGAATATCCGCAAGCCGAACACAACTTCAATCTCGAAGGTCCCAATATGCGCCAAGCAGATGCAGACGACGCTCTGAAGCGCGCGTTGGCACATCTGCGTGCGGGATTGAGTGTGGCTGCAAAATCCAAGTAGTTTATTGCCAAGCCATCGGCTCGAGGAAAATTTGGCCGGAAAATGGGCAGGAAAATGGGGACAGTTACCAATTGTTCGCACCGCCCGTGGCTGCTCTCTGACATCGAATTGGAAACTGTCCCCATTTTCGCGCCGCGCACGCTCTGCCCGTGACGTGCGATCCGGCGCGCCCTGCACTTGGCGCGACGCAGCACGTCACAAGCAAAAGTATTCACGGCGCCTTGGCTGCGGGCGCGGCGGGTGGCGTGCTGCCGGGTGGGCGCACGGGGACGAGCTCGCCGTTGCGCCAGACGTTGAGCGTGTAGGCCGGGATCGTGGGCTCGCCGTCGGCGCCGAAGCCGAACACGCCGATCGGCGTCGCGAACCGGGTTTTGCCGAGCGCTGTGCTGACGTCGCCGTGCGCGACGCTCTGGGCGGACTCGGCCGCCGCCGTCCACGCGACGATGGCGCTATAGGCGAGGATCGCGGCGCGGGTCGGATTGACGCCGCGCGCCGCAAGTCGCGCCGCCAGCGGTTTGGCTTCGGGCCACGCCGTCAGGTCCGGCGCCAGCGGCACGATCACGCCTTGGCCCGCCGCGTCGGCGAGTTTCCAGAAATCCGCGACGGCAAGCGTATCGGTGCCGAAGACCGTCGCGTTCGACCCGCGTGCGCGCAGGCCTTTGACGATCATGGCCGCCTCTTGCGGGAACCCCGCGAAGAACAGCCCGGCCGGTTCCGCGGCGAGCACCGCATCGATCAAGGTGTCGTAACTCTTTTCGC
Source organism: uncultured Alphaproteobacteria bacterium (assembly GCA_963779515.1). Classification (GTDB taxonomy): domain Bacteria; phylum Pseudomonadota; class Alphaproteobacteria; order Rhizobiales; family Hyphomicrobiaceae; genus CAVZYN01. The sequence continues at coordinate 517,659 of CAVZYN010000001.1, forward strand.
CCGATGCAAACGGGATGACGACGCCGGGTGCGCGATTGAACCGCGTCAGCGCCGTGATCACCTGTTGGGCAGCGACCCGCGAGACTTGCGCCCGGTCGTGCACGATCGCGATCGCGCCTGACGGAAAGAACGTCGCGAGTTCCACGGCGATGAAGTCGCCGATGATGGTCTCCTTGGCGGGGAGGCGGAACACCGTCGGCCCGCGCCGGGGCGACGTCAGCCGCGGATGCGCGCTGCCGGTCGCGATGAAGAGCGTGTTGGTCCGGCCGTAGATGTCGGCCGCCGCCAGCGCCGATGTCGTGCAGGCATGGCCGATGATGAGCGCGGGCGCGGCGGCGGCGAGCTCGGTTGCGATCGCGGCGGCCGGCAGCGGCTCGCATTTGTCATCGTGCAGCGCGAGCGTGAGTTTTCTGCCGAGCACGCCGCCCCGGCCGTTGATGTCCTCGACCGCGAGTTCGGCGCCGGTTTTGAGTTCGAGACCGAGCCGTTGCGCGTGTCCCGTCATCGGGCCCGCGACCGCGATCGTGAGGTCTTGGGCTGCGACGCCATTGGCCGGAAGTGTGCATGCGAGCGCCGCCGCTACAACGCGGAGCGCCACAACGCAAAGAGGCAGCCCGAAGGCTGCCTCTCGTCTGACCTGGCCGTATCGAACCACGTGTAAGCCTTAGTTCTGGACGTAGGTGATTTTTTCGCCCTGCTTCTTCCATGTGTACATGACGTAGTCCGGGCGGGTGATGTCACCCTTCTTGTCGTACTTCATGTCGCCGATCACGGTCTTATAGCTCTTGCCGCCGCGGATTTCCGAAGCGATTGCCTTGGCGTCGTTCTTCTTCACGGCTGCTGCGGCTTGCGCGATGATTTCGACCGCGGCGTAGCTGTAGAGCGTGTAGGCTTCCGGGTTGAACTTCTTGGCTTCGAACGCCTTCACGACAGCTGCTGCTTCCGGACGCTTGCGCGGATCCGGCGGGAACGTCATCAGCGTGCCTTCGACGCCTGGACCACCGATCGAGGCGAACTCATCCGACGTGATGCCGTCGCCCGACATCAGCACAGCCTTGACGCCCTGGTCGCGCATCTGGCGCACGATCAGGCCGCCTTCGGTGTGAAGACCACCCCAGTAGACGAAGTCGGCGCCCGCCGCCTTGATCTTCGAGATCAGAGCCGCGAAGTCCTTCTCGCCGGTGTTGACGCCTTCATACAGCACTTCCTTGACGCCGAGCTTGTTCATCGCCTTTTGCGTTTCGTCGGCGAGACCCTTGCCGTAGGTCGTCTTGTCGTGGACGACGGCGACTTTCTTGCCCTTCGCCTTGTCGGCGAGGTACTTGCCGGCGACTTCGCCTTGCTGGTCGTCGCGGCCGCAGGTGCGGAACACGTTCCACAGACCACGCTCGGTGATCTTGGGGTTGGTTGCCGACGGCGTGATCATGAGCACGCCGTTCTCGGCGTAGACTTCCGAAGCGGGCATCGTCACGCCCGAATTGAAGTGGCCGATCACGAACCTGACGCCATCGCCGACCATCTTGTTGGCGACAGACACGCCTTGCTTGGGATCCGACACGTCATCGCCGAACACGAGTTCGATCTTCTGACCGTTGATGCCGCCCTTGGCATTGATATCCGCGGCGGCTTGCTCCGCGCCGTTCTTCAATTGGGCGCCGAACGCTGCGTTCGGACCGGTCAGCGGACCGGCGACACCGACTTTGAGCTGGGCATTTGCCACGCCCGAAAACGCGAGAAGAGCGCTGAACGCTACTCCCGACCACACCACCTTTTTCATTAGGCACTCCCTTAGAGGTTCGTCCGGACAACGGATTGCCGGCCAGGCGAGGTACTCCCGCCTTGGGCCGGATTATCCCTAAAAAGGCGGCAAAGTCACGTCGGAAATCCGGCAACGGCCGTGGATGTAGAGGCCGCCTTTCGAACGATGCCGGGATGCGGGTTCCCGGCCTGCCCCTTGAATTGATGCAGATCTAAGGCTCCCGCCGCGAAGGGGCGTACATGGAGATTCAAAATCGGATCTCAGAAGGAAAAATTATGTTGCGATTACACTCTTCGGCCGGTCCCATTCTGTTTGCCGTCGTGTTGGCTGGGAGTGGAGGGCTGTTTGCCACGAGCGGTTCGACAGTGGCGCAACAGCCCTTGCCCAAGGTCGGCCCACCCGCGGTCGGGCCAGGCCCAGCTGCGCGGATATCCCGACCCGCGACGCCTGCTCTCCGAGCGCCGATACTGCCGCGCAGCCCGCCGCCGATCGTCAAGATGCCACCCCCGCCCCCGCCGATCATCAAGATGCCGCCGCCCCCCGCCGCGATCGTGAAAAGACCACCGTTCCCCCCTGCTGCAATCGTGAAAAGACCTCCTCCGCCGCCATTCGTCGTCACGCCGCGGCCGCCGATCGTCGTGCGACCGCCGCCCCCGCCGATCCAGCGTTACGTCCATCGCCACTGGCGGCCAGGCTTGTCATGGAGCTGGATTACCGTGGTGCCGAGCCTGATTATCGCGTCGGAGCTCAACTATTGCCATATCCACCGCTATCGCGCCGGAGGCATGCGGTTCCATGACGACGCCGAATGCCATCGCCATTCGGACTGGAACCATCCGAGCATCCGCTACGTCGAGGCGGACTGAGACGAGGGGCCGTCAGGTGCGGTGCTGCCGGGACCGCCAAGTCCCGGCAGTATTCGCGTGCATCCGGATGCCGCGATCGAAATCCCCGTGCGTATCCATCGACAACCCTCTTTTGCCAAAGTCGAGTTGATCGACATGTATTCCGCGTCGGCATCAAGCGCCAAGGCCCCGAGAATGCGTGCAAACACGCCACTTTCACACCATCTCCGGAAGCGCTTGTGGGTCGCTTTCCAATCGCCATAGCGCTCGGGCAGATCACGCCATGGAATGCCGGTTCGGTATCGATAGATGACGGCATCGACGAACAAGCGATTGTCCGTTGCGGTGCCGCCAACGTGACCCTCCCGCCCCGGCAGGAAGTCCTTGATCTTGATCCACTGGTCGTCGCGCAAGGCGTAGCGTTGCATCTGTCGGCCTCCCCATTGCCGACAACCCAGGAGTCAGAGAAAATGTGATTTGGGAATCCCTCGACTGACGACAACAGCGACGGCTGCGCACGATTTTTGATGCAACGTGGCTGATCAGACTCTACTTAACTGACGACAGGTCCTAGTACGGTATGCGCATTCCGTGTGCCGTTGCTGCGGGTTCGAGTCCGAGACCGGCAACGGCTATGATGTCACGGTTAGGGTGGGGCGCAGTCGAAGGGAGGATGTTTATGACGCTCGTCTCGCGGTGCCTGTTGTCTCTTGCAGTCGCGGGACTGCTCGCTTGCCCTGCCGCCGCCCAATCCACGTTGAAGATTGTGCCGCATGCGGATCTCAAGATCCTCGATCCGATCTGGAGCGGCGCCTACATCACGCGCAACCACGCCTATCTCGTCTACGACACGCTGCTGGCTATGGACGCCACCTTCAAGGTGCGCCCGCAGATGGCGGAGAAATGGACCGTCTCCGACGATGGCCTCGTCTACACGTTCACCCTGCGTGATGGGCTGCTCTGGCATGATGGCACGCCGGTCACCGCCGAGGACTGCGTCGCCTCGCTGAAGCGCTGGGCCGCGCGCGACGTCATGGGGCAAAAGCTCGCCGAGTTCACCGCCGCGTGGACGGTGATCGACGCAAAATCATTCGAATTGCGCCTGAAGGAGAAGTTCGGCCAGGTGATCGAGGCGTTGGGGAAGCCGAGCGTCGTCGTCCCCTTCATGATGCCGAAGCGGATCGCGGAGACGGATCCGTTCAAGCAGATCACCGAGTATGTCGGCTCGGGTCCGTTCGTGTTCAAGCAGGACGAGTGGAAGGCCGGCGACAAGGTCGTCTACGTCAAGTTCGGCAAGTACAAGCCGCGCGACGAGCCGGCATCGGGCCTCGCCGGCGGCAAGATCGCCAAAGTCGACCGGATCGAATGGATCTACATGCCCGACACCCAGACGCAGGTGTCGGCAATCGCCAATGGCGAGATCGATGTCGTCGAAGCGGTGGCGCACGATCTCTTGCCGATCATCGAGAAGGATAAGAATGTCCGCATTCACCCAGGCAGCGTCTCGAACCAGTACACGTTCCGCATGAACTGGCTGACGCCTCCCTTCAACGACGTGAAGCTGCGTCTCGCCGCGCAGATGGCGCTCGCCCAGCAGGACTTTCTCGATGCCGCCGTCGGTGATCCGCGGTTCTTCAAGCGGTGCAAGGCGCTGTTCACGTGCGGTACGCCGCTGGCGTCGGACGCGGGGATGGACGGTTTGATCGATGGCAATGCCGAGAAAGCCCGCGCGATGCTGAAGGAGGCGGGCTATGACGGCAGCCCGGTCGTCCTGCTGCACGTATCGGATCTCAATGCGTTGAAGAATCTCGCCCCCGTTGCCAAGGCGCAGCTCGAGCGTGCCGGCTTCAAGGTCGACATGCAGACCATGGACTGGCAGACGTTCGTCACCCGCGTCACGAAAAAGGGGCCGCCGTCGGAGGGTGGCTGGCACGCGTTCCTGACGAGCTGGTCGCAGATCGACATTCTCGATCCGCTGATGACGACGTTCCTGGCCGCCAACTGCGAGAAGGCGCGGCCCGGCTGGCCATGCGATGCGGAGATGGAGAAGCTTCGCGACCGCTTCACCCGCGAGACGGATCCCGCCAAGAAAAAAGCCGCCGCCGACGCGGTCCAGATCTACAACACGAAGGTGGTCGCCCACGTGCAGCTTGGCGAATGGACGGGTGCGATGGCGACGCGCAGCAATATCGTGATGCTGCGACCGTTGCCGCCGGTGCCGGTGTGGTGGGGCGTCGAGAAGAAGTAGCCGGCGCGAGTTACGGTCCGGCGCGTGACAGTCGCTGCACGCACTAACACTTTGTTAGCCAATCGCAGCCAGAATTCCCGCAACGTTGCCGGACGATGTCTGGCGCGAATCCCTATTGGTTGCGCCGCGCAGCTGCGATTTGCATCAGGAGAAGGCGATGTGGGGGACGGTCTTTGCGTGCCTGTTGATATTGATCGGCGGCGGTCTGATCGTCGCTGTTGAAACGCAATACATCTTCGACAAGCGCCGTCAGGCGGCCATTGGCGGCATCGTCCTGATGACCGTCGGTGCCGGCGCGGCGATTTATTTCATCAACCAGAACGCACGCAACTTCGAGTTCGAGCGTCCGAAGGACAAGCGCGGCAAGGGCGGCGCGCAAAGAGACCGCGATGGTCAGGGTGGCGGCGGTGGCGGTGGTGGTGGTGGCCGGCGTGATGGCCAAGAGGGCGAGGCCGGCGGTGACAACAGTTTCATCGACAAGGTGTCGAAGCGCGCGTGCCCGTCGAAAGACGGCTTGGTCATGTTGCCGCAAGGTTTTGCGCAGTTGGCCGTTGCCGGCGCGAATGGCCAGCCCGCCACGCAAAGCGTCGGGTTCACGCCAGCGTTTTGCATGGCAGTGCATGAAGTGACCGTCGCCGAGTATCGCGCTTTCGCGGATGCGACGGGGCGTGCAGCTGTCGCGTGCGATGATCGCCGCGACCGAACCTGGCGCGCGCCTGGATTTCAGCAAACCGACAAACATCCCGTCGTCTGCGTCACCAAGTCGGATGCCGCTGACTACGCGGCCTGGAAGTCCAAGGATGGCATCAACTATCGGCTGCCGACCGAGGCGGAATGGGTCTACGCGACCGGACGTCTGGGGAGCGATGCGGCGAACACGGCTGCGCCGGATGCCAAAGCGCTTCAGAAGATTTCAGCCAAGGTCGAGAAGAGTTCCTTTGCGGTCACGCATGGCGGCACGTCATCGAATGGTATCGTTGGCGCGGCCGACAACGTGTCGGAAATGCTGCTCGATTGCTGGCGGCCGGAGTTGAAGTCGTATCCACCAAGTGGGCCATTCGCGCCAGTCAAGGGGAAATGCGAGGAGCTGGTCGCGCGTGGCGGGCACTGGGGCAACGCGACGGCTGGAGACACCGTGCAGCTGCGGCGCCCATTCGCCCTGACACAGGCGTCTTCGACAATCGGTTTCCGTCTGGTGCGGAATGCCGAAATCATCGCCCCGCCACCACCCGCGGCGAAGGCGGGAGCGCCCGGTCAGAAGTAACGACGCTTGCGTCAGCGATTGAGAACGGCGACCAGCGACTTCACGCTGCCGCTGTTTTCGGCGACGTAGGTCTCGAAGAGACGCTTCAGGAACGGCGTCATCCAGAAGCCGGCAGCCTGCGCATCGCGAACACGGTACGTGCTGCCCGCTTTGATCAGCAGCCATGAAACTTCATAGCTCGAGCCATCGACGAGCTTGACGGTGCTGTCGACCGTCAGGCCGTATTTTGCCGTGCGCAACTCGGGCGCGAAGGTGACGCTGGCGACAGGGTACTTCGGGGCTTCGCGCGCCGCATAGCGCGAGATGAACTTGACCATGCCGGCGTAGTAGCTGGCCTTATCCGGCTCCTCGAGTTTTGGGCGATAGTCGCCGAGGGCGTAGAGGCCGATCTGCGGAACGTCACCGTAACGCTGGATTACGCCGGCGATGGTGGCGGGCGACTGCGTCTTGACGGCGGCCATCAAATCCTTGGTCACGCGGTCCATGAACACAACGGCCGGGTCCGACGCACGGGCCGGCGCAATCGTACTGAGCATAAATAGGGCGGGCAGTACGGCGGCTAAACCAAATCGCGCAATCCGGCGATAGAAAAAGGCAGCGGTTGCGCTCATGCTCGGTCCTTCGGTCCGCACTTGTCCTGCGTCGGCAGCACTTAGGCACTGCGTCAGCAGACGATGAAAGAGACTCGTGGCCGAACTTTGAACATGAAGCGCCTGGCCGCGTCAAAGGGAGATGAGCGGCCGAGCGAGCGCGCGGGTGGCGTGCGCCACCCGCGCCTCCGATGTGTGGGCTTATTAGCTTGGTCGGCCCTCGCTGACCGGTAGCTTGTTGACCTCTTCATAGGTCAAGCCGAGCTGCACGTTCTTGCCTGACTTGGCGAACTTGCCGGGCGGAATCTCCACGATTCTGCCGCCAAATCCGAGGAACCCGCCGGTCTTGATGACAATGACATTGGTCTTGCCGTCAGGGGCGGGCTTCACGTCCTTCACCTCGCCAATTTTGCGGCCGTCCGAGGTGAATACCGACATGCCAACGGCCGCATCGGCTGACTCAGGCCCTGCTGGCTTCGCCGCGTCCGGCTTCGGCGTTTCCGAGCGTTGCACGCTTGGATCGCGGGGCGGCACGTTGCCCGGCGGCAATGGCATCGGGTCGACGCGCACCGCGGGCGGAGCGCTGTCGGTGGCCGGCGGAGGTGTCTGTGCCGGAGCCGAAATCGCCAGCACACTCGAGAGCAAGCCGGCGAGCGCAAGGGCTCCAGTCCGTCGTGACGTCGTTCGCATCGTCATGGTCGATCTCCTGCTTTTCTTCGGGAACCGCGCCGGACATCATCGAGAGAACGGCGGGCTACATCCGACGTGGGCAGCGGCGGCGGCGATCGCTAGGGCAGGAACTTCACGATGGTGTGACACCGCCGTGTAAGGGCGGCGATGAGCGTTAGTGCGCGGTCATGGGATGCGCGCGTCAGGCACAGCGTCGGCGCCCGGAAAATAGGGCTTCACGTCGATCACGGGCGTTCCGTCGAGACAATCAGATGCATCGATCGTCACTGCGCCGCGGTCGATGTCGACAGCGAGCAGACGTGCGACGCCAACTCCGATGGGATTGGGCCGTGCCGGAGAGCGCAATGCAAACACGCCGCGCGGCTGATCGAGATGGCGCGGCACCTGGACGATCAGATCGCGACGGCTCTCGTGCATCCAGGTCAGCAGCAGGACGTGCGAGTAGGCGTCGAGGCCGAGCAGGCCCTGGCGGAAGGCTGCATCAATTTCAATCGTCGCCGGCGTGTTGCGCGTGCGGGCTTCCCGCATGTTCTTGGGGCAGGTCTCCCGCGTCGCCCAGGGCGTGCGCATGCGGCCGATGAAAACGATGTGGCCGTCGCGCGCCGACTGGGCGGGATCGGCAGCAAGCGCGATTTCGCCTGGGCGAGCAAGAGATGGGCGAGCTGTCAAGGAACTGGAACTTTGTGTCATAGTCGAAGTATAGCCGATCGCAGCGATCAGAAAAACCTCAAAGCCCAACAGGTGCCCCGATGACGGTTGTGACCCGTGGCGCGATCAAGCTCTACTACGAGGAGGAGGGCGCGGGGACGCCGCTGGTGTTTCTGCATGAGTTTGCCGGCGATCACCGCAGTTGGGCCGATCAAGTCCGCCATTTCAGTCGCGGATACAGATGTTTGACACTGGCAGCCCGCGGCTACCCGCCGTCGTCGGTGCCGGAGGCCGATGACGACTACAGCCAGGATATCGCGGTGGGCGATGTCATCGCCGTGCTGGATGCGGCAGGGCTAGATCGCGCGCATATCGTCGGCCTCAGCATGGGGGCCTATACCGCGCTGCGGCTCGTGATGCAGTTTCCCGATCGCGTCCGTTCGATCGTCGCGGCTGGCGGTGGTTCGGGCGCCGAGCGGGCAACGCGTGAGCGCTTTGTCGCCGAGGCGCTCGCGGCGGCAGAGTCGATGGAGCAGTCGGGCCGCATCGATATCGAGAAAATGGGCGTGAGCCCGACCCGCATTCAGCTCCACAACAAAGATAGGCGCGGCTGGGCGCAGATGCTCGCGCATTTGGGCGAGCATCCGGCCGAGGGTGCCGCGCGCATCCTGCGTAACGTGCAGGCGCGGCGCCCGTCACTTTATGATCTCGAAGCGGAGATCAAGGCAATCACGCTGCCCGTGCTGCTGCTGGCCGGCGACGAAGACGAGCCGTGCCTCAACGTCAATCTGTGGATGAAGCGGCAGATCAAATCCGCGCGGCTTGCAGTGTTTCCGGGCACGGGCCACGTCTTGAATTACGAGGAGCCGGCGCTCTTCAATCAGCTGGTCGAGCAGTTTTTGACGAGCGTCGAGCGCGGCACGTGGCGGCCGCGCGATCCCCGTGCGGTGGCAACCGCCTCGGGCTCGTTTGCAGCGATGCTGGGTGGCACCAAGACCTGAGATCGAGCCTTGAGATCAGGCCGCGCGACCGAATCCGAACGCGGCGGACGCGGGCACAACGGGCATCGACAGCAACGTGGAGGCGCGCTGGATCAGCTCCGGTGAAACGCGGTCCGCGGCGTAGAGCACGATGTTGCGTTTGCGCTGCGGATGCACGAGCACCAGTTCATGGCGCGCTCCAGCATTGGTCGTGCGCACCACGTGGGCAAGGCCCGCGTAGTCCGCCAGAGTGCTGGTCCACGACCGGGTCCGCCCTGCGCGCGAGTCCTGAACGGTCACGCCATCAGCGTCGATTTGAATGGCGCGCGTACTGCCAAAGCGCGCCAACAGCGACCGCAGCGGCAAGCCGAACAGGATCAGCCAGATAAACGCGCCGATGCCGACTTGGAGGCCAGCGAACGGGTTCTGAGCCAGCGCGGATTGAACTTCGGAGGCATTGGCCGCCACCAGGCCAACAGGGATCAGCAAGGCGCCTATCGCCGGTGTCAGCAGCAGGAGGAGCACGAGCGCCGACCAGCGCGAAGACGTGTGTTGAATGCGGATGGGGAGATGATCGAAAGCAGGGCAATCGGTCGAGACGTCAAGCGAGACATGCGGCATCGGCCGTAATTTCCAACAAAATCAGGGGGGGTGGAACAGGACGGCACCCTACACGCTCAGGGTTACCAGCCGATTAACCGTATCTGGGACACGGAAATTGCGGAGAAAGCACGCCTTGATCTTGACACATAAAGATATGTTTATATCATTCTGGCAATAGGACGTCAGAGGGGTCGAGGTCAGTCGTGCAGCCATGGTCCATGCAAGCATTGGTGGGGGCGTTGAAGGCGGCGGCTGAGCCGACGCGCCTGCGCATCATCGCGCTGCTGGCGGCCGGTGAGTTGAACGTCAAGGACCTCACCCGGATCTTGGGCCAAAGCCAGCCGCGCATCAGCCGGCATCTGAAATTGCTGGCCGAAGCCGGCCTCATCGAGCGCGCGCGCGAAGGCAGCTGGGCGTACTTCCACATTTCTTCCGACAGCGACGGCGGCCGCCTGGCGCGCCGCCTCGCCGACGGCATCGATCTTGCCGATTCAGTCCTCGTGCGCGATCGCCAGCGCGCCGAAGCCGTGCGCCTCGAACGCGAGCAATCGGCGCAGGCGTTCTTCGCGCAACACGCGGGCGATTGGGATCGTATGCGCGCGCTCCACATCAACGAGCGCGACGTCGAAGCCGCGATGCTGGCAGCGCTTGGTTCCGCACCCTGCAATCTGCTTGTCGATCTCGGCACCGGCACCGGCCGCACACTCGAACTCTTCGCCGATCGCTACAAGCGCGGCCTCGGCTTCGATCGCAACACCGCCATGCTCGCCTACGCGCGCTCGAAACTCGATCGCGCGCAGATCACGCATGCCCAGGTGCGCCAGGGCGACATCTACGATTTGCCGTTGGCCGACGCGAGTGCCGACGTCGTTGTCGTGCATCAGATCTTGCACTTCCTCACCGACCCGGCGGGCGCCATCCGGGAAGCGGCTCGCGTGCTCGCGCCGGGTGGCCGGCTCATGATCGTCGACTTCGCACCGCACGACCTCGAGTTCCTGCGCGAAACGCAGGCGCACGAGCGGCTTGGTTTTGCCGACACGACCATCACCCAGTGGCTCGCCGAGCTTGGCCTGTCGCTGGCGGGGACACAGCATCTGGCGCCGAAGAGCGACACCCCGGACGACAAGCTGACCGTTTCAATCTGGCTCGCGCGCCGCCCCGAAGCGGCCGCAGCACCGTCCCCGAAAACTTCCTCACAACTGGAGAGGATCGCCTGACATGAACACCAACACCCCGCGCAAGAGCCGCCTGGTCGGACAGGGCGAGATCGAGGTCTCCTTCGAGTTCTTTCCGCCGAAGAACGAAAAGATGGAAGAGGTGCTGTGGGCGTCGATCCGGCGCTTGGAGCCGTTGACGCCAAAATTCGTCTCGGTCACCTACGGGGCCGGCGGATCGACGCGTGAGCGCACGCACACGACGGTGTCGCGGCTGGTGCGCGAGACGTCGTTGCAGCCGGCGGCGCACCTGACCTGCGTCAGCGCCACCCAAGCCGAAGTCGACGACGTGATCAAAGCCTATTGGGCGGCGGGCGTGCGCCACATCGTGGCGCTGCGCGGCGATCCCGCAGGCGGCGTCGGCACGCGCTATGAGCCGCATCCGGGCGGCTATGCGACGGCGGCGGATCTGGTCGCTGGCATAAAGCGGATCGGCAACTTCGACGTCTCTGTCGGCGGCTATCCGGAAATGCACCCCGAGAGCGGCTCGCTGCAAACCGACATCGACAATTTGAAACGCAAGGTCGATGCCGGCGCGACGCGCATCATCACGCAATTTTTCTTCGATAACGCGCATTATCTGCGCTTTGTCGAGCGCTGCCGCGCGGCCGGCATCTGGTGCCCGATCTTGCCCGGCATCGTGCCGATCCACAATTTCAAGCAGGTCGCGAGCTTCGGCGCCAAGACCGGCACGACCGTGCCGGCCTGGCTCGCGCGCAAGTTCGACGGCCTCGATCACGACGAGAAGACGGCGCATCTCGTGGCCGCCGCCGTCGCCGCCGAGCAGTGCGCCGATCTCGTCGACGAGGGCGTGCGCCAATTTCATTTCTACACGTTGAACCGCGCGGATCTCGTGTTTGCGGCTTGCCATCTGCTGGGGCTGCGGGCGCGGCCTGCCGCCGAGAACGATTTGCGCAAGGCGAGCTGAAAGGACGACGAGCATGACCCTCGCTGACCGCATCAAAGCGCTGCACACGGCCGCCGCCGAGCGCATCCTCATCATCGACGGCGCCATGGGCACGATGATCCAAGAGTACAAGCTGGACGAGGCCGGCTATCGCGGCGATCGCTTCAAGGCGTGGCACCGCGACGTCAAGGGCAACAACGATCTCCTGGTGCTGACGCAGCCGAAGATCATCCGCGATATCCATACGGCCTACCTCGACGCGGGTGCCGATATCCTCGAGACCAACACGTTCAACGCGCAAAAAATCTCCATGGCCGACTACGGCATGGAAAGCCTCTCGCTGGAAATGAATGTCGCCGCCGCCAAGCTTGCACGCCAGGCGGTCGATGCCGCGATCGCCAAGGATGGCCGCGTGCGCTGGGTCGCGGGCGCCGTCGGCCCGACCAATCGCACCGCATCACTCTCGCCGGACGTCAACAATCCGGGCTATCGCAACACGTCGTTCGATGAGTTGCGCGAGGCCTACACCGAGCAGGTCGAGGGCCTGATCGAAGGCGGCTGCGATCTCATTCTGATCGAGACGATCTTCGATACGCTCAACGCCAAGGCGGCCGGTTTCGCCGTGCTCGAGACCTTCGAGAAGATGGGCGTAACGCTGCCGATCATGATTTCCGGTACCATCACCGATCGCTCGGGCCGCACACTCTCGGGCCAGACGGGCGAAGCCTTCTGGTATTCGATGCGCCACCTGAAGCCCTTCTCCATCGGCCTCAACTGCGCGCTCGGCGCCGAGCTGATGCGGCCCTATGTGGCGGAACTCTCCGCCATGGCGGATACGCTCGTCTCGGCCTATCCGAACGCGGGGCTTCCGAATGAGATGGGCGAGTATGACGAGAGCCCGCACGACATGGCGTGTCAGATCGAGCCGTGGGCGAAGGACGGCCTCGTCAACATCGTGGGTGGTTGCTGCGGCTCGACGCCCGATCACATCGCGCACGTGCGTGAGCATGTCTCCAAGTTTCCGCCCCGCAAAATCCCGAAGATCGCGCCGAAGATGCGATTGAGCGGGCTCGAGCCGTTTGTGGCGGCGTGAGTGGTTAGGTCTCAAATCGGATTGGCTACAATGTCATCGACGCAATTAATTCACCAGCAGTGGACTCGAGAGCATTCCGCCAGAGGATCGCAACGTGTGCTAGAGCGAGGCAAGCAATATTGCGACGCAAGTCGCTCGCGAACTGCACGAGATGCGCGAAAGTCTTTGGCGATGCTTGGGAAAGCCTGAACAATGAGGGTGGCTCCCGAAAAGACCTTTGGCACAGGCTCTTGCAATCGGTACAGCTCACGTGATCTCGGGCCAATACGCCGCGCAGTCGCCGAAGCGACGGTCTTGGCGGTATTGCGCATTTCCGATGACCCCAAGTCGGAAACTGCAGCGTGCCTGCAACTTGCAGGTTTTCTATCGCAGACGAACGCGTCTTCTGAATTGTTCACGCACGATTTGTGGCTGTCCGGTGGGACGTTGGAGTTGGATTCGTGGCGTGCTGGACATCGAGCGTGGCGACAACAACTGAACGTATCAGTCAGTTCCTGACGGATCTTTCTTCGAGGAGCGGACTCGCAGCAGACGCTGATCGCCATCGGCGATGCTGCGAGAAGGCCGCAGACACCGCAACGGCGTAGTGGGGTAATGACATGACCAATCAACCCTCCGGCGCATCCTTTATCAACGTTGGTGAGCGCACCAACGTCACGGGCTCGGCGAAGTTTCGCAAGCTGATCGAGGCGGGCGACTATGCGGCGGCCTTGGCTGTCGCGCGCCAGCAGGTCGAGAGCGGCGCCCAGATCATCGACGTCAACATGGACGAGGGACTGCTCGATTCCGAGAAGGCGATGGTGACGTTCCTCAACCTGATCGCGTCGGAGCCCGATATCTCGCGCGTGCCGGTGATGATCGATTCGTCCAAGTGGAACGTGATCGAGGCCGGTCTCAAGTGCGTGCAGGGCAAGCCGATCGTCAATTCGATCTCGATGAAGGAAGGCGAGGCGCAGTTCCTGGAACAGGCCAAGAAGTGCCTGCGCTATGGCGCCGCCGTCGTCGTCATGGCGTTCGACGAGAAGGGCCAGGCCGACACGAAGGAGCGCAAGGTCGAGATCTGCGATCGCGCCTACAGGCTGTTGACCGAGAAAGTCGGCTTCCCGCCAGAAGACATCATCTTCGATCCCAACATTTTCGCGGTCGCAACGGGTATCGAGGAGCACAACAATTACGGCGTCGACTTCATCGAGGCGACACGCGAGATCAAGCGCCGCTTTCCGCTGGTGCATATCTCCGGGGGCGTCTCGAACCTGTCGTTCTCGTTCCGCGGCAACGAGCCGGTGCGCGAGTGCATGCACTCCGTGTTCCTCTACCACGCCATCAAGGCCGGCATGGACATGGGCATCGTCAATGCCGGCCAGTTGACCGTCTACGACAACATTCCAGCCGAGCTGCGCGACCTCTGCGAGGATGTCGTCCTCAACCGTCGCGCGGATTCGACCGACCGCCTGCTCGATGCCGCAGCCCGCTTCAAAGGTGATGGCTCGAAGCGGAAAGAGGCCGATCTCACCTGGCGCAACGGCGATGTCGATGCGCGTCTGACGCATTCGCTGGTGCATGGCATCACCGACTTCATCGAAACCGATACGGAAGAGGCGCGCAAGCGCGCGTCGAAGCCGCTGGAGGTCATCGAAGGTCCGCTGATGGCCGGCATGAACGTGGTCGGCGATCTGTTTGGCGCGGGCAAGATGTTCCTGCCGCAGGTGGTGAAATCCGCCCGCGTGATGAAGCAGGCCGTCGCCTATCTGCAACCCTATCTCGAGGCTGAAAAGAAGGCCTCGGGCGCCGACAGGAAGGCCGCCGCCGGCAAGATCATCATGGCGACGGTGAAGGGCGATGTGCATGACATCGGCAAGAACATCGTCGGTGTCGTGCTCCAGTGCAACAACTACGAGGTCGTCGATCTCGGTGTGATGGTGTCGACGGCGAAGATCCTGGAGGCCGCCAAGAAAGAGAAGGCCGACATCATCGGCCTCTCGGGGCTGATCACGCCATCGCTCGATGAAATGTGCTTTGTCGCCGCCGAAATGGAACGCGAAGGCTTCAACGTGCCGCTGCTGATCGGCGGCGCGACGACCAGCCGCGTGCATACGGCCGTGAAGATCAATCCGAACTACAACAAGGGCCAGACGATCTACGTGACGGATGCAAGCCGCGCGGTCGGCGTCGTCTCGAAGCTTCTCTCCCAAACCGATAAAGGCGCCTACATCGCCGGCATCCGCACCGAATACGCCAAGGTGCGCGAGGCGCATCTGCGCGGCGAAAGCAAGAAGACGCGATTGGCCCTGGTGGACGCGCGCAAGAACCGTTTCAAGATCGATTGGAAGGCCTATGCGCCGCCAAAGCCGTCGTTTCTCGGTGCGCGCACGTTCACGAACTGCGCACTCGACGATCTCGTGTCCGTGATCGACTGGACGCCCTTCTTCCAGACCTGGGAGCTCGCGGGCCGCTATCCAGCGATCCTGAAGGACAAGGTCGTCGGCGAGGAAGCGACAAAGCTGCTCGCTGATGCGCAGGCGATGTTGAAGCGCATGGTCAAGGAGCGCTGGGTCCAGGCCAACGCCGTCATCGGCTTCTGGCCGGCGGCCGCCAACGGCGACGACATCACGCTCTTCACCGATGATGCGCGCAGCCGAGAGCTCGCGACGCTGCACACGCTGCGCCAGCAGATCGCGCGCGATCCGGGCCGCGACCGCGCGCATACCGCGCTCGCCGACTTCGTCGCGCCGAAAGACACTGGCGTCGCCGATTATGTCGGCGGTTTTGCCGTGACCACCGGCATCGGCGAGGAAGCAGCGCTGGAAAAGCACCTGAAGAAGACCGACGACTACGGCCGCATCATGCTGAAGGCGCTGTGCGATCGTCTTGCCGAAGCGCTGGCCGAGCACATGCACGCGCGCGTGCGCCGCGAGTTCTGGGGGTATGCGGCGGGCGAAACGCTGAGCAACGACGACTTGATCAGCGAGAAGTATCAAGGCATCCGCCCGGCACCCGGCTATCCCGCGCAACCCGATCACACCGAGAAGGCAACGCTGTTCAAGCTGCTCGATGCCGAGAAGCAGGCGGGCATCACGTTGACAGAGAGCTTCGCCATGTGGCCGGGCGCGGCCGTCTCCGGCCTGTATTTCTCGCACCCCGACAGCCACTACTTCGGCGTCGGCAAGGTCGAGCGCGATCAGGTCGAAGACTATGCGCGCCGCAAGAACTGGGACACCGGGACGTGCGAGCGCTGGTTGGCACCGGTGCTCAACTACGACCCCAAGATCGCACGGTCGGAAGCAGCGTGATGTAGCGCGCCATGCTCGCCATTCGGCTGATCTTGATGGCCGCCCAGTTGGCCGCGACGTACATTTCGGCGCCGTTCGTGACGCGGCTGCTGCCGAACCTCGGCGGCCAGCTCAATCTCATCACCTACGCGGCAGTCGCGGCAGCAATCGTTTGGGTGATTGGGCTCGCGACAGCACTCCTGTTGCGCGATCTCCGGCGGCCGAGCTTGCGCACGCTGATGTTCTCGCTGGTTCTGGCCCTGGTTGGGGCCGCGGCCGCGATGGTGCCCGAGGTGACCGGTGCCGTCGGTGGCATCGCCGGCGGCGTGCCGCTGGTCGCCTATCCGTTACTCGGCGCGGTGATCGGCTACACCGTCAAGCGGTGATCCGTCTTGAAGTTTCGAGATTGAGAGCGTCGGGCCCGGCCTCTCAAATCGGCAAGAAAAGAAGCGCAGGCCGGGGGAGACCTGCGCTTCTGAAAACGGCCGTTCCAGTACGGGGGGAGGGACGGGACCGGCCGCCATGGGGGATCCGGCCGAAGCCGGTAGTCGCTAGATCATCCCGAACACTATTGCAGCGACGAAGCCGAACGATGTGATCATAGCGATCAAGTTCAGGCTTTGTTTCATATCCGTCATCGATGCTCCTTTTCCCGGCGAGGGCAGCCGGCGTTCAGGGTGTTGCCGTCGTGTGGACCGCACCACAACGCTATGTAGGAAGCCCGGAGCCCCGTCGCCAAGGGGTAATCGGCATTGCACCGCAACATGAAACACAGAAATTCCAAGTGTTTCCATTGGGTCGCGGCGAGATGTGGCGCGCGCGCCAATGATAGACTTATGGACTTATAGAAGACTTTCGACCGGCGCATCAGTAACGATGCAATACATCTGTAAGTTTAAATGATGATCTCTACAAATGAACAGCAAGTCCTCGCGGGATCTCGTCCTTTAATCGTAATGTTCATGCTGTAGAGCCCAAAGGCACAGCTCCACAAGAAAATTCCCGATAGCGCATACAGTAGTGATGCTGTGGTGAGAACGTCACATTCGTTCGCAGTTGCGAGTAGACTCTAGGTTTTTTTACTGGCCAGCGTTCAGGTGAAGTCCGGAAGACGTAATGCTCTGGCAGATATGGAGTTCGCGGGCTGCGAAGGGCGTATTTCGACCCGGCCAGCGCGTCAATTGGGCGGCTGAAAGGCCCCGGCCGCACAGACTGCCGCTGAGGGGCATAGCGCGCGCGCCGTGCCCTTGAATCACGCCACGGTGGGCTTTCCGTATTTCGTTCATCTTCCGGCGCCTTTCATCAGGTCGGAGGAGGGGGCAATTCCTCATGACGCCGAGGGGGCAGTTTTCCATGGCGCGCGACACCTGCGCACCTGTTGCCGCGCCAGCTCGGCCGCTCGCCCTTCGACACGCTCAGGGTGAGGCGGATCGGACTCTCAAACCCGCAATGTGCCGCAGCCTGCCGGCACCTCAGCCGCACAGACGCCGCCGCTGTAGCGCATGTCATTCGATTGAGCCGTGCGGCGCGCATCCGGCGGCCCAAGCGGTGACGATTTCGAAAGTCATCTCAGCCAATGGCAGGCGCGCGCAAAAGCCGTTTGCGGACATAGTTGCTAGCCCATCGCGACGCAGGTGTTAGCCCATCGCCGATTTGATGCAAAAAAACCCATTTCAACACGCGTGATCGATCACCGCTGCGTCGCCGCGCGCGCTGAGCGCAGGCGCGCGAAGTCGTCGCCAGCGTGATAGCTCGAGCGCGTCAGCGGCGATGACGCAACAAGCAAGAACCCCTTGGTGCGGGCGATGCGGGCGTAGCTGTCGAACTCGCCGGGCGGAACAAAGCGCGCGACGGCGGCGTGCTTCTTCGTCGGTTGCAGATATTGGCCGATGGTGAGGAAGTCGACGTCGGCCGAGCGCAGATCGTCCATCAGTTGCAGAACTTCGTCGCGGGTTTCACCCAGGCCCACCATGATGCCGGACTTTGTGAACATCGCAGCGTCGAGTTCCTTCACGCGCTGGAGCAGTCGGAGCGAGTGAAAGTAGCGCGCGCCGGGGCGGATCTTCAGATAGTGCGACGGCACGGTTTCGAGATTGTGGTTGAAGACGTCGGGGCGGGCGGCGACGACGATCTCGAGCGCGCCGTCCTTGCGCAGGAAATCGGGGGTCAGAATCTCGATCGTGGTCTTGGGCGTCGCGGCGCGGATCGCATGGATCACATCGGCGAAGTGTTGCGCGCCGCCATCGGCGAGATCGTCGCGATCGACGGAGGTGATGACGACGTGGTCGAGGCCGAGTTTGGCGACCGCTGCGCCGACGTGACGGGGCTCTTGGGGATCGAGGGCTTTCGGCAGTCCGGTGCGCACATTGCAGAAGGCGCAGGCGCGCGTGCAGGTGTCGCCCATGATCATCATGGTGGCGTGCTTCTTCGACCAGCACTCGCCGATGTTGGGGCAGCCGGCTTCCTCGCAGACGGTATGGAGGCCGTGCGCGCGCACGATATCGCGGGTCTCGGCGTAGACCGGCGAGTTCGGCGCCTTGACGCGAATCCAATCGGGTTTGCGCTGCACCTCAGTGTCGGGCTTGTGCGCCTTCTCAGGATGCCGCGGCGGCGCGGTGGTTTTGTCGACGACGGTGACCATGGTGCGGAAAAGGACCGTGTTTATGGGCGTGTTGGGTGAACGTTGCGGGATGCGGGCGGCGAAAGCAAGTAGGGCGTTCGAGGATGATGGAGCGCTTGTGTTTTCTGGTGAAGGTCGTGTGTTCTGGTGAAGGTTGCGTTGCGCTCCGCCCTCCGGGATGACGTCCGCGGTGGCGCGCGGCGCTTTCCCCCGTTCTCGGCCCTCCAGGCAGACACCTTTCCCTCTCCCCGTTCCTTCAACGGGGAGAGGGAGACGACGGCTTGCGCGCGAAGCAAAGCACGCCGTCGTGGGTGAGGGGCGGCCACGTGCTCGGTTGCTTTTTCGAGAACTTGCGGGTGTGCGGATCGATCACCGGCGGCAATCGCGGCTGCCCCTCATCCGGCGCTTCGTCGCGAAGCCGAGCTTCGCTCGGACGCGCCACCTTCTCCCCGTGAAAAACGGGGAGAAGGAAGAGACCGCGCCCACCGTCGCCCTCTTACGTCCCAACCGTCGTCTTTGCTGGCAGCACCGCGACTGGCGCCGCCGCGCCGTCGCGCACGCGCGCCAGATCAGGGATCTGCTCGGAGAGGCTGCGCGGTGGATGGCCCTGCACATGCGCCGCCGCTGGGTTCTGCGTCTGCACCGGCGCGGGCGCACGCTGCCCGACAGCGGCGACACCCGTCACTGCAACCGTCGCCGCGGGTGCGACCACCTCGACCTCGGGCACCGTCACCGGCAGTGCCGGCGTCGGCGCGTAGATCCCCTGCGCCTTGAACGCGTTGAGGATCGCGATCCTCAGATCGTTCTGCACGCTGCCGCCGCGATTGACGTCGGCGACGGTGACGCGCAACGAATAGTCGAGCTGCGTGTCGCTGAAATTGTCGAGCGTCGCCGACGGCTCCGGCGTCTTCAACACCAGCGGATGCGCGTTGGCGCACGCCTTCAGGATCGACAGGATCGCTTCCGGCGCCCAATCGCGGCCCGCCGTCACTTTGATGATCTGGCGGCCGAGCAGGTTGCGATGCGTCCAGTTCAGCACGCGCCCGCCGATCAATTCAGCGTTGGGCACAATGAGGCTCGCGCGATCGAATGTCTCGATTTCGGTGGCGCGCACGGCGATGCGCCGCACATGCCCTTGTTCGCCGCCGACGACGATCCAGTCGCCGACCTTGATCGGCCGCTCGATCAACAGAATGAGGCCGGAGACGAAGTTGCTGACGATCGACTGCAGTCCGAAGCCGATGCCGACCGAGAGCGCGCCCGCGACAATCGCGAGATTGGTGACGTCGAAGCCCGCATAGGAGACGGCGACGATGGCCGCCATCGCGGTGCCGGCGTAGCCGATCAAATTCTCGATCGAATCCGCGATGCCGCTGTCCATGCGGCCCTGCGTCATCACGCGCTCGCGCAGCCACCGCTGGAACAGCCGCGTGACGAACAGCAGCGCGATGAACAGCGCGATGCCGATGAAAATGCGCACCAGCGAGATCTTGAAGCTGCCGATCTCGAACCCGAACAACAGCGACTTCGACCAGTCGCGGATGTCGGCGGTGGAAAAGCCCCACTGCAGCATCAGCGCCGGCAACGCGACGAGGCCGAGCCCGAACGTCGCCGTGCCCTCGACGAGCCGCGCCAGTTGCCCCTGCCGCGCCGGGTCGAGGTTGAACCGGCTCTGCAGTGCCGCGCCGAATTGCGTCTGGCCGTCGGGCCGCGTGCGCGTCGTCGCCCGGATCGCGAGATAGCCGACGCCGGCCACCACCAGGATCAGGCCCGTCAGCACCAGCTGATGCGCGATGAAGCGGCCGAGCGCCACATATCCAGTCATCGAGGCGACGGCGATGGCGATCGCCACCAGCCACAGCGGCAGCTTCACCCACCGCGGCTCCAGTCGCGAGACCGCCGGCGCCACCGCGCCTTCTTCACGGCTCAGATGATTGACCGGACGCAGCGGCCCCACCTGCGGTTCGAACGGCGTCAGCAGCAGCAGCGCCAGTAATCCCGCGAACACCAGGCTCGTCAGGAACGACTGGGCGATCGTCACCGTCAGCGGCACATAAATCGCGCGGCCGAATTCAACCAGCAGCGTGTCGATCACATAGACGCCGACGAAGGCGACCGCGAGCCACAGCACGCGCCGAGCGCTGCGGTCGGCGAGCGGGATCAGACGCCACTGTGGCTGGCGTGGAGCAAGAAGGCACGACAGTACCACGGCCGATGCCGAGAAAATCAAGAGCCCCTTCAACAGCGTCGTCGCGAACTCGCCCCACGGCGAGAAGATCATCTCGATGCCGTCGAAGCCCGCATAGAGCGCGATCGCCGCCGCGATTGGCGCCAGCATGCGGGCGGGCGCGATCCAGCCGATCTCGCGCACCCTTTCGAAGAAGTTCGGGATGCCCTGGAACGCCGCGCGCCGGCGCGCGACGAACGTGCGGACGGCGAGGAACAAGAGCGAGAACAGTGCCGCGACGCCGCCGAGCACCATCCAGACTTCGCTCGACTTGCGGCCGGCCCACGTCATCCAGTCGCCGCCGTAGTAGCCGATGCGGCTGACGACGCTCGGCATCCGTGATTCGACGTCGCGCCAGACGCCCGGCAGCATCGGGCTCGATTTGCGCTCGAACAGATTGCGCGTGAACAGCTGGTAGCGCATCGTCGTGATGCGATCGATCAGCTGCTTGGCGCGCACCCAGGCGAGTTCCGACGTCTTCACCGCGCCATCGAGGGCGCCTGCGAGCGCATTGAGGCGCGCGCGTTCGGCGGCGACCGTCGGCGATTCAGGCGGCTGGCCGCTCGCCGGCGGCGGCCCGAGTTTTTCGATCTGGCTTTTCACCTCGGCGAGCTGCGGGCGCAGCATGTCGGCGGAGGCGGTCGAATTCATAGATGATCTGCTCGACGTCGGTGCGCACGCGCTGCAGCTCGCTCTCGAGCTCTTTCAGCTGCTGGATCGATTTTTCCGCGCTCTCGATGCTCTCGCTCAGCCGCTTGATCGGATCGAGCACTTCGGGCGGCAGTGGTGGCAAGGCGGGCGCCGCCGCGACGGGTGCGGCCGCGGGTGCGGCTTGTGCCACGGGGGCTGGTTGTTGTGGCGCTGCCGGCGTCGCCGCAGGTGGTGGTTGCTGTGCGTGCGCAACGGGCGCGACCGAGAGGCCAGAGAGAACTGAGAGAAGAGTGAGCGCGCAGATCGCAACACCCACGGCCGCGCGGCGGCCAAAACCCGTCTTCAACGCAAACATATCTTCATCCCTATTCTTGCTGATCGCCGCCCAAACGCCGGCAATCAATCGCGATCGTCATCCGGCATCCCCTCCGGCGCGCGCGGTCCCGTCACTCGTTGACGGCCTGGCCGAGCGCGCGTGGCGGACGCGAGAACACCGGCTGCGCCACGCTCTCGGCGACATCGAGCCCGTTCGTCCGCGGTTTGCCGAGACCGATCCCCGTCTCGACGACTACATCGACCGGTCCCCCGGTCATGATCAGATGTTCGACATTATCACGCCGGATCAGGATCAGCCGGCGGCGGCCGTCGACGCTCGCATGCTCCACGACCGATAGCCGCTTCTCGGCCTTCGGCGCAAACAGCGCGCCTGTGATTGGCTTCCCTGTCATATAGCCGCGCGCTACGAACGCTGCCGCAACCATCGCCACCGAAGCCAAAGCAATCATCGTCAACCAAAAGCTCATCTGCAGCCGCGTCCTTGGTTTCAGGTCAGGTGATGTCAGCGTGGGTCTGGCGCATGCGCTCAAAACTTATCCGGCACCTAACACAGGTTTAGCGCCATTTTAACCCTAATGATTGCTTTATGGGCGGGCGAGAGGCACCGCCATCCACAGCTTGGAGCGCAAATGCGACCAGGAGGGGGCAAACGGTCGTCTCGGATCAGTTGTTGGCATAGGTTCCCGGTCCGTTCATGCGTACATCCGCCCTTTTCTTTCCGACGCGTTCCCCGTTCCTCTCGCAGAATCAGCTTATTATCGCTCTCATGAAAGGGATCGACGCACGCCGCGATGCGCTTGCGGATGTCGGGCGTGCATTGCCGCCGCCGCCGGCAACGGGGGCGTTTGGTTTCGCCGTCGGCACCTTTGCCGCCCTTGTGCTCGCTTTGACGGCTCTGTTGTCCACCGGCATCGCCGAGCCGATCGTGCTCGGTTTGCTTGCGATCCTTGCCGCCATCGGCGTCTTTTTCGTCTTCGGGGTGCTGGCCGGTTACGTTCGCGTCAGTGAGCGCGTCGCCCTGGCCGAACTCGCCGCCTCCGCCGCCAACGAAATGGAAACCGGCGTCCAGATCGTCGCCAGCGACGGTGCGGTGCTCTTTTCGAACCCCGCATTCGCCCGTGTGCTCGGTCGCGCCAACGCTTCCGATCCGGCCCCAGCTCTCGATGATGCCTTGGCCGGTGAGCCCGCCGCCGCCGAAGCAATGTTCCGCCTGACGCTGGCCGCCCGCCGCGGCGAAGCCCGCCGTGAAGACGTCATCCTGGACCGTGCCCCGGGCGATGCTGCGGGCGAGCGCTGGCTCCGCGTCAGCGTGCAGCCGCACGGCGCGCCCGGCCAGCGTCTGACCCGCTGGACCGTCGCCGACATCACCGAGGACCGTACCCGCGATGGCGATCGCATCGGCCAGCTCGAGACCACCCTCAGCCACTACCGTGCGATGCCGCTCGGCCTGTTCGTCACGGGGCTCGACGGCCAGATTCTGCAAGCCAACGAGGCCCTGTTTGGCCGACTCGGCGTCAAGCGCTCGAGTGACCGCGCCGGCACACTCGCGCTCGCCGATTTTGTCACGGCGGACACCGCCGAGCTCATTCTCGCTTTTGCCCGCTCGCCCGTCACCGAGACCGTCCGCTTCGAGGTCGAATTGAAGCGCGAGTCGGGCGCAGCTCTTCCAGTCGAACTCGTCTGCCGCCGGCAAAAGACGGTGGGCGGCAAGGACGCCGTCTTCGCCTTTGTCGTCGAGAACGATCCTAACGATCATCACGCCGGAGCCAAGGCGTCGCAGCCCGGCCGCGCCCTGCCGCGTGTGCTCCAGGGCGCGCCGATCGGCATCGCCACCATCGACGCGACCGGCCATATCCTCACCGCCAACACCGCCTTCGATCGCATGTTCATCGAACACGGCTGCCGCCCCGGTGTCAGCATCGGCAAGCTGATCGTCGCCGAAACCGACGCCACCGCGCGCGAAGCCATGGAACTCGCCATCGCCAAGGCGATTTCGGGTCGCACCAGTGGCGCGCCCGTCGAGCTCGCGTTCGGCAAGAACCGCGACATCGTGCGCCGTGTCTATTCTGCCCCGGTCGCCTCCGGTAACGGCGAGGGCGAAGCCGCCGTGCTCTATGTCATTGATGCGAGCGAGCAGAAGGCGCTCGAACTCAAGTTCGCCCAAAGCCAGAAAATGGAAGCGGTCGGGAAACTCGCCGGCGGCATCGCGCACGACTTCAACAACGTCTTGACCGTCATCATCGGCTTGTCCGACTTCCTGCTGCAGAGCCGCCGCCCGACCGATCCCGGCTACACCGACATGCAGCAGATCAAGTCGAACGCCAATCGCGCCGCCGGAATGGTGCGCCAGCTGCTCGCCTTCTCGCGCAAACAAACACTCACGCCGGAAGTACTCTCGCTCAACGACCTGATCCAGGACTTCGGCTACTCGCTCAATCGCCTCTTGACGGAGAAGGTCGAGCTGAAAGTCCAAGCTGGCCGGGATCTCTGGTATGTGAAGGCCGACAAACATCAGTTCGAACAGGTGCTGATCAACTTTGCGGTCAATGCCAAGGATGCGATGCCGCAAGGCGGACGCCTCGTCGTGCGCACGCGCAACCTTTCCGAGCGCGACAGCATGAAATTCGGCGGCCAAGGCATGCAGCCCGGCGAATATGTGCTGGTCGAGGTCGAGGACACCGGCACCGGCATTCCGCAGGACATCATCCAGAAGATCTTCGAGCCGTTCTTCTCGACCAAGGACATCGGCAAGGGCACCGGCCTCGGCCTCTCGACGGTGTACGGCATCGTCAAGCAGACCGGCGGTTTCGTGTTCGTCGATAGTGTGATGGGCAAAGGCACCACCTTCCGCGTCTTGCTGCCGCGACACATCGAAACCGAGAAAGAGATTGCCGCCGCCAAGGCCGTGAAAAAGAAAGAAGCGCCGCGCGATCTGACCGGCACTGGCCGCGTGCTGCTGGTCGAAGACGAAGATGCCGTCCGCTCGTTCGCCGTGCGCGCGCTGCAGCGTCAGGGCTACGAGGTGATCGAGGCGATCTCTGGCCTCGACGCTCTCGACATCATGGCGAAGGAAACCGGCAAGATCGACATTGTCGTCTCAGACGTGATGATGCCGGAGATGGACGGCCCGACGATGCTGAAGGAACTGCGCAAGACTCATCCCGATCTGAAGATCATCTTTGTCTCCGGCTATCCGGATGACGCGTTCAAGCGCAGTCTCGGCGAAGACGAACAGTTCGCCTTCCTGCCAAAGCCCTTCACGCTGCCCCAGCTCGCCACCAAAGTGAAAGAAGAGCTCGGCCGCTGATCCGATCGTAGGTTGGGTTAGCCGGCCACGAGTTCTCGCATACGACCAAAGCTGTCGCACCGGCGTAACCCAACATCGCGTATCACGCTGGCTGTTGGGTTACGCAGGCGCACCTTCGTGATTACTCACAAGATCTTGCCCTGCTAACCCAACCTACAGCCCTCACATCCCCAGCCGCGAACCGAGCGCCAGCACGATGCACGCCATCGCCGCAATCCCGAGCGTCGTGAACGTCAGCACCATCCCCATAACGCGCAACTGCATGATGTGCGGCGTCTGCGACAGCGCGTAGGCGTGGATGGCGCGCCCCGTCACCAGCAGCAGCCCCAACGCGTGCAGCAGCAGCGGGCTCGCTTTCAGCAACTCAGCCAGCCCCATCAGGATCAGCGCATAGGGCGCGTACTCGATGAAATTTGCGTGCACCCGCATGCGCCGCAGCAATTCCTTGTCGCCGCCGTCGCCGATCTCGACCCTCTCGCCGCGCCTGATCGCAATGACCCGCACGGACAACACAATGAGCAGCACCGTCAGAAGTCCGGCGTAAAGCGCAGTGATCGGCATGTGTGTCTCTCCGTTTGGTTCATCGATCCCGAGGGGCTCAAGGGCTGTCGTCGTCGGGTTCAGCTGCGAAGTAGGCGTCGATGTCACGCGGCCGTCCCATCAATCCTGGGAGGGCAGCTAGACGCTCGCAATAGTCGATCAGTCGATCGATAAATGCCGTTGCGGCAGAACGGCTGCCGCTCTCGCGCTCGATGTAGGCGGCAATGCCCGCGAGATCGCGCCGCGCCGCCGCACGATAAACAAGGAGCGGCACTCAGCTCTCTCTTGGCGTCTGGTTCAATCGGTCGAGATGATCGCGCACGTGCCGGCGCACGTCGTCGCCGGTGTTGCTCCCGCCTTCGGCCTCGGATGTGTCGAGCATGTCACGCAACTCTGCCCGCCTCGCGCGGTTGATGGCATAGCGGACGGCATTTTCGGCCGTCGGGAAGCGTCCCGAGGCAAGTACGCCCTGCACCCATTGTGCGGCATCCGGGGTCAGTTCTACTTTCACGGCGTCGTCTTTCTCCTCACCTCGGGACGAAGATAGCAGAACTGGGGCCAAATTCCACGATCAGCCGTCCTGAGCCGGGTAGGGACGCGAGCCGGGCCCAGCGTGAAGTGCGCAATATTGCGTCTTCGCCGTCTTCTGCGCTAGGTCCCTGATCTCCTTGCCGCTGGGACGCGGCGCGTCGTCCGGGATGAGCTACGATTTGACCTGGAGAGTTGCTTGCCATGACTGAAACCCCTGCGCCCGTCACCTACGGTGTCACGCCGCTCGAAGACGTGAAGCAAATGACCGGCCTCGAATTCATCCAGGCGCTCGCCGCCGGCCGCCTGCCAGCGCCACCGATTGCCCGCTTGATCGGCTTCACGCTCGCCGAGGCCGCGCATGGCTTTGCCTGCTTCACCTGCACGCCGTCGTTCGAGCACTACAACCCGATCGGCTCCGTGCACGGCGGCCTTGCCGGCACATTGCTCGACAGCTGCATGAGTTGCGCGATCCAAACCACGCTCGACAAAGGCTTCGGCTACACGACGCTCGAATATCGCGTCCATCTCGTGCGCGGCATGACGGACAAAACCGGTCCCTTACGCGCCGAGGGCCGCATCGTCCACGGGGGAAAGCGCATCGCAACGTCCGAAGGTAAGATCATCGACGCCCAAGGCCGCCTCTACGCCCACGGCACCGCGACGTGTATGATCTTTCCGCTGTAAGCGGACGGGGACAGCGCGGCGCCAGTACACGAGGACACCAGCCATGGATCAGCAGGACGGACCACATCTCGAGGCCAAGTCGCAGCAAGGGCTTTGGCCGGTCTACGTGCTCGTGCCGTCGGCGTTGCTGCTGGCGTGGGTTGCCTACGACGTTTGGGCGCGCAATAGCGCGACGGGCTTCGCGGGCGGCAAAGGGCGCATCCTCGCGGATTTCCCGCCTGACTTGGTGATCGCGCTGTTCTCGATCGGGGCGCTCATCTGCCTCGCCTGTGTCGCGCTCGCCATGCGACGCTACCTCAATCCCAAGACCGAGTTGGTGATCGATGGCACCGGCGTGACTTCAAATGTGATGTGGGGGCGGGGCACGCTGCGCTGGGACGAGATCACGCATCTCACGCAGCAGCAGGATTGGCTGTTTGTGCACGGTCGTGCCGCCGCCAGCCCGAAGCCCATGAAGCTGACGATCGCGGTGAAGCAGCTCGACCACCCACCGGATCAGATCCTCGCGCATTTGCGTCACCATCGGCCGGATCTGTTTGGGTGAGGCGGCGAGGTGGTTGACTAAGGGTTGGTCTCCAGCAAGGTTTATGGTAATAATCGCGCTATGGATTATTCAAAGATCATCACCACGAATTCGGCCGTGCGCAGCGGCAAGCCATGCATTCGCGATACGCGCATGACCGTGACGGATGTTTTGGAATATCTCGCCGGCGGCATGAGCGAGGACGATATCTTGCGCGATTTTCCCTACCTAAAGCGAGAGGACATCCGCGCTTGCTTGGCTTTCGCTGCAGAACGTGAGCGCCGGATCGTTTCCGCCCCTGCTGAATGAGATTGCTATTTGATGCCAATCTGTCGCCAGAGCTCTCGCGGCGACTTCAAGATCTCTATCCCGGTTCGGCCCACGTCTTCAGTCTTGGATTGGGGCCGGACGACATGGCCATCTGGAGCCACGCACGCTCCAACGATTATATGATTGTCTCCAAGGATGGCGACTTTTATCGGATGAGCACGGTCTTCGGTGCGCCACCCAAGGTCATTTGGCTCAGGGTTGGCAACGACGGCACGGACGCCATCGAGGCCGCTCTTCGAAAGAACCACGCCGATATCGACAACCTCGCTGCCGATGCGGCCGCCGCGCTGCTGATTTTGTACCGGCGGTAGCAGTGATCACGCGCCTATTCCGCCGCGCCGGCACTGGCGGGTTGGAGTAGACTCGCATCACCCAGGTCCTTGTGAAGCGCCCAAGGTGCCGCGATCTTTCCGTTGTAACCGCGAACATCTCCCGCAGCCATCATGCCAGGCCGCCCGTGCCAGGCATCCAGATCACCGCTGCCGGAGCGAGATCAGCGCTGTCACGGCGTATAGATCATGGGCACAAGGCCCATGATGACGGCTGTGGGTGTGTCGCCTCAATTATCCAAGAAGCTCCTAAGCTTCCGGCTCCGGCTCGGATGCTTGAGCTTGCGCAGCGCCTTCGCCTCGATCTGGCGGATTCGTTCGCGCGTCACCGAGAACTGCTGGCCGACTTCTTCCAGCGTGTGGTCGGTGTTCATGCCGATGCCGAAGCGCATGCGCAGCACGCGTTCCTCGCGCGGTGTCAGCGACGCGAGCACGCGCGTCGTGGTCTCGCGCAGGTTGGATTGGATCGCGGCCTCGATCGGCAGGATCGCGTTGCGGTCCTCGATGAAGTCGCCGAGATGCGTATCTTCCTCGTCGCCGACCGGCGTTTCGAGTGAGATCGGTTCCTTCGCGATCTTCAAGACCTTGCGCACCTTCTCGAGCGGCATCGCAAGCTTTTCCGCCATCTCTTCCGGCGTCGGCTCGCGGCCGATCTCGTGCAGCATCTGGCGGCTCGTGCGCACGATCTTGTTGATCGTCTCGATCATGTGCACGGGGATGCGGATGGTGCGCGCCTGATCCGCGATCGAGCGGGTGATCGCCTGCCGGATCCACCACGTCGCGTAGGTCGAGAACTTGTAGCCGCGGCGGTATTCGAACTTGTCGACCGCCTTCATCAGGCCGATGTTGCCCTCCTGGATGAGATCCAGGAACTGCAGGCCACGGTTGGTGTATTTCTTGGCGATCGAGATCACGAGCCGGAGGTTGGCTTCCACCATCTCCTTCTTGGCTTGCCGGGCTTCGCGCTCGCCTTTTTGCACGTTCTTGACGATGCGCCGGAACTCGGGGATTTCGAGGCCGGTTTCGCTCGCGAGATTATGGATGTCGCCGCGGATATCCTCGACCTGCTTCTTCTCGTGCTTGATGAAGTTGCCCCAGCCCTTCTTACCGGACTTGGAGATGCGCTCGACCCAGGCTTGGTCGAGCTCGTTGCCGAAGTATTCGTCGATGAAGTCCGAGCGCGGCACGCCGTAGCTGTCGGCAAGACGCATCAAGCGGCCTTCGAACGCGACCAGGCGCTTGTTGATCGAATAGAGCTGCTCGACGAGGCTTTCGATACGCGTGTTGTTCAGCTGCAGGCTCTTCACATCGACGATGATTTCGTCGCGGATCTTCTCGTAGGCCTTCTGCTGTTGCCGCGTGAACTGCTCGGATGCAACCTGCATCTCGACCTTCTTGTCCTGCATCTTGCGCAGTTTCTTGTAGGCGCCAGCGATGCGGTCGAAGGTCTCGAGCACTTTCGGCTTCAGTTCGGCTTCCATCGCGGCGAGCGACAGCGCGTTCTCGAAGTCGTCTTCGTCCTCGCCTTCAGGCAGCGGCTGGCCGTCGGGGCCAAGCTCACCCGCCGCCGGTGGCGGCGTCGCGGACGCAGGCCTGACCAGCGGCGGTCCACCCGGCACGCCTGGCGGCAGTTCCGTGTGCACCACCATCGGCGCGTTCTTCGCCTCGGGACCTTCGTAGGTCGCCTCGAGATCGATGATGTCGCGCAGCAGAATTTTGGCTTCGTTGAGTTCGTCGCGCCAGATGATGATCGCCTGGAACGTCAGCGGGCTTTCGCAAAGGCCTGCGATCATCGCCTCGCGGCCAGCCTCGATGCGCTTGGCGATCGCGATTTCGCCTTCGCGCGATAGGAGCTCAACCGAGCCCATGTCACGCAGATACATGCGGACGGGATCGTCGGTGCGATCGGGGCTTTCCGCGCGCGTCTCGGCCTTGGTCGGCAGGCTCGGGGCGGTGACGGCGCGCTCTTCCTCGTCGGCTTCCTCGGGCTCGGCCGCCGCACCCTTCTCGGCTTCCTCGACGTCCTCGCTCTCGACGACGTTGATGCCCATGTCGGACAGCATCGACATTGTATCTTCGATCTGCTCGGACGAGACCTGCTCGGACGGCAGCACGGAATTCAGCTCGTCATACGTGACGTACCCGCGCGCCTTGGCGGCCTTGATCAGACGCTTGACGGCGGCATCCGAGAGATCGAGGAGGGGGCTGTCCTTCTCGGGGGCCTCGGTGTCCTTCTGGGCCTCGTCGTCCTTTTTGGTCATGGCGATCGGCTACTCCCGCAGCAGTCTCGAGGCGCCCGTGGGCGCAGGTTTGATCGGGCTCCCGGCAGTGTGCCGGTGAGCCAATTCAGTTGGGCAACGCCCGGGTGAGTGCGTCATGGCAGAGAGTGTGTATCGACATACGAACGTCACCCCCGCGCCGTTTCTTCCTCACCCCGTTCTCGCCGCGACCGGCGAAATCCTTTCGACGACCGCTGCACCGGCGCCAACGCGTCAGTGGCCACGGCAACAGTGCGCGACGATCCAGTGCCCAGTGCGCGTGCGTGATCATGCCGCGCTCTGGTCCTCGGTCGTCACACTCTTTGAGAGCAAACGCTGAATCTCGGTGATCCGAGCCAGCGCCTCCTCGGTCTGGTCCGTCAGAAAGGCCTGTTCGGCCGCTTCGAGCGCTCGGCGCAGTCCCACCTGTCTCTCGTGGAGGGCCATGGCGTGGTGCCAGCCGTTTTCCACTTCGTGCCGTTCGGCATCGGGGGATGCAAACCTATCGCCTTTGTGGGTGTTGGACCTCTCCGTTGAAATGACGAGGCGGTCCAGCCCCAGATTGCTCAATTGGGCGCGGATTCCGCCTATGTCAAGGGGGATATTGCGCGCCTGCAACTCGAGCAGGGTATCGCGCAGCTTGGCGAGCGCCTTTGAGGTCAATGTCAGGGACGCGATCTCTTCCGGATGCTCCGCCAACAGCCATGGATGATTGAGCACCGTCAGCATCAGCAGGGCCTCACGGCGGGGCAGGTCGCCCGCGCCCGGCCCCGTGACGAGGCCGCTTTGCTTGAGGCTCGATGTCGCCGCTGGCCGGTCCCATGGATTGATCTGCCCGGGTTTCTGGAACCGCCGGTCCGCATTTCCACGAAAAGGTGCTTTTCCGTTTGCGCCCGGATGAGCGCCACCGCGTCCGGCCTGACGGCCAGTCTGACGGTTTTGGCCGCTGCTCGTAGGGCTCCACGCGCGATACAGCCGGTCGCGCATGTCCCGTTCATAGAGGCCCTTCACACTCGGGTCGGCGATGCTTGGCGGTCAGCGCCGAAATCTGCCGCTGCAGCTGCGCGCGCCGTTCCGGCGTCGACCAGTCGCCCGAAGTCCACTCGCGCTCCCACAGCACATCGGCGAGCGGGCGGCAGGCGTTCAAGATGCCGTCCATCGCCTGGGCGCCGTGCTGCTTGATCAGATCATCGGGGTCGAGGCCGTTCGGGCAGGAACGCGAACCGGACGCTCTTGCCCGCCTGCAAGTGCGGCATCACCGTCTCGATCGCCCGGAACGCGGCCTTCTGCCCGGCGGCATCGCCGTCGAAGCACAGGATCGGCTCGTCCGCCATGCGCCACAGGATCTTCACCTGATCCTCGGTGAGTGCCGTCCCAAGCGGCGCGACGCTCTCGACAAAGCCCGCCTCCGCCAGTGCTACCACGTCCATATAGCCTTCGACCGCGATGATGCGGCCCTTGTCGTAGGCGGCCTGGCGCGCGCGCGCGGCGTGATAGAGATTTGCGCCCTTATGAAACAGCGGCGTTTCCGGCGAATTGAGATACTTCGCCGGCGCATCGGCGGCGAGCGCGCGGCCACCGAACGCGATCACGCGGCCTTTCATATCGGCGATGGGAAACATCACGCGATGGCGGAAGCGGTCGTAGGAGACCGGGATATCGCTGCCGCCGATCAGCATGCCCAACGCGATCATTTCCTCGTTGCTGTAGCCGAGCTTGGCGAGATGATCCTTCAGCGCGCTGCGGCTGTTGGGGGCATACCCGATGCGATAGCGCGCGAACGCCTCGCGCGAGAGGCCGCGCTTTTCGATCAGATAGCGCCGCGCCTCTTGGCCGTTGGCGCCCGCCAGCTGATCCGTGAAGAATACCGCACTCGCCTCGACGAGGCTCATCAGCCGCGTGCGCGCGTCCTCGCGTTCGATATCGCGCGCCTCGGGCTTGGGCAGCGGTACGCCGGCTTCCTGCGCCAGCCGTTCGATCGCCTCCGGGAACGTCAGCCCTTCAGTTTTCATCACGAACGTGAAGATGTCGCCGTGCTCGCCTGTCGCGAAGCAGTGATAGAAGCCCTTGGTGTCGTTGACCGTGAAGGACGGCGTCTTCTCGACTTTGAACGGCGACAGCCCCTTGTACTCGCGGCCAGCCTTCTTCAGCTGCACCTTGCGCGACACCACCTGGCTCACCGGGAGCCGGGCGCGGATGTCGTCCAGCAATGAGGGCGGATAGCGCACGTGCGGTCTCGCGGGGCGAAGTTTTCCACACCCTCCATAAAGTGATTCGAAAAGTGATCGGGCCACGCGCCGCCGCCGAACGCCGCTGCTCCCCGCTATCCACAGCCCCCAAACAGGCGGCAAACCGGGGGCGAAATTGCTCCGCGGGCATGTGGTCCGCCCACATCGGACGATCGTCCACGGACCTTGGTCCCTACCGCCCGTGCGCCCCATTAACTATGCCGGAGTTTGCACCCAGTGAGACCCCGCCGGGGGGCGGGGCTGCGAGGGCTTTCTCGCTGGGTGCTCTTTCTGAAACCGGACGTTTTCCCGTCATCCTGGACGGCGCCCTTGCGCCGATCCGGGACCCAGCACAAAGAGCGCCGAAGGCACGATCATGATCGCGCCATTTGCTAGCGCGCTGCGGCTTCGCCACATCTTGCGCTGGGTCCCGGCTCTCCTCGCCGCCAAGCGCGGCTCGTCGGCCAGGATGACGGAGAAATTGGCGCAGCGCCCGATTGCCGGCATGCCCCGCGCTTGACTGGACCATGTTCCGCGCACAGCGTTGTCACTCGTGATTCTGCGCGGGGAACCTCCATGCTGCTCGAAGCGCCAATGCCTGCAACGGTCGCGCCGGAGCAGGGCGTGAGCGGCGAGAGCCCGCCATCGCCGCTGCCGGCGGAGGAGCTGCAGCGTCGCGCGGAGGCAACAAAACGCATCGCGGCGGCGTTCGGCGAGATCGTCAGCGTGCTCATGAAGGCGCCACGCAATAAACACATGAGCCTCACGGATCTCGAATGGCTGGTGGTGCCGGCGCTGCTCCATGGGCAGTTCGCACTGGCGGAGGCGCAGCACAAGACGGCGGGCTTTACGGCGCCGGTCGGCGTGCTGCTGTGGGCGCGCGTCTCGGCCGAGGTCGACGCGCGGCTGACGCAGACCGCGGGCCAGCCGTTCCGGCTGCAGCCGCACGAGTGGACCAGCGGCGACATCATCTGGATCATCGACGTGATCAGCGACGAGCCGACCGCTGGCGCGCTGGTCCAGCAGATGATGCGCGGGCCGTTCAAAGGGAGAGCGGTGAAGATCGCGGTGCGCGACGGCAATGGCGCGGCGCAGGTGAAGACGTTGAAATTCGCGCTGGCGCCACTGGCGCCCAGTACGGGTCTATAAGGCTGCATGACCTACTATTCTGTTGCATTTTTAGAGTACATCGCGCCGTGGCTGTCGCTGATTATCGGTATGGCCTCTGGTATGAAGTTGAGATCGCTAATGGCGACGATGAAACGCGCGTCGCGCTTAACACTGCTGCTTTCTCTGATTACTCTGACATCGTGTGCCGCCTACATTCTTCTCGCGCGGATCTTATTGTCGCACGTTGCGCCGGCGATAGTTCTAGGGGAGATGACAGAAGCAAGATCATTTCGCCATGGCTGGTGTAGCGCATGGCAAGCGACTAACTCTGAAAAGACGACGATGTGTGAGCAGGGGGCGTTCGGAATTCAGCAATTCGACAAAGGTTCATTGCTGGGAGGTCCCCGCAGTGGTGACGCACAAACAAACGGTATCTTGCACACGTTGGAAGTCTTCCCGTTTGGTGTCGCCGATGGTGGGATGGAATAAACGAGGTAGACAACGTCGCGAGCTTTTGGAACCCGATGGGAATTGTTGGTGTTTGGGGTGAGCCGACACCTTCTTCGACTGTTCACAGTGCGATGCAAAACGAAAGTGGCAGACCGCCTGGGAGATGCTTGTTAGCGCTCTGGGGGCGGAGGAGTGCGTGGTTGCGGTGACGGAAAAATGGGGACAGTTACCAAATGTTCGCCCGACCCGTGACCTCGCTCGATCATCGCGTTGGAAACTGTCCCCATTTTTCCCCGCCGATGCGACGGGTGGTGACGGCGGCCGGCATTGGGTCGCCGGCACGCGCTGCGCGGCGGCCGGCGAGCGCCGATGGGGTGCCGGCATGGCGGCCGACGGGATGCCGCCACTGAGCGGCATGATGGGCCGGTCAGGGTGATGTGAGGGGTGATGGGAGCCCATCCCCGATTGCGTGTTAGCCCATCGCCGATTCATCGAAAAACGGGGACCATTTCGGAAAATGGGGCCCCCGTTCTCCTACTTCAACAGCTCTTTCACCAGCCCGTTGGCGCGGCCGAAATCCATGCGGCCGGCGAACGTGGAAGTATGGGGACCGTTTCCAATTTAATCGAGCCGAACTCGGAGATGATGACGCGCCGTCTCTTATATCCTCTCACTCCCCCGGTGGTCCAAACATCCGATCAGCTTCTGCGAAAAACTGTTGGCGGTCGTCGGGCGTAAAGCGATGGAATTCACCGAGCGAAAACCCGGACGCGGTCGCAGGCGTCCAATCCTTTAAGTAGGCGTGTGGATTTCGCGCGGCAGCGGGCGCGAGCGGATAGGCCATCGACGGAGCTTCGATGGACTGCACGATGAGGTCGTCGAATTCCTTGAAGTAGAGTGTCGTCGTGAGGCGGTTCGTCTCGTCGAACATCATTCCGAACAGCCCATGATCGCCGACGAGATCGAACACTGCGAAGGGCAGGATGTAGCCCCCATTGGCATAGAGGTCGTCGTGCATCAGGAATGAGAAGCGCACACCATGCTTGGGCAAAGGCGCGAAGAAAGAGTTGCCAGCGTTATCCGCATGCCCCGTTTCCCAGACGACAACGGGCGAGCCTTGCTGTGGTCTGAAGCTCGTCATGTCAGGGAGTGTCATGAAGCCGCCGAGCCGAAAGGCGGCGAGGTCCGACGCCCTGGCGGCTTTTCCAGTTGCAAGGTCCTGAAGGGCGTGTACCGCTTCGTCGGGCGCCCCTGGTGTCAGGCCGAAATAGAACTGGTACACGTAATGCTCGCTCACGAAATGCTCCTGGTGAACTCGGGCGATCGCGCATAAATCACTCGGCGTGATGGCGCGCAAGAACAACCGAAAACTGTACAGCTCTCCTACTTCAACAACTCCTTCACCAGTCCATTCGCCTTGCCGAAGTCCATGCGGCCGGCGAACTTGGCTTTCAGGACGCCCATCACCTTGCCCATGTCCTTGGGACCCGCCGCGCCCGTCTCGGCGATGATCGCGGTGATGGCGGCGCGCGCCTCGGCCTCGTCCATCTGCTTGGGCAGGTAGAGTTCGATCACACCGATCTCGGCCTGCTCCTTGTCGGCGAGGTCCTTGCGGCCACCATTGGTATATTGCTCGATGGAGTCGCGGCGCTGCTTCACCATCTTGGTCATCACCGTCACGATCGCCTCGTCGCCGATCGGCTGGCCGTCCTTGGTTTCGTTGTCGGCCGCCTTCATCGCGGAAATGATCAGCCGCACGATATCGCGGCGGTGCGTATCGCCGGACTTCATCGCGGCTTTCATGTCGTCGGTCAGGCGCTGGCGCAGCATGGGAACTCCATGATTCTCGGTTTCCCGTGCTTTACGCCGGGGCGGGGCGCCGGGCAATGCGGTTATATGCGCAGCCCGCGACGGCGGTGCTGCGCGCCACCTCATTGCGCACGGCGACCGCTCCTATGCGGCGCTCCGGCGATGGTGCGTTGTCACGGCGATACGGCTATCTACCTCGGTGACGCCGGGCAGCCCACCAACGAGTTCGGCAGCAGCGATATTGGCGTTTTCCAAGATCGATCGGCCGGTCAGCGTCACGCGGCCATTGACAACCTCGACGTCGATCTGGGTGAACCGCCGATCGGTGCCAAAGCGCTTTTCGATCGCTGCCTGCACGCGCAACAGCGCGAGCTTGTCCTCGACGGCGCGGCGGGTTTGCGCGGTTTCCTGGAACGCCGGATCAGCCGCGAGGGTTGCGATGTGCGCGGCACACTGTTCGACGCTCAGGCGCCCGGTATTGAGCACCATGGCGAACATCGACATGTCCATGCCATCGGTGCCGAACAGCCGCCGCATCGCGGCATCATTCGCGGCATCCTGCCGGAGGATCAGGGTATGCGCGGCGGAGGGATCGGCCGCCAGTCCGCGCGCGACCAGCGCCTGCTGCCGCGCCGCCATCGGGGCGCAGATGCGCACCGAGATCGCGTGCGGGATGTCACGCAGCAGAAACGGCGCCCCCCAGCCGCGCAGCACGACATTGCCCTTGAGCGCCAACTCGTAGACTTCTTCCGCGGTCTTCTCGGACAGCGCCTTGTTGTCGGTGCGCCAGCGCTCCAGCAGGTTGGCTGTGCCATCGAAGTAGCGGTGCACCGCGTCTTCGCGCATGCCGGTGCGTTCCGCGATGTCGCGCTCGATGATCTGATCGTTGACGACGTCGAGACCGAGTTGCTGGGCGACGGCGTTCGCGACGTCGACGCCGCGGGTGCCGAGCTCGCGCGTAATCGAAATGACTGCCATTTCATCCTCCACGCAGTGGGTCCGGGAGGCTGGTCGCACCATCCGACCAGTGTCCAAGGACCGGCCAAGGCGCAGAGGTTAGCACCATAAGTCCGGCGTGGGATGACGATTCCGCGAGGCCATTTCGTCCAGTTTGACCCTGCGGCGCGGTTCCCATAAGTTCCGCGCGACTCGTGCCGGCCGCGTATCGGCCGCTTCTCGGGAGCCAACGATGACCGCACCGACTCGTTCCGCCGCCCCCGCGCCCTGGGGCGACGCTCCATTGACTGCGCGCCTCGTGCTTGCCGATGGCACCGTGATCACGGGCTACGGCCTCGGCGCCACCGGCTGCGCAGCTGGCGAGGTCTGCTTCAATACCGCCATCACGGGCTACCAGGAAATCCTGACCGACCCCTCATATGCTGGCCAGATCATCACCTTCACGTTTCCTCACATCGGCAACGTCGGCGCCAACGCCGACGATAGCGAGACCACCAACGCCGCCATGCGGACTGGCGTGCGCGGCTGCATCTTGCGCGCGAGCGTCACCGATCCGTCGAACTATCGCGCCGCCGAGCACCTGGACAAATGGTTGAAGGCGCGCGGCATCATCGCCATCACCGGCGTCGATACGCGCGCGCTGACAAATCGTATCCGCGATCGCGGCATGCCGAACGGCGTCATCGCCCACGAGCCGTCCGCCAAATTCGACATCGAGAAGCTGAAGGCGGACGCGAAGACATGGCCAGGCCTCGACGGCATGGACCTGGTGCCAGACGTCACGCGCGGCCAGTCGATGGCTTGGACCGAAAAGCGCTGGGACTGGGAGAAGGGGTTTCAGACGCTCGAGAAACCCGAGTTCCACGTCGTCGCCATCGACTACGGCTTGAAGAGCAACATTCTGCGCTGTCTCGCCAACGCCGGCTGCAAAGTCACGGTGGTGCCAGCGCAGACCAAAGCCGCCGACATTCTCGATCGCAAACCCGACGGCGTGTTCCTCTCGAACGGTCCCGGCGATCCGGCGGCGACCGGCAAATACGCGGTGCCCGAGATCAAGAAGCTGGTGGCGTCAGGCCTGCCCGTGTTTGGCATCTGCCTCGGCCATCAGATGCTCGGTCTGGCGCTTGGCGGCAAGACCCACAAGATGCATCAGGGCCACCACGGCGCCAATCACCCGGTGAAGGATCACACCACCGGCAAGGTCGAGATCGTGTCGATGAACCACGGCTTCGCGATCGACCCGAAGACGCTGCCGAAGGACGTCGAGGAAACGCATGTCTCGCTGTTCGACAGTTCCAACTGCGGCATTCGCCTGAAGGGCAAACCGGTGTTCTCCGTCCAGCACCACCCCGAAGCCTCACCCGGCCCCGAGGACAGCCACTACCTCTTCATCCGCTTCGCCAACATGATGCGCGCAAGCAAGGGACAGAGGCCGTGGCCGAGCGGTGACGCATCACCATCAGCCGCTCTCCCGCGCCCGGCATCCATCACGCCGTGGACGGCCTCTTCCTGAGCGTGTCGAGGATGGCCACCCGGATGGTGCAGCGGTTGGGCCGCCTATGGTTCGACAAGCTCACCATGAGGCGGGCGGAGAGCTTTGGAGGCCGCCCGATGTCTGCTATCATTTGCGGCATGAACGAGCACTCGCCCGATCGCGCCGGTTGGCTTCCAGCTCTGTTGTGCGTTGCGACGCTGGCGCTGCCGGCACCTGCGGCGGCGTGCAAGTATATCCAACCGCAGGTTCTTGCCGCGATCGACACCGCCAAGCTCCAATGCGCGCATTCCCTCTGCGGCGTGATCTACGCGCCGCACGTAAAGCCACTCAGCGCGTATCCGAACAACGGCACGAGCTGCGGCCCAGAGGCTAATCGCGCGATGGATGCCAACCGTCCAATGCTGGAACTGGAGCAGACCGGCGGCTTTCTGTTGCTTGGCGAAACCCACGACAATCCGCTGCACCACGAGATTCGCGCAAAACTGCTCGGCCTCGACTGGCGCAACGCCTCGGCCAGACCGCGTGGAATCGTCTTCGAGCACATCCGCGCCGACCAGCAGGCCGTCCTCGATTCCGCAAAGCCTGCCAATGCCACGGAGCTGATGCGCGCCCTCGATTGGGACACGTCCGGCTGGCCGAAGGACCAAATGTTTGCGCCCTTGTTCGAGGCGGCGCTTGCCTCAAAACGCGCGATCCTCGCCGGCGATCCCCCGCGCGCACAGGTCCGCGCCATCGCCAAGGACGGCATCGCGGCGCTCGATCCCGCCGAAGCCGCGCGCTTGAAGCTCGACCAACCGCTAGATGCGAAACTCAATGATGCGCTGCTTGGCGAACTCGAGGGCTCCCACTGCGGGCTGATGCCGAAGACGGCGTTCGGCACCATGGCGGTCGCGCAGCGCTATCGCGATGCGCATCTGGCAGTGCAACTCGTCAAGGCCGCGGATACGACGGGTTCCGCGGTCCTGCTCGCTGGCAACGGCCACGTCCGCAGCGATCGTGGTGTGCCCCACTATCTCCGTCAGTTCGCGCCCGGCCGCACGATCGTCGCCGTGATGCTGATCGAGGTCGAGGATGGCAAGACCGACCCCGCCGCCTATGTTCCCTACGATACAGACCGCAAACCCGCCGCCGACTACCTTGTCTTCACACCACGCGCCGCGCGGACCGATCCGTGTGTCGAGATGCGCGCGCGCTTCGGCAAGAAGGGCTGAAGCGCCGAAGGGGTGTGCTCGAAATGAGGCAATCGAGCCGGTGACCGACGCACTATGTCACTCATTTGATTTGCGGAAGTGTCGCGCCGCAGTTAGTTTCGTTCGTATTGAATTGAATATTTATTGCGGGAGTTGTGCGATGTATTTCAATCGCGCCTGGTTCATACGAGCTGTTGTCGCGACCCATCTCTTTTGTCTCTCCGCGCTGCCAGCGTTGGCGGAGAAGCGCGTCGCCCTGGTCATCGGGAACGCCGCCTACACTGGGGCTGCGGTGCTGAAAAATCCGCGCCACGATGCCGAGGACATGACGGCCGCATTGCAGCGGCTGAATTTCAAGGTCATATCGGGGTACGATCTCGACGAGCGCGGCATGTCGCTCAAGGCCCGCGAATTTTCCAAGGAACTGATCGGCGCCGATGTGGCGCTGTTCTTTTATGCCGGCCACGGCCTGCAGGTGAATGGCCTCAACTATCTGGCGCCAACCAACGTCGCGCTGAAATCGGAAGCGGACCTCGATTTCGAGACGCTGCCGCTGGATCTCGTGTTGAAGCAGATGCGGCAAGCCAAGATCAGCCTCGTCTTTCTCGATGCCTGCCGCGACAACCCGTTGACGCGCGGTCTCAAGGCCGCGTCACGGTCGGGGACGGGCAGCACCGGGCTCGCACGCATCGAGGACGCGACCGGCATGATGATCTCGTTTGCGACACAACCAGGCAACATCGCGCTCGACGGCGAAGGCCGCAACAGCCCCTACAGCAAGGCGCTACTCGCCCATATGGCCAAGCCCGGAGTGTCGGTCAGCGACACGATGATCGAAGTCAGGAAGCAGGTGCTGGCGGAGACTGGCGACAAACAAGTGCCGTGGGAGAATTCGTCGCTAACGGGCAAGTTCTACTTCATGCCGGGGGCGGCGGTGGGTGGTGGGATGACCGTCGCGGCAGCGTCGCCGCAGCAGACCGTCACGAAGGAAGTGCTGACGGTTGCCGACTCGGCGGTTGATCATACGTTCTGGACGTCGGTTGCAACCACGGACGATCGAGAGCTCTATCGCGAATATCTGCGCCGGTTTCCGGCGGGCTCCTACAGGATGATCGCACAAGCGAAGCTTGCCGCGTTGAGCCAGCCGCGCTCGTCGGAGCCACCGGTGTTGCCGCTGTCGCTGTCACCGAAGGCGATGGCGGAGGAGTTGCAGAAGGAATTGCGCCGCGTCGGTTGCTTTGCGGAGTCACCCGATGGCGTGTGGGGGGCCGAGTCGATGCGGGCGATGGCGACCTACAATGCGCAAGCCAGGACCGCGCTGCCGATCGATACCCCTTCGCGTGAGGCGATCTCGACACTCAAGGCGCAGACACGAAACGTGTGCGCGGTCGAGGCCGCCGTGCCGCCGCCGCCTGCCGCCAAGCCATCGCGCAAGAAGGTGGTCGAGAAAGTCGAGGAGGAAGAGAAGCCACGGGCGAAACGATCGTCGACGTCTTCATCGTCTTCATCGTCATCCTCGCGGGAGAGCCGATCGTCGCAATCATCGGGCCGCGGCCAGAAGCAGGGCCAGGAACGCGACTCGAGCACCTCGGTCGGAACCGCGATCATCGGCGGCGCGATCGTCGGCGGCATCATTGGCGGCGTGCTGTCACAGAAGAAAAAATGACCCGCCAGCGTTGGCATTGCTGCACCCGCAGCCGTCATCCTGGGCCTTGTGCCCAGGATCCAGGACCGCCGCCCTTACGGTTCGTGCAAGATCGCGTTGGCACGGCGTATGGATGCCAGGCACAAGGCCTGGCATGACGGCTCATTATAATATGGCGCTCGGCTTGTGCGCCGCGAGCCAATGGTTGGCGATGTCGATGCGGCGTGCGATCCAGGCTTTGTCGTGGCGCTGCACGTAATCCAGGAAGCGGGCGAGAGCGGCGGCGCGTCCCGGCCGTCCGACGAGCCGGTTATGCAACCCGATCGACATCAACTTCGGCGCGCCCCGCCGGCCTTCCTCGTAGAGTACGTCGAAGGAATCCTTCAGGTACGCGAAGAACTGATCGCCCGCGTTGAAGCCCTGCGGCGTTGCAAACCGCATGTCGTTGGCATCGAGCGTATAGGGGATGATCAGGAACGGGCCCTTGGGGCCTTTGATGTAGTAGGGGAGATCGTCGGCGTAGTTGTCCGATGAATAGACGAACCCGCCTTCCTCCATCGTCAATCGCAGCGTGTTGGCGGTGCAGCGGCCCTGATACATGCCGAGCGGCCGCGAGCCTGTCACTTCGGTGTGGATACGCACCGCCTCGTGGATATGGTGCCGCTCGTCGGCCTCGGCGAAATCCTTGTACTCGATCCACTTGAGGCCGTGCGTCGCGATCTCCCAGTTGGCCTCCTGCATCGCCGCGACCTGATCGGGCGAGCGCATGATGGCATGCGCGACGGCGTAGACCGTCAGCGGCGCGTTTCGTTCGGTGAACATGCGGTGCAGCCGCCAGAAGCCGGCGCGAGCGCCGTACTCATAGATGCTCTCCATGTTCATGTGGCGCTGGCCGGGCCACGGCTGCGCGCCGACGATCTCGGAGAGAAACGCTTCCGACGCGGCATCGCCATGCAGAATGCAGTTCTCGCCGCCTTCCTCGTAGTTCATCACGAACTGCACCGCGACGTAGGCGCCGCCCGGCCATTTCGGGTCGGGCGTGGTGCGGCCATAGCCTTTGAGATCGCGCGGGTAGGGCGTGGGCGTCGTCATCGCGGTCCCTCGGAGACGAGAGGAGAGAAGGGGCGGCCGGCACGAGGTCGCAGACATCAGTGCCGGCCGTAATGGCGGTGCAGCAGCCCGCCGATCAGGCCTGCTCGCCGGCCTCGGCAGCCTCGCCGCCGCGGCCACCCTCGAACATGGCGTCCGGATTGTAGGTCTCGAGCTCGATCTTCTCTTCCTTGACGACGTTGATGTTTTCGCCGCGCGACTGGCGGTCCGCTTCTTCCGACGAGCGTGCGATGTTGAGCGAAATCTTCACCGTCACTTCCGGATGCAGCGCGACCCGCACCTGGTGGATGCCGAGGTTCTTGATCGGCTTGTCGAGCACCACCTGGCGGCGGTCGATCGTGAAGCCGCCGGCCGTCACCACGTCAGCGATATCGCGGGTCGCGACCGAGCCGTAGAGCTGACCGGTGTCGCCGGCCGTTCGGATCGCGACAAACGACTTGCCGTCGAGGCGGGTGGAAACGGCTTCCGCTTCCTTCTTCAGTTCGAGGTTGCGCGCTTCGAGCTGCGCGCGATCCTTCTCGAACACCTTGCGGTTGTCTTCGGTGGCACGCATCGCCTTCTTCAGCGGCAGCAGGTAGTTGCGTGCGAAGCCGTCCTTGACTTTGACGACGTCGCCGATTTGGCCAAGGCGGCCGATGCGTTCGAGCAGAATGACTTCCATTGTGTTTCTCCTGTTTGGTGGATTGAGTGATTACGTGGAGGGGGCCGAGGGCGGCAGCGCGTGCCGATCCCGGATCTTGAGAACCGGATCGGCGAGGCCAATGACGGCCAGAACCAATCCGATGACGTAGGCGCCGATCGGCCAGAGGATGATCATCCCGCCGTAGGCGAGCCAAAGCAGCCAGCGCTTGCCGGCGCGTGCGATGGTGTGCAGCGTCGCCAGCCCGACGATCATGAAGGCGACCAGAAGGCCGCCAGCGAGCGCCGCGCCGATGACGTGCGGCAGTCCCGGAAACGTCGTCGCCATCAACGCCGCGGCAAAGACGAGCGGCAATTCGCGCGGCAACGTCAGTGCGGCGAGATCCGGCCACGGCCGCCCTTGCAACCCGCCGGCCTTGATGACGCGCGCGGCGAGGTAGAGGCTGACCGAGAACATCATGGCCCAGGTGCTCGCCAGCATCGTCGGCATCATCGCAATGCCGACACTCACCGACTGCTCGATCGCCTCGGGCGTCGGCTGCGGGATCCCGAACTCACGCACTGCCATGTCGAAGATGCGCTTGTAGTACTCGCGAAACGGCTGGCGCAGCACCTCGAACGTGCCGCCGATCATCGGCAGCAGGCACAAGGGCACGGCGGCGGCGCACAGCCCGAGCGCGCCAACGATACTGCCGATCGGGAACCACTCGGTTGCCGCGGGCGCGCCCGCATCCGCGCGGCGATCGCGCGCGAGGTAGAGAAGGTAGGAGACGATGACGGTCGGTGCGCCGGCCATGATCGCGAACGCGAGACCGGTGCCGGGCCGGACGCCGAGCGCAAGTGCGCCGGATCCAGCAAGTGCCCCCGCGAGTGCGGCGACCCAGCCCCAGCCAAGCCCCGCGATCAAGAGAGGAAGCGGCGACAGCATCACCATCACGCCCTGCAACGCGACCGAGCCGCGCGCCGCGGAAATCACGACGCCTGCAGAGACGAGGCCTGCACCGAGGCCAATCAGAAGTGCTGAACGCATGTGTCTAAGCTGTCCCGCGCAGAGGCGGTTAGAGGTGGAACAGGCCCACCCCAACCTGAGAAAAGAGCACGGCGGACATCCGCCGCGCGATGGTCACTTGATGACGTAGGGCAGCAATCCGAGGAATCGCGAGCGCTTGATGGCGTTCGCGAGTTCGCGCTGCTTCTTTGCCGACACCGCG
Source organism: uncultured Alphaproteobacteria bacterium (assembly GCA_963779515.1). Taxonomy (GTDB): domain Bacteria; phylum Pseudomonadota; class Alphaproteobacteria; order Rhizobiales; family Hyphomicrobiaceae; genus CAVZYN01. The sequence goes on from CAVZYN010000001.1 coordinate 561,949, forward strand.
GTGATGCGGCTTGGCACGATCTTGCCGCGCTCCGAGATATAGCGGCCGAGCAGGCGCATATCCTTGTAGTCGATTTTCGGCGCCTGTTCGCCCGAGAACGGGCAGGTCTTGCGCCGGCGATGGAACGGCTTGCGGGAGGGGAGTTGCTGGACGTCTGACATGATGGATTATTCCTGAGCTGGGGTGTCGCCGGCGTCGTCGCGTGGGGAACGCGGGCCGCGCGGGCCGCGATCGCCATCGGGACGCGGGCCGCGATCGCCGCCGCCAAATCCACGGCCGCCGCCACCGCCGCCGCCACCAAATCCGCGACCGCCGCCGCCACCGCCGAAGCCGCGACCACCGCCGCCGCCGCCGAAGCCACGGCCACCGCCGCCGAATCCACCGCGTTCGCCGCGCTCTTCGCGATCCTGCTTACGCATTTGTACCGAAGGCTCGGTCTCATGCGCCTCGACCTTCACGGTCATGAAGCGCAGGATATCCGTCGAGATGCCCATGCGGCGCTCCATCTCGGTCACCGCGGTGTGCGGCGCGTCGATGTTCATGAGCGCGTAATGGGCCTTGCGGTTCTTCTTGATCTTGAACGCAAGCGTCTTCAGGCCCCAATACTCGTTCTTGGTGACCTTGCCGCCGCCTTCAACGATCAAGTCGCTGTATTCTTTGATGAAGCCTTCCACCTGCGCCTGGGATACGTCCTGACGCGCGAGGAAGACATGCTCGTAAAGAGCCATGGGTTCCAACCTTTCTCTGTCAAATCCGCGCCGGCGCGAAGCCTCATGGACCCGGGAAAGGTCCACCAGTCGACCCAATGAGCGAAGACACGGGGAGACGGGCCGTTGATGCCCTGCTGCTCGCGCAGCCTCCCTTTCAGCCTTCGGCCGGAGCGGGGTGATGCGGGCTTATGCCCCAAGTTCTGGGGCGCCGCAAGCGGCTTGGGATCGGTGGCCGTCAGAATTGCGCCAGATCAGTGCGACAAAGAGAGCCTGCACTGATTTTGCAGCGTCGGCTATGACAGACCGCAATCTTGGACCACACAAGTCCAGGGTGGCATGGAAGAAATTGACGCGCGGCTCGTTTACCGTGTTGAATTTGGGTTCAAGTGACGACGTGGGGATGGAATGGACTACGCGAAAACGTTTGCCGACGCGCTGGAGCGCCTGAGAAGCGAAGGCCGCTATCGCGTGTTCGCGGACATCCGCCGGACACGTGGCGCTTATCCAGGTGCTGAGCATTTCACCGGCACTGGTCCCCGGCCCATCACCGTGTGGTGCTCCAACGACTACCTCGGCATGGGCCAGCATCCGGTCGTGACCGCGGCCATGCACGCGGCAATCGACACCGCCGGCGCCGGCTCCGGCGGTACCCGCAACATCTCCGGCACGACGCACTATCACGTCGAACTCGAGGCCGAGGTTGCGGATCTGCACTGCAAGGAAGCAGCACTCGTGTTCACGTCCGCGTTCGTCGCCAATGATACGACGCTCGCGACATTGCAAACGCTGTTGCCCGGCGCCATCATTTTCTCCGACGCCAAGAACCACGCCTCGATGATCGCCGGAATCAGGAACGGCCGCGGTGAGAAGCGCATCTGGCGCAACAACGATCTCGCCGATCTCGAGGCTCAACTGGAGAGCGTCGATCCGGGGCGGCCGAAAATTATCGCCTTCGAAAGCGTCTACTCGATGGACGGGGTGATCGCGCCGATCGGCAAGATCTGCGATCTCGCGAAGAAATATGGCGCGCTGACGTATCTCGACGAAGTTCACGCCGTTGGCCTTTACGGGCCGCGCGGCGGCGGCATCGCCGAACGTGACGGCGTCATGGACCGCGTCGACATCATTAACGGCACGTTCGCCAAGGGCTTTGGCGTCATGGGCGGCTACATTGCAGCGACCCGCGACATCTGCGATGCGATCCGCAGCTACGGCGCCGGCTTCATCTTTTCGACGTCGCTCGCGCCGGCCATCGCTGCAGGCGCAACGGCCAGCATCCGGCATCTGAAAACGTCCGGCGCCGAGCGCGCGCGCCATCAAGAACGTGCCGCCACGCTCAAGCGCAAATTGAAGAACGCCGGCCTGCCGGTGATGGACAACCCGAGCCACATTGTGCCGATCCTCGTCGGCGATCCCGTGATCTGCAAGATGGTAACGGACCAGTTGCTCGAGCGCTTCGGCATTTACGTGCAGCCGATCAACTATCCGACGGTCCCCAAGGGCACCGAGCGGCTGCGTCTGACGCCGACGCCGCTGCATTCCGACGCCGACATGGACCGTCTGGTCACGGCGCTTAATGCGCTCTGGGCCGAATGCCCGATGTCGCTCGCCGCCAGCACTGCGGCGGAATGACCGGCGCCCAACCAAAAAATGTCATCCCGGGGCTTGTCCGGTCGGCCCCGGGCTCTGTCCGCCGCGTCGCCCGCATGCTAAATAATTCGCGGATCAACATGAGGCCGCGCCCATGAAAACGATGAACGTCGAGGACGCTTTCCGGGATTGGCGCGCGCTCGCGGACAAGACGCGGCGTGAACCGGTCAAGGTCGTTGGCGCTCCTGCGAATGCAATGGTGGTCATGTCTGAAGCTGACTACGAGCGGCTCAAGGGGCAGGCGTGGGACAGGGTCGTTGCCGCGATGGATCGGATTGCGGACGAAGCCAAGGCGTCTGGCTTAACTGAAGAGAAGCTCGACGCGCTGCTTGCCTCGTAGCGGGCGTTCGGCCTGTTGGCCCCGGACTTACCCCACCAAAAAATGTCATCCCGGGGCTTGTCCCCGGGACCCATCGCGCCGCACACTCCGGCATCAGGTTTGGCAAAATGGGTCCCGGCAATAAATGCCGGGATGGCCGCGGTGTTGGGGAGCGATCGAATGCGTGCACGTCTGCTGCGGCTGTATGCGGTCCTTGGCGCGGTTCTCTTGGCGCCGCACCTCGCGCACGCCCAAACATACCCCTCAAGAAACGTGACGATCGTGGTGCCGCTCGCGGCCGGGTCCGGCATGGATACGATCGTCCGGCTCTATGCCGAGGAACTGCAACAGGCGCTCGGCAAGCCCGTCGTGGTCGAGAACCAGCCGGGTGCCGCGATGATGATCGCCGTCACCAACGTCGCCAAGGCCGCGCCCGATGGCCACACGCTCGTCGTCGGCACCGTCGCGCCCATGAGCGTCAATCAGTGGCTCTACAAGAAGGTCAACTACGACCCCGACAAGGATTTCGTTCCGATCGCCTACTACGTGAAGTCGCCGTTCGTGCTGATCGCCAATCCCGATCTTGGCATCGCCACCACCGCCGACTTCATCGCCAAGGCAAAGACGCAGACGCCGCCCTTCACCTACGCGACGCCGGGCGCGGGGCTGCTGCAGCATCTTTCGATGGAGTTCATGAAGCAGAAGTTCGGCTTCGAGGCGACGCACGTGCCGTATCGCGCGACGCCGCAGTCGATCAACGATGTCGTCGGCGGCCACGTCAACACCTCGATCGCCGAGATTGGCGCCTCGCTCTCGCTGATCCGCGACGGCAAGTTGAAGGCGCTCGCCGTGACATCCAACGCGCGGCTGCCGGCGCTCCCCGACGTGCCGACGCTCGCCGAGGGCACCAACACGCCCGATTACGAAGCCGTCTCCTGGCACGCGCTGTTTGCGCCCGTCGCGACACCCAAGGAGATCGTCGACCGGCTGCACGCCGAGATGAAGCGGATCACCGGTGCGCCCGCATTTCAAAAGAAGGTCGCCGATCTCGGCCTGATCCCCGTGTTGACAGCAGCACCCGACCAGGTTCGAAAAGACATCGCCGCCGATCGCGAAAAGTGGGGCGCCGTCGTCAAGAAACTCGGGCTTGATGGGTCGCAGTAGGGAGCGGTCCGGGTGGTTCCCATCATCCCGGACGACGAAGCGCGTTTCAGCGGTGAGGAGATCCGGGACCCAGCGTCAGACCAGTGCGCAGCGCCCGCGCGAGCTACTTCAGCGCGCCGGCATAGGCGACAATCGCCGCGACCACGTCATTCTCGCGTCCGACGAAGCCGTGATAGTGCTGCCCACCGCAATCGCGACCGGCAGGGGCGCTGCCGCCGTCGATCCAAACCATCTTGGCTTTGCTACCCGCCCATTTCAGGAATGCTGGCACATCGTTGGCGTGCGTGACCTTGCAGGTATCGCCGCGATGATGCACGACCAGCATGGGCGGCAGATTGGCCGGCGCGCCGAGCTGACCACGCACCGTGCTTAGCATCGACGAGGCGAACACGATGCCGTCGGGCTTATCTGCCAGTGCCGGCGGCACGCGCGTTGAGCCCCGGCTCATGGCGACGAGGACAACGCGCTTGGTCTTCTGCCGCATGAACGCGATCGCCTGGCTGATATCGGTGCCGGCGTCGAGCAGCAGTGACGCCATCCCCGACGCGAGATACTTGTCGCGCGTATGGACGACCCAGTTTGTGTCCTTCTTGATGCCGCCGCCCTTGCCGATGCCGATTTCGCCATCGCCACCCGGCATCAAGATTAGTCCAACGTCGGGGGCTCCAGCAGGCAAGTTCAGCAAACCGCGCCCACCGCCGATTTGGACTACCTCCTCGGCGTGTGCGGACATCGCGCCGCCAACCAACAGCACGCCTAGAACCCGAAGAACTCTGCCGAAAAGCTGCATCCCCGCCTCGTCATGCACAACCAGTTGACCGCGAGGTCGAGCCTATTGCTGGCGGACGCGGCGTCAATCGAAATTGCAGAGGTCGGATGATGCGATGTTCGTCCCGCCGCGGCATGGTCGCCGCCCGCCTTGTTGCATCCGCGAAAAGCGTGGTATCAGGCGCCAAGATTCATCCCGGCCAAGGACGGTTCCCATGACTTCCGCGACTTCCGCGCAGGCCACCAAGGCCTTCTTTTCCCAGTCACTCAGCGCGGCCGATCCGGAGATCTTCGGCACCATCACGCGGGAAATGGACCGCCAGCGCCACGAGATCGAGCTGATCGCGTCGGAGAACATCGTCTCCAAGGCGGTGCTCGAGGCGGCAGGCTCCGTGATGACCAACAAGTACGCCGAGGGGTATCCCGGCAAGCGCTATTACGGCGGCTGCCAATTCGTCGATCAGGCCGAAACGCTGGCGATCGAGCGCGCGAAGCAACTGTTCGGCGCCAAGTTCGCCAACGTGCAGCCGAACTCCGGCAGCCAGATGAACCAAGCGGTGTTCCTGGCGCTGCTCGCCCCCGGCGATACCTTCATGGGCCTCGACCTCAATTCGGGCGGCCATCTGACGCACGGCTCGCCCGTCAACATGAGCGGCAAGTGGTTCAAGGTCGCGCCCTATGGCGTCAGGCAAGACACGCAGCGCATCGACATGAATGAAGTCGCAGAGATCGCGCGCAAGACCAAGCCAAAGCTGATCATCGCCGGCGGCACAGCCTACAGTCGTGGCTGGGACTGGGCGGCCTTCCGCAAGATCGCGGACGAGGTTGGCGCCTATCTGATGGTCGACATGGCGCATATCGCGGGCCTCGTCGCCGGTGGCGCGCATGCCTCGCCCGTGCCGCACGCCCACGTCGTGACATCGACGACGCACAAATCTTTGCGTGGGCCGCGCGGTGGCCTGATCCTGACCAACGACGAAGACCTCGCAAAGAAGTTCAACTCGGCCGTGTTCCCAGGCCTCCAGGGCGGCCCGCTGATGCACATCATCGCCGCCAAGGCGGTGGCATTCGGCGAAGCGCTGCGCCCCGAGTTCAAGGCCTACGCAAACAGCATTGTCGCCAACGCGCAAACGCTCGCCGAGACGATCAAGTCGGGCGGCTACGACATCGTCACCGGCGGCACCGACAATCACTTGCTGCTCGTCGACCTGCGCCCGAAAAAACTCACCGGCAAGGCGTCCGAGATTGCGCTCGGCCGCGCCCACATTACTTGCAACAAGAACGGCGTGCCGTTCGATCCGCAAAAGCCATTCGTGACATCGGGAGTCCGCCTCGGCACGCCCGCCGGCACGACGCGCGGCTTCGGCACCGCCGAGTTCCGCGAAATCGGCAAGCTGATCATCGACGTGCTCGATGGCGTTGCAAAAAATGGCGATGCAGGTGACGCCCAAATTGAAAATCGCGTCAAAGAGCAAGCGATCGCCCTGTGTAAAAGGTTCCCGATTTATGGTTGAGGGCCGCAACTCACCCTAGGGGAGAGGGTTCAATTCGAGTTCGAGCCCGCCCGAGGTCCCTATGCGCTGCCCCTACTGTGCGTCCGACAAGACCCAGGTCAAGGACAGCCGTCCGACCGAGGAAAACCAGTCGATCCGCCGCCGCCGCATCTGCGAGGATTGCGGTGGGCGATTTACGACGTTCGAGCGCGTGCAACTGCGCGAGCTGATCGTGATCAAGCGCTCCGGCCGCCGGCTGCCGTTCGACCGCGATAAACTGACACGCTCGATCGAGCTTTCGACCCGCAAGCGCCCGATCCCCCCCGAACGCATCGAGCGCATGATTTCGGGCATCGTCCGCAACCTCGAAAGCATGGGCGAAAGCGAGATTCCCTCGTCCGCCATCGGTGGACTTGTGATGGAGGCCTTGAAAGGTCTCGATCCTGTGGCATATGTGCGGTTCGCGTCGGTCTATCGCGATTTCCGTGAGGCGGCCGACTTCCACGAGGTCCTGGGCGAGATTGCGAGCCAAGTCAGCGAGGCGCCGCAATCCACCGAAGACCTGCCGGCGGTGTCGAGCCGGAAGCACTGAAGCGTCGAGAGTTTGCGTCTGTGACAGCCCCCCAAAGCGCCCTGGATCGCCGCTATATGCGGATCGCCCTTGCCATCGGCCGGCGCGGCCTTGGCACGACCTCGCCCAATCCATCCGTCGGCGCGGTGATCGTCGATGAGGCATCGGGCGAAGTGATCGCACGCGGCTGGACCCAGCCCGGCGGCCGTCCGCATGCCGAGAAGGAAGCGCTGCGGCGCGCCGGCGATCGCGCGCGCGGTAAGACCATGTACATCACGCTCGAGCCCTGCGCGCAGACGGGCCGCGTGCCGACGTGCGCGGATGCGATGCTGTCGGCGGGCCTCACGCGCGTCGTCTGCGCGATGGCCGACCCCAATCCGATCATCGCGGGGCGCGGCTTCGCCCAACTCCGCGATGCCGGCGTCGTGGTTGAGGTTGGATGCGAGGCGGAAGCCGCTCACTGGCTGACGCTCGGCCACGTCTTGCGCCAAACTAAGTCGCGGCCCTTCGTGCAGCTGAAGATGGCGCTCGATAAAACCTTCGCCGTCGCGGCGGGCAATGGCGCGCCGGTGCTGGGTCACGTGCCCCGAAGCGCGCAACTACGCGCACCTGTTGCGCAAGGAAGCCGACGCGATCCTGGTCGGCGCCGGTACCATGATCGCCGACGATCCGGAGTTGACGTGCCGCCTGCCGGGCCTTGCGGCGACCTCGCCTGTGCGCGTCATCGTCTCGGGCAAGAAGGCGATCCCCGGCACCGTCAAGATGGTCGGCGGCGGTCCGCGCACGGTGGTGATGACGACGAAAGACGCGCGTGGCGCGATGATGCGCGGCGCCCACATCGAGGAAATCGAGGTTGCGCCCGATGCGCAGGGTTGGCCGAGCACAGCCGGCATGTTGCAGGCGCTGGCGGCGCGCGGCATCACGCGGCTCTTGGTCGAGGGTGGCCCGCGCACATGGCACGCCTTCCTCGATGCCGGCATGGCGGATGAAGTGATCGTGGCGGTCGCGCCGCACAAGGCCGATGGGCCGATGATCCAGGTGATCAATGGCGATGCCACCGCATTCTTCGCGCGCCACGGCTTGGAACCTGTCGAGCAGCGCCAGATCGGCGTCGATCGTCTGCATGTCTACCGCCGCACCTTGAGCGTGGCGTCGTCGCGATGACTGCGACCGCGCCCGAGCCATTCCGTTATTATATGCGTGTCCGCTACGGCGAATGCGATGGCCAGCACGTCGTCTACAACGCGACCTACGGCACCTACATCGATCTTGCCGCAACTGAATTCCTGCGCGCCGTATTCGCCCCTCAGCCGGCTTTCGACGGTTCGTTCGAGCTGCAAGTCGTGAAGCTGCTGGTCGAGTGGCAGGCCCCGGCGCGCTTCGACGAGGTGCTCGAGATCGCCGTGCGCGCGACAAAGCTCGGAACCACGGCGCTGACACTCGGTTTCGAGTTCCGCAAGGCTGGAACTGCTCCGCTCATTGCGACCGGCGAGACGGTCAACGTTCATGTCGATAAGATCTCGTGGGCCAAGCAGCCGATCCCGGACGCCATCCGGGCGCGGCTCCAGGCGGGTGCGGCGGGGCAGCGCATCGATCATGCAGGTTACTTGAAGTAAGTCGAATTGATCATTTCCGCTGATAGTGGTTGTGCGCCAGTGTCCCGCGGCAGGGCTAGGCAAGTCATCGGACGTACCAGCAGCATGTTCACAGGCATCATCACGGACGTCGGCACAGTGGTGGAGCGCCAGGGCGGCGTGTTCACGATCCGCGCGGCCTATCCCGCCGCCTCGATCGCGCTCGGCGCCTCGATTGCGCATGACGGCTGCTGCTTGACGGTGACGAACGTCATCGCCGATGGCGCCGGCAGCCGCTATACGCTCGATGTCTCCAACGAGACGCTCTCGAAGACGACGCTCGGCGGCTGGCAGGCGGGGACGCGCGTCAATCTCGAGCGCGCCTTGAAGGCGGGCGACGAATACGGCGGACACTTGGTCAGCGGCCATGTCGACGGCACAGCGACCATCAGCGATATCCGCACCGATGGCGACTCGCGCCGCTTCACATTTGCCGTGACGGCTGATCTCGCGCGATACATCGCCTCCAAGGGCTCGGTCGCCCTCGACGGCACGTCGCTCACTGTCAATGAGGTCGCCGCCACGAGCTTCGGCGTCAACTTGATCCCGCATACGCTCACCGCCACCACATGGGGGCAGAAGAAAACTGGCGACCATGTCAATCTTGAAATCGATCTGATTGCGCGCTATGTGGCGCGCCTGATGGAGACGAAGCCGTGAAGGACGGATTGAAGCGCGTCGAATACGCGGAGGGCCAAGGGTTCCTCTCCGCCACCGACGAAATCGTCGAGGATCTGCGCAATGGCCGCATGATCATTCTCGTCGACGCGGAAGATCGCGAGAACGAGGGCGATCTCGTGATCCCCGCGCAAATGGCGACGCCCGACGCGATCAATTTCATGGCCAAGCACGGCCGCGGTCTGATCTGCCTCTCCGTCACGGAAAAACGCGCCGAGGAACTCCGCCTCGAAAGTATGGTGCGCACCAACGCCTCGCGCACAGGCACCGCGTTCACGGTCTCGATCGAGGCGCGCGAAGGAATCTCGACCGGAATTTCCGCGCATGATCGCGCCCACACCATCCGCACCGCGATCGATCCGGCGAAGGGCGCAACCGACATCGTCTCGCCCGGCCACGTGTTTCCGCTGATCGCGCGTGAGGGCGGCGTCCTGGTGCGCGCCGGCCATACGGAAGCCTCCGTCGATCTCGCGCGCATGGCGGGGCTCTATCCGGCCGGCGTCATCTGCGAAATCATGAACGACGACGGCACCATGGCGCGCATGCCCGATCTCGTCGGATTTGCGCAGCGCCATGGCCTGAAGATCGGCACCATCGAGGATATGATCGCCTACCGCCTGAAGCACGACCGCATCGTGCGCAAGGTCGTGCAGCAGCCGATCGAGAGCGCCTTCGGCGGCAGATTCACCCTCAACGTCTATGAAACGACGGTCGATCCCTCCGAGCATCTGGCGCTCGTCAAAGGCGATTTGACGCAACCGGGCCCGATTCTGGTGCGTGTGCATGCGATCAACGCGGCGCAGGACCTTCTCGGCGTCGGCCTGACAACCGCTTCGGGCACACTCATTCAAAAGTCGATGGAGGCGATCGCGGCGGAAGGGCGCGGCGTCATTGTGCTCATTCGCGACTTGAGGCCGAAAGCCGTCAGCGAGTGGTTGACCAAAGGATCGGACACCAGCAAGCCGAGGAAACGCGCCGCCGACGAGCGCCGCCGCGTCGAAATCGGCATCGGGTCACAAATGCTGCTCGATCTGGGCGTCCGCGACATGGAGTTGCTGACGAACTCACCCTCGTCGGTGTATGTGGGGCTGGAAGGCTACGGCCTCAGGATCGTAGGTCAGCGAAAGATCGGGTGAACAATGGCAGGCAGGGGACCAGGCAGCGGGCCGGCAAAGCCCGTGGCGGGCGCGCATATCCTCATCATCGAGGCGCGCTTTTACACGTCGATTGCCGATGAAATGGCCGCCGGCGCCATCGCCGAGATCGAGGCCAATGGCTCGACGTTTGAGCGGATCACGGTGCCGGGCGCCCTCGAGATTCCGCAGGTGCTGGTCGCCGCGATCGACGCCAACTATGAGTTTGATGGCGTCGTCGCGCTCGGCTGCGTGATCCGCGGTGAGACCTCGCACTACGACATCGTCTGTAACAACGCCAATCACTGGCTGATGGACACCGCCCATCGCGAGGCTGTGCCTGTCGGCAATGCCATCCTGACGGTCGATACGGAAGCGCAAGCCATGGCGCGTGCCCAGGGCGGCCGCGACGGCAAGGGCGGCGACGCCGCGCGCGCGTGCCTGCGTTTGATCGAGTTGCGTCGCGCCTTCGAAAGCCGCGCCGAATGACGATGAAATCGAACAACCCAGCCGAAATCGCCAAAAAATCGGGCGTGACGCGCAGCCAGGCGCGGCTGGCGGCCGTGCAAGCCCTCTATCAGATGGATATGGCGCAGACCGACGTCGCCGACGTCGTGCGCGAATTCCAGCTACATCGCTTTGGCGAAACGGGAAAAGACCCGGCGATTGCGGGCGCGCATCCGGAGTTGTTCGAGACGATCGTCAAGGGTGTGGTCGCCCAGCAGCGCGACATCGATCCCGTACTCGACCAGCAGCTGGCCGAGGGTTGGCGGCTGACGCGCATCGATTCGATTTTACGCGCTCTGCTGCGCGGCGCCGTATTCGAATTCATGACCATGCCGAAGACGCCCGCGCGCGTCGTGCTGAATGAGTACATCGAAATCGCGCGTGCCTTCTTCGAGGGCGACGAGCCGAAGGTTGCCAACGCCGTGCTCGACAAGATCGCCCGCAAACTCCGCCCCGCCGAGTTCCCGGACGAGAAGAAGGCTTAAGCCAATAGCTTTTGGCATGTACCGTCGATGTTGGGTTACGCAGGCGCAGCCGGCGAGCTGACCATGATCATCCCGGCCAGCTAACCCAAACTACGTTTTTGTCACCTCAGCGCCCGGACCAGCCAGAGTGCGAGGTCTGGATAGAAGAACAGCGCCAACAGACACGCGACTTGGATCACCATGTAGTCCGCCATGCCGCGATAGATGGTTGCCAAGCTCCACTGCGGCACGACGTTGCGCAAATAGTACGCGGACATGGCAACGGGCGGACTGAGGAACGCGGTCTGCAGGTTCACGGCAACCAGGGCCCCGAACCAGATCAGCATTTCCTGTTTTGTCAGCCCCGCGATCTTCAGCTTCTCGACGACCGGCAGAAAGATCGGCAGGAACACCAGGATGATGGCCGGCCACTCGAACGGCCAACCCAGCACGAAGATCAGCGCCATGATCAGCGCGAGTTTGCCCATGTCGGGCAGTGGCATTGCGATCAGCGCATTGGTGATGACGCTGGCGGTGCCAAGCTTGGTGAAGACGGCGCCGAAGACGTTGGAGGCGACCGCCAGCAACAGCACCATCGACGTCGTCGTCATCGTCCCCATCGCTGCGTTCTTGCACGCAGAGAACGACAGGCGCCCGTACAGCAGCGCCAGGAATGCCGCACCGAATGCGCCGCACGAGGCGGCTTCGGTCGGCGTGGCCAAGCCCAAGAGAATGGTGCCGAGCGTGAAGCCGATGAGGGCAGAAAGTGGAGCGATGCCGAGGACGATCGCTCGAAAGTACCGGTTCTTGACGTAGGGGATCACCGAAAGCAGCGCGATTGCGATCGGAATTATTTTCAGAACAAACGGTCCGTAGGCGATTTTCTTGTTTGCGTCCAGGAATGGACCCACCGTGAACGATGGGTTTGGAAGACCAAACAGGTCCATCAGCGTTCTGATCAGCAAGTAGCAGATCACGACGAGGCAGAGGCAGCCGAGGGCAACCACGGGAAATCCGACTTTCTCCGTCGTCATTTCGTCGTAGGCTGTTTTGCGCTGTTCCATCGTCATCGGCGGTCCGAGCGACGGATTGAAGAAGCTGCGCGTCAGCGTGTAGGCGAGGTACATGCCAGCGAGCAGGAGGCCCGGGCCGAACGACGCCGAGTAGAGCAGGTTCACCGGCACGCCCATGGTTGGGCCCATCACCACGAGCATGACGCTCGGCGGGATCAGAATGCCGAGCGTGCCGCCGGCAGCGATGGCGCCGGAGGACAGGCGCGCGTCGTAACCGGCCTTGATCATCATCGGGCCAGCCATGATCCCGAGCACGGTAACGGCGGCGCCGACGATGCCGGTCGCCATGGCGAAGATGGTAGCGGTCAGAATGACAGCCATGTAGAGCGAGCCGCGCACGGGGGCGAACAGGCTGCGGAGCGCGCCGAACAGGCGCTCCATCAATCCTGCCTGCTCCGTCATGTAGCCCATGAAAATGAACAGCGGCACGGCGGGCAGGATCTCGTCCTTCATCGTGCCCCAGATTTGGAGATAGGCGAGATTGAAGGTCTGCTCGAAACCGAGGCCGACGCCGCCGAACAGCAGCGCCAAAAACAGCAGCGTGAATGAAATTGGGAAGCCGATGAAGATGACGCCGACCATGCCGAACAGCATGATCAGGCCGAGAATTTCATTGAAATTCATTGGATGATAGGTCCCGCCCTAGTGTCCCGATCGCGAAGTTCGTTGCATTCTCGACGCCCCCCATTCGAACTTCGCGATCGAAAAGGACACTAGAAAATCAAGCCCTCTCGTGTGATTCAGATCGAGAAGTCCGCCAAAGCATTCGTGGATAGTATGAAGCGGACCTCTCGATCATCACACTAGACTTCAATTTTTTCGTGTTTGACGAGGACTTCTCCGGTCCGCGCCGCCCAGAGCGATTTCATCAGCTCGGAAATCCCTTGGATGAACAGCATCGCCGCCGTCAGCGGGATCACACCCTTGAGCGGCCATATGATCGGCGCCCAGGCGCCGGAATTGGAACGCTCGTTGATCGAGAGCGCGTAGAAGAAATCATCGATCGAGATGTAGAACAGCACTGCCATTGTCGGCAGGAAGAACAGGATGAAGGCGATGCTATCGATCGTGCCCTTCTTCTTATCTGAAAACTTGTCCCACAGCATGTCGGTGCGCACGTGCGCACCCTTGAGCAGGGCATAGGCGCATCCGAGCATGAACAGCGCGCCGAAAGACATGGTGGTGAGGTCGAGCGCCCAGATCGTCGGGTCGCCCAGCACATAGCGGCTGAAGACTTCGTAGACGTTGGACAAGATCAGCGGAATGACGAGCAGCGCGAACAGGTAGCCGGTGTATTCCGTGAATTTGTCGATCGTGCGGATGACCGCCAAGTAGCCCGGTGACGGCTGCGACATGAGTGCTCCTCGGTAGGCGAACGAAGGCTGGAGTGCGAGCGGATGCCGCGGCGCGGCCGCAAAGCATTTGGGGCCGCGATCAGATCGCGGCCCCATCATGTTGGTGGTTATTTCTTTTCCGGCCAGTAGTGATCGGCCGCCACGCTATAGGCGGGATAGTAAAAGCGTTTGGCCGGGACGCTCACGGACGCAAATGCCTTCTGGCTTTCCCAAACTTCCTTAAACACCGGGTTCTTTTCCGACTCCTTCGCGGCGATGCGATCCCAGGCCGCGAGGAACTCCTTGTGCACGTCTTTCGGCGTTTGCAGGACGTTGACTTTGTGCTTGTCGCGAATTTCCACCATGGCCTCGGCGTTCTGGCGCTGCCACTTGGCCCACCATGTGAACATCGTCTCCACAGCGACGGCCTTGAACAGCTCCTGATCGGCGGGGCCGAGATCCTTCCAGACGTCGGCGTTGATCATGATCTCGCCGAACGAGACGGATTCATGCAGCGATGGCGCATAGTGGTATTTCCAGATCGTGTGGAAGCCGAAGCGCAGGTCTTCGATGCCACCGACCCATTCCGCGCAGTCGATCGTGCCGCGTTCCGCCGCAGGCATGATTTCGCCGCCCGGCATATTCACGGTGCGCATGCCCATTTCGTTGAAGATTTCAGCGGCGACGCCGGTCTGACGGCACTTCTGCCCTTTGAAGTCGGCGAGGTCTTTGATCTCTTTCTTGAACCAGCCGAGCGCTTGCGGGCTCGACGGCAGGATCGGGAACGAAACGACATTGAGCTTCAGCGTCTCGCGGTAGAATTTGTGGAACAGCTCGAGGCCGCCGCCGTGCCACATCCAGGATAGGTAGTCCATCTGGTCCATGCCGAGCGGACCGCCGGGGCCGCCGGAGAAGAGGATCGCGGCTTTGTTTTTGCCGACCCAATAGCCGGGCCAGGAATGCGCGCCGTCGATGACTTTCTTGTGCGTCGCGTCCAGCACCTCGAACGCAGGAACGACCTGCCCGGCTGGCATCGCCTCGATTTTGATGCGCCCGCCCGAGAGCTGCTCGAGCCGCTTGGAAAACTGTGTGAAGTTTTCATAGAGCGTGAGCGACGCGGGCCACGACGCCTGCATCTTGAGGACTTTAGTTTGTGCGGTGGCCTCGCCTGCACCGTAGGCGATCCCGAGTGCGGCGACCGCGGACACGGCGGTCTTGGCGATGGTCGACTTTAAGAGCGACAACTTCATTGTGAGAGTGCCTCCTGGTTATTTGACGCTTCCAGCCCTTAGGTTCGCCCTTTTTCTGCGCGTGAGCGTTACGGCACGCTAACAGGACTGAACGGCGGGTCAACGTAAATGCTGAAGGCTCTGTTTTGAGCTGCGGCTTGGTGATTGGCGCCCTGGCAGAACCTGCGTATCCTGACGTCCATGTCCAACGACACACACATTCGCGGCGAAGAGGCCATCATCCAGCAGTTTCTGGCGCCGCTGGCGGCGGGCTGTCCTGGCGCGTTCGGACTGAAGGATGATTGCGCGGCGCTGACGCCGTCGCCCGGTTGCGACCTGATCGTGAAGACCGATCCTGTTGCAGCGGGCGTGCACTTCTTTGCTGATGACCCGTCCGAAGACGTCGCCTGGAAGGCGCTGGCGGTGAACGTGTCGGATCTCGCGGCGAAGGCCGCGACGCCGCGCGCCTATCTGATGGCGTTGAGCTTCCCCGAGGCGCCAACGCGCGATTGGATGCAGCGGTTCGCGGCGGGTCTGGCTGAGGCGCAGCGCGCGTTCGGCATGCATCTGATTGGTGGCGACACGGATCGGCGGCCGGGGCCCATGTCGGTCACGATCACGGTGTTCGGCGAGGTGCCGTCGGGCACGATGGTGCGGCGTGGTGCGGCGAAAGCGGGGGATCGCTTGTTCGTGACTGGTCACCTCGGGGACGCAGCGCTTGGATTGGCGCTGACCACGGACGCAACTCTTGCCGCGCGCTGGGGTCTGACGGATGCGGAAGTGGGCCACCTCGTGCAGCGCTACCGGCGGCCCGCGCCGCGGCTCGAGGCGCGCGCACTGTTGCGTGAGGTTGCGTCAGCCGCGATGGATCTCTCGGACGGTTTGATGAAAGACTGCGGCCGCATGTGCGCGGCGAGCGGCGTTGGGGCGAGGCTTGCAACGCGCGATCTGGCGCTGTCATCCGCCGTCGCGAAAGCCGTCGGCGCCGATCCCGCGCGCTGGCGCGATGTCGTCGCGGGCGGCGATGACTACGAGATCCTGTTCGCCGTGCGGCCCGATGACGTGGCGCGCGTCGCCGCTGAATCCCTCAAGATCGCGCTTCCCATTTCGCCCATCGGCGAAATCGTCGCCAGCGCCGGCGTCACGCTCACGACGCCCGATGGCCGCGCGCTTGCTCTCGACCGCACCGGTTGGGATCATTTTTAGCAGAACCGATCGCTCTTATAAATCACGCTGTACGGGCGCGAGCGAGTGTGCCGGTCGCGCCCGTCGTGTCCTCAATGGTCAGCACGGGACCTGGATCCCCGCCACGATCGGCGAGGATGACGGCTGTGGGTGTGGTGGCGCCGCTGGGCCAAAGGTGCCATATAAGACGATCGCGGACACTAGGTCGCGACAGGGTTTCCGCAGTCTGAAATAGGACTTTTCAAAGCGTCACGAGGAGAAGCGTCCCATGAGTTCGACATTCAATTTCGCGCACCGAGCTGCCGCCATTGTCTTGTTGCTGGGACTTGCGGTCCCGGCTGCCGCGCAGGACACCAAGATCACGCCGCTGATGACAAAACCACTGCCAAACCTCGCGAGCGGTGAGAAAGAGGGCATGATGCTCACGGTCGAGTACGCGCCAGGTGCATCGTCGGCGCAGCATCGGCACAACGCGCACGTGTTCGTCTATGTCGTGCAAGGCGCGGTCGTGATGCAGGTCAAGGGTGGTCCCGAGGTCACCTTGAGCGCCGGACAAACCTTCCATGAGTTGCCCGATGACATTCATACAGTCTCCAAGAATGCCAGCGCGACCGAGCCTGCAAAAATCCTGGTCTTCGCCTTGAAGGACAAGGGCGCGCCACTGGTCGTTCCGGTCCAGTAGAGTCTGAGCCGGCAAGCACACTCACCGGATCCCCAAAAAGCCTAGGTCCGCCGCTTGCGTGGTGATGACTTGACCGGCGATGTACCGCCAAGTGGCGTGTAACGGTAGATGTCCTCGAGCGGCAGCGCCACGCCAATGGCGGAAAGGTCGAGGCGATCCTTGAGCGCGTCAACTATTTCGCCTTTCCAACCGGTCGCGCGGTTGAACAGGGTGACTTCAACGGATTTGAGAGACACCGTCACGTAGTGCGCGCAGTTTGGCACGCTCGCGTAGACGCGCTTACGCCAGGCTTGATCTGCTTTCGTGTTGCTTTTCGAGAGGACTTCAAAGACGACGACTGCGTCGTCGCTGACGGGCGAGCCGCTGAGGGGTTGCTCTTTCACGAACGCGTCCGGTTGCGGCAGACTGTTTTTCGAAGCTGGTACGCGCGTACCGGTGCCAATCAGAGGCAGCCAAAACTCACCCGACTGATGTTTTCTATTCATCAGCCACGTCACAATATTTGTGACGACGATCTGATGGTAGTCCACTGGGGATGGATTCAAGACGGCGACTCCCTCGATGAGTTCCCAGCGTTCTTCATCCGGCCGCGTTGCCGTGAAGGCGAGGAATTCCTCGATCGTCATTTGTTGCTCGGGGGCGAGCTTGGCGCGAACGTTCATGACGGCTCCGATGGGAAGGACTCTATGCGAGGAGGCGCAAGACCACAACTCCGCGACGCACACGCAAGCGGCGGAACTGATCACGTGGGGGGCAAGTATTGAGGATCACATTAGCGCCGCGACGCCGTCCCAGAGCAGCTTCAGGCCGACGATGGTGAGGAGGGCGTAGCAGACGCGGTACATCTGCATCTGATTGAGGCGGCTGTGCAGCTGCCACCCAGCCCACACGCCGATCCCGCACAGCGGCACCGACAATGCCATCAACGTCAGCACCATTCGGTCCGGCGGCTGCAGCATCAGCCATGGACCAATTTTGACGACATTGCCGAGCGTAAAAAAGAGACTCGTGGTTCCCGCGTAGATCTCCTTCGCGAGCCCAAGCGGCAGCAGATACATCGCCAGCGGCGGCCCGCCCGCATGTGCGATCATGCTGGTGACGCCCGCCGCCGCGCCGCAGATGTATGCCTTCGAGGCCTGGCGCGGCTCGGCCGCAGGCTTGCCCCCGCCCGTGAACCAGAGTGCGGTGAAGACGAGGGTGATCAGCGCCATGATGATCTTGACCACTGCGGGGCTCATCACAGTGAGTAGGAAGTAGCCCCCGACGATCCCAAGAAAGGCCGCCGGCGCCAGCAGCGTGATGTCGGGCCGCGACCAGGTCGATGGCGTCCAATAGCGGAACGCGAAGGCGTCCATGACCAGGAACATGGGCGCCAGCAACACGCCCGCGGTCAAAGGATCAAGGACCAGCGACAATAGTGGTATCCCAATGATCGCAAAGCCGCCCCCAAAGGCGCCTTTCATGAAGGCAATCAGGAACATACCTGTTGCGACAACCGAAAATGTCCAAAGGTCCGGGAACAGCACGACTCGGGAATCCTTGCGTGATTGATCAGGCAATTAGCGGCCGTCCGCGGTGTATTCACGCAGGACGGGGATAGAGACCAAAGTTTGCGCAGAGCGTGTTGCATCAAAACCCCGATTTTGGCATGGTCCGCGCCGAATCCCGTTCTCACGGGGTGCGTGGACGTACCAACCGGTTCAGCGTTGGGCGATGCCGCGTCTTCCAACTTCAACGTCCGAATTGAACGGGGGGCTTTCAGCTCATGAATACGCTCATGTGGGCGATCATCTTTGGTGGTCTGCTTTCACTGGTCTATGGCTTCGTGACCATCAATCAGGTCATGGCGGCCGATGCGGGCAATGCCCGCATGCAGGAAATCGCAGGCGCCATTCAAGAAGGCGCACGCGCATATCTCAATCGTCAATATACAACGGTCGCTTTCGTCGGCGCGATCATCTTTGTCGTCGCGTGGGTGCTGCTGGGTGGCCTGACCGCCCTCGGTTTCGCAATCGGCGCGTTTCTGTCGGCGCTCGCGGGCTACATCGGCATGAACGTGTCGGTGCGCGCGAACGTGCGGACCGCGCAGGCGGCGACCAAGTCGCTGGCGGGTGGCCTCGACCTCGCCTTCAAGGCCGGCGCGGTGACGGGCATGCTGGTTGCCGGTCTCGCCCTGCTGGGCGTTGCCGGGTACTACATGTTCCTCATCGGTCCGATGAAAATGGCGCCCGCCGATCGCGGCGTGATCGATGCACTGGTAGCGCTCGGTTTCGGCGCCTCGCTGATCTCGATCTTTGCCCGTCTCGGCGGCGGCATCTTCACCAAGGGTGCGGACGTCGGCGGCGATCTCGTCGGTAAAGTCGAAGCCGGCATCCCGGAAGACGATCCGCGCAATCCCGCCACCATCGCCGACAACGTCGGTGACAACGTCGGCGATTGCGCCGGCATGGCGGCCGACTTGTTCGAGACCTATGCGGTGACGGTCGTTGCCACCATGGTTCTCGCCGGCATCTTCTTCGCCAGCCAGCCGATCCTCGGCAACATGATGCTTTACCCGCTCGCGATTTGCGCGGCGTGCATCGTGACGTCGATCGCCGGCACCTACTTCGTCAAGCTCGGCGCCAACAACTCGATCATGGGCGCGCTCTACAAGGGTCTGATCGCCAGCGGTGTGCTGTCGATCGGCGGCCTCTACCTTGCGACACAGTATGTGCTTGGCGGCTTCGGTGAAGTCGGCACGGCGCCGGGTGGCATCTCGATCACCGGTTGGAACTTGTTCCTCTGCGGCCTCGTCGGCCTCGCGGTGACCGGTCTGATCGTCTGGATCACCGAGTACTACACCGGCATCGGCTTCCGGCCGGTGCGCTCCATCAGCCAAGCCTCGGTCACGGGCCACGGCACGAACGTCATCCAGGGTCTCGCGGTCAGCCTCGAGGCGACGGCGCTGCCGACACTCGTGATCGTGGCTGGCATTGTCATCACGTACAAGCTCGCAGGCCTGTTCGGCACTGCGATCGCGACGACGACGATGCTGGGTCTGGCCGGTATGATCGTGGCGCTCGATGCGTTCGGCCCGGTGACGGACAACGCGGGCGGCATCGCCGAAATGGCGGGGCTGCCGAAGGAAGTGCGCAAATCGACCGACGCGCTCGATGCCGTCGGCAATACCACGAAGGCCGTCACCAAGGGCTACGCGATCGGCTCCGCCGGTCTCGGTGCGCTGGTGCTGTTTGCGGCCTACAGCTACGACCTGCAGTACTTCATCGCCGAGGCCAATAAACCGGGCTCGAAGGTGTTCCAGTACTTCAAGGGCGTAACGGTGGATTTCTCGCTCTCGAACCCTTACGTGGTGGTCGGCCTCCTGATCGGCGGTCTCATTCCGTACCTGTTCGGTGGCATGGCCATGACGGCCGTCGGCCGCGCCGCTGGCGCGATCGTGGAAGAGGTTCGCCGTCAGTTCAAGGCCAAGCCCGGCATCATGAAGGGGACCGATCGTCCGGACTACGCGGCAGCGGTCGACCTGCTGACCAAGGCCGCCATCAAGGAGATGGTGATCCCGTCGTTGCTGCCGGTGCTCTCGCCGGTGGTGCTGTACTACATCGTCTATGCTGTCGAAGGCGGCGGCACGGCGGCCAAGGGTGCGGCGTTCTCGGCAGTCGGCGCGATGCTGCTCGGCGTCATTGTGACGGGTCTCTTCGTTGCCATCTCGATGACCTCGGGTGGTGGCGCCTGGGACAACGCCAAGAAGGCCTTCGAAGACGGTTTCGTCGACAAGGACGGCGTCAAACACCAGAAGGGTTCGGAAGCCCACAAGGCCTCCGTCACCGGCGACACGGTCGGCGATCCCTACAAGGATACGGCGGGTCCCGCCGTCAACCCGGCGATCAAGATCACCAACATCGTCGCGCTGCTGCTGCTCGCCGTGTTGGCGCACTGAGCAGGCGATCACGATTGAGACACGTCAGGGCGCCGGAGACATCCTCCGGCGCCTTTTTCTTTGGGACGTGATATTGCAATGGAACTCTTGAATAGTGCTCGATCTTTGGCTTCGCAGCTAAGGCGCAAGACTCGCGCGCAGATCCGCGAGCGTCACCATCAGTGTCATCGGATCGAGCGGCGAGACCACCATGCCCAACGCGAGATTGAACGCTTTCGCCTCATCGGAAATGGCATCCACCAAGACCGCGCGCACGCCGATAATGTTGGCGGCCTGCAATACGCGCAATCCGGCATCGCGGAACAGCGCGCGGCCAAGACCTTGGCCTTGTTGCGTCACATCGATCGCCAATCGGCCGAGCACGATGATCGGGATCGGGTCCGGCATGTTGCGGCGAACGCGCCCCGGAGCCGCTACAATATCGACGGCGCCGGCTGCGAGAGCATAGTACCCGACGACGGATACTCCCTCGCAAGCGACATAGGTATGCGAGGCACCACTCTTGGCATTTCCGCGCGCGCGACGCTTCAGCCAGTCATCAAGAGGCTGGACGCCACAACTAAAGGAATCCAGCTGATGGGTTTCGTCAAGCAGGACAGGTGCGCTGACGGTCACGAACGGTCCCAAGGTGCGCGCGTCCGCATGGAGCGTGCAAGTTTCCCATCTGAACGCGGCGGCGCATCGAGCGCAGCGGCGAACTTGGCAAATGTTTTGGCATCGGTCACAAACAGAGTGCGATCGCTCAGCGCCTCCATCGCCGCACGTCGCGCCGCGTCCAGCACGAAGTCGGTTCGGGTCTTGCCGGTCAGCTCTGCGGCGCGGTCGATGAGACCGCGCTCCTCTGGCTTGATACGAATGTTGAGCGTGTCACGACGCAGCGCGCGCCGGCTAGGGGTGGCTGGCATGAATGGTCTCCACGATGCATCCTTATATCACGACGTAATGACATTGTCATTACGCATCCGCCGTCATTGATGGCGTGTTTGGTCGACGGCCAGTCCTTTGCCGAAGATCTTATGACGCTCGATGATTGAACCCGTACGGGAGGCGCAGATGGCCAAGTACGGGGCAATCAATTTCCGGAAAGACAACCGTCGCCCTCTGGTATACTATAACAACGATTGGGTCCGCGGATTGACGTGGCCACTCATGATCAGGCCACCGCTTCACGCGTTGCCGCGCTCCCTTGGACATCTCGTCGAGGAGTTCGACCATGGCACATCGCGATATCATACTGCCAATAAAGTCGATGGGCGCGAAGCCCGAAATCCGCAGGATCCGCGCATCGGACCTCAAGGATGCGCTGCGAAAAGGCTGGGACGACTTCGTTGCAATGCCGACGCATGTCATTTTTCTCAGTCTGATTTATCCCGTCATCGGCATTCTGATTTACTTTGCGACCGTCGGGTACGACCTGATCCCACTGCTCTATCCGCTGGCCTCCGGCTTCGCGCTGATCGGTCCGTTCGCCGCCATCGGCCTCTACGAGTTGAGCCGGCGCCGGGAGGCGGGTCTCGATACGACATGGAGCCATGCCTTCGATGTCGTACATTCGCCGTCGTTCCCAGCCATCGTCGGACTAGGGGCGCTTCTGTTCGGTCTGTTGTTTGCTTGGCTCGTTGCCGCCGACACGATTTACGGCGCAAACTTCGGCCGTGAGCATCAATCCTCTCTCACCGCTTTCTTGCACACGATTCTGACGACGCCTGAGGGGCGCACTCTCGCCATCGTCGGGAACGTCGTCGGCTTCCTGTTCGCCGTTTTGGCGTTCTCGCTGAGCGTGGTGTCGTTCCCTTTGCTGTTCGATCGTCACGTCGGTCTTGCGACGGCAATGGCCGCATCGCTGGAGGCGGTCGCCAAGAATCCAGTGACGATGGCGCTATGGGGTTTGATCGTCGCCGCTGGGCTCGTGCTTGGCTCGTTGCCGTTCTTCGTCGGTCTTGCCATCGTGATGCCGGTGCTCGGACACGCGACGTGGCATCTCTATCGCAAGCTCGTTGTTCCGGATTCGGGCGTTCGGCCCGAGTTCCACGCGCGCGATAAAGGCAAGCGCTACGCCGCGGATTTTCCCTCATCACTGTTCTCGCGCTACCGGGAAGATAAGAAATAACCGGCAGCGGCCACATTCGAGGAGAGTCCCATGTACGCTGCTATCCGTCAGGGCAAAGCCAAGCCCGGCAAGGCTGAGGACTTGACCACGCGGATCAAGGAAGGTGTCATTCCGATCGTCAGCGATGTCCCGGGTTTTGTGTCCTACTTCGTGGTGTATGCGCCGAATGATATCGTCACCACGATCAGCGTCTTTGACACGTTTGAGAATGCGGAGGAGTCGAACCGGCGTGCGCTCGCCTGGATCGATCAAAATCTCGAGCCCCTGCTCGAAGGCCCCATCACGGCGGTTGCCGGACCCGTCGTTGTTCACACGCTGGCGTAGCAGGAACCAATAGCCACGGCTCGCTCAATGATAGCCGTCGCCGATGCGGACTTTGCCGCGGAAGGTCCAGTAGATGAAGGCGGTGTAGAGCAGGACCATCGGCAGCAACACGATAGTACCGGCGAGCATGAACATCTGCGATTTCGGCACCGCGGCGAGCTGCCAGATCGTCAGCGACGGCGGCACCAGATAGGGGAAATTCGAGATCGCGAGGCCGAGATAGCACAGCACGAACATCGCGATCACGCCGAGGAACGGCGCCACCTCGGCATCGGTGGCAAGCCAGCGATGCACCAGGAACGCCAGCAGCGCGGTCAGCACCGGGAACGGCCAGAGGTAGTAGATGTTCGGCGTCGAAAACCAGAACGCGGCAATGCGCGGAAACTGGTAGGGCGTCCAGAGACTGACGATGCCGGCGAACACGACGACGACGAGCAGCAGCCAGCGCGCCTGGCCACGCGCGCGAGTCGCGACACCGCCCTCGGTCTTCATGATCAGCCAGCAGGCGCCGAGCAGCGCATAACCCGCGACAACAGCGATGCCGACGAGAACGGTGAACGGTGTCAGCCAATCGAGCGGGCCGCCGGCGAAGGCGCCGTCGCGCACGGTGATGCCCTGCAACAGCCCGCCGAGGATCAGGCCCTGCGCGAACGCCGCGATCGTCGACCCGCTCCAGAACGCGAGATCCCATGCGGCATGCGCGGGCTTGGCTGGCCAACGGAACTCAAACGCGACGCCGCGGAAAATCAGCGCCAGCAGCATCACGATCACGGGGATGTAGAGCGCGGGCATGATGATCGCGTAGGCCTGCGGAAACGCGACGAACAATCCGGCACCGCCGAGCACGAGCCAGGTCTCGTTGCCGTCCCAAAACGGCGCGACGGAATTCATCATCTGGTCGCGCTCGTCTTCGCGCGTGGCGGTGGGGAAAAGGATGCCAAGGCCGAGATCGAAGCCGTCGAGGATCACATAGAGCGCGACGGCGGTGCCGATCAGGCCGGCCCAGATCACGGGCAGCCAGTAGGGGAGGTCGGTGGGAAGCCAATTCATGGCTCAGACTCCCGTGCGCGCGACGGCGCCGGTGAGCGGGCGATTGGCGCCGAGCGTGGTCGGTGCGTGCCGTGGCAGGTCCAGCGGGCCCTTGTTGATCAGCTTGTTGATCAGGCGGATGCCGGCGGTGAAGACAACGCCGTAGACGACGACGAAGAGCGCGAGCGACGTCGCGACTTTCCAGAACACGACCGGCGAGAGCGCGTCGGCGGTGCGCAGGACGCCCGTCGCGATCCACGGCTGGCGGCCGACCTCGGTCACGAACCATCCGGCGAGAATGGCGATGAAGCCGAGTGGCCAGGTCATTTTCGAGATGGCCATGAAGAGACCTGGATCGAAGAGCCGGCCGCGCCACCAGCGCCACGCCCCCCAGAGCCCCCACGCGATCATGAACATGCCGATGCCGACCATGACGCGGAACGCAAAGAACGGCACCAGCGTCGGCGGGCGCTGGTTTGCCGGAAAATCCTTGAGGCCCTTGAACAGCGCCGTGCTGTCGCCGAACACGATCAGGCTGGCGCCGCCAGGAATGGAAATCTCGTAGTCGTTGCGTTCATCCCGGTCGCGCGGGATTGCGAAGAGGACAAGCGCACCGGGTTTGGATCCGTCCCAATGCGCCTCCATCGCCGCGAGTTTCGCTGGCTGATACTTGGCGGTATCGCGGCCATGCTCGTGCCCGATCAGCAGCTGCAGCGGCGCCGTGACCAGGATCATGACCGCCGCCATGCGCATCATCGTCCGCGCTTCCTCGGGACGGATGTTGCGCGCCAGATGCCGCGCGCCGGTCGCCAGCACAACGAACGCGGTGGTGAGGTACGCCGCCGTCAGCATGTGTGCGAGCCGCAGCGGAAACGTCGGATTGAAGATGATCTGCCACCAATCGACGGGATAGGCGATGCCGTCGCGCACCTCGTGGCCGGTCGGGAATTGCATCCAGCTGTTGGCCGAGAGGATCCAGAATGCCGACGTCGCCGTGCCAACCGCAACGACGATCGACGCCAGCGCCTGTAGCCATGGCGCGACGCGGTTCCAGCCGAACAGCATGATGCCGAGGAAGGTCGCCTCGAGGAAAAATGCAGTCAGCACTTCGTAACCGAGTAGTGGGCCGAGGACGTTGCCGACGACGTGGGAGAAGCGGCTCCAGTTGGTGCCGATCTGATACGAGAGCACGATGCCGGAGACGACGCCCATGGCGAACGAGACGGCGAAGATCTTGGTCCAGAACCGCGCCAGCGTCGCGAATTTATCCTGGCCGGTCTTGAGCCAGAGCAGATGCAGCACGGCGATGTAGGCCGAGAGCCCGATCGTGAAGGCCGGGAAGATGATGTGAAACGAGATCGTGAAGGCGAATTGGACGCGGGCGAGCAACGCGGCGTCGATTTCCATAGCCACCTCCGTGGATCAGATCGTCGAGCACCCCACGCGCAATCTAAGTGGCGCGCCCACGATTGACCACGGTCGATAGCGCCGCGCGACACAATCGCTGCCGGCTGCCGGCGGTACTAGACCGGCCTCAACCTGAGCTTGTCGAAGGATGGGTCGCCCCGGCTGTCGCGGCATCGTGGCCGCCTATGGTTCGACAGGCTCACCATGAGGCGGGTTGGATGGTGCGTGCAGTGGCGCAATACGTTTTGATATTGCACCCTTGTTCACTTACTCCAGCCCGAGCTGCTTGGTGCCGAGGTTGCGGAACAGGGCTTTGAGAATGTTCTCGTCGCGGGCGTGGCTCGGCGTTTCGCGCTTGGCGAAATCGAACACCTTGCCGTCCTTCAGGCCGTACTGGGCGACCTTGTCGACGGCACCGTGCTGGGTGAAGTAGACCGCCATCACCTTGCGGTCGACTTCGGACGGCTTGAAGAACGCCGTCTCGGTCTTGGTCGAGCCGATGTAGTAGTAGGCGGAGCCGCTGCCGACGGTCGCGGTCGTCGTCGGCGTGCCGAGCGCGGAGCGCACCTGCTCGCCGGTCATGCCGGGCGTGACATTCTGCAGATCGCTCTCTTGGAAATGGTGGCCATGCTTGGTGATGGTCGAGCCGCATGCGCCAAGGCCGGTCGCGGCAATACCGAGTGCCAGTGCGAGGCCCGCGCGGCGCACAAGCGCGCGCCGCGGCCGCTTGGACGCCTCGAGCTTGGATGCAATCAACCCCATCAACCGCTCCCCCGTCGACGTCTGCCCGGCGCACCGGGATGGTATTGCGTTCGCGAGAATCAGTAGGATTCCCCTGTAAGATCGGCTATCGCAGCGCCTCGGGACTTGGCAATGGTCCGCACGACTTTTGCGCCAGTGATCCAAGGTTTCCTGACGAACTTCGCTTATTCCCACCGACGAGAACCCCGATGCTGGGCCTTTGGCGCCGTAAATCAGTCATTAGCGGCAAAGCACGCGCGCTTTATGGCTCGATTGTGGCCCAAGCTCGGCAAGCGCCGTTTTATGGGGCGATGGGCGTGCCGGACACGCCGGAAGGCCGCCTCGAGATGATCCTGTTGCACCTTGTGCTGACAGCCGGTCGCCTTGGCCAGCAGGGCGAGGAGGGACAGGCGCTGGCTCAGGCACTGAACGAGGTGTTCATTGTCGATCTCGACGACAATATGCGCGAAATGGGCATATCAGACGTCGGCGTGCCGCGCCGGGTGAAGAAGGCGGCGGCCGCACTCTATGATCGTCACCGCGAGGTGCTGGCGGCGCTGCGGGATGCCGACGATGGCCGCCTGGCGGAGGTGATCAGGGCCTATACCGCCGATCTGAAGGTGACACAGACTTTGGACGCGGCGGCGCTGGCGCGCTATGTCCGGAGCGCGGCGCATGCGCTCGACAGTCAGCCGGGCGAGCACCTTCTGGCCGGCACGATCGCATTTCCCGAAGTGGGTTGAGGACACCATGCAAGAGCCTTTGGATTGGACTGTCGAGGTGGCCGACATGCCGGCGACCGGCGTTGAGCAAACGCGCACCGCGTCGGAAGCAGAACGCAAGGCGGTCGCCAAAGCGCTCGATCTCATGTCTTGCGACCGGCTCGATGTGCGCTATCACGTCATTCCGCTGCCGGACGAGCGCTTCCACATGACGGGCGAACTCTTGGCGCACGTGACGCAAGCCTGCGTCGTGACGCTGGAGCCTGTCGCCGCCGAGCTTCGCGAGCCGATCGACGTCACGTTCTGGCCAGCGCGCGATGTTCCCCCGCCCGTCGAGGGCGAAGTCGATATCGACGCCGAACCGGATCCGGAGCCGATCATCGACGGCCTGATCGCGACCGGCCGCGTGACGTTCGAGCATCTGGCCGCCGCGATCGATCCGTATCCGCGCCGGCCGGACGCAACACTCGAACAGGCGGCACCGCAGGCAAAGTCGGGGCCCGAGGCGAGCCCGTTCGCGGTGCTGGCAAAGTTGAAGCCTAAACCATAGGTGTCCTGGCAGTCGTCCCGGATCGGAGCAAAGGAACCACTTGGCAGATAACCGCCAAAATTGGGTTGTTTCGGCACGGACGGGCAGTATGGTCGGGCGTCATTTGGGGACAGGGACGAAACGAGTCGGTGCGGCCGTGTCCGACACACTGGTCTCACGGATGGGGGCCGCACGGATGAGTGGACATTGAACTCATGAGCAAGCTGCGTGTGATTGCCGTCGACGCCATGGGAGGCGACGTCGGCCCCGACGTGACTGTGCCGGGTGCGGCGCTGGCGCTTGAGCAGGCGCCCGATCTCTCGTTCAAGTTCTACGGCAAGTCCGAGCGCATTGCGCCACTGGTCGCCAAGCATCCAACGCTCGCCGGCCGCGCCGAGGTGATCCACACCGACCTCGTGATCGCCATGGACGACAAGCCGAGCCACGCCATGCGGCGCGGCAAGGGCACCAGCATGTGGATGGCGCTCGAAGCCGTGAAGCACGGCGGCGCCGACGTCGCGATCTCAGCCGGCAACACCGGCGCGTTGATGGCGATGGCGAAACTGATCCTGCGCCCGATGGCCGACATCGAGCGCCCGGCGCTGGCGGCGTTCTGGCCGACCGTGAAGGGCGCGTGCATCGTGCTGGACGTCGGCGCCAACGTCGGCGGCACAGCGCGCCAACTCGCCGACTTTGCGCTGATGGGCGCCGCCATGTCGCGCGCCATCGATCGCATCGAGCGGCCGCGCGTCGGTCTCCTCAACGTCGGATCGGAAGACATCAAAGGCGTCGAAGAGGTGAAGCAAGCGCACCAGTGGCTGAAGTCCATCGACCTGCCGATCGAGTACGTCGGCTTTGTCGAGGGCGACAAGATCGGCCATGCGGTCGCCGACGTCGTCGTCGTCGAGGGCTTCGCCGGCAATATCGCGCTGAAGACCGCCGAGGGCACCGCCAAGCAGATCGGCGTTTACCTTAAGGAGGCCATGACCAGCTCACTGCTCGCCAAGATCGGCGCGGTGCTGGCGAGCGGCGGCTTCAAGGTGCTGAAACAGCGCATGGACCCGCGCCGGGTCAACGGCGCGACGTTTCTCGGCCTCAACGGCATTGCGATCAAAAGCCACGGTGGCACCGACGCGCTCGGATTCGCTAGTGCCATCGGGGTCGGCTACAAGATCGCGGTGAGCGGGCTGCAGTCGCATCTGGCAGCTGACCTCGCGGCATTCCACGGCAAGATCGGGCAGGTCGCGGAGGCCGGCAAAGAGGTCGCCGCCAAAGACGCCTGAGACGAACACGCGTGAGACATGAGGGCGGCGAGCCCAGCATGGACGATTGAGCAGACGATTGAGATGAGGTGAGACGTGGCGGTTATTCGCTCGGTTATTCGTGGTGTCGGCGCGCATCTGCCGCGCAGAATCCTGACCAATGCCGATCTCGCGAAGATGGTCGACACGACAGACGAGTGGATCACCGAGCGCAGCGGTATCAGACAACGCCATATCGCGGGCGAAGACGAACTGACCTCCGACCTCGGTGCCGCCGCCGCGAAAAAAGCACTGGTACGCGCGGGCATCGATCCGATCGACATCGATCTTATTATCTGCGCCACCGCGACACCCGACCGGACGTTTCCGGCGACCGCGGTCAAGATCCAGCAGATGCTTGGCGTCACCAAGGGCGCCGCGTTCGACATCCAGGCGGTCTGCTCGGGCTTCGTCTATGGCATGACCACGGCCGACAATTTTTTGAAGACGGGACAGTTCAAACGTGCGCTCGTGATTGGCGCCGAGACGTTTTCGCGCATTCTCGACTGGACCGATCGCTCGACCTGCGTGCTGTTCGGCGACGGCGCGGGCGCGGTTGTCCTCGAAGCCCAGCCCCAGAAGGGTGGCCGCGACGATCGCGGGATCTTGGCGACGCGGATCCGCTCCGACGGGCGCTACGAAGACCTACTCTATGTCGACGGCGGACCGGGCTCGACCAAGACCACGGGTCATTTGCGCATGAACGGTCGCGAAGTGTTCCGGCACGCGGTGCAGAAGATTTCCGGCGTCATCGAGGAGACGCTGGTCGAGACCGGCTATGCCGCCGAGGAGATCGATTTGTTCGTCCCACACCAAGCCAACCGGCGCATTCTCGACGGCATCGCCAAGAAGCTCGGGGTCAATCCAAATAAGATCGTCGTCACCCTCGACAGGCACGGCAACACGTCGGCGGCCTCGATCCCGCTCGCGCTCAATCAGGCCTTCGAGGAGCATCGCCTGAAGGAAGGCGGCCTCGTGATGATGGAGGCGATGGGCGGCGGCTTCACGTGGGGCGCCGTGCTGGCGCGCTGGTAGGCACTGAACACCGGCTTTTTATATGTTGTTTTTCAGCCTCTTGGCTCGATTTGCCGTTGACCCATGATAATCCGGTGAGTAGCTTCACCCCGGTTGGTTGGGAGGCGTGAGGCGGACATGGGCGGCAAGACACTGACGCGGGCGGATTTGGCGGAAGCGGTAGTCCAGAAAATCGGACTGCCACGGAATGAGTCGCAGGATCTGGTCGAGCTGATTTTGAAGGAGATTTCGACCAGCTTGTCGGACGGCGATGCCGTCAAGCTGTCGTCGTTCGGATCCTTCGGCATCCGCGCGAAAGGCCAGCGCATCGGCCGCAATCCGAAGACCGGCGAGGAAGTGCCGATCACGCCGCGCCGCGTGCTGGTATTCCGGCCGAGCAACATCATGAAGGACAAGATCAACACTGGCCTCGTGCGCCGCAAGGCCGCTGAGTAAGCCGCAGGCCCGTGACTGCCTGGCCGCATCAGCACGGGGTTGATCATGCCGAAATCACTCGACGCCTTCCGCACCATCTCCGAGGTCTCCGATGATCTCGGCGTGCCGAAGCATGTTTTGCGTTTCTGGGAGAGCAAGTTTCCGCAGCTGAGGCCGATGAAGCGCGGCGGCGGCAGGCGCTACTATCGTCCCGAGGACATGGAATTGCTGCGCGGCATCCACCGGCTGCTGCATGCGCAGGGCTATACCATCAAAGGCGTGCAGAAGATCCTGCGCGAGCAGGGCGTCGAAGCGGTCAAGGGGCAGGGCGAGACGGCCTCCGCCGCTGCTGCCCCGGAACCGGCGTTGCAGCCCGCAGCGCGCGTCAAGCGCGGCAAGAAGGCGTCGAGCCGCGGGCTCGAGCAGCGCATCGAGGTTCTCCGCCAGATCACGGCCGAACTCGAGGCGTGTCACCTGCGGTTGACGGGCAAAGCCGCGAGCTACGAGGCCGCGCGCGCGCTCAGCGCCGCCAAGCGCTGAGGCGGAGCGTGGGCGCGCCTACCATTGAAATCTGGACAGTCGACCTCGATGGCGTGACGACGGCGCTTGGCGGTGCGGCGGCGCTGATTGGGCAGTTGACGGCCAGCGACCAATCGCGGCTCGGCGGCATGCGGGATGCGACGGAGCGCACGCGCCGTGCGGCGGCCTGGATCGCCTTGCGCACGGCGGCTGCGACGGCGCTGGGCGTCGCGCCGGGAGTGCTCGAGATCGCGCGGGACGCGCACGGCAAGCCGATTGTCGCCGATCATGAGTTGGAGATCAGCCTCGCGCACGCAGGCCATCTCGGCCTGATCGGCATCAGCCGCGCAGGCCCGATCGGTGTCGATATCGATCAGGTGCGCGCGGTGACGCTGAGCGGGGAGCGGCGCGCGCATCTCGTCGCGCTCGCCGCCGCGCTCGCGGATGGAACGCTGGTTCCTGATGCCGATACCGAAGCCGGGTTCGTGCAGGGCTGGACACGCATTGAAGCGGTCGCCAAGGCGCGCGGCGATGGGCTGGCACGGTTGCTCGGTGAGGCGCGCCGGGGTGCCAAACCGGATGCGCGGTTCGTGGCGCACGACGCGGATGTCGGGATCGACAGTTACCGCGCGGCGGTGGCGGTCGCACGGGATGCGGGCGCAGTGCCGGCACCGCGATGGCTGGGGCTGCTTTGACGTGTGCCGAATCTCAGAACAAGGCTGTGCGATGTAGGTGGCGGCGAGGTAGCTTGATAGAGTGAAAACCGCAGGCCACGCTCAAGGAGCCCTCACGATGCCGACCCCGCGCGACTGGCATGCCTGGACGACGGCGTTTCTCGCGCCTTGGAACGCGCACGATATCGAAGGCGTGATGGCGACGTTGCCCGCGAACTTCAGCTGGCATTTTCCAGCTGGGACCACGCCGCGCGGCACCGTTCACAGCGGTGCGGACGGCATGCGCGAGGCTTTGAGGACTTTATTCCGGACGGTGCCTGA
Organism: uncultured Alphaproteobacteria bacterium; assembly: GCA_963779515.1. Taxonomy (GTDB): domain Bacteria; phylum Pseudomonadota; class Alphaproteobacteria; order Rhizobiales; family Hyphomicrobiaceae; genus CAVZYN01. The sequence continues at coordinate 593,606 of CAVZYN010000001.1, forward strand.
TCTTCACTACGCGATTGTCGACCTGCATCCCGGACCCGATCATTTGGTCATGGAGGTTCTGGTGACCGGCCACAATGCCGAGACCGGGCAGGCGCTGAACTTTCAAGCGTGCGACATCGTGCTCTTCGACGGCGATACGCCGCGGGAGAAGCGCTCCTATCGCAAAGTCGTCACGCCGGCCTGAGCGAAGGGCATCGGGCGGACATGGCGCCGCAAATCGCGGTGGTGCCGTGCGCCGGGCGGCATTGGCGCGGGCGGTATGGATGGATAGTCTCATGGGCGACCGCGCGGCGATGATGCGGATGCGTTTTTTTGATAGATTTGCTTTGGCGGCACGCGAGACGATGCTGGCCTTTCTCGATCGCACATTGACATGGCGGCACGTGGCGTTGGCGACGGGCGCGGCGATCCTGTGGTTCGCGGCGATGACGTGGGCGAGCTTCCAGGTGCTGCCGCGCGGCGGGCTGTTTCGCTGCCCGATCGGATTTTGCGTGACGGGGTATTCGGCCAATGGCGTCACGCTGAGCCTGCAGCTGATGGGCGTGCAGGGGCGGGCAACCTTGCAGGATATGCTGCTGCCGCTCGATCGCGTCTGGCCACTGTTGGTGCTGCTCGCCTGCGTGCTGAACACCGCCTGGTGGACGCGGCCGGGCGACAGATACGCCATCAGACTCGAGCCGAAGTGGCGGTATGTGCTGATGGTCGCGCCGGTGGTCTATTGCCTCGCCGACTACGGCGAGAACTGGGCGTTCGGCGCGATCCTCAAGAGCTACCCGCGGATCGGTTATCGCGACGTGATGTTCGCGAGCAGTTTCACCGCCGTCAAATCACAGCTGATCGTGGCCTCGCTCGGGATCGTCGTGGCGCTGGCCGTTGCCGCCTGGATCGAGGGCCGGCGGTCGGGGACGTCGGGAGAGGACCAGGCGTAGGTGCATTCGGCCGCCGGCCTGTTACACACCCCGGCGCCAGAGGGTTTGGGCACGGCGGATGGCGAGCCAGAGGACGAGGGCTGCGGCGGCGAACATCGCCCAATCGCTCCAATCGCTGTCGCGCATGTGTTCGCCGAGGTAGACGAAGAACACGGTGAGCGGCAGAATGCCGATGCCCGTCGTCCACAGGAACGTCCACCAGCCGACCCTGGTGAGGCCCGCCGCGTAGTTGATCAGATTGAACGCGATGACGGGAATGAAGCGCGCGATCAGGAACGCCTGCGCGCTCTGGTCGCCGGTCCAGTCGTCGAGCTTCTGTGCTTGCGACGCCGTCAGAAACCGCATCACGAAATCGCGGCCGACGTAGCGCGACAGCGCGAACGCAAGCGCGGCGCCGAGCATGGCGCCGATCCAGGAATAGACCGAGCCCCAGAACACGCCGAACTCGTGGCCGGCGATGAACGTGACGATCTCGGCTGGGAATGGAATGAAGGAGTGGATGATCATCAGCGCGATGATGCCGAGGCCGCCCCACATGCCGAGGGATTTCACCCAGCCGGAGAGCCCGTCCTTGCTGAAGTCCATGGCGAGCGCGGGTGATGCGGCCGCCAGAACAACACTCAGCGCAACCAGTATGAGCACCGCCACATGGTGCTGCCTATGAGGACGCAGCGGTGTCATGGCGGTTCGTTACTTGCCTTGGAACTTCGGTTTGCGCTTTTCCATGAAGGCGCGGCGGCCTTCGATGTAGTCGGCGGATTTGAAGCAATCCTCGACCATGCGGTCGAGGCGGCCGAGGTCGCGTTTGCTCTCGGGCTTGCCGATTTCGCGGGCGACCGACTTGATGGTCTTGATCGTCAGCGGGGCGTTCGCGGCGATCATGTCGGTCCACTCGGTGATCGCGGTATCGATGTCGGCGGCTGGGACCACGCGGTTGACGAGGCCCATGTCGTAGGCCTCCTGCGCGGTGACCTGACGCGCTGTGAAAAAGAGTTCCATCGCGCGGCTGACGCCGACGATTTCGGCGAGCCGGTTGACGCCGGGAAAGCCGTAGCCGAGGCCGAGCTTGGCGGCGGGAATGCCGAACTTGGCATCGTCGGAGCAGACGCGCAGATCGCAGCAGACCGCCAGATTGGCGCCGCCGCCGATGCAGTAGCCCTGGATCTTGGCGATCACGGGCTTCGGGAAGTTATAGAGCTGCTCGTATACCGAGGCGGAGGTGGCGTTGTAGAGTTTGACGGCGTCTTCGCTCGCGCGCTCGCTCTCGAACTTGGAGATGTCGGCGCCGGAGACGAAGGCTTTGCCGCCAGCGCCGGAGATCACAAGTGCGCGCAGGTCCGGATCGGCGGCGAACTCGGTGAGCAGCATCTTCATGCGCTGCCACATCTCCAGCGACACGGCGTTGTGCCGCGCAGGGTTGTTGAAGATGATCTGGGCGATGCCGCCGTCTTTTTTTGCGAGCAGTTTCTCTTCGGTCGTTGGTTCAGTGGTGCTCATGGAAGCTGTTCCTAGATTGCGGCGCTGGCGCGCAGGGCTTTGATGTCGTCGGGCGAATAGCCGGCGTCCTTCAGGATTTCGTCGGTGTGTTCGCCCATCAGTGGCGGCGGCTTTTTCATGGAGGTCTTCGACCGGCTCAGGTGGATCGGCTGGCCGATCGCCTTGGTGGGACCGCGCTCGTGGCTCGGCATCGGCGTCGCGATGCCGAGGTGCTGCACCTGCGGGTTGGCGAACACCTTATCGATCGTGTTGATCTCGCCGCACGGGATGCCAGCGTCGTTGAGCTTGGCGATCCAGGCGTCGGACGAGGCATTTTTTGTTTGAGCGTTGATCAGCGCGTTGATGGCCTTGCGATGCTTGGAGCGGCCTGCGGGCTTATCGAAGTCGGGGTTGTCGAAGGCGGGATCGCCCATCAGCTCCTTGAGGCGCACCCACATGTGCTGGCCGGAACAGGCGATGTTGATGTAGCCGTCCGACGTTTTGAAGACGCCGGTCGGGATCGAGGTCGGGTGATCGTTGCCGGCCTGGCCCGGGACTTCGCCGGCCATGGTGTAGCGGGCGGCCTGGAAGTCGAGCATGAACACCTGCGCCTGCAACAGCGAGGTCTGCACCCATTGGCCTTTGCCGGAACGCTCGCGCTCGAGGAGTGCCAGCAGGATGCCTTGGGCGCAGAAGATGCCGGCAGTGAGATCGGCGATCGGGATGCCGACGCGCATCGGGCCTTGGCCAGGTTCGCCCGTCACCGACATCAGCCCGCCCATGCCTTGCGCGATCTGATCGAAGCCGGGGCGATCGCGATAGGGGCCGTCCTGGCCGAAGCCGGAGATGGAGCCGTAGACGATGCGCGGATTGATCTTTGCGATCGCCGCGTAGTCGATGCCGAGACGGGTCTTCACGTCGGGGCGGTAGTTCTCGACGATGACGTCGGCCTTGGCGGCGAGCCGCTTGAAGATTTCGAGGCCCTTCGGTGATTTGAGATTGAGCGTCATCGAGCGCTTGTTGCGGTGCAGGTTCTGGAAGTCGGGGCCGTCGCGCGGGCCGCCCATGCCGGCGCTCTTTTCCGCATCGGGGTCCTCGATCTTGATGACATTGGCGCCCCAGTCGGCGAGCTGGCGCACGCAGGTCGGCCCGGATCTGACGCGCGTCAGATCGAGAACGGTGTAGGGAGCAAGCACCTCGCTTGCGGGCTCGAAGGGCATCGGGACCTCGTGCGGATCGGTGTGGACACCAGAACTGTAGGATTGTTGACACTTTGCGCAATGGCATGTCAACAATTGGCGCAAAGTCAGGCCATCAGAGTGCACAGGGCAGATGAGCGCGACGCCATTTCACGCCAGCCAACTGCGCCCGCTCGCGGAGCTGATCGAACAGGAAATCGAGCGCCAGATCCTGGCCGGCGACCTGAAGGTTGGCGCGCGCGTCAATGAGTTGGCGCTGTCGCGGACGCTCGGCGTCAGTCGCGGGCCGATCCGCGAGGCGCTGCAGGGGCTGCGGCGTGCGGGGCTGGTGGAGATCGTGACCAATCGCGGTGCGATCGTGCGCAGTCTCGGTGCAGAGGCGGTGCTGGACCTCTATGACCTGAGAGGTTCGATCTTCGCGACCCTCGCGGAGCGGTTGGCGGACCTGCGAACGGCAGCGCATATCAAGACGCTCGAGGCGAATATCGCGGCGAGCGAGGCCGCCATCGCGGCAAACGATCCGGAAGCCTACTACCGGCTGAACATCGCGTTCCATGATGCGATAGCCGAAATGAGCGGCATGGTGCGGGCAGGCGCTCTCTATCGCGATCTCGTCAAGGAGATGCATCTGTATCGCCGGCGCGGCTTGATCACATCGACGGAGAACCGCAAGCGCTCGCTGGCGGAGCATCGGTCGATTATCGCAGCGATCCGGAAGAAGGATGCGGCGCGCGCCTTCGCGGCCGCGCGCGCGCACATCGGGGCGGGAAAGGCGCGGTTCCAGGCGACGCTCGATCTGGTACGCGAAGCGCCGGCGGCGTAGAACGGGAAGAGACGACGGTTGAAACGGCTGACTTGGGAGGCAGACAACATGATCGCAAAAGCGGTATCTGGAGTGGCGGCAGGTTGTGCAGTGGTGCTCGCGTTCAGCGCTGCGACGGCCAGTGCGCAAGAGGAAAAATTTCCGTCGAAACCCATCAGCATGGTGACGCATGCCGGACCCGGCGGCGGCACGGACATTACGACCCGCATGATGATGGTGGCGGCCAGCAAGCCGATCGGCCAGGAGCTGACGGTCGTCAGCAAGACCGGCGGCAGCGGCACGGTGTCGTTGCAGTACGCCATGACGCAGCCGAAGGACGGCCACACCGTCCTGACCATCACGCAATCCCATATTTTCCAGATTTTGCAGGAGAAAGTGCCGCTAAAGATCGACGATCTGGTCGGTGTCGCCCGCGCAACGCTCGATCCGCAGGTGATCGCTGTGAAGGCCGACAGCCCGATCAAGGACCTGAAAGGGTTGATCGAGGCGTCGAAGGCGAAGCAAGGCGGCCTCAAATGGGGCACGACGTTCGTCGGCGGCATCGATCACGTCGCGATCCACAATTTCGCCAAGGCGGCGAGCGGGATCCCCTATGTCGTCGTGCCGTTCCGCGGCGGCGGCGATATCGTCACCAACCTTGTCGGTGGCAATCTCGATGTGGCGCTGCTGAACTACGCCGAGGGCGAGACCCAGTTCAAAGCCAACCAGATCCGCGCCATCGCGACGCTCGACGAGAAGCGGATCGAACTCGATCAAGGACGTGCCGACGGCGATTGAGCAAGGCGTGAAGAACACGGCCTACACCGTGCGCGGCTTTGCCGTGTTGAAGGGTACGCCCGAAGCACGCATCGGCCATCTCGAGAAGGGCATGATCGAGGCGATGAAGCATCAGGTCTACGAGAACTACCTGTCGCAGGGTGGCATGTCGCCGAACAGCGTCGCCGGCGGCGCCGAGTGGACCAAGATGATCCGCGATATCGCGGAAGAAAGCCGAGTCGCGTTGACCGAACTCGGCGTCCTCAAGAAATAAGCGAAAGCAGGACGACGTGCGCCTCCACGCGGATCAGAGTGCGGCGCTGGTGTTGATCGCGGTGGCCGTGACGGCCATCGCATTGACGTTCGGCTTCGACGATGTGCCCGCAGCCATCAAGCAGGGCATGGGGCCGGACCGGTTTCCGCAGCTGGTCGCGGGCGTCATCATCGCGCTGGCAGCGGTGCTGTTCTGGCAGGCGCGTGGCCAGACGCGCGTCGCGCTGGAGCCCATCGATCGCGCGACGTGGAGCGTGATCGGCGGCGCGGTTCTTTACATGGGCGTGCTTTGGCTGATCGGCCTGATCCCGTCGCTGACGATGGCGCTGATCGCGCTCGGCGTGTTGTGGGGCGAGCGCCGGTGGGCTGGACTGCTGCTCAATGCGGTGCTGCTGCCCGCCGTCATCTGGCTCGTGTTCGTCAAAGGCCTCAAGGTGACGCTGCCGGGCGGGCAGCTCGCACGTTGGCTCGGGATTTGATCGATGGATGGTTTTTCCGCGGGCATGTCGATCCTGCTCGATCCGGTCATGCTGGCGGTCATTCTTGCGGGGACGTTGATCGGCATCATCGTCGGCGCGCTGCCCGGGATCTCGGGCTCGACCACGGCAGCGCTGCTGCTGCCGATGACGATCACCATGAGCCCCATCACGGCGATCGCTTTTCTCGGCGCGATCTATTGCGCGGCGAACTACGGCGGGTCCATCACCGCGATCCTGGTCAACACGCCCGGTGATCCGTCGGCGTCCGCGACGGCTTTCGACGGTTATCCGATGGCGAAACAGGGGCGCGCCGGCGTCGCGCTCGGCATGTCGGCGATCGCGAGCGCCATCGGCGGGATCTTCAGCGTCGTGGTGTTGATCGTGGCCGCGCCGCTGCTGGCGAAGTTTGCCTACAACTTCGGCCCGCCCGAGTATTTCGCGTTGGCGATCTTCGGGCTCTCCATGTTGGGCGCGGTCGGCGGCGATGCGGCGATCAAGAACCTGATCATGGGCGCGGCCGGCCTGCTGATTTCAACGGTCGGGACGGACCTCGCCTCCGGCGTCGAGCGCTATGCCTTCGGCGTGCCGGAACTGACCGACGGCATCGGCTTCATTCCGGTGCTGACAGGGCTGTTCGCCATGTCGGAACTGCTGACGATGGTGTCGCAGCGCCATTTGAAGATCGAGCTGTTGGCGCTCGATGCGGTGAAACTGCCGACGCGCGCGGATTTTGCAAAGTGCGGGAAATCGATCGTGCTCGGCTCCGGCCTCGGCACGTTCATCGGCATTCTGCCGGCGCTGGGCGCAACCACGGCGGCGTTGATCACCTACAACGAAACCAAGCGCTGGTCGAAATACAAGCATGAGTTCGGGCATGGCGCGATCGAGGGCGTGGCGGGACCGGAGGCGGCCAACAATGCCGCCGTCGGTGGCGCCATGGTGCCGACCTTGGCGCTCGGCATTCCGGGCTCGACGACGGCGGCGATCATTCTCGCCGGCATGATGATCCAAGGTGTCCGGCCGGGCCCGCACCTTTTCACCGAACAGCCGAAGTTTCTCTATGCGGTGTTCGCCTCGATGCTGGCGGCGAACCTGATCTATCTCGTGCTCGGCATGGTGGCGGCCAAGGCATTCGCGCGCATTTCGCTCATTCCGCCGTCGTTCCTGTGGCCATCGGTGTTCGTGCTGTGCGTGATCGGCGCCTATGCGCCGAACCAGACGGTGGTCGATGTGTGGACCATGCTAGTGTTCGGCGTGATCGGCTTCTTCATGCGCCGCTACGGCTTCTCGCCGGCGCCGCTGGTGATGGGGCTGGTGCTCGGACAGATGGCGGAAGAGACGCTGAAGCAGTCGCTCGTCATCCTCGATCAGCGCTGGCTCGGGTTCTTCGAGCGGCCGATGGTGGTGACGCTGTTTGCGATCACCGTCGCCTCGATTAGCTGGCCGCTGTTCGTGCGTCTCTGGCGTGGCGGTGGCACTGGAGAATGATAGATCCCGCCAAATGGACCGGACGGCGAATGACGTATTGAACCCCATCGGAGTTTCGCCCCATGATCTATGGGATGTCGACCGGATTGGTTTGCGCCATGCTGATCGCGAGTTCAGCGGCGTATGTGTTTCACACACCAACCATCGAGGGTGTCGGCAAACTTGGGTTTCCAGACCATTTTCGCATCGAGCTGGCCATCCTGAAGGCGCTGGCCGTCGTCGTCTTGCTGGCCCCCAGTTCCCCATTCAAGCGAAAGAATGGGCCTATGCGGGAGTGGCGCTGTTCTTTCTCACGTCCATCGTCGCCCATAGCGCCCACGGTGATCCCTGGACGCTCACCCTTATCAATGTGTTCTTGCTGATCCTGCTGCTCACATCGAGGTATTGCCATCCGGGTTGAAACGAGGGCCAGCAAGACCCCGGGTCTTGGCGCTTTGCGCGCAGCGCCCGGGGACGCAAGGGCGTTTCAAGCCGCCGGTTTGATGTTCTGGTTGACGCGGAACAGGTTGCTCGGGTCGAACTTCTTTTTGACGGCCGCAAGGCGCTCAAAGTTTTCGCCGAAGCTTGCTTTGATCCGGCCCTCGCCCTCGTCGTCCATCATGAAGTTGGGATAGGCGCCGCCAAGATCGAAGGGGTGGACCGCATCCCAGTAGGCCTTGGTCCATTGCGTGACGGCGGCGGCCTTGCCAGCGTCCGGATCGATGCCGGCGATCACCATCGACCATGTGGCGTCGCGGCAATTCCAGGCGGTGTCGCCCTTGCCGACGCGATGCACGGCGCCGTCAATCGGATAGAGGTGCATCAGGGAGAGTTCGCTCGGCGTCTTTGCGGCCTGTGCGAGATGCACCTCGATTGCCGCGTCTGGCAACGTCTTGACGAAGTCGCCCCGCCAGTACCACTGCATGCCCTTGGGATAGAGTCCGTCGAACATGCTCTGTACGCCCGGGTAGGGCATCATGCTCATCCAGTTGAACCAGGGCTCGGGCAGAACTTTGAGCAGCGGCTCCAGGGCTTTCTTGCCGTCGGCCTCGGACCCATTGAAGCAGCACATCAGCAGGCACATGTGCTTGCCCCAACGCTCTTTCGGAAACGGATCGCACGACAGTACGGTCTTGAGACCGAGAAACACACAGAGATCCTCCGGCGACTGGGGAAGGAACTCGCGGTAGCGCTTCATAATGGTGCTCGCGTGCTTCTGGTCGAACGCGATGGGGCCGGCAAAAACAGTCGTAACGGGATGCAGTTGGAACACAAAACTGGTGACGACGCCGAAATTGCCGCCGCCGCCGCGCAACGCCCAGAACAGATCGGCGTTCTGGCTCTTGCTGGCGGTGACGAAGCTGCCATCCGCGAGCACCACGTCGGCCTCGAGCAGGTTGTCGATGGCGAGGCCATACTTGCGCGACAGGTAGCCGTGACCGCCGCTGAGGGTCAGCCCCGCGATGCCGGTGGTCGAAATGATGCCGGCAGGCACGGCAAGACCAAAGGCGTGCGTCGCGTGATCGACGTCGCCCTGGGTGCATCCTGCACCGACCCTGGCGGTGCGGGCTGCGGGATCGACACGAACGCCCTTCATCGCAGCCAAGTCGATCACCAGACCATCGTCAACGCTGCCGAGACCCGGACCATTGTGGCCGCCGCAGCGAATAGCAATGCGCAGGCCGTTGTCGCGGCCGAAGTTGACGGCCTTGATGACGTCGGCCACGTCCGCACACTTGGCGATGATCAGCGGCCGCTTGTCGATCATGCCATTATAGAGAGACCGGGACGCCTCGTAGTCGCCATCACCCCTGGCAACGATCGCACCGCGATGTGCTTGTTTCAGCTGATCGATATCTTGGGCCAGCATGGTGTCCTCGCCTCGCGTTCAGTTTCTATGGCCACGGCAGGCTAGATCGCGTCTGTCCGCCGGGCTTGAAGGCGACTTTGAGAATTTGTCCAGATTGCTATGATTTTGGTCCATAGTGTTTGGGAAGTTAAAAAATGTTCCGTCCACGAGGCCGATGACATGCCGATGTCGTTCGCTGATTTCGTTGTCGATGTTGATGCGGGTGAACTTCGCCGCGGCGGCAAACCGGTCAAGCTGGAGCCGCAAGTCTTCGACCTGATCGCGTTTCTCGCGGGCAACCCTGGCCGCGTATTATCCAAGCATGACATCGCCCAGAGCGTCTGGCATGGGCGCGCAATCTCTGATTCGGCAATCTCCACACGCATCAATGCGGCGCGGCGCGCACTTGGCGATGATGGGGCGACACAGCGGTTCATCAAGACCATCCACGGTCGCGGTTTCCGCTTCGATGCCGCCCCGCAGACCGCATCTTCGCCGGATCCCGCTGAGCAGGACGTTGCCGGCCAACTCGGGACCGTCGAGGTTCGGTATTGCCGGACGCAGGATGGGATCAACGTGGCCTACGGTGAGACGGGGCAAGGGGTGCCGCTCGTCAAAGCGGCGAGCTTTATGACCCACATCCAGTATGACTCGGAAGGCATTCTCTTCCGGGACTGGATCAGGTCATTCAGCAAGTATTGCCGTTACATCCGGTACGATGAGCGCGGCAACGGTCTCTCGGATTGGTCGATCGAGGACTTTTCCTTCGAGAAGATGGTCGCAGATCTCGAAGCGGTGGTCGATGATCTGGCGCTGGAGCGGTTTGTTCTGCTCGGTTGTTCACAGGGAGCATCGGTATCGATCGCGTACGCCCATCGGCATCCTGAACGCGTAGCGGGATTGATCATCTATGGTGGTTACGCGGCCGGCTGGCGCCGCTCATCGGATAAGAAGCATCGTGAAAAGCGGGAGGCCTTGCTGCATTTGGCGCGCGTCTGCTGGGGAGACGACAATCCAACCGGGCGGCAAGCCTATTCTACGCTGTTTTACCCTGATGGAACGCCCGACCAGCACGCCGAATTCATGAAATTGCAGCGGGAAACGGTTACTCCGGAAAACGCTTTTCGTCTCATGGATACATTCGCTGAGATCGATGTCAGAAATCTGTTGCCTTCCATTCAAGTGCCGACGCTGGTGATGCACACTAAAGATGACGCCGTTGTTCCAATGGACGCCGGCAAAGAGATAGCAACCGGGATCAAGGGCGCGCACTTCGTCGTTCTCGAGGGTCGCAACCACGTCGTTCAGGCCTCGGATCCAGGCTGGACGCGCTTTACCAGCGATATTCGAGATTTTGTTCACCGCCATAGCGGTCCTGTGCGCTAGCAGTTCCATCCCAGTCGATGGCAGCCCCAATCGAATCCATCGGCACTCAACGAGGGCCAGCAAGACCCCGGGTCTTGGCGCTGGCGCGCAGCGCCCGGGGACGCAACGGGAGCGTGTCCCGGCGACGCCGACGCCCAATCCGATTTTGGTTCCGGACGGCAGTTTTGACGGCGGTGGCGCATTCAGGCGTCCGGTGCAGTTGCCCCGTCTAACCGCTTATGCGAGTGTACAATTTGACCGAAGGCTGATCATTTGGATTGCTTGTTTTATGACAAATGTTGCCGCGCCGATTGTGCCCACGGGCGCCACCAAGCCAGAGCGTATCGATTTCCTGAAACAGGTCGTGTCGTTCACCGAGAGTAATATCCGGTCCTACGACACCAAGGCGCAGATTTCGTTGGCGGCGTTCGTCCTTTCGGCGAACCCGATTGTCGCCATCGCCGGTGTGGGGTGTGCGCCGCAGGCCGGCAAGATGGTTCTGATGGTCCTGATCGCGGTCTACTTCACGACAATCATTGCCTACCTCTGGGTCTTGTGGCCGGTCGCGCCGCCGATCCAGAAACTGACCGAGGGCCTCAAGACGCAGAATGCGTTCTTCATCCACGATCCCGTTGCGCTCGGAGCAACTGGATTTACCGCCAAGCTCGCCCAACTCGACGTGGAGCCGGAGCTGACTTCGGAAGCGCTCAAGCTCGCACACATCCGCAGGGTCAAGGCCCAACGCTTCAAGACCGCGCTCATGGTGACGGCTGCGGCATATGCTTTAATTGCAGTCGCCTATTTTATCGTCGGTCGCTGCTTCTGAGCGAGAAGGGACGCCACTATGGTTCCGCTGACCAGATACGCGCGCAGTGGTGACATCAACATCGCCTACCAGGTGTTCGGCGCCGGTGCTGTGGACTTAGTGGTTGTCCCTGGCTGGGTCTCGAACATCGATGTGCTTTGGGAAGAACCAACCTTCACGCGTTTTTTCCAGCGGCTTGGATCTTTTGCGCGCGTCATCCTGTTCGACAAGCGCGGCACCGGACTTTCAGATCGGGTTACCGATACGCCGACGTTGGAAGAGCGCATGGACGATGTGCGCGCGGTGATGGATGCTGTGGGCTCGAAGCGAGCCGCGCTCTTCGGCTACTCAGAAGGCGGGCCGATGTGCATGCTGTTCGCCGTGACTTACCCGGAGCGCACGGAGGCGCTGATTGCACTCGGCTCGTATGCGCGCATGGCTGAGGCACCCGACTATCCAATCGGCAGACCACTCAAGCAGCAAGAAGACATGTTGAAAGCGGTCCGCGAGCGTTGGGGCGAGCCGATCGGTATCGATGTGCGCGTGCCGAGCCTGGCGAAGGACGAGCGTTTCCGTGCGTGGTGGGCCAAATATCTGCGTTCCAGCGGCAGTCCGATGACAGTGCATGCACTGACGCGCATGAACTACGAGATCGATGTGCGCCACGTGTTGCCGTCGATCCGGGTCCCCACGCTGCTCCTGCATCCGGCACGCGACCAGGTGGTATCGGTCGAAAACTCTCGCTACATGGCCGAGCGCATCCCGGGCGCCAAGCTCGTCGAGATCGATTCCGACGATCATCTTCCATTTCTCACGCGGCCAAATGAAATCCCTGATTTGATACAGGAATTCCTGACCGGCAGCCGGGGTGAGATCGATGAGGATCGGGTCGTGAAGACGATCATGTTCAGCGACATCGTTGGCTCAACGGAACTGGCCGGAAAACTCGGCGATGCGCGTTGGCGCGACCTGCGCGAGGCTCACCACGAGGACGTGCGCCGTCAGCTGAAAATCTACCGCGGCCAGGAAGTGGATACCGCTGGCGACGGTTTTTATGCCGCCTTCGACGGTCCGGCGCGCGCCATCCGTTGCGCCCGCGAAGTGCGCGATTCTGCCAAGTCTCTCGGCATGACAACCCGCGTTGGGCTGCATACCGGCGAGTGTCTGCTCGGCGAGAAACTATCAGGACTGGCCGTACATATCGGCGCACGAGTCGCAGGGCTTGCGCCCGCCGGTAGGGTGCTTGTGTCGCAGACAGTCAGGGACCTGGTCGCCGGCTCCGGGTTTGAGTTCGATAACTTTGGCGCGCATGCGCTGAAGGGCGTTCCCGATTCATGGCAGTTGTATGCCGTTAGGGAAAGCACACCCTGACCGGCCAAGAGTCGCCTCGTGCTGCTGTCAAGGCTAACCTGCTCCAAATCAGACCCGTGACGGCGACACTTGTCCCTAATACCGTCCGGCCGAAGTTCTGACTCGGTGTGATTTGGCCGGCCGGCCGGTATTCTCTATTGCTTGCGCGCGGCGGCCCCTCATCCGGCCCGTCTCTCTTTGCGCTTCGCGCGGGGCTGCACCTTCTCCCCGGGAAAAACGGGGAGAAGAAAGAGACCGCGAAACGTCTCTTCCTGACCCGCACTGGAACGATGCCGGCGCGGTCAAACCAGCGAGATATCGACAGCCACTGGCGGCCCGTCGCGCAGCGTTTTGTTGACGGCCAATTCCGTCGCAGCCCATTCCGCTAGCTCGCGAAGCACGCTTTCTGGAACGTTGCCGGCGCCGAGCTTGATCGTCATGCGCAGGCTGGAAAGCGAGAGGGGCACGCCATCAATGCCGACCACGCCGCGCGCATCCATCTCGCTATCAACGCTGACCTCGAGCGATTTGAGCTCAATGCCGCGCATGGCCGCCTGCATGGCAAGTGCGGTGCCCGTGCACGACGCCATGGCCGCGCGCAGCAGCCAGCCCGGGTTTGAGCCGGCACCGTTGCCGCCCAACGTTTCCGGCATGTCGGTGAGGGCTTTCTCCCCGGCGGGTCCGGTGGTCACGAACTGCAGGCCCTCCTGCCAAACCGCGGTGGCGGTCGCATTGGGTTTCTTCGCGGCTGAAGGTCGCTCCAGAAACAAGCGACGGGCTCGCTCCAAAGCATCGCGTGCGCGCAGATTGGACATGCTCAGCTCCTTGTTACTTCGTGCTCCTCACTTCGTCCCCACGACGACGACAAACTCTCCCGGAACCGAATATCCTTCGTCATGCCGGTACGGCTCGAGTGAAGCTAGGTACTCTGTGTGGGCCTCGGTCTTGGCATCATCAGAGAAGCGGCTGTAGGCGAGCCCGACAGGTCCGCCTGCAAACGCTGCCTCGCAGGCTTCAGCAGGCGTCGCGTAAAGTAGAAGTGTCTCGAGGCGCCGCATAGCGATGTCGCGGAACCCGGCCGCGGCAAAGGCGTGGTGCAAGCTGTCGCCCGTACCGAGGCGAAAGAACATCGGGCACACGTCGGACTGCACGCGCGCATCGACGATCGGAAATATCTCAGCCCAGCCGCATTTGCTTCGCTGCCCCCACACTGCCGCGACCGCACGTCCACCGGGGCGAACGAGGCGGTGGAATTCGCGAACCGCCTGCTCCGGATCGGGCACGTACATCAAGCCGAGCGCACACAATGTCATGTCGAACGTGCCGTCGGCGAACTTCAGGTCTTCGGCATCCATGCGCTCGAACCGAACATTGGCGATCCCGCGTGCGACTGCCGCTTCGCGTGCCGCCGTAACCATCTGATCAGATATATCCGTGCCGGCGACGTTACCTTCGGGGGCGACGATTGCCGCAGCCCTGAAGGTCACGAGCCCGGTGCCGCACGCGACATCGAGAACCCGGTCTCCGGACTTGAGTTCGGCCAATTCCAGCAGCGCACGTTGTGCCGGCTCGAGTTGTGCTTGCCATGTGCGCTCGTAGTAGGGTGCTGCCTTGTCCCAACCGTACCGTTGAACCCGCCTTTGGAGGTTGGCGTCCATCTGACTTCTCACGTGGGAGCCGAACGCTGCAGAGCCAGCGAGCGAGAAACATCAGATGGCAGCCTAACATGCCCCACCAGGTCCGCAAGAGTGCGGGTTTCTCGGGCATCGGCATCGCAGACGGTACCACTGGCTCGGGCCGATGTTCGAGAAGCGCCACGGCACGGCGTCATCGACGCGCCGCTTTTGAGCCGAAGGCGACATTCGAGGCCGGCGCTTTCCCTCGCCCCGTCCTTACGGGGAGAGGGCGACGGCGGCGTGCGCGCGAAGCAAAGCACGCCGCCGTGGGTGAGGGGCGGCCACGTGCTCGGGTCGCTCACTTAAAGACTTGCGTGCGCGCGGATCGATCACCGACAGCAATCGTGGCTGCCCCTGATCCGGCCCCATTCTTTTTGCGCTTCGCGCGGGGCGGCCACCTTCTCCCCGGGAAAAACGGGGAGAAGGAAGAGACAGCGACCGCCGCAACCTGTGAGCCCCGTTCGGAGTGCTCACGCCAGCGCAACGCTCACTGTGTCGCGAAAGATACTTAACAGTTCGAAGGTCGTGCGCCTCCCTTTGCCAATGCTCCGCACTCGGCAATTTGCGCGATGCGGTTCGTCGCACGCGGAATCGGAAACGGAGGGTGCACGAGTACGCCGGACGCATCGCGCGCCGCAACATGTTCCGCATCGTTCCGAGGTCGAAATGGGGTGCTGAAGTGCGCAGCGGGGATGGGTGTGCGAGCCCATCGCCGATTCGCGAAAGTCAGACGATGAAAACGTGTCGCACGATGCGAATGCGTGCCGCTGAGACTGCCGCCGCCGTGATGCTGCGGCACGGCACAGCACGTGCGCCGCTTCTTCGACTTCGTCACGGATTGTCGCGTGATGGATCCTCGGGACCAGCCAGAGGACGACATAGCGCCATCCAATTGAGCGCGCCGCGGGCAGCGTAGACGCCGGTCGCGTAACACGCCTGCAGCAGATAGCCGCCGGTCGGTGCGTCCCAGTCGAGCATCTCGCCGGCAGCGAACACGCCGGGCTTCGCCTTGAGCATCAGATGATCGTCGAGAGCCGCGAAGGCGATGCCGCCCGCGCTCGAAATCGCGCGCGAGAGATCGCCGGTGCCGGTGACGGTGAGCCGCACGTCCTTGATGCGCGCGGCGAGCGCTGCAGCGTCATTTGGTGAGCGCGCCGCGCGTATCGTCGCGCAGCAGCGCGATCGCGGCGGGCGGCAGCGCCAGGGTCTTGCGCAAGTGATTGGTCAGCGTGTCCTTGCCGCGCGGGCGGGCGAGGCGCGCGGCAAGCACGTCCGCCGTCAGGTCGGGTCTGAGATCGATGCTGATCTGCGCCGGCCCCCGCGCGAGGGCGGCCCGGATCGCGGGCGACAGCGCATAAATCGCGCCGCCTTCGAGGCCCGCGGCGGTGATGACGGCTTCGCCACGTTGCGTCGCGCCATCGATCGTGATCGCGATGCGCTTCAACGGCGCGCCGGCAAAGCGCGCGCGGATGTGATCAGACCATGCGACGGCGACGCCGGCATTGGAGGCAACGAGCGGGGCGACATCGACACCGGTCGCGCGCAAGGTCTCGACCCATCCGCCGTCAGCGCCGAGGCGCGGCCAGCTTGCGCCGCCGAGGGCGAGGATTGTGGCGTCCGGCGTGACGTTGAAAATTTCGCCGGTGTCGCGCTGAAACGTGAGCGCGCCGTTTGCCGACCAGCCGCGCCAGGCGGTGCGGGTCTCGACCGTGACGCCGAGCGTGGCGAGACGCCTGAGCCAAGCGCGGAGCAGCGGCGACGCCTTCATGCTCTTGGGGAACACGCGGCCACTGGAGCCGACAAACGTGGGTTGCCCAAGCGCTTCGCACCACTGGGTGAGGCCGGCGGGTGAGAAGTGTTCGATCAGCGGCGACAGCACGGGAGCAGCAGTGCCATAGCGCCTGACGAACGTCTCGAGCGGTTCGCTGTGCGTCAGATTGAGGCCGCCTCGCCCGGCCATCAGAAATTTTCGGCCGAGCGAGGGCATGCGATCATAGAGCGTCACCGATGCTCCCGCCGTCGCGAGGGTTTCGGCGGCGATGAGGCCCGCGGGGCCGCCGCCGATGACGGCGACCGTTTTGCCGGTGGCGGAAACGCTCATGTCACCCCTGACGCTCGGCGACGAGCTTCAACGTGACGCGGACGTCGGAGGCGATAAAAAGCCCGGGAATTGGGCTTTTTGAGCCAATTCCGAACTGCAGACGATCCAGCGTGAGTTCGCCCGTTGCCTCCGCGCGGCGGCCGGAGTGCGCGAGCACGAATGGGAGTGCGACCGGCACGCTGGTGCCGCGCAGCGTCAGTGTGCCGTGCAGAATAAAGCCCGTTGCAGTGCGCTCCGCGCGGGTGGCGCGCAGATGCGCTGTGGGATGGCGGGCGGCGTCGAACCAGTCGGGCATTTTCAGCGCCGCATCGATGTCGGGCGTGCCGGTCGTCAGTGCGGCGATGCCGATGCTGATGTCGATGTCCACCGTCTCGGGGGCGGCAGGGTCGAAGGTGATGCGTGCCGTAAAGTCCGGGAAGCGGCCGCGCACGGTGTCGGCGCCGGCTTTGACGCTGAAGCTGAGCGAGGAGGCCGCCGCATCGACGGTCCAGGCCGGTGCGGTGGCTGTCGCCGGGACAGCGGCCGATGCGAGCAGGGCGGCGCCGAGAGCGACAGACATCAAAAATGCAGACACGCGGATGCGCGGCGGCGTGTGGTCGCGGCGCCCAATCCGCGGACCGGACCGGGGCCCAATCCGGGGCCGAATCCCTGGCAAGAGCCGCATGCGTGCGCGCAGGTCGATGCCGTGGCGCCGATGATAGAGGGCAGCGGCGATGTGGACGAGAACGAGGAGGCCGAGGGCGAGCGCGGTGTAGCGGTGCAGGTTTGCGTAATAGGTTTCGAACACGCCGCGGGTCTCGACCGGGAGCGTCGACCAGCCCGGCAGGTGCGGGACGGTGACGAGATTGAAATAACGGGTCGGGACATTGAGTGCCGCGGACGAGACCAGCAGCCAGCCCGTGACCGGCAGCGCGATGAGGAGCATATAGAGCGCCAGGTGCGCGGACTGGGCGAGACGCGTGAGCCGCGCGGAGATGCCAGCGGGGAGCGGTGGCGGCGCATGCCGTAGGCGCCAGACGATCCGCACCAGCATCAACGCCAGGATCGTGAAGCCGAGCGATTTGTGCAGCTGGTAGAGCCAGAACTTGGTCTCGAGCGCGACGGCCGCGCGTTTCATGACGAGGCCGAGCGGGAGCATCGCCAGAACCGCCAGCGCCACCAGCCAATGCAGCACGATGGCGACGCGCGTGTAGTGGCGCGGCGAAGCGGCGGCGGCCGCCGTCCTTTGCGCGTCCGTCACCAAACCCCGATGTTGGGCAGCGACGCCCACGGCTCGGCTTTGTCTTTCGAGGCGCCCTTTTGGAGCAGCTCGATCGAAATGTTGTCGGGCGAGCGAACGAACGCCATGCGGCCGTCGCGCGGCGGACGATTGATCACGACGCCGGCTTTCATCAGCTTGTCACAGGTGGCGTAAATGTCGTCGACCTCGAAGGCCAGATGCCCGAAATTGCGTGCCGACCCGAATGCCTCATGGTCCCAATTGTGGGTCAGCTCCAGCAGCGGCGCGCGCGCCTCGGCGGCCGTCGCGGCATCATCCGGTGCCGCCAGGAAGATCAAGGTGAAGCGGCCTGCTTCATTACTGACCCGGCGAACTTCCTTCATGCCGAGGAGAGTCGCGTAAAAGTGTAGGCTCGTCTCTACGTCGTTAATCCTGACCATCGTGTGCAGGTAGCGCATGGGTACTCCAGAGGGCTGATTGGGCGCGGCACGCAAGTCCGCGAGGAACTGTGACCGGCACGACACATAGCCCGACGCTTCGACCGGCGGCAATGAAGTTTTTCTAACGCACTGAAACTTCGATATTTTGGGACGAATTTTGCTCCATTTAGGACCCGCAGGGCTCGGGCGGTCGTTGAGTCTGGGGATGGACGGTGGATAACACCGGAGCGCTTTATGATGCGAACGGATTGATCACTCTGATTTTGATCGGTTTAACGACGAATCAGAGGCCCTGATTCGGGGATGCTCTGCCCAGAGATGGGTATCAACAGGCCAAAGTTGCGATCCTGTGTCCACAGGGTCGCCTGACGGCAGCGCTTTGAGAGAGTCGCCAAAAAATAGAATAAAAATAAGACGTTAGTGTCGGGGAATGCAGAGCGGTTGCCCGTTGGTGAGAGGATAACGTTTAAAGAAGGTTAAAATTCTGGTGGTGAGCGAGCTGGGCAATGTTATGTTTCAGGTGTCGCTGATCGATCGAGAGGGAACTGGGTCGGTCAGGGGCAGTGAACGGTAGTGTGCCGTGTCGTCAACGTGAACCTGTAAGCGGGGGGTAATGCGCATGGGGGATAGTAAGTTTTCCCAAGGACCGGAATTTCCGGGAATCGATGAGATCCTGGACAACAATCTCGAGCCGCCGCCAGGCGTCGACGTTATCGAGATTGCCGGTACAATCAAGTGGTTCGATGCCTCGAAGGGCTATGGCTTCATAGTCCCCGACAATGGCCTAGCGGACATCCTGCTTCATGTGACATGCTTGCGCGCCGGCGGTTTCCAGGTCGCCTATGAGGGGGCCCGGGTCCACTGTCAGGTCCTCAAGCGCCCGAAAGGTCTCCAAGCCTTCCGGATCTTGAGCATGGATGAGAGCACGGCCATTCATCCTTCTCAGCTGCCGCAACGCACCCACGTGGTCGTCACGGCGGAAAGCGGGTGGGAGCGTGCCATGGTCAAGTGGTTCAACCGTGTACGGGGCTTCGGCTTCCTGACGCGTGGTGATGGGACGCCGGATGTCTTTGTACACATGGAAACGCTGCGCCGCTTTGGCTTCACCGAGCTTCGGCCCGGGCAGATCGTCCAAGTCCGCTGGGGCCACGGCTCCAAGGGCTGCATGGCGGCTGAACTCCGTCCCGACGGTGCGCCGTCCGGTCTACCGTCGGCGCACTGAGGGCGCCCGGTCAATGCTGCAGATTTCCACCAGGGCCGCGTCACGCGCGGCCCTGTTGTCGTTCATGGCCGCCCTTGTCCTGGGGCTTTTGGCGTGTGCCGGGGAGGCGACCATGAAGACTGAGCGTCTGACGCTCGTCACCGGCGCGGGCGAGAAGATGATCGACATCGAAGTGGCGATGACGCCCGAGGAAAAGTCGAAAGGCCTGATGTTTCGCACCGCGCTGGCGGACACCGCGGGCATGCTTTTTCCCTACGATGGGCCACCGCAAGACATCACGATGTGGATGAAGAACACCTACATCCCCCTCGACATGGTGTTCATTCGCGCCGATGGCATGATCCACAGAATCGCCGTTAAGACCGAGCCATTATCGGAAGCGGTGATCGCGGCCGGCGCGCCGGTCACGGGCGTTCTGGAACTTGCAGGTGGGGCGGCGGAGCGGCTCGGCCTCAAAGCCGGCGACCGGGTGCTGCATCCGCATTTCAAGCCGAAGAAGTAGGGCTTTGGTTGCGAAACCCTGCGGTGTCGCTTGACGCACCGCGCGGCGCACGGCACAAGCACATCACGGCCAGACGATCGGTGAATTCGGGGCATAGCTCAGCCTGGTAGAGCGCTTGCTTTGGGAGCAAGAAGTCGGGAGTTCGAATCTCTCTGCCCCGACCAATCGCCGCGGTCTTTGACGACACCTGCGAAAGCCGCTGAGACGATCATGACGAGCGCCCGCATCTATCAGCCCGCCAAGACCGCCATGCAATCGGGTGCGGCCCGCACAAAAGAGTGGGTGCTCGAGTTCGAGGCTGAAGCCGCCGCCGAGATCGACCCGTTGATGGGGTGGACATCGTCGCGCGATACGCAAAAGCAGGTGCAACTTTCGTTTCCGTCGCGCGAGGCCGCCGAGGCCTATGCCCAGAAGCACGGCATCGCCTATCGCATTACGGAGCCCGCCAAGCGCGGTGCGATCAAGAAGGCCTACGCCGATAATTTCAAATTCGGCCGCGTCGGCCTCTGGACGCATTGAGCGGCCGCATACGCGCCTTGTCGCCAACACCCTGCAAAACGTGTATGATCCGCTGGCTGGTCCCGTAGCTCAGCTGGATAGAGCATCTGCCTTCTAAGCAGAGGGTCGCAGGTTCGAAGTCCTGCCGGGATCGCCACAACATTTTTTGTCCAGTCCTGAGCGGCGGCGCCGCCCGTCACTTGATGTCGACGACGAAGTCGATGCGGCGGTTCTTCGCCTTGTTTTCAGGCGTGTCGTTGGCGGCAACCGGCTTGGTCTGGCCAAATCCGGCGGCGGCCATCCGGCCGGCATCGATGCCGGCCTTGGTGAGATAGGCGAGCACGGCAGCGGCACGGCGTTCTGAAAGGTCTTGATTGCGGCTCGGATCGCCATCGGCATCCGTGTGCCCCTCGATGCGCAGGCGCGTCGCGGGGCAGGCCTGCGCCGCACCGGCGATGCGATTGAGCGTTGCCACACTCTCGTCGGTGATAGTTGCGCTGGCGATGCGGAACCGCAGCGGCCCCGATCCCACGGCCTGATTGATCGTACCCTGGCAAGCGGCGGCGTCCGCCGACCGCTTGGCGGCGAGAGCTGCAAAGTCAGCGCGCGCCTTGGCAGCGGCGGCATCTGCGTCGGCTTTCTGCCGCGCTTCGGCCTCTGCGCGTGCTCTGAAGGCGGCGGCATTTGCGTCTGCTTTCTGCCGCGCTTCGACCGCTGCGCGTGCTCTGGCGGCGGCGGCATCTGCGTCTGCTTTCTGCCGCGCTTCGGACGTCTGCGCGTGCTCTGGCGGCGGCTGCCTCGGCGTCTGCTTTCTGCCGCGCTTCGGCGTCTGCGCGTGCTTTGGCGGCGGCGGCCTCGGCGTCCGCCTTCTGCCGCGCTTCGGCGTCTGCGCGTGCTTTGGCGGCGGCGGCCTCGGCGTCTGCTTTCTGTCGCGCTTCGGCCTCGGCGCGCGCTCTCGCGGCGGCTGCCTCGGCCTCCGCCTTCTGCTGTGCTTCCGCGTCGGCACGCGCCTTCGCCGCAGCTGCTTCAGCGTCTGCTTTCTGTCGTGCCTCAGCGTCTGCGCGTGCTTTCACCGCAGCGGCCTCAACTTCCGCCTTCTGTCGCGCTTCAGCCTCGGCACGCGCTTTCGCGGCAGCGGCCTCGGCCTCCGCCTTCTGCCGCGCCTCGGCCTCGGCGCGCGCCCGCGCGGCGGCCGCCTCCGCTTCGGCCCGTTGGCGAACCTCCGCTGTCACCCGCGCATTAGCGGCCGCGGAAATAGCATCGGCTTCGGCGCGCAGTTTGGTCGCAGCGGCCTGTTCTTTTTGCGTCGCTTCGATGCGGACCTGCTCGGCCTGGAACGCGATCCGGCGTTGGTTCGCACGATCCGCGAGGTGCCACAGGCCGGCGAGGAATATCAGTCCGACCGGCACCACCAATGCCCAAGGAACCACCGATTGCGCAGGCACGACGTGCGACGGGCCAGCGGCAGCCGCCACAGGTGCGAGTGACTCGGCCGCACGCTTGGTGGTAGCGGCGGCGATGGATTTCATGGCGGCAACGGAGTCGGACGCGGCGGCCGTCGCAGCCGTTACTGCGGCGGCGGGTTGCGGCGCTGCAGGAACGGCCGATGCGATCTGGGTGACCTTGGGCGCGGCGGGTGCAGCGACGGCCATGGTCGCGGCCTCAGGTTTTGCGACAACTGGAGCCGCAACCGTACCGAGCACGACAGCCGCGGCGGATGCTGGCAGTGCCGCAACCACCGGCGCGATTGTCGCAAGCGCCGGCGCTGGAGCCGGCGCGGCCTGCGCAACGGCCGCCGCTGCAACAGCGGCGGCCGATGCAGCCGGCGAGGCTGCTGTTTGCGCAGGCGCTGCCGGAGCGGGTGTTGCTGGTCTTGGAATGCTGGCTGCCGCCTCGGCAAGTGACGTTCCAACGCGTCCAAATCCCGCTGAGATCGCCGTCGCGATGTTGGTCTTTTGGCTGGCCAGAAGCTGCGCGAGCCCACTCGCACCGAGCGGGGAATCGCCTTGGCCGATCGACTTGGTCACCTGCGTCAGCGATCCGAGCACCGCTGGCCCGATCATGCCGACCAGTCCTTTGCTCGCCGGGCCCGGCAGCCCTTGTTGCGCAAGGGCCTGGGTGATGCTCTGCGTGGCGGATCCGCCGATTGCCTGCGCCAGCAACTGCGTGCCGCTATCGATGAGCGCGCCCTGCTGCGGTCCACCAACCATGCCGTCGATGCGTGTCAGCGTATCGGGTGCGAGCGATCCGAGTGTCGATGCCAATGCCGTGGCGCCCTCGGGCGTCGCCGTGCGCCCAGCTATGCCACCAAGGACCGCCGGGACCAGGGCTCCCACGGCGCGCGTTGCAAGCGCCTGTTCCAGACCAAGTGCTGCGGCGATTTTGGCGGTGAGCTCGGGTCCGATGGACTTCAGCACGGCCGAGACGATGTTGAACGACATGACACCCCTGACAAACGCGTGGGTGCTGTCTTATGCCGATCCCACCTCAAGCTGCGCGAACGCACGGCACCCTGAGATTTCCATTGGCGGAGCACAACAAGTCAAGCCCAACCAATGGGCCCAGGTGCATTCAACGCACAAAAAATTGCCGTCGTGTCTGTCGCGTGCCGCTGATGACGCCGGGACCCTCACGTGGGCGCCGGGTGCGCACACAACCGGCCTGGACGGACGTAGCCGGAGCAAGTTCTTGAAAAGCAGGCGCCTGGCGTGCATTTTGTCCGCTTGTGTAACCCCCCAGTCCCCCGGGAGACATCATGGCCAACGTCACAATCAAAACCCCGCTCCAGTACCTGGACAAGGCGGCCGGAACGCTGCGTGAGATGGGACTTCAGACCACAAAGGTCGACCCCGCCCCGATCAACGCCTTGCTCGAAAAGATCGCCGACCTCGACAAGGAGAAGATCACGCTGATCGCGCGAACGCTGTCCCAAGCCGAGGTCTTCAACGAAGTCGTGCGCGAGCAGACCTCGAAAATGGAGGTCGGCCAGCGGTATCAGCAGATCACCGACGGCTTCAATTCGATCCGCGACGATGCCAAGCGCCTGGTCGATCAGGTCGATGACGGCAAGATTGGGCCGCTCGAGCGCGGCACCAACATTTGGATGAAGGTCGTGCGCGGCGACATCGCCGATCGCTTCGAGGCAATCCGCAAGACCTACATCGACGTCACCAAGGAGACCAAGAATCAGATCGAGCGGGAAGGGAAAATCCTCGACGCCTATCGCGACTATCGCGGCGCGCTGAAGCACTCCGAGGTAATGGCGCTAGAGGTCCTGAAAAAGGCCGAAGGCAAGCTCGACGCGGCTAAAACCGAGCTTGGCGCCGCATCGAAGATGGTGGCGGAGTTTGCCGGCAAAGACCCAGCCGAGCGGGCGAAATTGGAACTGACGCGCGACGAACACCTGCGCCGACTGCAGGAGGAGGAGAAGCGCTATCAGATCGCCAAGGACCTCTCGGACAACCTGACCATCTCCTACAACACATCGGAAGTGGTGATGGCGCGGCTGATGCAGACGACGTCGGCCAAGGAGCGCGTCTATGCCCAAGCGGTCACATTCTTCTCGACCAACGACAGCGTGCTGACGGCACTGAAGGCCTCGTTCACCGGCATGTTCGGCCTGCATGAATCGACCAAGACGCTGGAGGCCATGAAGGAAGGCATGTCGAAGAGCCTGGAAGATCTGGCAAGCATCGGCGGCAAGGTGCAGGACGCCGCCGTCAAGGCCGGTTACGGGCCGACCATTCGCGCCGATGCCGTCAAGAAATTGGTCGACAGCGTGGTGAACTTCCAAGAGCGCTCGATCGAAACCATTGCCGAAATGCGCAAGCTCTCAACACAGAATTCAGCCGAAATCCGCGATGCGGTCGAAGCCGGCAAGAAACGCATCGCGCGGCTCGCGGCCGAAGCGGCAACGATGCCCTCGATCGTCAACTGATGCCGATCTGACGGTATCGTTCCTCGCCGCCCGTTTCTGGCGGCGAGGACTTCAGCCATTCAATGGGAATAACGCATATCCATGGCCATTCAGGCTGACGCTCAGCCCCCATCCTCCGCGCCCTCACCTACACCGGCGCCCAAACCCGCGACGCTCGACGACGTCATGATCGCAATGGACGTCGTCGATACCGTTCGCCATCGCGAAGACCTTGTGCGCCGCGAGCTCAACGACGCCGGCCGTGAAGCCGATCTGATGCAGCGACTGAAGGAAATCTATCGCCAGCAGGGGATCGAGGTTCCCGACCACGTGCTCGCCGAGGGCGTGAAGGCGCTGAAAGAGAGCCGGTTCACCTACACGCCGGCGCCTGCCGGTTGGAAGCGGTCGTTGCTCACGCTATGGGCTGTGCGCGATCGTTACATGGTGCCCGCGGCGATGTGGGCAGCGCTGCTGATCGGCGGCTGGCTCTATCACTACACGACGGTGACGCGCCCGGCGCAGATCGCCGAGGCTGCTTCTCGGATCGAGGTCACGGAAACGCTGCCGAAAGCCATCCGCCAGAGTCACGCCGATGTGCTTGCGGCGTCGGCGGTGCCCGAGGCCAAGCAGCGCGCCGACCTGTTGCTGGCCGATGGCGAGCGGGCGATCCGCGACAAGGACCGTGACGCCATGGCGAAATCGGCGAAGAGCCTGCAGGATCTCAGAGACGACGTAGTGCGCGAGTACAACCTCACGATCGTCGCGCGGCCGGGCGAGACCAGCGGTGTCTGGCGCCGCCCACCGCAATCGCAGTCGGTGCGCAACTACTATCTGATCGTCGAGGCGATCGCGGCCGATGGCAGCAAGCTGCGCCTGCCGATCGCGAATGAAGAGACCGGTACGACGGAACGGGTCGAGAAATTTGGCGTTCGAGTTCCGCAGGCGGTGTTCGATGCGGTTGCCGCCGACAAGCGCGATGACGGCATCATCCAAAAGAATCGGCTTGGTACCAAAAAGCGTGGTCTGCTTGCGATCGACTTCACCATGCCCGTCGAGGGCGGCATGATTACGCGCTGGTAAGGACAGGGTATGTGGACCGGACGGCAGACACTCGCCTCGATTGAACAGGCCATCGCCGAACTGCACCAGCAGGAAGCGACGGTCGACGGCACGCTGAGGTCGGCCATGAGCGGGGCAGAGCGCTTGCGGCACGAGCGCGACGATGCGTTGCGTGAGCTCGCGCGCATCAAGCTCGACGAGATCGCGGCCGGCCGGCTCGTGCGCAATCTAGATGCAGCCGAACGGCGTGCGGCGCAAATCCTGGAGAACGGTCGCCATCGCCTGGCGGCCGAGATGGAGCGCAAGACCGCCGCTGTCGCGGAGCTGCAGCAGGCCGAAGCCAACCGCCATGCTGCGGGCGAAGTGGTCGAAAAAGCTCTCGATGCTGTCGAACTGGTTCGCGCCGCGGTCGAAGGCAAGGTCAAGGTCGAACCCGTCTGGCAAAAGATCGCCGCGGATCTCACGGCGGCCGACGACATCGCCATCGAAGCGGAGAAGAAAGCCGCGCAATCGAAGGCGGAGCTCGGCCAGAAGCAGAGGCCTTACGATGGCGACAAACTGTTCAACTACCTTTGGGTGCGCAAGTTCGGCACGGCGGCGTATCAGGGCGGCAACGTCACACGGATGATGGACCGCATCGTTGCGGATTTTGTTGGTTATTCGGATGCGCGCGCTAACTACGCGATGCTGCTCGAAATTCCGCAACGGTTGGGCGAACATGCCAATGGCAAACGCGCGGCCGCCAACACTCTGAAGTCGGCGCTCGGTGACCACGAGCGCAATGCCATGGTGGCAGCGGGGATCGAGCCCAAAGAGCGCGCGCTCATGGAGGCGCGGCACAAGCTTGCCGCGGCGGAAGCAACGGTCGATGCCAAACGCACCCAACTCAAAGCCATCGACGAGGTGCGCGAAGCACTGCTCAAGACCGGCAGCGATCCGGGATATGGCGACGCACTGAAAACCATCGCGCAGGCCGACGCGCAGGATGCCATCGCGGTGCTCTACGCCGAGGCGCGGCGCACCGCCACGCCAGCAGATGAAGCGATGGTGCAGCGGATCGAACAGATCGACGGCACGTTCGCCGGCATCGAGCGGGAGTTGGGCGAGATCCGGCGCACCGCACAGGCGCTGGCGCAGCGGCGGATCGAACTCGAAAATACGCGCGAACGGTTTCGGGGCGCCGGCTACGATCATCCAAGCGTCGTATTCGGCAACGAGGTCGATATCGGGCGCGTTCTGGCGGGCATCCTCGAAGGCGCCGTGCGTAGCGGCATCCTGTGGGATATCCTGCGCGGCGGGTACGGCACGCGTCCATCGCGCAGCCGCCCGACCTTTGGCGCACCGACGTTTCCGTTTCCATTCCCCATGCCGGGCGGCGGCAACGATGGCCCATCGGGTGGTGGCTGGCGATTGCCCGAGTCGCAAGGCGGTTGGTTTCCGTCCGGCGGCGGCGGAGATAGCGGCGGCGGCTCGAGCAGTGACGGCGGTTTCACGACAGGTGGCGAGATGTGAGGCGAGGGGGCAGGGCCGAGCGCGTGAATTTTTGTTTGGGAGATTGTCATGCCGCGAAGAGCAAGATTTTCGATGCCGATGTGGATCGCCGCGCTCATCGGCTTGTTGGCGTGGCCCGGCGTCGCCGAGGCGCACGGCCTGCCGCCGGCTGTCGCAATCTTCATTTTGGCGTTCCTCGTCTTTGCCGCGGCCGCAATCGCGTTCGCCGATTTTTATGCGATCAGACTTTGGCTCCTTCCGCACCATGCGGGCGCTGCCGCGTTCCAGTCCGTCATCATCACCGTGGCAACAGCAATTGCGGGGATGTATGTCTTGGGCCCGTTGGGACGATACGTGCCCGATAAGTTGGAGCCGATCCATATCGGAGCCGCGAGACTGTTGCGCGTGTACGATGTCCCCTTCGGCGTGGTGCTGGTGACGCTGGCGATTGTTCTAGCCAAGGCGCTGTTTCTGCGGTGGCGCTTCGCGCTGCCGGTGTCGCGGCGCACGCTTAGTGTTCTCGGACTGGCCAATTTCTTGAGCGTTGGCGCGGCAGGCCTCGCGGCGGCGGCCGTTGCTTTCTTTTGGCGATAGGGAAAAAGCGAATGGCGTCATCCGATGGTGTGCCAGGCCCGCATGTTCGTACGGCACCTTCCGCGCGGCGCGTGAGCCGGCGCGTCGCGATGGCGGCATTGGCGTCAGCCGTGCTGCCCGCCCAGGTGACGGAGGCGGTTTCCGCCGCGCCTGTTGTGACAGGTGCAGCCGTCTTGGTGGCACAAGGGATGAAGCCGCTGACAGGCAAACGCGTCGGGCTGATCACCAACCAGACCGGACGCGTGGGCGGCGAGCACATCGCGGATCTGATCAGCAAGGCACCGGGCGTGAAGCTCGCGGCGATCTTCGCGCCGGAGCACGGTTTTCGCGGCAACGCCGAGGCGGGCGCGTCGGTCCGCGATGGCCGCGACCAAAAGACCGGCGCGCCGGTCTTCAGTCTCTACGGTGCTACCAAGAAGCCGGCGCCCGAGATACTGCGCGATGTCGATGTGCTCGTGTTCGATATCCAGGACGTCGGGGTCCGCTTCTACACCTACATCTCGACCATGGGCCTCGCGATGCAGGCGGCCGCCGCACGAAAAATCCCCTTCGTCGTCCTCGATCGGCCAAACCCGCTCGGCGGCGTCGATGTGTCGGGCTTTGTGCGCGAAGCCGCGCACACCTCGTTCGTTGGCCAGTATCCGATCCCGATCGTGCATGGCCTGACGGTCGCGGAACTAGCGCACATGATCAAGATGGAGCGCTGGCTCGATGGCCTCGAGATGCTCGATCTCTCCGTCATGGCGATGACGGGTTGGAAGCGATCAATGCGTTGGCCGGCAACGGGCCTCACGTGGGTCGCAACCAGCCCCAATATCCCGACCTTCGATGCAGCACTGGTCTATCCGGGGATCGGCCTCGTCGGCGATACGCTGATGAACGAGGGGCGCGGCACGCCGACTCCGTTCTCCCAGTTTGGCGCGCCGTGGCTTGACGCCCAAGCCATGGCCAAAACGCTCAATGCGCTGGGGCTTCCCGGAGTGCGCTTCGCCGCGACCAGCTACACCCCGCGCGCAATTGCAAACGTCGCCGCCAACCCGCGCTTCGAAGGTCAGAAGATCAACGCCATCCGGCTCGAGGTGACTGATGACGCGGCGTACCAGCCGCTCGAAGTTGGCGTGCACGTGCTGAGCGCGCTGCAGCGCGAGGCGCGCACCCGTGGCGCCCGGCTCTTCGACGGCTTAGGGATGTTTCACGCGATCGCGGGAACCACACGGCTGCATCGCATGCTGGACGCGGGCGCGGACGGCGCGGCGATTATCGCGTCCTGGCAGACTGAGGTCACCCGCTTCAAGTCTGAGCGCGCGAAATACCTGCTCTATCCTCAGTAGGTGAGAACCTTGGTGTCGCCTTCCATGATCTCCTCGATCATGTGAGCGCCGCCGACAATGCCGGCGCATTCCGGGATCAGGTCGTCCTTCGTCATCTCGAAGAGATCGAGATTGGGCGAGCAGCAGTAGAATTTAACGCCGGCGTCGTGAGCGTCCTTGATGAAGTCGTAAACGGTCTTGGGACTGCCAGGTTTGACGGTGAGCTTTTCGGCGACGCCTTTTTTCATGAGGCGGCCGGACGTGGCTGTGCAGATCACCTCGACCTCGTAGTCCATGGCGGCGGCGACCGACGCTTGAAAGATCGGTGCACCCAACTCCTCGCCATTGCGCGGGTCGGTATTGGCCATCACGATCAGCAGCTTTTTTGCCATGCGCGCCTCCTGTTGTGGGCACGGTAGCGGCTTGCGCGTCGTCGTCAAGAATTGTATTCGAATATGCGAATATGATTACATCCATCCACAGGCGGCGACGAGGCCGGTCATCAGCGGCACTAAGGCGTCCTCGAGTTTTGGTCCGAGCGCGGAGAGTGCCGCGAGTTCCGGTGCGGGGTTCTCGGGACTGTCCTCGAATTCCATGATCAAGTCCTCGATCATGGCGCGACGCAGGCCCGGATGACCAACGAAGCCGAAGGCATTGTTGCCGATCTGGAAGAGGGCGGGACGCTGTGCGGTGTCGCGTGCGAGGATCTCCGCGTAGGCGGGCGGTTCTGCCCGGTCGCGCATGTAGACCACGGAGGGCATCGCCGTGGGCAGATGACCGCCAAGCGCGCCGGGCTGCGTGCGGTGCAGCGTGTCGACGGCGAGCGTGAGGCTGGCGGCCGTGGTGGTGCCGTCAGCCGCGAGCGAGAGGATCTGCGCACCGAGGCCAAATCCGAGCACGGGCTTGCCCATCATCAGGCAGGCGCGGGCAAGGCGCACTTCCGCGTCGAGCGTCGGCAGCGGGCGGCCGCGCGCAACCGTGCCCCATGGACCGCCCGAGAGCAGGATCAATCCGTCGCCGACGACCGACGGCTGCGGCAAGGCACCGCCCGTGGTGAAGGGGCGGAAGTAACTGAAGCGGATGCCGCGGCCTTCGAGGTGATCCTCGAGGCTGCCGAGCCATTCCGACTGTGTGTGCTGGATGACCGAGACGTGTTTCATCGGCTTGTCATAACCGCCCCAAGGTGGGCTTGTCGAACAGGACCAGAACCGTCCTGCGTGAGGCCGGTCGGAATTCGGTGTTAGAGAAGGCAGACAAAGCGAAGGAGATAGTCATGAGCAATTTTACACCGTGGGCGGGACTGATTGGCGGACTGATGATCGGCAGCGCGGCGGCGCTGTTCCTCTTGCTGGCGGGCCGCATCGCTGGAATCTCCAGCATTCTCGAAGGTGCGCTGAATCCGAATGACGCTGGGTGGCCGTGGCGGATCACGTTTCTTGCCGGTTTGCCACTTGGTGTTTTGATCGCGACGCTGGTTGCGCCGAGCGTGGTGCAGCCGATCGCCATGACTGCGAAATGGCCAGTGATCGTGGTGTCGGGATTGCTCGTGGGATTTGGCACGCGCATCGCGGGCGGTTGCACGTCAGGCCATGGCATCTGTGGCATTCCGCGGCTGTCGGTGCGCTCGATAGCGGCGACTGGAATTTTCATGGCGACAGCAGCGGCGGTCGTGTTCGTCACCCGCCATCTGGTTTGAGGAGAACGCGCATGTTGCCTCTCATAGCACTCGCGGTTGGAACGTTGTTCGGCGCCGGGCTCGCCGTATCCGGTATGATCAATCCGCAAAAGATCTTGAATTTCCTCGATGTGGCGGCGATCGCGAGTGGCCAATGGGACCCGACGCTCGCCGTCGTGTTTGCATCAGCCTTGGTGCCGATGTTCGTGGCCTACGCCGTGCGGCGTCGCCGTGCGAAACCGTACGTCGAGAATGCGTTTCATATGCCCGCCCGCGACGATGTCGATACGCCGCTGGTGGCGGGCTCAGCGCTGTTCGGTGCGGGTTGGGGGCTGGTCGGGTTATGTCCCGGTCCAGCCATCGCCGCGCTTGCGGCGGCGGGATCGCAGTTGCCGGCTCTGCTCGTCTTCATTGCCGCCATGATTGCCGGTATCCTGGTATCGATCGCCTGGCGTCATGTTGGCACCAAGGCGGCGGTGCGATGAGGATGGTCGTGATGTCGTTGTGCAATCGTGCGACTTTATCCTTCTCCCCCAGGGGCGAGGATAAAAACTGGTGGTTGATGGCGGCATTGGCGCTTTTGGTGTCCATCGGTTTGGCGCCGGCCCGCGCCGCCGATGACGTCGCGGTCGAGGTGACGAATGCGTCGGAGCCGGTGCTGTGCGCGGAGAAAGACAACGTCACGCTGAATTTCGCCGCCCGCGACGTGACCAAGTTCCGCATCGAGGCGGCGCATCCCGCCTACATCGGCATGCTGCAGAAGGACTCCTACGACGCCGATTGGACCGCCTGCGACATGAGCAAGGATCCGGTGATCGCATCGACCGTGAAAGTGCCGACGCGCAAAACGATTTACGAGGAGCCCGACATCTGGGTGGTCGGCTGGACCATGCCGACCTACTGGCGGCCGGCGAGTGCGACGGTTCGGATCGGTGATCGCGTCGAGACGGGGATGCATCTGATCCAGGTGTGGATGATCCGGCCCATGGGCGGTGAAGAGGTGCTCGTGTTCTATCCGCAGGACGGCTATTGGCGCATGCGCCCCTTGGCTCCAGAGGGCAAAAGCGCGACCGCGTTCGGCTCGTCGTTTCTCGTTGGCCCCGTCGAGGTGGAAGGCCGCCCTATCGTCAAGATCAAGGAATTGGCGATCGATCCGAAGGCGCGCAAGTTCACGCTCGCGTTCGAGCGCGGCGGATCGGCGACGCTGACGATGACGAAGGTGGATCAGAACCGGCACGCGCTCGACGTCGCGTTTGACAAGCCGATCGAGGGCCGCCCGTTTGCGGCGCTGCGCTCGATGTACGTCACCGAGTTCAACAACGACGTTGCCCGCGTTGCGGTGCGCGAGAAAACCGCCAAGGGTTGGCGCGAAGACGGCATCATGAGTTTCCGCAAAGCGATCGCCACCGACGTTTGGGCTGGCCGCACCGCGCCGTCGCGCCACAACACCTCCTCGCCCGACATGGTCCTCGGTGGCTTTGGAAAGTAGGCGTGTCAATTTCCTCTCCCGCCTGCGGGAGAGGATGTCACGGCCAGCGCAAGCTGGACGTGACAGGTGAGGGTGCACCAAACACCAACAGTGGCCACTCCGCGTTCCGGAGCACCGTTGGTGACGTGAAAACCGAAAGCGGGGCGGTGGGCCTCGTTATTTCGTATTTGTTTTGATGCGGCTCACGCCGCCCCGGCACGCGACGAGGGTGGGCCCTCTTTGCGGATCGTGACACCACCATCCTCCCGCGCATCTTGATCGGAAGTTGAACCACGTGGCCGAACGGGAACGGCTATGCACGTGGCCGGCAGGAATCCCCAGCCTCGCTGATCTGGCTGGTGTCCCGTTTCCGAAGTTCGCGCACTGGCTGCCGCGTTTCGGGCCCGCGAACTTCGGAAACAAAAGGGACACCAGCAGTAATAGTTTGCTCGTGTGGCTTTGGTTCGGAAGTTCCCAAATTCATGCACCGCGACGGCATAGGAACTTCCGAACCGCCACACGAGCGTATCCGGCGTGCTCTCCTCACCCACAAACTCAGCGGCGCGCCCGCGGCTTTCGGTGTGACGAGATTCCCGCAGTGTGCGTGCGCTCCAAAGGGCGGGGATAAGATTGTTTTGGGCGGCGGCGTGGGGGCGAAAGATCAACTCCGCTGCCGGCCGCCATTGGCGTCGAACAGCGGCGTCGTGTGGATGCGGGCCGGGCGGCGTTTTTCGAAGATGTCGATCTCGAACGCCGCCCCGTCCTTGGCGAGGTCGGCGCGGACGTAGCCCATCGCCATGCTCTTGCCCGCCCAGTGCGCATAACCACCTGATGTGACTTGGCCGATGGCTTCGCCGTTGCGCAGGATCGAACTCGTAGCCAACGACATCGACATCCGTGTCGACGATTAATGGAACGAGCTTGCGAATGGGCGGCGTCGCGCGATCCTTCAATGCCGCCGCACGGCCGATGAAGTCGCCCTTGTCGTAGGCGACAAACGTGTTGAGGCCCGACTCCATCGGCGTGTAGTCGGGGCGGAACTCGCGGAAGAACGCGCCATAGGCTTTCTCTAGCCGCAACGACATCAGCGCACGATTGCCGAAGTGGCGAATGCCGAGTCCCTCGCTCGCCGCGATGATTTGCTCATAGAGCGACAGCTGGTAGTCGGGCGTCACCCAAATCTCATAGCCGAGATCGCCGGTGTAGCTCGCGCGGATCACGGTGGCGGGCACCATGCCGACCGTAGTCTCGCGGACGGCGAAAAACTTGAACGCGGCGTTGGAGACGTCCTCGTGCACCAGCCGCTGCAGCAGCTCGCGCGACTTGGGGCCCGCGATCATGAAGCCCGTCAATGTATGCGGCAGCGGCCGGATGCTGGTGCCCTTGGGCGGCGCGTGATCCTCGAACCAGCGCATGTGAAAAATCTCGGCGACGCCCGAGCCGATCATGAGAAAGCGCTCGGGGCCGAGACGCGCGAGCGAGAAATCGCCGATGATCTTGGCGCGCTCGTTCAGCATCGGTGCCAGCACCATGCGGCCCACTTTTGGCATTTTCGCCGCCAGAATACCGTCGAGCCAGGTTTCCGCGTCGGGGCCTGTGATCTCGTATTTGCCGAAGCCTGAGATCTCCATCAGGCCGACGGCATTGCGCACCGCCAAGCATTCCTCGCGCACGATTGGGAACGCATTTGAGCGCCGGTACGTTGGTTGCTCGATCGCCTCGGTGCCTTTCGGCGCATACCAGAGCGGCGCTTCTAGTCCGAAGTTGGCGCCGAACACCGCGCCTGCCGCCTTCAATCGATCATAGACTGGCGTGCGCCGATGCGGCCGGGCAGCGGTGAGCTCCTCGTTCGGGAACGCGATTCGAAACCGCCGCTTGTAGTTCTCGACGACCTTGGCGTTGGTGTAGGTGGGCGTCGCGTAGGCGCCGAAGCGGGCGACATCCATGGCGAAGATATCGGCGCCAGGATCGTCCTCGACCATCCAGCGCGACAACGCGAGGCCGACGCCACCGCCTTGCGCGAAGCCCGCCATCACCGCGCACGCCGACCAATAGTTGCGCAAGCCTCGTACTGGGCCAACGAGCGGATTGCCGTCGGGGGCAAATGTGAAGGGACCGTTGACGACCTTCTTGATTCCGGCGCGACCGATCGGCGGGAAATGCTTGAAGCCGATCTCCAGATGCGGCGCGAGCCGGTCCATGTCGTCGGGCAGCAGCTGCATCGAGAAATCCCACGGCGTCGTATGCGGCGACCACACCCGGCAATCCTGCTCATAGGTGCCCATCAGCATGCCCTGACCTTCCTGGCGCATGTAGATCTCGCCCGAGTAGTCGGTGGTCGGCAGCACTTCGCGGCCGTGCGCGGTCACCTCGGGGATCGCATCGGTGACGATGTACATGTGCTCCATGGCGAGCACCGGCAACTCGATGCCAGCCATCCGGCCGACTTCGCGCGCCCACAGCCCACCCGCGTTGACGACGTGCTCTGCGATGATGTCGCCCTTGTTGGTGATGACGCGCCAGCCGCCGTCGGTGCGCGGCTCGAGCCCCGTCACTTGTGTAAAGCGATGGACTTCGGCGCCCGCCTTGCGCGCTGCAATCGTGTAGGCCTGCGTGACGCCGTTCGGATCGACATGGCCGCCGTCGCGGCGCCAGATGCCGCCGATAAACTCGCGTTCGTCGAGCAGCGGATTGTGCTTCTTCGCCTCGCTCGGCGTGATGATCTCCATGTCGAGGCCAAGATAGCGGCCGCGGCTGAGCATGACGCGGAGATTGTCCATCACGTCCTCGTTCGCCGCCATCACGATCGAGCCGGTTGCGTGTATGCCGCAGGATTGGCCGGAGATTTCCTCGATCTCGCGATAGAGATCGATCGTGTACTTCTGCAGCTTCGAGACGTTGGCGTCGCTGTTGTAGGTGTGCACGCTCGCCGCCGCATGCCAGGTGGAGCCGGAGGTCAGTTCATGCTTTTCCAGGAGCACCACGTCCGTCCAGCCGAGCTTGGTCAGGTGATACAGCACGCTCGCGCCGACGACGCCGCCACCGATCACCACCACGCGTGCATGCGATTTCATAAACCGTCTCCCGAAATCCCTATCCGCCCTCGCGCACAGGCAGGCGAGAGCGCGGAAGTTGATCACAGCGGCGTCCCGTTGCCACGCCAAAAAAATTGGGCCACGCAGGGCATTGCCCTCCAAGACCATCGCTGCCATCGTCTGCCCACAAACGGCGGCTTAAACCGTAAAACACGCTGTTCATGAGCTGTTCTGGAGGTTCTCTATGACGTTTTTCGCCAACGCGCGCAAAAAGACGCCCACCACAAAAGCGCTCGTCGCCATGCTCGCCCTCGTGGCATCGTCCGCCAGCGTGCACGCTCAGGCGTGTGGCAACGACGGCGCGGGCTTCAATGCCTGGCTTGGTCAGTACAAGCAGAAGGTCGCCGCGCAAGGCATCACGCCGCGCGGTCTCTCCGCGCTCGACGGCATCACCTACGATCCCAACATCATTCGTCTCGATCGGGGGCAGAAGTCCTTCAAGCTGTCGTTCGAGCAGTTCTATGCCCGGCGCGCCGGGCCTGGATTGATCAATCGCGGCAAGTCCCTGATGCAAACGCACGCGGGCACACTGTCCCGGATTGAAAAGCAGTATGGCGTGCCAGCGGCTGTCCTCATCTCGATTTGGGGCCTTGAGACCAATTACGGGTCCGACGGCGGCGGCGGTAAGTCCATCGTCCGTTCGATCGCAACGCTCGCCTATGACTGCCGCCGCACCGACTTTTTCCAGAATGAGCTGATCAGCGCGCTCCGCATCATCGATCGCGGTGATATGTCGAACGCGCAGATGGTCGGCGGCTGGGCCGGCGAGATCGGGCAGGTCCAGTTCCTGCCGTCGTCGTACTTCAAATACGCCGTGGATTATGACGGCGATGGCCGCCGCGATCTCGTGCGCAGCGTCCCCGACATGCTGGCCTCGACGGCGAACTTTCTGAAGTCCAAGGGCGGCTGGCAGGCCGGCCAGCCCTGGCAGCCCGGTAGCGCCAACTACAATGCGTTGACCGAGTGGAACAAGGCCGAGGTCTATGCCCGGACGATCGCAGTGATGGCGGAGAAGATGGCTGGCCGAAGCTGAAATGTTGATGAGATCATGCCGGCGCCCGTTAAGGATCCCGGCATGATTTGTGCTTCCCCAGTGCTGCGCGCACGGACCTTCGGCGCGCACCACTGGGAACGCACATGCAACTTTCCGATTTCTCCGAGATTTCCGAACCGCAGATCGCCATCGCCCTGTTCGTCATTTCGGCATTGGCGATGCTTTCGCTCGATGCCTACTGGATCAGGCACTATCGCCGGGTCTTGGCGTGCGTCACGATTCTTCTGATCGCGGTGGCGAACTACCTATTGGTGCGCAATCCGCCGAAGATGGCGGATTGGTCATTCGAGCCGGTTGTCGAGCAGCAGAGCTCCAATGGCGGCGGACGCCGCCGGGTCTTCAAACGAGAGGGCGAAGGCGGCGGAGGGGGGCGCGAGGCCAATGGCACCGGTGGTCCACAGCTCGCGCTGGGTGGCAAAGGCACCGGCCGCGCCGGCGAGCTTCCCGAGGAGGAAGAGATCGCGCTGCCGCCGCGCCGCTTTACGTGGCCGAAAATTTTCCGCAAGACCGTCGCGCGCAAGCCGTTGCCGCCGCCGTTCCAGGATTGCGCCGAGTGTCCCGAAATGGTTGTGCTGCCGGAAGGGTTCTACATGCCGCCACGCACGGGGCAGGTGAAAGTCGAGAATGGATTTCCAGACGAGCAGAGGCCCATTCGCTTCGAGCAGCCGTTCGCAATCGCTCGCAGTGAAATCACGCTTGCGCAATATCGGACGTTTGCGACGGAGACGAAGCGGCCGGCGGCGCCGTGCGACGAGGTGGCCCTTCGGACTTGGATCAATCCGGGCTTTACGCAAAATGCCGATCACCCGGTGGTATGCATCACGCCGCTCGATGCGGACGCCTATGCGGTGTGGCTCGGTGCCAGGACGCAGCGCGTCTATCGCGTCGCCTCGGAAACGGAATGGGGTTACGCGGGTGAAAGGGTTGGCGAACTGAAGCGCGTGGCGAGTGCCGCGCGGGCTGTCGCGCCAGCGGGAACGCGATCGACGGCAATCGAAGCCGACAGTGAGATCGAGGTTACAGGGATCGACGGCAATGCCGCAGAAATCGTCGCCGATTGCTGGCGCACGACGCTCGATCGCACGCCGACGGACGGGCGTCCGCATGTCTATCAACACTATTGCGATGCCCGCGTCGTCAAGGGTGGCGGCTGGCGCGACGGCGACAATGAAACGAACACCAGTTTGCGGCGTCCGCTTGGTCCAAAGAGCGCGAGTTCCAGCGTCAGTTTCCGGGTAACCGCGCGAGCAGAGCTGACACGGCAGGACTGAAATCTGCCGCGTCAATCCAAGTCAAACCGCCGGCGCCCGGCTGTCCTGCGCTGGGGCACCCCTCCATCTCTGACCCTCAGCATGCAAATTGGCCATTGAGCGCTGGCCCGCAAGGGCGTACGCTCAATCCATTGCACGAGACGTCAGCCAATATTTTTTGGAGATGGACATGAGAGTTGCGGGACTACTCACCTTCATTTTGACCGTTGCGGCCTCCGGGACGGCCGAGGCGCAATACCAGGCAAACTCCTCCAGCGGCACGATGAACTTCAACAATCCCCAGTCGGCCCTGGTGCAGACGATGATCAACAAGCCCTATAGGCCGAGCGGCGGGTCGGGCGAATCCTCCGGGCCGTCGCCGAACGCGGGATACGCGCCGTATCGAGCACCCTCGAATGCGAGCGCAAATCCAGCAATGGGCAACGCCGTGCAGCGTGTCCAAGCTGCGCGCCGCAGTAAGTCCAGGGATGTCATCAAGGGCGTTGCCGCAGGCGTCGCGGCGGGTGCGGCCGTCGGCATCGTCGGCCAAGTGCTCTCCGGCCGCTAAGCGCGCGCGCCGGCACTTTCCGCTCTCATCAGGCGTTGGCCACTTTCTCCGCCATGTCCGCGTTGAGCAAAGCCGCGAGCGCGTTCTTCAGGCTCTCGTCTTTTACAAGCGCGGCTTGCAAGGCGCCACGTGGCCAAGACATATACAGCGCGCCCGGCGCAACGCTGACCGTTGCGGTGGCAGGCTTGTCGCGCAAGAACGCGAGTTCGCCGATGAACACTGCCGGTCCGGAGGTGATGGTGCGCTCGCCTTTGCCGATCGCGACCTTGCCTTCCAGAACATAATGCAGGCGACCGACGGGTTGGCCTGCCTCGGTCAAAGTGTCGGTGCCGGCCGATCGCGTCCACGTGCCGATCTTCAACAGAGCGCGGAAGTGTTTGGGCGAGAGCCCCCGGAGATTGCGGAACATCGCCAGTTCGTCATCGGTGAACCGTGAGAGCCGGCTGTCGCGCAGAATGATGCCAATCATCACAACGTTGACCAGCACGGTGAGCACATTCCAATAGATCGCATTCCAGAGCGGTTGGTCCGTGCCCCCGAGGTAGTAGGCGCTGTAAGTGACGTCGCCGGCGATGGCGAGCGCGCGCAGCACGATCTGGTCGCGAAACAAAAAGCAAACGAGATAGAGCAGGGCCCCGATATGCACGAGATAGGGGGCCGCCTCTTTGGTCATCGACATGGATGTTCCTCAGGACGCGCACGGACGACCGAGTGAAGCCGATTTTCCAAAAGATACCAAGAGGCAAGGCTGGCTGACGCGTCAGCAACGTGCCGCCGCACAGCGGCCGGCGGTAGCGGCCTCCCCGCGCATCGAATTTCGCCTATAGTCGAATCTGTTGCGGTGCACTATGAGGGTGTTTTAATGCCCAAACGCACAGACATTCGATCAATTTTGATCATCGGCGCCGGCCCGATCGTTATCGGACAAGCGTGCGAATTCGATTATTCCGGCACCCAAGCCTGCAAGGCCCTCAAGGCCGAGGGCTACCGGATCATTCTCGTCAACTCCAACCCAGCCACGATCATGACCGATCCGGAGCTGGCGGATGCCACCTACATCGAGCCGATCACGCCCGAGATCGTGGCGAAGATCATCGAGAAGGAAAAGCCGGACGCGCTGTTGCCCACCATGGGCGGACAGACTGCGCTCAACACGGCGTTGGCGCTGCACAAGTCTGGGTTCCTCGGCAAGCACAACGTCGAGATGATCGGCGCCAAAGCCGAGGCGATCGACAAAGCCGAGGATCGGCAGTTGTTCCGCGAGGCGATGCGCGAGATCGGCCTTGAGACGCCGAAGTCGATGCTGGCGCACAATCGCCAGGAGGCGGCAGCGGCCTTGGATCATGTCGGCCTCCCGACCATCATCCGGCCCTCGTTCACGATGGGTGGCACCGGCGGCGGCATCGCCTACAACAAGGAAGAATTCTTCGAGATCATCGAGCGCGGCCTTGCCGCCTCGCCGACGAGCCAAGTGCTGATCGAGGAAAGCGTCCTCGGCTGGAAAGAATTCGAGATGGAAGTTGTCCGCGACACCGCGGACAACTGCATCATCATCTGCTCGATCGAGAACATCGATCCGATGGGCGTGCATACGGGCGACAGCATCACCGTCGCCCCCGCGCTGACGCTGACGGACAAAGAATACCAGATCATGCGCAACGCCTCGATCAAGGTGCTGCGCGAGATCGGCGTCGAGACCGGCGGGTCGAACGTGCAGTTCGCGGTCAATCCGGCCGATGGGCGTCTTGTCGTCATTGAAATGAACCCACGCGTGTCGCGCTCTTCGGCGCTGGCGTCGAAAGCCACGGGTTTCCCGATCGCCAAGGTCGCGGCCAAGCTTGCGGTCGGCTACACGCTCGATGAAGTGAAAAACGACATTACTGGTGGCGCGACGCCGGCCTCGTTCGAGCCGACGATCGACTATGTGGTCACCAAAATTCCGCGCTTCGCGTTCGAGAAATTCCCAGGCGCCGATCAGACGTTGACGACCTCCATGAAATCCGTCGGCGAGGTGATGGCGATCGGCCGCACCTTCCACGAAAGCCTGCAAAAGGCGCTGCGTGGCCTCGAAACGGGGCTATCCGGCCTCGACGATATTGCCTTCGCCGGTCTCGGTCAGGGCGACGACAAGAACGTCATTCGCTCGGAGCTTGGCCGGCCAACGCCGGATCGGCTGCTGAAGGTCGCGCAGGCCATGCGCCTCGGTGTGCCGCACGACGAGATCCACGCCTACTGCAAGATCGATCCGTGGTTCTTGTCGCGGCTGCAGGAAATCATCGACATGGAAGCCCGCGTCATCGCGCATGGGCTTCCGAAGTCCGCCGACCAGCTGCGCGCGTTGAAGACCATGGGGTTCTCGGACGCGCGTCTGGCCAAGCTCGCGAAGTCCACCGAGGCCGAGGTGCGCAAGCGCCGTCGCGCGGAAGGCGTGGTCCCTGTCTTCAAGCGCATCGACACCTGCGCCGCCGAGTTCGCGGCGCCAACGGCGTACATGTATTCGACGTATGAGCGCGGCCTCACCGGCGCGCCTGAGGACGAAGCCCGGCCGAGCGACAAAAATAAAATCGTCATTCTCGGTGGCGGACCCAATCGCATCGGCCAGGGTATCGAGTTCGACTATTGCTGTTGCCACGCCTGTTTCGCACTCTCGGCGGCGGGCTATGAGACGATCATGATCAACTGCAATCCAGAAACCGTCTCGACGGATTACGACACGTCGGACCGCCTCTATTTCGAGCCGTTGACGGCGGAAGACGTTCTGGAAGTACTCCGCGTCGAGCAGTCCAAAGGCACCCTGAAGGGCGTGATCGTGCAGTTTGGCGGCCAGACGCCGCTGAAGCTCGCAGCGGCGCTGGAGGATGCGGGGATTCCGATCCTCGGCACCTCGCCCGACGCCATCGATCTCGCTGAGGACCGCGACCGGTTCAAGGCGCTGATCGACAAGCTTGGTCTCAAGCAACCCGACAGCGGCATCGCGCGAACCCCGTCCGAGGCGCGCGCAATCGCCGATAAGCTCGGTTATCCTGTCGTCATTCGCCCGTCCTACGTGCTCGGCGGCCGTGGCATGGAGATCGTGTCCGATGGCGCCGAGATCGATCGCTACATCGCGCGGCTGTCTGCCACGCTGGATCGGCCGTCGGAACTCATCGTCTCCGCCAAACGGCCACTACTGATCGACCGCTATCTGATGGGCGCCGTCGAGGTGGACGTCGACTGCCTCTGCGATGGCAAGGACACGTTCATCGCTGGCATCATGGAGCATATTGAAGAAGCCGGCATTCATTCGGGCGACAGCGCCTGCTCGCTGCCGGTGCATTCACTCGACAGCTCGATTGTCGTGCGTCTCGAGAAGCAGACGCGCGACCTCGCGCTCGCGCTCAAGGTTGTCGGTCTGATGAACGTGCAGTACGCCATCAAGGATCGCCAGATCTACATTCTCGAAGTGAACCCGCGCGCCTCGCGCACCGTTCCCTTCGTCGCCAAGGTGATCGGCAAGCCGGTTGCAGGCATCGCCTCGCGCATCATGGCCGGCGAGCCGCTCGCAAGTTTCAAACTGAAGTCCGAGAAGCTGGGTCACGTCGCGGTCAAGGAGGCGGTTTTCCCCTTCGCCCGCTTCCTCGGCGTCGACCCGATCCTCGGCCCCGAAATGAAATCGACGGGCGAAGTGATGGGGATCGACCGCACGTACGCGATGGCGTTCGCCAAGAGCCAGATCGGTTCCGGCACGGAACTGCCGCTGACGG
The DNA here is from genome assembly GCA_963779515.1 of uncultured Alphaproteobacteria bacterium. GTDB lineage: Bacteria > Pseudomonadota > Alphaproteobacteria > Rhizobiales > Hyphomicrobiaceae > CAVZYN01. The sequence goes on from CAVZYN010000001.1 coordinate 635,258, forward strand.
GCTCGGTCTTCGTTTCGCTCCGTCAGGGAGACAAGGATGAGATCCTCGGCGCCGTCCGCGACCTCGCCGACATGGGTTTCAAGATCCTGGCGACGCGCGGCACCAAGCGGCATTTTGAGGCCCATGGCATTGTCACCGAGCAGGTCAACAAGGTGCTTGAAGGCCGGCCGCACATCGTCGATCTGATGAAGAACGGCGACGTCCACCTCGTCTTCAACACCACCGAAGGAGCCAAGGCGTTATCCGACTCCAAGGATATCCGCCGGACGGCCTTGATGAACAAGATTCCGTACTATACAACCTTGGCAGGTGCGCTGGCGGCGACAGAGGCTATCAAGGCCCTGAAAGCCGGCAGTCTCCAGGTCGCCCCCTTGCAAAGCTACCTCGGACGCACAAACTGAGGACAGCGGCTGGGCCGAGGGATCGGAGATCTGGCCAAACCCCATAACCTGAGTGAGACTTGATTCGTTGGCTCCGGCTTGAACTGGAGCTGCGGGAGATATTGAAATGACGATGGAACGGGTCCCAATGACCGTGGAGGGGTTCGCCAAGCTCGAGGTCGAGCTGCAGCGCCTCCGTGCCGAAGAGCGTCCGCGCATCATTGCGCAGATCTCGGAGGCGCGCGCGCATGGCGATCTCTCCGAAAATGCCGAATACCACGCCGCCAAGGAAGCCCAAGGCCTCAACGAGGCCCGAGTCGCCGATTTGGAGGACAAGCTGTCGCGCGCCGATGTGATCGATCCCACGAAGCTTTCCGGCACGGTGGTGAAGTTCGGCGCGACCTTGACCCTGACAGACGAGGATTCCGGCGACAAGGTCAAATACAAGATCGTCGGCGATCTCGAGGCGAACGTTCGCGAGGGCCGGATCTCGATCTCTTCCCCGATCGCCCGCGCGCTGATCGGCAAGAGCAAAGGTGACAGTTGCGAAGTGACGACGCCGAAAGGCTCCAAATCCTATGAGATCCTGAAGATCGAGTGGAAGTGATGCCGCTTCTTCAAATTGGTTAGACCGCGAGCCCGCCCGTCATCGATGGGCGGGTTTTTGCTTTGGGCGACCCCATCCACCCTAGCGCCCGGCTCGAGCCTTGGCTAAGTTCGTGGCTCGGAACCGGGGCTGCGCATGACCAGCACACCAGACAAGAACCAGAGCGTGTGGCGGCGCATTGCGCGCGGCTACGGCAAGCTGCTCGACTGGCTGGTCGTGACCTCCGTGCTGATCCTGGTGATCCCGGTCTCGCTGCAGATCTTTTCGCGCCACACCTCGCTGGTTCCGACCTTCGATTGGACCGAGGAGATGGCGCGGTTCCTGTTCGTATGGACGATCATGATCGGTGCCATGATCGGCGTGCGCGATAGTGCGCACTTCGAAGTTGATCTTCTCCCGCGCATGGGCCCTCGCGGCGAGGCGATCGCGCGTTTGATGGGGCGGTTCGGCACCTTGGCCCTCGCGTTCGTATTCATCTACGCGGGCTACTACTTCACGAAGTTCGGCTGGAACCGCATTTCTGAGTTGGCCGAGTTGCCGTTGTGGCTGATCCATATCGCGTGGCCGGTCACAGGGCTCACGTGGCTGCTGTTTGTCGGCGAGCAGATCATCGATGATGTGAAGGCCATTCGGGGCATGCCGTGAAAGTCACAGCCGTCGAGACGATCCGGTCGAAGGAGCATCCCAATCTGCTGTGGGTGCAGGTGCTGACCGACGAGGGCGTCACCGGTTTTGGTGAGACGTTTTACGGGCCAGCCGCCGCGGAAGGCCACATCCACGGTCTCATCGCGTCGTATCTGATCGGCAAGGACCCGCGCAACGTCGAGGCGCATCAGGCGCATCTCACCGGTTACATCGGTTTTGCTGGCGCAAGTGCCGAAATGCGCGGCCGCTCGGCGATCGATATCGCGCTCTGGGACATTCTCGGCCAATGCGCGAACCTGCCACTCTGCGACCTGCTGGGCGGCCGGGTACGAGAGAAGATCAAGGTCTACAACACCTGCGCAGGGTATTCCTACGTCCAGACCGAGGCGACGCAAGGCACCCACAACTTCGGCCTCGGCGCCAAGAAAGGTCAATACGAAGATCTCGATGCGTTTCTCCACCGGGCGGATGAGCTTGCAATCTCGCTTTTGGAGATGGGTATCGACGCCATGAAAATCTGGCCGCTCGATTATGCGGCGGAGGCGAGCCAAGGCTATTGGATCTCAGACGTCGATCTGAAGACGGGGCTCGAGCCGTTCGATAAGATCCGCCGCGCCGTCGGCGATAAAATGGCTGTTGCCTACGAACTGCATTCGCTCTGGAGCCGCCCGCAAGCAATCAAGATCGCACAGGCGCTTGAGCCCTATAAACCGATGTGGGTCGAAGATCCGGTCTTCATGGAGCACATGAGTTCCATCGGCGAAGTGGCGCGCGCCACGCGCTCGCCGATCGCCGTCGGTGAGACGCGTGGCGGGCGCGGCGATTTCCGCTCCTTGATCGAACTCAACGCGCTCTCGATGGTGATCATGGACGTCACCTGGTGCGGTGGCGTGACAGAATTGAAGAAGATCGCGACCATGGCTGAGCCCTATCAGACGCCGGTCGCGTTCCACGACTGCACCGGGCCGGTGGCGCTGACCGTCTCGACGCATCTTGCCTTGAACACGCGCAATTGCTGGGTCCAGGAGATCGTCCGCGCCTTCTACTACGGCTGGTACCATCGCTATGTGACGGATCTGCCGCCGATCGAGAAGGGCATGATCACCGTGCCGAAGGGCCCAGGTCTCGGCACCAAGTTGCAGCCGGATGTTGTGACGCGCGAGGGCGTGACCGTGCGACGGACGACCAAGGCCGATATCAGCTGACTGGTTTGCAGCGGGTCCACACTTCGGGCTTCGCCGGGTCGCCGCCGGGACGGTCGACGTGGATCGTTTCGCGGCCACGGTTCATGATCATTTTGACTTCACCGCCTGCGCCTGGTTCGTTGACGGGGATGAGATAGCTGTAGCGATACCGTCCATAGGTACCAGTGATCCGGTTTCTGCCGGGCGTGATGATGGTCGAGCCATCGATGTTCATGTGGTCGCCGCCCATGCACCAATCACCGTCGATGGCGTCGGCATGCGCGGGCGTTGCGGGTAACAGCAAGCCTGCAACCAGCACCGGCATTCGAAATGCCTTCGACCGAATAAACATGACGCGCCTCATCCAAAACTGCCTCGCCCAGACTAAGCCGTTCCCGCTCCATCGCCAAGTCCGTGTCCGCCCATCCTTGGTGTCCACCCGTCCTTGGGAGGAGTCCACATTGCAGGACGCTTGAATTCCGCCGTTGACTGCCCTATCCCCGACGCACTGAACTTTTCGACGGGAGCGAGATTTGGATACGGTTCTGATCATCGGCGCGGGCGCCGCAGGCTCGGTTGTCGCGCAGAAGTGCGCGATGAATCGTGACGTCTTCAAGACGATTCACCTTGCCTCGCGCCGCATCGAGAGTTGCGAAAAGGTCGCCAAGCGCTGCAAGGGTAAGGTTCACACCCATCAGGTCGATGCCGACAATGTCGCCGCAACCGTCGCGCTGCTCAAGGCGACGAAGCCAGATCTCGTCATCAACATGGCGCTGCCGTACCAGGATCTGCCGATCATGGATGCCTGCCTCGAGACCGGCGTGCACTATATGGACACCGCAAACTACGAGCCGCGCGACGTGGCCAAGTTTACCTACAAATGGCAGTGGCCCTATCACAAGAAATACAAAGACAAGGGGATAATGGCGATCCTCGGCTGCGGCTTCGATCCCGGCCAGTCGAACATCTATTGCGCCTACGCCCAGGAATTCCTGTTCGACGAGATCGAGACCATCGACATCGTCGACTGCAACGACGGCAGCCACGGCAAGGCGTTCGCCACCAACTTCAATCCGGAGATCAATCTGCGCGAAGTCACGCAGCGTGGGAAGTACTGGAAGGACGGCAAGTGGATCGAGATCGATGCGTTGTCGATTTCGGCGATGATCGACTACCCGGAGGTTGGCCCGCGCAAGAGCTACCTGATCTATCACGAGGAAGAGGAAAGCCTCGTCAAGCACATCAAGGGCCTGAAGCAGATCCGCTTCTGGATGACGTTCTCCGACAACTACATCAAGCACCTCGACGTGCTCCAGAACGTCGGCATGACGCGCATCGATCCCGTCATGTACAAGGGCAATCCGGTCATCCCGATGGAGTTCCTGAAGGAGCTGCTGCCGCCGCCGTCGTCACTCGGCAAAGGCTACACGGGCAAGACGTCGATCGGCGTGATCTTTACCGGCACCAAAAATGGCAAGCCGAAGCGCACCATGATCTACAATGTCTGCCACCACGCCGATTGCTACAAGGAGACCGGCGCACAGGCGGTGTCGTACACGACCGGCGTTCCGCCCGTCGTCGGCGCGATGATGCTGTTCAAAGGCCATTGGGGTCCGAAACCCGGTGTCTATAACGTCGAGCAGTTGTCGTCCAAGCCGTTCATGGACGAGATCGGCCGCCAAGGCTTGCCGTGGCACATCATCGACATGAAGAAGACGGATCAGAAGGAGCTGTTCGCGGTCAAGACGTGATCAGTTAGGCGCCGGGATACTTGATCACCGGCGCCAAACCTTTCGCCTCCGGACCCAAAATCTTCGGCAGCAGTTTTGGTGCATCCTCGAAGGCGATTTCGCCGGCGACGAGGCCATCGAGGCGGTCGTCGGCGAGCAGCTTGAGAGCGGCCTCCAAGCGGCGGCGATAGTCCCAGCGTGACCGGCGGCCCGGCGAGACCTGGCCGACCTGCGACGACACGAGCTTCAGGCGCTTGGAGTGAAACGCGCCGCCGAGATCGATGCTCACCGGCTTGTCGCCGTACCAGCTGAGTTCGACGATCGTGGCTTCCATACCAGCGCACGCAATGGCGGCGTTCAGCCCTGCGGCTGTGACGCTGGTATGAAACACGACGTCAGCGTCTGGAGGGGCTTGGGCAGGTGCTGCAAAGCGCGCGCCGAGGCCCTCAACCAGCGCGCGTCTATCGGCGGCCACGTCGACGACGGTGACTTCCGCGCCCGGCAGGCGGGCGGCAACGGATGCGACACACAACCCGACGATGCCGGCGCCGACGACGACGATCCGGTCGCCGGGACCGGCGCCCGAGTCCCAGATTGCGTTCAGCGCCGTTTCAAGGTTCGCGGCCAAGGTCCCCCGTCGCGGCGATACACCTTCCGCAAGCGGCGCCAACATCCTGAACGGGACCTGAAAAACATCCTGGTGGGGATGCAGGCAAAACACCGCACGGCCAATCAAGTCTTTCGGCCCGTCCTCCACAAGCCCTGTCGCGCAATAGCCGTATTTGACTGGGAAAGGAAAATCGCCTTCCTGAAGGGGGGCGCGCATGCGGCTCCATTCGCTTTTTCCGACCTGTCCGTTGAGGACAAGACGTTCCGTTCCCCGGCTGATGCCGGAGAACAGCGTCCTGACCCGGGCCTGATCGGGAAGCAGCGGCGGCAGCGGCTGAGGGCGCAGCTCGACGACTTGCGGTTTGACGTACCAGATGGCACGCGCCATCTGCATGCGGGCGGTTGATCGGCGCTGTGCCATCGAGTGCGACCTGCCTATTTTGCGTTCACCCTACCTAGACGTCCGATTGACCAACCGCAACGGCCCCCTCATGACTGACGCCATTGACCGATCATCTGCCCTCGCCAGAGACATCACCTTGACCACACCGACCGGCTTGCAATCCGTGACCGAGCTTTCGCGCCGGCGGACCATCGTTCTCGTGCTCAATGTGGTGACCTGGCTTGCCATGCTCTGGGTGGCGGCAAGCATCCTTGGCACCGGTGGCTGGTCGACCGTCGACGTCATCATGTTCGTCTGCTTCGCCATCGGCACGCCGTGGACGGTGCTCGGGTTCTGGAACGCGGTGATCGGCCTCTGGCTGCTGCACTGGCACAAGGACCCCATCGCCGAAGTCGCGCCCTTCGCCGCCGCGGGCGACGGCAAGGCCCCGATCCGGGTCAGCACCGCCGTCTTCATGACGGTCCGCAACGAAGATCCTGCTCGCGCCATCCTGCGCATGAAGACCATCAAGGCGAGCATCGACGCGACGGGTGAGGGCGAGCACTTCAGCTATTTCATCCTGTCCGATACGAACGACGCGAGTGTCGGCGAGCGCGAAGAGAAAGGCGTCGCCGAATGGAAAGCGGCCGATCCCGACGGTGCGCGCATCACGTATCGCCGCCGGACCGACAACAAAGGTTACAAGGCCGGCAACGTCCGCGACTTCTGCGAGCGCTGGGGCCGAGACTATGAGCTGATGCTACCGCTCGATGCCGACAGCGTCATGTCGGGCGAGATGATCGTCAAGCTCGTGCGTATGATGCAAGCCCATCCCAAGCTTGGCATTCTGCAGTCGCTTGTGGTCGGCATGCCGTCGTCGTCGGCGTTCGCGCGCATTTTCCAGTTCGGCATGCGGCACGGCATGCGCTCCTACACCATGGGCCAGTCCTGGTGGGTCGGCGATTGCGGGCCGTTCTGGGGTCACAACGCGGTCGTGCGCATCAAGCCGTTCGTCGAGCGCTGTGAACTACCAGTCCTTCCCGGCGTGCCGCCGCTCGGTGGACACGTGCTCTCGCACGATCAGTTCGAGGCGACGCTCATGCGTCGTGCTGGCTATGAAGTGCGCGTGTTGCCGGTGGAGGAAGGGAGCTGGGAAGAGAACCCGCCAACGATGCTCGACTTTGCGCAGCGCGATGTGCGCTGGTGCCAGGGCAACATGCAGTACATGAAGCTGCTCGACACGCCGGGCCTCTATCCCATGAGCCGGTTCCAGCTGGTGTGGGCGATCCTCATGTTCCTCGGCATTCCGGCCTGGACCCTGATGATCGGCCTGTTGCCGGTGGCCGCCTGGCAAGCCCAGACCGTCTACGATTTCCCGGTCGGGACCGCGATCGCGCTCTACGTCGTCTTTTTCCTCATGTACTTGAGCCCGAAGATCGCTGGCCTTATCGATGCGGTGCTGACGCGCGGCGGCATGGCCCGCTACGGTGGTCCACTCCGTTTCGCTGCGAGTGCCAGCATCGAGCTTGTGTTTTCGTTTCTGCAGGGAGCCGTGTCGACCATTCGGACGTCGATCTTCATGATCGGATTGGCGTTCGGTAAGTCTGTGGTCTGGGGTGGACAATCCCGCGACGCTTACGGGATCTCATGGCAGACGGCGGTCATGAATCTGTGGCCGCAGACCACGTTCGGGATGATCGTGTGCGGCCTGCTCTGGATCATTGCGCCAGCGGTGTTCTGGTGGAGCCTGCCACTGACGGCCGGGTATCTGCTGGCGATTCCGTTCGCCGTTGTGACCGCATCGCCCGCGCTCGGCCGCTGGTTCCAAAAAGCCGGCCTCGCCGGAATTCCCGAGGATTTCCACACACCGCCCGAGGTCAAGAAGGTGTTGGGATAGGGCATGACGCTCAAGCCGCTGCTCGAGGGTGATCCATCGCGTGGAGGTAGGCACGATACGGGTCTTTGCGATTTCGCATCTCAAGCGCAATCCGGCTCATTGGCGTCGCCGCAACAGTAAGCGTCGCCCGGGTGAAGGTATGTCATGACGCAACTTCAGAACAATCTCTCCGCGCTCCGCGCCGACCCATCTCTCGCGACCCTGCATCGCTCGCTCGACGTCTACTATGGCGACGCGGCGCGGGACGCGGCGATGGACAAACTCTATGCGCGATTCGTGAAGCCGGGCGGTCTCGCCTTTGACATTGGCAGCCACGTCGGCGACCGCATCGGCGGGTTCCGGCGGCTCGGCGCCCGTGTCGTCGCGCTCGAGCCGCAGCCCGATTGCGCCCGCGTCGTGCGCGCCATCTACGGCGCCGACAAGGACGTTACGCTTGTTGAAAGTGCCTGCGGTCCCAAGGCGGGTTCGTTGACGCTGCACATCAACTCCGCCAATCCGACAGTGACGACGGCCTCGACTGACTTTGTCAAAGCCGCCGACGGGGCGGGCGGATGGGAAGGTCAGCGCTGGGATCGCCAGATCACGGTGCCGGTGACGACGCTCGATGCCTTGGTTGCAAAATACGGTGCGCCCGCATTCGCCAAAATCGATGTCGAGGGCTTCGAGGGTGATGTCCTGGCGGGCCTCACCATACCGCTGCCAGCGCTCTCGTTCGAGTTCACGACCATCCAGCGCGACGTCGCGCAAACGTGCCTGGATCTGCTCGCCAAACTCGGGCCCTACCGCTTCGACGTGGCGCTGGGGGAAAGCCAGGTGCTGACGTTCAGCCGTTGGGTTGGAAAAGCCGAGATGTCCGCCCATATCGAAGCGCTGCCGCACGCCGCCAATTCCGGCGATGTGTATGCGGTGCTCGACGGCTTCAAAGGCTAATCTGGTCTTGCGCTTGGCGGCCGTTTGGGGGATTGAAGCCCAGGTTCTCCTGAGAGGTTTCCCGATGTCCGCGCCGCGCATTCCCGCCTCCTTGAAGACGCCGGCTTACGTCCTCGACGTGGCCGCGCTGAAGCGCAACCTGGCGACGGCTGCCCGCATCAAGCGCGAAACCGGCTGCAAGATCTTGCTGGCGACAAAGGCCTGGGCGATGCCAGCTGCGTTTCCGCTGATGCGCGACACGCTCGATGGCACCACGGCGAGCGGCGAATACGAAGCCCGCATGGGCCACGAAGAGTTCGGCAAGGAAGTGCATGTTTATGCACCGGCCTTCACGCCGGACGAGATCGCCCGCGTCGTCAAGCTCGCCGACCACATCTACCTCAACTCGCCGAGCCAGCTTCAACGCTTTGCTCCCGCCATCCGCGCCGCTGGTAAAAAGATCGGATTTCGTGTCAACCCGGGCTATTCGAACGCGACCCTTGGCGGCGCGCTCTACGACCCGTGCGCGCCGGGCTCGCGGTTTGGCACCACGACGGATCAGCTCGGGACACTCGACTGGGGCCAAATCGACATTCTGCATGTGCACGCACTCTGCGAGTCGCTCCACGATGGCTCGGTCGGCCTAATCGAGCATGTCGCAAAGACGCTCGCGCCTTACATCCGTCGCGTCAAAGCCGTGAACTTCGGCGGCGGCCATTTCATCAACAAGCCGGGCTACGACGTCGCAAAGTTGATCGCCGCGATCAAAGCCTTCAAGGCGGAGTTCAAGGTCGATGTGATTCTCGAGCCGGGCGCAGCGCTCGTCGTCGATGCGGGTTATCTCGTGGCGACCGTGCTCGATCTGCACAAGAATGAGCAAGAGATCGCAATTCTCGATACATCGGCCTCGACCCACATGCCCGATGTGCTCGAGGTTCCCTATCGCCCCGAGATCTACGGCGCGGGCAAACCTGGCGTGCACCCGCACACCTACATTCTCGGTGGCAAGACCTGCATGACCGGCGACGTGATCGGCGAATACTCGTTCCCGAGCAAGCTCGCGATCGGCGACCGGCTCGTGTTCGCGGACATGATGCAGTACTCGTTCGTGAAGAACACGACGTTCAATGGAACGCCGCTACCCGATCTCGGCATTCTGAGCGAGGACGGCAGCTACAAGGTGGTGCGCTCGTACGGGTACGAGGAATTCCGCAACCGCCTTGGTTGATCAGGCGCTGCGGGCCAAGATCCGCTCCGCCCGCACGAGGTGCGGGCGATCGATCATCTGGCCGCGGAGCCCAATCGTGCCGGCGCCTGGATTGTCCTTGAAGAGCTGCTCGATCTCACGCGCCCAGGTGACCTCTTTTTCGCTCGGCGTGAAGGCGGCGTTGATGATCGCCACCTGATCCGGGTGGATCGCCATCTTGCCGGTGAACCCGTCGCGGGCCGCCATCTCGGCTTCGAGGCGCAGGCCCTCGATGTCGCGGAAGTTGACGTAGACCGTGTCGAGCGGTTGCCGCTCGGCGGCGGCGGCGGCCATCAGGCAGAGATTGCGCGCCAGCATGTAGGGCGTGGTCCAGCTGCGGCCATCCGCTTCGCGCGTCGATTGCGAGCCAAGCAGGGCCGACAAATCCTCCGCCCCCCAAGCGTAGCCTTCGATCCGTGGATGTGGTGGCACGTAAGTCGCCATGTTGAGGACCGAGACGGGTACTTCCGTCGCGATCGCGATCAGGCGTGTCGCGCCAACGTTGATGCCGGCTGCGGGCTCCAAAGAGTCGAGGAGCGCGGCGAGCGTCGCAACGTCTGCGCCTGATCGGGTCTTCGGTTGCATGATGCCGTCCGGCATCGCACCTATGACGCTGGCGACGTCGTCGCGCCACCACGCGGTATCCAGTGAATTGATCCGCACATAAAGTGTGGGACGCTCGGGCGCCAGCCGGGCGCTCCTGAGGAATGCCGCAGCAGTCACGCGCGCTGCGGCCTTATTGCCCGGCGCAACGCTGTCTTCGAGGTCGATGATGAGGGCGTCGGCACCCGAGGTCATGCCCTTGGCGAGCTTCTTCTCGCTATCGGCAGGAACGAACAGCATGGATCGCATGGGAGACCTTTGAATTCCAGCGCTTGAAGGAGTGTGCGTGGCTGAGATGCGCCAATTCTTTGTGCCGTTTCGCCGGGGTGCTTGCAAGACCGGCCGGCGAAATCGCGTTAGATCGGGACGGCGCTTAACTCTCCGTTCACCCCTGAAGTCTATCGTCGAATGCAACGGTAGGCCCGCGTTCCAGAAAGCGCGTGTGGTTGGGCTCAAGTAGCGTTTGGTTCCGTATCGGTTGCGGAGTTTAGCCTTGAGTTCAGTTCTTGATGTGCCCGTCCAGCTCGTGGTTGCCTTTGCCCTCGCTGTCTCTCCAGCGGCTCCTGAGGGCAATCACGAGGTTGGGCCTTTCGACGTGTCGCCGGTCGAGGTTAGCGACGTTTCCAGAGCTGGTCCGCTGCCAGTCCACGCCATGCCCGAGCAACTTTGGCTGGCAGCCTTTCGCACGCATGCAGGTGCGCACTCTCTCTCCCGCCGCGTCTACTCGACCACCGCCGGCCGCCACTATGTGCCGAATGATGCTGATCGTCAGGCGATCCTGGCCCTGCGCACTGATGCGCGGGTGTCTGATTTTTTGGCCCGGCAGGTCGCGCGGGACAATTTCCGGCTGTTGTTAGACCGCCTCGGGCGCGCGCCTTCGGCTGGTGAACTCTACGTGGCCCACTTGTTTGGCGTCGAGCCTGCGGCGCGGGCGTTGCGCGGCCGGGACGTTCCAGCGGACGTGGTTGAGCGAGCAAAGCGTTTTGGCATCCTCATTCCAGGCATGAGCCTGCAAGATGCTGTCCGGCTCTTACGGCTGGCGGTCGATGAGCCATTGCAGCGCGCTGCGGAGGCAACCGCGATGGCGCAGTTCAAGCCAGCGTTTCCGGAACAGGATCAGCATCGCGTCGCCGGCCGGCTGGTGCCGGCTGGGCATGCGCACTTGGAGAGGTCCGGCTCTAGGCGCTGACACGCTGCGCTTGGGCCTCGGCGATGGCGGGCCAAGCGCAACTGGCCATCACCTCAGCAAGCGACAGGGTGGTTGAACCCGCAATCGTCACACGGCGGCGGCGGCCGAGATCCAGCAAGCGCGCATCGGGCACGCCGACAGCTATTTCGATTTCGTCGTCGATGCGCTCGATGTGCATGCGGGCGACCGGGCGTTGATGCGCGGTGACGTGGGCCACCAGTTGATGGCGGCCATGTTCGCCGTCCCAGGCGGCACGACCGGCCGGCACCAGGGCGGCGCCAACGGGTGCGAGCGCGCCGTCCGTGGCCGTGAGCGCGTCGGTCACAAGCGTCGCGATTTCAGACCAGGCATCTTCGCTGTGCTGGCGCTCGGCGCGCTGCTTCGGCACGATCCATGCGGCGTACTCGGCAACGGATTTTACGGCGCGCGAAACAAAGTCGGTCGCTGCCGTGTCCGTCAGCCGGACGGACGATACATCGACAGAATTATTCAGCAGGGACAGTTCGGATTTATGCGCGCGCACACGGCAATAGACGCGCCGGTCATGTCCGACATCGAAGCGCATCCAGGCGATACTTTCGCCCGACATATAGATGCGGCGGTAGACACCGTAGCCGCGATTTCCAAACCGCCATCCTGGCTCACCCGGCGCCGCGACTTCCAATCCGACGCGCTCGAGGGACGCATTGATGCGATTGACGGCGATCGTGAGATTGCCCTGGATGTCTTGCCATGTGCGCGGCAGCCCCGGGTCTCGAGGAAGCTCAGGGCCTTCGGCCTCGTCGTCACCTTCATCTGTGATGCGTGTGATCGCGCGGTCGAGGTCTGCGAGACCTTCTCCCGCGCGCGCTGGGCGTGCGCTCGCCGCCGTCTTTACGGTGGGCTCGTTCAAGCCGTAGTGCGCGGGTCCGATGGTGACGTCGGCCAAACCAGCATCGACTCCTGCGGGTTCGGCCGTTGGTGGCTCGGGACGTACCAGTTGGATCGCGGCGACACGGCGGCGGCGCGCATAGTCACGCCAGATCAGTCCGCCGCCGAGGGCAATCAGGATACCGCTGGTGACCCAAACAATGGCCTGAAGCAGCCCGGGCAACATCACGCACTCCTACAACGCATAGCTTAGACTAGTCCGTTCACGGGCCTCAAGCCAAGCCCCGTTTGCTTGCGCCGATTGTTAGCCTCGCTTGTTGGCCGCGGTTCGCTGGGCAAAGCTACTTGTCCTTCCAGTCGTCTTTGACTTCGGTGCACTTGGCATCGACGAAGTCGTTGATGTCCTCAATGACGGTGTTTTGCAACACGCCCAGGGAATTGTCGGCCGCCGTCGCGGGCCAGAGCGCGCTCTTGGCCAGTAGAGGCGCATCGATCTTGCCCCAGTTCAGCGCGGCCTTGACGGCCTTTCCGTTTTTGAACGTGACCTTGGGCGCAATCTCGACCTTCACCTCATACTTGTCCTTCTCACGGTCGAGTTGGCACTTGATTTCGTGCCGGTCGAACGCGGCTTCGTACTCGGGTACCGTCATGGCCTTGGCCAATGTCTCGCGCTTGAACTTGAGATCCGTGGTGCAGCGCGCGTTGCCCCACGGCCAGCTGATACCGCCCTTGGAGACCATCTTGGTCAGTTGCTCTTTGCGCCAGGTCTTCAAGACGGAACAGGTGACGTCCCCTTCGAGGGTCTTGCGATTGTGAAACGCTGAGCACAGGGCCACCTTGCAGGATTTGCGCAGGTCTCGCTCCTTCTTCTCGTCCTCGGTCAACTCTGCTTCGGGAATCTTGGCCGAGCTACCGGCGGACTTCTGATCCTGCGCGAAACTTGGCGCGGCAGAAGCCAAGAGTGACAGAGCGAGGGCGATAGCTGTGACGCGCGGAGAAGCCATGGGTGCTCTTTCAAATGGGGCAATGGACATCGGATCGAGCGCCGCAATGCCGCCCGTCACGACTGTGGCGGCGCAAACGATCGGAAATATGACGATCGTCAGGTATTCGAGATCACCAGGATGACGCCCGCAACGACTAGCAGCGACAGCACGATCCGGTCAAATCCACGATCGTCGAGGCGCCGGTAGATCGCGTGGCCGGTCCACACCCCGATCACAGTGGCCGGTAGCGCGACCAGGAAGATCTGCAACAGGCCCATGGACATGCGTCCGAGCACGGCGTTGCCGAGCAGCATGGCGGCCAAGATACTGAAGTTGAAGATCTGAAAGATGCCGCGGCGGCGCTCCTTGCTCCAGCCCTTGAGGCTCGACCACATCGTGATGGGGCCTCCACTCAGGCTGGCGAGGCCGCCGAAGGTGCCGGCGATGAAGGCAACGACCCGGTCGGCGCCAGCTCCACCCCGCGCAATGGTCCAGCGGCCATTGGCAAGAAGCATCATCAGCGCGAAGGTCAGGATGAAGCCGCCGATTGCGATCTTGAAGAGGCGCACCGGGATGATCGGCAGCAGGTAGAGGCCGAGAGGCAGTCCCAGGAAGCCCGCTAGCAACATGGGCCGGGCTTTGGCCCAATCGATCGAGGCCCAGATCTGCCGGGCGGTGAGCAGTTGTCCGACGACGGAGCAGGCGCTGGCCAATTGGGCCGCTGGAATGGGTTCCAAGACGGCGAGCCAGAAGGGGAATCCGGTCATGGCCGTGCCGAAGCCGGTCAGGCCGTTGGCCAGGCCACCCATAAATGCACCCGTGAGCACAAGCGCCATCGATGCCCAGTCCAATAGATCCCCAATTCTGCATGCCGGTGGCGGCTGCGGCGCCCGCCTTGAAGTCGATCAAGCAAACACCATATCCTGCCAACGGAGACAACCGGCGCCATCTGGGCCGGCAACACGGGCGCCACATCGGGCCTGATGAAACGAACGTCTCGACGGTCGCTTTGGAGAAGGGCCACACTGATGACACGCATGTCCTTGCTCTCGAGCCCGCTGCTGCTGGGCTTCGATGAGATCGAGCGCTTGATCGACCGTGCTGGCAAAGGCTCGGGCGACGGCTATCCGCCCTACAACATCGAGCGGTTCGCGCATCGCAACGGCGATGCCGGAAACTCAGAGATTCTGAGGATTACGCTCGCTGTTGCCGGTTTCGCACGCGAGCAATTGGAGATTGTGGTTGAGGACAAGCAGCTGACGATCCGCGGCAAGCAAGAAGATGATAAGTCGCGCGAGTATCTGCATCGCGGGATTGCAGCGCGCCAATTCAGCCGGACGTTTGTGCTGGCGGATGGCATCGAAGTGAAGGGTGCGGATTTGAGCAATGGTCTGTTGGCTGTAGACCTCGTCCGGCATGAGCCCGATCGGTTGGTCCGGCGGATAGAGATTGGGGAACGGAGGACGAAGCCGTGAACCTTTCATCAACCTTCCGGTGAAGCCTGGGGCGCGCCGGTAACACAGGTTTAATACGAATCATCAGACACTCGTCGTCACGCGGCCAGTGGCACGCGCTTAGAAGCGGCTGCTATCCGTTTGACCGAGCCCCTCGAAAAGGAGGAAAGCGTCATGGAGAAGTTGACGACAAAGCGTTCGCGGCGGAAAGCGCCCCTTCCGGGAGGCATGTCGCCTCATGAGTTGGCAAATCTCGGTGATGGCAAGGTCGCCTATATCCGGCGCATGACCTCGGATGAGGCGCGCAAGATGTTCCCCTCGATCGAGGGGCTGCCAAACGGCATCAACATTTACGCTCTGCACGGCGCGGATGGAACGCCGATCGCATTGACGGACAGCCAGCAGGCCGCGCTCGGCCACGCCATGGGTGATGAGCTCGAGGTTCGCGCGATTCACTAGTCGTGGCCGCCGGTTCTGAAATCAAAAAGGCACGCGCTCGCAGGAGTGCGTGCCTTTTCATTGCGCACGGCAGGGCCGCATTCCGGCCGCTCGGCTTGGTCTGATCTTTTGAGTTAGGATTGGAGTTCTTAGAACGCCGAATGGGGTTGCGCACGATGAAGATGACAGCAGCGGTTCTCTACGACCAGGGGCTGTCACGGCCTTATGCGGCCAGCCAGCCGCTGAAACTCGAGACCGTCGACCTCGAAGGCCCCGGTGAGGGCGAAGTGCTGGTGAAGGTGGCGGGCGCGGGGCTCTGCCATTCCGATCTCTCGACGATCGACAACAGCCGCCCGCGCCCCTTGCCCGCGATCCTCGGACACGAGGGCGCCGGCATCGTGCAAGAGACCGGCAAAGGCATCACCGATCTCAAGGCCGGCGATCATGTCGTCTTCATTTTCGTATCGAGCTGCGGCGCCTGCCGGAACTGCGTCCGCGGCCGTCCGAGCGTATGCCTCAAGTGGCCACTGATGCGCAATCGCGGCGCGCTGCTGACGGGCGGGCAGCGGCTCAGCCGCAACGGCAAAGCCATTGCCCATTACTCGGGCATCTCTTGCTTTGCGGAGTATGCCGTCGTCGCGCGCTCCTCGCTCGTCAAGATTGATCGCAGTGTGCCGCTCGTCGATGCAGCAATGTTCGGGTGCGCCGTGCAGACGGGCGTTGGCGCGGCCATCAACACGGCGGGCGTGCGGCCGGGTGATGTCGTCGCTGTGATCGGGCTCGGCGGTGTCGGGCTCAGCTCTCTATTGGGGGCGAGGGTCGCTGGCGCGCAGCGCATCATCGCCATCGATCTGTCGGACGAGAAGCTCGGGCTTGCGCGGCAATTGGGGGCGACCGAGACCTTCAACGCGGGGGACGCGACGTGCGCCGAGCAGGTGCGTGCGGCGACGGGTGGCGGCGTCGACTACGCGCTCGAGATGGCAGGGAGTGTCAAAGCACTCGAGCTCGGGGTCGATATCCTGGGGCGCGGCGGTTCTGTCGTCACGGCTGGATTGCCGCCGGCTGCTGCCCGTTATTCGCTCAATCCATCCGCACTGGTCGGCGATGAAAAGTCCATCCGCACGAGCTACATGGGGTCGTGCATTCCCGAACGAGACGTGCCGGCCTATATTGAACTCTACAAGCAAGGCCGCCTGCCGATCGACCGATTGAAAAGCGGCACGCTTCCACTCGACGACATCAATGCTGGGTTTGATCGCCTCGCCGACGTCGCAGCGGTCCGCCAGATTGTGACGTTTGTTTGAGGCCGCGCATGATCGAAGGCCTCAGCCATATCACGCTCATCGTCAGCGACCTCGACCGCACCGAAAGACTGCTGACGGCGGTGTTCGATGCCGAGAAGGTCTACGACAGCGGTGCGGCGACGTTCTCGATCTCGCAGGAGCGGTTTTTCATCGTCGGTGGCGTCTGGATCGCGACCATGCTGGGAGATCCGCTCGCGCAACGGACCTACAACCATGTCGCCTTCAAGATCACAGATGATGTCTTTGAAACCTACTTGGCGCGTGTACGCGGCCTCGGCCTCGATATTCTTGAAGGACGCACGCGCGTGGATGGCGAAGGGCAATCGATTTACTTCTACGACCACGACAATCATCTGTTCGAGCTGCACACGGGCACGCTTGCGCAGCGATTAAAGCGCTATGGCCGGGACCTGCCCGGCCAAGAGCAGCAGTAGGATCAATCGCAACACGCGTCGTCCCGGCCATCCTTGCTCGCGTCATTCCGATCCGCCGGCAGATCCATCGCCGGGTTCTCGGCGAAAAAGCCGTTCGGCCGCAGCGTGAACCCTGCGTACTCGACCGGCATCACCGGGAAATCTTCCGGCTTGCAGACGTGGGTATGGCCGAACGAGTGCCAGACGACGATGTCCTCGTTCTCGATCGCGCGGTTCTGCGCGATGTAGCGTGGGAGCCCATCCCCGCCGGCGTGCTGATTCGGGAAGTTGCCGCTGGCATAACGCTCGCTCGGATCGAATTTCGTCACCCAAAGATGCTTGGTGGCGAACGCGCCGCGCTCGCGCATGCTGCAGCCCTCTTGCGCCAGCATGAGGGGGGAGGGTTGGACCACCAGCTTGTAGCCCGTCGGATTGCCGACACTGTTGCGCTTGTCCGGATTGATGATCTTCCAATAGCGGCCGGTTCTGCCGTCGGCCTCGCGGGCGGCATCACGTTCGCGTCCAAGCACACGTGACGTCGTATCGAAGACGTTGCCATAAGGATTGTCCTTGCCCCACGGCCGCGGCACGAACTCGTGCTCCGTGACGGAATTCTTCTCGCCATCGACCATCATGTGAAGGCGGACGTTGAAGAAGTGCTGATGGGTCGGCCCGCCGAGACCTTCTGCGACCATTCCGCCCCACGGATAGGGCGCGCCGGGCTTCACGGCGGCGGTCTGGATGATGCCGGTCAGCTTGGCTTCCAGTTGGATGGTGCCGTCTTGGTAGAAGTACCAATAGAAGCCATAGTCGTAGTTGCCGACGGTCGCGAAGAAGGACACGACCAGCCGGCGCGAGCGGCGCACCTCGAATGTGTCGTTGCGGAATTCGTAGTGCTTCCAGAGAATGCCGTAGTCTTCCTCGTGCATGCAGATGGCGTTTTTCATCAGCATGGGTTGGCCAAGGTCGTCGGCCGCCGGCACGTCGAAATAGCGGATGTGCCCGAGGCAGTCACAGCCGAGTTCCAAGGCATTGGCGAGTTTTCCAAGGCCATACTCGCCCGCATCAAACGCGCTCTTCCAATAGTGATTGGCGGTCGGATCGGAATAGGGGACGACCATTTCCGTGACGCTTGCCCGATAGATGATCGGCCGTTCGCGTCCGCCGTCGCGATAGCCGACCTGATGCAACACGAGGCCCTCGCGCGCGGTGAACCCGATCCGGAACGACCAGTTCTGCCAGGCGACCTGCCAGCCATCGACGGTGAAGCTCGGTCCGGAGCGTTGCACCACATCCAGCGGTTTGATGTCCTGCCGGGTCTTTGGGTAGGCCTCGCGATTGTAGTTTCGCTTGGTCTTCGGAATCGGGATGATGTCGGGTTCGTCGACGAGGTGCACGACCTTGCCCTTGATCAGATCGACGAGGGCGACCACGCCTTCAATCGGGTGGGCGTAGCCGTTGTCCTTCTCCGTCTCGCGCCAGTAGGAGACCGCGCTGACGAGGCGTCGGCCCTTCTCGACTTCGCGGCCGAAGTAGCCGGCGGAGAAGGGATCGACCTGGACGAGATCGATTTCCTTGGCGGAGAGGCCGCGCCGCGTCATGGCCTTGCGCCAGCCGGGATCCGCCTTCACGACATCGCCGACCTTGAAGAACTCTTCGATGATGACCGGGGGCTGGCCATAGGGGAATGTCTTGGTCGGGTGTTCGACCCAGGACACAACAGATTTGCGTGTCAGATCGACGACGCCAATGAATGTCGCGCCGGTCTTGTTGTCGAAGACCGTTGCGGCGGCCTGACGGGACGGCGCGCGATCGCGACGCCAGGCCAGCACATCGGCTTTCGGTGGTTCTTCCAACTGGACAAAGCCGAACCGGTAGTCGGGACCAAGCTGTTTCAGGGATTTGAGCAGCGCGCACGCCTCCGCGATCTCGGCCTCGCTGAGCGGGTCCAGCGGATGGCCCGACGCGGGCTCTTGGGATCGGGTGGATTGCGGACTGGAGGCGGCCATGGCAACGGTTCCTGAAACGGGAGTGCGATGAGATCGAGCGCACTAAACCAAGATTGTGAGGATCGGCGCAAGTCCTGAGAATGGCCGGGTAGACTTGGATGCTGGGGTCGGTAAAAGTATCCCGAGTGGCTCAAGCTGCGATTCCGGATGGGCGGCAGCAAGCATTCTCGGACATGACATGATTGCGGTGGCATCAAAAAATATAAAGTTCGTTGCCCACTCGGATCTCGGTGGGATGTCGGATGGCGTGCAGGTGATGGTGCAACGCGGCCATGCCTACATCGGACATGGCTTCTCCAACGGCATCAGTACGCTGGATGTTCGTGATCCAAGGAACCCGAAGGTCGTCGATTTCATCGACTGCCCGCCGGGCACGCGCGCGTTCCACCTGCAGGCGCACGACGATCTGTTGCTGACCGTCAATGCCCCGAGCGTTTGGAACATGAAGGAGTTTGCCGATGGCACGGCTTACTTCAATATGTCGCCCAACGAGAAGCTCAAGGGACAGCTGAGCCGCTTCACGTCCGGCATGCGCGTGTACGACATTTCCAATCCCGCAAAGCCGGTCGAGATTGGATTCATGCCGATTGATGGTTTGGGGCCGCAGCGCATCTGGTACACCGGCGGCCGCTACGCCTATGTATCGATCCATTTTTCCGACTTCAGCGACCACATCTTCAGCGTCGTCGATCTGATCGATCCGAAGAGGCCGCAGGTCGTCGGTAAATGTTGGATCCCGGGCATGTGGACCGGTGGCGGCGAAACGCCAACCTGGAAGGCGGGGCGCCGTTACGCGATGCACCACTGTCTGGTTTCTGGCAACCTTGCCTACGCGGCTTGGCGCGACGGCGGCATGACGGTGATCGATATCTCCGAGCCGACGAACCCTAAACTTCTGGTGCATTGCCACACCGAGCCGCCGTTCGGTCCAGGCACCCATTCGCCGCTGCCGATCCCGAGCCGCGATCTGCTCGTGCTCGGCGACGAGCCGACGGTCGACAATTGCAAGGATGGTCTGCGCTATGTGTGGCTCTACGACGTGCGTGATCCCGCCAGGCCGGTGGCGATCTCGAAATTTCCGCAGCCGGCCGAGGCCGATTATTGTGCGAAAGGCGGAGCCTTCGGCCCGCACAATCTGCATGAAATGCGGCCCGGTTCGTATCAGAGTTCCCGCTTGATATTCGCCACGTATTACAACGCCGGTGTGCGTGTGTATGACATCGCGGATCAGGTCCATCCGAAGGAAGTCGGCTATTGGGTGCCACCCAATCCCCGGAAGATGATGGATCCGCGTCCGAACCGTGCGCAGGTGACCCAGTCCAACGACTGCTACGTCGATCCGAACGGCTTGATGTTCCTGACCGACCAAAACGCGGGGCTGTATATCCTGCAGTACGAGGGCGCTCTATAAGTCACGCCGGTGTTGGAGAATCAAACCGCACTCTGATAGCGCTGCTTGACGATGCGAAGGACCTCGTCAGGATCACGCTGCCACCAGTCGCGCTCGGAGAAAATTTCGACTTCGCGGGGGCCAGTGTAGCCTGCGGCCTCGACCATCGCGCGGATGCCGCGGATGTCGATGAGGCCGTCGCCCATCATGCCGCGGTCGAGGCGGAGGTCCCGGGTGTCGGGCAGCCAGTCATTGACATGGAACGCGCAGATCCGCTTGCCGGCGCGCTTGAGTTCGGTCTCGAGGTTTGGGTCCCACCAGACGGCGTAGGTATCGACGGCGATGCCGTAGATATCCTCGGCGGCGAGCGCATCGCACCAGTCGTTGGCAATGCCGAGCGAACTGATCACCGAGCGCGTCGCGCAGGTCATCGGATGCAGGGGCTCAATTGCGATTTTGATGCCAGCGGCACGCGCATGGGATGTCAGCGTCGAGAGCCGTTCCAAGGCGCGTGCGCGTGCCGCTTGCGGGCTCTTGTCGATCGGATCGACGCCGCCGGCGACGAACATCAGCGACTTTGCTCCAATCGCCGCCGTCTCGTCGATGGCGCGGCGCAAGGTGTCCATCGCGTTCGCAGTTTCCTTTGGATCGCACATGGTGATCAGGCCCGCCGCGCAGAGGCTGGTGACCTCCAAGCCCTCGCCCTTGATCATGCGCGCCGCTTCCGCCGTGCCGCAGGCCGCAAGCGCGTCACGCCAAACGGCGATGCTGCCGATCCTATGGCGCACGACGCCGGCGATGAACTGCGGCAGTGTCCATCTTGTGAGGACGGTGACCTGGTGGAGACAGAGCTGGCGCTCGTCGAGCATGACGGGACCTCACGGCGGATTCCAGCGGCAATACTACGCCGTGGCATTGGACCGCGCCATCCGTCCTCGACAGGGCTGATCGGCGCCGCCGGATCAAAGACACCCCGGCTCTGGTTTGCACGTGCAGCCGTTCTTGCATTGAAGTACCACGCGACCGCATCCTGCGCCGGGCGTGCAGATACCCGAGGCGTAGATCAAGCGATTGTTGCGGCATGAGCACGTGGCGACGCAGACTTCTCGATCGGTGCGGTTGTCGCATCGCGCGGAGCTGGCATTGCAGCCGCCCTCGGTGCGGACGGCTGTGTTTCCCGAACATGTGATGGCGCCGATGACGCGCGAGCCGCACGTTTCCCGGCGTTCTTCCACGTCGCGACAGGAGCTTGCGCAAATGCTGCGCCGTACGATCAGGGTATCGCCCTGGCAGGTCGCGACGCTGCGCCCGCCGTTGGGGCACTGGCCATCCGACGTGCACGTTTGCGCGGCGGCGGTCGCGGGCAGCAGCATTGCCGCGACGACAAGGATAGCCAACCATCGGATGCAGCATGTGATCATGGGCCCACCCAGATTAAATTCGTATGGTCCGCAGCCAGCGTCCCACATTGAGCAGCGTCATGGCGGCCGCGGCCACATAGGTCAGCGCGGCGGCACGCAGGATCTGCTTTGCGGCGCCCATATCTGCTGTTTTGATGTGGTTGCCATCCTTCAGCATCGGCAGCGCGCGTTGGAAGCTCGCGTCAAACTCGGTCGGCAGCGTCACGACATGGACGACGATCGACATCGCCATGATCAGGAAGCCGAAGGCCATCTCCAGCATGAGCAGATGCGGTGATTTGGCAAGGATGCCGACAATGGGCGCCACAAGCATGAGAACGGCGCCGACGCGTTCGAGCTTCATCGCCTGCTTGGCAAGGCGGGTGCGCGCCGTCAGCGGCCGATAGCCGGTCGCGTCCTGAATGGCGTGACCCACTTCGTGCGCGGCAATGACAACGGCCGCCAGCGACGAACCTGCCATGTTGGCCTGTGACAGACGCACGGCTTTGGCCTCCGGATCGTAGTGGTCGCCGAGGTCGGTGGCTTCGACCCGCACGGTCGCGAGGCCCGAGCGATCGAGCAGATGGCGCGCAAACTCCCCGCCGGTCCCTGGCAGGTCGGAACGTTGGCCGTCATGGCGCTTGATCACCCGCCGCACATAGGCTTGAGGCAGCAAGGCAAGCAACGCGACGATCACGACGACCAGCAGTAGGGGCAACACGTAAGGTTCCTCCACGAATATCCCAGGGATGTAATGGGCCCGCGCGGCAATGGGAAGGCATGCCGCGCGCGGTGGAGACATGTGGCGCCCGTTTCGGCTAGGTTCGACGGAATTCTACCAGCCAACGGGGATACAATGGCCGCCATCGCTGTTCTCGACGACTACCAACGGGTCGCCCTCAAGTTGGCGGACTGGTCCCGTTTGACCGACAATCACAAGATCAAGGTGTTCCACGAGCCATTTGCGAGCACGGAGGCGGCGGCCGAAGCGCTGAAGGCATACGATATCGTCTGCGCGATGCGGGAGCGGACGCTGTTGTCGCGCGCGCTGTTCGAGCGCTTACCGGCACTGAAGCTGCTGGTAACGACCGGGATGCGCAATGCCGCCATCGACATGACGGCGGCCGCCGAGAAAAACATCGTCGTCTGCGGTACAGATGGGTCGGGTGCAGCGACGGCCGAGCTCGCCTGGGGGCTGATGATCTCGCTCGCCCGCCACATTGGCTTTGAACGCGAACAGATGCGGAGCGGACACTGGCAGTCGACGATCGGCATGGACATCAAAGGCAAGACGCTTGGCATCATCGGGCTTGGCAAACTCGGGAGCCGGATGGCGCGCTACGGCCAAGCCTTCGAGATGAACGTTTTGGCCTGGAGCCAAAATCTGACAGTGGAGGCCGCGCGCGCCGCAGGTGCGACGCGTGTGGACAAGGATGAACTCTTCAAGCGCTCGGACGTGATCACGATCCACACAAAGCTTTCGGAGCGGACGCAGGGCCTGATCGGTGGGCGGGAATTCGCGCTCATGAAGCCGACTGCGTACCTGATCAACACGTCGCGCGGTCCGATTGTCGATGAGGCGGCGCTGCTTGCCGCGCTCCAGTCCAATCGGATCGGCGGCGCGGGGATCGACGTCTATGAACATGAACCGCTGGCGGCCGATCATCCGTTGCGCAAGGAGCCGCGCGCGCTCGTCACGCCGCACATCGGTTACGTGACGGAGGATACCTATCGGCAGTTCTACGGTGGCACCGTCGCAGCTATCGAGGCGTGGCTGCAGGGGCGTCCAATTCAGGTTCTAAAGGCGTGACGGTGTGCCCAGCCGCAGGCGCGAGCCGAATGGTGGCGGGTGGCGTGGCGAGCGTCAGATAGAGCCAGACGGCCAGACACCAAAGCCGGTCGTTGCGCTCGAGAAACGAGCTTTCCATCGCGTTGATGAGGATCAACATCACGATCATCGCGACGGCCAGCCGGCCGAGTGGATGGTGCCGGTTGCGATTGAGAAAGCGGATCGCCCGGGCGACCAAGCCTAAGACAAAGAGGACGGAGAGCGCGACGCCCACGATCCCCAAGTTCAGCCAGACTTCGACAAGTCCGTTGTGGGCTGTGGTGGGGGTGAACTGAATGGCCTTCGCGAACCAGATTTTCGGGAGAACGTCCTCCTCCCAGAAGGCGCCGTATCCAAAGCCGAGCCAGACGTGCTCTTGGATGTAGGGCCAAAGAAATGTCCAGATCGGAATCCGGTTGGAGAAGGTTGCGTCCTTGCCGAGGCCGCGGACGAAGACCTCGATGTAGTCCATGACGAGCCCGGGTGCCAAAATCACCACGGCAAAGGCGGAAATGACGATGAGCGGGAATGCGATTCCGACAATGCGCAGAAGCCGGAATGGCATGAGCAGAACACAAAACATGACGGCGAAGGTCAAAAGCGATGTGGTGGATTGAGCCAGTGCCAGCATGGCCATGTTCAGGATCAGTGCGCCGAGGGCCATAGGTCGCTCCGGGGCGGTTCCATACGTCAGCCATAACCCGGCGAATGCGGCGCCCAATGCCGACGAGATCCCCATCTCATTCTTTTGATCGTAGAGACCGCGCCAGGAGCCCGCCCATTCCCCGCTGGGGTCGATACCGATGTCGGGTGCGGCGAAGATGACGATTAAACTACCAATGGTCGCGATCGTAATCGCGATCGCGGTCACGCGAATGGCGTGCACGGGCTGCATGGCCGAGGCCATGGCGAACCCGAGCCCGGTGCTGCCGATCAAGGCGATACTCTGGAACGCGGTTGCGCGCGGGCTGAGGGACCAGGCAACCGATGCAAACGCCCAAAGCAACAAGGCGACCAAGACGCCGGCGCGGCGCAGCTGCGCAAGGGCGAGCTGGCCGTGCCCGAGTATGATGTAGGCCATCATCACATAGAGGATACCAAGGACCGGCCAACCGACTTTGGTGTAGCCACCAGTGAGCGTCCGCATGATCAGGTCCGGGATCGTGGTGGTGAACGTCGCGATCGTCAGGCCGATGAGAACGCTTTCAGCGACAGTCGGGCGTTGACGAACGAGACTGATCGTCGAACCCCGATACGCGGAATGCAGGACATTCATAGGGACCGGCTTTGTAACGTGAGACGCCTACCGTGCGATGATGCGCCGGCGGCGAGGTGTCGCCGGCACGTGCTGTGGTTGTCGCGCCGCACGCTTGGCGGAGGCGGAGCCCAGCATGTACGCCAGCATCACGAGCAGTGACCAGAACATGCTGTTGCGCATCAGGATCGTGCTCTCCGAAAAATTTTGAACCAGAAACTGAAAGGCGAAGACGAGCGCGAGTTGCCAGGCTGGGTTGGTCTCGTCCTGGTAGAGCCGCATGGCAGCCGACACCGTCAGACGGACGAAAACGTAGATCATCAATGCCAGCCCGGCCATGCCAAGGCCCAGCCACAACTCGACCACGCCATTGTGGGCATACCAGGGCCGGAACTTCACGCGCTCGACCACGATCTGGACGGCATAGTTGTTGTCCGACCAAAAGGCCTCGTAACCGTATCCGAGCCAAAACCGCTCCATCATGAACGGCGCCAGCGACTGCCAGAGAGGCACTCGACTGGATAACGTCGGATCCTTGCCCAAGCTTCCCAGCAGCTCGAAGAAATCTTCGAGCCGGTAGTTGGATGCAACCAAGGCGATCGCGAGCAGAACGAGACCGGCCACGAGTGGCCCGAACCGCACGAACACGCGAATGAACCGGCCGACCGTGAGCACCATGACGACAGAGACCGCGCAGACAAGCTGGGCCGTCAGCGATTGGGAACCCGCGACCAGGATCGCGTTAAGTGCGCAACCAACGGCGGCGACAGGGGAACGCTTCAAACCGTCGGCGAGCACGACCACCAAGCAGACAATCACTCCAAGCGATGACATTTGCCCAAGGCCATTCTTGTGGCCAAAGGCGCCGGTCCAGCTGCCAGCCCATGGCGGCAGTTGATCGATCCCGAATGACGGCACCGCCACGATCAAGACGATGCTGAGCGCGGCGGCCACGGTCGCGGTTGTCGCAAGCAATTGCAGCGCGTGGCGTTGCGGGACGTAGGCCGCGAGATAAAGCCCGAACAACGAGCTGCCAGCGACGGCGATGGCGCGGTTCGTGGTCTCGGAGGGGTTGATCGTCCAGAGCGTCGAGACCAGCGGCAATAAGATCAAGGCCGTGATGGCGGGCGAGGCCAGGATCGCGTCGCGCGCGGGCTTGGGATCCCAGAGGATGGCCGCCAAGGTCAGGATGTAGACGGCGAAGTACGTCAGGCGAAATCCAACCGAAATGTCGGCGCCGTCGCCAGGGAACAGCAGGCGCAAAATGATGGTCCAGTAGAGGAGGGCGATGCCAACCAGGAAAGCGGCCTTCCAGCCGGGAATCTCGTTAACGGCGGTAGTGACAGCGGGCGCCGTCGCCGCCTTGCGTCTGATCCAGAGGTGCTGACCCTTCGGAAACGGATACATGTCTCGGGGCTCGATCAGGGCTGGCATGTGTGAAGGGCCGTTGCTCGGCCAGTGATGGCGCGGCGAGAGGCAGTCGTAAATGAGTTAAGACGGCACATGATGCATGGCTCGCTTCGCACACCCGCCGGCCCGGCGCGCCATTTTGACACTCGACAACCGCGCCACCCGCAATCGGCGCTCGCCAGCCGGTCATCACACGTTCCGTTGCATCTCTTGGGCCGGGCCGCCGGGTTGCGCAATACCGGCGTGCGGACTAGGTTCGCGCGAACCGGAGTTCAGGGCAGAGGCGCGGAGATGGCTCGTGCAACGCAAGATTGATCTCTCGGTGTATTTCATCACCGATCCCGTGCTTTGTGCCCGGCGCGGCATCGTCGAAACGGCGATGGGTGCCGTTGCCGGCGGCGCGACCGTGGTGCAGCTGCGTGATCCGCACGGCAAAGGCCGGGCAATGCTCGATACGGCGCGCGCGTTGATCGCGGCGCTGCGGCCGCGTGGCATTCCGGTGATCATCAATGACCGGATCGACATCGCTTTGGCGGCCAGCGCCGACGGCGCGCATATTGGCCAGCTCGACATGCCGTTTCCCGATGCGCGCGCGCTGCTCGGTCCCAATGCCATTCTCGGGCTCTCGACCACCAATGCAGCGCAAACGGCGGCGGCGCCTGTTGCGGATCTCGACTATCTCGGGTGTGGTCCGGTATATGGCCCCGGTGTGAAATCCGACGCCAATCCTGTCATTGGACTTTCGGGGCTGCGCGCCGCCATTGCGGCAAGCCGTTTGCCGGTCGTCGCGATTGGCGGGATCGGTCTCGACACGGCAGCGGCGTGTATAGCGGCTGGAGCCGCGGGCGTCGCCGTCGTCTCGGCGATCGCGTCGGCCGCCGATCCGTCTCACGCGGCGTCAATACTGCGCGCGTCAGTTGAAGAGGCGCGTCGTCAGGGCGCCCGGGCATGACAGCGATCGCGCTGACAATTGCTGGGTCCGACTCGGGCGGCGGCGCTGGAATTCAGGCGGATCTCAAGACCTTTTCAGCGCTCGGCGTCTATGGAGCGAGCGTCATCACCGCCTTGACGGCGCAGAACACGATCGGCGTGCAAGGCATCCACGACGTGCCGCCGGAGTTCATCGCCCAGCAAATGGCGTCGGTGTTCAGCGACCTTGCCGTCAATGCCGTGAAGATCGGGATGTTGTCACAGCCGGCGGTGATCAGCGCTGTTGCGGCCGGACTTGCGCGCGATGCGTGCTGTCCGATCGTGCTCGATCCGGTGATGGTCGCGGCGTCTGGCGACCGGCTGCTCAATCCAGCAGCGATTGCTGCGCTGCTGAGCGAACTGGTGCCGATGGCAACGGTGATCACGCCCAACCTTCCAGAGGCCGCGGCACTCTTGAGCCAGGCCGTCGCGGATAGCGAAGCTGCAATGTAAAAGCAGGGCGAGGCCCTGCTGACGCGCGGCGCCAAGGCGGTGCTGATGAAGGGCGGGCATGGCGGCGGCTCGGAAAGCGTGGATCTTCTGGTGACGCAATCGGGTATCCAGCGGTTCGCGCATCGGCGCATAGCATCACGCAATAGTCATGGTACCGGCTGCACGCTGTCGTCGGCCATTGCGGCGGAGATGGCGAAGGGCGCAAGCCTCGCTGACGCGGTTGCGCAGGCGAAGGTCTATATCAGCGCCGCAATCGAAGCGGCCGACCAGTTGAGCATTGGCCGGGGGCACGGTCCGGTTCACCACTTCCATCGCTGGTGGACGGCTTAGGTGGCGCGCCGCGCGGCGGTGGTCCAGTGATACTGCGTCGCCATCTGCCGCGAGCGGGCAAGCTTGTGGCCGAGCATGGCGGCGGCGAGCACGACGATATAGTCGACGATCAGGCTGCGTGCGGAGAGGAGGGTTTCCTCGAACAGCGCGAAATGCAGAAAGCGCACGGTCAGCGCCAGCAACGCCATGTAGACATAGATCTGCCAGTAGGGCCGCCACGTTTCGGCGATGGCACGGCCGGATACGAACGCCGTCATGCCCCCTAAGGCGACGGTCAGTAGCAGAAAGACCCATAGCCCGTTCGGGCCGCCTTCATAAATCGCGTTCGGCATCATCATGGGATCGGTCTCAGCGGTGGCCGCCTTCGAGATAGGCTGCACGGATTTCCGGACGCGCCAATAGCTCGCGGCCAGTCCCGCTCATGGTGATCAGGCCATTGACCATCACATAGGCGCGATGCGCGAGCTTCAAAGCATGGAACGCATTCTGCTCGACGAGGAAAACCGTCAAGCCCTGCCGCTGATTGAGATCGCGGATCACGTCGAAGATTTGCTTCACGATCAGCGGCGCAAGCCCGAGCGAGGGCTCGTCCAGCAGCAACAGCTTCGGGCGGCTCATGAGGGCGCGACCGATCGCGAGCATCTGTTGCTCGCCACCCGACAGCGTGCCAGCGCGTTGCGTCAGCCGCTCCTTGATGCGCGGAAACATGGTGGTGACGCGTTCGAGGTCTTCGTCGAAGTGCGCCAGATTGTCGAGTTCCGCGCCCATCTGGAGATTTTCAAGCACGGTCATGCGCGCAAAGATTCGCCGGCCTTCGGGCGACTGCGAGATCCGCAGCCGGGCGATCTCGTGCGTCTCCATGCGCGTGATGTCGTGGCCGTCGTACATGATCCGGCCCTCACGGGCGCGGGGTTGGCCGAAGATCGTCATCATGAGTGTCGACTTGCCAGCGCCGTTGGCGCCGATCATGGTGACGATCTCGCCAGGGTTGACGGTGATGTCGACGCCCTTCAGCGCCATGATGCTGCCGTAGTAACTCTTGACGCCGGTGACTTGAAGCAGGGGCGCGGTCACGAGGCGACCTCCTGGATGGCGTCGTCATTGTCTTCAACGCCAAGGTAGGCGGCGATCACGCGTGGATCGTTGCGCACGGCGTCTGGCGTCCCATCGGAAATCTTGCGGCCATACTCGAGGACGACGACATGGTCGGAGATTTCCATCACCACCGACATGTCATGTTCGATCAGCAGGATGGACGTTCCGTGCTCGAGGCGGATCGCACGCAAGAGCGCATTGAGTTCGCCGCTTTCACGCGGATTGAGGCCGGCCGCCGGTTCATCCAGGCAAAGGAGAACGGGGTCCGTGCACATGGCGCGTGCGATCTCGAGCCGGCGCTGGGCGCCATATGGCATGTCGCCCGCGGGATCGTCGGCGCGATCGGTCAATCCGATCTTGTCCAGCCAATACTTGGCCCGGTCGATCGCCGCGGTCTCGGCGATGCGGTAGCTCTTGGCGCCGAAGAGGCCGGTGACGGTCCAACCGGACGCATCCATCAGCGCGTTGTGCTGGGCGACGATCAGGTTTTCGAGCACGGTCATGCCGCTGAACAGGCGGATGTTCTGGAAGGTGCGGGCAACCCGGGCCTTGGCCGCGATTTCGAAATCCGGCATCCGCTCCAACAGGAAGAGACCACCTGTCGGCGTGCGATGGAAGCGCTCGCCGGTGATCGTGACGGCGTCGATCGCGGCGGGGGCCGCCGCGCCACCGACGGAGAGCGACATGCGACCGCTTGTTGGTTTGTAAAAGCCGGTGATGCAGTTGAAGACGGTGGTCTTGCCGGCGCCGTTGGGGCCGATCACGGCCGTGATGTCGCCGCGGCCGGCGGCAAACGAGACGTCGTCGACGGCGATCAATCCGCCAAAGCGCATCGTCATGTGTTCGACAACCAGGAGCGGGTCACTTTGCCAGCGCATCAGCCGTGCCCCTCCTTGACATGATCGCCCGAGATCGCGCGGCGCTCCTTGAGAATGATGCTCGGCTCGCGTGTTGAGATCAGGCCGCGCGGTTTCCAGATCATGAGCACGACCATGATCAATCCAAAGATCAACATGCGGTACTGGGTCGGGTCGAAGTCGTTGCCGAAAAACTGCTTCAGGAAATCGAGTTCGCGCAGGATCTCCGTCCCGCCGATCATGGCGATGGCGGCGATCGCGACGCCGATCTGGCTGCCCATGCCGCCCATCACGACGATGGCGAGAATCACCGCGCTTTCGATAAAGGTGAAGCTCTCAGGCGATATGAAGCCTTGGCGCGCGGCGAAGAACGATCCGGCAAGGCCGCCGAAGCCCGCGCCGATCGCGAAGGCAGTGAGCTTCGTGTTGGTTGTGTTGATACCGAGCGAGCGGCAGGCGATTTCGTCTTCGCGCAGCGCTTCCCACGCGCGGCCGACGGGCAGGCGGCGCAGTCGCAAGGTCACCCAGTTGGTGAGAAGCGCCATCGCGAGAATGAGATAGAACAGGAAGATCGTGCGGTAGAGCGGCGTAAACTCCAAGCCGAAGGTTGCAGCAAAGCCTTCGTCAGAGGCGTTGAAGGGGATGCCGAAGAACGAGGGCCGTGGGATCGACGAGATGCCAGCGTAACCGCCCGTCAGATCGATCCAATTGATCAAGACGAGCCGGATGATCTCCCCGAACGCGAGCGTCACGATCGCGAGATAGTCGCCGCGCAGCCGCAGCACTGGAAATCCGAGCAGGACGCCCCAGAAGGCAGCCAGGATGCCGGCGAGCGGCAAGCAGACCCAGAACGACAGTCCAAACGTGGTGGCAAGTAGCGCGTAGGAGTAGGCGCCGACGGCATAGAAGGCGACATAGCCAAGATCGAGCAGCCCGGCGAGGCCGACGACGATGTTCAAGCCCCAGCCGAGCATGATGTAGATCAGGATCTGGATGCCGAAATTGTCGATCCACTTGATCGAGCCGGCTTGCCCGGTGAGCGCAAGCGCGATCATCGGGTAGGCGGCGAGGAAGATCAGGCCGCCGATCGAAATGGCGCGCGAGACATTCGGGGACAACACCATGGCCGCGGCTTTTTTGAGCGGAGCCGCTTCGGCGCGTCGCAGAATGACATACAGGAACCGCGCCGCAAATGCCGCGGCAACAAGCCCCGCGACCAGCCCCCAGCGAGATTGGAGGACGAGCTGGTTCTCCATGTTCTGCTCGGTGCGGAGCGCGACGATGGGGATCGATAGTCCGAGCGTCAGGAGGGCGGCGCCGAATCCTTCCCTGATCGCGGTGGCGAAGCGATTGGTGGCAACAGAGGCAGCGCTTGCTGGCGCGGTTTCCAAGGCCATGGCTCAGACCTTCTCGACTTCGGGTTTGCCGAGAATGCCAGAGGGCAGGAAGATGAGCGTGATGGCGAGGATCGAGAACGCCGCCACATCTTTGTAGTCGATCGAAAAATACGCAGACCAGAGCGCCTCGATCAGGCCGATGATGAGGCCCCCGAGCACGGCGCCCGGCAGCGATCCAATGCCACCCAAGACTGCGGCGGTGAACGCTTTGACGCCGGGCACGAAGCCATCGGCGAAGTTCACGACGCCGTATTGCAGGATGTACATGACGCCGGCGACGGCGGCCAGCGCCGCACCCATGATGAAGGTGATGGAGATGGTTTTGTCGACGTCGATGCCGAGCAGACGCGCCATCTTGCTGTCTTGTTCGCAGGCGCGTTGCGCGCGGCCAAGCGGCGTTTTCTGCACCAGATACCAGAAGCCCGCGAGCAGGATCGCCGTGACCGCCATGATCACCAGCTGTTTGTAGGCGATCTGGATGCCGTAGCCGGCGTTCTCGAACCAGCACGGCCGGGCGGGGGTGCTGGCGCCCGAGATGCAAATGCCGCCATCGACCAGCGGCGGCAGCGGTTTATTGCGCGGGCCCTGCACCACCTGCACGAAGTTGACGAGGAAGATCGACATGCCGATCGCGGAGATCAAGGGCGCGAGCCGAAACGATCCGCGCAGCGGCCGATAGGCGATGCGTTCGATGGCCCAGTTCCAGAGCGACGTCAGCAGCATGCCGATCAGCAGCATCAGCACGAGGGCAACGATCACGTTGCTCCACCCGAGCACCTGCGTCAGCACGAGGAAGACGATCAAGGCGATGAAGGTCGACAGCATGAAGACGTCGCCGTGCGCGAAGTTGACCATGCCGATGATGCCGAACACCATCGTGTAGCCGATGGCGATCAATCCGTAGATGGAGCCGAGTGTGAGCCCGTTCAGAACCTGTTGGACGAAATAGTCCATGAAGATGTGCCTCGGCCCGCTTCGGTGTTGCTGGAAACAAAGAGGCGCCGATCGCTCGGCGCCTGATGAAGATGTGCTGGCCTAAAGCATGTTGTGGGCGCCGTCGCAGAACGGCTTGTCGTCGGTCGACTTGCAGCCACAGAGATTAGCGGTCTCGGTTTTCTCGGCGACGAAGCGCAGCGGCTGAAAGGATGTCCCCTTATGCGTGCCATCGCAGAACGGTTGTTTGCCCGAACGGCCGCAGGTGCACCAGAAATAGGCTTTGCCGGCTTCGAGCGGCACTTGGAACGGCCCTTTCTGGGCGACGACAGGATCATCTGCCACGACGACTTCTCTCCCTCACCATTGTCTCCCTACCGGTATCGAATGGCAGCCATGCCTGCAAGCCCGTGTTTGGCTCGGGATCGGCGCTGCTGCAACGCAAACGGCCCGCCGGTGAGGGCGGGCCGCGAGAGGCAGGTGCTGGAATGCGCGTCAAGTCACGTTCAACTTGGTCTTCTCGACGATCTTCTCGCCCTTGTCGTCGAGCCAGGAAAACTCGAATTCTCCGGGTCCAGGCACTTTCATGAAGAAAGCGATGTAGGGATTGGCGGAAATCCCCGGTTGGAGCTCGGCCTTGAAGACAGGCTTGCCGGCAAAGGAGGCCGTGAAGGTATTGATGATGAGGCGCGGGATGGTCTGTCCGCTGGCGTCCTTGCGCTGCCCCGTCTCCATGACGTGACTGACGAGCGTCTTGATCTCGATGACCTCACCAACCTTGGCGCTGTCCGGCAATTTGATGCGTGGCTTGGTTGACATGATTTCTCTCCGCTCAGCCGCCGCAGCCGCCGATAGTGACCTTTACGGTGCGTTTGCTCATCAGGAACTTGCCGTCGGACAGTTCGGCGATGGCGACGATGTCCTGGGTCTTGGCAAGCCGCATCCGGCTTTGGACCGCGGCCTTGCCGGACTGGGGCGTGAAATTGTAGGCCGCGACATTGGCCTGGGGATTGCCGTTGGCGAGCACGTGCAGCGTCTTGACATAGTCAGTCTCGCTCATGGGGCTCTCGACCGAGACGGTGAAGGGTACTGTGTTCCCGTTCTCGGCGATCTCCGGCATGTCGATCATGATCTTGGCTTCGGAGGGTTTGGCTTCGCCGAGGATCTTCTTCATTACCTCTTCGAAGGTCGGCAAGCGGTCCTGAGCGGCCGCCTTGCGAACGCCTAGCAGTGCCGCAATCAACCCGGCGGCGGAGGCGCCGAGGATAATGTCGCGCCGGTCGATGGTCGCGATCGTGAGTGCGTCGGACATTCTCGTTGTGTCTCCGTGTTCGCAGGTGCGAAATCGACAGTGCGGTTCGGCCATTGTGATCTTGCAATATCATATTAGAATGTTTGAATGCAATTCAAGGCGCCGTGTGGCAATCAGTGGGGACCGGCGCGAAATGGATCTGAAGTGATGGGGAAATTGCCACTATTGACGCGCCGCTCGGCGATCGTGGCCGGGGCAGCGGCGGGACTGCAGCCGCTGCTTGGTTCGGCGGCGGTGGCGCAGACAGCATTTCTCGCGGCGCCGGCGGCTCTGTTGATGGTCGATGCCAGCAGTTGCCATTACTGCCGGCGTTGGCACGCCGACGTCCGGCAGGGCTACCAGAACAGCGAGGAAGGCCGGTTCGCGCCGCTGATGATCCGGCAAGCCGGTAACCCGGATCTGCGCGTGGTCAAGGGATTGGTCTATACGCCGACGTTTGTCGCCTATTCAGGCGGCACGGAAATCGGCAGGATCGTCGGCTACCAGGGTGCGGATCATTTCTGGGGGGAAGTTGGTGGACTCCTGCGGCAAGCTGGATTTAAGCCGGTGAAGCGCGGCACTTGAGCGTAAGCGGATTGAATAAAACGGGAACTGTGGGAGAGGAAAAAATGTCAGACGTCTCGAGACGCGGATTCGGCCGGTTGGCCGGCGGCGTGGTGGCCGGCGCGACGGTGTTGCCGCACTTTGCCATTGCCCAGACGAAGCCGCGCGTTGTGGTCGTCGGCGGCGGCGCCGGCGGCGCGACGGTTGCGCATTATCTCAAGAAGGATGCACCGAACGTCGAGGTGACGCTCATTGAGGCGAACCCGACGTATTCGTCGTCGTTCTTCTCGAACCTTTATGTCGGCGGCGTCCGCGAGTTTGGTACACTCAATCACAACTATAGCGGCTTGCGCAAAGTCGGCGTCAAGGTGGTGCATGAGTTCGCAACGGAGGTCGATGCCGCGAAGAAAGTCGTGAAGACGCGCGGCGGCGGCACCTATGCCTACGACAAGCTGGTTTTCTCGCCCGGCATCGCGATCAAGTACGACAGCGTTCCTGGATATTCGGTGCAGCTGGCCGAGGCGATGCCGCATGCCTACATGACGGCGGGCGGGCCGAAGCAGATCCTGCGGTCGCAGCTCACGTCGATGAAGGATGGTGGCACGGTGGTGATGGTGATGCCGCCCAATCCCTACCGGTGCCCGCCCGGGCCTTATGAGCGCGCCTGCATGATCGCGCACTACCTCAAGACCAAAAAGCCGAAATCGAAGCTCGTGATCCTCGATCCGAAGAAGGCGTTTTCGAAGCAGCCGGTGTTCACCGAGGCGTTCGACAAATATTACAAGGACATCATCGACCTGAAGCTGACGAACGACATCGACGACTTCGCGGTGACGGCGCTCGACGCCAAGACCAAGGAGTTCACGACCAAGGCGGGCTTCAAGGTCAAGGCCGATGTCGCCAACGTCATCCCGGCGCAAAAGGCCGGCGACATCGCGTTCAAGGCCGGTGTCACGCAGGGCGATTGGGTGCCGGTGAACCCTGAGGATTTCTCGTCCAAGGCACAAAAGGACATCTATGTGCTGGGCGATGCGACGATTGCCGCCGAGATGCCGAAATCGGCTTTTTCCGCCAACAGCCAGGCCAAGGTCGTCGCCGGCGAGTTACTGGCCGAGTTCGCCAAGAAGGACAAGTTCCCGGCGCGGTTCCGCAATACGTGCTGGTCGCTGGTGGCACCGGATGATTGCATCAAGATTGGCGCGAACTATGCGCCGAAGGACGGCAAGCTCGATCCCTCCGGATCATTCGTGTCGCAGAAAGGCGAAGACGCCGGCGTGCGCAAGCAGAACTACGCCGAGAGCGTGGGCTGGTACGACGGCATCATCGCCGACATGTTTGCCAAGACAGCGGCGCCGGCCGCGGCGGAGCCAAGGAAAAAGGCGGGCTGATCGCGCGCCGGAGTTGTGATTGAGAGAGGCGGGTCCATGGGCGTCCATGTGGCCCGCCTTTTTCGTTGGGCTATTGCCATCGCGCGGGCGACTGGCAGATGCGGGTCGGACCCTGCACATAGCGCCGGCCCTTGGCGTCGAACTGATCCGGCATACATTGGCGGCAGAGTTGCGCCGGACAGTTACGAGCGCACGAGCGCGCGTTGCGCGGGCAATTGCGAGCGCCGCTCTTGCGGCATGCCTCCGCTTCATGATCGCACAGCAGCTGGCACATGGTCAGGCAGCGCGGGCATTCGAGCGTGGTGCAGTCCTCCTTCGCCGCGGTCGATTGGGCCATGGCCGACGGCGCGAGGATGATCGCGAGGACCGCAGCGGCGAGAAGGAGTGGCGTTGCTAGGCGGCGCATCCGTGTGCTCCCCAGTCGCGCCGCGCGCCGCGTCGCGGCTACTTTTTTGCTTTGACGGGCGGCGCGCCGGCGGCGGTTTTCTTTTCGGGCTTTGGCAGCGCGCCGTAGAAGGCCGCCAATGCAGCAATCTGCTCATCGTCGAGGGACTTCGCCACCGATACCATGGCGGGGTTAGGCCGCGCGCCGTCCTTGTAGAACTTCAGCGTCGTGATGAACTCGTCTCTGTTCCAGGCGACGATCGAGGGGATGCCGTTGTCGGTGCCGTCGATGCGATGGCAGCCAGTGCACTCCTGCGCGAGATGTTTGCCGTAGGCGCGCTGGCGCGCGTCGTCGGCGCGCGCCAATGACGGCATCTGGATCAGGCATGCGACGACAACAGCCAGGAGATATTGGTTGCGCACGTTCAACGTTCGGTCCTCAAGGTTTGAGCTTGGTGACGGCTTTTGCACAATAGTGCTCGTACAGAATGGCGACGATTTGTTTGGCGACGGTGTCTGTCAAAGAGTAGTAGGAGAAGTGGCCGCGACGTTCGGCCTTCACGAGGCCGTCGAGCCGGAGCCGCGTCAGATGCTGCGAGGTGAGCGACTGGCGCGCGCCGATGGCGTCGCAGATATCCGTGACGGTCTTTTCGCTCTCCATCAGGAGACAGAGGATCATCAGGCGGTAAGGGCTGCCGATCGAGCGCAAAAGGTCGGCCGCTTCCTCAGCAGCCGCGCGCATGGACGAGAGCATCTCGGGCTCTGATCCGCTGGCGGCGACATTTTGAGTTTCACTTGGCGGCAGCACGGCGGCTCATCAGGTTTGGGGCTCGAATGCGAAATAACTTCAAAGGACTAGAATATTCGCAACTTCGAATGCCCGCAACTCGGTGTTCCAGGTGCAGGCTCGCCGGTCACCGGGGCTGGCGGGTTTTGGGTGATGTTAACCCTTGCGCACTAAGCCCTGGGCGCGGTTCTATGGGCCGTTCGGGGGATGCAAAGTTGACGTTTACGTCAACTTTATATATGTGCGGTACGCAGAATGCAGTGCGGGCACGCGGCAGGGGCCGGTGTGCCGTGTTCGGAGGCCCGAGCGATGATGGTCGAGTTGATATTCCTGGGGCTGTGCCTCGTGGGCGCCTTTGTGTTGGCCATGCGGGGTGCGCCGATGTGGCTCTGGGCGGCCAGCGCTGTGGTTGCGACCTACCTCTGGCAGTCGGGGCTCATCCATGGTGTCCATGATGGGCTCTCGTTGAGCATCGGCTCGCTGCTCGGCTGGATCCCGGCCCTCGGCTTTGTGGCGCTGGCAATCCCGGGCCTGCGGCGCACGCTCCTGATCGCGCCCGCCTACAAGACCATTCGCGGTATTCTGCCCAAGGTCTCCGAAACCGAGCAGCAAGCGCTGGATGCCGGCACGATCGGTTTCGATGCGGATCTCTTCTCCGGCAAACCCGATTGGGAAAAACTGCGCGCGGTGCCGCCGATCACGCTGACGGCCGAGGAGCGTGCCTTCCTCGACGGCCCGACGGAAGAGCTGTGCGGCATGATCAACGACTGGAAGATCCGGTTCAACAACAAGGAAATTCCTGACGAGATTTGGAAGTTCGCCGGCAAGCATGGCTTTCTCGGCATGCTGATCTCGAAAGAGCATGGTGGCCTCGGATTCTCGGCGCAGGCGCAATCGATGATCCTCGGCAAGATCGCATCGCGCTCGCCGGATGTATGCACGATCGTGATGGTGCCGAACTCGCTGGGCCCCGGCGAATTGATCGAAAAGTACGGCACCGACGAACAGAAACACTATTATCTGCCGCGTCTCGCCAAGGGCGAAGACATTCCGTGCTTCTCGCTGACGGGGCCGACGTCGGGATCGGATGCTGCGACCATGCGCGATATCGGCACCGTGACGCGCGGCATGTGGAAAGGCCGGGAAACGGTCGGTATCCGGCTAACCTGGGATAAGCGCTATATCACGCTCGGGCCGAAAGCGACGCTGCTCGGCCTCGCCTTCCGGCTCTTCGATCCGGAGAACCTTCTCGGCAAGGGCGAGGACATCGGCATCACGGTCGCGCTCATTCCGGCGACGCATCCGGGCGTCAATATCGGCCGCCGCCACCTGCCGGGCGGCGCCGCGTTCCCCAATGGCCCGAACTGGGGCAAGGACGTGTTCGTGCCGATGGAGTTCATCATCGGCGGCGAAAAGATGGTCGGCCACGGCTGGCGCATGTTGATGGAATGCCTGGCCGCAGGGCGCGCGATCTCGCTGCCGACATCGTCGACGTCGGCGGCGAAGGCGATGCTGCGGTTCACGTCCGCCTATGGCCGCATCCGCAAGCAGTTCGGCCTGCCTGTCGCCAAAATGGAGGGCATCGAGGAGCCGATGGCGCGGCTCATCGAGAATGCCTACGTCAATGAGGCGGCGCGCGCGGTGACGGCGTCGATGGTGGCGCGCGGCGAAAAGCCGGCAGTCATTTCAGCGCTGATGAAATACCAGACGACGGAGCGCATGCGCCGCTCGGTCAGCGATGCCATGGACATTCACGGCGGGCGCGCGATCTGCGATGGCCCGACGAACTATCTCCAGGCCGCCTATCAGATGGTGCCGGTCGGCATCACCGTCGAAGGTGCCAACATCCTGACCCGCACTCTGATCACGTTCGCGCAGGGTGCGCTGCGCTCGCACCCTTATCTCTACAACGAAATCCAGGCGTGCCAGGATACGGACAAGGCGCGCGGGCTCGCCAACTTCGAGAAGGCGTTCCTCGGCCACGTCGGCTTCTCGCTGTCGAACGCGACGGGTGCGTTCTTTCACAACGCTACCGGCGGCATTTTCGGACATGTGCCGGAAAAATCCTATGGCACGGCGGAATGGTATCGCCAGCTCTGGCGGGCCAGCCGGTCGTTTGCGTTCGTCGCCGACATGACCGTGGCGCTGCTGGGCGGCGGGCTCAAGACCAAGCAAAAGATCACGGGCCAACTCGCTGATGCGCTGTCGGAACTCTATCTGCTCTCGTGCGTGCTGAAGCGCTACGAGGATGACGGCAAGCCCGCCAATGATCGTGAGATTGTCGCGTTCTGCGCGCGCAACGCGCTCTACCGGTATCAAGAAGCGATGATGGGAACGATCGACAATTTTCCCGTCGCATGGGCGCGTCCAATCATGCGCAACGTGGTGTTCCCGTTCGGACCCCGCTACAAGCCGGCACCCGATTGGCTTGGCCATAACATCGTCTCGCTGGTGCTGCAGCCGGGCGATGTGCGCGATCGCCTGACGCGGGATATGTATGTTTCGAAGGACGTCAACGATCCGACCGGGTTGCTCGAGGTGACACTCCTGAAAGTGGTCGAAGCCGAAGAGGCCGAGCGCAAGCTCGACCGCGCGGTGCGCCAGGGTATCGTGCAGCGCTATCACGGCATCGATTGGATCGGTGACGCCGTGAAGAAAGGCGCCGTCACCGAGGCCGAAGGCGCCCTGCTGCGTGAGGTCGAGACGCTGACGGCGCGTGTGATCGCTGTCGATGATTTCGATCCGGCCGAGGTGAAACCGAACTACATGACCGCGGGCCACAATGCCCGTGCCGTACGAACCGCCGCCGAATAGGTACAATGGCCGGGTAGCGACCGCCGTGTCGCGCCGGAACTGGAGGTCCCAATGACCGAACTCTCCGCCTTGAAGGACTGGAAAGTCTCGATCGATAACGAAGGCATCGCCTGGGCGATCTTCGATCGGGAAGGCGAGAGCCAAAATTCGTTGAGCCGCCGCGCGCTCGAAGAGCTTGGCCAGATTGTCGCGCACGTCGAAGCCGGTGCGCGGGATAAGACGATCCGCGGCCTGGCGTTTCTCTCGGGCAAGGAAAAGGGCTTCATCGTCGGCGCCGACGTGCGCGAGTTCGAACTGTTGACCAGCGAGCAGCAGGTGCTGGAGGGCGTGCGGACGGCGAACGCGCTGCTGGACCAGATCGAGCGGTTGCCCATTCCCGTCGTCGCTGGGATCCACGGGTTCTGTCTTGGCGGCGGCCTCGAATTGGCTCTCGCCTGCCATTGGCGGATTGCGACACGGGATGACGCGACCCGCATCGGCTTCCCCGAGGTCAAGCTCGGCATTTTCCCGGGTTTCAATGGCACTGTCCGCTCGATCCGTCAGGCAGGCGCTGCTGCGGCCATGCCGATCATGCTGGCGGGCAACATGGTCCGCGCCTCCGCCGCGCGCGGGATGGGTCTGATCGATGAATTGGTGGCGACGCCAGCGAACCTGCGCTGGGCGGCGCGCAAGGCGATCGAGCGCAAGCGTAAGGCGCCGCCGGCGCATGGTTGGCGGGCGTTGGCATCGAAATGGCCCGCGCGCGGCTTGCTCGTCAACAAGATGCGCGCCGAAGTGAAGAAGAAGGCGCGCGAGGAACATTATCCCGGCGCCCTATCGTCTGATCGATCTGTTCGAAAAGCACGGCGGTAACCTGCAGGTGATGAAGAGCGCGGAAACGACCGCGTTCGCGCCGCTGATGGTATCGGACACCTCGCGCAATCTGCGACGCGTATTCAAGCTATCGGAGATGATGAAGGCGCAGGCGCCGAAGGGGCTCGACTGGAAGCCGATGCGCGTGCACGTGATCGGCGCCGGCACCATGGGCGCGGATATCGCAGGGTGGTGCGTCGCCTCCGGCATGGAAGTGACGCTGCAGGATCTCAATCCGCAGGTGATCGAGAAGGGGATCGTGGCGCAGGCGAAAGCTGTTCGGCCGCAAGTTCAAGACCAAGGCGCAGAAAGATGCGGCCAAGGCGCGGTTGATCGCGGATCAGGCGGGCAATGGCATTGGCCGCGCGGATGTCGTGATCGAGGCGATCGTCGAGAAGCTCGAGGTCAAGCAGAACCTCTTCAAGGAACTCGAGAGCAAGCTCAAACCCGGCGCGGTGATGGCGAGCAATACCTCATCGATCATGATCGAGGACATCGCAAAGCCGCTGGCGGATCCGGGGCGCCTGATCGGCATCCACTTCTTCAATCCGGTCGCGCAGATGCCGCTGGTCGAAGTGATCAAGGGCGCCAACAGCCGCGATGACGAGGTCAAGAAGGGCTGCGCGTTTGTGACTGCGATCGACAAGTTCCCGCTGATCGTGAAGAGTTCGCCGGGGTTCCTGGTCAATCGTGTGCTGGCGCCCTACATGATGGCCGCGATGGAGCGGCTGCAGCGCGGCGAAGAGAAAGAAAAGATCGACGAGGCGGCGCGCGCGTTCGGCATGCCGATGGGGCCGATCGAACTCGCCGATACCGTTGGTCTCGACGTCTGCGCGCACGTCGGCCGGATCCTCGGCAATCCGGGCGGCGCCTCGAAACTCGAAACGCTGGTGTCGGCCGGCAAGCTCGGCAAGAAATCCGGCGAAGGCTTCTATGTCTGGAAGGACGGCAAGCCGGACAAGGCGGAAGGGGCCTACAACTACAATGATCTTGAAAAGCTCGGGCGCGAGCTGGTCGAGCCGTTGATCCGCGAGTGTGAGAAGTGCCGCGACGAGAAAATCGTCGATAGCGCCGATATGGTCGATGCTGGCGTGATATTCGGGACGGGATTTGCGCCGTTCCGTGGCGGGCCGTTGCATTTCAGGGCGCATGAGCCCAAGTCGAACGTCACGCCCCTGCGTCCGGCGCAGGCGGCGGAGTAAAGGTCGAGTAGGCATAATATGGCAGAGATGCTGGATCTCGAGTCTCTCGCATCGCCGGCGGCAAGCCGCGACGAAATCGTTGCGCGCCTGCGGCGCCACGAGCAGGAGATTCGCGACCACGGTGTGACCGGTCTATTCCTCTTCGGCTCCGCTCTTCGCAACGAGCTTCGGCCCGACAGCGACGTGGATGTGTATGTCGAATATGATCCCGATGGCGACCTAGACTACTTTGGACTCTGCAGGCTTGAACGGTTTCTGGGGCAAGTTGTCCAGCGACAGATCGATTTGACCACAAGGGACGGTCTGCACCCAGTGCTGCGCGACGGAATTGTGCGATCCAGCCTGAGAGTGGTGTGAGATGAGCGCCCAAAAATTGAGGCCTCGCCTTGCCGATATGCTGCTCGCAATGGATCGCATCGACTTGGTAATTCGCGGCCTAGAACGGGACGCCTTTGTCGCGAGTTTTGAGAAGCAGTGGCTGGTCGAGCGCGGTGTGGAAATCGTCTCTGAGGCGGCCCGCCATATTCCACAAGATCTGTTGATGCTTCACCCACAGATTCAATGGTCCGATATCAAAGCCATCGGCAACAGGCTCCGTCATGATTACGGCCGCATTGATCCGCATATCATGTGGACGATTGCCACCATCCACCTGCCAGACTTGAAACCGATTATCCATCAGATGCTGAGCACGTTGGAATGCTGGACCCGCGAGTTGAGCGATAGAGGAGTACCAATGACCCAAACGCTTCGCAAGGTTGCGATCATCGGCGGCAGCCGCATTCCGTTCTGCCGCTCGAACACGCTCTATGCCGATCTCTCCAATCTCGACATGCTGACGGCGACGCTGAATGGCCTCGTCGACAAATACAACCTGAAGGGCGCGCATATCGACGAAGTGACCGGTGGCGCGGTGGTGTCGCATTCCAAGGATTGGAACATCGCGCGCGAGGCGGTGCTCGGCACCAAGCTCGCGCCGACGACGCCCGGCATCACCATGCAGCAGGCCTGCGGCACCTCGCTGCAAGCCGCCATGGGGATTGCGGCGAAGATCGCGACGGGCC
This sequence comes from uncultured Alphaproteobacteria bacterium, assembly GCA_963779515.1. Classification (GTDB taxonomy): domain Bacteria; phylum Pseudomonadota; class Alphaproteobacteria; order Rhizobiales; family Hyphomicrobiaceae; genus CAVZYN01. The sequence goes on from CAVZYN010000001.1 coordinate 677,776, forward strand.
AGATCGACAGCGGCATCGCGATGGGGTCGGACACGACGTCAGACCCGCCGATCGTAGTGTCGAAGAAGCTCGCCGGCCGCTTCGTGCAGGTCGGGCAGGCCAAGAGCCTCGGCCAGCGCCTCAGCGCCTTCAAAGGGTTCAGGCCGGGTGAGTTGGCGCCGCAGCCGCCGTCGGTGTCCGAGCCGCGCACGGGGCTTGCGATGGGCAATCACTGCGAGCTGATGGCGCAGGAGTGGAAGATCCCGCGCGAGGAGCAGGACAAGCTCGCGTTCGAAAGCCATCAGAAGGCGGCGGCCGCCTACCGCTCGGGATGGATGGACGATCTCGTCGTGCCGTGCGCGGGCGTGTTCCGCGACAACAACATGCGCGAGGACATCAATCTCGAGAAATTGGCGACGCTGAAGACTGCGTTCGAGAAATCGGAGCGCGGCACGCTGAGTGCGGCCAACTCGACGCCGCTGACGGATGGCGCCGCCGCGGTGCTGCTCGCCTCGGAAGAGTGGGCGGCCAAGCGCGGCCTGCCGGTGCTGGCCTACATGACGTATTCGCAGACGTCGGCGAACGATTTCGTCGCGGGCGAGGGGCTTTTGATGGCGCCGACGGTGGCGGTGTCGAAGATGCTCGATCGCGCTGGACTGAAGCTGCAGGATTTCGATTTCTATGAAATCCATGAGGCGTTCGCGGCACAGGTGCTGTCGACGCTGAAAGCCTGGGAAGACCCGGCCTACTGCAAAAAGTACCTCGGCAAGGATCAGCCGCTGGGATCGATCGATCGTGCGAAGCTCAACGTCAAAGGGTCGAGCCTGGCGTTCGGGCATCCGTTCGCCGCGACCGGCGCGCGCATCGTTGGCAATCTGGCGAAGCTGCTCTCGGTGCATGGCGGACGCGGCTTGATTTCGGTCTGTACGGCGGGCGGCATGGGCGTTGCGGCGATCCTCGAAGCCAACAAGGCCGCGACCGGCCGCTTACCGATGGCGGCCGAGTAAGGGAGTGACAGAGGCGTCCGACAAGCAGCTGGCGGCGGCCCGCGCACTCGTTGCCGAGTTGGCGGAGAAATTGCGCCTCGATGCGCACGTGGAGCTTTGGGACGGCAGCCGCTTGCCGCTGGGAGCGGCGGCATCGGGACCGCTGACGCTGAAGATCGCAAGTCCGGGCGTGATCGGCGGGCTGCTGCGCAAGCCGACGCTCGACAACCTGATCCGCAATTACATCGAAAAGCGGATCGACCTGACGGGTGGCTCGATCATCGACCTCGGCCGGCAGATCAATCGCGGCGGCAAGAAGCGTGAGCCTGCGCGGGATCGGCAAGGCGCGCCTGTTGACGCGGTTGGCGCCCTTCGTGTTCGCCAAGGACGCGCCCGTCGCCGACGCGCAGGGCTTTGGCGGCGACATCATCGGCCGGCGCGAAGGCAAGCGCGACAACAGCGCCTATATCTCGTTCCACTACGATCTTTCGAACGAGTTTCTACGCGCTCTTTCTCGATCCCGAGATGGTCTACACCTGCGCGTATTTCATCGACTGGTCGCACGACATCGCGCGCGCGCAGAACGACAAGCTCGAGATGATCTGCCGCAAGCTGCGACTGAAGCCAGGAGACCGGTTCCTCGACATCGGCTGCGGTTGGGGCGGGCTCGTGTGCCACGCGGCGCAACATCATGGCGTCACGGCGCATGGTGTGTCGCTGTCGAACGAGCAGCTGGCGTTCGCGCGCGCCAAGGTCGCGCGGCTCGGGCTCCAGGATCGCGTGACGCTCGAATATCAAGATTATACCAAGATGACGGGGCAGTACGACAAGATCGCCTCGATCGGCATGTACGAGGCGATCGGGCTGCAGAATATCCCGCGCTATATGCAGACGGTACGCGGGCTGCTGGCGGAGGACGGGTTGTTTTTGAACCACGCCATCGCACGCCGCGCCAAGCGGGGAAGTTGGCTGCCGGAGCGTATCCGCCCCGAACAGCGGGCGTTGGCGAAGTACATTTTTCCGGGCGGCGCGCTCGACGATATCGGCCATACGATCGCGGAAATGGAGCTCGCGGGCTTCGAGGTGCACGACGTCGAAGGCTGGCGGATGCACTATGCGCGGACCTGCGAGCTGTGGTGCGACCGGCTGACCGCGCGCAAGGACGAGGCGATCCGACTGGTCGGCGAGGAGAAGTACCGGATCTTTGTCGCCTATCTCGCCGGATGTTCGCTGGCATTCCAGCGCGGCACGGCGCGCTTGTTTCAGACACTGGCGTCGAAGTCGGCGAAACGGCCGTCGCCGCTGCCGCCAACGCGCGCGGATCTCTATCGATAGCCGTTATTGGTATGCGTCGACCCAGCCGTCGACGAGATTGAGAGCCAACAGGCGGCTGCTGTCGAGATCGAGCGCGCCCGCAGGCTTCAGGCCGGCGCGAAAAGCGGCAAGCGCTCGGGCGTCCGCTTCGAGCGCGGCGCGGGCATCGGTGCGCGAGATGGCGATGAAGCGGATCGTATCCCCAGGTCGCATCTGCGCGAGGCGGCCGAGGTCGGCCGAGATGACCGTCGCGATCTTCGGGTAGCCGCCGGTCGTCTGCCGATCGGCCAGCAGGATCAGAGGCTCGCCCATGCCGGGGACTTGGATCGACCCGGTGGCGATGCCGTCGGAGACGATGTTGTAGCCTTTGGCGTCGTGCGCGATTTTGGGGCCCGCAAGCCGAATGCCCATGCGATCGGCCTGCGCGGTGATGGTGTAGCCGGAGCCGAGGAAGCGTCGCGATCCCCTCGGGCGAGAAGTGATCATCCTGCGGCCCGAGCATGACGCGGATCGGCCCCTCGGTGCGGGGCAGCGGCAGCGTCGATGTGAGGTCGCAGCCCGGTGGCGCGGACAGAGTGAGCGGGAGGAGATCGCCGCTTCTGAGCGTGCGGCCGCCAAAGCCACCGATGCCGGAGCGCTGGTGCAAGGCGAGCGCGCCGAGAACGGGCTGCGACCGCGAAGCCGCCAGCGACAGCGAGATACATGAAGACGCCTGCGCGGGCTGAGCGTGACGTCGACGCGCTGGCCGGCGTGGACCGTGATGCTGGTGACGGCGGGTGTCGTGACGCCGTCGATCTTGAGGTCCGCGCCGGCACCGGCGAGCGCGATGCGGGCCGATCCGCCGTCGATGGTGAAGCGGAGGCCGGCAAGCGCGCATTCGATGGCAGCGGCGCCCGGTCCGTTGCCGACCAGCAGGTTGGCGACGGCGAGGCCGTTGCGGTCCATCGCGCCGGCGGGACCGACGCCGTAGCGTTGCCAGCCGAAACGTCCGGTGTCCTGCAACGAGGTGCCGGGTCCGCAGGTCTCGATTTTCAGGACGGTCATCGCGGCAAGATCTCCGCGATCACATCGCCTTCGGCGGCGCGGTGGTCGAGCTTATCCCACCGGCTGGCGTCGATGGGCTCGAACTGGATCTCGTCGCCCGGCTCGAACAGCACGGCCGGGGTGCGATCGGCGACGAACGCGCGCACGGGCGTGCGACCCAGCAGATGCCAGCCGGACGGCATGGCTTGGCAGGCGATGAGCGCCTGGATGCCGCCGATCGAAACTGTGCCAGCGGGTGTCATCGGGCGCGGATCGAGGCGTCGCGGTACAGCGATGCTCTGGTCCAACCCGCCAAGGTATGTGAAGCCCGGCATGAAACCGATCATATAGACACGATAGATCGCGGCGGCATGGCGATCGATCACTTGCGACGGCGTGAGCTTATGGGCGGCCGCGACGTCCTCGAGATCGATGCCAAAGGCACCGCCATAGACGACGGGGACGCGCCAGCGTCGCGCAGTTGTGTGCTCCGGGACGAGGCGAGTCGCGAGGTCGCGGGCGCGCGCGACAAAGGCGTCGTAGTCGAGGGCTAGGGGATCGAATTGCACCAACAAGGAGCGATAGGTCGGGACGGTCTCGATGACGCCCGGGATGGGCTCGGCCTGCAGCGCCAAATCGAGTGCGAGCACGCGGGCGTTGACGGCGGGATCGATCGTGTCACTGAACTCGATCGTGACCGCGGCATCGCCGCAGGGCAGAAAGCGCGGGATGGGGAGGGCCGTCATATGCTCGGGACCCAGGCGCTCATCCGGTTTTGACCACCAGCCCAAGGCGTTCGCCGCTGTAGACGCGTTCGCGCAGCGGCCGCCACCAGGCTTCGTTGTCGAGGTACCAGCGGATGGTCTTTTCGAGGCCGGTCTCGAAGGTTTCTTCGGCGCGCCAGCCGAGTGTGGTCTCGAGTTTGGTTGCGTCGATGGCGTAGCGGTGATCGTGGCCGGGACGATCGGTCACGAACGTGATCAATTGGCGGCGGGCGGCGGCGGCCGGCTTCAACCGGTCGAGCGTATCGCAGATCAACTCGACCACGGTGAGGTTCGAGCGTTCGTTGCGTCCGCCGACGTTGTAGGTTTCGCCGGGTGTGCCCTGCGTCAGGATCAGGTGCAAGGCCTTGGCATGGTCGTCGACATAGAGCCAATCGCGCACGTTGGAGCCGTCGCCGTAGACGGGGAGTTGCTTGCCGTCGAGCGCGTTGAGGATGACCAGCGGGATGAGCTTTTCCGGGAAGTGGTAGGGGCCATAGTTGTTCGAGCAGTTCGAGACGACGACGGGCAGGCCATAGGTGCGCTGCCAGGCTGAGGCAAGGTGATCGGCGGAGGCCTTCGAGGCGGCGTAGGGCGAGGAAGGATCGTAGGGCGTCGTTTCAGTGAACAAGCCATCGGGGCCGAGGGAACCATAGACCTCGTCGGTCGAGACGTGCAGGAAGCGAAACGCGCTTCGCTTTGGCTCGGCGAGAGCCGACCAGTAGGCACGCGCGGCGTCCAGCATGGTGTAGGTGCCAACGACGTTGGTCTGCACGAAGGCATCGGAGCCCGTGATCGAGCGATCGACATGGCTCTCGGCCGCAAGGTGCATGACGGCATCCGGCGCGTGGGCTTCGAACAGCCGGTTGATGGCGTCGCGATCGCAGATATCGGCGCGCACGAAGGTGTAGCGCGGGCTCGACGCGATCGGGGTCAGCGACGAGAGATTGGCGGCATAGGTGAGCTTGTCGACGTTGACGACCTCGACGCCGGTTGCCTGGATCAAGTGGCGGCAGACGGCGGAGCCGATGAAGCCCGCGCCTCCCGTGACCATGATTTTCATCCGAGGCTCCGTTGTCCAAGGGCCAGCCGAATCGGGCCCGCCGCATTCAATCTTACCGTCGATCGCCGCTTGCTCAGATCGCAATGGGCTTGGCGGCCTTCGCCGTCAACGCGTTGATCTGGCGCATGTAGGGGACGGCCTCGGCATCAAGGCGTTTGGCGATCGCGGCGGTGTCCGGAAAAGCCTGCATCGCCTCCCACCAGATGGCGCGGCCGGCCAGATAGCCGTTGGCGCCGGCACGGTAGGCGTAGGTCAGGACTTTGCTGAAATCGGCGGCCGAGGCGCCAGCCGACAGCATCACCCAGGGGCGGGCAGAGGCGTTGCCCAAGGCGTTAAACAGGTCCTGCGCGCGGCGGGCTTCAGCGCCACCGGTGTCCGGATCGGGCAGGGCTTTGGCGGGCAGAGGCGATTCGAGCTTGAAAATGTCGACGCCATACTCGGGTCCCGCGAACCGCTGCACGCTCTCAATCACGTGCTGGGGGTATTTCTGCGGGTCTTCGGCATAGCCGACGTCGCCGCCGAGCGGATAGACGAGGAACTCGAGGAGGTAGCAGATGTCGGCCTCGCGGCAGGCTTCGCCAATGCGGCGAATGAATGCGTCTTGATGTTTGATGACATCGGCCGATGCGTCCGGGCGATACCAGGCGAGGACCTTGACGCCATCGGCGCCGGTGCGGCGAATGCGGGCGGGCGACCAATCTTTGATTTCCGATGACAGGCGGCCGCCGGGCGTATCCTTGAAGGCGTGGTCTTCGAGCGTGAGCAGGAGGCCCTGGCGCGGGTTCACATGTTTGATGGCGCGGTCATAGGCCCAGATCGGGTCGAGCAGCACCGCGGTCGATTGCGGCGCCAGATGCTTGACGATCAATTCCTTGACGGCGGCGACATCGTCGAAGCGGGCATCGGGCTCGCCGCGCTTGGCCTTGGTCAAATTCATGATCGGCGGGCGTTGGTCGGCAGCGAGCATGGCGAACCGGCCGTCGGGTCCAGCGAGACGGCGCATGCCCCAGGCTTTACCAGGTGTCAGTTTCATGCGGTCGTCTCCGTGTCGGTATCGGCGGGGTAGGCAATGGCAGCTTCGATCGGGTAGCTTCGACGCTCTTAGCGAAAACCGCCAACAACCGCACGGCAAAAAATGCAGGCTTCAACATCGACCGCTCCAAAGCTTGGTCCCCCTACGCTGGGAATCCTCATGCTCGACAATAGCTTCGAGCGATATCTCGGAGACATTGGCAATCCGGCGACGTTCGATACGCCCGTGCTGTTCGAGAAGACGGCAGGGGCGAGTACGGAGGCGATCACGACACTGAATGACGACCGTTTCCTGGCGCCGTTCCTGGCGGCAGCGGATAAGTTGGTGATGCGCGGCGCCGACGGGATCGTCACGAGCTGCGGGTTCCTGGCGATCTATCAGAAGGCGTTCGCGGCCAAACTGCCGGTGCCGGTGGCGTCGAGTTCGCTGTTGCAGGTCGCGACCGTCAATCGTCTGCTGCCAGCGGGGCGCCGCGCGGGCGTGCTGACGTTCAATGGCGAGAGCCTCGGGTCCGGCGCACTTCGACGGGGTCGGTGCGCCGCGCGACACGCCGGTTGCGGGAATGGCGGACGACGGTGTTTTCCGGCGCGCGCTGCTCGGCAATCCGGCGGGTGACGGCTTCGATGTGCGGGAGGCGGAGGCCGTCGAAGCGGCGGAGCGGCTCTTGCGCGAGCACAAGGATATCGGCGCGATCGTTTGCGAGTGTACGAATTTCGTGCCGCACAGCGCCGCCATCCATGTCGCGACCGGATTGCCGGTTTATGATGTCGTGACGTTGATCGATTGGTTTCGGGCCGGCCTGCGCCCGCGTCGTTGGGCGAAGCCTGATGCGTCAGGCGCTCGCGTCTAGATCCTGTTCGGCGAGGCGGCTGCTCATGGCGGCGGCCAAGTCGAACGCGGCGCGCAGCGAGGCGGGGTCGGCGCGACCTTGGCCCGCGATCTCGAAGGCGGTGCCGTGATCGACACTGGTGCGCACAAAGGGCAAGCCGACGGTGACGTTGACGCCGCGATCGAGGCCGTAGAGTTTGATCGGGATCAGGCCCTGGTCGTGATACTGCGCGACGACGATGTCGAACTCGCCGCGAATGGCGCGCATGAAAACGGTGTCGGGTGAGTAGGGACCGCTGGCGTCGATGCCCTCGGACGTGGCGGCGGCGATTGCAGGCGCGATAACGGATGCTTCCTCGCTGCCGAAAAGTCCATTCTCGCTGGCATGTGGATTGAGCCCTGCCACGGCAATCCGCGGTTCAGCGATCCCGAGATTTAGGCACGCCTGCTGCGCGTATCGTATGGCGCGCAGCTCGTTCTCGATTGTCACCGCGGCGAGGGCGTCCTTAAGCGAAACGTGCACCGAGACGAGCAGGACGCGGAGTTCGTCGTTCAACAGCATCATCGAGACGTGAGGCGTATTGCTTTCGGCGGCAAGAAGCTCCGTGTGGCCCGGGAAATGCGAGCCAGCGGCGACCATCGCTTCCTTGTTGATGGGGGCCGTCACGATGCCGGCGACTTTGCCCTCACGCGCGAGTTTCGCGCCGGTCACGATGGCTTGCAGCGCGGCCGCACCCGCGCGGGCGTCAACCTGGCCCCATTCGATCGCTTCGCCAACATTGCTCGTTACAAGAATGGGAATGCGCTGCTCGATCGCGCCGGCAAGAGCGTCAGGCCGAAGCGGAAGGATTTCCAGGTCGGCATGAAAGAGGGCGACTGCGCGCCTGACAGCGCCAAGATCGCCAATGACAATCGCTGGATGAGGAAGACCCTGTTGAAAAAGGCGCACCACAATCTCGGGGCCGATGCCAGCGGGGTCGCCAAGTGTAATTGCAAGCGGAAGTCGGGGGTCCATGCTATGGCTCTTTTGAAGACGCACTCAGGCCTCATGACGTGAGAGAGAGGGTCGCATGGCACGGCTCAGTGTCAACCTCAACAAAATTGCATTGCTGCGCAACTCGCGCCGGACCGGCGTGCCGGATCTGCTGTCGTTTCCGCAATTGGTGAAATCCGGCGGCGGGCAGGGGGTCACGGTGCATCCGCGGCCGGATCAGCGCCATATCCGCTTTGACGACGTTCCGGCGCTCGCCGGCGCAATCGCGGCGTGGCGGCCGGCTTTTGAGTACAACATTGAGGGGCGGCCGGATTCGGCATTTCTCGACCTCGTCGCGGCGGTGCGGCCCGAGCAGTGTACGCTGGTGCCGGATATGGACGCAGCCTTCACGTCGGAGAAGGGCTGGGACCTGACGGACGAGGAAATCGAGGCACTTGAGGCGCCGATCAAGCGCCTGAAGTCCGTTGGCACGCGCGTCATTCTGTTCGTCGATCCAGTACCCGCGATTGCCGAACGCGTTGCGGCGGCGGCGGCAGACGGTTTGGAGATCTATACCGGCGCATATGCCATGGCGCACAAGACAGGCAACGCGCGGGCGCTGCTCGCGGCGATCCGCGAACTTGGACAAGCCGCGAAGGCGCGCGGGCTTGTCGTCAATGCTGGTCACGATCTCAATCTTGCGAACATTCCCGCATTGTTGGAAGCCGTGCCGCATCTGCATGAGGCATCGATCGGCCACGAGCTGACAGCCGACGCCCTGGTGCACGGGTTTGAGGCGACTGTGCGGTCCTACGCCAGCGCGCTCGCGGCTACGTCACGCGGTTGATCAGCGGCTTGCCGTCGGCGAGGCGGCGGATGTTTTCGGCGATCGTGAGCTGGCGGCGGCGGATCGTGCCATGGGTCCAGCCCGACATGTGCGGCGTCATCACGACGTTGTCGAGGGTGGAGAACGGCAAGCGCGAGGGTTGCGGAGATGGATCGGCGGACGTCGGGTACTGATACCAGGTATCGATCGTGGCGCCGCCGATGCGCCGCGCTTTCAGCGCATCGAACAGCGCGGTCTCGTCGATGACCGGGCCGCGTCCGACATTGAGGATGACCGCATCGGCGCGCATGGCGGCGAGGGCTGTGGCATCGACAAGGCCCGTCGTCTCGGGGAGATGCGGCAATGAGACGACGATCGCGTCGGCCGAGGCCATGAACTCGGCGAGGCGGTTCAATGGGAAGGCCTGGTCGACGAGATTGGACGGTGCAACGGCGCTGCGGTTGGCGACGGTGACGCGCATGCCGAAGGCTTTCGCGCGTGCGGCAATGGTCTTGCCGATGTGGCCGAAGCCCAAGAGGCCGATCGTTTGCGATCCAAGTTCACTGCGCAAGCTCGACGCAGCGCCAGCCCAATAGCGCCAGTCACCCTCGCGCAGGCGGCGATCGGCGTCGGGGATCGGCACGTGGCGCAGCAGCAGCGCGGTCATGACATACTCAGCGATCGCATTTTCATGGCCGAAACAGTTGCAGAGCGGGGTGCCTGGCGGCAGCAGCGTGGTGTCGATGCGGTCGATGCCGGCCGCGGGCGCGTGATAGAGGCGGATGTTTTCTGGCTTGGCGACGGTGGCGTCGAGCCAGGTCCCGACCACGACGTCGGCGTCGCGGAAGGCGGTGCTGCCGGTGGCTGACAGCTGGTCGGGCAGCGCCGCGATGGTGTGGCCGGATCCAACCATGGCGTCGAAGCCGGTCATGAAGGCGGCGGCGTTCTGGCCGTGGAAGATGATGCGCATATACGGTCTCGGTTCAGAGTAGATCCAACGCAGTCTAAGCGTGATTGCGAAACACGCCAAACCGCATTCCGAGATAGGAGATGCCCATCGAGACGACGGTGGCGATCAGGAGTGCGACGAGATGCTCGGTCGAGGATTCGAAGAGCAGGATCGCGGCAAAGAGGGCGTAGTTGATGGCGGAGACGGTCCAGGCCATCGCGGCGTAGCGCAGGAATTCGGCGAGCGACGGCGAGGCTGCGATAGCGAATGTGAGCCGGCGATGCGCCAACCAGCCGACCACCATGGCGAGCGCGATCGCGATCAGGCGTGCGAGAAAGGGCGAGAGGCCGAACGAAGCGGTCAGCAGCTTCAAGACGATTGCATCGGTGGCAAAAGCGAGGGCGCCGGAGACGAGAAAGCCCGCACTTCGGCGCACGCCGCCGGGCTTGGTGGCGCTGGGCTCGCCGGTCATGACGGGGCGGCGGTTTTTTGCGGCGCGTTGGATGCGGACCGCCGGCTGAAACCGATTTCTTCGCCGACGAGATAGAGCGGCCGGCCTTTCACTTCCTCGTACATGCGGCCGATATATTCGCCAAGCACGCCGAGGGAAATGAGCTGCACGCCGGAGAGCAGCATGATGGAGATGACCAAAGTTGGAAAACCGGGTGCGGCGGGGTCGCGCCCAAAGATCAGTGTCTTGATCAAAAAGCCGGCCGCGTAGAGGAACGCAAACGCAGATACGGAGAGACCCAGGACAGACCAAACTCGCAGCGGGATCGTAGAGAAGGATACGAGGCCGTCGAGCGCGAAACGGAATAGTTGGCGCGGATTGAAGCGCGAGGCGCCTTCGGCGCGTGGCGGCACGTGATAGGGTACGCCGGTGGATTTGAAGCCGATCCAGGCATAGAGCCCCTTGGTGAAGCGGACGCGCTCGCCGAGCGAGTTCATGGCGTCGACCGCCTTACGGCTGAGCAAGCGGAAGTCGCCGGCGCCTTCAGGGAGCTTCACGCGGCTGAGCTTATGGAATAGCCAATAGAAGTCGCGGGCCCCGAGCTGCCGCGCCCAGGTTTCGTTGGCGCGGTCGTCGCGCTGGGCGTAGACGTTGTCATAGCCCGCGCGCCACTTGGCGATGAAGTCGTGGATGACCTCGGGCGGATGCTGCAGGTCGGCGTCCATGAGAACGACGGCGTCGCCCGTCGCGTAGGCGAGGCCGGCGGCCAACGCGATCTCCTTGCCGAAGTTGCGGCTGAAGGCGACGGCCTTGTAGCGCTGGTCGATGGCGTGCAGGTCGCGGATTTTCGCGAGTGTGCCGTCGCGTGAGCCATCATCGATGAAGACGACATCCCAATCGAGGGCGGTCTTGTCGAGCTCCGGTGTCAGGTGCGCGACGAGCTTGTCGAGCCCGCGCTCTTCGTTGAGGACAGGGATGACGACGGTCAGCGTGCGGCCGCCATTCGGTGCAGGCCGGTTCGTGGGGGGCGTATCGATTGTCAGCTCTCGCTGCATTGGTCAGTCCTCAGCGTGCAGCCATGATGCCGCTGTCGATCAAACGGCGATGAAAGCCGAGGATCTCATCACGCTTGTCACACGTGTAATACCGTCCCTTGCAGAGCGCCAGCAGGCGCATGCGTTCACGGTGACTGTCCGAGAGCGGCAAGCCGGCGGATTGCAGGATGACAGATCCAAGATACGGCACATCGAGGGCGTCCTGCCGGGGGAGCGCGGGCACCTGGTAGTTGTGACCGTTGATGGCGTAGTAGGTTATGAACCCCGCCGAATTCGGGTCGAGTGCCACGTCTTCGGCCTCGGTATCCTCGTTGAAGCCGAGCAGCACGCGCGTCGACATCGGGTGATGATCGCCGTACTGGACGACGAGCACGCGCTCGTTGGGGAGGCGGCGTTTGATTTCCGCGATCAAGTGGTCGTAGTCGCGTTTGGCGAGCGACACGCGGCGCAGATATTCGTGCATCTCGGGATGGGTCCCGGGCCCGCCGCCGGCGACGGTTTCCTCGGGCGCGAAGGTCACGTCGTAGGGCCAGTGCGCCGACATCGTCTGCACGAATGTGAAGAGCGGTTTGACGCTCGATTTCGAATGTCGCTCCAACTCGGCGAGCGTGTTCATGTAATAGAAGCGGTCGCGCTCCTGCGAGGTCTTGGCGCCCTGGGCCTTCAGGTCGAACACTTCTTTCATGCCGACGGAGGCGTAGAATTTGTCATTCGAGACGAAGTTCTTGAGCATCGGATAGAAGACGACGTTGCGGTAGCCGCAGCGTTCCAGCACCTGCGGCAGGGTGTCCTTCAGCTTGTTCTGCATGAACGTCTGCACGAACTGGCGCATGCCGCCGAACGAGTGCGTGGAGACGCCGGCAAGAATGGAAAATTCCGTCAGCCACGACGCGCCGCCGTAGGTTTCAACACGCAGCTTGTGCCATCGGTCATCCTGCGAGTGAAACAGGGGATCGACGGATTTGTCGTAGGCGAGCTTGTCGAACAGGGCGGGTGGGACGACGGATTCCTGGTGGATCAGGATGATGTGTGGCGGCTTCTGCGCGGTGTCACAGGCGCCCGGCAGTGCAAACGCACTACCCGACGGCGCGGCCGCGGCTTCGATCAACGCACCGTGCCAGAGTGCGGCGACGGTTTCGCCCCACGACGCATAGAACGACGACACATAGAGATTCTCAAAGTTGAACTGCATGTGGCGGCGTTCGCCCTTGGCCGTCCAGCCATAGGCGCCAATGACGGCGCCAGCGAGGATGACGAGCGCCGCGTTGCGTCGCGCGATCCGGCTCGCGTCGAGGCGCCAGACGAGGACGCTCGCGACAGCCAAGCCGATGATGGCCGTCAGCAATCCGAACAGATACGTTTTGTGATCGTTCCAAAGAAACGAAATGGTCGACCACGAGCTGAAATAGAAGAACAGGTCATAGGCGTGGACCACCATGTTCATCGTGGCGCGCTTGATGCCCGAGGCGGTGGCGATCAACCACACGAAGAGAGCCATGGTCGCGGAGGCGAAAAAGATCCGGCGGCCGATCAGCATCAAGATGCCGGCGAGCGCGATGGTGATGCCAGCGGCATAAAGAATGTTCGCCAACAGCCCTTCATTGCGCCAAAAGTAGATGCCGACGATCAAGGCTGCGACGAGCGACCCGGCAAGGGCCGCGCGTGGCGAGAGGGCATCGCGTGACAACGCGCGCTGGGCGATACCGCAAGCGGCACCCGTCCATCCGGACCGATCAGCGATTTCGAACTGCTGAGACATTCGCGGTAAGCCGATCCAATTGACATGCCATCCTGCCCCCATCCTGCCTTTAACGGGCGCCAGAACAAAAGCTCGCCGGTTGAGCACACCCTGTCTGAACTGGCGATGAAAGTTATTGTAGATCGACCGATGGAAGGCCGCCGGCGTTGTCCGTTCACGGCAAACCTCTCTCGGCACTCTATCTGAATGGAAGATGTGGACTAAGGGCCTGCGGCGCCCAAACACTTGGCTAAAGCCAAAAGAGCGTTAACGAATTGAAAACCATAAGTAAAATAGAAGCTTTCTGGTTCGCCCTCAACTTGTGCGGTTCGCATGAGATGAACCGTTCCAACCCGACGCATACAGGCTGCGTTCATGTTGAGGTGGTTATCCCTTGATCATCAGCTCGGCGAGCCTCTGTCGTCGAGTTGGCCCGGTTCATCCGGACCAGTCTGTAATGCGTCTGCAACGCGTCACGCCCGTTGCAGGTGGGTTGTTGGTTCTCGCAGGGTCCCGCAGCCGTCGAGAGTTCTTTTGGGGAAGAGAGAGCGCGTCACAATAAGCGTCCTTAAATTAAGCCGGTGCTCGCCGCCGTCTTTACACAGGGCCATTTGTCGGCAATTAAACGCCGGCGTGCCGTTTGGAGAGTTCGATGAAGTCGAATGCCGTTAAATCGTATGAACTTGATTTGGATTGGTCTGCTCAGACCTTGTTGCCGATCGAGTTCAAGGGAAAAGAGTTCGTCCTCGAAGCGCGCGCCTATCAGGGCACGGATCCGCACAACCAAGCATTTGTACTGATCAACCGCAGCGGTGCGACCGGCAATGAGTTGCCTTATGTTCGCGTCCATTCGGGCTGCGTCACGGGAGACATCTTCCATTCGCTGAAATGCGACTGCTATCCGCAGCTGCAGGCGTCAATGGACAAGGTGACCAGCGCGTCGCTCGGCATCTTGATCTATCTGCCATATCACGAAGGCCGCGGCATCGGCCTCGTCAACAAGATCCGCGCCTACGCGCTGCAGGAGCAGGGCTATGACACGGTCGACGCCAATGTCGCGGTCGGTTCGCCGATCGAGGCGCGGGAGTACGATCTTGCCGCCCACATCCTGTTCGATCTGGGCTACCCCGAGATCAAGCTGCTGACCAACAACCCGGCCAAGGTCGACGCCTTGCGCGCCGAGGGTGTGCGGGTGGCGGAGCAGGTGCCCCTGATCTGCAAGCCGAACGTGCACAACGTGCGCTATCTCGAAACCAAGAAAGCCCGCATGTCGCATAAGCTCTGAGAGCTGCCGCGACCGCGAGACATCAACAGCCGCCTTCGGGCGGCTGTTTGCGTTTGGGTATGTTGCAGCGCGGGGTTGGGCGACATAAAGTCCGCTCATGAGCCAAGCCCACACCCTAAAAATTGCCCTCGCGCAACTCAATCCGACCGTCGGCGATCTCGCCGGCAATCTGGACAAAGCGCGCCGCGCCCGCGCCGACGCCGCCAAGCGCGGCGCCGATATCATCGTCTTCACGGAACTGTTCCTGTGCGGCTATCCGCCGGAGGATCTCGTGCGCAAGCCCGCGTTTGCACGCGCGGCACGGGCGGCGACGCAAGAGTTGGCGCGCGATACGGCGGATGGCGGCCCGGCGGTGGTGATCGGCACCATCTGGCCCGACGAGGGACGCCTCTATAACGCGGTGGCCGTGCTCGACAAGGGCGAGATCGCTGGCCTCCGCTTCAAGGTCGATTTGCCGAACTATGGCGTCTTCGATGAGAAGCGCGTGTTCGACGCGGGTCCGTTGCCAGGGCCGATTTTGCTGCGCGGCATGCGCATCGGGTTGCCGATTTGCGAGGATATCTGGAAGGACGAGGTCGTCGAGTGCCTGCAGGAGAGCGGCGCGGAAGTGCTGATCGTGCCGAACGGCTCTCCGTTCGACTGGCCCAAGCCCGACCAGCGCATGAACGTGGTTGTGGCGCGCGTGACGGAAACCGGTCTGCCGCTCGCCTATGTCAACCAGATCGGCGGCCAGGACGAGCTGGTGTTCGACGGCGCCTCGTTCGTCTTGAATGCGGATCGCTCGCTGGCGGTGCAGCTGCCGGCCTGGGCGGAGCAGATCGTCATGACGACATGGACGCGTACCCCGCGCGGATGGGTGTGCGCGGCGGGCGAGCGCGCGGTGTTGCCGGAAAAGGACGCGGCGGCCTATCACGCGTGCGTCTTGGGATTGAGAGACTACGTCGGCAAGAACGGCTTCCCGAGCGTGGTGCTGGGGCTGTCGGGTGGGATCGATTCAGCACTGGTCGCGGCGATGGCGGTCGATGCGCTCGGCGCCGATCGCGTCCACTGCGTGATGCTGCCGTACACGTTCACGTCGAGCGACAGCCTGACGGATGCGGCGGAATGCGCCAAGGCGCTCGGCTGCCGCTATGATTCGGTGCCGATCGGCCCGGCGGTGGACGGGATCTATGGCATGCTCGGCTCCCTGTTTGCCGGCCGGCCGCGGGATCTCGCGGAAGAGAACGTGCAGAGCCGCGTGCGCGGCACGACGCTGATGGCGATCTCGAACAAGTTTGGCTCGATGCTGCTGACCACCGGCAACAAGAGCGAGATGTCGGTCGGCTACGCGACGATCTACGGCGACATGAACGGGGGCTACAACCCGATCAAGGATCTCTACAAGATGGAGGTCTACCGGTTGTGCCGGTGGCGCAACGCGCATGTGCCGGCCGGCGGCAAGGGTCCGGGCGGCATTGTCATTCCGGAGCGGATCATCACCAAGGCGCCGTCGGCGGAGCTGCGCGAGAACCAGAAGGATCAGGATTCGTTGCCGCCCTACGAGGTGCTCGACGACATTCTCGCGTGTCTCGTCGAGAACGAGATGCCGCTGCACGAGATCGTCGCGCGCGGACATGATCCCGAGATCGTCAAGAAGATCGAGCGGTTGTTGTCCATCGCCGAGTACAAGCGCCGGCAGGCAGCACCCGGCGTGAAGATCTCGGCGCGGAATTTCGGGCGCGATCGGCGCTATCCGATCACCAATAAGTTCCGCGAGGATGTGCGCCCGCCCAATGAACCACCGATGGCGAAAACCGCGCCAAAGGTCGTGATGCCTCGCGCCGACGGCGGCGACGTTTCATAACGGCACGGCCGGCGAGGCGCTGTTCACGCATCGAATTGGATTATTGCGTCGTTAAGACTTCGCGAAATCTTTGGGCGCACTCTCCGGCATCGGAGACCGGACCCAAGACGAGGGCAGGACGCGGCGCATGGCAGCAGCATTGGCAGGAGCCGGGAACGCGTGGGAGCTGTCTGAATGGTCGGCGGAGACCGGACCGTCGCTCCGGCTCGGCGCGCATTGTTTGCCGCTTGAAGAGATCGTCGATTGGCGCGCGGAGCGTCAGGCGGAGAGCGATCGGCGCGGCGCGTTCCTTGTCATGGCGATCTTCGGCATCGGGGCCGCGATGTTCCTGACGGGCGTGTTCGAGTTTGGATTGCGCCAGCGCTTTCTCGCCGGCGCCGTGCTGCTCGGACTGATCACGGTCAGCGCCATGATCGAGGCGTTTCGCATGACGCGGATCGAGCTCTACCGGCTTCACGTGACGACCGTGAGCGGCAAGGCCGTCACCTTCGCGACCGCCAATCCCGACGAGATGCAGGCGCTGATCATCGCCGTGCATGGCCGGTTGGGGAACGCGCGCGGGTGACGCGGCTGGACTATTTTTTGCTTGGTCGATAGGCGCAGAAAAGACGGGTGCCAACCCATGGCAAAATGGGTGTTGTTAGCCCATCGCCGAATCGCAATCAAAAACGGGCTCACAAGCAGGAATCTCGCCGGCACGGCAGCCGAACAGGCTGCCGCCGCCGAGGTGCTTGCCGTTAGAAGCCGACGCTCGGCAGTGTCTTGCGCAAAGTCATGATCGGGCTGATGGACGGGAGCGCGGTCGCGCGGTCGGCGTGCGCCGATGCATGCGGCGCGAGATCGTAACCGATGCGCATGAAGAACGGCACGGCATGCGGTGTGGCGCGGACCTGGAAGCGCCGGTTACCCGCGGCACCCGCCTGCGCTTCGACTTCGGCGACCATGCGGCGGCCGAGCCCCGCGTCCGTGAAGATCGGCGCGACGGCGACGGCGGCGATTTCGGCAGCGGCATTTTCAGAAGTGCCGTCGTGATCCCTCAGAGGAGTCCAGCCGGCGGTCGCGACCAAGCTGTCGTCCATGAAGCCGCCGTAGAGGGCGAGCGTCGCGAGGTGATCGGTGTACTCGGGGGTTGTGATCTGGAGCAGCGCCGCGGCGAAATCGGCATCGGGGAAAACCGTGCGCGCGGAGAAGCGGAAGGCCTCGGCGTGCAACGTGCGCGCTTGGGCAAGATCATCAATGGTGAGGGGGCGGATGGTCAGGAGGCCCGCTAGGTTGGCGTCCTGATGGATGCTCTGATGCAATGTCATGTTACGCACTCTTCTACTGTTACGCATGTCGCACTCTCGATGCGAAGATGCTGACAGAGGCAGAGGAAGGCGGCAATCCGTCGTTCGCCGGATGGCTGTGGAAAACACGGCGCCACGCCGGTCAAGTCATGTGAAGGATGTGGATCGTTTTAGCGCGCGGGCGCCGGCGTTGCCTTCGACGCCCAGGCAGACGCGGCGGTGCCGCTCGCGGGCGCTGCACCCTCGGCCTTCTTGTCGCCGGCCGGTGGCACGTATTCGGCCTGATTGCACGAGCAGCCCTGCACGTATTCCTTGCGATACCGTAGTGCGGTCGGCAATTTCGAGTAGAGCTGCTGGCTTTTCACGGAGGTCGCCTGCTCGACGGTCGCACCCGGGTTCTGGTGGAAGTAGAGCTCGGCGGGTGCGGCGCAGCGCTGCTGGCAGACATCGGCGTCGCGCTGGAAATGATTGGGCAGCGTCGAGAAGCTGACGGGGAAGTAATAGCCGTCGCAGAGGCGCACGCAGAGCGTGCGATAGGTGGCGAACGGCAGCGCGCCGAATTGATTGCCGCCTTTACCACCAGTCGGGCTTTCCTCGTCGCTCCAGAGCGAGGACAGCGGGCCGCTTTGCTGATCGCGTTTGCGTGCTTCTTGGACGTATTGCTGGCCGCAGCCGTTGCGCGCAAGTTCTCGGATGATGTCGTCTTGATAGGAGCGCTCGCGCGATCCGAGGATATTCTGGCGCTGGGCGTCGAGGTCGGCGACCTTGCGCTTGTTGGACTCGACCTGGTTCGCGAGATTGACGCACTGCGGCGTGCGGCGCAGGCTCTTGGTGAAGAGGAAGCTCTCCCAGCAGTCGCCACGATCGAGCTGGCTTTGGGTCTGTTGGAGTGCGCGTTCAGCGGCGCGCAGATCGGTTTCGATTTTCGGCAGCAGTTCGCGCGACTGGTTGCCGCGCTGGCCTTCGCTGACGAGACGTTGCTCGAGCTGCAGGCAGATGCCGCTGCCGCCACGCGGCGCGCCGGCCAAGGGCGGCGGTTGCCCTGGCGGCGGCTGGTTCAAGCCACCGGCGGGCGGAAGTGGTGCAGGCGGTGGGCCGGGCGGTTGGCGATTGATGGGGGCAGGTGGTTTCGGCGTGTCGGTCGCCCACGGCCACCAGCCTTGGGCTGATGCGGCGGTTGGCGCACCAATGCTCGCCGCCAATACAATGGCAGCGACAGCAAAGCGCGTCAGGGGCAACCACCCGGGCATGTGAGCCTTCAACCATTGCGTCAACGGAGCGCCCACGAATCCGAGGGATCGCGAGCACCTTAAATATCGAAGGACGGGGTAGGGGGTCAATGCAGCGCAAATGCGGCGGGAGAGTGCCGCACAGGTTTCGCGGATCAGGAGCGAAGGGGGCGTGGCGTTTTCCAGCCACAATGCTTGACGGATCAGGCGAAACCCTTGATAAGCCAGCGATGATTTCGGTTTCGCGCACACCCGCCGTCAACGTTTGTTGCGGCATGATGATTTCGAGCTAGCTCCACAGCTGGCGCGCGGCCCGCTTCTTTGCCTGTTTGCAGAAGAATCGCCCTCGCCAGCCGGTCGAGGATGAACACGTGGCCTTGAATCTCTACAACACTCTGACGCGCAAGAAGGAACGGTTCGAGCCGATCGATCCGAACAATGTGCGCATGTATGTCTGCGGACCGACGGTCTACGATTATGCGCACATCGGCAACGCGCGGCCCGTGATCGTGTTCGACGTGCTGTTCCGGCTGCTCCGCCATATCTACGGCGAGTCGCACGTCACCTACGCGCGCAACATCACCGACGTCGATGACAAGATCAACGCGCGGGCGGCGGAGGAGTATCCCAACCTGCCGTTGAACGAGGCGATAGCCAATGTGACGTCAAAGACGACGGCGCAGTTCCACAAGGACATCGCGGCGCTTGGAGTTCTCCCGCCGACGATCGAGCCGACCTGCACCAGCCACGTGCCGCAGATGGTGGCGATGATCGACGTGCTGATCGCAAAGGGGCATGCCTACGCGGCGGAAGGACATGTGCTGCTCGATACGGCGTCGATCCCCGACTACGGCCGCCTCTCGGGCCGGACGCTCGATGAGATGATCGCGGGCGCGCGCGTCGAGGTGGCGCCCTACAAGCGCAATCCGGGCGACAGCGTGCTCTGGAAGCCGTCGACCGATGCGCAACCCGGCTGGCCGAGCCCCTGGGGCCGCGGCCGTCCCGGCTGGCATATCGAGTGCTCGGCAATGGCGAAGCAGCATCTGGGCGAGACGTTCGACATTCACGGCGGCGGCATCGATCTCGTGTTCCCGCACCACGAGAACGAGATCGCGCAATCCCGCTCGGCGCACGGCACGTCTGTGATGGCGAACGTGTGGATGCACAACGGCTTCTTGCAGGTCGAAGGCGAGAAGATGTCGAAGTCGCTCGGCAATTTCGTGACGATCAACGAGTTGTTGGAGACGGAGAAGTTCGGCGGACGGAAATGGCCAGGCGAGGTGCTGCGGCTTGCAATGCTCATGACGCACTATCGGCAGCCGATCGATTGGACGCTCGCTCGTTTACAAGAGGCAGAGCAGCGGCGCATAAGATGGCTTGGTCCAGAATATCAAAGGGGTATCCCGGAAAAAGGTGAGATTGATCAACGTTTGATTGTTGCAATGTCCGATGACTTGTCGATGAGCGATGCATTAGTTGTTCTGGATGATCTGTCTCGAAGGTCCAATGATCCCGACGAGACCAATCCAGCAGACGTGGCTAACGATCTGGCGGCGTCGTTGGTATGGTTTGGGTTGGCGAACGACAAGGATTATGAGTTGGCGAGAGCCGATAGCGCCGAACTCCGCGATACCATCAAGGCGGCGATGGTCCGAATGCCACGCGAAGAGATTGCAGCGCGCATCGCCGCGCGCCTCGAAGCCCGCCGCCGCAAGGACTTCAAGGAAAGCGACCGCATTCGCGACGAGCTCGCCGCGATGGGCATCGCGCTGAAAAACTCCAAAGACCCCGCCACCGGCGAGATCGTCACCACGTGGGAGGTCAAGCGATGACGCCGCCTCAGACATCAGGGCTTTCCGAGGAAGCGGCAAGGTATGGCGCGCCGAACGACGACGCGGCGGTGGCGCCAGGGAGCACCGAGGAACGCGTGGCGCTCGCGCGCTTCGTCCAACTCGTTCGCGATCACTACCGCGACCGTCTCATTGACATCGTGCTGTTTGGAAGCCGCGGGCGAGGGGACGCCTCGACAACGAGCGATGCAGACGTGGCCGTGATCATAGAGGATGGCGATTTGGTTGGCTGGAAGGAGCGCCGGGTATTGACCAACCTCGGATACGATCTCCTGATCGAGGATGGCCTCGATGTTCAACCGTGGCTCATCGCAGCGTCCGAGTGGAGGTCTGCCGACGGGGCGCACCAATCCGCCTTGGTCCGTAACATACGGCGAGATGGGCGCGGCATCCTGCATGCCGCATGAGGCACGAGGATTTTGGGGAAAATCTCAAAGAGCTGCGGTGGCAGCACGGACGTTGTTCGAGCAAAAGGATGCGGAGGGCGCGATCAATCGAGCATACTACGCGATGTTTGATGCCGCACGAGCGGCCCTTGATGTTGTTGATCCCGAATTGGCAATGGCAAAAACCCACAACACGATCTTGAGACGGTTCAACATGTATATTGTCATGCAACAGGGATTGGATCGTGCTTTGGGGAGAGCGCTCAGGATGGCCGAGAAGTCGCGTCTTGTTGCCGATTACGATCGCGAGCCCGCAAGTATGGAGGAAGCTGGTGCCGTTCTTGAGGACATGGACGCGATGCTGTCGGCGGTCGAGGCATTCTTGGTGGGTGGCCCCGTATGACCCGTGAACGCCTCTATCTCTTCGACACCACGCTGCGGGATGGCGCGCAGACGACGGGCGTCGACTTCTCGGTCGAGGACAAGCGGCGCATCGCCGCCGTGCTCTCGGAACTTGGCGTCGACTATGTCGAGGGTGGCTATCCCGGAGCCAATCCAACCGACACCGAATTCTTTGCATCCAACCCGTTCGCCGATGCACCCGCGCACAAGACGCCGCCGCGCTTCACCGCGTTCGGCATGACTAAGCGCGCGGGCCGGTCTGCGTCGAATGATCCTGGATTCCAGGCGATCCTGCAATCGAGGGCAGATGCGATCTGCCTCGTCGCCAAGGCCTGGGACTATCACGTGCGTGTCGCGCTCGGCATCACCAACGACGAGAACCTCGACGGCATCCGCGAGTCGGTCGCGGCGGTGAAGCAGTCCGGCCGCGAGGCGATGATCGATTGCGAGCATTTCTTCGACGGCTTCAAGGGCAATCCGGATTACGCACTCGCCGTTGCGATGACCGCGTACAAGGCTGGCGCGCGTTGGGTGGTCCTCTGCGATACAAATGGCGGCTCGTTGCCGGATGAAGTCTCGCGGATCGTCAGCGAGGTCGCGCAACACGTTCCGGGAACGCACCTTGGCATCCATACGCATAACGATACGGAAAATGCGGTCGCAAATACGTTTGCGGCGGTGCGGGCGGGGTGCCGGCAGATCCAAGGCACGCTCAATGGTCTTGGCGAGCGCTGCGGCAACGCCAATCTGACGTCGGTCATTCCAACCTTATTGCTGAAGAGCGCGTTTGCGGACCGCTTCGAGACGCGGGTCACGCCAGAGCGGCTGCAGCGGCTGTCGCACGCAAGCCGCGTGCTGGACGAGATCCTGAATCGCTCACCGAACCGCCACGCGCCCTATGTGGGCGAGGCCGCGTTCGCGACCAAGGCAGGGATCCACGCAAGTGCGATCCTGAAGGAGCCGGAGACCTATGAGCACATCCAGCCCGAACTCGTCGGCAATCGCCGCCGCGTGCTCGTCTCTGATCAGGCGGGGAAATCCAACCTGGTCTACGAACTCGAACGGCTCGGCGTGGATGTGCAGCGCAACGATCCGCGCATCACGACGCTGCTCGATGAAGTGAAAGCGCGCGAGGCCGTCGGCTATGCCTACGAAGGCGCGGACGCCTCGTTCGAGCTGCTGGCGCGACGTCTGCTGGGGGAGGTTCCGAAGTATTTCACGGTCGAGAGTTTCCGGGTGATGGTGGAGAAGCGGCATAACGCCGTGGGCAGTCTCGTGACCGTCTCGGAAGCGACGGTGCGTGTCGCGATCGAAGGCGAGGAACCGTTGTGGTCGGTGGCGGCAGGAAATGGACCCGTCAACGCGCTCGACAATGCGCTGCGCAAGGATCTCGGACGCTATCAATCGCACATCCAGGATGTCGAGCTGGTCGACTATAAGGTGCGCATCTTGACCGGCGGCACCGAAGCGGTGACGCGCGTGCTGGTCGAGAGCCATGACAAGGCGTCAGGCGCGCGCTGGTTCACGGTCGGCGTCTCGCCGAACATCGTCGACGCAAGCTTCGAAGCGCTGATCGACAGCATCAATTATAAACTGCTGAAGGCCGGCGCGGCGGCGCCCTGATCAGATGCCGCCGATGATGAGCGCTGCGGCGGCCTCGGCGGACAGCGCACCCGAGAGGACATCGTCGGCGACGGTGTCGAGCGTGCCACCGGCGCCGGCGCGAATGCGGGCCGCGACGATATCCGCGGCGGCGCGGGCAATCAGATAGCGTGCGCGCCGGCGGCGGCGGACGATGGGCCCATCCGCCAAGCGCCGCTCGGCCACGCGCGCGATTGCGTCTTTCAACTCCGATACGCCAGCGCCCGTGGTGGCCGTCGTCTTGAGCACCGGCACGTCCGCACGGTCGTGGCGAAGCGACAGCGCACCCGCCAACTGTTGGCGCGTGGCATCCGCGCCCGGCCGGTCCGCCTTGTTGACCACCATGATATCGGCGATCTCGAGCAAGCCGGCCTTCATGGCCTGGATATCGTCACCGAGGCCGGGGGCAGCAAGGACCACGCGCACGTCCGCGATTTCGGCGATGTCGATTTCCGACTGGCCGGTGCCGACGGTTTCAAGGACAATGGTCGCGTTGCCCGCGGCATCGAGGGCGTCGATGACGCGGACGGCGGCGGGCGAGAGACCGCCGAGCGCGCCCCGGCTCGCGAGCGAGCGCATGAAGACACCCTGATCGTCGCGGGCGGTGGTCATACGGATGCGATCCCCCAGAATGGCGCCGCCCGAAATAGGGCTCGAGGGATCGACGGCAACGATCGCGAGGCGTTCGCCGTTCTGTCGCAGGTCTGTCACATAGGCGTTGACCAGGGTCGATTTTCCCGCGCCGGGCGGGCCGGTGAAACCGACGACCAGCGCGCGCCCCAGGAGAGGTGCAAAGCGAGACAAGAGGGCTGGCACCAACGGACCCGATCGTTCGAACTCGGTGACGACGCGGGAAATGGCACCGCGATCTCCGGCCAGAAAACGTACAAGGAGCGCTTCGGGGTCGGTGTCGTGAGCGTTCGCAAGCGGCATCCGGGGCTCTTAGCGGGAACTGTGCAGAGGCGCAACGGTTGGCGCGGCACGTTTGGTGAGGCGTTGCGTTCCGTGGGGCAGGGCGTGTAGCTTCCGCCGAAAGGGACGGCGGCCCCGGTTCGACGAGCCCTCGCGATGCGGAGAGAACGAATGCGCGCCTTGCGCGTGGTGGCTTTGGCCGGTTTGGTGTTGGGCGTTTTGGCGGGCTCTGCGTTGGCTCAGTCGAAGCCAACCGACGGGGCGTTGGTGAATGCCTTGCGAGGCGGCGGGCATGTGCTGGTGATGCGGCACTGCGCATCGGACCGTGATCAAGGTGACACCGATCCGTTGAACTTCAAGAACATCAAGAAGCAGCGGCAATTGACGGATCAGGGCAAGGCTTCGGCCCGGGCCTTTGGCGGCTGGCTGCGCTCGATCGGGGCGCCCATCGCCGAGGTCGTGACGAGCCGTTTCAATCGCGCCTATCAGACGGCGATCTTAGCCGGTTTCAGCGAGCCGAAGACGAGCGCCGACGTGACCGAAGGCGGCATTGTCGTCTCCGCCAACGAGAATGCGCGGCGCGCCGAAGCGATGCGTCAGTTGGTGACGTCATCGTTACCGCCCAACCAGAACCGCCTGATCATCACGCACAAGCAGAACATCACCGAGGCATTCGGCAAGGAATGGTTTGAGGTGAAAGAGGGCGAAACCTCGATATTCAAACTCGAATCCGGAACCTACCGGCTGGTCGCGCGACTGCAGCTCGATGATTGGGCGCGGCTTGCGCAAGTGGCAGCCCGTCCGTAGGCGTTAGGTCGTTCAGAACTTCTGTGTGAGCCCCGCCGGCGTCTCGGACGGGACACCGAAGCGCAGGAGCGCCGGCACGATGTCCTCGGCCCGATTGACCGTCATGAATGCGACATCCAGGCCAGGGCGAATGAACGCCTCGTCACGCATATGTCCCAACAGGGCCAAGAGCGGTTGCCAGAATCCATTGATGTTGGCGACGACGATCGGTTTGGTGTGCCGGCCGAGCTGCGACCACGTCAGTTGTTCTATCAGTTCCTCGAGCGTCCCAATGCCGCCCGGCAGGGCGACGAACGCGTCGGCGCGCTCGAACATCAGGCGTTTGCGCTGATGCATGTCGTCCGTGACGATCAGCTCCTGCACGTCCCGGAGCATTTGCTCTTTCTCGGACAGGAATTGCGGAATTATCCCTGTAACATGGCCGCCATTGCCGAGGACGGCGCGGGCGGTCTCCCCCATCAGGCCGAGGCTGCCGCCGCCATAAACCAGGCCTAGCCCCGCCTCGGCCATCGTACGGCCCAAAGTGCGGGCGGCATCGACGTAGGCCGGGTCGCGGCCATTGCCGGACCCACAATAGACGCAGATGTTGCGCAGGCGAGAACTCGGGGCGGATGGGGCGGCATGCTTTTGCATATGGGCGTCCTGGATTTTCACGTCGCGATCATCCCACACGGATGTTGCTGTTCTGTTGCCAGTATCAACCATGTCGATCGGATCGCAACACTGCCGTGCTTCGAGCGACCAAATTGCGGCCTGGAAGATTAACCACGCAACCAGACGACCACGGACGGCTTGGATGCGCGGTTTGCCCGGACCGATCAATCCTATTATGTTGGACTGGTAACTTGCCGTGTCATCGCAGGATACGCGTGTAACTAACCGTACTTGTGAGAAAAAGCGCTGGATTGATTATCCTAGTGCAGGAGGCGTATCGCTCATGAAGGGCTTCAAGTTTTTTCTCATGCTGTCGGGCGCTCTGACCGCGTACACCGGAATTGCCATGACGCAGTATCCGCACGTGGGCATCGTGATGGATCGGCGCAACACCCAAAGCGCGCCATGGGACAATGCCGCGTTGCTCATCAACACCAGTTTCTCCGAACGTCCAATTGCTGCATCCGAGCCAACGGTCGAACGTCGCGGCTCAATGCTGCTGACGAGCCTCGGATCAGGTGGCAGCACACGTCCGGCAATTGCGCGGGTCGTCAGTAACGGGATCGGACGTATCGATATTTTTGGTTCGGCGACCGCCGGCCATGTTGTGACGCTCGTCGTCGATGGACGTGCGCTCGGACAGGCAAGGCCCGATGCCCAAGGAACGTGGCAGATTCCGGTCGAAGGCCCCCATGCCGCGGGACACCGGCGGTTCTCAGTGTCGAGCCGCGGCGACGATAGCGGCCGGATCCTCGTTGGTGAAGAAGTCCGCGTATGGCTCGGCGATGGCAGGTCAGGCGCGCGCACTCTGTTTGAAGCGAGTGGCAGCAAGACAGCTGCCGTGCATGATGCCTCCAAGCTTGCGGATGGTACCGGCAGTTCATCGCGCAAGGATGCAGAAGAGCTCGCGGCGAAGGCATCCAAGGCCTTCGACGAGGTGCTTGGCAAGAATGCGGCGCCGGAAGCCGCACCCGTCCGAGTGGTGCAAGCACAGAAGTCGCCGGCCAGCGACGATCCGCTGTCCACGATTTGGAACTGGCTGAAAAAGTCGAGCGACGATTCCCAGTCCGTCATGAAGCAGCTGTCAAATCCGGGAGCGCCTGCAGCACCGCCGGGAAAAACCCAGCCAGCTTCTGCGCCGCCCGTAAAATCAGCACAGCCAACGCAAACGCCGCCAACGCAAACTCCGTCCGCGCAAACGCCGGCAACGAAGACAACGCCTCAGGTGCCGGTGCAAACCGCCATGAACCCCGGTGAGTGGTTGAAAAAGTCGCAAGACGACTACCAGGGCGTCATGAAACAGCTGAGCGAAGGAAAGCCCGCGCCGCCACCACCGTCGCGCGTGTGGGATCCGGTGGCGGATGCCGCGCGCAAGGCGGCGGGTGCCGGCGTCGCCGCAGGTGCCGCCGGAATCGCCATCGAGGCCGCAAAGAAGAAGGCGGAGCAGGATCAAGCCGCCACGGCCAAGGCCGATGAGGAGAAGAAGGCGGCGGACGCCAAGAAACCACCAGAGGCGCCAGCAGGTACCGCCGCAGCGCGGAAAGCCGAGGAAGAACGTAAACTTGCGGAGACACGCCGTCAGGCGGATGCCGCAGATATGAAGAAGGCCGAGGCCAAGAAGGCCGCGGATGCCAAGACCACCGAGGAGGCGGCGCGCAAGAAAACTGCCGATGAAGCCGCACGCAAGCAGGCTGACGCGAAGAAGGCTGCTGATGACGAGGCACGGCGGGTGGCGGACGCAAAGCGGATAGCCGATGCCAAGGCTGCTGAAGAGACCGCACGCAAGCAGGCCGAAGCGAAGAAGGCGGCGGATGACGAAGCGCGCCGTCAAGCGGACGCCAAGCGCGTCGCCGATGCCAAGGCTGCTGAAGAGACCGCTCGCAAGCAGGCCGAAGCGAAGAAGGCGGCGGATGACGAAGCGCGCCGTCAAGCGGACGCCAAGCGTGTCGCCGATGCCAGGGCTGCTGAAGAGACCGCTCGCAAACAGGCCGAGGCGAAGAAGATCGCGGATGACGAAGCGCGAAAGCAAGCCGACGCCAAGAAGACTGTTGATGACGAAGCGCGGCGCGTGGCGGACACCAAGCGCGTGGCCGATGCCAAGGCTGCCGAAGAGACGGCTCGCAAACAGGCCGAGGCGAAGAAGGCCGCCGACGAGGAGGCGCGAAAACAAGCCGACGCCAAGAAAGCCGCTGATGATGAGGCGCGTCGCCAAGCTGATGCGAAGCGCGCCGATGCGACGAAACAGACCGCGGATGCCAAGAAAGCGACGGAGGACGAAGCTCAGCGCGTCGCCAAGGCCAAGGCTGCTGAAGCGACGCAACGCATCACTGAAGACGCTGCACGCAAGAAAGCCGAGGCTGACCGTGTCGCTGTCGAGCGACGCACGATTCAGGAGCGCATCGACGCCGATGTGAAGCGTGCAGCCGATGCAGCCGAAAAAGCTAGATCCGATGCCGCGAAGATTGCGGTGGCTGTGGCAGCGGCGACGGTCGCGCAAGCGGCTGCGCAGAAATCGGTGACTGAGATGCAGCGGTCGGTGCAGACGCTGCCGGCCGGAGCCGCGAAGGACGCTGCCGAAAAGCAGTTGGCGGAGGAGCGCAAGAAGGCCGAGGACGCGGCCGTCGCGTTCGTTCGCGCCAAACGCGAAGCGGATGCCAAGCGCCTCGCGGAACAACAGATCGCCGATCAAGCGCGCCGGGCCGCCGAGGCACAAAAAACAGCGGCGGATGCGCGGGCGGCTGCCGACGCGGCGACGACGCCGGCCAAGCAGAAAGAGGCAGCCGACAAGATGACTGTCGCAGCGCGAGCCGCAGCGGGCGCCGCCCAGCGCGCCGAGCAGGTCAGCGAGCGCGTAGCGGCTGTGGTGCCGCAACCAGTGGCACCGGCACGGCCGTCGCCATCACCGGCGCAACCGTCGCGAAGCGCTGATACATCTCAACGCGCGGCGTCGGGATCCGCTCGTTCCCGAGACGGGAAGGAAAACCGTTCCGGCCGCATCTGCCCTGCAGCAGGGCGGGATATACGCCTGCCGGGCTGGTACGTCGTTGCCCAGGGTGACACACTTTGGGACATCGCTGGGCGGCACTACAACAGTGGGAACCGTTGGGCGCGCATCTACCGCGCGAACACAAGCCGGATCGACGATGCCGATGTGATCCTGCCGTGTCAGCGCATTTACCTTCCGGCGCGGCGCCCGCGGAAGGCTCACCATTAACCACCGGCGTAAATCTGGGTTTTTGCGATCGGGGCTGCCAATGGCGGCCCCTTTTGCGTTCAACCGGCTGCAACGTTGGGTTTAGCGGGCTCTTTGCATGGGTTTTGCAACGATCCTCTCGCTGCCGTGATCGTCCCGCATTGGGGCGCCGCGTGTGGTCCATTCAGGAACGAGTTCGCAGACGCACATGAGCCGCCGGTCAACCAAACTCTTTAAGGCCGCGCTGACCGCCTTGCACTATACGGGTGCCGGTCAAGCCCTGGCGCCGTGGACCAGGGGCGTCGGCACCATATTCATGTTGCATCAGGTCGGTGACGCGTCGGACGGCGAGTGCGATCCGAACCGCATTTTGCGGATCACGCCTGAGTTCCTCGAGAAAACCATCGCGGAAGTCCGCAAAAGCGGTTTTGACTTGGTGTCTTTGGACGAGGTCCATCGCCGTCTCGCCGAGCGCGACTTCAGCCGCCGGTTCGCGGCGTTCACGCTGGACGACGGCTATCGCGACAATCTTGAAAACGCCTACCCGATCTTCCGGCGCAACAATGTGCCGTTCGCCATTTATGTGCCGACCGCTTATGCGGATGGCAAAGGCCATCTGTGGTGGCTGTCGCTCGAGCGCGCCATCTGCATCTTGCCGCGCGTCGAAATCCGGATGAACGGGGAACTCCAATCGTTCAAGTGTGAAACCATCGCACAGAAGGAATCGACCTATCATCGCCTGTACTGGTGGCTGCGCGGGATCGATGAGCGCGAAGCCCGCGGCATCATTCATCAACTCGCCGCATCGTGCGGGATAGATGAAGACAAGATGTGCCGCGATTTGATCATGAACTGGGATGAGATCCGAAAACTTGCGGCCGATCCGCTGGTGACCATCGGCGCCCATACGCGCGGGCACTTTGCGGTTGCCAAGCTGTCGGACGCAGAGGCCCGCGCGGAAATGGCGAGCAGCATCCAGCGGCTGGAACAGGAACTTGGCCGCCCTTGCAAGCATTTCAGCTATCCGTTCGGCGATGCAACGTCGGCCGGGCGGCGCGACTTCAGGATTGCGAGCGAACTCGGGCTCAAGACTGCGGTGACGACCCGAAAAGGGCTTCTTTACACCGAGAGCCGCGACGGCATGATGGAATTGCCAAGGTTGTCGCTCAACGGCGACTATCAAGACGTCCGTTATCTACAGGTATTGATGTCGGGTTTGCCATTCGCATGCTACCAAATCGCGAACCGGATCCGCACGCGGCCCGAGCCAGCGTGATCCTGCGCTAGCTTGAATACAGACCTCGGCTCACGTCCGGTGCATCCAGCTGACGATCCAGGCGGCGGGCGGCACCCACGCCAATCCGGCGACCATATAGAACGCGAGTTCGATCCAGCGCCCGCCCTTGGGTA
Source organism: uncultured Alphaproteobacteria bacterium (assembly GCA_963779515.1). Classification (GTDB taxonomy): domain Bacteria; phylum Pseudomonadota; class Alphaproteobacteria; order Rhizobiales; family Hyphomicrobiaceae; genus CAVZYN01. Next base: position 707,653 of record CAVZYN010000001.1, read on the forward strand.
GCCACGTCGAAGCAAAGACCATCACCACAAGGGCATAAACGGCGATCAGGACGAGCAACAGCACGGTCCCGATCAGCTTTCGGATGCGAAGTGGCATGACGTTTCCCTCCAAGCGGCGCACCATGCGTAAGCGCGTCGCGTTGCGCACGGAACCGATACCCGTTAGCGCAAGTCCATGTCAGGAGTGCCCGACACATGGCCGTCACCGCAAGTCTCAGGATGCCGCAGGCGCCCCCCGATCGAGCGCCAGCGCCAGCATTGCGCCGATGGCTAATGGCCATTGCCGCGCTCGTGTTCGCCATGATCGTGGTCGGCGGCGCGACGCGGCTGACGGACAGCGGATTGTCCATCACGGAGTGGCGGCCGATCATGGGTGCGGTCCCGCCGTTGACGGGCGCCGATTGGGCCGATGCCTTCGCTAAGTATAAGCAGATCCCCGAGTATAAGCTCGTCAACAAAGGCATGAGCCTCGATCAGTTCAAGGTGATCTTTTGGTGGGAATGGGCGCACCGCTTTCTTGGCCGCGTCATCGGTGTCGCGTTTCTGATGCCATTCCTGATTTTTCTGGCGCGCGGACTGATCAATCGAGCGTTGTTGCCAAAGCTGGTGGGGCTTTTTGCGCTTGGCGCACTACAAGGCGCGGTTGGCTGGTACATGGTGCAGTCGGGTCTAGTGGATCGTATCGACGTGAGCCAGTATCGGCTAGCGTTGCACTTGACGATCGCGTTCGTCATCCTCGGGTGCGCGCTCTGGTTGATCTTTTCCCTGGGGACGGTCCGGGCGGCGATCCGCCTCGATACAGTTCCGGTTGCGGCGTTGTGGCGCGCGCGGTTGCTTCTGGGATTGGTGTTCCTGCAGACGGTTCTCGGCGGGTTCGTCGCCGGCCTCAAGGCCGGCCTAAGTCACAATACGTGGCCGCTGATGGACGGCCGCATCGTGCCGAGTGGATTGTGGGTCATGAGCCCATGGTACTTGAACCTTTTCGAGAACGTGATGACGGTGCAGTTCATGCACCGCGGACTCGCCTACGCGATCGTGCTGTTGGCGGTCTTTCACGCCATCGACACAATGCGCCGGGCGGATGACGAGGATGTGCGGCGGAGTGCGGGTGCTTTGGCGGCGGGCGTCGTGATGCAGATGGTGTTTGGGATCTGGACGCTGATCGCCAAGGTGCCGCTGTCGCTCGGGCTTGCGCATCAGGCTGGGGCTGCGATTGTCATTGGCCTCGCGGTCTGGCACCTCTTTCGCGTGCGGCAGGCGGTACGGCAGTGACCGCGCGCGGATTTCCCGAGAACATTCGCCTCGTCTTCGACCTCGACGATACGCTGCATTCGGAGCGGCTCTACGCCATCTCGGGATTCAATGCGGCAGCGGCCTGGGCTGAAGGCGCACTTGGCGTGGCCGGGCTCGCCGAAGAAATGACCGTCTTGTTGGATCAGGGACATTTGGGGACAGTCTTCGAGCAAGCATTGAAAAAGCGGAAGCCCGATTTTTCCATCGCCGATCTCAATCAATTGCGAAAAGCGTATCGCGATCACGATCCGGCGATCTCGGTCTATGACGATGTGATGCCGGTGCTCCAGGCAGTGACGACCCCAATGGGCATGATCACTGATGGATCGCTCGAGATGCAGACGCGCAAGGTCGCAGCGCTCGGATTGCAGCAGCGGTTCGCCGAGATCATCTATACGGGCGCGCTGGGATCGGGCCGTGCATTCTTCAAGCCGCATCCCCGCGCCTTCGAGATGATCGAGGCGCAGCTTGGCGGAGATGGCATCCGTATGGTCTATGTCGGAGATAACCCGGCGAAGGATTTTGTCGTGCCCAATGCACGTGGTTGGCTGAGCGTCATGATCGAGCGGCCACACCGTATCCACGCGGCGGCCATACCGGCGGATGGCGGACTGCCACACGTGACCATTCGCTCACTCGCCGAGCTCCGCGACGCAATCGGCCCGATTTAGGTGCTTAGGCGCGATTTTCGTCATCGCTGGACGGCAAGTGCGCTTCCGGATCGTTGCGTGGCCTGTGGCGGGGAGCGTCATCTGATCGGCCGCGGGACGCCGATCGGCCAATGCGGCCTTCGAGATCGGCGAGTTCTATGAACTGATCCGCTTGGCGGCGCAATTCGTCGGAGATCATGGCCGGCTGGGTTTGCACGGTGGATACGACACTGACGCGCCGGCCCTTTTCCTGGATTGCCGCGACCAGCGCGCGGAAATCGCCGTCACCCGAGAAAATGACCACATGATCGATTTGATCGGCGAGCGTTAGGGCATCGATCGTCAGCTCGACATCCATGTTGCCGCGCACCTTGCGGCGGCCGAGGCTATCGGTGAATTCCTTGGCCGGTTTGGTGACGACCGTGAAACCGTTGTAATCGAGCCAATCCACGAGCGGACGAAGCGACGAATAGGCCTGATCTTCGATGAGAGCGGTGTAGTAGTTGGCCCGGATCAGCTGCGCGCTTTCGCGAAACCAGGTCAATAGGCGGCGATAGTCGATGTCGAATTCGAGGGATTTGGCGGTTGCATGGAGGTTGGCTCCATCAATGAACACACCGATCCGCTCGGTCGGATAGAAATACATCGTCAAAGTACTCCGGGGGAAAAGCGACGTCACCAATCAATGCTTCGATTGATACAACAGTCGTGCGGCGATAACAATGTGACGAAGCAGCTATGTAGCCAATTCGAGTTGCTGTCATTAGACTGTCAAATGTTGAATCCGTTAGGGTGAGGCTTAGTTGTCGGCGCGGTTACTGAGCCCAATGATCATCGCCGTCGTTGTGCGATGAGCGTCGCCGAAGGCCTGAGCGCGACACGATACTGAAGTGTGGTAGACTGACTGAAACGATTTGGCCGGCGGCGATGGTGTTGCGCAAATTAGTGGTGGGATTGCTGCCCGTCATCGGCATTTGGATCGCCGTGATGGGGTGGTTGCAGCCGACGCTCGAAAACGGTCTGAAGGTAAAGCTGAAGCAGGCGCTCACAAGTCGAAGTGACGCGCAATGGGCTTCGGTTACCGTGGCTGGACGCGATGTGATCGTCAGTGGGGCGGCGCAAGATGCGGCGCATCGCGACGCAATCATCGCCAGCTTGGGAGCGATTCCGGGCCTCCGGCGTGTCGATGATCGGACCATGATCGCTCCGCCAGCGCCGGCGCCTGGAGCGGCCGGCACAGCAGCGGGCACAGAGGCAGGTTCCGCGCCTTTTGTCTGGAGTGCTGTTCGGATCGGAAACGAGGTTCGCCTGCACGGCAACATTCCGTCAGGGGCCGTCCGCCGGTCCGTGCTGGAGCAGTTGGCAGGGCTGTTGCCGGGAACTGTGATCTCTGATCGCATGCTTGAGCAGGCGAGTCCGTCGCCGATGTTCGCACAAGGGGCGGAAATGGCGCTGCGCCACCTCGCGCGGCTCGAGTCTGGCACGGTTCAATTGATCGGCGACGCCTATACATTGCGCGGCATGGTTTCGGGAGAGCGAGTGCGGGCGTCGATAGCAGCTGACCTGAGTACATTGCCGGCAGGATTGAGGCTCGGCGTTGTCGAGATCGCGGTGGCGGAGCCGCGGCGATTTACGTGGAGCGCCGAACGCAACGGCACTCAGATCGTCCTATCCGGTGGCGTCGGCTCGGCCGCGATCCGGCAAAAGCTCTGGGTCGCCGTCGCAACTGCAATCCCGCAGTCGGTGATTGCTGACCGGCAAGTGGTCGTCGAGGGCGCACCCGCCAGTGCCGGAGCGGCAGCGGAGCGCAGCATCTTATTACTCGCGCAACTGGCTTACGGGTCGGTCGTGGTGGCGGATGATGGCGTCTCAGTGTCTGGGCAACCTATCGATGCCGCAGCGGCTGCGCGTCTCCAAGCCGATGCGCAGACTTGGCCGGCAGGCATCAAACTCACGCAGATTGATTTGCTCAGAGCACCAGAGCCGCGCCTCGAGTCCGTCGTCGCGCCAGCGCTCCGCGCAGCTACGGCTTCGCCGCTGCCTGGTTCGCCAGCGGATTGTAGAGAGAGCGTTGCCACGCTTGCACAACGGCTGCGTGTGGAATTCGAACCGGAGCGGGTGACACTCACCCCCGCCAACCGTGCCGAGCTGATCGATCTGGCGGTTAAGATGGTGCAGTGTCCCAGAGCGCGGGTGGTGATCGCCGGGCATGGTGATCCGGCGCACGGCGAAAAGAAGGACATTCAGAAGGATAGTGAACTGGCACGGCGGCGGGCGATAACCGTGGCGGAACTCCTGCTGAGGTCGGGGGTCGAGCGCGATCGGCTGATTGTGTCGAACCGGCCAGTGAGCCCTGGCATTGGTGGCGGCAGGCAGACCAATGCGAATCGAACTGACGCGGTTCTGCGGGTAGATCTCATGGTGATCCGGTGAGCGGATCTTTGACACACCTCATGGCGGAGCTGGCGTTGCCGATGGCAATGGCGGGCGCGCTCGGTGCGCTTGCCGGCGGATTAGTGGCCCGGGAGTCCGATACCCCTCCAGCGCTTGCGATCGGCGTTTATGGAGCGCTGATACTACTCGCTGGCGTCGCTCTGAGCGCGTTTGATCTCGTGCGTGGCCGCGCCGGCTTGTGGCTCGAAGCGGGGTTGCTGCTGGCTGCTGCGTATTGGATCGGGAGTGTTGCCAGTGCGTTGATCCCGTGGCGACGGAAAGGTGAGGTCGCGGCCGCGATACCTTCAGCGACTCCGGTAAAAGCAACAGTTGCGGCACCGCTCGAAGCAACTCCGGTACCGCAAACCGTCGCCGCCGCGCCCGCAGCCGAGCCGGAACCACCTGCGAGTTGGCTTGTTTTCGAAGCGGGACAGTTTGGCGCGCCCGTCATCGAGGCCGTGGCCCAAGAAGCGATCGCGGTGGGGCAAGTGCCTCCCATGCCGGCGCCGCAGTCGCCACCATCCGTCACGCGCGCGACCGAGCCCAAGCTATCGCCGGCAGCTGCCGCCATCGCCGCAAAGACAACGAATTCGCCGCCGCGGGCCGTGCCAACTTTGGGACAACCGGTGCGGTTGATCGCGCCACTTGATGGCAAGAAAGACGACCTGAAATTGATCCGCGGTTTCACCGAACCACTCGAGAAGGGGTTCAATGCAATCGGGATCTGGCATTATGCGCAGCTCGCGGCCTGGACCGATGACAACATTCGATGGTTCGAGACGGTCGCTCCAGCGCTCAAGGGCCGGCTGCAGCGCGAACAGTGGATCGAGCAGGCCCGGAGCTTGGCATCCAGTCGGCAGCCGAGTGCTACTCCTGGTGCGCCCCCGGACACAAAATTAGCGCCGCAATGAGGCCGCGCACTTGGCCTTGCCGCTGCCTGATATGCTCGCGCGCATCGACCGTCCGCTGCGGACGTGGTCGATGATCGCGACGGTGTACGGTGACGTGGTCGTGCCACGCGGCGGCACATTGTGGCTCGGCACGCAGCTGGAGGTGGGCGGGTCTCCGGCTTGTGGCTAACGGTTGGCTCAAGCGCCATCGGGCAGGGCAGCTGAGCTTTTACAATATGCCGCCAAATATGTAGTATTAAACTGAGCAGTCGCACGGAGGCAGCATGTATACCCAGGCGCTAAATGAGAAAGAATTGTCGATGATCGCCGCCGACGATCCAGTGCGGCTTACCCGCTTTCAAGCGACTATCGACGCCGAGGACAAAATCGAGCCGAACAGTTGGATGCCTGAGGGCTACCGCCGCACACTGGCCCGCCAGATCTCGCAGCACGCACACTCCGAGATCATCGGCATGCAGCCCGAGGGCAACTGGATCACGCGGGCGCCATCACTGCGGCGTAAGGCGGCGCTACTCGCAAAAGTCCAGGACGAGGGCGGGCACGGGCTCTATCTCTATGCGGCGGCCGAGACACTCGGCACGTCGCGCGAGGAATTCTGCGAGGCTCTGCACTCAGGCCGCGCGAAGTACTCCTCGATCTTCAATTATCCAGCGCTGACATGGGCCGATGTCGGGATCATCGGCTGGCTGGTCGATGGCGCGGCAATCATGAATCAGATCCCGCTGTGCCGCTGCTCCTACGGCCCCTATGCGCGCGCCATGATCCGCATCTGCAAGGAAGAGAGCTTCCATCAGCGTCAGGGCTACGAGATCGTGACGACGCTCGCGCACGGCACGCCGAAGCAGCGGGAGATGGTACAGGAGGCGCTCAATCGCTACTGGTGGCCGGTGCTGATGATGTTCGGGCCGTCGGACAAAGAGAGCCTCAATAGTGCCGACACGATGAAATGGAAGATCAAGCGGTTCTCGAACGACGATCTACGCCAGAAGTTCGTCGATGCGACGGTGCCGCAGGGTCAATACCTCGATCTGACGTTCCCTGATCCCGATCTGAAGTTGGACGAGACGACCGGTCACTGGTCCTACGGCGAGATCGATTGGTCAGAATTCAAGCGCGTGCTGGCAGGTGATGGACCGTGCAACCGCGAGCGCCTGCAGACGCGCGTCAAGGCGCACGAGGACGGCGCCTGGGTGCGGGAAGCAGCACTTGCCTACGCGGAAAAGCGGCGTCAGCGGGCGGCGGCTGCAAAAATTGCGGCGGAGTAGCAGGCTATCGTCCGCAGATCGCGAGAGAGGGGCAAGAGTGATTGATCGGCGGATTGTCTTGGGTGCGATGTTTGGCGCTGGAGTTGCGCTGGCGCCGGCGGTGCTGGCACAAGGCAAGGACCAGACGTTCCCCGACATCGTCTCGGTGAAGGTCAAGGCGCAGAGCGCATTGACGTTCGATTTCGATGTGACCGTTTCATCGCCCTATGACACTGCGCAGCGTTATGCCGATGCGTTCCGCGTGGTGGGGCCCGATGGCAAAGTCTATGGCGAGCGCATCTTACTGCACGACCATGCCGACGAGCAGCCGTTCACGCGCGATCTGCATGGCGTCTCGATCCCGCCGGGGATCAAGTCGGTGAAGATCGAAGGCCGCGATCAGAAGCATGGTTATGGCGGCAAGGCGATCGATGTAGCGTTGCCCGGGAGATAAGGAAGACGATGACTGAATTGCCAATGCCGCTCTGGGAAGTGTTTATCCGCAATCGGTCGGGGATGCCGCACAAGCACTGCGGCTCGGTGCATGCGCCCGACGCGACGATGGCGCTGCAGGCGGCGCGCGACGTCTACACGCGGCGCGGCGAGAGCGTTTCACTGTGGGTGGTGCCGTCGAGCGAGATCGTCGCGTCGGATCCTGCCGACAAGGACGAACTGTTCGAGCCAACCGGATCGAAAATCTATCGCCATCCGACATTCTACAAGGTCCCCGACGACGTCGGGCACATGTGATGGGCGATGCAGCCATAAGCAGTACTGCAATGCGCCTCGGCGATGACGCGCTGGTGCTTGGGCATCGGCTGTCGGAGTGGTGCCGGTTCGCGCCAACGCTCGAAGAGGATATTGCGCTTGCCAATCTCGGCCTCGATCTTTTGGGCCAAGCGCGGCTCTTTCTTTCGTACGCGGCGGAATTGGAGGGGCAGGGACGCGACGAGGACAGGCTCGCCTATTTCCGCGACGCGGACGCAGTACCGCAACATGCAGCTTGTCGAGCTGCCGAATGGCGATTTTGCACGTACGATGTTGCGTGTATTTCTCTACAGTGCGTTCATGCAACCTTATTTCGCGGCGCTTGCCGGTTCCAACGATCCGCGGCTTTCGGAGATCGCAGCCAAGGCCGTGAAGGAAATGACGTATCATGTGCGGCATGCTGGCGAGTGGGTGATCCGGCTTGGCGACGGAACCGAGGAGAGCCGGCGGCGCCTGGTCACAGCAGCGGATGATCTCTGGCCGTATCTCGGCGAGTTGTTCGCCATGGATGACGTAGAACAGAAGCTTACGATGGCTGGCGTGGTGCCCGATCGGGCGGCGGTGCGGCCGGCGTGGGAGGCGATGATTGCACGCGTATTCAAAGAAGCGACGCTCGATATGCCAAAGGCGCGGTGGGTGCATGGCGGTGGTCGGTCCGGCCGGCATACGGAGCACCTTTCAAACATGCTGGCCGACATGCAGTCGCTGGCACGCGCACATCCGGGGGCGGTGTGGTGACGATCGATCGTGACCTTGCGCGGGCCGCGGATATCGCAGGCGCCGTGCTCGATCCGGAAATCCCGGTGCTGACGCTAGCCGATCTCGGCGTCATGCGCGGCGTAGAAGAGCGCGAGGGCGCGATCGTCGTCAAAATCACGCCGACCTATACGGGGTGCCCGGCCACACTGGCGATCAGGCTCGCAGTCGAGGCGGCGTTGCTGGAGGCGGGTTTAGCGAATGCGCGCGTCGAGACGGTGCTGTCGCCGCCGTGGACGACAGACGACATCACGTCGGATGGCCGCGCGAAGCTGAAGGCGTACGGCATCGCGCCGCCAGCGGGCAAAGCGTCGCCGCGCGCGCTCTTCGGAGAGGAGACTGTTACTTGTCCGAAATGCAACTCGATGCAGACAACGAAACTTGCCGAGTTCGGTTCGACCGCGTGCAAAGCGCTGTGGCGCTGCGACACTTGCCGCGAGCCGTTCGACGCCTTCAAGTGTCTTTAAGCAATGGTCGATGATTTCCACGCATTGACGATAGCCGAAGTCCGCAAGGAGACGGAACACGCGATCAGTGTCGGGTTCGCCGTGCCGCCAGAGAAGGCCGAGCTGTTCCGATTTAAGCCGGGCCAACACATTGCGTTGAGGGCAATACTCGAGGGGGAAGAGGTGCGGCGCAACTACTCGATCTGCGCACAACCGGGCGAAAAACATCTGTGGATCGCGATCAAGAGCGTGGCGGGTGGGCGGTTCTCGACCTGGGCGAACGCCACTCTTCGCGCCGGCATGACGCTCGATGTGATGCCGCCGTCGGGCCGCTTCACGCCGCCGCCCGCTGACGGCACGGCGCGGCATCTTCTGCTATTGGCCGCAGGCTCTGGCGTGACGCCAATGATGGCGATCGCCGGTCATGCGCTGGGTCAGGAACCGGGCACGCGGGTCACGTTGGTCTACGGCAATCGTGCGATCGAGACGATCATGTTTCGCGAGGCACTGGAGGATCTGAAAGACCGGTACATGGGACGGTTCACGCTGTTGCATGTGTTGTCGCGCAATGACGAGATCGAAGCCCCGCTGTTTCAAGGACGGATCACGGGCGAGAAAATCAGGGCGCTGGCCGAGCGCATGATCCAAGTGGACATGGTCGATCATGCGTTCATCTGTGGTCCCGGCTCGATGATCAAGGATGTGCGGGCAGCATTGTTCGAACTCGAGATGGCGCGTGATCGCGTGCATCATGAGTTCTTTGCGGCAGGAGGCGGCGCGTATCGCGCGAGGACAACGGAGCCTGTGTCCGACCTTCAGCCCGACCCTCTCCCCGCAAAGAGCAGGGAGAGCGGGAAGGTCGAGATCATCGCGATCATGGATGGGGTGCGGCACCGGTTTGAGGCGGAAGCAGGCGAGCATGTGATCGACGCGGCCCTTCGTGCCGGGCTGCGCGTACCTTATGCTTGCAAGGGCGGCATGTGCTGCACCTGCCGCGCCAAGCTGGTCGAGGGGAAGGCCGATATGACCGCCAACTACAGCCTCGAGCCCTGGGAGATGGAGAAGGGTTTCATCCTCACGTGCCAGGCAGTTGCCGAAGACCGAGAAGCTGGTCGTCGATTACGACGCGATGTGATCATGCCGGCGGCGGCTGCAGAGGCGGCATGACGTCGGACGGTAGCGGGCAATCGTAGGGTGTGATCTCGGTGCGCGCCTTTAGGTCCGCCTTGGCGCGTGCAACGAGGCTCGCGTCGGCGATGCAATCGGCAGCGGTCGATGCCATCACTTTTGCGGCGTGGACCATACCCTTGTGCGCCTGGCCGGATTTGCCCTGAGCGGTGATTTGCCAGGAGTGCCCCGGTGTGCCGATCGCGTGCGTTGCAACGCGTGCCTGGACGGTCGGTACTACCCAGCTCACGTCACCCAAATCGGTCGAGCCGATCATCGGCGCACCCTTGGTGCCGGCAGGTACGACCGTGTCGCAGAGCATGAGGCCAGCTTTGAATGGCACGCCGGCGCGCGCGAAGGAGGAGGTGATGTCCTCTTTCGAGAGGGTCGCTTGGATTTCAGCCGCGTAGGCGCGATCCTTGGGGTCAAACGGTGGCGCGCCGAGACGGTCGAACTGCCGCTGCATCAACTCTTCCAGAGGCGTGTTGCCGAGCAGGTTCGAGACCGCGCTGACGACCTTGGTCGTGACTTTGGTTTCGGTCATGAGGGCGGCACCCTCCGCAACCTTGCGGACGCGCTCGTTGAGGCCGCGCATGGTCGCAAGGTCCAACGCGCGGATGGCATAGCGGACCTTTGCGGTCGCCTGCACGACGTTGGGCGCGACACCTCCGCCGTCGAGCATTGCATAGTGGATGCGGGCGCTTGAGGGCATATGTTCGCGCATGTAGTTGACGCCGACGTTCATCAGCTCAACGGCGTCGAGCGCGCTGCGGCCGAGATGGGGTGCGGCGGCGGCGTGGCTGGCGCGTCCCGTGAACGTGAAATCGATGCGGGTGTTGGCGAGGGAGATTGCGTCGTCGACCTTGTTGAAGGCGGCGGGGTGCCAGGAGATGGCGATATCGACGTCCTGGAAGGCGCCGGCGCGGACCATGAACGATTTGGCGGCGCCGCCTTCCTCGGCTGGGCAGCCGTAGTAGCGCACGCGACCCTTGATGCCGGATTCAGCCAGCATATCCTTGATGGCGGTCGCCGCGAGCAATGCCGCGGACCCCAGCATGTTGTGGCCGCAGCCGTGGCCGTGTCCACCTGCCTCGACGGGCTTGGGTTCGGCGATGCCCGCGACCTGGCTCAAACCGGGAAGCGCATCGTATTCGCCGAGGATCGCAATGACTGGTCCGCCGTCGCCGGCTTCACCCATGATGGCTGTCGGAATGCCGGCGACGTTCGCGGTGATACGGAAGCCCTGCTTCTCGAGCATGACGCGATGCTCGGCAACCGAGCGGTATTCAGTGTAGCAGATCTCGGGCATCCCCCAGACGCGGTCGCTCAGCGCCTCGAAGTCGCCCCTCTTGGCATCGACCAGGCGCCAGATCGCATCGGTATTTTCCATTGTCTATCCTCGATGACCGTCATCACTGAAGGGAAAATTTCCTCTAGCTTCGCTTTTTGCGGGCGCGTAGGTCAATCGCGCCAATGTGCTGGCGCGGGTCCAGGCCTGCAGGGAAGATCTGCGTTTTTTGGACTTTCTGGGTGCCGGTGGTCGGCAACGTGTCGAGAAACAGGAGCCATCCCGGCGCCTTGAAATACGCGAGGCGTGCGTTGCAATGGTGAAACAACGCATCGGCCAACGGGGCATTGGCGAGCACGCCCGGCATCGGCACGATGCAGGCAAAGACTTCTTCCTCGCGGATCTCGTCCTTGACCGGAATGACAGCCACCTGTGCGACCGCCTCGTGCGCCTGCAACACGGCCTCGACTTCGGCCGCCGCGATGTTTTCCCCGGAGCGGCGGATCATGTTTTTCTGGCGGTCGACGAAGAAGAGCATGCCCGTGCCGTCTTGTGTGACGATGTCACCGGTATGAAACCAGCCGCCGCGCCATGCCTGTTCGGTTGCCGCGTCGTCCTTGAGATATCCGGAAAAGAAACCGTGGCGCGGCGCAGTTGCCGCGTGGCGGACCAAGAGTTCACCGGGGGTTCCGGTTGGCACAGCGTTATCCTGATCATCGACGACGCGGGCCTCGAGACCATCGTAGGGGCGGCCGAACGCGCGCGTTGCCGTGAGGCGTGGCTCGGTGTGATTGACGAACAGCCGCCCGGTCTCGGTCATGCCCCAGACTTCGATCAGCGGAAAACCGAACCGATCCTCGAATGCCTTGTGCAGCAACGGCTCGACGCCGGCGCCAAGTCCGAAGCGGACGGCATGGTTGCGCTCCTCGGGGACTGCGGGTTGGTTGAGGAGCGTGGGTGCGACAATGCCAAGATAATGGATGATCGTTGCTCGGCTCTCGGCGACTTCATTCCACCAGCGTGATGGCGAGAAGCGCTCGGTGAGGACGAGCGCGTTGGCGGAAAGGATTGCGCATGTCGTCGTGACGGCGAGATGATTCATATGAAAGAGAGGCAGCGGGTTATAAAACCGCTCCAGGCCTTGCCGGATCGCGGCTAGGCCACCATGGTTGAGATACCCCTGTCCGGCGATCAGAAAATAATCGTTCGTGAGCCTGCAGCCTTTCGGCTGCCCGGTAGTGCCGGACGTGTAGAGCAGGGCGCATTCGGTGTCACCCGCCGGCGCCTGGGTGCGCCCACTTCGCGGGCGTGCGATGGGCAAGGACCGATCGATGAACGTGGCGACGTCGATGATCGGCAAGGCGCGAGACATGTCACGCGCAACCGCTTCGAGATCATCAACGCGATCGGAGACGACGACGGCGAGCGCGGCCTCGCTATGGTCCATCTGATAGAGCAATTCGTCGTGCCGGTAGTCGGGGTTGACGGGCACGATGCCGGCGCCAAGCGCGTTGAGGGCGAGGAAGTGCATCACGAAGTCGGGGCGGTTTTCGAGCAGCAAGGCGACGCGGTCGCCATGGCCGATGCCGGCGGCCGCGTAGTGCGCGCTCAGGGCTGCGACGATGCTGGCGACGCGGCCATAGGTGAGCGTCAAACCACCAGGCAGCCAGGCGCGCTCCGGCCGCGAGGGCACGATCAGAAATGGGTTGGCAGGGGTGGCGGTCGCTGTGGCCAGGAAGGCTGAATGGACGGAGGACATGTCACGGTCGCGAGTTGAGCTCAGCTTCGGCTAGAAGTTTAGCCAATGCCGGCGCATCGGACAAAGGCTGAGACTGCATCGTGGCGGTGCATTCACCCTTCTGGGCTTATTCTTGTTTCTAGCGTTGACCCGGGCGACAACTCGGTGTCTTTGAAGCATTCAGCAGCATGCGGCCGAACCCAGATGACCTTTGGAATGTATAGCATACGGGTGTTGGTGGTGGCACTGTTGTGCCACGCCACGCTCGTCGTGCAAGCACTCGCGATGAACCCCGTGCGGCAGATGGCGCCGTTGGATGTGCCGCCTGAAGTTGCCGGCCATGCCTTGGCGCTCGTCGCCGCAGCCATTGCCGCACCGGCGCCGTCCATATCGTCAGAGGCCGTCGTCGAGGCGGCGAAACCGGTGCGTGCCGTTGCGACAACGCTCGCCGTGGCGGCTGCACCGGTGCCGGTGGTTGCGCCACAGCCACCGAAAGCCGCACCAGTCAAACCGTTGCCGCTGCCGGCACCACGAACGGCGGTTGTCGAGAAACCGGCGCAAGGCGCGCAAGTGCCGCCTCCTGCTTCTGTGAGCCCGCCATCTGCTTCTGTAAGCATGACGCAGGCGCAGTTTCTGGATCGCCTGATGATGGCAGAGTCGAGTGGTCGCGATAATCTCGCGAACCCGCGGTCGACGGCGCTTGGCGCCTATCAATTTATCGTCGCGACATGGCTCGACGTCATGAAGCGCCACTTCGCGGCAGCGACAGCGGACATGACCATCCCGCAAATCCTCGCACTGCGCACGGACCGGGCGTGGTCACGCCGGGCGGCAGAGGCCTATACCATTGACAATGCGGCACATCTCGCGGCGCAGGCGCTGCCGGTGACTTATCCAAACTTGCGGCTCGCGTTCCTGCTCGGGCCGCAGGGCGCGACCAGGATCTTGAAATCAGTGCCCAACGCGCCGGTGATATCGGTGCTGGGCCCGGCGGTCGTGCAGGCCAATCCATTCATGACCGGAACCACTGCGGCGTCGCTGATCGCGCGTTCGGCGCGTGACGTCGGGTCCGATGGGTCCAAAGCGGCACTGTTGTCGCCGGGCGAAATTCCATACGCCGCCGGGCCCGCAGCGGCATACGATCCGCGGCCCGTGGCACGCGGCAAACCCCGGCGGCCAGTGGTGGATGTTCGCTGCAACATGGACCTACCGAGTTGTCGACGTTGGTTCGCGCTGGCGGAGCGCCGTGCGCTCAGAACGCTCGGGATTGCGGCGCAGGATGCCCGGCCTGCCAGTGGCCGACGCCAGACATTGACGCGCTGCAAGAGCTGGTGCGAGAGCAACGATCCGGATTTTGCCACCAAAGCCGCCGATGTGGTTGGGCTCTATTTGGCGCCGCCCAAGAACGCGGTCGTTCTCTGCATCGATGAAAAGCCGTCGATCCAGGCGCTGGAGCGGGAGCAGGGCTATTTAAAACTGCCCAATGGCCGTGCGTTGACGGGCCACAGCCACGACTACAAGCGGCACGGCACAACGACGTTGTTCGCGGCCTTCGAAGTGGCCACAGGCAAGGTCAAGGCCGCACACAAGAAGCGCCGCCGCCGCAAGGAATTTCTCGACTTCATGGACGAAATCGTCGCGGCCTATCCCAACCGCCGCCTTGAAGTCATCCTCGACAATTTGAACACGCACAGGAAGAATGACGATTGGCTGAAGCGCCATCCGCGTGTCACATTCCACTATACGCCGACGCGGGCCTCCTGGCTCAATCAGGTCGAAGGCTGGTTTTCGATCCTGCAGGGCCAATCGCTGACGGGCGCTTCCTTCACTTCGGTCGCGCAAGTGCAGAAGCACATCGATGCCTTCATCAAAGCCTACAACGAAGACGCTGAACCCTTCGTGTGGACCAAATCCAAAGTTCACCAGCGCCGCGTCAAAGGCCGACGTCTTAGGGACTTGTGATTCCGGGTACTAGAATGCAAAACGGGCCGGAACTCGTCCGACCCGTTTCGAAAATGCGGTTGATCGCCACTTACTTCGCGATGCAGCCCTTGTCTTTCTTGCTGAAGAACTTGCCTGTGCCGCACTGGCCCGGCTTGCCCTTGGTCACGTGAGCAGCGGCTTCTGCCGAGCTGATCTCGCCAACCGATGTGACTGCCATTGCGAAAGCTGCTGCGCAAACGATCGTGAAAATCCGCATTACGTTTCTCCCTGCATGTTCCACGGGTCTAGAGTGGATGGGTGACCCCAAGTCCCTCGTCCCAAACACAGTTAATCGATCTCACGGCTGCTATGCAACAGGATCTGGGTTCGAATGTCGCAGCATCGGCCTGCGTCCGCCCCCTGAAATCGGGGACGATTGGCGTTCTCGAAGCGGTTGTGATCGGCCGGCAACAGTCGGTGTCAGGTCAGGCACCGCCGCCGAAGACGCGTTCAATGGTCCAGTAGAGCCCAGCACACGCGATCATTGCGGAGGCGGGCCAGACGATCCGGGACCGGTACCAGGGCTTGTGGCGGAACCACAGGCCAGTGGCGAGCCAAGCGAGGCCGATGACCGCGAGCTGGCCGAATTCGACACCGGCGTTGAACGAAATGAGACCCAGGATGTAGTCGGCTGGCGGCAATCCGATCTCTTGCAGGACGCCCGCAAAGCCCAAGCCATGCAGGAGGCCAAATGCGAACACGATGAAGGGTCGCCAAGGTGTGAGGTTCGGCGTCAGGATGTTCTCAACCGCGACATAGACAATGGAGAGCGCGATCAGCGGTTCGACGACCGAGGAGGGGACGTCGACAATGCCGTACAGGCCGAGTGCCAATGTAATCGAATGCGCGACGGTGAAGGCTGTCACCTGCACGAGCAGTGGCCGCCACTCGGTGCTCAGCAGGTAGAGGCCGAGCACGAACAGGATGTGATCGAGGCCTTTCGGCAGGATGTGGGTGAATCCGAGTACCACGTAGTCGAGTGCGGTCGCCCATTGGCTTTTGCGCGCGCCAGCAGTAAGCGAAATCGGATCGCTGGTAACGCCATCCTTCAGCCAGGCGGTAACGGGATCCTTTTCGGGGCCGCCGATTTGGTTGACACGGAGAACGCTGGTGCCGAAGGCGGCGGGGTAGGTCCACGTGAGGGACTTGGCGGTGCTTGGAACGGCTGCGGTCAAGCGCGCGGTCGAAATGCGGGCCTGTTTGATGTCGCCGCTCGTGGGAATGTCGATGTTGGCGAGTGTTGGCGTGACGCGTGCGCCGTCAACCTCGATGCGCAGGCCATCGAGCCATTTTGGGGCGAAGGCCAGAAAGCGTACTTTGAGCGCCTCCGGGTCGAGCGCGCGAAGGCTGTTGTACTGCGTAGCGCCAGGGGCGTCGTCGGTGTCCTTGTGTTCGGGCCCGATGCCGGCAAGCAGAGCTTCGAGGTTCGCCGAGATCGCGATATCCATGCGTTCCGGCGCAGATAATGAAACTGTTGCGATCGCTGGCCGTATCTCATGAGCAATGGCGGGTGCCATGGTGCACGCTATCAAGGCGAGAAGCACCGCAAGCGCGTGCCTCAAAGTGACCATTGGAATGACCATCGCTTGTTCCCAGTTCCTGCACCGGCATTGAACATGCCGGATCCATAGTGCAAAGATGAGAGCCTATGATAGACCGAATGCGAGCAAGGGATACGACGACGTCAGCGATCCGCAGGGTTGGCATCCGGATAGCGATCCTTTTGGTTGCTGTTGTTGCAGCAGGATCACCGTCGGCTGCGCATGAGTTCTGGCTCGATGCCGTGAAGTATACGCCGAAGGCCGGGGATGCGGTGCCGATCGTGCACCGCACCGGACAAAACTTTTCGGGCGACAGTTATCCTTTTATCAGGGCGCTGGCGAAGCGATATTCCGTCATCAACTCGCGCGGCGAGCGGGCGGTCAAGGCGGTCGAAGGCGATGATCCCGCCAGCGAGATTACGTTTCGCAATGCCGGGCTCGCGATCGTCGTCTATCAGGGCGCACCTGATCCGCTGTCCTTCGAGAGCATAGAGAAGTTTAATTCATATCTCGATGACGAAGGTCTCGAGTGGGTCAAGGAACGGCATCGTGCGCAGAAGAAGCCCGAGGCGCCGATCAAGGAGTTGTTCGCGCGCTGTGCCAAGGCGCTGATCCAAGTTGGCGGAGGGGGCGGAAATGATCGTGCGGTCGGCCTGCCGCTGGAGCTGGTGGCGGAACGCAATCCCTACCAGATGGCACCGGGCGAGCTGTTGCCCATACGCGTGCTGCATGATGGGAAGCCTTTGGCGGGTGCACTGATCAAGGTTTTTCACTTGAAGGACCCCGAACAGCCGCGACGCTATCGGACCGATGTGGAGGGCCGTGCCATGCTGCCGCTGCCGCTGCCGGGCGAATATCTGCTGAATGCGGTGCATATGCTGCAAGCGTCACCGAAGGACCAGGCAGATTGGTTGAGTTTGTGGGCGTCCATGACGTTCGCGCGGCCATAATGGCCCTGCGCATTGCCGACGGGTGGTCCTACATCTAACGCGCCGGAAACCAGCGGCGTAACGCGCCGTTTCTTTCCCCCACGAATACGGCCATAACGGCTCTCGTCCGCCGACCATCCATTTGGGGCCTATGGCCACTGCCATCGGAAATTTATTGCGACTAGCCCGCGCTGGCATCGTGCTCGCGCAGCATGGCGTTGCGCTCGTGCCGAAAGGCATGACCGCGCCGTGGCCGCTGCGGCTGGCGCATGCCGCGACGTGGCCGATCCGCGTGGCGATGTGGCCATTCCGGTTGGGGCGGAAGTCCAATGCGCGCATGGCCAACGCGCTGACGTCGCTCGGGCCGTCCTACATCAAACTCGGGCAGTTCCTGGCGACACGCGGAGATTTGTTGCCGCCGGCCGTGACGCGGGATTTGAGCCATCTGCAAGACCGGCTGCCACCGTTCTCGATGACGGAAGCGCGGCGGGCGGTGGTCGATGCGCTCGGCGGCAAAATCGAGGATCACTTCGTGAGTTTTGGGCCACCGGTAGCCGCGGCATCGATCGCGCAGGTGCACAAGGCCGAGGTCGTCGAGCAGGACGGCGGGCGGCGCACAGTCGCAGTGAAAATTCTGCGGCCAGGCGTCGAGAAGCGGTTTCAGCGCGATCTCGACAGCTACCGGTTCGCGGCGGGGCTGGTGGAGCGCTTTCATGCGCCGTCACGCCGGCTGAAGCCGCTGGCCGTGGTCGAGAACCTCGAGCGCACGACAGAACTCGAAATGGATTTGCGGCTTGAGGCGGCTGCCATTTCGGAGATGGCGGACAACACCAAGGGCGAACTCGACTTCCGTGTGCCCAGCATCGATTGGCGGCGAACCAACCGGCGCGTGCTTACGGTTGAATGGATCGACGGCATCCCGATCGGTGATCATGCGGAGCTCAAAGCAGCAGGTCATGATCTGAATGCGCTGGGTCTGTGTGTCTTGCGATCATTCCTGCGCCACGCCATGCGTGACGGCTTTTTTCATGCCGATATGCATCAAGGTAATCTGTTCGTCGATCCGCAGGGGCGTATCGCCGCCGTCGATTTCGGCATTGTCGGCCGCCTCGGGCTCAAGGAGCGCCGGTTTCTCGCCGAGATCTTGCATGGGTTGATCACACGGGACTACCGGCGCGCGGCGGAGGTGCATTTCGAGGCGGGTTATGTGCCGCCGACACAATCGGTCGAGGTCTTCGCGCAGGCGATGCGTGCGATTGGTGAGCCTATTCATGGCCGCACCGCCGACGAAATTTCGATGGCGGATCTGCTGGGACAGCTCTTCGCCTACACGGATGTGTTCGACATGGAAACGCGCCCCGAGCTGATCCTGCTGCAGAAGAGCATGGTGATCGTCGAGGGTGTCGCGCGGGGATTGGATCCTTCGCTGAACATGTGGACGGCAGCCGAGCCGATCGCAAAGGAATGGCTCGAGTCCAATCTCGGGCTTGGCGGCCGTATCCGGGAGGCAGGCCAGGGCGCCGAAGTCCTCGGCCGCGTCATGGCGGATGCCCCGCGCGTGCTGGCCCAAGCGGAACGCACCGCGCTGGCGCTCGCCGATATGGCGCGGGATGGCTGGCGGCTCGATCAAGACACCGTCGAGCGGATGGCGGCGGCGGAGGCGCGGCAGTCGCGCTGGGTGGGCGCGGCCGTTTGGATCGGCGCGCTCTCGCTTGCGGCAATCGCGTGGTCGATGGTGTCGGGGTCGTACTGACAAAAGTGTTGGGTGCTTGCTTCCGCGACTGAAGCTACTCCGTCACGAGCTTTGATACTTGCGCTCGAGATGCTGCGTCCATTTGCCGATCGGATAGCAGTATAGGAAGAAGCAAACGAGGGCGAAGGCGTAGAGCGGCGCCAAGAGCTCGGGCCGCGAGCCCTCGGCCGCATGCACCTGTCCAGTCAGGGTGATCATCTCGGAGACGCCGACGATGGAGGCGTTCACCGTCGACATGGTGATCAACGAATAGAGGTTCATCCACGGCGGCAGCATGCGCTTTACGCACTGTGGCAGGATGATGAGGAACAGCGACTTCCTTCGATCGAGGCCGAGCGCCTTGGCGCTTTCCCATTGCCCGGTCGGCACCGACTGTATGGCCCCACGCACGATCTCCGATGTGTTGGCCATGACCGGCAGCGCGAAGCCGAAGATCGCCTTCGCCCAATCGGGGAAAGGGATGCGCCAGCCGAACACGCGGATCTCGAACGGGATCATGAACATGCAGAAGAACAAGAGCACGAGCCACGGTGAGTTGCGGAAGATTTGCGTCACACAGCGGGCCAGAAATCGCAACGGTGTCCACTGCGAAATTTGCGCGATACCGACGGGCAGGCCGGCGATCGTGCCGACGGCCATGGCGGCGAGCGAAATCAGGATGTTGAAGAAGAACCCCCAAAGCAGCAGGGGCGCCCAACGGATCAGGACGTCAATTGGCGTCGATTTGGCGGCTGGCGCTTGCTGTGCGAGCGCCATCGTGGCGGTTGCGCCGATGACGAGAGCAAAGAGGAGGATCGGCCTGAGTCGGCTGTTCGGTTCAGCCGACGATTGGGGCCGTCCCTCAGCCCGAGCATCTGTCCGTGAAGGACGCGGAACGGGGGAGGGCAGTAGGCTAGTTGTGAACGCATCGCGATAGCGCAACATGTCAGTGCCCTCCCTTCTGGCCGAAACCGGGGACGGCAAGGCGCGCCTCGATCCGATTCAACACCCATACCAGCGCGAAGACGAGCACGAGATAAGCGACGAGCACGAAGACCATCATCTCGCGCACGTTGGTCGCATCCGACCAGATCTGCTTTGAAACATAGAGCAGCTCCGGCACCGCGATTGCGTAGGCGAGATTAGTGGTCTTGACCAAATTGACCAGATTGTTGCCAAGAGCCGGCAGGCAAACGCGGATCGCCATCGGCAATACAACCAGCCGGTAGATCTGCCAGCGCGAGAACCCGAAGCTCTTGGCGCCCTCAACGATCGCCTTGGGCACGGCTTCGATGCCGGATCGGAAGATCTCAATATTAAAGGCTCCAGCGAACAAGGAGAGGGAGATGATGGCCCACTGCACATTGGAGATCATCGGGATCATGGCACCGGAGCCATCGGGCACCCGCGGCAGCAGATAGCCGAGACCGAAGTAGAAAAAATAGATCTGCACCAGCGGCGGCGTGTTGCGGAAGATCGAGATGAAGGCCGAAACAATGCGCCGGATCCACACGAGCTTGGATCCTTGAAGCCAGGCGCCCGCGATGCCGACGAGAACCGAGAGAACAACAGTGATGAGCGCGAGTTCAACCGTCAGGAAGAAGCCCTTGATCATGCGGGCGCGGTCGAAGTCGTCATAGATGAAGGTGAGATTGATGCCGGTTCGGTCGTAGAAATCACGGAACCAGTCGTAGATCGGCTGCATGCGTGTCCTGCGACTTTCGATTGCGACCTAGGCAACACGCCACTTGGCGATGGTCTCGCGGTCGATCTCGATGCCGAGGCCGGGGCCGGTCGGAATTTTTACGGTTCCTCGCACATGCTCGATCGGCGTGGTGAGAATGGTTTGGCGAAAGGGATGCTCGGAGCGGTCGAATTCGAGCATCGGTTCGAGTGGCGTATGTCGCGGCGGCGTATGCGGGAGGACGGCAAGGAGCTGAAGCGCGGCCGCAAGTCCAACTCCGCACCCCCAGACATGCGGCACATAGCGGACGCCGAAGGCTGCCGCCATGTCGGCGATCTTCTTGCATTCCGACAGGCCGCCCGCCGCGCATGTATCGGGCTGGATGATGTCGATGGCGCGCCGGGTCAAGATCTCGCGGAAGCCCCAGCGGGTGAAGTCGCATTCTCCCCCGGCAACGGGGATCGGCTGGCCGCGCCGGACTTCGATATAAGATTCAAGATCGTCGGGGACGACCGGCTCCTCGAACCACCCGATGTCACAATCGGCGACGGCGCGCCCAAGCTTGATGGCCTCGATGGCGTCGAAGCCGTGGTTGGCGTCGAGCATCAAGCCGATGTTTGATCCAAGTGCCGCCCGCGCATTGCGGATGAGTTTGATGTCGTCCTCGACGTCGAAGCCGATTTTGAGCTTCACGGCGGGAAAGCCTTGCGCCGCGTACGCCTTCACTTCGTCGATCAGATAGGCGTGATGATCGCCGGATCTGAGCCGATAGGTGCCTGTGGCGTAGGCCTTGACCTCGGTGCGGAGCGGCCCGCCCATGAGGGTCGAGATCGGCGCATCGAAATGTCTGCCCTTGAGGTCCCATAAGGCGATGTCGACACCCGAGAGAGCGGTAACGACGAGTCCCTTCTGCCCCTGATCGCGGAAGCTATTGTAGAGCTTTTGCCAGATGGCCTCAGTCGCAAGTGCGTCGGCGCCAACGAGCAGCGGCCGGAATGCCGTCACCACCGCAGCATTCAGGCGTGCAGGCCCAAAGCACTCCCCCCAGCCACTGACACCATCTTCGGTGATGATCTCGACGAGGCAAGACTGCCGCGTCGTGGCCTCGTTGAACGACCAGCGGAACGGCTGGCTCAGCGGGGCTTCGAGTACATACGGGATGACGTCGCGGATTTTCATTTTTGCAGTTTTGGCTAGCGCCGCCCCGATGGTCGAGAGTTTGCTCGAATACTGGGCGGCGCGTAACCCAACCAACGCCTCATCACGTCCCTGACTTGGCTTTTTCGTGCATGCGCTTGGCATAGTCTGTAGCGGGCACGCCCCACTTCTTTTCGAGCGCCACGATCGCACCGGATTTCATCCAGTCCTTATGCATGTCTTCGAGAACCTTCTGTAGACCGGCCTCGCCAAGTTTCACCGCCATCGCCCACGGCGTTTCCATGATGCCGGCGAGTGGCATGTGATAGCTGCCTTTCCAGTCGTCATCGAGCAGCTTGCCGGCGATGAAGGTCTGGTCATAGAGATAGCCGATGCAATCGCCGCCCTTGAGCGCGAGTAGCGGCTTTTCGGAACCGTCGAACGCGGCGATCTCCGGCGCATATTTCTGTGCCACATCCTTATTGTAGAACGCGCCGGTGGTGCCGCAGAGCTTCTTGCCCTTGAGATCTTCCCAGGCCTTTACCGGGGCGTCCTTCTTCAAGAGGATATTGACGGCATCGGAATAGTAGAGCGGCTCGATCACCTGCACGACCTTGCGGCGGTCGGCGCGGTCCGACATGGTCGCGATCATCAGGTCGATTTTGCCCTGATTGAGGAACTCCATACGGTTGGCGGAAACCACTGGGACGAGTTCGAGTTTGACGCCGAGTTTCTTTGCGACCTCGGCAGCGAGATCCGGCTCAAGGCCGACAACGCCGCCCGAAGGATCGCGATAACCGAAGGGTTTGTAGTCGGCCTTGACGCCGACCACGAGCGTGCCGCGCTTCTTGATGTCGTCGAGGACGTCGGCCTGAGCGGCGGAGCCCCACGTGAGGCCAGCTGCTGCGAGTGCAAGTGCCAATACCTTTGTGAGAGTCATTCGGGGTCTCCGTTGCAAGGTTCAAGAGCGAAGTCTGCCACGCCCTGCTGCGGGTCGCCAGTGGGGTTTGAGCCAGTGGGGTTTGAGCAAGCTACTGCCCCGCGCGGCCGCCGGCGATGGCTTGATGCAGAACGAGGACGGGGATCAGGCCGACAGCGACGATGGCGAGCGCACCTAGCGCCGCTTGTTCGAATTGCTCCAGGGCCGCGAGACTGTAGACCTGGGTAGCAAGGGTCTCGAAGTTGAGCGGGCGGAGCAGCAGCGTTGCCGGCAGTTCCTTCATGGCGTCGACAAAGACGAGCAGTCCCGCCGCGCCAAGCGATGGGATGAGCAAGGGCATGTGAACGCGCCGAACGGCGGAGAGCGCCGTCTCGCCGAGCGTTCGCGCGGCGGCGTCGAGATTGGGCGAGAGACGCGCGAGGCCGGCTTCCAACGCACCAAGCGAGACCGCGAGAAAGCGGATCGAATAGGCGAGCACCACGATGATGAGCGAGCCCGACAACAAGAGCCCGCTCGAGATTCCGAACAGGCTGCGGAGCGCGCCGTCGATGGCGTTGTCGAGACCTGCGAGCGGCAGCAGCAGGCCGAGCGCCAGGATGGTACCAGGGATCGCGTAGCCTATGCCGGCGATGCCGACGGCGGACTTCAAAATCCTGCCGTGACCAAGGCGCTGTGCGTAGGCGAGCAGCAGCCCGAGCGTAACTGTGACGACGGCGGCAAGCGTCGCGAGCGTCACGCTGCCCAAGGCAGCGCGCCAGAAACTCCAGGTGAAAGCGCTGCCGCCATGGTTCCAGGCGTGACCGATCAGGAGCAGGGCGGGCGCGACGAAGCCAAAGATGACGGGCAGCAGGCACAGGGCGAGGGCGGCGATGCCGCGCCAGCCGTCGATATCGGAAAACGGGATGGCGCGTAGCCGGCCGGTGGTTGCCTGCGTAGAACCACGGCCGCGCGCGGTGCGCTCCATGTAGGTGAGCAGGCCGACGAAAGCGAGGGCGAAGAGGGCGATCTGCGCTGCCCCGCCGAGGCTGCCGCGCTGCAGCCATGTCGTATAGACGCTGACCGAGAGCGTCGAGACGCCGAGATATTGCACGGCGCCGAGATCATTGAGGCACTCCATCAAGACCAGCGCGACACCAGCGGCGAGCGCGGGGCGGGCGAGTGGGAGCGCGACAGACCAGAAGGCCCCGACCGCGGTTTGGCCCAGCGTTCGGGCGACCTCGAGGACGCAGACCGACTGCTGGACGAAACTCGCGCGGGCGGAAAGATAGACGTATGGGTAGAGGACGGTCGAGATGACGAAGATGGCGCCACCGAGCGAACGGACATCCGGGAACCAATAGTCGCGGGCGCTCTGCCAGCCGAACAACGAACGCAGTGCGCGTTGAACGGGGCCGGAGAATTCGAGCAGTTCGCCGTAGCAATAAGCGACGATGTAGGTTGGCATGGCAAGCGGCAGCACCATCAGGCGATCAAGCCACGCGCGGCCAGGAAAGCGATACATGGTGATCAGCCAGGCCGCACCAGAGCCGGTGACCAGGGTCAAGATGCCGACGCCGGTCATGAGCCAGAGCGTATCGCCAATTGCTTCAGGAAGCACAGTCGCGGCCAGATGCGACCACGGGCTGTCCTTGGCGCGAATTGCGAGGACAAGAATGGCGATCAGTGGCAGCAGGGTGACGGCGACGATCGTCCCGACGAGCGTCAGCCAGCGATCAGGGAGCGCGTTGCGCAGGCGGGCAGCGAGTTGAGACCGGATCGGGTAGGGCGTTGCTGGCATGGACTTCGTGTCTAGCCGTCCACTGAGTGCCGCGCAATGATGGACGCGCCAGATGGAAAACCGGCCCTAGTGTCCCGCCCGCGAAGTTCGTTTCATTCTTCCGCAAGCTCCGAACGAACTTCGCGGGCAAAGGGGACACCAGCAATCTATTGATTTAGTGTGGCTTGATTCTGAAGTCCGCTCACGAGCCCAGCCGAAAGTGTGGTGAGGACTTCAGAATCGCCACACTAAGGCCGGTCGTGTTTGATCAGATCGCCGCCTCGCTCTGGGCATCGAAGAAGCGCAAGCCCTTGGGATCGAGGCCGAGGCGGATCTTCTCTTGCGGTTTGACTTTGACGGTCGGCTCCACGCTCGCGACCATCGGCCCGCCGCCGGCCTTGACGTCGAGCATGATTTCCGAGCCGAGCTGCTCGGCGACTTCGACGATCGCCTCGAAGCTTTGATCAGCGCTGTCGGCGCCGGTCGCCATATGCAAGTCTTCGGGGCGGATGCCGAGTGTGGCGGGCTTGCCCTTGTGAGGGCCCATGCGGGCGGCGATGGCGTCGGGGACGCGGATCCGCAGTGTCGGATTTTCGGCGTAGAGCGCGCCGCCCTGGTCCGTGATCGTGACGTTGGAGAAGTTCATGGCGGGCGAGCCGATGAAGCCTGCGACGTACTTGTTTGCCGGGTTATTGTAGAGTTCGAGCGGCTCCCCGACCTGCTGGATGAGGCCATCCTTCATGACGACCACGCGATCGCCGAGCGTCATGGCCTCGACCTGGTCGTGGGTGACGTAGATCGCGGTCGTGCCGAGCCGCTGATGCAGCTTCTTCAATTCGACGCGCATCTGCACGCGCAGCTTGGCGTCGAGGTTGGACAGCGGTTCGTCGAACAGGAACACTTGCGGGTGGCGCACGATGGCGCGGCCGAGGGCGACGCGCTGGCGCTGGCCGCCCGAGAGCATGCGCGGCTTCCTATGCAGATGATCCTTGATACCGAGGATGTCGGCGGCGTCATTGACGCGCTTCTTGATCTCGGCCTTCTCGAACTTCCGCATCTTCAGGCCGAACGCCATATTGTCGAAGACGGTCATATGCGGGTAGAGCGCGTAGTTCTGGAATACCATGGCGATGTCGCGATCCATCGGCGGCAGATCATTGACGACCTGGTTGCCGATCAGGATCTGGCCATCCGAGATGGTCTCGAGCCCCGCAACCATACGCAAGGTCGTGGTTTTTCCGCAGCCCGACGGGCCGACGAGCACCATGAACTCCTTGTCCTTGATCTCGAGCGAGACGCCTTTCACCGCGTGGAAATCGTCGTAGTGCTTGTGGACCTGCCGGATCGATACATTTGCCATAGTGCAATCTCAACCTTTCACCGAGCCTGTCAGGCCCGAGACGTACTGTTCGACGAAGAATGAATAGGCAATCGCAACGGGGATCGAGCCGAGCAAAGCCCCAGCCATCAGAGGCCCCCAAAAGAACACGTCACCTCGCACAAGTTCGGAGATGACCCCGACGGGGACGGTTTTCTGCTCAGGCGAACTGAGGAAGACCAGCGCATAGATGAACTCGTTCCAGCTCAGTGTGAACGCGAAGATCATAGCTGAGAGGATGCCTGGGATGGCGACTGGAATGATGATGTAGAGCATCGCCTTCCAGCGCGTGGCGCCGTCGATGCGCGCGCATTCCTCGAGTTCCTTCGGGATCGCCTTGAAGTAGCCCATCATCAGCCACGTCACGAACGGGATCAGAAAAGTCGGGTAGGTGAAGATCAGCGCCCACGGGGTGTCGCCGATATTGTAGGCACGAATGATTTCGGCGAGCGGGATGAAGAGCAGCGTCTGCGGCACAAGGTAGGTGATGAAGATGCCGGTGCCGAGGAATGCCGCGCCCTTGAACTTCAGCCGTGACAGTGCATAGCCCGCAAGCACACCGCACACCAGCGAGATCGCGGTTGAGACCACCGCGATGAACGTCGTGTTCCACATCCACAGCCAGAACGTGGTCTCGCCGTGCAGATACCTGACGTGCGCCGTCGTTGGGTTCCACGTCCAGAACGGCTTGTAGCGCGGATTGCGCCATGGAATGTACAGTTCGCTGTCCGGCCGGACCGTGGTGATGATCATCCAGTAGAACGGAAACAGCAGGAAGAGCAGGAAAATCAGCAGAGGGATGCGGAAGAACACCCACCGCCGCCATGCGGCGCCTTCGATCATTGGGTGTCCTCCATAGCCAGATGCGTAGGTCGGGGTATCAGGATCAAGGAGCCCATCACCGCGTCTCCACGCGGCGGATATAGAGCAACTGGAAGATCACGATCAGGAACAGCAGCGGGAACATCGCGAGCGAGACGGCGGCGCCTTGGGAGAGTAGCCCCGTACCGATGCCGAGCTGATAGGCGTAGGTCGCGAACAGATGCGTCGCATTGGCGGGCCCGCCGCCGGTCAGCACGTAGACGATCTGGAAGTCGGCGAAGGTCTGGATGACGGAAAACAGCACGACGACCATGGTCACAGGCAAGAGCAATGGCCACGTGATGTAGATGAAGCGCTGCCAGGGCTTTGCGCCGTCGATGGCCGCGGCCTCCTGGAGATCGGGTGCGATGGTCTGCAGGCCCGCCATCAACGAGATGGCGAAGAACGGCACACCGCGCCAGACATTGACGATGATAATCGAGAGCATCGAGAGGTCGCTGTCGGACAGCCATTGGATCGGTTGCACGATGGCGCCGAGCTTCCACAGCATGTAGTTCAGCACCGAGAAGGTCGGGTCGAACATCCACTTCCAGGCGAAGCAGGCGAGCACCGTCGGCACGATGAAGGGGAGCAGGATGAAGGCGCGTGTGAACGCCTTGAACTTGAAATTGCGATTGAGCAGCAGCGCGAGCCAGAGACCCATCGCCAGTTTGAACACGGTGGTCACGGCCGTGTAGAGGAACGTGTTCTTGACCACCGCCCAGAAGATCGGGTCGCTCCACAGCCGCACGAAGTTGTCCATGCCGACGAACTTGCCGGGCACGCCGACCTTGGTGTCGGTGACGGCGAGCAGGATGCCCTTGAGGAACGGGTAGGCGATGAACAGCCCGAGCAGCACCATCGTTGGCAACAGCAACAACGACGCGAGGTTCCCCTCGCTCTCCAGCGGCCGCCACCGCGGCTTGGCGATCACTTCGCCCGCTCCGACTGTCACTGTCATGGCCATTCCACTATCCTTGAGCGGGCCCGCACGTGTCACCCCGCGCAGGCGGACAACCAAGAAGCCCAACGATTGCCGGCCGCTCACCGGCACATCTCCCCGTCAAGCTTCCTATGGATGCTTGGGCGCTTGCGCAGGGATGACGGTGGATGAAGCGGCGTGCAAAAGGGACAGGCCCGAAGGCCTGTCCCTGTCAGCGTATCAACCGCCGTAGATTGCCTTCATCTGACCTTCGAGGGCAGCGACCGCGTCTTCTGCCTTCTTGCCCTTGATGACTTCAGCGAAGGTATTGCCAATCAGGTACTTGGTCAGGACTTCGGCGGCCTTGGCATTCGGCTCGCCGGGGTGTCCGGGCGTTGCGCCGAGCTTACCGGCAACGGCGAACGGCGCCATGATCGGATCCTTGGTCCACACGGCATGGTTTTCCCATGACGTGGTGGCCGGCGTGTAGAAACCTTCCGCCGTCGAGAACCACTGGTCGTAGTTTTCCTTCTTATGGAAGAAGCGCAGGAGGTCCTTCGCGGCCTTCTGGTTCTTCGAGTACTTCGGCAGCACGTGCGACGTGAACGAATGCATGCCGAACTGGCCCTTCGGACCGGCCGGCAGCGGACCATGGAATACGTCGTCCTTCAGCGGCTTGCCGGCCGCATCTTTGTACTGGTCGGGCTTGCGCTTCGTCTCGATGTAGATCGAGGCGCCGTTCAGCGTCGCACAGATGGTGCCGGCGAGGAACGCGCGGTTGTTGCCGGAGTCATCCCAGGCGAGGCCGCCTTCATCGAAGCTGTCCTTCCATCCTGCCGCCATGAACTTCATGGCTTCGATCGTCTCTTTCGAGTTGATCGCAACCTTGCCGGCCGCGTCGATCTCGGCGCCGCCGAACGACCACAGCAGCGGATAGGCGAAGGTCGGCGGGTCGCCGAACGACTGGCCGAACGACTGGCCGATCGGGAAGCCCTTGGCTTTGCTGTCCTTGCCGATCTTGAAATATTCGTCCCAGGTTTTCGGCGCGCCGTTCGGGAACATCGACTTGCGGTAGATGTTCATGGCGCCGATGATGGCCGCGGGCATCGAGAAGAACTTGCCGCCCGAACCTGTGTTGGCGGACGACAATTTGTAGTAGCCGCCCTGGTCCTTGCCGACTTCCCCGGCGACGTCCGATAGATCCTCAAGGCTCGCGGCATAGAGGTGCGGGTTATTGTTGAACAGCATGATCAGGTCGGGGCCAGCGCCCGATTGGATAGACGACGTGATGCGCGGCTGCAGGTCGTTGCCGTTCACCGTTTCGTACTTCACTTTTATGCCCAACGCCTTCTCGGCTTCGGGCAGCAGCTTCTGGCGCAACAACTGATCGCACGCAGGAACGAAATCATTCCAACGCAACCAATGCACTTCTGTCGATTGAGCCAGCGCCGGCATGCGCCCGCTGGCGAGAATGGCGGCCATGCCGCCACCGCCGGCGATGAACTTGCGGCGGTCGATCTTACGAGACTTTGCCATGCTTCTTCCTCCCTGATTTCAGACCTCGGTGGGTCCCTTTTGATGTCCGAGCGCGACACGGTTGTCGGCTGCCCGGCGAATTGCTTGCACCATATAAATGACTTCCGTGGGGCGTCCAGCCATTTCGGACATAAATCGGGCGGATCGCCCCGCGCCCGCTCAAACGTAAACTTTCTTGAATTCCGCCTCAGCCCAGCGCGCGGCGTCTTCCGGCCGTCCGCCTTGAATGGCGCGGACGTACATGTTGATGAGCAAGAATTTAGCGAGTGCATCGGCGGCGCGAACACCCGTCGGTCCGGCATATCCGGGAATGAGGCCGAGACGTCCGGCGAGGCGGAACGGCTCCATCACGGGGTCCGCATTTGGCATGGTGCGGAGCTCCCAATCCCGGGTTGGGGCAGAATAGAAGCCTCGGCTCTCCGCGAACCAGCGTTCGTAGTTGGACGGCTCATGCAACCACCGCAAGAATGTCTTCGCGGCGGAGGTATTTTTTGAATAGGCCGGAACAACGTGGCTGTGGAAGGTGTGGAAACCAAATTGGCCGCCGGGTCCCCGCGGTAGCGGCGCATGCTGTATGTCCGTGCGCAATTGCGCTCCCCGTTCCGTGCGAAACTGGTCCTGCTTGCGGGTCGCCTCGATGTAGATCGAAGCGCCGTTGAGCGTCGCGGAAATTCCGCCGGTGAGGAACGCGCGATTGTTGGAGGAGTCGTCCCACGCGAGACCGGTTTCGTCGTGTGCTTCCTTCCAGAAGGCGGTCATAAACTTGAGCGACTCGATCGTTTCCTTCGAATTGATCGCGACTGTCACGCCGTCCGCCTCGACCTCCTTGCCGCCAAAGGACCACAGCAGCGGGTACACGAAGGTCTGAGGGTCGCCGAAGGATTGGCCGAGCGACTGGCCAATGGGCCGGTTCTTGGCCTTCAGCTTTTTCCCGGCGTCGCGATATTGCTCCCACGTTTCCGGGAATTTGTCGTAGCCGACTTCGGAAAACCAGGACTTGCGGTAGGCAATCATCACCCCGATGAATGCCGAGGGGATCGCGATCCACGTCTTGCCGCTGTGGCAGTTGCTCTTCGATACCTCGTAGTAACCGCCACTCGCCTTGCCAATGTCCTCCGCGAGATCGCCGAGATCAGCCAAATGCTCTGCATAAAGGTGCGGGTGGTTGTTGGTCAGCATCACGACATCGGGTCCACTGCCCGACTGGATGGCAGCCGAAAGGCGCGGCTGCAGATCGTTCGCATTGACCGTTTCGAAGTTGAACTTGATGCCGAGCGCTCGCTCGGCTTCCGGCAGCAGGGTCTCACGCAACAGCTTGTCGGATGTCGGGATAAAGTCGTTCCAGCGCAGCCAATGCAAGGTCGACGCCTGTGCATAAGCCGGCGCACGACCGGTCGCCAGAATTGCCGCCATGCCGCCGCCGGTCGTCTGGATGAACTTTCGCCGATGGATTTTCGTCATCTCAGGCGGGCCTCTCGTTTTGCCCTGTGTTTGGGATCCGAGCCGTGAACCAATCCGTCCAACAACGGCGCTCGTCAGGCATCCGTCTTGAGGCGTTGCATATAGACAAGGCGTCCAGCCGCAGCGTGGCAAATCATTTCTTCGTATCTTGTTATTAGACGCTATCCGGAGCCATCACACGAGGCGCTGTCCGTTGGCCTTGTCAAAGATGTGGGCGGCGTCCGCGCGCGGGCGCAGCTTGATTTTCTGGCCGGGTTTGAGATCGTGGCGCTCGCGAAAGATGGCAACGATATCCTTTCCGCCAAGCCGCGCGACGAGCTGTGTTTCCGAACCGGTGGGCTCGACGACCACGACCTCCGCATCGGCGCCGTCATTGGCAAGCTCGAGATGTTCGGGACGAATGCCATACACAATCGGGCGGCCGTCGCTGGCGGCAGGTGCCGTCTTGAGCGGGAGCCTTATGCCGCTGTCGGCCAGCAGGCTCGCGGTGCCGTTGATCTTGATCCGGCCGTCGATGAAGTTCATCGCGGGCGAACCGATGAACCCGGCGACGAAGGTGTTGACGGGCCGGTCGTAGAGTTCGAGCGGCGCGCCCATCTGCTCGATGTTGCCGTCGTGCATGACGACGATCTTGTCGGCCATCGTCATCGCTTCGATCTGGTCGTGGGTCACGTAGACGGTCGTCGTTTTCAGGCGCTGATGCAGTTCCTTAATTTCGGCGCGCATGGCGACGCGCAGCTTCGCGTCGAGATTGGAGAGCGGCTCGTCGAAGAGGAAGACTTGCGGGTTGCGCACGATGGCGCGGCCCATGGCGACACGCTGGCGCTGGCCACCTGACAGCTGGCGCGGATAGCGGTCGAGATAAGGTGCGAGGTTGAGGATGCCAGCGGCGCGATTGACCTTTTCCTGGATCTCGGATTTCGGCGCGCGCCGCAATTTCAGCGAGAACGCCATGTTGTCGGCAACCGTCATGTGCGGATAGAGCGCGTAATTCTGGAAAACCATCGCGATGTCGCGCTCTTTCGGGTGCACGTTGTTGACGACGCGGTCACCGATCGCGATCGTGCCCGCCGAGATGGTTTCGAGCCCGGCGATCATTCGCAGCAGCGTGGACTTGCCGCAGCCAGACGGGCCGACGAGCACGACGAACTCGCCGTTCTTGATGGGGATGGAGACACCGTGCAGGACTTCGACGGTGCCGTAGGATTTACGGGCATCGGTGATGGTGACTGAAGCCATTTTGGTGCGTTCCCCAAGGTGCCGTCGAACGAGCGATGCATTCGGACATGCCTTGCATGTGACGGCAAGTCCATTTTACGGCCGATGCGACTGTGGGCTAAGGGAGCACGGTACCCAAGAGAGAGGCCGGGCAAGTGGCGGGACGTGATCCAGCGGACGTGTTGGCGGAGGTGGCGCAAGCGTCGGTGCGCCTTACAACACCGTGTGGTGCTGGCGAAATGGTGTGGCGGCGCTGGGGCGAGGGGCATCCGGTTGTGCTGCTGCATGGCGGGTCGGGATCGTGGACGCATTGGGTGCGGGTCATCCCCGCGCTCGCGGCGAAGGCGGAGGTTTGGGCGGCGGACTTGCCGGGCCTTGGTGAAAGCGCGATGCCGCCGGCGCCGCTGACGCCAGAGAGCGCGGGGCGCGTGGTGGCGGCGGGACTTGCGCAGTTGATCCCGGCGGCGCGACGGCCGCATCTCGTCGGGTTCTCGTTCGGCGGGCATGTCGGCACCTACGCGGCGGTGGAGCTCGGCGACCATATCGCGAGCCTGACGCTCTCGGGGACGGCGGCGCTGGGTCTACCTCATCCGCGCCTGATCTACGCCAAGGCGCGCTCGACCATGACGGCCGATGAGCGAAATGGCGTTTATCGCGACAACCTTGCGCAGTTGATGATCGCACATCCCGAGAACCTCGATGCGCTGGCAATCCACATTCAGGCCGAGAATGTCGCGAAGTCCCGGTTCCGGTCGCGCGTGTTCGCGCCGACCGACGAAATCCGGCGCGCACTGCCGCATGTCAAAGTGCCGGTGCGGGCGATCTGGGGCGCCGACGATCAGATCGCGCTGCCGTCGGTGGAGGCGCGGTATGCCGCGATCCGCGAGAGCCACCCCGAGCTGCGGACCGTGACCATTCCGGGCGCGGGGCACTGGGCGGCGTATGAGCAGCCCGCCGCGTTCACGGCGGCGCTGGTGGGGCTCTTGGGGTTATAATAAAGGCCAAGAGGCGGCCGATCCGCCTCATGGTGAGCCTGTCGAACCATTGGCGGCCCGGATAGCGCCGCAACTGGGCCGCCCGCTCCTCGACAAGCTCAGGGTGAGGCGGATTGAAACACGGGAAAACGTGGCCTGGGCGCTGGCGTTCCGTGGGCGGGATGACATAATTTCGGGCGAATATCAGGGCACTGCGTTGCGAGACGGAGTCGTTGTGCTCGTTCCGGGCGCTGATCACCTCCAAGGACAAAACGCATGGCTGAACGCGAACCTCCGAGTTTGGGACCTTTGCGGCCCGGTGGACCGGCGCGCCGCCCCCAGCAGCACGCAACGCATCCCCCTCAGGCGCCGCAGAACGATATGCCGCGCACGCTGCGAACTGGCCAGTCGCGGTCGGCGCCGGCGCGCAAGTCCGAGAAGCGGCGCGGTGGCATTGGGCGGTTCTTCATCTGGGGTGCGCTCGGACTTGTAGGCTTGGTGGTCGCGGGCGCGGCGATGCTGGTGCTCGCGCCGCCCTCTGATTTCCTGCGCGATCAGTTCGCCGAAAACTTCAAGAAGCGCACGGGCCGCGATCTGGTGATCTCCGGGCCAACGTCGATGACGCTCTTTCCGCAGCTTGCGCTGACGATGAGCGATGTCACGGTGTCGGCGAAGCCCGGCATGGGCGACACGCCGACGCTCAGGGTGCGCGAGGTCGACGCGAGTGTGCAGCTCTGGCCGCTGTTGTCGCGCCGGGTTGAGGTCGAGCGGCTGGTGTTGCGCGAGCCCGTGGTCGACATGTTCGTCGATGCGCAAGGGCGCAAGAGTTGGGATTTCGCGGACGCCGCGCCGATGCTTACGGAGCGCGTGCGCCTGGCGCAGGCGTCGAACCCGAAGGTGGTGCCAGCCGAAGTTCGCGACGCGGTGCAGGGCGGGCGGCGCAATCCGTTGGCACGGCTCGAGGCGCTGGCGCTCAACGAAGTGAAGTTCGTCGATGGGACGCTAAGGTATCGCGATGCGCGCAGCGGCGTTGCCGAGGAGGTGCGGAACCTCAACCTGGAATTCGGGCTCGAGTCGATCGCAAGTCCGCTGACGACGAAAGGCGATCTGGTCTGGAAGGGCGAGAAGCTCACCTTCACGGCGCAGGCGGCACCGCTGACGGCGCTGTTCGAGGATCAGCCGGCGACAGTCAACGTCGCGCTGAAGAGCGCGCGGATCGAGGCGCAGTACGACGGCAGCATCGTGATGCGCGGGGCGGCGCCCGAACTCGACGGCAAGATCGCAGCCAAGGTGCCCGCGATCAAGGCGTTGATGGCGTGGATCGGGAAGCCCCTCCCGGAAGCGACGGCGATCGGCGCGGGCGCCGTCAACGGGCGGTTGAAGGTCGCCAACACGAGCACGAGCTTGTCGGATGCGACAGTCGCGCTCGACACTATGGCGCTGACGGGCAACCTGACCGTCGAGACGGCGGGCGTCAGGCCGCATCTCAAGGGCGCGCTGCGGACCGGCGATCTCGATCTCAACCGGCTGCTGGCGCTCGCGTCCACCGGTGACGGGGCAACGACGAAACCTGCCGCGGCCAAACCGGCGCAGATCGCGCCGGCGGCAGGGCCCGCGTCGATCGACGATCTCCTGAAGCAGGGTGGAGCTGCGCCCGCAAAGGCGCCGCAGGTGCGCGGGTTTGCGAGCCGTGGCTGGAGTGACGCGCCGATCGCGCTCGGCGGCCTCGGTGCGGTCGACGCCGACATCAAGTTCAGTTTTGCCCGTGTGCTCTATCGCGACATCAAAACCGGAGCGGGCAACCTCACGCTCGCCCTGAAAAACAAAGTCGCACGCGTCACGGCCGAGGAGCTGCAGCTTTACGATGGCCGCGGCAAAGGTCTGGTGACGCTCGACGGATCCGGCGCGGGCGTCACGCTCGGCACCAATCTGACGTTCGAGGGCATCTCGACACTGCCGCTCTTGAAGGACGCGGCGAGCTTCGACTGGCTGTCCGGCAAGGGCCGGCTGACGGTCGCGCTCGGCGCACGCGGTGGCAGCGAGGCGGAGCTGATCCAGAGCTTGAACGGCAAGGCCGATCTCGCCATGGCGGATGGCGCCATCAACGGCATCAATATTCCGCAAGTCATCCGCGGCGTGACGCAGGGGCGGTTCTCGGGCCTCGACCGCACACCGGCGGAGAAGACCGACTTCTCGGATCTGGCGGCCTCGTGGGTGATCACGAACGGTGTCGCCCAGAACCAGGATCTGCGCGCCTCGAGCCCGCTAATCCGGCTCTCGGGTGCCGGCAGCGTCAATCTGCCGGCGCGCACGCTGGACTATGTCGTGCGCCCGAAGGTGGTCGCAAGCTTGACGGGCCAAGGCGCGGACGCGGCAGGGTCGGGGATCGAGATCCCGGTGCGCATCACCGGACCGTTCGACAAGCCGAGCTACAAGCCCGACATCAACGCGATCCTGAAAGATCCGAATCAGGTGATCGACGCTGCCAAACAGATCGGCAAAAACCTCAAAGGCGGCGATGTCGAGCAGGCTGTGAAAGGCCTGTTGGGTGATGGCGATCCGCAACAGCGCAAGAAAGCGCGCGATGCGTTGCGCGGACTTCTCGGCCGCTGAGCGCGCCGCGCGGCGGTCGTGAAAACATCCGCTGCGACGGGCATTTTTCGACAGCGTGCGTGAGGCGTAGTCCTATGCACGCAACGCTAAAAATTTCGTCACCATTTACGCTCCGCAAACCGGATTGCGAAAATATTGTGACAAGGGGCAGAATCTCCTTGCGTCAGAAGTCAAGAGGGGTCATATCCCCCTCGCCGTTCGTCCACCTGCCCCAAAGGTCAAGGTTTCATCCGGAAACCCCTAAGGTAAGGAGCGGGCGGGTCAAATACTGTCTACTGGTTGGGGAGGGTCATATGGCCTTTGATGACGCCCTCTTCCAATTGGGGATGGACTTAACTCGTTCAAGCACCGCCCAAAAGGAAGATCTTGTAGTTTCCAAGTTCGCGCCACGCGCGAAGGAAGACCGCCAGAGCGCTCTCGTCGAGCGGTCCGGTGTGAGGTACGCGGGTAAGCATCTCATCATCGATCTCATTGGCGCCGAGCGTCTCGACGATCTCAAGTTCGTCGAAGACACTCTGATCCAGTGTGTTGCTGCTGCGGGTGCTCGTCTGGTTCACATGCACGTGCATAGCCTTTCGCCGAAGCGCGGCGTGTCGGGCGTGGCGGTCCTCGAGGACAGCCACATCAGCCTGCACACGTGGCCCGACAGCGGATATGCCGCGTTCGATGTGTTCACAGGCGGACAAACAGATCCCCACGTCTGCGTGGAGATCCTGCGTGAGGCGTTCAATGCACGCGATGTCCGCGTGAAGGAGCATCAGCGGGGCGAGGGGCTTGCGGCGGTTGCCGCGGTTCAGGGCTCCAAGGCTCCGGTTCGTCTCCGGGCCGTGCGCAAGGCGCGCGCAGCCTGACGCTAACGGTCATGATTTCAAAAGGGCTGGATCGCAAGATCCGGCCCTTTTCGTTTGTGCACCGGCAATCGAGCTGGGGATGAGTGGCGGCGGCGCGCCGGACCCCAAGATCGAATCTGATAAGAAGCCTCCACAACTCTGGAGGCTCCATGGGTGCTTCGCCGAAATTGCGGCCACTGAAAACCACCGCCGTCGAAGCATCGGGATCGTTCCTCGGCGTCGCGCGCTCGGCCAAGGGCTTTGCTTGGCGCGAGCGCCTGACGGGGTCGGCGGCCAACATTGCAACAGCAATAAGCCAGCGCCAGGGCATTCCCGAGTTGCTCGGACGGGTGCTGGCGGCGCGCGGCGTGACGCTCGACACCGTGGACGTGTTTCTCGATCCGACGATCAAGGCGCTGATGCCGGACCCGAGCGTACTGATCGACATGGACAAGGCGGCGGCGCGGCTCGCCGATGCGGTGGTCAAGAAGCAGCGCGTCGCGATCTTCGGCGACTATGACGTCGATGGCGCGTGTTCCTCGGCGCTGATGCAGCGGTTCTTCGCGGCGCACGATCTTAGCGCGCGCATCTACATTCCGGATCGGCTGTTCGAGGGCTACGGGCCCAATCCCGGCGCGATCGAGGCGCTGATCAAGGACGGCGCCCAGTTGATTGTCACGGTCGATTGCGGGACGACGAGTTTCGAGCCGCTGGCGGTCGCAAAGAAACTCGGCGCCGACGTGCTCGTGCTCGATCACCATCAGGCGGACGAGCGGTTGCCGGACGTGCATGCCGTCGTCAATCCGAACCGGCAGGACGACGTCTCGGGGCTCGGGCATCTGTGCGCGGCGGGGGTCGTGTTCATGGTGCTGGTGGCGGCGACGCGGGAACTGCGCAAGCGCGGCATCTATAACGGCGAGCGGTCGCAACCCGATCTGCTCGGCATGCTGGATCTCGTGGCGCTGGCGACGGTGTGCGACGTGGTGCCGCTGCAGACGCTCAATCGGGCCTACGTGACCAAGGGCCTGCAGATCATGCGCAGCCGCCGCAACGTCGGCCTCAAGGCGCTGTTCGATGCGGCGGGGCTCAACCAGGCGCCGTCGCCGTATCATCTGGGCTTCGTGCTGGGGCCGCGCATCAACGCCGGCGGCCGCATCGGCAATTCGGCGCTCGGGGCGACTTTGCTGACACTCGACAACGAGACCGAGGCGGCCAAGATCGCCGAGACGCTCGACCGGCTCAACCGCGAACGCAAGACGATCGAAACGAAGATGCTGGAAGAGGCGATGGCTGAGGCCGATCGTCTCGTCGACGAGGCGCCGGAGATGCCGATCGTGCTGGTCGGCTCGGATCAGTGGCACAAGGGTGTGGTGGGGTTGGTCGCCTCGCGGCTGACGGAGCGCTTTCATCGGCCGTCGTGCGTGATCGCGTGGGGCGGTGACGGCGGCGTCCCGAAAGATCAAGGGACCGGATCGCTGCGCTCGGTGGCGGGCGTCGACATCGGCGAGGCCGTGCGCGCGGCGGTCGGCAAGGGCCTGCTCGAAAAAGGCGGCGGCCACGCCATGGCGGCAGGCCT
Organism: uncultured Alphaproteobacteria bacterium; assembly: GCA_963779515.1. Classification (GTDB taxonomy): domain Bacteria; phylum Pseudomonadota; class Alphaproteobacteria; order Rhizobiales; family Hyphomicrobiaceae; genus CAVZYN01. Next base: position 745,418 of record CAVZYN010000001.1, read on the forward strand.
GACGCTGCGCAAGGATAAGATGGCGGCGCTGCAGGCGTTCTTCGGGACGTCGCTTGCGTCCGCCGCGACGACAGCGCGGGCGGCGGCGGGCCTCGATATCGATGGCGCGCTGACACCGGCGGGAGTCAACGACACGCTGATGAACCTGATCGACCGCGCGGGCCCCTATGGCCAGGGCAATCCGCAGCCGCGGTTTGCGTTCCCGGCGCACCGCGTGAAGTTCACGAAGGTGATGGGCGAGGCGCATGTGCGCTGCGTGCTCGAAGCGGGCGATGGCACACGTCTTGACGCCATTGCCTTCCGAGCCGCGGGGCAGCCGGTGGGTGATCTGCTCATGAACGCCGGCGGATTGCCGATCCACGTCGCCGGCCATTTGCGCCGTGACACCTGGGGGGGCCGCGACAAGATCGAGTTGTTCATCGAAGACGCCGCGGATCCACGGAAGCAGGGGTGACGTCTGGAGGTGCAATACCCTACGGTTCGTGCCTTTTGTAGGATGCAAGAGCGCGGCGTATTGCACCGCAGTCGCATCGATCGGCTCAACCTGCGGCGTGTGCTACCGCCCCCACTGTCGCACCGAGCTGCGCGTGTTGAGCATCATTTCCCCTGGCGCGGGGAGAGCAATGTAAGAGCACTCAGTACTCGGTGATCATCGCGAGAAAGTGGTTTTGCTCGGCGATGGGAATGAGCGTCAACACGGCTGTCGCGGGAGGCGTGCCGCTCATGTACGCGTCGATGAAACCCGCGCCGGGCAGTTGCCACCAGGCGGGAATGTTCTGATCCGCGCCACTGAAAATCTGCAACGTGCGGGCGCCGTCTTTGACCGCCGCCGGCGCGTCGGGAAGCGCCAATACGGTCTTCATCGCATCGTCCATGCTCCGCCCGTCCTTGAAGCGAAAGCGCATCAGGTAGCGCTTGTCTTGAAAGCCCGTCCTGACGGCGTCCTCGATCGCGATGTGCGGGGCGAGGGCTGCAAGGCTTGGGTGCTGCACGACGTGTTCGTGCGTCACCGTCTTCCAATCGTTGGAGAGAAAGCCATCGTCGAGCCAGGCCGGCAGCAGCCACGTCACCATGACCAAAATCAGCGGCACTCCGACGAGGCTGATCAGACCGATCGCGCGGGCGGCACGTCGCCAAGCGCTCGGGTGCGGCACTGAAGTTCGGTCAGGCATGGTGTCTCGATGTCGAGGGTGGTGGGCGAAGCGGTGGTGCGCTACGGCCTGCGGTCTATTGCACTCAACAGTGTGTCACGGTTCGCGAGCGAAACACACTAAGGGGCTAGGGCAAAGTACGCATCAAACACCAAAACCGGCCACTCCGCGTTTCGGAGCACCGTTGCTGACGCGAAAACCGAAAGCGGGGCGGCGGGCCTCGTGATTTCGTATTTGTTTTGATGCGGCTCACGCCGCCCCGCCACGCAACGAGGGTGGGCCCTCTTTACGGATCGTGACACCACCATCCTCCCGCGCATCTTGATCGGGAGTTGAGCCACGTGGCCGAAACGGGAACGGCTATGCACGTGGCCGGCAGGAATCTCCAGGCTTCGCTGATCTGGCTGGTGTCCCGTTTCCGAAGTTCGCACACCGGCCGCCGCGTTTCGGGCCCGCGAACTTCGGAAACAAAAGGGACACCAGCAGCAATGGTTTGCTCGTGTGGCTTTGGTTCGGAAGTTCCCAAATTCATGCACCGCGACGGCATAGGAACTTCCGAACCGCCACACGAGCGTATCCGGCGGCTCCCATCACCCACAAACTCAGCGGCGCGCCCGCGGCTTTCGGTGTGACGAGATACCCGCAGTATGCGTGCCGGCCGGAGAGCGGGGATAAGTATCTGTCACACCGGGTCTGATACTTTTGCCCGATGGCTGATGATCACCTGCGACCCGTCTTCCCAGGTGAGGCCGGGGCGCAGTTTCCCATTTGTTTACAGGCCCCGCGCCCCCCGCTACAAGAACCCCGGCTCACGTCGGGCCCAGAATTTCTCAACGAGATCAAGCATGACCGGTGTCAATCAAGTCCGCTCCACGTTCGTCGACTATTTCAAGAAGAATGGCCACGAGCATGTGGAGAGCGCGTCGCTGGTGCCGCGCAACGATCCAACGCTGATGTTCACATCTGCCGGCATGGTGCAGTTCAAGAATCTGTTCACCGGTCAGGAGAAGCGCGCCTATACGCGGGCGACGACGTCGCAGAAGTGCCTCCGCGCCGGCGGCAAGCACAACGACCTCGACAACGTCGGCTATACGGCACGGCATCACACGTTCTTCGAGATGCTCGGCAATTTCTCGTTCGGCGACTACTTCAAGGAGCGCGCGATCGAACTCGCCTGGAATCTCGTCACCAAGGAGTACGGCCTCGACAAGAAGAAGTTGCTGATCACCGTCTACTCGGAGGACGAAGAGGCAGCGGCTCTCTGGCGCAAGATCGCCGGCTTTAGCGACGACAAGATCATTCGCATCCCGACCTCGGATAACTTCTGGTCGGCGGGCGATACCGGGCCGTGCGGGCCCTGCTCGGAAATCTTCATCGATCAGGGCGACAAGCTGCAAGGCGGACCACCCGGCAGTGCAGACGCCGACGGCGACCGGTTCCTCGAATTCTGGAACCTCGTGTTCATGCAGTTCGATCAGCTCGGCCCCGGCAACCGCGTCAACCTGCCAAAGCCCTCGATCGATACCGGCATGGGGCTCGAGCGCATCTCGGCGGTGCTGCAGGGCGTCACTTCGAACTACGAGACCGATCTCTTCAAGGCGCTGATCGAGGCCTCGGTGGCCGAGACCGGCGTGGCGGCGAAGGGCGACAAGACGCCGAGCCATCGCGTCATCGCGGACCACCTCAGGGCCACCAGCTTCCTGCTCGCCGATGGCGTCTTGCCGTCGAACGAAGGCCGTGGCTACGTGCTGCGCCGCATCATGCGCCGCGCCATGCGGCATGCGCATCTGCTCGGCGCCAAAGATCCTTTGATGCACCGCCTCGTCCCGGCTCTGGTGCGCCAGATGGGCGACACCTACCCGGAGTTGGTGCGGGCGCAAGCGCTGATCACCGAGACGCTGAAGCTTGAAGAAATCCGCTTCAGGAAGACGCTGGAGCGCGGCCTCGGGCTGTTGGATGAGGCCTCTAACAATCTCCGCCAAGGCGACACGTTCGCCGGCGACGTCGCCTTCAAGCTCTATGACACCTATGGCTTTCCGCTCGATTTGACGCAGGATGCACTGCGCCCACGCGGCATCGCCGTCGACACCAAGGCATTCGAAGCGGCGATGGGTAAGCAGAAGGAAGCCGCGCGCGCCGCATGGAAGGGCTCGGGCGAAGCCGCGACCGAAGGCGTTTGGTTCGAGGTCAAAGAGCAAACCGGCGCCACCGAGTTCCTCGGCTACGAGGCCGAGCAGGTCGAAGCCATCATCAAAGGCACATTTGCCAAGGGCAAAGCCGTCGCAGCACTATCCCAAGGCGACGAAGGCCAGATCATCGTCAACCAGACGGCATTTTATGGCGAGAGCGGCGGCCAGGTCGGCGACCAGGGCGTCATCCAGACGACGCATGGAGCAAAGTTCCGCGTCTCAGATACGCAGAAGAAACTCGGCGATCTCTTTGTGCATGTTGGCGTAGTGGAGGCCGGGACCTTCAAACCGGGCGATGCGGTCGAGTTAGTGGTCGATCACGCCCGGCGCTCGGCAACGCGGGCCAACCATTCCGCGACCCATTTGATCCATGAGGCGCTGCGCCAGACGCTTGGTACCCACGTGCAGCAGAAGGGTTCGCTCGTCTCGCCAGATCGCCTGCGGTTCGACGTGTCGCACAACAAGCCGATGAGCGCGGAGGAGCTTCGCATCGTCGAAGACATGGCGAACCAGTACGTGTTGCAGAACAGCGGCGTCGAGACCCGGCTGATGAGCCTCGACGACGCGCGCCAAACCGGCGCCATGGCATTGTTCGGTGAGAAGTACGGCGATGAAGTCCGCGTCGTCTCGATGGGCGTCGGGCTCGGTCCTGCCGAAGGCGGGCAAGCATCAAGCAAGGCCAACAAGGCGTGGTCTGTCGAGCTGTGCGGCGGCACGCACGTCACGCCGCACCGGCGACATCGGCCTCGTCAAGATCGTCGGCGAAAGCGCGTCCGCTGCCGGCGTGCGGCGCATCGAGGCGCTGACGGGCACCGGCGCCCGTGCCTATCTCGCCGAGCAGGATGCGCGCGTGCGCGAACTCGCAAGCTTGATGCGCACCAGTCCTGACAGCGTCGTGGAGCGCGTCAAGGCGCTGCTCGACGAGCGCAAGGTGATGGAGAGGCAACTCGCCGACGCCAAGCGGGCGGTTGCGCTTGGTGGTGGGTCTGCAGGCGCAGGAAGCGCCGCCGCCTCTGGCGCCGCGATCAAGACCATCGGCAACGTGAAGCTGTTGGCCCGCACCGTCCAGGGCCTCAATCCCAAGGACCTGCGTGGCCTGATCGATGATGGCAAGGCGCAGGTTGGCTCTGGCATCGTCGCGATCGTCGGCGTTACTGAAGACGGCAAGGCCGGCCTTGCCGTCGGCGTCACCGAGGACCTCACCAAAACCTACAGCGCCGTCGACCTCGTCAAGGTCGGCGCCGAAGCGCTCGGCGGTAAGGGCGGCGGCGGCCGCCCCGACATGGCGCAAGCCGGCGGCCCCGACGGCACCAAGGCAGGCGATGCGCTCGCCGCAATCGAAGCGAAGTTGTCAGGTTAAGGGCGCTGGCTGAGTCTGTAGCGCTGGGCACCGGCCTTGATAACGCAGTTCGTCAGCGTCTTGACTGGGCAACCGCGAACGCCGGCGACGGCACCGAATTGCTGGAGAGCCGGGCTCGCAACGGGCAGCGGGACCGTTTGGCAGGATCTCCATCAATCTTGGCGTTTCCGCTCATCGAGCACAATGTGGTCGGAGAATCGTCGCTGCTCGAGACCGTCCTTGATCGTAATCCGCTCATGAGCGATGCTGAAACCCGGCTCAGCGCCTTCGACGAGCGTCTGATGTTGGCCGGCTGCAGCGGAATCCGACATCAGCTGCGCACCACAGCGTGTGCACGCGGATCATGCAGTCGCGCGATCCACGGAAACACCGCAACCGTCGCTGCCAGAGACTGCCAAGACGGGAAGGCCGCGCCCGGCTGCAGGCAATGCTGAGCCAAGCCGATGCGCTTCATCGCGAAATCCGCCATCTGCGCCGCCGTCTCGCCGACCTTTTTCGTGCGCACGTCCTTCAACAGCGCGATGCGATAGGCGGCAGGGTCTTTGCCCGCCGCGATCGCCAACGCGTCGATCATCGCCTCGATGGCAAAATTGTTGGCGCCCGCACCGATACCCCGCCAGGCCGCCGTGCGCACGCCGCGCTCCTCGTAGATGTGCTCGGAAAGCTGCGCGGGAATGGCGTAGGGAGAAACATCCGCGCCCGCCATGACGATGTGGTCCAAGCCCTTCTGCTCTTCGAGCCGCGGCTGGCCGTAAAGATCGGCACCACGTTCGGCGGCGATCCGATGGCGCCAGCCGGTGATGTTGCCGCTCGCGTCCAGTCCGACATCGATCCCTGCGCGGTCATCGGCCGGAACCGGCCATGCGCCACATCGTCCTCGCGTGTCTGGATCATTTTCACCGGCTTGCCGACCGCCTTGGAGATGCGCACCGCATCGACCACGTACTCGACATAGGCGCGCCGGCCGAAGCCGCCACCCATGGTCATGGTGTTGAACTTGACCTTGTCCGGCGTGACACCCGCGATCTTGGCGGCCTCGTCGACGGAGCGCGTCGGCCATTGCGTGCCAGCCCACACCTCGACGCCATCAGCCTTCACCCACGCCGTGCACGTGTGTGGTTCCATCTGGGCGTGATAAACGTAGTCCGTCGTAAACGCGCCAGAGATCACTTTGGTCGCGCTCTCGATGGCCTTGGCCGCTTCACCCGTCGGGCGCGCGAACGACGCGGCGACCGCCTTATCCTTTGCGCGCAATAGATATTGGGCGAGGTTCTCCTCGGAATTGACCTTCGAGCCGGGTGCATCGCGCCATTGCGCTTTCAACGCGCGGCGCGCCGCGATCACGGCCTCCATGGTCTCGCCGGCGATGCCGATGCCATCTCGAGCGACAGGGCCGCCACGATCCCCGGCATCTTCTTGAGTTCATCTTCATTGAACGACGTCGGGCCTGAACCACCACCGGTGCGCGGGCGAGCGTCGCGTAAACCATGCCCGGCACCTGCACGTCGATCGCATACTGTTCGCGCGCCGGTGCTCTTTGCCGCGACGTCGATGCGCGGCACGTCCTTGCCGATCAGACGGAAACTTGCGACCGGTTTCAGATCAGCGGCTTTCAGCTCGGGAAGCTTTTCCGGAACCTTGGCGAAACCCGCGATCTCGCCGTAGCCGAGCCGGCGGTTCGAAGCCTTATGGACCACGGCGCTCGGCTCGATTGCGAGTTCGGCCACTGGTACGTCCGAGCTTTTCGGCCGCAGCCTCCATCAGCACGCGCCGCGCCTGGGCGCCAGCGATGCGGCACGGCTCCCAATAGCCGCGCATAGTAAGGCTGCCGACCACGAACTGGCCGCGGAAAAGCGGGTGGTTGTAGGCGGCTGCGACCGGTGCTTGTTGCGATGCGGACCTTCGCCCAATCGGCATCGAGTTCCTCGGCGATGATAAGCGGTACGGCGGTGTTGACGCCTTGGCCCATCTCTGGCGCGGGCGCCATGATCGTGATGGTGCCATCCGGCGCGATGGTCACATAGGCGTTGAGCGTGTTGCCCGTTGCGCCTTGGGCATTGGCCGCCTCATCGACGGCCGAATGCGAACGCGAAGGTAAGGCCCGCGGCACCCTTGAGAACCTGACGGCGATCGAGCGTGGATATCTTGGTCATGGATCAGGCCTCCCGCGCGGCACGTTCGATGGCGCGGACGATGCCGCTGTAGGTGCCGCAGCGGCAGATGTTGCCGTCCATGTGGCGCACGATCTCGTCGGGTGAAGGCTTCTTGTTCGTGGCGAGCAACGCTGCTGCCTGCATGATCTGGCCGGACTGGCAGTAACCGCACTGCGGCACTTGCTCGGCGATCCAGGCCTTTTGCAGCGGGTGTCCGCCGTCGTGCGACAGTCCTTCGATCGTCGTCACGGGTTTATCACCCACATCGCCAAGCGTTGTCGCGCAGGAGCGCACGGGCTTGCCGTCGACATGCACGGTACAGGCGCCGCAGGCCGCGACGCCGCAGCCGTACTTTGTACCCGTCAGCTTCAGGTGCTCGCGGAGCACCCATAGCAGGGGCGTTTGCGCCGCCGCCGAAACATCCATCTTGCGGCCATTGATTGTGAGAATCGCCAAAGTGTCCTCCCCAAGTGTGTTTTGACCCAAGTGTGTTTTGGCCAAAGTCTATTGTACCCAATCCGATAGTCCGTCTTGAGACCGGTGCCGGAAGCATAGTTGGTGTGGAGCCTAGCAAGGCGATCGCGCGGGAACAATGAGGTTCGTTCGCCGCGGGATCAGAACCACTCATAGGATCAATTCGCCTTGTCCTCGGTGGCGCTCAGGGAACTGCGCGTCCAGGTGGCGGGGCGTTTGAGAAAGTCGTGCAACGTCTTGCCACGTTCCGCCCGGAAGCGGTCGTCCAGCAGTGCGAAATCCTTGATCCGATCGAGCCGGAACGTGCGAAAATCGTGACGCAACTCGCACCACGCGGCCAGCAGCCAGGTCGGGCCGAAGTAGGCAAGCGACAACGGACGCACGGTGCGCTCGGACGCCTTGTTCGTGATATCAGCGTAACGAAAGTGCACCTTGTGCAAGCTTCGGATCGCGCGGCGCAAGAGGGCGAGATCGAAGCCGATGGGCTCCATGTAATGTTGAGCGGGCGCAAGGAGAGCCGTATTCGCCATGTATCCGCGCAAGCGATCCGGGATCACCGCCTCGATCTTGGCGATGGCGTCGGTCGCGGCCTCCGCCAGCTCCTGGTCGGCCCACAACTCGACGATGCGCGCACCCAACACCAGCGCCTCGATCTCCTGTTCCTTGAACATCAGCGGCGGCAGATCGAAGCCCTCCTTCAAAACGTAGCCAATGCCTGCCTCGCCGGCGATCGGCACCCCGCTCGCCATCAGATCCTGGATGTCGCGATAGATCGTCCGTTCCGACACCTCGAGTGCCGCGCTCAATTCGCGCGCCTTGACTGTCGGCTTTCGGCGCAAGTGCTGAATGATGTCGAACAGGCGATCGGCGCGGCGCACGGGCTTCTCCACATGTGATGGCCTGCGTGGCGGTCTACAGGAAGTCTCCTGACACCACGATGTCAGGAGCATTGTTGTCCTGCTGACACAAGGCTGTCAGGGGCCCTGCCGCAGGATGCAGGGACTTCGTGACAAGCGCCACGGCGCCCGTGCGGTACCGATTAAAAAGATAGGAGAATGATCATGCGCCCATTTCAGTCGGCATCGACGATCAATTCGTCGTCGGCAAGCTTGGGGTTGCGATTCAGACAAGTGCTCCGCCGTGCTTGGTTCGGGTACTGGCGGTGGTGGATCCAACGCGTCACAATCCGGCGTCTGCAAGAACTCGATGATCATCTGCTGAAAGATATCGGCGTGGACCGGAGCGAGATCGATTCAATCGCGCATACGAAGGGAATCGAGCGCATGCGCCGTTACAATTCCATCACAGGGCACATGCGCCGCCCTGATGCGCCAAGATAAACTCTATCCGGACCAGCACACGCCACGCTTCACTCGGCGTGGGGCGCTGGGAATCAACGCTGCCCATCGCGCTTCGAGATGCCCGCGATCGTCAGCCCGCCGACGCGCGCATGCGGCCGCCCGCCCGTCGCCATCGCCAGGAAATACACGATCTCGTCGGCGCGCGGTGCGTCCGGGATCAGCGCCGTGATGGCATCGAAGTGGCTGCGTACGTAGCACGCATCCTTGTGGTGCAACGGAAGGTCGATCGCAGCCCCCATCGCGCCCATCTTGACGGCTGACGGCACCAGCGCCAGGGCCTCGCCCAACAGTTCGCGCATCGCATAGCCCCCCGGCACATGCCAGAGTGCGGAATGCTCGATCTCGCCAGCCGCGCCCACGATCGCGCCCTTGCCGTAGGATTCGATGCGTTTCGCATCGCCGCCGAGCGCCGTGATCAGACGCTTTGAAGCTTCGATGCCTGCTGGTTTCAGCGCCTCCATCATCGGCGTGATGTCGTCGTGATAGCGCCCGGCGTAGGGATTCTTGACCACCAGCCCCACCCAACCCTTGAGAATGGGCTTGGACAATCGCGGCCCGCCGTCGTGATGGATCTCCTCGATACCCAACGTAAACTTACGCACATCGATCATGACGTTTTGGCTTTCGCTTTCGTGGCCCGGCCCTTGGAAGGTTGCGCGGCCTCGACGGCAGCGTCAACCGGGGCCGCCGCGATCTTTGCCATCGGCGTGCCGACCGTGCGGGTCTCGCCCCGCAACATCAGCACCGCGCCCGCAATCAACCCTCTGGACCGATAAGCCTCCGCTTGCTTGACGCCGTTATCGAGCGCGGCGGCGATCTCGGCCGCCGTCAGGTCGCCAATTTTGGTCGTCACCAGCAGGTCGCCGAGGTCGCTATCGGGATCGAGTTTTTTTGCCGCTTTGCGGGTTATCGCCTTGCTCTCGATGTTGACTGCGTTGGCGACGAGCGTCGCCGCGACATCGGCCGTCGCGGCCGTCTTGGCGAGTACGGTAACGCTGTCGGCGATGCCGAGCGAGAACGAGCGGCCCTGTGCCCCGGACGTGGCGATGCCGCCGATCTCGTCGGAGGTCTCCAGCGTCAGCGTGCCGTTGATCGCCGGCGTCTGCCCGCCCGAGCTGAAATCGCCCGCGACGCCAAACTTCAGCGACTGGCCCGGCGTCAAATGCAGCGCGATGTCGCCGCCATCGTTGACATAGGCGCGATCGAGCGGTCCCGCCGCCAGCATGATGCGCATCACCTCTTCCGCGACCGCGCCGGCGACCGCCGCCATCGGCGTCACGTAGACATCGGCGAACGGCAGCGCGGCCTCGATCATGCGCTGGGCAACCTTGCCCTGGGCCGAGACCCTTTTCGTCAGCGGTTTGCGCAAGAGCACCAGTTCATCGGCGAGCTCCGGCAGGATCTTCGGGAAATGGCGGGTGACGAGGCGCTGCGCCTGGCGCTCGACATCGGATGCGCCCCATGCGCGCAACACGATCGTGATCGGACCGTGCCGCAGATGCAGCCGCTCGCCGGCGATTTTATTGATGGAGGGTTTGTCCCACATGACGCTGCTGGGTCCGGGCCTGCCATTACGGTCGATCAGGTGTTGGCGGCGACGCTAGTCCGAGTCGATCCCCGCAACTCAGATGTACAACCCAATGGGATGGGCGCGGTGTCGCCGCGCAAGGAGTCAAAAGGTGAATTAGATGCCATACAACACAAACGGTGCCCAGAAGTATGGATTGCGTTTGCGCGGATTGGTGTGGGTCATGAACTCTCGCTTCGCGGTGGTGATAGCCTGCGCGTGAGTTTGCCCGGCCTTGATTTTGCTCAGCAGGCTGGAGACGAACTCCGCGGTTTCTTCATCGGCCACGGGCCACAGCGTCAGCACTGTGTTGGTGTTGCCCGCGACGTAAAGCGCGTAGCTCAGTCCCATCAATCCCTCGCCGTTGACGCTTTCGCCTCTGGCGGTGTTGCACGCCGAAAGCAGCGTGAGCTCACTTTTCAAGTTCATCCCGACCCATTCACCGATGGTGACGTAGCCATCGCGCTCCGGCTCGGGACCTTCGGGGGCCAACACCAGACTACTGTAGGCCGGGAAGTTCGGGTCGAAGTAACCGTGCGCTGCGAAGTGCAGGTACCGGTAGTTTGCCAACTCGCCTTTGGTGGAGAGCGCGCGCAGCGTGGATTCGGTGGCGGATTTGCCAGAAATCACACGACTTTGGCCGGCAAAAATACGCGCGGCTTGATCCATCTCGGTCTGCGTGCCGGGCAGAGCGGACCATTCGAGATTGCGCAATATGTCCGCTAGATTTGCGCCCGCCCGCGCTGCACTGCGGGTCACCTTTCCCGTGCCGCGATTTGCGCTCGCGCTGGCGCCAGCATAGTCCGGATTACCCATCGCCAGGAGCGCTTCACGCCCCGTGGTGCTGCCGTATTCGGTCTGACGTTCTTTCAGCAGCTTCAACACGGAAAGGCTCTGAACTTGACTGACCTCGAATTGCGAAATCAATGGCTTTCCGTCGAGTGGCAGGATGTCGAACGGCAGCAGTCCCAGCGGGCCATCGGGGGAGATGATGATCTGGGTCTTGCCCGCAAGTTGCGCGCGCAAGGGGTCGATCAGCATCTTGCCGAGATAGTCGACGAGTTCCTGATATTGTGCTGGACGGTTGACGAAGGTTGCGCCGGGCGGAATGCAGTCTGCCCCGGCATTGCCGGCGGGCGCGGCGGGTGCATCCAGGCCGCGTAGGCCCATACCGCGTGTGGCAATTTCCGTGCGGTATTGATCCTGACGCATCTGCTGGATCGTGCACGCTTGGCCTTCGGTCACGACCCGCCAGCGCGGCTTGTCGCCGTCCGTCCAGTGCAGAACCTGTATGGCGCGTCCGGTATCGTCGACCATCTCGCCCCCGGCCAAGTTCGCGCTCCAGATGCGCAGGGCTTCGATCGTGTCGGCGATGCCCGGCAGGGTTAGTAAATCGTGATACGTGACCGTGCCGTTCGTGTCGGCCGACAACGCTTTGAGGAGATCGCCTTCCATGGAGGCGTAACTCACGAACACGCTACCGGCCGGCAACAGTTGCTTTGCATCGTCGGCGGCGGCAATCCGCACATCGGTTATCTGCTGGAAGCGCGGATATTGCTTTTGCAGCTGACGTTTCATTTCGGCGAGCTGTCGCGAGCCGGCGTTGCGCTGTGCCTTGAGGGCCTCGCGCTCGCCAGCGTTTGTCGTATGCATGATCCGCGTGTCCAGCTCGCCGATACGGCTGGTGTAGCCGAGCAGGCTCTTTGCTTCCGCTTCGGGGAGGCCGCTTCCAGCGGCGGCCGAGCGCAACGACATTTGCTCGAGCAGAGTGCGGGCCTTGGTGCGTTCGAGCACAGCCAAAGCCTCGCGCGTGCGCCCGACGCGGGTGAGCGCAATCAGGTAGGCATGATAACCGCGCAGGAACAGGCCGAACTGCGCGCGCTGCGTTTCCGCGCTGTCGCGCCCAGCTTCGTCGCGCTGCGCTTCCACGCCTGCAACGAATTGCTCGAAATGCGGCAGTGCTTCTTGCGCTCGGTTCAGCGTCATCAAGGTTGCAGCATAATTATATCGCATCGTCAGCGCTTCCGGATGCGATTCACCTAGCGCCTCCGCGTAGAGCGTCACGGCCCGTTCAAAATGCTGCAGCGCCTCAGTGCGGCGCCCCGCCCCGATCAGCGTGACGGCATGCTGATTGAGCGAATTCGAGTGTCGAGGGGTGCTTGTCGCCAAGTACTTCCGTGCGCAGTTTCAACGTGCGCTCGAGCAGCGACAGCGCCTCGGCCGAACGGCCGACCTGCCATTGCGTCACGGCGTAGTTGCTCATGGCCGTCAGCGTATTGGGATGCTTCTCTCCAAGCGTTTCAACCGACGTGGTGACCGCGCGCTGATAGTAGGGCAACGCCTCGGACTTGCGATCCAATTCTGCCAGTGCGCCCGCCAAGTCCTGCACCGTCGCAAGCGTCGCCGGATGCCGCTCCCCCAGCACTTCGCCGCGCAGCCGCAGTACGCGCTCGTAGTGCGGCAGTGCATCGGCGGAGCGCCCTAGCGAATAGAGGGTACTAGCATAATTGCTCAACGCCGAGAGGACCTCGGGATGCTTCTCGCCGAACATTTCCGATTGCAGCTTGAACGAGCGCTCATGATGGGACAGCGCCTCGATGGCGCGGCCCACTTTCTTGAGGGCCGTGGCGTAGGCGGACATGGCGCGAAACGTGTCGGGGTGCCGCTCTCCCAGCGCTTCGGTGCGCAAACGCAGCGAGCGCTCAAACAGCGGCAACGCTTCGCGCGAGCGGCCCAGCGCATCGACACTGAGGGCGTGGTTGTGTAACGCGATCAGCGTCATGTGATGCTTCTCGCCACGGACTTCCGCGTGCAGCTTGAACGAGCGCTCCAGATGCGGCGCTGCATCGGCGTAGCGGCCCATGTCACGGAGGGCCATGGCGTAGTTGTTGAGCATGGTGAGCGTGTTGGGATCCTTCTCGCCATAAACTTCGGTATGGTGCGAAAGTGCGCGCTCGAAGTGCGGTAGCGCTTCGGTGGCACGTCCCTGTGACATCAGAACCGAGGCAAAGTTGCTGCGCGCCACCAAGGCGCGGGGATGCTTTTCTCCATAAACGTCATTGTTGATCTTCAAGCCCATTTCGAGAAACTGCAGCGCTTGCTCGTACTCGCCAAGCAGGTTCAAAGCCGAAGCGAAATTGCCCATCGCCAAAAGCGCGAGGGGGTGTCTGGGGCCGATTGTGTCGAGCGCATTCTGCAGCGTCTTGGCACCCAGTGCGCGCGCCTCGGCGTACTTGCCGCCATTGAGGAGGTGCACGACCTGCTGGTTTGCCGCGTCGATGGTGGCGGCGGCGTCCTGTGCCTGCGCCGCGCCGATGTGGCGAGGAATACCCACGCCAGAGACGGCACTCATCAGCAGGAGCACTGCGCAAACTCGAAAGACATTCAACGCTGATTTGTTCATTTCCAAATCTGAGCTCCAGAATGTGAACTGGCGAGCGTGCACCCTACTTCGCAGCACTCGTCGTCGGCTTCCAGTCTTTGGCGTGCATGGAGGTGGTGCCGCGGCGCATGTTGAGGTGCTGATGCGAGATATACGGCAGCCGGCGCTCGAAGGTCAGCGGCTCCGGCGCGCGGATCTTGATGATTTGGTCGAACCAGCTCGGCTCGGCCGGGCTTGCCACCTGCATCCGGAGCGTGAACCGGAAGTCGCCGGCATCGTCGATGATCTTCGGGAGCGGATTGCCTTGCGGATAGAAGCGAATGGTTTCCGTGTAGGTGCCGCGGCCCGGCACCGCGATTGGCGCGAACGACTTGTTGGACGGTGCGGCGTCCCGTGCATGCTCGCCGAGAAATGCGCTGTAGAACGTCTTCGACTTAGCTTCGCCGTCGCCCTTCGGGTTTTCGACGACCAGTTCCATGGCGAGCACCGTGCCCGTGTTGGAACCGTTGTTCGAGACCGTGAGCGGGATGGCGAACACATCGACGTCGCCGCCGCCGTCGCGGCCGTACTGGATGACTGGTGGCACGAACACCTCGAGGTCGGCCTGCTTTAGCGCGCTCTCGTAATAGCTGAGGCCCGAGAACCCAAGCGCCAAAAGCGAGACGAATGTCGCCATGCGGCCGCCGTCGCGTGCGGCGTGCACGGCGTGATGGGCAGGCTGCGCCTCGCCGTCTGCGCGATGGGCGGGGACCTGGGCGCGAAACAAGGCCATGGATATCTCCAAGATCAGCAAAAGCGGAGGAGGGGCTTTGGCCACGAACACGTCCACGATCCTCGTGGAGTGTCCGTCGCGCCACAGCGGTGGACCGGGGCTAAGTGATAGGCTCGGGAGTATCCCTGACGCAACAACGGCGGACGTGGGATTTTATGCGTTCGAGGATCGAATAATGGTGAGAGTTCGCGAAATTGCCATGGCGCTGCTTGCGGCATTGTCCGTGATCGTCTCTCAACCGGCCGTCGCTCAAGGCCAACGCCACGCGCTGCTGATCGGCATCAACGACTATCGCGAAATCACCAAGCTTGAACGCGCGGTCGGCGATGCCCAGGCCATGGGCGCGATGCTTGAGGGCTTTGGTTTCAACGTGCAGCTCTCGCTCAATGCGACGCGGCGCGAACTCAACGAAGCGATTTCGCGGTTCGTCGGACGGCTGCAGCCGGACGATACCGCTTTCGTCCACTTCTCCGGCCACGGTCTCGAAATCCAGCAGCAGAATTTCCTGCTGCCAGCCGACATGCCGCAATTACCGGTCGACATCGGCGCCGCCGCCAGCGAGTTCGTGCGCGGCGAAGCGGTATCGCTTTCCGATCTCATGAGCCGGGTCGCAAATTCGCCGGCGAAGGTCCGCATCTTCGTAATCGACGCCTGCCGCGACAATCCGCTGGCAGCGCGGGGCGTGCGCGGAGCTGGCGCGACGCGCGGCCTCAACGTCAAGGAAGCAACGCCCGATGGCACCTTCGTGTTCTATTCGGCGGGGGCCGGCCAGCAGGCGCTCGACAAGCTCTCCAACAAGGACGCCGAGCCGACCTCGGTTTATACCCGTGTGCTCTTGAAGCACATGCGGCGCGAGGGACCGGTTGTCTCGATAGCGCAAAATGTCCGGCGCGATGTCCGCGACATGGCGCGGCGCGTCAATCACCTGCAAGCGCCTGCCTACTATGACGAGTTCATCGGTTCCAACGAGTTCTACCTGGACCCGTTGAAGGATCCCAGGCGCGGCTGGAAAGCCATGTGCGAGGGGCAAAAGCCCGAGGTGGCAGAAGGCGGCTGGGTCCACAATGGCCAGCGCTTCACGCTGGTCGCGGATGGTGCCAAGCGGCGCTTCCATTATGTCGAACCGCGCAAGGTGGTGCGCGATCAGGGCGTCACGCCGAATTGCATTCTGGTGGATGGCGAAGTGAAAGAAGGCAAGCTCGTTGCCAAGGCGCACATCTATCGCGAGAAATGCGGCATGTATGCCTACGACGTCGAGGGCGTCGTCGCCGATGGCGTCGAACGTATCGAGCTGAAGGGCGCAGCACCCATCCCAGCCGAGGATTGTCGCATCCTCCGGCTGGATGATAAGAACCCCAACAGCGTTCTCGTCTTCGACAAGTGGAAGCCGGAGCCCGTCGGTCATCGTGCCGGCGCCGATCCCGGCGCCCGGCCTGCCGCCGATCCTGGCGCCGGTCGCGCCCCCGTCGGCCGTGCGGTAACAGCTGATCCGCGGGGCCTGAATCGTCGTAGAGGAATTGCTTGGCGACGCGGGAGCTGCAACCCCAGTCCGTCGCAGGAGTAGGCACGCATCCACGCCTTGGTTGCACCCTGGTTGCCCCTAGGGCATGACTGTGGTGCAGGAACACGTCGAACGTCCAAAAGCGAGAACGAATGAGTAAGCCTCCAGAACAGCCAGGCCAGGGCCAGCCAGTTTCGGTGACGATCCGCAATCGTCTGCGTCAGGCCAAAAAACGGTTCCACGCCAACGATAACATCTCCGCGCACATCCTGCCTGGTGAGATGGAAGCGCTGCTCGAGGAAGTGACGGCCAAGATGAGGGGCGTGCTCGACAGCCTGGTCATTGACACCGAGAGCGACCACAATACGCAGGATTCCGCTCGGCGCGTCGCCAAGATGTACCTCAACGAAGTGTTCCGCGGCCGCTATGTGCCCGCGCCACCAGTGACCGAATTCCCAAACGCCTCGAACCTCAACGAGCTGATGATCGTCGGGCCGATCACCGTGCGCAGCGCCTGCAGTCATCACCTCTGCCCGATCATGGGCCGCGTCTGGATCGGCGTGATGCCGAACCAGCACTCGAATCTGATCGGTCTTTCGAAGTATGCGCGCCTCACTGAGTGGATCATGAACCGCCCGCAGATCCAGGAGGAGGCCATTACGCAGATGGCGGATCTGCTGATGGATATGGTCAAGCCGGACGGCCTCGCGATCGTGATGGAGGCCGATCACTTCTGCATGCACTGGCGTGGCGTCAAGGACACCGCGTCGAAAATGGTCAATAGCGTCATGCGCGGGTCGTTCCTGTTGGATTCCGCCTTACGCCGCGAGTTCCTGGCGCTCATCAATATGAACCACTGAGGGTTTCATGCTCGTCCGATGCCTCTATGCCAGCCGCGTTGTTAGCCCCGCGCCGCCCGATCTTCTCAACTCGATCCTGGTCCAGTCGCGCGCCAAGAACCCACGTCTGGGCATCACCGGACTATTGTGTTTTCGCAACGACGTGTTCGTGCAGGTGCTTGAGGGCGGGCGCGACAATGTCTGCGAACTCTACAACGCGATTGTGCGGGACAACCGGCACCAACACGTCCGTCTGTTGACGTTCGACGAAATCGCGGAGCGTCGCTTCAGCAACTGGACCATGGGCAAAATCAGCGGCGACAGCATCAATCCGGCGCTGCTCCTCAAGTACTCCGACAAGGCTGAACTCAATCCGTTCGCGAGTTCGGGTTCGGCGACCATGGCGCTCCTGTTCGAACTCGCCGCCGCCGGTTCCATCGCCGGACGCGGCACCTGAGCGCCGCTCGGGCCGACATTTGGATTTCCGATGTAAACCAGACCATTCTGTCCCTTGCGGCAGTGGTCTGAATGGTCTTCTATGCTCGTGGTGCGGGATCTGACTACTCGGAACCAGTCACGCGATCCGTAACTGTCCGGGAGGAGCCGGACTGTCCCGCTCGACCATCGCCGGGGCTTCCGCGCCGGCGTCTGCCAACATTGAAAAGACGACAGCTCAGGGAGTTCACATGATTCGCCGGTTGGTTGGTTCACTCGTCGTTGCGGGCCGCCGCTACGACCGCATATGCGCAAGATCTTCCAAAACAGAACTTCAAGGTCGTCGGCACCTGGTCGAACCTCACGAACTGGCAAGCCAATGAGCAGCCGTTCTGGACCAAGCAGCTACCGGAGCTGACCAAGGGCCAGATGACGGCCAACGTCCAGTCCATCAGCGAACTCGGTCTCAAAGGCACCGAAGTGGTGCGCATGTTGAAGCTCGGCCTGTTCGATTTCGCGCACGGGCTGCCGATCTACATCGCCGAGGATGCCACCGTTGAAGGCATCGATATCGCCGGCGTCGCCAAGACCTTCGACATGGCGCGCAAAACTGTCGACGCCTACACGCCGATCCTCAATGCCGCCTTCGAGAAGAAGTATGGCGCCCGCGTGCTGAATTATTACACGTGGCCGTCGCAGATGTTCTATTGCAACGCGCCGATCAAGGGCCTCGCCGACCTCAAGGGAAAGAAGGTGCGCGTGCAAGGCACTTCGCAGGCCGACCTCGTCGAGGCGCTGGGCGCCACCGGCGTGACGATCCCGTTCGCCGAAGTTGTCCCCGCACTCCAGCGCGGCACCGTCGATTGCGGCATCACCGGAACCATGCCCGCCTTCAAGGCCGGCTGGCACGAAGTCACGACCCACGTGCTCAATCTCCCGGTCGGATTCTCGGTCTCGTTCACCGCCATCAGCCTCGCCACCTGGGGCAAGCTCGACGACAAGAGCAAGACGTTCGTCGAGAGCACCGTCAAGGGACAGACCGACAAGTGGTGGAAGACCATCATCGACGAGAACGCCATGGGCCTGAACTGCACCACCGGCACCGGCGAGTGCACGGTTGGCAAGGTCGGCAAGTTGGTCAAGGTCGAGCCCGCCGCCGGCGACGCGGCAATTCTGCAGGCGGCGATGGAAAACGTCGTCCTGAAGCGCTGGGCCAAGCGCTGCGGGCCCGATGCCTCCTGCATCAAGGACTGGAACGACACCATCGGCAAAGTCGTCGGTCTGACCGCGACGCAGTGAGCTTTCTTTAGACCCGGCGGAATGGATCACCTGCGATCGTCCCGCCGCTGCTTCTGAGTGGTGATCGCCGACTGGTCCGGGGGAGCAACCAATGGCGACGATGGATCGATCGCTTCGAGCCTACGGCTGGATCGCGCGAAAGTGCGCGATCATCGCCGGCTGGGCACTGATGGCGATCTCGGTCGCAACCTGCATCGAAATCATCGGCCGCAAGTATTTCGGCTTCTCGTTCAGGGGTATCGACGAGATCGGTGGCTACATGCTCGCCGGCATCAGTGCCTTTGGATTCGCCTACGCGCTCGCCAACCGTTCGCACATGCGCGTCACCTTGCTGTTCCCCTACATTCCTCGCCGCCTGCAAGCCGCCCTGAACGTCCTGGCGTTGGCGACGCTCGCCGTCATTGCGGTGTTCTGCGCTTGGCGCGGCGGCTTCGAGGTGATGGATGGCCTGATCTCGGGCAAGCGCTCCAATACCCCGCTGGCGGTGCCGACCTGGATCCCGCTCGCCATCTGGTTTTCGGGCATGGTGTTGTTCGCCGCCGGCACTGTGCTCATGACCGTGCACAGCCTGCGCCTGTTATTCACCGATACCGCCAAACTCAACGTCCTCTATGGCCCCCAATCGCTCGACGAAGAGATTGTCGCCGAGGTCAGCCACGCCGAGGCGCGTGAAGGTTTGAAAAAGGCTGCCGCGCCGCCATGATGGACATCACCACCGTTGCCATCGGATTCGGCCTGCTGCTGCTGGCGATGACGCTCGGCCTTCACATCGCCACCGTGATGTTCGGCATCGGCGCCCTCGGCGCGGCCCTCTATCTCGGCTGGCCCGGCCTCAACGGCATGGTCGTCGTCTACATGGGGTCGATGGACGAAGCGGTGCTCTTGCAGCTGCCGCTGTTCATCCTGCTCGGCGAAATTCTGGTTCGCTGCGGCGCCACCGAACGCATGTATCGCTCGCTCTCGGACTGGCTGAATTTTCTGCCCGGCGGCCTGCTGCACACCAATATCGCCTCGTCCGCGCTGTTCTCCGCGGTCTCCGGCTCCTCGGTCGCAACGGCGGCCACGATCTCCACCGTGGCGCTGCCGACGTTCAAGCAAAAGAGCTATGACCCGCGCATGGTGCTCGGCTCGATCGCCGCCGGCGGCTCGCTCGGCAATCTCATTCCGCCTGGTATCGCCTTCATCATCTATGGCGTTCTCACCAACACGTCGGTGGCGCGGCTCTATGCCGGTGGCACTATTCCGGGCGTGCTCTTGACCCTCATGTTCATGGGTACGATCGTCGCGCTGACGCTGTTGCGCCCCTCGATTGCGCCTAAGGAACCGATCAGCGATCCGCTCGGCGTGCGCCTGCGCCGTCTGCCGGACCTGCTGCCGCCGCTCCTCATTTTCGGCATCGTCATGGGCGGCATCTATTCCGGCTGGGCAACATCGACGGAGGCTGCGGCCCTCGCCGTGATCGCGACGCTGCCGATCGCCGCCCTCTATGGCCGCCTCAACATCGCTTTGCTGCACGATGCCTTCGTCTCAACTGTGAACCTGACCGCCCTCAGCATGTTGATCCTGGCCGGCGCCTTCGCGCTCAACTTCATTCTCGGCCTGCTCGGCGTCACCTCGGCCCTGACCCGGTTCGTCGCCAGCCTGAACGTCACGCCGCTACAGCTGATCTACATTCTGTTCGTCTTCTACGTCATTCTCGGGACATTCTTCGAGACGCTGCCGATGATGGTTGGCACGCTGCCGCTGGTGCACCCGTTGATCGTCTCCGCCGGCATCGATCCGGTCTGGTTCGGCGTGTTCCTGGTGCTGATGTGCGAGATATCGCTGATCAGCCCGCCCGTCGGCATGACCCTCTACGTCATCCAGGCGGTGCGCAACGAAGGTTCGATCGGCGACGTCTTCCGCGGCACCATCCCGTTCTTCATCACCATGCTGCTGATGACGATCCTGCTGATCCACTTCCAGGAACTCGCCCTCTGGCTCCCCCGCAAAGCCTTCGGTTAGCGAGCATCCCAAACACCGCGTCATGCCGTCGTTCACTACCGATCCAGCACCTCCGGATTGACGACGAAACGCGGTGCCGCCCCGCCCAGGATCGCCGCCATGTCGTCGGCCATGGACTTGAAAATTCGCGTCATTGCTCCAGCAGTCGTCGCCATGGCGTGCGGCGAGGTCAGGCAATTCGGCATTTGAAATAGCGGGTGCGTGACGTCCGGGGGTGAGGGATCGAACACGTCGATGGCAGCACCCGCCAGCCGGCCCGATGCTAGCGCCTCATGGATCGGGTCGAGACCGTCGATGACGCCGCCGCGCGCCAGATTGACAAGGAATGCGCCGGGTTTGACGACGGCCAGCCGTGCGCGATCGATCATACCGCGCGTTTCGGTGTTCTGCGGGCAATGCAACGAAATGAAATCCGCCGTCGATAACAGCTCCTCTAACTCCACTTTTCGTGCGCCGTGCGCCGCGCAGGTGGCGGCATCGACGTAGGGGTCCGTCGCCATCACTGTCATGTTGAAGACCTTGGCGATTCCAGCGACGAGGCGGCCGATGCGTCCAAGTCCGATGATGCCGATAACCTTGCCGTCGAGATCTCCTCCTTGAACGCCCAAGCGGCTGTTCCAGTTGCCGGCCTTCAGTTCCCGGTCCCAGTGCATCACCTGTTTGCAGAGTGCGAGCATGAACGCGAACGTCGCCTCGGCAACCGCGGGCGCGCCAGCTCCGGGCGCATAAACGACCGGGATGCCGCGTCGCGTCGCCGCCGCAATGTCGATGCTGTCATAGCCGACGCCGGTGCGGCCGATGACGCGGAGCGCGGGCGCGTTGGCAAGCACTGCCTCGGTGATCGGCGCCGCGCCGCGCACCGCCAGCGCGACGACGCCATCCATCATGCCGGCAAGCGTGCTCTCCTTGATGTCAGGGGTGACCCTGAATTGGCCGAAGGCGCTGAGCACCCCCGTCGCATAGTCATCGAGCGGCGCGGTGGCGAGGACGACGGCGTTCGACACGGGGGTGCACTCCGGTCTGAAGGACAAATCGAGGTCAATCGGCTTGGCTCAGCAGGTCGCGGCGCGCTTGGGCGCCGGCCATCAGATAGGTATGGTCTGATCCCGTCAGCACGAAGCGCGCTCCGCCCTTGATGTAGCGGCGCGCCGTTTCCGTATCGTAGACGCCACCCATGCCGAGCGCCTTGCCATTCGCGCGGCACGCGTCACCAACGGTCTGGTACGCCTCGGCGATACGCGCGTGACCGATTTGGCCGGAAATCCCCATCTCGGCTGAAAGGTCCGAGGTGCCGATCAGCAGGGCGTCGATGCCTTCGACCGCGGCGATGGCCGCGGCATTCTTCACGCCTTCGGGGCTCTCGATCATGGCGACGACCATGATTTCCGCGTTGAGGACTGCTTGTGCTTCGGCGTTGCCGGGCGCCCGGAAGCCGAACGCCACGGCAGGTCCGCCCCAGCTGCGGCGGCCGAGCGGCGGATAGCGGAACGCGCGCGCAATCTGGCGCGCGTGCTCCGGCGTATCGACATGCGGAATGACAACTCCCATGGCGCCATTGTCGAGGCAGCGCGTGCCCTCATCGAGGGCGTCGGCTGCCACGCGAACAAGGGGCGTGACGCCCGTCGGAAGTGCGGCGAGGCAAAGCTGTGTCGCCTCCTGCACCGAGAACGCGCCGTGCTCCATGTCGATGAACAGCCAATCATGGCCCGTCGCAGCCGCGAGTGCCGCTGTCGCGCTGGTCCGCAAATGATGCACGCCAAAGCCAAGTGCCAGCTCGCCCGCTTTCAGTTTGCGCTTGGTGTTGTTTTCAAAAACCGGCATGGGTGATCCTAGTGGCTGGCTCGTGGGTACTGTGTCTATCCTGCCCGGTGTGGCCATCATCGCGCGCGCCGGGCGGTAACGTCCACACCTTGCCACAATTCTAGATGCGTCTGCGGTCGATGGTGCCCATCGGGCTGCCTGGATGCTATGCGTTTCGTGGGGTGATGGTGATCATGGCGGTATCTGCGTTGGCCTTGCGCCGGTTCTGTGATGTTGGCGCGATCTACCTTGCGATGTCGATGTTGCCGGCGCCGGCTCTGGCGCAGAGCATCATTCCAGGCGGTGGCTGGAGTGGACCCTACATCGGCATTACCGCGGGCGGTGCCTTTGCCAACGTCAAGAACGCGACGTCTGCCTCCGGCCTGACCTGGTCGGGGTATGCGGGTTACGGCATCAATCTGTCCGCTTTGTATCTCGGCGCCGAAGTGGACGCCACCTGGGGCGGTTCCAGCGCAAAGATCGCCGGACCGTTGCAGACCTCGGAACTGGAGGTCGACTGGTCGACCTCTGCCCGCGCGCGGGTTGGCGTCACTTTTGGCGGAGTGCTGCTCTATGCAACCGGTGGTGCTGCATGGTCGCGCCAATCGCTCGGTGTCGCCTCGCTCGCAGGCGGCGCCGGCTCCACGAGCAAGACGCTGTCGGGTTACGTTGTCGGCGGCGGCGTTGAAATGAAGTTGCTGCCGTTCGTCAGCGGCCGTATCGAGGCGCTGCACTACGATTACAGCAGTGGCGCAACGGACCTGCAAGTTGGGCTTCCGGCCGCCGCCATCAGCGCCTCTAGCCGCGGCCTTGACGAGACGGTCGTGCGTGCTGGCATCAGTCTGCGCTTTAACTAGAAGCGCCACCGGGTCGCGCCGCGCGTCCAACATCACTCCCCGCCCTTGCGCCGCGCCATGAACGCGAGGCGCTCGAACAGGTGCACGTCCTGCTCGTTTTTCAGCAGTGCGCCATGCAGCGGCGGGATCAGCTTGCGCGGATCTTGTTCGCGCAGAGTTTCGGGCCCGATGTCCTCATTCAGCAGCAGCTTGATCCAGTCCAAAAGCTCCGACGTTGACGGCTTTTTCTTGATGCCTGGTACGTCACGCACATCATAGAAAATCTTCAATGCTTCTGAGACAAGCCGCCCTTTGATGTCGGGAAAATGCACATCGACGATCGCGCGCATGGTTTCGGCATCGGGGAACTTGATGTAGTGGAAAAAGCAGCGGCGCAGGAACGCGTCGGGTAGCTCCTTCTCATTGTTTGATGTGATCAGCACCACGGGACGCTTAGCGGCCTTGATCGTCTCGCCGGTCTCGTAGACATAGAACTCCATGCGATCGAGTTCCTGCAGCAGGTCGTTCGGAAACTCGATGTCGGCCTTGTCGATCTCGTCGATCAGCAGCACCGGTCGTTCTGGCGCCGTGAACGCCTCCCAGAGTTTGCCTTTGCGGATGTAGTTTTTGATGTCTTTGACACGGGCATCGCCGAGTTGGCTGTCGCGCAACCGCGATACTGCGTCGTATTCGTAGAGGCCCTGCTGCGCCTTGGTGGTCGATTTGATGTGCCACTCGATCAACGGGGCCTTCAGTGCCTTGGCGACCTCGATCGCGAGCACCGTCTTCCCCGTGCCGGGTTCGCCCTTGACGAGCAGCGGCCGCTGCAGCGTCACGGCGGCATTGACCGCGACCTTCAGGTCGTCGGTCGTAACGTAGGACTTCGTGCCGGTGAATTTCATTGCTGCGCAGCTCGCCTCGAGAAAAGTCGCGGGACACTAAGCGGGCGCAAGGTGCAGCACAAGCGAGCGCCGAACAGCAGCGCCATCCCCTTGAGGCGTCGAGGGGATGGCGCTGGAGCGGACGCGTGGGCGCGTGTCCGCCGGATCCGGGGATCGGTGGCGTGGGGAGTGCTGCTGACCTTATCCTGGGGCGTGGGGAGAGCGGACGAAGTAGCGGCGGCGCACCGTGCAAGTGGTCCCCGGGGCTTGGGACGAGGGACGTGTCTCCTTTGGTGTGTCGTCCGGCGTGGCGGGGAGGCGCCGTCGCCGGGCGAGAGGGCTGCGAGTCAGGTAAACTCGCCAATGTGCGAGTAATGGGACTATGGCACGCCCAAATGAATGCACGGTAAACGGGCATAATGCAATATATGCAACTTATGAGATATTTCTGTGTGATGCCTGATGCGCAAAATGGGACATCGCGAAGTTGGCTCTGGACCGTTGTCTTTCCGCGCTTGACTTGGAATTACAGGCACTTAAATACGGGCACGCAAATTGCTCAGCCTGTTCAGTGATACAAAATTCAGCGATTGCCCGAGCCACGGAGGCCAGCATGGCGAAATCGGCGCCTAAGACCCTCGCGAAGCCAAAAGCGGCAGGCAAGCCAGCCCGCGCGGCTTCGAAGAGTTTGTCGATGAAAAATGCCAAGGCCCCCGCCACGAAAGCACGGCCGTCAGCACCTGCGAAGTCGTCGCCTTCCGCGAAGTCAGCCAAGCTCCCGCCGAAGGCCACTGCGGCAAAAAGTGTTCCCAAACCGGCTGCAAAGTTCCTCGCCAAGCCGGTCAAGGCGGCCGCAAACGGTGCGAAACCTCCGAAGGCTGCGGAGATCGCAGTGAAGCAAGCCTCGATCCCGGTCGCCAAGGTGGTTGCCGCTGCGGTGGCAAAAGTCGCGGCGAAGAAAAAGAGCCCAAAAATCAGCGAGATCGTTCTGCCGCCTGGATACATGCCGTCCGAGAGCGAGCCGTTCATGAACGATATGCATCGCGCATATTTCCGCGTTAAATTATTGAACTGGAAAGAAGAGATCATCAAGCAGAACCGCGAGACGCTGGACGCGCTGCACGATGACACGGCCCAGCATGCCGATCTGGCAGATCGCGCGACGTCGGAAACCGATCGGGCGTTGGAGTTGCGCGCCCGCGATCGCCAACGCAAGTTGATCGCAAAGATCGATTCGGCGTTGTCGCGCATCGATGACGGCAGCTATGGGTTTTGCGAGGAAACCGGCGAGCCGATCGGCTTGCGCCGGCTGGATGCGCGCCCCATCGCGACCATGTCGCTGGAGGCGCAGGAACGCCACGAACGCCGCGAGCGCGTCTTCCGCGAGGAATAATTCGTCCGTTGTGGGACAGCCGTTAAGGCCATGATAACCCGTGCCACATAGGCTTTAGCCGTCGCAGGTCTTTGCAACGGTGAGATCATGTCGTTCCGGCTTCCGCAGTTCTGCACCATTGCCGGATCGTGGCGGGCGCTCCCCATGCTCGTCATCGGCGTGCATGTGATGCCGCTTGCCCTGACCGTGGATCGCGGCGCCGCGCCCACGTCTGCATACGTGCGCACGACCATGGTTCCGATGGCCTTGGACAAACTGCCGGCATCAGCCTTCGGTGATTGGGAGTAGGGTGATCCGGCGCCGTTCAATCGCCGCGCGTCTCCACCACCAAGTGATCCACGACCTGTTTTAGCGCCTCGCTTTTGGACGCGCCGTTCGCCAGTGCAGCTTCATAGGCGGCGACTTGCCGATCGGCGCTGGTGCCGCGACGGACGATGTCGCGGGTGCGCGCGATTTCTGCAGTACACTCCAGTGCCGCCGCGTCTTCCTCCACCAGTTCCAAAATCTCATCGAGCAGCGCCGGGAACGGCTCCAGCGTTCCTTTGCCGAGATCGAACAGCGTGCCGCCGACGCCATACCGCATCGCGCGCCACCGGTTCTCCTCCAACAGGAACACTGGATACTGCCGCCATCGCTGATTGCTTCTGCGCAGCCGCCACAGCATGCGCAGCACGCACACATAAAGCGCCGCCACCGCCACGGCGTCCTCGATCTGCGTGCACACGTCTGTGACGCGCATCTCCAGCGTCGGATATCGATCCGACGGCCGGATATCCCACCAGATCTTGGTCGCGTCCTCGATGATGCCGGCGCTGATCAGCACATCGACATTGCGGCGATACTCGTCCCAACTGTCGAACCGTCCCGGCATGCCTGTGCGCGGCAGTTCGCGATAGGCGGCGAGGCGGCAGCACTTGAGCCCCGTATCCTCCCCCTCGCGGAACGGCGACGATGTCGACAGCGTCAACAGATGCGGGAGAAAATAGCGGGCCTGGTTCATCAGATCCATGCGCAGCTCGTTGTCGCCGAGCCCGACGTGCACGTGCATGCCGCAGATGACGAGATGACGTCCGACACCGGCGAGATCCTTCGCGATCGATTTATAGCGCGGCCGCTCCGTCGGCTGTTGGTCGGCCCAGCGCGCAAATGGATGCGTGGATGCGGCGATCGGTGCGAGATTGTAGGCAGCGGCTTTCGTTGCGACCAGCGATCTCAGGCCCTTGAGTTCCTCGCCCGCGGCCCGCGCGGTCCGATGTACTTTTGTCCCGACCTCGATTTGTGACGTCAGGAATTCGCGCGCCACCTGATCGCCGACCATGGCTTCGCAATCGGCAAACAGCGCTTCCGGATGTGCCGTCACGAGATCGCGCGTCGTTCGATCAACGAGCAGGTACTCTTCCTCGATCCCGATTGTGAAATCTGGCTCGGTGCGTGTCGGCATGGGGGGCATTGTTTTGTGCATCATGGCCGGCATGTTGTACGCCGTTTTGGTCCTGTGAAGCCTTGAAAAGCGAGGATCAAGTTACTAACGCGGGTCACCATCGAGCCAGGCCAGCGCCTTGGGCCAAAGCGTTGCGGCATGCGCGTTGCGGAAAAAACCGATGTGGCCGATCCGCTCCGCCTTCGCTTCGGCGAGCGTCACGGGCCAGAAGCTGCGTTCGGCGGCGTTGGAAAATTGTCCCGCCAAATGCCGCACCCCGGTATCGGTGACCCAGGTGTCGTCTTGCATGGACGCGAAGCGGATCGCCGCCCTCACGCGCGTGAAGTGGCGCCGCTCGGGCAACGTGTGGTCACCGAACAAGAACTGAGGCGTCATGACCCAGCGCCCCCATTCGAGTGCCACGCCTTTCGGCAAATCCTCGGAGTTGCCGTTCAGCCAGCCCGGCACATAGCCCTTGACGCGCGCGATCGCCGGCGCACCGATCGACACCAACGCCATGATCCGCGCCCGCTCGCGCCACGATTGAACGAACCGCAGATCCGCTGTCATCGTCGCAACGCCGAGCAGGCGATCACGATGTGCCCGTTGTGCGCGAGGCCTGGTGCGAAGCCACCGTAGCTATGCCCGACCCAATGGATCGGTCGCCCTTCAGCATGCGCTGCAGCCCATGTCAAAACGCCCGGGGTATCGATCACGCCCCAATCGCGAAATCGCGCAGTACTCTCGTTGATCGGCTCACGCAGAGATCCGCCAATGCCGCGATAGTCGAACGTGAGTGCGGGGCGTCCATGCCGCGCGAGGTGCTCCGCAAACCGCGCATAAAATCCCCGCGGCACACCCGTCGCGGACGCGATGATCGTCAATGGCCGCGGCGGCGTCCCGTGCGCCGGTTCAAACAGCGTCGCCGCCAGCGCGGCGCCATCGTCCGCTGCAATGGTGATGTCGCTCGCCGTGACGCCGCTCATGCGCGCGCCTCGCGCCGGCTGGCCGGCAAGATCCAATCACGCGCCACGGGCCATAGTGTGTCGCGATGCTCGGGGCGAAAGAAGCCGAGGTGGCCGATCTTTCTGCCACCCATCGCGGCGCCGCGGATGGCCCAATGGGTCTTCTCTGCCGCAGCCGTAAACCTCGCCGCGATGGCCGCCACCGCCGTCTCTGTCGCCCAGATATCGTCCTCGATCTGGACAAACCGGATCGGCGCTCTGAAGTCCGCGAAGCCGCGCGCCTCCGGCAGTGTCGGATCGTCGAACAAGAACGCGGGGCGCATGATCCAGCGCGCCCATTCGATCAGCACGCCTTTCGGCAGGTCCTCGGCTGATCCGAGCACGCGCCCTGGCATATATCCGCGCATACGCGTGATCGCCGGTAGCAGCACGCTCATTCCGGCAGCCGCCCGATATCGTTCGAGCCCTTTCAGGTTGCGCCAGTGGCCCTCCAGCGTCGCAACACACAGCAGTCGCTCGATCAGATCATGATTGCGCGCCAGCGCCACGCCGAACCCGCCATAGCTGTGACCGATCCAATGGATCGGCCGCCCTGCCGCGATCCCGTCTGCCGCGCTCAACACGCCGCTGATGTCGCGGATTCCCCAGTCGCGCATGCGCGCATCGAAGCCGGCGAGCGACTGTGGCCGTGATCCGCCAATGCCGCGATAATCGAACGTCAGCACTGCGCTGCCGCGTTCCGTGAGGTAGTCGGCAAAGCGCGCGTAGTAGCTGCGCCTGACGCCTGCCGCCGAGCCGATCACGACCAGCGGCGCGGCTCCATTCCAGCCCTCCGCCGGATCGAACAGCGTCGCCGCCAGGGCAAATCGATCATCGGCGAGGATCGTCAGATCTTTGCTGTTCGACGGCATCTGATCTCCAGGCCCGAGGCAGGCGATACCTTTCGTAAGTTGACGCACTGGTCAAGTTGCAATTCGCCGTCAAACGGCGAACTCATTGATCTCACACGCAACTGGCGTGATCGCCTTCGATCACCTATAAGCAATTCATCAGGCCCATTTGCGTGGTGCATGGTCCTGTCCGCAGTGCCGGACGGGCGTGACACCTTACACTTCTGTACAATCTAAAGGAGCGTGTGTGATGACCCAGTCGTGGAGCCCGGACAGCTGGAGGTCCAAGCCGATCGTCCAGGTGCCCGAGTTTGCCGACGCGACGCTCTTGAGAGAGGTCGAAGGGCGCATCGCATCGTTTCCGCCACTGGTTTTTGCAGGCGAGGCCCGCCAGCTCAAGAAGGCGCTCGGCGAGGTCGCGGCAGGCAAGTCCTTCTTGCTCCAAGGCGGGGACTGCGCCGAAAGTTTCTCCGAGCACGGCGCCGACAACATCCGCGATTTCTTTCGCGTGTTCCTGCAGATGGCGGTCGTTCTGACCTATGCCGGTGGCTCGCCTGTGGTGAAGGTCGGCCGCATTGCCGGACAATTCGCGAAGCCACGATCCTCGCCCGTCGAGCAAAAAGACGGCGTCGAGCTGCCAACCTATCGTGGTGACATCATCAATGGCCCGGAGTTCACGCCGGCGGCGCGCATCCCCGATCCGCGCCGCCAGGTGGAGGCCTATCGTCAATCCGCTGCCACGCTCAATCTCTTGCGCGCTTTCGCCCACGGTGGTTACGCCGATCTCGAGCGCGTGCATCAATGGACGCTCGGCTTCGTCAAGGACAGCCCGCAGGCGCATCGCTATCAGGAACTCGCCGATCGCATCAGCGAGACCCTCGGCTTCATGCGCGCGTGCGGCATCACCTCGGACAACACGCCGCAGCTGCGCGGCACCAATCTCTACACCAGCCACGAAGCGCTGCTGCTGGGCTACGAACAGGCGATGACGCGGAACGACTCCACCACGGGCGATTGGTACGCCTGCTCCGGTCACATGATCTGGATCGGCGATCGTACGCGTCAGCCCGACCACGCCCATGTCGAGTTCTGCCGCGGCGTGAAAAACCCGATCGGTCTCAAGTGCGGCCCATCGCTCGAACCCGACACGCTGCTGCGCCTGATCGACATTCTCAATCCGAAAGACGAAGCCGGGCGCTTGACGCTCATCTGCCGCTTCGGTTCCGACAAGGTCGAGAAGGCACTGCCGAAACTGATTCGCGCCGTGAAAAAATCCGGCCGCACGGTCGTGTGGTCGTGCGACCCGATGCACGGCAACACCATTACCGCGGCAACCGGTTTCAAAACGCGCCCCTTCGACCGCGTCCTCTCCGAAGTCGACACGTTCTTCGCGGTCCACCGCGCCGAGGGCACGCACGCGGGTGGCGTTCATGTCGAGATGACGGGCAAGAACGTCACGGAATGCACCGGCGGCGCCATGGCGGTGACGGAGACCTCGCTCTCCGATCGCTACGACACGCTCTGCGATCCGCGTCTCAACGCCGACCAGTCGCTCGAACTCGCCTTCCTGATGTCGGCGCGCCTGAAGCAGGAGCGCGCCGCCTTCTCGGCTCCTGCCATGCCCATGACCGCCGCGGAGTAACGGGCGACGCGCCACCATCAAAGACCATACCGCGCAGGCGGTCGCGCACGATTGCGTTGGTACGGCTTGCCGTTAGAGACCGAAGCTCATAGACTACCTGCATATTGCGTGTTGAGTTTGCGTAAAGTTGAGTGCGATGGCCCGACCTCTGAACGTTTTGGGTTTGTTTGGTGTAGCGGCGACCGGCTGCGTTACGGCTTGGCTGTCCACCTCAGATAATCTGGCGCGTCTTGATCTCGCGACGATCATGGCCACGGCAACGCGCGCCATTTCCACGGCGCCGGGTGATGCAGCGCCGGCACCTCAACGCCGGACGCAGGATTTGAACTCGCAGGCTAAGCCGGTTGACGATCTTCCGAAGTTCGATGTCGCACGGCTGGATGCTGAGGGAGCGTCGGTTTTCGCCGGGCGCGCCGCGCCGAACCAACGCGTCACGATCCTGATCGACGGTCGTGAATTTGCGACCACGCTCGCCGATAGCGACGGCAACTGGGCCATTGCCATCGAGCGATCTATTCCACCAGGGCGGATCGAACTCGCGCTCGTTGCAACCGGCCCGGAGCCAGGCCGAAGCAATCGCGGCCAAGTCGTTCACGTCAACGTTGCCGCGTCCAAAGTGGCGACGGCTGAGCGCAAGGATCGCGTCGCACCGCCAACTGCGCGGCCGGTCCTACCGAAAGCGGCGGAGCTCGATCCGAAAGCAGCACTCAAAAACTTCGAGGCGTTTGTCGATCGTGCGCGTGCGGCGGCAGTCGAAGATCCGGCCTCGCTTTCCGCGGTCCAGTCCTCCGTGCCGGTTCCTATCACCTTCTTGATGGGCAAGGCCGACATGACGGCCGATGGCGGCATTGCGGCGCAACTGTTGGCCGACTATTTGCGCATCATCAAGCCGCGCTCAATCGCTCTGACGGGGCATGCCGACAGCCGCGGCGCCGACAGCTACAATATGGACCTCTCCCTGAAGCGCCTCGTCGCGATCGAGCAGTTCTTGCGCGCAAGCGGATACGGCGGCGAACAAAAACTGATACCGCTGGGCGAACATGCGCCATACCGCAAAATCGACCGCACTAAGCTGACGCTCGATGAAATCTATCAGGTCGATCGACGCGTTGAGCTGCAAGTCACGCGCTGAGGCAACGCCCAGCTTTCATCTTGCTTCGTAGAGGGGCGCAAGGATCGCGCGCTCACCCCACCACCGCCCGCGCCAACGCCTCCGCCACGCGGATCCCATCGACACCGGCCGATAAAATGCCGCCCGCGAATCCGCCACCTTCGCCCGCCGGATAAAGCCCCTGCGTGTTGACGCTCTGCAAATCCGCGCCACGCTTGATCCGGATCGGCGACGATGTCCGCGTCTCCACGCCCGTCATCACCGCGTCCGCCATCGCAAAGCCCTTGATCTGCCGGTCGAACGCTCCCAGCGCCTCGCGCATCGCCGTCACCGCGAACGCCGGCAGGCACTGCGCCAAGTCCGTCGGTGTGACGCCCGGCTTGTACGACGGCACCACGTCGCCCAATGACGTCGACGCGCGCGCCGCCAAGAAATCCTCAACCCGCTGCCCCGGCGCCGCATATGTCCCGCCACCCACAACGAACGCACGCTCTTCCCAGTGCCGCTGAAACGCAATGCCCGCCAATGCATGCCCGGGATAATCCACGTCCGGCGTGACGCCGACGACGATCCCCGCGTTGGCGTTGCGCTCCTTGCGCGAATACTGGCTCATGCCATTCGTTACGACCCGGCCAACCTCCGACGCCGCCGCCACCACTTGGCCTCCCGGGC
Source organism: uncultured Alphaproteobacteria bacterium (assembly GCA_963779515.1). GTDB lineage: Bacteria > Pseudomonadota > Alphaproteobacteria > Rhizobiales > Hyphomicrobiaceae > CAVZYN01. Next base: position 777,515 of record CAVZYN010000001.1, read on the forward strand.
ACATGCAAAAACTATAAACCGAGCGGCCGTTCGTGGCGTGATGCACGAGCTTGTAATCCGCCGCGCCGAGGATCGGATTGCCCGCATTCGGCCCGAACCGGCAGATGTCGATCAGCGCTTGCGGATGCTCGATGCGCACGCCGATCGAAAACGGTTTTGCCTCGATCGCGACGCCGCGCGCGTCGAGCATCTCGAAGGTGTCGCGCGCGCTGTGCCCCACCGCCAGCACGATGTGATCCGAGGCAATATGCTGTCCGTCCGCCAACACCACGCCGCGCACGCGGCGCGTCCCGTCCGCCGCCGTTTCGATATCGAGATCCGTCACGCGCGACCCGAACCGATATTCGCCGCCGAGCCGTTCGATCTCAGCCCGCATGCGCTCGACCATCGTCACCAATCGAAACGTCCCGACGTGCGGCTTGGCCACATACAGAATTTCTTCCGGTGCGCCCGCCTTGACGAACTCCGTCAGCACCTTCCGCCCGAGATGATTGGGATCGCTGATCTGGCTATAGAGTTTGCCATCCGAAAACGTGCCCGCGCCGCCTTCGCCGAACTGGACGTTCGATTCCGGATTGAGCACCGACTTGCGCCATAGCCCCCATGTATCCTTGGTTCGCTCGCGCACGACCTTGCCGCGCTCCAGGATGATCGGCCGGAATCCCATCTGCGCCAGAATCAGTGCCGCAAAAATTCCGCACGGCCCTGTGCCGATCACGATCGGTCGCGCCGTCATTCCATCAGGCGCCCGCGCCACGAATTTATACGTCGTATCCGGCGTCCGCCCAACGCGCTTCTCGCCGTGCAGCCGCTCCAGCACGCGTGCTTCGTCCGCCACCTCGACGTCGAGCGTGTAGATCAGCAGGATCGCCGACTTCTTGCGGGCATCCCACGCGCGGCGGAACACATCGACGCGTTTCAGATCGCCGGCCGTGATCTTCAATCGATCCAGCACCGCCTCCGCGATCGCGCCCTCGGGGTGATCGAGTGGTAATTTGATTTCCGTCAGTCGCAACATCAGCTCGGCTCTTGGAAGTATCGCACGACCTGCGGTAGGCGCGTTTCGCAATGGGCTGGCACCGCACCTGCGATGGGCTGGCACCGCGCCTGCGATTGGCTCCCCGCCGCCGTGCCGCGAATCCAGTTATGGTCGTTGCGCATGGCCTTTTCACTCTACATCGTCGAATGCCGGGACGGGACCTATTACACCGGGATCGCGACCGACGTTGCCCGCCGCCTTTTGGAGCACAATGGCGCCAAAGGGAAGGGTGCCCGCTACACCGCGCCCCGCCGGCCGGTGACCTTGGTGTACCAAGCCGAGTTTCCCTCCCGTTCCGCCGCCTCCAAAGAGGAAGCCCGCATCAAGCGCCTGACCCGCGCCGGGAAAGATGCGCTGGTTGCGTCGGCCCGCGCGGCAGCGCAAAGGGGAAAATGAGCGGCAGCGCAAAGGGGAAAATGAGCGGTAGCGCAAAGGGAAAATGAAGCGGCAGCGCAAAGGGAAAATCAAGCGGAAGCGCAACAGGGAGATGGCGGGGTGCAATAGCATCTGCCTCACGCGCCGGAGGACCGGTGCGCGACAAGGGGGGGCGCGGAGCGGTAAAGCCTCGCATTTTTTTCTAGTCTGGATGCGGCCTCGCCGCTCCACGCACGCATGACGAGGGTGGGCCCTCTTTACTGATGGCCGTATGCCGCAGATCGTGCCGGGCATCCTTTTTGACCGGTGACCCTTTGCCACTGAAGGCTGCGGCACCGAACGGCGGATGCTGAGTGCCGCCGCGCTGCCTATCCGATGCGCTTTTCCGGTCCAAGCAGTCTCCCAGCTCGAGCCTGATCCCCTGTCGGGACCGGATGCCCAAAGACTATCCGCGCGGCTGAGAGCGGGGATAAGTATCCCGAACGAAACCCGCAACCTGGTTACCCGGCGCTCGGCGGTCTTGGCCAACGTCCGCGCCGCCCGTCGATAGTGCCTTGATGTCGCAATGGGCCAGGAGCGGGCATTGCATGCAGCAGTTCAGGGCGAGCATGGCAGGGCTCAGAGATGGTGCTCTGCCAAAGCCAACAGTTGCCCCGGAAGGTCATTACTTGCGACAATCGAGCCGTGGCACGGGACCATAAGTGTGGGCTTGTCAGCACGCAACTGCGGTCGCAACCAGTTTAGATATAGGGTTCGGTCTTGCACCCCATAGGTCGGAAACGTGCCTAGGAATGCCGCCGTTTCTGAGCGGTCACTCTCCGGCGTAATTTTCGGACCGCTGAAAGCATCGACGACGAACCAAGTGCGCCGTCGTTTTGCATCGCGACGTAGCCAGATCTCGCCTGTCTTTAGGCCATCCGGCACCAGGACAGAAAATGCGTTGGCTAGTTTTTCGGCGACGCGATCAATATCGCTGAAATCCAGCCCGGTCAGCTTCTTAAGGCGCGGTACCGCCTTCGACGAGGCGCAGAGCAGCGCCTTGGGAAAGGCCGCTGCGTATTCGGCCAAAGCCTTGTTGTGATAGTGGTTCGGCGCGAGAAGGTGCGACACGGTCCCGATGTGGTGCAATGAAGCCACGGCGGCGACGCTCAAACCCTGCACTGGGCTGAAGAGGCACACTTTGCCATCAGCGAGCCGCAAGGCGGTGCAGCAGAGGTGCGCCGTGCGCGCGATGAAAACGTCTTCGATTTCTTTCAACGGAACGAAGGCACTCAGCTGGGATTGTTGGGCCACGGTCTGCGTCTCGATCAAATGGCGGAGGGGAACTGACCAAAAAAACCGGTCATACGCTCGATCAATCCATCTTCCCCGATGAGGCCGTGGCTCATGCCAGAAATGGCGACAGCGCCGCCCGCGTCCAACAATTGCCACTCGAACCGGACTTGGCTGTGGTGCTCATCAACGCCGCTGACAACGCGCAAAGCGTGGCCCGGATTGCCATCAAGGAACGCACCGATGTGATCGCATAGGGTGTGCCGCGAGTGTGTCTGTGCGGTCGGATCGGTATAGACTCCAGATTTCGCCCAACACTCGTCTAAGAGCGCCCGCCGTCGAGTTCGCATCGCGCTCATTCCACGCCGTTTCGTAGCGCTTCAACAAGGTTGAAATGTCATTCATCGCCTGATCCTTTCCTCAATGAGTTCCAAGAATGTGTTCACGGCATGCCGCAAATCATCGGCGTTCGAGGTCGTGCGCGAACATGCCCATAGTCCGCCAGCAAATGTCTGAAGCAGGAGCGCCAGTTCACGCAGCTCCGCGCTCGAATGCCGTGACGCTCGTCCTCGGGCGCCGCGCAAGGCATTCAAGAAGCCAATACGGAGGCGCTCATTGTGCTGCGCCACGCGCTGCATGATGTCGGGATCGTGCGGCGCCGCTTCGGTCATCGTGTTCGTCATCAGACAACCGGGGCCTGGCAATCCCAATGCTTCGCCACGCGAGATCTGCAGTTCGAAAAATGCGGCGATTGACTTGAGATCAGCGCCGTCCCGTTCAACTTGGCCAAACGCTGGCGTCACGACTGACTGCGAATAAGCGTCAAGGCACGCCAGGAACAGTTTCTGCTTGCCACCGAAGGCCGCATAAATTCCGTGGCGGCTGATCTTGGTCGACCGAACCAGATCATCCATCGAGGTTGATCCGTAGCCGTGGCGCCAGAATTGGGCCATCGCTCGATCAACAAGATCGTTCTTCGTATGTGCGCTCGCTCTCGGCATGGCGACATGCGTAGCAGAACGATCGTTCTGATGCAAGGCCGATGTGGTTGCGAGAGCCTGCCGGATGTCGGCTTGGGGTCACTCACCCCCGCCAACATCACCCGCCCGTTCGTGCGGCGCGCGATGCCAATCCGCCGCCGCATCTCCACAAACCGTCCGGCGACCCCTATGATCGGGCCTCGACCATCCCCCGCCCGGACCCGGCCCATGACCAAAAAGCTCGACGCCCTGCGCAAAAAGTACGGCAAGGCCGGTGCCGCGGATGTCTTCGATCCCGAATTCAAGAAAGTCGCCGACGTCCTGTTCTCGGGCGATCGGCGCGCCAAGCCCTACGAAGGCGTCTCGACCTTTCTCGATGCGCCGCTTGCCGCCGACGCCCTCAAAACCAACTTCGCCGGCATCGACCTCGCCCTGATCGGCGTGCCGATGGACCTCGGCGTCACCAACCGCTCCGGCAGCCGCCTCGGCCCCCGCGCCGTCCGCGCCATCGAACGCATCGGCCCCTATCACGAAGTCCACCGCGTCGTGCCGCGCAGCCTCGTCAGAATCGCCGACGCCGGCGATGTCCCCCTGCGCGGACGCTACAACCTCGAGGAAAGCCATCAGGACATCGAGGCCTACTACGCCAAGGTGGCCGCCGCCGGCGTTGCCCCCGTCAGCGTCGGCGGCGACCACTCCATCACCTTACCAATCCTGAAAGCCCTCGGCGCCAAACGCCCCGTCGGCATGATCCACATCGACGCCCACTGCGACACCAGCGGCCCCTTCGAAGGTTCGAAATTTCATCACGGCGGCCCCTTCCGCCAGGCCGTCCTCGACGGCGTGCTCGATCCCGAACGCACGATCCAGATCGGCATTCGCGGCAATTCCGAATTCCTCTGGGAGTTCTCCTACGACAGCGGCATGACCGTGATCCACGCCGAGGAATTCGACTCCCTCGGCCTCGAAAAGACGATCAAAAAGATGCGCCAGGTGATCGGCCGCGGCCCGGCTTACATCTCGTTCGACATCGACAGCCTCGACCCCGCCTTCGCGCCCGGCACCGGCACGCCCGAGATCGGCGGCCTCTCCTCGCGCGAAGCCATGGCGCTGATCCGGGGCGCCGCCGGCCTCGACATCATCGGCGGCGATGTCGTCGAAGTCGCGCCGCAATACGACGCCACCACCAACACCGCGCATGCGGGCGCTCAAATGCTGTTCGAAATCACCGCCGTCACCGCCATCGCCCGCGCCAAAAAGCGCTGAACGTCCTTCTCCCCGTTTTTCGCGGGGAGAAGGTGGCGCGGCTTGGCCCGCCAAGCGCCGGATGAGGGGCGGCCACACGCGCCAACCTCACCGCGCATCAATCAACTTCAACTCGAGCAACCGCCGGTGAAAACTCAAGATCTCGTGCCGCTTCTTGCAGTCATTGTAGCGGCCTTCGCACGCCGCCATCAGCCGCAAGCGCTCGCGGTTCGGCTCCGACAGCGGCAGCCCCGCCTGCTGCAGCAGGATCGCCGGCAGATACGGCACATCGACCACGTCATGCGCCGGCAGCGCCGGGGCGCGATAGTTGATCGCATCGACGGCGTAGTAGGTCTGATACCCGATCGAGTCCGGCCCGATCGCCACCTCTTCGACGAGGGTATCCTCTGCAAACCCGAGCAACTTGCGCGTCGCCATCGGCTGATGATCGCCATAGTGCATGATCAGGATCGGCTCGCCCGGAAACCGCCGCGCGAGCTCCGCTTTCAGATGGTCATAGTCCATCTTCGCCATCGACACGCGGCGCAGATACTCGTGCATCTCGGGATCGGTTCCCGGCGCGCCGCCCGCCACCTCGACGCCGGGCTCGAACGCATAGTCGTAGGGCCAGTGCCCGGACATGGTCTGGATATACGTGAACAGCGGCTTTTGCGACGTCTTGACGTGCCGCTCCAGCTCGTCGAGCGCATTGCCGTAGTAGAACCGGTCGCGTTCCATGGCGCTCGGCGCGCGCTGCGCCGTCTGGTCGAACACCTCTTTCAAGCCGATGGCGTCATAAAATCGTCCATTCGAGACGAAGTTCTTCTGCATCGGATAGAACAGCACATTGCGATAGCCGCAGCGGGCTAGCGTGTCCGTCAGCGTATCGCGCACCTTGCCGGCCAGCAGCGACTGCACGAACGGCCGCATGCCGCCGAACGAATGCGTCGACAGCCCCGTCAGGATCGAAAACTCCGTCAGCCACGACGCGCCGCCATAGGTTTCGACACGCAACTTGTGGATCGCGCCATCATGCGATTTGAACAGTGGATCGACGCTGTGATCGTAGCGCACGCCCGGCAGCAAACTCGGCTGCACGATTGATTCCTGATGGATCAGCACGATGTGCGGTGGCTTGTGCGCGGTCTCGCAGGCGCCCGCAACTGGGAACGGCGGCAACGACGCCGCTTTCGCGGCCTCGATCAGCTGCCCGCGCCACAGCGTCTCGGCCGTCTCCGCCCACGACGAATAGAACGACGAGACGTACATCGCGTCCCAATAGAACTGCGTCTGCCGCCGGTCGTATTTCGTTAGCCCCGTAATCGTCGCGATGCTCAACGCCAATACAACCGTCAGCGCCGCGCGCCACCGCCGCACGCGCGTGCCATCCATGCGCCACGCGAGCCATCCGAGCATCGCGAGGATTGCGACGCCTGCGAGCAAACTCAGCACATGCCGCGGCGCTGCAAACCACAGATACGCGATCGTCGACCACGACCCGAGATAGAACACGAGATCGTAGGCATGCAGCACCATGCCGATCATCTTCAGCTTCGCCGCCGCGACGCCGTTGACGAGCAGCACGAAACCCGTGACCGCGACGGCCGCGAACATGGCGCGCCGCGTCGCCAGCACCACCGTCGCCGCCAGCGCAAGCGTGATGGCCGCGGTGAAGATCACATTGAGGAGCAGGCCTTCATAGACCCAGAACGAGGCGGCGATCAGCCCCGCGAGCAATCCCGCGATGCTCCAGGATTTCGCCGGCGAGAGCCAGCCGCGCGCCGCGTCGTCCGTATTGAGAAGGGTGGAACGCCGGCGCGTGGCGCCGATCGATGTCGGCACCGGACGGCGTCCAGGTACATTTCCTCCCGATGCTTCCACGTTGACGCCGCACGCCTCTGCTCAAGCGCCAGCCTAACGCCGCGCGACCGATATCATGACTACTCTGGATGAACCGCTCCTGAAAGCCGATGTCGCCGGTTCGGTTAGTGCGGTGCGGCTGGTGCCGCACTGCACAAGATCGACAGTAGGCAAGTTCAGGCGAGAGCCGGGGCCTTCGCCGTCTCCTCATCCTCCGGCTTGGTCGGCTCGGTGAAGCCGCCCTCCGCGACGAGGCGTGCGAACAGACCACGCTGGTTGATCAACTCGCGGAACTTGCCGCGCTCGATGATCCGGCCCTGATCCAGCACCAGGATCTGGTCGGCATCGGCAACCGTGGACAGGCGGTGCGCGATGATGAAAGTGGTGCGTCCCTCCCGCAGCGCGTCGAGCGCCCGCTTGATCTTGCCTTCGGTCTCGGCGTCGAGCGCGCTGGTTGCTTCATCCAGGATCAGGATCGGCGCGTCCTTCAGGATCGCGCGCGCCACCGCGATGCGCTGGCGTTCGCCGCCCGAGAGCGACAAGCCGCGTTCGCCGATCACGAATTGATAGCCGTCCGGCTTCTTCATGATGAAGTCGTGCGCCTCCGCCATCCGCGCCGCCCGCTCGACCTCCTGATCGGTCGCATCGGGTTTGCCGACGCGGATATTCTCCGCGATCGTGCGGTTGAAGAGGCCGGCGTCCTGGAACACCACCGCGATCGAGCTTCTGAGCGACTCGAGCGTTGCCATGCCGATATCATGGCCATCGACGTAGATCGTGCCGCTGTTAGGTTCGCGCATGCGCTGCAGCAGCGCGAGCGTCGTTGTCTTGCCCGAGCCCGTCGGCCCGACCAGCGCATAGGTCTTGCCCTGCGGCACATCGAAAGAGAGATCGAACACGCCTTGGCTGCCGGGACCGTAGCGGAAACCAACATTCTCGTAGACGACGCGGCCCTGGACCGCTGGCAGCGGTACCGACCCTGGCTTTTCGACGACGCCGGCCTGCGCATCGACCAGCTCGAAATACGACCGCAGCGTCGGTGCCGCCTGATAGGTGCGCAGCACGAAGCCCGAGAGCTGATCGAGCTTGCCGATCAGCAACCCCGCGAATCCGACGAACGAGACGATCGCGCCGACCGTCAGCTCGCCGCGCGAGGCAAAAATCGCGCCCATGCCGAACACCATGACCATCGTGATCGTCGCCGAGGCCCGCGTCAGCACGGTCATCAGGCCCCACCACGTCAGCACCGGATATTGCGCCGTCAGCAGGTCCTTCATCACCGAGCGCATCGCTTCCATCTCGGCGCCGAGCCGCGTGTAGCTCTGCACCACCGTGACGTTGCCAAGCACGTCGCCGACGCGCCCGAACACGTTGTTATGGTAGGTCTCGACCTGCGCCTGACCATCGCTCGTCTTGTTGACGATCAGCAGATTGATGCCAACGTAGACGATCGCCAGCACCGCCAGGATCGCCGTCATGCGCATGTCCATACGCATCGCCGTCGGCACCAGGATGATGATACCGACAATCGCCGACAGCTGCTCGCGCAGAAACGACAGCCACAGCCAGAACAGCTGATCGCTACCCGACAGGATCGAGCGCACGACCGCGCCCGAACCCTTTTCCGCGTGATAACTGATTGGCAGTGTGATCGCGCGCTCGAACGCGAGCCCCATGGCCTGCAGCCGATGGCGATGCGCGAGCCGATCCGCCGCCACCGCCACGATCACGCTCGCGATGATGCCGAGAAACCCAAGCGCCGCCCACAGCCCGATGATCGGAAACGCGCCGTCTCCCTTCGAGAGCGCATCGACCACCCAGCCGAACAGTACCTGCTCGTAGACCTGGATCGCGGCGATGACCATGCCGGCGATCACCAGCAGTACGGTTTGGGCGGTGTCCTTGCCAAAGATCATGGCAACGGACCGGCGATAGACTTCGGAGGTGGGCAGGCGGGCTTTGGATGGTCGGTCGATGGCGAACTCTTCTCCCTCTCCCGCGTGTGCGGGGAGAGGGTCGGGGTGAGGGGCGGCGTCAAAGGAGATTTACTTCACCTTTTTGAAGATATGCAGGGTTTTGTATTTCCCCGCATCCACAAATCCACGGCTCTTGATTAACTCGCGGCCGGCCGCCTCGCCCTTATCGTAGGCGAAGCTCCCCGTATAAAAATGGATCTCGCCGCCGGCCCTGAGCTTGTCGGCCAGCACCAGCGTCATGTCGGTGTCCGTCAGCGCGCCGTACTTGTCGTTCTCGGCAGTGCGGTATTCGCCGATATGGAACAGCGTCGCATAATCGAGATCCGGCATCAGCCGCTTGTCGATCTGATAGATGTCGCCGAAGTAGCATTTGTAGGAGAACCCGAGCTTGGCGTTCTCGATCAGGAGCTTCACGTAGTCGTCGTACTCTTCCTTGCTGGCGGTGATGCCGAACACGTGGTTGCCGGAATCGTTCGCCGCCGTCTTCAGGCCGACGATGTGGTGGTTGCCGGTGCCCATATGGAAGATGTCTTTGTTCTTGATCTTTTTCTCCTCGAGATAGTCGAGGAAATGGATGTCGCAGGGGCACTGCTTTTCATCCAGGCTCCATGTCGCATTCCAGTAATTCAGTTTGGCCATTGCGTCCTCCGATCTCTCGCCGCGCTCAGCGCGGATAAATTTTTTAAATCTTCAAACCAGTTCCGGCACCTTTGCCGGCCGCAGCACCGCGCCCCGCTCGTCGCGGGTCAAAATCAGCTGCCGGTCGTAGAGCCCATCCTTGACTGTTCTCTGTCCGAGACTGATCACGGTCGCCCCGTTTAGTCCATCCCGCAGCGCCCGCCAGACGCTGGTTTGTGCCGTTTCCTCGAGCGCAGACAAGGCGTCGTCCAGGATCACCACGTCTGGCCGGTGCACGAGGAGCCGGGCGATGGCGATGCGCTGGCGCTCGCCGCCCGACAGCAATTGATCCCAGCGGGCAAGTTCGTCGACCCGTCCGATCAGATCGCCAAGCCCGACCGCGGTCATCGCAGCCCGGATCTCGGTGTCGCTGACAGTGTAGTCGGCAACGGGATAGCTCAGCACATCGCGTAGCGTTCCGAGCGGCACATACGATTTCTGCGGCGTCACCATGATGCGCGAACTTTTCGGCACGCTGATCTTGCCGCTGGCCGGCGACGCAAGGCCCGTCAGCACCCGCACCAGCGTTGATTTGCCGAGGCCTGAATCGCCGGCGATATAGAGGCTCTCGCCCGGCTTGATCGCGAGGTCCAGCGGCGCCATCAGCCGCTTGCCGCTTGCATCGATGATCTCGAGCTTTTCGGCCGCGATCGTGCCCGCAACTGTCTCCGTCAACCGTCCGTTGCCCCTGCTGATCAGCGCGTCGGTCGCCTCGCTCGCATGCACGATGTCCATCACGCGCCGCGCCGAGGCATACCACTCCGCGATGCGGTTGTAGTTATCAACCAGCCAAGAGATCGCGATCTGCACCTGCACGAAGGCTGCCGCCAACTGCGTCACTTGACCGAGCGTCAGATCGCCCGCCAGATACTTCGGTGCGGCAAACAACAGCGGAACAATGGGGATCATCGGTCCCGACGAATTGGTGATCCACGTCACGTGGCCGTGGCTGCGGACGATCTCGAGCCAGCGCCCCACCACCTGATCGTAGAATTTGCCGAGCGTCGCCTTCTCGTGGTTCGCGCCGTTCATCAGCGCGATGCTCTCGGCGTTGTCGCGCAGCCGCATCATCGCGAACCGGAAATAGCCTTCCGACTCGTTCTTGCGGCCGACGCGCCCAACCAGCGGCCCGCCGATCCACAGCATGATCAGCGAAGCGGTAACACCGTAGGCCAGCGCCAGCACCACCATGTACGCCGGGATCGTGACGCCGCCGAGCGTATAGGAGCCGCCGACCGTCCACAGGATCGAGATAAACGCGATGCCGCCGATCACCGCCGAGAACAAGCCGATCCCGAGATCGACCACGACCTCGGTCGCCCAACGCGTGTCGTCGGAGATGCGGTACTCGGGGTTCGGCGGCTCCAGCCCCGAGACGTTCATATGATAAAAGCGTTGCTTGTCGAGCCAGCGGTCCAGCAGGTTCTCGACCAGCCATTGCCGCCAGCGCACCTGCAGTGTCTCGCGCGCGAGCACGATCCCGACGCCGACCGCCGCCATGCCCGCGATGATGAGCGGGAATTGCCAGACCGCTGCCGTGAAGGCGACGAGATCACGCTTTTCAAGCGCGTCGAAGAAGACGCGATTCCAGTTGTTGAGGGCGACCGTCGCGTAGGTCGAGAGCACCAGGCACGTTGCCAGCGCCGCCGTCAAAAACCACGCCCGCTTGGCGGTCGCGCCGGTCCAGAACGCGCCCGCAAAGCGGCCAAACGCCTTGACGATGCGGGCGTCGAGATGGAAACCCTGGGCTTCTGGGGCGGGTGGGGTGTGGTCGGTCATGTCCAGAGCTTATAGGCGGCGAAACGCTCGGGCCGCCAGGGTGGGTCGCAATCGTCCCCCCAATGCCATCCCGCGCCTGAAGCGAGTATGAACGGGCCGGTTCAGGGCGTCTTTGGAGTGTTAAGTTGTGCCCAGGCCCCCGGCAACGGCCTGAAGACGAACCGCAGAGTGTGCGTGCCTTTCGGCACCTCAACGGCGCGGAACATCACATTCGCCTTGAGAACGGGGACGGGCTGACCATCCACCTCGGCAAACCACCAGGGATGCCAGAGGTCGTTGAGGACCACCCAGCCGCCACGGGCGCTGGTTGCCTCGACCACGACCTCGGTGTTGCGATAACTGACGATCCGCACCCGATCCGGCTCCTTCGGTAACGCGCCCATGCCGGAGAGATAGATCGTCCCCCGCGCCGCGCCATCGAGCAGCACCGTCCGCCGCGGATCAAATCCCGATGGCCATTGCCCCGACGTCAGCATCGCCGCGAAGTCGGCACCTTGCGTCATCGCAACGAACATCACGCGTGGCAGCGCGCTTGGGTTCTCATAGATCACGACATCCGCCTTGCCCGCGATGGCTTTCAGATCGCCTGGCTTCAACGTCTTGTCGATCTGTTCGATCGGCGCGCCACTCGCCACATAGCGCAGTCCGAGGAGATCCGCGAGCACACCCTTGTACGATCCAAACAGCGGCGCGATTTTGCGCTGATCCGGAAGGCCAACCGTATCTTCGGCACCCGTCGCCTCCGAGTAGAGCCGCAGCCGCACCGGATTGTATCCGAGTGTGTTCTCCAGCTCGTGCGCCATCGACACGTTCGGCCAATGGAACCCGAGCCCCAGCAGCTCGATACGGTCGCGCCGCGTCTCGCTCCGGCCCTCCGCGACCTTCTTTTTCAATGTCGTGATCGTCGGATCCTGCGTCGCCGGCTGCAACGCGTCGTAGACCTTTGGCGGCAAGGCCGACGACGTCGTTGGGCCGTTGTTGTACCCAAGATCCGCCGCCGTCACGCCCGCCAGCGCCAACCCCGCGACCCACGGCTCCAGCGCGATCCGCTCACGCGCCATCGAGATCGCGACAGCGCCCGCACCGATCGCGATCAGCGCCGTCACCAGCGGTGAGGGGAGGAGCGCCACGCGATCAATGCGGAATCCGAGCACAATCGCAACCAGCAGGGCCGCGATCATGATGCCGCCCAACAACGCGCCATGCTCCCGCGCGATCCCGCGCCACGGCTCCGCGAACAGCCGATGTGCGGCATAGCCCGCCAGAACCGCCAGGCACATATTGATGAGAAACGCCGCATCCGCTGGCCGGCGATAGAAATTCACGCCCGGCAGCAGCTCGAACATCACGCGGAACACCGGCGTGTACCAGCCGAGCGCATAGAGCAGCATCAGCGCCAGGGCCACGACCCAGAAGCGGATTTCACGCGCCCACAGTACGCCGCGCAACGCCGCGATCCCGATCAACGCCAGCGGAATGATGCCGATATAGATCTGCCCCATGTTCTGCGCGATGTAGATCCCGGTATCGTTCCACGCAAAACTCGGCGGCCCCCAGTAATCCTCCATCCGCCCCGCCGCGCCGAAGATCTGCGGAAACAGCAACGTCAGCAGCAATGCCGGGTGCAGCGAACCACGCCCCGCGCCGATATAGTCGATCGCTGGCCGGTTGCTCTCGGCTGCCAGCAATGCTGTCAGCGCGACCGGTATCGCAACCAGGGCTGCGCCCGCGATGCCCGCTATCACAAGTGGTTTCCACGCGCGCCGCACGAACGCGCCACGCTGATCCGCCGCCCACCACTGCCACAGCACGTATCCGATCAGCAGATACACCGCGAGCAAGCCGACCTGATCGCGCCCGAGCACGATGAACGCCGCCATCACGCCCGCCGCAAGGCCATACCAGAGCGACCCGCGCGCCAGCGCCCGATCGAGAAACAACAGCACGAACGGCAGATACGCGAGGCTCAGCACCTGCCCCGTATGCTGCACCCGCCACGCCATCGCACCACCAAACGCGAACACCAGTCCGCCGATCAGCGCGCCCGCCCAATGCCAGCGCCGATCTCGCATCCACAGCATCAGGGCGGCCGCCCCCGCCAGCTCCGCCAACAGCACCGTTACGTCCACCGCCCACAAGCTCGGCGAGCCATTCACTAGTGCCAGTAGCAAAAACGGCGGCGAAAAGATCATCGACTGCGGATCCGCGATCTGCGGGTGGCCTGCGAACACATACGGATTCCAGAACGGACTCTCGCCGCGCGCGAGGCTCTGCGCCAGGAACTGGATCTGTGGTTGGAAATGCGCCTTCGCATCCCACGGGATCGTGACGGTCCCGGAGAGCCACGGCCACGTCATCGCCACCCATCCCACCACCAGCGCCGCCAACACTGGCACGACCGGCCACCGCGCATTCGGCTCAAACGCGCGCATGTGAGAAGCAATCGAACGCGGCTGCATGGATTTCCCCGATGTTCTTATTTGCTCTATAGCGCCGAACCGGGCCCAAGGGCAGAGCAATACATGACGTGTTGCCAACGGTCGCGAAGTCGGTTCGAATGGCGGCTTATTCGAGCGCAAGAATTTTGAGGTCCCCAACATGGAAAGCCGCGACAAGCAGCCCCTCGACGCCCCCGTCTACAGTCCGGCCGCTCGCCAGTTCCACTGGATCACAGTTGGCTTCCTCGCAGTCATGATCCCGCTCGGGCTTGCGATGGACTATCGCGGCAATCATCTCAACATCTGGGATGGACTGACCAACGGCCTCTACAGCACGCACAAGCTCTTGGGCTTCATTGTGCTCTGGCTCGTCCTTGCGCGCCTGATCTACCGGTTCCGCAACGGCGCGCCGCCCGACGAGCCGACACTGGAATGGTGGCAGAAGGCCGCGTCACACCTCACCCATTGGGGGCTCTACGCGCTTCTCGTGTTCATGCCGTTGACGGGCTGGATCGGCGTTCAGCTTTATGGCGCGACTGGCATCTTCGATCTCTTCAACCTGCCGTCGTTCGTGGCCAAGAACCAGCCGGCCTCCGAATTTGTGTTCACCCTGCACAAGTTCGGCGCTGGTGCGATCATCCTGTTGATCGGTGCTCACGTCGGCGCGGCACTCTTCCATTACTTCATCCGCAAGGACGGCGTCCTACGCCGCATGTTGCCCGGCATCGGAAAAAGAACGTAGGTTGAGTACAGCGTCGACGCGAAGCACGCTCCGCGATGACGCGTAGACCCAACACTTTCGTTCGTGCGGCGTTGACGATCATCCGCGCACGGGTGCGGTGCGCTGAGTGCCAAGCTCCAGCATTGTCGCGCTGACCGTTTCAGGCCTATGGTTCGAGACCGAAGGGTCCAGGAGGCGGTCATGACGAAGACGCGTGGGTCGACATCCAAATCCAACGGTTCCGGTGCACCAGGAGGCCGCATATCGCGGCGCCAATTCGTCGTCGCCTCCGGCGCCGCTGGTGGCCTTGCCCTCGGCTTTGATTTTCCGGGCGGGTTACCCGCCGTCGCCCAGAAAGCCGCGATGCCCGGCACCGAAGTCAACGCTTGGGTTGTCGTCAAGCCTGACGACACGTGCGTCATCCGCATCGTCCGCTCCGAGATGGGGCAGGGGACCATCACCGGTCTCGCGCAGCTCGCGGCCGAAGAACTCGAATGCGACTGGAAGAAGGTGCGTTACGAATATCCGACACCCGGCCAAAGCCATGCGCGCAAGCGCATCTGGGGCGAGATGTCGACCGGCGGCAGCCGCGGCATTCGCATGTCGCATGACATCGTCCGTCGTGGCGGCGCGGCTGCCCGCACGATGCTGCTTGAGGCCGCCGCTCAGGAGTGGAAAGTTCCCGCGAGTGAATTGACGGTCGCCGATGGCGTCATCACGCATGCGGCCTCGAAGCGCAAAACTACCTACGGCAAGGTCGCCGCCGCCGCCGCGAAACTGACGCCGCCTGATCCCAAATCTCTCACGCTCAAAGACCCGAAGACCTGGAAGGTCGCTGGCAAGCCAATGAAGCGGCTTGATACCGCTGACAAGCTCAACGGCTCCAAGAAGTACGCGATCGATTTGAGTTTACCCGGCATGCTCAATGCCGCCATCAAGGCGGCCCCCGTCCACGGCAACAAGGTCAAGAGCTACGACGATACCAAAGTTGCGGCGATGCCCGGCGTGCGCAGAATCGTGAAGGTCGACGACTCGACCCTCGCCGTCGTCGCCGATACCTGGTGGCAGGCCAGAAAGGCCGTCGACGCGCTGCCGATCGTCTACGAGGAAACAGCAAACGACAAAGTCTCGAGTGCCTCGATCGCCGAGCGATTGAAGGAGGGGCTCGCCCCCGGTGCCGCCAATATGCACGCTGGAAACAGCGTCGGCGACGTGCCGAAGGCGCTGGAGACCGCCACAAAAAAAATCGAGGCGGTTTACGCGACGCCGTTCCTGTCGCACGCGACCATGGAGCCGATGAACTGCACCGCGCGCTACACGCCAGAGCGCGCCGAGATCTGGGTGCCGACCCAAAACGGCGAAGCCTCGCATGCCGCGCTGTCGGAAGCCGCCGGCCTGCCGCTCGATAAATGCGAAGTCTACAAGATGGACCTCGGCGGTGGCTTCGGCCGGCGCGGCGGCACCCAGGACTACGTGCGCCAGGCTGTCGCCATCGCCAAACAAATCCCCGGCACGCCGATCAAGATGATCTGGTCGCGCGAAGAAGACCAGATGCACGACTTCTATCGGCCGATCTCACAATGCCGGCTCGCCGCCGGCCTCGATGCGAGCGGCAATCTGACGGCGCTGCATGTGCGCATCTCCGGCCAATCCATCAATGCCTGGCTGTCGCCCGCCAACATCAAGGACGGCAAGGACGACCGCCAGCTGCAAGGCCTGCTCTACACCACGCCCGACAACGCGTTCGGCTACACCGTGCCGAACCTGTCGATCGAATACGCCATGCGCAATACCCACGTGCCCGTCGGCCCGTGGCGCGGCGTCAATACCAATCAGAACGGCGTCTACATGGAATGCTTCATGGACGAGGTCGCCAAGGCCGCCGGCAGGGATCCGTTGGACTTCCGCCGCGCCCTCATGTCCAAGCACCCCAAACATCTCGCCGTCCTCAACGCCGCCGCCGAGAAAGCCGGCTGGGGCAAGCCGCTGCCAGCAGGCGTCCATCGCGGCATCGCCCAGTTCATGGGCTACGGCAGCTACTCCGCCGCCGTCGCCGAAGTCTCCGTCTCGGCCGCCGGCAAGCTCAAGGTGCATCGTCTCGTGCTGGCGCTGGACTCAGGTCACGTCGTCAATCCCGATCAAGTGGCGGCCCAGGTCGAAGGCTCCGTCGCCTACGGGCTCTCGGCGACGATGTACGGCGAAGTCACGGTCAAGGACGGCCGCATGGTCGAGACCAACTTCGACACCTACGAAATTCTCCGCCTCGCCGAATTCCCGAAGGTCGAGACCGTGCTCGTGCCAAGCGGTAGCTTCTGGGGTGGCGTCGGCGAGCCGACGATCTGTGTCGTCGCGCCGTCAGTCATGAACGCGATTTACGCCGCAACCGGCAAGCCCGTGCGCTCGCTGCCATTGAAAAACGTCAAGTTGGTCTAAGCCGCGCGCTTACACCACCGCGACATACCCATCGCGGCGTGGATCGCAGGCGCCCGTCATCATCCCCGTTGCCGGATCGACGGCAACGGCCTGCATGCCGCCGACGCGCATGGTCCAGGCATCGCCCATCTGGATGTCATGCCCACGCGTGCGCAATGTATCGATAACAGCAGGGTCGAACCGCGCTTCCGGCTCCACCGTGCGTCCGTCCCACAGGCGTGCGCGCGGCTGTTCGATCGCATCCTGCAACGGGCGTCGAAACGCGAGGTATTGCACCATCGCTTGCACTTGCGTTTGCAGAATCCCGTAACTCCCCGGCGTGCCGAGTGCCAGCACCGGCCGCCCGTCGTGCGTCGAGATCGACGGTGCCAAGCACATCGGCAGCGCATCGCCCGGTCTGGTCCGGTTCGGACTTTTCGGATTGACGTCGACCCAATAGAGGAAATTGTTGAGGCAAATCCCTGTGCCGGGCACCACGACCCCGGATCCGAACGGGCTGCCGAGGCTCTGGGTCACGCAGACGAGGTTGCCGTCGCGATCGCCAATCGAGAATGACGTGGTGTGATGCTCGGCGCCGGCGGCCGATGGCGGCGTCCATTGCTCGGTCGGCCCATCGACCGGTTTTCCGTCTTTCACGCGCGCGCGCAATCGCGCCACGTTGGCGTCCGACATGATCTCCGCGAGCTTCGCCGGCGCCGGGTTCTGATGCGCAATGCGCTCCCCCGCCGCCAACCGGATCGCGCGCCAAACGGTATCAAGATGCTCGACCCCATTGTGGCTCATCCCGCCAAGGTCAAATCCATCCAGAATGCGCAACGCCAGCAGAAACTGAAATCCTTCGCACGGCGGCGGCAACGTTTGGACCACAAGATCCCGATATCGCGCAGCCATCGGCTCCTTCCAGACCGGTGTCACGGCTTCGAGATCGCCGATCGTCAGACAGCCGCCGAGCGTTGCGAGGTGCGTGACGATCTCCCGCCCCAGCGCGCCGCCGTAGAGGTGTGATGGACCCTGCTTGGCCAGCGCCTCCAGCGTCCGCGCCAGATCGGGTTGCCGCACGATGTGCCCCAGCGCAACGCGCTCCACGCCATCCGTGTAGGTCCGCGCCCAGCCAGGATACAGATCGGCGTAGCCCTTCAGCAGCGGGATCTGCTCGTTGAACTCCGCGACGCCGAACTCAGCGAGTGCGAACCCGTCGCGTGCCAGTTGGATCGCCGGCTGCAGTGCCTCGCCCAGCGGCTTTCGACCGTAGGCGCGAACAAGTTCCGCCCAGCCGGCGAAATTCCCAGGCGTGCCGACCGACAACGCGCCGCGCGCGAGATCTTCCCGTTGCGTGAACCGCTCAACCGGAAATCGCGACGGAACATTCGGCACGAAATCGAGGGTGCGCACGCGCTGTTCGGCGGCGACATAGCAGGTCGCAAGTCCGAGCCCGGCAAGCCCCGACATGAAGGGCTCGACGACATTCAAGGCCGCCGCTGTTGCGGCCGCCGCGTCGAAGGCGTTGCCACCGCTCATGAGCATCGCGGCGCCGGCTTGCGCCGCTTGCGGATGCGCTGCGGCCACGACACCGTGCCGTGAGAAGAGGGTCGGGCGCAGTCCGTTCATGGAACCCTCACGCGCGTTTACACTGCCGCGATCGCCTCGATCTCGAGCAGATGCCGTTCGTCCAGCATGTCACAGATCACCACGGAGAGCGCGACCAACCGGCCCCCGAGCACCTCTTCGCGGATCGCGCGATGCGTCGGCCCAAACCGCCGATCCGCCAGGTAGATCGTGATCTTGACAAGATTATCGAGCGTCATATCGGCGGCGCGCAGTTGCGCTTGAATATTGGCCCACACCTGCATGGCCTGCGAGCGAAAGTCCTCCGCGACATGGCCGCGCGGGTCATCCGGCGTTTGCGCGCTGATCAGCAGCAGGCGGGTTGCGCCAGCAATGTCCATCGCCTCGGCGTAGCGGCTGATGGGCGGGCGCGCATCGGGAGCGTTGATAGGTCTTTTCTGCATGAGGCCATCACTGAGCGGCTGCAACCAGAGCTTTAGGCAGCATTTCCGCGAAGACCGCAAGATCCGCCTCTGTTCCTGCCGAAACGCGGATACAACGATTGAGCGGTGCCGGGCCCGGCATGCGCACGAACACGTCGCGCGCGATCAGCTCGTCCAGCACCCGCTTGGCGAAGACGCCGTCGCGCCGGCAGTCGATGGCGACGAAGTTGGTGGCGGAGGCGAGTGGCTTCAATTGATGCCGTTTCGCGATCCGGGAAATCTCAGCGCGTGCTGCAGCAACTTTATCCTTGACGCTTTCCAGGTACGCCCGGTCGGCCAGCGCCGCGAGTGCGCCTGCCTGCGCGATCCGGTTGACCGAGAAATGGTTGCGGATCTTGTCGAAACTCTTGATGACGCTGGCTTCTCCAACCGCATAAGCAATCCGCGCGCCAGCCATGCCATAGGCCTTCGAGAACGTCCGATAGCGCAACACCTTGGGATTGGAAACGTCGATCGGCGGCAGCGTGCCCGCCGGCGCAAACTCGGAGTAGGCCTCGTCCAGCACCAGCAACGTGCCGTCCGGGATGCCGTCGATCAAGCGCTGGACCTCGCCTGCCCCCCACCATGTGCCCATGGGATTATCGGGGTTGGCGAAATAGACGAGCTTTGGGCCGTGCGCGCGCGCAGCGTCCAGCAGCGACGCCGGGTCCTCACGATCGTCGACGTAGGGAACTGTCACCAGCTTCCCGCCATAGCCCGTGACATGGAAGTTGAAGGTCGGATAGGCGCCGAGCGACGTCAGCACTTTGTCGCCCGCGCCCGGCTCGACAAACATCCGCACCGTGTAGCCGAACAGGCTGTCGATGCCTTCGCCAACCACGACATTCTCGGGTTTGACGCCGAGCTCGGCCGCCAGTGCGTTCTTGAGATCGTGATTTTCCGGATCGCAATACATCCAGCAGTCGGCGGCGGCTTGCGTCATTGCCGCGATCGCCTGCGGGCTCGGCCCGAACACGCTTTCGTTGGCGCCGATCCGCGCTTTGAACGCGCGTCCACGCGCGCGCTCTTGTGCCTCGGGTCCGACGAAAGGAACCGTCGAGGGCAGGGGACCAACGGTCGGCGTGTAGCGCAGGGTGGTCATTGGCAAATCTTATACTGTGGGATTGGCAATCTTGCTTGTCATGCTGAACGGCGCATCGTCGATTTCCAGTAGCGTGGACCGCGTTTTGCGTGCCCGACGGCGATGATGACGACTTCTTCGGAACGTGGCTCGAAGACTAATATGTACGGAAATCTCGAAATTGGTGTCGGCGGTAGTCTTTGCCT
Source organism: uncultured Alphaproteobacteria bacterium (assembly GCA_963779515.1). Lineage (GTDB taxonomy): Bacteria > Pseudomonadota > Alphaproteobacteria > Rhizobiales > Hyphomicrobiaceae > CAVZYN01. The sequence goes on from CAVZYN010000001.1 coordinate 797,625, forward strand.
AGTTGTGGCCAGGCGGCGGGAAACTCTCGTATCAATTTAAGCGCGTCGGCGACTTCAATCAAAAACTCATCGCCGAGACCGGATCTCAGTTTGTCGTAGCGGGAAGCCGCGCGATACATTTCCCGGCGTGCTTCGGCTGCGAGCCTTATTTTCACTTTTGTGTCCGACGGCGTTCCAGCCGGGCCCGAAGCTCCGCAATCGCTTCATCTGCATCGTACAGAGGCATCCGTCCTTCGTCGATTGCTTTGCTTCGCTTCTCGGCTTCCTCGATCCAGGCCTGATCAACGTCTTCTATGGACGCGCCGAATTCGACGTCGAGCGCAAGAATAAGCCGCTCGCGTTCGGCCTCGGTGAGCTTGCGCACTTCATCGATCAGGATCTTGACCTTGTCATTCATGCAGCAATGCTAACCGATCCCCCTGCGCCCTGCTAGTGGCTGCAACTTACGTCGCGCTTCCCAAAACCCTTGCCAAAATCGCCTGGCACTTCTTCAGCACTACCGGGTCACGCTTTTCAGGCGCCGAGGCGTGCTTTGACGGCGCGGCCTCGCGCACGCTCCTGCGCCTCGGTTCCCACGACCGGTACCGTCGAGGGAAGGGTCCGACAGTCGGCGTGTGGCGCAGGGTCATCGTGATGGATCGTCGAATGTTCGCAGGCGCAGTCGCCAGTGCTTTGGATGTTGCTTGAGATGCAGGACGCCGGCGACAACGATCACCGCTTCGTAGATGCGAGAATACAATGCGTAGGGGAACCTATCGAGAAGGCAACGTCTTGCTCGCTTGCCGACGGGTGGCCAGGCCTCGGGGAAGTTTTCGATCTTGTGGACGGCAGCGAGTACTTCCGCGGCAAAAGCGCGTCCAAGTCCCGGTTCTCGTTCGTCATACCATGCGACAGCTTCGGCAATATCCGATTGGGCTGCTTCGGACAGTACGACCAGGATCATTTGAGGTACTTGGCCAGTACGTCGCGCGCTGGATGCCCGGTCATTTCACCCCGATCATAAGCATCCAAACGATCTTCTATCTCGCGCGTCACGGCTTCAGCAACGTCGGGGTCTTGGGGTCCGTGTAACGAGGCAGAAAGCGAATCCACCAGCAGCGCGCGCTCCTCAGGTGAGAGCTGAAGTGCCTTTTCGAGCAGGACTTTCATTTGGGCGGTCATGGAGCGAAAGCTACACCAGCTTGCAAAACAGTTCCAGCCTACCCCTATGTCCCCAAAACCCTTGCCAAAATCGCCTCGCACTTCTTCAGCATCGCGGGATCGCGCTTTTCGGGCGCCGTGATCAGCGCCACATCCAGTGCCCGGTCCGAGCCATAGGGACACGCTGGATGCACCTTCGGAAAATCACGCGCGAGCCGCGCCACCAGCCGCTGCGCTTTGCCGGCATTCGCCATCAGCACCTTGATGATCGCGGCCACATCGACCTCGCGATGATCATCGTGCCAGCAGTCGTAGTCGGTCACCATCGCGACGGTCGCGTAACAAATCTCGGCTTCGCGCGCGAGTTTCGCTTCCGGCATGTTGGTCATGCCGATCACATCGCAGCCCCAGCTGCGGTACAGGTTCAATTCCGCGCGTGACGAAAACTGCGGACCCTCCATGACGAGATAAGTTCCGCCCTTTGTGGTGGCGATCAATTCCGCATCCGCTGCCGCGGCAATGCGCTCCACCAGTCCGGGCGAGACCGGATCGGCGACCGACACGTGCGCAACGAGGCCGTTGCCGAAGAAACTCTTCTCGCGCGCAAACGTCCGATCGATGAACTGATCGACCAGCACGAAATGGCCGGGCGCATATTGCTCCTTGAGTGATCCACAGGCCGACACCGAGACGAGGTCCGTGACGCCCGCCCGTTTCATCGCATCGATATTGGCGCGATAGTTGATGCCGCTCGGGGAGAGATGATGCCCGCGTCCGTGGCGCGGCAAAAACCGCATCGGCAAGCCGCCGAGTTCCGCGAACAAAATCTCGTCCGACGGTTCGCCCCACGGCGTCGCTACCTTGCGCCACTCCGCCTTCTCGAGTCCGGGTAGGTCATAGAGCCCGCTGCCGCCCATGATGCCGAGAACGGATTTGGTCATGTGTCGCTCCATGCCGCTGATCCATCAGAGCCATAAGACAGAAATGGCCCCGCATGCGAGGCCATTTCATCGAGATCGCGGGACTTTGATCGTCAGTGAGGGACCTTTGTCCAGAGCCGCTTCTTGGCAAAGAACAGCAGGACCGCCGTGATCAGCAGATAGATCAACACCATCTTGCCGATGCGCTTGCGGTCTTCGAGGGTGGGGTCGCTGGCCCATGCGATAAACGCCGTCACATCCTGGGCATACTGCGCGATCGTCTGCGGCGACCCGTCGGTATATTTCACCTGACCGTCGCTCAACGGCTGGATCATCGCGATCTGATTGCCCGGGTAGTACGCATTGTAGTTCATGCCCTCGGACATCTTCATGCCCGCCGGTTCTTTCACGTATCCGGTCAGCAGGGCGTAGATGTAGTCCGCGCCGCCCTCCTGATACCCTGTGATGATGTCCTTCAGCATGCCGCCGGGCACGGCGTAGAAGGGCCGGTCGACCTCGACGCCGCGCGCCTTGGCCATGATCGAAAGATCGGGCGGCAGCGCCCCGTTGTTGACCGAGCGCGCTTCCTGCTCGTTCGCGAACGGGGACGGCAGGTAGTCCGACAATCGGCCGGGGCGCTGGAACATCTTGCCCTGGTCGTTGGGGCCGTCGGCGACCTTGTAGGTCGCGGCCAGCGCCTTGGTTCCCTCTTCGGGGAAGCCCGGACCGGTGGGCTCCGCCAGATTGCGGAACGCGATGCGCTTCATGCCGTGGCATGACGAGCAGACTTCCTTGTAGACGAGGAAGCCGCGTTGCAGCTGGTTGTTGTTGAAGTAGCCATTGACGCCTGCGAACGACCACGGCTGCCGTTCAATGTGGATGGCGTCCCCCGCGGCGACCGCCGCACTCGCGGCGAGCGACAGCGCGATTGCCGCGCCGCCGAGAGCCTTGATGCCAAATTTGAGTGTCATGGATCAGGTCTCCGCGATTCAGCGCTTTTCAGGCGCATGTGCCGCGCCCGCGACTGGCGTCAGGCCAGCAGTTTTACCGAGGACGGCTTCCGTGATGCTGCCGGGCAGCTTGTTCGGCGTTTCCGCCAGACCAACCCACGGCATGATGACTAGGAAGAACGCGAAGTAGTAGAGCGTGAATATGCGCGCCCAGAATACGTAGATGCCTTCAGCGGGCTTGCCGCCCAGATACCCGAGCGCGATCACCGTGAAGAAGAAGCCCCACAGGAACCACTTGAAGATCGGGCGGTACTTCGCCGACCGCACGCGGCTGGTATCGAGCCACGGCAGGAAGCACAGGATCAGGATCGACCCGAACATCAGCAGCACGCCGCCGAGCTTCGAGGGCACTGCGCGCAGGATGGCGTAGAACGGCAGGTAATACCATTCCGGTACGATGTGCGGTGGCGTCGAGAGCGGGTTGGCCTCGATGTAGTTGTCCGCATGCCCGAGATAGTCGGGTGCGAAGAAGATGAACCACGCGAACAGCAGCATGAACACCGCCATCGCGAACAGGTCCTTCATGATGGCGAACGGCGCCATCGGCACCGAATCGGACTTCGACTTGACGTCGACACCGGTCGGATTGTTCTGGCCAACAACGTGCAGCGCCCAGATGTGCAGCGCCACCACGCCTGCGATGACGAACGGCAGCAGGTAGTGCAGCGAGAAGAAGCGGTTCAGCGTGACACCGGAGACGCCATAGCCGCCCCACAGCCACTTGGTGATCAATTCACCGACCAACGGGATCGCGGTGAAGAAGTTCGTGATCACGGTCGCGCCCCAGAAGCTCATTTGGCCCCAGGGCAATGAGTACCCGAGGAACCCGGTCGCCATCATCAGCAGGTAGATGATGACGCCGAGGATCCAGAGAATTTCGCGCGGTGCTTTGTACGAGCCGTAGTAGAGCCCGCGCGCGATGTGGATATAGACCGCAAGGAAGAACATCGACGCCCCGACGGCGTGGATGTTCCTGATCAGCCAGCCGTAGTTGACGTCGCGGCGGATGCTCTCGACCGAGTTGAACGCCTCCGTGGCGCTCGGCACGTAGTGCATCGCCAGAACGACACCGGTCAGGATCTGGACGCCCAGCATCATCGTCAGGATGGCACCGAACGTCCACATGTAGTTGAGGTTGCGCGGTGTCGGGAAATCGACGAACTGGCCATGCATCATGCGTGGCAGCGGCAAGCGCTCGTCGATCCACTTTTCGGCGCGGCTCTTGGGATTATAGGTCAACTCGTGGTTGGCCATGGTGCGCCTCAACCGATCTTGATCTTGCTGTCGGACACGAACTCATAGGGCGGCACATCGAGATTTTTCGGTGCCGGGCCTTTGCGAATGCGTCCTGATGTATCGTAGTGTGACCCGTGGCAAGGGCAGAACCAGCCGCCGAAATCGCCCTTGGCGTCCGCAATCGACTGGCCTTTGGGGATGCAACCCAAGTGCGTGCAGATGCCGACCAGGACGAGCCAGTTTTCCTTGCCTTTCTTGACGCGCTGACCATCGACGGCCTGCGTGCGATCCGGCAGATCCGTCAAGGGCGTCGCGGCGGCCTTCGCGATCTCGTCCTTCGTGCGGTTGCGAATAAAGACGGGCTTGCCGCGCCACATCGCCGTGATGGCTTGGCCCTCTTTGATCGGCGCCAGATCGATCTCGGTCGAGGCCAGTGCCTGCGTCGAGGCGTCGGGGTTCATCTGCTGGATGAATGGCCAAAGCGCGATCGCAACGCCGACGCCCGCGAACGACTGGGCCGCAAGCGTCAGAAAATCCCGGCGCGAATTGTCTTCAGGTAGGTGAGACGCCAAGGCGGCCTCCTTCTCGATGGAACCCTTGATCGCGCCGTGCGGCGGAGCGGCCAAGCCGAATGCAAAGCTTCGTGGATGCGTTGTCCACGCGAACCGGCCGGGGTGACGCGGTCCTCGCTGCCAACGAATAACAACGGCTTACAATGTATATGGATGGCCCCGCGCTCCCCGACAGGGCGTTTTGACGCGCGGTCTTTTCGCACCATTCGCCGGGCTTCACAAGGTCGGTGCAGGGGGATTGTAGCCGTGATTTTTGGGGCAATTTGGCGCATCCTCCCAGCGCGCGAATGCCATGCATCAAGGAGCGATTGGAGCCATGCGGCTTGCCCTCTACCAACCGGATATACCGCAGAACACGGGGGCGGTTCTGCGCACCTGCGTGTGTCTCGGTGTGCCCGTGGATATCATCCGCCCCACCGGATTTGAGCTCAGCGACAAGTCCCTGAGGCGGACGGGGCTCGACTATCTGACGTCTGTGGATCTGACCATCCATGAGAGTTTTGCCGCATTCGATGAAGTCCGCCGGTCCAATCGCCACCGGCTTGTAGTGCTGTCCACGGCCGGTGCCGTGAGCCATGTCGATTTCGTGTTCGGATCCGCCGACACGTTGCTGTTGGGCCGCGAGAGCGCGGGTGTGCCGGCCGAGATCCACGCCTTGGCTGACGCGCGCATCAAGATCCCGCTCAAGCCAGGTGCGCGCTCGCTCAACGTCGCCATTGCAGCGGCAATGGCGCTCGGCGAGGCGCTGCGGCAGACGCGCGCCTTCGCCGCGCCGTGACGGCCAGAGCGTACGACGTAAACGCCGCTGGAGCGCCATTTGGACGTCTTTGCCCTTACTTTTCGACGCGCGCCGCGAGTGACTGAAACAACCGCGCGTGCCGGAAGCGGACCAGGGCGAACATGTTGAAAAAGTGCATCGCGCCGAGGACCACGACCGCGAGCCCGATCTTGGTCGAGAGTTGCTCGACCGCCTCCACCATGCTCTGCGCACGGCTGCCAAACCGCAGCGCCAGCGAAATGAAACCGATGTTGACCAGGTAGAATCCCACCAGCAGCAGGTGGTTGATCGAATCCGCGAGGGTCTCCCGGCCGGCGAAGTTCTCGACCAGGAAAACGCGGCCGTTCTTGTTGAGCGTGCGCCCGACCCAAACGGTAATGGCGAGACTGACGATCACGTAGATGGCGTAGGTCGCGATCATCGTCACTTCGTTGGCCGTCATCAGGTGGTGCATTGAATTTACTCCCTGCCTGTGTTATCCTTTAGGAAATTAGCCACCGGGCTAATTAAGCAATCAATAGCGCATGGAGCTATTTAGTCAACTGGCTAAATGGGGCAGGGTTACCGGATGGACAAGATTTTTGAAGCGCTATCGTCGGGAGTCCGGCGCAAGATCCTTGCGTATTTGTCGGCAAGCCCCCTGACGGCAGGGGAGATCGCGGGCCGTTTCGACATGTCGAAGCCATCCGTATCGAAGCATCTCAGCATCCTCGAGAACGCCGGCCTCATTGAAAGCGAAAAGCGCGGCCAGTTCATCCACTACAGTTTGGTGCGCGAGAGCCTTGTGAACACGCTCAACGGCTTCGTGCAGGAAGTCTGCCCCGTTGCCCGCCCCATCAAACGCGAGAGCGAGAAGCGGGCGCAAGCGGCTGTGCCCGCCATCGGCGACAAGACCTGAAATTCAGCGCCGGACGTGATCGGGCCGCGCTTGCGGCGGCGTGCGGCATCCTGTTAGACGTGAGGCACAACAAAACGTGCCGCAGCGCACGTAACGGGAGGTCATATGAAACGACGGTCGATTGCATTGGGACTGATCGCAGTGGCGGCCGCCGCCATCGCGCCGGCATCCGCGCAGGAAAAGACGCACGAGTGGAAGTACTCGCACTGGGTGCCCGCGACCCATCCCCTGCACGGAATTTTGCAAAGCTGGGCGAAGTCGATCGATGACGCCTCCAAGGGCACGATCAAGATCTCGATCTTCCCGGCCCAGCAGCTTGGCAAGGCGCCCGACCATTACGACATGGTCGAGAAGGGCATCGCCGATGTCGCCTATGTCTCGACCGGTTATCAGGCCGGCCGCATGCTGGTGACGAGCGCTGCTCAATTGCCCTTCATGATGAGCAACGCTGAAGGCGGCTCGAAGGCCTTCGACGAATGGTATCGCCCCTACGCCGCGAAGGATCTGCCGGGCGTCAAGATGTGCTACATGTACACGCACGACGTGGCGACGTTGCATTCCAAGAAAGAAATCCGCACGCCCGATCAGATCAAGGGCATGAAGATCCGCCCGGCGCATGCGACCATGGGCGCCTGGATGACGTCGCTCGGCGCCACCACCGTGCAGGTCTCGGCTCCCGAAGCCCGCGAAGCGCTCGAGCGCGGCGTCGCCGATGCCATCACCTTCCCCTGGGGCTCGCTGTTCGGCTTCAAGATTGACGGCATTACTAAGTTCCACATCGATGAACCGATGTACGTCGCAACGTTCGCGACCATCATCAACAACGACAAGTACAATTCTCTCTCCGACGCCCAGAAGAAGGTCATCGATGACCACTGCACCACCGCGTGGGCGGGCAAGACGGCCGGCGACTGGCAGAAGTGGGAAGACGAAGGCCGCCAGAAGATGAAGGCGCCCGGCTCTGGCCACACCATCGTCAAGCTCACCAAGGACGAGGTTGCGGCCTGGCGCAAATCGGCCGAACCCGTGGTCGCCAAGTATATCGCCGACATGAAGGCCGCCGGCCATGACGGCGAGAAGGCACTCGCCGATCTCAAGGCGGCGCTGAAGAAGCACAACGCCTTGGCTGAGTGATCGCGCCAAAACTGCGGCGGGTCCGCGTCTGCGGGCCCGTTTCGTTGTCCGCCGCCCGAGACGCTGCTTCATGCTCGACCGCACCATTGGTCTCATCGAAAAGATCGGCGGCCTGTTTCTGCTTGCGGTCGCGACGTTGACGTTCGTGATGGTGATCCTGCGCAAATTCTTCGACACCGGCATTCCCGACTGGTTCGATTTCTCCCGCCTCATGCAAGGCATAGCGCTGTTCTGGGGAATTGCCTGCGTCTCCTATCGCGGCGGCCACATTCTCGTGGATCTCGTTTGGGACTTTTCGAACGAGAAGAACAAGCGACGGATCGACGTGTTCGCGGGCGTCGCGCTCCTTCTGTTCCTGGCAACCTTCGCGTTCTTTGCGATGCAAGCCGCGATCGAGATGCGGGGCAAAAACCTGCTGACGTCGGATCTGCGCATTCCGCAATGGGGTTTCTACCTCACCGGCGCACTCGGCATCGTCGCCTCGGTCTTCATGGCGCTCGCCCGCTTCCGCCGCGTCATGCGGGAGCCCGCGTCAGGGGCCGGCACGGCCGAGGCCGCCGGTCCATGACTAACACGCTGCTCGCGACCTTTGGTTTCGCCCTGATGTTCGTTTTGATGCTGCTGCGCGTGCCGATTGGCGTCGCGATGGGCATCACGGGCGTCGTCGGGTTCGGCTTGCACTCCGGTTGGAAAGCCGGCTTCGCCTTACTCGGCCAGGTACCGTGGTCGGTCGTCACCGACTACAACTTCTCCGTCATTCCGATGTTCGTACTGATGGGGACATTCGCGGCGGCGTCGGGCATGAGCCGCGATCTCTTTCACATGGGGGAAGCCTGGTTCGGCCACATGCGCGGCGGGCTCGCAGTTGGATCCATCGTCGCCTGCGGTGGCTTTGCCGCCATCAACGGGTCGGCCGTTGCCACCGCCGCCACCATGTCCACGATCGCGCTCCCCGAGATGCGCAAGCGTGGCTATCACCCGGGCTTTGCCGCGGGCGTCGTCGCCGCTGGCGGTACCATCGGCATCATGATCCCGCCCTCGGTTATCTTCGTGCTCTACGGCATCATGACCGAGACCGACATCGCCAAGCTGTTCTTCGCTGGCATCGTGCCGGGGCTGATGGCGATCGTCATGTATTCGATCACGGTGCAACTGGTCGGGCTGATGCGGCCCGATTGGATGCCACGCGGCCAGCGATGGCCGTGGTCCGAGCGGTTCCGTTCACTCAGCAACATTTGGCCGGTGGCGCTGCTCTTCATGTTCGTCCTCGGCGGCATGTACGGCGGCTATTTCACGACCACCGAGGCGGCGGGTATGGGCGCCATGGGCGCACTCATCCTCGGCGTCGTGCGCCGGACGCTCCCCGTGCCCGCGATCATGGAATGCCTGGTCGAAGCGCTGAAAGTGTCCTCGTCGATTTTCGTCGTCGTGATCGGCGCCTATCTGTTCGGTTACTTCCTCACCATCACGCAGACCACGCAGGCCATTGTGACCTGGATCTCCGCGCTGCCGTTCGGCCCCTACGGCATTCTCGCCGTGATCCTGGCCGGATATTTCATTCTCGGTGCGTTGATGGATGAGCTTGCGATGATCTTGCTGACGGTGCCGATTGTTTTTCCCGTCATGATGCAGCTCGGTTTCGATCCCGTCTGGTTCGGCGTCATCATCGTCATGGCCGTCACGCTCGGCATGATCTGCCCACCCGTCGGCATCAACGTCTTCGTCATCAATTCGATCCATCGCGACATCAGTTTGCCGCGCATCTACGCTGGCGTCATGCCGTTCATCGTCAGCGATATCCTACGGCTCGTCGTTCTGTGCGCCTTCCCGGCCTTGTCGCTGGCGCTGCCCAATGCCATGGACCAGCCCATCGGGCAGGTGCTGCGGGCGATTTTGGGGTTTTAGGATGCCCAATCTTGAGGATGCCCAATCTTGAGGATGCCCAATCTTGAGGATGCACTGTCTTGTCGGCACGGTTCTGGACCGGAAGCGCCCGATCATGCAACACTATAAAAAAATCGTCAGGGAGGTTCTCGCATGATCCGTTTCGCAACTCGATTGGGTACGCTCGTCGCGCTGATGTTCGCGCTGGCAACCGCCACCGTGGCGCAGGACTACCCGAACAAGCCTGTACGCTTGATCATCCCGTTCCCGCCCGGCGGCAGCAACGACATCGTCGGGCGCCTGATCGCCCAGCAATTGAGCGACAGGCTTGGCAAGCAGGTGGTGGTCGACAACCGCGCCGGTGCCGGCGGTGTCATCGGCACCGAGTTGGCCGCTGCCGCCGCCCCCGACGGCTACACGCTGCTCGTCGTCTCCCTCGCGCATGCGGTCAATCCGTGGCTCTACAAGCTCAAATACGACCCGGTGAAATCGTTCGCGCCGATTGCGCTGTTCGGCAGCGGTCCCATCGTGCTCGTGGTCAATCCCGCGGTCCCGGCCAACAATGTCAAGGAACTCATTGCGCTGGCCAAGAAGGATCCCGGCAAGCTCAACCTCGCGCACGCAGGTGTCGGCAGCTTCCAGCATCTCGGCTCGTCGCTGTTCTTGTCGCTGACAGGCACCGACATTGTGCAGATTCCATTCAAGGGTGGTGGACCGGCGATGATCGATGTCGTGGCCGGCCACAGTCAGGTCATGTTGGGTTCGCTGGTGCAGACGACGCCGCACATCAAATCAGGAAAGCTCCGCCCGTTGGGTGTCGGCAGCCTTAAGCGGTCGCCGAGTAATCCGGACCTGCCGACGATCGCCGAAGCGGGCGTGCCCGGCTATCACGTTGAAAACTGGTGGGGCCTCGTCGCACCAGCCGGTACGCCGCCTGCGATCATCGAGCGCCTGCAGAAAGAGTTGGTCGCCATTCAAGCGTCGGCCGACGTGCAGAAAACGCTCAGCACCGAGGGCGCCGAAGTCGTGAAGATGGATACCGCCGAGTTCACGAAGTACATCGAGACCGAACTCGTGAAATGGCAAAAGGTCGTCAAGGACGCAAACATCAAGGCTGAGTGAACGGGACGAGGAACGCCTTGAGGTTCGGCATCGGTGACAACAAGGACTTTTGGTCCGGCGCGCTGCTGATTGCGATTGGCGGCGGCGCCGCCTGGGTCGCGCGCGGCTATCCGATGGGCACAGCGCTGCGCATGGGGGCTGGATATTTCCCCATCATCCTCGGCTGCCTACTCGCGGCTTTCGGCGCCGTCCTGATGCTCAAAAGTGTGCGCAGCACCGCCAGGATCGAACCGGGATGGTCCCTGCGGGGCCTCATTGTTTTGCCGCTGGTGCTCGCCGCATTCGGTTATCTGCTCGAGCGGGCGGGTTTCATCCCCGCCATGGCAGTTTTGGTATTCGGTTCGGCCGCCGCCGGGCGCGACTTCAAGTTCCTCGAAGTGTTTGGCCTCTATATCGTATTGACCCTGCTCTGCGCGGCGGTCTTCATCTGGGGCCTCGGGTTGCCCTATCCGCTGATTGCCGGCCGCTGATGGACATCTTCTCCAGTCTGGTCGCCAATTTGTCGCTCGGCTTTGGCGTCGCGCTCACGTTTCAGAACCTGCTGTATTGCTTCATCGGCGTTCTGATCGGCACCCTCATCGGTGTGCTGCCTGGGATCGGGCCGCTGGCGACGATTTCCATGCTATTGCCGTTGACGTTCAGCGTCCCGCCGGTGGCCGCGCTGATCATGCTCGCCGGCATCTATTACGGCGCCCAGTATGGTGGCTCGACGACGGCGATTCTTGTGAATTTGCCGGGCGAAACCTCGAATGTCGTCACCTGCATCGACGGCTATCAGATGGCGCGGCAAGGACGCGCGGGGCCCGCCCTCTCGATTGCCGCCATCGGATCGTTTTTCGCGGGCACCGTCGGCACGATTCTGATCGCCATCGCGGGACCGCCGCTGGCTGAATTCGCGCTGAAGTTTGGAGCACCCGAATACTTCTCGCTGATGCTCATGGGGCTCGTCGCCGCCGCCGTCCTCGCCCAGGGCGACATGATCAAGTCGCTGGCCATGGTCACGCTCGGTCTGCTGCTCGGGCTCGTTGGCACCGACGTCAACACCGGCATCCCGCGCTTTTCCTTCGGAATTACTGAACTCACCGACGGCATCGGATTCGTCATCGTCGCGGTCGGCGTCTTTGCCATCGGCGAGATCATCGCCAACCTCGGAGAAAACGAGGAGCGTGTCGTCTTCACCGACACGATCAAGAACCTGATGCCGTCGTGGACTGAGCTGAAGCAATCCATCGGTCCGATCGTGCGCGGCACCGCGATCGGCTCGTTTTTTGGTGTGCTGCCCGGAACGGGTCCGGCTGTCGCCTCGTTCTCGTCCTACATGCTCGAAAAGAAGATCGCGAAGGACCCGAGCCGCTTCGGCAACGGTGCGATCGAAGGCGTTGCCGGTCCTGAAGCCGCCAATAACGCCGATGCGCAATGCAAGTTCATTCCGATGCTGACGCTCGGCCTTCCCGCCAGCGGCGTGATGGCGCTGATGCTTGCTGCGCTCTCGATGCAAGGCATTCAGCCCGGCCCCGAAGTCATGACCCAGCGCCCCGATCTTTTCTGGGGGCTCATCGCGTCGATGTGGATCGGCAATCTGATGCTGGTGATCCTGAACCTGCCGCTCGTCGGTGTCTGGGTTTGGATGCTGAAGGTGCCTTACCGGCTGCTGTTTCCATCGATCATGGTGTTCTCGGCGATCGGCATCTACAGCCTCTCCAACAGCCCGTTCGAGATCTATTTGACGGCGCTGTTCGGCATCATGGGCTTCGTGTTCATGAAGCTCGGCTTCAACATGGCGCCGCTATTGCTTGGTTTTGTGTTGGGCCCGTTGCTGGAGGAAAACTTGCGCCGTGCCATGCTGATGTCGCGCGCCGATCCAACGATTTTTGTCACGCGCCCGCTCAGCCTCGCCTTCATCGTTGCAACCGTCCTGATCCTTGTCGTGGTGCTCGCGCCCACATTCAGGGGCCGGCGCGATCAGCTGACCGGCGGTTGAAGTAGGGCGCAATAGCGCAGATGCGGAGCAACGCTCCGCGACGCGCGTATTGCGCCGTCGGGAGCTCTGGTGGTGCAATACGGCCAAACGGCCTATTGCACCCTACGAGGTCCCCGGCTTTCCAAACGGCCACGGATTTTCGGCAACCCAAGTATCCACCCGCGCCGCAGGGCCCACCGCCGCAATCACATCCTCGATCCGGACGACATCGCCCATATGCCCGCCGAGCGCCGCGTAAAGTGTGCGCGGCAGCGTAAACTCCAGGGGCGCGACGATCGCCGGTGTCGGCACATATCCAAAGGCACCCTTCGGCAGGCGCGTGACGTCCGCCATGATCGTGATGCCGCCGCCCGGCCACAGATACGCCGGCGCACCACCCATGGTGACGCGTGTTTCTCCTCGAGCAACTGACCGCGTCAGCAGCACAGGGTTTTCCGTCGCTCCCGCACGCAGCGATCCCCCCGCGCCCGCCATGAACAGCACCGTGCACAGCGATGGCTCGCAATTCTCGCCGATGCGTCCGACCACCTTTGCGACCGCCTCTGGCATCGGTGCCACCACGGGCTTCAAGTTGTCATCGAGCACGCAATAGAGCGCGTCCTCGCCCGTCGTCGACGTAAAGAGGAGCCGCAGCCCCGGCCAGGCAGTGTTGGGGTCGATGTCCTTCACGATCGAGAGCGGATCGGTGATGTCGGTCCCACCCCATCCAAGCCCCGGCTCCGCTACCTTGAAATAGCGCCCCGGCGTCGACTTGCGACCGCGCACGCGAATGCCGGCCGGCCGCATGTCGAGCACGCGACCCGACTGATGTTCCGTCAGCACGCCGGTGATGTGATCGTCGACGACGATGACTTCATCGACATGGCCATACCATTGCCGCGCGAAAATTCCGATCGTCGCCGAACCGCAGCCGACACGCATGCGCTCCTCAGGCTTGCCATCGACAATCGGCGCGCGGCCGGCCTGCACGACGACGGAATGCCCGCCATCGATAGTCATGGTCACGGCCTCGGCCGAGCAGAGCTGCAGCAGCGCCTCGCAGGTGACGTTGCCTTCCTTTTTCGAGCCGCCCGTCAGATGCCGCACGCCGCCGATCGACAGCATCTGCGAGCCGTATTCCGCCGTCGTCACATGACCGACTTGCTCGCCATCGACGCGGATCGCGGCTGTCTCTGGTCCCAAGTGCCGATCCGTGTCGATCTTCACTTTGGCGCCGCAGTAGCTGAAGATCCCCTCGGTGACGACCGTCACCGTATCAACGCCGTCGTGCTCGGCCGCAACGATGAACGGCGCCGGCTTGTAATCCGGGTAGGTAGTGCCGGCACCGACACCGGTGATGAAGGTGCGGTCAGGCTTCAGCATCGCGCCATTCCAATTGGCACCTGCGGTATCGCCCGCGAACTCCACGACCTTGTCGCCCGCCTCGACCGCGCGCGCCAGCAGCACGACGGGATCGGTGCGCACCAGCCGCCCATTATCGTTGGCGTAGCGCGAGCAGGCACCCGGCCGTCCCGGCCGGATGCGGCACAGCACCGGGCAGGCATCGCAGCGGACGATGCCATCCGCCTCCGCCGCCCCGAACTTCTTCGAGCGGGCTTCAAGCGAGAGATGGTCATCGGTGGTGGTCATGACGGTGTGTTCCGCTCTGGTGCGTCGCGGGCTTGCTGCAATAGTTCCCACAACCGATGCGGCAGCACTGGCACCTTCCTCACCGTCACACCCGTCGCGTGACGGATCGCCGACAGGATCGCGGGCGCCGTTGCAATTAAAGCGGGCTCGCCGACACCCTTTGCGCCGTATGGCCCCTCTGGATCCGGATCCTCGATGATGTAGGTCGTGATCGGCGGCACGTCGCCCGCCGTCGGGATCAGGTAGTCGTGCAAATTCTCGGTGCGGCCTGGAATGAATTCCTCCATGAGCGCAAGGCCGAGACCCTGCGCGATGCCGCCGTGGATCTGGCCCTCGACCAGCATCGGATTGATGGCGCGGCCAACATCATGCGCGGCGTGGATGTGCAGCACTTTGGTCGTGCCGAGGGCCGTATCGACCAGCACCTCCGCGATCTGGGCCGCGAATCCATACGTCGCATAGGGAATGCCTTGCCCATCCGCATCGAGCGCAGTCGTCGGCGGATCATAGCGGCCGTAGCCCATGAGCGTGCCTTGCTCGACGAGAAGCGATGGAATATCGACAAGGCGCTCGCCGGCTCCCCCAATGCGCAGGGCGCCGCGCTGGAGATCGAAGCGGATCGGCGCTCCCGACGGAACGTTGGCGAGACGCTCGATCTTGCGTCGCAAGTCGAGGGCAGCGAGCCGCGCGGCGTTGCCGGAGACGAACGTCTGCCGTGACGCGCTGGTCTTGCCCGCATCCAGCGTTTGGCCCGTATGACCGACGTGATCGCTGAGCCCAATGACGGCACCCTCGATGCCAAGCGCGTCCGATGCGATCTGCGTCAGAACCGTCGACACGCCCTGGCCGATATCGACCGCGCCGCTCCACAGGACAAACCGCCCGTCGTGGCCGAGCGTCAGCCGCATTTCACTCGGGTTCGAGATCGACGTGTTGCCGCAGCCATACCACATGCAGGCGATTCCTGCGCCGCGCTTCAGGCGCGAATTGACGGCGTTTTGCGCTGCCGCATCCGCCAGCGCCTTCTCCCAGGCGGACTTCAGCGCATCCAAGCACTGCGGCAGTCCCGCCGAGTGATGCAACACCTGACCGCTCGGAGTCGTGTCACCCTTGCCGATCGCGTTGCGCCGCCGGATCTCCCATCGATCCATGCCAAGCTGGGCGGCAAGATCATCCAACAGCGTCTCGTTTGCGATCGCCGCTTGCGGGATGCCGAACCCGCGGAACGCGCCAGCCGGCGTGTCGTTGGTATAGATCGCGCGCGTGCGATTCCAGGCGGTCGGCACCCTGTAGGGTCCTGTCGCGTGGATCGGCACGCGGTTGGCGACGGTGGGGCCCCACGACGCATAGGCGCCCGTGTTGAAATCGCCCGTCATCTCGTAGGCGGTAAGGCGGCCTTGCGCGTCCGCCGACGCTTTCGCCCAGATGTGCGACGGATGCCGCTTAGTTGTCGACGTCATGCTCTCGACCCGCGAATAGACGATGCGCACGGGCTTCTTCAGCTTCCACGCCGCAACCGCGAGCAACGGTTGGATCGAGACGTCGAGCTTGCCACCGAAGCCACCGCCGCAGGCGGACGGCGCGATGATGACCTTGTCATGCGGGATGCCGAGCACCCGCGCGGTCTCCTCGCGATCCATGTAGGGCGCCTGTGTGCAGGCCGAGATGGTGATCGTGTCACCGTCGCGCTCGGCGAAGCCAGCTTCAGGCTCGATGTAGGCATGCTCGACGAATGTCGTCGTGAATGTTCCCTCCGCGGTGACATCACCCGCTGCGTGGCCCGCGATGACGTCACCGCATTTCAAGTTGCCGCGCGTGAGTATGTTGTCAGGATGGGTTTCATGGATCAGGCGAGCGCCCGCCTCCAGCGCTGCGGCGACCTCAGCGAGCGGCGCCGTCGGCGTCCAGGTGATCGGTACGTCCTGGTCTTCAATCGCTGCGAGCGTGTCAGCCGATCCCACCAAAGCCAGCACCGCCTCGCCCCGGAAGCGCGCATGACATTCCGCGAACACGGGTTGATCCTTCGTGTTGGGAAAAACGCCAAACGAGTTCTGCCCCGGCACGTCGGCGGCCGTAAGGATGACGTCGAGATCGCGTTCGCGCCTGAACCTGTCGAGGTTGCCGAGGGTGAAGATCGCACTCGCATGGGGTGAGCGAACAATGCGCATCCAAAGCGCGGATGCGGGCGCTCGATCCGCGCCGAACATATCGCGACCGGATACCTTTGCTGCGCCATCTACGCGGGCGATGCGCGCGCCAACGCCGTGGCCGCCGCCATTCCCCTTTGTGGCGGAGGATAGACAAGGGCGCGCAGCATCGATCACAGCGTCGATGATTGTGCGGTACCCAGTGCAGCGGCAAAGCACGCCGCCGATGGCATCTTCGATCTCGGCCTGGGTCGGCGCCGCCGCTTTTGTGAGACACGCCATCGCCGCCATGATCATGCCGGGTGTGCATATCCCGCATTGCGCCGCGCCGTGATCGAGGAAAGCCGCTTTAATACGATCACCCAGCGCACCGTCCGCTTCGATCGTCGTGATCGTCGCGCCATCGGCCTGGATCGCCGGCACCAGGCAGGCGCAGACCTGCGCACCGTCCAACATCACGGTGCACGCGCCGCAGTCGCCCGCATCGCAGCCGATCTTGGTGCCTGTCAGGCCCAGGTCGTCGCGTAGCACGCTGGCGAGCGTTGCGAACGGATGCGCCGCAACACGATGCTGTTCGCCATTCACCGTCAACGCGAGCGCAGGCGAGGGGAGGGGGCGGTCCTGCATCAGGCGGCCCTCCGGTCGCGCTGGGCAATGCCCGCGATCAAATCGCGCACCAGCTGCAGCGCCGCCGCGCGGCGATACGCGGCCGACGCGCGCACGTCATCGATCGGCGACAGATGCGCGAGATGCTCCGCGCCGATGAGCGCCGCCTCCGGCCGCTTGCCGATCAACTCCGCCTCGAGAGCAGGCAGCCGTTGCGCGACGGCTGAGCACGCCCCGACCGCGATCCGGGCACTGCGAACCGTTCCATCCGCAGCGACGTCGAACACGCCACTCACCATCGTGATCGAAATCACGAGATAGCGACGCGCCCCGAGTTTCAGGAATGCGCCGTGGCCTTGCTGCTTTGGAATGCGGATGCCCGTCACCAGTCCTGCGCCACCGCTCACCACCGTCTTGCGATAGCCCGTGAAGAAGGATGCCATGGGAACCTGCGATGGGCTCCCATCTGCAATCTGCGCCTCCGCCCGAGACCAAAGAACCTCTACCTCCGCATCGAGCGCCAACAGGCACGGGATCGAGTCCCCCGCGGGTGACGCCGTACAAATGTTGCCCGCGATCGTTCCGCGGTTCTGGATTTGAATGCCGCCGATCTCGCGCGCAGCCGCCTTCAGACCATCGAGGATTGGCGGCAATGCCGCCGCGACAATGTCGCTCCACGTCGTCGTCGCGCCGATCCACCAGTGCGTGCCGCGATCCTCGATCCCACGCAGGCGCGCGATCCCTGAAATGTCGAGAATGTCCGCATGGCTCATGTGGCCCCAGCCCGCGCGCTGGGTCTTCGCCGGATAGACGTCGGTCGCGCCCGCAAGCACGCAGAGATCCGGCCTGCCGGACAGGAGCGCGACCGCCTCATCGAGTGTGTCGGGCCTGAAGTACCCAACCATCACGCATCATCCTTTTGCTGCGCATGCCCGTCGGGAAAATACCCCCGTATCTTGTCTCGCGCCACCAAAGCTGCATCGCGGCGAGCCGGATCTCCATACCCGCCCCCGCCCGGTGTCATCACCTCGACGCGATCGCCCGCCTTGAGGCGGATGTCCTGATCTTTCGAGAGATGTTCCGGCGTGAAGGCGCCGCCGTCACGATGAATGGTCACGACATTCGGGGCGCCATCACCACCACCAAGCACACCTGGAGGGCCGAAGCGCCCGTGATCCATCACGAACGATGCGCTGGCCTCGCCGCGCAGGATCTCGATCTCGTAGTGGACGCCAAAGCCGCCTCGGTGGTTGCCAGCACCTGCCGACCCCTCGCGCAGGGCGAATTTCCGGAACAACACCGGAAACTTCTGCTCCATCACTTCGACCGGCGCTGTTTTCGAGATGCCGATCGTCGAGCAGCCATTGGTGAGGCCGTCATGATCGGCATTGCCGCCGTATCCGCCGCCCGTGATCTGATACATCACATAGCCAGCGCCCGTCCTGGGATCGACGCCGCCGAGACAGAGATTTCCCGAAGTGCCGGCGGGCGCCGCCGTAACCTTGTCGGGGATCGCTTGCACCAGCGCGAGAAACACCGCCTCGGCAATGCGCTGTGAGACTTCCGCGGCGCAGCCTGAAACGGGGCGCGGATACTTGGCATCGAGGAACGTGCCTTGATATCCCGTGACCAGAAGCGGCCGGAAGGCGCCGGCATTGAGCGGCGTGTCTGGAAAAATGTGGCGAACCGCGAGATAGATCGCCGAGAGCGTCGTCGCAAGAACGGAATTCATCGGGCCGCGGCAGGGTGGCGATGATCCTGACAGATCGAACGATAAGGTGTCGCCTGCCTTGGTCACGCCGAGTGCAATCTTGAGGGGTTGATTGACGACCCCGTCGCTGTCGACGAACGCTTCGGAAGCGTAGACCCCATCAGGAATGGCGCGGATATGCGCGCGCATCAGATCCCCCGCGCGCGCTTCGAGTTCACCGATCGCACGCTGCATCACCGGCAGCGTGTACCGGTCGATGAGATCCGTCAGCCGCTGCTCCCCGACCTTGAGTGCGGCGGCCTGCGCTTTGATATCGCCGATGCGCTGATCCGCGACTCGAATGTTGGATTGAATGATCGCAAGGATTTCGGAATCGATCTCGCCGCGCTTGAACAGTTTCACCGGCGGCAGCCGCAGCCCTTCCTGCTCGACCTCGGTCGCCTTGGCCGAGAATCCGCCCGGCACCATGCCGCCGACGTCGGGCCAGTGGCCCGTGTTCTGCAGCCAGCACACATGCTCGCCCTTGTAGTAGAACGGCAACGCAAAGCGCACATCCATCAGATGCGTTCCGCCGAGGTAGGGATCATTGACGATGTAGATGTCGCCGGGTTCCGGCCGGCCGGCTTTACCTTCGTTGATCAGACGGATCAGTTCGCGCGTGGAATACTGCATCGTGCCGACGAACACCGGCAGCCCAAGCTCGCCCTGCGAGATCAGTCGCCCATCGTCGCGCGCATAGATGCCGTCGGCGCGATCGTCCGCCTCCGCGATCACTGGCGAGAACGCCGAGCGCGAGAACGCGATGTCCATTTCATTGCAGACTTGCCGCAAGCCAGCCTCGATAACGGCCAGCGTCAGCGGGTCAATGGTAGCGTCGTCCGTCATCGCGCGCCTCTACGACAGAGGCAGACCGCAGAGAACTTTACGTGACCTTGGTCTCGAGTGCGTCGAGGCGCTGTTTGATGTCCTTGATGTCGATATCGTGCCGGTCCACATCCGCCCGGTTCTGCGAATGCAGTCCCATCGTGAATGTGATGTATGGTCCGTAAGTCTCGTAGTGCTCTTCGAGTGCTTCCAAGCGCTGATCGACGCGTTCCAGCCGCTTGTGGACGGCACTGAACCCGTCTTTCATATCTAACTGAATTCGCTGCAGCAGCGGCACGATCATGTCGGTCGGTTCTGGCATGGTCCGTCTCCACTCGGCATACAAGAACAATAGCGGAACGTTCGGCGCGTGTAAAGTGCCGATCAGTACACTTTTTGATTGCCGCATCGATCTGATCAGACATCGCGCGCGACTCGCATCTGCACCTTGATCCGGAGATTGCCGATCTCGTCCACTGTCGCAAGAGCGCCGGGCTCCACCACCGTCGTGGCATCGATCTGCTCGATGATGGCAGGGCCTTCGATGCGCGCGCCGATCGGCAAGTTTTCGCGCGCGTAGACGCCAGCCTCGTGCCATCCCCCATCGGCGTAAAGCCGCCGCGAGCCCGTGCGCGCATCGGCAACGCGTGCGGCGCGCAAGCGCGGGATCGAGCAGCGCCGCCATCGGAAACGGCCGCCGCTTGCCGATCACGCTCGTCGTCACATTCACGACCTGCGCTCTGATCTCCGGCATGCGGATCTTGAACCGCCGGAAGTACGCTGCGTCGAACAGCGCCTGCAGCTCGGCGCGCGTGATCGCCGCCGACGGTAGCGCCACCCGGATCAAATGCGTCTGCCCCCGGAACTGCATCTCGGCGGTATGATGCACCACCGTCTCGACAATCTCGCTCTGCTCGGCTGAGTTGATCGCGCGGCCACGCGCCGCCTGATCTGACAGTATGGCCTCGACGTCTTCCATCGCGATCGATTCAAGCGGCGCATTGATCGTCTTGACGAAATCCTGCCGTAAATCGGCGACGAGACAGCCGAGCGCGTTGGTCAAGCCGGGCCGCGCCGGGATCAGCACCTCCGGAATGCCGAGCGATCGCGCCAGCGCGACGGCATGCAGCGGCCCCGCGCCACCAAAAGCAAACAGACAGAAATCCCGCGGATCATGCCCGCGCGACAACGATACGAGCCGGATGGCGCCGGCCATATGAACGTTGGCAAGCTCGATCACGGCGGCCGCACTCGCTTCGATCGACAACTCGAGTGGCGCCGCGATCGCACGTTCGAAAGCCGCGCGCACCGTCTCCATCGACACGCGGCCCGTCACCGATAGCAAGCGATCCGGTGGCAAGCGGCCGAGGATGAGATTGGCGTCGGTGATGGTCGGCTGGGCGCCGCCGCGTCCAAAGCAGATCGGCCCCGGCGCCGCGCCCGCGCTCTCGGGCCCAACGCGCAACATGCCCGCCGCATTCAGCGACGCGATCGACCCGCCGCCCGCGCCGACCGTGCGCACGTCGATCATCGGCACATGGATCGGCAACCCATAATCGATCGACAATTCGCTTGAAACATCAGGGATTCCGCCATGAATCAGCGCCACATCCGTCGACGTGCCGCCCATGTCGTAGGTGATCGCGTTGGCGAGCCCGGTAGCCGCAAGCGTCGCCGCTGCCGCCATCACACCTGACGCGGGGCCCGACATCACCGTCTTTGCCGCATGGGCGGCGGCGTGCTTGGCGGCGACCGTGCCGCCGTTACCGTTCATGATCAGGAGATCGCGCCGGTAGCCGCGCGCCTTCAAATCGTCTTCGAGGCGGCGCACGTAGCGATCGAGGATCGGCTGCACCGCCGCATTCACCGACGCTGTCGTGCCGCGCTCGTACTCGCGATACTCCGACAGCAGCGCGTGACCGAGCGTGACGTACGCATTCGGCCAGATCGCGCGTGCGATCTCGCCCGCACGCAGTTCATGCGCCGGATTTGCATACGCATGAATGAAATGGATGACGAGCGCCTCGCATCCGGCCGCCAGCAACGCGCGGATCGCGATCGCAAGCGCCGCCTCATCGAGCGGCACATGCACGCTGCCATCCGCCAGCATCCGCTCAGCGACCTCGCGGCGCAGCTCGCGCGGAATCAGTGGCTCGAACGTTCCCGTCATGCCGTAAGGTTTCGGCCGCGTCCGCCGCCCGAGTTCGAGGACGTCGCGAAACCCCGCCGTGGTGATCAGCCCGACACGCGCGACCTTGCGTTCCAGCACCGCATTCGTCGTCGCCGTCGTGCCATGAATGATGAGGTCGAGACCTGCGATGTCGACTGCGGTCTGGTCGAGTGCGGTCAAGACGCCGCTCGCGCGATTGTCGAGGGTGGTCGGCACCTTCGCCACATGCACCCGCGTCGCGCCCGCATCCTCTTCGCAGAGCAACAGGTCGGTGAACGTGCCGCCGATGTCGATCCCGGCCACGCGCCGCATCAATTCCGCTCGTCTTGAGAGTGTAGACTCGCATGCATGATAGGGAGCGCGTGCTGCGCTGTAAATTCGGTTCGCGGCCATCGCGCGCGACGCGCATCGCCTATGCACCCGTTTCGCCCTGCCGTTTTCGACGTATTCGCGATGGGTTGGCACGTGGCTCACCGGCGCATGTGCGATGGCAGCCCAACACTGCCGCTGGCGCCGCCGCAGCCGTCAGCGTCTCGGCGGCGGCAGTCTGTTCGGCCGGGGTGTCGGCCGCTGGAAAACGGGGACAGTTTCCGCTCGACCGTGGCGTCGCGATGTGTCGCACCGCCAGCAGCGGCAACTGTCCCCTTTTCTAGCCAATTAACCGTCCCCAATTTTCGTTATCCCCGCTCGCCCGTCGCATTCCTGCATTGACGCGCCCTGAGGCCGCACGAGCCTCCGGGACCCGCTTTGCGAGAAACGCGACCCTGCCACCCCAGCGTCATCCCGGCGACGGCCGGGACCCAAGCAGGCCCACGATATGACGCACCGACGACGCCCCGCGCTTGACTGGACCATGTTCCGCACGCACCGTTTTCGCTCTTGATTCTGCGCGGGGACTTTCAGGATGTGCGGGACCAACCAGCCAAGTGGTGCTCGATTATGAAGAGACCGGGCGATGACAAAACGGATCGCGCACGCGATGCGGTGCCGCGTGAGCGTATCGGCCACCCGATCAGGCTCGATGCGGTCGGTCCACAGAAGGGTGTGCAGGCCGCGCTCAACTGGCTCTCGATCAACACGTTCAAGTCGCGGTCGTTGAAGGTGGCACTTGCCGGGCAAAAAGGCGTGCGGATTGGAACGCTACACGAGCACCTGGTCAATCCATCGTCTCGTGATGCCGAGGCGAACGGGTCATGAGCTTGAACCAGCCCGGCATTGGGAGTGAGAATTTGTTCCGACGCCTCCTTCCTGGCTGGTTGATCCTCCTTGGTCTGCCGCTGGGGTTATGGATGGCGTGGACGTTCGCGTTTCCAGTTTATTTGCATCGTTTCCGGCTAACGGTGGAAATCGAGGCCGATGGTAAGATCCATTCTGGCACAAGCGTCATTCAAGTTGAGTGGCAACAACAGCCTTTGACACACGGAGTGGAGCATATACGCGGTGAGGCCGTGTTTGTGGGCCTTGGGAATAGGGGTGCGGTATTGGTCCCGCTGAAGTGGGGTGCAACTCAAAAAGTGACCCCGAATCCCGAGCCGGTTCTGATGCGTTATCTCGCGACAACAGCGTATCGCGCTGAGCTCGCGAAGTTCCCCACCTATCTTGATCAGCTAAAGAACCTTCCGCGTATGCGCGGACGCAAGGTGCTGCCGGAAAACAAGCTGCCCCGAATGATCTGGGTTTCGGACGTGTCGGGCTTGGATACAGCAGTCCCGGTCGCTCCTCAGAATTTCATAAAGACCATTGGCAAAGGCGTCGTTCTGCAAAAGGTATGGCTTGAGATTACACAAGACCCTCTGGGCGGTGGCTTGCTGCAGAAGTTGCCATGGCTCGCTGCTGCCGCGCGCGACAACAAAACACTTATGTGGCCATCCAAACTCACTTCTCACGACCTCCTTGGGGATCCTCAATGAAAGTACAATCATACAATGATTTCGTTTTGGCCATATTGGCGATGGACGCCTACCACAGAGGTGCAGGGCTCACCGCCAAACGCGGGGCGGATGAAAGGGGGGCAGGACATGGGCGTCCCCGACGCTCTTCGTTGTTTCATCCTTCTCCCGTGGGGAGAAGGTGCCACGCCCTGCGCGAAGCGCAAAAAAGGATGGGTGGCGGATGAGGGGGCGGACCAGGACATGGGTGTCCGCCGGGCGCATCCTGCACCCCACGCCCGGCCCTCACCTGTCACGTCCAGCTCCGCTGGCCGCGACATCCTCTCCCGCACGCGGCGGCATAACGCGGCTGCAGCCGGACGAGTGGACCAGCGGCGACATCATCTGGCTGATCGACGTGGTCAGCGACGAGCCGACCGCCGGCGCGCTGATCCAGCAGATGCTGCGCGGACCATTCAAGGGACGCGCGGTGAGCATTGCGACGCGCGACGCGGCGGGGCGCGTCGAGATCGAGACGCTGCACGCCGTGCTCGCAGCCCAAGCCCCACCCCCGGCCACCCCATGATCACCCGCCGCCAGGCTCTGCCGCTCCTGACGCTGCCGCTCGCCCTCACGGGCTGCGGCAAGAGGGGTCGCTTCCGCTACAAGCTCACGCTTGCCGTCGAGACCGCCAGACGGCATCCGTCGCGGCGCGATGGTCGGAGAGATACGCCTGTACGATGTGAGTATTCCGGCCCGCGGCATGGGTCCAGAGACCAACAATGAAGCGATCTATCTCGATCTCGGCCCCGGCCACCGGCCGCTGATCGCGCTGCATGGCGAAGCACTACGCTTCGGGGCGCCCGATGGGCCGTCCCGGCCTTGGCATGATGCCGGATCCGAAACGGATCTGCTGCTCAGCCTGTACGGCGAAAAAAGGCGTGGTGCCGATCAGGTCGACCAGATCAGCGTGTTCACGAAGCTGCGCGGGCCGCGCGCGCTCGACAAGGCTGACGCCGGGTCTCGTCACATTCGCCGATAGCACAAGCATCCGGCGAGCATGAGGCTGCGTCGATCCGGATAACCTCGGCGCGACTCAACAGCGCGTCAGTTGGCACACGAGGTGACGCTCGAGCATAAGACTCACGAGCAGGTCAGGAAGAGAATCGATCGTTAACGTTGTGGCTGAAAGCATAGACTGTGTCAGCTTTAAATAAAACAACGCGTAATGGCGATCCGGACAATCTCGGCGCGACATCGCAACAGCGGGTGAGTTGGCACAAGAGGACGATCGAGGTCACCGACGAAAAGGTGACCAAGAGGATCGAGCAGAAGCTGCCGTGGTTGAAAGGGATGACCGCGAGTTTCGATGGCTCCAAATTCGGGAATAGAGAAGGACTAGCGAGGTGGATATTTCCCTCGTGATTCCGAGAAAGGACCGCGACTAATGGCCACAGCGATGATCTCTTTTTGTCGATCTTGGCATTAGACGCGTACAACCGGGGCTACAATCCCGGCCTCAAGGATCTAGGGAAAAATGGGGACAGTTACCAATTATCTGCACGAACTGTGACCCGCTCTGTCATTGAATTGGAAACTGTCCCGGAAATTCGGGGACAGTTTACCCAATTCGTCCACGCCCGGCCCTCACCTGTCACGTTCAGCTGCGCTGGCCGCGACATCCTCTCCCGCACGCGGGACAGGAAAGAAGTTCGTCTCACCGCCCCGCCGCCAACACCCGCTTCAACACCAACACATTGCCGCCGAGCCAGCGGTGGCCGCTGGCGATCGCCGGCACCCCCGCCGGCACCCGCTCGGCAAACCGCGACTGATAAAGCTGCAACCAGCCCGCGCGCGCATTGACGGGCCGTTCTTGCGCGACACCCATAAGCCGGTCGAACCCCGCCGGATCTGAAATTCCCGCCATCGTCCGCGCCGTCAGCCGATGCACCGCGCCCTGTTCGAACTGATACCAATCCTCGCCGCGCGCCGCCGCGATCTCCGCCATCACGATCAGCGGCGTCAGCGCGAACGCGTGATAGTGCAGCGCCCGCGCCTTGCGCTCCATCTCCTTCGGCAGCGTCCCATCCGCCGCGATATCCTTGGCCGCGTCCTGCATGATCCCGCGCGCCATCTCCCAATGCGCCGGGCTCTGCGTCACGTGTCCGACCGCGGCCAATCCCAGCCCCAGCCAATACCAATGATTGTTGCGCTGGCGCTCCGCGTCGTCGAAAAACCCGCGCGCTTGATCGGCGAAGCGCCGCAGCCATGCCGCGATGATGGCGTGCTGCTCCGGCGTGGCGTGGGCGCGCACTTTCACATAGGTCAACGCAACGCCGGCGAGATCCCACTTGCGTTGATACTCGGCTTGCTTGGTCGACATGGTGCCGAGCCAGGCGCCGGCCTTGGCCCAGTTTTCGATCCACACGACGACGCACCGCGCAGCCACCGCCTTTTGGTCCGGCTTGGATAGGCCATGCGCCTTATCGGCATCCTGCGACACCTGCCGCACGAACGCGGTCAACGGCGCGACTGCGGCGTCATGCAGCGCTTTCAACCTTGGATCCTCCACCGAGCCCGCATCATCGCCGTAGAAGCGCGGCACGTCGATGTCGCGAACCGCGGGCGGCGGCGGCGGGCAGGGCGCGCGCGACACGCCAGACGCAGGGCCGCTGAGTGCCGCCGTCACAGCGACCGCCAATCCCACAGTTCTGCCGATGGATTGTCTCACGTCGTCTCACTGCGAAGGAATCGGCCCCACATATGCAACGCGTACGCGACGTCCGTTTGTATTTTGCTAAGGATGCTCCAACCAATAAGTGAATCGCGGTCTGCGATCGGAGCAGATTGGCGCCGCCCCATCAACTCGTCATTCCCGCGACGGCGGGAACCCAAGCAAACCAAGCATATGCCGCACATTGCTTGGGTCCCCGCCGTCGCGGGGATGACGGAGGAGAGAGTTGCGCGCAATTACTCCTGTAATCGAATGCGTAGCGTTTGTTGTTCGGCGGGTCCTAAGAGCCAGTTTGGGCTGATCCCTCGACGCGGCCGTTACAACTTGCCACTGATCCAACCGATCGACGCCGAAATCCGTAAAATTTGAGCTCAATTCCCATCCAACTTGAGCGCCCGCATGGGCGATGATCCTAACGCCTGACTGTTAGTGTGCCTCCAAACAGCAGCCGGAGAGCTGCGTGGGGCATTGGCGAAAGCAGGGTGAGGCAGGCATGAGCGGCGCGGATAAAAGGCAATTTGGGCGGCGCGAAAGCAACGTTCGCGGCCACATTCTGGTCGCTGGCTACCAGCCCGTCCCGTGCACGGTGAAGAACATCTCCGACGGCGGCGCACTGCTCGAATGCAAGGAGCAGATCCCGGCTGCCCGCTCCGTGCGTCTGATCGTCGAGGGCACCGAATTCAACATTCGCAGTGAAGTCGTGCACCAGGGCCCGCGCGGCATCGGCATCCGCTTCATCAGCACGGTCGAGGGCGCCGCCCTCAACAGCCATTTCCAGAGCGGCATCGTCGCGCCCGTGATGCACGCCGATGCGGCGTTGCCCGCGCCTGTGGCCATCGCGGCAAAAATTGAGGATCGCCCGGCGCCGCAAGGCAACCGCGAGTTCCGCCAGTCTGTCATGGACAAAGTCTTCGACAAGTTCAGCAAGCTGTCGCTCGCCGAGGCGCAGGCCCTGGCGCGGGATCGGGTCATGCAGCGCATGCGTGGCGCCGCCTTCGGCTTCGCCTTGGCGGTGTCGATGTCCAACGCGCCAATTCTGACCAAGATCTCCGAGAGCTGATCCCGGTCATCCTGCCGTCGCGTGTGGGCCTTCAGTGGATTGTCGGCTTGTCGGGATCGCGATCATCACTGCGATGGATGTCGTTGCTCGCCACCACTTTGAGGTGATTGGGCTTCTTCTTGGCGGGCGTCGCGCGGGCGTGCCCCTGCGCGGGCTGCTGCGCGCCCGATCCGAAGATCTGCGTCGCCAGCACCAGCACGGCGAACAGCACACTCCCGGCCAGGTAAAGCCAGTAGCCGGCAGGACTCTCCTCGCGGCCATACGTGATGCCCGCGTGAAAAACGCCCGTGATCAGCGCCTTGTAGGCGAGGAACAGCGCGAACGCCGCCAAGCTCACAAAGAAAACCCGATAGAACAACGCCTTGCCAGACATGGTGTGCACCTTCGACATCGCGCAGTGGTCAGCCGATGCAATTCAGCACGAACGGCGCAAAAGAAAAAGGGCGGTCTGTGCAACCGCCCAATTTCGTTGAGGCTCGCATAGGCAGGGTTCTGAAGATCGCCCGCTTATTGCTTCGTCGCGATCGTCTGCTCGATCTGCTGCGCCATCGCATGCGCCTCGCCGTACTGCTTGGCGTCGCAGTGGGTTTCCATCTTCGTCAGCATTTCCTCGAGCTTGTCGATGTCCTCGTTGGACAGCTTCTTGGCCTCGGCCTTTTCCGCGAGCGAGAACGCCGATTTCAAGCATTGCTCGGCGTTGGCTGGTTGCGCATCGGACGGCGCCGCCGCCGGAGCTGGCGACGCGGGGGCCGGATTTGTCTGCGCCAATGCGCCCGAGAGTGCACCTGTAGCGAGTGTTGCGGCAAGCGCGACAGTCGCGATCAAATGTTTCAGCATGCTCAGATCCTCGTTGTTGTGACGCCGGACAGTCGTGATCCCTCGGCATATGGGTAGCGAATGTGGCGCTTAAAGGACCCCGGTTGGGCCGTTCGCGGGTTGCAAACAGACCATCGGCGCTTATCTGTAGTGAGGACGTTTGGTCACAGACCTGTGTGCGTGTGACCGCGGGCCAACAGCTTCGCGAGCTCTGGTCGCAATTCATCGTAGTGGTCGATCACAAGCGTTGGGTCGAATGTGGAAATGTGTGCGTGCGTGTAGCCAAAGCTTACGCCGACGACGGGAATGCGCGCGGCCTTCGCGGTGGCGACGTCGACATCGCTGTCACCGATCATCAATGCGTATGCCGGATCTCCGCCCGCGGCGCGGATGGTTTCGATCAGATGCGCGGGATCGGGTTTCATCGCATGAAACGTGTCGCGGCCCGCGATTGCCGCAAAGCGATCCGCGAGATTGAGATCCGCGAGCAGTTGTTTGGCGTGGCGTTCAAATTTATTTGTGCAGACCGCGAGGCGGCCGCCTTGGCGTTCGATGTCATCCAGGACCTCGATCACGCCAGGAAACGGCCGGCTCTTTTCCGATACGTTGTGCTCGTAGTACACCAGAAATGCACGCCAAAGCTCGTCGATCCTGTCGCGAGGAAGCGCCACCTTCGCGTGCGCGAGGCCGTTCTCGATCATGCGGCGCGAGCCAAAACTGATGGCGGGCCTGAGGACCGCATGGGGAACGCCCGTCACGCCGCCCCGTTCCAGCGCATGATCGGCGGCCGCGAGCAAATCGGGCGCCGTATCGACCAGTGTTCCATCGAGGTCGAAGACAATGGTCGCGCCGCGCATTCCGATCCCTTCCAATTCTCTCGCCAAATCATAGCCCCGGGCCGGCAGTGCTGTCATTCCGCTTGGCGCTGCGGCGAACATCTTGCTTGCCGCAGGTGCGCGGCCTAGACAGTTCGCCTGGAAATGTCGGGCGAGGGCACTAATGAACGCGGACGCACAGAAGCTGGCTGCCGCCGAGCGCGCGCTGTCCTACGTCGAATCCGGCATGAGACTGGGGCTCGGGACCGGATCCACGGCCGCGAAGTTCGTCGAGCTCCTGGGTGCCAAAGTAAAGAGTGGCCTCGCCATCGTCGCTGTGCCGACATCGGAGGCGACCCGTCAACAGGCGGAACGCCTCGGGATTCCGTTGACGACGCTCGATGAAACCCCGTTCCTCGATCTCACCATCGACGGCGCTGACGAACTCGACGAGCACCTGCGCCTCATCAAGGGCGGTGGCGGCGCTCTGTTGCGCGAGAAGATCGTCGCGACCGCGTCCGAGCGGACCATCATCATCGCCGACGCATCGAAGAAGGTGGCGACACTCGGAAAATTTCCATTGCCCGTGGAGGTCGTGAAATTCGGCCTCCAGGCGACGATCAACATGATCGAGGGACTTGCACATGAGGCCGGCTTGGACGGCGATCTTCGGGTGCGGCAGGCGGCTGGCGGCCAATCGTTCGTTACCGACAGCGGCAACTACATTCTCGATTGCGCCTTCAACGCGATCCCCGATCCCGAGGCCCTCGAAGACATTCTGCGTTCGGTGCCGGGCGTCGTCGAGAGCGGATTGTTCATCGGTATCGCCGATGTCGCGATCATTGGCGGACCCGCTGGTCTCGAGGTGATCGAAGCCAGTTTCGAAGATTGAGCGCTTACAGTAGGAGAAATTCATGAGATCAGTTCGTTGCGCGATCATGGCCCTCGCACTTGGCTTGGCAAGCGTTGGCCCCGTGTCCGCTCAGAAGGCGCCAGCGGATCCGGCACGGCTGGCGGCAGCCAAGGACGTCATGGAGGCGAGCGGCACCGCAAAACAGTTCGACGCCGTGATGCCGATGATGTTCGGCCAGCTCAGTGGTGCCTTCTCCAAGGTCGCCCCCGACAAAGGTTCCGTCATCAAAGAGGTCATGGACAAGCTGTTGCCGAGGTTCAGCGCCCGCAAGCAGGAACTGATCGACCAAATCGCGGTTCTTTACGCCGAGAAGTTTACGATCGAAGAGCTGAAAGCGATCGTCACCTTCTACAAGTCGCCGGTCGGCGCCAAGATGGTGCAGACGCAGCCCGAGCTGATGGGGCAATCGATGCAGCTTGGCCAGCGCTGGGGCCAGCAGATCGGCAAGGAGCTCGAGGAAGAGGCGCGCAAGGAGCTCAAGAGTCGCGGCATCAACATCTGAGCGTGGCAAGCAAGAAAGGCCGGAGCTCATGATCATCGACTACGATCTCTTTGTCATTGGCGGCGGCTCGGGCGGCGTGCGCGCGGCCCGCATTGCCGCGGGACATGGCGCCAAGGTCGGGATCGCCGAGGAGTATCGCTATGGCGGCACCTGCGTCATTCGCGGCTGCGTGCCGAAAAAGCTGCTCGTCTACGCCAGCCGCTTCCACGGCGAATTCGAGGACGCGGCCGGTTTCGGCTGGACCGTGCCCGAGCCGTCCTTCGACTGGTCAAAACTGATCGCCAACAAGGACAAGGAAATCGCGCGCCTCGAAAACATCTACCGCACCAACCTCGATCGCGCCGGCGTCAAAACGTTTGCTACGCGCGCGGTGCTCGAAGGTCCCTACACGATCAGGCTGATCGGGGAAAACAAGACCATCACGGCGAAGACAATTCTGATCGCGACCGGCGGGGCGCCGAACATCGACCCGAAATTGCCGGGCCGGGAGCACGCAATCACCTCGAACGAGGCGTTCCATCTGGCATCAGTGCCAAAGCGGATCATCATCGCGGGCGGCGGCTATATCGCCGTAGAGTTCGCCGGCATCTTCGCCGGTCTCGGCGCCGATACGACGCTGGTCTATCGTGGCGAAAAAATTCTGCGCGGGTTCGATGAGGATCTGCGCGACGATCTGACGGCGGCGATGGCCAAGCGCGGCGTCAAGATCCGCACTGGCATCACGTTCCGGTCGATCGAAAAAACGTCCGCGGGTCTCACTTGCACCATGTCGGACGGCACCCGCCTCGCGGCCGATCAGATCATGTTCGCCATCGGCCGTTCCCCCAATACAAAGGATCTCGGCCTCGACGCCGCCGGCGTCGCCTTGTCCGAGAACGGCGCCATCAAGGTCGACGCGCAATCGCGCACCTCGGTTCCCCACATCTACGCCGTCGGCGACGTGACAGATCGTGTCAATCTCACTCCGGTCGCGATCCGCGAGGGCCACGCCTTCGCCGACAGCGTGTTCGGCAACAAGCCGTGGTCGACGCACTACGACATGATCCCGACCGCCGTCTTCTCCGAACCCGAAATCGGCACCGTCGGCATGCCAGAAGCCGAAGCGCGCGCGAAATTCGGCGCGGTCGACATCTACAAGGCCCGCTTCCGGCCGATGAAATACACGCTCTCCGGACGCGACGAACGCATGCTGATGAAACTCGTTGTCGATCAGGCGAGCCAGCGGGTCGTCGGCTGTCATGTGCTGGGGCCCGATGC
The DNA here is from genome assembly GCA_963779515.1 of uncultured Alphaproteobacteria bacterium. Lineage (GTDB taxonomy): Bacteria > Pseudomonadota > Alphaproteobacteria > Rhizobiales > Hyphomicrobiaceae > CAVZYN01. The sequence goes on from CAVZYN010000001.1 coordinate 829,392, forward strand.
GGGTGAGATGGTCCAAATGGCGGCGATCGCCATGAAGATGGGCGCCACCAAGGCCGACTTCGACGCGACCGTCGCGTTGCATCCCAGCGCCGCCGAAGAATTCGTCACCATGCGCGAGAAATGGACCCCACCGAAGGCGTAAGATTTCATCCTTCTCCCGTGGGGAGAAGGTGGCCGAAGGCCGGATGAGGGGGCGTCGTCGTACTGGCGGCTGGAGACGTGAACCGGATCCAGGTTCCCGCCGCACGACCGAGAGCAACAACAGTCCCGTATCTCCCCGAAACTAAAAACTCAGTCGTCCCGGCGACGGCCGCGACCCAAGCAACGGACAACGCCAGAGGACGGGCAGCGAAAATTGTCCCCGTTTCCCAAATGAAAACTGCCCCCGCTTCCCCCATCCTGTTTCAGCAGTAATTGCGCGCACCTCTCTCCTCCCGTCATCCCGGCGACGGCCGGGACCCAAGCAAAAGCGGGAATCGGGAATGACGAGGTGTTGGCCCAGCACCCTCGACCCCACGCGTCGCTGCGGCCACAGCTGCGGACGTTTGATCAGTTATCCACAGGCTCCCCGTCACGCAAACCGTCGAATCGGATACGCGCTGTCTCTAGGTGCACGGAGTTTCGTGCCACTTTGCTGGAGACACGCGATGGTCCTGACGAACTTCCACCGCACCGCGTCCGTCCTTGCGTTTCTCGTATCCGCATTTGCCGTGCCCCCCGCGTCCGCGCAAAATTATGACGGTCCCGGCATCCTGAAGTTTGGCGTCTTCGGCCAAGCAGGCTCTGGGAACTATGGCGTGTCCGCCAACGTGCCAGCGATCATCGGCCCGCCGGCATCTGCAGCCGTGAATGAATCGGGCTCGGCCAACCGCCACGGCATCGGCGGCGGTTTGACCTTCGGCTACGATTATTCGCCGCTGCGCACATGGCTGGTCGGGATCGAAGCCGACGCCGCTGTCGGCGATTGGGGCAGCAAGCGCATCGGCACCACCGAGGCCGATATCGATCACCTCGTGAATTTCCGCGTCCGTGGCGGTCAATACATGTCGAAAGACACGTTGCTCTATGGCGTGACGGGCCTCGCGGTCGCCGGTGTCGAGTGGCGCAATATCAGCACCGGCACGGCGATCAAACGCCCCGAGACGCTGATCGGCTGGAACATCGGCGTCGGCGTCGAGTGGCCCTGGCACCACTGGCTGATGTTCGCCGAGTACTCCGCATCGATCTTCGGGGACGCGACCGTCGTTGCCTCGACGGGTGCTGGCGGCGCGGGCGGCCTGCCCGTCAACGGGTCGATCGACCTCACCACCCACATGATCCGCGTCGGCATCAAGCTCCATACGGGCACGCACCATTACATCGACTCGCATGTCGAGCATGTCCACGGCGGCACCCATGGCCGCTCCTCCGGCGGCAGCCCGAAGAAGTAACTGGCTCACATCGGAATGTACCAACGGCCGGAGCCCATCTCCGGCCGTTTGTTATTTTCGGACGTGCCGCTTGCCCTTTCCGCACGTGCCCGCCTATAGGTCCCGGAAAGAGGAACCGCATGAAACGTCTCGAAGATCGCATCGCGCTCGTCACCGGCGCCGGCAACGGCATCGGCAAGGCCATCTCGGCGCTGTTTGCGTCCGAAGGCGCCCACGTCTGCGTCGCCGACGTCGATAGTGCGGCGGCTGAAGCGGTCGTCGCCGAGATCTCAGCCGCCGGCCACACCGCCACCGCCATGACCGTCGATGTCTCGCGCGGTCAGGACGTCACCGCCATGTTCCGCACCATCGCGCACGCGCACGGCCGCATCGATGTCCTTGTCAACAATGCCGGCCTCAACGTGCGCAGCGACTTCCGCCACCTCTCCGACGCCGACTGGGTGCGTCTGCGCGACGTCAATCTCGATGGCGTGATCCGCGTTGCCCGCGACGGCTTCGATCTCCTCCGCGCCTCGGGCAAGGGCTCGCTGATCCAGCTTGCCTCCATCATGAGCCATCGTGGCCTGCGCCAGCTCGCGGCCTATTCCGCGACCAAGGGCGCCGTCTCGGCCCTCACGCGTGGCCTCGCCGTCGAGTACGCGCCCTTCGGCATCCGTGTGAATGCGCTTGCACCCGGATTTATCGAAACGGCGCTGACGGAACGGGTGCTGCGCGTTCCGCAATTCAGCAAGGCGCTGATCGAACAGACCCCGATGCGCCGTTTCGGCAGCACCGAGGAGGTGGCGAAGGCCGCGCTCTTTTTCGCCTCCGACGACTCCTCGTTCGTCACCGGCGCCGAACTCGCCGTCGACGGCGGCATGGCAGCTGGCCTCTGAGATCAATTGCGCGCAACTCTCTCCCCGGCGTCATCCCGGCGCCGGCCGGGACCCAAGCAATGCGCTGCTAATAATTGTTCGACACGAGGATGGGGACCGGTTTTCCGACAAGACGCACGACAAAGGAAAATTCTCACCGCTTCGTGATCACGTCGCCCTATTTTCGAGCCTATTGACCTGTCTTGCGAGGATCGCGACATCACACTGCGGGGGATCGACACCATGATGACAGTGTACCGAACCGTCTTGCTTTCGGTAGCGCTCCTGACGTGCGGCGTCGCGCCAGCCAGCGCCAACGGAAGCCCCTACACGTTCGACAAAGATCACACGTCGATCACCTTCAGCTGGAACCATATGGGCCTCTCGCGCCAGTCCGCCCGCGTCACCGATTACTCCGGCAGCCTCATCCTCGATCCCGCCAATCCAGAAGCCGCGCAAGTCGACGTCACAATGAAAGCCGCCAGCGTCTCGACCGGCGCCGCCTCGCTCGATCGCCATTTTCGGACCGCTGATTTCTTCAATGTCGGGCAGCACCCGAATATGACGTTTCGCTCGACCGCCATCAAACGCACCGGCGACAAGACCGCGGAGATGACCGGCGAATTGACACTGCTCGGCATTACGAAACCGGTCACGTTCAACGTCACGCTGAACGGCATGGGCGATCATCCGTTCGCTAAATTCTACCCCAACTACGCGGACAAGGCCGTCGCCGGCTTCTCCGCCACCGCCACCGTGCAGCGTAGCGCCTTCGGCCTCACCCGCATCCTTCCGCTCGTCCCCGACGACATCCTGATCACGATCGAAGCCGAACTCCTCACCAAAAAGTAAGGGAGCGCACCTCTCTCCACCCGCTTTCCCGGAATTGACGCGCGCCGCGCGGCAATATCCGGGACCCATACGCCATCCGTTGCGGCACGACCTCCCCGCCCCCTCCATTTCATCAGCCGTCATGCCAGGCCTTGTGCCTGGCATCCAGGATCACCGCTGCTGCGATTGACGGCGATTGTGTCGCGGCACCCCCACATCACCACCTTCACGGCGTATAGATCATGGGCACAAGGCCCATGATGACGGCTGTGGGTGGCGCGGCTGAGGTGGCCAGATTGATCGCTGATGCGTCCGGGAAAGCGTCGGGATTGATTAATGTGCGAACCTCACAACACCCTCTTATCCACCACCCGCCGCGCCTTGCCCTGGCTGCGCTCGACCTTCCCCGGCTCCATCACCGTCACCTTCGCCGTCACCCCGATCAAAGTCTTGATCAGCGCCGCCAACTCGCCGCCGGCCGTCGACCGCGCCTCCGCCGCCGCCTGATCGGGCGTCGCTTCCACCAGCACCTCCATCTCATCCAGCCGGTGCTCGCGCGTCAGCACCACCTGATAATGCCCGGTCAATCCCGGCACTTTCAAAATCTGCTCCTCGATCTGGGTCGGGAACACGTTGACGCCGCGCACGATCATCATGTCGTCGGAGCGACCCGTCACCTTCTCCATCCGCCGCATCGTCCGCGCCGTCCCCGGCAGCAGCCGCGTCAGGTCGCGCGTGCGGTAGCGGATGATCGGCATCGCCTGCTTGGTGAGCGAGGTAAACACCAGCTCGCCCTTCTCGCCATCCGGCAGCACCGCGCCGGTCGCGGGATCGATCACTTCGGGATAGAAGTGGTCCTCCCAGATATGCAGCCCGTCCTTGGTCTCGACGCACTCATTGGCGACGCCTGGCCCCATCACCTCTGAGAGCCCGTAGATATCGACCGCGTGCATGTCGAACGCCTGCTCGATCTCCTGCCGCATCTGATTGGTCCACGGCTCCGCGCCAAAGATCCCGACCTTCAACGACGTCTTGCGCGGATCGAGCCCCTGGCGTTTGAACTCGTCCAGGATCGACAACATGTACGATGGCGTCACCGTAATGATGTCGGGCTTGAAATCGTTGATCAGCTGCACCTGCCGCTCGGTCATGCCGCCCGAAATTGGCACGACACTGACGCCGAGCTTCTCCGCGCCGTGATGCAATCCAAGTCCACCGGTAAAAAGCCCGTACCCATACGCATTGTGCAGCATCATGCCGGGCCGTGCGCCCGACGCCCGCATCGACCGCGCCACCACTTCGGCCCAGGTATCGACGTCTTGTTTCGTATATCCGACGACGGTTGGTTTCCCCGTCGTGCCCGACGAGGCATGCACGCGGGCAATCTGTTCGCGCGGCACAGCAAACATCCCGAACGGATAGTTTTCCCGCAGATCCGCCTTCACCGTGAACGGGAATTTCGCGAGATCGGCGAGGCTCATCAGATCCTCGGGCTTGATGCCCTTGGCGTCGAACGCGGCGCGATAGTGCGGCACGTTTTCATAGGCGTGCCGCAGCGACCACGTCAGCCGATGCAACTGCAAATCCCGGATCACCTCCACGGGCGCGATCTCGATCGGATCGAGCTCGTGGCGCTGCGGCGTCAGGTCGAACATCGTGCGTCTCCGTCGGTCAGTGCGCGATTAACCCGGCGTCGTGCCGCAACTGCTTTTCAAAGTCCGGCGGAATGGGATCGCCGCCGACACCCGCAAAGATGTTCTCGCCCGCAAGCCACGCCGCCTCGGCATTCTCGTGCGCCAACGCCACCTGCAACGCGGCTGAAAGCTCCAGCGTCTGCCACGGCAACTTATTGACCAACAGCGCGATGCTCAGCGCATAAAGGCTGGCGCGCGACGCCGTATCGTTGATGCGCGGCATGGTCCAGCCCTTGTCGGAGCCCTTGAACGTCGCGATGCAATCATCGACCGCAGTCGAAGCCGCCTTGCGGCACATCATCGGCCGGTGCTGATAGACCGAGCAGACGTTTTCGACGAGAAGCGCGCAAGGCAATTGCTTGCCGTGCCGTGCGTCGTGGCCTTTGTTGGCGGTCTCCGCCGCGCGCGCCGCAAAGGTCTCGCGCGAGACCCGGCGTGCCGCCCCCGACCGGATCACCGCGGCAATACGAAACACTTCCGGCGCCAGCACCGAGACGTAGGTGTGGCAGCAATACGCGCAGCCTTTGCCGCACGCGAGCTTGATGCCGTGCTCCGATTTTCGCACAGATGTGTCGAAGACGGTGTGGACCAGTGCCGCCGCCTCCGCCGCGCGCGACGGGTTTGCCGTATCGCGAAGCATGCGCGACAGGCGCGACGCCAAGCCCAGCACCGACTCTGGCGCCGCATCCTCCGCCAACCCGACCCGCAACACGCGATCGGCCGCTTTGCGCAGCTCGCGGTCCTGTTGGCGAAACTGTTGCCGGTTCATCGGTTCTTCCCAGGATCGTTCACTGTATCGCCCCACGACCCCGGAACCGACCGGCTATGACCACGGAACTCCGCGATCGCAGCTCCCGTCTCATCCCGCACCGTCACGTCATAGAGTCCCGATCGTTCGCCGCGCTGGCGCTCCTTGGCCTCGGCGCGTAGCAGCATTCCGAGTTTTCCGGGCGCCAAATACGTAATGCTGCACTGCTGCGCCACGTGGCGGCTCCCGCGCGAATTGCAGGCGAATGCGAACGTGCTGTCGGCGAGCGTGAAGATGAATCCGCCATGCGCGGTGCCGTGACCATTGGTCATGCTCTCGGTGATGCGCATGGAGAGCGTCGCGGCGCCCGGCCCGACGCTTTCGATTGTCATGCCAAGCCCAGGGCTCGCGCGATCCTCGGCCCACATGGCCGCCGCCGATCGCGCCGCGATCTCATCCGCCAAACCACTCATGCCTTTTTCCCCGTGAATGTCGGCGTCCGCTTCTCGAAGAAGGCGCTGACTCCCTCAGCGTAGTCCGGCGCGTTGGCGAGCGCTTGCTGCTCCACGCGCTCCAATTCGAGCTGCTGATCGAGCGTGTTGGTTTCCGACGCATCGAGCACGCGCTTGATCGTCGCAAACGCATTGGTCGGCTGCGCCGCCAGCCGCGCCGCCATCGCCGTTGCCTCTGCCATCAGCTTGTCGTCATCGATGACCTTCCAGATCAGGCCCCAGCTTTCGGCCTGCTCGGCGGTGATTGGCTCGGCCAGGATCGCGAGGCCACGCGCCCGGGCAGCACCTGCGAGCCGTGGGAGAATCCAGGTGCCGCCCGCGTCAGGCAACAGCCCGATGCGCGAGAACGCTTGCAGAAACTTGGCGGATCGTCCCGCGAGAACAATGTCGCAGGCCAGAGCGATGTTGGCGCCCGCCCCCGCCGCGGTCCCGTTGACGGCACAAATGACAGGCATGGGCAGGGCCCGCAGACGCCTGATCAGGGGGTTGTAATAGGCCCCAAGGGTCTTGTTGATGTCGGGCTTCTCGCCGGCCTTGAAGGTCACCAGCCGGTCGGACAGATCCTGGCCCGCGCAAAAGCCACGGCCCGCGCCCGTCAACACGATGGCGCGACAACTCGGGTCCGCCTCGACCTCGTCCAGAGCCGCCCTGAGCGCGATGTGCATCGCCTCCGTGAAGGCGTTCAGCCGGTCGGGACGATTGAGGGTCAGCACCCGGTACCCCTCGCCTTTGGTGACGAGAATGAGGTGTTCCATGGGTGGTCCTCCAGAGCGTGGGCGCGGGGCGTACTGTGGCATTCACGTTAACACGTGGCCAGAACCTCAATATTGGCCCGCAATGTAGGTTACAAGTCCCGGGTAGGCGGGGTTAGATGGAAACGGACGGTCGCAGTGGGCCAAGCGGTCTTGCCCATTGTTCGCCTTGGATTGGCCAGAACGCTTGTCTATAAGTCCGTCAAAAGCTGGGCCTGCGTCGCGTGCGACGGATCGGCCCAACGCGAATTTGGATTGGGAGCCGCGACTTTATGAAGTGCAATCCGCTCAAGTGGTTGTGGGGCTTGATCCCGATTATAGGGCTCGGCTGGGTCGCAACGCAATTGGAGCGTGGCAAGATCGAGACAGATCTATGGCGCCGCACCGTGCAGCAGCTGGAACAGCGCGGCATCAATTTCCCGAAAGTCAGCGTCGAAGGGCGCGACGCCTTGGTGACTGGCCGGGCGCCTGACGAGACCCAGCAGAACGTTGCCGGCGATCTCGCCCGCGCCACCTGGGGCATCCGTCGTGTGGCCAATCAAACCGAAGTCGTCCAACGGGTCGAAAACTTCCGTTGGTCGGCGATCCGCGATGGCCGTCAGATCCGGCTGCGCGGCAACGTACCCGACGATGCCGCACGGCAATCGATCGTCAGCACCGTCCGGTCCACCTTCCCCAGCGCCGCCGTCGATGACGAAATGCAATTGGCGCGTGGCGTGCCCGACTATCAGACGTGGCAGGGCGGCGTTGAGTTCGCGCTCAAGCAGATGACCGGACTGAAGAAAGGTGAAGCGCGCCTCGACGGTCTCGCGCTCGGCATCAGCGGCGAGGCCGAATCCGCCGACACGTATCGCACCATCAAGACGGCTTTGGCGAACAACCTCCCGCGCGGGCTGAGACTGTCCGACGATCGCGTCACCGCGCCGGTTGTCTCGCCATACACTTGGGCTGCGCGGCAGAATGCCGGGCAAGTGGTGCTGACGGGTTTCGTTCCGAACGAGCGGCTGCGCGGCGATATCGCTGCGGCAGCGAAGTCGAGTTTCCCGCGCGCCGCGATCACCGATCGCATGGCGATCGGGGAAGGCGCGCCGAGGGATTGGGCTGGCGTCGTGACCATGGCGATGAAGGAGCTCGCAAAGCTCGAGGAAGGTGCGGCCGAATTGCGCGATACTCAAGTCACGTTGACGGGCTTGGCGGCGGATGAGGCGACGGCCGAGGGCGCGCGACGTGGCGTGCGTGGCGCGTTGCCGAGCACCTATCGCCTCGCCGACGACATCAAGGTCCGCGAATCCGTGGTGAGGCCGGTCTCGCCCTTCACGACCAGCGTGGTTCTCGAGAGCGGTGTCGTGATCCTCGCCGGCTATGCGCCGAGCGAAGAGGCCCGCGACGCTGCCGTCCAGGCCGCACGCTCCAGGTTCCCCAATCGTCGCATCGACAATCGAATCGAGGTCGCCGCTGGCGCCCCCGAAGGCTGGAAGCGCTGCTATGATGGCGGCCTTGCAGGCTTGGCGAAGGCCGGCAACGGCCGCATGCAAATGACCGATCGCCGTCTGGATCTCAGCGGCAGCACGGAAGACGAAGACGTCGCCAACAGCATTCCAGCCGAGCTGCGCCAGTCGGTCGGACAAAACTGCGACGCCAACGCGCGCATTACCTACAATGCCGGTGTGGAACCGGATAACGACTGGCGCGCCGCGTGGAACGGCACGCAAGTGGTGCTCGAAGGCGAGGTGACGAGCCAGACCGCCAAGGCGCAACTCGTCCAGAGCGCCGGCCGCTACTTCCCAGGCGCCCAGGTCGTCGACCGCATGCGCATTGCCGAAAACCGGTCGCGCGCGTGGCCCGCCACCGCCGATCAGGGCCTCAAGATGCTGGCGACGTTGCGCTCCGGCGAAGCCCGCTTGGCGCGCCGCGGATTGACCATCTCCGGCGAAGCCAAGGATGCGGCCGTCGTCAACGTCATCCGCGACCAGTTGGAGCGGGATATCGCCAAAGGCTACACCGGCCGCGAGAACGTCAACGTCCGCACCGATGGCGTGATCTGGTCGGAGCAAGAAGCGCGTCGCAAAGCCGACGAGGAGGCCCGCCGCGTGGCCGACCTCGATCGTCAGCGCAAGGCCGACGAAGATCTCCGCCGCCGCGAGGACGAGCAACGCCGGCGTGACGACGACGAGCGCCGCCGCCGCGAGACCGCCGAGCGGCAGCAAAAAGACGAAGCTGCAAAGAGCTGCCAGTCGGGTCTGCAGAAGATCGCGCGCGAAGGGATCCTGAAGTTCGAGCGCGCGAGCGCGAACCTCGACCGGGAGAGCAACGACACGCTCGACCAGTTGGCTGGCACCGCCAAGGCATGTCCAGGTCTCAAGATCGAGATCGAAGGGCATACCGACAGCGAGGGAACGCCCGAGCGCAATCAGCGTCTCTCGGACCGGCGCGCGCAAGCTGTTGTCGACTTCCTGATCAAACGGGGCGTCGACCAGGCGCAGTTGCAGGCGATCGGCTATGGCGAGACGCGGCCACTGGCGCCGAACGACACCACCGAGAACCGCGCTAAAAACCGCCGCATCGAGTTCACCGTTCGCGGCAACTGACCGTCAGTCGAGGACAGCACGCATGGACTACCTCTTCATCAAACTGTGGTACTGGGCGCTCGCCGCCATGGCCGGCGGCTTCCTCGTTGGATGGTTCTCCTGCGGCCGCGACGATGTCGATGGGCGCTGAAAGTTTCTCGCACGCTCGAGTTCGCGGCGCTGAGCCGCATTGGCTGATTTGGAAAGACTGACTGATGACTGCCTTGCTCCTGCAAACCATTCTGTTGCTTTCGATCGCATATTTCATGGGCGCGGCACTGGCGTGCGTCCTGCGACGGCTGTTCGCCGCTGAGGCACCCGTCGTTTCCCGCCCAAGCGTGCGAACCGAAGCGCGTCTGGAACCGGCGACCGTCACCGTTCTTCCGGCGGCCGGCGCTGCGGCGGATACGAACCGCGAGCCGCTGCGCCGCGTCGATCCGCTGCCCGAATTTTCCGAACGCCCGAGCGGCGTGTCTCGGTTTACGCGGGCTCTTACAGGCACGACGCCGAGCGAACCGCGCCCCGCGCCCAAACCCGTACCCATCACGCCGCCAGTGGTGCTGCCGAAGGTCGTACCGCCTCCGGCAGCCGCTGCAGCTGGCGGTATCGCGACCGCCGCCGCCGCCGCAACCGTTGCCTCGGTGCTGGCAAAGCCGCCAGCCCCGGCTGCGCCCGTCGCGCAAGCGCCCGCCACACCAGTTCCGGTCGCCCCGGCGCCCGCTGACAATCTCCGGCGCATCAAAGGCATCGATGCCGGCGTCGAAGCCGCGTTGAACAAACTTGGGGTCCGCCGCTACGCCCAGATCGCCGGCTGGATGCGCCCCGAGGTCGCCAATGTCAGTCAGGCGCTCGGCCTCAAGGGCCGCATCGAGCAACAGAACTGGATCGAACAGGCCGCCATCCTCGCCCAGGGGAACAAGACCCACTATGTGCGCTTGCTCGAACGCAACACCATGCCGATGGGACAGCCAAGCGCGAACGCCGGAACGCCCGGTCCTGTAGGCACCACAGCCGCCGGAGCGGTATCGGCGGCAGTCTCCGCGCTGAAGCCGGCGCCTGCCGCGTTGACGCGTCCTCCAGACGTCGAGAATCGTGCGGCGTTCTCGGCCGAGCAAACGCGCGCGCCGGTGCCGCCCGTCGCCCCGTCGAAGCCGCCGGCACCCAATCCCGCGCTCGCGGCTGCAGCAGCCGCGATCGCTGGCAGTGCCGCGGCGGCCGACGCAGGTCGCGGCGCGCATGACAACCTCCAGCGCATCAGCGGCGTCACGGCGGAGATCGAGAAAGCACTGCTGACCAATGGCGTCACCCGCTATGGCCAATTGGCCGGCTGGGGCCGCGCCGACGTGGACAGCTTCGACAAACTAACCGGCGGTGACGGCCGGATCCTGCGCGAGAATTGGATCGAACAAGCCCGCATTCTCGGCACGGGCGGTGATACGGCCTATTCGCGCGAGTATGACCGCCGCGCGCGTGACGCCGCATTGGCACGGCCGACAAGGCTGGGCGATGCCATCAAGGAGCAGCAACAGGGCCGCCCGCCCGAAGCGACGGTCAGCGTGACCGCGCCGCCACCGGCGCGGACGGTCGCGGATTTGAGCGCGCTGCGATCGGTGAAATCCGAGGCGATGTCGCGCGGCGACAACGCCGATCCGCCGCGGTTTGGCACCCAAACCCGCGTTGTGAAGTCAGCGGTGCCGGACGATCTGAAGCGCATTCGCGGCGTCGGCGTGCTGATCGAACGCCGCTTGAACTCGCTTGGCATCGTCTCCTACGATCAGATCGCCAACTGGTCGTCACGCGACATCGAACGCATCAGCCAGACACTCGATTTCAAGGGACGCATCGAGCGCGAGAACTGGGTCGAACAGGCCCGCATCTTGGTATCCGGCGGGCAAACGGACTTCTCGCGCCGGGTCGATCGCGGCGAGGTTGACTCGAGCAAGCCCAAGCCCAGCTGATCTCGTTTGATCCGCGTTCCAAACAAATAAGCCCGGTCGTCATCCCGGACGACGAACCGCGCGTCAGCGGTGAGGAGATCCGGGACCCAGCACAAAATGCGCCGAAGTCTCGGGCGATGTAGCAGAATGCTACGCCGCGATAGCGGCACCGGCGGCGTCAGCGCGCGCCAGGAAATCGCCAATCGCCTCGATCGTCGGCCCGTCGCGCAGCAAGGGCGCATGGCCTTGCCCGCGCACGGTGAGGGCCAAGCAGTGGGGGTGGCGCTGCTGCATCAGCGCGAGCGTCGCGGCCGAGAGGATGTCCGAATTCTCGCCGCGCAGCGCCAGGATCGGCACACGCGCGAGCGCCGCGAACTGCGGCCAGAATTCGGGCAGCGGCCCATTCGGCAACGCGATCGAGCGCGCGATGTTCGGGTCGTATCCCGGCACCGGTCGCGATCCGTCGTCATTGAACCATTGCCGCGTGATCGCGTCCCACTCGGCGTCCGAGATGCCGGGAAACTGGCGGGCATTCAGCTCCTTCATGACGCGGGTTGCCTCCGGCCAGTCGACGGGGCGCGGCACGCGTCCGACCGTTGCGATGATGCGGGCGAGACCGGTTCGCTCGAGGACCGGCCCGATATCGTTCAGGACCAAGGCGCCGATCGCCGCGGGGCGAGCTGCCGCCATCATGATCGCGATCAAACCGCCGCGTGAGGTGCCGATGACCGCGGCGTCATGCAGCCCGGTGAGCGTCATGAAGTCGAGGACATCGTTCATCTCGACCGGTACGGAATAGTTTTTCCACGCTGGATCGTGCGCCGAACGCCCGCGCCCTCGCGAGTCGAGCGTGAAGACATCGCGTGCGCCAGCACCTGTTCCGGACAGCGCGACCGCTATCTCATGGAAATCGCGCGAATTGCGCGTCAGGCCCGCGAGGCAGAGCACCGGCCGGCGCGTACTCCCGGGCGCGGCATAACGGCGGCCATAGAGCCGCAGGCCATCGCGCGCGGTGAAGAAGATTTCGGTGAACAGCTGCCGCGTGAGCGTTTGCTCTGAGGCCGCGCTGGGCATCAAGGATAGATCGGACACGTGAGCTTGCCTTCCCCGCCGCAAGCGCGGTCAATTATTGGTTGTTGGTGCTGGTGCTTGAGGTGCCGGTGCGGCGGCACGCTGGGACTGCTTGCCAAGCGCGCGCTGGAGGTCCGCCGTCAGCCGCAGCGCGGTCGCTTCCTGTCCGAGGCGCGCCCGATAAATCTGGATATTGGCGAGGACCTTCTGGACGTATTCGCGGGTTTCCTCGAACGGGATACGCATGATCCAGTCGATCGCATCGTTCTTCGGATCGCGCGGGTCGGCGATCTCGCGAATCCATTGCCGGGTGCGGCCTGGTCCGGCGTTGTAGCCCGTCAATGTCAGGATGTACGACCCCGCGACCTCGTCCATACGGTCCGCGATGTACGCCGACGCCATCATGACGTTATAGGGCGGATCGGAGGAGAGGCGCGGGATATCGCATTTCACTTTGTAGTCGCGACAGATGTGCTGCGCGGTGATCGGCATCACCTGCAGGATTCCGCGCGCGCCCGCGCCCGAAAGAGTGTTGATATTGAATTCGCTCTCCTGCCGGGCAATGCCGAGCAGCATTGCGGGCTCCGGCGGCGCGCGCAGCGGCGTGTAGGCGGGCAGCGGATGGATCGGAAATGCGTAGTAAAGCAGGTTCTGGTTCTTAGCGATCGCGGTCTTGCCAATGCGAACGGATGTCTGCGTATCCGCCAGCGCTTCGGCGAGGTGCGCCGCCATCGCGAGATCATGCTCGTCCTGCAGTGACGTCCTAAGCCCATTCAGGAACGCGCGAACCATGGAGACATCGAGGCTTGCCTTGCGCGCAACCACCGCGGCCCGCACCGAATCGAGGGCATTGAACTTGGCGCTCTGCTCCGGCGTCGGCGTCGGCGGCGGCTTGATCGCAATGCTGCTCGCCGATGGATTGAGCTTCTGCTGCGCGAGCTGGCCGTGGAACGTATCGATGTAGCGCGCGGCCGATGCGTACTTCTCGCGGGCCCCGCTCGCCTGATTGAGCGCCTCCAGCGTGCGTCCGAGCCAGTAGCCGGCGCGCGCCACGCTCAACGGGCCGTCGGCGACACCCTCGAGCACCTTGAAGTGACCCTCGGCCAACTTGGCGTCGTTGAGATAACGCAGCGCCAGCCAGCCCGCGAGGAACGCCGCTTCTTTCTTGGGATTGGGCGTCAGCGCACCCGGGCTCTTGACGAGGTCATAGGCTTTGGCGTGTTGGCCAAGCTTCAGCGCGTCATAGGCCGCGAGCTGGCGGTCATGCCACCAGTCATCGAGGTCGCCAACTTCGGCCGCATCGATCGGGGCTGTCGTGTAGATCTTCCACGCCTCTTCGTGCCGGCCTTGCCGGCGATGCTGCTGGGCGCGCTGGAATGCCAAACCCCAATCGGTCTTTTCTTCGGCGGGCAGCGCTGCGAGCATTTGATCGGCAAGCTTTGCTCGCGTGAACACCGCAAGCCGCGCTTCGGCCTTCTGCTTTTCCAGCGGATCCGTCAGATTCAGCATCGCCCGCCGGATCACCGCTGCGCGTTCGTTGCGCTCCGTGTTCCAGCGTGCATCGTCGAGCAGCAACCGGTCGACGCGGGCCCGGTGATCGCCTTCCGTCAGCAGCGCCTTGAAACGGTCGAGGAACCCGATCTCGAGGGAGGCCGGAATGTCGAATTCGCGCCAGGCTTTGGCTGCGAACGCCTTGGCCTTTTCAGTATCCTGCTCGGCGAGGTGTGCGGACGCGAGAGCTGCGTAGCCGATGCCGGTCTTGGGCGGTTCGTTGCCGAAGAAGGCCTTGATCTCCCGCGCGCTACCGCCATTCGTGAACACTGCCTCCTCGGCCCGCTGCGCCAGGGTGTTGCGGTCGGGCCATGTCGGGTTGGCGTCGAGAAACGCGCGAATCTCACGCGCGCTGCCGACACCCTGCCGATAGAGGTACCAGTCGATCATTTTCTTGCTGACGGGATCGGAGATCTGATCGCGAATCGTCTTGGCGCTGGCCGGGGTCTTGCCGCTGACGGCCGTAAACGCATCGCGCAACCGGACGGCATCCTCGAAGCTCGGCTGATAAGCGCGGGCCGCCGCGATGGCATCGTCGTAGCGTGCGACGTGCAGCGCTTCCGGCGATGATGGCTTGGGCGCGGGTTCCGCCGGCAGCTGAGGCGTTGGAGCTGCTGCTGGGGCCTGGTCCGTGATGGTCCCTTTGGTCTCGGGTTGCGGCGCGATTGGCGGCGCAACTTGGGCAACGGCAGCGCCGCCCATCAGGGCCAGCAGCGCCAGGGCAACGGCACTGCGAAGCTTGTGTCGCGATTGACCTTTGGCGCAAAAAACGCCGTCCCGGCGCTTGCAGGCCCGGTGCCAAGAGAATACTCTCGTTTCGATTGCCCGAAACGGTCCGCCGCGCTCGTTCGTCATCGCAGCGAGGGTACCAAGGCGGAGTATCGTATTCAAGCCATTGCGGAGCTGCCCGGGCGCGGCATCCCATCCAGGAGCCTCCCATGTTTCAGGGATCCATCACCGCCCTCATCACGCCATTCGCTAATGGCTTGATTGATGAGAAGGGGTTCATGCGTTTTGTCGATTGGCAGATTGCCGAGGGAACCAATGGCCTCGTGCCGGTCGGGACCACGGGTGAAACACCGACGCTCAGCCATGACGAGCACAAACTCGTGGTGGAACTTTGCATCAAGGCCGCCAAGAAGCGCGTGCCTGTCATCGCCGGTGCTGGTTCGAACTCGACGGATGAAGCGATCGATCTGACGCAGTTTGCCAAAGCAGCCGGCGCCGACGCCGTCTTGCACTCGACCGGCTACTACAACAAGCCGACCCAGGACGGACTCTATCTGCACTTCAAGGCGATCAACGATGCCTGTGATTTGCCGTTCATCGTCTACAACGTGCCAGCGCGCACGGTTGTCGACATTTCGGCCGCGACCATGGCCCGGATCTCCGAGTTGAAGAACTTTGCCGGCATCAAGGACGCAACGGCCAACGTGGCCCGCCAATCGCAGCACCGCCAATTGATCCGAAAGCCCTTTGCCGCGCTGTCGGGCGAGGACGGCACCGTGCTCGGGTTCATGGCGCATGGCGGCAATGGCTGCATCTCGGTGACGGCGAATGTCGCGCCGCGTTTGTGCGCCGACTTCCAAAAAGCCTGCCTCGCGGGCGACTACGCGCGAGCGCTGGTGCTGCATGATCGCTTGATGCCGCTGCACGATGCGCTGTTTGTCGAAACGAACCCCGCGCCCGTGAAGTACGCCGCCTGGCGGCTCGGCGCGATCGATGGCGACGCGTGCCGCTTGCCGCTTGCACCGGTCACGGACGCCAGCAAAAAGATCGTCGATGCCGCATTGGCACATGCGGGCCTTCTCACCGCCAAAGCCGCGGAGTGATGAACCCGCGGCTCTGCCTTGGCGCAGAGGTGGGTTGGTGAGCAATGGCAAAAAAAGATGACGACCACAAAACCGTCGCCGAAAATCGCAAGGCGCGGTTCGAGTATTTCATCGAGGACACCTACGTCGCCGGGATCGCCCTGACCGGCACCGAGGTGAAATCGCTGCGTCTCGGGCAGGCCAACATCACCGAGAGCTACGCCTCGCCCGAGGACGGCGGCGTGATGCTGCTCAACGCCTACATCCCCGAATACAAGATGGCGGGCGCGTTCTTCCAGCACGTCCCGCGCCGCCCGCGCCGTCTGCTGCTCCGGTCGCGCGAGATCCACAAAATCGTCATCGCCACCCAGCGCGAAGGCATGACCCTGATCCCGCTTGAAATCTATTTCAACGAGCGCGGCCGGGCAAAACTGAAGCTCGGTCTCGCCAAGGGCAAGAAACTGCACGACAAGCGCGTCGCCTCCGCCAAGCGCGATTGGCAGCGCGACAAGGCACGCCTCATGCGCGACAAAGGTTGAGTGGCTGCAACGCGAAAGGGTCGAGGGATGTCCGCAACAAAAGTCGCCATTGTCACCGCCGCCGGCCGTGGGATCGGTGCTGGGATCGCCAAGAAGCTTGCGGCTGATGGCTACAAGCTCGGTCTGTTGTCGCCGGGCGAAACGGTGACGAAACTGGCAGCCGACCTCGGTGGGATCGCTGTGCGCGGCAGCGTCACGGAGCCGAAGGATCTCGCACGTCTTGTGTCTGAGACCACCGCTAAATTCGGACGCCTCGACGCCGCCGTCATCAACGTCGGCCATCCTCCAAAGGGTCCGTTGCTTGAGATCCCTGACGCCGATTGGCACGCCGGGCTCGACATGGCGTTCCTCTCGGTGGTGCGCATTGCGCGTCTCGTCACGCCGATCTTCCAGAAGCAGGGGAAGGGGTCGATCGTCGCGGTGTCGTCCGCATGGGCGTTCGAGCCATCGCCCGAGTTCCCCATGACCACGATCCGTGCGGCCCTCGGCGCTTGGATCAAGCTCTATGCCGATACCTACGCCAAGGAGAACATCCGCATGAATGCGGTTCTCCCTGGCTTCATCGACAGTCTGCCTGAGAAACCGGAGCGCAAGGCGAAGATCCCTGCCGGACGCTACGGATCGCCGGCGGAGATCGCCAATGTCGTCGCGTTCCTTGCCTCCGATGCCGCCTCCTACGTCACCGGCCAGAACATTCTCGTCGATGGCGGCCTGACGCGCGGCGTTTGAGAGCGGCCCGCATGATCACACGCGACCTTCTCCTTGCCGTCGAACGTGCCGCCGTCCGCGCTTGGCCTGCGGGCGAGACTGGCGATATGGACGGCTGGCTGTGGCGGTGCTCGGGCGGCGCCTCCGGCCGCGCCAACTCGGTATCGCCGCTCGAATTTCGCGGCGACGATGTGGAGACCGCCATCGACGCGGTCGAAGCCCGTTACCGATCGCGCGGCATGCCGGCGCGCTTCCAGGTCGGCCACAATTTCGCGGCTCCCGACGATCTCGACCGGCGCCTGATCGCACGCGGCTATCGCGCCTACGACGAGGTGACGACGCTGGCAAAGCCGGTGACGGCGCTCCAAATGCCAGCCGGCGTGGTGGTCGAGGATGCGCCGTCGGCGGGATGGATGGAGGTCTACCTCTCCAACATCACGCCTGATCGCCGCCCGCCAGCGCCGGGCATTCTGGCGCGCGTGCCGGGTCCGCGCGTGTTTCTCTCGTGCGTTCGTGACGGGCAATGCCTTGCGACAGCTCTCGCTGTGATCACAGACGCCATCGTTGTCGCTGAATGTGTCGGGACCCTCACGTCGGCGCGGCGATCAGGCGCGGGGAGTGCCGTGATGCGCGGCTTGGAGGCCTGGGCGCATCCCAACGGCGCAACGACATCGGCCCTTCAGGTCGTCGCCGCCAATGTCGCCGGCCAAGGGCTCTACCGCAGCCTCGGCTACGCTGAGATCAACCGCTACCACTACCGGATCAAGGAGTGAGGCGAAGCGGGCCGACCGGCTATTTCAGATGCTCGCGAACGGCGGCAAACACGGCGTGGAACATCGCCGTCGTCAGTACGCCCGTGTTCGTATTATAGCGCGAGCAGTGGTAGCTGTCGAAGACGCTGAGGCCCGCGTGGATGTCGTGCCGCGCGCCGTGCCCAAACGGAAACTGCGATTTGCGCACGCCCAACGCCGACAGTGTCGAGTCATGCGAAACGCGGCCGAGGCAGACGATCGCGCGAACGTTTTTCGAGGCCGTGATACGGGCCGAGAGAAACTGCCGGCAGGTGTTGATCTCGGCGGGCGTCGGCTTGTTTTCCGGCGGCACGCAGCGCACGGCATTGGTCACCATGCAGTCGAGCAGCGTCAAGCTATCGTCGGGACGGGCCTCGAAGGTGCCGCGCGCAAATCCGAATTTCAGCAGCGTGCTGTAAAGCAAATCCCCGGCATAGTCGCCGGTGAACGGGCGTCCAGTGCGATTGGCGCCGCGCAGACCGGGCGCCAGCCCGACAATCAGCAGCCGTGCCGCCTCCGGGCCGAACGAGCGAACCGGGCGATTGTGCCAACCCGGTTCGAGCGCGCGATGCTTTTCAAGAAACGCGGCCAGACGCGGGCATGCCGCGCAATGGGCGGGGGCCTCGGCGGGTGCGGTTTGAGGCGCAGCTGGCTTGGTCAAGAGAGCAATCCCGGTCCGAAGGTTTGCGGAAACCAGGACGTCAGATCACGGCTCGGCGCTGCGTTGCAAGCGGCGCCTGCATCTACCTATTTCGCGTCGTCGTCGGGAAAGTCGAGCGAGCTAGCCGAGGCAGTGGCGGCCGCCGTACGCCGTGGCCGGCTTTCGCGGGCGAATTCGCGCGGGGCTGGCGCGCCCTCGCGCGGTTCGCGTGCCGGACGTCCGCCTTGATCGCGGCAAATGTGTTCCTCGAGATCCGCCAGATCGACGAACTGGTCAGCCTGACGGCGCAGTTCGTCCGCCACCATGGCCGGCTGGGTTTGCAGCGTCGAAATCACGGTGACGCGCTTGCCTTTCATCTGCAGTGCGGCAACGAGGGCGCGGAAATCGCCGTCCCCGGTGAACAAGACGATGTGGTCGAGATTTTCGGAAAGCCGCATCGCATCGACGGAGAGCTCGATGTCCATGTTGCCCTTGACCTTGCGGCGGCCGAGGCTGTCCGTGAATTCCTTGGTCGGCTTCGTCACCATCGTGTAGCCGTTGTAGTCGAGCCAATCGACCAGCGGGCGGATGGAGGAATACTCCTGATCTTCCGCCAACGCGGTGTAGTACAGCGCGCGGATCAAATGCGCCTTGCCGCGGAAGAGACCCGAGCAAGCGCTTGTAATCGATGTCGAAGCCGAGCGCCTTAGCGGTCGCGTAGAGATTCGCGCCGTCGATCAGGAGTGCGACACGCTCTGTCGGATAGAAGTACATCGGGGGCCTTCTGAAAAGCTAGCGGTTTCAATAAGTTGTTATGGTTTTGGATATGGTTATAGTAGTCGCATCGTCATGGCATTGGTCCATAAGCAAGTGTCATGGATGTGCCAAGCTGCCAAGATGTGTTTTCTGACAAGAGCTTCCATGCCTCATTGGCAATCTCTCATCCTTTAGTCGATATAGCCTGACACACTCATGACCTTCACTCATGCCGGTATGAAGCCATCCCGCGGTAATATGGTGATCTTGGCAGTCGGATCTAATACGTCCGGCTCCTTCGGCCCGATCACCGAAACGCTGCGAAAGTTGCCACTGCTGTTGGAGGCGCACGGAATTGGCATCGTAAAGGCCTCACGCCTCTATACCACAAACCCCGTGGGAACGGGCCTCCAACCGCATTATTTCAACGCTGTTCTGCAGATTTCGTCGCCGCATGCTCCCGCGGTCCTGCTCCGCCATTTGAAGTCGATCGAGCGTCAGGCGGGGCGGCGGCTGGGGCGTCATTGGGGGCCGCGGCCGCTGGACTTGGACATTATTGCGTTCGGCGGCCGCGTGGTGTCTTGGCGGACGGGCCGGCGGCGCTCGCCGGGAGCGTTGATCCTGCCTCATCCCGAGGCTCATCTGCGGGCCTTTGTCCTGGTTCCGTTGTGCGACGTCGCTCCACACTGGCGCCATCCCGTCTTGGGGCGGACGGCAAGAGACCTCCTCAAGGGGCTGCGGATATCCCGCCAGAGCATCCAGCCTGTGGTTGATTTCCCGCCAGGATCATGGCACTAATCATCTCTGGATCACGGGCACCCTGAAACAAGCGTTTCGGGCGTGCCTTTATTCGTCGAAAGGTTTGACCCATGGCTCGCGTGACCGTCGAAGATTGTGTCGATAAGGTCCCTAACCGCTTCGAACTGGTTTTGCTGGCAGCTCATCGCGCCCGCGCGATCGCCAATGGTGGCGCGGTCACGATTGATCCCGACAACGACAAGAACCCCGTGATTTCGTTGCGCGAGATCGCCGAGAAGACGGTTCCCGCGGACGATCTGCGCGAGGGCCTCATTCATTCGATTCAGAAGAATGTCGAAGTCGACGAGCCGGAAGCCGCCGCGGCGCCGATGCTGCCGCAGGACCGCCGTCCGATGCTCGGGCGCGACGATCAGGCCAACGACTCCCAGGTGGACGTCATCACCGAAGAGCAGTTGCTGCGCGGCCTCGAAACGCTGACGCCGACCGAGCAGAGCAGCACCACCGGTGGCAATGGTGGTGGTCGCGGCGGGCTGTGAGGCCGGGGGCGCCGGGACGTTCCGGCGCACGCCGATCCGATGTTGATCGGCCGCAAATCGCGCTACCATTGCGGTGCGGTGGTCATGAGGGCGCCGCAGGCAAACGAGCCGCGGTATGATGCGCCAATACGAACTCGTCGAACGTGTCCAGAAGTACCACCCGGACGCCGATGAGGCATTGCTCAATCGCGCCTACGTCTACGCGATGAAGGCGCACGGTCATCAAAAGCGCGCCTCGGGAGATCCCTATTTCTCCCATCCACTCGAAGTTGCCGCCATCCTGACCGATATGAAGCTCGACGACGCGACGATCGCGACGGCGCTGCTGCACGACGTGATCGAGGATACGGATGCGACCAAAGCCGAGATCGACCAGTTGTTCGGATCGGAAATCGGCACCCTGGTCGAGGGCCTGACCAAGATCAAGAAGCTCGATCTGGTGTCGAAAAAAGCCGAACAGGCCGAGCATTTCCGCAAGCTCCTGGTCGCGATTTCGAGCGATATCCGCGTCCTTCTGGTCAAGCTCGCCGATCGCCTGCACAACATGCGGACGCTGCAGTACAACAAGCCAGAGAGCCGCCGCCGCAACTCCGAAGAGACGCTCGAAATATACGCCCCGCTCGCCGGCCGGATGGGCATGCAAGGCGTTCGCGAAGAACTCGAGGCACTCGCGTTCAAATGGCTGCATCCCGAGGCCTGCGAGGCCGTCGAAGCGCGGCTGGCGGAGATCCGCAAGCGCAACGCCGGGATCGTCGAGGAGATTTCGCGGGTCTTGAAAGAGAAGTTCACCGGTGCCGGCTTGAAGGTCGAGATCTCGGGGCGCGAGAAGAAGCCCTATTCCATCTGGCGGAAGATGGAGAACCGGCAGATCAGTCTCGAACAGCTCTCGGACATTTACGGCTTCCGCGTCCTGGTCGGCTCTGCCGACGATTGCTACCGCGCCCTCGGGATCGTCCATGGCGCCTGGCGCGCGGTACCAGGCCGCTTCAAGGACTACATTTCGAATCCAAAACAGAACAACTATCAGTCCATCCACACCACGATCGTCGGACCCCGCCACCAGCGCGTTGAATTGCAGATCCGCACGCAGGAAATGCATCGCACCGCCGAACTCGGCGTCGCCGCGCACGCCCTCTACAAGGATGCCGAGTCAAGCGACGCCGGTGCCATGGACGATGGCATCGACGGCGGCACGCCGTACATGTGGTTGCGGCGGCTGGTTGCGACGCTTCTCGAAGGCGATAGCTCGGAAGACTTCCTCGAACACACCAAACTCGAGCTGTTCCACGATCAGGTGTTCTGCTTCACTCCGAAAGGGCGATTGATTGCGTTGCCGCGCGGCGCGACGCCGATCGATTTTGCCTACGCGGTGCACACCGATGTCGGCAACGGTTGCGTCGGCGCAAATATCAATGGCCGGCAACTGCCGCTGACGACCGTGCTGCGCAATGGTGACGAGGTGGACATCATCGTCGCCAAGGGCCAGATGCCGCCGGCAGCGTGGGAACACATTGCCATCACTGGAAAGGCACGGTCATCCATTCGCCGCGCCGTGCGCGATGCGCTCAGGCGCCAATATTCCGAGCTTGGGCGACGGCTTCTGGTGTCGGCCTTTGAGCGCGCGGGACATGATTTCAGCGACGAAAAAATCAGGAAATCCCTCCCGAGGTTGACGCAGAAGACACTCGAGGACGTTTTTGCAGCCGTCGGTCGCGACGAGCTTCCGATCGCGGATGTGCTCAAGGCCGCCATCCCCGACCTTGAATTGCGCAAGGGGCCTGCCGTGCCGCGGCCGCCCAACCGTCTGACGCGCAGCGCATCGGACGATGGCTGGTTCAACCTTTCGAAGGTGATGGGCCTCAAGTTCCGATGGACGGGCGGCGGCGCCGACGTCGAGGACAAGCCTGGCGCCATGATTCCCATTCGCGGCGCGCGCAGCGACGTCCCCGTGACGTTCGAGGAGGGCGGCGCGGTGCCCGGCGATCGCGTCGTCGGCGTCTTGACGCAAGGGCAGGGGATCAGGATTTTCCAGATCCATTCGCCGCGCCTCAAGGCATTCGAGCATGAAAAATGGATCGACGTGACGTGGGACATCGATCCCGATCGTCCTGAGCGTTTCCCGGCCAAGATCATGGTCACCGCCATGAACGAGCCGGGATCGCTTGCGCAGATCGCGCAATTGATCGGCGAGGCCGACGGCAACATCGACAACCTGCGCATGGCGCGTCGCGCGCATGATTTCACCGAGATGTTGATCGAGCTTGAGGTATGGGACCTGACGCATCTCAACGACATCATCTCGGGGCTCCGATCGAAGTCCGCGGTGAGCAAAGTCGAGCGGCTGTTCGAATAGCCGCGGCGCACAACCGGATTTACTGAACGCGAATCTGTTACACTCGCGTCTCGTGCGATTGCGGGATCGTCTGACATGCTGCTTGGCCGCCGGAGTTTGGAACCTTGGCCGGCGCGCGCGCGTGTGGCCATATGGCCGCGCCACTCTTGGCGGCGCTCACTGCGCTATCAGAAGCTTCGCCTCGGGCGGATGCACCGCAGCCCCCATACGGTTGCTCTCGGCCTCGCGATTGGTGCATTCGTGGCGGTGCTCCCCGTGGTCGGTATTCAGATGCTGATGGCGGTTGGGATCGCGTGGATTCTGCGCGGCAGTGCCGCGGCTGCGCTGGCGGGGACCTTCGTCGCCAATCCGCTGACGTACCCGGGGCTATGGCTCGCGTCTTACGAAATGGGCTGCATGATACTCGGTGTTGGGTCGGTGTTCGGCGGCGGTCTCGAAGCGCTGTCGCAGGCGCGCTTGAGTGTGGCGGCAGTCTCGCTCGATCTATTGGCTGAAAGTGGCTGGCGCCTCTGGAAACCGATGCTCATCGGCGCCGTGCCGCTGGGTCTGGCGGCCGCCGCGATTTCCTACGTCCTCGGCCGGCGTTTGGTGATGTCGTATCAGGCCGGGCGGGAGGCGATGGCGTAGGCCGGCCGTCTCGTGCTAGATCGCGCGCATGATCCTGGGTCTTGGCAACGACATCGTCGACATCGGCCGTATCGAAAAATCCATCGAGCGGTTCGGTGACCGGTTCTTGAACCGCATCTTCACCGACGTCGAACGTGAGAAATCCGACAAACGGGCCGAACGCGCCGCCTCCTATGCCAAGCGCTTCGCCGCCAAGGAAGCGTGCTCCAAGGCCCTCGGAACTGGTTTTAGGCGAGGGGTGTTCTGGCGCGACATGGGCGTGGTCAACTTGCCCTCGGGCCGGCCGACATTGAAGCTCACGGGCGGCGCGCTGCTACAACTGAAGCGAATTACACCGCCAGGCTACGAGGCGCGCATCGATCTGACCATAACGGATGAGTTCCCGACCGCCCAAGCGATTGTTATTATTTCAGGAATTCGAATCAAGGGCGACCCGCGCTGAGCCGCCGGATCGTCACTTTTTGAGCGCCAGATCGATTGCGGCGACCCCGGGAAGCAGTTATAGCCTGCAAACCCGCTCGGGCTGCCGCGTTGGCGCAATTGCGGTCCTTCAAGGAGCACGGAATGAGTGTCGAGACCAACGCCGAGAAGGCGGATGATGGCGGGTGGCGCGACACCGTCAAAGTACTGGTTCACGCGCTGATTTTGGCGATGGTCGTGCGCGTTTTCTTCTACCAGCCGTTCAATATTCCATCCGGGTCTATGAAATCTACGCTTCTGATCGGCGACTATCTGTTCGTGTCGAAGCTGTCTTACGGCTACAGCAAATATTCGTTCCCATGGAGCCCAAACCTGTTTGCCGGCCGCGTCTGGGGCGCCGAGCCGAAACAGGGCGACGTCGCCGTCTTCAAGAACCCGCGCGACAATGCGACCGACTACATCAAGCGCGTGATCGGAATGCCGGGCGATGAAATTCAGGTGCGCAAGAGCGTGCTCTTCATCAATGGCCGCGAAATCACGCGCCGGTACATCGACGACTTCTCGAATTTGGAGTGCGGCGACAATACGCGGCGCTACTGCCGCAATACCAAATACAAGCGCTACGAAGAAGTGCTCCCTAACGGCGTCAAGTTCCAAGTTCTCGATCTCGAAATCGACGGCAGCTATGACAACGTCGGCCCCTACAAGGTGCCGCCCGGCCACTACTTCATGATGGGCGACAATCGCGACAACTCGGAAGACAGCCGGTCGCAAACACACGGCATCGGCTTCGTCCCTTTGGAAAACTTCATCGGCCGCGCCGAGATTCTGTTCTTCTCTGCGGCCGTCGACGAACCCGATACGTTCCGCCTGACGTCCCCGTGGACGTGGCCGTTCGACGTGAGATGGCGCCGGCTCTTCAACCTGGTGCGATAGAGATCCAAATCGGCCATGGCGCCCGTGCGAAAATACAAGGATCTCGAAACGCGGCTTGGCTACCGCTTCAAGGATCGTGCCTTGTTGGAGCGGGCGTTGACGCATTCGAGCGTGCGCACGGGGAAGTCGAAACGCGGCGACAACGAGCGGCTCGAGTTTCTCGGCGATCGCGTGCTTGGCCTCGCGATAGCGGAATTGATCAGTGAAGCCTTCGCCACTGCGACCGAGGGCGAGCTGGCGCGGCGCTACAACTGGCTGGTTCGTGGAGAGACGTGTGCCGAGATCGCGCGCTGGCTTGGCCTTGGACCGTTTCTGATCCTCTCTGACAGCGAGGCCGAAAGCGGAGGCCGGGAAAAGGAAACAATTCTCGCCGATGCCTGCGAGGCGGTACTGGCAGCGGTGTTTGCGGAAGGCGGCTTCGATGCCGCGCGCGAGGTGATCCGCACGCTTTGGGGCGCCCACGTCGAGAAGTTGCCGACCGAAGCCGCCGATCCCAAGTCCGCGCTTCAGGAGTGGGCGCAGGGCCAGGGTCTCGATCTACCAGCCTATACCGAGATTGCGCGCGAGGGGCCCGATCACGCGCCGCGGTTCACGGCGGAAGTGAAGATCAAGGGCCGGCGCCCGGCACGCGGCGAAGGCGCAAGCAAGCGCGCCGCCGAGCAGGCAGCTGCGACCGCACTGTTGTCACGCGAAGGCGTCCGGAGAGCCGAAAAACATGGCTGAAGTTCCCGTCGAGCCGCCGCCGATGGCGCCCGTTGCGCTCGAGGACCAGCGCTGCGGCTTCATTGCAGTGATTGGGGCACCGAACGCTGGCAAATCCACGCTCGTCAACACCTTGGTCGGAACCAAGGTCACGATCGTCAGCCGCAAGGTACAGACGACGCGCACGCCCGTTCGTGGCATCGCCGTTGTCGGCGACAGTCAGCTGGTGTTCATCGACACGCCCGGCATCTTCCAGCCGAAACGGCGCCTCGATCGCGCGATGGTGGATGCCGCCTGGGGCGGCGCCAAGGACGCCGACTACGTCGTCTTCGTCATCGATGCCCATCGGGGCGTGGAGGGCGACAGCGCGCGTATTCTGGAGCGTCTGATCGCCTCGAAGCGCGAGGCGGTGCTCGTCCTCAACAAGATCGATGCCGTGAAGAAGGAAGAATTGCTGGGTTTGGCGGGTGAGCTCAACGCGCGGCATCCGTTCGCGGCGACCTTCATGATCTCGGCCCTGCGCGGCTATGGCGTCGACGATCTGAAGCAGCACTTGGCGGGCGTCGTGAACAAGGGCCCCTGGCATTACGCCGCCGACGACGTGACCGATTTGCCCATGCGGCTTCACGCAGCCGAGATCACGCGCGAAAAAATCTACGATCGCCTGCACGACGAGTTGCCCTACGCCGCCACCGTCGAGACGACGGCCTGGAAGGACATGGGCGCCAAAGGCGTGCGCATCGAGCAGACCATCTTCGTCGAACGCGAAAGTCAGCGCAGCATCGTGCTCGGCAAGGGCGGGCAGTCGATCAAGCAGATCTCGATGGACGCGCGCAAAGAGATCAGCGAAGTTCTGGAAAAGACCGCGCACCTGTTCTTGTTTGTGAAGGTACGCGAAGGTTGGGGCAGCGACCCCGAGCGCTACCGCGAGATGGGCTTGGAGTTCCCCAAGGACGAGTAACCGATGCGACGCTCGACCGTCACGATTCTTGTCGTTGTGCTGTGCGCCAGTGGCGCCGAGGCCGCGGTTCGCGTCTGCAATCCCGAAGTGACGAGCGGCCCGAGAACCGAGGAAGACGAGGGCGCGGCGCGCAAGGCGGCGTTCGAGGCCTGGACAAAAGCCGCGGCCGCCTACGGCCCCCAATTCACACGGTGGCAAATAGCAGAACGCCGGGCAATCGTCTGCCAACCCTCTGCAAACCGGGTTCAATGTGAGGCGCGGGGAATGCCCTGCACGATCCGGCAAGCGCCACTTCCACCCGGGGACTTGGAGGTGTTGCCGAAGCCGCAACCGGACGCCATTCCGGAACCTCGACCGCCTTCTGGCAAAGGGATCAGCGGTTGATGCCTTGCGCGCCGCCGCGAACCGTCCCATCACTCGTGCTTCCGGAAAAGTGTGAAGCGGTTTTCCGATGAGAAGCACGAGAAAACGAGAAACGAGCGTGCTTCCTTGATTTAAGGAAAGCCAAAAGCACCCTAGCCAATGCAATGGACTGACGAAGGCGTCGTGCTCAGTGTGCGCCCCCACGGCGAGACCGCCGCGGTCGTGGAGCTCTTGACGCGTCAGCACGGCCGGCACCTCGGTCTGGTGCACGGCGGCCGATCGCGCCGGCTGCGGCCCGTGCTGCAAATCGGCAATCATGTCGATGTCACTTGGACCGCGCGGCTCTCCGAGAACCTGGGGCATATCACGCTGGAGTTGCGGCGAGGGTTTGCCGCCGAGGTGCTGGACGATGCTGCCGCGCTCTCCGGGTTGACCTCGATGTGCACGCTCACGCGGCTGTTGCCGGAACGCGATCCGCATCCGAGCCTTTATGAAGTTTCGCTTTTCCTCCTCGGCTTTCTGGATGACGCCTCGGTCTGGCCGGCGTTGATGGTGCGCTGGGAGCTGGCCCTACTCGACGACCTCGGCTTCGGGCTCGATCTCGAGAGCTGCGCGGCGACCGGATCCAAAGACGATCTGATCTACGTTTCGCCACGCACTGGACGCGCGGTATCCGCCGTCGCCGGCGAGCCATACCGCGATCGGCTTCTCGCGTTGCCGTCGTTCTTGAAGGGCCGGACGCAAGGCAGCCTCATGATCGAGGACCTCGAAGCAGGGTTCGCCCTGACGGCGCACTTTCTCGATATGCATGTCTTGCAGCCGCGGGAAATGTCATTGCCGGATGCACGCGCGCGCGTGCTGACAACGCTGCGAAAGGCGATGGTGGCGACGAACGGTTGATCCTTGCCGATTGGCGTTATTGCGGCAACGTCTCGCGCTTGCCCCTCTCGATCGCAATTGCGCCGGGCGTCTGCGCCTTCAGCGTGAAGAGATCGCCGTTTGCCGCATCAAAGCGGGTCTCTTTTGATTGCCCAGACTTGAGGTCGAATTGGACGATTGGGGCAAGACATGAGGTGTGGCGTGCGGAGTAGCCGGTTTGAATCTCGTGCGACTTGCCGGCAACTGCATACGCAATAGTTGCGCCGCTGCTGTTGGCGACCTGAAACGACACCGATAGCGCCTGGGGCCGGGCGAACAATTGGACGATGGTGTAGCGGGGCTCGTTCGGCGCCATGACGATCCCGATCCCGACGTCGGTCGCACCCTCCGTGAGAAGCGTTGCGCGATGACCCGGAGAGTTGATCCAGCCTTCGACGGCATCGCGTGCAAGCTGCCGGGTCTCGAACCCGCGGCTATCGAGGAATTGCCCGAGGTTTTCTCCGACCAGGCAGGCTTCATAGCTGGCGGCCTTGACGCGTGCGCTCGGCTCGCGGCCGTCGGCAGTATGCGAAAATGTGCCGGACTTGACGAGATAGGTGGCATAGACGCGGGCGGCAGCGGCAAGCGCGGGGTTCGATTTGACGGCCGCGAGCTTATTTTTAGCCCGGAAGCTATTCGTGAATTCGATGATCGCGACCTCGGCCTTGGGAATGTCCGGCGTCAAGGTTGTCATGGCTGGGCAGTCCCCGTCAGCGGAAAGTCGGCCAGCCGCTGCATATGGCCCAAGTCTTTGGCTTTCTCGAAGTAATGCTCGTCCGCCGTCACCAGCGTCGCCCCAACCTCAAGCGCGACCGCGTGATAGAGCGTGTCGAACAAGTGGTGGTTGAGGGTTGCCGACATTTCAGCCGCGTGTCCAAGCACATCCGGAGTGTTGACCAGTCTGCTGCTGAGGTCGCTGAGTTCGACGATGGCATCACCCACGAGATCCGGGCGATAACGCGATAGGACGGCCACGACCTCGAGAGACCAATGAATCGGGGCGTAAAGTTCAATCTCATCTCGCTGGGCCAAATCGGCTATCATGATCGCTTCGTCGACGTTGAGTTCGTCGGGTCGATCGGCGAGATACCATTTCAGGGCCACGCTGGCGTCCAGGACATATTTCACTTCCGCAGTTCCTCGCGTGCAGCCCTGATCTCGGCGTCAGTGACGACGGGACCTTCGGCTCGACGCCGCAAGACGCGTTCGCGGAAACTCTCGGTCTTCCGCTGCAACTCGTCCCGCAACTTCCGCTGTTCGATGGCTCGCTGCATCAACTGGGCGACAATGGCGCTCTTGTTGTCGTCCTTGAACACCTCGTTGAAGGCGTCCTTGACGTCGTCCGGGATCGAAAAGTTCATGGTGCCCATGGGCTTGGCTCAATTGTTGAAGGTTTCAACAACCATACCTCAGCCCGGGTTAACGGACAATCATCTGTTTGTTTCTGCAACTTGTGGCCTAGGTGGCCTTGAACCGAACTTCCGACCCGGGCTAACGGTGCGGCATGAGCGAAAAGCCAATTCTTCCGGGCCCAGGGCCTATCGAACTCGTGAATCTCAAGGATGCGCTTGAAGAGCGCTACTTGGCTTATGCCTTGTCGACCATCATGCATCGGGCGTTGCCCGACGTGCGCGATGGCCTGAAACCGGTGCATCGGCGCATCGTTTACGCGATGCGCGAACTCCGCCTCGACCCCGAGGGCGGCTACCTCAAGTGCGCAAAGATCGTCGGTGAAGTGATGGGCGACTATCACCCGCACGGCAACCAAGCGATCTATGACGCGCTCGCCCGTCTCGCCCAGGATTTCGCCCAACGCTATCCGTTGGTGGATGGCCAGGGCAACTTCGGCAACATCGACGGTGATAATCCGGCCGCCGAACGTTACACCGAAGCCAAGATGACCGAGGTTGCCTCGGCGCTGCTCGAAGGCATCGACGAGGAGTGCGTCGATTTTCGCGCCAACTATGACGGTCGCGTGCAAGAGCCGGTGGTTCTGCCGGCGAACTTCCCGAACTTGCTCGCCAATGGATCGACTGGCATCGCCGTCGGCATGGCGACCAACATCCCGCCCCATAACGTCGATGAACTCTGCGCCGCGACGCTGCACCTGATCAAGCACCCGAATGCGACGATCGAGAAGCTCGTCGAGTTCATCCCGGGTCCGGATTTCCCGACCGGCGGCGTCCTCGTCGAGCCGCGCGAGGCGATCATCGAGGCCTACAAGACGGGTCGTGGCGGGTTCCGGTTGCGCGCCAAATGGGAGCGCGAGGAAACCAGCCGCGGCGGCTACCAGATCGTCATCACCGAGATCCCCTACAACGTTCAGAAGTCTAAACTGGTCGAGCGCATCGCCGAACTTTTGACGGACAAGAAATTGCCGCTCCTCGGCGATGTCCGTGACGAGAGTGATGAACACGTCCGTCTGGTGCTGGAGCCGAAAACGCGCGCCGTCGATCCGATCGTGCTGATGGAGAGCATGTTCCGGGTGACGGAACTCGAGACCCGCTTCGGTCTCAACATGAACGTCTTGTCCGCCGGCCAGGTGCCGGGCGTGCTGTCGCTGCGTGACGTGCTGCGCCAATGGCTCGATCACCGCAAGATTGTTCTGATCCGCCGCTCGGAGTTCCGCCTCAGAAAAATCGAGCATCGCCTCGAGGTGCTCGACGGCTATCTCATCGCCTTCTTGAACATCGATGAGGTGATCAAGATCGTCCGCTTCGACGATGACCCGAAAGCGCGGCTGATGAGCCGTTTCAAGCTCTCGGAGGTGCAGACCGATGCGATCCTGAATTTGCGCCTGAAGTCGCTGTCGCGGCTCGAGGAGCAGGAGATCCGCGGCGAGCACGACAAACTCACCAAGGAGCGCCGCGAGATCAAGACGCTCTTGAAGTCGGAAGATCTGCAGTGGGAGCGCATCGCCGAGCAGGTGAAAGCAACGCGCGAGACCTATTCGAAGAAGACGCCGCTCGGCAAGCGCCGCACGATGTTCGCGGACGCGCCGGAAGTCACGGTCGATCTCGAACAAGCGATGATCGAGAAAGAGCCGATCACCGTGATCCTGACGGAGAAGGGTTGGATCCGCGCGCTGAAAGGCCACCAAGACGACCTCTCGAAACTCGACTTCAAGCAAGGCGACGCGCTGAAGCGTTCCGTCAAGGCATCGACGACGGACAAGCTGCTGATCTTCTGCACCAACGGCCGCTTCTTCACGCTCGAAGCCAACACGCTGCCTGGCGGGCGCGGCCACGGCGAGCCGGTGCGGCTCATGGTAGACGTCGAGGAGAACCACGATTTTGTGGAAATCTTCGTCCACGAGCCGGGGCGCAAGCTGCTGGTGGGCGCGACGTCCGGACACGGGTTTATCGTACCCGAGGACGAGGTCATTGCCGCCACCCGGAAGGGCAAGCAAGTCCTCAATGTCGACGAGCCGGCAGAAGCGTGTATCTGCGTCCCGGTCGACGGCGACCATATCGCGTCGATCGGCGACAATCGCAAGATGCTGGTCTTCCCGCTCGATGAGGTCAATGAGATGACGCGCGGCAAGGGTGTCATCCTGCAGCGCTTCAAGGACGGTGGCCTCGTCGATTTGCGCGTCTTCAAGAAGTCGGACGGATTGACGTGGCTGGATCCGGCAGGCCGCACGTTCACGCTGACATGGAGCGAGGTTCGCGATTGGGTCGGCCAACGTTCGCAGGCCGGGCGGCTCGCGCCGAAAGGCTTTCCGCGATCCAACAAGTTCGGGCCGTCATTCGATTGAGGGAGCGCGCGATGCGGACGAGGCTGGCCATTGCCGCGAGGGTGCTATCGCTGGTGCTGGCGTCGTGCCTCGGCATCGAGGCGCGCGCACAGGGGACGGCGTGCACCCGTGCCGATTTCGAGACCACCGTCGAAAAGTCGGCGGACATCTTGCGCGACATCAACCAGCAGAATGCGCCGCAGTTCCAGGCGCTGTTGCGAAAATTGAAGGACAAGAAGGGCTGGAACCACGATCAATTCGTGCGCGAGGCCGAGCCAATGGTGCGCGATGACACGATCGTCGGATACGACCAGAGATCCGAGGAACTGCTGCTTGCGATCAATACGCGCGGCCAAGACGGCGGTAGCGGAGCGCCGGATTGCGCGCTGTTGACGGAACTGCGCGCGAACATGGCCGCACTCGTCGAGATCCAGAAGGCCAAGTGGGCCTATATGTTCGGCAAAGTGAACGCGGCGCTGCGCTGAGGAATTGAGCCCACGAGAATTGCGGATTTACCCCGGCACTCCCGTTCAGGAGCGTTCCCAACCGTTGATGGTCAATTGTTCTTGCGGCTGGAAGCGCGTCTTGTAGCTCATCTTGCGCGAACCATCGATCCAATAACCGAGATAGAGATACGGCAGGCCGAGCCGGCGCGTATGCTCGATGTGCTCGAGGATCATGTAGGTGCCGAGGCTGCGCGCGTCTTCCTTCGGATCATAGAAGCTATAGACCATCGACATGCCGTCGGAGAGCTTGTCACAAAGCGTGATGCCGAGCAGCGGCCAGCGCTCGATGCGGGTTTCTAGCGGGTTCCTGGGCTTCAGGCGATACTCGGTGATCTTGGTTTCGACGATGCTGTCTTCGACCATCATCGCGTAGTCGAGCACCGTCATATCGGCCATGCCGCCGTCGGAATGGCGCGTATCGATGTATTTTCGAAACAGCGTGTATTGCTCCGATGTCGGGACCGCATCGACCCGGCGCGCGACGATGTCGAAATTGCGCTGCATGATCCGGCGCATGGTTTTGCCCGGATGGAACTGATCGACCAGGACGCGCACCGAAACGCAGGCCTGACAGCCATCGCAATACGGCATGTAGGCGATGTTCTGGCTGCGACGGAACCCGCTCTTCAGCAGATTGTCGATCAGCGGCGGTGGTTTGTCGTGCGTCAGATGGGTGAAGAGCTTGCGTTCGAAGCGCCCAGGGAGGTAGGGGCACGCCTGTGGCGCCGTGACATAGAATTCCGGAAAGTGCTTCTGTTGCTCAGTCATGTACGCAGCGCCCTCGCGGCCAACCCTCGGGCACGCGATGCAATGATACGTGGGGAGAGGGCGCAGGATCAAGTGTAGGAGCAGCGATCTATGCAACCAATTTAAGGCGCGCGGGGTGGCGCATCGCGCGCGACACCGAAGAAGCCCATGGGCCGCACGACAAGCACGACGATCAGGGCGGTGAAGACAAAGGCCTCCCGGGAATCGACGCTGAAGACGGCGGACCAGAGAACCTCGGCAAGCCCGAGCAGCACGGCGCCAAGCACGGCACCGGGGACCGAGGCGATGCCGCCGAGAACCGCGGCGAGCAGCGCTTTGAGGCCGAGCACGGTGCCGCCGGCATAGCCGACGCCGCCGTAGTAGATGACCATGACGAAGCCCGCGAGCCCGGCCAATAGGCTGGCGAAAACAAACGTTTTGATCACGAGGCGCCGCGCATCGATGCCCATCATGGCGGCGGCAAGATCATCGTCCGCCGTGGCGCGCCAGGCGCGGCCAAATCGGGTTCGGCGCATGATCACGACGGTCAGGCCCGCGGCCGCCAGCGCGAGCAGGCCGGTCACCAGCGCGATCGGCGTGATAGTCACGATGAAGTTGTCGGCGTGGGCGAGCGCGACAGGGCGATTGAGCAGCGGCGAGACCCAGCGATTGCCGGTGCCTTGGGCGAGGCGCATGTACTCTTGCATGAAGAGTGCAAGGCCAACACTTGCGACCAGCACATGTTGGCCCGGCGCGCGCATCATGGGGGCAAAGACCGCCGCACCGATCAAAGCGCCGTGGCTGGCAGCCGTATGGACGCAGACGGCGGCGGCAATGAGGGCGGCGAGGAACAGCCCATGGCCGCCGCCCATTGAGAAACCAAGGACCGCGCCATATCCGGCGAGCATAGCGAACTCGCCGAAGGCGAGATTGATGCGGCCGATGAGGCCGTAGAGCAGCGCGTAGGCGGCGGCAAGCAGCGCATAAATTGCAATCTGCGGCAAACCTGCCAGGACCTGCTGCAGGCCAACCGCAACAGGGAACGGTAGCCACGGGCCGGGCTTGGCGTCGGCAAAGGGCAGGGGATCGCGATCGAGCGCGATGTGATAGCGTTTGATCAGCCAGAATTTCGGCGCAGCGATCGGCCGGCCTTCCGCGGCAACCTGCACAAGGATCGCCCGCCGGGGATCGGACAGGCTTCCTGTTTCGAACTGGCAGCCAATACGGCGGCGTGTGCCCGTGACATGCGGAAGGCCCAGCCAGTAGACGATCTCGATCTGGTCGGGTGCGGATGCTGCGGTCGTGTGGATGCGAAAATGCTGCGCGCTCGGGTGCAGAGCGCCCATGGCGATACGGCAAACGCGTGCGCGATCGCTGTCGATAATGTCCTGACATCCACCGAGGAGCGCCGCGACCAGAAGCAGGAGGGCGAACGCACTACGGCGGCTCGGCATTTGGAGGTTAGGTCGTGGCGCGGCGTAGGATTTCGGCTGCGCGCGGCGCGAAATAAGTCAGGATGCCGTCGGCACCCGCGCGCTTGAAGGCCATCAAGCTCTCCATCATCACGCGATCACCATCCAGCCAGCCGTTCTGGGCGGCGGCCGTCAGCATCGCGTACTCGCCCGAGACCTGATAGGCGTAGGTTGGAACAGAGAACGCGTCTTTGACCCGGCGCACGACGTCCAGATACGGCATGCCGGGTTTGACCATAACCATATCGGCGCCTTCCGCGATATCGAGGGCTACTTCGCGCAGCGCTTCGTCGGAGTTGGCGGGGTCCATCTGGTAGGTGCTTTTGTTGCCCTTGAGGTTGGTGCCGAGCGCGTCGCGGAACGGTCCGTAGAACCCGGAGGCGTACTTGGCGGCATAGGACATGATCTGCACGTCCTCGAAGCCTGCTTGATCGAGGGCGTAGCGGATCGCGCCGATGCGGCCGTCCATCATGTCTGAGGGCGCAACACAGTCGGCCCCCGCCTCCGCAAGAGCCAGCGCTTGCTGGATCAGCACCTCGATGGTCTCGTCATTGAGGATCACGCCGCGATCATCCATCAACCCGTCGTGGCCATGGCTCGTGTAGGGATCGAGCGCGACATCGGTGATGATGCCGAGGGCCGGAACCGCCGCCTTGATCGCGCGCACGGCGCGGCCCATCAGGTTCTCGAGGCGGACCGCGTCACTACCGTTGGTATCGCGCAGTGGCATGTCGACATACGGGAATGGAGCGATCGCGGGGATGCCGAGGCGCGCCGCGCGTTCCGCCTCCTTCACGGCTTCGTCGATGTTGAGACGATCGACGCCGGGCATGTGGGCGATCGGTGTGCGCCGCTCGGGCCGATCAATCAGGAACAGCGGCCAGATCAGATCGCCGGTCGTCAGAACGTTCTCGGCGACGAGGCGGCGGCTCCAGCCCGCCTTGCGGTTGCGCCGCATGCGGACCGCGGGATAGGCGCCCGGCTGCGACGTCGCACGGATGATCGGTTTGTTTGAAGGTTTCATGGCGCACCAGACTGGCTTGGACTGATGCCGTTATCCGATACTCAGGCCCGCGCGTCCACTGCGGTGGACACTGCGGTGGGCCGCTGCAAGCGCAACGCGGCTATTCGCAGAAGCTGCCCGACCGCCGCTCGGCCATGTCCACGTGAAAATGGTTCTTGTGGGCATTGTTGGCCTCCGGCCCGAGCACGGTGCCGAAGATCTTGCAGGCGGATGCATGCGCGCCGCGCAGGAATTCCGTCCGATCGATGACGGCCGGCTTTTGCGCCTTGGGACCGCCGAGGCGGCTCATTCCTGGAAAGCTGAGACCGATTCCAGTTCCGCCGCCTTCGCCGCGGCTTGGCACTTGAATGGCGACACCACCCGCCGTGGGTGTGCGATCCGATCCGATCGTCAGTGTCTGGCGTGGCTGTTCGGCGGGGATCGATTGGCGCAAGCCGAGCGCGGTTGCACTCGTCGCCGCGGCAATTCCGGGGACCGGGGTTTGTGACCCAGTCGGTGCGGCGCCGGGGACGGCGACGCGCTGCGGTTGCTGCGGCGTGATCTTTGCAGCGGCGAGCGCCCGCTCGGCTTCCGCCTTTTGCGCGGCGGCGCGGGCCGCGGCGACCTGGGCTGCGATGTCGCGTTGGGTCGGCCCCCAATCAGCGATCAGGTCCGTGCCATGCCCACTCGCGGACACGAAGGCGCGAATGTCGACGGCGTTGGCGAGGCCATGCTCGCTGAGCCGCGACTTCGAGCGGCCGTAGGCGTTGCGGCACGAATAGGAACTCATGGTTTCTAGGCGCACCAGCGGGCCGCCGAGGTACTGGCGTGCGAGCGGCTGCAAATCATTCTTGATCCACTTGTGCAGCGCCGCCACAACCTCGCAGCGCACCGTCACGGGCGGCGAGAATGAAACCTGGGGGTTCTTGCCGACGCTGATCAGCTCGACAGCGGCGGGCGCGCCGCATTCGCCGCTCTCGGAAAACGGCTCGGCGCGCGTGGCAACCACATCGAGGCCTTTGAGCAATGCCGAACATTGGGCGATGCCAGCCTCGATGTCCGACAGTTTCCAGCCATTCTTATGGGTCGCGGCTTTGCCGGGCAGAATCTTGGGCCAATCCTTCTCGGCCAATGGCACCGCCTTGGCAGCCGACGCCGCCGGGTCCGGCACAACGAGTTTCGAATCCGCCGCCATCACGGCGCTCGCCACGCAGAGAGGCCCGATCGCCCACCAGATAAAGCGCGCCGTCATCCAAATCCCCCAGAACAGATGCGCTACCCTACACATCGGCTCAATACGGTCGAATCGACCGCTGCTCAGTGTACGCGAATTACCAAAACTCTAGAACTTTGCTTGTCTCGGAGGAGTGCGGCGTTCCGCTGCATGCGAAAAGCGGGCACAACGTGTGGACATCGCCAGCGACGTCGCCAAACATGGTCGTCATGAGCAGCATTGAGGGCGAAATCAAGGCGGGAGTTGCGGGCGCGAGCGCCGTGCTCGAACTCAATCGACCCGCCCAGCGCAACGCACTGTCGCAGGCGATGCTGGCGCCGCTGCCGGAGCACCTCCGGCGCTGGGCCAAAGATCCGCAGATCTATGCGCTGGTGCTGAAATCGGCCATGGATGGCGTGTTTTCAGTCGGCGGCGATGTGCGCGAGCTGCTGACGACCGCGCGCGCGAGCGTTGCGGATGCGCGGTCGGCGCTCGGCCGGGAGTATGCACTGAACTGGCAGCTCGACTGCTTCTCGAAGCCGACGGTGTCGCTGATCGACGGCGCGCTGATGGGGTCGGGCGTCGGCCTGACATTTTACGGAACCCATCGCGTCGCGGGCGCGCGCTACACGTTCGCGATGCCCGAAACGGCGATCGGTTTTTTCCCGGATGTGGGCGTTGCGCATCACCTCGCCCGCCTGCCGGACCATCTTGGCCTCTACCTCGGACTGACAGGCCGGCCCATCGGACGGTCGGATGCTTATGCCTTGGGTCTGTGCACACATTGCATTGAGGCGTCCGAGTTCGATCGGATTTCGGCGGCCCTCGCCGACGCGGATCCGGTCGATCCGCTGCTGGATGCGCTTCATCGCGATCCGGGTGAGGGCGCGTTGACCGCCGCACGCCGCTCCGTGATCCGGGAAACGTTTGCGGCGTCGAGCGTATTGGAAATCATCGCCCGTCTCGAGCAGGTGAGTGGCTCC
The DNA here is from genome assembly GCA_963779515.1 of uncultured Alphaproteobacteria bacterium. GTDB lineage: Bacteria > Pseudomonadota > Alphaproteobacteria > Rhizobiales > Hyphomicrobiaceae > CAVZYN01. The sequence continues at coordinate 866,819 of CAVZYN010000001.1, forward strand.
GAACGTGCGTTCGGGCTGGAGATTGCGGCCGATTTGAAGTCGCGATCGCCCCTGGCCCTGGCGGTGTCACACCGTGCGATCATGCGCGCGCGGGATCTCGATTTGCGCGAGACGCTGATACAAGACTACCGGATTGCGGCGCGCTTCCTGGAAACACCGGACTTCGCGGAAGGAGTGCGCGCGCTCCTGATCGACAAGGATCGCAAGCCCAAATGGCAGCCACTGGCACTCTCGGGCGTGCTGGATTTGCAGGTCGACGGATTCTTCGCCGCCCCTGTGGGTGGCGACCTCCGATTACCATCGCGTGAGGAAATGCAGTCTCGGCGGACGTGACGTGTCCACTTAGGTTATCGAGTAATTGTTCATTTACCCAACACCTTAAGTTGGATTTAGGGGTCCTGCGGTACTGTCTGCTTAACCCGGAATACCGGGAAGCGTCAGACAGACAGTATGCGTAGATAAAGGCAGGGTCCTATGAGTGTTGCGTTGGATTTGAATCGCGCGCGCCAGCCGGCGGCGGATGAAGCAGTCAAAACCGAATATCTCCAGGCGTTGCGCCTGATCGAGCGGCTTCACCGCCTGTTGCTGGACGTAATCAAGGATGAGTTCGATCGCATCGGCGAGAAGGAACTCAACAGCGTCCAAGCACTGCTGCTCTACAATATCGGCGAAAGCGAACTGACGGCCGGTGAATTGAAGACGCGCGGCTATTACCTCGGCTCGAACGTCTCCTACAACCTGAAGAAGCTCGTGGACATGGGCTACATTGTCTACAAGCGCTCGGAAACGGATCGCCGCTCGGTGCGCGTCAGCCTGTCGGACAAGGGCCTCGATGCCTGCCGCGTGGTGGCGAAGCTCTATCAGCGCCAGCTCGGCACCGTCGAGCAGGTCGGCCAGATCAGCAACGACGAGTTCAAAGGTCTTAATCGCGCGCTCGTTCGCCTCGAGCGCTTCTGGACGGATCAGATCCGCTACCGCCTCTGAGCGGATGTAATTCTCTTACTGACCACAAGATTTCGAGGGCGCCCTGCCACACAGGGCGCCTTTCTCCGTTGTGCGCCGTGGCGTTGAGGCATCAGTCGGCACCGATGCGTCTCGCGTCAAATCATTGCGCATTGATTTCACCGGCCGAGTTAGCCACGGTCCACGACGCAGTTCGCGTGTCGCCTGCGCATCAGTGGCGCGTCAGGGTGGCTCCAGGTAGGTTTTCGTTAACCACCGATCCCTACCGTTAAAAGCTTAGCGATTCCAAACTTTCGAGCATGAGAAGGTGACGCGATGGCCGTTCTTGGGTTTTTGCCGCACGCAATTGGCCGATCGCTCGCCGGCGCGGCTGTTATCGCTAGCGGTCTTGCGCTGGCGCCAGCGGCCCAGGCGCAACAGGACGACTTGAGCTGGATCCGGTTTCCTGGGTCGAACTACAACAAATCACCGACTGACGTGCTCTACGATCGAGAATTCGTAAAGGAGTGGGAGTCGCTTCCGCCCAAGGGCTACCCGACGTTGGGCGCGGACAACATCGCGCCCATGCAGGCAGCGATCAAACGCTATACCGACATCGTCGCAAAGGGCGGCTGGCAGGCCGTTCCCGATGTGCAGATGCAGATCGGCGCGGGTGGCGAGGCCGTGGCGATCCTCAATCAACGGCTGCTCATGTCGGGTGATTTGAAGGAACTGAGTTCTTACGCGTCCAACTTCGACTTTTACACGGAAAAGGCCGTCAAACGCTTCCAAGCCTCGAATGGACTGACGCCGACGGGCGTCGTCGATAAGCGGACGATCGCTGCGCTGAATGTTCCCGCCGCTGTGCGCTTGAAGCAGTTGAAATCGAACCTTGGGCGTTTGACGGATCTGTCGCGTCAGGTCGGCAAGACCGGCCGCTACGTGCTGGTCAATATTCCAGCCGCCCAGATCGAGGCGATCGAGAACGGGCAGGTTGCGTCACGGCACTCGGGTGTTGTCGGCAAGCAGGACCGCCAGACGCCCATTCTGCGCTCGGCCATCCATGAGCTGAACTTCAATCCTGTCTGGCACGTTCCCCCGACCGTGATCGAAAAGGATCTGGTGCCAAAAGGCCAGCAAATGTCGCGCGCCAATCAGGACGTTTTGGCGAAGTACAAAATCGACGCCTACGACGGCAGCGGCAAAAAGCTCGATAGCTCGCGCATCGATTGGAATAGTCCATCGTCCCGGAATTTGACGTTCAAGCAGCAGCCGGGTCCGGAAAATCCGATGGGGTTCGTGAAGGTCAACTTCGCGAACGCGCACTCGGTCTACATGCACGACACGCCATCGGATTCGCTGTTCGGCCGGAATTTCCGGGCGGCGAGCTCGGGCTGTGTGCGGGTGCAGGGCATCGACAAGTTCGTCGCGTGGCTGATGGCGCCGGAAGGCGGCACGCTCGAGCGCGTGCACGGGCTGAAGAAGTCCGGCGAGCGATTTGATGCGCGCCTGAAGAAGCCGGTGCCGCTCTATTTCGCCTATATCACGGCATGGGCGACGGAAGACGGCGTCGTCCAGTTCCGGCGTGATCTCTACGACAAGGACGGCGTCGGCCAGATCGCCTCGACGTATTGACCTGATCGAAGCCGGTCAGAGCTTAAATTCGCAGGGTCCGGCACCGCCGGGCCCTTCGGCGTCTCATCGCAGCCCTGCTGGCGCATCGAAGTGCTTGTCGCCGCGCCCTGGTCCTGGCAGTTTCAGCTCTCCTCAGAGCTGGATCATCCCTGATGCTTTCAATCGCTTTCATTGGCTTCGGCGAGGTCGGTGAGACCTTTGCCCGCGACTTTCGTGCGACCGGGAAAACCCGGCTGGCGGCCTTCGACGTGCTGTTTCCCGACTTGCTGCAGGGGAAGATACGGCGCGAGGCGGCCCAGAAACTCGACGTCCGGATGGCCCGCGACACGGCCGATGCCGTACACGGCGCCGACATCGTGATCTCGGCGGTGACGGCAGCCTCGACTTTGGATGTCGCGGCACATGCCGGTCGTGCAATCTCCGCCGGGCAGGTGTTCCTCGATGTGAATTCGGCGTCGCCCTCGACCAAGCGGCTGGCGGCGGTTGAAATCGAGCGCAATGGCGCGCACTACGTCGAGGGGGCGGTGATGGCGGCGGTGAAGGCCCCGGGCTTCAAGGTCCCGATCCTCGCCGGCGGGCCGCGTGCGGTCGAGACGGCGGAGCGCCTCAACGCGCTGGGCATGAAATTGACGCCGGTCGCCGACGAAATTGGGCGCGCGTCGGCGATGAAACTGTGTCGCAGCATCGTCATCAAGGGGCTCGAATCGCTGATGCACGATTGCGCGCGCGCCGCGAAGGCCTTTGACGTCGAGGACGAGGTCTACGCCAGCCTCGACGCGAGCTACCCGGGGATCGACTGGGCGAAACTTGCGGTCGACATGGGCGAGCGGCTGGAAACGCACGGCATCCGGCGCGCGGCTGAAATGCGGGAAGCGGCGGTGATGTTGCACGAGTTAGGCCTGCCCGACGGCTTGAGCCGTGCCGTGGCGCAGGTGCAGGAAGCGGGCGCGAAGGCAAACAAAGAAAAGAAACTGCATTGATAGCGAGCGAACCCATTCCGGATCTCTCACGCCGCCGGCGTCCGGCATTCACGCTACCGCCCGGCGCGTGCGATGCGCATTGTCATGTGTTTGGCCCGGGCAACGTTTTTCCCTATGCGCCAAACCGGCGCTACACTCCGGAGGATGCGCCGAAGCAGGCGCTGGCGGCACTGCATGCGCATTTGGGCGTCTCGCGCGTGGTGATCGTGCAGGCGAGCTGCCATGGAACCGACAATCGCGCGATGCTGGATGCCATCGCCGATGCGCCGGAGCGGTTGCGCGGGGTCGCGATCGTCGACGACAGTTTCAGCGATCGCGCTCTCGAAGGGTTGCACGAGGGCGGCGTCCGTGGTGTTCGCTTCAATTTCGTCAAGCATCTGGGTGGCGCACCGGACATGGATGTGTTCAAGCGCACGATTGCGCGGATCAAGCCGCTTGGCTGGCATGTGGTGTTGCACCTCGATGCCCCCGACATTCCAGCCCTCGCATCGATGATCAAGGCACTGCCTGTGCCGTTCGTGATCGACCACATGGGTCGCGTCGAGGCCGCAAGGGGCGTCGACCAGCCGCCGATGCGGGCGCTGTTGGAGTTGGCCAAGCTCGAGCACGCCTGGATCAAGGTCAGCGGGTCAGAGCGCATTGCAAAACCGCCATTCGACGATGCAGTTCCGATTGCCGCAGCCCTTATCGCCGCGCGGCCGGACCGGGTGTTGTGGGGCACCGACTTCCCACATCCGAATCTGGCCGTGGAGGTGGACGAGGTCGATCTGGTCGATCTGGTGCCGCGCTTCGCCACCACGCCCGCACTGCAACGCCAGCTGCTGGTCGACAATCCAGCCGTTCTCTACGGGTTCAATTGAGGGACAAACCATGTCGCGACACGTGACACGACGAGGAGTGTTGGCTGGCGGCGCGGCGACACTGGCGCTGCCGAACAGTCTTGGCGCGCAGGCCGCCTATCCCGACAAGCCGATCAAGGTGATCGTGCCGTTCGGGCCCGGTGGCCTTGCGGATGTGACGATCCGTGTGACGGGCGAGAAACTCGGTGCACTCCTTGGCCAGCAGATCGTCGTCGTCAATCAACCGGGTGCCGGCGGCGTCACGGCGGCCAAGGCGGTGCTGTCGGCGCCAGCCGATGGCTATACGCTCGCCCTCCTCACGAACGGAACGGCCGTGAGTGCCGCACTCGTGAAGGCGCTGGCGTTCGATCCGGTGAAGGACTTCGAGCCGGTGTCGAGCCTTGGCTTTTTCGATTTTCTGTTCCTGGCAGCCGGCAACGGCCCCTACAAGACGCTGCAAGAGTTCATTGATGCGGCCAAGGCCAAACCCGGCACGCTCAACATCGGCACCATCAATATCGGCTCGACGCAGAACCTGACCGCTGCGCTCTTGAAGAGCACGACCGGAATCGATTGCGCGATTGTCCCGTTCCGCACGACGCCCGACGTGATGACGGCGGTGTTGCGCGGCGATGTGCAGGTGGCGGTTGATGGCTTCGCCTCGGCCAAGGGCATGCTGGCGGATGGGCAGCTGCGCGCACTTGCATCATCTGCCGGGAAGCGCGGCAAGAGCACGCCGAACATTCCGGCGGTTCAGGAGGCGGGCGTCCGCGACTTCGATGTCGACTCCTGGAATGCCGTGTTTGCGCCAGCCGGCACGCCGAAGCCCGTCGTAGAGGTGCTGTCGAAGAAGATCGGCGAAGCGCTGGCGGACCCCACTGTTGCCGGCAAGCTACTGGAGCTTGGTATCGAGGCCCGTGCCAGCCGGCCTGACGAGATCGGCGCCCGCCTCAAGGCCGATATCGGCAAATGGGGCGCGGTCATTGATCGGGCAGGCATTCCAAGGCAATAAGGGTGACCGTCATCACCTAGAAAGCTCCCATGGAACGCTCCTTTGCGCGCGAAATCGAAAGCCTGAAGCTCGGTGCCGGCGAGACGTTTTACGGCGAGGGCATTCTCGCGGTAACGAAGGCGCTGTTGCAATCGGGCGTCTCGTATGTCGGCGGCTATCAAGGCGCGCCAGTATCGCATTTGCTCGATGTGATGGTGCAGGCAAAGGACTACATGGGCGAACTCGGCGTGCACGTGGAAGCCTGCACGAACGAGGCGTCGGCGGCAGCGATGCTCGGCGCATCGATCATGTATCCGGTGCGCGGCGCGGTGACGTGGAAGTCGATCGTCGGCACCAACGTCGCAGCGGATGCGCTGTCAAATTTATCGTCGCCGGGCGTCAAGGGCGGCGCGCTCATTGTCGTCGGCGAGGACTACGGTGAAGGCGCGAGCGTGATCCAGGAGCGCACGCATGCCTACGCGATGAAGTCGGCTCTCTGGCTGATGGACCCGCGCCCCGATCTGCCGACGATCGTGCGCTGTGTCGAGAAATCCTTTGAGCTGTCGGAGGCGTCCAACACGCCCGTCATGCTGGAACTGCGCATTCGCGCGTGCCATGTGCAGGGTGCATTCGCGGCGAAGGCCAACGTCGCGCCAAAGATTTCGACACGGCAGCTGCAGCAGCAGCCGGCGCCACATGATTACGAGACGTTGGCACATCCTCCCGTCACCTTCGCGCACGAAAAACGGAAATACGATGTGCGGATGCCGGCGGCTCGAAAGTTCATCGCCGATCACAAGCTCAACGAGCTGGTGGAGGGGCGGCACAAAGACGTTGGGCTGATCGTTCAAGGCGGAATTTATCCAAGCCTGATACGCGCGCTGCAACAGGTGGGCCTCGCGGACGCGTTCGGGAACACCGATTTGCCGCTGCTGGTCCTCAACGTCGTCTATCCGCTGGTGCCCGACGAGATCGTCGCGTTCGCCGCCGGCCGCAAGGCAGTGCTCGTCATCGAGGAAGGCCAACCCGAATACATCGAGCACGAGGTTGGCTCGATCCTGCGGCGCGCGGACGTCAACACGGCGGTGCACGGCAAGGACGTGTTGCCAATGGCGGGCGAGTACACATCGGAAGTGTTGCTGGGGGGGCTGGCGAAATTCATCGCCGCGCGCGTGCCGGCACTCGGCAATATTGGCGACGGCGGATACGCCGCCGAGATCGCGGAACTGCGCAAGATTGCTGCTGACGCCCTCGGCGGTCATGTACCCCCGCGGCCACCGACGTTTTGCACGGGCTGCCCGGAGCGGCCCGTCTTCGCGGCGCTGAAACTCGCCGAACGCGACGTCGGTAAAGTCCACGTCTCGGCTGATATCGGCTGCCATGCCTTCGCTACGTTCGCGCCGTTCTCGTTCGGCAATTCGATTTTGGGTTATGGCATGAGCCTGGCGTCGAGTGCCGGCGTGCAGAGTTTCTCGAAGCAACGGCCAGTCGCGATCATGGGCGACGGCGGGTTCTGGCACAACGGGCTGCTGTCGGGCGTCACCTCGCGATTGTTGAACAAGAGCGACGGCGTGCTCGTGATCATGAAAAACGGGTACACGTCCGCGACCGGCACGCAGGACGTAGTTTCCTCGCCCGATGAGGCCGAGAAAAAAGCGGCGGCGGCCAAGAGCGCAACCCATACCGAGTTGACGATCGAGAACACCCTGAAAGGGCTCGGCGTCGGCTGGATGCGAACGGTGCATACCTATCGTGTCGGCGAGATGAAAAAGACGCTGACTGAGGCGATCACGTCGCCGTTCAAGGGACTGAAAGTGATCGTGGCGGAGGGCGAATGCCAACTCGAGCGCCAGCGGCGCATCCGGCCGTTGCGGGCCGAGGCGCTGGCGCAAGGCAAACGCGTCGTGCGCACGCGCTACGGCATCGATGATGAGACCTGCACGGGCGATCATTCCTGCATCCGGCTCTCGGGGTGCCCGACGCTGACGGTGAAGCCATCGACCGACCCGCTCAAGACTGATCCTGTCGCGCATGTGACCGATGGCTGCGTCGGCTGCGGATTGTGCGGGGAGAATGCGCACGCCGCCACGCTGTGCCCATCATTTTATCGTGCCGACATCATCTCCAATCCGAACTGGTGGGATCGGCTGACGGCGCGGGTGCGCGGCACCCTCACGGGCGTTGCGTGATGGGCGCCGTGGATCAGCAGCCGTTCTCGATCCTGATCGCAGCCCTCGGCGGCGAGGGCGGCGGCGTCTTGATGAACTGGATCGTCGATGCGGCGCGAGCGCAGGGCCTCGCGGTGCAGGCGACATCGGTGCCGGGTGTCGCCCAGCGCACCGGCTCGACCTCCTACTATATCGAAATGCTGCCAGCGCAGCCGCCGGGAGTCCCTCTGCCGATTTTTGCGCTGGTGCCGATGCCGGGCCGCGTCGATGCCGTCGTCGCCAGCGAATTGGCCGAGGCCGGCCGGATCATGGAGCGCGGGTTCGTCTCGCCGAAGCGCACGACGCTGATCATGTCGACGAGCCGCGTCTACACAACCGCCGAAAAGATGCAGATGGGGGATGGCCGCTATCCAGCGGAAAAGGTCGCGGCGGCAGCGCAGAAACTGGCCCAGCGCGTGATCGCGTTCGACCTCGTGGACTTGGCGGAACAGCACGGCACGATGGTGAGTGCGACCATGTTCGGCGCGCTGGCGGGATCGGGCGTGCTGCCGTGGGATCGCGGTGCATGCGAGGCCGTGCTTGGTGCCGGTGGACGGGCGAACGCCAGTCTTGCAGGTTTTTCTGCCGCATTCGAGATGGCGCGGACGCCGCCGGCGGCGGCCAATCCCGCGTCACCACAAGAAGGGGAGCAGAGGGGCGCAGGTAAATCCTCACTGGATCACGTCGTGGCGCTCGGCCGGGACCGATGCCGGGACTATCAGGATGCGATCTATGGCGCGCTCTTTCTGGTGCGTGCCGAGGCGCTCAAGGCGGCGGCGCCCGGACGCGATCCGATGACGATGCATGCGCTCGAAGAGGCGGTGCGGCGGCTGGCGCTGTGGATGGCCTATGAGGATATCCCGCGCGTCGCTGAACTGAAAACACGGGCGGAGCGCTTCAAGACGATCAAGGCCGAGGCGCGGATGACGCCGGGCCAGGTGCTGCACGTGACGGAATACATGAAGCCGGGCGTCGATGAGCTGGCGGCCATGCTGCCGGCAAAACACGCGGAACGGCTATTGAGATGGTCGCGCGCGGGGCGATGGCTGCCGCTCGCCGGACGCGGCCTCCACATCAAGACGACGGGCGTGATCGGGTTTGCGACACTGCGGCTGCTCGCACGGATGAAATCGCGGCGGCGGCAATCGACGCGCTATGCCGAGGAACAAGGCAACATCGAAGCCTGGATGCAGGCGATGATGAGTTCATTGAAACGGGCGCCGGCATTCGCTGCGGCACTCGCGGAATTGCCGCGCGTGCTGAAGGGCTATGGCGAGACGCATGACCGCGGCAAGCGGGCGTATCAGATGATCTTTTCAAAGCTCGTCACACCGGCGGTCCACGCCGGACGGGAAATGGAGCTGGCACCGGCGCTCCGGTCCGCGATCTCCGCAGCGTTGGCCGATCCCGATCACAAGGCACTCGATCAGCTGCTGGCCAAGCTCGATCTACAACCTCAAGAGCGCATTTCGTTCGTGACGGGCGTTGCGGCGGCGAATTGACGACAAGGCAAGGACCTCAAATGCATTTGTATATCGGCAACAAGCTTTATTCGTCGTGGTCGCTGAGGCCCTGGATGCTGATGACGGCAATCGGCGTGCCCTTCACCGAGGAGGTCATTCCGCTGCGGCACGGCGACACCAGCGACCGGATCTTGAAGCATTCTCCGAGCGGCAAGGTGCCGTGCCTCGTCGATGGCGATGTGACGATCTGGGAGAGCCTGGCGATCTGCGAGTACCTCAACGACAGGTTCCCGGATCGCGGCGTGTGGCCGGTGAACGTGAAGGCGCGGGCGCATGCCCGAGCAGCGGCGAGCGAGATGCATGCGGGGTTCCAGGCGCTCCGGAACGCTTGCCCCATGAATCTTGGAAAGACTTTCAAGACTCCGGCGATGACACCGGATGTGCAAGCCAATCAGGCCCGGATCGAGGCGCTTTGGGCGGAGGCGCGCCGCACCTTTGGCCATGGCGGGCCATTTCTCTATGGGGTGTTCTCGGCAGCCGACGCCATGTATGCGCCCATCGTGACGCGATTTGCGACCTATCAGATCCCGGTTTCAGCGGAGTCGCGGCGTTATATGGACGCGGTTCAAGCGCATCCAGCCTTTGTTGCATGGAAGGAAGCGGCGCTGGTTGAGCCGTGGAGCCTGCCCGACTACGAAACGGGCCATACCGTGGTCTCCGTGCATCACCGCCCGCCAACAGCGGCTTTGAGGTGATCGCTTTTTCTTTGAGCCGGTTATATGACTGTCATCTAACGGAGCGTGCGCTTCGATCCCAGCTGCGCTCGCTCGCGCGTCATCGCATGTCAGACGAGAATTGAAGTCTCAAGATGTCACAAAAGCCCACAGGCTCCGCCTACTTCATCGACGAGACCAAGGCGGCGCTTGAAACGCATACGCTGTCAATCCTGGTGGATAACGAACCGGGCGTGTTGGCGCGGGTGATTGGCCTCTTCTCTGGCCGGGGTTACAACATCGATAGTCTGACGGTCTCTGAGACGGAGCACGAAAAGCATCTCTCGCGCATCACGATCGTCACGCGTGGGACGCCGATGGTGCTCGAGCAGATCAAGAACCAGCTTGATCGGATGGTGCCGGTGCATCGTGTGGTCGACCTCACGGTGATGGGCGATCCGCTGGAGCGGGAACTAGCGCTGCTAAAGGTCGCGGGCACCGGCGAAAAGCGCGTTGAGGCCCTGCGTTTGGCGGAAGTGTTTCGCGCCAATGTCATCGACGCCTCGACCGGGCATTTTGTGTTCGAAATCACGGGCCGGACGTCAAAGATCGAGCAGTTCATTTCGATCATGAACGAATTGGGACTGGTGGAAGTATCGAGGACAGGAATTGCAGCCATTGGTCGAGGGGCCAAGGGCATCGGCGACAAGGTCGCCGAACGATAAACGATTTGAATTTTGTGCGTTGCGTGCGGGGGTACGTGTATGTCGATTGACCAATGGATTGCTGCGGCGGCAGCGATAGGCCAGGTTGCGGCGGCGCTGTTGGCGCTGGCGGCCCTGATGTCATCGCTGCGGACGGCGCGGGCGCAAACGGAGATGTCCGGCCGCCTTGCGGGCGAACATTCAGCGCTCCTCTTTGAGCAGGTCCGGATGCAGCGCGACAGCGACGTCCTGCGCTGGACGGAGAAGTGCATCGAGGCGCTGTCTGAGGCCGACACATTTATCGGAGGACTTGGTGTCGAGCCGTTCGGCGACATCGATAAGCTCAGGCACGCATCGATCCTGACGCGGCTTTCCGCCCTGATCGATCAGGGCCGCATGTATTTCCCCAACCAGGCACCGGAATCGCAGGGCGCCGACAAGCCCGCCGCCTATCAAGGGTTCCGCCAGCGCATCCTGTCCGTGCTCGTGCGCGCCTATGACGAGATTTCGAAGGCGCCGAGCGCGCGCGGCGCCAATGATGCAAGGATGCGGATGGAGCGTCTGATGGTGCTGCGCCGGCTCTTTGTCTCGGAAGCACAGATCGCGATTGATCCGCGCCGCTTCATCGCATTGAAGGAAATGAACGATCTGCGCGTTGGCCGCGGGCTGGCAGCGGATCAGCCGACGCAGCCCGAAGGCAGCGGGCCGTCGCCAGCGAACGGTTTGCCGAACGGCGCGCCCGTGACCGATGTTGCGGCGAAACTGGCGCCGAAGAGCGTAGCCGCCGGCTGACATCGATGGCGCTGGCGGCCATACGAATAAAACATAGCTGGAGTCAGCGGTTCCAGCTGCCGCGCTGGCGATCGCCGCGCAGGCCCATCAGGAAACCGATCACGACAAGGATGCCCAAGAGCGCCGTTGCCGCGTAAAATCCCGGAATCAGGAGTTTTGCGAGACCGTGGGGCATGAGCGACGGGCCCGATTCCTGGCCACAGTTCAAAGCGAACTGCCAGCCATTGAAGGCAAAGCACGCATAGGCGAGCACGCCGAGCGGGATCATGAAGCGGGTCAGCGCAACGCTACCGCCGGTTTGGGTCAGGCGAGTGGCGAGAATTTTGGCGACGCCCCAGAGCACCACGATGTAGGGCACGAAGATCGCGGCTTGCAGGATCAGCCATTCATTGGCGCTCTCCCACCGGATGGCATCGGCGCGCTGGCTGCGGCAGCTTTCGCCGTGAAAACCGGAGGCAATGGCGTCGCCGGCGATGATGGCGCCAAGTGCGGCGGCGCCAAGAGGAAGAACGATGGCAAACGTGCCGCGGTTCACGATGCGCGCTCCGGATTCTTGTGGGCTGGGCTCATGTAGGTAGGCATCCAGCCTTCGTGCGCGCCGCGCAGTTCGCCGACCGGCAGCGGCGTTTCATCCGCCAGCGCCAGGGTATCGCCTTCGACACGGCCGACGATGCGGGCGGCGAGTTTCAGCAGTCGCGCGCGATCGACGATTTCTTCCGTCACGGCAGGCGATGCTTCGATGACATAGCGGCCCTGGTCTTCGCCGAACCACGCTGCATGCGCGGGCAGCCGGCCCTCGTAGGGCCAGAGTGCAATGCCTTTGTCGCCGGCCAGCGCCATTTCCGCGAGTGCGACGAGCAATCCGCCGTCGGAGACGTCGTGGACAGCACGCGCCTTACCTTCGCGGATCAGCGCGCGCACGAGGTTGCCGGCCTTGATCTCGTCGGGCAAGTCGACCGGCGGTGGTGCGCCCTCGGTCTTGCCGGTGGTGATGAGCTGATAGAGCGACTGGCCGAGATGGCCGTCCTCGCGGCCGATCGCGACCAGCAGATTGCCTTCAGATTTGAGCGCGATCGTCGCCATTTTCGAAATGTCAGGAAGGAGCCCTACGCCGCCGATGGCAGGTGTAGGCGGAATCCCTCGGCCGTTGGTCTCATTGTAGAGAGAAACGTTACCGGAAACGACGGGATAGTTAAGGGCGAGGCAGGCCTCGGCCATGCCTTTCACCGATCCAGCGAACTGACCCATGATCTCGGGTCGCTCGGGGTTGGCAAAATTCATGTTGTCGGTGATGGCGAGCGGATCGCCGCCGACGGCGGTGATGTTGCGCCAGGTTTCGATCACAGCCTGGATGGTGCCCATCTTCGGGTCGGCGGCGACGTAGCGCGGGGTGACGTCGCACGAGATGGCAACGGCCTTGGTGGTGCCGGGAATGCGCACAACGGCGGCGTCACCGCCAGGGCGTTGCAGCGTGTGTCCCATCACCATCGTATCGTACTGCTCGGTGATCCATCGGCGGGAGCAGAGGTGCTGGGTGCCCATCATGGTTTTGAGCGCGCCGAGAATCGTTTCGGGGGCCGGCACCCACTCCGGCAGGATTTTCGCGGGCGGCGTGGTCTCAACGAACGGGCGTTGATAGAGCGGGGCAGAGTTGGCGAGTTTGTCGACGGGCAAGTCAGCTTCGATCTCGCCCTTGTGTTTGACGATCAGGCGGCCGGTGTCGGTGGTGATGCCGATGACGGCAAAGTCGAGGCCCCACTTGCGGAAGATCTTTTCAGCCTCGGCTTCGCGGCCGGGCTTTAGGATCACCAGCATGCGCTCCTGACTTTCCGACAGCATCATCTCGTAGGCGGTCATGCCGGCTTCGCGCTGCGGCACATGATCGAGCATCAGATCGATGCCGACGCCACCTTTGTCGGCCATTTCCGATGTGGACGAGGTGAGACCCGCAGCCCCCATGTCCTGGATGGCGATGATGGTGTCGGTGCCCATCAGCTCGAGACAGGCCTCGATCAGAAGTTTTTCGGTGAAGGGATCGCCGACCTGCACGGTCGGGCGTTTCTCGTCACTTTTGTCGTCGAACTCGGCCGAGGCCATTGTGGCGCCGTGGATGCCGTCGCGCCCGGTTTTGGAGCCGACGTAGACGACCGGCAGTCCGACGCCTTTTGCCGCCGAGTAGAAGATCTTGTCGGTCTTGGCGAGGCCAACGCACATGGCGTTGACCAGGATGTTATTGTTGTAGCCTGGGTCAAAATTGGTTTCGCCGCCGACGGTCGGCACGCCCACGCAATTGCCGTAACCGCCAATGCCGGCGACGACGCCTGAGATCAGGTGGCGGGTCTTCGGGTGCGATGGATCGCCGAAACGCAACGCATTCATGTTGGCGATCGGCCGCGCGCCCATGGTGAAGACGTCGCGCATGATGCCGCCAACGCCCGTCGCCGCGCCTTGGTAAGGCTCGATGTAGGACGGGTGATTGTGGCTCTCCATCTTGAAGATGATGGCGTCGCCGTCGCCGATGTCGATCACGCCGGCGTTCTCGCCGGGGCCTTGGATCACTTGTGGGCCGGTCGTCGGGAGCTGCTTCAGCCAGAACCGGCTCGACTTATAGGAGCAGTGCTCGGACCACATCACCGAGAAGATGCCGAGTTCGAGCATCGTCGGCTCGCGACCGAGGATGCCGAGCAGGCGCTCGTACTCGTCGCCCTTGAAGCCGTGGGCGGCGACGATCTCGGGCGAGATCTTCTGATATTGGGTCGGGGACGCGCTCATGCGGTTGGCTCTTGGAATCAAGCTGCTGATCTGGCGCGCTTATAGCCTCCCGGCGGACGGTTGTCGCGTCAAGACGGGAGAGTGGAAAGTCCTGACTTTGCGGGACCACGGCCGCACCTTTTTACCCTGGCACCGCCCGAATTGGGCTGCCATAGTCGCTGTAGGCTCGCACTGAGACGAGACCACCGAATTCACCAGGAGGACCACATGATCCGAAATCCACACCGCAGAACTGTTCTGAAGGCGCTCGCCGCCACGGCCGGCACGCTCGCCGCGCCAGCGGTCGTCCGTGGACAAGCGCCCGTCACGCTGAACGGCGCAGTGCAGTTCAACGATGATCACGCGTTCACGAAGGCGCTCGTGAAGTTCGAGGACCTAGTGAAGAAGTACTACGGCAAACCGGTCAACTTCACGCTGCACAAGAATTCTTCGCTCGGTCTCGAGAAGCAGTATTTCGAATACATGTCGCAGGGCAAAGCCGTCGATTACGGCATCGTCTCGCCGGCGCACATGTCGACGTTCTCGAAGGCGGCGCCGTTCATCGATGCGCCGTTCGTGTTCCGCGACATCGCGCACATGAACAAGGTCGTCGCAGCCAACCTGTTGAAGCCCGTGGCGGACGAAGTCGGCAACAAGGCCGAAGTGATGCTGATCGGTTCGGCTGGCGGCGGCGTGCGCAACATCTTCTCGAACAAACCGTTCAAGAACATCGCCGAGATGAAGGGATTGAAGGTGCGCGTGCAGGGTGCGCCGATTTGGACACGCACGTTTGCCGCGGCCGGGATGAGCCCCACCGTGATCGCCTACAATGAAGTCTACAACGCCATCCAAAACGGCGTGATCCAAGCCGGCGAAAACGAAGCCGCCGGTGTCGAAGCCATGAAGTTCTTCGAAGTGGCGCCGAACCTCGTCATGACGCAGCACGCCGTCTCGATCCGGCCGATCTGCTTCTCGGTAAAGACATTGAAGTCGTTGCCGAAGGAGTTGCAGGACGCGATCGTGAAAGCCGGCGCGGAGGCCGGCGACTTCGGCCGCGCGCTTGAATCGAGCGAAGACGGCGCCAAGCTGGAGGCGTTGGAGAAGGCCGGCAAGCTGAAGCGGGTTCCCTTCGAGGAGCGCCCGGCGATGGCCAAGCTGGTCGATCCGGTCATGGCGACTTACGCCAAGGAAATCGGCGCCGAAGAGATCTACGCCAAGATCGCGGCCCTGTGATCCTCGGCCGTTCACCTCCCCCTTGAGGGCCCTTGAGGGGGGAGGTCGACCGGCACGATGTCGCAGACATCGTCCTTGCCGGTCGGGTGGGGGTGAAGGCGTAACGATAGCGCACAGAGTCACCCCCACCCGTCGCGGATCGAATGTTGAGATCGCGGCCCTCACTCACGAGCTTGTCAGCTGATCCTGGATACGGGCGACGGACTCGTCGCGGCCGAGGACCGCGAGGACATCGGCGACAGGCGGCGAGACGCTGCGGCCGGTGAGGGCCGCACGCAGCGGCGGCAAGATCTTGCCGAGTTTGGCGCCGGTTTGTTCGGCATGCGCGCGGATCGTAGCGTCGAGAGTGGGCGCGCTCCAGTCGGCGGCCGACGTCAACGCTGGCAGCATGGCGGCGAGGGCGGTCTTTGCTTCGGCGTCGAGCAGCTTTGCGGCTTTGTCGTCGCATTTCAGCGGACGTGCGTCGAACAGGAAGTCGGCGCCGGCGACGAGATCTAACAGCGTCTTTGCGCGTTCCTTGATGGCAGGAAGCAGATCCTCAAGCTTGGGCCAGAGCCCGGCATCGAGCTTTGCGAGCTTGGCCGGTCCGCCCTCGATCTCGGGCAGCACGTCCTTGATGCGGCGGATGAGTTCCTTGTTGTCGGCGTTGCGGATGTAATGGCCATTGAGATCGGCAAGCTTGGCGAAATCAAAGCGCGCGGCCGACTTGTTGATATCGTCGATGTCGAACCACGCGATCATTTGCTCGGTGGAGAAAATCTCGTCGTTGCCGTGGCTCCAGCCGAGGCGCGAGAGATAGTTTCGGAGCGCGACGGGGAGATAGCCCATGGCGCGGAACTCTTCCGTGCCTTGCGCGCCGTGACGTTTTGACAATTTCGCACCATCAGCACCGTGGATCAGCGGCACGTGCGCAAACACTGGGATTTCCCAGCCCAGCGCCGAATAGACCTGCGTTTGCCGCGCGGCATTGGTCAAATGATCGACGCCGCGGATGACGTGCGTCACGCCCATGTCGTGATCGTCGACGACGACAGCGAAATTGTAGGTCGGCGCGCCGTCGGAGCGCACGATGATCATGTCGTCGAGGTCTTTGTTCGGGAACACGGCGCGGCCTTGCACGCGATCCTCGACGACGGTTTCGCCGTCGCGGCGCGTCTTCAGGCGGATCACGGGCTTGACGCCGGCCGGCGCCTCGTTGGCGGCGCGATCGCGCCACGGGCTTTCGATGACGGACGGACGGCCCTCGGCACGGGCGGTCTCGCGCATCGCCTCGAGTTCGGCCGGCTGCAGATAGCAGTGATAAGCATTGCCGGCTGCCAAAAGTTCGTTTGCCACCGCGCGATGACGCTCGACCCGGGCCAACTGAAACAGTGGTTCGCCATGCCAGTCGAGTTCGAGCCACTTGAGTGAGCCCAGAATCGCGTCGACGTGCTCGGGCTTCGAACGTTCGCGGTCGGTGTCCTCGATCCTGAGCAGGAATTTGCCGCCGTGGCGCTTGGCATAGAGCCAGTTGAAAAGGGCGGTGCGTGCGCCGCCGATATGTAGCGTGCCCGTTGGAGAGGGCGCAAAGCGCGTGACGACGGGTTTTGCAACAGATTTGGGCTTGCCGGTCATTTGGTCCGTGCGATGATGAAGATCGGGTTGGAGTGGTTGCGCGGGATGTAGCACAGGGTATCCGGCGGGGCCACCGGCCAAGCGAGGCTGGGCGTGCGCGTGGCGGGAACGGTAGCGGAGACGGACTGGGGCACGGCGGCGGCCACGGGTCGCCGTCGCGGACCGATGGCACGGCTCGCTGCCACGATCGACGCCGAACAGGAGCAATGGGATCTGTGGCTTCCTGTCGCCTTTGGTGCCGGGATCGCCACCTATTTTCTGGCGCTGCGCGAGCCGCCACTTTGGATTGGTTTGATCGCGGTTGTGACAGCGCTCGCTCTGCACATGGGGTTGCCGCGCACGGGTGGTGTGAGATTTGCGACGCGGCTGCTCGTCTGGCTGGCGGTGGGGTTCACGGTTGCGGCGCTGCGGACGGCATGGGTGGCCGCGCCGGTGCTGGCGCGCGCCACCGGACCGATCACAGTGGAAGGGTTTATCGAGTTGATCGAACCGCGCGAGACGCGGGGCGCGCGCTACACGCTCGCCGTCACCAAGGCCGGGACGTTCGACGACACGCAGAGACCCGCCAAGGTGCGCATTCGCACGCTGGCGGCGGAGACCAAGCACGCGCCGGGTGATCATGTCCGTGTCACGGCTACACTGTCGCCGCCGCCTGGACCCGCGTTGCCTGGCGGTTTCGACTTCGCGCGCGGCGCCTGGTTCCAACGGCTCGGCGCCGTCGGATTTGCGACAGGGGCGATCGAAATCGCGCCGCCGGCGCGGGAGGCGGAGCTGGGACTGCGGGCGCGCGCCGCGATCGAAAGCGTGCGGCAAGCGATCGGCCAGCGGATCACGGCGGCACTTCCCGGAGAGACCGGACACATCGTCAACGCGCTGATCACCGGCGAGCGCGGCGGCATCACAGCGGCGACCAACCAAGCCTATCGCGATAGCGGCCTGTTTCACATTCTTTCGATCTCCGGCCTGCATATGTCGATCATGGCGGGCGCAGTGTTCGTCGGATTGCGGCTGCTGCTGGCCGCATTTCCCGCGATTGCTTTGGTGTACCCGATCAAAAAATGGGCAGCAGCCGCAGCGATTGCTGGGGCGTTCGGCTATCTACTCATCTCGGGCGCGCAGTTCGCAACGGTGCGGTCGTGGATCATGATCACTGTCATGTTCGCAGCGGTCCTGCTCGACCGGCCAGCGTTGGCGTTGCGCAATGTCGCGGTGGCGGCGCTGCTCATTCTGATTGTCTGGCCGGAGAGCTTGCTCGATCCTGGGTTTCAGATGTCGTTCGCCGCGGTCGTGGCACTTGTCACGACATACGAGGAGTGGCGGCGGTGGACCGAGCGGGCGGGCCGCGACGGTAGACGTTTAGGCCTGGCGCACCGGATCGTGCGCGCGCTCGGCGGCATTCTCGGATCGACGCTCGTCGCTGGCCTCGCCGTGGCGCCGTTCGGGCTCTATCATTTTCATGCGAGCCAGCCGTACGCAATGCTCGCCAACGTCATTGCTATTCCGATCTGCAACCTGGTTGTCATGCCGGCGGCGTTGCTCGTGCTCGTCGGCATGCCGTTTGGCCTGGAAGCGGGGCCGTTGGCGCTGATGGGATGGGGTGTGGATGCGATGTCGGCGGCGGCGCGCTGGGTGGCGGGGCTGTCCGGTGCAGTGTGGCGGACGGCCGCAATTCCGCCGATTGCGTTCGCACTGTTCGTCGCGGGTGGATTGTGGCTCTGCCTCTGGCGCACGCGCTGGCGGGTGCTGGGGCTCGCCTTGATCGCACTGGCGTCGGCGCTGGCGCCGCTTGGGCCAAGGCCGGACATCCTGATCGGCGCGCGTGGCGGACTGGTCGCGGTGCGTGGACAAGGTGGCGAGCTCTCCGCGCTCGCGCTCAAGGCCCAGACATTCGAACTTGCCCGCTGGCTCGAGCATGACGGCGATGGACGCAAGGCCGAGGCGGCCGCGAAGGCGGCGGCGTTTCGATGCGACGCGGTTGGGTGTGTGGCAACCATCGCCAAGACACGCGTTTCAGTCGCGGCAAGTGCGGCGGCGCTCAGGGATGATTGTGCCGTCGCGGATGTGCTGGTGCTGCGTGGGGCAGGCGCGCTGCCAGCAGCGTGCGAGCGTGCTGGCGCCGTGCGGATCTCGCCCGCCGAAGTCGCGCGGGCAGGAACGCACGCGATCTATCTCACGGCAGCGGGCACACGAGTTGAAACCGTCGCATCGGTGCGCGGCGCGAGACCGTGGTCGATGTTGCCCGCGCAAGCGGACCGCAGGGAACGCGACATAACGCCGAACCGCCCCGCGACCGGGATCGACCGGCTGGGCGCTTACGCGGGCCTGCGGATCGTCTACCAAGGCCGGCGTCCCCTCGACGATGATGCCGCCGCTACCGACGACGCCACCGACGATCCGTGAGAGTCCTGCGCAAATACCTTACTTGAACAGGTAGATCGGACTGGACCACATGCGGTGGCCGTCGAACTGCTGGACGCGGACGTAGAGGCGCGTGTCGCCCGAGGCGCGGAGTTTGATGCGGCGGCTGAATTGGACGTGGCGCTGGGTTGGAGCGTCTGGCAGCCGTTGCCATGCGATGGCGCGGGCGAGGCCGCCGGCGTCGAAAATCTTGGGTTCAACGCCGAGTGTCGCGAGATCGACCGAGCCCGAGACGGGCGTGGTTGCGAACATCGCCTTGCCGTTCAATCCGTCGAGCCAGAGATCGATGCCACCGTAATTGCCGGTGGTGACGGCCTTGAAGGCGAGGCCGTGCGCGTCTTGCGCTCTGATGCCGCGATCGAGATTCCAGCTGTTGAACATCTGCGCGCCCGTGATCGACGCGCCGTCGAGTTTCAGCGTGCCGTCCCAGGTCGTGGTGCGGGCGCGGCCGCGATATTCAGCACCTGTGTAGATCATGCGGACGCGGCGGCCGAGATCGGCGGCCGTATAGGGCCGATAGGTTTCGAGATGATCGAGACCGTCGAAAATGTCGATGCGCTCGATGGCAGCCGAGCCCGTCACGTCGATATGCAACTCTACCTCGCCGTCGTCGACGCGCACGATATCGCCCATGATGGCGCGGCGGGCTTTATCGGATCGCGTTGGCTCGACGTCCGGATCGCGGTGAAAGATCTCGGCGTCGCTGGCGGTGGTTACGCTGACATCGAGCAGCGCGCGGTTGCCGGTCGTCGCGTAGTGGTGCCGCCGCCGCATGCTTTCGAAGATCGCGTCACGATCGAGCCGGGGAGCGAAGAAGCACGTGAGGCCACCGCAGCTGCCAAAGAAAGACGCGCCGGGATAGCAGGCGCCGGGCCGGCCCTTATGGCCGTCGGAATTGGCGACAATGCCGACGCGGTAGTTGTGGCGCATGGCGTCTTCGACGATCCACTCGAACGTGCCCCAGGCGGAATGCACCTCGACCGCGGTCTCGAGTTTGGCATCGTGCGCGAAGGTGATGTCGGCGTGGCGGCCGCCGACGTGAGCCATCACGACGCAGTCCTTGCCTTTGAGCTTGTCGAAGAGAACATGCGCGGTGTGGGCGTCGCTCTTTTCATCGCCGATGTCGGTGGCATCCGCGATTTGCGCGTGCGACGAGCGGTGGATGGTCTCACCCTCGTGGCGATAGTGCACGTTGCGATCGCCGCCGACGGCGGTGTTGGCGGACCACTCGTAGCCCGGGATGCAGACGAACGACCCTGGCTTATCGAATTCTTTGGAGAGCTGGTTGAGGTCGCGCCAGAACGCGCCCGTGATCTGGAAGTCGTTGCCCTGGTGGCCCATGACGTCGAGGAAGGCTTTGTCGCGCCCGAATTCAAAATAGGTCCGCGCGCTATTGGTGCCGACTGTTTCGGCGGATTGGCCGTGGGTGTCGCCCCAGAAGTGGAGAAGCGGCGTCGCGGGTGGCGCAATGCGCAGCGGGTTGGTGGTGGTGAGTTCGTGTCCGTCCGTGGCGAGGACGCGGATGGAGATGTCGCCGGGTTCGCTAACGATCAGGTTTTCGAGACGCGCGGTGATATCGCCAGATTTGATGACGAGGGTTTCAGGCAGGCCCTCGATAGGGCGCGAGGGAATGAGGCGCAGCGCCTGGCCGGCGAGCACGCCGGGATTGCCCCATTTGTCGTCGGCCTTGAGGGCGAACCAGAACGGCGCACCAGCGTGCACGAGCGTCGGCGTCACCGCGCGCCACGTGATGCCGGGGCCGGGTACGATGGCGATCTTCGGGCTTTCGGGCAGCGCCACATAGTCGTAGGTGGCGATCGGATCGGCGAAGACGCGGAATTCGAACTGCTGTTCGCAATAGGTCTGCACGCGGATGCCCGGCGAACCCTGGCGGCGGTCACCAAAGCGAATGGTGATGGTGTCGCCGGGGGCGAGGAAGTCCTTGGTGACGCCGATGTAGAGCGAGCGGTTCCAGGGGCGGATGTTGCGCTTGAATTCCCATTTCAATTCGAGCGTGGCGCCATTGGAGGCCTCCGCCGTCGTGTAGCCCTGGCCTTTCGGATCGGTAAATTGCACGGGGCCGAAGTCGGTCGCGAAACGAAACCCGATCTTGATCGAGCCCGTATCGTCGACGCCGAACGTGCCGGCGGTATAGACGAGCGCAAAACTCTGCATCGAGCCGGCTTCGAAGGCTCCGGACGGGGAGAGCGTGGCGGTGCCCATCAGGTCGGGGCGATAATCGGAGTAGGGGATGGCGGGCCTCGTGTGTGCGGAATGCGTGTCGTACGCTAGCCAAACCGTCGCGCGTCGTCATCCGGGAAACTGCCTGCAACAGCCGTCATCCGAGGCCTTGTGCCTCGGATCCAGGACCACCGTTCGCGAGGTTCGAAGTTCCCAATGCCGACACGACGTATGGATGCCAGGCACGAGGCCTGGCATGACGGCTGCTGAGGACTTCATGCGCAAATCAGCCGCCCTGCGTCGGCGAGGGCGAGGCGGAAGCCGGTGAGGTCGGGCATGACGCGGCCGGAGGCGACGGAGGTGCGGTGCACGGTGCCACCGCTCTCTGTGATGGCGATCTCGATCATCAGATTTTCGGCGAGACCGAAGTCTTCGATCTCGACATCGGCGGCATCGCAGTCGGGAAGACCACGCGCGACACCGCGCCACGCGCGGGCACGGTCCGCGTAGTCGGGGGCGACGTTGGTGTAGCCGAACACGGGCCGGCCGAGCGCGCGCATGAAGCCAACCTCGAAGGCGGTGCCGCTGTCCATGGAGGCGCCGCGGAAGGGCGTGAGGTTGGCGATCAGGAGATCGCAGCTGCGCATGAGGGCCTCGTTCGCGAGGGCAATGCGCCGGGCTTGGGCTGCCTTGTCGAGGCCGGTGAGATCGAGCGCGTTGTCGAGCGGGAAACAGCCTTCAAACCCGGCGGCGGCGCAGAGCTTGGCTTTCTCCGCACCGATGGCGCTGGCGTCGGGGAGAAAGACTTCGGGGCCGGCGAGATAGATGCGGGGCGGGGGCATGAAACCTCGAACTAACGATGGTGCGAGAGTGGTTTTGACTTTGGCACGAGACGCGGCGTAGTTCAAAAATGGAATGATAAGCCGGAACCAGCATGTCTCGCAGTCATCGCTTGTTTGCAACGCGAATTCACGACGTGTCGCTCGGGGGCAGGGACGCCGCACGGCTGCGGCGCGAGATCGAGGCGGCATGTTTGGCATTAGCGCGGGACGATGCGGCGGGGCGGCGCT
Organism: uncultured Alphaproteobacteria bacterium; assembly: GCA_963779515.1. Classification (GTDB taxonomy): domain Bacteria; phylum Pseudomonadota; class Alphaproteobacteria; order Rhizobiales; family Hyphomicrobiaceae; genus CAVZYN01. The sequence goes on from CAVZYN010000001.1 coordinate 889,352, forward strand.
GGTGCAAGGCGCACACCTATCGCGGCTATACAAGTTATGCGTCGCTGAACGATCTCGCCTGGCGCGATCCGGTGTTCGGGGAATTGGTCGAGCGTCTGGATCGGCACGTGCGTGATTTCGCACGCGCGGCGGATTTTTCGCGCGATGGCGGAAAGCCCAGGCTCGATAGTCTGTGGGTCAATGTGCTGGAACCAGGCGGGCATCATGCGCGCGCACATCCATCCGCACTCAGCAATCAGCGGCACGTACTATGTGTCGGTGCCGGTGGGTGCGAGTGCGATCCGGTTCGAGGACCCGCGCTTGGGCTTCATGATGGCGGCGCCGATGCGCAAGCCCAGCGCGCGGCGTGAGAATAGAGCGTTCGTCGACTTCGCACCCAAAGCGGGGAGCGTGCTGCTGTGGGAGAGCTTTCTCCGCCACGAGGTGCCGGTCAATCGCGCGAGGACACCGCGGATTTCGGTGAGCTTCAATTACGCGATGGGGTAACGGCCGCAGCGCTGCACACCCACGCGTCATCCCACCCACCGCGTCATCCCGGAAATGTGAGGCCGTTGGCCGAACATTATCCGGGACCCACGACTTAGCAATAACGTGCCAATCGGCTGAGTCCCGCGCTGGGTCCCGGATCTGCACGCGCGATGCGCGTTTGTCCGGGATGACGAGCTATTGTTGGGCAGTTAAGACGGTAAAATCACCATCGCACTCGCCAGCGCGGCGATGCCTTCGCGGCGGCCGGTGAAGCCGAGACCTTCGGTGGTGGTGGCCTTGACGGCGACGCGGGACACATCGAGCGCCAGGATCTCGGCGATGCGCGCGCGCATGGCGTCGCGATGCGGCGTGATTTTGGGCGCCTCGCACAGAATGGTGATATCGACGTTGGTGATGCGCCCGCCGAGGGCTGCGACGCGGCGCGCGGCGTCGGCGAGAAAGAGGTGCGAGGCGGCGCCCTTCCAGCGCGGGTCAGTGTTCTTGAAGTGGAGGCCGATGTCGCCGTCGGCGATGGCGCCGAGCAGAGCATCGGTCAGCGCGTGCAGGCCGACGTCGGCATCGGAGTGACCGTCGAGGCCGTGCGAGTGCGGGATCTTGAGGCCGCAGAGCCAGACGTGATCGCCGGCGGTGAAGCGGTGCACGTCAAAACCCTGACCGGTGCGAATGTCGGGGACGGAGGCGGCGCGCAATCGCTCGTCGGCCATGCGGAGATCCTCGGGCGTTGTGAGTTTTGTGTTGGCGGCGCTGCCATCGACGATCGCGACCGGAATGCCCGCCCATTCGGCGATGCTGGTGTCATCGGTGAAGTTGGATGCGCTTGTGGCGGCCGCGTTGCGGTGGGCGGCGAGAATGGATTCGAATGCGAAGCCTTGCGGTGTTTGCGCGGCATAGACGCCTTGACGATCGACGGTGCCGGCAACTAGGCGATCGGCGCCGGCGCGCTTCAACGTCTCGGCGACGGGCAGTGCGGGAAGCACCGCGACGTGACCGTCGAGCGCGGCGATCACCCGGCCAATCACATCACCCGATACGAACGGCCGCGCCGCATCGTGGATCAGGACGCGGCGGGTGCTGGCCGCGCCCTTGGACGCTGCAGCAGCGATCGCCTCGAGGCCAAGGCGGACGCTCTCCTGTCGTGTGGCACCGCCAAACACCGGCGGCCGCAGGCGTGGGAAACTTTGCCGGGCGATGTCATCGTAGACCGCGCGGTCGTCAGGGTGGATCACGACCCAGATGGCGGAAATGCCGGGGTGGCTCGAGAAGGCCTCGAGCGTTCGCGCCAACACGGTCTTGCCGCCGAGTGTGGCGTATTGCTTGGGTCCTGCGGTGGATCCCGGACCTCCAGCACGGGTACCGCGGCCTGCAGCAACGATGAGGGCAACTGTAGTCACGGGCCGTCCTTTGGGCAGGTTCGCTCCCGTCTTACGAGCGCGGTCGAACAAGGGCAACGGCAAGCAATTTCGCACTTGCGAAGGGCGCAAGTTCTGCTAAATTGCTCAAAATACGCGCAACTATATAAATAGCCCATAAAATAGGCAAATGAGCACTCAAGCGCCGCCGCCAAAGCCGTCAGGCACGCCACTGGTTCGCGCCGGGGCGCTCACCATCGGCGCCGTGGCGGTGCCGCATCCTGTCGTACTGGCGCCGATGACGGGAGTCAGCGACTTGCCGTTTCGCCAGCTCGCGCTCGATCTCGGTGCGGGCATGGTCGTCTCCGAGATGGTCGCCAGCGAAGAGCTGGTCAAGGAGCGCCCCGACGTACGCCGCCGCGCCGCGCGCGTCGCGCAAAAACCATTCGTCATACAACTTGTCGGCCGCGAGGCAAAGTGGATGGCCGAGGGCGCGCGCATCGCCGAGGGCCTCGGCGCCGACATTGTCGATATCAACATGGGATGCCCGGCCAAAGAAGTGACCGGCAAGTTGTCGGGCTCGGCGCTGATGCGCGACCTGGACCAAGCCGTGGGCCTGATCGACGCGGTGGTCGGCGCGGTCGGCGTCCCGGTGACGCTGAAGATGCGGATGGGGTGGGACGAACGCTCGCTCAATGCGCCGGAACTCGCGCGCCGCGCCGAGCACTGCGGCGTCAAACTCATCACAGTGCACGGGCGCACGCGCTGCCAATTCTTCAAGGGCGAGGCGAACTGGGCGTTCGTCCGCCAAGTGAAGCAGGCGGTGTCGATCCCCGTGCTGGTGAATGGCGACATCACGAGTGTCGCGACGGCAGACGCGGCGCTGGCGGCGTCAGGCGCTGACGGCGTGATGATCGGGCGCGGCGCCTATGGTGCGCCGTGGATTTCGGCGCGCATAGCGGAGGCGCTCGCGAGCGGTCGCGATCCTGGAGCGCCACCGCTGCACGCGCAGGGGCGGATCGCGCGCGCGCACGTCGCGGCGATGCTGCAACACTATGGACCAGAGCTCGGATTGCGCAACGCGCGTAAGCACATCGGCTGGTACTTGGCGTCGAGTGGCGCGCCTGAGGAAGTCGTGAAGGCGTGGCGGCGCGATCTTTGCACCGAGCCGGATGCGCGTCGCGTCGATGACGGCCTCGCGCGGTTTTATGACGATGCGGCGGAGATGGCGGCATGAGCGAGACCGCCACCCGTCGCACGCCGCCGGCAACGGCCCGCCGCCACATCGAGCATGACGTGCTGCTTGGCGCGCTGCCGCACCCGATCGTCGTCATCGGCGAGGATGATCGCATCATCTATGCGAACGCGGCGGCGGAAGTGTTCTTCTCTTCGAGCCAAGCGATGATGAAGCGGCTCACGCTCAATGAGTTGGTGGCGTTCGGTTCGCCCTTGCTCGCCTTGATCGGGCAGGTGCGGCGCTCGGGCCAATCCGTCAACGAGTACGGCGTCGAGGTGGACTTGCCGCGCTCCGGTACCCACAAGCTGGTCGATGTGCACGGCGGTCTGGTGCCGGAGAGCGCGGACCTCGTCGTGCTGATGCTGCAATTGCGCTCGATGGCGACGATGATCGAGCGGCAACTGACGCATCGCGCGTCGGCGCGGTCGGTCTCCGGCATGGCGGACGTGCTTGGCGCACGAGATCAAGAATCCGCTGTCCGGCATTCGCGGTGCCGCGCAATTGCTGGAGCCGGGCCTGCGCGATGACGACCGGGCGCTGACGCAGCTCATCGTCGCCGAGACCGACCGCATTCGCGATCTCGTCGATGGCATGGAAGTGTTCGGCGACGAGCGGCCGCTCAGCAAAGAGCCGGTCAATATTCACGTCGTGCTCAATCACGTGAAGACGCTGGGTGAATCTGGTTTTGCCCGTGGCACAAAGGTTTTTGAGGAGTATGACCCCTCGCTGCCGCCCGTGCCGGCCAACCGCGACAAACTCATCCAGGCGTTCCTCAACCTCGTGAAGAACGCGGCGGAAGCGGTGCAGGAGCGGCCGCCATCGCAGCGGCAAGATCCTGGCCGCGTGGTGATCCGCACGGCGTTCAGGCCAGGCGTGCGGCTCTCGGTGCCCGGCAGTGGCGCTCGCGTCGCGCTGCCGCTGATGATCGAGGTCGAGGACAACGGCATCGGCATCCCGGAGAACATGAAGCCGTATCTGTTCGATCCGTTCGTCACCACCAAACGTCAGGGCAAGGGTCTCGGATTGGCGCTGGTGGCCAAGATCATTCGCGATCACGGCGGCATCATCGAGTGCGACAGCGTCAACAAGCGTACGATTTTTCGCATCCTGCTGCCGATGCAGGACGCGCGTTAAACGGAAAGCTGAGGGAGCGGCATATGGCTGGACGCGGAACCGTTCTGATCGCCGACGATGACACTGCCATCAGAACAGTGCTCAATCAGGCGCTGGCCCGGGCCGGCTATGCGCCGCGGGCGACAAGCAATGCAGCGACGCTCTGGCGCTGGGTGTCGCAAGGCGAGGGCGATGTCATCATCACCGACGTCGTCATGCCGGACGAGAATGCGTTCGATCTGATCCCGCGCATCAAAAAGATCCGGCCGGATCTGCCGATCATCGTCATGAGCGCACAGAACACGCTCATGACGGCGCTGTCGGCCGCCGAGAAGGGGGCGTACGAATATCTGCCGAAGCCGTTCGACTTGAACGAGCTGGTGGCGGTGGTCGGCCGCGCGTTGGCCGAACCTGGCCGCAAGGCAACCCGTAGCACCGAGACAGAAGGCGAGGAGATGCCGCTGATCGGCCGCTCGCCGGTGATGCAGGATATTTACCGCACGCTCGCGCGGCTGACGCAAACCGATCTAACGGTGATGATCAATGGCGAAAGCGGCACGGGCAAGGAACTCGTCGCGCGTGTCCTGCACAACTATGGCAAGCGCCGCAACGGCCCGTTCGTCGCGATCAACATGGCGGCAATCCCGCGCGAGCTGATCGAGAGCGAGCTGTTCGGACATGAGCGCGGCGCGTTCACGGGCGCGCAGGCGCGGGCGCAGGGCCGGTTCGAGCAGGCGGAGGGCGGTACGTTGTTTCTCGATGAGATCGGCGACATGCCGATGGAAGCGCAGACGCGGTTGCTGCGCGTGTTGCAGGAGGGCGAGTACACGACGGTCGGCGGACGCACGGCGATCAAGACAGACGTGCGTATCGTGGCGGCGACGCATCGCGATTTACGCGCACATATTCAGCAAGGGCTATTTCGCGAGGATCTGTTTTATCGCCTGAATGTCGTGCCGTTGCGGCTGCCGCCTTTGCGCGAACGGCCCGAAGATGTCGGCGATCTGGCGCGGCATTTCTTGCGCCAATCGGCAAAGGCGGGGCTCGGGCAGAAATCCATCGAGACGGCGGCGATTGAGCGGCTGAAAAAACATGCGTGGCCCGGCAACGTGCGCGAACTCGAGAATTTGACGCGGCGGCTGGTGGCCCTCCATCCGGACGACACGCTGACGCTGGCGGCGGTCGAGAACGAGCTGGTGGCGCACAGTCCGGTGTCGAATGGTCAGACCGGACCTATGGATTCAAAGGCATTGCCCGAAATGGTGGAACAGTATCTGTCCGAGCACTTCGCGGGGTATGGCCGGGAGCTGCCGCCAGCCGGGCTTTACGACCGGGTGATCCATCAGGTCGAGCGGCCACTGATCATCGCCGCGTTGGCAGCAACGCGCGGCAATCAGATTAGGGCTGCGGATCTTTTGGGGCTCAATCGGAACACGCTGCGCAAGAAGATCAAGGATCTCGACATTCAAGTATATCGCGGCGCGACTTCGTAACTGACTAATATATAGCCATTATCTGCCGAACGCTGCTGCGCGCCGTGGATTGCGAAACGCGTTGTCGCAAAGCTGCCACACTGTGGTAGGATCACAGTCCTGTGGCCTGGACGCTTAGGGGGCTTGTCTCCTGATGCGTCCACCAAACTCCCCCAAGCCCACCTTCAGCCTGGCAACGCGCCGGCAAGATCGAGGCATGACACAGACCGGCGGAAAAGCCTCGCTCGAGGCACCCGAACAGGACGTCCGGCCGCTGCCGGGGACGGGCAATCGCGCCTTCTGGATCGGGCTCGTGATCGTGATCCTGTCGGTGATTTCGGGGCTCGCGACGTTCCTTATTCTGACGGGTTTGACGCCGCTGGTGCCGCGCAATGACGTCGTCGGCATCGTGCTTCTGATCAATATTCTGCTGGTGATCGCGATGTTCGGCGTCATCGGCCAACAGGCATACGGCCTGCGCAAGGCATGGCGGGCGAGGGTGCCCGGCGCACAGCTCTATGGCCGCGTAGTCGCGCTATTCAGTCTGATCGCGGCGGTGCCCGCGCTGATGCTGACAATGGTGGCGACGACGACGTTTTCGCGCGCCATCGACGGCGTGTTTTCGACCCAGACGCGCACCATCGTCGGCAACTCGCTCGATGTCGCCAACGCCTATCTCGAAGAGCATGGGCAGGTGATCCGCACCGACATCGTCAATATGGCGCGCGATATCGACGATGCCGCGACGTTCATCGGCGGCGACGATCGCCGCTTTCGCGAACTTGTGTTCGCCCAGGCGGGCCTCCGCGATCTTCCGGTGGCGTACGTTATCGACCGCAAGGGGGATGTGAAGTTCGCGGCGTTGGAAAACGAGCGGATCCCCTACATAAGGCCGCCGCTCGCGTTGATAGAGGCAACCGAGGCGGGCCAGGTCCCATTGCTGATGCCGACCGAGAGCGTGCGCGTGGCGGCGTTGGCGAAATTGTCGAAGCACCCCGATCACTATCTTTACGTGGCGCGCGGCGTGAACCCGAAGGTGTTCTCGCATTTGCAGCGCACGCAAGCGGGCGTCGCCGAGTATGAGGCGATGCGGCAGCGGCGCGGCGGATGGAAATTCATCCACGGCCTCCTCTATTTCATGTCGTCGGTGACGGCGATGCTGGCGGCGATCTGGGTGGGGCTGTGGTTCGCAGGCCGCCTCGTGGCTCCCATCAGACGCTTGATCGATGGCGCCCAGCAGGTCGCCAAAGGCGATCTCTCGGTGCAGCTTCCGGTGCTGCGAGGGGAGGGCGATCTGCGCCGCCTATCGATGGACTTCAATCACATGACCCAGCAGCTGGATCGGCAGCGCTCCGATCTCGTCAGCGCCAACACGGAACTCACCGAGCGCCGGCGCTTCATCGAAGCCGTGCTTTCGGGCGTATCGGCGGGGGTTCTCGGCGTCGAGCCCAGTGGGCGCGTGACGCTGATGAACCGGTCGGCGGAGAAGCTGCTGGGCCGCGACATGGCGACGATCGTCGATCGTGATTTGTCTCAGGCGATTCCCGAATTTGTCCCAATTTATGCGGCCGCAATGGCGCCGACGAACGCCAATCGGCCCGCCAACGACGTCGTCATCGCCGTCAATGGCGTCGAGCGGCGGTTTGCGGTGCGGGTCACGCGCGAGACCGAGGGTGAGGGCGAGCAAGGCGCCGTCGTCACGTTCGACGACATCACTGAACTCGTGACCGCGCAACGATCGAGCGCCTGGGCGGACGTCGCACGGCGCATCGCGCACGAAATCAAAAACCCGCTCACGCCGATACAACTTTCGGCCGAACGGCTGCGGCGCAAGTACGGCTCGGTCATCACGGAAGACCGCGAAGTATTCGACAAGTGCACCGAAACCATCATCCGGCAGGTCGGCGATGTCTCGCGCATGGTCGATGAGTTCTCGTCGTTTGCGCGGATGCCGAAGCCAGAGATGACGGACCTGGATTTGCGCGACGCAGTGCGCGACCCAGTCGTGCTGTTCCAGATGGGATCGCCGGGCGGGGTTACCATCGCGACCAGCATGGCGTCAGATCCGGTGCACGTCTCGGCGGACCGGCGGCTGTTGTCGCAAGCCATCACCAATCTCGTGAAAAACGCCGCTGAATCGGTCGCAACCGCTGCGGAGGCCATAGACAAGTCGGCCGATTGGCGCGGTCGCGTCGACGTTATCGTGCGTCAGGACGGCGCGCGTGCGATCATCGAAGTGATCGACAACGGCCTCGGGCTGCCGAAGCAAGATCGTCAACGTTTGCTCGAGCCCTATGTGACGACGAAGGGCGCGAAGGGGACAGGGCTTGGTCTTGCGATTGTCCAGAAGATCGTCGAACAGCACGGTGGTACGTTGACGCTCGAAGACGCGCCGGTGGCGCCCGGGCGTTCCCGCGGCGCCTTGATCCGTATCATTTTGCTCGCACTCGAACCGTCCGCGCAACAACTCATCAAAAAGGAGCCGCGCCCCGTGTTCGCGGTTCGTCACTGACGTTGATCAATGAGGGAGTAATCCATGGCATCTGACATCCTGGTCGTCGATGACGAGGCCGATATCCGTGAGATGGTTTCTGGTTTGCTCGAGGACGAAGGGCATCGGCCGCGCCTCGCCCGTGACAGTGACGAGGCTCTGAAAGCCATTGAGCAACGCCGGCCGCATCTGGTGGTCTTGGATATCTGGCTGCAGGGGAGCCGTCTCGACGGTCTCGAGGTGCTCAACGTCATCAAGAAGGCCCATCCAGATCTTCCCGTCGTGATCATTTCCGGCCATGGCAACATCGAGACGGCCGTGACGGCGATCCGTCGCGGCGCATACGATTACATCGAGAAGCCGTTCAAGGCGGACCGGCTGTTGCTGGTCGTGATGCGTGCGCTCGAAGCGTCGAAATTGCACCGGGAAGTGCGCCAGCTGCGCGAGCGGTCCGCCGTCAGTTTCGAAATGATTGGGCAATCGGCGGCGATCAATCAACTCGTGGGTGCGATCGATCGCGTGGCGCCGACCAATAGCCGCATTCTGATCCGTGGCGCGGCCGGCTCGGGCAAGGAGCTCGCCGCGCGCGTCCTGCACGCCAAGTCCTTGCGCAAGGACGGCCCGTTCGTGGTGCTGAACGCAGCGGCGATGGCGCCCGATCGCGTCGAAGAGGAATTGTTCGGCACGGAAGACGTGTCGGGGCCGCGCAAGGTTGGCGCGCTGGAAGAGGCGCACGGTGGCACGCTCTATATCGACGAAGTCGCGGACATGCCGCTCGAAACGCAAGGCAAGGTGTTGCGCGTGCTGGTCGAGCAGAAGTTCCAGCGGGTCGGTGGCGGTCCGAAGGTGTCGGTCGACGTCCGCATCGTATCGTCGACGAGCCGGGATCTCGAACGCGAAATGAGCGAGGGACGGTTCCGCGAGGACCTCTATCACCGCCTCAACGTGGTGCCGCTGCGCGTGCCCGGCATCAACGAGCGCCGGGACGATATCCCCGCGCTGATCAACTATTTTACGCAGCAGATCGCGCAGTCGTCGGGCTTGGCACCGCGCAAAATCGGTGAAGATGCGATCGCCGTTCTGCAGACCCATGATTGGCCGGGAAATGTGCGGGAATTGCGCAACAACATCGAACGGCTGATGATCCTGTCGAGTGGAGAACCCGACAGCACGATCACGGCCGCGATGCTGCCGGATGAGATCGGCTCGAACGTGCCGTTGCCGATGAATGCGGGCAAAGAACATCTGATGTCGCTGCCGCTGCGCGAAGCCCGCGAAATCTTTGAGCGGGATTATCTGCTGGCGCAGATCAGCCGCTTCGGTGGCAATATTTCGCGCACGGCCGAGTTCGTGGGCATGGAACGTTCAGCATTGCATCGTAAGCTTCGTGCTCTTGGCGTGTCGTCCGAACAGCGGTCGAACGACGTGCGTCAAGCCTGAGCGGGACAGCAGGAGAGGGCAGGGGATCATGGCGCGGGTCGTGTATGTCGATGGGCGGTATCTGCCTTGGCGCCAAGCGCATGTGCACGCGGAGGATCGCGGTTTCCAATTCGGCGACGCGGTCTATGAGGTGTGCGAGGTGCGAGGCGGTCACCTCGTCGACGAGACCCGTCATATGGCCCGGCTCGAACGATCGCTGCGTGAGCTTGAAATTCCGCAGCCGATGAGCCGCAGCGCTTGGGCGCGGGTGTTGCGCGAAACGATACGGCGCAATGGCGTCGCCGACGGCAGCGTCTATCTGCAGGTGTCGCGCGGTGCGCGCCGGCGCGACTTCTTGTTCTCCGGCGCAGGCCTGAGCCCCACGGTCGTCTGTCTCGCGCGCAGTCAGTCGCGTGAAAAAGGCGACGCTGCGGCGGAGCAGGGGATCGGCATCAAGACGGTGCGCGACATGCGCTGGGGACGTTGCGATATCAAGACCGTGATGTTGTTGCCGTCGTCGCTGGCAAAGGAAGAGGCGAAAAAGATTGGCGCCAAGGAGGCCTGGCTCATCGATGCCGACGGGTTCGTGACGGAAGGCGCTTCGAGCAATGCCTGGATCATCGATCGCGAGGGGCGGCTGGTGACCCGGGCGCTCAGTCCGGCGATCCTGCCAGGGGTCACGCGGGCGACGCTGCTCGATGTCCTGCGGCGGGAAAAAATCGAACTGGTCGAGCGCCCTTTCACGGTGGAGGAGGCAAAAGCGGCCCGTGAGGCCTTCGTCACCAGCGCCACGAACATCGTGATGCCGGTCGTCCAGATCGATGGCGCACCGGTCGGCAATGGAGCGCCGGGCCTTACAACTCAAAGGCTTCGCGCCGCCTTCCATGAGGTCGCGGAGATCGCGGCCCGCTGACGCGCCGGGTGTTACCGTAGTCTGCCGTTTCCGCATTGCAACAAAAGCGGACTAGACCTACAATTACCCTATATATCCGCGAAGGCAGTCACAGGTGTGGTGTTCTGCCCGCAACAAAAAACGACCGGACACCCAAGAACATGGCCAACGAACGCGCGCCTAGCCTTCAAGACACATTCCTCAATTACGTCCGCAAGAACAAGACGCCCCTGACCATCTTTCTGATCAATGGCGTGAAACTGCAGGGCATCGTCACGTGGTTCGATAATTTCTGCGTGCTGCTGCGCCGCGATGGTCATTCCCAGCTCGTCTACAAGCATGCGATCTCGACGATCATGCCGGGCGGGCCGGTGCAGCTGTTCGACAGCGAAACGCAAGATACCAACTAAAGAGTAGCGGCAATCAGCGATCCGCATTTCGACAACGACGACGTTGAGAGCGATGCCATCGAAACCGGTGGGCTCGCGGTCGGTGTGCGTGCGTTGGTGTTGGTGCCGGTCCCTCCGCGTGGGCGGCGTCCGCTCCCGGTCAACAGCGTCGCCGCCGCGCCGCCACCCTTGCACTCGCCGCAAGACCGGTTGGAGGAAGCGATTGGTCTCGCGCACGCGATTGATCTCGACGTGCGGCAATCGCTGCTGGTGCCGCTGCCGCAGCTGAAACCAGGAACACTCTTCGGGTCGGGTAAAGTCGAGGAGATCAAGGCGCTCGTCGAGACCGAGAAGATCATGCTGGTCGTGGTCGATCATGCGGTGACGCCGGTGCAGCAGCGCAATCTGGAGAAGGTATGGTCGTGCAAGGTCATCGACCGGACCGGGTTGATCCTCGAGATCTTTGGACGGCGGGCACGAACACGGGAAGGGCGGCTACAAGTCGAACTCGCGCACCTGAGCTACCAGAAGGGGCGCCTGGTACGGGCCTGGACCCATCTCGAGCGGCAGCGCGGCGGCGCGGGCTTCCTCGGCGGACCGGGTGAGCGTCAGCTCGAACTCGATCGCCGTATTTTGCAGGACAAGATCGACAAGCTGAAGTCGGAGCTGGTGCAGGTTGTCCGAACGCGGGAACTGCATCGCAAGGGCCGCCGCAAGGTACCGTATCCGATCGTTGCGATCGTCGGCTACACGAACGCGGGAAAATCCACGCTCTTCAATCGCATCACCGGTGCCGGCGTGCTGGCGAAAGACCAGGTGTTCGCAACGCTCGATCCAACCATGCGGGAGGTGAAACTCGCGGGCGGGCGCCGGATCATCTTGTCTGACACCGTGGGATTCATCTCCGATCTTCCGACGACCCTGGTCGCGGCCTTTCGCGCGACCCTCGAAGAGGTGATCGAAGCCGACCTCGTGCTGCATGTGCGTGATATCAGTCATCCAGAGACGGATCTGCAGGCAGCCGACGTCGCAGCGGTGTTGCGCGAACTCGGCGTCGACCCAGATCGCGCGGAGCCGAACATTCTCGATGTCTGGAACAAGATCGATCGCGTGGCACCGGAGCCGCGATTGATCCTCGAACACGATGCCGGACGCGCACCGCGCCCGACGGTGTTGGTTTCGGCCGCAACAGGGGAGGGGGTCGAGGCGCTGCTGTCAGCAATCGATCAGCGCGCCGGCGCACGCGACGTCGTGGTCGACGTTGCGTTGCCGCCGCACGAGGGCCGTCTGTTGAGCTGGCTCTATCAAAACGGTGACGTCCTGACGCGGGCCGCCGACGAGAGTGGTACCGTGTCGTGCCGGGTGCGGCTCGATCCGGCCAAGCGCGGCCATCTCGACGGCATTCTCAAAAAGGCCGGGTTGGCGCCCGCGCGCGGGGCATGAGCGTTCGCAATTGCGCAACCATGCGGCGCGAAGTTGCGTGCGGATTGCCTGTATTTTTGGTAGAGTGATAGCGTGGGGAGGGGCGTGATCGCTAAGAGCGCTCGGCACGTTTGGCGTCGTTCCAGAGTGAGTCCATTTCAGTGAGATCCGATTGCGCCGGCGTCTTGCCGCGCCCCGCGAGATGTTGCTCGATGTAGGCGAAGCGGCGGCGGAATTTTTCGTTGGCGCCGCGGAGCGCAGTCTCCGGATCGAGATCGAGATGCCGGGCGACGTTCGCCATGACGAACAGCAGATCGCCGAATTCTTCTTCGACCTTGTCTCGATCATTCCCGGCAGCGTGCTGACCGGAGCCGCGCGGATCGGCGGGGAGGGCAACGGCCTCGAACTCGGCGAGCTCCTCGCGCATCTTGTCGAACACGGGCGCCAGCGACGGCCAGTCAAATCCGACCTTCGCCGCTTTGGCCTGCAACTTGACGGCGCGCGCGAGCGCCGGCAGACCGACGGGTATATCGGCGAGCAGCGACGGCGAGGCGGCGCTTTCCTCGTCACGGGCCTCGCCACGGCCCCCATCACGGCGGGCGCGCGCGGCGGCCTTCTCGGCCCGCTCTTCGGCTTTGATCTTTTCCCAAAAACCTTTGGCGGCACCCATGGAGCGCGCATGCTCATCGCCGAAGACGTGCGGGTGGCGGCGGATCATTTTGCGGGTGATGCCCTCGACGACGTCGCCGAACGCAAACTCGTTTTCTTCCTCCGCCATGCGCGCGTGGTACACGACTTGTAGCAACAGGTCGCCGAGTTCTTCCTTGAGGTCGGTCTTGTCGCCACGGGCAATGGCCTCGGCGACCTCGTAGGCTTCTTCGAGCGTGTATGGCGCGATGGTCGCGAACGTCTGTTCGAGATCCCACGGGCAACCGGTGATCGGCGTGCGCAGGGCCGCCAAGATGTCGATAAGCTCGGCAATGTCACGGGAGGGCTTGGGCATGATCCGCCTCGTTCGATCCACGGTGTTTCAACGCGGCCTCGGGCAGCCCGCCACCAGATTGTCGCGAATCCGCTCCAGGGCTAGTCTAGGCGAGCATCGGCATCCATGGGCGCAACATATGAGCACACGTCTTTCGCGCATCGTCGCCGTCATGTGTGGGGCTATGGCCGCACTCGCGTCCGAGGGGTTCGCGCAGGACCCTCCTCGCAGCGCCACGCGGGTTTCGCCAGGCGGGACGACGCGGGTCTTTGTGATGGCGGGCTTCGACGGCCAGTGCCGGTCAACGCCATCGGCCCAGATTACCATCGATGTGCCGCCGGCCAAAGGTAGCGTCGCTCTGCGCGAAGGGCAGGGGACGACGGTGCAGTACAGTCTGTCGGGTTCCTGCATCGGTGCCAAGGTGCAAGGCGTCGGAATCTACTACTCGGCCCGTCCCAATACAGAAGGGGCGGACACGTTCTCAATCACGGCACGCCTCGCGTCGGGCGAGACCGCGAGCAGAACGTTCCATCTCAACATCGCGGACTGAGGGGTTGGGTCGCGCGGCCGGAATTGGAGAAATTGCCGAAAACAGCGTTTGAGGAGAGCCTAACCGTATCCATCCGTTCAGCCTCATGTCAATTCGCGTAATATATATTATGGAAAAAAATTTGATATTTCTAGACTAATCTCAGATAACTCTGTGCGTGGTCGCGATCTCGATACCGGAATTCATTCCTGAGCGTCTGACACGAATCGGTCGAGCAAGCGCACCCCCCAGCCCGAAGCCCAGCCTTGGCTGATCTCGCTCTTGTTCGAGTCCATGGCCGTGCCGGCGACGTCCAGATGCGCCCAGGGCGTATCCTTGATGAAACGCTGGATGAATTGCGCGGCGGTGATGGCGCCACCGAAGCGGCCACCGATGTTTTTCATGTCCGCGTTCTTGCTGTCGATCAGCTTGTCGTAGGCTTTGGCGAGTGGCATGCGCCAAACTTTTTCGCCCGTCGCCTCGCCTGCCTTGAAAAGGTCGGCCGCCAGTTTATCGTCGTTGGAAAAGAGCCCGGCGTACTCCTTGCCGAGGGCCACCATGATCGCGCCCGTGAGGGTGGCGAGATCGACGATCAGGCGCGGCTTGAAGCGCTCCTGCGCATACCAGAGGACGTCGGCCAGGACCAGGCGGCCCTCGGCGTCGGTATTCAGGATTTCAATCGTCTGTCCCGACATGGATTTGACGATGTCTCCGGGGCGCTGCGCGTTACCAGAGGGCATGTTCTCGACAAGCCCGATGAGGCCAATGGCGTTGACGGGGGCCTTGCGCTTTGCGAGCGCCAGCATCAGTCCGCTGACGCAAGCCGCCCCTCCCATGTCGCCCTTCATGTCCTCCATGCCGGCGGCAGGTTTCATCGAAATGCCGCCCGTGTCGAAGACGACGCCCTTGCCGACAAAGCACAGCGGTTTGGTGCGCTTGGATTTGGCGCCGTGCCATTGCATGACGACGACGCGGGACGGCCGGACGCTGCCTTGTCCGACGCCGAGAAGTGCCCGCATGCCAAGGGTTTCGAGCTGTTCGTGGCCGAGCACCTCGATCTCGAGCCCCGCCGACGAAATCTCGGCGACGCGCTCGGCAAACTCCACAGGACCGAGCGCGTTGGCCGGTTCGTTGACAAGGTCGCGCGCCAGGAACACGCCTTCGGCGACTGCCTTGCGGGCGGCGAAGGCTTCGGCGACCGCTTCGGGCTTGGCGCAATGGACGATCAGCGTTTTGAGCTCCCCTGCCCCGTTCTCATCGGCCGGCCGGGTCAAGTATTTGCGAAAGCTATAACTGCGCAGCAGCGCGCCGTAGGCGAGGTCGGCGGCGAGGTCCTGTGGAGAGACCTTGCCGGTGTCTGCAAGCTCGGCGATCAGGTGCGCGGTCGTGCATTTGCGCGCGCTGATCTGGGCCATGACGTAGCCGCCGAGCTGGACGCGATCGTGATCCTCAAGGTCGGCGCCGGCGCCGACCACGATCAGGCGGTTTGCCTCGATGCCCTGTGGCGCCAAGATTTCAAAGGTTGACTTGGCTTTCCCCTTGAAACTGGCGGCGGCTGCGGCGCGCTGCACTGTGCCGTTGGTTTTGCGATCGATGTCACGGCCGTGGCTGCTGAGGCTCGCGTCTGGCCCGGCGAGGATCACGGTCGCGGCGGCAGGGGCTGTCGACAGTGAAACGAAGCGGATTTCGAGCATGGCTGGTCCGGACTATGGCGCGCTACACCGGACGAGGGTCCCAGACCTTGCGGCCGAGCCCAGACCCAGTGGCGATGGCGGGAGGGTGTGGAGCAGAATACCGTTTGGCGTCCGAGACGCAAACGCGCATTCGTGCGCACACCCCGCTGGTTGTGTATAGCCGCCCCCCGCGCCGAGCCACCTTTCCGCCACCATGCTATGGGACCCGGAAGAAACGGGGATTTAAGATCCAGAATGGGTCAGGGATGAAGTTGGTCGGGCGGTACGTCTTCAGACAGGCTGCGGGTGCGATGCTGTTGATCCTCCTCTCCTTGACGGGAGTGACGTGGATCGCGGTCGCCTTGCGCCAGCTCGATGTCGTGACCGGGCAAGGCCAGACCACCCGAACGTTCATCGCCATGACAACGCTGGCGCTGCCGAGCCTCATGGCATTGATTGCGCCGATCGCCCTGCTGATCGCGGCCATCCATCTGCTCAACCGGCTGAATGCGGACAGTGAGCTGATCGTGCTGACGGCCGGTGGAGCGCCGGTGTGGACCGTGCTGAGGCCCCTGCTCCTGCTCGCAACCATCGTTTCGTGCACGCTTGCAACAGTGAACCACTGGGTGGCGCCCTGGAGCCAGCGACGGCTGCTGGAACTCGCCGCGGAGGTGCGCGCCGACCTCTTCACGCAGGTGTTGCAACCGGGAAAATTCACGGCGGCGGAACCCAACGTCACCTTGCATATCCGCGACCGCACCCTGAAGGGCGAATTGCTCGGGCTCCTGATGCATGACGCGCGTGATCCGAAGACCGTGTCGTCCTATCTCTCGGAGACCGGGCATCTGGTGAAGCAGGGCGATACGACGTACCTGCTGATGGAAAAGGGGCATATTGTCCGGCGCGCCGAAGACAACCGGGCAGCGGAAATCATTGCGTTTGAACGCTATGCCGTGGACTTGAAGCGCTTCGAGCAGAAGGAGGCGTCGCAGCAGCAGACGCGTCCGCGCGAGCGCTACACCAGCGAACTGATGTATCCCCCGCCCAACGATTTCATGATGGCGAACCATCCGCAGCGCTACATCGCGGAATTGCATGAGCGGTTCGCCTCTCCGCTCTATCCGTTCGCATTCGTGCTCATTGCGATCGCAGCCGTGGGGCAGGCGCGGACAACGCGGCAAAATCGCATCAAGAGCGTGGTTCTGGCGTTCACGGTTGGGGCGGCGTTGCGCTTGGCGGGCATCGGCGGAACCAACCTCGTCGTTCTCAATCCGACGCGGGCGCCCCTGCTCTACCTCATACCCACTATTGCGGCTCTGATGGCGATCACCATAACCATCTGGAACCTCAGCCCGCGGCCCACCCCGCGCCTCATCACTGCGATCGGCGCGTACCAGCGGCGCATAGCGAGTGCCCTCCCCTCGTTCCGGCGGTCGTCGGCCGTTACGGCCAGCGTGGCGAGGTAGATATGTTCATGGGACGCTCGCTCCGGCGCTATATCGCCAAACGGTTCGTGGTCTCGATCCTGTCCGCGTTCGCCGTCTGCATGTTGTTGATCTTCATGATCGACTTCATCGAGTTGCTGCGCCAAGCACGCCGCACCCAGCAAATGACGACCGGCCAATTGGCCTTGATCACGCTTTTGCGGCTGCCGTTCTTTTCGGAGATTCTGTTGCCGTTTGCGACCCTCGTCGGGGGCATGGGCGCACTGATGAGTTTCAGCCGGAAATCGGAGTTGGCGATCATGCGTGCCGGTGGCATGTCGGTTTGGCAGTTCATTCGGCCCGGATTGACCGTGGCAGCTGTCCTCGGTGTGTTCAGCAGCTTCGTCTTCAATCCGCTGGCGGCCATGGCCCGCATCGACGCCGAACGCCGGGTTGCCGAAGCGCTCGGCAAAGAGGCCAACGTGCTGCAGAGCTTCGGCAGCACGTCCTGGCTCCGCCAGGATGGGCCCGATGGCCCCTCGGTGATGAACGCCAAGGCTGTCGCCAACAAGGGGACCACACTGGTCGGCGTGACCGTCTTTCAATTTGATGCCAGCGGGCGGTTCCTGGAAAGGATCGACGCAGACAGGGCAACCCTCGATCTCGGTCAATGGGCGTTGACCAAGGCATGGGTCGCACGGCCGGGCCGGGAACCCGAGCTGTTCGACACGTATACCGTGAGCACGGCGCTCGATGTCGATCGGGTCAAGGATGCGCTCGAGGCGGACATCGCCATGTCGTTCTGGGAACTGCCCGGCGTCATTGAAACTGCGGAGAAATCCAGCCTGCCGAGCACGCGATATCGGGTGCAGTACGAACTGCTGTTGGCGCGGCCCATGCTCTTGATGGTGATGGTCCTTTTGGCCGCCACTGTGTCTTTGCGGTCCTTCCGCCAGGGAGGGGTCCAGACTATGGTCCTGCTCGGGGTTGTAGGGGGAGTAGGATTCTTCCTTTTGACCGAGGTTTCGCGGCAGATCGGCACCGCCGGGCTGATCGCGCCGTCTCTGTCCGTCTGGTTCCCATTGGGACTGGCGACCTGCGTATCTTTAGCGGTGCTGTTGCACCAGGAGGACGGCTGAGTGATGCGTCGAGCGCGGATACCGCACACCAAGTGCGGACAGTCGCGCGTCTGCAGTGACGGACAACCGTCGCTGCAGCGGACGGGAGCGCTTGTCGCGACGTTCGGGCTCGTACTCGCACTGACTTTGACCGGCACGCAGCACGCTGTAGCGCAGGACCCGAGCCTCAGTGGTCCTGGCAGTAGCCAGAGGGTCTTCCAGAAACCGCAAGGCGGGATTTTCGGTACCGCGCCCAAAGTCGATCAAGCGGCGCCACTGAACATGGAAGCCGATCAGCTCGTCTATGACACCAAGAACAATCGTGTCGTCGCGCGCGGCAACGTCCAGCTCTTCTTCAACAACTTCGTCCTCACTGCGGATCAGGTGATCTACGATCAGTCTGGCAACAAACTGATCGCGGAAGGCAATGCGCAGCTCAAAGATCCCAACGGCAACATCACGCGCGGCGAGCGGATCGAGGCGACCGACGATTTCCGCGATGCGTTCGTGCAGAAGCTGTCGGTGATCACGCGGGAAGATTCACGCTTCGCCGCCCAGAGCGCGACGCGGCGTGACGGCAACGTCACTGAATTCGACAAGGGCAAGTTCACGCCCTGCAAGAACGATCCCGGAAAGTCGCCGCTCTGGTGCATCAGTGCCCAGCGCATCACGCACGATCAGGGCAAGGCGACGATCAGCTATCAAGACGCGCAGTTCGAACTGTTCGGCGTTCCGGTCTTCTGGCTCCCCTATTTCCAGCACGCGGACCCGTCGGTGAAGCGGCGCTCGGGCTTTCTGGCACCCTCCATCTCGCACTCGACCGACCTCGGATTTGGTCTCGAAGTGCCGTACTACTTCGCGCTCGCGCAGAACTACGATTTCACGTTCAATCCCGTTTATCACTCCAAGCAGGGCGCCCTCTGGCAGGGCACCTGGCGGCACCGGCTCGCCGATGGCGAGTACAGTATCAGAGGCGCGGCCATCGATCAGGATGGCGGCAAACTCCCCAACAGCGTCTCGGCCGACAATCGCGCTGATCTGGACGGCTGGCGCGGGACCATCGAGACCCGCGGCGTGTTCTCGCTGTCGTCTTGGTGGAAGTATGGGTGGAACGTCACACTCGAGAGCGACGACAGCTTCCGGCGGTTCTACAAGTTCGACAGCGTTCTGCAGACCGATCGCGTGAACAACGCGTTCCTGGTGGGGCAGAGCGAGCGGAATTATTTCGCGACGAACTTCTATCATTTCGGCGGATTGCTGCTGAACGACACCAACACATCGGGCTCGCGGGTTCATCCCGTCATCGATTATAACTACATCTGGGGTGCGCCGATCGCCGGCGGTGAATTGAGCTTCAACGGCCACGCTCGCTCGATGTCGCGGCGAAGTGTCGAGACCGACCCGGGCACCGACACGACACACGCCGTCGCGGAAGTCAGCTGGCGCCGCAAATTCGTCGATGCGGTCGGACAATTGTGGACGCCATTCGCGCATGCGCGCGGCGATGTCTATGGCTATCAGAATGCGCGCAATCCAGACAACGTCGCGCTGGCACAGGCCGACGACACCGTCACGCGTGGATTTGGCGCGGTCGGATTGAACTATTCGTATCCGCTGGTGGCGCACACCGGCACCGCCTCGCACATCCTCGAGCCGACGGCGCAGATCATCGCGCGGCCGAACCGGGTGGATCAGCGCCGCCTGCCGAACGAAGATGCCAAGAGCATCAACTACGACGACACACTGCTGTTCGACATCGACAAGTTCTCGGGCTTCGACCGGCTCGAAACCGGCACCCGCGCCAACGTCGGACTGCAGTACACCTTCCAAGCCAACACCGGGTTGCATACACGCCTGGTGTTCGGGCAGAGCTTCCATCTCGCTGGCGAAAACGCGTTCGCCAATCCGGGCTTCGACCCATCGACATCAACCGGTGCGCTCGCCAACCCGCGCGACAGCTTCTCGCGCTTCTCGGGCCTCGAAACAAAAAGTGCCGACTATGTCGCTGGCCTCTACATGTCGCCGTTCGCCGGCCTCGCCTTGATCGCGCAAGGCCGCTTCGACGAGAAGGATTTCGGGCTGCGGCGCCAGGACACGATGGTGACCGCCAGCTACGGACCGGTTTCGACCGCGATCTCCTATTCGTATGCGCGCGCCGAGCCGGGCTTCACCACGCTCGACAGCCAGCAGGATATCCTCCTGAGCGGCGCGCTACGCCTGACCGATCATTGGACGCTGCTCGGATCGCTCCGGTACGACATCGACAGCAAACAGCGGATCCAGGACTCGATCGGACTGCGTTACGCCGACGAATGCTTTGTGCTGACGGCGAATTATCAGGAATCGTTCGTCGAGAACCAATCGCTGCGACATCAAGCCCGATCGGACGGTCATGCTCCGGTTTGAACTGAAGCACTTGGGTGGCTTCAACTATCAGACCAACGCCCTGACGGCGCCCTGGGAAAACCAGACCCGGCCGCAATGATGCCGCTTGCGTGAAACCAGGGCGTTGCCGTGTTTTGGTTGCAATCCCCTGTTGATAATCGCCACGGCTGAGCCGGGCCGCGGGTACAGTCACGAGAGCCGAATCAACGGCGACGGGTCGATATGATGCGCCTCTTTCGTCATAGGGTTTTCTGCTCCGCCGTCGTGGCCGTGTCGCCGTGGCTGTTGGCAATGCCGGCCTATGCGCAGGGCTTCGTGCTGGTTCCGGGACCGGGCAGTTTCCCACCGCCGCCGCAGGCCGCGCCGCAGCCTCCACCGGCGGCCGCCGCACCTGCCCCGAAGCCGAAACCGAAAGTCGCGGCAAAACCAGCCGCACCTGCGGCGCCGGCGGTACCGGCAAAATCGATCGTGGCGCTCGTCAACGACGAACCCGTCACCGGCTTCGAGGTGGATCAGCGCGCCCGCATGGCGGCGCTGCAGGCCAACGTCGGCGCCAAGGCGCAGGAGAGCTTCAAGCAACTCATTCAGCGCGACAGCACGAACACGCAGCTGCGGGCCATTCTCGAAGACACGATCGCGAAGAACCAGGGCAAGACACGCGAGCAGGTCATTGCGATCTTCGAGGAACGCAAGAAGCAGTTTGCCTTGGGGCTGCAGAAGCAGGCGCTGGAAGGTGCGCGCGCGTCGATGGTGCCCCAGTTCCGCAAGCAGGCCATCGAGGAGCTGGTCGAAGAGCGCCTGAAGTTGCAGGAAGCGCGCAAGGTCGGTGTCGAGATCAGCGATGACGATACCGCGCGGATCATCAAGGGGATCGCGGCGCAGAACAAGATGACGGAGCAGCAGTTCGCCGATCACATCAAAGGGCTCGGCGGCGATATAAGCACGATGAAGGCGCGGTTCGCGGCGAACATTGCGTGGCGCGAGGTGATCCGCCGGCGTTTTGCGGCGCAGATCTCGGTGAACCAGCGCGACGTCGAAAAGTTGCTCGCGTCCACGACGACAGGCGAGGACACGGTCGAGCTGCAAGTGCAGCGCATCACATTGTCGATCCCAGGCGCACTCGACCAGACCGCACTCGCCAAACGGAATGCGGAGGCGGACCAGATGCGGCGCCGGTTCGGCGGCTGCAAGTCGATTCCCACAGCGACACAAGGCATGGCGAACACCAAGGTCGACACCCTGAACTACATCGCGCCAAGCTCCGTGCCGGAGCCGACGCGGACATTGTTGCTGTCTGCCAAGGATGGCGAAATGCTGCCGCCGACGGCATCGGCGAGCGGCGTCGAAGTGTTCGTCGTCTGCGGCCGCCGCGCCATCAAGGCCGACGACAAGAAGCGCGAGAAGGCCACCGAGGAGCTGCAGCAGCAGGAGTTCGAGGTGATGGCCAAGAAGCACCTGCGCGACATCAAGCAGGACGCGCTCATCGAGTACCGATGATGGCGCCTGTTCCGATGGTGCGCTTGTGACCACGGGGCCCAGGAGCGGGGCGAGCCCTGACGGTTTGCCGCCGCTGCGCGACGTCATTCGCGAAGCGGAATTGGCGGCCGACAAACGGCTCGGCCAGAACTTCATTCTCGATTTCAATATCACGCGCCGGATCGCGCGCGCCGCGGGGCCGCTCGAAGGCAAAACCATCATCGAAATTGGACCGGGGCCGGGCGGCCTGACCCGGGCGCTTCTGATGGAGGGCGCGGCCCGGGTGGTGGCGATCGAGCGCGATCAACGCTGCAGGCCCGTGCTCGACGCGATCAGCGCACACTATCCCGGACGGCTCGCAGTGCACTTCGGGGATGCGCTTGCCCAGCGCTGGGACGAGCTTGTGCCCAAAGCCGAAGGGCGTCCCATCATCGCGGCCAATCTGCCCTACAATATCGCGACGGTGCTGTTGATCGGATGGCTCGAAACGGAGCCCTGGCCGCCGTGGTACGAGCGAATGGTGCTGATGTTTCAGAAAGAGGTTGCCGAGCGCATTGTCGCGGAGCCCGGTAGCAAGGCGTATGGGCGCCTGGCGGTAATCTCGCAATGGCGGTGTGAGCCGCGTCTGCTCTTCACGTTGCCGCCGGAGGCGTTCACGCCGCCGCCTAAAGTTGCATCGGCTGTGGTGGAGTTTCGCCCGCGCGCAGCCCCCTCCCCTGCCTGTTCGGTGACGACGTTGGGGCGCGTCACGGGGGCAGCCTTCGGCCAGCGCCGCAAGATGCTGCGCCAGAGCCTCAAATCGCTGACGCCATTTCCGGAACTCCTGCTCGATCGGGCTGGAATCGACCCGACCCGGCGCGGCGAGACCTTGAGCGTCGCAGAGTTCGCGACGCTCGCCCAGATTTTCGATGGCCCTAAAGGGTCTTGAGTAATCCGGCAACGAAAGGCTCGAGGCCGCGCTGACGCCCCCGCCGCAAGCGTTCGGCGGCAAGGATCGCCTGCAAGCTTGCGAGGCTGCGGCCCAAGTCGTCGTTGACGATGACGTAGTCGTACTCCGGCCAGTGACTGATCTCGCCCGCGGCCTTGGCCATACGCCGCGCCACGACGTCAGGTGGATCTTGATTGCGCGCGGTGAGACGCGCCTCGAGCGTCTTGGAGTCGGGCGGCAGGATGAACACACGTACGAGATCGTCCGGCAGCTTCTGGTGCAGCTGTTGCGTCCCCTGCCAGTCGATATCGAACAGAACGTCGCGCCCGCCGTCGAGCGCCTGCACGACGGGTCCACGCGGCGTCGCGTAATGATGATCAAAAACGAAGGCCCATTCGAGCAGCTCGCCGCCGTCACGCCGCCGTGCGAATTCGGCGTCATCGAGGAACGTGTAGTCGCGGCCATCGACCTCGCCGGAGCGCGGCTTACGTGTGGTGACCGACACCGACATGGTGATGTTGGGATCGCCGGCGAGCAGCATCCGCGACAGCGTGGTCTTGCCCGCGCCCGACGGAGACGACAGGACGAAAAGGAGGCCGCGGCGGGGGATGCTGACGGGGGCTTGGGTCATCGGCGTCTTGCGGAGAGTTGTCATCATTCGATGTTTTGCACTTGCTCGCGCATCTGATCGATAACGGTCTTCAGATCGAGGCCGATGCGCGTGATCTCTGTATCATTAGACTTTGAACAAAGCGTATTGGCCTCGCGGTTGAATTCCTGGGCAAGGAAATCGAACTTGCGGCCGACAGGGCCCTTGGTCGCGAGCAGTTCCCGCGCGGCGGCGACATGTGACGCGAGGCGCTTCAGCTCCTCTTCGACATCGGCGCGCGTCGCCAGCAGGGCCGCTTCCTGCGCAAGCCGGCCTTCGTCGAGGGCGATGCCATGATCGAGAAGCTTGGCCAGCTGCTCGCGCAAGCGCTGCTTGATCACATCGGGGCTGCGGGCGGGTGAACTCGTGACGGCCGCCACGGCCCGCTCGATCTGGCCAAGCTGGTCGGAAATCACGGTTGCGAGGCGCGCGCCTTCGTTGCGACGGGCGCCTTTGACACCGGCCAGCGCGACATCGAGGTCTTGCAGCATATGGGCGCCACGCGCTTCGACCTCGGCCTCGTCGTCCTCCGCCTCGACGAAATCGAGGACGCCGCGCAATTGCAGCAGGCCCTCGACGCGCGGCGCGTCCGCACCAAGGCGTTGGCGCACCTTCTCGCTGGCGGCAAGCACTTGGCCGAGGACCGCCTCGTTGAGGCGCACCTCGCTGACGCCTTCGATCCGACGCACCGCCAGATTGACGGAAACGCTGCCGCGCGACAGATGCTTTGCCACCGCTTCGCGTATGCGCGGCTCCAGGACATCGTGGCCGGGGGCGAGACGGAGGCGGACATCGAGCCCGCGGCCGTTGACGGTGCGGACTTCCCAATGCCAGCTGACGGGGCCGCGCGTGCCATCCGCGCGGGCAAAGCCTGTCATGCTGCTGAGAGCCATTGTGAGCCTGGGCGCATTGTTTGGGGTTCGGAACAGACCCGAACTTAGACGCTTCGCCAGGGCCCCACAAGCCGACCTGGGCTCAAAGCCCACCCAACAGCGTTGCTCACCGTTTGCGTGGCGCGGGCGCCTGCGCCGAGGCCGCCCCTGGCGGCGCAGAGGACGGTGCCAGTGCCGGCGCGGTCGCTGGAACTTGCGCGGCGTCAGTGGCGGGCGGCACTGGAGCCGGCGGTTGCGCGGCCTGGGCTTCGCCGACGGCGCTCGGAGCGTTGCGGACGACGGCGCGCTGGGCCGCGGCACCTGCACGCGCTTGGATATGTTTCTCGATCTCGCGCCACTTGGCGACGTTGGCGTTGTGATCCTTCAGCGTTTCCGCAAAGACGTGACCGCCTTTGCCGTCCGCCACGAAGTAGAGATCCTTGGTGACCGAAGGCTTCAGCGTCGCCTCGATCGCGGCCTTGCCGGGGTTGCAGATCGGCGTCGGCGGCAGACCGTTGATCTGGTAGGTGTTGTGCGCCGTCTTGCCGTCGATGTCGGACCGGAAGATCGTCGCCCCCCAGCTGACTTTGCCGAGGGACTTGCCGTAGAGAATGGTCGGATCGGATTGCAGGCGGATGTTCTGGCGCAGCCGATTGACGAACACGGCCGAGACTTTTTCGCGCTCGTCGTTGCGGCCGGTTTCCTTCTCGACGATCGACGCCAGAATGACCGCCTCCTGCGGCGTCTTGACAGGCAGATTCTCTTTCCGCTCGGCCCAAATCTTGTCGATGAATTTCTTCTGTTCGGCTTGCAGCATGTCGACGAAGGCCTGCCGCGAGGTGCCCCGCGTCAAGCTGAATGTTTCGGGCAGCATCGAGCCTTCCGGCGGGACGGCTGAGATGTCGCCGGTAAAATTCAGATCCGCCTTGATGCGCTCGACGATCTGGTGGCTCGTCAGGCCTTCTGGAATGGTGACGCGAAAGACGGCGGTGCGGCCTTCGTTCAGAACGTCGACGACTTGCCGCATGGTGGAGGCGGGCTTGATTTCATAGTCGCCGGCCTTCAACTGCAAGCCCTTGGGGTTGACGCCCAAGATCCTCATCAAACTGAAACCCGCCGTGAAGATGCGGGAGTCGCGGATCACGCCATCGCGCTCCAGGCGGCCGGCGATTTCCTGCGTACCCTCACCTTTCGGAATGACGATCAGCTTGCTTTGCGCCAGCGGCCCCGGCGCATCCAATTGCCGATTGAGATAGACGCCGAAACCGCCGAGTGCGAAGCCGCCGAGCAACACGAGCGTCAACAGGCCACTGAGAAACCGCAGGAACGGATGCATCGAGCGCGGTTCTCTGGGCTCCTTCGGCGCGCGCGGCGGCTTCGGAGGCCGGGCGGAAACGACACGCGACGTCGTCACCCGGGGAGAGGCTCCCGCGGGCCGCGTACTCGTCTCGCCGGGCGTCCGGCGGTCGTTCATGGGCGCGTCTCCGGCTTCAACGGGGCAACCGCCGAAGGCTTGATCTCGATTCCCGACTTATAGGGATACTACGACCACAAAATATGGCAAAAGGCGGTACGCGACGTTCACGATCCGCGCGGCGTCATGCCGCCAACCGGCGCAGAACCAGCGACGCGTTGGTGCCGCCGAACCCGAACGAATTCGACAGCACGGTATTGATCGGGAGTTTCTTGGCCGCGTGCGGCACCAGATCGATCGGCGTCTCTACGGACGGATTGTCGAGGTTCAACGTCGGCGGCGCGATGTTGTCGCGTATTGCCAGCACGGAAAAAATTGCCTCGACCGATCCGGCCGCACCCAGCAAATGTCCGATCGCGGATTTGGTCGACGACATTTTCAGCTTGCCGGCCGAATTGCTGAACAGGCGTTCGACGGCGGCGAGTTCGATTTCGTCGCCCATCGGCGTCGATGTGCCATGCGCATTGACGTAGTCGACGTCACTCGCCTGGATGCCGGCGCGATTGAGCGCCATGCGCATGCAGCGGAAGGCGCCGTCGCCCGATTCGGCTGGCGCCGTGATGTGATAGGCATCGCCCGACAAGCCATAGCCGATCAGCTCAGCGTAAATCCTGGCACCGCGCGCTTGCGCGTGTTCGAGGCTTTCGAGCACGACGATGCCGGCGCCCTCGCCCATGACGAAGCCGTCGCGATCCTTGTCATAGGGGCGCGAGCCTTTGGTTGGCCGGTCGTTGAAGCCGGTGGAGAGCGCGCGGCAGGCGGCGAAGCCCGCGAGTGCGATGCGGCAGATCGGGCTTTCGGTGCCGCCGGCGACCATCACATCGGCGTCGCCGAGGGCGATCAGGCGGCCGGCATCGCCGATCGCGTGCGCGCCCGTCGAACACGCCGTGACAACGGCATGATTGGGACCTTTGAGCCCATGCCGGATCGAGACGTAGCCACCGGCGAGATTGATAAGGCGGCCGGGGATGAAGAACGGGCTGATCCGGCGCGGGCCTTTTTCCTGCAGCAGCAGCGAGGTTTCGGCGATCCCCTGCAGGCCGCCGATGCCCGATCCGATCAAGACGCCGGTGCGTTCTTGCTTGTCGGGTGTATCGGCTTTCCAGCCGCTGTCTTTGATCGCCTGTTCGGCCGCGGCGACGGCATAGACGATGAAGTCGTCGACCTTGCGCTGTTCCTTGGGCTCCATCCACTCGTCGGGATTGAATTTCCCTTCGACCGACTGACCTTTTGGAATGAAATTGGCGATCTGGCACGAGATGTCCGACACCTCGAACTCTTCGACGCGCCGCGCCCCGCTTTGACCGGCCAACAAACGCGACCACGTCGCCTCGACGCCGCAACCGAGCGGCGTGACGAGACCCAATCCAGTGACAACAACTCGACGTAGCATGCGACGTCCTCGTGCTTGGGATCACCCTCGACGCGGACGGGCCAGGAGACGGGCGGCACTCGGCTCACGCACCAATTCGCCACCGCGTCCGGTCCAGGCCCCCCGGCCCTGGAGCGGCCTGACGTCAGGCAGCGGTTGCGTGCTTTTCCAGGAATTTGACGGCATCGCCGACGGTCTGGATCTGCTCGGCGGCATCGTCCGGGATTTCGCAGCCGAACTCTTCCTCGAACGCCATGACCAGCTCGACGGTGTCCAAGCTGTCGGCGCCGAGGTCGTCAATGAAGCTCGCGTTTTCCGATACTTTTTCGGCTTCGACGCCAAGATGCTCGACGACGATTTTCTTCACGCGCGCTGCGACATCGCTCATTGTGGGTGTCCCCTGCTCTTTTATTTCTGCTGTTCTCTGATCGGTGTTCGCACAAGGCCGACAGCGCGCCTCAAACAAATCATACTGCGATGGTCAGCTAAGCCGATTTGTGACGACTTCGACACGCCTTCCCTGATTTCCGTAGTTGTTTTCCCCAGGCCGGATAGTCAAGCCTTCGGGGTCGCCAATCGGAAAAAAATCACGCAACCGGGGGTCGGGTAACATACTTCCCATGGGTTGCCTAGCCATGGGTTGCTGAGCCCACGCGCACCACTAATGCTGCAACGCAGCATAGTTGCGAACGGCGGGTTACATCATCACCATCCCGCCGTTTACATGGATGGTCTGGCCGGTCACGTAGCGTGCTTCCGGGCTCGCCAGATATACTGCGGCGGACGCAATATCCTCAGGGGTGCCAAAAGCCTTGGCCGGAATGGCATCCATGATCGCAGTGGTCTGCTTCTCGTTGAGGGCTTCGGTCATCGCGGTCTTGATGAAGCCGGGGGCAATGCAGTTGGCGGTGATGCCGCGCGAGGCGGCCTCACGGGCGAGCGACTTGGTCATGCCGATCATGCCAGCCTTGGAGGCGGCGTAGTTGCCCTGCCCGGGATTGCCGATGATGCCCGAGACGGACGAGATGTTGATGATGCGGCCGTAGCCGGTCTTGGAGCGCATCATGTGGCGGGCGGCAGCCCGCATCAGCATGAACGTCGACGTGAGATTGACGGCGATGACGTCATCCCACTCGGCGTCCTTCATCACCATGAACAGGTTGTCCCGGGTGAGACCCGCGTTGTTGACCAGGATGTCGAGGCGGCCGCCCAGCGCTTTCGTTGCCTCGTCGATCAGCTTGCCAACCTGCTCCTTGTTGGCGAGATCGCAGGGCACGACGACGGCGCGGTCCTTGAGCTCGGCGGCGAGCGCCTGCAGCTTGTCGACTTGGCGGCCGGACAGCGCGACCGTCGCGCCGCGCGCATGGAACGCCTTGGCGATGGCACCGCCGATGCCGCCGGTGGCCCCCGTCACGAGCGCCGTCTTGCCAGTGAGATCGAACATTATCGGGATCCTTATGCGAGGAGCTGGGAGGCGGCGGCGTCGATGTCGGCCGGCGCGCCGATGGGCATGGCTTTGAGATTTTTGTCGATGCGGCCGGCGAGGCCGGAGAGCACCTTTCCGGCGCCGAGTTCATAGATGTGGGTGATGCCGGCGGCCGACATGGCCAACACGCACTCACGCCAACGCACCGTGCCGGTCACCTGCTCGACCAGGCATTTGCGGATCTCGGCGGGATCGGAAATCGGCGCCGCCAGCACGTTGGCGATCACGGGCACGATAGGGGCTTTGATGTCGACTTTCGCGAGCGCCGCGGCCATCGCGTCCGCCGCGGGTTTCATCAGGGCGCAATGGAACGGTGCGGAGACGGGCAGCGGGATCGCGCGGCGCAGACCGTGCGCTTTACCCACTTCGGCGACGCGGTCGATGGCGCGCTTGTGGCCGGAGAGCACGACTTGCGTCGGCTCGTTGTCGTTGGCGACGTCGCAGCAATCGCCTTGCGCGGCGTCGGCGGCAATTTTTGTGGCAACGTCGAGGCCAACGCCGAGCAGCGCCGTCATCGCGCCTTGGCCGACAGGAACGGCCGCCTGCATGGATTGACCGCGAAGCTTCAACAACCGCGCGGCGTCGGCAATCGAGAACGCGCCAGCAGCCGTCAGCGCGGAGTACTCGCCGAGAGAGTGACCGGCGACGAATTTAACTGTGCTGCCAAACTTCAGACCTTTTTCCTGCTCGAGCACGCGAAGCACGGCGAGCGAATGCGCCATCAGTGCGGGCTGCGCGTTCTCGGTGAGCGTCAGCGTCTCTTTCGGGCCCTCCCACATGAGTGTCGAGAGCTTCTGTCCAAGTGCGGCATCGACCTCGTCAAACACGCGGCGCGCGGCGGGAAAGGCCTGCGCGAGATCGCGGCCCATGCCGACGTCCTGGCTCCCCTGCCCCGGGAAAACAAATGCTATGGCCATGGCGAACCCGCCTTATCCTTTGTCTCGTCCAGTCTGGTTGGACAAACACGCGGGCGTTTGGGCTGTCAAGCCACAGGGGCTCAGGCGGCCTTTTTGGCGGCGCCAGCGAGTTCGGCGAGGGCGTGCGTGGCGGCGCGAACGCCCGCCATGCGGTCCTCGGATTTTTCCCAATCGCCGCGCACCAGCAGCTTCTGATCGGGCTGCAGCTTAACCATGCCCTTCGCCTTCTGGATGTAGGTGACGATGCCGTCGGGATTCTTCACCTGGCCCTTGCGGAAGGCGATCGTTGCCCCCTTAGGACCTGCATCGATCTGCTGAATGCCGGCGCGGCGGCACAGCGCCTTGATCTCGACGACGTCGAGCAGATGGCGCACTTCGGCGGGGAGTTCGCCGAAGCGATCGACAAGCTCGGCGGCGAACGCATCGATGTCCGTGCGGTTCTCCAGTGATGAGACGCGGCGATAGAGGCCGAGCCGGAGTTGTAGATCCGTAACGTAGCTTTCCGGGATGAGCACGGCGGTGCCGAGCGAGATTTGCGGGCTCCATTGCTCCTGGCCTTCCGCGATCTCTCCCTTGAGCGTCGCGACGGCCTCTTCGAGCATCTGCTGATAGAGTTCGAAGCCAACCTCGCGGATGTGACCCGACTGTTCGTCGCCGAGCAAATTGCCGGCGCCGCGGATGTCGAGATCATGGCTGGCGAGCGAGAACCCAGCGCCGAGCGTGTCGAGCGATTGCAGGACCTTGAGGCGCTTCTCGGCGGTCGGCGTAATCTTCTGGCCGGCCGGCGTCGTGAAATAGGCGTAGGCGCGCGTTTTGGAACGGCCGACGCGGCCACGCAACTGATAGAGCTGCGACAGGCCAAACATGTCGGCACGGTGCACGATCATGGTGTTTGCATTCGGCACATCGAGGCCGGATTCAACGATCGCCGTCGAGACCAGCACGTCGTATTGGCCTTCGTAGAACGCGGTCATGATGTCTTCGAGTTCGGTCGGAGTCAGCTGGCCGTGCGCCTTGGCGATCTTCAGTTCGGGCACCGCCTCGCGCAGGAACTCGGTGACGTCGTCGAGGTCGGCGATGCGCGGGACGACATAGAACGTCTGGCCGCCGCGATAGCGCTCGCGGCGCAACGCTTCGCGCAGGATCACGGGATCGAACGGCGAGATGTAGGTGCGCACGGCGAGGCGATCGAGCGGCGGCGTGGTGATGAGCGAGAGTTCGCGCACACCGGAGAGCGCCAGTTGCAGCGTGCGCGGGATCGGCGTCGCCGACAGCGTCAGCACATGCACATCCTCGCGCAGTTGCTTCAGCCGCTCCTTGTGTTGCACACCAAAGTGCTGCTCTTCGTCGATCACGAGCAGGCCAAGGCGGGCGAACTCGATGCCCTTGCTGAGGAGGGCGTGGGTGCCAACGACGATGTCGAGGGAGCCGTCCTTCAGGCCATTCTTCACATCGGCGAGTTCCTTGGCGCCGACGAGCCGCGAGGCTTGCGCGAGACGCACCGGCAGGCCTTTGAAGCGGTCGGAGAACGTTCTGAAATGCTGGCGCGCGAGAAGCGTGGTCGGCACCACGACGGCGACTTGGAAGCCGCTGAGGGCCGCGACGAACGCCGCACGCAAGGCGACTTCGGTCTTGCCGAAGCCAACGTCGCCGCAGATGAGACGGTCCATGGGGCGTCCGGAATTCAGGTCGCCGAGGACGGCCTCGATGCTGCCGGCCTGGTCTTCGGTTTCCTCATAGGGGAAGCGGGCGACGAACTCGTCGAAGGCACCTGTCGGCGGCGCCAGGGCGGGGGCTTCCTTCAACGCGCGCAAGGCCGCGATCTTGATGAGCTCGGAGGCGATCTGCTGTAGGCGCTGCTTGAGACGCGCCTTGCGGCTTTGCCAGGCGGCACCACCCAGGCGATCGAGTTGGGCATTGCCCTCGTCCGAGCCGTAGCGCGAGAGGAGTTCGATGTTCTCGACCGGCAGATAGAGCTTGTCGCCGCCGTGATAGACGAGACGCAGACAGTCGTGCGGCGCGCCAGCCGCCATGATGGTCTCGAGCCCCTCGAACCGGCCGATGCCGTGATCGGCGTGGACGACGAGGTCGCTGACCGAGAGGCTGGTTGCCTCGGTGATGACGTCGACGGCCTTGCGGTTGCGGCGCGGACGCACCAGGCGGTCGCCGAGGATGTCCTGCTCGGCGATCACGGCGAGACCGGGCGAGTCGAAGCCGCTCTCAAGTCCGAGCACGGCGAGGCCAACGGTCCCGGCCTTCAATCCCATCACTTCGGCAAAACTCTCGACCTTTTGCAGGTCGCCGGCATCATGATCCGTCAGGAGTGTCGCCATGCGCTCGCGGGCGCCAGCGGTCCAGGTCGCAACCACGACGTTCTTTTGCTGCGCATGCAGCCCCTTGATGTGACCGGCGACCGCGTCGAAGACGTTCTGGCCCTCGGCACCGCGCTCGGCGGCAAAGGTCCGGCCGGTGCGGCCGCCAAACGAGCGGGCGTTGGCGATGTCGGTCTGCTCGAACGGCGACAGGTAGCGGACGGTGCGTTCGGCGAGAACCGCGCCCCAGGTCTTGGCGGAGAAAAACATCGTGTCCGGCGCAACAGGGCGATAGGGCGCCGCGCCAAAGCTCTGCGTTTCGAGGGCGTCGCGGCGCGCCTCGTAGTGCTCTTTGATTTGCGCCAATCGCTCATCGATCGCCTGCTCGGCCAGATGATCGAACGAAATGGCGGCGCCCGGGCAATAATCGAACAGCGTCTCAAGTTTGTCGTGGAAGAACGGGAGCCAATGTTCGAGCCCCGGATAGCGCTGGCCCGCGGACACGGCCTCATACAGCGGATCATCGCCCTTGGAGGCGCCGAACGTCTCCACATAGCGGGTGCGGAACAGCTTTTGCGAGGCCTCGCCGTAGGCAACCTCGCTGGTCGGCATCAGTGACAGCTTCTGGACGATTTTTGCCGAGCGCTGGGTCTCGGGATCGAAGCTCTTGATGCTCTCGATGGTGTCGCCGAAGAAATCGAGGCGAACGGGCGTGATGCGGCCCGGCGGAAACAGATCGACGATGCCGCCACGCACCGCGAACTCGCCGGCTTCCATGACCGTGCTGGTGCGCTGGAACCCTGCGAGCGTCAGGCGCTGGATCAGGCGGTTCATGTCCTGGCGCTGGCCGGCGGCAAGCGTCTTCAACGAGAGGCGCAGGAAGTCGCGGGAGGGAATGCGCTGCAGGATCGCATTGACGGTGGTGACGACGACAATCGGCTCCTTGCGGGCGGCGAGCGAGAGGCGCGCAAGCGCGGTCATGCGGCGCGAGACGATCTCGGCGTTGGGGCCGATGCGATCGTAGGGGACGGTGTCCCACGCCGGGAACTGCACGACGCGCACATCGGGCGCAAAGAACGCGAGCGCGGCCGACAGCGCTTCGAGGCGGCGATCGTCGCGGGCGACGTGGATGAAGAGCGGCGGGTCCTTGGGGTTGGCGGCTTCGCCCGCGAGGCTGCCGAGCACCCGGGCGTCAAAGCCTTCGGGTGCGCCCATCAGGCGCTCGATGCGTTGGGATGATTTGCTCACGCCGAGGCGCCGTTGTCGGCCAAGCCATGAAACCCGCGGACGTCGTCGATCAGGCCGCCGAACTCGCTTTGCGTCATGGTTGCAGGATTGAGGATCCAAGCATGCAGGTCGGGATCGGGCACGGTGAGGAGCTTTTCGAAGAGAGACAGCGCGGGGTCGGTCATGGCCGCAAGACGCGCGCCGGCGTACCGGCCGAGCAGCCAGTCCATCTCCTTGGTGCCGCGATAGGTCGCGCGGTAGGCGGCGCGGCGGCGGCGAATGTCGAGGTCATCGCTCATGCGGTCGTCCAAGTCGTTATATCAAGCCGTTGTATTTGTTGGGGACCTTGCCCGGCCTGTGCTTGACGGGGCGAGCGTTGGTTGCCACCCTGCTCGGGAGCTGTGCGCCGTGGTATAGCGCTCTCCGGCGCGGTAAGAAAGCCCACTTGCAGCCCGCTTGCAGCGTCACTTTCGCAGCACTTTGCCGCCACCCCGGAGACCGTCACCACGTATGCGCCCGTCCGAACTCACGCCGCTGTTCGCATCGGCCACATCGTTGAGTGGGATCGGACCACGGACGGAGCTGCTGTTGCGCAAGGCGCTGCGCCTGCCGCCGGGCGTGACCGAGCCGCGCGTTGTCGACCTGCTGTGGCATACGCCGACGGGCGTGATCGACCGGCGGGCGACGCCGACGGTGGCGACGGCGTTGCCGGGCACGATCGCGACGCTGGAAGTGCGGGTGCTGAAACACAACGGACCGCCGCGCGGCAACACCAAGGCGCCTTACAAGGTGCGCTGCGAGGACGATACAGGGCGGCTCGAACTGGTGTTCTTTCATACGGACCGCAAGTTCATCGAACGGCAGCTGCCGGTCGGCGCCGTGCGCTTCGTCTCGGGCCGCATCGAGCACTACAACAACGGGGTGCAGATGACGCATCCCGACTATATCGTCGCGCCGGAGTCGCGCGATGATCTGCCGATGCTCGAGCCCGTGTATCCGCTGACAGCGGGGCTGTCGGGCAAGATCGTGCAGAAGGCGGCGCGCCAGACCGTCGATCGGATGCCGCCGTTGGACGAGTGGCAGGATGCGGCGTGGCTGAAGGCGCGGGCGTGGCCGGATCTTTCGACGGCGGTGAAGCGTCTGCACAAGCCGGAAGATGCGGGTGATGTGTCGAACGGCGGCGCGCCGTGGCAACGTATTGCCTATGACGAGTTGCTCGCCAACCAATTGGCGCTGGGCCTCGTCCGCCAGAACGTGAAGACGCAGCGCGGGCGGGCGGTGAAGGGTGATGGCCGCATCCGCGCCAAGATCGCCGATGCCCTGCCCTTCCAGCTCACCAACTCGCAGCGGCAGGCGCTGAAGGATATCGCGGCTGACATTTCCGCGCCGCACCGGATGTTGCGGCTGCTGCAGGGCGACGTCGGCTCGGGTAAGACGGTGGTGGCGCTGATGGCGATGGCAATCGCGGTCGAGGCGGGCGCTCAGGCCGCGCTGATGGCGCCGACCGAAGTGCTCGCGCGGCAGCATGCGGAGACGATCGCGCCGCTGGCGGATGCGGCGGGGTTGCGGATCGGGCTGCTGACAGGGCGGGAAAAGGGCAAGCCACGCGTTGAACTGCTGTCGCGGCTCGCGTCCGGCGAAATCGACATTCTGATCGGCACGCACGCGCTGTTCCAGCCCGACGTCGAGTTCAAGGATCTGGCCTTCGCGGTGATCGACGAGCAGCACCGCTTTGGCGTGCATCAGCGCCTCGCGCTGCAAACCAAGGGACGCGACGGCGGCGCCAATGTGCTGGTGATGACGGCGACGCCCATTCCACGCACGTTGTTGATGACGCACTACGGCGATCTCGATGTGTCGAAGCTGACCGAAAAGCCGGCGGGGCGCAAGCCGGTGAAGACGACGGCGCCGCCGCTCGAGCGTCTGACGGACGTGATCGATGCGCTGAAGCGGGCGCTCACGGGTGGCGCGCAGATCTATTGGGTGTGCCCGCTGATCGAGAGCTCGGATGTCTCGGAGTTGGCGGCGGCGGAAGAGCGGCACGCGCATCTCCAGCAGTATTTCGGCGCGGACGTCGGCCTGTTGCATGGCGCGATGAGCGGCACCGCCAAGGACGACGTGATGGCGGCGTTCTCTGAAAACAAACTCAAGATTTTGGTGTCGACGACGGTGATCGAGGTCGGCGTCAACGTGCCGAACGCGACGGTGATGGTGATCGAACATGCCGAGCGCTTCGGCCTTGCGCAGCTGCATCAGTTGCGCGGCCGGGTCGGGCGCAGCGACCGGCAGTCGTACTGCATGCTGTTGCACAAGGCGCCGCTCGGCGAGACCGCGGCCCAGCGCATCAAGATGATGTGCGACACCGAGGACGGGTTCCTGATCGCCGAGAAGGATCTCGAGTTGCGGGGCGGAGGCGAGGTTTTGGGTGCGCGGCAGTCGGGGCTACCGGAGTTCCGGGTGGCAGATGTGCCGGGGTTCCAGGACCTGCTGGCGGCGGCGCGCGACGATGCCAACATGATCCTGGCGCAAGACCCGAAGCTGACGGGGCCGCGCGGCCAGGCGCTGCGCAAGCTCCTCTATCTGTTCGAGTGTGATGAAGCCGTGCGGTTGTTCAGGGCCGCTTAAGAGTTTCGTTAAGCCCTCGTTTGCCAGATTGGGCTACAATTCGTCCAAAGATCATTTGCGACGTGAAGGCTTGGCCCGATGAACTTTGTTATGTTTACCAAATCGCGGCCGCCCACGCTTGTGGACTCAGCACCACCACCGAGTGCCATTCCACAACGGCGGCTCGACGCGATCAAGGCGCGCGCCGCTGTCCACGCCACCCCATCGAATGGCCGCTTCGCGACACGGACCAGGAGCAATTCAGCCGGGTTCTTGAGCGCTGAAGGATTTTCCACGGCGATGCGGTGCACCGTTTGCGACACGTCGTCGTCCGGTGCGCTGATCGAAGTGCCGAAGACCGCGGATGGCCGCCCGATCGATTCCGATGACATTCCTGCCAAGTTTACGCTGGTGTTTGTCGGCTATCGCGAGCAAACCGAAGTGACGTGCCAGGTGGTGCGCCGCATCGGCCAACGCGTTGGTGTGCGGTATGTCGGCGGGTTCCGCACTGTTGCTATCAAACCAACGGTCAAGCCCGCCGCCAAGAAGCGCTGAATTCAGGGCTGAGTTCAGACTGGCACTTTGGACTTCGCGGCGGCTGCGAGTTCGCCCAGTTCCTTTTGCGTCTTCGGCGTCACCATGCCAGCCGAGATGATGATCTTGGCAGCGTCCTCGACACTGAGATCGACGGGTGTCACGCTGCTGCGTGGCACGAACACGACAAAGCCAGACGGCGGCAGGAAGTGGGTCGGCATGAACACCGACACCAAGTCGGACTGCGGCTGGATCCGTCGAATTTCATCGGCGGCCTCCCCCGTCACGAACACGATCGCCCATATGCCCTTGGAGGGAAACTCCATCAGCGCAACCTTCTGGAAGCGCTGCTCCGGCCCGGTGGCGGTGACGACACTCTCGAAGATCTGCTTGGTGCCGCGATAGACGTTGCGCACGATCGGCATGCGGCCGAGGAACACCTCGCCAGCGGAGATCAGCGATCGGCCCAGGAGGTTGGCGGCGAGCGCACCGATCATGGTGAGGAACAGAATGGCGGCGACCAAGCCGATGCCCGGGATCGCCCACGGCGAATAGCTGTCGGGATTGAACCACTTCGGGATGTAGGGCTTGATCCAGCGGTCGGCGCTGTCGATGAAGTACCAGGCAAGATAGAGCGTGATCGTGACAGGGCCGACAACGACCAGGCCGGTCAGGAAATAGTTCCTGGCCCGCGTCAATAGGCCGATCCGGGTGCGACCGCCGCCGTCCTGCGTCAGCGCTGCGAGCCCCGCCTGCAACGGGTGGTCAGCGTCCACTGGCGGGGGTGATGGCTTCTTGGGTGTGCGATCCTGCATCGAGCGAAGTTCGGCCTTTATCCACGCCAGTGAGCGGCGCGCCTCACGTGCGACCGCGTCCTCGCCATGCTCTAGCACAAGATCAAGTACATTCGCGAGACTCTAAGCGCGCCCAGCGAAAAAGTCCCAATCGGCCCGTTCATTGGGCTGGTTTATTGGGCCCGTTTATTGGGCCCGTTTATTGGGCAAGCGGAATGCAGTCGACGCCGGCGGCTTTGACCTTGGCGCACTGCTGCGCACCCGCCGACTCCGACGGAAATGCCCCCATGCGGACGCGATAGAATGTTCCCATCGATCCGACCTGCGTCTGATCGATCGAGACGGCACCGGCGGCGGCGCCGAGGAGTTGCTGCACCTTCAGGGCCGACGCGCGCGCCTCGGCCTCGGTGCGCACCAGACCAAGTTGCAGGCGTGTCGAACCGCCGGTCGCGGCCTGAGGCGCGGCGGTCGCAGCAGCAGGACCGGCCGCGGCGGCAACCTTCTGCTTCGGCGCTGCAGGTGCTGCGGCTTGCGCGGGAATTGGGGCCGGCGGCGAAGACGACACCGCGGGCGTTGCCGCAGGCTTCGTTTCCTGAGCGGGCGCTGGAACCGAATTCGTGGTGATGGGCGAGGCTTGACGCGCCGCCGCACGAGCAGCGGTGGCTTCGTCACGGCGAAGCTGGCGTTTGGCTTCGGCTTGCTCGGGCGTTGTTGCGGCCGGCGCGGAGGCGGCACCACCACTATTGAACAGATTGCCGAAGATACCACCGAGACCGCTGGCGCTTGCCTGCTGCTGCGATGGCGCCGGATCGGGCGCGAGTGCCACGGGCGTGGGCGATGGTGCAGCGGGGGCGGTGGCGGTTGGCGCTTGCACCGGTGCCGCCGATTTCGCGGCCGCCGGTGTTGCCGACGCCGTCTTGATGCTGTCGTCGGCTTGATCGGGGAGACCCGCATCGCGATACGCAGCGGCGCGATTCTGCAACGCGTCCGTGCGTTCGTTGTCGGTGAGGCCGTTCTTGATCCAGAGCGCGCTCTGCAGATCGGAAATGGCGAGTGCGGGCTTGGTCATCTTGCGATGCGCGAGACCGCGGACATAGAGCGCGCGCGCCATCACATTGCCGGGCAAGTTGCCGCCGCTGATCACGCCCGAGAGGGTGCTGACGGCATTATCCGCCTTGCCGGATTGCAGAAGTTTCTGCGCCTGCTCGATCGTTTGCAGGGCTTGGGCCGGATCTTTTTTCGCGGCTTTCGCTTCGGCGGACTGTTTGGGCACCGCCTTTTTTGCGGCGGGCTGAGTCGCGGCCGGTTGTGCGGCGGCGGGTTGGGCTGGTGCGGGCGCCTGCGCGCGCGCGCCATCGGCGCCGAACAGTGTCAACGCGACGCTTGCGGACAGGCCGCCAACGGCAAACGCCGTCGCTTTCAGTTTGCGATAGTCCATCTCAAAATCCCCCGGGCACCTCAGACGCGGCACCACACCCCACCTCCAACATAATGGAGAGCAGAGCTTTTTGGCAATTCCGAGACGGGACTTGTTCCCTCTATTCCACAGTCACCGACTTGGCGAGGTTGCGCGGCTGATCGACGTCCGTGCCCATGAAAACGGCCGTGTGATAGGCCAGAAGTTGCACCGGCACCGAGTAGATCAGCGGATTTGTGAACGGGTGGGCTTTTGGGACACGGATATGCGCCTGCAGGCGGCACCCGGATAATTCGGCGCTGGCATTGGTGATCATGATGATCTGGCCACCCCGGGCGGCGACTTCCTGAACGTTGGAAACGGTCTTGTCGTAGAGGTCATCTTCCGGCGCCACCACGATGACCGGCACGTTCTCATCGATGAGCGCGATCGGGCCGTGCTTCAGCTCACCCGCAGCATAACCTTCGGCGTGAATGTAGGAGATCTCCTTGAGCTTGAGCGCGCCTTCGAGCGCGATCGGAAAGCTGATGCCGCGGCCGAGGAAGAGGACGTCGCGGGCTTTCGAGAGTTCGTGCGCCAGGACTTCGTAACGGCTTTCGTCACGCAGCAGCGCGTTCATGTGGCGCGGCACTTCCGTCAACGCCTTGACGAGTTCCTTCTCGAGGTCGGCGCTGATGCTGCCGCGTGCGCGGCCAATGGCGATCGCGAGACATGCCATCACTGACAGCTGACACGTGAATGCCTTGGTCGAGGCGACGCCGATTTCGGGGCCAGCGAGGATCGGCAGGATCGCGTCGGACTCGCGCGCGATCGTCGAGGTCTTGACGTTGACGATCGAGGCGATCCTTTGGCCCTGCTCCTTGCAGTAGCGCAGCGTCGCGAGCGTATCGGCGGTTTCGCCCGACTGCGAAACGAACACGGCGAGACCGCCGGGCTCCATCGGCGCTTCGCGATAGCGGAACTCCGAGGCGATATCGATCTCGACCGGGATGCGGGCATAGCGCTCGAGCCAGTATTTGCCGACGAGGCAGGCGTAGTAGGCCGTGCCGCAGGCGGACATGGTCACGCGCTTCACCTGGGCGAGGTCGATGCCGATGTCGGGGAAGCGCACGCGCTGTTCGGACATGTCGATGTAGTGCGCGAGCGTGTGGCCGACGACTTCGGGCTGCTCGTGAATTTCCTTCGCCATGAAGTGGCGATAGCCGCCTTTGTCGACCAGCAAGGACGATGCGACGGCCTTGATCTTCTGGCGCTCGATGCGTTTGCCGGCCATGTTGAAGATCTCGGCGCCCTTGCGCGAGAGCACCGCCCAGTCGCCGTCTTCGAGATACGTGATCGTATCGGTGAAGGGGCCGAGCGCGATCGCGTCCGAACCGAGGAACATCTGGCCGTCGCCGTGACCGATGGCAAGCGGTGGCCCTTGGCGCGCGCCAATCATCAGATCATCGTTGTCGGCGAAGATGATGCCGAGTGCGAACGCGCCGCGCAGCCGCTCGATGGCGCGGCGGCCGGCTTCGATCGGCGCCATCCCCTGTTTCAGATTGTCGGTGACGAGATGCAGCACCGTTTCGGTGTCGGTCTCGGTTTCGAAGATGTAGCCCTTGGCCGTCAATTCCTGGCGCAATTCCTGGAAGTTCTCGATGATGCCGTTGTGGACGACGGCGACCTTGTCATTCATGTGCGGGTGCGCGTTGCGCTCGACAGGCTTGCCGTGCGTCGCCCAGCGCGTGTGGCCGATGCCGGTGGTGCCTTGCAGCGGCTGGTTCGAGAGGCGCACTTCGAGATTGCGCAACTTGCCCTCGGCGCGGCGGCGGTCGAGCGTGCCGTTCTCGATGGTCGCGACGCCGGCTGAATCGTAGCCGCGATACTCGAGCCGGCGGAGCAATTCCACCAGATCCATCGCCACCGGAGTCTTGCCAAGAATTCCGACTATTCCACACATGTGCCGTCAGTCCTCGTGTTGTCGTGTCGTTAGCTACCTGCGGGGCAGGCTTCAGTTCAATTCAATTCGTCTTGCGCTGCTTGTCGTGCACCAGCTGGCGAACCAATTTGGCGCTCTAGGCCGATTTCGCGGCGGACTTGCGCCGCTGCATCAACTGCCTGAACTTAGCGGCCCAACCTTCGCGAATGTCTTGTTGATTCCGCTCCAGCGCCAAAGCATCCGCCGGCACGTCCTTGGTGATGACGCTGCCCGACCCGACAAAGGCGCCATCGCCGATCTTGACCGGCGCGACCAGCGCGGAGTTGGAGCCGATGAAGGCCCCTGCCCCGATCTCGGTTTGGTGCTTGTTGAAGCCGTCGTAGTTGCAGAAGATCGTGCCGGCGCCGATGTTGGCCTTGGCGCCGACGCGGCCGTCGCCGAGATAGGCCAGATGATTGGCCTTGGCGCCGGCGTCCATGGTGACGTTTTTGACTTCGACGAAATTGCCGACGTGGACATCCGCGCCAAGCTTCGCGCCCGGACGCAGACGCGCGAACGGGCCGATGCGGGCGCCCTTGCCGACGTGGGCGCCCTCGATGTGGCTGTTGGCCCTGATCTCGGCGCCGTCGTCGATGCTGACGCCGGGGCCGAAGAACACATTGGGTTCGATGACGACGTCGCGGCCGATGGCGGTATCGTAAGCGAACCAGACCGTCTCGGGGGCGATCAGCGTCGCGCCGTTGGTCATGACGGCGTGGCGGCGGCGGCGCTGCCAGATAGCCTCGGCTGCCGCCAACTGCGTGCGGTCGTTGACGCCGAGAACTTCGTCCTCGGGGCAGGTCTCGACGGCGGCGCGCTGGCCATCGCCGCGCAGGATCGCGACGGCGTCGGTCAGATAGTATTCGCCCTTGGCGTTGGCGTTGGTGATGCGGTTGAGCACGCCAAGGGGGTCGGGGGTGCGGAAGGCCATGACGCCCGAGTTGCAGAGGCGGATCTGGCGTTCGGCGGGGGTCGCGTCGTTGTGTTCGCGGATCGCTTGCAGCGTGCCATCGGGCTCGGCGAGCAGGCGGCCATAGCCCGACGGATCGGCGGCGTTGAAACCGAGGACGGCGACCGAGGCGCCGTGATCGAGGGCGGCCGTCAGGCGTGCGATCGTGCCCGGTTCGATCAAGGGCGTATCGGCGAACATCACGACGACGTCGCCCGTGTGGGTCGCAAGTGCTGCTTTGGCGGCGAGAACGGCGTCGCCCGTACCAAGCTGGTTCGTCTGTTCAAAGATCTCGCAGCCGGGCGCCAGGCGCTGGGCCTCGGCGCGCACGTCCGGCATGTCCGGCCCGACCACGACGGCCAGGCGCTGGGCGCCGGCGGATTTGGCCGTCGCCAGAACGTGGCCGAGCATGGAACGGCCGGCGACTGCGTGCATGACCTTGGGACGCGCGGACTTCATCCGCGTGCCCTTACCGGCAGCAAGCACGACGACCATGAGGGAGGGCGAATGAGCCATAAGCGTCCATTGAGAGGCGCCGGATGACCGGCGGAACCACGAGAGATTAGGCAAAATCCATGCCGTCGGCGGATGGATCGCCCAAGACGTAAGCCAGGTTGTA
Source organism: uncultured Alphaproteobacteria bacterium (assembly GCA_963779515.1). Taxonomy (GTDB): domain Bacteria; phylum Pseudomonadota; class Alphaproteobacteria; order Rhizobiales; family Hyphomicrobiaceae; genus CAVZYN01. Next base: position 931,326 of record CAVZYN010000001.1, read on the forward strand.
GTAGCAGAAATCGGTCGGCGACGGCCATTGCCGGAAAGTGTGACTTTCACGCCCTCTAATGGGCCTTGCTGGCCACAAACGGTTGCTCCGGTGCCAACCGTCTGCGACGATCTAACTCAATTCGGCCGCCAGCTTCGTGTCGCGTATGCGCCGTCCACACCCAGCCGCGCACACTCAAGGCCCACTCCCACCATGGCGCTTCACGCCGAAACCGTCCCGCTACTCAAGGCGTACCATCGTGGCTGGATCGTGCTGTCGGCCGCGGCCGTGCTGTACATCGCGACACTGTTGGTCCGTCCCGATTTGGTTGAATTGCAGGCCGGGACGACCGCCGACGCTCTTGCACGGCGGTCGTTGGCGGCGGTGTCCAATGCGCTCAGCGGGTTGCAGAGGGACGTCGCGGATGTGCGGCGTTCGGTTGCGCTGCAGGAGCGGCGCGTGGTGTCGCTCGAGCAGGAGCGCCGCCCTGGTGAGCAAGCCGCCTCGCATATTCCGACAGCGATCGAGGTGCCCACCCCCACCATTCCCATCCGGATCGTCAATCAGCAACCGCCCGCCAAGGCCCCGGAGAAGGCGCCCGACATCGTGACGGGGAGCGTCACCACGCCGGCCGCTGGACCCATCGCCGGACCCATCGCCGGACCCATGGGCGTGCAGCTGGCGGTCGGCCCATCGGTCGAGGCGCTGCGGCTCAGCTGGGCGCTGCTGCAGGACCGGCACAAGGCTGCGCTCAAGGGCCTCGAGCCGCGCATCGGCGGCAGCGAGGCCGAACTCGTTCCACCTGATCGCCGGACCTCTCAGCCAGAACGATGCCCAGCGCGTGTGCACGAGCCTGAAGAGCCGTGGCGTGTCATGCCGGCCATCGGCCTTCGCGGGTGCGGCGCTTTAAACCGGCTTCTTCCCGCACGTACTGACACCGAGCACGCTGTACGCCGGACAATAGCCGAACAGTCCGGTCACCAGCGGGATGGCGCCAATCCAGCCCCAGACCGTTGCCGGCCAACCGGGAATATAGCCGAGCGCCAATGCGATGAGCGCGAGCCCGACAACGATGCGGGCCGCGCGGTCGATTACGCCAACGTTCGTATTCATGACGGCACCTCGAATAACTTAGATCGCGGACGATGCGATCACACCAATCATAGCAGCTTCATGCGCCGTCGCCTTGCGGTGGATCAACGAAAATGGCCAGCCATTCCCGCGAGAATGGCTGGCCATGCCGTTGGTGCGTTGCCGCAAAATCAGAGATCTTGCGCGTTGAACGTATCGCAGGTCTGCATCTGACCGGTTTCGAGACCGCGGCGGAACCAGCGCACGCGCTGCTGCGACGAGCCGTGCGTGAAGGCTTCCGGCACCACCTGGCCCTGGGTCTGACGCTGGATCATGTCGTCGCCGATGGCGGCTGCCGCGTTGAGGCCTTCTTCGATATCGCCCTGCTTCGAGACGGCCCTTGATCTGGTGCGTCGTGTTGGCCCACACGCCTGCGAGGCAATCCGCCTGCAGCTCCATGCGCACCTGCAGCTGGTTGGCCTGCACGGTCGACATGCGGCCCTTCATCTGCTGCACTTTGTCGGCGATGCCGAGGAGCGTCTGCACGTGATGCCCGACTTCGTGCGCGATGACGTAGGCCTGCGCGAAGTCGCCGGGCGCCTTGAAGCGGCGTTTCAGTTCCTCGTAGAACGCGAGGTCGACGTAGACCTTGCGATCGGCCGGGCAATAAAACGGCCCCATGGCGGCTTGACCGGTGCCGCAGGCGGTCTGCGTGCGGCCGGTAAACATTACGAGCTTGGGCTCTTCGTAGCGCTTGCCGAACGAGGCGAACACCTTGTTCCAGACGTCCTCGGTGTCTTTCAGAACGCGCGAGACGAAGCGGCCCATCTCGTCGGCGCTGGGCCGCGCCTGGCCTTGGCCGCCGGGCATGCCCGGAATTTCAAACGGGCTGCTGGCCTGGCGGCCAGGACCCGGCTCCATGCGCGGCATCTGCGGCAGGTTCGGCATGCCGCCGGCGCCACCGCGCAGGAGATCGAGCGGATTGAACCCGAACAGCAGCATCAACGCGCCGACGATCAGCATCGTCGTCAGGCTGAAACCGCCACGGCCGCCGCCCGCACCTGGAATCGGAAACGGAAATCCACCACCGCCCCCCATGCCACCGCGCTCCTGCCGGCGATCCTCAACGTTGGAGCTTTCATTGTCTTTGTCGCCGTAGCGCATGCGTCACCCTTCAAATCGTCCTTCAAACGTCGCGTGCTTCGCCGCGAGCCGTGCCGCCGCGAAGTCATTGCCCGTATATCTGCATATCTCGCCCAGCTTTCACAAGGGGCGCACCGTGACACGACGGAGCATGGTTCACGGGCCGCTGGGTCAGGCCGGTTTGCGGCCCGTGAGCGCGAGCACCCGGTTGTCGGGCTTGAGCTTCGGCGGCGGCCGAACCAGCGCGCGCACGGCTTTCGACGCGGCGACCGTGCCGTCGTTCTCGTAGGCTTCGTGGTTGCGCTCGATTTCCTTGAGGTCGTAGCGGTAATTCACCATCAGACCATGCGCCTCGCGCAGCCCCTTCTCGGAGATGTCGCCGAGCCAGTTGATGCGCTCGAGCCGGGCGCCATTGCCGAGATGGAAGCGCGCGACGGGATCGACGGCCAAGCCGTCCGAGGCGCGCTCCGACACGAGATAGTGCGCGGCGAGCGCCTGCAACGCCGGCTTGACGGCGTCACTGGCAGCGGGAGTCTCGGCCCAACCGAGATCCTTGAGACGGGCGAGCGCCGCGCGATCGGCATCGGTGACCATGCCCGACGTATCCGACACGACGAAACGATCGAGCCAGCGGGCGAACAGCGGCACCGGCGACAGCGTCACGAAGGTCGCGAGGGTCGCGCGCTCCTTCACGAGTTCCTCGACCACCTGCTTGATCAGGAAGTTGCCGAAGGAAATGCCGCGCAGGCCTTCCTGGCAGTTGGAGATCGAATAGAACACCGCCGTCGTCGGCTGCACCGCCGCCGCGTGCGCCTTGCGCTGCTCGTGCAGCACATCGTTGATGGCGTCGGGCGTCTCGTCCATCAACGCGACTTCGACGAAGATCAGCGGCTCGTCGACCAGCGAGGGATGGAAGAATGCAAAGCATCGCCGGTCGACCGGATCGAGGCGGCGGCGCAGATCGTCCCAGCCCTGGATTTCATGCACCGCTTCATAGGCGATGATCTTGTCGAGGATCGCCGCCGGCGTCTGCCAATCGATGCGGCGCAGCACCAGAAATCCGCGGTTGAACCAGGATGACAGCAGGTGCCGCAGATCCTCGTCGAGCGGCGTCAGCCACTGATCCGTCGGCAGCATGCGCAACAGATCGCGGCGCATGGCGACGATCTCGGCCGTGGCGCCGGGCGCCAGATTGAGGCGGCGGAAGAACTCCTGGCGCGGGCTTTCGACGGCGCGCTGCAGCCGCGACAGTTTCCCATCTGTCGGATCGGCCATGTAGGCGGCGGCGGCGGCGGCGACGTCCTCGGCGTCGGGTTTCATGCTGTCGGCGAGAAAACGGAAGAAGGCGCGGCGATCATCGTGGCCGAGCAGGTGATAGCGGTTCAAGAGTTCGCGCGCGATGGCAACGCCCGACGCCTCGCCCCGGCTCGACGTCAAGGCGCGGGCGAGTTCCTGGATGTCCTCGGGCCGGCCGGACCATTGCAGCGCGCGCGGCAGATAGTGACGCCCCTGCTCGGCGACCGTTGCCAGCAGTTCTTGCAAGAATGAGACGTTCACACGGCACTCCTGAATTGCGTCGGTGGACCTCGACAGGGCTCGGCGATCGCGGCAGTCTCGTGACGCAACCCGCGACAGGACCGCCGATGACAAGCGAAACATACGAGATTCTAGCCGTAAAATATGCCGAGAGGATGAACCGTCTCCGCGCCGAGAGTTTTATCATGGCCGACGACCATGACGCACCGCATCCGATCGACTATTTCGTCTGGGTCATCCGTAATGCCAACCGCACCATCGTGGTGGATACGGGGTTCGACGAGATCGAGGGCGAGAAACGCGGCCGTACCGTGCTGCGGCGCCCGGCCGAGGCGTTGGCGCTGGTCGGCGTCGATGCCGCCAAGGTCGATCAGGTGATCGTGACGCACCTGCACTATGACCACGCCGGCACGCTCGGCGCGTTTCCGGCGGCAAAATTTCATTTGCAGGCCGCCGAGATGGCGTACGCGACGGGGCCGTGCATGTGTCACGAGCATTTCAAGATCCCGTTCACGGCCGCGCACGTCTGCGAGATGGTGCAGAACGTCTACTCGGGGCGCGTGATCTTCCAGGACGGCGATGCGGAGGTGGCGCCGGGCCTCACCGTGCACAAGATCGGCGGCCACAGCCGCGGCCTCCAATCGGTGCGGGTGATGACGGCGAGCGGGCCGGTCGTGCTCGCCTCGGACGCGACGCACTACTACGAGAATTTCGAACTTGGCAAACCGTTCCCGATCGTCGCCGACATGGAGGATGTGCTCAACGGCTATGCGACGCTGAAGCGGCTGGCTGGCACGCCGAAGCGTGTCGTCCCGGGGCATGATCCGCTGGTGATGAAGTATTATCCCGCGCTCAATGCCGCGACCGAAGGCAAGGTCGTGCGGTTGGATGTCGAGCGGAGGTGAGTGGGGAACACTGCCCCCGTATTCTTCGTTTTCTTCGTCATCCCGGACGGCGCCCTTCGCGCCGATCCGGGACCCAGCGAAAAAAGCGCTGAAGGCCCGATATCGATCGCGCCATTCGCGCTGCCAAGTGGGGTCTGCCCCTGCGGGCCCTACCCCTTGCGCGTCAGAATTTTGCGGCTTCGCCACTCTTTGCGCTGGGTCCCGGCTCTCCTCACCGCTTGGCGCGGTTCGTCGGCCAGGATGACGGAGAACACGTGTTGTTTGTCCCTTTCCATTGAGAGAGGGATGAACTCGATGGGTATTGTTTCATCCTTCTCCCGTGGGGAGAAGGTGGCCGAAGGCCGGATGAGGGGTTCTTTAATCACGACGACGGTGTCATGAAGGAAATCACGTGCGTGAACCGCTTCTGCTGCTCATCGCGCGATCATTTATTTGAGCCTCGTGGAGGCGGCGAGGATCTTATTAGGTCGGCATCCATCAAGCCTCAGCACTCATCGTTTGCAACTAGATAGCAACACTAGCCTCGTGGGCGACGCGCCTCTAGATTGCTCCGCAATTGACTATGGGTCGTCCCAACGCAAAGGCTCTCGATGCGCAATCTCACTCCAAATATTGCCAACCGTGTTCGAAAGTTACCGAAACCTTCAAATCATACTCAAGGGCTTCAGCCGCTTTTCGAAGCTGTGAGCAATGCCTTTTTTGCGATCGAAGACCGTTTTGGCGAAGACAAACTCAGCGCCGGACAAGTGAACGTTGATGTGACGGAACTCGGCGACCCAGAGACAATTCGGATCTCAGTGTCGGACAACGGCATTGGTTTGGACGATGATCGCTTCGAGGCATTCTGTACAATCGACACCGATTTCAAGAGACCAAAGGGGGGCAAAGGTGTTGGGCGCTTGTTCTGGCTTGACGCCTTCAGGAACATCACGGTCGCAAGTGCTTACAAAGCTCAAGGCAAGATCCAAGAACGAGCATTTAGGTTCCACTTGCGAAATGAAAAGCAGATAGAGCCAATCAAGAACACGAAACCATTTCTGCCGCATACCTATCCCTTTAGTTCAGGTTGGCCGTTTGAATTGAGTTGAAGCGGCGATGCGGCCGGGTTTGGTCGACGAGGTTGCGCATGGTGATCGGCGGCTTGGCAACGACACTTTCGATGACACGAGCGGCGATGCGCGCGACGCCGTTGGTGCGGCGCCGGTTGTGGCGGAACGCGAACTCGTCGAGATAGGCCTGCAGATGCTTCGGCTTCACAGCGCCCGCGTGCGTGCCGATCAGCCAGCGCTTCAACAGCGAGATCGTCCAGTGGCACATCTGCACGGCGTCGGCCTCGCGCTTCTCGGCCTTGGTCTGGATCACCGCGTCGTGTGACCGCTCGCCGAGGCTCTTGTCGTTGTAGCCAGCGTGGCCGTCGGTCACGACGCCAGCGTCGGCGGCCAATTCGCCGTCAGCGAAGCGCTTGCACGTGTCAGCGTCATTGGTCTCGGCGTGAGCGAGGCGCACGCGCCCCAATCCTGTCTTGGCGTCTTTTTCCGCCGCCACCAGAACGAGTTGCTTGTGTGGGCCGCCTTTGCCGCCCACCAGCGCCTCGTCCATCTCGACGAAAGGGCCGAGCGGCTCGCTTTCGGATCTGACCATCGCCGAGCGCAGCTTGTGCAGCCACGTCCAGGCCGTCTCGTAAGAACCAAAGCCCATGATGCGCTGAAAATCCTTGCCCGAAACGCCGGTGCGCCGCACCGAGATCTCGAAGATGGCGCGGAACCACACCTTCAACGGTTTGCGCGTCTTCTCCAGCACGGTGCCGGACGTCAGGCTCGTCTGATGGTGGCATTCGGCGCACTCGAACGTGGTGCCTTTGCGGATCGTCCACACACGCGTGCTCTCGCAACGGGCACATGCAGGTTTGCCGCCCCAGCGGGCCTGGATCCAGTAGGAGCGGCAGTCCGCTTCGGACGAAAAGCGCGCATCAAACTCGGTCGCGGTCTTCGGGAAGTCACGCCACAGATCGTCCGGCAGTGTGTCGGTCATGATCCAACTCCTTGGTTGAACTCACGTAGCGCGCAATTACGCCTGAACTAAGGGGATAGGTATGTTTCTGCCGTCCCCGGGTACCGGAACGTCAATCATTTTTGAAGGGTTGCGGACGAACGACTACGCGCATCGCTTTCCCAGGCGGGCCGACACTTTCCTGCGCTATTTTAGCGCACATTTTATCGCAGATTTTCTCGTCGGCAATGGACCTCGGGTGACTGTCAGCATCAATGGCGAAAAAGTTCATTACCCCAAGAAAGTATCAGACCTTGTCGTTGGTCCTGCATTGGATACAGGAGCGTTTGAGCATGACGAGTTTGGCACCCTGAGGGTTATCGGGTTCACCTGCCAGCCCGAGGCAAGCACAGGTCTCGACGGTAGCCACCAACTACACCTTTTGGCCAACGATCGCACCGTCGAGACGCGGGCCGTTGACAACCTACTCGCGCTAAAGGGCATAAGTCGCGACGGCCAACCTGACCTTGTGTTTCATGGATGCGTTTCGGGACCCTTCCTTGACGACCGCGTGAATGAGGGGCGCACGGGGTTTACTTTGCCCGAGGCGGAACTCAAGAGCATCGCCAAACTCTGCGTTGACATTGTGAAGCAAAAACTATGGCTCTGTTCAGCATTGACGTAGCGGCTCATGCGACGGCCGCGAGTATGTAGTGCGCCGCACTGGCGTCGTCGCCATCGCGGTCGATCATGCGGCGCCAGCCGAGATAGCTCGGCAGATACCGCGTTGCCACGCCGCGAAAGCGAACCATCCAGGTCTTGAGATTGCTGGTGTAGGCGTTGACGTTCTGCACGTGATAGCCCTGCCAGACGTGCTCGCCCTTCGAGGCAACGATCCAGACATGCAGAATGCCGTGGCCGGCCGCGAATGCGCCGTAGGATTTTTCGCCGTCACTGATCAACAGCGTGTCCTTGGCAACCACGGGCGCAAGGTGGGCCGTGACGTTTGCGGTGTCGACTTTCGGGAGCACCGCGTCGGTCGTGGCGCCGGTGCGATCGCGGGCGATGAGAACCGGGGTGTGCTCGTCCGAGAGGCCGGATTTCGTGGCCTTGCCGCCGCGTTTTCGGGCGCGCCGTCCCGTCACTCTGCGGCCGCCCTTCTCGGATTTCAGAAAATAGGTCTCATCGGCCTCGACGATGCCCGACATGGTCGACGCCTTCGCATCCTGCGGCATCTTCAAGAAACGGTGGCGCCAGCGGAACGAGGTGTCGAGCGCAATTCTGCAGCGCTTGGCGGCCTTCCTGAGGCTGACGCCGTCGGCGAGCGCCTGCGCGTACTTGAGCCAAGCATCGCGCCGGTGCAGATGCGCCAGCGGCGTGCCGGTCAACGCGTTGAAGGTCTTGCCGCACGCCTTGCACTTGTAGCGCACGAGCGGGTTCACCTTGCTGGCTTTTGCCCACGTCGTGACCGTGTCCGATTGGCAGTGGCCGCATCGCGGCGCCGCCGCAAACCGCGTCTCGATCAGCCGGATCGCCTCGTTCGCCGGCGCCTTGCACTTGACGGCTTCGATCAACGCCTCGCGTTGTTCCGGCGTCAATCCGCCGAGCTGCTCGACAAGTGCTTGGAAATCCTTGGCTTGCATCGCGCGCTCCCCGTATCAATTCGACAAGGAAATCGTCGCACTACTTTATGTCAGAACAGAGCCAAAACTATTGCCAGATCAGATAGAGACCTTCGCTGCGGCTCGGCGCAAGAGTTATAATGAATTTGTCCGCCGGTATCCAATTTATGGCTTTGACGACAACGACACGCAGCTCGATCGGGTGCCGTTTCATGCAACAGAAGCGGAGGATTTCGCTGCAGGGCTGGTAAAGTTCCAAATTCGACGCGACGAGAAGCGGCAAGAAGCCCTTGAAGACATAATCAAGCTATTAGACCGCCCTGGCGATGTGCCCAAAAGCTTCGCGGACCAAGTCTTTCGAGCAGCTCAAGAGATTCAGGCCTCTGAGCAACTTGCACTTGCCCAGCACGTGGTTCGACGCAAGCTCGTGCTCGATCTTTTGGAGAAGCTGCTCAGGCGAGTGCGCGCTCATGGCGGCAAAGGCGATGATGATCACCACCTTGAGAAGACACTGCACTCGTTTATCTGTCCAATGAGGCTGCGAGGAGACGATCCAACGCGCTTTAAATCACGTGCTCACGATCTCTGGATCGTTGACGAGCGCTTTGCCTTTACGCGCGCATTCTCGTCAGACATGCGACTTGACCAAATTTTGAAGGACGGCGGAACAGATGCACGGCCGGACCTAATCTTGTGGAACCTCGCTTTTGGTATGGGAGTTACCGAACCTGAGAAGGCGCCCGATCATGTGGATACTTCGGAGCCACTTGCAAAGGTGTTGGTGGTTGAATTTAAGCGACCTGGTCGCAGAGACTACAATAAGGCCGAAGACCAGATCGAACAACAGATCACGAGATATCTGGCCCAGCTCAAGGGTGGAGAGATAGAGTCGTTCGAGCGAGAGCGGATCCGTATAGCCGATGATTGCATTTTTCATTGTTTTGTCGTCGCCGACATTGTCGGAGACCTCGAGCTCCAGCTGTCGAATTGGGAGACGACGGCAAATGGCCAAGGCCGCATACGCCCACTTAAGAACCAATATCGTGGCTCAATTGAAGTGGCTCTGTTCTGACATAAAGTAGTGCGACGATTTCCTTGTCGAATCGATACGGGGAGCGCGCGATGCAAGCCAAGGATTTCCAAGCACTTGTCGAGCAGCTCGGCGGATTGACGCCGGAACAGCGCGAGGCGTTGATCGAAGCCGTCAAGTGCAAGGCGCCGGCGAACGAGGCGATCCGGCTGATCGAGACGCGGTTTGCGGCGGCGCCGCGATGCGGCCACTGCCAATCGGACACGGTCACGACGTGGGCAAAAGCCAGCAAGGTGAACCCGCTCGTGCGCTACAAGTGCAAGGCGTGCGGCAAGACCTTCAACGCGTTGACCGGCACGCCGCTGGCGCATCTGCACCGGCGCGATGCTTGGCTCAAGTACGCGCAGGCGCTCGCCGACGGCGTCAGCCTCAGGAAGGCCGCCAAGCGCTGCAGAATTGCGCTCGACACCTCGTTCCGCTGGCGCCACCGTTTCTTGAAGATGCCGCAGGATGCGAAGGCGTCGACCATGTCGGGCATCGTCGAGGCCGATGAGACCTATTTTCTGAAATCCGAGAAGGGCGGCCGCAGAGTGACGGGACGGCGCGCCCGAAAACGCGGCGGCAAGGCCACGAAATCCGGCCTCTCGGACGAGCACACCCCGGTTCTCATCGCCCGCGATCGCACCGGCGCCACGACCGACGCGGTGCTCCCGAAAGTCGACACCGCAAACGTCACGGCCCACCTTGCGCCCGTGGTTGCCAAGGACACGCTGTTGATCAGTGACGGCGAAAAATCCTACGGCGCATTCGCGGCCGGCCACGGCATTCTGCATGTCTGGATCGTTGCCTCGAAGGGCGAGCACGTCTGGCAGGGCTATCACGTGCAGAACGTCAACGCCTACACCAGCAATCTCAAGACCTGGATGGTTCGCTTTCGCGGCGTGGCAACGCGGTATCTGCCGAGCTATCTCGGCTGGCGCCGCATGATCGACCGCGATGGCGACGACGCCAGTGCGGCGCACTACATACTCGCGGCCGTCGCATGAGCCGCTACGTCAATGCTGAACAGAGCCATGTTCAGTGGCGCGACTTAGTAAATGACGCTTGGATGCGAAATTCTGCAACTTTGTTCGCTGCAGGGCTTGGTCGCTATCGCACAACAAATTGAGTCCGGAAAGAATAGGCTCAGTTACCATTGTTTTTTTGCACGACCCGTGGCCCCGCTCGGTCATTGACGCGGTATTCCCCGTTTTCCTTGAGGCATTCCGGGTCGTTCACAAGCTTGCCTGGGTCCCCGCCGTCGCGGGGATGACGTTGGCGTGAGAGTGTCGCGTCTCACTTCCATCGGTTATCCCGATCTCCCCATTTTTCTGTCGAGAGGCGGGGCACCTTCTCCCCATGGGAGAAGGATGAAAACTACGGTGTGTGAAGCGGAGCAACGCTCCGCGAGGCGCGCCGTGCATCAAACATCATCTTGCTTGCCCGCCTCTGTAAGACCACGGGCCGCTCGCCCTTCGACAAGCTCAGGGTGAGGCGGATCGATAGGGCAACCGTGCTGCTGCACGCTACGCACTCCCACACTGCGGGTTACGAGCGACCAAGAACACATCAAGAACATTCTTGCAACGCGCATATCAAGGTGAAATCGGGGACAGTTCACCGCGTCGGCAGTGTGGCAGGTCGTGAGGTCTCGGGAGAGCGGAAACTGTCCCCGATTTCGAGGGGTGCCGGCACCCAGCCGACACCCTGGCCGAACAGGGTGCCGCCGCTGAGCCGCATGCACATTTTGTGACGTTGCGAACCCAATCGGGGAGCCCTCCGCGAGCCACGTGGGAGCCCATCGCCGATTGTAGGTGCCAGCCCATGGCGAAACGCGGTTTGGCGGCGATGCGGCGAACCTGTTAGTTAGGCTAAACCAAAGTTGCGCAGGACCAACGCATGACCAAACTTTCCCATCTCAACGAGCGCGGCGACGCGGTGATGGTCGACGTCTCCGGCAAAGCGGTGACCAGCCGCTCGGCGATCGCGGAAGGATTTGTCGCGATGTAGGCGGCGACGCTGGCGCTCGTCGAAACGGGTGCGGCCAAGAAGGGCGACGTGCTGGCGGCGGCCCGCATCGCCGGCATCATGGCGGCGAAGAAAACCGCCGAGCTGATCCCGCTCTGTCATCCATTGGCGATCACCAAGGCGACGGTCGATTTCGAACTGTCGCATGCGCCGGCGGGAATCAAAGTGCGCGCGGAAGTCAAAGTCGGCGGCCAGACCGGCGTCGAGATGGAAGCGATGACGGCGGTGTCGGTCGCCTGCCTCACGCTCTATGACATGCTGAAAGCCGCCGAGAAGGGTATGCGCATCGAAGCCATCGCACTGGTCGAGAAGACTGGCGGCAAATCCGGCACGTGGGTTGCCAGCAAGGCCGAGCGCTGATCATGGCCGCGCCGCTCACCGTCGAACAGGCACGCGCGCGGATTCTCGACGGCGCGGGGCCGATGCCTGAGCAGGACACCGTGCCGCTGACGGCGGCGCATGGGCGTGTGCTGGCGGCGCCGTTGCGCGCGCAGCTGACGCAGCCGCCGTTCGATGCCTCGGCGATGGACGGGTATGCGGTGCGCGCCGCCGACGTCGCGACGCTGCCGGCGACGCTGCAGGTGGTGGGAGAATCCGCTGCGGGACATGGGTTTTCGGGTGCTGTAGGATCTGGCGAGGCGGCGCGGATTTTCACCGGCGCACCGGTGCCGCGCGGGGCTGACGCGATCGTCATCCAGGAAAATGCGACGCGCGACGGCGATCGCGTGACGGTGCGCGAGGGGCGGATCGAGGCCGAGCATGTCCGTCCGCGAGGGCGGCGATTTCAAAAGTGGTGAAGAGTTGATCGGCAGCGCGCATCGGCTGACCGCGCGCGACATCACGCTCGCCGCCGCCATGGGGCATGCGGCGCTCGACGTGGTCCGGCGGCCCGTGGTCGCGATCCTTGCGACCGGCGATGAATTGGTGGCGCCCGGGACGACGCCTGCGGTGGATCAGATCGTCTGCTCGAACACCTATGGCGTGGCGGCGATGGTGGCCGCGGCCGGTGGCGATCCGCGGTTGCTCGGGATTGCAGCGGATACGCGCCAGAGCCTCGACGCAAAAATCGCCGAGGCCGAGGGCTGCGATGTTCTGATCACCATCGGCGGGGCATCCGTCGGCGATCACGATCTGGTCGGGCCGGTGCTGACGGCGCGTGGCATGGCGCTCGATTTCTGGAAAATCGCGATGCGGCCAGGCAAGCCGCTGATGTTCGGGCGCCTGGGGGGGCAGCGCGTGCTGGGGCTGCCCGGCAATCCGGTGTCGTCGCTGATCACCGCGCGACTGTTTCTCGTGCCCCTCGTGCGCGCGCTCCTCGGCCTCACCCCCGAACCCGCAATCCCGCAAACCGCGCGCGCAGCCATTGATTTATCCGCAAACGGCCCCCGCGCCCACTACATGCGCGCCGTCGCCACTGTCGGCGCCGATGGCCTCCACGCCGTGACCCCGATCCCGAACCAGGACAGCTCGCTGATGCGCCCGCTTGCGGCCGCGAATTGCCTGATTGTGCGCCCGATCGATGCCGCTTCGGTGGCGGCCGGCGCGCCCGTTCCGATCCTACTCCTGGACTTCTGAAGACGCCCCAGAAGAAACACTTGCGGAACAAGCTGCGAACATTTATGGTGTTCGTGATTTGTACACGCAACTCGACGCAGCGTACCCGCCGCGAGCCGCACACCTTTGAAGGTTATGGAGGTTTTATGCTGACGGCCAAGCAAAAAGAACTGCTGTTGCTGATCCATGCGCGCCTGCAAGACACCGGCGTGCCGCCGTCCTTCGATGAAATGAAGGAAGCACTCGACCTCAAATCGAAGTCCGGCATCCACCGCTTGATCACCGCTCTGGAAGAGCGCGGCTTCATCCGCCGCTTGCCGCATCGTGCGCGTGCGCTGGAAATCATCAAGATGCCCGAAGCATTGACCAACGAGAGCGCAGCGGCCGCGAGCGAACGCAGGACCGGCTTCCAGCCCAGTGTCATCGAAGGCAGCGGCAGGCGCGCCGCACCTCCGCCGCCGCAATTGGCACCCACCAGCTACAATGCGGCGATGGGAATTTCGGTTCCGATGATGGGGCGGATCGCCGCCGGCGTGCCGATCAGCGCCATCCAGAACCACGCCAACGACATCGTCTGCCCGCCCGACTTGATCGGCACTGGTGAACACTTCGCGCTCGAGGTGAAAGGTGACTCGATGATCGATGCCGGCATCAACGAAGGCGACATCGTCGTCATCAAGCGGCAGTCCTCGGCTGATAACGGCGATATCGTCGTCGCGCTGGTCGAGAAGGAAGAGGCCACATTGAAGCGTCTGCGCAAGAAGGGTGCCTCGATCGCGCTCGAAGCCGCGAACCCCAATTACGAGACCCGCATCTTCGGCCCTGATCAGGTCGACATTCAGGGCCGCCTCGTCGCGCTGCTGCGGCGGTACTGAGCCGGCTCGGGCGCCTCATGCCGGTAGATCCGCATGAGTTTGTGGGCCTCCGGCAGGATCAATGAACAGCGAAGCCTCATGCAACTGTCTGTGCCTCCTGTCACGTGCGAACATCTCGCTGCAATGGAGGCCGCGGCACGACATGCTGGTATCCCGATTGAAACGACAGGCGACTGGTGGGGGAACGGCCACACCAAGAACATCTATTTTGCGTGCGTGCTTGACGAAAAAGAATTGATCCGTGCTTTCACCTTGCCGCCGTGCGTTGAATGGATCGCGTGGGATGGCAGGGCAGCTGGGCACGAGGCCGGCTTCTACTGCAATGCGTGCAACTCGTCGCTCGTTGGCGCGCATCCGCTTTACCTGCAGATCTATCGCGGCCTCGTTTGGCCGTCGTGACCGACGGTCGCCGCGCCCACGATGGGGCACGCGTCCGCGCGAGGTCCGTGCAGCCGACCGGACGTCGCACACCCATAGCGACAGCGCTGTCTCGATCGTCATTAGCTCGCGCGATCACGGCTTAAAAAAAGGGCGCCTTCCGGCGCCCTCATCGAATTTTCTCTTTGATGTTTCTCTGTGTGGTCGCCCCGATCAATTCGCGACGACGCCGGTCGCTTTCAACACCGGGCCAATGCGCGCGACTTCACTCTCGACCAGCTTCTGCAGACCCGCCGGTCCGCGATCCGCCGCTTTCGGCGCGGTGCTGCCGAGCTCCTCGTAACGCTTCTTGATCGTCGGATCATCGAGTGCCGCGTTCAAGGCGGCAACCAGCGCGTCCGCCACCGGTTTCGGCATGCCTTTTGGTCCGACCATCGCGTTCCAGGCGCTGAAGATGAAATCGATCCCTGCTTCCTTTGTGGTTGGAACGTTCGGGATGCTGGCGAGCCGTTCAGTGTGCGCAACCGCATAGGCCTTGATGGTGCCCGCTTGGATCTGCGGGATCACGTTGAGGGCTTGGTCGACGACATAATCGATCTGTCCACCAACGAGGTCATTCATCGCCGGCCCCGTGCCGCGATAGGCGACAAGACCCGGCTTCAAGCCGAACTGTGCGTTGAACACGGTACCCGCCGTGTACGAAATCGACCCGACACCCGCATGTGCGTAACTGAGCTTCGGGCTGTTGACCTTGAGATACTCGATCAGTTCTTTCAGATCCTTGGCGGCGGTATCTTTTTTGGTGACGACCACCTGCGGCGTGTAATTGACGATTCCGATCTGATCGAAGCTCTTGGCCGGGTCATACTTCAGCGCGGGGTAGAGCGCGGGTGCCGCCGACTGCGTCCCCATGTTGCCAACGGCAATGGTATAGCCGTCGGGCGCTGCCGTCGCGACGCGCGTCATTCCCGTCGTGCCGCCGGCACCGCCGACGTTTTCGACGACAATTGTCTGGCCGAGCGTGCGCGACATGTGCTCGCCGACGAGGCGCGCGACGACATCCGTCGGGCCACCCGCCGCAAACGGCACGATCAGCGTGATCGGCTTCGAAGGGTATTTATCTTGCGCACCAGCCGGCACCATCGAGACCGCCAAGGCGACCACCGCCGATGCCAGGGTTTTCTTCGTCGAACTCATTCCATAACTCCTATTGTCTTTGCGCTTTTTCGGGCCTGGGGCCCGATCGTCCGGAGCGGACATTGGCAACAACCTATATCCAACACAAGTGCCGCGCTCGTCCGTCATCGGACTTGCGACGCCACCGCATTTTTGTGCTAGGAGCCGATCGATCCACCGGAGTGACCAATGACCTCGACCACGGCCCAGCCGGCCACGCTTGCCCTGCTCCAACGCTACTACGAGGCCTTTAATCGTGGCGATAGCGAGGCCATGCTGGCCTGCCTTACCGAAGACGTCATTCACGACGTCAATCAGGGCGCGCGCAGAACGGGCAAGGACAAATTCCGCGCCTTCAACGCGCGCATGGCGCACAGTTACCAGGAGCGGTTGGAGGGCGTTCAGATCATGACGAGCGCGGATGGTGCGCGCGCGGCCAGTGAGTTCATGGTGCACGGCATCTACAAAAACACGGATGAAGGCCTGCCGCCCGCCACGGGCCAAACCTACGCTCTTCCCGCCGGTACGTTCTTCGCGATCCGCGATGGACGAATTTCCCGCGTCACCACCTATTATAATCTCACCGACTGGCTGCTGCAGGTAACGGGAGGCGAGACAGGATGACCATTCGTGTCGAGACCCTGGAAGGCCGCCGCTTCCAAGAGGCGTTGCCGCGTGTCGCGGAGTTGCGCATTCAGGTGTTCCGCGATTGGCCGTACCTGTACGACGGCACGCGCGGCTACGAGTTGAGTTATCTCGAACGCTTTGCGGATGCACAGGGCGCGATCATCGTCGCCGCCTTTGACGGCGATGCCATCATCGGCGTTGCGACCGGCACGCCCATGACCGAGCATGCAGACGAATTCGCCGCGCCTTTCCGTAAGGCCGGGTACAAGGTCGGCAAGCTTTTCTATTTTGGCGAGTCGGTGCTCCTCAGCGCCTATCGCGGCCGTGGCATCGGCCACCAGTTTTTTGACCACCGCGAAGCCCATGCCCGCTCGTTGGGCCTCTTCACGCATACGACCTTCAGCAGCGTGATCAGACCCGACGTACATCCCCTGCGCCCCACGGATGCGCGCGCGCTCGAGCCCTTTTGGGAGAAGCGCGGCTACAAGAAGCTCGACGGCATGATCGCCAATTTCGATTGGAAAGACATCGACCAGCCGGGCAAGACCGCTAAGCCCATGCAGTTCTGGATCCGGCCGCTGATCACGTGACGACACCAATCCGCATCGCCACCGCCCAGTACCCCCTCGATCGGCTGCCAACGCTCGGCGGCTATCGCGACAAGGCCGCGCGCTGGGTTGCGGACGCTGTGGGGCAAGGCGCCGAGATCCTCGTTTTCCCTGAGTACGGCGCTATGGAATACGCTGGCGCATTCGGGGCCGATGTCGCCGCAGATCTCCAGGGATCGCTCGAGGCCGTGGCGCAGGCGCTGCCCGAAATGGATGCCGCACACGCCGAACTCGCCCGCCGGCACAGCGTCACGATTGTTCCCCCGAGCGGCCCCCGCCGCCGCGCCGGCGGCCACGTCGTCAACGCGGCCCGCATCTTTGCGCCCGGTGGCGCGCAAGGCACGCAGGTCAAGCAGATCATGACACCGTTCGAAGTGCGTTGGGGCGTCAATCCCGGCAAGACGCTTCGGCTATTCGAAACGCCGCGCGCCAAAATTGGCATTGCCATCTGCTACGACAGCGAATTCCCACTGCTCGTGCGCGCGCTCGCCGAGGCCGGCGCCGAATTGATCCTGATTCCGTCCTGCACCGAGCTCGTCTCGGGCGCCAACCGCATCCGCACCGCGGCCCTTGCCCGCGCCCTTGAAAACACCTGCGCCACCGTCACATCGCCAACGGTTGGCGACGCCGCCTGGTCCCCCGCCGTCGATCGCAACGCCGGCACCGCGGGCATCTACGTCCCCGCCGAGCACGGCCTCTCCGACACCGGCGCGCTCGCCGAGGGCACGCTCAACGCCCCCGGTTGGATCTACGGACAAGTCGATCTCGCCCATCTCCAGCGGCTGCGCTCCACCGGCGAAATGCGCAACACCACCGATTGGTCACGCCAGCCCGGCGTGACGCCGCTTGGCCCACTCGTGCAGCACGTCGATCTGCGCTGAAGTTCTCTTTCAATCCGCGCCTGGGAGAGGATGTCATGGCCAGCGCGGCCTGGCCGGGAGGCATCGCTTCACTTGAGAACAAGGCCCTCATCCGCCCTTCGGGCACCTTCTCCCAATGGGAGAGGGAAGAAACTCAGACCTACTTCAGCGCCCACATCACGTGCACTTGGACCTCGAGTTTCTGCGATCCGGGCTCCACCGGCACCGCCTCCGCCTGCATCATGCGCGCGCCCACATAGGCCCGCGGACTGCCGCCGCCCATCACCTGCTCCGAGATCGTCAGCACGTTACCGAGCGCCGCGCCCGCAGCCTGCGCGTAGAGTTCTGCTCTCCGCCGCGCGTTCGCCATCGCCTGCTTGCGCGCCTCATCTTTCAGCATCTCGGCATTCGAGACCTCGAAGCTGATGCCGCCCATCTGGTTGGCGCCGAGCGTGATCGACTGATCCAGCACCTCGCCGAATTTCTTGATGTCGCGTGCCATGATCCGCACCTGATTGACCACCCGATAGCCGATCACGCTTGGTGGCTTGCCATCGCGCGGATTGTTGTAGCGCGGCTCGACGTTGATCGCCGTCGTCTGGATATCCTTCGCCGCGATGCCTGCCGTCTTCAACCCTTCGACCAACTTGGTCATCGACGCCGTGTTCTTCGTCATCGCTTCGCGCGCCGTATCGCCGTCGGTCGCAATGCCGGTCGAGATCACCGCGTGATCGGGATCCGCCGCAACGCTCCCCGTCGCCGATACCGTCACCGATCGCTCGAACTCTTTCTTCGGATCATTCGCCATCGCGGGCTCCATCGACGCGCTGAGGAGAGAAATAGTTGCAACGCCAAGAGCGACCAGCCCCCGCCTGCTAATTCGACTAGACGTCATCGCATCAGCTCCTGCCATACGAGCTCCATTTTGCCGACCATACCCTGATTTTTGCGGCGATTTGAGGTTCGTCGCCGGCCCGCCTCACCCTGAGCCTTGTCGAAGGGCGAACGTCCGAGCTGTTCGGTACTCGGGCCGCCTATTGTTCGACAGGCTCACTATGAGGCGGGTCGTGCGGAAACAATTCAATTCCCAGACCCGGGGTGCTATAGGGGCTCGCCCGCTTCGAAAGCGGCGGGGCCCGTAGCTCAACGGTTAGAGCTGGCGGCTCATAACCGCCTGGTTCCCGGTTCAAATCCGGGCGGGCCCACCATTCGCGGTTTTTGCGTGCCGATCCCTTACCGGCTGCCGCCGTGTCGCTATACGACCGCTGGAGACGGCAAACTTGCCTTTAGAAAAACGACGTGGCAGGAACCGGCGAGTTCAAGCAGACATGGCCCGCAACATGAACACCCTCATCCTGGCTGCATTCGTTTTTGGCTTGGTGCTGCTCGCCTACCTGCTCATCTATCCGCGCGTCGTGCAGGGCGATTTCGTTCGGCTTCTTTGGGCCGATGTGGTGTTGTCGATCTTTTCACTCGCAGTCGTGGGCACAACATTCTGGAACTCAGGGACGACCTTCAGTTTCGGGCTGTTCGAAACGAATTGGTTGGCGGCGACGCTCCTGCTCTTTGTAATATTCGAGAGCTATTTCTTTCCCCGCTACTGCCGCCAGTTCGGCATTAAACCGTTTGGCGACTGACCGATCGATCTTTGGGCAAGCTAATCCGCGAGGCCGAGCACTCGACCTCGCGTTCAGGATCTCGCTCTCGACCGCTCTTCATGCCGGCTTGGTCGTGAGCTTCATCTCGTCGAACACTTCGTCCTGCAGCATCTGCGCGGTATCGCGCGCTTGGCCTTCGGTCTGAAATTTGATCGCCTTGGCAACGTCGGCGTCGAAATTTCCGCCACCGATCCAAAACGTCCCGTCGTCCTGGTCAACGATTACAAACATGCGCGCCTCCTCCTGATTCGGCTCTCATTATCGCTGCCCTTGTCGTCAAAATCTTGGGCAATCTTGAGACGTCGCTGCGCCCGTCCACTGCGCCAATCCGATCAATGACTTGTTCCAGCACTTTAGGCCCCAACCTTTGCCGCCACCGTCGCCTCCGTCCGAAAACACCGCGCCATATGCGCCGCGGACAGTGCGACAGGGGACGGCACTGACACCCGGCACGCGTCGGTCACCAGACTGCACCTCGGCGCGAACGCGCAGCCTGGTGGCAAGTTGGCCAAATCTGGTGGTGAACCCTTGATGGTCGGCAACCGCTTGCCGCTGAGCCGCCCGCCATGCGCGCGTGTCGATAACAGCCCAATCGTATAGGGATGCCGCGGCGACCGGATCACGTCGCGCACCGGCCCGATTTCGACAATGCGCCCCGCGTACATCACCGCGATTCGATCCGCCACCTCGACGCCGACGCCGATATCGTGCGTGACGAAAATCATCGACAGCCCGAGCTCGCGCTGCAGCTCCCTGAGCAGCAGCAAAATCTGCACCTGTACGGTCGCGTCCAACGCCGTGGTTGGCTCGTCGGCCAATAAAATCTTCGGCCGGCATGCCAGCGACAACGCGATCATCGCCCGTTGTCGCATGCCGCCCGACATCTCATGCGGAAACGCCGCAAGCCGCCGTTCGGGGCTCGGGATACGCACGCGTTCGAACAATTCGAGTGCCCGCTTTTGTGCGTCGGCCGCGCTGACCGGTTCGTGCTTACGGATCGCCTCGGTGATTTGATCGCCGACCGTATAGACCGGATCGAGCGCCAGCATCGGCTCCTGAAACACCATCGACACTGTCTTGCCGCGAAAATCTGCGAGCGCCTCGCCCTCGAGTTTCAAAACATCGACGCCATCGACACCGACGCGGCCCTCGATCTTTGTCTTCTTCTCGTTGTGCAGCCGCAAAATCGTGCGCAGCGTCACGCTCTTGCCCGACCCGGATTCGCCCAACAACGCCACCACCTCGCCGCGCTTCAGCGAAAGATCGACGCTATCGACGGCGCGCACGGGTTTGGCGCCGCCGGTGAATGTCACGCTCAGGTTCTCGATCTTCAGGATCGCGTCATTGACGGGCGTGCTCATGCGGCCGCTCCATCCGCCTTGGCATGCCCCGAGCCCGCCGCCGCCATCAGACACGCCACCTGATGCCCTGCACCCGCGTTGACGAGCACCGGCACCGTGGTGCCGCAGACCGGCTCTGCGTGTACGCAACGCGTATGAAACCGGCAGCCCGGTGGCGGATTGATCGGATTGGGCGGATCGCCCGACAGCGGCGCCTTGTCCGTGCGCCGATCCGGGTCCATCGACAGCAACGACCCAAGCAGCGCCGTCGTGTAGGGATGCCGGCTACCTGTATAGAGAGCTTCGGTCGGCCCGATCTCGGCGACCCGCCCGAGATACATGACGAGCACGCGCGTTGCCATGAAGCGCACGACCTCGAGATCGTGGCTGATGAAGATGTAGGTGAGGCCAAACTCGTCCTTTAGATCCAGCAGCAGATTGAGCACCTGCGCTTCCACGGATTTGTCGAGCGCGGAGACGGCTTCATCAAGGATCAGAATGCGCGGATTGAGCGCGAGCGCGCGCGCAATGTTGACGCGCTGACGTTGCCCGCCGGAAAGCTCGTGCGGATAGCGGCCAGCAAATCGCACCGGGTCGAGCCCGACCCGATCCAGCAGCCCGCGCGCGCGCCGCACCGCTTGGTCGCGGCTGACGCCGTGCACCGTCGGACCGAAACTGACGGAATCCTCCACCGTCAGCCGCGGATTGAGCGAGGCGTAACTGTCCTGAAACACCATCTGCACCTGGCGCAGGAACTCCTTCAGCGGCAGCTCCGCGCTACCGACCGTCCTGCCGCCAAATCGCACCGTGCCACTGGTCGGATTGATCAGATGCATCAACAGCCGCGCTGTCGTCGACTTGCCGCAGCCCGACTCACCAACGATGCCGAGCGTCTCACCCTCATTCACCGAAAACGTCACGCCATCGACCGCCCGCACCGTCGCCGTTGCGCGCCCGAAAAGGCCTGACTTGATCGGGAAATGCTTCACGAGATCGACGACTTCGAGCAGCGTTGGAGTTTTTGCCGGTCCCGTCATCGCATCACGCCTTGATATCCATCGCCGACCGCAACCCGTCCGTCAGCAAGTTGAACGCGATCGAGGTGATGAAGATCATCACGCCCGGCAGCGCGCACAGCAAAGGTTGCGTATAAATCGCAGTTCGCAGCGTGTTCAGCATCAAGCCCCACTCAGGTTCCGGCGGTTTCACACCGAGGCCGAGGAACGATAGACCCGACGCCAGGATCATCGACACCGCGATCAGGCTCATGGCGTAAACGAAGATCGGCCCCAGCACATTGCCGAGCACCTGCGTGCGCACGATGCGGAAACTGCCCGCCCCGCTAGCCCGCGCCGCTTCCACGTAGTCGCGTGTCCTAACGCTGGTCGTCACGCTTTCCGCGACCCGCGCGATCGGCGGGATGAACACCACCGTCAAGGAGATGAGCCCATTCGCGATCCCGGCGCCGAGCGCGCCGGAGAGCGCGATCGCCAGCAACACTGAAGGGAAGGCAAAAAACACGTCGATCGTGCGCATCAAAATCGTGTTGACCCAGCCGCCGACATAGCCCGCCGTGATGCCGATCGCCGACCCCACCAGCAACGCAATGAACACCGGCGTCACGCCCATGAACAGCGACAGCCGCGCGCCGTACATCAAGCGGCTCAGCATGTCGCGACCGAGTTCGTCGCTCCCAAGCGGATAGCCCTCCGTTCCCGGCGGGCGCAGGCGCCGCAGCGTCATGCCCTTGTAGGGATCCTGCGGCACGAGGTAGGGCGCGAAGATCGCTATCAGAATGAGAGCGAGCACCACGAGGCCCGCGCAAACCGCGACCGGATCACGCCGGAAACGCCGCCACACCGTCGCCCAATAGCCGGGCGATCGCGTGATGGGTTCCAGCACCTTGGCATCCATGGCTTGCAGCATGATCAGGCTCGCTGGATACGAGGATCGAGCGCCGTCTGCAGCACGTCGACGGCCAAGTTCAACAATACGAAGAACATCGCAAGCACCAGAATCGTCCCCTGCAGCACCGGCAGATCGCGCTGGAAGATCGCGTCATTGAGCAGCAACCCCGTACCTGGCCACGAGAACACCGTCTCGATCAGGATCGATCCGCCAAGCAGGTATCCCAGCTGGATTCCCATCACCGCCAGCGCCGTCGGCGCCGCGTTCTTCACCACATGCTTGAAGATCCCGAAATCGCCGAGCCCTTTGGCCCTGAGCCCCGCGATGAATTCCTGGCTCAGGATCTCAGCCACCAGCGCCCGCACCGTCCGCGCGATGATGCCCATCGGGATCACAGACATCGTGATCGCGGGTAGGATCATGTGGCGCACGTGTTCCCAGTTCCACTTCCAGGCTTCCGACCCTCCGGGCCCCGCCCCAGTCGGCGGCAGCCAGCCGAGGGTCGCGGCGAAGATGATCACCAGCACCATGCCCAACCAATAGTGGGGGATTGAAACGCCAATCACCGAAATGAACGACGCAAGCTTATCGACCCACGTGTCGCGAAAATATCCAGCGACAAATCCGAACAACGATCCCAACACGAATCCGATCGTGGTGGCCAGCGCCGCCAGCATCAGCGTATTCGACACCGCTTTCGCAACCTCCAGCACGACGGGCCGCGTCGTGCGGATCGACGTGCCAAGATCGCCCTGCAGCGCGCGGCCGAGCCACTTGAAGAACTGCTCATGATAGGGCCGGTCGAAACCATAAAGCACCATCAGCTGTTGCTTCAAGTTCTCGGACGCATCCGGCGGCAGGATCGACACCAGCGGATCGCCCGGCGCCAGATGCACGAGTGCGAAGCACACAATCGCCACCCCGAGCATGATCGGTAGCGTATAGAGGATGCGTTTTGCGATGAAGATCAGCACGTGCGTGTTGCCGCCGCTCAAAAAGAGGGGCGGTTGCCCGCCCCTGCCACAATTCTCAGCCGGACACCCTCAAGACACCGAGACAGGCGCCAGATCCTGGAACCAGTTCTGCGCCTGGACGAAGCCCTGCACCTTGGCGCTCATCGCGCGCGGATTGACGTCGTGCGCGACGAACAGGAACAGCGCCTCATTCACGAAGGTCTCATGCGCCTTCTGAATCAGCGCCAACTGGGCTGCCGGATCGAACGTGGTGCGGATCGTATCGAAGATTTTGTCGAGCTCCGGATTGGCGAAATAGCCCCAGTTCGTGCCTTTCGGCGCGACCAAGCGTGAATCGAGGTGCCGGATCAAACAAGTGAATGGGTCCTGACTGAAGTAGGAGCTGTTGGTCGAGTGCGCGCCCCGCGATGCCGCATCCTTGGCACCCGCGCGCCACGACGACACCAGCGCATTCCATTCCATCACTTCGAAGCTGACCTTGATACCGATCTCAGCCAAATTCTGCTGGATCAATTCGTTCATCTGCATAGGCTGCATCTGACCCGATCCCGACGGCGAAATGATCGCCTTGACCTCGAGCGGTTTGGCCTTCGAATACCCCGCCTCCACCATCAGCGCGGTCGCCGCCTTGAGATCGAACTTCACATCAAATGTCGGCTTGCCGAACCACGGCGAGTTCGTCGCCATCATGCCCTTGGCCGGCACCATCAGACCGCCGAGCAGCGCCAACATGCTCTCGCGATCGACCGCGAGGTTGGCTGCCTTGCGCACGCGGATGTCGTTCCAAGGGCTGCCTTCAATCCGGCTGAAGTGCCACGTCCAATTGTGCGGATAGACGTTGGTCACGATTTTCATGCCGCGGGCCTTGAGTTGCGGCACGGTGTCCGGCGCGGGCGCCTCGATCCAGTCGACCTGCCCGCCGAGCAACGCCGCCGTCCGCGCGGTGGCCTCGGGCATCGGCAGCAGCACGACCCGCTCACTCTTCGGTACGCGCGATTTGTTCCAGTAGTCGGCATTGCGCACGAGTTCAGCGCGCTCACGCGGGATATACTTGTCGAGCTTGAAGGGACCCGTGCCCGAGGCGCGCGCCAGAAAACTGTCCCAGCTCTTGCCGGCCTCGTCCCACCGCTTCGGCGACGACATCAAGATCCAGGCAATGCCATAGGGAAAGAGTGCGTCTGGCGCTTCGGTCGTGATCTCAACCGTCATTGCATCGACCGCGCGATAGGCCCTGACACCAGGAATGCGCGTGCGCCCTTGCCCCGACTGGCGGGCATCGAATTGCGGCGCATCCTTGTTCAGGATCTTATCCAGGTTCCAAACAACGGCGCTCGCATCGAAGGTTGACCCGTCGTGGAACTTCACACCGTCGCGCAGTTTAAAAATCCATTTCTTGGGATCGGCGCTGTCGGCCGCCCAACTCGTCGCCAAGCCCGGCAACAAACCGGTGGCCTTGTCCGCGCTGGAGAGATCCCAGAGCACGAGCGAGTCGAACAGGGTATAGCCGATAAACCGCATCCCTTCGGCGCCCTGATCGGTCTGCCCATTCGGCAATGGGACATCCGACGCAGTCATGGCTATGCGGAGCGTGCCGGCCCCCTGCGCAAACGCCTGGGTCAGATCGACGCCGCTGGCGGCGAGTGCCGAGGCCGAACCGAGCAAGAGCTGGCGTCTGTCGAAAGTCATCATCGCGATCTATCCCTATCCCTGATCCGCCCATTAGAATGATGGCATCGGTCCTGGATTGTCCAGGGGCCTGGTTGCCTCCTCCGTGGACAGCCAGCTCAAAGCGTGAGCACCATGAAAATCCTCCTGATCAATCCCAATACCACCCAGGCCATGACCGACCTTGTCGTCGCGACGGCGCGCCGCTTCGCGACGCCAGGCGTGGAGCTGATTGGCGCAACCGGCCGTTTCGGTGCCCGCTACATCACCACGCGCGCGGCCTCGGCCATCGCGGCCCACGCCGCGCTCGACGCCTACGCTGAGCACGGCGCCGGCTGCGACGCCGTCATCCTCGCCTGCTTCGGCGACCCTGGTCTCAGCGGCCTCAAGGAACTCGCAACCCAGCCCGTCGTCGGCATGGCGGAAGCTGCCTGCCTCGCAGCCGCGCCCCTTGGATCAAAATTCGCAATCGTCACAGGCGGCGAGCGCTGGGGCCCGATGCTCGAGGAGTTCGTCGCCGCCATCGGGCTCTCCAGCAAACTCGCCTGCGTCAAGACCGTCGCTCCGAACGGCGCCGAGATCGCCCGTGATCCCGAGGGCTCGTTCAAGTTGCTCGCCGACGCCTGCAATGTCTGCGTCACTGAGCATGGCGCTGGCTCGGTCATTCTCGGCGGCGCGGGCCTCGCTGGAATCGCGGCACAGATCGCGCACCGCGTCCCGGTCCCCCTCATCGACGGCGTCGCCGCTGCCGTAAAATCTGCCGAAATGCTCGCCGCCCTGAAACCGGCCAAACCGACGTCAGGCTCCTACGCCCCGACGACGCCAGTCGAAACAGCCGGTCTCTCGGCCGCACTCGCCGGCGCCATCAGCCCCGCGTCGAAGCGTCCGTAACGGTTTACCAGCAAGATCGCGACCACGGTAAGCGCCGCGCCGCCAATGACATCGATCAAATAGTGCCCGCCGATACTAGGCGTCGATGCGATGATCACCGCGCTCAGCGCGGCCATCGGCCAGCGCGCGCACCGAACGGTCCAGAACCCCCAAGCGCAGATCATGGCAAGAGCCGTGTGGAACGAGGGAAACGTCACCAGTCCTTCAAGTTTGCTGAAATCAATGACCGTCAAACTGCCGCGTCGCAGCGCCTCGAACTGGTCGAGATGCCAGACACCGGCGTCCAGGCCCACCACCGCGCGCAGCGCCGCCGCCGGCTCATGATAGACGAACGCACCCGCCGCAGGGAGCAGCCCCGACAGCACGATCACCGTCGCCGACGTCAGGATGAACAACCACAAGAACGCGATCAGGCGCTGAATTTGGCCGAGCAATGCCAGTGCGACAATGACCGCCGCAGTCTGATACATGCTGGAGAAATATGCCGCACGCAGTCCACGCGCGATGCTCGGGTGTGCGGCGGTCCAAGAAAGATAGCCAACCCAATTGAAGCCGATATGGCGATCGAGGGCCGCAAACTGCGGGTCGAGCAAAGGCCAATCAAGCGCGGTCATGGCATAACTGAGAGCCGCTCCCACGTGCGTATAGGCAATCAGCACGGCGCTCCCCGCGCCCAACGCCGCCAGCCGCAGATCCGGACGCGCGTAAGCATAGATCCAATAGAGCACGAACAATCCAGTGACCACCGCGAAGCCTGGCACCGCGCTTGAGATCTTGATCGTGAGGCCGAAAGCCGCGCAGAGGCCCACAACCAGGACCGTCATGAGTACCATGCAGACCGCGAGCGTGCGCCAGGCGTTGGTCGTGAAATCCATCGAGCCTCCCATCGGCCTACCCGCGGCCACCCAGATCGAGGTGAGAGATCAACAACTACCCGGTCTCGATTTACGCGTTCTTAACGACAGGTTCCAGAAGAGCACCGGACAGCAAAAAAGGCCGGGTTTTCACCCAGCCTTTTCTCATTCTGCGTGCAGTGAACCGCTCACTCGATGCTGACGGGAGCCAGATCGACGAACCAGCTCTTCGGCTGCACGAAGCCCTTGATCTTGGCGCTCATCGCGCGCGGACCGACGTCGTGGGCAACCCAAAGGAACGGCGCGTCCTCGACAATGCGAGCGTGTAGCTTGGCGAGACCTGCGTCGCGCTCGGCATCCGCGAAGGACGTCCGCGCCTTGGCGATCAACTCGTCCAATTCGGGATGCGTGTAATAACCCCAATTGTTGGACGTTGGCGCAACCGTCTTCGAGGACGAGAAGCGAACCATCGCGAAGAATGGATCCATCGCGGCATAGGTCACATTCGTCGCATGCGCCCCACGCGACGTCGGGTCTTTTGCACCCGCGCGCCAGTTGGTGAACAATGCGTTCCACTCGATGACCTCGAGTTCGACGTCGAAGTAGCACTCCTTCAGTGCCTGTTGCAGCCATTCGTTCATGGCGACCGGCTGCATCTGCCCGGAACCCGATGCGGACGTCAGGGTCTTGACCTTCAGGCGCTTGTTCGGTCCGAAGCCCGCATCCGTCATAAGCTTCTTGGCCGCGGCGAGATCATACTTGATCTCGAACTTCGGATTGCCCCACCACGGATGCCCAGGCGGCACCGTTCCCTTCGGCACTTCCATGAGGCCGTTGAGGGCACTCTTCAGTTCGTCACGGTTGATGCACAGGTTCGCAGCCTGACGCACGCGCTTATCCGCCCAGGGCGAGCCCTCGACCATCGAAAACTGCCACGGCCAGACGTGCGGCTGAGCGTTGGTCGTGATCACGAACCCTTTGTCCTTGATGCTCTTGATCGCATCTGGCGCCGGGTTCTCGATCCAATCCACTTGCCCTGACAGCAATGCGGCTGTGCGGGCGTTGGCTTCCGGCATCGGCACCAGCACGACGCGATCGACCTTGGCCGTGCGCTTGGGGTCCCAATAGCCGGCGTTCTTCACGTATTCGACCCGCTCACGCGGCTGGAACTTCGCCATCTTGAACGGGCCTGAACCCGAAGCGTCGGCGGCAAATGCGCCCCACGCCTGCTTGGCACGCTCGGCCTTGTCGGCGACGGCGCCGAGGGCATCGTACTTCTTCTGCCAATGCGCCGGCGAGGCGATGAACAGGTTCGTCAGATTGAGCGGCAGGAAGCTGTCCGGCTCCTTGGTCGTCAACTCGACAGTCAGATCATCGATCGCCTTCGCCGAAACGAGGTTCGGCATGCGCGACACCGTCACGCCGATCTGGTCGGGCGCGAAGTGGGCGGCATCCTTGTCGAGCACCTTCTGCACGTTCCAGACAATCGCGGCAGCCTTGAGATCCGACCCGTCATGGAACTTCACGCCGGGACGCAGCTTGAACGTCCACTTGGTCTTGTCGGCGTCGCCGACTTTCCATTCGGTCGCGAGCGCCGGGATCAGTACGCTCGGCTTGTCGGCCGACGACAAGTCGAACTGCGTCAGGCTGTCGTAGAGCGGGATCCCCGTGAAGCGATTGCCTTCGAAACCCTGATCCGGTTGACCGGACGTTTTTGGAATATCCGCGGCGGTCATGGCGATCCGCAGCACTTTTTCCTGCGCCATCGCGGCCGTGCACAGCATTGTCGTGGCTGTCAGCGCCGCAGCGATGACGCCAATCGACCGAGTAACTCGATGCATACTTGGTTCTCCCTGTTAGGAGCGCCGGCTGCCGTATGCCATGCCGCCGCTCGTCGAAATCGACCGCGAATAGACGCACGGCTCCAATTTTTGTTCAAGGGCACCCGCAGCCTAAATCTCGGGCATCGGTTGCATATCCGGGAGGCATGCGCGCAGGGCAGGACAGCTCGAAATATTCGCTCGGACCAGTTGACCCGCCATTTCTGATGCGGTTTCTCGATACGCCTGTGGAACGGTCCAAGGGCCGAGGGATTCGGAGGTAGGCGATGGCGCCGTATGACTACATCATCGTGGGAGCAGGCTCCTCCGGCAGCGTCCTCGCCAACCGTTTGACCGCCGACGGGAAACACCGCGTCCTTGTCCTAGAAGCCGGCCCCACCGACTGGCACCCCTACATCCACCTGCCTGCGGGCTTCATCAAGACCTTCTACAATGGCCGCGTGAACTGGCTCTACGACATGGAGCCGAGTGAGTGGACCGGCGGCCGTCGCATTTTCGCGCCGCGCGGCAAGACGCTCGGCGGATCGAGCTCGATCAACGGCAACGTCTACAATCGCGGCCAGGCGATGGACTACAACACCTGGGCGCAGATGGGGAACCGCGGCTGGGGCTATGCCGACGTCCTGCCCTACTTCAAGCGCTCCGAGCGCCGCATCGGCACCTTCGATCCCAACATCGACGCGAAGTATCGCGGCACCGACGGCCCGCTCACCGTTACCGACATCAACTGGATCCACCCCCTCTGCGAAGCCTTCATCGCAGGCGCACAAACGCTCGGCATCCCGCGCAATCCCGACTACAACGCCGGCATCCAGGAGGGCATCTCCTACGCCCAGCGCACCATCCACAATGGCCGCCGCGTCAGCGCCGCAACCGCCTTCCTGCACCCCGCCATGAAGCGGGCGAACCTCAAGGTCGAGACGCACGCGCACGCCACCAAACTGATCATGGACGGCCGCCGCGTCACCGGCGTGCGCTATCTGAAGGGCGGGCCGAAGGGCAAACCGGTCGAAGTCCATGCCGCCCGCGAAGTGATCCTCAGCGGCGGCACCTACAATTCGCCGCAACTGCTGCAGCTCTCCGGTATCGGCTCGTACGATCTGCTGACCTCGTTCGGAATTCCTGTCCGGCATCAGCTCCCTGGCGTCGGCGAGAACCTGAAAGATCATTATGCCCCGCGCTTCACCGCGCGCGTCAAGAACATGACCACTATAAACGAGCAGGTGACGGGCCTCCCCCTGATGCGCGAGGCGCTGAAATGGGCGTTCGCGCGCAAGGGCATCCTCGGCCTCAGCCCGACGCTGGTTTATTGTTTCTGGCGCTCCGAACCCCACATCGCCAACTCGGACCTGCAGCTGACGTTCACGCCCGGCAGCTACAAAGAGGGCGTCCAAGGCCAGCTCGAGACTGAGCCCGGCATGACCGTCGCCTCGTGGCAGCAGCGCCCCGACAGCAAGGGTTACGTGCGCATCAAGTCGCCCGACGCCTTTGTCGCGCCCATCATTCAACCCAACTACCTGGCTGAAGAATCCGATCGCCGCGTCCTGCTGCAAGGCATGAAGCTCGCCCGCAACCTCCTTAAGACCAAGCCGCTGGAGCCCTACTACGACCACGAGGCCTATCCCGGCCCGAACGTGACGACCGACAGCGAACTCCTCGCCTGCGCCAAGGAGCGCGGTACGACCACGTTCCACCCCTCCGGCACGTGCCGCATGGGTCCCGCGACCGACAAACTCGCCGTCGTCGACGATCAGCTGCGCGTCCACGGCGTCCAGGGTCTGCGCGTTGTCGATGGATCCGTGATGCCGACGATGCTGTCGGCCAACCTCAATGCCGCCTGCATCATGATCGGCGAAAAGGCCGCCGACATGATCCTCGGCAAGGCCGCGCCCGAGGCGGAGCTGCTGGCAGGGTAATACCGGGCGTGACATCTACCACCGGTGCAATCCCGCCGAAGCCTTGGCGGAGGCGGATCAGAAATGTTTCTTGGCAAAGGCCCGGCCTGAGCCTGACTTGAGGTACCGTTCGAAGCTCAATGACTTGGAAACGTCAGCGAAACCGATGCTGACAGACAGCCTCCAAGGCCGATGCTTGTTCGTGTGAATGGATTTCCCGGCATTGTGCTCTTCCAATCGGCGGGCAGGATCTACGGAGCTGCCGACATAGTAGCGATCGGACTCAGACTTACTCTGGAGGATGTACACGTAGTGCATCGATCGTCCGCCTTCGCTAAAGCTTCGGCGTGACATCCGCCTTCGATCTACCACCGGTGCAATCCCGCCGAAGCCTTGGCGAAGGCGGATGGCGGATGGGGAGGGATTCGAACCCCCGGTGGACTTTCACCCACGCTGGTTTTCAAGACCAGAGCCATAAACCACTCGGCCACCCATCCGGCGCGCGGAACCTACTGGCTAGCGTGCGATACGGCAACCAAAACAGCCGCCATCGTGGGCCTCGGATGACGGTCTTACCGCGAAATCGTCGCGACGCCGGTCATGCCATCGCTGCTCTTCCAGTTCACGCTGCGGCCCTCTTGCTGCAGCGTGAAGCAATGGGTCTTGCCCTTGAGCCACGAATTCCAGCGCGAACAAAGTTTCTCGCCCGTCACCCACCAGGATCCGCTGTCCGTCGCCGAGCCCGTGTAGCTCGCGACCGTGCCAGCCTTGCCGGTCATGGAGCCGTCGGAACTGAAGCTGATCGGCAGCACGCCGATCGGCGTCTCGAGATGCATCGTCTTGCCCGCAACGGCCAAGCGCAACGCATCGCCCATCAGTGATTTGCCTTCGGCCGAAACGGCAGCCGTCGAGAGCGCCACGATCGCCGCGGCGCAGAAAATCGATTTAACCATTGTGTACCCCTCACCCGCACCACGCGCGGCCGCCCGGCAAAAAACACCGGTGCAACCCCGCGACACAACTTGATCAACAGGGGGCTTCTAGCATGGGAAAAGGCGAGCAGACGGCGGCATTCCACCGCCTGGTGAACAACTCTGTTGCGTATGTTGCTTAGGTTGTGGGCCGGGCGCGCCCGAACCAGATCGACAACCCGATGCCGTACAGCGCCACCAGCACCAGCGCGACGCGCGCCCACGCGGGCCCCGGAAACCCTTGAATCACAATCGCAAAACTCGCGATCGTGAACGCGACGGTCGCCAGCGCCGTGGCCGGCCAGGCCGCCACCACCCGCATCGGGTGCACCCATTTCAGCGGCACGAACGTGAACGCGACGCACACCAGCACAAACACCGCCGTCCAGAACGGCGTCAGCTGCAGCGCGAACACATAGAACGCGACGATGTTCCAGACCGCCGGGAACCCGACGAAGCATTTGTCCTCGGTCTTGCTTTCGGTGTCCGAGAAATGGAACAGCGACGACAGCAGGATCAAGCTCGCCAGCACCCACCCGAACCAGCCGGTGAGATAGCCCGCCTGCAGCAGCAGCAATGCCGGGATAAAGACGTAGGTCACATAGTCGATCACCAGATCGAGCTGTTCGCCGGAAAACCGTGGCAACCGCTCCCACACCTTGGTGATGCGCGCGAACGTGCCATCGATGCCATCGATGAAGAACGCGAGGCCGAGCCACATGAAGACTTCTTCGTAGCGCCCGGCCAGCATCGCGCGCGTTGCAAACAGCGCCGCGACAATGCCGCTCGCCGTGAACACGTGCACGGCCGCCGCCGCCAATTTTGACTGTGTGAAGGACTGTCCGTCGAAGGCCATTGTGCCCAAAATACCAAAGGAGCGCTGAAGCGATCCTTAGAATGCTCCGGCAGCAAGCGATCCACAATCAGAGCAGATTGGCGCCGCCCCATCAACTCGTCATTCCCGCGACGGCGGGAAGCCAAGCAAACATCCTATGCTGTGCATTGCTTGGGTCCCGGCCTGCGCCGGGATGACGGAGGAGAGGGTTGCCGCAAACCGCTTGGGTTGTTGGGCGAGGCGTTAGTTGCCGAATTTGTATTTGAGCGACCCGCGCACAGTGACGTCGTTACTCTCGGGCGTTCCGCGCGGTTGCTGCGGCACGGCCTTGGGTTCATTGGCGCCGTACAGCAGCTCCAAACCGAAATCCAGTTTCGGCAGCGTACCGATCTTGCCGAATCCCGGGATGCGGATCTCCGGACCACCCGCCGCCGGTCTCACGGCCTCTGGCGTGCCCAATTCGACACCCGCTGCGGCACTGCCGCCCTTGCGGACTTCCTCAAAACCCAGAGCGGCCTGGCTCGCCAGTCCGACCGCTGCTCCAAAGCTCAACCAAATCAATCGCTTCATTGTCGCCGTGACCTCGCAGCCTGTACGCTGCACATACCGCTTAAATGCGCCTGTTTGTGCACCCGCACAAGTCTTGATCCATGCCGGTTAAGCACCTCTAAATCGTTTGCTGTGGATCTGTGATCTTTCCGACATGTGGCCGGACGGCACCGGAACAGCCAAAGATCGACCGCCATCGGACGTTGTCCACAGGATTGCCGTTTTCTGTCCCGGAGGGACAAGTCCCCTCATCCGGCGCTTCGCGCCACCTTCTCCCCATGGGAGAAGGAAGAAGCGAGCGCCAGTGCCCGTTGTTTCATCCTTCTCCCTAAGGGAGAAGGTGCCCGAAGGGCGGATGAGGGGAGCCCCAAACAACAAAAGAGCCGCCACCCTCACAGCCGTCATGCCAGCGCTTGTCCCTGGCATCCATACGCCGTGACGATGCGACGGCGTTCCAATCGTAGCAGCGGTGGTCCTGGATCCGAGGCACAAGGCCTCGGATGACGGCTGTGGGTGCGGATGTCGGCAGTGGTTTGGCGTTTGATAGGCCCCCAAAAACAAAAGTGCCGCCAAACCCACAGCCGTCATGCCAGGGCTTGTCCCTGGCATCCATACGCCGTGCCGATGCGACGGCGCTCCAATCGCAGTTGGCGGTGGTCCTGGATCCTGAGGCACAAGGCCCAGGATGACGGCTGTGGCTACGGATGTCGGCGTGGTTTGGCGCTTGATCCGCCGCCCCCAACAACAAAAGAGCCGCCCGAGGGCGGCTCTTCCGTTAGATTTTCAGCTCGATCTCGCGATCAGAACTTGATGCGCGAACCAAAGGTGAAGACGCAGATGTCGTTCAGAGCAGGCGCACCCGTCAGAGACGCATCGAAGTTGCGGTAGCCAGCGTAGATTTCCATGGCAGCCGCGTCGATGTTCTGCACCACGCCAAGACCCCAGATGTTGGTCTTGGAGTTGCGCAAGTTGGCAGCGCCACCGGCGATGGTATCGAGGGCGATGCCCAATGCACCACCTTCAACCCGGCCATACTCGCCGTAGAGGTTGGTGTTGCCGATCCCGAAGAAGTTCCGCGAGATACCAGCCTGGATCAACCAACGATCCCATTCACCGGTGAACTGCGTCGTTCCCGCGACGAAGGGAACGCCATTGAGCGTCGAACCAGCGCGCGACGACGTACGTGCGATCAGAGCTGACGTAGTCGCCCTGGATGAACAGGCCGGTGGCCGAGTGCATCAAGGCCAACGAACCGCCCCACTGCTTGACGTCGAAGTTCGCGACCGAACGAGTCGTCCTGGTTGCGCTCGTAGCCGATGCCGGCTGCGACCTTCACGCCGTTGAACTCGCCAGCGTAGCGCAGATCGATGCCGAAGAGACGGCCATCACGACCGTGGCGCTAGGCTCGCTCAGAGGTGCTGCCCGGAGCGTCTCACCGATACTGGCCGAGACAATGAAGCCCTGCACGGTTGGGCTGGTCCACTTAATGCCGTCCTTGCGCGCCTGATAGTCACCGGCGCTGTCACCCAAGTTCGAGACCGTATAAGCCGTCAGATCGCTCGTCGCCAACTCGACGTAGCGCAAACCGCCGCCGATGTTCGAGAAGGCCGAACCGGCGACAACGCCGACGCCGCCGAGATCGATCGTCGTCTGCACGCCCGAGCTGGTCAGACGACCAACGGTCATACGACCGATGCGCGTGCTTTCCAGCCACCAGTTGGCGTCACGCATTTGCAGCGCATGGTCGTTGTTCAGACCGCCGCCGCCAACGGGCCACTTCTTCCGTCAGCTGCGACGCGTTCGACGAACGGCCAGCCGAGCCAACGTCGATCAGGATCGAGAAGCCAGCCTTCCACTCAGGATTGATGGCAGCGTTGCCAGCAAAGCCAAAGCGCGTCGACGAGTTCGTGTTGTCGAGGCCGAGGTACGTGCCGGTGCCAGAGTTTCGCCGGCAGCCGGAGCCGGAGCACCGACGAATGCACTCCGCCATCGATGCGCCCGTATCCAATGCATGATCAGCGCGGTTGACCTGACCCGACACGGTCAGCGACATCTTGCGATTGCCCTTGCGAGCCGTCGTTGCTTCGAGTTCAGCGACGCGTTCTTCGAGATCGGCGCAGCAGTTGCCGCCGAGGTCTGCCGCGGAAGCAGATCCGGCCATCGCCAGACTTGCCACTGCGATCAGTGCGTAAATGCTAGTTTTCATTTGTCCCCCAAATGGGTTTGGTTTCGGTTGCATTGCAGGAAGCAGCACGCGCAGTGCCCGGCGACTGCTCCCGTCCCCTCCGAGACGCTCGCACGCGCGTGTGCGCATGCGTCGCGAACGGGACGTGACCACGCAATTTCGACGCAACGGATTTTACTGGGACGCAGATACGGTATGTGCGGCGCGAGATAGTTAGAGACTCGCCGGGCTTGCTCCCTGCGGCCGTGGCGTCCGTCCGGGAATGACCCGGAGGTGTGGACGACAAAGCCTTGGACCCGAAGGTCCGGCCGCACGAACTCATACAACAGTGCCTGCTCACTTAGGCTGGGTTCACGGATTCGGCAAAGCGCAGTGTGGGCTTTCGGTGTCCAATCCAGTGGATTTGTGGCTGATCTGCAACGAAAATCGGGCTGAACGGCGGGTTTTTGCCCCCTCATCCGGCGCTTCGCGCCACCTTCTCCCCATGGGAGAAGGAGGAAACAACGGGCGCCAGTGCTCGCGAATTCGTCCTTCTCCCATGGGGAGAAGGTGCCCGAAGGGCGGATGAGGGGGTCTAACCACAGCGCCGCTGCACATGATCGAGAAGCGTCTCCAGCACCCCGAACATGTTCCGCTTCACATCGACATTCCACACCCGGACCACCGCATATCCCATCTGCTCGAGATAAGCCGTCCGATCCCGATCCAACAACTCGCGTCCGATTTCGGCATGCTGCGCGCCGTCGAGTTCGACGATCAGCATCGCTTGTTCGCACATAAAGTCCGCGATATAGGGCCCCAACGGAACCTGCCGGCGGAATTTGAAGCCACCGAGCCGCCGATCCCGCAGCCTCGACCACAACGCCCGCTCCTCATCGGTTTGGGTACGTCGCAGAGATCGGGCGCGACTGGTTTGGTTCCCGGTCATTGGTTCAGCGCTCTGGATCAGCCCCCTCATCCGCCCCTTCGGGGCACCTTCTCCCCATGGGAGAAGGATGAAGTCAAGACCACCGGCGCCCGTTGTTTCATCCTTCTCCCATGGGGAGAAGGTGGCCGAAGGCCGGATGAGGGGCCTGTCCCAAACGCAAAAGAGCCGCCACCCTCAGCCGTCATGCCAGGGCTTGTCCCTGGCATCCATACGCTGTGGACTTGCGACGGCGCTCCAGTCGTACTGGCGTGGTCCTGGATCCTGGGCACAAGGCCCAGGATGACGGCTGTGGTTGGGCGCGCACCGTCCAAAACGCAAAAGAGCCGCCCGAAGGCGGCTCTTTATAATGTCTGTCAGGCGAAGCGCGATCAGAACTTCACGCGTGCACCAGCCAAGGAACGTGTTGATGTTGCCTTGGATCGACACCGGCTTCGTCAAGATTGTAGTTGCGGTAGCCAGCATAGAGCTCCATCGCGGCAGCGTCGATAGCCTGGACGATACCCAGACCATAGTAGCGCATGTCGCTTTGCGTGCCATTGAGCGTTGCGCTCCACACGCCACCAGTATCGTTGGCCTTGCCGTATTCGCCGTACAGCGTGGTGCGGCCGATGCCGAACCAATTCTGCGCGATACCAGCCTGCACCAGCCACGTATTGCCCGTGTCGCGTTGTCGCAAGGGCTGGATGCCAGGTTGGTGGCATTGCCGCGCTTGAAGCGCAGATAGTCACCTTGCACGAACAGGCCAGTTGCGATGTGCATGAGGGCCAACGAGCCACCCAGGTTCGTCGCTGCACGTTGTCAGGTGTCGAGGCATCGTCACCGCTGCGCTCGTAACCGATGCCCGCTGCGAGACGGAAGCCAGAGAACTCACCCGCATAGCGCAGGTCAACGCCCCAGATATTGCCGTCGACGCCGCACGTGTTGTTGGCGACGTTCGTTGCGCAGCAGCCGCTGGCGTGACGTTGACGTTGCCAGAGCACGTGGCATCGTTACCAGTGGTGTGACGACGGCCGGTTTCACCATAAGACGCCGACATGACGAAGCCGACCAACGACGGGCTGGTCCACTTGATGCCATCCTGACGGAAGCCGTAGTCGCCGTTGTCGGTTGTATGCATCGCGAAGTTCCATGGCCGTAGCAAGGTAACCTGGCTGCCGACGAGGCCTGACGACGAGGCAACGACGCTTGCGCCGCCGAGATCGATCGTGCCAACCGGGCCCGAGCCCGTCAGACGACCCAACCGTCAAGCGGCCGATCTGCGACGATTCGATCCACCAGTTGGCATCGCGCATGCGCAGGCCATGGTCGTCGTCGAGACTTGCGATGCGCCGAGCAGCGTTGAACTGTGCAGGATCGTCATTCACGCGGGTGATGCCGCTGGTCTGCGAACCCGATGCAAGATCGATCAGGATCGAGAAACCAGCAGAGACCGTCGGCGATACTTTTGCGCTGCCCGCGAGGCCGAAGCGCGTCGACGAGATCGAGTTGTCCATGCCGAGATAGGTGCCGCTGTCGGGCGTTGCGCCAGCGATTGAGGTCAGTCATGGTTCCAGTACATGATCGCCGGTTCACCTGACCCGAGATGGTCAAGCTCATCTTGCGGTTGCCTTTGCGGGCCGTTGTGGCCTCGAGTTCAGCAACGCGCTCTTCCAGATCCGCGCAGCAGTCGCCGCCGAGATCCGCTGCTTGAGCAGGCGACATCGAAATGCCGACTGCGAAAATTCCAGCCGTTGCCACGATGGCAAGATGGCTGGCCGACTTCAGAAGTCCCCCGATCATGTGATCTCTCCTTAGGACTGACGCTACCGGAAACCTAATCACGCTATACTGAGTGCGACTGGCACCAACTCCCACACGGTTGGTTCAGAGGAGCGATTGCCGGATGCCCTCTGAGGCCGTTCGTGCTGGATCAAGGCTTAGACCGGTGATCTGGTACACAACAACAGGAAAGGCGAATCACGTCAGGGGTTTTGAGGCGGTAGTGACTGATTCGCCACGAGTGAAGCCCCCGCAATGCCGCAACCACGCCGCGTTTTGCACATCTCTGCGCATCGCAAAAATTCAATAAAACCGCCTGTTTTCAGCACGTTCTCGGCACAAGTGAAAAAATGTGTGTGGCTGCAATGCTCACTTGACGACTTTCCCCTCAAGTCGCGGCACGGCACCGAACCCGGAGGTCGTTTCGAGCAGCAAAAACATGCCGTCCTGCGGGACCGCGTCACACTGCGCGTACGCGCCCGCCCCGCTAAGATCGTCACGTTGATCACTTCTCATGCTCAGGACCATCCGTGTCGATCGCACCCCTCGAAGCCCGCGATATTGCAGTGGTTGGCGCGGGGCCGGCGGGCCTGATCGCGGCACTTGCCGCGGCATCGCAGGGCCTCAGCGTCGCCGTCGTCGATCCCCTGCTCGGCCTGACCGTTGAGCCGCGTGTCGACATGCGCTCGACCGCTTTGCTCGCCGGCAGCGTCACCCTGCTGCGAAACCTCGATATTTGGTGCGAAATCCGCACCACCGGCGCGCCACTCGACGCGATCCGGCTCGGTGGACGCGCGCGGCGGTCTGGTGCGCGCGCCGGAAGTGCTGTTTCGCGCCACCGAGTGCGGTCTCGACGCGTTCGGCTGGAACGTCCCCAACATGCACTTGACGCGCATTCTGCGCACACGTTTGCGCACCATGCCGCACGTCGTGCTGGTGCCCGACGCTCTCGCCGCGCTCGAAGCGACGCCCGATGGCGCGCGCCTTGTCCTCAAGAATGACTCAAGCAGGACGCTCGACGCGCGCCTCGTCATCGGCGCCGATGGACGCCACTCGCGCGTGCGCGAAAAGGCTCATTTGGAGGCGAAAAGCTGGAGTTATGCTCAAGTCGCGATCGCGACGGCGTTCGCGCACAGTCGAGCACATCACGGCATTTCGACGGAGCTGCATCGCGCGGCGGGTCCGCTGACGACGGTGCCGCTGCCGGGCCGCGCCTCGAGCCTCGTGTGGGTCGAGACACCAGAGGAAGCCGCTCGCCTCGCGGCGCTGACGCCCGGCGAATTTCTCGACGCACTCGACCAGCATCTCGGCGGCCTCCTCGGCGCCCTCTCCGACCTCGGCCCCCGCTCGTCGTTTCCCCTCTCCGGCCTTGCCGCCTCGCGCCTCACCGCGCCGCGCGTCGCCCTCATCGGCGAGGCCGCCCACGTCGTCCCGCCCATTGGTGCGCAAGGCTTCAATCTCGCCGCCCGCGATGTCGCCTGCCTGATCGACGCCGTCACCGATGCGCGCGCCAGCGGCGGCGACATCGGTGCGCCTGAGACGCTCGACGCCTACGCATCCCAGCGCCGCATCGACATCGCCGGCCGCACCACCGCGATCGATCTCCTCAATCGCTCGCTGTTGACCGACCTCTTGCCCGTGCAGGCGTTGCGCGGCCTCGGCCTGCATCTGATGGCCTCGATCGGCCCGTTCCGGCGCATCGCCATGGATGCGGGGTTGAGCCCCCCCGGCCCGCCGCCAAGGCTGATGCGCCCACCCGCGCGCCCCGCTTGACGCCGCGCCGCGAAACCGGCACGTCGCAGCAGCCCGCCCTCATTGGCCCGCCCTCACCGCAAAGCCTTCGATGCTCTCGCCGACCGACATCCGTTATCGCCTCGAGTACGCCGCGTTGCGCGGACTTGTTGCGCTCGTACGGGTCTTTCCTGTCGATACTGGCGGCATCGATCTCCGCCCGCATCTGGCGCACGCTCGCGCCCTATCAGCGCCGCCACAAACGGGCGCTCGAAAATCTCGCGATCGCATATCCCGAGAAGACGCCTGAAGAGCGTGAGAAAATCGCACTGAGAATGTGGGACAACCTCGGCCGCGTGATGGCCGAGACGATGCAGATCGATCGCATCATCGCCGACCCGGCGCGCATGGAGATCGCCGGCCGCCACGTGTTCGAGCGCTATCGCGGCCGCCTCGGCCCCGTGATCGGCGTCTCGCTGCACATGGGCAACTGGGAGTTCGCGATCTGGCCGCTGACGCTCGCCGGCGCCCGCCCGCCGCCGTCTATCGCACCGTCACCAATCCGCTGGTCGATCAATATCTGCGCGATCAGCGCCGCGAGTTATATCCGAGCGGCCTGTTCGGTCGCGGCAACGCACTCGAAGACATCGACGAGGGCCAGAAGACCGCGCGCCTGATCATGGATTTTGTGCGCCAGGGCGGCCGTCTCGGGCTCGTCTGCGATCTCTTCGATCGCAACGGCGTCGCCGTTCCCTTCTTCGGGCAACCCGCAAAATCGGTTTCGATACCGGCGATGATCGCGCGCCGCACCGGCGCCCGCATCTGGATGGCGCGCTGCCTGCGCATCGGCACCGAGAGCCGCTTTCGCATCGACATGAAAGAGTTGAAAGTGCCGCGCACCGCGAACCCCTCCGATGACGTGCGCTGGGTCACCGCCGAAATGCAGCGCCAGTTCGAGATCTGGGTGCGCGAAAATCCCGAGCAGTGGATGTGGTCCAACCGGCGCTGGAGCTGAGCGGATTCGAGCCGCCGAGCCGCGTCCCGTGGTCGAATCGGCGATGGGCTCCCACATCGCTTTCTTAGGCCCCCCCGAAACGGGTCGATCAATCCGCAGATCGGCTCTGATTCAGCGCGTCAGTCCGTCGCGCGCGTCGTCGGCGCGCCGCTTGGGATCGCGCGCCGCCGGATCGCCGATGCCGCCGCCGCCGGGCGTGTTGATGACGACGCGCTCGCCAGGCGCGACGGTCTGCATGCCTTTGCCTTTGAGGCGGCGGCCGCCTTTGATGGCGACGCTGCCCGCCGCGCCGTCCTTGCCGCCGTCGCGGCCGCGCGGGGGATGATCGATGCGATCGAAGGCCGCGAGCAGATCGAACGGCTCGCCGATGCCGCTCTCGATCTCGATGGTCTGGCCGAGGCCGCCGCGCGTGCGCCCCTGCCCGCCGGAGTTCGGGCGCAGTTCCTTTTTCCAGAAGATCAGCGGCGTGATCTGCTCGGCGATCTCGACGGGCGTGCCCTTGACGCCTGATGGATAGGCGGTGGCGGAGAGGCCGTCGGTCTCGGGGCGCGCGCCGGTGCCGCCGTTCGACGTGACCGCCATGGTAAACCCGTAGTTGCCGCCGCCACCGCCTTTCACCGCGCCGCGCACGTTGATGTTCCACAGGCACGAGGTGCCCTCGGCCGGCACGCGATCCGGGATGGCTTGGCGCAGGCACCCGAACACGACGTCGGGCAGCATCTGTCCGAGGATGTGGCGGATCAGGACCGCGGCGGGTTTCTGCGCGTTGAGGATCGATCCGGGCGGCGCCGAGACCGTCAGCGGCGCCAGCGAGCCGGCGTTGTTCGGAATCCGTGCAGCAACGATGCAGCCGAGGCCGAACACGGTGTAGGCCGTGGTGTAGGAGAGCGGCACGTTGATGCCGCGGCGGACCGACGGCGATGTTCCGGTGTAGTCGACGTGGATGCCGCTTATCGCTGATGGTGGTCGTGCCCGTCAGCGTGATCGGCGCGTCGTAGCCATCGGTGATCATGCTGTTGGTCCATGTGCCCTTCGGCAGCTTGGCGATCTCGGCCATGACCGCGGCGTTGGAACGCGAACAGATGTGCTCGGCGAGCGTATCGAGCGTGTCGAGCTTGAACTCGTCCATCATCTCGATCAGACGCTTGACGCCGACATCATTGCAGGCTGTGAGCGAATAGACGTCGCCGACGGTGTCGATCGGCAGCCGCGTGTTGGCGCGAATGATCGCCATCAGCGTTTCGTTGACGCGGCCCTCCTCCAGGATCTTCAGGAACGGAATGTAAAGCCCTTCCATGAAGACGTCGGTGGCGTCGGGGCCGAAGCCGATGCCGCCGATGTCCATCAGATGCGAGGTGCACGAGAAGAGACCAATCAAGCGGCCTTTGTAAAAGCAGGGCGTGGTGATGACGAAGTCGTTGGTATGGCCGGTGCCCATCCAGGGATCGTTGGTGATGTAGGCATCGCCCGGTTTCATGCTCTCGAGCCCGAAGTGGGCGATGAAGTGCTTCACCAATTCAGCCATCGAATTGACATGGCCTGGCGTGCCGGTGACGGCCTGGGCCAGCATCCGGCCTTGTCGGTCGAAGATGCCGGCGGAAAGGTCCCCCGCCTCGCGCACGATCGGCGAGAACGCGGTGCGCAGCAGCGTCTGCGCCTGCTCCTCGACCACGGCGATCAGCCGGTTCCACATGATCTGCAGTTCGATGTCGGTCAGCGCCGTGCGTGTCATATGATTGTCCTTCAGCGCTTCAGTGTGAGAACGAGCGCGCCACCACCGTCGACGGCGCAGTCGAAACTCGGCGAGACATAGGTCGATGTGCCGTCTTCGGTGACGACTGCGGGGCCAGGAAAGTGCATGCCGGGCTGGAGCGCCGCGCGCGCATAGAGCGGCACCGGCACGCGGCGACCGAGCTTGGTGTCGAGGATCTCGCGCGTGCCGTTGGGTGCTGGACCGGGACGCGCGGAGGGCGATGCGATGCGCGCCGCGGCATCCGTTTCCGTCGTCACCACGACCACCCAACTCATGATCTCAATGGTGGCACTGGGAATATGGCGGGCAAACTGCCGCGTGTATTCCGCTTCGAACAACCGGCGGATTTCCATCGCGTCGCCTGCGTTCAATGGCCGTGCGGGCAGTCCGATCGCGACCTCGTGACCCTGACCGGCGTAGCGCGCAAAGATCGAGCGGCGCGCAACGAGAGGGCGGTGGCCAGCGGCGTTGCGCGCGTGTTGGCTTGCATCCGCGGTCATCTCGTCGATGAGTGCGTTCGCGGCAAGCGCATCGAAGCGATCGAGCCGCATATAGGTCGAGCGGACGATTTCGTAGGCGGCGGGCGCGGCGAGGAAACCGATCGCCGATCCGACCCCCGCGTCGGCCGGCACGACGATGCGTTTGATCCCGAGTTTTTCGGCGAGACGGCTCGCGTGCAAGGGGGCCGCACCACCAAAAGCGATCAGCGTGCGTTCCGCCACCGCTTCGCCCCTCTCGACCGCGTGGACGCGCGCGGCATTCGCCATGTTCTCGTCGATGATCTCGGAGACGCCGATGGCGGCCGTTTCGAGTGGCATAGCGAGTTTGGTGCCGACGGCGTGCATGAGCGCGGTCGCGGCTTTGGCGGCGTCGATCGCGATCGTGCCACCGGCGAAATTCTTCGCGTCGATCTTGCCGAGCGCGAGATCGGCGTCGGTAACCGTCGGTTCGGTACCGCCGCGGCCGTAGCAGGCGGGTCCTGGTTCCGAACCCGCACTCTGCGGGCCAACGACGATGCGTTGCAAGTCGTCGACGCGCGCCAGCGAGCCGCCACCGGCGCCGATCTCGACCATTTCGATCACGGGAATGCGGACGGGTAGCCCTGAGCCCTTCATGAAGCGCGATTGGCGATCGACCTCGAAGGTGCGCGCCATCAGCGGGCGGCCATTCTCGATCAGACAGATCTTCGCAGTGGTGCCGCCCATGTCGAATGACAGGATCCGGTGTTCTCCGCGTTCCTCGGCGATGCGGGCGGCGAGGATCGCGCCACCGGCGGGTCCGGATTCGATCAGCCGTGCCGGGAAGCGAACGGCGGTCTCGATGCTGGCCAGGCTGCCGCCCGAGGTCATGAGATGGATCGGCGCGGCGCATCCTGCCTCGGCGAACGCCGCCTTTAGCCGATTGAGATAGCCCGCCATCATCGGCTGCACATATGCGTTGGCGATCGCCGTCGAGGTGCGTTCATACTCGCGTGCCTCGGGGCAGACCTCGCACGAGAGCGTCACGGCGACGCCCGGACAGACCTCGGCCAGAATCGCGCCGATGCGGCGTTCGTGCGCGGGATTGACGTAGGAATGGATCAGCGCGACCGCGACGGCGTCGATGTTTTCCGCCTTGATGCGGGCGGCGACGGCGCGCACCGCGGCCTCATCGAGGGCCAGTCGCACCTCCCCGTGCACGTCGAGCCGCTCCGGCACTGTGAAGCGCCGCGCCCGCGGCACCAGCGGTTTCGGCTTGGTGATGAAGATGTCGTACTGGTCGAAGCGGCCTTCGTCGGCGATTTCGATGACATCGCGAAATCCTTCGGTCGCGATCAACGCGGTCGCGGCACCCTTGCGCTCGATGATGGCATTGGTCGCGAGCGTCGTGCCGTGCACGAACATCCCGATATCGCTGAAAGATCGGCCGGCGTTCGCCAAAACCTGCCGTGTGCCGTCGATCACAGCCAGTTCAGGCGCACGTGGCGTGGTCAGGATCTTGAGGGTGTGCCGCGCTGGGCCCGCGTCGAGAACAATGTCCGTAAATGTACCACCAATATCGGCAGCCAACCGAAGTGCCGCTTTATTCTCTCCTGCCATGCCCCGGACCCGACCCTTCCTTGCGTTCCTGTAGTGCTAACCGAGAGTGCAAGAAAGCGCGGCGCGGGGCAACTGAAGGAATGTCTGCCTTATTTTGCCCGCGAGCGGCGGCCTAACTGGGGGGGGTCGGCAGCGCATTTCTCGGGTCGGTCGTTTTTTCGGGCGCGCCGAGAATATTCGTGAACCACGG
This sequence comes from uncultured Alphaproteobacteria bacterium, assembly GCA_963779515.1. Taxonomy (GTDB): domain Bacteria; phylum Pseudomonadota; class Alphaproteobacteria; order Rhizobiales; family Hyphomicrobiaceae; genus CAVZYN01. The sequence goes on from CAVZYN010000001.1 coordinate 975,765, forward strand.
CCGTTGTACTCACATATCTGCGGGGGAGACACGCGTGACGGACGAGTTCCGCACCCGAATGATCGAGGTACTTCCACGGTTGCGCCGGTTCGCGCGAGCGTTGACGAAGGATCATGATCGCGGGGACGACCTGGTCCAGGAAACGTGCATGCGTGCCTTATCGCGGATCGAACAGTTTGAACCAGGAACGAGGCTCGACAGTTGGATGTTTCGTATCGCACAAAACATTTGGTTCGATCAGGTCCGCGCCACCAAAGCGCGCGGCACCGTGGTGGAGCTCGATGACGCGATGGACGTCTCGGTGACCGACGGGCGGCGGGTGGTGGAAAGCCGCATGACGCTCGACGCAGTCACCAAGGCGATGGCGAAACTTCCGTCGGATCTGCAGGTTCTGGTGGCGCTGGTGTGCGTCGACGGCCGCTCCTATCAAGAGGCCGCCGACATCACCGAGAGCCCAATCGGCACCGTGATGAGCCGGTTGGCGCGCGCGCGCCGGATGTTGCACGAGGCATTGGGGACGGATGTGTCCGCGGTGCCGGCGTCAGTGAGTGGAGGGTCGCATGCGCGTCACTAGCGATGAAATGCTGATGGCGTTCGCCGATAATGCGCTGGATCAGGGCCAGCGCGCCGAGATCGCGCAGCGTCTTGCTGAAGATCCAGCGCTGGCTGCGCGTCTCGAGGCATTCGTTATAACGGGCAAGCCCTTGGCGCGCGTTTTCGACACAGTGATCGACGAGCCGATCCCGGCGCGGCTGCTGGCGGTTTTTGATGCGGCGCGAGCCGCACCATCAGCCACGGTGCATGACTTTAAGCCGCGCCAGGCGGCGGTTGCCGCTCGCCGCTTCGGGGGAAGCAATTGGCAGCGCATGGCAGCCGCCGCCGTCTTCGGGCTCGGGGTTGGCTGGGCCGCACACGCAGGTTTCTCGCCGTCGGGTGGATCGATGATCGCCCTCGAAAATGGCCAGATGGTCGCGGACAGCACGCTGAAGCGCGCGCTCGAAAACAGTGCGAGCGGCCAGAAGATCGCGGCCGGTGGCGGCAGCGTCGCAGTCGTGTTTTCGTTCACGGCCAAGGATGGTGGCGTCTGCCGGCAGTACCATATCGACGGCGCGGCCAATCGCGCGATGGCGGGCGTTGCCTGCCGTGACGCTGGCGGTTCTTGGCCGGTGATCGTGCAGGCCGAAGCCAAGCCGCGGCTCGGTGGCGACAAAATCGCCCCAGCCGGTGAGAAGCATGCCGTCATCGACCCCTTGGTCGATCGGTTGATTGCAACGGACGTGATGGGCGCCGACGAAGAAGCCGACGCCCTCCGCAAGAAGTGGCGCGTGCAGCCTTGACCCCGCTCGAGGTTGACCGCGTTGTTGAGTGAAGACCCAAGCTAGAGGAGGAATTTAGCTTAGTCGTTTTCGATCCGGCCGCGCTAGGCGCCCTACCCCGCACCCGGACGCCGGTGTGGTTGGATCGAACTCAGGGATCGTTGTTAGCCCTCTTTCGGCGATCCTCAAAAAAACCCGCTTCGTGACCCGTCTGACCCCGCATCAGACAAATCACGGAGCGGGTTTTTTGTTTGTGGTCCTTTGGCGTGCCATGAACCGTAAACTTGATTTCCGGGAAGGCATCCTTGAGGCGTTTCTCGATCAGCGAGATCGACAGGTGCGTGATGTCGATGCCGATCCATTGACGGCCGAGTTTTTCGGCGGCGTGAACAGTGGTGCCGCTGCCGCAGAACGGATCGAGCACGACATCGCCAGGATTGGAGGACGCGGACAAGATGCGCTCAAGCAGAGCAACGGGTTTTTGAGTTGGGATAGCCGAGGCGTTCTATGGGAGCTCTTGAAGTGAATGGTGGGATATCAGCCCAAACATCGTCAGCGGACGACTGAGCCCTTTCTGATCAGCAATGTATCGCTTCAATTGCCGCTTGGTCTTCGAAGTTATCACTTGGTCGCTGATGCAGAATGGCGCAGGTTTCAAGAAGCGGTGCTCATCGTGCAAACGACTGATGGTGGACAGAAATCGCCAGCCCTTTGAGGCGGCTCGTAATGTCTTTCGGCTAGGACAGTATGTCCGATGTTCGGGTCGTAACTGGGACTTTCCCTACGAGGCTTCTGATCCAGACATGCAGATTGCCGAGGCCAGGCCGCTGAATGCGCCGTAGGATTTTTCGCCGTCACTGATCAACAGACGTGTCCTTGGTAACTACGTGCGCAAGGTGGACCGTGACGTTTACGGTGTCGACTTTATGTAGCACCGCGTCGGTCTTGACGAGGGTGCGATTGGCGTGACGATGAGAAGAGGGGTGTACTCGTCCGAAATGCCGGATTTCGTGGCATTGCTGCCGCGTTTTCGGGCGAGCCGTCCCGTCACTGTGCGGCCGCCCTTCTCGGATTTCAGAAAATAGGTCTCTTCGGTCTCGACGATGCACATGACGTGGTCGACGTCTTGGGATCTTGCGGCATTTTCAAGAAACGCTGGCGACTGCGGATTGAGGTGTCGAGCGCAAGTCTAGCAGCGCTCCGCGGCCTTCCGGAGGCTGTATCCGTCAGCGAGCGTCACGCGCGGACTGTGCCAAGCATCGCGCCGGTGCAGATGCGCTAGCGGCGTGCCGGGATGCCAACACCCGCCCCGGTTCGCCGTTGGCACCAAACCTCACTTCCCATACCGCTTGGACCATTCCGCCAGGATGCGATCGCGATTTTCGGCCGCCCAATCGAGATCGTTCTTGATCATCGATTGCGCGACGCCTTCCGGATAATTCGGGATTGGCGCGACAATACCCTCGATCGCCACCTGCGACACATATTTGGCGTAGATCTCATTGGCCTTGCGGCTCGCCGAGAAATCCATCAACCGCTTGGCCGCCGCCAAATTCTTCGTGCCCTTCAGGATCGCGGCGGTGTCCATATCCCACCCTGCGCCTTCTTTCATCAGGATGACATCGATGGGCGCGCCCTTGGTTTTCAGCGATGCGCCCGCGAGTTCATAGGAAATCCCCAGTGCGAACTCGCCCGACGCCGCATCCCGGCACGGCTTTGTCCCCGAGTGCTGGTACTGCGCGATGTTCTTGTGCAGGCCGTCCATGAATTCCCACGCCTTCGCCTCGCCGAACATCTGGATCCAGGCCGAGACGTGGAAATATCCGGTGCCCGACGACGCTGGGTTCGGCATGATGATGCGGCCCTTGTAAGCGGGATCCAGCAGATCGGACCACGCCGCGGGTTTCTTCAAACCGAGCTTTTGCGCCTCGACCGTGTTGAAGCACACCGCGCCGACCCAGGCCTCCATGCCGACCCACGCCGGCGGATTTTCCTTGTCGCGGAACGATGGCCGGATCGCCGCCAGATTTCCCGGTGCATAAGGGTCGAGGAACCCAAGCTTCTTGAACGTCGAGACTGACGTCACGGCCAGCCCCCAGATCGCGTCCGCTTTCTGGTTGGCGCCTTCCGCCATGATCTTCGCGGTGATGACGCCCGTCGAATCGCGGCTCCAAACGATCTCGATGTCCGGATTGTCGGCTTCGAACGCCTTCTTGAATTCCGCGATGTTGTCTGGCTCGAGCGTCGAGTGCACGATCAGCTGCGTTTTGGTTTGCGCCGCAGCGATCGGCGCAACGAGCGCCAACACAGCTGAAAGGCCAAACCCGGCGAGCGCCGCGCGTATGCTCATGATCGTGATCCTTTCGAGGCCTGCCGGCCCCTGACCTGCGGTGGACTGAAATGTCCCGAGACGGACCTGAGCGTTGGGCGGTGCGACGGCGCGACCGCGCCATCATGTCCGTTCCTTCGCCGGCATGATCCGGATCAGGTTCAAGGGTCCTCGCACGGGTTCGCGCGATCTCAGCCGGCCTCCGCCGGCACCCCTCGGATGCGCGCTAGATGACATGCGCGGCCTGCCCCCACAAGCCCCTCGAAGGTAAAGCTGATGTGAGCCCTCGCCTGCTCCGCGCCGCCGTCGTATATGTCCGCCATGAGCGACATCCTAACCAAGATCACCGCCTACAAAACCGCCGAGGTCGCGGCCGCCAAGGCAGCACGGCCGCTCGCGACGGTCGAGGCCGCCGCCCGCGCCGCAAGCCCCGTCCGCCCCTACGCCGCAGCACTCGCCGCCAAGCTTGCCGCCGGCCACACCGCGCTCATCGCCGAGATCAAGAAGGCCTCACCCTCCAAGGGGCTCATTCGCGCCGACTTCGACCCACCTGCCCTCGCCCAAGCCTACGAGGCGGGTGGCGCTGCATGTCTGTCGGTCCTCACCGATGCCCCCTCCTTCCAAGGCGCACCGGAATTCCTCACCGCCGCCCGCGCCGCCTGTGGGCTCCCGGCTCTGCGCAAGGATTTCATGATCGATACCTATCAAGTTGCAGAGGCGCGCGCGTGGGGCGCCGACTGCATCCTGATCATCATGGCCGAGGTGGATGACGCTCTGGCGCGCGATCTCGCCGCCGCCGCCACGCACTGGGGCATGGACGCCATTGTCGAAGTGCACGACGACGCCGAACTCGACCGCGCGCTCCGCCTCGATTGCCGCTTGATCGGCATCAACAATCGTAACCTGAAAACCTTCGAGACGACGCTGGCGACCACCGAGCGCCTCGCCCCGCGCGTTCCAGCCGATCGCATCGTCATCGGCGAGAGCGGGATCTTCACGCCGGCCGACATCGCCCGTCTCGGCAAGGTCGGCGTCAAGACCTTCCTGGTCGGCGAAAGCCTGATGCGTCAAGCCGACGTCACTGCCGCGACCAAGGCGCTGCTGGTTTAGCTCTTGGTTCGCCGCTCCGCGAATTCCGCGACGAGAAAATCGATGCATTCCCTGATGCGCGGCACCGCACGCAGATCGCGATGCACGATCAGCCACAACTCCCGCACGATCAAGGGTTCGTCGGCGACCGCTTTGAGGTCTTTGAAACCTTCCGCAAAGCAACGCGGCAACAAACCCATCCCCAAGCCATGCGCGACCGCCGCCCGCCGCGTATAAATGTGATTGGTGCGGAACACGATCTGGCTGTCGTTACAGATCTGGCTCAGCGCCTCCACTTCGGCCGAAATGTGCGGCACCTCGCAATAGCCCACATAACCGTAGTCTTCCGGCTTGGTGCGCTCCAAATACGCGCGCGAGGCATAGAGATAGTAGACCTGCTCATCGAGCCGCCGGCTGAACAAATCGCCTTCGGTCGGCCGTCCGAGCCGCAGCGCGATGTCGGCCTCGCGCCGCGCCAAACTCAAATTCGATTGGCCAACCAATATTTCCAGATCGATCTCCGGAAACTTGGCGGCGAATTTCGGCAGCATCGGCGTCAGTATCTCAGTCGCGACCACTTCCGTCGTGGTGATCCTGACCGGACCGGCGATCTCCGGCGGCAACCCCGCAAATGCCCGCGTGATCTTCAGCGCGGGCTCTTCCATCTCCGACGCCAGCGCCACGATCTGAGACCCGACCGGTGTGGGCACATACTTGCCGCCATGCCGCGCAAACAGCGGTTGCCCCACCGACGCTTCGAGAGCCGCGATCCGTCGCGACACCGTCGCATGGGTGACGCTCAAGGCGCGCGCCGCACCTGAAAGGCTCCCCTGCCGCGCCAATTCCACGAGGAACCGGAGGTCCTCCCAATCCGACGGTGCTGTGCGAATTCGATCAGGCATTGTTCATATTTATGCGTTGGAACTGATTATCTCATGCCCTAATCTACGTATACACTGTTGTTGCGTCCGGTCATCCCGTTTTTGGGCGGATCTGGGCGCGTAACAGTGAGGCCGGCGTCCTACTCTCGGTCCCGAAAGTAGGGCGAAATCAATAACTGTTCGTTTTCGCTCAGCCCCTGTGAGAAAATACAGCGTGGCTGTCCGTTTTTCGACAGCGTATTATTCCGTCCACATCAGGAGTTGCATAGGTCGTGAACTTCGGTTCGCGACCGTACACTGGTCGAAACACCTCGTTTTGGCTGGCCGTGCGCGGGGCGCGGATGGCGCTCTTGATTACCTCACGTCCGGATGCGGGCACCCACCGCGACGACCGGATATCCACGACCGCACTATTTGTCCCGGAGAAGTGCAATGACAAAGACACCGAAACTCTTGACGGCATGGACCCTTGAGCGGTCCGTGATCCACCTGCTGCATCGCGCCAACCAAATCGCCGAAATTTGTTTCGTTGATGGCGCCGAAGACAGCAGCATGACGCCCCGCCAGTTCGCCGTCATTTCGGCCGTGGCGCGCGATCCCAACATCAGCCAGACGGGCCTCGTCGCCGCCACCGGCATCGATCGCTCGACGCTCGCCGACCTGGTGGCCCGCCTTGTCAAGAAGGGCTTGTTGGCCCGCCGCCGGTGCCGGCATGACGCCCGCGCCTACGCGATCCGCCTCACCCCGGAGGCCACCGTCCTGTTCGACCGGCTGTCGGATCAGGCCGCTCGCGCCGACGAACGCCTCCTCGACCAGCTCCCGGCCCGCGAACGTACCGAGCTGATCGACATCCTGTCGAACCTCGTCCAGGGCGCCGAAGAACGTCTGCGGGAGGCATCCTCGAAGCAGCCGGCCATCACCGACTCCCGGCACGAATCCGTCACTGCCGCGCCTTAGGGCGCTCGCCGCGTAGGGTGCAATAGCGCTGACGCGGAGCTAGCTCCGCGACGGCGCGTAGTGCACCTCGCAAGTTCCGGCAGAGCTGCGATGCAATACGGCCGACGGCCTATTGCATCCTACTTCTTTGCGCCCGCGTCAGCCGGCAATGTCCCGGTGGTTACGTCGCCGCCCTCGGCCTTGGCGAGATCCTCGCGTGCCGCCTTCAGGCGCTGGCCGGTCCGCGCCCACTCCATGTGGATGTTCGAGCTGTCCCGCTGCAGCTTCTGGCGCTGCTCGGGCGTCGATGCGCGCGCCTGATCCATCTGCGCGTCCATCATCCGCTTCTGCAAACTCCTGTTGAGTTCATCGAGGTTGCGCACCTGATTGCGCAAATCCGCGATGCGGATCGCCTCGGCTTGATCGACCGCGCTGGGCCGGCTCTTCAACTCCGCCTCGAGCGCCCGCATGCGCTCCTGCAACGCGGCGGTGGCGTCTGGGTTGGGAACCGCCGGCGGCGTGGTCGCGACCGCCCCGCCCGCACTCGTCTTGAAGAAGAAATCGCCCGTCAGCGACGAATGATCCCACGGCACCTGCTTACCCTGCGTCGCGCTCAGGACTTCCTTCCGCGTTTCGTTCATGACGCCATTCAAGCTGATCCCATCACGGGTGATATTTTTCACCAGCGCCGTCGTGAACGGCGAGTTGCGCCCCTGCCCGTCGAGCGCGACATTACCTGGCTGCGTCGAATACGAAATGAACGTGCCGACGCCCGTCTGGATCTGCGCCAACCCCGCGCCCAGCGCCGCCGACCGCGTCCCCATCGTGCGCGCAAGATTGCGCGACAGCGGATTGTCGCGGCAGGCATCGAGGAACACGATGTTGGTCTTGTTGTCGCGATCGAGTTCCATCTGCCGCAGAATGAAATCGACTTTTGTCGCCTCGAACTCCAGATCGCGCTCGGATTCGAGCCGGGCGTCGATCGGGATCAGATAATTCTGCCCCGACACCTGCAGCCCATGCCCCGCATAGAAAAACAGCGCGACGTCGGCGCTGCCGAGCGCACGTGCAAAATCGCGGGTCTTGAGATCGAGCGCGCGTTTGTCGAGATCAATCCCCTCGATCACCGTGAAGCCGAGATCCTTCAACGCCGCCGCCATGTCGCGCGCATCGTTGGTGGGATTGGTGAGCGCCGCGGTGTTCTGATAGGCGCTGTTGCCGACGACAAACGCGACGCGCTTGCCTTGAGCTGCAACCGTCTGCTGCGGCATCACCGTCTGCTGCGGCGGTGCCTTGGCCGGCTGCGCGGCATCGGCGGTACTCATCGCGCCCGCGAAACATCCGGCGGCGATGATGCTGCACATCCTGCGGCGCATGACTCACACTCCCAACTTCGTTTGGCTGCGGAACACTATTGGGACCGAATGTGTCAATGCAAGCATCAAGCGTGCTGGTTTCCTCCGGCATGTGCTTGCCGCGCTACGCCGGGACGGGCCGGGACCGCTGCGCCGCGACCTGTGCTCGAAACAGCCATAACAACAACGGGCAGAGCACGAAGCATGCAACCCCGAGATCGAGCGCCGCCCGCGCCGTTCCCGCCAACGCTGCCACCGCGCCGCCGATCATCGGCCCAAGTCCATTGCCAATATAAAAGATCGTGAAGTACACGCCCATCCCGAACGCCCGCGTCGCCGGCGTCAGCACGCGCGAGGGCAGCGCCAGGATCGGACCCGCCGCCAGCCCGAACGCGGCGCCGACCGCCGCAAGCATCGCCGTGGACTGCGGCAGCCGCACCATCAACGTCAGTGCCAGCGCCGTCGCCAGACAACTCACGACCAGCACCGCATCATTGCGCCCCGAGCGGTCCGCGATGATGCCGCCGAACGGGATCGACACGATCGCCGCCCACAGCACGATACTGGTGAAGGACCCTGCCGCGACGACGCTCGCGCCGCTCTGCGCAAACGCCAACGGTGCAAACGAAAAGATCATCGAGAACCCGACATTGTAGAGCGCCCAGATCAGCGCCGCTGTCACCAGCGCGCCGAGCGTCCCGCCCGTGAGCCGTTCTCCAACCGCAGCTGTCCCACCCGTCGCCGCGGGTGGTGGCCGATAGAGCAGCCCCAACAGCAGCAACCCCAGCCCCGCATAACCCGCCGCCAGCAGATGCGTACTTGCCAATCCCGCGATGTCAGCCACCCCCGGCATCACCAGCAGCGCCACTGCGATCCCCGCCGGCCACGCGTTTGCAAAAATCCCCATCGCCGTCGCGATCTCACGGCCCTGGAACCACGCCTGCGCCATCGACGACATCAGCACATTCAACAACACGCCGCCCGTGCCACACAGCAACCGCCCGGCGATCTGGCCCGGCCACGTCGCCGACCACGCCATCATGGCGCCGCCCGCCATCATCAGCGCGAGGCCCACGAGCACGATGTTTCTTTCGCCGAAGCGGCGGCCAAGGGCGCCACCCGGCAGCGCGATCGCAACACCCGGCAACAGATAGAGCCCGATCAGCACGCCGACATCGGCGACACCGACGGCAAACCGGCTGGCGATCAGTGGCGCCGTCGCCGCCACGATCTGGAATTGAAATCCCATCGCGAACCGCACGACGAACAACAGCGCAAGGATCGCCCAGCGATTGCTCATTCGATATCCCTGCCCCGTGCCGCCATACAAAATTGATCCGCAGCTAATCATCCGTCGTCGGCTTCTCCCAGTCCTTTTTCGCCCAGGCGCGTTCAGCGCTGCCATGCCCCCCCCGTGCTACCGGCGCGCAGCGGAACTCGTGCCAATCTCGTGTCGAACCGGCCAGCACCGGTCGCGCGACGCGGGGGACATGTGACGTCGAGGGCTCAGGCGATCCGCGAAGTCATCGCGAACGGCAACTTCCGGCGCTTGTGGATGGCGGGCGGTCTCGCCGGCGGCGCGCGCTGGTGCGAGCTCGTGGCGCTGGGGATCTTTGCCTACGATGTCACGGGCTCACCCACGCTTGTGGCGTTGCTCGGCGTCGCGCGTATTGCACCGTTTGCCCTCCTCGGCGTGACGATGGGCGCCATCGCCGATCAGACGGATCAGCGCAAACTCGTGATTGCGAGCTTCTCGCTCGTGCTCGTCACCGGCCTCGTCATGACGGGCCTGGCGCTGGCGGGTGCGGCGACCTACACCGCCGCCTTCGTCGCGGCAATCATCTCCGGCGTGTTCTGGGTGACCGATATGCCGTTCCGGCGCAAGCCCATGGTCGCCTCCCTCGACCAGCAACATGTGCCTGCCGCATTGAGCCTCGACGTCACCACCAGCAATGCCATGCGCACCCTCGGGCCCCTGGCTGGCGGCGTCATTTATCAGGTCGCGGGCCTCGCCGGTGCCTACGCCCTCGCGACGCTGATCTACGCCGTGTGTCTCGCGCTCGCCGTCGGCACCAGCGCGTCTCCCCGCGCGCCCTCCAGCGGCAAGGCCTCGCGTGCCTCCGCGATCGGCTATCTGTTGCCGCCGCCCGAACTCCTGCGCAACCGCCGCTTCCTGATCATCATCGGCGTCACGTTGGTCTACAATCTGTGGTGTTTTCCGCTCATCGGCATGGTCCCCGTCTTCGCCGCCAAGGACTTCGGCTTCAATGCGGCCTGGGTTGGCATTCTCACCGCGCTCGAAGCCTTGGGCTCCACCATCGGCGCCTTCGTGCTCGGCTTTGTCCTGACGCAGCGCCGGCTCTTCACCGTCTACTTTCTCGGCACGCTCGCTTTCCTGACGGTGCTGTTGGGGCTCTCGCTCTGGCTCGTGCCGAACGCCGCCTTCACCGCGTTCGTGCTGCTGGGCTTCGCGAGCTCATGCTTTGCCGCGACGCAATACACGCTCGTCTACACCACCGCGCCGCCCGAAATGCGGGGCCGCGCGGCAGGCTTCCTCGCCACCGCCATCGGCATGGGCGTGATCGGCGCGCTCAACGCCGGCTTCCTGTTCGAGCGCTTCCCTTCCGCCACGGCCATGTGGATCATGGCCGTCGAAGGCATCCTGTCGCTCGCCGTTCTCGGTCTGCTCTGGCGCCGCGCGCAGTGAACCGGCCCCGCATCTGAGGTCCGTAGGGTGCAATAGGCCACTTGGCCGTATTGCACCGCCGGAGGTCGTGACGGCGCAATACGCTCACGCCGTTGTCCTGACCGCCGCGCCTTCACGGCCGTGAAATTGGCAACAAAAAAAAGGGGCCGCTTTCGCGACCCCTTTTCAGTGCCTATTGAGTTAGGCGACCTGAGCAATTCGTTCAGGACTTCGTCGATCCTCCTCAAGCTCGTCTGTTCGTCCAGCTCGAAGATTGATGCCGATGTACCTGACGCGACCTGCGATCTTTGCTTTTTGTACGCCCAACTCACCAAACTCACGTCCAAATGTCGGCAGTGCGAGAGGCTCTTTGCTTTGCTCCTCACACCACGCACAGTAGTCTTCGTAGAGAGTGGTAGCTGTGAGGCTTGAGCCCTCAGAGCTATCAATCCTTTCCTTGTGGAACCGCTCCACATCCGTTTCCGGTGCGACCAATCTTGCGACCGGGCGCGGTGCGGGTGCCGCAATCGGCGCCGTGACGTTGTCGTTGGCGCCGGAGCGCGGACGGACAACAGGTTGCACGGTATCGCCAGCAAGCACGAGCGGCTCTGCATCATCCTTCTCGGCCCGCACTGCGGCATTGCGCAGTGTCGGAGCAGCGCGATCATAAAGGCGCCACGACGAGAAGGCCACGTACATGCCGAGACCAGAGCCGATCTCGAGCAGGATGGCGACAAAGACGGTCAGAGTTGTCTGCACGTCTTCCAGTTTTAGGTTCGGGATCAAGAGCCCGAACAACTTCGTCAGCGCCGCGGCTTGCGGATCCGCTTCGGCACCACCGGCTGTCGCCGACGATTGACCAATGCGTCCGTTGATGTCCGCGATGCGTGCTTCGAGCCTCGAAGCTTCCTTGCCGGAAGCCAGTTCAGCCGTCAGCGTATGGAACTGCTGGCAGAAGTCACGGTTGAATTTACCGTTCACTTCCGTGCAGCCCTTGGTCCAAGTCCACGAGCGTTGATTCTTCACGCCGTCGATGTCGCTCTGGACTGTCGTCGCCGGGCGATGCTTCGGAACCCAGCCGAGCTGGTCCTGGGCACGCTTGAGATCGGCGCGCAGATCCTTGTAGTCAGAAGCGACTTTCGCGCGCTCGCCGGACGTATCGTTCCGGTTGAGTGCGGCGTGGCCCAGGGCAGAGGTCAGCGAGTAGGCACTGACGACGACCCAAACAATCGCCGAGGCGACCGCTTGTGACCACATCTTGTTTTTGAGTGCGGCGAAGAAGAAGAATGGCACGAGCGCTTTGAAGCAGTCTGCCGCGGCGGAAGCCGCGCCATAAATCTGCTTATCAACCTCGGACACTCCGAGGCTGTATCCAAAGCGCCAGTTCATAGCAGCCGATACTGCAAGCAATACACCGGCTGCTAGGACACCGAGTGCGCCTAGCACGTGTCTCATCGGGTAAGAACCCCCATCGTTAGGGGCCAGGTAACGCGGGCACCACTGGCCGTTCGTTCGTTGCGTCCCGAGGGGAGCCCAAAGGCTCATGCCTGACTGCTCGCAACCGCGAACACATCGGCGCCGTAAGCCCAGATCGAGATCGAAAGCGCGGTCATGGTTCCCAAGCCAGTACCGCAGATCTCATCTTGCTTGGCGCCTGCCACCATGGGTGACAAAGCCGGAGCGCCGCAGCCTTCACTGCATTATGCACAGAGTACCATCGCCGCTCGATGATCAACTTGTGCACAGGGCAATGAGGACCGGACATACACGCGACGCAAGAACAAGCAGACTGCCCCCTCAACGCCGATGGCTATCAGATTCGACCGCTTTTGATAATGGAATCAGAAACCTATCGAAATGCCCGGGCATTGGCGCCATTTCAGGGTCATCTAAACGACACGCTGCAAACACGATCGCAGGAGTGAGGTGGGCCAAACAAGATCTCCACCAGCTATCCACTGACGTCCCACATTCTCAACATGTGCCGGCTGGATCCCGAACCACACCCCTAGATGTGGTATTGAACGGCGACACAGGAAACAGGGTAGCCTAGACCCTCCGTCCGGAACGCCGCCGTGTTGCGGCGCACACTCGAGAGGGTGCGCCGGATCGTCTGCCGAATGGCTTTTCCACACCGTGTGGCCTCGCCACGTCTGCGATCAATCCTGCGCGACCCTTGCGGTTTGCCCTTTCACTGTGTCGTGCATTAACGATAAAAGACAGAAGATTGGTGGTTGATCCGCCGTAAGATTGGACGTATCCCACCATTGCTGTCGCCTCTTGGGGAAGACGACGACTGAGTGCGCGTACGAGGAGATTTCCCATGAGCAAAATGAGTGGATTTGTGTTGATCGTCGCAGGCCTTGGTGCTGCGGCTTACGTGACACCCTGGGCTCCTGGGCGTGACGCGGAAAAGCATCTGATTGATGTCGTCAGAATCACCACGAACGGCGAGAATACCGCGTCCGTGCGCGAGCCGTTGCCGGCACCGGTGATTGCGCCGACGGCCAAACCTGCGACGCGCCCCGCGGCGGACGAGGCAGCGCCCTCACGACCGGCAACGACCGTCGCCAGCGCGGCTGAACGTGCACTCCCCTCAACAAGTTCCGCGGTCATTGTGCCGGCTCCTGCCGCGCCTCAACCGAGAGCCGGTGTGCTGGCACCCGCGTCGTCCGCGACCGTCCTCTCCTCGACCTCGCGCGACGACACCGCAAGCCTGACGGCTGGACGCAAGTCTCGCACCGCCGACAGCGAGGCGCGCTCGACACTCGCCAGCGACATTCAACGCGAACTGAAACGCGTCGGCTGCTACGAGGGCGACGTGAATGGTGACTGGGGTTCGGCCACGCGCAAAGCGATGAAGTCGTTCACGGAGCGCGTCAATGCCACGTTGCCGGTCGACGAGCCAGACTACATTCTCCTCACCCTCGTGCAAGGTCAGTCGACCCCGGCATGCGGCAAATCTTGCCCCGCCGGCCAAAGCATCGCGAGCGACGGTCGTTGCTTGCCGACTGCGGTGATCGCGCAGGCGCAACGCCGGGCAGTTCCAAAACCCGCGGCCGCACAAGAGAAAATCGAAAAAGCAAGCAAACCCGCTGTTACGCGCGGCACGGCGGTCGCATCCTGGGAGACCGAGGTTACGCCGGCGCCGCGCGCGGAACTGCCGAGCGGCCGCATGGCCATCGGCGCCCCGGCGACCTCAACCTTAGAGCCAACCGCCAAGCCGAGCGTAGGTGCATCTGAGCAGGCCAGCGACAAGTCTAAGCCGAAAGTGCGCGTCGCAGCCGTCAATCCAAAAGCCGACGAAGACGATGAAGAAAAGTCCGCCGCAAAGGCCAAGCCAACGCCGCCCTCGGTGCCGAAGGCCGCTAAGGCAGAAGACGAAGACGAAAAGCCGAAGGTGCGATCGGCGCCGGCACCGAGACCAGTTCCGGCTCTCCGCCGTCCGTCGCCAGCGATTGTCTACGTTGCCCCGCCGCGCCCGGCGCCGGTACGGATTTACGGCAGTATCTCGACTGCGCGTGCGTCCGCATTCAACACACAAAACCTGTTCGCCCGGCTGGCGCGCGACGGTCGCTGAAACCTGAGAACGTAAAATGAAAAAGGCTGCGGAAACCGCAGCCTTTTTTTGTTGATGGCATCGTTGCCGCTTGGCCGCGGGTCGTCAGTTGGCAGCGGGGCCGTGCAAGCGCCAAGCGACGGCGTCGTCCGACTGCGGCTGCTGCGATAGCGCCACCGCAAACCCACGCTGATCGCCGTCAAGGTCCCTGACGTCTGCGGCGGGCGCAGCGAGGAGCACCAAAGCCGATTTCACGCGACCACTGAACCCACTCACCGCCGCCGACTGTGGCGCACGCCCGGTCCATCGCGCGATTGCGGCATTGGCTTCCAAGACGCGATTGATGCGCCGGGACGCGGCGCTGCTGCTGCTTGTCAAAACAGCGATGTTGAGTGCATCCCGAAACGTGATCTCGTGTGGCGTATGCTGCGGCCACGTCAGCATCTGACCGGCGGCAAGTGTCTCACGCAGCGCCTCGTTGCCGCCCGGCACATCCGTCGCGTCGCGTCGCAGCGCGCCTAAGCCCCCGTCATTCGCCAGCGCCGGCAGCGAGACGTACGGCGGCCGGCGAGGATAGAGCGTGACATTGGCCCCGCCCTTCACCATCCAGAGCGCGAGATTGCGTCCGCTGACTCCGCGATTGAGCCGGGCATTTCGTCCCGCGACAATGATCACCATCTCACTATCGGCATGGTCCGATCCGTTCAGCTGCTGATGCGCCTCCTTCAACCGGTCCAAGATGATATCGAACCGGAGATCATAGCGCTCTGGCTCTCGTATGATGTGGGCGGATACCCCAGCCCGGACGTCGTCCAGAAGACGATGACCATCCGCGCCGGCAACCAGCTGCGCAACTTCTCGCAACTGAAACGTATCTGTGGTCTGGCGCGATTGCGGCGATGCCGCCGATACGATGGCAGCAATCGAACGCTCGCTGAAAAGTGAGTCCGCGCCGAGATTGTGCGACGTCCGCCCAATGCCTTGGCGACCGCCAACAGGAAAGGGCTCAGCGCTGATCGCACTGGGAATGATTTGCCGCATGATCGTTGTTGCCGCTTATTGTACTCGATGTGCCCTGAAGGGATTATGCCCTGGACAGACTAGGAACCCCCCGCCGTCTTGAAACGACAGTTAATCGATAGACGGATCACTCAGCACACCCATTCCGTCCGTAACAGGAAAATATTGCCGCAACTATGGTTAACACCGGCAACATCTAATCGAGGACAACAGCACGATGCGACAGCAACGCGATGACATCATTGCCATTGGCGAATGCATGGTGGAACTCGCACGCGGAGATGACGGGCGTTTTACACTCAGTTACGGCGGCGATACGTTTAACACATCCGTCTATCTGGCGCGCGCCGGTCAACACGTGCGGTACGCAACACTTCTCGGTGATGATCCCTACAGCGCTGGTATTCGCGCGATTGCCGCCGATGAAATGATCGACGTCACATTAATGGGCACCATCGCCGCGCGCATGCCCGGGCTTTATCTCATCGAGACGACATCCAAGGGCGAACGCAGCTTCCATTATTGGCGCGAGCGTGCTCCGGCACGCGAACTCTTCACGCGGCCGCACGGCGATGCCGTCATCGCCGCGATGCTAGCGGCGGGCAGCGTCTATTTCTCTGGGATTACGCTGTCGCTCTACGATGCAGCCGGACACGATGCTCTTGCGGCAGCGCTGAAATCCGCGAAAGCCAAGGGCGCGACGATCGTGATGGACGGAAACTACCGGCCGCGCGGCTGGCCCGGCACCGCGCGCGCACGTGACGTCTTTTCACGGTTCTGGACTCTCGCCGACATCGCGCTGCCGACATTCGACGATGAGCACGCACTCTGGGGCGATGCGACCCCCGCCGCCACGATCGAACGTCTCGCGGCACTCGGCGTTCAAGAGATCGTCGTCAAATGCGGCGGCGACGGCGCGCACGTTTTTGCAAATGGGCGAACAGACCACGTGCCGTGCCCCGCTGTCGTCACGGCCATTGACACCACGGCCGCCGGCGACAGCTTCAACGCCGCCTATCTCGCCGCCCGCAATGGTGGCGCGTCAGCGACGGATGCAGCGCTATCAGGCCATAAACTCGCAGCGGTCGTCATTCAGCATCGCGGCGCGATCGTCCCCAAATCAGCGACGGCGGCGGCACTTTGAGCGCTCACGCAGCGGTGCTTTTGAGGCCGGCCGCAGCCGTCGCCAGCCGCGTGATTCCGGCCCAATCACCCACGGCAACAAGCGTGGCCGGCGCGACCCACGATCCACCAACACAGACGACGTTCGGACAGGCAAGAAACGCGGACGCATTGGCGGCATTCACGCCGCCCGTCGGACAGAATGAGATCGCCGCCAGTGGACTGGCCAGCGCCTTCAACGCCGCGACGCCGCCGGCTTGCTCGGCAGGAAAGAACTTCTGAAACGCGTATCCGGCCTCCAAGAGGCGCATTGCTTCAGACGCCGTCGCGGCCCCGGGCAACAGTGGCTGGTCCCACCGCGCCGCCGCGTCGATCAGTTTCTGCGTGACGCCGGGCGACACCAGGAAGCGCGCTCCCTCCGCGATCGCCGCAGCCCCCTGCTCCGCCGTCAGAACCGTTCCCGCGCCAACCAGTGCCCCCGGCACATGCCGCGCGATATCGCCCAGCGCCTGCAGCGCGTCGGGCGTGCGCAGTGTGATTTCCAGCGCTGTCAATCCGCCGGCCACCAGCGCGCGGGCCAGCGGGACTGCGTCGGCGCGCTTGTCGATGGTCAAGACCGGAACAACCGCGATTGAACGAAGACCGTCGCGAAGCTTTGCATTGAGGTCGTTTTGCATGATCCAGTTTCCCTTCACTCCACTCACGACGTAGCGCGCGTCTCGGCGATGATCCACGCTGCAAACGCATCGCTCGCGGCCGTGACGTCGAGCACGAGCAGCGCCGGCGTTTCATAAGGATGATGCGCCTTGATTGCCGCCATGACATCATCCTTGAGCCCGGCACGCGTCTTCACCAAGACGGCGCATTCAATGCCGCGTTCGCGCCGGCCCTGCCACATATAGTGGGAGATCATCCCCGGCAACACGTTGACGCACGCAGCCAGCCTCTGGTCGAGCAGCACGGCGCCAAGTTGCTCCGCCACTTCCGGCGTCGGCGTTGTGGTGTAGATGAGAATGGGCTTGTCGTTTTCCGGCACTTGGGCAAGCCTCCGCACATCGCTTTCAGCCCGTTCACGAGCAGCGCCGCCACCATGGCAAAATCCGAGAAGAAATTCGAGCGTCTCGCCTTTGTTGCAAGCGAGGTCCCGGCCGCCCAGGAGGCGCTGGAACGGCTGACCAAGGCCTACGGCAATTCCGATCCCAAATCCGCGGAGGCGATCGTCGCGCTCGGTGGTGACGGCTTCATGCTGGAGACCCTGCGCCGCTTCATGCACGACCGCATCCCGATCTATGGGATGAATCGTGGTTCGGTCGGCTTCCTGATGAATGCCTACAAGGAATCCGACCTCAAGCGCCGTCTGCAACGTGCCGAGATCAACCAGATCCATCCCTTGGCGATGCAGGCCTGGGACATGAAGGGCAAACACCACACCGGCCTCGCCATCAACGAGGTCTCGCTGCTGCGCCAGACGCATCAGGCCGCAAAGCTGCAGATCTCGATCGACGGCAAGGTGCGGCTCGAGGAGCTGATCGCCGACGGCGCCTTGGTCGCGACCCCGGCTGGGTCCACCGCCTACAATCTCTCGGCGCACGGGCCGATTTTACCGATCAACGCCGCCTTGCTGGCATTGACGCCTTTGAGCGCGTTCCGTCCACGGCGCTGGCGCGGCGCGTTGCTGCCGAACGAAGCGCAGATCCGCATCGATGTCATCGATCCCGAGAAGCGCCCCGTCTCGGCGACAGCCGACAGCACCGAGACCCGCAAAGTCGTGCGTGTCGAAGTCGCCCTCGACCGCACCATCGAACTCTTCATGATGTTCGACCGCGGCCACAGCTTGGACGAGCGGATCTTGTCGGAGCAGTTCCGGTATTGATGAAACGTGCCGCCGCGCTATTGCGCAAGATCGCGACTTGAATCGCCGCGCACGGCGACGCATGAGCCCAATCGGCCCTGAAACTTTTTCGTTTCGGCTGCGTAACTCAAGACGTCTCGCCCATGCGAGAGGTGAGGCAATCACAGTCACTCGAGCCCTTCCTTCAAAGGAGCATCAGATGCGTACACACATGCTGATCGCCGCCATCACGGCGCTCTTCGTTTCGGTGTCGGACGCCGAGGCCGTACCCAACGCCGGATTGATGACCGCGGCAGAGCAACGAGACGCGCGGGTGAGCCTGCTTCAGCCCGTGGCGTATGGACACCGGTATTATTCGCACCGGTATTACGACCGCCCGCACTACTCTTACGGCTGGAATCGTAAGCCCTGGTACGGCCGCAGCTACGGCTACTGGGCGCCGCGGCACCGCTGGTACTACTGAGAACGCCAACAAAAAAACGCCGGCTCGCGGGAGCCGGCGCTTGATGTCTTGCGGTTCGGAACGATCGCTTAGCGCGAGTAGAACTCGACCACCAGGTTCGGTTCCATCTGCACCGGGAACGGCACGTCGGCAAGCGCCGGCACGCGCGTCATCTTCGCGGTCATCTTCGAGTGATCGGCCTCGACGTAGTCGGGCACATCGCGCTCGCTGCTCTTGATGCCTTCCAGCACCAGCGGCAATTGCTTCGCCTTTTCCTTGAGCGCGATCTCGTCGCCGACCTTCACGCGATAGCTCGGGATGGTGACGCGGCGGCCGTTTACCGTCACGTGGCCGTGGCTGACCATCTGGCGCGCCGAGAACACGGTCGGCACGAATTTCGCGCGATAGACGATCGCATCGAGGCGGCGCTCCAAGAGGCCGATCAGGTGCTCGGAGGTCGAGCCCTTCATCTGCGCGGCTTCCTGATAAATACGGTTGAACTGGCGTTCGCCGATGTTGGCGTAGTAGCCCTTCAGCTTCTGCTTGGCCTTGAGCTGTTGGCCGTAATCGCTGGTTTTGCCTGCACGCCGTTCGCCATGCTGGCCAGGGCGGCTTTCACGCTTGTTGAGTGGGCTCTTCGACCGGCCCCAAATGTTCTGGCTGAGGCGGCGGTCAATCTTATGCTTGGCGCGGATGCGCTTAGTCATGACGGTCTCCGTCTTTCGATATCCACGGGGTCTTGGGCTCTCTCCTCTGCCAAAACCCGTTGTGGGCTCGGCCGACAGGCCGCAGGCGCGGCCACGAAAGCACAAAAGAAACGCGGGCCGTTTCGGGCCCGCGCAGCGTCTTATAGGCATTTCTGGCACGCCGTCAACGCCCGCCAGATGGGCCCGCCAGATGGGTCAGTTCTTCTTGATGGACCCTGTCGCCCCAGCCGGGACGACGGCCTGAGCCGCCGCAGGCGCTGGCGCCGCCGCGGGGGCCGCCACGGCCGCAGGAGCGGCCGGTCCGGCATTCTGGTAGGCGGTGATGTAATCCCTGATGCGCTTCAGATCGGCCTCCGGGCAAGGCCCGGAGCGCGAGGGTTTTTGACGCGTGACGACGGTCTTGCCGTCTTCACCGGTCTGGGTGATCTCCACCTGACCCGAGCGCGCCATGACGATGTAAAGATGCAGCGAGCGCATGAACAGGAGCTGCTGATCCGTCCACTTCTTTTCCGCCTCCTTGCGCAGCATCATGGTGCGAAAGTTCGCCGTCTGCTCTTCCGTCAGGCCGCAAAGTTGGGCTTCCGCCGACCACCAGCCCGCCTGGATCACATCCCGGGCGACGTCGAATGGCACCATGACGTCCTTGCGCTTCGATTTGTCGACCGTAATGGTCTTGCCGCCATCGGGCGGCGTGAACGTGTTGGGCGTCAGCTCCCAACCAAAATCCATGTATTTCTTGACGGCTTCGTCCGATAAGCCTTTGTTTTGCTGCGCCAATGCGCCACCCGCGAGGACGAGCGACGCTGCCGCCCAGCCCGCCGCGATACTCAGCGGCCAGCGCCGCTTGATGAACCCGCTGCTCATATCTCGCCCCTTTTAAAACTGTCCACGGCGCAACACGCCCTTTCAAGGCGTTTCCCCGTCGGCCGGATCCCACGCGGGCATCGCTCGGCGGAAATCACGGCAAACTTATGGCAGCTTCCGCCCTGGACCCTTGCCGTACACAAGGGCCTTTACAATTCCTCGCAAGGTGCGGACTTCTTGCTCCGTCGCTTCCATGCGCGTGAACATCGTACGCATGTTCTGGACCATCGTAGGGCGCTTATGCGGCGGATGCAGGAACCCCATTTTCTCGAGCTCGTCCTCGAGCTGGCCAAAGAACCCGAGCAGTTGGTCCTTGGTCGCGGGCGCAGCACCTCGCCCCAGCGCGCCTGATTCGACCGCGGTCTCGTAGGTGGTGACGCGGCCAAGCGTGCCGCCGCCCGATTGCTTCATCCACTCATAGGACAGGAGCAGCACGGCCTGCGCCAGATTGAGCGACGCGAAATTGGTGTTGACCGGCGCCATCACGATCGCATCCGCGATCGCGATCTCATCCTGCTCGAGCCCGGTCCGTTCCGCCCCGAACAGCACCCCGACGCGCTGCCCCGCACCGAGACGCTTGCGCATTTCGGCGACGGCCTGTTCGGGCGTCAGCACCGGCTTGGCGAGATTGCGCTGCCGTGCCGTCGTCGCAACGAGCCAGTTGAGGCCGCCAAGGCCCTCGGCAAGCGACGGATAGGCCGTCGCCGCATCGACGATGAAATCGGCACCAGCGGCGGCAATCCGCGCCTTGTCGTTCGGCCAGCCGTCGCGAGGCGTGATCAGCCGCATCTCTTCGAGCCCGAAATTCGCCATGGCGCGCGCCGCGGCGCCGATGTTGTCCGCCAACTGTGGGCGCACCAGGATAACCGCCGGCTGCGGTCCCGCGTCGGCCATCGGCCCGGCCATCATCTTGATGTTCGGGCTGTCCTCTTTGATGATCTTGCGGATCACGCGCCGGGCGATGAACCACATTTCTTCGCCGGCCCACGACTTGGCGAGATCGTCGAGCGCGGCGACGTGCAGCGTTTTTTCGCCCGCGCCCGTCAACCGCACAGTGCCATCGCCAACGACGATCTCGCGGTGGCGAGCGACGAAGGCGTCGAACGTGGTGATGCCCTCCGCAGCCGTTCGGCGGCGGCAACCGGGACACGTGACATTGTCGGACGCGCACCGCTGCTCGGCGCAATAGGTGAGAACGGATGTCAACGTCTCGCGCGTGAGCCCAGGGATAGCGAGTTTGGACAGCCCTTCATCGACCGCCGCCGCATGCAGGGCCGCCAGAATCGACGAGATGGGTTGCCCCGGGACCCCAATGGTTGGCGCACCATCCTGGGCAATCACTTGAATCTGGTTCGGCATGAGGGGTTTGCGGGTTCGGTCTCGATTTCAGCCGCTTATAGGGGGCCTGGTCCGCTTGCGCCACTTGCCCTCGCTCGCCTCGGGGGCTATCACGCCCTCGCTGGGTGCCGGGCATCGCGCGGACGCGCCTCTATCGTCATTTTACCGGCGGAATGCAGATGCTGAAGGCCCGGCGCCGAATTCCCCACGCTCGGATCACTGGTTGGCGGTCTCGGTACCGTGACAATTCGAATGAGGGTCGAGGGATGAACCCATCTGAACGGGTCGCTCCCGGGCCACTCCAACACGCGCGCGACAAGAGGTGCTATCATGTCAAAACTCGAAATCATGTGGACGAAGGTCGACGAGGCCCCGGCGCTGGCGACCTATTCCCTGTTGCCGATTGTCAAGGCCTTCGTCGGTGCGGCGGGCGTATCAGTGAACCTGAAGGACATCTCGCTCGCCGGCCGCATCCTTGCCACGTTCCCAGAGAAGCTGACGCCGGCGCAACGCATCAACGACGAGCTGACCGAGCTCGGCGAGCTCACGCTGCGGCCCGAAGCCAACATCGTAAAGTTGCCGAACATCTCGGCCTCGATACCGCAGCTCAAAGGCGCCATCAAAGAACTGCAGGGCAAGGGCTACAGCATCCCGGATTATCCGGACAATCCGGCGACCGACGCCGAAAAAGACATCAAGGCGCGCTACGGAAAAGTCTTCGGCAGCGTCGTCAACCCGGTGCTGCGGGAAGGCAACTCCGATCGCCGTGCGGCTGGCGCTGTGAAAGCGTTTGCGCGCAAGCATCCGCACAAAATGGGCGCCTGGAGCAAGGATAGCAAATCACACATCGCGGCCATGCCGAATGGCGACTACTACGGCTCTGAAATATCGACGACCGTCGCTGCGGCAACGAATGCGCGCATCGAGCTGGTGGATGCTGGCGGCAAAGTCACGGTGCTGAAGGCCAAGACACCCATCGAGTCCGGTGAGATCATCGACGCAGCCGTCATGAGCGCCAAGGCGCTGCGCAAGTTCTTTGCCGAGCAGATCGAGGACGCGAAGAAGCAAGGCGTGCTGTTCTCGCTGCACGTCAAGGCGACCATGATGAAGATCGCAGACCCCATCGTGTTCGGCCATGTCGTGTCCGTGTTCTTCGAAGACGTCGTCAAAAAGCACGACGCCACACTCAAGAAACTCGGCGTCAATCTCAACAACGGCTTCGGCGATCTGCTGGTGAAAATCGAGACGCTGCCTGACGCCGAGAAGAAAGCGATCAAGGACGACATCGCGGCGGCGTACGCCAAGCGGCCGGCGCTCGCCATGGTCAACTCCGACAAAGGCATCACCGGCCTGCATGTGCCGAGCGACTTCATCGTCGATGCGTCGGTGCCCGCGATGATCCGCGAATCTGGCCGCATGTGGGGGCCCGACGGCAAGCTGCACGACACCAAGGCCGTGATCCCTGATCGCGCCTACGCGGGCCTGTTCCAGGTTGTCATCGACGATTGCAAGGCCCATGGCGCGTTCGATCCCAAGACCATGGGCTCGGTGCCGAATGTCGGGTTGATGGCGCAGAAGGCGCAGGAATACGGCTCGCACGACAAGACGTTCGAGGTGGCGGCGAGCGGCAAGGTCCGCGTCGTCGCCGACGACGGAAAGGTGCTGCTTGAACGCCCGGTTGAAGCCGGCGATATTTTCCGCATGTGCGCGGTCAGGGACGTGCCGATCCAGGACTGGGTCAAGCTCGCGGTGCGCCGCGCGCGCCTCACCAACACGCCGGCGGTGTTCTGGCTCGACAAGAACCGCGCGCACGACGCACAGGTCATCGCCAAGGTCGAGCGCTACCTGAAAGACCACGACACCAAGGGGCTCGACATCCGCATCCTCGCACCGGTCGAGGCGATGAAAGTCTCGCTCGAGCGCATTCGCAAAGGCCAGGATACGATCTCCGTCACCGGCAATGTCCTGCGCGACTATCTGACGGACTTGTTCCCGATCATGGAACTCGGCACCTCGGCCAAGATGCTGTCGATCGTTCCGTTGCTCGCGGGCGGTGGATTGTTCGAGACCGGTGCCGGCGGGTCGGCACCCAAGCACGTGGAGCAATTCCAGCAGGAAGGCTATCTGCGCTGGGACTCGCTCGGCGAGTTCCTCGCGCTCGGCGCCTCGCTCGAGCATCTGGCGCAGAGCCACAAGAACGCGAAGGCACAGGTGCTCGCCGATGCGCTCGACGATGCCATCGGCAAGATCCTCGATCACAACCGCTCGCCCGCCCGCAAGGTCGGCGAGATCGACAACCGCGGCAGCCAATTCTATCTCGCGCTCTACTGGGCCGAGGCGCTCGCCGCGCAGACGAAGGACGCCGAGCTGCAGAAGCGTTTCAAGCCGCTGGCGGATGCGCTGACAAAGAACGAGGCCAAGATCAATGCCGAGTTGATCGGCGCCCAGGGCAAACCCGCCGACACCGGCGGCTACTACAAGCCCGACGATACCAAGACCTCGGCCGCCATGCGGCCAAGCGCGACGTTGAATGCGGCGTTGGCGGCACTCTGACGCGAAAGGCGGCGGCGATTTCATGACCCGCTCGATGCCGATCGCGTCGAGCGGTTTTCAGCATGTGATGCGTCTCCGACGGAATAGGTCCGCCAGGGGCACGCACGTGCTTTCACAGCATCAACTGCGATGATATAGAGCAAAATGACTTGGGAGCATCGCTCAGCGAGCGCGCCGAGGTTTCGTCAGTATGACAGCCGTTGCCGATCCCGGTTCTTCACAAGGCGAGCTTTTCAAACATGGCCAAGATCAAAGTAGCCGGCACGGTCGTCGAAATGGACGGCGACGAGATGACCCGGATCATCTGGGACTTGATCAAGCAGAAACTGATCCATCCCTATATCGACGTGAAGCTCGAATACTACGACCTCGGCGTCGAACATCGCGACAAGACCAACGACCAGGTGACGATCGATGCCGCCAACGCCACCAAGAAGCACGGCGTCGCCGTCAAGTGCGCGACCATCACGCCCGACGAAGGCCGGGTCAAGGAATTCAATCTGAAAGAGATGTGGCGCTCGCCCAACGGCACCATCCGCAACATCCTCGGCGGCGTCATTTTTCGCGAGCCCATCATCTGCAAGAACGTGCCGAGATTAGTTCCTGGCTGGACCAAGCCGATCATCATCGGCCGCCACGCCTTCGGCGATCAGTACCGCGCCACCGACTTCAAGTTCCCGACCGCCGGCACGCTGTCGATCAAGTTCGTCGGCACCGACGGCAAGGTGATCGAGAAGGAAGTGTTCAAGGCGCCGGGATCGGGCGTCACGATGGCGATGTACAATCTCGACAACTCGATCAAGGAGTTCGCGCGCGCCTCCTTCAACTACGGCCTGATGCGCAACTACCCTGTCTACCTCTCGACCAAGAACACGATCCTGAAGCAATACGACGGCCGCTTCATGGAAATCTTCCAGCAGATCTTCGATGCCGAATTCAAAGCCGAGTTCGACAAGCGCAAGATCACCTACGAACATCGCCTGATCGACGACATGGTGGCAGCCGCCATGAAATGGTCCGGCGGCTATGTGTGGGCCTGCAAGAACTACGACGGCGACGTGCAGTCCGACACCGTGGCGCAGGGCTTCGGCTCGCTCGGCCTCATGACGTCGGTGCTGATGACGCCCGATGGCCGCACCGTCGAAGCGGAAGCCGCCCACGGCACCGTGACGCGTCACTACCGCGAGCATCAGAAGGGCAAGGAGACCTCGACCAACTCGATGGCCTCGATCTTCGCCTGGACGCGCGGCCTTGCCCATCGCGCCAAGCTCGACAACAACGCAGCCCTCGCGACGTTTGCCTCGACCCTCGAGAAAGTCTGCGTCGATACCGTCGAAGCCGGTCACATGACCAAAGACCTCGCGTTGCTCGTCGGCGACCAGCAGAGTTGGCTCTCGACCACGGGCTTCCTCGACAGAATCGACGAGAACCTGAAGACGGCGATGAAGGCTTGATGCGATCGCAATTGGGTCAGACCCGGTGGGTCTGATCCCGGCACGCATTACGTCCTGACACTGCCAGATTTTGGCGCTAAAAGGCGCCATGACCCTCCGCACCCTGATCGGCTATCTACGATTGCTGCTGGTCGCCGCTGTGACGCTGGCGGTGCTGGCACTGCCCATTATTTTGATCGCGGTCGCACTC
This sequence comes from uncultured Alphaproteobacteria bacterium, assembly GCA_963779515.1. GTDB lineage: Bacteria > Pseudomonadota > Alphaproteobacteria > Rhizobiales > Hyphomicrobiaceae > CAVZYN01. The sequence continues at coordinate 1,001,458 of CAVZYN010000001.1, forward strand.
TCGTATCGCTCGGTCTATTACGCCTCGCTGCGGCCGGTCGCGTTCAACGGCGGCCTTGCGGTCGCGACGTGTCTCGCGCTCGCCAGTGCGATCTACCTTTGGCGCGCAAAACCCTCATCTCACCCGCGCGGCGCGGCAATCGCGACGCTCCTGCTATCCCTGTTGGCGCTGCCGGCGTTCGCCCGAACGGAGCTCGGCTATCGCGCGACGCGGCAATCGGTATTCGACGCGCCACGAGCTGATCTCGCCGCGATCGGCCGCCACGTCATTGCCGGTTACCGAGACCCCATGGAGTTGAAGCGTTTGGTTGCCGCTGGCGCGGTCGGCGGCGTGTTCGTCACAGCGCGCAACGTCGGCACAAAAACCGTCGCCAAACTGGCCGCCGATATCGCCGAGTTCCAGACGATCGCACGAGAGAACGGCCACCCGCCGCTGATCATCACCAGTGACCAGGAGGGTGGCATGGTTTCACGGCTATCGCCGCCGCTCGCACGCCCAAAAGCCCTCGCCAAAGTAATCCAAGGCAGCAAGGGCGAGGACGATCGCGCCAAAGCGGTGCGTGACGCCGCCGAGGCAGCAGGCCGCGATCTCGCCAAGCTCGGTGTGACGCTGAATTTCGCACCCGTCGTCGATGTCGACTTCGGCATTCGCAATCCGGCCGACCGGCACAGCCGCATCGGCCAGCGCGCGATTTCAAAGGATCCCGCAGCCGTGGCGCTGGCAGCAATCGCCTACTGCGAGGGCCTCCGGGCGAGCGGCGTCATGTGCACGCTGAAGCACTTTCCAGGTCTCGGCCGGGTCAAGGCCGATACGCACGTCGGCAAGGCGAGTTTGGCGACGCCCGTATCCGAACTCGATCAGATTGACTGGCTGCCGTTCCGGGAAACGCTGGCCGCCAGCAGCGCGGCCGTGATGGTCGGGCACGTCACGCTCGCCGCCCTCGACACGCGACCCGCTTCGGCCTCGCGCGCCGTCGTCCACGGTATCTTGCGCGACAAGTGGCGCTTCAACGGGCTGGTCGTGACCGATGATCTGACGATGGTCGCGTCTGCCACCCATGACGGCGGCATTGGCGCCTCGGCGGTGTCGGCATTGGCCGCCGGTGTCGACCTGCTGCTGGTCTCGTTCGACACGGACCAGATCTACACGGTGATCGACGCACTGCTGCGGGCGCGCGCGGCCGGCACCCTCAACGCAGGCGAGCTTGCCACCAGCACCCAGCGCATTGCGCAGCGCCTGCAAGATAAACAACCGCTCAAAGTTGATGAGGCGCCGCTTCCGTGATAGATTAGCTAAGTTAGCCAAGCCGGAGATGGCCGTGCCCACCGTTACTGTTCACGAAGCCAAGACCAAACTATCCGAACTCCTCCGGCGCGTCGAAGCCGGTGAAGAGATCGTCATTGCGCGGGGCGACAAACCCGTTGCGGTTCTCAAGAGCTATGACGCGGAGGACATCGTGCGCCGCCGCAAGTCGGCACTTGGGATGTTCGAAGGCCAATACCCGCAAGCAACGGATGACGCGCTATTCACGGAAATGTCTGAGGATGAGTTGGGCTACATCAGTGCTCCGGATGACCCTGCCCTCAGCCCGGCGCCTGGCAGCGCAAAGAAATCCAAACGTCGGTCCCGGACGTGAAGCTGCTTCTCGATACCCACGCCTTGATCTGGGCGTTGAGCGACCGCAAGCGCCTATCAAGGACGATCGAACAGCTCCTCATCTCACACACGTCCAACGTCATCGTCAGCGCTGCGTCCGGCTGGGAAATTGCAACGAAAGTCCGCTTGGGCAAATTGCAATTCGACCGAGCATTCCTCGATACGTTCGAGCATAGTCTGCAAGAATTGGCTTTCACACCGCTTTCAATCACGGCATCACATGCCGTCGCAGCCGGACGGCTGCAAGGGCCGCATCGAGATCCTTTTGATCGCATGCTGGCCGCGCAGGCACTCGCAGAGAACATGCCGGTGGCAACCGTCGATAAGGTCTTTTCTGACTACGGCTGTGCCGTCGTTTGGTGAGGCGCACTCACTTCACTGGCCAGAACTTGCGCACCAGCGCGACGGTGGCCGGAAGGAACACGAGGTCGCCGATCAGCGAGGCGAGCAGCGTGATGGCACAGACCCCGCCGAAGAGGCGCAGCGACGGCAAATCCGAGAAAACCGTGACGCCGAGACCGAAGGCCAGCACGATCGTCGTCAGAATGATCGCAGGCCCGACCAGCACGCGCGCACGGCGGATCGCAAGGGCTGGATCCTCGCCCGGCCGCTCCTCGCGCCTCAAGCGGTTCAGGAAATGGATCAATGCATCGACACCAAGGCCGAAGATGACCACCAGCGCAATGACACTTGAAAATTCGAGACCCGCGCCCGCGAGCCACAACACCGTGCCAGCCGCGACCACAGGAAACAGCGACGGCAAAATGCTGATCAGGGACGCAAACGCCGAGCGGAACAGAAGGCCGAGCAGCACCGCCACCAGCGCCATGGCGATCCACAGCGCCTCGTTCAGCTGGGTGATCAGCCGCGCGCTGTTGCGGGCCGCGATCGCGGGTAAGCCCGTGACGGAGATGTCATAACCCGGATGGGCCTTTCGCGCCGCATCCAGCGCCTTATCAATTTTCTCGACGACGGGAAGAATCTGGCTGGCGTCGATGTCCGGCAGGCGGCCAGTCACCAGCACGGCATTCTCCTCTTTGGCGATGAAGCGCCGCACCAGATGCTCGGGTAAGAGCTTGACGTACTTCTGGACGGACTCGATCCGGTCGTCGCCGGCCTCTTTCAACCAGCGCCTGAGGCTTTCGAGCGACCAGACGTTGCCGAGACCGGCATTCTTCTCGAGCACCTCGTGGGCCGCACGGATCGCATCGATCGACTTAGCGTCATAGAGCGACGCTCCGCCGGTCCACTTGATCATCACATGTACCGGGTTGGCGCCGGTCAGCTTCTGGTCGAGCTGGCCCGTGGCCTTCAGCGCCTGTTCGCGGTCCGGCACCTGATCGGCAAGCCGATAACGCGGCACCAGCGACAGATGCGCGAGCGTGAACGCCGCGCTCAGCGCGACGCCGATCAGCGAAATCAAGACGGGCCGCGCGACGACGCGATCGACGATCCAGCCAACCATCGACGCAAGGCTCTGCATGGCACGGTCGCCGCCAGAGGCCGCGGTCATCGATGTGTCGCCGTCCTTCAGCACAACAAGAGCCAAAAGCGGCATTGCGCCGATCACTGCGAAATACGAGACCAGTGTTGCGAGCGCGCCGGCTTTACCAAACGTCTGGATCAGGCCCGAATCCGAGAACAGCAGCGCAAGAAACGAAACCAGTGCGGTACCGTGCGCGATCACGCATGCAGGCCCAACGACCCGCACCGCGAACGCGATCGCCTCACGTTTGCTGTCGCCCGCACGCAAGCGATCACGGATCGCATAAGTCATCTGCATGCTGTCGGCGAAGCCCATCACCATCACGAGCGGCGTCATGACATTGAGAAAGAGATTGAGCTTGAAGCCCGCCCACCCGAGCAGCCCGAGTGACATCAGGACGGCGAGCACCGGCGGTACGGCCGCCAGCAGCATCAGCCGGAACGAACGGAAGAAGATCAGCGCGATGGCACCGCCAAAGGCAAGGCCGAGGCCGTTGTAGACGACCTGATCGCGTTCGACCGCATTGCGGATCTCGAGTTGCATGACCGGCGCGCCGGTCAGCTGCACCTTGAGACCGGCCGGTTTCATTTCCTTGTCGATCGCCTCGCGAATGCCGGCGATGATTTTCTTCGGTCCGATCTCCTGCACCGCATCGCGGTCGAGCGAGATCACCGCCAAGGCCAGTTCACCATCGGGCGACAGGAACTTGCCGGCGACGATCTCGTTGGCGCGCAAATTCTTGATGATAGCGTCGTAGGCGGCGCCATCGGGCAGATCGTCGGGCACGATCGGGGCCGCATAACCGGCCGCATCAGGCCGGCCGCGCGCCGACAGCATCGAGACGACACCAGAGACTCCCTCGGCGAGCTGCAGATCCGTCATGACCTCCTTGAAGGCCTTGATCTGCGGCTTGGCGAGGAGGCTCTTGCCCTCGACGACCATCAGCACATCGTATTCGCTGGCCGGAAACCGCTTGTCGATCTCCTCGAACTGACGAAACTCGAGTGTGTTGGTGCGAAACAACTCCGACAAGCTGTCATCGACCTTGAGGCGCATCACACCATAGCCGGCCGCGACCGACAGCAAAGCGATCAAGAGTGCTGCGATCCAGGGCGCCCTCAATGCGACCAAACCGAGGCGCTCGAGCCCGAAGGTGGAGGCGAACCGGTGCTCTGGGCTATCGGGGCCCGCCATGAGGTCCTCTCGGTGCCCGCGCATGGCAAGCAAATCGGAAATGCGACGCCCCGAGCTCGTCTAGTCGAGACGCGGAGAATCGTAATGGCCAATCGTGCCGTGGTGGCGCCCAGGACGCAAGGGCGTGAACAGACGCCAGCCTTGCGAATTGGTCACGCATTTCGGTTGCGTTGGACGTCGCGGCGATACTCCGGCCACACCCAATCGAACCGCGCGTCATTGCGCCGTGATGATCCGCACGATGTCGCGCACCTCGGCGCGGATCGCCCCCCCGTTCGGCGGATCCACCAGCGTCGACAGCCACGCCGGGTCGCGGTCTTCATCGTCGACCAGATCGCAGGAGAGCGGCACCAACACGGAACGGGCAGCTTCGGGCAAAGATTTGGGCATTGGGAGACCATTGAGCCGCCCCCAAAGCCCTGCCCAACCCCGCGCCAGCGTCCACGGATTATAGCCGCCACCACCAAGGACCACAGCGCGCGGCGCAAGTGCGACACATGACAACACGGCATCCCATAGCGCGCTGTTTGAAATCTGCATCGCCGACAGCGGATCGCCTTTGAGCGCATCGACGCCACATTCAATGACCACGGCCTGCGGCCGAAATGCCTGTCCCAGCGGCACGACGGCGTTGTCGACCAACAGACGGAATTCACTGTCGTTCAATCCGCGCGGCACCGGCATGTTGCGCGCGCGCCCGTCGCGACGATCTTCCAGCGCGCCGGTACCCGGCCAGCGCCCGGCCTCATGAATCGACATCGTCATCACGCGCGGGTCGGCGGCAAACGCGTCTTCGACGCCGTCGCCATGGTGCGCGTCGAGATCGACGTAGAGAACGCGAGACAACCCCGCGTCGAGCAACCGCAGAATCGCGAACACCGGGTCGTTGAAGTAGCAGAATCCCGACGCGCGATCGCGGCGTCCGTGATGCGTGCCACCGGCTGGATGAAAGGCGACGTGCCCCGCAAGCGCCAGCTCGGCAGCGCGCATGGCGCCACCGACGGTTGCTCGCGCGCGATCCCAGACACCCGGAAAGATCGGGCACTCCATGCTGCCAAGGTTGTAGCGCGCGCGCGCCTCAACGCTTGCAACACCGGCTCCCGCTGCACCCGCGAACGCTGCGAGATAGTCGGGCGCATGAAACGCGGCGAGCTGATCCAGCGTTGCAAGCGGACAGATTTCGATGTCATCCGGCTCGATCCAGCCCAGTGCCCGCACCAGCTCGATCACTGCGCCTTGCCGCACGATCGAGAGCGGATGATGCGCGCCAAACGAAGTTTGCGTGAAGATCGGATGCGTCAGAAACTTCGGCCGCGGTCTGTCAACCCCTTGGCGCGTCATAAGAGCGCCGCCGCCCACTGGTCCACCTTGAAGCCAATCAGCACGCCGCCTGGATACTCGACCACCGGCCGCTTGATCATCGAAGGCTGCGCCAGCATCAGTGCGATCGCCTTCGCCTGATCGAGGTCTGCCTTTTCGCCCTCGGGCAACGTCTTGAACGTTGTGCCGGCCCGATTGAGCATCGTCTCCCAACCGTTCGTCTTGCACCACGCCTCGAGACGGCGCTTGTCCGCGCCGGCCTTCTTGTAATCGTGGAACGCGTAGGCAATGCCGCGGCCATCGAGCCAGAGCCGCGCCTTCTTCACAGTGTCGCAATTGGGAATGCCATAAAGCGTGATCGTCATTTGTCCTGCTCATCGTCGGCGTGGCGCCATCGCCGCACTTGACCGGCGCGCGCGCCTCCTCCTTATATTCGCACAAGCGAATATGGTCACGGGTTCCAACGCAACTCCGGACCCCAACCCGGTGGAGACGAGCCCAATGGCCGATAAGACCCTCGATACCAAGGGCCTCAATTGCCCGCTGCCGATCCTGAAAGCCAAAAAAGCGCTGGCCGACGTTCCGCCCGGCGGCACGTTGGAAGTCCTCGCCACCGATCCCGGCGCAGTCGCCGATTTCCAGGCCTTCTGCAAACAGACCAAACATACATTGGTCGAGCACAGCGAGGCGGCGGGTGTATACCGCTTCCTGATCAAGCGCACAGCTTGAAGCCCGCACGGAGACCGTCATGACCGAACCCAAAACAAAAATGCGCTATCGCATGCTCGGCGCCAGCGGCCTGCGCGTCTCCGAATTCTGTCTCGGAACCATGATGTTCGGCGATCAGACCGACGAGCCGACCGCCCGCCGCATCGCCGACCACGCGCTCGAGCACGGCGTCAATTTCATCGACAGCGCCGATGTCTACGCCGAACAACGCTCTGAGGAATTTGTCGGCCGCGCGATCAAGGCGCATCGCAACAGTTGGGTGCTCGCCACCAAGGTGGCGCAACCGATCGGCAAGAACCCGCTCGATCGCGGGCTGTCGCGGCGCCACATCATGCAGGCCTGCGACAACAGTCTGCGGCGGATGCAGACCGACGTGATCGACCTTTACTATATCCATCGCACGCCGATCGGCCCGAGCTGGGAAAACGTGGTCTGGTCGTTTGGCGAACTCATTCGCGCCGGCAAGATCCGCGAGTGGGGCCTATCGAATGTGCGCGCCTGGCACATCGCGCACGTGGCGCATCTCTGCGATCAAATGAACGTGCCACGCCCGACCGCGCTGCAGCCTTATTACAATCTGATGAACCGGCAGCCGGAAGTCGAAGTGCTGCCGGCCGCCAAGCACTTCGGGCTTGGCGTCGTCTCGTACAGTCCGATCGCGCGCGGCATTCTCTCCGGCAAGTACCAACTCAATGTGACGCCCGATGCGTCGAGCCGGGCCGCCCGCAAAGACAACCGCATGATGCAAACCGAATGGCGCCCCGAAAGCATCGAGATCGCGATGAAACTAAAGGCACACGCGGAAGCACGCGGCGCGACGCTCGTGCACTGGGCGGTTGCCTGGGTGCTCAACAACAAAACAATCACCGCAACGATCGCCGGCCCGCGCACGTTCGAGCAATGGACCAGCTACTTCGGCGCGCTCGACTACAAATGGACCAAAGAGGACGAGGTGCTGGCGAACTCGCTGGTGACCACCGGGCACCCTTCGACACCCGGCTACAACGATCCGGGTTATCCGATCGAAGGCCGTTATGCCGCCATCGGGGACGAGATGTGAAGCTGTTGGCGGACCTCGCCGCGGCGCGTGCCGCAACAGAGAGCTACTTTCCGCCAGCATCTCCTTGGCGAGGACATCGCGCGGCTGACGCAGGCGATCGACCTCGCCCAAGCGGCTGCTTCGGCCGAGGCCCTTCTGCTCGCCGCCGGCAAACTCAATTGGACGCCAGGGGATCTGCGCACACACGAGCTTAAACCGGCACTTGATCCCCTCCTCGGCGCGCTCTGGACCGCCATCCATCGACCGGGTGCCGCCGCCGATACCGCCCTTGCATCCGCCTGGGCGGACTTCGATCGGATGCGCATCGACCGTCTCGCGGGCTGCCTCGCCCGCGTGCCACGTCCCGCCGGCTGAGTGACTGCCTCGAACCACACATTGGCCATACCGCCTTTTCATCCTCCGGGATCTCGCGCCGGCGCTTCCACAGGACATCCAACATGATCCCACTGTCGCGCATCGCCATCGCGAGCCTCCTCTCCCTCGCCGTCGCTTGGCCGGTCTTCGCGCGCACGGCACAGGCGCCCGGCAGCCGCATCGTTCTCGATCTGCCGGATATCTATAAACCGGCACCCCGATTTGCCGGCTTCATCGATCAGCCGCGCGGCATTTCGATCATCCTCACGGAATTCCCCGCCGAGGCCTACGAGCAGGTCATCCAAGGCATGACGCCGGAGACGCTCGCGACGAAGGGCTTCACCAACACGACCGTCGGCAAGCTTGAGCGAGACGACACCCACGTCTATGTCACCGCAGAGCAGGCCTCGGGCGGAGTAGCCTATGCGAAGTTCTTGTTGATCTTGCGCGCGCCATCCGCCACCGCGCTGGTGACCGTCAACGTCCCAAAAGATCACATCGTGCGTGGCGTTGCCTCCGCCGCCGAGATCGCTCTGGTGTTGAAAACGGCCCGCGTCGCCGATGCGGTGGCACCTGAGAAACCGCTGTTCTCATTGAGCTACCTCGGCCCTTTCAAACGGGCTGGCACACTCTCCGGCGCCGCCACGCTGTATACCCTCGACGGCGTCTTGGCGCCGGCGACACCTGAGCCGGACCGCACCGTCTTCATCGTCGCGCCCTCCCTCGACAAGCGGCCGATCGCGGATGTCGAGGCCTTCTCGCGCAATGCCCTGCAGTCGCTTCCAAGTTCCAAAGACGTCGCCGTCACGACGGTGCGCAAGCTCAAGATTGCCGGCCGCGATGCAACTGAGCTTGTCGCAGCTGCCACGCATGCGCAGACGGGCACGCCGCTTTTGATCGTACAAACCGTGCGGGTTCTGAGTGGTGGCGGGTATGTGCGCATGATCGGGCTGACGCCCGCGAGCGGATCCGACAAGTTTCTGCCGGAGTTCCGCAAAATGGCGGAGAGCTACTCGGCCGCGCCGTGACGCGCCACTTTACGGGGTGCACCTGCGACGCATAGGCTGCGACCTCCGCCACGTGGAGGAAACCGCCATGACAACCGTAAAACTGCTCACCGATGCCGAAGCCTCGCCCGAGGCGCGCGCGGTCTTCGACGACATCCGCCGGACCCGCAACACCGACTATGTCGGCAATGCTTGGCGCGCCACCGCCAACGATCCCGTCGCCCTCAAGCGCCAGTGGGAGAAGGCCAAGGCCGTCATGGCGCCAGGCGCGCTTGATCCGCTCACCAAGGAGCTGATCTACATGACCGTCTCGATCATGAACAATTGCGAGTACTGCATCCACTCGCACACGTTCTTCGCCCGCAACAAAGGCATGACGCCGGCGCAGTACAACGAGTTGCTGCAGGTCATCGGCCTTGCCACCGAAGGCAACCGGATGATGACCGCGATGCAGGTTCCGGTCGACGAGCGCTACCAGGTCAAGTGACGGCGAGGCGCCAAAATCCTCGCGATATCAGTGTGCCAGGCACCTCTGACCGGCGGTGCCGGACGCCCGTTCAAAAACCGCCGATAGGGCTTCACAACCTGCAAAAGCGTGCTATAAGCCCGGCTGTGGTGTCGTGTCGGCCACGGCTCGTTCGAAGCCGATGCCGCCGCCACAACCTCAGATGCGCCTGACTGCGGGTGTCGGCCGATTGGCCGCCGCAGGATTGCGCGTCTCGATCGTTGGTGACGCGGGGTGGAGCAGCCCGGTAGCTCGTCAGGCTCATAACCTGAAGGTCGTTGGTTCAAATCCAGCCCCCGCAACCACTTTTGTTATAACTCACTGACGATCCCGATATGACGGGCCTGGAGAACCAGGCCATGTCCCTGAAATCATTGCACAACGGCAAAACAACTCCAGCCTCGCGGCCGGTGTCGCTGCGGCTTGCCGTCGGTGACATCGAGCGGCTGCAAGCGCGTGCTCATACTTTGTCCGCCTCGATCACGGGCGTCGCACGCGACCTGATCCTTACCGGGTTGGCGGGCGGCGACAACAAATCCCAGGCCGATCGGCTGATGCTGATCGAGCGGCGGACTGGCGGCACTCGAAGGCTTGACCGGCACCGTTCTCGCCCAATCCGAGCGGATCGAGACCGCCACCCGCGACCTTCGCACCAAGTTCGACGCCCTGCTGACGGCGCTGTCCTCCGGCGATGGAGGGGCACGATGACCGGTCGGCTCAAAGTGATCATGCTGGCGGCGCTGTTCGCCGGACTTCTGCTCGTCTTCCTCATCAACGAGATCGGCATCAACTGGTATCCGCCGATGTGGACGGCTTCGGACGGCCGCACCGGATATTATGACCCGGCGGGCGTTCGCGCCTGCATGGGTGCCCGAGCGCTGGCGGCCCTCGCCGATCGGTCGAGCGCATGGCAGTGGCACCGCTGTGCGACGACGCTCTTTCAGGCGCAAGCCTTGGACGCCTTCCATTGGCGCTATTGGGCGCTGATCAGCGCCAGCGCGTTCACGCTGATCGCCGCGTTCGGTTTTGCGCTGGCGGTTCGTTTCGACCGGCCACCGCATCGCGTTCTGCGCGGCCGGCAATTGCTGACCGGTGATGCGGCACGCCGCGCCTTCGCGCGCTCCGCCAAATCGGAAATCCGCCAATCGGGCGAGGGGCTGGAATTTCTCCCCGGCCTCACCATCAGTCGCGAGCGCGAGACGCGGCATTGGCTGATCTGGGGCAGCGTCGGCGCCGGCAAGACGCAAACTATGCTGCATCTGATCTTGGCTGCCATCGAACGCGGCGACGGCGTGCTCGTGCTCGACGTCAAGGGCGATATGACAGCGACGCTGCCCGGCGATCCGTATTTGATCGCGCCACAGGACCAGCGCTCGATGGTCTGGGATGTGGCGCGGGATTGCCGCACCAAACAGGACGCGCGCGAATTGGCAACCGCGATTGATCCCCGACAGCCAGGACCCAATGTGGGCCGACGCCGCGCGCGACGTGGTGGTTGTCTGCGTCGCCAGCCTCCAGGCCACCAAGGGCGATCAATGGACATGGCGGCGACTTGCACGAGGTCGGCACGGCGAGCGCCGAGACGCTGCTGGCGATGGCCAAAACGCATCACGTTGATGCAGTCCGGTTGCTGCAAAATCCTGACAACCGGACGACGCAAGGTGTGTTGTCGACATTCCAGGCGCACATGCACGTGGTGGCCGCATTGGCCGAGGCGTGGACCAACGCAGACCAGCACGCGGTTCTCGATCTCCGACTGGCTGCACCATCCCAAGCCGTATCGACCGGTGATCCTGCAGCATGACCCGCGCTATCCCAGTCTCTCGAACATCTGGATCGGCGGCATGCTGGCGCTGTTGGCGTCGGCCGTCGGCAGTCCGTCGCTGCAGGAGAGCCGCAAGCGGCGCATCTGGATCTTTGCCGACGAGTTCCCGCAATTGCCGCGCCTCGGCAACTTCTCAACGTTCCTCGACCTCGGCCGATCAAAGGGCGTGATCGCGGTGATCGGCGCGCAAGATCTGGCGCAACTGCGCGCCACCTATGGTCGCGATCGGACCGACGCCTGGGTCGGCATGATCGGAACCAAGATCATCACCCGCATCAATGCCGGACGTGGCGCCGAGGAAGCCAGCCAGCTGATCGGCGACCAGGACATCGAGCGTGAGGAGCGCAGCGAAAGCCTTGCCGGCGGCAAGGTCAGCACCACGACAACGCGACGCCGCGATGTGCGCCGCGTCATCACGGCGGATGAAATCGCAACGCGGTTGGGACCGCGCGGCAACGGCATTCGTGTCTTGATGCTCGGCCAAGGCCTGACGCGCTTGAACTGTCGGTGCCATTCGTCACGTTGCCGAAGCTGCGACCGGGGCATGTTCCGGCGGCATGGTCGCGACCGTTGGCCGTCAGTGCTGCAGACGCCATACTGGACACAGGCGCGACCACAACAGTCCGCGACGCCGTTGTCGAAAGAAGCGGCCGATCGCATTCGCGAACTCGGAGAGTAGCACTATGGTTGCCTCGATCTCGGCGCGTGGTGGTGTGCAGGCCGCACTCGGCTACTATGGCCATCTCGGACAGGATGATTATTATCTGCGTGGTCACGAGCCGCCGGGGCGGTGGGCGGGCGAAGGGGCGGCGCGGCTTTCACTTGAGGGGCCAGTCATTCGCTCTGAGTTCGAAGCCGTCCTCAAGGGCATTGATCCGAAGACCGGCGAACGCCTGACGGCAATTGGCGGTAAAAATCAAAACCACGCCGCCGGATGGGACGTGACATTCAGCGCGCCAAAATCCGTGTCGGTGTTGTGGGCGTTGTCCGATGCCGACAAGCGACCGGCAATCGAGCAAGCGCAACGCGTCGCCGTCGCAACAGCCACAAAACACTTGGAGCACACGGCGGCCTTTGCCCGACGCGGCAAGGGTGGCGCGATCCGTGAGCCAACGGCCGGTTTGACATTGGCCAAATTCGACCATCACACCAGCCGCGACCTCGATCCGCAACTGCACACGCATGTGTTCGTGTTCAACGTCGCGCCGCGCAAGGATGGCACCTGGGGCGCGATCGTCAGCCGCGAGCTGTACAAAGCGCAGAAAAATGCCGGCGCAATCTACCGCGATGCGTTAGCCACCGAACTCGAACGGCACGGCTACGGCATCGAGCGATCAGCAAACAGCTTTCGTGTCGCCGCGATCCCCCACCACGTCGAACGCGCGTTTTCCAAGCGCCGCGAGGCGATCGAAGCCGCTGCAGCAGAAATACGGCTACCAATCGGCTAAAGGCATGGAGCAAGCCGCGCTGCGAACACGGCAAGCCAAGCGCACGATGCCAGCGCGAACAGCTGTTCGACGCGTGGCGCGCCGAGGCCCGCGAGATCGGGTTCACCCTCGACCGTAGCCGCTCAGTCCGCGAAACCGCCCTCACCCGACCGCACGAACAACCGCCTCCCATCGCCCCTGCCAAGGTGTTGGCCACCGCTGCCAGCCAGCTGTCACGCGCCGCGCGGCAACTCGACGGCAATCCGAAAATGCCGGGCGCGACGATCGATCTGCGAGATCACGAGCCCGTTCGGCGACGCACTGACAACCGAGAACGGTAGTGTCTAATCTCGGCTAGCCAAGCCACGTTGAGCTTGAAGTTCGTCTGGTGCTTGGTAGGTGAGCCGACAGTCAAAGGGACGCGCGGACGGTCGAGAGTGACCCGAACCGGTCTCAGTGCCGGGGTGCAACACTCATGTTGCAAATTTGCAGGGGTCAGCGATTAGCGACGCGTGCACTGCAACGGCCTCACGTTTGACAGGTCTCGGTCGCGATGGCAGCTTACCGCCCAAGACCTCATTGGTTCTCATTTTCGAGATGGGCCACGGCACAACGCACGAAGTCGCTGCGATAGCCGTAAGCGGACAAGGTTGCTTGGCGAAAGCTCTGCCGACATCTTGAGGTCCACAACGGAAAGTCGCGGCGCTCTTGCTCGGCATGTCCAGCGCTCGGTCCGCAACCGTCGGAGCGATCTGCGCCCTGTCTGTATGCACCAAATACGACGGCAAGGTTATGACTTGGATGACGAAGTCCACGCCATGCCGATGGCGCGAAATCACTGTGTGTGCAAGGGTAATCAGAAAAAATGGCAATGATATCAACGACCTGCGCGCCTCTCCCGCCGCAGGCGTCAGCACCACAGGTGCATAGGGTGTGAAGAATTTCTGTCTGTTCTTTCTGCCTTCCGAAACCTTCAGCCGACCAGAACCAAGCCTGCTCCCCGAGACCGTTCTACGCCCATCTTTTTGCTCGGCCGGATTTGCATCTTCCCGCCCCGGCCGTACAGACACTGACTGCACGGAGCGCAAGGCCGAGTCAGGGACGACCGCTCCTTCAGCGGTCGCCCGCAGGGCCCGTCCTTGACCGGCCGAGCACCGTGCTACGATTGATTGGGACAGCGGCGATTGCCGGCCAAGAAAGTGGCTGGGCGAGAGAGTGAACACAGTCGCTTCGCTTTCTACATCGAGCCTTCAACTGATCCACGGGTCAATCAGCGCGACACCGGTGCCGGCGAAGTCGGAACTATTCCGTGTTGCCAACGTCATGCCGCGCGAGAGTGTGATCGCGGCTATTTCGGCGTCGAAGTCCTCGATCGGTCGGCCGAGCCGCTGCCGATCGGCAACGATGCGGGCGAACTCCGGCGCTGCTGCACTGTCAAATGGCAGTATACGCCCCGCGAACAGCTCCAGCACTCGGAGTGCCGCCGTATCAAGATCACGCTTGCGTTTGCCGTCCGGAAGAATGGCAATTCCGAAGCGAATTTCGGCCTCAGACACCGCGGTCGTGAAAAGGTCGGTGCGTTGCTCGCGAAGCATCCATTCGGCGACCGCCTGGTTCGGCACCGTTTTCATCACTTCGGATAGAACATTGGTATCGAGCACAATCATCGCGGCCTACTCGAACCGTGGTGGCTCACGGACGGGCTGACGTGGGAAAGGCTCCAGCTCGATGCCTCCTACAGGCTCGACGATGGCACGAATGGCATCATAGAGGCTGCCGGTTGCCCGCTCCGGTAGTTCGCCGCCGAGAGCCGTGCTCAATATATCCTTCGCCTCGGCTTCCACCGAACGACCATGCGCCGCCGCGCGAGCCGCAAGCCGCTGCGCGAGCGCGGTCTCGATATTGCTGATGGTTACGCTGGTCATGGCCAATCTCCTGCGATGGGCAATCTACGCGCTGTTAGACCTTGTTGCAATGCGGGGACGCCGAGCGACAGCTAACATCTTCGCGGCGAACCGTGTCATTTTTTGTATCAAGGGTAGCCGCTACCGACCGTTCGTTGCAGGCAGCGGCACAAAGAGCACTACGCCAGAAGAATCAAGTGGCGCAGAATCCAACGGCGTCTGCATCGGGCCTAAAACTCTTTGTTGCTGCACTTTGAAATCTTTCTTTACTCGCGGCAGCGATCGTCACCCGAGAGGGCCGAGACCCGTGCCCGGGACTCGGGCGAGCGGCCTGTCAGCCGCGAGTTAGAGCGCGGCCTCGCCACCGTCGGCGTGGAGCCGCTCCAATTCACTTGATAGCGACTGCCCACTTGGCTCGCGAGAGAACAACCCAGTCTTGTGCCCTCACAAGCGGATGCCGCATCACAATGGCTGCTGATTTCACTCAGGACGAACATACAGTTTGCGACCATCCACGTCACGGAAAGTCACAAAATGTACCGCGAATCCGCCTTCCCTTGTTGTCGATCCGTCCCGCATTCTGTTCGCTGCATCTTTCATGCGATCGGGACCTGGAGCCGCGCCGATGAAACTCTCAACCACACTGTCATCACTCGGCCCGGCTATACACGCCGCTGCACTGCGTTACACGCGATTCACCGCGAACCATCGAGCTATCGCCAATTCTTGGTGACGGCCGGGTCGGTCAGGCGGCGGCAGTTGCGGGCTGGCGGATCGGCTTTGCAACGATCTCGAACCCGTCAGCGAACTTCGCACCCAGGATGAGTTTTGGCAACTGGGTATGACCGTCGAGACGGCGCCAACTTTTCTGCGCGCCATCGACCAGCTTGAAGACCATGGCCAGCGCGGTCTTGTTCGAGAGGCATCCTTTCGATCGGATCGTCCTGTGTCGCACGGTCGCGAAGGTGCTCTCGATCGGGTTCGTTGTGCGCAGATGCTTCCAGTGCTCGGCGGGGAAATCGTAGAAGGCGAGCAGCGCGTTGCGATCCTTGTCGAGGCAGTCGGCGGCCTTCTCGTACTTGACCGAATAGCTTTCGATGAAGGCGTCGAACGCGGCCTCGGCAGCGACCTTGGTCTCGGCCATCCAGATCTCTTGCAATGCGCGCTTGGCTTTCGGCTGCTGGCTCTTCGGCAGCTTGGCGAGCACGTTGGCGGTCTTGTGCACCCAGCAGCGTTGCTCGCGCGTCTTCGGCCACACCTCGCCGGCCGCCTTCCAGAAGCCGAGCGCGCCGTCGGCGATCATCAACTCGGGCGATACGTCGAGCCCGCGTCGCTTCAGATCGAGCAGCAGTGCACGCCAGTCATGCGCACTTTCCCTTGCACCATCGGTGAAACCGACCAGTTCCTTGCGGCCTTCCGGCGTCGCGCCGATGATGACGAGGATGCATTGCTTCTCGTCTTCGAGGCGCGCCTGCAGATGGATGCCGTCGGCCCAGACGTAGACGTAGCGCTTCGTCGACAGGTCGCGCTTCTGCCACTGCGCGTGGTCGTCCCGCCAGCCATCCTTCAGGCGGCCAATCGCCGACGCCGACAGGCCCGCTGCTTGCTTGCCGAGCAGGGCTGCCAACGCCTCGGAGAAGTCGCCGGTCGAGATGCCCTTGAGATAGAGGATCGGCAGTAGCGTCTCGATCGACTTCGAACGCCGCATGTACGGCGGCAGGATCGTCGGCGAGAAACGGACGCGGCCGGGAGCATCGGCGGCTGCCTCGCGGTCGCGCACGCGCGGCTGGCGAACGGCCACGGGGCCGATGCCGGTCATCACCTCGCGTTCGGGCAGGTGACCGTGCCGGACGACGCGCTTCCGGCCATCTTCGGTCTTCAGATCGGCATGAATGCCGAGAAAATCGGCGACCTCCGCTTCGACTGCCTGGGCGAGCAGGGCGCGGGCCCCATTGCGCAAGACTTCGGTGAGTTGATCCTTGAAGGCTCCTGGCTGAATCAGCTTGATGACGTTATCGTTGGGCACGGCATATCGCTCCTTTGGTGGAGAAGTGGAGGCGTCAAGCACCCCCACGGTATGCCGCCTTCCCAATTCCCGCCGTCACCAACTTGCGGCCATAGCTCCGAACCATCCTTCACAGCCCACGATGTCCTGCTCCATTATTGTTCACGCGCACCGTCTGTGGCGCATGACTCGTGGTGCCAACATGTTTCGTCCGGTGAACAACGACTGCCAACGTCCTGGAGGTTCCCGCAAGCTCCTCCTTGCTCCCGCGTTTTTCCCGCGATTGCCCATTGCCTTGCGCATGGATGGCACCCGACACTGTCGTAGGAGCCGTGTTGATGAGGGATCACAACCATGATCGCTGATGAGACGCCTGCGCTGCCAGACGACGATCTGCCCGAACCGCCGATCAAAGCAGCCAACGACAACGGCAACGAAACGGCGAGCGCGCATGATCCTCGCATTCTGGCGATTGCGCGCGCCATCGGGCGACAGATCGCCCGCGAGCAGATGCAAATGCAACAAGCTCACAATGACAACGATCGTCAGGAAAAGTCATGAGATCGGCACTTTCGCCAAACACACTATCGCTCATCGCCAGACCACTGCTGACAGGCACTCACGTCTCGGAGAGGACATCATGACCCGCGTCGCGCTTTACGCCCGATACTCCTCCGACAATCAGCGCGAGGCGTCGATTGAGGATCAACTCCGGCTCTGCCGCATCTATGCGGAAAAACAAGGCTGGACCATTGTCGGCAACTATTCAGATAAGGCCGTGTCCGGGGCTTCGCTCGTTCGTGCCGGTATCCAAGGGCTGCTTGTCGACGCCCTCGATGGCCGGTTTGATATCGTGCTGTCCGAAGCGCTCGATCGCATCAGCAGGGATCAAGAGGATGTGGCTGGAATCTTCAAGCGCATGGCGTTTGCGACGGTGAAGATCGTCACCCTGTCCGAAGGGGAGATCACGCACCTGCACGTCGGGCTCAAAGGCACAATGAATGCGCTGTTCCTGAAAGACCTCGCCGACAAGACGCGGCGTGGATTGCGCGGCCGGGTCGAGGCCGGCAAGTCTGGCGGCGGTCTCTGCTACGGGTACGAGGTCGTGAAGCAAACCGACAGCGCCGGCGAGCCGGTATGCGGTGGCCGTCGCATTGTGCCGGAGGCAGCCGATGTTGTGCGGCGCATTTTTCGAGACGTTTGTCAGCGGACATTCCCCGCGCCGTATTGCCTTCGCGCTCAACAAGGACAGCATCCCCGGCCCAGACGGCTCGGCCTGGGGCGACACCACCATCCGCGGTCATGTCAGTCGGGGCACCGGCATCCTCAACAACGAACTCTATGCCGGCCGCCTCGTCTGGAACCGGCAACGCTATCTGAAGGACCCGAGCACCGGCCGCCGCGTGTCGCGCCTCAATCCGCCGAGTGAATGGATCACCGTCGACGTGCCCGACCTCCGGATTGTTGACGATGATCTTTGGCAAGCCGCGCGCCGCCATCAGGCGGCATGGCCAAGGTGTTCGAGGCCACAACCAACGGCGTTCGCATCGCTCGCGCCAAGGCGCGTAGCGGATTGCGCCGTCCGAACTACTTGCTGTCAGGGCTTCTCATCTGTGGATGCTGCAACGGTAAATATGGGCTTGTCGTTGGCGACCGTTATGGCTGCCTCAACCGCCATCGCCGCAACACGTGCGACAACGGCCGCACCATTCGCCGCGCCGTCATTGAAGAGCGTGCCCTCACGGGGCTCAAAGAGAAACTGGTGTCCGCCGATGCCGTTGCCGAAGCGGTCCGCGCCTATCACGAAGCCATGAACCGCGAGAAGCAAGATCAGCGCGCCCAGTCGAGCGCCGACCGGCAGACGCTCGTCAAAGTCGAGCGCACGATCAAGAGCATCATCACCGCCATTGAGGACGGCATGTACCAACCGTCGATGAAAGCCCGCATGGATGATCTGGAGCGGCAGAAGGCGGAGATCATGGCGCGCATCGCCGTCGAGACGACGCCACTGCCGGACGTCAATCCGAACATTGCGGACATCTACCGCCACAAGGTCCAGCATCTCAGCGCGGCGTTGGCTGACCCCAAGACAACCCAGGAGGCCACAATGGCCATTCGATCGCTGATTGGCGAGATCGTCTGATGCCCGGCGACAAGCGCGGCGAGGTTCACGCGACCTTACGCGGCGAGCTGATGAGCATCCTCGATTTCGCCGCCGGGCGCGGCGAGAAAAGAACCAACGTTCCGCGCGTTATAACAGCGGTGGCTTCCAGCCCCCGCAACCACTGATAGTGTTCGTCCCGAGGCCGAAGTTCCCCGCGTGTTCCGCCCAGCGGCAAACGCGAGGATAGGCCCGAGCTCGCCGCTCAGGGTTGTGTGCACCTCGCCGCGGCTCGATCCCGGCATCAGCACGATTTCCCCGATCAGCGAGCGGATCGCCGCCTGGGCCTCCTGCCGCGCCTGCGGATCGGAGAGTGCTTCATGCAGCCGCATGACCTTCCGCCGATAGATCTCGGCGATGTTCGGGTTGACGTCGAGAGGTTGTGGCTCGGTCTCGGCGAGACGCACCGTCACTTCCGCCCTCTCCTGCTGCAGTAGCGCCAAGCGTGCTTTCATCGAGGATTCGTAGAAGCCATCCTCAATCGCCTTGATCATCTTTGCGACCGCGTGCTCGATCCTAGCGAGCGCGTCGCGGTCTGCGCTGGCCTGGGCCCGGCGCTCTTGATAGCGGCGGTTCATCTCTTGATGATACGCGCGCGCTGCCTCGGCCACGGCCTCTGCCGACACGAGATTCTCCGTCAAGCCCTTCAGGGCGCGCTCCTCGATCTCGGCACGCTGGATCGTGCGATTGTTGTCGCATGTTCGCCGGTTGAAATGGTTGCGGCAGCCATACCGCTCCTTGTTGACGATGCCGTAGCGGCCTTTGCAGGCGCCGCACATCAGCAACCCCGAGAGCAAGAATATCGGACGGCGAGCGTGATGCATGTGCTTCGCTCGCGCCGCTCTGACGCCGGCTGACGATCGCGCCCCACGTGCCGTCCTTGCGGGGCGCAAGGTTGAAAATAAATACGTGCGTGTGCAATTGCGGGTCGAGCGCGCGGCTCGTGTGATGCTCGAACGCCGCCATCAGAAGTCCGGCCGTGGGCTCGCGGATCGCGCCACCTTTGCCGCGACGTGCCCATGCGGCGGTGCTTTGCAGATGGGTTGCCGCCGCCATGACGGCGGCACGCTGCGCCTGCTCGATCCGAGGGCGTTTGTCGGCGTCCGACAACGCCCACAACACAGACACGGTTTTCGGCGCGCTGAACGTCATGTCCCAACCCGCCGCGTGATTTTGAACCCTGCCGCCAAGGCGGGCCAACGTCGCGCCCGTCTTCGGATCGATGCCGTTCAGCGCCGCTTCGAACTCGGATCGGACGACGGGACCGTCGAGCGAAAGCCGCGCCGCCCCCTCCCCCGCCCACCGCCCAGGCGGCTCACCATGGCGCAAATAGTAGTCGTCGCGGCCAAGGTGACCGTAGTAGCCGAGTGCTGCTTGAACACCGCCACGGGCCGAGATTGAAGCAACCATAGGTCAGCCTCGAATCTCGCGAATGCGCTCTGCGGCCTCCGCCGACAATGGAGGTGACAGCGGACGCCGAGAAATAACTTCAGTATCGCCCTCGCGGCTTTCCGGACTTCGCGTCGACCAGATTGCCGGAACATGTCCCGGCCGCCGAACCGGCAATGTCACGAACGGCACGTGCATTTCGAGCACGTCGGGACCGAGGCCCAGCATCAGGGCGCGGATATGGTCGCGGCGCGGTCCGAGACGCGCAGCAATCTCGTCGGCGGTGATCACGCGGCGCATGTGATGGATGGACGTCATCTACGACTTCGTGGCTGGCCGCGATCAGATCGATCTGAGCGCGTTCGACTTGAGCGGCGGCCTCGTCGAGATGGTGCTGGCGGACGACTTCACGGACGCCAATGTGGCAGGCTTCTACAGCGGCGGCTCCGTGGCCGTGGAATACATCGGCGGCAACGGCGCAGGCTCGCGCGATGCGCGGATCTACGTCGATACCGACGACAACGGCAACCTCGATATCGACACCGACCTGGTGATCGAACTCCACAACATCACCGACAACGCCTTGAGCACCAACGACTTCATCTACTGAAGTCCCCCCCGGCGCCGGCGGGAGCCTCGGCTCCCGCTGGATCCAAGTCGAAAAGGCTCGAGCCATGCTCGAGCCTTTTTCGTATGCGCTGAGGCAACGCCGCCCGGCGCCGCCGTCAGCGACCGCTTCCTGAGAAGGTAGGTCCGCAGCCGCCTTGAGCTCGGCGCGATCTTGCGTTACTTGCGACGCTCGGCGAGCGGTCACCGCAAGCCCAGGACGTTCGAATTAGGTGGACGGCCAACACACGCGAGCGGAAACTCGATAGTGCCGTAGGAAACCATATAACGCCGCACCATGCGCAATCACGTCGGCTGACAGAACTGGCGCACTACCCCGACCCGCCCCTCAAGATGTCCCACATGCTGCGCACGATCGTCGCCTCCGACGGCAGGTCCGCCTCGGGGAATTCCTTCAGCGCCTCCTGCCGCGCGGCATGGGCCACCACTTTCAGCTTCCATTCCGGATGAGCCGCGTGGAGCTGGCGAACGATCTCGGCCACGCGCGGCCAAGACGGCTTTTGCGGGCGGCCGCGTGAGCGAGCGGTCTGCTCGTCGGGACCGTGGGGCTCGTCAACAATCGATATCCGCTCGGGCACTTCGACCACCAGAGCCGATGGGACACCGAGACCCTGTGCCGAGAGCCACGCCGTCAGCTTGGCAACAGGAACGACGATGGATTCGAGCTCGACACGCCCGTGATCGGGAAAGTCCCGGAACGGAATCGCGGTCAGTGCCGCGCAGGCTCCGGCCGGATCGTAGCTCGGCGCAAATCGCTCGAGGAGCGGCAACCACCGTGACTGCGTGCCGGGCAACGCGTCGTGCGTTTCGAGTACACGCATGACGGTGTCGCGGTTGACGCCGTAGAAGCGCTTCGGTCGCGGGGCGAGAGCGGCCAGGTCCGGCGACAATTCGTGCCGCGGAACTTCGATTTCCATGTGCAGCCAATCCTCGGGCTGATTAGGAGCATCCAGGTCCAGCATGTGGCTCGCGGGCAATTCAAACTCACCGGAGAACAGCGCGCGCTTGAGGAGATCCATCACGTCGCCGGCGGCCCGGTGCGCCGGCTCCTGCGCCATCAGCTCCGCCGCGCGCCCGAGCCTCATGTAGCCCTCGTCGAGTGGTGAAATCGGTTCGGACATGTGCGGTGCTCCCAGCTTTCGCTTTTTTGGCTCTCGCTTTTTGGTTCGCTGTCTCTGTACGCGCTTCGCCCCTCGATGCGATTGCGACAGCCTCCGCAACCACCATCACGGGAGAGATCTCACCAGAACAGAGGCGGATCAATGGCCAAACACGGCAACCCTCAAATCGGGGTCGACAACAGACTCCACCAACCGCGGCAGCGAGCCCCCGCAACCAACCTTTTCAAGCACTTAGCGGGGTCCAAAGCCCGCTCTCCTGATTTACTAACGTGATCTTTACTGGCCTCTCCTATGCTCCGGCGCCAACAACTCGTCCAGAGTAACCACGCGGGCCGCTTACCGCTCTCATTGTGGCTCCCGCGTCAGAAGGCTTTGCGGGTCTCGGGCCGATGCCTATTCGCTGGCACGAAACCTGACCGGCTCGCTTCGCGCGGCTGGCGCACCCAGACCTCTCGATTGGGATGCAAACCGCCGCCACGCGTGGCGGGC
This sequence comes from uncultured Alphaproteobacteria bacterium, assembly GCA_963779515.1. GTDB lineage: Bacteria > Pseudomonadota > Alphaproteobacteria > Rhizobiales > Hyphomicrobiaceae > CAVZYN01. The sequence continues at coordinate 1,023,717 of CAVZYN010000001.1, forward strand.
ACGGCGTTCAGGCGCGCACGGTGGAGCAACCGCGTATCCGCCTCGCCGCAGTTGGGATGGATGCCGCCGTTGTTCGCCACCACTCTGTCCCACGCCGCCTTACGCTTGGCGAGGACCGCCGGTTGCAGCAACGCCGCGCAGTTGAGCTCGTTGGTGTTGAGATCGGCGATGATCTCATCGCCGTCCTCGATGAAGGCGATCGGACCACCCAGCGCGGCCTCGGGGCCGACGTGGCCGATGACGAGGCCGACGGAGCCGCCGGAGAAGCGCGCATCCGTCATCAGCGCGACGGTGATGCCGCGCTCCCGGCAGAGCGTCGTGATGCGTGACGTTGGATCGAGCATTTCGGGCATGCCAGGCGCGCCGCTCGGGCCCTCGTAGCGCACGATGATCATGTCATTGTTTTGGAAACGCTCGGGCGACGTGTCGAGCGCCGCGATCAGCTCCTGTTCGCCCTCGAACACGCACGCCTTGCCGCGGAACACGTTGTTCTCGAGCCCGCCTTCGTAAATTTGCGCCTTGGTGCGGGGGCCTTTGTTGTCGAGTCCGGTCTCTACGCCGGCGAGCTTGAGCACTGCGGAATAGTCCGGCGATAGGTTGCCGCCGAGCACGCGCAGCCCGCCCGTCGGCTTGTAGGGCTTAGCAACCGGATAGACGACCTTACCGTCGGCCGGCTTGGCGCCGAGGCGCTTGACCTGCGCCGCGAGCGTCTCGCCTGTGCATGTCATCACGTCGCCGTTGAGAAGCCCCGCCTCGAGCAACTCGCGGACGATCACTTGCACGCCGCCGACGTCGTCGATGTCGATCATCGAGTACTTGCCATAGGGCCGCGCATCCGTGAGCACCGGAACAACATGCTGCGAGAGATGATTGAACTCCTCCGGCGTCATGACCTCCTTCCAGAAATCGCCGTAGCCGGCGGCGCGCGCGATCTCCGGCGCGTGCAGCGTCACGTTGGTCGACCCACCGATGGCCATCGAGACGATCATGGCGTTGCGGAGTGAATCGCGCACGACGATGTCGCGCGGCTTCAGACCTTTCGCGATCAAATGCGAGAGGTGTTGGACCAATTCCGCTGGGAACTCCTTCAGGCGGCGCGGGTCGTCCGACGGCGGCGCCACCATATGCAACGGTTGCATGCCGACAACACCGATGAAGGTCTGCATGGTGTTGTAAGTGAACATGCCGCCGCAGCTTCCAAAGCCCGGGCAGGCATGACACGCAATGTGGTGGCGATGCTCGCGATCAGGGTGGCCTGCGACCTGATAGGCGCTGACGATGTCGAGCTTTTCGCCGGTTTTCGGATCGGTGCCCGGGCGGATCGGGCCATCCGACATGATGATCGCTGGCTCGTTGTGTTCGAGCAGCGCCGCGAGCGTTCCGACCGGGGGCTTGTCGCAGGCAACGACGGCAATGGTGCCTGCCAGGCCCGTGGCGCTCAGATGTTCGCACAGCGCATCGTGTGTCACCTCGCGCCCGATCAGCGAGTAGCGCATTTCGCGCGTCCCGTTGCGGATGCCGTCGGAGGTCGCGATCGTATACTCTGGCTGGACGAGCCGCAGTTTCAGCTGCCCGGCTTGTTTGCCGATCCGTGCCTTGAGACTGGCATGGATTGCGTCGACCTTTGCGGCAACGCCCAGATAGCACTGGCTGTCGCCCTTGGTGCCGACCACGCCGACGGACGGCTCGTGAATGAGGTCAGTATCCGTTCCCAGTTCGCGCGCAAGCCCAATCGTCTGGGTGTTGCGGCCGGGATGGTGATCGATGATGACGACGCTTGATTTTTTCACGAGCGGCTCCTTGCAACGCGGCAGTCCAGAGATTTTGCGTACCTGAAACCACCGCCGCGTGTCCAGACCGGACCTGGGACGCAGAGCAGCCTTTCCGTACCGTCGGGCTGCCGCGCTCAGGGCGTCTGGGCGGTGACGGGATGCGCGGCGGGCGCCGATGTGGCCTCAGCTTCACCGGACATCCAGGCGTCGAGGGCGGCGATTTCGGCGGGCGCCAGGCGCAGGCCGAGTTTCGAGCGGCGCCAGACGATGTCGTCGGCCGATCGCGCCCATTCGTGCGCCATCAGGTAGCGCACCTCGGCGGCCGTCAGCGTCCCGCCGAATGCTTGGCCAAGGTCCGCCTGGCTCTGCGCGGGTCCGAGGATGGCCCACGCGCGCGTGCCATAGGCAGCGATCAACCGGCGGCCATGGTTGGCCAGCAAAAACGGATAGTCCGCCAGCAGCTTTTTCTCGAGTGCCTCATGCGTGCCGGCGGCAAAATCTCCGCCGGGCAGCGGCGCGGTCCCTGTCCAACCCACTTTTGCCGCGACCGACCCGGCTGCGGCGGGCAGATGCGGCGTGAGCCGTTCGAGCGCTTCTTCGGCGAGCCGGCGGTAGGTGGTGATCTTGCCGCCGAAAATCGACAGCAGCGGCGCGCGCCCGGCGCCGGCATCAAGTTCGAACACATAATCGCGCGTGGCGGCTTTGGCTTCGCTTGCGCCGTCATCATAGAGCGGGCGCACGCCCGAGTAGCTCCACACCACGTGGCTCGGCAGCACGGCCTTGCTGAAATCCTTGCTGACGGCCTCGCACAGGTAAGCGATCTCCTCCTCGGTGGCGCGCACATTCGCGGGATCGCCGGTGTAGTCACGATCCGTGGTTCCGATCAGCGTGAATTCACCCTGGTAGGGAATCGCGAAGACGATCCGCCCGTCAGGGTTCTGCAGGATATAGGCGCGGTCATGGTCGAAGATCCGGCGAACGACAATGTGAGAGCCCTGCACGAGCCGCACCTTGGCTCTTGTATTGACGCCCGCGCCGTGCGCCAACACCTGCTCGACCCACGGCCCGGCAGCATTGACGAGTGTTCGCGCGCGGATCGTCTTCTGCCGCCGCGTGACCTGATCCTCGACGGTGAGGTCAAAGACCTCTCCATTGCGCACTGCTGTGACGGCGCGGGTGCGCGTTTCGATCACGGCGCCATGGTCTCGCGCGTCCATGGCATTGAGCGCGACCAATCGCGCGTCATCGACAAAGCAATCCGAATACTCGAACCCAGTGGTGAAGGCGCCGCGCTTCAGCGGTTGGCCTAAGTCATCGGTCGCGAGTGTGACGCGCCGCGTTCCGGGCAATTTCTTGCGGCCACCGAGGGTATCGTAGAGGAACAGACCGAGCCGTAGCAGCCACGCGGGCCGGAGCCCCTTGCGATGTGGCAGCACGAAACGGAGCGGGCGGATCACATGCGGCGCGATGCCCCAGAGCACCTCGCGTTCGATCAGGGCTTCGCGCACCAGCCGGAATTCGTAGTGCTCCAGATAACGCAGGCCGCCATGGATCAGCTTCGTCGACCACGACGATGTTCCGCTGGCGAGATCGTTCATTTCACAGAGGTACACCGACAGACCGCGGCCTGCGGCGTCGCGGGCAATGCCGCAGCCATTGATGCCGCCACCGATAATGGCGATATCGACGATCCGATCCAGTGTCTGCTCCCGTGCTGGCGATAACGTCCAGATTGCACGAATCCGATTGTTCTCGCGAAAACGCAACCGGTTAAACTATGACCGCCCGGCCAGATGAGCCGCGGCAACTCCGCGCGCCGCCCACTGCGTCATCACGGCCGGAATCAACAGCGCGAGCCCGACCAGCGTCGCAGTCCGGCTTGGCGCCATCATCAGAACGCCGCCGATCAGAAACAAGGCGCGCTCCCACTTGGCCATGGGCGCGAACAGATAGCCGGTCAGCCCCGCCGCCAGCACGATGACCCCCATGGCGCAGCTGACCGTGATCTCGATGAAATCCGGCCAATTGAAGCCCTTTGTCACGATCAGCATGGCGGGACCGTAGACGAACACGAACGGCACCAGCGCTTTGGCGAGACCGAGCCGGAACGCCGTGTTGCCGGTCTTGAAGGGGTCGGCACCCGCCATGCTTGCAGCGGCATAGGCTGCCAGCGCCACGGGCGGCGTGATATCGGCGAGCACGCCATAGTAGAAGACGAAGAAGTGCGCGACGATCGGCTCGACGCCGAGGACACCGAGCGCGGGCGCCGCCACCGTCACCATGATGATGTAGTTCGCAGTCGTCGGCACACCGCAGCCGAGCAGGATGCAGACGATCGCCGTCATCACGAGGGTGTAGAACAGCGTCAGCGCCTTGGCGTCGAACAGCCAGATGGGCAGGATCGATCCGGTCCACATCGACAGCGTTGCGGCGAAGGACGTGACAATATTCGAGATCTTGAAGCCGACACCCGTCAGCGTCACGACGCCGACGATGATGCCGACCGTTGCTGCCGCCGCGCCCACCGCGATCGCATACTTCGCGCCGACGACGAACGCGTCCGCGAGATCGGCAAGCGCCGGCCGCCACTCAGGATCGCGCGCCAGAAAGCCTGCGCAGACCGCGATGCATGCAACCAGCAACGCAATCGTCGCCGGACCAGCCGACAGCAAGCCAAAGACGTTGGCAATGATGAGTACCGCCAGCAAACCGACCGCGACAACGCCACTTCGTTGCGTCAAGCCAACAACGATGCAGGCCGTGATACCCCAGAACGCCGCGAGATACGGCGTGTAGCCGGAGAACAGCACCATCAGCAGCACGAACAGTGGGATCGCAGTCGGCCAATCACGCGCCAGCACATCGCGCGGGCGCGGCAGTTCATGCGCCGGCAGGCCCTTCATGCCGTTTTTCTTGGCCTCGAAATGCACCTGCCAGAACACGCCGAAAAAATGCATGAAGGCGGGAATGATCGCGGCGAGAATGATCTCTTGATAGGGCCGGTTCAGGAACTCGACCATCAGGAAGGCCGCCGCCCCCATGATCGGCGGCGTGATCTGGCCACCGGTCGAAGCGGTGCTCTCGACTGCTGCCGCGAAGTGCCGCGGATAGCCGAGCCGCATCATCGCCGGAATCGTCAGCGAGCCGACCGTGACGGTGTTGGCGATCGAGGAGCCCGAAATCATGCCGAACATCGCCGAGCCGAAAATCGACACTTTCGCAGGACCGCCCGCATAGCGCCCCGTTAGCGCATTTGCGAGTTGGATGAAAAGCCGGCCGAGACCGATGCGCGTCGCTAGCACGCCAAACAGCACGTAGTGGAACACATAGGTCGCGACCACGCCCAGCGCCACGCCGTAGATGCCTTGGCTGGTCAGATACAGGTGATCGACAAGGCCTTTCCACGTCGTGCCCGGATGCACCAGAATGCCCGGCATCGACCGGCCGTACAGCGCATAGAGCATGGTCGCGACGGCAATTATCGGCAGCGGCCAGCCGACCGAGCGGCGCGTCGCTTCCAGCACCACGATCAAGGCGATGGAGCCCATGATCCAGTCGATCGGCGCCGGGTTGCCGACCTTGAACGCGAGGTCGTCGAAGATCCATGGCACATAGAGCGCCGAAACCACGGCGCCGAGCGAAAGCAGCCAATCGTGGAGGCCGATCCCGAGTGGGCGCAGCGGACTTGCTTTGGGATTCGCCGGGCCGCCGCCGCGCCAGGAAAACACGAGAAAAATGAGCCCCAACACGAACGCCATGTGGATGCCACGGTGCGTGGTCTCGCGCAGCAGTCCGAAGCCGGCAGTGTAGTAGTGAAACAGCGACAGGGCGATGAGCAACGCCGCGACGATCCAGGCCGCGGTCGGCAGCAGCGGCCGAAAGCGGACTTCGGGATCGAGTTCCTCTTCGAGTTTCTGGATCTCGGCGGCAGATTTGCCAACGCCGGTGTCGATGGTCATGGCGACTCGCGGTGGGGTCAGACCCAGCGGGTCTGACCCCTCGTTGTTACTTCAGCAAACCGGCTTCCTTGTAGAACTTCTCAGCACCCGGATGCAGCGGGATGCCGAGGCCCGAGAGCGCCGTTTTGGCTTGGATCGCCTTACCTTTGGCATGACCGGCATCGAGCACAGCGCGCGTCTTGTCGTTCCAGACCGCCTTGGTGATCGCGTACACGAGATCAGCCGAGACCTTGGCGCTCGTCACCCACTGGGCGCCGACCGACACCGTCTTGACGCCTTTGACATCCTTGTAGGCGCCGTCCGGGATACTGTCCTCGGCGAAGAACTTGAAGCTCGCACGGATTTTTTCGGCTTCGGCGCCCTCGATGGGGAGTAGTTCGACACCCGTGGTGGTCGCGAGTTCGGTCACGGCAGCCAAGTGGAAAACCGCCAGTGATGAAGAACGCATCGACACCGCCGTCCTTCAGTTTTTCAGCCGCCGGACCCGGCTTCAGGTTCTCGGCCTTGTAATCGCCGTCTTTGATACCGTAGGCCGCCAAAATGGCCTTTGCGTTGACGAGCGAGCCGGACCCTGGTTCGTCGATCGAGATGCGCTTGCCCTTGAGGTCGGCGATCGACTTCACGTTGAGGCCCTTCTTGACCACGACGTGCACAGTCTCGGGATAGAGGTTGGCAATCGCGCGCAGATCCTCGACCTTGGGCTTGCCCTCGTAGATGCCGGTGCCGGTGAAGGCCCACGAGGCAACGTCCGACTGCGAGAATCCGCTTTCGGCGGCCCCCGAGGCAATCGCGTTGACGTTGGCGACGGAACCGTTGGTCGCCTGTGCGGTCGCCACGATCTTGTCAGTCGAGACCGCGTTGGCAATGATGCCGCCGATCGGATAGTACGTACCTGCCGTGCCGCCCGTGCCGATACGGAAGAATTGCTTGTCTTGCGCCAGGGCACCCGCCGCAAGGGCGGTTAGTCCGAGCGCTACAGCCGCGCCGGCACGAGCCAGTGTTTTCAAGTCCATTTAGGTGTACCTCTCGATTGTATTGTCAGTGATGCTGCGGCCACGGAGGGCATAGCAAGGCCTCGAGGCGCATTGGCTACGTGCTTACGCGATCACCCGTCGCGGTTCCACTGTTTCCACAATTCCTCCCTGAGGCCCCCCTCAACCCAATCCCTTGGCGGCGATTTCCTCGCGGCGCTTGGCGATGTAGGCGTCGATGGCTTCGAGCCGTGCCGGATCGAGGGGCGGCGCCTGATAGTGTTCCAGCATGCGCTTCCAGATGGTGTTGGCGCGTTGCGTGGCGTCGGGTTTGCCGGCCTCGACCCAACTTTCGAAGTTACGCGTATCCGTAATCATACCGCGATGGAAGGCGGTCTCGAAGCGCGCCATGGTGTGGTCGGCGCCGAAGAAATGCCCGCCGGGCGGGATCGCCTTGATGGCCTCGAACGCAAGTGTGTCGTCGCTGACCTCGAGCGGCGTCAGCCAGGCGCGCATCGTCTCCAGCATCTCGGCATCGATGATGACCTTCTCGAGGCTCGCGGAAAGCCCGCCTTCGATCCAGCCGGTGCCGTGGTGCATCATGTTGGTGTGCGACATGAAACACGCCCAGATCGACATGGCGCTTTCCCACGTCGCCTGCGCATCGACGGCGTTGGACGCATTTACGTTGCTGGCGCGATATGGGAGTTTGTAGCGGCGTGCGAGTTGTCCGCCGATGAGCGTGGTGCGCACGTATTCCGGTGTGCCAAACATCGGCGCCCCGGAGCGCATATCGACGTTTGACGTGAAGCCACCGTAGAGGCATGGCGTACCTGGCGCGACCATCTGCGTGAAAGCAATGACGCCCAGCGCCTCTGCATGCTGCTGCGCCAGCGCGCCCGCCAGCGTGATCGGCGCCATAGCGCCGGCAAGTGTAAACGGCGTAACGCACACCGCCTGCCCGTTCTCGGCGAGTTCCATCAGGCCGCCAATCAGCTCCTTGTCGACGCGGCGCGGCGAGTTGGTGTTGGTGATCGTATAGGTCGAGGGCTCGCGCATCAGTTGTTCACGCGAGACGCCGCGCGCGATCGCGACGATCTCCAGCGCGTCCTTGATGCGATCGCGGCCGATGCCGCGCGCGCCGAACACCTTGTCCGTCAACGTCACCTGGGCGCGATGCATATCGAGATGCCGCGTCGGCACAGGGAGATCTTGCGCCTCGACGATGGTGCCGCCCGCAAAATGATGGCAGTTGATCGCCTGCGCCAATTTTATCATGTTGACTTGATCGGCGAACGTGCCGGGTCGGCGGCCGTTGTCGAGGTCGGAGATATGTGGCGTACCGCCGGTGGTATGCACATTGATGTAGTTGCCGCCGACGATCAGATTACGTTCCGGATTGCGCGCATGCAGCGTGAACATGCTCGGCGCCTTGGCGACGTATTGTTTGACGAGGCCGCGATCCATGGTGACGAGGCCCGTTGCGCGATCGGCGACCACCGCGCCGTGCTTTTCGAGGATCGCAATCGCCTCGGCGCTCATGAACTCGAGGCCGAGTTCCTCCAGAACGCGAAATGCCACGTGCTCGATGCGATCAAGCGCGCCGGCGTCAAGCAGCTCCAGCGGCGGCAGCGGATTACGCCAAAGGCCCCACGGTGGCTGCGGCACCGCGGACGTGCCCTCCGCGCGCCGTCGCGCCCTGCGCTCAACCGCGCCTCGTTCCGTGCTCATGACCGGCCTCTAAACGTCTACTACGAATGAACGTATCACATCTGCTCCCAAGGGAAGGTGTCGAGGCGTTGGGTACCGGTTTCAGTGACGAGAACCTGGGTTTCGAGCTTGACGCACTCGCGCCCGCCCTTCTCGCCGATCAGGCTTTCCACGCAGACCACCATGCCCGGCTCGAAGTGGCCTTGCATGGCACGCGACGCAAAATCGACATGCGTCGGCACCGACGGCCACTCGTCGACCATGCCGACGCCGTGCAGCGCCACGGAATACCGGCACGGTTGGTATTTTTCAGGGATGCGCCAAGTTTTCTCGTTGAACTCGGGGAAACTGAGACCAGGCTTCAGAATGGCGAGGTTGTGGTTGATCTGGTCGAGCGCGGCGGCATAGAGCGTCTGCTGCCCTGGGGTCATCTTTGTGTGCCCGATGGTCCAGGAGCGGGAGAGATCGGCGCAGTAACCGTAGGGACCGACCATATCGGTGTCGAACGAGAGCATGTCGCCGTTCTGGCACATGTAGTCGGAGCATTCCTGGAACCACGGATTCGTACGCGGACCCGCAGCGAGCAGCCGGGTCTCGATCCACTCGCCACCCGAACGGATATTCTCGAAATGCAGCTCCGCCCAGATCTCGTTCTCGGTCTTACCCGGCAGCGAGTGCTCATACATCCGCGCCATACCGGCTTCGCAGACGCGGATCGTCCATTTCATCAGTTCGATTTCTTGCGGGCTCTTGATCTTGCGCGCGTGCTCGGTCAGCTCCTGGCCTTCGACCAGCGTGATGCCGCGCCGGCGTAACGCATCGACCCCGAGCGGCTCCATCTTGTCGACGGCAAGACGCATGTTGCCGCCGCCGCGCTGGCGCACGATATCGGCAATCTCGTCGGCCCAGGCTTCGACGCGCGTCGCGAGATGATTGCCGGAGGAGAAATAGAACCAGCTCTTGGCGGTACGCACTTCATCCACAGTCTCGATACCGTGCGCGAGATGTTCGGATTTTCCGTATTCGAACGCGATGCCGTGGCCATCGCCGCAGATCAGGGCGTAATGCGATGCGTTGTGCATCATCCACACCTGCATATTCGAGACATCGAGCGCATAGCGGATGTTGACGGGGTCATAGAGCAGCAGCGCTGCGCAATCGTGTTCACGCACCTTCTCGACCATGCGTCGCTTGCGATAGGCACGCGCGGTCATCAGCGTCGCCTTCGGGATCGGGCTTTTCAGCGGCTTATCGGCACCCTCAGCATTGAGATACTCGCGCTTACGCGCGTCCTTAAAGATCTCGGCCATCGGGAAACTCCGGGCGAACTGGGCTCACTCTAGACTTTCCGTGTTGGGCGGTCGTGTGTCTTCGGCTTCGACGGGAGCGCGGGGTCGAGCGCGTAGTAGTCACCCTTGTCCTCGGTGTAGATCTGGAGCGTAGTTTTGAAGTCGGCCGGCTCATCGAAGCACCCCGCCGCAATCGACACCACGTCGCGATCGAACGCCTCCCAAAAGAGGCTCGCGCCGCAGTCGCGGCAGAAGCCACGCCGCGCGTAGTCGGAGGCATGATACCACGCCAGGCCGCGGCTTTCCGTGAACACGAGAGCGGTTTTCGGCACCGCCGTGTAAACGCCGACGTGGCCATGCCAACGGCGGCACATCTTGCAGTGGCACAGCGAGGCATCGCGCAAGGTTGCTACGGTCTTGAATGCGACCGCGCCGCAAAGGCAGCGCCCTGTCCCGGTTGTCGTCAAGCCCAAATCCTCCATGAAATTTGAGGCTACACCAACCGCGCCTCGGTCTCGATATCCCCAAACCAACAATACAACGCCAGTAACGGCGCGCCAGCCGTGCGCGTCGCATGCGGGAGATGCGGCGGATGATGGATCGCCGCGCCCGACCTTTCAACGTGCCAGTCGCCGCCCTCGTGCCACCAATCCGCATCACCGCTGACGACGTGATAGACCTCCGCAGCTGGATGCATGTGGGCTGGATAGTCGGTTTCCGGCCCAAGCATCAGGAAGCCAACGCGAACATCAGCGCGCGAAATCTGGCGTCCGGGCCCCACCAGTTCGACATAGCCGTAGCGGTCGAGGAAGCTCGCCGACGGCGGTTGCGCCACATAATTGCTGTTCTGCACCCACGTGCAGCGGCCGGCGATCGCGCCAAAGCCCGCGGCGATATCGCGCAAAGGGCCGTTGCGTGCAGAGACGAGTGCCGCATCGAGATAGCGACAGACGGGAAGGCACAGCGGCGCAGGCGTGCCGATCGCTGCCGCCGTTTCCAGCGCCTGCGCTGCAAGCGTCAGTCCGCAGCCACCGGCTGTCGCGCCCGATGCATGATAGAGCCGCGCCACGCCGTCGAGAACGATCCGGCAGTCGGCGGCGTATGTCATGGGATCGTCTCGCGTCTCGGCGCTCGGCCTAGTGGATGCAACGGCGTGTCGTGCGGTTTCAAGAAAAACCGCCCGATCAGGTCACGATAACCGAGATAGACCAGGCCGCCATTGCCGTCGATCAGTCGCGCGCGATTTTGTGCGTACCATCCGGGTAGCCGATACCAGGCGAGATCGGGGCGCGCATGGTGGGCGGCGTGCAAATTGTTGAAAAGATAGAGCACGCCGAGAAACCACGAGCCCTCGACAATCGCCGTCCGGTGCTCGACGGCGCGGTTGGCACGATGCTCGGCAAACGAACGTACCAACATCAGCGATGTGCCGGGAATGACAATGAGGCCAATGTAGGCGAGAACGCTCATGCCGCAGATGACAGTGATCCAGGTCAGCACCACGGCGACGGATACGCCATGGACCATCCATATCCCGGCGAGGGCGCGATCGCCGGCGCAGATCGCGCGCGCTTCGGCCGCAAAGAACGTCGAGATGGCCCAGAATGGCCCAATGGTAAGCCGTCCAAGCAGCGTCGCCTGCGCGCGTACGAGCCCTTGACGGGCGGTGCCGAGGCGGGCCCAGTCGCCGGCAGCAACGTAACGGCTCTCGGGATCATCCAGCGGATCGGTCAGGCGCTCGTCGTTATGATGCGTCAGATGCGTGCAGCGATAACGCTCATAAGGAATCCACAGCGACAGCGGCGCATAGCCAATCGCCTTGTTGACTGCACGCCACCGCGTCGGATGTCCATGCAGCACCTCGTGTTGCAGCGAGGACTGCCAAGCGACGAACCACGCGCCAATGATCGCAACGCCCCACCATGGCAGCGCCTGATGCCAATACGTGATTGCGAGCCAGCCGCTGTAAATGAAGCATGCGAGCGCGATCGTCGGCCACTCGATGCCGCGCCGCCGCTTGCGCTCCGATAAAGCGTCGATGATCCCGGCCGTCATCTCCCCTCACCTACTTCATGTGATCCGCACCAACCCACACTGCTCCGCCGCGCGCGCCCAGCGCTCACTCAAGTGATAGGCGGCAGGATCGAGTGGCGCAAACCCACGAATGCAGAGATCGTCGAGCAACGGCCCTTGCGCTGGATCATCGGCGAGCGCCACCAGCGCATCGCTGAGCCGCGCGACAACCACGGCATCTATGCCCTTTGACGCCATCAGGGCGGGCATCGGCATGACGCCGGTGCTCGCGATCACGCGCACCGCGCGCGTGAGCTCGGGCGCATGCCGAGCCATGAGGTCGAAAGCGAAACTGTCTTGCGGGCCAACGTCGGCGCGGCCCTCGGCAATGGCTTCGAGCACGCGGCGCGGCGTCGTCAAGGGCCCGACGATCTCGCGATAGAGGGGTTGGCCGTCTTTCCGATAACTCAGGAGATGATGGCGTGGTGCGTTGTAACCGGAATGCGAGTTGTCGATAGTAAACGCGAAACGATGACCGAAGGTATCCTCGAGCGTGTTGAACGCGCTGTCCTTGTGCACGACAAAGTGGGAACAATAAACCGCCTCGCCCCGTGCGTACGCGGCGCGCGGGATCGGGGCGGCGATCACCTGATGCCCGAGACCGAGGCGCAGCCACGGCCAACCACACATGAACGTGCACGCGAGGTCGTCTCGCCGCCACAGGTCATCGAGCTTCGCCGGAAACGCATGATCGATCACCGTCAGCGGCACGCCGGTTTCCTCGATCAGGTGCTGAAACAGCCGCTTCCAGGCGGCAACCGCTCCGGGCGCGACCGAATACATGCGGGCATTGGCGATGAGCGCAGCGGGACTCGACACTAGACTAACTCGTTTAGGTCAGGATCATGCCGAGCGGTATGCCGAACATGTAGGACCACCACAGCTTCATTCGTAACCGTATAGTAGATGCGGTAGGAAAACCGAGAGGGCGGGAGTATCCTTATCTCCGGGTGAGACGTTCGAGGCCCCATGAGCGGCGTATCCAACAGGCGTCGCATACGCCAGCGCAAGTGGCTGCGCACGAGTTCTGCCGATGCAGGGCTCGCCTTTGAAACAAGATAGTCGTGAATCGTTCCAAGATCATCGATCGCCCGCTGATGCAGTACGAGCTTTAGGCCCATGGCTTATTGAGGAGATCGACGCGATCTGCGTCCACAAGGTTCTTCCCCTGCTTGGCATCATCTAATGCCGGCTCTAAAACGGAGCGCTCGTCATCTGATAGGACATAAACGTCCTCCGCAATGTCCGAGAGTGCATCGACAGCCAACAGCTGCCGTTCCTCAGAGAGCGAACGCAGCTTCACCATCAGGGCATCCAGTTTTTCGAGCGTCGTCATAACTATTCAATAGCACACATTGACAGCACTTATGAAGCGCGAGACGGTTGCCGACACGCCTACTAAACCACTAAACTCCGGCCTTGGGCTATCCGTCCCCGAAACGCCCGCCCGAGAAGGCCATGCCGATCGTCGAACCCGCGCCCTGGCGGCACCAGTATTTTTCGCACGTCCCCTGCCCCGACGATGTAATGATTCCAACCGACGATCCCGAGGCGTGGGCGTGGAACCCGAAGCATCGCTGGGTGTTCGACAAGTTACAGGTGGCGCTGAGCCAGGGCCTCGACGCGGCCCCGCATGGATTGGAGCCGACGGCCTACCCTGTATTCTCCAAGCCCATCTTCAACTTTGGCGGGATGGGCGTGGGTAGCCGCGTGCTGACCTCCCGCAACGAATACCTGGCGCACAACACCCCCGGCCACATGTGGATGCCGCTCTGCACCGGCGACCACATCTCGACAGATGCGGCCGTCGTCAATGGCGATGTGCACTGGTACCGGCACGCGACGGGTGTGCCGACGACCGGCGGCATGTTCGATTTTTGGACCGTGCATGCGGCGGCGAACCCGGCGCTTGAGCAGGGCCTTGCCGCCTGGACACGCCGGCATCTCGCCGGCTATACGGGCATGCTGAATGTCGAGACGATCGGCGGCACCATCATCGAAGCGCACTTGCGCTTCGCCGATCAATGGCCGGATCTTTATGGCAGGGGTTGGGTCGACGCGCTGGTTGCGCTCTATCGCGACAAGCGCTGGCAGTTCGCGGATGACGCACGCCGTGACGGCTATTCGCTCGCACTGTTCGGGCCGCATGGCCGGCACTTCAAGCATCCGCCGCGAGACGTCACCGACGGCGTCGTACGGATGCCTGGTGTGTCGAGCGTGCAGATCACGTTTCACGAAGATCGCGCCCCGGAGCACCACTCGATGCCACCCGGCGGATTCCGCGTGGCCCTCATCAACGCCTGGGATCTCGATCTTGGCCGCGCCGCGCGGTCGCGCCTCTCCGAATGGTTTTTCGGACCAAAGTCAGTCTCTCAAAAGCAACGGACCTCACGATGAACGATCTCATGGAAATTCCGTGCCTGCTGATGCGCGGTGGCACCTCGCGCGGGCCGTACTTCAAACTGAGCGATCTACCCGCTGATACCGCCGCGCGTGACCGCGTCCTGCTGGCGGCAATGGGCTCCCCGGACCTGCGCCAGATCGACGGGCTCGGCGGCGCCGACACGCTGACGAGCAAGGTCGCCATCGTCTCGCGCTCGACGCGGCCGGGGATCGATCTCGACTACCTGTTCGCGCAAGTGAGCATCGACAAGGCGATCGTCGATACGTCGCCATCGTGCGGCAACATGCTGGCCGGCGTCGCGCCCTTCGGCATTGAAACTGGATTGATCGCGGCACACGACGGCGAGACCCGCGTGATGATCTATAACGTCAACACTGAGGCGCGGATCGAAGCCATCGTACAGACACCTGGACGGCGCATGCAGTACGCTGGCAACGCCCGCATCGACGGCGTGCCGGGGACGGCCGCTCCAATCATTCTCAACTTCATGGACGTGGTGGGTTCGATCTCGGGCAAGATGCTGCCGACGGGCCATGTGCGCGAGATGATCGACGGTATCGAAGTCACTTGCATCGATGTCGCCATGCCGATGATGCTGATGCGCGCCACCGACCTCGGCCTCACCGGCACCGAGGATCGCGCGGCGTTCGCGGCCAACAAAGCGCTGTTTCAACGCATCGAACCGATCCGCCGCGAGGCCGGTCGCCGCATGGGTTTTGGCGACGTCACGGACAAAGTCATCCCGAAGATTGGCATCCTCTCGCCGCCGCGCGATGGCGGCACCATCACCTCGCGTTATCTGACGCCGCACGCATTGCACGCCGCCCACGCGGTCACGGGCGCCGTCTGCCTCGCGACCGCCTGCGCGTTGGAGGGCTCTATCGCGCACGAGCTCGCGACGCCCGATGGCCACAACCCGCGCACCGTCTGGATCGAGCATCCGTCGGGCAAGGTCGACGTGCGGCTCGAGACCACCGGCACCGGTGCCGATATGCAGGTCGTCGCCGGCACGCTCCGCACCGCCCGCCCCATCATGCGCGGCATGGTTCTTGTACCAAGGCCTTGACCAACCGGCTTAGCTACCGTTCGAACCGTTTGAACTTGATGCGGTGGGGCTCGACCGCGGCCTCACCAAGGCGGCGCTTCTTGTCCTCTTCGTAGTCGGCGAAGTTGCCTTCAAACCACTCGACGTGACTGTCGCCTTCGAACGCCAGGATGTGTGTCGCCAGGCGATCGAGGAAGAAACGGTCATGCGAGATCACCACGGCACAGCCGGGGAAATCCTCAAGCGCGGCTTCGAGTGAAGAGAGTGTTTCGGTATCGAGATCGTTGGTCGGCTCGTCGAGCAGCAGCACGTTGCCGCCCTCCTTCAGCATCTTGGCAAGATGCACGCGGTTGCGTTCGCCGCCCGAGAGCAGGCCGACTTTCTTCTGCTGGTCGGCACCCTTGAAGTTGAACCAGCCGCAATAGGCGCGGCTGTTGATCTCGCGCTTATCGGAGAGCTTCATCATGTCGAGGCCGCCCGAGATCTCCTCCCAAACCGTCTTCTTGTCCTCCAGGTGCCCGCGGCTCTGGTCGACATACGAGAGCGTCACCGTGGATCCAAACGTGATCTTGCCCTTGTCGGGTTTCTCCTGGCCCGTGAGCATGCGGAACAGCGTCGTCTTGCCGGCCCCGTTCGGGCCAATGATGCCGACAATGCCGCCCGGCGGTAGTTTGAAGGAGAGATCGTCGATTAGCAGGCGATCGCCATACGCTTTCGACAAACCCTCGACTTCGATCACCTGCTCGCCGAGCCGGGGCCCGCGCGAGATCTGGATCTGGGCGCGACCGACGTCCTCGCGAGCAGCCTCCTCGTTGAGTTTCTCGAACGCCGTGATACGTGCCTTGCTCTTGGCTTGCCGCGCTTTCGGCGACGACCGGATCCACTCCAACTCGCGCTTGAGCGTCTTGGCCTTGCTCTCTTCGGTGCCTTTCTCGACTTCTTCGCGCTTGGCTTTCTGCTCGAGCCACGACGAATAATTGCCCTTCCATGGCACGCCCGCACCGCGATCGAGTTCAAGCGTCCATTCGGTAATCGTATCCAGGAAGTAGCGGTCGTGGGTGACCAGAATCACGCAGCCCGAATAGTCTGTCAGAAAGCGCTGCAGCCACGCCACGGACTCGGCGTCGAGATGGTTGGTCGGCTCGTCGAGCAGCAGGATGTCGGGCTTCGAGAGCAGCAGCTTTGTCAGCGCCACGCGCCGTTTCTCGCCACCGGAGAGTTTGGTCACATCCGCGTCCCCAGGCGGACAGCGTAGCGCATCCAGCGCCTGCTCCACTTGCGCATCGAGATCCCACAGCCCCTGACTGTCAATCTCGTCCTGGAGCCTGGCCATCTCGTCGGCGGTCTCGTCCGAATAGTTGGACGCGATCTCGTTGTAGCGATCGACCAGCGCTTTCTTTTCGGCGACCCCTTCCATCGCATTACCGAGCACGTCCTTCGACGCGTCGAGTTCCGGCTCCTGGGCAAGATACCCGACCTTGATCCCATCGGCCGGCCGCGCCTCGCCGAGGAAGTCGTCTGTCGTGCCGGCCATGATCTTCAGCAGCGTCGATTTACCGGCGCCATTGAGGCCAACAACGCCGATTTTCGCGCCCGGATAGAACGAGAGATTGATGTCCTTGAGGACCTGCTTTCCGCCCGGATAGGCCTTGGAAAGCTTATGCATGTGATAGACAAATTGCGGGTTGGCCATGGGCTGGCGTCCTTGCGAACAGGCTGCTATGGGGAGGTTGGCCGCCTTGTAGCGGATAAGGTCCCGTAGCTCAACGGATAGAGTACTTGGCTTCGAACCAAGGGGTTGCAGGTTCAAGTCCTGCCGGGATCGCCACTACCCGATGCAGTCCGGCGGCGCGGTGCAACTTCGCCGAAGTTTGACGATACCGTCAGATTTGACCCGACGACACGCTAGCGCCGCACCACAACCTCCCGTATTCTAATCGCGGAAATTTGTGTTTTGCGTGGGGTGTCGTCATGACCGTCATCAGCCGGCGTCGCTTTCTGGAGCGCGGCACAGCGTCGCTCGTGGCGGCCAGCGGCCTTGCTGCTCCGGCCATCGCTCAAGTCGCCTATCCCAACCGTCCCATCAAATTCGTGGTGCCCGCGCTGCCAGGTAGCCGCACCGACATCGCCGCTCGTATCTTTGCAGGCAGCCTGCAACGTGACCTCGGCCAGCCGTTCGAGATCGTCAACCCCGACCTGCCGCCTGCCATGGCCTACGCTACCTTGGCTTCTGCCCCGGCCGACGGCTACACCATTGGCGTGATGTCGTCCGACATCGCGATCATGCACTGGCGTGGCGTCACGGCGCTGACACCGAAGGACTTCACGTCGGTCGCATTGTTCGGCGAGGATCCGGCCGGCATCCACGTGCGCGCCGACGCGCCGTGGCAAAACGCCAAGCAGTTCATCGACGATCTGCGTGGCGGCAAAAAGCTGACGGCATCGAGCACGCCGAAGGGCGGGATCTGGCATTTGTCGACGGTCGGCCTCCTCGCCGCACTTGGCCTGACGGCCGACAAGATGCCGTGGACGCCCTCGCCCAACCCTGCGGCAGCACTCGAAGACCTGTCACTCGGCGCCTTCGACGCCATCGTCTGTTCGGTGCCGGAAGTGCGCGCGACGCCGAGCGCACGCCAGATCAAGACGCTCGCCGTCATGGCCGACAAGCGCAGCCCCCGTTTCGGCGACGTGCCGACGCTGAGGGAAGCGGCCGGGATCGCGTACACATCAGGAAACTGGCGCGGCCTCGCGGGGCCGAACGGTTTGCCGGCGGACGTCGCCCTCGTGCTCGCGACGGCCGCCAAGAAGACCTGGGGCAATCCCGATTACCAGGGACTGATGCGACGACGCGGCTTCGGCGCGGTCTGGGCGCAAGGACCGGAGTTTGGCAAGTACGCGGACGCCCACGATAAACGCATGGGTGACGCTTTGAAAGCCGCAGGGATGCTGACAAGCTGAGCGCGCAGCGCACAGCGTGTATGCCGCAATCGTTTCGGACGAGGTGGACTGTTTGGTTAACCCGCTTGCCGCTTGACGAGCGCGGCCGCGACGTCTCAATTCAGCAACAACGAAAGCGCAGCCTACGCTCCGATCCGGGGGGATTTAAGAGCGTAAGCCGCGTGCACGGGACCTAGCTGGTTACTACCCCGCAACCCAGCTGGGTCAGAGACGGCGGCGTTTTTGGGCACCCTCCCTGGACGTCGCCGTCTTGAACTCTATCGATTTGGGTCGCCAGTCCCGGAGCCCCGCCTCGATAAGTTCATCGTGCGACGAATGTCGGCAGCTGTCTGTAGCACAAATGTGCAGACCCATTTTGTGAGCGTTCCGATGGAGTTGGGGCAACGTATCAAGGACTACCGGCGTCGCAACGGCCTGACGCAGGAGGCGTTTGCCGCCTCGTTCGGTGTTGATCGGACGACGGTCAGCCGTTGGGAAACGGGGCGCGAGGAACCCGCCCTCGTCTATCGCAAGCGCCTGCAGGCGCTCACGCCAACGTTCTCGGACTCCATCGTGCGCGGCCTGATCGATCACATCGATGGCCTCGATGCGACAGCGACACTGCTCGACGGCGAGTTCCGCGTGCTGCGAACCACGCGACTGCACCAGCAAATCGTCAAGTACGATCCAGCGACGATCTACGGCCAATCGACCGAGCGTTATTGGGGCCAGCAGATGGAAAAGGTCATCAAGGATCTCGGTGGCCTGAAAACATTCCGCAAGAGCGGCATCTACTGCATGGACCTGACCATCGTGCGCCAGCCGCACGAAGGCGCGCTCAAGACCAACCGTCCGATGGCCTCGGTGGGCCGCACCGTCGCCGTCGGCGATCCACGCGACCCTGTCGCTTACCTGACGACGCTGCGGCAATTGCACGACGACGTCATCGAGGCGCCGCCCCCCGTGATCCAAAGCCTCGACGGCATGATGCGATAGATCAGATCCGCGGATAGTGCCAATGCACCGGCGGATGGCCAGCAACCGGCAACTGGATACGATAGATGTGATCGCCGAGCAGGCATCCAAGATAGGCCGTCTTGAGATCGGCCCCGCCAAATCCGATCGAGGAAATGTTCTTCAACTTCTCCGATGCGATCGTATCGAGATGCGGACGGCCGACACGATCGCTCTCGAAGGCTTCCTCGACGTAGGCGACATGATCGGCGTTGCGGTCGCTGAGCCAGACTTCCTGCTGTCCGGATTTCAAGTCGATGCGGATCAACTCGTTCGAGACGACGCACGTTGTCCAAGCATTGCCCTCGGCGTCGAACGCAAAGCCATCGGGAAATTGCCCAACCCCAAACGAGCAGACCACTTCCTTGGGACCGAGATCGCCGTTTTTGCGCAGGGAAAAACGCGAAAACCGCCGCGCGTATGTTTCATTGACGTAGAGCGCATCGCCCGAAGGATGCACAATGCACTCGTTGGTAAAGCCCAATCCGTCCGCGACGATGCGAGCGCCGCGCTGATCCTGTAGCACGATGAAGCCCGTTGACGCGTCGCGGCGATAGTCGAGCGACCGCGGCTTCAGCCGCGTCGAGACGGACAGCCACAGCCGCCCCTGCGTGTCACGGACGCAGAAGTTGGAGGGCGGAATGACGATGCCATCGGCTTCGACGAGCACCGGGCGAACCTGGCCTTTGCGATCGAGCCGCCAGACGCCGCCGGCGTCGGTACCAAGATTGGCAAGAAGAAACGATCCATCGGACTCGAGTGCGATCCCGTTTGGCCGCAACCCTTCTGGGATATCGTTGGTCTTGCCCGTGTAAAGTGCCTTTAGCTTGGCATCGGCATCGAGATGCGCGACGCCGCCGCGCCAGTCGGATGTATAAAGGTCACCCGACGCCGTCGCCAGAACGCACTCCGGCCGGACGAGATCGCGCCCAAGAACGTCAACCGAGTCCAACTTCAATTGCTCGTGCATGATGCTCTCTTTTACTGCGCGCGCCGCAAACTCCGCTTATGCTGCCATGGACGCCAACCAGGATCGAGCATTTGGAACGGTTCGATCAAAAACCGAAAGCCTGTCATGCCATGAGCGCCGATCGCCACTTCCTTTATGTCGCCGACCCGATGTGTTCGTGGTGCTATGGCTTCGCCCCTGTCATGACGACGCTGCGCGACACCTTTGCCGGCCGGCTGCCGGTCAAGATCATGATGGGCGGACTGCGTGCCGGCAACACGCGGCCGATGCGCCAGGAGGACAAGGAGTACATCTCCAATGCCTGGGCGCGTGTGTCCGCCGCCACCGGCCAACCGTTCGAGCAGGCGTTTTTCGAGCGCGAGAACTTCGTCTACGACACGGAACCCGCTTGCCGCGCCGTCGTCACCGTGCGGCGCATGAAACCCGAATTCGCGCTCGATTTCAAAAGCCGGATCTCGTCGGCATTCTACAGCGAGAACCGCGACACCACCTCGACCGATGAGCTCGCCCGGATCGCCGACGAAGCCGGCCTCGATCCCGTGGCGTTTCGCGCGGAGTTCCTTTCACCCGAGACCCGCAACGAAACCTTCCGCGATTTCCTGATTGCCAAAGAGATGGGTGTCGAGGGCTTCCCGATGCTGGCCGCCGGCAGTGAAGCAGATGGCTACGCCCTCATCACCAACGGCTACCGTCCCATCGACGGCATGATCGATGCCGTCGACGCCTGGCTCGACAAAGGCGCACCGACGAAGCCGCAGGGGTGACAAAAACGGGGACAGTTTCCGCTCATCCCAGACGTCGCGATCTGCCGCGCTGCCGACAGCGGTAACTGTCCCCGTTTTTCCGAATTGGCGATGGGCTCCCATGTCGGTCACCGGGGGCTCCCCGTTTTTCAGTGGGGTCAGACCCCGCGGGTCTGACCTCGTGTTCTCACTCACCGCATCTGCCTCCAGGAACAAGTCACCCGCGAGATCGTGTTGAGGTCAGACCCGTAGGGTCTGACCCCTCGCGGAACAGTTTCCGCTCATCCGCGGCGTCACGATGCGCGAGTTTCGCCGTGTTCGCCATGGGCTGGCACCGTGCTCACGACGCAATCGGCGATGGGCTCCCATCACCCTTTCCGCACCCTCCCAGAAACATCATGCCGCTCAGCGGCGGCATCCCGTTCGGCCGCCCTATCGGCCCTCCTTCGGCGCCTCCGCGCGTATCGGCGATCGAAAAGCCAACCACCGTCGCCACCCCTTCCGTCGGCGCCCTCACATCTCGTTCGCAAGATAGTAAACGCCGCACCCGTTAACCAAATCAGCTCCACGACGGCTGCGAGATTCAGCCGGGGGTCAGACCCCACGGGTCTGACCTCGTGTTCTCACTCACCGCACCTGCCTCCGGGGAGCAGGCACCCGCTAGTGCCCGCTATCACACATGACTGAGTCACGATTGCACTATCGCGCTGCGTCGTGTCGTGATTCAACATGGCATGATTACAGCGGCACAGAAAGTCCGGTTGCGGCGTGGTGATCGCGCGATCCTCGAGGCGCGGGTGCGGGCGCCCACGACTGAGCAGCGTCATGCTCTACGGGCGCGCATTGTGCTGGCGGCCGCTACGGGGCTAGCGACGCGTGTGATCGGCCGCGATCTCGATACGACGCCGACCACAGTGAGCCTTTGGCGCATCCGTTACGCGCAAGAAGGTCTTGATGGGTTGGAAGATCGCGACCGTGGCGGCCCGCCTGCACTCTACGGCGAGAAGACCGACGCGGCCATTCGCAAGGTTCTCGATTCTCCGCCACCGAAGGGTTTTGCGCGGTGGAGCGGGCCGTTGATCGCCGGCGCGTTGGGCAACGTCGATGTGCAATACGTGTGGCGATCGCTGCGCAAGCAGAAGATCGACCTCGCTGGACGCAAGAGCTGGTGCGAGAGCAACGATCCGGATTTTGCCACCAAAGCCGCCGATGTGGTTGGGCTCTATTTGGCGCCGCCCAAGAACGCGGTCGTTCTCTGCATCGATGAAAAGCCGTCGATCCAGGCGCTGGAGCGGGAGCAGGGCTATTTAAAACTGCCCAATGGCCGTGCGTTGACGGGCCACAGCCACGACTACAAGCGGCACGGCACAACGACGTTGTTCGCGGCCTTCGAAGTGGCCACAGGCAAGGTCAAGGCCGCACACAAGAAGCGCCGCCGCCGCAAGGAATTTCTCGACTTCATGGACGAAATCGTCGCGGCCTATCCCAACCGCCGCCTTGAAGTCATCCTCGACAATTTGAACACGCACAGGAAGAATGACGATTGGCTGAAGCGCCATCCGCGTGTCACATTCCACTATACGCCGACGCGGGCCTCCTGGCTCAATCAGGTCGAAGGCTGGTTTTCGATCCTGCAGGGCCAATCGCTGACGGGCGCTTCCTTCACTTCGGTCGCGCAAGTGCAGAAGCACATCGATGCCTTCATCAAAGCCTACAACGAAGACGCTGAACCCTTCGTGTGGACCAAATCCAAAGTTCACCAGCGCCGCGTCAAAGGCCGCCGTCTTAGGGACTTGTGATTCCGGGTACTAGATCGGTTTGAGGTAAGACCCGTAGGTCTGACCCCTCGCGCAGCCGTTTCCGCTCACCCGTTGCGTCATCGATGCGCCGCACCGACGCAAGCGGCAACTGACCTCTGCTTCCCCGATCCAAAACCCTCCCCACGTCATCCCCGCACCCGCTTCGCGGGCACAAGCTCTGGCCGGGACCCAAGCAAACCTGTGAACGACGCGGCGTGCCTTACGTCACATGGAACGACCGAGCATCAAATACTGGCCGGAGAAGCTGGCGCCAGGCCACTCGGCTATGAGTATACTGTCCCCGATTTTCCGCGTTCTTGTTGACCTAACCGAAGTGCGCCTTCCGGTGGCAATTTGGGCAGAGAGCGATTGCATTTTCGACGGTGTCATCCCCGCCTTTGGCCAACGTGACCCTGTGATGCACCTCGAGATAGGGCGTGTCGTCGCTTGCTCGCTTGAACGGCGCATCCTTCTTGCAACCCTCGCAGCGGCCATTGGCACGATCGAGAACTTCAGCAACAACGTCGGGGTTTCTGTCAAAGACCTTAGTCGTAAGTACGAAGACTTTTGGTTTTTTCGGAGCTGATCGCAGCCGTTGCTGGCGCAGCTCCGGATCGCCACGAAGAGACTGAGAAACGCGCTGTTCGAAATCTTGGATGCACTCGAAATCCAATCCGGTCAACTTGTCCCTGGCCTCATTTGAGTGGAACGAACTCGGCCGAACTGGAGGCTTGTGAGCAGCTGCCCAAATCGCCTTCATGGCGTAGAGCTTTCCCTTCCTCAATATGTTGAAGGAGCGAGCGCGCCTATTGTTGGCGTACCTCTCCAGGAATGCCAATTCACCTATGCTATCGTACTCCTCAATCCGTAAGAGAACGCTCTCTCGCGTCGGCAAGTTCATCCCTCTCAGCCTTTCGATGTCGAGTGCTAGGAAAGCATTGGAACACAGAGGCTTCCCAACCCTACCCCCCCACCAACGCCTGATCGATGTCCGCGATGATATCCGCCTTGTCCTCAATGCCGATCGACAGCCGCACGACGTCGGGTCCCGCGCCCGCGGCCTTGCGCTGCTCGTCCGTCAGCTGCCGATGTGTCGTCGACGCCGGATGGATCACGAGGCTGCGCGTATCGCCGATGTTGGCGAGATGCGACAGCATCTTCAGCCCCGCGACGAACTTCACGCCCGCCTCGTAGCCGCCCTTCAGCCCGAACGTGAAGACCGCGCCAGCGCCCTTCGGACAAATGCGCTTCTGCACGGCGTGATGGGGATTGTCCGGCAGACCCGCGTAATTCACCCACGAGACCTTCGGATGTGTCTTCAAGTGCTGCGCCACAGCCAGCGCATTCTCGCAATGCTGGCGCATGCGCAACGGCAACGTCTCGACGCCATTGAGGATCAAGAACGCGTTCATCGGCGCGATCGCCGGCCCCATGTCGCGCAGCCCCATGACGCGGGCTGCGATCGCGAACGCAAAGTTGCCGAACGTCTCTGCGAGCTTCATGCCGTTGTAGCTCGGATTGGGATCGACCAGCGTCTTGTAGCGATGCTTGGCGCCGAGCCAATCGAACGTGCCGCAATCGACCAGAATGCCGCCGATCGAGTTGCCGTGGCCGCCGATGAACTTGGTCAGCGAATGCACGACGATATCCGCGCCGTGCTCCTTCGGCCGGCAGAGATAAGGGCTCGCCATCGTGTTGTCGACGATCAACGGCAGACCGTGCTTTTTCGCGATTTTGCCGATCGCATCAAGGTCGACGATGATGCCGCCGGGATTAGCGATGCTCTCGCAAAAGAGGGCCTTGGTCTTCGGCGTGATCGCCTTGTCGAAACTCTCGGGCGACGTGCTGTCGGCCCACTGCACGTGCCAATCGAACTTCTTGAACGAATGATTGAACTGATTGACGGAGCCGCCATAGAGCTGGCGCCCGGCGACGAAGTGATCACCCGCTTCGAGCAACGTATGGAACACCAGAAACTGCGCCGCGTGCCCCGAGGCGACAGCCAGCGCCGCCGTGCCGCCCTCGAGCGCCGCGATCCGTGCCTCCAGCACCGCCTGCGTCGGATTCCCGATCCGCGAATAGATATTGCCGAATGCTTCGAGACCGAACAGCGCGGCGGCATGATCGGCGTCATTGAAGACATACGCCGCCGTTTGATAGATCGGCGTAATGCGCGCGCCCGTCGACGGGTCAGGCGTTGCACCAGCATGAATCGCGAGCGTTGAAAAGGCTGGGGGCTTGGTCACGGCGATGATCTCCACTGCATCATGAGATGCCCGAAGTGAGCGTCGCCACGCTCTTCAAGTCAACAAAAAATACGCCGCGCCGGCCCGGGCCGCCGCACTTCAGCGGCGCGAATTCGCGAACACCGTCGATAGCATGTCCGAAAAATCATCGGACCACGGCGCTGCTCCTGCGGCGTGCATGGCGTCTGCCCCCGCCCACGCGCGCGCGGGATCAAGCGCACCGGCCCGCTTCGACACCAATACGACTGTCGAAGGTGTGGCATCCACCAACGCGGCGCCCGGCGACCAACGCACGACAAGGCGGTCGACGCCGCCGAATGGGTCGAGCGTCGCGGCCAATGACGGGATCAAATCGAGGTGCCGATTGGAGACATGAAGGGCGACGATGGCGCCATCCGCCAGCTTCGAGAAATACATCGCCAGGGCCTCTGACGTCAGCAGATGCACCGGAATCGCATCCGAAGAGAACGCATCGATGACGAGATAATCGAGCGACTTCGGCGCGGCCTTCGCGAGCGTCAGACGCGCGTCCCCGAGCACCACCGGGGCGCCAGGCGCACACCGGCTCAGAAACGAAAACAGTTTCGGATTGCGCGCGATCCGTTCCACCGCCGGATCGATCTCATAGAACGTCAGCGTGTCGCCGGGTTCGGCGTGACACGCCATGGACCCTGCCCCAAGTCCGACGACGGCCATACGAACAGGGGCACCCGCGCCCGCGGCCCGTGCATGCCGCCGAGCAAGCTGCAACGCTTGGGCCATCGGCCCTTGCGCGTGATAGTATGTCGCCGGAACCGGCATTTCGGCGGCCTCGCCCGTCGCGCTTTTGATGCGCTCCAGGCCATGCACCGTCGTCCCGTGCATCAGCTGGCGAACCGCGCCGTCGTCCGCGATCGCGACCCGATGCGTGCCGAAGAACGAGCGTTCGATATGGACGGTTTGAAGATCGCCCGGCTTGAATGCCGCAGCCGCGATGGCGATCAAAACGATGGCGATGCTGTGCTCGGGCCAGTTGCGAATCGAGATCAACGCGAGGACCGCGATCGCCGCCAAGGCATACGGCGCCAGCGCGACGATCGGTGCGGCGTTCGCCGATGTCGTCCACTGATATCCAGAGAGGATCAGCAGACATGTCGCCGCGATGGCCCCGAGGCGCCGCGCGCTCAAGGGCGCCGGTGTGTCCAGCACCACTCCGGGCCGAAACAGCATGGCGCCGAGCAGCAGCAATTTGAATTCGAAGACCGACGTAAAGATCTTTGGTGCCAGGAGCGCGGAGAATATGCCGCCGAGCACGCCGCCAACCGACATCCATATGTAGAATTCGGTCAGATGCTCGAACGACGGCCGGCGCGTATAGAGTTCGCGATGACAGATGAGCGCTGCGACGAAAAACCCGATCAGGGCGGCGCACAATGCGAGAACTTGATACTGCGGCACCGTCTCCGCGAGGACGACCGTCACCGCGGCTGCCGGCAGCGCTCCATGCAGCCACGCAACCGGAAACGACAGTTGATCCCGGAACACAAGGATGAACGTGCCAAGAAACAGCGCCAGCGGGATCACCCAAAGGAACGGCGCCGAAGCGAGGTCGGTGCTGATATATGTCGTGACCGCGATCATCAGACCCGACGGCACGAACGCCAGCAGCACCCACAAGGCGCGCTGGCCATGGGTCACCACCGATCGCACACGTGGCGACGCTACAGCCACACTCGGGCGGACCACGGCGCGTGCGCCGAGCATCTGCAGCATCACGGCGGCGCTCAATACGATCAAACCGAAGAGGGCAATAAAACCCGCCGACCACAGCTGCGATTGGACCTTGAGCCCGATCGTCCGCTCGATCACCAATGGATACGCAAGCAAGGCCAGGAGGCTGCCGAAATTGCTCGCCGCGTAGAGAAAGTAAGGGTCGTGCGCCGATGCGTGGCCGGTTCTTGCAAACCAAGCCTGCAACAGCGGCGCATTCCCGGAGACGGCGAAAAACGGGATGCCGACACCCACGGAGAATGTCGCGAGCGTCCATAGATACGCGTCTCCGGCTGGCGGCTCGGAGAGATCGGCGGGCAGCCCAATCGGCAGCGCAAAGCACGTCAGGACCAGAACCACCAGATGCAGTTGGATCGCGCGCAGCGGCGACAAGTACCGATTGATGGCATGCGCGTAGCAATAACCCGCGAGCAGGACGGCTTGAAAGAAGCACATCGAGATGGCCCAAACCGCCGGCGCACCGCCGAGCTTCGGCAACACCATCTTGGCGAACATCGGCTGCACCGAGAACAGCAGCAGTGCCGAGAAGAAAATCGCGGCCGTGAAGACGCCGACTTGGACCAACGGGTTGGCGGCCGCCTTGAAACCGCGGTGCGCCGTATCGATGAACGGCTTTGCTCCGGACATCCTGCTCTCCAGATCTTCCAATATGGAACACGGAACCAGAAACTCTTTAAGGTCCGCTGAAGAACGCCCAGATGCGTTTCCAGATACGCTCCAAGACACGTCTCCTGGCACGACCCACGGTGATCGAAGCCAGCATTGGACTTTCGATGCCGCCGGACCTAGCCTTGGCGAGACCGGCTTGGAGGCTGCGGATGGCAGAACGAGATCTACACGGCCTCTCCTTGACCGCCGGCCCCGGAGCGGCGCAGGCCTTCAACCACGCCCTCGAAGGCTATGTCCGCTACCGCGCCGATACGCCGGGCCGAATCCAGAGCCTGCTTGAGATCGCGCCCGGCATGGGCATGGCGCACACGTTCAAGGGCGCCATGCTGATGCTCACGTTCAAGCACGCAAACCTCGGCGCGGCGCGGGATGCCTCGGCAACAGCGGAAAGGCTCGCTCCGGGCACAACCGATCGCGAGCGCGGCCACGCCGCAGCGCTCCGGCACTGGGTCGCCGGTGACCTCGACGGAACCCTCCGCTCATGGGAAGACCTGCTCGACGCCCATCCGCGCGATCTTCTGGCGTTCCGGCTGCATCATTTCCTCGCGTTCTGGATGGGCCAGCCCCAGCGCATGGCCAAGATTGCGGCCCAGGTCTCGCCGCACTGGAGCCCGGAGTTGCCAGGTTGGGGCACACTTCTCGCGAGCCGCTGCTTTGCCAACGAGGAACTCGGCAAATACCAAGAGGCGGAAACCGATGGTCGCGCCGCCCTCGCGTTCGACAAGGGCGATCTTTGGGCCGCGCACGCCGTCGCCCACGTCATGGAAATGCAAGGCCGGCAGGCGGAAGGCATCGCGCTGCTCGAGGACCTCGAACCGCACTGGGCCGGCGGCAACAACCTGACACATCATCTGTGGTGGCATCGCGGGCTCTATCATTACGAACGGCGCGAATTCGCGGCCGTCCTCGACCTCTACGACCGGCGCTTTCGCAATCATGCCTCGCCCCTGATCATCCAGAACCCGGACGTCTACATCGATGTCCAGAACGCCGCCTCGATGCTCCTCAGGTTGCAGCGGCTTGGCGTCGACGTCGGCGATCGCTGGGTCGAACTCGCGGACAAGGCCGAGGCGCGGATCGGCGATCACCTCTCGCTCTTCACCTTGCCGCATTGGATGATGGCGCTCGTCGCAACCAAGCGATGGGACGCCGCCGAGCGGATGATCGCGGCGATGCAACAAGATCCGGCGAGCGGCGCACCCTTGCTGCATGACGCGGCACTCCCGATCTGCCGGGCGATACTGGCCAACAGCAAAGGCGATCCGGCAGCCGCCCTCGCGCACATGCGCCCAGCGCTGCCCCGCATGCCTGGCCTCGGCGGCAGCCACGCCCAACAAGATGTCCTGGTGCAGGTCTATCTCGATTGCGCGACAGCCGCGAAATCGACGGCCGACATCGACCGCGCCCTCGCGCACGTCGCGACGACCTACCAAACCAAACCCGAGACCCGCGTCGGATACGGCCACGCCGCCCGCGAGGTCTGACCGTGCTGACCCTCTCCCTCTTCCGGCACGCCAAATCGAGTTGGGACGATCCCAAACTCAAGGATCACGACCGCCCCCTGAACGAGCGCGGCCTGCGCGACGCCCCGCGCATGGGCGCCTTCATCGCGACGCAAAAGTTGATCCCGGACCGGATCCTATGCTCGACTGCGGCGCGAACCCGCGCGACGCTGGCGCTCGCATCCGCCACATGGCCGAAGCTGCCCGTGGTGACCTTCGACAAGGCGCTCTACCTCGCCGACTGGGACAAGCTGCTGCGCCGCCTCCAGGACGCCCGCGAGCCCGCCGCGCATATGATGCTGATCGGCCATAACCCAGGCTTGCAGGATCTCGCCGCGACCCTCATCGGCCATGGCAATCGTGAAGAGCGGATGGCGATGGCCCAGAAATTTCCCACTGCCGCTTTGGCGGTCATCCGGTTCGAGACCACCACATGGGCGGATGTCGTCCCCGGGTCCGGGCGGCTCGACGTCACCATGACGCCCCGCAGCCTGGAGTAACTCAGTTCGCACTTGCGCTATGACCGCTGACGCCCGTAAATCGTCGCATGCTCGTCCTGATCGATAACTACGACAGCTTCACCTATAATCTCGTCCACTTCCTGGGCGAGTTGGGGCAGACCTGCGCCGTCCACCGCAACGACAAGATCACCGTTGACGAGGTGCTCGCCTTGAAGCCGAAAGGCATCGTGCTGTCGCCGGGCCCGTGCACACCCAACGAGGCCGGCATCTGCCTCGACTTGATCAAAGCCGCTGGCCCAACGATCCCGCTGCTCGGCGTCTGCCTCGGCCATCAGGCGATCGGCCAAAGCTACGGCGGCACCGTCCTACGTGCGCCGCAACCCATGCACGGCAAGCTCTCGACCATCGAGACGACCGGCGCGGGCGTGTTTCGCAATTTGCCGAAACGATACGAGGTCACGCGCTATCATTCGCTGATCGTCGAGCGCTCGACACTTCCAGCCTGCCTCGAAATCACCGCGACCACCGGCGACGGCCTGATCATGGGCGTCCGCCACAAGACGCATCCCGTGCATGGCGTGCAGTTCCATCCCGAGAGCATCGCGTCGGAACATGGCCACGCACTCCTCGCCAACTTCCTCGAGATTGCCGGCCTCGATCCACAGCGCCGGAATGCGCCAACCCCGCGCGTGGCCGCATGACCTGGCGATGGCGCACGTAAAGACGCCCCGAACAACAAACGCTATGCATTCTGGAGCAATTGCGCGCAACTCTCTCCTCCGTCATCCCCGCGAAGGCGGGGACCCAAGCAATGTGGATGTTTGCTTGGGTTCCCGGTTCACGCCCTCTCCTTGGACTCCGAACCGATGCCCGCCCAGACTCTCAAGACCCTGATCAGCAAAGTCGCCGACGGCCAAACACTCGCGGAAGCCGAGATCCGCGCGGCACTCGAGATCATGACCGAAGGCCACGCGACGCAAGCGCAGATGGGCGCTTTCCTGATGGCGCTGCGGGTGCGCGGCGAAACCGTCGAGGAGATCACGGGTGCAGCGCAAATGATGCGCTCCCGAATGCGGCGCGTCGACGCCCCCGCCGATGCCATCGACATCGTCGGCACCGGCGGCGATGCGCACGGAACCTTTAACGTCTCAACCTGCACCAGCCTCGTCGCCGCCGGCGCGGGCCTCAAGGTCGCCAAACACGGCAGCCGCTCCGTGTCCTCGCTCGCCGGCGCGTCCGACGTCCTCTCCGCCCTCGGCGTCAAGCTCGACGTCACGCCGGAATCGGTCACGCGCGCGATCCACGAAGCCGGCGTCGGTTTCATGTTCGCCCCCAACCACCACCCGGCAATGAAAAACTGGGCGCCTGTCCGCGCCGAACTCGGCGTGCGCACGATCTTCAATCTGCTGGGGCCGATCTCGAACCCCGCCGGCGTCAAGCGCCAGATCGTCGGCGTGTTCTCGCGCAAGTGGGTCGAGCCGATCGCGCACGTCTTGAACAAGCTCGGCTCGGAGCGCGTCTGGGTCGTGCACGGCCACGATGGCCTCGACGAATTGACCACGACCGGCTCGACCGACGTCGCCGAAGTCAAGGACGGCACGGTCACCGTGT
This sequence comes from uncultured Alphaproteobacteria bacterium, assembly GCA_963779515.1. Lineage (GTDB taxonomy): Bacteria > Pseudomonadota > Alphaproteobacteria > Rhizobiales > Hyphomicrobiaceae > CAVZYN01. The sequence continues at coordinate 1,054,662 of CAVZYN010000001.1, forward strand.
TCGAGGTGACACCCGCCGACGCTGGTATTCCGCCCGCAAAACTCACCGACCTCAAAGGCGGCGATGCGAAATACAATGCGGAGGCCATTCGCGCCGTGCTCGACGGCACCAAGGGCCCGTTCCGCGACATCGTCGTGCTCAACACGGCCGCGGCCTTGATCGTCGGCGGCAAGGCCACGAGCCTCACCGACGGCGCGGCCCTCGCCGTGCACGCCATCGAAAGCGGCGCCGCCAAAACCGCCCTCGACCGCCTGATCAAAGTCACCAACGCGGCGTGAAACCGGGGACAGTGTTATTTCTTCCTTCTCCCGTGGGGAGAAGGTGCCCCGAAGGGGCGGATGAGGGGGCGGCTCAAGCAATTGATCGCGCGATGCGCAGCACGAACCGATCACGCACGTCGCCGCCATTGTGACCCAAAGACACCATCGTCATCGTGATTGAAGTCCCCTCATCCGGCGCTTCTTCGCGAAGGGAAATACGGGGACAGTTTACTCAATTCGGCACGCACCGATCGAAGGTGAAAACGGGGACAGTTACCGCTTCGGCAGTGCGGCGCAACCTAACGCCTCAGGGGAACGGAAACTGTCCCCGTTTTCCTACTCCCCCTGACCGCGCAACAGATCGAAATCCCCGGCCAACACCGCGTCGAGCTTGCCGCTGCGCCACTGGCCGTCGCCGCTGCGCACCAAGGGCGCCGGATCGCGGCGATACCGGCGCACGACCGTCGACGTCCGCTGCCCCGACTTGAAGGCTTCGCCAAGCGTCTGCCGCAGCAAGTGCTTCGGCTGGTCCTCGATCGGCGTCGGCAGCACGCGGACACGCGCCGCAACCCGGCTGCCGCCGTTGAAGCTCTCCGAGATATCCAAAATGTGCAGCCCCGCCTCCGGCATCAGCACGCGATGCGCGCCGAAGCCGCTGATGATCAGCGCGGGTTCCTCGCCCGCAACGCGCGCCAGCTCCGAGAACTGCATATGCCGGCGCGCGCACCAGCCGCGATACATGGCGCGGATCTCGCCGCACCAGGCGGCCGCCTCCTGGCGCTCACTCGCATGCATGTCGAGCGCGGGCTCCACCACCAGCGCGACCTCCACCGGCGCATCCGTTTCGAGGTCGGCGAGCCCGGCGCCGACGAGATGAAGTTGTAGAGCGAGACGCGACGCCAGTTCGCGCGACCCTTGCCCCGGCTGGCGCGTGCGTTTGTCCATGCGCGAGGCCAGCGACGCAGCCGTCGCCGCCGCCGCCTCGATGCGGTCCATCAAAGCGAGCCGCGACAGCGTCTCGAAGCGCGCGGGCGACGTCCAAAACTCAGGCCTGCTCATGCGCAGCACCTGCTCCGCCTTACGCGCGGACCACGGCGGCGCCGACAATGTCTTCTCGATCTCCGACTGCGCTGCATGAAGGACGCGGGCTTCACCCGTGCTGCCATCTGGCGCCAGGATGATCGCCTGCACGCTCGGCGGCGTGCCGGCATGCGCCACCGTCGTGGACGGCGCCGGCGCATACGGCTCTCCATCGGGATCGACGAACTCCGCCTGGATCGCCTGCCCGTCGCTGCGAACGAACACGAATTGATCGCCTTCGGGAAAGCGGCGCTCGACGATGGTCGCGGCCAACGGTGCGATCAGATACTGGTCGATCGCGCGCTTCAACGGCCGCGCCCCCATCTCCGGCGTAAAACCCTTCTCCAGCAGGAACTCCAGCGCCGACGCTTCCCATTCAACCGCCCAGGCGCGATCCTTGAGACCGCGGCGATCGAACACCCGATCGAGCTCCTTCTTGAGAATGGCGCGCATAAGCTCGCGCGACAGCGGCCGGAACACGATGATCTTATCGAGCCGGTTCTGGAATTCGGGCCGGAAGGTCTGGCTGATCGTGCGCAGCACCTGCTCGTTGGTATAGGCGCCCTCGGCCGGCGCAAAGCCCATGCCGGACGTCCGATGCGTCGTCGCGCCGAGATTGGTCGTCAGGATGATCAGGCAATGGCGGAAATCCGCGACGTGACCGTTGGCATCCGTCAACCGTCCGTCGTCGAACACCTGCAGGAAGAGATCCCAGATCTGCGGATGCGACTTCTCGAACTCATCCAGCAGGATGATCGAGAACGGCTGCTTGCGCACCCGCGTGATCAGCGTATCCGCATCCGCACCCCCACCGCCGATGATCTTGACCAGCGAATCCGACGTCTGGAACTCGCTCATGTCCAGCCGGATCATGCGATCGGGGGAACTGAAGAGAAAGTCGGCGGCCGTCTTGGCCAGTTCCGTCTTGCCGGTCCCCGTCGGCCCCGCGAACAGCAATACGCCGATCGGCTTGCCCGGATCGTTGAGCCCGGATTTCAGCATCGCGATGCGGTCGACGATCGCGTCGATGGCTTCGGGCTGCCCAATCACCCGCGACGCGAAAAACGCACGGATCTCGACCAGATCCAGCCGCTCCTTGCCGTCGAGCATCGATAGCGGCAATCCCGTCATCTGCGCCAGCGTTTCGAGCACGTCGGTTGGCCCCAGCGGCGACTTCGGCGTCTGCTCCGTGCGCTTCGCCGTCACCCGGATCAGGCCGAGCGCCGAGCCCGGCAGGCTCGAGGCGCTGAGATAGTGGCTCGCGGCATCGACCGCGGTGGCGGCGGTCTCACGCGCAATGACGCGGCCGTTGTCCGCCGCAAGCCGCGCGATCAACGCCTCGGCCATCTCGCGCGCCTCATCCTCCGTTTGTGACTCGAGCCGGATCATATCGAAGGCGCGCCGCACCGCCGGCCGCATTTGCATCAGACGCGCCGTACCGGCCGGCGTCGCCTCCGTCCACACGACCAGCTGACCGCTCGTGACCGCTGGCAGGATCTGATCCAGAATGCTCGCGCTCTGTCCCTGGTGCGTCCCGCTCTGCGCGAGGCTCAGGAGATCGGGCACATACCAGATGATCTTCTTGGCCGCCGCCAGTTCCTCGATCGCCTTGCGAATGCGGCCTTCGAGCTGCCCGAACCACTGCTGGCCGGCCATCAAATCGACGGCACTGGCCTCGAACACGGTCCAACCCCGTGGCGCCAGCCGTTCCGCCAGCACCCGCAAGAACGACGTCTTGCCGACCAGCGGCTCGCCACTGACCAGCAAGGACCGCGGCAGCGTCTGCCCGGTCGCCGCTTCGGCCGCATCCAGATCGAGCGTCCAAAGGTCGGGGGTGAGCAGCGGACCGGCGGCGCGCTCCTCGTGCCAGAAGCGGCCGAACGATTTCAAGAACGCACTGTCGATGCGCGCAACCTTGGCCTTATCGAGTTCCGCGATCAGCGTCACCGCCACCGGATGCTTCACGCGCGCCAGGAACGTACGCACGGCGTCAGGCTGCCATTCGCCGCTCTCCGCCACTTCCATTCCGAGGATGGCCGCATCGCCCAGCGCTTCACGGCGCTCGAAATAGTCGCGAAAGTAGAGCGGCACGACGGGACTATCGGCCCACCACTCGCAGCACCCGATCAGCGGCGCGCCAACCGGCCTCCGGTTTTTGACGCCGCCCACCGCCTGCAATGCAAAATACATCGGCCACGGCGCCAGCCGCTCGAAGTTCGACAGCACGGCGTCCACGCCCGCTTCGCCATCGGCGCGGTCCGTCAAGGCCTGCAAGGCCGCGCAGGCAGCAGTCCAGTTCCCCGTCAAAATCGTATCGGTGACATCGTCGAGCGGCACCGCCGGATCCGCCAGGAACGCGACGGAGGCTTTGAACTCCGCGCTCTCGGCAAGAAACTTCGGATGCGATGCGGCGGACGCGACCGGATCGACAGCGGCATCGAGCGCCTGCAGCTTCGAAGAGAACGTGTCGCGCACGGGCGCAGGGGCAGGCGGCGGTTCCGCTGAAGCCGCCGGATCAGGCGCCGGCGCACCGGTCGAGCCGGCGCCCAGCACCAGCCATGCCACCAACAGCCCGGCGGCAAATCCCAAAACGATGCCAAACATATATGACATGCGATCCCCTGCCCGATGCCGTATCTGGCGGAAATTTTGGCGGCTCTGTCAACTCGCCCGACCAGCACCCGATGCCGGCGCGCCGAGCAAACACGGTTAAGTTTGTTTTAACCCTTCCGACGCACTCTCGGCGCCACGTTTGATTTAAACATTCACGGTTGCCTCATGCCCCATCATCCAAAGCCCAACGGCCCCGCTGCCCAGATCGGCCAATTGCAGAAACTGGCGGCGACCGTCGAGAAGTGCTTGGCCAATCCCGAGCAGGCCGATTTCGGCACCCTCGCGCGCGCAGTCGAGATGCTGCACGGTGAACTGGCCCTGATGTCGGGCAGCATCGACAGATTACCAGCGACCGGCCCAGACGCGGAAGACGGTGGCGCGGCACAAGACGCCGACCAAGGACCCTCGCTCCAGGAAATGGCAGCTATCGCCAGACGCGCCAAGCGCCTGGGTCTTTGAATCGCATCTACGTCGCGCGTGCTGGCCGCGCCTTGAGGCGGTCATAGGCCTTCACGATCATCGGCCAGCACAGCAGCACCAGCGCCAACGTCATCAGCGTGCCGCAGAGCGGGTTCGACCAGAACGTCGTCAGCGCGCCACCCGACATCAGCATCGACTGCCGGAACGCCTCCTCGGCCTTGTCACCGATCACCATCGCGAGCACCAGCGGCGCGATCGGATAGTCGAGCTTTTTGAAGATGTAACCGGCAAATCCGAACGTCAACGCCAACCACAAGTCGAAGTGCGCCGACGAGATTGTCCACGCGCCGATGAAGCAGACGACGACGATCATCGGCCCGATGATCGCGAACGGTATCCGCAGGATCGAGGCGAACATCGGCACCGTGAACAGCACGAGCACCACCGCCACGACATTGGCGACGTACATCGATGCGATCAGCCCCCACACAAAACTCTTCTGCTCGACGAACAGCATCGGTCCCGGATGCAGGCCCCAGATCATCAGGCCGCCCATCATGACGGCTGCCGTGGCAGACCCAGGAATGCCGAGCGCCAGCATTGGCAGAATCGCACTGGTTCCCGCCGAATGATCGGCCGTCTCTGGCGCGATGATGCCTTCCGGCTCGCCCTTGCCGAAATTGGCGCTGTTGCGTGAGAACCGTCGGGCCACGCCATAACTCATGAACGAGGCCGCCGTCGGACCACCCGGCGTGATCCCCATCCAACAACCGATCAAACTCGAACGCAGCAGCGCCACCCAGTAGCGCGGCAACGCGATGATGGTCTTCAAAACGTCACGCGGCTGGATGCGAGCAGCAATCCCGCGGAATTCGAGCTTCTCTTCCATCGTCGCGATCAGTTCGCCAATGCCGAACAGTCCGATGACCGCGACGAGAAACGTGACGCCCTTGACCAGCGCCGGGATGTCATACGTGAGGCGCAGCGAGCCGGAGATCGTGTCCATGCCAACGGAGGCCAGCGCAAAGCCAATGCCCGCGGAAACGATGGTCTTGAACGGCGACGAGCCGCCGAGACCGATGAAGCAGCAGAACGCGAGGAAATAGACGGCGAAGTATTCAGGGCTCGAGAACTTGTGCGCGAAGCGCGCGGCCGGCCCCGACAGCAGCGTGATCAGCAAGACGCCGAACAGCGCGCCGAACGCCGCCGATAGAAACGCAAACGAAAGCGCCTCGGTCGCCCGGCCTTGCTGCGCCATGGGATAGCCGTCGAATGTCGTCGCAACGGATGACGGCTCGCCTGGAATGTTGAAGAGGATCGATGTCGTCGAACCGCCGAACAGTGCCCCCCAGTACATGCTGGCGAGCAGGATGATGGCGGACACGGGTTCCATCGAGAACGTCAGCGGGATCAGCAGCGTCACGCCGTTCGGCGCGCCAAGCCCCGGCAGCACGCCGACGAGGATGCCGAACAGCACGCCCATGATCATCAGCGCAATATGATAGGGCGTCAGCGCGACACCGAACCCGTGCATCAGTTCGCCGAAATTTTCCATGCGCGTCGCCTCCTCAGTACAGCCCGAGAAAATTCTCGAGCGGCCCCTTCAGGAGCGGCACCTTGAGCATGCGTTCGAACAGAATGAAAATCGCCGCCGCGCTCCCGATGGAGACGGCAAGCGACGGCACAATGCGATACCCGCCCTGCCACCACATGACGCCGAAGAGATAGAGCATCATCGCGACATAGAGACCAACCACCATCGTCAGGATCAGGAACGCCAGCATCGGCAGCACGAACGCGGCGATGCGGCGGAGCTGCGCCGTGCTGATTGCGGATTGCCCACCCTGCGCCGACCCGTCGCGAATGCCGCGATAGAGATTGACCAGGCTGCCAAGCACGATGATCAGGCCGATCCAGAACGGAAAGTATCCGGGCTCGGGCCCGCGGTCAGACCAGCCGATGTTGTACTCGACGGCGCCTTTCATGATGACGCCGCCAAACAGCATCGTGGCCAGGGCGGTCGCGATCTCGAGACCTCGGCGCGAGATCAGCGCCGTCTCGGCCCCCTCCCCGTGTCCAGGGAGAGGGCTTTGGTGTGGATCGGCCACGTGCAACCCTTACTTCACGAGCCAATCTTGTTCGGCGAAGATGCCCGACATGCGGCCGTGATCCTCGGCGATGAACTTGTTGAGCTCGTCGCCGACCATGACGCGGCCGGTCTGCGCCGTCCGCTCGACGTAGTCTTTCCATTCAGCGGTTTCCGAAACCTTCTTCATCAGGTTCTGATAGAAGGCGACGGCTTCGGCCGGAACTTTGCCCGGCAGCGATGTTGTGCGCGGCATCTGGAACAGGTCCAGCTTCATGCCCTGCGACTTGCAGGTTGGAATGTCCGACCAGCCTTGCGTCGCCGTCACTTTCGGGCCCTTGGCCAATTGCTCGCGATTGAAGACGCAGAGCGGGCGCGCCTTACCGGCTTTCCAGCTGCCGATCGACTCGCTCGGGTTATTGACGTGGCTATCCACATGACCGCCCGTCAACTGCACGTCCGTCTCACCACCCGACTTGAAGGGGATGTAGATCAACTTCGTGCCGACTTCCTTCTCGAGAATCTTTGTGATCAGCTCATCCGAGTCCTTCGAGAGTGCGCCGGCCATCTTCCACTGGCCGCCTTTGGCCTTGACCGCATCGACCCAATCCTTCGACGTCTTGATCGGGCTGTCGTCCTTCACCCAGATCATGAACTCGTCGAACACCATGGCGGCAACCGGGGTGAAGTCCTTGTGCGAGAAAGCCACCTTGGCGCCGAGCGGCAGGGCATAAAGGTTGTGCGTGCCGAACAGGAGCTTGTGTGGGTCCCCATCAGAGCTTTTGAGATAGTTGTAGCCTTCAGCGCCTGAGCCGCCGCCCTTGATCGAGACGATCACGGGCTGGGTCATCAAATTATTCTTCTGGATCGCGGCCTGCACCGTGCGCGCGAAGATGTCGGTACCGCCGCCCGCGCCGGCCGTGACGATGAACTCGACGGGCCGCTGCGGTTGCCAGCCCTGCGCCAAGGCCGCAGGCGCAAGCGTGATGGCCATGGCGGCCGCGCTCAACAGTTTTCTGATCATGCGTCTTCTCCCTATTCGCCGCCATGCTTGAGCTGGCGATTGTTTCGCAGCGATTTGGACCACATCCTTGACCGGATTGCAAAGCGCATCGCGCCACCCGCCACAGGTGTCTGACCGAAGGGCCCGATAGCCACGATCATACCTTGATCGCGGCTTTCGCGGCGGCGACAATCTTATCCGTCGTCACCCGCACTTCGTTCTCGAGCGGCGGGGCGAACGGGATGGGAATGCGCGGCGCGCCAAGCCGCTTGGCCGTCTTGAAGCCACTGGGTCCCAGCTGATCGACGACGCGGGCAATGATTTCGCCGCCAAAGCCGCCAACCTCGACCGCCTCGTGCACCACCAACAGCCGCCCGGTCTTTTTGACTGATGCCACAACCGCGGACTCGTCCCATGGCCAGATGGTGCGCAAATCCAAGAGCTCGACTTTGATACCGTCCTTGGCCAACCGATCGACCGCCTCGATCGCTTTTGGCACCATGGCGGACCACGTGACCAGAGTGAGCGCGTTGCCCTCGCTGATGCGCCGCGCCTTACCGAAAGGGATGGGTTGTATCTCACCGGCAGGCAGCGTGCCCTTCAGCTGCCAGAGATCCTTGGGATCGAACACCAGCACGGGATCGTCGGAACGGATCGCGGCGACCAGCAGACCCGCTTCATCCTCCGCGCTCGATGGCGCGACGACGATCACGCCCGGCAAATGCGCAAACCAGGATTCCAACATCTGCGAATGCTGCGCCGCCGAGTTGCGCCACATGCCATGCGGCATCCGCACGACGACAGCCGGCTTGGCTTGGCCGCCGAACATATAGCGGACCTTGGCGATCTGGTTGACGAGTTCATCCATGGCGCACATGACGAAATCGAAGATGCGCATCTCGATGATCGGTCGCGTTCCGACCAGCGCGGCGCCAAGCCCGGCACCCATGATCGTCGACTCCGAGATCGGCGTCGAGACGACGCGCTCGGGGCCGAACTCTGGCAGAAAATCACGATACTGGCCCCAGAGACCGCCCCGCGCCACATCTTCGCCGAGCACCCAGACGGTCGGATCGCGCCGCATTTCCTGTTGGACCGCGAGACGCCCCGCTTCGATCAGTGTGATGTCGGTCATGCAGGAGGCCCCCAATCGATAATAGTGCAAACCCGAGACTCGCCTGATCTTGGCTACATCATGACAGGCTGCGTTTCAGCAACTCCGCACGAGCGGCACCAGCGATGAATTGCGAACGATCAGTCGCAGCCTCATCGATCTCAGCAAGAAGATTGGCGTCGAGCTTCAATTGGACGGTCTTGGTCGAGCCAGGCAACGTCACGCCAATCAGGACGACGGCGACAACATCGACATCGGACGGTTGCGGGCCGACATCTGCGAGCTTCGTTGCCCTCGGCAAGGAGATGCCGTCCTCCAGCAACCCGGCAACGTGCAATGCCAAAGCCTCGTGCGCCATGCCGATGGCCCCCGAGATCGAATCCCCGCCCGACGTGCAACCTGCAAGATCGGGGAAATAGACACCAAAGCCGTCTTGACCCTTCTCAATGACGGCGGGATAGAAGCGGCGCTCTACGGCGCGTTGCTTGGCCTCTCGTCGTTTGCCAGTCATTTCATTGAAACTCCGGATTGCCGCTCGATGCTCTTCAAAGTGCCGCGGGCGATGTCCTTGCGCGAATGAGGTACTGTAACACGCCCGGGCCGCGTCGCATGCTTGAACTGCTTGTGGCTGCCAATTTGGTTGACCTCGTACCACCCTTCCTGCTGCAGGCGTTTGATCACCCAGGCGCTCGACTTACTCATTGCGCTGGCATCGCGCCGATATCTTGCACGTCTTGGTAAGCGACGGATGCGTTCGGCCACGCCGCCGCGTTGGCAGCCTTGCGGCAAGTTTCCATTTCAGTCGCGGCATCGTGTTCGACCTTGGCGATATCCGCACGCGCCGCGCCGCGCTCCAGCAGCGTTGCCTTGAGGCGTGCAATCGGACAACGGCCTTTGCCTGCCTCGACGTCTTTGGGATCGCGCCACGCCGCAACATCGGTCGACGTATGCCCCGTCCACCGATACGTGGTCGCGTGCACGAGGCGCGGTCCGCCGCCCTTGCGGATCTCCGACACGAGGCGCGTTGCGATGTCGTCGACCGCGATGACATCGTTGCCATCGACGTGGGTGCCGGGAACGCCAAGGGATGCGGCACGCGCGATCACGCCCTCGCCCGCCGTCACGCTGGCAGCTGTCGTGAACGCCGCAACACCATTATCTTCGCACACGAACAGCACCGGCAGCCTATAGAGTGCCGCCCAGTTGAGGCCCTCGAGAAAGGGACCACGATTGATGGCGCCATCGCCGAACATGCAGACAGCGATCGCATCGGACTTCAGCATTTTCAAACCCTGTGCGGCGCCGACCGCGATCGGAATGCCGCCCGCCACAACGCCGTTGGCGCCGAGCATCCCCACCGAAAAGTCGGCGATATGCATGGAGCCGCCCTTGCCGCCGCAGTAGCCGCCCTCGCGACCGAAGAGTTCGAGGAACATCCGTTGGGCGCTTGCCCCCTTGGCGAGCGCGTGACCGTGTCCGCGATGATTGGAGGTCAGCCGGTCGTCTTTGCGTAGGCTCGCGCAGATGCCAGCAGCGACACCTTCCTGGCCGATCGAAACGTGTAAGGGCCCCGGAATCTCACCCGCCTTGTGGGCGGCGAGCGCGGTCTCCTCGAAGGCGCGGATCCGGACCATCATGCGATAGTGATCGATCAAGCGGCCGAGATTATCGCCCTGCCCTCGCGCACCTGTTGACTGCTCTGACATGCGGCCCTCCCATCAAGGCACCATCCTCCGGGAGCACTCACAGGAAATCAAGCCGGACTTCGGATCTGCTCGCTCTGACATTGCAGACCCGCATACGACGATCTATCGTTGCCGGAGGAAAGCGGAGGCGGACGACCACATGCGATCAACGCGCTTGCAGCAGTCTGGCACATGACCGGCCTCATCTTCGACAGCGTGACGCACGTCACCACCGAACACCGCGCGCAAGCGGCGCTGTGCGCGTCGCACGGCGGCACGTATGCCGGATATTTTGCAGCCAAGATGGGCCTCGGTGCCGTGATCCTCAACGACGCCGGAATCGGGCGCGAACGCGCCGGGCTCGGCGGCATTCTCATGCTCGAGACCCTCGGCGTGCCGGCCGCCGCCGTCTCGCACCTCACCGGCCGGATCGGCGACGGGACGCACTGCGCCACGAACGGCCATATCTCGTTCGCCAACGCGCCTGCTCTCGCGCTCGGGGTCGCGGCGGGCATGCGCGCGCGCGACGCGCTCTCCCGTTTGGCGGCATCGGCGCTTACGCCCGCGCCCGCACCACCCGCCGCGGGCGAACATCGCTTCGTCGATCCCTCGTCGAGCCGTGGCGGCGTACATGTGATCGTCGCGGATTCGATCTCGCTGATCCGCCCCGAGGATGCCGGGCACGTGCTGGTCGCGGCCTCGCACGGCGGCCTACTCGGCGGCAAACCGGACTCTGCGGTCAAATATCCAGTGTTTGCCGTGGTGACCAACGATGCCGATCGCGGCATCGACAACGCCGGCATCTCGCGGCTGCCAGCGCTCGACGCGCGCGGCATTGCCGGCGCCTGCGTCTCGGCGTTCTCCGCGCGTATCGGCGATGGCCGCTCACAGTGGGAGACCGGGATCGTTTCAGTCCTCAATGCCACCGCCGCGCGCCATGGCGGCGTCGTCGGCCAGAGCTGCAACGACTTCGCCGCCGCAATGGTGGCGGCGCGCATCGCCCAACTCTAACCATCCGTCTTCCCGGCGAAGGCCGGGACCCAAGCAAACCCGGGAAGGACCGGCGGTGAAACTGAATAACAGGAGAAGGCGTTGACGCAACCAGTCTCTAATTCCACGCGGCGTATGTCCGGCGGGCAAGCGCTCGCCGAAATGCTGAAAATCGCCAATGTCGGGCCGATGTTCGGCATGGGCGGGTTTCAGTTGTTGCCGTTCTATGAGGCGTGCCGCGCGCTGAAGCTGAAGCACTATCTGATCAACGACGAGCGCTGCGGGGCATTCGCGGCGGACGCCTATGCCAAGGTGACGAACCGCCCGGCGGTGGCGGATGGAACGCTTGGGCCGGGCGCGACAAACCTCGTCACGGGCCTGGTCGAGAGCCTCAACGCCGGAATCCCGATGATCGTCGTCACGGGAGACGCCAATCGCGAACACGCCTGGAAGAACATGACGCAAGAGGCGCGGCAGCTCGAGATCCTGCGCCCCGCCGTCAAAGAGGTGATCCGCATCGAGGTGACCAAGCGCATTCCGGAACACCTGCGGCGTGCGTTCGCCGTTGCGACCAGCGGACGGCCTGGCCCGGTACTGATCGACGTGCCGGAGGATATCGCGCATGGCGAATTCGATTTCGACGCCGCCGATTTCTGGATCGACCCTGGCACCTTGAAGGCACAGGCCCGGCGCGCACGCCCCGACCCCACCGATCTCGACCGCGCCGCAGCGATGCTCGCCAAGGCCGAGCGGCCGTTGATCCTGGCGGGCGGCGGCATCCACATCTCTGAGGCCTATGCCGCGCTGCAAGGCTTGGCGGAAGCGCACGGTATTCCGGTCGCGCACACCATGAGCGGCAAGGGCGCGATCGCCTGCACGCACCCGCTTTCGGCAGGGCTGTTCGGCCGCTACGACAGGATCGCGAATGCGCTGATTGCACAGTCGGACTGTCTGCTCGTCGTCGGCTGCAAACTCGGCGAGATCGCGACCAAGCGGTTCGCGCTGATCCCGCCTGGAAAACCGCTGATCCATATCGAGATCGATCCGACGGAAATCGGGCGGACGACGCGCACCGACGTCGCGCTCGTCGGCGACGCGCGATTGACGCTGCAGGACTTGGCCAGCGCCCTAGGTAAGGCAACGGCCGCCAAGCGCCGCGACTATTGCGCCGAACTGCCGAAGCGGATGGCGGAATGGCGCGAGAGCGCGCGGGACCGGCTCGAATCCAAGGAGAGCCCGATCAACGTCGGGCGCCTGATGGGTGAACTCAACAAAATCATGCCGGCGGATGGGATCGTCGTCGCCGACGGCGGCTTCGCCGCGCACTGGGGCGGGCTGATGTTCGACACCAAGGCGGCTGGCCGGCACTTCCTGCCCGATCGCGGCTTTGCCTCGATCGGTTATGGCGTCCCCGGCGGCATCGGCGCGCAATTGGCCGCTGGCAAGCGCCGCGTCGTGTCGCTCACGGGCGACGGCGGCTTCAACATGAGCGTCGGCGAACTCGAAACCGCGCGCCGCGTTGGCGCCAACTTCGTCGCCGTCGTCTTCAACAACGCCGCATCGGGCTATGTGAAAGCACTGCAGCACGCGGTCTATGGCGCGGGCAACTACCAGTCCTCGGACCTCATCGAGATGGACTACGCGACCATCGCCAAGGGCTTTGGCTGCAAGGGCATCCGTGTCAGCGATCCCGAGAAACTCGCAAGCGCCCTGCAGGATGGGCTCGAGAATACATCGACCCCGACCATCATCGACGCCATCGTTACGCGCGACCCAGCCAAGATGCTGCCGGCGGCCGACAACCGCACACTGAAAGTGCAAAAAGGGGATAGGCCGGTTTGACCTCGATCTTGCGGGAACATGTGTAACGTGTTACACACCAAAATTGCGTTGGGAAAACGGCGACCGCGTAATGGGCAACCCCTACGTCGAACGCAATAGCCGCAAGATCAACCAGCGGCTGACGTCCGAGGGATGGGAGTTGGTCCGTGTCGGAGGCAGCCACCACAAATTTCGGCACAACGAAAAGCCATTTCCCATCATAGTGCCGCATCCGAAAAAGGACTTGCCGACCGGTACAGCCCGCTCCATTGCGCGTGCGGCTGGATGGCTTGATAAGACGTCATGAAGAGCTACATCGCATTCCTCAGCAAAGACACCGATAGCGCCTTCGGATTACACTTTCCGGATCTGCCCGGCTGCACGGCAGCTGGAGAAACGGAGGATGAGGCAATCGCAAACGCAGCCATTGCCTTGAGGCTTTGGGCTGAGGATCTCGACGAATTGCCACTGCCTTCCAGCATGGCACAGCTGCGAAAGCGGCGTGATGTCCGTGACGACATCTCAGCCGGCGGCGTTGCGGTCTTCGTGCATTTAATAACGGCTGGCCGGAAGCAACGGTTGAACATCATGCTCGAACCCAGCGTCATCGAGGCCGCTGATCTGGCCGCAAAGGCCGCTGGCGTGAGCCGATCGCAGTTCATCGAACGGACATTGGAAGATGGACTCGCGCGAGAACTCGGGACCATCCGATTGAAGAAATCTCAAACCGCACGACGCCGAACCAAGGCAAAAGCAACAGCCTAGACGATGCCAAGCAAAAGGACCGTTCCATGATCTACGTCATCGCGACCATGAAGATCCGCCCGGAAACGAAGGATGCGTGCATCGCCGCCGCAAAGGTCTGCATCGCCGGCACCGTCAAGGAAGACGGCTGCGTCTTCTACGACCTCAATGTCAGCGTCAGCGATCCGAGCCTGCTGACGTTCGTCGAGCGCTGGACGACGCGCGAGGCGCTCGCCAAACACTTTGACGCGCCGCATCTCAAGGTCTGGCGCGAACAGGCCGCCAAGTTCGTGCTCGAGCGCAAGGTCGAGATCATCCACGCCGGCAAGGTCGAGACGCTGTAAGCGTCAAACGTCATCTTCGCCAACTGCCTCTGACCAGGGGTGCTCGGGCTCAGTCGCGCCCTCGTTGACGCCGTCGCGGCGGGAAACGGCGCTCGCGATCGTGAACGGGAACGGCGACGGCACGGGCTCGGCGAGCACCGTGTCGAAGTCCGCGCCGATCGCGTCGATCGCGGCTTGCCCCAACCGCCGATCCACGGCGATCGGTCCAAGGCCCGAGACGTCGATGCGTGGCTGGTGGAACGCGGCGTCGAGGTCGAGACCGAAGTCGGCGATCAGCGCCAGCAGCTGGAACACGGCCGGGATGATCTTGCGCCCACCGCAGCCGCCGATTGCGACCGCTTCCCCCGCGCCGGTCATGATCGCAGGCGTGTAATTCGCGAGCGCACGGCGGCCCGGCCCAAGGCCATTGGGGCCGCCTGAAGGATCAAACCAATTGATCCCGTTGTTAAGCAGGATCCCCGTCGAGGGACTGACGATGCGCGCCCCGAACAGCGACAGCAGCGTCTGCGTCAGCGTCACCATGTTGCCGTCGCGATCGACCACGGAGAGATGGGTGGTGCACGTCGGCGCCGTGCGCTCCCCCGCATCGCCGAGACGCGCAAAACGATCCTCCCAGGCGTGGCGCAAGGCGCGCGCGTAGGCGGCAAAGGTTGCCGCATCGGGCGCCGCTTCCGGTTGCGCGCGCGCCCGCTTCAGCGCCGCATAGGCAACGGCCGCGGTCACACCGCCATTGAGTTCCGGCAGCACGTTGATGGTGCGATCGCGGTAGGCCACTTGCAGCGGCGCCCAAGTGCGCACGCGATAGCCGGAGAGATCGTCGGCCGAGAGACAACCGCCCATCGCACGCACGTCAGCCGCCAGCGCACGCGCGAGTGCGCCGGTGTAGAGCGTGCCGGCGCCATCCTCGGCGATCGCCGCCAAGCTCTTCGCCAGATCCGGCATCGGCAGCGACACGACGCCGCTCGAGATCGACGCCACCGGCGGCTGCGGCGGCAGACCGCCGCGCAGAAAGCGCTGCGCTGCTCCGGGATCGTTGCGCAGATCGGCAATCGCGCCCGCGATCGTCAGCATCGTATGCCAATCGACGACGAGCCCAGCGTTGGCGTGCGCAATGGCGGGCTGCAACAGCTCGCGCCAGCGCTTGCGGCCGAAGATCTTGTGTGCGGCCTCGAGACCGAGCGGCTGGCTCGGCGTGCAGACCGCAGCCGCACCAACGGTGTTGCGGTTGTCCTTCACACCGGGCCAACCAAACAGACTTGCAGCACCTCCATCACCCGTACCGATGATCGGATAATCCTTGGGATCGAGTGCCTGGGGCGACACCGCACCGAAGTCGAAGCCGCTGATCTTGCCCGTCTTGGCGTCATAGACCAGCATCGCGCCGATGCCGCCGATGCCGCTCATCCAGGGCTCGACGACGCCCAGCACCATCGCGGCCGTCACCGCCGCATCGACCGCATGCCCACCCTCCTTCAAGACGCGCGCGGCCGCCTCTGACGCCGCGCGGTTCTGCGTGACGACGATGCCGCCTTTTGAGCGCACCGAGGGTTTCCGCACCGTGCGGCGATGCGAAAGATACGGCGAGACGATCGAAGTGTGCTGGGGCATGGCGTGCTCTCGGTCTAAGGACGCCCAAACCTGCGTCATCGGACGCAGGATGACCAGTTGCGCCGGGAAGAGAGCGGTTATGCTGTGGCGTTCGTGCCGCGGCGGATCGCCATGAAGGACTTGGTCATGCCGAAGGCGCGCTCGCGCTGGATCTCGGCATCCGGGAACAGCGTCTCGACCTGCAGGCGATCGATCATGCGCGCCGACTGCAACCCACGCATGGCGGCATCAACGCTATCGCGGCGGCCGCCGAAGCCCAAATTGAGTTGCATCAACAGGCGGCAGCGGACTTGTTCCGGGAGCCAATGAAACACCGGGAACCGGAAGTGTGGCTCGTAAGGGAACCAGAAGTTCGGTGTCTGCAGATAATAACTCGGCGCCAGCCGCCGGACGTTCGCGGCCATGCGCACCATCGCGTCCCAATCGCCGACGTGCTCGATCACCGAATTGGAGTGGACGAGATCGTAGCTGTTGTCCGCGAGATCATCGAGGCGCGTCGCATCGCCCGCAAGCGAACGCAAGCACGGCTTGGTGACAGGTACCGCGTCGAGGTTGACGAGGTCGATTTCGACCGGCGCACGCTGGATCAAGTCGCCGGCAATTTCCCAGTAGTACTCGGTGCCGCCGATATCGATGATGCGGCAGGACCCCTTCTTGGCAACGATGGCCTTGATCAGGGCCTCGATGTGGACGAACCGGCCTTGCCGGAACTGGAACGACATCGAACGCGGGTCGAGATAGGTCCGCGCGACCGTATGGCGCGGCGCCGATTCAACCGTCTCTATTTTGGCGAGCATCGCAATCCAACCCCTGAGCCCGGTGAGCCTACCTCGGGACGGTAAGCAAACGCTTAGCAATCGGGCCGCGAAACGGTGTTCTTGACCAGAAGGCCGGGCCCCCCTACCCCATCATTGTGGATTTACGCCCAAGGACGCTGCCATGCAGGACAAGCCAAAGAAGAACACCAACCTCATGTCCGGCGGCACGGGCGACTGGGAAGTCGTCGTCGGCTTGGAGGTCCACGCCCAGGTTGCATCTCAATCAAAACTGTTTTCAGGGTCCTCGACAGCGTTCGGCGCCGCCCCCAACAGCCACGTCTCTCTGGTGGACGCGGCGATGCCCGGCATGCTGCCCGTCATCAATGCGGAATGCATTGCCCAGGCCGTTCGCTCAGGTCTTGGCCTCAACGCCCGGATCAACACGCACTCCGTCTTTGACCGCAAGAACTACTTCTACCCGGATCTGCCGCAGGGCTATCAGATCAGCCAGTACAAGAGCCCGATCGTCGGCGAAGGCGCGGTCGAGATCGATGTCGATGGCGAAATTTTAAGAGTTGGAATCGAACGCCTGCATCTCGAACAGGACGCCGGCAAGTCGATCCACGACCAGCACCCGGACTACTCCTATGTCGACCTCAACCGGTCGGGCGTGGCGCTGATGGAAATCGTCTCGAAGCCGGATATCCGTTCGGCCAAGCAGGCGCAGGCCTACGTCTCGAAACTGCGCTCGATCCTGCGCTACCTCGGCACCTGCGACGGCGACATGGAAAAAGGCAATCTGCGCGCCGACGTCAACGTCTCGGTAAGGAAGCCCGGCGCCGATCTCGGCACGCGCTGCGAGATCAAGAACGTCAACTCGATCCGCTTTATCGGCCAGGCGGTCGAGGCGGAGGCGCGCCGCCAGATCGACATTATCGAGGACGGCGGAACGATCGATCAAGAGACGCGGCTGTTCGATCCGGCCAAGGGCGAGACGCGGTCGATGCGCTCCAAGGAAGAGGCGCACGACTATCGCTATTTCCCCGACCCCGATCTCCTCCCGCTCGAACTCGACCCCGCGATGATCGAAAAGATCAAGGCGACCTTGCCTGAACTCCCCGACGAAAAGCGCGCGCGTTTCATCACGCAGTATAGCTTGTCCGCCTATGACGCGAGCGTCCTCGTTGCCGAGCGCGAGAACGCCGATTATTTCGAAGTCCGTCGCCAAGGGCCGCGACGGCAAGACGGCGGCGAACTGGGTGATCAACGAGCTGTTCGGGCGCCTGAACAAGGAAGGCAGGGAGATTCAAGCCTCGCCCGTGAGTGCGGCGCAACTTGGCGGTGTTCTCGATCTGATCGGCACCAACGTGATCTCCGGCAAGATCGCCAAGGATCTCTTCGAGATCGTTTGGACCGAGGGCGGCGATCCCGCCGAGATCGTCGAGAAGCGCGGCATGAAGCAGGTGACCGATACGGGCGCGATCGAGACGGCCATCGACGCGATCATCGCCGCCAACCCCGACAAGGTCGAGGCGGCCAAGGCGAAGCCCGCCATGCTCGGCTGGTTCGTTGGCCAAGTGATGAAATCATCCGGCGGTAAAGCCAACCCGCAAGTGGTCAATGACATTCTGAAGAAGAAGCTTGGGCTTTAGGCCATTTCGACCGCAATCGCTTTTGCCGACCCGCGAGCGCGTGGTAGTCTTGTCTCATGAACCTCGTCCTCCCTAAACGCATGACTGTCGACGAATTCCTTGTCTGGGCCGAACGCCAGCCAAAGGAATCCGGTAAACTTGAGTTGCTCGATGGGAGGGTGATCGTGCAGCAGTCGCAGCGCTGGGCGCATTCGAAGATCAAGCATCAAATGGCCGTTCAGCTTCAAATGGCACTGGAGCGCGCCAAACTACCTTTCTTTGCAGCACCCAAAGGCCCCATGGTTCGTCTAGGCCCTCATTTGGCGTTCGAGCCTGATGCACTGGTTGCACCATTGCCCGAGCCCAGCAGCGAAAGCTTGGAGATCAGCAATCCCATCCTCGTCGTGGAAGTACTCTCACCATCGACCGCGCAGTTCGATGCAACGACCAAGCTAAAAGGCTATTTCGAATTGCCGTGCCTCCAGCACTATCTGCTTGTCGATCCCGAGGGCGGGGCGATCACGCACCACAAACGTGCGCAGAATGGCATCGAGACACGCGTTTTCGATAGCGGCACGCTGGACATCGATCCCCCGGGGTTCTCAATCTCGCTCGACGCCATCTTTAGGCGAGGGGTCTAACCCTGCGATTGATTAAGAGCATCCGGTCAGACCTGCACAGTCTCACCCAACGGAGACTACCCATGCCAAAACCCATCGACCTCTATTATTGGCCAACTCCCAACGGCCACAAGATCACGATCATGCTCGAAGAATGCGGGCTCCCCTACACCATCATCCCCGTCAACATCGGCAAGGGCGATCAGTTCAAGCCGGAGTTTTTGGCGATCAGCCCGAACAACCGCATGCCCGCGATCGTCGATCATGACGGGCCCGGCGGCAAACCGATCTCGGTGTTCGAGTCGGGCGCGATCCTGCAGTACCTCGGCCGCAAGACCGGCAAGTTCTATCCGGCGGACGAGCGCCAGCGCGTCGAGACCGAGCAATGGCTGTTCTGGCAGATGGGCGGGCTCGGTCCGATGGCCGGCCAATGCCATCATTTTCGCAATTACGCGCCGGAGCAGATCCAATACGGCATCGACCGCTACACCAACGAGGTGAACCGGCTCTATGGCGTGTTGGACAAGCGGCTCGCAGACCGCCCCTTCGTCGCCGGCCAGTATTCCATTGCCGATATGGCGATCTTGCCGTGGATCCGGCCCTACAAAAATCAGGGCCAGGACATCGCCGCGTTCCCGCATCTCGAGGCTTGGTTCAAGCGCCTGCTGGACCGCCCGGCCGTAGTGGCCGGCTACAAGGCCGGAGAGGAGCTCCGCGCGGCCTCCTACAGCCTCAAGGACGACAAGGACGCCCAGAAGGTCCTATTCGGCCAGCGGGCACGCTGAGGCTGGTCCAGCCGGGCTATCATCGATCGTGGTGAAGGCCCGGTTACCGGAACCATTGCCAAAGTCTGACCAACTGCGCTCGGACGGCGCAGCCGTCTCGAATCTGGCCATGTCGTTCCCACTTTTCCATTCTTTTTCATAAACTTGAACGCGTTGCCGAGAAGTCCGCGTTTACCACTTGTCATCCGTCCGCTGACATCCTTTGGCAACGGGAAGCGCCAATCGCGTCCCGATACTGTTGCAGAGATGGGAGCGGCCAGATGGCCTACTTTGAAGAGACGTCGTTTGAGCAGATCGCGGGAGCGGCCCAAGGCGGCGCACCGGACGCTCTGTTTCAATTGGGATTGATGTACTGCGCGGGGCGCGATGTCCCGATGGATCTAGTGGTGGCGCACAAGTGGTTCAACATCGCGGCGGTGCGGGGCAATGACGATGCTAAGCGCTATCGCATGGAATTGGCGGCCGAGATGAGCAAGACCGAGATCGCGCGTGCGCAAAAGCTTGCCCGCGAATGGATCCGCGCGCATTGATCGTGCGCGCCTAGTTACACTTGGTGAAGAAGGACGACACGCACGCCCAGGTTTTCTGCAGTGCGTTGCCGGTCGCCTCGCTGGTTTTTTCAGTCGTTTGTTTGATCGCGTCGCCGGTTTTTTTCAGCTGTGCGCCGCTCTTCTCAGCCGTGCGCTCGGCGAGTTCTTTGACGGTCTTGGGTGCGTTCGGATCGATCGTCGCGGGTGCAGGCTGGAGCTTTACGGCCGGCGGCGGCGACGTTGCGAGTGGCGCCGCTGCTTGCGCTGGTGCGGATGCGGCGCCTGGATCCGCGACCACGGGAATGCGTTTCACCGGACCATTACATTCGAACACGGTCGCCCGCTTGATGCTGCAGGTGCCGTGCTGCCCCTGCTTCGCCAGCGTCGAGATGCAATGCATTTGCAGCGACGGGACAATGCCCGGCTTGGCGTCATCGAGCACGCAGCGATAGATTGCATCGGGCGCCGTACATTCCACGCAATACTCCTGCGCCACCGCGGGTGACGCCGCGCCGGTCGCAAGAATGGCCAATGTCCAGCAAGGACGGCGGATGCTTGCCCCAAACCTCATCATGAGGCCATGCCCGCAGAATGCGGCAATTCCAGGGACGGCGCGGGGTGATCCCCGTTCAAGGCGTTCCATTGCGACCGTGCGCACGAAAACCGGGGCGTTCCGCCAAGAGATCATAATAGGCCGCGACGGCCTTGAACGCGGGCTTCGGGAAATCGATCGCGTACCAGCGGTTCACCGCGAGGCCGGCTGGAATGTCCGCCAGCGTGAAGGCATTGCCCATCAGATACGGCCCCTGCGCCGCCAGCGCCGCATCGAGCCGCTGCATCTGCACCGTCCACTCTTTGATGCCGGTCTCGATGCTCTTTTGATCGAAGCCCGGCGTCTTGAAGACAAGACCGTGCACGACGGGGCGAATGCCGTTGTAGAAATCCGTCGCCGCCCAATCCATCCACGCCTCGATCGTCGCGCGTGTCGTGATGTCGTCGGGGTAGAGATCCTTGCGGCCGTGCTTGGCGGCGAGATAGCGGCAGATCGTGTTGGACTCGCGCAGGATGAAACCGTCGTCGTCGATCACCGGCACGACGCCGAACGCCGAGACTTTCTTGAAGGCGGGATCGTTGGTCGGGCGAAACCCGCGCCCCCAATCCTCGCGCTCGTATTTGAGGCCGATTTCGTCGGCGATCCAAAGCACCTTGCGCACGTTGATCGAATTGGCGCGGCCGTAGATCTTGAGCATGTCACCGGTCCTGAGTGGAAGCGGAGGCATCCTAGGAAGTGGATGCCCCCGCGGCAATAGGTGGTCAAAAACCGCTGCGATAGAGGAAGCAGTAGCGCTCGACATTGCCGGGCAGCCAGGCGGCGTAGTTGCCCCACAACTCGTACTTCGGCAGTTTCACGTCCTTCATGGCGTTATCGTAACACTTGCCCTCGTCGGCCGCCTTCTTCACCTCGGCTGAGAGATCGGCCATATAGCCGAGCAGATTTTGTACATCCTGCTTGGTGCCGAGACGCCCGCCGGGGCCGGGATGCCCTGGGATCATGCGATCCCAATCCATCCCCGCCAGAGTTTTCAGCGATTGCTCCCATTCGCTCAGCCAGCTGTCCGGCATGCTGCGCCAGAACAGCGCCTGGATTGGCGCGAAATCGACGACGAAGACGAGCTTGTCCTTCGGCAGATGCATCACCAGCGAATTGTCGGAGTGATTGCGGCCGACATATTTCAAATGCAGCGTCGTGCCGCCGAGCGTGATGGTGCGCTCGTTGTCGACCACCTCGTCGGGGATCACGATGTTGGGTGGATTGAGCCGTTCGAGCTGCGCCTTGGCATTCTTGTGCGCGACGAACGTGGCGCCGAGATCCTTGAACGGCTTGCCGCCGGTGATGTGATCGTAGTGGCTGTGCGAATAGATCAGGTACTTGATCGGCTGCGGCGTGATCTTTTTGATCTCGTCGATATAGGTCGTGACCGCTTGCGGCCGGCCGAGCCCGATCGGATCGGTGGCGATGACGCCCTCGGGCGTGACGATGAACATCGCCTGATGCCCCTGATAACGGAACATGTAGACGTTGTCGGTCCCCTCGATCTTGGTGGTCGCAAACAGCGGCGGCTGCGCGGCAGGCGGCGTCTGCGCCGCGGGCGCCGCAGGTGTTGTTTGGGCCACGGCTGGAGATGCAAGCGACATGGCGAGAGCCGACAACGCAAGATAGCGCGACATAGCGAACCCCTTCTCAAAGCTAAACTGCGTTCGATGCTACGTCAGGACAGTGCCTCGATGTGCCGATCAAATCTTGCGGAGCCGCTCAAAGTATCGGGAATACTTGCGCCAAGCGCGACGTGTTCCCGCAGGCAGCGCACTCACGGCCCTGGGGACCGATGCCGCAAACCGCGTGCGCGTCGGCCTGGACCGGGCTATATCGGCGGTAAATCAAGCAAAATCCTAAGCGAGGAACCGCCATGTCCAAATCCGCCCCCCCCAAAGCCTTCCCCGTCTCCTGGGACCAGTTCCACCGTGACGCGCGTGCCCTCGCCTGGCGTCTTGCCGACAAGGGCCCCGACAAAAAACCGTTCGAGGCCATTGTGTGCATCACGCGCGGTGGACTGGTGCCGGCGGCGATCGTCGCCCGCGAACTCGGCACCCGGCTGATCGATACGGTCTGCATCGCCAGCTATCACGAGTATAAGGACCAGGGCGAGCTGGAGGTGATCAAGGATATCAGCCGCTTCATCAAGGCGATCGGTGATGGCCAGGGCCGCGGCGTGCTGGTCGTCGACGATCTGACGGACACCGGCAAAACCGCGAAAATGGTGCGGCAAATGTTGCCGAACGCGCACTTCGCCACGGTCTACGCCAAACCCCAAGGCGTTCCGACCGTCGATACATTTGTTACCGAGGTGTCGCAGGATACCTGGATTTACTTCCCATGGGACATGGACCTCACCTATGTCGAGCCCATCCGCAAAGGCACGAGCGGTTGACGGCGAGGTCTCAGCAACGGTCTGGCGCTTGCAATTCGAGGGCGAGGACCCTATAGCCGGGCGACCGGAGATGTGGCCGAGTGGCTGAAGGCGGCGCTTTGCTAAAGCGTTATACGGGTCAAACTGTATCGAGGGTTCGAATCCCTCCGTCTCCGCCAATTCCTATAATGTTCCAAATATTGACTTGCGACGCTTATGATCGCGGACGGCGTCCTTGCGTGTCTGAATCGATCTCAGAACGTCCAAGATTTGCAACGAGATCAAAGGATTGATAGGATACGTCATCCGCTCGCAGTGGGCGGATGGAGCGCGGTTGTCGTCCGTTGGTTGTCTCAACCGAGTTCACTCCATCCCCCCTGCAAAGAGGGTACTTCGAGGGGTGTTTGCATGGCACGCGTTGGCCCTCTTTTCCGGTTAAGTGCCGCATTCGTTCGGACGTGTGCGACCCCCGGCGTTTACGCCGACGGCGGCGGGCTGCGTTTCCGGGTCATGCCGAATGGCAGCCGCCTCTGGGTCATGCGCATCACTGTCGATGGCCGGCGTCGCGACATCAGTCTCGGACCGGCGGCAACGCGGTCGCTGATGGAGGCGCGCGAGCAGGCCGCTCGCATTCGTAAAGCTGTCGCCGACGGCCATGACCCGACCGATGAGCGCCGCGAACGGCGCGCCGCGCGGCTGGCGGCGCGCCAGGCCGCAGCCGTCCCCGAACGGCCGACGTTCGAAGCCTGTTGGCGATCCTACTGGGCGGTCAAAGAACCTCAGCTCTCCAACGGCAAGCATGGCGATCAGTGGGTCGCCACGATGAAAACCTATGTGTTGCCGCACATCGGCCAACGGCCGGTCGCCGACGTGAGGCCCGGCGAGATCATCGAACTCCTGAAACCGATCTGGCACGTCAAGGAGGAAACAGCGCGGCGCGTGCTGCAGCGCGTCGATGCCGTGTTCGTCTCGGCGATCACGCGCGAGTTGCGCGACAAGGCAAGTCCCTGCACCGGCGTTGCCAAAGAGCTCGGCAAGCGGCGGCGCCCCGAACGACATCACGCAGCCTTGCCGTATCAGGAGGTCGCGGCGTTCTTGGAAAAACTCGCACAGCGGCAAGGTCCAGTGGCTAGCCGCTTGGCGTTCGAATTCCTCGTTGTCACCGCGGCACGGAGCGGGGAGACAAGAGGCGCGGCCTGGAGCGAGATTGACACAATCAACCGGCTCTGGACAATCTCGGCATCTCGCATGAAGGCCCGCGCCGCGCATGTCGTGCCGCTCTCGACACGCGCACTGCGTATTCTAGACATCGCTCGTGACGCCCATCCCGGCAGTGTGCTCTGCTTTCCGAATGCCCAGCGCCGGCCTTTCTCGGACGCCGTCTTCACGATGACACTCAAAGATATGGGATATGGCACACGCGCGACCGCGCACGGGTTCCGCACCTCGTTCAAGACGTGGGCCGCCGAGACAGGCGTGCGCGATGAAGTCAGCGAAGCCGCACTCGCGCATTCAGACCCCAATCAAGTCCGCGCCGCCTATCGCCGCACCACCTATCTCGAC
This sequence comes from uncultured Alphaproteobacteria bacterium, assembly GCA_963779515.1. GTDB lineage: Bacteria > Pseudomonadota > Alphaproteobacteria > Rhizobiales > Hyphomicrobiaceae > CAVZYN01. Next base: position 1,079,286 of record CAVZYN010000001.1, read on the forward strand.
GAGCGCCGCGACGTGATGCAAGCTTGGGCGGATTACCTGCTGGGGGACAAGCAGACGGGCATTCAGGAGGATTGCGAGCCGTACAATGCACGAGCGATCGGCAGAACACCTGAATAGGTATCCGGCGGCATTGTTTTGACGCCTAGCCATGATTGTCGGGTCTCACGCATCGCCAGACGCGCATGACGCGCCCGAGGCGCCCGACGCGCCACTCACGCGCTCCTGCCAGGCCCTGTCCATCGCCGCGCCGGAACTCGGCGCCAAGACGCTCTATGCCAACTTGGGGCGTGCCGCGGACCAAACCGGCA
>CAVZYN010000002.1:0-1057707 GCA_963779515.1 uncultured Alphaproteobacteria bacterium
GCACTGCCGCGCATTTCGCGGCTGGCGCATCGTCGAGGTTGGGTGCGTGCTCATTGTACCGGGTCCGGGCCGCCAGCAGCACGGATGGGAAGTGTCACAACGTTGGCGGCGTCATTCCCCGCGATGATGTTTTCGAGCCGTGCGCTCCAAGCGTCGAGCGCTTCGCGCTTTTCCTTGTCGTAGCTGTATCGAATGTAGACCCGGCTCGTCACCGTGCTCCTGCTGGCGCTCACGTGATTGAGAATCAATGAAATCGTGTACGGGTTGATGCCCATTTCGGCCATCCGGGATGCAGCAGTACGGCGCAAATCGTGGACGCAGAAATGCGCAACACCGAGCTTGTCGCGCCCTCTATGCATTGCGGCAGCGGTCGCGCCCGGCAGGATGGGGCCCTTGCTGCCGTCGCGCTTCGCCCGCGCCGGAAACACCCAAGGGACCTCTGATCCATCCACCGGTTCTCGCTGCAAGGCGAGCGCCTCCCGGATCAACGTGATGGCAAGGGGTGACAATGGCACCCGATGACCTCTGTCGTTCTTCGTCCGCGTATGTGCGATCATCCACACGGGCGCGGGTCCATCCAATGTCAGCTCGTCTTTGGCGATGCCGCACACCTCGCCAATGCGCTGCCCCGTGACCAAGGCGAGCTTGATCGCAATCGTGAGCGCGGGTGTTGCAGGCAGCCTGTCCAAGTTCTTCCAGAAGATCTCGATCTCGGCGGGGGACAGCTCTCGATCGCGCACGGATTCGGTTTTCACTGGACGCTTCATGCCCAAGGTCGGATCGGTTTCAACCAGGCCTTGCCCGTGCGCCCAACGCCAGACCGCGCGCATCAGTTCGAACACGCGGTTCGGCCGTGTGGTCAGCCGCCGCGGCGGCTCATGCTTTTTTGCGCGGCCTTTGCGCGTGTCGGTGGCGGTTTGAACCCGGTTGAGGACGCTGAAGATGTCGAGCCGCTTGATGTCCTGGACCTTCATGCTGCCGATCATGGGCAGGATGTAGCGATCGAGCATGCTCTGATCATCGTTGCGCACCTTGCCGGCGCGAAGTCTGCTGGCGTGGTTGATTTGCCAATACTCGACGAGCTGCCCAAACGTCGGCGCGCGCTTCACCTCCTCTAGTCCTGCTGCCGGGTCGGCGCCTCGTGCGATGGCGATCCGCGCTTCAGCCGCAGCGTTGCGCGCCTCAGCCAATGAGCGGTCCGGAAACCGGCCGAGCGACATGAAGCGGCGCTTGCGATCGCTTTTGCGGCGGTAGCGGAAGGCCCACGACTTTGTTGCGTCTTTGGTGACGCGCAGGATCAATCCCTCGACTTCGGTGTCGCAGAATTCTATGCGTGGATGATGGGTGCGAATGGAGTTGACGAAACGCGCAGAAAGTTTCTTGCGCACCACACACCTCCGCGAATTTGTGGTGGCCACCTGGTGGCCAAACGTGCATGGAATGGGTCAAACCGGACTGGACGGCTTTCGATCAACAGACGCTCAGAATATGTTGATTTTACAGCGGTTATCTCGTCCAAGATAGTCCGAGTTTGTCGCGCTCGCCCCAGATTCCCAAGCTGAATGTCGTCGGTTCAATCCCGATCGCCCGCTCAATCCGTCTTCGCCAAGGCTTCGGCGTTATTGGCGAGCGGGACGAGCAGCCGCTTGCGAGAAATATTTGAATTCGGGCGCGGCATCGCCGGTATGAGACCGAGCATCAGGCGCGGCCCAATGCGGCGCCGGCGCGAATGGCGGCGATGTTCTCGGCGTACTTGCCGCCTTTGAAGACGGCGGAGCCGGCGACGAGCACGTCGCAGCCAGCGCCGGCGCAGAGCGCCGCGGTCTGTGGGTTGACGCCGCCGTCGACCTCGAGATGGATCGGGCGAGCGCCGATCATCTTCGAGATGCGCCGCATCTTCTCGACCATCGCCGGAATGAATGCCTGGCCGCCGAAGCCCGGATTGACGGTCATCACCAGGATCAGGTCGAGCCGGTCGAGGACGTATTCGATCGCGCTCTCGGGGGTTTGCGGCGTCAGCGAGACGCCGGCTTTTTTGCCGAGGCTGCGAATGAGCTGCAACGAGCGGTCGAGATGCGGCCCCGCTTCCGCATGGACGGTGATGACGTCGGATCCGGCCTTGGCAAAGGCTTCGAGATAGGGATCGGCCGGCGCGATCATCAGATGCACGTCAAGCACCTTCTTGGTGTGCGGACGGAGCGCCTTCACGACGTCGGGCCCGATGGTGATGTTCGGCACAAAGTGGCCGTCCATCACGTCGACGTGCACCCAATCGCAGCCGGCGGCGTCGATAGCGCGCACGTCCTCGCCAAGTTTTGCGAAGTCGGCGGAAAGGATAGATGGTGCGATCAGAAGCGGCTTTGGCATGTCTTGGGTGTCCCATGTCACGTCGTTGGACGCGAGTCCTATAGCATGATGGTTTGGCCGCAACGCGTCATCGTGCTCGAGGTGACGTGCAGCCGCAGATTGGGGCGAGGGGTTCAGCCTTTGCCCCGGGTTTGCGTTTCGCCGCGCTTGGCTTGGCGTTCAAGGAAGTCGATCATGGCGCCGGCGACGTCGACGCCGGTCGCCGCCTCCATGCCTTCGATGCCGGGCGAGGAGTTGACCTCGATCACGAGGGGGCCGCGTTTGGCGCGCAGCATATCGACGCCACAGACGTTGAGGCCGAGGATTTCGGCCGAGCGCACCGCGGTCCGGCGTTCGTCGTCCGACAATTGCGCGGCGGTTGCCTGGCCGCCGCGATGCAGATTCGAGCGGAAATCGCCGGACTTGCCGGTGCGCTTCATGGCCGCGACAACCTCGCCGCCGATGATAAGCGCGCGCACGTCCGTGCCGGCGGCCTCGCGGATGTACTCCTGGACCAGGATGTTGACGTTTGCCGCTGTGAATGCCTCGATGATCGACTTCGCCGATGGCACAGTCTCGGCGAGGATCACGCCCATGCCTTGTGTGCCCTCAAGAAGCTTGATGACGCAGGGCGCGCCGCCGACCTCGCGGATGACATCCTCGACATGCCGCGGGCCATGCGCAAAGGCCGTGACGGGCAGGCCGATGCCTTCACGCGCCAGAAGTTGGAGCGCGCGCAGTTTGTCGCGCGAGCGGCCAATGGCGACGCTTTCGTTCAGCGGATAGACGCCCTGCATCTCGAACTGGCGGAGAACCGCCAAGCCGTAATGGGTGACCGAGGCCCCGATGCGCGGGATCACGGCATCGTACAGGGGGAGGGTCTTGCCACCGTGAAAAAGCGATGGTTTCAGAGAGGTGATGTTCATGTGAACGTGAAGCGTATTGATGACGTCGATCTCATGCCCGCGCTTGCGAGCGGCGTCGACGATTCGCTTGTGCGAATAGAGGCTCGAGTTGCGGGCGAGCATCACAAGTTTCATGGAGCCTCCCAAGCCTGCGCGGCGTTCCGAACTGGATTTGCAAAGCGCACGGCGCCGCAGCACGCTTCTGCGAGACTAGAACCCCGAGGCTCCGGGCAATGCAAGCCTCCTCTGTCGCGCAGCCTCCGCACAGCGGCGCGTCGGCACCGGATGCATGTGCGCCGGATCGGCCGGACGAGGTCTGACAAAATTACAAAAAAGGCAAAGTTAGCGCTCAAAAAGCACGCTGCGGCTCTCGCGATTCTTGACCGAAGCGGGTAGAAATAGCGCGCGGGCGCAATCTGTTAGGCATCGTGCCTAGTGAGCTGCGCTCAGGCGGGCGGCGATGGCGCGGAGCTGGAGACGAGAACGCGTGAGACGTGAATGGGCCACCATCATAGGTGCATGGCTTCCGGGCCTGATTTTGGCGCTCGGGCTGCTTTCGACACCGCTCGCGGCCATCGATGTCGTGTTTCAGGGCCGGCCGGTGAAAAGGCACCTGCTTGCTCTCTATGACGGCAAGAACGAAGGCCCGCCACATCTGACGCGCTTGCACAAACTCGCTGAGATGCCCCTCAATTATCTTGGGTTCATTCTCGATTTCCGGGACGTCAATCGGCCGCTGCCGGAAGGCGATGACCTCAACGGATATCGCGGCATCGTGACGTGGTTTACGGAACCGCTCGACACCCCAAAGTCGTACCTCACGTGGCTTGAACAAGCGACCGCGCGTGGTCCGAAGTATGTGCAGCTGGGTGAAATCGCGCCGCGCGAGGCCGATGACATGTTCCCGCAGATCAACCGCATCCTCGGGCGGATCGGTCTCGAGCATATGAACAACTTCGTGGAGCTGACGCATCGCGCGCAGATCGTCAGCAAAGACGATGCGGTCGTCGGGTTCGAGCGTAAGGCTGGCCGTGTTTTGCCGGGCTTTCCGCTGGTAACGACCCGCGGTGGCAGCGCGCGCCCGCACTTGATCGTCGAGGTGCCGCTATCGTCGGGCATCCAGCGTTCGGTGCTTGCGGCGACGAGCGATGCCGGCGGGTTCGTGGCACAAAATTATACTGTTTTGTTGGAACCAAATACCGATCGTGTCGGCTGGCTGATCAATCCATTCGAGTTTTTCCGGCTGGCCCTCGGCGGCGAGAGATTTCCGATCCCAGATGTCACCACAGTGTCGGGCCGGCGGCTCTATTTCAGCCACATCGACGGCGACGGCTGGAACAATATCTCGGAAGTGGAGTCTTATCGCGCCACGCAATCGCTCTCGGCCGAGGTGATCGCGCGCGAGGCCATCGAAGCCTATCCAGATCTGCCGGTATCCGTGGGTGTGATCGGGGGCGATTTGATCCCGCCATTGGGCGGAAATCCGGCGGGTCTGGGCATCGCACGCCAAATTCTTGCGCAACCGCAGGTGGAGGTTGCCAGCCACACACACACGCATCCTTTCAATTGGCAGTTCTTCGAGCGCTACGACCGCACAACCGAAGAGAAGCTGATCAAAGGATCTCGCCCGCCGGATCAACCGCTGTCGGACCGCATCTCCGGCGCGATTTTGAACGCGGCCGGAAAGCGAAGCCCGCAGTCCCGGTACGATCCTTACTTCGCGGGTTCCGACGAATTGCCGCGCACCTACTTGCGCGAACCTTTCAGTTTGGAACTCGAAGTGCGCGGTGCGCTTGCATTCGCCGAGAGTCTCGCCCCGCCGGGCAAGCGCGCGAAGCTCTATCAATGGAGCGGGAATACGACGCCGTTCGAAGCGGCCATCCGCGCCACCCGAGAGGCCGGTGTGCGTAACATCAATGGCGGCGATACCCGGCTTGATCGCGAGTACCCGTCGGTCTCGTACGTGCCACCTATTGGGCGCTTGATGGGGCGCGAGCGGCAGATTTTTGCTGTCAACAGCAATGAAAATACCTACACGAATGATTGGACCGGGCCATTCAGCGGTCAGTTGTTGTTGACACATACGCTCGACAATACCGATATGCCGCGCCGTCTGAAGGGCTTCAACCTGTACTATCATATGTACTCCGGTGAAAAGCAGGCGGCACTGACGGCGGTAAAGACGTTTCTGGCGCGTGCCCGCGCCAGCCAGATCGCGCCGATCGCGACGTCGCACTATGCTGCCATCGCCGATAGCTTTTTCGCGACGGAGATCGAGCAGGTCGGCCTCTCTGCGTGGTCGATTCAGAAGCAAAGCCATCTTTCGACTTTGCGGTTCGATGCTTCGGACGCCATGAACATCGACTATGACAACAGCGTGGGCGTGATTGGATCGAATACCCACGCCGGATCACTTTATGTCGCAATCGATACGGCGATCCCGCGCGTCGTTATCGCGCTCAAGCAACGGGAGGCTGATGCCGCCGCTGGTGTGCGCGACGTTCCCATAAGTCTCGTGCATGGGCGTTGGCAGGTGTCCCGGATGGTGCGGGAACCTTGCGATGTTCGGGTGCAGTCGGAAGGGTTTGGTGCCGGCGACATGGCTTGGCGCGGCAGAGCCAACCAGGGTTACAAGATCATCGCCGAACGAGCGGGCAGGCTGTTGTCAGAGCAGGTCGTTTGGGCCGACCAGGCCGGGCAATTCGTGTTCACGGTCGCTGCCGACGCCATAGAGCCGCTCAATGTCCGGATCAGATGCCATGATTGAGCGTGCATCGGCGATCCTGAGGCACTACCGGCACGCAGTGATCATTTCATTGATGTGCGTGATTTCGCTGGTTGTCGCCTGGTTCCTGCTCCCGAGTGACGAGACACGCATCGCGGCGCTCGAGCGGGACGGAAAAATTGGCCGCGCCCGCGAGATGCTGCAGGAGAAATTTGCGCAAGGCGATCGGAGTCCGCGCACGCTGTTCCAGCTGCATCGCATCCATGAGCACTACGGTGATCTTGACAACGCGGGGCAGGTGCTGGAGCTGCTCGCCAAGAGCAGACCTAAGGATCTGAAGGTGCAGAGGCAGCTGTTGCGCCACTACAAGCTCGTGCAGGATGAGCCGAACTACATTGCGTTGCTGAGGGCTCAGCTCGCGCTGCGTCACTCTGATTTTGCTTGCCGCGAATTGATCGGTATCCACCGGCGGAACGACGACCTCGACGCGGAAACGCAAGCAATCCGGGAGTGCCGTGCGAAAGGGTACCGTCGCGAAGACGATCTCAGCCGCCTCGCCGTAATAAGTGCAGCGTCTGGAGATCTTGTGGAGGCCGCGCGGATCTTGCAGTCGGTCGATGACCGGCGGTGGCTCAAGAACATTTCAGAACGGATCCTTCTGTTTTCCGCCCTGATCGAAGCCGGACAGGCGAACGAAGCCTATCGTCGCGGCTTGCGTTGGCTGAAGGGGCAGCCTGATGACGAACTGGCGCTCGGCCTGATCTCGCTCTTTGTCGAAGCAAAACAGAACGCGCTCGGGATCGAACTTGCAAAGGCGGTGGGAAAACCGGGCAATCCGGTGTCGTTATCCATCGCCGAAATCATGGTCGATCAAGTGCAGTATCCTGCGGCGCGCGCCTTCCTGGCGGGTTGGCTTGAAAAGGCTGAACAGATGGATACGGAGACGGCGACGCGATTTCTCAATGCCAGCGTCGATAGTGGTGATCCGCTATTGGCATTGAAAGGCGCGGAACGCCATGGGATCGACAAATTTGCACAGGCGGATCTTGTCGGCTTGGCGGAAGCATTGGTCTTGGGGGCGCACACTGCTCCTTTCAATAACGTCGGCACGTTTCTGACTTTGGATACGCTCGGGGCAAATCCGCTGCTGCTTGCCGAGATCGAGTTCAACAAGGGCCGAGTCGATGTTGCGCGGCTGCTGCTGACGAATGTCAAAGCCGATGAGTTGGATGAGCGGCGTTTGGAGCTTTTAGCCCTGGTCAACGAAAAGACCGGACGACAGGCCGCCGTGACCGCGGATCTGAGAAAGCTGCGAATTGAAGCCCCGCCAACTCTCGGGCCGGCGCAGCGGGCTGCGAATCGCAACATCCGCCAGCAAGCGGTCGCGACGCGCATCAATAAGCAGCGCCGGCGTATTGCACGACCCGTTCCCGGGACGCTGCGGGCAGCACCGCAGGGCGCGTTGTCGACGCCGCAGACCCTACAACCAATTCCATTTCCAGCACTCCCTAATAGTGGCGGATGAGCCTGTGGTTGCGCTTTCAGAGTCAAAATGGGGATGTTGCGTTGCTTCCCAAAGCCCCAATCTGTTAGCTTGTTCAGCGGCCGCATGCTGACGTTCGGACAGGTCGCCATAGCCGGGGAATTCTATTGACGACGCCAAGCGGCAGCACAGGATCTGAATCAGGCATGTTGGAGCGGCGCGGCGCCTTGCTGCCGGTATTGCCGCCGCGCAATGCCGTGCTCGAGATTGTCATTCTACTCGTGCCCCTCATTCTGCTGGAGTGGTGGCTCCCGAATTTTCCCGATGTGACACTATGGCAGCCGCATCCCTACTGGTTCCCGGTCCTGCTCCTGAGTTTGCAATACGGGACGGTGAGTGGGCTGCTCGCGGCGGCGGTTGCAACGATCGGAGTCGTGCTCATTGGTCTTCCTGAGACGGAGATCGAGGAGAACCACTTCGCTTACTTGTTCCGGGTTTGGATCCAGCCGGGCCTATGGATTTTGTCGGCGCTGCTGCTTGGGCAGTTCAGGATGCGCCAAATCGAAAAGAAGGCGGAACTCGTTCGGCAGCTGAGAGAGCTGCAAACGCAGAACAAGGACCTGGCTGAATTTTCCACACGATTGCGCGGGCAATACGCAACGCTCGAGCGGAAGTTCGCCGCGCAGGCTGTTGCGCCGGCGGATACGCTGCTCGATGCGCTCGCGGTGTTCTCCAGCGTCAGGCCTGCCGGTCTTGGACATGCTTTTGCCGATTGCATTTCGGCTGCGCTGCCGGAGGCCCAAGCCTCGCTGTTTGCGGTTGAGGATCATGCGCTGCGCTGTGTCGCGACCGCTGGTTGGGCGACGGACGCACGGCGGCGCATGGAATTTCTGGCGGACGACCCGCTCTTTCGCAGCATTGTGACAGATGCGCGGCGCGTTTCGGTGTTGACCGCAACCGACGAGACGGTTTTGGCGGGAGAGGGACTCGCGGCGGTTCCGGTGGTAGTTGCTGCGAGCGGGTCGGTGATCGGCATGCTCAAGGTCGAGGCGCTTGCTCCTTCCGCCCTCGACACGCATCTCGTGCGGCGGCTGAGTGTGCTCGCTGACCACCTTAGCGGGCCGCTGCAGAAGTCTTGCGCTCGGCGCGGCTGATGGCGGACGTTTCGAGATTCAGAATGGGGCTGATGAGGTGACGCCCATCCGATCATGGCATCGCCGGAAATGGAAAACGGCGACTTTGACCGAGACCTCCGGCAGCCGGCCCGGCACGAGGCGGTAACATGCCGATGACCGCCGATACGCGGCAAGGATCAGCCGTCGATGCAAAGCCCGATGCTCGAGCGCCGGATGCTCTCGCGGCGGCGACCGACGTGAGCGCATGGTATGGTGAGCTCGTTGTTGCGGTGGTGTTTGCCGCAGAGACAGTGGTGGTGCTGATGTGCCTGGGCGGCCATGTGTCAGTTCCGGTCGCTTTGGTGATGCACGGTGCGCTGATGGCTGCTTTGGGAGCTTGGATCTGGAGCCGCAGCCGCCGTGGCCACGATGTTCTGCTCCCCCTGCTCTGTTTGATTGTGACGTTGTTCCTCGGGCCGTTGGGCGCACTCGCGACGCACGGTCTACAGTGGCTTTCCGGCTGGTCGCGGGAGCGGCCCGAGTTGCTCGACGCATGGTATGCGCGGATTGCGTCATCCCGCAGCACCGATGAGGTGACGCGTCTTTCGGATGCGATCGCTGTTGGCCGCAGTCTCGAATTTCCGGATGGACCACCGCCGTCGTTTCTCAAGGTGATGCAATCCGGCACGACCGCGGAGCAGCAGACAGTGCTTGGTATCATCGCGCGACGATTTCACGTGGACTATCTGCCGGCGCTGAATCTCGCTTTGCAGAGCTCGGTACCGGTCGTGCGGGTGCAGGCCGCGGCAGTCGCCGCGCGCGTGCGCGATCCGTTGCAGAAGGAAGTGGAAGCTGCCATCGAAACAGCGAGCGTCGATGGCATGACAGTGGAGGAGAAGCTCGAACGCGCGGCCTACCTTGAGAAATCGGCGGTCGGAGGTTTGATCGACGAGAGTATTCGCATGCGCGCAAACGGTACCAAGGTTCGGCTGATCAGCGCGGTTGTTCAATCCATCGATGCGGGGACGCTTGGACGTCAGGTTCTGCAACCGGAGGCGCTCGACGTCTTGGAACGCGACCTCATCGAAACGGGCGCCTTTGGAGTGCTGAGAGCGGTGCGCCGTCAGCACATTTATTCGAGGTTGGGCCGGCGAAAGACGCGGGTCGCGCGCTGGACTCGGGCGACGCGCGCGGTTCCGGGGGCGCGGTGATGGTCAGCGCTGCCGAGAGTGGTGGTCGAGGAGCATCCCGAGAGACGGACGTCTGTCTGATCGTCGAGGGCTGCTATCCCTATGTTCCGGGTGGCGTATCCGGATGGATTGATTGGCTGATCCGGACGCAGAACGAGACGAGTTTCTCGGTTGTGTCGCTGTGGCCACGACCCGGCAATCACCCGATGCGCTATGCGTTGCCGCCCAATGTGGTTTCATTCGATACACTCTACTTGCAAGACTTCGGTGGACGTCCGCGCGTCCGCGATTTGCAGGTCCGAGGACTCGAAGCGTTCGGCGATGCGGTGGATCGCCTTGTTGCCGAGGGCGGAATCGCGCAGCTGGAATCGCTGCAAAAGGCGCACAAAGGTCTGCTGCCCAAAATCGATCTCAACACCATTTTCAACTCGCCATTGGCTTGGCAGCTGGTTGAGACCATGTACCGGAAGCGCATGCCTTATGGGTCGTTTTTGCACTATTTTTGGGCTTGGCGCGCGTTGCTTGGGGGACTGTTTGCGACGCTTGAGTATCCCTTGCCGCGTGCCAAGATCTATCACACGATTTCGACTGGATATGCGGGCGTGCTTGCCGCGAGGGCGGCGCTTGAGACGGGCCGGCCGATGTTGTTGACGGAGCACGGCATCTATACCAATGAGCGGCGCATCGAACTGCTGATGGCCGACTGGGTCGCGGATACGATCGACAAGGGACATGCGCTGGCCGATCCGCGCGTCGATTTGCGCGATGTCTGGGTCGCGGCATTCGAGGCCTACTCCAAGACGTGCTACGAAGCCGCGACAGAAGTCATCACGCTCTACGAAGACAACCAGTTGGTGCAGCAAGCGCTCGGCGCATCGAAGGAACGCTCGCGCGTCATCGCGAATGGCATCGATGTCCAGCGGTTCGGCGGCGTGTCAATGGCAGGAGATGGCGACCGGCCAACCATTGCTTTGATCGGGAGGGTCGTTCCGATCAAAGACGTGAAGTGCTTTATCACCGCGACGAAGATCGCGCGCGAGCGCATTCCGAACCTGCGCGCACTCGTCATAGGCCCTTTGGATGAAGATCCGGAGTACACCGCCGAGTGCAAGGCGCTGGCCGCAAGGCTCAAGTTGGATGGGTGTCTCGAATTCACTGGCGCTGTCAACGTGCTCGAATATTTGCCGCGGATCCACGTCGCAGTACTGACGAGCCTGAGCGAGAGCCAGCCACTTGTCGTGCTCGAGGCAGGCGCTGCGGGAATCCCGTTCGTGGCTACGAATGTCGGGTCGTGCCGTGAGATCATCGAGGGACGCCCGGAGGAGGAACCGCATCTGGGGCCCGGCGGGATTGTGACACCGCTTGTTGCGCCAGCAAAAATTGCGGAGGCGGTGGCCGAGCTGCTGGAAGATCCAGAACGGCGTCGCGCCTGCGGAATGGCGCTCAGAGCGCGCGTCAACCGCTATTTCCGGTCCGATCAGGCTGCGGCGACGTACCGCGAAACCTATCGCAAATACGTCGAAATGCCGGATCAACCCATTTTTCATGGGCGCGTCGTCGCAGGGGAAGCCGTATGGCTGGCATAGGGTTTCAGATCAGGAAACTCGCGCGGCAGGAGTCGCTCTCGTCCGTGGTTGCCGCGGCCGGACATGCCGCCGTTATCGCCGCGGGGCCGTGGCTATTCACGATTTTCAGTCTCGCTTCCATCACACTTCTGACCGATCGGGTCGCCGGAGTGGCGGTGCTGTCGGACTTTCGCGCTGTCATCATCTACGCATTCGCGAGTTCACTCGTGCTGACGGCGCCTGTCACGATCGTGACGACCCGCTTAGCGGCCGACGCGCTCTGGCTGAAGCGGCCGCAGGATATCCCGACACTCATGTTCGGCGGGTTCATGGTCGCGTTGATTCCGACGACGCTCGGGATCTTATGTATTGAAGCCTACTTGGGCTTGGCGCTACCGGTGCTGCTGGCATTGCTGGCAGGATCCTGCCTGGTCGCGCTGATCTGGATCGCGATCGCATTCTGCGGCGCCATCCGGGACTATCGCGGCGTGACGACCTCATTTTTACTGGGTGCGATCGTTTCACTTCTGATCTGCGTTGCGGCGGCTATTCGCGGTTTCGAGGCCCCGGGCCTTGCCTGGGGGTTCATTGCCGGATTGACAGTCACGCTTTTTGGTTTGATTAGCCGGGTTCTCGCGACGTTTCCTCAGCCGGTCGTTGATCTTCTGGCGGGTGTTCGGACAATCGCCGACGGGCTCGTCCGCTACTGGCAGTTGTCGCTCGGGGCGCTGCTGGCAACGATCGGGCTCTGGGTCGATAAGTGGGTGTTTTGGCTGTCGCCCGTGCGCGACACGGTCAAGAGCGGTTTGCTGCACGCCCCGATCTACGATAGTTCGATGTTTATCTCGTCGCTGATCATCATTCCGTCGCTGGCGGCGCTGGTGGTTCGTCTCGAGACCGGGTTTTTCGAACGCTACCAGATGTACTATTCGACGATCGGTTCGCACGGCACACTCAATCAGATCGAAAAGGCTCGCTCCCGGCTCGCGAGTTACACGCTCGACCATCTGACGTTGATTACGGCTGTGCAGGCGGGGTTCACCGGATTGGTGGTTCTGGTGGCGCCTGGGATCATCGATATGCTCGGGATGCAGTTCCGGCAGATCACTATTCTGCGTTACGGAGCGATGGGCTCAGTTTTTCAGTTCATCTACATCGCGGCAACATCGCTGTTGCTATTCTTCGACCGCCGCAATCTCTACCTTGCGGTCAGTGCGTTGTTCTGTGGCCTCAATGCGGGTCTCGCTGTGCTGTCGATCTGGCTTGGTGAAGACTATTATGGAACCGGATACTTCCTCGCGTGTCTCGTCGCGGGGCTGGTTTCATTCGGCTTGTTGGTTGCGACGCTGCAACGGCTCAACTATCTGACCTTCATTGGCAACAATCCGTCGATCATGGCGAGTTCGAGGACGCTCAGCTTGTGGCAGCGCTTGTTCTCTCGCGCAGCATCGCAGAAATAGTCGAGTCATGTCTCAATGGTCTGAAAGTTCAGCTTCGCCAGTTCGCGATCTTTCGGTGAGATGTAGAGAACGAATCCTGACTTCGCCATCAGGTCGGCGGCCTGTTTGATCTTGGCTTGGTTGGCGATGTATTCGACGACGAGTACGGCCTTGCCGTCGGCCTTCAAGAGCGACAGTTGATCGCGTGCGAAGTTGTATTCTTCGGAGCTATTGAGATCCTCGGGGCCCTCCAAACCGAAAATCAAGGACTCCTTGGCGACTCCGTCCAGGGCGCCGCGTAGACGAGCATCGCTCAGCAGGCCTTCGGCGTTCTGCATGATGACAGCAAATCCTGGGGCGCGGGATTTCGCATGCCGTGAGATCCGTTCGATGAAGGCGACCATGTCTTGCTCGATGTGCGGCCGTGATTTGGCCTCGCGCTTGTGACGGTTCTGCAGATCCTCGTAGACGTCGCATTTGTCGAGATAGACGCCGTCAAATCCGGCATCAATGATTTTGTCGAGGTAGGAGCCCTTGGCGCCGCACATGAGATGTTGCCAGCTGGGTTCCCAGAAGCAAACGGCGTAGTTTTCTTTCCACTCCGGATTTTCGCCTAACAGCCAAGCGGGCTCACCGCGCTTCCACGTGTCATCCCAATAGAAGCGGTAACTTTCGGCCTCGCCGATCGACATGTAGGCAATCACCAAGCGGCGGCTGCCGTCTGGTTTTCGCTTCATGCGTTCGATCTCGGCAGGTTTCAAGGCGGTGTCGTCGGAGCCATCCTTGGCGTAGTCGACGACGAGGAGATCGAATGGGGAGATGGCGGCACGCGCAATGTCCAGGTGCTGAAGCTGATAGCCCCAACTTTTGACGTTCGCGAGCGCGACGGTGCCGGCTTGACCAGACGGTGGCGCAGCTGGCGGGCGAGGCTGCGGACGCGGTGCGCTGGCAGCCGCCGCGGGGGGCGGTGCTGCGGTCCGAGCCGGCGGCGATGGCGTTTTGTTGGCTTGGTTTTCCAAAGGTGCGGGCGGCGGCACAATCACGGGCGGGGATGTGGCGATCGGTGTGTCGCCTGGATGATGTGCACCGCCGGCATTCACTGGCGGTGGCGCTGACCGGGGGCGGCCGACGGTCGGGGCAACGGTTGGGGGCACGCTGTCGGTCGATCGCGCAGGCGTGGCCGATCGCTGTCCCAGCCAGTAGGCGATGATGGCGACAGCAATGATTGCGCCGATGAGAAGGAGAATGTTGAGAAGAGACATCGGTATGGACTCGGTGAGAAACTGGATCTCGGGATCGGCAACTTACTACGGAGCGGGCCCGGCGGGGACAAGTGCCCGAGCGTCCGGGACTTCTGATGCTCAGGGTAAGGGAATTGAACGATCAATTTTGGGGATCGGTGGGGAGGGCAGTGAGCCGCGCGAGTCTGGCGGTGCGAGGACCAGAAAATCAAGTTCGCGGGGGGCGAAGTAGATTGGGAACCCGTATCGAGTGGCGCGGCGGCGCGCATCGGTGGCTTTTGCTGCATCGTAGAGGTACTCGACCACAAAAACGGGCCGGCCGTCGCGTTGCGCCAATCTCAGATCTTTGATTGACGCTTCGATAGCGCCGGCGGAATTCGGGACACCGTCGTTGTCGATGCCATAGAACAGGCTTTCCTTGGCGACGCCATCGATCGCGGCACGAAGCGGGGCGCTGCGCAGAAGTTCTTCTGCGTTCTGTAACACCACCAGAAACGAAGGCGCGATCGCGCGGGCATAGTTGGCAAGCCTCGTGATGAAGTCAATCATCAATGCCTCGGCGCGAGGTTCGATGCCCAGAAGGTCCTCGTACACGTCCGCGCGGTCGAGATAGACGCCGTCAAACCCCTGCGCGATGATCTGATCAAGATAGGCCTCGGGCGCTCCGAACATCAGGCGTTGCCAGTCCGGATCCCAGAAGTTGACGGGATAGTTGTTTGCCCAGTCGGGATTTTCGGCTTGAAGCCAAACCGGCCGCGTCTCGGCGTGCGTCCAAGTCTCGCGCCAATAGCCTCGATAGCTCTCGGCTTCCCCAATCGACAAGTAGGCAAGCACGAGACGATCGGGCGAAGAGCCACGCTGTTTGGTGATCTTGAGTTCTTCCGGCGTCACCGGCCGTGGTTGTGCACGAGGACGGAGGATCGCGTGATCCATGACGAATACGTCAAAGGCGGAGCCTTCCAGACGCGGCATATGCCAGTATTTGAGCTGGTAGGCCCAGGATTTCGCAGCACCTAGCTTCTTGCGCGCTGCGATCCTCGTGAGTGCGGTCGTTCGGCGCGAGATTGGTGCGGTTGACTGAGCGTGCGCCGCCGTCAGGACGGTGCTGGCCAATGCCAAACCTGAGATGCGTGCTAGTACGGATCGGCGTGTGAGGCGAAATGGCATGAAGCACTATCTGAGGGACGATGTGTCCTCAGTCATGTCGGCCGTCGTCCCCGCGGGGTCAAGCGGGGATTGTTACTCCAGCATCAAAAGTTCTTGCCTGGCAACCAGAGTGTGTTGAGTTCGCGCGGCCCGACGTAGGGAATGTAACCCAATTCATTGATGCGCTTGACCGAAGTTTCGGCTGCGGCACGAGACTTGGCATAGTCAACGACGAACACGGGGCGACCAGCGTTCTTCGCGATGTTGAGGTTATCGACGCTCCACTTGATCGTGTTACTGTCGTTCATGCGAGCGCCCTTGTTCCAAGTATGAAACAGGCCTTCCTTGGCAACGGCATCGATGGCGTCGACCATCCTTTTGTGTTTGAGCAACTCCTCGGCGTTTTGAAGTATCACCATGAAGTGCGGATTCTTTTTGCGCGCGTGCGCCGCGAGGCGGGCGATGAACTCGACCATCTTTTGTTCAGCGTTGGGGCAGTCTTTGCCGACCTCTTGGTAGACGTCGACGCGATCGAGATAGACGCCGTCAAATCCCAGCTCGATCAGGCGATAGAGCGGAGAGGGCTGGATGCTGTCATAGACGTTGCGGCCATCCTCATCGCCAAGGATCGTCTTTTGCCAACCTTCGTGGCAGAACGCGATGACGCGATTGCCCTTCCAGTCGGGGTTCTCCTTGCGCAACCAGTCGGGTGCGTCCTCCTCCATGTATTCTTCGGAGAAGTAGTCGGGGCGGTAGTCTTCGGCCTCGCCGACGGACAAATAGGACATGACGAGGCGTTGGCCGCCGTCTGGTCTCTTTTTGAGATTTTGCACCTCGTCCGGCCGGAAATGGCGATTGGCCGCAAGGCCGGTAGTGGCATCGACGACGAGCAAATCGAACGGCGAGCGCTGCGCATCTTCGATCTTCAGTCCGGCCAGCTGGTACCCCCAGCTGCGCATGGCGCCAAGACGCTTCAGTCGTTCCGTGCGGGCGATCGCGCCGGGTGGAGCTGTTACTGGCTGAGTGGTCACGGCGTTGGCGGCACGCGTTGGCGACGCCCTCTGGTCAGGCGACCCGGCAGTGTCGGCGGTCCGGGCCTGGAGTGCGGCCGCGTAGGCAAGCACCGAACCTGCAACGGCTGTTGCAAGGATCTTCCGGTGAAGAACCACTTTTTTCAAATGCATTGCGATACGCCGCTGTACAAGCCGCCGATCATTACCGCAGCTGGTTAACTATGCGTAAACGTTGCAGGACGTTGTCAGCCGAATTGTGGCGGTGCGTGCCGGCGTGCGGAGAGATTTATTCCGAGCTGTCTTGTTGCGTGGCGGCATCCTGCTCGATGCTCGCATGCAATAGAAATGCACTTCCGGCCACGAACACTGTCAAAATCGTCAAGCCAATCAACGCGCGCCGCAGAGCCCACGCCAACGACGATCGGGGACGGCCTGATTGTGGCAAATCTTGGATTGCTGATTTCGGCGATTGGGTGGTCACGGCGAACTCTCACGGGGGCTGAGATTGAGACGGACTATAGCCTGTTCTTGGCAATGCCAATCGATAGGAATGGAATTTCGGTTGATTGGTTAAAGCGCACTCGTTGCGCCGTTTCAGCAGCGCGATCGGGCGGGGTCAAGGTCGCAGATAACTTCCGTCTCGTTCAGCTGCAACGTGTGACAATCAGGTGCCCATCGCGTTCGGTTTTCATGGAATTGCGCCGTCACTCACAGATTTGGACTCATCCACAGATGCGGCAAATGCGCCTCACTTCAGCCGCTTGCCAAGGCTGAAGATGGCCGCGACAGGTATAACAAAGCCGAGCACAGTCGCGACAACCACAAGTGTGGGCAAGTTGGTGTAGTCACCCCGCGTGACCGGCCAGGCCAGCGTTAGATACTTTGTCAGGAGCTGCCCTGCGACCAGTGCAAGGTTCATGAGCGAGGCCATCAATGCGAACCATGTTGCACGGTAGCTTGCCGGCGCATTGATGGCGACGAGCGTGAGCAATGGAATCATGCTGAGCTGAGCCAGCGGCGATTGCGCGGCTGCATCGAAGAGCGCGATGCCTTGCGCGCCAATCCCGAACAGCCGCTCCGTAACCTTATGTCCTTCGAAGACCAGCATGAGGGTTGGGAGCGCGAGGATGGTGCCAATGATTGTGATCCATAACATTACGCGCACAGCATCCTGCCGCGTGACGTCATTGGCGAGCATCCACAGCGACACAAGGCCGATGGTGGCGCCAATTTGGGCGAGTTTGCCCTGGAAGAGTTCGTCGAATTTCAGCACGTCGATGGCGAACCATGTGTAGCCCTCGCCGACACCCGGTGCCATCCGGAAGGCAAAGATCACAAACGCGGTGAAGGCCAACCGCCGCCGAAGGATAGGGTCAAGTCCTCCGGTGATACGGTTGAGCATCCAGAGGATCACCGCCAGCGTGAGACAAAAGACAAGCTCTTGGCCACCGGTCAAATCAAGGAGACCTATACCGACCGTGACCAATCCAAAGGCGATGCCGCCGCCCAGAATGGTCCAATCGGTGGGGCGGCTCTCAGAGGTTTCGAGTTTTACGAACATGGCGCCAAGGATCGATACCAGCGGGATCGACAGTCCAATTAGAAAAACTGTCGAGTAGGGGAGGTACTTGGCGAGTACGCCGCCGAGGCCCGAGGTCGCAAGGATGCCGAACGAGAGCGCGAGGCGGCCGAGGACCTGCACCATGCCGAGATCGCGTTCAATGTCGGTTGCCGGCCGTGGCGTTCCATCGGCTGAGACGCGCTCGACGACTTCGGTACTCATGGCGTCGGCAACGACATCCTGAATGACAAAACCAAAGACGCTGAGCAGTGACGCGATGATGTAAAGAGTTCCGGGTTTGGCGAACGTAATCCCACGGCCTGCCGCGCTGGCGAGCAACAGCATGCTCGCGGCCACCAAACTGGCCCCCAGGTAGACGTAGACGCGACGCCGTGATCCGAAGATCGCGATGGTGTCGACAAGTTCGCCAAAAACCACCTTGGCGGTCCACGGCAAGGCGAGCCAGACGCCGAGCGCTGCCAGATGTTCCGGTTGCAGGCTCGTCAGATCCTTGCGTACCCAAAACGTCGAGGCGACACCGATGAGGCCGCTTGCGCCATAGGCAAAGTAGATCATCAGCAAGGGCAAGTAGCGTATGCGGCACGCCTTGATCGGTGTCCACAACGCGCGCTCGAGCTTTTCACGCACGGTCATGCCAGCCGCCGAGGTCGTTTCGCCTTGCATCACTATCTCTCGCGTTATGCGCCGGCGAGCGTATCTTGGAGCAGTTCGCGCGTCGCCTGGAAGTCGACCTTGCCAGAGGCCAGCACAGGAATTTGCGGTACAGGAATTATCGTGCGGGGAACCCAGAGTTCCGGCATGCCCTGTGCCCGGGCATGCTTTTGCAGCGAGTCGCGGTCGGCTCCAACCTTGTCGGTCACGAGGATTAGTTGCTCGCCCTTCCTGGGATCGGATACGTTGATGACAACATGGTTCGAGTCCGGCCAAAGCGCACTCACCATGGCCTCGACGGCGGCAAGCGACACCATCTCACCGCCGAGTTTGGCGAACCGCTTGGCGCGGCCCTTGATCGACACAAGCCCGCGCTCGTCGATCTCGACGATATCGCCAGTGTCGTGCCAGCCGTCTTTGGCCGGCACCAGCACGCCAGGCTGGTCTGCGAGGATATAGCCCGCCATCACGTTGGGACCGCGAACCACGAGGCGCCCGCCCACGGTGATACCATCGACGGGTTCCAGGCGGGACACAATGCCGGGGAGCAAGGCGCCGACAGTGCCGTCCTTCTCCCGTCCGGGAATGTTGCAGGCCAAGACAGGGGAGCATTCCGTCGCGCCATAGCCTTCCAGGATCTTGGTGCCAGCCTTGGAATACATGGCGCGGGTGGCGTCTTTGACCTTTTCTGCGCCCGCGATCACGAACCGGATGGTCGCCATGGCGCCGGGTTCGGCTGCGCGTGCGTAGCCCTGCAAGAACGTATCCGTCGAAAACAAGACCGTCGCCTTGGCGTCGGCGATCAGCTTTGGGATTTCGCGATAGTGCAAGGGGCTCGGGTATAGAATGAGCCTCATACCGCTGAGCAGTGGCATGAGGGTGCCAGCGGTCAGACCGAACGAGTGAAACATCGGTAGTGGGTTCACGACGGTATCAGCCGGCCCCAGGTGGCCGTCGGCGTGGGCAAAGATCTGCCTCGCATTGGATACGAGGTTTGTATTCGTGAGCACGACGCCCTTGGGGACGCCCTCTGTGCCCGAGGTATAGAGCATGATGGCGGGTTGATCGGGCGCCAGCGCGTAGCGCCGGTGCACGCGGTTTGCGAGTTTCGATTGAATGATGCCGCTGATCTTTTCCTTGAGGCCGATCTCTTTGCGCACGTCTTCAAGATAGACGATCGAGACCTTGCGCCCGGGAGCGTGCTCGATGTCGGCAAGCGCTGCGACGGTATCGGTCAATTTTGCCGTATCGACGAAGCGGCGGGACGTCAGGATGGTGCGCATCGCCCCGGTTTGAACCGCAGATCTGAGGTTGCGTACGCCCGACGAGAAGTTGAGCATCGCGGGGATGCGGCCGAAGGCATTGAGTCCGAAGAGGACCACGGCGAGACCCGTGACGTTGGGGAGGAGCACTCCGACTGTTTCCGATCGGCGGGTCCGGGCGGCAAGACGTCCACCCAACACCATGCTGCCCAAGATCAAGCGACCGTATGTCAGCGGTTGGCGGTCGGTGTCCTCGAGGATCTGCTTGTCCGCACCGTGGGTCCGGGCAGCCGATAGCAGGGCGGCAAACAAAGTGGTTCTTGCGGCGACGGGGTCAAACGGTTGGGGCATGGCGCATCCGGAGCACTCTAAGCGCGGACAGTGCCGCGTCCTGACGGCAAGTGCAATGGCAACCCGGATTTGCGGCAAATTCGATAAAATTATCGAGGCTTCATTTACGAGATTGCAGGACGCTTCTGTCTATCCTCTGAAACCAATTGTTAATGGAGGCTGGCGTGCGTAACTCGAGCATGCGGGATGTGGGGCAGCGGTTCCTTGCCGGATTTCAAGGATCGGCCAAGCGGTTCCAATCGGACGACCGCGGGGTGACCGCCGTTGTGTTCGCGATCATTTTTTCCGTCATGATCTTGGCGGCAGGAGTCGCGATCGACTACGGCCGCACCATGACCTCCATGGCACGTACGCAGAATGCGCTCGATACCGCCACTCTCGCTGCGTCCACGAAGCTCGGGACCGAAAACCAGGACGTCGAGGGAAAAGCGATCGCGCAGGCATTCTTCGATGCCAACACGCAGAAGCTCAGGACGAAGAGCGAGCTTCAGAGTTTCGAGATGGACAGCACAAAGGGTGAAGTGCGCGCCACGGCGAAGGGTAGTGTTGTGGCATCTCTGTTGAAGGCTGCCGGCTTCGATAAGCTCGGCTACAACACCAAGTCGAAGATTGCCCGTGGCAACCAAAATATCGAGGTTGCGCTGGTTCTCGACAACTCGGGCTCGATGGCCTCGTCGATGGGGTCACTCAAGACCGCTGCAACGAATCTCACGACGACGCTGTTTGCTGGAGCCGAAGGTTCTGAGCGCGTGCGGCTCTCGGTCGTGCCTTTTGCGGCGTCGGTCAACGTCGGGCCGGACATGAAAGACTCGGGCTGGATCGACAAGACGGGCGCATCGTCGCTGCACGCGCCGGGGTTGATGTACGACAAGCCGATTTCGCGGTTCGACCTCTTCGCTTCAGTTGGCGTTCCGTGGATGGGTTGCGTTGAAGCCCGGCCGGCGCCGCACGATACGTCGGACACGCCATCGGGATCTGGCGACACGATGTTTGTGCCGATGTTTGCTCCCGATGAGCCCGATGGCGGAACGAACGATAACCCGATCAATGATGGTCTCAAGTTGGATAGTCACATTCCGCGGAACTCAAGCAACGTTCGCGTCCGCGATGACAATGCGGGATCGAACGCTACAACAGCGGAAGTGTACGGGAACAACTATCTGTGGGATCATCCCGAGTCCTGCCGTCCACTCGTGTGCGTGGTACCGAATTCACGTGGCGGATGCAGGACATGGGGGCGCCCTGCTCCGTCCCCGATCACGGCGAGTGTGGCTCAAGCGCGGACCTGCAAGTATACTCAGCCAACGCTGACCGTTATGCAGTCAACCATGTCCGACAGCGAGTTAACGTCGGGCAAGCGTGGTCCGAATGTCGGCTGCTCGACGTCCAAGGTTCTTCCATTGACGGCGACCAAAACCGAAGTCGATGCCGCCATCAATGCGATGCGTGCCGACGGGAATACCAATACTGTCGAGGGTTTTATGTGGGGCTGGCGTACGCTGTCACCCGAGCCGCCATTCACTGAAGGACGGCCATACAGCACCGAGGATAGCCAGAAGATCATGATCGTCATGACCGATGGCGAAAACAATCTTCCCTTCAAGTCTACCCACAATAAGTCCGGGTATGCTGCGTTCGGTTATGGCGCACAGGGCCGCCTTGGTACAACCCACTCGACGGCTGCATACCGGGCAGCGCTCGATCAGAAACTCCTGGAAGCCTGTTCCAACGCGAAGGCAAAGAACATCAAGATCTATACGATCGCCTTCCGGCTGGAGAACGATCCGGCGACGCGTAGCTTGCTCAGCCAGTGCGCTACGTCGACGTCAGAGGCCCACGTGGCGAGTGACAACGCCGGCCTGATCTCCGTTTTCCAAGGGATTGGCCGCGATGTTTCGAAGTTGCGCATCGCCGGCTGAGCCCGCCTAGGCGGCGCGGCGACACAGCCGACGAAGCTATCCACATCAGCACACCCGCGCGCGTCGAGCGTTGCGGGTGTGTTTCGTTTTTGTGTTCCCGACCATTGGTTTGATTGCCGGTTCCGGGCCAAACGTCATGGCGGCATGATGACAAGCGACGGCGCATAAGTCGCCTGACAAGCTGTGGATGACTTGGGGATTACCACACCCCCGTTGCGAGAAAACTTGGATGAGCCGACCCGATCGACGAGTATCGGGACACTGTAGTTCCGCGTTTGGTGTGGGGGTGCCCGGGTCGGCTTGTTCGGCTGCAACGGGCTGTAAGCGGGGTTAGTACAGTCATGGTCTGCTTCGGCGTTTTTCGCGCGATAACGCGCTCATTTCTCGTGGTTGGTCTTGCGACCGCCGGCTCTCTGCTGATGTCAGGAGGTGCTTCGGCGCAAGGTCCCGGCCGGGATCTCGTGGTGACGGATCCGCAGCACCGGAATCTCATCACTATACCGCCCGGGACCCGGTTCCCGATCACACGGCGTATCACAATTGGCCTCGACAAGTCGGTTCTGATCGAGATGCCGGCCGACATGAGCAATGTCCTCGTGTCGAATCCTGAAGTGATGGACGCCGTCGTGCAATCGTCGCGGCAAGTTTATCTGCTCGCCAAGGATGCGGGCGAAGCGAATGCATTCTTCATGGGGCCGGACGGCCAGAAGCTGATGTTCCTCGAGGTCGTAGTGACGCGCGATCTGGCATCGCTGTCGGATGCGCTCGCGCGCTTGCTGCCGGGCTCCAAAATAAAAGTCGAGAGCGTCGGCGAAAATGTCGTGCTCACCGGCAGCGTATTGACGCCTGTCGACTCCAATCGCGCGGCGGAACTCGCTGGCCGCTTTGTAAAGAAGAAGGACGCGAAATCTCCAGAGGGCGGGAAGTACGACAACGTCGTCAACATGTTGTCGGTCGCCGCGAAAGAGCAGGTTCTGTTGCGGGTCCAAGTGGCCGAGATGCAGCGCGATGCCATTCGCCGGTTGGGGGTCAATTGGAATGAGGCGGGCGTCGCCTCCGGCAACTTCAGCGTATCGAAAATTCTGACGAATGCGTTCTCGGCGACGGCAGGTGCAGCGCCACCATTGACTGCGGGCTTGTTCGCGGATGCGACATGGCGATCAGGCACGCAGAGCGTCGCGGCCATTGTGCAGGCGCTCGAACGTGCCGGCCTCATTCGAACGCTTGCCGAACCGAATTTGACGGCTATATCGGGCGAAACCGCGAAGTTCCTGGCTGGCGGCGAGTTTCCGGTGCCGGTGGCGTCGCAAGATCGACAGATCGCGATCGTCTGGAAGCAATATGGAGTCAGCGTTTCATTTAAGCCGGTCGTCATGTCCGAAGGCCGGATCAGCTTGGCACTTTCGGCCGAAGTCAGTGAACTCACGAGCGATGGCGCGGTCACGATCAACGATCTTTCGCTGCAGGCTTTGAAGGTTCGCCGATCCGAGACGACACTGGAACTGCCGAGTGGCGGGACACTTGCGATGGCTGGGCTTTTGTCGGACGAGAGCCGCCAATCGGTCGAAGGCATGCCGGGCTTGAAGAACTTGCCTGTGCTCGGCGCATTGTTCCGATCAAACGAATACAGGCGACGCGAGAGCGAGCTCGTCATTTTAGTGACGCCGTATCTCTCGACGCATGCGGCACGCCAGGATTTCGCGCGGCCTGATGGCGGTTATGCGCCCTCGAGTACGCTGCAAGAGTTGTTTCTCGGCCATATCAATCGCACTTATGGCAAGGGCCGTTTGCCACCGGGCCGCTTCGAAGGCGACTACGGATTTATCATCGATCACCCGGATCCGGGAGTGAAGGGATGACACGCACCATGCCCCGTTTTACCCGAATGATTGCAATCGGCTCACTCTCAGTTGGCGCTGTGGCCTTCAGTGGATGTGATCATCCGAAGCTGACCAATGCGGTCGCGATCGATATGAACAATCCCGAACGCAGCCATCGCGTGCACTTCTCGACGCAACGGGAGGTGCTCGAGGTCGAGATGCCGTCAGCCGCCGAAGGACTGAGTGCCAACCAGCAGACTGACGTGGTGCGGTTCTTGGATCGGTATCGCCGGGATGCTCGAGGCAAGCTCGCCATATCGGTGCCGGCGGGGGCGCGGGCGAATGCAGGGGCGGCGCGGGCAATCCTGAGTATCCAGGCGGCCGTGGCAGACGCTGGCGTCGACTACAAAATGGTGACGACGGCACGGCACGGCCGCAGCGGCGGGCAGAACGTCAGTTTAGCCTATGATCGCGTGACCTCAGAACTCCCGACCTGCGATCGCTGGCCTGAAGATATCGGCCAGAACGAGGAGCGGTTGCCGACACCTAACTTTGGTTGCTCGACGCAGCGAAACATCGCTTTGATGGTCAACAATCCGCGTGATCTGATCAAGCCACAGCCGGAGGATGTCAGATCTTCAGAGCGACGTTCCGTCAGCTGGGCAAAGTATGTCAAGAACGGTGGAGCGGAAGCGCTGAAGAGCAACGAATTGCCGACTGGCGTCGTCAACACTGGCGTCCCGCCGAAGTGATTATCATCGTCCTTCGCGCCACCAGGCGAGGGCGACGAGGGCGAGAAGGAGCGAGAGCGCGAGCAGCCCATTGAACATCGGTGTCAGCTTGACGCCGCGTGTGACGTAGGCCTCTCGGTCCTTCAAGCCGAGCCAGTTCGAGCCGGCGAGAACAGTGGCATTCGAGAGCATCGAAACGCGCGGGACGTCGACTGACGATAGACTTGCGCCCGAGAAGAGACCGCCGCCGCGCGTCCAGAACGTGCCGCCACCGGTCGATTCGATCAGCGGCTTCAGCTTTTCATCCGTTGCCGTGACTTCGTTCATTTCGCGCGCATCTTCGATTCCCGCGTGGGCGACGGCTGTCAGGGGACCTGACGTCGAGGTTGTCTGGAGTTTGTAGAGGCCGGGCAGTTTGACATCGACGGTTGATTTCCAGACCCCGGCGCCGGCGGGTTCGAGGGTGACATTCGAGGACTCGCCGCCGGGTGCGGAGATCGATACCGCGTTGACACTTGTCTCCATGGAGCGGCGCTCGACCGTCAGCTTGAAACCCTTGGCGGAGGCGATCAGGCGCTCCTCTTCGAGGTCGGGTTCTTTCATCAGCCAGTGGGACAGGCGGCGAAGAAGGTCGGTGTGAGGGCCGCCGCCATCGTAGCCGCGAGCCCAAAGCCAAGCATGGTCGGATGTCAGCAAGGCGACGCGTCCGCGGCCCTTGCGATCAAGGACGAGCAGCGGGCGTTCGTCGGCACCACTCATGACCGTGCGCCCGCGCGTTGGTGTAACGTCGACCTGGCGGAACCATTTGCCCCACGTAGGTGGCGTTGCAGTCGTGGCGGGCTGTCCTGCTGCCGCGGTCTGGCCGGGATCGCCGCTGCCGGGAAGGCCGCGCGTGACGGGGTGTTTGATGCCGTCGCCGGAGAGCTTTGCCTTGAAGGCGCGTTCGATCAGACGGCCGGTCGGCATCGCGGGCAGCACGGTTGCCAGGGGCGTGCGCGAGAGGCTCGCGGGGCCGGCATAGTCGTCGCCGGCGGCGACCATCAGCGCGCCACCCTGTTCCACATAACGCGCGATGTTGTCGTAGTAGATGAGGCTCAGAATGTCACGATGCTGATAGCGGTCGAAGATGATGAGGTCGAAATCCTTGATCTTCTCGGAGAAGAGTTCGCGCGTCGGGAACGGGATCAGGGAGAGCTGATTGATTGGGGTTGTATCTTGCTTCTGCGGCGGGCGCAGAATCGTGAAGTGAACGAGATCGACGGCGGCATCCGACTTCAACAGATTGCGCCATGTGCGTTCGCCTGCATGGGGTTCGCCCGACACGAGCAACACTCGCAGATTTTCACGTACGCCTTCGGCGGCGACGACGACACGGTTGTTGGCCGCTGTCAGTTCGCCTTCGGCGGTGGCAAGTTCAATTTCGACGATGTTTTGTCCGGCGTGCGGGAACGGCATTGGCAGCGTCACTGGGCGGCCAATGACGGCTGAGCGTGTCTCGTCGGGGCGCCCCTCGCGGCGGACCCGCAGCGAGACTGTCTCGCCGGCGCGGCCACGGCGGCCGGTCTCGACAACGCGAAGTTCGATGTCGCGGGTCGAGCCGACGATGCCATACTTGGGAGCGGTGATGACTTCAATGCGGCGGTCGAACTCATCGGGGCGGCCGGTCAGGAGCGCGTGGATCGGCGCATCGAAGCCGAGCGCGGCGGCGGATTTCGGGATGTCATGAACTTGGCCGTCGGTCACCAGGATGACGCCGGCGAGGCGATCCGGCGGGGTGTTGGCGAGCGCGCGATTGACGTCGGCAAAGAGGGTCGTGCCGGATGCCGCCTCGCCGGTTGGACGCGACGAGTTTACCCAACGCACTTGCACGTTCGGGATCGCGGCGAGTTTTGCTTCAAGATCCTTGCGTATGGCGTCGCTCTGCTCCGGCCGGCCGGCGATCGATTGGCTGGCGCTTTCATCGATGACGACAAGAGCGATGTTGGCGAGGCTTTCGCGTTCTTCCTGGCGCAAGGTGGGGTTGGTAAGCGCCAGCATGAGCGCACCGAGCGACAGCGCACGCAGGGCCGCGCCTCGGGTTCGCCGGAAGAACAGAAGACCGATCAAAAAGGCGCCGATGATCGCCGCCGCAAAGAAAAGTGGCTTCGAAATCAGCGGTTGGAAGTCGATGGTCCAGTTGCTCATGCGCGCCTCACTGGCCCAGCCGTTCGAGGATCGCGGGGATGTGCACTTGGTCGGCCTTATAGTTGCCCGTCAGGGTGTACATCACGATGTTGACGCCGGTCCGGTAGGCCATTTCGCGCTGGCGTTCGCCGCCAGGGACGGTCGGATAGAGCGGTTGGCGCCGCTCGTCCAGCGCCCAGGCCGCCGCCAAGTCATTCGAGGTGACGAGGATCGAACTCACGCCATCGACGCGGCGCTGCTGCTTGGCGCGCGCGCTATCGGCCGGAGCCTCGGCTTCGACCCAGAGTTGTCCGCCGTCCCAACGGCCTGGGAACGCCCGCAGCAGGTAGAATGCCTTGGTGAGCACGTGGCCCTCGGGCACCGCCTCAAGGCGTGGAATATCGAGATCGCCGAGTAGCCGCTGCAGCGCGGTACTGCCATCGCGGCCCGTGATATTGAAGCCGGTTGGGATCCCGGTGCCCTGGTCCTTGGTGTCGAAGATGATCAGCCCGCCTTGCTTCATGTAGGCGTCGATCTTTGCGAGCGTCTTAGGCGGGAGCGCGCGTGCATTGGGCAGCACCGGCCAATACAGGATCGGGAAGAAGGCGATCTCATCGTTCTCGATGTTGACGGCATAGGGGTCACCCGGCTCGACCGCAGTTCGCTCGATCAGAATTCGATTGAGTCCCGTCAGGCCGAGTTTGCTCGTTTGATCGGTCGATGGATCGCCCGAGACGACGTACCCGAATGTGACCTTGCCCGTTGCGATGATGTCGCGAGCATCGGGGCCGGTTGGCGGTGGATTGGTGGGGGCCTGTTGCTGTGTGCGCTGTCCAATCGCTGGCGGCAGTTGAAACTGAGTTTGCGCGTCGGAGGGCGAGGCCGTGCCCACCAGTGTCGCCATGGCAAAAAACAGTGCGGCGGCTCGAGCTGGAACAGGCCGTTTGAGTAGCGACATTCCGCCTGCCTGGAGAAACAGAACCGCCAGGATGTCGAGGAATAGAAGGCCAAGGGCCATGGTCAGCAACGTTGGCTTCAGCGGTCGTGCCGTCTCGCCTTCGTAGGCGCGGCGTTCGACGCCGGCAGGCATTGCCGGCAGCGCGCGCAGCACGCTCTTAGGTGTCACCACGTTGAGGGCACGTGGATTGCCTTGAGGACCGTAGTAGCCAGGCGGATTGGCGGCGGACGGCTGAACTTCGGCAATCCGTGCGGCTGTCAATGACTCTGCGGTCGGCGGTGGCGGCTTCAAGATGCCGAACCCATCGAGTGTTTGTGTTGGCGTCAAAACGTCCCCGGATGCGGCCTCGGGCGACGACTTGGCATCGCTGGTGACAGCACCGTCGCCCATGGCCACGCCGCCACTGCGGCCGAGCGTTGCGATGCGGCGAAGCATTTCGACGAAGAGCCCTGATAGCGGCAGATTAGACCACTCAGCATTGGCGGTGACATGAAACAACACAATTTGGCCCTCTCCGCGTTTCGCGGCGGTGACCAGGGGCGTCCCGTCCTTCAACCGCGCCCAGACCTGTGCTTCGCTGAGGCGTGCTGGGTCGGCGAGGACTTGGCGCGTGACGAGGACATCGGACGGGACGGCGAGGCCTGCAAACAAACTGTCGTCGGTGAGAGGGCCAATGGGCTGCGGTGTCGCCCAGGACAGGGCGCCGCCAAGCGAGCGGCCGCCGGCGCGAAGCGGGACGGGGAGGAGATCGTCGCCGCCTTTTTCGAGACGCGGTCCTGAGAATCGGACGATCACGCCGCCCTTTTTGACCCACACATCGAGGCGTTCCTTGATCTCACCCGAGAGTGTGCCGACATCGGCCAGAACCAAGACGGAGATGTTGCGTTTGACCAAACCATCGATGGCCGTCAGGAGGTTGCTGTCATCGGTTTTCGCGAGTTCGGCAAATGGGGCGAGGGCGCGTTCGATATAATAGAGTGGCGCGAGCAGCGGCTGGGCTTGTTCGCGGCTCGTGCTGGAGAGGAGCCCAATACGATGCCACTGAGCGCGCGCATCGAGAAGGTGGACGGCGCCCGCGGAGCGTTCGCCAGAGATTTCAACGCGCGTCACCTGATTGCGCAGTTCGAGCGGCATATCGAAGGTCATGTTGGCCTGCGTTGCGCCGGGCGCGAAGCTGAAGTTGGCCTCGCCCAGGCGTTGGCCACGCGCAGAGAATGCATGCACTTGGCCGGCGCGGGTGCTGCCTTCGGCACGCAGCACCATAGCTTCTAGACGTCCGCCTTGAGTCAGACCAGCGGCCAAGCCGAGTGGCTCCTGCCCGTTCTCGGCATCGACGACAACGAGCTTGGCGACGCCTGGCAATGCGGCGAGGCGATTGGAGAACTCGGCGGCCTTTTGACCATGGTCGATGCCGTCGGCGAGCCAGACGACGGTGGTTCCAGTCTGGCCTTGCAGCGCGATATTGAGGCTCTCGGCGATTGCCATTCGATCGGGGGCAAATGGCTGAGGTTGGATCGCGGCCGCGGTGGAGCGTGCTTGTCCCGGAGTTTCGACTTTGAAGGTCTGAGCTTTGGTGGCGGATGCTGTCGGCACGACAATCACGGTGCGGCTTTGACTTTCTGCCTCAGTCATCAGTCGATCCATCAGCGTCGTGCGCCGTGCCCAAGCACTGGAGGACGCCCAACCGTTGTCAACGACGAGGACGACGGGGCCGGTCCCGGTCAGGGCGAGTTGGCGGTTCGGATTGAGGACGGGCTCGGCGAGCGCGAAAATCAAGAGCGTTGCGGCGAGCATGCGAATGAGCGTCAGCCACCACGGGGTCTTGGACGGCTGCTTTTCCTTGTTCTCGAGGCCAACGAGAATGCGTGTGGCGGGAAAGGCGACGCGATGGGGTTGCGGCGGCACCGTGCGCAACAGCCAATAGATGACCGGCAGCGCAGCAAGGGCGCCCAGCAGCCAGGGACTGAGAAACGCAAGGCCGCTGAACATCAGGAAGTGCCTCCCGCTGTGACGGGTAATCCTTGCAGGCGCATGATCAGCGACATCAACGGTTCCGTTGCGGGGCGGTCGGTGTGGTGCACGAGAAAGGTCCAGCCGAGCTTGCGAGCGTGTTCGGAGAGGAGTGCGCGGTGGGCCGCAAGTTTTGCCGCGTAGGCGTCGCGGATCGTTTCGGCGCGATCGGCGATCCAGCGGTCGGAACCTTCGAGACCAACGAACTCTGTGCGGCCATCATAGGGGAGCGTTTCTTCCGCCGGGTCGAGAACTTGCACCAGCGTGCCGCTGACGCCGCTGGCGGCCATCTCATCGAGGCGGCCAAGGATCTTGTCAGGTGGATCGAGGAAGTCGCTGAACAGCACGGTCGAGGAAAACCGGGAGAGGCGTGCCTGCGGCGGCAAGCTTGCGGCGTTGATTGGGTTTGTCGCGTTGGCGGCGAGGAGTTCGGCAATGCGCGATGTGGTCTTTCGGCTGGATGACGGCATCGTCAAGCCGAGGAGCGCGATCCGCTCGCCCGCGTGCACCAGGAGTTCCCCAAGCGCGAACGTGAGGACGAGGGCGCGATCGCGTTTGGTGGTTTGCGATAGATGGCTTTTGAAGTTCATCGACGGGGATATATCCGGCCAAAGCCAGAAGGTATGCGCGGCTTCCCATTCGCGCTCACGGATGTAGATATGATCGGAACTGGCGGAGCGGCGCCAATCGATCTGCGCGACGGTGTCGCTGTCTTGATATTGGCGAAATTGCCAGAAGTTCTCGCCCGACCCGGCGCGGCGGCGGCCGTGGACGCCATGTGCGATCGTCAGTGACACGCGCTGGGCCTCGACGACGAGATCGGGAAGGCGCTCGGCGAGCGCGTGCGCTTCGCCTTCGAGCGCCACGATCGTGCCCGGTTCTTGATCGGCCTTCGAGGTCCACAGCGCCACGCCGCGCTTACTCCAGAGGTTTGGTCAAATTGCCGACAACGGCGCCTATCGTTTTGCCTTCGGCCCGCGCGGCGAACGTCAGCGCCATACGATGTTTCAGGACCGGCTCGGCGAGCGCGATCACATCGTCGATCGACGGCGCAAGCCGGCCTTCCAGGAGGGCTTTCGCGCGGACAGCAAGCATCAGCGCTTGGCTGGCGCGTGGGCCTGGTCCCCACGCGATCAATCGATCAGTGTCGGCACCGGCGCCTGTGCCGGGACGCGCCGAGCGCACGAGTTGCAAGATCGTCTCGACGACTTTGTCGGGCACGGGAAGCTGGCGCACGAGGCGCTGGATCGTCTGCAGCTCAGGCGCGGTAATGATTGTCTCGACGCGGCGCTCTTCCGTACCGGTCGTTGCAAACAGCATCCGGCGTTCGGCCGCTTGATCGGGATAATTAATGTCGATCTGCAGGAGGAAGCGGTCAAGTTGCGCTTCAGGAAGCGGGTAGGTGCCTTCCTGCTCGAGTGGGTTTTGTGTCGCAAGCACATGGAACGGTGCCGGCACATCGTGGCGCTGACCGGCGACGGTCACGTGGTGCTCCTGCATGGCCTGCAAGAGCGCCGACTGCGTTTTTGGGCTCGCACGATTGATTTCGTCCGCCATGAGGAGTTGGCCGAAGATCGGCCCCTTGATGAACCGGAACGACCGGCGTCCGCCTGGGCCGCCATCTTCCAAAACTTCGGAGCCGATGATGTCGGACGGCATCAAGTCTGGTGTGAACTGGATGCGCTTTGCATCGAGGCCGAGGACCTTACCGAGCGTGTCGACCAAGAGCGTCTTGGCGAGGCCGGGAACGCCGATCAAAAGGCCGTGACCTCCGGACAGAATGGTGACCAACGTCTGCTCGACCACCGCATCCTGACCAAAAATGACATTGGCGACGGACTTCTTGACACGTGTGATCTTTTCACCGGCCGCTTCGATGCGGCCAACGATATTATCATCAGTTTGGACGATGTTGCTCATGATCTCGTGCGATCTCGTGGCTTTACGCTAAAAGGAATTGGAGAAACACTGTTCTGCCAAGTTGGTCAGATTGTGGACTTGGGGCACACTGTGAGAGTTTGGAGCGCCGGGCCCCATATGTCGAGGCGAGACTTTGCGGGTCGGACACGAGGTAAAACGTGAGTGGTGATGCGCCCGGCAATCGGATTGCGGGTCTTGAAAGCTTGCTCAAAGGGCAGTCGGGCAAGGGCCCGCTGCCCGTAGACCTTTGGAACCCGCCCTATTGCGGTGACATAGGCATGCGGATCCGCGGCGATGGGACGTGGTTCTATCAAGGCTCCCCCATCGGGCGCATGCAACTTGTGAAGCTGTTTGCAAGCGTCCTGCGGCGCGACGGGGACCAAAAACACTATCTCGTGACCCCCGCTGAGAAAGTCGACGTCACGGTCGACGACGCGCCATTTCTGGCCGTGGAAATGGAAGTGCGGGAACGGGGCCCGGGGCAGTCATTGGCGTTCAGAACAAATGTCGACGATATTGTGATCTGTGATGCGGCACGTCCACTCTGGTTTGTCATGGAACGAGGGAGCGGCGGGCTGAAACCTTATGTGCGGGTGCGCGGGCGCCTGTCGGCCCTGGTGACGCGCGCACTGTACTATGACTTGGTCGAGATGGCCGTGCCGTCGGATGGGCCCGAGGCGGAAACTGTTGGGATCTGGAGCGGTGGGACGTTCTTTCCACTCAAGTCGGGCCCCGAGCCGGGGTTTACTTGATTGGCCGGTTTTACTTGATTGGATTGCACTTCGGGTCGCCCCAGCCTAAGCACCGAGCATGACATTGAGCGCCGACTCGCACGCCATTGATTTCAACGAGGCCGATTTCCGGTCGCGGGCCCGCGACCGCCTCTTGCGTGAGCCGACGGAGGACATATTCGATCCCAATTCCGGCAAGGTGATCTGCCGCAGCGATTGGGATCTCAATCCCGAGTTTCTTGCAGACATGGCGGTGATGGAGCCGCCACAGCCTGCGGCAGTTCTGGTTCCGATCGTGGTTCGCGCCGACCTGACGCTGTTGTTGACAGAACGGACGGCAACTTTGAAGACGCATGCCGGGCAGATCGCGTTTCCAGGCGGACGTGTCGATGACGGCGATGAAACGCCGATTGCGACGGCGTTGCGGGAAGCCGAGGAAGAAATTGGGCTCGATCCGACGCTGGTCGAACCGCTCGGGTTCCTCGATAGTTATCGGACTGGAACAGGTTTTTTGGTCCGGCCGGTGGTGGCGCTGGTGCGGCCCGCGTTCTCGCTGCGGCTCGCAGAGAGCGAGGTTGCCGACGCTTTCGAGGTGCCGCTGGCGTTTCTGATGGACCCTGCCAACCATAAAAAGGATTCGCGCGAGTGGCGGGGGCGGACGCGCGCCTACTATGCGATGGCCTACGGGGAGCGGTATATCTGGGGGGCGACAGCTGGAATGCTGAAGAATTTGTACGAAAGGCTTTATGCGCGATGATGCGCATTGTCATAGAGAACCTGATCGTTTTTTTTCTGCCGGCTGCAGCATACATCGCATATGTCTGGCTGACGCGGGAGCATGCCGGATCATCTGCGGACATCATCGACGGAAAGACGCTCGGCTGGTTGTTTGTCGCCGGCGCGGCGCTGGTGGTCGCTACCGTCGTCTGGTTCGGAGATATGACTGGCGGCCGTCCAGGAGAGGCCTATGAGCCTCCAAGCATGAAAGACGGGCGCGTCGAACCAGGCCGGGTTCGATAGTGAGAGCTCATGACGCCGAGAGCCGGGATACGAACTGATCTGCGGGATGCCGACTGGCTCGTCAGGCCGGCGACACGTGCTGTTTTTGATGCGCTTTCAGTTTCCGGTTTCGAGGTTCGCGCGGTCGGCGGCGCGGTCAGAAATGCGCTGATTGGCAAAGCGGTTGCCGACGTCGATCTTGCGACAAATGCGGCGCCTGACGAAGTGATTGCCGCTGTAACGCGGGCCAAACTCAGGGCTATTCCAACAGGGCTTGATCATGGCACGGTCACGGTTGTCTCGGATCACATTGCGCACGAAGTGACGACGCTGCGCGAAGACACGGAGACCGACGGCCGTCGCGCCAAGGTGGCATTCACCGCAGATTGGGCCGCCGATGCGCGCCGCCGCGATTTTACGATCAACGCACTTTATTGCGATCGTGATGGTGTGATTCACGACCCTCTGGGCGGACTGCCGGATCTCGCGGCCGGGCGGGTTCGCTTCATTGGAGACCCGCATGCACGCATCCGGGAAGACTATCTGCGGGTTTTGCGGTTCTTCCGCTTCACGGCGGAGTATGCGGGTGGAGTTGCAGATCGCGACGGGCTTACGGCTTGCAATGCGGAACGCAGTGGGCTCGCGCGGTTATCGGCGGAGCGCGTTCGATCCGAGTTTTTGCGGTTACTGACGGCACCTGACGCCTTGCGCATGATCACGACGATGTTGCACCACGGTTATCTCCCAGACCTGTTGGGTGTTGCACCCAATCTCGCGGTGCTGGCGCGTGTTGCCGGCATCGAAGACCTGCGGGGACAAACCGCCGATGCCACGTTGCGGTTGGCGGGTCTCGGCGTGATCGTCCCTGAGGATGCGGAGCGAGCTCGGCGCGCGCCTGCGGTTTGGCAACGCGGAGATCTCGCGGCTGCGTGCTTCAGCGCATTGGACCGGTGATACGACAGCGCTGCCAATGGACGCGGCCGTGCGTGAGATGGTCTATCGCCATGGACGGAGCGATGCATGTGATCACCTATGTCTGGCATGGGCGCGATCTGGCGCGGCTTTAGATGATGCGGCGTGGCGGGCCGCTCTGGATCTATCCCATCATTGGCAAGCGCCGGCATTTCCGCTCACGGGGAACGATGCGCTGGCGGCGGGTTTGGTGCCGGGCCCCGTTATTGGTGCAACACTTGCGGCGCTTGAGACCGCATGGGTCGAGACGGGATTTACGCGCTGCCGGGCACAATTGCTGGCCGATCTTACAGCGTTGGTGGATAAGCACAAAAGCGTGGCGCTTGGGCACTAGTTGGTGGTTTGTGCAGCGCATAGTCTCTCGTCACGGGGGACTTGATGATGCGTTGCCGGGGCGCACTTGCAGGGCTGTTGGTGCTGGTCTGCCAGCTGGGCGTGGCCAATGCTACACCGCTGCCGGATGTCGCGTCAGACGGCGCGAGCGTTCTGGAAGCGCCAGTGGACGGATTGCGGCTCGGCGCACTTCAGCCGGTCGCGGCTGACGCACGGATTTGCAGGAACCTGCATTCTGTAGCGGCGCGATTTGGCGAGTCGTGGGCCGGCCATCGTGTCCGGCAGATGTTGAGCAGCCGGGCGTGCGTGTCTTGGCATCACGATGCGCTCCAGGACGGCCAGCTAGCGGACGGTTTCGAACCGGTTTGGTCGTGGCCTTGGCGGCCGACCACTTACGATATGGATGTGCCGCCGCACTTGATCGGGACGATGTCGACCTGGGAAGTGCGTTGCGGCGACGTCGGGCAACGGCAACGTTGCGCGTTGCTGCATCGCGCCGACTTGCCCCATCGCGCAGGAAAGATCATCACGCACTTCGTGATCACGACCATCTCCGGGCGGGAAAGCGTGCTCTGGCGCATCGTCGTTCCGCGTGGCATTGCAGACAGCGGTAGTCAGATCGAGATCGTCGCGGGGACCCATGCGGCGCAGGCCCGCTTCGATATCTGCCTCGCGCACAGCTGCGTTCTGGAAGCGGATGTGCGTGATGCCACCGCCGCGCTCGACTCACTGTGGTCGGGGAATGGCGTCAACGTGCAGATTGGCGGGGCGTCCGCGATCGAGATTATGATCCCAGGCATGGGGTTTCGTGCAGGCCTCAAGGAATTAACACGACTGCGCCGCGAGGAGCGCCCGATTGCGGCGCAGCGGTGAAGTTAGACCAGAACGGGAATCTTCACCTGCTGGCCGACGCCGAAGACGCGACGGTAACGCGCAATTTCGTCAGCGGGCCCGACGGCTTTCTCCGGGTTGTCCGAGAGTTTGACGGCGGGCCGCCCGTCGGCTGAAACCACCTTACAGACGATCGAAAATGGATCGAGGCGGCCACTCGCATCGAATCCTCGGAAATCATTGGTCAAGAGTGTGCCCCAGCCAAAGCCGAGGCGAATGCGGCCGTTGAAATGCCGATGCAGCCGCTCGATCGTTTCGACGTCGAGGCCATCGGAGAAGATCGCGAGTTTCTCGCGCGGGTCTTGGCCGCGAGACTTCCACCACTCGATGGCGAGGTCGCCGCTGGCGATGGGGTCACCGCTGTCAATGCGGATACCGGTCCATTGTGCGATCCAGTCGGGCGCGCGCTCCAAGAAACCTTTGGTTCCGTAGGTATCCGGCAGGATGACGCGGAGGTTTCCGTCGTAGTCCTTTTGCCAATCGGACAGCACCTGATAGGGAGCCTCGGCGAGTTCCTCGTCGTCTTTGGCAACGGCGGCGTAGACCATTGGCAGCTCATGGGCGTTTGTGCCAACGGCCTCCACTTCGCGGCGCATAGCGATCAGGCAGTTGGAGGTGCCGAGGAAGGAGGGGCCGAGGCCTTCGATCATGCCCTGGACGCACCAGTCCTGCCAGAGGAAGCCGTGGCGCCGCCGCGTGCCGAAATCCGCGATGCGCAGGCCGTCGAGCTTCTTGAGGCGCTGTATCTTTTCCCAGACACGGGTTTGCGCGCGGGCGTACAAAACCTGCAGTTCGAACTTGCCGAGGTCTTTGGTGACCGCGCGGCTGTGGAGTTCCATGATCACCGCGAGTGCCGGGATCTCCCACATTGTACTCTCGATCCACGGACCTTCGAAGGTCAGCACATATTGATCGCCGCGCGTCTCGAGATGATAGGCCGGAAAGCGGAATGCTTCGAGCCAGGTAATGAACTCAGGCGAGAACATCTGGCGCTTGCCATAAAACATATTGCCGCGAAGCCACGTGCTTTCGCCACGCGTGAGCGACAACGAGCGAATGTGATCGAGCTGTTCCTTCAGGGCGCCGACGTCGATCATACGCGCGAGCGGGACCTGTGCCGTGCGGTTGATCATGCCGAAGGTGACGCGGGTGTTGCGATGGCGGCGAAAGACCGTTTGCGCCATCAGAAGTTTGTAGAAGTCCGTATCCAGGATCGACCGGACAATCGGATCGATCTTCCAGGTATGGTTGTAAACGCGGGCGGCGATATCAGTCATTAGCGGTCCGGTCGCCACGACGTGGCTCAGTGTTGGTCACCTGCAATATTGACGATAAGTGCTGACGCTCGTCCATTGTTAGTGCCTCTTGCGGACGGTGGCCTTTCCGCGCGCCATGAAAAAAGCCGCACGAAGGAGGGCGCGCGGCTTTTTTATCAAGATGTAGTGCGAAATCAGTTGGTCTTCGTCGCTGTATCTGGTGTCGCCGTTTGTGCCGTTTCGACCGGCGTCGAAGACGGAACAGGCGTTTGGATCTGGGCAGTTGGAGCCGGCACCGGGGTTTGGGCCGTTTCCTTCGATTTCTGGTACTCGCAAGCACCAGCGGTCGAAATGCTCGCTGCAAAGATTGCCGCGGCGAGCAGATATCGTGCTGACGTCATGGGACACTCCATCTCGAGCTCATCTGCGGGCCGCCTCGCAGCCCGCCCACAGACTAGCCCATGCCTTAAGGCGAGGTCATCACAATTCCGTTCAAGCTCGCACAGGCGTGAGAAAAGTGGGGGCGCGGGCCGGCTTTTGATGCTCTGACTTTTGCTCCAGAGATGGACTTCAGATCGTGTAGTCGCCGATTTTGCCGCCCTTCGAGAGTTTGGCGGCGAGCCAGCGCGGTTGACGGCCGCGGCCCGTCCAGGTTTCGCTCGGGTTATCCGGATTGCGGTATTTTGGGGCGACCTTGCCACCTTTGCTGCCACGACCACCGCGACGGCCGCCGAACAGTTCCTCGGCGGAAAGTCCGGCATTATTCAAAAGGCTCTGTACTTTTTCCTTGACGACATCGCGTTCGCGCCGCTTGGCATTGGTAATTGCTTTCTGCAGACGAACATCAAGATCAAGAAGTTCCTTGAGTGACATTTTGTCGAAGTTGGGCGCGGCCATCGGACATCCTAGGGTTTACGGCATACATGCGGGAAACTGATCTACAGTACGGGTGCTACTGTGTTATTCGATCACGGGCACTGGCTTTCTTTTGTTATAATAAATAGCCCCCTGCAAGCCGTACAGCAAATACCGGTTGGTTTGAGCGCGGAATGAACCATTGAAATTTTGAGCCATGGCCGCCTCTGCACCCTGGATCGCAGACAGCTGATTCGAACGGCATGCAAGAGGCTAAATCCAGCGCTAAGGGCATGGAACTGCGTAAAAAAGTACCTATCCTTTGATTGATTCTCGATTATCCTGGCGGACGTCACCATCGCTCAGCCACGAAGGAGACGGCGCGCATGTCCAGCAGCGATTTTGCAAAGCAACTTGCGGGTTTCAGTCTGACCACGGCAGAAATCCTCTATCGGCTTCCTGACCATCCCGCATTGCTCCAGACATATATTTGGCAAGACTATGATCTGCATCCGCGTTTTCCGAAACTGCAGGCGTTCCTGGACTTTTGGTCTTCAAATCTCGATGGCAAGTTGTTTCGCGTCACGGTTGCAAACACCAAGCTGATTGCGCCTGCTGAATTGAGTTATGCGAAATGCACGGTCGCTTGGAATTGATAGTCAGTTCCAATACTGGCTGTTCGCTGAATTGGTTGGTATCAAATCGTTTTGACAGTGGGACTGATGGTCGTTGCGCGCACGTGCGGCCGGGCATCTGGAATGGATAGACAGTGATGCGTGCTATTCAGCGGTTCGAGGTGAGCCTCAAGGCTTTTGTGATCAGGGATCAACGGGTCTTGCTGTTGCAGGAGGCCGACACGGGTTTCTGGGAGCTTCCCGGCGGCCGTATCGACGTTGGTGAGGAGTTGATCCCGCACGTTGACGTTCTCACCCGGGAGATCGAGGAAGAGTTGGGCGCCAATTTCAGGGTTGAGATCGGAGGCCGCATGGCGACTTGGGTGCGGCAGCGGCCGACGGATCGGGTGTTTCAGTTCATTTGTGGCCGGGTCTGCCGCTATCGCTCGGGCCAAGCGCGGCTCAGCAGCGAGCACTCGGACCTTGCCTGGACCTCGCCAGATGATTGGCCGGGCCTGATATTCCCGCCCCATTCGGACTATCCTGAAGCGCTGGCCGCGCTCTGGCGGTCGGCCGACGTGTCCTAGCGCGCGGCGAGCGCGTCGAGCAGGGGCCGGATTTGGTCGCCTGCAAACATCTGCGGCTCGGATGGATCGAATTTGCGCTCGCGCTCCCAACCCGTGACGGTCGCCTTGGCGCGGTCGAAGGCGTCCGTAAACGAGCGTGTTTCGCGCAGTGCCCGATTGAAAAGTGCGTCGCCGAAGAATGTCCAGCTTCGCTCATTGGAACAGCCGAACGATGGCCGGTCAGCGCGCGCAGCGGTCATGATCAGTGTGTGCGGTGTTTTGAGCGTCTCGATGAAACTGCCGGAGTAACAGGCGGAGATGACGAGGATTCGATTGCGGATACCTGAGCGGTCGAGCGCCGCCTTGAGCATGCCCGGGGACATGTCGTTGAGGCCGAGCCGCGGAAATTCGACGGCTAGCCGATTGGGAAGTCCGTGGGTGGTGATGAACAGCACGAGCGCATCTTTATCGACGTTCATGATCCGGCCGAGGCGGGTCAAGCTGCGCGCAAGATTGGTGGCGCTCGCGAGTGGTAGCTCAGCGGTGGTGTCGCGGTGGTTCAAGAGGAGTAGCGATCGGTCTCTTGTTGCAAAGCGTTCATCCATCAGGTCGCGCACGGAGGTGACTTCGCGGCGGAAGACGTCCTGGCCCGCGAAACTCGCGAAGCCGACGAAATAGATCTCAGGGACGCCCAATCGAGACGGCGCAAGCTTGGCGAACTCGGCGTCGATCAAATCGCGCTGGCGGTCAAAGATTGCTTCGACGTCGAGGCGAGGGGCGCGATCTGGAGCCTCTTGCGGGCGGCGTTTGGGCTGGGCTTCAGTGCTTGCGCTGGCGAGCAGGAGCGCGAGGCCAGCCAGGGCCGCCAAACCCTGGGCCGGTGCACCCATGTGTCGCGTTCGCGGTTCGAGTCCCACGGACTCGAACGGCCACCCACGTCTCGTGTTCATCACCGGTGCTCCTCACTGCGGGACTATCACTTTACACGGCGACTGATGTTTGCCCCAAATCACCCGGACGCTTCAGATTTCGTGGTATCCGGCACCGCCAAGCAACAGACTTGGCCACTGAAATAGACTTCATTGTGGACGAAATCACGGCGTCCGAAGTGGCCGGAAGCGATGTTGCTACGGTTGAGTGAGGGCGAATCGGCCAACGATCATTGGATCGCGCATGCGCATCGCAACGTACAACGTCGAGAACCTGTTTACGCGGGCGAAGGCGCTCAATCTGGACTCTTGGGCTGATGGCCGCAAGGTGATCGAGCATTTTTCCGAGGTCAATGCAGTGCTGGCAAAGCCCGTGTACGGCGGAGCGGACAAGGCGCGCATTCTCGAATTGATGCGGTTGCTCGGCATCGACAAGAAAGACGATGGCGGACAGTACGTTGCGTTGCGCCAAAACCGCGGCAAACTCGTGCAGCGCGGAAAAGTCTTCGGCGTCGAGGTCGCGGCACAGGGGCGCGCTGATTGGGCCGGATGGGTCGAAATGAAGTCCGAGCTCGTCAACGAAACGTCGACGCGGAACACCGCGCAGGTCGTGCGGGACGTCGCGCCCGATGTGCTCGGTGTCATCGAGTGCGAAGGCCGTGCGGCATTGCTGCAATTTTCCAGCAAACTCTTACCATCGGTGAAGGGTGAGCCGTTCGCGGAGTGCATGTTGATCGACGGCAACGACACCCGCGGCATCGATGTCGGATTGCTGGTGAAGGAGACTTACAAGATTGGCTGGATGCGCAGTCACGCCGACGACGTATCGCCGACGGGCGGGCGTGTTTTCTCGCGCGATTGTCCGGAGTTTGCGATCTGGACGCCGTCTGGAAAAACCGTCTGGGTGGTTGTCAATCACTTCAAGAGCAAGGGGTACGGTACGCAGGAAGCATCCGATGCCCGCCGTTGGCTGCAGGCGGAAACGGTGCGCACGATCTACGACCGGTTGAAGGCTGAGGGCGCCGAAATGATTGCGATCATCGGTGATCTCAACGATACGCCGGATAGCGATGCGCTCGCGCCGCTGTTGCGCGAGACGGATCTGCGGGATGCGAGCGAGCATCCGACGTTCCAGCATGATGGCCGACCGGGAACCTTCAAGGATGGCCATGCGCGTGAGAAGATCGACTATATTCTATTGTCGCCGGCGCTGTTCGGCCGCATGAGCCAGGGTGGCATTTGGCGCCGCGGCGTCTGGGGCGGCAAGAACGGGAAGCTCTGGGACATCTATCCTGAAATCAAGGAGAGCTACCACGCGGCATCGGATCATGCGTGCCTGTGGTGCGACGTTGAAGGTCGCTAAAGGAACCGAGGGCTCGCAGGTTCGAGGGTATGGCATGAACGATCATCTCTTTGTCTATGGATCGCTCATTTCGGCCGTGGCGCATCCGAAGGGAGAGCGGCTGCGGAACGAAGCTGCACTGGTGGGCGCGGCTTCCTTGCAAGGCCGCCTCTACAAGGTGACGTGGTTTCCGGCGATGGTGCTGAGTGATGCGCCGGGCGATCAGGTCCATGGCGAGGTTTATCGGATGGCCAATCCGGATGCGTCGCTCGCGTGGCTCGACGAATATGAGGGCATCGTTCGAGGCCCTCAGAGTGTTACCGCGCAGAATGCCTATAGCCGCGACGAGGTGGCGGTGACGATGGCCGATGGCCGGCGCCTGTTGACCTGGACCTATGTTTATCGCCGCGATGTCGGCGGCTTGGCCCAGGTTTTAAGTGGCCGCTGGGGCACGGACGGAAACGCTCCATCGCGACGTTAACCTCTCGTCCACCATATTCGCAGACGCTGGCGGCTCAAGCTGATTCCACTTCGGATCGGCAGCGCAAGGTGCGGCATGACAGGCGACGATTTTGAAACTCCACGGAGCGGCAACCCTGCACCCGCCATCCGGTTCGAGAGCCTGGATGTGCGCCCGAAGGACGTCGTGCAGATCGCGGCTGATGTCTGGCTGGCCGACGTTTGCGCCGCCGCCTGGGCCACGCGCGAGGCGATGAAGGCCGCAGCGTTCGTCGCGCACTATGTCCGCAGCGGCGCACGCGGCGATGTGACGATGAAGGATATTGAAGTCGCGTGCAGCATCCGCCGCGATGATCTGCCGGCCGCCCTGTCGTTGCTGAAAATGTTTGGGATGATCGATAGCTTCGCTATTGAGCGCGGACTGTTGACGGTCGCTGGACGTCTCGCGATGACGCAGACCATCAAGATCCTCGATCTCAAGGCAAAGCTCGATGCGCTCCGCCCCACGATCGCGACGGCACGGACGACGGATCCCAGGCAGATCGACGACGCACGCACCGCGCCAGAGATCTTGCTGGATATTCCGTCGGTCAACCAAGCCGCCTTCGCGAAGGCGTTTTCCCCGTTCCTGCGCCGCAATTGACGACAGCCACCTATTGCGGCTGCGTTGCCTCGAAGGCGGGCACAATGGCCTTGAATTCGTCGAGCCACTTGACGAGCTTGGGGTGCTTCTTGCGCCACTTGCCCTCGTGGCGGAAATCAAGATAGCCGAGCGCGCAGGCGATCGTCACGTGACCGTAGTGGGGATGGTCTTTCCACTTCGGCAGATGTGTTTCGAGGTAATCGAGTGATTGGTTGACCTTGGCCTCTTGCCGCTCCATCCAAGCCGGCACGATTTTGTCCGCCGGGCGGAAGCGGCCTTCGTAGACCATCAAAAGCGCTGCATCGAGAATTCCGTCGCCGAGGGCGCCGAGCGTCAGGGCCTTCCAGCGATCGCTGCCGGAGGCCGGAAACAGCGTTGCGCCCTTGCCGACGCTATCGAGATATTCGCAGACGACGTGACTGTCGAAGATCGACTCGCCCTTGTCGGTCACGAGGCACGGGATCTTTGACAGTGGGTTGTTCTTGTTGAGCTCGGGGTCGCCCTTGTTGGTGTCGACGGTCAGGACCTCCACTTTGTCGGAGAGGCCCTTCATGGCGGCGACTAGCTTGACCTTGCGGCCGTAGGGCGAGAAGGGGTGGGAGTAAAGTTTCATAGTTGGGGGCTCTGTGCTCGAGGGGTGAGCCCCTAGCCTGCTTGGTCGGCGCTCTTGATGCAAGTTCTTATCGCCGCGCGGCGGCTGTGCGCCTGCTCAAGCGAGGGTAGTCTTGGAGCTATTGGAGAAATTTGGAGAACTGGTGCTCGGCTCGAAATCCCTAAGCCCTCTGGATTCCGAACAGTTCAACCCCCGCTGACATTGAGCAACCAGTTCTCCCGATCCAAGTTCTAGTGTGCAAAGGTTTGGTGAACCACGTTTGAGTGCAAACTATCCACTGCGAATTTCGCGGGCGCGTTAAGCGTTGCCTATTGCGCCATGGCCACAGGTCAACGCTCTGCAATCAACGCGCGCTTCAAGCGCTGCAACGCTTGGGCTTCGATTGTGCCAGGTGGCGATTCAGCGTGGGCGACCTTGTCAAGCATTGCAAGCAAGTCGATTGCCTCTTGCGGCGTGCAACTGTTTTTGATTTTGGGTGT
This sequence comes from uncultured Alphaproteobacteria bacterium, assembly GCA_963779515.1. Lineage (GTDB taxonomy): Bacteria > Pseudomonadota > Alphaproteobacteria > Rhizobiales > Hyphomicrobiaceae > CAVZYN01. The sequence goes on from CAVZYN010000002.1 coordinate 43,218, forward strand.
GAGCCGTCGAAAGCACGTGTCGAGATCCTTCACATCACGCGTCAGAAAGCGGGCGTGTGCGAGAAACTCCTCGGATTGCGTCTGCTGGATCGCGAATGAGCGGCTCATTTCGGCAACGATCGTTGTGCGCTCACGCTCGGTCAGGGGGCCGTCTGCCTGAGCGAGCGCGGTCATCATGGCCGCGGCGGCTTCGCGCGGGTCCTGGATCAGATCGAGTGGGTTTTCAGCCAGTTTACTGCGCCACTTCCAGCGCCGAAACAGGCCGCGCGCATCGTCCGCCGTTTCAACCAAGCCCTTGGCGGCATCCGCCGCCGCGTTGAGACGCCACAGAATCACGCCGAGGGTGCCCATCAGCGCCAAAAGTCCCATAAGAATGGACATAGTTCCCCCAAAGCAAAACGTTCGACACTCTGAGATTAGTTGAGTCTTCACGCCGCCGTCACCGACCGGACGAGGATCGACAGCGTGGTTGACGCCTAGCTGGCTTGGGCGTCCGCCTGCTCGTAGGTTTCCGATGCGGCGAGCCACACGTCCTCGGCCTCGGCGAGTTGCTTGGCGAGTTGGCCGCGCTCGACGGCGAGCTTTTGTGCTTTGGCGGCATCGGCGTAAAGGTTGGGGTCAGCGAGCGCCGCATCCAGTTTCGAGATTTGCGCCGACAGCTTGTTCACTTGCTGCTCCGCGCTCTGCATCACCTTCTTGAGCGGCGCGAGTTCCGATCGCCGCGCCGCAGCCTGCCGGCGTTCCTCGGCGCGGTCGACTTTGGCGTTGGCGCCATCCGTCGCGGACCGTGCCCGGGTCCGGTCGCCACGTTCGGCGAGGAGCTGGGTCCGGTAGCTTTCCATGTCACCGTCGTAGGAGCGGACGGTGCCGTCCTTCACAAGCCACAGGCGGTCGGCGGTGGCATCGATCAAATGCCGATCGTGGCTGATCAGGATGACGGCGCCTTCGTAATCAGCGAGCGCGTGAATCAGCGATTCACGCGCATCGACGTCGAGGTGGTTGGTTGGTTCGTCTAGGATCAGCAGATGCGGGGCGTAAAATGCGGTCAGCATCAACAGCAGACGCGCTTTTTCCCCGCCCGAGAGCTGCTCACACTTCGTATCGGCTTTGTCGGAACCGAATCCATGCACGCCAAGTTTTGCGCGGCGCTGGGCTTCGGTGCCGTCCGGCATATAGTCGACCATGTATCCGTAGGGCGTCTTGCCCTCGACCAGATCATCGAGTTGATGCTGCGCGAAGATGCCGACGTCGATCTTCTTTGCGCCGTACATCATTCCTGAGAGCGGCGGCAGGCGCCCTGCGAGCAATTTGGCGAAGGTGGACTTGCCGTTGCCGTTCTGGCCGAGCAGCGCGATGCGATCGTCGTGGTCGATGCGTAGATTGAGATTGCGCAGGATCGGCGTCTCGGGGCTGTAGCCGGCGACACAATCCTCGAGACGCAACAGCGGGCTCGCGAGTTGCTTTGCAGGCGACGGCAGAATGAAAGGGAACACCCGCTCTTCGACTTGCGTCGCAATCGGCTGCATGCGGGCCAGCGCCTTGACGCGGCTCTGGGCTTGCGCGGCCTTGGTGGCCTTGGCTTTGAATCGATCGATGAAGGCCTGAATGCGCTTCCTCTCGTCGTCCTGCTTTTTCTGCAGCTTGAGTTCGAGCCGCTGCTTTTCGCGCCGCGTTTCTTCAAATGTGTCGTAACCGCCCGTGTAGAGCGTCAGCTTCCCGCGCTCGAGATGCAGGATGGCGCCGACGGCACGATTGAGCAGATCACGGTCGTGGCTGACCATCAGCACGGTGTGCGGATACGTTCTTAGATAGCCTTCGAGCCAAAGCGTGCCTTCGAGATCGAGATAGTTGGTCGGCTCGTCGAGCAGCAGGATTTCGGGTTCGAGAAACAGGATTGCGGCGAGCGCCACGCGCATGCGCCAACCGCCAGAGAATTCGCGGCATGAACGCAGCTGGGCGCTCGCATCGAAGCCGAGGCCGGCGAGGATTGCGGCGGCGCGGGCGGGGGCGGCATGGGCGTCGATGTCGGAGAGGCGCTGGTGAATATCGGCGATGCGTCCGGGGTCGGAGGCGGTCTCGGCTTCGTCAAGCAGCGACGCGCGTTCGGTGTCGGCGGCGAGCACCCACCCAACGAGACTGTCCTCGCCGCCCGGCGCTTCCTGCGCGACATGGCCGATGCGGGCGTCCTTGCTGATCGTGATGGAGCCGTCGTCGGGCGATAGTTCGCCAGTGATCAGTTTGAGCAGTGTCGTCTTGCCGGCGCCATTGCGGCCGACGAGCCCCACCTTGTGCCCGGTCGGAACGGCGACCGTAGCAGCGTCGAGGATCGGCTTGCCCTCGATGCGGAATGAGAGGTCGTTGATGTGGAGCATTGGGCTTCGTGTGGGACGTGTTGGTGTTTGGCCCTATACGCAATATTCGTCCGCATCTTGCAAGGCGTCATTCCTGGTCAGCGCGCACTCTCCCTCCGGCGCTTTCCCGGAGTTTACTGGACGCCTGTCGGCAGCAAATACCCGGATCAGCTTTAAAGGTGAGATTTCGACTTCGCGCGAGTGGTCGATCAAACCGATTGCTCCTTAAACGGCAGACTGGCTCTTGACATTCGCAATGAGCCCGGGGTCATCAACATCGATCAAATGAGCGGTGCCAAAGCGATTAGCGGCATCCCATATCGCCGCCAGAGTAGACACCTCATTGTCTGTTAGTTTGCTTTCCGATTGAATTTGAGCTGGGTTGATCTTAGCTAAACAAGCGTTTGCGAGCCAATCAGCCAGAGTAAAATTCGGATGCTGTTTTGCTGACCGCGGGACACCATTGTTGTCGACGTAGCTTTCCAGAACACCTATTTCGAAACGGTTCCCGCATTGCAAGTTCGACTGCCACATCCAGCTGATGTCTGGATTGTTGATCGCGACCGCTTGCATCAAGGCGCTACCGTGCCCTGAAGAATGTGGAAGTTTGTCGAGGAAGAGTTTTATTTTCTTGGTATCCTGGGTTCTCGACAAGAGGCGTGCTCGGAGTCCGATTAGCGGAAGAATTCCCGCATAGAGAGATAAACCCATCGCACAAGCGGTATCATACGACTGCCCCTCCCACTGCAGCTTCCTTGGTGTGGAACCGTCGGTCATCCAGTTAATGTCAAGTTTCTTATTCACAACGTTGATCGCGTCACATGCCCAACGCGCAAATGTGCCATTCATAGCACCGGCGACCGCTACCACATCAAGAATCGGCCATCCAGATTTAAGGCTACTGACGATCTTATTTGCAGCATCAATCTTCCTCTTCGCGGTTCTGGTGTTTTTGTACTGTCGCAGTCCAGGCACGCCGAGTTGATCACTGCACAACAGTCCAACGAAGCAGAGGGTCTTGCCTGAGGCGGGGTGGAGGACCTCGTTCGGCTTTGCATCAATAAAGACGGGAATGAACCGATCGGTGAGCATGATCACTCTCGCCGTTCAGGGGAGTTGGGACATCAATAACTGCGCGGTAGGCCAAGAACGTGCTGGCCGATGAAGGCGAGCACGAGATTGGTCGAGATCGGTGCCGTCTGATAGAGCCGCGTCTCGCGCCACTTGCGCTCGATACCGTATTCGCGCGCGTAGCCAAAGCCGCCAAAGGTCTGCAGGCACGCTTCCGCGGCTTTCCATGAGGCGTCGGCAGCTAGCATCTTGCCGGTGTTGGCTTCCGCGCCACAGTCGCGGCCGGCTTCAAACAAGGCGGCGGCCTTTTGCACGACCAGTTCGGCGGCCAGTGTATCCGCCCAGCTGCGCGCGATCGGGAACTGCACACCCTGGTTCTTGCCGATCGGATGACCGAACACGACGCGCTCATTGGCGTATTCGGTCGCGCGGCGGATGAAATATTTTGCGTCACCGAGGCATTCGGCGGCGATCAAAATGCGTTCGGCGTTCATGCTGTCGACGACGTAGCGAAAACCCTTGCCCTCTTCGCCGATGCGGTTTTCGGCCGGCACTTCGAGGTTGTCGATGAAGACCTCGCAGGTGTTGTGATTGATCATCGCGTCGATCGGCTTGATGTGCACCGACTTGCCCTTGGCCTCGCGCAGATCGACGAGAAAGACCGAGAGGCCGTCGCTGCGCTTCTTGACCTGGTCGGCGGGGGTGGTGCGCGCCAGCAGGAGCATCAAGTCGGAGTGCAGCGCACGGCTGGTCCAGACCTTCTGGCCGTTGATGACGTAGCGGTCGTTGCCGCGCTTCTCAGCGCGCGTCTTGAGCTGGGTTGTGTCCGAGCCCGTCGAGGGCTCGGTGACGCCGAAGGCCTGCAGCCGCAATTTGCCGCTGGCAATCTCGGGGAGATAGCGCCGCTTCTGATCCTCCGAGCCGTGCTTGAGAACCGTGCCCATCGTGTACATCTGCGCGTGGCACGCCGCAGCATTGGCGCCGGTTTCGTGGATCGTCTCGAGGATGGCGCAAGCGGCGGACAATGGCAGGCCCGCGCCACCGTACACTTCCGGGATCATGGCGCCGAGATAGCCGGCCTCCGTCAGCGCCGCGACGAACTCCGCCGGATACTCGCTGGAGGCGTCGAGCTTCACCCAATACTCATTCGGAAAGCGCGCGCAGACCGCGCGGACGCCGTCGCGGATCTCGCTCCATTGCGGATCGAGCGGCATTGATAGCTCGGTCGCTTCTTGACCCGATGTTGATGGGGGCACGCGTGTCTCCCGGAAATCGACTGGCGGCGGCGAACATACAGGCCGGCGCAGGGTCGCTGCATCGCACACTCAGCGATTGGAGACAATCATCCCGTGGGCATCCCGTGGGCCGCGCGCCGCCGCGTTTCCAAGACGGTGATCAGCTCGGCGACGGCCGCGACCGCGATTACGGGCGGCTCCTTGCCGGTCACTCCAGCGACGCCGATCGGGCACGACAGGCGCTGAATGACCACGCCGGCGATGCCGGCGGAGCGAAAGCGCTGCTCGAAGCGGGCGCGTTTTGTCGCCGACCCGATGAGGCCAAGGTGGGCGAAATCGTTGCGCTTCAACAGCGTCGTGCAAATCGCTTCATCGAGCGGATGGGCATAGGTCATGACGAGATGAAACGCGCCGGGCGGCGTCATCAGGGCGAAAGCGGCGGGATCTTTCACGGCGGTGATGCGTGCGTGAGCGGGCGGGCGCTCTGGAAAGCGGTCGCGCGCGGTATCGACCCATGTGAGGTCGAACGGCAGGCCTTCGACGACGCGGACGATCTCGCGGCCGACGTGGCCGGCGCCATAGAGATAGAGTGGCACCGTCTCGCGGCCGGCGGGTTCGATGAACCAGGCGGGCTCCGTGTCGGTGCCTTCGAGCAGCAGCGGCGCCATCGGCCGCGCGCCGGAGAGCATGTCGCGGGTGGCGCGCACCATCTCGACCGGCCAATCGCCGGTGGTCTTCCGGTCGGTGATCGCGATCAGTGGTCCATCGCCCATCAGTGGCCGTGCGATCAGCGCGCCAGCGGGCGGGAGGGATGCGGCGAGGTGCGTGAGGTCTTGACGTTCGGCATCGCCGAAGTGCTCGAACAACACCCACGTGAATCCACCGCAGCATTGGCAGAGTGCGGGACCGAGTGGATACTCGCGGACTTCGCGATACCATTTGGGAGAGAGAGTCCCCTCCCCACGTCGTGGCGAAGCCGCGCCTCCGGCACGAGGGGGAGGGGAATTCTCTGCGAGAATCTCTCTTGCCGCCTTGATCGCCTCGAACTCCAGAGCGCCGCCGCCGATGGTGCCGGTGACTTCGCCGGCGGTGACGAGCATCGCGGCGCCAGCGTTGCGGGGCGTGGAGCCGGCAACATCCAGAACCGTCACGCGCACAACCGGCGTTTCGGCCGCGCGTTGGAGCAGAGCTTTCAACCAGAGTTCGGACACGTCAGCGGGCTCCCGCGCTTGTCTTCATGCGCTCGACCGCCATCAAAACGCGCTCGGGTGTTGCGGGTGCGTCGAGGTTTGGATGATGCAGGTAGTCGCCGACGCTCGCCACTGCATCCGACAGCGCCATCAGCACCGAGATGCCAAGCATCACCGGCGGTTCGCCGACAGCCTTCGAGCGATAGATCGTCTCTTCCATGTTCTTGCCGCGATCGAACAGCCGGATGCGCATATCGATCGGCCGGTCGGACGCGGTCGGGATCTTGTAGGTCGACGGCGCGTGTGTCGTCAGCCGCCCCTTATCGTCCCAAATCAGTTCCTCCGTCGTCAGCCACCCGGCGCCCTGGACGTAGCCGCCCTCGATCTGGCCGAGATCGATGGCGGGGTTCAGAGACGTGCCAGCGTCATGCAAGATATCGGTCCTCAAGATGCGGTTTTCGCCGGTCAATGTGTCGATCGCGACCTCGCTGACGGCGGCGCCATAGGCGAAGTAGAAAAATGGGCGTCCGCGCGCAGCAGGGCGATCCCAGTGAATTTTTGGCGTCGCATAAAATCCCGTCGCCGACAGAGGCACACGCGCCATATAGGCCTCTCGAACAACGTCGTCGAAGGCAATGTCGCGGTCTTTTATGCGCACGCGATTGGGGAGAAACAATATTTCTTGCGCGCGAACCCCATGCGTTTTGGCGAGGAACGAGATCAGCCGCAGCTTGATCGTTTCCGCCGCGTTCTTCGCGGCCATGCCATTGAGATCCGACCCCGAGGATGCCGCCGTCGCCGATGTGTTTGGCACCTTGCCGGTCGTCGTCGCCGTTATCTTGATGCGCGCAAGATCGACTTGAAACGTCTCCGCCACGACCTGTGCAACCTTCAGGAACAACCCCTGGCCCATCTCGGTGCCGCCGTGATTGAGATGGATCGAGCCATCGGTATAGACGTGCACCAGGGCGCCGGCCTGATTGAGAAACGTCTTTGTGAACGAGATACCGAACTTGACCGGCGTCAGGGCGATGCCGCGTTTCAAGATCGGGCTTGTTGCATTCCACGCGCGAATTTCGGCGCGTCGCCGGTCATAATCGGACGACAGCGCCAGCTCGTCGACGATGTCCTGGATGATGCAGTCCTCGACGGTCATGTGATAGGGTGTGATGCCCTTGGGCCGGGTCGTGTCGTCCTTGTGGGGATAGAAATTGCGGCGCCGGATCTCCAGCGGGTCGCGGTCGAGATGCCGCGCGATGTCCTCGATAATCCGTTCCATGCCAACCATGCCTTGCGGGCCGCCGAAGCCGCGAAAGGCGGTGTTGGACTGCGTATGCGTCTTGCAGCGGTAGGACGTAATGCGGGCCGCCGGGATTTCGTAGCAGTTCTCGGCGTGGAACATGGCGCGATCGGCGATGGGTTGTGACAGATCGAAGCTCATGCCGCATCGGACAGCTTGCGTCACGTCAAGTCCGAGGATGCGCCCGGTGTCGTCGAAGCCGACGTCATAGTCGATGCGGATGTCATGCCGCTTGCCGGTGAGCATGAAATCGTCGTCGCGATCGTAGACGCACTTGGCGGGGCGTTTTGTGATGTGGGCGGCGAGGGCGGCGGCCGCCGCTGGGAGATTGCCTTGGCTCTCCTTGCCGCCGAAACCGCCGCCCATGCGCCGCACCTCGACCGTGACGGCATTGAACGGAACGCCGAGTACGCCCGCGACTTTGTGCTGGATCTCGCTCGGGTGCTGCGTCGACGAATGGACCATTGTGTCGCCGTCTTCGCCAGGGATGGCGAGCGCTGCCTGGCCTTCGAGATAGAAATGCTCCTGGCCGCCGATCTCGATGCGGCCGGTGAGCTTGCGCGGGGCAGCAACAATCGCCGCCGCGGCATCGCCCCGTTGCATCTCATAGGGCGGTTCGAGGAAGTGCTGCGCCGCCATCGCCTGTTCGAGTGTGATGATCGCGGGCAGATCTTCGTAGTCGACGATCGCCAATTTCGCGGCAGCGCGGGCGGCGGCCATGGTCTCGGCTGCAACGGCAAAAATCGATTGCCCGACGTATTCGACCAGGCCATCCGCAAACATGGGGTCGTCGTGGGCCGGCGTCGGCGAGAGGTCGTTGTCGCCCGGCACATCAGCAGCGGTGAGGACCGCGAACACGCCTGGAGCCGTGCGCACCTGCGACACGTCAAGCCGGGTGATGCGCGCGTGTGCCCGCGTGCTCATGGCGATGTAGATCTGCAGCGTGCCGGCGGGCTCTGGGATATCGTCGACGTACACGGCTGTGCCAGTCACGTGCTTTCCCGCGCTGTCGTGCGGCAACGCTTCGCGAACACCCCCGTCGATCTTGGATTTGACGTCAATGGGTTTGGTGCCGTGCATGTGCGATCCAATGTTTGGACCGCCGTGGCGCCTGCCTGGTGGCAGCCGCTCGGTGATATCCGTGCCGTCAGGGTCAGTTAGGCACCCGAAAGGTGGAACTGAACCCGGTTTCGTCTTGACTCCGAATTGTCGCTATCGCATCTGCACATGTCAATTGCGCCGGCTTAGCTCAGCGGTAGAGCAGCGGTTTTGTAAACCGAAGGTCGGGAGTTCAATCCTCTCAGCCGGCACCAGTGCTTTCAACGCGTTAGGCGACGGACCTCGGTGCCCGTCGCCGGTGTTGTGGGCATTTTGTGGGCAGTGGTTCCCAGTTTGCCCCTGAGCACGACCAGTTCCGGTCGCTGTCCGTTCCGCGCCACCACCCGCTCTGTGGCCTCGATGAGCCTGGAAAGTTCCGCCGCCGAATAGTGAGTCGTGATGCGGCCGGACCGATGCCCCAGCAGGTCCTGGCGATCCTCGAAGCTCACCCCGGCCGCGCGCAAGCGTCGACCAAATGTATGCTTCAGGTCGTGGACCCGGACCATCGGCAGGCCCGCACGCAATCGCGCCTTCCTCCAGGCCGTGTTCAGCATACTGCGCACGGGCGCACCACGAAAGGTGAACACATGAGTGGGGTGCCGGTGGCGTTGGTCCGCGATCACGGATCGCGCCACCCGATTGAGAACCACCAATCGCTCTTCGCCGTTCTTGACCCTGGTGCCAGGGACGATGAAGACCGACGTTTCCATTTCCGGGACTTGGACCTCCCATTGCCAGCGGAGATCACAGATCTCCGCTGCGCGACAGCCGGTGTTGACAGCGAACAACGCCATCTCCGCCAAGTGGGCCGGCAGCTCCTGAAACAAGCATGACTGCTCGTCCCAGGTCAGCGGATAGGGTTGTCGCCGCAGTGGGTTGGCGTGCAACTTGATTTTGGCGGGCGCGTGCAGCCACGTCAGTCCCTGCTCGTCCATCCACTCGCTCGCCGCCAGGTTCAAGATCCGCCGGACGATCTGTAAGCCATTGTTGATCGTCCCGGCCGCGATGCCGCAGGCATGGCGATCGGCGATCCATGGCTGCAGGACGCCCATATGGACCTTGTCGATCGCGACGTCACCAATCCAAGGCATCAGCCCCTTCAATCGATTGATATCGTCGCGCAAGGTCCGTTTGTGCTGATGTTCGAGCACAAACTTGGCCGCGGCCTGCTCGAAAGTTCGAGATGGCCTGACGCCGTAGACGCGCGCTTGCCGCTCCTGCTCCATGACCCTCACTAGCGTTTGTTCGGCCTCTTCAAGCCGATCCGATCCAGTGCTCTGGCGAATTCGCCGCCCGCGAATGCGTTTGTCGATGTGCCAGTGGCCGGCTCGATTGACGAGGCCGGGTAGTCGTTTACGTCCCATGACGTGTCTCCTTTCGATCGTCCGGGACGCCCGTTGCGGGCGAGATAGTCGTCCACCCAAGCGTCAAGTTCAAGCCGATCGAACGCGATTCCCTGCACTCCAATTCTCACTTCTGCGATATGCGGTCGAACGTCTGCATTGAAGCGATTGCGATCCATGCCGAGATAGCGCGGCGCATCTCGAAAACGGATCAGGCGCGGCAGTGGTGGTCGGCTCCGTCGATGGCAATCCGGTGGCTTGGACACGATACGCATTCCTTTCTGTTGACCGATCGCAATTCCACGCACCATGGTCTCGGAAATGCCATCGACAGTGCAATGGGGAAACGCGGGAAAACGTGGGAGCCAAGAGGAAGGCTGGGGGGCCGACGCAATGTTTTGTTTTATCGACCGTGCGATGTCGTGACCAAGCGACGGCGGTGAGATGCGTCGTGAGAGCGTGCGTGAAGGTCACGCCTCCGGTTTCGTTCCGCGCGGCGGCCCTTCGTGTCGCCGACGGCGCAGGTCTCAGCGTGATCGAGGTAATGGCGCTCAAAGTCAGCGCCGTCGCGTCCAAGCGCATGCTGATGTGCGTCAAGCAAGTGAAGGGCGGCACGGATCGTCATGCGCGCGCGCCTGGGGTAGGCGGGAGAGCAACGGACCGCGCTTCGCGGACGGCTCCGCGCGAGCTGCAGTGCCGCCACGTCACCCGACGGCAAAGAGTAAACGCAGGTGGTCTCCGAGCCCCTTGGTTCGTCCGGCGAATCGCCTGAGCCCCCGTTTTGAAACATCGCCACGACATCGTTGGCCCTCTAGAAAGACATGATAAGCTTGGCACAAGCTTCGTCGGTCTCACTACCGATGGTCTCGGGAAGGCGGAGTCGGACATGATGCGGCAATCTGAGCAACAAGCAGTCCTCGGTTTTGACGGGAACTGCGTCGGGTACCTCGCTCGCACGCACAACAGCGGCGGTTTTGTCGTTATGGACGAGAACTTCAACATACTCGGCGCCATGCACGATGTGCGCATGGCTGAATTGACCCTCCGCGAGAGGTACAACCGCAAGGCAAAGCACCGACGGCATCAGGGCCACTGAAGTCCAGTCTCGACGTCGGGATATCATCCCGAACGGATCAACGTCATTCATGGATTTCGCCGTGGATTGGGTTTGGATCGTCGTCATTGTCGGCATCTTGGCGCCTTGGCTCGCGTCGGGTCGGGAGCTTGCCCGCACTTTCAAGCGCGACCCGATCAAGGGCGGTGGTGTTTGGTTGATGCTCGCGGTGTCGACCACTCCGCTGGTCCTCTCGGCGGCCTTGGTCGTGCGGTTGGTATTCGAGTGATCGGGATTGACGTGTGGGTGACGCGCAGCCCGCGCATCCGCATCCCCGAACGACCGCGACGGACCAATCCGCCAATCGACGGCAGTGTTAGCTTGGCGCAAGGCTATGCGATCACGTTGGGGACAGCGAATTGTTAGAGTCGTAGCTGAAATCGTGCGCGTTGAACGGGTGGAGGGCGCGCCATGTGCCGATGGATCGCTTACGTCGGCGACGCAGTCTATCTTGAAGACTTCGTCTCGCTGCCGCGCCAGTCGCTCGTCGTTCAGAGCCATCACGCGCGGGAATCCAAATCCGATGTCAACGGCGACGGTTTTGGCCTTGGTTGGTACGGTGAACGCGAGAGGCCAGGTGTTTTCCGCGACATTAGGCCAGCCTGGAGTGACGACAATCTTCTGTCAATTTCGCATCAGATCCGATCAAGGTTGTTTGTTGCTCACGTGAGGGCTTCGACCGGGACCGCGTCGACGCGTTCGAATTGTCATCCGTTTTCGGTTGGCCCGTGGCTGTTCATGCATAATGGCCAGATCGGCGGTTATGAGCGAATTAAGCGCAGGCTGGAACTTGAAATTCCGGACGATCTCTATGCGCACCGCAACGGGACGACCGACAGCGAGATCCTATTTCTGCTCCTCCTTGCCAATGGTTTCGATCAGGATCCATTGGCAGCGTTTCATCGGACGCTCTGCGTGGTCCAGCACCACATGTGGGATGCCGGAATCGCTGCGCCGCTGCGCATGACGGCAGCGATTACAAAAGGTGATGCCATTTGGGCGATTCGGTTTGCGTCGGACGGTCAGCCTCCAACGCTTTACACAAAGCTGCTCGCCGATAGCAAAGGCATGCTGGTCGTCTCCGAACCGCTCGACGGCGAAAGCGAAGGCTGGATTGCGGTTCCACCACAGCACGTGATCGCGGTCACGCCAGGGCGTGTCAATCACTGCCGCATTCAAAGCGGTTTCAACCCGGACCACGGCCCGGACCATCGACCGTCGCGGAACACTGGAACGTGCCGATGATACTCTCCCGCCGCCATTGGCAGGGCGTTCGCCGAATCCGTTGGGCTGAGATCTCTATGCTGGAAAGTTGATGCCCATGGGTCCTGTGTCGCGCCGACAGTGATGAATGCTTTTTGATGTTTAGCCGCCGCGCGACCAGGCCCAGGTCGTGCCGAAACAGAGGCCCCATGTCCATCTGCAGATTGCTCATCACATCGAGGTACCTGGTCTTCACCGCTTCGGTCCTGTCGACGATCGCGCTCGCTGCGGCAATCGTTGCCTGGCCGAGCATGTGGCCATACCTCGTGCCACTGATTGCGGTGACGAGCGTCCTCGTGCTCATCGGTACGCGCGACGTCACGCAAACGCGCCATTCAATCTTGCGAAACTACCCAATCTTAGGTCACGTGCGTTTTTTACTGGAAGAAATTCGGCCGGAACTCCGGCAGTATTTGTTCGAAGGCGAGAAAGACGGCATGCCCTTCTCGCGCGACACGCGCGCCATCGTTTATCAACGTGCCAAACGTCAACTCGACAAACGGCCGTTTGGCACTCAACACGATGTCTATTCGGAAACATTCGAGTGGGTGAACCACTCGATTGCTGCCAGGCAACCGTCGCGGGAGCCATTTCGCATCACGATCGGGGGGGCGGAGACGCAGAGGCGTTATTCGGCGTCTTTGCTCAATATCTCCGCTATGAGTTTTGGCGCGCTCTCGGCCAACGCCATCCGCGCGCTCAACAAGGGCGCCAAGATCGGTGGTTTTGCGCATGATACGGGTGAGGGTGGATTTAGTCACTACCATCGGGAGCATGGTGGCGACATCATCTGGGAGATCGGTTCAGGCTATTTCGGGTGTCGCAACAAGGACGGCACCTTCAATGCTGAGGTGTTCGCGGAGGTGGCGGCGCACGAACAGATAAAAATGGTTGAGCTCAAGATTAGCCAAGGTGCCAAACCGGGGCATGGAGGCGTGTTGCCAGCCGCCAAAGTGAGTCGTGAGATCGCAGATATCCGCGGCGTGGAGCGAGGACAGGACTGCCTCTCGCCGCCAAGCCATTCGGCGTTCTCGACTCCAATCGAGTTGATGCTGTTCATCGACAAGATGCGGCAGGCTTTCGGGCGGTAAACCTGCCGGATTCAAATTGTGTATTGGTCAGACATTCGAATTCCTCGCGATCGTCAAAGCCATGCTGGAGACGGGCATAACGCCGGACTTCATCGTCATTGATGGCAAAGAGGGTGGCACTGGGGCGGCGCCACTCGAATTTATTGATCACATGGGGATGCCATTGCGTGACGGTCTTTCATTTGCCCACAACGCGCTGGTCGGCGCCGGGCTCCGTGACCGCATCAAGATTGGAGCATCCGGCAAAATTATCTCGGCGTTTGATATGGCCAGAGTCATCGCGCTCGGTGCTGATTGGTGCAACGCTGCGCGTGGTTTCATGTTTGCCGTGGGATGCATTCAGGCACAAAGTTGCCACACCGATCGCTGCCCAACCGGTGTTGCGACGCAAGATCCGGTGCGCTCAAGAGCGTTGGTTGTGCCTGATAAGGCGCAGCGCGTGGCTCAGTTCCATGCGATGACGCTTCATGCGCTTGCCGAGTTGGTCGCAGCCGCTGGTTTGTCACATCCAGGTGAACTAAAGCCGCACCATTTCTCGAAGCGCCAGTTTGGAACGTCGATGGCAACATTTGCCGAGATCTATCCGGCGCTTGACGCCGGCGAACTCTTGCGGGGCACGAAGGACCAGAGATTTGCTGCGGCGTGGGCGCTTTCAAGGGCTGATACATTTGTGCGGATCTGAGGTTCACGGGAGACGCGAGCCGACACGTGTGCTCTTGATGGACAGATAGGCCTTCGGAGTTACGTGAGCATACGCAAAAGAGCAAATCCGGCAGTTCAGGCGACCGCGAGCAACTTCGACAAGGAGGTTCCGAGTGCCCGGATGCGATTGTTATATATACTCGAATGGGGGCCATGGATCAACGGCAGATAGAAGGATACCCTTGGGGTTGGACGCCGCCGCGATGTTCTGTGTACTAAGAACGATGAGCGTGCGGTTGAGTTGGTTTTTCGAGTCGCTGGCAGATTATGCTGGGCAACAACCTGACGATCTCTGCGGCACCGGGGAGGATGTTATCGACTTTAACGTAGCGCGCGCGCGCCGAACTCGAAGTGGCTAATGGACAACCGACACATCATCAGAGCCCTCGACGATTGTGGTATCAGCGATGCTACGCTGCTGTTGGCAACGGGCTGCGATCGGAAACGGATCAAAGCCATTTTGGACGGAAGCTCCCCTGCGACCGGTCCAGAGGCGAAGCAATTGGAGCGTTATCTTGGGTTCCCGACCGAATGGTGGCATTCGCGCTCGAACAGCGTCGCTCCAGCGCCGGTGATTGATCCGACCGGCCAATAGGAACACGCAGCAATCGCATCACTCCGCGCGGCGTCGCGACGCGAACGGCAATGACGTCGCAACCGCGTAACATAGTTTTGGTCGCAAGGTTCAGTGGCGCGGGATCGTGCTTCTGCCCCACGATTTTGGCTCGGTTCTGATTGACGAAACATGCTTGGTCGCTGCGACGGTTTAGCACCGATCTGCTTGCTCATATTTCGAAAAGTGGGGCGTTTTCTGAGACGCGTGTACAAGGTCATCTTCCAAGGTCGGTCTCCTTGGTTGAGGGACAGACGAACATACAAAGTGAGTTGGACAAGAGCACTGATCGGCGCCAGTATCCGGCGAGACATTGCGGCAGAGGAACTGGGCACGGCATGGAAGACGAACCCACGAAGAGTTCCGAACCCTCCTGGCTCGACCCAAGCAACGACGTCAAGATGCCGTACTCGGATGCAGAGCTGGACAGACTGACGGACGACCAAATTGCCATGCTGGCGGACACGCCGGCTTGGTGGAAACTCGTCGCCGATGTCGGCAGCCAGCGCGCCAGCGAGATTGCGAAATTGCGTCTCGCAGGCCGAGGCCCGAACAGCTTGGTTAACTGGCAGCCAAGCGGCCCCGGGCACTGATCTGCGATTAGAGGTAGCGCCCGGCCCGCACTGGCATTGGCCGGGACCGACGCCGACGGCGCTCGATCCCACATAGCAGCCATCGGGTGCTCGGTGATCGACGGCGAAGTGTTCGCCGCCGACCATGTCCGGTTCCGGAGGAACCGCGTCGATCACTCAGATGTCAATTTTCTCGGCGATTTCGATGGCGTCATCGACCTCGATGCCGAGGTATCGAACCGTGCTCTCAATCTTCGAATGTCCGAGCAAAAGCTGCACCGCACGTAAGTTGCCTGTTCGGCGGTAGATCAGCACGGCTTTTGTGCGTCTTAATGAGTGCGTTCCGAACTTGGCTGGATCGAGCCCGATGCTGGCAACCCACTCCTGAACGAGACGTGCATACTGTCGCGTCGTCAGACCTCCCTTGTTACCACGACCCGCGAATAGGAACTGTAACGCTTTCCTGTTCGTCAGTCGAAGATACTCGTCGAGTGCCGCCCGTGTCTGATCAGTTAGTTCGAACCGAACAGGCCTGCCGGTCTTCTTCTGCCTGATCGTTGCCCGGTCGCTTGAGTAACCGCTCGGGGCGACATCCTCCACCCGGACAGCAACAACGTCACAGCCTCGGAGCTTGCTGTCGATCGCCAGATTGAAAAGTGCGAGATCCCGCTTCTTCCCTTCGATCTGCAGCTTCGTGCGGATCGACCAAACATGGCTCGGTTTCAATGGTGGCTTTGCGCCGACAAGCTTCCCTTTGTTCCAAGGCACGCGAACGGGCTTGATGATCGATGAAGTATGTTCCGTTTCCATGGTCTGTCTCCTTTCTAGAGAGACAGACGAACATGCGCCGGTCGTGCCTGAACTGAGCGCTATGCCGGTCGCTATCGGATCAATTCTTCCATGACGTGGTTACCAACTGACAGTCGTGACCCAAACCGGTCGTAGTGCCGGCGCTCAACTGTCGTGTGGCCTCGCTGCCCATAGCAGGCGAAATGACATATGCACTGCAACAACCACATGCAGTTTCGCACTTCAGACCTCTTTGTTTCTTAGTTTAGGGATGGGCAAAGTTGGCATAACTCAAGGCGTCTATTGAAATCCAACTTGCTAGCTTCGATCACACACTCGACTGCCCGATGGTACCCAAAGTTTGCAACCTGCATCACTTGGACTGCGTGGAGCCAAGCCTAGGTCAGCTGCAATGATTGCCCGACACACTGATGGAAAGGCGGCGATAAGCGGCGATAAGCAGAACGGCAAAGCAGCAAACGGCATTGAACGCACTGACCAGTGCGATCGTCGCATCACCCAAATTGACCCAGGCATAGGCGGCGGTCGTCGCGTTGGCGCCGACCCAGATGCTCCAGCAGGTAAAAGAAATCGCAGTCGCACCGTGCTGGTCACGGGCCACTGCCAGAATCTGGGGCACATAGGACACGAGGCGCAAAATGTTGAACACGCCGAAGGCCACAGCGATGAGATCAATGCCGTAAAACGCGGACATGACTATTGCCTCCTGTAAACCGGACGCCTCAGGGCAACGCATGTGCCTCGATCAGTCCGGCCAGAGTGTTATTTGATCCCGACGATCGCGGATTGCGCGCAGCCGAGGTCCCTGACGTACGTTTCCCGAAATCCCGCATCGGTCATCCAGCCGATATAGTCGGCCGCCGTCGCCTCGTACCCGTCAGCGGTCTCGATCAACATGTGCAGGCTCGACAGCATCGCCTCGACGTGACTTGTGCGCGCCGCGTCGATCAAGGTTTCGCAAACGATCAACGCGCCATTTGGCGACAAGGCAGCATAGGCCTTTTCCAGCAGCATCCTTTTCGTTGACAGTCCCCAATTGTGCAGAATTCGGCTCATGATCAACGCGTCGGCGTGTGGCAGTGCATCCCTATGAAAGTCGCCAGCGTGGAACTGCAGGTTTGATGATCCATTCTGCGCGACGTATCGTTCGAATGCTGGTCGTACACAGGGCAAATCAAAACCAGCAATGCGCAGATGCGGATGGTGACATGCGAGTTGCATCGAAACATGTCCTTCCGCACACCCGACATCGACGACGTCTCGATAGTTTACCCAGGCGATGGCATCAGCCAGACCATTGGCCAATATGACGCTGGTGCCTGTCATGCCGCGCAAGAATATATCTGTGTTGCGTGCGTCGGCATATAACGCTTCGTACCCCCCAATGCCGAACGCGCCGCTTTGAGGTTGTCCGGAGCGCAAGGCGGTGCCGAGCTGGTGCCAGTTGGGATACACCCTTTGGCTCACGCGACCGAGGGCGTCGCCGATGTAGGTGTTCGAGCCGGGGTTGAGAAATTGTTCCGCCTCACCGGTGTTTGAATAATCTCCATCGGCATTCCGCGTGAGCATTCCGAGCGCGACAAGAGCATCGAAGAAATCTTGAGCGCCGCGTCCATGCAATCCGAGCTGCTTGGCCAGAGTCGTTGCGTCGCAGGGCTGCCTGGCAAGCGTGCCGAACAGTCCCAACTCCACGGCAGTCAGCAGCACTTTCGAGCGCCGGAACGCGAAGGCGATTTCCATGATTTGCTTTGGTGAGCGTGCGTGAGCCTTCATGGCACGATCCTTTTCTGGTGACCGGCGTTACTGGGTGGTGAGGCCCGCATCCTTGATGATCGGTTTCCAGTCTTCGCGCTGTTTGCGCATGAACCGAGCAGTATCGACAGGGGACATCGCACGCAGATAGACGCCCATGGCTGCAAGTTTTTGCTTCAACTCGGCGTCGCCAAGTGCAACAGCGAGATCCATGGCGACTTTGCGGATGACGTGATCGGGCGTCGCCGCCGGCGCGAGCAGCGCGAACCACGCCGTTACTTCAAACCCCGGCAGCGTCTCCGCCACGGCAGAGATATCGGGATAAGCGAGCAAGCGGCGTGCTGATGTGACAGCAAGCAGTTTGAGGGAGCCGTCCTCCACCGCGCTGGCAAGCGCCGACAGGCTCTCGATGATGATTGGCACACGGCCACCGAGCACATCGTGCAATGCCGCAGGAGCTCCTTGATAGGGAACGAAAGTCAATTGAATGCCCGCCTTCTGTGCCAGATATGCTCCGGCCAGATGCGGAACCGAACCGCGATTATTCGCAGCATACAGCAGATCGCCGGGGCGTTCCTTCGCGGCTTTGATCAGATCGGCCAGTGTGTTAATCCCGAGCTTCGCCGATACGGCAATGGCCA
This sequence comes from uncultured Alphaproteobacteria bacterium, assembly GCA_963779515.1. Taxonomy (GTDB): domain Bacteria; phylum Pseudomonadota; class Alphaproteobacteria; order Rhizobiales; family Hyphomicrobiaceae; genus CAVZYN01. The sequence goes on from CAVZYN010000002.1 coordinate 61,364, forward strand.
TTGGCGTTTCCCCGACCAATCCGATCGGCCTGAAATCCCGGGCGAAGTCGACGCTCATACGCGGGTTCATTTCCGGGAGGATCACGATAGCCGTCGATGTCGGCATATACAGCGTATAGCCATCAGGAATTGCGGCGGCGGCGGCTTGCGCGGCCAAAAGCCCGGCAGCGCCTGGCCGGTTAAGCGTGACAACCTGCTGACCCCATGATCGAGAAAGCCGCTCACTGACGAGGCGCAGCACGACGTCTGGCCCGCTGCCTGGAGCGGTCTGACCGATGACAGACACCGGCCGATCAGGATAGCCAGCGGCCTCGACGGGTTGTGCTGCGCAAAAGGCAAGCGCAACCAAGATAATCCTGGGCTTGCAGAACATGCGGGTCATTGCTCGATGCTCCTTTAGTTCGAGTGGCCATCGGAATGGTTGATCCGAAGATTATCTAGCAAAGCCATCACTTCCAGTTCTATGTTGATATATACCCATGCTCTGGAGTTATACCCATGATGTCGAATTTAGATCGCGCCTTGAGGCGACTGAAACTAAGTGACATCCGACTCTTGCAGGCCGTAGTTGAAAAGGGTGGCATGGCCAAAGCTGCTGCACATCTCAACTTGTCGCAGCCCGCCGTGTCCAAGTCGATCGCGGCACTGGAGCATGCAATTGGCGTCAGGCTTCTGGATCGGACGGCGAAGGGGGTCGCGCCGACAGTGTTCGGTGACGTGTTATTGACCGGAGGCGTGGCAGCCATCGACGAGCTCAAACAGAGCCTGGCACGCATCGCCGATATTGCAGACCCGGATCGTGGTTTTGTTCGGATAGGCTGTTCAGAAGCTGGCGCGGCTGGGTTCGTACCGACTGTGATCGACCGGTTTACTCAGAGGCGTCCGGGCGTCGCATTCGAAGTCGTCACAGCCGATCCCTCGACACTGATTGACCGGGAGTTGCGCCAGCGCACCATCGAGCTAGCGATCTGTGCGGTGCCGAATGATGCACCTCAAACTTTACTCGACGTGGTACCCCTGTTCCAGGATCGCCACGTCATCGTCGTCAGCACGCGCAGCCGATACGCCCGCACCCGAAAAGTCGCGTTGGCCGATCTCGCGAACGAACCCTGGATCTTGCCGCCGTCGTGGAGCGAACCCGGACACTTGATTGCGCAGGCGTTCAGAGACGTCGGGTCGCCAACGCCGACGCGGGTCGTGACGGCGTTCTCCGTCCCGATGTGCCTGCAATTGCTGGCAACCGGACGCTATGTCGCCATGCTGCCGCAAGTGATGGCGCGGATGAGCAATCATCTGCCGTTAAAGGTGTTGCCGATTTCGTTTCCCGCCATCGACCGGCCCGTGGGCATCATCACCCTTAAAGGGCGATCAATTGGGCCGCTTGCACTGCGGTTCATCACCAGTGTGCGTGAAGTTGCGGCAGCGATATCACAACCCGGTAGCGTCAGCTCTCCAAGCAGGAAGCAAAAGTAAATTGTTTAGCGTCGATCGAGCTGCTAGCCGGAGGAGCGTCTCGGTTCGGGAAGTGTGTCTGAAGATGAGCCTTAGAAAAACAGGACTATTTTCAGTCAGTTTCGGAGCAACCCCGACCAGCTGCGCCGGGATTGGTGAGGATCCGTCACAAGCCTAGCTAGACCGGCCTTTTCCACGATCTTCAGCAAGCCGAGTGCAGAGCAGCAAAAAATGGGTTCTGAAACCAACGGTAAGACGCACGAAAAGCACACGGCGTGTGATCATCCGTTTCTCATAATGGCAGAAGATGTCCCTCCACGTCGAGGCGCAGACGGTCGGTCTCTGATCACCACGACCATCGACGCAATCTCACCTGATTGGGCCGAGGCGGCGTCCGCCGATCTGACTGTCCGGTGCTGAGTGTTGAGCGGCCGTGCCGTTTCGATGCTCGTTAGACAGATGGAGATCGGGCGCCGACTTCCGTTATCTCTGGAGGCTGTGTGAAAACCCCGGGGTGATACGGCAAATCATGGTAGGGGTATGTGCGAGACATGAGGGCTCGCATGACACGCTTCATCGAAGGCCTGGATCGGCGCCAGACGGCTCTTTTGCCTGAATGCCTCGATGACTACGTCGGCACGGACAGTGCTGTCCGTGCCATCGACTCGTTCATCGTCATGTTGGATCTCAAGTCCCTCGGCTTCGGCATCGAGCCCGAAGCGACCGGCCGGCCGGGCTATCACCCGGCGACGATGCTAAAGCTTTATCTCTACGGCTATCTCAACCAGGTTCAGTCGTCGCGCCGCTTGGAACGGGAATGCGCTCGCAATCTTGAACTGATCTGGCTGTTGGGTAAGCTGAAGCCCGACTTTAAAACCATCGCGGACTTCCGCAAGGATAACGGGCCAGCGATCAGAAAGGTCTGCCGCCAGTTCGTCGCGCTGTGTCGCGACATCGACCTGCTCGACGCGGAGATCGTCGCCATCGACGGCAGCAAATTCAAAGCCGTTAATGCGAAGGCACGCAGTTTCACGCGGGAAAAGCTCAAGCGCCGGCTCGGCGAGATCGACGAAGCCGTCGTTCGTTATCTGGGTGAACTCGATCGGGCCGACGAGGTCCTGAAAATGACCGGCACAGCAATGCCGGAAGCGCGGATCGCCCGCGTGAATAAGAAGCTCGCCCACTTCAAGAAGGAAGCCGGCAATCTCCGCGCCATGGAGCAGCGCATGGACACCACCGGTGAGACGCAGGTCTCACTGACTGATCCTGATGCGCGCGCCATGGCAACAACGAGCAAGCAGCCCCGCGTGGTCGGCTACAATGTGCAGACGGTCGTGGAAACCAAGCATCATCTCATCGTCGCTCATGAAGTGACGAACCATGGCTACGATCGTGACGCGCTGTCCAAGATGGCGCTGGCCGCGAAAGAGGTCATGGCGAGCAAAAAGATCGAAGCCGTGGCCGACAAGGGTTACTACAAAGGCGAAGAGATCGTCGCCGCCGAGAACGCCGGCATTGCCGTCACCGTCTCGAAGCCGCACACGTCGAACGCCGCCGCCGTCGGCCGCTTCGACAAAGCCGACTTCGTCTATGTTGCCGACGAAGACGTCTACATCTGCCCGGCCGGACAACGGCTGGGCTATCACATGACGAGTGAGTTCGACGGCAAGATGATGCGATCCTACTGGACCAACGTCTGCGAGGCGTGTCCGGTGAAGAGCAAATGCACCACAGGGAAAGAGCGACGCGTCCGCCGTTGGGAGCATGAGGCGATCCTCGATCGCGTTCAGAAGCGGCTCGATAGCGATCCGAGCAAGATCCCGCTGCGCAGCAGGACGGTCGAGCATCCGTTCGGCACGATCAAGGCCTGGATGGGTGCAACGCACTTCAAGATGAAGAAGATGGAGAACGTGGCGACCGAAATGGCGCTGCACGTGATTGCCTACAACATGACGCGGGTCATGAAAGTTGTCGGCGTGCCGCGTCTACTCGAAGCGATGCAGAGGTAGAAACGGGAATATCGCGGCCAGTACATTGGCCTGGGACTGCCGTGTGCAGCCGGCAGACGCGATGCTCGCGGCTAACCGCGCCTCCGCCGACGTTGTCACACAGCCTCTCTGCCTCTCGACCGTCGATGTTTTGGCGGACAAGGGACCAATGAACTGGTGGGAGGTTCGATTGGTCATGGGAGGAATTGTAGAAAGTCTAGGTCACCGAATTCGCCATCCGTTTGACAATCCGTACAGCCCGATCAAGATCTAACGACGTTGTTGGCAAGAGAGGACGCCATGCACGCCGGCAAATTGAGCGCGACTGTTATTGCTTTTTTCGCTGTGGCACTCTGTTTTGGGTTTCGGGCAAGCGCGGAAAGTCGTGCGCTGCTGATTGGAGCGTCAACCTATCCAGCAGATGTGAGTTCGTTGGAGGGGCCAGCCAACGATGTGCGCGCCGTTTGGGGGCTTCTGACTGAACGCGGTTTCAAGCCGAGCAACATCACTGTCTTGGCTGACCGGTTGGAACCTTCAGGCCAGGCGCCGTCCGGATTGCTAGCGGCCAAGTGCCGAAACCTGACACAGGATCCTGACTGCCCGACGTTTTCAAATATCACCCAAGCGCTCGATCGGATCGTCGGCTCGGCGGCGCGTGGCGACTTCGTCGTCCTCTACTTCTCGGGTCATGGTGTCCAGATCCCTGATCTGGTCAAGCGAGACGAGCCCGATGGTCTCACCGAAGGATTTGCGCCCATCGACATCGGCCGATGGGATTCCAAGCGTCAAACGGTTCAGAACCTCATCACGGATGACATCGTCCGCACCGCCATTGAGCGGATGCGCGAAAAAGGCGCCTTTGTCTGGGCGATTTTTGATACCTGCCATGCCGGCGATATGACGCGCGGAGCGGCCAGTTATGCGGTGCCACGCCTCATGGCCGGCGACGTTCTTGGCATTCCGGCGGCAGCCTATGCGGAGGCCAAGCAGGGAAAGACAGCGTCGTCGCGGAAGGGCAGCTCGCTCGGTCTGCTCAAGAACAAGCGCGCTGACGGGCTTGTCGGCTTCTATGCCGCGCAATCGGATCAGCTCGCTCTCGAACTCGCGTTTCAGGAACAGGACGCCCAGGGCAAGCCTGCTCGGCTCATCATGGGCGGATTGACCAACGCGCTGCGGCGCGCACTGGCGCAGGAGCCGAACGCGACCTACCGGCAACTTGCCCAGCGGATCACCGGACTCTACGGCACATTCGGAGCCGATATGCCCGCGCCATACTTCGAGGGTGATCTCGACAAGCCGGTCTTCAGCGACAAGGCGGCTGATCCGGTTTGGGCGGCACAGGTGCAGGCGGGGCGGATCACGCTCTCCGCCGGCGAGCTGAATGGTGTGGATGACGGCGCCATCGTCGCGCTGTTCGAAAGCGGCACCGGCGCGGTCTCGAACACACCATTTGGATACGCAAAAGTCGAAAAGGCGACAGCCACACGCAGCGAGGCTCAGCCCATTGCATTTGGCGACAAGCCAGCGCCGACGTTGCGCCAGGGGACGGCACTGCGGGCAAAGCTCGAGCGCCCCGGTGTCCGGGCGGTCCTGCGCGTCGCCCTGCCGCCTGCCACGGATGAAGCAGCGGTGGCACCGGCCCGATCCGGGCGCGCGGCGATCGACACACTTCGCAGTACCGCATCTGACCGGCGGCCGCTGGCGGTCGAGTGGGTGGAGGCCGGTCAACCCGCCGACATGCATGTGCGATTGCGCGACGGCCGCATCTGGCTGTTGACCTCGTTTGGCGATTGGATCAGTTCCGGTCCCCGTCAATCGGCGTCCATTGCCGTGACCGATTTGGACGGCACGGCCAATGCGCTCCGCGAAAATCTGTGGCGCGCGGCGCGCGCGGCCAACCTCGAGCGGCTGGCCGGAAGTTACCGGCAATCGACGCGGGGCATCGAGGGGACCGCGACGAAAGCCCTCGGCGTCGAACTCTATCTCTACAGAGATCCGCGACCGGCGCCGGGCAAATGGGCGTGCCCGCCGGAACCGGCCGCGCAGCCGGCGATCCCGAAAGATGCCGTACGCATGACGTCGGAGTCCCTCCCCGATCTGCAGCATTGCGACATCGTCTATGTGGTGATGCGCAATACGGGGAAGTTGCCGGTGGATGTGACGTTGCTCTACATCGAAGCTGAGTCGCAAATTCAATGCTTTTCCGGGTGGGGTAGGGCGCGCATCGAACCGGGCGAAGTCCGCGAGCGCGTGCAGGGCTTTCGTATTGTGACCCGTGATCCGCAATCAGGCCAGCCGCTGCCGATTGGTCGCGAGTCCCTGATGATCGTTGGTGTCGAGAAGCCGGCGCGCGATGCGATCGAGACCACGTTCTGCCACTTGCAACAAGCCAGCCTCGACAGCGCACGCTCCCGTGCTGGAGCACGCAGCGTGGGCACGCCGTTTTCTGAGCTGATGGATCAGGCTGGCCTCGCAACCGGGAACACGCGTGGCTTCGTCGCCGTTGGGCCGCAGGAACTGGGCGGCGTCAGCGTGCGCACGTTTGGCTGGAACGTGAAGGAAGCCAAGTAGTAGAAGTAAGGGGCGAGGATTGCCCTATCGCGTTGCGAGACGCCGGACCAGTGGGAAGTCCTCGCCACGAGAGCCAAGCCGCGGCTTCTGGCGGAAGTCCCGGCCAGCGTCGCCTCCGCCCACCGTCGAGGCCGTTGTCGCCGCCTGCGGTGTGCCGATGGCGAGTGCGGCGCGCTGCTCCTGACTACCGGCAAACCCCGTGACAATGCGGCTGATGCGTGGCGTCACCGTCTGCACATGCGCGGCGATTTCGCCGATCTCGATCTGGCCGTTGCCGTTGGCATCGCCGTTGGCGAGCGCATCCAGCAGCACCCAGGTGAAAACGCCGTGGCCTTTGTAGCCTTCGAGGGCGGATTGGTCGGCGTTGGACGCGGTCAATACCGGACGTCCAATCGCCTCATGCAACCGGCCAACCGCGGCTTCCTGGCCTTTGACGTTGCCGCTCGCTCCGCCGTCGCCGGACACAAGCGCGCCACTCTCGCAGGTGTCGAGTAAGACGAGTCCGCGCTTGGCCTTCACCTTATTGGCGATCCAGTCCTGCAGTTGCTGCTGGCCGATGCCGCGCTCGGCGACCGAGCTGTTGGCACCAAAGCGAAAATCCTGCGGCATCAGATAGAACACGCCGTTCTCCGCTTTGCCGTGCGCTGCGGCGAAAAACAGGAACGTGTCGCGTTGATGCGCCTTTGCGGCGATCGCATCGAACGCCTTGGCAAGGCCGGCGGCGTTGGCGTCCTTGTCCAGAAGATAAGTGATCTCGACGCTGGCATAGTCTTCTTTTCCGGTGGCCCGCAGCGCTTCGCCGAAGGCCTTCGCGTCGGCCTGTGCGAACTTGAGGCTCGACAACCCGGTACCGGAATAATCGTTGATCCCAAGGATCAGCGCGAAGAGCTTGGGTTTGATGGGCGTGCCCGTTCCGGTCCATGTCAGGGTCATGCGTTGCGGCACGGAGGCCACGAGGTTGCGGGCGTTATAGGCGAGCACCTCGATGGCGTTCTCGCCGGGTTCGAGCGCCAAATCCTGGCGCATCGTGTGCGTCTTGCCTGTGCCCGCGGGGGGCGTCGCCACCGCCACCGTCAAGCCATTGACACGCCATTCTATGCGGCCAATGCCGCCGCCAACATCCATGACGGTTGCTTCAACGGCGATGTCCTCATTGGCGGTTTTCGCACCGGACGGCGGCAATACGACGACCGGCGTGCGGCCGCTGTCGAGGACGCGCTCGAGGTTGAGCGTGGCGGACGCCTTCTGCAAACAGCTTGTCGGGGTCGTTTGCGAGGCGCTCGCGCACGAGATCCGGATTGAACAGCGCCTGCCAGACCTGATCGATGGTCGTGACATCGAGGCCGCGGATAATCGAGAGATTGTCGGAGGCTTTCGGCGAGGCGGCGAAGAAGCCGGCGGGGGTCATGGTGAGCCACTCGGAAGGGCCAGCGCCGAGCATGGTGGAAATGAGTTGTCCCGTTGCAACGTCCCAGGTCTTTGCCGTCGAGTCTTCGCTCGCAGAGACGATGCGCTTCCCGTCGGGTGTGAACGCGATGGATTTGATGGGGCGCGTGTGACCTTGGATGGTGACGAGCAGGCGTCGTGTAGCGGAATTGTACAGCTTCAATTCGCCATTCCGCTGGCCCGCAGCCAGTGTTGCGCCCGATGGTGCGAATGCGAGGACCTCGACCCAATTGTCGCTGTTTGCATTGGGGCCGCTCGTGGTCTTCGTCAAGACTTGAATTTGGCGACCTGTCGCGGTCTCCCAGAGTGCCATTTCGGCGCCACCTGTCGCGAGCAGACGTGCATCGGGCGAGAGAGCGATGACGCTGCTCGACCGCGCCTTGAAAGAGCGAATCTTCTGGCCGGTCTCGGCGTTCCACAGCGTCGGCTCGGCGTCGCTGCCAACCGCCAGGATCTTGCCGTCGGCAGAGAGGGCAACTTGCTCTACGCCGTAACCGGATGACCTGATCGTATTCAGGAGACGGCCGCTCCGCGCATCCCAGATGTTGGTCGTCTCGTCTGTCGCACCGGCGGCGACAATGCGTGCGCCATCCGGCGACATGGCGATGGAGGGGACGTGATCCGCCTTCTCGTCGAAGGTGCGGACGACTTTGCCCGTGCGCACGTCCCACATGCGAACAGTTGGGACGCGTGGCTCGCCACGGATGCTGCCAAAGTCACTGTGTGCCGAGACGAGGTGCTGACCATCGGGTGCGAATGTCACGGCATTGGCCGTGCTCTCCTCGCCGAAAGCCTGGATCAACCTGCCGCTGGCACTGTCCCAAAGCCGGATCGGTTCGGGGTAGCCGGATGTCGCTATCCTGGTTCCATCTGGCGACGTCGCAACAGTGGTAAGCCCTGAGCCCCCGCCGAGAAATTCGCGTTGCATTTGCCCATTGACCGCATTCCAAAGTTTCATTTTGTGACCGTCAAGTACGGCGAGGAACCCAGTACCATCGGGCGTAACTGCGACGTCGACAGTTGAGGTTCCATCCTTTTTGTCCAGTATAGCCCCTGCCAGCTTCCCGCTGGCGACGTCCCAAACTCGGATGGCCGCCTCGTCCGTGCTGCTAGAGACGATCCGTTTGCCATCTGGCAAGAACGCCGCGCGCGTCATGGCGGGCATCTCAGACTTGGCCTTTGAGTTCTCAAGGTTCTTACGCCGCTCCGCCGGCAGCGCCGGATCAGCCAGCTGCATGTCGATGATCGAGGGCACATCGCCGGGGCTGGGCGTGATCGTGCGCAGGAGCTGACCGCTTTCAACGTCCCATAGCTTCAACGTGACGTTGTCGCTACTCGACAAGGCCTGCGCGCCGTTAGGTGAGAACGCCGCTGATCTGATTTCTGTCGTATGACCAGAAAACGTCCGCAGTACTTGGCCGGTTGCGAGGTCCCAAAGTTTCAAAGCATTTTCATTGCCACATGGCCGGTCGTTACACTTCCCCGGAGTTCCGCTGCCTGAAAGAATTCGGCTACCATTTGGTGAGACGGCGATTGCCGCGATGTGGTCCCGATGGCCAGTAAAGGTGCGAATTATTCGACCGCTCGCAGCGTCCCAAAGCTTCAGCGTCTTATCCGCGCCACCCGATATGACGCCGTTCCCATCGCGTGTGAACGCGACCGCATTGACCCTTTCTGTGTGTCCGGCAAACGTCCGAACCAGTGCCCCGGTCGAAGCATCCCAAAGCTTGATCGTCTTGTCATCGGCGCCCGACAACAGGCGGCGGCCGTCAGGAGAAAAGGCGACAGAGTTGACGCCGGACGCATGCCCATCGAATGTCCGGACGAGCCTGCCGCTGGGGACATCCCAGAGCTTGAGGGATTTATCTCCGCCGCTACTGACAAGACGCGCGCCGTCCGAAGAGAACGCCACGGTTGCGATGCCTTGAGTGTGTCCGAGCTGGGGCACAATCTCGATCTTCGGCTTTTCCTGCGCCACGGAAAATGACACCGTCGATGCAAGACATACGACCGCAAGAGTGTGACGTGACCAAACTCCAAACCGACGCATGATGCATTCTCCGCCCTACAAAACAGCGCTCAATAAATTGCAATAAAGCAACCTTAACAGCAACCCTAACCACAGGGTACTATGTCTCTACTGCAGCCGCGCTCACGGCACGAGCAGTGCCCCCACAAGCTATCTCATCGCAGACAATGGCGCCGCTAGAGTTGCGCTGCAGCCAGCTTGCTCGCAATGGTCGCTGTGCCAAGCGGACAGAAAACTCACCATTGCTGATGATCCGCGGCCGACTTCGGTCGCTGTTGGACCGTCTCATCGAACCCCTGACGGTGAGTTTCAGGGCATCGCGCCTCCAGCGGAGGGCTCGCTCAGTCGGCCGGACTCAATGCTCTTTGCCGTTGATGTCCATTGACCAAGGTATCGCGTCCGATCATCGGTGCCGATCTTTGGACTGAGCGTGGCACATGCCCGAGGCCAGCTTTCTCTGCGAAGCAGAAGTAGCAATCGGTGATGATTGCCGCCCTACCGCGCAGTGAGCCGCCTGACGAGCGGGAAATCCTCGCCGCGGGAGCCAAGGCGCGGTTTCTGGCGGAAGTCCCGGCCACCGTCGCCTCCGCCCACCGTCGAGGCCGTTGTCGCCGCCTGCGGTGTGCCGATGGCGAGTGCGGCGCGCTGCTCCTGACTACCGGCAAACCCCGTGACAATGCGGCTGATGCGTGGCGTCACCGTCTGCACATGCGCCGCAATTTCGCCGATCTCGATCTGGCCATTGCCGTTGGCATCGCCGTTGGCGAGCGCATCCAGCAGCACCCAAGTGAAAACGCCATGGCCCTTGTAGCCTTCGAGGGCGGACTGGTCGGCGTTGGATGCGGTCAATACCGGACGTCCAATCGCCTCATGCAACCGGCCAACCGCGGCTTCCTGGCCTTTGACGTTGCCGCTCGCTCCGCCGTCGCCGGACACAAGCGCGCCACTCTCGCAGGTGTCGAGCAAGACGAGTCCGCGCTTGGCCTTCACCTTATTTGCGATCCAGTCCTGCAGTTGCTGCTGGCCGATGCCGCGCTCGGCGACCGAGCTGTTGGCACCGAAGCGGAAGTCCTGCGGCATCAGATAGAACACGCCGTTCTCCGCTTTGCCGTGCGCTGCGGCGAAAAACAGAAACGTGTCGCGTTGATGCGCCTTCGCGGCGATCGCATCGAACGCCTTGGCAAGGCCGGCGGCGTTGGCGTCCTTGTCGAGCAGATAGGTGATCTCGACGCTGGCATAGTCTTCTTTTCCGGTGGCCCGCAGCGCTTCGCCGAAGGCCTTCGCGTCGGCCTGTGCGAACTTGAGGCTCGACAACCCGGTACCGGAATAATCGTTGATCCCAAGGATCAGCGCGAAGAGCTTGGGTTTGATGGGCGTGCCCGTTCCGGTCCATGTCAGGGTCATGCGTTGCGGCACGGAGGCCACGAGGTTGCGGGCGTTATAGGCGAGCACCTCGATGGCGTTCTCGCCGGGTTCGAGCGCCAAATCCTGGCGCATCGTGTGCGTCTTGCCTGTGCCCGCGGGGGGCGTCGCCACCGCCACCGTCAAGCCATTGACACGCCATTCTATGCGGCCAATGCCGCCGCCAACATCCATGACGGTTGCTTCAACGGCGATGTCCTCATTGGCGGTTTTCGCACCGGACGGCGGCAATACGACGACCGGCGTGCGGCCGCTGTCGAGGACGCGCTCAAGGTTGAGCGTGGCGGACGCCTTTGCAAACAGCTTGTCGGGGTCGTTTGCGAGGCGCTCGCGCACGAGATCGGGATTGAACAGCGCCTGCCAGACCTGATCGATGGTCGTGACATCGAGGCCGCGGATAATCGAAAGGTTGTCCGAGGCTTTGGGCGAAGCTGCAAAGAAGCCCGCCGGCGTCATGGTAAGCCATTCGCCGGAGGTCGAAGCCATGGAGGTGATCAGAACCTCGCCGGTCGCGATGTCCCAGACGCGTAAGGTAGTGTCGTCGCTACCAGAAATGATGCGCTTGCCATCAGGGGTGAAAGTGAAGGATTGTACCGTTTTGGTGTGGCCCTCGAATTTGCGAACCAAGGTGCCGGTGGCAGTTTCATAGAGGCAAATCGTCGGGGATCTCGACTTGGTTTGTCCCACATCATCTCCGGTCGCAAGAAAGTGCCTGCCATCCGGAGAGAATGCAACTGGACCAACCTGATCGAGGGTCTTGAACGCCTGAATGAGCCGGCCAGTATTGACATCCCAGAGTTTCAACTCTTGGCCGCCTGCAAGAATGCGTGCGCCGTCAGGTGAGAAAGCCACTGTTTCGGGATTGGTTTGTCCCTTCAGCTCATGAATGAGGCGGCCAGTCGCGGCATCCCACACCTTAAGTTGTGAACCACCCGAAACTATTTTCTGTCCATCGGGTGAGACTGCAATCTGTCCGATCGAATAATCACCCTTAACCGGAATAGTGCGAAGGTTGCGGCCACTCGCGATATCCCAGAGTTTAATGGAGACTTCGGTTTTTCCTGCACCCTCAGCGCGCGTATATCCAGCCGATACCGCGACAGCCCCATTGGGCAAGAACGCCACGGACTGGACGTGCTGGGCGGGTTCGTCGAATTCCCGCAGGACTGCGCCCGTGTTCGCATCCCACAGTTTGAGTGTTTTCTTGGGCGTTTGGCCGGACGAGCGTTGATAGTCGGAATGTCCCGTCAGGATCGATTTGCCATCGGGCGCGAGAGCGATACTGTTGGCATCACTGTCGTCTCCAAAGCTACGGATGAGGCGGCCACTCGCGGTCTCCCACAGCATCATCGGTGTCATGAAGCTGCTCGATGCAATGCGGCTGCCGTCGGAGCTCGTCGCAATTGCATCCACTTGCCGAGCTCCACTCTCGAAAGTGCGAACGAGCTTGGTCGTGGCGGCGTCCCAGAGGGTCACTCTGCTTTCTGCGGTACCAGCGACAATTCGTGTGCCGTCTGGGGAGAACGAGATAGTTCCATTGATGTTGCTTTTTTCGTCTCTAGCATGAGCAATCATGCGACCACTCGCGACGTCCCAGAACCGCATCACGATTTCGTCCGAACTGTTCGAGACGATCCGTTTGCCGTCCGGAGAAATCGCCGCACGGGTTCGGGCGCCATAATCGGGTCCACTCTTCATCTTCGCCGCAACGTCAGCCGGCAAGCTGTCATAAGCCGTCGGTACGTCGCCCGGTACGCGCTCGAACGAGCGCAGGAGCGCTCCGCTTTGCAGGTCCCAGAGTTTGACGGTCCTATCCGCGTTGCCCGTGACAGCCCAAGCGCCGTCCGGAGAGAACGCCACGCTATCGATGGCATCGCGATGCCCGGTCATGGTGCGGATCAGCTTTCCTGCCGCCACGTCCCAGAGCCGCAGCGTATGGTCTTTGCTGCACGATTTGCCGTCGCAGCCGCCGCTGTCGCCGCTGCCCGACAGGAGTCGTGAGCCGTCGCGTGAGAAGGCGACGGCGTTGATCGCGTCCGTATGCCCCTTCAGCGTATTGAGCAGGCGTCCGCTGGCGATCTCCCAAATTCTGATGGCCGTGTCATTGTCCTGTTTGCGGCCACCCGATGCACCTCCCCCAGACGCCAAAAGGCGGCCGTCGGCTGACACCGCGAGCGTGAGAACATCCGCGAAGTGTCCGGGCAAGGCTCGGATCAGTTCGCCAGTTGCTGCATGCCAATGCCGTATCGTCTTATCGCTGCTGCCTGAGTAAAACGATTGCCCGTTTGGGGCGAATGCGACCGTGTTTATACTACTATCATGACCGGAAAACGTGCGGATCAGCCGGCCGCTCGACGCTTCCCAAAGCTTGACCGTGTGATCCCCTCCGCCGGAGACCACACGCGTGCCGTCGGGCGAAAATGCAACTGCCGGCGCGGCCTGCGTATGGCTGAGTTTTGGTACGATCTCGATCTTCGGCCTGTCCTGTGCCACCGAAATCGACGCCGTCGTTGCAAGACATACGACAGCAAGATTGTGACGTGCCCAAACTCCAAACGGACGCATGATGCATTCTCCGCTCAAAAAACAGCGCTCGATAAATTGCAATAGAGCAACCTTAACAGTAACCCTGACCAAAGGGTACCATGTCTCTACTGCAGCCGCGCTCACGGCACGAGCTATGCCCGCACAAGCTATCTCATCCTGTCTCATCGCAGAAAATTGCGCCGGTAGAGCTGCGTTGCAGCCATCTTGCTCGCAACGGTCGCTGTGCCAAGCGGACAGAAAACTCACCATTGCTGATGATCCGCGGCCGACTTCGGTCGCTGTTGGACCGTCTCATCGAACCCCTGACGGTGAGTTTCGGGGCATCGCATCTCCAGCGGAGGGTTCGCTCGGTCGGCGGGTCTCAATGCTCTTTGTCGATGATGTCCGTTGACCGAGGTATCGCGACCGCTCATCGGTGCCGATCTTTGGACTGAGCGTGGCACATGCCCGAGGTCGGCTTTCTCTGCATTCCGACGATAGGGTCCTCGAAATGTTTTGAGAATGGTAGGTGCAAAACGGTGTCGACCGGTGCCTCTGCTGATGAACCTATCGGTGGACAATCACTTTGCCTCACGCAACTTGGTGCTCGATGCAAACCGTTTGCCGCCTGCCACGGTTAATCAGTGGCCGTGGCAGCATTCGCTTCGGCGCCGATTTGATAGCGAAGATTGGGCAGTTGAGGTGCGAGCATCGTCAGCAAGACGACCGACACAGCGAGCGATCCGATCGCAGCAGCTCGCCAATGTGCCTGCTTGGTTCCGAGCCAGTGTTACATCCGATAGCCAAACCCAATGTGCCTGTTGGTATCGACATGGGATGGGTGGTGCGCGATATGGCCCAAGGCGCATTGGAATGCTCTGGCCTTTCCGCAACGCAGGCAAATTCGCCTTCGACAAAGTGAACCATGCAAATGCCAGGACCTGCAAAACGAGGTTGAGCGCGAATGCTGCCTGATAGGCCTCGACAGGGTGGCGGTCGCTATGGTCCGGCCATTGATCGATGACGACGCCGGTGAGCCACTGGACGCCGAAGGCGACGCTCAAGTGCAGTAGGTTGAGGGCCGCGTTGGCGCGTCCGGAAGCGTCCGCCGCAAAATATCCAGGCAGGATAACGTAGCTGAGGACGGTTGCGGCGCCAGCCATCCCGATCAGCGCCCATGAGGCGTAGGACGGAATCGGCCACCGCAGGATAATCGCCAGTTGCGCCAGCATGAACACCAGTGCCGTCGCGCCGAACAACGTCTCGGTCATGATGCCATGCCGTCGCAGGCGGTCGGCCAGCGTGCCGAGCGCGATCCCGCTGGCACTGAGCGTTAGCCCCATGACAAGAAGATGCCGGACGACCGTGGCGCGGTCGAAACCCTCGACGTCAGCGAGCCAGGGCGCGGCCCACAGGCCCTGGATTGCCCACGATGAGCCGATGCATGTCGCCGACATGGGTGCGAGGGACCAGAAGCGCGCATCGGCGAAGATGCTACGCAACGTCGTAAGTCCACCTGCGCCGCCAGGACAGGCTGTTGCCTTGCGCTCAGGAACAAGGATGAAGATGATTGCAGCCGCTCCAACGGTCAGTGCTGCCAGAAGCCAAAAGAGGCCGCGCCAGCCGAGCGTATCGACCAGGATTAGCGCGGGCGCGGTCGCGGTAACCGCGCCGAGGGCGCCAACCATCACCAGCACGCCGTTGGCCACTCCAATTCGTTCCGGCGGAAACCACAGGATGACGGCTTTGAGGCCGGCCATGAGTGCGGTCGCGACGCCAATGCCAATCAACGCTCGGGCGAGCAGCAGGCTGGTCAGGCTTTCAGCGATCGCAAACCAACAGGCGCCGGACGCGGTAACGAGAAGACAGCCGCTTTGCACCCGGCGTGGACCGTAACGATCGAGCAGAGCGCCCAATGGCAATTGCACCACCGCCATCATGAGAAAGTAGATCGACGTCAGCAGACCGAGGTCGGCGGCGCTCAATCCCAATTCGCCGGCGAGTTGATCGGCAATCAGCGCATTGATGGTCCGAAACACATACGACACATAGTAGCCTGCCGCGAACGGCAACAACACACGGGCGACAATGCGCTTGAAGGGCATGAGGATCTCCAGGATCGCTGGCAAAGTCTTCGACTACTGCGACCGGGCGATGCAGTTTTGGACGTTGTTTTTGATGATCGACCGAAGTTTTAAGTGGCCGGGATCACCTCATCGCGCTTCGGGCGCGACCAGATCAGTCGCGCGACCCCATCCTCGGTTGCTTCGATGAGAACACCCCAGACCGGCTGCGGCCACGCTGGGTCGTCGAGGCGCACGCGGAGATAGCTCTGCTCGGTGCCTCGTTTGGTCTTGCGCCATGCGGCGCCGATCTCGGTGGCGCCGAGCGAGATCGTGAAGTCCGGCGCCCCTTCGCTGCTCTTGCGGTCGCTGGCGATGATTTTGACGCGGCCATTCAACATCAATGTGCGGATGCTGCCGGCGTAGCCGTCCTTGACGGCGGAGAACGTTCCAATCACAGGCATGGGTGTGTCCTTTTTCGATGTTCAGTTGGCGAGTGAGCTGCGGTAGGGCCTGAGCACGATGTCCTTGTGGACGATGATGCGCAGCGGCCAGCCGGGACGGACGGTGAGCGACGGCTGGACATTGAGCGTTTTCTCGACCAGGCGCTGGCCAGCACGATTGGTGGTCTGGCCCGTCGACTCACGGAGCGCGTTCAGGATGTCGCTGCCGGTATTGCCGAACGCGAGGCTGTTGCCGACGCCGAGCACTGTCGCCAGGGCGATGCCTTTCAAGAGTTTCCAGGTGTGGAGGTTGACGTCGTCCGACAGGCCGGTATAGCCGCCAGTGTCGGTCGCTGGCAGGTTGTCGATGACGACCGACGACCCATTGGGCATGATGATGCGTTGCCAGACGAGGAGGGTGCGGTCTTGGCCGAAGGCGACGACGGTGTCGTACGTGCCGACCAGGCGCGACCCTTGCGGGACCAGGAGATGGCGACCCGAGACGCTGTCGAAGACATTCTCGGTCACCTGAGCAATGACGAAACCGGGCAAATCGGAACTGAGCCCGGAGATCATGCTGGCGGCGATGATGGTGCCGGCCATCAGCTGATACGGCGATACGGGTGTCTGTAACCGGTGCGGATTGTAGACCTCCTTCTCGGCGCCTGCCGTCAGGAACGCGAGTTTGCGGGTCTGATCCGTGGCATCGGCCGCCTGTGGATCGAGATCTCCACGGACGAGACCACGTGTCCGCTCCGTGGCGCGCAGCGCGGCCAGGTTCGCGAGATTCCCATCAGTGGGTGATGTCCCGGCGGACGCTGCAACAGGGCCGCGGGTTTCGAATGTTGTCTTTTCGAGTGGAGCGGCTTTGAGCTGCAACCGGAACAACAGTGGCGCCTCGCGCGCCTGCCCTGCCAAGCGGGCGAGGCGCGCTTTCTCGGCACGCTCCGCCTCGACAACTGGATCGGCGGTAGGGGACTGTAGTTGCTTGACTCCGGGCGATAGCGGCGGCTCGAGCGCTGTTGGTCGATGCGCGCCGACGCCATCGTAGGTCGCAGGCAACCCCGCGAGGCGATCGCTCATCGGCTTGCGATCAACGGAATAGAGTTCCTGTGGCGTGGTGGGTCGCCACGCCGGCGGCTTCAGGGCGATCAGCACAAGGCCCGCAATGAGTATCATGACGACGCTTGCGGCAGCGATCAGCACCTTGCGATTGATGCGGGTCACGGGCTGCGGGCGTGCCCGTAACTCCAGCGTGTCAGGCGCGACTTTCGGCGTCTGAGGCGGCGCATCGAGCCCGGGTGCTTTTGGGGTCTGATCGCCGGTCATGGCGCCGTCTCCCGCCAGACGGCATCGGTGCGCACGATGCGGACGACGCGCTGGGGCGCGGTGCCGAGGCGAAGCTCGGCGGCGGCGAATAGCCGGTCGACAATGTAGGTCGTGCCGCGCACGCGATAATTGACCAGCGCCGGTTTGCTGTCGGGGCCGATGACAAACAAGGGAGGTGCTTCGCTTTGCGCAAGACCCAATGGGAACTGGATGTACACTTTGGCGCCGTCATCGAAAACTTGCCGTGGTTTCCACGGCGCGTCGCCCTCAAGCCGATAACGGAACCGCAGCTGGTCTAAGTTGACGCCGATGTCGGCGACGGCAGCACTGGCGATCTCGCCAGTTGCTTGTTGAGCTTTGAGCGCCAACAGCTGCGAGGCAGGATAGGTCCACGACACCGAGGCCATGTAGGTTTTGTCGGATGATCGGAGCTCGAGGTGATAGGTGCGCCTGTCGGTGGTAACGACGACGTTGGTTTCGAGGTCGGCGCCGATGGGTTTCACCAGAATGTGGACCTGGAGCGCGGCGCCCTCGCCACTCGTCGTATCGCCGACGACCCAGCGGACCGTATCGCCCGCGGACACGGCAATCAATTTTTCGCCCGCCTCCAGCGCAATGTCCGTGACCTGGCTGACGGCGGTATAGACTTGGTACAGTGCTCCCTTGGTGAAGGGGTAGACCTGGATCGCATTGATATAGCCGTCCTTGACCGGCTCGATGCGGGCCGCCGAATTGGCGGCGGTGATGCGTTCTTTGGGAGCTGCATCGTCCTTGGGTTTGCCAGCTCTATCGCGCACAGGCTTCAGTTGACCGGGCAGCGGCAGCGGTTTGGGGACTTCGACGTATTGGATCGGCTTTCTCGGTTCCGGTAGCTGTGTGGCGGCGCCGAACGCGCGGCCGTCGAGCAGCGGAATTTCCGGCACCTTGACGGTGCTGGTACAGGCCGCCAGCAGCGGCGCAAGACCGAGACCGATGCGGCGACAAATGCGGGACATCATTTGCTGTCTCCAGGGTTGAGGTCCTGCGACCAGTTGAAGGCATGCACGTAGATGCCGAGCGGGTTTTTGCGCACGAGGTCGACGGTGCGCGGCGGCGTCATGACAATGGAGAAAATGCCGGTCAATCGGTTGGTCGCTTTCGGCGCACCGCCCTCGAAACTTTTTTCCAGCCAGCGGATTTGGAACGACGCCTCCGAGGCTCGAACGACGCTGGTGACCTCGATGGCGACGGTCTCGCGCCCGACTTTGGCGAAGGGATCGTTTTCACGGGCGTACTCGTTGAGCGTGACAGCCGCGCGATCGGTGACGACGTCGTAGGCCTTGAGCCAATTCTGGCGCACCACGACGGGATCGATCGACAGCGACCGCACGTGTTCGACGAAGCGCGCAAGATGGAACGCAATCTGCGCGTCGTTTGGTTTGTACGTCTCGGTGGCGGGCCCGACCGCGCGGGCGCCGCCTTGGCGATCGATCTCGACAATGTAGGGTATGGTGGTGCCGGCCCGTCCAAGCCACAGCAGGATCGCGGCCATGATCAACGACACCGTGAGGCTGCCCAACGCCATCAGCCGCCAGTTCTTTGCCCGCACCCGCGCCGATCCGATCCGCTCGTCCCAAAGCTGCGCGGATTTCTGGAAGGGCGTCACCGGTTGTGGTGTTTCGCCGTACCGCAACGTCGATCGTTTGAACGTCATGAGTGTTCCTCAGCTCTTGTCTTTGAGTTCGGGACCGCTGCTGCTCGCGGGACGGTCGCCGTCGCGCAAGGCTTGTGAGGCAGCCATGCCGGCCTGGGTGATGCGTTGGCGCCGCGCGAGGTTTTGGGCCCAAGCCGGGGCCGGGGGAGGGGACGCGCCCATGCTGGCCATTGCATCCGCACCGCGTCCCGCTGACGCCTCCAACGGCGGCGCTGTCGCGCGATAACCGGCGGCGCTGCCGTCGCGGAACGCATCTCGGACTGGACCAGTGGCGGAACCGATCAGGCGCGAGATGGGTGCACCGACCGTTGCCTTGGCAACGCCGCGCGCACCACCACTTGCGTGCGCCGCGCTCACCGTGCCGGAGAGTGAAGCCGCCGCTGTAATGGCGCTACCTGACGCGCGACCGGCGAGCCGCGCCCCGCCCGTCGCCAGCATGCCTCCCGCGATGGCGGAGCCGCCAAGTCCTGCCGTCGTTGCGACGGCGGCACCCGCTCCGAGCTGCGGCGCCCCAGACACGAGGCCTGCCGCGATGGCCGGCACGAACACCGCCAATCCAAACACCGCAATCGCCGCCAGGATAGTCGAGGCCGCCTGCGTCAGCGTGATCTCGCCGGACGGCCGGATCAGCGTCCCAAACAGCGACGACCCAATGCCGACGACGATCGCCAGCACCATCAGCTTGATGCCGGCGGTGATCACATGGCCGAGGACGCGCTCGGCGAGGAATGCCGTCTGGCCGAACAACGCAAATGGCACCAGGACGAAGCCTGCCAGTGTCGTCAGTTTGAATTCGATGATGGTGACGAAGAGCTGCACGGCGAGCACGAAGAATGCCAACAGTACGATCAGCCACGCCAGCATCAACACCACGATGGTCACGAAGTTGGTGAAAAAGCTGGTGAAGCCGATCAGCTCGCCCGCCTTTTCCAACAGCGGTCGCGATGCGGTAAACCCCGTCGCTGCCACGAACCCCGGCCGCATCAGATCGGCCGCTGTCAGCGACACACCGGTCGCCTTCAATCCCAATCCCGCAAACGAATTGAACACCACGTCCGCCAAGGACTTGAAGTTGTTCAACAGCAGCGCGAAAAACCCGACATACAGCACCTTCTTGATCAACTGCGCCGGGACGTTGTCCTCGCCATGCATCGCCCAGAACAGTCCGGCGAGCGTGATATCGATCGCCACCAGGACGCTCGTCAGAAACGCGACGTCACCGGCCAGCAAGCCGAACCCTGAATCGATGTAGCGGCTGAACGTCTCGGTAAAGCGATCGATGATGGCCAGATCGTCCATAGGCACAGCTCCGCCTTCGGCGCTGAATGCAGCGCCGGTTGGGATTGGTCAGCTCGGTGTCGTCAGGCGCGGCTCAGCACCGCCGTCGCAGGGTCAGCCGGTGGTGAGCGCGTCGTCGCTTCGCGAGCGGGCTGCCGCCCGCGCCCGCTCGGGGAGACCCCGAACCTCCTCCTTTTTGAAACTTCAAAAGGCGGGCGGTCCGGCGGGTGTCCCGCCGGTTGGGGCGTGGGGCGAAAGCCCCGCTCGCGAAGCGACGACGTTCGTTGCAGACAATGATCATCTTACGGACTCCGTGTGTAGGCTTGGCCACTGCCAAGAAAGGACTTGAAGCGCGTACGAGCTTCGGAACTCGGTGGCGAGATCCCGGGCGCGGGTGATGGTTTCGTGGCGATATTGGACGGCGAGGAGGGATTGCAGCTGGAGCGATTGTTTGACGCCGAGGGCGGTGAGCTCGTTGCCGGCCTGAGCGGCGTCGAGGGCGCCGGCGGCACTGCGGGAGCGGGTCATGGCGTCGTCGAGAAGGCGGGTATCGGCACCGATACTGTCGGCGATCTGGCCTTGCAAGAGCGCCGACCGTCTGAGGCTGGTGTACTCTTCGTCCCAACGGGACTTGGCGTTGCGCAACCTGTCGTCGGTCGAAAGCGCAGAAGAGACCTCGCTCGGGAACAGGTTTGCGTAGCCGGCTTCGGTCTCACGCAGCGTGAGGGCGAGGCCTTCGCCGTCACGGAGGCGGGTTTGAATATCCGACAAGGCACGTTGCAGGTCGGGCGCGATCGTTGATCCGAGCCGCTGCAGGTTTTGGTCCATGCGCAGGAGCGATTGTGCCTGGTTTTGCAGTTGCCGCACCTGGTTGTTGATCTGTTCCAGGGCGCGGACGGCGGCGAGCACGTTTTCCTGATAGTTGAATGGATCGAACACCGTCAGCGCGGCGGCGTGGCGCGGCATCGTGGTGCTGCAGAGCACTGCCAGGGTGAGGCCTGTCAGGATGCTGCGGGCGGCTTTTCGTCGTGTTGCCCGGTTCGGCTTCGCGGTGATGCGATACGGAGAAAATCGTTCCGGTCGGAGACCATCGATGCCGAGGCTGGGTTGGGCTGGTGGCGTGTCGCGCGGGTCTGGCGGTCCTGATGTTGGTTTTGATGGAGCAGGGCCAGGACGCGTGTTCTGTGCTGGTGGTGGTTCGGTCTGCGGCGCCATGGTGTCTGGGAACGACGTCAGCAGGTCCGCGGCCCAAGGCAGGTTTTTGGCGCGCAGGAACGCGTCGGCGAAACCAGCCGGTGGAGCGGCTGCGCCGATACGATCGATCAGGCGTTGGTCGTCGGGCGACGAGGACCCGCACAAGGCGAGGCCAATCGGACCCAAATTCAATTCAAACAGCCGATTGCCGCGCGCGGTTTGGGCGTAGTAGTCGCGCTTGGATGCCGCTTGGCTCAGAAGTTCCACCTGGCGGTCGTTGAGGCCGAACCGGGCGTAGACGGTGCGTGCTTGCGGCTCCAAGGCCCGGTCATTGGGAAGGAAGATGCGTGTTGGGCAGCTCTCGATGAGCGCGGACGCTATCGTCGAGCGTTCGATGTCGGCGAGCGATTGGGTGGCGAAGACGACGGCGACGTTCTTCTTTCTGAGCGTCTTCAGCCATTCGCGGATACGGGCGGCAAACAGTGGATCATCGAGGAAGGTCCAGGCTTCGTCGAGGATCAGCAGCGTTGGCCGGGTGCCGGGTCCGGTAGGCGATGGGCTGGCGAAGCGGGCTTCGAGGCGATGAAACAGATAGGTGAGTACGGGCGGCACCAATGCTTTGTGCTGCATCAGCGGTTCCATTTCGAAATGCACGACATCGTTCAATGCCAGGGTTTCGGCGGCGCCGTCGAGCAAGCGGCCATAGGCGCCATCGAGGGTGTAGGGGGAGAGCGCGGCGCTGATCGCGGCTGATTGCACCAGAACGGCGAGACCTGTGAGGGTGCGTTCTGCCACCGGCGCCGAGGCCAAGTTCTGCAGCGCGGTCCAGACAGCGGCCTTGATGTCCGGCGTGATGGTCATTCCTTCATTGGCGAGCAATCCGGTGACCCATTCGAGCGCAAACGCCATTTCGCCGGGCGCGTCGATCCTAGCGAGCGGTTGTAGGGCGAGGGTGCCGTCGAGCCCCAATTCGATTGACGCGCCATTCATGGCGAGTGCTGCGGCGCGCGCCGAACGGCCCCGGTCGAAGACTGCAACTTGTGCTCCGATGAAGCGGCGAAACTGCAGCGCCAGCAGCGACAACAGCACCGATTTGCCGGCGCCGGTCGGTCCAACCACCAGGGTATGGCCGACGTCGCCGACGTGCAGATCGAGCCGGAACGGCGTCGAGCCGCGGGTCTCGGTCAACATCAGGGGCGGCGCGTTGAGATGACGGTTCATCTCCGGTCCAGCCCAAACCGCCGACACTGGCATCAGATGTGCGAGATTCAGGCTGTGCACGATCGGCTGGCGCACATTCGCGTAAGGATTGCCGGGCAGACTGCCAAGCCAGGCTTCGACCGCATTCAGTGTTTCGCGGATGGTCACGAAGCCGCGACCATTGACGATGCGCTCGATGGCCAGAAGCTTCTCATTGGCGCGCTTGGGGTCGGGATCGGCGACCACGATAGTCGTTGTCAAATGGCCGAAGGCGACGTCATCGGCGCCGAGTTCCTGCAGCGCCGCGTCGGCGTCGAGCGCTTTGTTGTCGGCATCGGGATCGACCAGTGCTGCCTCGCGATTGAACATCACCTCACGCAAAACAGTGCCGACGGACTTGCGTTTGGAGAACCACTGACGGCGCAGCTTTGTCAGCTGCTTGTTGGCGTCGGCCTTGTCGAGGGCGATCCACCGGGTCGTCCAGCGGTACGAAAATCCCAGATCGTTGAGCGCGTCGAGAAGTCCCGGCGTTGTCGCATTCGGGAATCCAAGGATCGTCAGCACGCGCAGATGCTGCTCCCCGAGCTTCGGCTCGACGCCACCGAGCAACGGCGTGTCGCAAAGAACGGCATCGAGGTGCGCCGGAATAGCTGGAACTGCAACCGGATGGCGTTTGCCGGATATGGTGCCGTGCAGATAGGTCAGCGTCTCCGCGTCGGACAACGCCTCTGCTTCGGGCAGGATCGCGGCCAGCATCTCGAGTGCGCGATCAGTTTCGGTCTCGAACCAGGCGAGTTGGGCGAATGCATCGGCCTCAATGTCCGCCCCTTCTGTACGTTCGTAAAATAGCCGCTCGGCGCGGCCCTGATGTTCGGGGGGCGGCAGATAGAGCAACGTCACATAGTACCGGCTTTCGTGGTGGACGCCGTCGGCGCTGAAGTCGTGAAAGCGCTCCTGATCGACGAGCCACGACGCGGCATCGGCGAATCGCGCCCCGGGGTAAGCGTTGGCTGCAATGCGCTCCGCCTCGAAGAACATGGCCCAGCCTGCGCCAAACCGCTTCAGGATATTGTTGAGCCGTGCAGTGACGGCAACCAGTTCTGCCTCGGTCGCGCTATCGAGATCCGGTCCGCGATATCGGATGCTCCGCTGAAACGAACCGTCCTTGTTGAGGACGATCCCGGGTGCCACCAGACACGCCCATGGCAGGTAGTCACAGAGGCTGGTGTTATTGGTTCTGTACTCGGCAAGGTTCAGCATGCGAGTGCTCCTTTGTGGCGGGCATGGCGGGAGAGAACGACCAGAAACGCTGGATCCTTGCGTGTGACCCAGACAGCAATGGCGTGGCCGATGAGCCAGATCAGCAATCCGGCAATCCAGAGTCTCAGCCCCAATCCGATCGCTGCCGACAGCGTGCCATTGAGAATCGCGAAATTCCGTGGTGCCCCGGCAATCAGGATCGGCTCGGTCAGAGACCGGTGCAGCGGCACTTCAAAGCCCGCAGTCGACGACGGTTGTCCCAGCATGGTCTACACACTCCGTGTTTCAGTTGATCAGCGCGCCACCGGCGAACGAAAAGAACGACAAAAAGAACGATGTTGCCGCGAACGCGATCGACAGTCCGAAGACGATCTGGATCAGCCGTCTCAATCCGCCCGACATGTCGCCGAACGCCAGGCTCAATCCGGTCATGATGATGATCACCACAGCACTGACCTTCGCGACCGGTCCCTCGATCGATTCCAAAATCCGCTGCAAGGGTGCTTCCCATGGCATTCCCGATCCGGCGGCGTCTGCCGGCATGGACATGACGAGCATCGCGGCGGTCGCGCTGACGAGCGTGCCGGCGACCGCCGGTGCGCGAGACCGAGGTCGCTTCGCGAATAGGGCTGCCGCCCTATGACCCGCGCGAGGGGACACCCCTCGCACGCCCCGCCTTTTTATGTTCGAAAAAGGAAGGTGGGCGGAGGACACGTCCGTTATTTCGGAAACCTGCTTCCAGCATGGGCGGGCCCGGGCCTGCGGCGCGTTCGTGGCGCGATCACTCTCCCTCATGACGCCACCGGCCGCAGCGCGAGTTTGTCGAGCGGTTGGAGACTGTAGTCGCCACCAGCGTCGATGCCGGTGAGTTCGAGGATGGCGGTGACGCGGCGTTTGGTGCCGCGGCCATCGAGGAAGACCAAAATCTCGATGGCTTGGGCAATGAGATCGCGAGGAACCGTGACCACGGCTTCCTGCACCAGTTGTTCGAGACGATAGAGGGCGGACCGCGGGCTGTTGGCGTGGACGGTGGTGATGCCACCGGGATGGCCGGTGTTCCAGGCTTTGAGCATGTCGAGCGCTTCGGCGCCGCGCACCTCGCCGACGATGATCCGGTCGGGGCGCAGGCGCAGCGTGGAGCGCACAAGATCGGCAAGGCTGGCGACGCCAGGTTTGGTGCGCAGCGCGACGACGTCGGCGGCGGCGCAGCGCAATTCGCGGGTGTCTTCCAGGATGACGATGCGCTCGCCGAGGGTTGCGACTTCGGCGAGCAGGGCGTTGACGAGCGTGGTTTTGCCGGATGACGTGCCGCCAACCACGACGATCGATTTGCGGTCGCGCACCGCCTTCGCCATGGCATTGGCCTGGATCGGCGTCATGATACCGTTCGCGACGTAGTCGGCGAGCGTGAACAGCATCGCGGCGGGTTTGCGGATGGAGAAGCAGGGCGCCGGTGAAACGGGTGGCATGACGCCCTCGAAGCGCTCGCCAGTGTCGGGCAGTTCGGCGGAGACGATGGGAGCGTGTTCGGTCACGTCGCGACGGGCATGGGCGGCAACGAGCCGGATGATGCGCTCGGCTTCGGCGCGGCCGATGCGTTCACCGGTGTCGGCGCGGCCGTGGGCGCTGCGATCAATCCAGAGCTTGCCGTCGGGATTGAGCATCACTTCCAGCACGGCGGGGTCGGCGAGGGCTGTCGCGATGATGGGGCCGAAGGCTGTGCGCAGCATCTGCCGGCGGCGGCCGAGGGCTTCGGCGGCGGCGATGGTGTGGATCAGATCAGCCATGGCCGTTGCTCTCATCGGTGCTGGGCCTGCTGAACGGTGTGACGGTTGCTGGCACAGGCCGGAGTTTGACCGGCGCGGAATGCCGGCGGTGGCAAACAGGTCAGGGTTCTGGATGGCAATGGCCTCCAGAACTTCGGAGACGAGACGCTGGTCTGAAGCAATGCGGCGGCCAATCTCGGCAACGAACTCCTCGAAATCGCGCATGGCCAAGAATGTGGGCGGGCTCTTGCTCGCTCATCGGCAACGGCGGTGTAATGGTGAGAAAATAGCGAACGAACAGCGACAGCGTTTCGGTCGCGAGTGCGACGTCGCGCTCGATGATCTTGGTTGCCCGGCCGATCTCGTTGAGCCGGAGCGTGAGGCCATCATCGAGACCGGGCATCGGTTTGGGCGCCAGGCTATCGCGGATCGCCTCTTCGAACAGCGCAGATTTGGCGCCGTTGCGCACGCGGGCGACCATGTCGAATTTGTTCGCCAGCGGGCGGGAGAGATAGAGGGTGTAGCGCTTTTTGCTCATGACAGTTTGATGCCCCCGGGAAAGGTCAACACGGTTCCGTCGGTGTCGTCCGCCGGTGGTTCTATGATTGGATCAACCTCTGGATCTGGATCGAGCGGGCGGGCTCTGAACAACGGCAAATCTTGGTGGTGGTCGTGCTGCGGCTTATGCTTTCGCAGGTTGATGACCTTGGGGCGGTCGTCGTCATCGGCCGGTGTGGTCACCAGATCCGACCAAGTCTTGGCAAGCCTGAGGTCGATCATGCGCGTGCGCCCGGACCAGTCATCGGTGCGGGCTGGTGGTGCGTCGGCCGTGCTGCCCTCGATCAACACAGGCGCGGATCGGTGGCGGGCGATGAAATTCCGGTCCTTGAAATACTGAAGCTTCTTGGCCCGAATCGGTGGTGTTCCAGAAACCATCACCAGCGCATCGTCCTTTGGCAGCTGCAGCACCTCGCCGGCCGTCAGCAGGGGCCTGGGCGTTTCCTGTTCGGAGATGGACGTATGCGGCAGCCAGGCCGCCAATCGTTGGCCGGAGAAGTTGCGCTGCGCGCGCAGTTGCGTCGCGGTCCCGAGGGCGTCGGAGAGGCGCTTTGCCGTGCGTTCGTCGTTCGGTGCAAACGCGAGGCGGATATGGCAGTTATCGAGAATGGCGTGGTTCGGCCCGTAGGCCTTGTCGATCTGGTGCAAGGATTGCGCGATCAGCACCGCGCGGATTCCATAGCCGGCGAGGAACGCCAGCGCGGTTTCGAAGAAATCCAGGCGGCCAAGTGCTGGGAACTCATCGAGCATCAGCAGCAGCTGGTGCTGGCGCGGCGCACCATCCAGATCTTTGAGGCTCTCGGTCAATCGGCGTCCGATCTGATTGAGGATCAGGCGCACGAGCGGCCGGGTTCGCGAGATGTCGGATGGCGGTACGACGAGATAGAGCGAGACGGGCCGTTCAGCGGTCATGAGATCGGCGATGCGCCAGTCGGAGCGGGCGGTGTTGGCGGCGATCACGGGATCGCGGTAGAGGCCGAGGAAGCTCATGGCGGTCGAGACGACGCCCGAGCGCTCGTTGTCGGATTTGTTCAGGAGTTCACGCGCCACGGAGGCGACCACCGGATGCACCTGCGGCGCATCGTCCGTGCCAATGTGATTTGTCGTCAGCATGGTCTTGAGAACGCGGCCAATCGATCGTGATGGATCGGCGAGAAGCGTCGCGACGCGGGTGAGTGTTTTCTCGGGCTCGGCGTAGAGCACATGCAGGATGGCGCCAACGAGGAGGGCATGCGCCGTCTTCTCCCAGTGGTCGCGCCGTTCACGCGCGCCTTCCGGATCAACGAGGATATCGGCGATGTTTTGGACGTCGCGCACCTCCATCGAGCCTTTGCGGACTTCGAGGAGGGGATTGAAGCATGCCGATCGTGGATTGGTCGGATCGAACAGCAGGCAGTGCGAGAACTGCGCGCGCCATCCGGCGGTCAACTCCCAGTTCTCGCCCTTGACGTCGTGGACCACGACGGAGCCGGTCCAGGTCAGCAACGTCGGCACCACGATGCCGACGCCCTTTCCAGACCGCGTGGGTGCGACAGCGAGCAGGTGTTCGGGGCCATCGTGACGTAAGTAGCGATTGCCGTAGAGCCCGAGTACAATGCCGCGATCGGCTGACAACCCGGATTGGGCGATGTCGCGCGCGTCCGCCCAGCGGGCCGAGCCATAGGTTGTGTTTTCCTTGGCTCGGCTCTGCCGCTGGGCGGCTCCCCCGATGGCGACGGCACCGCTCAGCATCCCCCCGAGGGCTGCGACGGTGCCGGCGCGTCCGAACACGTCAGGGGCTTGGGCGTCGAACGCCAGCCACCAGGAGAAGAGTTTCCAGGGTGCGTAGACGGGCCACCCGAGGACATTGATCCAAGCGGTTCCGAGCGCGGCTTGGTAGCCGAGCATCGCTGCCGCCCATTGGGTCGCGACCCACATGCAGACGACGACAAGAATGACCGCGGCAGTGAACGGTAGGGCGGTGGATCGGGTGGTCATCGTCGTCATCTCCAGCCGGCGCAAGCGCACGAATGCGAGCTCAGGATGAGACGAAAACCGCGGCGATGTTAATGGGGAATCGCGGGGAAAAGAGGGAGCCAAAAGGAAGTTTAAGGACGTCGCGGGAGAATTGTTGGAACAGGAGGATGGCACCGCGCCAAGACGCTTTGCCGCTGCACCGACAGCCTGTCGGCCGTCAGCATCTGCTTGTTTCTCTGAGTATTCGACGCCGACGCAGAGTGCAGCTTCTCGCAACCACTACTTTTCAGGAATGGCAAAGTTCCTGCCAGACAATATTCATTGAGGCGCATTCTGGACCTGCGATCGCGCAGACTTGGCGCAACCGGATCTTTGGCTCCGTCGTCAGTCGAGCCGTGCCCAATTTTTGGATTGCCGTCTCCGACGCACGTCGCCAAGGTCGTCGAAGTGGATGGTGCTGCGCAGCGACGATGGTTCAGGGTGGTCGGGAGGAGCTGGGGTAGCTCTACCGCCGCTGCGCAGCGACAACAATTTACGCCGCTGTTGGTTATCAAGTGGTGACCAGCGCGTCTGTTGAGCCTGGAGGTCATTTACAGGACTTGTGCCCGATCTGACTGGAGCGCTCCTGATTGGACCGGTCAAACTTAGAACAGGCGCACCGACTTGAAGGAACCACGCGGCATCTGCGACATTCGACCTGTGGCGCTTGGTAGGCTCCCGCGCAATTGATAGCCCTCACGGTACTGAGAACGGCGATGGCTGCAACCGTCGATGCGCCGGTCCTGGCGGGGGCGGGAGGGACCGTTGTCTGATGCGATTGTCGGCGACAGCGCGCGAACACGGCGCAGGCTGCAGGCAAAAGCAGGGCCACAGAATTACGTTTCGTCAGCGGTCGATGCGGCCGGTTGTTGCGGCAGGTCGCAACGACAAGTCATGCTCCCGCCGGTCACGGAGCGGATCGCCCGTGCGGACAACAGATTCGTAACCTCGTTGCGAGATAGTGCTCGGGACGTCAGGCTGATGACCGCCACTCCCTCGGTCCCACCAGTGGCATGATGCCGATCCTGTCGCGCCGCCAACCGGCATCCCACCAACTGCAAAAATGGACGCATCTGCCGCGTGCACCGGCGGATGACTGGAGTGATTGCGATGTACAAGGCAATGAATATCCTGCTCACTATGCTTCTTATCCTTGCGATTTCTTATGTCGGCATACGCAATCATCGCTCGCACAAATTGGCACCTGCAAAGCGGCGCGCGGATTGAGTTGGACTGCTATCGGCGTGCATCACAACCTCGGCCGCGTCTGCCATCGTGGGCATACCTATGCCTTTACCTCAGGCTGGCGCTGACTGAATGGATGCGAAGCGCCGGTGAGGCTTCATGGTGTCAACGATCTTTCGCATTGTGAGCGGCGGCTTTGCGACTGCGCTCTCGATGACGCGGGCAGGGATGCGCGCGACGCCGTAGATTTTGCGGCGGTCGTGACGAAATGCGAGTTCGTCGAGATAGGCTTTGGTTTGACCGTGCCCGTATGGGTGCCAATGAGCCAGCGCTTTAGTATGAATTCTTCCAGTGGGAGGTCTGCACGCAACCTTCTCGCGCCGCTCGGCCTTGGTCTGGATGACAGCGTCGTGCGGTTGCTCGCCCAGGCTCGCACCATTGCAGCCGGCGTCGCCATCCGTCACGACCTGCGCTGCTTCGGCGACCTCGCCCTCGGCGAAGGACTTGCCAGTCTCGGCGTCATTGTTGCTGGCGTGGGCGAGGCTCATGCGCCCGTTTGCCTCCGCCGCTATCAGGACGAGTTGCTTGTTTGGGCCGCCTTTGCCGCGCACCAGCGCGTCGTCGATCTCGACGGTGATGGCTGGTTGACACGACCGGTGCGCGAATGGACCAAGGTTACCGTTGTGGAGCCTGATGCGGAGGCTGCAATTTACGGGCCGATATCTCGCTATAATGTTGCGAGCCGCCAGCGGCTGTCACGCATTCTTTAACGCAAACCGTAAACTCGAAAGTAATGAATATGATCCAATGATTGGCGCAGGCGCATCGGCCGTTCAAGCTCAACGCAGTTGCGCGCTCTTGACTTGGACCGGTGTGGCTCACTGCGACTTATTCCTGTTCCTGTGGCAGTGTCGCAGTGATCTCGCCGAATTTGGCTTAGGGAGGCTCTGATGTCCTTCGCGTTTGACAAATCATTGCTTCATTTGATCCATCGAGCGGCCCAAGTCTCTGGCGACATCTTTGCGGCGGAGCAGGCGTCTGGCGAGCTGACGCCGCGCCAGTTTGTGGTGCTCGCGGCCGTTGCCAATGACGAGGGTTTGAGCCAGACCGGGATCGTCGAAATAACGGGCATTGACCGGTCCACGTTGGCGGACATTGTGCGTCGCTTGCAGCGAAAGGGTTTGCTGTCACGCAAACGTACGAAGGAGGACGCCCGTGCCTACGCTGTAAGAGTGACAGTTCAAGGCCATAAAGTACTGGAACAGACAATCGAAACGGTCCGGCGAACCGAAAGTCGCCTACTCGCTGCACTTCCAGCGGGTTCGAGAGGCGAGTTGACTACGCTGTTGCATCACTTGACGGATGCTGCCTCGCGCCGGTCCCAGCAAACCTAAGGCCGCGCTGCCGCATGTCCCACCATCGACCCAAAGAGCGAGAGCTCTACGTCGCGCTGAACAACTGCCCTGAGTTGGTTCGTCAAGGTGTTTGCGCCGAGTTGGCGGATGGCTTCGGGGTCCTCTTCTCTCGTGGCGGGTCTGCGATTGGCATTTGGAGTTACCTCGATGGGCGGTATCGCTATCGCTCGTTGGCGAATTGGGACCCTATCCGAATGGTCGACACCATTGACGAGGCGATCATGGAATCTCGGCAACTTTGATGCGGCAATCGCGCGCCGCTAGCCATGGCTTTTGATGCGTCGTGTCTATTGACCGAAAGCGTACTCCGACGAACAGGCGACCCAGCTCTTGACCTGCATTAGGGTTTCACGAACGGAAGCAAGTCCGCCACATGACGAGGCCCTTCACGTCCTTCAATGTTTGCGAAAAAATAGGAAATGGGAACCTTAAGGTGGGTTGCCAAGAGACTTAGCGTAAGCGGCGCGGCGCTGAGCCCACCCGCCTCAATTTTCCGAATATCGTCTTCAGCGAACGACAACAGCGCAGCCAGATTGGTTCTGGTCAGTCCAAGTTCCTCGCGACGGGAGCGAATGCGGCGTCCAACAGCATTGTCGACGGAAAATTCGGGTCTGCCATTGGTAAAGTGAGGCTCCTCTGAGTCATTCGACGACATGCTACGCCTCTACTCACCATTCCGAACTCTAGCAGGGCTGAACTACTAATTTAGAGCTGTGCATAAGTCGAGGGCTCGGACACAGCTGCAAGGTTCAAGCAATCCGAATCGGCTTCCCTGAATGCGTGTGAGTGACGAGGTCGCAAGCACCGTCCCGGAGAGCGAACGCATGCCCGCTTTAAACGACAAAGAAAACCCTCTCGACGTTCCTGTTGATCTGGCCGGCTTCGGCAAACCGTTCCTTGAAGCTCTGACGATTGACTACGGCCCGCTGCAGCTGCTTGGGCAGTACTTTGCGGCGACGGATGCATTTTTGCAGGACCTTGGCATTTCATTGCGCCTCGCGAGCCTGGAGGCGGCGTTACGAATTCACGAGCGCCACACCGACAGTTGGCACTCCTATCCGCCAATGCTCAATCCTCGCGTTGTTCGCGTGGATGAGGCCCAGTCGTTTAGTATCATCTGCTTGGACAGAACTGATGCCCCCGTGGCTGTCATCGCGGGCAGGATCTATGGCGATACCGGAACGCTGGCAGAAAGCATTTCCCGCCAAAATTTCATCTATGGTCACGGCGTACCGGCTCCCGCCGGTCCAAGGCTCGAGTCATGGGCACAAAACCTTCACGAAGTGAAGGCGCCATTCTCGTACATCGGCGCGCTGTGGGTTCATCCGAACTCCAGGGGGCTGAAGCTCGCGCGCTTACTCCCTCCGCTGACACGGGGATACGCTTTGGCGAAATGGAACATCAAGTTCGATGTGGGCCTTGCGAGCGATGATATGGTGCGCAAGGGGATGGCTGAGGTTTACGGATACACGCGAGTCGAGAGCGGATTTCGCGCGTACGGCCTAGGCTGACGGCGGCGAGGTTAGTGGAACATTCCTTTGGATGGACGCCGAGGACATGGTGAACCACATGCGTCTGGTCTTAATGGAACGTCTGTCGCAAGCCGGCCCCGACATCATCGATGGCACCGCAGACAAGAAGGCGTGAACCGTTTCGCAACTCGACGGGCAGCGTCAAGCATTGGTAACGAAGCCGCATGGTTCCGAGTTTGGGCAATTTGACAATGGCGTCGACATGTTCATGTGCGGCGTGCATTCGCTCAGCGATCAGCCTATGATGATTGGCGATCCAAGCGCCATAGGCTCGATCGCCAAAATCAGTTATGCGCGCGCCGTTTCCGACCGCATGCCATTTTGGATCGAAGCGGCAAAAATCACCGCTCATCGCAAGAATGAGTGAGGTTGATTTCTCAGTGTCGATACTAAATATCGACCATCGGGCCGGCAAGAGGCGCTCTAGCAATCGGACTGACGTATTTGGGTCAGCAGCATTGGCCGCGACGATGCCGATTTGGTTGATGATGGGAGCAAAGGGCGACGTTCTAGCATCTTGTGCGAGGCGAATATGCCTGGAGTCGCCCCATGGATCTGGACTTTCGTCGGCGGGGCAAAGAGCCATCATGAATGATAGAAACGACTGGAACGACGGAAAGGTGCGGCGAGACCAATCAAGGCCGAATGCATCAAGCCAGATTCGCCCGTCGTGGTGTTTTGCAGTTGCATAATACAGGGCGGCAAGTGTTGGTCCGGACAATTTGGCGGGCCGGCAGCGCACGATGAGTGAGCTTCGATCGGTGCTGATCTCGACCCACCCAAGATTGACGAGCAAATAGCGGACGAGCTTCTCACGCGGCAGTCTCAACCGAAGTACGCGTCGGGCGTACGCTTCGGTTAACACGACTTCCTCACCCAAACTATCGAGATAGAAGGTCAAGGCTTTCGCCTCCACTTAAGTCGGTTGGTGGTATCGAGCAGCGCGCTCTGAAGCGTTACTACCGGCCAAAAGCGATTGCAAATGCGATCGATCGTAGCGGCGATCGCGCAGATCAACACGTGTGGTCGCCGGTGACGCCATCGCATCGCTCAAATCGAGACTGAACTCATTGAGACTGCATCGCAATTCAGTCATCGACGTGTTGATGTTGAAGTGATTTGTCGACACGCACGCGAAGGTCCGTGCCGTTACCCCTCAGGGCAGCGCAGATGTTCGAGCGCGGTCATCATGGGTGCTTCGGGCGGGGTCGTGTTTTCACAGACGGTGGCGTCCGGCCGATAGGTATTCCCTTGGAATTCAATTCGGCTTGGTCGTGTGTCTGCCTCTCGGAGCCGCCCATACCTGGCCCGCCGGGGGGCGGTCCGAGAGGCAGACCGCGGCCTGCCTTTTGGTGAGCCCGACTTGTTCTCGTCGACATGTGCTGCGGACTGCGTATTCGTCGTGGTCGGCGCCATGGGACCGTTACCCGCATGGGCTGAGACCCGCGGCGCGCGCTTCGGCGCGCGCAACAAAGCGGGGCTCGGGTCCGCGGCCGGTCGTTGCATGAATGATAGCGATTTGATGCCGCGGACTAGGGCCCGGCAGCAGCCGAGGCTGCGGGGCGCCCGCAAATCGTGCAGCTGGGCCCTGCGCTCCAAAGTGCA
This sequence comes from uncultured Alphaproteobacteria bacterium, assembly GCA_963779515.1. Lineage (GTDB taxonomy): Bacteria > Pseudomonadota > Alphaproteobacteria > Rhizobiales > Hyphomicrobiaceae > CAVZYN01. The sequence continues at coordinate 95,314 of CAVZYN010000002.1, forward strand.
CGGATTGGATGGCACAACAGCCCTCGCACATGAAGCGTGCGTGCCGATCATGCCGCATGCGCGGCGGTCGTCAGCCTTGACACGGCAAAGATCGAAAAAGTTGGACTGACTGGGATCTCATGCGGCCCTGTGCGCGTGACGGTTATCATGTCCGCTCCGGCAGCCCCCGGCCACGATCGCGCGTCCACGTCACCCGGTTCGGTCCGATCGTTGCCGTCACGGCCAGCCCCCGCATCGGCTCCAGTGCCGGCTTCCAGGGCGCGAGTGTGAACGTATCCTCGCGACGGATGACGGCGATCTTGCCGGTCGGCGTGGACAGGGCGCGATCATAGATGCCGGAAATCCGGGTGCCCGGTGCTGCCGGCATGAACTCGGCACCCAGATGCCGCGCGAGGTCCTGAGCCAACCGCTGGGTCTCGCGCTGGCGCAGCTCGGTCATCATGGTTGGAGACGGCGCCACATCGCCATTGGCCGCGATCTCTGCCAACTGGCGGCTGGCGAGCCAATCGGCCCGTGCGGCGATACAGGCGTGCAGTTCGGTGGCGAAGCCGCGCAGTCCTGCCTCAGGACGCCACTTGGTGATGATGGCCTCGTCGAGCCACGTTGGCCCTTCGTAGGCCGTGTGCCGCTGCACATCGACCGGCGACAACACGTGCAGGTGCGGCACGGCACTCGGTTTTTCCTGCAGGCTGTCGCCACCGAGCGCGCCAAGCATGCCGCGCACGGGCACATCGGCCGGATTTCATGCGGCCGAGCTCGGCATAGTGGACGCGGCCATCGACGGCATCGAGCACGATCCAGGTGCGATCGGTGATTTCGTCGATCAGGCCGACACCGACGACTTTACCGATCAGCGGCGCCTTGCGCGGGCGTTTCTCGAACAAGGCCATCTGTGACGCCGCGCGATCGATGCCGGCCTCGGTGAGCGCCCGTTGCATCATCTTGAGCTTGTCGGCGCGCTCGCCGAGCTGGCGGAGTTTTGGTTCCAGCTTGACGTCGATCTGCCAGACGCCGGCTTGACGCGGCTCGGCCAGGCCTAAGCGTTCGAGCTTCTTCAGCCGGCCGACGCGCAACACCCGTTGCACCGGATCCTGCTCCTGCTCGGTTGTGACGACCAGAATGCCGTCCTTGGCGCGCAGCAGGATGGCGCGGTCGAGCCGGGTCAAACGCTCTTGCTCGACTTCGCTGTGGAGTTTCTGGATGCGCTCCAGTTCGGACTCGCGGCCGAGGGCCAGAGTGATCAGGCCCTGCGCCCGGGCGCGCACGCCGTGGCCGATGTAATCGCGGGCCATGACCAGATCCTGGCCCTGATCGTCGCGACCGCGAATGACGATGTGGGTATGGGGATGGCCGGTGTTGAAATGATCGACGGCGACCCAATCGAGTTGGGTATCGAGGTCGCGCTCCATCTGCGCCATCAGATCGCGGGTGAACGGCTTCAAGTCCGCGAGCCGCGGACTATCCTCGGCCGAGACGATGAAGCGGAACTGATGCGGGTCGTGCTCGGAGCGTTCGAGGAAATTGGCGTCCTGAATATGATCCTGGCTGACGTCATAGAGGTGACCGGGTGCACCGTCGCGGGTGACGCCATCGCGGAGGATGTATTTGAGGTGAGCGCGGGCGGCACCAAGACCGTTGCCGGCGATGCGGGTGTAACGTGCCTTGACGATGACGCGGCGGCTGCCGGGTGCGATCAGGCCGCTCGCGGCGCGCACGCCGGTGCCCATGCCGCGGCGGAGCGCGCCGGGCTTGATGTGACCCTTCGCCCATTGTGCGCGCAGGCCGGCCTTCCCGGCGTGGCGGAACACCTGCTGCTTCAGCCGCGGCCGTTGCGTGCGCGTGCTGTCGCGGAGACGTCCAAGCTTGGGTTTGATGTCGTCGTCTGCCATGGCGTGACCTCGGTTGGCTCAGATGACGAGCGACATGAGATCGCGGCCTTGAATTACAAGATGGCGTGCAAAACCGCGTTGATCCTGTTCGTCAATTTGGCACGGTGACGTCACGACCATTTTTGTGACGTCAGCGCATCGCCCGCCGTTGCTGGTTTTGCCGCCGTCTTGGCGTCGTTCTTTTATCTCGATGTCCAAAAAACGGCCTTGAAACGTCCCGGAAATTCCTTTCGAGAGAGTTGCAAGTCACTCGCTAAGAGAGGACCAATCTGACGCCCAAACGGCTCAACTTGGATCAACATTGCTGTCGATGACCGGATGCGCGCGCCGCGTCTCGGCTGCGTCGAGAAATCGCACGCCGATCCTCTCGGTCTACGGTCATCGATGCGGCGTTCGAAATTCGAAATTGCACGCGCAGGCTCGCTGCGGTTGGAGGCGGATGCGCGCGCGGCCCTAGAAGCGGGTCCGCCGCTTGGTTGACAACTCGCGAAGTGCTGGAGCCAACATTCCGGTGGTCGGGCGGGTGGGTGGGCTCTTACTTCGTTGAACCAAAGAAACAGCAGAGTGCCCTCGCGCCACTGATGCGGCGCGAGGGCGATTGACGTCAGTCTTGCGGGTTCCAGATCAACGCGAAGACGTCAGTGTCGGTTTGGCCTGCGGCGCGGCCCAAGTTGGCATAGAGCGTCTTGGCGCCGAGTTCCGGCGCGGCGATGGACAGGGCGACGTACTCCTTGCCGGAGATCTGACCGGTACGGATCCAGCCGGCGCCGATTTCGACACCTTGCGAGAGCACGCGATAGTCCGGCTGGGCCGGCGACGACTTGTCATCAACCGGGACGATGGCGATCTCGGCGCGGACCGAGAGCGTCTTGAGTTCGCCCTCGTAGCGGCCGTCGTCGCGTTTGGTGACAGATCCAATGGTAGCCATGATAAAACTCCTCGAGTGTCCGGGCGAGGGACCATCCCCCGCCGGCGTGCGCGACAATGCGGCGGACGGCGCCTGAGACACCTGCAAGGCCGGAACGGATGTGGAGGACCCGGCATCTTTGCCGGGTTGTCGCTAAGGCGCCGTTTGCCGCACCGTCGCACAACCAACGGCGAGGGGTGTCCAGCGTCGACACGGAGGCCATGAGTGGCGCCTCGGGCGCGTCACGTGCGTCGGGCGATGCGTTAAGCGATGCGACGGCGCTCGGTCCAAACCAGTCCTGTCGACTGGGCGCGGCTGTCGCCGTGGCGGCAGGAGGCCCAATGTGACGGATTAACCGGGCAGGAAGCACCGGCCAAATCCCGGTGGCGGGCAGCACGGTCAGGCTGCGCCAAGCGCATCGGCCATGATGTGTCAATGGTGGATGCTGCAATTGCGGCTTCGCAACCGGAGCACGTCTCGATCAAGTCACGCTGTTCCTCCGAAGACATCGCGCTCGCTGTTGGTGCGTTGTGCTACCGCCCACCGCGAGTCGCGCGGGAGGGATCGCAACCCGAATGGGCCGAGACGCCGTCCTTCACGGCGGCTCGGTCGCGCGGATCATTGGTGTCGTCATGACGCCTCCATCGCATCGGCCGCGCGATAGAGCCCGGCCGCCTGCGGTCCTCGACCGAGGGCGGGCCCGCCTTGATGCTGATCGTTGCCACGGGAAAAGGTGCACGCGGATATGGCGTCGTAGAGAACGATGACTCTGCAATGACTTTGGCGTCAGACGCGCCGATTGTTTATCTTGTGTCGATGGATAGGTGACGTCACGCGACGGTGGCGCGACTGAAACACGTGGCGTTGTCCGGTGACGCGTTGAAGTGTCAGAGCCGAGGATGGGCGATCCAGACGGGGTGGGCGCGCCCGATCACGTGTGCGGCGTCGAGCGGCCCAAAATAGCGGCTGTCGAAACTGTTGGCCGCTGGCGCGAGGAGAAAGATATCGCCGCCAGTGAGTTGACGGCAGCCCTGCCATACCGGCATGAGCCGGTGGTGCTGATCTTGCCTGCGCGCGTCGGCCACACGCAACCCGCGTACAAGGACACGAAAAGAGAAACGGCAGACGCGATCGCCGGCAAGACCGGCCGCGGGCTTCAGAATATATTTGGTTGCCGTAAGATACCTGCGGCGCTGGGCCAACATGACGGTCGCTGGTGGCAAGCGTGCAAGGACGAGATCATCACGACGAAGCGGCTTCATTTCAATGCGGTAGAGCCCAATCGGAACGCTGGGGGATGCGTTCCAAATAAGCCGGGGTGCCGCCGTGTGGTGGGATGCTACCAGCAGAAAAAGTCCCAGTACGGAAATTGCCGCGATGGCGCGGCCTGTCATGTTTTTGGTCCTGAGGAGGAGTGCCGGCGGCCCTGCTCGGACCACTGCTTCAATTCGGTCTTGTGATAGAAAATGCGCCCGCCGTGCTTGCGGAATTTTGGACCCGTCCCCTGCCAGCGCATGTTCTCCAGGGTATGTTTGGCGAGCCGCAAAAAGGCTGCGGCTTCGTCGGCGGTGAGGAACGGGGAGCTGATGCGTTTCGCCATCGGCGGTCCTTTCAGATGGAGCGGCAGGGATGATCCGGGAAAGAACCGAGGCTGGGGAGTGTCGGATTTTGCGCCGATGAAACGACACCCCTCTAAAGCCCCCCTACGCGATGAGTGTGCGGTAGCCGCCGTCACGCAACGTCATGCCGAGTTTGAGGGCGCGGTGCAGGTGATCCTTGATGGAGCGGTTGCCGGACTTCCAGTCATAGTGTGCTGACGGTGCGCCGTGAATGATGCTGGCCATGTCGCGATAACTGGCGCCGGCGCGCCGCCCGTCGAGGGCAATCAAAGAATCCCGCATCAGGATGTTCCGGAGGGAATGTTGGGGCCGGCGCGGCACCGCAGCCAGAAGATCCGGCAGTCCGGCTAGCAACGTGCCGAGTGCGCGGGCGCGCGACAGGCCGGGAATTTGAAACGTCAGGACAACGGGCTGGTCGACCGCGTGGGCGCCGTGCAGCCTTAAGGTCACCGCGCAGTCTGTGGTCCGGACTAACAAGTGTTCGACGTTGGCGGGCCCTACAACGATATGCGTGACGCAGGGGAGTGTGGCGAGAACGATATCCGCTGCTGCGTGCGACGCCGCCGGTCTGGATTGCGCATCAACGCTGACTGCGCCGCAGGTGTCGAGCCAGCAGACGGGCGCATCGGGGGCCGGCAGTGCAGGATCGACGAAAGGAGCACAGGCCCCATTTTGCCGCTTCTCTCAGACAGTGACAGACGTGCCAGAGATGTTGTCCGGAACCGAGTTGGCGCAGTTCGCCGAGATTGGCGTCACTGGATCCGACATCACGCTGGTAGTCTGCGTTGCGCCGGAGATACTCCCAGGCGAGTTCCGAGTTGTTGAGCGTCAAGATGTAGGCGTAGGTGCTGAGCTGGGGCGGCCAAATCGGAGCAAAGCAAGAGCGCGGGCAGGCCAAGGCGGACATCCGTTGATGCTGATCGAGCACCAGGGGCGTCGCGTTGGTGCACAGGCTCTTGTTCACCGCCTAGGGAGGCATGTCGAAGAAGCTCTGGTGCCTTGTGGCGGGTTCTGGTCGATCCAAGTTTGCAGACAATTTACCTGCCGACAGAATGCCCGAAAACGCGAAAATTGCACGCATAGGTTGAGTAAATCATGAATCAAATTTAAAACTCCAATCAAATTGCAGTACTGACTGAAGTATCACGCCCGACATGTGCGTCGCCTCTATCCGCCGGATCAGCTGTCGCGGACTGTTTGGTCGTCAAGCCGCGGTTGTCTCAGTCTGCGCACCAGCTGTTGTTAATTTCGGGCTGGCGCCGGTTCCAGTGCCAACGGCTGGTGATACTGTTATTGCACTGCGATTGAACACTGCCGACAATGCTGCGACCAATCTCATGCGCGGTCGGTGTCACCGATGAGGGGAATTGGGCGCCACCTTCAAGGACTAGCGGCGCACCAAGTAGGCCAAGTTGCGGGCGTCGAAATAAGAGAGTGACCATTCAATCGGCTGAGCGCTCGCGTCGCGCGCGAGTCGATCGACGCGAAGAAGGGCATGTCCTGGCGGAACCTGCAACAACGCCGCCAGTACCGGCTCGGCATTCGTGGCCGTTGCCGTCTCGACGGCCTCAGCAACATTGATGCCATAGGCCCTGCGGTAAAGTGGGAACAGCAGCGGTTCGCGCAATGTGCCGTTCTCATCGAGATCTGGGAATTGAGCCGCGCGCAGAACAATGGTCTCGGAGCCTCGTTGTCCGATCGACGTTTGGAGCAGTCGCTTAATCCTAATAACGCTGTCGCTGGCTGCCAAGCCAAGTTTCAACGACTCGCTCTGGGTGGGCAGGTCAATTCCAAAGTCGACAGCGGTGGCACGATAGTCGAGGGGCGCATCACCAACGCAAATACTTCCAAAGCGTGAGAGTTCGACGTCGTCGCTGGCGGTTTTGACGAACGTCCCTCTACCTTGCTTGCGGACCAGTAAGTTTTCACGCTCAAGGCTCTCCACAGCCTTGCGCACGGTTCCGATACTGACACCATATTGGTTTGCAAGCGTCGTTTCGTTGGGCAGCGCCAGATGAGCTTGCCACTCGTGTTCGACAATGCGTTTTCGCAAGAAATCTGCCACCTGGACGTAGAGCGGCCGAAAAGAAGCACGTATCGGCTCGATGGCCTGAGCAAAAGACATGATCATTTTCCTTCGAAGCTGCGCCTTGCAGAGACTTATCCACGCTAGGCTTGCACTGAGCTTGGCGAATGATGTCATTTAATCAATGGTGCGGGCGAGTAATCAATGGTGCGGGCGAGGTGGAGGCGAGATGTCCTGGAAGTCCTTCTTGATGGGTTGCGGTTCCCGCCGTCGGTACGTTTTGAGATGCGAACGTTTTGCACTTGCACGGACGAGAGGCTGCCGGATTGGTGGCAGGTCTGCGTGAACAACAGCACAAATTGTGATTAATTCCGGGCCTGCTGATATCTGCCTGAGATGTGTCGTACTCGTCCGAGATAGGTCCGCATTTTTCGTCAAGCCTCTGTATGAGCGACGTTAGGGCGATGATCTATTCGAGCATATTATTTGTTGGAGGTTGCACTATGCGCGGCACTCGCGGCGCCGACAGAGAATTTGCGGTTCTCAATCCAAAGCCAGCACCTCTGTGCCGGACCAAAAATTTAGCATGCCGCTGAAAAAACTTGAGATTCTGTAGCATATCCTCAGATATCTCCATATTGAAGATGAGATAGCGCCTTGTTTCACGCGGACGTTCAAACGCGCCTAGAGACAGAGATGGATAGGTCGATGAGATGGTCTACCCAGGGTAGATTTAGGGCACAGATGAACCGTAGACAACGTGGGTCGGCAATTCACTTGTTGAAAAAATTGTTCTCTGCGGCTGGGAGCCTGTCCGAGCGAATTCGGTGTCACCGAATCGCCACTTACCTGTCATTGAGTATGGGGGAGGGAATGCGAAAGAATGACGCGGGTGGACAAAAAGCGAGTTGCACGCCGAGTCAAGGCGAACGCTGGGCCGGTAACCAGGCAAGCAAACACCATTGATCAGCATGTTGGTCGCGAAGTGCGACGGATCAGGCGGGGCGCTGGAATCGCTCTTGCAGACTTTGCTGTCCGGATCGGCATTTCGCCGCAGCAACTGCAGAAATATGAATCTGGTACGAATCGGATCACTGCGGTCCGGCTTTTTGAGATCGCGGAAGAGCTGCGTACGCCTATTAGTCAATTCTTTTCGGCTGTGACACGCCGAGACGCCAGCTTGGCTGCTGGAGAAGAGCACGGGACGCATGCTTCCGACACGGCGTTGCTCGTAGATCTATTTGGACACATTGTTGACGGCCGCGCGCGTGCGGACATCATTGAACTCGCACGCCGCCATGTGATCGACGGTGGTCGCAGGTCGCGAAAGTCGTCCGCGCGCCGCTGATAAACGTTTCAGCCGTATTTCGATAGCCAGCATATGGCCAGCATGGAGGAGGCGCGCCGCAGCGACGAGGTAGCCGACACAAGCAGCCGGCTTCGGATCGGGCAGAGGCCTACGTCGTGCAGCAGGCATTCGCCCTCGCCGAGCATTTCAGTGGTGCCGGCGGTAGTGACGTCGAATGGGAAGCCGGCCATGGTTAGGCGACTTGAGTGGCTGGGCGTTGGCGACGCGCATGGTTGACGGCAGCAGCTCATTGAGCCGATTGACTTGGATAGTCGCTGTCGCGGCGAGCACGTTGCGCAGAAAGGCAGCCGCGAGCGGGCGCCTACAGCCTGGCCCGAAGTGTGAGCTCGTTAAAATTGGTTTCAGCGCTTGTTTAACGTCTGAGGATGTCACGATCGCGTCCCGCGGCTTCGCGGCAGCGCGCTGAGTTTTTACGGGCAAACCGCTGTTCGATGTCGCGATTGCCGTTGCGTCAAAGTGGTTACATTTTGAATTCGTGTTGGTTCGACGGCGCAGTCAACGAATTCGTGCTGCCCGCGAACGACGCGGGCAGCACCAAGGTCCGATTGATGGAGAGCGTTATCGGAAGAGTGAGAGGATATTCTGACTTGAGCTGTTGGCGATGCTGAGTGCCTGGATTCCAAGTTGCTGTTGGACCTGCAGGGCCTGCAATCGAGTGGACTCTTCGTTCATATCGGCATCGACCAGCTGGCTGACACCACGGTCAATGGCTGATCGCAATGCTGAGACAAAGTCTTTCTGCATACCTATTCGCTGTTTGACAGAACCGAGATTGGTGGCAGCATCGGTCATTTCACCAATGGCTTTGTCGGCACCTTTGACGTAGCTCTCGAGAGTAGCCAAGTCGGCGGCGCTGTCCGTAAGTGCCGAAATGTCTAAGTTTTCGATGGAGAAACCGGTTGCGGCGATGGCGCCGGTGGCGTCACGGGTACCATCAACGATGCCGTTGGCGCTACCTGATGCGTCGTAGAGCTTTGTTGCTGATGTATCGATCGAGATGGTTCCGATTGCAATTGCGCCAGCGGCGTCGCGCGAGAAAGAGGCGACGACGGATTTGGCTGCGTTGTAATCCGTCGCGGACGAATCGACCGATAGCCAATTTTGTCCGGAAAACGACGCGGATGTTGCCATGCTCTTCAATTGATTTTGAAGCTCGTTGACCTCGCTTTGGACTTTGGCTCGGTCGATGCCCGGTTCACGGGCTGCAACCAGTTTGCTTTTTATTTCACTGACGACATCGATTGCGCTGCTGATACCGGTATAGGCGACATCGACTGTTGCCGCGCCGAGGCCGAGGGCATCCTGCACGGTCGACATCGCTTTGTTATCTGATCGCATCGTTGTTGCGATCGACCAGTAAGCAGCATTGTCCTCTGCCGATCCGACTCGCAAGCCAGTCGAGATCTTATTCTGAGTTTGCAGCATGTCCTTGTTGGTTTGCTGCAGGCTCTGCAACGCAGTCATGGCAGCAAAGTTCGTATTGATACTGTTCATGGAGTCCCTCTGAGACCGTATGGATGAATGGGGACATGCCGGTCGCGCCGGCTCGACAAAACGGCTTCATGCCAATTGGCGCATTCTCGTTGCGCAATTTGTCGTCTGCAATGTTTAGATGAGAACAATTACTATTGCGTAAATCAAGAACTGCCGAACTTACCTATCTGGCGCCAATTTGACGGCGGTCGGTGGGTTCAGCGAAGGCACCCAACCATCTCACGGGTGAATTTGAGCGCAGTTGCGCTGGGCCTGATCAGGGAGATAGGGAATGCTGGGAAATTCGGGTGCATCAGAGATCATCTAAATGATGTAATTGGAATGATGTGAATTTCGTGAACTGCTACTTTTAATAATTCGTTAAGTATTTAATTTCAAGTTATGGCGACTGGTTAATGAGCGGTTTCCGAAGCTGCGACTTCAGCGAAATCGGCATGCATGGGCGTTATTGAAGGTGTCGGGCGTGACAGAATTTGATATTTTGATTGCGGTTGGCGGTTTGTTTTTTGCGGGCATTGTGAAAGGGGCAACCGGCATCGGCTATGCGACGTGTGCTCTTCCGTTCCTTGTTGTGACCTTCGGTTTGAAGGTGGGGATGGCAATATTGACCGTGCCAGCAGTGGTGAGCAATTTTGCAGTATTGGGCAGGGCTAGTCTGCTGAAACAGACGTTGCATCGCTTCTGGCCGTTTTATGCTGGAATTGTGCCCGGCATCGCGTGTGGTATGGCCATGCTAGGGCTGGTCGACGTCGTTTCCGCAACGCAAATTCTCGGTGTGGTCACGCTGATTTATGTGGCTCTTGCCTTCCTGCGTCCCGAGCTCCGGCTTCCTGCTCGGTTCGAACGCCCCGTTGCGTTGCCCGCGGGGTTTCTGAATGGTGTGCTCACCGGGCTGACCGGTTCCCAAGTTGTGCCGTTGATGCCCTACATGATGGCTCTGAGATTGCCCAGTGGCGAGCAGGTGCAGGCTGTCAATCTAAGTGTGATTTTCGCGTCAATCACGCTTCTGGCTTCGCTCTGTGTCGCTGGCGTGATGACGCCAAGCATTCTTGCAGCCTCTTGTTTGGGAGCCGTCCCTGCACTTCTGGGTGTCCGATGTGGTGACCAAATACGCGACAAGCTCCCTGCGGAGGCGTATCGCCGCTTAACTCTTGTCGTGCTCGCGGTGATCGCATTGTCTCTGCTCGTCCGAATCGACGCTGCCGACAAGCGTGATCTGCAGTGCGCACGGTCTACAGATCAATGTCGGCCGGTACCGCAAGTTGTGCCGCACTGACCGTATACCGCTGCCAATCGAAAAATGAATTGTTCCCGGTTCGGCGCTGTGGGCGCTGACAACGGAGTGGTGCTGATGCGCCGATCTGGTCAAGTTTGGAGACGACATGTTTGATGTCCGCTCGGAATATCTTTTCGTCTATGGGTCGCTGATGTCAGGCATTGACATTGAGGCTGGATGGTTGGAACGCAGCGCACTTCGTGAGGCGGGGGCGGTCATTAGCCCGGGTTCGATCCGTGGCCTCATGATTGACGTTGGTCCGTTTCCGGCCGCAATCAATTCGTGCAGCAATATGCATCGAATTTTTGGTGAGCTCTGGAGCATACCTTCGCTTGCGCCAGAGCTCTGGGCGATATTGAATCGTTATGAGGGCTGCGAGCCGGGATATTCGGGGCCTTATGCCTATCGGCGTTCGAAGCGCATTGTCCTATGCGAGGATGGTCGCCGCAGAATGGCTTGGGTCTATATCTGGGACCGGCCGAAAGAAGGCTTCTCGCCGATCTACAGTGGTCGATGGCAACCAAAGACCACCAGGCTATTTCGTGCGCAACAAGACCAACGCGATGCAGCATAGAGTGTACGTGGGTCTTCGAAAATCAGCTGTTGGCGAAATCCAGGAAATCGGCCAAAGCGACAATGTCGCGTTCCTTGAATGCGGTTTGAATTTTGATGCCAAAGCGCTGATTATTGGCCCAGATTATTTGGCACTCGAAGGTGCCGACATGTTGGATTGCAAGCACTATCAGATCGCCGGGACAATAATTGTTTTCACCACTCACGCCGAAGCAGTCACTTGAGCGGTCGATGATGAGAACCTGCCGTGTCTCGCCGCTCGCTTCGATGATTTGAGCTGGGCAATTAACCGCGTGTCGCGGCTCTCTCCTCCGGTCGCTGGGTTGCGCCATCTCGGTGTCTCCCTGCACGATGCCACCACGTTTGAATTCTATCCGGAGGGTGAGCTAGTGGCACCGACCACCTATGCAGGTTCGGAACCGCATTGCGTTCTCATCGGCACTCGATCAGATGGGTCGCGAAACATCCAACTCATGCCCGCAGGCAACATAGTGTTTTGATCCTTGCGCGGGCCTTGAAGGGTGCGGAATTTCACGTCACCTCCACACAAGCTTGTCTGCGGTATTTCTGAACCGATTGAGCACGAACGTGTTTTGATGGGGTCAGAGGGTGCTGGGAAAGTTTCAATTGGCTCAGTTATGGTCGAACTTGCAAGCACTGGGCGGACGGCGCATTGGAATTCTTGCCGCGATCGGGCTTTCCACGTTCGCAGTTATCGCGTTCGGGAGTCACTACCTTGGTCGACCGGAGTATGAGCCGCTCTATGTTGGGCTATCGCATCCTGATGTCGCTCGCATGGGAGCAGCGCTGAAGGACCATGGCATTGCATTCGATGTCAGCATGGATGGAACAAAGATCTTGGTTCGCATTGGTGAGACGGCGCGGGCGCGCGCTTTGTTAGCCGAGAAGGGGCTGCCAAACAGCGGGACGACGGGCTACGAAATCTTCGATAAGCTCGGGGCGATTGGCTTGACGTCGTTTGTTCAGGAAGTGACGCGTTTGCGCGCGCTCGAAGGCGAACTGGCGCGAACTATTCTGAGCCTCAAAGGGGTGAAAGCCGCACGGGTTCATTTGGTGTTACCCGAACAGGGTGCACTTCGGCGCAATCGCCAGACTCCGTCGGCTTCAATTGTGGTCCGCACGGAAATTGCAGGCGATGCCTCGCCGGGACCAGCAATTCGTCATCTGGTGGCAGCGGCGGTCCCAGGTTTGTCCAGCGATCACGTGCGGGTGCTTGGAACTGACGGGTCAATTCTCGCAGCGGGCAGTGACGGGGCGAGTGCGGTACCGACACAGATGGTCGAACTCGAGCAAAAGATTGGGCGCGGCCTGCAAGACAATGTGAGGCGAACGCTTTTGCCTTATTTGGGGCACGAGAATTTTGAAGTAAGCGTTACGGTCAGGCTGAACATTGACAAGCGTAAAATAGACGAGACTGCCTTTGACCCTGACTCAAAGGTTGAGCGCTCCACGCGCGTCGTCAAGGAGAGTGGAAGCTCCCAAGGCGGGGTTGGCCGCAGCGTCGTTGGCGTCGAGCGCAACATCCCGGGTGATGCGGCATCGGCACAGTCACCAGAGCAGTTGCGAAAGGCCAACGATCGGCGCGAGGAATTGACGAATTTCGAGGTCAACTCCCGATCCACATCGACGACCAGTGAGGGCTATCGCATCGAGAACATTGGGGTCGCTGTTGCCGTCAACAGAAAGCTGTTAGCTGGGCAGGGAACCGAACCTGTCAGTCAAGAAGCGATTGACAAGCAAATGAGCCAGATTGAGCGGCTCGCGAGTTCTGCTGCCGGCATTGATTCTCAGCGGGGGGATCGCCTCACGGTCTCGGCGCTGGATTTCCTTGCGAAGCCAGCGCCGATCGAGGCTTCGGGTTCCGGCAGCATACTAGTAATGTTCATTCCACTCATCGCGACTGTGTTGAAGTCCTTGACGGTACTTGCAACGGTCGCTTTGTTGGTTTGGTTCGGGTTGCGACCGGCGGTTAGGGCCCTTGCAATGCAGCCGTCCGCTCCAGCGGCGGCCCTTGCCGCGGCGTCGGTGGGCAACGCTTCTGCCGCTGGAAGTAAACAGGCGAGCGCGTTAGCTGGTTCTCCACAATCGGGCATGACGATGCTACCTGGTGGGGCTGGACCAGCGCTCAGCTCGTCTGACGGCTCAGGTTCTCGGATGCCCCAGAAGCGTCTGGAACAGATCGTCGCCGATAATTCAGACCAAGCTAGCGCAGTACTGAAACATTGGATTCGGGGCTGACCACGATGTCCCGAGGCTTGCCGCTCAAAAACATACTCGAAGATTTTGCGCGGGTCGCTGGCCCGGGCATTCGGACCGACGATACCACATTGCCGTCGCTCTGCGGCGGGCATCCGCTCAGAAGTCAGATCGAGCAGAGGATTGCCGATGCCTACGAGCGTGGCGTCTCGGACGGTCGCGCCACCACGCACGTGGAGATGGAGTTGGCCATTGCGGAGCAGCGGGCAGCGTCGGAATTCGATGGGCTGCGTCAACGGGCCGAATGGGTCACACAGGAATCCGACGTGCTTGTGTCGCGCTTGATCGATGGGTTTGCCAAACTTGAGCTGGCGATCGTTGAGCCCGTGCAGCAGTTGCTCGTGCCAATCCTACGAGCTGAACTTCATCAGCAGTTCTTTCGCGACCTTGTAGCCAAGGTCCTACGGTTGCGTGGGGATCTGTCGTCGTTTTCTGTCGAAGTGCACGGGGCAACAGACCTCCTCGAGGCGTTACGGACACGTTTGGAACCGCACGGGATCTCAATGATTACACACCCTCAATCAGGCACAGGCCTCACCATCAAGCACGACCAGACTTTGCTTGAGGCGAATATTGCGGATTGGTGTCATCGTGTCGGTGAGGCCTTGGCATGAGCGCACAACCCGAGGACGTGGCTGCTCACGAGACGGTCATTATTCGGCGCCGGCGGGGGCATGGGGACGATGGTCACCACGGTGGTGCCTGGAAAATAGCATACGCTGACTTCATGACCGCAATGATGGCATTTTTTCTCGTCATGTGGCTGGTGAATTCGACCGATCAAAAAACGATTGTTCAAGTAGCAGCTTACTTCAATCCCATTCGCCTGACTGATAAGAGTGCAGCGTCGAAAGGTTTGCACGACAGCCCAGAAAAGCCGAGTGCACCAAAGCTTGATGCCGCTGCGGCGGACAAAGGCAACCACGGCACAAGATCGGACGCAGAGGCGGGCAAACAATCAAAAAAGGAACAAAAGAAGGCGGCTGCGCGTGAGCAAGACCTGCTCGCGGATCCTGCCAAATCGATCTCCGAAATTGCATTGAAGGCGTCCCCGGTTGGGCCGACTGCAAATGTATCGATCCCGCAAAGTGTCAAGGGCGGGCTGGATGCTGTTGCAGTGCGAGCCATTCGTGATCCGTTTGAGCCTCCATTTCGACGGGAGGCAGATGTGGCCCCTCATGTCGATGTCTTGAACCGTGCGAGTGCAATCGAGGCGGCGGCAACGTCGAGCGGTCGACCAGTTGCCGAGCAGGATCTCAAGAGCGGGACGTTACAAGGCACGCCGACAAATGGCGACGCTGATGGGCAGAGGCTCAAGCGAGCGATCGAGGCACTAGCATCAACTGTTGCTGGTGCGTTTGGCCCGTTGGTTAGCGCAGAGCACACGGCAGAGGGGCTGCTCATAAGTGTGACAGATCATGCGCGGTTCGGCATGTTCGCGTTGGCGTCTGCTGAGCCGACGCCTGAGCTCGTCGACCTGCTGCGCCAGATTGGTGCCATGTTGAGTTCGACAACAGGAGCAATCGTCGTGCGTGGCCATACGGATGGCCGTCCATTTCGCACGATAGCTTATGACAATTGGCGGTTGTCGAGTGCGCGTGCGCACATGACTTATCATATGCTGCTGAGGGGGGGAGTGGACGAGTGGCGGTTTGAGCGTATCGAGGGGCATGCCGATCGCAGCCCGAAAAGCGACGGTGATAGATTTGCTGCAGACAACCGGAGGATCGAAATCTTGCTACGGTTGCCCAAACCATGAGTTTCCGCAGACTGGGCTGGGGAGGGCTTGCACTCGCCGTCGTGTGGTCTATGCCGTGTCGCGCCCAAGTTGACCGCCAGGGGCCCGTCGATTTGGTGCAAGATCTGCTCAATGGGCAGGATCGCATGGCGCAAGGCGATCGTTCGGCGCTAGGGGCAGATGATTCTGTCACCGGGCGCGTAGCAGCGGGTTTGGAGGCAATGTCCGTTGATACGTGGCTGTCTGGTCGGCACGCGCGGGCATTGATTGTTTACACTTTGAGTGGTGGTGATCCACGCGTTCTGAGGCGCGCGACTGCGCAAGTTGTGCAAGCCGGATTGTCCGCAGTTCTCGTTGAAGGTGCAGTGGCATATGCGACGGGTGAGCGTGAAGCGGCCACGAAATTGCTCGCCAACGTTGCCGTTCGCACGTTGCCGCGGCTCCTTGTTGCACCGGTCGCCTTGGCGCAGGCTGCAACGATCGAAGAGGAGCGTGGTGGAACGGTTCTGGCAATTTTGGACGAGGCAAGACTATCGGCTCCAGGTACGCTTGCGGAAGAGGCCGCCTTGCGGCGGAGTGTCGATTTGTTAACGCGCGATGGGGCCGTGACGGAGGCGATCGCGATGCTCGCCAAATATCTGTGGCGATTTGGTGGGTCAATCCACGCCGACGCCGTGTTGTCGCGCGCGGTTAGCGCAATCGCTGGGCATCCACGCATTTCTGATCAGATCATTGGCGTAACTTCAAGTTTGAAGCGGCTTGAACCGGATGTGCGAAACGAAATGTGGCTGGCAATAGCTCAGGTGAGCGTTGGTCAAGGCGCGCTCGACCTTGTGCGTCACGCGATGACGGAGATTCTGGGAACGTCAGACCTGTCGCAACGGCAAAGTGCGCGGGTTCAACTCTATTCTGCAGCGGTCCAGGTTGTCGCCGGTAAAAAGAGTATCGTTGGCAGCCTGGACCAAATCGATAGCGACAATTTGGAACAAGCGGACCAAGAATTGTTGTCGCGCGTTCGAGCCGTTGATGGCCAACTCTCGCGCGACCGGACAGAAGCAACGAAGAGCCAGAAAATGCACCAGCCGGGTTCAGGGCCGACTGGTGGGACTGAAGGGAAATCTGAGGCTCGTGGCCCGACTTTCGAGAAGCGGCTTGCGACGGCGATTGAGAATGCTGACAAAGCTTTGAAAAAGGACAAGCAATGATTGTGGGGTCTGCAAAAGCACTGCCCGCTCGAGGCGCTTTGGAGGCGATTGAGATCGAAGAAGCCGTCGTTGCAAACTGCTTGCCGCCCGATAGGAGTGGAAGTGCATTTACCGATCTGTTGGAAGCAAAGTGTCATTTTGCAGGTGAGGATAAGTGTGCGGATGAGCCACCAGCGAACGAGGCCATGCTGATCTCCGGCAATGACCAGATTGCACTTGGCCGACTTTGCTTCGTTCTCGCGGCGAACGGCCCTCAGCCAACTGACGGGCGCAGCCAATCCGATCACCACGATAACATCGGTTCAAGCCAGGTTCGGTCGAAGTCTGCAGTTCTTGAGCCCATTACAACGACTTTGGAGGCTGCTGCGTGCGCTGTGGGACCCTTGGTGCTTAATGCACAGGTCAGCGCAATAACCCCAATTCGTCATTCGAGAGGGATACTGGAGAAACCGGCGGTTTCTGAATTGAATGGTTTGGACGTCATGGTGGCACGCGCCACTGTCACAACCCACAGACACCCTATAAGGCACACGGACGTCCAATTGATCGAACCGAAATTCGCCGGACAGGAGCCTGCCCTGTCGTTGGAGAATACGCACGTACTGGCGAATCCGGTTCAGCGAGACAATCTGCATTCCCAGCAGCAAGATCATGGGCGGGAGGGAACAAGAAGCGCGGCGCCGGATATTGCCGGCTCGCGGTTTTTGTTAGATGAAAGAGGAGAAAAAACGCATAGGAATGGCAACGTCGGAGAACCAAGCGTTGCGTCGTTAGATGATGGTCCAACGAAGAAAGTGACGGAACTCCATGACCAACCTCAGGTCTTGGCTGCGCGCGCACGTGATGAGCGTGTATCGACGATCGACAGTGTGGCTGGGCCGTTGGCCGACGTGCCGAAGACCTCGAAGCAGGTCATTGATGTGATCGTTCAAGCGCACCAAACGCCGACTAAAACGGAGATCGAGAAAGATCATCCGCTTCAGCCGCAAAAATGGGGCCTGATGAAAGTCATCGACTTGGCACTCGTGCCGGCGCAACTTGGCGAGGTCCGCGTTCGCCTTCGCTATACCGGTGAGGCCGTCACAGTGGAGATTACGGCATCTGATGCGGGTGCGGTTCGCCAACTCAGAGACGAGTGCACCGAACTTGAAGATGGATTGCGGGCCAAGCATATTCGTGTCGACGAGATCATAATTGGGGCGCTTGATAGCTCGTTTGGTTCTGCAATCCGCAAGGCAGACCGATTACCTCAAGGTCCCGAGGGGCATCCTCACAGTATGAGGGGCGATTTTCGGAGGCTGCGACCGGTGAGCAGTCTAGCTCGCATGGTTCTTCGCAAGATCGGAGCCATGGTGCATATTTCAAGGATAAATCGGGTCGGATATCGCTGAAAGATGTGGTCGCTCCGGAGGAAGCTGGTGGGGTTTATATTTGAGGCTTTAAGGCCAACTCTGGGAGCAACTCTCATGGTCGGGGATGGAGAACAACTTTCATGAAGAGCACGGGTTTAGGAGGACCATATCCACTCTCGCTTGAGGCCATTCACGCTCAGACACGAGGCGCTCGATCGGGTGCATATGCCCTCGGTTATGTGGATTCCAGAGGTCGATTTTGTGTGACCTACGTCGGCAGCACTGACGAGGACATTCAAGCGGTTTTGCTCGGCTGTATTGGCACCGCTCAGCACTTCAAATTGCAGATTTATCCGTCGCCCGAAAGCGCCTTCACCAAAGCCTGTGAGTTATTTCATGACTTTCGGCCCGGCGGTAATCTGCTACATCCGGATCGGCCTAAGGGAGCAACGTGGCGATGCCCGCGGTGTTAGGTTGAGGGTGTGCATGAGGATTGTGGGGACATGAACTGATGCAGTCGCGCTCGTCGACAAGCGCCAAAATATCTTTCAATGCAGATTGATAGCCAAGATGCCAATAGGCTCGCTCTGACGATTCTGCGTCGAGATGCCGTTGTTCCGCTACGATGGCCGGTGCGGCAGTTGCCAGCCAAGAATGCAGCTGTTCTGCCCGATACCGGATCGCATCGGAAGGATGATCGTTACGCATGGTCAAGCTCCGGCGAGTACGAATGGACGACGCTTCATAGACGCAGATAAGTGTAGTTCAAATCCATCTCAGTTTGGCGAAGTTGCTCGTTACAATTGTACCCATTCGTCGATCTTGCGCAGCGCATGGCGCTCTCTTTGTTCACAATGAAGAGCACGCTCGATTCGACGCGATCTATGAGTGCTTGAGCGCGCGTAATCTCTGATCAATCGTTGCATTGGCCATGGCCATCTGTTTGCTCGCCTTGTCTTTGTGTTCTGGCGGAAACAGATCTGGATGATGGCGTCGTGCCAGTCTTCGGCGCAGAGCCATTAACTCTGAGTGCAAAACCATATTGGTCTGAGCCAGGGCGCCACCGTCGGGTGGCACGAAAGAGGCCGGATTGCGGCTGTCGTCGCTGATCTTATTGGCGTCCGCGTGGTACTCACGCACGTGCAGCGCTCCGGAATGCGTGGGGTCAATCGGACAGGTGGTCGTGTCTGGTTTGGTCGCCCATGTCGCGGCTGCGGCGGCGATACCTAGTGACTGGTTCTCTGCGGGAAGAAAGCACGCGCTTGCATCCATGGTTTCAAGCACCAGCGAGAACTCGACCCAGTGCGGCCGTCTCGGCGTCATGAGCGGCGCGATTGGTTTGAATAGGAGGGCAGAGCCACAGGCCTGTGGTCTTTCATGGCTAGCTCCCGTTATTGTTGCGAATGCCGTTTTGGATTTTGATGACCTGCCGAAACAGGTCTTCTCCTCGATGGTCGAGGCTGGCATGCCCCTCTACATCAGCGAGGTGCTGATCGAGTTGAGCACCTATCTGATCCCCGAGGCACCAAGTGACTGTTCCGAAGACGCGGGTTGAGTTGAGTAAGACAACCTCAACGAGATCTCCCTTACACAACGCGTGTCCAGCAGCGATATGAAGTCGCAAGCCGGCGGCGGACAAATCGATCAATTCGGCATGAAACTGCTTGTTTGAGCTACATGCGGCCACGATCTGAGCAGCACCATAGCGTTCAAAGCGGCGCCGGTCGCTGTCGAATTTGTTTGTACATTCGCTGCGAATGCCGTGTCCATCCACCCCTATCGTCGATTGATTGCGTTCAGCCGTCATTCGTCGCTCCCCGGGTTTGAGTGATGCTGGATTCGCTCCGGCTGGTCCTGCTCTGTTGGTGCAGATGGCCATTCTGGACGAGGGTGGCAGGATCGATCGGGTTTAAGAATTGAATACCCATGCGCTCACCGTCGTCCCAGACTATCGTTGCCATTATTTGTTTGCCGTCGTGGGTTGACAGGGCAATCTGATCTTCGATCACCAACGCATCCAGCGTTGAGATCATGGCACCACGCGACGACACATCGAAGAGTTCGGTGGACTGTACGCCGTGGGTGCCGCGCACGCTTATCGTCTGCCGGATCGAACGTCGCGTGGCGCTGCGACGTTCTGCTCGATGCGGGACCGACACAATGCCGTCCGGTTGAACGCAGGGATGTTGGCCTGCACTGACGTCCTTCAGGAGTTGAAGAAGGGGTTGGGTTGAGGATCGCGTGTTTGGTCCACCGTCGCGCTCCAGTGCGCCCTCAACGAGTACGATCACGACATAACAGGTGCCAGCAAGTCTACGCCACGCGTCGATCATGGGTTCGTAGGCGTATCGATCAGTGGCGGCTAAATCGCTGGTCGCGTTTGTCAGTGTCACTGTTATGTGCAGCTGTACGCGAAGAGAGTGGACCGCCTGGCTGAGCTGAAACTCGGCATGGTCACCGGACAGTTGCCTTGATAGCTCGGCAAGGCGATTTTGGTTGATCGGCATAAATGCGCGAAGCTTCTTGAGCAGTTGCGAAGGCGGTATCACCCGGACGGACGCGTTGGCCAGGCTGCCGGCTATGGCCGCTATATACCCGAGTTGGACCAACTCAATTCCGAGGTCGGTGACGACAATTCGTGTCGAAGGATGTGGTTCGGGAACTGGCATCGGTATGTTCCGGCTCATGAGCTTGTTTGATCTTGCAGTCGTCCGCACACACGCCTCCTGAACCACACCGACATGGATCGACATGTCGGTGTGATTTTGCTGAATCATCTGAGTTGACCCGGCGATGCTTACCAATGCTGCACTCTCTGACTGGAGCCGAACTGACTTCGACGTGATGCGAATGACATACAATCAGGCATCTCTCCTTCAACGTTCATGTCAAGAGAGGGTCTGTCGCCTGCAGTGGTTCATCAAATAAAAGGCCAGCTTCGCTATCGCGAGACCAGATGACGCGACCTGGAATTGAGCGGCCGGCGAGGGGCTCAAGTACGATCCGGCAACCAGTGTTGAGCGAACCGCACTGGCTGAGGCCAGCTCCGGTCGTTGACAGATTGTGCAGCACGGCGCCAAGCCGGTGGCCTGCCGACCAAATGTAGACTGGTTGTGCGATCTGAGAGCGTGCGGCGTTGCGGCGATCGAGCCATCCGGGAACAATAATGAAATCGCCATGCACTTGATACGGGGTTCCACCGTCGCGAACCACGCGGAGTTCTTGCTCGATGATTGTGGCACTGGCGTCAATGAGCGTGAAGTCGCGACTGAGCATGGCGTGACGCAGCTCGTATAATGCCAGGAGCCCATGGCCGGCAAGTTTGCGCCAAACATCGACGAGCAGATCGAGGGGTACGCCGGGACCAGTTGCGGCGGTTTTCAAGGCAGGTTGGAGTTGCTGAACCAGGCCGCGGGCAAAGCTCATGCGCACGAAGAATGACAGCAGGCATGCTACAGAATTGGCGCAGTCCTCCGCCGTTGCTAGACGGGCAACCACGGCCGGAAAAACCAGCGGCGCTGGGGGCAGATAGACTGTCAAGTGAGGCGTGAGGGCGGAGGGTATGCCGTTTGCGTGACGCTGGGCGTCAAGATTGAGAGCCGTACCAACGGCGCATACGAGCCGGCACACTTCAACGATTTCGTTGTGTAGGGCCTGGAGGGATTGGAGTGCAGGGTCTCGAGCCGCGTGCGACGCCCGTCGCGAGTTCAGAGGACTGACCCATCGGCGCCGTTCCGTCGTGTTACGAGGGTGGCGAAGTAAGGACATGGTGTGGCTCGCTTGTTTCGGTCATCGATAGTTTCAGTTGTCAGCGTGAAGAAAACATTTCGAACGCGGCACGGATCGTCGTCGCCAATTGCATGCATGCCGCATAGATGCATCATTTAAATGACCCGCAACGGCCGGGCTCTGGTGCCATGAAGTATCGAATTCGTGGACGTGTGAGCAGGATCGGAGTCTGGGGTGTGATGCATGATCTAAGATATAGATGATAAAAACTATATGCAGAATGTCGTCTTATTACTCTATTTGCTGCCAGTTTTCGATCCACAGTTTGAGGACGCATGGTTGTTGATATCCTCTGATTGGGTGCAGGCGATTCGATCATAGGAGCGGGGCATGATCGTGATATTGGATGAACGCGTGAGCGTTCGGGAGGGTTACGTTTCGTGTTTTGCGAGAGAGGGCGTGGCGGCGATTGCGATCGACACGAATGAGTTTGTTGAATGGTTCGAGGGTATCGATCATGCTGACGTTGTTGCTATCGAAGGTTTTATGATCGGCAAGGGTTGCGGTTTGCATTTGTTTCCGAAGCTCATCGTTCGCCGAACGCCAGCTCCGATCATTAGCGTTGTCGACGAGCGGTCCTTGAAAGAAACCCTCGCAATGTTTTCAGCGGGCGTGGACGATGTTGTATCCAAGCCCATTCATGTTCGCGAAATACTGGTGCGCCTGACCGCCGTTCGTGAACGTTCAGCGCGGGCGGTCCGGCCGGAGTCGCGGGGCGAGATTCAAATCTTTGCAGACGGCCGGGACCCAATTGTCGGCGGAGCTGTCATGCTGCTTCCGCGACGTGAGCGCCGCATTCTCGAGTGTCTCGCGACCAACGAGGGTGCCTGGTTCACAAAAGGGCAGATCTTTCGGCGCGTCTACGGCATTTTCGATGATGAGTTCGATGAGAGTGTGATCGAAAGCCATATTAGCCGGCTGCGCAAGAGATTGCGTGAAAAGCTTAGCACCGATCCGATCGAGTCCAGGCGCTATCTGGGGTACCGACTTAAGGGTGGGCTCGGGGCACTGGAAGGCACGGAACTCAACGCCGCGGCCAGTCTCACGCAAGCCAATGATGGTTCACTTGCCGACAAGCGTGTTTCAGCAGCTGAGGATGATCATGAGCGTTTCAGGGATAATGAGGACCAGCGCATCCGGTATGTCGGTGCAGTCTGACCGAATGGGAGCTGTGGCAGATAATGTCGCCAATGTGGGGACGACAGGCTATAAGCGTGCCTCAGTCGAATTCTCGACACTTTTGCCCCAGGCGGCTGTCGTCGACTATTCGCCGGGCTCGGTTCGGAGTCATGTTCGGCATGCAATTGGCGAGCAGGGTGCATTCCAATTCACTCAATCGCCGACGGATCTCGCGCTGCAAGGTGACGGCTACTTCGTCGTCTCGGATGCGTTGGGCGCGCCGTATCTGACGCGAGCTGGTTCGTTTGTTCCGAACGGTGATGGTGACCTGGTGAACGCGGCTGGCTATCGGCTGCTGGGGGTTAATCTGGAAACCGGCGATGGTACGCTTGTTGCGAACAGCGCGGCTGGGCTCGAGGCCGTGAACTTGCACCGATTGGCACTTGTGCCAAATCCGAGCCAATTAGGGGAGCTTCAGGTTAATTTGCCCTCGAACGATGCTGTGATCGCCGGCGTGAATTTGCCCTCAGCCAACGCATCGGCTGCGCAATACTCTGCCAAGACATCAATCATTGCCTACGACAATCTCGGCAACGCATCTACCCTGGATATCTACTTCGCTAAAGCTGGTGCGGAGGCCTGGGAGATCAGTGTCTACGATCGCGCGACCGCCGATCCGGGGGGCGGGTTTCCTTACGCAGGTTCGCCGTTAAATGTGTCGTCGTTAGCATTTGACGCGACGACGGGCGCGCTCACCTCCGGCTCGGTCTCACAGGTATCTATCCCGGTGCCGAATGGTCAGTCGCTTGTTCTCGACCTTTCTGGAACAACGCAGTTCGCCACAGAATTTTCTGTCCGTTCGGCGGCCATTGACGGCAAGCCTCCATCCGATGTGGAGCGGGTGGAGGTTGCTCGCGATGGCACGGTGACGGCGATTTATGACAACGGCACGCGAGTTGATAGTTTCAGAATTCCATTGGGCCGGGTTGCGAGCGAAGACAACCTCACTCCCGTGACCGGGAATGTTTTTGCCGTCAGCCGTGAACTCGGGAACGCTCCAGATTGGTCTCGCGGGCGCGAGCGGATTTGGCGAAGTTGTATCCAGTGCGCTGGAGCAATCGACAGTCGATCTGGCCTCTGAGCTGACATCAATGATCGAATCTCAGCGCAATTACACCGCGAATTCGCGTGTGTTTCAGACCGGATCCGAGCTTATGGACGTGATTGTAAATTTGCGGCGATGAGTAGGATTTAGAACGTGAGAGGCCACGCCGATGTCACTGGCTACCGGATTAAGCGTGGCATTGTCTGGTTTGTCAGTGGCGTCCGATCAGGTCGCTGTTGTCTCGCGAAACATTGCTCGGGCCGGCGTTGCAGGTGCGTCGCGAAAACACGCCGATGTCGTATCGCTGACGGGTGGGGCAATCAGGACGGCTGCCATTCTGCGCGACGCCGATGCAGGCTTGCGCGATCAGGTGCTGACGGCATCGGCAGATGCGGGACGTTACGGTGTTCTCGCGAGTAAGTTGGGCGTGCTTGGGTCAGGGTATTTGGAGCCTGGTTCTAACAATTCTCCAGGCGCTCTTCTTGGACAGCTATCGGATGCACTGCAGCTTGCATTGACCAACCCTGCGGACCCCGTACGGCAAGGTCGTGTGGTCGCACTGGCTTCCGATCTAGCGCGCGGTTTGAATGCGGCGAGCAACGCTGCATCTGGGCTTCGGCTGGGCGCTGATGCGGAGATCGCCGAAGCCGTTGACCGGGTCAATGGGCTTCTTGCGCGCGTTGAACAGGTGAACGATCGGATCGTTTCGGCATCGACGTCACGAGCAGATGTAACTGATCTTCTCGATGAACGAGATCAGATTGTTCGGGAAATTGCAGTAGAAATTGGTGTGCGTGCCTCGGAGCAAGGTGACGGCGGTCTGTTGCTGCATACCGATAGCGGCATCGTCTTGTTCGACGGACGTCCGCGCGCTTTGACGTTTTCGGCGTCGCCCGGATTGGCGGCGAGCGTTTCGGGCAATCCAGTCTTGATTGACGGTGTGCCGGCTATCGGCGGTCAAAAAGTCATGGAAGTCGGTGCCGGCCGGCTGAAGGGGCTGATTGAATTTCGCGACGAGGTTGTGCCCGTCGTTGAGGCACAATTCGACGAGATTGCACGCAACCTTATCGAAGCGTTCGCGGAATACGACCAGACGCCAGGTGGTAACCAGTCGCCGAGGCCTGGATTGTTCACGTTTCCGGGCGCGAGCGCGATTCCAACGGCGGGCCTGCGGGTCGCGGGGTTGGCCAAGGTCGTGATGGTGCACCCAAATGTCGATCCGACGAGGGGTGGCGACGTGCGTCGTATCAGAGACGGCGCAATTTCGAGTCCCGGGCAAGCGGCGTTCACCTACAATGTTGATGGCTCGGCCGGATATTCGGACCGGATTGAAGATCTTATTGGCAAACTTGGTGCTGTTCGCAGCTTCGATCCGTCCGCAGGCGTTGGGACGCAATCGACGTTGGCGGCGTTCGCAAGCGGGTCCGTGGCTCAGTTCCAATCGATACGTCAGTCGATGAGCTCGGCCTCTGACTATCGCGTCGCCTTGCAGGTCCGGAGTGAGCAAGCTCTGTCAAGCGGGACCGGCATCAACCTCGACCAAGAAATGGCGCGGCTGCTCGAGGTCGAACGTGCCTTCCAGGCCTCATCGCGGATCGTCAGAACTATTGATGAAATGTTGCAAACACTCTTGAATGCGGTGGGATGACTGCATGGACGCCATCCGAACGATCTCGACAGCGGCCCTGCGAGAAATCCCGAAACAGGCCATAGCGCATTTGGAGGCAGAGGCCGCCAAACTGCAGGTGGAACTCGCCACTGGTCGCCCGTCAGATGTTGGCCTTCACCTAGGAGCCCGGTCTGGGACGTTGATGTCTTTGCGCGGCGAGCGCGCTCGCCTGGACGCCATAAAGGACGCCAACGGGATTGTTGCGGCACGGCTTGACAGTTCGCAGACCGCCCTGAGTGCAATTGTCGAGGATGCTCAGGCCATGCTGAGCGCCACTCTGGCGGCCCAGGGATCGGCGGCGGACGCTAATATTCTGGCCGGCGAGGCCAAGTCGAAGCTTTCGTCGCTTGCACAACTTCTTGCAACAAGAGTGGACGGTGTATCGTTGTTTTCGGGGATCAATACTGATGGCGCGCCGCTCGTTGACTATTTCACATCGCCAACTCCCGATAGCCGGCGTGCGGTGGAAGCTGCTTTTGTGAGCGAGTTCGGGTTCACACAATCTGATCCCAATGTGCACGCTATTACTGCGTCTCAGATGCGAAATTTTCTGGCGGGCTCTTTCGAGAATCTTTTCGACGATACCGCTTGGGCAAATGACTGGTCGGCAGCGTCAGATCGAACGCTGCGCAGCCGGATTTCGACGAGTGAAATGATTGAAACATCAGTTAGTGCCAATGCGCCGGCGATCCGCGACTTGGCGCGCGCCTATGTCATGATCGCGGACCTTGGCGGGGGTCAGCTTAGTGAAAGTGCCATGGCCGAGGTTTACGGAAATGCTGCCGCGCTGGTTGGTGGAAGCATTGGGAAGTTTGGTGAATTGCAGGGCAAGGTCGGCATTGCCCAGGAGCGTGTTGGTCACGCGAACGAGCGCATGGGATTGGAGGCGGCGCTGCTCGAAAGACATGCCGACACTCTTGATTTTGTCGACCCCGCGGAAATCTCGGCACAGCTTTCCAACGTCATATCGCAGATCGAGCTGGCGTATGCGCTGACCGCGCGGATTCACCGCTTAAGCCTGCTTGAATTCATTTAAGCATCCGCAAGACCTTCAACGGTCAGAAAGGCAAATCAACTTCCAATGCAAATTTCACGATACAGCGAGACGATGGCCGACGACCCGGGGTTGCAGCGCGCGAGGGAGCGGGAGGCTTTCGAACAGTCGGTGGTTATGCTGGAGGCGGCTGAACGGGCGGGGACCGGATCACAGGTCGCGCGGGACGCAGCGGCTTACTTGCATCGTCTTTGGGGCTTTCTCATCGAGGATCTGGGCCGGCCTGAGAATGATTTGCCGGCGGAACTGCGCGCAGGTCTTATGTCGCTTGGCCTCTGGACAATGCGGGAACTGACACGGGTGGACCAAGCAGAGCCTGCCAACTTCATGCTCCTGAAACATGTTTCGCGTTCAATGGCCGCGGGGCTCGCATGAGCCGTCCCATGCGTATTTCTCTCAAGACAGGTGAGAGAGTTTATATCAATGGGGCCGTTCTCAAAGCCGACCGGCGAGTGACGCTTGAACTCTCCAACTCGGCAACTTTTCTCCTGGAACAGCACGTCTTGCAACCCAAAGCGACCAGCACGCCGCTGCGGCAATTGTACTTTATGGTTCAAACGATGCTGATCGAGCCAACCAATCGGGATCGAGCCTATGGGATGTTTCAGAGCTTTGCAGCGGCTCTGTTAGAACAGTGCCGGACGCCGGAGCTTCGAAGCGGTATCGACGTTGCTAAGAAATTGGTTGAGCAAGATCGCCTTATTGACGCGTTGAAGAGTATGCGTGCTCTATTTTCTGTCGAGGACGAGGTCATAACTCCACGCCGCGTCTTCCACAACAGGGAGGCTTCGCATGACGAGCCCAACGACTAGTGCGGTGGCGCAGGTGGCTGCTCCGGCGCAAGTCAGCCGGTCGACTTCGACCGCACTAAAAATCGGGTCAGAAACGTTCCTCACGTTGCTGCTTGCGCAGCTGAAGAACCAGGACCCGATGAAACCGATGGAGTCGACAGAGTATGTGGCTCAGTTAGCAACGCTCTCGAATCTGGAGCAGGCTGCTCAGCAGACTGCGAAGCTCGATCAGGTTCTCTCGGTTCTGTCCTTATCGCAAGCGCAGGCTGTGATTGGCCGGACCGTTGCGTCGTCGGATGGTGCAATTGCGGGCCGCGTGGTCAGCGCCAGAGTCACGCCCCAAGGCGTGGTCGCCGAACTCGACAGCGGAAAGGAGTTGGTGATGGTACCTGGCACGACGGTGATTGGGCTTTGACTTCGGTCGATGCACTGGCGTTGGCGCAAGATGCGATCGTGGCGATCATCGTTGCGGCAGGGCCTGGAATCATCGCTGCGATGCTGGTCGGCGTGGTCATTGCACTACTTCAGGCGCTGACACAAATCCAGGAGGTCACTCTGACCTTCGTTCCGAAAATCTTGGTTATTCTGCTGGTGACAATGCTCACTGCTCCATTTGCAGGTGCTGTACTTTTTGCATTTACGGAACGCGTCTACCAGAGAATTGAATTTGGTTTTGATGACAGTCGGGATCGGCCAAATTGACGCACGGAGTATAGGATGTTGTTTCAGAAAGCCCGGCCGCGGTCGTTCCGCATTGGCGGAGGCAGTCTACATGCGATTGTGCAAGACGATCTGTAATGTCGGTTGGTAGTGGCGGCGTCTCCGCGCAAGGTTGATTTTCAACAGGTATGTCAGGGAGCATCCATCGGTTTATGAATTCCGGATCGCGATCACCACAGCTGAGCCTCAGATCAGGAAGCATCGCCGACGCCGGCCTTGCGAGTGGCATGGTTGTCATTTTGACGATTCTGTTCTTGCCGATGCCGGCGTTCCTGATTGACATTGGGCTCGCCTTCTCGATTGCTCTTTCAATTTTGATTTTGATGGTCGCGCTGTGGATTGAAAAGCCGCTTGAGTTCTCGGCATTTCCGACCGTCCTTTTGATCGCGACACTCTTGCGCCTGTCGCTCAATGTGGCGACAACGCGACTGATCCTTGCAAACGGCGCAGAAGGGACGCATGCCGCGGGGCATGTCATTGCCGGTTTTGCAAATTTTGTCATGGGTGGCGATTTTGTGATCGGCACGATCGTGTTTCTGATTCTGATAACTGTGAATTTCCTCGTCATCACGAAGGGTGCCACACGAATTGCCGAGGTTGGTGCCCGCTTTACGCTCGACGCAATTCCAGGCAAGCAAATGGCGATTGACGCGGACCTGGCGGCGGGCCTCCTCAATGAGAAAGAGGCAACGCAGCGGAGGCGAGAACTCGAGGAGGAAAGCGCGTTTTTTGGCGCCATGGATGGCGCATCGAAATTTGTGCGCGGTGATGCCATCGCAGGTCTGATCATAACAGCCATCAATATTTTCGGCGGAATCGTGATCGGCGTTTTTCGGCACGATCTGCCGTTCATGAGAGCGGTCGACGTTTTCACCAAATTGTCGGTCGGCGATGGGTTGGTTACGCAAATACCAGCCTTGATCGTTTCCTTGGCGGCGGGCCTGCTTGTTTCAAAAGGTGGTACGCGCGGGTCCGCCGATAAGGCCATTTTTGCGCAGTTCGGGCATTATCCCCGCGCCCTGAACTTGTCGGGCGGGGTTATGGTTTTGCTCGCACTTGCACCTGGGCTTCCATTCGCACCTTTCGCAATTCTGGCTGCGGCCTTGGTTGCATCCGGCACCATGATCCCGCGTTGGCGACGAGAAGTGATCGCGCGGCAAGACCAAGAAGTTGAAGTATCGAAAGAGGCTGCGGCCAAATCGCAAGAAAACTCGATCAAGGAGCTGACGCGGACCTCCGAGATTGAATTGAAGTTTGGCAAACAGATTTCGACGACGCTAATTAGGTCGAATAGCGAACTCGCAACCCGTGTCACAAAGTTGCGGCGCCGCTTCGCCAAACAGTATGGTGTGATAGTGCCGGAGATTCGGCTCTCCGATGATCTGTCGATCCAACCCAAGAGCTACCAAATACTGATCCATGGCACAGTTGCGGCCAGTTCAGAGTTGCGGCTTGGCGACGTCCTGACGGTCGTTGGGGAAGGACGGATGCCGGACATACCGGGTGATGAAACGCGAGAACCGGCGTTTGGAATTAAGGCCGTATGGATCCCGGAACTATTTACAAAGGAACTAAAGCGGCAGGGGTTTGCGCCAGTGGATACAACGTCGGTTCTGTTGACGCATTTGGCTGAGGTTGTGCGCAACAATCTGGCGCCACTCCTCTCCTATCGTGACATGCGAGCGATGATTGATCGATTGGATCCAGAGTACCGGCGGCTCGTCGATGAGATTTGTCCGTCCCAAATTACCTACTCAGGGCTTCAGGCAGTTTTGAAGCTACTTCTCGCCGAGCGGATATCGATCCGAAACCTGCATCTGGTGCTTGAGGCAATCGCCGAGGTTGCACCGTTCGTACGCAAGGCTGAGCACCTTGCTGAGCACGTACGTCTTCGACTATCGCAGCAGATTTGCGGGGATCTATCCGATGGCGGTGTGCTCAAGGTGTTGAGAGTCGGTAGCCAGTGGGAACTCATCTTCCACAAGGCGCTGAGGCGGGACCCGAAGGGCGAAATCGTCGAATTCGACATCGATCCTCGCATGATCGAGCAGTTTGCCGCGGAGGCGACCAAGACAATTCATCGGCTTATGAATGAAGGTCACCAATTCGTACTTGTCGTAGCATCAGAAGCGCGCCCCTACGTGCGAATGGTGACGGAAAGATTGTTCACGACATTGCCGGTCTTGTCGCATCTTGAGATCGCGCGTGGAACCCAAGTGCAGTCGCTAGGAAGCATTTCATGAAGGTGCCAGCGCTCGATCTGCTGCCGGTGGCACTGCTTGTGTTCTGCCGGGTCGCGGCTTGTGTGATGCTGCTTCCAGGTTATGCGAGCACGCGCGTACCCATGCGGGTCCGGCTATGGGTGGCAACCGCCGTGACAGGGGTCCTGGCACCATGGGTCACCGACGACATAGGCAGCGTCGAAGGGTTGTGGGATGGCGGTCGCCTGTTGCCGATGGTCGTTTCGGAGACAGTGACTGGGCTGTACATCGGGGCGACAGTTCGAGTTTTTTATGCTGCACTGCATTTTGCGGCTATCACGATTGCATCGATGATCGGATTTTCTGGCGTATTTGCTCCCGCGATGGAAGACGCTGAACTTTCCGCTCCGATTGCGGATCTCGTGACATTAACCGCGACACTGATGTGGTTCCTCACGGAGCAGCACATCGCCGCTCTGCATGCACTTCTGTCATCGTATCAATGGTTGAAGTTCAATGACCTGCAAGATGTGATGCTCGATCTAGGTGGTTTCGTTGTACTGCTCGGGCGCAGCTTTGAGGTGGCCTTGCGCCTGGTGGCTCCGTTCCTCGTCTACGGTATTCTCGTCAATGCGGTGTTCGGTATCGTCAATCGCATGATCCCACAGATACCAGTGTATTTTATTTCGATGCCATTTGTCATTGCCGGTGGGCTCTCACTTCTATTGTTCTTGTTTGGACAGATACTCGAAGTGTTTGTTGCGGAGTTTGCGCGCGCCTTCGGCGGAGGATGAAGCGTGACAGGAACTGCCGAGCGGCGTGCGAAGCGGGTTCTTGCGATCCAGCGCCAGCGACAGGCGAAGGTGCTGAGCGACCTCAGGCTGCTGTTGCAGCGCAAATCGGATGCCGAACAGCGCGCACTTGAAATGGGTGCGCTTTGTGCAAGTGTTGATGCTCTTGGTCAACGCTTCAGCGATTTGGCACTTAGATACATGGTGACGGCTGAGCGTGATTTGGTGGATATCGCGGCGACTATTGATGTTCAACGCGAGGAATACCAGAAATTTGTGCTTGCAGTGCAACTCGCCGAACGCCGGCTGAGCACGGCGCAGGACACTGCGATGAGAAGGGCTGAGCAGCAGCAAGGCGCAGAATTGGTGCGGCTGCATGCGATCCACCGCGCTGCAAGGTCGAGGTAAGCGAGCGGGATCAAGCTTGGTCGCAGCAGTTTGGTAACGCTGAAGGACAAGACACATGCGCGCGCACGAGATCGCACCGAGGATTTCAGTGACTAACCAGTTGCTTGCCGACGTGGCGCGTGGTGCGAACCCACTGGGGAATGTGGCAGGCCGTTCGGATTCGGCGGCGTTTGAAGCGGCGATGATGGTTGCTCAGGACGGTGCGCCTGCCCCCATATCGCATGCGCGGAAGGCAGCGACCGTTAGCGCACAGCTTGAAGAGCTCATCTTTCGACAACTGCTGGAGCAACTCGTGCCGCGAGGGTCGGGCCATCTATTTGGAAAAGGTGCTGCAGGCGACACGTGGCGCGGCATGCTCGTTGAGGGGCTGGCAAAAAGTTTTGCGGGACAGGAGCGGCTGGGACTGAGCGGTCTCGTTGAGCCGGCATTTGCGCGTGCGACCACGGCATCTTCTTATCAGAAGGTCTGAAAAATGCTGAAGACAACACGCGCGGCCGTGCCGGGTCACAATGATGCGAGCGGTTCTGCTCATCGGTCGCGCGCCGAAGTGATGTCGGGCATTCCTGCCTTGGGTGGCAGTGACGATAGGATCGGAACCGTCACTGCGCTGCTGCAGCGATTGGAACTTGAGTTGGTGGGCGAGTTCGAAACACTTATCTGGTGGTCAAATCCCGGCCCTACAGGACAGTACGAACAGGAAGGGCCAAGGTCTCCTCGAACTTACCCGTGCGCTACGGGGTTTGGACGCGCGCGAGACACTGCAATATCGTGCGTTGTTGTCGCGTGTTCAGAAGGCCGCTGAGGATAATCGCGATCGACTAAGGCTACACATGGAGGCTGCGCGTTCTGTCACATCAATGATCGCGCAATCGATGCGAGACGCTGAATCGGACGGAACGTACGGTGCCCACACGAGGAGCGCTGACAGCGAGTCATGATTTTGCACGTGATCATTGGTCTTTGGCTCTGTGTTGTCACGCTTGGTGCGGCATTCGGTGGCGCCGATTGGTCGAGCCGCCAGGCGCACAGTCCAACGGCCAGCAAGTCACCAGCCGGAAAGCTGGAGACAGTCAAATTGCGCACGATCAGTGTTCCGATCGTCGCAAATGGAGATATCGAGGGTTATGTGGTCATGCGCCCAGCGTACCTCGCGTATTCTGCGGAGTTGAAATCGGCATCAGTCAGGCCGGACGATCTCGTTACCGATGAAGCGTTCCGTTTGCTGTATGCTGGCGCGATTCCGCGTGATCAGTCGTTGGCAAAGCAAAGCTTCTCCGACCTCTCCGCGAGAATTGCCGAAAGTGTCAACAAAAAACTGGGGCAGCCTGTGATCAAGGAGATTTTGATTCAGGAGTTTAACTTCATTCACAAGACTGACATTCGAAAGGGACGACTGCAATGAAGGTAGATTTTGGTGAGGTTCTCTCGGCATCCTCGGCACTTCGCTTGTCGGAGCTGTCTCGCGGAACTAAGAAGGAGCCTGGTTCAATAGGTCACGTTCTGACGTATTTCTTTAGATCTGGGGTCTTCGTTGCCGGCATTGGTTGGCTTGTTTTGATTGCGCTGGCGAGCTTTTCGATATCGGTTGAAACGTCGATGACGGAGGCTGTGGTGATGCACGTGGCCTTGCTCAGCCGAATGGCGGAAGGCATCATTATCACAGGGTTTGGACTCGCGATACTCGATGCGATCGAGCGCAATCGGGTGCTTAGCTCTCGAGCGGTGTCGTCGTTGCAGTCAAAAATTGTCTCACTGCAGCGAATTGAGGTATCGACGATGTCCACGCCAACGATAGAGCCCCGAGGCGAGCCGGTCGCTGTGGGCTCGCTGAATGGGCGGGAATACAAGCTATTTGGTGATGGCTCCGTTGAGATGGAAACGATACTCGGAAAGCGGCGCTTTGCTTCGATTCTTGATGCCCGGGAATTTGTCGGCTAGTGCCGAAGCAGGATGTTTGCTGGATGTCGTCATCCAAGCGCACCAAAAAATCTCCACGCATCATCGGCGCAGGGCATTTGGAGTGCGAGAATGATCAGTGTTGTCATTGAGAGATAGGCGAGCAGTAAGCTGAGAGGTGCCGGGTCGAATGCGTCACAGCAAACTTGATCGGCCGCGTTGCGGCTTGCAACGTGCTGCGATGCGGCAGCTTGTTTCCGGTGTTGGCCTATGCCAATCCCGTCGCTTTGCGGCGAAAAGTGATCAGTACGCATGGTGGGACTGCCTTGCTCCGGTTGCGGGTGGTTGGTTGCAGAGAGCCGGTGGTGGTCCGGCTGCCGCAGGGTCTTCGGCGAGATCGGTTGGTAACGCCGGAGCGGCAGAGGGGAGCGCTTGTTCTGCCGGCATTGGCCGGCCAAACAAATAGCCTTGTGCTTCATTGCATCCCAGCAGTGACAGTTCGAAGAGTTGTGCGCGCGTCTCGACGCCCTCCGCGATGGTGCTCATCCCCAGGCTTGCGGCAAGAGTTGTAATCGTGCGGATGATTGCATTTGCGACCGGTTTCTCGCCCAAATCCTTGACGAAAGACCTGTCAATTTTTATGCAATCTATAGGATAAGAATGGATATAGCTCAATGATGAGTAGCCGGTGCCGAAGTCGTCCAGAGCGATCTTGATGCCACGAGCCCGCAGTTGCTGCAAAGTGTCGGTAATTGAGCGATCATTCTGCATGAGCGTTGACTCGGTAATTTCAATTTCCAGCCGCTCGGGCGCAAGGCCAGATGCCGCAATTGCGGACGCCGCGACTTCGACCAACTTTGTATCGCGGAATTGCACGGGTGAGATATTCACGCAGATCTTCAGGTGATCCGATCTGCTTGCAATTTCCTTGCAGGCTTCATGCAGAACCCAATGACCGAGCGCGGAGATGAATCCAGTTTCCTCCGCCAGTGGGATGAACACAGTGGGTGGTACGAGACCACGTTCGGGATGTTGCCAGCGAATGAGTGCTTCGTAGCCAGTCACTTGTTCTGAATCGATCATAACGATGGGCTGATAATGAAGTTCGAATTCTCTCCGTTCGATCGAGCCCTGGAACTGAGATACAAGCTGACGTCGCGAGTTCAGCTGCAGCACTTAGTTCGGTGGTGTGGAGCTTGCATTGTCCTCTACCGTCAGCCTTGGCACTGTAGAGCGCGAGATCGGCGGCTTTCATGACCTCGCTGCCGTCGCCCGCATGATGGCGGCAAAGGACGATTCCTATGCTTACACCAATCTCAATTCTTAGGCCGTCAATGAAGAACGGCTCACTCAGAATCCGGCAAAGCCGATTGCCAAGCTGAACACTGGCATCTTCCGAGTGGGCATTGTCCTGTAAGATCGCGAATTCGTCGCCGCCAAGACGAGCGGCAAGGTCATCACGGCGCAAGTTCTTGCGAATGCGATCAGCAGTTGCGCGCAGCAATTTATCTCCAATCGGATGGCCGTGTGCATCATTAACAAACTTGAAGCGATCCAAATCGAGCAAGAGAAGCGCGGAACTGCGGTCGTCCTGCGGGATCTTCAAAGAGTTGTCGAGGCGTTCAAGGAGCTGCACGCGATTGGCAAGGCCAGTCAATGAGTCGTGACGTACCAAGTTTGTGATCTTGGTCTCGTGGCGCCGGCGCCCCCTGGCCGATAGAATGATAATCACGATGATTGAGATAGAGGCCAGAGACGCGGCGCCAAGATAGATGCGGAGGTGACGGACCCATGCGTTGGTGTGATCGAGTTCGAGGGTCGAGACAAGGACGCGCAGGGGATACGTGCCGACGTCGCGGAATGCTGTGAGGCGCGCCTGTTGGGCAAACTCCTCCAAGACAAATTTGGCGCCGGCGACATGGCTTTGCTGCCAATCGAGCGGCCGGCCTTCGCGCAAGCTTTGGCCAATCGCGCTTGCAAAGAGTTCCTGCGCCGGCACGGATGATGTCGTCGGTGCCGATCAAAGCCAGGCCACCACTCTCACCCAAGGTCAAGGCATTGTAAGTTCGCGATAAGTGACTGGGATCAAGTGATGCAACAACAACACCGCCAAAGCGACCATCCTGCTGCGTGATGCGTCTGGTTACCTGAATCGACCACTTCTTCGATGCGCGCCCGATCACGGGTTTGCTGATGAACAAGAGGTCGAGGTTGGACTGTTTATGAACGCGGAAGTGCTCGCGATCGCCGAGATCCAACTTCGGTCCGCTAGGTAGTCCCAATGTACTCGCGACTAGGATGCCCTGTGCGTCGATCACCGCAATCTGTAGGGTTTGATCGTCGATTGCATACGTTCGCCGAATGACGGCGGTCCAGTCATTTGGTGTGCCATCGCGCGGCTCGGAGCTGCGGATCGTCTGCAGGATACGGTCGACCTCTCCGATGGAGCGCAGCACATTCTGCTCGAACACGAGCGACAAGTTTGCCAGCTCCTGAACCATGCCCCGTTTGAGGGATACGCGTTCGGTGTTCAGGAGCTGCAGGACGGCCAACCAAATCACAACAATCAGCATCAGACCGAAGCCAATGTGTGATTGTCGCGCCATCCACTGGGTAGATTTCCGAAATGGGTGGGTCGCTGGTTCTGCGGTTGATATCATTGAGATGCACCCGAGTAGACCTGAAAACCTGTATCCAGCGCCAGGAGATTGCGGTTGGACGCCTCGGTGCATCATGCGTGGGCATAAACGGTACCGCTTTGAGCGGTGCTGTTCAGCGCGCCATCATGGCGCGGATGAGTGGTGATTGACTGACCACTCGGCCCAGCGGGGGTGCACTAGTCTTAAACGAGAAGTACTAGCAAATTGTTTCGAACGGTAAAATGCAGCCCATTTCAGCTCCACGTCATTCAACTGACTCGAGAGCGCAAGCGTGGCGCAAGTCGATGCACACACTATTCCCACCAAGATGGCGCAAACGTTCGATCTGAGCGTCGCATTGGAACCCTGGCGGGCGATCATGGAACGACGACAATTTGGGCGCCGGATCAAGAATGTTCACGGTTGGATCAGAGTCGCGGGCCGGCCAAAGATACCCTGCACGGTTCGGAATGTTTCTCCAAAAGGCGCACTGCTGGAGCTTGATCCGCCGTCATGGCTGCCGTTTCGGTTCGAGCTGCAGCTGGAGCCGGATCTCGACATCATTCACTGCGAAATCCGGCATGTGCTGCAACATGCAATCGGCGTGATGTTTTGTTCTGATGTCCAAACCGGTGCGGTGTCGTTGCCGAGCGTTTTGCAGGATAAAGACTTGTGGATGGGGGAGGGTGCGCGCCCGTTGGTCCGCCAGCAGCGCAAGTAAGTGAAGTCGGCCTAATTCGCCGCGATTTCATCTTCACGGTGGCGTTGCGTTGCTAGTATCCGGTGTCATGAGAACAGCGTCGTTTCATGTTGTCCTTGTGCCGAATCTGTAACTCGCAAGGTTGTTAGTCGCGGTGAAATCCATGGAGATGAAATTGGAACGAAGGCGCTTTGGGCGACGAGCCACTTGCAAGCCAGCACAGATCACCGTCGCTGGAAGGGAGGCGATTGCCTGCGTCGTTGTTGATATCTCGGAAAGTGGAGCAAGGCTTCGCTTTGCAGTAGATGAGTTGTTGCCGTCGAAGTTTGAGCTCAGCATCGAGCAGGATGATTTTATTGTCACCTGCCAGCTGGTCCACTACCGCGATCGACATGCAGGGGTCGAATTTGTTGCGCTGCCAAAAAAACTCTCTTGGCAACGCCGGCGTGCAATAAGGGGCCCGAACTCTCTTGCGCTGCGAAAGTCGGTAGAGTAGTTCGCCTGATGACACAAAAGTTGCCAGCAGTATTGGCGGGCCGATCCAAAGCTTGGGGTCGAGTTGCAGAGTTGGCATTTAAGATGGCTCGGCAAGCGTTGCAAAGCTGGTCGCAATTGGTTGGCCAATGATTTCGACGCACGGGTTCGTGACTGCTATCATTTGATTGATATGATTTCGACGTCCCTGATACGACGCCGGCGAGGTCAATATGGCGGTTACGTGCCAAGCCAAGGTGTCAAAGAGTATGTAGCGCGGAATTTCGCCGACGCAGGAGCCGTGCCATATTCGAGATCCTGTGTAGGATTGCTACGAACGGCGGCAATAATTTCTAAAGGCATGAGCGCTATCATTTGTATGCCTGAAAGGTGTCATGGACGTGCTCGGGCGTCCAACGCAGAGCATGATGCTCTTGCTCTTTGTGCGCTTCGCACATGGACACCCTCGACGCATGACGCGCAGGTTTGATCAATCAATTGAAGTTGCTCAAGAGGCGGCGGGGGGACCCGGCGTCGGACACGAGTGTCGCGTTTTGGATCGGAGGGTGGTTGTGAGTGCAGTTGCGTTGAGGAATTGCGAGAGGATTGCCTGTTCGCAAGAAGTAGAGCAGCGGATGGAAGGCAAGGTGCGAGCCTTGCAGGAGCGAGTCCGCTTTCTCGAAGCTGTCGTTGATAACTTCCCTGGCGGCCTTTCAGTATTTGACTGTAATCTGCGCATGGTCGTCTGCAACTCGCGACTGAAGGATATGCTGGAGTATCCAGATGAGCTATTTGCCAACGGCATGCCGACCATGGAAGATCTGTTTCGCGCGAATGCCAAGCGGGGGGAATATGGCGCTGGCGATGTTGAGACGCAGGTCAGAGATCGTATGGAGCGTGTGCGTGAGGCGCGTGCACATGCCTTCGAGCGGTCTCGGCCAAATGGAAGAATTCTTGATGTCCGTGGTGCCCCAATTCTTGGGGGCGGCTTTGTCACAACGTACGTGGATGTGACGGAGCAACGACAGGCGCAGGCACAGATTGCCCACCATGCCAATCACGATAGGCTGACCGGGCTTCCCAACCGCCTCCTACTCAGTGATCGATTTGCTGGCGCTCTTGCGCGGGTTGGGCGCGGCGAGGTGCTGGCAGTACATTGTCTCGATCTCGACGGGTTCAAGCCGATCAATGATCAGTTCGGACATGGAGCTGGTGATCTCGTCCTGAAAGCTGTTGCTGGGAGATTGCGCGAGGCGGTGCGGGCCACCGACACAGTGGCTCGTATTGGCGGGGATGAATTCGTTGTGTTGCAGGTCGATATTCGGACTCCGTCGGATGCAGCGATATTGGCTCAGCGATTGATCGATACGATTGCTCTTCCATTCGATATTGGTCAAATTTCGGTGCGACTGGGTGTTAGTGTCGGCATCGCGGTCGCTCCGGTGCACGGAAGCTCCGACGAGGAGCTGCTAAAGGTCGCTGATGCCGCGCTCTATCGTGCCAAAGCATCGGGACGGCGATGTTACCGGTTCGCGGCGGCAGCAAGACATTCGCGTGGCGAAGAGGCTGTCGAAGTCCAACTGGATGGAAAGAGTATTGGAGTCGGTGGTCAGAGTTCTGGTGTTGGAGTTTCGGGCTGAGCGAGGGCATGAAAATATGTTGCCAAATCAATCGTCAATCATTGCTGGAAATCGTCGAATGTACCAAGCGCCGACTGGTGTATTTGCGGAGGTGCGTTCCAACGGTCGCGCGCAGGGCGTTCACAAGACCTATATCGACGGCGGCGGTGCTGGGAACGAGACTCCGAGGCCGTCAACGCATATCCGACGAGATGCCCGATATGCGACGCGTATTCGGGCCATTCTCTACAAAGGCGATAGTTTCCAGTCGACATTGATTCGAGATGTTTCAGCCGGTGGGGTCGGATTACGCGGCGCGATTGGCGTTTTTGCAGGTGATAAGGTTGCCTTGCAACTCTTGGATGGGCGACGACTTGAAGCCGTCGTGCGCTGGTGGCTTGCGGGTTGCTGTGGCCTAGCATTCACAGAGCCGCTGGGGCCCGACGATAAGCTCCTAACGCGATAGGGGGCGTGCATTCGCCAGAGCATGGACGACGATTGTGTAAAGGTATGCTGGACCAGGACTAAGCATTTGGCGTACTACATGTACTTGAAGACGAGACGTACGGACATGTGCGTTCAGCGAGATCGCCACCGACAAGGGCCAAGCGATAGGCCACTGACTATGGCTCCTTGAGCCGGCTGCGCAACGTCATGGCGATAGTTTCAATATCTCCAGGACTTCAGCAAATGGATCCTTGCTCTCGGGTGTACCGAGTGGCTGCTTCAGCGCCTCGGTGAGGTGTGGAACGAGCCTTACGGCGTCATCAAGTTCAGGATCAACACCAGTCGAATGGCCTGCAAGAGTGCGCAG
Source organism: uncultured Alphaproteobacteria bacterium (assembly GCA_963779515.1). GTDB lineage: Bacteria > Pseudomonadota > Alphaproteobacteria > Rhizobiales > Hyphomicrobiaceae > CAVZYN01. Next base: position 134,828 of record CAVZYN010000002.1, read on the forward strand.
ATCACGGGTCGCCTCGAACTTGGCAATCAGTCCTCGAAGTTGGATCGCTGTGCGCTGTTGTTCAGACGTCAATGCGCGCTGGGTAAGTCGTGAGATCGAGTGCAGGATGTCGATCGCGGGATATCGGCCTTGTGCGGCAATGGCACGATCGAGAATGATGTGACCGTCGAGTATTCCTCGAATTGTGTCTGCGATTGGGTCGTTCATGTCGTCGCCGTCGACCAGGACCGAAACGATTGCTGAGATGTTTCCAGACCCGACGGGCCCAGGTCCAGCGCGTTCCAAAATACGCGGCAAATCCGCAAGAACGCTGGGTGGAAATCCTCGCGCAACCGGAAGCTCTCCTGCCGCCAGAGCGACATCGCGGGCGGCGTGAGCGAACCGTGTAATAGAATCGACGATAAGCAGTACATTCTGACCTTCATCTCGAAAGTGCTCCGCGACACACATGGCCGTTTTCGGCGCGAGCCGGCGAAGCAACGGGCTGCTGTCACTGGTAGCGATGATCGCCACAACACGTGACCTCCAGGGCCCGAGCACATCCTCGAGAAATTCTCGGACCTCCCGGCCGCGCTCGCCGATCAAGGCGATGACGACAGTATCGAACGCGGAAGCGCGCGCGAGCATGCCGAGCAGAGATGTTTTTCCGACACCCGATCCGGAAAAAATACCGATGCGCTGACCGGCGCACAGCGGTGTGAAGATATCGACGGCCCGGATGCCCGTCGGCATTGGGGTCTGGACGCGCTGGCGTTGCAGGGGGTCGGGGGCATCGCGATCAATGGGCAGCGCGCTCGTGCCAGTCTTCAGCGGCTCGCCTCCATCGAGTGCATTTCCGAGGGGGTCAAGACAACGGCCTTTCCAGCTCGCATGAGGCGCCAAGGTTGCTCTGCCGAGATGCCAAGCACGCGCCCCCAGGGAGAGCGTCGCGTCGTTCTGATAGAGTGCGGCCGTCACGCGATGCGGATCTATCTGTAACACTTCTCCAGTATGTATGATGCCATCTGTCTCAATAGTGAGGCGATCGCCTCGCGCCACAAACGGTGAGAGTCCAGCGATGTCTAGCGTTGTGGAATTGATGCCCCTGACCTGACCTGCGACACGGATCGGCACGCCGTCACTACGGAGTGCGCTCAGCGATGTCGCCAGGTGTTTCAGTTTGCTTCCGGTATGGCTCGTGTGTGGATGGATTGGTAGTGATTGCGGATCGATCGTCGGCAACTCACATAGTGTTCTCCGCTGCTCCATCAGGTCGACGCTCCGCCCAGAATACGAAGCGATGATTGCATCGATGCTTCAATCTCGTTCAGCATGCTTGTCAGGGCTTCAAATGATCTTTGAACCGTGATCAACTGGGTCAGTTCAGTGACTGGGTTGACGTTGGCACGCTCAATCTGACCTTGCACCACAGCGGTTCGATTAAGGTCGAGTTCCGGTGTCGGGGGCTGATCTGGAATGACACCTGAGGTGTCGAATTTAACGAGATTGGCGTTCTGAGGAATTCGAAAGAGGCCCAGTGCGCCGACCTGCCGGCCGCCCTGCCAGATCATGCCATCGCGGGCAATCTGCGGAGGACCTGCTGAAGGGTCCATTTGCAGCGGCGTCCCACTGACGTCGAGAACCGGATATCCTGTTAGCGACTGCAGCTCGCCTGTAGGGCTCATCTGCATTCGTCCATCCCGGGTCAAAACCTGTCCAACAGGTGTGGAAAGCCCAAGCCAACTGTCACCGTTTATGGCGACGTCGAGGGGATTGCCGGTTTGTGTGAGCTCGCCTTGACGCCGGGACAGATAGGACGTGCCGGGTGTAGCAAAATCTACAGGTGTGCGTGTGGAATGAGAAGCGATGGTACCGAACGTAATTGCCTCTGCTCGAAAGCCGGCGGTCGAGCTATTGGCAACATTGTGGGCCAGTGTTTCGAGACGGCGGTTGAGTGCCAATTGGGCAGAAAGACCGACATAAACATTGGCCTGCATGGCTTTAACCTCTTGATCTCAGATTTTGCAACTTCCCCAGCACGTCGGGACTAAGCGACACTGGACGCCCAAGAACGAGATTGACAGCCGCGGATGTGCTGGTTGGGTTCCTGTTGCCGATGTCCCACATGTTGGTGAAGCGATCCAACATCCGCGTGAGCCGCTGCGGTGTTCGCAGGTCATCGATATTTACGTGCTGCTCAATCATGAGGATTTGCTTCTCGAGGCTCAACGTCGACATCGAGGTTGGTAGACCAAACGCCGTCTGAACTACCTTCAGCAATGCGCGATCGGCTAGCAGTCCTGTGAGCGAATGGAGTTTTGGGGCCTTTCGCTGGAAATACAGGGCGAGCCGCACACCCTCATTGTCCTGACCGGCGCTTGTTTCGAGTAATTGCTGGGTATAGCGATCGACAGTTCCTTGTTGTGTACGCTCGAAGGCGGTCGTTGCGGTTCCGTAGCGGACAAAATTGAATGTCTCGGCGAATTCGCGGTACCGCGGATCCGCAAGGCGCGTGGCAAGGCCGTCTCGCGAGTTGATTCCTCCTTCCAGAACCTTTCGAATAAATGCTTTCGCGTACGTCATGTCATTCAAGCCATGCGCCCGCATCGCAAACTCGAATACTCGGCGGTTCTCAACAAGGTCGTTGATGGAGCGCACATTGCCGATGTTCGCGAGATAGAAGGCAATTTCGCGAGCGGCGGGCGGGTTCTTGGCGGCGGCATCCAAGCGTCGCGGCAGAGAGTCCGCTATGGTCCGGTAGATCGAGGATGTCGTGAGCATGAGCAGTCAAATGCCGCGGGTGACCTCCATTACGTCGTATCAAGCTTGTGCGAGACTTGAGGGGCTGTGCCCAATCCAAAATGGAGACGACAAGGCTCGCACAAGCTCAGCGCCGCTAACGTCCGGATCTGTTCATGATGCTACGGAGGAACCGTGACCATCATTATTGGCCTTGTCGTTACGCTTGCTTGCATGCTCGGCGGCTTCATGGCGATGGGGGGGCATGTCAGCGTCATCTGGCAGCCGTGGGAATACGTCATCATTTGTGGATCGTCGCTCGGAACTTTCATCGTTGCGAACCCAATGAAGACGATCAAGGATTTTGGCGTAGGTTTGATTGAGGCATTCAAGAACGACATGCCGAAGGAGCAGGACTACATTGAGCTGCTCGGGCTGCTGTTTGCGGTGTTGCGGGAATTGCGCAGCAAGCCGCGCAGTGAAGTGGAGGCAATTGTGGATGCCCCCAACGAGGCGCAGCTGTTCCAGGCCGCTCCATCGGTGCTCGCTAATGTCGAGCTGTTGACATTTATTTGCGACTATATCCGGCTCATCATCATGGGAAATGCGAGGACCCACGAAATCGAGTCATTGATGGATGAGGAGATCGATACCGTTCGTCACGACCGGTTGAAATCGTACCATGCTTTGGTGACGGTTGGTGATGGCTTACCTGCTCTCGGGATCGTTGCGGCGGTTTTGGGCGTCGTCAAAGCGATGGGAGCAATCGATCAATCGCCGGAAATTTTGGGCGGGCTGATCGCAGCGGCGTTGGTGGGAACTTTCGCCGGAATTTTCTTTTCATATGCCGTTGTTGCGCCAATTGCGACGAAACTGAAAATGATCCGCGACAAAAAGGTGCGACTATATATTTTGGTCAAGCAAACGCTCCTCGCCTTTATGAACGGGGCCATGCCGCAGGTTGCAATAGAACATGGGCGAAAGACAATTTCTGCTTATGAGCGGCCGAGTATAGAAGCGGTCGAGAATGCAACGATCGGTGGAGCTGGCGCTGGCAAAGCCGCAGCCAATCAGAAGCGGGCTGCCTGATGTCCTCCACCAACGGAACGGGAACGGGAGCGCAGAGGATAGAGCGGTCTAAGAGTGAAATAGAGGTGGCGATCGAACATGGTTCCGGGAGGCTGGATCGCTTCGTAGGATTAGCGGAAGCACTGGCGGAAGTAGCGAAAAATAGTGCTGAGCGGCTATCTGAAATGTTGACCGCGATGCCGAACGTTGCCGTCCTGGAAATGAAACCACTTCGTGCCGGCGAATTCACCTCGGCGTGTGGCCCCGCAGGCCTCTTTCCTGCAATTGCGGGCCTGAATTCGGGCGGTCAAATCTTGATGCACGTTGACACTGAGTGTGTTGCGCTGTTGGTCGACGGTAGTTTGGGCGGCCGCTTGCCGGGCAACGGCACACCGTCGCGAAAGCCTTCAAAGATCGACACGGGCATCGTGCGCCTTGCCGCTCGCCGTTTTGCGCAGGCGCTCGTGGAGGCTTTGTTCCGATTGAACGCAATGGGCGTTAATGTGAAAGATGTCAGCGAGGATTTGGATCCCAAGGCCGTCGGAAGTGAGCGGAGGCCGATCGTGTTCGCTCGTTTTGGTTTGAATGTCGACGACAAGTGTGGCGTGGTATCAATAGGAATTGGGCACGAGTTTCTCGAACCTCTGACCAATTCGACTGGGGCAGCGCAACCGCCAAGCGACACCGGTGGTGACCCGGTCTGGAGCCGGCATTTTGAGCGTCATGCTGCGGAGAGCCGTGCAGGACTTGTTGCCATACTTGAGGAGCGGCTGGTGCCGCTTTCGGAAATTGCGGCAATGTGCGTTGGCGATGTGCTGGAGTTGAGGTCCACAACGTCAAGCTCGGTGAGGGTCGAGTGCGCCGGAATCCCAGTCATGTTGTGTCGACTGGGCAAGGCAGAACAGGCGTTTGCACTTCGGATCGAGGGATTTATCGATCGGCAATTCGACTTTCTGGCCATCTCAGCTGAAGAGATGTGATCGCGTGTGCCGCTGTGACAGCTCCAAGCAAGGAAGCGAGATCTAGATTGGTCCGGTTGATTGCGAGCGGTTATCACCGGGTCGCATCTGTGGCGGCGAGGAGCCTTTGAGAAACCATGATCCGAACCCTTTCTGAGAACGATTCGCCGCTCGCCGAATTTGCGGCGGAACTAACGCCCGCCTCAGATGATCCAGTGATGGGCCAGGAGTTGTTTCGGCAGGCCACAGTTGGAGCGTCCCTCGCTGGAGATCCGCATGTCGATGTGCGGCACAATCCCGATTTCATCATGCGGATCCCGGTGACTTTGCGTGTTGTGATCGGATCTGCAACCATGTCGGTGTCTGCGTTGTCGAAACTTTCTAAGGGTGCACTCGTCCCGCTCGATCGCAAGATCGGCGAGCCAGTTGATGTTCTGGTCAATGGTCGGGTCGTTGCGCGCGGCGAGATAGTTGTTGCCGACGAGGCTTCGTCTAGGTTTGGTATCAAACTGACCGAGGTTGGGAACATCACGGAACATGGCCGATGATCGCGCCGGAAATCTGAAGCATGAGTGCGATCCCCGTGACTGTTGCGGCGTCAGGGCAGCCGTTGTCACGCCGGCAAAAGGTTGCATTGCTGTTATTGTTGCTCGACAACTCGATGGCAACCTCGCTGCTGAGGCGTCTCGACGCGAGTGAGCGCGGACTGATCGCGGTGGCGGCAGAAGGTCTTCCGTCACTCGACACCGATCAGCTGTCCGCAATTGTCGAAGAGTTCGAGCGGGATATTTCACGCGGTGTCGGCCCAATGGCGACCGGTGAGGACCTAAAGCGGCTCATCGGCAACGTGTCATCTGATGCCCCGGCCCCGCCGGAGCCGCAAACAGTGTTGCCTGCGGACGAACCCGTTTGGCCGCAGCTTGCAAAATTGAAGGTCGGAGTGCTTGCCAACTATCTTTCGGGTCAGCATCCGCAGGTATGCGCCTTTGTACTCGCGCGATTGGACCCAGGTCAGAATGCCGACATTCTCAGGCTCTTTCCGGCGTCGACACGGAACGATGTCGTTTGCCGGATGCTGACGCAACGGGATCCCGTGGCTGATGTGAAAGCCGTTGTCGAAAATGCGTTGCGTGAGGATTTGATTGCCGCAAAGCAGGAGGATGAAGGCGCACACGACGGCATTGCCAAGGTTCTCAACCAGCTCGAAAAGGCGCATGCTTCTGAAGTCATCGCTCAGTTGGCGCTAACGCGGCCGAAGGATGCGGCGCGGCTGAAGAAGCTGCTTTTTTCGTTTGAGGATGTTGCTGTGCTCATACCGAGTGCGTTGTCGCTTGTTATTGACCGGATCCCAGTGGAGCGGCTCGTTTTAGCACTGAATGGAACGGATCAAGTGTTTCAGGACGTGCTTATCGGCGCGATGTCGCCGCGTGCGCGCCGCGTGGCGCAGTCGGAGTTGCAGGCTATGGCGAACATCGCACAGGCCGATGTCGTGCAGGCGCGTCGAATGGTGGTGGATACCGTACTGAAGCTTTCGGCGGAAGGCCTGATTGTCATCGGCGGAAGTGATGGCGAGGGCGATACGGATTGATGGGGGCGACATAGATGGCAGGTTCGGGTGACCGCGATGACCGAACAGAGATGCCGAGCGAACGGCGGCTCAATGATGCGCGCGCGAAGGGCAACGTGCCTGTGTCTCGCGAGGTCAATATTCTCGGCGTACTGGTGGCGGCGACGCTGGCGCTCTGCTTGGTGGTCCAAGACGCAGCCAGGCAGCTCAGTCAGACGCTTGCGGGTTTGTTGGAAAACGCCGGTGCGTGGCGGTTGGAGGTGGGGGGTGATGCCAGTCAACTCTTGAGCACGGTTGGTGTCGCCGGAGCGCGAGCGGTTGCTCCCATCATCGGACTTTTGGCGCTGGGAGGCCTCCTGGGGGCGTTGCTGCAAAATAGGCCGACGGCTGTGCTTGAAAGGATCAGCTTCAAAGGCTCGAGAATTTCGCCGAGTACAGGATGGCAGCGGCTGTTTGGTTGGCAGAGCCAAATCGATCTCGCCAAGGCCCTGTTCAAGCTTGCTGCGCTGGGAGCTTTGTCGGCAGTCATCGCATTTGGAATGTGGGTAGAGATCGTCAACATGACCCTCACGGAGGCCGCAGCCGTTGGCCCCGATCTACTGAGGTTCGCGATCCGCGCGTTTGCGATTATGGCACTGGCGAGCCTTTTGCTGTCGGCATCGGACATCTTGGTTGTTCGCGCGCTATGGAAGCGCGGCCTGCGTATGACGCGGCAGGAGGTCAAGGACGAGCACAAGGATCAAGAGGGCAACCCTCTCTTGAAAGCGCAACGGCGCTCCCGGGCGCGCGATCGCCTGCGCCGGCGCATGCTGGCAGACGTTTCGCGGGCATCGCTGGTGGTCGCGAATCCTACGCACTACGCGGTCGCGCTTCGGTATGTCCGCGCAGAAGGTGGTGCGCCGCGCGTGGTTGCGAAGGGGAGAGACAACGTCGCGCTAACGATTCGGCGTATTGCTGAGGAGCAAGGTATTCCAGTTGTCGAGGATAAGGCCTTGGCGCGATCGCTGCACGATCGTCTTGATGTGAATCAGATGATTCCGACTGAGCTTTACAAGGCGGTTGCAGAAATTCTGCTCTTCTTGCGGGCTCGAGGACGTCATCGTGCAGGCCACTGTTGAGGTGAAGCCAAAATGCGCAGAGCAAGAGTGGATGAGGTCGAAGCACGCGAACGCATTTTGGCGGATGGACTTGCATCCTTGGCTGGGGATCTCCTCCTGGTGGATGCCACCGACTATCTGGTCTTTTTAAGAACGGGACGTTTCACCAACGTTGAAAGCTTGGTGAAGTCTTCAGCCGAATTGTGGTTCAGACCTGGAACGGTGCGATTCGGGCATTCGGGGGATGTGATGATGGATTGGGCACAGGCTCCTTGCATCGCCCTGGACATGGAATTCCATAATCGTGGCGTTCATGTCTACTTCCGACTTTCGCTCGGCAAGGCCGACAAGTTCGTCGACATCACCTACATTTGGTTCGATAGCGCACGTCCAAACGCGGGAGAGAATACAGCGCAGCTTTCGGCGGCATTCGCGGATGCTCGTTTGGGTATTGAGATCGCGGCTCCGATTGCGCTGCAATAAGCTCCACGCAAGTTTGCGTTTCTAGCGTACCTGCGTGGTAAGGGGACCGTGAACAATGAATTCCACAGACCTTTTTGACGTGGCGATGCGCCAGAACCGCTGGTTGTCACAGCGACTTTCGGTGGTTGCCGGGAACGTGGCGAATGCGAATACCCCCGATTTCAAGGCTCGGGATATTGCTCCGTTTGCGGCGACTTTAAGTGCAATGGATGGCGGCCTGCGCACGACATCGAGAACTCATCTGACGTCAGGTGTCGCGAAGGCAGCCGCGATCACGGTTGAAGAGGCCGAACCAGTGGAGGTTCATCACTCGGGCAATGCGGTCAATCTCGATCTTGAGTTTCTAAAAGTGGGTGACATCAATCGGTCGATTGGCTTCAACGTTGGTGCGATGAAGGCATTTCAGCGGATGTTGGCCTCAAGCACGCGGGGCTGAGAATCATGGATTCGTTGCAGCAGGCAATTCGCGTGGCGACTACGGGGCTCAGCGCTCAGTCTCAGCGCATGCGCGTCGTTTCGGAAAATCTCGCGAATGCGCATTCGACGGGTGAGGTGCCGGGCGCGGACCCATATCGTCGAAAAACGATTGGCTTCAGCAATGACGGCTCGGCGGAAGACGGGGCGGCGCTCGTTGGCGTTGCCCATGTCGATTTCGACCGCTCGCCGTTTCGCACGGAGTATCTGCCGGGGCATCCTGCGGCAGATGAGACGGGTTACGTAAAGATGCCCAATGTCAACATGCTGATCGAACTCGCCGACATGCGTGAAGCACAACGGAGTTATATGGCAAATGTTCAAATGATTAAGCAGTCACGAGAGATGATTTCCATGACCCTCGATCTGCTGAGGCCATCGACATGATTGATCTTTCGACGAACGTGATGAGGTCAACTCCAGCAATGGCTGGCGCTGGCGCGAGTGCGTCTGGTGCGAGCCAACTGCCGGGGCCAGGTGCGCCGTCGTTTGGTGACATGATGGCGGGTCTCCTCTCCGATGCGGCCGGTGCGCTCCGAGCGGGCGAAGCAAAGTCGATAGCGGCAATGCGCGGCGAGGGTTCTATTCAGGATGCAGTCGAGGCCATGATGCGGGCTGAACAACAACTGCAGGCCACGTTGGCAATTCGCGACAAAGTCGTTGCGGCCTACCTTGACTTGAGTCGGCAACAGATCTGAGGGCACCATGCGCGCTTTGTCGATAGCTGCCGCCGGAATGGCGGCTCAACAGACTAATGTTGAAGTGATAGCGAATAACGTCGCCAACATAAATACCAGCGGTTACAAGCGCTCGCGCGCAGAGTTTACGGATCTGCTTTATCAGGCAGACCGGCCCGCCGGCGCGCCAAGCCGGGGTGGCGAAGGACAAATTCCTGAGGGCGTCCATATTGGTTTGGGGGTTCGCACGGCGGCGATTCGGCATTTGCACATTCAAGGCGCGCTGGCGAAAACCGGGAATCGGTTTGATCTTGCACTCAACGGTCGCGGTTGGTTCCAAGTTGCAGGCCCCAACAACGAAACGCTGTACGCGCGAGCGGGGGCATTCAATAAGAACGCCGAGGGTCAGCTCGTCACGCTGGATGGGGCCCTTGTTCAGCCATCCATCACGATTCCGCAGAATGCGAGCGAGGTAATTGTCAACGAGACCGGCCTGGTCTTTGCGCGGGTTGGTGGCGGACCGGACTTACAGCAACTGGGGCAATTGACGCTTGCAACCTTCGCGAACGAAGTCGGGCTGGAACCATTGGGCAGCAATCTGTTTCGCGAAACGACTGCATCCGGTTCGGCGGTCATTGGCGTTCCAGGTGATGCAGGTTTTGGTTCTATACAGCAGGGTTATCTCGAAAGTTCAAACGTCGATGCAGTCAAGGAAATTACCGAGCTGATTACCGCACAACGCGCCTATGAGTTGAATTCAAAGGTGATCCAAGCAGCCGACGACATGTATGGCACTCTTGCGAAGGGAATTCGCTGAGTATGGGTCGGACACGATCATCACTGGGTTTGCGTGGACTGGTATTGCTCTGCTCGGTTGTCATCCTGACGGTGCCAAGTGCCGCCGATACGGCGTTGCGCGAGTGGCCAGTTCCCCGGATGACCATCTATCCAGGCCAGGTCTTGGATGGTGCGGTATTGATGCGTCGGACATTTCCGGTCGCCGAGACTGGTCTGACAGGCGTGCATGAGACGCTCGACACACTCGTTGGCAAGGTTGCGCGTCGTACGCTCTTGGCGGGTCAGCCAATAGCACTTGGATCAACTCAGGAGGCGCATGCCATCATTCAGGGACGGCAATATCAAATGGTGTTTCGCGGAGCCGGTTTGACCATTACTGGGCTCGGCGTCCCGTTAAAGTCTGGTGGCGTGGGCGAGTTCGTGCCGGTTCGAAATTCCGATTCTGGTCTTGTCGTTCGAGCGCGCGTCTTGCCGAATCGAACATTGGCTGTCGATGAACCATGAACAAGATTCTCCTGGCAGCAATTGTAATGGGCCTCAGTGCTGCTCCGGCCCATTCGAAGACGCGGATCAAAGATATCACGAACGTCAAGGATTTGCGTGTTCAGCAGCTGATTGGATATGGCTTGGTGGTTGGACTGAACGGTACCGGCGATGGGCTTCGCAACGCTCCATTTACCCAACAGTCTGTTCAGTCGATGCTCGATAGGATGGGGATCAACATTCGCAACGGGCAAGCTCGAACGCGAAATGTTGCCGCTGTGATCGTCACTGGAGAGCTGCCGCCATTCGTCAGCAGGGGGGGGAGGATAGATGTAACTGTCGCTTCACTCGGCGACGCCACTTCACTTGCTGGAGGCGCGTTGCTGATGACGCCTTTGTCTGGCGCGGATAATGCTGTCTATGCAGTGGCGCAAGGACCTGTCGCGGTGACGGGTTTTGCAGCTGCCGGCAAAGCCGAGAGCGTTACGCAGGGTGTGCCAACGACCGGACGGATTGCGAACGGCGCAATAGTTGAGCAAAGTGGGCCAACTGCGTCGCACAATGATGCGGGCTTCGAAATCGAATTGAGGAACCCGGACTTCAAGACCGCAGTCGCGATTGCCGATGCTATCAATGAATATGGGCGCCAACGGTTTGGTATCTCCATCGCACGTGTTCAAAACTATCGCACGGTGCGTCTGGAGAAGCCGAGAAAGATCGAAATGGCGCGCTTCATTGCGGAATTCGGTGACTTAGGCGTTGAGCCTGATGTGCCCGCCCGTGTGGTGATTGACGAACGCACTGGGACGATCGTCATTGGTAGCAAGGTCCAGATTTCGACGGTTGCCGTTACGCACGGGACCTTGACGGTTCGTGTGACGGAACAGTCCAAAGTATCTCAACCTTCACCATTCTCGTCCGGCGAGACTGTTGTCGTGCCTGAGACAGAGCTTTCTGTTGTCGAAGCGGGAGGCAGCATCGCAGTGCTTCGCGGCACCACTTTGCAAACACTCGTGACGGGCCTCAATCGAATGGGACTCAAGCCGAACGGTATCGTGGCAATCTTGCAGACTTTGAAATCAGCCGGCGCATTGCAAGCCGAGCTCGTAGTCCAATGAGGATCGCTTACCCAAACGATGCCTGGGGTTTTGATGCTGGGAGAAGATTGCGGCGCGCTTTTGCAGTGCTCGTGCTGGTAATTGTGACCGGGTTCTGTAGTGCTCGCGCAACATTCGCGGGAGGTTCCAGTGATTGGAGGGTGACGATTACACTGGGCGATCAGCATTCCGGCAATGCGAGTGCGCACGGTATCGAAGCCGTGCTCGAGGGCAATCCCCTGTTGAAGGTTTCTGGCACTCAAGCAGCGCCAGTTGACCGAAGAGCTTCGGCGCAGGCTGCGGTCCGCAAGAACAGTGCCGTTGGCTCTCAAGCTTCGGCCACAAACGCTGTAGCGGATAACTACTGTATCAACATCGTTGATGCTGCAAAGAGTGCATGGCTTGAAACAACGAAGCAATCTTTGGCAGATGCTGAGAAGGAGCTCGAAGGTCGAATCGTTGCGCTAGAAGCGAAGACGGCGGAACACAAGTTATGGCTCAACAAACGCGAGGAGTTTGCGCTTCGCGCGAAGGATGGCCTTCTCAAAATCTATGGTCGAATGCGTCCCGACGCGGCGGCTGCACAATTGGTGGCTCTGGATGACTTGACGGCGGCTGCGATCCTCTCCCGGTTAGATCCGAAAGTCGCAAGCCAAATTATGACTGAGATGGAGGCCGTGCGAGCGGCTCGATTGTCGGCAGCGATGGTTGGAGCTGCGGGCCTATCAGGCTTATCGACCGGTGGGACCGTGCGGGGCCAGAAGCCATGAAAACGATGAATGTCGGCTGCTTGATTGTGGCCTTGGCCGGTGGATGTAGTGTCCAGCCTCGCGAATTTGCGCAAGAACCGGTCATGAGCCCTGTTGGAGCAGGGTTGGATGCTACTCGGATCGTGCATGTTCATCCGGGCGGGCCAGCGCCGCTGCGCGGTGACGGCGCATCGACATGGTCGCCAACGGGTGCTGATCTTTTTAGAGACGCACGTGCCATGAGGATTGGGGATCTCGTGACAGTAAAGATCTCGATCAAGGATAAGGCGTCGATCGATAACACGTCGAACCGCTCCCGAGATTCAAAAACAGGCGCCGCAGCGACACTCGGCTATGACGTTGCGGCACTTGGGAAGGCGGCCAGTGGAAAAGGTACAGCCGACGGGTCGATCAACAGTGGATCGTCATCGACAGGGCGTGGTGGGATTTCGCGGTCCGAAAGCATCGAGTTGCTGATTGCGGCGGTGGTTACGGGTGTGCTCCCGAATGGAAACCTAGTGATTAGCGGAACCCAAGAGGTGCGGGTCAACTTTGAGATTCGCCTGTTGAGTGTCGGGGGGATCATTCGGCCACGCGACGTCGCAACTGACAATAGTATTTCATACGACAAAATTGCCGAGGCGCGGATCGCTTACGGTGGGCGTGGCCGCATCACTGAAGTTCAACAGCCGGCTTGGGGGCAACAGCTTTTCGATCTCTTTACACCCTATTGATCAGGGCAGGCGGTAGCGGGTTTGCGAAAGTGTGTCGAGAGACTTGCACTTGGGCGACTAGAGAGAAAGGCAGATCGAGTTCATGAAGCTCATTCTAGTGGTTGGTGCACTGACGCTGGTTGCTGTAGGTCTCGGTGCCGCTGCGGGCATTCAAGTATTTGATATCCAGCGTTCGGCTGCGAAGAAAGTTCCGGAAAATCTCGAAATCGGCAGCGCCGATGTGTCGCCTGTGTCGAGGTTTCCCAAAGGCGCGGTGATCAAGCCGTTGGCGCCCATTGTGACGAATTTGGGTGGAGCCAGGCCCGTATGGTTGCGGCTGGAAGCCGCTTTGATATTGGCAACGGACAATGCTGAGACCAAGCTCCTGACCGCGGAGCTTGGCGAAGACTTCGTGGCGTTCTTGCGCACGATCGAGTTGCGGCACATCCAGGGGGCAAGCGGCTTTCAACTTTTGAGAGACGATCTCGATGATCGCGCCCGAATCCGCACCAAGGGCAAGAGCCTCGGCATTATCATTCAATCGTTGGTGGTCGAATGAATCGTTTTCATTTTTGCCTTATCCTCGCTGGCGCAGGGATCGGAGTAGCGATCTTGCCAAGTGCGGTTCTCGCGCAGACGTCAATCATGGATCGGGTATTGCCGACCACAGACGCCGCCGTGAGTGGCCGGATCATGCAACTTGTTGTGGCGATCACCGTTCTTTCGGTTGCGCCCGGTCTGTTGATGATGGTGACGTGCTTTGCCCGATTTACGATCGCATTTTCGTTTCTTCGGTCCGGCCTTGGTTTGCAGAGTACGCCCAGCAATCTGATCTTGATCAGCCTGGCGCTCTTCATGACCATGTTCGTCATGGCACCGACATTCGATACTGCTTGGCAGCAGGGGATGAAGCCTTTGCTGGAGAATAAGATTACGGAGGGTGAGGCTTACAAACGAACAGCAGAACCTTTCCGCGAATTCATGCTCGCAAATGTTCGCGACAAGGATCTCAAGGCATTGGAGGCCTTGGCAGAGGGACGCTTCAGGGGCGGTACAAAAAGTGTCGGTGAGACTGATTTCCGCGTCTTGATCCCCGCGTTCATGATTTCCGAATTGAGGCGCGGCTTCGAGATTGGATTCCTGATCGTCTTACCCTTCTTGGTGATCGACATCGTCGTGGCGTCTGTGGTCATGTCCATGGGCATGATGATGTTGCCACCCACGGTGATCGCGCTGCCGCTCAAAATCCTGTTCTTCGTGCTGATAGATGGCTGGACACTGGTGGTGTCGGGGCTGATCCGATCGTTTGCATGAAGCAATTTCGTCGGTAGAGATTTAATCTCTGGACATTGCTGAGCGGCGGTTGACGGATGTCGCTGCCGGCGGCGTGGAGCTATCGCCAAATCTTGGTGACGGCCTGATCGGTCAGGCGGCGGCGGTTGCGGGCTGAGGGGCGGCCGTCTTGGCGACGACCTCCAGCCCGTCGGTGAACTTCACACCCAGGATGAGTTTTGGCAACTGGGCGTGGCCGTCGAGGCGGCGCCAGCTTTTCTGCGCGCCCTCGACCAGCTTGAAGACCATGGCGAGCGCGGTCTTGTTCGAGAGGCAGCCTTTCGATCGGATCGTGCGGTGGCGGACGGTGGCGAACGTGCTCTCGATCGGGTTCGTGGTCCGCAAATGCTTCCAGTGCTCGGCGGGGAAGTCGTAGAAGGCGAGCAGCGCGTCGCGATCCTTCTTCAGGCAATCGGCGGCCTTCTCGTATTTCAGCGCGTAGCTTTCGATGAAGGCGTCGAACGCGGCCTCGGCGTCAGCTTTGGTCTCGGCCATCCAGATCTCCTGCAGCGCGCGCTTGGCTTTCGGCTGCTGGCTCTTCGGCAGCTTGTTCGAGCACGTTCGCGGTCTTGTGCACCCAGCAGCGCTGCTCGCGCGTCTTCGGCCAGACTTCGCCGGCGCGCCTTCCAGAAGCCGAGCGCGCCGTCGGCGATGGCCAGTTCGGGCTGCATCGTCGAGCCCGCGCCGCTTGAGATCGAGCAGCAGCTCGCGCCAGTCGTGCGCACTTTCCCGTGCGCCATCGGTGAAGCCGACGAGTTCCTTGCGGCCCTCCGGCGTCGCGCCGATGATGCACGAGAATGCACTGCTTCTCGTCTTCGAGGCGGGCCTGCAAGTAGATGCCGTCGGCCCAGACGTAGACGTAGCGCTTGGCCGAGAGATCGCGCTTCGTGCCAAGCCGCGTGATCGTCGCTGCCAGCCGTCCTTGAGGCGGCCGATGGCCGACGCCGACAAGCCCGGCCGCATCCTTGCCGAGCAAGGCCGCGAGCGCCTCGGAGAAATCGCCGGTCGAGATGCCCTTGAGGTAGAGGATCGGCAGCAGCGTCTCGATCGACTTCGAGCGCCGCAGGTAGGGCGGCAGGATCGTCGGCGAGAAGCGGATGCGGCTCGGGATCGTCGGCGGCCGCCTCGCGGTCGCGCACGCGCGGCTGGCGGACGGCGACAGGGCCGATGCCGGTCATCACCTCGCGCTCGGGCAGATGGCCGTGGCGCACGACGCGTTGCGCGGCCATCCTCGGTCTTGAGATCGGCATGCTTGCCGAGAAAATCGGCGACCTCGGCCTCGACGGCCTGGGCGAGCAGGGCGCGCGCCCCGTTGCGCAGGACTTCGGTGAGTTGATCGCTCGAAGGCTCCTGGCTGAATCAGCTTGGACGACGTTATCGTTGGACACGGCATATCGCTCCTTCGGTGGAGAAGTGGAGGCGTCAAGCACCCCCACGATATGCCGCCTTCCCGATTCCGCCGTCACCAACTTCCGGCCACCCGGCGTGCGGGGTTAGTTCGGTCGCGAGCTTCAGGTTTGATCATTGTTGGCCGCGCGGGCAGGACGCTTGCGGGGCGTTGGCTCACTTCAACACAATAGATTAGGAAGATATTCACTGCTGTGTGGGAGGATCCAACCATGCTCGGTTGGGCCATCAAAGACGTGAGCGCGCCCAAAGGTATGACACCGTCCCGGCATTCCGGTTTCAGTCCGGCATGAGTTTCCAATTCGAACAAGTTGAACAGAGCTTGGAGCATGGCGGTGAAGCCGTCGTCGCCAAGAAGCTAGATTTGCGGCAGGGACTTGCGGCATCGCATGCCTCGGCGGTGTCCGAGCTACAGCACTTCTCATGACGGTCTCTCGCCGTGACTGAGACGTCGTTGCGCGTGGTTGGGAGTAGCGGCCATCATAATTGGTTCGGCGAGTAGATCGGAGTGTTCGGGTGTGAAGAGAGTCTCGATGGTGTCTGTCCCCATAGCGTCAACCCATCTGCTGATGTTCCTGGCAGGGATTGTCGGCACGTCGACGCTAGAACTGGGTGGTATTTTTCGATGGGTGTTACGTCAACTCGAGTTGTCGGCGTTCAGCATCGATGCTTTGGGGACGCTCAAACCAACTCCTGCGTCGGCACTGGCTGTTGCTGTTGTGTTGGCGGCAACTGTGTTGTCAATGAAAGCATTGCGGGGGCGCTCGGCATCCACCGCAGGTTCGGAACCAGATCGGGCAGTCGCGGTGGTTCGCACCGACACTCATAACAGAGTGTCCTCGATAGCAGCATCACGTAGCGACACGATCGCTCATGTTGAAATTCAACTTGACGATCAATTGAGAGATCTGTTCTCGCTTCTCACTCGCTATCTGGAGGGCAGCGACAATCAATTGTCATCAATGATGAGAGCTGGATCGGAGTTGGCATCCGCGACTAGCGTCGAGCAGATCCGGGCGATCGTGGAATTTCTCATTTCCCAGAATAGCAATGCGCAAAACGATGCACGTAACCTGAGGGACCGGTTGGAAGCTGCGCAAACTCGAGCGTCTGCTCTGCGCGAACAGCTCGAAAAAGCGGAGGAGTTGGCCTTAGTTGATCCTCTTACGTCTGTCGCCAATAGGCGCAAACTCGTCGATACTCTAAATCATGAGGTTGCGAGGTCACATGACGAGGCAACACCATTGTGCCTGGTTATGGCTGACATAGATTTTTTTAAGAGGATCAATGACAACTTCGGGCATTCGGAGGGCGATAGTGTTCTCAAGAGTTTTGCACAACTGCTCGCAACGAATGTCCGATCCAACGATCTGGTTGCCCGCTATGGTGGCGAGGAATTTGCAATCGTGCTCCCGAAAACGCCGATCGGAAACGCGACCGAGCTAATCGAACGGATCAGGGTCAAGCTTAAGTCGGCGAATTTCGGTGATCCAACGAAAAAGCAATCGATCGGTCGGGTGACGGCGTCGTTTGGGATTGCGGCGATTCGGGACGACGAGTGTTCCGACGAACTCATGAAGCGGGCGGATCGGAAACTCTATGAGGCGAAGCTTAACGGTCGAAATCGATTAGAAATAGACCGCTTTGCGATGGCATAGTTTTGTGCGTTTTGTACTTTTTGACCTGATGCCAAAGTCTCTACATCACCCGGGCACAACGCTCTGCCGACGGGGAAGTGCGATGCGCGTCTTTATTCACGGCAGTTTATGACACGCAGCCACAATCGCCTTGAGTTTTTCACCACATAAGACTGCAGTTTCAGAAGCATCGACTTTGTTTGCAGGGGAAATAATCGTGCTCGCCAAGATGCATACCAACAATTCTCTAAGCGCGGCTGGTGCACGTGGGTCTGCGCCGGTGTTGTGTGCCTTCACATACGCGTCTTGCACCACATTCTGAATCGTCTGCACAACATGTACCCCCAACACTGTTTCGATTGTGTCGAAATCCATGCGAGCCGCCGTCATTGCAGTTCTTGAATTGCTAATGTGTCACTCTCCGAAAGAAAAACATGAACACGGACCGTTGTCCCCCAATCAATGGTTGGCGATGATTTTCTACAAGAGGTTGGTTTGACGTTTCGGATGCCAAGCGGTTGCTTGCGCTCAAGGGCGTGAACGCGAAGCTGAAGAAGCTTCTGGCAGAGGCGATGCCGGATATTGCCGTTTGAAGGACGTTGTCTAAAAAAATTGTTACGCCCGCGGCAAGATGGGATGTCGTCGTCCACGTTGATCTTGTCATGGCGTGAGCGAGCGCATGCAGACTTCTCGGCGTCGACCGGTCCGAACCACCACGTTCACTTTTACGGCGATGAAAGCAGAACGGCAATGCTAATCAGTTTACGCCTCAGTTTTGAAGTCGGCGATTTTCGTGTAGGCGTCGATTAGCTTTTTTAATTCTTCGGCAGTCGACGCGAGATCGACATTGTTAGTGCTACGGGTTTGGTCGCTATCGGTTACATCCTCGACCAACGTGGGGTCGGCCACTTTGATGGCAACATTTGATCCTTCGATAAAATAGGCCAACGGCGCATTCAGTACCGCCGCAATTTGAGCAAGGCGCCCGGCCGTCACGCGGGTCGTGCCGCACTCATATTTGTAGACCTGCTGATGGGAGAGGCCCAACACTTCGGCCAAGCCCTCCAAGGTCATCCCGACACTCGCTCGTCGGGCTCTAATTCGACGTCCTATTTGGGCATCCAACGCGTCCGCTTTGCGAGGCGACGTTCGAGCTGGGATCTCAGCCTGGGCATTTCCAATTTTGCGCATAGCACTCCGATTAGACTCGCGTCCGTTTTCCATGAGGCGAGCCCAGCTCCTCAGCCGCTCTTCGTAGCGCAGTGGAGGCATATCCTCAACTTAAATGCACAGTTTCGGTTAAGTTGAAGTGATTTTCAACTTTAATTATTGCAAATTTGTCGCGCTCACGTTGAAAATGGAGGTTCTAATGAGCGTTACAACACTGAGGTCGACACTAGCTAATCGTTCGCTTGTAGGCCCGCAACCGAACGCACTAGAGGAACGAAAATCCTTCCTCACCGATCTGAAGATTGAACATGGACCGATAGAAGCTCTCGGAGTCTTTTTCCTTAAGGCTGACCAAGAGCTGCGGGCGCGAGGATTGCAGTTATCCTTTGCCCCGCTCGAAGAACTGATGGAGACAAATCGAAGAAATCGAGACAGCTGGAGACCGGTTGTTCCGCTTTTCGATCCAGCGCAATCTGGTTGCGCACCCAAGGATGCCTTTTGCCTTCTAGGATACAATAACGAAGGAGAAGTCGTTGCTACACAGGCGGCGGAGATTCTATGATCTCTCAGGAGATACATTGAAAGAATGCGCTGAGAGCCTGCGAATGTTTTATGCCGACGCCCAGGGAGCCAAGGAGCGAGGCGAGCAATGCTCTGTCACAGCGCCGAAGGCAAGTGATCTAACTGGTCGGGTCGTATTCTCCGGCGCGATCTGGTATCGGCCTGATTGGAGAGGGCTGCAACTTTCTACAATCATGCCTCGCATCTCAAGGGCATACGCCCATGCGAGATGGAATACAGATTATACGATCTCGTTTGTCACGCGCGCGCTGATAGATAAAGGTGTCGTCAAAAGGTACGGCTACACCAATATTGATTGGTCTGTGGCGCTGCGGCGTTTTCCACTCGGCGATTATGACGGAGGATTGTTGTGGATGGACAGTGAGCAGCTTTTTAGCGATATGAGTGAGTTCATGGCAGGGAAGCTGTTACCTTTCGATAGAGCGGTCAATGATGGTGGTGCTGATGAGCATCTGTTCGCCGCGCGAACCAGATAGCGGTAACATGAGGCGATAGTAGTTTAAATCAACTGCAGGACGCTGAGGCCGGGCCATTGCGGCCGAAACTTTGTCAATCGTGGGGTTACCTTTTTTCAGAACCTCGCGATAGGCCTCAGCGATCCACCATCCGTATCGAACATCATATTGATCTTCGATGCGTAGGTTCTGAGCGCCGGTTAGTCGGATTTGGTCGAAGCTGTGATAGCCTTGTGACACTTTGCACACAGTAAGGGTACTTAAATTGTCGCTGGCATGCACTAGTATATGACGCTCCCCCAGTGATGCGATGAAGGCGGGCGAATGAAACGCTGTGAAAGCATCCCTAAGGCCATCTTTCCACATTTTGTTAAGTCGCTCAAACGAACTAATCTGCGATTTGTTGTTCCACCCGATAGTGTGTCGCTCAAAACGATCATGCCCGCGCATTTCCACTTCACGAAGAATGCCAACAAGCCGATCCCTTAATGCATGATGATTTGCGAAAAGCTCATACGTTTCCTTTTCTCGATGGATTGTGAGAACAGTTCTATGGGCTTCCAGCTCTGAGAGCCAAAATATGAGGGCGGCTAACGAAACAGGTGAGACTGATGCGACACGCAACTCGATATGGATAGCTTTGGGCTGAACATTTATCGAAATCCAGCCCAAGTTCACAACTGCATATCGTTTGGCACTGATGCCTTCAATGGTGCCACGAAAGGTGCGCAGCCATTGAGAACTATTTGGCACTATAAAGTCGCCTTTACGGTCAACGAGAAAATCTTGGTAATTGCTGCGCATGGCAAATCACTTGAGAACACCAATTGTTCCCGGTAAAGATCAAGGCGTTGGGCAAAGACTGCCCGGAGGCAACGATATCGCTGCCGGTGATTTTACACCACACATGCCGCTGCACAAGGCCGATCGGATCATTGCTGCCCAGAGTTTGCAAACGTTGTCTAGCCCGACCTTCTCATAGAACATAGCTGCGTGCGCTCGGGTTGACGATGGCGGCGGTTTGCTCGGCTGCGGCCACGGATGCCCGGCACCGCTGATTGCGGCGGGCTCGATCTCGGCGATGTTCCTTTGTTCTGATGCTGCGGACCGGGTGACGCTGGCGGCTCATGCCGCGTCGTATCGAAGGCGCGCTTCCAGCACGATGCATCGGAGCCGCTGGTGGGCGATGGCGAAGACCGCCTGATACGGACACGACGACGCGAACGCGATCTTTACGCGGCGCACGCTTGTCGTGATCAATGCGCCGATCTTCAACAGCTTCAACCGGATGGTGCCGCACGTCGCGCGCGACAACTCGGTGCCGATCAGACCGATACGCCGCAGCGCCGCCATCACAACGTAGGCGAAGGCGGCGAACCAGAGCCGCAACTGATTGGCACGCATCGACGCCGCGCTGGTGCGGCCGGCGAACAGGTCCGACTGGCACTCCTTGATGCGGTTTTCCATCTCGCCGCGCGCGCAGTAGATGTCTTCGTAGAGTTTGCGCGCATCGCCGTCCGACCAGTGCAGCGAGGTGACGATAAAGCGTGGGTTGGCTTTGTCATCGAGCCATTCGGCCTTGGCGACCACCTTGCGCGGCTTCGCCCAACCTTCGCGCGTGTCCCAGTTCTCGAGGATCGCGAACCGGCGTTCGGCGCGGCCGGATCGGCGGCTCGCACGCCGCGCCAGCACCAGTTCGCGCTTGATGGCGCCAACGAGCCGCACGTTGCGGGCGAGACCGAAGATGTAGTCGACGCCGTTGGTTTCGCACCAGGCCATCAGGTCGTCGCGTGCGAACCCGCTGTCGGCGCGCAGGATGATGCGCACATCCGGCCAACGCTCGCGGATCTGGGCGACGATGCGCGCGATCTCGTCTTTGGCGCCATCGGCTGCGTCCGTATCGGCGCTGCGAAGTTTGGCGGCGAGCAGATGCCGGCCCGCGAAGATGTACAACGGCAGATAGCAATAGCAGTCGTAGAAGGCGTTGAAGTGCCGGCCTTCCTGCTCGCCGTGGATCGGATCATGCGTCGCATCGAGATCGATCGTCAGCCGGCGCGGCGGCTCGTCATGCGCCTCGATCATCAGCGTCACGAACAAGCGCTCGATCGCGGCGGGGTCGTGGGTGATCTTGTGATAGGGATCGGCGCCGACCTTGGCGGCGTGCTCCAGCCGGTTCAGCGTCGACTTGCCAGCGAGAGGGGCGCAGTCCGAGCGCTTGCTGGTCAAGCAGTTGCCGAGCACGCCCAGCACCGGATCGTGGCGCAACTGATCGTGATCGACGATATCTTCATAGCCGAGCGCGATGCCGAAAATGCGCTGGCTGAGCATCGCTGGAAGTTGGTGGACGGTGAGCGCAGGGCAGCGCGCCATCCTGGAAGCAGCCGGCGAGGCGCGACACGAGACCGATCGCCTTGTCGGTCTCGCCGAGCAAGAGCGCGCCCGCATCCGAGGTGATCTCGCCGCCATCGAAGCTGCCCACAATCTGGCGGCGCTCAACGGTTCCAAACTCGAACGAATCCAGAGTACACTCTGTCGGCATCGGGGCGTTCCTTACTCGGGCGAGAAGTCGTTGCTGCACAACAACTTTCGCTGAGTTCGACGCCTCGATGCGACTACCCATGTTGAGAAACGCGGGCTAGGAGCTGTGTCGATGATGGACACGAATGCCGTTTATCTTTGGCGAGTTCCCCAGGTTAGCGACGGAGTTCGGCGAGAACTGAGCGACCGAGGAAGGCTGTCGCACCTTCACGATCAAGGCTCGATGACTCGGCAAGGCTGCCTGCTTCAGATGCAGGGGCGAGCGCGTCCGGACGATCTGGAACGGCTGCATATTCGGATGCGCGGAGTGGGCCACCCGACGATCCGTCGTCAGACACCATGATGGTTACCCGGCGAAGAGCGAAAGAATTTGCCCGGCAAGAACCTGGAAAATTTAATTCAGATCGCTTCGGTTTCGGGCAGCTCGCGGTGCGTCACAGAGGCAGTGTCTTGCTGGCGACGTGGATGGAAGAAGCAGGTTATGCGGGACGAGTTCCTGGAGTCAACTTTAAGCTTTAAGATCTTGCATCCGGCCTGACATGCTGACGTCCGGGGCTCTTTGCAAAGGCTTTCCGAGATCACAATGCGACATGCGGAATTTGATCGTGAAATTGAGAGGCTCGCTGCGGGCAATTTGCGTGTATCGGTGCAGCATTGTGCTGGGCGGTAGGGCACTCCATGCAACGGGCGCCCAAGCGAACTTGCTGATTTAACTTGATTTATTGTGCGACTATGAGGTTTTGTAAACCGAAGGTCGGGAGTTCAATCCTCTCAGCCGGCACCAGTGCTTTCAACGCGTTAGGCGACGGACCTCGGTGCCCGTCGCCGGAGTCGGGCTCCACCGATCAAAGGATATCGCCGGACGAAGCGCAGCTATTTCTGCTCCTTCATGGCGTCGGCCAACGGCGCCAGGGACGTTCGTTGATCCGCCAAAAGTCGCGCGAGTTCGGCCGGCGTCGAGCGGCGGACCACTTGACCGATCTTGGCGAGGCGGGCGGCGATCTCCTCGTCGGCCGCGACGGCGCCGACATCGCGCGCGATACGGTCACGAAGGTCCACCGGCATGCCCTTCGATCCGTAGACGCAGCCGACCGCGGGAACGGCCAATTCTGGGAAGCCTGATTCCGTGGCTGATGCGACATCCGTCGCGAGCGCCGATCGTGATCGCGACGCGATGGCGATCAGCTTCGCCTTCTTCGACTCGAGCAACGGCATCAGCGTGCTGACCGAACCGATCATGGCGTGAATGCGGCCCTCGCCAAGATCCTGCACGGCGGTGCCGGTCTGATTGTAGGAGACATAGACCATCTCCAGTTTCTGTTCGCGGCGGTGGCGCTCGAGCACGAACCGGGGCAGGCCCGGGGCCGCGGCCCAATTGAGTTTGCCGGGATTGGCGCGAACAAAGGCGCCAAAGTCCGCCATTGTCGCCGCCGGAACGGCCGCATGCACGGCAATGGCGAACAGCACCTCCGACGTTGTGGTGATTGGCGTCAAATCAGTGTCGGGATCATAGGGTAGCTTAGCGTGAATGAGCGGATTGAGACTGACGGCTGTCGAGAACGAGAATAGCAGGCTGTGGTCATCGCGCGCCGACACGAAGCTGCCGATGGCGACAAGCCCATCGGCGCCCGGTCGAATAGCCAACCGGTGAGACGATTATGGGCAGCAAGGACACAACATGACAGAGACACGCATCGCGACGCTGTCGAGGCGTATGTTGCCCGGGCCAGGGCTGACGGCGGAGAGGTGCTGGCCGGCGGCGTGCGTTTGGCGGGCAAAGACTTTCGATTCTGGTTTTTACTTCGCACCGACGATCATCGCCAGCCTGAGCAACGAGGCGCGCCTCTGTCAGGATGAGGTGTTCGGTCCGGTGCTTGCCGTGCTGCCATTCGACGACGAGGATGATCTGATCGCGGCGGCCAACGCCTCGGCTTACGGTCTTGCCGCCGGCATTTGGACACGCGATTTCACCAAGGCATGGCGAACCGCCCGCGCCCTCGATGCTGGTACGGTCTGGATCAACACCTACAAGCAATTCTCGATCGCGACGCCCTTCGGCGGCATGAAGGAGAGCGGCATGGGCCGCGAAAAGGGGCGCGATGGGATTCGCGCTTATCAGCAACAGAAGTCCATCTATCTCGATGTTTCGGGCCAGCCGCATCCCTGGAGCGCGGCAACCGTCACGGGCACGCCATGACGATTGCCGCGGTGAGCGCTCGCACCATCGTTGGGCTTGCAACCGCGCCACTCGTGCTCGGCGAGACCGTGGATCTGCGCGGCCGCCGTGTGGATGAACCGCTGGATCTGGGTGATCGTCAGATCGCCAACGTCGACTTCTCGGGTACGCATTTCAGCGCTCCGGTGCGATTTTCCAAAGCGACCTTTGCGGGCCTTGCCTGGTTCAAGGACTGCCACTTCGCCGCAGGTGCAGATTTCGCAGCCAGCATCTTCGAGAGCGATTGCCGGTTCGACGGGGCGGAACTGCGGGGCGAATTGAACTTTCGCGACGTGGAGTTGCGCGGCGTTGGCGGCTTCGACCGCGCTGTCGTTGCAGGTCCGGCATGCTTCGATGGTGTGGTCGCCCACGGCAACCTGTCGTTTGCCAGCTCGGTGTTTTCGGCGCGCGTGAGCTTCCGAGGTGCCCAGTGCCTCGGCGGCCTTTGGCTCGACAGCGCAAGATTTTCACGCGGCGTGGATCTTTCTGCAACGGAGGTTCACGGCAGAACGTGGCTTCACAACGCCGCGACAGGCGACGGCGGATCGCCACCGATCACACACGGTTACACGTATGGCGCGCTGGGGCGCGGGGCGTAGCGCCGGCTGCAAGGTGCTCCGTGTGTTGGACAGGGGTCACTGGCTGAAATGGCGAAAATTATTTGACACTGACGCGGGGATTATGCGGCCCAGGCGTGCAGGAGTTGGATGGACAGGCGCTTGGGCGGGCCATAGACTTTATCGGCCGCGCGATCGGGCGGCGCAGACGAACTCGGGTTCCGCCATGGCATCGACCAATCGTACGCCGCTTGCGTTACTCAGCGCCTGGGTGGTTGCGCGGGCGCCGGCGGAGGCGGGGCGCTGGTTCGAGGGCGCGCTCGCGAAACTCCAGTCGAAGCCAGCGGACAAGGATGTCTATCTGGCGCTCGGCTATGCGACGCGCAAGCTCGGCAAGGGCGATCTCAATCTGAGGCCTGCAGATCTGGCGGAAGCGGACGCCTCGCGGCGCGGCTGGAACCCTGCGGACTGGAGCATCGATCAGGCGGCGCGGATTGCGTTCGTGCTCGCGAGCTTCGATGGCGATGCGGGGAAGTTCCGGACGGGGCTCGAGCAGCTGTTCAACACGGCGGATATCGGCGAGCTGATCGCGTTCTATCGCGCGCTTCCGCTTTATCCCGAGGCGAAGCGGCATGAACCGCGGGCGCGCGAGGGCACGCGCAGCGCGATGCAGCCGATTTTCGAGGCGGTGGCGCACCGCAATCCCTATCCGATGGAGCAGTTCGACGAGAACGCCTGGAACCACATGGTGCTGAAGGCGCTGTTCGTCGGCAGCAAGCTCGCGCCAATCCAGGGGCTCGACGAACGCGCCAATCCGCGGCTGATGCGGATGCTGTGCGATTACGCGCACGAGCGCTGGGCGGCGGGGCGGCCGATCACGCCGGAGCTGTGGCGCTGCGTCGGGCCGCATGCGGACGCGGCGGCGATCCAGGATTTGGCGAAAGTGTTGAAGACTGGCGATGCAACGGAAAATAAAGCTGCGGCGCTGGCGCTCGTCGGCGTCGCGCGCGTCGGCCGCAGCCGACGTGCTGCGCAGTGCGCCGGATCTCGCGGCGGCCGCCAAGGCCGGACAGGTTCACGTGGGCCGAGTTCGCGCGCGGCTGAGACCATTCGGAGGGATCGTTCATGTTCCTCGATTCCCACACCCACATGGTCTCGCGCACGACCGACGACTATGAGCGGATGGCGGCGGCGGGTGTCGTTGCCTGCATCGAGCCGTCGTTCTGGCTCGGTCAGCCGCGCACCAATGTCGGCAGCTACATCGATTATCTGTCGCTGATCTGCGGTTTCGAGCGGTTTCGTGCCGGGCAGTTCGGATTGCGCCACTACTGCACGGTCGGGCTCAATCCGAAGGAGGCCAACAACGAGGAATTGGCCGAGGCGGTGATGCACATCCTGCCGCGTTATGCGTTGAAAGAGGGCGTCGTCGCGATCGGCGAGCTTGGTTATGACGAGCAGACGGCGCTCGAGGACAAGTATTTCCGCGCGCAGCTGGAGCTTGCGAAAGAGCTGGCGCTGCCGGTGATGATCCACACGCCGCATCGCGACAAGCATCAAGGCACGCTGCGGTCGATGGCGGTGGCGTTGGAGCACGGCATCGATCCGAGCTTTGTCGTCATCGATCACAATAACGAAGAGACGGTGCGCGATGTGCTCGATCGCGGGTTCTGGGCGGCGTTCTCGATCTACCCGCACTCGAAGATGGGTAACGAGCGGATGGTCGAGATCGTGCGCCAGCACGGCGCCGAGCGGATTTTCTGCGATAGCGCCTGCGACTGGGGCGTGTCGGATCCGCTGGCGGTGCCGAAGACGGCGGAGCTGATGCGGCGAGGCGGCATCTCGGAAGCGCATATCCGCAAGGTGACGTACGAGAACCCGCTGGCGGCCTATGGCAGAAGCGGGCAGATCAAGGAAGAGGATTGGCTGAACCCGTCGCCGATCGACCAGCGCACGCTCTACATGGGCAACTCGCTGCTGCGCGGCGGCCAGACGCCGAAGGTCGGTGATGCGCCGGGAAAGAGCGGCGCGGCGTTGGGGGATTTGAAGATTGTGTGAGGGGCAACTTCCCAGTGTCCGTGCAAGTGGTCGGATTTTGACCTTGTGCTGGCGTTTTTCTTTGCCGCGATACGCCGACCTGATGTTACTTCAATGAAGAAATGTCGGAGTTACTAAACATGTTGGGCGCAGATCGGTACGGCGGCTGGAAAAACCACTTCGAACGAACCAAGAGATGGGAGAGGCGCGCACTAAGGATCCTGGCCGATCTCCCCAGGACAGATTTTCAAGAGGCGCTGGACTTTTCGTTAGCTTACTTCGTTTGGTGCCATTCTCTGCGCGAGTGGCTCATCAATGACGGCGAAGTCAGTAAGCAAGTGATTGATAAAAGCGCTCAGCGCTTATCCCGAATGGAAAATCGTACGCGATTTGGCCAATCGGTCCAGGCACCTTGTGATAACGCAAAATCCGACCGACCGTGATTGGGCAGTCTTGCGAGAATATGATCCTTTTGCTCCACAACTCGAAGGCCGCGAAAGGCATCACTTGATCCTGCTTTTTGATGGCCGGCAGCATCGTGTGACAGACCTCGTCCACACCACTTATCGAATGAGGGAAAGCGTATTTTTAGAATTGAATCTCAAAACCTAAAATCTGGAAAAATGGGGTCCCCATTTTTCCGGATTTGACCCGGCGCGGCCATTCGAGACACGCCTTTCCCTCGCCCCGTCCTTCACGGGGAGAGGGAGACGACGGCGTGCGCGCGAAGCAAAGCATGCCGTCGTGGGTGAGGGGCAGCCACGGGCTCGGTCGCTCCCTCAGAAACTTGCGTGCGTGCGGATCAATCACAGGCCGCAATCGTGGCTGCCCCTCATCCGCCCTTCGGGCACCTTCTCCCCATGAAGGATGGGGAGAAGGAAGTGCAGGCGGCGACGTCTCTTTTTCTGGCCCATCGCGTCGTGACGGCGACGCTCTCTCGATCGGATTTCATTATCTGATGATGGGCGGCCTGCGGGCGCTCAATTGGTGATCGGCGTCGGCGCTCAACGAGGACCTGCAAGCCCCCGGGTCTTGCGCTGTCGCGCAGCGCCCGGGGACGCATGGGGAGAGTGTGTCCGGGACGTCGACGCCTGCAGATGCCCTGGCGCGAGTGGCCACAACCCTCTCCATTTGCGTTCCCGGAATTGACGCTCGGCGCGCGGCGATGTCCGGGATCTCCACGTCGAGAGTGAGCACGGGGGCACTCACCATTCAAAGCCATCGGCGCGCACGACGCCGGCAAACAGATCTCGCCAGGTTGGATTGTCGTTCTCGATCGGCGCGATTTTCCAATCGCGCCGCCAGCGCTTCATCGCTCGCTCGCGCTGAGCAGCAATCGCTGCATCGTGGTGTGATTCGAGATAGACGAGCCGGTCGACGTGGTATCGCTTTGTGAAGCCGTCCATGACCTGCTCGCGATGTTCCCAGGCGCGTCCCGCCAGATCGCTCGTCATGCCGATGTAGAGCACGCCGCGCGCGCCGCTCGCCATGATGTAGATCCAGTAGGTTTTTGCTTCCTGCATATGCATCGGCGTCGGCGCTTAACGAGGATCAGCAAGACCCCGGGTCTTGCGCTGCGCGCAGCGCCCGGGGACGCAAGGGGAGAGAGGGTGTCGGAGACGTCGATGCTGCGCGCTGAAATAGCCGCCGACGGCGCCGGCGCCGACGATCAGGATCCGTTTGCTCGCCATCGTGGCCTCGCGGAGTGTTTCAGATGCTCACGCGCGCGCGGTGATCTTGTCGCCGTGGTCGCGGAGGTAGATGCGGAACCAGGCCGAGTAGCGGTTCGGCTGGCGCGCGACGGCGTCGCGGAGGGCGTCGAGCGTCGACCACTCGAAGCCGTCGGCTTCGGCGGGGTTGGGCAGTACCGCGCCATCATAGACGCCGCCGAAGACGTGCACGTACTCGTGCTCGATCATGGCGTTGTCGAGTTCGGCGCGGTAGGTGGTGGTGAAGAGGGGGCGCAGTGGTGTTGCGATGCCCATCTCTTCCTGGAGGCGGCGGACGGCAGCGGCGTGCGCGGTTTCGCCTGGGCGGGGATGGCTGCAGCAGGTGTTGGTCCACAGGCCGCCCGAGTGGTATTTAGCGATGTGCCGCTTCTGCAGCAAGAGACATCCGCGCGCGTCGAGGATCTGCACGGAGATGGCGCGATGCAGGCGGCCGTCACGGTGCGCGGGAAGTTTTGGCGCCGTGCCGATCTCGCGATCGGCGGCGTCGACGAGGATCACGAGATCGTTGGCTTCTTCAGGCGTCATGCGTGCTCCGCCGGCGCGAGTCCCAAAGGGCGAACGCGGTCGTTGCCGCGCAGATGAGATAGCCGAAGGCTTCGCGGGCCTCCTCGATGTGGATCCAACCGGATTTGATCGTCGGCGCGAGCATGGCGAAGCCGATCAGGAACAGGGCGATGCAGAGGGGGGCGCCGTACTGGGCGATCGGCCAGGAGAGATAGCGCTGCGGTTGGCGCGCGGCGAGATAGGACCATGCGGCGGCGATGAGATAGATGGGGCCCCAATAGTACCAGTCGGGATCGTTGTATTGCAGGCCAGCGAAGATCACGAGGATGGCGCACAGGGCGTAGTGCAGGGTCCGCATGGCGGGTTCCTCCGGCGGATTGGATGGTGCAAACTATCAGGACGCGAAGACGTGGGCCAGCATCAGATCCTTGAAGGCGGTGGCTGGGACGGCGCCCGCCGGCAGAAGGTTGGCGTTGCTCGAGATCACGACGGGTGAGTCGGCGGGATCGGGGTTGGCGAGGCCGTGCGAGCCCTTGACGAGGTGGGTGCCGCGAATGGGCGTCACGTCGAGGAGGTTGCGGAAGCCGAGTTTGCGGGCGGCAATGCGGCGGGCGACCTTGAGTTTCGCCAATGGGATCGCGGGGTCGAAGAAGAGTTCCATCGGGTCGTAGCCGGGCTTCCGATGGATATCGACGGTCGGGGCGAAGTCGGGCGCCTTGGCGTCGTCGAGCCACCAATAGTAGCTGAACCAGCGGTCGGGTTTTGCCAGCACGACCAGCTCGCCGGAGCGGTCGTGGTCGAGGCCGCGGGTGCGCTTGCCGGTCGCGTCGAGCACTTCGGCAACGCCGTCGAGGCCTTCGAGCAGGGTTTTGACGGCGGCGGCATCGGCGCCGTGCTGGAGATAGACGTGGGCGAGCTGGTGATCGGCCAGCGCGAAGGCTTTGGAGGCGCCGGCATCAAGCAGTTCGCGGCCCATTTCATTGCGGACGCGCATGAGGCCAGCTTGGCGTAGCGCGCGATTGATGTGGATCGCCTCGCGAACCGGAACGATGCCGTATTCGGAGACAACGATGACGCGATCGCCGGCGCGTTCGGCCTCTGAGATGAGTTCGCCGGCGAGTTCGTCGACCTCGCGCAGGTCCTGGGCAATGCGGGGATCGTTGGGGTCCGGCCCCCATTTCTGCAGGCCATAGTCGAGGTGGGGGAGATAGCAGAGCGTGAGCGTCGGCTGGCGCGTTTTGCGCACATGCAGTGTCGCCTTGGTGATCCAGCGGCTGGAGGCGACGCTGGTGGCGGGGCCCCAGAACGTGAAGAGTGGGAAGTCGCCCAACAGCGCATTGAGCTCGTCGCGCAGCTCCGGCGGTTCGGCGTAGTGGTCGGGGATCTTGCGGCCGTCGGCGGGATACATCGGCCGCGGCGTCGCGCTGATGTCGACGGTCGAGTACATATTGTACCACCAGAACATGTTGGCGCAGGTGAAGGCCGGATCGCGGCGCTTGCCGGCGTCCCAGACCTTCTCGCCGGAAATGAGCCGATTGGATTGGCGCCACAGTAGTACCTCGGCGCTGTCGCGAAAGTACCAGCCGTTGGCGACGGCGCCGTGCCCCGAGGGTGGGAGGCCGGTGAGCAGCGTCGACTGGACGGTGCAGGTGACGGCGGGGATCACCGTCTCAAGTGTCCTCATGCCGCCTCGTTTGGCTAACGCACTCAAGTTCGGCGTATTGGGGCCGAGCAGGCGCGGTGTCAGCCCGACAACCAGAAGGACGAGCGTCTTATGCATTTTAGGACTCGATGGGGTGTGTGTGCGCGTTGCAACGGCTGCCATGTAGCAGCGGGATAATACGTATTCGCAAAGCGCTTTAGAGACCGGACGGCTTGTGGGTTGACTTGCGAATTCGGCGCGATGCTAATCAAGCGCATCACATTTCTCAAGCCGCCTCAGCGCGACCATCTGAGTGAGAGTTACAATGGCAGATACACCTAAGCCGATCGCGCCGCCCTCCAAAGCGTTTGCCACATCGGTTTATCAGCAGACGTTCGCGGTGCCGTACCGCTTTCCCGTCTACTTCACCGAGCGGCTGTTCGATCCGGCAAACCCAGTGCTCAGGGATACGCTGACAACGCTGGAGCCGGACCGCAGGCACCGGTGCATCGTCTTTGTCGATGACGGCATCATCGCGGTGCGGCCGGATCTCGTGCGTGAGATCAAGGCCTATGCCGGGGCGCACGCCGCGCACATGGAGATCGTTTGCGAGCCGTTTGTTCTGCCGGGCGGCGAAAAGATCAAGAATGAGCTTTTTCATATCGAGTGGATGCAGGGTCTCATTCAGGAGCATCGGATCGACCGGCATTCTTTTGTGATCGTGGTCGGCGGCGGGGCGGTGCTGGACGCCGTCGGACTGGTGGCGGCGACGAGCCATCGCGGCATTCGCCTCATTCGTGTGCCAACGACAGTGCTGTCGCAGAACGACTCGGGCGTCGGCGTCAAGAACAGCGTCAATCTGCGGGGCTCCAAGAATTTCGTTGGCACGTTCGCGCCGCCATTTGCGGTGCTCAATGATCTCGATTTCATCACCGACCTGCCGGCACGCGAAAAGATCGCGGGCATGGCGGAAGCGGTCAAGGTGGCCCTGATCCGTGATGCGACCTTCTTTGTTTGGCTGGAGCGCCATATCGATGCGCTGTCGATCTTCGATCGGCCGGCCATGGCAACGATGATCCAACGGTGCGCGGAGCTGCATATGCGCCAGATCGGCAAGGGCGGCGATCCGTTCGAGAGCGGCAGCGCACGGCCGCTCGATTTCGGTCACTGGGCCGCGCACAAGATCGAGTCGCTGACGCGCAATCACGTGCGTCACGGCGAGGCGGTCGCGATCGGGATCGCGCTCGATACGCGCTATTCGGTGCTGTCGGGGTTGCTGGCGCCTGGAGTCGAAGATCGCGTCGCAGCCCTCTTGGAGTTGCTGGGCTTCCGGCTCTGGCATCCGGTGCTGGAGGCGCGCGCCTCGGACGGCACTAATCCGCTGCTCGAAGGTTTGCGTGAATTCCGCGAGCATCTGGGCGGCGAACTCACGATCACGCTTCTGTCGGATATTGGATGCGGTGTCGAGGTGCATGAGATGGACGAGGCGCGCGTGGCGCAGTCGATCGACTGGCTCAAGGGGCGGCAGAGCACGCAATGAGCACGTCATGAAGTTGGGACCTGCCGCCGGTGGCGCGCATCTGACGTATTGCACGAATATTCATCGGGGCGAGACCTGGGCCGAGACGCGTGCGGCGCTCGAACGGCATCTGCCGGACGTGAAGCGGAAATTTGCGCCGCAATGTCGCATATGGGCGTCGGCTTGCGGCTCTCCGGGATCGCGTCGGAAGAACTCGGTTTGGGTCGCGAGTTGCAAGCCTTCAAAGAGTATCTGAGGGCGCAGGGCCTCTACGTTTTCACGATCAATGGATTTCCGTACGGGCCGTTTCACGGCACGCGCGTGAAAGAAGACGTCTACCAGCCTGATTGGAGATTTCCTGAGCGGCTCACCTACAGCAATCGCCTCGCGGACCAGCTGGCGGTGTTGCTGCCGGATGATGCATCGCTCGATGGCAGTGTCAGCACCGTGCCGGCGACGTTCAGGCCGATTGGGGGCACGAGCGGTGCACTGGAGCAGATTGCAGAAAACGTGTTGCAGCATGCGGCGCACTTGGTTGGCGTGAAGCGCCGCACGGGGCGCACGATCACAATCGCGCTCGAGCCGGAGCCGATGTGCTATCTGGAAACGAGCGACGAATTGATCGCGTTCATGGAACAGCGGATCTTTTCTAAAGCCGCGGTGCAGCGCTTCAGCCAGATCAGCGGGATCGCGGGCGCGGACGCGGAAGACGGCTCTCCGGCGACACGTGGGCATATGCTACGACGTGTGTCATGCCGCGATCGAGTTCGAAGATCCCAAGGAGAGCATCGCGCGACTGCGGCGGGCGGGAATCGGAATTTTCAAGCTGCAACTGTCGGCGGCACTGAAGGTCGCGAGCGTGGATCGTGACACCGTCGCCCGGCTCAGCCGTTTCAACGAAGGCGTCTATCTGCATCAGGTCGTCGAGAAGCGCGCCGATGGAACGTTGGTGCGGCACCTGGATCTGCCGCCCGCCTTCGAGACGATCGCTGCGGCTCAGGGTAGCGAGTGGCGGGTGCATTGCCACGTTCCGGTGTTCATGGATAAGCTGCCGGAACTCGATACGACGCAGGATTTCCTGCGCGCGATCCTGGAGCAGCACAAGACGAGCGCGATAAGCCCGCACCTCGAGGTCGAGACCTACACATTCGATGTGCTGCCGGAGGAGCTGCGGCGCGTCGATGTCGCGACCGCGGTTGCGCGTGAACTCGCCTGGGTCAAGGATCGTCTCAGCGCATGACACCCGCCGTCGCTTTGCAGCTTGGCCGCGTCTCAAATCTGCCGACGGTGTGGAGCAATGCGCTCGTTGGCATCGTGCTTGCGGGCGGCAACCCGTGGACCTCGGCCACGCTGCTGGTCGTCATTGCGTTGTCGCTGCTCTACGTGGGCGGCATGTATCTCAACGACGCGTTCGATCGCGAGATCGATGCGCGCGAGCGGCCGAACCGGCCGATCCCGGCGGGATTGGTCTCCGCCAATACGGTGTTTGCGGCGGGCTTCGGCATGCTGCTCGCGGGCATCGCGCTGATCGCGTGGGCGGCCAGCGTGACACTTCCGGGATCGGCATCAGGTGCAGTGTTGGCGAGCGTCGCGTTGGCGGCGGCGATCGTGTTCTACGATGCGAACCACAAGGGCAATCCACTCAGTCCATTCTTCATGGGGCTCTGTCGCGTGCTCGCTTACGTCACAGCGGGATACTACGCAGTTGCGCAACCGGACTCCGCGCTCTGGGTCGTTGCGTTGGTTGCTCTCTCTTATTTGATCGGGTTGAC
The DNA here is from genome assembly GCA_963779515.1 of uncultured Alphaproteobacteria bacterium. Classification (GTDB taxonomy): domain Bacteria; phylum Pseudomonadota; class Alphaproteobacteria; order Rhizobiales; family Hyphomicrobiaceae; genus CAVZYN01. The sequence goes on from CAVZYN010000002.1 coordinate 168,805, forward strand.
GTATACAGCGAAGCAGGAAGCGTTCGATCAGTTTGGACACCTCTGGCCACTTCTGTTTTTGGCGGCACCGCTGATTTATGGTTTCGTCAACGTCGGCAATGCACCGGCGCTGGGAAGCCTGACTTTGTTGGCTTTAGCCGCTTGGATTGGCATTGCGCTGTACTTCTTGAAGCGGCGCGCGAAGGGCGATGTGCCGCGCGCAGTCGTGAGTCTGATCGCGGGCATCGCATTGGTTGATGCGCTCTTCCTCGTGCTCGCAGGTGCAACAACAGCAGCGCTGGTTGCAGTGCTGTGTTTTGGCGCGACGCTCGCGATGCAGCGTTGGATCAGCGGCACTTGACGCCGCTTTTTGCAGATCAACTCTGCGTGCCGCGGTCTGGCGATAGCTATCGACAGGTCCAATACGGATGGTTAGATTTCATTGCTGCCTTAGGGACGCAACGTCACGATACGTTGGAGTTTAAGACGTCTAGCACCGGAGGAAACGAGCATGCGAATAGCGTTGAAGTGTTTCGGCGTAGCTGCTGCTGCAGTGCTTGCACTCGCCGCACCTGCGCAGGCCCAAGTCAAAATAAAATTACAGGAAGTCGCGGGAGGATTGACCCATCCGCTCGCGATGGTTTCGATCCCGGATGGATCAGGGCGTAACGCCATCATCGAGCAATCGGGGGCGGTTCGCATCATGGACAACCGCGGTCGCTTGTTGCCGGATCCATTCCTCAATCTGCAAGGCAAGATCGTCAACCTGCACCACTTCTTCGATGAACGCGGTGTGCTGGGCTTGGCGTTCCACCCGAACTATCGCGACAACGGCAAGTTCTATGTCGCTTACTCGGCGCCGCTGCGCGGATCCGATCTCGGCCAGCGCCTGTGGTGGTCGCACACCAACGTCGTCGGCGAGTTCCAAGTCTCGAAGTCGGACCCAAACAAGGCGGATGCGAATTCCGAGCGAGTGGTGTCGGCGATCGATTGGCCGCAGTTCAACCACAACGGTCACTGGATCGGATTCGGGCCGGATAACATGCTGTACATCTCGGTCGGCGATGGCGGATATGCCAACGACTGGGGCATCGGCCACAATCCGGCGATCGGCAATGGCCAAGACATGAACACGCTGCATGGGAAAATGCTGCGCATCGATGTCAACAAGCCAGACGGGATCCCGGCCGACAATCCGTTCGTCGGAAAACCCGACACGAAGCCGCAAATCTGGGCTTCGGGACTGCGCAATGCGTGGCGCTGCTCGTTCGACACGAGCGGTGATCGTCAACTGTTCTGTGGCGATGTGCAGCAGAACTCGTGGGAAGAAGTCAGCCTGATCAGCAAGGGTGCGAATCTTGGCTGGCGCAAGATGGAAGGCGACAAGTGCTTCGACTATCTGAAGCCAGACGGCCATCCGGCAACCTGCGAGAAGACCGGATTGAGTGAGCCGATCATGGTCTACAAGAACTGCACCGCGATCAAAGACGGCTGCAAGGGGATCTCGATCACCGGTGGTTTTGTCTATCGCGGCCCGCATGCGGCGTGGCAGGGCAAGTACATCTTTGGCGATTGGTCGAAGTCGTTCGCGGAGATGGACGGCCAGATCTTCATTGGCACGAAGGGTGCCGATGGCAAGTGGTCGATGGATACGGCGGTCGTCGATGGCATGACGGGTAAGCTGCCCTACATGCTCGCCTTCGCGCAGGACGACAAGGGCGAGGTCTATGCATTGACCTCGATCTCGACGGGTCCGGTCGGCGGTCACGACAAGATCTACAAAATCGTGCCAGCCAACTGATGCGCGTCTGATCGGAAGAAAATTTGGGGAGGTGGCCGCAAGCCGCCTCCCTTTTGTCAAAGAAGTCGCTTACGATTTATTGGCCCGGAGTGGAGACAGTTGCGATGCGCCGATTTCTATTGAGTGCGTTGGTCGTGGCGGCTGTGACGGCGTGGCTGCCGTCCGGTGCTATCGCGCAAACGACACCGGCGACGCCGGCGGCTGCGACCGACAAGGACGACGGGCCGCGCGATCCGGCGCCGGCCTTGCCGGCCGAGAAGCTCAAGGACCAGGCGATGGTGGCTGCGGGTGAAAAGCTCTGGGTGGAGCAATGCACGCACTGTCACGGTGCGAAGGCCTATCCGGGCAAGGCGCCGAAGCTGAAGCCGCGTGAGTACAAGCCCGAGTTCGTCTGGGATCGCGTGCACAACGGCTTCCGCGGCATGCCGCCGTGGAAGGATATCTACAAGCCCGACGAGGTCGTGGCGCTGGTCGCCTACGTATTGAGCGACGACTTTTTTCCGTGAGGGGCTGTGTTTCGCTGCGGATTCACGTCGCCGCAAAAGTGTTGACGACGGGAGCACGTGTCCATCTGCGTGCTGTAGCTGGTTGGCGACGGCAAGACCGAGCTTGAGTTTAGGCCGGCAAGGTCGCGATGATGCGATGATGCGATGATGCGATGATGGTTGCACTTTCCAAGGCGATCAACGAAGTGCTGATCCCAGCGGGCTTCAGCAAGGACGGCGATGTTTGGCGACGCGCATCGGTGCCTTGGCTGGACGTGATGGAGCTTCAAAAAAGCAAATCGGGTCAAGCGGCTACTCTCAACTGTGGAATACATCACCCAGAAATCTATGAAAAGTGCTGGGGCCGCCCAGGCAAAACCCCCATAAGTTACTCCAATTGCATCGTGCGAACACGATTGAGTGAACTTGTTTTGGGCCGAGACGAATGGTGGAAACTTGAAGATCCAGTAGCCATCGAGGCAGCTGCCGAGATGACAAAGTCGCACGGCCTTCCATTCGTCGAAAGGATGCACTCACTCGAGCGCGTGCATGATTTCTTTCAATCGACCAACATTTTGAAGAAACGATATCCACCAGACATCATCTATCTATCAGCAATTAAGAGCCAACTTGGTGACAGCGCGAGTGCCCGCAAAATCATGGAGGCACTGGAAATGGCTGTTCCGCCGTCATGGAAACGGCAGGTGTTGGAGGCATTGAATCGAATTGGCCGTTAAAGACCAACTCGGTTGTCAACGATCTCACCTGGAATGCGGAGAAAATCCTCGGCGGCGTCGCCATCGGCGCGGTGCAGCACAACTACAGCTGCGATGCGGGCCATGCCCGCGTGCTGAGAGTATAGGGACAGTTCCCCGCTGTTCGGATGAGCCGTGGCTCGCTCGGTCATTGAATTGGATACTGTCCGTGTTTTTCGCTTGTTTGGGTCCCGGCCTGCGCCGGGATGACGTTGGGAGAAATTGAGGATCGAATCGGGGGCGTTAGGCTTGCAGCGCCTTTGAGAGAGTGTGGGCGTAGCGTGCGCGGATCGCGTCGCGGTGGATGTGGCGGCCGCCGGTGACGACCTTGCGGCCGAGCGACCAGACGGTGTCGACGGCGCCGTGCGCGGTCGCAAAGATCCAAGCGTCGAGAAGCGTGTCGCCGCTGGCGTGCATGAGTACGGGGTGGGTGCGGTCGAGGGCGACGATGTCGGCGCGGGCGCCGGGGGCGAGGCCGGGCAGCGCGATGCCGAGGGCTTGGGCGCCGCCGGTCAGCGCCTGGTCGAACAGGGCGCGGCCGGTCGCGGCGCCGGGCGCCGGCGCCATGACGCTGCGCTGGCGCTCGTGCAAGCGCTGGGAATATTCGAGCTGGCGCAGTTCATCGGCAAGACCGATCAGGACGTTGCTGTCGGTGCCGACGCCAAAACGGCCGGAGTGTGCGCTGTAGGCCGCGCCGTTGAAGATGCCATCGCCGAGATTGGCTTCGGTGACGGGGCAGAGGCCGGCGACGGCGCCGGATCGGGCGAGGGCCGCGGTTTCGTCCGGCGTCATGTGGGTTGCGTGGATCAGGCACCAGCGCGCGCCGACGGCGTGATGCGCGAGGAGCCACTCGACGGGGCGTTGGCCGCTCCAGGCGCGGCAGGCGTCGACCTCGGCGGTCTGCTCGGCGATGTGGATGTGGATCGGGCCGATCGCGGCAAGCGCGACGAGGTCCGAGAGCTGATCGGAGGTGACGGCGCGCAGGCTGTGCGGGGCGACGCCGACGATGGTGTGCGGAAGATTGGCGGCGGTGGCGCGGCTCTTGTCGAGAAGCCGCGCGTAGCCGTCGAAGGTGTTGATGAACCGGCGTTGGCCGCGGGTGGGGGCGGCGGCGCCGAAGCCGCCATTCGCGTAGAAGACCGGCAGCAGTGTCAGGCCGATGCCGGTCGCGGCGGCGGCGGAGACAATGCGTTCGGCGAGCTCGGCGGGGTTGTCGTAGGGCGCGCCGGACTTGTCGTGATGGAGATAGTGGAATTCGCCGACGGCGGTGAAGCCGGATTCGAGCATTTCGGAATAGGCGAGTGCTGCGATGGCTTCGACGTCGTCGGGATCGAGCGCGGCCTGGAACCGATACATGGCGTCGCGCCAGGTCCAGAAATTGTCGGCGGCGGGGCCGCGGCGTTCGGCGAGGCCCGCCATGCCGCGCTGGAACGCGTGGCTGTGGAGGTTGGCGATGCCGGGTACGCCGATCGTGAAGAGCTCGTCGCCGGGCGCGGGCGGTGTGTCGAATTCGATGGTCGCGATGTGCGGACCGGCGATGCCGATTCGGACATTGGGAGCCCATCCCCGATTTAGCAATGCCTGCTCGAACCAGAGGGCTGCCATAGCGTGATCTCGCGAGTCCCGGATGCTGTCCGGTCATCTATAGACACAGTCAGAATGGCCATGCAATCGTCGCTGATCGCGCGCGGGTCATGGTGACTGCCGATGCGTGCGCGAACTGTCGAGAGGTTTTTGGAATGCTGGCGGATCGGATCTGGCGCAACGCACGTCTCGCGACGCTCGCCGGCGATGCGGCAGGGCTTGGCTTGATCGACGATGGCGTCGTTGCTGCAAAAGATGGCCGCATCGTATTTGCGGGCGTGCGAGGCGATGCGCCGGGGCTCGATGCCAAAGAGATCATCGATTGCGCGGGGCGTTGGATCACGCCGGGACTGGTCGATTGTCATACGCATCTGGTGTTCGCCGGGAACCGCGCGCAGGAATTCGAGTTGCGCCTGAAGGGCGCGAGCTACGAGGAGATCGCGCGCGCCGGCGGCGGCATCGTTTCGACCGTCACGGCGACGCGGGCGGCGAGTGAGGCCGACTTGGTCGCGGCGGCGCAGCCGCGGCTCGCGGCGCTGATGGCGGAAGGCGTGACGACGATCGAGATCAAATCGGGGTATGGGCTCGAGCTCGCGGCGGAGGCGCGCCAACTCAGTGCGGCGCGGGCGCTGGGGCGGAGCAATCCGGTCGACGTCGTGACGACGTTCCTCGGCGCGCACGCGATGCCGGCTGAGGCGAAGGGCGACAAGGCGGCCTACATCAAGTCTGTCTGCGACGAGATGATCCCTGAGATCGCGCGGCGCGGACTTGCCGATGCGGTCGATGCGTTTTGCGAGGGGATCGCGTTCTCGGTCGAGGAGACGGCGCGGGTGTTCGATGCCGCAAAGGCGCATCAGGCTGCCGGTGAAGTTGCACGCGGACCAGTTGTCGAACTTGCACGGCGCGGCACTGGCGGCGCGCTACGGCGCGCTGTCGGCCGATCATCTGGAACATACGGATGAGGCGGGGGCGGCGGCGATGGCGAAGGCCGGAACCGTCGCGGTGCTGTTGCCGGGCGCCTACTATTTCATTCGTGAAACCAAGATGCCGCCGATGGACTATTTCCGCCGTCATGGCGTGAAACTCGCGCTGGCGACGGATTGCAATCCCGGATCGTCGCCGCTGACGTCGCTGTTGCTGGCGATGAACATGGGGGCGACTTTGTTCCGCATGACGGTTGATGAGTGCATCGCGGGCGTGACGCGGGAAGCGGCGCGGGCGCTGGGGCGCTTGGACAGTGCTGGCACATTGGAGGCCGGCAAGTTCTGTGATCTTGCGATCTGGAACGTCGATCGTCTGGCTGAATTGCCCTATCGCATGGGCTTCAATCCGCTGCACGCGCGCGTGTGGAGAGGACTATGACGGACGTGGTCACCATCGGTGAGGCGCCATTGGGGCTGGCCGAGCTTGCGGCGCTCTATCGCGGCGCAGGTGTGCGGATCGATGCTGGCGTGTGGCCGCGCATCGATGCGGCCGCCCGGATCGTCGCGGCTGCGGCGGCCGGCACGGCGCCGGTCTATGGGGTCAACACAGGCTTTGGAAAGCTTGCGAGCCAGCGCATCGCACCGGCGGACACGGCGCAGTTGCAACGTAATTTGATCCGATCGCATTGCTGCGGCGTCGGGCCTGCGATGCCGCGCGACATCGTGCGGTTGATGATGGCGCTGAAGATCGCGTCGTTGTCGCGCGGCGCCTCGGGCGTCAGGCGTGATGTGGTTGCGCTGCTTGCCGCGATGCTGGAGCATGACATCGTCCCGGAGGTGCCGGCGCAGGGATCGGTCGGGGCGTCGGGCGATCTCGCGCCGCTCGCGCATATGACGGCCGTCATGATGGGCGAAGGACGCGCGTGGCGTGGCGGGAATGACGTGCTGCTCCCTGGCGCCGCGCAGCTGGCGGCCGCGGGCTTGCAGCCGATCGCGCTGGTCGCGAAGGAGGGGCTCGCGCTCATCAACGGCACGCAATTCTCCACGGCCTATGCGTTGGCGGGATTGATCGAGGCGCACGCACTCTTGTCGACGGCGCTGGTCACGGGCGCGCTGTCGGTCGATGCGGCGATGGCCTCGACGACGCCGTTCCGGCCGGAGATTCATGCGCTGCGCGGATTGCCAGGGCAGATCGCGGCCGCGCGTGCGCTTAGCGGGTTGCTCGACGGCAGCATCATCCGGCTGGCGCATCTCGACAACGACGAGCGTGTGCAGGACCCTTATTGTCTGCGTTGCCAGCCGCAAGTGATGGGCGCGTGCCTCGATTTGCTGGCAGCGGCCGGACGGACGCTCGCGGTCGAGGCCAATGCGGTCACGGACAACCCGCTGGTGCTGGTCGAGACCGGCGAGATCGTCTCGGGCGGGAACTTTCATGCCGAGCCCGTCGCGTTCGCGGCGGATCAGATCGCGATTGCGTTGAGCGAGATCGGCGCCATCGCCGAGCGGCGGATCGCAACGCTGGTCGATCCGGCGCTGAATTTCGGGTTGCCGGCGTTTCTGTCGCCGAAGCCGGGGTTGAACTGTGGTTTCATGATCGCGGAGGTGACGGCGGCGGCGCTCTATGCGGAAAACAAGCAACGGGCGGCGCCGGGATCGATCAACTCGACGCCGACGAGCGCCAACCAGGAAGATCATGTGTCGATGGCTGCGCACAGCGCGCGCCGGCTGATGAGCATGACGGAGAACTTGGCGCAGTTGCTCGGCATCGAGCTGTTGGTTGCGGCACAGGGGATCGATTTGCGCAAGCGCGGATATGGTCTTTCGGGGCTCAAAGGGACGCCGCCCGCGTCGCTGACGACCAGCCCGGCCTTGGAGCGGGTGGTGGATGCGCTGCGGCGGCGAGTGCCGGTGCTCGAGGAGGACCGCTATATGGCGACGGATATCGCGGCGGCCGGTGCGCTGGTCAGTTCGGGCGCGGTGACAGCGGCTGCGGGCCCGGATGTGCTACCAAGGCTTTCGAGCCTCATCGCGTGAGCAGTCCGACGAGAGAAACGACGAGAGAACGTGTCATGACCCGCATCGACAACGCCCGCCGCATTCGTGCCCCGCGTGGGGCTGAGATCACCGCCAAGAGCTGGCTTACGGAAGCGCCGATGCGCATGCTCATGAACAACCTCGACGCCGAGGTGGCGGAGAAGCCCAGCGAGCTTGTGGTCTATGGTGGCATTGGCCGCGCGGCGCGGGATTGGGCGTCATTCGACAAAATCGTCGCGGCGCTGCGGCAGCTCGAGGCGGACCAGACGTTGCTCGTGCAGTCGGGCAAGCCGGTCGGGGTCTTTCGGACGCATCCGGACGCGCCGCGGGTGCTCATTGCGAACTCGAACCTGGTGCCGCACTGGGCGACGCTCGACCATTTCAACGAACTCGATCGCAAGGGCCTGATGATGTACGGCCAGATGACGGCCGGCTCGTGGATCTACATCGGCAGCCAGGGAATCGTGCAGGGGACCTACGAGACGTTCGTCGAGGTGGGCCGGCGGCACTACGGCGGCTCGCTCAAGGGCAAGTGGATCCTGACGGCAGGACTTGGCGGCATGGGTGGGGCGCAGCCGCTGGCCGCGACCATGGCGGGAGCCTCGACGCTGGTGGTCGAATGCCAGCCGAGCCGGATCGAGATGCGCTTGACGACGGGTTATCTCGATCAGAAAGCGCAGTCGCTGGACGAAGGATTGAAAATGATCGAGGCGGCCTGCAAGGCAGGGCAAGCGGTTTCGATCGGTGTGCTCGGCAATGCGGCCGACGTTTTTCCGGAGCTGGTGCGGCGCGGCGTTCGCCCTGACGTCGTCACCGATCAGACCAGCGCGCATGATCCGATCAACGGTTATCTGCCGAAGGGGTGGAGCCTCGCCGACTGGGAGGCAAAGCGGCAGAGTGCGCCGAAGGACGTCGAGCGGGCGGCGAAACAGTCGATGGTCGATCACGTCAAGGCGATGCTCGATTTTCACGCGATGGGCGTGCCGACGCTCGACTATGGCAACAACATCCGGCAGATGGCGAAGGATATGGGGCTCGCCAATGCGTTCGATTTCCCAGGGTTCGTGCCGGCCTATATCCGGCCGCTGTTCTGTCGCGGTGTCGGGCCCTTCCGCTGGGCGGCGCTGTCGGGCGATCCCGAGGATATTTATCGCACGGATCAGCGCGTGAAAGAGCTGATGCCGAACGACACGCATCTGCACAACTGGCTCGACATGGCGAAAAAGCGCATCAAGTTCCAGGGGCTGCCGGCGCGGATCTGCTGGGTCGGGCTCGGTGATCGGCACCGGCTCGGGCTTGCGTTCAACGAGATGGTGGCGACGGGCGAACTGAAGGCGCCGGTCGTGATCGGGCGGGATCATCTGGATTCAGGCTCGGTCGCGAGCCCCAATCGCGAAACCGAGGCGATGCGCGATGGCTCGGATGCGGTGTCGGATTGGCCGCTGCTGAATGCGCTGTTGAACTGCGCGAGCGGGGCGACGTGGGTGTCGCTGCATCATGGCGGCGGCGTGGGTATCGGATACTCGCAGCACGCGGGCATGGTGATTGTCGCGGATGGCACGCCAGAGGCGGCGCGGCGTTTGGAGCGGGTGCTGTGGAACGATCCGGCGACCGGCGTCATGCGGCATGCCGATGCGGGCTATCCCGATGCGCTCGCTTGCGCGCGCGATCAGCAGCTCGATTTGCCGGGGATCTTGTGATGGACGTTCGCGGCGAGGGTGATCATGCGCGTCATTAAATCAGCCGAGCAGCGGGTAATGCCGTGGAAAAACGGCGGCGGCTCGACGACGGAAATCGCGGTCTGGCCGGTGGGCGCCGGGCTCGGCGATTTCGCCTGGCGGGTCAGCACGGCGCTGGTCGCGCGCGACGGCCCGTTCTCGCTGTTCGAAGGCGTCGATCGCACGCTGACGGTGCTGGATGGGGGACCGCTCGGATTGACGTTTGCGGACGGCCGGATCGTGTCGCTCGATACGGCGTCGGCGCCATTTGCTTTCGCGGGCGATGCCGCCGTGCAAGGCGCCGTTGGCGGCCAGCCAGTGCGCGATCTCAATGTCATGACGCGGCGCGGCGTCTGGCGGCACGGCGTTTGGATCGAGTGGAGCGCATTTCATTTGGCAGGGGGGGTGCGGCTCGTCGTCGTGCGCGGCGGCGATGCGGAGGCACGATGCGGCGGTCGCGTCTCAGCGCTGAAAAGCGATGATGCGGTGATGTGCACCGACGACGATGCGGTGCTCGAGGTCACGCTTGGCGCGGACGCGATGGCGTATGCGATCGTGCTCGAGGAGGTGGTGGAGCTTGCACCGCGCGGGGCGCCGACGCCATCCGGCCAGACGGCGTCGGCAGAGCGGTTTAGGGTCCCCACACGGCTGAGATAGTGGTTAGGCGCCGAGCAATCGTGCGAGCCCGGGGAAGACGGCTTTCATGATGCCGCTGACGGCGAAGCCCAAAATGATGCCGCCGAGGATGGCCGCGCCCCAGACCGCGATACTGACGATGCGCTTGCCGATCCGCGTCTTGCCGCGCAGAGCAAACGGCTGATCGGGGAGCTGCGTGTCACTCGCATGTCCATCGTGGGCGAGCGAGCGCACGGCAATCTGTAACAGCAGGTGAGCCGTGCCGCCTTTGCGGCCAGTCAACGACCAACGCCAGACGATCATCTCGTCGGTGACGAGGCCTTGCGTGTTCTCCACCCACTGCGTCTCGTGGGTCAAGGGCTCAACGAAACAGGCGTTGTCCTGGGCGCGCAACCGGATCGAGATCGCGCGCATCGCGAAGGGCGGGCTGACGCGGCTCTCGGGCGTCAGGGCGAGCGCTTCGAGAACTTCACGCGGGAGCGCGAGTTCGATCACCTGCAATTCGCCGATCCAGATGGTGCGCGCGAATGGTTCGACCAGTCGTGCGGTGTCGAGATGGATGGCGGGGCGGCCGCCGGTGAAGGGCGCGCCGATGGGTGCGGCCGTGGCGCCTGGAGGCGCGCCGGGCGCGGCATAAGGATCATGTTGCGGGAAGGGGGCGTAGGCGTCGTACTCGGGATAGGGCGCGCCCGCATAGTCCTCGTCCGCGGACGTTGGCATCGGCGGCTGAACAGGATCCGCTGGCTCGGGCCATGGCTCAGGAGTGGGCTCAAGTGCGGGGTCGCGTTGTCGCGGGAGTGCCGGGCGCGCGGGGCCGTCGTTTGCCGCAATCGGGCGGGCGGGGAAAGGGAGCGGCGGCCTGTTCAGCGCGGGGCCAGACGGCAGACGCGAGGGTTGACGATCAGGATCAATCGACAGCGATGCGGCGTTCAGCGGTGGTGGCGATGGTGGCAGCGGCATCGGCAATGACGGTTGCGCGGGAGCGGCCGGCGGTTGTGCGGACGCCATCGTCGGCAGGGCCTGCGGCGGCGGCGGCGCGGGGTCGTTTTGTTGCAAGCGCGCGCGCACCGAGGCCAGGACTTCGGATGGTGTCGGGCCAGCGAAGCCCGGTACGCGCTGCGCTGCCGCAGCTACTTCTGGCGGACGGGCGGTGGCGGGAGGCGCCGCGACGGCTGCCGGCACCGGCGGCATCGCCGGCGTCGCCGCCGAGGCCAAGGGCGCCAGAGCGGGTGTTGGTGCGGGCGCAATTGGTGCTGCCTGGACCGGTGCAGCCGGCATCGGTTGCGATGGTGGTGGCAAGGGGGGCGGGCTGCGCACCGCCACGGGTTGCGGCGGTGGCGGCTGAGCAGGTGGCGCCACTTGGGATGCCACTTGGGACCCCACTTGGACCCCACATGGGACGACGCGCGCCGCAACACCTTGATCGCCTCTTCGAAGGTCAGGCCGTGCGTGCGCAGAACGCCGGCGGCGGCGGTCTTGCCATCGCCGACGATGGCGGCAAGGACGATCGCGCCGTCGACCATTTTGCGCGGCGACTGGCGGGCTGCGAGGCCGGCGCCCTGCAAGACACGCAATAGCTCGGCATCGGGTTGCGGATTGCTCGGCGCGGCACCGCCGTGCTGGGCGATCCAAGTTGGCGATGTGGCCGGAGATATCGGCGCGGAGACGATTGTTGTCGATCGAACATGCGTCGAGGACGCTGGTTGCATCGGCGTCGTCCGTCAGCGCCAGCAGGGCATGCTCGAGCGAGACCGCAGGGGCGCCTTGCTCGCGCGCAAGCCCGTATGCGCGCTGCAAGGCTTCGCCGAGACCGCGCGACATCGGCACTTTTCCCAGATCTCCAGCCAACGCCTGCGCCACCCGTTCTCCTGTTCGCGAATCTCGTGATTTGGCCGGACCTTATGGCCATTGCCGGAAAGACAATAGCCTGTCCACGCGCAAAACCCTGCATCCGAGCCCGTGCTCATAGCGCTAAATTGTGCGCAAAATCCGTTGAGCCGCGCGACGCGTGCCTATAAGGCAGGAGCAAGATCTTGCCGCCTCGCACAGGACCGCCCCGCCATGGCCACAAATGCCACCGGTCAACCCACCGGAAAGTCGAACGAACCGCCCGCTCTGGGGGCTGACGATGGGGAGGCGTCGGCGCACACGCAGGCGCGGATTTTGGCGGAGGCGCTACCGCATCTCATCAAATATGACGAGCAGACGGTCGTCATCAAATTCGGCGGCAACGCGATGGGCGACGAAAAGCTCGCCGAAGCGTTCGCCAAGGACATCGTCTATCTGAAGTTGTCCGGGATCAATCCGGTCGTCGTGCACGGTGGCGGCCCGCAGATCGCCGCCATGCTCAAGAAGCTCGAGATCAAATCCGAGTTCGTGCACGGTTTGCGTGTCACCGATAAGCCGACCGTCGAGGTGGTCGAGATGGTGCTGGCCGGCGCCATCAACAAGGACATCGTCTCGCAGATCAACCGCCAGGGCGGCAAGGCGGTCGGAATCTGCGGCAAAGACGCCAATCTGATGATCGCCAAGCAGATCACCGAGATGCCCGACCCCGAAAGCAACATCATGAAGGCTGTCGACATCGGTTATGTCGGCGATCCGCTCGAGGTCAATCCGCATATCGTGGATGTGATCTCGAAGTCCGATTTGATCCCGGTCATCGCCCCCGTCGCCGTCGGCCGTGATGGCCAGACGCTCAACGTCAACGCCGATACGTTTGCCTCCGCACTTGCCGCCCGCCTCAAAGCCAAGCGCCTGCTTCTGCTCACCGACGTCGCAGGCGTGCTCGACAAGAACAAGAAGCTGCTGCCCGACCTCACGGTCGATGAAGCGCGCAGCCTCATTCGCAACGGCACGATCACGGGCGGCATGATCCCGAAGATCGAGGGGTGCATCGACGTGGTCGAGGCAGGCGTCGAAGCGGTCGTCATCATCGACGGCCGCGTGCCGCATTGCGTGCTGCTGGAGCTCTTCACCGAGCATGGCGTCGGCACCATGGTGCGCGCAAAGAAGCAGCAGAAAAAGAAAGCGGGCTGATGGTGCGGGCCACCAACTTCAGACGCACAACGTCACTGCGTCGGTGGTTGATCGAACAGTGCTCCCTAGACTTTGCCCTTCCACGGCACCGCCCAGCGTTCGATCCAGCGCATGAGAAGCTCGAAAGCATAGGCGACGAAGCCGATGGCGAGAATGCCGAGGATCACGACGTCGGTGCGTAGGAAGTTCGACGCGTTGAACACCATTTTGCCGAGGCCCGCATCGGCGGCGACCATCTCGGCGGCAACCAGCGTGGTCCAGCCAACTCCCATGCCGATCCTGAGGCCTACCAGAATTTCCGGCATGGCGCCGGGCACGATCACGTGCTTCACAACCTGCCACGTCGAGGCGCCCATCGAGCGCGCGGCCTGGATCTGCTCCTGACTGACGGATTTGACGCCGGCACGCGCAGCAAGCGCCACTGGCGCAAATATCGATAGAAAGAGGAGGATGATTTTGGCCCACTCGCCGATACCGAACCAGATGATCATCAGCGGTAGGTAGGCAAGCGGCGGTAGCGGACGATAGAACTCGATCGGGGGATCGAAGATGCCCCGTGCGATCCGCGACACGCCCATCGCGATCCCGACCGGGATGCCAACGATGACGGCCAAGATGAAGGCCGAGAACACACGGTACATGCTCCAAAGGAAGTGGACCCAGAGCGTGTGGCCGTCAAGGTCGCCGGCGATTGATTGCTTGAACGCCAACCAGATCGACTCGGGCTTTGGCAAGAAAAGAGGCTTGATCCATCCCAAGTGCGTCGAGATCCACCACAGCGCGAGCAGGCCCGCGATGCTGGCAATGTTCATACCAAGGCTCGACCCTTCGCCAAGCACGCGGTATCGGCTGGTCTTGACCTTGCCGGCGGGTGCCGCGGACGTGGATTGGCCCGCGGCCGGTTGAGGCGTGGCAGCTGCGGTGGTCATAGCTTGGCCTCGCCTTCACGTTCACGGATATCTGCCAGCACGGCCTCGCGGAGGCGGATGAATTCGGGATTCGACTTTACTTTTCGGGCATCGCGGCATTCGATGAACCGGCGGCCGAAATTCAGATCGTAGCTCTTTTCGATCTTGCCCGGTCGCGGCGTCATCACGATCAAACGGGTTGCCAAGAACAGCGCCTCTTCCACCGAATGGGTGATGAAGAATACCATCTTGCCGGTCCGGTGCCAGACGTCGAGGATCAACTCCTGCACGGTCTCGCGCGTCAATGCGTCAAGTGCGCCAAGCGGTTCGTCCATCAGCAGAACGTTCGGATCGGAGGCGAGCGCGCGGGCGATGCCGACGCGCTGCTGCATGCCGCCGGAGAGTTCATAGATCATCTTGGCTTCGAAGTCCTGGAGGCCGACGAGTTTGAGTTTTCCACGCGCAACGTCGTTGCGCTGTTCTTTGTCGATGCCGCGCATTTTCAAACCAAAGGCAACGTTGTCGATCACCGAGAGCCACGGCATCAGCGCGTGGCGCTGGAAGACGACGCCGCGATCGGCGCCCGGCCCATGCACGGGATGACCATTGAGCAGCACGTCGCCGTCGGTCGCGCCGAGAAAACCCGCCATCACGGACAGAAGCGTGGTCTTACCGCAGCCCGAGGCGCCGATGGCGACGACGAATTCTCCAGATTGCATCTCAAGATTGACGCGCGAGAGCGCCTCGACGCTGCCGTCGCGGGTCGCATAGCGTACCGAGAGATCCTTTATGTGGAGCACCGATTTCGCTGTCTGCGCGTCGGCGGACTGGGCTAAGGCCACGGTGACACCTCAGTGGAAAGCGGGTCAGATGCAAAAAGGGCCGGTTTTGCAACCGGCCCTGATCGTCGATGATTTATTTCGCGGCGGCGGCTGCATATTCCGAGTTCACGAACTTGCCGAAATCTTTCGGAACGTCCGTTATGCGGCCCTGTTCTTTCAAAAATGCCGCCGTGTTGGCCATGGCTTTCGCCACGCCACTGTTGGCGCCGCCGCCGAGCCATTTGTCGGAAGCTTGTTCAGCCGCCGTTGGGAAACCGTAGTCGTTGAGCGTGGCTGGAACGTCCTTTGGCTCCGCGCCGACCACCTTTGCGATCGTTTTAACGAGGTCGCTGTCGGCGGTGTACTTGGCCTTGTCGGCTTTGAACGCAGCGTCCGCCTTCGCCATCTCCTTTATCAATGCAGTCACGAACTCCTTGTTCTTGTCGGCCCAGGCTTTGTTGACCATCAGCGCATCGAAGGTCGGCGCGCCTTGCTTGGCGACATCTGCCGACGATAGGATCATTTTCCCGCCCGCTGTCTTGATTTTGGAGAGGACCGGATCCCAGATGAAGGTACCATCGAGATCGCCACGCTCCCAGGCGGCCGCGATTTCGGGCGGACGCATGTTGAGGATCTGCACTTCCTTCGGGTTCACGCCTGCCTTGGTCAGGGCGAACATAAGTTGGTAGTGCGCGGTCGAGGCGAGCGGTGTCGCGATCTTCTTGCCCTTGAGATCCTGGATCTTGGTGATGCCGGATTTGGCGGACACAACCAGCTGCTCGGCGTTGTTGATGTCATCGATAATCCAAACGATCTGGACGTCGAGGCCCTGCGCCGCTGCAGCCGTTGCCGGTGACGATCCGACTTCGCCGATCGGAACTTCGCCCGATGCCATCGCCTTCAGAACGTCACCGCCACCACCAAACATCTTCCAGTTGATTTTGTAACCGGTGGCTTTTTCGACTGCGCCAGCGGCCTGTGCGACGCGAAACGGCACAATCATGTCTTGGTGCGCGATCGTGACTTCCTTGGTCTGGGCCGTGGCGGCAGTTACGCCGAGTGCCAGCGTCAGCGGCAGTGCGAGTAAGTGCTTTGACTTCATTTGGTTTCCTCCTCGTTGCACGATTTTGTCATACACCCGGGCGGACCGGGTGTCATGGCCGTTGTTTCTGTGCTGGTGGCGATCAGTGGCCCGATCGGTGGCCGCCAATTGATGACGCCAGATGCGATCAGACAGACCGTCTCGGGCAGATGGGCGTTACGCCGCGTTGAGCGTCATGGTTGCGCGCCAACGGCCGCCCGGCGCGCGGCCGATCGCGACGTCGCCGCCATCTTCTGCCATCAACGCCCGGGCAATCGCGAGTTCGAGGCCCGGCCGGTCGACGGCCGTCGCGGAGCGGGCGGTGGTCGAGATCTCGATTTTCTGGCGGACGTCGCGGGTGACGCGGACGGTGATCATGGCGCCGCGTTTGGCCGCAGCCATGCTCTCGTGCAAGAGTCCGACGAGGGCTGCGACGCAGCGCTCAGGATCGGTGACAGCGACGGTATCGAGATCGCCCGCGATTTGGACGGTCACATCGGCGCGGCGCGCGGCTTCGCCGGCAGACGTCCAGGCGCTGTCGATCAAGGGCGCGAGCGCGGTCGGACGCGGCGCAGTCGATGCTGCCGCGATGTCCTGCCGGGCGGCCTGACTGACGGGATGAAACGCGCTCATGACGATGTCCCTGCTCGCCGGCAGCGTAGGCAGAACAGGGTAAACGAGGACTTAAGGACGGTCTCCGATCCAGGGGCTGCCCCCTGACGCACGAAGTTACGGCGACTTGCGCTTCAGATGGCAGACCTTGGTGCGTGATCCGTCGGCGTTGTTGCGCCACGAGCAGCCGCTGTTCGGCGGCGTGGTGTTGTAGATGTAGTATTCGCCGCGCCGGTTCTTATCAAAGGTCTGATTGGAGACATCGTGGCCGCCGATGCGCACGTTCTTGCCGAAGCGGACTTCGGCGGCGGCCGGGGTTGCCGCGATCAAAAGTGCAGCCGGACACGCGATTGCGGCGAGCAGAAGCGCGGTTCGTTTAGCCTGTCGCATGATGGGCTGGTCCTATTTCGCGCAAAAGGTTGCGGTGACGAGGCACTTGTACTCCTGGCCGAGGATCGGGAGATAGAGGTAATCCTCGCAGCTGACGGTCTCGGCGCTTTTCTTGGTGGCGCCCCAGCCGCGTTGCTTCGCGACCTTCGCCGCGTAGTCGTCGAGTTTTTCCCGCGCCGCCGCGATCGTTGCCTCGCGCCCGATCTGGATGTCCGACAGCGGCAGCCGCGTGCACTGGCCGGGGGCGGCGGCAAGGGCGTTGGGCGCGGCGGCGGCCAGAACCACAAATGTGCATGCTATCCGCGATGCCTTCGCGACTTTGGAGGTGATGACCATGCCTGTGTTCTCGCCTTGCTGGTCGGGGTGCAGGTGTTGAATTGCAATTTCGTTTTTATCGTGGTCGGACATGGGCCGAGGCTCTCGCTTGGCCGTCGCGTTGTTCCATCACGTCCGGTGGTAGGGGCCGCGAAGCAGTTGGATCTGCGCGCTCACGGCTCGCGTGTGCTGGAGCAGAAATGCACTGACGTCGCCAAGCTGATCGGGTGTATGCAGCGCCGCGTAGGTCCCTTCCCATGCCCAGCTGAGGATGAACTCAGGGTGCCGGTCATCGGTTCCATTGAGGACGCGTTCGTACGCGGCTTGCGTCAGACGCCCTTCGCCCAACCGCGCGATGATGCGTTCGAGGGCGAGGATGTTGGCGTAACCGGCCTGGCGAAAGTCCAAACGGTCCGTCATGGGTGCATCGAGATGTGCCGCTTGCAGGAGGCGCGCCGCTTCGCCGAAGCGCGCCGTGGCGTTGAGGATGCGAACGGCCGTCAGCGCGAAAAGCGATTGGTCGGGGTCTCCGGTCGCTTCTGGGAAATGGACGAACCCGGCTTGGGCCTGCTCCAGCACGGTCCCTTCGTACTTGGTGACATGATGATCGCCGTAAAGGTCCGAGAGCCGGAATTGTTCGACGAAGGCCGCGTAAGTTCCGGTGATGCGCCCGTCCCAGACGAGATGCTGCAGATGCCCGATCGTCTCGGCATAGTCCCGGTTATGATCATGGAAGTCAGATCCGATGCGGTTGCCCCACTCCTCTTCCGAGATTTGCTCCGCCTTGCGGGTTCGTTCCAAGCGTCGCGGCAGTAAGCCAGCCACCTTCCCAGCGGACGTAGTCTCCAGGCTCCAACGTGGCATTCTGGGCAACGAACAAGAGCAGCAATGCCAACCGGGATTCGAGCGTCTTGCGCAGCTTTCCTAATGCGGCGTTCGTCAGCGCTCGTTTGGGATCGACGATGTTGCGGATATCTTTGGCGGGTTGCTCGCTGCCGAAGGGCCGCTTGGGATTGATGCCGCCGCGCCAGCGATAGGCCGCTTGCCACAAGGCCAAGTCGTTGGCCGACGCTTCGAACGGACTGTCTTGGCGTGACCTCAAGAGCGTCGTGGTGGCCGGGTCGGGCATTCCGTCGAGCAGCGCCTCGATCGTCTCGTCCGTGATGGTGCGATCCGAAAAAGGATTGCGCAGAGTGCCCTTGAGTGTCGAGAGCGTCGCAAGATTGAGAAACAATTCGGCGGCGGTCGTCAGTTCATCGTCACGATCAGAATGGAGCTGGCCGTCGCGATCCGCCAGCATCGCCGCGCCGCTTTCGCCGGTGTCCCAACCGACAAGGCTCCGCCTGATCGCTTCCCGGTGAGCGGCGGTGAATGTGATGCTGGCAGCCCCGTCGAGCCGTTGCGGCCAGCGCCATGGCGCCGTTGGTGGTCCCGAGTCTTCGGTGGATTTTCGCCCCATTCTACATCCCCGGCCGGCCGGTTTTCTTGGGGCGGCCGCGGCGCTTGCCTTTGTCAATCTTGGCGTCGGGCATCTCGATGCGGCGCGTGTCGGGTTTCGGCGGCAGCGGTTTTGCCACCGGCACCTCGGTGCGGCCGACGGTCATTTCGTCGAGTGTTGGCTTGCGAATGCGGGATACCCCTCCCGATGGCGGGGAGGAGGTTCGGGGCAAGTTGGCGGCGGCGCCATACTTCTTCGCGCCTTGGAAGGCGCCGGCGCGATCTTCGACATCGGTTTGGCGGGCGAGCGGGTCTTCGGCGATGGCGAGTTCGGTTTCGCGCAGGCGCTTGACCTCGTCGCGCAGCCGCGCCGCGGTCTCGAACTCGAGATCGGCGGCGGCTTCGCGCATGCGCTTTTCCATGCCGGCGATGACGGCCTGCAAGTTGTGGCCGACGGGCACGCTGCCTTCGGCGAGGCCGGCGTCGACGGTGACGTGGTCCTGCTCGTAGACCGACGCCATCACATCGTGGATGTTCTTCTTGATGCTTTCCGGCGTGATGCCATTCGCCGTGTTCCACGCCACTTGCTTGGTCCGGCGCCGATCCGTCTCCGCGATCGCGCGCTCCAGCGAGCCGGTCATTTGATCGGCGTAGAGCAGCACCTTGCCCTCGACATTGCGCGCGGCGCGGCCGATGGTCTGGACCAGCGAGGTTTCGGAGCGGAGAAAACCTTCCTTGTCGGCGTCGAGGATCGCGACGAGCGCGCATTCGGGGATGTCGAGGCCTTCGCGCAGCAGGTTGATGCCGATCAGCACGTCGAAGGCGCCGAGCCGCAGGTCGCGAATGATCTCGATGCGCTCCAGGGTCTCGATGTCGGAATGCATGTAGCGCACGCGAATACCGCTCTCGTGCATGTATTCGGTGAGATCCTCGGCCATGCGCTTGGTCAGCACGGTGACGAGCGTGCGGAAGCCCTTCTTCGACACTTGGCGCACTTCGTCGAGCAGATCGTCGACCTGGGTCTTGGCGGGGCGGATTTCGCACGGAGGGTCGATCAGCCCGGTTGGCCGGATGACTTGCTCGACGAACGTGCCGCCCGATTGCTCCAGTTCCCAGCCGCCCGGCGTCGCGGAGACGTAGACCGTCTGCGGCCGCATGGCGTTCCACTCCTCGAACCGCATCGGCCGGTTATCGATGCACGACGGCAGGCGGAAGCCGTATTCGGCGAGCGTCGCCTTGCGCCGATAGTCGCCGCGGAACATGCCGCCGATCTGGGGCACGGTGACGTGGCTTTCGTCGGCGAAGACGAGCGCGTTGTCGGGGAGATACTCGAACAGCGTCGGGGGCGGATCGCCGGGGCGGCGGCCGGTCAGATAGCGCGAGTAGTTCTCGATGCCGGCGCAGGAGCCCGTCGCCTCCATCATTTCCATGTCGAACAGGGTGCGCTGCTCGAGCCGCTGCGCCTCCAACAGTTTGCCGTTGGCGTACATTTCCTCGAGCCGCTGCTTCAGCTCGATCTTGATTTGCTTGATCGCCTGCTGCAGCGTCGGTTTTGGCGTCACATAGTGCGAATTGGCATAGACCTTGACGAGCTTCAGGTCGTCGGTCTTCTGGCCGGTCAGCGGATCGAATTCGGTGATGCTCTCGAGTTCGTCGCCGAACAGGGAGAAGCGCCAGGCGCGATCTTCCAAATGCGCCGGGAAGAGTTCGATCGAGTCGCCACGGGCGCGGAATGCGCCGCGCTGGAAGTTGGCGTCGTTGCGCCGGTAATGCAGCGCGACGAAATCGGCGAGCAGCTGGTCGCGAGAAATGCGTTCGCCGACCTCAACCTTGAAGGTCATGGCGGTATAGGTCTCGACCGAGCCGATGCCGTAGATGCACGAGACCGAGGCGACGATGATGACGTCGTCGCGCTCAAGCAACGAGCGCGTGGCGGCGTGGCGCATGCGGTCGATCTGCTCGTTCACCGACGCTTCTTTTTCGATGTAGGTATCGGTGCGCGGAACGTAAGCCTCGGGTTGGTAGTAGTCGTAATAGGAGACGAAGTACTCGACGGCGTTGTTCGGGAAGAAGCTCTTGAACTCGCCGTAAAGCTGGGCGGCCAGCGTCTTGTTGGGCGCCAGCACGAGGGCGGGGCGCTGGGTTTGCTCGATGATGTGGGCGACGGTGAACGTCTTGCCCGACCCGGTGACGCCGAGCAGCACCTGGTTCTGTTCGTTCTTGCGCACGCCCTCGACCAATTCCTTGATCGCGGTCGGCTGATCGCCCTTGGGGGTATAGTCCGAGACCAGCTTGAACGGGATACCGCCTTCGCTCTTCTCGGGGCGCGGCGGGCGATGCGGGACGAAGTCGATGTCGATGCCGGCGACCAGCGGATGCGAGGCCATCATCGGCTGCTGCGCGATCAGACTTTTCGCGCGGTCGGAGCGTTCGTGCGGCTTGGCCAGCAGCGCGTCCAGCGTGGCCGAGGGTGAGAAGTCCTCGGGGCGCGGCGAGACGCGGCGCAGGGCGGGAAGTGTCGGCAATCCGCCGCCATCCCGTGCCGCAGGGCCTGGAGCGGCAGGCGCTGGACCGGAGGCGGCGTAAAAAGATTGCGGGGCCTCGCCAAAACCGGGTGTTCCCGCCGACGTTTCGGCCGGTGGTGGCTGCGGTTTGCCAGATTTCCCACGCGAGGGGCGGAGTTTGGGCGTCGTGTCTTTGGGTTGTCGGGGCATGGGCGAAATATGGCCCGGATAGCCAGCCGGATCAAACAGTCTGCGGCGTTTGGCGTGGAATACGGCCGCTTATCACCACAAGAGCACCGCATTTTCAGCGAATCATGCGAGCTGATTCTCAGTCGATATGGTCCATGCGAACTTTAGGGATTTGCCCCATGCGCCACACGCTTGCGCTGTCATTTGCTGCCGCTCTCATTGCCGTCACACCAGTTGCGTTTTCGCAGACCGCCTTGCCGACCGCGCCGCCCGTCGCCGCCAAGGTCGAGCCCGTGGTTCCCGCCAAGCCGGCCGTTGCCGTGAACCCGGTTGATGCGGCAAAGGCTGCAAAGGTGGCGAAGAAAACAGCGGCGCCCGCGAAACCGGCCGTGGCGCCCGCGAGCCCCAAGACCGCTGCTCCGGCAGTGGCGGCTGTGAAGACGCCGGCCGCTCCAGGGGCGGGTGCGCCTGCCGCGGCGCCGGTGGTTGCGAAAGCACTGCCGCCGCCGATCGATTCGAAGCCGGTCGCCGGTGTGGCGGCCCCGGCCAAGCCCGCTGTTGCTGTTGCCGCGAAACCTGCAGTACCGGCCGCCGCCGCGAAGACCGCCAAGGCGGCGGCCGCGAAGACTGTCGTGGGCAAGACGGCTGCGGTGTCCGTGGCGCCCGCTCCGGCGACGCCGCCGGGAAAGACTTCGCGTGAATGCTCGGATGCGGCGACAGAGAAAGATCTGCGCGGGCCGGATCGCACGGCGTTCTACAAGAGCTGCGTTGGCGGGAAGTAGTTTGGGTCGAGCGCCCTTGGCGTCGATGACCCAACAACTTTCCTTCGCGCCATCGTGGAGCGATGCTCCGCATCGACGCTCGACGCCAACCTACATCCGGCCGGTCACCGCAACCGCACGAGCACCATGCCGGCCATGACGACGGCGGCGGCGACGAGGCGGGCCGGCATGATCGGCTCGCGCAGGAACACGATGCCGATCAGCGCCGCGAACAGCACGCTGGTTTCGCGCAGCGCCGCCACCAAGGCGATCGGCGCCTTGGTCATGGCCCAAATCGCGATGCCGTAGGCGACCATCGAGAGTGTGCCGCCGACCGTCACGAGCAGCCAGGATTTGCGGAAGTCGTCGTTGATCGTGCGGCCCCATTTCCAAAGCCCGAAGACCGTCATCATCAGGCCGTCGAGAACGAACAGCCAGACGATATACGCCGACGGGTTCGCCGAGACGCGGCCGCCTTTGCCGTCGACGAGCGTGTAGGCCGCGATGGTCGCTGCCGTCAGCAGCGCGAAGCCAACCGCGCGCACGTCGATCGTCTCGCCGGCGCGGCCGCCTTTCAGCGACAACATCATGATGCCGGCGGCGAGCACGGCGATGCCAAGCATGCCGATGCCGCCGATGTTCTCGCCGAACAGGACCGTCGCGCCGGCAGCTGTCAGCAGCGGCGCCGAGCCGCGGGCGATCGGATAGACTTGGCCGAGGTCGCCGGTGCGATAGGCTTCGCCGAGGGCGAGATAGTAGACGAGGTGCAACGCCAGAGACGCGACAATGTAAATCCAGGCGCCGGAGGTGGGCAGATCCACGAACGGCAGGATCGGCAGCGTGGCGAGGCCCGCGCCGATGGAGATCAGGGTGATCGCCTTCAGCGGCTCGAGATTGAGCTTCAGCATCGCATTCCACGACGCGTGGAACGCGGCGGCCAGCAGCACCGCGAAGAAGACGTGCGTTTCCATTGCTTTTGCCGCTCAAGCCTTGATGCGGGCGTTGGAGGGATCGTAGGGCGCTTTGAGGCTCGCCGTCACGGGTACGCGGACGCCCGCGATGTCGATCTCCACAGTTTGGCGCGCGAGCGTTGCGTCCGACATCACTGCGCCGCCCGTGTTGACCAAGGCCAGCATGACGACGCGATCCAAAGCCGCGCCGAAGCCGGCCGACGTCACGTCGCCTGCTGGTTTGCCGTCGATCAGAACGAGTTCGCCGCCATGCGCGAGCGGCGCGGCGGAGTCTTTGGCGACTAGAGAGATCACGCGCCGCTTGGGTGGCTGAAGTTTCGCCATTGACAAGGCCGTCTTGCCGATGAAGTCCGTAGCTTTGTCCAAGCGCACCGCGAAACCGAGACCGGCCTCATAGGGTGTGATGTCGGGCGTCAGCTCGCGGCCCCAGGCGCGATAGCCCTTCTCGAGCCGCAGGCCTTCGAGCGCGTAGTAGCCCGCATCTTTCAGGCCGACGTCCGCACTTGCGGCCATCAGCGTGTCGTAGACAGAGGTCGTGAACTCGGAGGGCACATAGAGTTCCCAGCCGAGTTCGCCGACGTAGGTGCGCCGGCAGCCCCAAGCGGTGGCGTGGCCGATGGCGATTTGGCGCACGGCGGCGAATGGGAATGTCGGCGTTGGCGAGCGGCGTGCGGCTCACGCGCTGCAACAGCTCGCGCGACTTTGGCCCCATCAGCGCGAGTACGGAATAGGCCGATGTCACATCGGTCAGCGTCGCGCGTGCGTCGCCGCGCATGTTGCGGCGGATCCAGTCGGCGTCGCGCGTGGCTTGCGCCGTGCCGGTCAGGACCAGGAATTCCTGCGCGGAGAGCCGCGTGATGGTGACGTCGCTTTCGTAGCCGCCGCGCGCATTGAGGAGACCCGTGTAGACACTCGCACCAACTGCCACCTTTACATCGTTGGCGGCAAGGCGATCCAACTCGGCTTCGGCGTCTGGCCCTTGCAACAGGAGTTTGGCGAAAGACGTCATATCGAAGAGGGCAACGGCGTTGCGCGCGGCGCGTTGCTCAGCGAGGTGCCATGGGAACCAATTCTGGCGATCCCAGCCGTAATCGATCACGCGGCTCGCGCCTTTCGGTGCGAACACGTTCGGGCGCTCCCAGCCCATTTTCGAACCCCAGATCGCGCCCTTGGCGTCGAGGCGATCGAACAGCGGCGAACGCCGGAAGGGGCGCGCGGATTCGAGTTCGCGGTTCGGCCACGGCATCATGTAGTGCAGGCCGAGCACCTCGCTGACGCGATGCTCCAGCCACGCACCGTTGACGTTGAAGGCGCCGAAGCGGCGCACATCGACCGGCCACAGATCCATCTGCGGTTCGCCCTTGTCGATCCACTCGGCGAGCGCCATGCCGGCTCCGCCGGAACTCGCGATCCCCATGGAGTTGAAGCCGCCCGCGACGAAGAGCCCGCGCAGGCCTGGTGCCTCGCCCATGATGTAATTGTTGTCGGCGGTGAAGCTTTCCGGTCCGTTGATGAACTGCTTCACTTCTGCTGTTTCCAACGCCGGGACGCGCTGGATCGCGTTCTGCATCAGGATCTCGAACTGATCCCAATCGTCGGGCAGCAGCTGGAACTCGAACGGGTCAGGGATGCCGGACATGCCCCAGGGTTTGGCCTTGGGTTCAAAACCGCCCATCAGCAGACCGCCGACCTCTTCCTTGAAGTAGATGTAGCCGTCGGGATCGCGCAGGCACGGCAGGTTGGTGTCGACGCCGGGGATCTGTTTGGTGACGATGTACATGTGCTCGCAGGCATGCAGCGGCATGGCGACGCCGGCGCTTTGCGCCAGGGCGCGCGACCACATTCCGCCGGCGATGACGACGACGTCCGCCGTGATCGCGCCCGTCGCGGTCTTGACGCCGCGCACGCGCTCGCCCGCGAGATCGATGCCGGTGACTTTGGTGCCTTCGAAGATCTTGACGCCGCGTTGCCGCGCGCCTTTGGCGAGCGCTTGCGTGATGTCTGCCGGATTGGCCTTGCCGTCGCCCGGCAGCCAGACCGCGCCGACGAGATCATCGGTGCGCATGACCGGAAATTTATCTCCGGCTTGTTTCGCGGTGAGCATCTCGCAGGCGACGCCTTGCGCTTGCGCGGATGCCGCAACGCGCTTCAGCAATGTCATCCGATCCTGTGTGCGCGCGACCGTCAGGGAACCGCAGCGCTTCCAGCCGGTCGCCTGTCCCGTCTCGGCTTCGAGGCTCGCGTAAAGTTCCGTCGAGTAGCGGATCAGCTTGGTCAAGCTGCTATGTCCGCGCAATTGTCCGACAAGGCCCGCCGCATGCCACGTCGTGCCGCCGGAGAGCCGGCCTTGCTCGAGTAGAACCACGTCGCGCCAACCGAGCTTCGCCAGGTGATAGGCGATCGAGCAGCCGGCGATGCCGCCGCCGATGATCACGGCGCGGGCGTGCTGGGGAAGTTGTGTGGTCATGGTGTTCCGGAAATGGGGTCAGACCCTGCGGGCCTGACCCCAGGGCGAACTGTGCGATGTGGGTCAGACCCTACGGGTCTGACCCTTCGCGCTACTTCACGCTCGAGAACGCGGTCGGAGCCAGGATCTCGCTGCTGACGTTGGAGAGGATCGGGCCATCCTTCTCGCTCTGCGCGCGTTTATCGATCCACTCGGGGTCGGCCTGGAACGCGTTCCAGAGTTTTTCGCGCTGGGCGAGGCTTTCCCAAGCGAGCACATAATAGAGGCGATGATTGTGCGGGCCGATAACAGTCGTCCAAAATCCGGCTTGCTTGATGCCGTGGCGCTCCCAGATTTTCAATGTCGCCGTCTCGAACCGTTTCAGCAGGGCCGGCAGCCGGCCTGGAATGCAGTCGTAGATCCGCAGTTCGTGAATCATTGGGCTTTCTCCAGTCTCGTTTCTATTGCGCTTGTTCGCTCGTTGCTCAGGATGCTTTCATGATCGGCGCCTGGCGGTCGATCTCCGTTTTGACATAGGTGGCGAGCGCTTAGGTTTTGCCCGCCTCCGCGCGGTCTTGCTTTACGGCATCTTACGCTATGGTATCGGCATGGAAAGTGGAATGCGGGCGCCATCCGCTGGCCAGCAAGTCAATCAGGTCGCCACCATCTCAGAGAGAGACAACGCATGCCGCGGATGAAGGGTGCCGATCTGATCACCGAACACCTGATCAACAACAAGATGCCCTATGTGTTCGGGATCTGTGGCCATGGCAATGTCGGCCTGCTCGACGCACTGCACGGGCAGCGCGACAAGATCAAGCTGGTCTCGCCGCGTCACGAGCAGGTGGCGGCGCACATGGCGGATGCGTATTTTCGTGTGCGCCACGAACCGGTCGCGACGTTGACGTCATGTGGTCCGGGCTCCTGCAATATCGTGATGCCACTCGCGGTCGCACTCTCGGATTCGTCCGCGATCCTTTCGATCACCGCGAACGTGCCGACGGGGCAATTCAACCGCAGCCCGTTTCAAGAGATCAACCGGCACTTCCAGGCGGACTTTCCGAACATCATTCGCCCGGTGGTGAAGCGCAGCTTTCAGCCGACACGCGTCGACATGCTGCCTCTGGCGTTGCGGCAAGCGACGACGACGATGCTGCAAGGTCGGCCCGGCCCCGTCAATGTCGACATCCCATTCAACGTGTTCCAGGAGGAGGACGACGTCGACGTGCCACCCGCGTCGCCAACCCATTGCGAACAGCGCAGCGGGGCCTCGCCGGACGACGTGGCGGCGGCGCTGCGGCTGCTGCTCGGCGCGAAACGTCCTGCGATTTTCATCGGTCACGGCGTGACGCTCGCTGAAGCCAGTATGGAGCTGACGACGTTGGTGCATCGGCTGCGGATTCCGGTCATCTCGTCGCCGAACGGCATGGGCTGCCTCGATATGATGGACCCACTGTCGCTCGGGTTCATCGGACGAAATGGCGCCTATCCCGCCAACCAAGCCGGCCGGCATGCCGACGTCGTGCTGGCGGTCGGCGCGCGCTTCGACGATCGCTCGGCGTCGTCGTGGTTGCCGGGCTACTCGTGGAACTTCCCGCATACGAAGTTGATCCACGTCGATGTCGATGGCAGCGAGCTTGGCCGCAACTATCCGCCGGACATCGGCATCCTTGCCGATGCGCGGACTTTCCTGCGTCAGCTGCTCGCCGAACTCGATCGAACGTCGCCCAATCGGGAAGGCGCGTTGCGCGGATGGCACGCCGACATCGAGACGTGGCGCGCGGCTTGGGAAAAATTCACCGAACCGAATTTCAATCTGCACGCCTCACCGATCCGGCCCGAGCGGATCGTCGCGGATTGTCAATCGGTGCTGCCCGACAATGCCATTCTCGCTTGCGATGTTGGCGTCAATCACAACTGGTTCATGCAGTTTTGGACGGCGCGCAAACCCCAGACGATGTTGAACTCCTGGGGCTTCTCCGGCATGGGCTTTGGCGCCGCGGGTGTGCTCGGCGCCAAGCTCGCCGCGCCCGATCGGCCGTGCGTCTCGATCGTCGGCGACGGCAGCTTCACGATGGTGCCGCATGTGCTCTGCACCGCCGTCGAGTATCAAATCCCGGTCGTCTGGGTGCTGTGGAACAATTTTGGCTGGGTTTCGATCCGCGACATCCAGCTCGGCATGTTTGGTGGCCGTGAGCTCGGCACCATGTTCCACCAAGGCGCCAACAACAAACCCTATAATCCCGACTTCGCGGGCTGGGCCAAGGCCAGCGGCGTCGATGCGCTGACGATCACCAAGTCCGAGGACTTCAAGGGCGCGTTGGAGCATGCAGTCAAAGCGAACAGGCCGTTCCTGCTCGATGTGCACGTCGATGCCGAGATCCGCCCGCCGGCCACCGGCACTTGGGAGCTGCCGCCGACGCCTTACAAAGAACCCGCGTTCGGCAAGGCTTGGGTGCCGGGGCAATAGGCCGGAGAAAAGGAGTATTTCCATGTCGAAACCCGAACGAACAGCGATCATTCGCAACATCGCCGAAGTGCCGTGGCGGGAGTTTCCGAACCACTTCGGCGGCGCGCTCTCGAAGCCGCTGGTCATGCCGGAGACGGCGGGATCGACGCACATCGACTATCGCATCTCCATGTATCAGCCGATGGCGCATGTGGCGGTGCACAAACACGCGATCCAGGAGCAGATTTATCACGTGCTGGAGGGCGAAGGGCTGATGGAGATCGCGGGGAAGCGTCACGTCGTGCGCCGGCATGATGTGATCTACCTGCCGCCCGGCGTCGAGCATGCGATCTCGAATTCCGGCTTGGTCGACCTGGTCTTTCTCGTCGTCACCTCGCCAGTCAGCGACGATGCCGATGCGGCCTAGCCGGGAGCGGTAAAAGCGCCTAAGACCATCACATAGGATGCCAAATCCAATCATTTCGGGAAGACCAACATGACCTTCAAGATCCGTGCCGCCTTCGGCTTCGCGCTTGCGATTGCCGCACTACCGGCCCAGGCGCAGGAAACCAAAGTCGGCGTCGGCATCAGCGGCTGGACCGGGTTCGCGCCGCTGACGCTCGCCAAGGAAGCCGGCATTTTCAAGAAGAACGGCCTCGACGTCAGCATCAAGAAGATCCCGCAAAAGGATCGGCACCTCGCCATCGCCTCGGGCGATATTCAGTGCGCCGCGACGACGGTCGAGACCTGGATCGCGTGGAACGCCAACGGCGTGGCGACAAAACAGATCTTCCAGCTCGACAAGAGCTACGGCGCCGACGGCATGGTGGTGCGCAACACGGTTGCCAGCATCAAGGATATCAAGGGCAAGACCGTCGCCGCGTCCGCGCCCGGCACGGCGCCCTACTTCGCGCTCGCCTGGTTCCTGAAGAAGAACGGCCTCACGGTGAAAGACGTCACGGTCGTCAACATGGAACCGGGGCCGGCGGCGCAAGCCTTCATTGCCGGACAGAACGATGTCGCCATGACTTATGAGCCGTATCTCGGTCAGGTGCGCGCTGCGCCCGACAAGGGCAAGATCATCGCGACCACGCTCGACTATCCGATGGTGATGGATACGTTCGGGTGCACGCCGAAATTCCTTGCCGACAATCCGAAGGCGGCGAAGGCACTGGCCGACAGCTACTTCGAGGCGATCGAACTGATCGCCAAGGATCCCGCGAAGTCGAACGAGATCATGGGCGCGGACGTCAAGCAGACAGGCGAGCAGTTCGCGGCCTCGTCGAAGTACTTGCGCTGGCAGGATCGCGCCGCCAACGCCAAGTTCTTCAGCGGTGAGATCCAGACCTTCTCGAAGGAAGCGGCGGACCTGCTGATGGAACTCGGGATCATCAAGTCGGTGCCGAAGATCGAAGACATCATCGATACGAGCTTCATCAAGTAGCACTTCTTTCCTCTCCCTTGGGGAGAGGATGTCGCGAAGCGACAGGTGAGGGGCGACTTCATGTGAAGCCCCTCATCCGGCGCTTTATCGTTTGAGCGCTGCGCGCTCGGGGCGGCCACCTTCTCCCCAAGGGGAGAAGGATGGAACGCGAGACCTCCACCAGACCGCATGCTCCGCCCGCTCGAACCCGTCAGCACTACGCAACGAATCGTCTATGGCATCGCGTTTTTCGCGCTGTTCGTCGCCGTGTGGTCGGTTGCGACGTTTGGCGGGTTCGTGCCAAAGCTCTTTCTCGCCGATCCGCTGGCGATGCTCGGCGAAGGCTACCTGCTGCTCACCAAACACGGCTTTCTCTACGACATCGGCATGACGATCTGGCGCGTTGTCGGCGGCTTTCTTCTCGCCGCTGTCATCGCTGTTCCGCTCGGGATTGCGATGGGCGCGTGGAAGCCGATCGAGGCGTTCTTCGAACCGTTCGTATCGTTCGCGCGCTACCTGCCGGCGTCGGCGTTTATCCCGCTGCTGATCCTATGGGCGGGCATTGGCGAGCTGCAGAAATTGCTCGTGATCTTCATCGGGTCGTTTTTTCAGATCGTATTGATGGTCGCGATGTCGGTCGGCAGTGCGCGCCGGGATCTCGTCGAAGCCGCATATACGCTCGGCGCCAGCGATCGCACGCTGGTGCAGCGGGTTCTGATCCCGTCGGCGGCCCCGGATATCGCCGAGACGCTGCGGATGGTGCTCGGATGGGCGTGGACCTATGTGATTGTCGCGGAGTTGATCGGTTCGTCGTCCGGCATCGGCCACATGATCGTCGACAGTCAGGCGCTGCTCAACACGGGGCAGATCATCTTTGGGATCATCGTCATCGGGCTGATCGGCTTGATTTCCGATTTTCTCGTCAAGTGGGTCAATCAGCGGCTGTTTCCTTGGCGGCTCGCATGAGCAAGCTCGTGATCGAAAGGGTGGGACGCGAGTTTCCGGCGGTGCGCGGCAATCCGCCCGTACGGGCCCTGATGCCGACTGATCTCACGGTCGCCGACAACGACTTCATCACCATTCTCGGCCCCTCGGGTTGCGGAAAATCGACGTTGCTGCGCATCGTTGCCGGTCTCGATCGCCCATCAGAGGGCCGCGTGCTGCTCGATGGCCGCGCGATCACCGGCCCCGGTCCCGATCGCGGCATGGTGTTTCAGTCCTACACGCTGTTTCCGTGGCTCACGATCATCGAGAACGTCGCCTTTGGGCTGCGCGAGAAGGGGATCGCTGAGGCCGAACGCCTGGAGACGGCGCGGGATTGGTGCAAACGCGTTGGCCTCGCGGGCTTCGAACAGCACTATCCAAAGCAACTCTCGGGTGGCATGCAACAGCGCACGGCGATCGCGCGGGCGCTTGCAAACGATCCGAAAATCCTTTTGCTCGATGAGCCGTTCGGCGCGCTCGACAATCAGACCCGTGCGCTCATGCAGGAGATGCTGCTGGGGATCTGGGAGCGCGACAAGAAGACGGTGCTGTTCGTCACGCACGATATTGAGGAGTTGATTTTCCTCGCCTCCCGCGTCGTCGTCATGTCGGCGCGGCCAGGCCGCGTCAAGTCGATTGTGTCCGTCGATCTCGGATTCCCGCGGCCCTATACAATCAAGACCTCGCCCGAATTCTCGCGGCTGAAGGCCCAGCTTACCGAAGATATCCGTTCGGAAGCTCTGGCGGCGCAGCTAAACTAATATTTTGCCCACGATCTCGGTCGCATCGCGCGACAGGGATTTGGTCTTCGCGATGCGCTGCAGCGTCGCGCGGGCGAGTTTGCGGCGTTCCGGTTCCAGCGATTTCCACGAGCGGAAGGCGGTCAGAAGGCGGGCTGCGACCTGCGGATTGAAGCCGTCGATCTCCAAGATCTTGTCGCCGACGAAGGTGTAGCCTTTGCCATCGCGGCGATTGAACTGGGTCGGGTTGGACGCAAAGATTCCGATCAGCGTGCGCGCCTTGTTCGGGTTCTTCAACGAAAACAAGGGATGGCGGGCGAGCCGTATGACCGCGCCGAGGGTGCCCGTCTGCGGTGCGGCGGCCTGGATCGCGAACCAGTGGTCGATGACGAGATGATCGCCCTTCCATCGCTCGAAGAACGCGGCCAACGCGTCCTTCCGGGCGGTCGAATTGCGATTGTTGAGGGCCGCGAGGCCCGCCATTTCATCCGTCAGGTTTTTTGCTGTCGCGACGTGCCGGGCGGCGCGCGCTTCGTCGTCCGCGGTGCCGCGGAGGGCGATCAGTTGGAGTGCTGCATTGCGGAATGCGCGTTTTCCCGCGTCGTCGGCGGCGGGCGAGTAGGCGCCCTTCAGTTCAAATCGTTTGTAGATCGATTGCAGGTCGTCATCGAGGACCTTGACCAAGGACTTGATGAACTCGATGCGCGCTTGGCGGATTGCGTCCGGGTCGATGTCCTGGCCGATGATGCGGGCGAGATCGCTTTCGGACGGTAGCGCCAGCATTTGGGCGCGGAATGCCGGCGCGAGCGCTTCGTCACGCGCGATCGATGTGAGTGCAGTGATGTAACCCTCGGGACGTGCCGGGCGTCCGCCTTTGCGGATCGCGCGGACATCGGCGATCAACAGCCGTGCGGCGTACTGCTGTCCGGCCTGCCAGCGATTGAACTCGTCGCCGTCGTGCGCCATCAAGAAAGCGAGATCGGCATCGGCGAGATCGACCGTCAGGTTGACGGGGGCTGAAAAGCCGCGCAGCAGCGAGGGCACGGGGCGCGAGGGGACGTTGATGAAGCGGAACGTCTGCGCGCGTTTGGTGACTTCGAGTACACCATTCTTGAGTGTCGTGCCGTCCGCAAGTGCAAGATCGAGGTCGTGGCCGTTGGCGCCGAGGAGGCCCATGCGCACCGGAATGTGCAGCGGCTTTTTCTTGGGTTGACCGGGTGTCGGCGGCAGCACCTGCTCAATCGTGAGATCCGCGGTTTTGCGTTTTGCATCGTAGGACAGCGACGTCACAAGCTCGGGTGTTCCGGCCTGCTCGTACCAGATTGCGAACTGCTTCAGATCGCGGCCACTGACGTCGGCGAAGCAGGCGATGAACTGCTCGATGGTGGCGGCTTGGCCGTCGTGGCGCTCGAAATAGAGATCCATGCCGCGGCGGAAGGCGGCCTTGCCAAGCAGTGTCTCGATCATGCGGACCAGTTCGGCGCCCTTCTCGTAGACGGTCGCCGTATAGAAGTTGTTGATCTCGATGTAATGATCGGGGCGTACGGGATGGGCTAATGGGCCGCCATCTTCCGGGAACTGCCGCGCCTTCAGTGCGCGCACATCATCGATACGTTCGACGCCGCGGGCGCGCTCGTCGGCGGAGAATTCTTGGTCGCGATAGACGGTCAGACCTTCCTTCAGGCAGAGCTGGAACCAGTCGCGGCAGGTGATACGGTTGCCGGTCCAGTTGTGGAAGTACTCATGCGCGATGACGCGTTCGATGTCGGCGAAGTTGGTGTCGGTCGCGGTCTCGGGGCTTGCGAGCACGAGGCGATCGTTGAAGATGTTGAGGCCTTTGTTCTCCATCGCGCCCATGTTGAAATCAGAAACGGCGACGATGTTGAAGACATCGAGATCGTATTCGAGGCCGAAGGTCTTTTCGTCCCAGATCATGGAGCGGCGCAGACTGTCCATTGCCCAGGCGCAGCGGCGTTCCTTGCCGGGTTCGACATAGATTCGCAGGTCGACGTCGCGGCCCGATTTGGTTTTGAAGGTCGAAGCGATCGAGGTGAGATTGCCGCCGACAAGGGCGAACAGGTAGCAGGGTTTTGGATGTGGATCGTGCCAGATGGCGTAGTGCCGCTTGCCGCCGTCGAGGGTGCCGCGTTCGCGGGGGTTGCCGTTGCCGAGCAGGATCGAGGCCTCTTCGCGATCAGCTTCGATACGCAGTGTGTAGGTCGCGAGAACGTCGGGACGATCGAGGAAATAGGTGATACGGCGGAAGCCTTGCGCCTCGCACTGGGTGCAGTAGATGCCCTTGGAGCGGTAGAGACCTGAGAGGGCGGTGTTGGCTTCGGGATTGCAGATGGTCACAATCTCGAGTGTGAACGGCGCTTGCGGCGGCTTGGCAATCACGAGATCACTGTCGCTGACTTTGTAGTCCTTGGGACCCAGAGCGGCGCCGTCGAGCTTGATCGACACGAGTTCCAGCATCTCGCCATCGAGTTCGAGGCGCGCGCGCTTTGGGCCTGCCTCCAGATTCGGGCGCATCTTCAGTTTCGAGCGGACCTCGGTGCGCGTTGGATGCAACCGGACGTCGAGATGGACCTTGTCGATGAGATAGGCCGGGGGCCGGTAGTTCTTGAGATAGGTCGGCGATGGCTTATCGGTTTTCATTCGTATTCCTGGGTGTACGAGGGGGCTGGAGCAGGCGCTGAGTATCGCCGCATCGGCGAGGCGCGCAAATCTGCTTTGAGCATAGCCGTAAATGCGGCGGCTTTGGCAGAAAATCGAACGCGCCGTTCAGCCGAGGGCCTGATCCAACAGAAGCTTGACGTTCAATGCGATGATTGTCACCGCAACCAGGACGGCGATCGCTGTCAACCAGCGGGGCGCGACGAGTTCGCCCATCTTGGCGCGGCTCGCGGTGAACTGCACCAGGGGCACCACGGCGAAGGGGAGCTGCAGCGACAGCAACACCTGCGACAGGATCAGCAGCTTGCCGGTTTCACTCTCGCCATAAAAGATGGTGACGGCTGCGGCCGGTATGATGGCGATGCCGCGCGTGAACAGGCGGCGCATCCAGGGCGCGATCTTGAAGTCGATGAAGCCTTCCATCACGGCCTGCCCGGCCAACGTCGCTGTCACCGTGGAGTTGAGGCCGCAGCACAGCAGCGCAATGCCGAACAGTTTTGGCGCAATGTCGGAGCCGAGAAGCGGGAACAGCAGTGCGTGCGCCTGGCCGAGTTCAGCCACGTCGGTTTTGCCTTTGGCATTGAAGGTGGCGGCGGCGAGAATGAGAATCGAGGCGTTGATGAGCAGCGCGAACATCAGCGCCGCTGTCGAGTCGATGGTCGCGAACTTAACGGCTTCGCGCTTCTCGGGGAGCGTATGGCCGTAATTGCGCGTCTGCACGATCGCCGAGTGCAGGTAGAGATTGTGCGGCATCACCGTCGCGCCGAGAATGCCGAGCGCGAGATACAACATGTCCGGGTTCTTGACGATCTCGGTCGTCGGCGCAAAGCCGCGGATGACTTGGCCCCAGTTGGGATCCGCCATGGCGATTTGTAGGGCGAAACAGACCGCGATGATCATGAGCAGCGTGATGACGAAGGCCTCGAGGTAGCGGAAGCCCGAACGCTGCAACGCGAGGATGACGAATACGTCGAGGGCGGTGATGATCACGCCAATCTCGAGCGGAATGCCGAACAGCAGATTGAGGCCAATGGCGGTGCCGATGACCTCGGCGAGGTCGGTGGCGATGATGGCGATCTCGGCCAGCAGCCAGAGTGGCCAAGCCGCCCAACCCGGATAGGCGTCGCGGCAGGCTTGCGCAAGATCGCGACTGGAGGCGACGGCCAATCGCGCGCACAGCGCTTGCAGGATGATCGCCATGATATTGGAGATGAGGGCGACGACGAGGAGCGCGTAGCCGAACTTCGATCCGCCTGCTAGCGCGGTTGCCCAGTTGCCGGGGTCCATGTAACCGACGGCGACGAGGTAGCCCGGTCCGAGGAAGGCACCGAGACGCCGCAGCATGGTGCCGTCGCGGGAGACCTCGATCGAGCGATTGACCTCGGAGAGCGCCGGGGTCCGCCGCGGGCGCCGCCAGCCGCCATCCTGCGCTGGGCCTTGTGTGGCTGGGCCTTGTGTGGATGCACCACTTGCCTCGACAGAACGCTGCACGGTTTGATCCTCGCTCGTCGCCATGTTCGAAGATTATTGCAGTTGCAAATCATTTGCAACTGTAGAATTTGGGACGTGGCTTTCCGATTGATCCGGGCCCCCTCGCGGCACAGGAAACGGGTGGACCTGAGGCGGCCAGCGTGTAGCAGTGCCGCTCCGTTGAGGATCCCCTACAATGTCCACCGGTTCATTTCCGACGCTCGCTTCGGCCTGGATTTCGGCGCATGCCGCCGATCAAGTGTTATTGGCGTTGCTGCCGCTGTTGCTGACGGTCTCGGGCGCGGATGCCACGACCGTGAGCCTCGTGGTCGCGGCGCATTCGGCCGCGTGGCTGATTGTGTCACTGCCTGTCGGGGCCTATGCGGACGCACTGCCGCGCCGCCAGATCATGCGCGCTGGCGCAATTGCGATCATTGCCGGCGCGACAACGGGCGCGGGGGCGATGGCCATGGGAGGCGCGTCCGCAGCCGTCCTCGGGCTCGTGTCGTTCCTGGTCGCGGCCGGCGTGGTGATGATCGTTCTCAGCGCATTCGCGCTGCTGCCGCGCTTCATCGCGCGTCCGGACCTGGCGCGCTCCAATGCCGTCTTGGAGTTCGGGCGCGCGCTCACGTGCGTGATAGCGCCGCTCGTTGTGGCATATCTCGTTGCGCGCGGGGCGAGTGTCGTCGCTTTTGGATTGGCGCTGCTCGGTGGGATCGCGGCCTTGTTGGCGACAGCGCAATTGCCAGCCGAGCCGCCGGCAACGTCGGCGGCGCTGCCGATGATGCAGGCGATCCGTGAGGGCGCGGCGTTTGTGGCGCGCGAACCGTTGCTGCGCGCCATCGCACTCTGTGCCATCGCTTGGAACTCGGCGTTCTTCGCGCTGACGGCGGTGTTTGCGCCCTATGCGATGAAAGACCTCGGCATGAGCGTCGAGGAGGTTGGCTCAGCGTGGTCGATCTATGGCGCGGGGCTGGTTCTTGGCGCATTGGCGGCGCCGATCATGATCGCGCGGCTGCCGACGGGCTGGATGTTTGCCTTCGGGCCAGCGATGTCGGGGCTTGGGATCGCGCTCATGGTCGCGCTGGCACGCCCGGGCGTCGTCTGGCCGATTTGGATCGGGTTCTTCTCGCTCGGGTTTGGGCCGATGACGTGGCTGGTGCTGCAGACGAGCGTCCGGCAGATCGTGACGCCGAACGCCTTGCTTGGCCGCGTCGGCGCAGTGATCACCACGGCGATTTATGGCGTGCGCCCGCTTGGGGCGTTGCTCGCTGCCACTGTCGCCGCGCAGTTTGGCAGTGGCGGCGCGTTGTGGCTGGCGGCGGGCTTGTTCCTGATTTCGATGCTGGCGATTTTGGTGTCTCCGGCCGTGCGTCTCTCCGCCATGCCGAAGCCGGCAGGGGTTTGATGAGGGCAGTCGGTAGTCGGCCGTAACGAGGGCGGCCGACATAGTGCCGACAGGGCAGCCAAACAGGAATGCCGCTGAGCGCCGCCGCTGAGGCGCATGCATTTTCTGCGATGAATGTTTGATCCTATTGCCGGCGGCCTGCCTGCCCGCTGGTGGCGCGGGGGCTGACACGTGTGGCGCTTGACGGCGGCGGCGGGGTTCCGTTATGTCGATGAGACGTCGTGGTGATTTGGCCGGCCGGCTTGCAGCCACGTAAAACAACTCGCTAAATGGCCGCGCGCACCCGGATTTCGGCGGGGCCCGGCCAGATTGGCGGGCGAGCCGGGCCGGGTTTTTTGTTTTTGGAGCGCGACATCGGAATGACGGGTGAGACGGCCAAGACGATCGAGCATGGGGACGCGGGGGTGCTGTCGGCGCGCTTGCGAGAAGCGCAGCGGCCGTCGAGCCTCGTGGTGGATTTTCCAGCGGATCAACCGCTGCGGCTCGATTGCCAGCAGGATCTCGGTCCGTTTTCGATCGCCTATCAGACCTATGGCGCGCTGAACGCAGAAAAATCCAATGCGATCCTGGTGTGCCACGCGCTGACGGGCGACCAGCACGTCGCCAACGAGAACCCGGTGACCGGCAAGCCCGGATGGTGGGAAACGCTTATCGGGCTGGGTAAACCGATCGACACCAAACGGTTCTTTGTAATCTGCGCGAATATTCTTGGCGGCTGCATGGGCTCGACGGGGCCCGCTTCACTGAACCCGAAAACGGGAAAGCCCTACGGCGTCGATTTTCCGGTCATCACAGTCGGCGACATGGTCGATGCACAGGTGCGGCTGATCGATCATCTCGGCATCCGGCAACTGTTCTCGGTGGTCGGCGGTTCGATGGGCGGTATGCAGGTGCTCGAATGGGCGGCGCGGTATCCGGAGCGCGTTTACACAGCGATGCCGATCGCGACGGCTGCTTGGCATTCGGCGCAGAACATCGCGTTTCACGAGGTTGGGCGGCAAGCGGTGATGGCGGATCCCGACTGGTGTGGCGGGCACTACCACGACTTCGAGAAAGTGCCGAAGAATGGGCTCGCTGTCGCCCGCATGGCGGCGCACATCACGTATCTGTCGGAAGAAGCGTTGCAACGCAAGTTCGGGCGCAATCTGCAGGATCGCGTGGAGAAAACCTTCACCTTCAACGCGGATTTCCAGATCGAGAGTTATCTGCGCCATCAAGGTTCGACGTTCGTCGATCGGTTCGACGCCAACAGCTATCTCTACATCACGCGGGCGATGGACTACTTCGATCTGAAGGCCGAATACAACGATGTGCTGGCGAATGCGTTTCGCGGGACAACGACGCGGTTTTGCGTGATCTCGTTCACCAGCGACTGGCTGTATCCGACGCGGGAGAGCCGCGCGATCGTGCAGGCGCTTGAATGCGGTGGCGGCGAATGTCTCGTTTGTCGAGATCGAAAGCGACAAGGGGCACGATGCGTTTCTGCTGGAGGAGCCGGAGCTGTTCGCGACCGTCACGGGGTTCTTGAAGGCGAATGCGGATCGGCGCGGCATTGCAGCGGCGGGAGCCAATGTGTGATGCAGAAATCCGCTCCGACCCGCCGCTGAGCGAGCCATGGCCAAGTCCACGAGCATCGCGTCGATCATGTGCTGATCGCGAAAATGATCCGGCCGGGATCGCGCGTGATCGATATCGGCTGCGGCGACGGGGCGTTGTTGCGGCTGCTGAGCGAGACCAAGGACATCGATGCGCGCGGCGTCGAGATCAGCCGCGAGCGCGTCAATCGCGTGCGTGGCGCAGGGGCTTTCGGTGATTCAGGGCGATGCGGATCGAGATCTCGCGAACTATCCGGATCAGGCATTCGATTATGCGGTGCTGTCGCTGACGATCCAGGCGACGCGGAACCCGAAGACGGTGCTACGAGAATTTGTTGCGGATCGGGCGGCGCGCGATCGTGTCGTTCCCGAATTTCGGGCATTGGCAGGTGCGGACGCGGCTGGTGCTTACGGGGCGGATGCCGGTGACGGAACATCTGCCAGATCAGTGGTACGAAAGCCCGAACGCGCATTTGTGCACGATCAAGGATTTCGCGGATCTGTGCCGGCATGTGGGCGCGAAGGTGGAGCGCGGGTGTCGCGTTCAATGCGTCGGGTCAGCAACTCGGCACTTGGATGCCGCTGACGGTGCACAACCTGATGGCCGAGAAGGCCGTGTTCATGATGACGCTGCGTCGCGATTAGTATCGCGATTGGATGTATTCGCGGTCGCCAATTGACGGACGGCGCGTGCGGGGGCGACCTTGCCGACAACGGCGTGCAGTTCCTTGCGGGCTTCGACCATCAAGACACCGGCAAAGCCCGGAGAGATTCGACTGCCGATGCGCTCAAAGCCATTGGCCCAGCGGGCGACGATCGGGCGGTCGATGGGCGGCACGTGCAGGGCCGATGGTCCAATCGAGCGGCGTGAACATCGCATCGTTCAGAAGCTTTTCGAGTTGTCCGCGAGTGTAGGGACGGCCATGGCCGAACGGCGTGCGATCGGTGCGCGCCCACATGCTGCGGCGATTGGGGACGATGAGCAGCACGCGGCCTTCGGGGGCAAGCACGCGCCAGATCTCGCGCAGCAGCGGGCGCGCGCTTTCGGTGGTTTCGAGGCAGTGCACCGCGAGCAGCCGGTCAACGACGCCGTCCGGTAGCGGCAGCGTGTCGTCGTCGACCATGACGCTGTGGATTGGTCCACTCGTGGGCCAGACGAGCGCGCCTTGGCCCGCGGGCATCAGCGCGCCAAGGCGCAAGGCTTCGCCGCGGAACGAGCCGAGATAGGGTGTGGCAAAGCCGAGACCCATGACGGTCTGGCCCTTCGACGCGTCGCCAACGGGCGCGAATGCGCTGGGCGAGCTGCCGCCGGACCACGGTGCCAAGGTGGCCCGCGTAGAAGTTCCGAAGCTCGACAACGTCCAAGTGCATGGGTGTCAGCAACTCGATCTGCGATCTTAGCGTAGACTATAGCGTTTTGGCGCTCAGGGTTGAATTCAAGGCGACGGCTGTTACGGTGCCGCTGAAATCGATGCAAATGACCGCAATAACGGGAGTGTTCCGATGGCAAAACTCGAGATTCATCAATTCAGCTGCCTGTCGGACAACTTCGGCGTGCTCATTCATGACGCCGAAGCGGGCGTCACGGCGTCGATCGACGCGCCGGAAACCAAGGCGGTCGAGGCGGCCTTGAAGGAGAAGGGCTGGACGACTAACGCATATCCTGACGACGCATCATCACGCCGATCATACCGACGGGAATTTGGACGCTGAAGAGCGGTTCACGGGGTGCAAAATCATAGGTCCGAAGGGCGAAGCGGCGAAGATCCCGGGCATCGATCAGACCGTCAGTGAAGGGCGATGCGTTCGCGTTCGGCGGGTTCAAGGTGCATGTACTGGAGACGCCGGGGCATACGGCCGGGCATATCACGTTTTGGATTCCGGCGGCGGGCGTGGCGTTCGTCGGCGATACGGTGTTTGCGATGGGTTGCGGGCGCGTGATCGAAGGCACGATGGAGCAGATGTGGTCGTCGGTGTCGAAGATCGCCAAGTTGCCGCCGGCAACGCGGCTCTATTGCGGGCACGAATACACGATGTCGAATGCGAAATTCGCGCTGACGATCGAGCCCGAGAATGCGGCGCTGCGCAAGCGCGTCGAGGAGGTGGCGGCGTTGCGGGCGGCGGGTAAGCCAACGTTGCCGACGCGCGTTGACATCGAACTCGAGACCAATCCGTTCCTGCGGGCGCAGGTGCCGGCGGTGCGCAACATCTGGGGCTCGAAAGAGCACAAGGATTGGCAGGTTTTCGCCGAAATCCGCGAGCGGAAAAACCGAGCATGACGGCGGACGAGATCATCCGGCTGCTGGACCTGCAACCGCATCCGGAGGGTGGGTATTTTCGCGAGACGTTTCGGGATCGGCGCGTGGTCGACGGTGGACGCGCGGCATCGACGGCGATCTATTTTCTGCTGGCAGAGGCGAACGCTCGCGCTGGCACAAAGTCGATGCGGCGGAGATCTGGCATTGGTATGCGGGGGCGCCATTGGCGCTTGGGGATCGCCGGCGCCGGTTCCGGCAAGCGGGTGGTGAGGCTTGGCAACGATCTCGCTGCTGGCGCGGTGCCGCAGGCGGTCGTGCCGGCGGACGCGTGGCAGCAGGCCGAAAGCCTGGGAGATTGGACGCTGGTTGGCTGCACGGTTGCGCCAGGATTTGAGTTTTCGGCGTTCGTGATAGCCGAGCAGGGTTTCGAGCCCGGCGCTTGACCATGTTTTCGAATCGGTATTCGAGAAGAGTGCGGAGCGGCCGCGCGACGCACGACGATTTGTCCACGCGTTGTACCCAGCTAATTTTTGCATTAAAACATTGAATTATAACGTGAAATATTGTGATTGTGGACCGGCGAGGCTCCGATGCGCTTGTCGCAAGTCCCCAACTCATAAAGATTGCGTCGCTAAGTGGGCCGTCGGCATGCGCTTTTGGGGCCGAGGCAGAGCGGGGACGATCAGAAATGCAGCGGAATAACGCCGGACCATGGCTCAGCGCAGTGTTCGTTGACTACGACAACATCTATTTGTCGTTGAAGCGCAAAAACGAAGAAGCGGCGAAGCGTTTTGCCAAGGACGCAAACGGTTGGCTGCGCGCGATGGAGAACTGGTGCGCTGATCACGGCGACGAACGGTCATGATTCCCGATGGCCGCCGCCGCATCGTGATGAACCGATGCTACGGCAATCCGGTGCCGCGCCGCAATGCGCACGACAGCTCGACGGATATGAGCTCGTTCCCGTTCGTGCGGCATCACTTCCTGCGCGCGGGCTTCGAAGTCGTCGATTGCCCGCCGCTTGACGGCGCAGCTCAAGAATTCGTCCGACATCCGGATGGTGATGGATGTGCGCGATTATCTTGACCCACGATACATATTTCGACGAATTCATCATTCTGTCGGGTGACGCGGACTTCACGCCATTGCTGCATCGGCTGCGTGCGCACGCGCGGCGTACGGTTGTGTTCGCGAACGACTACACGGCGGCGCCTTACACCGCGATCAGCGACGGCGAGATCCGCGAGTCGGATTTGATTGCCGCATTGCTCGGTGGTGCACGGCCGCAGATCGAGGTGGCGACGACGATGGTGGCGCCGAAACTCGGCCCGATCGAGGGCACGAACTCACGCCGCACCGTTGGTGCCGGTGCAGGCGCAAGACAATGCCCATGGTGCCGCAACAGACGCAGATCGACGAGGTTCGGCGCCAGATCATCGGCGAAGTTGTTGCTGCCGTGCGTGCGGCTGCAGGGCCGGTGCCGCTCGAGGCGCTGGCGGATCGCGCACTGCGCGCGGTCGGCCATGACAAGACGATCGGCACGAGTTGGGGCGGTTCGGGTAGTTTCCGCGAATTGCTGCGGCAGAGCTTGCCGCAGGACATCCGGCTAGCGGACGATCCGCCGTATCATGCGATCGATCTGACGAAACCGGTTGTGGCAGCGGCGCCTTTCGTGCAACCGCAACCTGTCGTGCAGCGGCCGGCGGTTCAGCGGGTCGAGCCGCGCACGGTGCCCGCCGTGACCACGGTGGCGCCAGCGGCTCCCGCGCCCGTCTATCATGCGCCAGCCGCGCCTGTTCATGTTCCGGCACCGCCAACGGCGGCGTCAGTCCTTGATGCGCCGCAGAGCTATGTCCCGCCCGTGCGTCATGACACCGTGCGGCAGGAGTTTGTCGAGCGTGGCGCGCCGGCAGCTGTGGCGCCACCTGCGCCGCCCAAGGCTCAACCGGCGTCGCCACAAGCATCGGCACCGCCAGCACGGCAGGCCTATCAGAGCCCATCGTTCGGTGGCCGTCATCGCGGTATCGATGCATCGGCCTTGTCGATGCAGACACTGACCAAGATCCAAGATGCCTGTCAGGCGCCGCGCCTGGCCCCCGGCGATTATCGCGTGTTGTTCGATGTGATGGCGACCGAGATCAGCGAGAACCATCTCTCGGGATCGCAGACGCTGGCGAACATCTCCGAGCGGGCGCGCGAGAAAGGTGTCGAGATCGGCCGCGAGGACGTGCGCTTCGTGCTCGAAGTCGTGAGCGAGGCGGATCCCTGGTTCGAACAGGGCGTCTCGGCGACGGTGTTCGCAGGGCGGTTCCGCAATTTCGTGGTTGCGCGCTGCCGCAGCCAGGGCCTCAATCTCTCGGCGGATGAACTCGATCTGATCGATGCGGTGTTCGTTGGCGCCGGTCCGATCGCGCCGTTGCGCGCCGCACCGGTGCAACAGTCGCAGCAGCCAGCGCCGGTTCAAGTGCAAGCACCGGCTGCCGTTCCGGCGCCGGTGGTTGAGCGCCGGCAAGCGGCTCCTGCGCCAGCGGTCCCGCCTCAACCGGAGCGCCGCTCGCGCTGGTGGTCACTAGAGGAGGGTCGCCAGCACGTGGCTGAGCAGCGCCAGCCGCAAGCCGCCGCCGCGGAAGAGACGGGCGATGATTTCCCACGTATCATCCGGTCGCGGTTGCGCGGCTGAGATCGGTCTTGGCTGATCGAATGCAAAACGCCCCGCTATCGGGGCGTTTTTTGCTGTCGGCTGGCGTCTGCGCTGAGCGTGTCTTTGGCGGCAAGGAGCGCGCCGCAGGTGATGAGAACCGCCGCAAGCCAAAGATTGGCTGTGAGCGTCCCGAGGCCGAACGCGGCGAGCA
Organism: uncultured Alphaproteobacteria bacterium; assembly: GCA_963779515.1. Lineage (GTDB taxonomy): Bacteria > Pseudomonadota > Alphaproteobacteria > Rhizobiales > Hyphomicrobiaceae > CAVZYN01. The sequence goes on from CAVZYN010000002.1 coordinate 212,049, forward strand.
GAACCGTGGACAACAACGGCGTTGCGTATGAGGCGACGCCGAGAAAGCGCATGTCCCCGTGCTTCATTCCGTCGTCCCAGAGATAGAACGCGAGGCCGACGGGCCCAAGGCCAAGACCGAGGATCGCGAGCCAGGCGCTGGTGCTGCCCGGCGTGACCCAAGTCTCGAGTGCGAGATGGAGCATCAGCGCACCGATGGCGGTGGCGGCGCAGCTGCCGATCACCGCAATACTGGGGACGTTGGCGAAGAGGCGAGAGCCGACGGAGTAGCTCGACCAGATCAAGGCGGCGGCGAAAGCGAGACCGTAGCCGAGCAGACTTACGGCAGCAGACGTCGCCGGCCGGCCGGTCAGGATCAGCGCCGTGCCGGCAAACCCGAGCAGGCTGCCGGTGATTTGGAACCAGGCGAGGCGCTTGCCGCCGAGATGAGCGGGGAGCCATGCGGAGAAGACGACGATCAGAAGCGGCCAGAGATAAATGATGAGGCTGGCTTCGACGGGCGGGGTGTTCTGGAGTGCAAAGAAATAGCACACATGAAAAGCGAGAAGGCCGTAGACGCCGAGTGCCCAGGCGCCGGCTGGGACGCTGCGCAAGCCCCTGAGACTTTGGCCGGTCATGCGCGCCCAAACGAGTTCCAACCAGCGTGCCGACGGCGAACGTCATGGCGGCGAGCTGGAAGGGTGGGATTTTGGCCTGGGCTCCGGCGAGGGCTGTCAGGCTGGCGAGCGCCGCCCACAAGGTTGCGGCGCCGAGGCCCCGGAGCGTTGCCGAGCGGCTCTCTAAGGCGGGGATCATGGCGATCTCGGGGGGCAGGAAAGACGATCCCCGGCGCAGTCCGCGCCGGGGATCGCGTTGTCGACGTCGAACGGCGCGGCTTCAATCGCGCTGCACGCACATTTCTCAGTCGCGTTGGACGCACATGGCGACGCCCATGCCGCCACCGATGCAGAGTGTGGCAAGGCCCTTCTTGGCGTTGCGGCGCTTCATCTCATAAAGCAGCGTCGTCAGCACACGGGCGCCGGAGGCGCCGATGGGATGGCCGATGGCGATGGCGCCGCCGTTGACGTTGACCTTGGAGGTGTCGAGGCTCAGGCCCTTGTTGACGGCACAGGCTTGCGCGGCGAAGGCTTCGTTGGCCTCGATGAGATCGAGGTCCTTCACCGTCCAGCCAGCTTTCTCGAGTGCTTTCTTGGACGCAGGAATTGGGCCCGTGCCCATGATCGCGGGATCAACGCCGGCGCTGGCCCACGAGACGATACGTGCGAGTGGCGTGATGCCGCGCTTCTTCGCCTCGGCGGCGGTCATGAGAACGATGGCAGCGGCGCCGTCGTTGATGCCGCTGGCGTTGGCCGCGGTGACGGTGCCCTCCTTCGGGTCGAAGGCAGGGCGCAGTTTTGCGATTCCGTCGATCGTTACGCCGTCCTTGATGTATTCATCATCGGCAACCACGACGTCGCCCTTGCGGCCTTTGATGGTGACGGGTGCGATCTCATCCTTGAATTTTCCAGCCTTGCGCGCGGCTTCCGCCTTGTTCTGCGATGCGACGGCGAACTTGTCCTGCTCGTCGCGCGTGATCTGGTATTGCTTGGCAACGTTCTCTGCCGTGGTGCCCATATGGTAGCCGTTGAAGGCGTCCCAGAGGCCGTCCTTGATCATCGTGTCGATCATCTTGGCGTCGCCCATCTTTGTGCCGTCACGCAGATGCATGACGTGGGGCGCCTGACTCATGCTCTCCTGGCCGCCAGCGACAACAATCGTCGATGATCCGTCCAGGATCTGTTGGGCGCCGAGGGCCACCGCACGCAGACCCGAACCGCACAGCTGGTTCATACCCCAGGCCGGAGCCTCGACGGGAATGCCGGCATTGATCGACGCTTGACGCGCGGGGTTCTGCCCGGCGCCGGCATCGAGCACTTGGCCCATGATGACTTCCGAGACGTCCTTGGCCGGGACCTTGGCACGTTCAAGGGCCGCCTGGATGGCAATTTTGCCAAGTTCGTGCGCCGGGACGCTGGCGAGTGCGCCATTGAAGGAGCCGACGGGGGTGCGGGCGGCGGCGGCGATGACGATTGTGTTGGAATCGTTGCTCATCTAGGGGCTCCATTTTGGCCACTCCGGAGAGGGGCGGTTGGTGACGAGGAGGGCATTCTGGCGATCTGTTCTCTTCCCATACCAAGGTTATCTTCGCATCTGCAACCGCCTCGTATCGCGCCGCCGAGCGGGCATTTTTGGGCTTTGCGCCTAGAATTTACCCAAGAAACGTCTGGTGGAAGGAGGGCAGGGCGTGATAATCTTTCGCATTGCAATACAGATTTCGTGGTCCCTTTGATCGAGTGCAGCATGCAGGAAAAAATGGGTTCCGCGGTGGAAAAAAAAGAACCGGTCGTCATCAAGAAGTACGCGAACCGCCGGTTGTACAATACCGAGACGAGCACCTATGTCACGCTGGACGACCTGGCGGCGATGGTGAAAGGCGAGCGCGACTTTGTCGTGTTCGACGCCAAGACGGGCGACGATCTTACACACTCGGTGTTGACACAGATCATTGTCGAACAAGAAAGCCGGATGGGGAGCGAGACGCTGCTGCCGATCCCGTTCCTGCGGCAACTGATCCGCTTCTACGGCGACAGCATTCAGAAGATGGTGCCGAGCTATCTGCAGGTCAGCATGGAATCGCTGACGCGCGAGCAGGAGCGCTATCGCAAGCAGTTCGCGAGCGCATTCACGCCGGTTGGCGCCTTCGAGGTCTACCAGGAGCAGGCGCGCAAGAACCTCGCGATGTTCGAGCAGGCGATGAGCATGTTCACGCCGTTCGGGCCGACGGCCGGGTCGAAGTCGTCGATGCCGCCGAAAGCGGGCGCAACGCAGCCGCAGCAGGCGACGCCGTCATCCCAGCACACGCCTGAGCCGCCGAAACCCGCAGCCGCTGGAGCGGCCGTCACAGCTGCGGCAACGCCAGCTGCGACCTCTGCCGCCAAGGGCGATGACCTTGCAGAGCTCAAGGCACAGCTCGCCTCCATGAGCGCGAAGATCGAGAAGCTCTCGCGCGACCGCGGCTGACCTCAAATCCGTGCAGTTTCAAACGTCGAGGGGTGGAACAACTCCTCGACAGCGACAAGACGTTGTGACAGGCCTTGGGCGTGGTGCTGGTGCAGGAAGTAAGCAAGGCATGCACGGTTGGGCGCGACGCCGTAGGGCCAGAAATCACCGCCCATCAAGATCCGCGCATCGTGCAACTGCTGATCGACGAACGGCAGCATGACCTTGCTCGCCGAGGTGTCGGCGAGCTTCGCCAATGCCAACACCTTGCTGCGTTCGAAGGCCTTGAGCAAGGTTGCTGGTAGCCATGGATGTTGCACTACGAGCGAACGACGAACGCCCAACAGGTGCATGATCGGAAAGTTGCGTGTCTTGGCGTAGTTCTCGATCGCCGCGCGGCGTGGGTCGGGGAAGAGCCAGCCGATCTCGGGATGGGACGGGTTCATGACAGACGGCGTGCGCGGTCCGATCAGGCCATCGATTTCGCCGGCCAACAACATGTCCGACAAGGACCGCCCCGGCGGCGCATCGGTCATGTGGATCCCGTCGGGGATCTTGATGTTGATCTTCTCGGGCCGGCCAGGCTCCTCGATGCCGCCGCGGATCCAATGTATGGATTGCGCCGGGACGCCGAAATCTTCCTCGAGAAATGCGCGGATCCAGACGTTGGCGGTGACCTGATATTCGGCAATGCCGATTTTGCGGCCCTTGAGGTCGGCCGGCGCGGCGATGCCGCGATCCTTGCGGATGTAGACACCAGAGTGGCGAAAGGCGCGCGAGGGAAAGACTGGCACGCCGACATAAGGGTTGTCGCCTTGCGCCGTTTTCACGGTGAAGCTGCCGAGCGAGAGTTCCGCGATGTCGAAGGCTTCATGCCTGAATGCGCGAAAAAAGATCTCTTCGGGTTCGAGCGTCAGGAATGCCGGCGACACGCCGTCGATCGTGGCGGTGCCATCGACCAAGGGCCGGACGCGGTCGTAGTCGCCGATGGCGATCGAGAGATTGAGTTTAGGCATCGTCGAACCCGCGCGTTGCAATTCGGCCAGCACGCCCGGAACTCCGCATTTTCCGTGCAAACGCGCAAGGGGAATGGCAGACTTTGGCGGCGCGCTGTGCCGCGACGAGGCCGGATTTGGGATGCGCACGTGGAGGCTTCATGCCGGACTTGATCGATCGGTTGCGGCAGGACATTGCGACCGCGGGCCGGATTCTCGCGAACGAAGGAGTTCTCGATAGCTTTGGGCATGTGAGTGCAAGGCATCCCTTGCATCCGGAGCGGTTCATGCTGGCGCGTGCGCGGTCCGCGGCGCTCGTGGTGCCAGATGACATTCTGGAGTTCGGCGCAGACTGTCAGCCAGTGCGGCCAACTGAAGCCCGGGTCTTCGCTGAGCGCGTCATCCATGGCTGCATCTATCGCTTGCGACCGGATGTCATGGCCGTGTGCCATCATCATGCGCCGGACATTCTGCCGTTCTGCGTGACAGGCGTCGACCTCGTACCGGTCTTTCATCTCGGCGCGACGATGGGGCAAGTGGTCCCGTTTTGGGACTCACAAGACGAGTTCGGCGATACCAATCTGCTCGTTGCAACGGAGGCGCAAGGTTTGTCGATGGCGCAAGCGCTTGGGCCAAACTGGACTGTGCTCTTGCGGCGGCACGGTGCGACGGTTGCGGGTCGCTCGGTACGGGAACTCGTATTCCGCTCGATCTACGGCGCGCGAAATGCGCAGATCCAGAGCCGGGCTGCGCTCTTGGGGCAGGTCTCGCGACTGACGCCAGGCGAGGCCAAGGCGGCGGAAGAGTTCAATCTCGCACCGATCGCGGTCGATCGCGCGTGGGAGCAATGGGCGAGTAACGTCAACTAGGCGAGCATTTTCCATTTTTCTCGGAACTGGAGACCACGTTCATGAACCCATCTTCGCGATTTTTGGCGCTAGCATGCGCAGTGGTTTGCTTGGCGATGACCGCGACCGCGGCGTTGCCGCAAACGGCGACACCTTATCCCGAGCGAACGATCAAGCTGGTGGTGCCCTATGCGCCGGGCGGATCGTCGGATTTCACCGGTCGCCTCATCGCGCAAAAAATGAGCGAGGGCTTGAAGCAACCGATCATCGTCGACAACCGTCCCGGTGCCAACGGCACGATCGGCACGGACGCGGTCGCGAAAGCGGCGCCGGATGGCTACACGCTGCTACTCGCACCACGAGAAATGGGGATCAATCCGAGCATCTATGCGAAGCTTCCGTACGACACCTTGAAGAACTTCGCGTGGATCGGGATGGCGACGGAAGGGCACTTCGTCTTGGTCGTCAATCCTAACGTTCCCGCCAAGACGCTGACGGAGTTCATCGCGCTCGCCAAATCGAAACCTGGAACGATCGCCTACGGGAGCATCGGGCAGGGCAGCGTCTCGCATCTCAATATGGAGACGCTGAAGCAGCAACAGAAGATCGATCTCCTGCATGTGCCGTATAAGGGGGCGGGGCCAGCATTGACGGCGACGGTGTCCGGCGAGGTCTCGGCGACGATCGCGGCGGTGCCCGGCGCCATCGGCTTCATTCGTGATGGCCGTTTGCGTGCTTTGGCGGTGGGCTCCCACGTGCGTTTGCCGCAGCTCCCCGATGTGCCGACGAGTGGCGAAGCCGGTGGTGGTACTGAAACATTCTTACCGACGTTTTTTGGCCTTGCCGCGCCGGCTGGGACGCCCGCGCCGATCATCGAGAAACTAAATGCTGAGCTGAACCGCGTCGTGCAGCTGCCGGATATCGTCGAGAAGCTCAATGCCAGCGGCATGATGCCCGTGCGCACGACACCAGAGGCCTTCGGTCAGGTGATCGCGACGGACGTCGAGCGCTTCGGTGCGCTGGTGAAGTCGATCGGTATTCAGCCGGAGTAAGCGGCTTTACACCGGCCGGACGAGGATGTGGCGCTTCTTGCCGAGCGAGAGTTTGATCACGCCTTCAGGGCTGATGTCACTCAGTGTCAACTTGGCTTTTTCGTCGGTAACGGCTGCGTCGTTGACGCGGAGGCCCCCGCCTTGCACTTGGCGGCGCGCCTCGCTGTTGGATTTGACGAGACCCGAGGTGACGAAGGCCGCCAGCACGCCAAGCTCGTTCTCGATGTCGGAGCGCGGCAGCTCGATCGTCGGCAGGTCGGTCGACAGGCTGCCTTGCTCGAACGTCTTTTGCGCGGTCGCGGCGGCGGCTTCGGCTTTTTCGCGACCGTGGATGAGGGCGGTGGCTTCGGTCGCGAGGATCTTCTTGGCGTCGTTGATCTCGGCGCCTTGGAGGCTCGCGAGGCGGGCGATCTCGGCGAGCGGCAGCGTCGTGAACAGTTTCAAGAAGCGGCCGACGTCGGCGTCCTCGGTGTTGCGCCAGTATTGCCAGTAGTCATAGGGGCTGAATTGATCCTCGTTAAGCCAAACCGCGCCTTGCGCGGTCTTGCCCATCTTGGCGCCGGAGGCCGTGGTGAGAAGCGGCGTTGTCAGTGCGAAGAGCTGATGCTTCAGGCCCATGCGGCGGCCGAGATCGACGCCGTTGACGATGTTGCCCCATTGATCGGAACCACCCATCTGGGTGTTGCAGCCGGTGCGCTTGGCCAGTTCGACGAAATCGTAACTCTGAGCGATCATGTAATTGAATTCGATGAAGCTCATTTCCTGCTCGCGCTCGAGGCGCAGGCGCACCGAATCCATCTGCAACATGCGATTGACCGAGAAGTGGCGGCCGACCTCGCGCAGCATGTCGATCCAATTCAGCGGCACGAGCCAATCGGCGTTGTCGATCATGATGGCGTCGGATTGAGCCGAGCCAAACTTCAAGAGTTTCGAGAACACGCCTTTGATGCTCTCCTTGTTGCGGTCGATCTCTTCGACCGAGCGGATGGCGCGCGTTTCGTCCTTGCCTGAGGGATCGCCGACGCGTGTCGTTCCACCACCCATCAGTGTGATCGGTTTGTTGCCGGTCGCCTGTAACCAGTGCAGCATCATGCCAGAGATGAGATTGCCGATGTGCAGGGAGGGCGCGGTGCAATCGTAACCGACGTAGGCGATGACGCCTTGCTTGGCGGCGAGCGCATCGAGGGCGGCAAAGTCGGAGCATTGGTGAATGAAGCCGCGCTCATCGAGCGTGTTCAAAAAGTCGGACTTGTATTTTGCCATCGTCTCTGGCCTTGTCTCGGGATGATGTCTTCGTACGGTATGTCGGCCGGTCGTGACGCAGCGTCTGCGCCGGAATCGGTCGCAAATTGCACAGGATGGGCACGATGAGCAAGGTCATGCGCGCAATCGGGCTTATGAGCGGCACATCGATGGACGGGATCGACATCGCGCTGATCGAAACCGATGGGCATGCGCACGTGCGGCCGCTGAGTGCGCAATCGGTGCCGTATTCCGAGGATGTGCGCGCCAAATTGCGGACCGCGGTCGAGACAGCGCGCGCCATCAAGGGGCGGATGGAGCGGCCGGGAGAGCTTGCAGCCACAGAGCAGATGCTGACGGAGCTGCATGCCGAGGCCGTGCTGAGGTTCATGGGCAATCTGACGCTGCAGCCGTTCGCAGTCGATGTGATCGGGTTTCATGGCCAGACGGTGCTTGCATCGGCCGGAGCAGGGTTTGACGGTGCAACTCGGGGATGGCGGAGCATTGGCGCGGCGCGCCGGTGTCGATGTCGTGTTCGATCTCAGGGCGGCGGATGTGTCGGCGGGCGGCCAAGGTGCACCCTTGGTGCCAGCCTATCATCGCGCGCGGACTGCGCGTCTCGAGGATCGGCCGATCGCCATTCTCAACATCGGCGGGGTTGCGAACGTCACGTATGTGGCGCGGGACGGCACATTGACCGCGTTCGATACGGGGCCGGGCAATGCGCTGATCGACGATTGGATGCGGCAGCGGACAGGGCATGCGATCGACAAGGACGGCGCGCTGGCGGCGACCGGCAATGTCGACGACAAAGCGCTGCACTATCTGTTGTCGCTGCCGTTCTTCGCGAAGCTGCCGCCGAAGTCGCTCGATCGCAACGCGTTCCCGCTCGAAGCCGTCGATCATTTGTCGCCGGCTGACGGGGCTGCGACGTTGACTGTTTTCACGGCGGAGTCGATTGCGCGGGCGCGAGCGTTCATGCCGGAAGAGCCACGGCTTTGGATTGTCGCAGGTGGCGGCCGCAAGAACCGGTCATTGATGCGCGCCATTGCCGCGCGTGTCGAGAACGCGGTCGTGCCGGCAGAAGCGGTGCATCTCGATGGCGATCATCTCGAGGCAGAAGCGTGGGCCTATCTGGCGGTGCGGTCGGTGATGGGGCTGCCAATAACGTTTCCTGGCACGACGGGCGTGCAGGAGCCGATGACGGGTGGTGTGCTGGCGCCCGCGCCACGCATCACGTAGTCTCAATCCAGAATCATGAAAGTCCTGCCATGACCATGACCCGCTACCTCATCTCGATTTGCACCATGGTGATTGGCAGCATTCTGCTGGCGGTTGGGGTGTTGCTTGGCGCGATCATATGGTCCGGCAAGCCGATTGAATTCACGACACGGAATAGTGCCGGCCGGGTGGTGGCGCTGACGCCGGCGGATGGTGACGCCTATTGGTCGCACGCGCGAACGGTGACGGGTGGCGCCATCCTCGGGGGCGGGCTCGCCTTGATGTTGGGGCTGTGGCTGAAGCGGCAAGTCGATACCACAGGGCGTTGACCTGTTTTGGCGATGATCTTGGGCAAACATGGACAGGCTTGGGGAAAGCGCGTAGAGTCACGCTCGAAATCCAGATGATCTTTGCCCGGTGAGCCATGACGAAGGCGCGCTATGCCTGCGTCTCGAGCTGGATTGCCGACGTCGATTCTTGTACGGCTTGTCTTGGATGGGCTGTCGCTGGGACCAATAGTTGAACAACAGCACTGAACCTGGGCTGCCCTGCACATTGGCCCCAACACGAGCGAACACCTAGATGTCGACGAGCACCAAGGCCCGCGGACTGAAGCGGATCTGTCAGGACGATGATTGCGGATTGCCATTCTACGATCTCAATCGAACCGCGTTCGATTGCCCGAATTGCGGCGTCACTTTTGATGTTGCTGCTGCTGCTGCGGCTGCTGCCGCAAAAGCGGAAGCGCTCAATCGCGGCTATGGCCGCAAGGGGGCGGTCTTCGCCAAGCCGACGGCTCCAGTCGTCGTCAAAGAGAAGGCGGAGGACGACGTCGATGCTGAGCTTGCCGGGGACGAGGTCGCGGAAGACGCCACCGCCGAAGCCGATGGCGATGTGATCCTCGAGGAAGACGATGGCACGGAGCCGATCGTCGAAATTGAGCCGATCGTGAAAGAGGGGCAGGAAGATTGAGCCGATCCCGGCTCACTACTTCTTCGCCAGATCCGGCTCACTTGCCATGCGCTCGAACGTTTCGGTTGCGCCTTTGATCCGGTACTGGTTCTGGCCGAGTTCCGGTGGCAGCAACCGGATGATTGTGTACTCGCGCGACGAGGCTTGCAGTGTAGACCGGCTCGGCGTGTAACTCACGCGTTGGCCGACCTTGAATTTGTGCGCTGTCATGCCAGCTCCAATCGGGATTGAGCGCCAATACGGGCGCTTCTTTTATCTCTGTCGAAGAGACGCTAGCACAGAAGTTGCTCAGCGGTTGCCGAAATTGCGTACGCGTAGCCGTTGCTTCTGCAGCTCGTTCTGCCGATCGCCGTCGCCAGTGTCGGCCTTGGATTGCGCGGACTGAGCAAACCGAGCTCGCTCGGCGGCTTTGGTCTGCCGGGTCTTGGCCGCGGCGGCGACACTGGTTTCGCGCTGGGTCATGAGCCACCAGACCCCAATTCCGGTCAATATGGCGGCAATCGCAGCGAGTACGTAGTACATATCGTGTCTCCCCCAAGGCATGCACAAGGCATGACGCGCATCTGGGCGGCGGGTCACGATCGATCGAGCATGGGCCGATATCGTTAAGAATCGTGCCGATTAATGCTTCAACGTTGAAGGTCTGCGCCGCCGTCACGTCTCGCGGTCGTTCGTGACGGTGGCTGCGCGCGGCCGGACCGTTTATAGCTCGACCAGTCATCGACAAAACGCGGAGGATTGAATGTCAGGCAAGGGCAAGGTTGCGATCGTCACCGGCGGTGGATCGGGCATCGGGCGCGCTGCGGCGCTGCATCTTCAATCGGATGGCTGGACGGTCGTCGTGACGGGACGGCGTAAGGACGAGCTCGACAAGACCGTCGCATTGGCGAACGCCGGCGGCGGCAAGTTGCACGCGATCGCGTCTGATGTCAGCAAGCCCGCGGATGTGAAGCGTCTGTTCGCCGAAACTGTGAAGGCGCATGGGCGGGTTGATTTTCTGTTCAACAACGCCGGCATGGGACTGCCCGCCGAACCGTTGGAGAATATTCCATTCGAGAAGTGGCAACAGGTGGTGGACGTCAATCTCACAGGCTCATTCTTGTGCGCGCAAGAAGCAATCCGCCAGTTCAAGGCGCAGAAGCCGCAAGGCGGGCGCATCGTCAACAACGGGTCGATTTCGGCGCACACGCCACGGCCGCAATCTGTCGCCTATACGGCAACGAAGCATGCGATCACGGGGCTCACAAAGTGCATCGCGCTCGATGGACGGCCGTTCAACATCGCATGTGGCCAGCTCGACGTCGGCAACGCGGATACGGCGATGGGCGGACGTATGAAAGCGGGTGTGCCGCAGGCTTCGGGCGAGATCAAGCCGGAGCCGGTGATGGATGTCGAGCACTGCGGCTCGGCCATCCGCTACATGGCCTCGCTGCCGCTCGATGCCAACGTCTTGTCAATGGCGATCAAGGCAACGAACATGCCGTTCGAAGGCCGTGGATGAGCTGCTCTCCCACGGAAGCAAGGCGCGCGTGATAACACGCGCGTTTTTTGTAAGCCGGCGTGTGCCGTTGATCAGATCGATTTCGGCGGCGCGATCTTGAGCTTTGGCAGGTTGCGCGCGGTCGATGCCGGTTTCGCGCACGTCTTGGTTTTCGGCTGATAGGTTTCGCCGGCGAGGCAGCTGATCACCTTTGGAATCTTCGGCGTCGCGGTCTTGCTTGGCGACGTCGGCGCTTTCGGAGCGCCGAGCCCCAGAGGCTTTGGCAATGCTGCGCGGCCCGCAATCTTGACCGCAGGTGTCGCGGGTTTTGCCCGAGCTGAGGCCGTCGGCTTGGTGCTCTTTGCAGCAGTGTCGACAGGTGCAATCGGATTGGTCGCGGCGGTTAGCGCTGCCGGTTCGGGAGCAGGTGCCGCGGTTGCAGCCAGTTGTGACGGTCGCGTTGCCGGTACGGGAATTGGCGGCGTGATGGCGGGCTCTGCGGCGGTGGGCGATGGCGCGACAGCCGGCACTGGCGCTGCCGCCATCTGGGGTCCGGGTCCGGTCTCAGATACCGCGGTGCCAGCCGGTGCGGCCGGTGACGGTTGCGCCACGACGGGAGCCGGCGCCACCGGCTTTGGAATGACACGCCGCACTGGGGCGACCATCGGTTCGACGCGCTTTGCGACCGGCACGTTCTGCGGCAGCGTATTGACGACGATTTGTTGCGGCGTGCTCTTGCCGTGGGATGCTGGCGATGCCGCGGCTGATGCATCGTTCGCCATCGCGCGCGGCGCGTCGGCATCGGGCTTTTGAGTTTGTGCCGCTGCCGCGTCGTTGGCCGACGATCCTGTGGCACGCGCCAAAAGTGATTGCGGGAGAATGCTCGGATTGGCGAGCGTCGCCGCACCCATCAAGCCAACGGCTACCGTTCCGGTCAGCAGATGGGATGCGCGTACGCTGAACGGAATGCGGGGCGCAAACCAGCGTCGTCGCGCGGGCGCTCCCGAAGCAGTCGTTGCCGGAGAGAATTTCGCCATAGGAGATCTCACTCTATACCGTCGCAACGTTTGCATAGGTTGGCGCCAAGGCCAAGCCCCTGCCGCTCTCTGTGCCATTGAAATGGCACAAGAAAAGGCCGGAAGAGCGGCTTCCGGCCTTTTCCCGTCGAAAATAATGCCACGTGCTCGTCCGTGCACTTGGGACGCACAGGGAGCGGTGGTTTGGATATGTACCCATACGCCACAAACCAGATACGGCCGACCGCCGCTTTTGGCAGGCCGGCTTAACAATCTGATTTTCAATGCGTAATGGTCGATGCGCACGGAGCGCAAAGCCATCCAACGCGGGTGGCCTCCTTTGGGTTGCGGATGCTAGGAATCACGCGTTACTGACCAACCAGCTAATGCGGTTCTGTGGACAATGTCACGCGCAGGGCGTGATTCCGGAGCAACACAGGCGTTGCAATGGCAATTTGTGGGCATGGCGGAGACCATGATCAGGACTGTTGGCTTTGCTGACAGCGCAGCAACCGCGGTGTATGGGTCAGGCGAATTCGAGCGATCGGCGCCCCATGTCGCACAACACCTTTGGTCATCTTTTCCGGGTCACAACGTGGGGCGAAAGCCACGGGCCCGCCATTGGCGCGATTGTCGACGGTTGTCCGCCGGGTATCCCGCTGACGGTCGAGGACATCCAGGGCTTTCTCGATAAGCGCCGGCCGGGGCAGTCACGCTTCACGACGCAGCGGCGCGAGCCGGATGCGGTCAAGATCTTGTCGGGCGTGTTTGCCGACGCGAGCGGTCAGCAGGTGACGACCGGGGCCCCGATCGCGCTTGAGATCGAGAATGTCGATCAGCGCTCGAAGGACTATGGCGAGATCGCAACGACGTTCCGGCCGGGCCACGCCGATTATACGTATTGGAAGAAGTACGGCATTCGAGATTATCGCGGTGGCGGACGGTCTTCGGCGCGGGAGACAGCAAGCCGAGTTGCGGCGGGTGCGGTTGCGCGGAAAATTCTCGGCAGCGTCTCGGTGCGCGGTGCGCTGGTGCAGATGGGGCCGCATAAAATCGATCGCGCGCGGTGGAACTGGGCGGAGGTCGACAACAATCCATTCTTCTGTCCGGATGCAACGGCGGCGGCGGCGTGGGCGCCCTATCTCGACGGCGTACGGATGGCGGGATCGTCGTGTGGCGCGGTGATCGAATTGGTGGCCGAGAATGTTCCAGCAGGACTCGGCGCGCCGCTCTATGGCAAGCTCGATCAGGATCTCGCCAGCGCGATGATGAGCATCAACGCAGTCAAGGCCGTCGAAATTGGCGACGGCATGGCGGTGGCGGCGTTGTCGGGCGAAGAGAACGCCGACGAAATCCGCATCGGCAACGATGGTCAGCCGCTATTTCTGTCGAACCATGCTGGCGGCATCCTGGGCGGCATCTCCTCCGGCCAGCCGGTGGTGGTGCGGTTCGCGGTGAAGCCGACGTCGTCGATCCTGTCGCCGCGCAAGACGATCGATGAGGCGGGGCGTGAGACCGAGATCTCGACGAAGGGGCGGCATGATCCGTGCGTCGGTATTCGCGCCGTGCCCGTGGGCGAAGCGATGATGGCCTGTGTGCTGGCGGATCACCTGCTACGCCATCGTGCGCAGATCGGGTGATCAATCGATAGGCAGTAACAGCTGTCGGCCTCGATGGGGTTGCCAAAAAATTGTGCGATCAGCCTAATATTTGGGCAAAAATGCAGCCGCGATCTTGGGGCATGGACGTCGCGAATTTTGTAACACTCTGAATTTCCTTAGATTAAGCACTTGGTAACGAGTTGGCACAGTGCGTGCTAACGATAACTGGTGCTGCTCCAACGGCGGCGAGACATTGCAAGGTTCGGGATAAGGTTCGGGCGCATGAAGAAGATCGAAGCCATCATCAAGCCGTTCAAGCTCGACGAAGTGAAAGAGGCGCTGCAAGAAATCGGTCTGCAGGGCATCACCGTCATCGAAGCCAAGGGTTTCGGCCGCCAGAAAGGCCATACGGAGCTTTACCGAGGTGCGGAATACGTTGTCGATTTCCTGCCGAAAGTGAAGCTCGAGGTTGTGCTCGCCGACGATATGTTGAACAAGGCTGTCGAGGCGATCCAGCGCGCTGCTAAGACCGGCCGCATCGGAGACGGGAAGATCTTCATCTCGACGATCGAAGAGGCAATCCGAATCCGCACGGGTGAAACCGGCAACGACGCGATCTAATCGACCCCGCACACGCGTTGACGCTTTTCGAAGCGCGGCTCGGTGCGGGCGAATTCAGTTTCAATCCATCCAGCCATAAACGCGAAGGAGCGAGGGATATCCCATGAAGACTGCGGCTGACGTGATCAAGACCATCAAGGACAAGGACGTGAAGTTCCTTGACCTCAGGTTTACCGATACCAAAGGCAAGATGCAGCACGTCACTGCAGACGCCTCGTGCGTCGATGACGCGATGTTTGCCGACGGCTATGCCTTCGACGGTTCGTCGATCGCTGGCTGGAAGGGCATCGAGGCGTCCGACATGACGCTGATGCCGGATCCTTCGTCCGCGCATCTCGACCCATTCTTCGCGCAATCGACGATGGCGATCTTCTGCGACGTGCTCGAGCCGTCGACGGGCGAAGCTTACGAGCGCGATCCCCGCTCGATCGCAAAGCGCGCCGAAGCCTACATGAAGCAGACGGGTGTGGGCGACACCATCGTGTTCGGCCCGGAAGCTGAATTCTTCATCTTCGACGACGTGCGCTTCACATCCGATCCCTACAATACGTCCTTCAAGGTCGACTCGTCCGAATTGCCCTCCAACATGGGCACCGAGTACGAGATGGGCAACCTCGGTCACCGTCCGCGCCTCAAGGGCGGCTACTTCCCCGTGCCCCCGGTCGACAGCTGCCAGGACATCCGCTCCGAGATGCTCTCGGTGATGGCCGAAATGGGCGTCGTTGTTGAAAAGCACCATCACGAGGTGGCGGCCGCTCAGCACGAACTCGGCATCAAGTACGGTAAGATGGTGACGCTCGCCGACCACATGCAGATCTACAAGTACGTGATCCATCAGGTCGCGCAGGCCTATGGCAAATCGGCCTGCTTCATGCCGAAGCCGATCTTCGGCGACAACGGCTCCGGCATGCACTGCCACCAGTCGATCTGGAAAGACGGCAAGCCGATGTTCGCTGGCAACAAATACGCCGATCTCTCGGATATGTGCCTCTACTACATCGGCGGCGTCTTGAAGCATGCAAAGGCGCTCAATGCGTTCACGAACCCGACGACAAACTCCTACAAGCGTCTGGTGCCGGGTTACGAAGCGCCCGTTCTTCTTGCCTATTCGGCAAGAAACCGGTCGGCCTCGTGCCGCATTCCGCACGTGACGAGCCCGAAGGCGAAGCGCATTGAGATTCGCTTCCCCGATCCCGCCGCCAACCCGTATCTCGGCTTTGCCGCGATGCTGATGGCTGGCCTCGATGGCATCCAGAATAAGATCCATCCGGGCGAGCCGATGGACAAGAACCTCTATGATCTGCCGCCAGCAGAATTGGCAAAGATCCCGACGGTGTGCGGCAGCCTGCGCGAGGCGCTCGAGTGCCTCGACAAGGATCGCGAGTTCCTCAAGAAGGGCGGCGTGTTCACCGACGAGATGATGGACGCCTACATCGAACTGAAGATGGCGGAAGTCGAGCGGTTCGAAATGACGCCGCACCCGGTCGAGTACGATATGTATTATTCGTGCTGATACTCGGTTCCTGAGTTGGACGACATGAAAGGCGGCGCCGCGAGGTGCCGCCTTTTTTCTTGCCCGGTCTGCTCTATCTCGCCCAATCCGCTCACTTCAATCCGCTTCACCCTGAGCCTGTCGAAGGGCGAGCGGCCCAGATGATGCGGCAGCACCTCGGCCGCCTATGGTTCGACAGGCTCACCATGAGGCGGGTCTGGGACGGTCGAGCTTGATCATCGCCGAAAACCTATGCCAGCCTGCAAGAACAGTCACGATCCACATGCCCAACCATCCGATAACCATCTGATTTAACTGGCGCAATAACAATCTCAAAATTCCTCGCCCTCGACCCAAGGAAATCCTCAGTTGTCGCGTCCAATATGACATTGGGACGAGAAAACCGGGTGGAACGGCGTGTTGGACGGGTCGGTGGACGATCTGGCGAGGCGGGCGGGGACGGGGGATGCTGAGGCATTCGCTGAGCTCGTGGCAGCGCATTACGACCGCATTTTCCGGATGGCGTGGCGGTTCGCGGGCAGTCGTGATCGCGCCGAGGACATCGCGCAAGACGTCTGCGTGAAACTCGCCACCGCGATCCGCAGTTTTCGGGGCGAGTCGGCCTTCACGACCTGGCTGTTCCGGCTGACGTACACGACCGCGACCGATGCGCTCAGAAAGACCCAAAGGCTGGCGCTGGTTGAGCCGTCCAAGATGCAACTGATGGCGGATGGCGCGAGCGACGAGACGCCGGAGACGCATCTTGCGGGCTTGGAGTTGTGGCGTGCCGTGCGCGCGTTACCGCCGCAGCAGCGCGATGCGGTGTTGCTGGTCTACGGCGAGGACATGAACCATGGCGAAGCTGCGCGAGTGATGGGCTGCACGGAGAAGACGGTGTCGTGGCACTTGCATGAAGCCAAGAAAAGGCTGCGCGTGAAACTGGAGGCCGTGGGTTGAGCCATGACCGATCGTGATTTGAGATCGCTGAAGGATGTACCGGTGCCAGCGCCGCGCGCGGACGCGAAAGCGCGGGCTTTGCGGGCAGCCGTTGAGGCTTTCGAAAGCAACGCCGCAAAAGAAGTTGAAACGGACCCCAAGGACGAGGTGGGAGCGCCACGTCTGATGCTCGTGACGTCAAACGATACACGGAGCATCGAGATGAAAAAGTTTGAGAAGCCGAGCGCAACGTTGGTTTACACCGCGCCGCAGCGCGATCGCGGCGTCGCTGGTGGCGCTGTTGGTCGCTGCGCCGATTGCGTTCAGCACATTCGGTTCGCGCCACGAGATCGTATTCCAACCGGCCTCTGCGCCGATCACGCGCGACGTCCTGATCGATGCCGACAAGGCAAGAGTTCAGCACCAAGACCTGCTCAACCCCCCGCATCGGCCAACGTCAGCGCACAAACAGTACGGCCAAGCCCGATGAGTTGAGGCTTACCGAGACGGGTCCAGCTCCAGCCCGGTCGGCGCCGCCGGTTGCAAAAACGGCACCGCTGGCGCCTTTTGCTCCACCAGCCACCGTCGCGCCGCACGCGGCGCAGGACGCGCGCGCGCTGGAGCTTGCGCGGCAGTCCGCCGAGCAGAAGAGCGCGGCCTCGGAAGCCAAAGTGAAACCGCAAGCGGATGCCCTGCGCGGCGTGGTCGGGCCCGTCACGTCTGCCCCCGCCGAGCCGCAGCGGCAGGCCAATATGATGCCGTATCCGCGTCCTGAGCCTCTACCGCAGCAGGTCGAACAGGGGCGCGATCAATTCGAGACCTTCGCCGCCAATCCCATCAAACAGGTGGCGCAGGAGCCCGTGTCGACGTTCTCGCTGGATGTCGATACCGCCTCCTACAGCATCGTACGGCGCGCGCTGAATGGCGGCCGTCTGCCGCACAAGGACATGGTGCGCGTCGAGGAGATGATCAACTATTTCCCCTACGACTATGCGCGTCCTGAAACGGCGAGCGCGCCGTTCCAGCCGCAGATCACGGTGATGCCGAGCCCGTGGAACCCGGCGAACAAGCTCGTGCACGTCGGCATCAAAGGCTATGCGCTCAACGCGGCACAACGGCCACGCGCCAATCTCGTGTTCCTGATCGATATCTCCGGCTCGATGGGACCGGAGGATCGCCTGCCGCTGCTGAAGAATGCCTTCCGCATGCTCGTCGATCAATTGAAGCCGGACGATACGGTCGGCATCGTGACCTATGCGTCCGGTTCGGACGTTCGGCTCTATCCGACGAAAGCATCGGAGAAGGGCAAGATCCTGTCTGCCATCGACAGCTTGAGAGCGGGAGGTTCCACGGCCGGCGCCAATGGCATTCAGGATGCCTACAAGGTGGCGGAATCGCACTTCGACAAGGGCGGCGTCAACCGCATCATCCTTGGCACCGACGGCGACTTCAATGTCGGCATCACCGACCGCAATCAGCTGAAGAGCTACATCGAGCAGAAGCGGGACAGCGGCGTGTTTCTGTCGATCCTCGGTGTCGGCATGGGCAATCACAACGATGCGCTGATGCAGACGCTGGCACGCAACGGCAATGGTGTGGCGGCCTACATCGACACGTTGGCGGAAGCGCGCAAGGTGCTGGTGGAAGAAGCGTCGTCGTCGATCTTCCCGATCGCGAAAGATGTGAAGGTGCAGTTGGAGTTCAACCCGGCGACGGTCAGCGCGTATCGGCTCGTCGGCTATGAAAAGCGCATGCTGCGCCGCGAGGACTTCAACAACGACAAGGTCGATGCTGGCGATGTCGGTTCGGGTCACACCGTGACAGCGATTTACGAAATCACGCCGGCCGGTGCACCGGCGTCAGTCGATGCACTGCGGTATGCAGCGCCTGCGGTGCCGGCTGCAGCGCCACCGTCAACGGCGGGTACGGGTGAATTCGGGTTTCTGAAGTTGCGCTATAAGTTGCCGTCGGAGGAGGCGAGCAAGCTCTTGTCTCTGCCGATCACGCCGGCGCTCGAGCAGCGGACCATCGCGGAGGCGCCGGCCGACGTCAGGTTCTCGATCGCGGTCGCTGGGTTCGGACAGCTCCTGCGCGGATCGCCGTACTTGAAGACGTTCGCTTATGACGACGTGATCGCGCTTGCATCGTCGGCGCGCGGCGACGACCCGTTCGGCTACCGGGCGGAGTTCATCAATCTGGTGCGCCTCGCCAAGAGTGCGCGGCCTTAAGACCGGGTTGGTTAAGTCGGGGAAGGGCGGCAGCGATGCCGCCCTTTGCCATTTCGAAGGTGTTGTCATCGCAACCTTGGACCGCGCTTGCGGACTGACCGTCTGTTCGCTCATAGTCGGCGGGCGGTCTTACAGGTGCATATTCGATGGCGATTCCCGAAGTGGCGGCGGCTCGATCCGATGCGGAAAAGCCGCTCGTCGATCGGCTGCGCGCGCACGTTACCGATCCGGCCTTCAGATCCAATCTGGCGCGCGACACGCTGGCGGGGGCGTCGGCGGCGCTGGTGATCCTGAGTTATCTGTTGTCGTACAGCGCCTTGATGTTTTCAGGCGAGCTGGCGGCGGGATTTCCAATCGCGCTTTGGGCGATGCTGTTCGGGTCCGTCGTCGCGGGAGCGTGGATCGCTTATCGCACGTCGATCCCGCCGATCGCCAATGGCATGGACATTCCCTCAACGGCGGTGCTGATCGCGCTTTGTGGGGGGATAGCGCAGAGCGTCATCGATCGCGGCGGCACGGCCGCGAGCGCCGTGACCCATGCGTTGGTGTTCGCAAGCATGGCGTCGTTGATCTGCGCGCTCCTGATGGGCGGGCTCGGGCTTGCGCGGGCCGGTGCTTATTGCCGGTTCGTGCCCTACAGCGTTGTTGCAGGTTTCATGGCGGCGACGGGATGCCTATTGCTCATGGGGGCCTACAAATTGGCGACGGGCCGCGCGTTTTCACTGGCGAGGTTTCTGGATCCATTGCCGGCGGGCGCACTTCCAAAGCTGATTGTCGCCATTGGATTTGCAGCCGCCCTGTTTGCTGCGCGCAAAGTCTACAAAAGTCCCTTTGTGTTGCCGATGGCGGTGGTCATTGCGGCGCTGGTGCTGAACGCCATACTAGCAGCGTCGGGCGGTGGATCGAACGGCTGGTACATGTCGGGTGCGGAAAAGTCCGAAGCATGGTCGCCCTTCGTGGGGCTAAAGACGGTTGAACCGTCGTTTCTGATACGGCATCTGCCAGAGGCGCTGGTTTTTGCCGGGATCACGGTGATCTCGATGGTGGTGAAGATCGCGGGTTTGGAGGCGGCGCGGGCGACGAGCGCCGATCTCGATCAGGACTTTCGAGCCACCGGATTTGCCAATCTCGCGACGGTACCGTTCGGCGGTATCATGACGTCAATTCTCATCAGCCCGACGAGGCTCATGACGGACGCGGGGGCGGCGACGCGGTGGGCCGGCGTCATCACCGCTCTGATCATGGGGATCGTCCTGTTTGCGAAGGTGAACCTGCCGGGTTTGGTGCCGATTCCGCTGTTGGCTGGATTGGTGTTCGTCGTGGGGTGGGGCCTGTTCGCAGATTCATTGCGGCGGCCGCTCAACCAGCGCGATTGGCTCAATCTTGGCGTTGCCGTTGCGATCATGGGCGTCTGTTTGGGGTATGGCTACATCACGGGGGTTGTCGGCGGGTGCATCGCGGCGTGCTTGATGTTCGCGGTGTCCTATAGCCGCATTGGCGCGGTGCGGCGGCATCTGACGCGAGCATCGACGGCGAGTAATGTCGATCATGGCGCGACGGCGACAGCGTTGCTGCAGGCGAACGGATCGGCGATCCACGTGTTCTGGCTGTCGGGGTATGTGTTCTTTGGATCGTCGGACTCGGTGTTCGAGCAGGTGCGGGGCGCGATCGAGGCGCCTGGGACGCCGAAGCTCAGATACGCGGTGATCGATTTCACGGGCGTTACGGGCGTCGATGCCTCGGCAATCATGAGCTTCGTCAAATTGAAGAATTTTGCCGACAG
The DNA here is from genome assembly GCA_963779515.1 of uncultured Alphaproteobacteria bacterium. Classification (GTDB taxonomy): domain Bacteria; phylum Pseudomonadota; class Alphaproteobacteria; order Rhizobiales; family Hyphomicrobiaceae; genus CAVZYN01. The sequence continues at coordinate 232,574 of CAVZYN010000002.1, forward strand.
GCAGGGCGTCACGCTGGTGTTCACAGGCGTTACCAAGGATATGGCGCAGACGTTCGCGCACGACGGGTTCTTTTCGGGGAAAAGCCGGCATAGGTCATTTCCAACGCGTAGCGACGGGATCGAGTGGGCAGAGCGGGAATTGTTGAGGGGCCTCTTGCCACAGCGGGCCTCGGCGGAAACGGACGGATTTGAAGCATGGCTCGGCGAGGAACTGGGCGCCGACATTCCAGTGTCAAAGCTTGTAAAGTTTTTCGAGAAGCGCACGATCTCGGAGGCGGGGAAGCTCTATCAGCAGGGCGCGGCGGCCGACGCCATCGACCTAGTGGCGGATGGCGTGGTGATGATTTCGGTCGATGACGGTACTGGTGGCCAGCGGCGGCTGCGGCAGATGTCGGAGCGCACGCTCGTCGGGGAGATGGGCTTCTTCCGTGGTGGTGTGCGCTCGGCGCATGTCTCGATCGAAGCGCCTGTGACGCTTTATACCCTGACACGGGCGAGCTACGAGCGGATGCAGAAAGAGAACCCGGCGATGGCGTCGGCATTCTTGGCGCTTGTGATCCGGACACTCGCCAGCCGGCTCGAATTCGCCAACAGAGAGATTGCTGCGCTCCAGTGATGGCTTTGCATTCATCGCCACTTTTGCAGCGCGTTCTCGGAGATGGCGCGGGTGGCCGTCTGAGCCCCCAAGCCCTATGGGCGGCGCTTGCGAGCGGTGTGCTGTTGGCGGCTCTGACGATTGCGGAATGCGCCTCGTTCAGCCTTTTGATGGCGACGGGTACAGGTGGCGTGGGGCTCGGTCAGATCTATTTTTCGACACTCGTCGGGCTGGCGGCGGGCTCACTTTTTGTGGCCCTGCGGACGGCCTTGCCACCCAATGGCGGGGGCCCGGATTCGGCAACCGTCGCTGTCTCGAGCGCGCTGATCGCCAATGTGGCAGCGGTTGCCGCGCTCAAGGGATATGGTCCGGAGCAAACCAAGACGGTCGTCCTGATCACGTTTCCGCTCGTTGCGATCATGGTCGGCCTGCTGTTGTCGCTGCTTGGATATCTGCGGCTCGCCAACATCGTGCGGTTCTTGCCGTATCCGGTGATCAATGGGTTCGTCGCGGCGGCTGGCGTGCTGTTGTTGATCGGCGGGTTGAAGGTCGTGCTCGGGAAGCCGATCAACTGGGCGGACGTCGGCGGGTTCATCGCGGCTGCGGATTACGGACGCTTGTTGGTCGCGGCTGGGTTCGCGTTGACGCTGTTGCTGGCCGTCAAGCGCTCGGCGAGCCCGTTTGCGGTGCCGGTAGTTACGGTAATCAGCATCATCGCCGTCAATCTCGCGCTGGCACTGCTATCGGGACGCATGGATCGGGCGGCATGGTTTGCCGGTGCTGTTGCCAAACCCGAAGCTTGGTCGCCCCTGACGCTGGACTTTGGCTTGATCGATTGGGGGCTGTTGCGAACGGTTCTGCCAGAAGCGCTGGCGGTCAGTATCGTGCTGTTGGCGCAAGTGCTCGGCAAGGTCTCGTCGATCGAGGCATTGGATGGGCAAAGTTGCGATCTCAACGGCGAAATGCGGATGGTTGGGCAAGCCAATCTGATGTTCTTGCCGCTGGGCACGACGCCGGTGAATTTGTGGGGGCCATCGTCGCGTATTCTGCTGCAGGCATCGGGTGGGCAACGCTTGTCAGGTGCCGTCATCGCGGCTGTGACACTGCTCGCGCTCTGGACCAAGATCGATATGCTGGTGTTGCTGCCCAGGCCAATTCTGGGCGGCATATTGTTGTTCGGCGGCTACAGCGTTTTAAATGGTGCGCTCCGGCGGGCGCTGACGCAGCGGGCTTGGCGGGATCTCGCGCTGTTGACCGCCGTCTCGCTGATATGCCTCAACTCCGGTTTCGTCGCGGGCGTGTCATGCGGATTGATTGCCGCGTGTATCGGTTTTGCGGTGTCCTATGGCAGAGTTGGCGTGGTGCGCCGGCATTTGACTCGGGCGGAGACGGCCAGCGGCGTCGATCATGGTCCGGACGCAATGCAGGCGCTGCGGCAGTCGGGGGAGGCGATCCACGTCTTTTCGCTGGCGGGGTATTTGTTCTTCGGCTCGGCCGATGCACTTTATGAGACGTTGCGACGCACGATCGAGGGTGCGCAGCTCAGTCCTGTGCGCTGGATCGTGCTCGATTGCGCGAAGGTGACGGGCGCAGACGCATCGGCGATCATGAGTTTTGTGAAGCTCAAGACGCTGGCGAGCAAACGCGGCGTTGCACTTATCCTTACAGGACTTAACGCGCGCTTGCGGGCCATGCTGGAGCAAGATGGCGTGGTCAGTGCGGCTGGCCCGCATCGTGCCGTCACGCTGCGCAGCGATGGGATGGTCCTTGCGGAGCGGGAGCTGCTGGTGTCGTCGAACGCGATGCTCGCGCCGCCGCCGTTGGCGGCATTCGAGAGCTGGCTCGGGCGCGAACTCGAGGTGGCGGACCCAATTCCCTTGATCGCTCGCTATTTCATGCGGCGGGAGTTTGGACCGGGAAGCCAAGTCTACCGGCAAGGCGACCGAGCAAATGCCATTGATCTGGTAGCGTGCGGGACCATTGCTGTTGCAGTTGCGGCCGGTGGTCAGGATGCACGCGCGCTGCGGCGCATGGGCGAGCGGACGATCATCGGCGAGATGGGGTTCTTCCGGGACGGGGTGCGGAGTGCGCACGTGACGGCCGAGACGGCGGCAACGCTTTATACGTTAACGCGGGAGAGTTTCGATCGGTTGCAGGCCGAGAACCCGGCGGCGGCAATGGCGGTGATGACGTTCGTGGTGCGGGTGCTGGCCGAGCGGCTCGCGTTCGCCAATGCGGAAATTGCGGCGCTGGCTTGACGATCGTTATGCTGAATCCGGGATTTGGCCGGGAGCCCTCGACAGACGGGTCGCAATTCGCAACACTGACGGTATTGGCCGTCCTCCGGTGCAAGGTGACCCATGGCTCAGAGCACGCCCTCCAAGAAGCCCGTCGATATGTTGATGAGTTCGGTGCTGTTTGCCCCGCTCAGCGTCGCGGATCGTGAAGCTGTGGTCGCGCGCATGCGGCCGGCGCAGTTTTCGCCGGGTCAGTTGATCTTCTCGCGTGGGGATGCGGGCCGCGAGGTCTATCTCGTCATGGAAGGGCGCGTGCGGCTGTCGGTGCTTTCGGGCGAGGGCCGGGAGTTGACGCTGGCGCATGCCACTCCTGGCACGGTGTTCGGCCAAATCGCCGCCTTGGACGGCGGCGAGCGGACGGCGGATGCGACGGCGATCGATGCCGTCAAAACGCTGATGTTGACGCAGGCGCAATTGGTGGCGCTGATCGAATCCAATCCTCGGGTGGCGCGTGCGGCCATCGGCTTCTTGTGCGGGCTGTTGCGCGAAACGGATTTGAGGCTCGAGGCAATCGCGCTGCATTCCATCGAAGTGCGGCTGGCGCGGCAGTTGCTTTCCATGCCGAGCGCCGCCGGCCCCAAGGCCGCGCAGGTTGTGATCGACCTTGGAATGTCGCAAAGCGAGCTCGGGCTCTTGATTGGGGCGAGCCGGCCGAAGGTCAATATCGCGCTGACGACGCTCGAAAAGGCAGGCGCGATCTCGCGAGAGGGGACCAAGCTCGTCTGTAACACCTCCCGGTTGCACGAGATCGCCAATCAGGAATAGACGGGACGATGGCCCGGATCGAAATGTCACGTTCCGTAGATGCTTGACCGTGGCGAATCGCTGAAAGTTGACAGCGCTAAATGCAATCGTTTTCAGATGGTTAATTGCGCTCCTTCGGCGGATGAATGTGGCTGTTGAGCAACGATGTTCAATCTAGCAACGTTGCTGACATTCCGCGCGCGGTGTGTTGCGAAGCTTTCTGATAGTTAGATGACTAGTCTCTGACTTCGCGGTGCTGAGCGCTGGTGCATTTTCAATGGACTTGACGCGACATAGAGGTGTTCCGGCCCAGATGGTCTCCATCGACCATTTCAGGCGTGTGGGCCGCAGGTTGCTGCGATCAGCGCTGTTGGCCGGTGCAGCGATTGCGTTCAGCGCGCCAGAGGTCTCCGCGACGACGATCAAGGAGACCGTGCGCAAGGCGATCGCGAAGAGCCCGTCGATCGAGGCAGCGCAGGCGAATCGCAGGGCCACCAAATACGAACTCCTGCAATCGCAGGGGCGGCGGTTGCCGCGTGTGGATCTCGAAGCCGACGCTGGCTGGGAGCGAATCAACCGGCCCGGTGGATTGTCCGCGGCGGCCAATGACAAGTCGCGCTTTCGCCGGCAGGCATCGGTGAATTTCAGTCAGATTTTATTCGATGGCTGGGAGCGGACGAACGACATCTATCGCAACGCGGCGCGAGTCGATTCCGCATCTTATCGCGTCTTGGCACGTGCTGAAATTCTCGCGCTCGAGGCAGTGGAGGCGCACATCGACGTGCGCCGGCAAACGAAGATTTTGGCTCTGGCGCAAGATAATCTGGCCAACCACCAGCGCATCGAGGCGCGGGTACGCGAGCAGATCACGGCCGGGAAGACACCCGAAAGCGATGCGACCCAGGTGCGCGAGCGAATCGCGGGGGCGGAGGCGCTGGTCGAGCGGATCCGCCGGTCATTGCTCGAGGCCGAAGTTCAGTATCTGCGGGTTGTCGGTGCCAAACCGCAGGGCTTGCAGGCGGTTGGGTATCCAGCCGGCGTGCCAACGACCAAGCAAGCGGCGGTCGATCAGGGGCTGTCGCGCAATCCACAAGTGGCGGCGGCGGACTCCGACGTCAAGACGGCGCGGTTTGCCTTGGAGCAGGTGAAGGCGGGTGATTATCCGACGGTCAGCCTGGAGGCCCGCGGCCTTGCCGGGCACGACATCAACGGCACGCCAGGGTCGGATCGTGAGGCGAACGCGCGCGTGGTGCTGCGCTGGGCGCTGTTTGACGGCTTCATCAACAGCAACAAAAAGCTCGAGTTCAGCGAGCGCATCAAGCAGGTGGATGCCGAGCGGGCCGAGCGGCTGCGGGCGGTGCGAGCCGAAATCGAGCGTGGCGTTGTCGGCTATCAGGTCGGGCGGACGCGGCTCGCGGCGCTGAAGAAGCAGGCGGCTGCGGCGGCCGAGGTCGTTGCGAACTATGAGACTGAATATTCTGTCGGAAAGCGCAGCCTTTTGGACGTGCTGTCGGCCGAGAGCGTCAAGGTGAATGCCCAGATCGAGACCGCGAGTGAGGAGGCGATCCACGTGTTCTCGGCTTACCGGGTGCTGGCGGCCATGGGACGTCTGAACGACGTGCTGGGCGTGTCAGCGCCAGCGGACGGCGGGGCAGGGACCTTGGAGATGGTAAAGGATAATCCCCGGCTGGAGATTCCGGGCAAAATGTACCCAGCGAAACAGTGATAGTTCCGAGTCCGGCCTAGTTCTTGCCTATCGTTATGGCAATCTGGCTGCCGGACCAATAACCCGATGTCGGAGCATATTGGTTTGTGTTAGTCGTAATTTGAGTAGGTCTCCTGATGTTGGGCGTGGCTAAAAGTTCATCGTCCGATTCCGTTCCAGCGGCTGCCGCGGGCGAGCCCGTCGACCCCCTGCTTCTGAGCCTTGCGTGGGCTGCTAAACACTTCGGTCAGCCATTTTCTTCCGCAGGCGTTCTCGGCGGATTGCCGTTGTCTGAATCGGGGCGGCTTGATCTTGCGATGCTTGGGCGTGCCGCGGAGCGCTGCGGGCTCAAGGCGACGCTGGTCGAGCAAAAGCCGTCCCTCGTGCCAGCGATCGTGCTGCCGTGCGTCGTGGCGCTGAAGGGCGGCGAGGCCTGTATTCTCATCGAGCGGGCAGCGCGCGGACGCAAAGCCGTTGTGGTCATTCCATCGGCCAGCGATCAGAAAAAGACGGTCAAGATTGCGGATCTCGAGCGCGATGCTACCGGCACGATCATCTATCTCAGCCGTCTTGATCTCGACGAGAGCGCCGAAGCTCCTGCGGCGCCAATCGAGCCCGAGCGGAGTGCGCGGCACTGGTTCTGGAGCCATGTGCTCGCGTTGTGGCCGGCCTGGGTGCAGGTCGTGGTCGCGGCCATGGTGGTCAATGTGCTGGGGCTGGTCGCGCCGTTGTTCGTCATGAATGTCTATGATCGCGTGGTGCCGAACCAAGCGATCTCGACGTTATGGGCGCTGGCGGCAGGCGTCTGCATCGCGGTGGTTTTCGAGTTTGTGCTCCGGCAGCTGCGCGCGGTGGTGCTCGACCGGTCGGGACAGCTCGTCGATGTGAAGGTCGCATCGGCGCTGTTCGAGCGCACGATGGCGATTGCGATGCCGGAGCGCAAGCAGCCGATCGGCATGGTGGCCAATCAGGTGCGCGAGTTCGAGACGGTGCGGGATTTCTTCACGTCGTCGACGATCATCGCGGTTTCGGACTTCATGTTCACGGGGATCATCCTCGTGGTGATGTGGATGATCGTCGGACCGATCGCGGTGGTGGCTTTGGCCGCGATCCTGATCGTGGCGGTGGCGACGATGCTGTTTCAGTTGCCGTTGAAGCGGGCGATCGGAGCGACGCTGGTGCACGCCTCGCGGCGGCATGGCGTGCTGGTCGAAGCACTCAGCGGCGTGCAAACGATCAAGGCGCTGGGCGCGGAAGGGATCGTGCAGCGCTCGTGGGACGAGGCGGTGGCGGCAACGGCGCGGGCCAATGCCTCGACGCGAGTCTGGTCGGCGGCGGCGTTGCATTTCTCGATGCTGGTGCAGCAGATCGCGACTGTCATCATGATCATCTGGGGTGTGTTCCTGATCTCGGAAGGCCAGGTGTCGATGGGCGGGTTGATCGCGGCGAGTATGTTGGCGGGGCGGGCGCTCGCGCCGCTGTCGAGCATCGCGCTGACGATCGCGCGCTGGCAGCAGGCACGGGCGGCGATGCGCGGCATCTCAGCGCTGATGCGGCAGCGGGTGGACCGCGACGGGCCGGTGGTGAGTTCGCAGGTGATCACGTCGGGCGCGGTCGCGTTTTCCGATGTGACGTTTACCTACCCGGATGCGCCGTCGCCGGCGCTGACGCAGTTGACGCTGAGGATCGCAAGCGGCGAGCGAGTGGGAATCGTCGGGCGGGTCGGGTCGGGTAAGTCGACGCTCGGGCGGTTGCTGATGCGGTTTCATGAGCCTGACAGCGGACGCGTCACGGTCGATGGAGCGGATGTGCGCGCGTTCGATCCGCACGAGCTGCGCCGCGCGGCCGGGTTCGTTTCGCAAGATACGGAACTCTTCAGTGGCACGTTGCGCGACAACCTCGTGATGGGGCGGCCAACCGCGACGGAGCACGAGATCGCGGTGGCGGCGCAGGTTGCGGGCGTGGACCGGATCGCGGCGTCGCATCCGAGCGGCTATGGGATGCCGGTCGGCGAGCGCGGGCTGGCGCTGTCGGGCGGGCAGCGTCAAGCGGTCGCGATTGCGCGCGCGCTGTTGCGGCGGCCGAAGATCCTGTTCCTGGACGAGCCGTCGAGCGCGATGGATATCAACAGCGAAGCGGAGCTGATCCGGGGGCTCAAGGACTGGATGGTGGATGGGCAGACGTTGATCGTCTGCACGCACCGGATGGCGCTGGTGGAGCTGTGCACGCGGCTGGTCGTCATCGACGGCGGGCGTGTGGTTGCGGACGGCCCGCGTGATCAGGTGCTCGCGCAACTCAGCGGTAAGCCCAAGGTGGCGCTGACGACGGTCAATGGTGAGAGGGCCGCGCCATGACATCGCGCCTGGATCTCGCCTATGCGAATTCGCCACGGGCCGCGTTGCAGTCGGGCGCGCCGAAGACGGGACGGCTGCTGCTGCTGACGATCGCGGCGCTGGTCGCAGCGACCATTGCCTGGGCGGCATGGGCGATTGTCGAGGAGGTGACGACGGGCATCGGCCGCGTGATCCCGTCGCAGCAGATGCAGATCGTGCAATCGCTGGAAGGCGGGATTGTGCGGGAACTCACGGTGCGGGAAGGCGACAAGGTCGAGAAAGACCAGGTGCTGATGCGCATCGACGATACCGGTTTTGCATCGCGGCTCGGCGAACTCAATCAGCGGCGGTTCGCGATCCTGGCGGAGATCGCGCGGCTGGAGGCCGAGGCGGAAGGCAAGGCCGAGATCGGGTTTTCCGGCGAGATCAAGTCTGGTGCCGCGCAGGCCGTTGCGTCGGAAACGGAATCGTTCGCCGCGCGCCAGCGCAAGTTGCAGACGGATCTCGACCTCCTCAAGCAACAGATGCTGCAGCGGCAGCAGGAGCTGGCTGAGATGAGCGCGCGCGAGGCGAAGCTCGACGCGGAATTGCGGCCAATGGAGAGTGAACTCGCGATCAATCGGCAGCTCGCAAAATCGGGAAATGTGGCACGCGTCGACGTGTTGCGGATCGAGCGGCAGATCGCGGAACTGCAAGGGGATCGTGCGGTCGTGATCGCCTCGAAGCCACGGGCGCGGGCGGCGATCGCGGAGGCGAAGGATCGCTCGGATGCGGCGGTGAATGCGTTCCGGGCGCAGGCGCGGGAAAAGCTGTCGACCGTGCGCAGCGATCTGGCGGTCATCGACGAGAGCATGAAGGCGGCTAAGGATCGTGTGGTGCGGGCGTCAGTGCGCTCGCCGGTCAAAGGGGTGGTTAATCGGCTAAGCGTGACGACGCTCGGGGCCGTCGTGCAGCCGGGGCAGGCGCTGCTCGAGATCGTGCCGGTCGAGGATTCGCTGCTGGTCGAGGCGCGCGTCCGGCCGAAGGATGTCGCGTTCATCCGGCCGGAACAGTCGGCGACGATTAAGCTTACAGCCTACGATTACCTGATTTATGGGGCGCTCGGCGGCAAAGTGGTGCGGATCAGCCCGGATACGTTCCGGGATGAGAAGGGAGAGCCGTACTATCAAGTGATCGTGCAGACCAGCCGCACGTCGATCGGACCCGAGGCGGCGCCGTTGCCGGTGCTGCCGGGGCTGCAGGCGACGGTGGATATTCTGACGGGGCACAAGTCCGTGATGTCGTATTTGCTGAAGCCGATTTTGCGTGTGCGGCAGGAAGCGCTGAGGGAGCGATGATCGTCGCGTCGCAGTTCCCGTTAAGCGCGAGCCAGCCGGTGTTGGAGTTCGTAGCGTCATGATTCCCAATCAATCAGCGCAATCTGGCGTTGGTGGCTCGCTCGCGGGAGCGGATCAACACGCGCCGCACACATATATCGGCGCCGATGCCGATGGCCGCATGCTGGTGCCGGACGCGCATGACCTCTTCAGCGGCGTGTTCAAACGCTCGGGCAGCGATCTCGTCATTGAGGGGCCGAGTGGCGCGCGCTATGTGGCGCCGGAGTATTTCTCGGGTGATGCGCCGGCGGATTTGATATCGCCGAAAGGTGCGGTGCTGACGGGCGATGTGGTGGCACAGCTTGCAGGCCCGCGGTTTCCCGAGGTTTATGCGCAGGCGGGCGGTCCAGCGCCGGGTGCAGCTGCGATCGGACAGGTCGAGACACTCGCGGGCACGGCAACGGCTGCGCGGGGCGGCGCGACCGTGACTCTGCAAATCGGCAGCCCGGTGTTCCAGGGCGATGTCGTCAGCACGGGTGGCGGGTCGAGCCTCGGGATCACGTTTGCGGATCGGACGGTGTTGTCGCTCGGCGACAGCGCGCGCATGACGCTCGACCGGTTTGTGTACGCGCCCGGCGGCGGCGCGCAAAACTCGATGTTGTTCAATCTCGTGCAGGGCACGTTCGTGTTCGTCGCGGGCCAGGTGGCGCCGACAGGCGACATGCGGCTTGAAACGCCGGTCGCGACGATGGGTGTACGCGGGACGACGGGCGTCATTCGCGTGGTGGCCGTGGATGGCACGTCGCTGTTCACGCTGGTGCAGGATCCAGGTGGCGGGGTCGGCGCGTTCGATGTCTTGAACAAGACGACCGGCGCGCTGATCAAGGCATTCCGGCAGTTGAATGAGCTGCTGATCGTGCAGAACATCAGCGGCCAGTCGCAAGAGGTTTCGAAGACGCCGGCCGATCTCGCGATCGAACAGGTGGCGATCGGCCAGGCGGTCAATGCGTTCAATGCGGGTGCAGCGCGCATTCAGCGCGGTGAGCAACCGGTCAATCAACAAGGGCCGGGCACGCCCGATCCCAATCAGCCGGGGCAACCTGGCGGGCCGCCACAGCCGCCGGATGGGCCGCAGCCGCAACGGGGCGGATCGCTGGATTCGCCGACACGCCTTGCGGATGCGGGCGATGCTGCAAGTGATCTGACGCAGTCGTTGAATTCCATCTATGCGACGGGGCCCCGCGTCGGCGCGCTCGATCCGGCGAGTTCGATCGCGTTGCTGCCGAACGAGCGAAACGACAGCGTCGGACTGATTGTGCCGGTGGCGTTGACCGACAGCGGCGGGCTGTCCGGGCCGACGGCCGTGGTGCCTTCGGTGATCCTGGTGCGCGGCCCGGCGATTTTGTTGCCGGGCACGCCGACGGTCGCGGAAGATGGGACCATCGGGGTGACTGGGATTTTTGTCGGCGATCCCGACAGCAGCATCCTGAGTGTGACGATCACGTCGCTCTCGACAGTGACGCTCGGGACGACGGCGGGATTGACGTTCTCGATCGGCGACGGCGTCGATGACGAGACCATGACATTCACGGGGGCGGCGGGCGCGGTTGCGGCAGCGTTGGCGAGCCTCACCTACTTTCCAACATTCAACAATGACGGTGTCGGCGGGATTCGCATCCGCGTCACGGACGAGACCGGCTTGACGGACGAACAGAATTTGATCGTCAACATCACGCCGCAGCCGGACGCGCCGGTGATCACGGGTGGACCAGCGACGGTGGCGGTGACGGCGGGGAGCGCGCCTGTCAACATCGATCTCAGGACTAACGCGTCCGATCCCGATCGTGGCGCGGTGCTTTCGATCGCGAATGTCGTCGGGTTGGTGGCCGGGCTTGCGGTCGCCGGCAACACCTTGACCATCGATCCGGCCAATGCGGCGTTCGAGAGCATCGCGCAGGGTCAAGCCCAAGTCATCACCGTCACCTACGACGTTGTCGACGAGACCGGATTGGCGACGCCGCATGCAACGCAGGTCACCATCTTTGGCGTCAACGATGCGCCGCGGTCGTCGGGGCCGGTGACGGGGAGTGGTACGGAGGACACGGTATTCATTACTACGTTCGATCTGCTCGCGAACGCGACGGATCCGGACAATAATGCCTCGCTGTCTGTTGGTAGCGTCAGTGGCCTCACCGCGGGCATGTCGATCGTCAACAATGAGCTGTTCGTGAATTTTACGAGCGCGGAGTTCCAGTCGATCGCGGCGGGCGCGACGCGGGATTATGCGATCAGTTACGTCGTGACGGATGAGTTCGGCGCCAGTGTCGCGCAGACGGCGGTAGTGACGGTGACGGGTGTGAATGATGCGCCTGTGGTTGGGGCGCCGCTGGTCGTGAACCTGACGGCCGGGAGTACGCAGCCTTTTGTCGTCGTCAACCAGTTGCAAGGCGTGACCGATGTCGATACGCCGCTCGCGCTCGTGAGTGCGACGTCTCCTATCGGGGCGTTGCCGCAAGGCGCGCTTGTCGCCAGTAATGCAGTCAGTCTCTATCTGAATACCTATGAAAGTATCCGTCTCGGGGCAGGGCAGACGCAAACGTTCGCCTCGACATTCGATGTCGTCGACCAATTCGTGGCGGCTTCGCCCGGTCAGTCGTTGACGATCAAAGTCACGGGCGTGAACGATGCGCCGTTCGACGGATTTACGCCAACGGCGTATTGGGTCGGGCAGGGCAGCATATTTGCGTACAACAACTATGGGTTTGCTGAATTGGACGGCAGCGTCGCAAACCCGGCAACGGGCGATACCTATGTGGTGACGGCGTCAATCGGTGGTACGCAGCTCGGCGCCACGCCGTTCAACGGCTTCACGTTTGTCGATGGACTTGGGAACCAGGTGGCTGGACAGCAACCCGGCACAGGACTTTTGAGCGGGAACGCGTCGGTGGCGACTGGCATCTATACCGTCACGTTCACTGCGACCGATGCGGCTGGGCTTTCCACGTCGTCAACCGGACAGATTATTGTCACCGACCAAGTGGCTCCGTTCACGGGTGGTACCATCGGTGACGCAGCATCGACAACGGCCCTGGTCCTGCTGGGGCTGGATGGCTCAGATCAGCTGCTCGGTGGACTTGGCGATGATCTCCTCAATGGTGGTATTGGACCAGACACCATCAATGGCGGCGCTGGGTTCGATGTTGCGGACTACTCGTTTTACAACGTCGGGCAATTTCCCTACAGCGGCGGCATTGATGCCAGTCTGATTGGGAATTCTGTGTTTGGTTTCGCCAATGATGGCCTCGACACGCTGGTCGATATCGAGGGTATTCGCGGCAGCAACTATGTGGACACCATCACCGGCAACAGCAGCGCGAACTTCATTGACGGTCAGCAGGGCGACGACATTCTGATCGGCGGCGGCGGGGCGGACACGATTCTCGGCGGTGCCGGTTCTGATCTCCTTCGGGTCGCAGACGCGGACTTTGGTCTGATCGATGGCGGTTCGTCGGTCGGGAGTAACGCCAACAACGGCAACATTCTCAAGCTCGATGGCGGGTTCAATCTCGATTTGACGGCGAAAGCGAACACCGCGATCAAGAATATCCAAGCGATCGACTTGACCAACGGACAGGCCAATGTGTTGTCGTTGGATCTCAGCGACGTGTTCGACATGACGGCGTTCCCGCTCAATCCGCTGTTTGCAACCACGCATGCGCCGGGGCATACGCTCGTCATCGGTGGTGAGTCCGCTGACATCGTGAACCTCAGTTCAGTGGGGGGCAGCGGCAGTTGGCAGCTGATCTCCAGCAGCGCCGTCACTTCGCCGAATCCCGGCAACTACAACATCTACGACTATGTGTCGGGCGGGCAGGTGATCGCGTCGGTGGCAATCGAACAAGTGGTTCAGCAGATCGTGACATGAGGCCGCTCCGTCCCGCGCTTGCTTCCGGGCGGATGCTCGGCCTTGTGCTGGTCGCCGCGCTGGCGATGCTGCGGGTGGCCGATCCGCTGCCGCTGCAGACGCTCAGGAATTTCGCGTTCGATACATTTCAGCGCTGGAAACCGCGGGTCGAGACGGCCTACCCGGTACGCATCGTCGATATCGACGAGAAGAGTTTGAAGCGAAGTCGGCCAATGGCCCTGGCCGCGCACGGTGCTGGCGGATCTGATCACGCGGCTCGGTGAGGCCGGCGCGGTGACGGTCGCGTTCGATGCGCTGTTTGCGGAGCCGGATCGAACGTCGCCTGCAACGATCGCGCAATCGATCCCGAAACTCGATGAGGCGACGCGCACACAGCTTGCTGGCATGCCGAGCAATGAGCGGGTGATGGCGGATGCGATGCGGCGCATGCGCGTGGTGCTCGGGGAGGTCGGGGATCAGAGTGCGGCCTCGCAGCAAGGGTTCCGGCATCCGAGGTCGACAGTGGCGACCGTCGGTGGCGATCCGGGTCCGTTTCTGACGCAGTACGCGGGGATCGTGCGCAACATGCCGGATCTCGATGCGGCGGCGGCGGGGCGAGGAGTGTTTTCGTTCGCGGCGGAGCGGGACGACGTGGTGCGGCGGGTGCCGGCGGTCCTGGCGGCGCGAGGCGTGGTTTTGCCGTCGCTCGCTATCGAAACGCTGAGGGTCGCGACGAATACGCCGACGATGCTGTTGCGGCGCGATGCGGCAGGCGTGTCGAACCTCGTGGTCGCGGGCGTCGAAATTCCGACGGACCAGAATGGCAATCTCTGGCTGCACTATACGCGGCATAGCGCGGCGCGGTTCGTGTCCGCGGCGGACGTGTTGGCCAAGCGCGCGGCGCCGGATGCGGTGCGCGGGCGCATTGTCATTGTCGGGGCGTCGGCTGCGGGATTGTTCGACCGGCGCGCGACGCCGCTTGATCCTGCCATTCCAGGCGCTGAAATCCACGCGCAGGCGATCGAGAACATTCTCGGCAAGGCGCTGCTGACGCGGCCGCACTATGCGATTGCGCCGGAGGTGATCGTGCCGCTGCTGCTGGGGCTTGGGATCGTGCTGCTGGTGCCGTGGCTCGGCGCGGTGCCGGTGCTGGCGTTGGCGGCGGGGCTCGTGTCGCTGATCTGGGGCGGGGCGTGGTATCTGTTTTCGACGCGGAAGCTGCTGATCGACCCGAGCTTTGCGACGCTCGCGAGTTTTGCGACGCTGGCGCTAATGGCGTTCCAGAATTATGCCCGCGACGAGCGGCAGAAGGCGGAGATCCGGGGCGCGTTCGGCCGGTATGTGTCGCCGAAACTGGTGGAGCAGCTGGCGGCGGACCCGGCGAAACTGGTGCTCGGCGGCGAGATGCGCGAATTGACGGTGCTGTTCTCGGATGTGCGCGGGTTCACGTCGATCGCGGAGACGTTCAAGGACGATCCGCAGGGACTGACCCGGCTGATGAACCGGATGCTGACGCCGCTGACGAATGCGATCATCGACAGTGGCGGGACGGTCGACAAGTACATGGGCGATGCGATCCTGGCGTTCTGGAATGCGCCGCTGGATACGCTGGATCACCCAAAGCGCGCGGTGGAGGCCTCGCTCGAAATGCTGCGGCGGCTTGCCGAGCTCAACCGGACGCTCGAGGCGGAAGCGGCAGCGGCGGGCCATCCGCATCGCCCGATCGAGATCGGCATCGGGCTCAACACTGGGGCGTGCGTCGTCGGCAACATGGGATCGGATCTGAGGTTCGATTACTCGGTGCTGGGAGACAGCGTCAACATCGCGTCGCGGCTCGAAGGCCTGACGAAGAGCTATGGTGTGTCGATGCTGGCGGGCGAGGCGACGGTGCTGGCGTGCGGCGATGCGATCGCGGCGATCGCCATCGACAGCGTCAGGGTCAAGGGCAAGGCGGAGCCGGCCACCATTTATGCGGTACTTGGAGATGCCAGCATGCGGGGTACGGAGTCGTTTGCGCGGGTGCGCGCGGCGATGGACCAGCTCCGGACCGCCTATCTGGCGCGGGATTGGGATGCGTCGCGTGCGATCATTGCCGAAGGCGGTGCCGGGCCGTTGGGCCAGGTGTTCGAGATTTATGGCGAGCGGATCGAGCGCGCGGCGGTCGCGCCGGAGACTGCGTGGGATGGGGTCGCGACGCTCCCCAGCAAGGATGGTTTGTAGCGATAGAGATGGTCGCGGTACTGGCGCATGCGGCGGGCAAATCACTTAACTGTTGCATTGGGGCGCGCGGCACACTCAAGAATGGGTGGATGGGGACGGGGCGCCCCGATACGGGGAGAGACCGATGTCCATGCTAAAAATGCGGCGTGCCGGTGCGGCGCTGGGTGGGGTGGGCGTAGCCACACTCGTGTCGGTTGGTCCGGCGCTTGCCGCAGGGGCCGCGGCGGAGTCGATCTCATTCTTCGGTATTCCGGTCGACTTTATTTTGTTCGCGCTGACGCTGTTGGGTGTCGCGCTGTTTCATAATCAGACATTTGCCGTCGCGATGACGGGGCTCGCGGCGATCACGCTCTACAAGCTCGGGTTCACGGGGTTCAAGACCGGGGCAGGGACTCGGCGGGCTGTTTGTGCATCTGGCGCACGAGTGGGTGACGCTCGCCAATCTCTTCTGTCTGCTGATGGGGTTTGCGCTGCTGTCGCGGCACTTCGAGAAGAGCGAGCTTCCGGCCATCATGCCGCGGTATTTGCCGGACGATTGGAAGGGCGCGTTCGTGCTGCTTGTCCTGGTGTTCGTGCTGTCGAGTTTTCTCGACAACATCGCGGCGGCGTTGATTGGCGGAGTGGTGGCGAAGCAGGTGTTCCGCGGCAAGGTGCACATCGGGTATCTGGCGGCGATCGTTGCCGCATCTAATGCGGGTGGCTCCGGCTCGGTGGTCGGCGACACGACCACGACGATGATGTGGATCGACGGCGTCAGTCCATTGAGCGTCTTGGACGCGTTCACGGCGGCGACGGTCGCTTTGATTGTCTGTGGCATTCCAGCGGCGTTCCAGCAGCATGCCTATTCGCCGATCATGAAGGATGAAGCGGCCGGCGTGCATGTCGATTGGACGCGGGTGTTCATCGTGTTCGCCATTCTCGCGATGGCGATCGGGGCAAATGTCTGGGCGAACCAGAAGGCGAAGTATCTGCTCGATATGCTTCCGGTGATTGGATTGGGGGTGTGGGCGGCGATCCTGTTGACGGCGCCGCTGCGGGCGCCGGATTGGGAGTTGCTGGGCGAGAACCTCAAGGGCACGCTGTTCCTGCTGGCGCTGGTGACGTGCGCCTCGATGATGCCGGTGGAGAAGTTGCCAGCGGCGTCCTGGCCGACAGCGCTGGGATTGGGTTTTGTGTCAGCTGTGTTCGACAACATTCCACTGACGGCACTGGCGCTGAAGCAGGGTGGGTATGATTGGGGCTTCCTTGCTTATGCGGTCGGGTTCGGCGGGTCGATGATCTGGTTTGGATCGTCGGCGGGGGTGGCGCTGTCGAATATGTATCCGGAAGCAAAGTCGGTTGGGCGCTGGATCACCGGTGGATGGCATGTGGCGCTCGCCTACGTCGTCGGATTCTTCTTCATGCTGGCGGTGCTCGGGTGGCGGCCGGATCCGCCGCATAAGAAGGCCGAGGTGCCGGCACCCGTGGCGGTCGCGTCGGTTTTGCAGCGGTAGCGTGCAACGGCGGGACGTCGCGATGTCAGGCCGTGGTCGGCAGGGCCTTCAACAGGACGTCTGGATCGCTGGAGTAGTTGGCGAGGATCGGGAGCATCGCGCCACCGATCGCACGCGCATCGGCGCCGGCGGAACCAGCGACGACCTCGAAGGGCGACAGGCCTTGAAGATCCATCAGCGCCACCTTGGCGCGCGTCGCCTCGACGATCGCGGCCAGCACGTCGCGGGGCAGCGCGCCATCGATGCAGACGCGCTGAAAATCGATCACCGAAACGGCGGAGACAGTGGCTATGGCGAGCGCTTCGGCGGTGGCCGTGATCCAGCGCTTCAGGGGCTGGCCGAGTGCGCTCCAATCGCGCTCCGGCATTTGCAGAATGGCAACATTCGCATGGCGCTTGGCGAGGGCCTGTTCCAGCGTGATCAGCGAGGCATGCTCGATCAGCTGCGAGCGCTGGCCTTTGAGTTCGATCGGCATCGAGCCGAGGGCGCCAGCGTTGCCGGTCCGGCCGGCGAAAAGCTGGCCATTCAAGACAACGCCGCCGCCAATGAATGAACCGATATAGAAGTACAGGAAATCCGCTGCCGCAGTGCGCTCCGTCCGCGCCAGCTCGGCGCCGCACGCCGCCGTCGCGTCATTGGCGATCAGGGCCGGCAGACCGGTCAGGCGGGTAAGTTCGCGCGCGACATCGATGCTTTTCCAACCGTCGAGCGCGCCCGATGGCGCATCCACTTGCTCGGCCCATTTCCAGAGTTCGAAGGGCATCGCGACGCCTATTCCGGAGATGCGCTGCTTACGCCCCAGCGTCTTGCGCAGGTTCGCGACCTGCTGCTCGATGAAAGCCAACACGCGTCCAGGAACGGGATAGGCGTAGGTGAGTTTTGCGCGATCGCGCAGTGTACCCAGGAAGTCGCAGACGACGAGGTCGGTGCTGCGCCGCCCGATTTTGATGCCGAAAGAGGCGGTTCCCTTTGGATTGAGGGCATAGGGCACGGAGGGCTGACCAATGCGACCGCGCAGCGGCGCCAGCGGCATGACCAGAGCTTCCGCTTCAAGCCGCCGCATCATCAAGGAAAGCGTCTGGGCGGAGAGTCCCGTCAAGCGCGCGAGTTCGGCCTTTGGCAGCGGTCCGTTCCGGCGTAGCAGTGAGAGCGTCAGCCGTTCGTTGTAGGCGCGGGCGCCCGATTGATTGGCGCCACCGCCCATGCGGCTGAGAGCCTCGTCGCGC
The DNA here is from genome assembly GCA_963779515.1 of uncultured Alphaproteobacteria bacterium. Taxonomy (GTDB): domain Bacteria; phylum Pseudomonadota; class Alphaproteobacteria; order Rhizobiales; family Hyphomicrobiaceae; genus CAVZYN01. The sequence continues at coordinate 250,407 of CAVZYN010000002.1, forward strand.
GTGGCGGTCGCCGCCTCGGCGAGCGCAAGCGTCTCCACGTCCGTGTCTGTTCCTCGACTGCTCATCCGCGCACCACTATTCAGGCGATCTTCGGCGGCGGCTGGTGCCGGGTCAATACTTAAATCCATATGATTTAATATTGACAGCGGCGGCCTAGATGTGCGCCACTCGGGTGGCACGGGTAGAGAGCCCGCGCGGACATAGCCAAAAAACGCGATAGCGCCGCTGCGGCATGAGCAGGGACGCTCAGGGAGCAAACCATGATCAAATTCACGACCACCGGCGCCGCTGTGGCGACGCTCGCGCTCTGCGCCATGCTCGGCGGCCTGTCGAGCTCGCCGGCGCTTGCTCAACAGAAGACCATCGTCGGTCTCATCACCAAGACCAACACCAACCCGTTCTTCGTGAAGATGCGCGAAGGGGCGGAAGCCAAGGCCAAGGAAATGGGCATGGAGCTGCGCTCATTCGCCGGCAAGGTCGACGGCGACAATCAAACTCAGGTGGAAGCGGTCGAGAGCCTGATCGCGGCCGGCGCCAAGGGCATCCTGATCACGCCGAGCGATTCGGCCGCGATCGTGCCGACGATCAAGAAAGCCCGCGACAAGGGCATTCTCGTGATCGCGCTCGATACGCCGCTGGAGCCCGCCAACGCGGCCGACGCGACGTTTGCGACCGACAACTTCAAGGCCGGCGAGTTGATCGGCGCCTGGGCGAAAGCGTCCATGGGCGACAAGGCAAAGGACGCGAAGATTGCGCTGCTCGATCTCAACAAGAACCAGATCACGGTTGACGTCCTGCGCAACCAGGGCTTCCTGAAAGGCTTTGGCGTGGACGTCGGCGACGTCAAGAAGATTGGCGACGAGAAAGACCCGCGCATCGTCGGAAACGATGTGACGCAGGGATCCGAGGAAGGCGGCCGCAAGGCGATGGAGAACTTGCTCCAGAAAAACCCCGGCGTAAATGTCGTCTACACGATCAACGAACCGGCGGCGGCGGGCGCCTATCAAGCGCTGAAGGCGGTCGGCAAGGACAAGGGCGTGCTGATTGTTTCGGTCGACGGCGGATGCCCGGGCGTCAAGAATGTCAAGTCGGGCGTCATCGGTGCAACGTCGATGCAGTTCCCGCTGCTGATGGCGTCGAAGGGCATCGAGGCGATCTCTGAATTCGCGAAGTCCGGCAAGAAGCCCGCCAACACGCCGGGTCTCGAATTCTTCAACACCGGCGTCGAACTCATCACCGACAAGCCGGCTGCAGGCCTACCCGCGATCTCAGGCGACGAAGGCCTGAAGCGCTGCTGGGGCTGAGCCCATGAGCTAAAAAGGCGGAGGTCGGGGGACACCGCTTTTTGGGGCGGATGCCACGCACACAGCGGTGGCATCCGCCCTCTTATTTCGCCGCTCTATCCGTGCTCGGGCACACAGTGACCATGTCGACAGGCGATGGGAAGACCGACGGCGCCGACGTGGTGCAGTTCGATGAACCAGCACCGACGCTGCTGCGGCGCCTGCAACATCTGCTGCATGTGCACCCGACGGCGATTCCGTTGATCGTCTTGGTCCTGAGCCTCGCGTTCTTTTCTGCGGTCGTCGGCGATCGGTTTCTCGACCCCTTCAATTTCTCGCTGATCCTGCAGCAGGTCACGGTGCTCGGGATCGTCGCCGTGGCGCAGACGTTGATCATTCTAACGGCCGGGATCGATCTCTCGGTCGGCGCGATCCTGGTGTTGTCGTCCGTGGTGATGGGGCGGCTGGCGATCGACTGGGGGATGCCGGTGCCGCTCGCCATCGGGATTGGCTTGAGCGTCGGGGCGATTTGCGGCGCGATCAACGGTGCGCTGGTGACGCGGCTGAAGCTGCCGCCGTTCATTGTCACGCTCGGGACCTGGAACATCTTTTTTGCGATCAATCTCTGGTATTCAGCGAGCGAGACCATTCGCGCGCAAGACCTCGAGGAGCGGGCGCCGCTGCTCTTGTTCTTCGGCCAAGGCATCGACTTTTTCGGGGCGCGGTTGACGCTCGGGGCGATCCTGATGGTGCTGCTGGTGTGCGCCACCTGGTACCTCCTGAACTGGACGCGTTTTGGCCGGCATCTTTATGCAACCGGTGACGACCCGGAAGCAGCGGGCCTCGCCGGCGTCGACACGAACCGCACGCTGATGTGGGTTTATGTGCTGGCTGGCGTCATTTGTGCGATCGCCGGCTGGGTTCTGATCGGCCGCATCGGATCCGTCAGCCCGCAAGCCGGACAGACCGCCAATCTCGACAGCATCACTGCCGTCGTCATCGGCGGCACCAGCTTGTTCGGCGGCCGCGGTTCGATTGCCGGCACCTTGATGGGCGCGCTGATCGTCGGCGTCTTCCGCAACGGCCTGGCGCTCTCGGGTGTCAATGTGCTGTGGCAGGAGTTTGCGGTCGGCGTCTTGATCATTGTCGCGGTTGGCATCGACCAGTGGTTGCGGCGGGCCTCGACATGAGTGCGGTACCGACGCAGCCGATCCTGCAAGCGCGCGGATTGACGAAGCGCTATGGACGCGTAACGGCGCTCGATCACGCCGACTTCGATTTGCTGCCGGGCGAGATCCTGGCCGTGATCGGCGACAACGGCGCGGGCAAATCGTCGTTGATCAAGGCGCTGAGCGGCGCCATCACGCCGGATCAAGGTGAAATTCACATGGACGGCAGCCGCGTGCACTTCCGCTCGGTGCTGGATGCGCGCAAGGCCGGGATCGAGACTGTCTATCAAAACCTCGCGCTCGCACCCGCGCTCAGCATCGCCGACAATCTGTATCTCGGGCGTGAACTACGGGACCCGGGGCTGCTTGGGCGATTGTTCGGCAAGCTCGATCGGGCGGGCATGGAGACGGCGGCGCGCCAGCATTTGTCAGCGCTCGGGCTGCTGACCATTCAGAACATCACGCAGCCGGTCGAGACGCTGTCGGGCGGTCAGCGGCAGGGCGTGGCGGTCGCGCGCGCGGCCGCATTCGGCGGCCGCGTCGTGATCATGGACGAGCCGACGGCGGCGCTCGGCGTCAAGGAGGGCCGCCGGGTGCTCGACCTGATCCTGGACGTGAAGCGCAAGGGGCTGGCGATCGTGCTGATCAGCCACAACATGCCGCATGTCTGGGAGGTCGCGGATCGCATTCACATCCACCGGCTCGGCCGTCGTTTGACGGTGATCGATCCGAAGCAGCATCCGATGTCGGAGGCGGTCGCCTTCATGACCGGCGCCAAGGCCCCGCCGCAAGCGGCGTGAGTGGATGGCGGAGAGAGCAGGATCACTTGGCTCCGATCACACCCGAAGCGACGGATATGCGATGGCCGCGCCGAAGGTCTCAGGTGACTACCGACTGGCATCGGATCTCATCACATCTGGCCGTTACCGGGCGAGGTTGACCCATTGCTGCCGAATGCTTCTCTGTTCCTTGTTCGACTGCTGGCGTTCCACAAGCAGAATTGAGTGCAACCGGTAGGGCGTGCACCGTCTGAGTGCGAGCAGTTCATAGCTTCGCCAGTCCTGCTGTCAGACGGTCGAGAAGGCGCATGAGCAGATAGCTTTCCTCGATGGAAAGATCTGCAAGTGCCGCTTCGTAGAAGCCGTGTATCCGCGGCAGCAAGCGGCTCCACATTTTCGTGCCGGCTGGCGTCAGTCGCACGTGGCGCAGGCGGCCGTCGCCGTTGGTCTTGACGCGCTCGACGTGGCCTGCCGCTTCCAGGCGGTCGAGAATTGCCGTCAGGCTCTGGCGACTGACCATCAAGAATTCCATCAACTGCTTGACGGACATTCCTTCTTCGACTGCTCGTTGCCGGGATAAAGCGCCGAGCACCGCCCACTGCTGCGTCGTCACGCTATGTTCGCTGACGGCACTCGTTCCGGCTTTATGCATCAAGTTTGAACTCTGATAGAGCCGAAAAAACAGCAAGTTGGCGACCCTGAGTGGATCGCTCGCTGGCGGTGCGGACGGCTTCTTGGGCGCTGCTGGCATCAAAATTTCCATCAGGTGTTTGACATATTCTAATCTATCATATAGCTGATACATATCGAAGGCGAGCCGGAATTCTAGATTCGTACAGGAGTAGCCCAGATGCGCGGTCTCCAAGACAAGACGATTGTGATCACAGGCGGCGGCGGCGGCATCGGCGGCGCGACATGCCGCAGGTTTGCAACCGCGGGCGCGAAAGTCGCCGTGCTCGATCTCAATCAGGCGGCGGCCGTCAAGACGGCCGATGCGATCGCGGCCAGCGGCGGCAAGGCTCTCGCCATCGCCTGCGACATCACGCGGCGCGAAGATGTGGATGCCGCGATTGCTAAAACCGAGATGGATCTCGGCCCGGTCGATGCGCTCGTCAACAATGCCGGCTGGGACGTGTTTAAGCCGTTCGTCAAGACGCAGGCGGACGAGTGGCGGCGGCTGATCGACATCAATCTGATCGGCGCACTTAACATGCATCATGCCGTGTTGCCTGGCATGGTCGCGCGCAAGGCCGGTCGCATCGTCAACATCGCATCCGACGCCGCCCGCGTCGGCTCTTCGGGTGAAGCTGTCTACGCCGCCTGCAAGGGTGGCCTGGTCTCGTTTTCGAAGACGATTGCGCGAGAGCATGCCCGCCATGGCATCACCGTCAACGTCGTCTGCCCGGGCCCGACCGACACGGCGCTGTTCGCCGACTACAAGCAAGGCGCAGGCGATCCCGTCAAACTGGAAGAGGCGTTCCGTCGCTCGATCCCGCTGGGCCGCATCGGTCAGCCGGACGACCTGCCGGGCGCGATCTTGTTCTTCGCCAGCGATGACGCGAGCTACATCACCGGCCAGGTGCTGAGCGTTTCGGGCGGCCTGTCGATGGTCGGCTGAACTGGCTGACCGCAGCAAACACTTCGGAGTGCGCAAGATGGACTTCAAAGACATCATCTACGACGTGCGCAACGGCGTCGCCTGGATCATCATAAATCGCCCCGACAAAATGAATGCATTTCGCGGGACGACCTGCGACGAGCTCATCCGCGCCTTCAACAAGTCTGGCTACGACAAGTCAGTCGGGGCCATCGTGCTGACCGGCGCCGGCGACCGCGCCTTCTGCACGGGCGGCGATCAATCGGCGCACGACGGCAACTACGACGGCCGCGGCACCATCGGGCTGCCGATGGAAGAACTGCATACGGTGATCCGCGATGTGCCGAAGCCGGTCATCGCCCGCGTGCAGGGCTATGCCATCGGCGGCGGCAATGTTCTCGCCACGATCTGCGACCTCACGATCTGTTCGGACAAGGCCATCTTTGGGCAAGTCGGTCCCAAGATGGGGTCTGTCGATCCAGGCTACGGCACGGCATTCCTCGCCCGAGTCGTCGGCGAGAAGAAGGCCCGCGAGATCTGGTACATGTGCCGTCGCTATTCCGGCGCGGAAGCGGTCGCAATGGGGCTCGCCAACGTGTGCGTGCCGCACGACCAACTCGATGCCGAGGTGCAAAAGTGGGGCGAGGAGCTGTGCGAGCGCAGCCCCACCGCGATAGCGATTGCCAAGCGCTCGTTCAACATGGATACCGCGCATCAGGCCGGCATCGCCGGCATGGGGATGTACGCCCTCAAACTCTACTACGACACCGATGAGTCCCGCGAAGGCGTGAATGCGCTGAAGGAAAAGCGCAAACCGAACTTCCGCAAGCACGCGAAGTAATAACCGCTGCACGACGTGGCAAACCGGGCGCCAAGATCCGGGTCCAGGTCACCCATGTGCTTGCAGCCAAAGGCGCGAAAGAAATGCGCGACCTGATCGTCAATAGCATGGTCGACGTCGTACTGGCGTATCTCGGCGAGCGCTCTGGAATAGAACGGCACGTTTCAATGGTCGAATCGAAGTGCCGTTCATGTCGGCTCCCATCCCAGATGGCGACCATGGAAAAGGCCGCCGAACACGGGCAGGTTTTCAATGGCTGACGAGCTTGTCGGAGTCGAGCGTGCATGTCCGAGCATGAGGACCAACTTTACTTGGAGAACGAAGCAGCCCCAGGCCCCCTCAAGCACGCGGATGTGCTTCAGCCATGAACGTTGGCAACGCCATGTCGAACGGCATGGCGAGATCGCTCACCGACACATCACGTTTCCCGGCCGCTGAACTGACGGCCCTCGCGCGTGGGATCGGACGAGGGCATGGAAGGCGCGATCAAGAACGGTCTGATTGTTGGCCATGTGGCCGGATACTATAACGATTCGCGATAGTTAGTGCAGGAGCTAAGTGTGGAGATCGTGGCACTGCTCGTGATGCGGCGGACGTCGCTCCGCAGAGCTGTTGTATTCAGTCGGTGGTGTGCAGTGCGGCGGGGCTCAGTGGGGCCTGCTCGTTGCGGCCAACAACGGCTTATCCTCACGACGCTCTAAGAAGACCCAAATCTTGTTTGTCATGGCGTTTGCGTGCCGGCGAATCCGATAGAGTCTGATGTCGAGGGCCACCTCCCATTTCTTGCCGCCGGCCAGCGCCAGGATGCCCGCTTCGAGATCTGGAGCCACCAGGCTCTTTGGTAGCCAGGCGATCCCGATCCCTTCACGGACTCGGATGCGCAAGGCACCCGCCATCGAGTTCTCGTAAACTACCTGCAGCCTCTTCTGGACATTGTTGACCTCGAGCAGAGGCGCCAAGTGCTGGCTGATTGGCGCGGTGGCGCCGAACCGCAAGTACGGGATGGCCGCTGGCTGTTTGCGGTCGATATCAAACATGGGTCGCCCGTCCGCCTCCACCTTCGAGACAGGGATCAGCGAATCCCGGCCGATTCGCACGCTGTCGACATCTCGCGAACCGACAATGGTGGAGGCCCGACGGCTTGCGTACGCAAGGACGAAGTCAACGGTGCCTGCTTCGAGATCCTGTAAGCAGTTTGGCAGGTCGTCGGCGCGAAGGCGGGAAATCATCGGGCCGTATGTGCCTTCGAAGGCTTGCAGCCAAGTTGGATAAAAGTGCCAAGCGATCGAATGCTGGGCGGCAAAGGCCACGACATCGCGATCAGGGAGCGACTGCGCTTCACGTACGCTCTTGCGCTCATTGTCCAGCCGGGCAAATGCTTGCTGACCGGCCTCGAGCATTTGCAGACCCGCGCCAGTCAGCGTCACGGGGTGTCGAGACCGGTCGATGAGGACCGCACCGACCCACGCCTCCATCGCCTTGATGCGGCGGCTCAATGCCGGTTGGCTCAGATTGCTGAGCTGCGCCGCGCGGGAAAAACTGCCCGTCCGCGCGAGATGCTCAAGATCTCGGATCCAATCGAAGTCCATGGCAATTCTCGATATGCGTCTCGCGCATAATGTTAGAACAACATAACATTGGCTACAAGCCACTCACTCCTGTCCAATCGTGACGTGCGTCGGCTCGCAGCGAGGCAGACAGATGGCAACGATGTCCAGGCAAACGGGCTCAGCCGCCCGGATCAATCTCGATCGGTTCCCGCGTGTTCCGCTCTGTCATCGACCGACACCGATCGAGCCGATGCTGCGGCTCAGCGCCGAGCTTGGCGGTCCCCGCCTGTTCGTAAAGCGGGATGACTGCACGGGCTTGGCCGGTGGCGGCAACAAGACACGCAAACTGGAATTCCTCGTCGGCGAAGCGCTCAGCCAGAACGCCGACATGCTTGTAACGCAAGGCGCCGTGCAGTCGAACCACGTCCGACAGACTGCCGCTGCGGCTTGCCGGCATAGCCTCAAGTGTCATGCGCTGCTCGAGCGGCGCGTGCCGAACCGCGCCGCCACCTACGAAGAGACCGCGAACGTATTTCTCGATCGATTATTTGGCGCCACACTCGAATACCGTCCGTCCGGCCTCGACATGAACGCAGAGGCGGAGGCGGTCGCGAACCGGCTCCGCAGCGAGGGGCATCGACCGTATTTCATTCCGGGCGGTGGTTCGAATCCGATCGGCGCACTTGGGTACGTTGATGTCGCGCAGGAGATCCTGCAGCAATGTCGTGACGAGGGCTTGGCATTCCAGTGGCTGGTTCTCGCCACAGGCAGCACCGGCACGCACGCTGGGCTACTGGCCGGCATCCACGCCCTTGGAGCTGACCTGCCGATCATGGGCATCAGCGTTCGCCAACCGCGCGAGCGACAGATCGGAGCCGTGCACCGCTTGTCCCAAGCGACGCTGAAGCTGATCGACGCTGAACCGATGCCGGTCGAACGGACGATCGTCGATGATGGCTATGTCGGAGAAGGATATGGCATTCCGGCGCCATCGACACTGGAAGCCATATCGCTGGTGGCACGCATGGAAGGCCTACTGCTGGATCCGGTCTACACTGCCAAGGGCATGGCGGGGCTGATCGGACTGATCCGGCAGGGCTTCTTCAAAGCCTCGGATCGCGTACTATTCCTGCACACTGGCGGCTCGGCCGCACTGTCCGCCTACGAGGACGACATCAAACGGTTCGCAAGCTAGGCCTGCACGGACCAGCCAAAATCATCAGGCCCAGTCATCAATCAGTCTGCAAAGGGAAACCTCCATGCGCACAGCACACCCAGGACAATTCATACGGACGGCAGTGAAATCAGCTGCAGTTGCTGCCATTTTGGCGGCGGCGTCTGGCGGCGTGGCGCTTGCGCAGAAGCCCGGCGGGACGCTGGTGCAGATTACCCAGCCAGAGCCACCCAATCTTGCACCCTACATTTCAACCGCCGGGCCGATCGGTCAGGTGACGGCCAAGGTGTTCGACGGCCTCCTGGAGTACGACTTCAATCTCAAGCCGCAGCCGGGGCTTGCAGAGAGCTTCTCAGTCTCGCCGGATGGCAAGACGGTAACATTCAAACTGCGGCGCGGCGTGAAATTCCACGATGGCAAGCCGTTCACCTCCGCCGATGTCCAGTTCAGCATCATGGAGGCCCTGAAGAAGAACCATCCGCGCGGTATCGCAACCTTCAAGGAGGTGACTGCGGTCGAGACGCCCGATGAGACGACGGCAATCTTCAAGCTCGCCAATCCTTCGCCCTACATGATGATGGCCTTGTCGGGATATGAAAGCCCAATGGTGCCGAAGCACGTCTACGGCGCTGGCGACATCAAGACTCATCCGAATGCAAACAATCCCATCGGCACGGGACCGTTCAAGTTCGTGGAGTGGCGGCGCGGCGAGTTCGTGCGGCTGGACAAGAATCCGGACTACTGGCGGGCAGGACGTCCGTTCCTTGATCGCATCGTGGTTCGATTCATCGCTGATGCCTCGACGCGCACGGCGGCGATCGAAAAGGGCGAGGCCCATATCGCGGGCTTCGGCGCGGTGCCCTACAACGCGGTCAATAAGCTCGCCGCACTGCCCTCTCTTGAGGTCTCGACAAAGGGCTATGAGATGATGTCGCCCGTCGTCGAGATGATCGTCAACACGAAGAAGCCGCCATTCGACAACGTCAAGGTCCGGCAAGCGATCAACTATGCACTCGACCGCAAGTTCGTCATTGATAACGTCTGGTTCGGCTTTGGCAAAACTGCGACGGGTCCGATCAGCTCCAACTTCGAACCGTCAGGGCTTTATGGGGCGGGTGTCGACTACACCGTCGGCGACCGTGTGGAACGCGCCAACAAGCTGCTCGACGAAGCTGGTTTTCCCAAGAAGGCCGACGGCATTCGGTTCGAGATGGTCCACGACATGACCCCCTATGGCGAAGAGTGGCAGCGCTTCGGCGAGGCGACGCAACAGGCCCTCGCAAAGATCGGCATCAAGGCGACACTGCGCTACGAGGACGTACCGAAGTGGCTGAAGCGCGTTTACACGGACTACGACTTCGATGTGACATCCAACTTCCTCTACAATCTTGCTGATCCTGTTCTCGGCGTGCATCGCAGTTTCCATTCGGACCGCATCAGGAAGGGGACCGTGTTCGTGAACGGCGCGCAGTGGTCGAGCCCCGAAACAGATGCGCTGATGGACAAGGCGACCGTCGAGCCCGACAATGCGAAGCGCAGTCTCATGTACCGCGAGCTTGTGAAGAAGGTGACCGAAGCGAGCCCCGTCATCTATGTGCACGAGCTCACGTTCCCGACCATCATCAACAAGCAGTTCAAAGACCTCATCGATACTCCGCTGGGCATCTACGGCAACTACGCCAACGCCCATCGGCAATAACCCATCGCGATTGGGAGCCGGCGAACGTGCCGCCGGCTCCTTTCGTTTCGATGGGCTATGGCGCATGATCGCATTGCTGCAGGGGGCATCAGGCGATGGCAGGGACGGGTCTCGGCAAGTATGTGATCAGGCGGCTCCTGCAGACGATCCCCGTCGTCCTCGGCGTTGTGATCCTGAACTTTCTTCTCCTTCAGCTGGCGCCCGGCGATCTCGCGACCGTTCTTGCCGGTGAAGCAGGCGGGGCACCGAAGGAGTACATCGACCAGCTGCGTCAGCGTTTCGGGCAGGACCAGCCAGTATATGTCCAGCTTTTCAATTACCTTAGAAATCTCGCAGTTCTGGATCTCGGCTACTCGTTCCGCCAGAGCGCGCCCGTCCTCGATCTGTTGCTCAAGCGGCTCGGCCCGACACTGCTGCTGATGGGCGCAACACTCGCCGTCTCGCTTCTGATCGGTGTGGGGATGGGCGTGCTCGCTGCTCTGTGGGTGCGGACCTGGAAAGACCACGTGATCTCGGTTGCCGCGATCATCTTCTATGCGACGCCGCTGTTCTGGATTGGGCTGATGCTCATCCTGGTGTTCTCCATCAAGCTCGATTGGCTGCCGACATCCGGGATGGAGGACGTCGTTGCCTTTCACGAGGGCTTTGCCCGCGTTGTCGATATCAGCCGCCACCTCGTGCTGCCGACGATCACACTGTCGATGTTCTACCTCGCGCTTTATGCAAGGCTGATGCGGGCGACCATGCTCGAGCAGCGCGGTCTCGACTACGTCACGACCGCAAGGGCCAAGGGGTTGACCGAACGTCAGATTGTTACCCGCCATGTCTTCCGGAATGCGCTCTTGCCGGTCGTGACAATGGCGGGGATCCAGTTTGGCAGTCTGCTTGGAGGCTCGGTGGTCGTGGAAAGTGTGTTCGCATGGCCGGGGCTGGGGCAGTTGGCCTACCAGTCCCTTTTCGCCCGGGACTTCAACTTGCTTCTCGGCATCTTTTTTCTGTCGGCCTGCCTCGTGGTCATCGTCAATCTGGTGGTTGACGTGATCTACGTTCTCCTCGATCCCAGAATCCGCATCGGGTAAGGCTGGAAATGAAATCCTTCTGGAAGCGATTTCTCAGCAACCCTCGGGTCATCATCGGTCTCGGCTGGCTTGCTGTCGTGGTGATCGTTGCGATCTTCGCAAACGTGCTGTCCCCCCGTGATCCCTTTGCGCTCGTTGCCGCACCGTTCATTCGTCCGAGCGGTGCGTTCCTGTTGGGGACAGACAGTCTCGGGCGCGATGTGTTGGCGGGGCTCATGCACGGTGCCCGCACCACGTTGCTGATTGCAGTGTTCGCGACTCTGGCCGCAGTCGCCTTCGGCACGCTGATCGGCGCGGTCGCTGGATACTATGGCGGGCTCATCGATGACGTTCTGATGCGCACGACGGAGTTCTTCCAAACGATCCCATCGTTCCTGTTCGCGATAGTATTGATCGCAATTTTGTCGCCCTCCGCGATCAACCTCGTGATTGCGATTTCGGTCGTCAGTTGGCCGCCCATCACGCGGGTCGTCCGCGCCGAAGTCCTTTCGGTCAAATCGCGCGAGTTCGTTCAGGCAGCCGTCGTTGCCGGCCAGCGTGATAGCGCTATACTGTTGACCCAGGTCCTGCCCAATACACTCTCACCGCTGATCGTCACCGGCTCGTTACTGGTCGCGACTGCCATTCTCGTCGAAAGTGCCCTGTCGTTTCTTGGCCTCGGCGCGCCGAACCAGATGAGCTGGGGCTTCATGATTGGAGCCGGCCGCTCGTTCCTGCGCGATGCCTGGTGGCTTGTGACGGTGCCGGGTGTTGCAATCCTGCTGACCGTTCTATCGATCAATCTTGTCGGTGAAGGCCTCAACGACGCCCTCAATCCAAGGCTCGCCGACCTATGAGTGAAAGCGTTCTCAGCATCGATGGCCTGACTGTCGCCCTGCCGAGCGTGGTCAGATCGGAAAAGCGCGGTCTCAAACGTATCGCTTGAGATCGGCAGAAAAGAAATCGTCTGCGTCGTCGGTGAATCCGGCTCCGGCAAGTCGATCATGGGCAAGGCGATCCTGGGGCTGCTGCCGAAACCGCACGTACGCGCCACTGCCGGACGCATCTTGTTCGACGGACATGATCTTCTTGGCCTGCCGGAAGACGCGATGCGCAAGCTGCGTGGCAAGCGCATCGCGATGATCTTTCAGGAGCCGATGACCGCGCTCAATCCACTGATGAAAGTTGGCCGCCAGATCGACGAGGTCCTCGAGGTTCACACAGATCTGAAGCCGGCGGCGCGAAAGCAGCGGGTCCTCCAGCTTGTCCAGGACGTCCATTTACCCGAACCGGCGCGCATCATCGATAGCTATCCGCACCAGCTCTCGGGCGGTCAACGTCAGCGCATCGTCATCGCGATGGCGCTTGCCCTTGAACCCGCACTCATCATCGCGGATGAGCCGACGACCGCGCTCGATGTGACGACCCAGGCGCAAATTCTCTACCTGATGAAGGAACTGCAGCGGGCGCACAGTACCTCGCTGCTTTTTATTACGCACGATTTCGGCGTCGTTGCCGAGATTGCCGACCGAGTGGCTGTGATGCGCCATGGCGAGATCATTGAGGAAGGGAGTGCCGACCAGGTTCTGCGCGAGCCGCAAGCCGACTATACGAAGGCTCTTATCGCGGCGGTGCCGGGGCTAAAACCGAGGCTCAAAGACGCCGCGGTGGCCCGGCCACTTCTGGTCGTTCGAGATCTGGAGAAGACCTATGTCAGCACTGGCGGCTTCGGCAGGCCCGCGCGTCGGGTCAGGGCCGTGAACAAGGTGAGTCTCGAACTCGGCCGGCAGAGTTCGCTGGCTCTTGTCGGCGAGTCAGGTTCGGGCAAGTCGACGCTGGCACGCTGTATCATCGGGCTCGAAATTCCCGAAAGCGGGGAGATCCTGCTCGATGGCGAGCGCATCTCAGGGCTGACCCGAAACCAGCTTCGCCCGTATCGGCGTCACATGCAGATGGTGTTTCAGGATCCTTTCGCATCCCTCAATCCACGCCAGCGCGTTGGCGATATCATTTCGATCGGGCCCATGATTCAGGGGGTCAGTCGCGCAACAGGCGCTTGCCGAGGCACGCGAATTGCTGTCGCTCGTTGGCCTGAAGCCCGAAGCTGCCGATCGTTACCCGCACGAGTTTTCCGGCGGTCAACGCCAGCGTATCGGCATCGCGCGCGCACTTGCCGTAAAACCCAAACTCATCGTGGCTGACGAGCCGGTGTCTGCCCTGGACGTCTCGGTGCAGAAGCAGGTGCTCGAACTGCTGAACGATCTCAGGCTAAGATTCGGTCTCTCGATGCTGTTCATTACCCACGACCTGCGGGTCGCGGCGACGGTGTGCGAGGACATCGCGATCATGCAGCGGGGCGAGATCGTGGAGCATGGCCCGACCGCGCGGATTTTCGCCAACCCGGAGCATCCCTACACCAGGAGCCTGCTAGAGGCCGTGCCGGGCAAGGAATGGATTAGCTCGCTGGGATAGCTGCACCTGATGCGAAAGCGGTTCTTCTGCGGCTTGAAAAATGCCGTGTCATCGCAATACGTTACCGGTGCGATCATCAGGCCAAACTGACGACAGGACCAGCAATCTATCGGAGTAATTTCTGGTCTGGGCCGGGCTCCAGCGCGGCCAATGTCATGAACTTGAAAGCTTGGATGTGATTTGTCGGGGTGCCGGACGTTACGCCTGCACCGGCAAAGCAGCCACTGACCCGGCCAGCAAACAGCCATAGCAAAAGGCAGTTTAGGCCAATCGTGGCAGGTCAGGAGCCCATGCTGTTCGATTTCGTCAAAGAGAGCCATCCGTTCCATCCGGCCGTCACCGCATTTCGTGCGCAGGCTGAGGCGCGCATACCCATGCTCGATCGGCTGCAGCAGCCAGATCGAAGCACACCGACGATCCACGCCGAAATCAAGGCGATCCGTGCCCAGGATGGCGGATGGCATCTCGACCGGTTCTATTGGTCGTATCAAGCGACAGATCCGGCCGCGCGATTCGGCGTGCGCGCCGCAACTTTGACTTTCGCCGCCAAGGATCCAGAAGCAGTCTGGCAGATCTTTCCAGCCGACACCTATCTCGCTCATATTGCCGGTTATGCTGCGACGTCGACGCATGACGCCCGTACCCGGCTGCTGCGATACGTGCCGCTGCGTCGCGCGACCTTCGACGTCAGACACCCCGAGCACGGGCGGGTCATTGGTAAGTTCAAGCGCCGGTCGCGTTTTCGCGACGCTTACCGAATGCTCGAGCTGGTGGCCGCCGCAGCGCGACACGCGAAAGCATCCTTCAGGGTGGCGGCGCCGCGCGGGATCGTCGAAGCTCAGCACCTTTACTTTCAGGAGGCGCTTGCCGGAGAGAACGTCGCAGAGCTGATCGATGCGAACAGCGCGCCGCGACTAATGAGCCGCATTGGCGAACTGCATCACGCTTTGCACCGGCTGGACGGGTCAGATCTAACGCCGATATCAAATGCGGTTTGGCTGAGGCGCGCGAGCGACGACTTCGCGCAGATAGGCCTCTACTTTCCTGAGGCGCGGGAGCGGCTTGCGCATCTGCCGGCACTGCTCACCCGTCTTGTGCCAAGCGATACCGGTTTTGTGCTCTGCCACGGCGATTTCGTCTGCTCGCAGCTTCTTCTGGCCGGTGACCGATGGTCGATCACCGATTTCGATTTGGCCTGCTCGGCCGATCCGTGCCGCGACGTGGCGATGCTCGTCGCGTCGTTGCCTTACGACGTGCCGTTCGCGGCCGAAGACCCCACTGGCCAGCGCACCGATGTGCTTGCGGCGGCCTATCTGGAGGGCTACAGCGCAGTCGCACGCCAAAGCGTCGATGCTCAGCGATTGCTGTGGCATCGGATTGTGGCCGAGATCTACTATCTTGCGCTGATGCTGAAAAAGGATCGCTTCGACCAGTCCTGGTTCGAGACGCGCGTGACAAGGGCGATCGGCCTTGGCGACCGGCTGGCACACGCATGAACGCGTCAAAATCGATCATGCGATTGTCGCAATGCCGCTCCGGCCGGGAGCGGCCGCGCATCGCCCATGTGATCAACAGCATCGGCCTCGGCGGCGTGCCGGAAGCCGCATTTCAATTGCTTCGCGCGTTGCCGCGGGATCGCTACGATTGCTTTCTCCGTGTGATGAAGCCCCTGGATGCAAACGACGCGAACCGCAGCGCGCGCTTGGCGCGGTTTCGCAATCTCGACATCTCAGTCTCGTTCGCCGAACCGACGGAGAATCGCCACGGCCGTATGGCGGCGACGGCCCACTGGCTCGAATCCGAGCGAATTGATTTGCTGCACTGTCATTCGTACAAGCCGAACGTCTCAGCACGGCTCGCCGGTACGCTCCTGCGGCCGAATGGGCTGCGCATCGTCGCGCACTATCACAATCAGTACGACGCCAATTGGCAGCGCGATGGCACCTTGGATCTAGACAGGCTATTGGCACAGCAGACTGATTCCATGATTGCGGTATCCGGTTCGGTGCGCGCTCATATTGTTGAGCGGCTCAGGATAGCGCCGGAGCGCGTCGCCCTCATACCGAACGGTGTCGATCTCGCTCGATTTGTGTCGCGGCAATCGAAGTGGGAGGCGCGGCAAGCCCTCGGATTGCCGGTGGACCGGCCGATCATCGGGCTTTCCGGCCGGATCAGCGAGCAAAAGGGCCAGGAGGACCTGGTGCGCGCAGCCCCAGCTGTTCTGGCGGCGATTCCGGATGCGCTGATCGTGCTCGCAGGCGCTCCCGACGAACCCGAGGGCCTGCACGCACTCGAAGCGCTGATCCGCGATCTCGGCGTTGGGCATGCCGTCGTGTTGCGCGGCTTCGTGCAGGACATGGCAAGCTTTTATCGCGCCATCGATCTGCTCGCCGCCCCCTCGCGATGGGAGGGATTTGGACTGATGCTGGTCGAGGCCATGGCTTCAGGTGCCCCGATCGTCGCGACGCGCGTTGGCGCGATTCCCGAGGTTGTATGCGAAGGCGAGACGGCGCTGCTCGTGCCACCCGCCGATCATGCCCGCCTAGCTGAAGCAATTGTCAGGCTCTTGAGAGATTCCAAGGCCCTTGAGCGCATGGGCGCCAAGGGGTGCGCACGTGCCGAACACTTCTCATGGGCTCGCGCGGGCACTGCGCTCGACGGCGTCTATCATCGCATTCTGTGTCAGCGCGCCGGAGTTGTTCGATGATGAACGTCGATTGGAACCATCTGCCGCGCGGCAAGGCCCAAATCCGCACGAGTGCTGGAGACTTCCCGCAGATCGATGATGCCGTGGTACCGGAGCGCGCGCTTGCGCACCTGCAGGAGAGCGGCATATTCGAAACGACGCCGTCGTCGTGCCGGGTTCTCAATGTCTGGTACATGCCGAATAAGTCGCTCTATGTCGTCTACGAGATCGCGTTTGCGCGCGCATCGACTGCGATACTGACGGTTCGGTTTGTGCGTGACGACGAGGCAGATCAGGCTCGACGCCAATCTGCAGGGGCATTTCTTGAGCTCCGCGCCTGGAATGCGATCGCTTGGTTGTTTCCGTCCGATCCACGGCGGGAGGAGTTTGCGCTGCTCACCGATATCGCGGCGGCCGGCGCATTGCTTGCAAACGCGCCAGCCAGCCAAACTATCACAGCGCTGGCGCGCTGGCAGCTCTTGAGCTACCTGCCGGGCGAGCGGTGTGCTCTCGGCTATGGTGGTGCCGACGGCCCGCTGACGGTCGTTGGGAAGGCCCAGAAGCATGCAGTCGAGACGCATCGCCAGCTCTCGAAACTCTGGCGCAATCCTGACCGCGGGTTCGATATGGCGGAGCCTCTTGCCGCGAACGGCGCTCTTGGCGCCCGGTGGGAGCGTTTCGTGCCCGGAACACGGATCGACAAGATCGATGACGCGAGCCTACTGCAAGAGAGTGTTAAGCGTGCCATGGAAGGGCTCGCCAACTTGCACAGGCTTCAGATCGACGACCTGCCAATGCGTGGCATGGGCGACGTGCATCGGCGTGTCACGACCAAGGTGGCATGCCGCGTTCGATCTGCGCTGCCAGGATTGGGGCTCGAGGCGGATGCATTTTGCCAGAAGCTCACAGATGCGATGCACCAGCAGCCGTCACGAAAGATTGCGACCCTGCATGGCGATTTCCATACCGCCAATATTCTCTTCGACGGCACACGTCCTTGCTTTATCGACCTCGACGAGCTGGCGCAGGGAGATCCGGCCTATGATATAGCGTTGTTTGCGACGCGCTTGCTCCTCACGGGATTGCAAATGCCGAACCGGATGGTTGCGTTCGCCAGCCTGGCTGAAGCTATGCCCCAAATTTATCGCAGCACAGGCGGGGAGCGGATTCCGGAGCACGTATACGCTTGGTACGTCGCCGCGCTTCTTGTTGGACGGCAAGTCAAGACTTGCATTCGCCACTACGCACCACGGCTCGAAGAAACATCGCGCGTTCTGATGGATTGGGCCAACAAGACGCTCGATCATGGCGCTTTCGATGCCGGGTTCATCACCCAATCGAGCCGGCACGATGGTGGATGAAGCTCGACAGAATCCGGAGGGCAGCGTTTTTGCAGATGCGTTTGCGCAGCTCGACGACGCAAAGTTCTCCCGCCACTTTTTGCACGAAAAGGTGGTCCGTCATCTGCATCTCCCACCGGCGACAATGGCCCAGATTGCCAATGCCGATGCCATCATCGGCGACCAGTTCACGTACATCGGCGAGGCGCACGCGTTGCCACGGGATACCTCATGGAAGCACAATCCGAGCCGGGATAAGGAGTGGCAGATTGCGCATCACAAGTTCTATTTTGGCGTCGATCTGATTCAGGCCTATGCCGCGACAGGTCATGCCACCTATCTGCAGCGCTGGATCGAGCTGACAGCTTCGTGGCTCGACGAGATGGGCACCGGTTTTATTGCCGCCAGTGATGCCCAGGTCGAAGCCAAGCGAGTCGAGAGTTGGATTACAGCCTATGTGCTGCTGCTCAAGCTGGAACGGCCGAAACTCATACCTGCTGGTTTGCTTCGCCGCTGGCTTGGACGCATTGCGGAGGAGGCGCACTACATTACTCAGAACCTGAAGCCGTCCCGCAATCACCGAACATTCCAGCTTTATGCGATGTTTCTTGCAGGTGTCGTGTTTCCCGAGTTCCGCTGGGCCCAGCCCTTTGTAGCTGAAGCTCGCAGCAAGCTCTGCGAGAACCTGCTGAACGATTTTGCACCGGGCGGCGTTCATATCGAAAGATCGACGCACTACCACAACATTACTCTGGAGACGGCGTTGTCGTTTGTGGAACTGGCGCGACTTAACAAGATCGATGCGCCGCCGGAGCTCTGCGAACGCCTCTATTCGGCCCTCCTGTTCGCTGCCTATGCCCAACTTCCGGACGGCGAGATCCCGCTGATCAACGATTCTGATACGCTCGACCACTCGGGCATGTTCGAAGCCGGATTCCGCCTGTTCCGCGATCCGGCACTTCAATGGGTTTCAAGCCGCGGAGCCCAGGGTGCGCCATTGCCAACGCCGTCACGTGATTTCGACGGCTATCTGATCCTCAGCGACAGCTGGGGCCAGGATCCCGCGAGCTTCGCACGCCGCCAACACGTGTTTTTCGATCGCGCTCCGCTCGGCGCGGGCAGCCACAGCCACTACGACCTCCTCAGTCTCTGCTGGTTTGCCAACGGCCACCCAATCCTGGTCGATCCGGGGCGCTTCACTTATGATCCGGAACCGGACAGCGCGGGAATTGATTGGCGAGGGGCGTTCAAGAGCACGGCCTTTCACAACACTGTCGAAATCGATGGCAAGGATCAGACACGCTACCGCTCAAAGTCCAAGACGCCGCCGCCGGGAGTTGCGCGTTACGACAAGTCCCGGCATACGGCAAATCATGGTCCGGACGTCGAGATCCGCGGTGCTGCGCACCATATCGGCGACTATGGCGATTGGGCGATGGCAACGGCGGCGAGCCACGAGTATCGGCCGCTGCACACCCGCGCTGTCGTTTTCCTGCGGCGGCAATACCTCGTCGCTTTCGACCACATCGATACGGTTGACGGCGAAGAGCATGCTGCCGTCTTGCGGTTTCATTTGGCTGCCCGCTGGCAGCGCCGTGTGCAATTCTCAGCCACGAGCCGATGGGCCATCGCACGCACGGACGACTGGGATATTCACACAGCAATGTCCGGCCAAGGCGAGGCCGAGATGCAGGACGGTTGGGTCTCGACGTCCTATGGCGTGAAGACTTCCGCACCGGTCTTGACCTTTACGCAGCGAAGCAAGCGACCGATGACGTTTTGCTCGCTTTTGTTTCCATCGAACACCGTATCGAAGGTCAGGGCGTTTGCGCCTTTTCAATCGGATGCGTCATCCGGCGTCGCTGCCTATCGAGCCGAGATCGAATTCGGCGGCGACGTCCACGTCGACACATTCGTTTTCGGCCATGGTCAAGCCGGCATCCATCATGACGGCAACATGCGTTTCGAGGGCCGCCTTCTCGCGTATCGGCAAGACCAAAGCGGCGGCCTAACCTACCTCCACGCAGCAGGGCCATGCCGGCTCAAGCTGCCTGGCGACGAGCACGCGGTGGATCGTGCAGGCCACATCGAATGGACGGCGCCGCACAAGGCCTGACGCATGTCACGCTGAAACGGGTGTCGCGATCTGGAACAGCTCGCAATAGTAGCCACCCAGGCGCACCAGCTCATCGTGCGTGCCGCGCTCGACGATCCGGCCCTTTCGCAGCACGATAATCTCGTCGGCGTCCTGCACCGTTTGCAAGTGATGAGCGATGAGGAGGGTCGTCGTGCCGCCATGCATGGTGCGCATCGCCTTGCGGATCTGCAATTCCAACTCCGCATCGATCGCTGACGTCGGCTCATCCATGATCAAGATCCGCGGCCGCTTGATCAAGGCACGCGCCAAGCACAACCGCTGGCGTTGACCACCGGACAGCGTCGCACCGTCCTCACCTAGGATCTCGTCGTAGCCATTGGGTAGCTGCTGAATAAGTTCGTGCGCCCCGACCGCGCGCGCGGCGGTCTCGATCTCGGCATCCGTTGCGTCAGGTTTGCCGTAGGCGATGTTCTCGCGAATGGATGTGCCGAACAGCAACAACTCTTGCAGCACAATGCCGATGTTCTGGCGCAGCGCTTGGCGGCGATAACGGGAGACGTCGATGCCGTCGATGGTAACGCGGCCCGCCGATGGGTCATAGAATCGCATGATGAGATTTGCGATCGTCGACTTTCCCGCACCCGACGCACCGACCAACGCTACCCGCCGCCCTGCGGGAATCGCGAACGAAACATCGTGGAGCGCGGTCCTTCCAACGTCGTACCCGAACGAGACATTTTCGAAGACGATGTTGCCCGTGAGAGAGGATGCATCGATGGCATCGGGTGCATCGCGGATTTCGGGCTCTGTATCAAGGATCGCACGGATGCGCTCGGCGCTGGCACCGGCCTTGGTCATGCGGGCGGAGAGGCGCGCCATGACGCGGACGGGTTTATAGAGATTGACGATATAGGCGGAGAATACCAGGAGATCACCCGGCGACATCTGCGCGGAGAGTACGAGGGTGCCGCCGAAGATCAAGACGAAGGCGGTTCCGCAGGCGCGCACAATCTCGACCAAGCGTGCAACCGTCGCTTCGATGCGGGCGGTGCGAATACTTTCTTCCTTGGATTGCGCGCTCTGGCTCGCGAAGCGCGCGCTCTCATAGTGCTCACGCCCAAATGCCTGCACCAACGGAACAGCACTCAAGACCTCACTGAGACGGGCAGCAAGCTCACTCTCTTCGCGGCGCTGACGGCGCGCCGATTTCCGAATTCGAGCCAGCAGCACGTAGAGCAGGACGAATAAGACCGGAAATGTTGCAATTACGAGAAGGCCGAGCCTCCAGTTCAGCATCAGCATTACGGCACACATTCCGGAAACGGTTAGAATGTGGGTCGCAAATGCGAGCACGTAGTCCGAATAAACGTCTTTTAGCGTATTGGTGTCGGCCACCATTCTGTTCAAGATCTCGCCCTTGCGCGACCGGCTGTGAAATGCAAGCGACAGTCCTTGGAGATGATCGAAGAGGGCGGTGCGGAGGCGAAAGATGATTTCGAAGCCGATGCGTGAGGTGATGAGCAGCTGGCTGTAGGCAAATGTCGCGGAGAGCAACGCGAGAAGCACGAGTGACGATGCGATGATTGCCAACGAGGCAGGATTTTTGTGGGTGATCCACGGCGACAGGAATGCGATCGAATCCGGCAAGGGCCGATCAAACAGCACATGATCGAAGATTAGCTTGAGTGGCCACGGCGTCGCCAATGCGATGAGCGTCGAGCCGATAACGCAAATTGCGGCGACGGCGATCTGACGCCACGACTGCTTCAGACAGCTGCGAATGATCGCGTTGAAGCGTGATCTCTCTTTTTTTCTCATGCGTTCGTTATGACGCAGCGCCAGTGCCAATTC
Organism: uncultured Alphaproteobacteria bacterium; assembly: GCA_963779515.1. GTDB lineage: Bacteria > Pseudomonadota > Alphaproteobacteria > Rhizobiales > Hyphomicrobiaceae > CAVZYN01. The sequence continues at coordinate 272,004 of CAVZYN010000002.1, forward strand.
AACCACCCGAAAACAATGTCAGCGAACCGTCAGGTTCGCGGAAAAAAATCGTCAGTTATCCGTCATGTTGGTTGTGACAGTTTCGTGACGATCAGTGCGGGACCATTTTTGGCGACATGACGATTCCTTCAACCTTGTGCGTGATTGCATGTTAACTTCATCTGCCTTGATCAAGTTCTGCGCGACGGGAAAATCGGGGCTCGGGCATTTGCGCCGATCGACCAATATTGCCGCGGCGATCCGCGCGACAGCGCCGGAACAGAAGCTCGCGCTGGTCACCAACGCTCCGGTTGCTGGATTGTCGCCGTCCGAGTTGGCGCTCTTCGATGAGATCGTTTGCGTGTCGCGCGAGGCTATGGCGGGTGTGCTCTCCGAGATGGAGACCGGGCCCGTCGTCATCGACACTGCAGCGATCGAAGATGTTGGGTTCTTGCCGGACCCCTTGTGCTTGGTCCTGCGCGAGACGGCAGCCGAAAAGCTCTCTGACTTTCGACTTTTCAACGGGCGAATGTGGGATCGCGTGATCGTGCCATCGCCGCTGGCGCACTGGTTGCCACCGGCGCAGGAGATTGGCGCGACGGACATTGTTCACGCCGGCTGGATCTATCGCGCGCCGGCAAGCGGCACCACTCCCGTACTGCCGTCGCGACAAGATGTGCCACGCATACTGGTTGCGACCGGTGGTGGGGGGACGCGCGCGACGGCAGCGACTTTGAGACGCGAAATCGATGCAGTCATCGCTGCATTCAGGGCGACTGGAATAGAGGCTGACATCTTGCAAGTCGCTGGCCCGCGGCTGGCCGCCGAAGGCCACCTTGCCGGCGCCAGCGCGAGGATCGACGTCGGCGCCCGGCTGAACGAGGCCTTTGCCGAGGCCGACGCGGTCATCACGACCGTCGGATACAATTCAGTGTTGGAACTCGCGCGCTTGACGACGCCAGCGCTGCTGGTGCCGATTTCGCGGACATATGACGATCAGAGTGCACGGGCGGAGGCGTGGGGGCATCGGCTCGGCCTCGCGCACCGGCCCGATGATCCTGCACGAAGTGCGTCTTGGCTGCGTGATGCTGTTGTATCAGGAGCCAGGCGCACTGCGGTCGATCTCGGACCGAGCGGCTGCAACTTGGCCGCCCAATCCATTTTGGAACTTTGCGCGCGCGCGGAAGACCCGGCAGCGGTCTGGCGCTTTCGCAAGCCGCGCGCCGACGGGAGCTTAGAGCAGACCAAGGCGGTCGCGTCCCGCGCCAGCATCCTCTTTCGTGCCGGCGTGCCAACACTGCCGGCCCGCGTTTCAGGCGATGGCAGCGGCATCGACATGCTCGCCATCGAAGGCGAGACACTGCGACAGCGCTGGCGCAAGCTGGATGCCCCCTTCAACGAACCGCAGGATCTCGCCGGGCTATTGGTCGCTGAACGATCATGGATCGACTCCCTCGTTTCGTTGCACAACGCCGGCAATCTCCCCGATGCGGGGGCTCTTGGTCTTGCGCCGCTCGCGCCATTGGCAAAAGTGCATAAGCGCCTCGACCGCGAGCCGGCAACGGCCGGCAACCTGACTGACGAAGCGCTCAACAGCATCCGCCAGGCCGCAGCAGCAACGACCCTTGCCATAGCGGCTCGCGGCGCATTTCGTTCAGACGCAATCGTGCACGGCGATCTCCATGCCGGGCAAGTATTGCTGCCGGCCGACAGCAGTAACGCCTTGATCATCGACCTCGATGACCTGGCCCTTGGGCCGGTGGAGTTCGATCTCGCCAATTTCGTCGCCAATATCGTCACGAGCAGCGGGCTCTACACCGGGCCGGCAGATCGAGGCTTTGCCGTCCTATCAGCAGCAATATCGGACGCCTATGCCAACGCGGGCGGCCGGCGTCCTGACGCTGCGCTCATGCGCATTTTCGGTGCCGCTTCCTTGCTCAGACGGGCCTTAAAGCTGGCGGCCGTAGGGCGCGAATGGCCGAGCACGCCTGAGATCTGCAGCGTCATCCAAGCGCTGCTGAACGCTTCGGCCCACGCGACCGCCCAATATCCGCACTCGACACGGGTCGCGAACGGCTCAGCGACAGCCCAACAAGCTCCAGGATGCTGAACATGCTTCAAGACCCGACCGTCGTCATGTACTCGCCCGATGCCATCGGATTGGGACATGTGCGCAGAAATAGCTCCATCGCGTCCGAGATCATGCGCGCCGCACCCGACGCGAACGTTGTCATGATGATCGGTAGTGCCACTGGCAACGTCTTTGAGACGCCACCCGGCATCGACAGCATTAAGCTACCGTCGGTCCAGAAGGTTGGCGCCAATAACTGGCGCGCGCGCTCGCTCAATCTCTCGACCCATTCGACGCGCCGCATTCGTGCAGGCTTGATGCGTGAAACCATCGATGCGTTACAGCCTGACCTTTTTCTCGTCGATCACCTGCCTTCGGGAATTTGGAACGAGTTGATCCCAGTGTTCGAGTTCATCCGCTCGCGCGGCCTCAAGACGCGTATTGTGCTCGGACTCCGCGATATTCTCGACGACCCGCGCCGTATCCGCGCGCGTTGGATTTCGGACGGAACCTACGACATCATTCGCGATTTTTATGATGCCATCCTTGTTTACGGAGACGACCGGATCTATCCGTCGGCCAAAGCATATGGGCTGACCGGCGATGTCTGTGTTGACGTTGCCTATGTGGGATATGTTGGCCCTGACCGCGGCGGCAGCGCGGCGCGGCCATCGCTCGCCCCAGAATCCGTGAAGCGCGACGGTGAACGTCGAATCGTCGTCACCGCCGGCGGCGGACACGATGCCTATCCGATGATGTCGGCGATGCTCAAAGGCTTGGCAGGGGTGCCGGCTCAGCCCGGGCTCAATGCAATCGTCGTCACCGGCCCTCTCATGGCGGAGGATGATCGTGCAAAGTTGCGTGCCGAGGCCATTGGACTTCCGGCGACAATCGTTGCTTTCACGGACCGCATGAGGCCGCTGCTCGAATCCGCTGATCTGATCGTCACCATGGGTGGCTATAACTCGATGCTCGAGACGGCTGCGCTCGGAAAGCCGACGATCAACATTCCGCGCTCTGGTCCGAGCCAGGAGCAATCGATCCGCGCGGAGTTGTTTGCACGGTTCGGACTGCTGACGCACGTCCCGCTCGAGAGTGCAACGCCTGGAAGGCTCACCGAGGAGATTTCGGCCGGTCTCAACCGCCGCCCAACTCCGACGATTGCATTGCCCATGAACGGAGCACAGTGCGCGGCAGAGAAACTTCTAGCCATCGCCTCGAAAGCCAATGGGCGCAAGCGGCCGCCTGTCTTCACCCGAGGATCGACACTTCATGTCGTTGCATAGTCGAGGAGCGAATCTGACAAGTGGGACGCTGCGGGTCGCCTATGTCGCCAAGCGGTTTCCGCGGTTGAGCGAGACCTTTGTTTTGAACGAAATTCTGGAGCTCGAGCGCCAAGGCGTGGAGGTTTCGGTGTTCTCGCTCAGGAGGCCAACCGATGAGCCGCGCCATCGGTTACTGTCAGAACTGCGTGCCACCGTGACCTATCTGCCATCTAACGATGCCGGCGAGGTGCCACGCGTGGACGTGCAGCAGAGCGCCCGATACGCGATGGGGCCGACCGGCGACCTACTGCTTGGGAAATCCGAGGATGCGGTCGCTGATTTAGAGGCGAAGGCGCGTGCGCTGGCGCAAGCGATCGAGGCTCAGGCCATCACACATATTCATGCTCATTTCGTATCTGACACAACGATTGTCGCTTCTCTGGCGAGCATGTTGGGCGACGTCCCGTTCTCCTTTACGGCGCACGCGCGCGATATCTATCACACCTATGTATCGCCCGAGATAGATGCGCAGGTCCGGCGCGCCAAGCTCAAAGCGGCTGCGTTCACGATCACGGTGTCGGACTACAATCGGCAACATCTGATGGGGGTCATTGGCGCAGCGGACGGCGCGATCCACCGGCTCTACAACGGCATTGATCTCAGCCGGTTCGCGTTTTCAGATTTTGCGAGCCGGGAACCACGGCTGATTTTGGCCGTTGGCCGCCTGGTCGAGAAGAAGGGCTTCTCTGACCTCGTGGCGGCCGTCGGCCACATGCATGAACAGGGCCAGGACATCCGTTGCGTCATCGCTGGCGATGGGCCGCTACGGGCCGATCTCGAAGCTCAAGGCCGCGCACTCGGACTCGAAAACCTGCTGAGCTTCGCCGGTGCATTGCCGCAAGACCAGGTATTGCATCTCATGCGTCACGCCGCTGTCCTGGCGCTGCCGTCGATCGTGACCGCTTCTGGCGACCGCGATGGCCTGCCGACCGTGCTGCTCGAGGCGTTGGCCTGCGGATTGCCCGCTGTTTCGACGCACGTTGCCGGAATTCCCGAGATCATTGCCGATCATGAGACCGGCGTGCTGGTTCCTCCGAATGACCCCTTGGCGCTGGCCGCCGCCCTCACGCGCGTGTTGACCGACAAGCCATTTGCTCGAGGCCTTGCGCAAGCAGGCCGGCGCAAGGCCGAGCAAGACTTCGATCTCCGCAAGAGCGCGGCACGCCTGCGACAGTTGTTTGCGGAAGCATCCGGCCGCACTCGCGCGTCATCCAAGATGCTTGCCTTCAAGGACGAACCTACTCGGCCAAATGCGGCAATGGCCGCGGCCACGAGCAGTTAGGAGTACGAAAAGATGTCCCTTGGCCCCACACGCCTGCTGGCGCTTTCGGTTCCGGCAGTTGCCGCCGCCATTTTTGCATTCTCGCCGGATCTCATTCCGCCGTCCCTCAGGCCGGGCGGGTCGTCGGTCGCCAAACCCGAGTTCATCTACGAGACCGCCCCCGTTTCTCGCGGATCGGTGCGAAAACGCGTTCAGACCTCCGGCACGGTCCGTCCGCTGGTCACCGTGCTGGTTGGCTCACAGCTCTCGGGCCAGATCAAAACGCTGAAGGCAGACTTCAACAGCGAGGTTGCGGAAGGCGACGTGCTGGCGTTGCTTGACGACAAGACCCACGTCGCCCGAGTTGAGCAGGCGGCGGCTGATCTCGAAATGGCGAAAGCGCAACTCGCCAACCAGCAGGCCGCGCTCGAAAAGGCGACGTCGATCCTGAAGCAAGCGGAAAAGCAGAGCGCCCGGGCGCAGGACCTCGGTTCGCGCGGAATCACTGCACAAGTACAACTCGATACAGCGGTGCGCGACGCAGAGGTCGCCCGTGCCGAGATCTCCGTCGCAAAGGCGCAGATAGATAGTGCGCGTGCCAATGTCATCCAACGCCAGGCGATGTTATCCCAGACCAAAATCGACCTCGAACGGACACAGATTCGCGCGCCGATCTCGGGTATCGTGGTCTCGCGGCTGGTCGAGATTGGACAAACCGTGGCGGCAAGCTTGCAAGCGCCTGAACTTTTCAGGATATCGCAGGATCTGCGGCGCATCCGCATCGAGGCCCAGGTCAACGAAGCCGAGATCGGCGGCGTGTCCAGGGGCAATCCCGTGGCGTTCCGGGTCGACGCCTACCCGGGCCGCCTATTCGAGGGCAAGGTCTCACAGATCCGACTTTCTGCCACGGAAGAGCAGAGCGTCGTCACCTACACGGTCGTCGTCGAGGCGTCCAACGACGATATGAAGCTGTTTCCGAGCATGACGGCGAACGTCGAAATCGAGACCGACAAGCGCGACAACGTCCAGCGCGTGCCAGCTGAGGCCATCCGCTATCGTCCGCGCGGGGCAACAATGCCGGTCGATGCCCCGGCACAATCTGACAGGGCCGAACGTCAGGCGACCCGCTTCGAGGACGTCGCCGCAAAATTGAAACTCACTCCGGCGCAGATTGCAGAGGCGACCGAGCGTCTGGCGGCGATCGATAAGAGGTCGGGTGCAAAGAAGGAAGCGCGTTCTAGCGAGGCGGCGCGCGATGCGACTTCACCCGCAAAGGAGAAGCGTATCTCCAGTTCCGAAAAAATATCTGCAGTGCTCGATCCGATCCTCGACGATGGCCAGCGCGCGGAACTCGCCGCTCTGCGCGCAGAGCGCGCTGAAAGCAAGTCTGCTCAGGTCTGGAGCCTGGAGGCCAATGGGCAATTGAAGAGCCACACTGTCAGGATCGGCCTCAATGACGGAAAATATGCGGAACTGATGGATGGCAGAATTGAAACCGGTGAACGGCTCGTCGTCCGCTCGCGCAGCGCCACGCAGAAGAAATGACATCCATGTTGGGCTTTCCACGCAAGCAAGCAGCGAAAACGGAGGCCGCGCTGATCAGCGTGCGCCGGCTTTCGAAAACGTACATAATGGGTGAGGAGGCCGTGACCGCGTTGCGTGATGTCAGCGTCGAGATCGAGGCCGGTGATTTCGTCGCGATCATGGGGCCTTCTGGGTCCGGAAAATCGACGCTCATGAACATGATCGGCACGCTCGACCAGCCGACCGGCGGCGAGCTTTGGCTCGCCGGGACCGACGTTCGCAATCTGGGCGACGATCAGCTCGCGCGGTTACGCAACACGACGATCGGCTTCGTGTTCCAGCAGTTTAATCTATTGCCACGGACGCCAGCACTGCGTCAGGTCATGCTGCCGCTGATCTACCAGCGCAAATCGAGACGTGAAGCAGAGCGAGTGGCGCGCGCAAAACTCGAAGCCGTCGGGCTCAGTCAGCGCCTGCATCATTTGCCGACCCAGCTTTCCGGCGGTCAGCAGCAGCGTGTCGCCATCGCGCGCGCGCTCGCTGCCAATCCCAAGTTGATCCTTGCAGATGAGCCGACCGGCGCCCTCGATACGGCGACTTCAGCGGAGATCATGACGCTGCTGACGCAACTGAATGCTGGCGGCATCACGGTTGTGGTCGTGACCCACGAGCCCGAGGTCGCAGCCTTCGCGCGCCGCCGCATCCTTTTCCGTGACGGCGAGATCGTCGAGGACCTGCGCAGCACACCATTGCCCCAAACCCGCGAGACGCCGCATGCGGTTCACTGAGCTCATCCGCGTGGCGCTCGGTGCGCTCGCAACCAATGCCTTGCGCAGCTTATTGACGACGCTCGGCATCATCATTGGCGTCGCCTCCGTGATCGTGATGGTGGCGGTCGGCTCGGGTGCGCGCAACGAGGTCGAGCGGCAGATCGCGAGCCTCGGAACCAACATTCTCCAAGTGCAGACTGGCTCGAGCCGCGTGCGCGGCCGCATGGCCGGCAGCGGCACAAGGCTGCCATTCTCCGAGGCAGATATTCAGGCCATCCGTGAATTGGTGCCGGCTGTTGCCGCAATATCGGGTGTGCTGACGGCATCCGCGCCTGTCGTCAACGGTCACGCCAACTGGCTGACGACCATCGATGGCGTCAGCGACGATTACGCCAACGTCCGCGGCTGGGAGGCGAACAGCGGCCGGTTCTTCACGGCCGACGAAGAGCGAGGCGCGGCCAAAGTCGCCGTCATCGGTTTGACCACTGCGACGCAACTCTTCGGCGATCAAGATCCGACCGGCAACACCGTCCGCATCCTCAATGTGCCGTTCGCGATCATCGGCCTTCTCGAGCGCAAAGGCCAATCGAACTCTGGCCGTGATCTCGACGACGTCGTGCTCGTGCCGGCCTCGACGGCGCGCGCGATGCTGACCAAGCGGAACAAGCTGGTCCCACGCCAAGTCGGCAACATCGTCGTCAAGGTCGGCGACGACGCCGATATTGAAGATGCCAAGCGCGAGATTGAGGAAACGCTCCGAAAACGCCGCCGGGCCCAGGCCAATGGCAACGACGATTTCTTCGTCCGCGACCTCGCCGATTTCGTGCGCACGCGCAACGCCGCGCAGCAAACGCTCGGAATTCTACTGGCGGCAACCGCTGCCATCTCGCTGCTCGTCGGCGGCATCGGCATCATGAACATCATGCTCGTTTCGGTCTCCGAGCGCACGCGCGAGATCGGCTTGCGGTTGGCGATCGGGGCGCGGCGACGCGATATTCTGCGGCAGTTTCTTTCGGAGGCTGTGGTGCTGTGCATGCTCGGCGGGCTCGCTGGCGTCGCGATCGGGATGTGGGCAACGCACGCCATCGCGGCCTGGGCCGAGTGGCCGGTGCTGATGACCTCGAGCACGGTCACGATGGCGCTGGCGGCCGCAGCTCTGACCGGTATTTGCTTCGGGTTCCTGCCTGCCCGGCGGGCGGCGGGTTTGAGCCCGATGGAAGCGCTGAGGAGCGAATGACATCCTCCGTCAGCCAGGACGCACGTCTGTTGCACCACGTTGGTTCCGGTGGGCATTCGCAGCATGACTGCGGCACACGAGATATCTTCCGGTTCTTGTCTGACGATCACCCACTGACGGCCTTTTTGTCCAGCCAGCGTGCCGACATCGCACGTGCTTTGCCACGGAACGTCGATGGCGTCGTGGTCGCCAATACAGACCTCAAAATGAGTGTCGCGACCAGCGAGGCATGGCGCCCTGAACGATTGACCTGTCTGATGGAACCGCGTGACAGCCCGCAAGGTGAGCGCCTGCTTTGGATCTGGCGCGCGAAAACCGGCGTGGGAAGCCTCCATACCTTTCCCAACGACCCCTACCTGCCGGACCTGGCCGACTGGATAAAGACACCCGTTGATCACGATAGCACGCCGCTCACAGTCACGCGTGATTTGCGCTACGTGCCGACGCGCCGTGTCACGCTGTCCGCGCAATTGGCGCGCGCGCCCAATCGAACGGTCATCGTGAAATTCAAGCGCCGCTCTAAGCTGGCCGAGGCAGCATTGCGACTGGCATGCGTCAATGCCGCAAGTTTACGATCGAAAAGTCCCGTTCCGACGGCCCGAATGATCGGAGTGCTACCGAAGCATGCCGCGTTCGTTCAGGAATACGTGCCCGGCGAAGGCTTTGATCGCGCCATTGCCGGTTGGAACATCTCCAGCATGATGGAGGAGGCCGGCCACGTGCATGCGCGCTTGCACGCGCTCGACGTTGCAGATGTTGGCGATTGGCGTTTGGGCGAGTATCAGCAGGTGATCGGGGAGGACATTCGCTGGATCACGTTCATGATTCCGGAGATCGGGCGCCGCCTCGAAAGGCTTTGGCAGCCCATCGCGCGCCGATTGGAAGCGGCCAACAGCATGCGCCACGTTTTCTGTCACGGCGACTTTGTACCTGGACAGCTCCTGTGCGGCGGCAACGGTCTTGCAGTCACGGATTTCGACCTTGCACGCCGCGGCGTCGATCTTCAAGAAGTCGCCAAGTGGATCGCATCGCTGAAATACCATGTCCCTATGCTGGTCAATGCGGTTCGTACCGATCCGGCGTCTGCGACCGAACTCCTGCGGGCGGCCGAGCGAGCCTACCTGGCTGGTTATGAACGGCAATCCGGGCGGACTATAGACGAGCGAGACCTCAACGCATTTGTTGCTGCCGCGGAGATCCATTATCTCGCAGTTTGGTTGAGAAAGGACCGCTTCTCGGCCAGGGCCTTCGAGCGAGCGCTGACGCGCATCGAAGTGGCGGCAACAAGCTAGTACCCGGAATCACAAGTCCCTAAGACGGCGGCCTTTGACGCGGCGCTGGTGAACTTTGGATTTGGTCCACACGAAGGGTTCAGCGTCTTCGTTGTAGGCTTTGATGAAGGCATCGATGTGCTCCCGCACTTGCGCGACCGAAGTGAAGGAAGCGCCCGTCAGCGATTGGCCCTGCAGGATCGAAAACCAGCCTTCGACCTGATTGAGCCAGGAGGCCCGCGTCGGCGTATAGTGGAATGTGACACGCGGATGGTGCTTCAGCCAATCGTCATTCTTCCTGTGCGTGTTCAAATTGTCGAGGATGACTTCAAGGCGGCGGTTGGGATAGGCCGCGACGATTTCGTCCATGAAGTCGAGAAATTCCTTGCGGCGGCGGCGCTTCTTGTGTGCGGCCTTGACCTTGCCTGTGGCCACTTCGAAGGCCGCGAACAACGTCGTTGTGCCGTGCCGCTTGTAGTCGTGGCTGTGGCCCGTCAACGCACGGCCATTGGGCAGTTTTAAATAGCCCTGCTCCCGCTCCAGCGCCTGGATCGACGGCTTTTCATCGATGCAGAGAACGACCGCGTTCTTGGGCGGCGCCAAATAGAGCCCAACCACATCGGCGGCTTTGGTGGCAAAATCCGGATCGTTGCTCTCGCACCAGCTCTTGCGTCCAGCGAGGTCGATCTTCTGCTTGCGCAGCGATCGCCACACGTATTGCACATCGACGTTGCCCAACGCGCCGGCGATCAACGGCCCGCTCCACCGCGCAAAACCCTTCGGTGGCGGAGAATCGAGAACCTTGCGAATGGCCGCGTCGGTCTTCTCGCCGTAGAGTGCTGGCGGGCCGCCACGGTCGCGATCTTCCAACCCATCAAGACCTTCTTGCGCGTAACGGATGCGCCAAAGGCTCACTGTGGTCGGCGTCGTATCGAGATCGCGGCCGATCACACGCGTCGCTAGCCCCGTAGCGGCCGCCAGCACAATGCGCGCCCGTAGAGCATGACGCTGCTCAGTCGTGGGCGCCCGCACCCGCGCCTCGAGGATCGCGCGATCACCACGCCGCAACCGGACTTTCTGTGCCGCTGAAATCATGCCATGTTGAATCACGACACGACGCAGCGCGATAGTGCAATCGTGACTCAGTCATGTGTGATAGCGGGCACTAGTACTCAAGCTGGCACTCAGGCGGGCCGCGCAGGGCCCGATCGCCTATGTAGAAAACTTGAGATCGCGCTGCGCGACCTGGCCGCCTCGAGCCAGTTGCGCCCCTGCGGTTGCTGGAGGATCTAGATCAACGTAGATGCGATCCTGTCGCAAGCGGTGCCAGCGCAGCGGCGCGACCGCCTGCGCGACCCGGCGAAGCGGAACCTCTGCGCCGAGCCGCGGAGCTCGCACCACGAAGCGGCGATGCCTTGTTGCGGCATGACGCCGGCACGCAGTCCAACCGCATGCAAGGGCGTCTCGTAAGGGCTTCACTGGAAATTGTTCAGATGGCGGAGAGAGTGGGATTCGAACCCACGGTACGCTTTCACGTACACACGCGTTCCAGGCGTGCGCCTTAAGCCACTCGGCCATCTCTCCGGATTGGAACGGGCCGGACTATAGCCGCAGACGGGGCCAGTGCAAGCGTTCGCGCGAGGGCGACGATGCCATTGGCGCATATGGGAGAATTGACCGTTGCCAAGGCAGGCGGTGGCGCGCCATGGTGCGGCCGCATCGGAATCGGACGCTCGGATGATCGAAGGCGTCGGGATAGAGCCATGGTCGTTGTGCGGATATTCGCTGGATTGTTCCTGCTGCTGGCGCTGATCGCGTTGGCGTTCGATGTCACGCGCAGCACGGGCTTCGTCATGACACCGATGATCGAATCGTGGGGGCGGGTTGCCGCAACCAGCCTTACGTCGGCGCAGGCCGCGGTGACGAAGGCGACGCATCCTCTGGTCTGGGAGCTGATGCGCAAGCTGCTGGCGCTGCCGACGTGGGCGTTCTTCGGCGGGATCGGGATGCTGCTCGCCTACCTCGGCCGGCGGCGCAAGTTCGTCAATATCTACGCGAACTGAGAGTAGCGCCGGCGGGTTCAGTGGATGGTGGCGTTGCCGCGCTCGATCATGGCGCGCCCCGTTTCGGTGAGGCGCCAGACGTCACCGGTCTGGACGGTCAGGCCGTCGCGCTGCAGATCGAGCGCGAGCGGCAGCAGGGACGGCGGCAACTCCGTCTCCTTCAACGTCTCCAGCACTTCGAGCAATGCAATCGGGTTCGGTGGCCGCATATGCAAGTCGTGCCACGGCAGCGCGCTTGCGTCGCCACGGCTGGACGCTTATCCACACCATTATCCGACGCATGGCCCGGTGGTTTTTTGCTTACAGCGTTCAATCGCTGTTGGTTGGGCGCGATGCAAGCGCCCGATGCCGGCGCCTCTTGAAGGTACGCGTGCCGATCATGCCGACAGACAGCGACGACATCGAAGACGGCGGGCCGGCAGAGGCCGTGGCGGGGCGGCAAACTTATGTCGCGACGGCGGGGGATGCGGGCGAGCGGATCGATCGGGTGTTGGCGCGGCAGATCGCGGCGTTGTCGCGGGCGCGGCTGCAGGCGCTCATTCGTGACGGGCAGTTGATGGCGAACGGGGAGGTGCTGCGCGATCCGGGCGCGAAGGCGCGCGCGGGCGCCGCCTATGTGATCGAGGTGCCGGCGGCACGGCCGGCTGCGCCGCAAGCGGAGGCGCTGGCGCTCGCGGTGGTGCACGAGGATCGCGATGTGATCGTGATCGACAAGCCGGCCGGGCTGGTCGTGCATCCGGGCGCGGGCCACGAGACCGGCACGCTCGTCAATGCGCTGCTGGCGCATTGCGGGGAGAGCCTATCGGGGATCGGCGGCGTCAAGCGGCCGGGCATCGTGCACCGGCTGGATAAGGATACGTCGGGGTTGCTCGTTGTCGCCAAGAACGATGCGGCGCACGCGGGGCTATCCGAGCAGTTCGCCGCGCACGGCCGGGATGGCCGGTTGGAGCGGCATTATTTCGCGATCTGCTGGGGCGCGCCGCTGCAGCCGGCGGGTGTGATCGATGCGCCGATCGGGCGCAGCATCGCCGTGCGCACGAAGATGGCGGTGGCGCGGGCTGAGATCGGCGGGGCGCGGTCGGCGGTGACGCATTACAAGACGCTCGCGATCGCGCGCGATGCGGCGGGCGTGGTTGTGGCGAGCCTGTTACGGCTGACGCTGGAGACCGGGCGGACGCATCAGATCCGGGTGCATCTCGCTCATCTTGGTCACCCCGTGCTCGGCGACCCCACCTATGGCGGCGGCTATCGGTCGCGGAAGGGCAAGCTCTCGGCGGCGGCGCGCGCGGCGCTCGAGCAGCTCGGCCGGCAGGCGTTGCATGCCGCGGTGCTGGGGTTCGCGCATCCGCGCACGGGGCGGGCGCTGCGGTTCGAAAGCGCGCTGCCGGCGGATATGAGTGCGCTCGCCAAGGCGCTGGGGCTGGCGCCGCCGGTGCCGCCGGCCGGACGCGTCAAAGGCCGGCGGGCGAAGGGCATTCAGGCGAAGGTTGGGCAGCCAAAATGAGGGCGGTAGGGCGTCGTTAACGGTCGTCGTTTAGCCTGGAAGGATTGGACCGCGCATTTCAAGCGCCGGCAAACGGATTGGTGGGGACCCATGACCAAGCGCTTCATGATCATGTCGGCGTTTTTTGGGGTCGTCGTGTTCCTGCAGTTCTCGGATCTCAAAACCCGGGACGGCACGCTCTTTGACGTGTTTTTCATCCTGTTCGCGATGCTGGTGATCTTCGGCGTGGCGTTGTGGCCGACCAGCAGCCGCGATCAGCGCGTCGACATGCGGATGGATCGCGCCAACTGGGGCGACCGGATCGACATCGAGAAGGCGCGTGGCAAGGTGGAGTGAAGATAGAGTCCGCCGGCAACCTTTATGAAATGAAACAGAGAGTCCCCAATCGTCGTCGCTTCCCAGGCACGGTCATCTGTCCATCAGCCCATACGTTTGGACAGCCTTTGTATTATTGGTTGTGCTTTGCGTGGTGAGCGATTGGGGATTTTTCTTCGCTGTTCCCGCATTTGTATTTTTGGTGATGGGCACTGGTGTGCCGGGAGCGGTTGCGAAAAACTTGCAAGCGACTGATTTGCCGCAAGGAGACATGAACCTTTACGTTTACCTCGCACTTAGCTTTGTGGCTGTCCTAGGCTATTGGTTCGTGTTGGTGCCCGGCGGTCGCCTCTTGTTGCAGACCGCGGTTCTGGATGTCCCCATCACTGCGGTGTGCGAGGTGCGGAAGGCACTGCCAGAATTCTTGCCAGCGGTCCGCTGGTTGTCTGGAGTGCATGCAGAAACCCAATGTAAGTTTCATGTCGTGATCGGTGTGCTATTCCCAATAGCCTGCGCTATGGGCTTTGTTGCGATGGTCAGCATCTTCGGAGTGGCGTATCCGAGCGATCAAGAATTTCGTGATTTTGGGAGCCCGAAGGATGCGAAGTCAAAGAATTCGAAGGCAATTCTGACATGTCTGGCTGTTGTTGTTGCTCTTGAGCTCATCGCCGTTGTCGTGACCGTGTGGCCAGCCGGCTTTCTGGGTCGAATGAGTAGCCGTCACGTGCAGGTTTCCGGAAATTACCCCCACGCTGCATTCTTCACACCGCTCATTCCTATGCCAAGAATAGGGTCACTGTGGTTCCTTTTACGGATTGGCATGTTTATGTTTTTTCACCTCAGGATCGACATGCTCGCATCAAAGCAGAGTGATGGTCGAAATCGGGATAGCAGATGACAAATCTAGTAACACTCAGCCAGGCGGCCGCATGACTTCTTTCCTCTCCCGCGTGCGGGAGAGGATGTCGCGGCCAGCGCACGCTGGACGTGACAGGTGAGGGTAGGGAAGGGAATGATCCGGCGGTCACCGAAGTTCTTGTCCGCCCCCTCATCCGGGCTTCGCCCACCTTCTCCCCACGGGAGAAGGATGAAACAATGAAGAGTTGAGGCATGTGGTGCCGGATGATCCCGGCGGACACTCCTGTCCTGGTCCGCCCCCTCATCCGGCGCTTTGTCGCGAAGCCGAGCTTCTCTCGAACGCGCCACCTCTCCCCACGGGAGAAGGAAGAAACAAAATCTTCTCCGTCATCCTGGCCGACGAGCCGCATTTGGCGGTGAGGAGAGCCGGGACCCAGCACGAAAGCGTGGCGAAGCCGCAAAGCATCGCGCCAAGGGCCAGGCATTATCGTGCCTTCGGCACTCTTTGTGCTGGGTCCCGGATCGGCGCGAAGGGCGCCGTCCGGGATGACGGAGTTTAATGCGTTGATTATTATGATGATTTCGACGCGAAGGGGTGGTGGCTTCACTGGGGTGTGAGGTGGGGTGATGGCGGGTGCACGCGTTTGTGCGTTGGGGTTGATACACCTTTTCCATATGACCGCATTATAGCCCCAGTTTTCGTTCATATCTGAAGGGGCTTCGTAAAGGGCTACGAAGAGCCGGTCACGGCATCCCCCCTAGAGACCGGCCGAGGAGGTATCATGGCGACGAAAGCACTTCCGGTGCTGGCAGGTGGCTCACAAGGCCTGGCCCGCTATCTCGACGAAATCCGCAAGTTCCCGATGTTGGAGCCGGCGGAAGAGTACATGCTCGCCAAGAGCTGGCAGGCGCATCAGGACGCGGACGCGGCGCAGAAGCTGATCACGTCGCATCTGCGGCTGGTGGCGCGTATCGCCATGGGCTATCGCGGCTATGGCTTGCCGATCGGAGAGGTGATCTCCGAGGGCAACGTCGGGCTGATGCAGGCCGTCAAGCGGTTCGAGCCCGACAAGGGCTTCCGGCTCGCGACCTATGCGATGTGGTGGATCCGTGCCTCGATCCAGGAGTACATCCTGCGCTCGTGGAGCCTCGTGAAAATGGGCACGACGGCTGCGCAAAAGAAGCTGTTCTTCAACCTGCGCCGCATGAAGGGCCAGATCCAGGCGCTGGAAGAGGGCGACCTCAAACCGCATCACGTCAAGCAGATCGCGACCAAACTCGGCGTCACCGAGGAGGAGGTGATCTCGATGAACCGGCGTCTGGGCGGCGACAGCTCGCTCAATGCGCCGGTGCGCGCCGACAGCGAGAGCGGCGAATGGCAGGATTGGCTGGTCGACGACACGCCGGACCAGGAGGAGCGCTATGTCGAGCACGAAGAGGCTGCGCCGGCGCAAAGGCTACCTGACCGGCGCGCTCGCCACCTTGAACGACCGCGAGAAGCGGATCTTCGAGGCACGGCGCCTGCGCGAGGAGCCGGCAACGCTCGAGGATTTGTCGGCCGAGTTCGGCGTCAGCCGCGAGCGGATCCGCCAGATCGAGGTGCGTGCGTTCGAGAAGGTGCAGAAAGCGGTGCAGATGGCGGCGGTCAAAGCCGAAGTCCCCAACGCCATTGGGCACAGCGCGCGGTAGACTTGCTCGCCGCACAGTGGATGTGACAAAGAACAATGAGCTCCGGCTGACCCTCAGCCGGGGCTCTTTTCTTGCGGGATCGTCTGTCGTTCATGCGCCGCCGGTTTTTCCTGATTTTCAATCCACATGCGGGGCTGTCGCGACGCGCGGCGGTCGAGGCGGTGACGCAGCGGCTGATCGCGGCCGGCGGCGATGTGATGTGGTCGTCGGCGGCGACCGCGGAGGCGGCAAGTGCGGCGGCGCGCGAGGCGGCGCTGTCGGGCGCGTTCGATGCCGTGATTGCAGCGGGCGGCGACGGGACGATCCGGCAAGCGGTGATCGGTCTGCAAGGGACCGAGGTTCCGCTCGGGATCATTCCGCTGGGGACCGGCAATGTGCTGGCGCACGAGATCGAGGTCGATCGGCGGCCGGATGCGCTCGCGGACATGCTGCGATCGGGGCGGGTCGCGGCGGCGCGGACGGGGCGGGCCAACGGCGTGCCGTTTCTGCTGATGGTCGGCGCGGGCTTCGATGGGCGGGTGATCGCCGGGCTCAATCATGGCGTCAAGAACCGGATCGCGAAGCTCGCGTATGTGCCGCCGACGCTGGCCGCGCTCGGCGCGCCGCTGGATCGGATCGCGGTCGAGATCGACGGACGCCGGCACGAGGCGACGTGGGCGGTGATCGCGAACGCGCGCTGCTATGGCGGCGCGTTCGTGATGGCGCCGAAGACGGGGATCGATGCGCCGGGGCTGCAGGCGGTGCTGTTCAAGGCGCGGTCGCGCGCGGTGTTGTTCGCGCAACTGCTGGCGCTGGCGGCGGGGCGGCTCGAGCGGCGGGCGGATGTGGAGATGATCGCGTGCGAAGCGGCGCGGTTGACGGCGGGGGACGCGGTGCCGGTGCAGATCGACGGCGATGTGGCGGGGGCGCTGCCGGTGGAGGTGACGGCGGACGGGGGTGTGGTGCAGCTGATCCGGGCGGGTCGGTGAGCGGGGAACTTCCGGGCCGCTGAATGCCGCCGCCCCCTCATCCGGGCTCATCGCGCAGGGCGGATGATCTCGCCGACACCGATGTGCTGGTCCGCCCCCTCATCCGCCCCCATTTCTTTTTGCGCTTCGCGCAGGGCGGGGCACCTTGTCCCCACGGGAGAAGGATGAAGCGGCCGCCGGCGTTAAGGCGTCATTAGGGTGTCATGCGCAAACTATATCTATCGAGTTCGCAGGGTTCGAGGGACGAATCATCCTCGAATCACTTAGACTTAGCGCAATTGGTGTGCGTCAGAGCCGTACATGACAGCGGCTCCTGAGCGAGGGTATGAACGACACCCGACCAACGATATTCCCGACGGCAAGGCGGACTTGGATGAGACCGCCGCATGTAGCTGCCGGATTTGTACGAACTCGCGGCACTGCTGCGATCTCATCCTGAACTGCTGCACCAACGCACATTTCGAGCATTTGACGGGCGGGTTCGCGCGCTCAGCGCCACTGCGTTCCGTTGGGTGTTGGGGGTGGGCGGCGGCAACCGCCGTGGGGCAGCTTATTCTCCGCTGGAGTGGCTCAATGAGAAAGCACCTCTACCCATTGCGTGGCGTATATCCAAGACGCGCAGAACAGGCCGGCTCTTCGGGGTACTGTGCCGATATTGCGTGGCGCATGGTGCTCCTCTGGCGCAAAAACCACCATCACCGTCCCCCATGTAAACGCTGAGTGACGCGGTGCTGGCGGGGTGTGCGACCATCCGTTGGCAACAAGAACCGGAGCCGGCCCTAGGGCCGGCTTCTTTCGTTTTGGGGGTGTTTAGCCAGAGCAGTAATTAATTCAGTAACTATTTGAATATGACGGGGTGCATCATTCGTTAATTCTTATACGGCAGAATTGATAAATATGAAATCCGAGGAGCGTTTTGAAACAACCTTCCGGTGATCAGAATTGCCAGTTTAATCTTTCTGCT
Source organism: uncultured Alphaproteobacteria bacterium (assembly GCA_963779515.1). Classification (GTDB taxonomy): domain Bacteria; phylum Pseudomonadota; class Alphaproteobacteria; order Rhizobiales; family Hyphomicrobiaceae; genus CAVZYN01. The sequence goes on from CAVZYN010000002.1 coordinate 289,803, forward strand.
ACGGCGTGAATATCGATGTTCAAGCTGCTCCGCTATTTTTCAATATGCAGTGCCGTGGTGATGATCATCATCACGGCCGTGCTGGCCTATGGCTACCGGGAAGGCGAGCAGGCCCAGCTGATCAAGGTCGCGGAAGCGCAAAATCTGACGCTCTCGCATTCGATCGCGAATATTCTCGGAATTGCGATCACCTCGCATATCGACAAGGTGAAGGATCACAGTCCCGACGTGCTGCGCGCGGCGCCGAGCGTCGCCATCTGGGACGAGACGTTCGTCAAGCTGATCCGGGGCGTGCCGGTGCTGAAGATCAAGTTCTATTCCCGATCAGGCCTGACGATTTATTCCTCGGAGCATGAGCAGATCGGCAAGAATGCAAGCAATAATGATGTCCTCACGGAAGCCGCGGACCACGGCAAAATCACCAGCAATCGATTTGAGTTTCGCAAGTCGTTCACCGGTGTCGGTGGGACGCGCTCGGACCGGTATGTCGTCAGCAGCTATGTGCCGCTTTACAATGAGGCTGGAACCATCGGTGGGGTACTCGAAATATATACCGACGTGACGGCCTATACGCGCGACGTTGCCAAAGTGGTGTGGCAGGCGGTCGCGGCGCTGGCGGCGGGGTTCCTGCTGCTCTATGGCGTGCTGTTTTTGATCGTGCGCCGGGCGGACGGGATCCTGAAGCGGCAGTACGCGGATGTGGCGGCCTTCAACGCAACGCTGGAAGAGCGGGTGACGGAGCGCACGAAGGCAGCGGAAGACGCTGCGGCGCAGCTGAAGACTGCCAACCAGTCGCTGGAGGCGGCGACGCAGGCGAAGTCGATGTTCCTCGCCAACATGAGCCACGAGATCCGCACGCCCATGAACGGCGTGTTCGGCATGACGGAGCTGCTGCTGAGAACCAATCTCAGCGAGCATCAGACGCGTCTCGTCTCGACCATCAGCCAGTCGGCGCGAAACCTGCTGACGGTGATCAACGATATTCTCGACTTCTCGCGGATCGAAGCCGGGAAGCTGGAGATAGACAATCACGAGTTCGACCTCAGGCATTGCGTCGAAGGGGCGCTCGAGCTGTTCGTCGATACGGCGGCGCGCAAGGGGCTGGCGCTGTCGCTGTTCGTCGAGAGCGATGTGCCGCCGGTGGTGTGGGGTGATAAGGGTCGGCTGCGCCAGATCTGCGTCAATCTGATCGGCAACGCGGTGAAGTTCACATCCGTCGGCGAGGTCTCGATCCGCGTGACGGGGCGCGCTGATCGGGCGGGCGCGGTGGAGCTTCAGTTCGAGGTGCGCGATACCGGGATCGGCATCGATCCCGGCATGATCGGCAAACTGCTGACGCCGTTCTCGCAGGCGGATTCCTCGGTGTCGCGCCGCTTTGGCGGGACCGGGCTCGGCCTCTCCATCTCGCGTCATCTCGTGGCGCTGATGGGCGGCAAGGTCGATATTCAATCGACGCCGGGGCAGGGCACGGCGATAGCATTCAAGCTGCCGATGCAGGCTGGCGACAGCAGCAAGGTGGCGCGGTTGCAGGGCCGCCAGATCGAGGCGGGCACGCGGGTGCTGGTGATCGACGATCGCGCGACGAGCCGCGAGATCCTGACGAGCTATCTGGCGACCGCCGGCGCCGAAGTGGTGGCCGCGGCGAGCGCCGAGGAAGGGTTCATCGCGCTGATCGAAGCGGTGGACGAGGGGCAGCCTTTCGCGGTCGCGCTGATCGACATGATCATGCCCGACATGAACGGGACGGACTTGTTGCAGGCGATCGGCCGAGAGCCGAGCCTTGCCGGGATGAAGAGTGTGCTGGTGACGTCGATGAATTGGGCGGGCGATGTCGCGGAAGCGCGCAAGCTCGGCGCGCATGCGATGCTGACGAAGCCGGTGCGCGAGGTCGATCTGATCACGACGGTCGCGCGCGTGATCGGCGTCGCGCCGCGGATCGCGGGGGCCTTCGAGGAGCAGATCGCGGCGGGTGCGGCGCCGGCCGTCAAGATCAACGCCAAGGTGCTGCTGGCGGAAGACAATCCCGTCAACATCGAGGTGGCGAAGGCGTTCCTCTCACTGTTCGGGTGCCAGGTGAAGGTGGCGGAGAACGGCCGCGAGGCGGTGGCCGCCTACGCGCGCGAAGGCTTCGATATCATCCTGATGGATTTCCAGATGCCGGACATGGACGGGCTGACCGCGACGCGGCACATCCGTCAGCGCCAGATGGCGCTGGGCTTGCCGCGGATTCCCATCATCGCCGTCACGGCGAATGCGTTCGGCGAGGATCGCGACCGGTGCCTGGCCGGCGATATGGACGACTATTTGAGCAAGCCGTTCACGGAGGCGCAACTCGCCAAAGTGTTGTCGAAGTGGGCGCCGCCAGACAGCGGCTCGGCGTGGGCTGCGCCGCGCGCGCCGGAGGTGACGGAGAGCGACACGGCTGAGGTGGCGGGCGGGCTCGATGTCCTCCAGGGCCCGCATGCGGGCCGGCCGGCGCTGCTGATCAAGCTGCTGCGGTCGATGCTCGGACATGCGCCGGAGGTCGTGCGGGGGCTGAAGGCTGCGCACGCGGCGCAGGATTTTGCCATGCTGACGTTGAACGCGCACAGCTTAAAATCGTCGGCGGGGAATCTGGGGGCGCAGGAGCTGGCCGAGCTTTGCGGCCGTCTGGAAGCGGCGGCGCGCGCGAAGACGCTTGCGCCCTGCGGGCCGCTGCTGGCGACGATCGAGGTGCAGGTCGCGGCGCTGGTCAAGGCGTGCGACGCGGGCGTTGCGACGCTCGAGAGCAGGGTGGCGTAGGGGCGTGACACCGGCGCATCGCGCGTGCGGCCGCTCTGTCGACGTCAGCGGTGGGGCATATGCCGACGTCGATGTCTCTGACACACACTCTCCTCTTGCGTCCCCGGGCGCTGCGCGACAGCGCAAGACCCGGGGTCTTGCAGGTTCTCGTCGAGCGCCACGCCGGTGCATCTTCAGGCAGCAAAGACCTACTGGATCTACATCATGGCGAGCGGCCCGCGCGGCGTGCTCTACGTCGGCATGACAAGCGATCTTGCTGGACGCGCTTGGGAGCATCGCGAGCAGGTCACGGACGGCTTCACAAAGCGATACCACGTCGATCGGCTGGTTTATTTCGAGGCGCACCACGATGCAGCGATTGCGGCTCAGCGCGAGCGGGCGATGAAGCGCTGGCGTCGCGATTGGAAAATCGCGCTGATCGAGAAAGACAATCCGACCTGACGTGATTTGTTTGCAGATGTGGTGCGCGCCGATGGGTTCGAATGGTGAGGGCCGTGTACTTACCCTCGACTTGGAGATCCCGGATATTGCCGCGCGGCGCGCGTCAATTCCGGGAACGCAAGTGGTGAAGTTTGTGCAATGTCTCTTGACGGTCAGTTGCGGAAGGCGGCTGTCGCTCGTCGTTTGTAAAAAAGGGTGCAATAGGCGCATGCGCGTATCGCGCCGCGCCGACAGGGCAGAGTCCAGCTCCGGCGCAATCGCCCGGCCAATTCGCCAGAGAATGCGCTAGTGCCCTGTTGCGGCCGATGCGCGCACGGCGCTCCTGATCTCATCGCAGATTGCATCAAACCGTTCAAAGTACTGCTGTTCCAAGTTGGCGGCCGGCAGTGCGAAGGCCGATCGTGATTCCGCAAGTCCAAGTGCCGATGACAATTGCAGTGCCTCATCCTGGAAGTGCTCATAGAGATCGCGCGCAGTGGTCAGATCTCCGGCGTTCCTCATTCCGTAGTCAGCGACCCAGAGGCAATAGATGAGGCGCTCAATCTGAGAGAGCGTCGTAACGCCTTGTTCGGCACGCTTGCAAATGACGGCATCGCCTGCATCAATGACCCAGGTTTCGTTCTCAAACGTCATTTGTCGTGCTCGCGGCAATCGATCGAAGCGATATCGTGCATCAGGATGACGGGAATGTCTCGTGCTCACTCTCGATGTGGAGATCCCGGATAGTGCCGCGCGGCGTGCGTCAATTCCGGGAACGCACATCGAAAGGTACGGAGTTAGAGAACGTGGCGGCCCCTCACCCACGACGGCTGCTTTGCTTCGCGCGCACGCCGCCGTCCCCCTCTCCCCGTTGAAGGAACGGGGCGAGGGAAGAGTGCGCGTTGTTACTGGAACAGCGGCGTGGTGGCCATGGCCTCGGGCGTGGACAGGCGAAACAGCGAGGACGGTTTGTGGCGTTGCTCGATCCAGGGGATGAGGCGCGCCTGGACGACCGTCATTACGGCGTCCTTGAACGCGACGCTGTCATGGAAGTTCAGGTAGTAAAGTTCATCGATTTGATAGGTACGCTGGTCCAGTTCTGGGCAGAATTTCGCGAGCCGGGTGTAGATGAAGCCTTCAGGACCCGCGAATGCTGAGGGTGTGAGCAGTTGCACGTGCGAGGCGCGGCCGGCATTGATGTAAAGGCCAAAGCCGTAGGTGCTCTTTTGCAGCTGCAGAATGCCGCGGCCGAATCTGGAGGACTTGCGCCATGCCGCACCGTTGCGCTCATAGGCAAGCGGCAATAGTGCCGCGTCGATTTCCGCAGTCAGCGATTTGACGACGCCGGACCGGATGGCTTCGAGATCGGGATGGGACACCGCGCGCATGTAGGCGGGCGAGCCAGCGGCCACACGGCGGAACAGCTCTGGATCGATGAGGTGAGACACGCCCGCGCTCCGGCCCGACACTCGGCAGGATCGTAGCGGCGCGGATGAGCGTTGTCACCGGTTACATCGGCCCGCTTACATGGGCCCGCTTACATGGGCAGGCGGGCGACTTGGTGGCTGAAGTAGTTTTCGATGGCCGTGAAGATCGAGCCCGAGACTTTGTCGCGCCACGTGTCGGACTTGAGGTTCTGGGCGTCCTGATAGTTGGTGACGTAGGCGAGTTCGATCAGGACGGATGGCGTTTTGCCGGATTTCAGGACGCGGAAGTTTGCTTCGCGGTCGGGGTTGCTCATCATGTTGGTCGAGGCGCCCATGTTCTCGACGACGGAGCGGGTGAACAGGTGGGTGCGCTCCTTGTTGACGGCGACTTCGCGCTGGGCCAGTTCGGCGAGGATGTTGCTGACGTTGCTGGCGGTGCCGTCGACCTTCTTGACGGCGTCGATTTCCTTCGGCGAGAGCACGTCTTCAGTGACTTCGCCCTTGGCGGAGCGCTGCAGTTCCTTGGCGGTTGAATCACGGAGTGAGTAGATCGTCGCGCCGCGCGCGGAGGAGCCGGCGTAGTCGGCGTGCACGGCGATGAAGAGCGCGGCACGGCTCTTGTCGCCGAACTCGCGGCGGTCGTCGAGGTCGACGAAGGTGTCGGTGTCACGCGTCATCAGCACTTTGTAGCGGCCGGTGGCCTGCAGCTTGTCGCGGAGTCTCAGCGAGAAGGCGAGGACGACGTCCTTCTCGACGGTGCCGTATTTCTTGGCGCCGGAGTCGTGGCCGCCGTGGCCCGGATCGATGACGATGATGGGTTGATAGAGGGCGGCGCCCTTGGTGCGGGGGCGGAGCGCGAGCTTGGGCTGCGGCGGCTCGATGGCGCTGGCGCCGAGGCCGGCGGGTTGCGGCGACAGGTTCTTGCGGGCGGCGGCGGACTTGGCGTCGACGGGCACGAACTCGAGGACAAGGCGATGGCCTTTGCCGTCCGGGCTTTTTTCGATCGCTTGCTTGTCGACGGTGACGGGGCCGGTGACGTCGATGACGACGCGGACTTTGCCGGGGGAGGTCAGGCCGCCGCGGAAAGAGCTGATGAGGCCGACGGGTTGGCTGCCGGTGAAGGCTGGAAGCTCGTGGCGGACCTCGGGGAAATCGACGATAACGCGCGGCGGGTCGGCGAGGGCGAACACCTGGGCGTCGACCACCCTGTCGAGGCCGATGACGAAGCGGGTGCGGGCCTTGTCACCGTTCAGCGCGGTGGCGGCTGGTTTTTCGATGGGTTTGACGGCGGCCGGCGTCAAGGCTGACGTCACTGCCGGAGCCAACGCCGAGGGGGCGACCGGCGCCGTTGGACGAGCCGTTGCCTGAGCAACCACGGTAAGCGTTTGATTATCCTGCGCAATCGCGACAGAATTAACCCCGAACGCAGACACAAACGCACACACGGTGATCAGCGGCCGGCATAAGCCGGCCTGACCCCAAAACGCAGAACCCATTATCGTCGACCCCCGTCTACGCAAGTACGGTTCAGTTGCGGGACGTCATTAGTGCCGGACGAAGATGTCCTTTTTCCGGCTCCACAAAGGGCGATTCATGGCTGGTAAACCTTAATGGATCGCTAACGGAGGACTGATGCCGCCTATATTCGGCCGGAAATCAGCGACGAGGGAGCCGTGACAATGGCGTTTCTGACGACCGACGATGGGGTGAAGCTTTTTTACGAGGAGACGGGCCGCGGCACGCCGATCGTGTTCGTGCACGAGTTCGCGGGCGATGGCCGCAGCTGGGAGCCGCAGGTCCGATACTTTGCGCGGCGGCATCGCTGCATCGTTTTTAACGCGCGGGGATGGACGCCGTCGGAGGGGCCGAAGGATGTCGCGGGCTATTCGCAGGCGCGGGCGCGGGACGACATTCGCGCCGTACTCGATGCGTTGAAGATCGATCGGGCGCACATCGTCGGTTTGTCGATGGGCGGGTTTGCGACGCTGCATTTCGGATTGACCTATCCACAGCGGGCACTGTCGCTGCTGGTGGCGGGCTGCGGGTACGGCGCGGAGAAAGATCAGCGCGCGCGGTTCAAGGCGGAGGCGACGGTGGTGGCCGAGCGGTTGCGGCGCGATGGGATGGCGAAGTTCGCCGAGGCGTATGCCTATGGGCCGACGCGGGTGCAGTTCGAGAACAAGGACCCGCGCGGATTCGCCGAGTTCAAGCGGCAGCTCGGCGAGCATGCGGCGGAGGCGGCGGCGTTGACGCAGCTCGGTGTGCAGCGGGAGCGGCCGTCGGTGTTCGATCTCGAGGCGGAGATCCGCGCGCTGGCGGTGCCGACGCTGGTGGTGACGGGGGACGAAGATTGGCCGTGTCTGGTGCCGGGCGTTTTCATCAAGCGCACATGTGCGGCGGCAGGATTGCTGGTGGTGCCGAACACAGGCCACACGATCAATCTCGAGGAGCCGCAGAAGTTCAACGCGGCGCTCGAGGAGTTCATCGGACTGGTGGAAGCGGGGCGCTGGCCGCTGCGCGATCCGCGCGCGGTGAGCGAGAGCATTACGGGGATGAAGTAGGATGGCACCGGAAGGACCGCCTGATATCGAAGCTGAGATCCAATTTTTGGAAACTGCTCGTGGCGGACGGCAAACGCCTTGCCGCTCTGGCTATAGGCCGAGTCACGATTTTGGTATTCCTGGAGTACTCAATGATGCGCATCACGAGTACATCGGCCAAGAGTGGGTCGCGCCCGGAGAGAATGCGCGGGCGCAGATGTGGTTCTTGGCGCCCGAGTACCAGCGCGGCCGGCTGAAGGAAGGATTCGAGTTCAGCGTTCAAGAAGGAACGAAGATTGTTGGTCGCGGTCGTGTGACGAGAGTGTTCAACATCGCGTTGTGCGCCCCTTAGAGTGACGGCGCGGCAGAGGGCCGCTCGTCCTTCGACAGGATCAGGATGAGGCGGGCCGGAGTTTTGCGCGCGCGGCGGAGTTCGAGTTTTTGGCGGCCCCTCACCCCGACCCTCTCCCCGTAAGGACGGGGAGAGGGGGAAGTGGGGTATGGGAGAGGGGCTCGTGGGAGCCCATCCCCGATGCGATGGGAGCCCATCGCCGATTCGGGTGAAATGGATCGCCGAAATGATCAGAGCAGCTCTTCGAACGGCACGATGGTCGACTTGACGGTCTTCATCGCCATCGCGTCGGCGACTGCCGTCTCGACGCCCTCGAGTGAGAACGGATAGAGCGTCTGCATTCGGCGCCACGGATATTTGTCGCGCGCCTTGTGCAGCATCTCGACGCCGAGCGGCAGATCGTTGGCGGTGAAGGCCCATGAGCCGAGCAGATTGATGTCCTTGGTGCAGATGCGATGCCAGTTCGTCATGATGGGACCGGCGTCGGTGAACTGTCCCATCTCGACGTAGGTGCCGCCGTCGCGCAGGAACTCGATGCCTTCGGGGCCGGCGGTCGGATGACCGGAGCAATCCATCACCACATCGGCGCCATAGCCGCCGACAATGTCGCGGACTTGTTTGATGCGCGCTTCGGGCGACGTGATCGACTCGATGTCGACGGTGGCCTCGGCGCCGAAGTCGCGGGCGAGTTGCAAGCGCGGGTTCTCGGGCGCGCCAACGGCGATGACGCGGCCGGCGCCCATCTCTTGCGCGGCGGCGATGGCGAGAATGCCGATCGGTCCGGTGCCTTGGATGACGACGGTGTCGCCCCACTTGAATCCGCCAGCCTTGATGGCGCGATTGAAGCCACGGATGCAACTCGTCAGCGGTTCGGAGAGCGAGCCGAGCAGGAGGCTCATGTCGTCAGGGAGTTTGTAGATCTTGGTGCCGGGCAGTTCGCCGAGATCGACATAGACGTATTCGGCCCAACCGCCCCACAGATGCGGCGGCTTGTCGAAGCCGAGATAGCGGCCGTAGTAGACGGGCGTCAGACATTTGTTGGCTTGCTCGGGATAGCGCTTGCACCAGTCGCAGAAGCCGCACGGCATCAGCGGCGGCAGCATCAGTTTCGAGCCGACTGTTATTGGCTTTCCCGAGTGATCGGTCTTGAGTTCGCTACCGATCTCGACGATCACGCCGGCGAGTTCGTGGCCGAGCGTGAAGGGCCACGGCAGTGGCTTTGGCCAGTGGCCTTTGAGGATGTGCTGGTCGGTGCCGCAGACGCCGCAGGCGCCGATCTGAATCAGCGCGCCTTTTGGCGGCACCTTTGGGAACGGAACCTCGTGCATGACGGGTTTGGCGCCGGGCCCCGCGTAGGTGGTGACGCGGATCTTGTCTTTGCGTGGCGGGCTTTTCTTTGCGGTCTTGGCCACTCTGCTGCTCCTGTTGTTTAGCCACGTGTTCTACAGATGTCCGTCATCCCGCACGACGAACCCGCGGGGTGAGGAGATGCGGGATCCAGCGAGAAAAGAGCCAAAGGCACGATCTATAGCGTGCTGCGCACGAGTCTCGCGCTGGGTCCCGGCTCTCGGCAGCGGCTGCGCCGCTTGCTCGGCCGGGATGACGGCGTTTGAAATTGAGCATGGTGGGCTCATGGGCCTTTCAAGCGTGCGTAGTCCTGCTCGATGGTCTCGGTGAGGAGCTGTTTGTAGGTCGCGTAGTGGGAGTTCTTGCGGTCGATCTCGCCGAGGTCGTTCTTGGCAAAAACGTCGCGGCGGATGTAGACGATCGGCGTCGAGACCGGCACGAACTGCGCCTTCTGCTTGTTGAGCGTGGTGATGAGGCCGCGCATCTGGCCGGCGCGATCGAGTTGCGAGACGAGCACCATGCGCATCGCGCCCTTGGTGAGCGAAACGAGATGGATGAACATCGAGGACGCCGGAATGTAGAGACGGCCGCGATGGGAGTAGGGCGCGTCGGGGCGATCGCGTTCCTCGAAGAGGAGGCTCGGCCACTCGGCGTCCCAGGTAATGTCGGTGCGATAGGCGATCAGAAGATCGGGCACGGAAAACGCGGGCCGCAGCGTCAGGTAGCTGCCGATGTAGTGGTCGACGCCGGCGCGCGAGTAAGCGCCCATGTAGGTCGGCGCGATACTGCCGCCGCGGCCGCCGACTTCGGGCGCACTGTCGGAGCCGGAGGCTGCCGTCTCGACGATGCCCTTGCTCCACGCGCCTTTGAAACGATCGTAGTCGAGGCCGAGCACCATCGCGACGTCGAACAGTGTCTGCTCGCGCACGGAGCGTCCGGAGATCAGATTCTGAATCGTCTTTTCGTGGCAGTCGGCGGCGTCGGCCAATTCGGCTTGCGTCATCTTCTTTTCGATCATCGCCTGCTTGATGAGCGCGATCGCGGCGTCGTGGTTGGCGTTTTCGGGTTCCACCTTCTTGGGCATCGAGGTCTCGCACGGGGCCCGTTCGAGCCCGGTCAACAGAATGAATGTATCCGAACTTACCGGAAGTTTCAGCCGTGGCGCAAACCAGAAGTTTTGAGACGGTGGATGTGCTGCCGCTTGTCGATCGCTGCGGCGCAGTAGGCTCAACTTTCGCTTCTGGCAGAGGCGTTTTAGCGGCATCGACAAAAAAAGGTCTCCGCGTAAGGCCCGTGCGCGCCTACCCCGCGCTGGGCGTGCCCTCAATGCGAAAGTGCGCTCGCGATCATGAAGAGGCCGGCGCCCGCGAGCAGAAGGTCCATCACGCCGCGGAATTGGTTTGCGTCCATCGCAAGGACGAAACGCTTGGCGAGCCAGGAGCCGGCGGTCAATGCGCCACCGACAGCCACGCCGCGCGCAATGGTTTCCAAGGGCAGCGCGCCGAATCGGTCGAACACGATGGCCTTGGTGATATTGATCGCGATTGCGCCGGTGGCTTCAGTCGCGAGATAGGCGCCGCGCGTCAATCCGTAGGCGAGGAAGAACGGCGTATTGATGGGACCGGTGGCGGCGACGATGCCAGCGATGTAGCCGATGCCTGCACCGACGATCGCCATATGCCATAGCGCGATTTTCAACCCTTGCGCGAGAAGCCAGCGCCGGATCGGGATCATGGCGAGCAGGAAGATGCCGAGGGTCAGCTCGATCATGCGCGGATCGAGGGCAATCAGCGTGCGCGCACCGAGGGCTGCCGCCGGAATGGCGGTTGCCGCATAGACGCCGGCCACGCGCCAGTCGATATCGCGCCACCACACCGCGACGCGGCCGAGATTGGCCATCAAGGCGGCGATGGCCATGATCGGGATGGTCTCTTTTGGCCCAAAAGCATGGACCAAGATTGGAATCATCACCAGCGATGCACCAAAGCCGACAATTCCAGCCAAGGTGCCGGAGGCAACACCGAAGAGAAGGATGAGGAGCCACAACATCGGGAGGGAAAACGGGGCGGGTGAGAACCAAACTTTTACCGAGGCGCCATGGTGTTGGCGTAACTCAGACTTAGGATTGAGCGCTTAGATCAATTCATATTCAGTTCAGGCGACGGAATTCACTGTTGCGCACCGTTTGACGGCTTAAGCGCCTGCAGTTCCGATCGAAATACGCTGGCATCCATGCGCTCACACGGTCATAACCTATGGTGAAGGCTGCCCGATTATGACGACACGTGAAGCAACTGTCGCGCTGCGGCGATTTGGGCTTGGTGCGCGCGCCGGAGAGGTCAAGCAGATCGCGTCGGATCCGCGCGGCTTCCTGCTGCAGTCGCTGACCCGGACGAGCGACATCCGCCTCGATGATCCCGATCTCGACCCAAGCCACGTGACGTTCGCGGCGGCACAGGCGGCGCAGCAACAGCAGCGGCTTGCGGCCCAGATGAAGGGCGAGACGGCGCTGGAGGCCGCGCAGGCGGCGGTGGAGGCGGCGGCGAAGACGAAGAACATCGATCAAAAAATGGCCGCAGCCGATCGGGCAATGTCGGATCAGGAAAAGCAATCGCGGGTGCAACCGGCGCTGAAAGCCGGACGCGTGCGGCGTGAAGCGTTTTTGGATGAAGCGACAGTGCGGTTCCGGCATCAAGCGTCGACCGATGCGGCGTTGCTCGAGCGGCTGGTGATGTTCTGGTCGAATCATTTCTGCGTGGCCGCGCGCGGCCCCGTCAGAGGGATTGCCGGAGCCTATGAGCGCGAGGCGATCCGCCCGCACGTGACGGGGCGATTTGCCGATATGCTCAAGGCAGTGGAGCAGCATCCCGCGATGCTGATCTATCTCGACAACCAGCTGTCGTTTGGCCCGAACAGCCAGGCCGGCCGCAATCAAAAGAAGGGGCTCAACGAAAATCTGGCGCGTGAGATTCTCGAGCTGCATACGCTTGGTGTCGATGGTGGCTACAGGCAGGAGGATGTCACCAATCTGGCGCGCATCATCACCGGGTGGACGGTCGCGCAGCTCAACAATCCAAACGTCGCGCCCGGAAAGTTCTTTTATCACACACAGCGCCATGAGCCGGGCGCATGGACGGTCTTGGGGAAGAGTTATCCGGATCAAGGGCGAGCAACGGGGATCGGTGTTCTCGATGATCTCGCGCGGCATCCGGCGACGGCGCGGCATCTGTCGCGCAAGCTCGCGCGCCACTTCGTTGCCGATGATCCGCCGAAGGCGCTGGTCGAGAGGCTTGAGGCGACGTTCAAGAAAACCGATGGCGATCTTGGCGCAGTGACGAAAACGCTGATCGGGAGTCCGGAGGCGTGGGCGGAGCGGCCGCGCAAGATCGTGCCGCCGGTCGATCTCGTAGTTTCGCTCGCGCGGAGCCTCTCGCACACGACCAACGCGGGAGAAATGCTGCGGCTCGCCAATCAGCTCGGGCAGCCACTGTGGCAGGTGCCGTCGCCAAAAGGCTGGCCGGACGACGATGAAGGTTGGGCCAATCCATCGGCCATTCGGGAGCGATTGCGACTTGCCGAGCAGGTGGCGCGCGGCCTGAACAAGGCGATCGATCCGCGCGAGCTCGCCGAAGATGTGCTTGGGCCCGACATGGCGGCGCAGACGCGACAGGCCATCGCGCGTGCGGAGACGCGCGAGCAAGGCATTGAGATCCTCGTCATGAGCCCTGAATTCCAGCGGAGGTAAGTATGTCGTGCTCTGAGAACGTCGTCCTCAACCGCCGGCGTCTGCTTTCGGGTGGAGCGGCCAGTTTGGCGCTTTGGGGTTTTTTGCCGAAGGCTGCAATCGCGGGAACGCGGGATCCGCGGTTGCTGACGATCGTGCTGCGTGGCGGTGTCGACGGAGTGTCGCTGGCCGCGCCTGTGGGCGATCCTGATTACAGCCGGTTGCGTCAGCATATCGCGCTGGCCGCGCCCGGGCAGGGTTCGGGCGGTTTGGCGCTTGATGATCTCTTTGCGCTCAACCCCAACATGCCGTTCCTGCACGGGCTCTATGGCAAGAAGGAAGCGCTGATCGTGCACGCCGTGCATACGCCGTATCGCGAGCGGTCGCACTTCGATGGCCAGGATGTGCTGGAGAGCGGCCTCGGTGGCGTCGGCAAAGCCGATCAGGGTTGGCTCAATCGTGCGCTCTTGGGATTGCCGGCGGCCGGCAAAGTAGATGCGAAGGGATTGTCGATTGGGCCTGTGGTGCCTCTGGTGATGCGTGGCAAGGCGCAGGTGCTGTCTTGGATTCCAAAGATCTATAATCTTCCGCTGCACGATTCGACCGTGTCGCGACTGATGGATCTTTATGCCCAGACGGATCCGGCGCTGGCGAAGTCATTGGCCGCCGGTATGGAGATCCATCGCGTGGCCGAGGCGGGCGGCGGATTGGCGCACGCGACATCCGTGGCTGCCAAGCCTGCGCCGGACGTCACGATGCAAATGGCGGGCGGCGGCACGATGACGATGCCGCAGCAACCGGCGCAACCCAATGCGGCGTTGTTTCGTGAGTTCACCGAGGCGGCCGCGGCCGCGGCGAAGTTCTTGTCGGCGGCTGATGGGCCGCGCATCGGGGCGCTCTCGTACAATGGTTGGGATACGCACGCGAACGAAGGGGTCATTCAAGGGCAGCTCGGCAATCGGCTTGCGGGTCTTGATGCAGCGATCAAGGCGCTGGCTGATGGATTGGGCGATGCCTGGAAAGACACGATCGTGATGATCGTCACCGAGTTCGGTCGCACGGCGCGCGTCAACGGGACGTCTGGCACGGATCACGGCATGGCCACATGCGCGGTGCTGGTCGGCGGCGCCGTCAAGGGAGGTCGCATGATCGCGGATTGGCCAGGACTGGCGGATGCGAGCCTCTACGAAAATCGCGATCTGAAGCCAACTCGTGACCTGAGGACTGTCTTCAAAGGCGTTCTCAGAGATCACCTTGGAATTCCCGAGGGTGCACTCTCCAGCGCAATATTTCCTGACAGCGGCTCAGCTAAGCCGCTGGCGGATCTCGTGATTTGACTTGAACCGCTGGTTTCCTGCCAAAGCGGAGCGCGGGATCGCACATAAATCATCTATAATTGCATATTTTTATGAATATGCTAAAAATGACTCTTCTGTCTTCATAAACGGGAGGGTGTTGTGGGGGTAACTGCGATCAGGTCAACGGCGGTCGCCAAGCCGCTTTACAGCCAAGTGCGCGACTTGCTTCTGGCGCGGATCAAGGCGGGTGAATGGGCGGCGGGAGAGGCGCTGCCGAACGAATTCATACTTGCGTCGAATTTCGGTGTGAGTATTGGCACGGTGCGCCGAGCCATCGAGGGACTTGAAGATCTCGGCATTGTCGTGCGCAAGCAAGGCCGGGGTACGTATGTTGCCGGCGCCGGCCCGCAGGCGTTGTTAGACAAGTTCGCGCCGCTGCGCGCAGTGGGCGGGCACCGTGTGGCGTTGAGCTACCAGCTCGATTCAGTCGTCGCGCGCACGGGCACTGACGCCGAACGCGCTCGATTGAGTATCCCTGAACCTGGGTCGGTGTTTCAGATCGTTCAGTTCGTGTTCATTGAAGAGCAGATGGTGGGGCGCGAAGTATCGGTTGTTTCGGCGCAACGGTTCCCCCGATTGGGAACGCAGCTAACGTATGGTCAGCATCTCTACAGCGTATTCAGTGACTATGGCGTGCTGATCACCAAAGCCGACGATGGACTGGCCGTTGCGTTCGCAGATGATGCAATCGCGCCGCTGATCAATGTTGATCCTGGTAGTCCCATGCTCGCTCTCAACCGCGTCGCGTATACATTCGAAGATCAAGCGATTGAACTGAGGCAATGTGCATTTGCCATGGCGCATCTGTCCTATTGGGCCACAATCGTTTGATGCGGAATGCGCATCAATCCTCGGTGAGCGCCGTCTCGGACGCAAGTTCCGTCGAGGCGGTCAACCGCCTTTCAAGCACCCGGATGTATCGCGTGATCTGTGCGTTGAGCTGCGCCTGAACCTTGCGCGGTTGCGCGGCGAGAGCTGGATCGGACAGGAATGTCGCGACGGTCTGGTAAGGATCTGAGCGGAGGGCGGTAAAGATGCCGGCAGTCTCGCGCAATTGGACAAACGCGTCAGTCGAGGTGTTGGGGTTGCGGCTCGATTTCATCCGGACGGCTGCGAGTTCGGTCGCGAGCCGCCAGCCTTCCGCGTCGGTGATCGCGGCGGGGGCATCGGCTGGGCCAAGTGTTTTTGGAGATGCCGCATCGCCCTCACCGGGCGCAGCAGGAAAGACGTGGGGGCTCTCGGAAAATCCAGGCGTTTTGGTCCCCGCCAGTTCGGGAGTCCCAAAAAGCTCGTTGGCGGAAATTCTGAGCTTGTCGCAGATGAGATAGATCAGATCGAGGTTTGGCTCGGCGTTGCCGCGCTCGTAGCGCGTATAGCGGTTCTCGCTGATGCCAATGGCTTCGGCAAAGTGGCGCGCTTTCGGAAAGCCATGAGCAATCCGGAGTTCCCGCAACCTTTTGGCGAACAGTTGGCTCTTCACGATTATTAGAAACCGCCGGTTCAGAGATCATCCTTTCCCGCCTATGCCCGACCCTGACGCGTATGTAATCTCCTGAATACGAAGAAAAAAGAGGCGCCGCCGATTAAGGTTGACCGAACCATCTTTGGTCTGGGATGCGCAAAACTGGCCCTACATGGTCGCGCCGATTTGCCAGGGTACATATTCGGCATCGCCGTAGCCGAGTTGCTCGGATTTCGAGCGTTCGCCGGATGCGACGCGCAGGATCGTGTCGAAGATCTCTTGCCCTTTGGTTTCGAGGCTCACGCCGTCGAGGATGTCGCCGCAGTTGATGTCCATGTCGTCGATCATGCGGCGATAAATGTCGCTGTTGGTCGCGAGTTTGATCGACGGCGTCGGCTTGCAGCCGTAAGCGGAGCCACGGCCTGTTGTGAAGCACAGGATATTGCAGCCGCCAGCGACTTGGCCGGTCGCCGCCACGGGGTCGTAGCCGGGCGTGTCCATGTAGACGAAGCCCTTCGCCGTCACGGGTTCGGCATATCGATAGACGGCATTCAGGGTTGTCGAGCCGCCCTTTGCGGCAGCACCCAAGGACTTCTCGAGGATCGTCGTGAGGCCTCCGGCTTTGTTGCCGGGGCTCGGGTTGTTGTCCATGCTCATCTTGGCGCGGGCGGTGTAGTCCTCCCACCATTTGATGATGGAGACCAGTTTTTCGCCGACGTCGCGGCTCTTGGCACGACGTGTGAGAAGGTGCTCGGCACCATAGATCTCCGGAGTTTCCGAAAGAACCGCCGTGCCGCCGTGGCGCACCAGCATGTCGACGGCAACGCCGAGGGCGACATTCGCCGTGATGCCCGAATAGCCGTCTGAGCCGCCGCACTGTAGCGCCAGATTGAGTTCAGACGCGGAAATCGTTTCGCGACGGGCCTTGCCGGCGATCGGCAGCATGTTCTTGATCGCATCGACACCAGCTGCGATCGTTTTTTTAGTGCCGCCCGTGTCTTGGATGGTCATGGTTCGGAAGACGTCGCTCTCCTGCAAACCATACGCCTGTTTCATGCGGCTGATCTGGAAGCCTTCGCAGCCGAGGCCAACGACGAGGACGCCCGCCATGTTCGGGTTGCACGCGTAACCCCACGTCGTGCGCTTCAGCACTTCGAAGGTTTCGCCGTCACTGTCGATGCCGCAGCCCGTCGAGTGAACCAACGGAATGACGCCATCGATGCTGGGATGATCGTCGAGTATGCCCGATTTGTTGACGGCTTCTGCAATGAAGCGGGCGACGGTCGCCGAGCAGTTCACGCTGGTGACAACTCCAATGTAATTGCGTGTGCCGGCCCTGCCGTTGGCGCGGCGGTAGCCTTCGAAAGTCGCCTGCTGTCCCACGGGGAGCACGATCTCCGCCTTCGCATCCTGGCAAAAGGCGTAGTCGCGTTCGAATGCTGCAAACCCGCAGTTGTGGGTGTGTATGTGGGCGCCCGGCAGAATGTCTTCGGTGGCAAAACCGATGATCTGGCCGAATTTGAAGACGGGCTGGCCCTTGGTGATCTTTGCCGTCGCCATTTTGTGACCGCGCGGAATCCGCAGTGTCGCGGCCACGCCTTCGGCGCCAGCTCCCTGCTCGACCGTATCGACGGCGATCAGGACGTTGTCCTTAGGGTTGAGGCGTAGCATGCGTGGGGCAGTCTTTGTGGGCGTGTCTTGCATACTGGCCTCTCAAGGTGACGACGGCAGGGCAAATCGTTGGCGAGACTGGCGGTCTTGGCCACCGATCGCAAGCGATCCATGCGCCTATCCAGTGGCCCTCATGCGCGAATTTGATTTGGAATTCTGAATTCGAAATGGTAGCGATGTGGCGCCTTAGGGAGACTGGTGATGACCCTCGCGCAGCTGCAGCTGGCGCCCGCACTGATCGATCAGGTGCATGATCGCCTGTTGGCCGCAATCGTTGATGGGACGCTTGCGCCTGGGCAGCGGCTGACCCAGGAGAGCGCCGCCGATATGCTTGGCGTTTCGCGCCAGCCGGTCAGTCATGCGTTGCAGGTTTTGAAACGCAGAGGTTTGCTGATCGAGCATGGCCGCCGCGGGCTGGCGGTGGCACCGATCGATGGCAAACGTATCCGCGACCTCTATCAAGTGCGCGAACAGCTCGACGGACTGGCGGCGCGGCTTTCGGCGGCGCGTGTCGCGCACAATGAGATCAACGCCTCGGACATCGAGGCTGCACGCGTCATTCTTGCCAGTGGCACGCGCCTCGATGCGTCGGCCTCGATCGCGGACTTGATCGACGCAGATGTGGTGTTTCACTCGGCGATTCATGGCCTGTCGGGCAACCCGGCCATCACCGAGATGGTCGCGGAGCAGTGGCCGCATTTCATGCGATCGATGGGATTGGTTTTGACGGCCACGGGCATTCGAAATCGCGTTTGGCGGGAGCACGCTGAAATTCTTGATGCCATTCTTTCGGGCAATGCGACGCGCGCCGAAGACTGTGCGCGAGAGCACACCGCGCGCGCGGCCGATGAAACCGCACGCCGTTTCGATGCGATTGTTCGCGTCGCCTGAGAAATCTGAACGAGACTTGAACCTATGGGAGAACGGCGATGAAGCTGACCGACGCACAAATCGAGCAATTCCATACCGATGGATGGTTGTTCCTGCCGGAACTGTTCTCGTCCGAGGAGGTGGAGGTCCTTCGCGAAGAGTCGGCACAGGTTCTGAATTCCAATCGCGAGGAGATCTGGCGCGAGAAGAACGGTGCACCGCGGACGGCATTCGCCGCGCATACCTACAACGAGGCTTTTTCGATCCTCGGCCGTCATCCGCGGATGATCAATCCGGTGGAGCAGGTGTTTGGCGAAAAAGTCTACATGCATCAGTACAAAATAAACGCGAAAGCCAAGTTCGATGGCGATGTCTGGCAGTGGCATCAGGACTATGGCACGTGGCTGCGCGACGACGGCATGCCGGAGCCGCGGGCAATGAACATTTCGGTCTTTCTCGACGAGGTCATGCCGGTTAACGGCGCGCTGATGCTGGTGCCGCGCTCGCAGCATCACGGCAATCTACAGGCCGGCCACGACAAGAGCACGACGGCGTATCCGCTCTGGACGCTCGATAACGCGACGGTCGAGCGGCTCGTCAATGACGGGGGCATTGTTGCGCCGACGGGCAAGCCCGGCGGGATGCTGATGTTCCACGGCAATCTGGTGCATGGCTCTGCCGGAAACATCACACCGTACTCTCGCCGGATCGTTTATTTGACGCTCAACGCGGTGTCGAACCACATTCGACGCCCCACGCGCGCTGCGTGGATCGCGCACCAGGATTTCACACCGATCACGCCATGCGCGGATGACGCTCTGTTGCAGTTTGCGCGGACGTACAAAGCGGCGCGGGCTCAGGCGGCGGAATAGCCAAACAGGCACTGCGCGGCTGTAGAAATTGCAGCAAGAATTGCAGGCGCGCACGCTTGTGCGGCGCGCGCCCTTGTGGTGAGTATCGGCCTGATCAAATCAACAAAATTGGAAACGCCCAGTGAACCTCTCCTTCATGCTCAAAGAGCGCGCCGCCAATAACAAGCCCGTGCGGATCGGCCAGATCGGTGCCGGTAAATTTGGCACCATGTTTCTGTCGCAGTGCCGGGTCACGACGGGCATGCATCTGGTCGGTCTCGCTGACTTGATGCCGTCGCGCGCGAAGGAACGGCTCGAAGGCGTGCAGTGGCCGGCGGAACAGATCAACGCCAAATCTCTTGGCGAGGCGATCAAGACCGGCAAGACGCATATCACCGACAACTCGATGTCGCTGATCGAGAATCCCGACATCGAGGTTATCATCGAGGTTACCGGCGATCCGGCGGTCGGCATCAAGCATGCACTGGCAGCCATCAATCACGGCAAACACGTGGTGATGGTCAACGTGGAAGCCGATGCTCTGGCGGGACCCTTGCTTGCCAAGCGCGCGAAAGAAAAGGGTGTGGTATATTCGATGGCCTGGGGCGATCAGCCGGCGCTCGTTGCCGAGCACGTCGATTGGGCGCGCAGCTGCGGCTTCAAGGTGGTCTGTGCTGGCAAGGGGACGCGCTATCATCCGACCTATCACCAGTCGACGCCCGAGACGGTGTGGGACATTCTCAATAAATATCTCGTCATCCATAACAAGGCCCACATTAATCCGAAAATGTTCAACTCGTTTGTCGATGGAACCAAGAGCGGCATCGAGATGACCGCGATCTGCAATGCGACGGGGCTCGTGCCGCAAACCAACGGCTTGTCGTTCCCGCCCGCGAGCCGCTTCGAGCATGCTGAAATTTGCAAACCGAAGGCCGATGGTGGCGTGCTGGAGAAGAAGGGCGTAACCGAAGTCACCTCATCGCTCTATCGCGATGGCAGCGACGTGCCGCACAATCTCGTCATGGGGACTTATGTCGTGATCGAGAGCGATAGCGATTATGCCCAGAAATGCTTTGTCGAGTACTCGATGCTGCCGGATAGGAGCGGTAAGTACGCCGCGCTCTACAGGCCCATCCATATGATTGGGCTCGAACTCGGTCTTTCCGTTGCAAGCGCCGCACTGCGCAAAGAGCCGACGGGTGCCGCTTATTGTTTCAATTCGGATGTCATCGCGACAGCCAAGCGCGGCCTGAAAAAGGGCGAGATGCTCGATGGCGAAGGCGGCTTCTGCGTCTGGGGGAAGCAGACACCAGCGGAGATGTCACTGAAGGAAGGCTTCTTGCCGCTCGGTCTCGCGCACAACGTCAAGCTCAAAGGCGATATCAAGGAAGGCCAGCGCCTGAAGTGGACGGATGTCGAGATCGACGTGTCGGACGCGACCTACAAGTTCCGCCGCGAGATGGAAGCCGCGTTCGCGCGGCCGAACGTGGATTGATCGCATATGTTCCGGGGCGCGCCATGACGACGAAACGGAAGGCCGACGCCCGCGTCGCGTTCATCACGGGGGGCGCTTCGGGGATCGGGCTCGCCACGGCCGAATTACTGCTGGGAAGTGGATGGAAAGTTTCGATCGCGGACGCGGACGCGACGGCGCTCGAGGCGGTGCGTGAAACGCATCGACAGAGCAAAGGCGTACATTTTGCTCAACTCGATGTGACGGATGAGACGGCGGTCGATGCTGCGATTGCGGCGACCGCGAAGGCGATGGGTCCGATCGACGGCGTCGTCAACTCGGCGGGCATCGCACGCGATATTCCGGCTTTGGATACGCCGGTCGACGTTTTCCGCAAGATCATCGATGTGAATTTGACCGGGTCGTTCATTGTTGCCCGCTCGGCGGCGCGGATGATGAAGGCGCGATATGCGAGGACGGGCATTGGCGGCGCCATCGTCAATATCGCCTCGATATCGGGCCTCAGGGGGTCGAAGGGACGTGTTGCGTATGGCACGTCCAAGGGCGCGGTGATCACAATGACTCAGGTGCTTGCCAACGATCTGGCACGGTACGGCATTCGCGTGAACGCCGTTGCCCCCGGGCCGATTGATACGCCTATGGTCAAGACGCTGCACTCTCCGACCGACCGCGCGCTGTGGATGCGCTATGTGCCGCTCAATCGCTATGCGGAGCCGCATGAAGTCGCGACCGCGATCGAGTTTTTGCTCGATGGCACGCGGGCCAGCTACATTACGGGTGAGATCCTGGCTGTCGACGGTGGTTTTCGTGGCGCGGGCATCATTGCGGACCGTCCTTGAGGTGTTTTCAGACGGTTGCCCCACTTGGGCTCGTTTTATCCTTGCGGAGACGGTCGCGCGCCGTTATGGCAAGGGTTCTCCCCACGAGAGCGGCTTGGCTTTTTTGCCGCGTCGCATATTGGCATCGGAGCGTAGCGCAGCCTGGTTAGCGCACCAGTCTGGGGGACTGGGGGTCGGAGGTTCAAATCCTCTCGCTCCGACCAATTAAATCAAAGACTTAGGCGAAATCGACCATCCTTGAAAAGTGCCTGGGGTTCCCGTGGGGTTCCCAGAAACCCTGCACCACAAAAATCCACTTTGGCTCTCCTTGCTCGGAAAGTTCGGCGCTCTGTTGCCAATCCAGTTGCGCTCCCCGCAAGATGGCGAGCAACTCTGACAAGTGCGGCACCGCCATGAGCCGGACCATCCAAAAAATGCAGCGGCATCGTCACATGACCTATGCCCCATCAGGCTCATAACCTGAATGTCGTTGGATCAAAATAGGGTTCTTTAGACAATCGCAACAGGAGAAAAACCTGAAGGTCATAGGCTCTAAAGAAACCACGCTTTGCAAGGTCACTTGGTCGCCACCTCGTAACCAAGGCTGCGATATCCCGACTGTCGTTTCAGCGCCATGCGCGCCAGCATCGGCACGCCTGAATCGACGTAGTCGTAGACGATAACCTCACGCTTGGCGCGATGCTCGCGATGCAGTCGGCCGACGTATTGGGCGAGGGTGCCCTTCCATGAGATCGGCATGGTCAAGAACAGTGTGTCGAGGGAGGCGTCGTCGAAGCCTTCACCGAGGTAGCGGCCCGTCGCCAGGACGAGACGTTCTTCGGTGTCGGGCCGTTTCAGGCCTTCCTCTGCCGTGCGCCGCTCGGTAGCGTTCATACCGCCGTAGAGGACGACAAGGTTTCGCGTGAATTTTTTCAGTCGTGTTCGGAAGTATTCGAGATGATCGCGCCGCTCTGTCAGGATCACTGGCCGGCGCCCGGCCTCCAGGCTGAGCAGCACGTCATCGAAGATCAGGTCATTGCGCTTCTCGTCCTGCGCCAGCGCCGCATAAAGCGCCGTCATCTGTGACGGCCCCTGCGAATCCTGATCTGATCGATGCTGAAATCCGGTCTCGCGCAAGCGGACTTTGTGGCTGAAAGACCGGGTCGCGGCCTGCGACTTTGCATCAACCCGGTAGCGGACCGGCCCGCACTGCATGAAGATGATTGGGTGATGGCCATCCTTGCGAGCAACTGTGGCCGACAGCCCGAGCACGAAGCGCGCCTTGATGCGCCGCGCGACCAACTCAATGCTGACGGCCGACAGATGATGACACTCATCGACGATCAGGTGGCCGTAGTCCGCAACAAGGTCGCTGACCTCGCCGTTGCGCACGAGGCTCTGGATCAGAGCAATGTCGATCCGTCCCGTCGGCTTGCGCTTTCCACCGCCGATCGTGCCGATATCGCCATCCTTTACGGACAGAAACGATTGTAGGCGCTCGCGCCATTGATCGACCAGTTGGCGGCGATGAACGAGAACGAGCGTGTTGACACCACGCGCGGCGATCATGCGTGCGCCAACGACGGTTTTGCCGAACGCCGTCGTAGCGGCCAGCACGCCGTAGTCGTGAGGTTCGATCGCGGCGACGGCGGCGGCCTGTATGTCGTGCAGGGTGCCGAGAAATTCGAGATCAAGCGGTTGACCAGCATTGCGTTCGTCTTTGAACTGCGCGGTGGCTCCGTTCAAGTTGAGTAGCTCGACAGTCTCATCGAGGCATCCACGCGGCAGGCCGACGTGGCGCGGATGAAGCTCGGCACACGATATGATGCGCGGCTTGCCGAACGTCGGCAGCCGCATGGCTTGGGCGCGATAGAACTCGGGATTCTGGAACGCCGCGATTCGGACGAGTTGGGCCACTATCGACGAAGGCAGGCCGGAACGATCAATATAGACCTGATCGCCAAGCACGACATCGACCTGTTCGGGGACAGGTTCCTTGGGGAGCAGAGCCTGACGTCGCCGCGACGGCGTCATCTTCCAGGGCTCGTCCGCGTTCTCGTCATCGACGGGCAGCCTAACACCCGTAGCCCCACCCGGCATTACCGCTTCGATCTTCGAGATCACCGCGGAGATCTCGCTAGAAGTCATGCGGCGCTGACACGAGAGGAATGCCCACTGGTCCTCGTGGGGGCGCAGATCATTGTCTACGAAGACGCTGTTCCCGGTCTCTCGTGCAAGACGCTGCAACGGCAGTGCGATCAGGTTTCCGAAGCCGCCGCTCGGCATCGTGTCCTGACTGGGAAAGAGCCGATCGTAGGACTTGAAGCCGATTTCGGGGAGTCGATTCATTGTCCGCGTCAGCAGCAGTGTCCCGAGACGGCGCGCGTCTGATGCGGCGACGGGCTCAGCGAAGAACAACCAGACGTGACCGCCGTTGCCGGAACGCGAGCGTTCCAGCGCGACCGGCACATCGCATTCGCGGCACGTTGCGATGAAGGCCAGGGCGTCGGTCGCCCAATTTTCATTGTCAAAGTCGACAGCGAGGAACCCACACGTATCGTCGAAAAGCAGCGGATAGACCCCGGCCACGAAGTCCTTCCCTCTGCCCATTCGGGCGAACGCGATCCTCCCCGCGCAGATGGCATTCGATCACGTCCGGCGTGACGGGGATGAATGCCTTGTTTGGACAGTCGCCACACTTGACCTGCGGCTTGCCGCACACGCCCCGCATCCATTCGTTGGCGCAGGCCGGAGCGTAGCCCGATCGCCCGGTCTTTGGGTTGTCCCATCGCGCCGGGAAGACATCGGTGCGACCGCCGAAGAGGCGGCGGAATAGCGCGATTTTTTCCGTGGCGGATGAAGCATTCGTGACAGCCGGCTCCTGTGCAACTGCTGGCTCAGGAACCGGTGTCGTCACGATGCTCGGTTTTTCGAGTTCACGAAGGCGGTGTTCAAGGATTTGGCGCTCAGCGTCAATCGCGGCGAGTTGCCGACGAATGGCGTCAATTTCATCCCTGTTTCCAGTTGGTGTCATTGTTCGGCCGACCGGTTCCGTCCATGCCAAGCAACATACGCGCGGGCCCTGGGGATCGCGAGAGGCAAGCGGCGTTCCATTGCGGGCATCCAAGATGCCTGATCAGCGATACATGTGGAAACGGGCTCGAATGCCACGGCGACGTTATTGATCCAATTTGATTGCACTGACTAATCTTTCAAATGCTGAAGGATTTGCACGCGAATGCCGGACCCGACGCGCCGGCACAAGACCCGTCGAAGCGACATGGCGCGAGCAAGACGGCGCGTGCGCGCACCGTCCTCGAACGGCCACCGCAAGCGCAAGGCTGGAACACCACCGACGAGGACGAAATCGCGCTGCGCCGCTGGCGAGGCCGCACGGAGATCACCGCGCTCGAGGCGCTGGAGCCGAAGCAGCCGATCTTTGGGACGTTTCGCATCCGCTCGGAGAGTGGCAGCAGCTATGAGGTCGAGATCCGCAGCCTCGATCAGCACATAAACTCCTGCGGCTGCATCGATCACCGCGTCAACGGTCTCGGCACCTGCAAGCATATCGAGGGTGTCCTTGCGGTGTTGCGCCGGCAGGATGCGGCGGCGTTCGACGACGGCGGTCGCAGCAGCCAGCCGTGCGCGTGGAGATTTTTCTCGATCGCCGCGCAGCGGCACGTCCTGCGCTTGCCTGGCCCGGCGTCTGGCGCAAGCATGCGGGCGGCGCGCGATTGGCTGCGCCCCTTCTTGAAATCCAGCGGAGACCTTGACGTTGATCCCGGGAAGATCGCCAAGCTCCTGGCTGCCTGGCCATCCGCGCCGGCCCACGTGCGCCGCAGCGTCCGCGTTTCCCGCCATATCAATCCGTGGGTCGAGCGGGAACAGCGCCAGCGTTCGCGTGTCAAGGCGCGCACAAAGTTCCTCGGCGAGGTCGAGCGCGGCAAGGCGAGCTTCGATCTCGTGAAGTTGCCGCTGCTGCCCTATCAGCGCGAAGGCATGCTGCACTTGGCCTTCGGCGAGCGCGCGCTGTTGGCCGATGAAATGGGTCTCGGCAAGACCGTGCAAGCGATTGCCGCCTGCGAGCTGCTGGCCCGCCGCAAGGGCATCACCAAGGTGCTGGTGGTCTGCCCGGCATCGCTCAAGGCCGAGTGGGAGGAGCAGATCAGGCAGTTCACCGATCGTCCCGCCAAATCCGTTTTCGGCCCGCGGGCGCAGAGATTGGCCGAGTACAGCAATCCGAGCTTCTTCAACATCGTCAATTACGAGCAGGTGCTCGTGGACGCCGACGACATCAATCAAATCCTGGCGCCCGACGTCGTCATTCTCGACGAGGCGCAGCGCATCAAGAACTGGCAGACCAAGACGGCGCGGCGCGTGAAGCAACTGCGCGCACCCCATGCCTTCGTGCTGACCGGCACACCGCTGGAAAACCGCATCGACGAACTCTATTCCATCGTCCAATACCTCGATCCGGAATTGTTTGGTCCGCTGTTTCGATTCAACCGCGACTTCTACGATCTCGACGAGCGCGGCCGGCCGGTCGACTACAAGAACCTCGGCCAACTCCGCGATCGCGTCGCCCCGGTCATGTTGCGGCGGCGCAAGGCGGATGTGGAGAGCGAGCTGCCGGGCCGCACGGTCACGAACTATTTCGTGCCGATGGCGGAGGAACAGCGGACCCGCTACGAGGAATACAAGGTCCAGGCCGCCCGCATCATCGCGATCGCGAAGCGCCGGCCGCTGCTGCCCAAGGAGTTCGAGCGGCTGCAGATGCTGCTCGCCTGCATGCGCATGATCTGCGACACGCCGGCGATTCTCGATCCGACCTGCCGTGTCAGTCCCAAGCTCGAGGAGCTGGAGCGCATCCTCGGCGATCTGCTGGAGGAGCCCGACCGCAAGGTGATCGTGTTCTCCGAGTGGGAAACCATGTTGGGGATGGTCCGCGAGTTGGCGGGCGAGATGGGCATCGAGGCGGCGTGGCATACGGGATCGGTGCCGCAACAGCGCCGGCGCGCCGAGATTGTGCGCTTCAAGCAGGACCCAAAATGCCGGCTGTTCCTGTCGACCGACAGCGGCAGCGTCGGCCTCAATCTGCAGGCGGCGAGCGCGGTCGTGAATGTCGACCTGCCGTGGAATCCGGCCAAGCTCGAGCAGCGCATCGCACGGGCCTGGCGCAAAGGCCAGATGCGCGGTGTGACGGTCGTCAACCTCGTCTGCGAGGACTCGATCGAGCACGGCATGGTGCACCTGCTCGGCGCCAAGCAAGCCCTGGCGGATGGCGTGCTTGATGGCCAGGGCGATCTCGCGACGCTCAAGATGCCGTCGGGGCGTGGCGCCATGATCGAGCGCATGCAGGCGCTGATGCAGGCGGCCGAGGCCGTAGCACCGCGCCTTGCGGCAACGCGACCTTTGCAGCCAGAGGAAGCGATCGCTGCGCAGCTGCAGCAGAGCCACGGCGAGCGCGCCTTGCTCGTCGAGGCGCGCCAAGGCAGCGATGGCCGGACGCGGGTACTGGCCGTGCTCGACCTTGATCGCGACGCTCTCAAGGCCGAAACGCAGCGACTCACAGCGGCCGACGACGGCGACCTGGCGATCGAGATCATCGACCGGGCAACCTGGATGACCCTGCGTCGGTTGCAGGCGAGCGGCATGATCCAGATCATGGATGGAGCCTCACGCGTGTTGCACCGCGCGGCCGTTTTGACCAGCTCGGAGGCGGAGGACGCGGCCAACGCGCTGAAAGCACGCATGGCGATCCTTCGTGGGGAAGCCGAGCGTGCGCTGCGGATGGCTCAAGTTCTGGCCGCGGGCGGTTTCCCCGAGGAGGCGCGGCCGCTACTGGCCAAGGCGATCGGGCACGGCGCGGCGATCAGACTAGCGATGCTCGGCGAACTGCCGGTAGATGCCACCTTGGCGACACCGGAGCAAATTCAGGGCCTCGTCGAGCGCAAAGCTCTGTCCTTGCAAGCCATGGCGACGCTCGATGAATTGGCCGCGGCGTCAGGCACGCCATCGGAGGCCGAGATCGAACGGCTTCTGAAGGTAACCGACGAGGTTTTGACCGCCTGCATCGAGGGTGCGAGAGCGATGGATGCAAGAGACAGAGAGTGACCGCAAGATCAGGTTCACCGCGTCGTTTCGTGACGAGAAGCTGCCGCGCTCATCTAGACAGGATCATCCAGATTTTGATATGAATCGTCGGTTATAAACTTGACATAGCCGACGTTTTGTATCATTGTCCGGCCATGAAATCCGAACCCCAAGCCCTCCAGGATCGCGCAGTCATGCTGCTCAAGCAGCACGGCATGGTCCGCCTGTCGGAATTCACCAAGGCTGGCATCACGGCGGCGACCATCTCGCGCATGAAGCAGAAGGGCGATGTCGTTCAGCTTGGACGTGGGCTCTACCAGCTACCCGATGCATCGCATGGACGCGAACCACTCTCTTGCCCATGCGGCCAGGATCGTGCCGAACGGCGTGATCTGTCTGGTGTCGGCACTGGCATTCCATGAACTCACCGATGCGATCCCACCTCGCATCTGGATGGCGATTGGGACCAAGGATCGGAAGCCAAGCATTGTTCGCCCGGCGCTCCAGTTCGTCCGCTTCGGCGAGAAGGTGCTTCGAACGGGTGTCGGCGAGCACCTCATCGAGGGCGTGACTGTGCAGATCACCAATCCGGCGAAGACCGTCGTCGATCTGTTCCGGTATCGCCAACGCGCGGGCCGGCGCTACCAGAAAAGTCCTGGTCTCAACCTCGCACTGGAAGGCATGCGGGAAGCGCTGCGCCAGCGCAAGGCGACGCCGTCGGACATCGCAAAGTATGCGCATGAGGCGGGAATCTGGAAAGCACTCCGGCCCTACCTGGAGGCTATGACGGCCAATGCGTAATCCAGTCAACATGGGCGCCTCGGTGCGCGCGCGTCTCCAGAACATTGCCCGTGAGACGGAATCAACCGTTTCAGCTGCTACTCACGCGCTATGTGCTGGAGCGTTTGCTCTATCGCCTCAGCCTCACGTCGCATCGCAACCGCTTCGTGCTGAAGGGCGCGATGCTTATGATGGCATGGTTCGAAGATCCCTTCCGCCCCACTCAGGATCTCGATCTCCTTGGCATTGGAAATTCAGACCCTGATGCGATGCTCGACGTCTTTCGTGAAATTTGCGCTGTCGAAGAGAATGATGGCGTCGTCTTTGATGTTCATGCGCTCGAAATAGATCGTATTCGCGAAGAGCTGGAATATGGCGGCCTCCGCATCAAGACCAACGCGGCTCTGGATGGCGCGCGGATCAGGGTGTTGATCGATATAGGGTTTGGCGACGCGGTCGAGCCAGGGCTGGATGAACTCGAAATGCCCGTGTTGCTTGATTTGCCGTCGCCACGGTTGCGTACATATCCGCAAGAAACTGTCATCGCCGAGAAATTTCAAGCGATGGTCATGCTGGGCCGCGCCAACAGCCGGATGAAGGATCTCTACGATATCTGGGTGCTGTCGCGATGCTACGAATTCACTGGCGACCGATTGGCGCGCGCCATCGCGGCCACGTTCGAGCGGCGCAAGACACCAATCCCGATCGAACTTCCAGACGCGTTGACGCAAGCATTTTCAGAGGATCCGGCCAAGCAGCAGCAATGGATTTCATTCATAGACAATGTTGCCGTACAGCCGGGAGGGCTCGGCGATGTCATCGATGACTTGGCGACTTTCCTTATACGCCGCTATGGATTCCGCAAGGCGCGTGGTTGCTGGGCCTTGGACTGTTCGCGCTGGTCGCCACGGCGCTTGCGGTCCATGCCGTGGTGCTGCTGATCTGCCGGCAGAATTCGCGTCTCAAAACCCTTTATGGCCCACCCAGTCTGGATGAGGACATCGCGCGCGAAGTCGGCGCCTACCAGGACCGGTTGAGGGATAGGGCATGATCACCGTCACCACCGCTGGGCTCGGGTTCCTGCTGATGATCGGTCTGATGTTTCTCGGCCTGCACGTCGCAACCGTCATGTTCGCCATCGGTCTGCTTGGCGCGTGGTGCTATCGCGGCGAGCCTATCGTCAACGCTTTTGGCAATCAACTCTGGGGTTCGATGGAAGACACGGTGCTGCTGTCGATACCGCTCTACATCTTGGTGGGTGAACTGCTGGTGCGCGGCGGGGCGACGGATCGAATGTACAAATCCCTCGCCGACTGGTTGACGCGCTTGCCCGGCGGATTACTGCACACCAACATTGGAGCGTCAGCGTTGTTCTCCGCCGTGTCGGGATCCTCGGTGGCGACGGCGGCGACCATCTCGACCGTCGCACTGCCGGCTTTCAAGGGCCGCAATTACGACCAGCGCATGGTGCTGGGCACCATCGCCGCCGGTGCTTCGCTGGGCAATCTCATTCCACCGGGTATTGCTTTGATCATCTACGGGGCCATGACCAATACATCGGTCGGGCGTTTGTATGCCGGCGCTGTCATTCCCGGCGCTATCATGACCACCATTTTCATGGTGACGATTGTCGTTCTGACCTATCTCAGGCCATCGCTCGCCGCTGAAACGGAGGTGATGGATTCATTGGCTGTGCGACTGCGCCGGCTGGTCGATCTGATCGCTCCAGCCTTCATCTTTGCGGTCATCATGGGCTCGATCTATACCGGTTGGGCGACGCCGACCGAATCGGCGGCGCTTGCGGTCATTCTGTCGCTGCCGATCGCGGCGCTCTACGGCAAGCTGACGATAAAGATGCTACACGCATGTTTCATCGCAACCATGACGCTGACGGCGATGAGCATTCTGATCCTCGCGGTTGCTTTCTATCTCAATTTCGTCATGGGGTTGCTGGGTGTTACGCAGTCGCTGTCCGGATTCGTCGCCAGTCTTGGGGCAACGCCGATGCAACTGCTCTTTGTCCTACTCGGCTTCTACCTGATCCTCGGTGTGTTCTTCGAGACGTTGCCGATGTTGGTTGGGACGGTCCCGATTGTTTTTCCGATGGTCAGCGCTGTCGGTGTCGATCCGGTCTGGTTCGGTGTTTTCATTGTCCTGATGTGCGAAATTTCATTGATCTCGCCGCCGGTCGGCATGACTTTGTATGTGATTCAAGCGGTCCGGCGCGAAGGATCGATCAACGACGTGTTTCAAGGTACCCTGCCATTCTTCGCCGCGATGATCGCGATGGCCATTCTCATGATCCTGTGGCCGGAGATGGTTCTGTGGCTGCCGCGCCTCGCTTTTGGATGACCTCAAGAACTCGCAATGCGCGGCGCTGGGCGCGACATTAGGCGCGATCTGCCCCGTCCTTGAGTGCGGCAAGTTTGGCCCATGCGATCTCGGGGTCGACGGAGCCAAATCCGGCGAAGGTTCCAAAGCCACAATCTGTGCCGGCAATCACGCGATCGCGCCCGACGACTTGTACAAAGCGGTCGAGCCGTTGCGCGATAAGCTCGGGATGCTCGACGAAATTCGTCGTCGTATCGACGACGCCCGGCACAAGCACTTTGTCGGCGGGGATCTCCTTGGCGCGGTCGCGAAACACCGTCCACTCATGGCCGTGGCGCGGGTTCGCGGTCTCGAACAGGATGTAGCGCGCCGGCGTGCGCATCAACAGCGGGAAGACTTTCGCCATGTCGATATCACAGACATGCGGCCCCTCGTAGTTGCCCCAGCAGATATGCAACCGGATGCGCTCGGACGGCAGTCCCGACAACGCATGCTCGAGTGCCTCGACATGCGATTCCGCAATTCTGAGAAACTCCTCGTCGGAGAGATGAGAGAACAGCATGTGGCGTGACAATGCCAGATCGGGACAATCGAGTTGCAGGTCGAGGCCCGCGTCGACAATGGTCCGGTACTCGTCGCGCATCGCCTCCGCGAGTGCCGCGAGATAGGCGTCGCGCGAGGGGTAGTGGGCGTTGTGCAGAAAGAGCGAAATCACACCGGGTGACGCGGCATTGATAAATCCGCGCGTGACACCATGCGCCGCCATGGCGGCCTTCAGTGCAGCAATATCCTTGTGTAACTCGCCTTGGCCTTTGGAGCGCACTGGGCCCACACATTGAGGACGGGAATATTTCGGGGTACCGCCTTGTTTGGCAATGCGGTCGAGGAAGGTCGGGTAGAGTTTGAGATCCGCTGGCGGGCTGCGCGGGCTATCTCCGGCAAATCCGGTGTAGCGATCCTTGACGTAGGTTGCGTAGGAAATTTTCGACGTTTCACCGTCCGAAACGATGTCGATGCCGGCTTGTTTCTGGCGGCGGACAAGCTCCATGACAGCGGCCGCCATGCAAGCATCGAACGCGAGTGGATCATAGGGCTCGCCGCGTTCACGCGCAAAAAGGAAGTCGACCACCGGCTGCGTGCGCGGCAGTGACCCGACATGGGTGGTGAGCAGCGCCATGGAGGCCCCCTTCACAACAAGCGGCCGGTCGCGCCGGCCGCATCGCCAGTGTTCATGACCCGATAGAGAGACGCTTCACCGGTCATGGACGGGGCGAGCGCGTGCGGAAGCCCTGGCGGGATAGCGGCGGTATCGCCGGGGTTGAGCACCGTCGTGCCGCCCTGCCACGTCAGACGCCAATGGCCGCGCATCGGCATCAGGACTTCGTGACAGTCGAGTTGATAAGGCGTATCGGGAATCGTGGTGCGGGCGAGCAGCTCGACCTCGAAGCCTGGACGGTCACGCAGCTTGCCCTGCGCACCGATGACCTTGCAGGGTTGGCGATCGGCGAGCGCCATCAGATCCCAATAGCGGGCGACGTGGGTTGGCACGACCGACGCGGCTGCCGGTTCTGGGAAGCCCTTCAGTTCCACTTCGGTCAGGAGCGGCATGGGTGGCACGCCATCGGGCAAGCGCTGGCCCTTCTTGGTATCGTAGAGTTTGCCGTTGTTTCCGAGGATCAATCCATGCGCCTTCGCGTCCTCGATGACTTGCGGCGCCCAGATGACGCCGCCACCGGCGTCGTCGCCACCGAGGATGGCCATGATCATTCCATAGTCAGTGCCGATGTTCTCGAAGCCGCGAAAGATGCCGGTCGGGATGTTGATGATGTCGCCTTCCTCGAGCACGACTTCGCCGGCTTTGCCAAATCGGCCCCAGAAGAACCGCCATCGGCCTTTGAGAACAAAGAACACTTCGGCGGTCCGGTGCGCATGCAGAGAGTTGCGGCACTTGGGCGGCTGGCCGGCAGCGCCAATGTTGAAGCCCGGTGTCTCACGGATGTGGACGTGCTGATCAGGGCTTTCCGACACACCGCCGCCGATGATCGTGAAGTTCTCCTTCTGATCGGAGCCGGGCGTGTGGGCATCAATGAAGGCAGTTTTGCATGGCTTCAAGTCGCCATAGCGGACGATGCGCGCGTCCATCTGTTGGGGAGTCATAGGTCACCTGTGTGGAGGAGGATCTGAGACCAAATGGCGGTTTCGTCGAACAGCACGTATTCGCGCCGCAGCCCCCAAGGGCCAAACTCGGCATGCGAGATGCCGAGGACATAGACGTCGGCGTTGGTTGGCGCGCCGAACGCGCCCCAGCCGGAATGCTTGCCGTGCAAGCTCCAGCGCACGGCGGCGCGCGGCGGCATTTTTGCGTCTTCGCGGCCGATGACGTGATGGATGGCAAAGGTTGCATCTGGAAACGCCGCACGCAGCCCCATCCAGAAGCGGTCGGCGTCGGCATGCGAATGTCCGGTCACACCGCCCGGCAACTCGAGGTGGCAGGCGCGGTCATACTCTTTTGGGATTGCGGAGAACTCAGCGTTCATGATCCGGCGCAACAAAGCCGCATAGGTGGCGCCATATTCGTTGTCGTTGCCGCGCCCCTTGTAGCGGCCAACGCAGTCGTTGGCCGGCGACAACGGCTTTGGAAATGTTTCAGGTCCACCGGCGCGCCGTATCCGATCGCGAGCGTAGGCGACAACATCCAAACCCATCTGCCGCACGATCGCGCCTTGATCCCGTATCAACCACTCGTCGTCGATCTGATTGGCGATGGCATGGCAGTCCGCGATGATACGGTAGGTCAGCTTCTTGCCAGTGGCCGGTCCATAGGCGCCCGAGCCGAGATGGGTCGCCGTCGATAACAGCCGGTGCGAGCTCAGCATTCCCGTCTCGGGCTCGCCCGACCAAATGACATCTTCACCGAGTAGTGTGCGATCCGGAAATTCAGCAAGCGTCGCCATCGTGGCATTGATCACGGCACCGTTGCCGACGGAAACCCCCGCGGGTGACCGCACGACGATTTGCTCGGCATATGTGCCGCGCAACGATGCGATGTCGCGCCCCTCCCAAATTTCATGGGTGACGCCAAGGATGTAACCAGGAAGGTCCGGCCAACGGTTTGAGAATCCAATCATGTCATTGTCCTGCTGGCTTACGGGCGGAATCGCGGACCATCAGTTGTCCATCGATCCTAATTTTGCGAGGGGCATCGTCACCCTCGATCTGACTGAGAATAGCCTCGACCGTTGCTGAGACCATGCGATTGACGGGTTGGCGGATGGTGGTCAGTGCATAGGACGGCCAGGCCGCCATCGGCACATCGTCATAACCCATGATCGAGACGTCATCGGGAATGCGCAGGCCGAGACCGAAGCGCAATTCGTCCATGACGGCGATCGCCATATGATCGTTACCGACAAAGATCGCATCGGGACGTTTTGTAGCCGAACAGAGTTCGCGCGCCACGGCCGCTGCCCGCTCGCGGGAATACTCGCCGTCGATCATCGCAAACGGCTTTTGGCCGCTCGCCCGCATGGCGCGCCGAAATCCTTCGGCACGATGCCGTCCCGTCGATGAGCCCTGCCAGCCCATGATGTGGGCGATGCGGTTGTGGTTCGCGGCGATCAGAAACTCGGTGGCGCGCTGGCCGCCGACGAGATTATCCGACGTTACTTCGCTCAGCCGTGGATCGTCCTGGCCACGGTTGAACATGACGATTGGAATTCCAGCCGCACTGCATCGCGTGGTCAGTTCATTGGTCATCGCGACCGAGGCCGTGATGATGCCGTCGACCTGATAGTCGAGCAGCTCGTCCATCACTTCGGCGACCTTTTCGACGGAATTCCCGGCCATGAACACGAGGATGTGGTAGCCGCGATCCTGCAGCGCGTGCGACAGGCGTTCCAGTGCTACCGGATAGAACTGGTTATCGAGATAAGCAACGACCAGGCCGATGATGCGGCTGCGCCCAGTAATCATGGCACGCGCCAGTACATTGGGCCGGTAGCCAAGCTGTTCGGCGGCGGAGCGTACCTTGGCTGCGGTTTTCTTCGACGCCGACGCGCCTGGTGTGAACACGCGCGATACCGCGGATTGGGACACGCCGGCGAGCCGCGCGACGTCCGCCGATGTCACCTTTTCGATGGTCCGGTCGCCGCTCATGCGCCCATCCGCCCTACGGCGTCTGGCGCGCGGGCTTCGCGAATGACGTTGGCCGATTGGGTGCATACCGGATGCATGATCGTCATGGTTCTCGCGCTCACGATTGAAGTTTGCCGGGTGCAGACCATTCAATGCGCTGCCCTGTTGCGGGATCAAATAGATGACAGATGCGGGCCGGTACTCGTGCAGCAAGCGGCGCGCCGATCTTGGTGTTGAAATCCTTCGCCGCCTTGATGGCGACTAGGCCGCCACCCACTTGCATCGTGACCATGGAGGAATCCCCCAGAAGCTCCATCGAATAGACGGCGGCGGCGATATCCCCCTGGTCCGCAAGGACGGCGTCTTCCGCACGAAAGCCAAGAGTGATGGGGCCGTCGGCAACGCCGGAAAAGCCCGTGATCGTTGCGCCGCGCGCCCTGAAGGTGCCGGCATCGAGCGCACCAGCGATCAGGTTCATGGCGGGATTGCCGATGAAGCCCGCAACAAAGGTGTTCGCCGGACGATCATAAATTTCAAGCGGGCTGCCGACCTGCTGGACTTCACCCCGGTTCATGACGACTACGCGGTCGGCGAGCGTCATGGCCTCAATCTGATCGTGGGTCACGTAGATTGTCGTCGTCTTGAGTTCGTGATGCAGGTTTTTGATCTGCGCGCGCGTCGAGACCCGCAACTTTGCGTCAAGGTTGGAGAGCGGCTCGTCCATCAAGAAAACTCTCGGGTTGCGCACAATGGCGCGGGCGAGTGCTACGCGTTGGCGTTGGCCGCCGGATAGGGCTGCTGGCTTGCGGTCGAGAAATTCCGTGAGTTCGACGGTCGATGCCGCGCGCATCACCCGTTCGTGGTGATCGGCGTCCGGTACTTTGCGGACTTTCAACGGAAAGCGGATGTTTTCGTAGACGGTCATGGTCGGATAAAGCCCGTAGGACTGGAACACCATCGCGATGTCGCGGTCCTTGGGATCCAGATCGTTGACCATCCGGTCCCCAATCCAGATCTCGCCCTCCGTCGCATCCTCAAGCCCGGCGATCATGCGCATGGTGGTGGTCTTGCCGCAGCCCGACGGCCCGAGGAGAACCAGGAACTCCCCGTCTGCGATGTCCAGCGTCATGGTCTTGACGCCGGTGGCGGCACCCCAGCGTTTAGAAAGATTTTTCAAGCGAATGTCGGACATGACCTATCCCTTCACCGCGCCAGCGGTGAGGCCAGAGACGATCTGGCGCTGGAAAACCATCACGAGCAGGAACAGTGGGACCGTCACGGACACGACCGACGACACCGCAAACATGACATTGCCTTCGGTTTGTGTGGTTCCCAGAAAGCTCGCGATCTTTGGGATCATGGTCTGGTTTTCTTTCGAGAGCAGCATCGCCGTGACGACAAAGTCGTTGTAGGCGAGCAGGAAGGAGAACAATCCCGTGGTGATGACGCCGGGCCACATCACCGGAATGATGACATGCCGGAAGGCCTGGAACGGCGAACAGCCATCCACGCGCGCGCTTTCGTCGAGATCTTTCGGAATGTTGCGGAAAAAGGCCGTCAGCATCCAGAGCGTGAAGGGCTGGTTGATCGCCACCAGGACGATGATCGCCGTCGGCAAATGGCCCCACATGTTCCAGCGATAAAATGGCAGGAGATAACCCGAAACCAGCGTGATCGGCGGCATGGCGCGAAAGATCAGCGCGATGAGCAGGAGCCAGAAGCCATACCGATACGTCGAGCGGCTGAGGGCGTAGCCGCCAAGCGTACCGAACGTCAGCGAGACCACGACCACGCAAACGACGACGAGCATTGAATTCAGGGCGGCACGCCAGAACTCTTCCTTGATCCAGGCGCCGTGGTATCCTGCCCCGGTGAAGGGGCCGCCATGCTCGGAGCGCGTCAATGGGCCCGTGAGAACCTGACGCCAATCGGCCTTGGAAAAAAAGTCGCCCTCGACCTTGAAGCTGCCCCACATTGTCCATGCGAACGGGAAGATGGCGCAGGCGAGCCAAAGAACAAGCAACCCGGCGATGAGCAGGTTCAATCGCAGTGGGCGGCGTTTCGATTGTGTCCCCATGGTCCCGCTCATGCCTTGCCGAATTGCCTCCATGTGCGGATCAGGACCGGCGCAAGCAACACCAACACGCCGCAGATCGTCAGCATCGAGGTGGCCGCCGCCGACGACAGCAATCGCGTCTCGCCGCCAAGATCGGAGTAGATGAAGTACGACAATGATTGTGCGTGCGCGCCGGCATTGAAGCTGACGATCGGTTCGAAGACGCGGAAATTGTCCATGATCTTGATGAGGGCCATGAAGGTCGTCAGCGGCAGCAGATGCGGGATGACGATGTAGCGCAAGCGCTCCCACCGGCTGGCGCCGTCGATCCTGGCACTCTCGAGCGTGTCCTGAGGGACGGTCTGCAGGCCAGCGTAGTACACCACGAAGGCGAAGGGCGCCGTGGACCAGGTTCCATAGACGATCAGCATGACCCACGTCAGCGCCGTCGAGGCCTTGAGCGAAAGGTCGGGGTTGTTGGTCAGCCATTGCACGGCGGCGCCGATCACGCCTCGAGAATCGACCATCCAGAACAAGATCAGCGCACCGACCAGCGGCGTGACGATCATCGGTAACAGCGACATGAATATGATGGGGCCACGCATCAGGCGCGGGATCGCATTGACGGCGAGCGCGACGACAAGACCGATAATGATCGAGAGCGGCGTGACGATGAGCATGTACGTCAGCGTGAACGCGAGGGCCTTATAGAAGGGCAAGTTCATGAGGCGGCCCCAGAATTCCACTAGGCTCGTCGCGGAAGACCAGGACTGGCGAATCTCAGAGATGGCCAGATGCGATCGGTCAGCAAAGATGCTGAGGCCGACAAAGCGCCCGAGCGGTTGGCTTTCGCGCAAGGCCTGGGTCGCGGCCTGATCGACAGTCGTGGATTTGGTGCAGCCAAATGGCGTGCAATTCTCGACTTCGATGATCACTTGGCCGTGTGGCGCGTAGACCGACTGAATGATGACCGAAAGAATCGGCAGCGCGATAAAGAGGAGCATCGCCGTCGCCGTCGGCAAAAAAAACATCAGGAACGTTTTATGTTTCATGACTCCGGTTCTGTCGGGGCATTGCCTGCCGGATGGATGCAGTTCCGGAAGACACACGGCGGTCATCGAGGCGTGCAAAATACCCCTGGGCTCGGCCGCGCATGATACGGCGGCGCCCAGGGGCAGGCCGTTACTTCTTGAGGAAGCCTTTTTCCTTCGCGGCGGTGGTGTAGGCCGCCTCGATGTCGGCGAGCGTGGCGGCTGCGTCTTTCTTGCCGGTAAGGAACGGTGCGATGCCGTCGCCGAACGCTGTATGCAGCAGCCCCATGTAGGGCAGCATCGGATAGGCCTTCGAGCCCATCGCGATCGTCTGCGTTACACCCTGATTGACGGCCGCGGGCGTGTAGCCCTTGATCATCCAAACGGCCTGACCCATCGTTTCGGGCGTCAGAATCGCCGGTGAAATGCCGCGCTTCAAGGCCAGAAATGTCGCCTTCGCATCTTCATCGGAAATGTTCTTGGCAACCGTCCAGCCGTCCCACCAGAGTGTCGTTGCGGTCGCGGTTCCACCGCCAACGGTCAGGGGGCCGCTGACGGCCGTATTCTCGGCAACTTTCGGGTCGCCCGCGGCCTTGTCCATCAGAACGCCGGTGCGCGAGCCCCAGAAGTTCATTAGGACGGCATTGCCCGCCTTCCATTCGGCTGACGTTGCATTGGAGTCGTGCGTCAAGAAATCCGGGTTCATATAGGCACTGAGTGACTTCATCATATTGAGCGCGGCAATACCCTGCGGATTGTTGACAGCCACTTCAGCGGTTCCGGGTTTGAAGAACTCGCCGCCATGGCCGATGTACATGTTGACGAATTCCTGGGCCAAATTCCAACCGGATTGGTAGGCGCCGCCGATCGGATTTTTGGCGATGCCCTTGTCGCGGACCAGCTTGGCGGCCGCGAGCATGTCCTCGTATGATTTCGGTGGTTTGACGCCGATCTGGTCGAGCACGTCTTTGCGATAGATGAGGTGTTGCGAGTTGGCCATGAATGCAACCGCCATGATCTTGCCATTGATCGTGATCAGCTGATTTTTCGGGATGTCTTGACCGTGTGCTGCGACGAGTTCATCGAGCGGCCGGATGACATCTTCGTTCATGAGCGCGACGATCGACGAATTCGCGATAATCGCCGACGTGTATTCCGCAGGCTTGCCTTGCATGCCCGCGATATTGATCTTCTGATGATTGGCCGTGAGATTAGACTTCACGGAAACCGCGCCCACCGCGCACGTCGCGGCGTTGGCCGCGACGGTCTTGATCGCGGGGAACTCATTGCCGACGATGTTGACCCGGCCGCTGGTCATCCCGCAATTGGCGCTCGCCAGCGTCGTGGACGCCAAGACGGCGGCAGTTGACCAGACGGCTAAAAATTTGTTTCCCATTTGGCGCTCCCAAGGTTCTTTTTGACCTGAATCTCCCAGTGATGGCGCGCGCTCCAGGGGAGCATCGCTGACACCACACGCCCGCACGCTGGCATGAATTGCAAACGTATGCAAGAATGACATGTAGGGTTATCCAATGCGGGTGAAACCGTCGTGCAGCGCATCGCGATGAGAGCGAGAGTTTCGTGACACCAGACTTCGATCCGCATGCCTCGCCGTCCGGCGCTTTACGCGAGACCGTCTACCGGCGTTTAGCGCAACTGGCCGAGGCCGCGCCGGGCGCGCTTGCCGATCGGCTTGACGCGCTCGCTCATGCGCAGGCGGTCTGGCGTGTGGCCCATCCGATCAACGAGCACGCGGGCAATGCCGCCGCCAGGCCATGGCGTTTGGACCGCTGAAGTTGGCGGTTCCCGATCTCGAACGTCGCGACGCCGTTTTTGTCGGCGGCGCGTATCAGGGCCGCGGCTACATCGCAGCGCTTGGCCATTACTGCGGCACGATGCGCGGTGACTGGCTCGGGATTCCCGCAACCCATAAACCGCTCTATCTGCGCTACGGCGAGGTTTATCAGGTCGATGATCAGGGACGGGTCGTTCAGGCCAATCTCCTCTGGGACATTCTCGATGTGATGCGTCAGGCCGGCGTTTGGCCGTTGGCCCCGCCCTTGGGCAGTGCCGAGATGTGGCCGGCGCCGCTGACCGCCGATGGGGTCCGCATGACTGTCTCGGATCCCGTTCAATCGGATCAAAGCATCACGCAAACCCTGGCCATGCATGCAACGCTGGCGGAACATGACGACCGCGCAAACCTATCGCGGGCAGCTCTGATCGCCATGCCGCAACGGCACCATTGGCATCCGAAGATGATGTGGTACGGCCCGGCGGGGATCGGCACGACGCGCGGTCTCGATGGCTTCGTCGATGGGCATCAACTGCCGTTTCGCATCGCTTTTCACCGTCCCCAGGGAAGCTTTGAGGAGGTGACAGCTGCGCGCGCACGTCACGGTGCCGGCCACTACATCCGGATCGGCGATGGACCCTATTCGGTCACCGGCGGCTGGCCATCGGTGTATGCCGTCCACCAGGGCGGCGGGTTCTGTGGCCTGCCCCCGAGCGGGCGGCCGGTCTTCATGCGGGTCATGGATTTCTATCTCCACCACGAGGGGCTGATCCGCGAGAATTGGGTCCCCCTCGACATGCTCGATCTGGTCAATCAGATGGGTTTCGACGCGCTGGGGCGCATGCGCGAGCTGACGCGACGGCGAGACTGATCGCCGGCCGCGACCGCTGATCGCGGGCCATACCCGGGTGGGCCCGGCGTCCAAATTCAAATGATTGGGTAAAACGGCGTCTAATAGATGCCCAGAAGCCTCTTGACGTTGCCGCCGCAGATGGCTGCGGTGGATCTGTTCGCCAAGTTCCGCGCCAACGACGTGGCCGATCGGGTCATAGTCGGCCATGTCAAAAGGGTAGTCCGTCCCCATGAGGATCCGGTCGGCGCCGAATACGCGGACGAGCTCGGCCAACTGATGGGGTGTGAAGACGACGGTGTCGACGTAGCAGCGCTTCAGATACGTGGTCGGCGGATGCGGCAGGTCGGCGTGGCAGTCCGAGCGCGCGCCCCACGCGTGGTCGATCCGGCCGGAGTAGGCGCCGAGATAACCGCCGCCATGGACGGCGAGGAGTTTCAGCTCGGGATGGCGCTCGAGAACACCGTCGAAAATCAGGTAGTGGAGTGCGAGCGTGGTCTCAAGCGGATTGCCGACGATGTTGTTGAAATAGAAGCGGGTGAAGCGTTCGCCATGCGTAAAGCCGTTGGGATGGATGACGACGAGAGCGCCGAGCTCTTCCGCGCGCTTCCAAAATGGGGCGAAGGTTGGATGGGAGAGTTCCTGTCCGGCGATGTTGGTCAAAATCTGCACGCCCTTGAACTCGAGTTCGGTCATGCACCGCTCGAGTTCTTTGACGGCTTCGCCGGCGTCTGACATCGGCACCGAGCCAAAGCAAATGAAGCGATCCGGCTTCTGGGCGCCGTATTCCGCAATGCCGTCATTCACCATGCGCGTTGCCTTGACGGCGATATCGAGCGGGACGGTATAGTAGCACTGGGGCGGTGGCGGCATCAGCGCCTGCATATCGAGCCCCATGGCGTCCATGTCCGCCAGGCGCTGGGCCAAAGGCCGGCGCTGCATGATGTCGGCCTCTTGCTTCATATTGAGCTGCTTGGTTTCGGCGTTGGCGTAGTGCGCGAGCGGGACAGTCGAGAGATCCAGATGCGGTTTCACGAGTTCGACCGCACGGGGGATCACAACGTGCGCGTGGATGTCGATGGTGGTGCTCTGGGGCCGTGTATGGCGGTCGGGCGTGCTGTGTTTGCGCGCCGTGGTCGGGCCGTACGTGTTCCACTGACCTGTAATGGTTCGCGTCATCGGGAGTTCCTTTCCGAGGTAAGTGGCGCCAAGGTGTTGCGCGAGCCGAAGCGGCTGGTCCGTTGAAGGCCACGCGTCAGACTTGAAGCTCACGATGCAGTCGGTAACCTCGAGCGTCAACTTGACGTTCCGCTCAACACGTACACTTTTAATCCGGAGATGGTGCAGCCAATTCCGGCCGCCATATGAGGGTGCGTCG
Source organism: uncultured Alphaproteobacteria bacterium (assembly GCA_963779515.1). Classification (GTDB taxonomy): domain Bacteria; phylum Pseudomonadota; class Alphaproteobacteria; order Rhizobiales; family Hyphomicrobiaceae; genus CAVZYN01. Next base: position 331,346 of record CAVZYN010000002.1, read on the forward strand.
GACGGCACGTCCAACGGTCAAGTTCGATTGAAAATCTGAGCTCGATTTGTTGCGCCAAAATAGCGAGTCGTGCATTTGAGGATCAAATTTATCAGACTGGCGACTTTGCGTTGCCGGAATCGCGGGAACAAGCTGATGACCGATATTTCGCCGTTCTCGCTGCCTGGCCGGTTCTGGCGAGGTAATCTGCACACGCATTCGACGTTGTCCGACGGTGCACTCGCGCCCGATCAGGTGGTCGAGGCTTACAAGAGCGCTGGATATGATTTCATGATGCTGTCCGATCACTTCATCGGGCACTTCAATTGGCCGATTGCCGATACACGCCACCTGAGATCCAACCGCTTCACGACCATCATCGGATCTGAAGTGCATGCGCCGGCAACGCAGGTGGGCGAACTTTGGCATATTGTGGCGGCGGGGTTACCTCTCGATTTCGAGCCGGCGGCTCCAGAGGAAACGGGGTCAGAACTTGCGCGGCGTGCGGCTGCGGCAGGTGCGTTCGTCGGAATAGCGCATCCGGCCTGGTCGCAGCTTACGATCGAGGATGGTCGAGCAATCGACGTTGCGCATGCCGTTGAGATCTATAACCACGGGTGCGCGGTGGAGTGCGATCGCGGCGATGGTTGGTATTTGCTCGATCAGCTCTTGACGGAGGGTAAGCGTCTCACCGGGTTCGCGACGGACGATGCTCATTTCAAGACGCCGGACCACTTCGGTGGCTGGGTTCATGTCAAGGCCGAGACCCTCGAGCCCGAGATACTGCTGGCTGCGCTGAAGGCTGGACAGTACTATTCGAGTCAGGGGCCGGTGATCCACGAGCTCGCGATCTCCAGGCGAGAGCTAACCGTCAGCTGTTCGCCCGTCGATACGATCGTCGTCGTTTGTGGGCACTCGCGAAGTGTCGGACGTACGGGACGGGCCATCACCGGTGCGGCGCTCAATATCGAGGCTCTGGAAAAGGGCTGGTTACTGACGAAAAAGAGCGCATGGCTTCGCGTGGTCCTGATCGATAACGCCGGGAAGCGCGCCTGGACCAACCCCATCTGGCTGGATAGCCTATGAACAGTCGCACTTAAGGCTATAGAGTTCGGTTCGTGTAGGAAAATGACCTGTGCGCCGCTGGGATCTGCTGCGGATCATTGAAACGCCGGAAGCTATCTTGCGGCCGGTTCGATCCTCGGCCTAGTATTTGTGATCTTGATGGAGGCGCGTGCGCGGCAACGCGCTGGGCTCCTGGCCAAGGTGTAAACAGTCAATCCGTCGAAGGTTCCAATCAAAATGGAGTGTGACCAGTGAAGAAGAAACTGACATCGGCCGAAGAAACGATGCTTGCCGTGCGCCGCTTTTCGCGTCGTACGATGCTGAAATCCGCCGCCGCGACGGCCGCCGTCGCCGCGACCGGCCCCTGGTACGTGGCTGATGCGCAGTCCTCGTCGGGCTCGCTCAGCATCATTAACTGGGACGATGAACTGCCCAATCCCGTGATCCCGAACTTCGAGAAGGCAACGGGCATCAAGGTCAACCTGACGCCGTTCTCGCAGAACGAAGAGCAGATCAACAAGCTGCAGGCAACGAAAGGCGCAGGCTTCGACCTCTGCATGCCGACGCACGATCGCGCGCCGCAGTTCAAGGACATCGGCGTTCTGGCGCCGCTCGATGAAAGCAAGCTCGATCTTGGCGGGCTCATCCCGTCGCTGCTTGTGCCGGCGCGCAAGGACTGGACGGACGGAGGCAAGCTACTCTGGGTGCCGCATTGCTGGGGCACAGAGGCAATTTCTTGGCGCAACGATCAGACCAAGATCGAGTACAAGGATCTGTCATACGGCACGCTCTGGAAAGACGAATACAAGGGCAAGGTGCAAGGACGTCCGCACTCGCTGCTGCTGGGTATCGGTCTGTGGATGGATGCCAATGGCAAGTTGCCGTCGGGCAAGATGCTCAACGCCTTCAAAGGCGAGGCGGAGATGAAGCAGATCTACGACGTGATCTTGAAAGAAGCCGTCGCGCGGAAGCCATGGATCAAGCAGTTCTGGGATTCGGCCGACAACACCAAGTCGGGCTATGCCACCAACGGCTGCGTCATCGGCCAGACCTGGGACGGCCCGGCGATCAGCATGAAGAAGGCGGGTCAGCCGATCACATATATGGCGCCGCAGGAGGGCGCGATCGGGTGGATCGACGGCATGGCACTGACCAAAGCTGCCAAGAACGTCGAGCAAGCCTACGCGTTCTTGAAGTACATCCACTCAGCGAAGGGATCTGCGGAAGTCGCCGAGGGCTCGGGGTACAATCCGGGCCACAAGGACGCTCAGCCGTTGCTGTCGGATAAGTTCCGCGCAATATTCCAGGAAGCCTATCCGGGTGATGCGCTGACAAAGATCTGGTGGCGTCCGGTCGAACCGTCATGGTTCGCCGACCTGCGCACGCAATATGCCGAGAAGTTTAAAGCAGCGTAAGTGACTGCTAATACAAGCCTTTCTGTACGATGGTCCGCCTGGGGCGCCACTTGGTGCCCCAGGCGGTTTCAGATCGATTGTGGCACTTGTTGAAGACCTGCAGGAGATGCGCGCATGAGCGCTGATGTCGACCTCGATCACGTGAGCATTCGGTTCGGGTCGTTCACTGCAGTGAAAGATGCCACCCTCAAGATCAAGGGCGGTGAGTTCTTTTCGATCCTCGGCCCATCGGGTTGCGGGAAGACGACGTTACTGAGGGCGATCTCCGGCTTTCTCGAGCCATCGGAAGGCCAGATCCGGATCGGCGGTCAGCCGATGGCCGGCATCGGGCCGAATAAGCGGCCTACCGCGCTGATTTTCCAGAACCTGGCGCTTTTTCCGCTCATGACAGTCGCCGACAACATCGGTTATGGGCTGCGGGTGCGCGGCGTGGGGCGGGCAGATCGCGATAAGCGCGTCAACGAATTGCTCCGGCTTGTCGCGCTGCCTGACCAGGGTGGAAAGCGCGTTTCGGAACTGTCCGGCGGGCAGAAGCAGCGGGTTGCGATCGCACGGGCTCTGGCGGTCGAACCACAGGTGTTGCTGCTGGATGAGCCGCTGTCGGCGCTGGATTTGCGATTGCGACAGCACATGCGGAACGAGTTGCGCGCCATACAGAAGCGCGTCGGAATCACATTTATTTATATCACGCACGACCAAGGTGAGGCGCTGACCATGAGCGATCGGATCGCGGTCATGAATGCTGGCGTCATCGAACAAGTGGGTGACGGGCGTACAGTGTACGACCGGCCGCTGACGAGCTTTGTTGCCTCGTTCGTCGGCGAGAATAATGGATTTGACGGTAAAGTCGTGTCGTCGGATGGCGATCAGGCGGTCGTCGATACAGCGTTGGGCCAGTTGCGAGGGCGGCGATTCGATCATCTGCCCATCGGGGCCAAGGCAACCGTCTTTATTCGTCCGGAGGCGCTTCGCATTGCGGCGGCCAACGAGACGCCGGCTCTACATGCGACGGTCACCTCCCAGGCCTTTGAGGGCAATGCAACGCAACTGTTTTTGAAGGGTTCGGCTGACAAGGCCATCACGGTGCATCTGTCGCGGCAGGATGACGCGACTCTGCTTGGGGCAGGCAAGAGCGTGGCCCTTGTCTATGCGCCGAAGGATGCAATGGTTCTGCCGGCGAGTGCCGCCTCATGAAGCCGCTGAGTGCGCTCTTTATCTTTGGCCTGCCGTTGTTGACGATACTGGCGTTCTGGGCGCTTTCGCGCGCGGAGCGGCGCACGGCACACGGCCCGAAGGCGCCGACATTCGTTCAGCGCAACGGCTGGCCGGTGTCACTCTATCTGATCCTGGCAGTCGGCATCTGGATGCTGGTGCTGATCGTATTTCCGCAATTCTATATGGTCGATTATTCGTTTCATCCGAAATTGCCGGCGGTGGCTCGGGGTGGGCCGCGTGACACCTATACGCTCGAGAACTATCGCTACTTTCTGTTCGGATCGGCGACGTCAACGGCCAACTGGAACGTCACGCACTTGAATGCCTTCTGGCTGACAATTGTGATGAGCCTGTTCATCACGATCCTCAATTTCGCGATCTGTTATCCGCTGGCCTACTACCTCGCCCAGGTTGCGAAAGCGGGCACCGTGCGTGTCCTGATGCTGTTGCTCATCGTGCCCTACTGGGTGAACGAGATCTTGCGCGCGTTCGCGTTTGGCATCATTTTCGGCACCGGTGGCCTGATCAATACGATCATGATCAAAGCCGGCATCCTGTCGTCGCCGATCGACTTCATCGGCAAGGACATCGCGCTCTATGCGGGGCTGACGTACGCCTATCTGCTGCTGATGATGTTCCCGCTCTACAACGCGATCGAGGCGCTCGATCATAATCAGATCGAGGCGGCGCGGGACCTTGGAGCGCCGTGGTGGCGCATTCATTTCAACGTCGTGATGCCCTACGCAAAACCCGGGATCGCATCGGGTTGCACGCTGGTGTTCATGCTCGCGGCGGGGGCGCTTGCTGCACCATTGGTGCTCGGAGGGCCCAAGAGCCTTTGGTTCACGCCGATCGTCTATGACCGCTTCTATCAAGCCTTCAACTGGAACCAGGGTTCCGCCTACGCCATCGTGCTGCTGCTGACCTGCATCGCCTTTGTCTTGCTGGTCATGCGCTTCTTCAAGGTCAGTTTCTCGGAGATCGCGCGATGACGTCATCCGGGATCTGGCGCGTGATGATGGGCTTCTATATCGGGCTCTTCTTTCTGTTTCTGTTTGGCCCGCTGATCGTGATGGCGATTTCGGCGTTTAACACGGCGACCTATCCGCAGGCCTATCCGATCGAAGGGCTGACACTATCCTGGTTCAGCGTCTTGTTTTCGGATCGCGGCCTGATGGAGGGGTTATGGAACAGCCTCATTATCGGTTTGATGGTGGTTGCGGTTTCGGTCCCTCTCGGGCTTGCCGGCGCGCTGGTGATGACCCAGGTCTATAGCCGCGCGCGATCGCTCTACTACTTGGTGGTGGTGTCGCCGGTGCTGACGCCCGGGGTCATTATCGGCATCTCGACGGTTATTTTCTGGCGCGACATTTCGGATTGGACCGGAGTTGACAGCGTCTACCAGGGCATCTTCCTCGCGACGCTCGGGCAGTCGACGTATATATCCGCCTATTGCATGCTGATCTTCATGTCGCGATTGCAGCGTTATGATCGCGGGCAAGAGGAGGCGGCGCTCGATCTCGGTGCGTCTCCGACGCAAGTGTTCTTTCACATTCTCATTCCCTATCTGAAGCCGGCACTCGTTTCTGCGGCGGTGATTGCATTCTTGTCGTCGTTTGAAAATTATAATACGACGACCTTTGCGATCTTGGCCGACAAGACCATGACGACGGTGCTCGCGGGCCGCGTCCGGCAAGGCACCACGCCTGCGATCAGCGCGCTCGCCGTCGTGATCATCGCGGTGTCGCTCGCGGGTGCGATTTTGTACGAGATTGTCCGCAGGGCGGAAGAGCGCCGGGAAAAAGTGCGCAGCCGTGCGGCCGCGGATGCGGAGCGTGCCGAACTCGGCGCTGGTGTTGCCGCGCCGGCGTAAGCATCAATGGCCCAACACAATCTGCTGGCGGAGTTGGCAGTCGACCTGTTTCTTGGTCGCCCGCAGTTCGTACTTCGACCACTCTAGAGCGCATTCCGATCTCACGAAATCGGAACTCGTTCCAGAGTTTTTTGTTTGTCGCAGCTTCTGCGACGAACCGGAGTTCACTTCGCCGGAAAATGCTCTAGGTGGACGGGCTCAGCCCGCCCTTCTGCTCGATGATCCGTGCGATCTCCTCAACGCCGTTGCCCGCGCGAATGTTGGTGAAGACGAATGGCTTGTCGCCGCGCATGCGCTTGGTGTCGTGCGCCATGATGTCGAGATTGGCACCGACGTGGGGGGCGAGATCGGTCTTGTTGATGACGAGGAGATCCGAGCGGGTGATGCCAGGACCGCCCTTGCGCGGGATCTTTTCCCCTTGGGCGACATCGATCACATAAATCGTCAGATCGGCGAGTTCTGGAGAAAATGTAGCCGCAAGGTTGTCGCCGCCGGATTCGATCAGGATCAAATCGAGCTTTGGAAACTTCTTTCGCATCGTATCAATGGCCGCGAGATTAATCGAGCAGTCCTCGCGGATGGCAGTGTGGGGGCAACCACCCGTTTCAACGCCCATGATGCGGTCGAGCGGCAGGGCCTGCGCGCGCATCAGAATTTCGGCGTCTTCCTTGGTGTAGATGTCGTTGGTGATGGCGCAGATATCGTAGACGTTGCGGAAACGCTTGCAGAGCATTTCGGTGAGCGTCGTCTTACCGGAGCCGACAGGGCCGCCGATGCCGACGCGGAGTGGGCCGTGGGGTGACTTGGTCATGAGCGAAAGAGCCTTGTGTGCTGGGTTTCATGTTGCATGGCCGCGAGATCGGAGCGCCACGCTGCGCCGCCAAGATCATCTAGGGTTGCGCGCTCGGCCTGAGCCGCGGCGGCCAGAATGCGCTGCACTAGTGCTGCCGTGACGCGCTGCGCGTCTGTTGGTCCGATGATGCTGAGGCGGATAGCGGCTGACATCAGGTTGCCGATGAAGGCGACGGCGTAGGCGTTGAGCGTTTCGGTGAGCGGGATGTCGTGCGCAGCGGCGGCGAAACCTACGGCCACGGCGTGGGTCGGTGTGCGCTCTTTTGCGGCATCGGCCCAAGAGCATGCCCCTGTTGGCCATGCAGATTCGATCTGCGCGATGAATGAAGCGCCCTGCTGCGTTGCTTCGAGGTGCCGCTCGGCGGATGGTTGCAACGCGGCGGCGAGATCGGCGATGTCTGCGAGAGGGGGCGAGGTCGCGCCTTTGCCCGCGCGCCAGCTTGCGGCCAACAAGATCAGGTCGTTAGGGAGCGCGCCGAGGACGATCAGATCCGCAAGCCAGGCTTCTAGCGTCGCACGATCGCTGACCCACCGATGTTCGACTGCCTTTTCGAGGCCGTGGCTATAGGCGAACCCGCCGACGGGAAACGCGGGTGAAAGCCAAACCTGCAACAAAACGCGTGCGGTTGCGGCTTCAGTGGCACGCGATGCCTCTGCTTTGACGGTTTGGTTGCGATCGGACATCAGGGCTGGTCCGGCCGCCAGATTTGGGGCTTCGTTGTGACATGATCGTGACTGTGGTCGTGGTGGTCGTGACCATGATGATGTTGGCCGCCGTGGTCATGTGCGTGATGATGATGGCCAGGTTCGAGCGGGCCCTTGCCGCCGTATGCGCCACCTTCCGGGTCGAATGGCCGTTTCACGTGATGCGCATGCGCGCCGAGGCCAATCACCATCTCCTCCAACACGTGGTCGGGCTGGATGTAGATCGCAGTGGCCGTCACTTCGGCGGGCGTGTGGCGATTGCCGATGTGCCAGGCGATGCGTGCGAGGGCTGCCGGATCTTTGGCGTGAATCTCCAGTAGTGGCTCGTTTGCAGCGCGGACCTTGATCAGGCCGCCGTTCTCCAGTTCGAGCGCGTCCCCGTCGGCGAGATAGGCTGCCTCGGGCAGGTCGAGCAGGAACTCGTGGCCGCGATCGGTGGTCATGGCGAGGCGGCGCTTGTGGCGCTGGGCGCGGTCGAGCGTAATGGTATCGACGGTGATGCGGGCATTGAGGCCGGACTTAAAAATTATGCGGACGGCGCGCTGCATCTCAACTCCTACTGCTCGATGCTCAGAACATAAAGTATCGTTGCGCCATGGGGAGTTCTTTGGCGGGCTCGCAGACGAGGAGCTCGCCGTCGGCGCGGACTTCGTAGGTTTCAGGATCGATCTTGATATCAGGCGTGGCGTCGTTGTGGATCATGCTCTTTTTGGAGATGCCCTTGCGGACGTTGGCCACGGCGACGATCTCTTTGCGCAACCCCCACTTCTTGGGCAATTTGCCACTGGCGAAAACATTGCTCGTGAACGTCAGCGATGTTGCCGTGCGCGCTGAACCGTAGGCGCCGAACATTGGGCGATAGTGGACGGGCTGCGGTGTCGGGATCGAGGCATTGGGATCGCCCATGGGGGCTGCCGCGATCATGCCGCCCTTGATGATGCAATCGGGCTTGACGCCGAAGAAGGCCGGCGACCAGACGACGAGATCGGCGAGCTTGCCGGCTTCGACCGAGCCGATGTGTTTCGAGACGCCATGCGCGATGGCGGGGTTGATGGTGTATTTGGCAATGTAGCGCTTGGCGCGGAAGTTGTCGTTGCCTTTGCCCTTGTCCTCAGGAAGTGGACCGCGCTGCGTCTTCATCTTGTGTGCCGTCTGCCACGTGCGGATGATGACTTCGCCGATGCGGCCCATGGCCTGGCTGTCGGAACTCATCATCGAGAGGGCGCCAAGGTCGTGCAGAATGTCCTCGGCGGCGATCGTCTCCTTGCGGATGCGGCTTTCAGCAAACGCAAGATCTTCCGGGATTTTTGACGACAGATGATGGCAGACCATCAGCATGTCGAGATGCTCGTCGATGGTGTTGACCGTGAACGGGCGTGTCGGATTGGTGGACGACGGAAGCACGTTCTTCAGGCCGGCAACGCGCATGATATCCGGTGCGTGTCCGCCGCCGGCGCCTTCGGTGTGGAACGCGTGGATCGTGCGGCCCTTGAAGGCCTTGATGGTGTCCTCGACGAAGCCAGACTCGTTCAGCGTGTCGGAATGCAGCATCACCTGCACGTCGTGGTCGTCGGCGACCGACAGGCAGTTGTCGATGGCGGCAGGCGTCGTGCCCCAATCCTCGTGCAGCTTCATCGCGCAGGCGCCGGCCTCCAGCATTTCCTCGAGTGGCGCGGCGAGAGAGGCATTACCCTTGCAGGCGATACCAAGGTTGATCGGAAAACTGTCAGCCGCCCGCAGCATCATTTCGATGTGCCAAGGCCCGGGCGTACAGGTGGTGGCAAAGGTGCCGTGTGAGGGGCCGGTGCCGCCGCCGAGCAGGGTCGTCATGCCGGCCATCAGCGCGTCGTCGATTTGCTGCGGGCAAATGAAATGGATGTGGCTGTCAAAGCCGCCAGCGGTGATGATCTTGCCTTCGCCCGCGATCACGTCGGTGCCTGGGCCAATGATGATGTCGACGTTGGGTTGGATATCCGGGTTGCCGGCCTTGCCGATCTTGGAGATGCGTCCGCGCACAATGCCGATATCGGCTTTGACGATGCCCCAGTGGTCGAGGATCAGCGCGTTGGTGATGACGGTATCGACGGCACCTTTGGCGTTCGTGACTTGAGATTGGCCCATGCCGTCGCGGATCACCTTGCCGCCGCCGAATTTCACTTCCTCGCCGTAGGTAGTGAAATCCTTCTCGACCTCTATGACGAGCTCGGTGTCGGCAAGGCGGACCTTGTCGCCCGTGGTCGGGCCGAACATGCCGGCATAGGCGGCGCGAGAGATTTTGATGGGCATGGGGTTGCTTGATCCTGACTACTTGAGTTTTCCCATGACGTCTTGCCGGAAGCCGTAGATGCGGCGCTTGCCGGCAACGGCGACGAGATGCACTTGGCGGGTCTGGCCTGGTTCGAAGCGGACGGCGGTGCCGGCGGCAATGTCAAGGCGGAAGCCCTTGGCCTTGGCGCGATCGAATTTGAGCGCGGGGTTGGTTTCGAAGAAATGGTAGTGGCTGCCGACCTGAATGGGACGGTCGCCGGTGTTGGCAACCTCCAGCGTCACGGTCTTGCGATCGGCGTTGAGTTCGATCTCGCCTTTGGTGGTGATCATTTCGCCGGGGATCATGAGCGGTTGACCTCGTTGGATCAGCGGATGGGATTGTGGACAGTGACGAGCTTGGTTCCGTCGGGGAAGGTTGCCTCGACCTGGACATCGTGAATCATCTCAGCAATTCCGGGCATGACTTGCGCGCGCGTGACGACGGTTGCACCATCGCGCATCAGGTCGGACACGGAGCGGCCGTCGCGGGCGCCTTCGACGACAAAGTCGGTGATCAGAGCGATCGCCTCTGGGTGGTTGAGCTTGACGCCGCGCTCCAGGCGTTTGCGGGCGACGAGCGCGGCCATGGAGATGAGCAATTTGTCTTTCTCGCGCGGCGTGAGGTTCATGGGCTTGCAGTCTCGATCTGGAAGTCAGTTGGACCAGACGTGTGGCACAGAAGTGATTTGTAACGCCTCAATGGCGCGTCGCAAGGCCGACTGCAAAGTCTCGAGCCGAGATCCGATGGCGCGGACGACGAGAATGCCGTTCCAAGCGCTGACGCCGGTCGAGGCGTCGTAAGGTTCCAGTGCCGCACGGACGGCGTCGCGCCGGTCGGCGATGCTGGGCGCTACACAGAGCAGTAGTGCGATGCCGCGGGCAGCATCGGCGATGGCTGGACGAGCGAGGAGTTCGGTCAAGTTGCCATCGAGGCGGGTGGCTTCGGCAAAAACTAGCTGGTTGTCACGGCGGACGCGCCAAACGTCTTGGAGGAGGCCGTTGCCCATGATCTCGCCGCTGGCGGTGCGGCCGAAAATGGTTGTCTCGGCCATGATGAAGCGGGCGTCCGGAGCGAGATCCACCTCGAAGCGGCGCTTGAGCCGTGCGCCGGAAAATAGAATCGAGGCTTGCGGGAGCCAGGCGAGCGTGGACGCGGGGCCCGCCGTGAGGTTGACATCGATTTCGGACGCGGTGCCGGTGCTGCGGTAGATGCGCTCGGCGGTGGCGGTGGCGATGGTGGCGTTGGCACCGAGTCCCGCGCCAATGTCAAATCGCACGCGATCGCCGCCAGCTACGCCGCCGCCGGTGTTGACGGTGACCGCCTCGACGGCAGGGCTAAAGCTGTCTGGAAATTTAAGGCGGTAGCCGCCATGTTCAGCGAGGGAACGAATGGACGTCTTGCCATTGTCTGCTTTGAACGATGCTGAAAGCCCGCCCACGACCCGCAATGGTGCGAGCGCGTTGCTGAGGCTGATGCGTGGTCTGGTCTGATCAGACGGATAAACGGCGGCGGACATCGGCCTCTACCATTTCTGCTCGGGTTCCCGCGATCACCACTTGTCCGCGTTCCATAACAACGAAGCGATTGGCGAGGTCGCGCGCGAATTCGAAGTACTGTTCGACCAGCAGGATCGCCATATCGCCCTTATTGCGAAGGTAGTCGATGGCGCGGCCAATGTCCTTGATGATCGACGGCTGAATGCCTTCCGTCGGTTCGTCGAGGACGAGGAGCTTTGGGCGGGTGACGAGGGCGCGGGCAATGGCGAGCTGCTGCTGCTGGCCACCGGAGAGGTCGCCACCGCGGCGATGCAGCATGGACTGCAAAACGGGGAACAGCTCGAAGATTTCGTCGTTGATGTGCCGGTCCCCGCGTTTCAGGGGGGCGTAACCGGTTTCGAGATTTTCGCGCACGGTGAGAAGCGGGAAAATTTCGCGGCCCTGCGGCACGAAGGCGATGCCGCGGCGGGCGCGCTCAAAGGGCGGAAGTTTGGCAATTGCCTCGCCCTGCCAGGTGATTGAGCCGCTGCTGATGCCCTGCTGGCCGATGATGGCGCGCAAAAGGCTGGTTTTGCCGACGCCATTGCGGCCGAGAACGGACATGACTTCGCCAGGCCGTGCGTCGAGCGACACTTGCCGCAAGGCCTGTGCGGCGCCGTAATGGAGATCGACATTGGCGACCGTCAGCATGGTTCAGCGCCCCAGATAGACTTCAATAACCCGCGGATTGGCGGATACGGTATCGATGGACCCTTCCGCGAGCACGGATCCTTCGTGGAGACAGGTGACTTTGACGCCGAGGGCGCGCACAAAAGCCATGTCATGCTCGACGACGATCACGGAGTGGGTCTTGGCGATCTCCTTGAGGAGTTCAGCCGTGGCTTCGGATTCGGCGTCGGTCATGCCGGCAACCGGCTCGTCAACCAGCAGCAATTTTGGGTCTTGTGCCAGCAGCATCCCGATTTCGAGCCATTGCTTTTGTCCATGGCTGAGCGCGCCGGCCTCGGCCTGCCTGAGGTGTGGGAGCCGGACGCGCTCGAGGATCGCCTCGATCCTTGCGCTTGGTATGCGGTTTCTGGACCCATAGATGGCCGACATGGGATCGCGCGGGCCTGCAAGCGCGAGCAGGATGTTGTCGGCGACAGTGTGGCTTTCGAAAACAGTCGGTTTCTGGAACTTGCGGCCGATGCCGATTTCGGCAATCTCGGCTTCGTCGAGTTTTGTGAGATCGACGCGTCCACCGTCGAATAGGACTTGGCCGAAGTCGGGCCGCGTTTTGCCAGTGATGATGTCCATCATGGTGGTCTTGCCGGCGCCGTTCGGGCCGATGATGGCGCGCATTTCACCTGGCTCGATGAAGAGTGCGAGATCGTTGATGGCTTTGAATCCATCGAAGGCAACGGAAACACCGTCCAGATAGAGGAGCGCGCTGGTGGTGCGGGTATGGATGTTGTGAACGTGGCCGCTCGTTTCTGCTGTGTCGAGCATGTCCGTTACTCCGCCGCCGCTGTGATCGACTGAACTGATGTTGCGCGCTGGGTTCGCTCATTGCGCCAGCGTTGCAGTTCTGAAGCCGCTCCAACGATGCCCTTGGGTAGTGCGAGTGTGACGACGATGAACAGGCTGCCGAGGGCGAAGAGCCAGTAGGGCGCCATCACCCCTGACGTGAAGGTGGTCTTCAGAAAATTGACGACAATGGCGCCGAGGGCGGCGCCGGTGAGCGTGCCGCGCCCGCCTACCGCTACCCAAATGACCGCTTCGATGGAATTGGCCGGTGAGAACTCGGATGGATTGATGATGCCGACTTGCGGGACATAGAGCGCGCCCGCAATGCCTGCGATGCACGCAGAGAGCGTAAAGACGAAGATCTTGTAGTGCTCGACGCGGTAACCGAGGAAACGGGTGCGGGACTCCGCATCGCGGATCGAGATCAAGACTTTTCCGAATGCAGAGGTGACGAGAAGACGGCATACAACAAAGGTCAGTGCAAGCATCGCGACGCTGGCAAGAAACAATGCGATGCGCGTTCCGTGCGATTGCACGTTGAAGCCGAGGATGTCCTTGAAGTCAGTCAGGCCATTGTTGCCGCCAAATCCCATGTCGTTGCGGAAGAAGGCGAGCAGCAGCGCATAGGTCATGGCCTGGGTGATGATCGAGAGGTAGACACCGGTGACGCGGCTGCGGAAGGCGAGCCATCCGAAGATGAAGGCGAGGAGACCCGGCACGAAGACGATCATGAAGGCCGTGAATGGGAACGAGTGAAAGCCGTACCAGAACCACGGCAGCTCCTTCCAATTCAGGAACACCATGAAGTCGGGCAGGACGGGATTGGCATAGACTCCGCGAGTGCCGATCTGGCGCATCAGATACATGCCCATGGCGTAGCCGCCGAGCGCGAAGAAGGCGCCGTGACCGAGGCTCAGAATACCGCAATAGCCCCACACCAGATCGAGCGCGACGGCGAGGATGGCGAAGCATAGATACTTACCCAGCAGCGAGATTATGTAGGTCGGCACATGCAACGCGTTGTCCGGCGCCAGCAGGATGTTCGATGCAGGCGCGAGCACGGCCAGTGCCAACAAGGAGGCGAGAAAGATCCAGCCGCCGCGGCCCATGCGCTCAATGAGAGACAGCGTGATCATGCTTCGATCGCCCGGCCTTTGAGTGCGAAGAGCCCGCGCGGGCGCTTTTGAATGAACAGGATCAATAGGACCAGGATCAGTATCTTGCCGAGCACGGCGCCGGCCACAGGTTCAAGCAGCTTGTTGGCGATGCCGAGCGAGAACGCGGAAACGAGCGTGCCCCAGAGGCTGCCGACACCGCCGAAGACGACGACCATGAAGCTGTCGATGATGTAACTTTGACCGAGGTTCGGGGCGACGTTGTCGATCTGGGAGAGCGCCACGCCAGCGATGCCGGCGATGCCGGAGCCGAGGCCAAAGGTGAGGGCGTCGATGCGGCCTGTCCGGATACCCATGGCGCTGGCCATGCGGCGGTTCTGCGTCACGGCGCGCATTTGCAAGCCGAGCGCTGAGGCGCGAATTACGAATTGCAGAAGTGCGAACGCCAGCAGCGTGAAGACGACAATCCATAGGCGGCCATAGGTGATGACGAGGCCGAAGAACTCGAACGAGCCGCTCATATAGGACGGGGCGCTGACGGGCACATTGCTGGCGCCGAAGCGGTCGCGGACGGCTTGCTGTAGGATCAGGCTGACGCCCCAGGTCGCAAGCAGCGTTTCGAGCGGACGGCCGTAGAGGAAGCGGATGATGCCGCGCTCAATGGCGATGCCAATCAGGCCGGCGACAGCGAAGGCGGCGGGAATCGAGGCGATAAGTGAGTAGTCGATCGAGGCGGGCGCGTAGGACTTGAAGAGTTCTTGGACGACGTAGGTGGTGTAGGCGCCGATCATCACCATCTCGCCGTGTGCCATGTTGATGACGCCCATGACGCCAAAAGTGATGGCGAGCCCGGCGGCGGCGAGCAGCAAGACCGAGCCGAGCGAAAGACCGTACCAGATGTTCTGGACGGCGTTGATGATTTTGGCGCGGCGCTCGATGGCGATAATGGCCGTGTCGGCCGCTTTACGCACGTCGTCGTCGCCGGCTTGCGCACGCACCGTAGTCAGCAAACCTAGCGTATCGGCGTCGTTGCGCCCGGCGAGGGTCGCAATTGCAGCAATGCGCGCGGCCCGGGTCGTATCCGAGCTTGAGAGCTGGATCGCTGCGCGCGCGGCAGCAAAGGCGTCTTTCACACGCGGGTCTTGCTCTTGGGCCAGCGCTGCTTCAACCGGCGCGAGCGCCTTCGGATCGCGCGACTTCAGGATGCCTTCGGCCGCCGACAGTCGTTTTGCGGGATCGGCCGATTGCAGAGTCAGACCGCCGAGGGCTGCTTCAATTAGGCCGCGCAGGCGGTTGTTGACGCGGACGGCTGCGGCGCCGGCGGGAAATCCCGTGCGTTCCTTTCCCGTTGCCGCATCGAGAATTTTGTCGCCGACCTTGAGCGCCAGCGCTTTGGTGGGGACATCGATCAACAGGCGGCGTTCGGTGAGAGCTTGCAGTATGATCTCGGCTTGGGGATGGCCGGATGCCGAGAGTTTGCCTATCGCTTGTTCCGTGTCGGCGAAACTATCAGCGGCAAAGAGAGCTGCGGCGTCATCAATGACACCGGCGCTCGAAATCGCCGGAGTGGCGAGAACCCATAGCAGACAAGCAAGCGCGATACGCCAAGTGCGCGACAGGCGGGCGATCCGGTTGGTCGTGAAGGCTTCGTTCATCGCGCATGCCGTCCGTGGCGCTGTGGATAACAGTGTGCGTCGTTGCCGGTTCGACAAGCGACGCACACCGATACGTGGACTTTGGTCTCAGTTCGACTTGGTGGATACGCCACCGCACGTGTTGGTCTTGACGTTGAAGTTGCCGCACTTCTTCCCAACCCAGTCGGCAACCAAGTCCTTCGAGCCATCGAGATGCTTCGACCAGGCATCGCCCGGGACGAGATCTTTGGTTTTCCAGACGGTGTCCATCTGACCATCGGCGCGGATTTCGCCGATCAGGACCGGCTTGGTGATGTGGTGGTTGGCGAGCATCTTCGAAGTGCCGCCGGTGAGGTTTGGTACTTCGATGCCGACGATGGCGTCGATGACCTTGTCGGCGTCAATCGTTCCGGCCTTCTCGACAGCCTTGACCCACATGTTGAACCCTATGACGTGGGCTTCCATTGGATCGTTGGTGACGCGCTTCGGGTTCTTCGTGAACGTCTGCCATTGCTTGATGAAGGCATCGTTGACGGGGGTCTTGATGCTCTGGAAGTAGTTCCAGGCGGTCAAATGGCCGACGAGGTTCTTAGTGTCGACGCCGGCGAGTTCTTCTTCGCCGACCGAGAACGCGACGACCGGAATGTCGGTTGCTTTGACACCGGCGTTAGCGAGCTCCTTGTAGAACGGGACGTTGGCGTCGCCGTTGATGGTCGATACGACGGCGGTCTTTTTGCCGGCCGAGCCGAACTTCTTGATGTCAGCGACGATCGTCTGCCAGTCGGAATGACCGAACGGCGTATAGTTGATCATGATGTCTTCTTTGGCGACACCCTTCGAAAGCAAGTAGGCCTCGAGGATCTTGTTGGTCGTGCGCGGATAGACGTAGTCGGTGCCAGCCAGGACCCAACGCTTGGCTTCGCCGCCGTCCTTGCTCATCAGGTAGTCGACGGCTGGGATGGCTTGCTGGTTGGGAGCCGCACCCGTGTAGAAGACGTTGCGCTCGCTCTCTTCGCCTTCGTATTGCACGGGGTAGAAGAGAATGTTGTTGAGTTCCTTGAAGACCGGGAGCACGGACTTGCGTGACACCGAGGTCCAGCAGCCGAACGTGGCGGCAACCTTGTTTTTGGTGATCAGCTCACGCGCCTTTTCGGCGAACAACGGCCAGTTGGAAGCGGGGTCCACGACGACAGCTTCGAGCTTCTTGCCGAGCAAGCCGCCTTTTTTGTTTTGTTCCTCGATGAGCATCAGCATCACGTCTTTCAACGTGGTCTCGCTGATCGCCATGGTGCCCGATAGGGAGTGAAGGACGCCGACCTTGATGGTGTCTTGCGCGGCGAGTGGTCCACTGAAGGCCATTGCGGTCGCGAGGGTTGCACCCTGCAACACTGATCGTCTGCTGATTTGCATGAATCGTCTCCTGGTTTGCTCAACTGGTTAACAAACAGCAAACGCTGTGCCAGAGCTCGGGGGTCTAGTGAAAAAGCATTTTAAACTGTTGAAATATCAACATATAAATCCAGAGGCGAGTCATCTGGCCGTGGTCCGCAACGCCGATTGCTGGCGCTCGGTTGATTAAAAAATAATCGGCCATAATCAGGCTGCATAAAAAATAGACAGTGCTGCGCGCGGGTATTTAGGCGCGGTCACCGTGGATGGCGTGCCGGACGGCGCGGTAGGCGAACGTGATGGCCGGCCCGAGGGTTATGCCAGGGCCTGGATAGGTGCCGCCCATGATGGATTGAGCTTCGTTACCGCAGGCATACAGACGTTCAATCGGTTGAGCTGCCTCGCGCAGAACCTGCGCCCAGGCGTTGATTACGAGGCCAGTCGCCGCGCCAATATCGCCTGGGTACAGGCGGACGGCATAGAACGGCGGGTTCTTTATGGGCCCTAATGTCGGGTTTGGGGTGTGGCCAGGGTCGCCGTTGATCTTGTGGTAGGGCGTCGTGCCGCGTCCGAACTCGCTATCAACGCCGCTCGCGGCGCTTTCATTGATCGTTGCCACTGACTTGTCCAATGCCGCGCGATCCATGCCGAGTTTTGCAGCGAGTTCATCGAGCGTTGCCGCCTCGGTCAAATAGCCGTCTGCGAGGTAGCTTGTGAGATTGCGTGTTCCCATGCGCACCATGCCGAGGCCATACTTTTTCAAGCCAACGGCATCGGTGATGATGAAGCATGGAATGGCGGGCGAGGCGCGATGCGCCTCGAACATCGCGCGGACGAAGAGGTGATATGAGGTCGATTCATTGACGAACCTCTCGCCTTTTTGATTGACGCAGATCGTGCCTGGTTTCGAGCGATCAAGAACGAAGTGGGGAAACACAGCTTTGGTGCCGTCTGCGCGCGTGCGTATCGAAACGGGGGCCCAGTAAGCGTTGTCGAGGCTGCCTTCACCGAAGCGAGCGCCGAGGGCAAGTGCAAGATCCTGCATTTCGCCGGTATGTCCAGGCGCCGCGGGGCTATGTGACAAGGTGGCTTCATGCAGCATTTCGGCACGGCGTGTTCGATGATTGCTGAAGCCGCCGGCTGCCAAGATGATCGCGCGCCGTGCTCGGACCTCACGGGTGCTTCCCTGCCGCTCGAAGGTCACGCCGCTGACACCGCCGTGGTCCGATTTCAGCGCGCGCACCGACGTCTCGGTGAGGATATCAACGTTTCGATCGAGCAGGGATTTGAGGAGACGCCCGGTAAGCGCGTTCCCCATCAGCAAGCGGGTGCCGCGTTTGGAACCAGCAATGCGGTCACGGCCATAGCGCGCCAGAATAGTTGCAGCATGGCGCGTCGATCCGAGTGTCTTGCCGACTTTCAACAGGTGGCCGATATCAGTTCGATCGACCATCATGCCGCCGAGGAGAGTGAACTCCGGGATGGGCGGGCGGAGCAGCGCGAGATGGCCGCCGAGGCTCAGTCCGTCGAACGGCAGAGGTTCAAGCGCGCGGCCACGCAGTGTGGCGCCCTCGACGTGCTGCTCGTAATCGGGGTGGGTTGCATAGGGGCGGAACTTGACCTCGGACTGCGTTTCCAGTGTTTCGATTGCTTCAGGGCCGCTGGTCAGGAACGCTTGGCGCAGGGCCGCGTCCGAGTGGTTGCCAACAACGCCGGTCAGAAATCTGGAGGTGTTCTCCAGACTATCGTCATCTGTCACGGTTTGTGCGTGACGGGAATTCGGAATCCATGTCGACCCCGCTGAGAGGGCCGAGGTTCCGCCGACAAAATCCGTGCGTTCGATCAGCAGCACCTTCTGCTTTTCGATGGCGGCAAAGAGCGCGGCGGCCATGCCGGCGGCACCGGCCCCGATCACGATGACATCGTATGCGCCTTGGTCAGGAATGGTGTCGATTTGATTGATCATCGATGCACGTTGCCTCAGAGGGATCCGCCAACAAGAAGTCGACCATAAGGTCGCGCACTTTCAAGAACATCTCGGTGCCGGTCGATGTTTTGCAACCACGCTGTTGGGCATGCAAGATGAGGGGCGGCCGTTCCGGCAGCGTGACGACGTCACCGACGAACGTGTGAGGTCGCAAGCTTTCAACATCCAGCGGCAACGGATCATGGGCGCGCATGCCGAGCGGGGTGGCGTTGATCACTATATCGAAGCCGCTTGCGCTGGGTTGCGCTGGAACTGCATTGAAGTCCGCGGACCGGAGCCGTTCAATGAGCGTGTTGCAGCGTCGTGCATCAATATCACAGATGCCGATTGCCTCCACGCCGGCGTTAGCGACTGCATGAGCGATGGCCGTGCCGGCGCCGCCAGCGCCAATGATGAGTGCGCGGCGGTCCTTGAAGTTGCAGCCATTGTCCTGGCAGGCCGCAACCAGTCCAAGTCCATCGAACATGTCGCCGTGGAGGCTGCCGTCGGCGCGACGGCGAATCGTGTTTACCGTCTGCAGAAATCCGGCGTGTGCGCTGACCGCGTCGCAGGCCTCGAAGGCCGCAAACTTGTGCGGCACGGTCACGATGATACCCCCGACGTTTTGGGTTTGCCGTATGGCCGCAATAAATGTTTGGAAGTCCTCGGGAGCGATGTGCATCGGGACGCAAATGGCATCGACGCCCCGCTCGTTGAACGCATCGGTCACGCCGGACGGCGATTTGACCTGAGCAATCGGGTCGCCGACAATAGGAAAAAGCCGCGTTTTGCCGCTGAGGTCGCCGCGCATGATGAGGTGTTGTCTCGCGTTGTGGGCTCGGCACTGTCGCATGCCGATGCTAAGGTCTCCATCGTAATAGGCACGAGATTTGAAGCTTTGGCTGTGCAAGGCACTTATGCACGGCCCGCAAGATGAGTGATGACACACGTGGGCGGACAGATTGATTTCAACAACAGCTACGCGAGATTGCCGGATCGGTTCTATGCGCGGTTCGATCCGACACCGGTCGCGCGACCCCGCCTGATCAAACTCAACGAGAAGCTGGCGCTGGAACTCGGGCTCGATCCGGCGGTGCTTGCGTCTCAGGAGGTGATCGAAGCGCTCGCAGGTAATCGTGTGCTGGCGGGCAGTGAACCGCTCGCGATGGCCTATGCTGGGCATCAGTTTGGTTCATTCACACCGCAACTTGGGGATGGACGCGCCATTCTGCTTGGTGAAGTGATCGGCCAGGATGGGCAGCGCCGGGACATTCAACTCAAGGGATCGGGTCCGACGCCCTTCTCGCGGCGCGGTGATGGACGTGCGGCGGTGGGGCCTGTGCTGCGGGAATACATCATCAGTGAGGCCATGGCGGCGTTTGGGATACCAACGACGCGCTCACTGGCAGCAGTGGCAACGGGGGAAACCGTGTGGCGCGAGACGCCATTGCCCGGGGCGGTGCTGACTCGTGTCGCCGCCAGCCACATTCGCGTCGGTACGTTTCAATACTTTGCGGCGCGTGCAGACGTCGACGCGATCCGGTGCCTCGCCGATCATGTGATCGCGCGACACTATCCAGAGGTCAATGGTGCAGACAATCGCTACCTCGGATTGCTTGATGCCGTGATCAGCCGGCAAGCGGCGCTTGTCGCGCAGTGGCTGCTGGTTGGGTTCATTCATGGTGTGATGAACACCGACAATATGTCGATCGCCGGCGAGACGATCGACTATGGGCCGTGCGCCTTTCTCGATTCCTACGACCCCGCAAAGGTCTTCAGCTCGATCGATCAGATGGGGCGATATGCGTATGAGAACCAGCCGGGTATTGCGCAGTGGAACCTCGCGCGGTTCGCGGAAACGCTGTTGCCCTTGCTCGCTGATGAGCAGGCAGCGGCGGTCGGATTGCCGCAAGAGATGATCGAGGGGTTCTCGCCGCGGTTCGGGACCGCGTACACGGCGGGGCTAGGCCGAAAACTTGGGTTGCTCGAAGCGAGGGCTGACGATACCGAGCTGGCGCAAGCGTTGTTGGCGTTGATGGCGCAATCGGGCGCAGACTTCACGTTGACATTCAGCGGGCTCAGTGACGTCGCGCGTGGTTCCGACGGATCGCTCGCAAAAGTACGGCAGCAATTCCGTGTGCCGGATGAATTCGATGCTTGGGCGGCGCGGTGGCGGCAGCGGCTCAGCGCCGAGCCATCGGCACCCGGGGCGCGCCATGCGGTCATGCGCGTCGCCAATCCAAGGGTAATTCCACGCAATCATCTGGTGGAAGAAGCAATCGCTGCGGCAGTGGGTTCAGGGGACTTTGCGCCGTTTGAAGCGTTGGTGGCGGTGGTGGCCGCGCCGCTCCAAGAGTATGCGCCGCATTTCAGCGCCCCACCGCGGCCAGAGCAGATTGTCCAGGCCACGTTCTGCGGGACGTAGTGTTGGTTGAGTGCTCTATTTCCGCCGGAGGATCTGGCTCCAGCGATTGGTCGTGTGACAGCTCGTGCAGTTGGGTTGGCGGCCCTTGTGAATGTCGTCGTCCTTGTGGCAATCGATGCATTGACGCGGCTCAGGGCTGCGGGCCTCGCGCAATGGAGCCTTGTGGCACGTCGTGCAATCTTCCTTTAGGTGCTTGCCCGTCAGCGCAAAACCCGTTTCGGGTTCGCTATGGAAGAATTGCTTGGCGGCGAATTTGGCTTTGAGTTCCGCGATCTGATCGTTGAGTGTGCGCGGGCGTGCGCCACCGAGCGCCATCGGAGCGGTCTCGGTTCTGCGCTGCAGTTCGGCGTAGACCGACTTGATGTCGGGTTCAGATGCCGGTTGCGGAGACGGCGTGATCGGGACTGAATTGCTTGCTGGGATGTTGGCGGATTTTGTGGGCTGCGCGTCCTTGGCTGCGGTTCGAGTGTTCGCCGGTGCACGTGACCCGATCGCTTGGGGCTTGACGACGAGAACCGGCACTCCTTCAGGCTGCTCAGCGCGGGCGGCGGCTCGTGCGTCGACTTTCGGCATGTCAGGGGTTGGGCTGCGGCTTGCCTCAATGGATTGCTGGCGCTCAACCGGTCGCGGTTCAGTGATCCGCGCCGCCGGTGCGACCGCGCTTTTTCCTTCGTGCAGCATCACGGGGCGTGATTTGCGCGGGTCGGCAATCGGGGGGGCAGCGATGCTACGAGCCGCACTTGCAGAGCGATGTGGGAGCCCATCCCAGTCCCATACGGCGATGACGTGCAATACCGTCGCCATCACCATGATCAGGAACAGTGGGAGGTGGAAGAGTCGCCACCGCGCCCAGAGCTGCTCACGCACGGATTGGCTCGTGGCCGCGCGTGCCAGTCCAACGTAGGTACGAAAGTGGTTGCCAATCAGACGCTTCACTTGGCGGATGTCGCCGTCAGCGAGACGCTGGTTACGCGCGGATTCATCGATCAGGGAGGAAATTGTCTCAGCCAGAAGGCGGCGAGCGTACTCAACCTTGTATCGCGCCCGGAGGCTAGCGGCGATGCCTTGGCGTGGCTTGAGGAGTTCGCGCTCGATGGCGTCGAATGTGGCGATCAGGTTGGATTTGCCAGGGCCGGGAACGCAGAGTGCCGCAAGAATGGCATTGCGATGTTGCTCGGCGCGCTGCTTCGATGCGTAGAAGTCGCGACTGGCACGACCGTAGACAAAAAAACCGGCTATGCCGCTGGTGACGACCAACAACATGCTCCACAAGGCAACATTGGCGTTCGAGCCGCCGTACCCAAAATTACAATGATAGAGAATTAGGACAGGAGCACCGAGGCCGATCAAGATGTGGGCGTGAAACCAACTGCCGATGCTGCCGATCTGGAGACGTTTGGTCAGTGCTTTGCGCAGCGGATAGAGCAGCAGCAGGCCCATGATCGTTGTGCCGGTTACGCCGAGCCAGAACCGCGCGCCGCTGCCAAACTTGATGTCGGCGAGCGTCCGTTGAAGCTCTGACAGTCCTATTGCACCGGCATCGACCCCAATTCTGAGTAAGACGCCAGGCAAGAGCGCGACGCATGCCAACACGAGATAGCGCCCGACAACGCCATGGCGAGCGCTGGTCTGCGCTGCTGGTGCGGGGGCGCCAGTCACGGCCGTTGCCGGACCGGCTCTGTTGGTCGCTGCTGGCAAATCCGATCCCCCGGTGGAGTTTGCGTCAGCGGTCCCCTACAGCACGAAGTGCTCGAGATTGTGATGCTGGTGTAGCCAATTTGAGGCCGTGCGCGTTCGCCTCGATAAGGCCGCAGTCACGCGCGATTGGATCGGCATGCTCGAGGCATTTCCGATCGCTGGTTACACGTCTTACGCAGTGGCTCTGGTGGCGCTGTGGGGTGTGTTTGGTGCTAGCCGCTGGGTGCGCGAGCGGCGGACATCTTCGCGTCAGCAACAGTTCATTGATGCGGGTGCGGTCGAGCCGCCATCACTGCATCCGGTTATTGATCCTGCGCGGTGCGTCGGTTGCGGCGCCTGCACACACGCCTGCCCTGAGGGCGAAGTCATCGGCATGATTGACGGCAAAGCGCATCTGCTCGATGCAGGATCATGTATCGGCCACGGCTCCTGTAAATTGGCGTGCCCTGTCGGCGCCATCGACTTGGTCTTCGGGACGGCGCGGCGCGGTGTCGACATTCCAATCGTTTCCCCGTCGTTCGAGTCCGACGTTCCCGGTCTTTTCATCGCTGGAGAGCTGGGTGGCATGGGACTGATCGCCAATGCCATCGAGCAAGGCCGGCAAGCGATCGAGGCCATCGCGCGGCACGATCGTGTGGGCGCCAAAGGTCTCTACGACGTTGTTATTGTCGGTGGCGGACCAGCTGGAATTTCGGCCACGCTCGCCGCAAAAGAGAGGAAATTGCGCTCCCTCACACTTGAGCAAGATACATTGGGCGGAACTGTTGCGCACTATCCGCGCCGCAAGCTGGTGATGACACGCACCGCCCATCTGCCGCTCTACGGCAAAGTGCGCATGAAGCGCGTTCGCAAGGAACGTCTTCTCACGCTCTGGCAATCGGTTGTCACACAGACGGGGGTCGAGATCCGCGGAGGCGTCCGAGTTGAGCGCATTGCTCCACATGCCTGGGGTTTCGAGGTGGTGACGTCGGCAGGTATTTGCCGTTCGAGCACCGTCTTGTTGGCAACTGGACGGCGCGGCTCGCCCAGACGGTTGGGTGTTCCGGGCGAACACTTGCCGAAGGTGGTCTACAGTCTCGATGACGCCGCCCAATATCGGGGGCAACATGTGCTGGTCGTCGGCGGTGGTGATAGCGCACTCGAGGCGGCGGTCGCATTGGTGTGCCAGCCCATGGCCAAAGTAACGCTTTCGTATCGCGGAAAGCACTTCAACCGGGCGAAGCCCGTCAACAGGCGCAAGCTGGACGACGCCGTTAGATCGGGGAAGTTGCAGGTTCTGACCGATACGAATGTGCGTGCCATCGATCCTGATCACGTCGTCATCGATGGGGGCCGCGAGCGCGTGGTACTGCGCAACGATGCAGTCATCGTTTGCGCGGGCGGCTTGCTACCGACAACGCTGCTCAACGACATCGGTGTGAGAGTTGAGACGAAGTACGGCGCCGCTTGACAGTTGCCAATTGCCACTTTGCCGTCACGGTGCGACCTGGCCGGTACCACAGTTGACGCGGTTCAGGCCTGATCTCGGCGCCGGTGTTCAGTTGCCGACTGAGGTTACACCCAAAAACAGTCACGTTGTTTCGGTTGTTTTGGCACAAGCCGGGGAAGACGTCAGATCGTAGGGACATTCAATGCGACGGCACCGCGAGTTGATGACGCGACGTGATTTGATCAAGACGTTCGGGCTCTCGGCTCTTCTGATCCATCCGGTGTTGCGAAGTATGGCTTACGCCGCCGGGACCCCATTTGAACGGGCGCCGCGCTATGTCTTGTTCTTCAAAGGCGGCTCCTACTATCCGGCCCGGACGAACCCGAGTTCGCTCGGCGATCTGGCTGGCACACCGATCGCGCCGCTGCAGCCGCACGCCGCGGATATCATACTGTTCAAGAACATGCAGATCCATGGGGGCAGCCCCAAGAGCGAAGGTTACAAGGAAGAGCATGCGGCCGGGGTCATCGGGTGCTCAACGGGAAACAGTTACAAGTATACGAAGAACGATGCGTACTTTGCCTACACCGACAACGAGTTGATCGATGTCCGCATAGCCAATCACTACAAGAGCCGTCCTGACTTGAAGGATGTGCCTTTGGCAAGTCTGCACGTCGGTGGTGGCGCGCATTCGGACGCGGATCACGTCGGTGTCGGTAGCCGGTACATTTCATTTCGTAATCGGCAGCCGGGCGATACGCGCTATGGCAATGCGATCGAACCGGTTCAGGACGCTGGGCAAGTCTACGACATGCTTATGCAGACGGCGAGCAAGTCCTGCATTGGTGAGTTCGAACCAATCCCGTGGTGACGCAGACAAGATGAACGTTGCGCTGGCGCGTAGGGCTAGTGTCGTCGATTTCATTCTTGCGGATATCAAGGATGCAAAGCTGCGCTACGGCATGGATTCGGAACATGCGCGGAAGCTCGACGGTCTGCTCGAAAGTTGGAGCCAGTCGGAAGTGGCCGCGCGAAAGCCAGTCAACGGTGGGGCGGCGGCGTCGGTGCGTAAGCCCGCGCACTGCACCGCGGTCAGCCGCCCAACCGGCAAGGGCGCTAACAAGCACAATCTCGATCAGTTGGCACCTGTCCACGATCAGATGATCAGCATGATCAAGCTCGCGTTCGAAATGGATCTCACGCGTGTGGCGGCCTTCACGTTGTCGGGCGGTTCGAGCGGGCAAACTTGGCCAAGCCGTGGCATTCACAGCGCCCACCACACGCTCGAACACAATGGCGACGTGGAGAGTCTGGTCAAGCTCGACACCTACTACTCTGAAAAGTTTGCGTCACTTCTCACGACCCTCAAAACGATTGATGACGGGGGAGGGCGGACGGCGCTCTACAATAGTTCGATCCTGCTGGGCATGGAGTGCTGGAGCAACAGCTCCAGTGGTCACTATTTGACGAACATTCCCTTTGTCTTCGCCGGGCAAGGCGGTGGACGCTTCAAGACCGGCCAGATCGTCAACGCCGCGGGCCGTAACAATAACGACCTTCACGTTTCCTGCCTCAACGCGGCGGGCGTGCAGACGAATTCCTTCGGTCTGGCGAGCCTCTGCCGTGGCCCGATCATCTGAGCCGAGGGTTCCGCAATGAAGGCAAAGCTCTATCCGCGCCGCGCCATTGCTGGTGCTGTCTTGGCGGCTGTATGCGCCGCCGCGGTGCAAGCCAAGACGCAATTTGCTGCGACTGGGGGAGGCTTACCGGCCGGACCGGAGCAGAAGTATCTGGAGGCAGACCCGGCCCTCTATGCCACCGCGCGCCAGTACTTTCCGAGTGACGAGGGGAGTGCTGCACCGAAGCGGCTGTTTCGCTTGACGCGGGACCAACTCGACGCAACGGCGGCGTCTCTATTGCCGCGCTATGTCACGCAGTCGGTCAAGGACGCGGTTCCGAAAGACGCGCTGCAAACGAATTACGAGTACGCGGAGATCTTGAGTTTCAATCCGGCGAATACTCGTGGCCTTGCCGCCTGGATCAGCGAGATTGCGGCACGCGTGCGGGCTGATCCTGGAGGAGTCGTCACGTGTGCCGCTACCGCAACGGATTGTTTGAAGGCGGAGGCGCGGAGCTTCATCGTCAAAGCCTTCCGTGGCGATGTCGGCGATGAGAAAGTAAAAAAATTGATAGCGTTCTATCTGGCCAGTGTCCAGGCGGCGGGTCTCAATCAAGCGACCGGCGATTTTGTCGAGGTCGTTCTCAGTTCGCCTGATTTTCTCTTTCGAAAAGAGATCGACGTCACCAGGAATGCTCGCCTGCAGCCGTCGCAGCTCCTGCAGGCCGTGACGTACACGGCCGCGGACGCGCCGCCGGAAAAGGTCGGTCTCGACTTTCTTCGAGCAGACCACTATCTGCGAAACGGGCAAGAGGCGGCATCAACCATCGGCGCAATCGTCGGCTCAAAAGAGTCGCGCGAGAAGCTCATGCGGTTTTTTATGGCATGGCTCGAAATCAAGGAGGCGGGAGAGTTCACAATCTCTCAGAAGGTGTTTCCGGAGTTCGATGCAAAACTTGCGGCCGCCATGCGCGCGGAGACCAGGCAATTTCTTCGGGCGCAGCTCGGTAAGCCTGCGCCGAAGTTGAAAGACATTACCCAAGCGACGCAATCGTTCGTTCCGAACTCTCTTGGTCCGATCTACGGCGCGCAGATTGCAGCATCTTCGGGTGCGCGTTTGGTCGATCTGGATCCCAAGCAGCGGCTTGGAATTTTTTCACACCCGGCGGTGCTCACCTCGCATTCGGGGCCAACCGGCTCACGCCCCATCAAGCGCGGCGTGTTTTGGGTGAGAAAGGCCATGTGCATGGAGATGGAGCCGCCACCCAAGGACTTGCATGCAAAGCTCTACGAGATGAAAGGTGCGACTGAACGACAGCGGATTGAACAGTCGACCAGCCAACCTGCTTGTGTCGGCTGCCACAAGGTCATCAACCCATTTGCGTTCTTTCTGGAAAGCTATGATGCGCTCGGGCGTTGGCGCACGCTTGATAATGGTTTGCCCATCGACACGAGCATCATGATCAACTTCCTCGACGAGGAGCCAGTGAAGACAACTTCAGCAGTTGAAGCGCTGAAGGCTCTCACGAATTCGATGATGTTCAAGCAATGCTTTGTGCGCCAGATGTTCCGGTTCTACATGGGGCGGAACGAGGAGGCGTCTGATGATCCGGTGCTGAGGCGCATGTTCTTTGAGTTTGCCTACAACGATGAGCAGGACATCTTGCGCGCAGTCCAGACCCTGACGTCATCGGACCGCATCGTGAAACGTCAATGAGGGAGAAAACCCAATGGCCAAGAACTGCGGATGGATTGGCGCCCTGGCGGTGACCGTGGTGGCCCAGCTCGCCGTGCCTGCCGTTGCTCAAGGTGTACCGACTGATAGGAACGCCGGAGTTGCCGCCGCCGGTGGCAATGCTGCGCCAGCCAAGCCGATGGCGTCGATCGAGAAACTTGCCGGTGTTTGGATCGAGGGGCCCGGCTACGACATCAGGTATGGCGGGACATACGATGACTGCGCGCAGCGATGTCTCGGTACTCCGCAATGCGCAATGATCGAGTACTATCGTCCGGAAAGGAAGTGTAACCTCTACACTGCGGTCCGTCCGCGTAAGTCCGGCGGCTCCTCAGACGTCGGTATCCGCCGCTGAAGGCTTATTAGCCTGGCGGTCTATGCTGCACGCTCCACCTGTGACCACGGATTCCCACTGGCCAGCATAAGGCCATGTTGGGGCTGCAGTGGAGTTATGGCATCCCCGTGACAAAGTCATTGACTGGTCATCCAATCGATCGCATCGTCCTGGTCAAGGACCTCTGCGGCGGCGCGTAGCAGCGTTGGACAAAAAAGCAGGGCCGAAGATTGAGGAAGCAACGCCATGATGGGGGCGCCAGTGAAGCGCGATCGAGCTGCTGTGAGCCGTGACGTGGCTGTATCGTGCGTCCGGCGTGCAATTTGAGTTCCAGCACGATGGCCACTGTGCAGAAAGTTGCCCCGATCCTCGAACTCGACGCTGTGAGCCTGCGCTTCGGCGGGGTCTCGGCAATGACCGACGTCAGCTGCAAGGTCTATCCAGGCGAGCTCTTCTCCATCATTGGTCCCAATGGGGCAGGAAAAACGTCGACGCTCAACTGTATATCGGGTCGTTACCGTCCGACATCCGGCAAGGTGCTGCACAAGGGGCGCGACGTCACGCAGATGAGTCCGAGCAAGCGTGCCGATTTGGGCATTGGCCGAACATTTCAGAACCTCGCGCTCTTTAATGGGATGAGCGTGCTGGACAATATCACGGTTGGCCGTCACCACCTGCTGAAGTGCGGATTTGCTCGTGGCATGCTTTATTGGTTGGGTGGTGCCCAAACTGAAGAGGCGGAGCACCGTGCTGCTGTCGAGGAGATCATTGATTTTCTCGAAATCCAGAGCATCCGCAATGAGCACGCGGGGACACTTTCCTATGGTTTGCGAAAGCGCGTCGAACTCGCGCGGGCCATTGCGCTGAAGCCGGAACTGATCCTGCTCGACGAGCCGATGGCCGGTATGAACCTCGAGGAAAAAGAGGACATGGCGCGTTTCATCGTCGACCTCAACGAGGAATGGGGCATGACCGTCGTGATGATCGAGCACGACATGGGCGTGGTAATGGACCTCTCGCACCGGCTTATGGTGCTGGATTTCGGCCGCAAGATTGCGGAAGGCGTGCCGGAGGAGATCAAAGCCAGCCCGGCGGTCAAGCGCGCCTATCTGGGCGAGGATCAGGCCGCGCCCGTGCAGGCGCCCAAGCTGGAGGCCGCGCAATGATGCCGGCCCGGTTCGCGCATGTCGAGACCAACGACACGTTACCAAAATTATTGCGTTACAACGCCAAGACGCATCCGCGCGACGTGGCCATGCGTGAGAAAGAGCTCGGGCTCTGGAAATCCTATACATGGGCGGACTACTGCGAGCGGGCCAAGTTGTGGGCGATCGGTCTCAAGTCTCTCGGGATTGGAGCTGGAGATACCGTCGCGATCATCGGTGACTCGCGCCCGGACTGGATCGCCGCCGCCGTCGGCGCCCATGCGGTTCGCGCCATGAGCCTCGGTCTCTATCAGGATGCGCTGGAGACCGAGGTTGCATACCTGCTGGCGTTTGCAGAAGCCAAGGTGGTGGTGGCCGAGAATGAAGAGCAGGTCGATAAGATCCTGCGTGTCACCGCCAACGTGCCGACTGTCACAAAGATCGTCTATTGCGATGCAAGCGGCATGCGAAAGTACAGTGACCCGCGGCTTGTGAAGCGTGATGACTTGTTTGAATCGGCCCGCAAGACTTTAACGAGTGAGCCTTCACTGTGGGATGCTCTGGTCGATGCAACATCCGGCGATGACATTGCCGTGTTGTGTTCTACGTCAGGCACGACGTCGAACCCGAAACTTGTCAGCTTGACGTCGGGAAATTTTATCCGCCACGTTGCGCTTTATTGTGATCTCCTGAAGCTCGGTCCCGACGACGAGTACGTTTCGCTGTTGCCGATGGCTTGGGTCGGCGAGCAGTTCATGGCGTTCTATCAGCCGATCGTTTGCCGCCACAAAGTCAACTTTGCCGAGGCGCCCGATACCGCGATGGCGGACCTGCGCGAGATCGCGCCGACATTCATGTTTCTCGCCCCACGCTCCTGGGAACGGATTTCTGCCGACGTGCGAGCGCAGATCATGGACGCGTCTCCTTTCAAGCGGCGCATGTACGAACGCGGTCTCGCCATGGGCCTCAAGGAGGTCGAGCGTGGAGGCACAAGCGGAATGGCGCAGCGCCTCGTGTTGCGCGCCTTGCGCGATCGCCTAGGTTTCTCCCGGCTCAGGCTTGCGAGCACCGGCGGCGCCGCGATGGGCCCCGATACTTTCAAGTTTTTCATGGCGATGGGCGTGCCCATGCTGCAGCTCTATGGCCAAACGGAGCTGACTGGCATCTACTGCACACAAGTGCCGGGGCAGCCCCCCGACTTCGACGCCGTCGGGCGTGGCCTGACGGGTGACTACAAGATCCAGATCCACAATCCCGATCCCAATGGTGTCGGCGAGATCGTCAGCCAGCACCCCTACATGTTCCAGGGCTACTACAAGAACGAACAGGCCATGCGCGCCGATGTGCGCGATGGCTGGATGCATACGGGCGACGCAGGTTTCATCAAGCCGTCCGGCCAACTCGTTGTCATCGACCGCCTGAAGGATCTGGCCGTGATGTCGACGGGCGAGCGGTTCTCGCCGCAGTTCATCGAGAACAAACTGAAGTTCTCACCCTACATCAGCGAAGCCGTGATCCTCGGCGACCAGCGGGACTACCCCGCCGCCATCATCTGCATTCGCTTCGCGATCGTCTCCAAGTGGGCCGAGCAGAATCGCATGTCGTTCACGACCTACTCGGATCTCGCCTCCCGCAAAGAGGTCTACGACCTGATCGGCGCCGAGATCACACGCATCAATGGCTCGTTGCCGCCGTCCCAGCAGTTGCGCAAATTCGTCCTCCTCTACAAGGAGCTCGATGCCGACGACGGTGAGCTGACGCGAACCCGCAAGGTGCGCCGCAGCGTCATCGCCGAGAAGTACGCCAACATCATCGACGCCATCTACGCAGGCGCCGAGAAGGTCAAGGTCGACACCGAAATCGCGTTCCAGGACGGCTCCAAACAACGCATCCGCACAACGCTGCCGGTCGCGACCCTGTCCGCGCCGGCCGCCAGAGCCAAGAGCGCGTGAGATGAGTTCGCACCCACATGAGCATGCCAATATGAGACTGCCGACATGAGAAATCCGACACTCCTGATCCAGCTTCTCGTCAATGGCGTGATCGTCGGCGCGCTCTACGGCGTCGTCGCGATGTGCTTCGTGCTGATCTACAAGGCGAGCCAGGTCGTGAACTTTGCCCAGGGCGAGTTCGTGCTCGTCGGCGCCTGGGCGTGCTGGTGGCTCGTAACGTCCATGGGCTTGCCGTTCTGGCTGGCGTTTCCAGTCTGCCTCGTGTTCATGGCACTGCTCGGCGTCATCGTCCAGGTGGTGGTACTGAAGCCGCTGATCGGAGAGCCCGTCATTTCCATTGTCATGGTGACGATCGGGCTCTCGATATTCTTCCAAGCGCTGCTAAAGTGGATGTTCGGTGTCTTCGTGCAGCCCTACCCCAACGTCTTCGCGACGAAATCGGTTAATATTCTCGGGCTGAATGTCGAGAGTGCCTATCTCATGAGTCTCGCCATCTCGCTCGTGATCATGGCGGGCTTTGCCTACTTCTTCAAATATTCGCGCATGGGGCTTGCGATGCGCGCGACCGCCTTCGACCAGCAGGTGGCGCAGAGCCTCGGCGTGTCGGTGAAACAGGTATTCGCGCTGTCGTGGGCGATTTCGGCGGTCGTCTCGGCGCTGGCGGGAGTCGTGGTTGGCATCGTCTCGGGCGTATCCGCCTCGGTCGCGACCGTTGGAGTCAAAGTGTTTCCGGCGGTCATCGTCGGCGGGCTCGAGTCGATCATTGGCGCCGTGCTCGGCGGCCTCGTCATCGGACTGCTCGAGGGGCTCGCGCAGTACTTCGATTCAGAATACCTCCACTTCGGCAATCTCATAACCATCGCGCCGTTCTATGCCATGCTGCTGATCTTGATGATCAAGCCCTATGGTCTGTTCGGCACCAAGAATATCGAGCGGGTGTGAGATGGCAGGTTCGATGCGGCCGGCGGGCGACTACCGCACCAGCTACCAGTCAGACAGGACCATTTTTCCCGCGCGCGGATCGACAATCGCCTGCGTGCTCGGTCTTGCGATCCTCTGCATCCTGCCGCTGAGTTTTGCCGGCAAGCCGCTGGTCTCGTCCTACTGGCTGGCGCTTATCATCCAGATCGCGATTTACGGTATCGCGGCACTCGGCCTCAACATTCTCGTTGGCTTCACCGGACAGATCTCGCTCGGCCATTCGGCATTCTTTGGTTTCGGCGCGTTCATGTCGGCCTATCTCTCCAGCAAACTCGGTGTTCCGGTCGCCTTGAGCATTCCGCTCGCCGGTGTTGCGACGGGACTACTGGGCATACTCGTCGGGCTTCCCGCCGGGCGCCTCAAGGGGCTCTACCTCGCGATCGCGACGCTTGCCTCGCAGTTCGTGCTGCAGGACTTCTTCAGCCGCGCGGAGTGGTTCACGGGTGGAGCAGCTGGCGCCAACGCCAATAGCTACAACCTATTTGGCCTCTCGCTCTCCGGCGATCGCAAGTACATTTTTGTGGTGTTGGCGCATCTGGTCATCATGTACTTGTTCGCCGCAAACTTGATGCGCACCCGTGACGGCCGCGCCATGGTGGCGGTTCGCGATCACTATCTGTCGGCTGAGATCATGGGGATCAATCTCACCTACTATCGCATCCTCGCGTTTGGCATCTCCTCGCTCTATGCCGGAGTCGGCGGCGCGCTGATGGCGCACTATACGGGGTTCGTCTCGGCCGAAGCGTTCGATCTCCTGCTGTCGGTCAACTTCCTCGCCATGGTCATCATCGGCGGCCTCGGGTCGATTATGGGTAGCTTGCTCGGCACCATCTTCATCTTCCTGCTACCTGAGGTGATGCTCGGCGCTGTGCAAAAAATTCAAGCGCTCGGCATCGGTCAGGGCGCCTCGTTCAACGAGGGGCTCGCCTATCTGAAGGAGATGGCGATCGGTCTCGCGATCGTGCTCTTCCTGGTGTTCGAACCCGACGGTCTTGCCGCCCGCTGGCGCAAGATCAAGGCCTACTGGAAGCTCTACCCGTTCTCGTACTGAACCAGCAACAAGGAGTAAGCCCATGACAAGAATGACGACGTTGCTTGCAACGACTGCGTTCGCGGCTCTGCTCGCGGGCCCCGCGCTTGCGCAGCAGAAAATCAAGATCGGAAACCTGATCGATTACACCGGGGCAACATCCAGCACCGGTAAGTTCTCTGGCCCCGGCAAGGTCGATGCCATCGCCTGGATCAACAAGAACGGCGGTATCAACGGCAAGATGCTCGATGCCGAGATCGTCGACTACGGCTATCAGACGCAACGCTCGATCCAGCTCTACAAGAAATGGAAGGACGAGGGCGCGATCGCCGTTCTCGGCTACGGAACCAACGACACCGAAGCGATGGTTGGCTTCATCGCCGAGGACAAAATTCCTTACTTCTCGTTCTCTTTCTCGGGCCATCTGACCGACCCGACCGGCATCAGCGCCAAGGCGAAGGAGGGCAAGATCAAGCCTGCGCCCTACAACTTCTTCGGCCAGGCATCCTATTCCGACGGCAATCGCGCACTCGTCATGTGGGCAGCGGAGGACTGGAAGAAGAAGGGCGGGCAGGGCAAGCCGAAGTACGTCCACCTCGGCGACAACCACCCCTATCCGCTGGCGCCGAAGGAAGCGGGTGAAACGCTTGCCAAGGAAATGGGCTTCGACGTCTTGCCGTCGATCCAGTACGCGCTGGCCGGCGGTGACTTCAAGGCGCAGTGCCTCGCGCTGCAGGCATCGGGCGCCAACTATGCCTTCCTTGCCAACACCACCGGCGCCAACGTTGCGCTGATCCGCTCGTGCACGACCGTTGGCGTCAACGTTCAGTTCATGGCCAACATCTGGGGCATGGACGAGGCCGGCATGAAGGCGATCGGCAAAGGCGTCGACGGGCTCGTGAACGTGCTGGCCCAACCGATGTGGGGCTCGGACGTTCCGGGCATGAAGGTGTTCCGCGAAATCTCGGCAATGTCCGATCCAACCGGCAAGGCGTTCCGCCCGCTCCCTTACGCGCTGGGTGCGTGCCAAGTGTTGCATCTGGCCGAGGGGCTAAAGATGGCTGACAAGGCCGGCCAGCTCAACGGTCCCGGTATCAAGGCCGCGCTCGAGACGCTGAAGGACTTCGTGCCGGCGGGAGCCGACGGCATGTGTGCGCCGGTGAGCTGGACCAACACCGATCACCGGTCGGTCGATACCGTCAACATTGGTCGCGCGAAAGTCAGTGGCGAAACCGAAAAAGGCGAAGTTGCCGATCTGGTCGCAGCTGGCGTCGTCAAGTTCGAGAAGATCGCCGAGCAGAAGGTGCCGCGTAAGCCCGAATGGCAAGGCTTCTGAGGCGGCCACAAGGCTTGATTGAGTATGCGCCGCGGCGGCATAAAAAACCGCCGCGGCGCCAATCGTCCCAAGGAGCCGCCGTGAACTATTCCATGATCGCCGCCGAGGCCGTGGCCGCCGCAACGCCGGTTTCAGCTCCTGCGGCTTCGCCCGTATCCGCGCCAACGGCGGCGGTGGCGCCTCAACCAGCGACACCCGAGAACATCCTCCAGGTCGAGAACATCGAAGTCGTCTACGACGATGTGGTGCTGGTGCTGCGCGGCATCAGCCTCTCCGTGCCGCGCGGCAAGGTCGTCACCCTGCTCGGCCCCAATGGTGCGGGCAAGTCGACGACGCTGAAATCGATCTCTGGCCTGCTGCGCTCCGAGAACGGCGAGGTCGTCGCCGGCGACATAACATTCGACGGCCGCAGCATCACGCATCTCGATCCCGAGAAGATCGTGCGCGGCGGCATCTTCCAGGTCATGGAGGGGCGCCGTATCATCGGCGACATGACCGTGCTCGAGAACTTGAAAGTCGGCGCCTTCACCCGGCGCGACAAGGAAATCGAAAGCGACATCGATCGGGTCTACAACTATTTTCCGCGCCTGAGAGAGCGTAATGGCCTGGCCGGCTACCTCTCCGGCGGTGAGCAACAGATGCTGGCGATCGGCCGCGCGATGATGGCGCGGCCCAAGATGATGCTGCTGGATGAGCCGAGCATGGGCCTTGCGCCGCTGCTGGTGCAGGAGGTGTTCGCCATCATCGAGCGTCTCAATCGCGACCTTGGCATCACGATCTTGCTGGTCGAGCAGAACGCCAACATGGCGCTGAAGGTCGCCGACTTCGGCTACATCATGGAGTCGGGCAAGATCGTGCTCGACGGCACCCGCGAGGCCTTGACCTCCAATGAGGACGTCAAGGAATTCTATCTCGGCGGTGGCGGCGATGCGCGCAAGAGCTTCAAGAATTTAAAGTCGTTCCGGCGCCGCAAGCGCTGGCTCTGAACAGGACGGTGCCGGCGCACTCGGTGAGGTGCATGCCCGGCTTCCGCAAGTTCGCGACCTGAGGAGTGCGCCGTGGACCCTACCTTGCCCGATGAGCTCGTTGCGCTGCAGGCGACGGCGCAACGCTTCGCCCGTGAAAAGATCGGGCCACTCTACATGCAACGCGAAAAGGATGCTCGCGTTGATAAGAGGCTAGTTCGCGAGATGGGTGGTCTCGGCCTCATCGCGCCGGAACTGCCCGAAGCACACGGCGGCTATGGCCTGCCGAGTTTGGCGAGCGGCCTAATCGCCGAAGCGGTCGGCTACGCCGATATCAACGTCGCCTATCTGCAGATCCTGGGATCGCTCAACGGCAAAATTCTAGCGGAGCACGCAAATCCGGAGCTTGCCAAGCATTGGATCGGCCGCATCGTTTCGGGCCAGTCGGTCGTCTGCATCGGGTTGACCGAACCGCGTGGCGGCTCGGACGCGGCGAACTTGGTGCTCTCCGCCCGTCGCGACGGTAACCGCTACATTCTCAAAGGCGAGAAATCCTCGATCAGCATGGCCGACCAGGCGGATGCCTGTGTGCTGTTCGCGCGCACCGGCCGCCCGGAAGATGGCGCGCGCGGTGTCAGCGCGTTCCTCGTGCCGATGGCAACGCCGGGTGTCACGACACAGCGTTACAAGGATCTTGGCAGCCATGCCATCGGCCGCTGCTCGATTTTTTTCGACGATGTCATCGTGCCCACGGAAAACCGACTAGCTGGCGAAGGTGCGGGCTTTGTTCAAGTGATGCAGGGCTTCGATTACAGCCGGGCGCTGATCGGGCTGCAGGTGGTGGGTTCCGCGCAGGCCTCCGTCGATGAGACCTGGGCCTACGTCAAGGAGCGGGTCGCGTTCGGCGCGCCCATTGCCAAGAACCAAGGCGTGACGTTCCCTCTCGCCGAGGCCGAGACGATGCTGGCGGCGACCCGGCAGCTTTGTTTCCACGCGCTGCGCTTAAAGGATGCTGGCCTGCCACATACGTCGGAAGCGGCGATGTGCAAATGGCTTGGGCCGAAAACGGCGGTCGAGGTCATTCACCAATGCCTGATCACGCACGGACACTACGGCTGGTCGATGGACCTGCCGCATCAACAGCGGCTGCGCGACGTCATGGGCCTCGAGATCGGCGATGGAACCGCTCAGATCATGAAAATGATCATCGCCCGCGAAAAAGTCGGCCGCGCGGTGCGATAGGCGTGCGCACGCCGATTGAATCTTGTCGGACAAATCTCGTAATATCTATCTATATCAATGGATTGAAAGGTGGCTGGGGAACTAGGATTCGAACCTAGACAGGCAGAGTCAGAGTCTGCAGTCCTACCATTAGACGATTCCCCATCACGGCTCTCCGGCGCAACCACGCCGGATCGAGCGGTATATAGCGGCCAGGGCCGGTGCCTGCAAGTTCGCATCGGGAAACGAAAAACGCCCCCCGTCTGCAACATGCGTCATCGCAGCGTGCGGCCTGGCCACGCACGTTCGAGCCAGAGCGCGAGCAGGCCCGCGACGAGCCCCCAGAATGCCGCGCCAACGCCGGCGATGGTCAGGCCTGATGCGGTCACGGCGAAGGTCAGGATGGCGGCGAACCGCAGTTCCGGATCGCCGGTCGCCGACGAGAGCGCGCCAATCAGCGATGTCATCAGGGCGAGGCCGGCGATGGTTCGCATCAGTTCCGGCGGCAACGCCAGAAACAGCGCCACCAGCGCTCCGGCGAACACCGTTATCAGCGTGTAAGTGATGGCGAGACTGACGCCCGCCGGCCAGCGCTTGGCGGGATCGGGATGCGTGTCGGGGCCAGTGCAAATGGCGGATGCGATCGCGGAGAGGCCAATGGTGTGGCCACCAAACGGCGCGATCAGCATCGAGGCGAGCCCTGTCACCATCAATGAGCGGTTGAAGGGTATTGTGTAGCCCGCTGCGCGCAGCACCGCGGCGCCAGCCAGGTTCTGTCCCGCCATTGTGACCACGTAGAGCGGTACCGCAAGGCCGATCAGAACGGTTGGATCAAAGACGGGCGCTGTCAGGGCGACGAGCGATACATCGAACGGCACGGCCATGGGCGCGAGCCCGAGCCCCCAGGCGTATGCCACGCCCGCGATCATCACCACGAGCGCGGCCATGGCCGGGTTCCACAGACGCAGGATCAGGAACAGCGCGACAAGTGGCAAGACCAGCAGCGGTTGCGCCTGCAGGCTTGCGAAGATCGCGAGCACGAACTGCAGCAGCACGCCTGCCAGCATGCCGGATGCGATCGGCAGCGGGATGCGCTCGACCAATTGCCCGAGCGGGCGGATCAGAGCCGTCAGAACCACAAGTGCGGCGGCGACAAGAAACGCGCCGGTCGCGGCGGGAAATGAAATCGTGCCCGCGGTCGCAGCGATGACGGCTGCCCCCGGCGTCGACCACGCGGTGGTGATCGGTATGCGCGAAGACACGGTGAGAAGCGCCGTGGTCGCGGCCATAGCGGCGCAAAGCGCAGTCACCCACGAGGTGGTTTCCGTTGGGGACGCACCGACGGCCGCCGCGGCGGCCAGGACGACGGCGATCGACCCGCCAAATCCCGCGAGTGCCGCGACGATGCCGGCGGCAATGGTTGAAAACA
This sequence comes from uncultured Alphaproteobacteria bacterium, assembly GCA_963779515.1. Lineage (GTDB taxonomy): Bacteria > Pseudomonadota > Alphaproteobacteria > Rhizobiales > Hyphomicrobiaceae > CAVZYN01. The sequence continues at coordinate 369,162 of CAVZYN010000002.1, forward strand.
TCATGTGCTCGCTGGATCTTTCGCAGTTAATCGGTGCGCCGGATTACCGCGCCAGCGGCGCAATTGGCGCCAGCAGCTCCGGGCGAAACTCGAAATGCATGGTGTCGAAGTGATCCCACCGTCCGCCCCAGATGAAGCCGTGGCGCTCGAACACGCGGACAATGTCCATCGGAATCGCGTTGCGCCAAAAGTGGCGGCCGTTCCCGGGTTTGCTCCATTGCCAGTAGTGGGCGTTGGAAATTGCAATGTCGACGGCGATGCCCCACGCATGCGGGCTCTTCTGCGCGCTACCGGCGATTTGGCGGCAATTGAAGCCGCCCGCTGGTGGCACGAGGAACTTGATCCGATCGGCTGGCAACTGTTCGAGTTCGGTGCTGATTGCGGCCAGTCGCGCCGCGACGCCGTTGATCGCCGTGACCTTGATCCTGCCGCCGTCATTGCCGCGGCAACCATGCGACATCGACGAGATGGCGCTGGGCCGTGCCGTTGCCACAGTCGCCGTAAATCGAATCGAAGAACGCGCTGGTCCGCGCGCGGCCGGGATCATGATCCGTCGGCGGCACGGCGGCTTCGGTTGTGGTATCATAGCGATATCGGAACATATCCTTGAGGTCTGGACGGGCGAGCCAATCGGCATGTGATTTCTGCGGTTGCTCATCATCGATCCGAATGCGCGCGCCGTTTTTCATGAGCAGTGTTCGGCCGTCCATCTCGGCGATGTGCTCGCGATAGGCATTGACCAGCGTATCGAGGTTGCCGCCGTCTGCCGCCACGATCGGCGTTGCCTTAAGCAGCGAGAGCAGCGGCCCCACGCACAAAACTGCGCGACGTGAAGGCTTTCGCACTGATTTCCGATCCATTCCGCGCATCAACCACGGTCTCCGACTACAGCTTTACCACGCGGGCTGACCTGATACAGTGCGACTCAAGATAAATCGAGCGAGATGCCTGACGCCCGGTGCCGGCCTGTTCCAGCCGCCGCCGTAATCCAGGCACCGGAGAAGACCTGTGGCGGAGCCGACCAACGGACGCAGCAGTCGTCAGGAACGACCTGACCAGCCCAACGCTGGTCCGCCAGCCTATGCAGCACTCGATCTTGGCACCAACAATTGCCGGTTGCTGGTGGCGCGGCCGTCGCGGCGCGGCTTCAAGGTGATCGACGCATTTTCGCGAATCATCCGGCTCGGTGAAGGTGTCACCACGTCCGGCCTTTTGTCCGAGGCGGCGATGACGCGCACGGTCGACGCGTTGCGCGTGTGTGCGGCAAAGATCGGCCGGCACCAGGTGCGCCGCTCGCGGCTTGTCGCGACAGAGGCGTGCCGGATCGCGCAGAATGGCGAAGAATTCTTGAAACGGGTGACACGCGAGCTCGGTCTTGGCATCGAGATCGTCGATCGGGAGACGGAAGCGCGGCTTGCGGTCGCGGGATGTGCCTCGCTGATCGAGGCGAACGCGGATCTGGTGCTGGTGTTCGACATCGGCGGCGGATCGTCGGAGTTGATCTGGCTCGATCTCAGCCGCCGCCGCTCGAACCAGCGCCGGACGCTGGCGGACCGCATCGACGTCCAGAATTGCATCGTCGCGTGGACCTCGCTGCCGGTCGGCGTCGTGACGCTCGCCGAACGGTTCGATGGCCGTTTCGTCGATCAGGCCATTTTCGAGAGCATGGTCGGGCATGTCACGAGCTTGTTGGATCCGTTCGAACGGGAGCACGGCATTGGCCAACGCCTGGTTGGGCGTGCGGTGCACATGCTTGGAACGTCCGGCACGGTGACGACGCTCGCCGGTGTGCATCTTGGACTGCCACGCTATGATCGCAATCGTGTGGACGGCTGCTGGCTCGAGACGTCTGACATTAGCCGTGTCATTGAGACGCTGTTGCAATCGACGCAGGAGCAGCGCATCGCACAGCCATGCATCGGCCGCGAACGCGCCGATCTGGTGCTGGCGGGATGCGCCATTCTCGATGCGCTCCTGCGGCTGTGGCCCTGCGAACGGCTCAGGGTGGCGGATCGCGGTTTGCGCGAAGGCATTCTCGCGACGCTGATGGCCGAAGACGGGGCGTATCGCGTGCTGCAGCAGCGCAGCTATGGCCGTTAACGGAGTTGCGACGTGAGTAAGCGGCCAGGATCGACATCGAAAGGCAGCGGCACGGGACCGAGTTCGGGACCGGGCGGTGGCGTGCGCAAGATGCATGTTCGCGTCAAGACCGCCGGCAAGCGCACGGTGTCGTCGGCGCGCTGGCTCGAGCGGCAATTGAATGACCCTTATGTCACGGCGGCGAAACGCGAAGGCTGGCGCTCGCGCGCGGCCTACAAGATCATCGAGATCGACGACAAGTACAAGTTTCTGAAGTCCGGGCAGCGCGTCGTCGACCTTGGCGCCGCACCCGGTGGCTGGAGTCAGGTGGCGGCGCTGCGCACCAAGTCGATCGCGGGGCGCGGGCAGGTGATTGCGATTGACTATCTCGAAGTCGAGGCCATTGCTGGCGTCACGCTGCTGCAACTCGATTTCATGGATGACGGCGCACCGGAGAAGCTCAAAGCGCTGATGCGGGACGGTGGCGCCGATGTCGTGCTGTCCGATATGGCGGCGCCGACGACGGGGCACGCGCAGACCGATCATTTGCGCATCATGGGACTCGCGGAAGCCGCGATCGAGTTTGCGTGCGATGTGTTGGCGCCGGGCGGCGCGTTTCTCTGCAAGGTGTTCCAGGGCGGCACCGAAGGCGATCTCTTGAAGCTGCTGAAGTTGAAATTTACGACCGTGCGGCACATCAAACCGCCCGCGAGCCGCGCCGAAAGCGCCGAACTCTACGTGCTCGCAACCGGCTTCAGGGGCTGACCTATCATGTGGCGCTTGTGGCTGGCTGCCCTGTTCTGGGGCTTCAACTGGCCAGCGGTAAAGATCGTGCTCGACGCCGTTGGGCCGTGGACGCTGCGTGCGGGCGGGCTTGCTATTGGTGCTTGTCTGCTCGCGCTGACGACGCGGCTGTCTGGCGTTTCGCTCGCAATCCCGCGTGAGCATTGGCGGCATGTCGTCATCGCGGGATTTCTTGGCGTCGCCGGTTTCAATGTCTGCGCGGTGTTCGCCCAGCTCGCGATGCCGACGTCGCGGGCGGCGATCCTGACGTTCACGATGCCGCTGTGGGCCGCGTTGTTCGGGTGGATGTTTCTCGATGAAAAGATTGATCGGGTGCGTGCGGCGGCACTGCTGACCGGTGCCGCTGGCCTGCTCATCCTGTCGGTTCCATTCTGGCCGGCGATCGCGGCGGGCGGCGTGCCGTTCGGCTTGCTTTATGTGCTCGGCGCGGCGGTCACATGGGCGATGGGAACGGTCTATCTCAAGAAATTTCCGGTCGCGGCGCCGCCGCTGACGGTCACAACTTGGCAGGTTGCAGTCGCAGCGGTTGCGTGCACGATCGGCCTCGCGTTGTTCGAGACACCGCGCATGGATCTCTCGTCGCCGCAGGTTGCAGCCGCGTTCGCCTATCACGTGGCGCTGCCGCAGTCGCTCTCCTACGCGCTGTGGTTCAGTCTGCTGCGATCTGTTCCCGCGACCACGGCGAGCCTTGGCACGCTCCTCATTCCGATCTTTGGTGTGATCGGCGCCATTCTCTTGCTTGGAGATTGGCCGACGCCGCTCGACCTCGCGGGGTTCGCGCTCATTTTGATTGCCGTGATCGCCGATCAGGTCTATCGCGCCTTCGGTCAGAAGATGGGTTGAAAGCGCGGGATGAGCACGGAGACAGTTGAGACAACACGACTGACCTGGAGCGGCCTCAAGGAGGGTGCGCTCATCTCGCTGCCATTTGGCGCGAGCTCCATCGTCTACGGTCTCGTGTTTGGTTTGCTTGCGAGTGACGCCGGCCTGCGGCTTGCCGAAGCAGTGCTGATGAGCGCTCTGGTGTTTTCCGGCACGGCGCAGATCGCGACCTTGCATATGCGCGACGCAAGTATCGGATTGCTGCCGTTGTTTGCGACCGTCCTCGTTGTCAATGCGCGCTATCTGCTGCAGGGCGCGGCGCTGAGGCCGTGGCTCAACGGCGTCTCACCGTTGCAGGCCAACGGGACGCTGCTGTTTATCGTCGATGGCAGCTTTGCGCTGGCGATGCGGGAATACGCGAGGGGGCGTCGCGACGTTGGGGTGTTGCTCGGTTCGTGTTTGCTGAGTTATTCGACATGGGTCATCGCGACGGGGTTTGGATTTTATTTCGGGCGTCTCGTCAGTGATCCGAAGCGCTACGGTCTAGACTTTATTCTTGTCGCGTTCTGCGGCACGGCGGCGGCGATGATGTGGCACGGCCGGCGCGACGTGCTGACGTTGCTGGCAGCCGCCGTTGCGGCGGCGCTGACGGAGAAATTGGTTGGTGGTGCTTGGGCGGTTGTCGCCGCCGGTCTCGCGGGTGTTGTGGTCGGAGCGTTCCGGCATGGGAAATAGCCTGGCAAACAACTTGGCCATCAGCCCTGAAGCACTGCTCGTGATCTTGGTCATGGCTGCTGCCGCAGCGCTTTGCCGCCTTTCAGGCTTCTGGTTTATGGGGTTGATCCCGATCACGCCGCGAGTTGAATCGGCGCTGGGCGCCATTCCGCTCGCTGTCATGGTCGGGCTGATCGTGCCGGCGCTTCTCAAGGGCAGCATTCCCGAATGGGCCGCTTTGGCCGCGACCGTCGCCGCCGTGCGCCTCGGTGCCAACGATTTTGTCGCAATCGTGCTTGGGATCGGCACGGTCGCGCTGCTGAGATTGGCGCTCTGAAAGAGATTCCCATCCGGTGGGGCTTCTGTTAAGAACCGCCATTGATTCCATAGACAGCGTGGCCGAACCGGTCTCGCGCGCGGCGCCCGTCGCGCGTGCCCTCCGTGGCCAACCTGAATTCGGAGGATACTGAGATGCCGCGCCCCGTTCTTGACGAGAGTTCCGTCGCGCTCACCTTCGACGATGTGCTTCTGGTTCCGAGGCCCTCCGATATCCTGCCGGCCTCCGTCGATGTCGCCTCGCGTATCACCAAGAGTATCGCGACGCGCATTCCCATTATCTCCTCTGCGATGGACACGGTCACCGAAGGGCGGCTCGCGATCGCGATGGCGCAGGCCGGTGGCATCGGCGTCATTCACCGTAACCTGACGCCCGAGATCCAGGCCGAGCAGGTCGCCATGGTGAAGCGGTACTCCTCCGGGATGGTGGTCAATCCGGTGACGATCGAGCCGACAGCGACGCTTGCCGATGCGCTGAAGCTGATGGACGATCATCGGATCTCCGGCATTCCGGTCGTCACCGGCGGCAAGCAGGGCAAGCTGCTCGGCATTCTCACCAACCGCGACGTGCGCTTTGCCACCAATCAACGCCAGCCGGTGTCCGAGCTGATGACCAAGGATGGCCTCGTGACGGTCGGCGAGAGTGTCACCCGCGACGAAGCGCAGCGGCTGCTGCACCAAAATCGGATCGAGAAACTCCTGGTGGTCGACAGCGGTTTTCACTGCATCGGCCTGATCACCGTGAAAGATATTGAGAAGGCGCAGAAGTATCCAAACGCCTGCAAGGACGATCAGGGCCGTTTGCGGGTCGCTGGCGCGACGAGCGTCGGTGACGACGGCTTCGAGCGCGCGGAGCGGATGGTCGCGGCCGGCGTCGATGTGGTTGTCGTCGATACGGCGCACGGGCATTCATCGGGCGTTCTGAAGGCGGTGACGCGGATCAAGACGATGTCGAACCGTGTGCAGGTGATTGCCGGAAATGTCGCGACGGCGGACGGCACGAAGGCGCTGATCGACGCGGGCGCGGATTGCGTCAAGGTTGGGATCGGTCCCGGTTCCATTTGCACGACGCGGATCGTTGCCGGCGTCGGCGTGCCGCAGCTGACGGCTGTGCTCGACTGCGCCGAGGAGGCGGGCAAGCAAGGCATTCCGATCATCGCCGATGGCGGCATCAAGTTCTCGGGCGACATCGTCAAGGCGCTGGCGGCTGGCGCAAGTGCTGTCATGGTCGGCTCGCTGCTGGCTGGCACCGACGAGAGCCCGGGCGAAACCTATCTCTATCAGGGCCGCACTTATAAGGCCTATCGCGGCATGGGATCGGTCGGCGCAATGGCGCGCGGGTCGGCGGATCGCTACTTCCAGCAGGACGTGAAAGACCAGTTGAAGCTGGTGCCGGAAGGCATCGAGGGGCAGGTTCCGGCCAAAGGTCCGGTCGACGGTGTGCTGCATCAGCTGGTTGGCGGCTTGCGCGCCGGCATGGGATACGTCGGCGCACAGACGCTCGACGACTTGCGCGAACGCGCCCGCTTCGTGCGGATCTCGCCGGCGGCGATGCGCGAGAGCCATACGCACGGCGTCGCCATCACGCGCGAGGCGCCGAACTATCCAGGCAACGGCTGACCTCACCCACGCTTGCTCCAGGCAATCGTCACGCCGCCCGCATCCGATGCTGGCGTCAGCCGCGCGGGCGGGTCAGAGGCGGCGATCACGAGGCCTGCAAGTCGAGGGCCCTGCGCGAGATCGACCATTGCGCCGTCAAACCGCGCGGCGAAGACATCCGGTGTCAGTACCGACAGGATTTGAGGTCCACAAGCCGCGGCCAGACCGCCGTCGATCTCGCGCGGGCGCTGGCCCGTGAACCCGCCAATGAAATGCGCCAAGTGACGCGGCTCCGGCGCAACGAGAACCGCTTCCTCGATCACCACCGCACCATTCGTGTGCCGCTGGAACTCCGGCTTCCAGAAATTCTCCGGAAACTTGTTGTGAGAAGTGAAGAACGCCGCGCGTGTGATCTCAGGGTGTGTCGCGTAGGCGAGCGAAAACGCGACGTCGACCTCGCGGCCGTCGGGTAGCTTGGCGCGGCGGCCGAAGTCGAACGGCGCGTAGGTGTCGAGGCCCGCACTCACGAAGCGCGCGACATCGGCGGCGCTGTCGGCACCCGCCAGCACCAGCATGGAAAATCCCATGAGCCCGGCCGCTAGAAAATCCCGATTGAACGCACCGAAGGAAAACACTGGCGGCGTTTTCGCTGCGTCGTGCTCGAATAGGAGGTGCGGTCGGTCGAGCTCCAGGATCTCGATGAAATTCTGGCCGGCCATCTGCACCAGCCGATTGGCCGTGCCCCAAGGATGCTGCGCACGCGGCGTCAGCGTGAAGCCCAAGGCTTCGAATTGAGCTGCCGCCGCATCCAGGTTCGGCACCGTGACGACGACGTGATCGATCTGGGTGTCCATGTTCAGACCCTCCGCCGCGCACAGCGCGCATGTCAGCCGCGTGCCGCGTTTTTCCGCGCGACCATTCGCCGTCGCGACCCACGGACGCTCGATGAAGGGCGGCTTGTGGCGGACGTGCTGCGCGTGGCCGCAGTCGAGATCCGCGACCCAATCTCCAAATTCATCCTGATGAAATCCGATAATCGCGCGCTGCATGAGTCTCAGCTGGTGACGCCCGTGCCGATCGGGCAAGACAGTCCGGTGCCGCCGAGCCCGCAATAGCCGTTCGGAACTTTCGCCAGATACTGCTGGTGATAGTCCTCGGCGAAATAGAATTCTGGCGCGTCAAGGATTTCAGTCGTGATGGGGCCGTAGCCGTTGGCGGCGAGCACGTTGCCGAACGCAATTTTCGATGCTTCGGCCGCAGTCTTCTGTGCGTCGTCGTAGACATAGATGCCGGAGCGATATTGCGTGCCACGGTCGTTGCCTTGGCGCATGCCCTGCGTTGGGTCGTGGCTTTCCCAGAACGTCTTCAGGAGCTGATCGAACGTGATCTTGCCGGTCTCATACACGATGAGCACCACTTCGTTGTGGCCGGTCATGCCGGAGCACACTTCCTCATAGGTCGGGTTCGGCGTGATGCCGGCCGCATAGCCGACCGCCGTGATCCAGATGCCGTTGGGGAGCTGCCAGAATTTCCGCTCCGCGCCCCAGAAGCAGCCCATGCCGACCATCAGTTTTGCGGTGCCCGCCGGGTAGGGCCCCTTGAGGTCGCGCTTGTTGATGAAATGCGTCTTGGCGGTCGGGATCGGTGTGGTGCGGCCTTTGAGGGCGGCGTCAGGGCTCGGCATGTCGGACTTTTTGCGGAACAGCTGCATCATCGGATGGACCCCTGGCGTTGGACTACGAATAATATAGTAGCTGCCCCGCGATCCCGCACCTCACATTTGTTCAAAACGTAGGGTGCATTAGCGAGGCGTAATGCACCGCCACGGGCCCCGAACAGAGCCGTCGCTCGCTGCGGCCCGGTGCAATACGCCCTTTGGCCAAAAGGCCAAAGGCCTATTGCACCCTACGTTTTCGTCACCGGCGGGGTGCCATGGGTGTGGAAGCTCTCGATGGTCTTCAGGCCCCAGGCTTGGCCCTTCTTGCGCTCGTCCTCGGTCCACGTCACCGTTTGCCAGTCGGGCGCGAGGATCAGGCGCGCGCCCGCGTTGGCGATCTCGACGCGGTTGCCGGCTGGCTCGTAGACGTAGAGAAAGAACGTCTGCTGGATCGCGTGCTTGTGCGGGCCGGTCTCGATGAACACGCCGTTCTCGAGGAAGATGTCGGCGGCCTGCAGGATGTGTTCGCGCTGATCGACGGCGTAGGTGAGATGATGGAAGCGGCCGCGCGATCCGGTGTTGTCGCGCGCGTAGGCGACGTCATAGGACTTGTTGTTGACCGTGAACCAGCAGCCGCCGACCGCGCCGGTGTTCGAGCACGATCTGCTCGGTGACGCGGCTGCCGAGCGCTTTCGGCAAGAAATCGCGGATGGCGCCGAGATCGGCGGCGAGCAGATTGAAATGATCGAGCCGGCGCGTTGCGACACCACGTCCGCTGATAGCGCTGGGCCTGGTTCTTCAGTGCCGGGCGCTGATCGGCAGGCGGCTCATAGCGCCGCGTTTCGTAGTAGATCTCGAACACATGATCGTCGGGATCGCGGAACTGGTAGGCGGGGCCGTGACCGAGATCGCCCTTGCTCCAGCCGATGCCGGCGCCGAGCGTCTCAATGGCCGCGACGCGGCGCTGCAAGCGCCTGCGGGCTGGCGCAGCGATAGCCGACGTGGCGCATGCCGGTGGTGTTCGAAGCCGTCAGCTTAAGCGTGTGAAATTCGTAGTCGTCATAGGCGCGCAGATAGACGCTGTCACCCTCTTGCCCGCTGACGCTGAGGCCAAAGATGTCGGTGAAGAAGTCGAGGCTCGCCTCGGGCTTGTTGGTGAGCAACTCGACGTGGCCGAGGTGGGCGACATCGAAACAAGGTTCGACGTGCATGGGAGTTTGCTCCAAATTGCGTCAGGTAACGAATTACGATTGAGCGTCGCGCGCAATCAGTTTCAGCGCTGGCCGATCCGTAGACGATTGCCGTCGGGATCGGTGAGTTCGATTTCACGCGCCCAGGGCTGGATGCGGACGGTCACGCCGAATTCTGCTGCAATCACGTCGACATCATCGACATAGAGATACACAAGCGTGTTCGGCCGCGCATCGCCGGTATGCTCCGAGAGATGCAGCGCGTTCCCGCCGCGCCGCAGGAAAAGATAGAGTGGCAGTTGTGGGGTGAAGCGATGCTCGCCTTCGACGGAGAATCCAAGGCGTGCGTACCATTGTGCGGCCTCGTGGCCGTTGGCGACGCGAAAGATCGGAACAAGTTCTTCCGGCATGTGTTGTCCTCACGCCAGAACCTCGAGTGCTTCGGGGAACAGGCGCTGGTAGGCTTCGCCGTAGGTCATGGGGCGGCCCGAATTGCGGCCGCCCTGCATGCCGCGATTGAGCGCGACGCGCTCGTAATAGGCCCACAGATGCTTTTGCGCGGCGAGGATCTCGAACGCCTTGCGCTTGGTCTCCCAGACGTCGTCGATGTTCAGGATCACGCTCGGCTTGAAATTGCACTGCTCGGGCTGGTGCGGCTCGAACAGGAAGAGGGGAGGGGCCGAATAGGCGCGATCGGGGTCGGGCTTATGGCCGGCGGCCTGCGCGACGATGCGCGCTTCCTGCGCAAAACGCGTCGCCTCGGGGTGATCGAAGTTGTAGGGATCCTCCAGCGCGTGGGTGAGGACGAACGCGGGGTTCAACTCGTGGAAGATGTCGATCGTGCGCTCCATCATGGCGGGCGTCGTGCGCAGCGGATAGTCGCCGGCATCGAAGAACTCGATCTCGGCGCCGAGCATCTTGGCGGCGGCTTCCGCTTCCTCGCGGCGCTGGGCCTTGACGTCGGCCATTTTCACGCCGGCCTTCTTCCAGGCGAACTGGCTCTCGCCGCGCTCGCCGTAGGACATGCAGACGATCTTGACGCGGTAGCCCTTCTTGGCATGCAGCGCGATGGCGCCACCGGCGCGCCAGACGAAGTCGCCGGGATGGGCGGTGATGACGAGGCCGGTTTTTTGCTTGGTGGTCATGGGGTGCTCTTGGTGTGGAAGGGATACGAGAGGCTGCGCGCCTCTCGTGCTCTTGCGCCAGGGACGCGTCCCTGGACCCATACTTCAGTGAGGGTTTCAAAAGGGCTGGCCCTTTTGCGGGTTCGAAGGGCAGAGCCCTTCGGCTTGCGTGTCATCATTCGGCGGCTCTGAGGCTATGAGGCGAGGCGGCGGCGCGCACATACGCCGTGCCGTCGAACAGGAGACGGGCGGTGCGCAACAGGCCTGCGCGCTCGACGACAGGTTTCTCCGCCGTGCCCCCGACTTCGAGGCGCACGCTGAATTCGCCCGTCGGATGCTCGACCGAGAGCGTCTTGATGCGGCCCTCAGGCAGGCGCGTCACGGCGTGGGCGGGCGAGCCCGGCAGCACGCAGGCGGTCGCCACCGTCACCGCTGCGAATACGCCGATCGAGGCATGGCATTCATGCGGGATGAAGCTGCGCGTTGCGACGTGCCCGCCCTTTGCCGGTTCTGCGACGAGCGCGATCTTCGGTACTACTTTCGATGTCACGTCGCCGAGGTTCATCAGCGGTCCCGCCGCAAGCCGGATCGCCTCGATGATCGCCTTCAAGTCTCTGTCGCTCTGCAATTGATCGCGCGGCTCGTGGCCGGTGCGGCCAACGTCGCTGGCGCGCAGCACGATCACCGGCATGCCGTTGTCGATCAGCGTGCAATCAACGCCGTCGATGCGGTCGACGACATTGCCGGTCGGCAGCAGTGCGCCGCAGACTGATCCTGCGGCATCGAGGAAATCGATTGCGATCGGAGCAGCACCACCCGGCACGCCGTCGATGCGGGCGGCGCCGTCGTAGTTCACGCGTCCGCCTGGCGTCTCGATCAGCAGCTCGGCGATGGTGCCGGTGTTGATCGTGCGCACCTTGATGCGCGTCGTTGTCTCACCGGCCTTGATCAGTCCGCGCTCGATGGCGAACGGGCCGACGCCCGCCAGAATATTGCCGCAGTTCGGCGTCGTATCGACCATGGGCTTGTCGATACCGACCTGGGCGAACAGGAAATCGATATCGGCGCCGGGTGTCGCGGCGCGGCTAATCACGGCGACTTTGCTGGTCAGCGGATGCGCGCCGCCGATGCCGTCGACCTGGCGGGGATCGGGAGAGCCCATCACGGCCAGCAGAACGGCATTGCGCGCGGCAGGATCGCGCGGCAGATCATCGGCGAGAAAGTACGCCCCCTTGGACGTCCCCCCTCGCATCAGCATGCATCGGATGCCGGTTTGCATCGAATTCTCCACGGTCGGCTGTTCGCGCGGCGAATGTATCGCATGTCTCGCGCGATTGCACAGGCCCGCCAATCGCTTTATGGCTGGAGCCCCTAACGCAGTTCTGCCCAGGATCTCGCGCCGCAATGGCCCCGCCGATATCTTCTCGCCCGCTGCGGCTGATTGTCAACGCTGACGACTATGCCTTCACGCCTGGCATCAGCCGCGGCATTCGCGAACTGCTTTCGGCGCGGCGAATTTCGGCGACAAGCGTCATGGCGGCGTCTGAGTTTTGGCCGGATGAGGCGGCCGCGCTGAAGGCCGTCGCGGGCGATGCCGATATCGGCCTGCACCTCACGCTGACCGATCATAATCCCATCGGTGCGATGGCGACCTTCGCTCCTTCGGGACGGTTCCCGGCACTGATGCCGCTGCTGAAAGGCGCGCTGCTCCGGAACGTGCCCCTCGCTGAAATCGACGCTGAAATCGAGCTGCAGATCGCGCGCTTCAAGGCCTACTACGGTGCGCTGCCGGCGCACATCGACGGGCACCATCACGTGCATCAACTGCCCGGCATCCGCGATCTCGTCATCCGGCACGCCGCACGCTTGCGGATTCCGTATGTACGCTCGTGTGCGGATCCGATGGCGCGGGTCATGCAACGCGGGATCGCCACGGGCAAAGCCTTGACCATCGGGGCTTTCGCGGCGGCGCTCGAACGCCGTGCACGGGCGGCGGGGGTCGCAACCAACGCTGGCTTCAGCGGGGTCTACGATTTCGGCGCGCCCGGCCGTCCCATCGACCACCTGTTCCAGGGCTTCTTGCGCGGCGCCGGCGAGAACGCGCTTTTGATGTGTCACCCTGGCTACGTCGATGCCGCACTCGCCGGGCTCGATCCCGTTACGACGCCGCGCGAGGCCGAGCAGCGATTCCTCGCCAGCGACGCCTGGCCGGAGATGATCGCACGCGCCGGTCTCGAACTCGGACCGTTCCGGCGCGCGCGCCAGAACTGAACCGAAGCAATGGGCCGCTGCGGCGGCCCATTGCCCCGTCGCTGCCTTCGGCGGCTCAGTTGTGCTTCTTATTGAAGATCCGGTTGCTCTGCCGGTCGAGCGAATCCCTCAGGACGCCGCGCTCAAAGTTCGAGAGGTTGCCGTTGCTCTTGAACTGATCCTCCAGTTTCCGGACCTGCAGTTGGCCCTTGAGAAGTTTGGCCGCCTCGCGTGAGGAGAGCTGGCCAGAGTCGACGCCATTGAAGATCCGGTTGACCTGCCGGTCCTGGCGATTGTCGAGCTTCGGAGTGTCGGCCTGAGCCGCTGCTGACGTCAGCACTGCCGCCAGAGCGGCCAACATGATCGTTTTCATGAAGTGTCTCCATCTTCTGTCGTGGTGCATCCCACTTTGTGCACTCCGCATCATTGCGGACCATCACCGTGGGCTTGCATGGAGTTGGTCGCGGCGAGGATGGAATTGGTTTCAACGGAGCAACGGATTTGAGATCACGAGCACGTTAGTGTCCCGGGACGGTGCGTCCTTGCCGCATGAACTTTTCTGCCGGCTGCTGCGACTAACACTTTGAGACGTCAATAGCTCGCTCATTGCGGGGGATGACGCTCACGGGAATGGGCGCAATGAGCGAGCGCCGGGGAGACCGCCATGCTGGTCATCGATATCGTCGGCTATGTCGCGGCGGTTCTCGTGCTTGCCGCGTTTTGCATGCGATCGATGTGCACCCTGCGCGTATTTGCGATCCTCAGCAATTTCGCGTTTATCACATATGCCTATCACCGCGAGCTTGTTCCGATCCTGCTCCTGCACGTCATTCTGCTACCGGTGAACGCGGGCCGCCTTCATCAGTTGGTCAGTCGCGGCCGCCCAAGATCTGATCCACGCCATTGCAGCGAGAATTCATAGGCAGGGTTACGCCCGTGCATTTCGCCCCGAGATGGCGTAGGAAGGTGCATCCACAATCTCATCGGATCGAGCGCACGACATGACGGATGCCGCCGCCTACACGCCGCCAAAAGTTTGGACCTGGGACGCCGAGAACGGCGGAAAATTCGCAAAGATCAATCGCCCGATCGCCGGCGCCACGCATGACAAGGTGCTCCCCGTGGGCCGCCATCCCCTGCAGCTCTATTCGCTCGCGACGCCGAACGGCGTCAAGGTCACGGTGATGCTCGAGGAGCTGTTGGCGCTCGGGCACACCGGCGCCGAATACGACGCCTATCTGATCCGGATCAACGACGGCGATCAGTTCGGTGGCGGCTTTGTCGCCGTCAATCCCAATTCGAAAATCCCCGCGATGGTCGATCGCAGTACGCCAACACCGACGCGGATTTTCGAGTCGGGCGCGATCCTGCTCTATCTCGCGGAAAAGTTCGGCGCCTTCCTGCCGAAGGATCACGCGTTGCGCACCGAGTGTCTGTCGTGGCTGTTCTGGCAAATGGGAAGCGCGCCGTATCTCGGCGGCGGCTTCGGTCACTTCTACGCCTACGCGCCGGAGAAAATCGAATACTGCATCAATCGTTTTGCCATGGAAACGAAGCGCCAACTCGACGTGCTCGATCGCCGGCTTGCGGACAACCGCTTCATGACCGGCGACGACTACACGATCGCCGATATCGCGATCTGGGCGTGGTATGGCCAGCTGGCGCTCGGCCGGCTCTACAGCGCCGGCGAATTCCTCGACGTCAAATCCTACACGCACGTCCAGCGCTGGGCTGAGGCCATCGACGCCCGGCCGCCAGTGCGGCGCGGCCGCATGGTCAATCGCGTGATGGGCGATCTCGACATGCAGTTGCATGAGCGCCACGACGCCAGCGACTTTGCGACCAAGACGCAGGACAAGATCGGGGCGGGCAAATGACTGCGGCCGGCCTTTGAGCGGCCCCTTGTCGCGATGCACCGATGACCCATGGCCGATGTGATGGGTACCCATCGCCAATTCGGGCGCTGCGAGCCGGCAGCATATGGCGAAAGTGCCAAAGAAGCGCGCAGAAGTCGCATAGTCGATCACACGAACTCAATCCGGTGAGTGCGCCGCAGTCTATTCGGGAGATATGGCGGCGCTGGTACGGCGACTACGTCCCGCGCGGCTTGGCACGCGCGGTTGGTGCGGCGTTTGCCGGGTCATCGGGCCAGACGTGCTTGGGGTAGCGGCCACGCATATCGGCGCGCACGTCGGCCCAGGAGCCGCGCCAGAAGCCCGGCAGATCGCGCGTGATCTGGATCGGCCGGTGCGCGGGCGATAACAGCTCCAACGTCAGCGGTAGCTTGCCGTGTCCGACCGTCGGATGTGTTTTCAACCCGAACAATTCCTGCACGCGAATGGCCAATGACGGCGCGCCGGGTCCTTCGTAGATGATCGGATGATGATTGCCAGTCGGTGCAGAGAAATGCGTCGGCGCATCGGCGTCGAGCTGACGCTTCAGGTCCCACGGGATCAGCGTGTCGAGCGCATTGCCGAGATCTTCGGCATCGATCTCGGACGCGCGCGTCTTGCTCTGCAGGAAGGGTGCGAGCCACGCGCGCGTGGTCGCGGCCAGCGCCGCATCGGAGAGGTCCGGCCAGGGATTTTTCGTGTCGTTCGCCATCGACGCCCGTAGCAGGGCGACGCGCGCGCGCAGCTGCAACTGCGCCTTGCTCCAGGCCAACGTGTCGATGCCACGTGTAGCGATGCCATCTGCCAACGTGCCGGCGACCGCGGCGCTCGGGGCTACTGGGCGCGGCTCGCTCGCTAATACAATCGCGCCGAGCCGTCGCGCGGCGCGGGCGCGCACGGCCGCAGCGTCGCGATCAAAAAATGTCTCGACAGTCTCAGAGATGCGTTTGCCCGCGATCGCATCGAGATCCGCTGGATCGAGGCGGGCCGCCAACAGAATGCGGGTTGCCGCCGCGCTGCCCTGCAATTCACCGACGACGAGGAAGGGGGCGCGCGCGAGCGGATCAGTGGCGTCGAGCATGGCGCCGCGGCCATTGGCGAGCACGAACTGCCCTGCCGTGCCGCGCGCCTTGGCGATGCGGTCTGGGTAAGCGAGCGCCAGGAGGGCAGCGGCACGAGGCGGTTCGCCATGGGTTGGCACCATCCTCGCGGAAACCGCCGCACGTTGCGCCCAGCCTTGCGCCAAGCGCCGCATTTGTTGCGCGCGTTCGCCGCGATCGCGATTGAACTGGGTGAGGCGCTGATCGAGGTCGGTATCCATGCCGCCGAGGCCGCGCTCGACCAGCACGGCGGCGATCCGTGCGGCCGCGTCACCGTCGCCGCGGATTGCCGCCTCGACCACCATGCCAGCGAGACGCGGCGGCAATGGCAGATCGCGGAGATGATTGCCGCGTCTGGTGATGCGGCCATCGGCATCGAGCGCGCCGATCTCCTGCAGCTCCTCGCGCGCGGCTTTCACGGCGGCGGCGGGCGGCGGATCGAGCCAGCTGAGCGTCGCTGGATCGGTGACGCCCCAGGAGGCGCAATCGAGCAGCAGGCCCGACAGATCCGCACTGCGGATCTCGGGATCGGCGAATGCCATCAGGGCCTGTGTTTCCGGCTCGTCCCAGAGCCGGTAGCAAACGCCGGGCTCGGTGCGCCCGGCGCGGCCACGCCGCTGATCGGCGGCGGCCCGGCTGACGCGCTGCGTCACGAGCCTTGTGACGCCGACGTCGGGCTCGTAGCGCGGCACCCGCGCCAAGCCGCTGTCGATGACGATGCGGACGCCGTCGATCGTCAGCGAGGTTTCAGCGATCGATGTCGCAATCACGACTTTGCGCCGGCCTTTAGCCGCCGGCATGATGGCGCGATCCTGCTCGCCCCGATCGAGCGCGCCATAGAGCGGCACAACGTCCACAGCCGGATCGCGGACGCGCGCGGCCAACGCCTCGGCGACGCGCCGGATCTCGGCTTGTCCCGGCAGGAATACCAGGATCGAGCCTGGTTCGCCGTTAAGCGCGCGCGTCACCGCGTCCGCCATCTGATCGTCGATGCGGCGCGCTGGGTCGCGGCCGAGATAGCGCGTCTCGACCGGATGGGCGCGACCCTCGCTCGCGATCACGGGGGCATCGCCCAGGAGCTTTGCGACACGTGCGCCGTCGAGCGTCGCCGACATGACGAGAATTCGCAGATCTTCCCGCAAGCCCTTCTGAGCATCCAGCGCCAGGGCCAGCCCCAAGTCCGCGTCCAGCGAGCGCTCGTGGAACTCGTCGAACAGGACGGCGCCGACACGCTCGAGTGATGGGTCATCGAGGATCATGCGCGTGAAGACGCCCTCGGTCACCACTTCGATGCGCGTCTTGGGGCCAACTTTGGATTGCATGCGCGCGCGCAGGCCAATGGTGTCGCCGGTCTTTTCGCCGAGCGTCGCCGCCATGCGATCGGCCGCGGCCCGTGCTGCGATGCGCCGCGGCTCGAGGACCAGAATCGTCTTCCCTGCGAGCCACGGTGCGTCCAGCAAGGCGAGCGGCACGCGCGTCGTCTTGCCAGCACCCGGCGGGGCGACGAGAACCGTGGCGGTCCTGGTGGCTAGGGCCGCCCCAAGATCACCGAGCACCGTGTCAATCGGGAGTGGGGTGTCGAAGCGCATATCTGTTGTGACGGGTGGCGGTTCAGTGTTTTGGATGACAGCGCGTCACGACTAGCGCATTCTAGGTCAGGATACTATCGAGCAAGAAGGGCGCTACCTCCCATGGCACTTTCAACCAAGGATATCGACGGATTGGCGACGGCGCTGGTGCAGGCGCGGCGGCCGGGTGCTGAGCGGATCGCGATCCCCGCAGTGCTTCCCGCCAGCCTCGAAGAGGCCTATCAAGTGCAGGACGCAGTTATCAAGAAATCGCGCGGGGTCGCCGGCTGGAAAGTCGGCGCACCATCGCCGACAGCCGATCCGTCATGTGCGCCAATTTTGGCCGGAAGTGTGATGACCGCCTCGGGTGCCGGGATCGCGGTTCCGGCCGTGATGGCCGTCGAAGTCGAACTCGCGTTCAAGATGGCGAAGGCAATCCCATCGTCGAACACGGCGCCGAGCCGGGAGGCCGTTCTCGCCGCCATCGGCAGCGCTCATCTTGCGATCGAACTTTGCGCGACGCGCTTCGCCGGCGGCGAGAAATCACCACCGATGGCGCTGCACGCCGACAACATCAACAACTTCGGGCTCGTGCTTGGGCCTGAAATAAAGGCGTGGCGCACCATCAATTCCGAGACGCAGCTCGCGACCGTTGCTGTCGACGGTAAGCCGGTCGTCGAGATGAAAGGCGGATATGCGGCCAAGGACGCGATCCGCGTGTTGGTCTGGCAAGTGCAGCACATCGTGACGCGGCGCGGTGGCATGCCGGCCGGCACGGTGATTACCACGGGGTCGTGGACGGGCATTCACTGGATGGCGCCGCCCGCGAAGATTGCCGCTGCTTTCCCCGGCTTCGGCGCGATGGAGATCGCGTTGAGAGCGGGCGGATAACCTGGCGACTACTACGAAATGTTGGTCATTTTCGACAATGCGTTCCGCATGTGCGGCGTGCAGGCAAGGATCGGACCGCCGTCCAAGAGACCTTGGCCGGCGAAGAAGTCGTTGGTCCAGCCGCCGGCTTCGGTGACGAGTAAGATGCCCGCCGCCACGTCCCATGAATTGATGTGGCACTCGACGTAGGCGTCGATGGTGCCGGTCGCGACTTGCGCGAGACCGAGGGCGCCGGAGCCGCAGCGGCGGGTTTCATATCCAGCCGTCATCAGTGTCTCGATCAACCCGAGATAGTCTTTCAGCGAGCGGCGGCTGGAGCTGCCGACTTCCACCAGCGGCTGGCCGAGATAACGATCGCCGCTGACGGACATACGCCGGCCGTTGAGTGTCGCGCCTTGGCCCCGGCGCGCGAGATACATTTCGTCGCGTGCGGGCGCGTAGAGCAGGCCCATCTCGATCGTTCCCTGGCACATGAATCCCAGAGACACGCACCAGCGCGGATTGTCGTGCACGTAGTTATAGGTGCCGTCGATGGGATCGACGATCCAAAGCGTGTCCGAGAACTTGCCGCCAAATTCCTCGCCGAGCACCTGGTCGCCGAACGTGTCGCCGAGCCGTTTGATGATCAGTTCCTCGACGGCGCGATCGGCGGCCGTCACGAAGTCGCGCGTGCCCTTGGCCTCGACACCGAGCGCCGATGGATTGCGGCGCATGTCGAGGGCGAGGCTGCCTGCCTCGCGCACGAGATCGCGCGCAAAGGCAAAGCGGCGATCGAGATCTTGGACCTGCATGGGCGGTTATCCTTTGGCGGCGCCGGTGACGGTGGTGTAGGCGGCATAGAGCGATGTCGTACCGCAGATGAAGAGACGATTGCGTTTCGGCCCGCCGAAGCTGACGTTGGCCACCAGCTCCGGGATTCGGATCTTGCCGATCAGCGTGCCGTCCGGTGCAAAGACATGCACTCCGTCCGCAGCGCTGGCCCACAGATTTCCTTTGGTGTCGAAGCGGAAACCGTCGAACAGTCCTGCCGAGCATTCGGCGAAAACGGCGCCGCGACCGGGTGCCGTGCCACCCGCTGCGACCGGCAGCTTGCGAATGTGGCGCGGTCCGTTGCTGACGTGACTGCCGCCGGTATCGGCAACATAGAGCGCGCTTTCGTCGGGCGAAAAGGCGAGGCCGTTTGGTTTCACGAAGTCGTCAGCGACGATCGTCACGGCGCCCGAAGCGGGATCGATGCGGTAGACACCGCAACGGCCGATCTCACTTTCAGCGGTCTCGCCTTCGTAGCTGTGCATGATGCCGTAGTCGGGATCGGTGAACCAAACTGAGCCGTCTGATTTCACGACAACGTCGTTCGGCGAGTTGAACCGCTTGCCCTGAAACCGGTCCGCGAGCACTGTCACGCGGCCGTCATGTTCGGTGCGTGTCACGCGCCGCGTCAGGTGCTCGCAAGTGACGAGGCGCCCATCGTTGTCGATGGTGTTGCCATTCGAATTGTTCGACGGCGCGCGGAACATGCCAACGTAGCCGTCGCTCTCGCAGTAACGCAGCATGCGATTATTCGGGATGTCGGACCAGACGAGCGTACGGTGCGCTGCAATCCACACCGGCCCTTCGCTCCAGCGGGCGCCCGACCAGAGCCGTTCGACGCGCATATGGCCCACGAATAGATCGTTGAAGCGTTTGTCGATGACCTCGTATGCTGTGCCCTCGATTTCCCCGTACATGCGCATCCTCGTGATATGCTTTGGCCGCACCATCGTCCGCGCCGCTGCACGGGTCAAGAGACTGTTGGATGAGGTGCATTTCATGTAGTTTGGGACAAGCACAGCGCAGACCCAACACTTTCGTTCGATCTGTGGAAGAAGCTGTTGGGTCGTCGCGGAGCGATGCTTCGGTGCGTCCGTGATGTTGCGTTGTCAGGCTGGTGGAAGTCCAGCCCATAGGAGGTCACGACCTATGTAGCCGACGGTAACTGCGTCGCAGTGATGCGGGGTGGAGAGCAGCCGGAGGCGAACGAGCAGCCCGTAGGATGACGAACCCGTTTCGGCGGCGTGTTGTGGCGAGCTTGCCGGAGCTCGGCGAAGCCTGGGTCGCGAGACCGATCTCGATGCGCTGATGTGACTGTGAAAGCGATATCGAGGCACACGATGTGGTTGGGGGTCGGGATGCTCGGACGGCAAGGCAAAGGAAGCGGAGAGACCTGCCGGGTGTGTGCGAGGTCGGCAGGAGTCAGAGCCCTCATAGTGACCGAAGCGGTCGGTCCGAGCCGATCGGAGAGGCACGGGTAGCATAAACCGGGCCGAGGGAAGGTGGGGCAGGAAGGTGGAGACGTGAAGACCACGGCTGAAGCACAGAAAGCATCGGGAATGCCGGAGACGGCTGCGCACGATGCAGAGGCCCATCCCAGGATCGCGGGGGCCGAAGCTGCGGTATGGACGGAACGGATGCTGTCGGCGCTGGCGAACGGCGTCAAGGGCGGCAAGTGGTTCAGTTTGATGGACAAGGTATTCGCGCCCAAGACGCTGATGCTGGCCTGGATGAAAGTCCGCGCCAACAAAGGCGCTGCGGGCGTGGATGGGCAAAGCATAGATCGGTTCGCGGCGAAGGCAGAGCTGTATCTGTCGGAGCTGTCGGCGGCGCTGCGGGAGGGCACGTACAGTCCGCAGGCCGTCAAGCGAGTGGACATTCCGAAAGGCGATGGCAGGACAAGGCCGTTGGGTATCCCGACGGTCAAGGATCGCATCGTGCAGCAGGCTGTCCGTCTCGTGATCGAGCCGATCTTCGAGCATGGGTTCGCGGACGTGAGCTACGGCTTCCGTCCGGGTCGCGGATGCCACGATGCGCTGCGCGAGGTCGACCGGCTGATCAAAGAGGGGTTCACCCATGTGGTGGATGCCGACTTGGCAGCCTATTTCGATTCGATTCCGCACGATCGTCTTGTGGCACGGATCGAGAGCCAAGATCATCGATGGCAAGGTGCTCGATCTGATCCGCGGCTGGCTGACGGCCGATATTCTGAAAGGTCTGGAGCGATGGACGCCAACACAGGGCTCGCCGCAAGGCGCAGTCATCAGTCCTCTGCTGGCCAACATCTATCTCGATCCTCTGGATAAGCTGATGGCTGCGCTTGGGTTTCGAATGGTGCGGTATGCCGACGACTTCGTGATCCTGTGTAGGACGCGCGAGGACGCCGACGCCGCGCTGGCCGAGGTCCAAGCGTGGGTCTCAGCGAACGGCCTGACGCTGCATCCGACGAAGACGCATGTCGGCGACTGCCGGGTGCCAGGACAAGGGTTCGAGTTCCTGGGTTACCGGTTCGAAGCCGGCCGGCGCTTCGTGCGCAAGAAGAGCATGGACAAGCTCAAGGATAGTATCCGGGACAAGACGCGGCGCACCTGCGGGCAGAGCCTCGAGCGGGTGATCGCGGAACTGAACCCGGTGCTCCGCGGCTGGTTCGGCTACTTCAAGCAGGCCCACCCGACCACCTTCAGCGATCTCGACGGGTTCATCCGCCGACGGCTGCGCTCGCTACTGGCGAAGCAGAACAAGCGGACACACGTCGGGTTCAGCATCAACATCCATCGGCTCTGGCCAAATGCCTACTTCGCGAATGCCGGGTTGTTCGCACTTCACACAGCTTGGCAAACAGCGAGACAGTCTCGATGAAGAAACCACCGACTGGAGAGCCGTGTGCGGGAAAACCGCATGCACGGTTCGGAGGGCGGGGTGGCGACGAGCCATCCCGACCCCTATCATCGATGCTCGACCCAACCTGCATTTTGGTAGAGATCGAAATCAATGATCGAAGACGGCGTGATCGAGGGGATTGGCTATCGTGCAGCAGGCGCGTGCGCTGCGCGGCCGCTGGTGTTCCTGCACGGCATCGGCGGGGCGGCGCGCGCGTTCGATCCGCAGCTTGACTATTTTTCAAAGACGCATCGCGTCATCGCCTGGGACATGCCGGGCTATGGCCGCTCGACGCTGCCGCCGCAGCCGACGATCGCGGCGCAGGCCGACGCGTGCGCGCGGCTCTTGTCTGGGCTTCAACTCGATCGCCCGATCCTCGCCGGCCACTCGATCGGCGGCATGATCGCGCAGGAGCTACAGGCGCGACGGCTGCATTCGCTCGGCGGGCTCATTTTGATCGCGACCAGTGCCGCGTTCGGCAGCAGGGATGGCGCTTGGCAGGAGGCCTTTATCTCTGCGCGTCTCGGCCCGCTTGATCGCGGCCAGACGCTCGCGGCACTTGCAGACGGTATGGTCGACAGCCTTGTCGGCGATGATCCCGATCCCGCCGGCCGCGCGCTCGCCGCAGCCTGCATCGCCGCCGTCCCTCATCAGGCCTATCGCGTGATCGTCAGATCGATGCTCGGCTTCGACCGTCGCGCCGCGCTCGCGACCATCGATGTGCCGACCCTCGTGCTCGCGGCGAATCGCGACACCAACGCACCGGCCGACATGATGCAACGCATGGCCGGCAAAATTCCTGACAGCCGCTACGCCTGTCTCGACGGTGTCGGTCATCTCCCCAATCTCGAATGGCCGGATGGTTTCAACGGCGCCGTGGAAGGGTTCCTAAACTGCCTGTGATCGACAGTGGAATCCGTGCCGATTTGTGCTATGTTTCACCGATGACAACCAAAACGCCCGATCGCGTCGTTGAGCTTTGGCCGAGTCTCCCAGAGGCCACGCGGCGGACAATCGTCGATATCGCCGAGAGTATCGCAAGCCGCGAAGCGCCCCTCAATTTGACCCCGGACGAAGAACGCCTGCTCGCGCAAGCCCGGGACGACTTCAAGCATGGCCGCGCGCTGACGATGGACGAGTTCTCCGCTGAGATGGAAGCGTTCATGGCAGAGCTGCGAGAAAATGTGCACGCCAAATGATCAGGCGCGCCCGCGTTTCGGTGACGGCTCGCACACAGTTGCAGCGCATGCTCAGACAGGGTGCCGAGAAGTTCGGGGCGGATGTCGCCGGTGACAAATGGTCTCTCGTCGGAGATTGCATCCGGAATTATCTGACCGAGTTTCCTCATCACGGTTTGCGTGACATTGGCTCCAAAACCTATCACTACCCGGTCTCGAACACCCCCTTCACTGTTGTCTACCAGTACGACGATGTTGAACTGCGCGTGATCTTCATCGTTCATAGTCGTGCCGACCGGCACAGCCTGGATCCCGCAGGCGTTGAGTGGTAGCCGAAGCCCATGTAGGTTGGGTCAAGCATAGCGAAGACCCAACACTTCTCTTGGGCCTTGGCGGTTCGAAGGGCAATCAATGCAAGACGCGACACCCCCGACGTCCACAACGCCAGCCCCGCTGTTCGAGCCGGCCGCATTCGGTTTGACGGCGGAGCAGGCGCGGCTCTGCGCGCTGGCGCGGAAACTCGGTATCGAAAAATTCGCGCCGCGCGCCGCGGCCATCGATCGCGATGCGCGTTTCCCGACGGAAAACTACAAGGACTTGCGCGACGCCGGTTTACTTGCGATCTGCATTCCGAAAGAGCAGGGCGGGCTCGGCGCGGACTACACGACCTACTCGCTCGTTGCCGCCGAACTTGGCCGCTTCTGCGGTGCGACGGCATTGACCTGGAACATGCACGTTTGCTCGACGCTCTGGTCCGGTGCACTCGCGGACGATCTCGCCATGAGTGCGGCCGACCGCGCGGCGCACGACGTCCGCCGCCGCCTCCACTACAGCCGCATCGTCAAGGACGGCGCGATCTATGCGCAGCCGTTCTCTGAGGGCGGCGCTGCGGCGGCGGGCGCGGGTGCGTTCGCAACGGAAGCCCGCCCCGTGGACGGCGGCTGGATCGTCAATGGCAAGAAGATCTTTGCCTCGCTCTCCGGTAACGCCAACTACTACGGCGTATTGTGTACCGAGATCCAAGATCCAACCAAGCGTCAGCGCCGCAATACGCTCTATCTCGTGGTCCCAGCCGATGCGCCCGGCGTTTCCGTCGCCGGCGAGTGGGACCCACTCGGCATGCGCGGCACGGTTTCGCGCACGCTGCTGTTCAAGGACGTGTTCATTGCCGAGCAGGAACTCCTGCTTCCGCGCGGGACCTACATGGACGCGGCCTCGCGCTGGCCGCACATGTTCTTGACGCTGTCGCCCACCTACATGGGGCTCGCGCAGGCCGCCTACGACTTCACGATCAGCTATTTGCGCGGCGAACTTCCCGGCACGCCGCCGGTCAAGCGCCGCATGTATCCGACCAAGCAGATCGCCGTCGCCGAGATGCGGGTCAAGCTCGAGCAGACCAAGGCGCTGTGGTTCCAGGCGATCCGCGAGGCGCGCGCCAATCCGACCAAGGATCAGGTGCTGCGTGCCTGGGCCGCGCAGTATTCGACCATGGAGAATGCCAACGCCATCGCCACGCTTGCGATCCGCACCTGCGGCGGACAAGCGATGCTGAAATCACTCGCATTGGAACGCATCTATCGCGACAGCCGCTGCGGCGCGCTGATGTTGCCGTGGACGGCGGAACTGTGCATCGATCGCCTCGGCAAAGCGACATTGTATGAAGACGGCGAGAGCGACGAGGCTGAGAAAACGCCGTGACCCTCGCCGATCTCATTGCGCGGAATGCGGCTATGCGGCCGAGTGCGCCCGCCGTGACGTTCAACGGCAAGACGCTCGACTATCGCGCGCTCTCTGATCAGATCGAGGTGATGGCCTGGGATTTGGTGCACGACTTTCGGATCGCGCCGGGTGATCGCATCGCGTATCTCGGCGCCAACTCGACCGAGATGTTGGTGCTGTTACTCGCCGCGTCCCGGCTAGGGGCACTGTTTTTGCCGCTCAACTGGCGCTTGGCGCTGCCCGAGCAACTTTATATCCTTGAGCACGCGGCGCCGGCGCTGATCGTGATCG
Source organism: uncultured Alphaproteobacteria bacterium (assembly GCA_963779515.1). Taxonomy (GTDB): domain Bacteria; phylum Pseudomonadota; class Alphaproteobacteria; order Rhizobiales; family Hyphomicrobiaceae; genus CAVZYN01. The sequence continues at coordinate 394,066 of CAVZYN010000002.1, forward strand.
AGCCCGAATTCACGGACCGTGTCGATGCGTTCAAAGCCGCGTGTCCCGCGGCGTCCGTCATCAGCTTTGGCGGTTGTCCCGCCGGGCGAGGCCCCGCCACCGCCGTGCCACGCGCGAAAGACGCACTGGCTGACTATTGGCGCTTGCGGGAGCCGCCCGGACCGCACCTGCCGTGTCTGCTGGTCTATACGTCGGGCACGACCGGCCGGCCAAAGGGCGCGGTGCTGACGCAGAGCGCGCTGATCTGGAACGCGATGGCCTCGTGGCACATGCATGGACTGACGGCGGCAGATCACATTCTCACCGTGTTGCCGCTGTTTCACGTCGGCGGTCTCAACATTCAGACAGTGCCGGCATTGCTCGCCGGCGCTCACGTGACGCTGCATGCGCGCTTCGATCCCGCCGCAACGCTCACGGCGATCGCGCGCGATAAGCCGACGCTCACCGTGCTGGTTCCCGCGACACTGGAGGCACTGCGCGCGCATCCGGATTTCGCCGCAACGGACTTTTCTTCGCTGCGCGTCATCACCACCGGCTCGACCATCGTGCCCGAGGACATCATAACCGCCTACGCCGCGCGCCAGGTGCGCGTGATCCAAGTCTATGGCGCCACCGAAACTGGACCCATCGTCATCTACGAGCGCTTCGATCAGCCACGCACCAAGCCCGGCTCCACCGGCGTCGCGGGGCTCAATACCAGTGCCTGCATCCTCGATGACACGGGCGCCGTGCTGCCTGCTGGCGCTGCCGGTGAAATCGCCGTCCTTGGCCCCAACATCCTGTCGGGTTATTGGCGTGACGCTGATGCAACCCGTGAGGCGTTCCGCGATGGCTGGTATCTGACGGGTGACATCGGTGTGATGGATGCCGACGGTCACTTCACTGTGCGCGAGCGCAAGAAGAACGTCATCATCTCGGGCGGCGAGAATATCTACCCGGCCGAAGTCGAGCGCGTCATTGCGACGTTTCCGGGGATCGCCGACTGTGCCGTGGTCGGCCGCCCAGATCCCCGCTGGCAGGAAGTCCCCATCGCCGCGGTGGTTCTGAAGCCCGGCGCCACGCTCGATCGCGCCGGACTCGACAACCATCTCGCGGAGAATCTCGCCCGCTTCAAGGTCCCGCGCGCTATTGTTGTTCGCGACAGTCTGCCGAAAACAGCGCTTGGCAAAGTCCAGCACTTCGCGTTGAAGAAAGAACTGGACGGCGTCTGACCCTTGGGTCTGACACCAGGAGGAAACAGGCGTCACCACGTTCGACGACGCACCACCCGTAACCAGGTGTCAGACCCAAGGGCCGGACACCGCCCGGACTCGCAATGCCGCCCAGGTCTTCTCCCAGACGCTCCGTCATCCGCACGCCGCACGCCGAACCCGGCATGCGCATCGGGCTGCTCGGCGGATCGTTCAATCCGCCGCATGAGGCGCATCTCCTGATCACCGAGACCGCGCTCAAGCGACTTGGCCTCGCGCAAGTCTGGTGGCTCGTCACCCCCGGCAATCCGCTGAAGTCACGCGCGGAGCTTGCGCCGTTGGACGAGCGCATCGCCGCAGCCCGCGCCATGGCGGATGACGCCCGTATCATCGTCACCGATTTCGAGAAGTCGCTCGCGTCAACCTACACCGCGTCGACGCTGGCGTTCCTCGCCGCGCGGTACCCGCGCGCCGAGTTCGTCTGGCTGATGGGGGCGGACAATCTTGCCCAGGTGCATCGCTGGCGCGCGTGGCGCTCGATCTTCGCCGCCATGCCGGTGGTCGTCATCGACCGCCCCGGCTGGCGTCTCAAGGCGATGGCCTCGCCCGCCGCCAAGGCTTTTGGTCCCGCCTATATCCCGGAAGGGCGCGCACGCCAACTCGCCCTTGCCAAACCGCCAGCCTGGACGCTGTTAACCGGACCGCTCTCCTCGCTCTCCTCAACCATGCTGCGCCAGAAACGTGCCGCAGCAGCAAAAATGTGATGGAAAAGTCACGAATCCCGGCACCTGCCCCAAACTCATCAAAAAGCAAGTTGAGCGGGACGTCTTGAAACCGACACGGCCTGCGCTTTATCTTAGAGCGGCTGCGGCACTGGTGCTGCGGTCAAACCGCTCTGAGACCGCCACCCGGTATCCGGTGCGCGCGGTTCTTGCAAGAGCACTGGAGAAAGGACCACCTGCACACGATGAGAACCCCTCTTGAGGGTGCTGTTAAACGCACACCTCCAGCCGATGCAGCGCCGACGGCGCGCGCCTCGGACGCCCTGGTGAAGCAGATCGTCGCTTGGCTCGATGAGGCCAAGGCTGAAAATATCGTGACGATCGACATCGCGGGTAAATCTTCGATTGGCGACTACATGATTGTCGCCTCGGGTCGCTCGGATAGGCACGTCGGTGCCATTGCCGATCAGATCCAGAAGAATCTGAAAGAGAGTGATGGTCCAGCGTCGCGTGTCGAAGGTCAGCCGCAGTGCGATTGGGTGCTGATCGACGCGGGTGCTATCATCGTGCACGTGTTCCGGCCAGATGTGCGCGAATTCTACAATCTCGAAAAAATGTGGTCCGGCGACCGCCCGCCTGAACCCGTCACGCACTAATACCCTTCTTTCCTCTCCCTCGAGGGAGAGGATGTCGCGAAGCGACAGGTGAGGGTGCCTTTTTGTTCTTTCGTCGAAGCCCCTCATCCGGCCGTCTTGGCAAAGCCACGCTTCGCTTGGAGGGCCACCTTCTCCCAAGGGAGAAGGAGGACGTTGTCATGCAAATCATCATCGGCGCCGTCGGCAAATTGAAGGACGGCCCTGAGCGCACGCTTTATGCGCGCTACACCGAGCGGCTCGAGGCGACCGGCCGCCGCATTGCGCTCGGTCCCGTCAAACTCATCGAGCTTCCCGAGAGCCGCGCGACCTCCGCCGAGGCCCGCAAGGAAGACGAAGCGCGCCGCCTGTTCACAGCGCTCGATCCCGGCTGTCACATCGTTGTGCTCGACGAGGGCGGCAAGACACCGACGAGCGCGCAATTTTCCCAACTCTTGCGCAAGGCGCGCGACGGCGGCACTGAGACGATGGCCTTTCTGATCGGCGGCGCCGACGGTCACGGCCCAACCGTGCGCACCGCCGCCCGCGATGTCATCGGCTTCGGCGCCATGACGCTGCCGCACGGCCTCGTACGCGTCGTCCTCGCCGAACAGCTCTATCGCGCGGCCACCATCATCACCGGCCACCCCTACCACCGCAGTTGAGCCGCATTGCCGAAGCTTAGGCCGTCCACTACTCTACCGGTCCTGGAGTAGCCCCATGAACATTCGCGCCAAGCTCGCGCCCGAGCAGCAGCTGACGATCAAGGAGTTCCTCGCCTTCACGGCAACGCGGCCGGACGGAGAACGCTGGGAGCTGATCGAGGGGGTCGCTGTCTTGAATCCGTCGCCCGTGGACACCCACCAGAGTATTGTTGCCAACGTGGTGACCTTCCTGATGCAGGCCAAACGGCGGACCGCAGCGAGCTGGTTTCCGATGCCCGGCACCGGCACGCGTGTTCCCGCTGCAAAGAACAGCCTGCCGCAACCTGATATTTTCGTGAAAGAGCAGCCGCTCACGGGTTCGCCCGTGAGCGATGATGCGATCGTCATCTTCGAGGTGCTGTCCACGAGCAACACTAAATCTGATCAGGCGTGGCGCCGCCGCGTCTATGCCAGTGTTCCGAACTGTCAGCACTACGTGACCGTTTCGCTCAAGGCCGTGGAGGTCATCTGTTACAGCCGCGCGTCCGGATGGACAGAACAGAGGGTCAAGACGCTCGCTGATCAACTCGATCTCGCAGCGATCGGCGTCAAACTCCCGCTTGCTGAGATCTATCGCGATGCGCCGTTTGGCGGCGCACCCACAGCAAAGAAGCCGTCGCGCAAACGCCGCTCATAGACAAAAAGTGGACACCCGGACGCCGACTGCGGGGTTCGGCGTCCGGGGCCTTCGACGGGCTTGGGCGAGACAACCACCGAAGTGGCGTCCCGCTCTCACCCATCAAAACAGCGCCTCCCACGCGGAACCGGCGCCAGCGAACACGAAGTGCTCGGCCGTCAGGTCGGCTGCGGTGTGGTTGGCGAAAATCAACGTCGCGTTGGCGCCGTACTTCACGGAGACATCCGCGCCGTTTTGCGTCATCTGCAGGGCGGCGAACGATGCCGCGCCTGCAGTTCCAGCGATCACGATGCGGTCGCCACCGGCGGCGATATCGAAATCCATGATGCGGTCGTAGTTGTCGCCAACGCGCACGAGGTACGTGTCCGCGCCCGCGCCGCCCGTCATCACATCCTTGTTCAAGCCACCCACAATGACGTCGTCACCGGCGCCGCCGAAAATGGTGTCCATGCCGCCGCGACCATTGAGGTAGGCGCCACCATCGAGGCCATAGAACGTATCGGCCGCATCGGACGCCACGGCATATCCAAAGCGGACGACGTTGCCGGCATAAGGGTCGATATTGGCGTGCGTCGTCACGTGGTCGCCGACGATCGGCCAATAGCCGCGGCCACCGCTCGTATCCTCCGCTGGATTATAGCTCAGCACGGCGCGATCGACGGTGATGACATTGCCGGTCTCGGGACCGCCATGGAAATTGACGTCGCGGTTGGTATTGGCGATGTGGATCGCGTTGTTGGCTTCAGAGTCCCAGCCCGAGAACAGCACCGCGTGGCGCGTATCGATGATGTCCAGGTTGGTGAAGCTCGAGTTGAACGTCTCACCGATCTCGAGGCCGTAGCCGTTGCCGCCTTCGCCCTTGTTCCAGGCGCCGCGCACCGTCAGGTGATCGACCGACATGTCCAGGCTGGCGCTGACCTCCAATCCGACGCTCGGAGCGTCCAGGATCGTGATGTCGTGGAGCTTGGCGCCGCTGGTGCCGCCGGCGTAGAGGGCGGCGAGGCCGTCGAAGGCCGGCATCAGATTGACGAAGTTGTTGGCATTGGCGGCGCCGAGGCCGCTGTCAATTGTGAAGTCCGACATGGAGAGCCCGTGCACGAGATCGGTCTTGTAGACCTCGGCGGCGCCAGCGGTCATCGCATAGGGGATCTCATGTGTGAAATAGACCGTGGTGCCGTCGATGCGGGCGATCTCCAGATGTGCCTCACGGAAGGGGTGGGCCGCCATATCCGCCGCCGAGACGTTGCTCCACCCATTGGCGGCCATGTAGGCTGCATCGTTCTGCTGCACGACATAGAGTGTGTCGCCAGCCTTGAGGCCCGCAGTCGTCGCAAGCGTCAATGACGTCTGACCTTGTGCGATGTTGGTCGTCGCCATGCCGAGGCTGACGCGATCGCCTTCCAGTACGGCGATCCCGTGCGTCTCGCTGCCGGCGGCGAAGTCAAAGCGGATGACGGTTCCGGCTTCGCTGGCGCCACGGAAGGTGACGTTGTCGTGTGTGATGACGATGGCGCGGTCGAAGATGTGCAGGCCGTCGCTGAGCACGAATGTCGCGCCATCGCCCGCACTCGCGATCAGGGCGTTGACGTCAGCCGCCGTCATTTCCGTGCCGATGTTATAGACAGGCGCGCCCGCGGTGATCCCGTTGAAGTTCGCGGCCGACAGGCTGGCGCGTGTAACGCCTGCGAGCGTCAAGACGTCGCCATTGCCGAGATCGATGCTGGCGCCGGCGGCCGTGTCCGTCGTGCGCGCCAAGATCTCGCTCATGTATTGAATGTTTGTGCCCGACAGCGAGATGCGGTCCTGGGCGGTATTGAATCCGGACACCTGATCGGCGCCGTAGCCAGTTCGAAAAGCGACCAAGTCGGTGCCAGCGCCGGCAAACAGCATGTCGCGTCCTGCGCCGCCGTCCAGCTGGCTGCCTGTGCTGCTGGCGTGAATTGTGTCTGAACCGCTGCCGCCGTGCACCTCAACGGTTGCGCCGGAGCTGATCCTGACCGTGTTGTTCGTGGTCCCGTCGAGCCAGACGTGACCAACACCCGCGACATAAACATGACCGGTGAGGCTGCTAGCGGCCTTCAGCGTGTCGATGCCACCTGCGCCCGAGACGATCGTGAGTGTGCCATTCCCGGACTGGGACAGCATCGCGGACGAGAGATAGACGTTGAGTGTGCCAGACTGATGCGCGCTGAAGTCGATTGCCTCGATGCTGGACAAGCTCGTGTACGACGTCGACTTGAATGTATAGCTGCCCGTGGTCGTCATCGCGAGCGTATCGAGGCCAGATCCGCCATTGACGGTCGATCCCGCGAGTTGCGGCATGGAAAGTCTGAAAAAATCGTTGCTCTTCGTGCCGGTGTAGCGCGCCATTGGAGTTTTCTCGAAATGTTGTCTCGCCGAATTGACCAGATGGCGTGCAAGAGGCGCACCCGCCGGCCGATGTGTGACGGCGCAACCCGGGGGAGTGGTGAGCCATGCGTTACCGCAGAGCAGACAGTTTTTCGCAAATGCCATCGTTTGCGTGACAGCGCATCGCGACGCGCTATGTTCGCGTCGAGACGACATGATCACGGGGGCGCCATCATGACCGCACGCTTTGACTTTGGACCACTATTGGCGCCGGGACTTCCCGCGCCCGCCGCCAAATGGACTGGATTTCCGAAGTTCAACTTTGTGGGTGGCCACAATGATCCGGCGCATGTGCCCGTGGACGCGCTGATTGCTGCCGCCACCGCCGTTCTGCGGCGCGAGGGCCCGACGCTTTCCACCTACAGCCTGCACAGTGGTCCGCAGGGGTATCGTCCGCTGCGTGAGTTTCTCGCGGATAAACTGAAGTGGCACGCGGGCATCACGTGCACGCCGGACGACATCTTGATCACATCCGGCTCGCTACAGGGCCTCGATCTCGTCAATCAGCTGCTGCTCTCGCGCGGCGATACGGTGATCATCGAGGAGGATACTTATGGTGGTTCGTTGACGCGGCTGCAGCGCCTCGGCGTCAAGGCAATCGGTATTCCGCTCGACGGCGACGGGCTGCGGCTCGACGTGCTGTCGCAAACCCTCGACGATCTCAAACGCCGGGGCATCACCCCCAAGTACATTTACACCATCCCGACGGTGCAAAACCCGACGGGTACCATCATGAGTGCGGCGCGCCGTGCCGAACTGCTGCGCCTGTCGCAGGCGCACGGCGTGCCGATCTTCGAGGACGAGTGTTACTCCGACTTGATCTGGGATGGTCAGCGACCGCCAGCGCTCTACGCCATGAGCAAAGCTGGCGGCATCATTCATATCGGCTCGTTTTCGAAGTCGATCGCGCCGGCGCTGCGCGTCGGCTACGTCGTCGCGCCTTGGGAAATCATCTCGCGCCTGCTCCCGCTCAAGACCGATGCCGGTTCGGGTGCGCTCGAGCAGATGGTGCTCGCGGAATTCTGCGCCCAGCATTTCCGCACGCACGTGCCAAAACTCAATCAGGGGCTGCGCAAGAAAGTCGTCACGCTGATGGAGGCGCTGTCCGAGCATTTCGGCACCGCCGCCGAATTCGACGATCCCAAGGGCGGGATCTTTCTCTGGGTTAAGCTGCCGGATAGCGTTGACACGCAGAAGCTTGCGCAAGTCGCGCTCGCCGAAGGCGTCGCCATCAATCCGGGGCCCGAGTGGTCGACCAATGGTGGTCATGGCCGGACGCGCCTGCGGATCTGCTACGCCAACTCGACCGAGCAGGAACTCCGCGACGGAGTAGCCAAGCTCGCCGGCATTTGCCATCGCGAATTCGGCACCCCCGCCCGCATCGCCAACGTCACGCGTTGAGCCCTCTGACGTCGGCGGGCTCCGTGGTCTGCTTGACCCATGCGACGGGCAACCGGTAGGTTGCAACCACGCCAGCCAAGTCGCGCCGTAAGCGCTAAAACGTCCGCCCCAGCTTCAAATAGTCCAGCCGGTTGCCCGAGGTCACATCGACGCGGCGTTTTGCGCCATCGGTCTCGACATCAATCGGCACCGCGACACCCGCGTCGCCGCGCGCCCACACCTTGCGATAGAACGCGGCGAGTGTCGCGATCGGCTCGCCGTTGACGCCGACCACCTGGTCGCGCGCCTTGATGCCGGCCTTGTCGGCGGGCCCACCCGGCGTGACGCGACGCACGAACAACCGGCCATGCATCTCGTCCGCTGTGATGCCGAGCCACGGCTTGGCGCTGCTGCTGATGCGGCCCGTCGCCAACAAATCGCCGAGGATCGGCCGCAAGCCGTCGATCGGCACGAACATGTTGCCAGCGATGCCATCGCCCTTGCCGGTGGTATCGCCGACGATGAGCGATCCGATGCCGAGCAATTTTCCTTCGCGATTGACCAGCGCCGTGCCGCTCCAGTTCGGGTAGGGCGGCGTTGTAAAGATCGCGGTGTCGAGAAGATACTCCCAATTGCCGGCGAACTCCCGCGTGGCGGATACGGTGGCCGATCCGAGCGCATCGACGCCGCCCGCGCCGACGATGACGACGCGATCGCCGGTCTTCACATCCGCCGCCGAGCCGATTGGCATCGGGCGCACGCGCAACGCCTCCTGCGCCTTCAACAGGCCGAAGCCTGTCTCGTGATCGTAGCCGATGATCTCGGCGCCGACCGTGCGGCCATTGTGCAGCGTGACTTCGGCGGATTGCGCCTCGACGATGAGATAGCCGATGGTGAGGACGAGCCCGCTTGCGTCGATGACGACGCCGGCACCTTCGCGCTTCTGGCCGAGGTTCTTGACGGTCTGGCCATCTGGATTGATCCGCGCCGTCACGGTCACCACGGCCGCGGCCATCTCCTCGACCGTGCTGCTTTGAGTGCGGGCGGGTGCCGCGGCCAAGACAGACAAGACCATGATGCACATCAGCCAACGTCCGCTGATCAGCCAAACCGGGTCGTGCCGCATTGGAACCTCATGCGCATGGAGCCATGATCTGCCGCGGAGTTTAGCCTAACAATTTCTTAAAAACGACGGGCAATCGAACCGGGCGGCGGCGGGGCTCGTCCGTGTCGCGACAACCATGCTCACAGATGTTCACAAATTGCTGCAGGCTTTCACGTGTACTTGAGACCCCATGGCGGAAATCTGCGAATTGGATCATGAGTACTGCAATGGCAAAACGCCAATGCCTGCGACCGGCACGATGCGACGGTGAGCGGCACACGAAATGCTGGGAGGGTCGATGAAACGTTGGGCATTGACAGTGGCGCGCGCCGCCATGATGGGCACCGTTTGGCTGGCGCCGCTGACGGGCAGCGCATTTGCAACGACGATCGACGCAGCGTTTGCCCGGCACACCGCGGACAGCACGGTGATTGTGGATCATTCCGTCTGGGATGGCCTGCTCAAGACGCATGTCGTGAAAGATGCGCGCGGGCTCAACCGGATCGCCTATGCCAAGTGGAAGGCCAAGGATCATGCGGCTCTGAAGTCATATGTCGCGCTGCTCGAAGCGACGAATGTCGGCGCGCTCGCCAAGCCCGAGCAGTTCGCCTTCTGGGCCAACCTCTACAACGCGAAGACGATCGACATCGTGCTCGACAAGTATCCCGTCAAGTCGATCAAGGACATCAGCCTCGGCGGCGGTTTGAAGTCGCTCGTCACGGGCGGGCCTTGGCAAGCGCCGGTGACGCGCGTCGGCGGCGTCGCGCTTTCGCTCGACGATATCGAGCACAAGATCATGCGCGTCTTCTTCAAGGATCCACGCGTCCACTACGCCGTCAACTGCGCCTCGGTCGGCTGTCCGAACTTGCAGGCCGCCGCCTTCACGGGCGCCAAGCTCGAAGGCCAGCTCGAGGCCGCCGCCAAAGATTTCATCAACAGTCCGCGTGGCTTCACCTTCGACAACGGCAAGATTTCCGCGTCGAGCATCTACACGTGGTTCGCGGTCGACTTCGGCAACTCGGAGGCCGGCGTTCTCGCGCACGCGATAATGTACGCTGAACCCGCGTTGAAGCTCAAACTCAACGGCGCAAAATCGATCGCCGGATACTTCTACGATTGGAGTCTCAACGATGCGCGCTGACGTCGCACCTTTGATTTCCGGCGGGACCGCATGACGATGAGCGCCGCCGGCACGACGCCCCCAACACCTTTGGTCAGTACGATTCGGCGATGGGCTCCCATCGCCGTTCTCGCGCTATTGTCGGGCGTCGTGTTCGCGATGGGGTGGCACCGGCACCTGTCGCCGACCAGTCTCGTCAAGAACTACGACGCGCTACAAGGACTGATCGGCCGGAATTTTGGTCTCGCGGTCGCCGCCTACGTCGCGCTCTATGTCGCCGTCGTCGCGCTGTCGCTGCCGGGCGGTCTGATCATGACACTCAGCGGCGGCATCCTGTTCGGTTGGGGTGTCGGCGCGCTGGCGGCCATCGCCGGTGCGACGATGGGCGCCTGCGTCATCTTCTTGATCGCCAAAACCGCGCTCGGCGAGAGCATGGTCGCCAAGGCCGGGCCCTGGCTCGGCAAGCTGCGCGCGGGCTTCCAGGAAAACGCGATGAGCTATCTCCTGTTCCTGCGGCTGGTGCCAGCGTTTCCGTTCGCACTCGTCAATCTCGCGGCCGCGGTTCTAGGCGTGCCGTTCGGAACCTATGTGATCGGGACATTGTTTGGCATCATGCCGGCGACGGCTGCGTTCTCGTCGGTCGGTGCGGGTCTTGCCAAGGTCGTCGCCGACGCCAGCGCGACGTATCAAGCGTGCGTGCAGGCGAAGGGGGCAGCCGCGTGCGGCGAACCGGCGTTCTCGCTCAGCGACGCGCTTGCCAACAAACATCTGCTGATGGCGTTTGCTTTCCTCGGGGTTGTTGCGCTAATTCCGGTTGCCTACAAAAAATGGAACGGCGGCAATGCAACAAAAACCTGACGCCAGTTCGCTCTCGTCGCCGCGCGAGGACATCAGCGCCGACCTTTGCATCATCGGCGCGGGTTCGGGCGGGTTGTCGGTCGCGGCCGCAGCCGCCCAACTCGGCGTCAAGGTCATCCTGCTTGAGAAGCACAAGATGGGTGGCGACTGCCTCAACTACGGCTGCGTCCCGTCCAAAGCGCTAATCGCGGCGGCCAAGCGCGCGCACCTGATGCGCACCAGCGGCGCGTTCGGCATCGCCGCCGCCGCCCCCGCCGTCGATTGGCCCGTTGTCGATTGGAAAGGGGTGCACGACCACGTCAAAAGCGTCATCGCGGCGATCGCGCCGAACGATTCGATCGAGCGGTTCACCGGCCTCGGCGTGCGCGTCATTCAATCGGCGGGAAAATTCCTCGACGCCTCCACCGTCGCCGCCGGCGACTACCGCATCAAGGCGCGCCGCTTCGTGATTGCCACCGGCTCATCGCCCGCGATCCCGCCGATTCCAGGCCTCGCCGAGGCGCCGCACTTCACCAACGAGACCATCTTCGACAACCAAAGCCCGATCGCGCATCTGATCGTCATCGGCGGCGGTCCGATCGGCATGGAGCTGGCGCAGGCGCATCTGCGGCTCGGCGCCAAGGTCACCGTGCTCGAAGGCCTGAAGGCGCTGGCCAAGGATGATCCGGAGCTGACCGAGGTCGTGCTCAAGAAACTGCGCGCCGAAGGCCTCGCCATCCGCGAAGGCGTCCGTGTCGAGCGGGTCGAGGCGATCCCGGGCGGTGGCGTCCGCGTGCACGTCAGCGACGGCGGCGCCGCACTCGCGCTCGAGGGCTCGCATCTTCTGGTCGCGACCGGCCGCAAGGCCAACATCCGCGATCTCAATCTCGACGCTGCCGGCATCAAGCACGATAACCGTGCCATCATCGTCAACGGCGGCATGCTGACGTCAAATCCGTCCGTGTTCGCGATCGGCGATGTCACCGGCGGCCTGCAGTTCACGCATGTTGCCAACGCGCACGCCGGCATCGTCATCCGCCGCGCCTTGTTCCGGCAGCCGAAAAACTTCAATCCCGACCTGGTGCCCTGGGTGACGTATACGTCGCCCGAGCTCGCCAATGTTGGCCTCTCCGAGGAAACCGCGCGCAAGCGCAACATCGCCATCAACGTCTATCGTTGGCCCTACCACGAGAACGACCGCGCCCAGGCCGAGCGGGCGACCGACGGCTTCATCAAGGTCATCACCGACAAGAAGGACAAGATCCTCGGCGCCGCCATCGTCGGCGAGAGCGCGGGCGAATTGATCCAGATGTGGTCGTTCGCCATTGCGCGCGGCCACGGCATCGCCGCAATGACCGACTGGATATCGCCCTATCCGACATTATCGGAGATCAACAAACGCGTTTCGTTCGGGTATTATGCGATGAAGGGTCAGGGGTTCGCGGGTTCGATCGCCCGCAAAGCCATCGGCTGGCTCGCGAAACTCGGATGAGCAACCATCGTGCCGAAGGAGCCGCTCTGATGGTTGATCGGAGCAACAATGAGATTCCCGAGGAGATCTTCCGGCGCGACCATGGCGGAGAAGAATTCGCACGTGCGATTGCACGCGAAACTGCCGGATCGACTCGAGAGAAGATCGTGACGTTTCTCGTCATCCCCTTGATTTGCGTGGCGATGATCCTGTTCGCTCTCTGGCTTGTCATAATGTTTTTCGGTGCAGCAACCGTGGAAGCGTGGATGCTTGCAATTGTGGTAGGGTGTTCGGCGCTCGTCATTGCGATATCGTCACTTGCCTTTCGCAACAGGTGGGGACGGCGCCAATGATCCAGTGCAACGGATGAGCCGCTCGAAGCGTCGGGTGGCTGGAGCGAACGAAAGTCGAGGGGCGTGTGGCCCAGGATATGGAAGCCCAGCCGCAAGGTCCGGGTCGACCCGCAAAGTCCGGTGGCCTTCGCAAAGCCGTCGATGATGTGTTTGCGCCGGCCAACACGGCCGAGCGCCGCGGCCTCGGCTTGTCCTCGAAACTGCTGCTGCTGACGGCCTTGTTCGTCATGCTGGCGGAAATTTTGATCTTCGTGCCCTCGATCGCCAACTTCCGTGTCACCTGGTTGAACGACCGGCTGACGGCGGCGCGGCTCGCCTCGCTGGCGGCCGAAGCCGCACCCAGCGGTGACGTCCCGGACATGATCCGCGACGAGTTGCTGAAGACGGCGCAGGTCAAGGCCGTGTCGATCAAGGACCGGGATCAGCGCCGCGCGGTGCTGTCGCCGGTCGAAGGCGCGATCGAGGTCGACAAGACGTTCGATCTCAGACCGATGTCGCTGTCGGGCGGCCTATGGTCCGAACTCACGTTCCGCGCCAATTTGATCGGCGATGCGATCGCGGTGTTTTTCGAGCCGGACAATCGCCTGATCCGCGTCGTCGGCCAGCCGTCGGGTGGCGAGGCGGATTTCGTCGAGATCGTGCTGCCGCAGGGCCCGTTGAAAGCCGCGATGGTGCGCTACGGCCTCAACGTGCTCGGGCTCTCGATCATCATCTCGATCATCAGCGCGGCGCTGGTCTATCTTGCGCTCAACCGCCTGCTGGTGGCGCCGATGATGCGCATCACCCGCAACATGCTGCACTTCAGCCAGCGGCCCGAGGATGCAAGCCGCATCATCACGCCGTCGGACCGCACCGACGAGGTCGGCACCGCCGAGCGCGAACTCGCGCATATGCAAGGCGAACTTGCGAGCCTGTTGCAGCAGAAAAGCCGGCTTGCCGCCCTCGGCCTTGCCGTCAGCAAGATCAATCACGATTTGCGCAACTTGCTGTCCAGCACACAGCTGTTTTCGGATCGCTTGACGGCGATCAAGGATCCGACGGTGCAGCGGTTCGCGCCGAAGCTGATCGCCTCGCTCGATCGCGCCATCAACTTCTGCAACGACACGCTGAAATTCGGCCGCGCCGCCGAGGCCGCACCCCGGCGCGAGCGCTTTGCGCTCCGGCCGCTGGTAGAGGACGTCGGCGAGGGCCTCGGGTTGCCGCACGGTGCCACCATCGGCTGGGCAGTGGAAATGCCGCTCGATCTCGAGGTCGATGCCGATCGCGACCACCTTTATCGCGTGCTCGGCAATCTGGTGCGCAACTCGGCGCAAGCGATTGCCTCGCAGAGCGTCGCCGCCGCCCTCATCAAGATCTCCGCCCGGCGTTCGGGCAGCAAGGTCATCATCGACGTCGCCGACAACGGCCCCGGCGTGCCCGAATTCGCGCGCGCGCACATGTTCGAGGCGTTCCAGGGCTCGACCCGCAAGGGCGGCACCGGCCTCGGCCTCACCATCGCGCACGAGCTGATCGTCGCGCACGGCGGCGATCTCTATCTCGTCGACACATCGAAGGGCGCCACCTTCCGCATCGCCATCCCCGACCGCCCCGCGACGTAGTCATCTTTCAGCCGTCACCCACCACGGCCGCCCCACCCACAGCCGTCATGCCAGGCCTTGTGCCTGGCACCCATACGCCGTGCCGCGGCGATCGGGCACGCGCTTCACCACACGGCTCATCGTCAACCACACAAACGGTGGTCCTGGATCCGAGGCACAAGGCCTCGGATGACGGCTGTGGATGTGGTGAGGGGTGAGGGGTGAGGGTGAACGCGCGCGCCGCCCCATCCACAGCCGTCATGCCAGGCCTTGTGCCTGGCACCCATACGCCGTGCTCATGCGATCGGGCATGCGCGCGCCACACGATCATCGTCTATCGCACCAACGGTGGTCCTAGATCCGAGGCACAAGGCCTCGGATGACGGCTGTGGATGTGGTGAGGGGTGAGGGGTGAGGGTGAAACGCGCGCGCCGCCCCACCCACAGCCGTCATGCCAGGCCTTGTGCCTGGCACCCATACGCCGTGCCGCGGCGATCGGGCACGCGCTTCATCACACGATCATTGTCAACCACACAATCGGTGTTCCTGGATCCGAGGCACAAGGCCTCGGATGACGGCTGTGATGTGGTGAGGCGTGAGGGTGAAACGCGCGCGCCGCCCCACCCACAGCCGTCATGCCAGGCCTTGTGCCTGGCACCCATACGCCGTGCCGCGGCGATCGGGCACGCGCTTCATCACACGATCATTGTCAACCACACAATCGGTGTTCCTGGATCCGAGGCACAAGGCCTCGGATGACGGCTGTAGGGGGGTGGGTTGGGTGCTCCGCCGCTCACATGTTTTCCCATTGGGCATACAAATCCGCCCAATCAGGATTCTCGCGGTCGATCAGATTTGTTTTCCAGTCGCGCGGCCAACGCTTCAGCGATTTCTCGCGTTGAATGGCGGAAGCAGCATCGAGAAAGACTTCATAGTAGACCAGCCGATGCACGCCATACCGTTTGGTAAAGCCGTCGCGAATGTCGTTCTTGTGCTGCCACACGCGCGCCTCGAGATTGCTGGTCATGCCGATGTAGAGCGTTCCATGCTTTCGGCTTGCCAGCATGTAGACGAAGAACTGCTTTTCTTGGCGCATTGATCATGCTCATCGCGGACAATGGATGATGGCAGTTCGCGCCTCAAGCAACAACAGCCGTCATGCCAGGCCTTGTGCCTGGCATCCAGGATCACCGTTTGTGCGGTTGACAATCATCGTGTGTCGGCGCGCGTGCCCGATCGCAACATCACGGCGTATAGATCATGGGCACAAGGCCCATGATGACGGCTGTGGTTGGGGCAACTTACTGGAACCATGATGACGGCCTCTCCACAGCCGTCATGCCAGGCCTTGTGCCTGGCATCCAGGAACACCGTTGGTGCGATTGACAATGACCGTGTGTCGGCGCGCGGGCCGATCGCAACATCACGGCGTATCGATCATGGGCACAAGGCCCATGATGACGGCTGTGGGTGGGGAGGTGCAGTCATCTTATCCCCGCTCTTCGTGCCTGTAGTAGAATGGCCGGTTGGAATAAAAACCGAATGGTTTATCGCTGAGAAAACAGAAACAAAATCTCGGTTCATTCGAATATCTATTTGACAGCGCAACGCTGCTCAGGTATGTTTTTGGCACGATCCGAAATCTCTGAGAATGAACAGCGCGCCCCACCCGGCGCGTTTTTGTTTTTGGTGCCCGGGGTCAGGAAACGTAGGTTGGGTTAGCGCGCGCTCCGAATTCGCCAATTGCGCCGACGCGCGGCGCGCGTAACCCAACAGCGTCGCCCCGTGCCATGCTGGGTTACGCATGGATCGGAATCGCGCACGTCACGCCACAGATGTGCCCACGCTAACCCAGCCTACGCACGTCCACTCTGTTCGCGGCCCGAGGTCCGACCCCGGCCACCGCGCACAGCCCCTCGAACTTTGGAGTTTCCGTGATTAAACCAGGCTCAAAAGTCTGGAGGGCCGTTAAAACCGACGTCTGCGAAACCAAGCTCTCGATTGCCAAGATTTCGCAAAAGCGCAGGGTAAGGGAGAGCACCATTCGTTCCTGGGCCAAACGCCACGGCTGGAAACGTCCACCGGACGCGCCCAAAAAATCAAAAAGGAAACGCTCGACCGCCGCCGCCAAAGCGCGCGCGGTCAAGCGCCGCCTCACCGTCATCTCCCGCCGCGCCATCGTCAAGCGGCTCTATCACGTCATCAGCAATGCGCTGGAAGTGCTCGAGATGCGCACCGCCCGGGACGCGGACACGGCCAAGGCTGGCCGCCGGCTCTTGTCGACGGCGTTCGAGCGCGACATCCGCGCCACCGCGACGCTGATCAAAAATCTCGGTACCTTGACGGAGTACGAACGTGAGCTCGACCTTGAAGCCGACGGAAAGGCCAAACGCGGCGACGATCGCGGCAGCCGGAGCGATCGGTCCCTCGCGGACGAGGCGCGACGCCGCCGCCACGAGTTTGCGGAACGCCTTCGAAACATTATCAAAGCAAGATCCAAAGGATCTGGATGATTGCCTCGCCGCGCTCGACCTCGAGAACATTGCGCTGGCGGACATCATCGGTCTCCACGACGACTGGCTGCTCGCCGCCCGCGACGATCAACTGCCGCCGCGCACGACAGACGACGGCAAACCCTGGCGCACCTGGCTGGTTCTCGGCGGGCGTGGTGCTGGCAAAACCCGCACCGGCGCAGAGTGGGTGAAAGCCCGCGCGCTCGGGCACCTCGATCTCGCCGATCACCCGGCCGAACGTATCGCCCTTGTCGGCGAGACGCTCGGCCAAGTCCGCAGCGTCATGGTCGAGGGCGTCTCCGGTCTACTATCGATCCATGCTCCAGCAGATAGGCCTCACTTCGATGTTTCGCGAAACCAACTCAAATGGGGCAATGGCACCATCGCACAGCTCTTTGCCGCCGACGATCCCGACAGCCTGCGCGGTCCCCAGTTCGACGCCGCCTGGTGCGACGAATTCGGCAAATGGGGCCGCGCGCAATCCGCCTGGGACAATCTCCAGCTCGCGCTCCGTCTCGGCACCGAGCCGCAGGCCGTCGTCACCACCACGCCGCGCAATACCAAAGCCCTCAAAGCGCTTCTTGCCGATCCCACAACCGTTGTCACGCGGTCCAAGACGCGTGACAACGCAGCAAATCTTGCGCCGTCTTTTGTTGAGGCGATTGAACGCCGCTTTGGCGGTAGCCTGTTCGGACGCCAGGAGCTCGAGGGCGAACTCGTCGAGGAACCGTTTGGCTCGCTCTGGCGCCGCGCCTGGATCGATGACGCGCGCATCACCAAATCGCCCGAGCTCAGCCGCATCGTCGTCGCGCTCGACCCACCCGTCACGTCCAACCCCAATTCGGACTCCTGCGGCATCATCGTTGCGGGGCTCGGGCCGGATCGCCGCGCCTACGTCATCGCCGATCGCACGATCAAAGGCCGCATCCCGCACGATTGGGCGCGTGCCGCGATCGCTGCCTATCGCGACTACAACGCCGATCGCATCGTCGCAGAAGTCAACCAGGGCGGCGACCTTGTCGTCTCCGTGCTGCAGCAGGTCGATCCCAATGTGCCGATCAAGAAAGTCTTCGCCTCGCGCGGCAAATGGGCACGCGCCGAGCCCGTCGCCGCGCTCTATGCCGAAGGCCGCGTCATTCACGCCGGCGAACACACGCTGCTCGAAGCGCAGATGCTCGGCTACGGCGTCGAGGGTCTTGCCGGCGATCGCAGCCCCGACCGCCTCGACGCCCTCGTCTGGGCCATCACCGAACTGATGCTCACCACCACCCGCGAACCCGCCATCCGTAGTTTTAAGGTTCTCATCCTTCTCCCATGGGGAGAAGGTGGCCGAAGGCCGGATGAGGGGCAGCCACATAAACAACAGCCGTCATGCCAGGCCTTGTGCCTGGCATCCAGGACCACCGCCGTTCGAGTTCATCTCGTCCGTCACGGCGTATGGATCATGGGCACAAGGCCCATGATGACGGCTGTGCTTGGTCCCGATCTCGCACAAAGCGATCCATTCGGATATTCACATGCTCCTTCCCGCCGCCCCCCGCGACGCAGGCTTCGTCGCGCGCGTGCTCGCGCGCTTCGTCACGCCACCGCCGCAGCAAAAATCCAGCGCCACCTCGCGTCTCTTTGCCATCGATCCGCCGCGCCAGCCGGTGTGGGCGCCACGCGACTACGCCGCCTTCGCACGCGAGGGCTTCATGCAGAACCCGATCGTCTATCGCGCCGTGCGCATGATCGCGGAGGCCGCCGCCTCGGTGCCGCTGCTGCTCTATGACGGCGACGACGAGATCACCGACCACCCGCTGCTCGATCTGCTCGCGCGCCCCAACCCCACCGCCTCGCTGCCCGATCTCCTCGAATCCTTCTTCGGCTTCCTGCTCGTCTCCGGCAACGCCTACCTCGAAGCCGTCTCGATCGACGGCGCCGTGCGCGAACTCCACGTCCTCCGCCCCGACCGCATGAAGGTCGTGCCCGGCCTCGACGGCTGGCCTGAAGCCTACGAGTACACCACCGGCGGCAACGCCATCCGCTTTCCCATGGACGTCGACGCAGGCCACCGCCCGATCCTGCATCTCAAACTCTTCCACCCCGTCAACGACCACTACGGCCTGTCGCCCATCGAAGCCGCCGCCAGCGCCATCGACCTGCACAACACCGCATCCAAGTGGAACAAATCGCTTCTCGATAACTCTGCGCGTCCCTCCGGCGCGCTCGTCTACACCGCGCGCGAGGGCAACCTCACGCCCGAGCAATACGACCGCCTCAAATCCGAACTCGAATCCGGTTTCCAAGGTGCCGCCCACGCCGGCCGCCCAATGCTGCTCGAAGGCGGCCTCGACTGGAAATCGATGTCGCTGTCGCCGAAGGACATGGACTTCATCGAAGCCCGCCACACGGCTGCCCGCGAGATCGCCCTCGCCCTCGGCGTGCCTCCCATGCTGCTCGGCATTCCCGGCGACAACACCTATTCCAACTACCAAGAAGCCACCCGCACCCTCTGGCGCCAAACCGTCCTGCCGCTCGTCCACCGCACCGCCAAGGCGCTGTCGGGGTGGCTCGACGCCTCTCCTTCTCCCCGCCTGCGGGGAGAAGGTGGCCGAAGGCCGGATGAGGGGCCACCACATGCACGATTTTCGTCACTCCACCTCCGCCCCGACCTCGACTCCCTTGACGCCCTGAGTTCCGAACGCGAAGCTCTCTGGTCCCGCATCGACGCCGCGACCTTCCTCACCCCCGACGAAAAACGAATTGCAGTTGGATATGCGCCCCTGCCTTTACCCAAGAAGGCAGATCGCAAATATCGATCGGATCAAGCCCGTGATGATCATGGTCGATGGGTCGAAGAGGGCGGCGAGGGAGACATTGGAGAGGGCGGCGTCGGGGGCGGCGACGAAGATGATCCGTTGCTTCAGAACATCGCCGATCGATCCGGCTATCCGATCGACATCCTCGAGGAGGACTGCTCGGTGGGCACACTTTGAGCAGGCATGTCGCGAAACCCGACGAATACTTGAAGGCGCGGATACTTGGCAGCCGGCGAAATCTGGCCGGAATCGTGAGTTTTGGTGAAAAGCGTGCTGGGTCGTTTTCATCACCGGAGGCCGCCAACAAACTTGTCAATTCGACAATCGCGCAATCTGAAAACCAGGCAAGAATAAAGGCCTTCTTAGGTACTCGGTTTCCGAGCCTTTGGCCTTTGCAACTTCTGTTCGCCGACTTTGACTCGCCGACCGGCTACGAAGCATATGCCGCCAACGAACGGCAACAGCCGACAATGCGAACGACATATGGCGTTACCGTGCGAATATTGAGGACCGATAAGAGCCCGAAAGGCTACTATGTTCACTCGGCTTGGCCCCACAACAATGATTAGGTTCAGTCATGCAAATACCACTCGAATTCAAGCAGCTTTGTCGCGGGTTCCATCAAGATATGGATCTGGTCGCCGCCTCGATGGATGACATGGTCCGCGAAGCGTTGTGCTGCATTGAGCGCCGCGATGTCCCTGTTGTGAAGGCTTTTCTTGATGAGCTGTTGAGTGGACGTCATGACGCGAATGCGTTGCAGGAAATCTGGCACGCAACGCCGGCGGATCTTTATTTTCCGAATAGCGAGGAACTTCTCGCCGTTCTTCGGCACCTTCGTAGCTCCATCGATATCCACCCTCATCTCACAGCAGTAGAGGAGAAGATCAAACGTGCAGGAGCTGACGACTGATCAATCCTGATACTCTCGCCCATCGAAGCCGCCGCCTCGGCAATCGACCTGCACAACACCGCCTCCAAGTGGAACAAATCGCTCTCTCGATAACTCCTGCAGCGTCCCTCCGGCGCGCTCGTCTACACCGCGCGCGAGGGCAACCTCACGCCCGAGCAATACGACCGCCTCAAAAGCGAACTCGAATCCGGCTTCCAAGGCGCCGCGCACGCCGGCCGTCCCGATCGCCTCGGCTCGAAGGCGGCCTCGCACGCCGGTGCGTTGTGGGCATCCGGAGGCGCCAACAAGTGGAAATCCATGTCGCTTCGCCGAAGGACATGGACTTCATCGAGGCCCGCCACACGGCAGCCCGCGAGATCGCGCTGGCGCTTCGGCGTCCCATCCCATGCTGCTCGGCATTCCCGGCGACAACACCTACTCCAACTACCAGGAAGCCACCCGCACCCTCTGGCGCCAAACCGTCCTGCCATCGTCCACCGCACCGCCAAGGCGCTGTCGGGATGGCTCAGCTCTTCTCCTTCTCCCCGCCTGCGGGGAGAAGGTGGCCGCCCTGCGCGAAGCGCAAAAAGGATGGGGCCGGATGAGGGGCCACCACATGCACGATTTTCGTCACTCCACCTCCGCCCCGACCTCGACTCCCTTGACGCCCTGAGTTCCGAACGCGACGCTCTCTGGTCCCGCATCGACGCCGCGACCTTCCTCACCCCCGATGAAAAGCGCGCCGCCATCGGTTACGGCCCGGTGTCAGATCCCGCGGGTCTGACCTCATCCTCATCCCAAAAATTCAACCCCCACCACGACGAGTTGGGCCGCTTTACTACCGGCGACGGAACTGCAAGCGGTGGAGCCGGGGAGGCGTCCGGTCAGGATGAAGGAACGCCAAGCATCGGTGGCGACAATGCTGCGGACCGCGCACAACCCGCCGCTTTTAGACCGCGCCTAGGAACACCCAAGCCCGCGCCTGTGCCAATCCCGCCAGGCACTACAATCCGGAACAAGGATTTGGCTGGCAAAAAGCATCCGGAAACAGGCATACCCTTCGACAAGGACGGATTTCCAGACTTCTCAGGCGTAGCGACAAAGACAGTGAAAGTCCCGCACACGGGCGATCGCAAAATAGATGAACTTGCAGCAAACAGAGCTGCGGGATTTGCGAGTACGCCGGAAGGGAAGACATGGCATCATCATCAAGATGGCCATACGTTCCAACTCGTTCCGCAAGACATACATCGTGGGACCGGTCACACTGGATCGATTGGGATTGGCAACACACCGGGTAAGAAATGAGGAATGACGAACATGCTCCCTGCTGTGAAAAGTTCCAATCCGCAAACATCCTTTGATGCAATCGAAGCATTCGAGCGCGATCGAGGTGTCAGTCTTCCCGAGCGTTACATATCTTTTCTATTGTCGACGAATGGAGGGATTCCTGAGTCTCCCGTATTTCCGATTACGGGGATGGCGGACAACCCTGATGGACTTGTCCAAGTGTTCTATGGGATCAATGCTCGGATTTCGACTTCGGACTTGGCGAAGGTCTACGATCAATACAAAGGTGGCATCCCTACCGAGGTTGTCGCGATAGCTTGCACTGGCTTCGATGATTTCATCTGTCTCGACTTGCGCAACGACCAAGAGCGTGTCGTTTTCTGGGACAAGCGCCATTTCTGGGGAACGGGTGAGTGGCGAGAGCGGGACCTCTTTCACATTGCGAATTCTTTTGATGAGTTCCTGATGAAGCTACGACCGCAAGGGTAAGCTCCGCCCCGACCTCAACTCTCTTGATGCCCTGTCCTCCGAGCGCGAAGCCCTCTGGTCCCGCATCGACGCCGCGACCTTCCTCACCACCGACGAAAAACGCGCCGCCGTCGGTTATGGTGCAGTTGAGCAGGTTCAGACCGCCCAGAAGTACAACCCGTATCACGATGATCGCGGCCGGTTCACAAATGGACCTGGCGGCGGCCGCCCGAATGGCAACGGACCCGAAGACGATGCACTACAAGCCAATCTCGTTCGTCAGTTGCTCCGGATGCTTCGACGCCAACCGAAGCCTGCGAGACCATCGGAGCAGCGGCTTGAAGAAATACTCAAGCCTGGCGGCAAAGAATTGGGAACCCGGAATCCTGGTGCCGCGGAGGGAATTAGAACGGTGACGCGTGAGGAGTTCGACTTGGTGAAGTCAAAGTTACTCGACGGAGCGAAAGAGGTCCCGGCACCCAAGGAGTATGCAGGTCAATGGTTTCGGCGCCCAGACGGAACAGTCATCGGTATAAGAGAGAGTCCAAAGAGTGGACAGGCCCTCGACATTATTGAGGGGGGCTCGAGTGGATTTCCCAACGGTTACAAGGTGCATCGCAAATGATCGACGAACCAAGACACAAAGACTATGGCACAACCCTCAGCGAGTGGATCGTATTGATCCCCGGAGAGCTCCCGGTCGATGCTGTGGGGCTTTGGCAAGTCGTTCCCGCTGGGCGTGATGGATTTGGACTCGAGGGCGATGCCCTTGTCGATTTTGTGAGGCGCGCCATTCACGCACTACTCGATGCGGGGGCGGTTCCCGTACGCGGGGGCAAGGGTACCGGCTACGAGTGGCTCGCCCAAAAGCAATACGGAACAACCAGGGACGAGATCACCGAGGCTGTTATTCAAGAGTGGCTTGCCTTGCCCGATGATCCGTTGGTGCTTTGTGGTCAAGGCGTTTGGTTCGCGCGGCCCGATCTTAGCTTCGAGAAATATGTGAAGCTCGACTAGCGGCGCGGGGCGAGGGGAACCACTACTCCCTCGATCCATCTCCGCCCCGACCTCAACTCTCTCGACGCCCTCTCCTCCGAACGCGACGCTCTCTGGTCCCGCATCGACGCCGCGACCTTCCTCACCCCCGATGAAAAGCGCGCCGCCATCGGTTACGGCCCAAGCGACGTCGCGTCGCAAAAATTCAACCCTCACCACGACGAGTTGGGCCGCTTTACTACCGGCGACGGAACTGCAAGCGGTGGAGCCGGGGAGGCGTCCGGTCAGGATGAAGGAACGCCAAGCATCGGTGGCGACAATGCTGCGGACCGCGCACAACCCGCCGCTTTTAGACCGCGCCTAGGAACACCCAAGCCCGCGCCGGTCCCAATCCCACCGGGCACGACGATAAGGAACAAAGATCTTGCCGGCAAAAAGCATCCGGAAACCGGCATCCCCTTCGATAGCCAAGGTTTTCCGGACTTCAACGATGTGGTCAAAGATACTGCTGCATTCCCACATACGGGAGATCTTGACAAAGATCGTGCGGCCGCCAACGCCCAGAAGGGATACAAGTCGACACCCCCTGGAATGGTCTGGCACCACCACCAAGATGGGAATCGGATGCAGCTTGTGCCCGAAGATATTCATGCAAAGACGGGCCACACTGGATCACGTGGAATTGGCAATCTTCCGGGTAAGAGGTAAAGGATGACTATGCTTCCTGAAATGATTGACGGCAACCCGCCGACCACATCGATTGCTGTTGATGATTTCGAGCGCGAGCGTGCTCTGACATTGCCACGTGCATATAGGGATTTCTTGCTCACAGTTAACGGGGGAGTGCCCAATGCCTCCGTATTCCCTATCCAGAACATGGCCTCAAACCCAAGTGGTTCTGTGCAAGTGTTCTTTGGAGTAGGAGTCCGTTGGCCAACAACAGAACTTTCATATGCGTATGATTTCCACGTGGGTGGCTTGCCCCGGAATGTCATTCCCATAGCGGGTGATGGCAGTGGTAACTACGTCTGTCTCGACCTGCGTCGGGGGCAAGCGCGAGTAGCATTCTGGGATAAGCGCCACTTCTGGGGAACAGGTGAGTGGCGTGAAAGCGATTTGTATCATATCGCAAGTTCATTCGACGAATTTCTCGCAAAACTGCGACCGCGAATGTAATCGTCGGCGCTCGGCGCTCAAAGCCAACCTCGACTCTCTCGACGCCCTCTCCTCCGAACGCGAAGCCCTCTGGTCCCGCATCGACGCCGCGACCTTCCTCACCCCTGATGAAAAACGCGCCGCCGTCGGTTACGGCCCGTGACGGCCCGGGTCAGACCCCGCGGGTCAGACCCCATCCACCGCCGCCGAAATTCAACCACCACCGCAAATCGCGCCCTTAACCGTTTAACCAACCTGCTCCTGCCACACATCGCCGCTCTCCGCAGCCCAGGTACTTACCTGGTTTCGGGCTGGGCGCGGTTTTGTTTTGTTGCCTCTCGGAGGTTCCCCATGCGCAAACATATGACCGTACACAAAACCGCTTTCGCCCGAGCGCCGGTGCTCGACGCGAAGTTCACGCCGCTCGCCTTCAAGTCCCTCGACGATACCGGCCTGTTCGAGGGCTACGCCTCGCTGTTCCATCGCGAGGATCTCGGTCACGACGTGATCCAGCCCGGCGCCTTTCAGGCCTCGCTCGCCCAACGCGGCCCCGCCGGCATCAAGATGCTGTTCCAGCATGATCCCAACCAGCCGATCGGGCTGTGGGAGCTGATCCGCGAAGACGTGCGCGGTCTCTTCGTGCGCGGCCGTCTGATGCCGGAAGTTGCCCGCGCGCGAGAAGTTCTGGCGCTGATGAAAGCTGGCGCGCTCGACGGGCTCTCGATCGGCTTCAAGCCCATCTCGGCGCGGCGCGATGCCAAGTCCGGCATCCGCCGCCTGTTCAAGGTCGATCTCTGGGAGATTTCGATCGTCACCTTTCCCATGCTGCCCGAGGCCCGCGTCGCCGCCGTCAAGTCACGGCCGTTTGCTGCGCGCACGCCGACGGAGCGGGACTTCGAACGCTGGCTCACGCGGGATGCTGGGCTCAGCCGCACGGAGGCGCGCGCGCTGATGCGCTCGGGCCTCAAGGGATTGATCGCCACGCGGGATGCTGGCGAGACCTCCGACGGCATGCAGCACCTCGCCGCCACCATCGGCCGCGCCGCACGTCTCCTCCAACCCGCGCTCTGATGTTCCTCTCACACGCCAAAACCCTATCGTTCCGTCATCCCCGCGAAGGCGGGGACCCAAGCAAGCCGACGATTGAGCTTATTCGATGTTTGCTTAGGTCCCCGCCTTCGCGGGGATGACGTGGCATTGGGGTTCGAGCGAATGAAACAGAATCCACGTCCGTACTCACTCAACAAAGGCCCACCATGACCACACCCTCCACCCTCGAAACCAAATCCACCAGCGCCGATGTCGCCGCCCAATTCGACGACTTCATGACGAGTTTCCAAGCCTTCCGCGATGCCAACGACGAACGTCTCGCCGAGATCGAACGCCGCGGCGGCGCCGACCCGGTCACGACCGACAAGCTCGCGCGCATCGAGCGCACGCTCGATACGCTCTCGCTGAAGTCGCAACGCCCGCATCTCGGCGGTACGGCGCCACGCTCGGTCGCGCACCGCGAACACAAGGCCGCGTTCGACACCTACGTCCGCCGCGGCGAGGCGGCATTGCTCGCCGCCCTCGAGGCCAAGTCGCTCTCCGTCACCTCGGGACCCGACGGCGGCTATCTGGTGCCGCCCGAGACCGAAACCGCGGTGATGATTGCCGCTCAAGAACGCCTCGCCGATCCGCGCCATCGCCGGCGTTCGCCAAGTTTCGGCGTCCGTCTACAAGAAGCCGTTCTCGATCTCGGGCCCCGGCACGGGTTGGGTCGGAGAGACCGCGGCACGGCCCGAGACCACGTCGCCGACGCTCGCTGAACTCTCGTTCCCGACCATGGAACTCTATGCCATGCCGGCGGCGACCGCGACGTTGCTCGACGACAGTGCCGTCAACATCGACGAGTGGCTGGCGGATGAAGTCCGCGACGCCTTCGCGCTGCAGGAAGGCAACGCCTTCGTCGCCGGCAACGGCGTCAACAAGCCGAAAGGGTTCCTCGACTACACCAAGGTCGCTAATGCGTCGTGGACCTGGGGCAACACCGGCTTCCTCGCAACCGGCGTCGCCGGCGCGTTCCCGGCGACCAACCCTGCCGACAAGTTGATCGACCTCGCCTACACGGTGAAGGCCGGGTACCGCAGCAACGCGGTGTTCGTGATGAACCGCGCGACGCAATCGGTGATCCGCAAGTTCAAGGATGGGCAAGGCAACTACATCTGGCAGCCGTCGGTCACGCCGGGCCAGCTGCCGGTCCTGCTCGGCTATCCCGTCGTCGAGTGCGAGGACATGCCCTCGATCGCGACCGACAGCTACTCGGTTGCCTTCGGCGACTTCCGCCGCGGCTACCTGATCGTCGATCGCATCGGCATGCGGGTGCTGCGCGACCCGTACTCCTCGAAGCCCTACGTGCTGTTCTACACCACCAAGCGCGTCGGCGGCGGCATCCAGGACTTCGACGCCATCAAGCTCCTGAAGTTCGGCGTCTAACGCGGGGTCAGACCCTGCGGGTCTGACCTCATCCACGCGTCTTTCAGATAATCGTAGGTTGGGTTAGCGTGCCACCGTGCGGCGAGGAGCCTCGCTGTTGAGCACGCGTAACCCAACATCGCGCAAAACTCGTGGCTGAGTGTTGGGTTACGCGCGGATCAAGACCGAACCACAACGCGGTCAGCGTCGCCGCGCTAACCTACACGCATCACTTTCGCGCGGCGCCTGCACCCCGCGCGAAACAGCGAGCGGGCGGCCTGTGCCGCCCTCCCCACAAGCCGCCTGCTCGCCCCCTCTCACGGGGGTCAGATCCCACGGGTCTGACCTCATCCACCCCTCTCCTCTCTCACGCGCGCTCGCTCTCTGCATCATGCGTCAACGAGGTCAGACCCGCGGGGTCTGACCCCACTTGGGAAACCTTGCCATGGCCCTCGTTCTCACCACCGCACCCACGGTCGAGCCTGTCTCGCTCGCCGACGCCAAGCTGCACTTGCGCATCGATGGCACGGCGGAAGACGCGCTGATCAACTCGCTGATCCTGACCTCGCGGCTGCATATCGAAACCGCCCTCGGCCTCGCGCTGATCGCGCAGAACTGGTCCTATTTCATCGATCGCTGGCCTTCTGGCCGCGTGCTCGAACTGCCCTTGCGGCCCGTCAGCGCCATATCCGCGATCCGCGTCTATGCCTCGGATGGCAGTTTCGAGACCGTTGCGCCCTCCAGCTACGTCACCGACGTCAATGCCACCGCGCCGCGCGTCGTGCTGCAGACCAGCGCCGCGCGGCCAGCGCCCGGCCGCCCGGCCAACGGCATCGAGATCGCCATGACGGCCGGCTACGGCACCGCCGCGGCGGATGTGCCGCAACCCATTCGCCAGGCGCTGCTGATCCTCGCCGCGCACTGGTACGAGCATCGCGAAGTCGTCGAACTCGACGGCACGGCCACGCGCGTTCCCGACAGCGCCTCGGCGCTGCTCGCATCGTACCGCCCGGTGCGCCTATGATCGCGTCCATCGCCCGCCTGCGCCACCGTCTCACGCTCGAGACGCCCGTCCGCCTCGGCGACGGCGCGGGTGGCGCCACCGAGGCCTGGGTCGCGATCGCCGACGTCTGGGCGGCGATCCGGTCCATGTCGGGATCCGAGTCCTACGCCGCGCATCGCATCTCCGGCCGCGTCACGCACGAAATCTGGCTGCGCCCGCGCACCGACCTCGCACCGAACCAGCGCTTTCGCCGCGCCTCGCGCATCTTTCTCATCCACGCCGTGTTGCGCGGCGAGGAACCCGCCCGCCGCATCCGCTGCCTCTGCGAAGAACGCGACCTTTAGAAAGGGGTGAGTGGTTCAGTGGTCAGTCGTGAGTGGTGTTTTCTTTTCCACTCACCACTCACCACTCACCACTCACGAACCACATGCCCACATCCTCCCTCGCTCTCCAGCAATCGATCTTCGCCAAGCTCACGACGGACGCCGCAGTCTTGTCTCTCCTCGGCGGCCCGCGGCTTTACGACGACACGCCACAGAACGCCGAATTCCCCTATCTCACCTTCGGCCAGAGCATCGCGCGCGACTGGAGTACCTCGACCGATACCGGCGATGAGCACACGGTCACGCTGCATGCTTGGTCGCGCGGCAAGGGCCGCCGCGAAACCTTCTCGATCCTCGGCGCCATTCAGACCGCGCTGCACGACCAGACTCTGGTCCTCGATGGCCATCGCCTGATCAATCTTCGCCACGACTTCTCCGACGCCCGTCGCGATCCCGACGGCGAAACCTTGCACGGCATCGCCCGCTTCCGCGCCGATCACCGAACCGCTCTGACGAGGGTGAGTGGTCAGTCGTGAGTGGTGAGTGGTGAGTGGTGAGTGGTGAGTGATGCCCATTCCACTGACGACTGACGACTGACCACTCACCCACTTCCCCACTCTCCCAACCAACCCAGGCCTCCCCATGTCCGCCCAAAAAGGCAAAGACCTTCTCCTCAAAGTCGACTCGACCGGCGCCGGTGTCTTCACCACCATCGCGGGTCTGAGATCACGCTCACTCTCGCTCAACACCGAGACCGTCGACGTGACGCATGCCGAATCCGCCGGCCAATGGCGCGAGCTGCTCAGCGGTGCCGGCGCCAAGACGCGCGCGCGTCACCGGCGCCGGCATCTTCAAGGATTCAGCCTCCGACGCGCTCGTGCGCCAATATGTTTTTGATGGGACAATAAGGGCCTGGCAGATCGTGATCCCCGACTTCGGCACCATCGCCGGTCCGTTCCAGATCACATCCTTCGAACTCAGCGGCCGCCACGACGCCGAAGTCTCCTTCGAACTCTCCCTCGATTCCGCCGGCGAACTCACCTTCACCGCGCTCTAACTTCTCTTTCCTCTCCCCGCCCGCGGGGAGAGGATGTCGCGAAGCGACAGGTGAGGGGCAGCGGTGAGCTTGGCTGGATCGAGCCTTCTTCACGATGCGATTGGAACAATGCCCGAATTCGCGGTTGCCCCTCATCCGGCCTTCGGCCACCTTCTCCCCATCGAAGAGTGATGGGGAGAAGGAAGATGCGCGGCTCTCAGCCATGGCGCACCAACCGCGCAAGAGCGCTCCGATCTCGACAGACCACAGCCGAGGACATTCTCTGGTCAAAGCTGCGGAACAGGCGGCTTGGCGGCCACAAGTTCACCCGCCAAGCTCCAGTTGATCCATACTTCGCCGATTTCATCTGCCGCGAGCGACGCCTGATCGTCGAAGTCGACGGCGCGACGCATGGTAGCACCGAAGAGCTGATCGCGGACCATCGTCGAGATCGAAACTTGAAACGGGAAGGCTATCGCGTCTTCCGAGTTCAAAATGCCGATATCTACGCTAACCTCGACGGCGTGCTGGAAACGATTTTCGCCCTCCTGGAAGGCGATATCATCAACGAACGCGAGTAGCCCCACGTCCTTCTCCCCGCGCGCTGGAAGAGTGGCACCACTTCCTTCTCCCCGCCGGCGGGGAGAAGGTGGCCGAAGGCCGGATGAGGGGCAGCGACAAGCTCATACATTTTTTCCGCGCACAGATCTCGCCAACCCCGACCTGCATCGTATGCGGCACACTCCGAATTCGCCGCCGCCCCTCACCCGCCCTTCGGGCACCCTCTCCCCGCGCGCGGGGAGAGGGGATTCCAACGGACCCCCACCATGCCCAACCTCCGCCGCGGTGAAATCGAGGCGTGTCTCGATGGCCGTCCGTTCCGTCTCTGCCTGACCCTCGGTGCGCTCGCGGAATTGGAATCCGCGTTCGGCGCCGACGACATGATCGCACTCGCCGAACGCTTTGCGACGGGCCGCATCTCCGCGCGCGATGCCACGCGCATCGTCGGCGCGGGCTTGCGCGGCGCTGGCCACGACATCGCCGACGACGCGCTCGGGCGCATGCACATCGAAGGCGGCGCTGCCGGCGCCGTCGACATCGTCGCGCGCTTGCTCGCCGCCACGTTTGGCGTCGCAGCACCGTCCGAGACAACGGCGCTGGAGGGGCCGGCGCGGCGCCCTTTCCCTGGGACGACGTGATGGCACTCGGCTTCGGCGTGCTACGTCTCGCGCCGCGTGAGTTCTGGTCGCTGACGCTGCGCGAGCTCGAAGCCGCAGTTCGTGGCCTTGGCGGCGCAAACTCGACCACACCACTCGTCCGCACTGATCTCACCGCACTGATGCAAAGGTTCCCCGACCCATGATCGAAGACACACAAGACATGTTGCGTCAGACGTCCGAAGAGGCCAAGGACGTGAAGACCGATTTGCGCGAGATCGCCCAACTCGGCACGCTGCTCGGCCGCTCGGTTTCCGGCGCCTTCGAGCAGATCGCGATCAAGGGCCGCGGCCTCAACGACGTGCTGCGCTCGGTCGGGCTCAATCTCTCGCAGATGGTGTTGAAGGCCGCGTTCAAACCGCTCGAAGGCGCCATCGGCAACATCTTCTCAAACCTTCTCGGCGGCCTGAAATTCGCCCAAGGCGGCGTCATCAATCGCGGCTTACCAATGCCGTTCGCTTCAGGTGGCATCATCTCGAGCCCGACGACGTTCCCGCTCGCCAACGGCCGCCTCGGCCTGATGGGCGAGCGCGGCGCCGAAGCCATCATGCCGCTTGCGCGCGGTGCCGATGGCCGCCTCGGTGTTCGCGCCGGCGGGGGCACTGCGGCTCCGCACATCACCTTCAACATCTCGACACCGGACGCCGAAAGCTTCCGCCGCTCCGAAACGCAAGTTGCCGCGATGCTCGCCCGCGCCGTCGGCCACGGTAGTCGCAACCTTTAGGGAAGTGGGTGAGTGGTCAGTCGTGAGTAGTGAGTAGCCAAGAGCCACCACTCACCACTGACCACTCACCACTCACGCTCTCATGTTCCACGACATCCGCTTCCCAACCGACATTTCACGCGGCGCCCATGGTGGGCCCGAACGGCGCACCGATGTGGTCGTGCTCGGCTCGGGCGCTGAAGAACGCAACACGCGCTGGGCCGACAGCCGCCGCAGTTGGAACGCCGGCTACGGCGTCAAGACGCTCGATGATCTCCACGCCGTCATCGCCTTCTTCGAGGAACGCCGCGGCCGTCTCTACGGCTTTCGCTGGCGCGATCCGCTCGACTGGAAATCCTGCCCGCCCGAGCAGACGCTGTCGCGGCTCGATCAAGTCCTCGGCACCGGCGATGGCACGCGCACCACCTTCCAACTCATCAAGACCTACGGCTCGGCACATGCGCCCTGGTCGCGCGCGATCACCAAACCCGTCGCGGGTAGCGTCCTCCTCGCCGTCGCGGGTGCAGTCCAAATACTCGGCACCGACTACGCGCTCGATTTGGCGACCGGCCAGGTGATCTTTCTCGCGGGTCACGTTCCCGCCGCTGGCGCCGCCGTCACCGCGGGCTTTGCCTTCGACGTGCCCGTCCGCTTCGACACCGACCGCCTCGACGTCAATCTCTCCGGCTTCCACCACGGCGCCATCCCCTCGATCCCCATCACCGAGATCCGCGTCTAGTTCCTTCTCGCCGTGCTCTGCACTTGCATGGGGAGAAGGTGGCCGAAGGCATCTCGACGTTTCCTCCTTCTCCCCATGTTGCACGTAATGGGGAGAAGGTGGCCGAAGGCCGGATGAGGGGCAGCCGCTTGTTCCGTCGCCGCCCCTCACCCTAACCCTCTCCCCATCAAGTGCAGCATGGGGAGAGGGAACGAGCACTCCCCATGAAAACCCTCCCGCCCGCTCTCCAATCCCACCTCGACACCGGCACCACCACGCTCTGCTGGTGCTGGCGCATCACACGTGGCGATGGCGTCCGCTTCGGCTTCACCGATCACGACCGCGATCTCACCTTCGATGGCACGGCGTTCGAAGCCGCCAGTGGCTTCACCGCGAGCGAAATCAAGGATCAGGTCGGCCTCAGCGTCGACAATCTCGAAGTCGAGAGCGCGCTCCGCTCCGAGCACCTCAGTGAAGATCACTTGGCCGCCGGTCTGTTCGATGACGCCCGCGTCGAGATCTTCCGCGTCAACTGGCAAGACACGGCGCAGCGCATCGTGATGCGGACCGGGTCGCTCGGCGATGTGCGCCGCGCTGGCACAGCCTTTACCGCCGAGATCCGTGGCCTCGCGCACTACCTCCAGCAGCCCAAGGGCCGCCTCTATCAATACAGCTGCGATGCCGATCTCGGTGACGCCCGCTGCGGCGTCGATCTCACCCAATCCCAACATCGTGCCACCAACACCGTCGCAACCGCCCTCAGCGATCGCACCCTCACGTCGGCCGGACTCGCGGCGTTTGCCGCCGGCGCCTTCACGCGCGGGCTCGTCACATTCACCTCCGGCGCCAACACGGGCCGCGGTTCGGAAGTCAAACGCCATGCGCTGTCGTCTGGCATTGCCACGCTCGAACTGTGGCAACCGATGGCGCAGGCGATCGTGCCCGGCGACAGTTTCATCGTCACGGCAGGCTGCGACAAGACCTTCGCCACCTGCCGCGCGCGCTTCGCCAACGCCAGCAATTTTCGTGGTTTTCCGCACATGCCCGGCAACGACTTCATCGCCGGTATCGCACGCTCCGGCGATCCCATGAACGACGGCTCGCCGCGGGTGTAACTTCCTTCTCCCCGCGCGCGGGGAGAAGGTGGCCGAAGGCCGGATGAGGGGCAGCGACAGGCTCCGAATGAAGGGGCGACTTTGGTGTCGCCGTGGGCAAGCAGCGCGGTTGTTTCATCTCTGTTACGTCGCGGTGCTTGCAACGAAGCGATTTCGCATTGACCGAGCTTGTTTCTGCCCCTCATCCGGCCTTCGGCCACCTTCTCCCCATCGCAAGGGCGATGGGGAGAAGGAAAAATGTCGACATGCGCCATGCTTCTGTCCCGCCCCCGCATCCTCTCAGAATCCCGTCGCTGGATCGGCACGCCGTATCATCATCAAGCGAGCCTCGTCGGCGTCGGCTGCGACTGCATCGGCCTCATCCGCGGCATCTATCGCGCGCTCTATGGTCGCGAGCCCGAAGCGCCGCCCGGCTACTCGCGCGACTGGGCCGAAGCCTCCGGAACGGAATCACTCCTCGAAGCAGCCACGCGGCACCTCTCGCCAATCGACTCCAACACCGCCACGACCGGTGACATACTCATCTTCCGCTGGCGCGCCCACACGGTCGCCAAGCACGCCGCGATCCTCGCCTCACCCAACACCATGATCCACGCCATCGAAGGCGCGCCCGTCACCGAGGTTGCGCTCTCTCCCTGGTGGCGCCGCCGCATCGCCGCCGCCTTCGCCTTTCCCGAAGTGCAGGGGTGAGTAGTCAGTGGTGAGTGGCCAGTGGAAAAACTCCACTCACCATCACGACTGACCACTCACCACTCACGATCTCACGCTCACTCACGACCCTCCCCATGGCCACACTCGCTCTTGCCGCCGTCGGTGCCGCCGCCGGCAGCGCGCTTTTGCCCGCCGGTCTCACCGTCTTCGGGGCGACGCTCACGGGTGCCGCCATCGGCACACAGATCGGCGCGCTCGCGGGCTCCGTGATCGACCAATCACTGCTTGGCGCATCGGGTCAGTCGCGCACCGTCGAAGGGCCGCGCCTGCAAAGCCTGCGCGTCACCGCCTCGACGGAAGGCGCGCCGATCCCGCGCCTCTACGGCCGCGCGCGGCTCGGTGGCCAGATCATCTGGGCGACCAATTTCGAGGAAGACGTCATCACGACCCAAGCCGGCGGTTCCGGCAAGGGCGGATCCAGCCGCGGTGGTGGCGCATCCTCGATCGAATACCGCTACTTCGCCAACTTCGCCGTTGCTCTGGCTGAGGGTGTCATCTCCGGCATTGGCCGCGTTTGGGCCGACGGCCGCGAGATCGATCTCTCGCTCGTCACGCATCGTGTCTACACCGGGACGGACACACAACTTCCCGACGCGCTCATTGCCGCCAAGCAAGGTGCGGATCAGGCGCCCGCCTATCGCGGCGTTGCCTACGTCGTGTTCGAACGCTTTCCGCTGGCCGACTTCGGTAGCCGCATTCCGCAGCTGTCGTTCGAGGTGCACCGCGCCGTCGACAGCTTCGAATCGCTCGTGCGCGGTGTCTGTCTGATCCCCGGCTCGGGCGAATTCGCCTACGCGCCCGAGCCGGTGACGCGTCTGACGGGCCGCGTCACGTCGGTGCTCGAGAACGTCCACACCCGCCTCGGCGGCAGCGACTGGTCGGTCGCGCTCAATCAGCTCGCGACCGTGTTGCCGAACGCCAATGCCGTCTCCTTCATTGTCAGCTGGTTCGGATCGGATCTCCGCGCTGGCGCCTGTCAGTTGCGGCCGTGCGTCGAGCGCGCGGACAAGGTCACCACCCCCAACGTCTGGTCCGTCGCCGGCCTCACGCGTGCGACTGCGCCCATTGTCTCCTACATCGACGGCTATCCCGCCTATGGCGGCACGCCGTCGGACGACACCGTCGTCGCCGCGATCCGCGATCTCAAGGCGCGCGGGCACAGTGTCACGCTGACGCCCTTCATCCTGATGGACGTGCCGGCTGGCAACGCGTTACCCGATCCCTACACGAGTGCTGCGAGCCAACCTGCGTATCCCTGGCGCGGCCGCATCACGATCTCGCCTGCTGCCGGCCAGCCCGGCTCGCCCGACAAGACGTCCGCCGCAGCCGCACAGCTCGCGGCCTTCATCGGCAGCGCGCAACCCGCCCACTTCGCGCTCGCGGGCGACGCGGTGGTCTACTCCGGTCCCGCCGAGTGGTCCTACCGGCGCATGGTCCTGCACAACGCCTACCTCGCCAAGGCTGCAGGCGGGGTGGATGCGTTTCTCATCGGTTCGGAATTGCGTGGCCTCACCCAAGCTCGCAGCGCCGCCTCGACCTATCCCTTTGTCGCCGCGCTCCAGCAACTGGCCGCCGACTGCAAGGCGATCCTCGGCCCCGCCACCAAGATCACATACACGGCCGACTGGACGGAATATTTCGGCCATCAACCCGCAGACGGTTCCGGCGACGTCCACTTCCATCTCGATCCGCTGTGGGCCTCGCCCGCAATCGATGCGGTCGGCATCGATTGCTATTGGCCGCTCGCCGATTGGCGCGACGGCACCAGCCATCTCGATTGGCTCGATGGCGCGCGCTCGATCCACGATCTCGACTATCTGAAATCCAATCTCTTCGCGGGCGAAGGCTATGACTGGTATTACGCCAGCGCGGCTGCACGCGATGCGCAGACCCGTACGCCGATCACTGACGGCGCCGGCAAGCCGTGGGTGTTCCGCACCAAGGACATGCGCGCGTGGTGGTCGCAGCCGCACTACGATCGTCCCGGCGGCGCCGAGCTCGCGAGCCCGACCGCGTGGGTCCCCCAATCGAAGCCGATCTGGTTGATGGAGATCGGCTGTCCCGCGATCGACAAGGGCGCCAATCAGCCGAACGTATTCGTCGATCCCAAAAGTGCGGAGAACGCGCAACCCTACTACTCCACCGGCGTGCGCGACGACTACATGCAGCGCCGCTATCTGCAGGCGCTTCTCGAAGGATTCGATCCGGCCCATCCGGGCTATGTCGCCGGTGCCAATCCCGTGTCCGCCGTCTATGGCGGACGCATGCTCGATCTGGCGCGCATCCACGTTTACACCTGGGACGCGCGGCCCTATCCGGCCTTTCCCCACAACGCCTATACGTGGGGCGATTCCGAAAACTGGAAGCGCGGCCACTGGCTCAATGGCCGTGTCACCAGCGCCTCGCTCGCCTTCACGGTCGGGCAAATCCTCACGGATTACGGATTTACCGCGTTCGACGCGACGGCGCTCACCGGCACCGTTCCTGGCCTGGTCATCGACCGCATCATGTCGGCACGCGATGCGTTGAACGCGCTCGAACTCGCGATGTTCTTCGATGCGCGCGAGAGCGGCGGGCAGATCGTGTTCTCGCATCGCGGCGCCAACGGCTCGGTTGCGACGGTCACGCCGCCGGACCTCGTCGAGGAACGCGCCAATGCGCCGCTGATCACGCTCACGCGCACGCAGGAGACCGACCTTCCCGCGGCCGCCAAGATCGCCTATATCGGCGGCGCTGGCGATTATCCCGCCGCCGTCGCGGAGGCGCGGCGACTGGCCGGCGCGTCAGGCCGCATCGCTGAAGCCAATCTGCCGCTGGTCCTCGATGCGGAACAGGCCGGCGCACTCGCGGAGACGTGGCTGTTCGAAGCCTGGTCCGCACGCGATCGCGCCGCCTTCGTCCTGCCGCCGAGTGCCCTGGCGCTCGAGCCCGGCGATATGATTACGCTCGAGGCTGGCGGGCGCTCACATCGCCTGCGGATCACCGAGGTCGGCGACCACGGCGCGCGTGAGATCATGGCGCGCGGCATCGATCCAAGCGTTTATCAAACCGTATCGGCGCCCGCGCGCGATGTGACGCCCGGTGTCGCGCCCGCGCTGGTCGCGCCACTCGCAATTTTCCTCGATGTGCCGCTCATCGGATCGTCAGGTTCGGCGCCGGCCGGCCATGTTGCGGCGGCGCAAGTGCCGTGGCCCGGCACCGTCGCGTTCTATCGCGCGCCGGAGCAATCCGGGTTCGATCTTGCAGCACTCGTTGCAGCACCCGCCGTGACCGGCGTGACACTGACCCCGCTTCCCGCTGGCCCCGTCAGCCGTCTCGATCGCGGTACGACGCTGCGGGTCGAACTCGATCGCGGCGCGCTGACGTCGGTGACGCCATTGGCGCTTCTTTCCGGCGCCAATGTGGCTGCGATCGAGACTGCGCCGCATGTCTGGGAACTCGTGCAGTTTCAATCCGCAATTCTAGTCGCGCCCTCGACTTACGATTTGTCTCTGCTGTTGCGCGGCCAGAGCGGCAGCGACAACGATATGAGCATCGCGCTTCCCGCTGGCGCGCGGTTTGTCCTGCTCGACGCCGCCGTCACGCCCGTCGGCCTCGCGCTCGACGAGATCGGCCTTGCCTACAACTGGAAGGCCGGTCCCGCCGCCCGCGACATCGGCGATCCGAGCTACGCGGCGACGACCCACGCCTTTCCGCGGAGTCGCGCTCGGCCATTGCGCCCGGTGCATGTTCGCGGCATCCGCGCGGGTGGCGAACTCTGTGCTCAGCTTGGATTCGCCGCACGCGCGTCGGCGGCGACAGTTGGGACTCAGCGGAAGTGCCGCTCGGCGAAAGTGCTGAACGCTACGAGATCGATATCCTCGATGGCGCGACCGTTAAACGCACGCTGACCACCGCATCGCCCGCCGCCACCTACACCGCCGCCGACATCTCAGCCGATTTCCCAAGCGGCCTGCCAAATCCGCTCAGCGTCCGCGTCGCCCAAATCAGCCCCGAACGCGGCCGCGGCTCTCTCAACGTCGCTCAAGTTTAGTCGTCATCCCGGACCAACGCGCATCGCGCGTGCAGATCCGGGACCCAGCACAAGACTCGTGCGAAGCACGCTCAATATTGTGCCTTCGGCCCTTTTTGCACTGGGTCCCGGGTCTCGTCGCTTGCAGCTCCTCGCCCGGGATGACGAAAGAAATCTTCAGTCGCTTCGAGTTCTCACCATGCCCTCCACCACACCCTGGATGTCCGCAGCCTGGCGCGACTTCGGCGTCACCGAACGCTCGGGCGCCGCCGCCGATCCGCGCATCGTTGCCTACTATCGCGATGTCGGTCATCCCAACATCACCGATGATGCGGTTGCCTGGTGCGCGGCCTACCTCGGGGCCGCGCTCGAGCGGGCGGGCATCGTCTCCACGCGCTCGCTGCTGGCGCGCTCCTACACGGACTTCGGCACCGCGCTCTCCGAGCCCGCGTACGGCGCCATCGCCGTGTTTCCGCGCGGAGACGATCCGGGCCAAGGCCACGTCGGCTTTGTCGCCGGTTGGACGGACACGCATCTCTATCTCCTCAGCGGCAACCAGGGCGATGCCGTCACCGTCTCAGGCTTTCCGCGTGACCGCCTCGTCGCGTTGCGCTGGCCGGCCGCCGCTCCCGCCGCGCCGCCCGCCAGCATCTTCGATCGCGCGCTCGCCCACGTCCTCGTCATGGAAGGCGGGTTCACCGACGACACTTACGATCCCGGGGGCCCAACCAACCTCGGCATCACGCTCGCGACCTACGCCGCGCACACCGGCGCCTTGCTCGACGCCGCCTCGCGCGCGGACTTTGCTCGCAGACCTGAAATCGATATCGCATGACGTCGTCCGCGACATCTATCTCGCCCGGTATTGGGCGCCGTCCCTTGCCGCCGATCTCCCCGCCGCGCTCGCGCTCATGCATTTCGATGCGAGCGTGAACCACGGGGTCGCGGGCGCCGCAAAACTGCTCCAGCAGGCGCTCGACGTCGCGATCGACGGCGAGATCGGCCCCGAAACACTCGCCGCCGCCCGCCGCGCCACCATCGCAACCGTCCTCGACGCCTACGCCGAGATCCGCCGCGACCGCTACCGCAGCCTTCCGCACTTCTGGCGGTTTGGCCGCGGCTGGCTCAATCGCGTCGAGGCGACACTCGCCGCCGCCCGCCCCCTCATCACCAGCAAGGAGCCGTCCATGACCACATCAGTCCCCAGCATTCCCCGCGCCCCCGAACAAAAATGGTGGGGCGAGAGCCTCACCATCTGGGGCGTCGTCATCACCACGCTTTCGACCGTCCTGCCGACCCTCGGCCCCATCATCGGCATCGACATCACCGCCGAAATGATCCGCGAACTCGGCGCGGCGCTCACCCAGACGGTGCAAGCTATCGGCGGGCTCATCGGCACCCTCATGACCATCTACGGCCGCATGCGCGCCAACGCGCCCTTGCGGCTGTGAAAAAGCGCGTTCGCGTCGCGGTAGCGTTTCGAGAAAGCCGGTGTTAGCCTGCCGCGGCCACGTTCGATCGGACGTGGGAGGATCAAACGGCCGTTGGAGTGACATCGTGAATGTAGCCGATATTCTGGCGTCGAAAGGCAATTCGGTCATCAAGATCCGGCCATCGGACACCATCGGAATGCTGTCGGAGCGTTTGCGCGAGAAGCGCGTTGGCGCCGCGGTCGTCAGCAGCGACGGCTCGACCATCGACGGCGTCATCACCGAGCGCGACGTCACCTTTGGGCTTGCCGTCCACAAGGCCGGCCTCTACGCGCTGCCGGTTTCGGAGCTGATGACCAAGACTGTCATCAAGTGCGCACCGCGCGACAACATCGCGCTGGTCGCCTCCACCATGATCGCCCGCCATATCCGCCACATTCCGGTCGAGGACGACGGCCAGATCGTCGGCATGGTCAGTATCCGCGACGTCTTGAATCTCCGTGTCGACGAGCTGCAACAGCACACCGCCATGCTGCGCACCTTCGTCGCCCAGGCCGATCGCGAGCCCGAGGATCGGTGACCGCCCAGCTTTGCTCGCTGAGGCCGGGTTCGCGTAGGCCGGGCTCGCCTATTCAGCACGGGTTCAGGTGGCGCCCGTCATAACGGGTGCATGAAGCACCATGGCACCACACTCGCTTTTGCCGTCGCCGCCCTGGCCGGGGCCGGTGCCGCCGCCGCTGCGGCTCCTAGCCTCGAGTGCTTCACGAGCTGGTCCGAGGCCGGACCCGTCGTCGAACGCGAGGCATTGGTCAAGGCGCGTGACGTGCATGCGCAAGCCAAACAGCGGCGCCTCGGCGACCTCGTCAAGATCACGCTCTGCCGCGAAAACGGCCGCTACACCTATCAACTTGTCTTGCACGACAAGCCGAAGGGCGTGATTCACATGTCCGTCGACGCCCGCCGGCCCTTCGAGCGCTAGCCGTTGGCCATGAACCCGCGCTATAGTGCGGGCGGATGACGCGTAACATGAGGCTACACCGTGCGGGTTTTGGTTGTTGAAGACGACCCCGATCTCAATCGTCAGCTGGTCGCGGCGCTGACCGATGCCGGTTATGCGGTCGATTCCGCTACCGACGGCGAGGAAGGCTTCTTCCTCGGCGAGACCGAGCCTTATGACATCGTGGTGCTCGACATCGGCCTGCCGAAAATGGACGGCATCTCTGTGCTTGAGCAATGGCGGCGCGCCGAAAAGAAAATGCCGGTGATCATCCTCACCGCGCGCGACCGCTGGAGTGACAAGGTCGCCGGCATGGATGCGGGCGCCGACGACTACGTGGCGAAACCGTTCCACATGGAAGAGCTGCTCGCCCGCATTCGCGCGCAGGTGCGCCGCGCGTCGGGTCACGCCAAGGCGGAGATCGAGTGCGGCACGTTGCGCCTCGACACCAAGACCGCGCGCGTCACGCTCGACGGCCAGCCTGTCAAACTCACCTCGCACGAGTACCGGCTGATCGCCTATATGCTGCATCACAACGGCCGCGTCGTCTCGCGCACGGAACTCGTCGAACATCTCT
Source organism: uncultured Alphaproteobacteria bacterium (assembly GCA_963779515.1). Lineage (GTDB taxonomy): Bacteria > Pseudomonadota > Alphaproteobacteria > Rhizobiales > Hyphomicrobiaceae > CAVZYN01. The sequence goes on from CAVZYN010000002.1 coordinate 434,617, forward strand.
ACGAGCAGGACTTCGACCGCGACAGCAATACCATCGAGGTGTTCATCGGCCGGCTCCGCAAGAAGATCCCGCCGCACATGATCAAGACCATTCGCGGTCTCGGCTATCGCCTCTCGCCGGAAAAAGATGACGAGTAACTCGCTTGCCTTTCGCCTGTTCGCGACGGCAGCAGCATGGACGCTCGTCGTCCTGCCGATCGCCGGCTTCATCATCTATTCGCTGTATCGCAAAGAGATGCTCGATGCGCACGACCGGCGCGTCAAGCTGCTGCTGACGCTCGTCCGGCAGGACAGCGTCGATCACGGCGGCGCCGAGCCCGGCGCGCCGCGCGACACGGGCGAACGGCTGTTCGAGATCCTGGAAAGCGGTTGGTACTGGCAGATCAAGCCGCTCGACGGCAAGTCGGGCCGGCGTCTGGTGTCGGATTCGCTTGCGAGCGAGGCGCTGCCGCTGCCGAGCGAAGCCGGCATTGCGCCGAATGACGAAGAAATCCGCTGGGCGATCGTCAATGGTCCTGGAGCGCAACAGCTGCGCGTCGCCGAAGTCGTCCACCTCTTTGGCGAGGACAAGCAGGCGCGGCCCTACTCCGTCGCGGTCGCGGGCACGCTCGGCGAACCGCAGGTCTCCATCACGGCGTTCCGGATGCGGCTCGTGCAGGCCTTGGCGCTGGCCGGTCTCGGGCTGCTGGCAGTCACGCTGTTCCAGGTGCGGTTCGGTCTCTATCCGTTGCGCCGGGTCGAGCGCGGGCTTGCCGCCATCCGCACCGGTGATGCCGACCGTCTCGACGGTGATCTGCCCGCCGAAATCAAACCGCTGCAGCAGGAGCTCAACGCGCTTCTGAAATCCAATCAGGACATCATCGAGCGCGCGCGCACGCAGGTCGGCAACCTGGCGCACGCGCTCAAGACGCCGTTGGCCGTCATTGTCAATGAAGCGCGTGAAGACAAGTCGCCCATTGCCCCCAAGATCACGGAGCAGGCCGAGGTGATGCGGACCCAGATCAATCACTATCTCGATCGGGCCCGGGTGGCAGCCCGCGTCGGCGTCATCGGCCGCGTTACCGAGGTGCGGGCCGTCGGGGAAACCATCGCGCGGGCACTCGAGCGGATCTATCGCGAGAAGGATCTCAGCTTTGACATCGCGTGCGATGCCAGCGCCCGCTTCCAAGGCGAGAAGCAGGATCTCGAAGAAATTCTCGGCAATTTGTTGGATAACGCCGCCAAATGGGCCAACGGCAAAGTCCGGCTGTCCGCCGTCGTCGTCACGGCGGAGACGGAAAAGACGGCACGGCCGATGCTCGTGATGCGGATCGAGGACGATGGTCCCGGCTTGACGCCGGAGCAACTCGCGCAGCCGGTGAAACGCGGCCGGCGGCTCGACGAGAGCAAGCCCGGCTCCGGCCTTGGCCACTCGATTGTCGCCGATCTCGCGCACTCCTACCGCGGCAAACTTGAGCTCTCGAAGTCCGAACTTGGCGGCCTCTGCGCCACCATTTCGCTCCCCGCCGCCTGACGCCCATCCGCAACACTCCGCTCTGCCTGTGGATCTCTTCGGCAAAAGCCTGAGTTCTGCCCCATTCCGGTTCGAATAGGGCCACGAACAACGGGCATGTGACGCTCGTTCAATAGAGTCGTCGCAGCCCCCGCGCTTTTTGCGCGACATCGGGCTGCCGTCGACAGACGAAACGGGGACGATCATGGCACGTAAGGCAGCACTTTCTCTCGCGCTGTTGGCAACGGTTTCGCTGGCGGGCTGTGGTCCGGGCGGCATTTCAAATGCGGATGGCGGCACGATCGGCGGCGCGGTGTTGGGTGGCGTTGTCGGCAACCAGTTCGGCAAGGGCTCGGGCCGGGTGCTCGGCACCGTCGCGGGCGCCTTCATCGGTGGCATCGTCGGCCACGACATTGGCCGCAAGCTCGATCAGCGCGATCGAATCCTTGCCCAGCAAGCTGAGATGGACGCACTCGAGCGCGGCACCTCGGGCCGCCCGATCCAGTGGCGCAATCCCGACAACGGCCGTTATGGCGAGGTAATCCCTGAGCCGCCGATCCGGCGTGGCAGTCAGGATTGCCGGCCCTATCTGCACAAGGTCTACATCGACGGCCAGGCGCAATCGATGCGCGGCACCGCCTGCCGCAATCCAGACGGCACCTGGAGCAACGTCGGCTAACCTGGATGGTGGCGCTTGGGGTCTGACCCACCAAACCCCCTGCGGCCATTCGGCCTCTGACGCGCGCGCATCTTGCCACACCCGCGCCCCACCCCTATTGCATCCTCATAACATGACGTTCGTCATCCCGGACCAGCGCGCGCAGCGCGTGCAGATCCGGGACCCAGCGGAAGACTGGTGCGAAGCACACGATATAGTGTGCCTTCGGCGCTCTTTATGATGGGTCCCGCATCTCGTCGCGCTTCGCGCTCGTCGTGCGGGATGACGATGGTGGACGAGGCAAAAGCGGCGTGCTCCTTCTTTGGATCAGTTTCGCGGTGATGACGGCCGCGGTGGTTGCCGCGGTGCTGCGGCCGCTGTTTCGCGCGCCGGCCGATCAGGCGCCCGCCGCCGCCGATATCGCCGTCTATCGTGATCAGCTCAAAGAGCTCGAACGTGACGCGGCGCGCGGCTTGATCGACGCCGGCGAGGCCCAGACCGCCAAGACTGAAATCGCGCGGCGCCTGCTCGCCAGCGATCAGCAGTCCAAGTCCGCTGCGGCATTTCCCGCCGCCCGGCTCTCCGCCCTCACAACCATCGTTGCCGCCGGCGCGCCACTGCTGGCGCTCGCCCTCTATTTGGCGCTTGGCGCGCCCAATCAGCCGGGCCACCCTGCGCGCGATCAGGCTCAGCGCACCGTCTCCGAACAATCGAGCGTCGCCGAACTCGTCACCAAAGTCGAAGCGCGCCTCAGGGCAAAGCCCGATGACGGCACCGGCTGGGATGTGATCGCGCCGGTCTACTTCAAGCTCGAACGCTACAACGACGCGGCCTCTGCCTTCGCCAACGCCAACCGGTTGCTTGGCGAGACCACAAAGCGCCTCGCCGGTTACGCTGAGGCCGTCGTTCTTGCCAACAATGGCATCGTCACTGAAGAGGCGCGGCAGGCCTACGAGAAACTTCTCGCGCGGGAGCCTGATCGTCCCGAACCGCGGTTCTGGCTCGCGCTCGCCAAGGAGCAGGACGGCAAGCTCGCCGAGGCCAAGGCGGCATATCAGGAGTTGCTGGCGATGGCGGGATCGAATGCGGACATGCGCGCCGGTATCGACGAACGCATCGCGACCGTCGAGGCGCGGATTGCCGGCAAGGCGCCGCCCGGACCCACCGCCGACGACGTGCGTTCCGCGCAGCAAATGGCGCCCGACGATCGCCAGCGCATGATCACGCAGATGGTTGATGGCCTCGCCGCGCGGCTCAAGCAAGATGGGCGCGATCTCGCCGGCTGGCAGCGCCTCGTCAACGCTTATGCCGTGATGGGCCGGCGCGATGACGCCGTCATAGCGCTCGGAGAAGCGCGCCGCACGTTCGCCACCGATCCGCAAGCGCTCGCCGATCTCAAACGGCTGGCCGACACCCTGGGGCTCGGCTCATGACCCGCAAGCAACGCCGCGCCACGCTCATTGGTCTCGCCGTCGCCGTTCTCGGCCTCGCCCTCGGTCTCGTGCTGTTTGCCCTTCGCGAACAAGTCACCTTCTTCCACGCTCCCTCCGACGTCCTTGCGAAGAACATCCCGCCCGGCCAGCGCTTCCGTCTCGGCGGTCTTGTCGCCGAAGGCAGCGTCAAGCGAGGGGAGGGGACCCGCATCACCTTCGCCATCACGGACACCGCCAAGACAATTCCCGTCGCCTACACGGGCGTGTTGCCGGACCTCTTTCGCGAGAAGCAAGGCGTCATCGCCGAGGGCCGCCTCGACGCTGCCGGCACCTTCATCGCCGACAGCGTGCTCGCCAAGCACGATGAAAACTACATGCCGCCCGAAGTCGCCAAAGCGCTCAAAGACAAAGGTGTCTGGCAGGTCGAAAAGAAGACAAAATAGCAAAGTTGCTGCCAAGCCTAATGTCGCAGCGTCCGTCGTAGCTTGGCATGGTCGTTCAAAGTCACTACCATGTGGTGAGGGGACGATAGGCCCGCGTGCGGGGGGCCGAATTGCCCAGTTGCTGGACACGTGTGATGACCGAATTCGATCGCATAACGCGACGGCCCGAGGTGATGGGCGGAAAGCCGTGCATCCGCGGAATGAGGGTGACCGTCGGCATGATCGTCGGCCAGTTCGGTGGCGGTCGAACCATAGAGCAGATACTGGCTGATTTCCCGTATCTGGAACGCGAGGACATTCTCCAGGCTCTACGCTATGCAGCGTGGCTTGCCGAGGAGCGTGAGGCAACGCTGACCGATGCATGAAGATACTGGTCGACATGAATTTGTCGCCAAATTGGATTGGCCACCTCAGCGCCGCAGGCCTATCGGCAGTTCATTGGTCAACGGTAGGTCCTGATGATGCTTCGGATGCCGACATCATGGCGTTCGCGCGGCGAGAGGGCGCAATCGTCATGACACAGGATCTGGATTTCAGCGCGATACTCGCTGCGACCAACGGCAACAAGCCGAGCGTCATTCAAATTCGTGGTACCTATACAGGCCCAGATGCAATTGGATCGAGGGTTATAGCCACCTTGTTTCAATATGAGGTCGATCTTGCGCAAGGAGCCATAATCACTCTCGATGCTGGACGCGCGCGCGTCCGAGTTTTGCCATTGCGCGCATCAACGCCGTAGCCGGCGCGACATGTTGATTCAGAAGAGGTTCGAACAACTGTGATCATTGAGCTTGGACATTTCGCGTTGATCCTGGCGCTGGCAACGGCGCTGATCCAGATGGCCGTGCCGTTCTGGGGCGCGCGTTCGGGCGAAACACGGCTCATGGCCGTTGGCGAACCGGCGGCGCTGGCGCAACTGACACTGGTGCTGGTCGCCTTCCTGGCGCTGACGCACGCCTACGTCACCTCCGACTTCTCGGTTCTGAACGTTTGGACCAACTCGCACACCGCCAAGCCGCTGATCTATCGAATTTCTGGCGTATGGGGCAATCACGAAGGCTCGATGCTGTTGTGGGTTCTGATCCTCGCGATCTTTGGCGCCGCCGTCGCGCTGTTCGGATCAAACCTGCCGCCGTCGCTCCGCGCCAACGTTCTCTCCGTCCAAGCCGCCATCGCCGTCGCCTTCCTCCTCTTCATTCTCTTCACATCGAACCCGTTTGAGCGGTTGATCCCGCCAGAGCTCGAAGGCCGCGGTCTCAATCCCGTCCTGCAGGACCCCGCGCTCGCGTTTCATCCCCCCTTCCTTTATGCGGGCTATGTCGGCTTCTCGATGGCCTTCTCGTTCGCGGTCGCGGCCCTCCTCGAAGGCCGTGTCGATGCCGCCTGGGCGCGCTGGGTCCGGCCGTGGACGCTTGCCGCCTGGATGTGCCTGACAGTCGGCATCGCCATGGGATCGTGGTGGGCCTACTACGAACTCGGCTGGGGCGGCTGGTGGTTCTGGGATCCGGTCGAGAACGCCTCCTTCATGCCGTGGCTTGCCGGCACCGCGCTCTTGCACTCAGCCCTCGTGATGGAAAAGCGCGAGGCGCTAAAAGTCTGGACCATCCTTCTTGCCATTCTCACCTTTTCGCTCTCGCTCCTCGGCACCTTTCTCGTGCGCTCGGGCGTGCTGACATCGGTGCACGCGTTTGCCGTCGATCCCAAGCGCGGCGCCGTGATCCTCGTCATCATGATGATCTTTGTCGGCGGGGCGCTGGCACTCTATGCCGCGCGCGCCCACACGCTGCGCCAAGGCGGGCTGTTTGCGCCCATCAGCCGTGAGGGCGGTTTGGTTCTCAACAATCTGCTGCTGACGACGTCATGCGCCACCGTCTTCATCGGCACGCTCTATCCGCTTCTGCTCGAGGCAATCACCGGCGACAAGATTTCGGTCGGCCCGCCATATTTCAATCTGACGTTCGTGCCGCTGATGCTGCCGCTTCTGTTCGCCATGCCGTTCGGGCCGTTGCTCGCCTGGAAGCGCGGCGATCTTGCTGCGGCACTGCAACGCCTGTGGTTTGCCGCCATCATCGCGCTCGCCTCGGCTCTCCTGACATTCGCGATCGTTCGCCGTGGCCCATGGCTCGCCCCTCTCGGCATCGCATTGGCACTTTGGGTGATGGCGGGCGCGCTCACCGAGTGGGCGACGCGCGTCAAGCTGTTCGCCGCCGGCCGCCAGGAGATCCTGCGCCGTGCAGCCAATCTGCCGCGCGCCGCCTATGGATCGATGGTCGCGCATTTCGGCATGGGGCTGATGGTGCTCGGCATCGTCGCAACCACCGCCTATCAGAGCGAACAGATCGTCGCCATGAAGCCCGGCGAGACCGCGAGCATCGCTGGATACGCGCTCACCTTCCGCGGGGTCGCGCCGCAGCAGGGACCGAACTACACCGAACAGGTCGGCGTCTTCGCCGTCACCCAGAATGGACAGGCGGTCACCGACTTGAGCCCCACCAAGCGGCTTTACGATACGCCGCGCCAGGCGACCACCGAGGCCGGCATTCATGCGGCCATCAGCGGTGATCTCTACGTGGTGCTCGGGGATGCGCAGTCGGACGGCGGTTATACGGTGCGGCTCTATTTCCATCCGCTCGTGCGCTTCATCTGGCTCGGCGCCGTGATCATGGGGCTTGGCGGCGCGCTCTCGCTCTCCGATCGCCGCCTCCGCGTTGGCGCGCCGCGCCGCGCCCGCGTCCCGCATCCCGCGCCGGCGGAGTGATCATGCGCCGGATTGTCGTCATTCTCTTGATGCTCGTTTCACTGGCTGCGCCGCTTGCCGCCGTCGAGCCCGACGAGATCTTGAAGGATCCGGCGCTCGAATCCCGCGCTCGCGTGATCTCCACGGAGTTGCGCTGCCTCGTCTGCCAGAACCAGTCGATCGACGACAGCAACGCGCCGCTCGCGCGCGATCTTCGCGTGCTCGTCCGCGACCGGCTGAAAGCCGGCGATAGCAACACTCAAGTGCTCGACTACGTCGTCGCGCGCTACGGCCAGTACGTCCTGCTCCGCCCGCCGTTCACGCTCTCGACGCTCATTCTCTGGCTTGCGCCCGCGGTCATCATCGCACTCGCAGGGCTTGCGCTATTGCGCCAGAGCCGCCGCCGCTCGGCCTTCGCCACGCCGCCCGTCCTCACCGCCGACGAACAATCCCGCCTCGACGACCTCCTGAAATCGCCCGAGCGCTGAGGAGGGTGCTCCGGCTTTGCCTCAGGTGCATGCACTCGCTCGGTCTAATCCTGCTTGCGTTGATCCCGAATAGGTGAGCTAGCTGAAGCGCGGATTGCCGCTTTGATTTGCTGCGTTTTCCGACCCTTTACAAACCTTCCCGCAGCCGCGGGGCACGGTGTCCTTCTCCCGATTGGGGTTGGCGCGAGACTGCGCGACACACCCCATCCGGAGATCGCCGATGACACTTCTGACGATGACATCGCCCGCGCTCAAAGTCCTATTTGAGCGCGTCGGACGTCCGGAAGTCATCAACCTACCCGGCCTGCTGCGGCCTGGTGGTCCAGGCGCGGTCATCGTCTGCAATCACGTTGGCTGGGCCGATAGCCTGTGGCTTGCCTACGCGGTCTATCCGCGACAGCTGCGCCATATATCGAAGAAGGAACTGTTCGGTTCGGCCATCGCGCGCTGGGTCATGCAGCAAAGCGGGTCGATTTCGATAAATCGTGCCGATCCCGCGCCCAGCTCCATCAAATCCGCCGTCGACGCTCTGCGCCGTGGCGAGGTCATTCTGATCTTTCCGAGCGGCACGCGGAGCCAGGATGCGATCACCTTCAAACGCGGCGCGGCGGCCATCGCGTTGCACGCGCAGGCGCCGATCGTGCCCGCATTCTATCAGGGGCCGGCGCGCATGCAGGTTGCGCACCTGATGGGCCGCCCGCGCATCAAAATCGCGTTCGGGCCGCCGATTTCGACGGTGGATCTTCCTGTCGGCAAAGCGACCACGCTTGAGCTCACGCACCGCCTTCAAATCGCGATTGAAGCGTTGCGGCCCGCAACCGAATTTCAAGCGTCGGCGGCGTGATGCGTTGCTGAATGTATGTTCATAAAATTCCGCATAACATACTGAAAAAATTCTTCTTTTTAGGCGACGGAAGCAGCGGCGATCCGCGTTTTCTCAGTTGTACGCCCTCGAAGACAGCCGCTGGACATCAGCGGCGCGGGGCACAACGAGGAGACAGATCATGAAGAAGATTGTCCTGACGGCGGTGGCTTTGGTTCTGACGACGGGCGCAACGCTCGCAGCTCCCGGTTACGGGTATGGCGGTCATAACAACCGCGGTGGAATTTCGCCCAACGAACGTGCGGTCATCGCTCGCAGCGCCGCTCAGCTCGATTCGATCAAGGCGCGCGCGTTCCGTGACGGCCGCCTCTCGTTCTTCGAGCGTATCCAGATCCGCAACGCTGAAGCCCGCCATCGCGCGCTCGTTGCGCGCGCCTACCGCTCTTGATCTACAGCTTTCAAACGGCAGGGCCCGCGCAAGCGGCCCTGCCGGGTTCGAATGCCTACGACATCACGGCACGCCGCGCGCGATCACCTCAATGCCGCCTTTGCCGTCCGCCTTTACAATAACAATCTCCGCTTCATTCGTGTCGTTTCCGGATAGATCGGTGATCAAACTGCCGTGCGTGACGAACAGCGTGCGCGATCCTGGCGCTAGCTTTTCGCTGATGTACTTTTTCAGCGCAGCGATTTGCGCCGCGCCGCGCGCCTTGTCCGGGTTGGTATAGTAGCTGTCGATCAACGGCAGGTTTTCCACCGGACGTCCCATGATCAGCTCCGCCGTTTCGCGGCAGCGGCACCACTTGCTCGTGAAGACGTTCTCGAACGTGACGCCTTCTTTCCGAAATAGCTCGCCGATGCGGCGCGCATCCGCGCGTCCTACATCGTTTAGATTGCGTTGCGTCTCGCAGGGCCCAAGCGTCTCGGCCGAGACGCCTTCCGATTTTGGCGCATTCGCGAACGGGGCCAGCGCATGCCGCATCAGCCCGATATGGCCGGGCTGCTTCAGCAACTCCAGAAGCAGGTTCTCTGCGTGACCTGCCGCTGGGGCAGCAAGCCAAGCAGCGATAAGAACTAAGATAGAGGTCAGTCGCGACAGGGTGCGGCGAGAACGGGTCACGGCACGTGTGTGGGTGGGCATGTGGATCTCATCAGACGATCGGTGCCCGATATCATGCCGCGATGGCGGCATGAGCCGAAATCACACGTTCGTGGTCAGCGCGCGATCGCCGCGCGTTTTCCGATGGCGGCCGTTGGCGGTTCCAAGGACGGTACCCCAAGCCGCTTCAACAGCGCGGCCGTCGCCAGGCCCGTTACCGGCACCAGATTTTGCAGCTCGTAGGTCTCGATCGCGGTCTTGAGGGAGAGCGTGTAGAGGCCGTCAATCACACCGTCATAGAGCTTCAGCGTCTTCAAGCCGCGCTGCAGGGCTTTGACTTGCTTCGACGATGTCAGAATCTGGGCGCGCCGGAACGGCTCGATCTTGTCGGCGAACGCCGAGATATTGACGCCAGTGTTCGCCACGGTGTCGGCCTGCAGGCGCTGGACGACCTCGCCTTCCTGCATCAGCGTTTTGGATTGCACGTACGTGCCGACATTGATGCCGATGACGCGAGGGCCGTCTGGCGTATCGACGAAAAGCGGCGAGCCCGACGAGGCGCCGCCGGTGTCGCAGGTGTGCAGCAAGAGCTGCTCGGCTGACGCAAAATCCTGTTTGATGGTCTGCCAGTCGACCACATCGAAATCGCGCTTGACGCCGCAGGGCTTGGAGTATGCGAGCCGCCACTGCGTGTAGTCGCGATGGTACGAGACCTGGAACACCTGCCCAACCGCAGCTTCGCGCAGGATCTCGTCCGTTGCCATGGCCTGCGTCTGCAGCCCGCCGTTCGGACACAGCGGCCGCTCCAGCCGGATCAACGCCCAGTCGCGCGTCGCATCGATCGGCGGGCGCACACTCAGCTTCTGACTGCCCGCCATCACGTTCTGCGCCGTCGCACCCGCAATCCGTCCTGCGACGCGCGCATAATCGCGCACCACGTCGTAGTTGCGCGCGAACCAGAAGTCGGCAAGGCGCGGCGACGTTTCACCGACAGTGCGATAGAGACAATGGGCGGCCGTCGCGACCATGTCGTCGCCGACGCAGAACGCGGTGCAAACCGTGCGCGAGTGGACGTTGAACAGGACGCCGATCTGGCCGTGCAGGCTCCGATAGCGTTCGGGGAGGGCGCTGCGATCGTCGGTGCCGAAGATCGCGATCGGGATCGGCGTCATGGCGTTCTTGGTGCGGGACACCTCGGCGGCCGTCGCGGGGAAAAAGCCGCCTGCCAGCGCCAGCCACACGCCAATGTGGGCGATGCCGGCGCGGGTTTTCAGAGCACCTGGGTGCCGATGTCGCTTGGCGCGCATGCACTTCCATAGCCTGAAACCCGATAGGGCGCGAATCTTACAAACATTTAATCCTAGCGAAATGGCGTCGTAAGGCAGGGTCGCCTATATGCGAGTGTGCGGCAGGTCGCTGCCCAGCCAACTCGAGGGTTCCCTGATGTCTATTCGTTTCCGTAATCCTGGTTTTTCGCGATTTGCAAAGATCGCAACCGCTGGTGCTGTCGGCGCTGCGGTTTCGCTCGGCGCCTGGTCTGCCATGGCGCAGCAGCCGGCCGGCGGCTTGCTCGTTCCCGCCCAATTCGCGCCGGCGCCGGGCGCCCCGGCATCGTTCGCCGACCTTGTCGAAAAGGTTAAGCCGTCGGTCGTCAGCATTTCAGTGCAGGCGGGCGCAGCCAAAACTGCGCAGGCACCGGCGCCCGGCCAGAGGCCCGCTCCAAACCGGCCGCGCCAGCCGGACGGCCTTCCTGATCTGCCGGAAGATCATCCGCTCAACGAGTTCTTCAAGCGCTTCGGCCAGCCTCCAGGCGGTCAGGGTCAAGGTCAGGGCCCATCGACGCCGCGCCAATCGCAGGGTTCGGGCTTCGTGATCTCACCTGATGGTTACGTCGTGACCAACAATCACGTCATCGATGGCGCGGAAAAGATCAAAGTCGCGTTCGATGAAAACAACAAGTTCGACGCAACGTTGATCGGGACCGATCCGCGCACCGATCTTGCGTTGATCAAGATCAATGCGAACGGCAAGACGTTTCCATTCGTGCGCTTTGCCGAGCGGCAATCGCGCGTCGGTGATTGGGTCGTGGCCGTCGGCAATCCATTCGGTCTCGGCGGCACGGTGACGGCGGGCATCGTCTCAGCGCTTGGCCGCGACATCGGGTCGGGCCCTTATGACTTCCTGCAGATCGACGCCGCGGTGAACCGTGGCAACTCGGGCGGTCCGACGTTCAATCTCTCCGGTGAAGTGATCGGCGTGAACACGGCCATCTACAGCCCTTCCGGCGGCAACGTCGGTATTGCATTCGCGGTGCCGTCGAAAGTGGCGGCTGAAGTGGTCGGGCAACTGCGCTCCTCGGGCTCGGTCAGCCGCGGCTGGCTTGGCGTCAAGATCGAGAACGTCGACGAAGACAAGGCGTCGGCGATCGGCCTCAAGAACACCAAGGGCGCCTTCATCAATGAAGTCACCGCTGGTGGTCCTGCTGCCGCATCGGGCCTCAAAGAAGGCGACACCATTCTCTCGATCAATGGTGAAGCGATTGGTGACAGCCGTGAGCTCGCCCGTAAGATCGCGACGTTCTCACCGAACGCGACGGTCGATGTGCGGGTCTGGCGCGGCCAGCGCGAGCAGAATGTGCCTGTGAAACTCGGTATGTTCCCGGGTGCCAAGGAACTCGCGAAGGCCGACACAACGCCGAAGGTTGCCGCGGTTGCCGGTACGGCGATCGCCCAGCTAGGGCTGTCGCTGACGCCGTCCACGGGCGCCAAGAAAGAGGGCGTCACAGTCAGCAAGGTGGAGAGCGACTCGGACGCGTCGACCAAAGGCATCCGTCAGGGTGACGTCATTCTCGATATCGGCGGATCGCCGGTGACGAGCCCGGAAGATGTGACGAAGGGCGTCGAAGCAGCCGACAAGGCCGGCCGTCAGGCGGTGCTCCTGCGCTTGAAGTCGGGCGAGCAGGTGCGCTTCGTTGGCGTCAAGATCAAGAAGGGTTGATCGTTTTAGTACGAGTGAGGTGGTCCGCGCGATGCGGGCCACCTCGAACTTTATCTAGGATGCCCGCAGGTCATGCGCGTTCTGGTGATCGAGGACGACAAGGAAACTGCGCAGTTCCTGCAGAAGGCGCTGCGGGAGAGCGGCCATGCCGCCGATCTCGCGGCGGACGGCGAAACCGGCCTCGCGATGGCGCGCGAACCGTCCTACGACGTGTTGATCGTCGATCGCATGTTGCCGCGCCGCGATGGGCTTTCCGTCGTGCAAACGATCCGGGGTGAAGGCCTCAGGACACCCGTTCTCATTCTCTCCGCGCTCGGCGAGGTCGACGATCGCGTCAAAGGCCTGCGCGCGGGTGGTGATGACTATCTCACCAAGCCTTACGCCTTCAGCGAACTTCTGGCACGCATTGAAGCACTCGCGCGGCGGACGGCGCCGGAAGAGCAACAGACACGCTATACGGTTGCGGATCTCTCGCTCGACCGGCTTTCGCACAAAGTGATGCGCGGCGGTGAACCGGTCCTGCTGCAGCCGCGGGAATTCCGCCTGCTCGAGTATCTCATGAAGCATGCCGGCCAAGTCGTGACGCGCACGATGCTGCTCGAAAACGTCTGGGACTATCACTTCGATCCGCAGACGAATGTCATCGACGTCCATGTGTCCCGGCTCAGATCGAAGATCGACAAAGGTTACGACAAGCCTCTCCTGCACACGGTGCGGGGGGCGGGATATGTGATCCGTGACGGCGCTGAGTAATCTCCTGAAAGCGACGCCGTTCCGGCTGGTGGCGCTGTATCTCGCGGGCTTTCTGCTCGCGACGGCGTTGATCTTTGGCGGTCTGCTCTGGCGCGCCAATCAGCTGCTGACGGAACGCACGCTCGAGACCATCGAGGCGGAGGTCGCGGGGCTGCGCGAGCAGTTCCAGTCCGGCGGCGTCGCGCAGTTGGCGGCGGCCGTCGCCGAGCGCGCGCGTGAGCCCGGCAATGCGCTTTATCTCCTGACGGATTCCGCCGCGGGCAAGCTCGCGGGCAATCTCTCCGGCTTGCCGCCCAACCTCAGGATCCCGGGGCCGGGCGGGCTGTTTTCCTACATTCGCACAGCGGCGGCGCCCGAGACGCGCAGCGCTGTCGGTATTCCGCTTGCCGTACCCGGCGGGCTTGTCCTCATCGTTGGCCGCGACATCGAGGATCAACGCCGCTTCGTCGAACTCAATCGCAAGATTGGTTTGCTCGGTCTTGGCCTATTGTCGTTGCTGGGGCTTGGCGGCGGTGTCCTTATCAGCCGCGCCATGTTGCGCCGCGTCGACACCATCACAAATGCGAGTCAGGCAATCATGGCCGGCGATCTCGCGCAGCGGATTCCGCGCGACGGGTCGAACGACGAGTTCGATCGTCTCTCTGACAATCTCAATCAGATGCTGGGGCGGATCGAGCAGCTGATGTCGTCGTTGCGCGAAGTCTCCGACAACATCGCGCATGATCTTAAAACACCGCTGACGCGACTCAGAAATCGCGCAGAAGCGGCATTGCGTGATTCAAGCGGCGCGCCCGCCTATCGCGATGGCCTCGTCAAGACGATCGAGGAGGCGGATGAGCTGATCAAGACCTTCAACGCCCTGTTGCTGATTGCCCGCCTCGAAGGCGGGGCGGTCGCGGATGCCATGTCCGATGTCGATCCCGCGGCCGTGGTTCGCGATGTCGCCGAGCTCTATGAGCCGTCGATCGAGGAAGCGGGTCTGATGCTCTCGACGCAGCTGGAGAACGGGCTGGCGCTCAGCGCCAACCGTCAGCTGATCGGTCAAGCGATCGCCAATCTGGTCGACAATGCCATCAAGTATTCCCCGCGAGTTGCAGCGAACGGTACCGCGATGCCAGCGGGTGAAATCGCCGTGCGGGTGGCCCGTGCCGGGTCGACAATCGAGATTTCTGTAGGCGATCGAGGCCCTGGCATACCTTTGGAAGATCGGGATCGTGCATTGAAGCGATTTGTGCGGCTGGAAAAAAGCCGGTCGGCGCCCGGCAGCGGGCTTGGATTGAGCCTGGTTGCCGCGGTCGCTGGACTGCACGGCGGCACGGTGCGTCTGGAAGACAACGCGCCGGGCTTGCGGGTTGTTCTGGTGTTGCCGCAAGCCGCGCCGCCCCGGGCCTTGCCACCGGCGCCCGAACATGGCCCCATATCGCTTGAAGCAGCGGGCGCGCGGCCAGCTGTGTAAGTCAGTAGGCAGGCTGGCGGGCGGATGGGTGGAATTCTCGAGACGATGACCGAGGCTCCCGTCGTCAGCGACGGGGAAGCTGGCGCGCGAGCGCTGGCCGATCTCGACGAGAAAGTGGGGGCGTTGCCGGATGCGGCGGCGATGCGCGCCACCTTCGCAAGCGAGCGGTCGCAGCAGTTATTGCTCGGTGTGTTCTCATCATCGGCGTTCCTTTCGGAACTCGCGCGCCGCGAACCGGTATCGCTTTATCGTAGCCTCATCGACGATCCCGAGGCGCGCATGGTGGCCGTGTTGGCCGGTATTACGGCGGCGGGGGCGGACGCTGCGAGCCTCGCCGATCTGATGCGGGTGCTACGCCGCGCGAAAGCGGAGATTGCACTCTTGATCGGTCTTGCCGATCTCGCTGGCGTGTGGCCGGTGATGCGCGTGACGCAGGCGCTGAGCGATACCGCCGATGCGGCGGTCGCGAGTACGGTGCGATTTCTGTTCCGGCAGGCGGCCGCGAAGGGCGATTGGCTGGGTGATCCTGTCGCGGACGCCGCGCAATCCTCGGGCTACTTCGTGCTCGCCATGGGCAAGCACGGCGCGCGCGAACTCAACTATTCCTCCGACATCGATTTGATCGTGTTCTATGATCCGCAGCGCGCCCGATTGCGCGACAGCCTCGAGATGCAGACGTTCTTTGTGCGATTGACGCGCGACCTCGTGCGTGCGTTGCAAGAGCGGACAGAGGATGGCTACGTGTTCCGCACGGATCTGCGGCTCAGGCCGGATCCAGGCGCGACAACGGTCGCCATCTCGACGGATGCGGCGCTCCACTACTATGAGAGCTTCGGCCAGAATTGGGAACGCGCGGCGATGATCAAGGCCCGCGTCGTCGGTGGCGACGCCAGCGCGGGGCGGGCGCTGCTGAAGGATCTCGCGCCCTATATCTGGCGGAAGTATCTCGACTTCGCCGCGATCGCCGATATTCACGCGATGAAGCGGCAGATTCATGCCGTGAAGGGGTTCGGAACCATCGGTGTCGCGGGACACAACATCAAGCTCGGACGGGGCGGCATTCGCGAGATCGAGTTCTTCGCGCAGACACAGCAGTTGATCGCCGGCGGCCGGCAGCCAGAGCTGCGCGCGCCGGAAACGCTCGTTGCGCTGACGCGGCTCGCCGATCGCGGCTGGATCAAGCCCGAGGTCGCGCGCGATCTCGGCGCGTCCTACCAATTTCTGCGGCGCATCGAGCACCGGCTGCAGATGATCGCGGACGAGCAGACGCAGACGCTGCCGGACGAGGCGGGGCAACTCGACCGTCTCGCTCGGTTCTCCGGGTACAGCGGCACGCCGGAGTTCGCATCCGCGTTGACGGCGGTGCTCGAACGCGTGGCGCAGCACTACACGCGCCTCTTCGAGGATATGCCGGAGCTGACGTCGGCCGGTGCCAGCATGGTGTTTGCGGGCGAGGCCGACGATCCCGCCACCGTCGAGGCGCTCTCGAAACTCGGCTTCACGCAGCCCGCACAGGTGCTCGCGATCGTGCGCGGCTGGCATCACGGGCGCTATCCCGCGATCCGCACTGCGCGGGCGCGCGAGCGGCTCACCGAGGTGCAGCCGCTGCTGATCGCGGCGCTGGCGCGGACCGCCGACCCCGACGCAGCTCTCGCCTCATTCGATCGCTTCCTCGCCGAATTGCCCTCCGGCGTGCAGCTCTTTTCGCTGCTCAGGCAAAATCCCAATCTGCTCGAGCTGATCGCCGCCATCATGGGATCGGCGCCGCGCTTGGCGCGCGTGCTGTCGCGCCGCCGCCGCGTGCTCGATGCCGTGCTCGATCCGGGTTTCTTCGGGTCGCTGCCGAACACCACAAATCTCGGACAGATCATCGATGCGGAGCTTTCGTCGGCCACCGACTATCAGGACATGCTCGATCGCGCGCGCGTCGTCGCCAACGAGCAGGCTTTCCTGATCGGCGTGCGCGTCCTGACCGGCACGATCAGCGCGAGCCAGGCCGGCGGCGCGTACGCGTTGCTCGCCGAACGGCTGATCCAAGCGGTGCAAGCGCGGGTCGAAGCCGAGATCGAGCGCCAGCATGGCCGCGTGCCGGGCGGCGGCGCGGCGATCGTCGCCATGGGCAAGCTTGGCGGGCGCGAGACCACAGCGTCGTCGGATCTGGATCTCATTCTGGTCTACGACTTCGATCCTGCGGCGACGCAATCGGACGGCGCGCGGCCGTTGCCGGTCAGTCAGTATTATGCGCGCCTGACGCAGCGGCTTGTGAGCGCGTTCACGGCGCAGACGGCGGAGGGCGCGCTGTACGAGATCGATATGCGGCTGCGACCATCGGGCCAGAAGGGCCCGGTCGCGACGCAGCTCTCGAGCTTCGTCGAGTATCAGGCGGCGTCAGCTTGGACGTGGGAGCACCTGGCGCTGACGCGCGCGCGGGTGATCTCGGGACCAGACGGTCTGCGGCGCAAAGTCGAAAGTGCAATCCGCGATGTCCTCGTCAAACCGCGCGATCGAACGCGTATTGTGGCTGACGTGCGTGACATGCGGGCGCTGATCGCGAAGGAGAAGGGATCGGACGACATATGGGATCTGAAGCAGGTGCGCGGCGGGCTCGTCGATCTCGAATTCATCGCCCAGCATCTGCAACTGGTGCATGCAGCGGCGCATCCGCAGGTGCTGGATCAGAACACCGCGTCGGCGCTGAGACATCTGGCGGCCGCCGGCGTGCTGGCGCCCGCCGCCGCCGATACGCTGCTGGCGACGACCCAGCTCGTCCACAATTTGACGCAGGTGCTGCGGCTCTGCCTTGACGACCGGTTCGAGCCGGACAAGGCGCCAGATGGGCTGAAAACACTGCTTGCCCGTGTTGGTGAAGCCCCTGATTTTGCGACACTTTCAGCCGATTTGGCGGCAAAGCTGCCGATCGTCGCCGAGCTCTTTGACGCGCTGGTGAGCTAGCCGCGACGGAAACCGCCGTGGCAGCCGTTTAACAGCCATAACGGCGCTGGCATCGAACCAGTGCATCAACTGGAGACAGTCATGTCCAAGAAAAAACTGATGATTACGGTCGGCATTCTCGCGACGCTTGGTGCGGTCGCGGCCGTCTCCGCGCAGGGCCATCGCGGCGGGCGCGGCGAGCACGGGCTGATGGGCGGGGATGGTTTTGGCCGCCCTGGCATGTTCAACCGCTCGATTACGGGCGACGATTTCGACACGCGCACGCGCGAGCGCTTTGCCCGCCTCGACAAGAACAGCGACGGCTTTATCGATGCGCCGGAAATCGAAGCCGGCATGGCGTCGCGCATGAGCCAGCGTCAGGGCCGCATGGGCGGCCAGATGGGTGCGGGACAAATGGGCGAGCGCATGATCCGCATGTTCGACGAGAACAAGGACGGCAAGGTCACGAAGGATGAGTTCGATGCCTACGTGAAGACGCGGTTCGCGGAAGCCGATCTCACTTCTGACGGCAAGATCTCGGATGACGATCTGCCGCCGATGATGCGTGGCATGAATGCTTTGGCGGGCGAAGGCGGCGGCATGCCCATGGGTCTTGGCATGCGCCATGGCAGCATGGGTGGTTCCATGGGTGGACCGATGGGCGGCGGCGGGATGATGTTCCTGCGCGGCGCGGACGCCAACAAGGACGGCGTGATCACGCTCGACGAAGCGTTGGCGCACGCTGGCAAGCGGTTCGCGCTGATGGATAAGAGCAAGGACAGTGCCGTCGATAAGGCCGACTTCGAAGCGATGCGGAAGGAGACGACCGACTATCGCGTGAAGCGCTTCATCCATCAGTACGGCGCCGGCAAGGACGGTAAGGTCTCGCGCGAGCAATTCAATCAGCGCGCAAAGGAGCGGTTTGCGCGCGCGGACGTGAACGGCGACGGCACGCTGTCGCGTAATGAATTGCCAGGCCGCGGTTGGTTTGGCGGCCGTGGCCGCCATCACGGAGGTCATGAAGGTCCAGGCTTCGAGCGCGGCCAGGGTGGTCCTGGCGGCATGATGGGACCAGGCGGCCGCGGCCCGCGCGGCGGCGAAGAGGAGTAAGCGCTCCGGCGCGAGATGGGCTAATGTGAAACGGCAGATACCAGACGTCGCGGAGACCACGAGTGCTGGCACGCAGGATCGAGCCCGGATCGTCCCCACGGTCCGGGCTTGCGCACGGCGAGGGGGAGGGCGAGGCGTCATTGCTCGTCCGTACCTCGGCCGGCGATGCGGCGGCGTTCCGCTTGCTGGTCGACCGGCATTTGCCGGCGGCCGCTGGGTTGGCCCGGCGGATGCTGCGCGACGACGCGGAGGCCGAGGACATCGCGCAGGAAGCGTTGTTGCGGCTGTGGCGAAATGCAGCGAGCTTGGAATTGGGACCAGGGGGTGTCCGGCCATGGTTACGGCGGGTGGTGTCGAATCTCTGTATCGATCGCGTGCGGTCGGGCCGCAATACGACGGTGACAGACGAGGTGCCGGAGGTTCCCGAGGCGCCAACGCAATTGCGGTCGCTGACGGAGCGCGATACGTCGGCACGCGTCGATGCGGCGCTAAAGACACTGCCCGAACGTCAGCGGCTGGCGCTCGTGCTGTTTCACTACGAGGGGCTGAGCCAAGTGGAGATCGGCGCAGAACTCGGTGTGACGGACGAGGCGGTGGAATCGCTGCTGGCACGGGCGCGGCGGACGTTGAAAGCCGCGCTGAAGGACGAATGGCAGGCGTTGTTACCGGATAGCGGCGACGAACGCGTTTGAAGATGTGACGGCGATGATGGTGACGACGATGATGACCCGGGCTGATTTGATTGGATTGCTCGACGCTTACGGAGCGGAGCTGGATCGCTGGCCAGAACAGCAGCGCGTGGCGGCGATGGCCCTGCTGGCGGTGGATGCCGACGCGCGGCGGCTGCACGCGGAGGCCAATGCGCTCGATCGTGTGCTGGATCGGGCGCCGCGGATTGTGGCGAGCCGGGAGACGGAGCTGGCGGATCGGATCATGGCGGCGGCAGCGCGCACACCGCGGGTTGCGGCGAGCAACGCCTCGCCGGTCGTCGCACCTGCCACGCCACGCGTGCCGACGCTGCCGCGCCGCGATCTGTGGCGGGCCGCCGGGATGATGGCGGCGTGTCTCGTCCTCGGTTTTTCGATCGGCTGGTCGGATCTCGCGCAACGTTTCGCGCCGGCAGTCGAGGCGCTGACATCGAGCCGGATCGACATCGCGGACTCCGGCGATCACTGGGATGAGGACATTCTATGAGCGCCGAGTTGCCCATAACGGCTGCTGTGCCGCGACGCTGGTTTGGCGCGCCGCGCTGGCTTGTGGCTCTGCTCGGCGTGTCGCTGGCGGCAAATTTGTTGATTGTAGGAATGGTCGGTGGCGCGATCTGGCGGCATCGCGGCAATCCACAACAAGGGTTCAACATGCTCGGCTATGTGGCATCGCTGCCGTCCGAGCGGCGACAGATGATCTTTGGCAAGGCCGGTCATCATCGTGCCGAGTTGCAGCCGATCCGTCAGGAGCTGCGCGCGGCGCGGCAGGCGATGATGGACGTGCTGGTGGCGGAGCCGTTCGATCGGGCTCGATTTGTTGCGACGCAGGAAAAGCACGCGGAGTTGCTCGTGAAATTTCGCAAGGTTGAATCTGCCTTTATGGCGGATCTGGCCGTCACACTCTTGCCGGAAGAGCGGCGCGCGTTTGCGCGCTGGCGCGAACAGCGTCGCGGGCAGGGCCGGTGGGGTGAAGATGGCGAGGACGCAGGAGGAAAAGGTAAGCGGCCGTAGGTGTCTCACCGCCGTTGCCGACGATGCGAGCCGGCTCCATCAAGGATGTCCGGGCTCGCGTCGCTCAGGCGCATTGATGCGGGTGTTGTCGTGAAAGACCGATGCGGCCTTTCACTTCTTCTTGGTCTTCTGTGTCAAGGTCGAGGCGGCAACCGACTTGGCAGCCTTGCTGGCTTTTGGATCTTGCAGGATCTTCGAGGCCTTGGCGGCGACGGCTGGGCTGGTCTCTTCCTTCTTGGTCTTCGACTGGGTCAGTGCGGAAGCTGCCACGGACTTCTCGGCTGCACTCGCGGATTTGCTCTGTAGGACTTTCGACGCGGCAGACGAGACTTTCTTGCCGGTGCTTTCAGCTTTCGCCATTGATGTTCTCCCAATTCGGTCGCCGTAACGGCATGACCGGGCGCCGCAAGATGCGCTGATTCGCCCTGGGGCGGCAGTGGGATATGCTGACTGCGCCGCACCGTTGCGCGATCGGACTAGGCCTCAGCCACTCCTTGACGGGTGCAACTGGTCCCAGTCCCCGGCGGGGAGAGCGGAGGCGTTCTTACCGCGTGGGTACGGGTTTGTCGCCGCGATAGTCGTAGAATCCGCGCTGGGATTTGCGGCCGAGCCATCCGGCTTCGACGTACTTCACCAGCAACGGGCAGGGGCGATATTTCGAGTCCGCCAAGCCTTCGTAGAGCACCTGCATGACGCTGAGACAGGTGTCGAGGCCGATGAAGTCGGCGAGTTCGAGCGGCCCCATCGGATGATTGGCGCCAAGCCGCATGGCCTTGTCGATCGCATCCACGGTGCCGACGCCTTCATAGAGCGTGTAAACGGCTTCGTTGATCATCGGCAGCAGAATGCGATTGACGATGAAGGCCGGAAAATCCTCCGAGACGGCGATGGTTTTGCCGAGGCTTTCGACGAACTTGCGCGAGGCGTTGAAGGTTTCGTCCTCGGTCGCGATGCCGCGAATGAGCTCAACGAGCTGCATCAGCGGCACTGGGTTCATGAAATGGATGCCGATGAAGCGCTCGGGTCGATCGGTCGAGGCGGCAAGGCGCGTGATCGAGATCGATGAGGTGTTGCTCGCCACCATCGCGCTCTTCTTGAGGTGCGGGCACAGCGCGGCGAAGATCTTGCGTTTGACGGCTTCGTCTTCGGTTGCCGCCTCGATCACGAGATCGGTGTCGCCGAACGCCGCGAAGTCGGGCGCGTAAGAGACGCGCTTCAGCGCTGTCTGCATGTCGGCGTCCTTGATGAGCCCCTTGGTGACCTGTCGCGTCATGTTCTTCTGCATGATCGCCATGGCCTTGTCGTAGGCCTCGCGCTTCAGATCGGAGATCGCGACATCGTAGCCTGACAGCGCGACGACGTGGGCGATGCCATTGCCCATTTGACCGGCGCCGATGATACCGATCTTCTTGATGACCGTGACCGGCGTGACGCCGGTCTTGGTTGTGGCTGTTTTCGTTGCTGCGTCCATGACGCTGAGCTCCTAATTCGGTTGCGCCGCCCCCGCGGCACGGAATCTTTATTTCGAAAGTTCCGCCGTCAGTTCAGGCACGGCGGTGAACAAGTCGGCGACAAGACCATAATCGGCGACCTGAAAGATCGGTGCTTCGCCATCTTTGTTAATGGCGACGATGACTTTCGAATCCTTCATGCCGGCGAGATGCTGGATCGCGCCCGAAATGCCGACCGCGATGTAGAGTTCGGGTGCGACGACCTTGCCGGTCTGGCCGACCTGGTAGTCGTTCGGCACGAAGCCCGCGTCGACGGCGGCGCGCGAGGCGCCCATGGCCGCGCCGAGCTTGTCGGCGAGTGGTTCGATAAATTTCTTGTAGTTCTCGCCCGAGCCCATGCCGCGGCCGCCAGAAACGACGATCCGGGCGGAGGAAAGTTCCGGCCGGTCGTTCTTGACGATATCTGCCTTCTCGAACGTCGAGAGCCCGGCGGCGCCGGGTGCAGAGATCTTCTCGATGGCCGCGTTGCCGCCTTCTTCCGTCGCTTGGAACGATGCGGTGCGAACGGTGATCACTTTCTTGGCGTCGGTCGACTGCACGGTCTGGATGGCGTTGCCGGCGTAGATTGGCCGCTCGAAGGTGTCAGCGGAAATCACCTTGGTGATATCGGAGAGCTGCATCACGTCGAGGAGGGCGGCGACCCGCGGCAGCACGTTCTTGCCGCTTGCGGTCGAGGCGCTGACCAGCGCCGCATAGTTCGCCATCAGCGGCTGGATGAGTGCGGCCATTTCCTCAGCGAGCTGGCGTCCAAGATGCGGGGCATCGGCGACCAGAACTTTTTTCACACCATCGAGTTTGGCGGCCTGCTCGGCAACCGTGCCACAGCCGGCACCGGCGACCAGGATGTGGACGTCACCTAGGGCCTTTGCCGCCGTCAGCGCCTTCGCGGTGATGGCGTTGAGCGATTTGTTGTCGTGATCGGCAACGAGAAGTACGGACATCAAAGAACCCCCGCCTCGGTTTTGAGTTTGGCGACGAGTTCAGCCGCTGTCGCGACCTTAACTCCGCTCTTGCGGCCGGTAGGTTCCGTCGTCTTCAGCACCTTGAGGCGCGGGGCGACATCGACGCCAAGATCCGCGGGCTTCTTGATGTCGAGCGGCTTCTTCTTCGCCTTCATGATATTTGGCAGCGAGGGATAGCGCGGCTCGTTCAAGCGCAGGTCGGTCGTGATGACGGCTGGCATCTTCAACTTGAGCGTCTCGAGGCCACCGTCGACTTCGCGCGTCACGATCGCGGCGCCATCGGCGAATTCGATCTTGGAGGCGAAGGTTGCCTGCGGCCAGCCGAGGAGGGCCGCCAGCATCTGGCCGGTCTGATTGCAGTCGTCGTCAATCGCTTGCTTACCGAGGATCACGAACGCTGGATTCTCCGCGGCGATCACAGCCTTCAAGAGCTTGGCGACGGCGAGCGGTTCGATTGTTTCGCCCTCGGGGGTCTCAACCAGGATGCCACGATCGGCGCCCATCGAGAGCGCGGTGCGGATCGTCTCTTGTGATTTCGTCGGTCCGATGGAGACGGCGACAATCTCCGTCACCTGACCTTTTTCCTTCAGCCGCACCGACTCTTCGACGGCGATTTCGTCGAACGGGTTCATCGACATCTTGACGTTGGCGAGTTCAACTCCGGAGCCATCCGACTTGACGCGGATTTTGACGTTGTAATCGACAACGCGTTTGACCGGCACGACGACTTTCATGGGACTGCGGCTCCGATGTTCGAACGGCGGCGGGGAATCTAGCCATTGTCTGGCGTACGACCCGCAAATTCAGTCGTGTGAGGTGGTTCTTCCCGATCCTGTAGCTTCAGTGCATCAGGTGTTGCGCCGAGTCTGGCCGACGCTGCGCTTCGCACTTGCGAGACGAAAACCTAAGGCGCGCCCTAACCTGTGTCAATCGGGCGTCGTTGAAGGCTTTTGGGGATAGTTTCCGCCGTGTGCGGTGCGATCGAACAGGGCCGTGCCTGGGCGGCGCAGCACGAGGACCAGGAGGGCGCCCGCCAGGAACCCGCCGAGATGGGCCCACCAAGCAGTATCTGAATACTGCGGTATCAGCACCATCATGACCTGGGAGATGAGCCACGACCCAAGCGCCGCCCAAACGGGGATGCGCAGCGGAATGAAGCGGAAGGCCAGGACCCAGACGCGGACCATCGGGTGCAGGATCAGGTAGGCGGCGATGATGCCGGAGACGGCGCCGCTGGCCCCGATCAGGGGGATGGTCGAGCCCTCCCGCATCACGGCATGGGCGAGGCCCGCGGCGAGGCCCGAAAGCAGATAGAACGCAAGGAAGCGGGCGTGGCCCATGGCGTCCTCGACGTTGTCGCCGAACACCCACAGAAACAGCATGTTGGTTGTGAGGTGCAGGATGTCGCCGTGCAGGAACATGTAGGTCAGCAAAGTGAAGCGCTCGGGCACCGCGATCGCGTCATTGGGCCCATGCGCGGCGCCGCCGAGGAAGCCGACCTGATAGAGTTCCTTCGGGATGATTGCGAAGCTCGCGGCGACGCGGTAGTCGGCGTTGGCGACGGTCTCGATGATGAAGACGGCGAGGTTGATCGCAATCAAGGCCAGCGTCACCCACTGCACGCGGATCGATCGCAGCGGATTGTCGTCCTGCACCGGGATGAAGACCATCGCTCAGTGTGCGCGGCGGCCGGTGGTCTTGGCAAGGGCGGGCGCGATCACCCCCGATTCTTCCCCGGCACCCACAGCACGTCGGCCTTGCCGAGGTCGTTGACGTGGCGGCTGGCGACGAACAGCAAATCCGAGAGCCGGTTGATGTACTGGAGGGCTGCGTCGCTGACGGGCTCTTTCGGGTCGGCGGCGAGTTCGACCATGTGGCGCTCGGCGCGGCGGCAGACGGTGCGCGAGACATGCAGCGCAGCGGCAGCCGCCGACCCACCCGGCAGAACGAATGAGCGCAGCGGCTTCAGCTCGGCGTTCATGTCGTCGATTTCGTTTTCGAGGCGCTTCACTTGCGCGGCCGTCATGCGCAGTGGCTCATATTCAACCTTCTGGCCTTTATCGGGCACGCAGAGATCGGCGCCGAGATCGAAGAGGTCGTTCTGGATGCGCAGCAGCATGGCGTCGACCTTCGGATCGGCGCCCGCGAGATGGATGCGTGCCATGCCAATTGTCGCGTTGGTCTCGTCGACGGTGCCGTAGGCGGCGATGCGAAGGTCGAATTTGCGGACCCGGTCGCCGGAGCCGAGCGCGGTGGTGCCGTCATCGCCGGTGCGGGTGTAGATCTTGTTCAAGACGACCATGGTTGGTCTCCGTTGTGACGACGTCAGCCGCGTTTAATGTAGAACGTGAGCATAATGATGAGGACAGCGAGGAACTGCAGGCCGACGCGCCAGCGCATCAGCGATTGGGAGAGGCTCGGGCTGGTGCCGCGCATCATGGTCCAGAGGCCGCCCAACAGGACGGCGAAGACAGCCAGGACCGCGATCGTGCTCGCGTAAGTGAAGGCGGTTTGCACGTAACCTCCAGGACATGATGTGCAACACGGGGTAGAAGACGGTTAGAAGTTATGTGGGGCGCGGTTTTTGATAACGCACCCATGCCACAATTCGCGTGATCTCTGATACTGGATTCCTGAGCGTTTGGATTGTCGATTCGGCCGACGGCGGAATTCCGCGCGGTGCATTGCAGGGGACCCCAGGGCGTGGGCCGGACGGGCAAAGGCAAAGAGCGTCTGGCTGTATTGACCGGTGTGTCCCTTGCGGCGCTGCTGGCAATGCTGTCTGTGCTTTTGGTCAAGCCAAACCAGACCGCCGCGCAGGGGCAGCCTCAGACCGCCGAGGACGCGCGCCGCCGGCTCGAGGCGGACAAGCGGCAACTCGAGGACAAACAGCGGCGCGCCAGCGAGATTCAGACCGACGTCAGCCAGATCAACAAGGAGCGCGAGCGGCTCAACGCGCAACTTGTCGACACCGCAAAGCAAGTGCAGGCGAGCGAAGCGCAGATGACTGCGATCGAGGGGCGGCTCGGCGGGCTCGATGAGCAGGAAAAGCTCGTGCGCGGCTCTCTGGAGCAGCGGCATGGGTCGATCGCCAAGCTGCTGGCGGCGATGCAGTCGATGGGGCGCAATCCGCCGCCGGTAATGATCACAAAGCGCGATGACGCGCTGGCGATGGTTCGCAGCGCAATGCTGTTGGCGTCGGCGTTTCCAAGTCTCAGGAAGGACGCGCTTGCGCTCGCCGAGCAGCTCAACGATCTCGTGCGGGTGATGACCGATATCCGTAACGAGGGCGAAAAATTGAAGGCGGAGACGGCGAAGCTCGCCGATGCGCGGTTGCGGACGGCGAGCCTGGTCGAGGCCAAGAAGCTGTCGCTCGCGGACCGGCAGGAGGAGTTGTCGCAGATCCGGCGCGCGGCGGCCGATATCAGCCGCAATGTCGGCGATCTCAATGATTTGATCAGCAAGCTCGATCAAGCGGTGGCGGAGCGGACGGCGCTCGGCGCCTATGAACGCCAGATCGCGGCCGAGCAGCAGCGGGCGGCCGCCGCTGCCCCGCCGCCGCCCGCAACCGTTGCACTGAAGCCGACGCAAGCGGAGGCGTTGCCGCCGGTCGTGCCGTCTCCGGCGCCGCCGCCGGTCCAGGTGGCCAAAGTTCCAGAAATCAAAGTGCCTGCGGCAAAAGTGCCCGACGCAAGGCCCGCCGCAGAATTGCTGCCGTCGGGCGACCGTACCGCCATGGCGTCACCGGGGCGCATCAAACCCGCGATTGCGTTCCACCTCGCCAAGGGGCGGCTGTCACTGCCGGCCCAGGGGCGCCGGGTGATTGCCTTCGGCGAGAAAAACCAGAACGGTAACGCCTCCAAGGGGATCGTGCTTGAAACCCGGGCGTCGGCCCAAGTGACCGCACCCGCCGACGGATGGGTGGTATACGCGGGCGAATTCCGCAGCTACGGTCCGCTCTTGATCATCAACGCTGGGGGCGGCTATCATTTGCTGCTTGCCGGGTTGGCCCAAATCGACGTTCAACTTGGTCAGTTCGTTTCGGCTGGCGAGCCCGTCGGCCTTATGGCCGCCGCGAAGGCATCGCAGGGTGGAAAACAGGGCAATGCTCCGGTTCTCTACATCGAGTTCAAGAAAGACGGGCAATCCATTGATCCCGACCCTTGGTGGGCGGATGGTTCGCGAAAGGTGCAAGGATGACGACGCGTAAGATCGACTTCGCCTTTTGGACGTTCATGACGATGGCCGGGCTGGCTGGAGCAACGACCGTGTTCAACGTGACGCGGACCTACTCGGCGCCGGGAAATTCCGAAATCTACAAGCAGCTCGATCTCTTCGGCGACGTGCTCGAGCGCGTCCGGAACGACTATGTCGAGAAGCCCGACAACTCGACCCTGATCGAAAACGCGATCAATGGCATGCTGGCGGCGCTCGATCCGCATTCGGCCTATCTGCCGCCGAAGAGCTTCCGCGATATGCAGACGCAGACGCGCGGCGAGTTTGGCGGGCTCGGTATCGAAGTGACGATGGAAAACGGCGTCATCAAAGTAGTCTCGCCGATCGACGACACGCCGGCGGCCAAGGCCGGCTTGCAGGCGAACGACCTCATCACGCACCTCGACGGCGAGCAGATCGTCGGGCTGACCCTGGAGCAGGCGGTCGAAAAGATGCGCGGCCCCGTTAACACGCCGCTGACGTTGACGCTCGTGCGCAAGGGCCGCGATGATCCGTTCGACATGAAGATCGTGCGCGACGTGATCAAGATCAACGCGGTCAAGTCGCGGATGGAGGGTGCTGACATCATCTATGTGAAGGTCTCAACCTTCAACGAGCAGACGCACGCCAATCTCGTGCGGCAGGTCGATGCATTGAAGAAGGGCATGGCCGGGAAGGCGCCGCGTGGCTACGTGCTCGATCTGCGTAATAATCCGGGCGGGTTGCTGGATCAGGCGATCGCGGTGTCGGACGACTTCCTCGAGAAGGGCGCCATCGTGCTGACGAAGGGCCGCAATCTCGAAGAGACACAGCGCGCCAATGCGCGGGCGGGCGACATCACCGACGGTAAACCAGTGTACGTGCTGATCAATGGCGGATCGGCGTCGGCGTCTGAAATCGTCGCGGGAGCGTTGCAGGATCACAAGCGCGCGCAAATCATCGGTACGCGCTCATTCGGCAAGGGCTCGGTGCAGACCATCATTCCACTCGGCCAGAACGGGGCGATTCGATTGACGACGGCGCGCTATTACACGCCGGCGGGCCGGTCGATCCAAGCCAAGGGCATCGATCCCGATCTGATCGTCGAGAACGAGTTGCCGGACGAGCTGAAGCCGAAGACGCCGCAAACGCCGCGCGGTGAGGCAAGCTTGCGGGGCCATCTCAAAGGCGCGGATGCGGCCAAGGACAAGAAGGAAGAGTCGGGATCGTCGGCCTATGTGCCGAAGGAGCCGGAGAAGGATCAGCAGCTGCAGTATGCGCTGAAGCTGATCCGCGGCGAGCCAGTCGAACCGGCGAAGAAGCCCGACCCGGCGCCAGTGGCACCCGCTGCAACGCCGCCGGCCGAGCAGAAGAAACCGTAGTGGGTGCGGCTGCGGCTATTTGAGGATTGAAGCGGGCGCCCACGGTGGCGCCCGTTTTCGTCGATGGAGAGCGCTTTTGGACGTTTCGAAACTGCCGTACCGGCTGTGCGTTGGGATCATGACGCTGAATGCCAGGGGCGACGTCTGGGTTGGGCGGCGGATCGGATCGCCGAACCAACAGCGCGACGGTTTGCCTGGGGGCTGGTGGCAGATGCCGCAGGGCGGGATCGATGCTGGCGAGGATCCGGCGGCGGCGGCGGTCCGAGAACTCGCGGAAGAGACCGGCATGCGCTCGGTCGCGATCATTGCCGAGAGCCCGGCGTGGTACCCCTATGACTTGCCGCCCGAACTGCTAGGGCGCACGTGGGGCGGTAAATACCGGGGCCAGACGCAGAAATGGTTCGCAATGCGCTTCACGGGAGCGGATAGCGAGATCGACATTGCCGCCAAGCCGGATCATGACGCCGAGTTCGATCAATGGCGCTGGGCGTCGCTGGATGAACTCTTGACGATCATCGTGCCGTTCAAGCGCGGAGTCTATGAGCAGGTGCTGCGCGATCTGTTGCCGCTGATCCCTCGCTGACCATGCTGCGCCGGAGTTGTCATTGTCGCGTAATGAAACACTGGTAATTGATTGAGTCATCAGGATTTCGCAGGTGCGAAGTTATGTTGCGCTGTTCACGTCAGGTTTTCCGCATTTAAAGTGAAATCTGCTTGACGGCTTGCGTTATCCACCGCTTAATTAATCATGCGGTATTGTGCTTTATTCCCCCGAAAGCGATGCCGCGATTGGTCCTCGGGGCAAGTTGAGGACAAGGTAATGGGTATCGAGTCACTACATCTGGCCGCCGCCGCCGCGGGCTACGCGATGGCCACATCCGACGAGCTTCTCGTGGCCGAGGAGCGGCCGGAGTCCGCTACAAAAACCGCAGTCAGCAATCCCTGGGGCGCGCGAGATATGAGCGAACCACGGTCGAGCGCAAACCTACCGGCGTTGCGCGCGGCGGCACCTCCATCAACTTGGAGCCAGTTCGTCGTGCGCTCGGTCTACAGCCTGATGGGACGCGGAGCGACGGCTTAAGAGCCGGTCTGACTGCACAATCCGATGAGGCGCCGGTAGCGGCGCCTTTGTCGTTTCTGCGGTCTTCATCGCTCGATTTGCGTCAAGATAGTTCACATGTTAAACGATGTGTTCAGCCGGTGTGACGAGGTGACGGATGAGGCTTGCGACGTGGCGTTCGGTGGCGGGAACGACCTTTGGCGTGGTGCGCGATGACGGCGCGCTGTTTGATCTTGGGAAGCGGGCGGGACCGGGCATCACCAATTTGGCAGCGTTTATTGCGGCGGGCAGTCTTGCGGATGCGCGGGCGATCCTGTCGGGCAGCGCGGACAATTACTTGCGCGACGTAACGCTGCTGCCGCCAATACCCATACCAGGCAAAATCCTTTGCGTCGGCGTGAACTATCCGGAGCGGAACGCCGAGTACAAGGACAGCAGCGAGCAACCGAAGTACCCGAGCTTGTTCGTGCGATTTCCCAATTCATTTGTCGGCCACGGCGCCGCGATCATCCGCCCGCCGGAATCCGTGCAATTCGATTATGAAGGCGAGATTGTCGTTGTGATCGGCAAGACGGGCCGGCGCATTCCCGAGGCGCGCGCGCATGAGCACGTGTTCGGGTTGACACTGATGAACGAGGGCTCCGTGCGCGATTGGCTTCGCCACGGCAAGTTCAACGTCACCCAGGGCAAGAACTTCGATCGCTCGGGCTCGATTGGGCCGTGGATCGTAACGCGGGATGCCGTGGGACCGCTGGATCAGTTGGAGATTGCAACGCGCGTCAACGGCGAGGACCGCCAGCGTGGCAACACCGGAACGCTGATGTTCCCGTTCGCGCGGATTATTTCCTACATCTCGACATTCACGACACTGGAGCCAGGCGATGTGATCGCAACAGGGACACCGCCTGGCGCTGGCGGCCGGTTTGATCCGCCGAAGTGGCTGAAGGCGGGCGACATCGTCGAGGTTGAGTGCCCGGCGATCGGCGTGCTGCGGAATACGGTCGCTGATGAGGCCGTGGGTTGACCGTGATGCGGGGGCTCGAGCAATCACTGCCGTTGAAGCTGCTGAAGGCGCGGGAATCCGTGATGGAGCGATTTCGTCCGCATCTGGCCGCGCACGACCTCACCGAGCAGCAGTGGCGGGTGCTCAGGGCGCTTGCCGAGGCGGACGTGGTGGAGATGCGCACGCTCGCGAATCGCGCCGCGCTGTTGATGCCGTCATTGTCCCGCATGTTGCCGGATCTGGAAGCGCGAGGGCTGATCACGCGACGGCGCGGAACGGACGATGCGCGCACGGTCGCCGTGGGCTTGGCGCCCAAGGGCCGCGCGCTGTTCGAGGCGATGAGCGCCGAGAGCGAGCGGATCTATCGCGAGATCGAGCAGACTGTGGGTCGCCCGGTGATGACGCAAATCATGGGGGATCTCGATCGATTGATGAAATCGCTCGATTCGGAGCCACAGACGAAATCGCAAGTTATTCATCCTTCTTCCCTTGAGGGAGAGGGAAGCAAGTCGCAGTGTGGGGAGTGAGGCATGCCGCATCTGATTATTGAGTATTCGGCCAATCTCGAGGGGGCCGTGGAGATCGCGGGGCTTGTGAAACAGATCCATGACGCGGCACTCGAAACCGGCGTGTTTCCGATCGGCGGCATTCGCACGCGGGCAGAGCGGCGCGACATCTACGCGATCGCCGACGGGCATGCCGACAACGGGTTCATTCATGTGCAAGCGCGGATCGGCGTTGGGCGGACACCGGAGGTGCGCCAGAAGGCGGCGGAGCACATTTTTTCAACGCTCAAGGCGGCGACGGCCGATGCGTTCGCCAAGCGCCCGTTGGGTTTGACGCTGGAGGTTGTCGAGATCGATCCGGTCGGCAGTCTGAAGCACAACAATTTGCATGACATTGTCGAGGCGCGAAAACGTGGAGAGCGCGGATGAGCACGGATAAGGGCGAAACGTTCGAGGCCAATCATGCGCGACTGGCACCCTTGTTGGCGGGCCTGAAGCGGGACGGCATCGGGCACGTGATCGCGGGGAAGCGCGTCGACAGCAAGGCCACGTTCGAGGCGCACTCGCCGGTCGACCGATCTTTGATCGCGAAGGTCGCGCGTGGCACCGCGGATGACATCGATCGCGCGGCGGTGGCGGCGAAGGGTGCGTTCAAGGCGTGGGCAGCGTGGGAGCCGGCCAAGCGCCGCGCGCTGATGCACAAAATCGCCGACAAGATCGTCCAACACGCCGATGACATCGCGGTGCTGGAGAGCTGGGACACGGGGCAACCGCACCGGTTCATGTCGAAGGCGGCCGTGCGGTCAGCCGAGAACTTCCGGTTCTTCGCGGATCGGGTGCCGTCGGCGCGCGACGGCGTCAATTTGCCCACCGCCGAGCACTGGAACATCACCACGCGCGTGCCGATCGGGCCCGTTGGCATCATCACGCCGTGGAACACGCCGTTCATGCTGTCGACGTGGAAGATCGCGCCGGCCTTGGCGGCGGGCTGCACGGTCGTGCACAAGCCGGCGGAATGGTCGCCAGTGACGGCGGCTCTGCTGGTGCGGCTCTGTCATGAGGCCGGCTTGCCCGAGGGCGTGCTCAACACGGTGCACGGGATCGGTGAGGAAGCGGGCAAGGCGCTGACCGAGCATCCTGACATCAAGGCGATCGGCTTTGTCGGCGAGAGCGCGACGGGCTCAGCGATCATGCGGCAGGGGGCTGACACTCTGAAGCGCGTGCACTTCGAGCTTGGTGGCAAGAATCCGGTGATCGTGTTCGAGGATGCGGATCTCGACACCGCGCTCGACGCTGTCGTGTTCATGATCTACTCGCTCAATGGCGAGCGGTGTACGTCGTCGTCGCGTCTCCTGGTACATGAGAGCATTGCTGAGGCGTTCACGGCGCGCGTCGCGGAGCGCGTGCAGAAACTGAAAGTTGGCAATCCGCTCGACCCGCAAACGGAAGTCGGGCCGCTGATCCACGAAAAGCATCTCGCGAAGGTGTGCAGTTACTTCGATATCGCGAAGAGGGAAGGCGTCAGAATCGCAGTCGGCGGCGCGGCGCACGAGGGTCCGGGTGGCGGGCACTATGTGAAGCCGACGCTGTTTGCGGGCGCCAAGAGCACAATGCGGATCGCGCAGGAGGAGATTTTTGGGCCGGTGCTGACGGTGGTGCCGTTCAAGGACGAGGCGGAGGCGCTGGCGATCGCCAATTCTGTGCGCTACGGGCTGACAGGGTATGTGTGGACGCGCGACATGGGCCGCGCGTTGCGGGTGGCGGATCAGCTCGAAGCTGGCATGATCTGGTGCAATTCGGAGAACGTCAGGCATCTGCCGACGCCGTTCGGCGGCGTGAAGGCGTCGGGGATTGGGCGCGATGGCGGCGATTATTCGTTCGACTTCTACATGGAGACGAAGCTGATCAGTCTCGCCAAGGGCACGCACAAGGTGCCGAAGCTAGGGGTGTGATCACTATTCTTTTCTTTCCTCTCCCTCTGGGAGAGGATGCCCGCAGGGCAGGTGAGGGCCTTCTTCGCGGCATGCGTGTTGTGACTGCCCCTCATCCGGCGCTTCGCGCCACCTTCTCCCAACGGGAGAAGGATGAAGTCTTGAGAGTGGAGAGCCAATGTTGGAATTGATCAAACATGCCGTTGCCGGATTGGGTTTGGCACTCGCGATGGCATCCGCGGCCGCTGCCCAGGACTGGCCGTCGAAGCAGGTAACATTTGTCGTGCCGTTCGGGGCAGGATCGACGCCGGATGTGATGGCGCGGTTGATCAGCGATGTCATGCAGAAGCGGATCGGGCAGACGGTGATTGTCGAGAACCGGCCAGGGGCGGGCGGCAACACCGGCACCAACGTGATCGCCAAGTCAGC
This sequence comes from uncultured Alphaproteobacteria bacterium, assembly GCA_963779515.1. Taxonomy (GTDB): domain Bacteria; phylum Pseudomonadota; class Alphaproteobacteria; order Rhizobiales; family Hyphomicrobiaceae; genus CAVZYN01. The sequence continues at coordinate 467,732 of CAVZYN010000002.1, forward strand.
ACCGGACGGGCATACGTTCGGCATCAGCATCATGGGGCCGCTGGTCGTCAATCCGATGATCATGAAGACGGTGCCCTATGACGCGGTGAAGGATCTGACGCCACTCAGCCACATCGCGACGCAGCCAGGTGTGCTGGTCGTGGCGCCGGGGTTCGCCGACACCGTCGAGGCGCTCGTTTCGAAGCTGAAAGCGGACCCGGAGAAGTACACCTACGGATCGATCGGGAAGGGCTCGGTGTCGCATCTCGCCATGGCGTTGATCGCAAGCAAGGCGGGCGCGAAGCCGGCGCATGTACCGTTTGCGGGCTCGCCGCCGGCGGTGACGGCGCTGATCCGTGGCGACGTGCAGATGGCGGTGCTGCCGCTCGGCGGCGTTGGCGCACTGGTGCAGGAGGGCAAGCTGAAGCTTCTGGCGGTGACGACATTGAAGCGTTCGGCATTTTTCCCGGATGCGCCGACGCTGGCGGAGAGGGGCATGGAGGGCGTCGTCGCTGATGCGTGGACCGGTATGGTCGCGCCGCCAGGGATCGACGTGAAGGTGCTGGCGAAGATCAACGCGGAAGTGAAGGCGGCGCTGGCGGATCCTGCGGTCATAGAGAAACTGCGCGCGCAGTTCATAGAGCCGGTGGGGACAACACCGGAGCAGTTTGGGGCGATGCTCACTGCGGAGCGGGCGCGCTGGGAGCCGGTGATCAAGGCGAACGGGATCACGGCTGAGTAGGGCGCGCTGGTTGTGACTTCATCCTTCTCCCCTTAGCGAGGAGGTGCCCGAAGGGCGGTTGAGGGGAAGACCCTCACCTGTCGCTTCGCGACATCCTCTCCCAGGAGAGAGGAAAGAAAGGAATGAAATACGATGCCGGTTCCGGTTCACAGTTTCAGTCCGCCGTTCAACATCGTTCGTGCCAGCCACGTGGTGCTCGGCGTCACGGATCTCGCGCGGTCGAAAGCGTTTCATGGCGAGACGCTCGGGCTGCATGTGGAAGATGAAACCAAAGACGCGCTGTATCTGCGCGGCGTCGAAGAGCGGCAGCATCATTCGATGGTGTTGACGAAGAGCGCGGCGCCGGAGTGTCAGGTGATCGGATTCAAGGTCGCGAGCGAGGACGATCTCGACAAGGCGGCGCACTATTTCAAGGCCAAGGGGCTGAAGCCGGCATTCGTCGAGCGGCCGTATCAGGGGCGAACGTTACGGGTCACGGACCCGTTCGAGGTGCCGCTCGAATACTACTTCAAGATGGAGGAGCGGGAGCGGCTGCTGCAGAAGTATGCCTACTACAAGGGCGTGCATCCGCAGCGGCTTGATCATTTCAATGTGTTCTGTCCGGAGCTGCAGAACAGCGTAGAATTCTATGCGGAACTTGGGTTCCGCCTGACGGAATACACCGAGGAGGACGGCGAGGGCGGGCGGATCACCGCGGCGTGGATGCACCGCAAAGGCAACGTGCACGATCTCGCGATGACGAACGGCCGCGGCCCACGACTGCACCATTGCGCGTACTGGGTGCCGACGGCCCTCAACATCATCCATTTGTGCGATCTGATGGCAACGACAGGATATTTGCAGAATATGGAACGCGGGCCGGGGCGGCACGGCATCTCGAACGCGTTCTTTCTCTATGTGCGCGATCCGGACGGGCATCGCGTCGAGATCTATACCAGCGACTATCAGACGATGGATCCAGATCACACGCCGATCCGCTGGTCGCTGCGCGATCCTCGGCGGCAGACGCTGTGGGGCCAGCCGGCGCCGAAATCGTGGTTCGAGGAGGGGACGGCTTTTGCAGGCACCAAGCCACGCGACGCGCTGTTCACGGCGAATGTGATCGTCGCGGCGGATTGAGTGTAGAGCCCTCGTGATAGAAGGAAAAAAGACCCCTCACCTGTCGCTTCGCGACATCCTCTCCCGCAAGGGAGAGGAAAGACGAGCGGCGCGCGGGATTTAGAGAGCATTTATGACGGTTGGTTGCGGCATTGACTTTGGCACGTCGAACTCGGCGGTGGGGCTCTGCGTCAGCGGAGAAGCGGGGCTGTTGCCGCTGCAGGATGGGGCAACGACGGTGCCAACGGCGCTATTCTTTTCGTTCGAGGACGACTCCATCACCTATGGCCGCGAGGCGATGCAGCGTTATCTCGGCCAAGAGGAAGGGCGCTTGCTGCGCTCGATCAAAAGCCTGTTGGGGACGTCGCTCTACGAGGAGGTGACGTACGTCAAGACGCGCCGCTACGCATTCGCCGAGATCGTGTCGGCGTTCCTGGCGTTTCTGCGGGCGCACGCAGCGGCCGAGATTGGGGAGCCGCCGACGCGGGTCGTGATCGGGCGGCCGGCGTTCTTTGTCGATGATGACGCCGAAGCCGACCGCCAGGCAGAGCAGCAACTGATGACGGCGGCGAAGGCGGCCGGATTCAAGATCGTCGAATTTCAGTTCGAGCCGATTGCGGCGGCGCTGCATTATGAAAAGACCGTGACGGCAGAAGAGATCGCGCTGGTCGCGGATATCGGCGGCGGGACGTCGGATTTCTCGGTTGTCAGGGTGTCGCCAAAACTTGCGATGAAGGCGGATCGGCGCACGGACATTCTCAGCTACACGGGCGTGCACGTCGGCGGCACGGATTTCGACCGGCTGTTGAGTGTGGCGACACTGATGCCGTTTCTGGGGCTCGGCAGCCGGCTCAAGATGAAAGGCATGACGGCGCCGTCGTGGTATTTCTCGGATCTGTCGACCTGGCATCGCATCAACTTTCTCTATGACAATAAGGTCATGACGGAGATCCGCACGGTGCGTCGCGATTCAGCGGAACCGGAGAAGATCGAGCGGCTGCTGCGGGTGCTGCAGGAGCGGCTTGGCCATGCGCTGCTGGCGCGGATCGAGCAGGCCAAAATCGAGCTGTCGTCACGGTCCAAGGCAAGCGTGGCGTTGGCGGATATCGCGGCGGCGTTGTCACTGGAGGTCAATCGGCCGACATTCGAGGCGGCGATCGTGGAGGGTCTGGCTAGGGTCGAGGGGCAGGTGCATGAGGCGCTGCGGCTGGCGAAGCTCGACGCCCGCGCGGTGAAGACCGTGTTCTTGACGGGTGGATCGAGCGGCGTTCCTGCCGTGCGCGCGGCAATCTTGCGCGCGGTACCGTTCGCGAAGGTGGTGGCGGGGGACGCGTTTGGCAGCGTGGCAACAGGCCTCGCCATCGACGCCGAGCGGCGATTTGCTTAGGAAAATATCGCTTTTAACCGCGACGGGATGTCGGGTGGCGGGTTTGCTGGAAATGGGCTAGAAAGTCGCCTTATCGATCTTTGGCCGCATTTGACCGCGCCTCCGTATACGGAGACCGGCTTTGCCGCCCCTGTTTGCAAAGCTGCATCAAAATGACATTCCCGACCACACATCCAGCGCTCGCGCGTGCCCTTGCCGCGCGTGAGTACACCGTCCCGACCGCCGTGCAGCTGGCCGTGCTCGATGCCAATGCCGCTGGCAAGGATATGCTGGTTTCCGCGCAAACGGGCTCGGGCAAGACGGTTGCTTTCGGGCTGGCGATGGCGACGACGGTGCTCGGCGAGGCGGAGCGCTTCGAGCGCGCGGTCGAGCCCTTGGCGCTGATCATCGCCCCGACTCGGGAACTCGCCTTGCAAGTGCAGCGGGAATTGGCGTGGCTCTACGCGGAGACGGGCGCTCAGGTCGTGACATGCGTTGGCGGCATGGATGTGCGCGCGGAAGCGCGGCAGTTGAATTTTGGCGCGCATATCGTCGTTGGCACGCCGGGGCGGCTCAGAGATCATCTAGAGCGCAAGCGCCTGGATCTTTCAAAGCTTCGGACGGTGGTGCTCGATGAGGCGGACGAGATGCTGGACCTCGGGTTTCGCGAGGATCTCGAATTCATTCTCGATGCGATGCCGGCGGAACGGCAGACGCTGCTGTTCTCGGCGACGATGCCGCGCGAGATCGAGGCTTTGGCGCGGCAGTATCAGCGCGAGGCGATCAGGATCGAAACGATCCGGCGCGACGAGCAGCACGCCGATATCGAGTATCGGGCCATTCGCGTTGCGTCGCATGATGTCGAGCACGCGGTTGTCAATGTGCTGCGCTATCACGAAATGCGGGCGACGCTGGTGTTTTGTGCGACGCGCGAAGCGGTGAAGCGGCTGCATTCGAGCCTGGTGGAGCGCGGGTTTTCGGCGGTGGCGCTCTCGGGCGAGCTGACACAGGCGGAGCGATCGCATGCCCTGCAGGCGTTGCGGGATGGGCGGGCGCGGGTGCTGGTCGCGACGGATGTCGCGGCGCGCGGGCTCGATCTGCCGGATCTGGCACTAGTGATCCATGCCGATCTGCCGAACGACCGGGAGACGCTGTTGCATCGCTCGGGGCGGACGGGGCGCGCGGGCCGCAAGGGGCTCTGCACGATCATCGTGCCGTTCAACCGGCGGCGGAAGGCGGAAGCGCTGCTTGGCGCCGCGCGGCTCAAGGTGACGTGGGGGACGGCGCCGACGGCGGATGAGATCCGCGTCAAGGATCAGGAGCGGTTTTTGGCCGAGCCGATTTTCACGGAGCCGGCGACAGAGGACGATCTGGTGCTGGCCGGTGTGCTGCAGGCGGGGCGGACGGCCGATGAAATCGCACTCGCGCTGGTCAGGATGCATCGCGCGCAGTTGCCGGCGCCAGAGGATCTCGCCGAGGATACCGGGCCGCCACGGCGCGACGATCGCGGGCGGGAGCGGGATCGCGACAGGTTCCGCGATGCGCGGGCGCCGCGTGGTCGAGACGAGCGTGGACGTGACGACCCTGGCCGCGACGATCGGCGGGATCGAGAGCGCGGCGAACGGCCAGAGCGTGGGCCACGGCCGGAGCGTGGGCCGCGCAAGGACGATCGGCCGATGGTTTGGTTCCGGCTTAACATCGGGCGCGATCGCAATGCCGATCCGCGCTGGATTTTGCCGCTGATCTGCAAGGCGGGCGGCGTGACCAAGTCGGAGATCGGTGTGATCAAGATCCAGGATCGAGATACGCGATTCCAGATCCTGGCGGAGAATGCTGATCGGTTTGCTGAATCCGCGCGCACCGCCAAGACCAAGGAAGGGCATATTTCGCGCGTTGGCGATCACACGCCGGACGATGCCGCACCACGATCGGAGGCGCCGCGCGAGGCAAAGGTGCCGGTGGCCGAGCCGGTGCGGCCGGACGCGGCTGGAGAGACGGCAGCATCTGCAACGGCCGCCGATCAACCGCGCCGCGAGCGCTACGATTGGAAGAAGCACAAACGGGCCGATGCCACTGTGCGTGAGGATCGTGCGCGGGAGGAGACGGAGAAACCGTCGCCAGCGGCCGAGCGGCCGGCTCGGACGGATAACTGGGAGGATAGAAAGACTGCGGACGGCGGACGGCGCGAGGATGCGCGGCCGATGTCGTCGCGGGTGGAACCGGGCAAGGATGGACCGTCGCCGCGGCGCGAGCCACGGCCAGAGGCGGCGTGGAAAGAGCGGAAGGCGGCAGATCGCGGCAGCAAATGGCGCGGCGCGCGGGCGGATGACGCGCGCAAGGCTGAGGCCGATGCCGGGGTGCCGCCACGGGTCAAGCGGTCATGGTCGGAGCCGAAGTCGTTCGAGCGCGCGCATGTCAAGCGCGAGGAGGGGGCCGACCGCGCACCGCGCGCCGACCAGCCGCGGCCAAACGGGGCATGGAAGGATCGCAAAAAATTCGAGGGTCGCGGGCGTCAGGAAACGGGCGCCGAGGCGGCGGGAAAATGGTCCGGGCCCGACAGCGGACAGAAGCCGCGGCGGGACAAACCTCCGTTCAAGAAGAAGCCGCGGCCCGGTGCGCCGGGCGCGCGTTGAGCGGGTAAGAGTTTGTTGACAGAAAACGCCGGTCAGATATTGGCCGGCGTTTTGCGTTGGGGGCTGGCATTGGTCTTGCTGCGCGGGATCGCTCGCGCGCGCCGCACAACTTGACGGAACGTAAACATTTTCAGTTGCTTTTTCGGGCCGCTGTTGCGCGATCTTTAAGCACGTAAAAAATACACTAAAGTTTAGATGATCCGAGCAAGGAATTGGCAACGCATTTGGCGAAATACTCCGCGTATTGGATTTTACTCGTGGAGTAGCCTTATGGTTCGGCTCAAGGTATCGCAACACTTTGCTCGTGGCGGTCGCGATTTCGCCGCGCATGACGGCGGCGGCGTCGCCATGATGTTCGGGCTGTTGTCCGTCGTGCTGTTCGGAGCCGTGGGTGGGGCTGTCGACTTCGCGCAGGCCTATCGCGCACGGAGCATGTACCAAAGTGCGCTCGATGCAGGAAGCTTGGCCGCCGCACGCGTCAAGCAGATGGGCGGCACCGATGCAGAGGCGATAAAGACCGCGGAAGCCTATCTCGAGCCTGTCAAGAAGCGCGTCGGGCTCAAAGGCACCTCCGACTACAGCATCATCGATCAAGGCACCGCCGTGCGCGGGAAAGTCGATCTGTCTATGGATACGACGTTCCTTGCCGTCATGGGGATCAAAAAAGTTCCGATTTCGCTCGTCAATACCGCGCGGTTCAGTCTTGGCACCAACGTCGAACTTGCGATGATGCTCGACGTGACGGGCTCGATGAGCGGCCAGAAGATCGACGATTTGAAAGCGGCTGTCGAAGACTTGATCAACGTGGTCGTGCTCGACAACCAGAGCAACTCGACGTCGCGCGTGGCGATGGCGCCGTTCTCGCATTCCGTCAAGCTCGACAAGAAGTCTTTCGAAAAAGCAACCGGCCGGGACAACAGTGGCAAGGGCAGCTACAAAGGCTGCGTTGTCGAGCGGACGGGTGGTGACGCCTATACGGATGCCGCGCCGAACGCGGGATCTTATCTGACGCCGCTCGAGGACAAAGATGCGAGCGCTACCTGCGAGGATGGCCGGGAAGTGTTCCCGCTGTCCGATAAGAAGGTTGACCTGAAGAATATGGTTCGCTCGTTGAGCACGGGCGGGATGACGGCCGGCCATCTCGGGACGGCGTGGGCGTGGTATCTGCTGTCGCCGAACTGGGGCAATGCGATCGAGCAAGACAACAAGCCGGCATCTTACTCGGAACTGACGCAGAAGAACGCCGCGGGCGGGCCGAAGTTGCGCAAGATCGCGGTGCTGATGACGGACGGCGAGTACAACAAACAGTATAGCGGTGTTGACTCGACGACTCAGGCGCGCGCGCTTTGCACCGAGATGAAGAAGACCGGGATCGAAGTGTTCACGGTCGGGTTCGAACTCGGCAACAGCCCGACCGCAACGCAGACGCTGCGGGAGTGCGCGACGAGTTCGAGCAACTTCTACAACGCGGCGAACGGTTCGGAATTGAAGCAAGCGTTTCGCGATATCGCGCTCAAGGCCTCGCCGCTCAGGATCTCCAAATAGGGGATCCACCCGCGTTGATGTTTCAAATCCCGCTCCGCCGCAAGGCGGGGCGGGATTTTTTTGTTTTCAGGCGTCCAGATCGATCCTAAGCGTTGCTGTGCAGAGGAGAGCCCCATGTTGACCGAGAACGAGATCACACGCGCAGCCGAGCGGCTGGACGAGGCCGAGCGGACCAAGCAACAGATCCGGATGCTGACGCTCGAGCATCCCGAGATGACGCTGGATGACGCCTACGCGGTGCAGGCGGCGTGGATGGCGCGGAAGGTCGCGGGCGGCCGGCGCGTCAAGGGGCACAAGATTGGCCTCACGTCGCGGGCGATGCAAAGCGCGCTCAATATCAATGAGCCGGATTCGGGGGTGCTGCTGGACGATATGTTCTTTGCCGACGGCGGTGAGGTCCCAACGGCGCGGTTCATCCAGACGCGGATCGAGGCGGAGCTGGCGTTCGTCATGGGGCGGGATCTGGCGGGCGCGGACGTGACGCTGTTCGATGTACTGAGAGCGACGGAATACGTCGTGCCGGCACTGGAGATCCTGGATACGCGAATCCTGCGCATCGATCCGGAGACGAAGAAGACGCGGACGGCGCGGGATACGATCGCGGACAACGCGGCAAACGCGGGGATCGTGACGGGCGGGCGGCCGATGAAGCCGGATGCGGTCGATATGCGCTGGGTCGGTGCGATCGTGTCGAAGAACGCGGTGATCGAGGAGACGGGATTGGCGGCAGCGGTGCTGGCGCATCCCGCAATGGGGATCGTGTGGCTCGTCAGGCGGATGGCGGAGCGGGGCGCCAAACTGCGGGCGGGTGAAGTTGTGCTATCGGGTTCGTTCATTCGGCCGATCGAGGCGCGCCAGGGCGACACAATTCACGCCGACTATGGGCCCTATGGGACGGTGAGCTGCTATTTTGGGTGAGGTGCGCGGCAAAAATGTTGGGTTACGCAGGCGCCATGCGCGTACATCAATGGCCCTGATCCGGGCCTGCTAACCCAACCTACAAGACTTGGAAATCCAGGCGAGGACGCCGGGGTAGTGGTGGGAGACCCAGAGGTGGCCGGCGCCGGGCAGACGCTCGATCCGCGCATGCGGTATTAATGACGCGAGACGCTCGGCGGCGGCGATGGGCACGTTGCGATCGTCGGAGCCGATCCAGACTTTGGCGGGACAGCGGATCGCGGCGAGATCGAATGGCCAGGTCCGCGAGAAAAGATTGAGGTCGATGGCGGGGCCGCGCGCGCCGGGGCGCAGGCCCTCGCGGAACGTGTTGAGCAGGCGATTGGCGGTGGCGCCGTCGGCGAGGATGGCGCGGTCGGCGGCAGGCGCGTTGGCGGCGGTGATCCAGCAGGAGACGCCGGGCCGGCGGTTCACGGCGAGACGGAAAGCGGAAAAGATCGCGTGCGTCGCGCCTGGCATGCGCGGCAAGACGTGAAAACAGAATTTGTGGAACGGCGTGACGGCGCGGCCGTAGCCCATATTGGCCATGGGGCCGACGGGGGCGACGAGGGCGAGGGCGGTGACGCGGTTGGGCAGGAGGGCCGCAACGGCTGACGCGTAGGGACCACCGCCGGAAACGCCCATGACGGCGAAGCGGGGTGCGCCGACATGGTCCATCACATGGGCGATGTCGGCGGCGAAGGCGTCGAGGGCCGGCGCGGGATGGGCGTCCGTATTGCCGTAGCTCCAGCGATCGAGCGCGATGATGCGCTGGCCGAGGGCCCGGGCGGGTGCATCGGTGGCCGCAAATTTGAAGCGCGAGCCGGGCGTGCCGTGCAGCACCAGGATCGGCGTGCCAGTGGCAGCACCGCCGAGCTGGTAACCGAACGCGCGGCCGTCGGGCAGACGCAGCGTGCCGTCGCTGGGCGTGTGGTCATGAGTGCTCACACGACCACCCATGTGAGGGCGTAGAGGGCGACGGCGATCAGCGCGGCGATGCGCCAGCGGCGGCAGGTGTCGCAGTCCCAAGCGTCGCGGAGGCGGTCGGTCCAGCTGGTCAGGATGGTGTCTCGATTATTCTTTGGAGCCGCGCGGCTCTTTTTGCGAGGTGTTGCCGTCGATCGGGCGTTCGAGCAGAGCGTAGATTTTGAGGGCGATTGGCATCAGTTCGTCGCGCGCGATGTTGCTGGTGATGGCGTAGGCGAGCGGGCGGTCGACCCAGTAGACGGCGGTCAAGGCGCCGCTTTCGCCGTAACGGAACGAACTCGATTGAAAATTCGGTTCCTGGCGCATGTAGAGCGTGAGGCGGCGGCCGCGGGTGTCTTCGTACATGAGTTGGGCGGCGGCTTGGCCTTGGTCAGGCAAGAGGCGGCCGCCGACGAGCGTCCAGCCATCTTTCGCAAGTTGAGGTGCCTTGACTTCGGTGCCGACGCGCTTGGTCAGCCAGTCGACGAGATGCTTTTCATCGGCGCTGGTGACTTCGACGGGGTGGCGGACCTCGGGCATGTAGACGGCGTGGGCGCCGAGCGCGTTGGCGACAAATCCGGGTTCGGGACGCGCCGCGGGATCGAGGGCGCGGTGGGCTGCGTAACCGCCGACCATCGCGAGGCCGGCAATCGCGGCGGCGGCGGCCATGCGGCGGAGATTGGTGGGTTTGGTCGCGCCGCGTTGTTCGATCTTGCGCGCGGTGTTGAGCATGCCAGGCGGCACGGCGCCGAGCGGAAGGGTCGCCGCCCACGACTTCAGTGCGGTGGCAAGTAGGCGATGTTGCTCGATGCGGGCGGTGTTCTCGGGCGACGACGCGATCCAGGCGTCGACGTCCCGGCGCTCGTCGGCGGCGAGTTCGTTGTCGAGGTAGGCGGCGATTTCCGCCTCGGTGATCCGGCGCGGAGCGCTCATTTGAGCCTCCGGATCGTGCTGGTGCCGGACTTGCTCGTGCCATCGCCATCGATGAGCGCGCGCAGCTTTTCGCGGCCGCGCGAGAGGCGCGACATGACCGTGCCTGCGGGGACGCCGAGAATGCTGGCGGCCTCGGCGTAGCTGAAGCCTTCGACGCCGACGAGCAGGAGCACCTGGCGCTGATCGACGGGAATCTGGTGGAGCGCTTGGGCGAGCTCGTTGGTGCTCATGGCGTCAGCGGGCGGGATCGATTGGCTGAAGCTCAAGGCGTCGAGGCCGAGGTGCATGGGCCGGCGGGCGCCCTGACGCAGGCGATCGATGTGGAGATTATGCAGGATCGAGAACAGCCACTTGCGCGGGTTGTCGCCGGACGTCCACTGGTCGACGTGGGCCAGGCCGCGCTCCAGCGTGTCCTGGACGAGATCATCGGATTCACTGCCGCCACCCAGGAGGGCGCGGGCGTAGCGGCGCAGGCGCGGGATTTCGGCGACAATGGCGTCCTGGCGTAGACCCACGCGGAAACTCTCACGATTAGACATAGGGAGCGCCAGGGGCTGGAGGCTGCCTGTCAATGATGGCGATATAGCTGCACCAAAAGGCGGAGGCCAGCAAGGGGCTGACGCGGCAATACTGAATGGGCTGGGCTGAATTGGCTGGAATGATAGAGACTTAGCGAATGATGCGGGCTGACGATGGGCTGTTGCGGAATATTCCGCCGGTTCTTCAAAATAAAGTGCTCCGGGTGACGTTTACATGTGATCGACGGGCGTTAAGAGTTCGTGGGCTCGTCCGGGTCGCTCCCGCCGGGTAACGAGAGGGTGTCAGGCTTCTGTCATGAAGATGCCGCCAAACTCGTCAGGTCAATAGGGCCAATTTTCGAGGAGACACCTATATGCTTCGTATTTTCGCTGCTGTGGCGGCGGTGGCAGTTGGCGCGACGATCGTCCAGGCGCAGAACATGGACGTGATCAAAGCGCGCAAAGATTTGATGAAGGCCGTCGGCGGCGGTGCGGGCGCCGGAGCGAAGATGATGAAGGGTGAAGAGCCCTTCGATCTCGCGAAGGTGCAGGCCGCGCTCAAGACCTACGCGGACAATACCGACAAGTTCAAAGGTATGTTCTCGGACAACTCGAAGACGGGCGGCGAGACCACAGCGCTGCCGAAGATCTGGGAAGCCAAAGCTGATTTCGCGGCCAAGGCCGACAAGATGGTGGCCGATGCAAAGGCTGCCGCCACCGCCATCAAGGACGAAGCAAGCTTCAAGACCGAGTGGCCGAAGGTGATGAGCAACTGTGGCGGTTGCCACAAGGAATATCGCCAGCCGCCGAAGCAGTAAGCGCACGGTTGCGATGATTTGAAGCGCATGCGGGGCAACCCGCATGCGCTTTTTTTATTGGGCACGGCGTGTCAGAAAGACGGACGCCGAAAGGAGACGAGCATGCGGATCGTGCGGGTGATCAAGGTGCTGATGACGCTGGGGCTTATCGCGGCGGGTGCCGGTTATGCGCTGACGATGCCGAAGACGGTGCCGGCGAGCGCGCTCACCGCGCGGACCGCGACGATCGCCAATGGCGAGACGATGTTCAACATCGGCGGGTGCGCGTCGTGCCATGCGACACCGGAGAAGAAGGACCGCACGCTGCTCGGTGGCGGGCATGAGCTGAAAACGGATTTCGGGATTTTTCGGGTTCCGAATATCTCCTCCGACAAGACGCACGGAATGGGCGGATGGACGGAGGCTGAGTTCGTGACGGCGATGCAGAAGGGGACGGGGCGGAAGGGCGAGCATCTCTATCCGGCGTTTCCCTATTCATCGTATCAGCGCATGAAGCTCGATGATGTGCGCGATCTCTACGCGTTCATGAAGACACTGCCGGCGGATCCGACGCCGTCGAAGCCGCATGATCTGAAGTTTCCGTTCAATGTGCGCCTGAGCCTCGGCGGCTGGAAGCTGCTGTTTCTCGATGGCCGTGAATTCCAGCCGGATGCCGCGAAGGATGCCGCGTTCAATCGCGGCGCCTATCTCGTCGAGGGGCCGGGACATTGCGCGGAGTGCCACAGCTCGCGCAATCTGCTCGGCGGCATCACGGCCGAGGGGCGGTTCGCGGGCGGGCCGGACCCAGAAGGCAAGGGCTACATCCCAAACCTGACGCCGCACGCGAACGGGCTCAAGACGTGGTCGGTCAAGGATATCGAGTACATGCTCGAGACAGGCTTTACGCCGGAGAACGACGCGGTTGGTTCGAGCATGGCGGACGTGATCGAAAATACGTCGCGGCTGACGGCGCCGGACCGGGCGGCGATGTCGGCCTATCTCAAGGCGCTGACGCCGCGCGAAGGGCGGCCGCGGAAGCCGAAGTCCTAAGCCGAAGTCCTAAGCCATCACAATCCGGCGCGTTTCTGGGCGCGCCGCGCGTGCATGCGGTTGATGATAATCATCGACGCGCTGATGGTGATGCTTGTCGCAATGGCGAGCGCGAAGGCAGGGATCGTGCCATAGAGCGGGATGCCGTAGCCGACGATCAAGAAAAAGATGCAGAAGCCCAGCAGCGACAGCGTGAGGCCGCGGAACATCGCGAGGAGGGCATCGAGACCGCGCTGGGAATGCGTAAAGATGCCAATGACGGTGGTGATGACGGGAAACGTCGATGCGATGCCGGACAGTTGGGGGCCGAGTTGCTCGGCGGTGGTCATGATGCCGGCAACAAGGATGAAGGTCGAGAGCATGCGCGCAGGGATGTCCCACCAGGGCATCGGGATCGGAGGCGGCAGGGCATTCGGTTTTGGGAGCAGATAATAGAGCGCGGCGAGACTTGCGAGGGCTGCAAGGGTCGCAAGCCAGAGCGGCACGGGGATGCCGCCGAGGAACCAGGCAACGGCCAGGAAATAGAGTGCAGCGGTGAGAATGGCGAGCGGCCAGCTGCTGTAAAGCGCGACGGCCCCGTAACCGATCATGAAGGCGACGATCGCGAGCACACCGAGTTCGATGCCGGTGCAGGCTTGGACCGCGAACGCTTCGCCCTTGTCGATCGCGAGGAAGTAGAGCAGGGGGCCGGTCATCCAGGGCAGGCCCATGAAGAGGCCGCCGATCGCCGGGCCGAATATGCGCGCGGCAATGCTCATCAGCGCGACCAGGATCGGCGGAATCGAGATCTTCAAAAGGAAAAGCAGCGACGACGACATGCCGTTGGAGGCCGATTCTCAAAGTGCGTTAGGGCGGCATCTGAACGAATGGCCGCGCGGCATGCAAGCGGTGCCGCGCGGAGGGCTGGGTTGCGGGGCGTCACCGCGTGGTGTTGCGTCAATCAGGTCAAGGCTTCGTGGGCCTGCATGACGCGGCCGGCGTAGGCGATGGCGGCGCCAGCGTTCATGGCGACGGCAACGCCGCAGGCGTCGGCGATTTCGGCGCGTGTTGCGCCAGCCTCGACGGCTTTCTTGACGTGGTTGGCGATGCAGGCGTCGCAGCGCGTGATGACGGCGACGGCGATGCAGATCAGCTCACGGGTCTTGAAGTCGAGGCGGCCGCTCTCGCCATGGGCGGCGTGGAGCTGCTTGTAGCCGGCGAGCGTGCCGGGCGTATCCTCGGCGAGCACACCGATGCTTTCGAAGGCTTTGTCGAGGTAGGGCTTCCAGTCCATGGCAGGCTCCGCGGTTGAGATCCAAGCGCAGTCTACGTGGCGGGCGGGAAAGGCAAAAGGCTTGAGAGTTTGGGGTTGGGTGCTGCAGTCGACGCAGCCGCTTTGACGCGCGGATAAATGCAGCCGGTGATCCAGATTGGGGCGCTGGTCAGGGGGTGCTTCATGATGTGCAGAACCCAAAATTAAGCCGCGCACGGTAGAGTTGCAGGGGACGGACGCCGCTTGCGCTTGCGCTGGCGCGGCGGATGTCTACGGGGGTGTGCGTGGTCAAGATCGTCGTCATCGGAATTGTCGGGCTGCTGATCGGCGTGCCGCTGATGTTGATGATGCTCGGTACCGTCTTTGTCGCGGGGGCCGCGACCGGGTTCGGCCGGCTGGGAGATGTGGACCGGCTGCGGATCGAGGCGGCAGTGTCGCGCGAGGACATAACGTTCGGCGGCGATATCAAAGCGGTGCTGAAAACCTTCCGGCAGTTGCGATCGATCGCGGCAAGCCCGGGTGACAGCCGTGTCAATAACCGTGTGTTGAGCGTCGCGGTGGTGACGCTGCCGGAGCCGGAGCCGGCGAAGCCCGAAAGCAAAAGCAAGTGGTCGTGGTTCGGCGCGAGCAGCCCCAAGACGGTGCAGACTCTCGCCATCGATTTCAAATTTGCGCGTGAGGGCGCGGTGCTGGTGATTCCGGACCGGCCGGTGAGGTTCGTCGCCAAGAATGCCGACGACACGCATCGCGCCAAACTCGCGGTGGAAGGTCCGGCCATTTTCGATCTCGCCGATGCACCGCAAGGTTTGCTCGCGGGTTTCAAGATGACATCGTTCGGCGCGGCCAATGCGACCAGTCCGCGCGACTACGAGGGCAACGCGACTTTGCATCACACGGTCCGGTTCTGCCGCAGCTTGGCGCAGTGGATGCGGCACTACCAAGTGTCGCCGGACGAGATCCGGATCTGGAAATTTGATGCGCCGTCTGTGTTGTCGGTCGCGGGCGCGCAGTTGACGTCTGAGGGCGGGACGCAGTCGCGGCCGACATATCTGGTGGATCACTGCCGCCGGTACAATTGAACTTTCTTGCGAAGCTTGGGGGATAGAATGTCATTTGGAACGCGAGGCAAAGGGCCGGTTCCGCCGTCACGTACGGCAACGCCGGTGCGCAGCGCACGCGCACCGGCGGCGGGCGGGCGGACCTTCGAGACGGCTGAGGAGGCCTTGGCCGCCGCGGACAGCGCGCCGATCTGGAAGGGGCAGATTGCCAAGTACGCCGGCGTGCTCGCAGGCATCTTGCTGTTGCACCTCTCGTTCTGGCCCTTCATGAGCCTGATTGGTGGCGGCGTCGCCGCGTCGCGGAGTGCCAACGCGGCGCCGGGCGAAATGGTGTTCGATCTGCCGGTGAAAGGCGTGTCGCAGCTCGTGGCCGATCGCAATCATGCGCTGCGCATTGCGTGCCTTCCACAGGGCTGGAACCAGAAAGACGGCTGGCAGGCGCAGAACCGGATGATCCATATGTCGATGGAGGGCGTCAAGTTCGAGCATCAGAATGCACGCACGGACAAGTTCCATGTCGGCTTCAGTACGGGAGAGCAGATCCTCGCATGTCTGTTGACCAAGCACGTGGAGCGGCTGTGCGAGCCCGCGGAACGGCAGAAGCTCGCTGGCGAGATCGTGCAGTTCGCCGCCGCGCACAAGTCGAAGGCGGAAGAGTTCGACCGCATCATGAAATTGGCGGGCGGATCCGGGAGCTACAGCGTGGGGATGATGCAAGCCGTCTCAGAGGGGGGAGGGGCCATCGATACGGGCGGTACGGCCTTGAACCGGATCAACAGGATCGATATCGGCCTCTTGAAGAAAATCAGCAGCCTCTCGATTTATGGACGTCTCGATGCGCGCGATTTCGGGAAAGCGCTGCCCGCGGACGTCAAACCGTACATCGAGGAGACGGTGATCAACGAGTGTAAGACGTAACGCGACGGGCCGACGGGCAACGGCGAAGGGTGAGACGATGATCGTCTCCGCCTTTTTTATTTTGGCCATCGCCGGCGCGTACCCGGCTTATGATTTGCCGGGCGTGCATTGGGTGTTGCAGGGGACTTCTTCGCGCTTCTCGACGGTGCCTTGGTAGGGCGAGAAGTTCTCGCGATAGCACTTGCCGCCTTCGTTGACGACGCGGATGATCTTGGATTTGTCGGCTTTGGCCTGGCAGACGACCTGCATGCCGGCGGCGGTGCCGGCGGGGGCGGCGGCCTGGGCGAGTTGTTGCGTCGCGGACGTGGCGGGGGCCGCCGGAGAGGCCACGGCGGGGCGGGCGACAGGTTCGGCGGCCTCAGCGGATGAGACGATGTAGGACATCAGGCCGCTGACGGCGCTGGCCTTGTGCAGCTTGTTGTAGGCGATCCACTCATAGGCAGACTTGCCGTTCGGCGCGGTGATCTTGAGGGCGACATCGCCGCTCTTGGGGCAGGCGCCGACGTCGATGCGCGCGCCCTGGCCGGTGTTGAGGGTGCGGTAGTCGATCTTGCACTCGAAGTTCTTTTCCCAAAGATCGTACTGGGCGACGCGGTGGGAGACCTCGGAATAGGGTACGCCGTGGCTCCACGACTGATAGAGCGTGTGGCCGGTCGGAATGGCGCCGACGATCGCGGTGGCGATGGCGATGACGCGGGCGAGCATCAGGGGTTTTGCCAGGGGGCCGCTTTTGGCGTCTTCGTTCAAGGCCTGATACACGGCTTTGGGGTTTGCGGGATCATGGCGTGGACCTCTGAGAACGAGCGCGTGAGAGCGAGTGCTGACATGAGAAAGGAACCTCTGGCAAGGATGTCAAGAGGAGCATACGTGCGGCGCTTGAACGGGCGCTGAGGACGGTGTTCAGAATGGGTTCACCCACAGAGCCATCCAAGGTGTCAGACCCAAGGGTCAGACACCGGCCGAGGCGGGGCGTCAGGGAGCGGAGAGCTTGCGTTGGACGCGCTGGTCGAAGCGGGCGACGTTGACGACAACGCGCTCGTGCAGGCCGTCGCCGATCAGCTCGGTGGCATCGTGGGCGGTGACGCGGAAGGTGATGGTGCGGCCGTCGATTTTGAGGATTTCGGCTGAAGCGGTGACGCGCATCCCGACGGGGGTCGCGGCGATGTGGCGAACGTCGAGGCGAATGCCGAGGCTTTGATGGCCGTCGGGCAGGAGGTGTTCGCAGGCGGCAAGCGCGGCGGCTTCGATGACGTTGATCATGACGGGGGTCGCGAGCACGGCGATGCGGCCGGAGCCGACGCGAGCGGCGGTGTGGGCCGGTTCGACGACGAGATCGGAGGTGCCGGTGAGGCCGGGCGTCAGGCGCGAGAGATCGGGGAGGGCGGGCGGCATGGCGGGTGGTCTCTGTTTACGCCGTCATACGCTGCGGCAGGGAGCATCGCAACACGTGCGAGCCGGCCTCGATCCGCCTCACCCTGAGCTTGTCGAAGGGCGAGCGGCCGAGCGGTGGCGGGCTTTTGTTTGCTCGCCTCCGGCAAGACTTGTTTGCTCGCCTCCGGCAAGAGTACGGGCCGCCTATGGTTCGACAAGCTCACCATGAGGCGGATCAGATACCGGGATGCGACGGTCCTTTCGCCACTTCACTCCGCCGCCACCGGTTTCAGTTCGAACACGCGCGCCAGCTTCGACGCCGCTTTGATGTCACCATTCTTCAAAGCCTGACGCACATCGTCGAGTTTCTCGGCGTCCTCGAGCGAAAGATAGGGCGACCACTCCGTCCCGGTCTCGATCAACGTCACGTCGACCTCGGCGACGTACTTGCCTTCTCGGACGATTTCTACGTCTGGCCTAAGTTGTGTCATCTGCGCCTCTTGAAATCTGAGCTCCAGACTGATGGGTCTGGTCGATAGGCGTCACGACAACGGCAGGCTCTGTTGTATTGAACTCGAGACCCCACACGACGTGCAGCGGAAGCCCCGCGTCATCAGTCTGAAGGACAAGAACTGCAGGCCCGATATGGTCGGTCGGATAGTCCTCGATCGCCTCACCGTTAGCCACTCCGGCAGCAATCATTCTGACCGATATCTGTCGCTTCGCCAACCGCGCATATGCGTGCTGCGAAATGCGGACTTTGCGCTGAGCAGCCAGGATACGGGCACGGTCGAGAGTGGTGCTCGTCACTACTCCGCCGCCTCGCGCTTTGGGCTGGTCTTGGTCTTGCGTGGCGGTGGCCTCTTCTGTGCTGTCACATAGGCCTTGAGAACGGCATTCATGCGGGTCTGATAGCCGCGGCCCTGGCGCTTAAACCAGGCGAGAACGTCGGCGTCGATCCGCAAGTTGAGATGCTGCTTCGGCAGCGGAATCCCGACCTGCCATTCGCCCCATTCGAGGTTCTCATCCGGATCATCCTTGGTCAGCCTGGCGATGTCGGCATCGGTCATGGCGTCGACCTTGGCCCAGTTGGTCTTGCTCTCCCCGCGCTGGAGCATCTCGTCAATCTTTTCCGCCGTGTATCTGACGATACGCTTTTTTTTCGTCATGTCTTGCACTCCTGACCGAAATGATACGGATGCGCTCGTCGCGCCGCGTCCAAATGGCTGTCAGCAATCGGTCGAGAGCGTGGCCCGTGGTCGTCCATCTCTCTTCCCTGCCTCGCGGGCTCGAACGCGTCACCACAGGTCGCCCATCGAAAAGCCGGCGTGCGTCCAAGAAGTCAATTCCATGCTTGCTCAAATTGGCTTGCCGCTTCTCTTCGTCCCATTCGAATTGCATCAGATGTACCCACAAAATGTGGCTATGTCAAAAATCTACTCCGCAGCCTCGCGTTTGGTGGCGCTTTTGCTCTTTGAGCGCCGGGCCAGCAAGTCGCGGAGGAATTGGCCGGTGTAGCTGTCTTTGACTTTGGCGACGTCTTCTGGTGTGCCTGCTGCCACAATACGGCCGCCGCCGTCGCCGCCTTCGGGGCCGAGATCCAGAATCCAATCGGCGGTCTTGATGACTTCGAGGTTGTGCTCGATGACGACGACGGTGTTGCCGGCGTCGGCGAGCTCGTGCAGGACTTCGAGCAGCTTGGCGACGTCGTGGAAATGCAGGCCCGTGGTCGGCTCGTCGAGGATGTAGAGCGTGCGGCCTGTTGCTCTCCGCGACAACTCTTTGGCGAGCTTGATGCGCTGGGCTTCGCCGCCGGAGAGCGTCGTTGCCTGCTGGCCGATGTGGATGTAGCCAAGGCCGACGCGGTGCAGCGTCTCGAGCTTGTCGCGGATCGAGGGGACGGCTGCAAAGAAGCCGACGCCTTCCTCGACCGTCATATCGAGCACATCGGCGATGGATTTTTCGCGGAACGTGATTTCCAGCGTCTCGCGGTTGTAGCGCTTGCCCTTGCATTGGTCGCAGGTGACGTAGACGTCGGGCAGGAAGTGCATCTCGATCTTGATGACGCCGTCGCCCTGGCAGGCCTCGCAGCGCCCGCCCTTGACGTTGAAGGAGAAGCGGCCGGGGCCGTAACCGCGGACTTTGGATTCGGGCAGCCCCGTGAACCACTCGCGGATCGGCGTGAAGGCGCCGGTGTAGGTCGCCGGGTTGGAGCGCGGCGTGCGCCCGATCGGCGACTGGTCGATGTCGATCACCTTGTCGAGAAATTCGAGGCCCTCGATCTTGTCGTGGCTGCCTGGCGCTTCGCGGGCGCCGTTGAGTTTTCGGGCGGCCTGCTTGTAGACGGTGTCGATCAGGAACGTGGATTTGCCGCCGCCGGAGACGCCAGTGACGCAGGTCATGACGCCGAGCGGGATCTCGGCGGAGATGTTCTTCAAGTTGTTCTCGCGGGCGCCGGTCACCTTGATGACGCGGCCTTTCTCGCTCCTGCGGCGCTGCTTTGGCATCGCGATCTGGCGGATGCCGGTCAGATAGTCGCCGGTGAGCGAGTTGGGATTGTTCATCACCTCGTCGGGGGTGCCCTGGGCGACGATTTGGCCGCCGTGGACGCCGGCGCCGGGGCCGATGTCGACGACGTAGTCGGCGGTGAGGATGGCGTCCTCGTCATGCTCGACGACGATCACGGTGTTGCCGATGTCGCGCAGGCGCCGCAGCGTTTCGAGCAGGCGGGCGTTGTCGCGCTGGTGCAGGCCGATGGAGGGTTCGTCGAGCACGTAGAGCACGCCGGTGAGGCCCGAGCCGATCTGCGAGGCCAAGCGAATGCGCTGGCTCTCGCCGCCGGAGAGCGTGCCGGAGCCGCGCGAGAGCGTCAGATAATCGAGGCCGACAGCGTTGAGAAATTGCAGGCGCTCGCGGATTTCCTTGAGGATGCGGGTTGCGATCTCGCTCTGCTTTTTGGTGAAGCTTTTCGGCAGTTCCTCGAACCAGACGTTGGCGGCCTTGATCGAGAGTTCGCCGACTTCGCCGATGTGCTTGGCGCCGACCTTGACTGAGAGCGATTGCGGTTTCAGGCGATGGCCGCCGCAGGCGTCGCAGGGATGCGCGCCTTGATAGCGGGCAAGTTCTTCTTTTACCCATTCGCTGTCGGTTTCGCGCCAGCGGCGTTCGATGTTGCCGATCACGCCTTCGAACGGCTTGGCGTTCTTGTACTGGCGGACGCCGTCCTCGTAGACGAACTCGATGTCTTCGTCGCCGGAGCCGAACAGCAGGACATCCTGCACCTTCTTCGGCAGCTTCTCCCACGGCGTCTTCATCGACACCTTGTAGTGCTTGGTGATCGCCGCCAGCGTCTGCTCGTAATAGGGCGAGGTGTTGCCGGTCTTGGCCCAGGGCCAGATGGCGCCGGCCTCGAGTGTGACGGAGCGATCCGGCACGACGAGGTCCGCTTCAAATTTCAGCTCGGTGCCGAGGCCATCGCACTTCGGGCAGGCGCCAGCTGGCGCGTTGAATGAGAACAGGCGCGGCTCGATCTCCTCGATGGTGAAGCCCGAGACGGGGCAGGCGAAGCGCTCGGAGAAGGTGATGCGCTCGTGGGTTTCGTTTTTGTTGCGGAGGACGTCTTTTTCGGCCGGGCCTTGCGGCGGCCCCTCACCCGCCCTTCGGGCACCCTCTCCCCGTGAAGCACGGGGAGAGGGGGAAAGTGGCTTATCGGCGAATTCGGCGAGGGCGAGGCCGTCGGCGAGTTTGAGCGCGGTTTCAAAGCTCTCGGCGAGGCGCTTGGCGAGGTCGCGCTTCACCACCACGCGGTCGACGACGATGTCGATGTCGTGCTTGTACTTTTTGTCGAGTTTTGGCGCGTCGGCGATTTCGTAGAACTGGCCATTGATCTTGAGGCGCTGGAATCCCTTCTTCTGCCAGTCGGCGATCTCCTTGCGGTATTCGCCCTTGCGGCCGCGCACGACGGGGGCGAGCAGGTAGAGTTTGGTGCCGTCGGGCAGTGCCATCACTCGGTCGACCATCTGGGAGATCGTCTGGCTCTCGATGGGGAGGCCGGTCGCGGGCGAGTAGGGCACGCCGATGCGAGCGAAGAGGAGCCGCAGGTAGTCGTAGATTTCCGTGACGGTGCCGACGGTCGAGCGCGGGTTCTTGCTTGTGGTCTTCTGCTCGATGGAGATCGCGGGCGAGAGGCCGTCGATGTGGTCGACATCGGGCTTCTGCATCATCTCGAGGAACTGGCGGGCGTAGGCCGAAAGGCTCTCGACGTAGCGGCGCTGGCCCTCGGCGTAGATGGTGTCGAACGCGAGGGAGGATTTGCCGGAGCCCGAGAGGCCGGTGAAGACCACGAGGGCGTCGCGCGGGATCTCGAGATCGACGTTCTTGAGATTGTGCTCGCGGGCGCCGCGGACGTGGATGGTCTTGCGATCGGCGGCGCGGATCGGTGTTGGGGGGGCGGATTTTTTGGGTGCTTTTGTCATGGGGGACGATCTAGCCGAAACGGGTTGCGCCAGCAATGCGTGTTCATGGAACGTCCACATGTGGCGCGTGGATCAGTGGGATTTTGGGGGCTGTTGCTTGGCCTGTGCTTGACGGCGGGGCGGCGGAGCGTGCGACGATGGTGACGGCGATGTTTTTTGCGGATCACTTTTGGCGGTGATGCATGGATCTGAGATGCTGGGCTCAGTTCGCGCGGCGCGTGCTTTTCGTGTTGGCGCTGATGCTGCCAACCGCGGCGGCGGCGCAATCGGTGGGTGATCTTTTCACTGGGATCGTGCGCGGGGCGACGGGGTTGCCGCTGCCGGGCGTGGGCGGACCGGAGGCGGCGCCGGCCACGAAGGGCAAGAGTGCCGGCACGAGCGGCGCGCAGGTTTATGTGTGTTCGCGGCCGGTCGGCGCGGGCAACGCGGCGTTTGCGGCGAAGGAAGGCGTGCTGCCAGGATTGGGCGGCGGATGGGGCGGCGTCGCTGAGCGCAAGGATCAGGAAGCCAAGCACTGCAATAGCGCGGCGCTGACGTCGGGGCTGAGCGGGTGCAAGGACATCGGCTATGGCTGCAGCGAGTGCCGCGCGACAGCGGCAGGCGGCAAGGCTGTTGATGTCGTGCGCGGGGCGGGCGGGGCGCTGGGGCGGTGTCCGCGAGCGCTGGGTGGCGTGATTAGAGCCGAAGGCGGAGGCGTCGCGTCTGGCTCAGCCGGGGAAAATCAACTGCTGGATCAGCGCGCCGGCGGTCGCCACGCCGTCTTGTGCTGCGCCTCGGCCAGCGCGACCCATGGTCTCGCGCAGGCATTGAATTGGAAACTGGGTTTTTCCGAAGCCGTCATGCCAGGGCTTGTCCCTGGCATCCATACGCGGTGACATTGCGATGGCATTCCAATCGCAGTGGCGGTGGTCCTGGATCCGAGGCACAAGGCCTCGGATGACGGCTGTGGGTATGGCATGCCGCAAAAAAACAAAATCGGGACAAATGGGCGTGCCCGTTTCTCACGGTTTCACCTTCGAATTGAGGAAACTGTCCCCGTATTTCCTTCTGGCTCACAGGAGAGATGTGGCCGCCTGCAGAGCTGCGACGTACAGGTTGAGGGCCGGCAAGCGTTGGGTTGGCTACTTTCTCTCTCCGTGAAGGACGGGGTGAGGGAAGGTAGAGGGCGGTGACGCGTGCTGGTATACCAGGGGCTGTCGGTGGTAAATTGGAGGTTCGGCAGGTTGCGTTGTGCAATGATCGAGATGGCACACTACTGTAGCCGTTGCTGAAGCCGCATTGCTCATCCAGCCGGTTAGAAGTTTATGTGCGATCCTGGTAAAAGTGTCCGGTACTGGACCGCGTGATCGCGCTCTGCGGGTTATGATGGCGGGTTGGATGATGCTGAGCGGTTTGAAGCTCATGGCCGAAGGGGCCGACAGGGCATTCTGAACAGGACGCCGTCGGAGCTTGGAGGCGCATGCATGGTCGCGCCGACGATTTTGACGTGGTGCCAGCCCATAGCGAATACGGTTTTAGATGCGATGGGAGCCCATCGCCGATTCAAAGTGCTGCCGCTGCGTTCATGTCGTCGCGGCGATGATTTTGGATCTGGTGCCAGCCCATGGCGAAAACGGTTTGGATGCGATGGGAGCCCATCGCCAATTCAAAGATGCCGCCGCTGAGTTCATGCGCATTGCGGCGATGATTCTGGACATGGTGCAAACCCATGGCGAATACGGTTTGGATACGATGGGAGCCCATCGCCGATTCAGTTGCGCGTGCTTTGATTTTGGTGCTGCAGCAGGCGAGTTTGGTCGCCGATCGGCACACCTATATCGTCGCTGCCCCTCACCCTAGCCCTCTCCCCATCAAGCGCAGCGATGGGGAGAGGGGATTTTTAGCGGGCGTCTTCGAGAATCATGGCGGCGGCTTTTTCGGCGATCATCAGCGCGGGCGCATTGGTGTTGCCCGACGTGATCGACGGCATCACGGAGGCGTCGGCGACGCGCAAGCCTGAGAGGCCGTGCACGCGCAGACGCGGATCGACGACGGCGCGCGGGTCAGTGCCCATCTTGCAGGTGCCGACGGGATGAAAGATCGTCGTTGAAATATCGCCGGCGGCTTTGGCGAGCGCGTCGTCGTCGGCGATGTTGGGGCCGGGGCGGAATTCTTCAGGCCGGTATTTTTGCAGCGCGGGCATGGCGACGATGCGGCGGGTGACGCGGATCGAATCGGCGGCGACGCGGCGGTCGTCGGCGGTCGCGAGATAGTTGGGGTGGATGTTGGGTTGGGCGCCGGCGTCGGGGGACGCAATGCGGACGTGGCCGCGCGACGTCGGCCGCACGTTGCAGACGCTGGCGGTGAAGGCGGGGAAGGGATCGAGCGGTTCGCCGAACTTCGGCAGCGTCAACGGCTGTACATGATATTGAATGTTGGGTGTTTCGCGCGAGGGATCGGAGCGCGTGAAGGCGCCGAGCTGCGACGGCGACATGGTCATGGGACCGCGCCGCAAGAGCGCGTACTCGAGCGCGAAGCGGGCCTGCTGGAAGATGTTCTGATAGCGCTCGTTCATGGTCTCGACGCCGCGCACGCGATAGGCGCAGCGGATCTGCAAGTGGTCTTGCAGATTTTCGCCGACGCCCGCGAGATCGTGGCGGACGGGGATGCCGAACTTTTGCAGATGCGCGCCGGGGCCGATGCCGGAGAGCTGCAAGATTTGTGGCGAGCCGATGCTACCGGCGGCGAGGATGACATCGCGGCGGGCGGTTGCGTGTTGGATTTCGCCGGATTTATCGCGGAAATTGAGGCCGGTGACGCGGTTGCCATCGAAGGTCAGGCGGTCGACGAGCGCGTTGGTCGCAATCGTCAGGTTGGCGCGATAGCGGATCGGGCGCAAGAAGCCCTTCGACGTATTCCAGCGCACGCCGGTCTTTTGATTGACGTGGAAATAGCCGCAGCCGTCGTTGTCACCGCGGTTGAAGTCGGTGGTCGAGGGGATGCCGGCTTCGGCCGCGGCAGTGCGGAAGGCGTCGAGGATTTCCCATTGGATGCGCGCGTTTTCGACGCGCCATTCGCCGCCGCGAGCGTGCAGGCCGTCGAAGGCATCGGGTTCGAGCGCCCATTGGTCCTCGTGCTTCTTGAAATACGGGAGCACGTCGTCCCAGCCCCAGCCGGTGTTGCCCATCTGGCGCCAGAGGTCGTAGTCGCGCGCCTGGCCGCGCATGTAGATCATGCCGTTGATGGACGAGCAGCCGCCGAGCACGCGGCCGCGCGGGTAGTTGAGGGCGCGGCCGTTGAGGCCGGGTTCGGCGGTGGTCTTGTAACCCCAGTCGATGGTCTTGTGGCCCATCAGGTAGAGGTAGCCGACGGGGATGTGGATCCACGGATTGCGGTCGCGGCCGCCGGCCTCGAGGAGGAGCACGCGGGCATTGGGATCGGCGGAGAGGCGGTTGGCGAGCAGGCAGCCCGCGGTGCCGGCGCCGGCGATGATGTAGTCGAAGGTGAGGGGTGGCATCGGGCGGGACCGGTGTGGTGAGTGTGGGTGCTGTGATAGCCGAGGGGCGAGCGCAGGGCGAGCGGATTAGGTGAGCGCGCGGGCGAGGAAGACGATGGCGGTGCCGTTGTGGTCGCGAGTGTCGTGCGGCGCGAAACCGGCGCGGGTGTAGAAGCGGACGTTGCGGGCGGCCGCGGCCGTGACGACGTGGACGCCGGGGGCGCCATGGCTTTGGGCGTGGGTGGCGAAGGCCTCGACGAGGCGGCGGCCGACGCCATGGTTGCGGGCGGCGGCGGCGAGATTGATGTGCAGATGCGCTGGGAAACGCGCCGTCAGATGCGCCCACGGCGCAAAGTAAGGAATGTCGGCGAAGCGGTCCGTCCGCGCCGGATCATCGAGACTGCCGACGAGATAGCCCGCAACCTTGCCTGCTGAAATCGCGCGCGACGAAGGCGTGGGGGGCGTCATGGGTAAGATAGCGGCCGAGCCAGCGTTCGCGGAATTCGCCCCGTTCGGGTTCTGTCGGGTAGTCCCGCGCTGCGGCCGCAAAAAAAATCGCTTCGATCTCAGCGATCGAGGCGTCGGGGTGCGGCGCCTCGATCCAGCGCGTGATCGACCATGCAGTTGCAAGCTCTCGTCTAGGCATTCGCAGTCCGAAAATGAACAATCATTCATTTTGGCGGGAATTGGGAATTTGTCCATCGGACAATGTGCAACTGCAGCAATTTCACTTCAAAGATTGAAGAATTGGTTTTGATTTGCGCCAAGTTGGTTCCATTTATACCGTAAAATCATTGGCATGCGCCAACATCATGGAGGGAGTGCACTATTGCAGATAGATTTTGCAATGCAATGTGGTATACCAAATACCAATACTAATTCGGACATGCCGGTGCAAAACCAAGGATGAGACCATGAGCACACAGACCTACAACTCCGCCCTGAGCTTCCTGCCGGCGCGCACGCCCAGTCTTCTCACCCGCATTGTTCGCGGCGCGGCGATTTTTGTCACAGCTATCGCAGAGGGCCAGTCAGCGAATGTCCGCTACACCCAACTCAAGGCCCGCGGTTTGGATCACCAGGCTGCAGCCGGCATCGTGTTCAGCGAGCACTTCGATCGCTGATCTAGAATGCGGTTGTGATCTTGAAGGGCTGGAGCCGACCTCCGGCCCTTTCGTTTGTCCACCGGCGATCAAGGCCTGGCATCTGCGGCTCGGCGGCACGTGATCCGGCTGCAACCGTCTGCTATGTGTTTTGCAGATCAGCCGAACCGTCGCGGAGCCCGCCATGCAAGACAAAGCGCCTACCCGATCGAAAACCAGCGCCTTCGATTTCGAGGACGCATTTTTGCTGGAGGCGCAGCTCACCGAAGAAGAGCGAGCGATCCGCGATACGGCGCGCGACTACGCACAGAGCAAGCTCCTGCCGCGCGTGATCAAGGCCTATGAGACGGAGACGACGGATCGCGCCATTTTCAACGAGATGGGCGCACTCGGCCTGCTCGGCGTGACCCTCCCGGACAAGTACGGATGCGCCGGCGCGAACTATGTGTCCTATGGCTTGGTCGCGCGCGAGATCGAGCGGGTCGATTCCGGCTATCGATCGATGAATTCCGTACAATCGTCCCTCGTGATGTACCCAATCTATGCCTACGGCTCGGAAGAGCAGCGCATGAAGTATCTGCCGAAGTTGGCGAGCGGGGAATGGGTTGGCTGTTTTGGTTTGACGGAGCCCGATGCCGGCTCCGATCCGGCGGGCATGACGACGCGCGCCGAGAAAGTCGCAGACGGGTATCGGCTGACGGGCTCCAAGATGTGGATCTCGAATGCGCCGATAGCGGATGTGTTCGTGGTGTGGGCGAAATCCGCTGCGCACGGCAACGAGATCCGTGGCTTCGTGCTCGAAAAGGGGATGAAGGGGCTTTCGGCGCCGAAGATCGGCGGCAAACTGTCGTTGCGTGCGTCAATTACCGGTGAGATCGTGATGGACGGCGTGGTGGTGCCGGACACGGCGCTGTTGCCGAATGTCTCTGGGTTGAAAGGGCCGTTCGGATGTCTCAATCGGGCGCGCTATGGTATTTCCTGGGGCGTGATGGGAGCTGCCGAAGATTGTTTCCACCGCGCGCGTCAATACACGCTGGATCGCCGGCAGTTCAATCGACCGCTGGCGCAGACGCAGCTGGTGCAGAAGAAGCTCGCCGACATGGTGACAGAAATTTCGCTCGGGCTGCAGGGCAGTTTGCGCGTCGGGCGGTTGTTCGACGAGGGCAGCTCGGTGCCGGAAATGATCTCTCTCGTCAAACGCAACAACTGTGGCAAGGCGCTCGATATCGCGCGGCAGGCTCGCGACATGCACGGCGGCAACGGGATTCAGATCGAGTATCATGTGATGCGGCACGCGGCCAACTTGGAGACGGTCAATACCTACGAAGGCACGCACGATGTGCATGCGCTGATCCTTGGGCGCGCGATCACGGGGCTGCAGGCGTTTTTTTGAGGCGTTGTGGCGGTGTCAGAACCAAGGGTCAGACACCGTCCGGATTCGCCCGGTTCAGACCTTAATGGCTTCGAGCTTGTCGCGGCCGACTGGGACGAGATTGACGCTCTCGCCGCAGCCGCAGGAACTCTTCTGGTTCGGGTTGTTGAACACGAACTGGGATGAGAGCTTATCGACCTTGTAGTCCATCTCGGTGCCAAGCAGGTACATGACGGCCTTGGGGTCGATGAGCACGCGTGCGCCGTCCTTCTCGACTACGTCGTCGAACTTTCCGCGCTCGGTTGCCCAGTCCATGGTGTACTCCATGCCGGCGCAACCGCCCTTCTTGATGCCGATGCGTAGGCCGACGACGTCCGGGCCTTTGGTCGCCATGATCGCCTTCAATCGGGCGATTGCGGCATCGGTCATGGACATGACGGACGGGCGGGGACGGGGCGTGGTCATCGCGATCGGATCCTGCAAACGTGGCGGCACTCTGCGCCACTAAACCTGAATATAGGGTGTTCGCGGCCAAAATAGGAGCCCCCGGGATGCATGGTCCCGGGGTGATTTTGTGCATGATTGGTGAATTGCAGTCGCAAATCCTGCCTCGCGTCAGCCCTTTACGCGCTTGTTGAAGATGTAATTGTCGTAGGTGCCGTCGCCCACCCGATAGTAGAGCTCGTTCTCGTCCATATGCTTCTTCCAGGCAGGGTAGATCTTGGCGAAGGCGGGGCTTTTTTGGGCGAGTTCGTCGAAGGTCTTGAACGACGCCTCATATGCGGCATCGAGGATCTCTTGACTGAAGAAGCGGAGCTGGGCGCCTGCCGCGATCAGTTTGCGCATGCCGGCCGAGTTGATGGGATCAGAGTTGGCGATGTGTGTGGTCCAGGTCGCCAGTGCTGCTGTCTCCAGGATCGACTTGTAGTGCTTCGGCAGCTCCTGCCATTTCTTGAGGTTGGTATAGACCATGATAGTGGCCTGCGGTTCCCACCAGCCGGGCGCGTAGTAGTACGGCGCGACCTTATGAAAGCCGAACTTGAAATCGTCGTGCGGGGCGGCCCATTCGGCGGCGTCGATCGTGCCACGTTCGAGCGCAGGGTAGATGTCGCCGGGGCTGATCTGTTGCGGGATCACGCCGAGTTTCGCCATGATGACGCCGCCGAGACCCGGGATGCGCATTTTCAAGCCCTTCAGGTCATCGAGCTTGTTGATCTCTTTTCTGAAGAAGCCGCCCATCTGAGCCGTGGAGTTTCCGACAGGGATCCCGTGGGTTCCGCGCGCATTGTGGAACTCATTGCAGAGATCGAGACCGCCATTCTTCAACAGCCATGCAGCCTGGCCGCGCAGGTTGAAGCCGAACGGCAGGGTCGAGCCGAATGCATAAGCGGGATCTTTGCCGAACGAATAATAGGAGAGCGTGAAGGCGCACTCGACGGTGCCGGTTTCAGCGGCGTCGAGCACGGCGGGGCCGCCAGGGACGATCTCGCCGGCGCCGAAGTGCTGGATTTGGAATTTGCCTTCCGAAAGTTCCGAAACGCGGCGCGTGAAGTCGTTGGCGGCATCCATCACGGACTCGACCGACTTGGGTACGAACATCGGCATGCGCCACTTGAGTTCGGGATTGGATTGGGCGATGGCGGGGCTTGCGATGGTGCCGGTTGCGGCGGCCAGTGCTGAACCCTTTAAGACACGGCGGCGTGTGACGGTGGTCATGGGCGATCCTTTGACGTTTCCTAAGGTGCGGCGTCCGTTGCTGTCTCTGCAGTATAAGGCCCCGCGCAAAGGCGAGGATAGCCAACCGAGGCCGCAATGTCGCTCTTCCAAGCCCTGTATTTGGGAGGTTTTGCTCAATTTGGGTGATGGTTTTGCCATCAGACCGCCAAGAATCGAACATCTTCTGTGCGCCCCCGCAATTGGACTACGGAGCCCCGCATGGCTGAAATCGCACGCCTCAATACGGCTGTGGCCAAATCGAACCCAGAACGCGTCTTCGAGACCCCCTGCCGGATCGTCGACGAAGTGATGCTGACGCGCGGAGAGAAAATCGCCACGCTCGAACGCTGGCGGCTCAATGTATTTCAGCAGCTCGATGCGGGTAGCGAAGGGATGCGCACACGCGGCACCTCGGCGAAGCATGCCGGCACGTTGCGCGATATTGAGCACGCCTTGAAGGCGCTCGTCGCGGCTTGAGCCTAGCGAACACACGAAAACGGCGGCGCAACCGGAACCGGTTTGCGCCGCCGTTGCTTTTGGAGTTGCTTCAGTCGAGCTTGATGTTGGTGTCTTTCACGACCTTGCCCCAACGGGCGATTTCCGACTTTCACCAGAGCTGCCATCTCGGCTTGTGTCGCCGGGCCCACGTTGGCGCCTTGTTGTGCCCAGGTCCCCTTGAGTTGATCCGAACCGAGCGCTTTCACGACCTCGGCGCGCATCCGTTCGGTGACGTCTTTCGGCGTGCCGGCCGGTGCCCAAATGCCGTACCAGGTAGAGACGACGTAGTCGCTGATGCCAGTTTCGGCGACCGTTGGCACGTCGGGCAGGCTCGGCGCACGTGCTGGGCCTGCCACAGCCAGGGGGCGGATGCGGTTCGCCTTGATGTGACCGGACGACGAGCCGAGCCCATCGAACATCATGTCGATTTGGCCGCCGACAAGGTCTTGAAGAGCGGGCCCCGCGCCCTTGTATGGAACATGTTGAATGTCTGTCTTGGTGATCAGCTTGAAGAGTTCGCCTGCCAAATGATGTGTGGTGCCGTTGCCCGCCGAACCGTAGGCGAGTTTTCCAGGATTGGCTTTTGC
Source organism: uncultured Alphaproteobacteria bacterium (assembly GCA_963779515.1). GTDB lineage: Bacteria > Pseudomonadota > Alphaproteobacteria > Rhizobiales > Hyphomicrobiaceae > CAVZYN01. The sequence continues at coordinate 498,120 of CAVZYN010000002.1, forward strand.
GGCTTCAATCAGATCCTTCAGCGAGGTTGCCTTGACGCGTTCGGGATGGACCACGACGACCTGGGGCACGACGGCGATCACAGCGATCGGTTCGAAGTCCTTTTCGAGATCATAGGTCAATGCCGATGGCGGATAGATGCTCGGGGCGATGGTGTGATGCACCGCACCAACGAAGAACGTGTAGCCGTCTTTGGGTGCGCGTGCCGCGAGGCCTGCGCCAAGCGTGCCGCCCGCGCCGCCGCGATTGTCGATGATCACGGTCTTGCCGAGGGCCTTGGTCAACTCCGCCGTCAGGGGGCGCGCAAATGCGTCCGTGCCGCCGCCAGCGGGAAACGGAACGATAAATGTCACGGGCTTATCGGGCCAAGCTTGCGCCGCGGCCGGTGTGATCGGAAGTGCGGTGGCGAGAACCGCCGCCGTCAGGCCGCACAGCCCCGCCAGCGCCTTGCGTCGTGTAAACATTCCGATCCACTCCCGGTTCGAGCCTTCGGCCCATTTTTGCAACGGATGCAGCGGCCTGCTCGGAACTGACAGTCAGATCCGACGTCGCCGCAACAACGCGCACATAACCGGTCTTTGTTGGGGAGGGCAAGGGTCGAGGCGCCAAGAGGCGTTAGGCGGCCGCGGCAAGCTTCGCCGCGATCGAGACCTTGTCGTAGGGCTTCATCAGGTAGTCGTCGGCGCCGGCGGCAAGCGCGCGGGCGATGTCACCGGGATCATTCTCGGTGGTGCAATAGATAACCGCAGGCGAGGCACCACGCTCGGTGTTGCGCAGCAAGGCGGTAAATTCGATGCCGCTCATGCCGGGCATGTGCCAATCGACCAGCACGAGATCCGGCATGACACTTTTGCAGGCATTGAGCGCGTCTTGGCCTGTCGCTGCTTCCGTGACGCTGAAGTCGAGGCCTTCCAGGATGCGGCGGGCGACTTTGCGGATGACATCACTATCATCGACAACAAGGCAGCTAGGCATCGTGGCTCTCTCGTGGTGGTGATCTTCGGCCGGTCAGATCGGCTTTGCCATCAAGATGATATCGACGCCATCCTTGATGATCTCAAGACGCATGCCGGAGGTTTCGGCCAGGCGCCACGTGTAATATGCCTGAATTGTCATGGCATCGAGCTGCGGCAGCGAACCGCCGGAGACGAGATCCGAGAGGTATTGAGGCGGGCGGGCGCCGGTGCCGCGGCAGCGCACGGCGAAGACGGCTTTGTCGAGCTTGCCGACGAGAGCGACTTCGATCTCGCCACCGCGCGGCAGGGCGGTGATAGCGCTGGCCAGCATATTGAGAAGGAGTTTGATGCGGTCTTTCGGGAGTTGTCCCGGCGGGCAGCGCCAGACGAGCTTGTGTTTCGTATTGCCGACAAAGCCACGGCTGATCTGCTCGACGGTGCCGAGGTCAATCAACGTACCAGCCGATCCAGCCGCACCGAAGGCGAAACGGGCGAACTGAATACGCGCCGATGCCTGCTCGGTCACGTTGCGAATCATGTCGAGGGCGTAATTCTTGGCTTCCTGATCGCTCTTGTCTTCGTCCAGGATCTCGAGGCCATTGCAGATCGCGCCCACGGGGCTGATCACGTCGTGACAGATCTTGCTGGAAATCAGCGCGGCGAGCTCGAGATCGGAGGGATGGACGCGCTGGTTCATTAAGTGCCCTCAAGCGGTGAAGTAAGATCCAACCAGTGCGCGGGCGCACTGGGATGCCAGAAAAGTGATGATCTTTGGAGGTTGCCCGAACACCATCTCGAATCAGTGATAACTGCTTCGCGGCATTTGCGCCAAGGCCGATTCTGGGAAAGAGTCCATAGAGGCTTGCTATTTGTCCACGCGTTGCACGCAGGACTCACAACGCGCAACTTGGATTGCGATTTTGCACTGTATCCGTGATCCGCGTTAACACTTGTCAACGAACGGTTAACATCGTGATACCTTCTGACTACCAACGGCTCGTCGAGGGACTGCTGATCGTGGCGCAGGCCGCGGGGCGCGTGCAGATGCAGCACTACGGAAACGCGGCGATCGAAATCAAGGCCGATGCATCGCCAGTGACGATCGCAGATCGGGAGTCGGAGGCGATCATTCTCGCCGGATTGGCGCGACTGCTGCCGGACGTCGCGGTGATCGCGGAAGAAGAAGCGGCGGCCGGGCGATACGCGACGATCGGATCGACGTTCGCGTTGGTCGATCCGCTCGATGGCACCAAAGAGTTCATCAAGGGGAACGGCGAATTCACGGTCAACATCGCGATCATCGAAGCAGGCGTGCCGGTATTCGGCTTGGTCTATGCACCGGCGCTGAGCCGGCTGTTCGTCACGCGCGGCGCTCATGAAGCCATCGAGACGACGCTCGATGTCCGCGAGCCGCACGTGACATGGGATGGCCGCACGCTGAAGCCTCTGGTGGCGCGGACGCCGCCGGCCGCGGGGATGGTCGCACTCGTCAGCAAATCGCACATGAATGCGCCGACCGAGGCGTTTCTCGCGCGTTACCCCATCGCGGGCCGGCGCGCCGCCGGATCGTCGCTCAAGTTCTGTCTCATCGCGGCGGGCGAAGGCGACGTCTATCCGCGCGTCGGGCCGACGCATGAATGGGACACGGCGGCGGGGCACGCGATCGTGCTGGCGGCGGGTGGCCGCGTGACCGCCCTGAACGGCGCGCCGCTCCTCTATGGAAAGTCCGAGCGCTCGTATCGCAATCCCGACTACGTCGCCTGGGGCAAGGCGGCCAATTGAGCGACGCCCGCCCGCGCCAAGTGTGGCCCAGTCGTCGCGACGTGTTGCTGAAAGCCTGATTCGGGCGGCTTTCAGCCATACTTTGGTAACACTTTCCAACAACAGTCGGATGAGACTGCCGCCAGTTCTGCTGCGCGGCCCATCAGCAATGCGAGATCCTCACCATGCTGTTCGGACTTCGAACGACATTTATGTTCAGCGCCTTTGCAGGCGCCCTGTCCGCGGCGTCGATTCCTGCCGCCTCACAAGAACGACTGCCGTGGCAACAACCCGATCGCGAGCGCATCGATAACACCTACCGTGCGCCGCCCTCGTCGACGGTGGTGGTTATGGTCAGGCGCCGAACGAGAGGTATGCGCCGCGCCGGACGGGTGCTCGCCGAACGACTGCGTATCGTCCTCCCGCGCCGGCGTATGATCCACAAGGGCCGCGCACGGGCGGTTATGCCGACAACACGTATCGCGCGCCGGGTTATGGGCAACCTTATACGCCACCGGCAGCCGATCCTTCGGATCGCGACTACGGAGAAAGGGCGGGCGAGTCGAACGAGCGGCCCTATGCCCCGGGGCCGCGCCGCTACTCGGATGAAGGCAATGGCGGCGGCTACTCCGAAGGCGAAATCATGCGCGCGGGGCACGGCTTCTTCGGCTCGGTGAGCAAGGGGCTTGCGAGCGTCGTCGAATTTGCGTTCAAGAAGCAGGGACGGCCGAACGGCTATATTCTCGGTGAAGACGTCGGCGGCGCATTCGTCGCGGGGCTGCGCTATGGCGAAGGCGTGCTCTACACCAAGGACGCGGGATCGCACCGGGTGTACTGGCAAGGTCCGTCGATCGGATACGACGCCGGCGCAGAAGGCTCGAAGGTGATGGTTCTCGTCTACAACCTGCGTGACCCGGATGAGATCTACAACCGGTTTGGCGGAGTCGCGGGCTCTGCCTACGTCATCGGTGGTGTTGGTTTGACGTTCCAGACACGCGATCACGTTGTGCTGGCGCCGATCCGCTCCGGGATTGGCCTCAGGCTCGGCGCCAACGTCGGCTATCTCAAGTACACGCGCAAGCCGACGTGGAACCCGTTCTGATCGTCCTTTCAGCAGGTTCCGCGCGCTCGTGCCACGGTTGGGACACGGCTGGATTGTGTGGAGTTGTTCGCCGTAACAGCGTAAACTGTGCTTCGGTGTTGCATGTTGGATAGGCCTGGAATGGTCTATTGATCGCCGTGTGGCATGTCCACGGCGCGGAGAGGGCGAGGAACGGTCACCGCTGATGTCGATTCAAACCATCATGCTGGTGGCACTCGGCTTCCTCGCCGCGAGCCTGCTTGCGCTGCTGTTTGCGCCGGCGTTCTGGTCGCGCGCGGTCCGGTTGACAACGCTACGCATCAAGCAGTCGCTGCCAATTTCGGAAGAAGAAATCCGCGCGGACCGGGACCGGTTGCGGGCGGAATATGCGATCCGGCTGCATAAGCTCGAAACCGACGTCGAGCGGGCGACGCTCGATCGGGCGCGGCACATCATCGACGTGAACAAGCGGGATGCGTCGATCGGTTCGCTCGAGGGCAAACTGGACGACCTCAAGGGGTCGCTCGAAGAACATGAGAATGCGCGGCGCGTGCTGGAGCAGATCGTCACGACGTCGTTGCCGCGGGTCGAGCAGCGGCTGACGGAGGCAAAGAGTTTGCTGACGGTGCGCGATCAGGAAATCGCGCAGCTGATGCAGTCAGCCGAGAAGAACCGGATGGCGCTCGACGAGGCGGCGACGATCAACGCTCAGCAACAGTCGGAACTCGAGCGGCTGACCAATGCGTTGGCGACACGGGGCGCGCGCAATATGCAGGCGCTGGCGGATCCCGCGTTCGATGCCGAGGTGGCGCTCAGGGCGGAAATAGAGGCGCTGCGCAATCGCGCGCGCGATCAAGCCAATCTCATCGCGCGTTTGCAGGGTAGCGCAGGCGCGGCGGCCGAGCGTGATGGCGCGCCTGCCGCGGTCGATGCGACCGACGGTCAGATGAAGCCGATCCGAAGCGGCCCGATCGCGCTCGACGACGCGCAGGCGGCGCTCGAGAAAGATCTGCGGGCCGCGAAGTCGCGGATCGAGGATCAGAACAGCGAGATTGCGCGGCTCGCGGCGTCGCTGGCCGCGTTCGAGAGTGGCGAAAAAACGGGCGGTCTGAAGGACAGCAAGATTGCGTTGAAGGCACGCTTGAACTCGGTCGAGGCGCAGGCGTCAAAGCAGGCAGAGACGATCCGTGCGCTGCGGGCGGAGATCGCAGAATCCAACGAGAGGATGGCGCTGCAAACGCAGCACTTCATGGACGAGATGCGGCGGCTTGGCGCCGGGACGTTGCCGGCCGCCAGTGCGGCGCGTGGCGCGGCGGTGCCGGTGGTCGTGAAGCCGACGCTCGCCGAGCGGGTCGCGCAGGCGACGTGGACCAGCGGTTCGGGAGCCGTGGCGGCCGCTTCTGTGGTGGCGAATGGTCATCACAAAGAGACTGAAACTCCCCACAAGAATGGTGCCGCCAACGGCAACGGCGTGGAGGTCACGGTCGAGGCTGAACCGGCCACACCCGCCGAGCCTGTCGATGATTCACTGCCGCTACCTGGCGAGCGCCCGCGCTTGCTGGATCGGATTTCGCGGATCAACAAGGGCTGACGTCGCTCGCGATCTCAAGGCCGCGTTTGGCCGGTGCCACGGACAATGTATTTGAAGCTGGTGAGCTGCTCGACGCCGACGGGGCCGCGCGCGTGCATCTTGCCGGTCGCAATGCCGATCTCGGCGCCGAAACCGAATTCGCCACCGTCGGCGAATTGCGTGGACGCATTGACCAGCACGATCGCGCTATCGACGCGCTTCAAAAAGCGTTCCGCCGTACCGTTGCATTCGGTGATGATCGAGTCTGTGTGCTGCGAGCCGTAACGCTGGATGTGCGCGATCGCCTCATCGACCCCATCGACGGTTTTTACCGCAATGATCTTGTCGAGGAATTCGCGGCCGTAGTCGTCGGGCGCTGCGGCCTTGACGCGGGCATCAGCCTTTTGCGTTTCAGCGTCGCCGCGCACTTCGCAGCCCGCCTCCAACAGCGCCTTGATCAGCGGCGAAAGGTAATCCTCGTGCGTGCCGCGATCGACGAGCAGGCATTCGGTGGCGCCGCAGACGCTGGTTCGCCGCATTTTGGCGTTGACGACGAGCGGGATCGCAATGTCGAGATCGGCGCCGCGATCGACGTAAGTGTGGCAGATGCCTTCGAGGTGCGCGAAGACGGGGACGCGGGCTTCGTCCTGTACGCGGGCGACGAGGCTCTTGCCGCCGCGCGGGACGATGACGTCGATGCAGCCGTCGAGGCCCTTCAGCATCAGGCCGACGGCGGCACGGTCGGTGGTTGGCACAAGCGAGATCGCAGCCTCGGGCAATTCGGCGGCGCGCAGGCCATCGACGAGGCAGGCGTGGATGGCGCGGCTCGAATGAAAGCTGTCGGAGCCGCCGCGCAGGATCGCGGCGTTGCCGGATTTGAGGCAGAGGGCGCCGGCGTCGGCGGTCACGTTGGGGCGGCTTTCGTAGATGATACCGATGACGCCGAGCGGCACGCGGACCCGCTCGAATTGGAGGCCGTTCGGCCGTTCCCACGTGGCGATGACGGTGCCGACGGGATCGTCGAGCTTGGCGATGTCGTCGAGGCCTTGGGCGATCGCCTCGATGCGTGTGGGATCGAGTGTCAGGCGATCGAGCAGGGAGGCGGCCGTGCCGTTGGCGCGGGCAGCGTCGAGGTCGCGGGCGTTGGCGGCCATGATCTCGGGCGCGCGGGTGCGAATGGCCGTTGCAGCTGTCGTCAACGCCCGGTTTTTCGCGTCCGTCGATGCGAGCGCGAGGTCACGCGCGGCGGCTTTGGCGGCTTGGCCAAGTGCCGCCATCTGGGCCGCAATGTCAGCGGTGGGATCGATGCGTTCAGGTCGGTTCATGGCAAGAATATAAGCTGATTTGCGCCAAATCCCTAGGCTTGCTCAATCGGCGGGTCGATTGAGAGATCCCGGCAGATCTTGCGGGCAAGGCTGTCGACAATCTCGGGATTGCGGGGGACGGCGGCCTGCTGCCGGATTCGGCCGTTGGTCCACCACGAGTGTCGCTCACTTTCGCGGGCAAGCGTGCAACCGGTTTTGAGCAAGTGTTGGATCAACGCACGCCGGGTCATGGCGTGATCTGGATCTTCATGGTGCCGGGTGGAGCGCGGGCAGCCGCGTCGGCGCGGTTCATGGTCAGCGCCTCGCCAAGGGCAACGCGCAGGCTTTCGATAACGTCGTCGCGGGTCGCTTCCTGGGCGTTGACGCCGGGAATGTCCTCGATCCAGCCAATCCACCAGGGTCCGTCCTGACTGATCGCGGCGGTGAACTGAAACGCATCATTGGTGCTCACGCGGCTACTTCCTATTCAACGCCATGTCGTCGCGGTGGATGAGTTCGGCGCGGCCTTCGTGGCCGAGGATGGCGGCGATCTCGGCGGACTGCTTGCCAACGATCTGGATAGCGTCGTCGTGCGAGTAGGCGACGACGCCACGGCCGAGGTCGCGGCCGTCGGCGCCGCGGATGGTGACGGCGTCGCCGCGCTCGAAGGCGCCTTCGACACGTCTGACGCCGGCCGGAAGCAAGCTTTTGCCCGCAAACAACGCGCTCTCGGCGCCGCTGTCGATGTGGATCGTGCCTTTTGGCTCGAGTTGCCCCGCGATCCAGCGTTTGCGCGCAGCGACGGGATCGGCACCGGCCAAGAACCAAGTGCACGTCGCGCCTTCGGAGATCGCCTTCAATGGATAAAGCACCTTGCCGGTGGTGATGATCATGTTGGTGCCGGCGGCGAGCGCGATCTGGCCGGCCATGATCTTGGTTTTCATGCCGCCCTTGGAGAATTCCGAGCCGGTGCCGCCGGCCATCGCTTCGATCTCGGGGGTGATCTCGCGGACCTCGGGGATGTGCCGGGCGTTCGGATCGGAACCCGGGGGCGCTGTATAAAGGCCGTCGATGTCCGAGAGCAGGACCAGACAATCGGCGCTGATCATGCTGGCGACGCGGGCGGAGAGGCGATCGTTGTCGCCGTAGCGGATCTCGGTGGTGGCGACGGTGTCGTTCTCATTGACGACGGGGACGGCCTTGTGGGTGAGGAGCGTGTCCATCGTGCGTCGCGCATTGAGATAGCGGCGGCGCTCTTCGGTGTCGCCGAGGGTCAGCAGGATCTGGGCGACCGACACGCCGCGAACGGCAAAGGTGCTCTGGTAGGCGCTGGACAGGCTGATCTGGCCGACGGCCGCCGCCGCCTGGCTCTGCTCGAGGTAGAGGGGGCCTTTCGGCAGCGTCAGCATGTGGCGGCCAAGCGCGATCGCGCCCGACGAGACGATGACGACTTCCTTGCCGGCCTCCATCATGACGGCGACGTCGTCGGCGAGCGAGGAGAGCCAGGTCGCGCGGAGACGCCCGCTATCGCGATCGACGAGGAGGGCCGAGCCGATCTTGACCACGATGCGCCGGGCATTGGTCCACTCTGGCCGGGCTTGGCCCAGAGGAGAGGGGCTCGCGGTCTTTTTCGTCGGCATGGCGGTCACCTGAGTTTGGAGGTAACCGTGGCGTGATTCAGCGGCATTTTGCAATGGTGGCCGAGAAAAATGAAATGAATTAAGCTTCCCATGCGGTTATTGACCGAGCGCCGCTGGGACGCGCAGGCACGCAGTCTGAGGGCGGGAACCGACAGTTCAGCCCGTCGCCTTGAGCCGCACGTCGTCGGGCACCGGCAGGGGCGCGTTGGCGCTCTGTAGATACTCGACGGTTGTAAAGAGCAGATCGGTCTTGCCGATGTTCTCGACCGAATGCACCATGCGCTCACCCTTGGCGTAGGTGTTGTGCATGGTGTCGCCGGGAAAGTGCGTCGTCTCGGTGATGTGGCCGTCCTCGTAGTAGCCCCGTGCACGGCCATGAGTATGGCAGGTCCAGAAATAATCCAGCACGTGGACGTGGAACGAGCAGCGTTTGCCTGCCGGAATCAGCAGGTGCCAGACGCGCACCTTGTCGGTCTCCGAGACGAGCGTCGAGCCGACCAGGGGGCTGTCGAGATTCGCGGCCAATTCGGCCTTCATGCCGGCCGGCCATTGGTCGAATGAGCCGGCGGGCGCGATCAGGTCATAGGCGGCCATACGTCGATCTCCGTATCAAGGAATAAGCAGGCAGGAACCGGAGGTGCGGCCGGCTTCGAGGTCGGCGTGCGCCTTGGCGGCGTCGGCGAGCTTGTAGCGCGCGCCGATGTGCGGCTTCACGGCGCCTTTCGAGACCATCGCAAACAGGGCGTTGGTCGACAGTTCGAGGTCTTCGCGCGAGGCGTTGTATGTCATGAGCGTCGGCCGCGTAAAATACAGCGAGCCGAGTTTCTGCAGGGTGGCGGCTTCGACCAGGGGTGGCGTGCCTGAGGTCGCGCCGAATGAGACAAAAAAGCCGCGCGGCTTCAGGCATTTCAGTGTCGTCTCGAAGGTATCCTTGCCGATCGAGTCGTAGACAACGGGGACGCCGGCACCGCCGGTGATCTCCTTGACGCGGGCGAGCACGTCCTCGGATTTGCGATCGATGACGGTGTGGTAGCCGTTGGCCTTGGCGAGGGCGCACTTCTCTTTGCCAGCTGCGACGCCGATCAGATGGACGCCAATCGCCTTCGCCCATTGACCGGCGATGAGGCCGACGCCGCCAGCGGCTGCGTACATCAGCGCGTACTCACCGGCTTTGAGCGGATAGGTGCGCTGGAACAGATACTCGACCGTCGTACCCTTGAGCATCAACGCGGCGGCGGCTTCGTCGCTGACGGAGGCAGGCAACTTCACGAGGCGGTTCGCGGGATAAAGGCGGTGCGAAGCATAGGCGCCCGGTGCCCCGCCCGAGTAGGCGACCCGATCACCGATCTTGACGTCGCTGACGCCGGGGCCGACGGCCTCGACGACGCCAGCTGCCTCGTTGCCAGCCCCGCTCGGCAGCGCCATCGGATAGGCGCCGGAGCGCTGGTAGGTGTCGAGGAAATTGATGCCAATCGCGGTCTGGCGGACGAGGGCTTCGCCGGCCTTGGGCGCAGCAAGCTCAATGGTATCGAGTTGCAGGACGTCGGGTCCGCCGGTTTTGTGGAAACGGATGGCTTGAGCTTTCATGGACATGGGGATGCCTTTCGGACGTTCGACGAACTCGATGGACAACGGCTAGCAGCCCGAACACAGAATGTGAACTGCATCACGCGCCATGATGGAGGCGATCAGGCCTGATACATTGACTTGGGCCGGAGCCCGGATCAACAGTCTGCGATAAGAGTCATTGAGGCTCAACACGGGACTATCGTGCCCAAGTCTAGGAGGAAACATGTTGTCGAACATCAAAACCCTTGGCCGGGCGGGCTTTCTGATGTCGGCCGTAGCGGCGGGTGCGCTCTTGGCCGCGCCCGCGTCCGCCGAGGACATCAAACTCCGAATCGCATCGGGACATCCCGCGGTCAACACGTACGTCAATCTGATGCAGACGTTCTTTGTGCCGGAAGTCACAAAGCGCGTCACTGCCAAGACCGGCGGTGCCCATAAGGTCGAGTTCATCGAAGGCTATGGCGGCGCCATGGTGAAGGTCAACGACACGCTCGAAGGCGTGCAGACCGGCATCATCGACATCGGCGGCTTCTGCTTCTGTTTCGAGCCGTCGCGGCTGCCGCTGCATGCGTTCCAGGTGATGCTGCCGTTCGGCACCATGAGCCCCGACAAGAGCGTGAAGCTCGCGCGCACTGTGTACGACAAAGTCCCCTACATGTCGAAAGTGTTCGAGGACAAGTTCAATCAGCAGCTCCTCGCGCTGATTTCGGACAACGGCTACAACCTCAACACCACGTTCGAGTGGAACACGGTTGCTGATCTCAAGGGCCGCAAGCTCGCGGGTGCCGGCCTCAATCTGAAGTGGCTCGAATACGCGGGCGCGACGCCGGTGCAGTCGTCGCTGCCCGAGGCCTACACCTCGCTGCAGACGGGTGTCTACAACGGGTGGATCATGTTCCCGTCGGGCGTCGTCAACTTTAAACTCAACGAAGTCGCGAAGTATTACACCGAGATTGGCTTCGGCGCGATCACGTGGCATGGCATGACGATGAACAAGGCGAAGTTCGCGCGACTGCCGAAAGAGGTGCAGGACGTGATCCTCGAGGTCGCGAAAGAGTATGAGGCCAAGACTGGAACGGTGAACGAAGAGAATTATCCCAAGCAGCTTGCAACGTTGAAAGAGCGCGGCGCAAGTGTGCGCACGCTGCCCGACATCGTGAAAATCGATTGGGCGAACTCGCTCAAGGGCTGGCCGCAGGAGAAGGCTGCCGAACTGGACAAGGCGGGGCATCCGGCATCGCAAGTCTTGAGGCTGGCGCTCGAAGAAGCCGAAAAGCTCGGCCACAAATGGCCAGTCCGCTATGACGTGAAGTAAGAATGGGGAGGTGGGGTCAGACCCAGCGGGTCTGACCCCTTTGTCATGCTCGATCGCTTTCTCGAAACGTCCTCGCGCGTGCTGCTGGTCACCGCCGCGATCATCGGCTTTTGCCTGGCCTTCATCGTCGTCGCGGATGTGACGGGCCGCGTCCTCTTCAATCGGCCACTCAAGGGCACGCCCGAGATCGTCTCCAGCGCCATCGTCATCATCTGTTGGCTGCAAGCGGCGTACGCCATCCGCTCAGGCGGGATGCTCGCTGTCGATGCGTTCACAACGCACATGCCGGCACGCTGGCAGGCGATCCTCGGCGTGATCGGCTCGTTGATGGGCGTCTTCCTGTTTGGCCTCATCTGCTACGGCAGCCTCGATCAAGCAGGTTATGCGTGGACCTCCGGCGAATACGAAGGCGAGGGTGCCTTGCGCGTGCCGAGTTGGCCGGCACGGTTCGTTCTCGTGATTGGGTCGGCGCTGTCAGCACTGACCTATGCTTTGCTGGCGGTGAAGCAGTTCAGTGCATTCCGCAAAGGTGAGGCGCCCGACCTCGCGTCGTCCTCTCACTGATTGGCAGGAGCCGCCGTGTTCGACGTTTCACAGATGCTGCTGCTGATTGGGATCCTGCTTGGGATCGTGTTCGCTGGCGTACATATTGCCGTCGCATTGGGGATGGCCTCGATCCTCGGCCTCTATTGGATGCAAGGCGATATGGGGGCGGTCAGTTCGTTCGTCGCCAATACCGCACAAAAAGCGATCAAGGACTACGTGTTCGCGGTGATCCCGCTGTTCATGCTGATGGGCGAGTTTCTGGCCAAGTGCGGTGCCGCGACGGATCTCTTTGCCGCTGTCAATCGCGTCACGCGCTGGGTGCCAGGGCGGCTCGGCATCGCGACTGTTCTCGCCAATGCGGTTTTCGCGTTCGTCACTGGCGTATCGATTGCCGCCGCCGCCGCGTTCTCGCGCATCGCCTATCCTGAGATGAAGCGGTACGGCTATGAGCGGCAGTTTTCGCTCGGATGCATCGCTGGCAGCGCCTGCCTCGGCATGCTGATCCCGCCGTCGGTGCTGATGATCGTCTGGGGCGTGCTGACGGAGCAGGCGATCGGCAAGCTGTTCATCGCCGGCATCATCCCGGGGTTGATCGTCGTTATCGCCTACAGCATCTACATCATCTATGTCGCTAAGACTCAGCCGCATCGCGTCGGCGAGGGGCCGGGCGGGGCGTCGCATCGTCTCGCGGTTGCCGAGCCCGATGGACGCGACGATCGCGACGTCATGATCAGCACGATGCTGGTACTGGTGCTCGTGCTCGGCGTGCTCGGTGGAATCTGGCTCGGCGCGTTTACGCCGACGGAAGGTGCCGGCGTCGGGGCGGCGGCCTCGCTGGTGCTGGCGGTGTATAAAGGGCTGCGCTGGAAAGAGATCTTCGAAGTCATCCTGACGGTCGGGCGCACCTCGGCGCCGTTGCTACTGTTGCTGGTGATGGCGCAACTCTATTCGCGCGTGCTGTCGATGACGGGGATCACGGGCGCCGCCAAAGCGTTGTTCCTCGGTTCGGGTCTCGACGCCTATTCGATCCTCGCGATCATGGTGCTGATCTGGTTCATTCTCGGCTGCATCATCGACAGTATCTCGATCATCCTGCTGACGGTCCCCGTGTTCGCGCCTATCGCGCAGGCGCTGGGCTTCGATCCGATTGCGTTCGCGATCCTCGGCATCATCGCCATCGAGACCGGTCTGCTGACACCGCCATTCGGCATCCTCGTGTTCACGGTGAAGGCGGCGCTGCCGCACGAGGATGTGACGCTCGGCGAGATTTTCCGCGGGGCAATTCCCTATTGGATTTGTCTGCTGGCGGTTATCGTTGTAATCGCAATCTTTCCGAAGCTCGCGACATGGCTGCCGAACGTCGGACGATAGGAGGGGCGCATGACCGCGTACTGGGTTGCTCGCAGCAAAATCATCGACCCGGTGCAGTACAAAAAATACACCGATCGCGTGCCTGGAATCATCGCCAGGTTCGGCGGCAAGGTCATGGCGCGCGGCGGCAAGTACAAGATCCTGGAAGGCCCGCAGAAGTTCCACCGCTTTGTGGTGATCGAGTTTCCGAGCCTGGAGCAGGCGGTCGCCTGCCACGATTCGGAGGAGTATCAGGCGGCATCCGCGTTCCGGAAGGCCGGGGCCGGCGAGGTCGAGCTGGTGATCGTCGAGGGTGGCGACGCTACCGTCGTTTAGCCGTGGATTGCGCGCCACGCGTATGAAACGCGCGTCATCGCTGCTGTTCAGAGCCAAACCCTGCCGATATAACCTTAGCCACATTCGGCCGGGTCCGCGAGGGTTTGGTCGCGTCGCCACTACACGCACACAAGGACCGTTGCCATGACCCGATCCAAACCACCGTTCCGCGCCGATATGGTCGGCTCACTGCTGCGATCAAAAGTGCTGGCCGATGCCCGCGCCAAGCGCGAGACAGGCGAAGTTACCGCTGCCGCGCTCGCCGAAGTCGAGGATCGCGAGATCAAGGCGCTGATCAAGAAACAGGAGAGCATCGGGCTCCAAGCCGTGACGGACGGCGAGTATCGTCGCGCCTGGTGGCATTTCGATTTTCTCGAGAACCTCGACGGCGTCGAGGGCTACATGGGGGCGAGCGGCATCCAGTTCGCCGGTGTGCAAACCAAGGCGAAGCAGATCCGCGTCGTCGGCAAGCTCGGTTTTTCCGAGACACATCCGCACGTGCAGCACTTCAAGTTCCTGAAGGCGAACACCAGCCACACCGCCAAGGTGACGATCCCGTCGCCGTCGATGCTGCACTATCGCGGCGGCCGCAAGGCGGTCGATGCGAAGGTCTATCCGGATATGGATGCTTACTATCACGACCTCGGCCTCGCCTATGCCAAGGCGATCAAGGTGTTCTACGACGCCGGTTGCCGCTATCTGCAGCTCGACGATACGAGCCTCACCTATTTCTGCGATCCTAAGGAACGGCAGATGCTGAAGGACCGCGGCGACGATCCCGACAAGCTGATCGGCCAATACCGGGACATGATCAACACCGCGACCAAGGCGCGTCCGAAGGACATGGTGGTGACGACGCACATGTGCCGCGGCAACTTCAAGTCGACGTTCATCGCTTCAGGCGGCTACGAGCCGGTTGCCGATCTGATCTTCAACCAGATCGATATCGACGGTTACTTTATGGAATGGGACGACGAACGCTCAGGTGGTCTTGAGCCGCTGCGCCAGTTGCCGAAGGGCCAGAAGCAAGTTGTGCTCGGGCTTGTCACCTCGAAATCCGGCACGCTCGAGAAGAAAGACGACATTCTGCGCCGCATCGAGCAGGCATCGAAGTATGCGCCGCTCGAGCAGTTGTGCCTGTCGCCGCAGTGCGGGTTTGCTTCGACGGAAGAGGGCAACATCCTCGCCGAGGACGAGCAGTGGCAGAAGCTGAAGTTCGTGGTGGATGTTGCGAAGGAAGTTTGGGGCTAAATTCCAGTGCATCATCATCCCGGCCAACTGAGCGGCTGTTGCCGCGAACACGAGCCGGGACCCAACAGGCAAGAGTATCGAAACAGAGGATATTGTGCCTGCGGCGCTCATTGCGCTGGCTCCCGCATCTCCTTCGCCCTTCGGGCTCGTCGTGCGGGATGACGGGAAAATTGAACAAGAAGCGGGACGGATACGATGCATGACGACACCAAGGCGTTCGAGGCGCTGAAAGCAGTTTCGACGGCGACGATCACGACGATCCTCTTGAAGAAGGGGCTACGCAACGTCTGGATGCGCGGCACGCGGCCGCTCAGGCCCGGCCAGCCGCGCCTTGTCGGGCGCGCCTTCACGCTCCGGTTCGTGCCGGCGCGTGAGGATCTCGCAACGCCCGAGAGCTGGGCGAGCCCGAAGTCGACGCGGGCGGCGATCGAGGCGATGTCAGCGGGCTGCATCGCCGTCGCAGATGCCATGGGTGTGACGGATGCCGGGATCTTCGGCGATATCCTGTGCGCGCGCATGGCCAAGCGCGGCGTCGCAGGACTGGTGACCGACGGTGTGTTGCGCGACGTCGCGGGTGTCACAGGGACGGGGTTGCCGGTGTGGAGCCAAGGTTGGGCAGCCCCGCCGTCAGTCGCGGGACTGACGTTCGTCAATTGGCAGGAGCCGATTGGATGCGGCGGTGTTGCGGTGTTTCCGGATGACGTCGTCGTCGTCGATGACGATGGCGCGGTGTTGATCCCGCAGGCGCTGCTGGCGGCCGTCGTCGATGCTGCACCCGAGCAGGAGCGGATGGAAGGCTGGATCATGGGGGAAGTCGAGAAGGGCGCGGCGCTGCCAGGGCTCTATCCGATGAACGCCGAAACCAAAGCCCGCTACGAGGCCTCTAAGAAGAAGTGAGCGCGCGCCGTGCCAATTGAAACACCGGCCCTCGATGGGGTTCAACGAAGCATCGACCGGGGTTTTCGTGATCACGGTTACGCCGTTTCTACCTGATGGTCAGATCGATACCGCCTCGATTGCCCGCATGACCGAGTTCTACCTCGGCTGCGGCGCCACCGGCTTCACGGTGCTCGGCATGATGGGCGAGGCGCCAAAGCTCGATCTCGATGAATTGCTCGCGGTTGTGGGCGGGGTCGTGCGCCACGCCGAAGGGCGGCCGGTGGTCGTTGGCGTCTCGGCACCAGGATTTGCCAGCATGCGGGCGCTGGCGCGCGGCGCCATGGAGACGGGGGCCGCCGGGGTGATGATCGCGCCGCCCCCGAGCCTCAAGACCGACGATCAGATCATCAATTATTACGTGCAGGCGGCCGACGCGGTTGGTCTCGACGTGCCCTACGCGATCCAAGATTATCCGTTGGCGCAAGGCGTTGTCATTGCGCCGAAGGTCATCCGCGAGATCGTCAAGGTGACGCCCTCTTGCGTGATGCTCAAGCACGAAGATTGGCCGGGATTGGAGAAAATCTCCCAGATCCGCGGCTTCGAGAAGGATGGATCAATGCGGCCGATCTCGATCCTCACGGGCAACGGCGCGCTGTTCCTCGACTTCGAGATGGAGCGCGGCGCCGACGGCGCCATGACAGGATACTGCTTCCCCGACATGCTGGTGGACGTCGTGCGGCACGTGAAGTCGGGAGCGCGCGACCGGGCGCACGATCTCTTCGATGCCCACCTGCCGCTGATCCGCTATGAGCAGCAACCGGGTGCGGGGCTGGCGGTGCGCAAGTATATCTTGCAGAAGCGCGGCGCCATCGCGCATGCCACACAGCGCAAACCGGCGAGTGCATTGTCGGAACTGGCCATGAAGGAAATCGATTACCTGTTGGCGCGGCTGGCGCGCAAAGACCCGCGCGCCGCGGTCTGAGTCTCATCGAGGTTGAACAGTCGATATGATGGCGCCGCTGACGCTGGCTTTTCTGGGAGTGGTGGTTCTCGCGACTTCATTCCTGTCCGGCGTGTTCGGCATGGCCGGCGGGCTGATACTGCTCGGCGTGTTGCTGTTCTATCTCGACGTGGCGCCGGCCATGGTGCTGCTTGGCGTGATCCAGGCGGGTTCGAACCTGTCGCGCGTCGCGTTCTGGCGCGAGCACATCCTCTGGCATATCGTGTTTCCGTTTGTCGTCGGGGCGGTTGCCTGCTTCGCGGTGATGCGGCTTGTCTCATTCGTGCCGAGCAAGCCGGTGCTCTATCTCTGCCTCGGATTGACGCCGATCATCGTCGACAATCTGCCGAAAAGCCTTTCGCTCGACATCACGCGGCCGCGCATGCCGTACATTTGTGGTGTCGTGATCATGTTCTTGCAGTTTGTGGCGGGAGTCGCTGGCAGCGTGCTCGATCTGTTTTTCCAGCAGAGCAAGCTCGGGCGCATGGCGATCGTCGGCACTAAGGCGGCCACCCAAGTCGTCGGCCACGTGTTCCGGATCGCCTACTTCGGCTCGTTCAGTGACGCGTTCGATGTCGGCCTGCCCTGGTGGGTCTATGCCGCCGCCATTGGCTTGGCGATCGCCGGCACCGCACTCGCCTCGATCGTGCTGCGCCGGATGTCGGATGAAGGCTTCCGGTTCTGGAGCCGGCGGCTGATCTACACGGTCAGCTTGACCTATATCATGCGGGCGCTCTGGATGCTCTGGCAGGGCTAACCAGTTGTGCGGTTTTGGCCCTGGCCTCCAGAATTTATGACGATATGCTGGCCGCGAATCGTGACCCTTGCGAGATCCATCCTATGTCTTCTCCCTCTTTCAAACCGCGCGACTGGGCGAGCCATCCGGCCTATGTCGACGCTGGTTATAAATCGACGGCGCTGCGCGGGCCCAAGAAGCCGCTGATCCCGATCAAGCAATCGTTGTCGGAACTGACGGGGCCGGTGTTTGGGCACGAGAGCGTCGGCACCCTCGACGCGGATCTGACCAAGAATGCCCGCAAGAACGGCGAGCCAGTGGGCGAGCGCATCATCGTCACGGGGCGCGTGCTGGACGACGACAGCCGGCCGCAGCCCAACACGCTGATCGAGATTTGGCAGGCCAATGCCTGCGGGCGCTACATCCACAAGGTCGATCAGCACGATGCGCCGCTCGATCCGAACTTCCTCGGCGGCGGCCGCTGCATCACCGACAGCGACGGGCACTACAAGTTTTATACGATCAAGCCCGGCGCCTATCCCTGGGGCAACCATTTCAATGCATGGCGGCCGAACCATATTCACTTGTCGCTGTTCGGTCCGTCGTTCCTGACGCGCATCGTGACCCAGATGTACTTTCCGGGCGATCCGCTGCTGGAGCTCGATCCGATCTACAAGAGTTCGGCGCCGGGCGTGCGTGAGCGCATGGTCGCCAAGTTCTCGATCGATGTGACGGAGCCGGATTTCGCGCTGGGTTACATCTTCGACATTGTGCTGCGCGGGCGCAATGCCACGCCGGCGGGACATTGAGCATGAGCAAGCTTGGAGAGACGCCCTCGCAGACTGTCGGCCCGTTCTTCGCCTACGCACTGACGCCGGAACAGTATGGTTATGATTTCAAGAAGCTCGCCGATGGCACGGTTGCGACCGACGATGCCGAGGGCGCGCGCATTCGCATCGAAGGGCAGGTGTACGACGGCGTCGGCAAACTCATCAGCGACGCCATGATCGAGATCTGGCAGGCGGATGGCAAAGGGCGTTATGCGCACCCCGCCGATACGCGCGGTACAAATTCGAGCTTCAAGGGTTTTGGGCGCTATGGCACCGGCACCGATCCGCAGAACCGCTTCATTTTCGATACGGTGAAGCCTGGTTCGGTCGACGGCCAGCAGGCGCCGCACATCAATGTGACGGTACTGATGCGCGGGATGCTGCTGCACACCTATACGCGCATCTATTTTTCAGACGAGGCGGCGGCGAATGGCAGGGATCCGGTGCTGCAGGCGGTGCCGGCGGACCGGCGCGACACGCTGATCGCCAAGCGCGGTGATCCGGCACGTGGCAACGTCTATCGGTTCGATATTCACATGCAGGGCGATCGCGAGACCGTGTTTTTTGACGTTTAGGAACGGAAAAAATTAGTGACGTCATCCCGCACGACGAGCCCGAACGGCGCAGGAAATGCAGGACCCAACGAAGAGAGGGCCGAAGGCACGATGTATTGTGTGCTTCGCACAGTCTCGCGCTGGGTCCCGGATCTGCACGCGCGTGTCGCGCGTTGGTCCGGGATGACGTGAATTAGAGAGGAGACGAGATCATGACTGCATGTATCGTTGGCTGGGCGCACACGCCGTTCGGAAAGCACGACGCGGAAACGGTCGAGAGTTCTGGTGGTGCGCGTCGCTCGTGAGGCGATGGAGCACGCGGGCATTGGCCCCGCCGATGTCGACGAGATCGTGCTAGGGCATTTCAACGCCGGTTTCAGTCCGCAGGACTTCACCGCATCGCTGGTCTTGCAGGCCGATGACCGGCTACGGTTCAAGCCGGCGCTCCGGGTCGAGAACGCGTGCGCGACGGGTTCGGCGGCGGTGCATCAGGCGATCACGTCGATCGCAGCGAAAAAGTCGCGCGTCGTCCTCGTCGTCGGCGTCGAGCAGATGACCAAGACGCCCGCTGCCGAGATCGGACGCAATCTGTTGCGCGCGTCGTATCTGGTTGAAGACGGGCAAACACCGGCCGGCTTTGCCGGTGTGTTCGGCAAGATCGCGGGGCAGTATTTCCAGCGCCACGGCGATCAGTCGGACGCACTTGCGCAGATAGCGGCCAAGAACCACGCCAACGGCGTCGCCAATCCTTATGCGCAGATGCGCAAGGACCTTGGCTTCGAGTTTTGCCGCACCGAGAGCGAAAAAAACCCGTTCGTCGCTGGACCCTTGAAGCGGACCGACTGCTCGCTCGTCTCGGATGGCGCGGCGGCGTTGGTGGTGGCGGATGTCGATGCGGCGCTCGCCATGAAACGCGCCGTGGTCTTCCGCGGCACCGGGCACGCGCAGGATTTCCTACCGATGTCGAAGCGCGACATCTTGAAGTTCGAAGGTTGCACGGTCGCGTGGCAGCAGGCGCTGGCGAAGGCCGGTATCACGCTCGGCGATCTCTCGTTCGTCGAGACGCACGACTGCTTCACCATCGCCGAGCTCATCGAATACGAAGCGATGGGTCTGACGAAGCCGGGCGACGGCGCGCGCGCCGCCAAGGAAGGTTGGACCCGCAAGGACGGCAAGCTGCCGGTCAACCCGTCGGGCGGTCTTAAATCGAAGGGCCATCCGATCGGTGCGACCGGGGTTTCGATGCACGTCTTGTCGGCGATGCAGCTTTGCGGCGAAGCCGGTGGCATGCAGGTAGAAAACGCCAAGCTCGGCGGCATCTTCAACATGGGCGGCGCCGCCGTCGCCAACTATGTCAGCGTCCTCGAGAGATTGAGATGACCATGCGGCGCAACGGCATGTCGGGCTGGCATGTGTTTGCAATTTCGGTATTGGCAGCCACATCGGTGCAGGCGCAAAAGAGCGACGCACCGCCGGTGCCGTCCAAAATCATGGGCGAGGCGGAGATACGCCGCGTCATCATCGGCACAACGCTCGATGGCGTGTTTCCCGGCGGCGTCAAGTGGTGGGAGACCTACAACGCGGACGGCACGCTCGACTACATGCACGACGGCCAGCGCATGAACGGCCGCTGGGTCATCAGAGGCCAGGTCTTCTGCACCGTCTATCAGAACGGGGCCGAGGGGGCATGCTGGCGCCTCAAATCCGAAGGCGCCAACTGTTTTGCTTTCTACCTGACGCCGCCGCCTGTGTCGACGCGGGCCGCGCCACCGCCGCTGCGCGACAGCGATCTCAGTTCCCACGCCTGGCGCCGCGACAAACCCTCGACCTGCAAGCTCGGCACGGCGGTGTGAAGCGTCGAACGCTCAGCGTAGGTGCCGGGGCCCATAGATTTTGAAGAACAATTTGGCCGTGGTTTGCCAGGATCGCTCAGCAGCCAGCGTTATCTCATCGGTTGCCGCCGCGGTGATATATTCGCTCTGACGGCGCGACGCGATCGGCGCGTGCGCCGGCGGCTCCGGTGATGGCTTGGCGGCAGGACGCTGCCGCAGCCTTGCCCCAAGACGTCCGGCGTTCGTTTGGAAGGCGGGTGTGGCGCCATCGTGCCATGCGTCTGTGCATGTCATGTGTTGATCTTCCATGGAGGTGTTATGCCGGGCGCGCCGGCATCCCCGATCGCGATTACGTTTTCATCAGCGTCATGGCGCCCTTCTTGGCTTTCCAGCCGGCGTGGCCGCCACTCATGTACTTGGCGTCGAAGCCCTTATCGCGCAGCGCGGTCGCCGTCTGGCAGCCGATGTGGAAGCCGTAGACGCAGAAGGTGACGACCGGTTCGTCCTTGTCGAGTTCGCCAATCCAGTCGTCGATGCGCTCGGGATCGCGCCACACCGCGCCTTCCATCATGTCGGACGACTTGGTTACATAGTGGCGCGGGCGCGCGTCGATCACCTGCACCTTCTTGCCGGACTTCAGCATTTCGGCGACTTCTTCGACGCTAACGGCCGGCGTATCACCGAACTCCGGTTGCTCGAGTTTCAGTGGTGGGGTCACTTTCATCGCATTGAGGGTACGTTTCTCGACCGCCTTCCATTCGATATTGCGCATGAAGGCCGAGACGTAGGCGGCCGCATTGGCACCGAAATCGATGTGGTAGGCATGCTCGTACATGTCGATGGCGAGCACGGGAATGCCACCGGCAATCGAATGCCCGTCGTCGGTCGCGATGTGATTGATGAGCCGGCCGTCGCGCGGCACGAACGTGAGCAGGACCCAGCCCGCGCCGCCCGTCGCCGCAAGGCTCTCCGCCAACCCAATGAACTCGTCGCGCCATCGATTGGCCGAGCCGAAATCCCGCGTCAGCGTGGCCGTCATGTCGGCGGGTATGAAGCGGCCGTCGCCACCGAGCGAGGCGAAATACAACTCATGCAGTAGCATGGAGTTGAGCGCCGTGAATTCGTCGCGCTTCAGGCGATGGACGACGTCTGGCGGTGTCGTGGCGCGGTCGAGATGGCCGAGCTGTTCGGTGATGGCATTGAGGCGGTCGACGACGCCTCCGTAATTCAGTTCATAGTGGCTTTCGATCAGCCGGGGTGAGATTCCGTTCAACGTCCAGGGGCGGACGAATAGCGGGGCAATGGCGTACTTCATGGCATGTTTCCTCGTTGTTTTCGTCAGTTGCGTCCGTTCTCAGGACCAGAAGGGTCTGCTGACCTCGCGCGCCGCGGCTTCACGCGAGACGCCGATGTCGCGCAGAAGGTGGTCGCCCGCTTCGGCGAGGTTGGCCAGATCTTGGCGCTGGCGCCGGCGGGCCGACCAGAACCGGTAGGTCTGGACCCAGACCCGCCACATCTGAGCGCGCGGCGATAGTGAGCCATATTGCGCTGGAAAGGCATTCGCCCAGATGGTTTCATCGATCGACGGGGCGGGGTGATTGCGAGAGAGCTTGAACATTTTGTACTCCATTCCAGTGAAAATCTGTGGTTCGGAGCCGGATAAATAGTGCAGAGCCGGGCTTGCCCGCAAAGCATCGTTTCTCTACCTTGACTTAGTTTTTCTCATGAAAGTCGAGCCATGCTGCGCCGTTTGCCACCGTTGAATGGGTTGAAGGCGTTCGAAGCCGCCGCGCGGCACGAGAGTTTTACGCGCGCGGCGGAGGAACTTTGCGTCACGCAAGGCGCGGTCAGCCATCAAGTGAAGGCGCTGGAGACCGAACTCGGCGTCAAGCTCTTCAATCGTGAGCGCCAGCGCCTCGTCATCACGGAGGCGGGGCGCGAGTATCTGGGTGTTCTCCGCGATTCATTCGATCGTATCGCGCTCGGCACCGAGCGGCTGGTGCAGCGGCAGCGGTCAGGCGCGTTGACGGTCAGCACGTCGCCGGACTTCGCGGCGAAATGGCTGGTGCACCGGCTCGGCCGCATGGCTGAAGCGCTGCCCGACGTCGATCTGAGAATTTCAGCCACGATGCAGCACATCGATTTTGCGCGCGAAGATGTGGACTTGGCCGTGCGGCATGGCGATGGCAATTGGCCCGGACTCGACAGCGTGCGCTTCAGCGGCGAAGTGCTGTTCCCAGTCTGCAGTCCCAAGCTGCTTGCGGGTCGCCAACGCATCAAGGATCCGCGCGACGTACTGAAGTTTCCGTTGCTGCACTTGAACGATCGCAAGGATTGGGCGCGTTGGCTAAAGTCGGCCGGCGTCGATGATGCGGATATCAAGCAAGGCTTGATCTTGAATCGCGACAGCATGGCGATCGACGCCGCGATCGACGGGCAGGGGGTCGCACTGGCGCGGCGAACGCTTGCCTCATGGGATCTGTTGAATGGGCGCCTGGTGGCGCCGTTCGTGCACGCGATGGAGGTGTCGCGAACCTATTGGATCGTGTGTCCCAAGGCGACGTCGAAGCTGCCGAAGATCCTGGCGTTCCGGGATTGGTTGCGGGCCGAGGTGGCAGCGGACGAAACGCGATTGAAAGCGCTCGGTGCACCAAAGTCCGCCAAGGTGCGACGGCCGTAGCCGATTTCACACCACAAGGTTGGTCACGACCCGGGCGTAGATTGCCTCGATCTTGCGGATATCGCTCTCGTAATCACCGGTTGGATGGAACACGTCCGCGATGCCGATGACTTTGCGCGTGTAGTCGATGAACACCAGCACGATCGGCACCTTGGCGTTGTTGGCGATGTGATAGAATCCCGATCGCCATTGCTTGGAGCTGTTGCGTGTGCCTTGCGGGGCGATTACGAGGTGCAAACGGTCGCGCTCCTTGAATTCTTCGACCATGCGGTCGACGGCGTTGGTCGATTTGCCGCGATCGACCGAAATGCCGCCAAGCCAACGCATCAAGCCCCCGAATGGCCACTTGAAGATCGACACTTTCCCCATCCAGTGGATGCGGAGGCCATAGTGAAGGCCGGCCGCGAGCGCGTGCGGCAGATCCCAGTTTGTGGTGTGGGGCGCGCCGATGATCACGTACTTATCGAGGTCGGGCATCTGGCCTTCGATACGAAATCCCGTCGCCCAATGCCATGCGCGCGCGAATGGCCGGAACGTGCGCACGATCGGTGATGTCGTGAGCGGCGGCGGCGGGTAGCGCTGGTCTTGCATGGTGGGGCAACCGGATCGGAGAAGAGCTTTCCAGTAGCGGTTGCCGGACGTAGCGGCAAGGCGGGAGTTGCCGGTTGCTCGTCAGCGGGCGATCACGGCTGATGTCTCATCACTGGCAACGCACTCCGAGTTTAGCGGAAAGACCTGCGTCATGGTGCCGTCGATGAAGTTCGAGGCCGATGCAGTGGTCTGGTACTCACGCGACAGGATTTGGAACTCCTTGCCGCGCACAACGCCCATGCTGGACGCGAAATGGTTGGGGCCGGACAAACGGGCCTCGCGCGCCTCCCGTGCGTCCTTCGTTTCCTTGGTGGCTTTACCCTTTTGCAGCTTCGGCGGGTCGCACACGGCTTCCAGCATCACCGAATTTTCGCTGACCCTGACGGCCTCCTGGCAGACCGAGCCAAATTGGCGGCGCAGATCGGTCGATATCGCGGTCGTGATGATACCCGCGCCCATCATGGCCTTGAGTTCGGCTTGCGCCGTGACGCACACGTTGGTGTCGCGCGTCGCGGATCCCTGCACCGCGCCTTTAGCATCGGCCTTGTAGGTTTTGACCTTGTAGCGCCCGACGGGGAATGTCGCGGCAAGCGCATCGATCTTGGCTGGAATTTGGTCTTTGGTATCCTTCTGGGCGATAGCATCGCTCGGGCGGCCTATCGCTGCGAGGCATGCGAGAACAGCAAGTGCGACCAAGCGAACGAGCGGCATGTTCCGGAGCCCCTCCAGTGATGTGTGAAATTGGCCAAGATGCCTTGGAGCATCGGCCGGTTGTTCGTAGGTGTAAAGACTTCGCAGTACTTCGGCAACGGACGGTGAGAACGGACCGGCTGATAAAGTAAATTCTTTGGGCCAAGTGGTTCCGCTCTTAGCGCGCTTTCTTACGGGCTTCGTAAAAGACGATCGCGATGGCGTAGAAGAAAACATCGGCAATGATTTTGCCGGCAACGATACCCGCCTCGAGGCTCCCGATCAGTGACGTCGCGGTGAACATCCAGAATGGGCGCGAGATGAAGCTGTCGAAGAGTTCGGCAACGCCGAATTCCCAGAATAGGTTCTTGATCACGCGCCCGGCGCGGACGTGAACTGGTTCCGCGGCCGCGCCCGAGGCTGCGGCCGTGATGGTGTGTGCCCGCATCTCGCGCACAAAAGCGAGACCGTAGTAGCCCACGTTCTCGCCCATGGCGCCACCATAGGCGATGGCGATCGCATTCGATGTGAAGGCCGCGGTGCCGATACCGCCCGCCATGGCCGTGACCGTCGCCACGATTTCGAGCGGCAGGTAGCGGCGCGTCCACTCCGTCAGCTTGGCGCTTAAGGACCGAGGTGCGGCGCTATCGAGGGTGAGCGGTGGCGTAAGACACCATGCGGCGAAGGTCTGCC
Source organism: uncultured Alphaproteobacteria bacterium (assembly GCA_963779515.1). Classification (GTDB taxonomy): domain Bacteria; phylum Pseudomonadota; class Alphaproteobacteria; order Rhizobiales; family Hyphomicrobiaceae; genus CAVZYN01. The sequence continues at coordinate 523,282 of CAVZYN010000002.1, forward strand.
AAGCTTGTCGCATGGCATCAGGTCGATTTCTTCGGCCAATAGGCCGGCAACGTGGAGCCATCGCGCCGTTTCCAGCCGTCCTTGGAGGCGCCCTCGAAGATCGCCAACGTTTTCTCGGCCAGTGGCAGGTCGGCGCCGCGTGACTTCGCTTCCGCGACCATGGTGCGGAGGTCTTTGCAGATGCTGTCGACGTCGAACGCAGGCGCGGCGTCGAGTTTGCCGCCGAGGGCGTCTGCGATGGCTGGGCCGCGGACTTTGAGAATATTCGGACCGCCGGACGTATCAGCGAACAGCTCCATGGCCCATTTGGGATCGAGGCCCAGGTGGCGATAGAGCACGTAGGCTTCGCCAAGCGCTTGGTATGAGACGAGCAGTGGCAGGTTGATCGCGAGTTTCATGCTGGCGCCCGCGCCGACGGGGCCGACGTGTTCGACCCTGCGGCACATTTGATCGAGCAGCGGTTTGGCGCGCGCGATGTCGGCGGCGTCGCCACCCGCGAGGCCGAGCAGTTTGCCTTGACGTGCGGGGCCGGTGGTCCCGCCGACGGGGCATTCGACGAAGGCGGCGCCCTTGGCGCGCACTTTGGCGGCAAGTGCCTGGTTCTCGTCGGGGCGGACCGTGCTCATGTCGATGACGAGGCGGTTGCCGAGGTTTACCGATAGGATTCCGTTCGGCGTGGTGTAGACGGCGTCCTGCGCTTCGGCATGGGTGAGGATCGTAATGATCGTCTCGCACTGTTCTGCCAGTGCTGCGGGCGATGACGCGGTTGCAAGGCCCTCTGCGGCGAGTGGCTTCAGCTTATCAGGCGAGCGGTTCCAGACCGTAACATCGTGTCCGACCTCCTTGAGGCGTAACGCAATGGCCGCGCCCATCCTGCCGGTACCTGCAATGCCGATTTTCATGTCTGCCATCCCCGGGTCGATAGTGTCGCCGTTCGTGTGCGATCACTACCATGTGCCCCGAAGCCGGGCTATGCCGCACGGCATGGCACAGCGGCGATTGGCGTCGTACATGGGAGAACGGACATGGCGAAAGTGATGCGCAAGTCGGGGGGAGCAACGAATGTCGCCGGCAAGGGCACGATCGGCATCATCGGACTTGGCATCATGGGCGGTGCGATTGGGCGCAATCTGGCGGCCGCCGGTTGGACGGTGGTTGGCTATGATATTGACGCGGCGGCAACCCGAGCAGCGGTGGCCGCGGGGATCGATGTGGTTGCAAGTCCTGCGCTCGTTGCAGAGCGCGCCTCCGACATCATCACGAGCTTGCCGAAGCCGGAGGCGGTGATCGCAACGGCGACGGCAATCGCGGCGGCGGCAGGCAAACGCCGGGTCGTGATGGAAGCGAGCACGCTGGCGCTCGAAGATAAACACGCATTCCACGACATCCTGGCGGCGAAAGGCCATATTCCACTGGATATCCCGCTCTCGGGGACGGGCGCGCAGGCGGCGGTCAAGGATCTCGTGATCTATGCGAGCGGCGACAGCGCGGAAATCAAGCGATTGAGCCCGCTGTTCATGGATTTCGGGCGCAAAGTCTTTGATCTCGGCGGCTTCGGCAACGGCACAAAGATGAAGTATGTCGCCAACCACCTTGTGGCGATCCACAACGTGGCCTCCGCCGAGGCCATGGTGCTCGGCATGAAGGCAGGGCTCGATCCGAAGACCATGGTCGAGGTGATCGGCACGGGCGCTGGCTCGTCGCGCATCTTCGAACTGCGCGCACCGATGATGGCGGCCAACCTCTATCTACCGGCGACGATGCGCAACAGCACGTGGAAGAAGGACATGACGGTGATCGGCGACTTCGCCATGGAGATCGATTGCCCGACGCCGCTATTTACGTTGACGCAGTCGATCTATGCAGCAGCGTTGAACATGGGGCTCGGCGCGCAGGACACCGGCGCCGTCTGCACCGTGCTGGAGGCCATGGCCGGGATAAAACGCAAAGCCGCGATCGCCGATTGACAGGGCCGCTGACGGCGCGACAGGGTGCATCGCTGCTGCCTTGTCCTGATGGGAGACTGCCGGATGCCACCCGCCATCCTGACCGAAATTTCCGACGGTCTTGCGACACTGACACTCAACAAGCCGTGGAAGCTCAATGCTTGGGATACGCCGATGCGCGCCGAGATCGCGGCGACGCTGAGGGCGTGGAATATGGAGCCAGGCGTCCGCGCGGTCATTTTGACGGGCGCGGGTGAGCGCGCGTTTTCGGCGGGGCAGGATCTTGATGAAACCGAGAAGTTCCAATCTGGCGGCCAGGGTGCTGCGTGGTTCGAGTCCTGGCGCGCGTTCTACAACGCCATCCGCGATCTCGATAAGCCTTGCGTCGCGGCGCTCAATGGCGTTGCCGCCGGCTCGGCATTTCAAGCGGTGCAACTCTGTGATGTGCGGGTCGGGCATGCCGGCTCGCGCATGGGCCAGCCGGAGATAAACTCCGGAATTCCGAGCGTCACCGGGCCGATGCTGATGCTGCCGCGCATCGGCTTTGCGCGGACCACCGAATTGACGCTGACCGGTCGCCTGATGGAGGCTGATGAAGCGCACGCCATCGGTCTGATCCAGCATCTGGTGCCAAGCCTTGCCGATGTGCTGCCAAAAACCCGCGCGATCGCAAAGATGCTGGCGGACAAGCCGCCGATCGCGATGCGGCTGAACAAGCAGCGGCTACGGCAGGTGACGCAGGAGGCGTTCGACGAGGCGTTTCGCAATGGCGGCGCGTATCAGGCCGAGGCGTTCGCGTCGGGCGAGCCGCAGGAGACCATCCGAGCGTTCTTTGCCGAACGCGCCCGGCGGCGCACCGCGCGCGCGCAATCAGGTGGAACCGCTTGAGTGACGGCCATGCCGCAGAGCTATGACGGTTTCCTGCCGTTGTTCACCTGCGCCGTTGCGGCTGAGCCGCATCGCGTGTTCGCGCGCTTTGGAGCACGCGTGATCTCGTTTGCCGATCTCGATCAGACGTCAGCAGCGCTGGCGCAGTGGTTGCGCGCGCAAGGTGTCGAGCCTGGCAATCATGTGGCGCTGATGCTACGCAACAACCCGCTGTCGCTGGCCTTATTGTTTGCCATCGCGCGGGTGGGGGCGGTGTGGGTGCCTATCAATGTCGCGAGCCGCGGCGACAATCTCACCTACATCATCGGGCATGCCCAGCCGCGCTTGCTGATCGTCGAGGACGATCTCGTGGCGACGGTCACGGCGTGCGGCGCTGCCCTGTTGCCTGACCGGCTCGTCGGGGCGCGCGTGGTCGAGGGTGCGATGCACACCAGTGCGGCGGCGTTTGCGCCGGTGCAGGTAGATCCCGATCAGCCGTTTGCCATCATGTACACGTCGGGGACGACCGGCCGGCCGAAGGGCGTGATCGTCTCACATAGGATGCTACGGCTCTCGGGTGAGGGCGTGGCGCTGGTGTCGGCTGCGCGCGACGGCGACGTCATGTTCATGTGGGAGCCGCTGTATCACATCGGTGGCGCGCAAATGATCGTGCTGCCGCTCATTCGCCGGGTGTCGCTGGCGCTGGTGGAGCGGTTCAGTGCCAGCGCGTTCTGGGCGGACGTGAAGTCCACCGGTGCAACGCACATTCACTATCTCGGCGGCATCTTGCAGATTCTTCTGAAGCAACTGCCGGGCCCCTTCGATCGGGCGCACGGGGCAGGCATAGCGTGGGGCGGCGGTTGTCCGCGCGACATCTGGCGGGCGTTCGAGGCGCGCTTTGGTGTCGAAATCCGCGAATGCTACGGGATGACCGAATGCTCGAGCATCACGACCGCCAATCTCGACGGGACGCTTGGCTCTGTCGGCACGCCGGTGCCGTGGTTCGATGTGACGATCCGGCGGCCGGATGGCACGCTGGTCGATCCAGGCGAGCAGGGTGAGATCGTGGTGACCACGCGCCTGCCGGGCGCCTTGACGCGTGGATATCTCGGCAATCCGGCGGCGACGGCGCAGGCGCTTCGGCAGGGCGCTTTCCATACGGGCGACTACGGAAGCTGGGATGCGGCGGGCCATGTATACTTCCACGGCCGCATGTCGGACAGCGCGCGCGTCAACGGCGAAAATGTCTCTGCCTTCGAAGTCGAGAGCGTCGCGGGCAAGCATCCAGCGGTTGAGGACTGCGCGATGGTGGCGGTTGCGGCCGAGATCGGCGAGCAGGATATCAAGCTGTTCGTGAAGCCGAAGCCGGGTTCCGTGATTGATCCTGCCGAGCTCTCAGCGTGGCTTCAGTCGCGCCTCGCCGGCTACCAACGGCCGCGCTACATCGCCGTCATCGCCGAGTTCGAGCGCACGCCGAGCCAGCGCATCATGAAGCATCGTCTGTCCAAGCGCATCGACGATGCCTGGGATCGGGGCCGGTAGGCACCCGCCTGCCATTTTTTCGCCAGGATCTGCTGGCGCTTATACATCCTGCGGGAGCCAGTATTGCGTCATGGGGGGATCCATGTCTTCTTCCGCACCTTATGTTGCTTCATCGTATAGCGCCTTCGATACTGGCGATCCGTACGTGCCGCTCGACATTGAGCCCGGCGAGCGGATCGGGGCACCTGTGCGGCGCAAACGTGGCCGGATCTTGCGGCGTGGTGTCCTCATATTGAGCGCCTTCGGCGCAGGGTTTGCGTTTTACAACGATCCATCCATCGCGGCGCGGTGGTGGCCCGTCGTCAGCGAGGCCGCAGCGCCTCTGATCGAGCGTGTGATGCAAGCGGCATCTGGCGCATCAACGCTGGCGCCGGTGACGAAGCCGGAGGCGCCGCCCGCTGCCAACGCATCAGAAAGGAAGTCGGCGGCCCTCGATGCTTCTCCCGCATCGTCTGCGGCTGCTCCGGTCGAACCAGTTCCGGCAAGCGCACCCACGAAGGTGGTGGAGCCACCGGTGACCATCGCAGCGCTTCCGCCCGCTCAGGCTGTCGAAGAAGTGCCCGCCACGCCCCTACCGCCGCCGGTGGTCAATCGTGCCGATCCGTTCCAGGTCAAGGCTGCAGCCGTTGGCCTGCATCCCGAGCTGTCTCGCGTTCTGCTGACGCGGTTGACACCGGCCGATTATCAAAACGCGGGCATCGCCATCAAGAACGCACTGGCCGAGACGCCCGACAGCGGCATCTACGTCTGGCCTCGGCAGCGAAAGCCGGAACTCGCGCTGTTCCAAGTGCGCTTCGTGCAAGGCGCCGCGCCCGAGTGTCGCCGATACGTGGTGACCGTCACCAAAGACGGCTGGCTGACGACAGCACTCCCCATGGAACGCTGCGGCCCCCAGGGCGGCAAACCTCCAAGGGCCTGATACGGCGGCCGTTCGGCTTGACAGCGGGACCCGGAGCGCGCTCTGGCTCTCTCATGAACTATCGTCACGCCTATCATGCCGGAAACTTCGCCGATGTGCTGAAGCACATCGTGTTGGTGCTGTGCCTCGAGCATCTCAAGAAAAAGGACGCACCGTTTCGCGTGATCGACACGCACGCGGGCACGGGCGCCTATCGGCTCGACGCGGTCGAGGCCGCGAAGACGGGCGAGTGGCGCCATGGCATTGCGCGCATAATCGGCACGGGCGCAGAGCCGCTGCCGCCTCGTATTGCCGCGATTCTGAAGCCTTTTCTCGATCTGATGGCGGTCGAGACGGTGCGTGAGGGGCAGGCCTTGGCTGCGTACCCGGGATCGCCGCGCATCGTGCAGGCGTTGCTGCGCCCCGGCGACACGTTGATCGCCAACGAGCTGCATCCGGACGACGCAACGGTGTTGCGCGGCATGCTCGCGCGCGACCGGCGGTGCAAGGTGATGAGCGTTGATGGCTGGAGCGCGCTGAAAGCGCTGCTGCCGCCAAAAGAGCGGCGCGGCCTGGTTCTGATTGATCCGCCATTCGAACAGCCGGGCGAATTCGAGCGCTTAGTGCAGGCCTTGCGCGACGCAGTCGAGCGCTTCGCGACGGGTACGATGGTGTTATGGTATCCGATCAAGGATGCGTCGGTGATCGAGCGTTTCGCGCGCGAAATCGCGGCGCTCGAGCTCGAAAAAGTGCTGCGGATTGAGCTGATGCTGCGGTCGCCGCGCAATCCGGATCTGCTCAACGGCACCGGACTGATCGTGCTCAATGCGCCGTTCACGCTGCCCGCCGATCTTGAGATCGTGTTGCCGGAACTCATCCGCCGGCTCGGACAAGGCGCGGGCGCGGCTTGGAAAGTCGAAGCGCTGACGGGGCAAAAGACCGCTGCCACATCGAGAAAAACTTGATGTGAGCGTAAGTCGTGGGGCGCCGAGCGGCTGAAAAAGTGATCGGGCTCTGTCTTGATCCGGATGAACCGGTCTCGCATAATTTCGTTGCTCAGGTGCCCGGGCCCTGCGGTGACTGTTGAGACAGACATTGATTTCACATGCCGTGACGTCACATGCCATGCATCCCTCGAGATCGCCTCACGTTCTCCGACATCGGTCGAGTGTCTCCATGCGTCAGGCGTGCGAACCTGCGGCATGGTCACTGCGCAATGATCCGTTGTGATGGGGACGCGGTGCGCGTCCGTCGCGATCAAGCGCTGCGCCGTGGCGAGCGCCACCAGTCTTTCCCCCAAGACTAGGAGACGAGGATGCGGCAGAGCGGCACGGTCAAGTTTTTCAATCAGTCAAAGGGTTTTGGGTTCATAACGCCGGACGACGGTGGCAAGGATGTGTTCGTGCACATCACCGCCGTCGAGAAGTCCGGCTTGCGCGCGCTCGATGAAGGCATGCGGATTTCGTTCGAGACGGAGCCCGACAAACGCGGCAAAGGCCCAAAGGCCATCAACTTGCAGATGGCAACCTGAAGGCTGCGAATCGCTACCCGAAATCGAATCGTGCCGTCTCCCAACGGCAACGACCGGGCAGCAATCGGCGGATTCGATACGCGGATCGTGTTGCGCGCCGAGGGTGTCCTGTGTTCGATCCGGCCACGCATTGCTTTGAGAGTCGACATTCGAGGAGATGGACATGAAGACGCTGGTGCAAGTCGCGGCAGTTGCCGCATTCGGTCTGATGGTGGCGACGGGTGCCGAGGCGGCCTGCATCAACAAAGCAGGGCAGGGCACAAACTCGACGGAAGACGGCGCAAAGTTCCAAGCCTGGGAAGCGGTACTGCAGGCGACGAGTTGGGGGAGCTGGGCAAGCTTCATGTCGAGTGGCATGAAGATCGGTACCGCGCCGGGCTATCAGGTCAAGAACGTGCGCACAAAGTGTGTGAAGGGCGGCCTTGGCTCTGAGTGCGTGATGCAAGCAACGCTCTGCAACTGATTGTCGGCGAGTGCCGACGCATCGAAGGCCGGAGATCGCACGATCTCCGGCCTTGTTGTTTTTTGGACGTGCGAAGTCTACTTCGCAAACATCGAGCGCAGAATCCCTGCTAGGATCGTCAGTGCGCCACCGCCGACGCCGCCGCCCGCGATCTGACTGATGATCGTGCCGGGATCGAGGCCCGCTGCGGCCGTTGCCTGGGTGACACCGATGGCGCTGTTCAAGATATTGGCGCCGAGGCCACCACCGACTGCGCCGGTGATGATGTTGCCGAGGCTGCCGAGGCTGACATTCTTCATGAGATTGCCGGCGACGGACCCACCTGCCGCGCCACTGGCCAATTGAATCAAGAGACTAAGGATATCCATTGACAGGCTCCGAGTGTTTCCCCAATTGCCGCCGCACGCGGCGCGCGTATGGCCAGTGATTCCCCATTATACGCCCGCGTGTTGGCTTGCCCGCGTCAAAATCAAGCGGGGCGCCTGAGCGCCGCTCCGGCTGGTTAATGCCGCGGAAGTTTTTGGAATAGCGTGCCTTTTCCGTGACATGGGGCGGGAAGTGCAGCCGGACACGCGGCTTTTGCGAGCCGGCAACGAACTTCTGCGCTATGGTCGCTCCATCAAAATCTCATGAACTGGACAGGTCCGCCATGCGCTCATCGATGATAATTTCCGCCCTGGCGGTGGCTTTGGCCGTTGTTGTTGATGTAGCGCCTGTTGCGGCTGCCGACAAAAAGCCGACGCCTCCGCCAGCGATTGAACAGAGCGCAGGCGGGCATCGGGCATCTGCCTACTATCGCAAGGCGCCTCAGGTCCGCGGCTTCGTGCAGCGCCGCGGCGGCTACTCCTACAACGGTAGTGACGTCGCCAACACGTACGGCAATTCGCGCACGCTATGGGGTGGCACCAACACCTATCGCGCGCCGGGCCTCGATCGCCAAACCAACAGCGGACCTTTCGATCACGGTTTCTTTTTTGACAGTGGTATCGCACCGCGCGGCGGCAACTCGCCCTACATGAACTGAAGTCTCAATAAAGCGAGTCGTTCTGGCGTTTGGGCCACGCGGCGTCGTACGCCCCGGCGTCGAACGTACGTTCTACGCCTTTGAGGATCTGGCCCGGCGTCGGCAGACTCTCGCGGTCGACGCGGCTCTCCGCGCTCCAAAGCCGGGCGCGGACCAGCGCCCGCGAGCACTGGAAATAGACCGTCGCGATCTCAACGAGGATCACAGTCGCGGGTTCCTTGCCGTCGACGGCGAAGCGCGCGCGCATGCCCGGCGCGGCTGTGATGCAGGCGCGGCCGTTGACGCGCACCGTTTCATCAACGCCGGGGATCATGAACAGCAATGCGATGCGCGGATCGCCGATGATATTGCGGAGCGTGTCGAGGCGATTGTTGCCGCGCCGGTCCGGAATCGCGAGCGTGCGCTCGTCAAGCACGTGGACGAAGCCGGCAGCGTCTCCGCGCGGGGAGCAGTCGAGACCACCGGGACCGATGCTGGCGATGGCGAAGAATGGCGCGGCTTCGATCAGGGCGCGATACTCCGGCGTCAGGTGCGGGATTTCCTTCGTCAGCGAAGCCCCGCTCGGCGTGCCATAGAGGGCCTCCAGCGCGGCGAGTGTCGTGATCGTCGTCATCCAAGTCTCCGTTTGGCGGTTCTGCGTCAGTCGGTTTTGTCTTCGACCACATGGCCGCCGTCGTACATGCAGGCGATGCGGCCGAGGGCGGCGCGGCAGCGGTCCGAGGCGGTGAACGCGGCGAGGTCTTTGGCCGCGGCGGCGCTGGATGGGTCTTCGATCGTACCGGCAAGGGCCGTCAGCGTCGTGGGCATTGCAGGATCGAGACCACGCAATGCAAGTCCGCGCGTCAGGATCCGGGCCAGGAGCGCAGGATCGAGCTCCGGCAACATGGCGTTAAAGCCATGTTCGAGCGCGGCCGCAAGCGCGTGGTCGCCGTGATGTTTTGTACGCGCGGCGCGGCCATGGTCCCACAGGTGCTGAACGGTGTCCCATGATGCGGACTTTGCGGGCAGGCGTTCGGCAAGCGCGCGCGCTTCGTTCGCGACATAGAAGCGGTTGAGTCCATCGAAAAAGACGAAAGCATAGGCCGCATTCAAAAGGACCGGTTCCCATGCGGCGGCATCGGCTTCGGGATTGTTCGGATTGATCGCTTCGACGAGGACGAGTTTGGGCCGATGGCGTGTGAGATCGAGGCCTGCCAGCACGTCGGGTTCGGCGCCTTCGACGTCGATCTTCAAGATGTCGATGGCGCCGAGCCTGGCCTCGTCGATCAAGCGCGAGAGCCGGCGCACCGGCTTTTGGACAGTCTTGAACGTTGCGCCGTACTTCGAGGCGCTTTCGGCGTTTTCTCTGATCGCGCTCGACAGGCCATGTAGGCCTTCGACCACGTGAAATGGGATCTCGCCGTCGCTCCGTCCGGCGAGACTTGAGACCGTATGATCGCGCGGGCGAATATGGGCGTAGGCGGCAGCCAACGCCTCTTGCGGTTCGACAATCAGTCCGCGCCACCCCTTGAGGTAGAAGTAGTAGCTGACGTTGTCCGCCACTGGATGGCCGCCGCCGACATCCACGTATGTGCCTGTCGTCTGGCCGGCGAAGACGAGATCGAGGTGATAGTCCTCGAGGTTCTGGGCGTACGAGAGCTGCATGCGGTTGCCTTCTGGCCGACTGCGGACGCGGCCAGAATTACCCGATTTCGCGGTCGAATTGCGAACAAAATCCAGGGCATCGCCGCCGGACCTTCAGGCGACGCTCGGCAGTCCGCCGTAGCGGCGATCGCGTTTATGATAATCGTCGATCGCGTGGCGCAACTCGCTCGGTGCGAAGTCCGGCCAGAGCGTGTCGGTGAACCACAGCTCCGCGTAGGCGCTCTCCCACAACAAGAAGTCGGAGAGGCGGCGCTCGCCGCTGGTGCGAATCAATAGATCGACGTCGCGGTAGTCCTCGGCACCTTGCTTGGTGATCAGCTGCGCGAAAGCTTGGCGCGACAATGGCCTGTCCATATCCGCTGTCTCTGCGGCATTCATGATCGCATCGCGGGACGAATAATCGATGGCGATCCGGAGATGCAGTATTTGGCCGCCGATTGTGGCCTGTTCGGCGACGCGCATTTCGCGCCTGAGTGACGGCGTCACGCGATCGCGCCGGCCAATGAAGTTGAGCCGGATGCCGCGTGCGACCAGTTCCCTGGTCTCGCTTTTGAGAAACGACTCGAGCAACAGCATCATGCCACGCACCTCCTCCGCCGGGCGGCGCAGGTTGTCCGACGACAGCGCGAACATGGTGAGGCGCCCGACGCCGAACGCGGGCGCTGCCGCAACGATATGCCGTACAGTCTCCGCGCCTGCGATGTGTCCCTCAGTCCGCGATAGTCCGCGTCGCGTCGCCCACCGCCCGTTGCCGTCCATGATGATGGCGACATGCAGTTTTTCGTCACGAGTACTTTGCATTACAAAGCTCCAGTTCAAAAAAAGGGGATCAAAGGAGGAAAACATCAGGCGGGCGCAAGTCCCCTGGGTTTGCGACCTGAGCTATCGGCATCTTTGGCCGCGGCGGCTGCATCGCGCACGACCTTCTCGAGCTCGGAGAGATAAGTGAGGTACGCGCGCCGGCCTTTCGCTGTGATCTTGCACGTCGTTTGTGGGCGGTTCTGCTCGAAAGCCTTGGTGATTTCGACGAGCCCCGCCTCCTGCAGCACCTGCAGATGCCTGCTGAGATTGCCGTCCGTCAGCGCGCACAGTTGTTTGAGATCACCGAACACCAATCCTTTCGGGTGCGAGATGAGTGACGTCAGCATGCCGAGCCGCGCCTTCTCATGAATGACACGGTCGAGCCCATCGTAGGCGAAGCGGCCAGATTTGGATTCGCTGTCTTTAGACGTCGTCATCGGCAGCTCCTGACCATTGTACGACGGCCGCTGCCATCAACTGACCAACCAGAAACGGCAGCCCCATCGCGACGGCGGAAAAGGCCTGCGCTCCGTTTGCGAAGGCGATGCTCGCGAGGCCCGTGCCCATGTACCAGATGCCGACCGCCAGCATGGGCACGGGCAGCGACCGGCAGGACGCGAAGATGCCGAGGCTGAGTATGATCTGCCAAAGGCCCGGCAGCATCCAGAGGCTCTCCGGCGCGAATTTTACCAGAACGAGCGTCAGTAGCACGCCTGCGGCGCCTGCCGGCAAGAACTGCTCGATTGCCTGCATGATCATCTCATCCGCCAGGCCCGAATGCAGCCGGTGTGAGCGCATCACCACCTCGACGCCGATGAGCACCAGCGACAGAAACGCCGTTCCGACCCAGAGCGCCAAATAGCCTTGGAGGTTCGCTGTGGGTTGCGGCAATAGCACCGCCTGCAGCACCGCTGCGAAGGCGGCGAGAAGCCCGGTCGCAACGAACGTCAGCGGCCCATAGCCGAGGAACACGGTGCTGCGCGCAATCTGGCTGCGCATCGCCGCGATGTCACCCAGAGCCTTGTCGAGAGGTCGCATATCCGGAGCCCCAGCACCCAAGTACTTTATATCGCAAAGTACATTGCCTCGCCGTAAACTGGCAAGGGCAATTCCGTGACCATTTGCGGGCCTTTTGGGGAAAAGGTTACTCGTCGATGATCGCGACCGCCCGCGTCCATCCCGCAGACGCCGCTTTGATCTTGATCGGGAAGCAGGCGACCATGAACCCGTGCGCCGGCAACGCCTCGAGGTTCGAGAGCTTCTCGATATGGCCATAGCCGATCTCACGGCCGGCCTTGTGTCCTTCCCAAATGATCGCGGGATCCTTGTCGCGGGCAAATCGCGCCGCTGTCGAGGGAAACGGCGCGTCCCACGACCACGCGTCCGTGCCGGTGATCCTGACGCCCCTCGATGTCAGGAAGAGCGTCGCCTCGCGTCCCATGCCGCACCCCTTGGCGAGGAAATCCGGCTGTCCGTAGGCGGCGCCCGCGGAAGTGTTGACCAGCACGATCTCGAGCGACTTAAGCACATGACCGATCCGCGCGAGTTCGGCCTCGACCTCCGCCGCGCTGACGACATGACCATCCGGCAGATGCCGGAAGTCGAGTTTGACGCCGGGCTGAAAACACCAATCCAGCGGCATCTCGTCAATTGTGATGGCGCGCTTTCCCCGATCCATGGTCGAGGCGAAATGCCAAGGCGCATCGAGATGCGTACCGTTGTGGGTGGAAATCCTCACCTCTTCCATCGCCCAGCCTTCACCATCGGGCAGCTGCTCTTTGCGCAAGCCCGGGAACGCTTGGCACACCTGTTCCGCGCCCTCGGCGTGTCCGAAATAGTCGATCTTCGGCAGCATGAACGGTGGGTCCGACGCGATGCCCTCTTGGAGTGCGACCGAAATGTCGATAATGCGGCGCGGCATGGCAACTCCAAGCAAATTCGGGCGACTGGGGATACGGATTGGGCGGCTAAGTCTTGCCGCGCCGCGTCGACCCTGTCGAATCCAAAACATGATCGGCGGGAGCATCATGTGCCGTGACCGTTGCACATCATCGCTTTAATGTATGCTGCCCTGATGGATCTCGCGCATGAAGGCATGACATGACCTGGATTGAAGTCATTCCCTACGCAGAGGCGGCGGGCCGTCTCAAGGTGCTGTACGACCGCGTCAAAGGCCCCAGCGACAACGTCGACAACATCATGATGGCGCATAGCCTGCGCCCGCATACGATGGAAGGGCACATGGCCCTCTATAAGCAAGTGCTTCACCACACCGGGAACATGCTGCCGAAGTGGTTTCTCGAAACGCTCGGTGTCTATGTCAGTTTGCGCAATGGCTGCGCCTACTGTGTCGATCATCACTTCGCCGGCCTGAAACGAATCGTTGGCGACGACGGTCGCGCCACCGAAATCCGGACGGCGTTGGAGACACAGAACTTCAGCCCTGCATTCTCGTCAGCGGAACAGGCGGCACTGATGTATGCCAAGGTATTGACTGAGGCGCCGCTGTCGGTTGGTCACGAGACGATTGCGCGAATGCGCGACGCCGGACTCGATGATGGCAAGATCTTGGAAATCAACCAAGTCGTCGCCTATTTCGCATATGCAAACCGGACGGTGCTCGGGCTCGGAGTTTCGACGGCTGGTGACATCCTCGGCTTGTCACCCGGCAATTCGGCGAACCCGGATGATTGGCAACATCGTTAAAGTTCGCGCACAAAAAACCAGCTGCAAGTTCGCGCGCGGCCGATGCAAGAACGCAGTGCTGGGTTTCTCACGCGAACGTGCGGGGGCGTGATTTCTCTCTGCGAAAATTCCCGACTAACTTTGCCAAGGCGGGAGCTTCGCCCGTTCGAGCACAAGGGAACCCATCGCCGATGTCTACTTCTTTTCACCGCGCCTTGCGGATTGCAACTCTAGCCGTCGCAGTTTGCAGCTTCAGCGCGCCGGCCGTTCTCGCCTTCAGCGATACCTCCATGTCGACCGTCAACATCGATACGGCCGGCGTCGCGCTGCGCGGTCATGATCCGGTCGGCTACTTCACGGTTGGTGCGCCGACTCCTGGTGTTCCCGAGTTTACAGCATCGCACGACGGCGCGACGTATCGCTTTGCCTCCGCGGCGAACCGCGATGCCTTCACAAAGGAGCCGGCCAAGTACGCACCGCAATACGGCGGCTTCTGTGCGTTTGCTGCGGCAGTCAATAAGAAGTTCGATGCCGATCCGGCAGTTTGGAAGATTGTCGACGGCAAGCTCTACATGAACTTCAATGCCGATGTGTCCAAGAAATGGAATGCCGACGTGCCGGGCCATATCAAGAAGGCGGACGCCAATTGGACCTCAATCAAGGGCAAGTCCCCGAACGAATTGAAGTAATTCTGTTCAAACAGATGTAACGAAAGAGCGGCATTCCAGCCGCTCTTTTTTGGCGTCACAACTGCCAATCTGGAGAGCCCAACATGCCAACGTCGACGAAACTGAGCGCCGGTGCGGCGTTTCCGAAGATGAACTTTTTGACAACAGCTGGTGGCCAGATTGATGTCGCCGGATCGCCGGGCTGGCGAATGCTTGCGGTCTATCGCGGCAAGCACTGCCCGCTCTGCAAGAAATACTTCAAGACGCTCGACGGACTGCTTGAGGAGTTCAAGGCGGCCGGCATTTCCGTTTCGGCCGTCTCTGCTGATCCAAAAGAGAAAGCTGAGGCCGACGTTGCCGAACACGGCTGGCGCTTTCCGGTCGGCTACGGCATGACGCTCGACCAGATGCGCCAGCTCGGCCTCTACATCTCGGAGCCCCGCTCGCCGCAGGAAACCGATCGCCCGTTCTCCGAACCCGGCCTGTTCGTCGTCAATCCGCAAGGTAACGTGCAAATTCTCGACATCTCGAACGCACCGTTCGCGCGGCCGGACCTCGCAACGATCTTGATGGGTATCAAATTCGTCGCTGAGAAAGGCTATCCGGTGCGCGGCACGAAGACGTGAGGTAGCTCAAAAGCACTGCGCTCCGTCTGTTCGACCGCGATGGCGTAGCCGCGCATGCGCGGCGCTACCAGCGCAGCTGGTCCATCGCGGCGATCGCCGGAGGAGCGCCAGTCTTGAAGAGCGCCGCAAGCTTCGCCGGATCAATCGCGGTACCTGTCAGTGTTTCGTGATTGTGGATGCCGGAGGCGATGAAGAGGCCGGCAACGCCCATGCCTTCGGCCGCTGCGAGGTCGGTGCGCAGCGCATCGCCAATGCCGAGGATGCGTTCGCTTTTCGGTTCGCTGCCGCGCAGGTCCGTTGCGACCCGCAAAGCTGTGCCGTATGCCGAGGGGTGGGGCTTGCCGGCCCAGAACACGAACCCGCCCTCGCGCTCGTAAACGTCGGCGATCGAGCCCGCACACAGTAGCCGCTCCGTGCCGACATCAACCACGAGATCCGGATTGGCGCAGACGAACGGCAACTTGTGTTTCAATCCGCCGTCGATCAACCAGCGATAGTCCTCGACTTTTTCACGGCGATCGTCGAGCAGTCCGGTGCACGCGATGGCCTCGGCCTCGTGCAGCGCGACGTGCGGCCCTGGCAGCCCGGCAAAAAATGGACCGTCCCGATCGTGCGGGCCGACGCGCGACAACCGCGTGTAGCCTTGCTCACGGATATGCGTAAGCGCGATATCACCAGACGACACGATCGCATCCCAGCAATCGCGCCTGACGCCCGTCGCCTTCAATACGCGTTCGACACCAGCCGCGGGCACGGGCGCGTTCGAGACGAGAATAACGGTCCCACCCGCCGCGCGGAATTTGGCGAGCGCAGCGCCTGCCTCGGCGTAAGCCGTCTTGCCGTTGTGCAGCACGCCCCAGACGTCGCAAAAAATAGCGTCATAGCCGCTCAACAGCGAGCCGGCGTTGGTCAGGATGGGCGGCGGCATGCTCATGTCCAATGATCTGTCGTGCAGATGCACGTTGTGCGGCGCCGAACCGATACAGACATTCGCCGCCGAGGCCAAGGCCCGACTGCCGCCACCTCAGTCAGCACGAAATCCTCCGGAATGCATCTTTTCAAGTCCGCCAATTGACTTAGAAGTGAGCCAGATGAAACGGGAGACAATCATGCGATCGGCGATGACGCGGCGGCAGTTTGGACTGAGTGTGGCGGGGACTGCTGCCGCGGGCGGATGGCCCGGCGTCGCAGGAGCGCAGGCGGCCTATCCGGCCAAGCCGGTGAAAGTGGTGGTGCCCTATGCCGCAGGCGGCGGCGCCGATACGCTGTCGCGCTTGCTGTTCGCGAAGGTATCGGAGGACTTGGGCCAGCCGTTTGTGATCGACAATCGGGGCGGCGGTGGCGGCACGATCGGTGCCGGTGTTGCAGCCAAGGCGGCGCCTGACGGCTATACCATCTTGCATGATGCGACGGCGTTCTCCGTCAACCCGACGCTGTTGCCGTCTCTACCCTATGACACCAAGAAGGATTTTATGCCGGTGTTCCTGGCGGGCATCGTGCCGAACCTGCTGGTGGTGCATCCGGGCGTCGAGCAAAAGACGGTGGCGGAGATCGTCGCCGAGGCGAAGAAGGCCGGCAGTCTCGATTGGGCATCCTCCGGCAACGGTACGGTGCAGCATCTGGCGCTCGAACTGTTCCGCAGCCAAGCCGGGATCAAACTCAATCACGTGCCATTCAAGGGCGGAGCGCCGGCGCTCAACGATCTGATGGGCGGGCACATCAAGTATTTCTTTTCGAACGCTGCGGCCTCCACGCCACATGTGAAGTCCGGCAAAATCCGGGCGATTGCGCATACCGGGACGGGACGACTAGCCTCGCTCCCCGATGTGCCGCCAGTCTCCGAAACGTTGGCGGGCTTCGAGGCCTACGAGTGGAATGGTGTGTTCGCGCCTGCCGGCACGCCAAAGGACATCGTGGACAAGCTGAATGGCGCGCTCAATGCGGCGATCAAGGCGCCCGCTGTGATGGAACGCACGGCAGCACTGAGCGTCGTGACGCGGGCGAACACGCCGGCCGATTTCGCGGCCTTCGTTGCTGCCGAGATCGAGAAGTGGGGTAAGGTTGTCAAAGACGGCAACATCAAGAGCGAATGACCATGGCGCGAGGTGGACACATGTCTCAGATTGCAATTGGACTAATGGGTCTGACGGCGGCGCTTGTTGCGTCTGTGGGACCGGGCGCTGCGCAAGACTATCCGGCTAAGGCCATCCGGATGATCGTGCCGTTTCCGCCGGGCGGTGGCACGGATTTGCTGTCGCGGGTGGTGGCCAACAAGCTGAGCGAGAGCTTGAAGCAACCGTTCGTGATCGAGAACAAGCCTGGCGCGGGCGGCAATATCGGCGTCGATCTGGCGGCCAAATCCGCGGCTGACGGCTACACCATCGTGATGGGGCAGACGTCGAACATGGCGGTCAACGCGACGCTTTATCCAAAGCTGCCGTACGATCCACTTAAGGACCTGACGCCTATTGCACTCGTCGCGGATTCGCCGATCCTGATGGTGGTGTCGGCGGAGTCGCCGTATCGGACCTTGGCCGACATCATCGCTGCTGCAAAAGCGAAGCCGGAAGCGGTGACATTCGCCTCGCCCGGCAACGGCACCGTCGCGCATCTCTCGAGTGAGCTGCTGCAGGGTGCTGCTGGCATCAAGTTCCAGCATATTCCCTACAAGGGTGCAGCTCCAGCGATCACTGATCTGCTCGGTGGCCGAGTTGATCTCCTGATGTCGTCCGTGCCGACGCTGCTCGGCCATGTCAAGGGCGGCAAGTTGCGTGCTATCGCGCTCACGGGCCCGAAGCGCTCGCCGGTGCTGCCGGAGACGCCGACGGTCGCGGAGTTCGGGCTTTCCGGGGTTTGATGCCAACACGTGGTTCGGCATTCTGGTGCCAACTGGCACGCCTGCCACCATCGTCCAGACGCTCAATAGAGAGATCAACGCGGCGCTGCAGGCGCCGGAGGTGCGCGAGAAAATCCGAACCGAGGGCGGCGATGCGCTGGGCGGCACGACCGCGGCTTTCGCGGATTTGCTCAAACTCGAAATCGAGAAGTGGGCGAAGGTCGTCAAGTCGTCTGGCGCCAAAATCGACTGAGGGGATGACCTCAAACGGCCATCTTCCCGTTCGCCTTGAGCGCCGGCGCCTTGGCGGGCTTGGTATTGAGGAGGCGAATGCCGGTTTTGCCGTCCTTCTTCTTGGCCCGCATCTTGACCTGC
Source organism: uncultured Alphaproteobacteria bacterium (assembly GCA_963779515.1). Classification (GTDB taxonomy): domain Bacteria; phylum Pseudomonadota; class Alphaproteobacteria; order Rhizobiales; family Hyphomicrobiaceae; genus CAVZYN01. Next base: position 541,188 of record CAVZYN010000002.1, read on the forward strand.
TTGCCGGCCCAGATGGTGGTTTGCAGCTGGTTCATGAGGGCTGCCACCGCGCGAGTGTCGCCCGCCGCCTCGATCAACCAGATGTGCGGCCCGCTCTTCCACTCCGCCTTGTCGAGCTGCATCGGCTGGTCGGTGGTCAGCACGAGGCGTTGATCAACGGCATCCGAGACGGAGGCCCAGAGCACGCACGCGACGGGAACAGTGTTGCCGGCATCGTCGATCTTCCTTTCGAGGACGCTGTACTGCTTGGTGGTGATTGCGGGCACGACAACGGCGCTCAGCACCGCGATCGGTAAACTACGATGGCGCTCCGAGTTGATGAGCACTGTCGCAATTTCGCCGAGAACGGCGCGCGCGCGGATCGCAGGCGTCATGGCGCGGCGAGCGGTTGCATTGGCCTTGGCTGCGGTGGTGGGCATTATGCGTGGTTCCTGGCAATTGCAGTGGGATGAATTGTGCGAGGAGATCATACTTGTCGCGGCGTGCCTATAGGAGAATTGTGCGCGCGACTGCCGCCACTGCGTTGGAAGGGGCGGTGCTCTCACTTTTGCATTGCCCTCGCGCATCCATTGACCCAAGTTACAGCGCTCCTGGGTATCAAAGCGGAGCAGGCAAGTGGGCACACGGCGCGAACATGATCTATTGGGCGACAAGGATGTCCCCTCGGAGGCCTATTACGGTGTTCACACGTTGCGCGCTGTCGAGAATTTTCCCATCACCGGGATGCGGATCTCGCACTATCCCGATCTGATCGTTGCGCTCGCCGTGATCAAGCAGGCGGCGGCGCTCGCCAATCACCAACTTGAAATTCTCGATGTGGCGCGCGCGCATTCGATTGCGGCCGCCTGCGAGGAGTTGCGCGCGGGAAAGCTGCACGATCATTTCGTCGTCGACGTGATTTAGGGCGGCGCCGGCACCTCGACCAACATGAATGCAAACGAGGTGATCGCAAACCGAGCGTTGGAGCTGTTGGGCAAGCGTCGCGGTGACTACGACGCGCTGCATCCCAATGAGCACGTCAACATGTGTCAGAGCACCAACGACGTCTATCCGACAGCGGTGAAGCTTGCGCTCATAACGGGGATCGGGCGGTTATGCGCATCGATGGCGCGGTTGCGCGGCGCGTTCGAGGCGAAGGCGGAGGAGTTCGGATCGCTCGTCAAGATCGGGCGCACGCAGATGCAAGATGCGGTGCCGATGACGCTCGGACAAGAGTTCAGCACCTATGCCGTAATGCTAGGTGAGGACGAGCAGCGCTTGCGCGAGGCTTCGCTGCTGCTGCATGAGATCAATCTCGGCGCGACTGCTATTGGCACAGGGCTTAATGCGCATCCCGATTACGCACGCGTGGTGCGGGATCATCTGGAGAAGCTCACCGGGTTGCCGATCGTAACAGCGACAAACCTTGTCGAGGCGACGCAGGATGCAGGCGCGTTCGTGCAGCTCTCGGGCGTGCTGAAGCGCGTCGCCGTGAAGCTCTCGAAGACGTGTAACGATCTGCGGTTGCTGTCATCTGGGCCGCGCGCGGGCTTCAACGAGATCAATCTCCCGCCGATGCAGGCGGGCTCCAGCATCATGCCAGGCAAAGTCAATCCGGTGATCCCGGAGGTCGTCAATCAAGTTGCCTTCGAGGTGATCGGCAACGATGTGACGGTGAGCTTTGCAGCCGAGGCTGGGCAGCTGCAACTCAATGCATTTGAGCCGATCATCGCGCACAGTCTGTTCAAGAGCCTGTCGCATATGCAGAGCGCGTGCGACGTTCTGGCCGAGAAGTGTGTTGCGGGGATCACGGCGAACGAAAGCGATCTGAAGCGGATGGTCGAGCAGTCGCTCTCGATCGTGACCGCACTAAACCCGAAGATCGGCTATGCCAAGGCGACCGAAGTGGCGGCGATCGCGCACAAGAGTGGCCGGACGATCCGGGATGTGGTGCTTGAGAAAGGCTGGATGACACCCGCGGATCTGGACGAGATCCTTGACGCCTCCCGCATGACAGGGAGGTGGCGGAGTAGGTAACTTTGCAAGTTGGGTTAGCGCTGCAAGCAGTCTCGACGTATCGTGGCGCCGTAGAACCGCGCGGAACCCAGCATTGTAACGTGTTGCGGTTGTTGGGCTACGCTCGGATCAAAACCGGCGCACAAGGCATACGTCGTGCCCGCGCTCACCCAACCGACAAGAGACTTGAAATGAAGTTCGGATCTCTGCCGCTAAAAGACGCGCTTGGAGCGGTGCTCGCGCATTCGACCGCGACACCCAGTGGCCTGTTGAAGAAAGGGCGCGCATTGAGCGCAGCCGACATCGCGGCGTTGCAGGATACGGGTCTCACGCATGCCGTTGTCGCGCAACTCGGGCCGGATGACGTTGCGGAGGATCGCGCAGCGCAACGGATTGCGACGGCGCTGGCCGGGCGCGGCGTTGCAATGACAGCGCCGTTCACCGGGCGGGTCAACCTCACCGCATTGATGGACGGCGTCGCGACGCTCGATGTCGCAAAGTTGCAGGCGCTCAATCTGATCGACGAGGGCGTGACGGTTGCCACGGTGCTGCCGTTCGAGCGGGTGTCCGCCGGACAGATGATCGCGACCATCAAGATCATCCCCTTTGGTGTGCCGGAGCGGCACGTGGCTGCGGCGGAAAAACTCGCCGTGGCTGGTCTCGTCTCGGTTGCAGCGTTCAAGGCGCGGCGCGCGGGATTGGTACTGACGCGGTTGACCGGGACAAAAGAGAGCGTGCTCGCCAAGCGGCAGCGCGTGATCGGGGAGCGCATTGCGGCCCTTGGTGGTACGATCGAGCTGGTGGAGATTTGTGCGCATGAGCCACGCGCGATCGCCAAGGCCATCAAGGCGTTGGACTACAAGGGTCTCGATCCGATCATGGTGTTTGCCGCATCGGCAATCATTGACCGCGAAGACGTGGTGCCGGCCGGCGTCGTCGCGGCGGGCGGACAGGTGCTGCACGTCGGCATGCCGGTCGACCCCGGCAATCTGCTGATGCTCGGCAAGCTTCACACTGCAGATGTAATCGGGATCCCGAGTTGCGCGGCCTCACCCAAACTCAACGGTTTCGATTGGGTGTTGGAGCGGCTGGCCGCGGGTTTGCCCGTTGGGTCGGTGGAGATCGCGGCAATGGGTGTCGGCGGGCTGCTGAAAGAGATCCCGACGCGTCCGCAACCGCGCGAGGGTGAGAAACCACATGCGCGGATCGCCCCGAAGATAGGCGCGATCGTGCTGGCGGCGGGGCGCTCGACGCGGATGGGAGCCAACAACAAACTGCTCGAGGTCCTGCGCGGCAAGCCGATCGTGCGCCATGTGGTCGAGGCCGTGACGGCGAGCCAGGCGCGACCGGCTGTCGTCGTCACGGGGCACATGGGCGAGCGCATTGCGCAGACGCTGGCGGGGCTCGACGCCTCAATCGCGCACAACGCGGAGTTTGCGTCGGGGATTGCCTCGTCGCTCGTGACCGGCATCAAGGCGCTGCCGTCGGATATCGACGGCGTGATCGTTACGCTCGGCGACATGCCCGAGCTGCGGCCCGAACATCTCGACCGGCTGATCGCAGCATTCGCGCCAAAAGAGGGGCGCGCCATCGTCGTGCCCGTGCGTCACGGCAAGCGCGGCAATCCAGTCCTGTGGGGTGCACAGTTCTTCAAGGAGTTGCAGTCTATTTCCGGCGATGTTGGTGCCAAACAGCTGTTCGGCGAGAATGCGGATCAGGTGGTCGAAATCGATCTCGACACCGATGCCGTTTTGATCGACGTCGATACGCCGGAGGCCCTGGCGGCGGTACGCGCGCGGAAGTCGTGAAGGCCCAGCCATTGGTCTCAGACCATGGTCGGAGGCTAATCCTAAGCGGATTCGGCGTTTGCGCACCCGGGCATGGGCTCCTACGATGAGGGCCGGCGGGATTTGGAACCACGATGACGTCGCACATCCAACAGACGAACGCAGCATACGGTTTGGTCTCAGTGTGGAGCCGTAGACTTCGGGAAGTCTGGCAAGGCTGGAGTCTCGCTCGGCAGTTCGGCACGTGTGCGTCGCTCGTCCTGTTGCCGGCCATGTGGACGATCGGTCTCTGGGTCAGCAACCGGATCGAAGACAGCGTCACGCATCGCGCTGGCACCAATGCTGCGCTCTATATGGACAACTATGTGGAGCCGCTCGTCCAGGAGTTGGGGACGCGCGATCAACTCTCGGCGGAGAATGTACGTAAGCTCAGCCGGGTCTTGAGCGATACCGCGCTCGGCCAGCGCGTGCTTACCTTCAAGATCTGGGGACCCGATGGGCTGATCATCGCGAGCAGCAGGCCCGAACTGGTCGGGCAGAGATTCGTGCCATCCGCGGGCCTCAAAGGGGCCTGGCATGGCGTTGCCAAGGCAGAGTTCGATCATTTGAAGGACGCCGAGAACGTTTTTGAGCAAGCGTCGGGAATCCCGCTGCTGGAAGTGTACTTCCCGCTGCGCGCGCGCGGGTCCGATCGGATCATCGCGGTCGGCGAGTTCTACGAGAAAGCCAGTGATTTGAAGGCCGAATTGGCACATGCGCGAATGATGTCTTGGCTGGTGGTCAGCGCGGTCACGTTGTCGATGTTGTCGGCGCTGTTCGCGATCGTGCGGCGTGGCAGCAAGACAATCGAGCAGCAACAGCGGAGCTTGGAGTTGCGCGTTGGAGAATTGACGAGTCTGCTCTCCGAAAATCAGCAGCTGCGGGCACGGGCGCAGCGCGCGACGGCGCGCGCCAGTGAAAATACAGAGTCGCACTTGCGCCGTCTTGGCGCCGATATTCATGATGGCCCCGCGCAGCTCATCAGTCTCGCGCTCTTGCGCTTGGATGATGCCGCAACGGCTGACGCAGAGCCGAAAGTTGGTGCGCATTCCAGCGATCGGATTTCGGTGCGCGCAGTTCTCACCGATGCGTTGAAGGACATACGAAATTTGGCTGCCGGACTGGCGGTTCCCGAGATCGAGGAATTGTCACTCGACGAGACTATTGCTTCAGCGGTGCAGCGGCACAAAATTTTGACCGGCAAGCCGGTTCAGTTCGAGTGCGCATCGCTCACCACGCACGCCGTACCGCAGGCGCTCAAGCTGTGCGCCTACCGCTTCGTCCAGGAGGGCTTGTCGAATGCGAATCGTCACGCCGACGGGGAAGGGCAGAAAGTCAGCGCGAGACTCGACGGCGACGTTCTGGTGCTCGACGTGTCCGATCGCGGTCCTGGATTGAAGTCCATCCCGACCGCAGGGCGCTCAGGGATGGGATTGAAAGGGCTGACGGACCGGATCGAAAGTCTCGGCGGCGCGCTGAAGATCGAGGCTCGTTCCGAGCAAGGGACACGGCTCACGGCGCGACTACCGCTTGCGACAGGACTGCTTCACGATGCCTAAATCTCTCAAGGTCGATGTCATACGCGTTGCCGTCATCGATGATCATCCATTGATGCGCAACGGGGTGGTGCAGGCGTTGCGCGCCGAAGCCGATTTGGACGTTGTCGGCGAGGGCGAGTCCGCCGCTGATGCGATTGCTGTCGCTGAGAAGCTGTTGCCCGACGTGATGCTCGTCGACATCAACATGCCGGGCGGCGGGCTGGTGGCGCTGACGTCCATCGCGGAACGCTGTCCCGCCGTTGCGTGCATTGTCATCACCGTTCGCGAGGACGAAGAGACGGTCGGGCAGGCTTTGAGGATCGGAGCGCGCGGGTATGTATTGAAGGGCATCAGTGGCCGGGATCTTGCCCGGACAATCCGTGCGATCCACCAGGGCGAGGTCTATATCACGCCAACGCTCGCCACCCGGTTGCTAGCAGCGGAAGAAGCGGCCGTTCCAGCGGTGGCGGGCGATGCGCGCTGGCGCCTCAACATGCTGACCGAGCGGGAGGTTGCGATCTTGAAAATGATCGCGCAGGGCATGATCAACAAGCAGATCGGTGCCGAGCTGGAACTCAGCGAGAAGACGGTCAAACACTACGTCACCAACATTTTGCAGAAACTCCAGGTGCGGAACCGGCTGGAGGCGGCGCTGATCGCGCAGCAGGAACTCAAGTTGTCCAAGTAAATAAAAATTCTCGCGGCCGGAGTGTTTCAAGTCGCATGAGCGATATCGGCTCGTGTCGGAAACGAGACGGCGGCTCCTTCGCGGGTGACGCTGAGGGCGGCGGCGCGATTGGCGAAGGCCATCGCGTCACGAGCGCAGGTGCCGCGGAGTGTTTCCGCGACGAAAGCGCCAACGAAGCAATCGCCTGCACCCGTGGTGTCCCGGGCGGCGACCTCATGACCGGGGACGGTGTGCTGGCCGTGCGCCGTCGCGAGCAGCGCACCATCGGCGCCCAGCGTGACGATCACCGACTTCAAACCTTGTTCGATGAGTGATCGAACGGCGGATCTGACGTCGTCCATCGACGCGATTGCCGCTGGGTCCGGACCTTGGCCGGTCATTTGCGCAAGTTCGATCTCGTTCAGGATCAGGATGTCGATCAGGGACCGCAAGTCCGATGGCAGCGGTTGAAATGGGGCCGGATTGAGAACCGTCGTGGCGCCGGCTGCACGCGCCTGGAGAAATGCCGATGCTATGACAGGGAGGGGAATCTCGAGTTGGCAGACGACGGCGTCGCCGCGGGCGCAGCGGAGGTCCGGCGAGTCGGTCCAGGCGTGATTGGCGCCCGGAACAACGGCGATGGTATTTTCAGAGGCGCGATCGACGGTGATCAGGGCGATGCCTGTGGCGACGTCCGGAACACGTGTGACGGCCGAAACGTCGACGCTCTCAGATACCAGAAACGCCGTCATTTCAGCGCCAAACGCGTCAGTTCCAACGCGGCCGATCATGCGCGCCGCGCCTCCAAGCCGCGCAATTGCGACTGCCTGATTGGCGCCTTTGCCGCCGGGAAACGCCGCCGCGCGACGGCCGAGCACGGTCTCGCCGGGCGCGGGAAGCCGGTCCACATAGGCGACAATGTCGCGGTTGATCGAGCCGACGATGTGTGCGGTCGCCATTTGAGGCTCCGTCCTTTGCGCGGGTGCCTTGCGTCGTCCGACTTATACACGCTGTGATGCGATGCCCGCCTTGCCGATGCCGCAAGCCTTGTCTAATGCCACACTGAACAACTGTCACGAGGCCAAAAGTCACGGGCTTAGGGCCCTAGAATAGTCACATTAGCTGCCAGTATGACGTGCGGTAGAGGGGTGATCCGGGTCGAGTCGCGCATGTGTTTCCGGGACGGGCAGACGTCAGGTGTCGGCCGGTCCCATCATGCTGCCGTCATCGCCGGACAATGCGGGCGCAGAGATTAGTCGATAAATCCATTCAATAAAGTGCTGAACGCGGCAGCGGGCGTCCCGCACACGGACCTGTCTTTTTTGGGCCTCTTCCTGCAGGCGCACATCGTCGTCAAGATCGTCATGATCGGCCTGTTGCTTGCCTCGGTGTGGTCGTGGGCGATCATCGTTGAAAAGGTCTTTGCGTTCCGGCGCGCGCGCCGCGAAGCGGACCGTTTCGAGCATTTGTTTTGGTCGGGGCAGTCGCTCGAGGAGCTGTACACTGGCCTCTCACGCGGGCGCACGTTTGCGACGGCGTCGCTGTTTGTCGCCGCCATGAAGGAATGGAAGCGGTCGGTCGAAGGACAGATCCGCGCGCTCGGCGGCATTCAGATGCGCGTCGAGAAGGTGATGGACGTCACGATCAATCGCGAGATGGAGCAGCTGGAGCGGCGCTTGCTGTTCCTTGCAACAGTCGGTTCGACTGCGCCGTTCGTTGGATTGTTCGGCACCGTATGGGGCATCATGTCGTCGTTCCAGTCGATCGCCGCATCGAAGAACACGAGCCTTGCAGTTGTTGCGCCCGGCATCGCGGAGGCGCTGTTTGCAACCGCGATCGGGTTGCTTGCGGCGATCCCGGCGGTTGTTTTCTACAACAAGTTTTCGGCGGATGCGGCGCGGCTCGGCCAACGTCTCGAGGCGTTTGCCGACGAGTTTTCAGCGATCGTTTCGCGCCAGATCGACGTCAGGAGCTGATCGGGATGGGTGCAAGTCTCGGTGGCGGCAGGCCCAAGGGTGGACGGCGCGGGCGCGCACGCCGGGCCGCACCCATGAGCGAGATCAACGTCACGCCTTTCGTCGACGTGATGATGGTGCTGCTCGTTATCTTCATGGTGACGGCACCGCTGATGACGGCGGGCGTGCCGCTTGATTTACCGTCCGCGAAGGGCAACCAGCTCGAGACGCAAAACAAGGAGCCAATGCTGGTATCGGTTTCGAAGGACGGCCAAATTTTCCTCGGCCAAGAGGACAAAACCGCCATGAAACTCGAGGAGATTGGCGCGAAATTGAAGGCGGTCGCGGCGGCGCGCGGCGGCAGTGACGAGACCATTTTCGTGCGTGGCGATAAGGCGGTCGATTACGGCACGATGGCGCGCGTGATGGCGCGGATCAAGGAAGCAGGCTTTCGCAAACTTTCCCTCGTCACCGAGGGCGAAAGCGGAGGGTAACCAAGAGAATGCGGCGCGGATTTTTCGTCTCGCTGGTTTTCCACTTGGCGCTGCTGGCCTGGGCGCTGGTGACGATCAGTTCCGCGCGCCCGCTTGAAGCCCCCAAGGAAGAGCCTGTCGAAGTCGCGATCATCACGCCGGATGCGCTGACCCGGCTCACCAAGGGCGACCGGCAAGCGAAGGAACTCGAGACGCAAGCGAAAGAGAACCCAAATCGGGATGCGCCGAAGAAGGAGGCGCCGAAGCCAAAACCGCCGCCGCCTCCGGCCGCAGCACACCACCACCACCGCCCGCGGCGGCTGAAGCGCCGCCGCCCGAAGCCAAACCGCCCGAACCGATGAAGGACCCGATCGCGGACAAGCTGGCGGCACTGCCCGACCCGAAGCCCGCGCCGCCGCCGCCGGCACCCGGTCCGACGCCGGATGATCTGAAGAAGCTCGAGGAAAAGATCGAGGAGGAGCGCAAAGCCGCGGAGGCCGATGCGCAGAAGAAGGCAGCCGAAGCGGAGGCCAAAAGAAGGGCCGAAGCCGAAACGAAACGCAAAGCGGCAGAAGCCGAGACGAAGCGAAAGGCCGCGGAAGCGGAGGCCAAGCGCAAGGTTGCCGAGGCAGAAGCGAAGCGTAAGGCTGCGGAAGCCGATGCGAAAAAGAAGGCCGAGTTCGACGCTGAAAAAATCGCGGCGCTGATCAACAAAACGCCGCAGGCGGAGGCACCGGCTGGATCGCCGACACCGCCGCAGCAGCCAACGACAAAGAAGGGCCCCGCGGCGGGCGCGCCCGAGGGGCGCGACACCAAGCTCACCGCGTCCGAACAGTCGGCCTTGATCGGGATGATCGTGTCGAAGGTGAAGAAGTGTTGGACGGTCGCCGCGGGCATCCCTGGCGCCGACACGATGGTCGTAACGCTCGCCATGAATTTCCGGCAGGACGGGTCGCTGGCCGGCGAACCGCGGGTCGTCGGCGGGCAAGGCTCACCGCAATTCGCATTGGCCGCCGACAACGCGCGGCGCGCGGTGCTGGCGTGCCAGCCGTATCAATTGCCCACGGACAAGTATTCAGCCTGGAAGTCGGTCGAACTCGATTTCGATCCGCGTGACATGTTCTAGCCGCGATCCCTGCGCTTTATGAGCGCGAAATCTGAGATAGTCTCGTTGTTGGTTCAAGGGGATATTGCCGTGACGTCGTTGATCAAAATATCCAAGCGTTGTCCTGATGCGAGTGGCGCAGGCCCGTCGCGCCGCAGCGTTTTGGGTGCAATGGCCGGTGGTGCTGCCGCCGGGTTGATGCCTCTGCGTGCGGTGGCGCAGGACGCCGGTCCGTTGAAGGGCACCGTACGCGGCGGCAACATCGATCCAATCCCAGTCGCCATCACCGATTTCACCGGCGACGATCCGAAGGTCGCTTTCGACGTCACGCAGATCGTCGCAAACGACCTGCAAAATTCGGGACTCTTCAAAGTGTTGCCTCGCGAGGCATTCCTTGAGCAAGTGCGCGACATCAACCAGGCGCCGCGCTTTGCCGATTGGAAAGCGATCGAGGCTCGGGCGGTGGTGGTCGGCCGGATCAGCCGGCTCGGTGATGGGCGCCTCAAAGCCGATTTTCGCGCCTGGGATGTGCTGCTGGCGAAGTCGATTGCAGGCGCGAGCTACACCATCCCGGCGGCGACGTGGCGGCGGGCCGGTCATATTATCGCCGATCAGGTTTATTCGAAGTTCACCGGCGAAGGGCCCTACTTCGACAGTCGTATCGTTTTCATCGACGAAAGCGGGCCAAAAGAACGTCGTGTGAAGCGCCTCGCGATCATGGATCAGGATGGCGCGAACGTGCGGCTGCTGAGCCAGGGCAAGGAACTCGTGCTGACGCCGCGCTTCAGCCCGGTCGCGCAAGAGATCTGCTTCATGCAGTATTCGGGCGAGAATCCGCGCGTGTTCCTGATGAACCTCGAGACAGGGCAGCGCGAACTCGTCGGCAACATTCCGGGTATGTCGTTCTCGCCGCGATTTTCGCCTGATGGCCAGCGCATCGTCATGAGCATCCAGGAACAGGGTTCCGGCGCGACGTTTCTGGTCGAGATGGATCTGCGCTCGAAGCAGATGCGGCGGCTGACGCCGTCGAATCGGATCGACACCGGTCCGTGCTATTCGCCTGATGGCCGCCGCATCGTCTTCGAGAGCGACCGCGACGGTGGACAGGCGCTGTATGTGATGGGTGCGGATGGCGGCGGCGCGCAACGGATCAGCGGCGCCGACGGACGGTTCTCCACGCCGGTGTGGTCGCCGCGCGGTGACTTCGTCGCCTTCACCAAACAGACCGGCGGGCGTTTTTTGATCGGCGTCATGAAGCCCGATGGATCGGGCGAACGCATATTGTCAGATGGCTTCCACAACGAAGGGCCGACGTGGTCGCCCAATGGCCGCGTGCTCATGTTCTTCCGCGAAGGCCCCGGCGCCGGCGGCGGCCCGCGGCTCGTTTCGGTCGATGTGACCGGCTACAACGAGCGGCAAGTCACGACGCCGTCCTTCGGTTCGGATCCGGCCTGGTCGCCCTTGCTGGCCTGAGCCTCGAATCAGGTCCATCCCAGCGAGCGCGATTCAGCGACCTGCTGGCCTCGGCTTCTTGTCGTTCAGTTCAGATGCTGCTCGGGTTGAGCAACTATTTTCTGGGCTGTGAAGTTTTGTGGCGTTTGCGCAAGATATCGCGTGGTATTTCCGCATCAAGTGGGGCGGAAAACTGTTCAAACTTGGCCGTTCTCCTTGCTTCGGCGCAGTGGTGCAAGTACCCCAACAGAGGCGATTGCCGTTCGCACAAACGCATAGGAGTAGAGCCATGAAGGTGAAGGGCGCGATTGTATTCGCGACGATTATTGCTGTTGCTGCGCTCGGCGCTTGCCGCCAAGAGGTTCCGCACAAGCCCATGAAGCTGGGCGCGGACGCTCCGGCTGCTGAGCAGGTGAAGCGTTAACGCTCGGCTTTAACGAGGGAAAATAGGAGACTATCATGAAGAGCGCTATCATTCTCGCTACGCTTGTTGCGGCTGTGTCTCTCGGCGCATGCCGCAAGGAAGTCGAGCACAAGCCGATGAAGCTCGGCGCAGACGTCTCGCACGTCGCACGCTAAGCTATCGGTTTCTCCACGACTTCGTGGGGGGATAATCCAAGGCCGAGTCGCAGGACACTCCTGCGGCTCGGCCTTGAATGTTTCAGGACACAGTGTCGTGACCTGGTGTCGCTGGCTGGGGACATTGGGGATAGATCGGCTGATCCGCTTGCGCATTCGCTAGGGATCATCAGGAGTGAGGGGAACCACCCTAAAGCCTTGGGGTGGTCACATTTTCGCTCCTAAGGGTCGTCTAGAGACGGCTGAGAATCTTCGATCATCAGGTCCTATTGGGGCTGCAGCCGGGTCGGCGGACGACTCGGGGACGGAATATGAAGGGACACGTGATGGCTGAAACCTCAATGACGCAGATCGCGCGCGGACTTCGCGTGGCGGCCATAGTGGCCTGCGCGTTGGTCGTTGCTGCTTGCTCGAACACGCCGAAGCCCGAGGATGCTGGACTTGGCGGCGCAGCGGGCGCTGGCGGCCGCGGTGGACCGGCGACTCCGGGTTCGGCGCGCGACTTTAGTCAGAACGTCGGCGATATCGTCTATTTCTCCACCGACAGCACGGATTTGTCGCCCGAGGCGCAGCAGACGCTAACCGGCCAAGCGCGATGGCTGCAACAATATGCCCAGTATACGATCACCATCGAAGGCCATGCCGACGAGCGTGGCACCCGCGAGTACAACATCGCGCTGGGCGCCAATCGCGCCACAAAAGTGCGGGAATTCCTGGCCAAGAACGGCGTGAATGCGGCACGGCTGCGGACGATCTCTTACGGTAAGGAGCGGCCGGTCGCAGTCTGCAACGACATCTCATGCTGGTCGCAGAACCGTCGCGCGCAAACTGTATTGAACAGTCGCGGCGGCCCTGGTGTCGCCCAGGCCAACTGAACCATTGCGCGCATGGCGGTTACTTGAACGGCCCAGTTTTAGCTGGGTCGTTTCGTTTGTGGGGCTGGGAAGTCACAGTGTTGCGACGGCTCGGGGTTGGCCTGAAAGATCCTCAGTTTAGCCCCAATGTTTGCCGAAAGTCATCGCTCATATTTGGTCTGGCGGGACCCAACGAGATGCGTGGTGCGGTGGCAGTGTCGAGTTTGAGTCTGTGGCGCCGGTCTGTGCTGCTCGGATATGCGTTCGGCGCGATGCTCGCGATGGCGACGGACGTCTCGGCGCAAGGGCGGTCGCGATTTGAGGGCGACGAGCATGAGGCCGCCCGGATCTATGCGGATGCCAAGGACGATTTGGCAGCCGGTGATAAATACGGCACGCAACGTTTGCTGGAACGGCTCGTCGCGCGTTACCCGGAAACCCAGGCTGCGGCCAACGCACGTCGCGATCTGCATCAGCTCTACAACGAGCAGTTCCGGCAGGCCGAACGCCGGGACTCGCCGCGCGAGGTGCCCCCGCCACCAGTGATCGCGCCACCCTCCACATCGGCCCAATCGCTTCCGCCACCCATCCCTCCACAGGCGCGCATCGACCCTGGGCCGAGCGCGCCGGCTGGCCTGGCCGCGGACATTGCGCCCGAGCGGTTACAGGCGCTTACCGAAGACTTCAAGTCGAATGTTGGCGATCGAATCTTCTTTGCCGAGGGGACCGCTGATGTCGGCACGCGCGCGCGTGCCGCACTGGAGGCCCAGGCAGGTTGGCTGATGCGCAATCCGAAGGTTACCGCGACGATTGAGGGGCATGCCGATGAACGCGGCGGCCGCGAGCAGAATGTGAAGGTTTCCGAGGTGCGGGCTGGTGTCGTGCGTCAGCGTCTCATCGATTTGGGTGTCGAGGCACAGCGGATAGCAATCGTTGCGTATGGCCGCGACCGGCCCGTTGCTACCTGTGCCGAAGCCCGTTGTGCGGCGCAGAACAGGCGCGCCGTCGTTGTGATCGGGGCGGCTGAGGGCAAGCGCACCGAACTCCAGGGTCGAGGCGACGTTCGTGGCCGGCTCGTTAGCCCAGGCAGCGAACCAGTTCAATAAGGTCCGGCCGCTGTGAACGCTGGTTCGCGAAAGCTGTGTTTCGGAGCGATGGTCAACGTATATAATAACGCGGATCGCGCGCGAACGAGTCGTCGCGATTGGCGATGATGATTGATCGGAAAGTGGCTCCCATGACGGCGACGTTCTCTCGGTCGGTTTGCAGCACACTTTTGGCTGGGGCGGTTGCGATCGTGCTGGTGCAGTCTGCGGCAGCACAGCAGCAGACGGTTCAGACGCCGAGCAAATCTACGCCTAAGCAAGCGCCCGCCGCACAGCCGAAGTCTCCGGTTGAAGGCGGGGGGGCATCGAATGAAGGCGGCCTGCGCCCTCGCGTTGAACAGCTGGAAGAGCAACTCGTTGATATGCAGGTGGTCGTCGGCACGCTCGAGAGCCTCGCAAAGGGTGGTGCTGCATCGGGTGCGCAATCGCATCGAGCACCAGTTGCGGCGGGCGGCGGTGGTGGCGACAGCGCGCGCATCGATGCGATCGAAGTCCAGATCCGCGCACTGACATCGCAGGTCGAGCAATTGGCGGCGGACCTGCGCGCCGGTCGCGGCCGGTCGGGTGCCGCGCCTGATGCAGGCGGTTCGGTGCGTCCGCAAGTCGGTGGGTTCACGCAAGCAGCTCCTGCCGCTCAGCCGGGGGCCTTTGGCGCCGTGACCGTGACACCCGGCGCCGCTGCAGGGCGTGATGCCATCGGACAAATCATCGGCCCCGGTGACGGAAATCCCGCGGATGCCAAACAGCATTATGAAACCGCCTACGGCCATCTGCTGCAGCAGGACTATGGTGCCGCGGAAGCCGCGTTCGAAGACTTCCTGAAGCGGTTCCCGAGCGATCCGCTGGCGGGTAACGCGCAATACTGGCTCGGCGAGAGCCACTATGTACGGGGCCAGTACAAGCAAGCCGCAAGTGCTTTCCTCAAGGGGTCGCAGAGCTACGCGCGCAGCGCCAAGGCGCCTGACAGTCTGCTGAAGCTCGGCATGTCGCTCGATCGGCTCGGGCAGCGCGACGCCGCCTGCTCGTCGTTTGGCGAGCTGTCGTCGAAGTATCCAAGCGCACCATCGCAGATCAAGGATCGTGCCAATCGCGAGCGCCAGCGGATCGGCTGTGGCTGACGAACCCGCCCGCTCTTGGGCCGGCCGCTCTTGGGTCGGCCGCTCTTGGGTCGGCCGCTCTTGGGCCGGTTTGCGCAGAGCCGATTGGTGACGCGGAGCTACAAGGTATTTTTGGCGCGGCGGCGCCACAACCGCAACGATGGGTGCTCGCGGTCTCGGGCGGTGCCGACAGCGTCGCTTTGATGGCGCTGGTCCGCCGTTGGATCGATGCGCGAGAGACCGGCACCGGACAAGCGCCGCTCAGTGGATGCGTCGTCGCGACCGTCGATCATGGGCTGAGATCTGAATCCGCGGAAGAATCGCGCTGGGTCAGCGAGCGGGCGCGATCGCTGGGTTTTGAGCATCACACGCTCGCCTGGAGCGGACCGAAAGCGGCGACGGGCATCCAGGCCGCCGCGCGTGACGCGCGCTACCGCTTACTGGGGAACTTTGCACAACAGCTTGGTGGTGCCTGGCACATTGTCACCGCGCATCATCTCGACGACCAGATCGAGACGTTTTTCATGCGGCTTGCGCGCGGGTCCGGTATCGACGGCCTGACCGGCATGTCGACCCAGGTGGCGCTGACGTTCCAAGATGATGGAGGAAGCGCGATCCCGGTGAGCATCGTAAGGCCGATGCTCTGGCTGCCAAAGGCGCGCTTGGTGGCGACGCTCAGGCATCAGGGGCTGGACTGGCTCGAGGATCCGAGCAACCAGAACGCCGCGTTCGAGCGTGTGCGGTGGCGGCGTCTGATGCCGTTGCTGGCGGCGGAAGGCCTGACGACAGATCAGATCGGCCTCAGCATTCGCCGGCTGCAGCGGGCGCACGAGGCGATGCGGCATCTCCGCGACAGTGATTACGCCACGCAAGGCGGTGCGGTGGATTGGCATCAAGGCGCGTATGTGAGCATCGACTGGGATCGGCTCGACGCGCCTCCAGACGTGCGCGTCCGCGTGTTGGCCGCCGTGCTCGCACAGTTCAGTCCGTCGGATGTTCCGGTTCGCCTTGCGCAGATCGAAACGGCGTCTACCCACTTCGAGAGGCCCGGAGCGGACGCGCTGACACTGGGAGATTGCGTTCTCGAAGGCGACGGACACGGCCGCGGTCTGGTCATCACGCGTGAACCGGGGCGGAACGGGCTACCCGACGCTCCAGTTACGGCCGGAAGCAAAGTGATTTGGGACCGCCGAATTCGAGATCATTGTTGATGCATCGTTAGACGGTCCTTTGATCGTTCGGGCGCTCGGCGGCCAAGCCTGGGCGTCACTTAAGCGCCGTTATGCTCGCTCGAAATCCATGATGCCGCAGCGGGCGGCCGTAACGCTGCCGTCACTTTGGCGCGGCGAAGAGCTGATCGCGGTGCCCCACCTTGCTGGCCTGGACGCCATTTTGGCCGGCCCGCGCGCAAACGATGTGTCCCTCGTCAGGGTCGTGTTTAATGGCGAGGATGTCGCGGCAACCTCTGGAATGTGCAGCGAGAATTGACGGAAGCTGGTGCGTGGGTTAGCTGCAAGGCGCGCTGGTCTGATGCTCAAAACATCCCGTCATGGCAACTTGGCAAACATCCTGCACGTCCCTATCTTAACGTCATATAAGTGCTGCCGTGGGACGAGTGCCCCTGCGACCAGCTCACTCCGGGACAATGCGCTGTTCAGTGGCGTCCCGGCCGGGAAGGAACCCCAATGAACACGAATATGCGTAACGTGGCGGTCTGGGCAATTATTGGTATCCTGCTGTTCGCGCTGTTCAATTTGTTTCAGAGCCCGGGCGGTGCGGGACGCGCCAATGAGGTCAGCTACAGCCAGTTCCTGAACGGCGTGGAGGCAGGCAACATCACGCGGGCGGAAATTCGCGGCAGCCGGATCATCGCGACAGATCGAGACGGCAAGACGTCGACAACGACGGCGCCGGAAGATCCGGGCTTAGTGCCGCTGCTTCGTCAGAAGGGCGTCGACATCAAGGCGCGCCCGTCCGAGGACGAGGTGCCGTCGATCCTCTCGGTGCTGCTGAACTGGTTCCCGATGCTGTTGATCATCGGCGTGTGGGTGTTCTTCATGCGCCAGATGCAGTCGGGCGGCGGTCGCGCCATGGGCTTTGGAAAATCGAAGGCGAAGCTTTTGACCGAGCGGCACGGCCGCGTGACGTTCGACGATGTCGCGGGCGTCGATGAGGCGAAAGACGATCTGCAGGAAATCGTCGAGTTTCTGCGCGATCCGCAGAAATACCAGCGGCTCGGCGGTCGTATTCCTCGCGGCGCGCTGCTGGTCGGCCCGCCCGGCACCGGTAAGACGCTGATCGCGCGTGCAGTCGCGGGCGAAGCCAACGTGCCGTTCTTCACAATCTCGGGTTCCGACTTCGTCGAGATGTTCGTCGGTGTCGGTGCGAGCCGCGTGCGCGATATGTTCGAGCAGGCGAAGAAGAACGCTCCATGTATCATCTTCATCGACGAAATCGACGCGGTGGGCCGGCATCGTGGCGCGGGCCTTGGCGGCGGCAACGACGAGCGCGAGCAGACGTTGAACCAATTGCTCGTCGAAATGGACGGCTTCGAAGCCAACGAAGGCATCATCATTATCGCGGCGACCAACCGACCCGACGTTCTCGATCCAGCCTTGCTGCGGCCGGGCCGCTTCGACCGTCAGGTCGTGGTGCCGAATCCGGACGTGGCGGGACGCGAGAAAATCCTACGCGTGCATATGCGCAATAAGCCGCTGGCGCCGGACGTGGAGCCGCGCGTGATCGCGCGGGGAACGCCGGGTTTCTCGGGCGCCGATCTTGCCAACCTCGTCAACGAAGCAGCGTTGCTGGCGGCGCGACGCTCCAAACGCCTCATCACGCAACAAGAGTTCGAGGATAGCAAGGACAAGGTCATGATGGGCGCCGAGCGCCGGTCGATGGCAATGTCGGAAGAGGAAAAGCGCCTCACTGCCTATCACGAGGCGGGCCACGCCGTCGTCGGTCTCTCGGTGCCGGCGGGTATCCCCGTGCACAAGGCGACGATCATTCCGCGCGGGCGCGCGCTCGGCATGGTGAAGTTCCTACCGGAAGGTGATCGCTATTCGATGAAGTTCATCGAGTATACGTCGCAATTGACGGTCGCCATGGGTGGCCGTGTCGCCGAAGAGATCACCTTCGGCAAGGAGAATATTACGTCGGGCGCCTCGGGCGACATCCAGCAGGCGACAGCGATGGCGCGCGCGATGGTAACGCGGCTTGGTTACTCGGATGAGCTTGGCACCGTCATGTACGGCGAAAACAATGAAGAGGTGTTTCTCGGCATGTCGATGCAGAAGCATCAGAACGTGTCTGAAGCGACCGCGCAGAAGATCGACGCTGAAGTGCGGCGTTTGGTTTCCCAGGGCTATGAGGATGCGCGCAAGATTCTCACTGAGAAGCGCGCCGCGCTCGAGGCTGTCGCGCAGGGACTGCTCGAATACGAGACGCTGTCGGGCGAGGAGTGCAAGATCCTGATGAACGGCGGCAAGATTGTCAGGAAATCCGACGACGAAGAGACAAGGGGGCCTACAGGGTCCACCGTGCCGGTCGCGGGCAAGCCCCGGCCGCCGCGCGACGAACCAGGAACCGCCGAGCCGCAGCCGGTGTAACGCGCGCCGAACATGCCGTTTGAAATTGGGCCACCAGTGCTAAGCTGGTGGCCATTTCTTTTATAGGACACGACCGCGATGATGGACGCCGTGCCAGCCTTTGTGCCCGACCTTGCGCGCTATGAGCAGATCATGCACGTGATGCGTAATCGCCTCACGACGCGGCAGTTCAATCCGGCGATTGACGTGCCACGCGGCCACATCGAGATGGTGATCGACGCGGCGCGGCATGCTCCGTCGGGCGCCAACGCGCAGCCCTGGCATTTCTTGGCTGTCACCGAGCCTGAGACCAAGCGCAGGATCGCCGACTATTTCGTCGACGAGCAGCGACGCCGCGCCAAACTCAAGATGAAGTTCCCGACGCCGAACTATCGCGGGCTCGAGACAGCGCCCGGATTTGTCGTGATCGCTGCGGACTTTCGCTTTGTGCGCGCGTTTCCCGTGCTGCTGGATGGCTCGGATCTCGACAAGCAGTATCAAGCCAATGCCGAGCGCATCCTGCTGCAGAGCGTGGCGGCGGCGACAATGTCGGCGCATTTGGCAGCTGCGGCTCTCGGGTACCAGGTGTGGTGGGTGACCGCGATCGGTCAGGATGACGCGCAGAAGGCGCTGAGGCCAATTCTCGGCATCCCGGACGATCTCGCGATCATCGATATCATGCTGTTCGGCGTGCCCGCGAAGCCGCCCTACAAGCGCTGGAAGAAGACGCTGCCAGAGATCTTGAGCTGGGATCAGTTCAATCCCGCTAATCACAAGACGATTGAAGAGATCGAGACTTGGGTACGTGAGACGCGGCACAAGGTCATGTATCGCGACGAGAGCAAGGTGGATTGAGGGATGACCGCGCACATTTGTATTCGCCCGGCGGGGCTCGTCACGATGACGGATGCCGTCGCCGAGGTGCGCGGCGCAGTGCCATTGGCTGGCGGCTGGCTCGCGTTTACGGCTGTGGAGACGGCAGAGCGGGTCGAGAAGCGCGTGGTGCGGCGGCTGTTCGGGCTTGGCGATTTGTTCGAGCGCGACTGGGGACGGGCGACGTCGGCCGTCTCGGCGGCGATCGATGCCGCGAGTTCTAGCCGCACGCGGCTCGCCGGTCTCGCACTGGACCGGCCGCGCATCATGGGCATCGTCAATGTGACGCCGGATAGTTTTTCCGATGGCGGGCGCTTAGGGAGCGCGCAGGCGGCGATCGATCATGGGTTGCGGCTCGTCGAGGCGGGCGCCGACATTCTCGACATCGGCGGCGAGAGCACGCGGCCAGGTTCGGAGACGGTGCCGGTGGCGGAGGAGTTGCGCCGCGTTCTGCCGGTCATCGAGGGACTGAAGTCCAAGACGGATGCGCGGATCTCGGTCGATACGCGCAAGGCCGATGTGATGCGGCGCGCGTCGGTTGCGGGCGCGGACATGATCAATGACGTGTCGGCTTTGACGTTCGATCCTGCGGCACTGGAGACGGCGGCGGAGAGCGGGCTGCCGGTCGTGCTGATGCACGCGCAGGGCGATCCGAAGACCATGCAGGACGCGCCGCACTACGACGATGTTCTGTTGGATGTCTATGACTTTCTAGCGGACCGGATTTCGGCATGCATCGCGGCGGGGATTCCGCGGGAGCGGATCGTTGTCGATCCCGGCATCGGCTTCGGCAAAACGCTCGAGCACAATTTGCAGCTGATGTCGGGGCTGTCGTTGTTCCACGCGCTGGGGGTGCCGGTGATGTTGGGCGCGTCCCGCAAGCGCTTCATCGGGGCGTTGACGGGCGAGGTCGTCGCGGCCAAGCGCGTGCAAGGCTCGGTCGCGGCGGCGATCGCGGGCGCGGCGGAAGGCTGCCAGATCGTGCGCGTGCACGACGTTACGGAGACCAAGCAGGCGCTGGCCGTCTGGCTGGCGGCCCGGAGCGGACGCCACCAGGTCTAGGCATGCCCCGCCTCGTCTGGACCCGGTCACAATCGCATGCTAGAGGCTCGCTGATGATGAGGACATGGACAGCGACTGCGGGTTTGCGACGACGATGCGTGCGGGCATAGACCGCATTTTTCCCGGCGCCTGAGCGCGCCGTCACGAACCGCCCTTCATGCTCTCATTCGCGGATCGCCGCACATGCAGCCGCTTCCCTCATATCAGCCGCCATCGCTCGCCTCTGCGCCGTCCATCGTGACGCGCGCCGCGCTTCTATCGGACCTCAGTGCTGTTTCCGATTTGCACGCGCGCGTGTTTGGGCCCGGACGCTTCGTGCGCACCGCCTATCGCGTGCGCGAGGGCACGCACACTGTTTCGCGCTTCTGCCGCATCGCCTGCCAAGGCCATCGCATGATCGCCGCCATCCGCATGACGGAGATATTGATCGCCGGGCGTGAAGGTGCCGTGATGCTCGGCCCGGTCGCCGTCGATCCCGCGTTTGCCAATCAGGGGCATGGCCGGCGTCTCATTGCGGAAGCAATGGCGGCGGCGAAGGCTGAGGGCCTCGGGCTCGTTTTGCTCGTGGGGAATGAAAGTTATTACGGCCGTCTCGGATTTGTGCGCGTGACACCAGGTCAGATCAAGTTTCCTGGGCCGGTGGACCCGGCCCGCATTCTGGCGCATGAATTGATCCAAGGTGCGCTTGCCTCAGCGCAGGGGATGATTTCGCCGGACCTCGCTCGATCGGCACATGCAAAGTGATTTGCCCTCGGGCGTTTATCCGCGCAATGCTGAGCCTGTTGAGACCGAAGCGAATAGGGAGATTATGGGCATGAAGAGATTGGTTCTCGCCATAATGCTCACGCTTGCAGCTGTGAGCGCGGCGTCCGTGGCCACGGCCGACAGTGCGTTCGCCTGTGGTGGCGGCAAAGCCAAGAAATAGCGCTGAAGAAATGAGTAAACGGCCGGTGCCTGACGCCACCGGCCGCTTTTTGCTGCTCAATCCTCGAATGGGTCTTTCATCAGGATGGTGTCGTCGCGCTCGGGGCTGGTGGAGAGCAGCGTCACCGGGCATTCGATCAGCTCTTCGATCCGCTTCACATATTTGATGGCCTGCGCGGGGAGATCGGCCCACGAGCGCTTGCCCGCCGTCGAGGCATTCCAGCCCTCGAGCGTTTCGTAGATCGGCTTGACGCGGGCCTGCTGGTTCGTGCCCGCCGGCAGCCGGTCGTAGCGCTGGCCGTCGAGATCGTAGGCAACGCAGACCTTGATCTCTTTCAGGGGATCAAGAATGTCGAGTTTCGTCAGCGCGATGCCGTCGATGCCGGAGACCTTGGCGACTTGGCGCACCAGTACGGCATCGAACCAGCCGCAGCGCCGCGGGCGGCCCGTGTTGGTGCCGAATTCTCGGCCGCGCTCGCCGAGCAGCTTGCCGATCGGATCCGGGCCCCCGTTGGCGTCGAGCAATTCGGTCGGGAAGGGGCCCGATCCGACGCGCGTCGTGTACGCCTTCGCCAAGCCGAGCACCGTGCCAATGGCGCGCGGCCCAATGCCTGAGCCCGCCGCCGCCTGCGCCGCGATCGTGTTGGACGAGGTGACAAAGGGGTAGGTGCCGTGGTCGATATCGAGCAGCGCACCTTGCGCGCCCTCGAACAGAATGCGCTTGCCGGCGCGGCGTGCCTGATCCAGCAGCGCCCAGGTGCAATCCATGTACGGCAGGATCTTCGGCGCAATCGCGGAGATGTCCGCGATCAGGCCGTCTTTCGAGATCTGCGGCTGGCCGAGCCCCGCGCGCAGCGCATTGTGATGCACGAGCAGGCGATCGACCTTGGGTCCGAGGTTTTGCAGATTGCGGAGATCCTGCACGCGGATGGCGCGCCGCCCTACCTTGTCTTCATAGGCGGGACCAATACCGCGTCCCGTGGTGCCGATCTTCTGGCCACCTGCCGAGGCCTCCCGTAATTGATCGAGCTCGCGATGCAGCGGCAGGATCAGGGTCGCATTCTCGGCAAGTTTCAGATTGTGCGGTCCGATATCGATGCCTTGCGCCCGAACGCCGTCGATTTCATTTGCAAGATGCCAGGGATCGACCACCACGCCATTGCCGATGATCGATAGCTTGCCGGGGCGCACAATGCCGGAGGGTAGCAGCGCCAGCTTGTAGGTCTTGCCGTCGATGACGAGCGTGTGGCCGGCGTTGTGCCCGCCTTGGAACCGAACGACGATATCGGCGCGTTCCGAGAGCCAGTCGACGATTTTGCCTTTGCCCTCATCGCCCCATTGGGCGCCCATTACGACCACGTTTGCCATCGGATCCTCGTGTCCAAGAGACGGCGCGCGGCGCAGAAAAGGGCGCCATGGCCGGAGGCCAGCGCCCTTTTCGGTGCTTATAGTGGAGTCGCTTTCCGGGGCAAGCCCTCAATCGTGCTCGCGGCCGTTTAGACATGATTCCAAGTCAAAAATCAGCCGTTCCGCGGGGCTCAAGCCCGTGACAGTCGCAGCGCGCCTTGGCGCGGCGCCACAACCTGCTGCATCCGCATGCCGGCAATCGTCATCCAGATGCCGAGAACACCCACCACAACATTGAGGATATTGAGGCCGACCTCGAAGAGATGCCAGCCGTCGAGCCGGGCAGCCTCGGCGCGCGTGGTGGGCTTCGTGACCGGTGGCGGTATGACCTTCATTTCCCGCGGCAGCGGCACCACCACGGGCGGCGGCAGTTGCCGTTTGATCTGCGCGATGCGCTGCGGTTCGACAAATACGCGATACGTGAGTGCGCCAACGGCACCGGCAAACAACATCAATCCAATAATCACCACCAGCAGCTTTCGCATGGCTGACGCACCTCGACCCATAAGCAACCCACCAGCAGCACTTAGAAACGATGCTCACGTGGCGGAAGAATGGCTGATGCGGCGATTCAAGGTGGCCACTGCAACGTCACAGATGCTCCTTCGAATGACGCGGTCGCGGGCGTGCGGCTGTTACCACTCCGCAGAATCACCTAAGCCCGCAAGGCGTATTTGAAGCTGAGGAGTATGCCGATGACGACGTTCCTCGCCGTCGCCAACCGCAAGGGCGGTGTTGGCAAATCTACGACGTCCGTGATGCTGGCGCATGCCGCTGCCGCATGGGGCGGAAAGCGCGTGCTTGTCATGGATCTCGATACCCAATGCAACGCCTCGCTGATGCTGATCGGCGGCGAGGGCTGGGATAAATCGCGCCGCGCCGGCCGCACCATCGCAGACTACTTCTACGACCGCTTCGACGAAGTCGCGGAAGACGAGTCCGACTACATCGTCAGCCATGCCGGTGACGTCGCGCATCCGCGCACCGCAACCGGGCGCGTCTCACTTCTGCCGGGGTCGCTGTTGCTCGAGGACGTGCAGGGTGTGCTCTATCTGAAGCAGGCCAAGCAGGGCAAAGACCCCGACGTGGTCGCGAGCCAGGTGCGCGGGCGCATGAAGCGTCTCATGAAACACTTCGGCGCTGATTTCGATCTCGTCATCCTCGATTGCCCGCCCGGGCTCTCGTTCGCGGCACTTTCAGCACTCGATCTGGCCGACCGCGTGATCGTGCCGTTCCGGCCGGATTATGTTTCGCAGTTTGCACTCGATCGCGTCGCGCTACTCATTCAAAGGGCCGACAGCGGCGAGGAACTCGCTGAAATTCCATTCGAAAAACGCCGTTATGTCTGTTTGCCGAACTATGTTCGTGGTGAGGGGCGAGAACGGCTCCTGCTCGATCAGATTGCGCTCGATCATCCGATCTTGACGGCGCGCATGCCGCTGCTCGACAGTGTCGCGCGGGCGTTCGACTGGGACGAGCAGAAGAAGCCAATGGACCAGAAATACGGCGACGCAGTTCCGCATCTGCGCGCGCTCTACGAAGAAATCATGGGCGGCGCTCTGGCGCTTGCCCGGACCGCCTAGAACAATGGCAAAGAAAAACACCAAGGCACTCTCAGGCGCGGCAAAAGATGCCTTTCTGCGGCGGACGCTGAAGGACGAGGCCGCGCTCGCCGATGACGTGCGTGCGCGACTCACACGCAAGCTGCAGGAGACGATCGCAAGTTTGCGTGTGCGGACGGGCGCGGAGGATGACGATGCCCCTGAACTGCAGCGTGCCGCGGAACCGCACGCGGCGGTGCCGCCTGTTGCGGCGGCGGCCTTCGATCCCTATTCGCCAAACGTGATTGTCGTGATCCGGAAAATTGGCCGTGAGTCCGCGCTCAATCAACTGGTGGGCATCGAGAGCATCGACAACCTCCGCCTGCTCGCCAGCGAGCAGCAGCTCAGCATCGATCCGGAATTGCAATCAGTCACCGACATCCGCGAAGCCATCGTCTGCGCCGCCGAGCGCCGGATCGCCAACCGCAAGGCTGCGGCTGGTTGAGGCCTACCACTGCGCGCTCTTCTCGACGCCGCCGAGGACTTCAGCGAGCCGCCTTTGGGTGCCTTCGCTGGTGCCGGCCGGCAGATTAGCGCGTGCAAAAAAGCGCTGCTCCGCGATCTCCGCGTTGGCGCTCGGGATGGTTGGTTGTGTCCACCGCCGGATCACAAAGAATGCGATATGATCGCCAGGGAATTTCTCGAAGTTCGCGTAAACGCCATATAGCTCAGGCGTGCCACTGATCACGATTCCGGCTTCCTCGACGAGTTCGCGCTTGAGTGCGGTGTCGATGGTCTCGCCTTTCTCGACACCGCCGCCGGGAAAGAACCAGCCCGGCCGGTACCCATGGCGGATGAGCAGCACCCGGTGATCGTGGTCGAGAACCATGCCTTGAGCGCCGAGCGTCATGCCGCGCGTCAGCCGCCAATAAGGTTGAATGATCTTACCAATGATCTTCTCGACGCCCATATCGCCTCAGGCCTTGCATGGCGGGGTGGAGTCGTGTTTCCCCCTGTTCGGTTGAATTTGCAAGGCTGCACGACGGGACACCCATGAGTGAAACAATCACGATCGCGCAGCTCACGGACGTGCATCTGGGTCCGATCGTGGGGTTTGGACCGCGCCACTGGAACCTCAAACGTGCGACCGGTTTTTACAACTGGACGAAGAACCGGCGGCACGCCTATCCGCGCGCCGTGATCGACCGAATCGTTGCCGACGTGAAGGCGCAGGCGCCCGACCACATCGCAGTGACGGGCGATTTGGTGAACATCGGCTTGCCGGGCGAAATCGCGGGCGCGCTTGAGTGGTTGAAGGGCGTCGGTGCCGCGGAGGCTGTCTCCGTCATTCCGGGAAATCACGACATCTATTCTGACTACGGCGGCGCTGGTGGCGTCGCGCAATGGGCCGCGTACATGCGCGGTGATGATGCCCGCACACGGTCGCACTTTGATGTCGATCTGGCGTTTCCGTACGTGCGGCGTATGGGGCCAGTCGCATTGATTGGCGTGAATTCGGCGGTGCCGACGCCGCCCTTGATCGCGAGCGGGCGCGTTGGTGCCGGACAGCTCGAACGTTTGGCGAAAATTCTGACGGAGCTTGGTACGGCGGGCAACATCCGCGTGGTGATGATCCATCATCCGCCGCTACCGGCGGCGAAGGCGTCGACGCGCGGATTGACGGACGCGGCGGCATTGGAAGCCGTGCTCGTCATGGCACGGGGCCGAGCTACTCATCCACGGGCACAATCATCGCGACATGTTGAGCTGGAGATCCGGGCCACAGGGCGCGTTCGCGCTGGTGGGCGCCGCGTCGTCGTCGATGGGCGTGGCGCACAAGCATGAGCCGTTGGCACGCTACAATATCTACCGGATTCGATTGACTGCGGGTGTGCCCGAAATCGAGGTCATCACACGCGGAATTGAAGCGCCCGAGAGCGGTGTGATCGAGTTGCGTCGCAGGCCGTTAATCGAGGCTCTGGGGTCAGCCATGCCGAGAGCCATGCCCTGAACCGTGGGCACGTCTGCGGGGTGATGCTTTTACTGGTCGCAAGGGCGCGACGCGTGGCATAAGACCAGCCAAACCATTGGATTGCAATCATGACAGCCACTGCCGCGCCGCGCCCGCTTCGCCCTGTATGGGTCATTGTTCTTGCCGCCGGGACCATTGTCGGGATGGCGATGGGATTGCGTCAAGTCATGGGGCTTTACATGATCCCGATGACGAGCGAGCTCAAGATCGGCCGCGAGCCGTTCTCAGACGCGATGGCGATCGCCAATTTGGTCTGGGGGATCGCAGCAATCGTCATGGGCGCGATGGCCGACAAACTTGGCGCGGGGCGTGTGATCGCGGGGGGGGTGATCGCAACGGTCATCGGACTTTACCTGATGTATGCGGCGCAGACGGAGGCGGCGCTCTATATCAGCGGGTTGCTGCTCGGCATCGGTGTTGGCGGCACGGGGATCACGGCGCTTGTCGGCGCGGTTGGCCGTGCGGTGCCGGCTGAAAAGCGGACCGCTGCGATTGCATCCCTTGGTATGGCCGGTGGGGTCGGTGGGCTTCTCGCCTTCCCCTATGCGCACATTCTGATCGAATGGCTTGGATGGAAGCCGAGCTTACTGGTGTTGGCGGCGACAGGGCTCGTCATGCTGCCGCTGTCCTATTTCCTGAGTGGGAAACCGCAAGCGCAGACCATCTCAAAACCGCAAACATTGACCGATGCCTTCAAGGAGGCGTTCTCGCATCCGAGTTTCTGGATGTTGACGATCGGCTTTTTTGTCTGCGGGTTCCACGTCGCGTTCTACTCGGTGCATTTGCCAGCCTACGTGGCGGATAAGGGCTTGGCGCCGTGGGTGGCGATCTGGTCGCTGATGGCCGTTGGCATTGCAAACATTGTGGGCACGTATCTCGCGGGACAGTCGGGCAAGTTCGTCGAGAAGCGGGTTGGGTTGAGCTTCATCTACTTCATGCGCTGCTTCGTGTTTCTTGGCCTGCTGTTTGTGCCGGTGTCGCCGTGGATGGTGATTGGCCTGTCGACCCTGCTCGGCCTGTTCTGGCTCTCGACCGTGCCGCTGACGTCAAGCCTGGTTGCGACGTTCTTCGGGACCACCTGGATGTCGATGCTGTTCGGTTTTGTGTTCTTCTCGCATCAGCTCGGGTCGTTCGCGGGACTGAAGCTCGCCGGCCGGATCTATGACACCACGAAATCCTACGACATGATGTGGTGGATCTGCATCGTGGTCGGGCTGCTGGCGGCGCTCATTCACTGGCCCATCAAGGAGCAGCCGGTGGCGCGGTTGCGGGCGGCGGCCAATCCGGCGTAAGGTTGCGGCATGGCGTCGGAACGGGCAATTGAATCGCACATTGAGCGCAGCATGGATGCCGATGATGCATCCGGTGTGCGGATGCCTGCGGGCGTGCGCCGTGCCGTCTTTGGCTGCCTCGGCGTGATGCTGATACTCGCGGCCTATCTCGTCGCCGTGCGCGGAGACGCGCTGCTCGTCGATATTCAAGCCGTGGGCGCGCGCGTGTGGTGCTGGTGATCGCGGCCATCCCGGAATGTCCTATGCTCGGTCATTGATTCTCGAAGCACGAGGTCTCGGGATGCGCTGGGTTGTGACGGTGACGCTTGCAGTTTGGCTTGTCGCGCCTGCAATGGCCGCAGACGAGCCGCCCCACCCAATCGATGCCCAATTCGGAAAATGCGTCGAGGCTGATCCATAGACAGCGGGCATGATCGGTTGCGCCTCGGCCGCGGAGACGGCGTGGGATGTCGAACTGAACCAGGCGTATAAAGGCCTGGTTGGTGCCCTCAAGGGCAAAGCGCTCGATAGCTTGAAGCAGTCGCAGCGCGCTTGGATCATGCAACGCGACAAGGACTTTGCATTGCAAGACGCGTTGCGCGCGCAGCTATCCGGGACCATGTGGGGCCCGGTGATGGCGGATCAGCGTGTCACATTTATCAAGACCCGGGCGCAGCAGTTGGGCGCTTATGCGGAAATTCTGAAAGAGGGCCGCCCGTAAGTCCCCATTTAGGGGATGGGCTCCCACGCGGTCAAAAGTGAGCCTCCGGCCACCGCGATAGGAGCGCGGGTCTCGCCCCAAAATTGCGCCACTGTGCGGTGTCTTCTGGTGCGAGTCAGACTAAACTGACGCCACGCGGAAACGTAAGACAGCAATACTGCGGATTGGTCGGGCAGTGGGGGCGCTGAATGCAGGGCAGGGATCGTCGTGACGTTCTGAAGATGACCGCGGGCGCCGCCGCGGCGAGCCTGCTGCCACGCCCCGTGCGCGCGCAACAGCGCCTCACCCTCAACGATGCCAGCCGGCTGAGCCCAACGCCGGTCTTTTCCCACTGGATCGTCAAGCCCGACGACGAGAAGGATCTGGTGGCGCGGCTGCGGGCCGAGCTCAAGACTGCGGCGGCCGAGAAGCGGCCCATCGCCGTCAGCGCCGCGCGCCACTCCATGGGCGGACAGAGCCTGCCGCGCGACGGGGCCGCGATCACGTTCGCGATCAATCGCATCGAGCCGAACACCACGGCAAAGACGTTCGAGGTACATGCCGGGACGCGCTGGTCGCAGGTGATCACGGCGCTCGACAAGATCGGCTTTTCGCCGGCCGTCATGCAGTCGAACAACGATTTCGGCGTGGCGAGCACGTTCTGCGTCAACGCGCACGGCTGGCCGGTGCCTTATGGGCCGTTCGGGGCGACCGTCAAGAAGATCGAGATGATGCTGGCGGACGGTACGGTCCTGACCTGCTCTCGGACGGAGAACGAGGAGCTCTTCAAACTCGCCATGGGCGGCTATGGTTACTTCGGGATCATTCTGAAGCTCGACGTCGAAATGGTCGAGAACCTGCTGCTGAAGCCGGCATTCCAGACGATGCCGAGCGCGGAGTTCGCGCCGCGCTTCATCGCCGCTGCCAACGATCCGGCCGTGCGCATGCTGTATGGACGCTTGTCGGTCGCGCGCAAGGGGTTCTTCGATGAGGCGTTGCTCGTCTCCTATCGTGCGGCGCCAGGCGATCAAGGCAAATTGCCGCCGGCGGCGGGCGGCGGTTTTGCGTCGTCACTGTCGCGCCGGGTCTATCGAGCGCAGGTCGGCTCGGAGGCGGCCAAGCGCGCGCGCTGGTTCGCCGAGACGGTGGCGGGCCCCAAGACCTCGTCGGGAATCGCGACACGGAACTCGCTCATGAATGAGCCCGTGGCCAATCTCGCGAGCACGGACCGGGCGCGCACTGACATCCTGCATGAATACTTCGTCCCGGCAGACCAGTTCGTCGCGTTCACGAAGGCATGTCAGGAGCTCATTCCGCGCTCGGGGCAGGAACTGCTGAACATTACCCTGCGCTATGTGGCGGCGGACACAACCAGCGTCATGTCGTTTGCGCCGGCGCCGCGCATCGCCGGCGTGATGTCGTTCGCGCAGCTCGTCACGCCGGAAGCCGAGGCCAGCATGTTGCGGTTGACGGAAAGCCTGATCGAGCGCGTCGGGGCGATCGGCGGTAGCTTCTACCTGCCGTATCGGCTGCATGCGCGCCGCGATCAGGTCAGGACGATTTATCCGAACACCGGGACTTTCGTTGCCCGCAAGCGCCACTACGACCCGAATTTGGTGTTTCAGAATGCAATGTGGCCCGCGTATTTCGCCCCGATCAGCTAGATGTGGAGAGACCCGCCATGGACATCATTCGCCGCATCGCCGCAGGATTTGCGATCGCGCTCGGCTTCGTCACGTTGCTCAACTATATTCCGGGCTTAACCGACGCGCAGGGGCGCGCGTTCGGTGTTTTCGCGCTCGATAAATTTGATGACGCGTTGCACTTTGCCTCCGCGCTATGGGCGGCGGTCGCGGCGGCGACATCGCGGCGCGCGTCCGAGATCTTCCTGAAGGTGTTCGGGACGTTGTACTTTCTCGATGGATTGATGGGGCTGGTGTTCGGATCCGGCTATCTGGACCTCGGCATCGTCATGCAGGGCGTACAGGCGCTGCCGATGACCTTCAAGATCATGGCGAATGCGCCGCATCTCTTGCTTGGCGCCATGGGAATGTTTTCGGGCTTTGTGCTCGCGCGGCGGAGCTGATCGCAGATGCGCTTTTCGCCACCCGTGCGCCGGTTCACAAAGCGGCTTGGTCTGGGGCTCGTGCTCCTGGCGATGCTGGCGGCCATTCCGGTGGTCTGGATCGAGACGCGCTGCGTCGCGCCGCGCGCCGCACCCGCCACCAATTTCCAATCGGTGTTGCCGGCCGCCGATCGCCGCGACGAAGTGAACAGTTATTTGACCTATCCCGAATGGTCGATCGTGCATGCCTATGAAGACCTCGCGGGCGTGATGCGGCGCGGCAGCGAGTCGGACTACGGCTACTTCGGCGCGATCAGGCGCTATTGGTCGAGCCTCTGCGGAATCACGGAGATGGCGTCGCGTCGCGGCGCGATCACCCGCGACTACAAAGTGATGCTGCATGTGATCGGCTTGAGCTTTGCAGCCGAACTCGGGATCAAGGGCATCTACGAAAAGAGCATCGGCGCACTGACCGCGTGGGTGCGCGGGAGCACGCGTACGCCAGAGGACGAGTTTGCATTGGCGCTGGCCGGCGACTACGCGGCGTTCCTTCGGCAAACACCGTGGTACGAGTATCCGTTCGGCGGCAAGCTGCTGCAGTTTTGGCGCGATGTGCCGATGAGCGGCGGCAACATGGTGCGAAAGATCGAGCGGCGCTTCGCGTTGACGCTCGAATGGGGCACCAAGGCGATCTACGCGAAGGTCTTGGCGCTGGGGGCCGCCGCGAG
Organism: uncultured Alphaproteobacteria bacterium; assembly: GCA_963779515.1. Taxonomy (GTDB): domain Bacteria; phylum Pseudomonadota; class Alphaproteobacteria; order Rhizobiales; family Hyphomicrobiaceae; genus CAVZYN01. The sequence goes on from CAVZYN010000002.1 coordinate 572,025, forward strand.
CCCGGCGCCGCTGCGCATCAAAAGCGTCGTCAAGGATCTCGCTGCGAGCGACGTCGCGGCGGACCGCCGGATCAAAATCGTCCAGGTGCTCGATGGTGGCGGCGCCATCGTCGAGACCGATCGGTACCGGACGTTGACCGAGATCATGCAGGGGCTTGCCGCGCGCGGCCGCAACTTCAGTGAGATCGCGGGCAATCAAAACATTTTGATGACGGTGCTGGCGCCGGACGGCAAAACGGTGCTGCCGGGCGGCACCTCCTTGCTGTTCGAGGTGCCCGTCGGCGCGCGGCCGGGCTGGCGGCGTTTGGCGCTCGATGTCGGCGTCCCCGGCCTGACGGCGGCGATGCGCGAGATGGAGCGGTTGGGGCTGGTTTTGGAACACGTCTATGACTATTGAAGCGTCCAATCGGCCAGCGCTGTGCAGCGATTGTGTGCGCACCGGCGCGCTGGCGCTCGCGGGGTGGTTCGCGCTGCTGACCGGCATGACGGTGCTCGCCGAGCCGACATCCGACGTCGTGATTGTCGGGCCGCAGGCGCTCGTCCTGCAAGCCTTGCGTGGCAGCGATACCAGGATCGTCGCAGCGGGTGAAAACTACATGCGCGTGCGCGGGATGGAGCGTGGGTTCGTGCGTGCGCTCTACGCCAACGGCGCCTGGCTGGTACTTCCGGGACGCGCCGGCGGCTGCCGCAGCTATCGGAAAGACCTCACGTGACGGACGACTGGCAATCGCGACGCAAACCGCGCGTCCTTGTACCGGTGGAGGCCGTGATGCCGGGTGGAGGAGCACAAGCTCGGCCGCCGCGGCGTTGGCTGCGCCGGGTCTTGCTCGCGGTCGGATGTCTCTTGGGCATCATCGTTTTGGGACTTGGTGGTTTTCGCGTGGCGGCGGCATGGCGCGAGACCGACACGGCGGCAGCAAAGGCGCCGCAGCGGGGGCAGTTTGTTTCGACTCCAAATGGCCGTGTGTTTCTGCAAGAGAGCGGGCCCCGCGACGGTATCCCGGTCATTCTCATTCATGGCACGGCGGCATGGAGCGAATTCTGGCGCGGAACCATCGATCATCTGACCGCGCAGCGGTATCGGGTCATCGCGATCGATCTGCCGCCCTTCGGCTTCTCGGACCGATCGGCCGAGGGCAACTATTCGCGCGCGGCGCAGGCGCGTCGCGTCGTCGGCGTCCTCGACGCGTTGAAAATCGATCGCGCGATCTTTGTCGGCCATTCGTTCGGAGCAGGCGCAACGGTCGAAGCGGTGATGCACTATCCGGAGCGGGTGCGGGGACTGGTTCTGGTCGCGGCGGCGCTTGGATTGCCGCCGCCCGATCAGCCGCCTGAAATGCCCTCGCGCGCAATGATGACGATGTTGGATTTACCAGTGCTGCCGGAGTTGCTGATCGCGGCGACCGCCACCAATCCGCTGCTGACCCGCTCGCTTCTCGGCACGATGATCGCGCGCAAGGAGGCGGCGACCGAGGACCTCGCGGAGGTCTTGCGTCGGCCCATGACGCGGACTGGAACGACGCCGGACTTCGCGGTCTGGGTGAAAGCGTTCCTAACGCCGGATATGACGGCGCGGAGCATGCAACAGGACTCCTTCAGAGCGATCGCCGTAAAGACGCGATTGATCTGGGGCGATCTCGACACGCTGACGCCGCTGCCGCAGGGCGAGCGTCTGGAAAAACTGATCCCCGGCGCCAAGCTCGAGGTGCTGAAGGGCGTTGGCCACATCCCTCAAATCGAGGACCCGGCAGCATTCCGGCCGTTGTTGGTGAAGCTCCTCGGGTCGGTGTCGTGACGTGTTACCGCTGCGGCCGATACTCGGGCGGGGTCTGTTGCCACTTCCCGCCCGCCAAGCCGTGCTCCACACCAAGTTCGAATAGCTTCTTCAGATAATCCGTGTCGAAGGTTTCGCGTGCGACGACATTGAATGCAGGCGGGACGGAGGCGACATTGAAATTGACGCCGTCATCTTTCGCCATTCGATAGATCCGGTAGATATCGCCGAGCTGGTGGTTTTTGATCATGGTCAGCAGCGAGCGGCCCACGATCGACAACGTGCTCGCCTTCACGGCCTCGTATTCCGGTTCGGTTTTGCCGTTCTTGATGATGTAGAGAGTGCGTTTCGGCGGTACCGGATAGAACTGATCGAATGCTCGGAAGGAGAGCTGGGCCGGCGCGACAAAGACCTCGCGCGTGACGCCACCATCGACGTGCATCTCGTCATAGACGCTGCCGTCCGCCGATTTGACGCGGATGTGGACCGGCGGAAAATAGCCGGGAATGGCGGACGACGCCAACAACACCTGATGCAAGAGTGCGAGTGCGCCGGGGGCGCCGCTCGATGCGATTTCGCCGAGATTCCACACAACGGGACGTTGCGCGTCGAGGTTGGTCGAGACGACAAGCAGCAAGCGGCCCTTCTGATACTCGGCGGCAATGCGCGCGAGCATCGCCGCGTCGATGTACTTGGCGATGATGGAAAGGAGCGGGCGCGTGTTGGCGAGCGAAGGTCCTCCGAGAAATCCCGTGAGCCGGCGAGGCGCCAAATCGCTGGTGCTGTAGGTGGTCCAGACCTCGCGCAGCGCTTGATCGTAGTTGGGTCCGAGAAACGCGAACGGTGCGATCAGGGCGCCGGCGCTGACGCCGGTGACGACTTCGAATGCGGGACGCTGACCCGATTGGCTCCATCCCGTGAGCAGCCCGGCGCCGAAGGCACCGTCGGAGCCGCCGCCCGACAATGCGAGATAGGTGACCAGGGGATTGTCGCCGGCCTTTGGCGCGGATGTCGCGAGCCGCGGCATGTGCGGGATCCAGCGGCTGACGGCGGTTGCAAGGTCGCCCGGAACCTCGTCGCCCCAGAACTGGATGCCGGGACGATCCGGCAGCGTGGCAACAGTGAATTCAACGCCCTCGGGGGCAGGCGTGCGGGCGAAGTAGGCAGCGATACCGGCTGTTGCGAAGGAGACGGTGACCAGGGTGATGAGGCCCCGCACGATCCATCGGCGTGCAAATCGGCCACTCTTGGCGACAATCTTGCGCGTTCGCATGCGGCGCAAGCGGCGCTTTGGATTGGTCGGTTCCATCTTTCCCCCTGCATGGAACGGCATGAAGCCAAGGCGACTAAGCAAAAATCCGATTCGATGCCATGTCGCCAGTCCCTGCGGACTGCGGGGGGCAAGGCAGAGTGTACGCGCAATTGACTCGCACAATTCGACCTGCTTTCTTGAGCGTGCGCAACGGTTCCTGTGGTGCGAGAGCGCTACAGGATGAAAAAGGGAACGCAGCAGGGCTTGTCCTTTGGGACGTGGTTCTATCTGCGGCTGCCCCCGCAACTGTGAGCGGCGAGCTTCGATCATGTGCCACTGCCGGGTGACTGGCGGGAAGGCGGTCGAAGCGTCTGAGCCGTGAGCCAGGAGACCTGCCGTCGCGCGTCGCCCATCATCCGTGCGGGGCGCGCGGAAGAGCGGACCACCGTCGTGGCGACAATCCGAAGTGTACGTTCGGAGGGTCGTTTGCGTCTGCGTGGTGTACTGGATCTCGATCCAGAAATTTGGCCATACGGAATTGACCGGCTCTCCTCGTGCCAGCCACAGAGGGGTTCGCTATGTCTTTGTTTTCGTATCAACGCACGGGGCTTTTGGCGTCGTGCGGTTACAGCGTCTTGGTTTTGATCAGTGCCGGCGCTTCGGCGCAGACGACCTTGCCGGAAATCACTGTTGAAGGCGGAACCCTCGCACGTCCGCGCGCTGTCGCACCGAGGGAGACTGCGCCAGCGGCTGTGCCCGCGCCTGCGGCTCCGAGCCGTCCAGCCGGCAAGCGTCTGAGCCAGCCGCAAGCGGCACCCGTTGCCGCACCACCGGCCGATCCCGATCCCAACCAACTGCTCTCTGGCGGGCAAGGGAGTGCGGCCGGCATTCCCGCGAACCAACTGGGGACCGCCGTCACGGTCGTCAGCGGCGCCGATCTGCAGCTCCAGCAGGTGCGCCACGCGGGGGATGCCTTGCGTGGATTGCCGGGCGTCGAGTTGACCGGAACCGGGTCCGTTGGCGCGCTGACGCAAGTGCGCATTCGCGGTGCCGAGGGCCGGCATACGCGCGTCATCGTTGATGGCATCGATGTCAACACGACCAAGGATGGCGAGTTCGATTTCTCGAACCTGCTCGCCGAAGAGATCGAAAAGATCGAGGTCGTGCGCGGCCCCATGAGCGGGCTCTACGGCTCGGGCGCGCTTGGTGGCGTGATCAACATCATCACCCGTGACGGAAAGGGTCCGGTGCGGCTGATGGTGCGCACGGAAGCAGGCTCGTTTGGCACGAAGGATGTGGCGGCACGGCTCTCGGGCGGCAACGAGAACGCCTGGGGTGCGGTGTCGGGCCAGTGGCGGGACATGAGCGGCTTCAATATCGCGCCGAATGGCACCGAGAAAGATGGCACCCGGATCGGCCAGTTCGCCATCAAAGGCGGGTTCAAGGTTGGTGAGACGGCGCGGATCGATCTCAATCTGCGTCATGTCGACAAGCGCGCGGAATACGACGACTTCGGTGCGGTGGTGCGGCCGTTGCGGACCGCCGATGACGCGGACTTCGTGCTGCGCGATCGTGGCACGACGGCGGGCGGCCGGCTGCTGTGGGACACGTTCGGCGGCGCGCTGACGCATGAGTTCAAGGCAAATTACGCAGCAAGCCGCGCGGACAATCTCGGCCGCCCGACGGCAGGATTTTTCGCGGGCGCGTTGCTGCGCTCGAAGGACGAGGGCGATCGCAAGACCCTCGGCTACGCCGCGACGTACCGGCTGAACACGCCGGTACTGCTGGCGAAACACGAGTTCACCGCGCAGCTGCAAAAGCAGTGGGAGACGTTCACGCCCTTCTCCGAGGGTTATGGCTTCTTCGACGGCAATGGAACGCGGCATCAGCGCAACCAGCTGTCGGCGGCGGGCGAGTGGCGCGGCGTGTTCGCGGATCGCCTCGCGCTGACGGCGGGCGTCCGGCGCGACGACAACGACACGTTCCAGGACTTCACGACGTGGCGCAGTTCGGTGTCCTATGACTGGCGCGAAGTGGGGCTTCGCCCGCACGCGAGCGTCGGCACCGCTGCCAAGATTCCCGGCATGTATGATCAATTCGGCCCGAACCTGACGGACTATCAATCAAACCCCAACTTGAAACCGGAGACGAGTTTCGGATGGGACGCGGGCCTCGAGGCGCGCTTCCTGAGCGGGCGCGCGTTGATCGACGTCACGTACTTCAAGCATGACTTGAAGGACAAGATCGGGTTGACCGGATTTGACCTGACCACCTTCCGGTCGTTCCCGGAGAACGCACTTGGCACCAGCACGCGGCAGGGCATCGAGGTGGCGGGGCGCTATCTCGTGACGCCGGGCCTGTCGCTTGGTCTGGCGTATACCTACACCGATGCGCGGCAGCCGAATGGCGATCGCGAGCTCAGGCGCGCGCCGCATGGCGGCCGTGCCGACGTGCGCTACGTCTTCAACGAGGGCAAGGGCAACGTCAGCTTGGCTGCGATCTACAACGGATCAAAGCCGGACCGCGTGTTCGATGCCAGCTTTACCGGCTCAACGCTGACGCTCGATCCCTACTGGCTGATGCAAGTCGCGGCGTCCTATAAGATCTCACCGAACATCGAGATCTTTGGTCGCGTGGAGAATGCGCTGAACTCCAAGTACCAAGAGATCTTCGGCTATAACACGGCAGGCGTCGCGGCTTACGCGGGCGTGCGCGTGACGTTTGACGATCTTTTGGGGACGGCGGCGCAAGCGGGCCGCTGAACGGAACAGGAATGGCGGCCGGACAGGTTCGATCACTTTCGGCCGCCATCGCCACGCTCGGCATTGTCGCCGGCGTGACCACCGCCGTTGCGGCAAAACCGCAGCGCATCGTCTCGCTCAACCTGTGTACCGATCAGATCCTGGTAGAGCTGGTGGCACGCGAGCGGATTGCGGCCGTGACGCATCTTGCCGCCGACCCGACGGTGTCGGCGGTGCCGGAGAAGGCGGTGGGGTTGCGTGCGGTGCGGGGCGACGCCGAACAGGTGCTGCGGCTCGATCCGGACCTCGTGATCGCGGGTACGTTCACGACGCCGGCGACGGTGGACCTCTTGCGGCGGCTCGGGCGCGAGGTGCTGGTCGCGCCGCTGCCGCAGGATTTCCAAGGTGTGCGCGATGTCGTGCGTTTGATTGGCAAGGCGGTCGGCGAGACGGCGCGTGCGGATGCCTGGATCGGCGACTTCGACCGGCGCATCGCGGCGATCGAAGCACGCGCTGGACCGGAAAGGCCGACGGCGGTGCTCTACCAGGTGAACAGCTTCGCCGCCGGCGCGGGCAGCATGGCGGACGCGGCGCTGACGTTGGCGGGATTTCGCAATCAAGCGGCCGGCTATGGGACGCTTGCGTCCGGCCAGCTGCCGCTCGAGGCGCTGCTGGCGCGGCCGCCGGATCTGCTCGTGCTCGGCAGTAACCCGGAGGACTATCCGACGGCGGTTGCGGACAATCTGCGGCATCCGGCATTGCAGCGCTTGCTCCAGGAGCGGCCGTCGCTGGCGTTGCCGTGGGCGCTGTGGCTTTGCGGCACGCCGCATATCATCACCGCCGTCGAGAAACTCGCGGCGGCGCGCGCGGCGGTGCTGGCGCGCGGACCCGGAGTTGCGAAGTGAGCCGCGCGCCGCATCAATTGGACCAAGAGCGCGCGGACCATCTGATCCGGACACTGGCAGCGGCGCTCGGCGTCGCGGTGCTGGCGTCGATTTTTGTCGGACCCGGCGGCTTTGGATTTGGTGGCGGCGCGACGTGGCTGGTGTTCAGCGAGATCCGTCTGCCGCGCGCCGTGCTAGGCGCCTTGGTCGGTGGCGTGTTGGGGCTTACGGGTGCTGCGCTGCAGGGCTATTTGCGTAATCCGCTAGCCGAGCCGGGCGTGCTCGGCATTTCGAGTGGGGCGGCATTCGGCGCGGTGGCGGCGATCCATCTCGGCCTCGCGCAGGTGTTTCCACTGGCGCTGCCGTTGGCAGGACTGGCTGGTGCGGGCGCCGCCACGCTTGCGGTTCTGGCGCTAGCCGGACCGCGCAGTGGCCCGGTGTCCTTGATGCTGGCGGGCGTTGCGGTCTCGACGCTGGCCGTGGCGCTGACATCGGTCGCGCTCAACCTCTCGCGCAATCCGTTCGCGGCGGCGGAGATGGTGTTCTGGCTGATGGGCTCGCTGGCCGATCGCAGCTCGACGCAGCTGCTGCTGGCCGCGCCGCTGATCGGCCTTGGGATTTATTTGTTGCTGCAGGTCGGGCGCGCGCTCGATGCGTTGACGCTCGGCGAAGAGACCGCGCGCACACTTGGCGTCGATTTGGATCGGACACGGTGGCAGCTTGTGGGTGGAGCGGCGCTCGGCATCGGGGCGGCGACCGCCGTGACGGGCATCATCGGGTTTGTCGGGCTCGTGGTGCCGCATCTGTTGCGCGCGCGGGTCGGGCACCTGCCGAGCCTGCTGCTGCTGGCAAGCCTCCTTGGCGGCGCGCTGTTGGTCGTGGTGGCGGACACGGCCTTGCGATTTATCGCACCGTATCTCGATCTGCGGATTGGCGTTTTGACGGCAATTCTCGGCGCGCCATTCTTCTTGTGGCTCGTCATGCGCGTCCGGGACGACTACACGCCATGAAATTCGAGATCGCAAATGTCACGTTGATGCGCGGCGCGCGGCCGGTGCTCGAAGGCGCGACGGCGGAGATCCCGCACGGCCGCCTGACCGTCGTGATTGGCCCGAACGGCGCTGGGAAGTCGACGCTGTTGCGCGCGTTGGCCGGACTGCTGACGCCGTTGTCGGGGCGGCTGATGGTGGATGACCGGCCGATCGCCGCACTCGGGGTCGCCGCCCGGGCGCGCGCGATCGCATTCGTTGCGCAAGAGCGTATCGTGCACTGGCCCTTGCCGGTCCGGACACTGGTCGGACTAGGGCGCCTGCCGCATCGCGCCGCGGGTGCGGCTGAGACAGCGGCGGATGCGCGGGCGATCGATGCCGCGTTGGCTGCGATGGACGTCACGCATTTGACGGCGCGTGCTGCCGATCAAGTGTCCGGCGGCGAGCTGGCGCGGGTGTTGATTGCGCGTGCACTGGCGCAGGAGCCACGTGCGTTGATCGCTGATGAGCCGGCGGCGGGCCTGGATCCCGCGCATCAGCTCTCGTTATTCCGGCATCTGCGCGAAATCGCCAATAAAGGCGTGACGGTGATCGTGGCGCTGCACGATTTGTCGCTGGCGGCGCGCTTTGCGGATCACGTTATTTTGCTGAGCGGCGGACGTATGGTCGCGGCGGCGGCGCCGGGCGTCGTCTTGACCGATGATTTGCTTGGAAAAGCCTATGGTGTCAAAGCCCGCGTGACGCAGATCGATGGTGTCCCGGTTGTGCTGACGCAAGAGCTGCTGCCATGATATCGACAGCTGCTGCTGTCAGTGCAGCGTGCGGTATCAAGCGGGGCCAGTTTTGCAATTTTTCCAACGACAGAGCGGAGTGAACCTCGCGCTGCAAGGCGGCGGCGCGCATGGTGCGTTCACGTGGGGCGTGCTCGATCGCGTGCTCGAAGACGAGACGCTCGACATCGGCTGGATCAGCGGCACGAGTGCCGGCGCCGTGAATGCGGTCGCGGTTGCGTACGGTCTCGTGGAGGGCGGACGGGCGGGTGCGCGCACGAAGCTGTCAGCTGTTTGGGCAGCGGTGGCGAAAGCGGGCGTTCCGGATCTGCTGCGCTTCAATCCGTTTCTCGCCGGCATGAGCCGGTCGGGCGCGCTGGCGCAGATGGCGACGATGTTCTCGCCTTATGAGTTCAACCCGCTGGGATTTGATCCGCTGCGGCGGCTTTTGGAAGAGCACATTGATTTCGCGGTGCTGCGCTCGACAAAGGGTCCGGAGCTGCTGATCGCGGCGACAGAGGTCGAGAGTGGTTCGGCGCGGCTGTTCCGGCGCGGCGAGTTGACCGTTGAATCCGTGCTCGCATCCGCCTGCTTGCCGACGGTGCACCACGCCGTCGAGATCGACGGCGAGGCCTATTGGGACGGCGGCTTCTCGGCCAACCCTGATCTCATCAACTTGGCGCGGCAGAGCCCCATCGGGGATACGCTGATCGTGCAGCTCAGTCCGCTGGAAAAGCCAGGTCAGCCGAAGTCGACGCGCGAGATCGCGGGGCAGGTCAACCAGATCACCTTCACGCAGCCCTATGTGCGCGACATCGAACTCATCGAGACGATCCGCGCCATGCAGACGGGATGGCGGCGGATGCGCCGCGACGACTATGGCCGTATTGCGCGGCACCGGTTTCATCTGATTGATGCGGGCCGCTATACGGCGGGGCTCAGTGCCGAAAGCAAAGGCAAGCCCGAGGTGCAGTTGCTGCAATATCTGCGTGATGCGGGCCGCAGCGAAGCGTCGAAATGGTTCGAGCGGCAGCGGCCCGATGTCGGCCGGCGCGCGACCGTCGATCTTGGCGCGCATGTGCGTGCAGCGCGTGGACGCCGCCTCGAGCGGCCAACCGAGTTGAGCGAGACGCCGGTTCAAGCCGCAACCCCTGACGAAGCCGCTTAAGGCGCGACGCGGCCCGTCCAGGTGCGGGTCGGCAGTCCGGATTTGATCCACCCTGGCCCCTTCGTGCTGCCGATCATACCCTCGGAGACATCGCTGACGGCGGTGTAGCCGGCCTGGGTCAGCCATCGCTGCAACGTTGCGGATCGGCCACCGACGGCGCAGATGAGCGCGATCGGCGTCGTTTTCGAGTTGCCGGTGGCGGCGGCGAGTTCAGCGAGAAAACGCGCTTGCGGCTGATGCATCGTGATGGCGTGGCCGCTTGCCGGCACGCCCGTCTCGCGCCACTCGTCGGGGGAACGAATATCGAGAAGCACCAACGCGCCCGACACAGCGGCGGCGTGGGCCTCTCGCGCGCCGAGCAAGGATTGTTGAGATGGCTGCACTTGGGCCGACGCGGTGGTGATGAGGATTGAGGATAAAACCGCAAAGATCGCAGGATAGATCATGATCAACACCGCCGCCGGCGCGCGCTCAAACGCGCACGCCGAGCATGAGCCCGATACTTTGTACGGCGGCCCCAGACGCCCCCTTGCCGAGGTTGTCGAGTTTGGCCACCAGCACCGCCTGTCCCAAGGTATCGGATCCGAACACGCGCAGTTCCAGCACATCCGTGCCGTTCAGGCTCTCGGCTTCAAGGCGTCCGCCTTTGGAAGAAGGATCGTCTTGGGCAATCACCTTCACCAGCGATGATCCCGCAAAATGCTTGCGCAGTGCCGCCTCGAGGTTCGCGATCTTGGGGCTGCCTGATAGCGTATCGAGGTGGAGCGGCACCGAAATCAGCATCCCCTGGCGAAAGTTGCCGACACTTGGCACGAAGATCGGCCGCCGCGTCAGGCGGCCATACTTTTGCAGCTCGGGCACATGCTTGTGCGCGAGCCCAAGCCCATAGAGTTCGAACGAGGGCGCGGTGCCCGCCGCGTAGGCCTCGATCATCTGACGGCCGCCGCCGGAGTAGCCCGAGACAGCGTTGACCGTCACGGGGCAGCCGGCGGGCATGATGCCGGCATCGACCAGCGGCCGGATCAGCGCGATTGCGCCGGTTGGATAGCAGCCGGGATTGGAGACGCGCTTTGAGGTCGCGACCACCTCGGCATGGCCTTTCGTCATTTCGGGGAAGCCATAAGTCCAGTCCGGCGCGATGCGATAGGCGGTCGAGGCGTCGATGATTTTCGGTGATTTCGCGCCGAGCTGGTCGGCGAGCGCCACGGCCTCTTTGGCGGCGTCATCGGGCAGGCACAGCACCACCAAGTCCACGTCCTTCATCAACGCCTGGCGGGCGGCTGGGTCCTTGCGCTTTTCCGGCGCAATGCTTTTAACCATTACGCTGTCGACCTTGGCGAGGCGATTGCGGATCTCGAGCCCTGTCGTGCCAGCTTCGCCATCGATGAAGATGGAGGGTTTTTTGTGAGCAGATCCCGGCATGGTGTGCCTCGTCAGTGATGGGTGGAGAATGCAGAGGCCGCGTGCGGCCGGCAACAAAAAAGCCGCGCTTGGGGCGCGGCTTGCGAGAGACGGTCGACGTGAGACAACCGCTATCGCTGCCGCGCGGGTGCGCGAGCGATGCAACGTCGGACAGTGGCATTCGTGGTCGTCATAACGCTGCCTATGATCGAATTTGCCCCAAAAGTCAATGTTCGGGCGATTTGGCCTGAGCGCGCACCGCGGCTTTGCGTTGCCGGGCATTGCGGTCGAGCATGTTGAGGCCCTCCACCAGCGCGGAGAACGCCATCGCCGCGTAGACGTAGCCCTTCGGCACGTGGGCGCCAAAACCTTCCGCGATCAGTACGGCGCCGATCATGATGAGGAATCCGAGCGCCAGCATGATGATGGTCGGGTTGGCGTTGACGAAATTCGAGAGCGGCGTTGCCGCCAGCATCATGACACCGACGGCGACAAGCACGGCGATGACCATAATCGGCACGTGCTCCGTCATGCCGACGGCCGTGATGATACTGTCGATGGAGAACACCAGGTCGAGCACGAGGATTTGCGCGATCGCGGTGCCCAAGCCGAGCGCCGCGGTGCGGCTGTCGAACATGTCGGGGCCCGGGTCGGGATCGGCGCGGTGATGGATTTCCTTGGTGGCTTTCCAGACAAGAAACAGCCCGCCGGCAATGAGGATGAGGTCGCGCCACGAGAAACCCCGACCGAACACCGTGAACACCGGCTGCGTCAGCGTGACGATGACGGCGATCGTGCCGAGCAGCAGCAGGCGCAAAATCAGCGCCGCGGAGAGGCCGATGCGGCGCCCGAGGGCGCGCTGATGTTCCGGCAGCTTGTTCGTCAGGATGGCGATGAAGATGAGATTGTCGATCCCGAGGACAACCTCCATGGCAATCAAAGTGAGGAGAGCGGCCCAGGCGGCTGGGTCGGAGGCGAGCGTCATCAATGAGGTCATCAGACGTCCTAAAGGGCGTGATGGAAGGAAACGCTTTGGGGAGGCAACAGGCGGCGCGCAACGATGCGCACATGGGGCGCGGCTGCCGCGGCAACAAGAGCGGGGGCCCAAAAACAAACAGCCCGCCGGTGTGGCGGGCTGTCGCAAGGCGTGCAAACGTTCCGGGCGCTCAGCGCTTCGAGAACTGATAGCTGCGGCGGGCTTTCATGCGGCCGTACTTCTTGCGCTCGACGACACGGCTGTCGCGCGTTAGGAAGCCACCCTTCTTGAGGGCTGGGCGCAAATCCGGCTCATAGTAGGTCAGCGCCTTCGAGATGCCGTGACGCACCGCGCCGGCCTGACCCGAGAGGCCGCCACCGGCAACTGTCGCCATCACATCGAACTGGTCGAGGCGGTTGGCGGCTTGCAGCGGCTGCTTCAACAGCATTTGCAAGACGGGGCGCGCAAAGTAGGTCTTCATCTCTTTGCCGTTGATGACGATTTTTCCAGCGCCGCGCTTGATCCAAACGCGTGCAACGGCGTTCTTGCGCTTGCCGGTCGCATAAGCGCGGCCCTGCTTGTCGAGCTTCTGTGTGTAGACGGGAGCTGCGGGCGTTGTCGCGACGGCGGCGGCCGGATCGGTGCCCTTGAGGCCCGCGAGGTCGCTCAGTGATTTGGTTTCAGTGACCATGTCTATCAAGCCCTTGCATTCTTACGGTTGAGCTTCTTGACGTCCAGCAACTCGGGCTTCTGGGCCTCGTGCGGGTGCGTCGCGCCCTTGTAAACTTTGAGATTGACGACGAGCCGGCGTTGCAGCGGGCCGCGTGCCAGCATGCGGGCGACCGCGAGTTCGATCACGCGTTCCGGGTTCTTGCCCTCGAGCAGCATCTTCGGCGTCCGGGTCTTGATGCCGCCGGGATGGCCGGAGTGGTGGTGGTACTGCTTGTCGTCGTACTTGTTGCCGGAGAACACGACCTTCTCGGCATTGATGACGATGACGTTGTCACCGCAGTCGACATGCGGCGTGTAGGCGGGGCGATGCTTGCCCTTGAGGCGGGTGGCGATCAGGGTGGCGAGACGGCCGACGACCAAGCCATTGGCGTCGATCAGCACCCATTTCTTTTCCACCTCGCCGGGCTTGGCGGAGTAGGTTTTCATGAAAGTATTCCTTGAGGAGGCGCCGGAAAGACGTCGAGCAACGGGCACATCGCGGCGCTCTCTGGCGCGATGCGGTGCGTGTCGGTAAGTTCCGTGCCGGCGGCTGTCAACACATTGTTTTTGGGTGCCAATAAATACTGTTGTTTATCAATGGATTGCGTAATGTGGTAAAATAGTACCGTCAAATCTCAGCGCGCTCCCGGTGGCAGCGCATAGGTCGCCGTGACATGGGCGACCAAGTCGGCGCGGCCTTCGGTGTGGAGTTCAATCTCGGAGACGATCAAACGGCGCCCGACCTTCAACAACCGGCACTCGGCGATCATGTTGGCGGGGGCGGGGCGGCTGAGAAAATTGAGGGTGATGGTGGTGGTGACCGCCTGCAGGGCAGACTCGCCGAGCCGGCCGAGGATTGCGACATAGGCCGCCACGTCCGCCAGCGTGAACATTGCTGGGCCCGATATCGTGCCGCCGGGTCGAATATTGGCCACGCTGTCGAGCAATCTCACGCGTGCACCCGAGGCGTTAACCTCCAGAACTTCAATACTTTTTCCATTCGTGTTAAGCTGCGGGAAGTGGTCGTCGATCAACTGCGTCACTTCTGCGACAGTGAGGCGTGCTGACGAGGTCACAGTCGAATTCATGCCTTATTTCCCGGGCCAGTGATGGATGGGGCTATGTAGACTCGTCTTACCCAGGTAGGAAGACGCCGTTTCATATCGCGGAGGCGATGACATGAGATTGTTTCAAAAAATAGCGCTGGTGCTGACCGCGCTCATAGGCTTTTTCACTTGGCCGATCGCCGTATCGGCGCAAGACATGGTCAAGCAGGTCAAGTTGTCGGAAAAGGTCATCGAGGGGTTCATCAGCGCGCAAAAGGACATGGCCATCATGGCCGAGAAGCTGCAGAAGGCGCCGCAGGACAAGCCCGACCCGAAACTCCAGGGCGAACTGGACGGTATCGCCAAGAAGCACGGCTTCAAGGATTTTGGCGACTACGACGATATCGCCGCCAACATCTCCATGGTGATGGCCGGCCTCGATCCCCAGACCGGGGACTTTACCGACCCGATCACAGCCATCAAGCGCGAGATCGAAGAGGTCAAGGCCGATAAGTCGATCGCAGAGAAAGATAAAAAGCAGATGCTCGAGGAGTTGAGCGAGGCGCTGCGGACGACGGAGCCCATCAAGTTCCCTGAGAACATCGAGATCGTGAAGAAGTTCCGCGAAAAGATCGACGCGGTACTGCAATAAGCAACGGGCCATCGAACGGGGCCATCGAGAATGACGGCTGACGGCATGCTAACGGCAACGGCGGTATTGAAGGTAAGCCGGCACGGCGCCGTCGCGATCTGGGCGCTCGACAGACCCGAGGCCCGAAACAGCCTGTCCGAGGGATTGCTTGCGGCGCTGCTGGCCGAAACTGATCGCGCGGCACAGGATCCTGCCATTGCCGCCATTGTCATCGCCGCCAATGGACCCGCCTTCTGCGCCGGCCATGACCTCAAGGAATTGAGCGCGCGCCGCGCCGATCCGGACGCGGGCGCTGCGTACTTCCGGGCCCTCATGACGCGCTGCGCCGAAGTAATGCAGGCGCTCGTGAATTGCCCCAAGCCTATCATCGCGGCGGTCGAAGGCGTCGCCACCGCCGCCGGCTGTCAGCTGGTTGCGACCTGCGATCTCGCGGTCGCCTCGGAGACGGCCCAATTCGCGACGCCCGGCGTCAACATCGGCCTCTTCTGTTCGACGCCGATGGTGGCGCTGACGCGCAATGTGTCGCGAAAGCGCGCCATGGAGATGCTGCTGCTGGGCGAGATGCTGACGGCGCGCGAGGCGGCCGACTACGGTCTCGTCAATCGGGTCGTCTCAGCAGGTGGCGCGCTGACCGCTGCGATGGCGATGGCGGAGAAGATCGCGGCGAAATCACCGCTGACCATCGCGCTGGGCAAGGAAACCTTCTACCGCCAGATCGAGGCACCACTCGCTGAAGCCTATGCCGATGCAGCAGACGTCATGGTGCGCAATATGCTCGCCCGCGACGCGGAAGAAGGCATCAACGCCTTCATCGAGAAGCGCGCGCCCGCCTGGAAGGGCTGCTGAGCAATGATGCGGCCGCGCCTGACCCTCGTCACTCTCGGTGTTCGCGACATGCCGCGCGCTCGCGCGTTCTACGAGGCGCTGGGTTTCAAGGCATCGAGCGCGAGCCAGGAGAGCGTGACGTTCTTCGACGCGGGAGGCGTCGTGCTTGGCCTCTTTGGCCGGGCCTCGCTCGCGGACGACGCGCACGTTGCCGACACCGAGCCCGGGTTCTCTGGCGTGGCGCTTGCCCACAACACGGGCAGCGAGGCCGAGGTTGATCGTGTTCTGGCGCATGCAGTGGCCTGCGGCGCGACACTGAAGAAACCGGCGCAAAAGGTCTTCTGGGGCGGCTATTCCGGCTACTTCGCCGATCCCGATGGCCATCTCTGGGAAGTCGCATACAACCCCTTCGCGCCCCTCGATGCCGATGGCCGCATGACACTTCCCCCACCGGCAGCTTGAGTGCAATGAACCACGACCGCTACGACGACGCCTACATTTCCGAAATCCTCAATGGCGTGAAAACGATCGCCATGGTTGGCGCATCGGCCAACAACAACCGGCCCAGCTACTTCGCGATGAAGTATCTCCTCGGTAAGGGATATGTCGTGCATCCAGTCAATCCCGGTTTGGCTGGTCCAGACATTCTCGGCCGCCCTGTTTACGCAACGCTCGCCGATGTGCCCGCGCCCGTCGATATGGTCGACATCTTCCGCAACGCGGAGGCGGCGCTTGATGTCACGCAAGATGCGGTCCGCCTCAAGGACACGCTCGGCATCAAAGTCATCTGGATGCAGCTTGGCGTGCGCAACGACGCGGCGGCCGCTCTTGCCGAGGCCAGTGGACTGAAAGTAGTTATGCATCGCTGCCCGAAAATCGAATACGGCCGCTTGTCCGGCGAGATCGGGTGGGCCGGCGTGAGTACCGGTATGATCTCGTCCAAGCGCCCCGTGGTCGGGCCCGGCGTGCAAAATCACAGCATCGGTCCCAAGCGCGGATAACGCAGGGTCACTTCTTTGTGCGCGGGCCTTTCCGATCTGCGGATGTGACGCGACGTAAGGATGTCGAGGAGGTGCACCGCACCCCTGAAACCCATGCGAGCGAGGTCGTCCGAATGTCGCGTTGTTTTGCTCGATTGTCTCCTAAGTTACAGGCGCGCCGGGTTGCCGTTGCGGCGATGATTGGTTTTGCTACCGTTGCGCCGGCGCGCGCAGACCCAGCCACACTCGACGGCACGTGGGCGGGCGGCGGCACTGTCACCCTGTCGTCGGGCGCCAAGGAACAGGCGCGTTGCCGGGCGACCTTCCGGCGGCAAACCGCGAACGCCTTCACGATGTCCGCGGTGTGCGCGACGGCCTCGGCGCGGGTGACGCAATCGGGCGAGTTGATCCGCGCCGGCGCCAATCGCTTCACCGGCGATTTTTCCAATCAGGAGTACGGCGTTTCCGGTCAGGTCAGTATCACCGTCGACGGCCGGGCCATGACGGCGATCATGCGTGGCGGCGGCGGGTCGGCCCGGTTGAGCCTCAATCGTTAAAGCGCTGGAGAACTTCCGCGGCGGAGATGCTACACGTGCGGCTGCCGGAGAATTTTGGTTTCGGTGCGCCGGCCTTGAACATCGCGGAGATCGCGCATGACGACGTTTCGCCGTTGGCTTTGGGCAGGCGTCCTCTCGGTCCTGTTTGCAACGGCGGGCACGGGCCAGTCGATGGCCCAGTCGGCATCGCAGTCGCCCGGTGTGACGCTGCGCGCGCTGCTGGAAGCCGGGCGATCGGCGGACGCGGTGGCGGGGCTGCGTGGCGCCGTCGGCGATGCTGAGAGCCGTATGGCGCTCGGTCTTGGCGCGTTTACGCTTGCGGTCGAGAAACTGGTGCAAGGACTTTATCGCCACGGCATGTTGACGCCGCAAAACCCGATGATGCCGGTGATGCGATTGCCGATCCCGCTCAATGTCCGGCCGGAGCCCATCGACTACCCAAAGCTGCGCGCGATCTACCAGACGTTCGTCGATGACTTGAAGGTCGCCAGGGAGACGCTTGCGGATTTGCCGAGGTCGGATGCCAAGATCGTGCTCGATCTCGAAGCGATCAAACTGAAGTTGCCGACACGCAGCGCCGAGGGGCTCACCGAACTCCCCCTCAATCAGATCTTCGACGCCGTGCGTGGCCAGCGCGGCCGCATGGGTGGCCCTGCGGCGACGGGGCCGGCCGAGGCATGGGAGGTTGCCTTCGACCACGCCGATACGCTCTGGCTGCGCGGCTACACGCATCTCATCTCGGCAATGTTCGAGTTGGTCCTGGCGCACGATTGGCGGGCCACGTTCGACGCGACGGCGCATGTCTTCTTCAGCGGCGCCCGGCCGCCGCCGGGGCTCAACGCGGGTGCGCAGGATCAGTCTCGGATGCAGATGGCGATGATCTATAGCGGGGTCGCGGACCAGATCGCGTTCCTGCATCTAATCCATTGGCCGGCCGGCGACGTGTTGCGCCTGAAGGCCGCGCGGGCGCATCTCAAGGCAGCCGTGGCACTGAGCCGGCAAACCTGGGACGCGGTGCTGGCCGAGACCGATGATGACCGCGAATGGCTGCCGTCGCCGCGTCAATCAAACCGAGCAGTGCCGACCATGCCCATCACCGATGAGATGATCGCCGGCTGGCGCGAGGCGCTCGATGATTTCGACTCCGTGCTGGATGGCAGGAAGCTGATCCCGCATTGGCGCTTCGCCAAGGGCATCAACCTAAGCAAGGTGTTCGAGGAACCGCAACCCTTTGACTTGGTGCTGTGGGCGACGGGCCATGGCGCCATGCCATTCGTCACCGATGGCGAAATGGTCTCGAGCGAGAGCTGGGGCCGCATCAACCGCATCTTCCGCGGCAACCTCCTGGGCTATGCCGCTTTCATCAACTGAACCGATCAGACGCCGCCGCACGACCGCTTCGCGTCACTCCGAGCGGAATGGATAGCCAGCCGTTACGCTCCCGGTCGCGTCTTTCCTGCCACTCCCTGAGATTGTATCAAACTCTGGGCCCTTGCAGACTTAAAACTTTGAATGAAGTGAGAAAGCCATTCTAATCGCGGTCCACCGGCCTCGGCTAGCGCAAGAAGTAGAGGAGCATTCTGGGATATGAAGGCTTGTGCTTGCAGTGCAATGCTTCCACCCGAAACCATCGCAATCTCCAGAACTGGCGCACTGGCAGCGATGATTTTTGCACCTGTAGGTGTAGCGTGGAATATCGCTCCAGCGGTTGTTAGTGCGATCGTCCTCGGGGCTTGAACAGCATAGCCTGCGATTGCACTCCAGAGGTTCCCAATTAGTCGCCTGCCCGCAACACCCGCGCGATCCGGGTTACGGGCCGAACCCATCGTGTCGGTTACCCCTTCGACAACTTCGATCTGTCGGAACTTGGTCCCCAGCCCTTGGGATGGAATGGATGCTAGATCATGAGGCGTTGCCGCGATGGCAACTCCAACGTAGCGGATGCGCCCAGATACTTTCGCCTTTGGCAGACCGTATTCGCCGACTAGTCTTCCGAATGTGGGCAGGACCAATGGCTCATTGTTCCTCGCTTTGCACCAGTGGCAATATTCCAAGTATAACTCTGTAGCTGTGAGGGTTGAACTCTCACTAAGGACAATCCGCTGCTCGAGAAATTGGGCGATCTGTGTGCGCTGGCCGTTCTCGGTGTCGGTTCGCTCATCAATGATGAACTCTCGCAGATGAACCCCGACAAAGAAAACTTTCCCCTGAATTTTAGTTGATTTAATTTTGAGCTTGCTGAACTGCTGAACAAGAAAAAAAGGTGCCACTGGCTCATGTCCGCGAGCCGAGCACCATGTGGAATAATCTTCAAAAAGAGTGCTGAAATTCAGTATTTTGTCATTTTGATGAACAATGCGCGGCCGGACATGCGCCGACACCCCAGCCGAACAGGCCGCCGCCGCTCAGGGTCTGCCCGCCCGACCCAGTACGTCAACACCGCCCGGATGGCTTTGAGCTCGGCGATCGGGTCGGCGTAGGATTCGTAGTTCTGGCCAGCCTCGCGATACCAATAGCGCGCGTTGCCGGCATCGCCCTCGATCTTGTGCAGCACCGCATGGATCCAGCAGGACGTCGTGTCGTCCTCGTCGGTCTGCACGACAGCGTGGGCGGCGGCCCAATCGCCGGCGATGGCGAGGTCGCAGGCCGGGCGAGATCGGTGCGGGAGATGGGCATACGAAGCGTCCATGCGCCTTGACTAGTCAGACTAGTCATATTATAGTTGTCGATGACAAGATGGCAACTCCAGGACGCTAAGGCTCGCTTTTCCGAGGTGGTCAAGAAGGCTGCGTCGGAGGGGCCGCAAGAGATTACGGTGCATGGCGAGCCGGCTGCCGTCGTTTTGTCAATCGAGGCGTTCAAGAAGTTGACTGGAAGAGATGACGAGCCTGGAAACATGGCAGATTTCTTTCTGAAGTCGCCGCTCAAGGGTCTTGAGCTGGATGGCGCCGGGACCGCTCGCCGGCACGCGACGTGGATTTGTCCGGCCGCAAGCGTTGATCTCTTGATGTCCTATCTTATCGACACGAACGTGATTTCGGAGATGTCGAGGCTGCGCTCCTCGGCACGCGTCGTCGGCTGGCTCAATTCGGTGCCACGCAAAGATCTCTTTCTGAGTGTGCTGACACTCGGCGAAATTCGCTTCGGTATCGATCGATTGGCTGATGCGGCACGCCGTGAGGCGCTTGTCGTTTGGCTGGACCGCGATGTGAGGCAACGTTTTCGGCCATCGACTTGCTGCATGTCACCGACGCAGATCGCCGATCGTTGGGGTCGGCTGCGAGCGGACGTTGCCAGGAGCACCCCTGCCATCGATAGCCTGATCGCCGCGACCGCCCTGCACCATGACCTCAGGTTGGCAACGCGCAACGTAAAGGACTTCGCGCGATTTCCGGGGCTCGCGATCTTCGATCCGTGGCACAACTGAGCCGGAACATCACGCGCTTGCGTTCCGTCTTCTGTCCGGTACAAGGCGCGAGGTTGGTGGGACGGGGCAGCCCCCGGACCCGTATATCTGTTGTCAGCCTCGCTTATGTTAACCCGGGGTTTGACCCCATAGTCGGGAGTCGCTCATGACCGCCATCGTCGACATCATCGGCCGCCAGATCCTCGACAGCCGCGGCAATCCGACGGTCGAAGTGGACGTCGTGCTGGAGGACGGCACGAAGGGACGTGCCGCGGTCCCGTCGGGCGCCTCGACCGGCGCGCACGAAGCCGTCGAACTCCGCGACGGCGACAAGACGAAGTATCTCGGCAAGGGCGTGCTGAAGGCGGTCGAGGCCGTCAACGGCGAGATCTACGATGCGCTCGGCGGCATGGATGCCGAAGACCAGCGCCGCATCGATCACGCGCTGCTGACGCTCGACGGCACCAAGAACAAGAGCCGGCTCGGCGCCAACGCCATCCTCGGTGTCTCGCTCGCCGTCGCGCATGCCGCGGCGCGCGGTCACGCGAGCTTGCCGCTCTACCGCTACATCGGCGGCGCCAGCGCGCACATTCTGCCGGTGCCGATGATGAACATCATCAACGGCGGCGCGCATGCCGACAACCCGATCGACATCCAGGAATTCATGATCATGCCGGTCGGCGCGGCCACCTGTGCCGAGGCAATCCGCATCGGCGCCGAGATCTTCCACACCTTGAAGAAGAACTTGAGCGATGCCGGGCACGGCACCAACGTCGGCGACGAGGGTGGGTTTGCGCCGAACCTCAAGAGCGCCGACGAGGCGCTGGGTTTCATCATGAAATCGATCGAGAAAGCCGGCTACAAGCCGGGCGGCGACGTCATGCTGGCGCTCGATTGCGCCGCGACCGAGTTCTTCAAGGATGGCAAGTATCACCTCGAAGGCGAAGGCAAGACGCTCGATCCGGGCCAGATGGCCAAGTATCTCGCCGATCTCGTCGCGCGCTATCCCATCATCTCGATCGAAGACGGCATGTCGGAGGACGACTGGGCCGGCTGGAAGGCGCTGACCGAACTCGTCGGCAAGAGGTGCCAGCTCGTCGGCGACGATCTGTTCGTCACCAACACCGAGCGCCTGTCGAAGGGGATCAAAGAGGGGATCGCCAACTCGATCCTGGTGAAGGTCAATCAGATCGGCTCGCTGACCGAGACGCTCGACGCCGTCGATATGGCGCACCGGGCTCGCTACACCGCCGTGATGTCGCATCGCTCGGGCGAGACGGAGGATTCGACGATCGCCGATCTCGCCGTCGCGACCAACTGCGGGCAGATCAAGACCGGCTCGCTGTCGCGCTCCGACCGCCTCGCGAAATACAATCAGCTGATCCGCATCGAGCAGGAATTGGGCGACGTCGCGCGCTACGCCGGCCGTGGGATCCTGCGGTAGCGATTTTCTGGTCTTTCTGCTGGCTCCCGTCCGAAATTGAACGGTGCTTTACTGGCGTTTAACCTCAGGCGTGTAAGTTGAAGGGGTTGGCCGCTTGTTTCGCTCGGGCCAGCCTCTCAGAGTTTTGCGTCTCGCATATCATGAAGCATGGTCGTAAAGCCCGCTCCCGGCAGTTGCTCGTCACGCTTATGTGCTGCGGAGCACTTGGTTACTTTTCGGTGCATGCCATTCACGGGCGGCACGGTTTTGATGCGCGGTTTCGATTGATCGAACGCTCTCTGATTTTGGAGCAGGAGATCGCGCGCCTCGAGACCGTGCGGTCGCGCTTGGCGCGCGACGTCGCCCTGTTGAGCGCACACCCGCCGCATCGCGACTTGGTCGAGGAACTGGCTTTCGAACTGCTGGGGTTCGTGAGGGCCGGTGACGCCGTGCTAGTCAATGCGGGTCAGTCGCGCTGAAAGCATAAAGTCGGCGCCGCTTTCCGCATGCAACGGTGCCAGAGCGCAGTTGCGAAATGAACAGATCCCGATTGCTGGTCAACCCCAAACCTTTCGAGTAGGTTCTAGGCTGAATTCCACGCCAATTCCCGGGCGGGCAGCAATTTCGGTCGGTCGTGATCCGCGGTCTTGCGATTGTGGTGTGCGGTGTCGTCTTGGAGCCGGCCTAGGGATCGCCTCAGGAGGACAGCGCTTCATGACGAGTTTGGCCAACGGCCGCCACCCCGCGCCCGCGTTCACCCGCGAGCAAGAACTCACTGCTTACCGCGAAATGTTGGCGATACGCCGCTTCGAGGAGAAGGCGGGGCAGCTTTATGGCATGGGGTTCATCGGCGGCTTCTGCCATCTCTACATCGGCCAGGAAGCAGTCGTGGTCGGCATGCAAATGGCGATCAAGCCTGGCGACCAGGTCATTACAACTTACCGCGATCACGGCCACATGCTCGCCTGCGGCATGGACGCCAAGGGCGTGATGGCAGAGCTGACCGGACGCCGCGGCGGCTACAGCCGCGGCAAGGGCGGCTCTATGCATATGTTCTCCAAGGAAAAAGCATTCTATGGCGGCCACGGCATCGTCGGTGCCAACGTGCCGCTCGGCGCCGGCCTTGCGTTCGCCAACAAGTATCGCGGCAATGATCATGTCAGTCTCACATATTTCGGCGACGGTGCCGCCAACCAGGGCCAGGTCTACGAGACCTTCAACATGGCCAAGCTCTGGAAGCTTCCGGTGATTTTCATCATCGAGAACAACAAGTATGCGATGGGGACCGCGATCGAGCGCTCGTCGGCGACGACGGATTTTTCGCATCGCGGCGCCTCGTTCGATATCCCCGGTGAGCAGGTCGATGGCATGGATGTCCGCGCGGTCAAGGCCGTCGGCGACCGTGTCGTGAAATGGGTGCGCGAGGGCAATGGTCCCTACATCCTCGAGATGCTCACCTATCGCTATCGTGGCCATTCGATGAGCGATCCGGCGAAGTACCGCACGCGCGAAGAAGTCGACAAGATGCGCGAGCAGCGCGATCCGATCGAGCAGGTGCGCGCGCGCCTCTTGGGCGGCGGTCTTGCGACCGAGGACGAATTGAAGGCGATCGACGGCAAAATTCGCGACGTCGTGAATGCCGCCGCCGAATTCGCGCAGAACGATCCCGAGCCCGATCCGAGCGAGCTTTGGACGGATGTGCTTCTGCCAGCCTGAGATTTTTCGTTCCTGCGGGATCGAAGCAATAGCGAAGAGAGTACGATGCCCACCCAAATTCTGATGCCCGCGCTGTCTCCGACGATGGAGGAAGGTAAGCTCGCCAAATGGCTCGTCGCCGAGGGCAAGAAGATCAAACCCGGAGATATCATCGCCGAGATCGAGACGGATAAGGCGACGATGGAGGTCGAGGCGATCGACGAGGGCGTTGTCTCGAAAATCCTGATCGCTGCCGGAACCGAGGGCGTGAAGGTCAACACACCGATCGCCGTGATCCTGGCCGATGGCGAGACCGCATCAGGTGCCGCACCGTCACGCAGCGATGGCGCCGCTGCCGCCGCGGCACCCATAGCCGCGGCACCAGCAGCTGCGTCCCGTCCGCCCGTCGCGGCGGCTCAACCGGTGGCCGCAACTGTCACGTCCATGGCCGATGAAACAGCGGGCCTCGAGATGATCACGCAGACGATGCGCGAAGCGCTGCGCGATGGCATGGCGGAAGAGATGCGCCGCGATCCGGATGTGCTGCTCATGGGTGAAGAGGTCGCGCAATACCAGGGTGCGTATAAAGTCAGTCAAGGTTTGCTCGATGAATTCGGTGCCAAGCGCGTCATCGACACGCCGATCACCGAACAGGGCTTTGCCGGCATTGGCGTCGGCGCGGCGTTCGCGGGCCTGAAACCGATCGTCGAGTTCATGACGTGGAATTTCGCGATGCAGGCCGTCGATCAAATCATCAACTCGGCCGCCAAGACGCTCTACATGGGCGGTGGTCAGCTCGGCTGCCCCATCGTGTTTCGGGGTCCCAACGGCGCGGCGGCACGCGTTGCGGCCCAGCACTCGCAATGCTTTTCGGCCTGGTATGCGCACATCCCGGGTCTGAAAGTCGTGTGCCCCTCGAACCCGGCCGACGCCAAGGGGTTGCTCAAGGCCGCGATCCGCGATCCCAATCCCGTGCTCGTGCTCGAGAATGAGATGCTCTACGGCACCAGCGGTCCGGTGCCGAAAAGCGCCGACTGGATTGTGCCGATCGGCAAGGCCCGGATCGTGCGCGAAGGCCGGCACTGTACGGTCGTTTCGTTCGCGCGCGGCATGCACTATGCGAACGCGGCCGCCGAACAGTTGGCCAAGGAGGGGATCGAGTGCGAGGTGATCGACCTGCGCTCGCTCCGGCCAATCGACATGGACACGATCATCGCCTCGATCAAGAAAACCAATCGTCTGGTGACGGTGGAAGAGGCCTGGCCAGTGTGTTCGGTTGGCTCCGAAATCTGCGCGCAAGCGGCAATCCAGGCGTTCGACTATCTCGACGCCCCGCCGGCGAAGGTCAACGGCGCCGACGTGCCCATGCCCTATGCGGCCAACCTCGAAAAGCTGGCGCTGCCGAGCGCCGACCAAGTCGTCGCGGCAGTCAAAAGCGTGTGTGCGTGAGGTGCTGACCGGTGTCGATAGTCGTGGCAGGACGAGGTAGTGTATAGGCATGGTTCAAAAGGCCTCCAAGACCGCGACCACTGCCGACCTGGAAAAGGTCCCGCCCCATCTCGTGGCGGAGATCGTGTTTGGCACGCTCGAAGTGCATCCGCGGCCGGCCCCGCGGCACGCAACGGCCAGTCTCGCGCTTGGAGGGAAACTCGCGGAGCCTTTTCAGAGCGGTGAGGGCGGTCCGGGAGGCTGGGTCTTCATGGCTGAGCCCGAGCTCCACTTGGGGCCGCACGTCATCGTTCCAGATCTGGCGGGCTGGCGGCGTGATCGCATGCCGCGAATGCCGGAGACGGCGTTCGTGGAAACGGCGCCAGATTGGGTTTGCGAACTGTTGTCGCCTTCAACTGAGCGATTGGACCGTGGCCCAAAGCGACGCATCTATGCGACTTACGGTGTTGGTCATCTCTGGCATCTCGATCCAGTCGCCAAGCTTCTCGAGGTTTTCGAACTGCGCGATGCCCAATGGGTACTGTTCGAGAGCTACGCTGACGGCGATGCAGTCAAGGCGCCTCCTTTCGACGCCATTGCGTTCCCCCTCGCCGCATTGTGGCCCCTTGATCCTCCGCCCACCGAACAAGTTTGACCGGGACCTGCTCATGCCCACTCAGATTCTGATGCCTGCGCTGTCGCCAACGATGGAAGAGGGCAAGCTCGCCAAGTGGCTCGTCAAGGAAGGCGAGACGGTGAAGCCTGGGAAGGTCATCGCCGAGATCGAGACCGACAAGGCAACGATGGAAGTCGAAGCCATCGACGACGGCGTCGTGGGCCAGATCTTGATTGCGGCCGGGACGGAAGGCGTGAAGGTCAATACGCCGATCGCGATCCTGCTGGCGGATGGCGAGAAGGCGGGTGCCGTACAGCCTGCAAAGCCGGCGCCTCCGAAGCCTGCTGCCGCCGCGACGAATGCCAGCGTGCAGACGCCAACACCGCCGTCACCGGCGGCGCGGCCAATGCCGGCACCAGCTGCGGCAGCAGCGCCCGCCGCGACGCCCAATGGTCACGCGGCCGCCCGGATTTTCGCCTCGCCGCTCGCAAAGCGCCTCGCGAAGGAGTCAGGTATCGAACTTGCGGCGTTGCAGGGCTCGGGGCCGCACGGCCGCATCGTTCAGCGCGACATCGAGAAGGCGAAAACGTCAGGTGCAACGCCGCTCAAGGCGGTGGCGTCCGCCACCGGAAAGGCGGTCGCGACGCAGTCGCCTAG
The DNA here is from genome assembly GCA_963779515.1 of uncultured Alphaproteobacteria bacterium. Lineage (GTDB taxonomy): Bacteria > Pseudomonadota > Alphaproteobacteria > Rhizobiales > Hyphomicrobiaceae > CAVZYN01. Next base: position 597,976 of record CAVZYN010000002.1, read on the forward strand.
CGCGCTCGCCGTCGCTGCGATGCCTGACGACAAAATCCTCGCGCTGTACGAGACGGGCAGTTACGACGTGCTGCCGCACGATGGCATGCGCCGGGTGATCGCCCAGCGTCTGACGCAGTCGAAGCAAACCGTTCCGCATTTCTATCTGTCGCTCGATTGCCGCCTCGATGATTTGCTGAAAGCACGCGAACGCATTAACGCTGCAAGCCCGAAAGACGGGCCGCGCGCTTACAAGCTGTCGGTCAATGATTTTATCATCAAAGCGCTGGCGCTGGCACTGCAGCGCGTCCCGGCGGCCAATGCGTCATGGACGGAAGGCGGCATGCTGCGCCATCGCCACTCCGACGTCGGCGTCGCGGTTGCCGTCGAGGGTGGCCTTTTCACGCCCATCATCCGGCATGCGGAGCTGAAGACGCTCGGTGAAATCTCCAATGAGATGAAGGATATGGCGGAGCGGGCGCGCAAGCGCCGCCTTGCACCGCATGAGTATCAGGGTGGCACCACCTCGATCTCGAACCTCGGCATGTTTGGGATCAAGAGTTTTGACGCGGTGATCAACCCACCGCATGCGACGATCCTGGCGGTTGGCGCCGGCGAGAAGCGGCCGGTCGTTGCGGGCGACAAACTCGAAATCGGCACGATCATGAGTTGCACGCTGTCGTGCGATCACCGTGTCGTCGATGGGGCGCTGGGGGCTGAACTGCTGAACGCGTTCAAACTTCTGATCGAGGACCCGGTGCGGATGCTGGTCTGACGCCATCGCTGCCTCATCGGTTGTTCGGGATCCGTAGTTCGAGGCTCCCCTGTGGCGCGGAGGCCACGACCGTCTGTTTTCCCCATATTCCGGCACGGTTCCGCCATAGTTCCTGTGTCTCACTGCCCGCGTGCCGTTGCGGCCGGGGGGCCTGCACGGCACAAAGGCTCAATCCGTGGTCGGGGCAATCGACTGCTCGGATATATTGTTTTGGGGGACATCCATGCTCACTTCCACTCGTTCCATGTTTGTTGTCGCAATGCTTGGCCTTGCCGTTGCAGGCTGCGCCAGCAGCGATGGCTCGGACGGCCTGTTTTCGACGGCCTCGACCGCACCGGCTTCCACTGAAGCAAAGGTCGATCCGGCCTGCGTCACGCTGACATCGCAAATCGACGGCGTGAAGAAAGAAGGCATCGTCGACAAGGTCGAAAAGGCCGCGATGAAGAAATACACGATGACACCGGCGGATTTTGCCAAGGCGGATCAACTCAACAAGCTCAACGCCAACTATCAGGCAAAATGCGGAACGGTGACGCCGCGGACGACGACGGCGGCCCTGTCATCGACACCACCGCCAGCGGCCGCGCCTGCCAAAGCGGCGGCTCCCGCTGCCGCAGCGGCGGCCAAGGCGCCAGCCGCAGCGGTCGCTGCGGCACCAGCTGCGAAAGCTGCTGTGACGGCTGCTCCGGTCGCCAAAACAAATTGACGTGACATAAACGCAGATTGGGCCGGCGTGGCTTGCCGCACCGGCCCAAATCATATTCACAGATGCCAAATACGCGACAGAAGCGGGAGATGATCTTGGCTCATCTGAATTTCAAAGGGTGCGGATTTGCTTTGGGTCTCGCGGTGCTGTCAGCCCTCGGCGGCTGCGCCGACGGGCAAGGCGGGACAGGCGGCGATCCAGGCGCACGGCCGTTAGCCTCGGGTCAGTCCTGCCAAAGTCTGCGGGCCGAGCTGAACAAAATGGATTCGCAGGGCGCCCAAGGCAAAGTCGAGCGCGCCAGCAAGGGCAAGGTCGATCCGGCGACACAGGCCGTGGCGGATCGCTACAATGGATTGCTGAACCAATACCTGGGTGCACGCTGTCATGCGTGAGTTCGGGCACGCATGAGTTCAGGCCCTTGGCAGCAGGGGCAAAGTTGGCTTCACTCTCAGGGCCCCGGTCGATCCGGGGCCCTTTCTCATGACCGGTAGGCCGCGGAGTGTCCAATGACTAAACTGAGCGATACCGAGATTGCAGTCTATCGCCGCGATGGATATGTCGTGCCGTCCTTCCGGCTCGCCACGGACAAAGTCGATCGGCTGCGCGCAACACTCGACAAGCTCATTGCCGACAACCCGGATGTCAGGCCGGAAAAACTCGTCTCGGCGCACGTGGACGGCGACAACGGCGAAGGCGTCAAAGGTTCCACCGATTTTCTCCGCCTCGCCCAGGATCCGGACATCATCGATCTCGTCGCAGGCGTCCTCGGTCCCGACGTGATCCTGTGGGGCTGCCATGTGTTCTGCAAGCCGGGGGGCACGGGGTACGAAACGCCCTGGCATCAGGACGGTCACTATTGGCCGATCAGGCCGCTTGCGACATGTACCGCTTGGGTGGCGCTTGATCGCTCGGACAAGGAGAACGGTTGTCTGCGCGTCATTCCCCGATCGCACACCGGGAAACAGCTGCACGAGCATCTGCACGAGGATCGCACCGATCTCGTCCTCAACCAGCGCATGGCCGCTGGCGCGTTCGACGAAGCCGACGCCGTCGATCTCGAACTCGAGCCCGGACAAATGTCGTTGCACGACGTTTACATGATCCATGGTGCGGCGGCCAATACGTCGCCACGGCGCCGGGCGGGGGTTGCGTTGCGCTACATGCCAGCAACGTCGCTGTTCGACCGGAGCTTGAAGCCGCACGATGGCAAGACCGGCGTTCCCGTCCAATTCGCAACGCGGCCCCTGTGGCTGGTGCGCGGCGAGGATCGCACCGGAAAGAACGATTTCACGATTGGGCACCGGCGTGCGCCATGATCCGCAGATCGCACCAGAAGGACTGACAGCATGACGTGGTCAATCATTGCCCGTGACGAGGCGACGGGACGCGTCGGGATTGTTGTCGCCACGAAGTTTTTCGCGGTCGGAAGCGTCGTGCCACACATCAAAACTGGTGTTGGCGCAGTTGCGTCGCAGGCTTTCGTCAATCCGTTTTATGGTGCGCGCGGATTGGCGCTGATCGGTGCTGGTGCGACCGCGGAAGACACGGTGCGGATGGTGACGGCTGGCGACGAAGGGCGCGAGCACCGGCAGCTCCATGTCATGGATCGCGACGGGAAATTTGCCGCCTACACTGGGGCCAAGTGCGTCGACTGGTGTGGACATCTGACGCGGCCGGCGTTTTCTGTCGCCGGAAACATGCTGGCGGCAGAGGCGGTCATCCAGGACACCGCCAAGATGTATGAAGCCAAGTCCGCCGTACCGTTTGCGCGCCGGCTGATCGCGGCGATGATGGCGGGCGAGCGGGCCGGTGGCGACAAGCGCGGCAAGCAATCGGCGGCGCTGTTGATCCATGACGACGAAGATTATCCGATGCTCGATCTGCGCGTCGATGACCACAGCGATCCTCTGGCGGAGCTGCAGCGGCTCGAGGCGGTGGCGCGGCAGCGCTGGGTGCATTTCCGCCGCTCGATGCCGAACCGCGAGGAGCCCTACGGACTGGTTGATCGGTCGTTGCTGGACGCGCGCATCGAAGAGTCCATCAAAGAGGGCTACGAATGAGCCGGCCGGCATTGCTCGAAATCGAAGACTTGAAAGTCCGGTTTCGTGGCGATCGTGGTCGCGTCACGGAAGCGGTCGCCGGCATTTCGCTGTCGGTGGCGCCGGGCCGCACGCTCGGCATTGTCGGCGAGTCGGGCAGCGGCAAGAGCGTGACCGCGCTCTCAGTGCTGCGACTGCTGCCGCGTGATTCAGCCGAGATCTCGGGCCGCATTGTTTTCGAGGGACGCGATCTCCTGGCGCTGCCCGAGCAAGCCATGCAGGATTTGCGCGGCAATCGTATGGCGATGATCTTTCAAGAACCGATGACCTCGCTCAACCCCTCTTACACCGTTGGCGATCAGATCGGCGAAGTGCTTGTGCGGCACCGCGGACTCTCCAAGCAAGGTGCTGCAGGCGAGGCGATCGAACTCTTGCGCAAGGTGCGCATACCGTCGCCGGAGGCTCGCCTGTCGAGTTATCCGCACAAACTCTCAGGCGGCATGCGCCAACGCGTGATGATCGCCATGGCGCTCGCATGCCAGCCTGCGCTTCTGATCGCTGACGAGCCGACGACGGCGCTCGATGTGACGATCCAAGCGCAGGTTTTGGATTTGTTGCGAAAGCTGCGCGATGATACCGGTGCGGCGCTCGTCTTGATCACCCACGATCTCGGAGTTGTTGCCGAGATGTGTGACGATGTGGCCGTGATGTATGCGGGTCAGGTGGTGGAGCAGGCGCCTGTCGCCGACATCTTCGCGCGCCCGGAGCATCCCTACACGGTCGGCCTTCTCGGCTCGATTCCGCGCCTCGAGGCCAAGCGAGAAACGCTTGCGACCATCAAGGGCATGGTGCCGAGCCTCTCGGGCACTTTTGCCGGCTGCCGGTTCGCGGCGCGTTGCCCGTTCGCTGATGCAACCTGTCGCCGCGAGACACCAACCTTGCGTGAGGTCGGCAGCCAGCACCAAAGCCGGTGCCTCAAGACACCGCTGATGGACCTCGTGGCATGAACGATGGAGGAGACGAGGCATGCTTGTTGCGGGTGACGAACGTCGTCAAGCACTTCGTCACCAAGCACTCGCTGCTCGGGTCGCCAACGGAAATTGTGCGCGCCGTCGATGGCGTGTCGTTCGACCTCAAACCCGGTGAAACGCTGGCGATCGTCGGCGAGTCTGGATGCGGCAAGTCGACCGTCGGCCGGCTCGTCTTGCGTCTGATCGAGGCATCGAGCGGCGAGATCGTGTTCGAAGGCCGCGACGTTGCAAAGTTCACCGCGCAGGAGCTCGACAGGTTTCGAGCCTCGGCGCAACTCGTGTTTCAGGACCCGTATGGCTCGCTCAATCCACGAATGACGGTCGGCGCGACGCTGGACGAGCCGTTGATGCTGCACACCAAGATGAGCGCGGCCGACCGGAGGGCGCGCGTCGGCGAGCTCTTGACGATCGTCGGCCTGCGCGCCGAGCATGCGCAACGGTATCCGCATGAGTTTTCGGGTGGACAGCGCCAGCGCATTGCAATCGCCCGCGCTCTCGCGGTCGAACCACGTCTGATAGTGTGCGACGAGCCGGTGTCGGCGTTGGACGTATCGATCCGTGCGCAGGTCCTGAATTTGCTCAAAGACCTCCAGCAGCGTCTCGGTCTTGCCTACATCTTCATCAGTCACGATCTGGCAGTCGTGAAGCACGTCGCGGATCGCGTGGCGGTCATGTACCTGGGGCGGATCGTGGAGACGGCGGCGACAGCGGAGTTGTTTGCATCGCCGCGCCATCCTTATACCCAGGCACTCCTGTCCGCGATCCCGCTGCCCGATCCCGGCAGTCCCCGGACACGCCGACTGCTGCAAGGAGACCCGCCCAGTCCCATCAACCCGCCGCCTGGCTGCCACCTGAGCCCGCGCTGCAGTTTTGCAGGGGCGGAATGCGCAAGCCTGCCACCGGCGCTGGAAGGGGAAGCCAAGCATCGCGTGGCGTGCCATCATTGGCGACGGATTACCGGCGAGCCGCAGACCAAGCCTGAACGCACGATCCTGGATCCGCGGCTTGCCAAGCTGATGGCGGCGTTCGAACGCCAGGGGCCCTGATACGAAGATGAGCAACGGAGACGCATGATGAGAACGCGGACGTTACTGGGCGCAATGGTCGCGGCGATGCTGGGGGCAGGCGCCGCTCAGGCGCAGAGCCAGTTGCGGATTGGACTGGCGGAGGATCCGGACATTCTCGATCCGACGATGGCGCGGACCTATGTCGGGCGTATTGTGTTCGCGTCGCTCTGCGACAAGCTGTTCGATATCGACGACAAGCTCAATTTGGTGCCGCAACTCGCAAGCGGTCATGAGATCAGCGCCGACGGCAAGACCGTCACGATCAAGATCCGCCAGGGCGTGAAGTTCCACGACGGCGAGGCGATGGACGCCGAGGCTGTGCGCTACAGCCTCGATCGGCACATGACGATGCAGGGCTCGTTCCGCCGACCGGAACTGGCGGCTGTCGAGAAAGTCGACGTTGTCGATGCGAGCACGGTGAAGCTCTCGCTCAAGGCGCCGTTCTCGCCACTGATCGCGCAGCTCGCCGATCGCGCGGGGATGATCGTGTCGCCCAAGGCCGCGAAGGAGGCGGGCGATAAGTTCGGCCTGAAGCCAGTGTGCGCGGGGCCCTACAAATTCGTCGAGCGCGTGCAGCAGGACCGCATCGTCGTCGAGAAATTCGCCGACTACTGGGACAAGGCCAATGTCCACATCGATCGGATCGTCTATCGCCCGATCACGGATTCGACGGTGCGTCTGGCCAATTTGAAGTCAGGCGGTCTCGATCTCATCGAGCGCGCATTGGCAACCGATATCAAGGAGATCAAGGCAGATCCAAAACTGCGACTCGCGACCCAGATCGAGATCGGCTACCAGGGGCTGACGCTCAATGTCGGCAATGGCCCCGCCGGGAAGGACGGACCGTTTGGCAAGAGCCCAAAGGTGCGGCAGGCGTTGGAGGCCGCAATTGATCGCGATGCTATCAATCAGGTCGTCTATAACGGCGAAGGCATGCCTGGCAACCAGTGGATCAGCTCCAAGAACCCTTACTATCAGGAGAAATTCCCGATCCAGAAGCGCGATGTCGCCAAGGCGAAGAAATTGCTGGAGGAGTCCGGGTTGAAGGCGCCGGTGGCCATCGATCTGATGGTGCCGAATACGCCGGACGCGCGGCAGATCGCGGAAGTTCTGCAAGCGATGGGTGCCGAAGCCGGATTCGATCTGAAGATCCGGGTGACCGAGTTTGCAACGTCGTTGAAGGAAGCCGAGGAGGGCCGGTTCCAGGCGTGGGTGATCGGCTGGAGCGGCCGCGTCGATCCTGATGGCAATAGCTACATCTTTCACAAGTCGAAGGCGCCGCAGAACAACGGCATGTATTCGAATGCCGATGTCGATACTTGGCTCGATGATGCGCGGAAAGTATCGAGCATCGCAGACCGGAAGGCGATCTACGCAAAAATCTCCGAGAAGTACCTCCAGGAGGGATCGATCATATATCTCGTCCACCGACCCGTGATCATCGCGCATACCGCGCGTCTGGAAGGTTATAAGCAGATGCCGGACGGCCTCGTCCGCGTGGTCGGACTGAAACTGAAATAAGGCCCATACATCAATAAGCGATCGCCACATCCCGATCTTGTGATGTGGCGGTCGTGCCGTTATTGCGGAAACTTTGTGTCACCATGCCGAGAGTTGTTTTCACGCAGAACATCATGCGCCACGTCGCCTGCGCACCCGCCGACGTGCCAGGACGGACCGTGCGAGAAGTCCTCGACGCGGTTTTTGCCGGAAATTCACGCGCTCGCGGCTATGTGCTCGACGATCAAGCGGCGCTGCGCAAGCATATGTCGGTGTTCGTCGACGGCAACTTGATCCGCGACCGCGCCAAGCTCAGCGATCCGGTGCCGGAGGATGGTAAAGTCTACGTCATGCAAGCACTATCGGGCGGTTGAGAACACCTCACGAAATCTACGGAGGATCACATGAGTAGCAAAATCCTCGTCGCGACCCGCAAGGGGTTATTCACCGTCGCGCGCAACGGTCAGGGTTGGGAGATCACGGACGCGGACTTTCTCGGCGACAATGTCTCGCTGGTGCTGCCGGACCGCCGCGATGGCAAGACCTACGCGGCGCTTGATCACGGACATTTTGGCGTCAAGGTGCATCGCAAGGATCCGGGCGGAACATGGCAAGAGGTCGCGGCGCCTGCGTACCCGCCGAAGCCCGAGGGCCTCGAAGAAAACGACATGTGGGGCCGTCCGCTTGCCTGGAGCACGGCGCGGATTTGGGCGCTCGAAGGCGGCGGTGCGGACAAGCCCGGCGTCATCTGGTGCGGTACCCTTCCAGGCGGCCTCTTCCGATCGCGCGATCATGGTACGAGCTGGGAGATCATCGGCTCGCTCTGGCATCATCCCAAGCGCAAGATGTGGATGGGTGGTGGCGCGGATCTGCCGGGGCTGCATTCGGTTCTGGTCGATCCTCGCAACTCGAACCGTGTCGCAATCGCGGTCTCGACGGGCGGCATCTGGTTCACGGAAGACGATGGCGCGACGTGGTCGCAGCGCGGCGAGGGCATGCGCGCCGATCACGTGCCGCCGGAACTGACGCACGATCCGATTGCGCAGGACGTGCATGCGCTGGCGCAGTGCCGCGCCGCGCCCGACCGCATGTGGGTGCAGCACCACAACGGCATCTTCGTCTCCTCCGATGAAGGCCGCAACTTCAAGGAAATCACGGACGTCAATCCCTCGGTCTTTGGCTTCCCCGTCGTGGTCCATCCGCGCGAGCCGGACACCGCCTGGTTCGTTCCGGAAATCAAGGACGAAAAGCGCATTCCAAAGGACGGTAAGCTGGTCGTGACCCGCACCCGCGACGGTGGCAAGACCTTTCAAATTCTGAACAAGGGCCTGCCGCAGTCACACGCCTACGATGTTGTGTATCGCCATGCCTTGGCCCTCGACGACACGGGAGATCGCCTCGCCATGGGATCGACGACGGGAGGGCTTTGGGTGTCGGAGAACCAGGGCGACCAATGGCAGTGCATCTCGAACAACCTGCCGCCGGTCTATTGCGTGCGGTTCTGCACCTGATTGTCCGCCGCGACGATGGCGCCGGGCGGGAACTTGCGGCATCATGCGTGGAACACGCCGACACACCGTGAGCCATGCTGCTTTTCCTCGGAAAACGCCTGCTACAGTTGATCCCGACACTGTTCTTCGTGTCGATCATCATCTTTTCGCTGCAGCAGCTTCTGCCCGGTGATCCAGCACTCGTGATGGCGGGCGAGGAAAAAGACCCGGAGGTCATCGCCCAGATCCGCAAACAGTACCGGCTCGATCAGCCGATCCCTGTGCAATACGTCTACTGGCTGGGCGGCGTTCTGACGGGCAATCTCGGCGAATCGATGCGGCTCAAGGAGCCGGTGTTGACGCTCGTCACTCAGAAGTTCCCCGTGACGCTGCAACTCGCGCTGATGGCAATCGTGATATCGCTCACAATCGGTGTGACTTCGGGGGTGGTGTCGGCGGTCTACCGCGGCACCAAAATCGACTATGCCGTCAACTTGTTCTCGCTGTGGGGGATCTCGACGCCGAACTTCTGGCTTGGGATCATGTTGATCTTTCTGTTTTCCGTGCATCTCGGGTGGTTGCCGGCATCGGGTTACGTCTCGCCCTTCGAGGACTTCTGGCAGTCGATGAAGACGACGATCCTGCCAGCCTTCGTGCTTGGCAATTCGTTTGCGGCCGTTCTGATGCGGCATACGCGGTCGGCGATGTTGCAGGCCATGACCAGCGATTATGTGCGCACGGCCCGCGCCAAAGGTCTCGCCGAGCGCGTCGTCATCATCAAGCACGCCATGCGCAATGCGCTGACGCCGGTCATCACGCTCGGTGCACTCGAGTTGGGGACACTCCTGTCGGGCGCGGTCCTGACCGAACAGGTGTTCTCAATCCCCGGTTTTGGTAAGCTGATCGTCGATAGCGTTTTCAATCGCGACTATGCGGTGGTGCAAGGCGTGACACTGATCACGGCGACGACGTACATCCTGCTCAACTTGCTTGCCGACATCGCCTACGTCCTCGTCAACCCGCGATTGAGGGGATAGCGATGGCGGCGATCGCCGGTGGACCAGAGGCAGTGGCGGCAATGGTCGACGAAACGCCGATGCGGCGCGCGTGGCGGCGTTTGAAGCAGCGCAAGAGCGCGATGTTTGGGCTGGTCGTCGTCGTGCTGTTGATCCTGATCGCACTGCTGGCGCCATGGATCGCGCCGTTCGATCCCGCCAAGCAGAGCTGGACCATGCTGCGCAAGGCACCGTCCGCGGTCAATTGGTTTGGCACCGACGAAATCGGCCGCGATCTTTTCTCCCGTGTGGTCTTTGGCGCCCGCGCGTCACTGCTCGCGGGGCTCGTGTCCATCTCGATCGCGCTGCTGCTCGGCGTGCCGATAGGCTTGTTCGCTGGCTATCGCGGCGGGTGGGTCGACGCTCTCATCAGCCGCATCACCGACGCGATGCTGGCCATTCCGTTCCTGATCCTGGCGATCGCGCTGGCGGCGTTTCTTGGGCCGTCGTTGACCAACGCCATGATCGCGATCGGCGTGACGACGACGCCGATTTTCGTGCGCCTGACGCGCGGCCAGACGCTCGCCGCCAAGGTCGAAGACTACGTCGAAGCCGCGCGCGCGGTCGGCAATCCGGCATGGCGGGTTGCGGCGCGGCATATCCTGCCGAACATCATGCCGGCACTGCTGGTGCAGGCGACGCTCTCGATCGCCATGGCGATCATCGCCGAGGCGAGCCTGTCATTCTTAGGGCTCGGCCAGCAGCCGCCGGCGCCGTCCTGGGGCTCGATGCTGAATACGGCGCAGCGCTTTCTCACCAATGCGCCTTGGATGGCGATATGGCCGGGTCTTGCGATCTTTCTGGCGGTGCTGTCGTTTAATCTGCTTGGCGATGGCCTGCGCGATGCGCTCGATCCGAAAGAGCGGTGAGCCGGCGGCGACGCTTCATCGCGTCCTGAAGTCGCCTCAACGCCTGCCGAAGATGGCGCGGGTCTGGATCTTTTGCTCGCGCGACGGCGCCGGGGCATGCGTGTCGTTCGCCGCCGAGATCTCTTTCGGCTGCGGCCGCTGATCGGGTTCCATCGGCACGATGCGGCGCTGTTTGACATTCAGCGCGCGTGACGGACGGCTCTGCAGGATCATCTCGGCCTGGCTGAAGACGGAGCGTGGATCGACCGTGCTGGCCCAGGCGAGGATCTTGCGGTCGCCGATCATGAGGCCCCAGATCACCGACATCAGCAGGTAGAAGTGCCGCCAATGGTCGAGGTCGATGATGGCGCCCTCGATCGCGTGGCCGACGAACGCGGCGAAGACGATCAGGAACAGCGGCTGCGTTTCGGTGCGGCGAAAGGCATGGCGAAGGCCATAGAGGCACGTCAACACCGTCATGATGAGGAAGAGAAGTCCGCCGATCCAGCCAGCGTTCAAGAACATCGCCAGATAGACGTTGTGCGGCTCCTCGATGTGGTGATGCGGTGCGAATTGCTGCGCGCCAATGCCGAGCGGATTCTCCAGGATAAGCTTGCGGGCCTTGGCCTGACCGCCGAAGCGACCCTCCGGCCCCTCGTCATAGCCTTGCGAGATCGACGCACGCTGCGACATCAAATCGGAGATCGCATCGAACTGAAGCGCGACGGCGACCAGCAGAAATGCGCCGAAGGCCCCGAGCGTGAGCAGCGTCAGCAGCTTGACACGCAGGAGGTTGGTGCGTGCCGTGACGAAGAACATATAGCAATAGAGCGCCAGGGAAATGACGAGGTTGAGCCACGCGCCGCGCGAGAACGACAGCAACAAGGCGAAGCCCAGCACCGCCATGATCCCGAGTGGAAGGAAGGCGCGCGTCACGGGACGATTGAGCAGCCGGTAGAGCGCATAGACGAACGCGGGCACCAAGAACGGGCCGAAAACGTTCGGGTCCTTGAAGGTCGCGGTTGCGCGGCCATAGCGGGTCAGGAGTTCGAAAGCGCCAGGAACCAGGTTGAAGTATCCGATAACTCCAAAAAGCGCGGCTGCCATCGCGCTCCAGAGATAGGCGTGCAATACCAGCTTGGTGTGCCCATCTGGCCGCTTGACGATGAAGGCGGCGATCACGAACGATCCAAGGTAGAGGAACAGCGAGACGCCGGTGTGGATCAGTGCCTTGGACGTGTCGACCGCGAAGATGGCGGCTAGAAATGCGCAACCGGCCGCGATCATCCAGACGGCCAGATAGACCATCAACGTATCCGTGATGCGGACGAGGCCGATCACGGGAAGCAACACGATGAGCCCCATGGTCAGCACGTCAACCGGTGCGGGTTCCGTGAAGACCAGGAACCCAAGCGCAACGCTCAACCACACCAGCGCAAGCGCAAGCTTATGCGTCGCGCTGCGTTGCGGCAGCAGGATGCCGGGGGTTGGATGTGTGGCAAGCGAACGCAAGGACAAGTACCGCGGTTGTATCAGTAAGCGTTTTCGGTTTTGAGCAGCGCCATCGGTGTCCGTACAAGGATATACAGATCGAACATCACAGACCAGTTGTCGATGTACTGAATGTCGAAGTCGACGCGTTTTTGGATTTTTTCGAGGGTGTCGGTTTCACCGCGCCAGCCATTAATTTGTGCCCAACCCGTGATTCCGGGTTTCACTTTGTGGCGAGCGAAGTACCCATCGACGGCCTCGTCGTAAGGCGTATCGGCAGCCTTGGCCTTGACGGCGTGTGGCCGCGGTCCAACGAGCGACAGGTCACCCTTCAGAACATTGAAAAGCTGCGGCAATTCGTCGAGGCTCGTCTTGCGGATGATGCGTCCGACGCGGGTGACGCGTGGATCGTCTTTGGTGACGAGCTTAGCTGCGGCCGCGTCAGCGCGCTCCGAGTACATCGACCGGAACTTGTAGACCTCGATCAGCTCGTTGTTGAAGCCGAACCGCTTCTGGCGGAAGATCACAGGACCGCGGCTGTCAAGCTTGATCGCGAGGGCGACCAGCGCCATGACGGGGGCGAGGACGGCGATGGCGAGCGTGCCGACGACCTTGTCGAACAGCCATTTCGAGACGACATCCCAGTCGGCGATCGGCTTGTCGATGAGGTCGAGGACCGGCACCGCGCCGATGTAGGAGTAGGCGCGCGGACGCAGCTTCAGCTTGGAAGTCGCAGGGGCGAGACGAATGTCGATTGGAAGAACCCAGAGGCGGCGCAACAGAGCCGCGACCCGGTTCTCGGCGGCAAGCGGGAGTGCCACCAGAAGCAAGTCGACGCGGGTGCGACGGCTGAAGGCCAGCAATTCGTCGATGTTGCCGAGTTTGGGATAGCCGGCGACGGAGTGACCGACGCGCTGGTCGCCGCGGTCGTCGAAGATGCCGCAGATGCGGATATCGCCTTGCGTGTCGGCCTCGAGCGACTTGATGAGCGCTTCGCATGCGGGACCCGCACCATAGATCACGGCGCGGCGTGTCAGCCGGCCGTTCTGGATGCCGCCACGGGTGAACGACGTCACCAGGGCGCGGTAGGCGGCCAAAGCGATCAGGCCCGAGAGATACCACGTCGCAACCCAGACGCGGGAAAACTCCGGCCCGACCTTGAAGAAGAAGATGCTCGCCATGAGCATCGCAATGGCGATCGTCCAGGCAACCGCAACCCGTGGGAGGTTGCGCAGATACGCCAGGAAATTCGGGATCGTATAGAGGCCGAGCAGTTGCTGCGCCGCCAGCATCACCACGCCGGTGAAGCAGAGGGCGGCAAGGTACTGGCTGGTCGCGTTGAGGTCCTGCTCGTTCACATAGAAGACGGCGATCAGGAAGCCGAGCGCCAGCAGCAGGGACGCTTCACCAATTCGAACGAAGCCCGCGAACACGACAGGCGAGATCCGTGGCGCCGCATCCGCCGTGAAGGCGGCCAGGCGAGGTCTCGGGTTCAACGGGTAGGGTTCTGCCATTTCTTAACTCGTGTGCTGTGCCGCGCTGGGCTTGCTGCACACGGAAGGAAGCAGTTCTCATGCCAAATTGGTTGACTGTTAACGATTTTGATCCGCCGCGGCGGCGAGGCGGTCAGAATAGAAGAGGTTGATCGCGTGGGTCATGGCGGGAACGGTGAAGCCCGTGCTGACGCGGGATCTTAGTGTTTCGGCAAGCGCCACGGCGGCTGCCGGATTGGCGAGTGCCGCAAGCATTGCGTCTGCAAGTGCCGTATCGTTATCAGGCGCAACGAGTGACATGCCGGTCCCGGATGTCACTTCGGGAATCCCGCCAACGGCTGTTGCAACTAAGGGAACGGCGGCGGCGGCGGCTTCCAAGACCACGTACGGCAGGCTTTCCGCCCGGGACGGCATGACAAGGATCTGACCCATCTTGAACGCCTCCGCAGCCGAAAGCGCGCCTGCAAAGGTTACAAGGTTCGTTAAATCGAGCTCGGCGGACAGGGCTCGAAAGAGCCTCTCGTCAGGACCAGCACCGACAATGACCAAACGCGCGGGGCGTGATGCCGCCACGCGCTTCAGGGCGCGCAGCAGGACGTCGACACCCTTGAGCATGCGCAACTCGCCGATGAACAGGAACTCGGCGGCGCCGGCATGCAACGTGCGGCGCTGCAACTCGGCATCGAGAACGCCGTTAGGGATGACGCGGCGCGGGATGTCGAGCGCGCCAACACCCGCATCGAACTTCTGCTGTGCGTAGGTGCTTTCGAAGATCAAGCCGTCGGTCGAGCGTGCAAGGTACCGTTCCAGGCCCATGTAGATGCGGCCCTTTGGGCTTGCCGGTGCGTAGTGGAGACTGCCGCCGTGCGGCGTGTAGAAGCTCACCACCCGATGGTGGTCGCGTTTCAGCCCATCGGCCGCCATGCGAGCGTAGGCCCCGCCTTTAGCGCCATGGCCGTGGATCACGTTGACGTTGATGCGGCGGGCAAGGGCCTTGACGGCGCGGAGTGCGGTGACGTCCCGGTAGCCGATCTCCCGGCTCATGGGGACGCGCAGTAGCCCAAGCGCCAAGTGCGGTGCGAGCTCGGCAAAGCGACGTTGCGTCAGACTGTCGGGATTTGCGGTATCAGCAACGACACCGACGTGATGGCCAAGGGCCGCCTGGGCCGTGGCCAGATCCCGGACATGCCGGAATAAGCCGCCAACAGGCGCCCGCAGGCAGTGAAGGACGCGAAACATAACCGACACGGTGCCTGCGGAGCCTAACTTTTGAAGGGATCAGAACCAGCGTTCGTAGACGTAAAGCGTGTCGCCCGGCTGTAAGATGTAGTCGTTCGGCACGTCCATCTTCTCGATGAAACCATTGTTACGCCGGGTAATCTGAACTTTCCGTTCATTCGCGCGTTCAGAATAACCACCGGCGATGGCAACGGCCGTCTGGGCGCTCATGCCGCTGACGTAAGGATACTGACCGGCGTTGCGCACTTCACCCAGGATATAAAAAGGCCGGTTCTGTGCGATATCGACGGTGACTTGCGGGTCTTTCACGTATTGGCCGCCAAGTTTTGCCTTGATCACCTGCTCGAGGGCCTTGGTGCCGACGCCGCGGGCCTTCACATGACCGATCAGTGGAATAGAAATTCGGCCTTCCTGATCTACCGTGTAGAGCCGGGACAGGTTTGGCTGGCCGTAGACGAACACGCGCAGGCGATCGCCGGTATCGAGGTGATAGGGATCATCCGCCTCGACGCTGCCGCCGCCAGTGACGCCCGTCGGAATGACTGTCGGCGCGCCCCACGTCACGTGCGTGGCGACCGGCGCAGGTGCCGAACCAGCCGCATGAACTGAAGGGGCCCAGCCGTGCGATGCGTCGGCGCCCGCAAAACCTTCTTCGTCGTTATGGTGGGCGCAGCCCGAAAGAGCCAAGCCCAGTACAGCACTAATGGCTGCAAGTCGCGAAACCATGCCGCAATTCCTCGCAAAGACGCATCGATCTTCGGAGGATACGCGCTCAGTGTTAAAAAATGCTTGGCGTGCGTTCTATTCTGACCACCTTAAGCAAATCCTTACCAGAGCGGGGTGTAATGCGAGGATAACGTAACCTCGAATCATCGTGGGCTAATCATGCGCGCGCAGCAATCTGCAAGTCCTGACGACATTGATCTCATTTCGATCGGCGGTGCCGTGAAGCGTGCGCTGCCGAAGCTGATGATCGGTGCATTGATCGTCGGGGCGGGAACGTTCGCGGCGCTGTCGACGCTGCCGTCGAAGTTTACAGCGCAGTCGCAGCTCGAGGTTGGCGCTGCTTCGCCTGCGGGCGATGATAGGCGTCCGTCCGATCCGGGGTCGCGCGACAAGGAAGCGGTGGCGACGCACGTGCGCGCCATGCAGGGCGACGCGCTCTCGGTCAAAGTCACCAAGGCCATGAAGCTTGCCGAGCTTCCCGAGTTCAATAGTGGATTGCCGCGCCAAGATTTGTTCAGCCGGCTGGTCCGATTGATCGGGCTGGAGGGCAAGACCACGGTCGAGTCGGAGGAAGGCCGGGTTCTCGAAGCCTATAAGAAGAGCCTCAAAGTATTCAGTGCGCGCGATACGCGCCAGATCACGGTCGAATTCACGTCAGAGGATCCGAGGCGCTCCGCGGACGTCTCCAACAAGGTCGCGGAACTCTATCGATTGAGCCAGTCCGACCGGCAAGGCAACGATGCCAACGAGCAGATGGAAAAGCTGAAGCCTCAGCTCAAGCAGGCAGCCGAAGACTACAATCAGGCGCTGAACGTCGAGAACCGTTTGCGCGGTGAGATTGGCGAGCCAGGAACAGATGACAAGCGCGGCACGATTTCGCAGCAGCAGTTCGAAGATTTGAACAAGGAGCTCACCAAGGCGAAGGCATTGCGCGCCGACGCGGAGGCGCGAGCAACCGGTGCGCGTGAAATGATGAAGGCCGGTACGGCGGAAGCCCATCCGGATGTACAAAAATCGGGTTTGGTTCCGCGGTTGGTCGAGCAGCGCGTGCGCCAGCAGCGCCAGATTGCCGAGTTGTCGGCGTCGCTTCTACCCGGACATCCGCGCATGAAGCAGTTGAATGCCGATTTGGGCGGGCTCTCGACGCAGATCCGCGGCGAGGTGCAGAAGGTCGTTGACAGCATCGAGAAGGAAGCGCGGGTCGCCAAGTCGCGTGAAGACAACTTCAGCGTCCAACTCGAGAAGCTGCGGAAAGAATATGGTGGCAAGGCACAAGATCGGACCGGTCTTTCCATTGCCGAGAATGAGACGAAGACCAAGAAGCTCGAGCTCGAGCGGGTGCAAGCGGAAATCGAGAAGCTGAAGAAGATCGCGATCTCGCCGTCGACGCTGGGTGAAGTGTCGCTCACGTCGAAGGCGCTGGTGCCGACCGAGCGGTCGTGGCCGAAGCCGGGCTTGATCGCGCCGCTGGCGATGGTTGCGAGTTTGCTGTTCGGGCTCGCTTGGACGGTCACCAGGGAATTGTTGCTGGGTGCGCGTGGTGCGGCAGTTCCGTCCGCGGCGGCTGCAACAAAGCTGGCGGGCAGCTCCATGCCGGTGCCATCTTCGCGCGGAAATGCACCGCTGCCATCGTTGGCTGATGTGGTAGCGGACGCCGGCGTGACAGTGAAGTCGACGTTGGCGCCTCAAGAGGCGGCGAGCGCGGAGACGTCGACGATTTCGTCGATGCCGGCGCTGGCACAGGAAGTCTTGGATGTGACTGAAGGCCAAGCCGGGTTTCGTTCGTTGATCACGGGCGAGCGCGAGGGAACCGATGCCGGTGCGGCCGCGATTGCGTTCGCCAAGGCGCTGGCGGCCGCGGGCCGGCAAGTCGTGTTGGTCGATTGGAGCCAGAACGATGCCGGGATCATTCCCGCGTCGCCGGAGGCACCTGCGGCCGGGGTAAGCGAACTGCTCCGCGGCGAGGTGACCTTCGAGGACGTCATCGCGCGCTTGGCCGATAGCGAAGCGCACGCGATCAATGCCGGCCACGACCACGATATGAAGCTTGGCCTCGAGCCCGACCGCGTCAATCTCGTGCTCGACGCGCTGGATGAAGCCTACGACCACATCGTGGTCTACGCTCCGCACCAAGTTGCGCGCGACCTGTTCGTTGCGATCCAAGGCCGGTTCGATGCGGGGATCGCCGTGCACGATGCGCGCCGTGGGTCGTCCACGAACGAGGGTCCGAATACCTTCCTCGGCTATCAGGTTGCCGACTTGATGGTGCTCCGGTATGCGCCGGCGCCGGATGGACAAGCCGCCGCTGGTTTGGCTCCTGCGCGCATGAATGTGACGCGTGGCCGCAATCAGCCGGAAGCACACATCTGAGCCGATTGCGATAAAGAGTCTTGGCGCCGGCCGCGAAAGTGGCCGGTGCCGCTTTTGGGCGGCTGCGAAAGCCTGTGCATTGCCGGGGAACCAGACGGATTCGGCCCAGACCGCGCAGCAAGTAGCCTTGTCAGCCTGCAAGGCCTGTGTCACCAGTGCGCTCCAGTGACGCCGGAACGGAGTAGCCGTTCGCGGTCAAAAGAGCACTGGAGGGTCAACATGAGTTTCCGGAAGATTGGGCTGGCCGCCGCCGCGCTGCTTGCCATGGGAGCGGCTGCATCCGTCAGCGCTCAAACGAAAGTCAAATTCACGCTCGATTGGCGGTTCGAAGGACCGGCAACGCCGTTCTTCGTCGCCCTCGACAAGGGATTCTACAGGGAAGAGGGGCTCGACGTGACGATCGATGCCGGCAACGGATCGGTCGATAGCGTCAACCGCATCGCCAGCGGCAACTACGAGATGGGCTTTGCCGATATCAGCGCCCTGATCAAGTTCCGGGACAGCAAGGACAATGCGGCGGTCAAGGCCGTGGCGATGATCTATGACGCACCGCCCAACTCCATCGTGACGCTGAAGAAAGCGGGCGTCGCCAAGCCGAAAGATCTGGAAGGCAAGATCCTGGGCGCACCGGCAACCGATGCGTCCTATGCCGTGTGGCCGATCTTTGCGAAGGCCAATGGTATCGATGTTTCGAAGGTGAAGATCGAGAACGTCGGCTTCCCGGTGCGTGAGCCGATGCTGGCGCAAGGCAAGGTCGACGCCGTCACGTCGTTCTGGTTCTCCTCGTTCTTCAACCTGAAGGCCAATGGCGTCGCTGATGACGACATCGTCGTGCTCATGATGCGCGATCATGGCGTCGAAGTTTATGGCAACGCGATCATGGTGCACCCGGCGTTCGCGCAGGCGAACCCGAAGGCGGTCGCCGGTTTTGTGCGCGCCACGATCCGCGGGATCCAGGAGACCATCAAGGCACCGGATGCGGGCATCAAGTCGCTGATCAGCCGCAATCAGATCGCCAACGAGGCAACCGAGCTGCAGCGGTTGAAGATGGCGCTGTCGCGTAACATCGTGACCAAGGAAGTCGAAGCCAACGGCCTCGGCGTCGTCGATAACGCGCGGCTCTCACGTTCGATCGATCAGATCGCCGATACGTTCCAGTTCAAGAATAAGCCCAAGGCCGAGGACGTTTTCGACGCGCAGTATCTGCCGGCGAAAGACAAGCGGCTGGTGAAGTAAGTCAGATCAGGCCCGTGACCGCAAAGGCGCGGGCCTGGATGACACGGGGGATTACGTGGCATTGGATCTGGCACATCAACCCGAGCTCGTGCGGCTCGACGGGGTGACGATGCACTATGGCCGTGGCGCGAGCGCCATCCAGGCCATCGACACGGTGTCTCTCACCATTCGCAAAGGCGAGATCATAGCCGTCGTCGGGCCGTCCGGCTGCGGCAAGTCTTCGCTGATGAAATTGATCAGTGGTCTCCATCCAGCCTCCGCCGGAACGGTCACGGTCGAAGGCCAGCCCGTCAAGGGTCCGCTGAAATCCGTCGGGATGGCCTTCCAGAACTCGAATTTGCTGCCGTGGCGGTCCGCGATCGACAATGTGCTGCTGCCATTGGAAATCGTCGAGCCGCATCGCCGCCGGATCAAGACGGCGCGGGCGGAGTACAAGGCGAAGGCCCAAGCCCTGCTGGAACAGGTGGGACTCAAAGGCTTCACCGAGAAATCGCCGTGGCAACTCTCAGGCGGTATGCAGCAGCGCACGTCGATCTGCCGGGCGTTGATTCACGAGCCCGAGATCCTGATGCTGGACGAGCCGTTCGGCGCGCTCGATGCGTTCACGCGCGAGGAGCTGTGGTGCGTGCTGCGCGACATCCAGGCGGCACGCGGGGTGACGGTGATGCTGGTCACGCATGATTTGCGCGAGGCCGTGTTTCTCGCGGACACCGTTTATGTGATGTCGAACCGGCCGGGAAAGATCGTCAAGGTTCAAAGCGTGACACTGCCGCGTCCCCGCGATCTCGAAGTGACTTACACGCCACCGTTCCAAGAGCTCGTGCACGAGCTCAGGTCTCTCATCGGAGGACGCCACTGATGGGTGAGAGAACGCTCCAGATCATCGCGCCAATCGCCTTTACGATCCTGCTGATCGCGCTTTGGGAAGCCGGATGCCGCTTTTTCAGCGTTCCGGTCACGATCCTGCCGACGCCGAGCAAGATCTGGGAAGCGCTGGTTCAGTTTCGCGGCCCGATCATAGAGAACTCGCTCTATACGCTGATGACGACGTTCCTCGGCTTCATGCTGGCGGTAGTATTTGGCTTGCTTCTGGGGATTGCCGTCGGGTGGCACAAGCTTGTTTATGCCGCGATCTATCCGGTGCTCGTCGGATTCAATTCCGTCCCGAAGGTCGCGGTTGTTCCGGTCTTGATCTTGTGGTTCGGCCTCGGTGCGGTGCCAGCGATCTTGACGGCGTTCTTGATCTCGTTCTTCCCGATTGTCGTGAACGTCGCGACGGGATTGGCGACAACGGAACCGGAACTCGAGGACGTTTTGCGCGCGCTCGGCGGCTCCAAGCTCGATGTGATGCGCAAAGTCGGCATTCCGCGCTCCATGCCGTATTTCTTCGGATCGTTGAAGGTCGCGATCACGCTAGCATTCGTTGGCGCGGTGGTGGCCGAAACTGTCGGTTCCAATCGCGGCATCGGCAAGTTGATGCTCGATGCGCAAGCCGGCTTCCAGGTGCCGATCGTGTTTGCGGGGCTGGTCGTGTTGGCCGTGCTTGGGATCTTGCTCTATGCCATCACGGCGGCGGTCGAGGCGCGCTACACGGGCTGGGCATTCCGCGGTCAAAATCGATAAATTAGCGCTCTTGCACGAGCTGCAGCGGGACGCCGGGCTCCGACTTGGCGCGCCGGATCGTCAACGTCGTCTTGACGCTGGCGACGTTGGGGGCCGCCGTCAGCTCCTTGATGACGAAATCCTGGAATGCGGGCAGGTCCGGGGCGATGCACTTCAAGATGTAGTCGACCTCGCCAGAGAGCATGTAGCTCTCGCGCACGATCGGCCACTTGAGGACGCGGTTCTCGAAGGCGCGCAGATCTGCCTCCGATTGGCTGTGCAGTCCGACCATCGCAAAAGCAATGAGATCAAATCCTACTGCCTTCTCATCGACCTGGGCGAAATAGCCGGTCAAGATGCCGGCCTCTTCCAGCGCGCGCACACGGCGAAGGCACGGCGGCGGCGACAGGCCGACGCGTTCGGCGAGATCGACGTTCGAGATGCGGCCGTTGGCCTGCAACTCGCGAAGAATGCGCCAATCGGTGGCATCGAGACGAACACGCATGATGGGCACTCGTGCTAAAGGTCGTGCGGCATGTGCCGGTGAAGCGCAATTTTGTTACGCCGTTTCGATCGAAATGGAAAGTGACGGGGAACTCCAGCGCAATGGCGGACGACCGGGTACGGGGACGGACGGGCTGGATCATCAGCGACGGCAAGATGGGCAATGATGTCCAGACCCGTGGCGTGTTCGATGCGCTCGGGCTCGACTATCAAATGAAGTGCATCGAGCCGACCAGGCTGCAGGCGTGGTTGGCACCGTATGCCCGCGTTGGGCGTAGCAATGGTTTTAAGGCGCCAGGTGGACCCTTTACGGCGCCCTGGCCGGACTTCGTCATTTCCATTGGGCGACTGACCACGCCCTACATGCGCGCCATGCGCGGCCATGCCGGATTCGCGACCTATCGGATCATCCTGCAGGATCCAAAAGTCTCATTGAAGACAGCTGACCTCTTTTGGATGCCGGAACATGACGGCCGTCGCGGGCCGAATATCGTTACAACCCTGACCGCCCCGCATAGCTTCAGCGCGCGACGGATCGCCGAGTTGCGCCGCACGATGCCGCCACAGATCGCGGCATTGCCGGGTCCGCGCGTCGCCGTCTTGTTGGGTGGGCCGCATGGGACGTTTCGCTACACGCCTCAAGCGCTGTCGGAACTGGTTGGCGCGTTGACGTCACTCGGCGGCCTTGGCTGTGGGTTGATGATCACGCCGTCGCGGCGGACACCGCAAGATTTCGCGGCCGCGCTGGAGACCGCGACGCGCCATCTGCAGCGCATCTTCTGGGATTTCAGCGGAGACAATCCTTATCCGCAATTTCTCGCGCACGCGGATGCCTTCATCGTGCCAGGCGACAGCGTCAATATGACAGGTGAGCCGGGCGCGACCGGAAAACCGATCTACGTGTTTTCGCCGGGCGGCGGCGGATCGGCGAAGTTTACTCGGTTTCATGATGCCATGCGGCGCGCTGGCGTGACGCGGCCGATGCCGGCCCGGTTCGAGCGCCTCGAGACCTGGGCCTACCCGCCGTTGAACACCGCAGAGGCGATCGCTGCGGAGATCTCGGCGCGCTGGCTCAAGAGGCGCGAGATGATCGGGCGCGCAACGCGCGCATAACACCTTGGCAAGGCGAAAAGGGCCTTGTTTTGCCGTTGATTGGCCGCAACCGGTCGCTATACTCCCGCGCGATCCGAGGACTGCCCGGAAAACGGACAGAAGGACCTCGGCCAAAAAACTTAGGGAGAGACTGAGATGCAACGTAGAATGTTCTTGGCGGGTGCGACCGCGCTGGCGATGGCCGTGACCTTGCCGGTGTTGGCCGGCCCGGCGAAGGTTATGGTGCCAGGTGGCGCTGGCGGCGGCTGGGATGGCACGGGCCGCCTCGCGTTCGATGTCATGAACAAGGCCGGAATCTTTACGGAAGGCGCGACCTTCACGAACAAGGGCGGCGCCGCGGGCACGCTTGGTCTTGCGGACTTCGTCAAGAACAAGGGCCAGGACGACGCCGTGATGATCATGGGCGTGATCATGGTTGGCGGCATCATCGCCAACAAGTCGCCGGTTACACTCGATCAGGTGACGCCGCTTGGGCGTCTCACATTCGAATGGAACGCGCTGGCGGTGCCGGCCAGCAGCCCGATCAAAACGGTGAAAGAGTTTGTCGATGCACTGAAGGCGGATCCGGGCGCGATGGCGGTCGGTGGTGGTTCAGCGGGCGGCGTCGATCACGCAACGCTTGGCCTCATCGCCAAGGCTGCCGGTGTTCCCGGCGACAAGATCAATTATGTCGGCTTCGCCGGCGGCGCGGAAATGTTGACAGCGCTTGGTGGCGGCCGCTTGAAGGCCGCCATTTCGGGCGTCTCCGAAATGAAGCAGCAGGCCGACGCCGGTCGCGTGCGGATCATCGCGGTGACATCGGCGGCCGGAGACAAGGCATTGAATGTGCCGTCGCTGAAGGAAGGCGGATTCGATGTCGTGCTCGGCAACTGGCGCGGCATCATGGGTGCGCCCGAGATGACGGCCGCTGGCAAGCAGGTGTGGACCGATCGTCTCAACAAAATGTGCGCCACCAAGGAATGGAAAGAGGGCCTCGCGAAGCAGGGACTCGAGGATGCGTGCCTCACTGGCGATCAGTTCACTGCGTTCCTGAAAGACGAGCAGGCCAAATGGGCCGGCGTGTTGAAGGATGTCGGAATCGCGAAGTAACCTGCGAATTCTCGGCTGAAATTGGACGGAGGGGCGCGACAAGCGTCCCTCCGTTTGTCTATGGTGACGAGCTAATCGATCGCTGAGGCTCGGAGAGGTGACATGGAGCGTTCCGGAGTTGACCGGCCCTGGTGGCTTGCCGCCACCGTCGTCGCGATCGGCGCCTTTTGGCTCTATGGATCGTCGTTGCTGCCACAGACAGCGAACTACGCTCGCGTTGGGCCAGGTCTCTATCTCACCATCGTCGGCATCGGTCTTGTCGTACTCGGATTGATCCTCGGCCTTCAGATCGCGCGTGGCGAACGGTTCGAGGCGCAGGATGCGGAAGACGCCGCCGCCGATGAACCGGCGCATTGGCCAGCATTCTGGACCGCCATCGCGGCCGCCGCGGTTCCGCTCTACACGATGCAGCGGTTCGGGTTCGTTCTCACGGCAACGTTGATGTTTGCCCTGACGACGCGCGCCTTCGGCTCGCGGAAACTGCTGCTGGATCTTTTGATCGGCGCCGCGCTCGGTGCGGCCGCGTGGTACGGCTTTTCGCTGCTTGGTGTCGGACTCGGCGACCCCTATAGAATTCCGAAGGCGGCCGAGTTGCTACCAGCTTTGATGCAGCGCCAGTGAGCGAGACAACGAAATCATGAACACGCTCAATGCGCTGATGAATGGTTTTGGAGTGGCCCTCCAGCCGTTCAATCTTTTTCTCTGCTTTATCGGCACGCTGCTTGGAACAGCGATCGGCGTCCTGCCGGGGCTCGGGCCGGCGCTGACAATCGCGCTGTTGCTGCCGGTCACCGTGAAGCTCGCGCCGGAAGGTGCCTTCATCATGTTCGCCGGCATTCTCTACGGCGCGATGTATGGCGGCTCGACGACGTCGATCCTGCTCAATACGCCTGGCGAGTCCGGTTCGATGATGACCGCGCTCGAAGGGAACAAGATGGCGAAGAACGGGCGCGGCGCGGCGGCTCTCGCGACCGCCGCCATCGGCTCGTTCGTTGCAGGAACGCTCGGCACACTCGGGCTCTCATTCCTTGCGCCCTACGTCGCCGAACTCGCCTACGTTTTCGGGCCCGAGGACTACTTCGCCCTGATGATCCTTGCCTTCACGTCGGTCTCCGTCGTGATGGGATCGTCACGCGTTCGTGGTTTCATCGCGCTGTTCCTGGGCCTGGCACTCGGCGCGGTCGGCATCGACCAGCAGACGGGTCAGGCGCGCATGGTGTTCGGCAATCCTGAGCTGATGGACGGCATCCAGCTGACGATCGTGCTCGTTTCGCTGTTTGCGATCGGCGAATGCTTCTATGTCGCGAGCCGCTATTCGAGCACGCCGCCCGCGATCAATCCGCTGTCGGGCGGGCTCTCGATGACCAAAGACGATTGGCGGCGGTCGTGGAAGCCGTGGTTGCGCGGGACGGCGCTCGGCTTCCCCATCGGCGCATTGCCGGCTGGCGGATCGGAGATCCCGACGTTTCTGTCTTACACCCTCGAGCGCAAGCTCGCGGAGAAGCCGGAAGAGTTCGGCCGGGGCGCGATCGAGGGCGTGGCCGGACCGGAGGCGGCGAACAATGCGGCCGCGGCCGGCATCCTCGTGCCGCTGCTGACGCTTGGACTGCCGACATCGGCGACGGCTGCGATCCTGCTGGCAGCCTTCCAGAACTACGGCCTCCAGCCCGGGCCGACGCTGTTCGAAAACAACGCCAATCTGGTGTGGGGGCTGATCGCCTCGCTCTACATCGGTAATGTCATGCTGCTGATCTTGAATTTGCCGCTGGCAGGCGTGTGGGTGCGCTTGCTGCTCATTCCGCGGCCCTACCTCTACGCCGGAATCATGATCTTCTCGCTGGTCGGCGTGTGGGGCATTTCGACGTCGTGGTGGGACCTCATGATCATGATGGTCATTGGCCTCGCGGGGTATGTGATGCGGGTCTATGACTTCCCGATCGCGCCGGTGTTGATCGGCCTCATCCTCGGTCCCATGGCGGAAACGCATCTGCGGCGGGCCTTGGCGATCACGCAGGGCGACCCAATGGCGCTGGTTTCGACACCGCTGTCGGCAGGGATCATGTTATGCGCCTTTGGCGTGTTCTTCCTACCGCTGGTGCTCGAGCGCTTGAAGAAAAATGCGTGAGGGTGCGATGACCGATCCGGGCGCGGTGTTGAAGGCGAAGCTCGCCGAACGGCGCGCGCTGCTGGTGCCGGGCGCCGCCAACGCGCTGGCGGCTCGCGTGATCGAGGATTTGGGATTCGAGGCTGTCTATCTCAGCGGCGCGGGGATCACCAATACGTTCCTTGGCATTCCGGATCTGGGATTTATCAGCCTGCCGGAGATCGCCGCGCATACAAGTGCGGTGCGCGATGCGGTGGGACTGCCGATCATCGTCGACGCGGATACCGGCTTCGGCAATGCCCTCAACACCGGCCACACCGTGCGCGTTTTGGAGCGCGCCGGCGCCAACGCTATGCAGCTCGAAGACCAGGTCAGCCCGAAACGGTGCGGACATTTCAGCGGCAAGGAGGTCGTGCCGCTCGGCGAGATGACGGGCAAGATCAAAGCCGCCGTCGATGCGCGCCGTTCGCCGGACTTCTTGATCATCGCGCGCACCGATGCTCGCGCCGTCGAGGGTTTTGAGGCCGCGATCGCGCGCGCCGAAGCCTTCATCGCGGCCGGCGCCGATGTCACGTTTGTCGAGGCGCCCGAAAGCCTCGATGAAATCCGCGCCATCCCGCAGCGCTTGCAGGTGCCGCAGCTCATCAATCTCGTGGTCGGCGGCAAAACGCCGATCGTGGATCAGTCTGAGTTGGCGAATATGGGATTTGCGCTGGCGCTCTATGCCAACGCTGCACTGCAGGGCGCGGTTGCCGGCATGCAACGGGCACTGGGCGATCTCAAGGCCGGCGGACGGCTGGACGAGGTGGCGGGCGTGGTTGCAAGTTTTCAGGAGCGGCAGCGTCTGGTGCAAAAGCCGCGCTTCGACGCCTTGGAGAAGAAATACGCCAGCGATTGAGTGCAGCCTGGGAGGTCGCGATGAAACAGATGTCGGTTTGGCTCCTGGGCTCGGTGCTGCTGCTGGCGGCACCCGCGGCGTCGCATCCCCCAGCCCAGATCAATGCAGCGGCGCAACGGGCGGTGGGTGACGAGGTGACGGCGTTTCGCAAGGGGCTGGCCGATGCGCTCGGCGGCAAGGATGCCGATAGGATCCGCAGGTTTTATGCGCCGGCGTTTTTGCATGCTGATGCCGCCGGCAAAACGGAGGACCGCGACGCGCGGATAGCGGCGGCGCTCAAAGGCGGGGCGATGATTGAAACAGCGGAGGTCGAGGATCTCGTCATTCGCGTGCCGAATGATTGGACGGCGATTGCGACCGGCGTCAGTTCGCTGAAGGCTGCGCCCGGCCAGACGAAACTGAAAGTCAGGTGGATGGCGGTCTATACGCGGACCGAGACGAGTTGGCAGGTGGCGGCATCACAGGAGACGCGGATTGTGGCGCCAGCCCCCTAAAATTGAAGATCTGGGTTGGTCTGGGAGAACTCTTTATGAAAGCGCTGGTTTATACGGGTCCCAACACGCTGGTGTTGCGCGAGGAGCCGGATCCAAAACCCGGCAATGACGAGGTCATCGTCAAGGTCGAGGCGGTCGGTATCTGCGGCTCGGATATGCACGCCTACCACGGCTATGATGAGCGCCGCCCGGCGCCGTTGATCCTCGGGCATGAGGCGGCCGGACGCATTACGACCGGGCCGCGCGCCGGCAAGCGCGTGACGGTCAATCCGCTTGTCAGTTGCGGCGCGTGCAGTTCCTGCCTCGATGGCCGCCCGCATCTGTGTCCCGAGCGCATGATCATCTCAATGCCGGCACGTCCGGGCGCATTCGCGGAACTCATTCGCATTCCGGAGCGCAATCTGGTCGAGATTCCCGATGGGCTTGTGGCAGAGAAGGCCGCGATGGCCGAGCCGCTGGCGGTTTGCTATCACGCGGTGAGGCTCGGGATCGATGCGCTGGCGCGGCCGACGTCGGCGGCCAAGACGCTGGTCCTGGGCGGCGGCGCCATAGGTCTTGGCTCGGCACTGGTGCTCGCGATGGAGGGCGCTGGCGAGATCCATGTTGGCGAGCCGAACGCGGGCCGCCGCGCGACCGTTGAAAAGTCAGGTCCCTTCAAGGCGTATGAGCCAGGCGGCAAGACGGAACCGGCCGCCGGTTCGATGGACCTCATCATCGATGCGGTCGGTGCGGATGCGACGCGGGCGGCGGCATGTCGCTTGGTACGGCCGGGTGGCGTTATCGTGCATCTCGGATTGCTGCCGGGCATGGGCGGCCTCGATGTGCGCCGCATCACGCTGCAGGAAATCAAGTTCATGGGCAGCTTCTGCTATTCCATGGTCGATTTTCGCGAGACCGTCGCGGCAATAGCGGCCGGCCGCCTCGGCGATCTCGGGTGGATGGAGCAGCGCCCGCTGGCGGACGGTCCCGCCGCCTTCCGCGATCTGGACGCGGGTCGGGTTGCGGCAGCGAAGATCGTTCTGCGCACATGAAAGCAGAGCAGTCGCGCTCAGATGGCGATTGACCCCTCCGGGAGCGAACCATAGCCTGCCGGCAGAGTGCGCGATCAGCGACGAGACACATGCCACCTTCAGAGGTCGAACGACCCCAATTCCTCACCGCTCTTTCGCGGTTCAACGGCGGCTTGTTGTTCCTCTGCAAATGGCTCTCTATCGGGCTCGTCGCCGCCATCACTAGCATCGTGTGCGCGTCCGTGATCTTCCGCTATGGCCTCAATAATTCGCTCGCCTGGGCCGAGGACGCGGCAAAGTTTTTGATGGTCTGGCTCGCGTTCATCGGCGCCCCGCTCGGGTTCAAACACGGCGCCCATGTCGCGATCAGTTTTGTGCCGGCCGCCATGCCCGCCATCGTGCATCGCTTGGTGCGTGCGCTGGTTCATCTGATCGTGTTGACGCTGATGATCGTCCTCACCGTGCAAGGGTGGCGGTTCGCCTTGAACGGCTGGTCGCAGGTTGCGCTGACGATCGGCGACATCTCGATGTTCTGGATCTTTCTGTGCATGCCGATCGGCGCCGCCATCATGGCGTTCGTGACGCTGGAGCTGTTTCTGTTGACGCTGCTCGGATATCCGGAGCCTACGGTTGCTGAAGACGAAACGCTGACGACGCAGGGCATGTAGGGGCGCCGCTCAATGAGCCTGGTGTTTTTCTGGGTTTTCCTCGGGGTGATGGCGCTCGGCGTGCCGATCGTGTTCGCGCTCGCGTTCGGGCCGCTGGTTGGATTCATCGCTGACGACAAACTGGTCTTCCTGACAGTGCTGCCGCAGCGGTTGTTCGTCGGGATCAATGTTTATCCGTTGCTGGCAATCCCGCTGTTCATTCTGGCAGGCGAGCTGATGAACGTCGGTGGCATCACGCAGCGTCTGGTCGACTTCTCGCAGAAGCTGGTCGGTCATCTGCGTGGCGGACTCGGTCACGTGACAATCGTATCGGCGACGATCTTTTCCGGCATCAGCGGCTCCGCCGTCGCGGATGCGTCCGCGCTCGGGTCGATCCTGATCCCTGGCATGCACAAGGAAGGCTACAGCAAGCGCTACGCAGCGGCGATCACGGCGGCGGCAACGGTGCTCGGCCCGATCATTCCGCCGTCGATCATCATGGTGATCTATGCCTACATCATGCAGCTCAATGTCGCCGCCCTGTTCGCGGCTGGCTGCATCCCGGGCCTGATCATCGGCATCGGCCTGATGATCGCCAACTGGGCGATCGCCAAAAAGCGCAACTATCCGGTGGCCGAGCGGCGCGCTTCGATCGGCGAGATCGGGCATGCCTTCAAAGGCGCGTTCTGGGCGATCATCGCGCCGTTCCTGATTCTCGGCGGCATTCTCGGCGGCGTCTTCACGCCGACGGAAGCGGCGGCGGCGGCCGTGATGTACGCCTTCCTGGTTTCGATTTTCATCACCCGTGAGCTGCCGGCGAAAGAGCTGCCGAACATTCTCTACCGGACGGCCGTGATCTCTTCGGCGCTGCTGCTTGTGGTTGGCACGGCCATGATCTTTTCGTGGCTCGCAAGTTTGTCCGGCTTCACGAACAGGCTGGCCGAAACCCTCTTTGCATTCAGCAAAGACCCTTATGTGCTGCTCTTCATCATCAACATCCTGTTGTTCGTCGCGGGCATGTTTCTGGACGCCGGCCCCGCAATCCTGATCCTGGGGCCGATCCTGGCGCCAACTTTGGCGAGCCTCGGCATCGAGCCGCTTCACTTCGCGATCGTGATGTGCGTCAATCTTTCCCTGGGGCTCGCGACGCCGCCGATGGGGTTACTGCTGTTCGTGGTGTCGTCGATCAGCCGTGTGCCGGTGATGGAGATCGCGCGCGAGATGTTTCCGTTCTACGTGGTACATGTCGCGGTGATTTTTCTCATCACTTATGTTCCCGAGGTGGCGTTGTGGCTGCCGCGGGTGTTGGGGTTCCTGTAGTCTGAAAACAAGCGAGTTTGGGAGGACAGATGAAAGCTTCATTTGCAATTGCCGCAATGTTCGCCGCCGCACTTCAATGGACGGCGCCGGCCGCGGCGCAACAGACCTTCACATTGAAGTTCGGACACGTCGCGCCCGCGACCGAGGTCGCCGACGATCATGTCGCGGCGCTCTATCTGAAATCCTATCTGGAGAGCCGCTCGGGCGGACGCATCAAGGTCGAGATCTTCCCGGCCTCGCAGCTCGGCGACTTCCGCGCCATGGTCGAGCAGGTGCAGCTCGGCACGCTCGAGGCAACCCACACCTCCGTCGGCGGCATCGGCCAGTTCTTTCCGGAGATCCAGGCGCTCGAGTTGCCTTACATGATTCCGGACGACCTGACGGCGGAGCGCATCGCGCGCTCGCCCTTCATGGCCGAAGTACGCGATGCGGTCCTGAAGAAGACCAACAACGTGCGGCTGTTGTCGGCAACCAACACCGGCCGTTTCCGTTCGTTTTTCACGACCAAGAAGCCGATCCAGTCGGCGGCCGACCTCAAGGGTGTGAAGATGCGGACGGTCGACTCGCCCGTCGAGATGGAGTTCGTGAAGTTCCTCGGCGGCAATCCGACGCCGGTGGTGTGGGGTGAACTCTATACCTCGCTGAAGACCAACGTTGTCGAAGGCACCAAGAACGCCGCGACCGATATCATCCCGATGAACATGCACGACAGCTTGAAGTTCGTGGTGCTCGACGAGCATTCCTATCTCTGGGGCTTCAATTGGATCAGTGACAAGTGGCTGAAGTCGCTGCCGAAGGACTTGCAGGATCTCGTGGTCGACGGGTTCAATCAGATGTCGGACGTGCAGGCGCAGTACAATAAGCAGTTCGAGTCGAAGAGCCTCGACCTGTTCGCCAAAGCCGGCGGCAAGATCCATGTGCCGACGCCCGAGCAGAAGGCCAGCTTCGTCGCCGGTAAGGATCACATGAAGACGTGGTTCAGCGGCCGCTACGGCAAGGACTGGGTCGAGAAACTCGACAAGGCCGTGGCCGACGCTCAGGTCTCGATTTCCAAGGAGCGGAATGGGTTGGCAGGACGTTGACGCCGATTGGACGGTCGTCGAATCCCAACCGCACTGGGCAAAACCTGGTGCGGTTGGCACTGCCAAGATGAGAACTTATCCCCGCTCTCCGGCCGGCGCGCATACTGCGGATTACTCGTCACACGGAAGCCACGGGCGCGCCGCTGAGTTTGTGGGTGAGGAGTGCCGCCGGATACGCTCGTGTGGCGGTTCGGAAGTTCCTATGCCGTCGCGGTGCATGAATTTGGGAACTTCCGAACCAAAGCCACACGAGCAAACCATTGCTGCTGGTGTCCCTTTCGTTTCCGAAGTTCGCGGGCCCGAAACGCGGCGGCCGGTGTGCGAACTTCGGAAACGGGACACCAGCCAGATCAGCGAGGCTGGAGATTCCTGCCGGCCACGTGCATAGCCGTTCCCGTTTCGGCCACGTGGTTCAACTCCCGATCAAGATGCGCGGGAGGATGGTGGTGTCACGATCCGAAAAGAGGGCCCACCCTCGTTGCGTGCCGGGGCGGCGTGAGCCGCATCAAAACAAATCTGAAATCACGAGGCCCGCCGCCCCGCTTTCGGCTTTCACGTCTTGCAACGGTGCTCCGAAAGAGGAGTGGCCGATTTTGGTGTTGCGACAAATACCAAAGCGGCTAGAAGCGGGGCAGGAGGATTGATCCATGCCCAAAATGTCTGACGCACGCAGAAAGAGCATCCAAGCGAAGCAGCGCAAGGCAACGAACGCCGCGAAGCGCGCCGCCAAACTTGCAAAGCGCAAACGAAACAGTGCCTGATGCGCCATCGGAGCACATCGCGCGGTTGACGCCTTCGTGGAACGCAGCTTTCAGCCTCAGTGATCCTGCGCCGGGTCGGTTGGAGTGCGGCCTAGCGTCTTGGAGCCGCGACGGCCGACGAACATCCGCCGGTCAAGCAGAACGGGCGGCCGCCGAGTTCGCTATAAACCGCTGGCCGCTGCGCATGATTGAATCTACGTGCGGCCTGCTCGACTTCCGTCTTGAGATCTTCGCCAAGCCTGGCGAGTTCGACTCCCAGACGCGCGAGGTGCTGCAGCAGGATGCGCGCAAAGATGGAATGTCCCGGAGTTGAGGAGTTGTCGCCAGGATTGTCCATGGCTTGCTGTCCCGATGATGCCGAAAAGATAACAAATTCGCCGTTCGCGGGCTCGATGGGCGCCGGTCCGTGCTGGATCACAAGCGATCGCGTGTTGGCGATCCCGATCGGGCGGTCGCGGCATGAGTCGACGATGACAATTCGAACTTTGGCGCCTTTGGACTTCAACGCGTCCAGTAGGTGCGGCAGCGAGATCGCCTCGAGTTTCGCGAGCTGGTGGAAATCCGGGCCGTAGGCCGGAATGCTCCGGGGCAGCAAGAAATTCTGCCGGTCGATTTCCATGCCGTGGCCGGCGAAGAAAACGGCGACAGTATCGCCCGGCTCGATGATGCGCAGAAAATTGATCCAGAGCTTGTTGAAGGTGGAGCGATCTACATCAAGGGCGACGGCCGAAATCGCGAAACCTATTTTTGAGAGCGCCTGGGCGATTGCCTTCGCATCGGCGACCGCGGTCTTGAGCTGGCTCTCGGCCCCCAAATGGTCATACACATTTATCCCGGCGACGAACGCATGCCGGCGTCCTTCATGTGAATTGGAAATTGGCCCAGGTTTCATTCTACCGGCGCGCTCCGGTGCGAGCGACGCGATCGCCTGCTTCATTTGGCCGGCATGCTTGCGCAGTCCCTTGAACCGATTTGCGGCGCCGCGCGTTTGAGCATCATCCTCGAGGTCTTCGGGTTGACCGAATTCTACTGAGCCAGGCGTGATGCCGTCGCGGGACAAAGCGACCGCCGCGTTCGTGCCGAGCGATGAGGCTGGAAACGGGCGAAACGTCGAGGCGATGGCATAGACCACGGGTGCAAGAGCGGTTCGGCACCCGGCATCGGTTGACTGCCGGCTATGCATGATGATGAGCGCGCGCAGTTCCCAAGCCTCGGCTTGCGCGCGTACATAGAAACAAACATGATTGCTTTGCATGCCTTCAATGACAAACGAGTTGGCGTGTCGCGCCTCGTATGTCACATGCCGGTTTGGCAGCGACTTTGTGTGTTCCAGAAAGCTCGAGAGCGTGTGCAGATATTGCGGAATGCTTTGAATCTGGACGCTGAAATCGTGGTCGTGGCTGTGCCAGATATGACCCCATACAGCCGGTGACGGTTCTCCGAGTAGGTTCCGCGGGAGGCCAATTCTGATGTTGGTCTGCGGATCGATCGCAATCTCAAATCCTGCACGAAGCCGCGCACCGTTACCTTGCTCGATCAAGGTCTGAAGCTGAGGCGGCGTCAGCCGTCCAGTCGGTTCGAAATCGTTGCGCCGCTGGAAACGTTCGATCGCTGCCTTGACCCCGTCGGCTTGGGCGCGGCCAATCTCGACGTGAAGTTCGCCAAGCCAGATCAACATCTCTTGGATGGTGACGCTGTCCTTGATCTTGGCGGAGTCGTGCGCCGATCGGAACTCGTCGTGCCGGAATTCCTGGGCGACCGTTCCTTGATCGATCAACAACGATGCATTGGAGGCAAAGACCAGTGCAAACCCCAGCACCGGACTTAGTCTCGTTCGGACCCGCACTGCCTGCATGACACGTTCTCCGTGGCCGAGAGAAATCGTGTGCCCCACATTGCCGACTACTACCGTTTGCCCTCAAGGTTAAGATTATGACACTCTACGGCAATCTTCGTTGAGCAGACATCGGCCAAAGGTCCGGTCGGCAGGACCGTTGGTCTGATGCGACGACGTGAGTTCGCGTCTGTACTGCCTCCATCAACGCGCTGAGCACATTGGTAGAACTGAAAGACGTTTGGCGGCTGATGGTTTGCGCAAGGTAAAAAATAATTTAGTGCTGCCTGTCGCCGCAGCGTGACGACACATCACGGTCCGAGACGGATACCTTCCGTCTCGGCTTGCTGAACAAGCATTGCTGCGTCTTCGGGCAGCAGATAGCGCGCCGCTACCAGCTTTTCCGCCGCCGTCTTCACCGCCGCCGCATAGACCTCCTTGGTTGGATAGCGCTCTTCGATCGAGAGGCGCGGGTCGCGGGCGTCGAGGCGCTCCTGCTTGGTGCGCGCGAACGGAATGAAGCTGCCCTGCAGCGAGCAGAAGCCATCCTCGAAGCGGTCTTTGCGGCCGAGGTTCCAGCCCGTGTAGGTGCCGATCGGCACTTGCAGGTGCACGGAGCGTAAGCCGCCGATGTCGTTGCCGTCGGCATCCACCTGCGGCGCCAGGATGCCGTAAGAGGCGGTGCCGACCTTTGGCGGCTCAATGGTGATGACGCCGCTCGAATCGGCGGCGCGATATTGTGGCCCGTAATTCAGCGTGTGCAGCGTGTTGTGCACTTTCAGCGCTCGCACGGCGGGGCGGGGCACGTTGCCATATTTGTTTTCGGGGATCGGCGGGAACTCCACCCGATCAGGGGCGACGAGCGATCCATCGGCGATGCGTGGCACGGCGCTCGGTGGTGGCGCCTTGTTGGTCTTCACCCAATCGGCGAGGCCGGTGAGCAGCGCGCGCATGGTCCACATTTGTGGATTGGGATTGCCTTGCTGCTGGCAGTTCCCGAACGGCGGCGCGGTCGGCAGCGGATAGGGCGCCGTGCCGTGTTGGGTCGAGGCCATGATGTAGGTGCGCACGCTGTCGGGATCTTTGACGTCGCGTAAGCCGAGCGGGTCGGTGAGGCCGAGCGATTGGCGGCCTTCCCAGACCTCGAGCGCGGTTGCGACATGGAAGATCTTCGGGCAGGTGTTGGTGGCGTTGCAACGATCGAGCACGCCTTGGGTGCGGCCGGTGATCGGATCGTTGAGGCGGGCGTAGTGGAACGGGAAGTCATAGGCCGGGTAGAGGTGATCGACCTGATCGCCCCAGGCGCGGCCGGGCTGGGCAAAGCGAATGTTCATCGCATGCATGCCGCCACCGATGTGCGGATAGGCGCCTTCGTAGGCCGTGCGGCCGTTTTCGTCGCGATTGAAGCCGAGATGGATGAAGGTGCGCATGAAACGGCCGCTCTGCGAGGTGCCGAGTAGGATCGCCTTCTGGCCCGCGCGATAGACCGGATTGGCTTTGCCGGTGCTGTCGCGCGGCTCGTTCTTGAGGAACGATCCGATGTCGCGGGTCGCGGCAAATCCGAGGCCCATGAGGGTTGGGTCCTTGGCGCGATAAACCAGTTCGTAGAAGCGCCCCGGTTGGAAGCCCGCGGGCATGCAGACTTGCTTGTCGTTGGGGGTGACGGCGCCTGCGTCGTTGCAAGCGCCAAAACTCCAGTCGGTGTTGGGAACCGCGACGCGCGGCTCGCTCTCTTTCGCGCGCACCGTCATCTTCGGCAGGAAGCCGTCGGCGAGCGCGGTTTTGTTGTCGGTCGAGACGGTGGGATAACTCTCGGTGACGTTGGTCGTGAACCATCCAGCGGAGAGATTGAGCGTCTTGGCGGGCGCCGCCGTCGTCAGTTCTGCGCGCACGAGGCCGGTGACGGGGGCACCGTTCGCGCCTTTCGCGGCGGGTGCTTGCATGGTGAGGCGGCCATCGCCGGGGGCGACATCGGGCTGCCAGCCGTACCAGACGATGGTGTAGCCGGCCTTCAACAGAAAGCCGTCGCCGGGGTCGCTGAGATTGTTGCGCTCGGTTTGGTTGCCCTTGAGCCCGGCCATGAAGTTGCCGAACAGAAGTTTGCGGCCGCGGTTGTGGACTTCGACCAGCAACAGGCCGTTGCCCTTCGCAAGATCGGCCGGCCTCAGGATGTCGATGTCGGTTGAATACTCGACGCGGCCGCGCGTATTCTTCGGCCCAAGCTTGATGTCCTGGATGATGGCGTTCTGCGCGAGATCGGGATCGACTTCGCCATAGGCCTTGCCGGTGAGGCGCACGTAGCCGCCGGCGGTGCCGAAGGCCTGGCCGCCGAACGCCGGCTCTTCCTTGGCGATCTCGATGCGGGTGATGCGGGCCTCGGCCCGCGGCGCGTTCGAGGCGAATCCTATGATGGTGGCCAGTGCCGCCATTATCCAACGCCCGAGCGTCATTGTCTCACTCCCTCGTGTGTTTGAGGCCTTGGAGTTTGACCCCTTTGAAACAAGGCTAGTCGGGCGTCAGAAGTCCGTCCATCGGCACCCGGTGCATGGCACCTGTTCGGCGTTCGCGATGCCATCGGCGGCTTGACCGGCGCACGGGCGAGGCGTATCGGCCAATCGTCCATCTCGGAGACTTCAGCCATGGCCAGTCCCAACACCTTGAAATTCTACATCGACGGCGCCTGGGTCGATCCAATCGAGAAGCGGACGATGCCCGTCATCAATCCGGCGACGGAGGCCGTTACGGGCGAGGTCGCCATGGGCTCCGCCAGGGACGTCGACAAGGCGGTGGCGGCGGCGCGCGCGGCGTTCGCGACCTTTGGCGTCACGACGCGCGAGCAGCGCCTGGCGCTGCTGGAAAAGATCAGCGGTATTTACAAGCGGCGCTTGGGCGAGATGGGGGCGGCCATCAGTCAGGACATGGGCGCACCGATCACGTTCGCGACGCGCTTTCAGGCCGGCGCGGGCTTTGGCCATTTCAAGACCGCCTTCGATCTGCTGAAGGATTACCCGTTCGAGGAAAAACTCGGCGGCACCGAACTCATCCGCGAGCCGATCGGGGTCGCCGGCATGATCACGCCGTGGAACTGGCCGGCGAACCAGATCGCCTGCAAGGTCGCGGGCGCGTTGGCGGCCGGCTGCACGATGGTGTTGAAGCCCTCCGAGCTGGCACCCCGGTCGGCTGCCGTGATGGCGGACATCCTGCACGAGGCGGGTGTGCCGAAGGGTGTCTTCAACATGATCCACGGTGACGGCCCCAACGTCGGCGCCGCACTCGCCGCGCATCCCGGCATCGACGTGATTTCGTTCACGGGCTCGACGCGAGCCGGCATCGAGGTCGCAATTCGCGCGGCGCCGACCGTCAAGCGCGTTGGCCAAGAACTCGGCGGCAAGTCGGCAAACATACTTCTCGACGACGTGGATTTTCCGAAGATGGTGGCGGAGGGCGTCAAGCTCTGCTTCCGCAACTGCGGCCAGTCGTGCAATGCGCCGACGCGGATGCTGGTGCCGGCCGCGCGCCTGAGCGAGGTCGCCAAGATCGCAAAGGCTGCCGCGGAGGCGATCAAGGTCGGCGATCCGGCGGACGAGGCGACCGAGATGGGCCCTGTCGTCTCGGTCGCGCAATGGTCGAAGATCCAGGGCTACATTCAAAAGGGCATCGAGGACGGCGCGACGCTTGTGACTGGCGGTCCGGGCAAGCCCGACGGCCTCGACAAAGGCTTCTATGTGCGCCCGACCGTGTTTGCGAACGCTACTCCCGAGATGACCATCGCGCGCGAGGAGATCTTCGGCCCGGTGCTGACGATCCTCGGCTACAAGGACGAGGCGGATGCCGTGCGGATCGCCAATGACAGCCCGTTTGGCCTTGCGGCGTACGTCAGTTCAGCGGATCGCGCCAGAGCGCAGCGCGTCGCGCGCCAGATTCGCGCCGGCATGGTGCACGTCAACTTGGCGCCCGCCGATGGCAAGGCGCCGTTCGGCGGTTACAAGCAGTCCGGCAACGGCCGCGAGTGGGGCCGCTTCGGCATCGAGGAATATCTCGAGGTCAAAGCGGTGATGGGTTGGAACGCGGCTTGATCGACGAGGTCTTGATGATACGCATGCCGCCCGCTCAAGCGGGCCAGGAGTTTGCCGAGGTCGATACGCCGGCGCTGATCCTCGATCTCGACGCCTTCGAGCGCAACCTCGATCGCATGGCCGCGTTCAGCACAAGGTCGGGCGTTGCCATCCGCCCGCACGCCAAGGCTCATAAGTCGCCCGAGATCGCGCGCCTGCAGATCTCGCGCGGAGCGGTCGGGGTGTGCTGCCAAAAAGTGTCCGAGGCCGAAATCCTCGTCGATGGCGGGATCAGCGACGTGCTGGTGGCGAACGAGATCGTGGGTGCGCCGAAGCTCAAACGCCTTGCGGCATTGGCGACGCATGCGCGGGTCGGCGTCTGCATCGACGATGCTGCCGCTGTCGCGGAATTGGCGCATGCGGCGGCTGACGCTGGAACACTTCTCAATGTGCTCGTCGAACTCGATGTCGGCCAGGGACGCTGTGGCATGGCCGCAGGTGAACCGGCGGCGCGTCTCGCACAAGCCATCGCGCGCGAAAAGCATCTGCGGTTCGCGGGGCTGCAAGCGTACCACGGTACGGCCCAGCACACGCGGCTGGCGGCCGAGCGGGCCGAACACGTCGCCAGCGCCGTTGCCAAAGTGAAAGAGACGCTGCGCGCGCTTGCCGCCGCCGGGCTCGCGTGTCCGAGTGTCACGGGAGCCGGAACCGGCACGCACGAGATCGAGGCCGCAAGCGGCGTCTATACCGAGTTGCAACCCGGTTCCTACATTTTCATGGATGCCGACTATGGGCGCAACCTCGATGCGTCGGGGAAGCCGTATCAGGCGTTCGAGAATGCGTTGTTTGTGGCTGCAACTGTCATGAGCGCTGCGGCGCCGGAGCGCGCTGTCGTCGATGCGGGACACAAGGCACTTGCCGTCGACAGTGGCATGCCCGAGCCGTGGCAGTTGGCGGGCGTGCGCTATCACCGTCCTTCGGATGAACACGGCGTCTTGGATTTGAGCCAGTGCAATGACCGGCCGAGGCGCGGCGATCGTGTGCTTCTGGTGCCGGGCCACTGCGACCCGACTGTCAACCTGCACGATTGGTATGTCGGCGTTCGTGGCCTGCACACCAAAGCCGCGAAAGTCGAGGTGGTGTGGCCGGTGGCGGCGCGGGGGGCGCTGTTTTGAAGCGGACTTGAGGCCGTATCCGTGTCATCACTCGGTCACAACTCGTTAGCACTTGTAGAATAGGCAATCGCCCCCACATCAAGCGGGGCTGCAAAGGGAGGTTCCTACGATGAATTCCGAAGAACGCAACATGATATCCGGCCTTTTTGACCGCATGCGCAGCTTTGGCGCGCCCGAAAAGGATCGTGATGCCGAGGCGCTGATCGCCCAAAGCGTCCGGGCGATGCCGGATGCGCCGTACATGCTGGTGCAGTCGGTGCTGGTGCAGGAGCATGCGCTGCAGCAGGCCGGCCAGCGCATTGAGGAACTCGAAGCGCGGGTTGCCCAACTCGAAGCAAATGGCGGCCGTGCCGCCCAGGCGTCGGGGCGGCGGCTTCCTTGGCGGCTTGTTCGGCGGTGGCCGATCGACGCCATCAGTGCCAGCGCGTCCGCAGCCCTCGAACTACGCGCCGCCAGCGCAAGCTGCGAGCCCGTGGGGCCGTGGCTCGCAGCAGCAGCCTGCGCAAGCGGGCGGGGGCGGTGGCGGCTTCATGAAGACAGCGATGGCGACGGCAGCTGGCGTTGCCGGCGGCATGATCCTCGCTGACAGCATTCGCGGCATGATGAACTCGGGGTCGAGCCCGTTTGGGTCCTCTAACGCCAATGCGGCCGAGGGCGGGAACACCAGCACGGCGAGCAACGAACCGCAGTACCAGGATCCGAACAACAACGATCCAGGCAACTACGACGCCCAGCAGCAGGATGCCGGATACGATGACGGCGGCGACTTCGGTGGCGATGGCGGTGGTATGGATCTCTGAGCCAGCATCCGTGACGTGAAATTTGAAGCGGGCGCGGGTCATTCCGCGCCCGTTGTCATGTTTCAATTGGCAGGGCGTTGGAGTACTTTACCTGATCGAGCGCGAAGCTCGATTCGATGGAAGCAACGCCCTGGAGCCGTGTCAGCTTGTCCTTGAGAAATCGCTCGTAGCCGGCGAGATCCTTGGCGACGACGCGCAGGAGATAATCGCGCGGCCCCGTCATCAGATAGCACTCGAGAACTTCCGGCCAATCGCGGACGGCGCGCTCGAAGGTGGCGAGCGTGTCCTCGCGCTGACGTTCGAGTTTGATCGAGATGAAGACGCTGACCGGCAGGCCAACCTTGGCTTGATCGACGAGTGCTGTGTAGCCGCGGATGACGCCGGCCTCTTCCAGCAGCCGCACGCGGCGCAGGCACGGTGAGGCTGAAAGACCGATCGCCTCGGCGAGGTCGACATTGGCGGTGCGGCCATCGGCCTGCAGGCGGCGCAAGATCTGGCGGTCGCTGCGGTCGAGCGCTGGGTAGTTGGAATTTTCCATCATTTTTCACCCTGAAAGAAGCCGGTTACGCTAAATTCGTGGCTCGGAATTGGCAAGAACGATAGGATCTGCGGGGCGAGTTGGCGTAAGGCTTTTGAGCGCTGGGATACCGGCGTGTAGACTGTGATTGGTGGTCATGGCCAAGAATTCGTTGAGCATTCCGAACCTGACGTCGACGGTCTCCCGGCCGGTCGCGAGCAGCGCGCCTGCCGTGGTGACGCTTGCCGATATCGAGGCTGCCCGGGCGGTCTTGCAGGACGCGGTTCTCAACACCGATTGCGATCCCTCGCGGACGCTGTCGGAGATCTGCGGCGCCAATATCTGGCTGAAATTCGAGAACCTGCAATTCACGGCCTCGTTCAAGGAGCGCGGCGCGCTCAATCGCCTCACGGCGCTGACAGCGGACGAGCGCGCGCGCGGCGTCATTG
The DNA here is from genome assembly GCA_963779515.1 of uncultured Alphaproteobacteria bacterium. Classification (GTDB taxonomy): domain Bacteria; phylum Pseudomonadota; class Alphaproteobacteria; order Rhizobiales; family Hyphomicrobiaceae; genus CAVZYN01. Next base: position 638,475 of record CAVZYN010000002.1, read on the forward strand.
CGATGTCGGCTGGCAATCATGCGCAGGGCGTCGCGTTCCATGCCAAGCGGCTTGGTATTTCCGCAACGATCGTGATGCCGGTCGGTACGCCGATGGTGAAGATCGAGAACACGCGCGGTCACGGCGCCGAGGTGATCGTCACAGGCGCCACGCTCGAGGAAGCCGCCGGGTTCGCCGTGGCGCGCGCCGCCGAGAAAAAACTCACGTTCGTGCATCCCTACGATGATCCGCTGGTGATCGCGGGGCAGGGAACCATCGCGCTCGAGATGCTGGGCGCCGTGCCCGATCTCGACACCCTGGTCGTGCCGATCGGCGGCGGCGGGTTGATCTCCGGCATGGCGATCGCGGCCAAGGCGCTGAAGCCTGCGATCAAAGTCATCGGCGTGCAGAGCGCGCTCTATCCCTCGATGTACAATGTGATCAAAGGCGAGAGCTTGCCGATGCGCGGCGACACGCTGGCGGAAGGCATCGCAGTCAAGTCGCCTGGCGTGCTCACGACCCATTTCGTGCGCCAGCACGTTGATGACATCGTGCTGGTCAGCGAGGCCGATATCGAGCATGCGGTCTCGCTGCTGATCAACATCGAAAAGACGGTGGTCGAGGGCGCGGGCGCGGCCGGGCTTGCCGCCGTCATCGCCCACAAATCGCTGTTTACCGGCCGCACCGTCGGCCTCGTGCTGTGCGGCGGCAACATTGACACGCGGCTGCTGGCCTCCGTGCTGACGCGAGAGCTCGCGCGTGAAGGCCGGCTGTCGCAGCTGACCATTGATCTTGTGGACCGGCCGGGTCAGCTCGCGCAGGTGGCGACGTTGCTGGGCGAAGCCGGCGCCAACATCGTCGAGGTGTCGCATCAGCGCACATTCTCGGATTTGCCGGCGAAAGGCACGCTGCTCGAAGTCGTGATCGAGACGCGCGATCGCGGCCATCTCAACGAGACGGTCGCCCGGCTGCGCGCCGCTGGTTTCGAGGTCGAGGTGCAAACCAATCCGGGCGGGAGCCACTGATGCGCACCATCGGCCTGATCGGCGGCATGTGCTTCGAGAGCACGCGGCTCTATTGTGACGCCAACCATATAGAGGTGCGGTCCCTCAGGAGTTCCTCACGATGACGTCAATCTCCGGCAGGTTCAGCACGTCCGAACTAGAGGCGGCGGCAAGCCTGGTTCATCGATCATTCGGTCCGACTCCCGCTTACAGCTGGCCGCTGTTGAACCAGACGGCGGGCGCGGACGTCTGGGTCAAGCACGAGAACCATACTCCAACGGGTGCGTTCAAGGTTCGCGGCGGCATCACGTTCATCGATTGGCTCAAGCGAACAAGCCCCACCAGCAAAGGCATCTGCACCGCTACCCGCGGCAATCACGGACAATCACAAGCTCGGGCTGCCGTCGCCGCCGGATTGCGCGCCAAGATCTACGTGCCGCGCGGAAATTCGATCGAAAAGAATGCGGCCATGCGCGCATTCGGGGCCGAGCTCGTGGAGTTCGGTGCCGACTTCGACGCGGCGCGTGAGGAAGCAATCCGGGTCGCGGAGGCTGAAAATCTGATGGTCGTGCCACCCTTCCACAATGAGCTTGTGCGAGGCGTTGCAACCTATGCGTACGAGCTATTCAAACGTGTGACCGACATCGACACGGTCTATGTGCCCATCGGCTGCGGATCTGGAATCTGCGGCACGATCGCCGCGCGCGATGCGCTCGGCCTGAGCACGAAAATCGTTGGCGTCGTCTCCGACCAAGCACTAACGGCAAAGCTGTCCTATGATGCGGGCAAGCCCGTCGCGACCAGCTCAGCGTTGACATTTGCCGACGGCATGGCGGTGCGGGTGCCGGTGCCGGAAGCGCTCGCCATCTACCGGCGCGGTGCGGAACGGATCATCGCCGTCAGTGACGACGAAATCGCACAATCCATCCGCATTCTGTTCCGCGATACGCACAATGTCGCGGAAGGTGCCGGCGCGGCGCCACTTGCGGCTCTGTTGAAAGAACGAGTTCAGAACCAGGGCAAGCGCTGCGCTGTCATTCTGTGCGGCGGCAATATCGACACCGGCGTGTTCCGGCAAGTGCTCGCAGGTGAGACCCCGCGCGTCTGATCACCACAGGCACCAAGTAAGCACTGGAGACGATTGACCATGGACGGTTCGCCGACGACCACAACAACCGCTGAAACGCTCGCGATGTTGCGGGAACTCGAGCGCAAGGTGTTGTGGCTCTCATCCTACACCATCCACCACGCCAATCATGAAGTTGATCGCGGCGATGGCTTGAAGGTCGGTGGCCATCAGGCGTCGTCCGCTTCGCTCGCGACATTGATGACGGCGCTCTACTTTCACATCCTGCGGCCCGAGGATCGCGTCGCGGTGAAGCCACACGCGTCGCCGGTGTTTCACGCGATCCAGTATCTGCTCGGCAATCAGACGCTCGACAAGCTGCAGAATTTCCGGGGTTTTGGCGGCGCGCAGAGCTATCCGTCGCGGACGAAGGACAAGGATGACGTCGATTTCTCGACTGGCTCCGTTGGCCTCGGCGTCGCGGTGACGGGCTTTGCGGCGATGATCCAGGACTATGTGCACGCCAAGGGCTGGTCGCAGGAGTGGCCGAAGGGGCGGATGATTTCGCTTATGGGCGATGCCGAGATCGACGAGGGCAACATTCACGAGGCGCTGCTCGAATACTGGAAGCACGGCCTCACCAACACATGGTGGATCGTCGACTACAACCGCCAGAGCCTCGACAGCGTCGTCTCCGACCGGCTCTTCATGAAGGTTGCGGGGCTGTTCGAGAACCTCGGCTGGGAAGTCGTTCTGATCAAGTACGGCAAGCTTCTCGAGGCGGTGTTCAAGGAGCCGGGCGGACCGGACTTGAGAGCCTGGATCGACAATTGTCCGAACGACGTCTACTCCGCGCTCGTGTTCGAGGGCGCCAAGGGGTGGCGGCGGCAGCTCGAGAAAGATTTTGCGGGCAAGGCGCGGGTGCTCGCGCTGGTGCGCGGACTCGACGACGATGCGCTGGCGCGGCTGATGACCAATCTCGGCGGCCACTGCCTCGAGACCATTCTCGAGACGTTCGCGCAGGCGCCGTCCGGCAAGCCGGTGTGCTTCATAGCTTACACGATCAAGGGCTTCGGGCTGCCATTCGCCGGCCACAAGGACAACCACGCCGGCCTGATGAACCAGACCCAAATGCAGACGTTCCGGCAGTTGAATGGCATCAATCAGGGCGAGGAATGGGACCGCACCGCAGGCCTCAAGATCGCGTCGGCGGAGGTTGAACGATATCTCGCGAAAGTCCCGTTCAACGCCAAGGGACGGCGCCGGTTCGATGCACCCAAAATCCCGCTCGGTGATCTGGCGTTCGCCGACGTCAAAGGCCGGATGTCGACCCAGACCGGTTTTGGCCGCGTGCTCGACGAGATCGCGCGCAAGGGCGGACCGCTCGCCGATCGCATCGTGACGACATCGCCGGACGTCACGGTCTCAACCAATCTCGGTCCGTGGGTCAATCGGCGCGGGCTGTTCTCGATGCAATCCAAGGAGGACGTGTTCAAGGAGCGCGGTCTGATGAGCCCGCAGAAGTGGGAGATGAGCCCCAAGGGCCAGCACATCGAGCTCGGCATTGCCGAGATGAACCTCTTTCTGACGTTGGCTGCAGCGGGGTTGTCGGGGTCGCTGTTTGGTGAGCGGTTGATTCCGATCGGGACCTTGTATGATCCCTTCATCATGCGCGGGCTCGATGCGCTGAATTACGCCTGCTATCAGGAGGCGCGCTTCATTGTCGTGGCGACGCCGAGCGGCTTGACACTGGCCCCCGAGGGCGGCGCGCATCAGTCGATCGCAACGCCACTGATCGGCTTGGCGCAGGACGGCCTTGCCTCCTTCGAGCCAGCCTATGTCGACGAGTTGCAGGCCATTATGGCGTGGACCTTCGACTATGTGCAGCGCGAAGGCGGCGAGGACAAGGAGCGGCGCTGGCTGCGCGACGAAAAGGGCGGCTCGGTCTATCTGCGCCTATCGACGCGCCCGCTCGAACAGCCAGCTAGGCCGATGTCGCCGGAACTGCGCGACGACATCATTCAGGGCGGCTATTGGGTGCGGCGTCCGGAGCCGGGGACCGGGCTCGCGATCGCGTACATGGGAGCGGTTGCGCCCGAGGCGATCGAGGCAGCGGGCTTGCTCGCCGAAGACCGGCGTGGCGTTGGTGTCTTGGCGATCACTTCAGCCGACAGACTGTCGGCCAGCTGGCATGGGGCACAGCGCGCCCGCGAACATGGCGACCGTGCCGCTCGCGCCCATGTGGAAACGCTGCTGGACGCCTTGCCACGAGATGCCGCGATCATCACACTTTGCGATGCGCATCCGGAAACGCTGTCGTGGATCGGAGGCGTTTGCGGCCACCGCGTGCGAGCGCTGGGCGTCGAGCACTTCGGTCAGTCGGGTTCGATCAGCGAACTCTATGCGCACTACGGGCTTGATACGAATGCGCTTTTCGCGGCCGCCGAGGGACTTGGCCGCAGCCCCGTCCGATACCGGCGCGCTTAGCGGAAATTTGACGACGACATACTTTTTCCCGTTTGGCATGGCATGCAAACATCGCTAGCGTGCGGCCATGTCGAATCTGGCCGCCAGGGCTGGACGGTCGTCAACGTGAACAATTTCCAGGGAGGAGCAGACTAGATGCCGAATACCGTGAACCGCCGTAAGTTCTTGAAAGGTGCTGCCGTTGGTGGCGTCAGCGCCGCCGCGACGACCGTTGCCGCGCCCGCGATCGCCCAGGGTAATCCGGAGGTGAAGTGGCGCCAGACCACCAGCTGGCCAAAGTCGCTCGATACGCTCTATGGCGGCGCCGAACAGATCGCCAAGCGCGTTGGTGAATTGACGGACGGCAAGTTCCAGATTCAAACGTTCGCTGCCGGTGAAATCGCCCCGGCGCTGCAGGTGCTCGACGTTGTCCAGCAGGGTTCGGTCGATTGTGGCCACACGGCGCTCTACTACTACTTCGGCAAGGACGATACGTTCGTGTTCGGTTCCGCGCTGCCATTCGGCATGAACAGCCGCATGCAGAACGCGTGGCTGCAGCATGGCGGTGGCCTTCAACTGCTGAACGATTTTCTCGCCAACTACAAAGTCGTGACTTTCCCAGGCGGGAACACGCACTGTCAGATGGGCGGCTGGTTCCGGAAGGAAATCAAGACGGTTGCTGATCTGCAGGGCTTGAAGTTCCGGCTCGGCGGGTTTGCCGGCAAGATCATGCAGCGCGTCGGCGTTGTGCCGCAACAGATCGCGGGCGGCGACATCTATCCCGCGCTCGAAAAAGGCACGATCGACGGAGCCGAGTGGGTTGGTCCGCACGACGACGAGAAGCTCGGCTTCGCCAAGGTCGCGAAGTTCTATCACTATCCCGGCTGGTGGGAATCGAACTCGACGACCGGGTTCATCGCCAACAAGGAGAAGTATGACGCCCTGCCGAAGCAGTACAAGGAAGCGCTCGCCGCGGCCTGCGCCGAGGCAAACGCTTGGGTTGGCGCGAAGTACGATGCCTCGAACGCGGCGGCGCTGAAGCGCGTCGTCGGTGCCGGCGCGGTGCTTAATCCGTTCTCGCCCGAAGTCATGGATGCCTGCTGGAAGGCCGCCAATGACCTCTACAAGGAGATCGGTGAGAAGAACCCGAACTTCAAGAAGATCTACGACAGCTACGTCACGTTCCGGAACGACGGTTATTTGTGGCATCAGGTGGCTGACTACACGATGGACAGCTACATGATCCGCTATCGCAACCAGGGCTGAGGCCGGCATTGCGCGTTGCAATTGGGGCTGGACCGCGAGGTCTGGCCCTTTTTGTTTGTTGGCGATCAGCTGGTCTGCTTGCAAACTCCGACCTGCGGGGGTAAGGCTGTGCCGCTGCCGGGCTTTCCAGACCCGTGCGGGATTGCCGCAATAGCTCAGCTGGTAGAGCACATCATTCGTAATGATGGGGTCGGGGGTTCGAGTCCCTCTTGCGGCACCATCAAATCAACAGGTTAGATCTCTACTGTTCGGTCTGTTGTACAATTAGACCCGCCGGTTGTACAAATTGGCCGATGATATCGGTCCCGATCCGTTCTGTTCCCACTTCGCGATTGCCCGTGCAGCAAGTCGCTGACGGTCGAAGTCGGCGGCGTAGTGTTCGACCATTTCCAAGGTCTGTCCAGTTATCGCGGACACTTCCGCTGCGGTGCAGCCAGCTTCCAATAGAAAGCACACCGCTGACTTGCGCAGTCCGTGCGGCACAAGTCCGTGGCAAGCGCCCGTTATCAGCTCGATACATTCCATTTGGCGCTGCCAAACGGTTTTGAACCCCTCGCGCGTCAACGGACGTCCGCGTTCGCCTGTCAGGATTCGGACCGAAGGGCGTTCGATGCCGGTGAGCACTTGGCGCAAGTCACGATGTAGAGGGATCCATACACGGGCGCCGGTCTTCTCTTGCACCACGTGAATGACGCCGGCATCAACGTCGCTCCACGTCATTGACAGCGCGTCGCCGGGACGCTGGCCCGTGTACAGGATCAGCGCAGCGGCGCGCCACAATTCTGGTACCGCAAACTCCCGCCAAGCGGCGATTGCCTCCCACGACCAAGCCGCCCAGGGTACCCCACTGTTGAATAGCTTGACGTGGTCGCACGGGTTATCGGTTCGCCAACCGCGCGGGATCGACCAGCTGATTATCGACGACAGGACGGCCAGAACCTTGTTCGCGGCCTGTGGGACTTCGCGCATGGCGTCGCGCAGCTCGAGAACATGCCGGGGTTCGAGGGCCCGAACTTGGAGTTCTCCCCACGCGGAAAGAATTCGGGCAAGTGCCGTTCTGTAAGCGGATTTGGTGTTCTCGGCGAGTTCGGCGAATTCTGGGCTCGGTTGAACATGTGAGGCGCCGTGCATCGCGGTCGTGCCAGCCCAAGCGTGCGCAAGCGCTGCGAATGTGCCGGCACGGAGCTTAGGCAGAGGTGAGGCGGCAGCCGCTCGATATGCGGCCCACCAAACTTCATTCGGCGTGCCGTCAGGATTGAGCGGACAACCGGGCAGTACCACGCGTTGTCCCGCGCGCTTGGTGCCTCTGTGCGGGTGATAGGCGAAATACTCCCTGCCACGCGCGACAGTCATGTGCACGTGCGGCGGTAGCGCCAATTTAGGGCTACGTGGGCGCCCTGAGACGGACATTTTGAACCCCAACGAGGAAAGGGTCGTGATCTAATTCTACATCTGCGTCGTGCGTTAGGCCAGCTTCATGATTTCGCATGGAGATCCACGTCTCGATTTCGGTCCAACGCCAGCGGCGTTGCGTGCCGATGTCGATGGGTGGCGGCAAGTGACCAAGCCGAATGTAAGTGTCCACTGTCGCGCGCGACATATCGAGGCGGTATGCGAGCGTCTCCGCGGAGCACAAATCCGGTGGATAGGGCCGGATGACGTCGCGCTTGCGCGTCATTTGTTTTGCTCACTGGCGCAAGGAGGTGGGGACTGCACAAAAGTGAAGGCACCTTGTCGTGATGGAGATATTGCGTTGCTCGGTCGCGCCGCCTTGCGATCCGGGGGCGCCGGAACCGGGTTGCGCATGGACTGCCTGCGCGGAAGTGCTGTTTGCTGCGGCTGCTTTGCAGGGCCACTGGTCTCAACATCATGCAGTTGGCTCGACCACCACGGTTCGAAGATCCGCCGCTCGGCGATGAACAATCGTCGTCCTCCAAAATTGATCTGCCGCGCACCAGGCACATCACCGCGTGCGAAGCGGCGCTGCCAATAGCGCCGGCTGAGGCTTGTTAGCCGCGCGATGTCTCCGACGCGGAGCCAGGATGTGGTTGCTGACTGAGATCTCGTCATTCTGCTCACCTTGGGCCATCCGAAATTTCCGACTGAAGCCGTTGGGCATTCTCGATGGTGAAGCCGAATTTGAGAATGGGGAATCGCGGGAAAAAGAAGGCCGTCGCAGGAAAGTACGGGAAGCCGCGGTTGTCGCGCGCTCGCGCGCAATTTCCACCCCTCCCTCCGGAGCCGTTCTCTGATTGCGGGATGCGGGTCAAGGAACCGGACTTGTTTTCTTTTGTTCGATCCCCGCCGGAGGCTTTTCTTCCGCCCCGACCGCGTGTCCATGCGGCCATCGCGCGCAGATGCTGTCAAGGCTGGCCGCGTTTCAGCGGCCACCGAAGGCTTGGCCTTGGCAGCGTCGAGCACGATGGCATGCTGGAGTGTCGGGGTAGACAATGTCTCCTGACTTGGTGCCAGCTCCCGCCGGATCACCTTCGCTCGCTAGCGCCATGCCACGTGTGAGCGAGCGACGGCGGCGGAGCGGGGGATGGCTATCCCTCTGTGAGTCCGAACGCGCCTGACATCGCGCGACACCGGAAGCTGATGTGCGTCTGATCGCCGAAGTCGTGTGAACATGTGCGTCGTCGGCATCGCGGTCTTGCGCCAGGGGGCGTTACCCGCATGGGCGGAGACCCGCGCGCGGGGCTCGGTCGTGTGGCCCGCGCCGGGCCGCACGATAGCACCCGGTCGCGGCCGGGTCGGCCGCGCGGCGCCCGAATTTTTGCCGAGAGGCCAGTCACGGAAGGATCACAGTGCGTCCAGTACGAGCTGTGTGAAAAAGTCCGCCAAATCGGCGTTGAAACTTGGGGGCGTCAATATTCGCGTTGATTTTGCTTGCGTAATCGACGCGTCGACGTCACGACGATTTTTGTGACGTCAGCGCATCGGCCTTGGTTGCTGAGCTTGGCGCGCATCTGACGTCGTTCTTTTATCTCGATGTCCAAAAAGCCGCTCGAAATCCTCCCGCGAATTCCTTTCGCAAAAAGGTTCTATTTCAGTGCGCACTCTGGCGCAGCGGGTAAGCTTGTCCTAACCGCACGCTTGTTTCGAGCGGTGGTGATCATGACTATCGTGGGATGCTTCGGCATGGAGAGACATGGACGCGAGCATTTCCGGCGGAGCGGTGGCCGAGGTGCTGCCGGCGTTGTCGTTCGACAACTTGCGTCACGCAGCTGATACGCACGGTCATGAGATTATTCATTTCGGTAGTTGGCTCGCGCTGGGTGCGGTTGCTTGAAGCGTGCGTGACGCACCTAGCCGATAGCGCACCCCGATTTCGCGGAGATCTGCTGACGGGTCATATGTACCGCATCGAAGCAAGTCATAATGTCGAGAGCATTCTCCCTTCCGTCTATGCGCCGTCCCCTGCAATGTCCCCCGGTGGCAGCGGCGCGTCTGTTGCGACAGATGCGCCGGACGCGACAGCAAGATGGAGATGCTCGATCTCCAGAAAGACCTAGTGAAGCTGCGGCTTCGCGACCGCACGAAAGGCCGCCCAGGATTGTGTCCGATCCACTCCCACTCTTCGGCACGCGAAGAGATCGACGACAAACACGCAAGATCGCGCCGTATCGTCGAGGAAGACGCGCCGTAGGCACGCCGTTTCAGCTTGAACGTCAAGAGGTCCGCGGAGGCGAGGTCCGACAGCAAGATACCACCGAGATGATGTTTTAGATGCACATTGCTGACTGCGCGTCGTTTGGCTCCACCTGGCTCCAGAACTTGAAATTGCTCTGATTCAAATCATCAATGGCCGCGGCAATCGACTTTTGGGGACGTTCGCCCCAACCAATACCCTTGAGCTCTGCTGCCCAGGCTGTGAGACGACCTCGCGCGATTGACCGGTTTCGGGTCCCGAGGCTTCGCTCGAAGGTCTTGCCGTTTCGCTTGATGCGTCCCCAATAGGTTTTGCCTGGTTTGCATAAGGTACCTGCCATGGTGTGATCTCCTTCAAGTGGTCCTCCCACCGCCGGTCGAACACCGTTGCATCCGCGAGGAACAGTCTATGCTTTCCGAAGCAGATCTCGCGCGCACCAGGCACGTCACCGCGTGCGAAATGGCGCTGGCAATGTCGGCAATGGTCGAAGGACATCCCGCAAGCAAGCTCGACGAGCTGCTGCCGTGGAATTGGAAGCCAGCCGCCGTCAACGGCTGATCCAGTGCATTCAGGCTTACCAGGCATCGCAGAGCTTCCGCCGACGATGGCAGGGACTACTGCAATTGGGAATGACGCGTCGTGTCCGATCTTCGGATCGCCCCCAACAATGATCGAAAACGCCCGTTTGTGCGAGACGTGCTGCTGTCGCTCATCAGGATCATGCTAAAGATGAAGTTCATTGACCCCTCGATTCCTCAGGACATCCGCCTCGAATTTGCTGCGACCCATGCAGACCAAGTCTCGCTTTGTCACCTTCCGAACCAGGCGCGCAAAGTACGTCGCCGCAGATCCCGAGAGACACCCATGTCACGATTGACCCGCATCGAGCTGCACTGCTTCAGGCACCGCCTCGCGATGCCGATGCAGACCGTGTTTGGGCGTGTTGATTCGCGCCCCGCTCTGTTGGTGCGCGTCGAAGACGAGGACGGCGCGGAGGGCTGGGGCGAGATCTGGTGCAACTTTCCGCAGCCCGGTGCGGAGTACCGCGCGCGACTGGCCGCGGTCGTGCTGCCAAGGGCGCTTCGTGGATTGACAGTCGCCGATCACACCACGGCGTTCCAAACGCTGCGATCGCGGCTGCACCGGCTGGTCTTGCAGGCCGATGAGCCCGGTCCCGCGGATCAGATCGCGTCGGGTGTGGATATCGCTCTTCACGATCTCGCGGCCCGCCGCCAGGGTGTGCCACTCGCGACCCTGCTCGGCGGTACGCCTCGACCGTTGCCGGTCTATGCGAGTGGAATCGATTCACGTCAGGCCGGCGTGATGATCGCCGCAGCGCGCTCGGCGGGCTACACGGCCTTCAAGATCCGGATCGGCTTCGGACATGACAGCGATGTACGCACCACCAGTTCAGCCGCGAACGGGCTCGAAGCCGGCGAGCAACTGTTCGCCGATGCGAATCAGAATTGGGATCGCGAGGACGCGGTGGCGATGGCGCAGGCACTGTCGGATACCGGGCTCGGCTGGTTGGAGGAGCCCTTGCCTGTCGACAGTCCGCTCGCAGACTGGCGGGCCGTCGCTGCTGCATCCAGCATGCCGATTGCGGGCGGCGAGAATATGCGCTCGGAAGCGGAATTTTCGGACGCCGCGGCCGGCGATGTCTTCGGGATCATCCAACCGGACATCTGCAAGTGGGGCGGGCTCTCGATGTGTGCCGCCATCGCCCGACGGATCATCGCATCCGGCAAGCGCTATTGCCCGCACTATCTGGGTGGTGGGATCGGGCTGATGGCATCCGCTCACCTGCTCTCGGCGGTCGGGAGGGGACGGCCTGCTCGAGATCGATGTCAACGACAATGCGCTACGCGAGCGCCTTGCCGGCCAGCTGTGGCCGCTAAACGGTGGCATGGCGCAGGTACCGCACGGGGCCCAGGCCTCGGGTTCGTGCCGGATATGGCCGGCATCGCCCCTATGAGCGTGCTGCACTTCGACGAGCGGATCGAGGCCGCGTGACGAGACGTCGAGTTGCTACAGGGCCGCGAGGCGCACCGGGCCGGCTGGCACGTCGACGCGGACGGCAAGCAGATCGCCTGCGAGCGGCTGCGCTGCAATCTGATCTGGATCAAGCAGGCGGCGCTGCGTGGTGATGAACATCGTACGGCCGTCGGCGCCGCCGAGGATCGGCATGGTCGGTCGCGACACGGGCAGTTCGATGATCGTGTCGATACTTCCGTCCGGCCGACGGCGCTCGATGCGCGATCCACCGATAACGGCGATCCAGATGCAGTCCTCGGCATCGATGCAGCAGCCGTCTGGCAGCAACGGCTCGGGAAAGGTCGCGAATACGCGTGCCGTCGCGGCAGTGCCCGTCGCTTGATCGTAATCCATCACTTCGACAATCCGCTGGTGTGTATTGGCGAAATACATGCGCCGTCCGTCCGTCGAGAAGTCGATGCCGTTCGGAATATGTATGTTGCTGCGCTCCCGGCGCAGCGTGCCGTCGAGGTCGACGCAATAGAGCGAACCTATGGGCTGAAAGCGGCCCGTCTTGTCCATGGTTGCAAACCACATCCGCCCGGTCGCATCGGGTTTGCCGTCGTTGACGCGCGTGAGCACCTCATCGGCCTCGACCGCGATTAGCCGCTGGCCGAGCGATCCAGCCTGATTAAAGGCATAGAGGCCATCCTCCAGGCCGAGCAGCAGGCCCCGGATCGACGGCCTGCGATCATGCCCGGCATGCTCGGAAGATTGTGGTATTCGGTTCGCTCAGTAGCGGGCGAAAATCCGAGCAGTCGCTGCCCCTGGATATCAATCCACCAGACGGTTTGCGTCGACGCGTCCCAGTAGGGCACCTCTCCGGTGACGGCATTGGCGCAGTGCACGGGCACCGCATGTGTTCTCGGAATGACGCGGACAGGCATGTGGTCTCACTGTTTGACAGAGCCGGCGGACAGGCCCGACGTCATCCACGTCTGCAGCGGCAGGAACAGCAGAAGCGTCGGCAGAGTCGTTAATGCGGAACCGGCCATGACATGGCCCCACTCCACGACATTCTCGCCGAAGTAGGAGGCAAGCAGTAGTGGCATCGTTTTGAGTTCGGTATCCGTCAGAAAGGCCAGTGCGAACAAATACTCCGACCAGCACAGCAGGAACGAGTATGTCGCCGTCGCGACGATGCCGGGCAGCATGATCGGGAAGATGATGCGCCATATCACCTGAAATTGTGAGCAACCGTCGATGATGGCGGCCTCGTCCAGGGTGCGCGGAACGCCTTCGAGATAGCCGACCAGCATGTAGACCGAAAACGGGATCGTGACGGCGACATAGACGAAGATCATGCCGAGATGGCTATTCAGGAGACCTATGCGCGCAAACAAGATGAACAGCGGCGTGACAAGGATGATCCACGGGAACGTCTGACCGAGCAGCACCGCGCCGAATATGTACTCCTTGCCGCGGAACTTCTTGCGTGAAAACACGTAGGCGGCGATTACGGAGACGAATGTCGAGATCAGAACACTGACGAGGCACAGGAACATGGAGTTGAAGATCGAGCGCGCGAACTCGGATGACAGCAGCTTCACGTAATTGTCGAGGGTGTAGCGCCAGCCGCTCGATGCGAACATCGTCTCCGGCGTGCGGAACGATGCGACGATGACCCAGGCCGTCGGGTACACCAGAATGAACAGCACCACGAGCGTCGTGATGACGATGGCGATCTCGCCGACGCGGCTTGATCCGGCGCGACGCCCGGTCCGAAAGTTCTGCGGCGGCGCGGACATGGTTGGGTTGGTCATGACTGCGGCATCTTAGAAGACCTGATCCAGTTCGCGCTTTGCGATGACACGGAGATAGATCATGCCGAATGCGACCATGATCGTCGCCATCACCACGCCGACTGCCGAACTGTAGCCGAACCTCCCCTCGACAAACGCCTTGATGTAGACCTCGGTGGCCATGACATTGGTGTATAACCCGGGGCCGGCACCGGTCGTGAGCCAGACGTAAACGAAGTTGTTGAACGTCCAGAATGTCGACATCAGCACCATGACGATGATGGCCGGCTTCAGATGGGGCAGATAGATGTGGAGCAGGATGCGAAAACGCGACGCGCCGTCGATCTCGGCCGCCTCGACGACCTCGTCGGGAAGTGTCTGCAGGCTCGCCATGAACGTCAGTGTCACCAGCGGCAGCGTGTTCCAAGTGATGATGGCGATGATTGCCGGCCAGACCCACATCTGGCTCGCGAGGAAAGCGATCGGCTGCTCGACGAAACCGAGACCGAGCAGCGTCTGATTGATGACACCGACGCGCGTGTCGAGCAGCCAGCGCCAGATCAGAATGGCGACAATCGGCGGCGTTGCCCAAGGGACCAGCAGAAGCACGCGACTGATCGTCTGTAGGCGGTACTTGCGCACTGTCCGACTGGTCAGCAGGAACGTGAGCAGCAGACCGAGCGTGATGCGGACCGTTACACCAATGATGGTCAGCCAGAAGACCGTGTTCCAGATGACGCGCTGGAAGTCCCGGCTCCGCATCAGTTCGATGTAGTTGGCAACACCGATCCACTCGCCGCCCTGCTTTAAGCCGAACAAGCTCAAGTCGGTGAACGACGTCTCGATGTTGAACAGCGTTGGATAGACGAAGAAGCAGCAAAGGAAGAAGAACGTCGGCACGAGCATCGTGACGATGAAGCGGTTGTCGCCCTTCATAGGAGTGTCTCGTCTGTTGCTGCCGAGCCGCCGAGCAGGCGCGCGGCGTTTTCATGGCCGGTCATTTCGAGTTCTTCTCCAATTCCTTTGTGATAGCTTCGATCACCTCCGTCGCAGCCTGCTTGGACGTCTTCTCGCCGATGAACACCGAACCGGCGCCACGGCCAACCGCGTTCCACATGAAGGGAATGGCGACCGGACCGGTGCCGTACGGCCCCCAACTGCGCGCCGTCGCGATCTGCATTGAGAACCCCGGTCCGATCTCCTTCGGCAGTCGATCGTAGTTCATCACCGCACGCTGCGGCTGCACATAGTTCGTGTAGTATTTCGTGAATGTCGGTTCCGGCGTCGTCAGGAAGCGTACGAGCTTCCAGGCGGCGTCGACATTCTTCGAGTTGGCGCCGATGCCGAGCATGCGGCCGCCGAAGAACGTTTTCGAGCCGTTGACGTCGGCCGGATGCGGCGCTGCGGCAAACGGGACGTCCTTGCCGGGGTTGCGCTGTTTGAAGGCTTCGACGATCTGCACAGCAACGGCATCGGGAACGCTGACGAACGCGATCGAGCCGTTGACCATGCCCTCGACCAGTTCGGGTGCCCCCCAGAGGCAGATGGACAAGTTGGACTTGGGATTGTGCCCTTCATCGAGATAGCTCTTATAGTACTCCCAGGCCTCCGCCAGCTGATCGGCCGTAATGTTGACGTGGAAGGATTTGTCGGCCTTCTGCTCGATGAATGCCCACCCCTTCGACCAGATGTAGAAGTTGGTCAGGAACCATATGGTCGGCGTGCCGCATGTGCCGGCCGGAAATCCGAAGCCGCTCTTGCCGGTCTTGGCCTGGACGGTCTTGCTGAGATCTTTGAGATCTTTCCAGCTGGTCGGGAATTTGTCGTAGCCGACCGCTTTCACCAGATCTTTGTTGTAGAGCACGGCGAAGGTGTCTGTCGTGAACGGGATGCCGTAGACCTTTCCGTCTGCGCCGGTCGCGAGGTCACGGGCGATGAATTGATCCCAACCGCCGATGCCAACGCCGGTCTTGGTGATCAGGTCATCCAGCGGGCGCAAGGCCCCGGCTTTGCCGAAACTGCGCGGCCAAACGAATGCCAGTTGCGCGACGTCCGGGGCCTGGCCGACGGCTGCTTCGCGGAGGAACTGCGCCTGCGCGTCACCCCAGGTGACGCGCTGCATGTTCACCTTGATACCAGGATTGAGCTTCTCGAACTCGTCGAGCGCCTGCCGCATTTGCGGCGCCTCGGGATCGTTGAAGCGAAACGTGATCGTCTGCGCGTCGGCCGCGCTAATAATGCCGACGAATAGTGACGTGACTGTTGCGCCGATCGCCATTCTTTTCTTCATAGCTTCCTCCTTGGACACCAGACATTGCTTTTGATCATTGTGGTCCCGTCGGTACCGGTGCCGTCGCATCAATCAACGCCTCGGCCCTCAACTCGTCCCAGAACGCCGCCGGTATGCGCTCGCGGCTCGCGGAAAGTGCCGCTTCCACTTCGCGCGCAGTGCGATAACCGGCAGGCACGCTGGCGAGCACAGGATGCGCAAGCGGAAACTGGATTGCGGCCGCCTGCAGGCTGATGCCGTGCCGCTTCGCCGCCGCTTCGATCCGCGTTACGCGCGCGAGAATATCTGCCGGCGCATCATCATACCAGTATTTGGCGCCAGGCTTGGCGCCCGTCACAAGAATTCCGGAATTGAACGGCGCGGCGAGTATGATCGAGATCTGCTTGCGCTGACAAAGTGGCAGCAACGTCGACAACGCCGTGGTGTCGAGAAGCGTGTATCGCCCCGCCAGCATGAAGCAGTCGAAATCGCCGTCGAGGGCATAGCGCTCCAGCGTCGATGTTTCATTGATGCCGACACCGATGGCAGAGATGGTGCCCTCGCTGCGCAGTCTCTCAAGCGCGCGATAGGCGCCGCTCATAGACTGGCGATAGCTCTCCTCGTGGCCGTCTCCGCGCCACTTGCGCGTCACATCGTGGATGAAAACGATGTCCAGACTTGCAAGGCCGAGGCGCTGCAGGCTGTCCTCGATCGAGCGCATGGCGCCATCGGACGAATAGTCGAACACGATGTCGAACGGCAAGGTCGCGGCGAATGCGCCGGGTGTTGGCGCGGGATCTGAGGACGGTCGCAACAGCCGCCCGACTTTGCTCGACAGAACATATGAGCCGCGCGGATGCTTGCGTAATGCATCGCCGAGTTGGCGTTCCGAATAGCCGTGTCCATAGAATGGCGCCGTATCGAAGTAGTGTATGCCCCCTGCAATCGCCGCATCGACGGCGGCGTGCACGTCGTCCTGGGCGACAGGAGTGAAGAGGTTACCGATCGGCGCTGCGCCAAAGCCGAGCGCGCTGACTTCGAGTGAGGTGCGCCCGATCCGGCGTCGGCTGGCGGGATCGACGCTCATTGCGCTGTCCTTGCTCGATTGCTCGCTGCATTGTGCACGTGAACGTGCTCACCGATGGCGATGTCGGTCGTCGCGCGGGCCATGACTGCGCCGTACTTCACCACGGCGCCACCCCTGGCCATGGCGACGACGGCAAACTTGTGGCCGAGCGGAATGTCACTTCGCAGACGCACGGCGGTCACCTCGATGCCGATCCTGACCCGCGCTACTGTTCCCGCGCACACATCCTCCAGAGCGACGGCGACCGTGTCGGAGGGATCGATCGTATAAGCGTCGACTTTACTCATGATTTCGCCCGCACTTTCACGCCTGCGGCTTCCTCCCGCAGTTTGACCAGGACACCGACGTCGTTCCCCGCGTAACCGCGATCGATACCCTCCTGGCATGCGGCCAATGCCGCGCGCCCGATCGGCGCCTCAAGGCCCATCGCGTCGATCATGCCGAGCGCGATCCGGCAGTCCTTGTGCGCCAGCTTCAACATGAAGCCTGGCGCGAAGTCGCCTTTCAACGGGCGCATCGGAAAAGCGACTGCCAGCTGGTTGTTCCAGGCCATTGTCTTCTGCATCACGGAGGTCATGGTCTCGAGCGCCAACCCTGCCTTGACGCCGGCCGCGAGTATCTCAGCGTTCAATGCGACCAGAGTCGTCGCCAGCAGATTGTTGGTTGCCTTCATGGCATGCCCATTGCCGAGCCGGCCGCAGTAAAAGAAATCCGTGCCCATGCAATCGAGCACGGGGCGCACCCGCGCGATGGTCGCCTCATCGCCACCGACCATGAGCGTTAGCGTGCCGGTCACGGCGTGTTCGGCCGTCTTGCCGACGGGGCTGTCGACCATACCGCATCCCTTTGCTGCGAGCTCTTGGCCGATTCTACGCGTCGTCACGGGTGCGCTCGTGCTCATGTCAATCATGACCGAACCGGCCCTCAAGCCGGAGGCGATGCCGTCGGGACCAAGCGCCACCTTCTCGACATCGGGTGCGTCGGGCAGCATGGTGATGACGATTTCGCTGGCGCGCGCCACGGCTGCAGGCGACGTTTCGGCTTTGGCACCGTTGCGAACCAGGCGCTGCATTGCGGCATCGTCGACGTCAAAGACCGTCAACGCGTGACCCTTCTTGGCGATGTTGACTGCCATTGGGCCGCCCATGATACCGAGACCGATGAAGCCGACGTTGGTCATTGGAGATCCTCCGATCACATCGACGCATGCAGGCGCGTGAACGCCTCGCCGCCTTCACCATGGACCTCGCCCCACGTTAGTGCGCCGGAGGCGACAGCGAGCACCAGGTCGAAGAGGCGCGCGGCAGCGGCGCCCAGCGCCTCGCGTCCTTCGAAGACCGGACTAGCGTCAAAATCAATCTGATCGACCAGCCTGCGCACCGTCTCGGGCCGCGCGGCAATCTTGATCGTCGGCGCCAGTGCGCTGCAGTAGCTGTTGCCGGCGCCCGTGGTGAACAGTACGATCTGTGCACCGGCCGCGACAAAGCCGGTGATCGATTCTGGCGAAAAACTCGGTCCATCCATCAGGAAAAGGCCGTTCGACGTCGGCGCCTCGGCATGAGCGAGCAACCCCCGGATCGGCCCACTGCCTGTCTTGGCAACAGCGCCGAGAGACTTCTCCTCGATCGTCGTCAAGCCACCGCGGATGTTCTCGGCACCTGGGTTGTTACCGGTGAGGTCGATGCCGGTCGCGGCGATTGTGCGTTCACGATCCAGCACGGCGGATCGAATGGCATCCGCAAGTTGCTTGGTCACTGCACGCCGCGCAACGATGTCTTCGGCACCGAGCCATTCGATGGTCTCGCCGACGACAGCGCTGCCGCCATGATCGACAAGCAAGTCGGCGAAGCCTCCGGCGACAGGATTGGCGACCAGACCGGACGTGGCGTCCGAATGCCCGCATTCGACGCCGCAGAAGAGCGCCGACGCAGCCTGCGGTGTCCGCTTCAGGCGCGAGGCTGCATAAACGAGCTCCCCGGCAGAACGAATACCGTGTGCGCTGAGGTCGAGCGAATCCTCGTGCGTGTCGTCGAGCGCAACGGCGCGCACAGGCTTGCCGTTCTTGGCGATCGCCCCGGCGATGTCATCGACCGTGAGACGGTCGGCACCGACAACGAGCACAGCGGCTACATTCGGATTACGCCCAAGTCCGATCAACTGGCGACGATGCATCGCTTTGTCGGTCGCGTACTGACCACGCCCCACAGGACTGGCGACCAACACTGTGCCGGCAACCTCAGCCGCAATGCGCGCGGCGGCCCGCGTCACGAGACCGACGACCGACAGCACCAACACATGGTTGCGCACGCCGACCCGACCGTCCGATCGGACGTAGCCCTCGAATCCAGCGTCTCCGCGTCCGCGCAAGGCCCTGTCCTCAATCAGCCAACGTCGGCGACAGCATGTCGGCGTGTTGCGAAATGACAGATGTTAGCGCATACATGCAACATGGCAAGCGAAAACACCGAACGCGCCCGACCAGTTCGGCCGAGCAAGCAAGCGGGCGCAAGGAGTCGTCTGTCGGATGTTGCCAGGCACGCCGGCGTTTCGACGATGACGGTTGCGCGCGTATTGCGCCAGCCGGAGAAGGTGGCGCCGAAGACGCGCGCGCGTGTGACGCGATCGCTTGCCGCCACCCGGTATGTGCCCGATCTGCTGGCTCGGGCGCTGGCGTTGCGGCATACCGGCGTCGTCGCCGCCATCGTCCCGACGCTCGCGAATTCGCTCATTGCCGAGGTTATGCAGGGTATGTCGGAGGCGCTTGCGCGGCGCGGGCGGCAGTTGATGATCGGCGCATCCAATTATTGCGCAGCGACGGAGGAAGCGCTGGTGCGCTCATTTCTCGCCCGCCGAGTCGATGCAATCTACCTGACCGGGACTAGCCAAGCGCCGGCAACGGTCGAGATGCTGCGCGCCTCAGGCATTCCTGTCGTGCAAGGCGGCAATCTTCCGTCGCGAGCGATTGATCTCGCGGTCGGCATTTCAAATGCGGCATCGGCGCGCCGGATGACCGAGATCCTGATCGCGACTTACGGCACCAATCTCGGCTACGTCGGCGGACCGATTAGCGACAATGATCGCATGCGCGATCGCAGGCTCGGCTTCCTGAGCCGCCATGAAGGCCGCGAGGGCGCGTCCTCATGGCGATCACTATGTTCGAGGCGCAGATCTCCATGCGTGCAGGTCGCGAGGTCGCGCGTGCGGTCGTTACGCTGCGCCGGCGGCCGCGAGCGATATTCTGCGGTTCAGACGTAATCGCGGCGGGCGTCGTGTTCGAATTTGTCCGGCATGACTTGCGGGTGCCAGCCGACATCGCCGTCGCCGGGTACGACGATCTCGATTTCGCTAGTGAGATGGTGCCATCTCTGACCAGCGTGCGGGTCCCTCGGTTCGAGATTGGTTTGCGTGCCGCAGAACTGATCAATGCGGCGCTGTCTGGCGATCGTCCCACAAGACGCATCGTCGACATGGGCTACGATATCGTCAGGCGCGAGAGTGCGTGAGGTGGCAATGACACGGTCGATCATCGTCACGGGGGCGCAGTCGCGGGATCGGTGCCGCAACGGCACGGCTCGCAGCCAAGGCCGGCTACCAAGTGTGCGTGAACTACAATAGTCACGCTGGCGACGCCGAAGCCGTCGTCGCCGAGATCGCCGCCGCCGGCGGACGCGCGATCGCGGTCAAGGCCGACCTGGCCGACGAGACCGCGATCGTCGCCATGTTCGCGCGCTGCGACCGCGAACTTGGGCCACTCGGCGCGCTGGTCAACAACGCCGGTTACCTCGGTGGAGAGAGCCGGATCGAAGACTTCGATCTAGTCGCCATGCGGCGGCTGTGGGATATCAACGTGGTCGCCTATTTCATCTGCGCGCGCGAAGCGGTGCGGCGCATGTCGCGCGAGCACGGCGGGACGGGCGGCGCCATCGTCAACGTCTCGTCCATGTCGGCCGACAGCGGCGGCATCGGTCTGCGCGCCCACTACGCGACGACCAACGGCGCGCGGCGCACCTTCACGTTCGGGCTCGCCAAGCAGGTCGGCCGGCTCGGCATCCGCGTCAACGGCGTCATGCCCGGTGTCATCGACACGCACTTCAACGACGGCTTCGACAACGTGGGCCGCAATGCGCGACTGTTGCCGCTCATTCCGGTGGGCCGGGTCGGCGTCGGCAACGACGTGGCCGAGATGATCGTCTGGTTGTTATCGGATGGCAGCCGGTTTCGTCAGCGGCGCCGATGATCCCGGTCAACGGCGGGCACTTCTGATGCAAGTCATCGCCGGAAGTTCGACCGCCATCGTAATCCTCCGAATCGAGGCCCGCTGATGCGCATCTCCTCGATCAGGACGCGCGTGTTCGAGAAGCCGCTCGACGGCAGCACGCGTAATGCCAAGCATCGCTGGACGGTCAAGCGTTCCCTGCTCGTGTTCGTGGAGACCGACGACGGGCGCATCGGCGTCGGGGAGGCCTGGGTCGATGCCGGCGATCCCGGGTCGCTCGTCGCCTTCATCGAGAGCGATTTGACCCCGGTATTGATCGGCGAAAGCGCACTCGAGCCGGAGCGGCACTTCAAGCGGGCGATCGAACTCGCGACGGTCTCGGTTCGCCGCAGCCAGACCTGGGCGTGCATGAGCGCCATCGACATTGCGCTCTGGGATCTCAAGGCGCAGGCGGCAGGGGAACCGCTGTGGCGCCTGCTCGGCGGCGCCGATCCGTGTGTCGCGCCCTACGCCAGCGCCGGCCTCTACAAGCTAGGGCCAGTCGATCGACGAGTTCGCGAACGAGTATGCCGCCCACGTGCGGCGCGGTTTCCGCGCGGTGAAGATCAAGGTTGGCGGTGCCCCGCTTGAGGTCGATGTCGAGCGTGTCACCAAGCTGCGGCGCGCCATCGGACCGTCGGCGAAGCTAATGGTCGATGCGGTGTCCAACTACGACGTCCCGGGTGCCCTGGCGTTCGCACGCGCGACGCGGGACCAGAACCTTTATTGGTTCGAGCAGCCGCTGCCGGTCGAGGACGTCGATGGGCTTGCGCGCCTATCGCGCGACTGTGGCATCCCGATATGTGGTCTTGAGAACGAGTACGGCCTGTGGTCCTTCCGGCGTCTGCTGGAGCGCGACGCCGTGCACTACGTCCAGTTCGATCCGATCATCTCGGGCGGCATCACGTTCGGGCGTAAGATTGCGGCACTCGCGGAAGCCTGGTTCAAGCCGGTGACGCTGCACAACTCGAATTCGATCGTCTCGGTGCTCGCGAGCCTGCATCTGGCGGCGGCGGTGCCCAATGCCGACTCGATCGAGTTCCACGTGTTTCACCAGCCGCTGTTCGATCGCGCGCCGCGCGGAACCCTCGATCTGCACGACGGTATGCTGTCCGCGCCGGATCGCCCCGGGCTTGGAGTGGATGCCCGAGCGCTGTTAGACTGAGATATTTCGAACGAGACACAATAGGGACGGGAGCCCGATCACATGCCGAAGTCACGACCGACGCGCCGGCTGGCGCACATCGCCGGAGCCGTTTTGGGTTGCGTGTTGGCGCTGGCTGGCAAGGCAATGCCAGCCGGTGCCTGGCCCGACAAGCCGATCAAGGTTGTCGTGCCTTTCGGTCCCGGCGGCCAGAGCGACATCTTCGCGCGCATCGTGCAGAAAGTGATCGCCGACAAGAACCTGCTGTCGCAACCGATGAGCGTCGTCAATATCGGCGGGCACTTCTCGGTCGGGAGCACTCAGGTCAAGAACGCATCCCCAGACGGCTACAGCCTGCTGCTGATCCAGCCGGCGCTGCTGATCGGCGAAGTGGTCAATCCCGAGCGCAAGCTGTCCTACCGCGACTTCGATCCTGTGGCGCTGACAGGTGGCTTTTGCGTCAACTACGTGGTGCGCGACGAAAGCCCGTGGATGACGCTCGCAGAGTTGGTGAAGGCGGCGAAGGAGAAACCGGGCCAGATCGTCACCGGCGTCAACATCGGCGCGCTTAATCACATGGCGCTCGGCATCCTCGAACGCGCGGCCAATATTCAGCTGCGTTTCGCCCAGATAGGCGGCGGATCCGAAAATTATGCGGCACTGAAAGGCGGCACGACGCAGCTCACCGTGCTGTCGACCTCGGAGTGGCAGACCTACAAGGGCGGCGGCGTGCGTGCGCTGGCACTCGCAGCCCCGCAGCGGCATCCGTTGCAGCCCGAGATCCCGACCGCGAAGGAAGCAGGCTTCGATGCCGAGTTCTGCGTCAAGGGCTACTGGTTTGCGCCGAAGGGCACACCGCCTGCGGTGATCGATACGCTCGCCACAGCGCTCGAGAAGGCCATGGCCTCGTCCGAGGTCAAAGCCGCGCAGGACCGTCAGGCCTCGACCTCCGAGTTCCTCGCCGGCGCCGCCTTCAAGACCCACCTCGACGAGACGTTCAAAGCCTTCGAACCGATCGCGCGCCAGCTCGTCAAAAAATAGGCGGTGACCAGTGGTTGATCGTGTCGGACGCTGGGCCGAAATCCTGGTCGCATTGACGATTGTCATCTTCGCGGGCGCAACGCTCTACGGAGCGCGCTCGCTCGCGCCCAATCAGTTCGAGCCGATCGGATCCGCGACGATACCGCAGATCACCGCGTGGATCACACTCGCGCTCGCCGCCGTGGTGATCGCCGACGCGACGATCGGCTTGCGCCGCCATGGCCGGCAGGAGGAGACCGGCGCGCAATGGGGGTCGGCCCTGATTGCGCTCGTGCTGGCAGTGATCTACGTCGCCGTGCTGTCCTCGGGAACAATGCGCTACCGCTGGGCCACCATGCTGTTCATCCCGCTGGTCGTGCTCGCGATCACGGACAAGCGGTGGCAGGCGTTGCCCTGGGCCATCGGTCTCGGCGTCATTTACGGCTTCGCCCTCGACTACGTCTTCCGCCACGTCCTCGTGACAGACATTCCTTGAGCAGGAGCCGATCATGGATCTCGGGCAGGCGCTGCTCAATCTCCTCACACCCTGGCAGCTTTTTCTCACCTTCCTCGGCACCTGGCTCGGCATCCTCGTCGGCGTCATGCCGGGCATCAACGGCTCGATGCTGATTGCGCTGATGCTGCCGATCACATTCAAGATGATGCCGATCGATGCAATAAATCTGCTGGTTTCGGTCTACACCGGAGCGGTCACCGGCGGGCTAATCACGGCAACACTGCTGCGCATCCCGGGCGAGCCGTCCAATGTCATGACCACGTTCGACGCGTATCCGATGGCGGCTCGCGGCGAGGCTGGGCGTGCGCTTGGCCTCGGCATCTTCGCGTCGACCTTCGGCGCACTCTTCGCCTGGGTGGCTCTGGCGACACTGACACGGCCGCTCGCGGACATCGCCGTGAGGTTCTCGCCGTTTGACTATTTCGCCTTGAGTGTCTCGGCGCTAGTCCTGATGGCCGCGGTGAGCAAAGGCACCATGGCCAAGGGGCTCCTTTCAGGCATGTTCGGCGTGCTGGTCGCATTTCCGGGCGTCGATCCGAGTTCAGGCATCGATCGCTTCACTTTCGGCTGGTGGCAACTCAACAGCGGTTTCGATCTGTTGCCAGTGTTGTCAGGCCTGTTCGCTGTCGGCACGGTTCTTTCGGATGCACTGACGCCGACGCAGAAGGCAGAGACCATCAGCTATTCCTCGGGCGGTTTGTGGCTGCGTTTCTACGAGTGGCGCGAACAGGCCTGGAACGCCATCCGCTCGTCGATCATCGGCACTTGGATCGGCATCCTGCCCGGCATTGGCGCCGGCGTCGCCTCGGTCGTGTCCTATACCGTCGCCAAGAACATGTCCTGGCGACCGGAGGAGTTCGGCAAGGGTTCGCCCGAAGGCATCGTCGCCTCGGAAGCCGCCAACAATGCCACCGTCGGCGGCGCACTGATACCGCTCATCGCACTCGGCATTCCCGGCAGCGTGATCGACGTGTTTCTGATGGGCGCGATGCAGATCCACGGCATCCAGCCGGGGCCGCTGCTATTCACGCGCAATACCGACGTGGTCTACTCGATCATCGGCGCCTGCCTGACCTCGACCATCGCCATGTTCATCCTCATGATGGTGTCGATCCCGTTGCTCCGGCGCATCGTAGAGATCCCCAAGAGCTACATCGTCGCGATGGTACTCGTGTTCTGCGTGGTCGGCGTGTTCGGCTACAACAATCGCTGGTTCGAGGTCGCAGTCATGCTGGTGTTCGGCGTCATCGGCTTTGGCATGGAGCGCGGCGGCTATCCACTTGGCCCGTTCGTCATCGGCTTCATCCTCGGTCCGATCGCGGAGGCAAAGCTGCGTTCCGGCTTGATGGTGACGGGTGGAGATATCATGCCGTTGTTCACGCAACCGCTGTCCGCGAGTTTCCTGGTGGTGGCCGCCGCACTTCTAGTCTGGGCGTTCCTGCCGAGCCAGCGTGATGCGGCTCAACTCACGAGAAACAATTGAATTTCAAGGCGCCAACAGGAAGCTGGTCATGTCGAATCCTTCTGACTTCGCCGGCAAGATCGGCCGCACGCGCGAGGAGTCGGTGCCGGCGTGGCCCGATCGCAAGACTGCGCGGAAGGGATCTCCCAACATTGTCATCATCTACATGGATGACCTTGGCTGGTCGGACCCAGGCTGTTTTGGATCCGAAATCGATACCCCGCATATCGATGCCCTGGCGGCGTGCGGCGTGCGCCTTACCCACTATACGACGCACGCGATCTGCTCGCCAGCGCGCGCGGCGCTGCTAACGGGCTGCAATGCGCATGCGGTCGGCAGCGGCTGGTTGTCGAACAATCATCCGGGTTATCCAGGCTACTCAGGTGAGATCCCACTGGATGCCGCCACTTTGCCGGAGACCCTCCGGGCGGCCGGCTACGAGACCATCATGGTCGGCAAGTGGCACAACACGCCGGCTGCCGACAATGTACCGGGCGGCTCGAAGCACAACTGGCCGACCCAGCGTGGCTTCGATACGTTTTACGGCTTCATGGACGGTGAGACGAACCACTTCTTCCCGACCCGGCTTATGCTGAACAACCAGGTGCTGCCGATCGACGAATATCCGCGCGACTATTATGCGGGCGACGACTGGATGAACCAGGGCATCCGCTTCATCAAGGATCTGCGCACGAGTGATACCGAGAAACCGTTCCTGCTCTACGTGGCCAACAACGCCGTGCATTCGCCGATCCAGGCGAAGCCCTCCGACCTCGCCAAATACAAAGGGCGTTACGACGACGGCTGGACAGCGGCGCGGCTCGCCCGACACGGGCGGCAACTCGAAATGGGCCTCACCCCTCCGGGCACTAAAATGCCGGCCTCCGATCCGCGCGCGCCGAGGTGGGAAGACACGGCCCCCGCCAACCGACCACTCTACACACGCCACATGGAGGCCTACGCCGCGATGCTCGACAACGCCGACCAGAACGTCGGCAAGCTGGTGGCGTATCTCACGGCGATTGGTGAACTTGACAATACGATCATTCTATTCTCGTCCGACAACGGCGGCACCGATGCCGGCGGCGAACACGGCATGGTGCTCAACAACCGCCGCTATTCCGGACTGCCGGAGCGCTCAATGGAAGAAGAGCGAAGCATGGTGTCGCTGTTGGGGGGACCGCAGAGCATGTCGCTCTACCCGACGGCCTGGGGCGAGGTCTCGAACACACCATTCCCGAGCTTCAAGACATACACCGGTGGTGGCGGGCGGCGGGTGAGCTTCATTGCCTCTTGGCCTGCGCGCATCCGAGATCGCGGGACGATACGTTCCCAGTTCATGCATGTGACGGACGTGATGCCGACGTTGCTCGATCTTGCCGGAGTGCAGCGGCTCGAGACAAACCATGGCAAACCCGCGCTGCCATTTGACGGCATGAGTTGCGCCCGCATGTTCCTCGAGGGTGAGGCCTCGCCTCGGATTGAGCAGTATTACGAGTGCTGGTCCAACCGCGCGTACTACCGTAACGGCTGGCTCGCGCGCTCGCTGCAAGTGCGTGGCGCGCCGATCAACATGGACAACTGGACACTGCACAATCTGGGCGAGGACTTTTCCGAGTCGACCGATCTCGCAAACAAGTACCCCCAAAAACTCAAAGAACTTGTCGAAGCCTTTGATGGCGCGGCGTGGAAGCACTTCGTCTATCCGCTCGACAATAGGTCGCGACCGGGAAAATTCAGTGACGTTCCGCAATGGATGCGGGAGCGGGCGAACGAAGCGAAACGCCTGCTACCGGGCGCGCAGACGGCGCATCGCACCGATATTCTGCCGCTGGTTGGCAATCGCAGTTTCCGCATCCGCGTGCGCTTCGAGCAACGACCGGGCGACGAAGGTATCCTCTGGGCGCTCGGCGACACGACGGCGGGCATGGTCATGTACGTCGAGGCGGACCGCCTCAACTTTCATTACAACGGCTTCGGAGCGTCGACGAACTTCGTGCCGGTACCGTTGCTGGTTGGCGCCCACGAGGCGACGATCGACTACGAGGCACTCGGGCAGCGTCGCGGACGCGGTCGCTTGCTTGTTGATAGCGCCGAGAGGATCGGTTGGATCGAGCTGTCACCCACGCTCATGCTCGGGCCGTTCGAGGGCATGGATGTCGGGGTCGATCGCCGCGCGCCGGTTTATTGGGAACTCTACGAACGCCACGGGAGCTATCCATACAAGGGCCGCATCGTGGACGTCTTGATCGAACCGGGCGAACGCGCAATCGTTTAATGGAGATGGAGGACGATCTGTGATTGCTGCGCCGCCGTGTAGAGGGCGATCATGCGGAAGTGACATTCGGTGCTGAAGTCGTCGTCAGTATTGGAACAGCGGCGCCGGATCGGGTGTGTAGCGCGCGAGCTTGTCGCGATCGATCACGGCGCCGATTCCAGGCGCGGATGGAATGGTCAATTCGCCCACGGTGTCGAGCGTGAACGGCTCTGCCAGGATGCCATCGACATAAGCGCTGCCACCGATGAATTCGACCAGGTCGGCATCCGGGAACGCCGATGCGAGCTGCAGATCCGCTGCCACCCCCAGTGCCGTATTCCACCCGTGGCCGATGTACTTGACGCCGAAGTCGCTCGCCATCCAGGCGATGCGGCGTTGTTCAGCGATGCCGCCGACCTTGGTCACGTCCGGCTGGACAATGTCGAAGGCGCCGCGCATCAGCCAGGGAAGGAACGTCTGCCGCCGCGTCAAGACTTCGCCACCCGCGATCGGGACGGGACTGACGCGGCGCAGGTGGCAATAATCCTCGATCGCGTCCGGCTTCAACGCCTCCTCGAACCAGCCGACGTCGTAGTCCTTCAACATTTCGGCGGTGCGCATCGCCCACTTCAAGCCGTGCGGCCAGTGCGCGTCGCTTGCACCCGCATCAACGAACAGTTTCGAACCCACCCCGATGCCCTCGCGCGCCGCCCTGACGATCGCTTCGTCGAGCTTGGTATCCATCGCGCGCCCGAACGGCCCCCACCCAATCTTGAACGCGCGGAACCCTCTCGCGTGGTAGCTGGCGACGACGTCGCGCATCTTCGCTGGCTCCTCCATCAGCAGCGAGCAATAAGGTTTCACCTTGCGCCGATAGACGCCGCCGAGCAGTTGCCCGACCGGCAAACCGGTCGCCTTGCCGAGAATGTCCCACAGCGCGATGTCTATGCCGCTGATCGTGTGGGTCAGTGTGCCGCCGCGGCCCATCCAGAACGTGTTCTGGTGCAGCTTCTCCGCGACTCGCTCCGGCTCCAGCGCATTCTCCCCGATCACCAGGGGCTTCAGTACCTCGATACCGGCCTGCACCAACCGGCCGTCCGTGAACACACTGCCGAAGCCGGTGATGCCGGCATCTGTGTGCACCGCAACTATCGCGTGGATCGAATCCTCCGGCTTGATCTCCGCCGACCAGCCGCCCTTCGGGCTCTCCCCGAACAGCGGCGCGGCGGCCACCGCACGAATCTTCATCGGCGGCAGGGCCGGCCGACCCGCCGCTGTTTTGCTGTCAGATTTGGGCTTAGCTGCCATGCTCTCCACTCCCCTGCGGACAGCGCATGCCCGCGCTGCAGTCCGAAGACTGTTCTCGATGGCGCATCCTGCTTGACCGCCAAGCCGATGCCAACCCACCATGACGTGGTTCGCAAGAGGGTGACGACATGGCCGAAACCGTCAAGAGCCGGGTCCACTGCGAGATCGACTTCGACAGGGCCGGGCGGCAAGCCGGCTATCTGCGCGCGCCACTGTCGCGCAACACGTCCGGTTGGGGGACCATCGAGATCCCGATCGTCGTCATAAAGAATGGCAAGGGCCCGACTGTATTGTTCACCGGCGGCATCCATGGCGACGAGTACGAGGGTCCGATCGCCATCTCGAAACTCGCGCGCGCACTCGACCCGAAGAAGATCCAGGGCCGCATCATCATGCTGCCCGCTTTCAATATCCCTGCCGTGCTCAACGACACGCGGCTGTCGCCGATCGACAACCGCGACATCAATCGCTGCTTCCCGGGCCATGCCCGCGGCACCTTCTCGGAAATGATCGCGCACTTCCTCGACAGCGTGATCCTGCCGCTCGTCGACATCTCCGTCGACCTGCACACCGCCGGTCATTCCATGGAAGCCGCGCTCTCGACCAACATGCACTATGTCGACGACAAGCGGATCATGGAAAAGACGCTCGCCATCGCCGCGGCCTTCGGCGCGCCCTACAACGTCACCTTCTGGGGCGTGGACGAGGGCGCCACGTTGACGTCTGCAGTCGAGCGGCGCGGCATCATCTCGGTCGGCACGGAACTCGGCGGCTGGGGCCGCGTCAATGTCGAAGGTGTGCGCATCGCCGAACGCGGCCTTACCAACGTCTTGAAACAGTGCGGCCTGATGGAGGGCAAGCCCGACACGCGCCAGCGCGACGGCTCGCCATCGACACGACAGATGATGGTAAAGGATCCGCGCGGCTACGTGTTCGCCCGCGCCAACGCAACCTACGAACCCTGCCATCTTGGGGGCGAGACCGTGAAGGCCGGCGACCTCGCCGGGCGCCTGCACTTCGTCGAGGACGTCGACCGCGATCCGGTCGAACTCCACTACGGCATGTCCGGCATGCTTTGGATGGCGGCCGGCCCCGGACGCGTCCAGCGGGGCGATTGCGTCGGCGTCGTCATGCAGGACTACGACGCCAAGCTCGCCGCGCGTTGAGGGAGATGGCCATGCCCCGCGTTCTGATCGCCGAGTGCAACCAGGAAATCTCTTCGTTCAATCCGCTGCCCTCGGGCTACGACGACTTCCGCATCGTCCATGGCCGCGCGCTTCTCGCCAATCGAGGACTGAATACCGCCATCGGCGGCGCGCTCGCCGTATTCGAGGCGCAAGACGTCGAGGTCGTGCCGACCATCAGCGCCGGTGCGCCGAGCGCCGGAATACTCGCAACCCACGGCTGGCAGCGCCTCTCGCGCGACGTGCTCGGCGCCATCGAGCCGCACGTCGCCACCGTCGATGCCGTATATTTCTCGCTGCACGGCGCCATGGGCGCCATTGGCGAACTCGATCCGGAAGGCTATCTGCTTCAGGAAACGCGGCGCATGCTCGGCCCAGAGAAGCCGATCGTAATCTCGCTCGACCTGCACGGCATCTGCACCGAACGCATGCTGCACCAGATCGACGGCTTTGCCATCTATTACACCTACCCGCATGTCGACTTCGCAGACACCGGCCGGCGCGCGGCCGAAACGCTGCTGCGCATTCTCCGCCACAAGCTGAAGCCCGTCACCGCGCGCGTCGTCATCCCGGCCCTAGTACGCGGCGATGAACTCATCACCAAGACCGGCTGCTACGGCGACGTTCTGGGCGAGGCACGACGGCTTGAACGTGACGGCCTCGCACTCGCGGCGGGCGTCATGATCGGCAACCCTTTCACCGACGTGCCGGAACTCTGCTCCCAGGCACTCGTATGCGTCGAGCAGGACGATGCGTTCGCCGCACGCGAGGCCGAACGCCTAGCCGCCCAGTTCTGGCCGAACCGACATCGCATGCAGGGTAAGCTCATCGCGCTCGACCGCGCCATCGCCCAGGCGCGCAACATGACGGGGCCGGTGATCTTCACCGACGCAGCGGACGCGACCTCGTCCGGTGCCTCGGGCGACTCCAACGCCATACTGAAGGCGTTGCTGGAGGCGCGCTACACCAAGCGCGTGCTACTGCCGATCGTCGATCCGGCGGCAGCAGCGGTTGCGGGGAAAGCTGGCATCGGCGCTGAGATCACCGTCCCGCTCGGCGGCGCCCACGATACCAAGCGCTTCACGCCCGTCACAGTCACCGGCACGGTCGAGAGCCTCTCACGCGGTCGCGCCATTCTCGAAACCATGGGCCGCCCGATCGATTCCGGCGCGACCGCGGTCCTGCAGGCCGCCAACTTCACCATCGTGATCATGAGCAAGCCAGCGTTCTTGTTCGACCGCGCGATCTTCTATGCCAACGGCTGCGATCCGAAGCGCTACGACCTCATCGTCGTGAAGTCGCCGCACACCGAGTTCCACATGTTCGAGCAGTGGACGGAAAAGAACTTCAATATCGACGCCCCCGGCTCGACCAGCGCCGACCTGAAAAATCTCGGCCACACCAACTGCCAGCGACCGATGTTCCCCCTCGATGGTGATCTCGACTTCCAACCGAGGGCGATGCACTATCGGCGTCGCTAACCCCGGCGGAGCATGCCCGTGAAAATCGAAGCGGTCGATTTCTTCTATGTCTCCATGCCGGTCGTCACGACCGAGGCGGACGGCAGCCAGGATGCGCTGCTCGTGCGCGTGCGCTCCGGCCAGCACGAAGGCTGGGGCGAATGCGAGGCAGCGCCGTTGCCCTCGATCGCCGCGTTCGTCTGCCCCATGTCACACGGCGTCTGCCGGCCAGTCGGTGACTCGATTCTCGGCCAGGCATTGAACGGCCCCGACGACATCGCCCGCATGTCGAAACAGGTCGCCTACGACAGCATGGACCTCTTGCAGGCCGCCCACACCATGTCCGGCGTCGAGATGGCCATGTGGGACCTGCTCGGCCGCGCGCAAGGTGAGCCCGTATGGAAGCTGCTCGGCTACAAGCGTTCCGCTGCCAAAGTGCCCTATGCCTCGCGCCTGTTCGGCGACACGCCACAGGACACCCTCGCCATTGCAAAAAAGTCCATCGCCGATGGCTTCAAGGCGGCCAAGTTCGGCTGGGGCCCGATCGGTCGCAGCAGCGCCAAGGAGGACGCCGATCACTTCGCAGCCGCGCGCGAAGGCCTCGGCAACGACGGCATCCTGCTGGTGGACGTCGGTCAGATCTTTATCGAGGACGTGGCGCGCGCGGCGGAGCGCCTGCCTGCGCTCGAAGCGGCCGGCGCCGTCTGGCTCGAAGAGCCCTTCGCCGCCGCCGCCTACGAAGCGTACGGCGCGTTGGCGAAGAAAAGCGGCAAGGTCAAACTCGCCGGCGGCGAGGGCGCCCACGACACGCACATGGCACGCCACCTGATCGACTACGGCGGCGTCGGCTTCGTGCAGATCGATTGTGGGCGCATCGGCGGCATCGGTCCGGCCAAACGGGTGGCCGACTACGCGGCGGCACGCGGCGTCACCTACGTCAACCACACCTTCACGTCGCATCTCGCCTTGTCGGCCTCGCTCCAGCCCTACGCCGGCCTCGCCGATCACCGCATCTGCGAATATCCGGCCGCGCCGAAGCCGGTCGCCACCGCCTTCGTCGCAACGCCCCTGAAACGCGACGCCAACGGCGAACTCGCTGCACCAGACGCGCCAGGCCTCGGCGTCGAGATCAACCATGCGGGCCTGAAGAAGTACCTGCTCGACGTCGACATCACGGTCGCAGGCAAGACACTGTACCGCACGCCGACACTCTGATCGCGACGCCAGGCCGAGCAAACACCCGCCGTCTATTCACGGCACTTCGCCGTGCTCGGCCAGCTGATCGTCGCCCATTATCAACGCCTCTGCACCGCCAACTGGCGGCGCCACGTGCGGCCGTCAGGTGGCGTAGTCCGGCTCGTCGCGATCGAGAATGCGTTTGTAGGCGGCGAACTCGAGATGTGTGTCCCAGCGTTCGCTGAGCGGTCCGTAGTGATGTTTGCGCATGCTGTCCGGCAGCTGCCGCAAGGGACGGCCGTGGGCCCGCGCGATCGTCTGCCACATAGCGGAGCGCTCCACGGCGGCCATCTCGCAGAAGGCATCGGCCACCGTGCCACCGACCGTGGTCAGGCCGTGGCTGCCCATGATCAGCGCGGTCTTCTTGCCGAGCGTGCGCGCGATCCGGTCTCCCTCGCTTTCGTCCAGTACCGAGCCGTTCATGGCGTCGTCGTAGGCCGTCCGGTCGTCCAGCGTCAGATCGTTGAAGTGCGACATCTGCAGCCGCCCGCCATCCACCAGCGATACTGCGGTGCAATAAGGCGGGTGGGTGTGCAGCACCACCTGCGCCTGCGGATGCATCAGGTGGATGCGTGAATGAATGAAGTGCGCGACCTCGCGCAGCTCGCCCTCGCCCGAGATCACCTTGCCATGCAGATCGCACACCAGCAGGTCGCTGGCGCGCAGTTCATTGAATATCATGCCGCGCGGATTGATCAGCATGTTCTCTGTGCCGGGGATCATCGCGCTGTTGTGGTTGCCGATCCCTTCGTTCCATTTCTCACGCGCCGAAAGGCGGAACGTCGCCGCGAGGTCGACCCGCAGTGCCCATTCGGCGGCATCCCTGCTCTTCAATGAGTGCAATTGCGCCACAGCTTCCTCCCGTGTCAGTCTCAAACTGGAGCCATGCTCCCATCGATCGGAGAAGACTGCAGCTGTCCTGACTATGTCTAGGCGAGGTTCAACATGCACATGCTTCGAAAATGCATACCAGCCGGTGCCGCGCTGGCGGCAATGGCGGCCGTCCAACTGACCGCGGGCCCTGTCGTGGCGCAGAAGAAGGGCGGAGACGTCGTCATGGCGCAACAGGCGCAGCCGCCGACCATCGACGGCATGACCACATCGGCCCAGGCGACTCGCAACATCTCATTGCACATCTGGGAAACGCTGGTCGCCCGCGACGAGAACGCCAACGTCGTCGGCGATCTCGCAACGGCCTGGAAGATCTCCGACGACGGTCTCACCTATACGTTCACGCTGCGCGACGCCCGCTTCCACAACGGCAAGATGATGACCTCGGCCGACGCCAAGGCCTCGCTGGAGCGCTACACCAAGGTCGGGGCGAGCCCGTTCATGAAAGCAGTCAAGGAGATGGGCACGCCCGATCCGAAGACGCTGACCATCACGCTGAGCAACCCGGTTCCGGGATTCCTGGAACAGTTGTCGAGCCCGCGCGCACCGGCCTGCATCATCCCGGCCGAAGAAGCCGGCAAGGAAGCCGGCAAGATCGACAACATCGGCACCGGTCCATTCCAGTTCGTCGACTTCAAGCCTGACAGCCACGTCAAGCTGAAGCGCTTCGACGGCTACATCCAGAACACCACTGGGTCCGCTCGTGACGGCTTCGGCGGCAAGAAGACCGCATGGATCGAAACCATCACCATCAAGTTCGTGCCGGAAGGCGGCGCGCGCACGGCCGGCCTGCAGTCCGGCGAATTCCACGTTCTCGAGCAGATGCCGACGCCGACGGCCAAGCGTCTCGCCAACGATAAGAGCGTCATAATGCACGAGATGATGCCCTGGGCGTTCCAGACCTTCATCTTCAATGCCTCTTCGGCTCCGGGCAACAACGCCAAGTTCCGCCAGGCCGTGCAGGCCGCCATCGACCCCGAAGAGGTCATGGCCATCTCGACAGACGGCTCCTACCGGCTGACCCATGGCTGGCAGCATCCAGGAACCGCCTATTTCCAGGGCGACCTCGGCAAGGAAACCTACAACCAGAAGAACCTCGACAAGGCCAAGAAGCTGCTTGCCGACAGCGGCTACAAGGGCGAGGAACTGCTGATCCTAACCGACTCGAGCTTCAAGAACCACAACGACACCGCCGTGACCATCGGCGAGCAGCTCAAGAAGGTCGGCATCAAGGTGAACGTGAAGGTCGTGGACTGGCCGACCGCGCTCGCGACCTCCGGCAAGAAGGAAGGCTGGGGCGCTTGGACCCTCATGATGGGCATCGAGCCCTATGAAGGACCTTACAACGTCGCGAGCTTCTTCACGGGCCCGAATGCGCGCCAGCAGGCCCAGGACCCGGTGATGGACGCGGCCAACACCAAGTTGACCACGGCGCTCAAGCTCGAGGATCGCAAGGCCGCCTTTGCCGACTGGCAGAAGCAAATGCTGCAGGAGGCCTATGCCGTCAAAGTCGGCGACGTCGGCATCTTCCAGGCGACCACGTCGAAGCTCAAGAACTACAAACCCTATCGCATCCCGCGCCTGTGGGATGTTTGGCTAGAGTAACAGGCTCCGGCAGGTATGCGTCTCGGCTAGAGCATTTTCCGATGAAGTGGACTCTGGTTCGTCGCAGAAAATGCGACAAACAAATGAATCTGGAGCGCGTTCCGATTCCGTGGAATCGGAATGCGCTCTAGACGGTATCCACTGTATCCGATGGGAGGCGAGACGTGTGGCGTTTCCTGCTCAATCGCCTGCTCAGCGCGCTGCTCGTCCTGCTCGTGGTCAGTCTCGTGACGTTCGGCCTGATCTGGCTGGTGCCGGGTGACGTCGCCTCCCAGATGGCCGATCCCGGCGCCTCGGCGGAAGAGCTCGCGCGCATCCGCCGCCGCTTCAATCTGGACCAGCCCTGGCACGCGCAACTCTTCACCTGGTACGGCAATCTGCTGCGCGGCGACCTCGGTCAGTCCTTCCTGCTCAACCGCTCCGTCACCCAGGCGATCATCGAGCGTCTGCCTGTCACGCTTTCTCTCACGCTGCTCGCGCTCACGATCGCCCTGGTGCTGGGAGTGACGGCCGGGGTGTTCGCCGCCGTCCACCACGGCACTTGGGTCGACCAGTCGGTCATGGCCTTGGCGCTCGCCGGCCTGTCCATGCCAGACTTCTGGCTCGGCCTCGTCGGAATCTACGTGTTCGCGGTCGCACTCGGCTGGCTGCCGTCGGGCGGCTTCGTCCCGATCACGCAGGATCTGTTCGGCTGGGCGCGCTCGATGGCGTTGCCGGCGCTGACGCTCGGCCTGACGCAGATGGGCCAGATCGCACGCATCACGCGGTCGAGCATGCTCGAGGTTCTGAGCCAGGATTATGTGCGCACCGCCCGAGCCAAGGGCGTTCCTGCGTTCAAGGTGATCGGCAAGCATGCGCTCGCCAACGCGCTCATTCCCGTCATCACCGTCACCGGCGTGATCGTCGGCGTGCTCCTCGGCGGCGCCATTGTCGTCGAGCAGGTGTTTTCGCTGCCGGGCGTCGGTCGACTGATCATCGGCGCGGTCCTGCGGCGCGACTACCCGGTCATCCAGGGCGGCCTGCTGCTGCTCGCGACCATCTATGTGTTCGTCAACATCGCCGTCGATCTGCTCTACGCCTACGTCGATCCGCGGGTTCGCTATGGTTGATGATCCCGCGGTACCGGCCGGATCGCTCGACATGGGCCTGCCGGCGCCGACCCGCCGCGAAACGCTCCATCGTAGTCTCGCCAACCGTTCGTTCGCGATCGGGGGCACATTGTTCCTGCTGGTCGTCGCCATCGCCCTGCTCGCCGACCTGCTGGCACCATTCGATCCGCTGAAGAGCAACTTCCGCTATCGCCTCGGCGCGCCGAACGCCATCCACTGGTTCGGTACCGACAACTTCGGCCGCGACGTACTGAGCCGCGTGCTGCACGGGAGCCGCGTGTCGCTGCTCATCGGCCTGCTGGTCGTCACGCTGACCGGCGTGTTCGGCACACTCATCGGCGCCGTCTCCGGCTACGTGCGCTCGCTCGACAATATGATCATGCGCATCATGGACGGCTTCATGGCCTTCCCGCCGATCCTGCTCGCTATCGCCATCGGCGCCGTGCTCGGCCCCTCCCTGATGAATGCCGTTATCGCCTTGACAGTCGCCTACACGCCGCGCACCGCGCGCATCGTACGCGCCTCCGTACTAGTCGTGCGCGAGGCGGAATATGTCGAAGCCGCGCGCGCGCTCGGTGCCGGACACCTGCGCATTCTTTTCCGCCACATCCTCGCCAACAGCCTGGCGCCGCTGCTCGTGCAGTTGACCTTCATCTTTGCCCTGTCGATCCTGGCGGAAGCGGTGTTGAGCTTCATCGGCGTCGGCCCGCCGCCTCCGACCCCGACCTTCGGCAATATCATCGCCGACGGGCGCAACTACATCGCCGAAGCGCCCTGGATCACCGTGTGGCCGGGTCTCGCTATCATGATGACCGTGCTCGGTCTGAACCTGCTCGGCGACGGCCTGCGCGACCTCCTCGATCCGCGTCTCGAGCGGAGGGAGCGCTGATGGCCCCGCTACTGTCCGTCAGCGGCCTAACCGTCACTTTCCCGATACGCGGCCGCGACGTCGCTGTCGTCGACCGCATCGACTTCGATGTCGCCGCCGGCGACGTACTTGGCATCGTCGGCGAGAGTGGCAGCGGCAAGTCGATCACCGCGCTCTCCATTCTGCGCCTCGTGGCTAAACCCGGCCGCATCGCTGCTGGCAGCCTGCGCTTCGACGGCGAGGACCTGCTGGCGAAATCCGAAGCCGACATGCACAAGCTGCGCGGCTCGGCCATTTCCATGATCTTCCAGGAGCCGATGTCGTCGCTCAACCCAGTGTTCACCATCGGCAACCAGATCATGGAGCCACTGCGCCAGCATCGCGGCCTCGACAGGCGCGCCGCGCGCAAGGAAGCGATCGATCTGCTGCAACTCGTCGAAATCCCGCACGCCACGCGTCGCATCGACGAGTATCCGCACCAATTGTCCGGCGGCATGCGCCAGCGCGCCATGATCGCGATCGCGCTCGCCTGCCGACCGAAACTGCTGATCGCGGACGAGCCGACCACGGCGCTCGACGTCACCATCCAGGCGCAGATCCTCGACCTGCTGCGCACGCTCCAGCGCGACCTTGGAATGGCCGTGATCCTGATCACCCATGACCTCGGCGTCGTCGCGGAGTTCGCGCGCCGGGCCGCCGTCATGTATGCGGGCCGCATTGTCGAAGCCGGACCGGTCGGGGCGCTGTTCAAGGCGCCGCGCCATCCCTACACGCAAGGTCTGCTCGCCTCGATCCCGCCGATGACCGGATCCCGCATGGCGCTGAGCGGCATCCCCGGCACCGTGCCGCAACCTGCCGCCATGCCCGCCGGCTGCCGCTTCGCGCCCCGCTGCAGCCTTGCCATGTCGGCTTGCCGGGAAGCCGCGCCACCTCTGCACGACCTCGGCGCCGGACACGCCGTCGCCTGTGTCCTGCACGCGCCGGCGACGGTCGAGGGAGGCAGCCCATGACCGCGCGGTTCGAGACGCTAGATTCCGAGACGCCAGAATCCGTGACGCCGCTGATCGAGGCCCGCAGCCTGACCAAGCATTTCACCTCGCGCCGCCGCTTTGGCAAAGCCTCGAACGTGCGTGCCGTCGAGAACGTGTCACTGACTATCCAGCGCGGCGAAACCTTTGCGCTGGTCGGCGAGTTCGGGTTGCGGCAAGTCCACCATGGGACGTCTGCTGCTTCGCCTGATCGAGCCGACCGCCGGCGAAATCCACTACGAGGGATCCGATCTCGCGCAACTGTCGCAGGATGCGCTGCGCCGGCGTAGACGCGATATGCAGATCATCTTCCAGGATCCGTTCGGCTCGCTCAATCCGCGCATGACGGTCGGCGAGATCATCGCCGAACCGCTCGTCATCCACGGCGCCGGCGACAAGGCCGCGCGCGACCGGCGCGTTCAGGATCTGCTGCGCCTGGTCGGTCTGGCGCCCGAGCATGCGCGCCGCTATCCGCACGAATTCTCCGGCGGCCAGCGCCAGCGGATCGGCATCGCGCGGGCTCTGGCGCTCGAACCGAAGTTCATCGTCTGCGACGAACCCGTCTCCGCCCTCGACGTCTCGATTCAGGCACAGGTCATCAACCTCATGCAGGATCTGCAGAAGCGGCTCGGTCTGACCTACCTGTTCATTTCGCACAACCTAGCTGTCGTCCGGCAGATCGCCGACCGCGTTGCGGTAATGTATCTCGGCCGCATCGTCGAAGAAGCACGCACCGACGATCTCTTCGCAGCCCCACGTCACCCCTACACCAAAGCGCTGCTGTCCGCCGTCCCGGTCGCCGACCCCGACCGGCCGCGCAATCGCATCCTGCTGATCGGCGACGTGCCGAGCCCATTTGATCCGCCGGCTGGCTGCCGCTTCCACACGCGATGCCCGCTCGCCGAGGCGCGCTGCAAAATCCTCGAACCGGCCACGACCGAAATCGGCCCCGCCCACATGGTCGCCTGCCACGCGGTGACGGCACCGACCCCGGCCGGCTCGACCGGCCCGTCCTGACGCTTTTCGGCCGCAGATGCGGATCTTGTGAGCTCGACCTCGACTCGACCGATGATGGCGCCGAGGTAGACGTTGCTGAACGGGAACTTGCCTGATGATAGCCGCTCCCGCAGTCATTGTTGACAATCTACATTCTGCGCGTTCCATTGCGTGCAAGTTGGAAAGCACTGGCACCCTTGTGCCGCTCGGAAGGAGACCGTCATGCACATCCATCGCCGTACGTTCGTGCAAGTGCTGGCAGTCGCGTCGCTCGTCGCCAGTAGGGCTCGGCTCGCAGTGGCACAGACGGCAGGCACCCTCGATGACGTGAAGAAGCGCGGTTCCCTCCGCGTCGGCGTTACTCAGGCGCCACCATGGTATTCGAAGAATCCCGCGACCGGCGAATGGTCGTCCGGTGTCGGTGTGTCACTCGGCAAGGCGATGGCTCAGTCGCTCGGCGTGAAGTTCGAACCTGTCGAAGTCACATGGGGGACGGCGATCGCAGCACTGCAGGGTAATAAAATAGACATCATGTACGTGCTCGATGCGACGCCAGAACGCGCGCAGGCCGTCGATTTTCCAAAGTCGCCGTTGCTGTTCTACTCGCTCGCCCTCCTCGCGCGCGACGATCTCGCGGTGAAGGATTGGAAGGACCTGGACAAGCCGGAGATCAAGATCTCCGTTCCCCAGGCGACCAGCATGGACAAGTTCCTGACCGAAAACGTCTCCAAGGCGCAGATCCAGAGGTTCCCGGGCAATCCCGAAGCGATCGCGGCATTCCAAGCCGGTCGCGTCGACGCCGTGTGTCTGTTCCATCCACCGCTCATCGCGGCACGCCAAAGACTCGGGAGCGGCAAGATCGTCGTGCCGCAGCCTGTGCAATCGAACGCGTCGAGTGCGGCGGTCCGCAAGGGCGATACTGCGTTCGTCGAATGGGTCGATCAGCAGATCGCTGAGTACTACAAGTCCCGCAAGACGCAAGCCTGGTACGAGGAGTTCTTGAAAGACTTCGGTCTCGATCCGAAATCGGCACCGCCGATCATCAAGGAAATGCTCGGCTGAGGCCGGCACCATGTACCAGTGGGACTTCTGGCCCGTCCTGGCCAACTCCGAGATGCTCCTGGCGGGTTTCGGCCGGACATTGGCCATCACGTCCGTGGCGTTGGCCGGCGGCGTTCCGTTCGGTCTCGCGCTGGCGCTCGCCCGGCTTTCTGGCCGGTCCTGGTTGGCGCGTCCGGCCGCCGTCATAATCGAGGTGTTTCGGACGACGCCGCCTCTGGTGCAGCTCTTCTGGTTCTATTTCGGGCTCCCGATCGTGCTTCGAGTTGAGATGACGCCGTTCCTCGCGGCGTCGCTCACATTTGTCGTTCAATCTGGCGCGTTCTTCGCAGAAATTTTCCGCGCCGGAATTGTCTCTGTCGAGAAAGGACAGTGGGAAGCTGCACGTGCCATCGGGATGGACCAGCGGCAGTGCCTGCTGCGGATTGTCCTGCCGCAAGCGGTCAAGCGGATGTTCCCCGCCTTGATGGAGCGATCGATCGAACTCCTGAAGACGACCACGCTGGTTGCTACCGTCTCGCTCGCCGACCTGCTGTTCCAGGCGAATGAGCTTGCGCAGAAGACGTTCCGGCCGCTCGAAGTCTTCACGATTGCAGCTCTGATCTATTTCCTGTTCATCACGGCCGTCAGCGTTGCCGGCCATCTGGTCGAGCGGCGGCTCGCGCGCAGTGGCGAATTGGCGGTCCGGTAATGTCCTACCGCTGGAACTTCGCGAGTGTTTTCGAAAACTGGCAGGCCCTCGCGGTCGGCCTTGTCGGGACAATCAAACTGTTTGTCGTTTGTCTCCTCTGCGGCATGGCCCTCGGCCTCTTCGTCGCTCTCGGACGGCGAGCGCGCACGAAGCCGTTGCGCTGGACTGCGACTGCGTTCGTGGAAGTCTTCCGCAACACGCCGGTGCTCGTGCAGATCCTATGGTTCTACTTCGCACTGCCGATCCTCTTGCCGGTCGAGATTGGCCCGTTCACGGCCGCGGCGCTCGGCATCTCCCTCAATTCGGCCGCCTACTCGGCCGAAATTTATCGCGGCGGCATCCAGTCGATCGAGCCGGGTCAATGGGAAGCGGCGCGTGCGATCGGTATGTCCGGCGCGCAGACACTGCGGCGCATTGTTCTGCCGCAGGCCGTGCGGCGTATCCTCCCAGCCCTCACCAACCGCGGGATCGAGATCTGCAAGATGACGACGCTCGCGTCCGTCGTCGCCTATCCGGAGCTGGTGCAGCAAGGCAAGCTAGTCGCATCCTTGAACTTCAATCCGCTCGAAACTTACACGATCATCGGCCTGCTCTTCTTTTCGCTGCTCTATCCGCTCGTGAGAGCGACGTACGCCGTCGAGCGGCGCTTGGCGCGGAGTGATTGAGCATGTCCACGCCGATTGTCCGCATTCGCAATCTCAGGAAGTCGTTCGGCGCGATCCGCGTGCTGGACGGAATCGATCTCGACGTGGGCCCCGGCGACCGCATCGCAATTCTCGGCGCGTCGGGCTCTGGCAAGAGCACGCTCCTGCGCTGTATCAACGCGCTCGAACGGGCGGACTCCGGCGGTATCGAAGTTGGCGGCCTCGCCTTCGGCTTCGGCGCCGGAGACACGCAACTGGCAGTGAAGGAAGCCGACTTCGCTCAATTGCGCCAGCGCGTTGGTATGGTGTTCCAACAGTTCAACTTGTTTCCACACATGACGGCTGTGGGCAATGTCATGGAAGGTCTTGTCACGGTCAAGCGGATGGCCAAAGCGGCAGCACGAGAGCGCGCGATCGCCGAACTTGATCGGGTCGGCCTTGTCACCAAGGCTGACACGTATCCTGCTCATCTGTCGGGCGGTCAAAAACAACGCGTCGCGATCGCACGGGCGCTCGCGATGGATCCGGCTGTCATGCTTTTCGACGAGCCGACGTCAGCGCTCGACCCCGCGCTCGTCGGCGAAGTGCTAGGCGTTATCGAAGCATTGGCGCGCGAGGGGCGTACGATGCTGCTTGTCACCCACGAGATCGGCTTTGCCTACCACGTCGCCACGCGCATCGTGTTCCTCGCTGAACGGCGGCATCTACGAGAGCGGTACGCCCAATGAGGTGCTCAAGTCGCCGAGGCTTCCGCTCACTCAACAATTCGTCGCGGACCATCGCAGGTTTCAGTTCTGAGGCACAGTCCATGAGCAATACCGCTGCCAGCGCGCAAGGCTATCTGCCCGACCCGCGGAATGAACAGGTCCTGATCTATGTCGACGGCAACTTCGTGCCGCGGAACGAGGCGCGTGTTTCCGTCTTCGACAGCGGCTTCGTGCTTGGCGACGGCGTATGGGAGGGTTTGCGTCTGAAAGCAGGACGCCTGGTCCAGATCGACTCGCATCTCGACCGTTTGTTCGAGGGTGCGCGCTCCATTGCGCTCGATATTGGTCGCTCACGCGAAGAGGTCGCTGCAGCGATCCATGAAACGCTCGCCCGCAACAACATGCTCGACGGTGCTCATATCCGGCTGATGATCACGAGAGGGGTGAAGAGTACCCCGAACCAGGACCCGCGCTTCGTCATTGGCAAGGCAACGATGGTCATCGTCGCCGAGTACAAGTCGCCGCGCCCAGAAGCGAAGGCGCGTGGTATTTCGCTGTTCACCTCGACATTCCGCACCAGTGGTCCGGACGTGTTCGATCTGAGGCTCAACTCCCACAGTCGCCTCAATCTCATCCAGGCGCTCATCCAGGCAATCAATGCTGGCGCAGACGAGGCGCTGATGCTCGATCCTCGTGGGTTCGTCGCAAGTTGTAATTCGACCAACTTCTTCATCGTCCGTCGTGGCGAGCTTTGGACCTCGACCGGCGCCTATTCCTTCAAAGGCCTGACGCAACGTGCC
Organism: uncultured Alphaproteobacteria bacterium; assembly: GCA_963779515.1. GTDB lineage: Bacteria > Pseudomonadota > Alphaproteobacteria > Rhizobiales > Hyphomicrobiaceae > CAVZYN01. The sequence continues at coordinate 681,281 of CAVZYN010000002.1, forward strand.
GTCATCGACAGCTGGTGCGCCGCAGGAGGCGTGGCGCGAGAGATGGACATCACGCTTGCAGAGGTCTATGCGGCCGACGAGGCTTTCATCACCGGCACGCTCGGCGGCGTAACACCCGTGACGCGGATCGACGGCCGCCAGATTGGAACAGACTTGCCGGGGCCGGCGACCTTGAGAGCATCCGGACTGTACCAAGCCTGGGTCATGCGATGAGCCATCCATTCAATGAGAGACAACTCGACTGCGATTGAAGATCGCGTCCAGGTCGCTTGAGTGTTTTACAAACCATGGCCATCGGCACTGAGTTTTGGGCCATCAACCAAATTGCCTTGCACAACATTTCTTACGACAAATCAGCACGATGGCTGTATCGAACACCCTTCGTAATGATGGGGTCGGGGGTTCGAGTCCCTCTTGCGGCACCATTAAATCAATTGTCCAGCCCCAGAGCCGTCCGGAGACGTTACGGGCTAGGTCATCCTGCGCGCGCAGCCGAGCAGTATTAACGTCTGCTTCACGCTACAATAGTTTGCGATTCTCCTATTTAGCTCAATGTTAGCGAATATACGGTCTCCTGGCCGTTTACGGTCTCGGATGAGCGGCGGGGAAAATGTATCGAATCTCGAAGGACGTCGGCGCGTTCCGGACGGACTCCGATGGGGCCGTCGCGATTGTGTTTGCGCTGTGCCTCACACTCATTTGCGGGGTCGGCGCCTTGGCGATCGATTTCGGCATCGCGTTCAGTGTCAAGTCCAAGATGCAGGCTGAGCTGGATGCGGCAGTCCTTGCTGGTGCGGCCTCGCTCGAGAATGACGGCCAGCGATTGGCGCGGGCGAACGCGTTTCTCGAACATGGCATCAAGAAGCACAAGCTCGACGCCACCATCGTTGGCAAGTCGATGATTGTGGATCCCAACACCAAGGGCATTCGCGGCGAAGTGACGGTCCGTCTCAAGACCTTTCTTGCGGGCGTGATTGGCCACGATACACTCGACGTGAAAGTCAAGTCGACGGCAGCCCGCGCGCCTGCGACGACCGTGTTGGATGTGGCCATGTGCATCGATGCCACCGGTTCCATGCAACCGACCATCAATGCAGTCAAAAATAACGCCCTGAATTTCTATGGCGACCTCAATCAAAAGATCGAAAACAAGGGCTTGGAGCCCTTTTCGGTGGTGCGTATCCGCCCGATCTTCTTCCGGGATTACGGAGGCAACTACAGATATCAAGTCGACTCCGGCGGGTTTGTCGATAAGTACCCCAATGGATGGGTCAGCAGGCCAGCGGGCAACTCGCGCAACTTGGGCGACGACGTCTCGATGCGGGCCAGCGCGGACTTCTACAATCTTGTCAATCAGGCCTCGGATTTCTCGGGCTTCGTTGCGCCTGAGATTGAGTCCGGCGGCGGTGACGATCCCGAGTCGGGCTTGGAATGCCTGAACGAGGCCATGGATTCCCGCTGGACAAAAGTTGGCGATCAAGTGCAAACGAAGGACGGCCAAAAGCCAGCCAACGAAGTCTATTCGGTGATCGCCATTTGGACTGATCAGGATACACATGAGCCGAGCTTTTCGCGATCGCTGCTCAACGCGTCGTATCCGCCGTCGTCGAAAATGCCGCGCGACTACGCCGGGCTTGCTGGCAAGTGGAACAGCGAGGCCAAGATTCCGCAGCAGAACAAGATGCTGGCGATGTTCATTCCGAGTTCGAGAACGATGGGTGGGTGGCAGCCCATCACGGCATGGAACCGCTACACTTATGCCGGGTCGTTGACCGATGGCACCGGAATGATGATCGATAAGATCGTCGATGCGATCGCCAAAATTAAGAGCAAGACGGCGGTTGCGCGACTGGTGGAGCAGCGTAATCCGTGAGGCCTCCAGTCCACGGCGGGAGCAGGAAAGGTCATCAGTTCCTCGGGCGCAGGCGGCACCACGATGAACCAACTGGTCGCAACGACATCGCCGGCGGTTTGCAATTAGAGCGGGTCAGCGTTTGACGCTTTATCCACGTCGGACCGCGCGTCTCGATGCTCCTGCCCTCAGCTCACTTCGTCGTGTTGGCGAACCGGGCAATGGAAAACGGCGCTATCTCTGTCGTCGTTGTACCGGTGGCGATCAGTTCTGCCATCACGTCGCCGACGCCAGGGCCGAGCTGGAAGCCGTGTCCGCAGAAGCCGAACGCATAGTAGAGGCCAGCGACTTTGGCCGATGCTCCCATGATAGGGATGTCGTCCGGCAGGTAGCCTTCAATGCCGCTCCAGACACGGATGATGGAGAGCCGGTTCAATGCCGGCACGATGCGCGCTATCTGCTGGAGTTGTGCCAGAGTGTTCTGCGGCTTCACGGTGGCGCGGCGCGTCTCGAGGTTCGGAACAGTGCGGAAGCCGCCACCAAAAACGATGTTGCCGCGCTTGACCTGCCGTAGATAGACGACCTCTTCGGGAATGCGCGTGGAGACCCCCAGTACAGGCACAAGTCCATAGGGCACAGGCTCGGTCACTGCCATCTGCGGGCCGTTCGTTTCCAGTGGCACCGGCTCGCCGAATTGGCGCGCCAGCTGGTTGCCCCACGCACCGGTGGCGATCACGAGCTGGGCGGCGCGGAAGATGCGGCCGTCGGTGCTGTCGACGCGAAAGCCGTCGCCATCTCGCTCGACTCGCGCGACCTCCGTGTTCTCGACGACATCCGCACCTTCGCGCGCCGCGGCCCGGCCGAACGCCGGCGCGGCGAGACGCGGATTGGCGTGGCCATCGAGCGGCGCATACGAGCCGGCGCGCACCTCGGGCCCAAGAAAGGGAAAGCGCGCGCGCAGCATATTGCCGCTCAGGATTTCGAGATCGAGCCCGTAATGCTTGGCTTCTTTCGCATAAGTCTCGATGTTGGCGGTCATCTCGTCGGCATACGTGATGCGCAGGTGGCCCGACGCCAAGAACTCCAAGTCTTCACCGATCAGTTCATTGAGTTTTCCCCAGATGGCTCGCGAGATCGATTGGCAAGTGGAAGTTGCGGCAGGAAGCGGCCCTGCCGGCGCACATTGCCGAAATTGACGCCGCTCGCCTGCTGCCCGATCAGCCCCCGCTCGATGAGCGCCACGGTGCGTCCGCGCTTGCTGAGAAAGAAAGCCGTTGCAGCACCCATGATTCCGCCGCCAACGACAATGACGTCGGTTCTCACAGCGGTGCTCATGATTTGACACTCCCGATCGCGATCGATCGCGTCTTGACGGGGAGTGGCTTGACCGGAGCCTGTCCGCGCAGGCGGCCGACGTGTTCGAGCGATTGTCCGGTCGCGGCCGACACGATCTCGGCGGCGGCGTGACCGCAATAGCGGCCCTGGCAGCGGCCCATGCCAACACGGCTCAAGGCCTTCGCCCGGTTCAGCTCCGCTGCGCCTTTGCCGGTCGCCACGCCCCGTAAGTCGCCGGCAGTGATGCCTTCACAGCGGCAGACGACGGTGTCGTCCGCCAGGCCGGCGGCAAGCGCGTGCGGCCATGGAAATGCGGTCGCGAGGCCCGACCGGAAGCGCTCCATGCGTGCGTGTTCGCGACGTAACTTGGCCTGCCGCGCCGGATCCACGTGGCGCCCGAGATCGGAGAGTGCAGCGAAGGCCGCAAGGTGACCCGAGATCTCGGCGCCATCGGCACCGAGCACCTTCGCGCCGTCACCTGCAAGATAAACGCCCGGCACCGTTGCGCGTCCGTCGCTGTCGATGATCGGAAGAAACTGCCGTGTCTCGTCATCGAATGCGAATGGAACACCGGCGAGATCGGCGAGCTGCGTCTCCGGCCTCAGATGATAGCCGAGCCCCACGGCATCAGCGTCGATGCGGCGCACGTCACCATTGGTCCGGCGTATGCTGACGCCGGTGACACCGCCGTCGGGCTCACCGTGGATTTCCACGGGCACGACGCCGCGAAACACCTGGACACCGGCGCGCTTGAGGGCCGCTACCAGCCGCACTCCCTTGAGCAGTACATCCGGACGTGCCGCAAGTTTCGGCAGTGCCGCGATCTGCGCGCTGAACGGCGAGGTATCGAGCACGGCTGCGACTGTCGCGCCGGCTTTCAGATACTGTGCGGCCACGAGATAGAGCAGTGGCCCGGTTCCCATGAAAATCACGCGCCGCCCGATGGCGACCGCTTGCGCCTTCAAGGCGATTTGGGCGGCGCCCAGACTGTAAGTGCCGGCAAAATGCCAACCCTTCACCGGCATCGCGCGATCGATTGCTCCTGATGCAATGATCAAGGCATCGAAGGGCAGCGCATCTGCTGAGCCCTCGTGCGCGACATGGACATGGCGGCCGGCAATGTTCCAGGCGAGATGGCGCGGGCGATAGTCGATCATCGGCTTCAGCCGATCGAAGCTCGCATGCAGCGCCTCCGCGCGCGACGGTCTCAGTGCCGTAGAGGGCGGATGTGGGCCTCAGAAATCCCTCGGGCTGACGCCGATAGATCTGGCCGCCGTCGCGCGCGGCTTCGTCGATCACAATGGGGCGAAGTCCGGCCTCGACCAGAGTTTCCGACGCGCGCACGCCCGCCGGCCCGGCACCGATGACAATTACACGCGGCTCAGCCATGATGCATCCGGTTGGTCAGTGACGATGGACAGACCCGCCCGAACCGGCGTGTCACACGCCCGAAGCCGGTCGCCGGCCTCGGTCCACACCCAGCAATCCTGGCAGGCTGCCATCAAGCAGAAACCCGCGCGCGCCTCGCCGCCGAATTCAGAACGGCGCAGGCGCGCACCGTTGGCCAGGAGCGCGACGAGCAAGGTATCACCCTCGAGCGCGGATATCGGTACGCCGTCGACGACGATGCCGACGGTGGCGCGTTGCGTTTCATCGAGGCGGACGAAGCGCGCTTGCGGGCTCATGCGGCGCGGTCCGCCAGTTCAGCCGGTGTGGCGAAATGGAAAGTTGGTCTGACTATGTTGTCGACCGCGATCGTTCCGCCGAAACCGCGTTGGCCTTTGCGCCGCCCGATCCAGCGAGTTGTGTAGCCGAGTGCCTTGGCGACTGCGATATCGTGATACGGATCAATCCGATCCAGCTTGGCGTACGCAGGCATTCTGCTGGCGACCTCGTGCACTAAAACCTTCGCGGCAGACTATGCCGTCGAACCGATCCTAATCCAGGATGCTGCCGAACGACAATGCCGCCAGCCGCCAGCCGGGGAGGGGCGCGCGCACGTTGGTTTTCATTGTCAACGCGACCACGGTTCCCGGTTGAGTCATGCTCGCGATCGACGATACCGGGCTCCAGCATCCGAACCACCGGCAGGGCGCAGCCGTGCTGAAGCGTTTTGACGATCAACGCGTTGCACGTGCGATCAGCAGCGGGAAAATTCCGCCCTCGCGCAATAGCTGGACCTCGAATGCGGTCTCGATGGCGGCGATAGCTTCGATGTGAATTGCAGGTGCGCCGGGCGATGTGAAGCACACTGCGATGCGGCCGCGCGGCGCGATCTGGCACGGTGCTGCATCGATGGTGATCTCGGTGTCGGGTCCTATTCCAAGCCCATCAGGCGAGATACCCGACGGGAGCCGGAGCGGCAGCACGCCCATACCGATCAGGTTGGAGCGATGGATGCGCTCGAAGCTGAGCGCGATCACCGCTCGAACGCCGAGCAAAGCGACGCCCTTGGCCGCCCAGTCGCGCGACGATCCCATGCCGTAGCGCTCGCCGGCCACGATCACCACTGCCTGACCTTCACCGGTAAATCGCGCGGCCACCTGCCAAAGCGGTGCCACGTCACCACTCGGGCCGTGAACGGTCGTGCCCGGCGCCAAGCCGGCGCCCAGCCGATTGACCACCGAGTTATTCGTGAACAGGCCGCGCAGCATGACTTCCCAGTTGCCGCGCCGCGCCGCATAGACATTGAGATTGGACGCATCCACCCCGTTGGCCACGAGATGGCGTGCCGTTTCGGACCGCGCTGGAATTTGTCCGGCGGGCGAAATGTGATCCGTGGTCACGTCGTCGCCAAGAAGCAGGAGCGGTCGCGCGGTGAAGTGTCCGAGGCGGCTCGCTGCGGTTGCGGACGCAAATGAAGGCCGGCGTATGTATGTCGACGCCGCATCCCAGGGCCACAGGGGCGCCACAGGTGCTGCCAACTCGGTCCACGCGGGGCTCGCTTCGGCTGCGTCATAGGCCAGCGCTATGTCGCCAGGCTCATGCGCTTGTGCCAGTGCCGCATCTATATCAGCGCCGCTCGGCCAGAGGTCGGCGAGAGTGATTGCGCGCCCATCCGGCGTCGAAGCGATCGGGGCTTCGAGAATATTGCGGTCGGCGTCGCCGGCCAGCGCAAATGCCACCACCAGCGGCGGCGACGCCAGGAAGCCAGCGGTCAAATCGGGATGGACGCGGCCTGGAAAGTTGCGGTTGCCGGATAGAATTGCCACCGGCGTCACGCCACCATCACGCAGCGCATCGGCGATGCTGCTGGTCAATGGCCCGGAATTGCCGATGCAGGTTGTGCAGCCGTAGCCGACGATGCCGAAACCAAGCGCTTCGAGATCGCCGAGCAGACCGCTGCGAGCGAGATATCGCTCAGCCGTCGGCGACCCCGGCGCGAGCGATGTCTTCACCCATGGCTTGGGGGCCAATCCGAGCGCGCGCGCTTTGCGCGCCAAGAGCCCCGCGGCGATGAGAAGACGAGGATCGGACGTATTCGTGCAGCTGGTAATGGCCGCGATGGCGACCGGCGCACGCGGCAATCCGGCGCGCCTGGTTGATGCATCTGCCAATGGCTCTGGTGCGAGATCGAGCGCGGCGCGCGTGTCGCCAGCGGCAATGCGATCCTGCGGTCGCCGCGGCCCGGCAAGGTTGATGCCGACCGACGACAGATCGATCTCGACGACGTCCGTGTAACGAGGCGCGGCTTGTGGCTCGTGCCAAAGACCGCTCACGCGCGCGTACATTTCGACGAGTCGCGTGTGATCGGACGTGCGCCCCGTGGCGCGCAGATAGGCCATCGTCTTGGCGTCGATCGGAAAATAGCCCGTGTTGCCGCCGAACTCCGGGGCCATATTCGCGACGACGGCGCGATCACCCGCCGACAATGCTGCCACACCCGGACCGAAGAATTCGACGAACTTGTCTGCAAGATCGATCTGGCGCAGGCGTTCTGTGACGGCGAGGGCAAGATCCGTCGCCAGCACACCTTCGCGCAAGGCACCCACCAACCGCACGCCGACCACGTCAGGCACGCGCAACATGGTTGGCAGGCCGAACATCACACCTTCCGCCTCGATGCCGCCGACGCCCCAGCCGAGTACGCCGATGCCGTTGATCATCGGGGTGTGACTGTCGGTGCCGATCAATGTGTCGGGCATGGCCCATGTGACGCCGTCGATGTCTGATGTTGTGACCACCGTTGCAAGCCGCTCGAGATTGAGCGTGTGCATGATGCCTGTGCCTGGCGGGTGCACGCGGATTCCGAGCGCGCTGCCGGCCCATTTCATGAGCGCGTAGCGTTCGGCGTTGCGCTGCATCTCGCGCGCCATGTTGTGCTGTAGCGCATCGGCGCGCGCGAATACGTCGACCGCGATGGAATGGTCAGTCGAGACATCGACGGGAACTTTTGGTTTCAGCGCCGCCGGATCGCCACCCACCTCCGCGATCGCACTGCGCATCGAAGCTATATCGACGAGTGCGGGGCCGCACGTCGTGTCGTGCATCAGGATGCGGTTCGGCAGGAATGGTATTTCGGCCGTGCTTGTGCCGGTGTCGAGCCATGCCAGCAAAGCGGAGCGAGCACGTTCGGTATCGGCGCCGCCGACGCGCACGATGTTTTCCAGAAGGATGCGATGGATCAGCGGCATGCGGCCAAGGCGTCCGGCGGACGCGGCCTGGAGATCAACGCAGCGATAGTGCCGATCTGCGGTTTTGAGTGTCGTGGTGAATGTCATTGTTGTGCGGGTAGCCTGGCCTTCTCGAGAATCGCGGCCGAGCGGTCGACCTCGCTCTCGACCGCTTCTGCGCGACACTGCCATGCCTTTCGCATATCCGTCGAGCCGGCCGCAATCATCGACGACACGAGCCGGTTTCCCGCCGACGTCATCGCGAGGAGTAAATCTGGGTTGGAGGCGAATTCCTCGAACCAATACGGACTGGCCGCCAGGGCTTTTCAGCCGCGTGTCGGCACCGCCGACACTCGCGCAGTAACGCGCGCTCCGGCGAGCCGATGTTTTCCAGGACTGCGGCGTCTCGGTCGTCGCGAGCACGCCCAGCCGACTTGACCTGTCCGGCATGGCTGCTACACAACCATGTCTGATGCTGCATCGGACACTGCAACAGTGCCAGCTGGCGTTCTGGATCCTCGGTCCGGTGAACAGTGCCGGTCACTGTCCTCGGGCTCACCTCACGGATCTCAGATGGCGGCGCAACGGCGAATTATTCTCATTGGTCACGCCGCGCTCGACCGCATCTACCGCATCACGGATTTTCCGCCCGAGCCGACGAAGATTCGCGCCCTCGAGCATGTCGAAGTCGGCGGCGGGATGGCCGCCAATGCGGCCGTTGCCATCGCGCGGCTCGGCGGCAAGGCGGAGCTGTGGAGCCGCGTCGGCGAAGACGGGCCGGGGGCGGTGATCCGCGCCGGTCTCAAGGTCGAGAAGGTCGATATCCGCTACGTTCAAAGTTTCGACGGCGCGCGATCCTCGACGTCGGCGATCATTGTCGACGACCGCGGTGAACGCCTGATCGTCGGCCAGCGCGATACCGGAATGCCGTCCGGCACCAGTTGGCTGCCGATGGAGCGCGTGAAGGACGTGCATGTCGTGGTCGGCGATCTCAGATGGCTCGAAGGATTGCGTGCGCTGTTCACGGCCGCACGGCGCGATGGCGTGCCCACGATCCTCGACGCCGACCTCGGTGCGCGCGAAGCGCTACCGGAGTTGCTCAAGTTGACAGACTACGCAATCTTTTCAGCGCCCGCTCTCCGCGAGTTCGCACACGGGGACAGCGACGAGGCGGCGCTCGATAGGGTGTTGGCGCTCGGGCCGCTGCACGCGGGTGTAACGCTCGGCGGGCAGGGCTACGTCTGGCGCGAGCGCGGCGGCGGTGGCCATTCGCCGGGCTTCATGGTGGATGTCGCCGATACGACGGGGGCCGGTGACGCGTTCCACGGGGCATTTGCGCTGTTGCTTGCGGAAGGCCGCCCGATCCCGGAGTGCGCGCGGGGAGCGTGCGCGGTCGCCGCCATGAAATGCACCCGCCTCGGCGGACGCGCGGGGCTGCCGAACCGAAAGGAGTTCGATGAGTTCCTGGCCGCGCATCCGGCGTGATCGCTGATCACTAAGGTTTCCCCAGTGAATTACGGCGCTTGCTGGACGACGGCGGGTGGGGCGGGTAAGTGTCGATCTCGATTCTTCTATCCGCAACTCGGGCCAGCGCGCGCCGGCCCGCAGGAGGCCGCTTATGGCAGTGACGCACCGCGACATGGCAAATGCAATCCGCGCTCTGGCGATGGATGGGGTGGAGGCCGCCAAGTCCGGTCATCCGGGCATGCCGATGGGCATGGCGGACGTCGCGACGGTGCTGTTCGGAGAGTTCCTGAAGTTCGACGCGGCGCATCCGGAGTGGCCCGACCGCGACCGGTTTGTCTTGTCTGCCGGCCATGGCTCGATGCTGCTCTATGCGCTCCTGCATCTGTCGGGCACACCCGGCATGGAGATCGCGGATCTGCGGAACTTCCGTCAGCTTGGCGCCAAGACGGCGGGGCATCCGGAGTATGGGCATGCACCCGGCATCGAGACGACGACGGGGCCGCTCGGCCAGGGGCTTGCGAACGCCGTTGGCATGGCCTTGGCGGAACGGCTGCTCAACGCACGGCACGGCGATGCGATCGTCGATCACAAGACCTATGTGATTGCCGGCGATGGCTGTCTGATGGAAGGCATCAGCCACGAGGCCATCAGCATGGCCGGGCATTTGGGCCTTTCGAAGTTGATCGTGCTGTTCGACGACAACAGCATCTCGATCGATGGGCCAACAGGGCTCGCGGTTTCCGATGATCAGAGCAAGCGCTTCGAAGCCTCGGGCTGGGCGACGGCGCGCGTAGACGGGCACGATCCGGTCGCCATCAAGGCGGCGTTGCTGGCGGCCCAGTCGGCGACGAAGCCAACGCTGATCGCCTGCAAGACAACGATCGGATTTGGCTCGCCCAACAAAGCGGGCAAGGCGTCGGCGCATGGCGAGCCGCTGGGCGTCGACGAGATCAAGGCGACGCGCGAAAAGCTCGGCTGGCCGCATGCGCCATTCGAGGTGCCGGCGGACGTATTGGCGGCGTGGCGCGCGGCGGGTTCGCGCGGCGGCGCGGCGCGTCAAGCTTGGGAGACGCGCGCAGGGCGTGTTCCAGCCGGCACATTGACGGATCCTATCGGCAAAGACGGCTTGGCGCGCGTGGCGGCAACGATCGCGGCCGTCAAAAAGCAGTTCGCCGACGAAAAGCCGAAGCTCGCAACGCGGCAATCGTCGCAAAAGGTGCTGGAGGCGCTGGTGCCGGTAGTGCCGGGTTTGCTCGGTGGCTCCGCCGATTTGACGGGCTCGAATGGGACGCGCACCAAGCATCATACATCCGTGTCGCGCAGCGACTTCAAAGCGAACTACATGCATTGGGGCGTGCGCGAGCACGGCATGGCCGCCGCCATGAACGGGCTCGCGCTGCATGGCGGATTTGTGCCCTATGGCGCGACGTTCCTCGTCTTCACCGACTATTGCCGGCCTTCGATCCGGCTCTCGGCGTTGATGGAGCAGCGCGTCATCTACGTTATGACGCACGACTCGATTGGGCTCGGCGAGGATGGTCCGACGCATCAGCCGGTCGAACATCTGGCGGCGCTCAGGGCGATGCCGAACCTCAATGTGCTGCGGCCCGCCGACGCGGTCGAAGTGGCTGAGTGCTGGCAGATCGCATTGGCTGCCGAAAAAACACCGTCGATCATTGCGTTGACGCGGCAAGGACTGCCGGCGCTGCGGTTAGCGCACAGCGACGAAAATCTCTCGGCCAAGGGCGGCTATGTGCTCGCGGAGGCCGATGGCAAGCGGGAGGTCACACTTCTCGCAACGGGGTCTGAAGTTCCGATTGCGATGGAGGCGCGCGCAGCGCTCGCCAAGGACGGCGTACAGGCGGCGGTCGTCTCGATGCCGTCATTCGAGTTGTTCCGAAAGCAGCCCGAAGCCTATCGGTTGGCGGTGCTTGGCACCGCGCCGCGCATCGGCGTCGAAGCCGGCGTGATGCAGGGCTGGCAGGAGTGGTTGCGCTTCAGCGATACGTTCATCGGCATGGCGGGCTTCGGCGCGTCAGGCCCCATCGCCAAGCTCTATGAGCACTTCGGCATCACGTCCGCGAAGATCGCGGCGGCGGCGAAATCGGTCAAGAAGGTATGACTTCAAAAGAAACCGCCGCAGTTTGATCCGCGGCGGTTCAAGCTTGGATGTGACGTTCGCTCAGGCTTTGCCGAGCGCCGTCATGGCCGTCATGATCTGTTCGATGATGGGCTTCAAAATCGCGCCCACGCCCGGAAGGTTGAGCACAGTTGCGAGCATCGGGTTGATCGCGGGGCCCGCGGTCGTCACATAGCCGGCCAAGGCCTTGCGCGCATCCGGCGCCATGCTGCCAGCGGAGCTTTGCAACTTGCCGAGTGCCTCAGCGCTGGCGCGCAGCTTCGGCAGTGCCGTCGTGGCGGACGCGGCGTCGGTCACCGAACCGAGCGAGCCACGCAGATCGCCAAACAATGTGCCGAGTTGTGCGCCGACATCGGTCGTGCCGGCCATGATTTTCGGGGCGACCGGCAAAGCTGCGATCTGCGGCGTACGCGCCGAGAACCACCACCAGCCGAGGAGGGCGGCGAGTGCTGCGAGCGCTGGCCACATCCACGCCGGACGTGATGGCCGGATGGCGTCGGCTGCGCCATGCACGGCGCTCCCGACGTTGTGGGCTGCACCTTGCGCCGCGCTGCTGGCGGACGACGCCATGCGGCCCGCCGCGCCTGCAGCTGCCGATGCGGCGCCGCCGATCGAGCCTGCAGCCGAGGATGCGGACATCCCGTCGAGCAGTCCCGTTCCCGAGAGAAGGTTCGAGAAGCCGGCTGGCATCGCGGCAGAGATGTTGTCCTTCTGGCCGAGCAGCATACTTGCGAGGCCGCCGGCGTCGAGGCCCTGGCTCTTCTGCTGTTGGGCAAGCGAGCCCATGACGGCGGGCGCAACCATGCCCATCAACATTTTCGCCGGACCATCACCGATGCCAGCGAACTTCGAGACAGCGCCAGCGAGACCGCTCGACGCCGAACCGCCAAGAAGCGACGACAGCATATTTGAGCCGTTGTTGACGAGGTCGTTCTGGCCGGATCCGCCGATCATGTTGGCGAGGTTGCCGAGCATGCCGGAATCCATCTTGCCGAGCGCGCCTGCGAGTTGCGCCGCGCCACCTGGCTTTGCGACTGAACCCATCAGGCCGGACAGAATGCTGGGAACCAACGCGCCAACGGCTTTCTGGACGATCGCTCCACCGAGCCCGGTCGACGAGGCCATCTTGCCGAGCAGGGCCGGCGTCAAAAACTGCATGATAAGCGAAACGATATTCATGGGGGCTCCTCTTGTGTTGCGGCCGGTTTTTGTCTTCCGGAGTGGGTAGGGGGTGCCGGCCAGACCTTGTTCTGGCCGGAAATTCGTCCGACGTCCAGTATAAGTGACAACGCGAAGGCGATCGGCTCTCCCCATAAAGGCGTCGCACGTGCGCCGTGATGCGTTGGTTGACTGCACGCCTTGTACTATCGGCGTGTCCGGGTTAGAGCCCCCGGCGAGGCTGCGCGACGAGGAGCTATCCGCATGAATCTCGATAGATTGAGACCCATTGCAGCGGTCGATGTCGCGGGCAAACGCGTCCTGGTTCGTGCTGATCTCAATGTGCCTGTCGCTGATGGCCGAGTTACCGATGCAACGCGTCTCGAGCGCCTTGTCGCCGGCTTCAATGACCTCGCCAAACGCGGCGCAAAAGTCATCGTGCTTTCCCATTTCGGCCGTCCGAAGGGCGGACCTGCACCTGAATTTTCGTTGCGCCCGATTGCTGAAACCTTCGCTGCGTTGCTCGGCAAGCCTATCGCGTTCGGCGGTGATTGTGTCGGCGCCGCCGCCGAGGCAACGGTTGCCGCCATGCAGCCCGGCGATATCGCCGTGCTCGAGAACTTGCGTTTCCATAAGGGCGAGGAGAAGAACGACCCCGATTTCGCAAAGGCACTTGCCAAGCTCGGCGACATATTTGTCGGGGATGCCTTCTCATGCGCGCATCGTGCGCATGCTTCGACGGAGGCGATCGCGCACCTGCTGCCATCCTATGCCGGACCGCTGATGATGGAAGAGATCACGGCGCTCCGGACCGCTCTGGAGAAGCCGCAGCGGCCCACGGCGGCCGTCGTCGGCGGCGCGAAAGTCTCGACCAAGATTCCGGTGCTGACCAATCTCGTCGCCAAGGTCGACAAGCTGATCATCGGCGGCGGCATGGCGAATACGTTCTTGCTGGCGCAGGGCGTGCCAGTTGGAAAGTCGCTTGCCGAACCGGACTTCAAAGCAACCGCATTGGAAATCCTTGCCACGGCGCGCGCCAAAGGATGCGAGATCGTTTTGCCCGTGGACGGAATGCTTGCCAAGGAGTTCAAGGCCGGTGCCGCCGCGCACGCAGCTGACATTCATGCGGTGCCGGCCGATGCGATGATCCTCGATGTTGGACCGAAGTCGGTGCAGCATCTGATCGGCGTGCTCAAGTCCTGCAGGACGCTGCTCTGGAATGGTCCGCTGGGCGCGTTCGAGATTGCGCCGTTCGGCGAAGGTACGTTTGCCCTCGCGCGTGAGGCCGCCGCCATGACAAAGCGAGGAGCGCTGGTCTCGGTGGCGGGTGGCGGCGATACGGTTGCCGCGTTGAACGCCGCGGGCGTGACCGACCAATTCACCTACGTTTCAACAGCGGGTGGGGCATTCCTCGAATGGCTCGAAGGGCGCGAGCTGCCCGGGATCGTCGCGCTGACGCGGGGCCAGTCATGACGTCCAGACGCTGGCCGCGCGCAGTCGTATTCGATCTCGACGGTACGCTTGTCGATAGCGCGCCCGACATCGCCGAAGCGTTGAACGACGCGCGCGGGACTATCGGCGGCAAACCGTTTCCCGTCGAAAAAGTGCATGAATTCATCGGTGGCGGATCGGCGCTGACGATCCGTCGCGCGCTGGTTGAGGATGGTCTTTCCTTGGCACCCGCCGAGGAGAAAGCAGTGCTCGACCATTTCATGGTCGTCTACAGCCGCATCTCGGCTGAGGGTCGCGGCCTCTATGACGGGGCGCTTAATCTTTTGGGCGGACTCAAAGCGGACGGCGCGGTGCTCGGGCTTTGCACCAACAAGCCGGAGCCCGTCACACGTATCGCCGTCGATGCGCTCCGGATTACAGCCTACTTCGGATCGATCATCGGCGCCCGCGACGATGTTCCGAAGAAACCCGATCCGGCGATGCTGAAGCAGGTGCTCGATGAGTTGGACGTAAGTCCGCGCGACGCCGTCATGATCGGTGACAGCGCGGCGGACGTCGGCGTCGCTCGGGCGCTGGGCGTGCCGGTCTTGGTGTCGGCCAATGGCTATACCAAGACGCCCCCGCATCAGCTTGGCGCGGACGCCGTTTATGATCGGTTGGCGGACATTCCCATGCTGATTGGCAGACTGACACAGCCGTGACTTGATTTCAGCCCGGTGCACACTAAAGCGGTGCCATGGGTTCTGATCTTTACATCATGTTCGGCGTGGCGCTGGCGGGGTTGGCGAGTTTCCTCAGCCCGTGCGTGTTGCCGCTCGTGCCCCCCTATCTCGGGTATCTTGGCGGCACGACCATCAGTCAGGCCAATGCCGACGGTGGCATCGATGATGCGGTCTGGCGGCGCGTCGTGATCGGATCGATCTGTTTCGTGCTCGGCTTCACGACGGTGTTTGTTGGGTTGGGAGCAGGGGCGTCCGCGTTCGGGCAGGCCATGCTCGCCTGGAAGGAGCCGCTCTCTGTCCTTGCGGGCGTGCTGATCATCGCCTTCGGTTTGCACTTCCTCGGCGTGGTGCGCATCCCATTGCTCTACACGGAAGCCCGGTTCCAAACGAATGCCGGCGGCGCGAGCCTGTTTGGGTCCTATTTGATGGGGCTCGCATTCGCATTTGGCTGGACGCCGTGTGTCGGACCGATCCTGGCGACAATTCTGACACTTGCCGCCAATGAGGCGAGTGTCGGGACGGGCGTGCGGCTGCTGGCGGTCTATTCGCTTGGCCTCGGGATTCCATTTGTGCTGGCAGCGGTCGCGATCCGGCCGTTTCTCGGATTCCTGCAGAAATTCAAGAAGCATCTGGGGCGGGTCGAGAAGATCATGGGGGTGATCATGATCCTGACCGGGATTCTGTTCCTGACGGGGTCGTTGAACTGGTTCGGCCAGTGGCTGATCGAGAACGTGCCGCTTTTGGCTCGCCTTGAGGAAATCGTCGCGCCGAAAGAGCTGGAACGGGAGATCTTGAAGCGCGGGACTGGGCGCTAGAGCAGGCTATGCGGTTCGGCGTCACACGCCCCGCCCATCGGTGGCATGAGGAACTAAAAGCTTTTGCGGATAGCCTACAAATCACAGATGATGCTTGGGTGTTTGGCAGTTTATCCGGCGGCGTCGATATTCAGGACCGCTTCATTTGAGGCCGCTACCATCGGGGTAGACTGCGCAGTCGTAAATGGATCTTGAGCGATGACGATGCTTTTGGGCGTGAGGACCGTGACGACGGCCTTGGCGATCGCGTTTGGTACAGTGAGCGCCGTGGCAAATCCGGTGTCCGAACTTGCCGGGTACTGGACAGGCACGGGGGCCGTGCTTCTGACCAATGGCAATACCGAACAGGTGAAATGCGCCGTCATTTATAAGGTTTCGCCGAATGGGCGCGAGGTCAAGCAAAGCCTCCGATGTGCGAGCCCGGCTTACAATATCAACGCCGCGGCCGAGCTGCAGGTGAACGGCGGCGCGGTTTCCGGCAAGTGGGAAGAGAAGAACTATTCGCAGACCGGAGACGTAACGGGAAAAATGACCGACGCCGGATTTGCATTGGCGATCAAAGGTCTGAATTTCTCGGCGGCGATGAACGTGAATGGGACGGGCTGCAAGCAGTCGATCAACATCACGCCGCAAGGCACCGACGTCACGAAGATCACGATTGGCTTGGGCAAGTGCTGAGCCGGTTGTGACACCATCGCAACGCCAGCCTCATGATCGCCCAGCACGGGCTTGCCGCATCCAATACGTTTTGCAATCCTAATCTTGTAGAAGATGTATGGCTGTCCGTATCGGGGGATGCGGCGCCATTTGCCTTCTGCAAATTCTGGGGGGTGAGCTGCTATCGCGGCTTCCAGGGACGCGATGAGCTCAACAAGAAGCCAGCCGGCGCAAATGCCAGGCTGGCTTCTCGTTTTTTGGCCTTACGATTTGAAACATAGATTTACAGCCGCGCCGGCCGGTGCATGCCATTGTGATGAAGCGGACACAGTGTGTGTGAAATCGCCTTTTCCGTAGGCAAACGATGACTACTTCACATTGAGTGTTGCCTATCTCTCCGTCTAATTTCGGTCACATATGAGGTCGTTGCGGTCCCGCGTCGACGTCAGCAAAAGGCCGAACGGCTTAAGGGGAGGGCGGCATGAGCCGGTTCACAGTTCTTCGCAGTGCATTGTTGGGGTCGGTGGCAGCGGGTGCGCTGTTTGGCGCAATGTCCACGGCTGACGCCGGCGGCTTTGCGGTGCGCGAACAGTCCGCGCAATTCCAAGGCACGTCTTACGCCGGTTCGGGCGCGGGCGGCGGCCTCAGCTCCATGTTCTGGAACTCGGCAGCGGCAGCGCAAGCCGGACCAGGGCTGACGATGGATAGCAACTATGCGCTGATCCTCGGCAACGTCGAGATGACGCGGACGGCGGGTGGTGTTCCTGGCGCTAATCCGGAAAGCGGCAACATCGCGATTGGCGCATTGGTACCTGGCAGCTACGCGGCCTATCGGCTGAGTTCCGGGGTTGTGTTGGCTGCATCGTTGAATGCGCCGTTCGGTCTGACGACCAAGCCGGACAATGTGAACTGGGCTGGGCGGACGCACGCGATCACGTCGAGCATCAAGACCTACAATTTGAACGCGGTGGCCGCACTCAACCTTGGCAACGGAATTTCGATCGGCATCGGTCCTCAGGTGCAGTTGATTAAAGGACGGCTGACCAGCGCGGGGGCAATCATTGAAGCTGATGATGTTGGCTTCGGCTTCACGGCTGGTGTGCTCTGGGAGCCTACCAAGACGACGTCTATCGGCGTTGGTTTCAGGTCGGCCATATCCCATACCTTGGAAGGCACAGCCGCAACGGCCGCTGGTGTTCCGGGCGTGCAGGCCGACTTGAAAACACCGGAGACGGTCAATCTCAGCTTGCGTCAGCAGCTGACGTCGCAATTGACGGCTCTTGCGACGGTGGAATGGAACAACTGGAGCAACGTCCAGGAACTCAATGTCCAGTGCAAGACGGCAACCCCGGGGCTTTGCGCCGCCGGTGGAAGTTTAGCGAACTCGCCGTTGAAGCTTGGCTGGCACGATGGTTGGTTGTTCGCAGGTGGGCTTGAATATGCCTATAGCCCCGCTTTGACGTTGCGCGGTGGTTTGGCCTACGAAAAGTCGCCGGTTGAAAATCCGTCCGAGCGTACGCCGCGCGTGCCGGATGCCGACCGGATTTGGGCCAGCATTGGTGCGGGTTACAAACTGACCGCTTCGACGACCGTCGAGTTGGCCTATAGCCACGTCTTCGTGAAAGACGCGACTTTGGTTCGCGCTGCGGATGCATCGACCGGTGGAATTGCATTGAGCGCCGATGTCGATGCCCGCGTGGACATCATCTCTGTCGGCGTGAAGACGAAGTGGTAAGATAAGCTCATTGAATGAGATGGACCGGCCGGTTGCAGATGCTGCAACCGGCCGTTTCGTTTGGGCAGCAACTCGATCTCTTGCTGGTCGTGCTTCTTTTCCGAAAACCGCTTCACACTTTTCCGGAAGCACTCCAGAGGGATTCTCGAAAGCCGCGAATCGGACTACGCTGTGTCGATGGACGCTCAGGTGGGGGAAACACCTCGGTGTCAACTGGGGGCCTTGTAGGGACGACGTCTTTTTAGCCGTTGGTCATGCAGCTCAATCAATGAAGCGGTTGGAGCCCGCGCTTGGCGATGTGATACCTCTCTCTCTTCGTATCTCTCTCTCATCTTGCTGAAGGCCGATCCGTTGCCCACGGAGCGGCCTTTGGTGTTTTTGGCCGCTCCCTTGAACCCGCCGCTGACGAGCCTTGACAGGCAGCCCCGTGGCGCTTGTCATGTGGCACCCCATCATCTTGGAGCGACCCCATGTCAGCCCTCCCGACCATTGCCGATGTCCGCGCGGCGGCCGAGCGCATTAAACCGTTCGCGGTCGTGACCCCCCTCCTTGAACACCCTGCACTCAACGCGCGCGTGGGTGGCCGTGTGCTGCTCAAGGCTGAGAACCTGCAGCGGGTCGGCGCCTTCAAGTTTCGCGGCGCCTACAATGCCGTCTCGCAGGTGGATCGCGCCAAATTTCCAGGCGGCGTGGTCGCCTGCTCATCCGGCAATCACGCCCAGGGGGTGGCGGCTGCCGCCACGCTCTGCGGCATGAAATCCGTGATCGTGATGCCGGCCGACGCGCCTCGCCTCAAGATTGCGCGGACCAAGGCGTTTGGCGCCGAGGTGGTGACCTACGATCGGGTCAAAGAAAACCGCGATGCCATCGCTAAGGCGATCTGCGAGCGCACGAAAGCGGCGTTCGTGCATCCCTTCGACGATGCCCACGTCATGTGCGGGCAGGGCACGGCGGGGATCGAACTGATGGCGCAAGCAAAAGCCATCGGCGCAACGCCCGACGCCGTGCTCGTCTGCTGTTCAGGTGGCGGGTTTGTCGGCGGCGTTTCCATTGCCGTCAAGGACGCTCATCCCAGCACCGAGATTTATGCGGTCGAACCTGCGGGCTTCGATGACATGGCGCGCTCGCTTAAGAGCGGCAGGCGCGAGACCAACGCGCAATTGTCCGGCTCGATCTGCGACGCTTTGCTATCGCCGACGCCGGGCGTGCTCACGTTCGCGGTTGCGCAAAAGAATGTGGCTGGAAGCCTTGTCGTCACCGACGACGAAGCGCGGGCAGCGGTGCGCTTTGCATTCGAGGAGCTGAAGCTCGTTGTGGAACCGGGCGGAGCGGTGGCGCTCGCCGCTGTTCTCACTGGCAAGCTGCCGGTCAAGGGCCGGACGATCGCAGCGGTGCTTTCGGGCGGAAACATCGATCCGGCGATGCTGAGCGCGATTATCAGCTCTTGATGGGCGCGGCATCGGCAGCAGCCGCCGCCTTCGGAGCGACCAAGTTTGCCGCGTGCGCCGCCTGCTCGGAGGCGATGCGCTTTTCTTCCTTGATGGTATCGGCCAATGCCTCCAGCCGATTTCCGGCGGAGTCGAGCTTCGCAAGCAGCGACAGCGTGTACTCGGTGTCCTTGGCTTGTCGCGAACTCAGCGCATAGACGGCTGCCGCCTGCCGCGCTATCCGCTCGCAGGTTTCCTGGTTGAAGTCGTCGCCTTCGCGCGCCTGCAAGGTCCAGGCGAGTTCATGCACCTGTTCGACGGCCGTCAGGATCTGCTGCGTCACGGTCGGTTCGACGCCATGTCCCGATGGGCGCGCGGGGCGTGACTTGAGAGCCGCCTCCACGTCTTCCACGACCGATCGAATGGCATCGACTTCGTTGCTGAGCTGGCCAAGCAAGGCGGTCGGCTCATGCAGCGAGGCGCGCAGGCGGTTCAATGTGTCTTGCAGGACGGCGTCGTCGAGGCGGCGCGCACGGCGGCCATGCTCGGCCAGGAACCAGCGGCCGCGCGCGCTGGCCAGCAGCGTCGCTTCGATCGCACGGTACTCCTGGTCGGAGTCCACCTCGTCAATGGCCTGTGGCCTGCGCACTTAAGCCGCCCCGCTCCCCCTCATTGATCTTTCAGAGATACTTGATTCGGTTGTGGGGGTAAGAGCTTTCGGGGCATCACAGCAGAGGTCCCTTGGGATAACGGCTATAGGAAATGTGAGCGGCATGATGACGAGCACGGGTGATAGCCAAGAACGCTCGTTGCAGACCCGCATGGGGTGGTTCTATGCCGCCTACTTTACTGTTGTTGGGCTGCAGACGCCGTATCTGCCGCTGTGGCTGGATTGGCGGAATTTGAATGCCTCGGAGATCGCCATCGTGACGGCGGTGCCGATGTTTGTGCGCACGTTGGTGTCGCCCGCCATCGCGGTCGGTTCCGATCGGCTCGGCGAACATCGGCGCGTGGCAATCGTGCTGGGCTGGGCATCGCTGGCAGCGCTGCTGGTGTTGACGCAATCGTCCGGGTTCTGGCCGATCCTCGCTCTGCGTCCTGGCGTTTGCGTTGGCGTGGACCAGCATCATGCCGTTGGCTGAAACATTGGCGATGGGCGTCGTCAGGTCGATTGCGGCCGACTATGGCCGGATGCGGCTGTGGGGCTCGGTCAGCTTCATCGTCGCCAGCGTCGCCGGCGGTTGGTGGATCGAGCACACGAGTGCGGCGGCGGCGATATGGCTGATCGCTCTTGCCGCATTCACGACGGCTGTGATTGGGCACCAGTTGCCGGCTGCATCAGAGCTTGGCAATGGCGGCTCAGCAGCCGCTGCGACGCGTGCCGATGCGTTGGCACTGATGCGTTCGCCGCCGTTCCTTTGGTTTGTGATGGCGGTGGGTGCGGTGCAAGCCGCGCACGCGGTGTTCTACGTTTTTGGGGTCCTGCATTGGCGTGCGCAGGGCCTATCGACTGCGTGGTGCGGAGGCCTGTGGGCGCTCAGCATCGTCGTCGAGATCGCGCTGTTTGCCTATTCCAGCGCGGTACTCCGCCTTGTGAGCCCCGTTACGCTGATCCTGGCCGGCGCGGTCGCATCGGTCGTGCGTTGGTCGGCGATGGGATTCGATCCGCCGTTCTGGCTGCTGGTGCCGCTGCAGATCACGCATGCGCTGACGTTTGCCGCGTCGCATCTCGGCGCTGTGCACTTTCTGGCACGCACCGTCGCACCGGAAAGCGCCGCGACGGCGCAGGCGCTCTATTCGGCCGCAGCCGGCGGCATTGCGATGGGTGGTGCGATGATGTTGGCGGGGCCGGCGTATGCAGCCTACGGCGGCAAGGCGTACTGGTTGATGACGGTGCTTTCACTGGCGGGTGTTGGCGCGACGCTGATCGTGCGGCGCCGGAGCGCGGCTCTAGGGCCTCAGGCGAGCCGGCCGCTCGCGTGAGCCAGGAACAAGTAGACGCGGCCACCGTCGGAGGCGATCTGGCTCAGCGCGATGCGCCCCGATGGATCCCGCAGCTCCGCGTCCGCCAAATGCTGTTCGAACTCGGCGAGATAGCGATCGACGGCCGGCCGGAACTCCAAGTTGGTCTGGTAACGCGTCGCCATTTCATCAAATGCAACGCGGCCTTCGGCATTGTAGATGCTGCGGACCATGATGCCGCGCTGGCCCGATCGCAGGCGGGCGCCAATGGCGGATGCGGTCGCGGGGTCGAGTGCGCGGGCGATCGAATCGATGCTGAGGACCGAGCGCTGCCCGTGCGCTTCGTCGTCGAGAGAGGCGCGCGCGAGGAGGTCGCCGAGTGACCAGCGGGCGTCGCGCGCGGCCGAGACGGGCGGCGCTAGCGGTGCCGCAGGGGCCGCCGTCCGCGTCCGGTCCTGCTGTTGCAGCGACTGGGTCATCATCTGGCTGAGGGGCGTCGGACCAGCGGTTGCGGTCCCGGGCGCTGGCAGCGGCGGCGTGATTGAGCGCTGCGTGGTCTGGCGCTGGCTCAACGTCGACAGCTGTTCGAGTGCTTTCAGCTGCTCCTGCAGTACTTTTCGCATCGCTTCCGAGCTTTGGCGCGTCACGGTCGGGATGCGCTCGGCTTCCTTGGCGAGGCGCGCTTGGTCCACTTCGAGCTCGGCGGCAGCGCGCTGGGCGCGGGTGCGGAGATCATCGGACGATTCAGCAACGCGGGTCGTGAGCGAGCCAAGCTGCTCCGTCATTTCGCGCGAGACACTGCCGAATTGATTACGCAGATCCTCGAGCGCGCGCGTCGTGCGATCGGAGGTCTCGTTCTTCATGCGCTCGAGTTCGGCGAGGGTTGCTTGCGACTGCGTCTGGGCGCCGCGGGTCAGTTCCTCGGTAAAGCTGCGGGCGCGCCCTTCAGCCTCGGTGAGCGAGCCTTCGAGGTGTGTCGAGTAATTGCGCACGACCTCGTCCAACTGCTCGGCTTTGCCGGACAGCTTGCCCAAGGTGTCGTTGAGGTCGCGATGGCGCGATTGCAGCGTCGTGTCGATCCGGAAGTTGGCGGTTTCGAGCGCGTTGGCGGCGCGCATGATCGATTGACCCTGGGATTCGAAACGGTTGGTGACGCCACTGATCTGCTGCAGCAGGTTTTCCGAGACGTTCTTCAAGAGATCGGACTGGCTGGCCAGCCCCTCGATCGCCTTGACGGATTGGCGCGTGATGTTTTCGCTGGTGCGGCGCACCGCGTTGATGCCGTGCATCAGGGTTTCGTCGAGGTCGCCGGCCTGGCGGCCGAGCGTATCGGCCAGTTGTTTGGCGTGCTGTTCCATGGCGTTGGAGAGCGCCTGGGCTTTCTCGCCGACGGCCGAGTCGATGACGCGCGTCGACTGCATGATCTGGTCGTCGAAGAGCTGCAAACGTTGCGAAAACGCGGCATCGAGTGCCTTGGTGCGTTGGACGAGCTGACTGTCGATTGCTTCCGCGCGGCTTGCCAGTGTCGCATCGAGCGCGCGCGTGTAATCGTCGAACATCGTCTTCAGCTGACCCGTCCGGTCGCCGAGGGACGACGTCAGTGTCGTCGTATAGTCGTTGAGCAGACCCTGCATCTCGGTCGTGCGCACGCCGAGTGCATTGCCAAGCGCATCGGTGTAATCGGTCAGCACGGTTTGCAGATGCTCGGTGCGGGTGGCGAGCGAGCCTTCGAGGCGGTCCGTCGAGGCCGTCAGTTGGGTGTCGAGCGCGATCAGGTTCGCGCCGGCACCCTCGATGATGTGGGCGAGCTTTGTCTGCTGGCTCGACAGCTTCTCGATCAGCTGGGGAACTTCGTCGCCGATCGAACGCAGCGTGTTGGCGACGTGATCGGAGGTGCCGACAAGAGCGTCGCGCTCGCCGGCAAGTTCGCTCAGCAAGCCGCGAATGCGCTTTTCGTTTTCGCCATAGGAGCGCTCGAGCGCGGAGACCTCGTGATGGACGAGGGTTTCGAGTTCGCTTGCGCGGCCAAGCGCCCGGCTCATCGCCTCATTCATGAAATTGACTTGGCGGCGCACAGCCTGCCCCAACGAGGCCACCGATTGTTCCGCCTCGCGATCGGGCTCAGCCAGGCGCACCGCGACTTCGGTCATGGCGGACGACATCAGGCGTAGTTCCTGCGCGCGCCAGATGAGGGACGCCAAGAACCAGAACAGCACGATCGGAATGAAGATCGTTGCTGCCACAGTCAAAATGATCGGGCGCCCAAACAACTCGACAAACGACTTCGCGCTTGCGATTTCCGGCGCAAGCATCGCCCACGTGAACAACGCGCCGATCAGCAGCCAACCGGCCGAAGCGCCGGCTGCGACCGCGAACGGCTTCTTCGATGGCTTCTGTTGCAGGGCGTAGATCAAACCACCGATTGTGGGCACGTCGTCATTGGCGGCGACCCGGCGGCGTGGTGGTCCCGCGGGCCGACGCTTCGCCGTACGACGTTGAGAATCCTCGGTTATTTCAGGCTGGCTGGCGGGATCAGCAGACACAGCTTCGGCGGCCGCCGTTTGCGGTTCCTCCGACGCTGGTTTGGTCTTCGACTGCTCGGCCATCGCCCCGTCCGCCTGCTCACGCAGCCACGCGCTCGCACCCCAAAGGACTCAACTTTCTCCAATTCAACCGCTATCTAGCGGTCCTACAAAGAGAAATCCAAGCGAATTGGCACGTTATCCACCCGTCTGTGTGAATCTGGCCCCCGCCTCTCTGCCAGCTACGCGCGCATTGGGGCAAAACCATGGGGGATTTTCTGTGCACCGGCGGATCAGTGCTGCTCGCGCGCGATGTTCACGAATGCGTAACGGCGTTTCTTTACGCGGTCTTTCCGGCTCCCACCTAAACTGAAGATGGGAATTTGGGGCTCGGACCGGGCGTGTGGCCGGGAGTAGGACTTATGACGGTTCATGAGAAAGCGTTTGTGGGGGCGGCCGTCGCGAGCGTCGAAACCGGCACGAAAGCTGTGGATTTGACGTATCTGCGTCGCTTCACGTTCGGCAACGCCGATCTCGAGCGTGAGGTCCTGGGCCTGTTCGCCGACCAAGCGCCGCAATACCTCAGCCAACTGCGCACGGCCCGCTCCACCAAAGCCTGGGGCGATGCAGCGCATACCATCAAAGGGTCCGCCCGCGCGGTTGGCGCCTGGCATCTGGCGCGCGTCGCGGAAGCGGCCGAGCGCCTGAAGGACCAGCCCGAGCCCGGCCGCCGCTTGCAGGCTATCGAGCTGATCGCTGCCGCCATCGAAGAGGCGCGCGACTTCATCGACACTCTTTACCCCGAGGCCGCGTGACGCGCGGGCCTGGCCCAGATGCGGCTTGAATTTCAAGGCTCTCGCCGCTAAACCTCCGCGCGATCGCAGCGCGTGTGCTGCCGCGAGGGCGCCGTCCGCGTGCGCCCAGAGACCAGGAGCCTCTGCCGACATGGCGAAGATTACATTTGTGCAGTCCGACGGCCGCCGACAGACCGTGGACGCAGACGCGGGGCTGACCGTCATGGAAGCTGCCAAGAAAAACGCCATCGATGGCATCGAAGCGGAATGCGGCGGCGCCTGCGCGTGCGCGACCTGCCACGTCTATGTCGACGCGGACTGGGTTGGAAAACTCGCCAAGCGCTCGGCGATGGAAGAAGACATGCTCGACTTCGCCTTCGATGTGCGCGACGAAAGCCGGCTCAGCTGCCAGCTCAAGATCGCGGACGCGCTCGATGGTCTCGTGGTGCGCGTGCCCGACAAGCAATTCTGAATTTTTCCGCGGCACGGATCGGCCGCATCGTCATCGCGGCAACGAGAAAGTGCTCGCCCATGTCTACGATGTCTACGCTCAATGCAGCCGTTGAAACCGACGTCGTCGTCATCGGCGCGGGCCCGTGCGGGCTGTTCGCCGTGTTCGAATTGGGCCTGCTCGATCTCAAGTGCCACGTCGTCGACATCCTCGGCAAGCCCGGCGGGCAATGCGCGGAACTGTATCCGGAAAAGCCGATCTACGACATTCCGGCGCTCCCGATCGTCACTGGCCAGGAACTCACGGATCGCCTGCTGGAGCAGATCAAACCGTTCGCGCCGGTGTTCCACTACGGCGAGCGGATCGATGCGCTCCAACGCGAGGCCGACGGCCGTTTCCGCCTGACGACGGACGCCGAGAAAACCTTTATTACCAAGGTTGTTGTGATCGCGGCAGGCGGCGGATCGTTCACGCCGAAGCGCCCGCCGCTCGCGGGCATCGAGGCGTTCGAGCCGAAGTCCGTGGTCTATTCCGTGCGCCGCATGGACGACTTCCGGGCGAAGGACATCTTGATCGTCGGCGGCGGCGACAGCGCGCTCGATTGGACGCTCAATCTGCAGCCGCTCGCCAAGTCGCTGACGCTGCTGCACCGTCGCGACGAGTTCCGCGGCGCGCCGCACTCGGTCGAGAAGATGCGCGCGCTCGTCGCCGCCGGCGCGATGAAACTGATGATCGGTCAGGTGACGGCGCTCGCTGGCGCCGATGGCGAACTCGATCACGTCACCATCAAGACCAAAGAGGGCGAGGAACGCATCGCCTGCAATCGCCTGTTGCCGTTCTTCGGGTTGACGATGAAGCTCGGACCGATCGCCGATTGGGGGCTCAATCTTCATGAGAATTTGATCCCCGTCGACACCGAGAAATTCGAGACGAGTGCGCCGGGCATCTTCGCGATCGGCGACATCAACACCTATCCCGGCAAGCTGAAGCTCATTCTCTCCGGCTTCCACGAGGCGGCGCTGATGTCGCAAGCCGCGCATCGTCTCGTCTATCCCGACAAGAAAATTCTGTTCCAGTACACGACGTCGTCGTCGAGCCTGCAGAAAAAACTCGGCGTGAAGTGACGTTTGCGGTCCGTTTTTGAGCGGAATTGGCGATGGGCTCCCACGCGTGCCGTGATGGGCTCCCACAAACGCTGCATGTGCGCGCCGTTGAGCGGCGGCGTCGGCCGCGCGACTGTTCGATCGGATGTCAGCTTTCGCACGGTGTGCGTTGGCCGTATTCGCTATGGGTTGGCACGTGCCCGAAACGCGCATGAAAAGTGCATGCTTCTCGTCGGCGGCAGTCTCAGCGGCCGGGGTGACGGCAGCCTCGGACATGGCGGCCACCGCCGCTCACGCCGCCAGCCCCCGGCAGGGCGGCAGCCGCGCACCCCGCGTCACCCCATCCGCGCATCGACCCGCTGTTTAGCCCGGCGACCGCCGCGGATCGCCCGCTGGAGTGATTTCACTGATCACGTAAATGAATGATGTTTATTTTGGGCGCCGGGCATGGGTTGTCATCCGGGTCATGATTTACTAAGTGCGTAAATGACCGAAGTTCATTTTAGCCGCCCGGCGTGGGTCGCAGGCCGACCATAATTCACCGATGACGTGAAATGCTTGAACTCAGGTCCGCCACCACCTTCCCGATACCGTCCCTCCAACAGTCTCCTCAATCTCATCCGCCTCGAGCCAAATCCGACACCCGCCCATCCGCCTCACCCTGAGCCTGTCGAAGGGCGAGCGACCCGCGCGGCGCCGGGCTGGTCGAAAATGGACCGCCCGCTTACGCTGCCTCTAGCCGGCGCAATTCCTCCATGAAGGCGAAGCGCAATTGTGCGGCCTCTTCCTCCGGCAGCCAATTGGTCATCTGCGGAAACACGGTCTTCCAGTAGGCGACCTCTTTCGGCTTCCACGGCAGCACCTTGGCCGTGCGCGCTATGTCGAGCACCTTGTTCACTTCCGCGCGCACCAGCTCCAGCGACGGCGTGTAAGACTGGGGCGGCGGCGCGCCGAACAGATCGGCTTGTGCTTTGAAGTCGTTGCGTGACATGGGAGTCCACAGCGCAGTTGCAAATCATCGCAATCATGCCCGACAGCATCAGCAACCGCGAGGGCGTGCCCTCAGTTTTCCTCAGCCTCTTGCGCCTCCGCCGGTGAGCCAAGCGCGCCCGCGGCGACCAGTTGCTCGTGTTCGATCAAAGTGCCGCCAAGGATATCTTCGAGCACTTTCGCTTGTCGGGGCTCCAGGGCAACCAGGCGGCCCAGCACGTGCAACAGGTCCAGCAGGTCGCTGGTGTATTCGGCAAGCCAGTGATCGGGCTGGATGGCGGACAGCGGCGAGGGCGGGCGGCGGTCGCCGATGATCGGGCGGCGGCGATCCTTCTTGCGATAGCTGAACCACTGGTTCAGGACGTTCATGCCGGAGACGTCGTAGTCGACCATGGCCTGAGTGACGTTCTCGACGTAGCCCTTGCCGACGAACAGGCGGCGGGAGGGTGCGTCGTAGCGCAACTCATTCGGGAAGTCTTCGGGCGTCGGGGGAATCGCGCCTGCCTTCGGGATCGCTGGCCCATCCGTCGCAATGCGCGGCGCACCGGCCGGTCGGTCTGCGCTCTCGTCCACGAACCGCTCGCCATAGGTGTGCAGCCAGATCACCTCGCGGCCGAGCGCGGCAGCCTGTTCAAAAAGATCGGCATCGGCGGTGATGGGCAGGCGCAGGCCGGGGCGGATGAGATCCTTGCGGAAGCGTGCCGTGAAAGCCGGATGCGCCATCACGCCCGCGATATAGGCCATCATGTCTTCCGGCGTGATCGTGCGGCCGAAGCGCAACGCCAGATGCGCGAGCAGCTCAGGCTTGATGTTGGAGACGGTCGCTTCAGCGTTGCGCCAAAGCGGATACACGCGACCACCCCGGCCGTGGTAGTGGTCTTGGTCGGGAATGTCGACCGATAGGCTGAAAAATGGGGACAGTTACCAATTGGAAGTAAAAATGCGGACAGTCACCAATTGTTCGCACGAACTGACTCGCTCGGTCATTGAATAGGAAACTATCCCCATTCTTTCGCGTCCTGGAGCGCACCTGGGGCGCGTGACCGCGCGCAAACGCCGCCTCCCCTTCGCGATCGGACCCGCATCGGCACATCCACCGATCTGCTGGCGCGGCGTGATCGTAGTCCCCTCATCATGCTGGAGAGGATCAGAATCGGCCATGCGCGCGCTTGTGGTTGGAAGTTCGGGCGGGATCGGCGCCGCCCTCGTGGCGCAACTGAGCGCCGATCCGCGCGTCACGCATCTCACCGGCTGGTCGCGGTCGCAAACGCAAGCGGTGCGGCCCGGCATGACGGTCCAGCAGATTGATCTGCGCGACGAAGCAACGATCGCGGCGGCGGCGCAGGACCTCGGCGAGATCGATCTGGCGATCGTCGCGACCGGGCTGCTGCATGACGGCACACTTAAGCCGGAGAAATCATGGCGCGCGCTCGATGCAGCGGCGATGCTGCGCGCCTTCGAGATCAATACCATCGGCCCGGCGCTGATCGCCAAGCACGTGTTGCCGCTGTTGCCGCGCGACCGGCGCGCGGTATTCGCGGTGCTCTCGGCGCGCGTCGGCAGCATCGGCGACAATCGGCTCGGCGGCTGGCACAGCTATCGCGCGTCGAAGGCCGCACTCAATCAGATCATCCGCTGTCTCAGCATCGAGCTGGCGGCGAAGCGGCCGCTGGCGATCTGCGCCGGGCTGCATCCGGGCACCGTCGACACGGCGCTCTCGACGCCGTTCCAGGCGCATGTCGCCGAGGGCCGGCTGTTCACGGCTGCGCAATCGGCGGCGCATCTGTTGCGCGTCGTCTCGGAGCTGACGCCGGCGCAATCGGGCCGCGTCGTCGATTGGGCGGGTGTGGAGGTGCCGGCGTAACCCGACAGCGGCGCGCGCTTGTTATTGTGGGCGGGTGCCCGCAGACTGGCGCTTTGAGGTCGTTGCCTCGGAGCAGGCTTTGGCAGGATCGATCAACATCTCGGTCTACAGCGATGCGCTCGTGGTGCTCGGCACCGCGGGCGTGGTCGTGCCGCTGGTGCATCGCCTGGGGTTCAGTCCGGTGCTCGGGTATCTCGGCGCCGGCGTCTTGCTCGGCCCGCTTGGGCTCGGCTCCTTCGTCGCACAGGTGCCGGCCCTCTACTGGTTCACGGTTGTCGATGCCCGCAACGTGGCGGGCATCGCGGATCTCGGCATCGTGTTCCTGCTGTTCTTGATCGGTCTCGAACTCTCCTACGAGCGGCTGGCGGCGATGCGCCGCTTCGTGCTCGGGCTCGGCGGATCGCAGGTGGCGATCACGACGACGCTGCTCGCCATCGTGATTGCGGCGGCGGGACAGAAGCCCGCGGTCGCGGTCATGCTCGGCGCCTGCCTGGCCTTGTCGTCCACTGCGATCGTGTTGGACCTGCTCTCGCGTCAGGGGCGCCTCGCGACCAGCGCTGGCCGGGCCTCGTTTTCGATCCTGCTGGCGCAGGATCTCGCGGTGATCCCGCTGCTGATGTCGATCTCGCTGCTCGGCGCCGGCAAGGGTAGTTCGGTGGTGGCAACGGTCGCGTTGGCGCTGCTGCACGCTGCCGCCGCCATCGCGGCTATTCTGATCGTTGGCCGCACGATGCTCCGCCCGTTGTTCCGGCTGGTGGCGCGGACGCGGTCGAGTGAGCTGTTCATCGCGGCGATCCTGTTTGTCATCGTTGGCACTGGCGTCGTCGCGGCGGTCGCCGATTTGTCGATGGCGCTTGGCGCCTTCATCGCGGGTCTGCTGCTGGCGGAGACGGAGTACCGCAAATCCATCGAGGCGACCATCGAGCCGTTCAAGGGCCTGCTGCTCGGCATCTTTTTCTTCACCGTCGGCATGGGGATCGACGTGCGCGAGCTGGCGCGCGAGCCGTTCTGGCTGTGCGTCAGTGTGATCGGCCTCATCGGCGTCAAGGCGATCGTGGTGTTCGGCCTTGCCCGCTGGTTCAAGTTGTCGGCACCGGCCGCGATCGAGACGGGCTTGCTGCTGGGGCCTGGCGGCGAGTTCGCCTTCGTCGGCGTCGGGCTGGCCGCCACCCTCGGCGTGGTGGCGCCGCCGGTGGCGAGCTTTGCCTTGGCCGTCACGTCATTGTCGATGGCGCTGATCCCCCTGCTCGCCATTGCCGCGACACGGATCCGGGCGGCACTCGATGGTCCGCGCATCGCCGACCCGTCGCTGGCGATCCTGCCGGCGGTCAAGACGCGGCACGCCATCGTGGTCGGCTACGGTCGCGTCGGCAAGGTCGTCTGCGGCCTGCTGAAAGAGCACGGCGTCGACTATACGGCCGTCGACGACGACGCCAATCTGGTGTCGGCTGAACGCAAACTCGGCAACGCGGTCTACTATGGCGATGCCGTCTCCCCATCGTTTCTGCGGGCCTGCGGGCTGATGGACGCCGCCGGCGTGATCATCACGTTTCAGACGCGCGCCCTGGTCGATGACATCGTCCAGGAGCTGCGCGCATTGCGGCCAGATGTTCTCATTGTCGCGCGCGCCCGCGATGCCGAGCATGCGCGCCATCTCTATGCCCTCGGCGTCAGCGACGCCGTCCCGGAAACCATCGAGGCGAGCCTGCAGTTGTCCGAGGCAGCCCTGGTCGGGCTTGGCGTTCCAACCGGACCCGTCATCGCCTCGATCCACGAACAGCGCGACGTCTTCAGGCGGATGCTGCAGGCAGCGGCCCGCGACGCCAAGGTCCCAGGCCGTCATTCCATCCGAGCGAAAACCTGAGCCTCCCGCCCGCATCATCCAAGTGCTGGGGTAGGTCACGAATTCTCTATTTTGCCTGTCGCATCCAGCGCCGTTATGTTGACGGCAAAAGCTCGTTCGCTCATAGGAGACGACATCATGACAGTCCTGCTCAATCGACGTTTGCTCCTGGCCGCCGGCGGCGCCGGGCTCGCAACCGGCGTATCCGGCCTCCTCATGCCCGCCTTCATTATTCCCGCCCAGGCGCAAAGCCTCGCACCGACCCGCTCGATGCCGGGCGGCACCAACAACTATCGCAAGGGCGCGGCGATCGTCGAGCGGATCGGCCGTGGCGGCTTCTGGATGTCGGGCACCGTGCGCCGTGCGGGCGATGGCGCGCCGCTCGCGGGCAAGCGCATCCAGATCTGGGCCCACACCACCGAAGGCTATGAAGCAGACGCAAGAAGCCATGGCGCCACGCTCACGGACGCGAACGGGGTGTTCCGTCTCGAGATGCCGCAGATCGTTCCCGCCTTCGGCCAACCGCATGGTCACCTCGCGTATGACAGCGGCGAATTCGAAACGGTCTTTCTGCGCCCCGTGATGCCGAGCGCGAAGGCCACCAGCCTCGAAGCGCATTTCGTCCTCAAGCCTGCTTGACCGCGCCCCGGTTGAAGCGTGAGGTCGAAGGGGCAGTTGGAAGGGCCAGTTGGAAGGGCCATTGCAAAAGGAAGCTGATTGTCCCGGTCTATCCTGATTTGGACGGCGCTTGCGGCAGCCGTTGCGGTGCCGATCGCAGCGGCCGCGGCGAGCCCGCTGCTCGCATGGCGCGATCCCGTCTACATCGCCGCCGGATTTGCCGGCGTCATCGCACTCTGTCTGTTGCTCGCCCAGCCACTCCTGATCGGCGGCTATCTGCCGGGGCTGCCGGCACTCTACGGCCGCCGCGTGCATCGCTGGACCGGAGCGAGTCTCGTCGCCGCCATCGTCCTCCACGTCGGCGGCCTTTGGATCACCAGTTCACCGGACGTGATCGATGCGCTTCTGTTCGCATCGCCGACGCCGTTCTCCGCCTGGGGCGTGATCGCCATGTGGGCCATCTTCGCAACGGCGCTTTTAGCGGTTTCGCGCCGAAGGCTGCGCGTGCGGCCGCGAACGTGGCGCATCGCCCATTCGGTGCTTGCGGTGATCATCGTGGTTGGGACGATCGTCCACGCCATCCTGATCGAGGGGACGATGGAGACGATCTCGAAGGTGGCGCTGTGCGCGCTGGTTTTTGCGGCGACCATGAAAGTGATCTTCGACCTCGGGATGTGGTCGAGGCCGAAGGCACAATCAACACCGCGCCCTTGAAGGCCTTGAGGAAGACCGAGGCGCTCCGAGCGAGCCGCGAGTTTCTACCGCCCCCTCGTCAGGGCCTCTCGACGGGGGCGGTAGAAATTTAGTCACCCGCCCCAGGTGCGCTGCAAGACGCGCATCCAATTCTCAAAGCAGATCTTCTCGATCAGCGCGTCGCCGAATTGGCGGCGGCGCAGCGCCGCGACGAGGTTTGGCAGCCCCGCCGCCGATCCAAGCCCGTCGGGGATCATGGCGCCGTCGAAATCCGAGCCGAGGGCGACGCCGTCTTCGCCGAGCCGCTCGATCAAGTAGGCGATGTGGTCGACGATCGTATCGAGCGGGGTTGCCGCGACGCGGCCGCCGTCCGCGCGCAGGAAGCTGACGGCGTAATTGACCCCGGCGAGACCACCGCTGTCGCGGATCGCCGCCAACTGCTTGTCGGTCAAATTGCGCGACGAGGCGCAGAGCGCGTGTGCGTTCGAGTGCGTCGCGACCAAGGGCGCCCGCGAGAGTTTCGCGACATCCCAAAATCCTTTCTCGTTGAGATGCGAGAGATCGATCAGGACGCGCATTTCGTTGCAGCGTTGGATCAAAACCTTGCCGAGGTCGGTCAGGCCGTCGCCGGTGTCGGGCGACGAGGGAAAGCGGAACGGCACGCCGTGCCCGAAGATGTTCGAGCGGCTCCACACCGGCCCGAGCGAGCGCAGTCCCGCCGCATACAACACGTCCAGCATCTTCAGATCCGCGTCGAGCGCCTCGCAGCCTTCGATATGCAGGACCGCGGCGTGGGCGCCCGCCGCTTTCGCCGCGCGGATCTCGGCAACCGATCGGGCGATGCGCACGCGGCCGTCGGAGCGTTCCGCGATCCTGAACAACAGCGACGCCATCTCGAGTGTCGCGCGCTGGGCGTGGCTCATTTCCGGCGCCAGCGGCACCGGCACATCGTAGGGCACGGCCGCCATCGGATCGACCGCCGGCTTCTTGCTCTCGGAGGGCACGAAGATCGCGTACAGCCCACCGGCCATGTGGCCGGCGACCGCGCGCGGCAGATCGAGTTGTCCCTTGCCGTCGCCGTCGAGAAACGCCGCCACTGCGTCCGGCGCCTTGCGCCAGAGCCGCAGCAGCACGTCGTTGTGGCCATCGAAAGAGTGCATCGCGCGCCTTTTTTGGAGTGATGGAACCACAGGCGCACTTTCGCCGAATCTGCAGCGCGTTCGCTTCAGGTCATGATGGCCGATCGAACACCCGCTGTCGATGCGTCACGCACGCAGGACATCAACGTAGGTTTGGTCGGCCGGCCAACATCATCGACGTGGCGCGCACCACTCGCGCCGGCGTAACCCAACAACTTTTTCGCGCGTGCTGCGCCTAACCTTGTTGGATTGATGCAACGAGGCGTAATGGTTCAGTTCGGCAGCTCACCGCGTTGCACTTGCTCCATGTATTTTTGCCTGAATTCAGCCTGCTCGTGCACTGATCCAATTTCCTCGAGTGGGGCCGCGTCAAAAATCGGTACCAAATCGCTGAGCCGTGCTTTCCTGCCGCCGGGAACCCTGTACCCTTCTAAACCACCGGCTTGGCTGGCCATGGGAGAGAGTAGGAAATTTGGGCGCGCCCCGTTGCACAAAAATGTATAGCGCTGCTCGAGGGGGCCTCGAATTTTGTTGAAGGCGTCTAAACAATCCCAGCCTTCAGCACTATAGGCGTGGCCCTCGATCTCTATATCGAGTTGCCACTTCTGATCCAATTGATTGGCTGTCGCTTGAGCGTCGAATTTGGCGCCGCCTGAATGTATTTCTATAACAAATTTCGGCATTTTTCCTCGGCCTCCTGGGTACCGCTGCACGAGAGACGTGACCCTCTCCCCCAACGTCATCCGGGCGCAGGCCCGGACCCAAGCAAGCCGATGCTATCACGCATCGACGGCACCACCACGTGCCTGACGCACTCTCCCCATTTTGCCGTCGCTCACCGCCCGCGAACTTTGCGCAGGCCCCACGACAGCGCCCGCCGGACGGGGCGCGGCAGCATGAAACGTAGGTTTCTGATGTCCCCAGTCAATCACCTTGCGCGCAGTTTGTCGTTACCGCCGTTCGGGCGGTGTTTTGGCTTGCAGATCGTGCAGAAGAGGGGGCGGGACCTTGGACGTCGGTGAGCAAGTTCTGATCCGCGGGTTGGATACCGCATGTCCGTTTATTCGTCCGGGGCTGCCTCTGTTTGGGTTCGGGCGTCGGTCGAGACCGGCCACACAACCTACCTGAGGGTTCCCCTCGATGGGTCCCGCCCCCGCCTCTGCACGATTGATGTCAGCTGATGGATCTCCGTGTTGCGTGGCCGGTTCGACGGCTGGTCGCAGTGTCACACGCGACGGTCGTCAGCGATGGCTCGGTTGATCGCCCAGATGAAGCCGCACATCTCGCGTGCGATCGCGGTTGCAACGATCGTCGGTCGCTTGCCTTTTCTCGACAGCGCCCGGAACCGCGCCGAGAGCCGCGTTTGCGCCTTCCACGCGATCTCTGCGACAGGACGCGGCGCCGCTTCGACGAGCCGCTGCTTGTCGCGGCCAACGCGCGGAGGATGGCGATAGCTCCACGCCGCCTCGACGAGAATACGCCGCGCCCGCCGGTTGCCGGCCTTGGTGATGCTGCCGCGCTTGATGCTGTCGCCGGTCGAACGCTCCGAGGGCACGAGCCCCAGATAGCCCATCAACTCGCGTGGCGTGCGAAAGCGCGCGAGATCACCGATCTCAGCCAGGATCGTCACAGCGGCGACGAGTTGGATCCCGCGCATCGCCTGCAGCGCTCCGACGACCTCGGCCAACGACCACTCCGGCACCGCCTCACGGATCGCCGCCTCGAGCCGCCCGACCCGTTCTTGCGCCTGCCGCTCCGCTAGCAGCAGCTCCTCGAAGGCGATGCGCTGCTCGCGATGGGCGAGCTTCTGGCAGCAAAGCCAGTCGCGATGCGCGCGGCCCCACGTCTTCTTGCCCGGATAATGAAGGCCAAGCCGCAGAAGCAGTGAGGAGACCTGCTGACGTTTGCTCTTCAGGTCGTCCATCGCCGCCTCACGGGCCCGCGATAGATCACGCATCGCCTCGTGGCGTTCATCGGGCACCCAGATCGCAGTGAGCTCACCCGCACGCAGCAACCGCGCCAGGTTCTCCGAATCGCGCCGGTTGGTCTTGACCTGATCACCCGGTCGCTTCGGGATCAACGCGCCGGGGCCGCGACGATGCAATCGTGCCCGAGGCTCCTGATCAGCCGGTAGAGCCCGTAGCCGGTCGGCCCCGCCTCGTAACAGAACGTAAGCTTGCTGTACTTGGCCGAAAGCTTGGCTGCGAGCTTGCGCACCGCTGCATCGGTCGTGTCGCTCTCGCCGAGATAGCGCACCTCGCCCGCGCGCCCGGCCTCGGCCACAGCCACCGCATTCTTCAATTTCGACGTATCAATCCCAATGAAAGCTTCGCTAAACTGTTCCAAGACTCGCCCTCCTTGTGTGAGGCTCTGCCCGGCCAATCCGGGTAACCCTCGAATGCACATCGGGGGTGAGTCGCCTCATCTGAGGAAGGGACATACAGTTTGGGTTAGGCGGCCAACATCATCGACGTGACGCGCACCTCTCGTGCCGGCGTAACCCAACAGCTTTTCGCGAGTGCTGCGCAATGTTGGGTTACGCGGGTTCGGCCGTTCGCGCGTCGTCATCAGCGGTGGCCCGCTAACCCAACCTACGGCACCGGCCTAGTCCGCTATCACGCGGCACCCCGCTCAACGCGCGCGAATCTTCGCCAGGCCCCACGACAGCACACGCCGGACGGGGCGCGGCAGCACCGCCGACAGCGTCGCGCCGGGCGTGCAGCCGAGCATGCGGCAGCCAAAACCGTAGACGCGGCCCTTCAGCGACAGCGCGTGCTGGAACTCCAGCATCTCGACGCTTCTGTCGCACCAGTCCATCTTGTACTTCACTTTCGGCCCGAGGAAGTCGAGGACCCGGATGCCGGCTGAAAACGCGTCGCGAATGCAGTCCTCGATATGCAGCGTACCAGCGCTGAACGTCTCGAGATCCATGTTGTAGGCGATCATATGCATGGCGCGGCGGCCTTCGAAATCGAAGGCGATGACGACGTTGCCGATGGTTCCGTTCGACGTCAGCGACGAGACGAAGGCGCCGGTCGGATGCGTCGTGCTGGTTGCCGCATCCAGCATGAAGCCATCGAAGCGGGTATCGGCGAACGCGCGCGACAGCAGTTCTTTTTTCGCGAGCCAGATGCGTTTCAGATCGATGCCGGTGCGGACAGTCGCCGCTGCCGTCTCGCCGCGCTGGTTGTGGGTGATGACGACGGGGCCCTGATCCTGCAGGCGGCGCATGTGGCGGCGGCGGTTCTTGCGCAGCTTCGACGGCCAGCGCTGTTCAAATGTCTCGAAGGTGCCGGCTTCGGCGAGATCCGCGTAGACCGCTTCCTCGATGCAGCGTTCGCGGACGCTGTTCGCCCTGCAGCAGACCGCCGCTTCGCTCGCGCCCAAGACTTTCCGCAGCGTGATGACGTCGGCCTCGAGCGTCGCCACCAGATAGCGCCACGACTGCGCCAGCACGTCGGCCTTGTCGGCGATTTCGTCGACGATCACATCGCCGTACTGGCCGACCGGATCGCCGAGCCAGGAGACGCGGGTGACGCCGAGGATGCGTTCGCGCACCAGCGGCCAAAGTGCGATCAGCTGACCGCCACGGCGCACCGTGACGATGGCGAGGGCCGGGAAGGCTGCGTCAGACCCGGGCTTCGGCAAATAGTGATTGCACCAGTGCCAGGCGAAATTGAAGGTGTTGAAGACCTGGGCCGAGCGCGGCGCGCGCCGCATCAGCGCGGTCCAGTCGGGCCCGAGCGCGTCGAAGCCGGCCCGGTCTCTAACGACCGCAAACTCCAGCGGTGCGGCGTTCATGGCCGCGGCCGCACCGTTTTGGGGCAGTACGGCCGGGGCGTCCCGCTCGAATTCGGGAACAAAGGCTCTGGGCAGCGGAAGGCTCGACATGGCGGCGGCTGGCTCTGCGGGCTGGGGGGCGGTCATGGCCCACCCGTCGCAAGACATATGCCAGCAGCACGCCTGCATTAACCTTTTAACGCCGCGCCCGGATCACCTAAGCCGCTTGCGCCTTCCGCCGCCGCGCGATCAGCAAGAACAACGCCGACCCGAGGATGCCGACTCCGCCGGCCGCGAGCCCGCCCTGCATCATGAAGGTGTCGTTTTCTTCCTGCCGGTTCTTGTCCTCGACGATGATCGGTTTGGTATCGGCGTCCGCCGCCAGATACTTCAGTTTGACGGTGTTGCGGACGATGTTGTCGCCGCGAATGATCTGGCCCGCGAACGCTTGGCTGATCGAGAGGCCCTCGGCCTTGCGCATCTCGCCCTTGGCATCTTTCCAGGCGAGGTTGACCGAGTACGTGGTGCCACCGCGGCGGCTTTTCTTGCGCGTTGCGCCGTCGATCGCGGCCACCGCCTCGATACCCTCTTTCTCGAGCTGCTCGATGCGCTGGACATCCTGCCAACCGATGAACGCCATCACCGGCCCGCCGATCGCGGCCAAGCCGAACAGCATTTTGATCTTGCCAAACAACCACGCCAGCATCGCCGTCTCCCGTGTTCGCTGCGAAGCCGCGGAACAGTCATCCGAAATGCGACGAACCCGAGGCGGCGGCTCGCGCCGTATCGCATGGCAGCGCCGCGCGGGCGCAGATACGCCTCGTCCTCAGCGTTCGTCGCGGATAATCGTGCGAACGACATCGCCGCGCATGGCGCCGCCAACACGGTACACCGAGGCCATAAAACTCGCTTCAAGCACATCGGGCTCCGGTTCTTGGCGCTTGAGCGAGGCGGGAACTCGGGTGGGGCCGCCACGCTTTGACCCTGACTTCAACAATCACATTTCTCTCGACTTTCCCGCTGACGGGTTCACCCTTGCCACGGCGAATTAGGATGGGAGTGGGACGTGCGTCATGAGCAAGAACGGCACTGAAGCTGCTTGGCGCGCCGCCGCCGAACGCGCAATCACATTTCGAAGTACAATTGCTGACCGTCACCAACGGCCGATCGCTACATACAGGGATATGCAGGCCGCGTTCGATGGACCAACGCCTGATCACGGGACGGATCTGATCGCCGTCATTGAGGAGTTGGCGACGAAAGCCGAGCCCGGATTGCACGCAACAACGGGACCGCGGTTCTTTGGCTGGGTCATCGGCGCATCGCACCCAGCCGGTGTCGCGGCGGACTGGCTGACGAGTGCTTGGGGCCAAAACACCGGCAATCATCAGGCCGCTCCTGCTGCTGCCGCGGCCGAGGAGGCGTCCACGCGCTGGTTGCTCGATCTCCTTGATTTGCCGCGCGACTGCTCAGTCGGGTTCGTGACGGGTGCAACAGTTGCCAATTTCGTGTGTCTCGCCGCCGCGCGTGGCGAAGTGCTTGGCCGCATCGGGTGGGATGTTGAGGCCAATGGGCTGTTCGGCGCACCACCCATCGATGTCATCGTCGCCGACGACGCCCACACAACGGTATTTTCCTCGCTGCAGTTGCTGGGTCTTGGACATGATCGCGTGGTCCGCATTGCAACCGATGATCAAGGCCGCATGCAGCTCTCGGCCTTTGCCTCGGCCATCGCGACGTGCAAAGGCCCGATCATTGTCGTGACCCAAGCCGGCCAGCTCAACACCGGGGCATTCGATCCGATGCTGGACATTGTTCCCATCGCTCGCAGTCACGATGCATGGGTCCACGTTGATGGCGCTTTTGGCCTTTGGGCTCGGGCCTGCCCTGAAGTCGCAGCTCAGGCGCGCGGAATTGAAGCCGCCGACTCGTGGGCCACGGACGGCCATAAGTGGCTGCAAACACCCTACGACTGCGGCTATGCAATCGTGCGTGACAGCCGGGCACATCGGCGTGCCATGACGGCTGCCGCAAGCTACCTTCCCGAGGTTGCCGAGGGTGAGCGCGACCCTTCGCACTTTGTCCCTGAACTGTCGCGTCGCGCCCGTGGTTTTGCCACCTGGGCGATGATCCGCCACCTTGGCCGCGCCGGTATATCCGCGATGGTTGCTCGCCATTGCAGTCTGGCGCGCCGTATGTCCGAACGGCTCGCGAGAGAGCCAGGGATCGCAATATTGAATGCGGTGACGCTGAATCAAGTCATCGTTCGGTTCGGCGCCGATTTGCCCGCTGGCGACGGCGATGACGTGACGAGGCGCACCATTCAACGGGTTCAGTCAGACGGAACGTGCTTTGCTGGTGGTGCCCGATGGCGTGGGCAATGGGTCATGCGGCTCTCGGTGATTTCAGCGCCCACGACCGAAGCCGATATCGATCGCTCGGCCGATGCGATCGTTGCAGCATTCAGGAATTGCCGTTTGACGGACAAGTAATCTCAGGCGCCAATGCGCCGGCGCAATCCAAGGGGCGTCAAAGTCGGCATGCGCGCGAACGACGCCGCCCGCGCCAAGCTGCTTTAGTCGCTCTACAGCGGCTTGACGGCGACCTTGCGGAACTTGATCACGCCATCACCGTGCTGCAGCGTGATCGGCCCTTCCGCGAACAGGCCGTTGTTGAG
This sequence comes from uncultured Alphaproteobacteria bacterium, assembly GCA_963779515.1. Taxonomy (GTDB): domain Bacteria; phylum Pseudomonadota; class Alphaproteobacteria; order Rhizobiales; family Hyphomicrobiaceae; genus CAVZYN01. The sequence continues at coordinate 721,090 of CAVZYN010000002.1, forward strand.
CTCAACGGTCTTCTGGCCATTGAGGAGCACGGTGATCTGCCGTCCCTTGGCGGTGATCTCGAAGGTGTTCCACTTGCCGCCCGCCTTGGGCATCGGGCTCACCTCGACGAAATTCACGATTCCACCGGTGCCATAGGTCGGGTCTTTGCGCTGGTCGAAAATGTTGACCTCATAGCAGGACCGATCGGTGATCTTGGTGGCGTCCTGGCAGCGCAGGAAGATGCCACTGTTGGCGTCGTCGCTGGACCAGAACTCGACGTAGACCTGGAAGTCCTTGTACTTGGCCTTGGTCACCAGATGCGCGGCACCTTCGCCGGTGCGCTTGTCGGCGACGATCGCGCCGTCCTCGATCCGCCAGTTGGTGGTGCCGACCTGATCCCATTCACTGCCGATCGCCTTGCCGTCGAACAGCGAGACCCAGCCAGGACCGGTCTGGCTCGATGCCGGTGGTGCAACTTGCGTGGCGGCGATGCCGGCGGTGACGATCCCAATGGCAAGGGCGAAGATGCGTGACGACAAGCGTTGCATGGTGATGTGTTTCCTCTACGCAAAGACGATCAATCATGTAGCTGGGAGCCGCTTCGGCCGCGGTTCTTCGACGAGGTCCGCCCCATAGTCGTAAACTGAGCACGATTAGTGGAATGTTTCTAGAGGCTCTGACATACCTTCTCCGCTTGCGTCCCCGGGCGCTGCGCGATAGCGCAAGACCCGGGGTCTTGCAGGTCCTCGTTGAACGCGGTGTGCTCGATCTCGACTGCCGGATCCCGGATACTGCCGCGCGTCGCGCGTCACTTCCGGGAACGCAAGTGGCAACGTTCGTGCGATGACCGCATCGGGTCAAAAGGAGAAGTCGAGGCGGTCTCTTCCTTCTCCCCGTTTTTCACGGGGAGAAGGTGGCCGCCCCGCGCGAAGCGCAAAAAGAGTGGGGCCGGATGAGGGGCAGCCACGATTACTGTCGGTGATCGATCCGCGCGCACGCAAGTCTTTAAGTGAGCGACCCGAGCACGTGGCTGCCCCTCACCCACGACGGCGTGCTTTGCTTCGCGCGCAAGCCGTCGTCGCCCTCTCCCCGTTGAAGGAACGGGGAGAGGGAAATACTCGGCCTTGGATGTCTCCTCAGGGTCAATTGCTGCCGTGACAGCGGAAGATGAGAACATTGTCGAACGGGGTCGCTCACGCCCGCTTACAAAATACGTCCGCATGGCGCTCGGACGTTGGCGCGCCTAATCGAAGGGTGCGAGAACCGCTCGAGAAGTGGATCGCAGTTCTATGTCGTCCGGCGCGTTCGTCGCACGATCGTCACGCCGCCGCCTCCCTCACACCAGCACCTTGCCTTCCTTGCTGATCGCCTTGCCGATGTTGTCGTCGGTGACGTCCTCGCCGAGCAGCATGTCGTTGTGCGCCTTGCCCGACGGGATCATCGGGAAGCAGTTGGCGAGGCTCGCGACGCGGCAATCGAAGAACACCGGCTTTGGCTCAGCCAGCGGCATGAACCGGGCACCAGCACGCATCTTGTCCAACATTGTCCGCGTCTATAAAGTGCCGTTGGTTGCGCAGCCGGACCCAAAAGGAGGCGTGGCGGCATTCGGAGGCAGATGTCAACGCCCAGCACCACGCCGCTTATCCGCGGCGCCACGCCAGACGACTTCGCAAGGATTGGCGCGATCGCGCGCGCCGCCTACGCCAAATACGTGCCGCGCATGGGACGTGAACCGGCACCGATGGTAGCCGACTATGGTGCCGAGATTGCAACGAACCGTGTCGTCGTCATAGAAGTGGCCGGAATTGTCAGCGGCTACATGATTGCATGGACGCAAGCCGACGCCTACTTCATCGACAACATCGCCGTCGATCCGAAATGTCAGGGCAGCGGGCTAGGTCGACGACTGATCGACCACGCCGTCGCTGAGGCTGAGCGCCTCGACCTGCCGGCGCTGCGGCTCTACACCAACGTGGCGATGAGCGAAAATTTGTCGATGTACGCACATATTGGGTTTGTCGAGACCCATCGTGCGACCGAGAAGGGCTTCCACCGGGCCTATATGCATCGGAGCCTTCTCAAACGTAACGATTAGTTCGTGCCGGGCTGGGCGGCGCAGGGTGGCCAGGGTGTCTTGGGCGAGGGCTAAGAGGGCGACGACAAGCTCCGGAAATATGCGGCGCTGTCGTAGCGCCGGAAGGCCTGCGCCAAGTGGTCCACGAAGGCGCTGACGGGAGACAGGGTCGGTTTGGACATGCGGTAAGTCGCAACGATCGGCAGGCCGCCGACGCATTGCCAATCGGGCAGAACCCGCAACAAGGCGCCCGACCGCATTTCGTCCTCCACATGGCAGGCAAGCAATCTGATGATCCCACAGCCGGCAAGGCCAGCCTCGCGGAGCTCGTCGCCGTGCGCAGTCAGCGTCGGCGCAAATTTGATCTTCTCGCGAGTGCCGGCCTTCGCGAACCGCCATTCCGCCTGGACGTCGCGCTCCAAGGTCAGCAAGGCAAGGCAGGCATGCCGCGCGAGGTCGGCGGGTGTTCGCGGGACGCCCATACGCTTGAGGTAGTCAGGGGATGCGCAGACCAGGATCGGCGATTGCACGAGCTTTCGCACAACAAGACCTTGCGGTTGCTTGTGCTCACCGCCGCGCTGGCGTGTGCTTCGGGGTCGGATCAGGACGTCGATGCCCTCGTCGCCTATATCGGTGCGGTCATTTATGTTGAGCAGGACGAGCTGGGTCTCCGGGTGGAGCTGTTGGAAGGACGGGATAGCGCGCAGCAGCATCCGCCGGCTGAGGGCTGGGCCCAGGCCCACCTTGAGCTGTCGGTGCATTGCGGTATCGGCCTGAAATCTGCCGATCGTAGCGTCGAACCTTCTCAGCATCCGCGAGCCGTCACGATAGAAGCGTGCGCCTTCGGTCGTGAGCTTGAGAACGCGCGTCGATCGCGTGAAGAGCAAGATGCCCAAGCTCTCCTCCAGCCCCTTGATCGCGCGGCTGATCGCCGCCGGATCGACGAGCAAACCGCGCGCCGCCGCGACGAAGCTGCCGCTTTCGACAACGCGGACGAAAATTTCGATCGAACGGATGCTCGTGCGCATGCCGGCTCCGATTGGTAAATTGATGAGTTTTTTGCACGATTGGCGTGCGGTTTATGTTGATTATCAAATTCTCATGGCCGCTGCTAGGTGGTGCCACGGACGTCAGCTCAGGAGCGCGCCATGACACTTCGCCGTCGAGAGTTCCTGTCGCTGACCGCAGGCACTGTTGCTTCAGCAGCCGCCTCTCGGGTCGCCTGGTCACAAGCATATCCGGCGCGACCGGTGCGCATTCTTGTCGGCTTTGCAGCGGGCGGCAACTTCGACCTCTTGGCACGCCTGTTTGGCCAATGGCTGTCGGAGCAACTTCAACAGCCCATCATTGTCGAGAACCGACCCGGGGCGAGCGGAAACATAGCGACCGAAGCGGCTATTCGTGCCCCTGCCGACGGTCACACGCTCCTGTTCTGTGGCGCCGTGAACGCAGTCAACGCAACGCTCTATGAGAATCTCAGTTACAATTTCGTCAATGATGTCGCGCCGGTTGCGGGCGTTGTTCGATTTGCCAACGTCGTGACCGTCAGCGACTCGTTTCCAGCGAAAACAGTTCCCGAATTGATCGCTTACGCGAAAGCAAATCCGGGCGGCATCAACCAGGGCTCATCCGGGAATGGGACCACACAACATCTCGCGGGCGCATTGTTCAAGACGATGACCGGGGTCACCTTCACCCACGTTCCTTATCGCGGCGCGTCGCAAGCAATTACCGATCTTCTCGGCGGGCAAGTGCAGATCCTGTTCGAAGCCTTGCCCGCGTCGATCCAGCATATCAAATCGGGCAAGCTTCGTGCCTTGGCCGTGACAACAGCCGCCCGCTCGGAGGCGCTGCCGGAGACGCCGACCGTAAGGGAATTCGTGCCTGGTTACGAGGCCAGCGGGTGGGGTGGCTTATGTGCGCCGAAGAACACGCCTGCCGAAATCATCGAGAAGCTGAATAACCTTACAAATGCAGGCCTTGCCGATCCCAAGATCAAGGCGCGCCTCACCGACCTGGGCGCCACGACGCTTGCCGGCTCGTCCGCCGACTTCGGCAAACTCATCGCAGACGAGACCGAAAAGTGGGGCAAGGTCATCCGGGCGGCCAATATCAAGCTCGAGTGAGCCGAGTGCAATCCGGCGAATATTGCCTCCCTCACACCAGCACCTTGCCTTCCTTGCTGATCGCCTTGCCGATGTTGTCGTCGGTGACGTCTTCGCCGAGCAGCATGTCGTTGTGCGCCTTGCCGGATGGGATCATCGGGAAGCAGTTGGCGAGGCTCGCGACGCGGCAATCGAAGAACACAGGTCTCGGCGACTTGATCATCTCCTTGATGGCGCCATCGAGGTCACCGGCCTTGTCGCAGCGCATGCCGACCCAGCCGTAGGCCTCGGCGAGCTTGACGAAATCGGGCAGCGATTCCGTGTAGCTCTCCGACATGCGGTTGCCGTGCAAGAGTTGCTGCCACTGCCGCACCATGCCCATGTACTGGTTGTTGAGCACGAACACTTTCACCGGCAGGTGATACTGCGTCGCCGTCGACATCTCCTGGATGTTCATCAGGATCGAGGCGTCGCCCGCGATATCGATGACGAGCGACTTCGGATGCGCCATCTGCACGCCGATCGCCGCCGGCAAGCCATAGCCCATGGTGCCGAGCCCGCCTGACGTCATCCAGCGGTTCGGCTCCTCGAAGCGATAGAACTGGGCGGCCCACATCTGGTGCTGGCCGACTTCCGTGGTGATGTAGGTGTCGCGATCCTTGGTCAGCTGATAGAGCCGCTCGATCGCGTACTGCGGCATGATGGTCTCGCCCGCCTGTTTGTAGGCGAGGCAGTTCTTGGCGCGCCATTTGTCGATCTGCACCCACCACGCCTTCATCGCGGCCTTGTCGAGGCCGGCCGCGCGCGCTTTCCATGCCTTCAGCATGTCTTCGAGCACGTAGGCGACATCGCCGATGATCGGCACGTCGACACGCACGTTCTTGTTGATGGAGGAGGCATCGATGTCGATGTGGATCTTCTTCGAGTTCGGCGCGAAGGCGTCGATGCGCCCCGTGATGCGATCATCGAAGCGGGCGCCGATGCAGACCATCACGTCGCAGTCGTGCATCGCGAAGTTGGCTTCGTAGGTGCCGTGCATGCCAAGCATGCCGAGCCACTCCTTGCCGGACGCCGGATAGGCGCCGAGACCCATCAGCGTCGAGGTGATGGGGAAGCCCGTCAGGCGCACGAGTTCGCGCAGCAGCTGGCTCGCCTTCGGGCCCGAGTTGATGACGCCGCCACCGGTGTAGAGCAGCGGCTTCTTGGCGTTCGCCATCAGCTCCACCGCGCGCTCGACCGCAGTCGGCTCGGCCTTGAGGCGCGGCTGATAGGTCTTGTGCTTGATGTCTTTCGGGCTCGTATAGGTGCCGGTCTTGAACTGGACGTCCTTCGGGATATCGACCAGCACGGGGCCGGGCCGGCCCGAGCGGGCGACGTAGAAGGCTTCATGCAGCACGCGGGCGAGATCGTTGACGTCGCGCACCAGCCAGTTGTGCTTGGTGCAGGGCCGCGTGATGCCGACGGTATCGCACTCCTGGAACGCGTCGTTGCCGATCAGGTGCGTCGGCACCTGGCCGGTGAGGCAGACAACGGGGATCGAATCCATCAGGGCGTCGGTGAGGCCCGTCACCGCGTTGGTGGCGCCCGGGCCCGAGGTGACGAGGACGACGCCGACCTTGCCGGTCGAGCGCGCATAGCCTTCGGCTGCATGCACCGCACCGCCTTCCTGGCGGACGAGGATGTGCTTGACCTTGTCCTGCTGGAAGATCTCGTCGTAGATCGGCAGCACCGCGCCGCCGGGGTAACCGAAGATGTGCTCGACGCCCTGGTCGGCCAGCGCCTTCAAAACCATTTCGGCGCCTGTCATCGTGCGTGCCATGGGGGTCGCTCCTGAAGTCCCTTGGCCGTGCGTCTGCAACGCGACCGGCCAGATTTACGTTGTCCGCGATATCGCGACATCACGGCAAAGAATCAATAAAAGAAAAGTCTTGAGCTTTGTTTTCGACCAATAATTGCGCAGAAACATCGTTCCACGACATCATATTACGTTTTAGCCAAGTCATCTGCCGCTTGGCGTACTGCCGGGTTTCGAGCTTGGCTTGTGCAACTGAGGCCTCCAGGGTCAGGCTTCCGGCGAGGTGCGCCAGGAGCGGCGGCACGCCCAACGCCCGCATGGCCGGGAGGTCGGGGCTGAGCCCACGCCGCCCGAGTGCCGCCACCTCCTCCAATGCGCCCGCCGCCATCATGCCATCGAACCGGGCATCGCAGCGCGCCTGCAGCGCCGCCCGCTCCGGCAGCAGCACGAGGCGCACGGTCTCCGCCTCCGCCACCAGCGGCGTGCCGGCCGTGCGCTGCCACACCGCCAGCGATTGTCCCGATGCCTCCAGGACCTCGAGCGCGCGGGTGACGCGCTGGGGATCGGTCGGATTGAGCCGCGCCGCCATCTCCGGGTCGCGCGCGGCGAGTTCCGCATGGAGATCCTTGGCGCCGAGCCGCGCGGCCTCGCCGCGCCAGTGCGCGCGCACATCGTCCGGCACCGGCGGGATCGGCGACAGGCCTTCGAGCAGGGCCTTGAAGTACAGCCCGGTGCCGCCAACGACGATCGGGCGCTGGCCCGCGCTCTGCGCCTCCGCCAGCGCCGCCGTGACGTCCGCGATCCACCTGCCCGTCGAGTAGGCGTCCGCTGCCGCCACATGGCCGTAGAGCCGATGCGGCGCGCGCGCTTCCTCTTCTGCCGAGGGCCGCGCGGTCAGCACCCGCAAATCGCGATACACCTGCATGCTGTCGGCGTTGATGACAACGCCGCCGAACCGTTCCGCCAATGCCAAGGCGAGCCCCGATTTGCCCGACGCCGTCGGGCCAGCGATCAGGATCGGTGATTTTGCTTGTGGGTTCGGCACGGGGCTATGGAGGTTCAATCGGCTGCGCTGAGGCCTCAACTCTTGGCATTTGCGTGCAGCAACGCCAAGCATGCGCTGTCATCGCGGCACTTGGTCCCGCAACTCATGATCCCGCGCGGCTCAGTTCCCTCACCCGCCTCATGGTGAGCCTGTCGAACCATAGGCGGCCCATGTCGGCGCCGCACCCCGGCCGCCCATCCTTCGACAGGCTCAGGATGAGGCGGGTCGAGTGGAGCCCTGGTTGTCTGCCCGCATTGCCGGTTTGCCGAGGATCGGGCATAGGAGCCGGATGAGGCGCCGCATCCATTAGCTAGAGTGTCATGCACTACAACCCGACCACCGAAGTCTGCCCGCTGCCCTATGACGTCTTCAAGAGCTGCACGGTGCCGCGGCCGATCGGCTGGCTGTCGACCATCTCGGCATCCGGCATCGCCAATCTCGCGCCCTACAGCCAATGGCAGAACCTCACCTTCGATCCGCCGATGGTGATGTTCGCCGCCAACCAGCATCCCGACGGGCGCCGCAAGGACACGGTCGTCAACGCCGAGGCAACGGGCTACTTCGTCTGGAACATGGCGACCTATGAGCTGCGCGAGGCCGTCAACATCTCGGCGACCGACTATCCGCATGGCGTCGACGAGTTCGCGCATGCCGGCGTGACGAAGGCGCCCTGCATCATCGCGCCAGGTCCGCGCGTTGCCGAGAGCCCCTGTCATTTCGAGTGCCGCTTTCACTCGACACACCGCCTCAAGGGCAACGGCACCATGGGCACCGTCGACGTCGTCTATGGCGAGGTGGTGCAGATCCACGTGCGCGACGACGTGGTGCTGCCCTCAGGCAAGATCGACATCTTGAAGATCGCGCCGATCGCGCGCATGGGCTACTACGACTACACGGTCGTGCGCGACCTCTTCGAGATGAAGATCCCCAATACGTCCGAGGCCGTCATGGCCGGCCTCGAAGGCCGCGCGCGGAAGTCGAAGACATCGTAGGTTGGGTTAGCGTGCCACTTGCACGACGCATCATTCTATCTCGATCACGCGTAACCCAATACCCGGAGCGATGCGTGATGTTGGGTTACGCGCGGATCGAAATCATCGACATAATCGACAGCAATGCCCACGCGAACCCAACCTACGCTTTCGCCGCCGTGATCTCGACTTCGACCTTGAACTCCGGCCGTGTGAAGCCGGCAACGACGACCAGCGTCGAGGCAAATGCGTCGCCCGCCACATACCGCGACCGCACCTTGCCATAGATCGGAAAATACGCCCGGTCCGTCACGAAGCCTGAAAACCGCACGACATCCTGAAAACCCATGCTCGCTTCGGCAAGGATCGCTTTCAGGTTTTCAAAGCACAGCACGCACTGCGCCTCGATGTCGTCCGGCACGACGTCGTCGGGCCCAACGCCCAATTGCCCGGACGAGAACAACAGCGTCGCGCCTGGCGGCACCACGATTCCGTGGCTGTAGGCGGCGAACGGTTTGCGGATCGTTGCGGGATTCAAAGGGCGGTTTGGCATGGACAACTCGCGCGTTTGGCTCAGTCCTGGAGCGGCATGGCCGGCTGCGACACCACTCCACGATTGCGATCCGGCGATCCTTGCGGGATGGTGGGGGGATCAGTCAACGGGGCGCTAGAGCATTTTCCGGCGAAGTGGTCTCCGGTTCGTCGCAGAAAATGCGACAAACAAAAGAATCTGGAGCGCGTTCCGATTCCGTGGGATCGGAATGCGCGCTAGTGTGATGATCGAGAAGTCCGTATCATACGATCCGCAATTGCTTCGGCGGACGTCTCGATCTGAATCACACTAGAAATCATCATTTTCTAGTGTCCGTTTTGATCGCGAAGTTCGAATTGAGGTAACCGGGAATGCAACGAACTTCGCGAGCAGGACACTAGCATGACGGTGTCGATTCCCAAGACGGGCAGCTATCTCCTCGCCAACGCGCGCGTGCCACTGGATTTGATCGCGGGCGCGCGGCTCGCGGCCGGCGCTGACAGGATCGCGGCGTGCGAGATCCGCGTCGAGGCCGGCCGGATCGCGTCGATTGCGGCGCGCGGTGCGTCCGCCGCCGATGCGCTACCGCGCGTCGATCTCCGCGATGGGCTCGTGCTGCCGCGCTTTGTCGACAGCCACACGCATCTCGACAAGGGGCACATCTGGGGCCGCAGTCCCAATCCAGACGGCACGTTCATGGGCGCGCGCATGACGGTTGCCGCCGACCGTGAGGCGCGCTGGCACGCGGGCGATGTCCGCGCGCGCATGGACTTCGCACTGCGCTCAGCCTTCGCGCATGGCACCGCCGCGATCCGCACGCACATCGATTCGATCGGCCCGCAAACCGGCATTTCCTGGCCCGTGTTCGACGAGATGCGCGCCGCCTGGAAGGGCCGCATCGCGTTGCAGGCGGTCGCCCTCTTTCCCGTCGATATCGCGATTGACGATGAAGCGCAGTTCAAGGCCACCGTCGCAACCGTTGCCAAGCATGGCGGCATCCTCGGCGGACTGTCGTTCCTCGGCGAAGCACCCGGCGAAAAACTCGAACGCGGTCTCGACCGGTTTTTCGAAGCCGCCGCCGCGCACGGTCTCGATCTCGATTTCCACGTCGATGAGAGCGAGTTCGTCCACGCCCGCTCGCTCGAGCGCATCGCGATGGCCGCCATCCGCCACAAGTTCAAGGGCCGCGTCGTCGCCGGCCATTGCTGCTCGCTCGCGCTGCAAAGCGACGCCGACCGCCATCGCGTCATCGAGCGGCTGGGCGAGGCCAACATGGCGGTGGTCTCGCTGCCGATGTGCAACATGTACCTGCAGGATCGCACAGCTGGCCGCACGCCGCGCTGGCGGGGCGTCGCGCCGCTGCACGAACTCGCCGCCGCCGGCGTGCCGGTGATGGTCGCGAGCGACAACACGCGCGACCCGTTCTACGCCTACGGCGATCTCGACATGCTGGAGGTCTATCGCGAGGCGACGCGCATTCTGCACTTCGACCACACGGACCGGCCGTGGCCGCGGCTGCTGGGCCCGGCCTCCGCCGAGATCATGCGGCTCGATGGCGCGGGCATGCTCGCGGTTGGCGGTTCGGCGAATTTCGTACTCGTCTCGGCCCGCTCCTGGAACGAACTCAACGCCCGCCCGCAATCGGATCGCGTCGTCGTCGTCAACGGCGCCGCCATCGATCGCACGCTGCCCGACTATCGCGAACTCGATGCGTTGCATTCCTGATGTGTGTTGGCTGGACGGGCCACTCAATCCACCTCATGGTGAGCCTGTCGAACCATAGGTGGCCCGGATGGTGCGGCATTGGGGCCGCCATCCTTCGACAGGCTCAGGATGAGGCGGATTGGCTTGCTGTGGGCTTGGGTACGTTGGGATCAGTGTAGGACGCGACATGCCTCGTTATGACATCGCCGGATTGAAGCAGCGCCTTGGCGCCATCCGCTCGGAAGACAATCCAACGCTCGTCCAGATGAAGAGCCGCGATTTCTATTGGTATTCGCCGGTCTTGAAGCGCCAGCTCGATGGCGTCACGGCCGACATCATCGTCACGCCCGCGAGCGAGGCCGAACTGGTGGAGACGCTCGCCGCCTGCCACGCGTTCGGCATACCCGTCACGCCGCGCGGCACCGGCACCGGCAACTACGGCCAGGCGATGCCGCTCTCTGGCGGCGTCGTGCTCGATCTTTCCGCCATGAGCAAGGTCAAGCGCATCGCCAAGGGCCGCGTCATCACCGAGCCCGGCGCCATCATGGCGACGATCGACGAGGAATTGCGCGCGGTCTCCGGCCAGGAACTGCGGCTCCATCCCTCGACCTACAAGACCGCGACGCTCGGCGGATTTGTTGCCGGCGGTTCCGGCGGTGTCGGCTCGATCCGCTGGGGGGGCTTGCGCGATTTCGGCAACATCATCCGCCTGCGCGTCGCCACCATGGAAAAAACGCCGCGCCTCCTCGATCTCACCGGCACGGATCTGCAGAAAGTCAGCCACGCCTACGGCACCAACGGCATCATCACCGAGGTCGAGGTGCCGCTGGCGCCCGCCTACGACTGGCACGATATCATTGTCGGTTTCGACACGCTGCGCGAGGCGATCCAGTACGCCAATCATCTGTCCGAGCAGGACGGGCTGTTGCTCAAGAACGTCGCCGTGGTCGCAGCTCCCGTGCCGCACGACTACTTCAATCGCCACAAGGCCTATCTCCCGCGCGGAAAACACATCGTCGCGATCATGCTGGCGGAGCAGGCGATCGACGCCGCGCTCGCGTTCACCTCGACCTATCGGCGTGCCGAGATCCTGTTGCGCACCGACACGCTCGACGACGCCGCGAAGAAAGGCTTGCCGCCGTCGTTCGAGCTTGGCTGGAACCACACGACGCTGCGGGCGCTGCGTATCGATCCAAGCGATCACCTATCTGCAAGTCCTCTATCCGTTTCCGAACGTCGTGGACCTTGCCGACAAGATCCACAAGCACTTCGGCGACGAGGTGTTAGCCCATCTCGAGTTCGTCCGTTTCGACGGCAGGGTTACGGCGTTCGGCTTGCCGCTCGTGCGCTTCACCAGCGAAGCCCGGCTCGAGGAGATCATCAAGATCCACGAGGACATGGGCGCGCCGATCTTCAATCCGCACCGCTACACGCTGGAGGAGGGCGGCATGAAGCAGACCGATGCCGTGCAGCTCGCCTTCAAGCGCGAGGCCGACCCGCAAGGCCTGCTCAATCCCGGCAAGATGATCGCCTGGGAAGACCCGAGCTACGATTACACATCCGGCAAAACCTATCTCTTTCCGGCGCTGGCGGGGCGGGGAGTGGGGTGATGGCCTTCTCCCTATCGCCTTCGATGGGGAGAAGGTGCCCGAAGGGCGGATGAGGGGCAGAGGCACCCAACGCGCCCTCCCGGAGCGCTCTGACGTGCGTGCACATGTGGATTGATTGTGCGTGGCAAGCAGCGGAGTTCGCCGTCGCCCCTCACCTGTCGCGTCTTGGCGAAGCAAGCTTCGCTTGGACGCGACATCCTCTCCCCATCGAAGGTGATGGGGAGAGGAAAGTTCCCCGCAATGCCAAACAAGGTTGCTACGTCTTCATGCGCATTCTCCTCATCTACTGCCATCCCAATCCCGAGAGCTTCACCGCCGCGATCCGCGATGCGGCGGTTGCGGGATTGAAACGTGCGGGGCACGACGTCCGCGTCGTTGATCTCCACGCCGAGAATTTCGATCCCGTCATGCGCCGCGCCGAGCGTGCCGCCTATCACACCGCCGGTACCAACGAAGCCCCCGTCGCGGATCATCTGGCGCACCTGCGCTGGGCTGAAGCCCTCGTCTTCGTCTACCCGACCTGGTGGTACGGCCAGCCGGCGATGCTGAAAGGCTGGCTCGATCGCGTTTGGATTCCACACGCGACCTTCACGATGCCGGAGAACGGCAAACCGATCGCACGTGTGCTCACCGGCATCCGCATCATGGTGGCGATCACCACGCTCGGCAGCCCGAAGTGGTGGTGGTTGATCGTCGGCCAGCCCGGCCGGCGCATTCTTCTCTCCGGCATCGGTGCGCTGATCCACCCGCGCGCAAAAAAGCTCTGGCTCGCTTTGCACGACATCGATTCCTGCGATGCCGGTGGCCGTGCGGCGTTTTTGCAACGCGTCGAGGCGCGGATGGCGGCGCTCTGACGGTGGCATGCGCGGTTCGCATGCAGGGCGCGCGCGCTGCGTCTTGCCACGACTCTCAGCCTTAGCCTAAACCCAACCGCTGGCCCCGCGCAGGGAACGGGCCGCCGCTGCGGGGCCCATGGATCTCTTTCTCGACATTCTGATGAAGATCACGCTGCCGATCGTGGCGCTGTCCGCGCTCGGCTATCTGGTGCAAGGTCGCCTGAAACTCGATGTCGGATCGCTCAACCGCCTGCAGGTGTACATCATCCTGCCGGCGTTCCTCGTCCACTTCCTCTCCAGCGGCTCGCAGCCCTTGTCCGTCGTCTGGCCAACTGCCTACTTCTGGGTGACGCAGTTCATCATTCTCATTCCGCTCGGGTGGCTGCTGGTGATCCTCTGCGGTATGCGGCACTCCTATGGGCCGCTGGTCGGCATCGCCACCGCTTACGCCAACGTCGGATTCTACGGCATTCCGCTGGTCCAACTTGCGTTCACGCCGGACTTCATCATCCACCAGTCCGTGATTACCGCGCTGACGGCGATCCTGGTGGCGACGGTTGGCATGTGGATGCTGGCGCCGGCGGGTGAGCAGAAGGGATTACTTGGCCGGCTGAGGCTCGCCTTCGAGACGCCGATGATTCCGGCGGTCATCGTCGGGCTGCTTTTGCGCGGGTTCGAATACAAGCTGCCGGCCTTGATCGGTGTTCCGATCGAGATGTTGAGCCGGGTGTTCACGCCGCTGGCGCTGTTCACGCTCGGCGCGCAGCTCTACGACAGTGCGTTGAGCCGCGTGCCGGTCGGTGCGCTGACGCTGATGCTGGTACTGAAGCTGTTGTTCGCGCCGGCTTTCACCTGGGCGCTGGCCTATTACATGGGATTTGCGCCCGACATGACGGCGCTGTTCGTTGTCGCCGCCGCCACGCCGACGGGCGTGCTGATCTCGATTTTCGCCAAGCAGTACAACGTCCACCCCGAGCTCATTTCCAGCGCGATCGTGGTCTCGACGATCCTTTCGCCGCTCGTCATCACCGCCTGGATCCTGGCGACGAGGCTTCTTATGTAGGTTGCATCGAGTTACAGCTGACGCCACGCGTGCACTGATCGACACCAAGCTCAACATTCGGGCACTGTATTCATTGTATTTTTCGGATCAATTTCAGGGTAGAGGTGCACGGTCGAGTATTGCCTGGTTGGTGCGCGGCGTGGAACTTGAAGGTCAAGGGTTAGAAATGCTTCGAATTGCGAAGGAGCGGTAAAATGAATGATCATGTTAAAGCGCTCTTTGACGAAGCGCGAAAACTGACGGTTCGGGAACGCGAGGAGCTTGCCGATCTGTTGTTGGAGACCCTCGATCCTGACCCAGAGTTGGACAAGCTCTGGGGCGATGAGGCCCGCAGACGTTGGGATGAGCACGTCGCAAGCGGCGCCGAAACAGTCGACGCACTCGATGCAATCGAAGATGCGCGCAAGCGGTTGGCGAATCTTGCCGTTAAATGAGGCTTCGAATGATACCTGCCGCGCGGCAGGAGATGATCAAGGCGTCGTCCTGGTATCAGTCGAAGAGCGCGGGCCTTGGCGATCAGTTTCTCGACGAGATTGGGGCAGCGCTCTTGCTGGCTCGAGAGTTCCCATACGCCTATCCCGAGATTGATCGTCCATACCGACGGATGCTCGTCAATCGCTTTCCTTACGGTCTGATATATCGTGTTGATCCGGACGAGATTGTCGTGATTGCCGTCGCCAATCTCAAGCGGCGGCCTCGCTATTGGAGGCGTCGTAAGGCGGCACCGTGATCGAGGCCCGGCCGCGTATGACTCCGTTGCCGTCCGCGCAACTTTGGTTTTCCCTCGGGATCGTCTAGGGTGCCCGGCGAAGATGAAACCCGAAGGCCACCCGGCCGCCATTGGAGTGAGAGATGATCGACTTCTACACGTGGTCCACGCCGAACGGCCGCAAGGTCTCCATCATGCTGGAGGAGTGCGGTTTGCCGTATGCCGCGCATCCGGTCGACATCAACAAGGACGAGCAGTTCAAACCCGACTTCTTGAAAATCTCGCCGAACAACCGCATCCCGGCGATTTTCGACCGTGACAACAATCTGGCGCTGTTTGAATCTGGCGCGATCCTGCAATACCTCGCGGAGAAGACCGGCAAATTCTGGCCCAAGGATCAGAAGAACCACTGGCATTGCACGCAATGGCTGATGTGGCAGATGGGCGGCTTCGGGCCGATGCTCGGCCAAGTGCACCACTTCGTGAAATACAACGCCGGCAAGGCGCCCTATGCCGAGGAGCGGTTCTCGAAGGAATGTCACCGCCTCTACGGCGTGCTCGATCGCCGGCTCGCGGAAGCGCCGTTCGTCGCGCAAGACTATTCGATCGCCGACATGGCGATCTGGCCATGGGCCTCGCGCTTCGAGTGGCAGGGCGTCGATCTCAACAAATATCCGAACGTGAAGCGCTGGTATGTCGAGATCGCCAACCGGCCGGCGGTGCAGCGCGGCTATCACATCCCGATCAAGCAGCCGTCGATTCCGATGCCGGCCTGAAGGCCGGTTACAAACCACATTTGGAGACGAAGGGACCTTCCATGACGACACGCAACTTCTCGGGCGTCATCGCGCCGGTGTGCACGCCCTTTGGCGAGGACGGCGCGCCCGATGCCGACCGCTTCGTCGAGCACGCCAATTGGCTGCTGAAGGACGGCTGCACGGGCCTCGCCCCGTTCGGCACCACCAGCGAGGCCAACTCGCTCGGTCTCGACGAGCGCATGGAACTGCTGGAAGAGCTCGAAGACTCCGGCATCGATCCGGCAAAGTTGATGCCCGGCACCGGCATGTGCTCGGTCACCGACGCGATCACACTATCGCAACACGCGGTCGATGTTGGCTGCGGCGGCGTGCTGATGCTGCCGCCGTTCTATTACAAAGGCCCGAGCGAAGAGGGGCTCTACCGGTACTATTCCCAAGTCATCGACGGCATCGCCGACGAGCGCCTGAAGGTCTATCTCTACCACATCCCGCCGGTCGCCCAGGTCGGCATCCCGCTGTCGCTGATCGGTCGCCTGGTCAAGGCCTTTCCGCAGACCGTCGTCGGCCTCAAGGACAGTTCGGGCGACTGGAGCAACACCAAGGCGATCCTCGAAGCTTATCCGCAACTCGAAATCTTCCCGGGCTCCGAGGCGTTCATGCTCGATGCGCTGCGGCTTGGCGGTTCGGGCTGCATCTCGGCGACCGCCAACGTCAACGCCAAGGCGCTGCGGCGTCTGTTCGACAATTGGAAAGGCCCCGAGGCCGACAAGCTGCAAGCCGATATCACCGCGGTGCGCAAAACCTATCAGGCGTATCCGATGATGCCGTTCCTGAAAGCCGTGATCGGGCATTACCGCCACGACCCCGGCTGGGCCAAGATGCGCCCGCCGTTCGTCGAGTTGCCGGCCGCCGAGGCCCAGAAGGGCATCAAGGAACTGGCCGACGGATATGGCTTCAAGCTCGCGATCAGCTGAGCCATCTTAAAAGAAAAAACCCTTCCGGGTGGGATCCGGAAGGGTTGAGGCTTTGCAAGTTGTCAGCAAGTGGAGAGTAGTGGTCGTGTCGTCATTTCGCGGCAAGGGCCAGACCGGAGGTTGGGGAACCGGCCGGCGCCGAGCGCGCGGGAAATGGATTGAACAAGGACGCAATCAGAAGTCCGCAGGCGACCGTCAGGCAAAGCAGAGCGCCAAATCGCGTCGCCGCGCCGGCATTTCCGTTTGCAATTTCAGCTGCTTGCAAGTCCATTTTGCCTCGCCCCCGTCGCGGTCAACGACCGCTTAAGTTGAGAAATTTGTAACCTAGAACGGCGCTGCCGTCGATCTTTGGCTTCCGTTAGGGACAACAAAGGGTAAATCCGATCCGCCAAATCCCACGCAGTGTGGCAACGATTTGTTCACACCTGTGGCGGCGCACTTTGGTCGCGGCCTTCGCTCAATGAAACCGGCCGTTGCGAACGGCGTCGGCGATCTCGTGGCGCATGACGCCGAGATCGGCGAGTGAGCGGTCGTCGAGATCGCGCAACGCGCGGATCGTCATCAGCGTGTCGACGTGCGCCTTGAGGCGAGCGGCCAGCGAGGCGATCGCCGGCAGCGGTGGGCTGAAGCTCGGGCTGGCAGTCGCTGCACTCTTTGAAAAATGTGCCATCGGTGTACTCCTTCAATCGGATCGTTACTGTGGTCCGAGTAAAGCGCGCCGCGGCCGCGCGCGCTGTTCCCTCGGGAACGCGTGCGGCGATGTCGCGTATATGAGCGATTTGTGATCGCGCCCGCCGCAATTCCGATTGCCGTTGCGCTTTAGCCGGTGCCAGTGTCTTGCCGAACCCGGAATTTTTCCCCGGGCTCTGACGTTGATCGTTTGCTGACAACACAACAATTCGGTTTGGAGGACACTATGATCAGTCGACACGCACGCGCATCCCTTGTGGCCATGGCACTCGCCAGCGCCGGGCTCGCCGCCCCCGCCGCGGCCCAACAGGCCAACATGACATTCTTCCTGACCAGCGCTGGCAAAGGCGACGGCGCGAACCTCGGCGGTATCGAGGGGGCGGACGCGCATTGCGCCGCGCTCGCCAAAGCCGCCGGCGCGACGGCCACCACATGGCGCGCCTATCTCAGCACGACAGCGCCCGGCGGCGATGCCGGAGTCAACGCGCGCGACCGCATCGGCAAGGGGCCGTGGCAGAACGCCAAGGGCGTCACCGTCGCAAAGAGCGTCGATGATCTGCATTCGGGCGCCAATGCGCTCAGCAAAGCCAATTCGCTCACCGAGAAGGGCGAGCCCGTCTCCGGCCGCGGCGATGCCGTCAACATGCACGACATCCTCACAGGCTCCGATCACGGCGGCTTCTATTCGACGGCCGGCGGCGACACCACCTGCGGCAACTGGACCAAGAACGGCGACGGCTCGGCCATCGTTGGCCACCACGACCGCGTCGGCTTGAAGGACAGCCGTCACATGACGTCGTGGAACTCCTCGCACGGTTCGGCCGGCTGCGGCCAAGACGCCCTGAAGAAAACCGGCGGCGCCGGGATGTTCTACTGCTTCGCGGCCAACTGACCGATCACGGCATCGTCTGACAGATCCAAGCCCACACGGGTCGCCGTGTGGGCATTCTCTATGTTTTTCGGCGAAGCCATTGCGGCCATTGCCCTGGAACCCATCCCGACCTTAGTCTCCACACCTGTTCCAGCCCACGGAGACCCCTCTATGACCACGCACCGGCTCGGCATCATCATGCACGGCGTCACCGGCCGCATGGGATACAACCAGCATCTCGTCCGCTCGATTTGCGCGATCCAGGCGCAAGGCGGCGTCGCGCTCGCGAACGGCGACCGCGTGATGCCCGATCCGATCCTGGTTGGCCGCAACGCAGCGAAGATCGCCGAGATCGCCAAGAAGCACGGCATTGCGCGCACATCGACGAACCTCGATCAGGCGCTCGCCAACAAGGACGATACTGTTTTCTTCGACGCCGGCTCGACCCAGATGCGGACCAGCCTGCTCGCCAAGGCGATCGACGCTGGCAAACACATTTACTGCGAGAAACCGATCGCCGACACGCTCGCCAACTCCATCAGCATCACGCGGCAAGCGATGAAGCGCGGCATCAAGCACGGCGTCGTCCAGGACAAGCTGTTTCTCCCTGGGCTCCGCAAGATCAAGCTTTTGCAGGACGCAGGCTTCTTCGGCCGCGTGCTGTCGGTGCGCGGTGAGTTCGGCTACTGGGTGTTCGAGGGCGATCTGCAACCCATTCAACGGCCGAGCTGGAACTACAAGCAGGCGGAGGGCGGCGGCATCATCCTCGATATGCTGTGCCACTGGCGCTACGTGCTCGACAACCTGTTCGGCGAAGTGCGGTCGGTCAGTTGCGTCGGCGCGACCCACATCCCCGAACGGATCGACGAATCCGGCAAGCGCTACAAGGCCGACGCCGACGACGCCGCCTACGCGACGTTCCAGCTCGACGGCGGTATCATCGCGCACATCAACTCGTCGTGGTGCGTGCGCGTGAAGCGTGACGACCTCGTCACCTTCCAGGTCGATGGTACGCATGGCTCCGCCGTCGCCGGCCTTTCACGCTGTTACACGCAGCACCGCATGAACACGCCGCGTCCCGTCTGGAATCCGGACGTGCCGCAGACGATGAACTTCGATTCGCAATGGCAGGAGGTGCCGGACGCCCAGGTCTATGACAACGGCTTCAAGATCCAGTGGGAGGATTTCATCCGCCACGTCGTCGACGGGGCGCCCTGGAAATACGATCTCGCGCAGGGCGTGAAAGGATTGCAGCTGGTGGAGGCAGGCCTCAAGAGCTGGAAAGAGCGGCGCTGGGTCGACGTGCCCGATATCGCCAAGGAGATCCGCTGATGACGACGTTGACGCTGCCGATAGGCGCCGGCAAGACCGCGCCCTATACGATCAAGAACGCACCGCTCGCGATGGCTGCCACGTCGGGCGCCAAGCTCAACCGTATCGCCTTCGCGGCCGCCCACGTGGTCGCCGATCCGCTGGCCGACGCCGAACCATGGCTCGAGGCCGCCGTCGATTGGGATCGCACGATCGCGTTCCGTCACTACCTGTGGGACCTCGGGCTTGGCGTCGCTGAATCGATGGACACCGCCCAGCGTGGCATGGGCCTCGACTGGACCGGCGCCAAGGAATTGATCCGCCGGTCGCTCGAGGCCGCCAAGTCGCGGCCCGGCGCGTTTATCGCCTGCGGCGCCGGCACGGACCATCTCAATTCTGGCGCCACTCATTCGGTCGACGACGTCATCCGCGCCTACGAGGAACAGATCGGCGCGATCGAAGGCATGGGCGGGCGCATCATCCTGATGGCGAGCCGCGCGCTGGTGCGGGCCGCCAAGAGCCCCGACGACTACGCCCGCGTCTACGGTCGCGTTCTCTCTCAGGTCAAGCAACCCGTGATCATCCACTGGTTGGGAGACATGTTTGATCCAGCGCTCGCCGGCTACTGGGGCGCGGCCGACCACATGAAAGCGATGGACGTCGCCGTCGCGGTCATCAACGAGCACGCGCGCAAGGTCGATGGCGTCAAGGTCTCGTTGCTCGACAAGGACAAAGAGATCGTGATGCGCCGCCGCCTCGCCAAAGGCATCAAGATGTACACCGGCGATGATTTCAACTACGCGGAGCTGATCGCGGGCGACGACAAGGGCTACTCCGACGCGCTGCTCGGCATCTTCGACGCCATCGCGCCAGCTGCCTCCGCCAGCCTCGTCAAGCTCGCGGCAGGCGATACCAAAGGTTTCCACGAGATCCTGGCGCCGACCGTGCCGTTGAGCCGCCACATCTTCAAGGCGCCGACCCGGTTCTACAAAACCGGCGTCGTCTTCCTCGCCTATCTCAACGGATTGCAGGATCATTTCCACATGGTCGGCGGCCAGCAGAGCACGCGCTCACTCGCGCACCTTGCCGAATTATTCCGGCTGGCAGACGCTGCCCGCGTGCTGCGCGATCCCGAGCGCGCGGCGCACCGCATGAAGCAGGTGCTGGCCGTCGGCGGAGTGGCCTGATGCGAGACCTCGCGCGGCATCCAGAACTGCTCTCGATCAACACGGCGACGGTGCGCAAACAGGCAGCGCTTGACGCCATCATCGAGGCCTGCGCCGCGCGCGGCATCCGCATGATCTCGCCATGGCGCGATCAGGTGCAGGCGATCGGCCTCGATCGGATCGCACGGCAACTGCGCGATGCCGGCGTGACGCTCTCCGGCTATTGCCGCGGCGGCTTCTACACCGCTGACGATGCGGCGGGCCTTGCGGCGGCACTGGACGACAACCGCCGCGCCATCGACGAAGCCAAGGCGCTGGGCAGCCCGTGTCTCGTGCTGGTGGTCGGTTCATTGCCGGGTGCGCTCTCCGGCAAGCCGCAGTCGACCGACATCGATCTGGCGCGTGCACAAGTGCGCGACGGTATCGCCGCTTCACTCGACTATGCCCGCACCGTCGGCATGCCGCTCGCCATCGAGCCGCTGCATCCGATGCAAGCGGCGGATCGTGCCTGCGTCAACACGCTCGAACATGCGCTCGATCTCTGCGACGCGCTCGATCCCGGCCGGACCGGCGCGCTCGGCGTCGCCCTCGATGCCTATCACGTCTGGTGGGACCCGAAGCTCGCGGGCCAGATCGCGCGCGCTGGCGCGGATCGCTTGCTCGCCTATCACGTCTGCGATTGGCTCACCCCGACCCGCGATCTCCTCAACGATCGCGGCATGATGGGCGACGGGGTCATCGAACTGAGAAAGCTGCGCGCCCTCGTCGAGGCCGCTGGATATCGCGGCGCGATCGAAGTCGAGATTTTCTCCAACGCCTGGTGGTCCGAATCCATGGCGACCGTCCTCGACACCTGCGTCGCGCGCTTCAAGAGCGCAGTTTGAGGCCGCCGTGCCCACCGATCGCCAAGCTGAGGTCATTGCATTTCTGGCGTCGCCTGCGGCCTACACGCCGCATCCGAGCGAGGTCGAGCGGCATGAAACGCACGGTGCGATCGTGTTTCTCGCTGGGTCCCATGCCTACAAGATCAAGCGCGCGGTGCGATTTTCCTACATGGATTTCTCCACGCTCGATCTCCGCCACAAGGCGGTCCTGCGCGAGGTGGAGATCAACCGGCGGTTTGCGCCGGATCTTTATCTCGGCGTCGTGGCGATCACCCGCGAGCGTGATGGATCGCTCGAGATCGGCGGCGGCGGCATGCCCGTCGAGTGGGCGGTCCAGATGCGGCGCTTTGAACAGAGCGCGCTTTTGAGCGCGATGGCAGCACGGCATACACTGACGCCGCAGATTGCCTCCCGGCTGGCGGAGGCCGTCCGGCGCGCGCATGAGCAGGCGCCGGTCGTGCAACGGGCCGATGCCGATGTGCGGATCGGTGACGCGATGCGAAAGATCACGGATGAGATAGCGCGGGCTGCACCTGGGGAATTCGCCAGCGCAACCCGTCGAGCTTTCTCGAACGCGGGACCGCGGCGCTCGATCGCGCCAGAGACTGCCTGCGGCGCCGGGCCACCAGCGGCTTCGTGCGGCACTGCCACGGCGATCTGCATCTCAACAATATCGTGATGTGGCAGGATGCGCCGATGCCGTTCGATGCGCTGGAGTTCGATGATGATCTCGCAACCATCGATACGCTCTACGATCTCGCGTTCCTGTTGATGGATCTGGAGCACGCCCAGGAGCGCGGCCTCGCCAATGTGGTGCTCAATCGATACCTCTGGCGGGCGGCGCCCGGGATCGACATTGAAGGGCTTGTCGCCCTGCCGTTGTTCCTCGGGATGCGCGCCGCCGTACGTGCGATGGTCAGTGCGCAACGTGCCGCGCAACAGCAGGCCAACGGTCGCGACGGCGAAACCGCGATGGCGCAACGCTATCTTGCGGACGCGCTCGCCTTCGTGTCGCCGCGGCCGCCGCGCCTCATGGCCGTCGGCGGGTTCTCGGGCACCGGCAAGTCGACGCTAGCGGCGGCATTGGCGCCCGATCTGCCGCCTGCGCCCGGTGCGCTGCATATCCGCACGGATCTCGAGCGCAAGGCCATGTTCGGCGCCGGTGAAACCGAGCGGTTGCCCGCCGAGCACTACACGTTGGAGGCCAACGCGCGTGTCTATGCGCGGGTGCTGGACAAAGCCCGCATTGCGCTCCGCGCCGGCCATTCGGTCGTCGTCGATGCAGTGTTCTCGAAGCCCGAGGAGCGCGCGGCGATCGAGGCGGTGGCCGTGGCGGCCGGCGTCCCGTTCGACGGCGTGTGGCTGACCGCGCCGCGCGAGGCCATGTTCGAGCGCGTCACGGTGCGCACGGGCGACGCCTCCGATGCGACGGCGGACGTCGTCATTCGCCAGCTCGGCGTCGATCCCGGTTGTATCACATGGCATCGGATCGACGCCGGCGGCCCGCGCGAGGCAACGCTGCGTTCGGCGATTGCGGTTCTTGCGGCGCGTGCGTGATCCCGGTGATGGGCAGGAGGCTGTGTCGAGCGAACGCATTTGCGTGGGCTGTAAACTACGGCGAGGTCACCAGATGGCGATACCGATCGATACTCTTCGACAGATGCGATCGCATGGCTTTTCGTGCGCCAGCGGCATTTTTGGCGCCGATGGCATCGGCGATCGCAATATGGTCTTTCTGGATTGCCGCGAGGTAGGACTGCTGCTCTTGGCGGCTGGATTGGTTGACGCGAATGATCTGCCGCGGAATCACGTGCCTCCCGAGGAAGGCGAGAAAATCCGCGAAATGCTGATTGTTCGTCGCCTCGGCAATGGTCCGGTGAAATGCAAAATCCTCTTGGACGGCCGATTGTTCAGCGGCGATCGCGGTATCGATCGCACGCAGGGCGTCTCTGATTTGCGTGACTTGCTTCTTCGTGGCGCGCGTCGCGGCGAGCGCTGCCGCCTCCGTCTCGACCGCAAGCCGCAATTCCATCACGCGCAAGACTTCGGCGATCGCGTTCGGCCCGTCGATGCCGTCCGATGCAATACGGAATGTCAGCCGGCTGGAGTCGGTCGCGACGAACGCACCGAGACCCTGGCGCGTCATCACCAATCCATTGGCTTTCAGTGCTGAGACCGCCTCCCGCACAACGGTGCGCGAGACTCCCATGGCCGCGACGAGTTCAGCCTCCGTCGGGAGCTGAGCGCCGGGCGCAAGATGACCATCGCGGATCTCGTTGGCGATGCGCTCAGCGACTTCGTCTGCGAGATTTCGCGACGGGCGCAGTGGCCGCAAGAGAGACTTTACGGCTGGCTGAAGCGTTGAACTTGACGTCAGATATCTGGTCATCATACAAGCGAGTACCAGCTGCAACGCTCGGGATCAAGCCCTCGGCGCGGCGGCCAAGAAAAGCACGCTGGAAAGCCTTTGGAGGAGGACTGCATGAAACGTCGTGATCTCTTGAAATTGATGGGCGGGGCAGGTGTTGCGGGCGTCGCGGGCCTGGGTGCGCCTGCTGCCGCACAGACCAAAGTCGTTCTGAAGGCCACCGATGTACATCCGCTCGGCTATCCGACGGTCGCCGCCGTCGAAGCCATGGGCAAGAAGCTCGAGGCGGCCACCCAGGGGCGCATCTCGATCCAGATGTTCCCGTCGATGCAGCTCGGCGGCGAGAAGGAAATGATCGAGCAGGCGCAAGTCGGCGCGCTGCAGATCGCGCGGATTTCGGTCGGCCCGATGGGCCCGCTGGTGCCTGAGTTCAACGTCTTCAATCTGCCGTTTGTATTCCGCGATGTCGGCCACATGGAGAAGGTGATCGATGGTGAGATCGGTTCGGAACTCCTGGCCAAGCTCACGAACCACCCGACCGCAGGACTTATCGGCCTATGTTACATGAACGCCGGTGTGCGCAACGTCTACAACTCCAAGAAACCCATCAATGACCTTGCCGATCTCAAGGGCCTGAAGATCCGCATGATGGGCAACCCATTGTTCGTCGATACGATGAACGCGCTTGGCGGCAACGGCGTCGCCATGGGCTTCGATCAGCTGATCAACGGCATGCAGACCGGCGTTGTCGACGGCGCCGAGAACAACGAGCCGAGCTTCGAAAGCGGGCAGCACTATCGCTACGCCAAGTTCTATTCGAAAACCGGCCACTTGATGATCCCGGAAATCCTGGTGTTCTCGAAGAAGAGCTTCGAGGCCCTCTCGAAAGAGGATCAGGCGCTGGTCATGAAGCTCTCGAAGGAAGCGCAGGGCGAGCAGCGCAAGCTCTGGAACGAGCGCGAGGCCGAGAGCTTGAAGAAGATGGTAGCTGCCGGTGCCGTCATCAACGAGGTCGGCAACAAGAAAGCCTTCCAGGACGCCGTCAAACCCGTCTGGGACAAGTACGGCGCCGCCCACGCCGCCCTGATCGCGCGCATCAACGCGATCAAGTAAAAGATGAGCGGCCCTGGTTTTGCGACCAGGGCCCTCCAATCTGCGGGGGGCAGATCACACATGAAGACGGCCTATTTCGGCTTTATGGACTGGGTCCACCAGGCTTGCGTGTTCGTCGCGGGCGTGGCGCTGGTCGTCATCACGATCATCATCCCTTACGGCGTGTTCACACGCTATGTGCTCAACAGCGCCTCGTCGTGGCCGGAGCCGTTCGCGATCTTGTTGATGATCGTGCTCTCGTTCCTCTCGGCGGTGGTCTGCTACCGCGAGCACCTGCACATCGGCGTTGGCATGTTGCCGAACGCGCTCGGGCCAGCCGGCCAGCGTGTGCTGGGGTTCACCATCGAACTGTGCATGCTCGCGACCAACGTCTTCCTGGTCTGGTTCGGCATCAAGCTCGTGCAGCGCACATGGTTCCAGTCGATCGCCGAGTTCCCGATCGTCTCGGTCGGCGTCTCATATTTGCCGGTGCCGATCGCGGGCGCGTTGACCGTTCTGTTCATTGTCGAGCGCTTCCTCAAGGGCAACTGGTTCCCCCCGCCACCGGCCGACGATGGCATCGCCGGCGCCACCATTTCGTCGGAATGACGGGATCAGCATGAACGCACTCGTCCTCATCGGGTCCTTCACCGTGCTGTGCCTTCTCGGCATGCCGGTCGCCTATGCCCTCGGCCTGGCGGCGATTTTCGCCGCACTTTGGATGGACATTCCGCTCGAAGCCATCGCGCTCAAGACGTCCGACGGCATGGATGATTTCCCGCTTTTGGCCATCCCGTTCTTTATTCTTGCCGGCGCGATCATGGGCGAAGGCGGCATGGCCGCACGCATCATAAACCTCGCGAAAGTCTTCGTCGGCTTCATCCGCGGCGGCTTGGCGCTCGTGAACCTGCTTGCCTCGACCATGTTCGGCGCGATCTCCGGATCGTCCGTGGCAGACACCGCGTCGATCGGTTCGGTGATGATCCCGCAGATGATCAAGGCCGGTTATCCGCGCGTGTTTGCAACCAGCGTCACGGTCTCGGGCTCGCTGCAGCCGCTGCTGATCCCGCCATCGCACAACATGGTGATCTACTCGCTCGCCGCCGGCGGCTCCGTCTCGGTGGCACACCTCTTCATCGGCGGCATCATTCCAGGGCTGCTGCTCGGCGCGTCGCTGATGCTGCTGGTGCTGATCTACGCCTATCGCAACAAACTGCCGAAGGGCGACATCGTGCCGCTCAGCGAGGCGCTGAAGATCGCGGCCGATTCCGTCTGGGGTCTCGTCACCGTCGTCATCATCATGGGCGGCATCCTGTCCGGAATCTTCACACCGACGGAGTCGGCGGCGGTCGCCTGCGTGTGGGCGTTTTTCGTCACCATGTTCGTCTACCGCTCCTACCAGTGGCGCGAACTGCCGGCGTTGATCGGCCGTGTCGTGCGCACCGTCGGCATGGTCATGATCATGATCGGCTTTTCGGTCGCATTCGGCTATATGATGACGCTAATGCGCATACCGGCGCTGGTGGCGGAATTCTTTACGACGCTGACCCACGACAAGTGGGTGTTCCTGCTTTACGTCAACATCCTGCTGCTCGTCCTCGGCACGTTCATGGATCTGGCGCCGATGCTGCTGATCTGCACGCCGGTGTTCATGCCACTGCTGCAGCGCTACGGAATCGATCCGGTGCACTTCGGCATCATCATGATCTACAATCTGGGCATTGGCCTGCTGACGCCGCCAGTCGGGCCGACTCTCGCGGTTGGTTGCGCCATCGGAAAGATTTCCATGGAGCAGCTCTCACGCGGGGTGATGATCTTCTATATTCCGATGCTGATCGTGCTCGGTCTCGTCACCTACATCCCGGCGCTGACGCTGTGGCTGCCCAATCTTCTGCTCGGGAAATAACTCGGCCCCCAGCTGTCGAGCGGAGAGGGTGACTGGCTGGCTGGGGCGGGAGGGTTCGAACCTCCGCATGGCGGAATCAAAATCCGCTGCCTTACCACTTGGCTACGCCCCAACTGGCGCGGGCGGCTCATAAAGACGCGGCGCGCGCCGTTGATACCGGGGATTGGACGGGCCTGCAAGCAACGCCCCCAGGTCCGGTCGAGATGCCGCGCATTTTTTTCAGAGTTCCAGCATTGACCTTTCTTGGGGAAGGCCTTGCGGCGGCCACGGCGGCTCGGTATATACCGCCATCTCGGGCGGTCCGGTGACGGGCCGCCTCTTGCGTCGTGGGCCCGTCAATGGGGCTGCGGCACTGAGACGGTCGGGCGGAGCGTAGCGCAGCCTGGTAGCGCACTTGCTTCGGGAGCAAGGGGTCGGGAGTTCGAATCTCCCCGCTCCGACCATTCTTTTCAAATGTTTCAGACATCGCCGCGCATAACACCGGCCACATAGAAAAACGGGCCCCGATGGGACCCGTTTTCCAAATGGACATGTAGCGAATTCGGTAGGTTACGAACCGCGCTTCTCAGCGACGCACTTCTTGGCGCCGGTGTCGAACGTCTGGCCGGAGGGGCACTTGCCCTGGGCGAAGGCAGGTGCTGCGGCAAGGGTGGCGGCAGCGACAACGGCGAGCGCAAGAACGGTCTTTTTCATCGATTTCCTCGGTTTGGTTGTTGTGTCGAGCAGGTGAGTTCAGTGACGTTGCGTTGTGACTGGACAGTACGTGTATTCGTTGGCCATCTGAACGAAAGTTTTCGTGAGCTGCAGGTGATGGTTTGTGATGTCACTGCTCCTGTTTCGTTTCGGGCACGCGGTTAACGCTTCCCGGTCGCGGCGCCGGCCGTTAGAAGTTTGCTCACCCACTGGACGTCCCGATCATGACAGCTGCCCCCGAATTCAAGTCCGCCATGGAGTTCGCCTACGGGGTGCCGCGCGTACTGGCGCCGGGCGTGGTGCGGCTCGTCGCCAACAATCCGGGTCCCTTCACGTACAAGGGCACCAACTCGTATCTGGTGGGGCAAGCGTCGCTGGCGCTGATCGATCCGGGTCCAGGAGATCCGGCGCACGAGGCGGCGATCCTGGCGGCGGCGGCGGGGCGGCCAATCACGCACATCGTCATCACCCACACGCATCGCGATCACACCGACAGCCTCGCCGCCATGCTGAAGGCGACGGGCGCGAAGACCGCCGGCTATGGGCATAAATCGCCACCGCGGGCGACCGGCGGGGCGTCGCTGACGAGCGGGGAATATGTCGAGCGCAATTTCGTGCCCGACATCGTGCTGCGCGACGGCGATCGGCTCGAGGGCGCGGACTGGTCACTCGAAGCGCTGTTCACGCCGGGCCATGCGCCGGATCATCTGTGCTTTGCGCTGGGCGGCACGGATATCCTGTTCTCGGGCGATCATGTGATGGCGTGGAACACGAGCGTGGTGGCGCCGCCCGAGGGACATATGGGCGCCTACATCGCGGCGCTGGAAAAGTTGGTGCCGCGCGACGATCGAGTTTATTTCCCGGGCCACGGCGGTCAGCTCGAAAAGCCGCAAAAAATGGTGCGGGCGTTCCTGGTGCACCGGCGCATGCGCGAGCAGGCAATCTTGGAGGCGATCCAGGGCGGGCACGGGACGATCCGGGCTGTCGTCGGCGTCGTCTACAAGGGGCTCGACGCGAAACTCCTCAACGCGGCGGCTCTTTCCGTGGCGGCGCACGTTGTGCATCTGTCGGAGCGGGGGCTCGCCCGGATTTCGAGCCCTCCTTCGATGCCTCTTGGGCCTGAGACGGCGGTCGCCGCCCTGGGCGCTTAGGCTCTGGGATATCGGCGCGTCCGGCGGCGGCGCGCAGCGTGCTGGCGCGGCTTGCGCCACTGGCGACGCCGGGATTGACCGAGTTCGAGCCGGCTTTGCAGTTCGCGCAGGACGCGGCGGATGCGCGCGGCGTTCTGGCCGAAGTCGTGGCGGCCGTAGCGCGAGGCCGATCGGATGTCGACCTTGGATTGGGTTTCGTTGCCGGAGACGCGGATCACGACATCGTCGATGAAGCCGAGGAATGTGCTGCGATCCGCCACCTCGATGATGCCGAAGCGAGCCGGGCGCAGCGTCGGCGTGACTTCGCCGGCGACTTTCCAGCGCAGGCCGCGGCGGCCGCGCACGATGTCGAGCACCAGATCGTAGGTGTCTTCGACGGGGCGATTGACGACGACGGTTCTGAGGTCCGGGTAAGCGTCGGCCTGCAGCTTGGCGACGCGCTCGCCGGGATAGGCGGCGGTGTTGGCGCCTTGGGCGTGCCGTTCCTTCGCGAGCACGTCGAAGCGCGGTGGCGTCACGGTGTCGGTCGAGATATCGTTGATGATGGGCAGTGATTGGTAGGCCGGCACCATCGCGAGTGGCCAGGCGAAGAGGGCGAGCGGCAGCAGGATGCCGGCGGCGGTACTCCAGGCGCCGGTGCGGCCGCGCCGCCAGATGCCGACGGCGGCAATCAGTCCCAGGAACAACGCAATCGCGGCCAGCCCGAAGGCTACTCCGACCAGCACGATCGCGGTCTTGGTTGGGAACTGGGTGAACCGGTGCAGTGGCAGAATGACCGCCACGATCGTGAGCGCGAACACCGCAAAACGGCTCGACCAGCGCGCCAAAGGCTGTTGGATCGGGGTCAGCGGTCCGTTCATTAAAGTCTCAATCCCAGTGGAAAGGCGCTCATAACAGGGTTCGCGCGGCGATGCCAGCCAGCCCAAGCTTGGGTACAAGCGAGGGCTGAGCCGAAGACGGCGTATTGTCCGGGCAGAAGTCGGCGTATTATGGGCATACTCAGGCCCGGCTGAGGGCTCAATTCATTCGGAGGCGATGCCATGCGGCCACTGTCGAATTTCCAAACCCGCGACGTCGAGGCGCTGCTGCATCCGACCACAAATCTGGCGGTCCTCAGGACGGCGGGACCACTGGTGATGGAGCGCGCCGAGGGCGTCTACATCTACGATACCAGCGGCAAGCGCTATCTCGAGGGACTGGCGGGGCTGTGGTGCACGGGGCTTGGCTACGGCAATCGCGAGCTCGTCGAGGCCGCCTCTGAACAGATGAGCCGGATGTCGTTCCAGCATCTGTTCGGCGGCAAGAGCCACGAGCCGGCGATTGCGCTCGCTGAAAAGATCAAGGAACTGGCGCCGTGCCCGGCATCGAAAGTTTTTTTCACGAGTTCGGGCAGCGAGGCGAACGACACGCAGATCAAACTCGCCTGGTACTATAACAACGCGCGTGGCCAGCCGAAGAAAAAGAAGATCATCGGGCGGGTGCGCGGTTATCACGGCACCACGATCGCGGCAGCGAGCCTGACGGGGCTACCGGTGTTCCACGCCGATTTCGACCTTCCGATGGCGCGGGTGCTGCATGCGGAGTGCCCGCATTTCTACAAGCACGCGGAGGCAGGCGAAGACGAAGAGGCGTTCGCGACGCGCATGGCCGCAAGCCTCGATGCCCTGATCGAACGGGAGGGGCCAGAGACGGTGGCGGCCTTCATCGCTGAGCCGGTGCAGGGTGCTGGCGGCGTGATCCTGCCGCCGAAGACGTACTTCGAGAAGGTTCAAGCGGTGCTCGCGAAACACGATGTCGCGTTCATCGCCGACGAGGTCATCTGCGGGTTTGGCCGCACCGGCAATTTCTGGGGCTCGCAGACGTACAACATGAAGCCGACGACGGTGACGATGGCGAAGGCGATCACCTCGGCCTACATGCCGCTTGGCGCCATCACGGTGCCGCAGGGCGTCTATGAGGCGTTGGTCGAAGAGAGCAAGAAACTCGGCGTGTTCGCGCACGGCTTCACCTATTCGGGGCATCCGGTGGCGTGCGCCGTCGCACTGAAGACGCTCGAGATCTACGAACGCATCAACATCGTCGCGCATGTGCGCCGGGTCGCGCCGGCGTTCAATCGGCGGCTCCAGGCGCTCGCCGATCATCCGCTGGTGGGCGAGGCGCGCGGCGTCGGCCTCATCGGTGCCATCGAGATCATGCAGGACAAGGCCAGCAAGCAGCCGTTCGATCCGAAGCTCGCGATCGGCGCCAAGGTGGTCGGCTTCGCCGAGGCGGAAGGACTCATTTGCCGCGCGGTTGGCGGCGATAACGTCGGGCTCTGCCCGCCGCTCGTCATCAAGGAAGACGAGGTCAACGAGATGTTCGACATGCTGGGCCGGGCGTTGGACAAGGCGCACGCCTGGATCCGGCAGGAGGGGCACGGCGTTTAACGTTGCCAATATTGATGTCGCTATCCGCGTCGCCGCAGGGATGACGAGGCGAGTGTTTGTCTATAGACGAGGGCGAAGCCCTTCCCCGAGACCAGCCATTCAGCCGACATGACCGATAAAGCCATCCTCGACCGCCTCGATCGCCTTGCCGCCATCCTCGAACGCATGGCACCGCCCGCACAGCCGAAGACTGATTTCGACGCCGCCGAGGCGTTCGTCTGGCAGTCGGATCCGCCGGGGTTCGTTCCGGTGCCGCATGTCAACCGGCAGCCGCTTGGGCTTCTCAAGGGCATCGAGCGGGCGGCGGATCAGCTGCGCGACAACACGCGGCGGTTTGCCGAGGGGCTCTCCGCCAACAACGCGCTGCTATGGGGCGCGCGCGGCATGGGCAAGTCGTCACTCGTCAAGGCGGTGCATGCCGACGTGCGCAAAAGCCTCAAGAAGGCCAAATCCGATCTGAAGCTGGTCGAGATCCATCGCGAGGATATCGGAACGTTGCCGCATTGCCTCGCCGCCATGCGGCAGTCGCCGCATAGGTTCATCGTGTTCTGCGACGATCTCTCGTTCGACCGCGACGACACGAGCTACAAATCGTTGAAGGCGGTACTGGAAGGCGGCATCGAGGGGCGCCCCGAGAACGTGATCTTCTATGCAACGTCGAACCGGCGCCATCTGATGCCGCGCGACATGATGGAAAATGAGCGCTCGACGGCGATCAATCCCTCCGAAGCGGTCGAGGAAAAAGTGTCGCTGTCGGACCGGTTCGGGCTCTGGCTCGGGTTCCACAACGGCACGCAGGATCAATATCTCGACATGATCCGGGCTTATGTTCAGCATCACAAATTGAAGATCAAGGACGAGGCGCTGGTGCGGGAAGCGCTGGAATGGTCGGTGACGCGCGGCGGGCGCTCGGGGCGCGTTGCGTGGCAATACATTCAGGATCTGGCGGGGCGATTGGGACAGAAATTGAGCGTGGACTGATCCAGCGCGCGTTGGGTGGCGCGCGCATTGGGGGAGAGTAAGATGTCGTCTTGCCGTCGCGTGGCAGCGCTGCTGCCGGTGTTTGCAATCCTATTTTCGGGCCTCTGGTCAAGCGAGCTACGTGCGCAGTCGTGCCCGCAGGTGCTTGGTGCCGCGACGCGTCTGGTCGTGGTGACGACGGCCGGGTGGAGCAGCGTGCCAGCGAACATCCAGCGCTATGAGCGCGCGACACCCGCCGAGGCATGGCGTCCGAACGGCGTCGCGCTGCCGGGCGTCGTCGGTCTCACCGGCATGGGCTGGGCGTGGTCGTTCGAGGCGGCGGCAAAGCCCGGCGAGCCGATCAAGCGCGAGGGCGACAAGCGCACGCCGGCCGGGATCTTTTCGATCGGCCACGGTTTTGGCACGGCCGCGGGCGGGCCGCGGCGGCATCTGAAGCTTGCAGCGGAGACATCCTACTGCGTCGATGATGTGCGCTCGGCGGCCTACAACACCATCGTGCCGATGAGTTCGGTGCCGGCCGGCACGAGCGGCGAGAAGATGTGGTCGGAGCCGCTCTACAAGCGCGGCATCTTCATCGATCTGCCGAGCAATGCGGCGGCAAAGGGCGGGTCATGCGTGTTCCTGCATTTGTGGCGCAGTGCGGGTGCGGGCACGGCGGGCTGTGTCGCGATCGCCGAAAACAACATGATCGCGCTGCAGGAGTGGCTCGGCGATCAGCCGGCGGCGATCGCGATACTACCGGCGACGCAGCGTGACCGCTTCGGCGCGTGCCTTCCCAAATCTTAGCTGATGCAAATCGGCTGCAGTGGCGGTGCGCGTTGCACAAGATCGAGGGTCAATTGCTCGACAAAGGCGCCCGAGCGGTCTCACATGGCGCGTGTGTTCTTGTATGTCCGGCGTTCCGGACGCGTACCTCGGTCGTCTCATGCCATCCGATCTCAAAGCCCTGTCGCGTGCCGCTCACAATGATGCGCCGCTGATCCTTGTCGCCCGCTGCATCGTGTCGGGTACCCTCGAGCACCCGAGCGAGGTTTGGCTCGACGGCACCTTCGACGGCTTCCTCGTCTGCGATACCTTGGTGCTCGGCAAGACCGGCAAATTCAGCGGGCAATTGATCGCCAGCAAGGTCGTGTTCGCCGGTGAGGCCGATGCTGAGGTCTACGCCAATCAGCTGGTGCTCAAAGGCGGCTGCCGCGTGCACGGCGAAATCTTCCACGAGCATCTGGAAATCGAAGAAACTGCCTATTTCGATGGCAAATCGCGCAGGCTTGCCGACACCAAGAATGCTGGTCTGCGCCGCTTTGATTTTTCCAAGGCATCGTGAGGCGCAGAGCGGATCAATTGTCTTCATCCGTAAATGGAGCACTCGTTGCATTTTCGCATCACTAAGCCAGCCCCCTCTAAGTGTTGGTAACGTCATGATTTTTAATAGATATTTTTCTCTGCGAGCGCACGCGGCGAGACTTTCGTTCGAATCGGCGCAAGAGTTGTCTCCAGCTGACGGATGACGCGTTTAGTCATTTATAAGACATTGCAGATGTCCCACGAATGGCGACAGAGAGGGCCTCGGTCGCGCGTTCGTGGTTTGGTTGTGAGCGGCTGGTGTGCGGGCACCAGCCGCATCACCGTGCGGCGTCCCGCGTGCTGTATTGAGTGTCATGCGGACAGTCGACGACAACGAGTATGCGATCCTGGCGTTGAGCACTTTGGCGGCGCCGACGTTTCTACCCCCATTTCATCTGGCCATTGCCGAGCGTCTCACGCAGCGCGGATTGCTGACGCGAGACCGCACCGGCGACCGAACTCTTCAACAGCTCAACCGGTGGTGTCCGACTTCGCAAGCGCACTCGAAGTGCGATCAGACGATGCGCCGCATCGCCCATCCAACTGAATGGCGGCGAAAGTATTCAACTGATTGGTACTCATCGATGCCGCGCTGGTGCGGCCGGCGAACAGGTCCGACTGGCACTCCTTGATGCGGTTTTCCATCTCGCCGCGCGCGCAGTAGATGTCTTCGTAGAGTTTGCGCGCATCGCCGTCCGACCAGTGCAGCGAGGTGACGATAAAGCGTGGGTTGGCTTTGTCATCGAGCCATTCGGCCTTGGCGACCACCTTGCGCGGCTTCGCCCAACCTTCGCGCGTGTCCCAGTTCTCGAGGATTGCGAACCGGCGTTCGGCGCGGCCGGATCGGCGGCCCGCACGCCGCGCCAGCACCAGTTCGCGCTTGATGGCGCCAACGAGCCGCACGTTGCGGGCGAGACCGAAGATGTAGTCGACGCCGTTGGTTTCGCACCAGTTCATCAGGTCGTCGCGTGCGAACCCGCTGTCGGCGCGCAGGATGATGCGCACATCCGGCCAACGCTCGCGGATCTGGGCGACGATGCGCGCGATCTCGTCTTTGGCGCCATCGGCTGCGTCCGTATCGGCGCTGCGAAGTTTGGCGGCGAGCAGATGCCGGCCCGCGAAGATGTACAGCGGCAGATAGCAATAGCAGTCGTAGAAGGCGTTGAAGTGCCGGCCTTCCTGCTCGCCGTGGATCGGATCATGCGTCGCATCGAGATCGATCGTCAGCCGGCGCGGCGGCTCGTGATGCGCCTCGATCATCAGCGTCACGAACAAGCGCTCGATCGCGGCGGGGTCGTGGGTGATCTTGTGATAGGGATCGGCGCCGACCTTGGCGGCGTGCTCCAGCCGGTTTAGCGTCGACTTGCCAGCGAGAG
Source organism: uncultured Alphaproteobacteria bacterium (assembly GCA_963779515.1). Taxonomy (GTDB): domain Bacteria; phylum Pseudomonadota; class Alphaproteobacteria; order Rhizobiales; family Hyphomicrobiaceae; genus CAVZYN01. The sequence goes on from CAVZYN010000002.1 coordinate 755,505, forward strand.
GGGCGCAGTCCGAGCGCTTGCTGGTCAAAGAGTTGCCGAGCACGCCCAGCACCGGATCGTGGCGCAACTGATCGTGATCGACGATATCTTCATAGCCGAGCGCGATGCCGAAAATGCGCTGGCTGAGCATCGCTGGAAGTTGGTGGACGGTGAGCGCAGGGCAGCGCGCATCCTGGAAGCAGCCGGCGAGGCGCGACACGAGACCGATCGCCTTGTCGGTCTCGCCGAGCAAGAGCGCGCCCGCATCCGAGGTGATCTCGCCGCCATCGAAGCTGCCCACAATCTGGCGGCGCTCGACGGTTCCAAACTCGAACGAATCCAGAGTACACTCTGTCGGCATCGGGGCGTTCCTTACTCGGGCGAGAAGTCGTTGCTGCACAACAACTTTCGCTGAGTGACGCCTCGATGCGACTACCCATGTTGAGAAACTCGCTAGGCGCGGGCCGCCGATTTCTCGAATGAACGAGGGCTTAGGACCTCAGTTCGGCGCGGCGCCGATCGCGACGGTGGTGACTTCGCCGTCGATGACGCGGAGCGCCAGTTCACCCCGCTTCAAGGCGAGCGCGTCCTCGCCGAACAGCTGCCGGCGCCAGCCTTTGAGAGCGGCGACATCGGGGTCGCGTTCGATGGCGATGCGCTCGAGGTCGTCGGTGTCGGCGATCAGGCGCGGGGCGACGCGATGCTTGGCGGCGGCCGCCTTGAGCAGCACGCGCAGCAACTCGACCAAGGCGGTCTTGTCCGGCGAGAGGGCTGAGCCCTGCGGCATCGCCGGAATTGTTTTGGTATCGCGCGCAAGACCGCGCTTGACGGCGTCGATGATGTCCTTGGCGCGGGAGGAGCGCGCAAAGCCGTCGCTCAATGTGCGCAGTTCCGAAAGCTTCGCGGTCTCGGTCGGCATCTGGTTGGCGATGTCGTAGAGCGCCTCATCGCGCAGGATACGGCCGCGCGGCACGTTCTGATGTTGGGCCAGCGCATCGCGCCACGCCGCCAGTTCCATCAGCACCGCGAGGCTCTTCTTGTTGCGCGCCCGCAGTTTCAGCCGCTTCCACGCGTCTTCAGGCCGCGTCTCGTAGCTCTCGCGGTCCGTCAGCGTGAACATCTCCTCGGCGAGCCAATCGGTGCGGCCGGTCGCCTCGAGTTCGGCCTGCAGCTTGGAGTAGACGGTCCGCAGGTACGTGACGTCGCCAAGGGCGTAGAGGAGCTGCTTTTCAGACAACGGCCGCCGCGACCAATCGGTGAAGCGGCTCGACTTGTCGATGTCGGCATCGGTCAATTGCTTGACGAGGTTGACGTAGGAGATGGACTCGCCGAAGCCGCAGACCATCGCCGCCACTTGCGTGTCGAAAATCGGTTCGGGCACGAGGCTCGCCTGAATGACGACGATTTCAATGTCTTGGCGGGCGGCGTGGAAGACCTTGGTGACGGCCTTGTTCGCCATCAGGTCGTAGAACGGCTTCAGATCGAGGCCGGGCGCGAGCGGATCGACGATTGCTTCGTCGTCAGGTCCGGCGAGCTGGATCAAGCACAGCTTTGGCCAGAACGTCGCCTCACGCATGAATTCGGTATCGACGGCGACATAGGCGTGGCGCGCCAGTCGCGCACACGTTGCCGCAAGTTCTTGTGTGCTCGTAATAGGGTGCATAAGCGCGCGTATAACCTAGGGTTTCGGGCTTGTCGCGGGCTGAATGCGGGTGGACGGCGGATTTATGCTCAGGGTGCCCGGCGGACGACAGGTCGTCTACCGCGAAATCCGAAATTTGGCCGTGGTACTCCGGGCCAAGCTCCCGGACGGCCACCCTTGCGGCCAAAAATGGGGCCGCCGGCAGGGGGTGGACGGATCGAGGCGTCTCGATCGTACCATAAGTGGTGGACCGCATCGGGTGCGAGGCTCAGGCCCCCGCGGCGCTGCGATCAATATCCCGCGACAATAGGGATCATTTGCGTAGGCCGCTGTTCCCTGGGGAACTCCCTGGCACACTCCCGTGCAAGCGGGGCGAACGGCTACGGATGGGGGGCCTCAGCCTTGACAAAGGGGGAGGCAAATGCGCTTGTCCGGCGCTGATTTCACAACGATTTGCAAGGAATGACGGCCATGGCCGAGGCGAAAATGCATCGCTATCGCTCGCACACCTGCGGGGCGCTCCGGAAGACGGATGTTGGCACGCCAACACGGATCTCGGGCTGGGTGCATCGGGTGCGCGATCATGGCGGCGTGCTGTTCATCGACGTGCGCGATCACTACGGCATCACGCAGGTGGTGGCGGATCCCGATTCCAAGGCTTTCAAGGTGGCTGAAGCGGTGCGGTCGGAGTGGGTGATTCGGATCGATGGCGCGGTGCGCGACCGGCCGGCAGGGACCGTCAACGCGGAGCTGCCGACGGGCGAGATCGAGGTCTATGCCGCCGAAATCGAGGTGCTGTCGGAGGCGAAAGAGCTGCCGGTGCCAGTGTTCGGCGAGCCGGATTATCCGGAAGACCTGCGGCTGACCTACCGGTTCCTGGATCTGCGCCGTGAGACGCTGCACGGCATCATCATGAAGCGGCTCGCGATCACCAAATCGATCCGGCGGCGCATGCACGACGTCGGCTTCAACGAGTTCCCGACGCCGATCCTGACCGCGTCGAGCCCGGAAGGCGCGCGTGACTTCCTGGTACCGAGCCGCATTCATGCCGGCAAGTTCTATGCGCTGCCGCAGGCGCCGCAGCAGTACAAGCAACTCTTGATGATGTCGGGCTTCGACCGTTATTTCCAGATCGCGCCGTGCTTCCGCGACGAAGATCCGCGCGCCGACCGCTTGCCCGGCGAATTCTATCAGCTCGACGTCGAGATGAGCTTTGTCGAGCAGGAGGACGTGTTCGCGACCATGGAGCCGGTGATCACGGCTGTTTTCGAGGAGTTCGCGGACGGCAAAAAGGTCGACAAGGGCTGGCAGCGGATTCCTTACGACACGTCGATTGCAAAGTACGGCTCCGACAAGCCCGACTTGCGCAACCCGATCGAGATGCAGGATGTGACCGAGCACTTCCGCGGCTCCGGCTTCAAGGTGTTCGCCGGCATGATCGAGAAGGACCCGAAGGTGCGCGTGTGGGCGATCCCGGCGCCGAGCGGCGGTCAGCGTGCGTTTTGCGATCGCATGAACGGCTGGGCGCAGAAGGAAGGACAGCCGGGGCTCGGCTACATCTTCTGGCGTGCGGAGGAAGGTGAGGCCGGCGCCGGTCCGATCGCCAAGAACGTCGGCGCCGAGCGCGCGGGCGCGATCCAGAAGCAGATGGGTCTCAAGACCGGTGACGCCTGCTTCTTCACCGCCGGTGATCCGGCAAAGTTCTACAAGTTCGCTGGGCTGGCGCGCGACGAGATCGGCCGCGAGCTGAAGCTGATCGATGAAAAGCGGTTTGCGTTCGCGTGGATCGTCGACTTCCCGTTCTATGAGTGGAACGAGGAGGACAAGAAAATCGACTTCTCGCACAATCCATTCTCGATGCCGCAGGGCGGCAGCGCAGGCCTCGAAGCGGCGGAAGCGAAAGGCCGCGACGCAATGCTGGCGCTGAAAGCCAACCAGTACGACATGGTCTGCAACGGCTACGAGATCGCATCGGGATCGATCCGCAATCACCTGCCCGAGACGATGGTGAAGGCCTTCGGCCTGACGGGGCTCACGCGTGAGGACGTCGAGGCGCGTTTCGGCGGGCTCTATCGCGCGTTCCAGTACGGCGCGCCGCCGCACGGCGGCATGGCGGCCGGCATCGAGCGCATGGTGATGCTGCTGACGGGCACCAAGACCGTGCGCGACGTCGCATTGTTTCCGATGAACCAGCAGGCCAACGACCTGTTGATGGGCGCGCCCAGCGACGTCACCCCAAAGCAGTTGCGCGAGCTGTCGCTACGGGTGGTGCTGCCGGAGAAGAAGGCATAAGCCAGGAGGGCGGCGATGCCGGAGATCATGATCATCGCCGGTCCCAATGGCGCGGGGAAAACGAGTTTTATTCGCGCAGCGGACTGGTCGGCGATCATTGGATCGCCTTCTGTGACAAACTTTGAACTCCTCAACGCCGATGAAATCGAGAAAGAGTTGGCTGCGGGAGAATTCAAGGCGGGCCGGGTGCTCTTGCAACGGCTCGATGAACATGTGGCGGCCAAGAACGATATCGTTCTTGAGACCACCCTTTCGGGAACGAATTACTTGACCCGTATCCCGGGCTGGCAAGACGCCGGCTATCGCGTGACGCTGATCTATCTCCGCTTCGCAAGCGTTGAACAGACGATCGCGCGCGTTGCACGCCGGGTTGCCTTTGGTGGCCACGATATCCCTGAACAAGTTCAACGCCAGCGGTTCGGCAAGAGCCTCAGAAATCTATCGCGATTTCAGAACGCGGCAGATGCGTGGTATGTCTTCGACTGGTCATCAGATGTGTTCAGGCTGTCCGAAACTTCGGAGACGTTATGAGCGCCCAGGACAAAATATCGGCGATTGAGAGCGCGATGAAGCGGGCGGCGAGCGCGGCCACGCACGGCTCGCGGCAGATCAAGTCCGGACAGCTCGACCCGGAGATCGAGCCGCAACGAGAGATGATCAAGCTCATCCTCGCGGAGGCACAGGCCGCCTATGCACCTTGGGCGCACTATGAGGCCATGAAACTCGCCTCCAAAGAGGCACGAGACGGGCTGAATCACCTCGAACTCGATGATATCAGGACGATCTCTCGGGCGCTCGTACGCGACGCCATGTCAAAAGCGCTCAGGCTGAGTGAACCTGCGGCAAGTGACAAGATCACGCTGTGCAATATTGCGAAGTGGCTCGAAAACGACGCCGTTTGCAGCCGACTTGCCTCAGAGCAGTGGGCGCTCGACCTTGGCAACGAGCCGCACCTCGCCAGCGACGAAGCGAAGCTGAACGGTGAGCGGCTCTCGCGTTTCAAGGAGTGTGTCCCCGCGCGTTGGCCCAAGGAAGGTGAGCCTCGACCGACCAATCCGAAGTTGATGGAACTCCGCGATGTTCTGGTCGACGTGCGCCACACTCGACTGGCCCATTACTTGACCCGCGCACCGCAAAGGCAGCCTGACTACGATGAGATTAGAGACTTGGTCAACCTTACTCTGGACCTCTCGACAGATATGGCCTTCGTCCTCATTGGACCATCAATGACCGCCCTTAAAAGCAAGACGACTGCCAACAAGCAGGCGGAAAAATTCTGGAGCGCCTGTCTGAGATCACCTGTCGAAACCTATCGCCAGGATGTGTTGCGCAAGGAGCGACCATTGTCGGGCTTCGCCGAGGATCCGGAGTGATTGGTCCAGCGCTAAAGCTGTCGCACAAAATTGAAAATCTCAACCAGCGCACGTTGGAGCAACGCGGTGTGACGGAGAGGCGTGATGGCGCGTGATGGCGGTGGGGTCACCGAGGACTACTATCTCAATGAGCGGCGCGAGGTGCTGTTGCACTTGCCGGAAACGGTGACGCGCATACTCGATATCGGCTGCGGCGCGGGCGCGACCGTGCGGCTGGTGAAGGGCGCGCGCAGCCGTAGCTTGGGCAGGCGGGGTTGAGCTGAGTCCCGAAATGGCGAGCGGGCGCGGAGCCAGTGTGATCGCGTCTGGACCGTCAATGTCGAACGCGACATGTTCGAACGCGAGATCGAGGCAGGATCGCTCGATCTGATTCTGTGCATGGACGTGCTCGAGCACCTGGCCGATCCGTGGGAGGTGGTGCGCCGGATTTCAACGCTGCTGCGGCCCGGCGGGCGCCTGATCGTTTCGGTTCCCAACATCCGGCATTGGAAGTTCATCGCGCGGCTGCTGTTCAAGGGTGATTTTCACTACACGCGCGATGGCCTGCTCGATCGCACGCACTTGCGATTTTTTGTGCGGCAGACCGCCATCGATCTGGTGCGTGCCGGCGGATTGCACGTGATCGCGGACCATAGTGCGCAGTCGTTTCGAGCGACGGATCCGCGGCACTGGATTGTCAAACTCTCCGGCGGGCGGCTGATCGATCTCATGGCCAAGCAGTGGATTGTCGTCGGCGAGAAACGCTGACGCCGCGCGTAGGACCACCCGTCAGTCCAACGGAAATCCATGGGCGTGGAGCCGCTGGCGTGCGTCGCCGGCGCCGACAAAGTCGATCGCGTGCATGCCGGCGGCGCGCGCGCCGATGCAGTTCTTGGCGCTGTCATCGATGAAGACGCACGCCGAGAGATCGAGATCGTAGCGGGTGGCGAGCAGCTGATAGATGCGCGCATCCGGCTTGATCAGCTTCTCGGTTCCCGAGACGACGATGCCTTGAAAGTGGCGGAAGAACGGGAAGCGCGCGCAGGTCTCGGCGAAGGTGTCGGCCGCGAAGTTTGTGATGGCGTAGAGGGGCACGCGCTTGGCCGCGAGTTCTTCGAGGATCGCGACGGATTCCGGGATGTCGCCCGACAGCATCTCATGCCAGCGGGCGCGGTAGGCGCGGATTTCTGGCGCCAGATCGGGATGGCGCGCGATGGCTTCGCGCTCGGCCTCGGGCCAGGGGCGGCCCGCGTCCTGCGCGAGGTTCCAGGCGGGATGGCAGACCTCGGAGAGGAACAAATCCATGCGCGCGGTATCGGCGAACACTTTGCGATAGAGATGCCGTGGATCCCAATCGACCAGAACATTGCCGACGTCGAAGACGACGGTGGTGGGCTTGAGCGTCGGCGTCATTGTGTCCCTCAGTCGATGGCCGTTAGCGACGGCGTGGTTCGGGTCCGCCGCGTTCCCAGTCGCGCTTCATCCAGAAGTCGACGGTTTCATCGCGCAGCGTGGTTGGGCAGTCGAGTTTGCAGGAGATCCATGTGCCGCCGGGCAGGCGCACCTCGGGGCCAAATCGGCCGGGGCGGGTCGGCGCGGTGATGCAGCCTTTGCCAAATCGGCTGCAGCCGGTGACGAGACGTTCGCCGCGCTGGGCGAGGGCGTCCCCCGCCAGCGCCGTCAATGCCACACCGGCCATGCCAATCAAGATCAACGTGTGTCGCTGGCGCATGAGCCTCTCCCATTGTGAACGCCGTCGCCTCAGCCGGTGCGCAAGACACGGCGTACGCCGCGATGGAACAGCGTATCGCCGACCAGCCGGCGCATGGCGAGGATCATCTGAGCATTGGGCGAGATGCGCAAGCGCCAGCGGTTCTCGGTCGCCGCCTGCCAGATCGCGTCGGCCACGATCTCGGGACCAGGAGCCTTCATGCCGACGCCGCGCATGCGCGCGTAGGTCTTGCGAAAATGGCCGGCGTAGGTGCCAAGGTTTTCCGCTGGCGGCTGGTCCTCCGAGCGGTCGTAGAATTCGGTTTTTATGGGGCCGGGTTCGATGATCTTGACGCCGATGCCGTGCGGCCTGAGCTCGAAGGCGAGCAACTCGGAGAATCCGTCGACCGCCCACTTGGTCGCGTGATAGCAGCTATAATACGGAAACGCGATGCGCCCGCCGACGGACGCAACGTTGATGATGCGGCCTGAGCAGCGCGCGCGCATCCCCGGCAGCACGGCGCGCGTCACCGCCATCAGACCAAACACGTTGGTTTCGAATTGGCGGCGGATCTGCGCCTCGTCGATCGCCTCGAACGGGCCGACGAGGCCATAGCCCGCATTGTTGACCAGCACGCCGATGCCGCCGAGGTCGGACTCGATCGCGGCGAGCGCGCGGGCGATGGAGACCTGATCGGTGACATCGAGGGCGAAGGCCTTGGCGCGGCCTGGTCCGCTCGGGGCTACAAAGGTGTCGGGTTTGCGCATGGTGGCGGCGACGGTCCAGCCCTCGGCGACGAAGCGGGCAACGGTAGCCTTGCCGATGCCGGCACTCGCGCCAGTGATGAGAATGGTGCGCGGGTGCGCGGACGACATCGGTGGACCTCACATGTTTCTGCAAGCCGCTGATTTAGGCTGATCGCGATGCAACGCCTAGGGGCGGCGGCGCGGCGCGCGCGATTGGGCTGCCAACGGCGTTGCATGTGCTCGGAATGAACGCGATACATTTCAATTGTTCAGAACGATATCTCGTTGTTTAAACAAAGAAAAATCCATGCGTTAGACGCATTGCTGCGGCGCAGCATCGGTCCTGGTGGACGCGCACAGGCGCACCATATCCCAAAGCGACAGCAAGGCTCGGACACAACGAGCCAAGGCGGAAATGCCGACGAGGGCTCCAAAACAAAAACGGAGCTCGATCATGACAACCGAAACACTCCAATCTGGACAAACCTGCACGCCCATAGGCGCGGGGTATGGCGGTCGCATGCGGGCCGCGCTGAAGCGGTTCGGCGCCAGCGTCATCGCGGGGCAGGAGCGCCGCGCGCGCGCATTGGCGGGTCCCTATCTGGTGCGGCACAGCGATGAGGCGCTCCTCGGCGCCGGCTTCACCGCCAGCGAGATCGCAGCACTCCGCCGCACATTCGGACTGTGAGGAGGAACCGATGAGATCGCACGCAATTGAAGCAGCAGCATCGGCACGAAAAGAAGCTGGTGTGAGCCCATCCCCGATTTGGACAAAAATGTCGATGGTGTTCGCCGCGATCGGCGAGGGGCTGGCTCTGCAGCGCCGCTATTCGACGCTGACGGCGCGCGGCGTGTCTTCAGACAAGGCTTTGCATCAGGCGCTGAAGGACATCGACGATCGGGCTCGGCAACGCTGATCGAGCGAACATCAAACACTGTCGACGTGGACAGCGGCAATCGCGTCCAAGAAGATTGGAGATCATGACATGAGCACACTGGCTGGAAGAGCACCCGCAGCATCGCCTGGTCTGGCCGACTACACGGGTCGAGCAACCAAAGCTGCCTCGCAGTCGCATGGTTCGCTGATGACGCGGTTCAGGGCATACCTCGCCGAGCGCCGGCGCAAGCGGACGGATCGCGCGATCGAGCTGTTGGTGCAAGGGCACGGCGGCGTGATGAGCGACGATCTCGAACGCGCCATCAGTCGCCAACTTGGGGCCATGGTAGGACCACGATAACGAGGGCGTTGCCTGCGGCTCATGAGGCCGCTGGCAACGTCAACGCTCCGCGCTTGAGTTTGCCGTTGGCGGTGCGCGGCAACGCATCCACGAAAACGATTTCGCGGGGGCATTTGTAGGCCGCAAGATGCGCCTCGGCGAAGGCCTTGATGGCGGCGGCATCGCGCGATGCGCCCTCCCGCGTCACGACGAACGCGCCGATGACACTGACATCCGCGCGCACGCGCACTTCTGCGCAGGCCACTTCGGCGACACTTGGATGTTCCGCGAGCACAGCCTCCACCTCGAGTGGCGAGACGCGATAGCCGAGCGCCTTCATGATGTCGTTGGCGCGGCCACGATGTGTGAGGTACCCATCGGCATCCATCAACCCAATGTCACCGCCAATGAACCAATCACCACGGAAGACCTCGGCTTCTTCCTTTGGACGCTGCCAATAGCCGAGCATTAGCCCTGGATCGGTGCGATGGATGGCGATGAGGCCTTCCGTGCCGGGCGGCAATGGCTCAGTACCACCATCTGGGGGTAACAGAACGACAGCGCGGCCGGCTTGCGGGCGGCCGATAAATCCAGCACGGGGCGGCACACCCGGCGACGAAGAAATGTACGTCGACATCTCGCTCATGCCGAAGGCTTCATAGAGCGTGCGTTGCGTTTGGCCGCGCCACTCGTCGAGCAGACCCTCAGGCGGCTGCTCACCCGCGATGAGGCCATGGCGCAGCGCGCCGAGGCTGCCGGCGTCGGGGCGCGCATATTTGAGGATTTGGCGATAGAGCGAGGGGACGCCGGCAAAGAGGGTCGCCTCGTGTTGCGCGATCAGGCGCGGCCACAGCGCGGGGTCCTTCTCGCCCGTGTAGACGATGCTGGTTGCACCGTTGGCCCAAGGGTCGGTGAGGCCGACGCCAAGGGTGTAGGTCCAGTTGAAGGCGCCCGCGTGCATCATGCGATCACTGGCGCTGATGCCGTACCAGCCATCATACATCGGCCGGCGGCCCCAGGCGCTGCGCTGGGCGTGCAAGACGCCTTTCGGTTTCGAGGTCGTGCCGGAGGTGTAGATCAGGAACGCGGGATCGCCCGCTGCGGTGTCGGCGTAAGTCGCGCGGCGCGGGTGACGGATCATGCGCGTGATCTCGTCTGCCGCCAGAACACGAACGCCGGCCGGAATCTCGGTGAGCGGCAGATGATCGGCGAGTGCGACTGTTGTGGCGCCACTGTCTTCGAGCAGGAAGGCTGCTTCGCGCGCCGTCAATTGGCTGGAAGCGGGGAGCGCCGTGAAGCCGCCCGCGATCGCGCCGAAGAAGAGAAGCGCGTAGGCGCTCGTATTTTCGAGCCGGATCAGAATGCGATCACCGCGCTTCAAGCCGAGATCCGCGAGCGCGGCGGCGATGCGCAGAACGGCATCTTCAAGTGCGGAAAATGTCCAGGTCTCGCTCGGCGCGCGGGCCGCGGGATCAGCAACGACGAGGAGCGCCGGCTTGTCGGGAAAGGCTGCTGCCGCGCGACCGATCGCATAGGCCGCCATGTTGAAGTGCGCTGGCGCCGGCGCTCCCGTGAAGTGCTGCGCCGTCATGCGGTTTTCCGCCCAACCAACCGCACCACCGCGGATCGTCCGATGTGCCGCTTGCCTTCGGCGAGGTCCACATCGATCTCGGCAAGTTCCAAAATCTCGAGGGCGGAAAAATCCTGGCGCAACGTACCGGGTTCGAACAGCATCGTGACATCGGGCGGCCCACCAACGCTGCCGTTGGCACGATGCGCCAGCTGACGCGGCGTGTAGCCCTCCAGAATGAGCAGCCCGCCGGGCTTCAGGGCAGCGGCCATGTGCCGATGTACGGCGCGCCGACCGGCCTCGGGGAAATGCAAGTAGATCGATACGACCAGATCAAATGCGGCAACCGGCCAGTCCCACGCCGTCAGATCGGCTTGCCGCGCATCGATCGCGACACGGCGGGCTGCCGCAAATGCCCGCGCCTTCTCCACGCCTTTGATCGAGGCATCGACGGTCATGACGTCGAGCCCTTGCTCGGCGAGCCACACGCCGTTGCGGCCCTCGCCATCGCCCGGCACCAGCGCGGTCATGCCGGCGCGCAACCGATGCTGCTGCTGTTCGAGAAACACGTTCGGCCGGTCCCCAAATGAAAATCCGGACTCGCCGTAGCGCTGATCCCAGAACTGCGACGGGGTATTCATCGGGCATCCTCGGACTGTAGGCTCAATGTTCCGCGCGCGCGTTCGCCGCTCCGGTTGCGGAAACAGTTCCGCTCTCCGCCATCCACGGCTATAGGCAAGCGCATGACGAGTTTACACCAAGCGAATCGGCTGTGAAATGACCGAGACCGCCGCCACCCGTCCAAAGGGGCAGAGCGCCGCTGTCCTGGCGGTTGCCTGGATGATGCTGGCGTTGGTGTCGTTTTCCGTCATTGCCATCGCCGGGCGCGAGGCGCAGCGCGTGGTCTCGACCTACGAGTTGATGTTCTGGCGCGCACTGATCGGATTCGCCATTATTTTCGTCATCCAAATGGCGTCGGATGAGGACCTGTCGGAGCTTAGGTCGCCAGTTTTGGGCCTGCACATCGGCCGCAGCATCATTCATTATGGGGCGCAGTATGCTTGGCTCTATGCGTTGCTGTTGATCCCGCTGGCGCAGCTGTTCGCCGTCGAATTCACTGCGCCGCTATGGGTTGCGATCCTGGCGCCGGTGTTTCTGCGCGAGCGGCTGACTTGGCCGCGGATTCTGGCAGGCATTGTCGGTTTTGCGGGCGTGCTTCTCGTCGTGCGCCCCGGCGCCATGACGGTTTCGACGGGGGTTCTGATCGGCTTGGTCAGCGCGCTCGGCTTTGCCTCGTCGATGATCTGCACCAAGCGGCTCACGCGCACCGACAGCCCCTTCAAGATCATCTTTTGGATGCACGCCTTACAGACGCTGATGGGACTAATCCCGATGGGGCAGGGCTATACGGTGCCTGATCCGGTGACCTGGGCCTGGATCGGGGTCGTCGCCATCTGCGGGTTGACGGCCCACTATGGGCTTGCAAAAGCCTTCAGCCTCGCGGACGCGATCGTTGTCGCGCCGCTCGATTTCCTGCGGCTGCCGATGATCGCGGTCATCGGCGCCATGCTGTACAGCGAACCGCTCGATCCCTGGGTGCTCGCGGGGGGCGGCGTCATCGTGCTCGCCAACCTGATCAACATCTGGGGGGAGCGACGGCGCTGATCACCCGGAGCGCACGGCTATGTCGCGTTGAGATCACAGTCGACCAAAGAAGTGCGGCCGTCGGATGTTCTTTACGAGTTCGACAGCGCAGATGTCGCGATCTGGAAAATCGAACTGATTCGAACGAGCGCATGATCCGGACAGGTTTGAGGAAGATGAACCGCAATTCGCTTTTTTCGACGATCGCCGCCGCCGTGGCGCTCGTGGCATTGCCACACGCGGCCCAGGCAGGAACCTTCGATGTCAAAGGCGCGGAAGTTGACAAGGGGCTGCGCGAAGCCGAGTTCAATTCGTCATTCTTCCGAGGCTATCCCGTCAATGCCGAGCAGGTCCGTCACAGCTGGGAAGCGGCGGCCGGTTATGGCTTCACGGACCAGTTCAAGGGCGGCATCAAACTTGGACTCGACAAGCCGATCGGCGATGATTTTCGCGCCTCGACAGCCGGCATCGAAGGTCTGTTGCTGCTCAAGAAATTCGAGAACGGCTTTGGCCTTGCCTGGTTTGCGGGCACCGACGTGCGCATCGCAGACGACGAAACCAACACGCTGACGATTGGGCCGGTGCTGCACTTCGGGACCGAGAAGACGGTGTTCCTGTTCAATCCGTTCTTCGAAAAGACCTACGGCCGGAACCGGGAAGAGGGCGTGGCCTTCAGCTATGCCTGGGCGGCCAAGACCGTGGTGCGAGAGAATTTTTCGGTTGGCATCGAAGGGTACGGCTCGATCCCGCATATCGGCGATGCGCCCGGCACGGCCTTCCAGGAGCATCGCATCGGCCCCGTCATTTACCTCGAGCGTGAACTCGATGGTCACGGTCATGGCCGTGCTGGAGGCAGGAGCTTCAGCATCAAGGATGCAAATCCCGCCAAAGACGAGACGGGGCGAGCAGCACCGAAGCTGTCAGTCGAAACCGGTGTCCTATTCGGGTTGACGGCTGCAACGCAGGACGTAACCGTCAAGTTCAAAGCCGGGATTGCCTGGTAGCACCGGCAAGCACCCGCGCGGAATATGTTTCGCGAACGGGAACAACCGGCTATCTTGACCGTATCCACCACCGAGGCTCGCCTGTGGCAGCCTCATCGAGAGTAACAGGCGTGCGCCGTCCGAAAGCGACTTCACCAGCCCCGACGATGCGAGAAGCGAAGTATCGGGTCGGCGACGTCGTCCATCACCGGTTCTTCCCGTTTCGCGGCATCGTATTCGACATCGACCCCGTGTTCAACAACACCGAGGAGTGGTGGCTGGCGATTCCCGAGCAGATGCGCCCGCGCAAGGATCAGCCGTTTTATCATCTGCTGGCCGAAAACGCCGAGACCGAATACACGGCCTACGTTTCCGAGCAGAACCTCTTGCCCGACACGACGGGCAAACCGCTGCGCCATCCGCAGGTCGCCGGAACTTTTCTCGAAGTCACGTGAAGGCGTCTATCGGCCGAAATTTCTGCAGCCGCATTGAGTGACGCGCGGTCGCCGAAATAAGAAAGCCGCACTCGCGTGCGGCTTTCTGCATGCTTGTGTCTCGAAAACCGCCTTACGGCTTCTTAGCGGGCTGAGCCGCTGGCGCAGTCGCTGCTGGAGCAGCCTTTGGCTGCGCAGCCGGATTGGGCTGCATCTTCTGTAGCTCATCGGATTGCTTGCGCTGCTCTTCGATCATGCGCTTCTGGTTTTCAGCAATCTTGATCATCACGTCGCGGCGCTGATCGCTGTAGAGCTTTGGATCGGCTGGCGTGCCATCGAGGGCCTTGTCGAAACCCGACAGCGCCATCGGCAGGGGCATTGCTCGGCCCGACGCATGAACTGCGAGCACGACCAGACCACCGCCGGTCTTCAAGCTGTTGACGAGTTCTGGTGTCGCTTCAATTTCGCCCGTGCAGCCTGCGGCGTGGCACAGCGTGTAGGGAAGCTTGATCGGCGTGATCGCCTTTTCGTCAATCTTCTCGCCCTTCTGGGCCTTGTCCCAGAGGTCCTTGGTGTAGACGCCCACCTGCAAGCCCGGAGGCAGAGCGACGCCGAGTGGCACCATCACCATGAACAGCGGCTTGGGCTGGCCTTGGATCTGGCGCAGTGCGGCCGAGACGAGCACCATGCCCGACGTCGCCTCGATCTGCTCGTGGTGCGTGAGGCAGATGTCTTTGTCTTCGCGGACGTCCTTGCCGTCCTTGTCCTTGCCGACGAATGGCGCCTTTTCGCACAACTTGACCCAAAGATTGCCAGCCGCCTGCTGCTGACCGGCGGCGGGTGCCGCGGCTGCCGGAGCTGCTGCTGGTGGCGCCGCCTGTTGCTGCTTGCCCTTTTGCTGCTGCTGTGCCGATGCCGCTCCCGCCATCAGGGCGAGCGCTGCGCATGCGGTTGCTGCTGTGATTTTCGTCCAATTGCTCATTGATCTCCACCTCTCCAGGCCCGGTCCCCGCCGGATCCCCTATCCAAAGCCTTCCGCCCAACACGCGGCGGTATAAACTGCCTTGATTTTGCTGCCGCTCGGGCAATGCACCCGACCCGCGCCACACCTGGCGGCGACGCGTCCAAGGCCGCGAGTAAGGGTCTGATTGCGGCAATCCCGTGACCGAATCTCCACTTCCACCCAGAGGCTTTCTTTCGTCGTTGCCAGCCAGCCACGCCCCAGTGCCTGGACACGCATCCGCCGCAGGCCTGTGCTAGAAGGAATTCAGCTCATGATTCAATCCCCTGGACGATCTCGCCGCCGCGCCGTGCCAATTCCAACCAAATTGCCGCAGAGGCGGTCCTGGACCCGTACGCTGGTTGTGCTCACCGTCCTCGGTCTGTGGACCAGCGTGGCGGCCGCCGAGTCGCGCCATGCCATCGCCATGCACGGCACGCCGCACCACGGCGCCGGCTTCAAGCATTTTCCCTATGCAAATCCTGATGCACCGAAAGGCGGCCGGCTCGTGCAAGGCGTGCTCGGCGGCTACGACAGCCTCAATCCCTTCATCATCAAGGGCACCGTGCCGGAGGGCCTGCGCGGTTGGGTCTACGAAAGCCTGATGATGCGTTCGGGCGACGAGACGTTCAGCCTCTACGGTTTGCTGGCGGAAAGCCTGGACGTCGCCGATGATCGCAGTGCCGTCACGTTCAATCTGCGGCCCGAGGCGCGTTTTTCCGACGGCGAGCCGGTGAAGCCAGAGGACGTGCTGTTCTCATTCACGACACTGCGCGACAAGGGCGTGCCGTTCTTCCGCAGCTTCTACAAGAAAGTTGCGACCGCCGAGAAGGTCGGGCCGCGTGCCGTGCGCTTCACATTTACGAGCGCGGGCGATCGCGAGATCCCGATGATCATGGGGCTGATGCCGGTGCTCCCCAGCCATAAATTCACGCCGGAGAGTTTCGAGCGCACCACGCTCGAGCCGCCGGTCGGCTCGGGTCCCTATAGGATCACGACCGTCGATCCGGGGCGCGCGCTGGTCTATGCGCGCAATCCGGATTGGTGGGGCAAGGACTTGGCGGTTGCCCGCGGCCGTTTCAACTTTGATGAGATCCGGCTCGAGTTCGCGCGCGATGCAACAACGCTGTTCGAGGCCTTCAAGGCGGGCCAGATCGATGTGCGCGCCGAAGACGATCCGGGGCGATGGGCGGAGGGGTATCGGATCCCGCCCGTCGATGACGGACGCATCGTGCGCCGTGAACTCGATGTGCGGCTGCCCGCCGCGCTCAACGCCTATGTGTTCAATTCGCGCAAACCGATGTTCGCCGATCCGCGCGTGCGCCAGGCCCTCATCCTGCTGTTCGATGCCGAATGGTTGAACCGCTCGCTCTACAACGGCCTCTACAAGCGCACGCAAAGCCTGTTCGAGCGATCGGAACTCTCCTCTTTCGGCACGCCAGCGAGCGACGCGGAGATCGCGCTACTGGCGCCCTTTGCCGGCGCCGTCCGGCCGGACATCCTGGATGGGACAGCCAGATTGCCGGTCGGCGATGGGACGGGCAACAACCGCGCCAATCTCGGGGCAGCCTTCAAACTCTTGACCGCCGCGGGTTACACGCTGCGGGGTCGCCAGCTCATCAATGCCAAGGGCGAGCCGCTGACGATCGATTTTCTGGCGCAGAGCCGTGCACAAGAACGCCTGATGTTGAGCTTTTCGCGCATCCTCGAACGGGTCGGCGTCGCCGTCAAAATCCGGCAGGTCGAACTCGGCACAGTATTGGTCGCGCCTCAAGACGTTCGACTTCGACATGATCCAGTGGACATGGGGTGCCACGCTCTCGCCCGGCAACGAGCAGACCAACCGATGGTCGTCGCGTGCCGCCGAGATCGACGGATCGCTGAACTATGCGGGCGTGCGTAACCCTGCCGCCGACGCCATGATCGATGCGCTCTTGGCGGCGCGGGGGCGCGAGGACTTTATCGCGGCGGTCCGCGCCTTCGATCGCGTGGTCCGCTCGGGCGACTACGTCATCCCGTTGTTCCACTTGCCGAAGACATGGCTCGCTCACTGGCGCCATATCAAAGGCCCCGGCACGCTCCCCAACAACGGCTTTGACGTCGACCTCTGGTGGTCGGACGGCGCGCGGCCCTGAAGGCGCGGTGTAGTCGCCAAAGTCGATCAAATTCGATCGATGTTGTTTGCGATGCCTACACGGTGATTTCTACGATTGCTTCACATTCACCAGGGTGCACGGCACTGTCGGCGGGCCCGGGATCCGCCATAGACAGGGCTATTGCCGTTTGGGGTTGAGAACGTTCGTCATGGAAAGTACGAAATCGTCGCTGACCTGGGATGGTGCGGCAGGCAAGATTGCTGCCTGGGGCTGGGCTGGCGCATCCACGTCGCCGATCACTTATTCTTTCCGCAGCAGCGACGCCGCAGATCCCGGCTTCGAGCGGTTCGATGCCAATTTGATCTCGCAGGCGACCAAAGCGCTGGCGCTGTGGTCCGATGTCGCCAATGTGTCGTTCGCTCGCATTGGTATGGGAACTTCGGGAGAGGCTGCGTATTCCAACACCGCGACGATCCGCTTTTCCGGCGACACGGATTCAGGCGGTTATGGCTGGGCCTACTTTCCGGGAGACCGGGCGGTATCGTCACTCTCCGGCGACGTTTTCCTCAATACATCGGGATCTGATTTCGCGGACGTCTCCGCGGGCAGCTATGAGTTTCTCGCGCTGGTGCACGAGATCGGACATGCGCTTGGGCTCGATCATCCGGGCGCCTACAACGGCGGCAGCCCGACCTATGCAGCGGACGCCGAATATCTGCAGGACAGCCGCCAGTTCACGGTCATGAGCTACTTCGACGCCGAGAATACCGGCGCCGTGCACGGTTGGAACTTCGCCACGACACCGCTGCTGCATGATATCGCCGCGGTGCAATCGCTCTATGGTGCCAATTACGCGACCCGGAGTGGCGACACCACCTATGGCTTCCACAACACCAGTGGCAGCGAGAGTTTTGCGATCACGTCGGCAACCGATCAAACCGTGTTCGCGATCTGGGATGGCGGCGGTGTCGACACGCTCGATCTCTCGGGATATCGGACCGATCAGCGCATCGATCTCCACGAAGAAGCGTTCACCGATGCCGGTGGATTGCTGGCGAATATCGCGATTGCTCGCGGCGCGATCGTCGAGAATGCTTTTGGCGGCGCGGGAGCCGATACGGTAACGGGCAATGCCGCCAACAACTGGCTGATGGGCAATGCCAATATCGACACACTCCATGGCGAGGCGGGGGCCGATACGCTGGACGGAGGGTCGAGCAACGACAGCCTGTGGGGCGGCAGCGGAAACGACAGCGTTTCCGGCGGCGCACACAAGGACTATCTCTGGGGCGGTGCTGACGACGACTTGGTCAGCGGCGGCTCCGGCGACGACTACCTCTACGGCGATGGGGGGAGCGATACGCTTCTCGGTGGTGAAGGTAACGATCGGCTGACGGGCGGCGACGGCAACGACAGCCTCGAAGGCGGCGGTGGCGCTGACATCTTTTTCGCTGATGCGGGCGATGACGTCATCGTCGGTGGGGCCGGAGCGGATACGATCGACTTTTCGACGTTCGGAAGCGCCGTCACTGTCGATCTGAAAGCGCATACCGCCAGCGGCGGCGATATCGGATCCGATACGGTCTGGGGCGTCGAGGCCGTCAAGGCAACGGCCGGCAACGATGTGCTGACCGGCGACAAAGTCGCCAATACGTTCCAAGGTCTCGACGGGAACGATTGGATGCGCGGCTACGAAGGCGGCGACGTGTTCAAAGGGGGAGCGGGCGCAGATACCTATTTCTGGGCGTTGAAAGACGTTTGGCGCGAGGGAACGCACCAAGGCCGCGACGTGGTTCGGGATTTTTCAGCGTCACAGGATGTGCTCGACCTGTCACAATTGCGCAATGACGGGGCCACAGGCTTTTCGCTGACGGAGACGGCAGAAGGAACAGTCGTCAACGTGCAGCTCGGCGCGGGTGTGGCGATCGAACTCGTATTGCTGGAAGGCAGTTTTGGTCTCGACGCTCAGGTGTTGGCTGCTGCGGGCGATCTGATGTTGGCGTGAGCCGGGCGGTCGCCGGTTCAAACTCTTCGAGGCCGTGCAATCGGTTCAGCGCGGGCGCAACAGCCGCCCATCGATGATGAGAAGTGCGCAGGCAATGACGGCGGCGCCGACGAATTCGCGCGTCGAGAGCCACTCGCCGCGCATGATGGCGCCGAGGATAATGGGTGTCACGGGAACCAGCAGCGTGATCAGCATGGCGTTGGTGGCGCCCGCGCGCGTGAAGACGCGAAAGAATGTGATCGAGGCGAGCGCCGAACCGAATACGCCGGTAAAGACGACGCCAGCGATGGCGGCATGGGATGGCATCGTCAGAGTCCAGGGATGATCGATGGCGAGTGCGAGCGGAAGTGAGATCAGGAAGCCGCAGGTCATTTGCATGGTTGCGATCTTGAGCGGCTGCAGGCCGGCGAAGCGTTTGGCGTAGATGCTGCCGATGGCATAGAGTAACGCAGCGCCGATCAGGAACATCTTGGCGACCACTTCGGTGGTGAAGCCCTGTAGCGCCTCGGGTCCCATGACGATGGCGACGCCGGCAATGCCGGCTGCGACGCCCGCGATTTTGTTGACGGTGATGCGTTCATCCGACGTGAATTGGTGCGCGAGCAGGATCGTGAACAGGGGCGTGGTGGCGCCGAGCACGGCGGCGAGACCGCTGGTGGTGCCGGTCTGGCCGCGCAGTACGAACAAGAACGGCATGAGGTTCGAGAACATCGTGTAGACGAAGAACGGTCTCCAGGATGCGAAATCGCGCGGCAACGCTAATGCCGCTCCAGAACGCGATCGGAAGCAGAACCAGGAGTGCCAGCGCGAGGCGCGACGCCGTTATGGTCAGATGCGGGATCTCGGCGATGGCGTAGACGTTCGAGATGTAAGAGCTGCCCCACAGAAACGCGCACAGCACCATCATCAGCCATTCGCTCGGGCCCATGCGCAGGGCGGCCGGGTGGGCGGATGCAGGGCTGGCGGTATCGGGCGACGTCGGCGCGTCGCGTGAATCGCTGTTCGGCAAGGGAGCCTCGTGGTGCGGACCCGAGGCGTATCGCGCACGGTTCCACCGTTCAAGACCGGGTGGCGCATCGCAGGGTCGCGCATTGGGCTCTTGGCGCCACCATCATGTTACGTCGGGGGCCGCAAGCGCCGCCGGCTCAGCGCTGCGAAGAGACGGCCGTCGATCGCGATCAGACCCGACGCGATGACCAGGGCGCCGATGATCTGGCGTGCCGTCAACGCTTCGCCAAGCACGATGACGCCAAGCGCGATGGCGCTGGGTGGGATCAGCAGCGTCACAAGATTGG
Source organism: uncultured Alphaproteobacteria bacterium (assembly GCA_963779515.1). Taxonomy (GTDB): domain Bacteria; phylum Pseudomonadota; class Alphaproteobacteria; order Rhizobiales; family Hyphomicrobiaceae; genus CAVZYN01. The sequence continues at coordinate 775,471 of CAVZYN010000002.1, forward strand.
CGTCTTGCGGACCGGAGTCGACGAGAATGCGGAAAAAGATCAGGTAGGCGAGCGCGGTTGAAGCAAAAGCGAGCGTGACGATCGCAAGCAGAACGCCACCGCTCGGAAGCGGCAGCGTCCAGATGTTGTCGACGACAGTTACGACCGGTGCGAGGATCAGCGTCGAGCAGGTCAGTTGAGCGGCGGCCGTCAGCATCGGTGGCGTGTCGCGCAGGCGGCGGCCCCAGAGTGCAGAGACGCCGTAAGAGAGCGCGCCGCACAGGACGAGGACCATGCCAATGACGTCCGCGCCGCCCGCGCCGATCGCGTCGGGGCCGACGAGGATGGCGACACCCAGCAATCCGATGAGAACGCCCGCGAGCTTGCTCGGGATCAGCGCATCGCCGGCGAACACGCGCGCGACCAGCAACGTGAACAGCGGCGTCGCGGCATTGAGGACTGCGGCGAGACCGCTCGCGATGCGGGTTTGGCCGGTGAAGATCAACGAGAACGGCAGGATATTGTTGAGGATCGCCATCACGAAGAACGGTGTCCAGCCGGCGATGCTGGTGGGGAACCGGTGCCCGGCGGCAAGTGCGAGCGGCACCAGGAGTGCGGCGGCCAACGCGACGCGGGAAAACACGAGCGTCAGGGGGGAGACCTCGCGCAAGGCGATGGCGGCGAGAAAGAAGGTGCCGCCCCAAAGTAGCGAGAGGGCGAGCAGAAGCCACCAGGTGCGTGCGGTCATGAAGCGGTCCGGATCGTTACGTGCGCATCCCAGACCTAAAGTGCCGTCGATCTATCGTCGACCCGTTTCTTGATAACCAGTTGCCGCATGAAAAAGGGGCTGCGCAAGAGGAGAGAAACAGCGCAGCCCCAAAGTGCTGGTCCGATATTAGCGGATCAGACCGGCACGAGCTGCTGCCGCGAACTCTTGGCGCGAGACCTTACCGTCCTTGTCGGTGTCAATCCGCGTCATCTGCGCCTTCATCGGCTCGAGCTCGGCGCCTTCGAGGTTGCCAGAGCCGTCCTTGTCGGCGGCTTTGAACTTCGCTTCGACGGCGGGATCGGCGGCGCCGGCCGCGCCACCCGGACCACCCGGAACTGTTGCTGCCGGAGGTGCCGTCGATGGGCTCTGCGATGGGTTGGGTTGCGGTGAGGTTTGCGCGATGGCAAGTCCTGTCGCGGCGGCGAGGGTGACGACGATGGCTGTCAGGAACTTTGTCATGGTGTCCTCCAATTGGACGAGGGGGAATACCTTCGTCCGACGTGATCGAGGACAGGCTGGACCTCGCGACATGAACCTCGCGGCAACACCGCATTCATCCGAGGTTCATGACCCGCGGTAGGTGGAATAACTCCACGGTGTGACCAGCAACGGCACGTGATAATGGCCCTCGGGCTCCGCGATCTGGAAGCGGATCGGGATGATGTCGAGGAAAGCTGGTGCCGCAAGCGGCGTTTGGACTTTGCGGAAGTAGTCACCAGCGTGGAAATTGAGTTCGTAGCTGCCGATGCGGAGCGGTTCGTTGCCGATCAGGGGTGCGTCGGTGCGGCCGTCGGCGTTCGTGATCGTATCCTTCAAGAGGCCGCGCGCGCTCGCGCCGATCTCTGTGAGTGTAACGCGGACATCGGGCGCGGGCTTGCCGGCATGCGTATCGAGCACGTGGGTCGAGAGACGTCCGGTGGTCTTCGGCGCGCCCGGGCCGTCGACTTTGGCGGCGAGGCGCAGGCGCGTGATGAGGCCGATCTCGTCGAGTGCGGTGCGCAGTTCGGTCTCGCGCGGCGCATCGGCGCGGCGGGCGAAATTCGCAAGGATCGAGTCGCGCGTGTGACGGCGCACACAGATGATGAAGGGAAATCCGAACTTGGCGCGGTAGGCGCCGTTGAGCGTTTGGAAGCGCTGGAACTCGGCGTCGGACAGGCGGTCGAGGCCGAGCGAGCCCTGTTCGGCCTGGCTGTCGGCGGTGATGTCGGCGCGTTTCACTTTCGAGCCGAGTTCGGGGTGCGCGTTGATGAAGGCGAGCTGACGATCGGCGGGCGCTGAGCGAACGGCGCCAATCATAGCGTCGTGCAGCGCCGCGACGGTCGCGAACGGACGCTGCGCCGCGATGGCATCGGCAACCCAGGACGCGTGCTCGAAGACGTCGCCGACCGACGCGACAAAGGTTGTGCGATCCATGGCGTTGAGGGCGGCGAGTGTCAGCGGCGCGGTCATGGCAGATCCTTTCATGCGAACGGCCGCCGCGAACGTCTCGCAGCGGCCGCCGAAGTTCAAGTGCGACGTCGAATTACGACTTCTTTGGCGGGATTTTCACGATTTGCATCGGCTGCGGATAGTAGCGGAAGCCGTCGCCTTGGCGACCGAGATACCCATAACCCGGCCACGGGAAGTGGAAGGCGAGCAGCGGAATGCGGTCTGTGGTGATCATGTCGAAGACCTTGAGGCGCAATTCAACGGCCTGCTTGGGATCGCCATCATAGGCGAACTCACTGCGCGGCTTCTCCGTCAACAGGATCTGGTGGTGGGTGATGTCACCCGTAAAGGCCAGAGTCTTGTTGGCAGACTTGATGATGAAGATCGTGTGACCCGCGGTATGGCCGGGCGCCGACATCGCCTGCACGCCGGGGACGACGTCCTTGCCGTTCTCGACGAATTTGATACGATCCTTGTAGGGCAGCAGATTGTCGCGCGCGTGCTTGATGAACATCGCCAGATCCTTGTTGGCGAGCTTCTTCTCGTCGGTCCAGAAGTCGTAATCAGCCTTCGAGATGTGGATCGTCGCTTTCGGGAACAGGCGCTTTCCTTTGGCGTCGGCGAGGCCGCCGATGTGGTCGATGTGGCCGTGCGTGCAGATTACGTCGTCGATGAGGTCTGGGAACATCTTGGCTTCGGCGAGACTCTGCTGCAACCGCCCAGTCGTTGACCCGAACGCCTTCGAGAAACCCATGCCGCTATCGAACAGCACAAGGCGCTCGCCGGTGTTGAGCACGAGGCAATTCTGCTCGAGCACCATGTTGTCGGTCGGCAAGAAGTTGGCATTGAGCGCGCGATCGATCTCGTCTTTGGTAATGCCTTTGATCGTGTCGCCGGCTGGTCCGAGCGGCAGCGGGCCGTCGGAGACAACCGTTGCCTGGAACTGTCCGACGGGAAAACGGTAGTAGTAGGGGACCTGCGTGACGGCCATCGCGGCCTTCGCTGCTGCCTCGCCACTGCCGAGCCCCATCGCTGCGCCGCCGGCCGTCGCGGCTGCGCCCAACAGGGCCTCGCGGCGCGTGAACTCGAACTTCGACATTCGTCTCTCTCCTGGTTGTGATCCCGGCTTGCCCCTAAGCCTCCTAATCGCACGATAATAGAGAGAAATAGCGCGCGCCTTCAACTGTTAGAAAATGCGGCCTGATCCCGGTGGTAGGCGACGGCAGTTGTTGCGACGCAATAATTGTCGTGCGAGTGCCCTTGCCGGGCCCCGTTGTTCTGGTACCAATGCATCGTGATGAATGGCGTAGTGCGCCGTTCCGCAAGGGAGAAGACGATGACTTTCAAGATGTTTGGGCGACGGCCGGTGGTTGGCGCGTTGGCACTGTGCGCTCTTGTGGGGCTTGGTGGTGGTGCGGGAAACGCGCAATCGGGCGCACCAGTGAAGGTCGGTGAGCTGAACTCTTACAGCCGCTTTGCCGCGTTCGCGATCCCCTACCGCAATGGCATCCAGTTGGCTGAAAGCGAGATCAATGCCAAGGGCGGTGTGCTCGGCGGCCGCAAGCTCGAATTCGTGATCCGCGACGATGGTGCGACGCCTGGAGACGCAGTGCGGGTCGCCGAAGAATTGCTGACGCGGGAAGGCGTGTCATTCCTCGTCGGCACCTTCCTGTCGAACGTCGGGCTGGCGGTCGCCGATTTCGCGAACCAGAAGAAGACGCTGTTCCTTGCCTCCGAGCCGCTGTCCGATGCGGTGACGATGGCTGCCGGCAACAAGTACACCTATCGCATCCGGCCCTCGACATTCATGCAGACGAAGATGCTGGTCGAAGCGGTGAAGGCCAAGAACGTGAAGCGCTGGGCGATCGTGGCGCCCAACTACGAGTATGGCCAGTCGGCGGCGGCGAGCTTCAAGCGCCTGATCAAAGAGGCGACGCCGTCAGCCGAAGTCGTTGTTGAACAGTACCCGGCGTTGGGCAAGGTCGATGCGGGCGCGACGGTCGCCGCGCTGGCGCAAGGCAATCCGGACGGGATCTTCAACGTGCTGTTCGGCGCGGATCTGACGCCGTTTGTTCGCGAGGGTAACACCCGCGGACTGTTCCAGGGCAAGACCGTGGTGAGCCTGTTGACGGGTGAGCCCGAGTATCTGCTGCCGTTGAAGGACGAAACGCCGGAGGGCTGGATCGTCACCGGCTATCCTTGGGAGCAGATCGACACGCCGGCGCACAAGGCGTTCGTCGATGCCTACAAGGCGAAGTTCAACGATACGCCGCGGCTTGGCACCTTTCTCGGATACGTGGTCGCCTACATGGTGCGCGACGTCATCAACAAGGCGGGTTCGACCGAAACCGACAAGCTGTTGGCCGCCCTTGACGACATGAAGTTCGAGACCATCGTTGGCCCGGTGACAATGCGCGGCAGCGATCATCAAGCCAGCATGGGTGCTTGGGTCGGGGAAACCACGCAAAAGGGCGGACAAGGCGTCATGAAGAACTGGAAGTTCCTCGATGGCACGCCGTACATGTTCACCGACGCCGAAGTGAAGGCGGCGCGGAAGAACTAGATCAGACGAGCGAGGCGACTTCGTAAATCCTTCTCCCCATGGGGGAGAAGGTGCCCGAAGGGCGAATGAGGGGGCCTTCAAGCCAAGTGACTAAAATCCCCCTCACCTGTCGCTTCGCGACATCCTCTCCCCAACGGGAGAGGAAGCTCCCATGACCCTCTCATTTTTCGTTGGACAGGTTCTGAACGGTCTCGCCAGTGCGTCGGCGCTGTTCATCATGGCGTCGGGACTGACGATCGTATTCGGCGTGACGCGTATCGTGAATTTCGCGCACGGCTCACTCTATATGCTGGGCGCCTATTTCGCGGTGACGCTGGTGCCGCGGCTCCTGAGCGTATCGTACAGTTTGCCGATGTTCCTGCTGGCGGTTGTCGGGGCTGCGATCTTGGTGGGCGCCGCTGGCGTGCTGCTCGAAATGCTGCTGTTGCGCCGGATCTATAAGGCGCCCGAGCTGCTGCAGTTGCTGGCGACCTTCGCGGTCGTGCTGATCGTGCAAGATCTCGTCATCCGAGTTTGGGGACCGCAGGATATTCTCGGGCCGCGCGTGCCGGGGCTGCGGGATGCGGTCGATATCCTCGGGCAGAAGTTTCCTGCCTATGAGCTGTTTTTGATTGCCTGCGGTCCGATTGTGTTCGCGGGGCTGTGGGTGCTGATGCAGAAGACGCGGTTCGGTATTCTCATACGGGCGGCGACCCAGGACCGAGAGATGGTGGATGCGCTGGGCGTGCAGCAGAGCTGGCTGTTCACGTGTGTGCTGTTTCTCGGCGCCTTCCTTGCCGGACTTGGCGGGGCTCTGCAAATTCCGAAGGCAGCAGCGACGCCGCAGATGGATATCGCGGTTCTGTCAGAAGCCTTTGTCGTCACGGTGATCGGTGGCATGGGGTCGGTCCCCGGCGCGGCGCTCGCGGCGGTGATCATCGGTCTGGTGCAGGCGTTCGGCATTCTCATCTTTCCAAAGATCACGCTGGTGCTGGTGTTCTTGCTGATGGCGATCGTGCTGATCATCAAGCCGTGGGGGTTGCTGGGGCGGCCCGAGGCGGCACCACCGCGCGCAGTGCTGCCCGAGGGGTTCGTGCTGTTGCAGCCGTGGACCGAGACGGGACAGCGTGGAGCGTTGGGTGTGCTGGCGGCGTTGGCGCTGTTGCCGGTGGTGGCGGACGCGTATCTCTTGAAGGTGGCGATTGAAGTTCTGGTGTTTGCGCTCGGTGCGTTTAGTTTGAGCTTCCTGATTGGCAACGCGGGGTTGGTTTCGTTCGGCCATGCCGCCTATTTCGGGCTTGGCGCCTATGCGGCTGGATTGCTGGTCACGAAGGCCGGTGCATCGATGGTGCCTGCGCTGATCGCGGCACCCCTGCTTGCGGGACTTAGCGCCGCGCTGTTCGGGATGTTCATTGTCAGATTGTCCGGCATCTATCTCGCGATGCTGACGCTTGCGTGCGCGCAGATCACATACGCTGTCGCGTTCCAGTGGGTCGAGGTTACGGGCGGTGACAACGGCGTCGTCGGTGTCTGGCCGTCGGCGTGGGCGTCGGGGCGGATCACGTACTACTATCTGACGCTGATCGTCGTAACGGCGGCGATCTGGGCCTTGCATCATCTCATCCACGCGCCGATGGGCTACGCGCTGCGCGCCGCGCGCGACAGCGTTGCCCGTGCCGACGCCATCGGCATCCATGTCGAGCGATTGCGGTTGATCGGATTCACGGTGGCAGGTGCCGCGGCCGGCCTTGCGGGCGCGCTCTATGCCTTCTCGAAAGGGTCGATCGATCCGACCGTGCTGTCGATCCCGCAGTCGGTCGACTTTCTGGTGATGATGCTGATGGGCGGCATTCAGACGGTTGCGGGTGCGCTCGTGGGGGCTGGTGCGTTTCACACGCTGAAGGATTGGGTGATGCCGTTGACCGACTACTGGCGGGCGCTGTTGGGGGTCGCAATCATCGCGATCGTACTGGTGTTTCCGCATGGCTTGGCGGGAGCCTGGTCGCGCTGGCGCGGGGGTGCTCGATGAGCCTGCTGGCGGTCGATCGCCTCAACAAGTCGTTCGGCGGCGTTGTCGCGGCGCGCGACGTGACGTTCGCGGTCGAACCGGGCCAGCTCGTCGCTCTGATCGGACCGAACGGCGCCGGCAAGAGTACGACATTCAACATGGTGGGTGGCCAGTTGAAGCCCGACAGCGGGACCGTGACTCTCGACGGGAGGGTGATCACAGGCCTCGCACCCCGTGCGATTTGGCGTCTCGGCGTTGGCCGTACCTTTCAGATCGCGCAGACGTTCGTCTCCATGACGGTTGCAGAAAACGTGCAGATGGCGCTGCAGAGCATGGCGGGACAGACGTTCGATGTGATGGCATCGGCGCACCGGCTGGCGCGCGAGGAGGCGCGGGCGCTGCTTGATCAAGTCGGCATGGCGGACGACGCGGGCCGGCCGATCAGTACGTTGGCCTACGGCGATGTAAAGCGCGTGGAATTGGCGATCGCGTTGGCGGGCAAGCCGAAGCTGCTGTTGATGGACGAGCCGACGGCGGGCATGGCGCCGAAAGAGCGCGAGGCGCTGATGGCGCTGACGGCGAAGACGGCTGAGGCCAAGCAGATTGGCGTGCTGTTCACCGAGCACGACATGGATTCCGTGTTCGGCCATGCCGACCAAATTCTGGTGCTGGTGCGTGGCGAGATCATCGCGCGCGGCAAACCGGACGAGATCCGTGCCAGCCGCCGCGTGCGCGAAGTCTATCTCGGGTCGTTCGGGACGGCGGCGGCGGCCGAAGCACGGCGCACCGCGGCGGGTGCGCGATGACCGCACTGCTCCATGTCGATGGGCTCGATGCGCATTACGGCCTGGCGCAGGTGCTGTTCGGCGTATCGCTGGACGTCGGGCGCGGCGAGGTCGTCGCCCTCGTTGGCCGCAATGGCGCGGGCAAGTCGACGACGCTGAAAGCGATCATGGGCCTGGTCGAGGCACGTGCGCGTGCACTCGCGTTCGATGCGCGGGATATCTTGCGGCGGCCGCCGCACACGATCGCGCGCGCGGGCCTTGGCTACGTCCCCGAAGACCGGCGCATCTTCACCGACCTCACCGTCGCCGAGAACCTGGAAGTGGGGCGCCAGCTGCCCCGTGATGGCCGGCAGCCTTGGACGCCGGAGCGGTTGTTCTCGATCTTCCCGAACTTGGCGGACATGCAGAACCGCCGCGCCAGCCAGATGTCGGGCGGTGAGCAACAAATGTTGACCATTGCCCGCACGCTGATGGGCAACCCGAACGCGGTGCTCTTGGACGAACCCTCCGAAGGCTTGGCGCCGATCATCGTCGAGCAGATGGCGGAGGCGGTGACGCGGATGAAGGCGGAGGGAATCGCGGTACTTTTGTCGGAGCAGAACCTCTACTTTGCCTCCGCAGTGTCGGACCGGGCGTACGTGATCGAGACGGGGCAGATCCGGCACGCGGGCCCCATGGCCGACGTGATGAGCAATGCGGCCGTCCGGGACGCGTACTTGGGCGTGTGACGCCGCCACTTTATGGGGCTCCGTTGCCAAGTTGCGCCGCGATCTTGCCCGCGTCTCACCGCAATCGTACTTAAACGTCGGCGCCAGTGATCCGGACCGAACCGTTCGCCGTTAGTTCGAGGTATGGGTGGCGCCTGCATGGCCGTCGCTTGGGCCAGGCATTGGTGTTCGGCACTGGAACAGCTAAGGTCGATATTCGATATCCGGAGCCATCATGCAGCAGTCCGTACGCCATCATCACGCCGACCCGCGCGCGCAGGGCACGGAGACCCTCGGACACGGCATGATCGCGAGCGATACAATTTCAATCGAGTATCTGAGGACGATGATCGACCGCCGGCTTGGCGTCCTCGTGCCCGGCGCACAGATGATACCGCAGCGCTTGCATCAAGCGGTACGCTACAGTTTGCTCGCCAGCGGCAAGCGGCTCCGGCCGGTTCTGACGGTGTTGACGTCGCAGCATGTCGGACGTGATGATCTAGTCGCGATCGATGCGGCTTGCGCGATCGAGATGGTGCATGCGGCGTCCCTGGTGATGGACGATCTGCCGGCGATGGACAATTCGGATCTGAGGCGCGGGCAACCGACGGCGCATCGCCAGTTCGGTGAGGACCTCGCGATCCTGTCGGGAATTGGTTTGCTCAACCGGGCGTTCGGTGTCCTAAGCTCAGTCGAAGGCGTGGCGGCAGAAACGCGGATCGAGATGGTGGCGGCGCTCTCCGAAGCGATAGGCTCGAACGGTTTGGTCGGTGGCCAGGTGCTCGATTTGCGGGAGCGGTCCGCGGCTCTCGGGATCTCAGGCGTGCAAGAGATCAACCGGCGGAAGACGGCGGCGTTGTTCGTCGCGGCCGCGGAAATCGGCGCACGCGTTGGCGGCGCAAACGCGCGGCAGGTCGACGCCGCACGCAAGTTCGGAGCAGAGCTTGGGTTTGCGCTGCAAATTTCCGATGATCTGATCGACGATCCGGCATTCGCGGGTAAGACCGGAAAGGACACGGGCAAGGACGCTGATAAGCCGACAGTGGTATCGGTGTTGGGCAAGGCGGCGGCCATCAGGCTCTATCAGGCGCACCTGGGTGAAGCCCGTGCGTGCCTCGCTGAAATGAACCCGGCGCGGCCAAAAGACAGCCCGCTCTTCACATTCTTCGAGGCCAACATGGCCCAGTTCAAGGACTAAGGTTGGGGCGCTGCATCGGATGCTGCTGGGGCTTGGAATAACGATTGCAACCGTTGCTCTGATGGAGCTGGTCGCAAATCTCACGCACAAATATGTCATGCACGGGTGGGGCTGGGCGTGGCATGAGTCGCACCATACGACCCACGACGAGACATTCGAGCGGAACGACCTTTATGCCGTGGTTTTCGCGGTGCCTTCGATGATCCTGATTTTCTTAGGCAGCTACTATGAGCATCCGGTGCTCTGGTTCGGATTGTGGGTTGGCGCCGGCATGACGATGTACGGATTTCTGTATTTTTTTATCCACGATGGGTTGGTGCACAATCGTTGGCCGTTCCGGCTTCTGCCGCGCGGACGTTACATGAAGCGGTTGGTCCAGGCGCACCGGCTGCATCACGCGGTGCATGGAAAAGAAGGGACGGTGTCGTTCGGCTTTCTGTACGCGCGGCCGGTGGACGAGCTCAAGGCGGAGCTGCAACGCATCCACGGTCCGGCTGGATTGCGGGCAGCGCGGGGCTCTGGGCGGCCAACTGCGTAGACGCCATTGCTGCGACCAGTGGCAGGGGGCGTCACCACGTGCCATGATGAAATGTGAGTGTGCCGTGGGGAACCGCATGCGTCGCCTGAAACTGGGTCTGTGGAGTGCTGTCGGTCTGATGCTGGCGCTGAGTGCGCCGGTCGCGTCGCAGGATCGGCAGAGTGCCGCGCCGGAGACACCTGGGGCGATCGCGCCTGATCTGCCGGCCACCGCCAAGCAGCCATGGCAAGTTGCAATGGACCTCGTCACGAGCGCGAATGCGCATGCGGCGCGGAAAGACTACGGCCGGGCAGCCAGTGATTTGGACCGGGCGTTGGAGCTCGATCCGAGATCCGACGGCGCCTATGCCGCGCGCGCGGCGATCCATGCTGAAAAGCAGGAGATCGACAAGGCGATCGCCGATTATACGCGAGCGACTGAAATCAACTCGGCGGCGATTGGTCTCAGATCGAGATTGGCCGGACTGTTGATTGATCGCGGCCGGCGGTCTTTTGATCAGAAGGACTACGATCGCGCCATCACGGATTCGAACTCCGCGTTGACGGCCGATCCTTCCGCAACGCAGGGCCATGGATTGCGCGGCAAAGCGCACCTCGGCAAGAAGAACTACTTGCCGGCGGTGGCGGATCTCACGTTTGCGATTCAGGCGGCGCCGAAGTCGGCCGATCTCTATCTCAGCCGCGGCCGCGCTTATGACGGCCGGGACGAAGCCCAAAGCGCTGTTGCGGACTACTCCAAGGTGATCGGGCTCGAGCCGAAGATGGCGGCGGCCTATGTTCTGCGCGCAGCCGCCTATGCCCGGCTCAAGGATCATGTTCGTGCGGGTGCCGACTATCGCGCGGCGCTCGCGATCGAGCCGAACAATGCGCTTGCCAAGGAGGGCGCCAGCAAGGTGCCGGACTCCGAATCCGAAAAGCCGCGGCCAGTGTTTTCCGACGCGCCGATGCGGGTGACTGTTGTGCGGACGGCGAAAACCGATTGTGCGCCGGCGTGCCTCGAGTGGATTGCAGCCGACGGGCGGATCGACGCCGATACGCCGGCGCTGTTCAAGAAGGTTCTGAAGGATCTGGGGCCGCGCAAGCTACCTGTCTTTGTCAATTCGAACGGCGGCGCGGTGAATTCGGGAATCGAGATCGGGCGCATGATCCGTGCCCATGGGCTCGATGTTTTCGTCACCGGTAGTGACATTATTGCGTGCGAGCCGGCAGACAAGGTGTGCAAGCGCGGTCCGGCCAAGGCGGTCCCGAAACCGCATCTGGCGCGGTGCGCATCATCATGCGCCTTTCTCCTTGCGGCAGGGACCCGGAGATACGTGGGCCCGTCGTCGATGGTCGGCGTGCACCAGATCGCGTCCTACCAGACGCGCTACAAGGTGTTGCGGCAGTATCGAATTCAGACGAAAATGGTCGATGGCAAGCGCGTCGAGATCGACCGGGAGCTGGTTTCGGAAAAGCGGGTCGATGAGGAAATGGTGCGCGCGAAGACGCCGGACAGCACCTATGCCCGGATCAAGTCGTTCTTCACGGAGATGGGGATCGACGACGCCATCATGCCGATCCTGATCTCGACGCCAAACGCCGCGATGCATTGGCTGACCGTGACCGAGTTGGAGGTGACGCGGCTCGTGACCGACCGGATCAATGGCGAGCAGTTTATCGCCGGCATCAAGACGCCGGTATGGACCGAGGCGGATCGCGCGGCGTTGCGCGAGGCAATCGAAACGCAGAAGGCCAAGTCCGCCGCTGCCGCCGCCGCTGGGTCGAAGTTGAAACCAGCAAACAAGCCATAGACGTCATGGTCTGGGGCGGGTCCAGAGGCCAGCGCGGGATGGGGGCGGGGCGGAGCGACGGCGCGTTATGAGGGTGCGGGCGAGGCCGGTCGCGACAGCTGCATGTTTCTGCGGTTTGGACGTGGAGATGCGCGTTGCCCACGCATTGGGGCCGCGGCGGGTGAGCTCGTTGCCGATTTTGCGGTAGACGCTGCCAGCGGTTGCGACCGCCCACGCAGAGCGCCATGGCAAATGGCCGAGGCCGTGTTGGCTCGAGCGGTAGTACGGTTCGGCGACGGCGATGAGGCGCTGGCCGAGAGCAAAGCGTTCTGGATTGGAGTCGCGGCGGGCAAGATCCGCGGGGGAAAGGCCGGCTTCGGCGAGCCAAGTTTCCGGCAGGTAGACGCGGCCTGCACTGGCATCGTCGACGATATCGCGGGCGATGTTGGTCAATTGAAAGGCGATGCCGAGGTCTGAGGCGCGATCAAGCGTCGCCTCGTCGCGCGCGCCCATGATGCCCGACATCATGACGCCGACGACGCCGGCGACGTGATAACAGTATCTAAGCGTGTCATCGAGCGTGACGAAGCGGCGGCGGTCGACGTCCATCGCGAAGCCCTCGAGCAGCGCGAGTGCGTGCTGGCGCGGGATTGCATGGCGTAGCGCGACGCGTTGAAAGGCCCGGAACGTAGGATCGGCCATCGGCTTGCCGTCGAGGGCATCATTGGTCAGCGCATAGAGCCGCCTGAGCTCGGCCTTGGGGTCGTGTGGCGCGGTATCGGGCTCAGGCCCGCTGAATCCGAATTCCTGACCGTCGATGACGTCGTCGCAGTGACGGCACCACGCATAGAGGAGATAGGCGCTTGCCCGCGTTTCGAAATCGAACAGCCGCGCCGCCATGGCGAAGCTCTTTGAGCCCGTGGTGATGACGTTGCGGCTCAGCTGGACAAGATCGTCACTCATGCGGCGCCCACGTGCCGGCCACGGTCGGCGAGGATGGCGCCAGCGGTGGCTTTGGCGGAGCCGACGACGCCGGGAATGCCGGCGCCAGGGTGGGTGCCAGCGCCGACCAGATAGAGCCCGTCGATCGCGCGGTCTTTGTTGTGGGCGCGGAAGTAGGCGCTCTGCCACAGGACAGGTTCGATCGAGAACGCGGAGCCGAGGTGGGCGTTGAGTTCGTCGCGGAAGTCGGCGGGCGTGAAGATCCGGCAGGTGACGAGATCGCGGGTGAGGCCGGGGATGTGGCGCTCTTCGAGATAGGCGAGGATCTTGTCGCGGTATTTGGGGCCTTCGACCGCCCAGTCGATATCGGCCCGGCCGAGATGCGGGACGGGCGAGAGCACGTAGTAGGCGCTGGAGCCGGCGGGTGCGAGGCTCGGATCGGAAAGGGTTGGCGCATGAAGATAGAGCGAGAAGTCTTCGGGGAGATCGGGGCCTTTGAAGATTTCGCGGATAAGCTCGCGATAGCGCGGGCCGAACAGCACCATGTGATGCCGCAGATGCGGATGGACGCGCTTCAGTCCGAAATAGATGACGAAAAGTGACATGGAGAAGCTTTTGCGTTTCAGCGCACGGGCGGTGGAGGCGGCGCGCGGCTCCTGGCGCAAGAGGTCGGTGTAGGTGTGGACGACGTCGGCGTTGCTCGCGACGATCGATGCGGGGAACGTGCGGTTGTCCGCGGTGATGACGCCGGTGACGCGCCCATTGGCGGTGGTGATCTCGCGCACCGCGGCGTTGAGCTCGAGCACTCCGCCGAGATCGCGGAACAATTTGACGAGCCCCCGGTCGATCAGCGCTCCGGTGCCGCCGCGCGGAAACCAGACGCCCCATTTGCGTTCGAGCGCATGGATCAGCGCATAGATCGCCGAGGTCTGAAACGGATTGCCGCCAACCAGCAGGGAATGGAAGCTGAAGGCCTGGCGCAACTTCTCGTTCTCGATGAAGCGGGCGACCATCGCATAGACGCTACGGTAGCTCTTGAGCGAGACCAGCTGCGGGGCGACGCGGACCATGCTGCGGAAATCTGGGAAGGGAACGTGGCCGAGCTTGACGTATCCCTCGTCGAGCAGTGCCTGCGAGTAGGCGAGAAATCGCTTGTAGCCGGCGACGTCGGCGGGGGAAAGGCGCGCGATCTGGCGGTCGAGTTCTGATTGATCGTTGACGTAGTCGAAGGTCGTGCCGTCCTCCCAACAGAGCTGATAGAACGGCGAGACCGGCATCAACTCGACATAGTCGGAGAGATTGCGGCCGCTGAGGGTAAAGAGTTCCTCGAGGCAGGTCGGGTCGGTGATGACGGTGGGGCCGGCGTCGAAGGTGAAGCCCTGATCCTGATAGACGTAGGCGCGACCTCCGGGTTTGTCGCGTTTTTCCAGGAGTGTCGTTGCGTAACCGGCAGATTGGAGGCGGATTGCGAGCGCGAGCCCGCCAAATCCCGCGCCAATGACGACGGCGCGTTGTCTTGACGTCATGGTCCAGTCCTCAGGCGATCGAATGCGGCACGCTCGGAGAGACAATTGAGCGCTTCGCCAATGGGTACGGGCGGTTTGCCGAAAAGGATCCTTGCCTGATCGAATGCCGTCAGATCCGCCGCATAGAACCGCTGGATCAGCGCCGTCGGAAGACTGTAAAAATGTTGCAGTACGCCATAACGCTGGTCCGGGTCTCCGGCCAGAAACAGCATCCGGTTGAGCAGGCGGTAAAAGGCGCGGCGCGGCCAGATATCGGCGGCAACCGCCTCGATCGCCGCGCGCGCCGATGCGGTGCTGAGTGGCGTTATGGCGGCGATCCGGCCGGCCAACCGGACGGCATCGGGAAGCGAATAGCCAGTGACGGGGTGGAAGAATGCGCCGCCAAGTCCGATCGAGGGGGCAGTCGCGGGATCGTCGGCCGGGCGCGCGGCTGGATCGCCGGCAAGGATAATCGGCAGCACGCCGGTTTCGGTGCGCACGATGCGTGAGATTTCCCAGCCTTGTGTTCGGGCGTAGGTGGCGAGGCGCTTGCCGATGTCGGATTCAGGCAGATCGTCGCGATCGCTGTAATAGGTGTCCTCGATCAGCAGCCGCGTTGGCGAGAACGGCAGCGTATAGACAAAGCGGTAGCCGTCGGTTTGCGCGACCGTCGCATCCATGATGATCGGGCGCTCGAGACCGTGCGGGCGCACCGTCTCGAGCTCGTGGCCGACGAATTTCTGGAATCGCAGCGCAAGGTGGGGCAAGTCGCGCACGCCGCGTGCGTCGATGACACAGGCAGCGGCCAGATGCGTTCCATCATCGAGGTCGACGAGGCCGCTGCCGATGCGGGTGACGCGGACGCCGCACCTGACCCGCGTGCCCAGTCTATCGGCGACGACGCTGGCGAGTTGCTCGGACGTCACCGACCGGTATCCGGTCTCGATCGTGCGGGTCAGCTTGGGGAAGCGAACGTCGTAGCTGGGCCAGCGATGGGCGATCAGGGGCTCCAGCCAGTCGCGCGCCTCGGGCGAGACATCGGTTTCGAAGAAACTCCACGTGTGATTGCCACCGAGTGCGGCACCGGCTTCGATGAGGAGGAGCGATAGATCGGGTTGCAGGGCCGTGATGCGCAACGCGGTCAAGCAGCCGGCGAGGCCGCCGCCCACGATCACCACATCCACTCGCTCCGCATCCATCTCGATCGACCCGAATAAGTCCGGCATTTGCGCCGCGACCGATGATGCCACAAGCGAGGTGTCCCTGCACAAGATGAGGCACGATGTCACGCGCGTGTGTGTTCAGCGCCACAATCAGGCGAGGTTCTCGCGATCGCCTTTTGTGGTGGGTACGGAGATCACCAGAAACCGAACGGGTGCATGCGATTTATTGTAGGCGCGATGCGGAAGTTGTGGCGGGATTTCGAGCCCATCGCCCGGTTGTAGTGAGGCCGGTCCATCTGGCATTTCCATCGTCAGTTCGCCCGCCAGCACGTAGAAGAATTGACGTGCGCGGCGGTGGCGGTGGCGGGTCTCGGCGGTGCCGGGCGGCATCGTCTCTTCGGCGACCGCGAGATCGGCGCCCGCCAACAGCCGCCAGGCAAGGCAGCCGTCACCCCAAGGCTCCGGCGTAAGTGCGCCAGCGTTGATCTTGGATGGCATGGCCGATCTCCAGTGTCAGGTGCGATTGCGCGCGGCCAGGCGGTCCTGCAGCTCATACCACGCGAAGAAGGCGGGCATGAACCACGGGCGGCCGGTGTAGAGCGGAATGGCGGCGGGCGGACGGAAGTCGAGCGCGGATCTGCCCTCGGCGCGGCCAAGGACCTGCAGCGCGGCCTTCTGTCCCGCCCAACGCGCCCAGACGACGCCGGAGCCGCAGTAGCCCGCCGCATAGTGCAGACCGTTGCGGGAGAACAGGCGCGGGATCATATCCCTGTTCATAGCCACATGCCCGGACCAGCTGTGCGTGATCTCGGCGTCGCCGGTTTCAGGGAAGATATCGGTCAGCGCGCGGTGGAGACGCTTGGTGGTGCGGGCCGCGTCTTCGGTGAGGGAGGCGCCGCGGCCGCCGAACAGGATGCGGCGACCATCGGGTGACGGGCGATAGTAGTAGTGCAGCTTGCGCGTTTCTCCGCACATAAAATTGCGCGGCATGAGCGAGCGCATCAGGTTGGGTGAAAGCGGCGCGGTCGCAATGATGCAGCTTGCGACGGGCACGAGGCGGCGGCGCAGCCAGGGATCGACGCCGTCGGTGTAGCCGTTGGTGCCCATGATGACGTCGCGCGCCGTGACGCGGCCGCGGGCGGTGTCGACAGTGAAGCCGGAGCCGGTACGCGTGATTTTGAGGACGGCCGTCTCGCCGTGGACGGTGGCGCCGGCGGCAAGGGCGACGCGTAGCATCTCGGCGTGGAATTTCGCGGGGTGAAGACCGCCGATGTCCATGCGGACGAGGCCGCCATGGTAGAAGTCGGTGCCGAGGGCGGCTTTCTGTTCGGCGCGCGGGAGGGCGTAGGCGTCGACGCCGATGTGCTTCGATAGAAGATCGGCTTCGCGCGCGAGGCGGTCGTAATCGCCGGCATTGGAGGCGCCGGTAAAGCGGCCCGTAAGGGCAAAGTCGCAGGCGAGGTTTTCCGCGCGGATGAACTGCATCAGATCTTCGCGGGCGGCGCGGGCTTCGGCCTGGATCGCTTGCGCGCGGTCTTGCCCGAGTTTGTCGATCAACTGTTGGAAGGAGGGCGTGAGATTGCCGCTGGCGATGCCGCCGTTGCGGGTCGAGGCACCTTCGCCGGGGCGCATCTTGTCGAACACGGCAACGGAGCGGCCGGCACGCGCGAGCGTGATCGCCGCGCTGAGGCCGGTGTAGCCGGCGCCGACGATTGCAACATCGGCGGTGGGGGCGACGGGTTTCGTTGCGAGCGCGGCGAGCGGCGCGTCATCCCACCAGAAAGGAGTTGGTTTTGGCATGTGTGAGATCGCACTTTGGGTTGGCGCGGGCATCACATCGCCGCAGCATGACAGTGTCAACTTGCGTGCGCCAGTTTAGAAAAACAAGGTGTTTGGAAAACAAGGTGTCAGACCCATGGGGCTGACACCGTCCGGTTATCCCGGGCATCGGGTATTGGCGTCGGCCAGGGCTGCATCTTCGGAGGCGAAGGTGCCGACGGCTGTGCCGCCAGTGGCGTGGGCTGCGATGAAGGAGCGTGCGAGCTTGTCTTCCTTGCCGGGCTCGACACCGAGAACGGTGAAGTGCTCGGCGCCGTCTTGTTCGGCGCGGATCAGAACCGCAGCGGTGCCGCCATAACTCGCGCGCCAGATCTGGCAGGCGGGTACGGTCGAGGCCGGTGGGTTCGGCGGCATGCCGAGGTTGGAGCGCTGGATGTTGGCGGCGCGGCCTTCGGCGACGGCGCGGCGCAGGAGTTCTGCGCTGGAGGGGGCGGCAGCTGCGGGCTTTGGCGGCTCGATTTTCGGTTCGGCGCGGCGTTCGAACGGGCGGGGCGCGGGTTTCGATTGCTCGCGGGCCACCGGCTCCGGCGCGGTGCAATGCGCATCTGTGAAGCCAGACGCGAGTGCTTCGATGGAGCGGATGTATTTGCGGTCGGCGGCCCAGCGGTTGGTGAGATCGGCGAAGCGGACCGGGCGGCCGAGCTTGGCGGATTTGGCGATGATGCTGTCCTGATGCTCGCGGGTGCGCGCGGCGACGGGTTGTGCGACCTTCTCGCCGGAGTAGGCGACGAGATGCTGGAGCTGCGCCAGCACACCGGTCGAGACATCTGGGAAGCTTTCGCCGCGCACGCCGCCGCCCGTCGCGCCGAGGCCGGCGAAATTGTTCTGGCGCGGTTTCACGTCGCCGCCGAACTTCAGCGAGTTGGTCTCGAGCAGCATCTGGTAAAACGCATAGTCCCAGCGGATGCGCAGGGCTTCACCGTGTTTCTTGAAATCACCGGCGATGGATTTGTAGCGCGGATCGAGCGCTGGATTGCGATTCATGAGATACGCCAGCAGCCGGTCCGGCGTGACGCAGGCCGGGACGCGATTGGTGTCGCTGATGCGGATTTCAGGAACGCCGGTCGCAGCATGCGCGGCGAAGAATATCGCGGGTATCGAGACGCTCGCAATCGCCACCGGCAGAAACAGGCGCGAGTTTGGCCAGCGTAGAGAATGACGCATTAAACTCTTCTCTAGTTCTGTTGGAGCAACAATCGACAGTGAAGCGAAGGCCAATCGCCGGCCTTCGCGCAATTCAGCCTTCCGGGCAGAGGTCAAAGGCCTTGTCGAGCGCCTGTGCTTGGGTGCCGAAGCGGCCTTCGACGGTTCCGCCCTTGGCATAAGCGGAGATGAAGGCGTCGGCTTCACGCGTCTCCTGGCCTTCGTTGACGTCGAGCACGGTGAAGTTCAGAACTTGGTCGATCACCGAGCGGACGATGATGGCCTTCTGGCCACCATAGCTCGCAGTCCAGACGCGACACTTCTGGCTTGCGGCGGCGGCTGGTGCCGCGAGCGCTTTGGCGGCGCCAGCGGCGGCGGCCACGGTCTGGACCGTGGCTTTCTCAGCGGATTTCTGATCGGCGAGCTTGTCGGCGAATTTGGGCGTCTCGACCGGTTCGGCTTCGGCGGCGGGTGCGTTCAAGATCTTGATGCCGCTGCCAATGGTGGCGGCGCCGACGCCGGACTTCTTGTCATTGCCTTCGACCTTGCCATCGACGATCGCCTTGCGGGCGAGATCGGTGCCGGTCGGTTTGCTTTCGGCGGGCCTTGCCTCGGCTGACTTCGCGGCGGCAACCTTTTGGCCGCGCGCCTCGGCGACAAGCTCGGGGCGCGGGTCGGCTTGCTTGCAGGTTTCGTCGTAAAATTTGTCGGCGATCGACTGGATCGTGCTGGCATAACCGCCGGCACCGGGCGCCCACTTTTTTGCGAGATCGGCGAACGTGATGGGGCGATTGAAGCCCTTCTGCCAAGACGTGAGGACGCCCCACTCCTGGACCTTGCGCGTGCGTTCGGCGACGGCGCTCTCAACTGGCGCGCCGGCATAGAGCATCAGGTGCTGGAGATGTGCCTTGGCGCCGGTCGCGACGTCTGGGAAACTTTCGCCGCGCTCACCTTTGCCGGTGGCGCCGAGGCCAGCGAAGTTATTTTGATCGGGACGGACGTCACCTTGGCGATTGCCGTTCTTGAAAGAGAGCGTGCCGGTTTCGGCGATCATCTGGAAGAACGCGTAGTCCCAGCGAAGGCCGAGGGCCTCGCCGTTGCGCATGTATTCGGTGGCGATCGCGTCGAAACGCTTGTCGAGGTCGCCATTGCGCGACTTGAGATAGGCCATCAGGCGGCCCGGCGTCGCGCACTGCGGCACCTGATTTTTATCGGCGATGCGGATGCTTGGAAGGTCGGCAGCGGATGCAGGGCTGCTGGCGAGCGCGGCCAAAAATGGGACCACAGCCAAATACGCGGCTTTACGGATCATTGTATTTCCCCTCGAGTACGCATGAACGCTTGGGACTCCGTCGAGGCGGAGGCCCATACATCCAAAAATTCATACGGCTTTAACGTTAAGACCCCGTTAACGCGGCCCCCGCCCACGTCTGCCTTGTCGTGCTTCTCATCCGAAAACCGGTTCCCACTTTTCGGGAAGCACGATCGGGATGGTCGCCCAGCTCTTGGGCGTCAGTTGGGTCCGGATGTGGCGGTGATGTGGCGGATTACTCTTAGCGTGCTCATTTGGCTGGCGCTTTTGGGTGCGGCTTGCGCGGATGCGGGGTGCAATGCAGGTTGCGGGCGGTGTACCGTTAAATTGAGGGCAACCGATCATGATGTTTGCAAGCGAGGCGGATCTCACAAAGTCGCTGCGGCAGGCGGGACTCGGCATGCTGGCGGCGGGGGTCGTGGCAACCGTGCGTCCGACAGTGTTGTTTCAACGGCGGCACGGACTGGACACCGAGACAGCCATTGGCGCGAGCAAGTTCGGCGGATTGCCGGATCTGCCGCGTGGCTTCCGTTGGCCGGTCCGGCCACCGCTGCAGCGCGCAGCCAAGATCGCGGCGGCCTACCGGGGCGTGGCGGTGGATCAACGCCGCAGGATGGAGACGTATGTGCCCGACCCGGACTACAAGATGCGAGGACCGTACAGCGAGGATGACATCGCTGCGATGGAAATGCAGTACAAGCGCAAGGGCGAAGTGCTGTTCCAGGAGTTTTCGCTGTCCTTCGTTGCGCAACTCGATCTCGGAGCCCTGTCGCAGGAGGCCGGCTTCGACGTGGCGTTTCCCGATACGGGCTGGCTCAGCATTTTCGAGGATGTGACCACAGGTGAGCCAACGGCGGCGCCGCGCCTGTTCTGGCATGACGTGACGGCAACCGATCTGATCCGGCAGCATCCGCCGCGGCAATTGATCGATTATTGCGATGCGATTAGTGAGCCGCCGGAGATCCCTTGGTCGGAGCGCAACCGGGCCGGGCTGCTGATGCCGTATTCAGCCCTGTCGGTGCCGCATCATTGGAAAAGCGCATTCGCGCGCGGCACCAAGCGATGGGACCTATTTTGGGATTGGTTCAAGGAAGCCCCAGGCGAGTACCATCCGCCGCCGCTGGCCGAGGCCATAGATGATCGCAGCACGTATTTCGGCGACCATTTCGGTGGCTGGCCCTGCGACATTCAGGGCCACGCCGAAGACGATCTTGGCGATGGCGGAAGGGGCTCCGTGGTCAAGGGCCCGGGTCAATCTGCATGGCGCCACGTGTTCTCTTACGGCGGCGAGAATTACGCCGATGATATGCTGGCAACACCCGCGGAGCCGACGGACGGCAACCACTACATCTTCGTTCGGGATGATGATCTCGCGGTGCGGCGGTTCGATCGTGCGGCGTCCACGCTGCAGTTCACTTGAGCGCGTGGGCGTTCGCGGCAGGCGGTCATCCCAGGGCCGGCCGGTCGGCGAACGGCTCCTGTTCGCCGGACGGGATCGGCACGTCGAAGGCGACGATAGTCATCGAGATCAGCGTGTAATACCCGAGGATGCCGACCAACTCGACGACGGTTTGTTCGCCGAGCACCTCGACCGCGCGCCGGTAGGTTGGCTCGGACACGCGCCGCTTGGTCGTCAGGTCCTGCGCGAACGCGTAGAGGGCGGCCTCATCGGGTTTAGCGAACTGCGGCGTCTCGCCCTTGCGGATCGCCTCGACGGCTGCGGCGTCGAGACCGGCCTTGATGCCGATCGGCGCGTGCACGAACCACTCGAATCCGGCTTGCCAGTGCGCGCCCGTGACCAGGATCGCGAGTTCGGAGAGGCGTGGCGGCAGGGATGTGCCGAAGCGGCAGAAGGCGCCGAGGGCCTGCGCTTTGTCGGCGAGATCCGCGCTCTTGAGCCAAACGCGCAGCGGCCCCTGCACAACGCCGCGCGGCCCCGAGCTGATCGCGTCATAGACGCGGCGCTGTTCAGGCGACATTTTTTCCGGCACGATATCGGTCAGACGGGCCATGGCATTCCGTTGCGAGGTTGGCGGGAGCTCGATCGATGAAGCTTTACAGCTACTGGCGCTCGCTGGCGACCCTCAGGGTGCGCATAGCGCTCAACCTGAAGGGCGTGGCCTATGAGCAGGTGATCGTCGATCTCGCCGCTGGACACCAAAAGCAACCCGGCTTCAAGTCGGTCAATCCGCAGATGGTGGTGCCGGCGCTGGACGACGGCGAGGGGCCGGTGTTGTTCCAATCGATGGCGATCCTGGAATTCCTGGAGGAAAAATTCCCGGCGCCGCCGCTGCTGCCGGCCGATGCGCGGGGCCGGGCGCGCGTGCGGGGGCTGGCGCAGATCACCGTTGCCGATACGCATCCGCTGATCGTGCCGCGCGTGCGCAACTATCTCGAGAAGGAGCTTTCCCTCGATGAGGCCGCGCGGCTCGCCTGGATCCGGCACTGGATCGATGCAGGTTTGGGGGCAATCGAAGCGCATCTCGTGGGCGAGGCGGAGACCGGTCGTTATTGTCACGGCGATCAAGTGACGATGGCCGATGTTTGCGTGGTGGCGCAAGCGATCGGGTATCAGGCCTACGAGGGCAATCTCGCAACCTACCCCGCGATCAGCACCGTCGTTGCACGCTGCATGGAGCAAGAGGCGTTCCGGAGCGCGCATCCGCGTCTTCAGCCGGATGCGCCGAAACCGGCGTAACACAATGCACGTGATGTGCCTTGGCTGTGCCAACACGGCCGAGGGTCGAAACCGGTGCTCAGCTGCCGCCGCAGGGCCCAAGCAAGACCGCGGATACCCGACGCGAATGACCCCAAGCCGACATCCGGCAGGCTCTCGCAACCACATCGGCCTTGCATCAGAACGCTCGTTCTGCTACGCATGTCGCCATGCCGAGAGCGAGCGCACATACGAAGAACGATCTTGTTGATCGAGCGATGGCCCAATTCTGGCGCCACGGCTACGGATCAACCTCGATGGATGATCTGGTTCGGTCGACCAAGATCAGCCGCCACGGAATTTATGCGGCCTTCGGTGGCAAGCAGAAACTGTTCCTGGCGTGCCTTGACGCTTATTCGCAGTCAGTCGTGACGCCAGCGTTTGGCCAAGTTGAACGGGACGGCGCTGATCTCAAGTCAATCGCCGCATTTTTCGAACTGCAGATCTCGCGTGGCGAAGCATTGGGATTGCCAGGCCCCGGTTGTCTGATGACGAACACGATGACCGAAGCGGCGCCGCACGATCCCGACATCATGCAGCGCGTGGCGCAGCACAATGAGCGCCTCCGTATTGGCTTCTTGAATGCCTTGCGCGGCGCCCGAGGACGAGCGTCACGGCATTCGAGCGCGGAGCTGCGTGAACTGGCGCTCCTGCTTCAGACATTTGCTGGCGGACTATGGGCATGTTCGCGCACGACCTCGAACGCCGATGATTTGCGGCATGCCGTGAACACATTCTTGGAACTCATTGAGGAAAGGATCAGGCGATGAATGACATTTCAACCTTGTTGAAGCGCTACGAAACGGCGTGGAATGAGCGCGATGCGACTCGACGGCGGGCGCTCTTAGACGAGTGTTGGGCGAAATCTGGAGTCTATACCGATCCGACCGCACAGACACACTCGCGGCACACCCTATGCGATCACATCGGTGCGTTCCTTGATGGCAATCCGGGCCACGCTTTGCGCGTTGTCAGCGGCGTTGATGAGCACCACAGCCAAGTCCGGTTCGAGTGGCAATTGTTGGACGCGGGCGGCGCTGTCGCCATTTCTGGCATGAGCCACGGCCTCATCGGGGAAGATGGATTGATCGAGCGTATGACCGGTTTTTTTGGTCAGTTCCCCTCCGCCATTTGATCGAGACGCAGACCGTGGCCCAACAATCCCAGCTGAGTGCCTTCGTTCCGTTGAAAGAAATCGAAGACGTTTTCATCGCGCGCACGGCGCACCTCTGCTGCACCGCCTTGCGGCTCGCTGATGGCAAAGTGTGCCTCTTCAGCCCAGTGCAGGGTTTGAGCGTCGCCGCCGAGGCTTCATTGCACCACATCGGGACCGTGTCGCACCTTCTCGCGCCGAACCACTATCACAACAAGGCTTTGGCCGAATACGCAGCGGCCTTTCCCAAGGCGCTGCTCTGCGCCTCGTCGAAGGCGGTACCGCGCCTTAAGAAGCTGACCGGGCTGGATTTCAGCGATATTGATCGCGTCGCCGAAAAACTAGCCAACGCATTTTCTGTCCTGGTGCCGGATGGCCTAAAGACAGGCGAGATCTGGCTACGTCGCGATGCAAAACGACGGCGCACTTGGTTCGTCGTCGATGCTTTCAGCGGTCCGAAAATTACGCCGGAGAGTGACCGCTCAGAAACGGCGGCATTCCTAGGCACGTTTCCGACCTATGGGGTGCAAGACCGAACCCTATATCTAAACTGGTTGCGACCGCAGTTGCGTGCTGACAAGCCCACACTTATGGTCCCGTGCCACGGCTCGATTGTCGCAAGTAATGACCTTCCGGGGCAACTGTTGGCTTTGGCAGAGCACCATCTCTGAGCCCTGCCATGCTCGCCCTGAACTGCTGCATGCAATGCCCGCTCCTGTGCAGGTTTCTCGGACATCGGCATTGCAATCGTCGCCGCTTGCTCGGGCCGATGTTCGAGAAGCGCCAAGGCACGAAGTCGCGGGAGGTGGAGCACCGGCGGTGCAGCGGGCTCCTATGGCGATAGTGCTGGCGTGCGCTGGTTGAGTGGTCGTTTGCCGGGCGGCAATGGATCGCTGAGCCGGTCATGCCGGCGAGCCTGATCGGCACTTTCGGCACCGGACGGTGACCGTAATCGAGCGCGGCGCACGATTTCGGGGCGGCGCACACCGGCCGAACAGCGTTGAAGCCGCGCGCCGCCGTTGCCGGCCGAAGGCCAGCACGCTGTTCTCACAATGATCTTGCTTGTCGTCGCGGTCATGGCGGCTTGCTCGTGAATGGCGGCGCTCGCGCCGACGGTCGATGCCGTGGAGTTTCGCCGCGCGCGAACACCTCGATGATGAGCATCCGGCCACCGCAACACGGGCACGGCCGCGGAGCGATGCAGGGGGCGTCGGCATCAGCGGCATTACCGCTCGTCGATGGCTGGGCGGTCTTCGCCGCCTTCGCCATGTCGACGCCGAGCAGGTGGCGGGCGCGCACGATCGTCGCCTTGCGATTGCCATTGGCGAACAAGCCGTAATGCCGGATGCGATGGAAGCCTTTTGGCAGCACGTGGATCAGGAACCGTCGGATGAACTCGGCCGGAGCGAGCGTCATTGTCTTCCAGCGACCGGGCCCGTCGTTGCGGTAATCCTTGTAGCGGAACGCGATGCCGCCATCGCCGGCGGCGACGAGACGGCGGTTCGAGATGGCGACGCGGTGGGTGTAGCGCGAGAGATAGCGCAGCACCTGCTCGGGGCCGGCGAACGGTGGCTTGCAATAGACGACCCAATCGATGTGGCGCAGCGGCCCGAGGAACCGCTTGAAGGTTTTCGGATCGGCAAGGCCGGCGTGTGCGTTGAAGAACGTGAGCTTGCCGTCGGCGTGCGCTTCGGCCAGCAGCGCGATGAACTTGCCTTGGAACTTGGCTGCGAGCACGTGCACGTGGACGAGAAAGTCCGGGCGCGCGCCGATCCAGCGGCTCTCATCCTCTGACAATCCGCCGCCGGGCACGATCATGTGCACGTGCGGGTGATGCGTCATCGCCGAGCCCCAGGTGTGCAGCACGGCGGTGATGCCGATCCGGGCACCGAGGCGTTTGGGATCGGCGGCGATCTGCAACGTGGCCTCGGCAGACGCCTTCATCAGCAGATCGTAGACCACGCGCTTGTTCTGATAGGCGATGTCGCGCAGCTGGCTCGGCAGCGTGTAGACAACGTGGAAGTACGGCACCGGTAGCAGTTCGGCCTCACGCTCAGCCAGCCATTTGCGTGCAGCCGAGCCCTGGCACTTCGGGCAGTGTCTATTGCGGCAGCTGTTGAAGCTGACGACGGTGTGGCTGCAGGCGCCGTTCTCGCAGCGCGCGACGTGGCCACCGAGCGCCGCTGTGCGGCAGCGCTCGATTGCGCTCATCACCTTCATCTGACCGAGGCTGACATGCCCGCGATTGGCGTCACGCCAAGCGGGGCCATGGTCGCGGAAGATGTCCGCGACCTCCAGCGTTGGATGCGACACGGGCGGGCGCTACTTCTGCTTGTGCTTGTGCTTGCGCTTGCCCGGATGCCCGTCGCGCACTTTCGGCAACGACAGCGCATCGAGCGGGCTCTCGATGCTCGCGATCATGCCGGTGGCGACGCGTGCATACCGAGCCGTCGTCTCGAGCTTGTCGTGGCCGAGAACCGCCTGGATTTTCCGGATATCCACCCCGGCTTCGAGTAGATGCGTCGCGAAGCTGTGGCGGAGTGAGTGCAGCGTCAACCCCGGCTTCTTGATGCCAGCTGCCGCCACCGCCTCACGGAACAACCGGCTGTATTGGCGCGGCGTGATCGGCGTGTCGTCATCGCGGCCGGGAAAGAGCCACCGCTGTTCCGGCACGATGCCGGAGTCGCGCCACGTCGGCCGTTCCCGCCACCAGACTTCGAGCAACTCCAGAACATCGGGCGGCAGCATCGCGTTACGATCCTTTCGGCCCTTGCCTTGCACCACGCGGATGATCTTCTGCGCCCGGTCGATGTCGCTGACGCGCAGGCGCGCCACCTCGCCAGCCCTGAGGCCGCAGCCGTAGCTGATCGTCAGCATCGCGCGCGCCTTGAGCGACGGCGCCATCGTCAAGATCCGTTTGACCTCGTCGGGAGCGAGGACGACCGGGACCTTCTGCGGCTCTTTCAGATGATAGACCTCGGCGGCGAGATCGAGCCGTCGCATCGTCACCTTCAAGAGGAACTTCACCCCCGTCATAATGCGATTACGGTTACAGATCGTCAGACCGTCGGTCTCGATCAACGACAGCTGGAAGTTCTTCACGTCATCGGCCGTCGCCGTCTCCGGCGATCGCTTCAGGAAGGCGGCAAAGCGCTTGCAACTCGCGATGTGGCTGCGCTCGGAATGGCGACCGAGCTTGCGGGCACGCATGTCGTCGATCATGCGCTGACGCAGCGGGCTGACGGTGGTAATGTCGCTCATGGGGAGCTTCTCCTGAGTGAGGTTGTTGGGACCTCGATCCTCAGGAGGGGCCTCCCCGCCCCGTTACGCCTCGATGCTCAATTGGTTACCGTGACGGCGCCACAGCCCCCGCGCCGCGGGCTGGAGCGCAGCGACTTCGTGCAATGGCCCAAACCGGATGCGGGGTCGATTGATCCGGTTGCGTTGCCAGCGGATGGGAAGCGGACACGCAGATGGGCCAGGGGAGAGCCGGCAGGCGCGATCCAACGGGCGCCGTTTAGGTGATCGGCGCGATGGCGATTGGCCGGTTTTCGGCGACGGACCGGCATACCGCTTCCAGTGTCGCGATGTTCGCGATCTTCTGGACATCGGTAAAAATGTAGTCGGCCTTGCCTTCGCAGGCCCGGGCGAACAGCTCGAGGTTTTCGCGCACCGTATCGGCGAATTGAAACTCGCGGGTCTCGACCGCGTTGTCCGTGCGATGCAGCGTCAGCGTCACGGGACCGGGCGTATCGGGGTGCGTGTGATTGCGAACCTCGACCCAGGCGCCGGTGCCATAGATGGTGAGGCGGATGTAGTTCGGCGTCACCAGAATCGCATTGATGTATCCAGTCGGGCCAGCGGCAAAGCGCAAGTGCGCCGAGATCACGTCGCCGGTTTCGGGATAGGCGACGCGACTTGTGGTTGCGGCATAAACTTCGCTGACGGGACCGAACAGATCGATGAACAGATCCGTCAGGTGAATGCCCATCGCGGTCATGCCGGCCGCAGGCGCGTGCGTGGGCGACAGGCGCCAATCGTCTTTCGGCATGTTGGCGAGCTTGTCGTGGCTGAAATTGGCCTCGGCGTGCATGATGGTGCCGAGCGCACCTGATTGAACGAGCCTGCGGACCTCCTTGATGGCCGGCTCGTAGCGCCGTTCATGGCCGATGCCGAGCATGCGGCCGGCTTTGCGGCAGGCTGCGACCGAGCGTTCGGCGTCGGCGCGTGTCAGCGCCAGCGGCTTTTCGCAGAATACATGTTTGCCCGCCGCCGCCGCGGCGAGGATTTGCCGGGTGTGCAGCGCGTGCGGTGTGCACAAGATCACGGCGTCGATCGATGGATCGGCGAGTGCATCATCGAGACGCGGCACCAGCTTGACGCCATGCTGTTTCGCGAATTCAGTGACGGTCGGGCTTGGGTCGACGGCGAGCACGATCTGGAGGTCGTGCGATTCCTTCATACGCTGAATCATGATCTTGCCCCACCAGCCGAGGCCCGCCACCGCCGCACGGATCATCGCATTGTCCTTTGCTTCGTTCGCTCGCGTGGACTTAATTGTCTGAGATGAGATCGGCGGGCCGGCAATAGCGGCCGGCGCTGAAGATCAGAGGCTCGCCCTCGCGGAAGGCTGCGTGATGCACGCGGCCGATGAAGATCACGTGGTCGCCGCCGTCGGTCGCGGTCTCGACCGAGCATTCGAAGGTGGCGAGCGTCCCCTCGAGGATTGGGCAGCCGCCGTGGCCAGACCGGAAGGCGATGCCGTCGAATTTGTCCTGCTGCGATCGGGCGAAATGCTGCGCCAACCCAAGCTGCGCGCTGGCCAGGACATTGACCGCAAAGCAGCCAGCGTCCCGGAAACTCTGTAACGATGGGGCCGAGCGCCGGAGACTCCAGAGCACCAGCGGCGGGTCCAGCGACACCGACGAGAACGAGTTCGCCGTCAAGCCTTCGAGCTTTCCCTCGCCCGCCGCGGTGGTGATGATCGTGACGCCGGTTGCAAAGCGGCCGAGGGCCTGGCGCAGGTGTGCGGCCTCAATGATGCTCGTTGATCTGTCCGCGCTGGCGCCGTCGTTTCTCATTGCAGGCGCGTCTCCAGCTCGTGCGCGATGGGCTGTCATGCGCCCCGGGAAGAGTCTTTTCAACTATATGGCCTCAAGCGTATCGCGGAAAATAATAACATGTGCTCAGGTGAATTACGAAAAGCTATGAGGTCGCACCATGCCCGGCAGTCTCCGAGACATCAGCCTGTTCGTGGCGGTGTATGAGGCGCGATCATTCACCGCGGCGGCCGCGCGCGAGAACGCCACGCAGTCGGGCGTGTCGCAGCATGTGCGCAAACTCGAAGAGAGCCTGGATGTGCGCCTTTTTACCCGCGACAAGGGCGTGGTCGCGCCGACGCCAGCGGGCGACACCTATTACCAGCATTGCATTGACGTGCTGAGGGCGCACGAGGCGGCGCGGAGAAGCGTGACGGGTTATGCCAAGGGGTTCGAAGGCGAGATCGTCGTCGGGCTGATGCCGACAATGACGCGCTGCGTGCTGGCGCCGGTGCTGACGCGATTTATCGCGGCGAACCCCAACGTGTCCGTCCGTGTCGTGGAGGGCTATAGCGCCGCGCTGACGCAGCAGCTGCTCGCGGGCGAATTGGATTTCGCGATTGTACCGGCGTTCGCTGGCGCGCCGGGCTTGCGCAGCCGTTTGTTCCTGCGGACGCCGGAAGTGCTCGTTGCCGCGCCATCGACGTCGCGGATGCATCTTGCAGGCGTCAAACTCGGGGCGGCCGGACCGCTGAAGCTGGTGGTGCCTGCGCGGTCCAATACGCGGCGCAAGACGATCGAGACCTATTGCGGGGCGAATGGCATCCGCATCGATCAGATGGTCGAACTCGATTCGATGATGGCGACGCTCGACATGGTGCAGCGGAGCGATTGGGTGACGATTTTGCCCGGCATCATGATGGCGATCGATGTGCCCGGCCAGGACGGGCCGGGTTTGATCGTCAACCCGCTGAAAGATCCGGATCTGACGCTGGATCTCGTGCAGATCGAGCCGTCGCGGCGGCCGATGAGTGCGATCGCGCAAGCATTCTGCGATGCGCTCGAGGCGGAATCGCAGACGCTCAACGCGCGCTGGGACTCGGACAAGGCCATGGCGGTTGCCGCGCCGAGCGCACGGACCAAGGTCCCGACCGCGAAGCGCAAGGCCGTCGGCTAACGTGCGGGTGCGGCGGGCGGCGCCGGCGCGGCCGGGCCGCAGGCCGTTCGCAGTGCCTGCCAATCGGCGGCATCGAGCGCGGGCGTTGCGGGATACGCCGGCTCCTGTTTCATCCGTGCGACGCGCTCGCTGGTCGCGGGATGGGAGCGGAAGATATCGAACACGACGGAGGGCTGGACGCGCTTCTTTTCCACGTCTGGCTTTTGATCAGCGCCAGTGGGGTTGGATGGGGGGGTGGATGGAGGTTTGGTTTTGGACTCGGGTTCCTGACCGCGCATGCGCTCGAAGAAGTCGGTGAGCCCTTTGAGTGCGATGCCGGAGCCTTTCAGCAGCCGGATCGCCTGTTCGTCAGCCTCGCGCTCGGAGGCGCGGGTATAGTCCATCTGGGCGATGAAAATGCCAGCGTTTCCCAGCGTTCCTGGCGAGCCGGTGAAGATCATTTGCGCGGCCGCCATCAGGCCGATGCCGCGCACGAGGCCTGCTTCCGGGTGCAGTTCGATGGTGTGCCCGATTTCATGCGCGAGGACGCCGGCGACTTCGTCCGGCGAGGCGGCTTTCTGGATGAGGGCACGTGTGACGATGACTTGGCCGCCAGGTGCTGCGAACGCGTTGACGAGATCCCAGTCGACGATCCGCACGTTGGGCCGCTTGGGAAATCCCGCCATTGCGAGGCGATCGATGAGGCGATCCATGGCGGCGCGGCTGCCGGCCGTATCGCAGACGCGCTTGCCGCGCGTCATTTGTGTGATGACTTGCTGGCCGAGGAGGGCGCGCGAGCGCTCGGGCAGGAGTTTGGCGATCGACTGGGCCGGATGCAGATCGAACATGGCGACCGCCGCGTAGGCGCCAAGCATCAGCATCGGAATGGGCAGGAGGCGTGCGACATTGCCCCAGCGTTCGCGGCCAGCGCCGAGATGCGGCGCGCGTGCCAGCAGCTTGGCGGCAAACACCGGATCCTCGACATGCAGCGTGGTCGAGGCATGTTGCGCGGGCCGCAGCAACACATCGTGGGATTTCGCCGACAGGCCGACGCCGGATCGCAATGCCGCATAAGGCCACGACTGCTTGCCACCATTGGCATCGGAGATCTGCACACCCTTGGCGCCGAGCACGGCATCGGCGGGAATGGCGGCGGCTGTGCGGCCATCGCTGTAGCGGGCGGGAAAAATCGCATGGGAGTTGTCAGAAGGCATCGACATCGAAGGCCGTCGCAAGGCCTTCCCCCATTTCGTTGGCGACGCGCGTGTTCTGGCCGATCGCGGCGGCGTCGATCGGACCATCGAGTGCCAGATGATCGATGTAGTAATTCCACGATCTGGCTTCGGCGACGGGCCTGAGCGCGCCGAGCGTGAAATACGAAATGACATAGTTCGAGACGAACAGCCACATCAGGCCGCCAGCGCCCGCCGTCAGCTTGAACGGCACGCCATCGAGCTTTGTCGAACGCGCGAAGTGATTGTAGAGGCTCGCGCGGTACCACGCCGAAATGATCGACCAGATGATCAGTGCGCCAAACATGAGGCCGAGAATCTTCAAGACGTCGGGTGGCTGCACTTGCAGGTTCGGGGGCTGCCCAAGCCGTATTTCGGCAAGTCCGACAATAGCGAGGATGGCGCCGATCAGGACGGAGAGCAAGACGACTGTGCCAAACCACAGGACGGCATAGCGGCCATAGAGGCCGCCAACTTTACCATCGTACGTCAGGCGCCGGTCGCCAAGTTCGGTCTCGTTGGTGAGAATCGACTGCAGATAGTTGGCCCGCCATGGCCCGATCCAGCCGAGTGTCATCGGGTAGAGCAGCGTCGTGATGAAACTGACGAAAGCATAGCGGCGCGGTGCGCCCGTCATCGAGCCGCGGATGCCGCGCCAGGCCGTGCGTGAGAGGCGATAGCGCCGCGCGCGATAGGTGCCGAGAGCGACGAAGATGAAGACGATGAGGTAAAGCAGCAGTTGCACCGCGCCAGCCCCGCGCTCTCCAAGGACGAGAGCGGCGGCGAGGCCGAGGAGGAGCATCGGCATCAGCACGAGGCCGGCGACCAGCAAGAAGCCCTTGCACATCTCGCCGCCGGTGCCGGTGTAGGCGAGCGGCTGGCCATCGAGGCGGATCGCCGACCAGATGCGGCGGCGGACTTCGGTGCGGCCCCAGAATGAGTAAAGCCCAAGTGTCAGGATCGTCATTGCCAGATTGAAGACGCCGAGCCCCG
The DNA here is from genome assembly GCA_963779515.1 of uncultured Alphaproteobacteria bacterium. Taxonomy (GTDB): domain Bacteria; phylum Pseudomonadota; class Alphaproteobacteria; order Rhizobiales; family Hyphomicrobiaceae; genus CAVZYN01. Next base: position 807,386 of record CAVZYN010000002.1, read on the forward strand.
CGAGCCGCCACGTCGGCCCGTGCCATTGGATCGATAGCGGATGGCGGCTGGTGACGCCCTCCGCTGAAGAGGTGCCCGCGGCGGAGGGCCGGGCCCAAGGTGATGGGATCGCTATGTCTTCGCTCGTCATCGGTGCCGCCGTCGCGATGCTCAGCCAGTGTGTGTGTGCATCATGGCCCGGCGGCGATCCGAGGTCTACCTCTTGCGGATGCGCGGGATCCGTATGAGAACGGCTCATGCCGCGCGACATTGCCTTCATTCCGTCCATATACAACGACCTCTCCGCCACGGAGGCACAGGTTTGGGCGCTGTTGGCGGGCGGGGCGCAAAGTGGGCGCGCGCCGCTTCACACGCCCGTTCTTGCGAGCATCGGTATCGATGGCGCGCCGCAAGCGCGCACCGTCGTCTTGCGCGCCGTGGATCGATCCCTGCGCCAGCTGCGCATCCATACGGATCGGCGCTCCACCAAATTCGCCGAATTACAGCGTGATCCACGCGCTACGCTGCTCGGCTACGACGCCGCCGAGAAATTTCAGGTGCGTCTGAGCGGGGTTGTTTCTTTACATACTGGCGATGCGCTGGCGCGGTCGGCGTGGGCCAGTGCGACGCCGTCGAGCCGGGCCTGTTATGCGCAAGTCGAGGCACCCGGAGCAGTGCTTGATCACCCCGGCGCGGCTCCCTTCGCGACGGCGGCCGACAGCGGGATCGGATTTGAGAACTTCGCCGTCGCGCTGCTGACGGTGGCCGCCATCGAAACACTCTATCTCGCCGCGGCAGGGCATCGGCGCGCCGCGTTCACGTGGTCCGGCGCGGCGTGGTCCGGGCATTGGCGCGCGCCCTGAGAGGCCTGCGGCCATTCGGCAACGCCTTGAAAGCGCCGCTTGGCGCCGTGGCGGCGCCCAGAAGTGGTCAAATCCGCGCCCGCTTGGCCGCCTAAGCCTGGGTGCGTGGAGACCGGGAGGGTCGCATGGGGACATCATTGATTGCGCTCGCCGCACTGTGCGGATTGAGCATCGCGTCGCGGTCGCGCTGTGGCCACCAACTGGATCACGGCTTAACTGTTGCCACGTCGCAACGAACTGGCGGGCCGGATGCCACTATTGAGCCATAAACCAGCGACAGGGTGGGATCGGATATGCGGTTGGGGCTGTCGCGCAAACGACACAACTGCGCGTGCGCGCAAGATGGTTTCCATCGCAGGGGTTCGCGAGATGCACTGAGGTGCCTGCAGGGCCGTGCGATTGGCGCGTGGGCGAGCCCGTTTTTGGAGCGAATGCGGATCATGGACGTGACAACGTTCGATAAATCGAAGGCGCCGAGCCGTGATGTCACGGACGCGGCTTCGCGTGCGCCGTGCCGCTTGCATCGTGACGCGATAGAGCGGACTCTCGAAATCGTGAAAGCTAATACAAATCATACTGTTGTTTCCTCCGATTCAACTCCCATATCTGTAGTGGGCGGTGTCGTGGGCTTGAAAGGCTCGCTGGCACCCGAGGGGGCCATCGCCAAGGTGGCCAATATGACAGTGATTCAATTTCGTGCTTCCGCGCGGCGTCACGCCGGCGCCGACCGCACGACAACCGCGATCGATACAGGCAAGGTCAATGGGTTGACGTTGTTTGCCACGCCGCTGAGGCGCGTGCTCGCCGCCGCCGTCATCGCGACGGCCGCCGGCATGACGCTAAGCCCGGCTGCATTCGGCCGCGACTTCTCCGGTACATCGCCAAAGGTCGCGTACGATCAAGGGCTCGGCGCCTATAAGAACGGCTACTATGAGATCGCAGTGCCGGCGCTGGAGCATGCGATCACCGCTGGTGATCCTGATACACGCTTCTTCGCGACGTATCATCTCGCTCGCATTTACTCCGACAATTCGGGAACACAGACGGACCACTCGAAGGCCTACATGCTCTTCAAGGGCATCGCGCTCGAGCATGGCGACACGGAGCCGGAGAACGTACGACGCGTGCCGCTCGTCGCGCGCTCGCTGACGTCGCTTGCGGGCTATGTTTTGCGCGGAATTCCAGAAATCTCCCTGAAGCCCGATGCCACGCGTGCCGTCGATTACCTCCGGCATGCAGCGACGTTCTTCAACGACAAGGACGCCCAATTCGAGTTCGCCAAGCTGTTGCTGCGCGGCGAGGGCGTGCCGCAGGATTTGCCGACCGCGCGTCACTATCTGTCGACGCTGGCGGAGGCGGGGCATGCAAGCGCGCAGGCGTTCCTGGCGGATCTGCACTGGCGCGGCAAGAGCGTGCCGAAGGACGAGCGGCGCGCCATGGCGCTCGGCAAGATGGCGGTCGAGAACGCGCCGCCCGAAGAGCGCATCTGGATCGAGGACATTTACCAGAGCATCTATTGCGGCACTTCACGCGACGTGCGGGAGCAGTCGAAGGGATTGGTCGCCGCGTGGCAGCGTCTGTTTGCGCAGCGCCCTCCTGAAGCGAAAGAGCGCCAGCGCATGGCCTTGGGTGCCATGCCGGGACGCGACATCGGCCCATTCCGGACGTGCGCCAATGGGGAGCCGGTCGACATCAATCGCAGTGCGACGGGGGTGGATGCGGGCGCGTCGAAGTCGGCGGATGTCATTCGGCCGTCCGCTGGACCAGGATCGGCGAGTGGGCTGATCGACGCCGGCGAGCGGCCAAAGACGCGCTGAGCTCGCGTCTGGTCTGGGTGATCACTCGAGGTCGAGCGTAACCCAGACGGGCACGTGATCCGATGGTTTTTCCCAGGCCCGTGTGAACTTGTCGATTCCCGTCGCCGTCATGCGATCGGCGGATTGGCTCGAGAGCAGCAGGTGATCGATGCGGATGCCATTGTCGCGCTGGAAGGCGCCCGCCTGATAATCCCAGAACGTGTAGATGCCGGCGTCCGGGTGGCAAGCGCGCACCGCGTCGGTCAAGCCGAGGTTCAACAACCTTTGATACGCCGCCCGGCTTTCCGGCTGGAATAGCGCATCTTCCACCCACGCCTTGGGATTCTTGGCGTCGGCGGGCGTCGCGATCACATTGTAGTCGCCCGCCAGTACGAGTGGCTCTTCGTGCCGCAGCAGCTCCGCCGCATGCGCTTCCAGGCGCTTCATCCAGGCAAGCTTGTAGGAGAACTTCTCGGTGCCGATGGGGTTGCCATTCGGCAGGTACAGCCCGCCGATGCGTACCAGCCGGTTGCCCGCCCGCACCGTTGCCTCGATGTAGCGGGACTGCACATCCTGTTCGTCGCCGGGCAGGCCACGCCGGACATCGTCGAGCGGCATCTTGGATAGAATTGCAACGCCATTGAAGCCCTTCTGCCCGTGTGTCGCGACGTTGTAGCCGAGGGCTGAGATCTCGTCGGCCGGAAATCCCTCGTCGACCGATTTGATTTCCTGCAGGCAGACAACGTCCGGGGCGGATTCGGTAAGCCACGTTTTCAGCCCCTCGATCCGGGCCTTGATGCCGTTGATGTTCCACGTGGCGATTTTCATAGTGCCTCGAATACTGGCCAATTCGAATGCCGGCTGGCTCGAATTTGCTCCAAAAAAGCGGAGCAGTTGTTTACGGATGATTCAGATTCCTTGCGTACCTTACCCAGACCCTAACGTAGGCGAGGCGGGAGAACTCCCGGACTGTGACATGTCTATTGAATACGTCACCGAATCCTTGGCAAGGCCGCGCGACAAGCGTTTCAAGTATCGTGTTTTGATGGTCGCGAACGGGTTGTTTGCACTCGTCGCCTTGTTCTCGTGGACATTCGTTTCCTACATCGTTGCCGCACCGATCTCCTGGGCCACCTGGAGCCCACTCACGAATGGAGTGACTCCGCCATTCTACGAGTACCCCTTCATTTTGCTTTGGGGAATGCCAGCGGTTGGCATCGGCTGCGCATGGCTTGCGGATAAATCCGGCAACCTCAAGCTCGCCAAGGGCATTGCCTTGATGCCAGTGCTGGTGCTGTCGATCATTTTCGGCTGGTACTACATCATGCCGACGTACCTGCTCTAACTCGGCGCGCCAGCCAGCTAAATCGAGAAGCTCGTGCCGCAGCCGCAGGAGGCTGTGGCATTCGGATTCTTGATCTTGAAGGACGCCCCGATCAGGTCATCGACATAGTCGATCACCGAGCCCCCGAGAAATTCCAGCGACGTCGGGTCGACCAGCACTTGGGCGCCCGATCTCTCAATCACGATATCTTCGGCGTTGGCCGCTGGAACCAGATCGAATTTGTATTGAAAACCTGAGCAGCCGCCGCCCTCGACGCTGATCCGCAGCATTTTTGCCGAAGCGTCGCCACGCACAATCTCGGCGATTCGCTGAGCCGCGCGTTCGGTTACAGTCACATTCGTCTGGGCAATCGTCTGGGTCATGGCCTGGGTCATGGCGCTGCTTCTTGGTCCGGTCAGGAGTTGGACACGACTCTCAGTCGGGACTAGGAACATAAGGCGCCGAGGCTGGAACGCCAAGCCCGCCGGCATGACAGGGTGCACAACAACGATTTGGAGAGCCAAGTGGCCGTCGCAGGGCAAGCCCCGCCGCCGTATGTGCGTCCGCTGGCGGCCTATGCCGCCGATCCGGCGCAAAGCAGGGGGCGGGCGATTTCGGAGCCAGCGTGCCCAATGCGCACCCCGTTCCAGCGCGATCGTGACCGGATCGTGCATGCGACGGCGTTCCGCCGGCTGACCTACAAGACGCAGGTGTTTCTGTTTCATGAGGGTGATCATTACCGGACGCGGCTGACGCATACGCTGGAGGTCGCCCAGATTGCTCGCGCGATCGCCCGCCAGCTCGGTCTCGATGACGATCTCGCCGAGGCACTCGCGCTGGCGCATGATCTTGGCCATCCACCGTTCGGGCATGCGGGCGAGCGTGCGCTCGATGCCGCGATGCGCGACGACGGCGGTTTCGACCACAACGCGCAGAGCTTTCACGTGGTGACGCGGCTCGAGCGAAAGTATGCGGCCTTCGATGGGCTCAACCTGACGCTTGAGACACTGGAGGGGCTCGTCAAGCACAACGGTCCGATCGCGGGGACCGCGGCGCCCGCCCAGCCGATCCTTCTGGAGGCCATTCGCGCGCGGGGCCTCGAGGCTTCGCTCGCGCTCGACCGGCATGCGAGCGCGGAGGCGCAAGCGGCGGCCGTTGCCGATGACATCGCCTACTCGAACCACGATATCGACGATGGCTTGCGGGCGGGCTTGCTCACGCTCGACGATCTCGATGGCGTTCCGCTCGCCGGACCGTTTGCGGCGGCCGCCAAGGCGCGGCCGATGCCCGATCGCGCGCGCATGATCTATGAAATCAATCGCAACATGATCACCGCGCTGATCGGCGATGTCGTCGCGGAAGCGCGCCGCCGCCTCGCCGCTGGATCGATCGGGTCGCATGATGCGGTCCGCGACGCCGGTGCGCCCGTGGTCACGTTCTCGGCCGGCATGCAGCGTGACCTCGCTGCACTCAAGTCGTTTCTGTTCGCCCGCGTCTATCGGCATGCGCGCGTGATGCGCGTCATGGAGGGGGCTGAAACCATTGTCGGCGACCTCTACAGGCGCTACATCGCGACGCCCTCGTGTCTGCCCGCCCCATGGGCGGATCACGCGGCAGCCGCGGCGCCGCACCTCAGAGCCCGGATGATCGGTGATTTCGTCGCCGGTATGACGGATCGCTTCGCGATTGCCGAGCATCGCCGCTTGTTTGACGCTACCCCGGATTTACGTTAGGTCCGCTGATAACGCAGTGCCGCCGATGCCGGCGGCAAAACCCTGAGAATCCTGATGAATATCTATGCGGACGTAGCAGCGCGGGTCGTGGCCGCGCTCGAACGGTTGAAGGCTGGCGGAAGCCTGCCCGCCGATCTGGATCTTAGCGCCATCGACGTTGCGCCGACCAAAGACTCGGCGCACGGCGACATGGCCAGCAATGCCGCGATGGTGCTCGCCAAGGCCGCCCGCATGAAGCCACGCGACATCGCCGAGACGCTCGCCGCCGAGATCATGAAGGACGACGGCATCGTCAAGGCCGAGGTCGCGGGGCCGGGCTTTCTCAATCTCACGCTTGCGCCAACACGGTGGCACAGCGTCATTGCCGCCATTCATGCCGAAGGCGCGCGCTATGGTCGCTCCTCCGAGGGTAAGGGGCGCAAGCTCAATGTCGAGTATGTCTCGGCCAATCCAACGGGCCCGATGCACATCGGCCATTGCCGCGGCGCCGTGTTCGGTGATGCGCTGGCAAACCTGTTGGCGTTCGCCGATTGGACGGTGACGCGCGAATACTACATCAACGATGCGGGCGCGCAGGTCGATGTGCTCGCGCGGTCAGCGCATCTGCGGTATCGCGAGGCGCTGGGCGAGACCATCGGGGGGATTCCCGAAGGCCTCTATCCGGGCGACTATTTGAAGCCCGTTGGACAAGTGCTCGCGAAGGCGCACGGCCGGCAGTGGGTGGGCGTCGCCGAGGAGCAATGGCTGGCGCCGGTGCGGGCGGCGGCGATCGCGGCGATGATGGAGATGATCAAGGAAGATCTCGCCGCGCTCAATATTCGCCATGATGAGTTCTTCTCGGAAGCATCGCTGACGCGGGGCAAACAGGACGAGGTGGCGGCCGCGATCGCGACCTTGCGCGCCTCCGGCAGCGTGTTCGAAGGCCGCCTCGAAAAGCCGAAGGGCCACGACGACGAGGAATGGGAAGATCGCGAACAGACGTTGTTCCGCTCGACCGCGTTCGGCGATGATGTCGACCGGGCGCTGCTGAAGTCGGACGGCAGCTACACCTACTTCGCCTCGGACGTCGCCTATCACTACACCAAGCTGAAGCGGGGCTATCTCGAGCTGATCAATGTGTTCGGCGCCGATCACGTCGGCTACATCAAGCGCATTACGTCTGCGGTGAAAGCGCTGTCCGGCGGCAAGGCCAATCTCGACATCAAGGTCTGCCAACTCGTCCGGCTGCTGCGCAACGGCGAGCCGGTGAAGATGTCGAAGCGCGCAGGGACCTTCGTCACCTTGCGCGAGGTGGTCGACGAGGTCGGCCGCGATCCGGTCCGCTTCATGATGCTCTATCGCAAGAACGACGCTTCGCTCGATTTCGATCTCGCCAAGGTCCTGGAGCAGTCCAAGGACAATCCGGTTTTCTATGTTCAGTACGGACATGCGCGCGCCCATTCCGTGTTCCGCAATGTGGCGGACACGTTCCCCGAATTGACATTCGATAGCCCCGAAATCAGGGCTGGGGATCTGTCAAAACTCACCGATCCGGGCGAGATGGACTTGGTTAAGCGGTTGGCATTCTTCCCAGAACTGATCGCGGGCGCCGCGCGCGCCCATGAGCCGCACCGGATCGCCTTCTATCTCTATGATCTGGCTCAAAACTTTCATGGACAGTGGAGTCGAGGCAACGATTCGCCACATTTGCGCTTCATACAACCCAGTGATCGGGGGGTAACGGCGGCTCGTCTGTCCCTGGTGCGCGCGACGGCTGCAGGTGTTAGCCACAGGTTTGGCACTCCTAGGCGTTCATGCACCAGATGAGATGCGCTAGCCTTACGAATCGATATGTGGGGTCCGGGTGACCGGTATAGGGAACATTGCCATGTCGCGATCGAATGGACCGGCTGGTCGGGGGCAAGCACCGCAACCGCATCAGTGGCGCCAAGATCCGCACGCAGGTCAACAGGCGCCGCGCGCCAGCTGGCCGCCGGAAGCCTATCCGGCCGAGGGTTACGCGCAGGATCCAGCGCAGCAGCAGCACGCTCAGCATCAACAGTATGCTGCGGCGGCAGCGCCGCAAGCGTATCATTTCCCTGAAGCCGCCGAGCCTGTGACGGCGCGCACCGCGCCACCGCTGCCGCGCACCGCGGCCTATGGCCAGCAGACGAGCATTATGCGCCGCCGCAGCAATCCGCGTATCCGCCGGTTGATCCGCGCATGACGCAGCACGCGCCACAAACCGGCTGGCCGCCAGCGCAGGATCCGCGCAATTACGATCTCGGCAACTATATGCCGTCGGATGCGGCGGAGCACGCCCAAGCCGGTTATCAGGCGCAGGGCTATCCCACGCAAACAATGCCGCAACAGCGGGCAGGGCGCGCCTATGGCGCAGAACCTGGCGAGCCGTCGCTGGATGCCGCGCACTACGGCGCGCCGCATCAGCAGGGCGGATATCCGTCAGCCGCGCACGCGCAAGCCGGCCAGCATCCTGACCAAGGGTATGCCGAAGCCGACGACTATGAGCAGGCCGAAGACGAGCAGGAAGACACCGGACGCGGCCGGCGTGGTCTCGTGATCGTCGCGGCGCTGATCGGCGCCATCGCGATCGGTGGTGGCCTCGCCTATGCGTACAAGTCGTTCGGCAACAAGTTGGTTGCGGGCAATAAGGCGCCGGCGCCGGTCGTGAAGGCGCCCGTCGAAGCAGCCAAGGCAAAGCCCACGACGCCGGACGGCAAGCAATTCGCGAACCAGGATTCCAAAATTCTGAATGAGCGTGTGGGCACGCCCGGTGCGCCGGTCGATGTCGCGGCCTCGCAGATGAGCGCCGCCATTCAGGCCGGTAGCGATCCGAACGGCGCACGTGCGGTGCGGACCATTCCGATTACCGCGCCCGGCGCCGTGGCTGTACCGGTTCCTGCACCGTTGCCGCCAACAGCTTCGGCCGCAGCGCCGCAGCCTGCCAGGATCATCACGGCAGCCGTGCCAACACCGCCGCTGGCGCCTGCACCTTCAGCGGTCGGGGCGCCCAAGGCCGCTCAGCCGCCCGCCGCGGCAACGCAGACGGCCGCAGTGGCGACAGAAGCCCCAAGGAAAGTTGCGAAGGCCCCGGCACCTGCCGAGGCGGCCCCAAGCGGCGCCTCGGGATTCGTCGCCGTCGTCGTCTCACGCACCTCGCGCGTCGATGCCATGAAAGGCTTCGCGGATCTGCAACAGAAGTACGGCGAGGTTCTCGGCAGCAAGCCTGCCGAAGTGAAAGAGGCCAATCTCGGCGACAAGGGTACCTGGTACCGCGCCGTCGTCGGCCCGCCGGGCTCGCGCGATGCGGCGTCCAACGTCTGCAGCCAGCTGAAGACAGCGGGCTTCACGGGATGCTGGGTTTCGGGCTATTGAGCCGATGCCACTGAATTGAAACGGCGGCCGGTGGCCGCCGTTTTCGTTTGAGCCGCCCGTTCCTCGAGCCACGGAGCCGCTGCATGCGCTCAGCCTTCATCACCGGTCTTGCCGGGCTGACGTTGTCGGGCGAGGAAGCCGCGTTTCTCGCGCGCACGCAGCCGGCGGGCCTGATCCTGTTCGCGCGCAATTGCGACACGCCGGATCAGATCCGCGCGCTCATCGCCGAGGCGCGCGATGCCATCGGCGCGGACGATGTGCTGGTGCTGATCGATCAGGAAGGCGGCCGGGTGCAGCGTCTGCGGCCGCCGCACTGGCGTGCTTTGCCGCCGGCCGCCAACTACGCGGCGCTCGCCCTGCGAGATGCGGAACGCGCGACGCACGCCGCGCGTCTTGCGGCGCAGCTCACCGCGCAAGATCTCTTAGCGCTCGGCATCAACACGAATTGCGCTCCGGTGCTCGATGTGCCCGTGCCCGGGAGTCACGACATCATCGGCGACCGCGCCTATGGCAAAACGCCCGGCGACATCATCCGGCTCGGTCGCGCCGTTGCCGAAGGCTATCTTGCCGGCGGCGTGCTGCCGGTGATCAAGCACATTCCCGGACATGGCCGCGCCACCGCCGACAGTCATCTCGAATTGCCGGCGGTTGCGACTGCGCGGGCTGACCTCGAGGCGACGGACTTCGTGCCGTTCCGCGCGCTCCGCGATATTCCCGCTGCCATGACGGCGCATGTCGTGTTCACGAGCATCGATGCCTCCGCTCCAGCCTCGACATCCGCGATCGTGCATCGCGAGATCTTGCGCGGCAGCATCGGCTACGACGGGCTGTTGATGAGCGACGACTTGAGCATGAAGGCGCTGACGGGCCGCATGCAGGATCGTGCCGCGGCGGTGATCGCAGCTGGCTCCGATCTCGCGCTCCACTGTAACGGCAACCTGGAGGAGATGACGGCGGTGGCGGCGGGCGTGCCAAATTTGGCGGGCGACGCGCTCAGCCGGTTCCAGCGCGCGGTTGCGGTGATCGGGCAACACCAGCCGTTTGTCATGGCAGAGGCCGAGGCTTGTCTGGGGGAGGTTTTGAGCCTAACTGGGTGAATCAGTTTATGGCTTCAATTCACAGGTTACCAACAGGTTAACGCACGAAGCAGGATGAGCACGGAACCAGCCACACCTGAGTTTGATCCCAACTCCTGGCAGGCGCCCGGCAGCGAAGAGGGTCCGAGCGCGGACGAGGCGCTGGTGGTGTCGATTGGCAACTTCGAAGGCCCGCTGGATCTGCTGCTCGCGTTGGCGCGGACGCAGAAAGTCGATCTCGCCAAGATCTCGGTGCTGGAGCTGGTCGAACAGTATCTGAGCTTCATCGCGGAGGCGCGCAAACTGCGCCTCGAACTCGCTGCCGACTATCTGGTGATGGCGGCGTGGCTGACGTTCTTGAAGTCCAAGCTGCTGCTGCCGAAAGAACTGGATGCCGTCGATCAGGTGTCGGGCGAGGAACTTGCGGCGCGGCTGGCGTTTCGGTTGCGCCGGCTCGAAGCGATGCGCACCGCCGTTGCTCAACTCATGACCCGCAAACGTCTCGGCCTGGATGTATTTCAGCGTGGCATGCCAGAGGGCATCCGCACGATCAGGGAACGCCAGTACACCGCCGAAATCTACGATCTCTTGAAAGCCTATGCCGATCAACGCTCGCGCCGGGTCGTCCGGCGTGCCCACGTCGTCAAGAGGCGGATGGTCTGGTCGATCAAGGATGCCCGCCAGCGGCTCGAAAAGCTCGTCGGCGCGACGGGTGAGGGCGACTGGATTCAGCTCGATTTCTTCCTCGAGCAGTTTTTGCCGTCGCCGGAGCTTGGCAAGACCGCGATGGCGAGTTCGTTTGGCGCCTCGCTCGAGATGGCACGTGAAGGCCTCGTCGAGCTCAGACAGGCGGGTCCGTTCGAGCCGATCTATATGCGACGGCGCGAGCCTGAAGCGGAATGGCAGATTGTTCAGCAGTAAGGCGGGAGAGTAAGCGTGGAGTTCGATTCAGTCAGGTCGCGTAACGCGGAGAGCAAAACTGAAGAAACCAAAGGGAACAGAAATGGTTCCGCCGAAGCTCAATATCGTGCACGAGCAAGACGACGATTTCGACAGAACGGAGCACGATGACACCGAGCGGCGGGGACATCAGCCTGCGAGCACGCCCGTGAGCGCGGTCGCCGCTGCCGCCGCTGCGCGCGAACTGGCTGGCACGACGGTGCCGCATCCGCTTCCGTCCAACATCGGCAAGCTGCCGTCCGCCGATCGCGGCGAGAAGCTGCGCATTCTCGAAGCGCTGTTGTTTGCCGCCGCCGAGCCGCTCGACGAGAAGAGCCTCGCCCAGCACCTGAAGACCAGTGACGATGTGCTGGCGCTGCTGGCCGAACTGCAGGGCTTCTACGCCGGCCGCGGCGTCAATCTCGTCAAGGTCGCGGGCAAATGGTCGTTCCGTACGGCCTCCGATCTCTCCTACCTGCTCGAACGCCACGCCAGCGAGGAGCGCCGCCTGTCGAAGGCCGCGATGGAAACGCTGGCGATCATCGCTTATCACCAGCCCGTCACCCGCGCCGAGATCGAGGAGATCCGCGGCGTGCAGACGTCGGCCGGCACGCTCGACGTGCTTGATGGCGACCGGTTGGATCCGCCCGCGCGGCCGCCGCCGTGCACCGGGGCGTCCGATCACGTATGGCAGTACAGAACAATTCCTGGAGCACTTCGGGCTCGACGCGATCAAGGATCTGCCGGGCCTTGCCGAACTCAAGGGCTCGGGCCTGCTCGACAGCACGTTGCCGCCGGACTTCATGGTCCCTGAGCCGACCGACGTCGCTGCTCTGATGCCGGACGAGCTGCCGCTCGATGCCGGCGAAGAGGAGACGATGGAACTGCCGCTCGACGAAGAGATCGAGGACGACGGCGAAGAGGGTGGCGAAACCGGCGACACCAAAGCATAAGCCGCGGTTCGGCCGGTTCGGCAGTGAGCGGGCGTGGGTTTCGCGGAGTGGTTCAAGTCAATCGGGAAGGCTGATGCGGCGCCGGATCAGTCCCGCCCCGGCGCATCACCGTCGTCCGCTCCACAACGCGGGCGCGCCGCCACCGCATTTGCCGCCAGCTCTGAAGTTCGATGCCGTCGAATGCCGCTTCGAGGACAAGGTCGCGCTCGCCGGTGTCACCCTCGACATCGCCGCTGGCGAAGTGGTGTGTCTGCTCGGGCCCTCGGGCTGCGGCAAGACGACGTTGCTGCGCATCGCCTCCGGCATCGAGCGGCCGACAGCCGGCCGCGTCCTGATCAATGATCGCGAGGTTGCGGGGCCGGACCGTTTCGTGCCGCCCGAACAGCGCGGCGTCGGTCTGATGTTCCAGGATTTCGCGCTGTTCCCGCATCTGTCCATCATCGACAACGTCGCCTTCGGACTGAAGGCGCTGCCGCGCGAGGAGGCCCTGCGGGAGGCGTTGGCGATGCTCGCCCGCGTCGGGCTCGAGCGGCACGCGTCGTCGTTCCCGCACACGCTTTCAGGCGGCGAGCAGCAGCGTGTGGCGCTCGCCCGCGCGATCGTGCCGCGGCCGTCGGTGATGCTGATGGACGAGCCGTTCTCCGGGCTCGACGTGCAGCTGCGCGAGACCATGCAGGAGGAGACATTGTCGCTGCTGCGTGAAACGCGGGCGACCGGCCTGATCGTCACGCATCACCCGACGGAAGCCCTGCGCATGGCCGACCGTATCGCGGTGATGCGGGACGGCCGCTTGATCCAGGCGGGCGAGGCCGAAGAGCTCTACCGCAGCCCGGCAGACCTGTTCGTTGCGCGGCTTTTCTCCGAGATCAACGAGGTGCCCGCGCGCGTCACGGGCGGCCGCTTTCACACGCCGATCGGATCATTTCCCGCGTTCGGCTTCATGGAAGGCGAGCAGGCGATCGTGTGCGTGCGGCGGCGCGACATCAAATTCGTGAAGCCGGGCGAGGGCAGGGCCGGGCGCGTGTTGCATTCCCGGTTCCTCGGCGACCTCGCGCATCTCGAGATCAGTGTGCAGGGGCTCGATCAACCGATTTCCGTTTTGGTGCGCGAGCACGACGCCTTGGAGCGGGGGCGCGAGGTGGGACTTTCCGTCGATCCGGACGCGCGCCTCAATTTTCCCGGCCGAGAGGTGCTGAAACCTCGTAATTCCATAGGCTTCTCCTATATGCAAGCTGGGCGCGGCTGCCTTGCCGCTGCCTAACCTTTCTGCAATAGTGCCGCGAAATTGGCCGCAGACGCGGCCCTCGAACTGGAGACGTGTGATGGGTGCAATGAGCGTATGGCACTGGCTGATCTTGCTGGCGGTCGTGCTGTTGTTTTTCGGCGGCAAAGGCAAGATCTCGTCGATCATGGGCGACGTCGCCGACGGCATCAAGAGCTTCAAGAAGGGCATGCAGGACGACGAGGCGCCAAGAAGCCCGAAGCGCCGAAGTCGATCGATGCCAACGCCGGCAAGACGGTCGATCACGCCGCCCAGACCACCAAGACGAGCTGACGCGAGGCGATCGCATTCTCGGGCGCGGTCGCGCGCCCAGGAGCGTCTCGGCGGCGTCGCACCAGTCGCCGAGAAGAAGCCGCTCCACCAAAAGTGTCGCAGCGGCGCCTTGAGTTCAGCCCGAAGAGACACGACCGAAGATGTTCGATATTACCTCAAGCAAGCTGTTGCTGCTCGGCATCGTGGCCCTGTTCGTGGTGGGACCCAAGGAGCTGCCGGCATTGCTGCGCACGGTCGGCAAGTACATGGGCATGATCCGGCGGCAGGCGGCGGAGTTCCGCGCGCCAGTTCGATGACGCCATGCGCGAGACCGAACTCGCCGAACTCAAGAAGCAGGTCGAGGCGGTGGGCCAGGAAGCGGAAGCCTCGTTCCGCGAGGCCGAGGCCTCCGTCGACAAGGAAGTCCGCGAAGCGCAATTGAGCGTCGATCAGGCCATGGAAAACGGCGATCCGAAAGCCGATCCATTCGCGGTGCATGACGCCGATGGTCTGCCGCTCAGCCCAAGCGAACCGCAATCGGCCGCCGCGCGCGCCGCCGCCGCCGTGACCGAGAAGGCGGGGGCCTGACGCCGTGCAGGATGCAGTCACCAAGATCGACAAGGACGATCCCGCGGGCCGCCCCGGCCATGACGATATCGAGGCGTCGAAGGCGCCGCTGATGGAGCATCTGATCGAGCTCCGGCAGCGGCTGATCTACACGCTGATCGGAATCGGCATCGCGTTTGTGTTCTGCTTTTCGTTCGCCGATCAGATCTACAACTTTCTCGTCAAACCCTACATCTGGGCGCGCGGCGGCGAGAAGACCAAGATGATCTTTACCGCGCCGCAGGAATTCTTTTTCACCAAGCTGAAGCTCGCGCTGTTTGGCGCGGTTTGCCTGGCGTTTCCCATCATCGCCAATCAGGTCTGGAAGTTCGTCGCCCCTGGTCTCTACAAGAACGAGAAGCAGGCGTTCATGCCGTATCTGGTGGCGACGCCGATCCTGTTCACGATGGGCGCCGCCGTCGTCTACTACGTCGTCATGCCGCTGATGCTGACGTTCTTCATCGGCGGCGAGGTCAAGAACGAGAACTTCTCAATCGAACTCGAGGCCCGCGTCTCGGAATACCTGTCGCTGATCATGACGCTGATCCTTGGCATGGGCGCGTGCTTCCAGCTGCCGGTGGTGCTGTCGCTGTTGGCGCGCGCCGATATCGTGACGGCGCAGTCGCTGCGCGATTTCCGGCGTTATGCGATCGTCGCCATCACGGCTGTTGCCGCGGTGCTGTCGCCGCCCGATCCGTTCTCGATGGTGGCGATGATGCTGCCGACGATCCTGCTCTATGAATTCTCGATCCTGCTGGTCGATTGGATTGCGAAGAAGAACGCGGCGGCGGCGAAGGCGTAGGTGTACAGCGTCCGGTGTCCGGTATAGGACGTTTCCCGACGCACGCGAAGAAGGCCCCCTCATCCGGCCTTCGGCCACCTTCTCCCTAAGGGAGAAGGATGTAAGGCGAGACTTTCTTTCCTCTCCCTTGGGGAGAGGATGCCCGAAGGGCAGGTGAGGGGCCTTACGGAGCGAAAATAATCGAGGACACCTGTGTTCGACATCAAGACTATTCGCGATAATCCGGCGGCCTTCGACAAGGGGCTCGTGAGCCGTGGCTTGGCGCCGCTGTCGGCGAAGCTGCTGGCGCTGGACGAGACGCGGCGGGCGCATCAGACCAAGCTGCAGGAAATCCAGGCGCGGCGGAACGCGGCGTCGAAGGACATCGGCAAGGCCAAGGCGGCCAAGGACGAGGCGACAGCGGCGCGGCTGATGCAAGAGGTCGCGGATCTGAAGGACGCGCTGCAGGCGGGGGAAGCCAAGCAGGCGGAGATCGACGCGGCGTTCGAGGCGGAACTCGCGGTGATCCCGAATACGCCGCGCGATGATGTGCCGGTCGGCAAGGACGAGACGGGGAATGAGGAAGTGCGGCGCGTCGGGACGCCGGGCACGTTCGCGTTCAAGCCGAAGCAGCATTTCGAGCTCGGCGAGGCGCTGGGGCTGATGGATTTTGAGACGGCGGCAAAGGTCTCGGGCGCGCGGTTCGTGTTCTTGAAGGGCGCGTTGGCGCGGCTGGAGCGGGCGCTGGCGCAGTTCATGCTCGATTTGCATACGGGCGAGTTCGGGTACATGGAAGTCGTGCCACCGATGCTGGTGCGCGATGCGGCGGCGTATGGCACGGCGAATTTGCCGAAGTTCGCTGAGGACCTTTTCCGCACGGAGAACGGCTTCTGGCTCATTCCCACCGCCGAGGTGTCGCTGACGAATTTGGCGCGCGAGCAGATCGTCGATGAAGCGAAGCTGCCGCAACGCTATACCGCGTGGACGCCGTGCTTCCGCTCTGAGGCGGGGGCTGCCGGCAAGGATACGCGCGGCATGATCCGCCAGCACCAGTTCTCGAAGGTGGAGATGGTGTCGATCACGACGCCGGAGACGTCGCTCGCCGAGCACGAGCGCATGACCAATTGCGCCGAGGAAATCCTGAAGCGGCTCGGCCTGCCGTTCCGCACGATGTTGCTGTGCACCGGCGACATGGGCTTTGCCTCGCAGAAAACCTACGACATCGAGGTGTGGCTGCCGGGGCAGGATGCGTATCGTGAAATCTCGTCGTGCTCGGTGTGCGGTGATTTCCAGGCGCGCCGCATGGACGCGCGGTTCCGGGCCAAGGACGGCAAGCCGCACTATGTGCACACGCTGAACGGTTCCGGCCTCGCGGTCGGGCGCACGCTGATCGCGGTGCTCGAGAACTACCAGCAGGCCGACGGCAGCGTCTTGATCCCGGATGCGCTCAAGCCCTACATGGGTGGGCTCCAACGTATAACGAAAGGATAGTCGTCCCCTCTCCCCGCCTGCGGGGAGAGGGTTAGGGTGAGGGGCGGCGCCACGTGCCGAGCAAGCGGCCGCCCCTCACCCCGACCCTCTCCCCATCGCAAGGGCGATGGGGAGAGGGGGCGCACAACATGCGAATCCTGATCACCAATGACGACGGCATCGACGCGCCGGGGATTCATGCGCTGCGCCAGATTGCGGCCGAACTCTCGGACGACATCTGGGTGGTGGCGCCGGAGACCAATCAATCGGGCAAGGGGCACTCGCTGTCGCTGCACGAGCCGATCCGCATGCGCAAGATCGATGACCGCGCGTTCGCGGTGCGCGGCACGCCGACCGATAGCGTGATCATGGGCGTCAATCACATCATGCGCGACAAGCGCCCGGATCTCATTCTCTCCGGCGTCAATCGCGGCGCCAACATGGCCGAGGACATGACGTACTCGGGCACGATCGCGGGCGCCTTCGAGGGCACGCTGGTCGGCATCCGCTCGATCGCGCTGTCGCAGGCGTTTGGATTCGAATCCAAGAACCCGCGCTGGGAGACGGCGATCGCGCACGCGCCGGGCGTGATCAAAAAACTGCTCGACCAGACATGGCCGGACGGCGTGCTGATGAACGTCAACTTCCCCGATCGCGCGCCCGACAAGGTCGAAGGCATTCGCATTACGCGGCAGGGCCGGCGCGATCCAGGGCTGCTGACCATCGACGCGCGGCGGGATACGTGGGGTGAGTCCTACTACTGGCTCGCCTATGAGCGCCGCCAGTCGGCGGGGGCGGCGGAGGGGACGGATCTCATCGCCGTCTACAACGGCTGGATCTCGATCACGCCGCTCTACATGAACCTGACGCACGGCGAGACGCACGCGGCACTGGGTAAGGCGTTCGGCGGCTAGAAGGCAGCATTGCTTTGCGATGAAGCGTATTGCGCCGCCGCGGGTTCGGAGCGGTGCAATACCGCCAAGGGGCCTATTGCACCCTACACTCCATTGAGCCGCGCCGAGACAACGGGCCAAAACAATTGAACGATCCGTTGCCGTTGTTCCGCCGCGATCCGGTCGTGACGCGCTCATAATCGCAGCGTACGCCGTTCAGATCGCAAATATAGGCGATCCATAGGCAATGCAGCGCACAATCCTCTCGCATTTTATCGACGATCTTAAATGGCCGTTAACCGGTTCGAGGTTAATGGATCATTGGGTAAGAGGTATTTGTCATGTTGCGTAAACAGCGTATTCGATTGTCCCCCCGTGCTTCGAGCTATGTGGTTCGCGGTGCGGCATTGGTGTGTGCGGTGTCGGTTGCTGGTTGCAGCGCCGGTCTCTCGCGCTTCGATCTCAAAACCGCGAATTTGGGCGATGGCCCCGGTGGAACCCCGGTTCCAAGCGAGCCGATTGGCCGCCGCAATGCCGGCGCTCCGAGTGGCAACGAGGGCGGTTGGCCGAGTTCGGGCGCGCGCGCACCGTTGCCGCCGCCGAGCGCCGAGTATAGCCGTCCGCTGCCAAGTGGCGGGTCGGGCGTGAAAGTCGCCGGATTGCCCGAGGCCGCGCCGCCGGCGCCGCCACCCGCAACCCAGCCTGCGTTCCAGCCGTCGCCGTCGAGGTACGATGCCAAGAAGCCGGCTGCGGCAAACCTGAACAAGCCGGCCGCGAGCAGCGATTCGATCGACGTGCAGCCGGGCGACACGCTGTTTGGCCTGTCCAAGCGCCACAACGTGCCGGTGTCGGCGCTGATGGAGGTCAACGGCCTCACAAATCCGAATTTGAAGCCGGGCCAGAAGCTCGTGCTGCCGCAAGGCCACAAGACCAAGCTGCCGGTTGCGAAAGCGCCGGGTGCGACGACGCCGGTGGCGGCCGCGCCTGCGCCCGCCGCCGTCGTGCCGTCACCTGTTGCCGCAGTATCGGCTCCCGCTGCCGTTGCCGGCTGGAACGGTAGCTACACGATGAAGGCGGGTGACTCGCTCTATGGCGTTGCGCGTCAACACAACGTCAAGGTGGCCGAGCTGCAGCGTATGAACGGCATCACCGATCCGACGAAATTGCGCCCGGGCGTCGCATTGAAGGTGCCAGGTGCCGGTGGCGTGACCGCTGCTGCGCCGGCTGTTGCTCCTGCCGCAACGCCGGCTGCTGTTGCCAAGCCTGCGACCAACGAGCCGCCGCGCGTCGTCCAGACCCAACCGATCACAGCGCCAGCCCAGAATGGCGTCAAGATCCTGAACGCACCGCCGGCACCGGAAGCCGCCGCCGTCGAAGCGCCCACCGTAGCCGAGACGAAGGTCGCGGCCCGCACGGATACGGCGACGGACGTCGCTCCCGCCGCCCCGGCTGGTGCTGAAAAGGCAGTGGCCACGGGCCTCAAACTGCGTTGGCCGGCGAAAGGTAAAATCATCGCCGAATTCGGCAAGCGTGATGACGGCCAGCCGAACGACGGCATCAATGTCGCGGTTCCGGCCGGCACCGATGTTCACGCCGCCGAAGCAGGGTCCGTCGTCTATGTCGGCTCGGAATTGAAGGCGTTCGGCAATCTCGTTCTCATCCGTCACGAGGGCGGGTGGGTCACGGCCTACGCGCACAATGACAGCATCGGCGTCAAGCGCGGCGATACGGTGAAGCGCGGTCAGGTCATCTCGAAGGCCGGCAAGTCCGGCTCCGTCGACCAGCCGCAAGTGCATTTCGAATTGCGCCAGGGTTCCAAGCCGGTCGATCCGATGCCGTTCATGGAAAAAATGTGAATACCGCTGCCTGAGTGGACCGGAAGGTCTGCTCGGGTGGCTGTGAGTTTCGAGGGAAGAGTTTTCTGAATACGTTTCAAAGAGGACGGTTCGGGGAAACGTTTCGAGGGAAGACGGGTGGAGGCCGGGGCACGCAAGTGCTCCGGTCTTTTTCGTCTGGGGATCACCAATCGATGTCGCTTGGGTTGATCCGCGTGCGATCTGCACGAGCGTGCAGCACAAAATGGATGCGCAGCTCTATGTCGTCGAAGTCGTAGATCAAGACGAATGGGGTGTTCGTGACGGGATAGACGTGGAGACCGAGATCGGGGTCACGCGAATCGATCTCATGTCGCAGAGCGGAGGGCGCGGCGCTCCTTGAGGAAAGCGTCGGTGCGCGCTTCGGACTCATCAAGTGTCAAGGTGCGGCCTGCCTTGAAGTCGTCGAACGAGCGCTCGATGGCCGCGCGCTCCTCGGCGGTCAGCTCGAACGCGCGTTCGGGCTGCGCCCAGGCGTTCGTGACCTCCACCAAAGCTTTCAATTCCTCCTCGTCGAGTTTCGACAGGTTGGCGGCGATCGCAGTGATGGCTTCTGACCTGGTCATGACCAGTCCTTAGCACATTTGGATGGGCCTCGCATCCGCTTGCTGTGGATCATGCCACGCGGCGGGGGCGGGGTTGGGGATCGGGCGCCAGCGCGACGGGCTTGCGTGCAGGACGCGGTTCGACGGAATGCGCCCAACCGTAGGCGAGCATGGTCATGAGGGCGCTGGCGGCGAAGAAGTAGACGCCGGGCTGCACGTTGGCTTCCGTATAGCCGGATGAGTTCACGTAGAAAATCAGCAACGCCAAAACCATGACGTCGGTCATGGAGTAGCGGCCGAGCCATTCCATGGTCGAGATCGAGCGGCGGCGGAACTCGTGCGAGAGGTCGGGCGAGGTCAGCAGCGTCAGCAGGTAGAAGAGTTTCAGGAACGGGAAAAAGATCGAGAACATGAAGATCACGAAACAGAGGAAGAATTCCTTGTTGGTGTAGAGCGCCCAGATGATGGTCGCGATCGAATGTTCGTTCTTCCAGACATAAACGGTCGTGAACCGGATCGCCGGCAGGATCACGCCGAGGGCAAAGAACACCGTCGCCAGAATGATGAAGAACGACAGCACGAAATTGCGCATCGTCGAACTGGACGCCTGACGAGGTGGCTCGGCGGCACGTGGCACCGGCAGCGGCGGAGCCGTCGCGCCGCTCGACTGCAGTGGCGCATCGAGGGCATCGGTGTGGATCCACGAGTAGGCGAGGATCATGAACAGCACGGCGGCGGTGAAGAAATAGACGCCGATGAGGCTCTTGGCGTCGTAGACGCCCTGGCTCTTGATGAAGAAGATCGTCAGCGACAGCACCAGCACGTCGTGCATCGACCATTTGCCGAGCCATTCGAGCGCGCCGAGCTGGCGGCGGCGGCGGCGCAATTCCGCCTGCGGCAGCGTCGAGACGAGGAGGAGATAGAGCAGCTTCAACAGCGGCAGGATAATCGAGAAGACGAGGACCGTGATGCCGAGGAAATATTGCCCGGAGTTGATCAAGGCGCCGACGGTCGAGATCAGCGAGTGCTCGGTCGTGAAGAACACGAATTTAGTGAGCTTGATGATCGGCAGCGTGATGCCGAGCGCGAAGCACACCGCCGCCGCGAGGATCGCGAGGCTCAACAGAAAGCGGCGTCCTCCGACCGTCATCGATTCAGCCCAAATATACAATCGCCGCCTCATCCTATGTCGGGACGAGGCGGCGGGACTATGGTCGAAATGTAGAGATGGGGGCTGACCCTGCGGGTTGCCCCCTCGGTTACGCCGTCATCTTGGATTTGTCGTAGGCGACGCCCTTCTCATCCAGAAGATCCGACAGCTCGCCCTGCTGGAACATTTCCTTGATGATGTCGCAGCCGCCGACGAACTCGCCCTTGACGTAGAGCTGCGGAATGGTCGGCCAGTTGGTGAAGGTCTTGATGCCGTCGCGGATGCCCGCGTCGTCGAGCACGTTCACGTCCTTGTACTTGATGCCCATGTGGCCGAGGATCTGGGCGACCTGGCTCGAGAACCCGCACTGCGGAAACTGATGTGTGCCCTTCATGAAGAGCACGACGTCATTGGCGCCGATCGTGGTCTTGATCCAATCGTGAACTGCCTGCTCGCTCATGCGGTATCCTCTCGTGTCCAGGCCGGGTCGGACGCCCGGCGATCCTCTGTTGAAATGTGGGTAGAGCCGCCGGAAAGTCAATCTTTCGGCGCAGCGGTGGTCAGCGCCAGCGCATGCAACACGCCGCCCATGCGGCCTTCGAGGGCCGCGTAGACCATCTGGTGCTGGGCGACGCGGGTCTTGCCCTTGAAGGCGGCGCTGACGATGTGCGCCGCGTAGTGGTCGCCGTCGCCCGCGAGATCCCTGATCTCGATGGTGGCGTCCGGAAACTTGGCCTTGATCAGGCGCTCGATCTCGCTCGAATCCATTGGCATGGGTGGTGCGGCTCCTTGGCGTGGCGTTCCCGCCTGTTTAGCCGAAACAGGGGGCGGCGAATACAGACGTGCGTTCAAGACTGCTCGCGGTCCTGTGACGTATGCCACACACGCACGATCTGCAACTCGTCGATGGTAAAACGGTACCAAATGATGAGGCGAGTGCCTGGAACCCAGGTTTCCCAAAGGCCTCGATGAGCGACAAAGGCGGCGGATCGAGGGTAATGGGCAACGGTATTTTCGATGTAGCTGAACAATCGTTGCTCCAGGCGGCGAGCAGCGTGCGCCGCGCCCTGCGCAACAATGTAATCGAGCTGATTGGCTAAGTCGTTCTCGGCCTCGCGGTCGAAAACGATTCTCATGCACCAGCGGCCTTGAGTTTGGCGTCAAGCCTTGCCTTGACCGTTTCCAGCGGCACACCTTCGCCACGGTCGAGGCGATCGAGCGCGGCGTCGATCTCGGCCTTCTCGGCATCCGAGAGCGTCGAGTAGACGGTCGGCTTGCTCCAGGCCTCGGTCAATTCGGCGAGCACTTCGATGCGCTCGTCCGGGAGCTCGTCGAGTTTGGCCTTGATCCGGTCGATGGCTTCGGTGCGGGTCATGGCGACATCATACACGGAAGTGGCCGGCAAAAAAAGCAGCGCCGCGAGTCCAGGCTCGCGGCGCCAATTCACAGCGTCGTGTCAGCGGCTGCCGGCGCGGAACGCGTTGGGACGGCCACCGTTGGGACGGCTGCCACCCGGGCGGCTGTCGCGCGATCCGCCACCGGGTCCACCACTACCGGGCTTGCCGCCGAACGAGCGCTGGCCGCCGCCATCGCGGCGGTCGCCGTTCGAGCGGTTGGGCGCTTGGCCGTTCCGGTTTGGGCTCGGAGCGCGGAAATCGCCGTGATCGCTGCGCCGGTCGCCACGCTGCTCGGGGCGCGCGTCACGGCGTGGTTCGCCCTGACGCGGTCGCTCGGCGTGGGCACGCTCGCCGTTGGGCCGGTCATCGCGGCGGTCGCTGCGCGGTGCGCCGTTGCGGGGCGCATCCGAGCGCGGGCGATCATCGCGGCGATCCGAGCGTTGCTCGGGGCGACGCTCATTGCGGCCGCCATCACGGCGATCGGAGGACCGCTGCGGCTGGCCGCCACGCTGTTGCTGTTGACGGCGCGCCGGCGCGCGGAACGCTTCCGCACCTTCGGCGAACGCGCCACCGGTGCGGTTTTCAGCCGTGATGGTCTGGCGCGTCAGACGCTCGATATCGCGCAACAGGCCGCGTTCTTCCGGGTCACAGAGCGAGATCGCAAATCCTTCGGCACCAGCGCGGGCGGTGCGGCCGATGCGATGCACGTAGGCTTCGGGGACCTCGGGGAGATCGAAGTTGACGACGTGCGAGACTTGCTCGATGTCGATGCCGCGGGCTGCGATATCGGTCGCCACCAGCACGCGGGTGCGCGACTGGCGGAAGTCTTCCAAGGCGCGCTCGCGCTGGCCCTGGCTCTTGTTGCCGTGGATCGCGGCGGCGTTGATTTTGTGGTCGACGAGGTGGCTCGCGACGCGATCGGCGCCGCGCTTCGTGCGCGTGAAAACAATGGTGCGGGACATGCCGGCATCTTTGAGCAGCTCGACGAGGACGTCGCGCTTCTGGTTGTGGCGGGCATGGATGACGCGCTGGTTGACGCGCTCGACGGTGGTTGCCTGCGGCGCCACCGCGACCTTCACCGGATCTGTCAGCAGCTCATCGGCAAGCTTGCCGATTTCGCCCGGCATCGTCGCCGAGAAGAACAGGTTCTGGCGCCGCTGCGAGAACTGGCTGACGATGCGGCGGATCGGCTTGAAGAAGCCGAGGTCGAGCATCTGGTCGGCCTCATCGAGCACGAAGATTTCGGTGCTGTTGAGGACCGCGTGCCGGGTCTCGATGTGATCGATCAGACGGCCGGGCGTGGCGACGAGCACGTCGACGCCGCGGGCGAGAGCGGAAATCTGCGGCTTGTAGCCGACGCCACCGAAGATGACGGCGACGTTCGTACCCATATGCTTGCCATACGTGCGGAAGCTGTCGGCGATCTGGGTTGCGAGTTCGCGCGTCGGCGAGAGCACGAGCACGCGGCAGCCTTTGCGGGGCGCGGGCCGTGGATCAGCCGCCAGCCGATGCAGGATCGGCAGCGCGAAGGCGGCGGTCTTGCCGGTGCCGGTCTGGGCGATGCCGAGCAGGTCGGCGCCTTTCATGACGGCCGGGATCGCCTGCGCCTGGATCGGCGTCGGGATCGTATAGCCTTCGGTCTCGAGTGCCTTCAGCAGGGGTGCTGCGAGGCCGAGGTCGGAGAAATTGGTCAAGGGGTAGGTCTTTCAAATAGATGCGCATGACGCCGGCACGCCGGTCAAAGCCGGAGCGTGGGCCGCCCATGCGGGTTCGCTTGGGGACGCCCCGCGTGCTGGGTGTCTGGAGGGAGTGATACGGCGGACTTGGCAGGGGGATCGGAGGGTGGCGGTGCCACCAGTCGTCCCTTCACGCGGCCAAGCGCCAAAGATCGCGACTCAACGCGCGATGAACGCTGTGTCTCATGTTGCGGTGCACAAGTCAAGGGGGGAGGGGGCGGGGCGGGGCGCTGGGGCGCGAGCAACGCGGTGATCGCGTCAGGTGAAGATCCCGGATCGTGACGCGCGGCGCGCGTCACTTCCGGGAAAGCGGAACGAGGAAGAGGTGGGTGACGTCGATCGGCGGTACGGACTCGGGGCTGCCCCTCATCCGCCCCTTCGGGGCACCTTCTCCCCGTGAAGGACGGGGAGAAGGAAGAAGCGCGCGAGCGGCGCGTCGATCGCGTCGGGTGAAGATCCCGGATCGTGCCGCGCGGCGCGCGTCAATTCCGGGAAAGCGGACGAGGAAGGGGTGGGTCGCGTCGATGCGGGCGGCGATCGGCCAGGGGGCTGACCTCGTCGATGGCGTGAACAGCGGTGCGATGGGGCCAGACCCTGGGGTCGAGCCGTCATGCGAAAGACGACGAGATGGGCCCGAGGTCGGACCCCGCACGAGCGGCCGGACCCCGCGGATGCGCCGACATCCCGGCCGAACAGGCTGCCGCCGCTGAGCGGCATGCCATGCAAATGCCGCTGAAGAAGATGTCGATGGAAGCCCATCGCGAACGTGTTGTTAGCCCATCGCCAAAATGCACCCGAAATCATCGCATTTCGTCGCGCGGCAAGCAACGCGATAGCGTCGATCATGAAATCTCATGGGCGGTCGCGACTGGGCAGTGTTGCGGTTTCGCGTTATGAGCCGTGGACTCAGAAAGTGGTCATCCAGGTATTGCAGAAATGTTCGCGACGTTTTTTCATGAACTGAAAGCCGCCAAGGTGCCGGTCTCCTTGATGGAGTATCTGACATTGATGGAGGCGTTGACGGCCGGCCTCGCGGATCAGAAGGTCGAACATTTCTATTTTCTCTCACGCGCCGCTTTGGTGAAAGATGAGCGCCATCTCGACAAGTTCGATCAGGTGTTCGGGCATGTGTTCAAGGGCCTCGATCTGATGCGCGAGGCGGTCGAGGGCGCGGAGATTCCAGAGGAGTGGTTGCGCTCGATGGCGCAACTTTATCTCTCCGATGAAGAGAAGAAAAAGATCGAGGCGCTCGGCGGCTGGGACAAGATCATGGAGGAGCTGCGCAAGCGCCTCGCCGAGCAGAAGGGGCGGCACCAGGGCGGCTCGAAATGGATCGGCACTGGCGGCACGTCACCCTATGGCGCCGATGGCTACAATCCGGCAGGCGTTCGCATCGGCCAGAAGGGTAATCGCAACAACCGCGCCATCAAGGTCTGGGACCAGCGCGCGTTCAAGGATCTCGACGACACGGTCGAGCTTGGCACGCGCAACATCAAGGTGGCGCTCCGGCGCTTGCGCAAATTCGCGCGCGAAGGTGCCCCCGACGAACTCGATCTCGACAGCACCATCAAAGGCACGGCGCACAAGGGCTATCTCGATATCCACATGCGGGCGGAGCGGCGCAACACCGTCAAGGTGCTGATGTTCTTCGATATCGGCGGCTCGATGGACTATCACATCAAGGGCGTCGAGGAGCTGTTCTCGGCCGCGCGCACGGAATTCAAGCATCTCGAATTTTTCTACTTCCACAACTGCCTTTATGAGCGCGTCTGGAAGGACAATTCACGCCGCTGGAGCGACACGACGCCGACATGGCAAGTGCTGCACACGTATCCCGCCGACTATAAGGTCGTGTTCGTCGGCGATGCCTCGATGAGCCCCTACGAGATCACGGTCGCGGGCGGGTCGGTCGAGCACATGAATGACGAGGCCGGTGCGTTGTGGATGCGGCGGGTGACGGATATCTACGAGCATGCGGTGTGGCTGAACCCGGTGCCGGAGCAGCATTGGGCGTGGACGCCCTCGATCAAGCTGCTGCGTGATCTGATGGGCGGACGGATGTATCCGTTGACATTGGGCGGCCTGGACGGGGCGATGAAGGAGTTGATGCGGTAGGACAAATGCGGAATTCACCACTCGGCAGAGAGCGGATCGAGATGTCTGAGGTCAGCGCTCTGGTGAAAGATGAAATGCAGCCGGAGTTCCGTATCGTCGTAGTCGTAAACCACGACGAACGGCGTGCGAGAAATAGGATAGATGCAGAGGCCCAGCTCCGGATCTTCTTGCTTGGCGCCAGGATGCGCGACCAGAAATCGCTCAATGACATCTTTGACAATGGCACGTTTCGCGCGAGCGACGTCGAAACCAAATTGCTGCTCGCCATGGGCAATTAGCGCGTCGAACGCCATGGCGAATGATCTGGAATAGCGGACGGACCTCACGCCTCGCGCGCGGTCGCCCGCTGTGCGGCACGGGCATCCAGAAAGTCATCCAGTTCACTCGGGCTGAGCGTTTCGCCGTTTTGAAATTCCGCCCGGGATTGAGAAATAAGGTCGTGTTCATGCTTGGACAGAGCGCGCGGCGACGCGGATTGTCCACCAACAGATAAGATGAGCTTGGCAACCGCCCGCACCTCGTCGTCGTCGAGTGCTGCAAGACGGGCGTTTATACCGGCGATGGCTTCGCTTCGGGTCATGTCCGTATTCTATCACATCGGGCGGCACCTGCCCATATCGGATGCTCCATGATAAGGGTCGGGCGTGCCATTCTTGGGCCCTATTGAAACGGTTTGTGATCGAAATCAACGGGATGTCGGACGTCAGCCGGTTGACGGCCGCGTTGCTGCCGACGCAATGTCGGGGCGATTTTGGGGGATTGCATGATTCGGACATCCAGCTTTTTGACCGTGGGCCCTGTTCTGGGGGTGACGCTCGCGCTTGGAGCTTGCGGCAGTGCGACCTCGCCGCAACAAGGCCTGACGACGGCATCGATCCTCGGCGAGGCGCCAGCGGCTGCCGGCGGCGATACGGCCGGTGTGTCGAACAGTGATCCACTGGCGCGGCCCGTGCAGGTGGCGTGGACCGCGGCGCGCGCGCAGAAGTGCGGATTTCAGTTCGACGCTGCGCGTTTGAAGACGAATTATCTCACGTCGGAAGCGCGGCAGGGCGTGCCGCCGCCGCAGCTCGCCACCTACGAAAAGAGCTACGACACGACGTTTGCGAAAATTTCCTCCAACATCGCGGGTGAACAGGACTACTGCACCGAGCGCAAGTCCGCCGCGATCAAGACCGATCTGCAGCGCCATCTCGCGGGCGACTTTGCGCCGCGCCTGCCCGAGGAGAAGAAGGTCGCGGGCGGCGGGCTGTTCGATGGTTTCGCCAGCGAAGAGCGCCGGGATGCCAAGTTCAACGCAAAGACATTCTGGGAGCAGCAGCAGGCCAAGAAGGATGGCGTGCGCGCGCCGGAGTGAGATGGCCGGATCTCGATCTCCATGGTGACCAAGCTCCTGTTTGTCGAAGCGGTACTTGAGTTCGGCTTTGGACTATTGCTGCTGTTGGTGCCGGTGACGCTCTGCCGCGTGTTGGGATTGCATCCCTCCGACGCGGGGTTCTGGCCGCGCTTCGTTGGCGCGCTGCTGATCGGCATTGCGGTTGCGACTGCGCTGCGCGACCATTTGCCGGCCGGCACCGGGATTGGCCTCGCCGGTCATGCGGCGATCAACTTCAGCATCGCGATTGCGCTGTTGGTTCACTTCATGTTGGGGACCGCCGCGCCGACCAAACGCGGGCGCGCGTTACTGGCGGCGCTCGCCCTTGCTCTCACAGGACTGGCGCTGGTCGAGATCGCCTACGTCAGCTGACAAAAAAAGGGCGGGAAGATCCCGCCCTCTGTCGCATCAGATCAATCGGCGTCTCAGAGGCAAATGCCGGTTGCCGGCACGCACGCCGCTTTCTGTGTGATGATCTGCCAGCAGCACTTTTCCTCGGCCGCGCAGCGGAAGCTGATCTTTTTGCCCGCCGCATCCGTCGCCAGGCACTGCTTGCCTTTCGGCGCCTTCGCGGCTTCGGCTGGTGAGCCGATGTTCATGGCCATCGCAAATGCGATCAGCGCGATGACTGCAATAATCCAACGCATGAGAATTCCCCTTTGCCCAACTTGAAAAATGGTGCCCCGCTCACCGCCCCCAATGTGCGAACACGCACCGCCACACGCAAAGCAAACCTGGTTTTCTAGCGGCATTTTGCACCGCAGCGCGACCTAACGGCCACAGCCGTTCGATGTCATTGCACGGGCTCAGTCCGTTTTTGTCCTCAGAGACAGGCAGTCGCGCGGGGAGCTCACTGGTGCTACCTGCGTCGGATTGTTAGCCTCAGTCTTATTGCTCGACGCATTTTGCAGGTGCACCATGGTCCGAATTTTTCTCGTCTTTACGCTGATGCTTGCCGCGGCTTCGTCTTCGTCGCGCGCGCAGAGCACATCCATCCCGGGTTGGACAGTTTCGAACACGCCAGAAGGCGTCACCATGACGTCTCCGCCCAATGCGGCGGGGCAATCCGTGGTCTACTTCCAATGGTACGCAGTCCCCTACACCGGATCCTACAAGACCCATTTCGAGCAGATGGTTCAACGGATCGTTGGTGGCATGACGAGCATCAACAGCCGCACAGGCGTCAGCACCGAGGACTACGATCTGGCGAATGGCGCGACCCGCACGCTCTGGAAAGAAGCGTTGAACGTGACCAACAAGGACAACATCACCGTTCAGATGATGATCGCCGGCTACCGCGCCACGTCGACGTCATCGCAGCTCCTGATGATGATCTTTGCCGACGGGCTGACCTATGACGATCCGCAACTCGTGCGGGCGCTCGACAACATCGCCGACATGTGGAAGGCGGGGCGTAGCGTGACGCGCACGGCCGCCGCAGCGCCGCCGCCAGCAGTGCCGGCGCTCGGCAAACCACAATCACCGGCCGCCGCTTCACCACCGGTGCCGTCGCCACCGAAGACGACGACGGCGAATGCACCACCGGCGCCAAGCACTGGTGATGGCGGCGCCAAACCCTGCGTCGGCACGCCGGTGCGCATCAACTATCCGCGCGCCGTCTCGCGCCAGCGCTGCGGCATGCTCGGCGGCAGCTATCAGTGTTCCTATTACACGGACTGGGTCGACAACTACGTCACAGTGCGGACGGGGTGTCCGTGAGGGTGCGTTTCATCACCAATATTTGCGCATCAAGGCGCACGCCTTCTTGCCGATCGGCGAGGTCTCATCTTGGCATTGGCTGCGTTGCGACCGTCCTGATTTCCTCTCAGGTCCGAAAAGAAAATTGTGGCGAAGCCTTGATCGGCTGCCGAAACACAAAGCAACCGATCGTCTGACAGCAGCGTAGTTCGCGCATCGAGAATTGTCAGCCAAGCCGCATCGGTCAAGCCAAGCCTCGTGTACTGTGGTCGCGCCGCCGCGGTTCGGCTCTCGACAGCATCCTCGCTGCTTCTATCGATCACTTCCTTCAATGTAGAAAAAAGCTGAGTCCGCAGCGGATCGAGCACACCATGCCCGAGTAGATTTGAGGCTTCTGCTAACGCATGGGGAATGAGGCGTACCCGCGAGAACTTGCTGAGAGTGTTGACCAGCAACACGTAATCTGAGGGACGGAAAGCACTTGGGCGCTTGTGTTTCTCTATGTAGCTGGGTGCGATGTGCCCCACCACGAGGAGGAGCAGAAGATTGGTATCGACTGCCGCAGCGGCCACGTTTCAAGGCTCTGTAACAAGCGATTCCGGATCGAGACCAACTTTCCATCTCTGTTTGAAATCGTTACCGTCTTGTAGTCCGGCAACTGAGAGAGACCGAGACGGCCCGCCGCCGACTCCGGAGGCAGCTTTCGCCGCACGCCCAGTGTTACACGCCAAAGTGTTTTTTTGTCTTCAAGCCACACTTCCTCCAATGTGGGTGGATCGATGGGTTCGTCACCCATGACCTCGACGAGAAAGAGCTTTGCGGCCGCAACCGCCTGTTTGACCTCCATATTTGAGCCTCGCTCAGCCAGCAAGATCGCGCCTCAGCTCGACCTGCATCAGAGACAAGAAGTACATAGCCGCGCGGTCGCCGTAAACCACCGCGCGGCCAATATCCGTAACTCTATCGACGTGGATCAATTCTTCGTCTTGTCGACGAGCGCCTTTTCCTTGATCCACGGCATCATGCCGCGCAACTTCGCGCCGACCTCTTCGATCGGGTGCGCGTCGTTGAGGCGGCGTGTTGCCTTGAACGAGGGCTGGCCCGCCTTGCACTCGCGGATCCACTCGGTGGTGAACTTGCCCGACTGGATGTCCTTCAACACGCGGCGCATTTCGGCGCGCGTTTCGTCCGTGATGATGCGTGGACCCGTCACGTACTCGCCAAATTCGGCGGTGTTCGAGATCGAGTAGTTCATGTTGGCGATGCCGCCTTCATAGATCAGGTCGACGATCAGCTTCACTTCGTGCAGGCACTCGAAATAGGCCATCTCGGGCGCATAGCCCGCCTCGGTCAGCGTTTCGTAGCCGGCGCGGATCAGCTCGACGAGACCGCCGCAGAGGACGACTTGCTCGCCGAAGAGATCGGTTTCGCATTCCTCTTTGAAGGTCGTCTCGATGACTCCCGCGCGCCCGCCGCCGATGGCGCTTGCATACGACAGGAAGAGGTCGTGGGCGTTGCCGCTTTTGTCGGCGTGGATGGCGATCAGGCAGGGCACGCCGCCGCCGCGCGCATACTCCGAGCGCACGGTGTGGCCGGGGCCCTTGGGCGCGATCATGCCGACGTCGAGGTCTTCGCGCGGCTCGATCAGGTTGAAGTGGATGTTGAGGCCGTGGGCGAACAGGATCGCAGCACCCTTCTTCATGTTGGCATGCAGGTGGTCGCGATAGATGTCGGCCTGCAGCTCGTCGGGCGTGCACATCATCATGACGTCGGCCCATTTGGCTGCATCGGCCACTTCCATGACTTTGAACTTGGCGCCCTCGGCCTTCTTGGCGGAGGGCGAGCCCTTGCGCAGCGCGATCACGAGATCCTTGATGCCCGAGTCGCGCATGTTCTGCGCGTGGGCGTGTCCCTGGCTGCCGTAGCCGATGACGGCCACCTTCTTGCCCTTGATCAGATTGATATCGGCATCCCGGTCGTAATAAACGCGCATGATTTGATCTCTCCTGTTCTCGCGTATGTGTGTCTGAATGGTGCAGGGCCGGCTAGACTTCCCGGCCAATCAGCGCGGCAAGAATGCTTCGAACCTTTTCCAGCGTCTCTATTGGCACATTTCCAACGTGCTGCAAGATGCGTTCTTTGCGATCGACAGCGCGAATTTGGTCTACCTGCACCGCGCCTGTCACTTGCAACCCCTGTGGCAGAAGCACTTTCAAGGGCCATTCCCCGACGTTGGACGTGATCGGGCACACCAGCGCCAATTGCGAAATCTCATGAAACGCCGCACCCGTGATCACCAGAGCCGGCCGCCGCCCGGACTGCTGACGGCCACGCATCGGGCTGAAAACGGCCCACACCAGATCACCCGCGTCGATCCTCATTTCTTGGGAACCGCCGCACGACCTTCAGCCGGTCGTGAATAGTCATCGACAATGATCTCGGCACCGACGTCTGGGCCCCAATCCTCGAACGCGGGTTCGTTCTGGGGCCCCAGGCGGCGCGCTTCTGCCACCAATTCCTCGAGCGTTGGGTACCTCTTGGTCGAGATCGGCCGAACGCTGAGAACCTCTGCGTCGATCGACATATCGACGATCTGGCCCTCTTCGAGCTTCAGCTTTTCAGCGAGCTCCTTGGGTAGGCGCACCGCGAGGCTGTTGCCCCACCGCGAAATCTTGACCTCCATGGCACGGTGCCCCCTATGGGATATCATTATGATATCCGGAACATCGTGGCAACCCTGTCAAACCGGCCTCAGCTCCGCGATCAGCGGCCAGATCGAGAGGACCAGCAGTACCGCCATGACGACGTTGAAGATCCTGACGCGGACCGGATCTTGGAGGAGGCCGCGCAGAGCCACGCCGAAGATGGTCCAGACCGACACCGAGGGGATATTCATAGCCGTGAACACCGCCAGCATGATGGCGATGCTCATGGCGTAGTTGGCCGGCACCGTGTAGGCGGTAACGCTGGTCACCACCATCGCCCAGGCTTTTGGATTGACCCACTGGAACAGTGCGCCCTCGAGAAGCGTCATTGGCCGCGCATTGGCATCCTCGGGCTTGTCGGCGGCCGGCGCCGCGCTCGCAATGAGCCAGGCCAGCCAGAGCAAGTAGGCGACACTCGCGACCCTGAGGACCTGGTAAATCATTGGGTAGGCAGCAAACACCGCGCCGAGCCCGAAGCCGACACCGAGGATCATCGTCAGGCACCCAAAACAGATGCCGAGCATGTGCGGGATGGTGCGGCGGAAACCGAAATTCACGCCCGACGCCAGCAACATGACGTTGTTCGGCCCCGGCGTGATCGACATCACGAGCGCAAATCCGGCCATGGCGAAGAGAAGGTCGGTCGGCATGGAAACCTCGACAGGTCAGCATTGCTGACCTAGCGGTGGTTCGGGGCCGGGCGCAAGCCAATTCCGGCGCCCTAAGCTGCTTCCTGATTTTAAGGACGACTGTGCTGAAAGAGTCGCATTGGAACGTATCGTCGGAACGCGTTGTCGTATGAGGCCACGCCGAGGAGCGCCGACATAGCGGCCGAACAGGCTGCCGCCGCTGAGCGGGATGATGCGCCGATGAGGGTGGCAGTGCGTGTGATGGGAGCCCATCCCCGATTGTGTGTTAGCCCATCGCCGATTGCGTTGGAAAAGCTTCCGAAAACGGAAAATCCGCGACAGTTGCCGCTGTCGACAGTGCAGCGCATCGTGACGCCGCGGGTGAGCGGGAATTGTTCCTGTTTTTCTAAACGGACGGCAATGTTTCGTTATCGCCTGGGCGCGTCGCGATGAACGCGGACGAGGTTTCCAACTGCGCCGCCAGTGCAAACACGGTTTTGTGGCGCGCGGGTTCGAGCGCGTCGGGCGCGCGCAGGCGCAGGTAGCCGATCAAGCATCCGATCGCGATGTCGGCGTGGGTCAGGCGCGCGCCGAGATAGTACGGCGCTTTCGGCAGTGCTTCGAGCGCATCAAGGGCGCTGCGGAGTTGCTCGAGATTGCGGGCGATGAAGGGCGGATGCTGCGTCGCCTTGGGCCGCAAGAGACGCTCGAACGAGAGCGCGATCGCCTTGTCCATCGCGCCTGTCGCAATCGCGGTGATATGCAGGGCGCGACGCCGCTCCGCGCCATCCGCCGGCATCAACGCGCGCGACGGCCCCGCGGCTTGATCCAGGTGATCGAGGATCGCGGCGCTGTCGATCAGCACCTCGCCATCGTCGAGGATCAGCGACGGAACGCGTCCGAGCGGATTGATTTTGCGCATGGCGTCCGCGTCGGCGAACACCGACATCGTGTTGCGCGTGAATGGCATCGCATAGGTTTGTAGGGCCACCGCGACGCGACGTACGTAGGGACTATCGTATTGGCCAACGAGGATCATGTTACTCACTCCGTGCGTCCCAGATGAGGCGTGCGCCGAGCGCGCCGAGCACGACCGCCATCATGCGATCGACCGCTGGTTTCACACCCATGTACGCCGCACGCGGGCGGTCAGCGGAAAATAGTAGCGCGACGATGGTGTACCAGCCCATCTCGTTGATCAGCACGATCGCGAGGATCGCACCGAGCATCCACAGCGGCGGATTGGCCGGCAACACCGAGACGAAGATCGAGCCGAAGAACACCACGACTTTCGGGTTCGCGATTTGCGTCAAAAGTGCCGTCTTGAAGGCTGGCCAGAGGTCCTGTTTGGTCGCGCCGTCCGTCGTGACAACGACGGGATCCGGCGCGTGGCGCCACACCATCACGGCCAAATAGATCAGATAGAGCCCACCCGCGATCTTCAGGAGTGCGTAGAGCCAGGCCGCTTGCTGAAGCAGCAGCGCAAGGCCAAGCATCGCGCCGATCGCCCACGGCAGCACGCCGAGGCCCATGCCGAGTGTGGCGGCAAGCGCTGCGGGACGGCCGCTCGACAGCGCCGTGCGCGACACCAGCAGAAACGACTGGCCGGGGCTCATCACCGCCAAAAGGTGGACAACGGTCAGGGTCGCGAGAGGCAGCAGAAAGTCCATTGGCGCAGGTTGCTCCGCGGGTTTGGTAAGCCTCCCGAATAGCATACCGCCGCCGATTGCGATCGGCCCGCCCCGCTAATTGGCCCCGGAGGGACGATGCGGCCGCAAAACCGCCGGAAATCACCGCCATGGGCTAACGAGCGGACTTGCCCCTTTGCGGGCCGCCTCGGCCGGGCTATGAGCACGAACGTGCGGTTCCCTAGAACTGCGGCGACTTCAGCGGCCGGCGGCCGATCGACGGGAGTTTTGGGCGACCATGGTTGAACGCGACGACAGCTTGCTGCGGGAGGTCGATGAGGATCTGCGCCGCGAAGAAATGGCCAAGCTCTGGGAGAAGTACGGCAAGCTACGTGCTGGCCGGAGCCGTCGCCATCGTCGTCGGTGTGGGTGGTTGGAAATTCGCCGAGAATCGCCGGCAGGTGGCGGCAGAAACCGCTGGCGCTAGCTTCGCCTCTGCCATTCGTGCTCAAGCTGAGAATAAGGCTGACGAGGGCCAGAAGGCGCTCGACGCCATCGCCAAGACCGGCACCGCGGGATATGCGACGCTGGCGCAGCTCAGGCTTGCCGCCGCAGACGCCAAGGCTGGCAAAACAGACGATGCGGTCAAGGCTTATGACCAGATGGCCGGAAACCGCAGCATCGATCCGCTGATTGCGGATTTCGCGCGCCTGCAAGCAGCGCTGTTGAAATCTGATTCGGCTGACTGGACCGAGATCCAGAATCGCCTCACGCCTCTATTGGCGGAAAAGAACGCTTGGACCGCACCCGCCCGCGAACTTCTGGGCTTTGCCGCGTTCAAGGCCGGAAATACCGATGCCGCGCGCACCGAGTTCGAGAAATTGATTGGGGATCGCACCGTTCCCGCCTCGATTTCGGAACGCGCAACGATGATGATGGCCGTGTTGACGGAGCAGAAGCTCGCAAAAGAGACACCCGCGGCACCGGCAAAACCTGAAGCTGGCGCGACGCCACCGGCTAAAAAGCCGTAACTCGCGCAGACGACTGGATTGGGGAACACCCTATGGGGGGAACTGTGGGCCACATTGCCCAACTCGCACGCTGCAGCGCGGTGCTCGGTTCGATGGCGCTTGGCGCCTGCTCGTCCGACAGTCTGCCGAGCCTGCCAAAATTCCAGGACCTCAATCCGTTCGCCGAAAAGCAGGTGCCACTCGCGGGCAAGCGCATTCCCGTGATGGAGCAGGCGAACAAGCTCGGCGATCTCGCCGCCGCCGATCGCCCCATCAGTTTGCCGCCGGTGATCGCCAACGAAAGCTGGAGCCAGCCTGGCGGCGCCGCCAACAACGCACCGGGCCACCTCGCGCTCGGACAAGCCATCAAGACCGCGTGGACCGCCGATGCGGGCGCCGGCTCGACCGCGGCCGGCAAGCTGACAGCGAGCCCCATCGTTTACGACGGCAAGGTGTTCACGCTCGATGCGAACGGCCGCGTCTCGGCATTTGCGACGTCGGGCGGTGGTGCCGCTTGGCGTGTTTCGACAACGCCCGAGGGCGGTAAGGATCACAAAGGTTTTGGTGGCGGTCTCGCCGCCGACAATGGCCGCCTGTACGCCGCGACCGGGCACGGGAATGTGCTCGCGCTCGATCCCAAGACCGGCAAGAAGATCTGGGAAAAGAACCTCGGCGTGCCAGTCCGCGCCTCGCCGACTGCGGCCGGCGACCGCGTCTTTGTCGTCACCTTCGACGGTCAGACCTTTGCGCTCTCAGGCGTCGATGGCAACGAACTGTGGAGCTTCCGCGGCCTCCCTGAAAAGGCGAGCCTGATCATGAACGCGAGCCCCGCCGTCGAGGGCGACACTGTCGTCGTCCCCTATCCGACGGGCGATATCGTCGCGCTGAAAATCGCGAATGGCGCCTCGGCGTGGTCGGATTCGCTCGCCCGCTCCCGTTCAGCCTCATCGCTCGCGTCAATGAGCGACGCCGCTCGGCCGGTGATCGACGGCGGCACCGTTTTTGCGGTTGGCCACGCCGGCCGGATGGTGGCGACCGCCGCCAAGAGCGGAGAGCGGCTGTGGTCGCTCTCAGTGCCCGGAACACAAGCGCCCTACGTTGCGGGTGACGCCGTTTACGTTGTCGACACGGCCGGTCAGCTGATGGCAATCACGCGCCGCGACGGCAAGGTACTCTGGACCGTGAATTTGCCGGGCAAGGGCACGTGGTCTGGCCCCGTGCTTGCGGGTGGCCGCCTCTGGCTCACGTCGAGTGCGGGCAGTTTGACCAGCGTCGATGCCGCATCAGGTAAAGTCGCGACCCAGCAGGACCTCGGCCAGCCCATCTATATCGCGCCGGTGGTGGCGGGTGGCCGCATGTATGTGCTGACCGACAAGGCACGCCTCATTGCGCTCAACTGATCAAACGTGAGATAGCGACGATCCAAACGTTAGGATCGCCGCATGTCCGCCGCCACCGCTCCCGCCCCGACCGTCGCCATCGTTGGCCGGCCCAACGTCGGCAAGTCGACGCTCTTTAATCGGATGACCGGCACGCGGGCAGCGCTTGTCTCGGATCTGCCGGGCCTGACGCGCGATCGCAAGACCGGCGACGCCCTTGTCGGCGGCAATGCAGTTCGTCTCATCGACACCGCTGGCCTCGAGGAAGCCGCGCCAGGCTCGATCGCCGCCCGCATGCGTGCCCAGAGCGAGACCGCGATCTCGTCGGCCGATCTCATCCTCTTCGTGATCGACTCGCGTGACGGCGTTACACCCGCGGACAAAGCCTTTGCCGAAGTCGCGCGCAAGAGCGGGCGTCCGGTCATTCTCGTTGCCAATAAATGCGAAGGCCGCTCGGGTCGAGACGGCTTCTACGATGCGTTTCAATTGGGTCTTGGCGAGCCGGTGCCGATCTCGGCCGAGCATGGCGAAGGATTTGGCGAACTCGAGGCCGATATGCTCGCAGCCCTCGGCCTCGAAGCCAAACGCGTCGCCAAGAAGAAGCGCAAGGATGCCCCGGACGAAGCGGCAGAGCAAGAACCGGCGGAGAGTGCCGCGCCCCGCGCAGTTCGCGTCGCCATCGTCGGGCGGCCGAACGCAGGGAAGTCAACGCTCGTCAACGCGATCCTCGGCGAAGATCGCATGATCGTCGGACCCGAGCCTGGCCTGACGCGTGACTCGGTTGCGACCGACCTGGACTGGAAGGGCCGGCAGATCCGGCTCTTCGATACCGCGGGGCTGCGCCGGAAAGCCCGCATCGAGGAAAAGGCTGAAAAGCTCTCCGCCAGTGACGCCGTGCGGGCGATCCGATTTGCCGAGGTGATCGTGCTGTTGCTCGATGCCGAGCATCCGCTGGAGCAGCAGGATCTCACCATCGCCGATCTCGCGCTGTCGGAAGGCCGCGCGCTCATCATTGCCGTCAACAAATGGGACCTGATCCCCGACAAGCAGAAGGCGCTCAAGGCCATCAACGACATGATGGCCTACACGCTGACGGAAGTCGCGGGCATCAGGATCGTGACGCTGTCGGCGCTGGCGGGCCGCGGCCTCGATAAGCTGATGGATGCCGTCTTCGATGCGCACGCCGCTTGGAACAAGCGGATCGGCACGGCGGCACTGAACCGCTGGCTGATCGATGCGATGCAGCGCCACACGCCACCCGCGGCGCGCGGCCGGCGCATCAAGATCCGCTTCATGACGCAACCATCGACGCGGCCGCCGACATTCGTTGCGTTCTGCTCGATGCCGCAGGCGCTGCCGAAGTCTTACATGCGCTATTTGACCAACAGTCTGCGCGATGCGTTCGACTTGCCCGGCACGCCGCTGCGGATCCTCCTGCGCAAGGGCGACAACCCCTTCGCCGACCGCGACTGAGTGACAAGCTGGTTACGCGCTGCGCTGCTGGATGACCGCGGGGCGGAATCGGCGGCGGGCTTGGATCTCGCGCGCGATGTCTTCGACTTCGCGCTCCGCTGCCGATACACCGCGCTTGATGATCTCGTCGGCACGATGGAAATCGAACAGGCTGAATTCGCCGAGTCGCGGCGAGATCACGGCATCGGGCGGATCGCCGGCAAGGCGCGAGCGCGCGATGCGGTCCTGCACAATGTTGAAAGCTTCCATCATCACGGTCGAGATGCCGGGACCGTTGTCGGAACGGCCGAACACTTGCCGCTGCAGCAGCTTTTTTACCGCGCGGCCGTTGCGGACCAGCATGTTGCCGGGCTCACTGTCGGTGACAAACGGCTCGGGCGTCGGCTCCGGAACCGGGAGTGCGTCGAGTTGCGGCACGACGGTGCCGCGTCCGATGGAGTCGGTGTTGACGTTGACGGCAATCACATAGCGGGCGCCGAGCGCGCGTGCGACCGAGACCGGGACGGGATTGACCATCGCGCCGTCGAACAGCCAGCGGCCTTGAATGTTGACGGGGCGGAAGATGCCCGGCAGTGCATAGGAGGCGCGCATGGCGCTGACGAGACTGCCGCGCGTCAGCCAGATTTCATGTCCCGAGCCGATTTCGGTTGCGACCGCCGCATAGGTGCGCGGCAGGTTTTGAATGTCGATCCCCTTGAGGCCGCTGTCCAGCATGTCGGTGAGGTGCTGGCCGGTGATGAGGCCGGATCCAGTGAAATTGAAATCGAGGTAGCCCAGCACCTTGCGGCGCGTCAGGCCACGCGCGAAATCCTCGAGCGTGTCGAGACGTTCGGCGACATGGCAACCGCCAACGACGGCGCCCATTGACGTGCCAACGACGATGTCGGGATGAATTCCAGCGCGAGCCAAGGCACGCAGCACACCGATGTGCGCCCATCCGCGGGCAACGCCGCCGCCCAATGCTAAACCAATCTTGCAATCACTCATGGCCGGACCTTTCGTCCGTGCCGTGCCGCAAAGAGCATGCCGGGTTTCATGACCCGGGTTGCGCGCTCTGAAGCACGGTACGCCTGCACATAGTGCATCATTGTAGCGCAGGGGGATTAAAGCCAGACTATCGGAAGGTTAATGCTTGGCTATTGTTTGACCAACCAAAAGATCAGTGTTCACTCTTTTGAAGGGCGCGATGGGCGGTGTTTGCGGCGCCCAGGGTGACTTTCCGGTAGAAGCAACTTGACCGCCCGGTGTGGCAGGCCACGCCGTGGCCCGCGATCTCCACCTTGAGCAAAAGGGTGTCCTGGTCGCAGTCTGTCCGCGCCTCGATGACCTTGAGAACATTCCCGCTCTCTTCCCCCTTGCGCCATAGCTTCTGGCGCGAGCGGCTCCAGAAGTGCGCTTCGCTCGTGGCAAGCGTCCGGTTGAGCGCGTCGGCGTTCATCCACGCGACCATGAGGACAGCGTTGGTGCGCGCCTCTGTGACGACGGCGGTGATCAAGCCGTCGCGGTCGAATTTCGGCTCGAACAACAGGCTCTCTTCGACGGAGGCGGGTTGAGCGGTGGATATTGGCATGGCGTGTCTCTGCGTGCAGACCGTGTGGTGCGCACGGGTTGAATTTCGCGCCCGGATCGCGATATGAACGATCCAAGCTTAAGGCCGAAGGCCGTCCGAACATCGGCGAGCCCGGGCCCTCAAGTGTAGGGCCCATGAGGTCCGGCAGCAACACGGCACGAGCGTGCCGGAATAGATGAGGCAGCGGCCGATGACGCAACTTGGCGACATCTACAACGCGAAGATCATGGCGTTGGCCGCCGCTATTCCCAAAGGCCAGCGCCTCGTCGACCCCGACGCCACGGCAACCGCCCATTCCAAACTCTGCGGCTCGACGGTCACCGTCGATCTCAAGCTGCGGGATGGCCGCGTCACGGACTTCGGCCAAACCGTGAAGGCATGCCTGTTGGGGCAAGCGTCAGCCTCGGTCGTCGGCCGCGAGATTGTCGGCTCGACGCCCGAGGAGCTGCACGCCGTCGCCGAGACCATGCGCCGCATGTTGAAGGAGAATGGCGCGCCGCCCACCGGCCGGTGGAGTGATCTCGCCGTGCTCGAGCCCGTGCGCGCCGTGAAAGGGCGGCACGCCTCGACGCTGCTGGTGTTCGACGCCGTCGAGCGCGCCATCGCCGAGATCGCCGCGCGCGCATCCGCTCAGCCGGTCTGACGTGCTGCACGACCTCGCCAAATGGATCGCGAAAGTGCCGGTGCACATCTACCGCTGGACCCTGAAGCCGCTGATCGGTTGGGAGTGCCGGCATGGTCCGAGCTGCTCGGAGTACGCGCTCGATGCGATCGACCGTAACGGCGCGTGGCGCGGCCTATGGTTGGCGCTGTCACGCATCACGCGCTGCCGCCCGGGTGGAACCTCCGGCTATGATCCGGCGCCCGACATCCGCGCCGTTACGCATCGCTGCGCCCCTTGGCGCTATGGCCGCTGGCGATGATGATTGGATTTCTATGCGACGGAAGCGATCACGCGATGACGCACGGAGCGCTGCCGCCACATCAGCCCCGCGACGATCGCGATGTTGAGCAGGTTCCAGAGAAAGCCGTTGATGAAGGCCGCTTGATAACTGCCCGTCCAATCAAATATCGCGCCCGAGAGCCAACCACCGAGCGCCATGCCGACCAGCGTCGCCGTCAAGGTGATGCCAACGCGCGTTCCAGCCTGCTGCGGCGGGAAATTATCGCGCACGATGATCGCGTAGCTCGGCACGATTCCGCCTTGAAACAGGCCAAAAAGAGCAGAAATCACGTACAGCGACATGAGGCCGTCGAAGG
Source organism: uncultured Alphaproteobacteria bacterium (assembly GCA_963779515.1). GTDB lineage: Bacteria > Pseudomonadota > Alphaproteobacteria > Rhizobiales > Hyphomicrobiaceae > CAVZYN01. The sequence continues at coordinate 848,249 of CAVZYN010000002.1, forward strand.
GGATGTAGAGCACCAATGCGACGGCCTGCAGGATGGATCCGAGCATCAGCGTCGCGAGCCCGCCGATCTTGTCCGAAATGACGCCCGAGACGAGGCGGCTGATGATGCCGCAGCCGAGCATCAGCGACAGCATTTCGGCGCCGCGCGCGACGCCATATCCGAGATCGCCGCAATAGGCGACCATGTGCACTTGCGGCATCGCCATGGCGATGCAGCACGAGACGCCGGCGACAACGAGAAGGCCTTGCAGCACTGCGGGATTCAGGGGGATCGGCGTCCGCACATTGGCCTCGACCGCCGAGAGCTTCGGCGCCGCGCCAATCAACGGCGAACGCCGCCGCAAGCCGAATGCCAGCGGCAGCATGAACACGAGGCAGAAGGCGCCGATCGCGAGGTGCGTCAGCCGCCAGCCATAGGACGCGACGAGCGACTGCACGATCGGCGGCCACACCGTTCCCGCCAGATAATTGCCGCTGGCAACGATCGCAACGGCGATGCCGCGCCGCCGCTGAAACCAGAGCGAGACGTCCGCCATCATCGGCGCGAAGCTGACCGAGCTGCCGAGCAGGCCGATCATCACGCCATGCGCGATCGCAAACACCCAGATGTTTTGCGCATAGGCCGCGACCGTATAGCCGCCGGCCAGCATGAAGGCGCCCGCCACCAGGGGCCGGAAGATGCCATAGCGATCCGCGATGCGGCCCATCAGAATGCCGCCGAAGCCGAACCCCAGCATCGTCAGCGTGTAGGCGAACGACGCATCCGCGCGCGAGACGCCGAAGTCGGCCTGGACGGTTGGCAACACCACGACAACCGACCACATGCCGACGCCGCCGACGGTGCAGACCAGCACCGACATCAGCAGCCGCATCCACGCGTAGCGCGAGTCGATCACGGATGCGGGCGTGCGGGGCATCGGCAGTGATCCTTGGCGCGACGATTCGATGGGGATGAGAAAGCTTGGACCGAAACGGCCCTCGCGTCACGCAGTTCCGCGCCTCATGGCACCCGTGCAAAAATGTCGGCCGGGTCGAGCGCGTCGGACTCCGCGGCACTTTGCAACGCGGTCGAACGGCGCGAACTCAGCACCGTTTCTCACGGAATCTAACCCATTTCGCGATGGGCTAACACATGCCTCGCCGGCGGCATCGCATTGGGTGCCTTCGGGGGCTGTTCTGCGCGTGCCGGCTGCAGCAGCTCAGCGGCGGCAGCCAGTTCGGCTGCCTTGTCGGCACCATATCGGCACCCTGCCGGACGAGGCACCATCCGCTCAGCGGCGGCACGCGCAGCGCCTCGCCGCGTCCCCCGCGCCCTGTCGCCCCCTCAACGTTCGCGCCGCACCATCAAGAGCGCCTTCGCCATCATTCCGGCGCTTATACCCCCGGCCATCCTCGCGCCGCAAACCCGGACATATCGCAGCGCTCCAAATGATTGGCGCGCGTTCGATATTCTGGATCGAGTTTAATCCTTGAAAGATGGTTATGCGGTCATTTGAATTGTTATTAATACAGTTATTCACATTTTGATGCAAAAAATGAGTATCAAGTATCCGCCAGGATTTTCGATCCATGGAATATCATAAGAAACTCCATACTATATTTCAACTTGGGACAGTCCAGGCAAAAAAAGGAAGAGACGCTCTGCAGCGGCTAGTGGCCATGCAACTCGATCATGATATCGATGCCGGCGTCTTACGCGCGCAACAGTTGGGTGAACTCTTCGCGCTGTTGCCCTACATGATGCTGGCCAATTTTGCCAACGCTGCGATCGTCTTGATCAGCCTCCGGTCGATCGAGACCTATTGGCTGGTGGTGTTGTGGAGCGCGAGCATCTTTGGTCTGTGCGGCTTCACTCTGCTGAAAGTTCTCGGGAAGTCGGGAGAGCCCGCGCGGACGCGAGCGCCGGCTCGGGCAACGGTCCGGGCGACGCGGCATGCCGCGGTGCTGGGTGGAGCATGGGGTATTCTTCCGTTTGTCGTGCTCCCGAGCGGCGGCGTCGCTGAGCAGGTTCTTGCAACCAATCTGATTGCGGGCATGGCCGCCGGTGGAGCTTTTGTACTGGCTGTCGTTCCAGTCGCCGCATGCGCGTATCTCGCGGCTATTCTCATTCCGGCGCTGCTGGCGATCTATCTGGGCGATATTCCCGCTTCAGGATCGCTGGTTGGGTTCGGGATCGTCTTTTTCATGACGCTGTGCGTCATCATGGCTGCGCGTCACCGGGACTTCGCAGTAAAGGTTCGTGGCCGGTTCGAAATCGAGAAACAAAGTCAGACGATTTCGCTTTTGCTGAAGGATTTCGAGGCCTCGGCCAGTGACTGGCTGTGGGAGACGGATGCTGATGGCCGGCTGATTGTCGTCTCCGATCGCTTCGCCGAGGTGGCTGGTCTATCCAAGGACGAGCTGATCGGCCGTTCGATCGCTGCATCGGCCGGTGACGCGAGCGCGGACTCTGCATGGGCCAACCTCGTGGACCAGCTCGCGACTGGCGCTGCGATCCGGGACTACGTCGTGCCAGCCGGCAAGGCCGATAACGTGTCATGGTGGTCGCTGACCGCGGGCCCGATCCGGTGCGAGCTCGGCAAGATCTGCGGCAGCCGTGGTGTCGGCACCGACATCACCGCGCGCAAGACCGCCGAAACCGAGCTCGAACGAAAGAATGAGATGCTCGCGAGCTTCAACGCAAGCCTCGAGCAGGAGGTTGCTGCACGCTCCGAAGAGGCCCGGCGCGCCGCCGCGGCCGCGGAAGAAGCCAACCGCGCGACATCGCTCTTGCTCGCCAGCATGAGCCACGAAATCCGTTCGCAAATGCACGGCGTGCTCGAGACGGCGGACCTCCTGCAAGGCTCGCAATTGACCGAGCGGCAACGAGGCTGGGCCTCGACGATCAATGACTCGGCGAAGGCGCTGTTGACGATCGTCAACGACGGTTTGGAACGGCCAAAGATCTTGTCTGGTGAAGCGCCGCCCGCCGCAGCTTCAGTTTCAGAAAGCGGTGGCGCTTGGCTCAGTGCCCGGGTTCTGGTCGCTGAAGACAATCCTGCCAACGTCGCGGTGGCGCGCGCGTTTCTGAGCCGGCTTGGTTGCGATGTGGACGTCGCCGCGGACGGCTTGGAAGCGGTCGCCAAGTGCCAGCGCGAGGCCTACGACCTCGTGTTGATGGACTGCGAAATGCCGGAATTGAACGGCCTGGCTGCCACGTCGCAGATCCGTCAGCGCGAAGCCATGCGCAGTTTGCCACGTGTGCCGATCATCGCGGTGACGGCGCATGCCGTCGATGAAGAACGCGTCAATTGCCTTGCAGCCGGCATGGACGACTACATGAGCAAGCCCCACACCGAAGGCGAGTTGCTGCAGATGCTGTTGAAGTGGTTCAAGCGGCCGGAGGAAGGCTCCGCCTTCGCGGCCTAAGTCGGGGACGTGACTTGTTAGAATCCAATTGCGGCGCCGTCGGAGCGCGGATCGGTGGCGCCCTCGAGGATGCCGTCCTTGCTGCGCACGATCGCGCCCGCGTGCCCCATGGTGCTGGTGAAGTCCGGCGAGCATCTCGACGTCATGGCCGGCCTTGCGCAGCTTCTCGACGAGTGCCGCGTCAAAGCGGCTTTCGAGTTTCAGCGTGACGCTCTCCTGGCCCCAGGTTTTGCCGAGCAGCCAGCGCGGGCCGGTGATCGCGGCCTGCAGGCCCTGGCCGAACATGGCATAGCGCGAGAACACGACGGCTTGGGTCTGGGGTTGGCCCTCGCCGCCCATGGTGCCGTAGACCATGGTGCGGCCGTCGGCGAAACGGGCGAGGGCGGGATTGAGCGTGTGGAACGGTTTGCGGCCAGGCGCGAGCACGCGCGGGCCTGTCCCTGAAAGTGCGAAACTCGCGCCGCGGTTTTGCCAGACAATGCCGGTCTCAGGGAGCACGCAGCCCGAGCCATATTCGAAGTAGATGCTCTGAATGAAGGAGACGGCGAGCCCGTTGGCATCGATGACGCCAAGCCAGATCGTATCGCCCTTGTCGGCGGGCGCCGGCCACGCCAGGGCTTTGCGCATGGAGATCCGTTCGGCGAGGGCGTCGAGCTTGGATTTCTTGAGAGAGGTGGCGGGATCTTCGGTCATTGACGCCGGATCGCCGATGATGCGGTCGCGCACGAGAAACGCCTGCTTGGTCGCCTCGACGAGGCCGTGCACGTAGGCAAAGCCATCGGCACGCTCGACGCCCAATCGCTCGAACAGCGCGAGGATCATCAGCGACGACAGCCCTTGCGTCGGCGGCGGGAAATTGAAGAGCTTCGCACCCTTGATTGCAACGCTCAGCGGCTCGGGGCGGGTGGCGCGGTGGCGTGCTAAATCATCGGCCGTGACCGGTGCACCGATCTCTGCGAGGCCGGCGGCCAGGTCGCGGGCAATCTTTCCCGTGTAGAAATCTTGGGCGCCGTCGCGGCCGAGACGCTTCAATGTGCGCGCAAGCGCTGGGAGCTTCATCAAGCTCGCCTCGGCCGGCGGCTTGCCCTTGGAGAGGAACTGATCCTTGAAGCCCGGCGCGTCTTTCAATTCGGGCAGCTTCTCCGCGGTCAGCGCGTGCTGGCTGTGCGTCACCGCAAAACCGTTCTCGCCGTGCCAGGCGGCGTCCTCGAGCAGGCGCGCCAGCGGCATGCGCCCGCCGAGGTCCTGCGCCAGTGCCAGCGCCGATCCCCAGCCCGAGATCGTTCCAGCAACCGTGTTGGCGGCAAGGGGCCCGCGCCAAGGAATGGTCTTGTGCCCGGCCTTGGCATAGAGCGCAGGTTCGGCGGTGAGGGCCGCCGCACCGCAGGCGTCGATCGCGATCGGGTCCTTGCCGGGCGGCGCGATCAGCCAGAAGCCGTCGCCGCCAATCGAGGTCATGTGCGGATAGACGACGGCGAGATTGGCGGCGATGGCGACCGCGGCCTCGATCGCATTGCCGCCCTCGCGCAAGACGCGCAAGCCTGCCTCGCTGGCCAGATGGTGCGGAGAGGTCACCATGCCCCGGCGGGCGCGCGGCGTGTTGAGCATGGATCGGTCCCCGAATAAGTCTGCTGAAGCGCCGCGGTGTCTTAGAAGAGTACACGCCGGGTGGCAATCAGCGGCGCCCTACTGACAAGCGCCAGCGAAGACGGATAGGCTGCGCATCGAGGCGTGCGGGGTGGCGGGGAACACAATGTCCATTGATGCGAACGGTTATCCGCTCGGATTCAAGGTCCGGCAAGGGTCGGCACGCGCCCGGGCCATCGTCGGCGCGGCGGGGTCGGATGTGTTTGTCACCGAGGCGCGGCAGGCCGGGCATCATCAAAAGGAAGCCATCGTCACCGAGGGCGCCAACGGGAGCGCGTGGCGGCTCACCAGCGACGAAGGCGCTTACTTGAAAGGCACCGATCTCGCGCCGTTTCCGCTCGGATTTTTCAATGCGGGACTGCAATCGGATCTTGCCGGCCGGATTGGTCTCGTTGCCAAGGCGCGCGGGATCGCAATCCGCCGCCTCGCCGTAACGGTGCGAACTGAGTACGCGCTGACGGGCTCCTTCGTGGAGGGCACCGGCCGAGGCCATGCTGAGGCCATCTACGCGCACGCAGCGATTGGCGCGGACGCGCCGGCAGCTGACATCGAAGATCTCGTGCATACGGCCGTGGCGGCATCACCCGCCTTCGACATGATCACGCGCCCACTCGAGAATACGTTTGCGCTCTATGTCAACGGACGGCGACACGCCGCAGTGCGCTTGCCTGCCTCGACGGCCGAGGCGCCGATGGATCCGTTCCTGAAGTACGCGGAGCCGCCGGCCCCTCTGGAGAACCCACGTGATCTCGGCGGCCTGATCGTCAAGACCACTGCGAAAGTCGACGGTCAGCCGTCGGCGCTCGGCAGCACGCCATCGCCGGGCGGGCGCGTGACGTGGAGCGTGATGGGGCAGGGCGATGCCGACGTCGTCGCGGGCACCTATCGCTGCCGCGTCGCGCTCGATCGCCCCGGCACGACGCACTTCGCCTATGTAACGGACGAGAGCGGCGGCGATCGTGCGCCGTCCGGTCTCGCGCTGCTATCGGCGGGAGTAGCGTTTTGCTACATGACGCAGATCTCGCGCTACATCGAGGCCATGAAGCTGCCGGTCAACGGCATCCGGCTCGTGCAATTGTCGCCCTATGGCATCGGTGGCGATCGGCGCGGCGTATCGGAACCGTGCGATACGCATCTCTTCATGCAAGGCCAGGCAGATGCTGAAACCTTTGAGCGACTGCAGCAGGTGGCGGCGACGACTTGCTATCTGCATCAGACCATGGCGGTACCGACGCCGCTGCATCTGAGTTTCGGACTATTGTAGGCAAATCGGTATCGCTGGCGATATTACGCCGCTGTATGAACACTGGAGGTGCGGCTCGCTGCTGGCGGTGCGCTGTGATCCAGGGCGTCGATGTCGAGAGTCGCGACAGCGATGGTGCCGTCCGACCGTTTCACCCAGTGCAAAACGCGGCGCCCCAACCACTCCCTATCCTGCAACTTGGTGAGGATCGGCTTGATGGCGCGCGGATGACCGACGGCCGTGGTGATGAGGATGATATCGCCAGACGTCCAGTCCGCAGGCTCGAGGCGTGGAAAGCTGGCGCCGCTGCGGCTGACGCGCGCAACGACCTCGGGCGAGACCGCAGCCCACAGAATAGCGCCGATGGGCACGACAGCGTCGTTCGCCTCGACGCGCGTTTCCGCCAGAGCGATGTTGCCGCACTTCAACGGTGGCAGCACCAGCCACCGCAGATCATTCAGTGCCAGGGATTGATAGGTCGGCGAACGCATCAATAGACTGACGATTTCGCCGAACGCGGACGCGCGATTGAGTTGCGGGCGCCCCTCCTGTGCGCCGTTCAAGTGTGTGGCCTTCGGCGCCGATGGCATCACAGGTAGAGAGACATCACTGTTGGCGCAGGGTTGAGCTTCTGGTGCGGGAGCTTGCGCGGCGGCAATGGATGGTGCGAGCGCCGATGAACGCGGGGCTGTCGCTGGTTCGGGCACCTTACGCGAACGAAAGAACATATGGAAATTCCTCAACTTTGAAAGCGACGCAGAGGACATAGGGAATACTGAAAGTATGAGACGGTGCGATGTCGGTGTCAAAGCACTTCATGCCGCCGTCGTACTTTTCTTGAGCGCCGGTTCGAATTCTGCTCTCTGTTGGTCAAAGCCACTGGGCGAATCCGTTTGCAGCGTTTCGTGTGACATCGATTGGTCAGCAGACAAAGGTCGCGCAGAATTGAGCCGCGGCAGCGCATGATCGGGCTATCGTGATCGCGTTACGGCTAGACGCTGGGTGCTTGTCAGGGAGACTGACCGATGGCTTTGCACCAAGTTGAACTAAGCTCAGATCGCGCACGCCAAGGCGAAACGGGGCACGGCGTGCGGTTCGTACTTTTGGCGGGATTGATCCTCGCCATATTTGCATTGGCCTCAGCCATGGCTTTTGCGCGTTAGGTCCAGCGGGGGCGGTGGTTGAACCAGGCGCCCCCGTCCAGCCTCAGATCGCCACATCATAGTTCGTTCTGCGCCCGGTTTGGGCGTTGGGCGGTCAAGTCGGCCCCCAAGAGGCTCGATGTGGGCTGGGATCTGGTCGAGACGTATTGACGGACACCGCGCGTCCGCAGATAGAAAAACAAACCAATTGGGGCGAGGGGACAGGACGATGGCGGTTTCCAGCAGCGGGGTCAGGATGGGTCCCGTTGGGGTCGAGGCCAAGGCGCGGCCGGATGGCGCAATCATCGTTCAAACGCCCCATGCGCTGGGACCATATCCGCGCGCGACGACCGATCTGCTCGACCGGTGGGCCAAGGAAACGCCCGACACGGTGTTCTTGGCGCAGCGCGACGCTAGCGGCGCTTGGCAGAAGCTGACATATGCCGGCACCCGCACGCTTGTGCGCAGCGTCGCGCAAGCGCTGCTGGATCGCAAATTGTCCGCCGAACGGCCGCTCGCGATTCTATCCGGCAACAGTCTCGAACAGGCCGTGCTCGGCCTCGCCGCGAACTACGTGGGCGTGCCATACGCCCCCATCTCCCCGGCCTATTCGCTGATTTCGAGCGACTACAAGAAGCTGAAAGACATTGTCGCGCTGCTGACGCCGGGGTTGGTGTTTGCGATCAACGGTCAGTCGTTTGGCCGGGCCATCGCGGCGGCCGTTCCGCCCGATGTCGAGCTGGTGGTTCTCGATGCGCCGCCCGCGGGCCGCGCCGCAACCCGGCTCGCGGATCTGTGGTCGACGCCCGTGACGGCCGCGGTCGATGCCGCGAATGCCAAGATTGGTCCGGAGACGATCGCAAAGATCTTGTTTACGTCGGGCTCAACCGGGTTGCCGAAAGGCGTCATCAATACGCAACGCATGATGACCGCCAATCAAGTGATGATGGAAACCTCGTTTCCCTGTCTCGGGGATGTCAAAACGGTTCTGATTGATTGGCTGCCATGGAGCCACACCTTTGGCGGCAGCCACAATTTCAATCTGGTGCTCTGCCAGGGCGGCACACTCTACATCGACGACGGAAAACCGATGCCCGGCGCCATCGAGGAAACCATCCACAATCTCCGCGAGATCGCGCCGACCGTCTATTTCAACGTGCCGAAGGGCTATGAAATGCTGCTGCCGGCGCTCAGGGCCGATCCGGCGTTGCGCACCACATTCTTCAGCCGGATGCAGTTCCTATTCTATGCCGGTGCCGCATTGCCGCCGAGTGTTGCAACCGAACTCGAGGCCATGGCATTGGAGACGCGTGGGACACCGGTCGAGATGGTGACGTCGCTGGGCGCGACCGAGACCGCGCCGGCGGCTCTGGCGGTCACGACGAAGGCCAAGGGTGCGGCTGTGATCGGCGTGCCGATGGCGGGCGCCGAGATGAAGCTTGTGCCGAACGAGGGTAAGCTCGAGTGCCGCCTCAAGGGCCCTATGATCACGCCCGGATATTGGCGCCAGCCGGAACTGACCAGGAAAGCGTTCGACGAGGAGGGATTCTATCTCATCGGCGATGCGCTGAAATTCGTCGATGCCGCCGATCCTGAAAAAGGCTTCGTGTTCGATGGCCGGATCGCGGAAGACTTCAAGTTGAAGACGGGCACCTGGGTCAGCGTCGGCCCGTTGCGCGCGCGGTTCCTCGCGCATTTCGCGCCGCTCGCCCGCGACGTCGTGGTCTCCGGGCACGATCGCGACGCGGTCGGCGTGCTGGTGGTTCCGGATCTTGATGCCTGCCGGGCCGCCGCCGCGTCGCTGCCGAAGGAGGCCGCCGCCGCCGCGGTTGTCGCGCATCCGGAGGTCACGACGCGGCTTGCCGCTTTGCTCGCCACATTCAACGCAAGCTCCGGCGGCAGCTCAGAGCGCATCCGGCGGCTGATGCTCATGGAGACGCCGCCCTCGATCGATCTCGGCGAGGTCACCGACAAGGGATCGATCAACCAGCGCACCGTGCTGTCGCAGCGCGCCACTTTGGTCGAGGAACTGTTCGCGATCGAGCCCTCGCCGCGCGTCGTCGCAGTCTAACGCCGAGGAAGGGTTGTTGCGATGTCGACGTCTCCAGCGCTAATCGAGACCCAGGGCGTGCATCACATCACCTTTGTTGGCGCCGATCGCCAGACCTCCGTCGACTTCTGGGAGGGCGTGCTCGGCATGCCGCTCGTGTTCGAGCAACCCAATCTCGATGACGACAGCCAGAACCATCTCTATTTCGATCCCGGAGACGGGCGGCTCATCACCATCTTCACCAGCGAGGACTGGCCCAAGGACCCGCGCCCGACGCCCGCCAAGGCCGGCAGCCTCCATCACCTCGCCTTCATCGTCACGCGCGAAACCTACACGACGGCAGGAAAGCGCCTCAGGGAGAGGGGCTTTGCGAACTCGGGCGAGGTCGATCGCGGCTTCATGGATAGCCTCTATTTCCGCGATCCCTTGGGGCAGCTTTTCGAGCTCGCCTGCTACAAGTTCCAGCCGCCCGCGGGCCGGACGCATGCCGACGTCCTGCACCAGGCGCACAAGATCCGCGTGGCCAAAGGCGACGCGAACATCGCCCTGCCGCATCTGACGGCAGCGGTCGAGATGCTGCGGCAGCCTGCGAAAGGCTGAAGTGACCAACAAAAAAGTGGTGACGAAGCCACTGCCAGGCGGCTCGAAAGCCACTATAGTGGCCCCACAAGAGGCGGTTGCCGCCGAGAAACGTTCGATCAATTGGGAGGAGACACCATGACAACCAATTCACGCCGCACGATCCTAAAAGGTGCCGGCGCCTTGGCGGCCGCCACCGCCGTTCCGACGGGCTGGGCGATCGCGCAGGCAAAGCCCTTGAAGGTCGGCTTGATGCTGCCCTACTCCGGCACCTTCGCGCAGCTCGGCGAAAACATCACGCATGCCATCGAGATGCTGATCGCGGAGAAAGGCGGCAAACTTGGCGGGCGCGACATCCAGATCATCAAACTCGACGATGAATCGAAGCCCGAAAACGGCCCGCAGAACGCCGAGCGCCTCGTCAAGCGCGACGCCGTCGATGTGCTGATCGGCACCGTACATTCGGGCGTACAGATGGGCATTCACAAGGTGGTGCGCGAGAGCGGGACGCTGTGCATTGTGCCCAATGCTGGCGCCGTTGGCGTCACGCGTGACCTTTGCGCCAAGAACGTGTTCCGCATGTCCTTCACCAACTGGCAACCGGCCTACGGCATGGGCGTGGCGCTCGGCAAGCGCGGCGTCAAGAAGGCGGCGTGGATCACCTGGGACTATGCAGCGGGCGCGGAAAGCGGCGCTGGCTTCAAGGAAGGCCTCGAAAAAAACGGTGGGCAGGTCGTGCAAACGCTGACGCTGAAGTTCCCGGAAACGAACTTCCAGCCATTGCTGGCGCAGATCCCGAGCCTTGGCGTCGACGCGGTCGGCGCGTTCTTCGCGGGTGGCGGTGCGGTGCAGTTCGTCAAGGAATACGCGGCCGCCGGCATCAAGGTGCCGCTGACGGGCTCGGGCTTCCTGACGGAAGGCGTGCTCGGACCGCAGGGTGCAGCCGCCGAAGGCGTCGAAACTGCGCTCCACTATGGCGACGGTATCGAGAATGCCAAGAACACGGCGTTCCGTGCCGCCTTTAAAACCAAGGCCGGCCGCGAGGCCGACGTTTACGCGGTGCAAGGTTACGACTCCGCGCAGCTGCTTGCGATCGGTCTCGAGGCCGCGAAAGGCAAAATCGAGGACGAGGCGAACTCTCTACAAAGCGATGCGCGCGGCAAAAATCGACAGCCCGCGCGGACCCGTTTCGCTCTCGGCCTCGCAGGAGATCGTCCACAACATCTACCTGCGCAAGGCGACGGGTGGCCTCAACAAGGTCACCGGCGTCGCGGTCGAAGCGCTCGCTGACCCTGGCACCGGTTGCAAGATGGGTTGAGCGCGAGGCGACAATACAAGAGTGGCGATGGAGCGCGGCGGGTATGGTGCGTCGCGCTCATTGCCACTCGTTGCGGCATTTTTGCGGACGTCGTTGATCGGCAACTTTAGGCGGCATGCATGACAGAACCGGTGCGCCTGCTGCCAAAAACGTGGCTGGGCTGGCTGCTCATCGTCGCGCTGTTGGGCGTGATGGTTGCGTTGCCGTTCTATGTGCAGCCCTACTACGTCGGTCTGGTTACGGTCGCGATGATTGCCGCCATGCTGGCGCTATCGCTGCATCTGCTGGTCGGCGCGACCGGCCTCGTGAGCCTCGGGCACGGTGCGTTCTATGGGCTCGCCGCTTACATCGTCTTCCTCCTGTCGCCGGAGAGCGCCGCGCGGTCCATGACGGTGACGCTGCCAGCGTCGATGGCGGCGGCGGCATTGGCGGCATTGGTTGTCGGCGCCGTCTCGCTCAGGACCCGCGGGTTCTCCTTCCTGATGGTGACGCTGGCGTTCGGGCAGATGATCTACGTCGTGTTTCATGACACGAAAATTGGCGGCGGCACCGACGGCGCATATCTCGCCAAACCCCTGTTGTCGGCGTTCGGCTTCACGCTCGATCCGAAAGATCTGCCGCGCGCGCGGCGCGGCTGGCCGGTCTATTATGTGGCGCTGGCGCAGCTCAGTTTGATGTTCTTGTTTCTCGCTTGGATCGTGCGCTCGATGTTCGGCCGCGTACTGGAGGGCATTCGCGTCAACGAACATCGCATGCAGGCGATGGGGTTCAACACCTACCGCTACAAGCTTGTGGCCTTCGTCATCGCTGGCGCGCTGGCGGGCGCGGCGGGGCACATGTGGGCGCTGCATTCGGGCTTTGTGAACCCAGATCTCGTCGGCTGGCATAAGTCGGCGGAAGCCCTACTCATGATCCTGCTTGGCGGGCAAGGCTCGCTGATGGGCGCGATCGTCGGCGCATTCGCCTACACCGCGCTCGGGGAGGCGGCTCAGCTGATCACCGAACGCAAACTTCTGGTGGAAGGCGTCGTGATCTTGTTAGCAGTACTGCTGTTACGCGATGGGCTAACAGGCATCCGGCTGAGACCGCCACGCGCGGCCGAAGTCGTCGAGGAGCCGGTGCTCGCGCTGGCTGTGCCCGATGTGCCCGCGGAACCCCGGGGAGCCGCCGTGCCATGACCAGCGGCCGCAATCGCGCCACGTCCGTTCTCGGCACCGTCGGCTTGTCCAAATCCTTCGGTGGATTGAAGGCCGTTCGCGATGTCAATCTGTCGCTGTTCCGCCAGGAGTTGCACGCCATCATTGGCCCGAACGGCGCCGGCAAATCGACACTCGTCAATCTCTTGTCGGGCGAACTGGCACCAACGGCGGGATCGATCGTGCTGGAGACGGTCGAGGTCACCGGGTCTCCTGTGTGGACAATGCGCCAGCTCGGCGTCGCGCGCTCATTCCAGCGGACCAACATTCTGAAGACGGTCTCTGTGCTCGAAAACGTGCGGCTAGCCGCGCAAGCGATCACCTTGTCCGGATGGACCTTGCTCGGCAGCGGCGGCCGCCAGAGTGCACATTTGGAAAGCGCCAGAGCGGCCTTGGACCGCGTCGGCCTTGGCTGGGCGGAGACCAAGCCCGCCGGCGTGCTCTCGCATGGCGCGCAGCGCCAGCTCGAAATCGCGATCGCGCTCGCGGGACAACCAAAAGTGCTGTTGCTCGACGAGCCGCTCGCGGGGATGGGCCAGGAGGAAGGCGAGCGCATGGCCACGCTCCTGAAGTCGCTCGCCAAAGACCACGCCGTGCTGCTGATCGAGCACGACATGGACTTTGTGTTTCGCGTCGCGGATTGGATGACGGTGATGGTGGAAGGCGCCGTGCTGGCGGAGGGCCGGCCGGCGCAAGTGCGCAAGAGTGCCGAAGTGCAGAAGGCCTATCTCGGCGTTTCGGCATAACGGCGGTACTCACACCGTCTTGAACTTGAAGCCATCGTCCCAGCGATGGACGCGGCACGGCCCTTCGTCCGGGAAATGTCCGGTGCACAGCAGCGTCGAAGTCTCGCAGAGCCCGCCGAACACACTGCGCCGCGTCGCCTCGCCCTGCTTGCCGTCGAAATCGACCATCACGCCGATTTCGGGATAGCGGCCTTGGATCGGCGAGTGGATCATGTCGCCTGCGATGATGGCATCGTGCCCCGATGTGCCAACGCGCACCGAGAAATGATCGATGGTGTGGCCTGGCGTCGGAACCAATTTGATATTGTCGGCGAACTGCAGGTCGCTCTTGATGATCTGTTCGCGCTTGGCGGCAACGATCGGCAGTACGGAGTCGGTGATCCACGGGCACAGCTCCGGCTTTTCCTTGTGCCGCTCGGTCCAGTGCGCGAGTTCCTTGTCGGAGAACAGGTATTTGGCTTTCGGGAACGTCGGCACCCAGCGGCCATTTTCGAGCTTCGTATTCCAGCCGACATGATCGCCGTGCAGATGCGTGCACATGACGATATCGATATCGGCGACCGAGACGCCCGCGCCTGCGAGCGCCTTCTGATACTGGTCGCCGGTCTGCATATGCCAGAAGGGGCGCGCGGGCCGCGGTTTGTCGTTGCCGACGCAGGTGTCGACCAGGATCGTGAGCCGCGGCGTCTTGATGACGTAGCTTTGGATCGCAAGCCTCAACTTGCCGCTGCCCTTCTCGAGATAGACCGGCTCGAGCCAGGATCGGTTCTCGTCGAGCCGTTCTTTGCCGAGCGTCGGGAAGAACTGCAGCGGGTCGAAGCCATTGCCGATGTGGTCCAGCACCCGGTGGATGCTGGTGTCGCCGAGTTGGATCGGTTTGCTCATGGGGCTGCTCCAGGCCTGTTGAGGGTCTCTCTCGACCGCATGCTAGCGGTCCCGGACGCACTGAGATAGGAGTAGACGAGAGAGCAGTCATGCCGTGCCGGTTGCGCGGCCTCGAGAGAGCCTGTGATGTCATACCTTTCCTCGCGCCCGTGGCTGCCGGCTGCCTCGCAGGCCCTCGAAAACCGCTACTCCAGCGAGACCGCCGCCAACAGCGCGGACGCAATTTCGCGCCGGCTGGAGGCCTTGGCGCACAAGAACCGCGCGATACATGAAGCCGAGACCATCAACCTCAATCCCGCCACCAACACCATGAACCCGCGCGCGGCGGCGATGTTGTCGGCGGGGCTCGGCGAGCGCCCGTCGCTCGGTTACGCCGGCGACAAATACGAGATGGGGCTCGAGGCGATCGAGGAAGTCGAAGTGATCGCGGCAGCCCTCGCCTGCGAGATCTTTGGGGCCAAGTTCGCCGAGACGCGCGTCGGGTCAGGCGCGCTGGCCAACCTCTATGCCTTCATGGCGACGTGCAAGCCCGGCGATCGTGTCATTGTGCCGCCGCCGGAAATTGGCGGGCACGTCACGCACCACAACGATGGCGCGGCCGGACTTTATGGCGTCGAGATCCACTATGCGCCCGTCGATGCGCCGCGCTATTCAGTCGATCTGGCGAAGCTCAGCGCGCAGGCCAAACAGCTGGCCCCCAAGCTGATCACGATCGGCGGCAGTCTCAATCTGCAACCGCATCCGGTCGCTGAAATCCGCGCCATTGCCGACTCGGTCGGTGCCCATGTTCTCTATGACGCCGCGCACATGTCCGGCGCGATCGCCGGCCGCGCGTGGCAGCAGCCGCTCGCCGAAGGCGCGCATCTGATGACCATGAGCACGTACAAGAGCCTCGGCGGACCACCCTCTGGCTTGATCGTGACCAATGATGCCGCCATGGCGCAAAAGCTCGACGGCATTGCCTATCCGGGGCTGACGGCGAACTCGGATGCTGGCAAGCAGGCGGCCTTGGCGGTGACGCTGCTCGATTGGCGCGAGCACGGCCGCGCTTATGGCGCCAAGATGGTGGCGACGGCGCAAGCCATGGCCGAAGCGCTGGCGGCGGAAGGTTTGCCGGTCCATCGCACCGCTGGCGGTTTTACACGCTCGCATCAGTTGGCGCTGGAAGCCGGACGCTGGAATGGCGGTCAGGCGGCGGCCAAGAGTCTGCGCCGGGCCAACATCCTCTCGTGTGGGATCGGCCTGCCGATAGCGCCTGTGGCTGGCGACACCAGTGGCCTGCGGTTTGGATCCAACGAACTCGTGCGCTGGGGGATGGGGCCGGAGCATGCGCCGTCGCTGGCGCGCTTGATCGCGCGCGCGCTCGCTGGCAACGAAACGCCCGAGGCCGTGGCTGCCGATGCGACAGCCTGGCGCAGCCAGTTCAAGTCCCTGCATTTCATCAGGCACTGACCGATCGGAAAATCCTGTGAGTGTGCCAAGCCGGTGATCGTTGGCCACAACCTCGATCCGGCACAGTCGAGTCGGGCGGTTTGATTCGCCGTCGTGATGCCGCGCGGGCGGTGTCCGGTTGAAGAGGGCGGCATAATGCGGATTCGTGCGGGGCGGACATTTGCGGTGATTGCCGGGCTGGCGCTGTTGATTAGCGGGTGCGCGAGTACCAGCACGATCGAAACCTCAGCGCTGCCGTCGTCGGCAAACGGTTTCCAGCCGGATGGCAGCTATCGCCTCTCGGCCGATGAAATGACGCTCGACTGCGCGAGCCTGACCCAAATGGTCGGCAACGGCATTCCGCGTCTGAAAGAGCTGTCCAAACAGTCGCAAGCGGGCACGGGGCTGAGCCTCGCGCCGATCCTGGCGCAGTTGGCGCTGTCCAAGACCGTCGATCCCGCAGCAAATGCGACGACCGACTTCAATCGCGAGCGCACCAGGCTCGTCGCCTATAATGGCGCCCTGTCTTCGAAACAGTGCGCACCTGTCAACATCGACGCCAAGCTGCAAGAGCAGGGCGGCTATCTGCCTGCGAGCGGGCCGGTCGAGTTCGCCCCGGCCAAGACGAAGACTTGATCCGCGCTATCCCGGCAATCGCGCGACATGCTCAATCGGCGCGTGCACGATGGCGATCGGATCGCCGAGCGCGACTGTCCGCCCGTCAGCACCCGGCAGGTGACACCGCCCCGCCAGTCTGGGGCGAGCGCGCGCAAGAGGCCGCGATGCGCCAGGTCCATCCGCGCGCAGGGATAGGTTTGGGCGGTCACTTCGAGGCGAACCGCTCCAACCGTGAGGATGGCACCGCGTGCGCGCGGCAACCGCAGGCCTTCGATCAAGAGATTGGCGCGCCGCATCGTCCACGGCAACGGCACGGGCCCCGCGAGATCGGCAAGCTCGAGGCACGCCTCGTCCCAGGCTTCGCGCGCGAGGATCGTCACTTGCCGCTTCGGAAACTTCGCGCCCTTATGATCGCCCGCAAGTCCAGCCTCGATCGAAATGTCAGCCCGGTCGAGCTCGATCATTTTTACGTAGGGCCGATCGCGCACCGCAATACCTATGAGGCGACCGGAGGGAATGTCTCCGCTCATGGGGCGAATTTGACGGCCAAAAGCGGCACGCCAATGAGCTTGGCATGGCCCCAGACCAGCATGAACGCGTACGCCGCGAGACCGGCGACGATCGCCATGACGTCGCCAGTCGTCGAGCCCGCGCGTGCACCGAGGGGACCGAGCGCTGCACGGTGCTTCACCGAGATGCGGTCGTAGATCGCGAACGCCAAGAAGCTCCCGAACAACAGCAGCGAGGCGAGGTCGCCGTTGGCGAGGAGATGCGCAAGCGCCCAGACTTTGATTGCGGCGAGCATCGGATGTCCGACGGCGGTCCGAATGCGCGAGGGAATGTATGCAGAAGCGAGCAGGATCATCGCCGGCAGCATCAGCAGGAATGCCACGTGCCGGGTCCAGGTGGGCGGCGACCAGAGTTCGGGGTTGAGGCGCGGCATCCCCTGGAGCTGGCCGTAGCCCATCACAATCAGGACCAGGCCGATCAGCGACACGACCGAGAACAGGCCCTGATATCCCATGGCGCCGGCCCTATCGCGCAGGGCATCGCGCGTTGCCGGGCGCGTCGGTACGAGATGGATGGCGAAGAACAGTAAGAGCCCGAGTACAAGCAAAGCCATCGGCGGCGCCTCTTGAATGGACGGTAACGCTCACTTAACCGTGTTTAGGGAGAGTCGGCTAGGTCCATTGCCCAGATCTGGCCATGCCGAAATCCATGATTAGATGCTGAATGGGCGTCAAGACGGACCCTAAGGGCTGGGAAAAATGGGATCGAGGGCGCCATTGAGGCGAAGTGCGACGGCATTGGCGGCCTTGGCCGTCGCGTGGGCCGTGGCGTGTATCGCCGCGCCGTCGCCGCTATCTGCGCAGGAGAATGTTCCACCCCAGATCGCGGCGCGCCTGACACCGGTGCAGGCGCAAACCTATGGAAATTATCTCGCGGCGCGCGCGGCCTACGATCGTCAGCTCAAATCCTATTGGGCGGCGGTCAACGCACGGCGCGACGAGCGGCGCCGCAAATATCAGACGCGCAGTCCCTTCACGGTCGACGACTACGTGCGTGAACAGGCACCCCTGTATCGGGGCCCGCAATTGTCCGCCGACATTGCCAAGATCGTGACGGATACCAAACCGGCGGATGCCGAGCGGCAGTTGCCGGGACTTGCGGATTTTCTTACGAGCGCACGCGAGCAATACGGCTTCATGCCGACGCCGACGACCGAGCGCCAATTCAAGCGCGCCTATGCGGAGGAAGCGCTGCGCGTCGGGCTCAGCAAGGACCAGGTGGTGCGCGTCTATGCTCTCGAGACGGGCGGCGACGGAACCTACGACATGCAGGCCGGCATCAGTCCGATTACCAAGCAAGGCAAGCCGATCTCATCGGCGCTGGGATACGCGCAGTTGCTGCATGCCAATTCGGTCAGCGAGCTGGTGAAATATGGGCCAACATTTATCAATCGGCTGAATGAACTTGGCGCGAAACCGAATGCGCTCGCGTGGCGGGCGCGCGGTTATCAATCGAAGGCGGTGGTGCTGTCACGAATGCTGCGCGCCGCCCGATCCGTTCCAAACGAGTGGAGCGCGCATCAGAAGCTTGGCCAGACGGCGCATGGGCTCGGCATTCATGCGTTGAACCTCGACGCAGACGTCGGTCCATGGCTGCAAGTCTTGAAGCTGAAGGGATTGCTGGAGACCGCGGCCAGTGAGGCTGGGCGGACGAGCCTGACGGGTGCTGAACTGGAACTGATGAACCTCGCCGGTCCGCGCACCGGTCTCGAGATGATGACGCCCATCGGCCGCGAGATGCCAACGACCAACTTCTTCAGCCAGCAAGGCTACTATCGCAATACGATCGTGCGCGAAAAGACCGGCGCCGGCCTGCTTGCGGCGCTCGAAGAGCGCATGAACGTCAACATCAAGAAGCCTGGTTCGATCGAGTTCGCCGCCATTTTCGACGAAATTCAGGGGCGTCCGCCGGCGGCTGTCGCGCGCGCTCCCGCCGCCGAGCAAGGCCTCTCGATCGGGGATTTGATCTTGCGCATGACGCTTGACGGGCGGTAATCCATTTTGGCCATTTGAACTCCGCCGCGTCACGGGTGACGGGCACGCTGGGGCGCGGCAACAAAGCGATGCCAGGATCGGACATGTCGCGTAACGCACTGTTGCAGCCGTTGGAGCCGAGTGGACCGCCGGCACCGCTCGCCGAGGGCGTGGTGTTGCCCGTCATCGTGCCACCGGACGTCGAGCTCGGTCCCCGCCGTGCGCCAAAGGGGCGATCGCGGTTTGCGCTGGCGCTGGTTGCCGCATTCGGCTTTCACGCGGCCGTACTGATCGGCGCCATTGCTCTGATGCGCGACACCGATCGCTACGGATCCGGCGGCATCGAGCTTGACGCGATCGTGGTGGGGCTGGTCGATGCCAGCGCGCTCGACGCCCGTGCGACCACGGAGCCGGTCGCGCCGGCCGCCGCTTCCGCCGAACCGATCAGGCCAACCGACGGGACGCAGGCCGCAGCCGCGATCGAGCCGTTATCGTCAACCTCCGCTGCCGCCGCGCCGCCAGACAAGGTGAGCGATCCCGTTGCCACGCCGGAACCGTCCGAGCTTGAGCGAGCCGAAAAAAAAATGGTCGAACCCATGCCGCCGGCGCCAGAGCCGCGCGACGCGCTCGACGTGGCCATCAACGCACCGCCGCCGCAGCCCGCCGCCGACGGCGGCGCGGCAGCGGTCGCTCGCGCGCCGGTGGAGGCGTCGGCTGCAGCCGCGAAGGCACGGGCAGGTGTGGCAACGGCCTACAAGAAAAGCGTCGCCGAGGCATTGAGCAAGAACCCGCCCAAACGGGTCGGCGTCATCGGGCAAGCGCTGGTGAGTTTTCGCATCTCGCTGGACGGGGCCCCGGGCGCGATCAAGGTCACGTCCTCCAGCGGCAACAGCCGGATCGACGAGGCTGTTCTATCGGCGGTTCGCGGCACGACATTCGTGCCACCACCTGCTGCTTTGAGCGAGGACGAGCGCACATTTAATGTTCCCTACCGCTTCAAGTAGCGGCCACCGGCAACCGAAAGCCGCCGCAATGGCGTGATTACTCGCTGTCGCACGATTGACGTTCTGTGCCGCGCGGTTACCACGTCGGGCGGTGCAGCGACCATCGCGACGTACAATGGCTATAACAAGCCGCGGTCGGGTTAGACCGATTGAATTACCGGCAGAAAGGGAACCGTCGCGTGTCAATCGTAAGTGGTCACGCCATCATACAAAAGGGCGATTTCCTGACCGGGCATATCCGCAATGGTCGCCGCATCGAGGTTTATGGCGATGTCGAAGGCACGATCGAAACCGAGACGCTGGTGATCCACGAAGGCGGCCAGGTGTTCGGAACGGTCAGGGCGCAATCCGTCGACGTGCGTGGCCTGCTGGAAGGTGAGGGCGTCATCAAGACCCTGATCGAGATCGGCGCGACCGGCAGCGTCGTCGGCAACATCCGCTATGGGCGGATTGCGATGGCGCCCGGCGGCAATCTCAGCGCCGACCTACGCAACATTCCGCCGGAAATCGCCGGCGACTTTCAGATGACCGTCGCCAAGGGCCGTGCTGCCCGGGTGACGACTTCCGACATCACAGCCTTCGACCCAGACGATACGGCCGCCACGCTGCAGTTTCAGGTGACGCGCTGCCTCAATGGCCGCGTTGCATTCGCCGACGCGCCGGGCGCAGCGGTGACACAATTTTCGCAAGTCGATCTCAACGATGGCCGCGTCCATTTCGAACACGATGGTTCCGACTCCATCAGTGCCGGGTTCGATGTGATCGTCACCGATCATGCGGGTGCCACGTCGGGTGCGGCGCGGACGGTCAACGTTTCGGTGCGTCAGGCTTTCGCCGCTTAGGATGCCGCACGCGCTATGGCCACCGCACCAGGGGCGGCATCGACGAGAGGATGCTTTCAACGTTGCCGCCAGTCTTCAGGCCGAACGTGGTGCCACGGTCGTAGAGAAGATTGAATTCCACATAGCGGCCACGGCGGACGAGCTGCTCGTCGCGTTCGGCATCGCCATAGGGTTTTGACCAGTTGGCGCGGACGAGGCGCGGATAGATGTCGCGAAAGGCCCGGCCGACGTCCTGCGTGAACGCGAGGCCCGCCTCCCAACCACCGGCGGTCTCCTCGGGCGTCAAGTAGTCATAGAAGATGCCGCCAACACCACGCATCTCCTTGCGGTGCGGCAGATAGAAGTATTCTTCGCACCAGGCCTTGTAGCGCTCGTAATCAGCGACGGCGTGCGCGGCGCAGGGCGCCTTCATCGCGGCATGAAACGCGATGGTGTCGGGGTCTTCCTGCGTGCGCCTGGCGTCGAGGACCGGCGTCAGATCCGCGCCGCCGCCGAACCACCATTTTGAGGTGACGACGAAGCGCGTGTTCATGTGCACGGCGGGGATGTTCGGGTTGTTGGGATGGGCGATCAGCGAGATGCCGCTTGCCCAGAAGCGCGGATCGGCTTCGGCGCCGTGCATTTGCTTGCGAAATTCTGGCGCGAACTCGCCGTGCACCGTCGATGTATGAACGCCGACTTTCTCGAATACGCGGCCATGCAGCATCGACATGACGCCACCGCCACCGGCCGCCCCGGTGTGGTCGGTGCGCTGCCAGGGCTTGCGCGTGAAGCGCGCCGGTTTATCCGCCCCGTGTGGTGCGGTGGCGGGAAGCTCGGCTTCAAGCGTCTCCAAGGCGTGGCAGATCTCGTCACGCAATTTTTCGAACCACGCGCGTGCAGCGGCTTTGCGGGCATCGAGGAGTTCAGGCGGCATCACGATTTCGGTGGCTGTCATGCAGATTTCATCGGAGCGGGCATTGCCGGGATTTTCAAGCCCATCGGTGCACCAGTCGCGCGCCTGGGTCAACTGTCGTGCTTGAGCTCGATCAATTTTCCAGATACCGAAAGACATGCTGTCCAAAATCTTCACCTGGTTTGAAACGCGGATTGATCCGTTCGCGCGGGCGCCCGGCGCGCCGCCACCGGGGTTGTTTGCCTTTTACTGGCATTTCGTGCAGCCGATCTGGCCGGTTTTTCTCGTCCTGCTCGTGGTGGGATTCATCGGCTCGATCATCGAAGTGGCGCTGATGGCCTTCGTCGGCAATCTCGTCGACCTGATGCGCGCCTCGACATCGCCCGAAAATTTCATCTCCGAGCACAAGTGGACGCTGCTGTGGATGGGTTGCGTCGCCTTGGTGCTGCGACCAGCCGTCTCGATGATCCACGATTTGATCAAGAACCAGACCATCGCGGCCCCATTCACAACCCGCATACGCTGGCAAACGCATAGTTACGTGCTGCGCCAGTCAATCGGCTTCTTCCAGAATGATTTTGCCGGCCGTGTCGCCAACAAGGTGATGCAGAATGCCGCAGCACTGCGCGAAAGCGTGGTGCAGGCCGTGGAATCGATCTGGTACGTGATCGTGCATCTCGGCGGCGCGTCTGGTGTTGTTTGCCTCCGCCGATTGGCGCCTCGCGATCCCGCTGATCGTGTGGGTTTCCGCCTACGTCGCGATCATGTGGATATTCGTGCCGCGCATCCAGAAATTTTCGACCGCGACGGCGGAAGCCCGCTCGATGGTGATGGGCCGCATTGTCGACAGTTACACCAACATGATGACGGTGAAGCTGTTTGCGCACACCGATCGCGAGGATGGCTACGCGCAGGCCGGGCTCGCCGATGCGCTGCAAAAATGGCACGACAGCAACCGCAACCTGACGACGATGGAGCTGCTGATCTGGACCCTCAACGGTCTCTTGATGGTGACCGGAACGGGGCTCGCGATCTGGCTCTGGACGAAGGGGGCAGTGACGCTCGGCGCCATTGCCGTCGTGACGGGGCTGACGCTACGGCTCATTGCCATGTCGGGGTGGATATTCTGGGTCGTCGCCGGCGTGTTCGATAACATTGGCACCGTCCAAGAAGGCATGGAGACGATCTCCAGGACGCACGGTCTCGTCGATAAGCCCGCCGCCGCCGCGATCGACGTCAAGCGCGGCGCGATCCGTTTCGACGATGTGAAATTCCACTATGGCAAAGAGAAGGGCGTGATCGAGAAGCTCGCGCTGACGATCGAGCCGGGTGAAAAAGTTGGACTGGTCGGCCGTTCGGGGGCGGGGAAGTCCACGCTCGTCAATCTGCTGCTGCGCTTTTACGATGTCGAAGGCGGGCAGATCCTTATCGACGGACAGGATATTGCGGCGGTGCGCCAGGATACGCTGCGCGCCAATATCGGCATGGTGACGCAGGATACATCGCTGCTGCACCGGTCGGTACGCGACAACATTCTTTATGGCCGCCCCGATGCGAGCGACGAGGAGATGATGCGTGCCGCCCAGAAGGCGCAAGCGCACCAGTTCATTCTCGGCCTCGAGGATGGCAAGGGCCGCAAAGCCTACGATGCGCATGTCGGCGAGCGCGGCGTCAAGCTCTCGGGCGGCCAGCGCCAGCGCATCGCGATCGCACGCGTGTTGTTGAAGAACGCGCCGGTGCTGATCCTCGATGAGGCGACCAGCGCGCTCGACAGCGAAGTCGAAGCCGCGATTCAGGAGCAGCTCTACAACCTGATGGAAGGCAAGACCGTGATCGCGATCGCGCATCGCCTGTCGACGATCGCGGCCATGGACCGGCTTGTCATCATGGATCAGGGCGCCGTGGTCGAGCAGGGCAGCCACCAGGAGCTGCTACGCAAGGGCGGGCTCTACGCCGATCTCTGGTCGCGCCAGTCGGGCGGCTTCCTCGCCCGCGAAGCGGCGGAGTAGGACCTGACGGTGGAAAATTGACTTCTGTTTCGTATGAGACTACATTAAATCTCATTCGAGACAGGGCATTTTTCATGCGCGCGCAACCAAAACTTTCGAGCGGCCGGCCGGACCAGATCTCCGATGCAAGCGGAATTGCTGCGATTCTCGGCCTGCCGCATCCGGCGCGGGTCGACGATCTGGTACTCGTCGCCCACGTCGAGAAGGGACTGCCGTCGTCCGCCGTTGAAGCGCTGATTGGAGGCATTGATCCCACCGGCGATCACGTCGCAATCATCGATCTGGTGCCGAAGGCGACCTACTTCCGGCGCAAGGCCAAAGGCCAGCCGCTGACGCGCGAACAGAGCGAACGCATCGTTGGTCTGGCGCGCGTCGTGGTCGAATTGCTGCGGCTTTATGGCCAGGATAGCGCCCGCGCACTGGCGTTCCTGAGCGCGGCGCATCCACTGCTGAAGGGTCGCGCGCCGCTCGATATGGCGAAGGAGTCGACTTTCGGCGCCGATATCGTGCTGAAGCTGCTCGGCCGTGCGGACGCAGGGGCGGCCGCTTGAACCCCAGGCTTTTGCCCGAGCCGATGCGCGTCTTTCGCATTGGCGATCCCAACGGGCGCTATCCGATCTACTCGGGCAAGGGCGCGGCGCGGCAAGAAGGCCGCTGGCACGAGCGCGGCCAGGAGGTGATCTATGCCTCCACGCATTACTCGACAGCGATGCTGGAAAAGCTCGTGCACTTCAATGGGATTTTGCCCGCGGGCCAACACTTCATCGAGATCACTATCCCGACCAAGGTCTCCTACGAAGTCGTCACCAAGGATTCTCTCCCGGGCTGGGAGCAGATGGATGGCAGGATCGCACGCCGGTTCGGCGCGTCATGGATCGCCGAAGGACGGTCCGCGCTGTTGATCGTGCCGAGCGTCGTCGCTCGCGAAGAGACCAACGTCGTGATTAATCCACGCCACGGCGATGCCAGACGCCTCCGCCCCGGCCTCGAAAAGCCAATCTGGTGGGATGCCCGGCTGTTCGCCCCCGAGAAGTAGCACCGGGCCTCAGCCCCAAACGTCCTTCGCGACATCGACGACGAGTTTGAGCTTCGCCCATTGCTCGGCTTCGGCAAGCGTGTTGCCTTCTTCAGTCGAGGCAAAGCCGCATTGCGGCGAGAGGCACAGTTGATCGAGGGGCGCATACTTGGCGGCTTCCTCGATGCGGCGCTTTAAGATGTCTTTGCTCTCGAGCGTGCCGGTCTTCGACGTGACGAGGCCGAGCACAACGCGCTTGTGGCCGTGGGGCAAGTGGCGCAATGGTTCAAATCCACCGGCGCGGTCGCTGTCGTATTCGAGGAAGTAGCCGTCGACGTTCAAGTCGTTGAACAGCATCGCGGCGACCGGCTCATACCCGCCCGAGGCAACGAAGGTCGAGCGGAAGTTGCCACGGCACAGATGTGTGGTCACCACCATGTCCTTCGGCTTGGCGGCGAGCGCTGTATTGATCACGTCGCGATAGATGGCGAGCTGGCGGTCAGGATTGTCACCGCGGTTGAGCAGCATTTCGCGTTGAGCGGGGTCGCAGAGGTAGGCGAGGCTGACATCGTCAAGTTGGAGGTAGCGGCAGCCCGAGTCATAAAACATCCGGATCGCCTTGCCATAGGCGGCGCCAAGATCCGCATAGAATGCATCAAGCGAGGGATACGTCGTCTGGCTGATCACCGAGCGGCCGCCGCGATAGTGCAGCATCGATGGCGAGGGGATCGTCATTTTGGCGACGCGCGTCGTGTTGCATTTCAAGAATTTGAAATGCTGAAGGTGCGGATGCGCGGCCGAGAACCCGAGTTTTCCGACGCAACGCACCATCCACGGCCGCAACGCGGCGCCCTTGAAGGACACCTGCTTTTGTTGCGCGGCCGTGGTGCTGTCCATCCAGAAGCCTTCGCAGCCATCGAGATGCTGCAGGAAGTCGAAGTGCCAATACGCGCGCCGGAATTCTCCATCGGTAACCGCGTCGAGGCCGATCGCTTCCTGCTTGCGGATCAGATTGACGATTTCAACGTCCTCGACCGCGCGGAGTTGGTCGGCGGAAAATTTTCCAGCTTCGTTTGAAGCGCGCGCATTCTTGAGGGGCACCGAGCGCAGCAGGCTGCCGACCATGTCAGCACGAAAGGGGGGGACGGCGCTTTGCATCCTTGCCTCCAAAATACATCCTGCATTGAGGTTGGGCTGAAAGCCTCGACCCGCACAAGCAACAGGATGCGTTGGCAGCTATGCGGCTTGCCGTTTTCGGTGCGGCAAGGCACGATCCTGCCAACACTGGTGGAACCCTGGGAGGTCTACGACATGCGCCGCTCACATATTGGACTTGCTGTTGCCGCAGTGCTGGCGCTCGCGCCTGTCGCGCACGCGCAGGATTACCCATCGAAGCCAATCAAGATTCTCGTTGGTTTCGCGCCGGGTGGCGGCACCGACGTGACGACGCGCGTGCTCGCCCCGCGCTTGTCGGAACGGCTCGGCCAGACCGTGATTGTCGAGAACCGTCCGGGGGCCGCGGGCAACATCGCGACCGAAGCAGCCGTGCGCGCCGCACCGGACGGCTATACGCTGCTGATGGGGACCATCGCGGCGCTTGCGGTCAACCCGAGCCTCTACGGCAATCTGCCGTTCGATCCGCAAAAGGACCTGACGCCGATCTCGCTCGCGGTCTCGTTGCCGAACATCATCGTCACGCACCCATCGTTGCCCGTGAAGACGTTGCCGGAGTTGATCGCGCATTCGAAGGCGAAGCCCGGAACCCTTAATTACTCGACGTCCGGATCGGGTTCGGCTGGCCACCTCGCTGGCGAGCTCTTCAAACAGCTGACGCAGACGGACTTCGCGCACATCCCCTACAAGGGTGGCGCACCGGCCATGACGGATCTGGTGGCGGGGCAGGTGAACATGAGCTTTGCCGCGGCAACCGGGGCGATCCCGCAGATCAAGGCGGGCAAGATCAATGCACTCGCCGTGACGACGCTGAAGCGCTCCGCGACGCTGCCGGATGTGCCGACCGTCGAAGAGGCCGCCGGGCTGAAGGGATACGAATCCAACAATTGGTATGGGCTCGTCGGGCCTGCCAACCTACCGCGTCCGATCGTCGAAAAACTGCATGCCGCGATGGTCGCGACGCTCAACGAACCGGAGATCAAGGCCAAGCTGCTGGCGCAGGGGCTGGACGCTTCGCCGAGCCCGACGCCGGAGGCCTTTGGCGCCTACATCAAGAAAGAAACCGAAACCTGGTCCAAGGTCGTCAAGTCGACGGGCGCGAAAGTCGAGTGAGGCCACGGCAGGATGACCGTTGGGTAGGGCGCAACGGCGCCTTTCAGTCTATTGATTGCGATACGCGGAAAGCGTACTATTAATTGGACGGCCGATTGACGAGAGTTCATGCGGTGGTCGCCTCAATCGATCGTTTGGCTGGGTTTGGCGATCGATGCGAGCGAGGGCGATGTGCTCACGGCTCGCATCGGAACGCCGATCGGCGACGTCGAGATCATGGCCGAGGTCGAGATTGCGGACCGCGTCCTGATCCTGCGTGGGGTTCACGTTCAGGCCGACAGCGGCGCGAACTCTCTTGGGATCGTCAATCTTCGGGCCATAGCTCAACTGGTTCTTGAAAGGATCGACTGCGATGAAGCGGGGGTTGAAGGAGCGGTTCGCACGACTGGGGCCAATCCGGGACATCGACCGCGTGTCCTCCGGTTCACCCGAGACGCTGGTCCTGCGCCCAGCTGATGGTCTTGCCAAAGTCAAAACAATCACGGCAACGCAGGCACTCGCCCGCCGCGGGATGACGTTGTTGAAGGCCAAGCGCGCGATCGAAGGCATGGTCGAGCAAGGAGAATCCATTGCGCACGTACCAACGGTCGATAACCCAGCAGCACTTGCGCGCGAGTTGCGAAAGGCGGGTGTCGATGCTCGGCGAGTTGCGAGTTCGCCCGTTGATGTGAAGGTGATCCGCGCGGCGCTGGGTCTCACGCAAGAGGAGTTTGCTCGGCGCTACGGTCTCGACATCGATGCCGTGCAGAATTGGGAGCAGGGCCGCTGCAAACCAGATCGGCCGGCTCAAGCCTACCTTCGTGCCATTGCTGCTGCCCCACGTGACGTCGCCGCGGCTCAAGAAGAAGAGATGGTGTGAAACGAGAAAGGGCCAGATCTGCTGATCTGGCCCTCGTCTATTCTAATACGCGTGTGCGAGAAGGACCGAAAAATTTACTGCGGCTTCGGTGCGGCTTTCTCTTTGGCCTGCTCGAACAGCGACTTGCCCTTCTCGGCAGCCGCCTTTCCGAGTTCTTTTGTCTTGTCGACCGCCGAGCCGCCGACTTCCTTCGCCTTCTCGAGTGCGGGACCAGACAATTCCTTCGTTTTGTCCGTCAGTTCCTTCGCCTTTTCCTTGGCGCGCTCCAGCAGCGACTTGCGGGCTTCCGCGCGCTCATAGGGTTGCACCGCGGCGAGTACGTCCTTGGTTGCTTCCGGCAGCGAGATGGTGGTCTTGCCGTCCTTCTTCTCGACTTTCAGCGCGCTATAGCGGACGCCGATTTTCTTTTCGCCCGCGCCGAGGAACCCGCCGACGCCCATGATGACGCCCTCGATCTCATTCGATGAGTTCATGATCAGGTCTTCGACATCGCCGATGATCTGGCCGTCCTTATTGTAGATCTTGGCGCCGAGGATTTTGTCCTTGGCGAGGTACTGTTGCGGACCCTGACCTTTGTAAAAGACCTTGGTCGGGATCTGCACGGTGGCGGCGGACGTGGCCGGCGCCGGCGCCTTCTGCTGGGCGAGCACTGGGGCAACGCCGAGTGCCGCCAAAGCCGTCAATGTGAGTGCGATTTTCTTCATCTCATGACCTCATTCGTTTTGGTTGGCCCACGCGTTGCGAGCGCGGGTGCGGTGCCTCTCGGCCCCTTATGCGATCGACGCCATAAGGGTGATTCATGGCCACAGCAAGTCAGGATCCACACCTATTGGCCTCGAGCCCGCACCAAGCGCCAAAGTGTCGCGACGCGCGGCTTAAAATATTGATCCAGATCAACTGGTTGATGGCCTCGAAAAGTCGGGCGGCAGCACCATTGCCGAAGCCTTTTGGCGTGCTATACCACGCCGACGATTTGCTTTCCTCGCGGTGGTTTCGCGCGTGCATTCGCGGCCTTCCTTAGGCGCGCACGCAGCAGCCGCCTCACTCAAAAGGCGCTCGATAGTGGCTGACAACTCCAAGCCTCCGCGTGGTCCCGGCGCAGGCGACCCTGGTTCTGGTCCGAAGGGCCCCAACGACGTGCGGCCGATTTCGATCATCGACGAGATGAAGAAATCCTACCTCGACTACGCCATGAGCGTGATCGTCAGCCGGGCGCTGCCAGACGTGCGCGACGGCTTGAAGCCGGTGCATCGCCGCATTCTCTACGGCATGAGCGAGCTCGGGCTCGACCACAACAAGAAGTACGTGAAGTCGGCGCGCGTCGTCGGCGAGGTGATGGGCAAATATCACCCGCACGGCAACCTGGCCATTTACGACGCGCTGGTGCGCCTGGCGCAGGACTTCTCCATGCGCGTGCCGTTGATCGACGGCCAGGGCAACTTCGGTTCCGTCGACGGCGATCCACCCGCCGCCGAGCGTTACACCGAATGCCGCCTGACAAAAATCGCCGGCCTCCTGCTCGACGATCTCGACAAGGAGACCGTCAACTTCCGCGACAACTACGATGGCTCCTTGCAGGAGCCGGAAGTCCTGCCTGCCAAGTTCCCGAACCTGCTGGTGAATGGCGCAGGCGGTATCGCTGTCGGCATGGCGACGAATATTCCGCCGCACAATCTCGGCGAAGTGATCGACGCGGCCATGGCACTCTTGGAAAATCCGGAGCTGTCGATCGACGAGCTATGCCAAATTGTACCCGGCCCCGACTTTCCGACCGGCGCGATCATCCTCGGCCGTGGCGGAATCCTGTCGGCCTATCACAAGGGGCGCGGCTCGATCATGATGCGCGCGCGCGTACATACCGAGGAGATCCGCAAGGATCGTGAGGCGCTGATCGTCACCGCGATCCCCTATCAGGTGAACAAAAAGACGCTGATCGAGAAGATCGCCGATCAGGTGCGCGAGAAGAAGATCGAGGGCATCTCTGATCTGTGGGACGAGAGCAACCGCGAGGGCATGCGCGTCGTCATCGAGCTGAAGCGCGATGCCATGGCGGATGTCGTCCTGAACCAGCTTTGGAAGTTCTCGGATCTGCAGACTCCCTTCAGCGCCAACATGCTGGCGATCAACGGCGGCCGCCCCGAGCAGCTGACGCTGAAGGACATGCTGTCGGCCTTCAATGCGTTCCGCGAAGAGGTCGTCTCCAAGCGGATCAAGCACCTCTTGAAAAAGTCGCGCAATCGCGCGCACGTGTTGGTCGGCCTTGCCATTGCAGTCGCCAACATCGACGATGTGATCAATCTCATTCGCCGTGCGCCGTCGCCCGCCGAGGCCAAAGTACAGTTGATGGCGCGCGATTGGCCGGCGAAGGACGTGGCGCCGCTGGTCGAGCTGATTGCCGACCCGCGCCACAAGGTATCGGACAACGGCACCTATAAGCTTTCGGAAGAGCAGGCCTCCGCGATCCTGGAGCTGCGGCTTGCCCGGTTGACGGCACTTGGCCGGGATGAAATCGGCGATGAACTGAAGAAGATCGGCGAAGAGATCAAGGATTTCCTCGAGATCCTCGGGTCGCGCGAGCGCATCGTGCAGATCATCAAGGACGAGCTGACGGCCATCAAGACCGAGTTCGCGACGCCGCGAAAAACCGAAATCATCGAGATGGAAGGCGAGGTCGAAGACGAAGACCTGATCCAGCGCGAGGATTGCGTCGTCACCGTCTCGCACAAGGGCTACATCAAGCGTGTGCCGCTCTCGACCTACCGGGCGCAGCGGCGCGGCGGCAAGGGCCGTTCCGGCATGTCGACGCGGGAAGAAGATGTCGTCACGCAAATCTTCATCGCCTCGACGCATACACCGCTGCTGTTCTTCTCCTCGCGCGGCATGTGCTATCGCATGAAAGTGTGGCGGTTGCCCGCGGCGACGCCGCAATCCATCGGCAAGGCGCTGATCAATCTGTTGCCACTGCAGGAAGGCGAAGTGATCACATCGATCCTGCCGTTGCCGGAGGACCAGGCGACGTGGGCCAACCTCGAACTCATGTTTGCGACGCGCTCTGGCGGCATCCGCCGCAACGCACTTGCCGATTTCGAGAACATCAATCGCAACGGCAAGATCGCGATGAAACTCGATGAGGGTGATCAGATCATCCAGGTCGCAATCGCGACGCCCGAAGACGACGTACTGCTGACATCGGCGCACGGCCGCTGCATCCGCTTCCACATCAAGGAAGAGGTGCGCCTGTTCAAGGGGCGCGATTCGACGGGCGTGCGCGGGATCAGGCTCGATGACGGCGATACGCTGATCTCGATGGCGATCCTGCGCCACATCGAGGCCTCGCCTGCCGAACGGCAGGCGTATCTGAAACAAGCGGCCGCCATGCGCCGCGCCCAGGGGCAGGAGGATGCCGACGTCGCGGTGGAGGCCGATGCCGATGCCGAGGTGGTCGAAGGCGCCGCTGAACTGACGCCGGAGCGCTACGCCGAACTCGGCGCCAAGGAACAGTTCGTCCTGACGGTTTCGGATAAAGGCTTCGGCAAGCGTTCGTCGTCCTTCGAGTACCGCACCTCAGGCCGCGGCGGCAAAGGCATCGTCGCCATGGTGGTCAACGAACGCAACGGCAGCCTGATTGCTTCGTTCCCGATCGAAGAGAGCGACCAGATCATGCTGGTGACCGACGGCGGACAATTGATTCGTTGCCCGGTCAACGACGTGCGCGTCGCCGGACGCAATACCCAGGGCGTCCGCATCTTCAAGACCGACGGTGCCGATAAGGTCGTCTCGGTCGAGCGCGTTCCGGAAGACAGTGCCGGCGAGGGCGACGTAGAGAACGGTGCCGGCGACGGCGGTGAGGGGCCTGCGGCCTAGGCGCGCAAGGCGGATCGTGGCCTGTTGCGCGCGATGCCGCAACAGGCCACTCTGCGGCCATGCGCATCAACTCCGACATCTGGGTGAAGGCCTATCTCAGGCGCTGCCAAAGCGGCGGGGCGAGCGCGTTCGTCATGCGCAAGGGCGACGATGTGCGCGGCGCCATCTACATCAAGGTCAGCCGGCTCGACGGCACCGCGGCACTTTACGGTCCGGCGCCGAGTGCCTTCGGCGCGGACATATCGAGCGCGCCCGGTGAGCGTCAGTGGATTCGTAACCACAAGGAAGAATATAAAGGCGATCGCGATCTCGACGCCGAACTCGCGCGGCATGTCGAATTCGACAGCGACATATGGATTATCGAGGTCGAGGAGAGGACTGGCCGCCACTACCTCGATGACTGGCTCGCCAAGCCGCAAGCGCTTTAACGCGGCATTAACATCCTCCGTATGCAATGATCGAACTCGCTGCATTTACGATTCGACTATGCGTTGAATTGTCGAGACGCGGGACGAACCAATGGCGAGGAGGGCTGGCCATGGCAACGATCCTTGAGTTTAGAGCAACCGCGAAGCAGAACGCTTCTGGCAATACGGCGACGCGCGGCGGCGCGGAAGTGATTATCTTCCCCGGGGTCCGCTACGAGCGCTGGGAGGAGCCGGCGCCGCAGAAGCGCACGCGCGCGAAGCCAAAGCGCGACCGGATGGAAATCCCGGACTGAGCGGTAGCACAGCCTGGATCGTCACTTCGCGCGGGCGTCTAGGCTGTCTGCTGATTGTTGCTCAGCGCTTGCTCTGGCTGCACGCGGCGCTCTTGAGCTTCGCCTCGGTTTCGGCGTTGTAGGCGACGCCCTTGATGGGCGCGCGGATGATGATCACGCCTTCACGTGTGGGCGATGTAACTTGGGTCGCGTTGACGTCAGCCTTGCGAACGCCGGGCGCGAACGCCAGCCGGTCGCTCGCCGGCATGATGAGGAATGAGATATCGGTCAGCTTCGATTCGACTGCCGGTACCGTATAGTAATTGTCCCCTTGCGGCGTGTGCAGCGCGATGGTCCAGCCAATGTCCGGCAATGTCGCCGTGACGCTGACCGGTCCTTCGGCCACATCATAGCGGCAGGCGGCCATACGCATGTCGGGGCTCAAGTAGGGCAAGATCTGCGCGCCGGGAACGGTCGCGGGCAGGACGCGCATCTGATGCAGGGGCAGCGTGCGCTGAAAATAGGCAAAGGCTTTGTTGCGCACGAACGCGGGCGTCAGCAGCGTGACCGCCAGGTGCGTGATGGCGCCGACGAGCGCGGCCACAAGGATGAGCCGCCAGGTTATGTTCGGGCGCCAGCGCAGTTTGGAAATCGTCTTGGTGGCGGTCGCGGCGCGCGCGACGGCCGGTGACGCTTTGGCCGCGCGGGCGGCATCCGCTGCGACGCGCGCGGCACCTTTCATGCGTTGAATGGCCTCGGGCGTCGCCTCGGCGCCGCGCTTGACGCCAGCGGCCATGCGGGCAAGCACCTGCGCCGCTTGGGCGGCATCGATCTTGGGTAGTTTCGGCAGCGGCGGCAGCTTTGGCGCGATCGACATCAGCATCCCTCTTTGCGGATCGAGGGCAGCATCTTGGCGTAATCTTCGGGTGTGATCTGCGACCAGCGTTGATCGAGCACCGTCAAGACGAGGCTCAACCGTCCGGCGCCGGTCGTGGGCAACCAGTTGCCCGCCCGCGCCGTGCGCGCAAGGATCACGGCCACCGACCCGTCACTGCCGCGGGCGGCGGTCGCGGCACTGAAACTCCAGCGCTCGGCTGGATTGCGGATCAGAAATCCTTTGTCGTCATAGACGGCGAGGCTCCACCACTGGGCATCGAGCGTCTCGGAATCAACAAGGTAGTCGCAGGCCGAATGCAGCAGGCTGCCGTCGTTGTCGTGCAGCGCCTTGAATTGCAGCGCGATGCCGGTGTTGATCGGCATTTGGCCGTCGCGCACGGTGTGCGCGCGTGTGTAGGGGTCGGCGGTGGTGCGTCCAGCCGAGATCCAATGTTGCCAGGGTCCGTGTGTGCGCACCGTCAGCCGCGATCCATTGTCAATGAAGTAGAAAGCGGTTGCGAGGCCGATCAACACGCCGGCGCCGAGCACGAGAATGGTCGTGGCGAAGGCGTGAAGGAAGGCGCCAAGGGCGCGCAGAAACGTCATGGATGCGTCACCGTTGCTGCCGGTTGGCCGTCAGTGGACCGGCGGCGTCCGCGCGCTTGTCGGGCGTGACGGGAGGTGGCGCCGGGATCCCGGTCGGCGTTGCCGGCGTTTTGGGCGGTTCGGCAATCCCCCCCGCGCGGCGCATGGTTTCGGCGACGCGCTTCAGGGTTTCGCGTGTCTGGTCCGGCATGATGCTGGCGCGCTTTTGCTGGTTGGCCTGCGTTTGCGCGTTGGCGAGGCCGGGATCGGTGCGGCGCAGTTCGGTCAGGCGCTGCAGTTCGGCGACCTGTGTTGGATGCGGCGTCAGGCCGGGGATGGTCGGAATGTTCATCGACGTGTGCGCAACGGACATGTAGCCATGCCATGCCATGGCTGGGAGTCCGCCCCCTGTCACACCGGAGGCGGCACCTGTGCGCGCCGACGGCTGAATGATCATCGGCCGGAAGTTGTCGTTGCCGATCCAGACGCCGGTCACGTACTGGCCGGAAAAGCCCATGAACCAGGCATCACGATAGCTGGAACTGGTGCCGGTCTTGCCGACCGCGTGCGTGAAGTCGAGCGTCGCGCGCTTGCCGGTGCCCTCGGTCACGACGGCATGCATCATCTGGTTCATCTGCTCGGCAACTCTGGGGCGCACGATTTGCGCCGGTGGCGGCTCATGTTGGTCGCGCGCGTAGATCAGCTCGCCTTTGGTCGAGTAGAGTTCGATGATGCCAAAGGGCTTCGATTGCTTGCCGGCATGGGCATAGGTCGCGTAGGCGCCGGTGTGCTCCAGCAGCGAGATGCCGGTGTCGCCGAGTGCCATCGAGCACGTTTTCTTGACGCCCTTGACGCCGAGCCGGTCGGTGATCTCGATGACTTTGTCGCGGCTGCTGCTCCCCATTTTGTAGAGAGCGAGGTCGGTCGCGATGGTGTTGAGCGACACCTTGAAGGCGTCCTGCAGGGTGTAGGAACCGCCGCCGCCGGACCCGCCGTCGTAGTTCTTCGGCTGCCACCCCAGCGGGCCGCACGCAGCGGGGGCGAAGTCGCGAACGGTCGACTTGGACGTGAAGCCGTTCTCGAGGGCGGCGGCGTAGACGTACAGCTTGAACGACGAGCCCGGCTGGCGGCGGGCATGCGTTGCGCGGTTGAATTGGCTTTCACCGTAGTCGAGGCCGCCGACCAGCGCGCGGACCGCGCCGTCAGGCTCCATCGATACCATGGCACCTGTGCGGGCGTTGTGGGTGCGTCCAAACTGGCTGATGGTCGAGGACAGCGCTTCTTCCGCCGCCTGCTGCAGCGAAACGTCGAGTGTGGTTCGTGCGACGAGCGAGAAATGTCCGCGTCCCTCGGCGATGCGTTGCACTTCTTCGAAGGCCCAGTCGAGATACCAGTCGGGGCTGTAAAGCCTGCGGTTCTCGATCGGCCGTGCCGGATTGAGGCGCGCGTTGTGCACCTGGCCGGCGGTCATGAAGCCCGCTTCGACCATGTTCGATAGGACGTCGCTGGCGCGCGCGCGCGCATTAGAGAGACTGACGTGCGGGGCGAATTTGGTCGGCGCCTTGTAAAGGCCCGACATCATGGCGGCCTCGGCGAGGTTGACCTCGCGCACCGACTTGCCAAAGTAGAATTGCGCCGCCGCTTCGACGCCGAACGCGCCGCCGCCCATATAGGCGCGATCCAGATAGAGCTTCAGGATCTCGCGCTTACTGAAGCGGCTTTCCAAGAGTACGGCGAGATACGCCTCCTTGATCTTGCGCCGCAGCGATCGCTCGGAGGACAGGAACAGGTTTTTGGCGAGTTGCTGCGTCAGGGTCGATCCGCCCTGCACGGTTTCGCCAGCGTTGAGGTTGGCCGTCAGCGCGCGCGCCGTTCCGATGATGTCGACACCGAAGTGCTCGAAGAAGCGGCGGTCTTCGGTGGCGAGTGTCGCCTTGATCAGGTGGTCCGGAATGTCCTCCAGCGGGATCGAGTCGTTGTGCAGAATGCCGCGCTTGCCGATCTCGTTGCCGTTACGGTCGAGGAACTTGACCGCGTATTTCCCCTGGTTGATACGGTTTTCGTCGAACTCGACGAGCGCTGGGATCGCGAGCCCGTAAAAGAATGCGAGCGCGCCGAGGCCGAGGGTCATGCCTTCGGAGACGACGTTGGTGGCAAAGCGCTTCCAGCCCGTCAGACGGAAGCGGGCGAAAAAGCTCGACGTCGCACTCCAGCGGTCCTTGGTGCCTTGCCACGACTGGGAGAGCCGGGAATTGATCCAGGAATCGATGCCAAGCCAGTCGATCAGACGCTTTCTTTGAGGGCGTCGAAAGAACCCGTCGTCCAAGCGGTGCGCCTCGTCCGTTGCTGTTGCCGCGCGGTAAGCGTATGCATCGCGGCAGGGACGTGAATCACCGCTGCGACGTCGTATCTATTTATCACGGTCCGGCCCCGCAATGCGAGACGCGATATCAGACTGATGAATCAGACGGTTGAGCCTTTTTGGAGGCAAAAAAGTCTCGATGATATGACCCCGCAGGAGTGGGAGTCGCTGTGCGACGGCTGTGGCCGCTGTTGCATGGTCAAGCTCGAGGACGAGGATACAGGTCAGATTTATCTGACGAAGCTCGCCTGCGGACTGCTCAATGTCGGGTCTTGCCAGTGCGGTGATTATACCAACCGGTTCAGCAAGATGCCGGATTGTCTTTCGATCACGCCTGAAGCGACGCGGACGCTGACATGGCTGCCTGCCACCTGCGGCTATCGTCTGGTGGAGGAGGGCAAGGATCTGCCGTGGTGGCACCCGCTGGTGTCGGGCTCCGAGGCGACCGTTCATGAAGCCGGCATTTCGGTGCGCGATTGGGCGCTGAGCGAGACGAAGGCCGATCCCGACGATCTCGAAAGCTATATCATCAAGGATTTCAAGGCGCCGCGCCGCAGAGCGCCGCCGAAGGACCGCCTCCTCGAGGGGCGCGCCAAGACGCCGGCCAAGGGCAAGCGGTAAGCCTGGGTGCGCACCCGGACGATCCTGTGGATGAGCGCGCCGAGGCCGCACGAGGGGCGGACCCGAGTCGGATAGAGTCGGGCACTTAAACCGGCTGCCGCGGGCAGATCGGGACCCCGGGCGTGAAGATCGACGATGGCGACCTGTTCTTGTTGTGGTCAGGAAATCAAGGCGGCGGCGCCCACGGTTTGGGTCGACGAGGCGCTGATGCGGTGCTGCGACCGCGCGCACGAGGAGGCTGAACGCTGCGGTGCGGCCGAGGTCGAGATCGCGCATCTGGTCTATGTCGCGGCGTCGGATCCGGCGATGCACGCGGCCTTCGCCGCGCATCACGTCCATCCCGAGTGGCTGGTGGCGGAGATCGACGCCGAACTGCCGCGCGGCATGCGCCATCTGCTGCTGCACAAGCCCGGCACCTCGCCGGACCTGAAGACGCTGCTGGCGCGCGCGGTCGAGGTCGCGACGCGGCGGCGCAGCGATGCGGTCTCGATCGACGATCTCCTGAACGCGCTGTTCTTCCGCTGCACGGATCTGGCGTCGGGAGCGGCGATCGCGCGCTGGCGGCAGGCGTCGCGCACCGCGCGCGGCGGCCACAGCGTCGCGCGCGAGGGCGAGGCGCCGCGCCGGGTTGGA
This sequence comes from uncultured Alphaproteobacteria bacterium, assembly GCA_963779515.1. Taxonomy (GTDB): domain Bacteria; phylum Pseudomonadota; class Alphaproteobacteria; order Rhizobiales; family Hyphomicrobiaceae; genus CAVZYN01. The sequence goes on from CAVZYN010000002.1 coordinate 885,605, forward strand.
CCGTTGAGCTACGAGCGGCCGGCGCCGCACGGTGTGCGTGATGCGGGCGCGCGCGCGCCGCTGGTGCAGATCGCGCGGCGCGAGGGCCACAGTGCCATCGGCGGCGGCTCCATCAGCGACCTCTCGGAGCGGCTGGCGCGCCAGGAACAAATGATCGCGGAGCTGACCGCGCGCTTGAGCAAGCCGCGCGGCCGCAAGAGCGCAGTGGCGGCGGGCGACGACACCGAACAGGCCGCAACCGCCCCACGCAAGCGCGCACGCGGACCCGCACAAAATGACGACGCCGCAGCGGTTTCTCAATCGTCGGGTGCATCGGTTGCGGCGGCCTCGGCATCGCACGATGCGGCCAGTGAAAGTGCTGCGCGCAGCGCCAAAACGACCACGTCATCGACATCGTCATCATCCTCTTCATCGTCGTCGGCATCCGCGTCCGGCAGCGCCGAGCGCATGGCCAAGTTCAAACGGTTGCGGCGCTATGCCTGGCGCGCGGCGCGCAACGCCCGCCGGACGGCCGCAACATCGAGCCACGTGCGTTTGCTTCGCGACGCCGCCGCCGCGCGCCGGTTCACCCAAGAGGCATCCGATCTCGACGCCGATTTGGCCGACGAACGCGACGCGGAGTTCCCCGGCGCCGACGATGGCGAGGCCTACACCGGCGATCCCGCGATGCGCGCGAAGAAATTCTTTCTGACGCTCGATGACGACGTCGTGCAGGCGCCGTCGATCGGCCCGCGCACGGCCGCGCGTCTCGCCCCTTTCGGCATCACGCGTGTCAGTCATCTGCTGACATGCGATCCCGTGGCGCTGGCAGCCCAGATGGGCGCGCGCAGCATCACGCGCTACAGGATCGCTGCGTGGCAGGATCAGGCGCGGCTCGTCTGCACGGTGCCGTGGCTGCGCGGCACGCACGCGCAGATGCTGGTCGGCGCCGGTTACACGACGGTCGAGAAAATTCTCGCCGATGATCGCAGCGCCGTCTGTGCCGCGATCCTGCGCTTTGCGACGACGCGCGATGGCATGAGCGTGTTGCGCAATGCCGCCCCTCCCGACATGGACAAGATCATCCGCTGGATCGAGCACGCGCGCCTCGCCGAGCCCGAGCGCGCCGCGGCTTGAGTTGAAACGTCGAGCCGTTTTGTCATCCGTTTCGCATGGTTTTCGACTGAATCGGCGATGGGCGCGCACGCAATCGGGGATGGGCTCCCATCACCCTTTTCGCACCCACCCATTTTTCTTGCATCACGCTCCCTGGCGCATCATGCCGCTCATCGGCGGCATCCTGTTCGGCTGCCATGTCGGCACTCGTCCGGCGCCGCATCGGCCGCACTACTCATCGCGCTGGCGGGTCACCTTGAAAGCCACGAACTGTGACATGTCGCCCGGGACTTGGTGAAGGCCGCGCCGCTAACCAATCCGCAAAATTGTGCCGCGCGCACATCCCCGTTTGTTCCAGAGTCCAAAACCATCCCCAACGTCATACCGGCGAAGGCCGGTACCCAAGCATGCTCGTGAACGATGTGGAATGCTTTCGAACTCATAGAGGTCCGAGCATCGAATAGGTCACGCGAGAATTCAGGTCGGCGACGATGCGTCATACCATCGGCATGCTTGCGTCCCTTGTGATTCCGGGTACTAGGCCGCCTATGGTTCGACAGGCTCACCATGAGGCGGGTTCGATAGTCCATCCGCCTCAGCCTGAGCTTGTCGAAGGGCGAGCGGCCCGCTTGCCGGAGGCGAGCAAGAAACAAGTCTTGCCGGAGGCGAGCAAGAAGCAAGCCTTGCCAGAGGCCAGCGAGAAGCAAGCCTTGCCGGAGGCGAGCGAGAAACAAGTCTTGCCGGAGGTGAGCCATGAAGATGCTGCAGCACCTGGGCCGCCCATGGTTCGACAGGCTCACCATGAGGCGGGTTCGATAGTCCGATCCGCCTCACCCTGAGCTTGTCGAAGGGCGAGCGGCCCGTGGCCTTGCCGGAGATGGCCCTGCCTCGCCGCCATTGCACCCGACGGATTGCGCCGAGCCAACATCCAGAGCCGTCATGCCGTGGCCTTGTGCCTGGCATCCAGGATCACCGCTGGCGGAGAGCCGTCTTGACCAGCACGGCGTATGGATCATCGTCACGGCGCCCGATGATGACGGCTGTGGGTGTCGCGACGGCCTTCGTAACCCGCCCTACTTCTTCCCGCCACCCGCCGCCACCTTCGCATACGTATCCCGCAATCCCACCGTGCGATTGAACACGAGATGACCCGGCTTCAACTCCGGATCGCGGCAGAAATAGCCGAGCCGCTCGAACTGCACGGCAGCATCGCCGTTGTCGGCCGCAATCGCGGGCTCGAACTTGGCGTCGCCGATCACCTCCAGCGATTTCGGATTGAGGTCAGCTGCAAAATTCGCCGCGTCCGGAGCGGGATTGGCGAACAGATGATCATAGACGCGCACCTCGGCGGTGACGGCCTTGGCGGCCGACACCCAATGCAACGTCGCCTGCACCTTGCGCCCATCAGGCGGCGTGTTGCCACCGCGCGTTGCGGGGTCGTAGGTGCCGCGCAGTTCAATCACGTTGCCAGCCGCATCCTTGACCACGCGCGTGCACGTGACGAAATAGGCATACCGCAGCCGCACTTCCTTGCCCGGCGACAGGCGATAGAATTTCTTCGGCGGGGTCTCCATGAAATCGTCGTGCTCGACATAGATCTCGCGGCTGAACGGCACCTTGCGCGATCCCGCGTTCGGATCATCCGGGTGATTGACCGCGTCGAGCTCCTCGATCTGGCCTTCCGGATAATTCTCGATCACGAGTTTCAACGGTTTCAAAACCGCCATGCGCCGCAGCGCGGATTTATTCAAAGTCTCGCGCACGGAAAAATCGAACATGCCGGCGTCGACGGTGCTGTTGGCCTTGGCGACGCCGACGCGCTTGATGAAATCGCGGATCGCAGCCGGTGGCACGCCACGCCGCCGCATGCCAGCCAGCGTCGGCATGCGCGGATCGTCCCAGCCGCTGACATGGCCGCCGCGCACCAGCTCGGTCAGAACGCGCTTCGACAGAATCGTGTGCGTGATGTTGAGGCGCGCGAATTCGTACTGGCGCGGTTTCGACGGCACCGGGAGATGGTCGAGGAACCAGTCGTAGAGCGGGCGGTGATCCTCGAACTCGAGAGTGCAGACGGAGTGCGTGATGCCTTCGAGTGCGTCGGACTGGCCGTGCGCGTAATCGTAGCTCGGATAGATCGACCAGGCTTTGCCGGTGCGCGGATGCTCGGCATGGAGAATGCGGTAGAGCACTGGATCGCGCAGATTGATGTTGCCCGACGCCATGTCGATCTTGGCGCGCAGCACGCGGGCGCCGTTCGGGAATTCGCCCGCCCGCATGCGCGCGAAGAGATCGAGGTTTTCCGCGACCGTGCGATCGCGGAACGGGCTGTTGCGGCCAGCCTCCGTCAGCGTGCCGCGCGCGCGCCGCATGTCCTCCTGGTTCTGGTCGTCGACGTAGGCCTTGCCGGTCTTGATCAGATGCACGGCCCAGTCATAGAGCTGCTCGAAATAATCCGACGCGTGATGGAAATGCTCGCCCCAGCTGAAGCCGAGCCACGCGACATCGCGCTTGATGGCGTCGATGTAGGCCTGCTCTTCCTTGGTCGGGTTGGTATCGTCCATGCGCAGGTGGCAGCGGCCGCCGAATTCCTCGGCGATACCGAAGTTGAGGCAGATCGACTTCGCGTGCCCCATGTGCAAATGCCCATTGGGCTCCGGCGGAAAGCGGGTGACGACGATCTTATGCCGCCCGGCCTGAAGATCGGCATGCACGATCTCGCGAATGAAATCGCGTCCGGCCACGGACTCCGGGGCTGTGTCTGAGGTGGCGTCGGTCATAGGGTCTGCTCTCCGTGCCGGCGCCGTTCAGGCGACCGTGATGGGGCCCTAGCAAATTCTCGCGGCAGCGCCAAGGCCACATACCTACTGCCTTATCTACCGCCCCCTTGAGGGGTAGGGAATTCGCCTATGACTTCCGTGGAACGGACGCTAGGAGCGGACCGGCCATGCGGCGGACGAGGCTGTGTCAGTCGTGACGTTCAATGTTTCCCAGGGCTGCAAGAATTTCGAGCATGACGCCCTCGCGTTCGTCCATGACCTCCGAATTCCAAAATCGAAGCACCTTGTAACCGAGCCAAGTCAATCGGGCATCGCGCGCTGCGTCCTTCGAGCGCTCATGGGCTTCGTCATGCTGAATGCCATCGACCTCGATGACCAGCCGATGCGCCAAGCAGGCAAAGTCGACAATGAAGGCGTCGATCGGCGCTTGGCGACGGAAGTGGTAGCCCTCGCGCCGCAGCTGACGCAATTCCTTCCACAGCACTGCCTCGGCAATGGTCTGGTTCTTTCGCAGATGACGCGCGACGCTATTGGCCATCGCGGCGTCCCCAATCGGGCGGAATCCCCCTCCCCAGCGGGGAGGGGTTAGGGGTGGGGAGAAGTCGCGGGCGGATGCATGCGATGATTTGGAAGTGGTGCATCGACGCCTCTTCGTGTCGACAACAGTGCGCCTTCGCAACATGACGCCAAGAGTCTCACCCCACCCCTACCCCTCCCCTGAGGGGAGGGGGATTGCCAGCAAGCGCGACGAGACATGAAACGCGTTCGATGCTCAAGGTTATACGCGACAGCTCCCCCTCGAAAAGGGAAACCGGACGGAGCGGGTCGCGAAATTTTTATCGCCCCTCATCAGGGGGAGGCGAGCGCCCGCACCGGCCCCGGCAGATCGAGGCCGACGCCACGGAGGTGGCCGAAGTCGCGGGCGAGGCGGGCGAGGTCGTCCGCCGGCAGCGGTGGTTTCAAAATCGCGGCAATGTTCGATTTGAGATGCGCCGAACTCCCCGTGCCGAACAGCACCACGTGGGCGCCCGGTTCGTGCCGGGCAAAGCGATAGGCGGCCTCGACAATGCTCGCCGCGCCGTGCTTGTGCAGCAGGAAATCGAGCGGCGCACCATTGTTTGAAAGCTTCGGATCGAGCTTGCCCTCCGCAATCAGCGTGGCGATGGTCTCGGCGAGCAACCCCTGGCGGCTGAAGATGTTGCGCACCACGAACATCAACAGCGTGCCAACATTGTGCGCGCGCGTCGCCGGGAACACCGTGCGCCGCGCATTCTGGCCCAGCATATGAAACGCGAACATCACCACATCCCAGAGATCGCCGGTGAGCGCTTGCGGCAGCATCTCTTGGGCGTGATCGAAGGGGGATGACTCGGTGATGCCGAGATGGCGGATCTTGCCTTGCGCCCTGGCTTTGAGCAGGGCCGGGGCGATGACGTCGCGCGCATGCGGATAGGCGGCGGGCGTCACCGCGTGCGCATGAAAGACATCGATGTACTCCGTGCCGAGCACGCGCAGCGAGGTCTCGAGATTGGCGATCACCTCGGCTGCTGTCAGCGGCCGCCCGCCGATCATGACCCGGCTCTTCGACGACAGCACGACGTGGTCGCGCGGCACCTGCCGGATGGCTTTGCCGATGATCGCCTCGGTCCCGTAGACCTCGGCCGTATCGATGAAAGTGACGCCGAGATCGAGCGCCTCGCGCACCAGCGCCACCGATTGCGCTTCGCTGAGGCCCGTACCCTGGCCAAGCTTGCTGTTGCCGCCGCCGCCGAGCCCGGCGACGCTGACCTTTATACCCGTCCGTCCGAGTGTAGTGCACTGCATGGCGTCCCGTGTCCTTCACTTCTTCCTTCTCCCTTTGGGAGATGGTGCCCCGAAGGGGCGGATGAGGGCCTTCACGTCTCTCGCGCACCCTCACCTGTCTCGTCCAGCTATCGCTGGACGTGCTATCCTCTCCTAAGGCGAGAGGAAAGAAACGGCTGGCCGCGAGGCCGGACGTTATCTGGGACCCAGCCTTGCAATCCGGCATGCGGTGGTGGCTGGTGTTCCCGCGTCAGAAGCATAGCATGCGGCTCTCGCCCGACGCACAAATGGAGGACTTCCATGAGTGGTTTTCTCACCGAGGACGAAGTCGCCGCGCTGACACCCTCCGAGCTGTTGCCGCACGCGACGCCGATCCCGACGCAGATCGTCTCCAGCGACGAGTTCACGCCCGCGCCGCAGAGCGAAAAGCAGCGCGAAGCCGAGGCGCGGCTGCTGGCGATGGCCGACGATCTCGGCAAGAAGCAGGGCCAGAGCCGGCGGCAGTTCTTCCAGTCGGCGACGGGCATGGCAGCCGCTTTCGTCGCGCTGAACGAGACGTTCGCGCCTGTGTTCGAGGCGAGCCGGGCGGAGGCCGCGACGCCGGCGATGGCGCAGGAGCGCGCCAATGCGTTGAAAGATCAGTTCATCATGGACATGCACACGCATTTCCTGCGCGACGATACGCGGCTGACGAATTTCGTGCGCGCGCGCGAGGCGGTCGGCAAGGCCGGTTGGAACCCGACGCTGGTCGACAAGCCGCAGACGCTCGAAGACTTGAAGTTCAACAACTACTTCAAGGAAATCTATCTCGACAGCGATACCAAGATCGCGCTGATCTCGTCGTCGCCCTCGGAGATCGCGCAGGATTGGTTCCTGACCAATGAGATGACGATCGCGGCGCGCGACAAGGTCAACAAGGATGCCGGCAGCCGCCGCATGTTCGCGCACGCGATCTTCACGCCGGGCCAGCCGGGTTGGCTCGAGCATCTCGAAGAATCGCTGAAGCGGAAGCCCGAGTCGATCAAGGGCTACACGGTCGGCGACAACACCAACAAGGATCACGCCAAGCATCCCTGGCGCATGGACGACGAGAAAGTCACCTACAAGGCCTACGAACTCGCGGTGAAGTACGGCATCAAGAACATCTGCGTGCACAAGGGGCTGTTCCCGGAGGCGACCGCGAAGCGCTTTCCGCATCTGCTCGAATACGCCATGGTCGGCGATGTCGGCAAAGCCGCCAAGGATTGGCCGCAGCTCAACTTCGTCATCTATCATGGCGGCTATCGCTGGGCGGCGGGCGGGCGGGCGACCGACGGCTGGGACGAATTCGAGACGACCGGCCGCGTCTCCTGGGTCAGCGATCTCGCCGAGATCCCGGCGAAGTACGGCGTCACCAACGTCTATGCCGATGTCGGCCAGCTGTTCGCCCAGAGCGTCGTCGCCGAGCCGCGCATCACGGCCGCGATGATGGGCATCATGGGCAAAGGCCTCGGCTACGATCGCGTCGTATGGGGCACGGACGCGGTTTGGACCGGCTCGCCGCAATGGCAGATCGAGGCGCTGCGCCGGCTCGAGATCGACGAGGAAATGCAGAAGAAGCACGGTTTCAAGCCGCTCGGTCCCGCGACCGGTCCGATCAAGTCGGCGATCTTCGGCGGCACCAACGCCAAGCTCTACGATTTCGACATGACGAAACGCGGCGATCTCAAGGACAGTTTCGCGGTGAAGAAGGCCGAGTACGAGCAGCGCGGCCCCGCGCGCAGCAATCTCCGATACGGCTACGTCAACGGCCAAACCACGGTCGACTGGTCCGCGTTCGCCTGACGGTTGGCTTTATCACCACTCTTCCGTCATCCCGGAAACGGAAGGCCGCCAGGCCGCACGTTATCCGGGACCCAGCACAAGAACGCGCCGAAGGCACAATATTGAGAGCCTTCGGCCCTCTTTCCGCTGGGTTTCGGATCTCCTCACCGCTGAAGAGCGGTTCGTCGTCCGGGATGATGACGTGGTTTTTAAATCGCCTGACCCGCGCACCAGCCGCTCGACCACGCCCATTGGAAATTGTAGCCACCGAGCCAGCCGGTGACGTCGACGGCTTCGCCGATCGCGTACAAGCCCGGCACGCCGCGCGCTTCCATCGTCTTCGACGAGAGATCGCGCGTGTCGATGCCGCCGGTCATGACTTCGGCCTTGGCGTAGCCCTCCGTGCCATCGGGTTGGAACGGCCAGCGATTGAGCATGCCCGCCAACGCCATCAGATCGCGATCGGAAATGTTCGCCATCTCGCGCGGCGGCAGGTGCGCGGTGGCAAACGCCTGCGCGAGGCGGGAGGGGAGAATTTCGGCGAGGATCGTCTGCGGGGCGGCCTTGGGGCGCGCGGCCTTGCGCTCCTTCAGGAACGCTGCGGCGTCACGGCCGGGCAGCAGGTCGAGCGTGATGGCATCGCCTGGCTTCCAGTAGGATGAGATTTGCAGAACTGCGGGCCCCGAGAGGCCGCGATGCGTGAACAGCACCGCCTCGCGGAAGTTGGTTTTGCCATAGGTCGTGATGGCATCGAGTGCGACGCCGGCAAGCGAGGTGTAGAAGCTCGCCAACTCCGCCGGCGCCTTGAACGGCACGAGGCCCGGCAGCGTTTCGGTGACGCGCAGACCGAAGCGGCGCGCCAGATCGAGGCTCAATCCAGTCGCGCCCATTTTCGGGATCGAGAGCCCACCGGTCGCGAGCACGAGGGCGGGCGCGGAGAACACGCCGGAGTTCGTCGTGACGCGGAACTGATCATCGCGCGTGACGTCCGTCACGGTCTGATCGCAGCGCAGATCCACGTTGCCGCGATCGCACTCCGCGCGCAGCATCGCGACGATCGCGCGCGCCGAACCGTCGCAGAACAGCTGCCCGAGCGTCTTCTCGTGATAGGCAATGCCGTGGCGCTCGACCAGGGCGATGAAATCCCGCTGCGTGTAGCGGCTCAGCGCCGATGTGCAGAAATGCGGATTACAAGAGAGAAACCGCTTCGGCTCGCTGTCGAGATTGGTGAAATTGCAGCGCCCGCCGCCCGAGATCAGGATTTTCGCGCCGGGCTTGTCCGTGTGCTCCAGCAGCAGCACGCGGCGGCCGCGCTGGCCCGCCGTCAGCGCGCACATGAGACCGGCCGCGCCCGCGCCGAGCACGATCGCGTCGAACTGTTCGTCAGGTCCGGGCATGGGTGCCGTGCTCGCGCGATGGGCAGGCGCCGCGATCAAGCGTTGCCCGGTGACATCGGCGCCCAGCGTAGGGTAGGCGCCAATTATCGTCATCATCACAACCCGTGGACCTTTCATGACCAGCAAGATCGCCGCCGAACTCGCGCCAACCGGTGTCCTACGCGCTGGGATCAACTTGTCAAACTTCTTGCTGGTGACAGGCAAGACCGCGAGCGGCGATCCGGTCGGCGTCGCGCCCGACATGGCGGCAGAAATCGCCACGCGGCTCGGCGTCGGCCTCAAGCTCGTGACCTACAAGACGCCGGGCGAGCTCGCCGACGGGTCGATACGGGCGACTGGGACATCGGCCTGATCGGCGCCGAGCCGCAGCGGGCCGAGAAGATCGCGTTCTCGTCCGCCTATGTCGAGATCGAGGTCGACCTACCTGGTGCCGCCGGGTTCGCCGCTGAAGACGATCGCCGATGTCGACAGGGAGGGCGTGCGCATCGCCGTCACCGCGCGCTCGGCCTACGGCCTTTGGCTCGATCGCAACATCAAGCCCGCGACACTGATGCGCACCGATACGATCGATGCCGCCTACGACCACTTCATGCCGACAAGCTCGAGGCACTGGCCGGCCTGCGGCCGCGCCTCCTCTCCGATCATGCGAAGACAGCCCGGCTCCGTCATCCTGCCCGGCAACTTCCCATCCGTGCAGCAGGCGATCGGCACCGCGCGCAAGAACACCGCGAGCGCCGCGTGGCTGCGCGATTTCGCCGAGGATGCCAAGGCGTCGGGCCTCGTCGCCAAGCTGATCGCCAAGCACAAAGTCGTCGGCCTCTCCGTCGCCCCGAAGGGATAGCCCATGCCACGCCACGCCGCCTACGTGCCGAACGGCGTCATTCCGGCGGTACTCCTGCCGTTCACGCGCGATCTCGCGATCGACGAAAAAGCGTTCCGGGCGCATCTGCGCGATGTCACGGCGGCAAAAGGCATCTCCGCCATCACCGTCAACGCGCATTCGACGGAGGCGGCCTCGTGCACGCTCGACGAGCAGGCACAGGTGATGGCGATCGCTGAGGACGAAGTCGGCGCGCGCATGCCGATCGTGCACGGCGTCTACGCCGACGGCAGTCTCGAGGCTGCGCGCATCGCCAAGCAGGCCGTCGCAGGTGGCGCCTCGGCGCTGTTGGTGTTCCCGCCGGGCCCGTTCACGATGGGGCATCGGCCGGAGATGGTGATCGCGCACTTCAAGCGCGTCGCGGATGCGGCGGGCGACGTGCCGCTGATCGCGTTCAACTATCCGTTGGCGATCGGCCAGGGCTACACCACCGAGATGATCGTGCAATTGGGCGACGCCGTGCCAACGCTGTGCGCGATCAAGGATTGGTGCAATCATCCCGTCCAGCACGAGCGCAACATTCGCGTGCTGCAATCCCTGCCGCGACCGATCACGGTGCTGTCGACGCACTCGGCGTGGCTGTTCTCATCCCTGGTGCTCGGCTGCGGCGGCCTGTTGTCGGGATCGGGCAGCGTCATTGCCGGATTGCAAGCGGAGCTCTTTGCCGCCGTGCAACGCAACGATCTCGCAGCAGCGCGGGCGCTCAACGATCGCATCCATCCGCTCGCCGACGTGTTCTATGCGGCCCCCGCCGTCGACATGCACAACCGCATGAAGGAAGCGCTCGTCCTGCTCGGTAAGCTCGAGTGCGCCGCCGTGCGTCCGCCGCTCGTCAAAATCTCCGCCGCCGAGATCGCGCGCATCGAGGCCGCGCTGGTGAATGCTGGATTGCTGGACGCCAGCGCGCGGCGCGCAGCTGCAGAGTAGAGGACGTAGCGCGCTGTTACGTGGGAAACACATTTTGCAGGTTTGACGCGATAGAGTGATGACGAAACGTTATTTCTTTTGGTTGTTTTGAGATTGGGGCCCGGGGAATTGCCCGGCTCGCAAAAGTCATTTTTGGAGAATTCAAATGCTCAAAGCCATTTGTGCAGGCGGTGCCCTATTGCTGTTCAGTGCCGCAGGCGCCGCCTCGGAAACCCTGGTGGAACGCGGATCATATCTCGTCAATGCGATCATGGGGTGTGATGGCTGCCATACCTCGCGCGGCCCCGCCGGGTTCAACATGGATAAGCGCTTCGCGGGCGGATCGCAGTTCTGGGACGAACCTGCGTTTGCCGTGCGCGGGTCCAACATCACGCCTGACCGCGACACCGGCATCGGGTCTTGGAGCGAGGCCGATCTCAAGCGCTTGATGATCGATGGTAAGCGCCCCAGCGGCGTGCCGGTCGCGCCGCAAATGCCGTTTGCGTTCTACAAAATTCTGACGCCGCGTGATCTCGACGCCGTCGTCGCCTACGTGCGCACGATGGCCCCGGTCGCCCATCAGGTCGCCGCCCCGGTCTATAAGCAGACGAGCAAAGTCGATCTCATTCCTGGTGCCGAAACGCCGTTCTCCGACGCGGATCTCAAAGACAAAGCCAAACGCGGCTTCTATCTCGCGACGATCGCGCATTGCATGGAATGCCACGCGCGCAAGCCCGACGGCAGCTTCGACTACATGACGGGGCTAGGCAGGGGCGGCCACGACATGACGGGCCCGTTTGGCAAGGTGACGGTCGCAAACATCACGTCGCATCCGACGAAAGGCATCGGCGGGTGGAGCGATGCAGAGATCAAGACGGCGCTGGTGCAGGGAAAAGGCCGCGACGGCCGCGCCTTCAAGATGCCGATGGCGCGGCACATCTACTACAGCAAGATGACCGACGACGACCTCGACGCCGTCATCGCCTACGTCCGCACCCTCCCGCCGTTGGAGTAGTCTCCCTCTCCCCGTCCTTCACGGGGAGAGGGTCGGGGTGAGGGGCGGCCAAAGCTCAATTCGCGGCGAAGCAGTAGACGCAGACCCGCGCCGCCGGAGGCCTTGAGATTGTCGGCGCTGCAGCCGCGCGAGGGATGCGAGGCGTTCCAGGACTTGGATGGCGCGTCGTCGCGCAGGCCCATGCGGTCATGATGGCCGACCATGGCGGAGCCTTCACCGCTCTTGGTCCAGTTGCCGCAGGTCATGTCTTTGTCCGGCGGCAGCGCGCGGCCGTTTTCGTCGGAGCCGGTCAGAATGTCGTGCTGGTTGACGACGAACAAGCGGCTCGGGATCCGGCGGCCGATCTCCGCCATGCCGCCTTCGGTGTCGATCTTGTTGTTGGCCGAATGCAGGTCGTCGACGCTGGCGGCGATCTGCACGCCGGCGGTATTGACCCACGGGCCCTTGCCGATCCGATCACGTGCATTCTCGGCCTTGGCGCCGCCGATCGCCTGCGTCGAGAGGTAGGCGCGCCAGGTTTTGCCACCGGCGCCGGCCTTGGTCGCGAGCGCCTGGCAGTGCGCATCGGCACCGGCAACGCCGCCATAGTTGGCGCCATTCGGTCCGCCCGTGCTGGTGATGAAGAACGTCATATTCGGAAATTGCGGTGGCCCTGGTTGTTGTGCCGTAGCCGTGGCGGCGACAACCAGCGGCGCGAGTGCGGCGGCGGCGAACATCGATCTGCGAAGCCGTGTTTGCATGAGATTTCCTCCAAAGGTTTTGGTGACGAAGCAGGTCACTATAACCTGGGCTCTCTGTCGTTTGCCTGACATTCGCGCGAGGCGGGGGCAGCAGGGCTGGACCACCGGATCGCCCTTGCTGCCGCGCACCGGGTAGGCTAGGCCACGGCTCACGTCGCCCGGGGGGTCCGCAAGCCATGCCACAGCCCATCACCTGCATCGAGGACCTGCGCCTGCTGGCCAAACGGCGCGTGCCGAGGATGTTCTATGATTACGCGGATTCAGGCGCCTGGACCGAGAGCACCTATCGCGCCAACGAGACGGATTTCCAGGCCATAAAACTGCGCCAGCGCGTCGCCGTCGACATGACCAATCGGACGCTCGCGAGCACCATGATCGGCCAGCCGGTCAGCATGCCGGTGGCGTTGGCCCCCGTTGGTCTCACTGGCATGCAGCACGCCGATGGCGAGATCCTGGCCGCCCGCGCCGCCGCCAAGGCTGGCATCCCGTTCACGCTCTCGACCATGAGCATCTGTTCGATCGAGGATGTGGCGGAGAACACCAGCCAGCCGTTCTGGTTCCAGCTCTACGTGATGCGTGACCGCGACTTCATCGATCGCCTGATCGACCGCGCCAAGGCTGCCCAGTGCTCGGCACTGGTGCTGACGCTCGATCTGCAGATCCTTGGCCAGCGCCACAAGGACATCAAGAACGGCCTCTCCGCGCCGCCGAAGCCGACGCTTGCCAACATCATCGACATCGCCACAAAGCCGCGTTGGGCGATCGGCATGCTCGGCACGCAACGCCGCACGTTTCGCAACATCGTGGGCCACGCCAAGGGCATTGATGACTTGGGCTCGTTGGGCTCCTGGACCGCGCAGCAGTTCGATCCGGCGCTGAGCTGGGACGACGTCAAGCGGATCAAGGACCGCTGGGGCGGAAAGTTGATCTTGAAGGGCATCCTCGATGTCGAAGACGCCGAAAAAGCCGCGCGGAGCGGTGCCGATGCGCTGATCGTCTCCAACCATGGCGGCCGCCAGCTCGACGGCGCCATGTCCTCCATCGCGGCCCTGCCGGCCATCGCGAGGGCCGTCGGCAGTCGCATCGAGGTGTTGATGGATGGCGGCATCCGCTCCGGCCAGGATGTGATCAAGGCGATCGCGCTCGGCGCCAAGGGCGTCTTCATCGGCCGGGCTTACATCTATGGCCTCGGCGCGATGGGCGAAGCGGGTGTCACGTCGGCCATCGAGATCATCCGCAAGGAACTCGACATCACGATGGCGCTGTGCGGCCTGCGCGACATCAAGGACGTCGGCCACAACATGGGCCGCAACATTCTGGTCGCCCCGCCCGCCGCATAAACGCGCCCCTGTTGCGTCAGACCGTTCGCCGAGCGGGCGATTTTAGCGGTGACGGGTGGTGTCACGCCGAAACGATCGTGAGGCGCGGTGCGTCGGGATCGATCTCCACCGTCGCGCCGTTCGGCACCGCCTGCGTGATATCGACATCGAAGCCCGAGATCATCGTGAAATCGGCAAAGGCGGCACCCTGCACCATGATCGGATTGACGGCGTTGAGCACGAGCGCTTTCGGCACGATCTTCCGCGAGGCCATCTCGGCGAGCATCCAGGCGGTGGCGACGCCGCCCTTGGCCGCATCGAGGATCAGAATGCGGTCGATATAGTTTTCGCCCGCGAGCTTGTGGTCGGGGCGCGAGAACACACCCTTGATGCGATCGAGATCGTAGCGCGCCGAGAATCCGTCCGAGGCGACCAGGGCAATGCCGCGCACTTTCTGGCCCATGCCGGCGGTGGCTTTGAAGATCTGGCCGCTCATGCGTTTCTCCGTCATGCTGGCATCCTCCCGGTGCAGGCGGCCTCGATGCACGCCTCCATCGACATCAGCGCCGGTTTGTAGCCGTAGCCGCCGATGATGTTGGTGAGCTTCGCTGAGTTGGTCGCGAGCCGCACCCAGCCATTCGCTTCCGCCATCTCTCGCGCGTAGCTTTGATAGAAGCACATGCCGGAGAGAACCACCGCGCCCGAGTCCTCGATACGTTTTGTGAGCCCGAGCCGGTCGGCATCGGGCTTCACCTGCGGGCTGGTGACGACGAGCACGGGTTTCTGCGTCGTGCGGCCGTCCAGCAGCCGCGCGACCTGCTCGATCTCGACGAGGCTCAACTGCGGCGCCGAGAAAACGACGACATCGAGGCCGTCGAGCTTTTGCGTGTAGCTCCGTTGCAGCGCGCGGATGTCGGCCTCGCCGATCGCGTGGCGCGGCGTGCCGGCGTCGGCGACGTCCGCAAGGCGCGCGGCTTCCGGCGTGATGCCGATCATGTGGAAGAGGGCGCAGGAGCCGTAGCTCGCCAGCGCCGCGCCGAAGTGTTTCATCTCATCGGAGGTTGGCACGCGGTCGATGCCGGCGAGCGCTGGGACCTTCCAGTAGTCGCGCGAGAGCCGCCCGACGACGCCGCCGAGCGCGCCCCATTCGTCATAGGTCCGCGGTGTCCAGGTGACGTCGATCACGAGCGACGCGCGCCGGTGCTGGTCGAGGTGATAGCCATAACGCGGCGTGCGGCCGGTGAGGCCGGCGCTCAGCGCCGAGGGCCCGCCCTCGAAGTTCGAGCGCGCGCCGCAGACGCTGTTGGAATAGATGACGACGCCGGTGTCGCCATAGGCGACGTGCTCGCGCAGCACCGGCGGCATGATGGTCTGATAGTTGATGCAGGTGTCGGTCATCATGACGCCGAGTGCTGAAAACGCGTCGATGGCGCGGCGCTCGAGGTCGATCATCCACGGCTGTTGTTTCAAGCGATGAGCTGCGGCGAAGTCGGTGCCGCGCGGATCGGTGATGGTCGGAATGCGCACGCGGCGTTCGGCGAGCGGCAGCGTGGCCATCCGTTCCAGCCACGCCACACCCGAAGGCCCGAGCAATTCCGTATCTGCCATGATGTGGGCTTGGGCGACCTTGACGAAGTCCTTGGCGCCCGAGATAGCGGCCAACCTTGATCTGGTGCTCGATCGCCCACGCCCGCGCCGGCCCCTCGGCCCCCGCCCGCATCGCCTGTTCCTGATCATCGAGCCGCATGGGTGATCCTATGTCCTGTCCTCTCCCTTGAGGGTGAGGATGTCGCGAGGCCACGGATGGTGTTGGCTGCTGTCATGTGCGCCGGATGCGTAAGGCCCAACATCGACCGGCGTGCTCGTCCGAGTGTTGGGTTACGCGCGGCGCACCTGTCTCGCCGCAGGGACAATGACGAATCAAGTGCGACTGCGCTGACCCAACTCTCACGGTTTGCGTTTTGATCTCGCGCAAGGTTGCGCGCTCGACCCTATCGTCGTGTATCGTCTGCCGAAGCACCGGAAAAGATGGAGGATGAGATGATCAGGGTCGTCGCTACTGCAGGGCTCATGCTGTGGGCGGTCTGTTCTCAGGCGGTCGCGCAAGACAACCATCTCGCCATCGTCTCGAAGCCGGCGAAATTCGAGGACGTGCGCCAGGATATCGGCGACGCCATCGTCAATGCTGGTCTCGTCGTCGATTTCAACGGCCACATCGGCAAAATGCTCGAGCGCACCGCCGGCGCGGTCGGTGCGGCCAAGCCGCTCTATACCAATGCCGAGTATTTCACGTTCTGCGCCGCCGCCCTGTCGCGCGCGGCGATGGAGGCGGACCCGGCCAACATCGGCTATTGTCCCTATGTCGTGTTCGTCTACGAGCGCGTCGATCAGCCCGGCCGCGTGCACGCCGGTTATCGCCGGCCTGCCGGTGGCGGTTCGGCGGCATCGAAAGCCGCATTGGCCGCGATCGACGCCCTGCTCGAAAAAATCGTCAAAGAAAGCATGAAGTGACACAAGATGAGCAACACGTGCCGACTTTCCTCCTTCTCCCCCTTCTCCAGGGGGAGAAGGTGCCCCGAAGGGGCGGATGAGGGGCCGCCGCTTGCTCCGTGGTGCCGCTGCCCCTCACCTGTCGCGTCTTGCGCGAAGCCAAGCGTCGCTTCGATGCGACATCCTCTCCCCGCTGGCGGGGAGAGGAAAGTGGAACGTCTTTCGAGGCGCGAATTACTTGGTGCGGCGCTCGGCCTCGCGTGTCTGCCGCGGTTCGTACGCGCGCAAACGCCGCCGGTGGTGCGACGGATTCGCGCGCGGAGATGTCGAGATCATCATCGTCAGTGATGGCGCGCTGAACCTCGTGCCGTCAGCGCTCGCGCGCGACAAGGATGCGGAACTTGCGGGCGTTCTGGAGAAAGCTGGGCTGCCGAAGGATCGCGTCGTTGCACCCGTGAACGTGACGTTCGTCAAGCGCGGCGCCGAGCTGATCGCGATCGATTGCGGCGCCGGGCCGAACTTCATGGAGAGCGCGGGCAAGCTTGCTGACAATCTTGCGGCCGCCGGCATCGACGCCAAGGCCGTGACCAGGATCGTGTTCACGCACGGCCATCCCGATCACCTCTGGGGCGTGATCGACGAGTTCGACAACAGCCCGCGGTTTCCCAACGCGAACTACATGATGTCGGCGGCGGAGATCGACCTCTGGCTGTCGCCGGATGCCGAGACGAAAGTGCCGGCCGATCGCGCCAACTTCGTGCCGGGTGCGCGGCGGAATTTGAAGGATATCAAGGCGCGACTGACGGCCGTAACGCCGGGGCAGGAGGTGGCGCCGGGGCTTACGGCGATCGACACCGCCGGGCATACGCAGGGCCACATCTCGATCGCGATCGCGGGCGCGCCCGAACCGTTGATCGTGCTCGGCGATGCGCTGACGCATCCCGTGATCTCGTTCGCCTATCCCGACTGGCGGCCGGCGGCGGATCACGAGCCCGGCCGCGCGGTCGCCATGCGCCAGAAACTCCTTGATCGCCTGGTCGCGGATCGCGCGACGATCATCGGCACGCATCTGCCGGGTCTGGGTCTGGGGCGCGTCGAGAAGCGCGGCGCCGCGTATGGGTTTGTTGCAGGTTAGCAGCGGCGCGGCGACGAAATCACGCCTTCACCTGCTTCAAATGCTCGGCGCACTTGCCGCGGATCTCGCGCAGATCCTTCAAGCTGCGCTCGATGTCGGCGCGCTTGGTCATCAGGTCGGCAATGGCGGTATCGACTTTTTCCAGCAGCAGTTGCGTCTGCGCGACTTGCGCGGGATCGCTGTCGTAGAGGGCCAGATACTCGGCGATATCCTCGAGCGTGAAGCCGAGGTTCTTGCCGCGCAGGATCAGCGCCATGCGCGCGCGGTCCCGCCGCGTATAGGTGCGCGCGACGCCTTTGCGGGCGGGCGCAATGAGACCTTTGCTCTCGTAGAAGCGGATCGCGCGCGTCGTCAGGCCAAGGTCTTCGGCGAGTTCGCCGATCGTCCAACGCTGGCCCGGGCTGTCGCCGGAAGGGGCCGCGTCCGTCAGCTGCGGCGCCGGCGCTTTACGCTTCGTCATGAGGCTTTGAGCTTTTGCGCTTCCTCGGCCTTGAGTTCTTTTTTCGAGAGCTTGCCGATCATCGTTTTCGGCAGCGCGTCGCGGAATTCGATTTCCGACGGTAGCTCGATCTTCGAGATCAAGGCTTCCAGATGCTTCATGATGTCGGCCTTGGTCGCGGTCTGGCCGGCCTTGAGCTTGATGAAGGCCTTCGGCGCCTCGCCGCGATACTGGTCCTTGATGCCGATGACTGTGACCTCGTCGACGGCTGCGTGTTTGTAAATCGCCTCCTCCACCATGCGTGGATAGACGTTGTAGCCCGAGCAGATGATCAGGTCCTTGATGCGGTCGACGATGGTGATGAAGCCGTCGTTGTCCATGATGCCGACATCACCGGTGCGCAGAAACCCGTCGGCGGTCATCTGGTCGGCCGTCTCTTTCGGCCGGTTCCAATAGCCTTTCATGACCTGCGGGCCCTTGATGCAGATCTCGCCGCGCTCACCGAGCGGGACCTGGGCCGCCGGATTTGCGAGATCGCGCAGCGACACGATCGTGCCCGGCAGCGGCTGGCCGATCGAGCCTTCCTTGACGATCCCGTCAAACGGATTGGTGGTGGCGCCGGGCGACGTTTCCGAGAGCCCATAGGCCTCGACCAGCTTGCAGCCGGTCAGCTTTTCGAACGAGCGCTTGACTTCGAGCGGCAACGGCGCGCCGCCCGACAAGCAAAGTTTCAGGGATGACAGGTCGAGCTTTTTGATATTCGGATGCGTCAGCATGGCATTGAAGATCGTCGGCACGCCCGGCATCATGGTCGGGCGCATCTTGTCGATCAGTTTCATCGCGTCCGCGAGCACGAAGCGCGGCATGATGATGATCTCGGCGGCGATCGCGATGCCGTAGTTCATCACGCCCGTCATGGCGAAGACGTGGAAGAACGGCAGCGCGCCGAACATGCGCTCCTTGCCGTCCTCGATGGTGCCCGACCAGGCGAGCACCTGCTGGACGTTGCAGGAGATGTTGGCGTGCGTCAGCATCGCCCCCTTGGGGGTGCCGGTTGTGCCGCCGGTGTATTGCAGCACCGCGACGTCCTCCAGCGGATTGATGTTCGGGGGCTGGAATTTTCCGGTGTTGGCGAGCACGTCGGCGTCATTGATGATCTTGGAGGCCGCCGGCGAGCGGGCCGGGTGGGCCAGCTCCTTGCCCTTGAAGAGTTTGAACAGCACCGATTTGGCGCCCGGCAGCAGGGCGGGGAACGAGGCGACGACGGCCCGCTTCAGCGTACCGGCCTCGAGCAGTTTCTCGACCTTGTCGAACAACACCTTGAGATCGAGTGTCACCATCAGGTCGGTCTGGCTGTCTTTGACCTGATAGGTGAGTTCGTCGATCGTATAGAGCGGGTTGTAATTGACGACGGTGCCGCCGGCCTTGAGGATCGCATAATAGTAAATGATGAACGTCGGGCAGTTCGGCAGAAAAATGCCGACCTTGGTGCCCTTGGTGACGCCGAGTTTTTGGAGGCCGGCGGCGGCGCGATCCGAGAGCGCCTTGATCTCGCGATAGGTCGCGGTCTTGCCGAGGAAGTGTGTGCAGATGCGGGTCGGGAACTTGGCGGCAGCGCGGTCCAGGAAGTCGGGGATCGGGTGCGGCTTCAGCGGATGCGCCCAATCGACCCCGGGGGGATAGCTGCGGATCCATTGGTAGGGCGTGCCCGGACTTCCACCGCCCGCAGTCCGGTCCCAATTGTGGCCCCGTTGCAGTGCCCGTTGCTGTGCCTCTGTCGTGGCCCGCTGCCATTGCGCCTCTCCCCAATTCAGCTCGCCTCAATTCAGCGCGCTTAAGCTTTTTGAACGGCTTTACCCAAGCAGGGCCAGAGTTTGCCGTCTCTTCAGGGTCATAAAACACGCTTTTGCGGCCCATGACCAGCCGCCCGAAGCCCTCTCGACCCAATCTGAACGGTGGTAACTTTAGGCCCCGCGTGGCCTCGGGGGCTTGTCTAGACTTGAATGGCGTTTACGTATATGTGACGCGCCAGCTTGATCCCCGGAAGGGGCTGGATTAGCAACAGCATAGTGCACGACGCCTTGGACGGACCGGGTTCGGTTGTCCTCGAACGGTGACGTTTGGAGAGAAGTACGATGGACGAAACGGCGACCAAGATCGTTGACATCTTGAAGAAGCATATGAAAGAGCCGCGGGACGACATCAGCATGTCGACGGCGCTGACCGATCTCAAGATTGAATCCCTCGATCTTGCGATGATCGTGTTCGACATCGAAGACAGCTTCGGTATCGAAATCCCCTACAACGCCAACGAAGACACCTCGGACTTCAAGACCGTCGGGTCCGTCGTCGAGCGCGTGAAGGCACTGGCTGCCGGCGGGGCGACCGCGAAGGCTTGAGTTGAGCCGTCGATCCGGGACTGCCACAGACGGCGGCCTCGGGAGGAGGGTCGGCATGGTGCCGTGACCCGAGCGTAAAGCGAGTAACGAGTTCCATGAGTAAGCCGGATGGGCGCCGCCGCGTGGTCGTGACGGGCATGGGGGCGGTCACGCCGATCGGCCTCGATGTCGAGTCGTATTGGTCGTCGTTGAAAGCCGGCAAATGCGGCGTCGGACCGATCGAGAACTTCGCGCTCGAAGATCTCTACATTCACATCGCCGCCGAGGTGAAGGGGTTTGACCCCGTCAAGCACGTCGCGAGCAAGAAGTACCACTACGGCGATCGCTACTCGTGGTTCGCGGGCCGTGCTGCGCAGGAAGCCTGGGCCCAGTCTGGCCTGCCGACGCCGACGCCGGACGCGTATCGCTCCGCCTGCATCATCGGTTCGGGCGCCGGCGGCTTCAACACGACCGAAACCGCGTACCGCGATCTCTTCATCCTGCACAAGAAGGCAACGCATCCGCTGACGCTGTTGCGGATCATCGGCTCCTCGGCCGCCGCCCACGTCGGCATCGAATACGGCATCAAGGGGCCGACGTTCGCGACCTGTTCGGCCTGCTCGACGGCGACGCATGCCATCGGCCTTGGCCTCGACTATGTCCGCAATGGCGTCGTCGATGTCGCCGTGGTCGGTGCCAGCGAAGCGGTGCTGACGTTCGGGTCGATGCGCGTGTGGCAAGCGATGCGCGTGTTGTCGCCGACGGGCTGCTATCCGTTCGCCAAGAAGCGTAACGGCACCGTGCTCGGCGAAGGAGCCGGCCTGCTCGTGATCGAGAGCCTCGAGCACGCCCAGAAGCGCGGCGCCAAGATCCTGGCTGAGATCGTCGGCTACGGCATGTCGTCCGACAGCAAGGACATGGTCAACCCGGACGTCGAGGGGCCGCGGTCGGCGATGCAGTTCGCACTCGACGACGCCGGCCTGAAGCCCGAGCAGATCGACTATCTCAACGCGCACGGCACCGCGACGGCGCTCAACGACGTCAACGAGACCAACGCCATCAAGCTCGTCTACGGCGAGCACGCCAAGAACCTCGTGATCTCCTCGACCAAGTCGATGACCGGGCACTTGCTCGGCGCGGGCGGCGCCGTCGAAGCGATCGCCTGCATCAAGGCGATGCAGGAGGGCATCGTGCCGCCGACCGTCGGCCTCGATGAGCCGGATCCGAAGTGCGATCTCGACTACGTGCCGAATGTCGCGCGCAAGAAGCCGGTCAAGTACACGATGTCGAATTCGTTCGCGTTCGGCGGCCTCAACGCCGTGCTCGCCTTCGGCCCGCCGCCCGCTTGAGGCTAAACGCTGACGCCTAAACACTTGCCCCGTATGCGCGATTGGGTTTCACTCGCGCATGTCGCCGACGAATCTGCTTCGCTCCTCCAAGAAATCGCCCGCATCCGGTGGTGCGCGAAAGCCGCGCCGCGCCGTGCGTGAGATCCTGATCCGCGTTGGGCCGGTCGCCATCCGCGCGCGCCTGCTCGCGACGCCGACGGCTGATCGCATCTGGGAGCGCTTGCCGATCTATGCGACGGCGGAGCGCTGGGGCGCCAGCGTCCACTGTGAGACCGTCGTCGAAAGCGGCCGCGAGCCCGGCGCGCGCCAACGCATCACCGCCGGCGAAATTGCGTTCTGGACCGAAGAAGACCGCATCATCATCGGTTTTGGCGCGACGCCGATCGCGTCGGCCGGCGAGATCCTGTTGCCGAGCCCGTGCAACGTCTGGGCGACCGCCCAGGACGACGTCACAGCACTGGCAGGCGTGGTGGCCGGCGCGCGCGTCGCGGTGCTGAAAGCGGATTCCTGACGCGCAATTTGGCGCCAGATCAGTGCCTTGAAGTCCAGGGATCAGATAGCGTGGCAATTACAACACGGGTACGGACTTTTGACCGCACATCCTCTTGTGGATAGCTGCAATTTGGGGTTGTCTTTTGAGATTGCCGGTTCCGTGCGGGGCCTTTCATGTTTTTGCGTTGGGCATTGGTTTACGTGTTGAGCGTGCTGACGGCCGTCCTTGGCGGTGTCGTCGTCTGGCAGAACTGCGCATTGGAGGGCCGCTGCGGCGCGGCCGTGGAGCGCCAGGCGATCATCGCGACGCTACGTGCAGACGTTGCGCGCGCGACAGCCAATGCCGCCGAGACGCGGCGCCAGATCGATGCGCTCAGCGCGCAAGTTTCGGGCGACATCGTCACCAAAACCGCGCTGCTCTCCGAAATCGCCGATGAGCAGCGGCAGCGGCGCGCCGCTGAAACCGAACTCGCCGAAACGAAGGCGCGGCTCGACGGCGTGGCCTCGGCCGTCCAGTCGAACGTCTCGCAGATCGCACAGCTCCAGGAACGGCTCGAACTCGTCCCGCCGCCGCAGTTCACCCCGCCGCCGATCGTGACGCTGGCGGCGCCCGCGAGCCGGGGCGCGCAGCTGCCGAGCTCCGCCGACAGCGCCGAGCCCGTGGCCGTGCCGCCGGTGCGCAAGGCCGCGCCGCGTCCTCTCAAGACGGCCGCGCCTGTCGAGCCACCCCGTCGTCAGAAGCAGGCGACCGAAAGCGGCGTCTGGCCGTTCTTCACGAACTAGGATTTCGGCCGCTCGCGCGCGAGGCTTGGCCAGACGCGAATACTTACCGCCCCTCGAGGGCGCGCATGTTCCCCGCAGTCGTCAGTGACCCTCAACAGACATTCAATGCAGACACCTTTCCCTCGCCCCGTTCCTTCAACGGGGAGAGGGCGACGACGGCTTGCGCGCGAAGCAAAGCACGCCGTCGTGGGTGAGGGGCGGCCACGTACACGGTCCCATTTTCATAAACTTGCGTGCGTGCGGATCGATCACCGGTAGCAATCGCGGCTGCCCCTCATCCGGCGCTTCGTCGCGAAGCCAAGCTTCGCTCGGACGCGCCACCTTCTCCCCGTTGAAAAAACGGGGAGAAGGAAGAGACCGCGCAGACATCACCTTCTGGCCCATCACGCCAGCGGGGACATAACGGCTATCAGGCTGCTGCGGACATCCGCGGACAGCGCGGCGCGGCGATGAAGATGCGCAGGATATCACGGCGCCAATTGCGACTACTCCGCCGCCTCGAGGGCCCTCGCTGGGGGAGGCGGATCGCGTGGCGGCCCCTCTTGCTTGATTTCGTGCGGCACTCCTGAGACAGTTTGGTAATCCGTTTCAGCGCATCTGTATCAACGCGGGCCGCACGATGTCACGCACGCTTCGACTGACGGCCGCCCAGGCGATGGTGCGGTTCCTTACGGCGCAGAAAACCGAGATTGGCGGGCAGCGCGTGCCGCTGTTCGCGGGCGTGTGGGCGATCTTCGGCCATGGCAACGTCGCGGGCCTCGGTGAAGCGCTGCATGGCGCGCGCGAGCGCTTGCCGACGTATCGCGCGCACAACGAACAATCGATGGCGCATGCGGCGATCGCGTTTGCAAAAGCGTCGCGCCGCCGCCGCATGATGGCGTGCACCAGTTCCATCGGCCCCGGTGCGTTGAACATGGTGACGGCGGCGGCGGTCGCGCATGTCAACCGGCTGCCGGTGCTGCTGGTGCCGGGCGACGTCTTCGCCAACCGGCGGCCCGATCCGGTGTTGCAGCAGGTCGAGGATTTTGGCGACGGGACGGTGTCGGCGAACGACTGCTTCCGGCCGGTGTCGCGTTATTTCGACCGCCTGACGCGGGCGGAGCAGGTGGTGCCGGCGTTGCAGCGCGCGATGGCCGTGCTGACCGATCCCGCGGAGTGCGGTCCGGTGACGCTCTCGTTCTGTCAGGACGTGCAGACGGAAGCGTTCGACGTGCCGCAGTCATTCTTCGATGAGCGGGTGTGGATGCCGCGACGGCCGGGCCCCGATACGCGCGAACTCGCAGCGGCGGCGGATCTGTTGCAGCGCGCCGCGCGGCCGTTGATCATCGCCGGCGGCGGCGTCCTCTATGCCGAGGCCGAACACGCGCTGCTGAGGTTCGCCGAACAATATGCCATTCCGGTCGCCGAGACCCAGGCGGGGAAGTCGGCGATGCCCGATCCGCATCCGCTCAATCTCGGCGCAATCGGCGTTACCGGTACGGCGGCGGCGAACGCGATCGCTGAAACCGCCGATGTCGTTCTGTGCATCGGCACGCGGCTGCAGGATTTCACCACCGGCTCGTGGGCGCTGTTCAAGCACCCGGGGCGGACGCTGATCGGCCTCAACGTGCAACCGTTCGATGCGGCGAAGCACACGGCCGCCCCCTTGGTCGCCGACGTTCTGACCGGATTGGCTGGGTTGACGGCGGCGTTGGGTGATTGGCGCGCGCCAGCCGCGCATGGCACGCGCGTCGCCGATCTCAAGCGCGACTGGGACGCCAAGGCCGCCACGTGGGTCGCGCCGGCCGATCACGCGCTGCCGTCGGATGCGCAGGTGATCGGCGCGGTGCAACGCCGCTCCAAGCCGCGCGACGTACTCGTGTGTGCGGCGGGCGGGCTGCCGGGTGAATTGCACAAGCATTGGCATGCGGGCGCGCCGGGCGGCTATCACCTCGAGTATGGCTTTTCGACCATGGGTTACGAGATCGCCGGCGGGCTTGGGGTGAAGATGGCCGATCCATCGCGCCACGTCACGGTCATGGTCGGCGACGGCTCGTACCTGATGATGAATTCGGAGATCGCGACGTCGGTGATGCTCGGCCAGAAACTGACGATCGTGGTGCTCGACAATCGTGGCTTTGGCTGCATCAACCGGCTGCAGCGCGCGACCGGCTCGGAGAGCTTCAACAATCTGCTGCGCGACGCCGAAAACGTGACGCTGCCGGAGATCGACTTCGCGCTGCATGCCAAGAGCCTCGGCGCACACGCCGTCAAAGTTTCGGGGATCGCTGCACTGGAGGCGGCGCTGGATGCAGCGCGCGCGGCGGACCGGACGTCGGTCATCGTCATCGACACCGATCCGATGCTGGCGACCGCCGATGGCGGGCACTGGTGGGACGTCGCGGTGCCGGAAGTCTCGGATCGCGCTGAGGTTGGGGCTGCGCGCGCGGCCTATGACGTGGCGCGCAAGCAGCAGAATTTTGGAGACTGAGTCATGACCGTGCGCATTGGTGCCAACCCGATCGGCTGGTCGAACGATGATCTGCGCTCCCTCGGCGGCGAGACGCCGTTGGAAACGTGCCTTGCGGAAGCGCGCGAGGCGGGCTTCACGGGCATGGAACTCGGCCACAAGTTTCCGCGCGATGTCGCTGGACTGAAGGCGGCACTGGCGCCGTTCGGGATGGCCTGCGTCTCGGGCTGGTATTCGGCGGAGCTGTTGCGCCGCGATGCGGATGCCGAGATGCGGCATCTGCGGCCGCACCTCGATCTTTTGAAGGGCATGGGCTGCACCGTTCTCGTGTTCGCCGAGACATCGAACGCGATCCATGGCGATCGCGCAAAACCATTGTCGCGGCGCCCGGTTCTCGCGGCGGCGGACTGGAAAACGTTTGGCGCGCGCATTACCGAGGTCGCACGGCGCACGGCGGACGAGGGCGTGCGGCTGGTCTATCACCACCACATGGGAACCGTGGTGCAATCCGCCGCCGATATCGACGCGCTGATGCACGCGACGGGCGATGCGGCGCATCTGCTGCTCGACACGGGCCACGCGACATGGGGGGGCGCGGATCCCACAAAACTCGCCCGCGACTATCGCGCGCGGATCTCGCACGTCCACACCAAGGATGTGCGCCGTGCGGTCATGCAAGAGGCGACGGTCAAAGACTGGAGCTTTTTGGATTCGGTTGTCGCCGGCGTCTACACGGTCCCGGGCGATGGCATGGTTGATTTTCCCGCGGTGCTGAAAGCGCTTCCCGGCTACAGCGGCTGGATCGTCGTCGAAGCGGAGCAGGACCCGCAGAAAGCGCATCCGCTGACCTACGCAAAGAAAGGCCACGCCGCCGTCGTCGCTGCATGCAAGGCGGCTGGGCTCGTGATTGTATAGGGACGTGCCGCGCCACTAATGGCTGTGGTGTTGCGACACGTAGAACATACCCCGCTTCGCGTCGCTCCAGTCGAGCTGTTCGGGCAGATCGGCGGTATTGATCTTATCGTCCGGCATTGTGGTCAATGCGTTCAAATTGGCGCGCTGTTTTGTGGTCAAGGGCTTATTTTCGGTTTTCTTCATCGGCCTTCGCCTCACTCCAATTTGAAATCCGCGAATTTGACGCGCAAGTCCTTCTTCGAAACCTTGCCCGTCGCCGTCAGCGGCAGCTGCTCGACGAACACGACGTCGTCGGGGAGCTGCCACTTGGCGAGCTTGCCGGCGAGCGCTGTCAGGATCGCGTCCTTGGTCGGGTCGGCGCCCGGCGCCTTGATGGCGACGAGCAGCGGCCGCTCGTACCATTTCGGATGCGGCACGCCGATGACGGCGCACGCGGCGACGCCCGGCACCGAGAGCGCGGCGTTCTCGACATCGATCGACGAGATCCACTCGCCGCCGGATTTCACCAGGTCCTTGGTGCGATCGACGATCGTCAAAACCCCCTCGGGCGTGATTTTGGCGACGTCGCCGGTGCCAAACCAGCCGTGTTTGTCGATCGCCTTGGCGCTGGCTTCGGGATTCTTGAAGTAACCGGACATGATGGTCGGGCCGCGCACGAACAGCTCGCCGGTGGTTTCGCCGTCATGCGGCAGCGCGGTGCCGGCGTCATCGGTGATCTTGAAGTCGACGCCGTACACGCGATGGCCCTGCCGTGTCTTCAGCGTGATGCGCTCATCGAGCGGTCGCGCGTTTTCCTCCGGTGACAGGTGGCCGACGCTGCCGACGGGGCTCATCTCGGTCATGCCCCAGGCGTGGATCACGTTGACCTCGTGGGTCTTCTCGAACATCTCGACCATGGCGCGAGAGGCCGCAGAGCCGCCGACCACGACTTCGCGGAAGCCCGAGGGCTTGCGGCCACGCTTCGCCATCTCCGCGCCGAGGCCCTGCCAGACCGTCGGCACGCCCCAGGCGGAATTCACCTGCTCGGCGTCCATCAAGTCGAACACGCTGGCGCCGTCGAGTTTGGCGCCGGGCATCACCACGGTCGTGCCGGTCAAGGGTGCGACATAGGGCAATCCCCACGCATTGACGTGGAACAGCGGCACAACCGGCAGCAGTTTCTTGTCGCGCCCAAACGACGACGCCAGGCCGGTCAGCAAGAACAGCGCGTGCAGCACGGTCGAGCGATGCGAATATAGCGCGCCCTTGGGTTCGCCCGTTGTGCCCGACGTGTAGCAGAGTGCGGCGGCGGCGGCCTCGTCGAGGTGCGGCCACGCACTGAGCGGTGCTGCCGACGCCACCAGTTCCTCGTAACAGTCGATGCCGGGCAGCGCCGGCATGTGCGCGCGATCGGTCATCGCGACCAGGTGTTTGACCGGCTTCCACGCGGGGCGCATCTTTTCGACCAGCGGCGCGAACGTCAGATCGAAGAACAGCGCGACGTCCTCGGCGTGGTTGACGATGTAGGAGAGCTGATCGGGGAACAGGCGCGGGTTGATGGTGTGGCAGACGGCACCGATACCGGAGATCGCATAGTACAACTCGAAGTGGCGATAGCCGTTCCAGGCCAGCGTCGCGACGCGGTCGCCGGGCTTGACGCCCATGGCTTGCAGGGCCGCCGCCAGCTTCATGATGCGGGCGCGGGCCTCGCGGTAGCCGTACCGGTGAATGCCGCCCTCGACGGTTTGGGAGACGATTTCCGCGGTGGGGTGCACTTCGGCGGCATAGTCGATGATGCTCGAGATCAGCAGCGGCCGATCCATCATTTGGCCTGGTAGCATGGCGTTTCGTCCCGGTTATCCGGCCCATTCGAGGGGGGCCATGTTCTGGTTCATGCGTCGATTGCGCCGAGCGTATCCCCACGCCCCTGCTGACGCCAAGTCCGGAAGTCGCTAAAGAAGACTTTTGGGCATTCCTTTAGAAAGGCCTCGTCATGGCGACCGTCGATATTGAGCGCAAGGGTCCGGTATCCGTTATTCGATTTTCCAATCCGCCGGTGAACGCGCTGTCGCATGACTTGCGGGTCAAGCTGCTGGCCGCCGTCAAGGGCGAGGGCGCCAATCCGGCCGTCAAGGCGATCGTGCTGACGGGACAGGGGCGCGCGTTCTCGGCCGGCGCCGACATTGCCGAATTCAAGACCGGCCGCATGGCGCCGCTGTTGCCCGAGGTGCTCGACGAGATCGAGCAGACGCCCAAGCCGATCGTGGCTGCGATCAACGGGCTCGCGCTCGGCGGTGGGCTCGAGGTGACGCTGGTGGCGCACGCGCGCGTCGCGGCGAAGGATGTCCGGATGCTGGGATTGCCCGAGGTCAAGATTGGCGTGATCCCGGGCGCGGGCGGCACGCAGCGGCTGCCGCGCATCATCGGCGCGGAGCCGGCGCTCGACATGATCGTGTCGGGCGCCGCGATCGATGCCACGCGCGCCAAGTCGATCGGACTTGTGGATGAGATCGCCGAGGGCGACGTCGTGGCAGCCGCGATCGCGCTTGCCGGAAAGCTCGCCGCGTCCGGCCCGAAGCCGGTTGCGACGAGCGCGCGCAAGATCGACACCGCGAAGATCCCGGCTGATCTGTTCGCGAACCGAAGGAAGGCCCTGAAGCGGCATCCGGGTGGCCCCGTGGCGCCCGCCGCCTGCGTGCTCGCCATCGAGACCGCCACCAAGGAGCCTTATGCGGAGGGTGCCAAACTCGAACGCAAACTGTTCATGGATTGCCTCGCGACGCCGTACGCGCGCTCGCTGCAGCACGCGTTCTTCGCGGAGCGGCAGGCGGCGAACATTCAGGGCCTGAGTGCCGATGTAAAACCGCGCGCCATCAAGAGCGTTGCTGTGATCGGGGCTGGCACGATGGGCGCCGGCATTACGATCGCGCTGCTGCAGGCGGGGCATCCGGTGACCATGATCGACGCCACCGAGCCGATGCTGATGCGCGGCGTGAAGCACGTCGGCGATACGCTGACGACGCTGGCGCAGCGCGGGCGCATCGCGCCGGAGGCCGCCAAGGACGCGTTCCATCGCATGAAGCCTTCGATCACACTGGCCGATGCCGCGCAGGCCGATCTCGTGATCGAGGCCGCATTCGAATCGATGAGCGTCAAGAAAGACCTGTTCCGGCGCTTGGATGGCGTTTGCAAGCCGGGCGCGATCCTGGCGACCAACACGTCGACGCTCGATGTCGATGTGATCGCGGCGGAGACGAAGCGGCCGCAGGATGTGATCGGCCTGCATTTCTTCTCGCCCGCCAACATCATGCGGCTGTTGGAGATTGTGCGCGGCAAGAAGACGGCGGACGATGCGCTCGCTACCGCCATGGATCTCGCCAAGCGCATGGGAAAAGTCGGCGTCGTCTCTGGCGTCTGCTTCGGCTTCATCGGCAATCGCATGCTCGAGGACTATCTGGAAGAAGTGCAGGCGATGCTGATGGAGGGGGCGACGCCAGAACAGATCGACGGCGCGATGGAAGAGTGGGGCATGGCGATGGGCCCGCTGGCCGTGATGGATCTAGCGGGCGTCGATGTCGGCTGGCGCATTCGCCAGGAGCACAAACTTTCCGAGGCGCGGCGCAAACTCTACGCCGTGACGGATGCGTTTGCCGCCGCCGGCCGCCATGGCCAGAAGACGGGTGCCGGCTACTACAAATACGGCAAGGATCGCACGCGCACGCCCGATCCCGAGATCGTCGCGATGTTCCAGGCGGAGGCGAAAAAGCAGGGCGTTGCACAGCGGGATGACATCAAGCCGGCCGAGATCGTCGAGCGCTGCCTGCTGCGGCTCGTCAATGCGGGCGCCCAGATCCTCGACGAGAAGATCGCCATGCGCGCCAGCGACATCGATACGATCTACATCAACGGCTATGGCTTCCCCGGGTGGCAGGGCGGTCCGATGTGGCAGGCGGATGCGAGCGGCGCTGCGGATACGCTAAAACGCCTTAAGGGCTACGAGGCCAAGTACGGCGCGCGCTGGACGCCGGCGCCGCTGCTCGTGAAGCTCGCTAAGGAAGGCGGGACGTTCGGGGGGCTGGACGCGAAAGCGGCGGGCAAGGGGTGAGCGGATCGCGTCGATTGGGTTGCGCCGTCCATGCGACCTGCATAATATCCAATGGTCTGCCTGCCATCTTATCCGGACATCAGGAGGAATTCACGATGTCAAACAAGTACGCTGGAGGCTGCGCCCACGTTCACACGCAAGCGGATCGGGAGCCGATCGACAACCACACTTGCCATTGCTCGGTGTGCAAACGAGTGACCGCGCAACCCACGACACACGTCGTTTTCTTCAATTACGCAGACCTGAAAGTCGACAACGTCGCCGGCTTGAAACGTCAGCCCTTCAATGCTGAAAACCCGAATGGACCGCTCGAGCTGTGCACCTGTGCGACGTGCGGGACGCCGATCATGCTCGACGACAAACAGAAGCGCATTCGGGTGATCGTGCCGAACCTGATGGGCCACGACACGGCGAAGCTGCCGGCCACCTATCACGCGTTCTATGACCCGGCAACCGGTGTGCCTCGCCCCAACGACGGGCGGCCCGTCTACGAAGGTCTGCGCCCCGACTTCGTCTGGCCGCCGTCCGCATAACGCGCGCGGTCCAGCTGTCCGGTCGTCAGCGACCAAAAGATCACTACTGCGCCAACGAGCGATCAGGCATTTGCAGCGGACGTCGCACTCTCAAACGTGGACGGCCGTTGCAACGCTGCTGTTGCCCCGCAGAGAAGAGATGAAAGCGGCGATACGAATGTTGTTTTGCGACGCCTCCTGAGCGGGTGTAGCGTGGAGGTGCCGAACGGTCTCGTTCGTTCACGCCTGTTGACTCGTTCAGGGAGGACGTCATGAAAATCCAGTACTCGGTGCCCGTGGCAATTCTCGCCGGAATTGGAATTGGCGGTGTCACGGTGCAGATGCTTCACGCTCAGGCCAAGCCGCCCGTCTATCGCATTTCCGAAATCGAAATATCGAATTTGGAGGGCTACACGAAAGAGTTTGCTCCAAAAGCACAGGCCGCACTCAAAGGTGCCGGAGGTCGTTTCCTCGCCGCAGGACAGAATGTGACCGCGCTCGAAGGCGACCCGCCGAAAACGCGCGTCACCATACAAGTCTGGGACAGCCTCGAAAAAATGCAAGCCGCGTTTAATTCTGCTGAGTACAAGGATGCCCGCAAGATCGGCGAGAAGTATGCGAAATTCCGCGCCTTTGCGGTAGAAGGCCTGCCGCAATAGCGGGCGCACGCCACTTTTCCCGACTGTGCCCATCGCCGGCGTTCCGACGTAATCGTGTAGGGTGCAATAGCGCCGATGCGGAGCGAGCTCCGCGAGGCGCGTATTGCACCGATCGAGTTCGGGAGGGTGCAATACGGCCAAGGAGCCTATTGCACCCTACTTGTGTGCCTGCAATTCAATACAACTTCGCGACGGACGCCATGGAACGCATATCGTTCAACGCCGACATCATCGGTGCCCCACCCAAAGGCTGGATCATCACGCTGACGGGCAGTGGGGTTTCTAAATGGACAGTCGAGGCGGATGACGGCGCGCCGCCGGGGTCGCATTTCCTGAAGCAATCCGGCAGAGCGACGTTTCCTTTGGCGCTGCGGCAAGGCAGCAGCATTCGGGATGGCTTCGTCGAGGCAAGGTTCAAGGCGCTTGCGGGCGACGAGGATCGCGCCGGCGGTCTCGTCTGGCGCGCGGCCGATGCCAACAACTACTATGTGGTGCGCGCCAATGCGCTCGAGGACAACGTCGTCCTCTACAAGACCGTCGATGGCGTGCGCAGCTCGCTCGATATCGTTGGCCGCAAGGGCGGTTACGGCGTCAAGGTGCCGGTCCCACCGGGCGCGTGGCATACGCTGCGGATCGAATTCGCAGGCAGGCGCTTCAAGGCCATCTACAACGGCAAGGCACAGTTTGAGGTCGACGACGCAACGTTCCAGGACGCGGGCATGGTCGGATTGTGGACCAAGGCCGACAGCGTTTCGGCGTTCGACGGAGTGTGTTTCGGCGCGAAACCTTGATCCGGCCAGGCGGCATTTGCGGTGATCATGAGCCGGTGATCATGAGCCGGTGATCATGAGCCGGTGATCATGAGATAGTCTCGGGCTTACCCGAGAATTCCTCTGTTGTTTGCGACAGCATCTGCCCCCAATCTGGGCGGCCCAATCTGCGTGAGATCGGCAGGCTCTGTCGATATCGCATCGCAATGTACATCGCATTCTAGGGAGGCTTTCAGCCATGCCGATTCGTCATCTCGGCTACATCGCGCTGCCGCCGAGCCGATCCGACGCCGGTTTCGATCATGCCGATATTCATGCCGCGACCGATCGGCTCTATGTCGCGCACACCAGCAACGACACCATGGACGTGATCGACGTCGTCCACGACCGCTTTGTCGAATTCTTTCCCTGGCTTCACGGGTGTGGCCGGCGCTCTCGTGCACGAGCCGCGCAACCTCGTGTTCGCGTCCAATCGCGGCGAGGATACCGTCTCGATTTTTGTGGCCGGCGCCGAGCGCGACGCTTTCAAGATCGCAGTCGGTGTCAAGCCGAACGGCTTGGCCTTCGATCCCGCCCGCAACATCCTCATTGTCGCCAACCTCGGCGACCCCGCAATTCCCGGCTCGCATACGGTGTCGGTCGTGGATATCGCACGCCGCGAACGGATCGCCGAAATCAAGGTGCCGGGAACGACACGCTGGTCACTCTACGACGCGGCGCGCGAGACATTTTTTGTCAACATCTCTTCGCCCGGCCAGATTATCGGCATCGATGCGCGTGACCCCGGCAAGATCGCGCGGACCATCGATGTCCCGGCGACCGGACCGCACGGGCTCGATCTCGACGCGAGCACGGGCCGATTGTTGTGCGCCTGCGACGCCGGTGTTCTCGTCATACTGGATGCAACGTCGGGCCGTGTCCTTGGCGAGGTCGGCCTGAGCGGCACGCCGGACGTTGTCTTCCTCCATCCGCAATCGCGCCGCCTCTACGTCGCCGTGGGCAATCCCGGCGTCATCGACGTCATCGATATCGACGCGCTCCGCCGCGAAGAGGTGGTGCCGACCGAACGTGGCGCTCACACGCTGGCGATCGATCGCAAGCGTCACAAGCTCTATGCGTTCCTACCTCGATCACATCGCGCCGCTGTCTTTGCCCATTCGGAATGACGGAGTTAGACCCGAGGGTCCGACACCGTCCTTCCATTCCTCAATACAACTTGGCGCCGAAATTTCGGGCCGGATCGAACTCCGGCGAGAGACGGCCCGTGGGACGCGCCGCCTCGCCCGCGGTGCGTGGCATGAACTTGCCCTGGCCGGGTTTGGCGGCGACCGCGCCGTCCTTCTGCACCACTTGGCCGCGCAACAGCACCGTCGTCGGCCAGCCCTGCACGGTGCGGCCGGCGTAGGGCGTGTACTTGGTCGCATCGTGCACGCTGGCGTCGCTGAGCGTGACGCTCTTTTTCGGATCCCAGATGCAGATATCGGCGTCGGCGCCGATGGCGATCGTGCCTTTCTTCGGATGCAGGCCGTACATCTTGGCGGGTTCGGTGGCGGTCCAGGCGACGAACTGCTGCAGCGTGCCACGGCCCCTATTGATCATCGCATCGAAGAGCAGAGGCAAGCGCGCCTCGAGCCCCGGCATGCCGTTGGCGATCTGCTTGAAATTGGGATTGGGCCCCGCCTTGAACTTGCCTTTGTCATTGAGCGCGTAGGGCGCGTGATCGGAGGAGACGAATTGCAGATCGCCGAGGCGGAGCGCTTGCCACAGCGCCTCCTGATCGGCGGTGGTCCGCAACGGCGGCGAGCAGATCCATTTCGCGCCATCGAGCCCGGGCTTGTCGAGATCCTCCTTGGTGAGGAAGAGATACTGCGTGCAGGTCTCGCCGAAGACTTTCAATCCGCGGCCGCGGGCGGTGCGGATGGCGGCGGCGCCCTCGGCCGTCGCGACGTGATAGACGATGACCGGCTGATCGATCAGCTCGGCGCAGGCGACGAGGCGATTGATAGCCTCGGCCTCGCTGACGCGCGGATGCGATATAGCGTG
Source organism: uncultured Alphaproteobacteria bacterium (assembly GCA_963779515.1). Taxonomy (GTDB): domain Bacteria; phylum Pseudomonadota; class Alphaproteobacteria; order Rhizobiales; family Hyphomicrobiaceae; genus CAVZYN01. The sequence goes on from CAVZYN010000002.1 coordinate 919,838, forward strand.
AAATTTCGGCGCGACGTAGCCCTTCGCCACAAGCCGCTTCGCCATCCAGCTGATCATGCCGTTGGTCTCGGCGTGCACCGCCACCAGCGCGTTGTGCTCGCGCGCGCAAACGAGCACGTCGAGCAGCTGTTCGTCCGAGACATTGATCAGATCGTAGGTCATGAACACTTTTATGGAGGCGTGCCCGCTCTTGATCAGCGGCGGCAGCTCTTCCTTGATCACGGTCTCGGTCGGGTCAGAGACGATGATGTGCAGGGCGTAGTCGACCATCGCGCCGCGCTTTGCCAGCACGTGGTAGTCCTCGACCACCTTCTTGACGCTCATGCCGCGATGCTGCGAGGCGAAGCACACGACCGACGTCGTGCCGCCGTGCAGTGCCGATGCCGTGCCGGTCTCGAACGTATCCGAGGTCATGATGCCGTTGGCTGAGAGCTGCTCGATGTGGGCGTGCGCGTCGACGCCGCCGGGAAGCACGATTTTGCCATTGGCATCAATCTCGGATTTGCCGGCGCCGAGACCGCGGCCGATGGCTGTGATCGTTTCGCCGGAGATGGCGACATCGGCCGTGAAGGTATCCGAGGCGGTGGCGACGGTGCCATTGCGGATGACGAGGTCGTAGGCGGGGGCGGACATGGGCGGTGCTCCGTGGTGCGCTCGGGTTCGGGATGCACATTGGAGCGGAAGGCTACATCGCCGCAAGATGGGGAATCTGGGTCCCATCCGGCGCGGTGAGGGTCTCGCCGTCGAAATACGAGGGGCCGATCGGCACCTTGGCGTGGCCGCCGGGGATGTCGAAAATGTAGGTCGGCTGCGCGAGGCCGGAGAGGCGGCGGCGCAGCTCGCGCATCAGCTCTTGGCCCTCGGCAATCGTGGTGCGGAAGTGGCTGGTGCCGGGAGCAAGATCGGCGTGGTGGAGGTAGTAGGGCGTGATCCGGAGCTCGACGAAGGCGCGCATCAGGCTTTCGAGCGTATCGGCATCGGCGTTGATGCCGCGCAGCAGCACGGTTTGGCTGACCATCGGGATGCCGGCGTCGATGATGCGGGCGATAGCGCTGCGGGCGGCGGGCGTGAACTCGCGCGGGTGGTTGGCGTGGAGGCCGACGTAGGCGCATTTGCCCGACGCCTTGAGCGCCTCGACGAGATCGGATGTGATGCGCGCGGGATCGACGACGGGGACGCGGGTGTGCCAGCGCAGCACTTTCACGTGTGGAATCGCGGCGAGGCGGCGCGTCACGTCGGCGATGCGGCGCGGCGCGAGGATCAGCGGATCGCCACCCGTCAGAATGACTTCCCAAATGGTGGGGCGCGCGGCGATATAGGCGATCGCCGCGTCGAGCTTTTCGGGCGTCAGGATGGTCTCGCCGCCGGGGCCCACCATTTCGCGGCGGAAGCAGAAGCGGCAGTAGACGGGGCAGGCGTGCGTGAGTTTCAGGAGCACGCGATCGGGATAGCGATGCACGACGCCGGGGACGGTCTCGAATTTGGCATCGCCGATGGGATCGGCACGCTCCTCGGGTCGCGTTTCGATTTCCGCCACGGTCGGGACGAACTGCCGCGCGATGGGATCGTTGGCGTCGCCGCGCGCGATCAGCGCGGACATCTCGGGCGTCATCGCGATCGCATAGCGCGCGGCGACCGGCGCGAGCGTGGCCGTGTCGGCGTGGGCAATGAGCCCGGCAGTGGCCAGATCATCGAGGGTGCGCAGTGTCGTCAGCGTGGTCATGGGCGCGGTTTAGGGCGTTGGGACGTGACCGGCAATGGAAAAGCCGCTTCCGGCGCTCGCGGCGGCGTGCGGAAGCGGGTAGATATCGGGCGATGTCGAAACCATTCTCGCCCCGCCTGGAGAGTTTGCCGCCGCCGCAGCGCGCGCTGTGGGATGAGCTTGTGGAGGTGCCAAGGGCATTCACGCTGTGGGGCGGAACTGCCATCGCCTTGCATTTGGGACATCGCACGTCGGTTGATTTCGATTTCTTCAGCACAGTCCCCGTCGATCTGGACGCCGTGTTGCGCGAGGTGCCTTTCCTGCGCAAGGCGAAGATCCTGCAGCGGGAACCCAACACATTGACCTGTGCGGTTTCCCGGCGCGGGCCGTTGAAGTTGTCGTTCTTTGTTGTCCAGGGAGCGCTGAAACCGATCAAGCCGCCTCACGTGTGCGCCGGTAACGACTTGCAGATTGCGGCCCTCATCGATCTGGCCGCAATGAAAGCAAAGGTCGTGCAGGATCGTCCCGAGGCAAAAGACTACATCGATATCGACGCCATGATTGCATCAGGCGGGATTTCACTCGCAAAAGCGCTCAGCGCGGCCGCATTGGTGTACGGCAGCAGCTACGCGCCAATCGCGACTCTCAAGGCCTTGTCATTCTTTGACGATGGGAATCTGGCAACGTTGCCCAAGGACGCGAGGGCGCGGCTGGTCGCGGCGGTGCGGGCCGTGGATCTCGGGCGGTTGCCGAAGATCGCACGCTCGGTTGGCCGCAAGCCGGGGCAACGCAAATGATCAAACTCACCCCGACACCAGAGCTGCTGAAGCTCGCCCGGCGTGTGATCTGGTTCGAGCCGCCGAAAGTCGCGTTGACTGATCCGGTGCGGTTCATGGCCTATGCGATGCGTTACGCGACGGCGGAGGACATGGGCGTGCTGCTGCGGCGCATCGGTGAGGATGGATTGCGCGAGGCGCTTGATCGAGCGCCAGCCGGCATCATTGATCCGAGGTCGTGGGCCTATTGGAACGTGATGATTGGCCGCTATCCCGCGCCGCCAATGCCGATGCGTACCGTTATGCGACCGGCGTCCAGATCACTTGATCGACGGTCGCGGCGCCGGTCGCGAGCATGACGAGGCGGTCGAAGCCGAGGGCGCAGCCGGATGCTTGCGGCATGTGGGCGAGGGCTGCGAGAAAATCTTCATCGATCGGATAGCGCTCGCCGTAGATGCGTTGTTTCTCCGCCATCTCGGCTTCGAAGCGGCGGCGCTGTTCGGCGGCGTCCGTCAATTCGCCGAAGGCGTTGGCGAGCTCGACGCCGCAGACATAGAGTTCGAAGCGCTCGGCGACGCGCGGGTCGTGCGCGGTGGGGCGGGCGAGGGCGGCCTCGTGTGTCGGATATTGACAGAGGATCTCGGGCCGATAGAGGCCGAGGTAGGGTTCGATCCGCTCGGCGAGGATACGGCTGAAGAGGTCGGACCAGGTGTCATCGGCGGCGACACGTACGCCGATCCGCGCCGTCTCCCGCCGCATGGCTGATAGATCGACGTTGGGCCCATCGAAGCAATCGTCGAGTTGGATTTCCGCAAACTGAAGGAAGGCCTGGTGGAGGGTCGTCCAGTCGTACGGTTTTGCGATCTCGCAGGTCTTTTCGCGAAACTGCCACGTCCAGCGCTGCGTGGTCGCCGCCGCGATCTTCAGGAGTTGGTCGCAATCCGCCATCAATGTTTCGTAGGGCTCGCCCGCACGGTACCACTCGAGCATCGTGAATTCAGGCGCATGCAGGGGTCCGCGCTCGCCATTGCGGAACACCGGCGCGAACGTGAAAATCTTGGATTCGCCTGCCGCAAGAAGTTTCTTGCAGGCGAACTCGGGCGAGGTGTGGAGGTAGTAGGGCTGCGCCGCGCCAGCCTCGCTCCGGAACTCGGTTTTGAAGGCGTGCAGATGCGCCTCGTTGCCGGGCGAGACTTGCAGGCACGCGGTCTCGACCTCGAGAAACCCTTGCTTCTCGAACCAACGGCGGATGGCGGATTTGATGCGCCCGCGCTCCAAGAGGAACGGGCGGCGGTCGGCGTGCTTGTCGGAATGCCACCAAGGGCGCGGCGCGGACATCGAGTAGGCTTTAACCTCGTGCTTGGACTTTTCGGGAGAAGCAGCTAGAAAGCGGCAACTCTTTCCGCGCCAGCCCAATTGAACCGGGTTTTTAGGACCTGGCTTGCCACTAGGCTGGGCGCTGCAACCTCTTGAAATTCGACGGAGAACGACCGTGGTGAAGGTTATCGCAAGCGAAGTGCGCAAAGGCAACGTTCTCGATATCAGCGGCCAACTGTGCACGGTCATGAAAGCCGAGAGCATCCGGCCGGGCAAGGGCACGCCGACGACGCACATCGATATGCGGCGCATCTCGGACGGCGTGAAGATCGTCGAAAGCTATCGCACGACGGAATTGGTCGAACGCGTGTTCCTCGATGAGAAGACTTACAATTATCTCTACGAAGACGACATGGGCTTCAACTTCATGGAGCCCGAGAATTTCGAGCAGATCTCCATCAACAAGGACCTGCTTGGCGATCAGGCGCAGTGGCTGCAGGAGAACATGAAGTGCTCGGTGATGCTGTTCGAGGGCAATCCCGTGTCGATCGAGCTGCCAGCGAAAGTGACGCTCGAGATCGTCGATGCCGAGCCCGTGGTGAAGGGTCAGACGGCGTCCTCATCCTACAAGCCAGCGAAGCTGTCGAACGGCGCTCGCGTGATGGTGCCGCCGCACATCGGCACGGGCACGCGCGTGATCGTCATGACAGCGGACGGTAGCTACGTCGAGCGCGCGAAGGATTGAGATTATCTCAGATCGAGATCGGCGAGGCGCACCGCGAGGCCGGCGTGCTGCGCCGGGATCAGCATATCCGTTGGCGCGTGATCGGTGATCTGGCCGAACCCGTCGGCTGCGGGCGCGCGATGAATGCGCGTCGTGCATTTCACGGCGTCGATCACCCAGTAGTCGGTCAATCCTAGTCCGGCATAGATCTTCGCCTTGCGGCCAAGATCGTAAGCGAGGCTCGAATCCGAAATCTCGACCAGCAGCGAGATGACGGCAGGCTTCAGGTCCTTGATCGGGATCGCGCGTGGCCAGAACACGAAGTCGGGCTCGAGGAAATCTTTCTCGCTGGTCCGCAGCGTCGTCTCGGTAATGGTCGTCGTCTTGGTCCCGACAACTTTCGGTATCCAGAATTCCAGAAGAGAGACTTTTAGAACCTCGTGATGATTTCCCTTGGGTGACATCGGCACCACCTCTCCACCGATCAGCTCGAAGCGCTCGTCCTCGAGCAGGATGCCGGCGGCAACCATCTGTTCGATCTCTTCGACGGTCCAGGCGCGGCGCGGCATGCCTTCGGCGGCCTGGGTCGTCGCGCGCTGTTTGGGGACGTAAATGTTCATAGATAAAATCTATCACAAGACCAGCGGCGGCCCAAGCCTCAGTCGCGCCGAAAGGCATGCCAGACCTGCGGACCGGCCGGTGAACTGACGCTTTGGCGGCTTCCGAATTCGCGCTAGCCTCAGGGTATAAACCGTGAGGACCATCGCATGCTGCAAGATCCGCCGATCCTGACCATCAAGCGCACGTGGGACCGCCCGGACCCGAAGCTGGTTGCCAAACTCAAGGGCGCGCAGACCGGACACCTCGTCGATGCCATGAATGGGCGCGGGGCGATGGATCATCGCGTCAAGCCGGTCGATCCGAAGAACGCGCACTTCTGCGGCGTCGCGCTGACCTGCCAACCTGGCCCTGACGACAATCTCGCGATCATCGGCGCGCTGGTGCTGGCGAATAAGGGCGACGTCATCGTCGCCGCGGGCGAGGGCTTCGAGCGCTCAGCCGTGATCGGCGACAACGTCTGCATGATGGCGAAGAATGCCGGCTGTGCCGCGCTGGTGACGGATACGATGGCGCGCGATCTCGACGGCATTGTCGAGGCGGGACTGCCGATGTTTGCCCGCGGCATCACGCCGAACTCGTGCGTGAAGACGGGGCCGGGCAAGATCGGCCTGCCGATCGTGTGCGGGGGCGTCGCGGTCCATCCTGGCGACGTCGTGGTGGGGGATCGCGATGGCGTGGTGGTCGTGCCGCAGGCGGAGCTAAAGGCTGTGGTCGCCGCGCTCGATGAGATTCGCAAGGCCGAAGTGGCCGTGCAGACCAAGATCCGCGCCGGCATGAAGTACATGGACAGTATCGCGGCACTGCTGAAATCGGATAAGGTTCAGTATCTCGACTGAGAGCAGACCAACAAACCAAAAAACTCAATATAGGGCGGGGGACACCACAATGCAGCGCATGATCGACAAGGCGCGCCTATGACCGGCAGTATTCTCTCGCCGGGGATGGCTGCGGCTATCCTGTTCGGGATGTTTTTTCTGCTTATGTTTCTTAGGGTGCCTGTCGCGTTCGCGCTGGGGCTCGCGTGTTTGCCGATCCTGATCATCGAACCGCGGCTCGACTCGGTGACGCTGATGCAGGAGACGTTCAACGCCTACAATTCGTTCATTCTGCTGGCGGTGCCGTTCTTCCTACTGACGGCGAACCTGATGAATGTCGGCGGCATCACCGACCGGCTGATGACGCTGTCGCGGACCATGGTCGGGCATTTTCCGGGCGGGCTCGCGCAGATCAACGTCGTGCTGTCGATTTTCTTTGCCGGCATCTCGGGCTCGTCGACGGCGGACGCGGCGAGCCAATCCAAGATCTTCATCGAGGCGCAAACGAAGGAAGGCTACGATCTTTCGTTCTCGGTTGCCATCACGGCGGTCTCCGCGGTGCTCGCGGTGATCATCCCGCCGTCGATTTTGATGATCATTTGGGGTGGAATTCTCACTACCTCGATCGGCGCGCTGTTTCTCGCCGGTATTGTGCCAGGCATCCTAATTGGCCTCGCGCAGATGGGGACGGTGCATGTCTATGCGGTGAAGCGCGGGTATCCGACCTATCCGAAGGCTGCGTGGCGCGAGTTCATCTGCGCGTGCGCAAAGTCGTTTCTGGCGCTGATGACGCCGGGCATCATTATCGGCGGCAAAATCTTCGGCTGGTTCACAGCGACGGAGTCGGCGGCGATCGCGGTGCTCTACGCGGCGTTTCTCTCGATCTTCTGGTATCGCGAGATGACGCGCGAGCAGTTCTATACCGCGCTCTTGGATACGGGCAAACTCGCCGGTGTCGCATTGTTCTGCGTCGGCACCGCAAGCTGCTTTGGCTGGTTGCTCGCCTATTACAAGATCCCGCAAGCGATCCTCGCTGGCGTCCAATCCTGGGGGCTCGGGTTCTACGGCACCGGGTTCTTCGTCGCTTTCGTCTTCCTGGTGGTCGGTTGCTTTCTCGATGCGATCCCCGCCATCATCATCTGCGCGCCAATCCTGGAGCCGCTGGCCAAGGCAGCGTCGATGGATCCCGTGCACTTCGCGATGATCGGGATCGTGTCGCTGGCCTTCGAACTCGTCACTCCGCCGTATGGGCTCTGTCTGCTGGTCGCGTGTTCGGTGGCGGGAATTCGAATACGTGACGCAATTAAAGACACGATGATCATGCTGGTGCCGATGCTGGTCGTGCTCGGGATGGTGATCGTATGGCCGAAGGTGTCGCTGTTCCTGCCGGGTCTGATTTCGCCGGAGTTCTTGCGGTGAGAGGAGTAGGTTGGAGTAGGTTGGGTTAGCGTGACCACGTGCGACACGTTATGCTCCGGCGCTGCGCCACGCGTAATCCAACGGTTTCAGGATGGTGGATGATGTTGGGTTACGCGCAGATCGACAGCAGCGAACATTCTCGAAAAGGCTGCCCGCGCTAACCCAACCTACAAGTGGAGTCTCTAAAATGTCCTCGAAGAAAATTGCGGTCGTGACGGGCGGGGCGAGTGGTATCGGGCAGGCGACGGCGACGCGTTTGGCGCGCGATGGGTATCAGATCGCGATCCTCGACCTCAACGATAAGGACGGCGAGGCGACGGCCAAGACGATCGGCAGTGGCGCGAAGTACTATCACTGCGATGTCGCCGGATGCGAAGGCCGTCGAGACAGTAGCAGCCGCCGTCGCGCGCGATCTCGGGCCTGCCGATGTGCTCGTCAGCGCCGCCGGCATCATCCCGAATACCGAATCCGTTCTCGAGATGGACATGGCGGCGCACGACCGCATGTGGAAGGTCAACTATAGCGGCACGCTGCATGTCTGCCAGACCTTCGGGCGGCAGATGGCGGCGCGCAAGCGCGGTGCGATCGTCACGCTCGGCTCGATCAACAGCAAGCTGCCGTTGCCGATACCGGCCTATAACATGGGCAAGGCGGCGGTCGAGCGGCTGACGCAGCTGCTCGCCATGGAGCTCGGGCGGCATGGCGTGCGCGTCAACAGCGTTGGGCCGACCTATGTGATGACGCCGCCGCTCAAGGCCAAGGTCGACGCGGGCGAGCGCGATCTGAAGAAGATCATGGCGGTGCACGCGCTGCCGTATCTGCCTGAACCAAAGGATATCGCCGACGCTATCGCGTTCCTCGCCTCGGATCAGGCGCGGGCGATCACGGGCGTGTTGCTTCCGGTCGATTGCGGCTGGTGCTCCGGCGTCAGCTACATGTCGTATGCCGGCGGTGTGCCGTGGAAGGATTGAGCAACTGGCAAGCCAGATAGGAAAGGATGATGCCATGGCGACTGTGCGTCCGCTCTCCGATGTTCTCGGGGCCGAGGTGTCGGGCCTCGATCTCAACACGCTCGACGACGCGGGCTTCAAGACGATCGAGACTGCGCTGCATGACCATCTGGTGGTGATTTTGCCCGGCCAGACGGTGACGCCTGAGAAGTTCGTTGCGTTCTCCAAACGCTTCGGCAAGCCTGAGCCGCATGTGATTGACCAGTTCCATCACAAGGCCGACCCGAACATCCTCATTCTGTCGAACCGCAAGAACGATCAGGGCGAGCCCATCGGACTCGCGGACGGCGGCACCTACTTTCATACCGACTACAGCTATCTCGATGTGCCGGCGCGCTGCACGATGCTGTTTGCGATCGAAATCCCGGGCGGGGACGCTGGCACCACGTTCGCCAACCAGCGCAAGGCCTATGACGATCTGCCGGCGGCGGCGAAGGCGAAGATCGACGGGCTCATATGCCGGCATCACTATGGCAATCGCGATGTGCCGGAGAACGCCGCGCGCACGGCGGCGTCCACGCTCTCCGACGATCAGAAAAGGCGCGTCGACTGGGTGCGCCATCCGCTGGTGCGCAAGCATCCGTATACGGGCCGGCCGTCGCTCTATGCGGTGTCGGGCTCGTCCTATGGGATCGAGGGAATGGACGACAAATCCGCGGTGGCCTTGCTCGATGATCTGAAGCAGCAGTCGACCGGCAAAAAGTACTGCTATACGCCGGTCTACAAGCCGGGCGACGTCGTTATCTGGGACAATTGCGCGCTGCTGCATTCCGCCCCCTTGATCGATCCCAATCGTCCGCGCACGTTGTGGCGCATCACGGTGAAGGACAAGGGCCCGACCATCCAATAAGGGTGGCGTTCGCGGGCCGGGAGCGCGCATGGCCGGCGGGGGATTACGGGTACTCATTGTCGGCGGCTATGGCACGTTCGGCGGCCGGCTCGTGGACCTGCTGCTTGACGACCCGCGCCTGACGCTCATCATTGCCGGCCGCAACGCGGAGGCGGCGCGCGCGTTCTGTGAGCGCTTTTCAGCGGCGACGCTGGTGCCCGCCGTATTCGATCGCGGGGGCGTGCTCGAGGGCCAGTTGCTCGATCTCAATCCCGACATCGTCGTCGATGCGAGTGGGCCGTTTCAAAACTATGGCGCGGATCCTTACGCGCTGCCGCGGGCGGCGATTGCGGTTGGCGCTGACTACATCGATCTGGCGGATGCGGCCGCGTTCGTCGACGGCATCGGCGCGCTGGATGATGCCGCGCGCGGCGCTGGGCGCACCGTCTTGTCGGGGGCGTCGAGTTTTCCGGTGCTGACGGCGGCGGTGGTCCGGCACCTGACCAAGACCTTGACGCAGATCGACCGGATCGAAGCTGGCATCGCGCCGTCGCCATATGCGGGCGTCGGGCTCAATGTCATTCGCGCCATCGCGAGCTATGCCGGCAAGCCCGTTCGCATCATGGAGAACGGCGCGCGGATCGGCCGGCCGGGCTTCGTCGACAGCCGCCGCATGACGATCGCGGTGCCGGGCACGGTGCCGCTGCCGCCGATCCGGTTTGGCTTGGCCGAGGTGCCGGATCTCGAGACCCTGGCGAAGGACTGGCCGGCCGCGCGCGACATCTGGATGGGCGCGGGGCCGACGCCGGCGGCGTTGCATCGGCTGCTTTGGGCGGCAGGCCAACTCGTGCACTGGCGGGTGCTGCCGTCGCTCGCACCGCTCGCGCCGTTGATGCATCGGGTGATCAATACCGTGCGCTGGGGCGAGCATCGTGGCGGCATGATGGTTGCGGTGACCGGGCAGGGTGCCGAGGGCGTGGAAACGCGCAGTTGGCATCTTTTGGCCGAGGGTGAGCGCGGGCCCTTCATTCCCTCGATGGGCGCGGAAGCGTTGATCCGGCAGGCGGTCGATGGGCGGATGCCGCGGCCGGGCGCCCGTTCGGCGCATCACGATCTCGAGCTTGCCGACTACGACGCGCTGTTTGCCAAGCGCGGGATCACGACGGGGTTTCGTGTTGAAGGCGCCGGGACCGCGCGGCGCCCGGCACAGCCAACGCCCTACGAGACCGTGCTCGGCTCTTCCTACGCGCGATTGGCGCCACCGATCCAGGCCTTGCATCGGTTCGAGTACGGCGCGACGTACAAGGGCCGCTCGCACGTGACGGACGCGGGCAACGTGTGGGCGCGCGTGGTGGCGCGGATCGTTGGGTTTCCAACCGGCATGGCCGATTGCCAGGTCGAGGTGCAGCTTTCGCGGCGCGATGGCGTCGAAACGTGGCGGCGCACGTTCGGATCACAAAGTTTCCTGTCGACACAAGAGGCGGGCAAGGGCCGTTTCGCGCATTTGATCGTCGAGCGGTTTGGGCCACTGGCGTTCGGTCTTGCGATCGTCGAGGACGCGGGCCGTTTGCGGCTCGTGTTCCGGCGCTGGTCGGCGTTCGGGTGTCCGATGCCACGGGCGTTGGCGCCGCGCACCCTCGCGTTCGAGCACGACGCGGACGGGCGGTTCAATTTTTCAGTCGATATCGCGTTGCCGCTGCTCGGGCGCTTGGTGAAATACGAGGGCTGGTTGGAACGGGTGGGGTGATGCCTCGATCGATCCGCCGCACCAGCGGGGCCGCCCATGGTTCGACAGGCTCACCATGAGGCGGGTCGAGTGGGCTTGAAATTCGCGTCGAACCCAGCGCCAATGGCCTGGAATGCCAATAGGGCCTTGGGAGTGAGCCATGTCCGCAATCGATCTCGCGGTGATCCGCGAAGAATTGTTCGTCTCCGTGCTCTCGGACTGTCTCGACGCGGTCGGCGTCATGGATCAAGCGATGCCGTCGCGGATTCGACCGCTGGACGAGGGGCTGGTGATGGCCGGGCGGGCGCGGACGGCGGCGTTCATGGAGGTCTATCATCATGACGCTGGCACCAATCCCTATGATCTCGAGATCGGACTGGTCGACAGCTTGAAGCCCGGCGAAATCCCGGTGTTTGCGTGCTCCAACCCGGCGCGGGTGGCGCCGTGGGGCGAGCTGCTCTCGACGGCGGCGAAGGTGCGCGGCGCGGCGGGCGCGCTGATGGACGGCTGCACGCGCGATGTGCGCGCGATCCGGGCGATGGGGTTTCCCGTGTTTCACGGCGGCATTGCCCCGCTCGACAGCAAGGGACGCGGCCGCATCATGGCGGTCGATGTGCCGATCGAATGTGCGGGCGTGAAAGTTGCGCCGGGCGATTTGATCGTCGGCGATGCGGATGGCGTCGTTGTCATCCCGAAGCGCGTCGAGGCGGAGGTGTTGCGGCTCGCGTTCGAGAAGGTGACGGGCGAGAAGAACACGCTCGCCGACTTGCAACGTGGCGACAAACTCGCGGATGTTTTCGCGCGGTACGGGATTTTGTAGACTTGTAGGTTGGGTTAGCGCGGGTAAAAAATGGCGAGGATATGTGGACGTGGAACCGCGCGTAACCCAACAGCGCGCAAGCGATGGAAGTGTTGGGTTACGCGTGGATATGGACACTGGTCTCTCATCGACAGCAGGGCCACGCTAACCCAACCTACATCTCCTCGAATCCCGCGGTTGTGCGGGCGGCGGCGTGGCCGGGGCTTGCGAGCAGCGCGATCAGTTCTCGGGCGAGATCGGGTGCGGCGGAATTTGTCGCAACGGCCGCCGTGTAGGTCGTCGCGAGTTCGAACTCCTTCGGTAGCAGGCCGGCGGAGGCGACCCCGGGGATGGTCAAAATCTCGGTGATCTGGGTCGAACCGATCGGGCGGCGTTCAGGGCTGGCGGCGAGCGCGCGCATGGCGGTCGCGCCGTTCGGGAAACGTGCGGATGCGCGGATCGTGCGCGATCGGGATCGATGCCGAGGGCAGCCAGAGCACTTTGGCGACGTGGATGCCGGCGGTTGCGAGCTTGGGATCGGGGAAATAGATCGCGTCGGATGCGGCGATCGCCGCGGCGAAATCAGCGCGTGCTGCGATCGCGGGGACGGGATCGCCGGCGCGCACCGCCACCGCCGTGCGCACGACGCCGAGATTGCGGGCGGAGCCGGCGACGGCGTGGCCGGCATCCGTGAGATCCGCGATCATGCCTTGGGTGAGGATCAGGACATCGGCGGGGGCCCCGGCGAGGAGCTTTTCCTTCATGGCCCCGACGGCGCCGAAGGTGCCGGAGATGGTGGCGGAGGTTTGGGCGGTGAACGCGGATGTGAGGGCGGCGACGAGGCCGTTTGCCGCGCCGCCGCTCAGGATGTGGAGTGCTTGCATTATTGCGAGATCTTGATGTTGGCGGTTTTCACGACGCCGGCCCACTTCTCGACGTCGCGCTTCAGATAGGCGTCGAACTCGCCGGCGGTCATCGGCAGCGGCTCGGCGCCCTGCTTGGCCCACGCCTCCTTGATGTCGGGACGCGCCAGCACCTTGTTGATCTCGGCGTTGAGTTTGTCGACGACCGGCTTCGGCGTGTTGGCCGGCGCCATGATGCCGAGCCAGATGGTCGCCTCATAGCCGGGGACGCCCGCTTCCGATGCCGGTCGGCACGTTCGGCAGCACGGCCGAGCGCTTGGCGCCGGTGGTGGCGAGCGCGCGCACTTGGCCGGCGGCGGCGGCGGGTGCCATCGTCGTGATGGCGTCGAACATCATCTGCACGTGGCCGCCGGTGACGTCATTGCGCGCGCCCGAGCTGCCCGAGTAGGGGACGTGCACGATATCGGTGCCGCTCATGGCTTTGAAGAGTTCGCCCGCCATGTGATACGGCGTGCCGGGACCCGAGGACGCGTAATTGAGGCCTTTCGGCTTTTCTTTCGCGAGTGCGATGAATTCCTTCAAGTCCTTCGCCGCGACGCTCGGGTGCACGACCATCACGAGGTCCGACGCGTTGACGGGGGCGACGCCCGTGAAGTCGCGCATCAATTGAAACGGCTTGTTGGGCATCAGCGATTCATTCGCCGTGTGCGTGTTCGACATCATCAGCAGCGTGTAGCCATCGGGCGCGGATTTGGCGACGATGTCGGTGCCGATGACGGAGCCGGCGCCGGGCCGGTTCTCGACGACGAACGATTGCTTGAGGCTCTCTTGCAAGTGCTGGGCGATGACGCGGGCGTAGACGTCGGCAGGGCCGCCGGCGGCGAACGGCACGATGATTTTCACGCCCTTGTTGGGATAGTCCTGGGCGGCGGCAGGGGCGGCGAAACAGGCCGCCAGCGCCGGGGCGAGTAGGAAACGCGATAAGACGTTCAACAAGCGCATCGGGGTGTCCTCCGGGAGTTTTCACCGGAGTCTAACGGCAAACGGCGTCCGTGTCGCGGGGGATGAGGGCAGGACGAGGGTAGGGCACAGCTCATTTGCGATATCCCCCCATCCGGCGCATTCTCGGAGACGGCGCTGTACATTCGTCACTTTTCTTCCCTCGGTTTCCCGGATGCCCGCGCGCCAAAGCGCGCGCATCCGGGAAAACGAGGCGAGGGCAGGGAAACGGGGGGAAGGGACGCGCATGACTCGGACATCGAGCGGACTGGTCAACGGCCTGCTTGGGGTCTTGATCTTCAGCGGGTCGCTGCCGGCGAGAGAGTGGCGGTGCTGCAATTTGATCCGGTGTTTCTTACCGTCGCACGGGCCGCGATCGCGGGCCTGCTCGGCCTGTGTCTGTTGCTTGCGTTCAAGGAGAAGCGTCCTGCTCGTCACGATCTCATGCCTTTGGCCATCGTCGCGCTCGGTGTCGTGGTTGGCTTTCCGTTGCTGACGGCGCTTGCGCTGCGCCACGTGACGTCGGCGCATTCCATCGTCTTCATCGGATTGTTGCCATTGGCCACCGCGATGTTCGGTGTGGTGCGCGGCGGCGAACGGCCCCGCGCCGCCTTTTGGTTCTTCTCCGGGCTCGGCAGCCTGCTGGTCGCGAGCTTCGCGTTCGGCCAGGGCTTGTCTGCTTCGCCCATCGGCGATGGGTTGATGTTCGCCGCGATCGTCGTCTGTGGGCTTGGCTACGCGGAAGGAGCGAAACTCTCGCGCACGCTCGGCGGTTGGCAAGTGATCTCGTGGGCGCTCGTGCTGTCGCTGCCCGTCATGCTGCCGCTTGCATGGATCCTGAAGCCGGCATCATTCGGCGGCATAGACAATCCCGCGTGGTTTGGCCTGGCGTACGTGTCGCTGTTCAGCATGTTGATCGGCTTCGTGTTCTGGTATCGCGGTCTTGCGCAGGGCGGCATCGCCGCTGTTGGCCAACTGCAGTTGCTTCAGCCCTTCTTCGGTCTCGCCCTGGCAGCGTCGCTGCTGGGCGAGCCTGTGACTTCGGGAATGGTCGCCATCACCGTCGCGGTCATCGCCTGCGTGATCGGCGCACGGCGGCTCGCGTGAGGCTCCGGCCATGACCGCCAGCGGCTCCGAGCATGTTGCCGCCCCTCATCCGGCCTTCGGCCACCTTCTCCCCATTCAAGGGCCTGGAATGGGGAGAAGGGAGGCGCGTCATATCGTGGGAAATGGTGAATCGGGTGACGGAGAGGGGCTGCCAGCTCACGGTGCGTGGGTGAGAAATTGGTTTGGCGGAGGGCCGCGCGAGGCGCGGTGCCAGCCCATGGCGAAGCATGGTGTGAGCCACTTGTTAGCCCATCGCCGATTCGGTGCCGAATGGCTGGCCGAACAGGCTGCCGCCGCTGAACGTCATGCGGCGGCGGCGAGTGACTGGGTCACGCTCTCGAACAGCTTTCGGCCGTCGGTGGAGCCGAGCAATTCTTCCGCCGCGTTCTCGGGATGCGGCATCATGCCGAGAATGCGGCCAGTAGAATCGCAAATGCCGGCGATGTTGCGTTGCGCGCCGTTGGCATTGGCTTCGGGCGTGACGCGGCCTTGGCGGTCGCAATAGCGGAAGACGACGCGGTTCTCGGATTCGAGCCGGTCGAGCGTTGCTGTGTCCGCAAAATAGTTGCCGTCGCCGTGCGCGCAGATCACTTGCGCGACTTCGCCAGCGGCGTAGCGCGACGTGTAGATCGTCTTGGTGTTCTCGACCTTCAGCCACACATCCTTGCAGATGAATTTCAGCGAGGCGTTGCGTTGCAGCACGCCCGGCAGCAGCCCCGACTTCGCAGAGGATCTGGAAGCCATTGCAAATGCCGAGCACGGGCGTGCCCGCCTTGGCCTTCGCGATAACGTCTTTCATGATCGGGGAATGCGCGGCCATGGCGCCGGTGCGCAGATAGTCGCCATAGGAGAACCCGCCGGGGAGCACGATCAAGTCGGTGGCGGGGACCGACGTCTCACCGTGCCACACCAGCGTCGCGGCGCGGCCCGAGACGGCCTTCAAGACATCGGCGACGTCGTGCTCGCGATTGGTGCCGGGAAACACGATGACGGCGGCTCTCATGGCTTCTTCTCCGCGATCAGCTTGAAACTCGTGAGGAAGGACTGCGCGATCGGTTTCAGCCGGTCGAGATCTTCCGAGGGCGCGCGCACCATGACGCGATAGCGCAGCGACGGACCCTGCACGTAGCGCACGAACGCCTTGCGCTCAGGCACCGCGAGGAAGCGGATCGGCGGGCAGATCGATTTCCGCGCTGAGGTTTGGCACGTTGTCCGTGGTGGCGGTCTCGACGGCGCTGATTTTGACTTTTGAGCCGCTGCTCTCGCCGCAGACGCTCTCGGGCACGTCGGCGCGCAGGTCGTTTTCGCCGAACGCCGGTGCGCCGGCTGCGACTTGCTCGGCGCTGATTTCCAGCAGCAAGGCGGTCGCGACGCTCGCGTCTTTCGCGCGTTCGCCGTCGAGCATGACGTCGCAAATCACTTCGAACGTGCCGGGGCCCTCCTGCTGGCGGCAGGCGGCGGGGATGTCGACCTGGAATTTGAGGGCTTCATCGACGTGCGTTTTCATCGACGTTTGCGCCAGAACACGCTGCGGCGCAGGCATAAGCGCTGCCGCCGTCACGGCAACGCTGAGGGCGAGTATGTGCAGACGTGTGGCCATAGGACCCCTAGCGCACGATCTCGTAGCTGTAGTTTTCGATCACAGTGTTGGCGAGCAGATCGCGGCACATTTTTTCGACGGTGGCTTTCGCTTTGGCTTCGTCGGGTTCGGTCAAGTCGATCTCGATGTACTTGCCTTGGCGCACGTCGTTGACGCCGGCGATGCCGAGGCCGCCAAGCGCGTTCTGGATCGCCTTGCCTTGCGGATCGAGGACGCCGGTCTTGAGGGTAATTTTGATGCGGGCTTTCATTCGGGCCTCGAAGGCAGTTGCAGTGGGGAACAGGCAATAGGCAAGATTCGAAGAGACCGCTATGGCCATTCCCCCTGCTACTGCCGATGCCTCGCTTCAATTCGGCTTCTGTCCGTTGGACGACACGAGGACTGGCCCGGAGCCGCGCGGACGCGGGTTCTCGGTGAGGACGCCAAGGCGGCGGGCGACTTCCTGATAGGCCTCCAGCACACCACCGAGATCGCGGCGGAAGCGGTCCTTGTCGAGCTTGTCGCCCGAGGCGATGTCCCACAAGCGGCAGCAGTCGGGGCTGATTTCATCCGCGAGCACGATCCGCATCTGTTGTTCGTTGTCCCAGAGGCGCCCGAACTCGACCTTGAAGTCGACGAGGCGGATGCCGATGCCGAGGAACAGGCCGACGAGGAAGTCGTTGATGCGGAGCGCCAACGCCATGATGTCGTCGATCTCCTGCGGGTTGGCCCAGCCGAACGCGGTGATGTGCTCTTCCGAGACCATCGGGTCGTTGAGCTTGTCCTGTTTGTAGTAGAACTCGATGATCGAGCGCGGGAGCGCGGTGCCTTCCTCGAGCCCGAGCCTGGTCGAGAGCGAGCCGGCGGCAACGTTGCGCACAACCACTTCGAGCGGGACGATCTCGACCTCGCGGATCAGTTGCTCGCGCATGTTCATGCGCTTGATGAAATGGGTCGGCACGCCGATGTCGCCGAGACGCATGAAGATGTATTCGGAAATGCGGTTGTTGAGCACGCCCTTGCCGTCGATCAGCGCATGCTTCTTGGCATTGAAGGCGGTCGCGTCATCCTTGAAATGCTGGATGAGCGTGCCGGGTTCGGGGCCCTCGTAGAGCACCTTGGCTTTGCCTTCGTACACGCGGCGCCGCTTGTTCATGGTGGTGGTGGTCCTTGGTCAATCTGAGCAGTAGACGTGGTGTTGCGTGCGTGCGGTCGACGCGAGATTGGGTATGCCGCCCAGCCCCGGTTTTTGCTGTCGAAATACTAGCAGGAGCAGGGGGGAGAAACAATGTTATGGCCCTGAACTATACCGGCTGGGTTGAAGGCTCGACGGGAAGGGTTGATTTCCGGGGCTTTGCCGGGGTAAGGCTCGGGGAACGGGCCCGAAATATGGACGGATACAACCCAAGCCGTCTTGGAACACAGAGCGAACATTTGCCCCATCCGGGGCTTCGAGTGGAGAAAACGATGACCACGTTCGACGAGCGCGAAAAGGGCTTTGAAAAGAAGTTTGCCCACGATGCCGACCTGAAGTTCAAGGCCGAAAGCCGCCGCAACAAGATGATGGCGGAATGGGCGGCGGGTAAGCTCGGCATCACCGGCGCCGCGGTCGATGACTATGTGAAAGCCGTGCGCAAGGCAGATCTTGCCGAGAAGGGCGACGATGACGTCGTCCGAAAACTCAAGGCCGATTTCGACGCCAAGAACATCAAGATCTCGGACACGGACCTGCACAAGCAGATGGGCGCATTCCTCGCCCAGGCCGTCGCCGATATCGAAGGGAAGAAGTAAGCGAAAAGCGTTGGGTCCGCACTTCTACGAAACCGTAGATGGCCAGAATGGCGCAAACCTCGGCGCCACTCAGGACGGCGAGCTTAGGCAACGGCAACCTCGATCTGGGTTACATTCGGTTGCACTCTAACGCGCCGGGGCATTGCCGAGCTGCTTCAGGAACAGGCCGAACCGCATTGCGCCTTCGGGCCACGGCCCGTGGCCGGACGCGGTGTTGAGATGCTCGACATCGCCCGCATCGACCAGCGTCGAGCCCCACGCGAGCGCCAGATCGCCGGCCTCGTCATAGCTGCAGTAGCGGTCGTTGCGGCTTGCGACCAAGAGCGATGGAAATGGCAATGGGTCGCGTGGAAATGCCGCGAACGCTGGGTCGACGCCAGGAAGCTTCGCGGTCGCCGTTTCGGATGAGGGAGCCACCAGAAACGCGCCGACAACTTTCTTGTCGGCAATGCGCGGCGCGGCGTGCGCCACCAGCGGCACACCGCAGGAATGCGCGACCAGGACCACTGGCTTCACGGCGAAGGCGATCGCCTCCAACAGCCGCGCCGACCACTTGGCGCAGTCGACCACGTCCCAGTCGTCTTGCTCGACCCGGCGCGACGTCTTCAGCCGCGTCTGCCAGCGGGTCTGCCAGTGATCGGGACCAGAGCCGGTCCAGCCGGGGACCATCAGGATCTCGACATCGAACGTCCGCATATCTCTCCCGCAACCAATGGCGCTTGTCCCATGGCGCCCCATAACGGATCGTCGCGCGGCGGTCTACAGGGACACGGCAAAATGGATATCGACTGGCAAGGCGCGTTCGCCGAAACATCCGAACTGTCGGTGCACTATGTGCGGGCGGGGCGCGGGGAACCCGTCATTTTCCTGCACGGCTGGCCGGAGTTCGCGCGCACCTGGGTGCACAATCTGCCCGTCCTGGCGGATCACTTCGATTGTATCGCGCCGGAGTTTCGCGGCTTCGGGCGGACGGTCTCGAAAGTGCCGCGCCCCGAGAGCGGCACGCCGCCGCAGCAATTGGCGAAGGATCTCGCCGCTTTCGCCGATGCGCTGGGGCTCAAGCGGTTTG
This sequence comes from uncultured Alphaproteobacteria bacterium, assembly GCA_963779515.1. GTDB lineage: Bacteria > Pseudomonadota > Alphaproteobacteria > Rhizobiales > Hyphomicrobiaceae > CAVZYN01. Next base: position 938,984 of record CAVZYN010000002.1, read on the forward strand.
CGATCGTCTCGCACGATGTCGGCTCGTTCGTCGCCCAGACGTTTGCGCTCGCCTATCCGGAGCGGGTGTCGAAACTGTTCTTTTTCAACTGCGCCTATCCCGGCATCGGCAAGCGCTGGGGCGAAAGCCAGAACTTTCCCGAGCTCTGGTATCAGCAGTTCCACCAGAAGGAGTTTGCCGCTTCTTTGGTGGGGTCGTCGCGCGAGGCGGCCAGGATCTACTACCGGCATTTCCTGACCCACTGGTCACATCAGAAGCATGCGTTCGATGATTTTCTGGAGGAGTGGATCGACAACTTCATGCTACCGGGCAACATCCAAGGCGGCTTTGATTGGTACACGGGCGTCGCGCAGTTCCGCCGCCGCATGATGCGCGAGGGCGCGCTCACAATTCCCAAGATCGCGGCGCCGACGCATGTGCTGTGGGGCCGGCACGACCCTGTTCTGCAGTACGCCTGGACCGACAAGCTCGGCGACTACTTCGCCGACGTGACCTTGCAATGCGCCGAGGATGCCGGCCACTTCGTCCACTTCGAGGTGCCGGCGCAGGCAAACCAGGCAATGAAGGCGTTTCTCGCGGCGTGAGGGCTCACGCCACCTCGAACAATCCAGCGGCACCCATGCCGCCGCCGATGCACATGGTCACGACCACGAGCTTGGCGCCGCGCCGCTTGCCTTCGATGAGGGCATGGCCGGCAAGCCGCGTGCCGGAGACGCCATAGGGATGACCGACGGCGATGGCGCCGCCATTGACGTTGAGGCGGTCGTCGGGGATGCCGAGCTTGTCGCGGCAATAGATCACCTGCACCGCGAACGCTTCGTTCAACTCCCACAGGTCGATGTCGGAGACTTTCTTGCCAGCGCGCGCGAGCAGCTTTGGAATCGCATAGACGGGGCCGATGCCCATTTCGTCGGGTTCGCAGCCCGCGACCGCAAAGCCACGGAAAATTCCAAGCGGTTTCAATCCGCGTTTCTCGGCGAGTTTGGCGTCCATCACGACGCAGGCGGCGGCGCCATCGGAAAACTGACTGGCGTTGCCGGCCGCGATGACACCGCCCTCAAAGGCGGGCTTGATTTTGGCAAGCCCCTCGAGCGTCGTGTCGGCGCGAATGCCTTCGTCTGAGGAGAGCGTCACCTCTTCCTCATAGGTGCGCACCACCTCTTTCTTTTCGTTCAGTTCGGTTTTGGTCATCAGGGTCGTGAACGGCGCGATCTCGTCGCGGAATTTGCCTGCTTGCTGGGCTGCCGCCGCGCGATGCTGGCTCCGGACGCCATAGGCGTCCTGCACGTCGCGGGCGATGCCGTAGCGCTTGGCGACGGTCTCCGCCGTCTGCAGCATGTTCCAATAGATTTCGGGCTTTTGCTTTTTAAGCGCCGCGTCCTGGAAGTGATGCCGGTTCATCTGGTTCTGCACGAGGCTGATGCTCTCGACGCCGCCGGCGACATAGACGTTGCCTTCGCCGGCGTGGATGCGCTGGGCGGCGAGTGCGATGGTCTGCAGGCCCGAGGAGCAGAAGCGATTGATGGTCATGCCGGAGACGGTGATCGGGCAGCCACCGGCGAGCCCGACCTGGCGGGCGATGTTCCAGCCCGTCGCGCCTTCCGGATTGGCGCAGCCGATGATGACGTCCTCGACTTCGCCTGGATCGATATTGGCGCGCTTGATGGCCTCGCGGACGACGTGGCCGCCCATGCTGGCGCCGTGCGTGGCGTTGAGGGCGCCGCGCCAGGATTTGGCGAGGCCCGTGCGGGCAGTCGAGACGATCACGGCATCAGCCACGGCGAAACTCCAATTCAAGAAGGGTTGCCGCCATCAAAGCCCAGCTCGGCGCGCGACGCAATCAGAACGGGGCGTGAGTGCCGCCGTCAATGCCGTGTGCCGTGCGGTTCGGTGATGGGCACGAGGGCAGTCGGTTGTTGATTGCGGAACTTTAAGACGAGTTGCATTTCGGCATTGGTGTCGCGGCCAGCGATGTCGGGATGCCAGCGCTTGGCGAGGTCCTTGAAGGTCGCGTCACGGGTGTAGACGTGGCGGCGCTCGACGTGCCAATCGACGCTGTCGCCGGCGACGATGCGCTCGGGCTCGTCGGTCTTCAGCAGCGACAGGATTGTTTGTGCGTAAGTCGGAACCGGCGAATGACCCTTGCACCATTTCCAGACTTGCTGCGGAGTGACGCCGCACAACGCGGCCACGGTACGCTGGGTCAATCGCAGTTCATCTAAGGCTGCACGAAACTCGAAACATGTCATCATGACCGGGCCCACTCTGATCCGTTGGCGCCCCCGCTGCGTGATCTCACGAGAGCTTAATACGTGGAAGATCAGGGCGCTAGATGGTTGCTTGGATGTGTCTCCGACTATGGTGCGAGGGCCACAGTCGGTGTGATCTTTCAGGCTTGCGCTGGGGCGCGCCGGTCCCTTAGTTTTCAAATCGGATGCAACGGGCATCCGGCAAAGGTTGCGCCCCGAAATGCGGGATACCTATTCAGTTTTCAGGCTGCTCAAAGAGGGCTTGAGCGGTCATCGAGGCTGGGGGCCGGCTTGGCGCGATGCGGCACCCAAATCTGCGTATGATGTCATCATCATCGGCGGCGGCGGACACGGGTTGGCGAGCGCTTACTACCTTGCGCGCAATCACGGCATCACCAACGTCGCCGTTCTGGAACGCGGCCAGATCGGGCTCGGAAACGTCGGCCGCAACACGACGATCATCCGCTCCAACTATCTGCTTCCAGAGAACCACAACTTCTATGAAAAGTCGCTACAGCTCTGGGAAGGGCTGGAGCAGGATCTCAACTACAACATGATGGTGAGCCAACGCGGCGTCATCAATCTGTTCCATTCTGACAGTCAGCGCGATACGTCGGCGCGGCGCGGCAATGCAATGCGGCTCGCCGGCATCGACGCCGAGCTGTTGGAGAAGGAAGACGTGCGACGCCTCGTGCCGATCCTCGATTTCGACAACGCACGGTTTCCGATCTACGGTGGGTTGCTGCAACCGCGTGGCGGCACCGTCCGGCACGACGCGGTTGCTTGGGGCTATGCGCGCGCGGCCGACCAGCGCGGCGTCGACATCATCCAGAACTGCGAGGTCTCGGGTATTCGCCGCGAAGGCGATCGCGTGACAGGCGTCGAGACGTCACGCGGGTTCATCGGCGCGAACAAGATCGGTATTGCGGTCGCGGGTCATTCATCGCACGTCGCCGCGATGGCGGGGCTCAGGCTGCCGATCGAGAGCCACAAATTGCAAGCATTCGTCAGCGAAAGCCTGAAGCCGATGCTCGATCACGTCGTGACGTTCGGCGCGGGACACTTCTACATCTCGCAGTCGGACAAGGGCGGGCTCGTGTTCGGGGGCTCGCAGGACGGCTACAATTCCTATGCGCGGCGGGGCAACCTGCCGATCGTCGAAGAGGTCCTCTCCGAGGGCGTCGCCATGATCCCGGCGCTGTCGCGTGTCCGGGTGCTGCGGCAATGGGCCGGCATCATGGACATGACGATGGATGGCTCGCCGATCATCGCCAAGACGCCGCTGCAGGGGCTCTATCTCAACGGCGGCTGGTGCTACGGCGGCTTCAAGGCGATCCCGGGATCGGGCTGGTGCTTTGCGCATACGATCGCGCAGGATCGCCCGCACGCGCTCAATGCCGCGCTGAACATGGAGCGGTTCCGCGCCGGCCGCGTGCTCGATGAGAAGGGCGCAGGTCCAGCGCCGTGGGTGCAGTAAATGCAACAGATCAAATGCCCCTGGTGCGGTGTGCGCGATGAAGCAGAGTTTCTCTATCGCGGTGACGCAACGGTGACGCGACCTGCCGATGCCAACGGAGATGCCTTCTACGCCTATGTCTATGAGCGCCAGAACCCGATGGGCTGGCATGTCGAGTGGTGGCATCACGCGGGTGGTTGCCGGCAGTGGGTGAAGGTCGTGCGCAATACGGCGACGCACGAGATCGCGGCGACGGGCCGGGCGACCGATGACCTGAAGGTGCCGGGCCGATGACAGAGACGTTCCGGTTGGCCAAGGGTGGCCGTATCGATCGAGACCGGGGCTTGCGGTTCACGTTCGACGGCATGGCGTACCAGGGTTTTCAGGGCGATACGCTCGCGTCGGCGTTGCTTGCCAATGGCGTGCGGCACGTCGGCCGCAGTTTCAAGTATCACCGGCCGCGCGGGATCTTCACGGCTGGACCCGAAGAGCCGAACGCACTCGTTGAATTGCGGACCGGAGCGCGGCGCGAGCCGAACACGCGCGCGACGGTCGCTGAGCTCTATGACGGCCTGATCGCCGAAAGCCAGAACCGCTGGCCGTCGCTGAAATACGACGTTGCGGCCATCAACGGCAAACTGGCGCGGTTCCTGCCAGCGGGCTTCTACTACAAGACATTCATGTGGCCGGCCGCGTTCTGGGAGAAGGTCTACGAGCCCGCAATCCGGCGCGCGGCGGGACTTGGCCGCGCCGCGCTGGAGCCAGATCCAGACACCTATGAGCCGCGCCATGCGCACTGCGATGTGCTGGTCGTGGGCTCTGGTGCAGCGGGTCTGGCTGCGGCACGCGCGGTCGCCGATGCTGGCGCGCGGGTCATTCTGTGCGAACAGGATTTCGAACTCGGCGGTGGATTGCTGGTCTCGCCTGAACACGAGGCTTGGCGTGCCGCGGAGATCAAGGCGCTGGTTGCCAAGCCGGACGTCACGCTGTTGCCGCGCACCACCGTCTTTGGTCTCTACGATCACGGCGTCGCGGGCGCGCTGGAACGCGTCAGCGATCATCTCGCCGAGCCCGCGGCTTATGAGGTGCGCCAACGCACCTGGACCATCCGCGCGCGTCACATCATTCTCGCAACCGGCGCCATCGAGCGGTTCGTTGCGTTCCCCGACAACGATCGGCCCGGGATCATGCTGGCGGGTGCGGCCGAGACCTACGTGCGCCGTTATGGCGTCGCGCCGGGCCGACGCGCTGTGATCTTTGCCAACAACGACGGCGCCTACGACGCGGCCTATGCGTTGCAAGATGCCGGAGTCGAGATCAAGGCCATCGTCGATGTGCGTCCGCATTCGATCGCGGCCGATATCGCACGCGGCGCGTTGATCAACGTCGTCGAGGGCGCCGAGGTCATCGGCACGGACGGTAAGCGTCTTCTCGGCAAAGTCGCGGTGCGGCGGCGCGTTGGCGGCGGCAGCAGCGTCTTCGATGCCGACCTGCTTTGCATTTCAGGCGGCTGGAACCCGGCGGTAAACCTCGCGAGCATGGCCGGCGAGAAGCTGCAGTGGGATGCGGCGCTCGCCACCTTCGTGCCGCGGGCAACGCTCGCAGCGGTGCAATCAGCCGGGGCGGCGCGCGGCATCTTCGGGATCAAGGCTGCTGCCGAGGATGGCCGCGCAGTTGGCCGCGCGGCGGCGCGAACGCTTGGTCTGCATGTGTCGGGCGACGGTGGCGGCACGCCGCAAGCAGACGAGCGGCAAACGCCGCTGCAACCCATTTGGGAGGTCGCCGGTTCTGGCAAAGCTTTCATCGATTTGCAGCATGATGCGACAGCCGGCGACATGCGCCTCGCGCATCAGGAGGGCTTCACGCACGTCGAGCATGCCAAACGCTACACGACGCACAGCATGGGAACGGATCAGGGCAAGAGTGGTGGTCTCGTCGGCGTCGCGGTGCTGGCGGCCGCACGCGGCGAACCCATCGAAAAGGTCGGCGTGCCGACGTTCCGGCCCTATGTGACGCCGGTGACGTTTGGCGCGTTCGCGGGGCATGATGTGGGGCGGCATCACAAGCCGACGCGGCGGACGCCGCTGCATCGCTGGCATGACAGCGCGCACGCGGTGTTTATGGAAACTGGGCTGTGGCTGCGCGCGGGCTACTATTCAAAGACGAGAGAGACGGGCTGGGAGCCGATCCTGCGCGAGGCGCGCGCGGTCCGCCAGGCGGCCGGTCTCTGCGATGTCTCGACGCTTGGCAAGATCGATATTCAGGGCCGCGACTCGGCGTCGTTCCTCGATCGCGTGTATACGAACACGTTCTCGACGCTGGCGATCGGCCGGGCGCGCTATGGCCTGATGCTGCGCGAGGATGGCCTGATGTTCGATGACGGGACGACGTCGCGGCTCGGCCCTCATCACTACCTGATGACCACGACCACGGCAAAAGCCGCCGAAGTCATGGGCCATCTCGAGTTCTGTGCCCAGGTGCTGTGGCCGAGCCTCGATGTGCGCTTCTGTTCGGTCTCGGATCAGTGGGCGCAGATGGCGCTGACGGGACCGCGCGCGCGCGATGTACTGGCGCGCTGCATCGACGGGTTGGACGTTTCAAATGTGGGACTGCCGTACATGGCGGCAGGTGAGGGCCGGATCGCAGGTGCGCCGGTGCGCGTGTTTCGCGTCAGTTTCTCGGGCGAGCTTGGCTATGAGGTCGCGACGCCGTCGGGACTTGGTACGCGCGTGTGGGCGGCGTTGCACGAGGCTGGAACGCCGATGGGATTGGTGCCGTACGGACTCGAGGCGCTGAATGTTTTGCGCGTCGAGAAGGGGCACGTGACGGGCGCTGAAATCAACGGCCAGACGACCGCGCGCGACCTCGGGTTTGAAAAAATGTTGAAAAAGACTGGAGACTACATCGGCCGCGTCAATGCCGAGCGGCCCGGGCTGATGGATCCGTCGCGGCCGCGGCTGGTCGGCATCCGCGCGCTCAATCCGTCGTTTGCGAACCGGCTGCGCGCAGGCGCGCATATCGTCGATCGATCCAATGGGGCGGTGAGCCTCGGATGGGTATCGAGCGTGACGCGGTCGGTGGAACTCAACTGCTGGATCGGTCTTGCCATGCTGCGCGATGGCGCCCAACGCACCGGCGACCGGCTGCATGCGGCGTTCCCGTTGCGCGATGAAATGGTTGAAGTCGAGATTACCAGTCCGCACCATGTCGATCCGGAGAGTGCACGTGTCCGCACCTGAGGTCATCTCGCCGATCGCACATCGCTTCACGCCGGGACGCTTTGGCGCGGCAGGGGGCAAAGTCGTTGAGCTGAGCTTGCCGCGCCGGGCGATCTGGCAATTGATGTCGGCGAAGGGGGCACGTGATGCCGTCAATGCGACGGTGCGTTCCAGCCTCGGCCTCGCGCTTCCCGGTCCCAATCAAGCGACGGGCTCGGACGCGCTGACGATCCTCGCCATCCAACCCGATCATTGGCTCATCACCGCACCAATCGCGCAAGGCGAGGCGTTGCGCGCGAAAATTCAGGCCATCGCCAGCGATCAGGCCGCGCTGGTGGAACAAAGCGGTGGAAAAGCCATCCTGCGAATCTCGGGCGCGCATGCTCGCGACGTGCTGGCGAAAGGTTGCCGCATCGACCTCGATCCGCGTGTGTTCGGCGCCGATGCCGTGGCCGCGACGCCGATCGCGCACTTGCAGATGCTGGTCCATCGCGTGGGATCAGGCGACACCTTCGATCTTTACGTGACGTCGTCGTTCGCGGAGGCGGCATTCGACTGGCTCACCACGTCGGCCAAACAATTCGGCTATGAGATCGCGGGAATTGAGTTGAGTGTTTACCCCCAACCCACCCTCAGACCTGATCGTCAGTCGGTCCGCGCTTGACGCCGTTCGATTTCGATGCCGACCGATTTCACCGACGGAATGATATCGGGCTTCTCGATCCTGATACGCGCGCACTGAACTCGCGTGTCTTCGAGACACGCTTTGGCGATGTGCTCGGCGAGCGTCTCCAACAGCTGCACGTGATCTTCCTCGACGAGCCGCTCGATGCGGCTGACGATCCGGCTGTAGTCGACGACATCGGCCAGCCGGTCGGATCTGCCGTCATAATCGTCGCGCACCGCAAGATCGACGGAGATGATGACGCGCTGCTGATATCGTTTCTCCTGCTCATATACGCCGACGCTCGCCACGATCTCCAGATCGCGCACAAAGACGTGCCGTGTTGCGTGTTCGGCGGAAGCGTATGAATGGGACGGCGGGAACTGTGACACGACTGTATCCTGATGCTGCAAGTTGGAGCTTAGCCGCGGCCATCGCCGATGTCGGGCGTTTGCCAGGCCAGATGTTGGCCGCCGTCCAAGGCGATCATTTGACCGGTCATGGCGGGCGCGCTGAGAATAAATCGGATAGCGGACGGCGATTTCGTCCGGCGTGGTGCCGCGGCCGAGCGGAACCGTTTCCCACTGCTGCCTGAAGTCGGCCTCGCTCTGGTGGTCGCTCTTCAGGACGGGGCCAGGGCCGATGGCGTTGACGCGAATCCTCGGGGCAAAGGCCTGTGCCAAAGTCTGCGTCACCGTCCAGAGCCCGGCTTTGGTTGCATGGTAGGAGAAAAAGTGCGGCGTCGGTTTCCACACCCGCTGATCGATGATGTTGATGATGTTGCCGGTGGCGTTCGCCGGCAGGTGCGCCGCGATAGCCTTGGCGAGAAATACCGGTGCGCGAAGATTGGTCGCCTGATGCGCGTCCCACAGTGCGGGCTCGAGCGTGGTGATGTCGTCGTAAGCAAACAGCGACGCATTGTTGACGAGGCAGAGCGGCGCGCCGAGCGTCTCGACACATTGCGGGACGAGCGCCTCGACCGCGCGCGCATCGGCGAGGTCGGCGCTCAGGACCGCGGCGTGTCCGCCGGATTGCGTGATCTGTTGCTGCAACTGATCGGCGGCCGCACGCGAACGGTTGCAATGGATGGCAACGCGCCAGCCTTGGGCGGCGAAATCGAGGGCAATCGCGCGCCCGATGCGCTGGGCGGCGCCGGTGATCAGGACGGTTCGGTCTTGAGTAGGTGTCATGTGGTTCTTGTTCGCAAAGGTGGTGCCGCGTATCGGGAGTGCATAGCCGATATTGCGGCGCCCGTCGCCACCGTCGGCTGTTGCCTAACGGTCGTCGCCGCCGAAGACGCCGCCGAGCATCGAGCCTTCGCCGCCCGTAACGCCCGGAGCATTGGCGATGATGCGGCCGGCGAGGCGTGAGAACGGCAAGCTCTGCAGCCACACTTTGCCGGGGCCCCGCAGTTGCGCGAAGAACACGCCTTCGCCGCCGAAGATCATCGATTTGACGCTGCCTGCCCGGACGATATCGAACTCGACCGACGGCGTCAGCGCGGCGAGACAGCCCGTATCGACGTGGAGTTCTTCGCCAGACGCCAGCTCACGCTCGATGACGCAGCCGCCGACGTGGACGAATACGATGCCATCGCCTTCGAGTTTCTGCATGATGAAGCCTTCGCCGCCGAACAGGCCCGTCATGATCTTGCGCTGGAAGTGAATGCCGACGCTAACGCCCTTTGCAGCCGCGAGGAAGGCGTCTTTCTGGCAGATCATCATGCCGCCCATCTCGTCGAGATGGAATGGGATGATGGTGCCGGGATAAGGTGCGGCGAAGGCCACGCGCTCCTTGCGTTGGCCCTGGTTCTCGAACGCCGTCATGAACAGGCTCTCGCCGGTCAGAATGCGTTTTCCGGCGCTTGCGATCTTACCGAAGAAGCCGCCCGGCGCCTTGCTGCCGTCGCCGAACACGGTGTCCATGTGGATGGCGGGGGATTTGTACATCATCCCGCCCGCTTCCGCGATCGCGCTCTCGCCGGGATCAAGTTCGATTTCGACGAACTGCATCTCCTGGCCGGTGATCTTGTAGTCGATCACGTCGGCGCGGCTGCCGCCTGATCCGCCGCGCTGGCCGCCTACTTTCGGAACCGATCCAAACCCAACCATTGCGCCACACTCCCTCTCTTTTCGATGCGAGATCCGTCTTTTCAACTCAGCCAGCCGCGCGTTATCCCCACGCCGTGGCCATGCCCTAGTTGCGACCGAATCAGAGGTTGATTTAACTGGCGGCGGCGAAAGAGGAAAGCCCGGCGTGTACATCGTCATTGCCTTGATGATCTTGCTCACGGTTGCCGCTGCGGCGTTTTACGTCGCACCGCGAGTCGCTGAAGGCCGCATCATCTATGAAAATGAGCCAGATCAACCGCTTGCCTTTGGCCGCAGCATGGCGTGGCTTGCGGTGCGCTCTCGCGACTCCGAGCGCGTGGCCGAGGTTCTGAGCCTCGCCAATGTCCAGGCGGCCAATTGGAACACGGGACTCGGATCCGTGTATGACGAGGATCTTGGTGAGAGCCACATCTTCGTCTCGCCGCCCGTCAATGGCTGGGTGTTTGTCGTCGGCCTCGGCTTGCCGACCCCGATGGGGCGCAAATTCATCGACAAGTCGACGCCGCTGCTGCTCGAACTCGGGCGGCATTTCTCGGAGGTGCAGTACTTCTTCGGCTATCCGATGATCGACTATTTTGCCTGGTCGCGCATGATCGAGGGCCGGCTGGTGCGCGCCTTCGCGATCGGCGACAACGGGATCGTCTCGAACAAGGGACAGCCGACGAAGGAAGAGCGGAGCTTGGGCTTGAAGCTCTTTGAACTCCGCGGCGTGCGTGATCGTCTCGGCGATGCGGGCGGCGAACTCGTGCTGCATCCGACGCAAGCGCATGTGCTGCAGCTCGCGCGAAAGTGGAGCGTCGATCCGACGACACTGTCGGCGACGGATTCGGCGCCGGCACTCGGCTGGATAGGTTTGGCGCCGCTCGCATGGCGCACCGAGCGGGTGCGCAAAGTCGCGGCCTGAGTAGTTCGCAAGAGCCCCGCAAGATCGCCGTGCTGCGGCCACGCACCGAACCGCTTTGGCGAATTGCGGCGCTGCGCCCCATTTCCTTCTGACTTCCGCCCCACTCGGCCTGTAGCGGCTCCGTGCCGTGAACCGTGAGCACTTGTGATCTGCTGATGGCTATCGCGGCGCAAAACAATAAGCAGGGAATGATCATGGCGTTCAGAAAGCAAAGCCTTGGCGCAGTTGCGATGATCGCTGCTATGAGCAGCGCGGCCTTGGCCGCCGATCTCGGTGGCGGTCCGCGTCGCGGTCTTCCACCGCCCGCCTTCGAGCCGCGTCTCGACATCGAGCGCTGGACCGGCTTCTACATGGGCGCAGCCATCGGCGGCGGTTTCGGCGGCACAGACATCGCCGGCGACTTTGGTAACGCGCGCAGCGACGATCGCGGCTGGCTCGGCACCGTCATGGCGGGCTACAATTGGCAGCTGGGACGCACTGTGCTCGGTGTCGAAACCGATGTTGGAACGGGCAACCTCGGCGGCTCGATCAGCAATGGGGCCGGCACCACGATTGTGCGCGAACTCAATGCGATAGGCTCATTCAGGGCACGCGCGGGCTTTCTGCTGACACCGGCGCTGATGCTTTACGCCACCGGTGGCTTCGCCTGGGCGAACATGGATTTCGAGCGCGCCGGCGTCGCGAGCAAATCCGAGCTCTTGCGCGGCTATCAGATCGGCACTGGCGCCGAAATGCTGCTGTCGCGCAATTGGACGATGCGGCTCGAGTACCTTTACACGGATCTCGGGAAGGACGCGATCAACGCGGGCGGCAGCGTCAATCGCTTTGACACCGATTTCCATACGGTGCGTGCCGGCGTGTCGTTCAAGTTCTGAGGCATCGCATCACGGCGTTACGCCGCGATGTTGCTATCCCGCAGGGCGCGGCGGATCTTCGCCTGAATGCTATTGGGCTGCAGCGTATGAATCGTCGCGCTTGGGCGTGGCGCCGATGGCGCAGCTTCAAGCCAGACAACGCGGCGCGGCGGTGTCCGTTTCGGCTTCAGCGCCTTGACCTTGGCTTTGGGCTTGGCACGCCGGCTCTTTGGTGTGTTCAAGGCTTCAGCCGACCGCTTGCGCATCGCCAACTGCCACTGCTGCGCGGGTTTCGGCGCTACGCGCTCAATGGCCATTGGTGCTGCGGCACATATCGCGTTGCCTGGAATGACTGCGCTCTGCAACCAGTAATCGTTCAAAATATAAGCTGATGCATACAACATGCTCTGCTCCTGACAAACGCGAGCAAGACCCACACCCCGCTCACCTGTCATTTTGCATTCGAATGATTGTCGGCGGGTTAAGCGGCGAACGAAATTCGCACAGTTGCTCTGGTTCCCGAAAAAGCGCCTCAGGCGGGCGTTTCACCCACGATATCGGCCATTTGCAGTGCGATCATGCGATCGAGCAGGCCTTCGAAAGGAACTGTAAACACTGTCAGCCCGCGGTCGTCCTGGTGCCATGCCGCGAAGGCCGCGCCGAACTCGGCCGGTGGCTCGGCTTGACCAGCGCGCGCCACGACCGTTGCAGCGACCGCCTGCTCCGTCATGGGGATCAGCGGGATGTCGCATGCGCGCAGGCTGCCATCGGGCAACTTCTGCGGCGCGCCTGTGACCCCAATGCAGATGATCGACGGTTGATCTGCAAAGCGCAGCACCGCGCCGATGACGATGCGGGAGGACTCAAACCCGGCGGGCGCGCGGTAGGACCAGCAATCGCCAGCGCGGAACAGGGGCTGTTCGGCCTCGCTCATCCATAACGATTACGATGGCGCGCAGGGCCGTGCAAGCTGATCGGATCAACGCGGCTTGGCGGTGGTTGTTTCATTTATGGTTGCCGACCACGTCGCGACGGCTGGCGCGCGGCGGGCCGCGGTCTTTCGCAAGGGCTCCAAGTCGCCTCGCGTCGTGCCGCCGCCATCGGGCAAGCGCTGTGCATTGACGGGGCATGGTAGCACGCGAATGTCGCTCGTATCGCGGCTGAGTACGAGGCTGCTGCACGCGGCGATCGTCGCGTCGATGGTTTGCGCGGCGCGGCTGCGGACTGGAAGTGTCTGTGCGTTACCGACGTCACCATCGATCGCCAACTCGGATTGCGCGCGCGGCCGTTCCGGCTTGTGGACGACCGTGCTGATGAAACCCCAGAAGCCGACGAGATGCCAGAACGCGACACCTGCGACGAAGCCCGCCAGCGCTGTCGTCATCGGTCCCATCCGGCGGCGGTGCGTCGAGAGCGGCGTCTCGCGCTGCAATGTTGGCGCCACGGCCGACGGCTCACGATGCGCACGTGGCGGCGCGGGATAGACCCGGGCCGTCGTCTCAACGTGCTGTGAACTCTGCCGCTGCATTCTGCTTTCGAACCTGCGAATCAATCCGGATTTGGGAATGAGTTTGCGGGTCGAGGCGGAAGCGGCAATGATTCGTTGCCAGCGCGTGCCGGCCGCCCTGAGTTATCCACAGGGCCAGCGGGCACGTCGCGCACCGTTAGATCCGGCGTTCGCCCGCCGCCGGCGGTAGCGGACCAGGGCCTGGCAATGGATTGAACGGCGCGCGTTGCGACGGCGCGGCGCCGGGCGTGGGCGCAGGCGACGCGCCCGAACCAGCGCTGGCGCGGACGGGCGGCACGTACATGCGATTGGCCGAGCACAACTTCTGTTGGTTCTCGTTGCGCCCGCAGGCTCGGAACTCGCCGGCCTTGTCGAAGCAGACGCGTATTTCCTTCAAGCGATTACCGGGACCACCGCAGTCCACCGCGAGTGCATCCGGCTTCATGTCCGGATTGATCGCGAGTATCTCCTTCATCAACTCCCCTGGGCCGACGAACAGCCGGTCGTCCGTCAGCTGCTGGTAGCGCTGCGGGACCTTTACTTTCTCGAAAAGCTTGCGCGAGAGATCGAAATAGCTGTCGACGCCGAGGCCCGAGCAAACGCCGTGCTTGCGATACTCATGGAACACCAGCCGTTCGCTCGGCATGATGTCGAGCATGCGGTTCGCGACCGGACGCGGCACGAATCCGCGATCCGCCGTCGGGCAGTTTTCGGGCCAGCCGCGCTCGTGTTGCGGCCATAGGCCGTGCAGCACAAACGAGTAGCGCTTACCGTCGCGGCGATGGCACTGCGGATCGTAGCCGTCACGCTGCAGGGTTGCGCAGTAACTGGGACTCCACGACAGCGACAGCACGTAATAGTCGAACTGGCCAGGCTGGCTGATGATCTTCGGCTGCGAGAACTGCTGAGTGCGCGGGAAGCCGCCGTAGGGTTCGCGTTGCGCTGCGGCCGGCGCCGCGAGCGCCAAGGTTGCGAGGCCGAGCAGCGCGCTCGCAAAAGATCGTCGGAAGGTCATCGTCGTCTAGTCCTCTCACTCGTGTCGTGCGTGGTCCATCCGGACCATAGCGGGTCGTCGGTGTGACGCAAAGTTATTCGCGCCAGGAGCTTAAGGCGTGAATATGGCGGCGTGCGCGTCAGGGTGTCTCGGTCGCCTCAAAACAATGTGTGCGCGGTATTTGCGCGATCCACGTGAAATCTGGCGCGACGCAATGGCCTCGTCACATTTCACCGTCATACGTCCGGTGTGGCGGATCACTACTTTACGCTGGAGATGATAGAGCATGAGCACGCGCACCATGAGCAGGCTTGCGCCTTTGCGCGACGTGAGGCCCAGAACTCGGACACCCGTGGCCCACGCGGAGTGGCTAGGACATCATACGCCGTCGCCCTGCGATGATGGGCGAAACAGGACGCGGCTTCTCGAACGGGTAATCCTCAGGGGCTACTCACGCGATCATGAAGCGCGGCGCACCATACTGCTGCGCCGTTGGCAGAAAGCGTCCTAAAACGTTTGAATTTTACGCCCCCCGAGACCGGCGGCCAGATCCATCTGGCCGCCGTTTTCGTTACGGGCCTTCTCAGACACGCTTGTCAATCGCTGCGTAATTGCGCTCCGCGGCACCGACGTAGAGCTGACGCGGGCGGCCGATCTTCTGCTCCGGATCCTCGATCATTTCCTTCCACTGGGCGATCCAGCCGACGGTGCGGGCAACCGCGAACAGCACCGTGAACATCGATGTCGGGAAGCCGAGTGCGCGCAGCACGATGCCCGAATAGAAGTCGACGTTCGGATAGAGTTTCTTCTCGACGAAGTAGCTGTCCTTGACCGCGATTTGCTCGAGCTCCATCGCAACTTCCAGCAATGGATCGTTGATGCCGAGTTTGGCGAGCACCTCGTGGCAAGTCTTCTGCATCACTTTGGCGCGCGGGTCATAGTTCTTGTAGACGCGATGACCGAAGCCCATCAGGCGCTGGCCTGAGTTCTTGTCTTTGGCGCGTTCGACGAAGGCAGGAATATTTTTCTTGTCGCCGATCTCTTCCAGCATCTTGAGGGCGGCTTCGTTGGCGCCGCCATGCGCGGGACCCCAAAGGCAGGCGATGCCGGCCGCAATGCACGCAAATGGATTGGCGCCCGATGAGCCCGCGAGCCGCACCGTCGAGGTCGAAGCGTTCTGCTCGTGATCGGCATGCAGGATGAAGATGCGGTCGAGCGCGCGCGCCAGCACCGGATCGACATGATAGGGCTCGCAGGGCACCGCGAAGCACATCTGCAGGAAGTTCGCCGTATAGTCGAGGTCATTCCTCGGATAGATGAAGGGCTGGCCGATCGAGTACTTGTAGGCCATAGCCGCCAGCGTTGGCATCTTCGCGATCATGCGATGCGATGCGATCATGCGCTGCTTGGCGTCGTTAATATCGGTCGAGTCGTGATAGAATGCCGATAATGCGCCGACGGAGCCACACATGACGGCCATTGGATGAGCATCGCGACGGAATCCGGAGAAGAACCGCGACATCTGCTCGTGCACCATGGTGTGGCGCGTGACGACGTTATTGAACTCGTCGTACTGCTTTTTGTTCGGCAGCTCGCCGTGCAGCAGCAGGTAGCAAACTTCGAGGTGGTTTGATTTCTCGGCAAGCTGTTCGATCGGGTAGCCGCGATACAGCAGCACGCCTTTGTCGCCATCGATATAGGTGATCTTGGACGAGCAATTGGCGGTCGAGGTGAAGCCTGGATCGTAGGTGAAGCAGCCGGTATCGCGGTACAGGCGGCCGACATCGATCACATCAGGGCCGATGGTGCCGGAGCGCACTGGCATCTGCGTCTGCCGGTTCCGGATCAGCAGGGTCGCGGAATTGTCTGCGGACGTGTCTTGAGCGGTCATGCGTCTGTCCTTTGGACGGGTGCCGTGCGGTCCGTTGATCCGGGCCTGGGCGGAAATCAGCTTTGGGAGGCACGCCGTTGCGTCCCTTTCCGGGAAGCGCACCTGAGGCCCCTCCTAGACTAATTTGTGCAGTGCGACAAGTTGGCAGTGGCCCGATGCGTTGGTCGTGACGGCCGGCGACTAGGGCGTGCACATCCAACTTATGTCAATACAGCGGGAAGGGGCGCGGCAGCATTCAAACTCGACCGTTCGTGCGCAACGCCAGCCGTCTTGCCACTACTTCGAACTCACCAAGAATGCGGCAGCCGCCCGTGGGGCCGGCAAACTGCGCGCACTGCCGCAAGGCTTGCGCCCGGATCGCCTGTGCCGTCGGGAAGCTATCGTTACGGATTTGCCAGCCGCAACCCTGCTTCGCACCGTTGGCGAACGCCTTTGGCCCCGGCGCAGCCGAATACCTGCCCCACGCGCTGGCGCAGTCTGGCGTCAAGCCGGCGGGTTGGGCGACGGCCGTGACGATCGAGGCGGCCAAAATGGCCGCCGCCATGATCGGAGTTTTCATTTTGTCTTTCGCTGAAGCAAGTGGTTTGCGCAAACGATCGCCGTGAACCGGACCTTATCTCGTTCGAAGCAGAGCCCGTTCTCAAATCTTCTGATTGAAGGCGCCGACCTCGGGGAAGCGTGCGAGGCGGGCTTCAATGTCGCGGAAGATAGCGTTGCGGTTGGCTTCCGAGACGGGGCTTTCGACGACCACCACTAGCTCGGGCTTGTTGGAGGATGCGCGCACCAGCCCCCATGTGCCATCGGCAAGCGTCACACGGATGCCGTTGACGGTGACGAGATCGCGGATCTTCTGGCCGGTGATGGTCTTGCCGGCTTTGAACTCGGCCTCGTATTCTGCGACGATTTTGTCGACGATGCCGTATTTTTTCTCGTCGTCGCAGTGCGGAGACATCGTCGGCGATTGCCATGTCTTCGGCAAGTCGCGCTTCAGGTCCGCCATGGTCTTCTGCGGCGCACGGTCGAGCATGTCGCACACCGCGATCGCGGCGATCAGGCCGTCGTCGTAGCCCTTGCCCAGCGGCGGTTGGAAGAAGTAGTGGCCCGACTTCTCGAAGCCGACGAGCGCTTTTTGCTCATGCGTGTAACGTTTCATGTAGGAGTGGCCGGTCTTCCAGTAGAGCGTCTTGGCACCGTTCTTCAGGAGTACTGGATCCGTTACGAAGAGCCCGGTCGACTTCACATCTGCAACAAAAGTCGGCTTCGGAAAGACTGACGAGAGATCGCGCGCCAGCATCACACCGACGGTATCCGCGAAGATCTCGTGGCCTTCATTATCGACGACGCCGCAGCGATCACCATCACCATCGAAGCCGAGGCCGACGTCGGCCTTGTGGGCCAGCACCGCTTCCGACATGGCGTGTAGCATCTTCATGTCTTCGGGATTGGGGTTGTAGCGCGGGAACGTGTAGTCCAGCGTGCAGTCGAGTGGCACGACTTCGCAGCCGAGCGCCTCGAGGATTTTGGGCGCGAAGGCTCCGGCGGTGCCGTTGCCGCAGGCAGCCACGACCTTGAGGCGGCGCTTGAATTTCGCGCGCGCCGTCAAGTCGGCGGCATAGCGCTCGGCGATGTCGGGCACGAAAATGTAGCGGCCGCCGACGCGGGTCTCGGATTTGCCGTTGAGGACAATGTCCTTCAGCTCCGTCATCTCTTCGGGGCCGAGTGTGAGGGGGCGGTTGAGGCCCATCTTGATGCCAGTCCAGCCGTTGTCGTTGTGTGAGGCCGTCACCATCGCGACGCCCTCGACTTCGAGCGCGAACTGCGCGAAGTAGGCCATCGGCGACATGGCGAGGCCGATGTCGTGGACTTCCGCTCCACCAGCAAGCAACCCCATGATCAGGGCTTGCTTCACACTCGCCGAATAGGACCTGTAATCGTGACCGACGACGATGCGGCGGGAAACGCCGCGGCGGCCGAACAGCGTCGCGAGGCCAAGACCGACGGCGTTGATCCCCATCAGGTTGATCTCCTGCGGGAAGAGCCAGCGCGCGTCGTACTCGCGAAAGCCGGTCGGCTTGATCAGCGGCATGCGCTCGAACTCGAGCGTGTTGGGCTTCAGATCGGCGCGGGGTTTCGGCAGCATCGTTGGGCCCTCAATCGCGCGGCAGCGCTCGGTTCGGCGCGGTGGCGCCGCCGGTTCAATAGGCGGTGGATGCGGGGGGCGTCAAACGTGATTAATGCGCGGGCGGGCCGGGGCGTCCGAAAGCGGCGTTATTCCACGAGCTTCAGGCGGCCAGCGCCCATCTCGACGCGCTGCAGGCGGCCAAGAAAGGCCATGCCGAGCAGGCTCTTGTTCATCTTGCCCGGCTCCATGACGGCGGCCTCGACGTTGCGGACGCGAATGCCGCCGATATCGACAGTCGAAAGGCGAACCGATGCGGCCTTGGCGATGCCGTTAGCGGTGCTCGTCCGCAGATTGTAGTCGCTGTCCTTGACAAAGATGCCGATACGTCGGGCGTCCTCATAGGTCAGCGCAACCATTGATGCGCCGGTGTCGACGAGGGCGTCGATCGAGCGGCCGTTGACGTCGATGCGGGCATGGAAGTGGCCGTATTCGCCAGCCACGAGTTCGACGATCGGCCCAGAGGCCGCCGGTGTCGCCGCAGCCTTGCGGACGTGCATCTGGCGGGGTGTATCGCTTGGCCAGCGGTCGCCGGAAGCGCGAGCCTGGGTTTGCGGATGCGGAATGCCCACGAGATCGCGGGCGAAGGAGCGGATTTCGGAAAAATAGACGACGCCAACGGCGCAGATGCCCATGGCGCCGATCCAGCTCAAGCTGTCGGTGATGATACGCCGTCCACCGGTAGACAATGCCATTTCGAACACTCGCATCACTGAATGCGCGGCGAGGTGCAAAAGCAACTTCAGCTGCGCAGGGTCAGGAACTCACCAGAGAACTCATAAGACCTCAGCCTGTTTAAAAAAGTCATACCAAGCAGGCTGTCCTTGAGCGTTCCGGGCTTGGCGACCAAGGCTTCGACCTCGCCGACCTTGATGGGGCCGAGAGCAACGTTGCGCAGCCGCACATGGGCGGCGTAGGTGGTGCCGTTGGCGGTCTGGACGGGGACCGTGTAGCGGAGTTTGTCGACGTCGATGCCGAGGCGCTGGGCGTCCGCCGGCTTTAGGACCACAGTGGACGCACCTGTATCGATCAGCATCGGCAGCGGTATGCCATTGACCTGGGCATTGGCGACAAAATGGCCATCGCCACGGCGGCGGATGCGGACCGAACGTTCGCCTTCGGTCTGGGTTTCAGGCGGCCGCAGGACACTGCTCGCTGCCGGCAGCACGTCGCCGACCACCTGATGGCCGAGTGCGAGGATCTCCTCGCGGTAGGTGTAGCCGGCAAGGCCCAGGACGCCGATAGCGGTCCAGGTGAGGACGACGCGAATGAAGCGAAAGAACCCGGAGCTGTCACCCAATATGCGGGTCATCACGAAGATGGCCAGTGCCGCAGCGGCCAGCATGACGCCTAAATCCGCGGGATCGTATGGCGTGAACGCGCTGACGTCCGGGCGCGCGATCAGCAGCGTGCCGGAGGCGATCAACAGCAGCAGGGAGAGCCATAGTCCCATGATACTCACTCGTCTAAAGGGCGGGAGCCGGACGTCGCAACGGTCGCTTCAGGACGTCGATCACGCTCTGACTGGAGCTCCTTCATAATGCGGCGGCGTTCGGGGTCCGACAGGCGCGACCACGTTGCGATTTGCTTGACGGTCCGACCACAGCCTGTGCAAACGCCGCGCGCGTCGTCGAGAACACAGACCTGAATGCAAGGTGACTCCATGGGCTTTTTTGAGGCGGCTCCAATTGGCGAAACGTGGGGCGGTGCTAGCGGTGCGGTGCTGGGTTGGCAATGATAGCATCAGCGCGCCCTATTTGTGGCAAAGGCCGCATCTTGGGACGGGACGATGCGGGGGGCTCGCGCGGGCCGGAGAGGGCGGCGGCGGTTGTTTGTGGCGCTCCTGACCCGGCCGCTGCAAGGGCGGCATCGCCTGCATGACGCGACTCTTGGGGAAGGCGACGACCGCAATCGTGCCCTTGCGCAGTTCCGAAATGAGATCGAAGCGGCCGCCATGGAGGTCGACCAGGCTCTGCACGATCGGCAGACCGAGGCCGGTGCCGCCTTCCGCGGTTTGATGCGCGAGCGAACCCTGCCCGAAGGCCTGCAGCACTTTCGGGATCTCTTCTTTCGGGATGCCGGGGCCGTTGTCGCGGATGCTCAAAATCTGCTCCATCTCGGCATTCATCGAGACTCCTGCGACCACGCGTCCGCCGCGCGGCGTGAACTTGATGGCGTTGGACATCAGGTTGAGGCAGATCTGGCGGACGGCGCGCTCGTCGGCCCACAGCTGCGGTAGATCGGTCTCGAATTGGAGCGACAGCGTCAAGCCCTTGCCCTCGGCGCGCAGCTTCAGCAGGCGGTGGCAATCCTCCACCACGTCGGTGAGGCGGAGGCTGACTTCGTGCAGTTCATAGCGACCGGCTTCGATGCGGGAGAGATCCAGGATCTCGTTGATCAGGTGCAGCAAGTGCCGGCCACTGTCGTGGATGTTGGTCGCGTATTCTTTGTAGTGCGGGTTCTGCATCGGCCCGAGGAGTTCGGTCTGCATCACCTCTGAGAACCCGAGAATGGCATTGAGCGGTGTGCGCAGCTCGTGGCTCATGGTGGCGAGGAAGCGCGACTTGGCGACGTTGGCGCCTTCGGCCTGGTGGCGAGCCTCATCGGAGATCGCTTTTTCTTCTTCGAGTTCAGCGATCAGGGAATCTTTCTCGGCGCGGTATTCGAGCATGTGCAGCGCCGTTGCGTGCAGACTCTTGGCCAGGCTGATGAAATAGATGTGCAGGCCGATCGCCATGAAACCGATGGCGAGAAAGAACAGCTGCTTTTGATCATAGGCCTGCCAGCCGAGGCGCACGACGACCGCCACCGTCATCGGCACGGTGCCCAGATGCAGGATCTGCAGCACCGTCGAGGCGAAGGCCATGCGGATTGCCAGCAGCACGATCATCGCGGCGAGCACGAATACGTGCGGGGCGACATCCGGAACGGTACTGCCGACCACCGCCATGCCGGCCCACGACAATCCGGAGATCAGTTCGGAGAGCGCGAACTTGCGCCGCCAGTGGTCGAGCTTGATTTCGCTCTGCGGCAGCTTCTGGAACGCCCGGCAGGCACGCTGCATATGCAGCTTGGTCGCGATCACCAACACGAACCAGATCAACGCTTCCGGCCGCCACGGCGCCCAGAACATCAGCGCGAACATGAAGATCAGGGCTAGCAGCGGCAGCGTGATGAACGCCTTCTGCTCGTTGCGCACGAACATGGAGAGGAGTTCAAGTTCGAACTCTGGCTTGAGGGTGGTGCCGTGCGAAAGCTTGTCGCGCGCCGCCCGCACGTGCTGTGCGGTGTCGCGATCGGCTTTGCGGGCGGGCCGCGAAGTTGGCGGCGCCGGGCTATCGGCAGCGTCTGCCACGGAGGCGGACCTCTCCAACGAGGGTGATGCTTAAAACTTTCGTTGGTTTTTGCTAATGCTCTGTTACTTTTTGCGAGGGTTTGATGCGCAACCGAAACCAAGGTCGAGGACCCGTCCGCCGGGAGCTTTGGCGGACGGCGGGGATTATTGCCGCGCTCGGGCTGATGGCGCTGGTGCAAATGGTGTGGCGGGGCCTGACGCCTGAGACCACGGACATCGTCACGGGCGCCGCCCGCGTGATCGACGGCGACAGCCTCCGGATTGGTGCAACCGAGGTTCGTCTCAAGGGCGTCGACGCGCCGGAGGGGCGGCAAACCTGCGAACGCGATGGCGCGACGTGGCGCTGCGGGGAGGCAGCGGCGAACGAGCTCCGGCGCCTGACGCAGGGCGGCGACGTGTCCTGCCGGATCATCGAGAAGGATCAGCACGGACGGTCGCTGGCGTTCTGCGACAGCGAGGGCCGTGACATCAATCGGGCGCTGGTGTTGAGCGGGGCAGCGCTCGACTATGGCCATTACCGGCAGGAGGAGGCGGAAGCGCGCGCGGCTAAGCGCGGCCTGTGGGCTGGCACATTCGAGCGGCCGCGCGATTGGCGGCGGCGCAACGGTGCCGGCGGTTGACACGTTGTGAGCGCTTGTCGGATCGGCACGCTGGGGTTACGATTCTAACTACCTCCGGAAAAAAGAGCCCCTCATGAAAATTATCGAAACGCGGCAAGCGCCCAATCCGCGCCGGGTGCGCATTTTTCTCGCCGAGAAGGGCATCACAGTGCCCTTCGAGGACGTGGACCTCATGAAGGGGGAACTCCGAACGCCGGAGTTTACGAAGATCAATCGGATGCAGCGCGTGCCGGTGCTGGTGCTCGATGACGGTACGGCGATTTCGGAAACCGTCGCAATTTGCCGCTATTTCGAGGAGCTGCAGCCGCAGCCTGCGTTGTTTGGCACCGGCGCGCTCGGCCGTGCGACGGTGGAGATGTGGCAGCGGCGCGTCGAGTTGGGGCTCTTGCTGCCGGTCGCATATTCGTTTCGCCATACGCATCCCGCCATGGCGCACCTCGAAGGGCAACAATTCAAGGACTGGGGCGAGGCCAACCGGCCAAAGGCCCTTGAGACGCTTGCGATGTTGGACGATGAGCTCGCGGGCCGCCGGTTCATCGCCGGGGACGCGTTCTCGATCGCAGACATCACCGCACTGGCGGCGATGGATTTCATGCGGCCCGCCCGGATCCAACGGCCCGAAGGTTTGAAGAACCTCGAGCGCTGGTATGGTGAGGTATCCGCGCGACCAAGCGCCAAGGCTTGATCGACCGGGCCGGAGCCGATGCCATGAAGCTGACTGTGATCGGTTCCGGTGACGCGTTCGGCTCGGGCGGGCGTTTGCAAGCAGCCTATTTGGTCGAGGCCGGCGGCGTGCCGGTGCTGGTCGATTGCGGCGCGACGACCACGATGGGCTTCAACCAGATGCGGCTCAATCCAGAGCTGGTGGAGACGATCGTCGTCTCGCACCTGCATGGCGATCACTTCGCCGGGCTCGTATGGTGGTTCATCCACGCCGTGTTCGTGTCGCGGCGGACGGCGCCGCTGAAAATCTACGGGCCACCTGGAGTCGAGGACCGGTTCAATCGCGCGGCCGAAGTACTGTACACCGGCAGCACCAAAATTCCGCGCCGCTTCGCGCTGTCATTCGAAGAAATAGTTCCGGGAGCGCCCGTCCTGATCGGCCGCCTCGATACGCGCGTGTTCGAGGTCGATCATCCGTCTGGCGCGCCGTCCTTTGCGTTGCGGTTCACCCATGGCGGCCGCACGCTGGCCTTCACCGGTGATAGCGGCTGGACCGACGCCATCATCACCACTGGCGCTGGTGCCGATCTCTACATCATGGAGTGCTACAAGTACGAGATCGTGCTGAAGAACCACATGGCATGGAAGACGATCGAAGCAAACCTCGATCGCATCGGCGCCAAGCGGATAATGTTGACACACATGTCGGACGACATGCTGGCGCGGCGCGGCGAGATCAGGGATCCGCGTATAATTTTGGCCGAGGATGGGCTTGCCATCGACGTCTGACCATGAGCGCGCGTTGGCGCGATTGACCTCCGAGATCGGCGCCTGCCGGATCTGCTTCGACGCCCCGCGCGGACGCGCATTGCCGCATGCGCCGCGTCCAGTCGTGCGGCCGAGTGCGACGGCGCGGCTCGTTGTGTGCGGCCAGGCGCCGGGTGTGCGCGTGCATGCCTCGGGCGTGCCCTTCTCCGACCCCTCGGGCGTCAGGCTGCGATCCTGGATGGGCGTCACGGACGATGAGTTCTACGATGCGCGGCGCATCGCGATCGTGCCGATGGGATTTTGTTTTCCCGGGCACGATGCCAAGGGCGGCGACCGGCCACCGCGCCGGGAGTGCGCGGATGCGTGGCATGCGCGGCTGTTTGCGCTGATGCCTGAGGTTGAGCTGGTCCTTGCCATCGGTCTTTATGCGCAGCGCTGGCATCTCGGCGATTTGGCTGCGGGCGGTCTCACGGAAACGGTGGCGCGGTGGAGGTTGCCGCATACGTCGTCGCGAGTGCCGGGTGGCGCGAATGTACTGCCGCTGCCGCATCCGTCGTGGCGCAATAACGCGTGGATCAAGGCCAATCCCTGGTTCGACGCCGAGTTGCTGCCTGAGTTGCGCGTGCGAGTAAGACGGCTCATCGACCAAGGTTAGGCGGCAGCCACGCGGGGCTTCAGGACAGAGGGCTCCGGGCAACCGCAATCCAAGGCTGGCGATGTGGTGCCGAGCCAGCGGCGGCGATCGGCCTGAGCGTCGAGGTCGTCGCGGATGAACTCGAGATCGAAGCCCGCGTTCGTCAGCGTATCGATGACGCAGTCGACGGTTTGGCTGCGAGCACTGGCGGCGGCCCAAACGATCGCCGCGCGGATGCCGGATTGGCAATGGGCGAGCACCGGGCCCTCGAGATTGCGCAGCGCCTCTTCCATGCCTTCGACGACTGGATCGGAAAAGAGATCGAGTTTGCCGGCGGGCACGTGGCGGAACGTTAGTCCGTGGCGCCAGGCGAGCGCGGCCTCTTGCCGTCCAGTCAGCTGATCCGGTGCCTCCCCGTCGGGGCGCACGGAAATCACAGACTTGAAACCTTGTGCGGACAAAGCGGCAAAGTCGTCCGGTGTCAGGGCATCGGCAACCGCGAAAGCGGGCGTCAGGGGGGTAATTTTTGGCATTGGTGGACCAGTTGAAGTGACCAGAGCCGCAATATGCCCTCTATCCTGATCGTTTCTCAAGTAGGAAAAGACCGGCGAATAGAAACAAATACCAAATACTCTCTTGACTACACGTTCGCGATAGAAAAATATTCTGATCATTCGTACTCATTAGAACGAAATTCCGTTTTCCAGGAGTGGGTCGTGCTCGACGCTATGGATATCAAGATCCTGCAGCTGCTGCAGGTCGATTGCACGCGGCCCGTGGCCGACATCGGCAAAGAGGTAGGCCTATCGACGACGCCGTGCTGGCGGCGCATCCAAAAACTCGAGGAAATGGGAGTTGTTCAGAGGCGGGTTGCGTTGCTCGACGCACACAAGGTGAATGCCGGCGTGACGGTGTTTGTATCCATCAAGACTGACCATCACAGTCTCGAATGGCTGGAGAAATTCCACGCCGCCGTCTCCGACTTTCCCGAGGTTGTCGAGTTTTATCGCATGAGCGGGGAGGTCGACTACCTGCTGCGGGTCGCGGTGCCCGATATCGCCGCCTATGACGCCTTCTACAAGAAGCTGATCAGCCGGATCGAGATCTCGAAAGTGTCGTCGGCATTCGCCATGGAACAGATCAAATACACGACCGCCTTGCCACTCGAATTTGTCCGCGCCGCCACCCCCGGGTAGCGGCGGCAAGATCCTTGGTGAGTCGGGGGACGAGGTTGCGGTTGTTCCCACCCGAAGCGGGCGAGAACATACTGACAACACACGTCATTTTATTGCGTTGAAACAGTTGTTTGAATTGCGCTTGCCAAATGAGAACAAAAAGCGTACATTGACCTTAATTGCCGCGATGTGCAACTCGTGACATAAGGGGTCAATCAAATGAGCAAGCCGGATCTGCGCGTGGTCGAAGGGGGAAATATGGACAAGCTGAAGGCACTCGACGCCGCGCTACAACATATCGAGAAGCAGTTTGGCAAGGGCTCGATCATGCGGCTCGGGGCCAAGGATCAGAAGCTCGATATCGAGGCAATTTCGACAGGGTCGCTGGGGCTGGATATCGCGCTGGGGATCGGCGGATTGCCCAAAGGCCGCGTGGTAGAGATTTACGGACCGGAATCCTCGGGCAAAACGACTTTGACGCTGCAAGTGATTGCCGAGGCCCAGAAAAAGGGCGGTGTCTGCGCGTTCGTCGACGCCGAGCATGCACTGGATCCAGTCTATGCGCGCAAACTTGGCGTCAAGGTCGAGGATCTGTTGATTTCGCAGCCTGATACGGGCGAGCAGGCGTTGGAAATCGCGGACACGCTAGTCCGCTCCGGTGCGGTCGACGTGCTCGTGGTCGACTCGGTCGCGGCACTGACGCCGAAAGCCGAGCTCGAAGGCGAGATGGGCGACAGTTTGCCGGGCTTGCAGGCGCGCCTGATGAGCCAGGCGCTGCGCAAGCTTACGGGGTCGATCTCGAAGTCGGGCTGCATGGTGATCTTCATCAATCAGATCCGCATGAAGATCGGCATCATGTTCGGAAATCCGGAAACGACGACCGGCGGCAACGCACTGAAGTTCTATGCCTCCGTGCGCCTCGACATCCGCCGCATCGGCCAGATCAAGGAGCGTGAAGAGGCGGTCGGCAACCAGACGCGGGTGAAGGTCGTCAAAAACAAGGTCGCGCCGCCGTTCAGGCAGGTCGAGTTCGACATCATGTACGGCGAAGGGATTTCGAAGGTCGGCGAACTCGTCGATCTCGGCGTCAAAGCCAACCTGGTCGAGAAGTCTGGCTCGTGGCTCTCCTATAACGGCGAGCGGATCGGGCAGGGCCGCGAGAACGCCAAGCAGTTCCTCAAGGATAATCCGAAGATCGCCGCGGAAATCGAAAAGTCCATTCGGGCCAACGCGGGGCTGATCGTCGACAAGGTACTGCAGGCAGCGCCTGAGGGTGCCGAGGCGAAGGAGGCCGAAGAAGGTCCCGACGCCGATGGTGTGTTGCCGGATGCCGATGAAGCACCGAAGAAGGGCGCCCGCGGCCGGCGCTGAGTTGGGCCGTCAGGCACCCACCCGAAGGCGAGGCGAGGGAACATCCCTCGCCTTTTTTGTTATCTTGGCCGCGACGCGCGTCAGCGTCAGAGGCCGTAGATCTTGGCGCGCTCGGGATCCTTCGTCGCGACCAGCTTGGCGAGATCGACGATCACCTTTGCCTGCTTCCACGTCGCGTCGTCTTGGAATTTTCCGTCGACGATCGCGGCGCCGGTGCCGTCCGGCATTGCAGCGAGAATCTTTGCTGCGAACGCGACTTCGGCGGGCTCCGGGCTGAACACCCGCTTGGCGATATCGATCTGGTTGGGATGCAACGACCAGGCGCCAAGACAGCCCATCAGGAAGGCGTTGCGGAACTGCGCTTCGCAGGCCGCAGCATCGGCGAAATCCCCGAATGGGCCATAGAACGGTTTGATGCCATAGGACATGCACGCGTCGACCATCTTGGCGACGGTATAGTGCCACAGATCCTGCTGTGCGAACGCGCGCGGCACCTTGGGATCCGCGCTCGGATCAGCGAGCACGCCGTAGTCGGGATGGCCGCCACCGACGCGCGTCGTCTTCATGCCGCGAGAGGCCGCCAAATCGGCCGGTCCAAGGCTCATGCCGTGCATGCGCGGGCTGGCGGCTGCAATGTCGTCGACATTCTTGACGCCTTCCGCCGTCTCTAAAATCGCGTGGATCAGAATCGGTTTCTTGATGCCGTGCTTGGCCTCGAGCTGCGCCAGCAGCTGGTCGAGATAGTGGATGTCCCAGGCGCCTTCGACCTTCGGCAGCATGATGACATCGAGCTTGCTGCCGACGGCCGGCACGATCTCCAGAATATCGTCGAGGCCCCACGGCGCATTCAGCGCGTTGATACGGACCCACAGGGCCGTCGCGCCATAGTCGTTGTCGCGCGCCATGGCGATGAAGCCGTGCCGCGCCGCGATCTTCTGATCCGCTGGGATCGCATCCTCCAGATTTCCGATGACGACGTCGACCTGGCGGATCAGCTCGGGGAGCCGTGCGCGAATCTTCTCAAGATGCGGCGGCACAAAGTGGATCATGCGCTCGAGGCGTACCGGGAGCACGCGATATGGCGCGGGCGCGCCGCTCGCGAGGGGCGCGTAGAATTTCAGCGCGCTACGGGTCGTTGCCATTGTCTTCTCCTGGCGTCGTCAGCGGGACCGCATCGCCCCAGCTGTATTTGCGTGCGGCCTTGTAGCCTGCCTTGTCCGAGCGTGGAACCCGCCGATGCACAAGGCCTGCAAGCGTGCACACTTTCAGGCCGACAGCCGCCTTCGTGGTCTCGGGTTCAGCCAGGACGCGGCCTACGGCGGCGCCCGCTGGTGCGGTCCGCGATGCCGCGACGTAGGCGTAGCGCTCGTCCTCGAAGGGGACGCTTGCCGCCTTCAGCACCATATGATCGCGGGAGCGCGGCAGGCGTTGCGAGAAATGGCACCAATCCGGCGCCGTCATCGGGCACGCGACGTTGCCAGGGCAGGGCGCGACGATGTGAAGACCTGCGGCTATCAGGTCCACGCGTGCCGCCCGGATCTTGTCGAAGCCTGCTGGCGTTCCCGGCTCGACAAGGAGGATCGTCCCGGTGCCGTGCGCAAGCGCGGTCGTGACGATGTCACGCGTTCCCGCAGCATCCGTTTCGACCAGCACATAACTCGCGATCACGAGGTCCGCGCGCGACAATCCGCGTGGCGCCTTGCGTGCGTCTCCAGCGTGGATCTTCGCCTGTTTCAGCGTGGGATCGGCGCTCTCCGCCATCAGGCCGGCGGCGAGGTCGCGGAATGCCGCGTGCGGCTCCAGGAGCGTGCAGGATTCGATCGTCGCGAACGCCTCGACCGCCGCAAAGGTTGCGGTGCCGGGGCCAGCACCGAGGTCGAGCAGACCGCTTGGTGCGAAATCGGGCATGCGCGCGCTGACCGCTGCGAGTGCTGCGGCAAAGGCGGCGTAGGTCGCCGGCATGCGGGCCACGAGATAGGCCAACGCCGCATCCGCGCCCGGGATGCCGACGGCGGAGGATTTCCCGCGCCGGTAGCTGTCCGACAATCGGTCCGCATCGATGGCAAGCGCCGTGCGCGAGACGCGATCGAGACGCCGATTGATCGCGGCGCGCAAATCAGGCGGAAGGTCGGGCAGCATGTAATATACTTGCTCTGATGTTTAGTGACCGGGCTGTCTCTGTTGCGCCACTCGTCATAGCTCATTCGCCGCCTTAGACTAGGTGCATTCCATTGGGGTGCCCCGCGCATTTGCGAGCAGGGCGCCCATCGGCATTGAGGTGTTTGAAAATCATGATTGCCAGGAAGATTTCAATCGTAGTGGCGGCATTGTCGATGCTGCTTGCAGGCGTTGCATCCGCGCAGACGGGTGACGATCAATGGATCATTCTCGATGCGCGTGAGATCGGCATTCCGGTGGAGGATGTCGTGATCGACCTCCGTCAGGCAAAGGGGCAATTCAAGGCCATCCGGATCACTGCGACGTCGGGCCGGTTCGACGTCGCTAACCTTCGCATCAACTATGGTGACGGCAGTCACCATAACGAGGTGCGCCAGATCAATCTCAGGGCGGGTGAGCGGACGCGATCGATCGGCACTGCCGATGTCCGCGACCGGTTCATCGATGAGGTGGTGATCAAGCAAGCAGTGATTGCGGCGGCGCGCGCTAAGGCGACGATCGAGATTTGGGGCCTGCAGAGCGCCAAGGGGGCGATGGCGATGCGTGTGCCGGTGCGGTCGCCGGCGGTCGATGCCGAAGCGAAGCCCTCGCCGCCGCCGCGTGCGGCCGCCCCAATAACTGCGCCACGGCCGTCGCCGCCCGTTGTCGCGGCGCCCGCTCCGGCACCACCGGTCGCAGCGGCCGAGGCCGCGACACCACCGGTGGCGGCGCCAGCGCCCGCGCCGAGGACGCGCGCGTTCGGCCAGAAATCCGGATCGCGCGCGCCGGACGCCGCGGCGAAGGACGGCGCCATCGGTGCGCCTGTTACATCGACGCCTGACAGCGCCGCTTATAAAGCGATCTCGGTGTTCTTTGGCACCAACCGGCAAGAGGCTGCCGGCAAACCGGTCCTCAGTTTCAGCGCCGAACGCGATACGCGCGTGCAACTGGGCCGCGCCGTCGTCACGGTGCCGAAAAGCCATCTGGTCGAGGTTGGGATCGAGCGGCCGTCGTGGTGGGATGTGCTGAGTTTGCGCAACCCCTACAAGGAAGATCCCGCGCGTCACTTCACGATCCAGGAGATCCAGAAGATGGACGAAGCGCAGTTTTTTGCGCTCGCCAAAGGGCAACTCGCGTGGGCCAAGGCCTACAAGGGCCACGCCTTCGTGTTCGTGCACGGCTATCTCGTGACGTTCGACAATGCGCTCTACCGCACGGCGCAAATCGCGCACGATCTCGATTTCGACGGCGTGCCTTATCTCTACAGTTGGCCGACGGGTGGCGGGATTCTGAGTTATGGCGGTGATCGTGACAGCGCGGAGCTCGCAACCCAACACTTTCTGAGCTTTCTCGACAAGGTGCTGGAGAAATCCGGCGCCGAGAATGTGCACGTCATCGCGCACAGCATGGGCAACGAGCCGCTGATCCGGGCGCTGCAGGCGTACGTGCAGCGGGGACGCACGCCGCCGGCGCTTGCGCAAATCGTGTTTGCCGCGCCCGACATGGATCGTGACAAGTTCGAGCAAATGGCGGCGCAGCTCAGCCGCGTCGGGCGTGGGCGTACGCTCTATGCGTCCGGCAACGACGTTGCCTTGTCGGCGGCGCGACGGGCACTCGGTGTCGGTGCGCCACGCGCGGGCGAGGTGTTGCCGCCGCCACGCGGGCCGGTGATCGTGCCAGGCATCGATACCATCGATGTGTCGAGCGTCAGCAAGGACTACTTCTCCTTCAACCACAGCCAGTATGCCGAGAAGACCAAGCTGATCGACGATATGAAGTCGGTGCTCATGAGCGGACGTGCGCCGTCCGAACGGACGCCGAGCCTGCAACGGCAAGGCAGCGAGCAGGCCGCCTACTGGCTCTATCCGCAGTAGAGGAGCGCGCGTCATGGCTTTATGCATGTGTGATCGGCGGCAAATCTCGATCGGCATGGTCGCGAGCGTCGCCGCGTTGGCGCCCGGGCGTGCCCTAAGCGCGGTTTCGCCCGAGGCGGTGCGGACGTTCATTGCCGAGGCGGAGCGCATGAGGCGCGAAGCTGTCGCCAAGGGTGATCAGCCCTTTGGCGCCGTGGTGGTTCGAGGCAGTGAGATTGCCGGCTATGGGCCGAGCCGCGTCGTCACAAACCGCGATCCGAATGCGCACGCCGAGCGTGTTGCGCTGTGGGATGCGCAGGCGAAGCTCGGCCGTAAAGACCTCGCCGATTGCGTCATCTATTCAACGTCGCCGCCCTGCGCAGCCTGTCAGAACGCGCTCGCGGCGGCCATGGTCGCCCGGATGTTCCATGGGCCGGCCGCCGTGGACGCTGGCGCGCCGAAGTCCTGGTAGGCGGCGGATCCCGGTCGCGCCGGGCTGCCTTGCGCCGTCGCGGTTGTACTTTTGCGGTGCGCGGGTAACGTGGGCGACCCTCACCCGTGGAGCCCGCCGATGCCGCAATCTCAATCGCCATTCTCGCTCAAAGGCAAAGTCGCGCTCATCACCGGCGGCAATGGTGGCATCGGACTCGGCATGGCGCGCGGCATGGCGGCGGCAGGGGCAGATATCGTCATCGCGGGCCGCAAGAAGGAGAAATCGGAAGCGGCGGCGCAAGACCTGGCCAAGCTCGGCGTGCGCACCGCTGTGGTGGAGGTCGATGTCAAAGATGATGCGTCGTGCAAAGCGATGGTCGGCGAAACCGTACAGCGCTTCGGCCGCCTCGACATTCTGGTCAACAATGCAGGCATCAACATCCGCAAGCAGCCGGAGACCTACACGACGGCGGAATGGCGTGAGATTCTCGCGATCAATCTCGATGGTGCGTTCTACTGCAGCCATGCCGCCTATCCGCATCTCAAGAAGGCGGGCGGCGGCAAGATCATCAGCACGGGCTCGATGATGTCGATCTTCGGCGCGTCGTTCTCGACCGCCTATGCGGCCTCGAAAGGCGGCATCGTACAGATGACCAAGGCGCTCGCGACCGCGTGGGCGAAAGACAACATTCAGGTCAACGCGATCCTGCCCGGCTGGATCGATACGGACTTGACGCAGCGCGCGCGGAAGGACGTTCCCGGGCTCAATGACAACGTCTTGAAGCGGACGCCGGCGGCGCGCTGGGGCGTGCCGGATGATTTCTCAGGCATCGCCGTGTTTCTCGCGTCGTCCGCGTCCGACTTCGTGACCGGGGCGGCGATCCCCGTCGATGGCGGGTTCTCGGTGCAGGGCTGAGTTGGATCAGCCGCGTCCGCGATAGGGCGCGACGCCTTGGCCGGGCAGCCACACGCCCTTCGGCACTTCGCCGGATTGCCAAAACACGTCGATCGGCATCCCGCCGCGCGGATACCAGTAGCCGCCGATGCGCAGGAATTGCGGCTTCAAGAGCGCGACCAGTCGCTTGCCGATGCCAACTGTGCAGTCTTCGTGAAAGGCGCCGTGGTTGCGATGCGATTGGAAAAAAAGCTTTAGCGATTTTGATTCGACCAGCCATTTGTCCGGCACGTAGTCGATCACGAGGTGACCGAAGTCCGGCTGGCCCGTCACGGGACAGATCGACGTGAACTCCGGGTTCACGAAGCGCGCGACATAGTGCGTATCGGGGTGCGGATTCGGCACACGTTCGAGCGTCGCACTATCTGGGCCGGCGGGTATCGGGGTCGTGTGCCCAAGCTGGGTCACGGCCGGCGGTTTTGGGGCCATGGCAGGATCTCCGATTTCTAAAGCGCAACGAGATGGCGCGCTGGTTGGCAGTCGTGCGGTCTTTAGCGGAAGCCGGCCTGGATCGCAAAACTTTCGCGTGGTGTTGGTAATGGTCCGATCAAGCAGCCGAGAGTGCGGCTTTGGCGTCGGCCTTGATGCGCGCGACCATGGAGGCGAGACCATTCGAACGCTGCGGCGTAAGATGATCCCGCAGTCCGAGGCTCGCGAACCGGCCTTCGAGATCGAGGGTGGCGATTTCACCTGCGGGCCTGTCCTGCACCAGGACTAGGAGGATCGCTACCAGACCACGGACAATGTGGGCGTCACTGTCGCCGTCGAAATGCAGCACCGGCGCTGATGCTGCGCCTTTGCGCCGGCTCGCCAGCCAGACCTGACTCGCGCAGCCGCGGACCTTCGTCGCGTCAGTCTTCAGCGCGGCCGGCATTTCTGGAAGCGTGCGGCCAAGCTCGATGACGTAACGGTAGCGGTCCTCCCAATCGTCGAGGAGCTCGAAATCGGAGCGGATGTCGTCGAACGTGGTCAGAGTGTGGCCCTTCGAAAACTTAAACAACCCGCAAGCGCGGCGCATGCAAGTATTCAATAAGCGCGAGAGGGTTGCCTTACAAGGTCGGGATCAGGCGCCAGTGCGCGGTGACTTGCCGCGCCAGGCCGGTTGGAGATCCGTCGGCGTCAAGGAGCCGCGCGGCGGTTCTGGTTGCGCGTGCGCGGTTGGTGCGACGTGCGACGGTGGTTCGAGGGTTGCGGATTTCCGCTCGTTCACGAGGTCCCACGCCAGGCGGCCGCCGAACTCGGCTTTTTTGACGAACGTCGCCCAATACTCCGCCCCCTTGACGCAGGTCGCCGGATTGCGATCGCAGAAGGTCGAGACGTGGGACACCGCGGCGCTCGCTTTCGCGGCGAGCCGGGTCTGCTGTTCGGCGTCGGTCGGGAGCACGAGGACCACAACGCCAAGCCAAAAGGCTGATCTGATAAAGAACATACTGGCCATCCCTGGACTGCGGGCTTCTGCCCGTCTGTACAGTAGGGATAACAGAGATGGGTCGCAGGACCGCTAAGGCGGGTGCTGCAATTTGGTTCGAATTTTATCGAATCAGGCCCGGATTACGGGCATTGAATCGCTAGTTAATCTTTCGTTTACGCTCCGGCTCCAAGATGACGTGTCATGCCGGGCGGCGCGAGGGCGCTGCGCGGGAGGGATTTGGGCAGGCAGCCGGGACGGATATGACGCCGCGACTGACACGCGCGACATTTGGGGTGTTTCTGCTGCTGACGCTTGGCGTCGCGGCCAACGCCATCTTCATGCAAACCAGCGAGACCGGCGCGGGCGAGGCCCGGATCGCACAGGAGCGTGCGCGGCTGGCGGCGGAAGCCGAGCGTGCACGGCGCTTGGCGATCGGCAAAGCCTCGCAACCGCCGATGGCGCAGGTGGTGGGGCCGGTGGTGCCCGCGAAAGAGAGCGCCGCGGCCGAAGCCAAAAAGCCCGGTGCCAAAGAGACGCCCGTACCCGCGCGCCTGTCGGGCCTGAGGTCGGAGAACTTCAACATCGCCGTCTTGAAAGTGGATGGGGCGAACGATCCGCAGAATGGCGACGGATCGGCGGATACGGTGCGCGCGATCCAGCGTGAGCTGATATCGCGTCAGTATGGTCCGATCGCGCAGGACGGGGTGCCCAATCTGGCGACGCGGGCGGCGATCCTGGCGTTCGAGAAGGATCACGGCTTTGCCCTGACGGGTGAGGCGAATGAGGCGTTCTTGAAACGCATTCTGATGGGCGCGAGCGCCGACCGGGCGGAAGCCGCCAACGCCGGAAAAGTCAAGACCGCTCAGGCTGAACAAGTCATTCGCACGGTCCAGCAATCGCTCGTGGGGCTCGGCTATCAGCCGGGCAAAATCGACGGACGGACCGGCGAGGAGACCGTGCGCGCGATCCGCGAATTCGAGATGGATCAAGGCGCGGTGCCAACGGGGCGGGTATCGGCTGATCTGGTCGCGCGTCTCGGCCGCGTGGCGGGTGCGGGCAAGCTCACGCCCGCCCGCTGAGTTTGGCCCGCGGATTTCGGTCCTGGACAGACTTGCGGACTTGGGCAACAACGCGGCATCACTTTCCGGTGGAGCATCCGCGATGTTGTCGATCTATGGTGTGTATCGTTCGCGCGCATCGCGCAACATCTGGCTTGCCAACGAACTCGGCGTGCCCTTCAAGCACGTGCCCGTGATCCAGGCGTATCGTCTCCCGAACCCGGACGCCGCGGATGCACCGCTGCACACGCGATCGCCGGCGTTTCTGAAGGTCAATCCGAACGGTCATATTCCCTCGATCGATGACGATGGGCTGGTGTTGCACGAATCTCTTGCGATCAACATGTACCTCGCCAAGAAGCATGGCGGACCGCTCGCACCGGCGAACGTCAAGGAGGATGGACTGCTCGCCATGTGGACGCTGTGGGCCGCGACGGAGCTCGAGCCACATACGATCCAGGTGCTCTATCATCGCCTCGGCAAGCCGCCGGCCGAGCGCGATGCCAAGATCGCCAACGCGGCGGTTGAAACCTTGCGCGCGCCGTTCGCCGTCTTGGATCGCGAGCTGGCCGTGTCCGGTTATGTTATGGGCGGGCGCTTCACGGTCGCGGACATCAATGTGGCCGAGGTCGTGCGGTATGCGCTTCCCGCGCCCGAACTGTTCGAAGCGGCGCCGCGGGTCAAGGCGTGGCTTGCCGCGTGTCATGCGCGCCCGGCCTTCAAAGCGATGATGACGCAACGCGACGCAGAACCCGCCTGAGCCTTCACACGCGAGGAGTTTTCCGTGAGCAAACCGATCTTCATTTTGAATGGTCCGAACCTCAATCTGCTGGGCACGCGCGAGCCGCACATCTACGGATCGACGTCGCTCGCCGATGTCGACAAGATGTGTCAGGAACGGGCAAAGCTGCATGGATTGACGATCTCGCTCCGGCAATCGAACCATGAAGGCCAGATCGTCGATTGGATCCACGAGGCGATCCATGGTGCTGACGGCATCATCATCAACCCGGCCGCCTTCACGCACACGTCCGTCGCTGTGCTGGACGCCCTGAAGAACATCAAGAGCCCCATCATCGAGCTGCACATCTCCAATCCGCATCAGCGCGAAGAGTTCAGGCACCATTCCTACGTCTCGCTGGCGGCGACCGCGGTGATGTGTGGGTTCGGTCCCGGCGGCTATGTGCTGGCGGTTGAAGCGATGGCGATGCTGCTGAAGACCAAGAAGGCTTGAGCGATGTCGCGCCGACCCGAGTCGATCCTTGAAGGCAAGAAGCGTCCGTTCACGGGAGCAGAGTATCTGGAGTCGCTGCGCGACGGCCGCGAGGTCTATATCTACGGCGAGCGCGTCAAGGACGTCACCAAGCATCCGGCGTTCCGCAATTCGGCCGCCTCCATGGCGAAGCTCTATGACGCGCTGCACGATCCCAAAACCAAGGAAGTGCTGACGGGGCCGACAAATACGGGGTCGGGGGGATACACCCACAAATTTTTCAAGGCGGCACGATCGCGCGAGGAGGTGATCGCGCAACGCGATGCGATCGCCGCTTGGGCGCGCATCACCTACGGTTGGATGGGCCGCAGTCCCGACTACAAGGCGGCGTTCCTGAACACACTCGGCGCCAACGCGGAGTTCTACGGCTCGTTCGCTGGCAATGCACGGGCGTGGCACACGCGTGCGCAGGAGGCGGTGCTCTATCTCAACCACGCCCTGATCAATCCGCCGATCGATCGCGCCAAGCCCGCCGAGCAAGTCAAAGATGTTTACATCACCATCCAGAAGGAAACGGACGCGGGGATCTACGTTTCAGGCGCGAAGGTGGTGGCGACCAATTCGGTGCTGACGCACTATAATTTTCTCGGCCAGAACATGGGGCAGGAGATCAATGATCCGAGCATGGTGGTGATGTTCATCGCGGCGATGGATACGCCCGGGATCAAGCTGATCTGCCGGCCGTCGTATGAGTTGACGGCGGCCGCGACCGGCTCGCCCTGGGATTACCCGTTGTCGTCGCGGTTCGATGAGAACGATTCCATTTTCATTTTCGACAATGCGTTCATCCCCTGGGAGAACGTCTTCATTCATCGCGACGTCGAACGGCTGAAGGCATTCTATCCGAAATCCGGCTTCGTCAACGGCTTCACGTTGCAGGGCTGCACGCGCTTGGCGGTGAAGCTCGACTTCATCGCGGGCCTGCTGTCCAAGGCCGCCCGCTGTACGGGCGTCGAGGGGTTCCGTGGCGTGCAGGCGCAGATCGGCGAGGTGATCGGCTGGCGCAATCTGTTCTGGTCGCTGACCGACGCGATGGCGTGCAATCCCGAGCCCTGGGTCAATGGTCACGTATTGCCGAACAGCCGGGCCTCGACCGCCTATCGCTTGTTCATGACGGAGGCCTATCCGGCCGTGCGCTCGATCGTCGAAAAGGTGATTGCGTCAGGCCTCATCTACCTGCCATCGCATGCGGCGGACTTTAAAAATCCGGACATCGACAAGTACCTGGCGAAGTACGTGCGCGGCTCGAACGGGATCGACTACAAAGAGCGCATCAAGACGATGAAGCTCTTATGGGACGCGGTCGGGACCGAGTTCGGCGCGCGGCACGAACTCTATGAGATGAACTATGCCGGCAGCCACGAGCTGGTGCGGATGTTCCCCCTGCAACACGCAATGGGGACGGGACAGCTCAAAGAGATGGAAGCGTTCGCCGAGCGCTGCATGGCCGACTATGACGAGAATGGCTGGACCGACGCGGCCTATGCCGACGGCCGCGACATCTCGATTGTCGGTCAGCGGTAACAACTCGCCGGAGGGCGACGTCGCGCCAGGACTGCGCGCTGAATGTCGCATACGCGCGCTTCGCGTCGCATTTTGACTTGCGATTTCGGTCGCGGCCGGATCACAGTCCGGCGATGGCACGCAGGCGTCACGGGAGAGGGGTGCGATGCGATTTTCCGCGGTGAATTTGCTGCGTCAGGCTTTTGCGGGCAACGCGGGCTGGCCTGAGCAATGGCGGTCGCCGGAGCCGCAGGCCGCTTATGACGCCGTGATCGTCGGCGCAGGTGGGCATGGTCTTGCAACGGCCTACTATATGGCCGCCGAGCACGGCATGACGAACATCGCGGTCGTCGAGAAGGGTTGGCTCGGGGGCGGCAATACGGGGCGCAACACCACGATCATTCGCTCGAACTATCTCTGGGAAGAGTCGGAAGCGCTGTACGAGCACGCCGTCAAACTCTGGGAGACCCTGTCGCAAGAGCTCAACTACAACGTCATGTATTCACCGCGTGGTGTGATGATGCTGGCTCACAACACCCATGACGTGCAGGTGTTCAAGCGCCATGTCCATGCCAATCGCCTGGCGGGCATCGACAACGAATGGCTGTCGGCGGAGGAGGCGAAGGCCTTCTGTCCGATCCTCAACATCGAGAAGAGCGTGCGCTACCCAGTCATCGGAGCGGCGTTGCAGCGGCGCGGCGGCGTTGCCCGGCACGATGCGGTGGCGTGGGGTTACGCGCGGGCGGCGTCGGCGCTCGGTGTCGATATCATCCAGAACTGCGAAGTGACGGCGATCCGCCGTGATGCTGGCGGTGCGGTCGAGGCGATCGAAACGTCGAAAGGCACGATCAAAACGAAGCGCGTCGGCGTTGTCGCCGCCGGCCACACCAGCGTCGTCATGGACATGGCGGGGGTCCGGATGCCGATCGAGAGCTATCCGCTGCAGGCGCTGGTGTCGGAACCCATCAAGCCGATCATGCCATGCGTGGTGATGTCGAACACGATCCACGCCTATATGTCGCAGTCCGACAAGGGCGAGCTAGTGATCGGGGCGGGAACGGATGTCTACACATCGTATTCGCAGACCGGTGGGCTGCACATCTCGTCGCATACGCTGGACGCGATCTGCGAACTCTTTCCGATGGTGCGGCGGCTGCGCATGCTGAGGAATTGGGGCGGGATCGTCGACGTGACGCCGGACCGGTCGCCGATCATCGGCAAGACGCCGGTGCCCGGCCTGTTCGTCAACTGTGGCTGGGGCACGGGCGGGTTCAAGGCGACTCCGGGATCTGGCCATGTGTTCGCTCATACCGTGGCAACGGGCGAACCGCATCCGATCAGCGCACCGTTCACACTCGACCGCTTCCGGACCGGGCGGCTGATCGACGAAGCCGCCGCCGCCGCGGTCGCGCATTGAGAGCCACCACATGCTTCTGATCCGCTGCCCGTATTGCGAGATGGACCGGCCCGAGCTCGAATTCCGCTACGGCGGCGAGGCGCATATCGCGCGCGCGCTCGAGCCGTCGCGGACGTCCGACGAAGAATGGGCTCAGTTCCTCTACATGCGCAGCAATCCGAAGGGCATACATTTCGAGCGCTGGCGGCATACATCTGGCTGCGGCCGCTTCTTCAACGCCGTGCGCGACACGGTAACGGACAAATTTCTGCTCACCTACAAGGCGGGCGAGCCGAAACCGGATTCAACTAAGTTCCTCGGACCAGTGCGATCATGAGCGGCGCATTCCGTGCCTCCGCTGGCGGGCGCATTGATCGGAGCCGGCAGCTCCGGTTTACGTTCGACAGTAAGTCCTACACGGGCTTCGCCGGCGATACACTCGCATCGGCGTTGCTCGCGAACGGCGTGCATTTGATGGGCCGGTCCTTCAAGTATCATCGTCCGCGCGGTGTCGTCGCGGCGGGTGCTGAAGAACCCAATGCGCTCGTCGGCATCGATCGCGGCGGCGGCCGCTATACGCCCAATCTCAGGGCAACTCAGGTTGAACTTTACGACGGCCTCTTTGCCGTCAGCCAGAACCGCTGGCCGTCGCTCGCCTTCGATGCGGGCGCCATCAATGATTGGATGCCACCGGGACTGTTAAGTGCGGGCTTCTACTACAAGACGTTCATGGGGCCGGGACGCGCGTGGCACAAACTCTATGAGCCAGCAATCCGCCGGAGCGCGGGCCTTGGCAGAGCCGCAGCCTTGCCCGATCCGGATCACTACACGCAGCGCTATGCGCATTGCGATGTGCTGATCGTCGGCGCGGGCGCTGCGGGGCTTGCGGCGGCGCTTGCGGCGGCGGAGGCAGGTGTCCGTGTGATCCTATGCGACGAGCAGGCTGAGATGGGCGGCGGCCTTCTGGCTGAAAGGGTGGCCACGATCGACGGACAGTCCGCTGGCGCATGGGTCGCGGAGACTTGCGCGCGATTGGCGGCGTTGGACCATGTCACGGTGCTGCCGAGGACGCAGGCTTTCGGATATTACGCGCAGAACTTCGTGGCGCTGGCCGAGCGCGTGACCGACCATGTCGCTGCGCCCGATCCAAAGGTACCGCGCGAACGGTTGTGGAAGGTGCGGGCGAAGCGCGTGGTGCTGGCGACGGGTGCAATCGAACGGCCACTTGTATTCCCCGACAACGATCGGCCCGGCGTCATGTTGGCATCGGCGGCGCAGATATTTGCCAATCGCTATGGCGTGAAGGTTGGCGAGAAGGCTGTGGTGTTCACCGCCGATGACAGTGGCTATGCGGCGGCGCTGGACCTGATGCATGGCGGAACGGTGATTGCCGCTATCGCGGATCTTCGGCGGGCACCGGGCGGGCTTGGTCCTGCGGCTGCGTTGCATGCGGGGCTTGCGATCATGCCGGGCACGGTCGTGATCGGGGTCAGCGGCAGCAAGCGCGTGACCGGCGCGCGGCTCGGGCGGATCGGCCGCGATGGCGCGGTCGAGGAAATGGCGCCGGTGGATTGTGACGTCGTCGCCATGGCGGGCGGGTGGACGCCGAATGTCAATCTTTTCTCGCAGTCGCGCGGAAAATTGCGCTTCGACGAGTCCCGGCAGATTTATGTGCCGGGCGCTCCGGCGCAGGCGCTGACATCGGTTGGCGGCTGCAATGGGACGTTCGATTGCACTGTTGCGATCAACGAGGGCGCCGCGGCGGGACGTGCGGCGGCGGAAGCCGCCGGCGCGACCAGCAAAGCGGCACGACGCGCCTATGCGATGACCGGTGTCGTGGCGGCGGCGGGCGGATATCACGGGGCTGTGCCGCATCCCTACAAACCAAGCAGCGTAAAAGCATTCGTCGATTTCCAGAACGATGTGACGGCAAAGGATATCAAGCTCGCGGTGCAGGAAGGCTTCCATTCGATCGAGCATGTGAAGCGCTACACCACCAGCGGCATGGCGACGGATCAAGGCAAAACCTCGAACATGAATGCGCTCTCGATAGCGTCGGCGGCGCTGGGTCGCCCGATCCCAGAGGTAGGCCTGACGACGTTTCGCGCGCCCTATACGCCGGTGACGTTTGGCACGTTCGCCGGCCATTCGCGCGGCAAACATTTTGATCCGGAGCGCAAGACGCCGATCCACGGCTGGGCCGAGGCGCAGGGGGCGGCTTTCGAGGATGTCGGCATGTGGAAACGCGCTTGGTACTTCCCGCGTGGCGGCGAGGAGATGCATGCGGCAGTCGCGCGCGAGAGCAAAGCCGTGCGTGCGGGCGTTGGCCTTTTCGATGCCTCGACGCTTGGCAAGATCGAGGTCGCCGGTCCCGATGCCGCCGAGTTCATGAACCGGCTCTACACCAACGCTTGGACCAAGCTGGAGGTGGGTCGCTCCCGCTACGGGTTGATGTTGAATGAAGCGGGCTTTGTCATGGACGATGGCGTGATCGGGCGGATGGCGCAGGACCGGTTTCACGTGACGACGACAACCGGCGGCGCGCCGCGCGTGCTCGCACATATGGAAGACTACCTGCAGACCGAGTTCACGGATCTCAAGGTCTGGCTGACGTCGACGACGGAACAGTGGGCGGTGATCGCGGTGCAGGGCCCGAACGCGCGCAAGGTGATCGCGCCGCTGGTGCGCGGGGTCGATCTCGGAGCCCAAGCGATGCCGCACATGAGTGCGCGCGAGGGCAAGATCGGCGGGGTGCCGATGCGCCTCTTTCGCGTCAGCTTCACGGGCGAACTTGGCTACGAGATCAACGTTCCCGCCGACTATGGCCGTGCGGTCTGGGAGGCAGTCTGGGCCGAGGGGCAACGCCACGGGATGGTCGCGTATGGCACCGAGACGATGCATGTGCTGCGCGCGGAGAAGGGCTATATCATCGTCGGGCAAGAGACCGATGGCACCGTGACGCCCAATGATCTCGGTCTGGATTGGGCGATCGGCAAGCTCAAGGCCGACTTCGTCGGCAAGCGGTCGTTGGCGCGGCCGGATCTCGTGAAGGCCGACCGCAAGCAGCTTGTGGGACTGCTCACCACCGATCCAGCGGTCGTGCTCGAGGAGGGCGCGCAGATCACACTCGGCGCGGATCCAGCGACGGGGACGCCAGCGCTCGGCCATGTGACATCGTCTTATTTCAGCGCGGTGCTTGGCCGGTCGATCGCCATGGCCATCGTCGCTGCGGGGCGATCGCGTCACGGCACGACGCTCTACGTGCCGATGCCGGGTGGTGGCTTTCCAGTGACGGTAACGGCGCCGATGTTCTACGACCAGGAAGGAGCGCGCCTCGATGCTTGATCTCTCCTCGTCGCGCGCGCCGGCGCTTTCGCCCTTGAGTACCAGTGCCAACCCTACTGTCACGCTGACGCCGCTGGCGCCGGCAACCCGCTTCGTCCTGCGGGGCGATGTCGCTGTGCGGCTGGCGGCTGGGACCGCATTTGGAGTCGCCCTTCCGGAGCAGCCCTGCGGATCGGCACGCCAAGACCAGCGTGCGGCGCTGTGGCTCGGGCCGGACGAGTGGTTGTTGATGGATCTCAGCGGCCCGAGCGAGGCCGCGCAACACGCCCTGACGGCGGCGCTGGCGGGTTTGCCGCACAGTCTCGTGGACGTCTCACACCGGCAGACCGCGATCGCCGTCGAAGGGCCGAAAGCCGAGCTGGCGCTGAACGCGTTTGTGCCGCTGGATCTCTCGCTCACCGCGTTTCCGGTCGGCATGGCGACGCGGACGATCTTCGAAAAAGCCGAGATCGTTCTGTGGCGGCGTGCCGCTGACGCATT
The DNA here is from genome assembly GCA_963779515.1 of uncultured Alphaproteobacteria bacterium. Classification (GTDB taxonomy): domain Bacteria; phylum Pseudomonadota; class Alphaproteobacteria; order Rhizobiales; family Hyphomicrobiaceae; genus CAVZYN01. The sequence goes on from CAVZYN010000002.1 coordinate 981,460, forward strand.
CCACGTCGAGGTCTGGCGCTCGTTCGCGCCCTACGTCGCAGACCTCTTGTCGATCGTGCAATCAGAACTGGACGTCACGTCGCGAGAGCCTTGATCGCCGGTGCCAGATCGCCATAACCGGTGAAGCGGTGCTCGAAGGCGAGGTTCAGCCGGGTGGCCGCGGCACGCGCCTCGTCGAGGAGTGTCGGGTCACGGGTTTGAGCGAGATAGACGACCTTCGCGTAGTTTCCGAAATACATATCGCGGAGTTCGGGGTGGCGGTCGATACCGAGCCCCTCGATCACCAGCGTGTCGAACTGGCGGACGAGGAAATCCGTCAGGAAGAACGCGCGCATGTCCGCCTCGCTGCGCGCCGCGAACGCGTCAACGCCCGAATAGAATGCGTAGCAGTGAGCGCCCGGAAGCCGCGCCACCTGCTCCTCGTCGAGCACCCTGTCGAGGAGGCCGCCGGTACCGCAGTCGGCATAGGCGACGAAGATGCGATCATGCGTCGTGCGGGCCTCGCGAATGGCCGCGCGCACGGCCTCGGGGATCAGCTTTGGCGTGTTGTGCAGGCCGGCTGGCAGGCAGGTGAGGTCGATGTGCGCGAGATTGTTGGCGTCGCGTACGGCCAGAATTTCGCGCGCAAGCGCTCCACAGGAGATGATGAGCGTGCGGTCCGGAGAAAGCGGTGATGGCGCGGCGGTCATGGCGACCCGCTTTCCTATCAGGCGGAGGCGCCGCTGCGCTGGTTGTGTTTACGGTTCACCCAGTCCTTGGCGGTTTCGACGGCGACAGCGGCATCGCGGCAATAGGCGTCGGCGCCGATCGCGCGGGCAAAATCCTCGTTCACCGGCGCGCCGCCGACGAGCACCGTGATCTTATCGCGGAGGCCCTTTTCCTTCAGCGTGTCGATGACGACTTTCATGTAGGGCATCGTGGTGGTGAGCAGCGCCGACATGCCGAGCAATTCCGGCTGGTGCTCGTCGATGGCTTTCAGGAACTTGTCGACATCGGTGTTGATGCCGAGGTCGACGACTTCGAAGCCAGCACCTTCGAGCATCATGGAGACGAGGTTCTTGCCTATGTCGTGGATATCGCCTTTGACGGTGCCGATCACGATCTTGCCGACGCGGGGTGCGCCGGTCGCGACCAGCAGCGGCTTCAATACGCCCATGCCGGCTTTCATGGCGTTGGCGGAGAGCAGGACTTCGGGCACGAAGAGAATGCCGTCGCGGAAGTCGTCGCCGACGATCTTCATGCCGTCGACGAGGGCCACGGTCAGCACCTTGTAGGGCGTCCAGTCGCGCTTCAGAAGAATGTTGACGCCATCGACGACCTCCTCCTTGAGGCCGTCGTAGAGGTCTTCATGCATCTGCTTGACGAGCGCCGTATCGTCGAGGTTCGCCAGGATGATCTCGTCTGCCATGCACGGTGCCTCGGGACGGTCAAATCATTAAACTGAGTGCCACAACACTAGGAAAGTTGGTCAACCGCAAGTGGTTCTTCCGCGACAGGGTCTGGTCTGATTTTGCCTGTGAAATAGGCCCACAGCAGGATGTGCGATTTGTCTTAACGGAGCGTTGGACTTTGATCGGATGCGCATTGGGCATAGGTACGCGAGATCAAGCGCCCCTTCGCCCCTTGCGTTTGACGGCGCCGCTGGTGTTGGGCGGGGAGACGAGGGGGCCAAGGGCGGTGATCACGGCGTCGAGATCCGGGGCTGCGCGCTTTTCATGAATGTCGAGGGCGCCGCGCATGGCGGCGAGATGCGTCGGCGACGTGCCGCAGCAGCCGCCGATGATGCGGGCGCCAGCGTCGCGGGCAAGGCGGGCGTAGTCGCACATCAATTCGGGCGTGCCGCTGTACTCGACCTTGTCGCCGTTGACGCGAGGAATGCCGCAGTTGGCTTTGGCGACCACGACGGCTTCGGGGTGTGCCGCGGTGATGGCGAGGATCGAGGCCACAAGATCGGACGCGCCGACGCCGCAGTTGGAGCCGATGGCGGCAGGCGGCGGTGTGAAACCCGTGACGGCGTCGCTGTAGGCTTCCGGCGTGTTGCCCATCATGGTGCGGCCCGCCGTGTCGAAGCTCGCCGTCAAAACGTAGCGCATGCCAACATGGCTGGCGGCGGTGGCGGCGGCGCGCATCTCCTCGATCGCCGACATGGTCTCGATCCAGAGGATGTCGGCGCCGCCGGCTTTCAGGCCTTGCATCTGCTCGACGAACACATCCACGGCCTCGGCTTCCGTGAGCGCACCAAGGGGGGCAAGCAGGTCGCCGGTCGGGCCGACAGAGCCCGCGACGATCACCGGGCGCTCGGTCTCGGCCACGACGGCGCGGGCGAGTTCGACGGCGCGGCGATTGAGGTCGTGGGTCTCGGACTTCGAGATTGTGCAGCGCGAGGCGCCGGCGGTTGCAGCCGAAGGTGTTGGTCAGGATGATGTCGGCGCCAGCCTCGACAAAGCTGCGATGCAGCGCCTGGATCCGGTCCGGGTGCCGGGTGATCCACAGTTCAGGTGCATCGCCCGACGTCAGCCCCATGTCGAAAAGGTTCGTGCCGGTGGCGCCGTCAGCCAGCAGCCAGCCCTTTTTTGATAGTAGTTCGTCCAGCATGGGTCGCCTCGTAGGATGCATTTCAGGCATTCTGTCACGATTTGGGGTGCGGGCCGACGGCCCGAATCGACGCGGGCATGTCGCTTTGCGGCATGCGACTGTCGCACGCCGCCCCTCGCCGCAGCGAGACGCGGTACAACCTGGAATCGGCTAGACTGGACGTGAGGTGATCGACGATGGCGGAGCGGATTGTGATCTTTTGGCGCGACATCCCGGCCCAGGTCATCGTTCGCCAAAAGCGTGTGACGGAAAAGCGTGAGTTGCCGGAGCGCTTCATCCAGGCGATCGATCGCTGCGCGATGTCGGTCGGCGCCAAGGACAGCGACGCGTATCTCGCAGAATGGCGGCGGGGTGATCCGGTGCCTTGCGGCGAAGATCTGGCGGCCGAGGCGGATGCGGCGTTGGCGGAGCTGATCGCGACGTACGACGAGGCGCGGCTGAAGGCACTCGTTGCGGCGGGAGGGCGGGCATGAGTAAGCCGCCCGGACCGACGCCATCGGCAGATGCGCTCGTCATTTTCATGCCGAGCGGGCGGCGGGGGCGGTTTGCGCGCGGAACGCCTCTGCTCGATGCGGCGCGTTCGCTCGGCGTCTATGTCGAGAGCGTCTGCGGTGGGCGCGGGATCTGTGGGCGCTGCCAAGTTCTGCCGAGCCATGGCATTTTTGCGAAGCATGGCATTACGTCGGCGCCAGAGCATTTGACGGCAATCAACGACGTCGAGACGCGCTATGCCGAGAAGCGGAGCCTGCCGGCGGATCGAAGGTTGTCGTGCCAGGCGAAGGTGCAGGGCGATGTCGTCGTCGACATCCCGACTGATACCGCAGTCAACAATCAGGTGGTGCGCAAGCGCGCGGAGGCGCGCGAGATCGCCCGCGATTGCGCGACGCATCTCCATTATGTCGAGATCGAACCGCCGGATATGGAGCGGCCGCTCGGCGATCTCGACCGGATCTCGGACCATCTCGTGCGCGAGCACGGCATCGAGCCCTTGGATTTCGATCCGCATGTACTGGCACGGGTGCAGTCCGCGCTGGTGAAGGGGGACTACAAAGTAACGGTCGCCGTGCATGCGGACGTGCGGCGGCCAACGATCGTCGGCATTTGGCCCGGCTATCACGAGCGGCTGTTCGGAATCGCCTGCGACATTGGATCGACGACGATCGCGTGCCATCTCGTCGATCTCATGAGTGGTCGGACGGTGGCGTCCGCCGGGACGTCCAATCCGCAGATCCGCTTCGGCGAGGATCTGATGTCGCGCGTGTCTTACGTGATGCTGAACCCGGATGGACGGGGAGCGCTGACAGTGGCGGTGCGTGAGGCCGTCAATACGCTGATGCTGCGCGTGGCGGGCCAGGGCGGCGCGATGGTGGACGAGATCCTCGAAGCCGTGTTCGTCGGAAATCCGATCATGCATCATTTGTTTCTCGGCATCGATCCGACGCCACTCGGCCAGGCGCCCTTCGCGCTCGCCGTGTCCGGCGCCATGACGCTCCGGGGAAGCGATCTCAATCTTGCACTGAGCGCCGGAGCGCGGGTTTACATGCTGCCGTGCATCGCCGGGCATGTCGGCGCGGATGCGGCGGCTGTAACGCTCGCGGAGGCGCCGCACCAATCCGATGAGACAACGTTGGTCGTCGATGTCGGAACCAATGCGGAAATTGTGCTCGGGAATTCAAAGCGGGTGCTGGCGGCCTCGTCACCGACGGGGCCCGCATTCGAGGGCGCCCAGATCAGTTGCGGGCAACGGGCGGCACCTGGCGCGATCGAACGCGTGCGTGTTGATCCCGTGACGCTGGAGCCACGCATTCGCATCATCGGCGCCGATATGTGGTCGGATGAGCCGGGGTTCGAGGAAGCGGCGGCGCTGATCGGCGTCACGGGGATTTGTGGGTCCGGCATCATCGAGGTTTTGGCGGAACTCTTCCTGGCGAGCGTGATCGCAGCGGATGGGTCAATCAACGGGTCGCTTGCCGCGCGCTCCGACCGGATCGTGCCGGATGGGCGGACTTATTCCTACATCTTATGGCGCACGCCCGTCGAACTGAAGATCACGCAAACGGATGTGCGCGCGATCCAGCTCGCAAAAGGCGCGCTCTATGCCGGTGCGCGGCTGTTGATGGAAAAGCTCGGCGTCGGGACCGTCGACCGCATCAAACTTGCGGGGGCGTTTGGCAGCCATATCGATCCGAAATATGCGATGATCCTCGGCTTGGTGCCGGACTGTGCCTTGGATAAAGTATCGGCGGTTGGAAATGCGGCGGGGACAGGCGCGCGCATGGCACTCCTCAATCGCGGCCATCGGCGCGAAGTGGAGGACCTCGTGCGGCGCGTCGAGAAAATTGAGACCGCGCTGGAGCCGAAGTTCCAAGAGCATTTCGTCAATGCGATGGGGTTCCCGAATGCGCTCGAGCCGTTTCCGGAACTCGCCAAGGTGGTGACGTTGCCGGTGGCCGTGCCAGGTGAGACGCGTGGCGACGGGCGCCGGAGGAATCGGCCACGGTAGGGTATCTGGCCGCCGTCCTGTCGTGTAGGGTGCCTGCACTGGTTCAGGAGTGTCCCATGACCAACGTCCAAGAAAAGCACGTGACCCGTTTGGCACTGAGTAAGGGGTACGCTTTGGAGAAAGTCGGAAAAGGCGCCAATCACGGCCGATTTTCCATCGTCAACAAAGCTCAAGGTTCCCGTGTGCCATCGGGCGTTTCCGGATCAGAGTTCTCGTTCTCGCTTCAAGAGGCAGAGGATTGGTTAGCCAAAGCGTCGAAACAGTAGCGCAAGCGCACGGAGCGGTGCTGAGCCTTGCGTGTCCGATTGACGGGACGCCGATGCAGACCGTGGACGGCGGCGCGCTGCGCTGTGCAAATGGCCACAGCTTCGATCGCGCGCGCGAGGGCTATTACAATCTGCTCGTGGTCCAACATAAGGCTTCGCGCGATCCGGGCGACAGCAAGGCTATGGTCGCCGCGCGCCGCCGCTTTCTCGATGGCGGATTTTATGCGCCGATAGCGCGACGCGCGGCCGGGATCGTGGCCGACATCGCCGCTGACCGGCGCCTGAGCATCGTTGATGCGGGCTGTGGTGAGGGCACGTATCTCGGCGCCATCGCGGCGGCGGCGGGCGGTGGGGGACATGCGTTCGCAGGGATCGATATTTCAAAGCCGGCGATCCAGGCCGCGGCGAAGCGGCATCGCAATTGTTTCTGGGCGGTGGCGACGAACCGGCATCTGCCGTTCGCGGCGGGCAGCGTCGATGTCATTCTCTCAATGTTCGGGTTTCCGCTGTGGGAGCCGTTCGCCGCAGCGCAGCCCGAAGGTGGGCGGGTGGTGTTGGCCGATCCAGGGGTTGATCATTTGCTCGAGCTGCGGCGGATCATCTATCCCGAGGTCAGGGCGACCGCACCGCCGTCCTTGGACGCAGCACTGCGGGCCGGCTATGTGCTGGAGAATGAGCAGCGGCTGCGGTTCTCGTTCGTGTTGGAGCGCGCGGCGCCGATTGCCGATCTTATGGCGATGACACCGCACGATCATCGCGCGCCGGCCGCAGGGCGCGCGGCGCTGGGGCAATGCGATGTGCTTCAACTGACGGGCGATGTCGTCTTCCGGATCTTGCGCCGCCGCGCGGTATGACTTTCAGCTGCGCCGGTAGGGGAAGCAGCGGGCGGGATCGAGTTTCAAGCCGTAGTGCTTTGCTAGAGTGCGGATTGCGGCTGCGTGTTTTGGGTAAGGATCGGCGTTCGCCGGGCCGACCAGGATCGGGTGGAACGTTGTCTCGCTTTTTCCAACCGGCGGAAGCATGCCGGTGACCAGCGCCGTGCCATCCTTGTCGCGCAGCGTCAGAAAAATCGGCATAGTCTTGAGAATGTGATCCTTGCGGCCGATACTGCTTTCGACGTAGCGCGCTCCGGCCGGCGGGGTGTGCGACTCCGCGGCCTTGTCGTGGGCTTCGTGGAAGTACTTTTCAACCTTGTGGTTCATGGCGGCGGACTCGAGGGCCGCCTCGCCCGTGGTCTCAATCCTGAACCACGTGAACTCGCCAGCGTCGCAGATGAACTGCATGAGTGTGGCCTCGGTGAGCGGCAGCTTATGTCTGACAACAATAGCAGATGTAGGTGGCCCGGAGTGTGGTGCAAGTGTGGCTATCTTGATCTCATTTGTTACTGGCCGATCAAATTCTGAAGCGCGGCATCGCCACGCCAGAGGCGGTTGAGGTTTTCGACGAGGAGCGCCATCAGGCGCTGCTCGATCCAGCGGGTTTCACCAGCCGCGTGCGGCGTCACAATCACGTGGTCCATGAACCACAAAGGCGATGTGGCGGGCAGCGGCTCATCGACGAAGCAATCGAGGCCAGCGCCAGCAATGCGGCGGTCGGCAAGAGCCTCGATGAGGGCGGATTCATCGACGACCCGGCCACGTGCGACGTTGATGAGATAAGCCGATGGCTTCATGGCGGCGAGCGCGCGGGCATCGATCAGGCGGTCGGTCTCGGGCGTCAATGGGCAGCAGAGTAAGACGATGTCGGCGGTGGGCAAGAGGCGGTGGAGCGCGGCGGGACCGTGCACGGCATGCGCGGCGCCGGTGTCCGCCGTGGGCTGCCGCCGGATCGCGATCACAGTCATCTCGAAGGCACGGGCGAGGGTTGCGATGCGCTGGCCGATGGCGCCGAAGCCGATCAGCAGCAGCGTCTTGCCCGCGAGTTCGTCTTCGCGCTGGAGCGGATCGCCGACGCGGTGGCGCCATTGCCGGTGATGTTGACGATCGCGCGCCGCGGCGAGGTGGCGGGTCAGCATCAGCATCAGGCCGATGGCGTGCTCGGCAACGGGGCGATCAATCAGGCCTTGGGCATTGGTCAGTGAGATGTTGCGCTGGCGCAGAGCGTCGAGATCGAAGTGCTCGATGCCGACGCTGATGGATTGGATGTGCTTTAGGCGCGTGGCGCGGTCGAGCAAGTCGGGTGACCAGAGGACGGAGGCTTGGACCAGCACGTCGAGCGTTGGGATTTCGGCGGCGAGGGCGTCGGGCGTTTCGAGCGGGATTGCGGTCAAGTCGGGGGCCAGCGCATGCAATGCCGGTGCGAGTTGGTAGACGGGGTGCGCGAGCCCAATGCGGATCTTATCGCGGGGTGGGATCACGGCGTCCTCAACTCAGCGGCAGGCGACGGAGTACGCCAGGACGATCGGGATCATGGTATTTGTCATAGGGGCCGTGGTCGACAAACAACTTGTGGCAATAGGCGAGGCGATCCTTCGAGAGGGTGACGCCGAGGCCGGGGCCTTCGGGAACGCGGACGATGTTGTTCTTGGGGCGAAATGGCCCCTCCCCGATGACATCGATTGGCTGCATGCGAAACAGCGATTGGCTCGGTTCGCGGATCCAAGCATTGGCGGCGGCGAGATGCAGATAGACCGCGCTTTGGATGCCGCTGTCGCCCGAGTAGCACCAGAAGTCGATTCCCATCTGTTCGCAGGCGCCGATGAAGCGCTGGGTGCGGCCGATGCCGCCGTGCACGCAGGTATCCGTGCAGATGGCGTCGGGAACGCCGAGGTGGGCGGCGCGTTTGAGATCGATGTTGTGATGCGAGAATGGGATCGACGTGTGTTTGCGGAGTTGGGCCAACTCTTCAGGCGTGGCAACGGGATCTTCCCAATTGCGGATGTCGAGGTCTTCGAGGGCGCGCGCGATGCCGCGGGCGGTGGTCAACGAATAGGCCATGTTGCTGTCGATGCGCAGCAAGGCGGCGGGCCCGAGTTTGTCGCGCAGCAGTTCCATCATGCGCAGGCTCGGCTTTGGATCGGCGGTCGAGAACTTGCCCTCGAAGTAAGTGGTACCGTGATCGGCCTCGAGTTTCAGGCAGTAGTCGAGGACGGCTTCGGGGGTGGATTCGCCGCCGATGCCATCGCTGCTTTCGCGAAAGCCGAAGTAGTCGGTGAAGGGGATCTCCTTGCGAACCGCGCCGCCGAGCAACTGATAGAGCGATTGGTTCCACGCCTTGCCGCGAATGTCCCAAAGGGCCATCTCGACGGCTCCGAAGGCGCGGATCAGGTTGAAATCGATGTTGGTTGAGACGCCACGCCAGTTCGGCAGGCAGAGTTGTTCGGCGCCGTTGATGTCGAAGGGATCGCGGCCGATCAGACGCGGCGCGATGAGTTTGTCGATCAAACCGGCGGTCGCGGGCGAGGGGCCTTCGCCGAGGCCGATCAGGCCGTCGCTGGTCTCTACCTCGACGATGGTTTTGGAAAAGCCTGCGAGCGAGCCGTAGGACCAGAGATAGGGCGCCTCGAGCGGGATGTTGACCGGCGTTGTGCGGATGCGGGTGATTTTCATGTCTGATCTCAGGCAAAGCGCAGGCGCTGGCCGATGCCGAGGCGGGCGGCTTTCTCCAGCATGGCGTGACCGAGGGCAATGTCGGAGAGCGAGAGGCCGCGATGCCAGAGCAGGATCGTCTCGGCGTCGGATTGACGGCCGGGCTTGAGCCCGGCGACGACCTCGCAGAGTTCGCCATAAAAATTCATTTCGCTGAGGCGGCCGCTGTCGACGTGCTGGCGCAGCGCGCCCTTGGTGCCACCGCGCTGGCCCCAGTCGTCCATCAGAATCTTGTCCATGATGTCGGTCAGCGAGAGCTCGACCGCGCTCATGGTGCCGTAAGGCATGACGAGGGCACCCGTCTTGATCCAGCTCGTTTTCAACAGCGGTTCGGGTGTCACGAGGCGTGAGGCTTCGATGACGATATCTGCACCTTCGACAGTGCTTTGCCAATCGTTGCAGACGGTGATTTTGGTTCGGAGGCCGAGCGAACCGAGATCGTGGCGGAGCTTGTCGCCGAGCGCGTTCTGGCTTTCGGGGCGGCGCGAATGGATGCGGATCTCGTCGAGGTCGAAGGCGCGGGCGATGAAGCGGCAGTTCCAGTAGGACGTGCCGCGGGCGCCGATGTTGGCGAGGATCTTGGAATTCTTGCGGGCGAGATGCTTGGCGCCGATGGCGGAGACGGCGCCGGTGCGCATGTCGGTGATGGTGCTGGCGTCGAGGATGGCGCGGGGCACACCGACGGCCGGATCGAGCAGAAGCAGGGTTGCCAGTTCGGACGGCAGGTTGTGTTTGTAGTTGTCGACGTAGTCGGAGACGACCTTGACGCCGGCGCGGTTGATATCTCCACCGATCCAGCCGCGCAGCGTGTTGAAATGCCCAATTTGGCCGGCCTTGGGTTCGAGGAAGACGCGCGGCTCGATGACGGTCTGCTTGTTGCCCTGTGCCAACAGCCCGCGATCGACGGCGCCGACGATCTCATCGTCTGTCAGTTTCAGCTCTTCGATGTCGAGCCGGTTGAGGAACGAGATATAGATCGGCGGCATGCCTGGCACGGCGGACATTCGAACACTTCCTCAGATGGGATCGGCGGATCGGACCATGCTGGGCGAGGGCTGTCCAGAAGTAACCGCGATATTCAGCGGCTTGACGCCCCGAAGTCCGCGAACCTATCGTCTGTGCGCGATGATGTTCTGATTTTGAAGGTATGGAGATCAGCAATGTTGGAGCGTACCGCGCTGACAGCAGGTCTTTTAGGTCTTGCGTTGCTCGCGCCCTCTCCAGCCGGCGCGGCGTCGCGCACCTGGTGTCTGTGCAAGGGCAAGGAGAGCGGACGCCTGCATCATCGCTTCGCTTGCGAGTATCACTTCAAGAAGCAGGGAAAATGGCCAGCGGTCGGTGCGCCGTCGCAGGCGAGTGCGGCCTGTACCAGCGAGGAACGGGCGCAATTCAAGACGTATCTTTGCGTCGAAAGCCGGTGCACGTATGAATATGTCAAGGCGAGCGCCGCCAAAGTGCCGCTTGGTGCGAAATAGAGACCGGAAGGAATCATCTCATGTTCAAACATTCTGTTTGCGCCGCCGGAATTCTTGGAGCGGCCGTGCTCGGTCCGGCGCCAGCGGACGCGGCGTCGCGCACGCCGTGCTTGTGCGCGGGCAAGGAGACCGGGCGGTATCATCATCGCTTCGCGTGCGAGTATCACTTCAAGAAGCCCGGCAAGTGGCCAGCCAATAGCGCGCCGACGCAACCGGATGCGGCCTGCGCGCCCGAGGAATGGGCGCAGTTCAAGACGTATCTCTGCGTGGAGAACCGTTGCACCTATCAGTACGTCAAATTCAGCACCGCCAAAGTGCCGCTCGGTGCGAAGTAGGCGCGAAGTCGCACGCGTCAGAAATCGGTCTTGACGCCGCCTTCGGCGATACGGCGGGTGACGAAGGCGTCGAGTTCGTCGCGGATGGCGGGGTCCATCGCGGGTGCGGTGTAGCGGGCGAGCGTCTCCTGCCAGAGAGCGTGGGCTTTTTCTGGTGCCGTGGGGCTACCAGCGTCGCGCCAGCTTTCGAAATTGCGCCAGTCGGAGAGCAGCGGTGCGTAGAACGCATTTTGATAGCGGGCTTGCGTGTGCGGGGTGCCGAAGTAGTGGCCGCCGGGGCCGACGTCACGCATGGCGTCGAGGGCGAGGGTGTCGCGATCGACGGTGAGCGGATCGAGGAATTCGGCGACCATCTGCAACAGATCGACGTCGACGATGGTTTTCTCGAAGGAGGCCGTGAGGCCGCCTTCCATCCAGCCGGCCGCATGGAGAATGAAGTTGGCGCCGCCCATGACCGCACCCCAGAGCGAAAACACGCTCTCCCAGGCGGCTTGAGCGTCGATGGCGTTGGCGGCGCAGGCATTCGACGAGCGATAGGGGATGTTATAGCGGCGCGCGAGTTGCCCGCCGATGGCGGCGGCCTTCATGTATTCCGGCGTGCCGAAGGCTGGCGCGCCGCTTTTCATGTCGACGTTGGAGGTGAAGCCGCCATAGACGACGGGCGCGCCGGGCTTGACCATCTGCGTGAAGGCGATGCCGGCCAGCGCCTCGGCGTTCTGTTGTGCGAGCGCGCCGGCGATGGTGACGGGTGCCATGGCGCCAGCAAGCGTGAACGGCGTCATGATGATGACCTGCCCGCGCGCGCTCATTTCCATGATGCCGGTGAGCATCGGCGCATCGAGGCGCAGCGGCGAGGAGGAGTTGATTACGGAGATCAAAGACGGCTCGCGATCGAGTTGTGCGTTGGTGATGCCGCGCGCGATGCGGGCAATCTCGATGGCGTCGCGATTGCGGTCGCGGCCGAGCGAGTAGGCGTGGAAGGCCTTGTCGGTCAGCGTCGCGAGATCGCGCAGGCATTCGAGGTGGCGGATCGAGGCGTGCAGATCGACGGGCTCGACCGGATAGCCGCCGGTCATGTGGATGATGTTGAAGGATTGAGCGAGGCGGAGAAGGTTGCGGAAATCGGTGTGATTGCCGGGGCGCCGGCCGTTGGTGAGATCGGAACAATTGGGAGCGCTTGCAACCTGCGCGAAGATCACGTGATCGCCGCCGAACGTCAGAGTATGGGCGGGGTTGCGCGCGTGGAGTTGGAACGTCGCCGGCGCGGTCTTGATCTTGTCGAGGATCAGACCGCGATCGAAGCGGACGCGGGGAGAGCCTGCCGTCACGTCGCCGCCTGCCTGCTTGATGAGCGCGCGTGCGCCGGCGTCGAGGAAATCCATGCCGATGTCTTCGAGCACGGTGAGGGACGCGTCGTGGATGGCTTCGAGTTCGTCGCGGCTGACGAGATCGACGGCGGGGAAGCGGCGGCGCGGCTGGCGGAACGGTTTTTGCTGCCGGCTCGCGTCGGCGGCGCGCTGGCCGCGGGCGGCCCGGCCGCCGCCACGCTCGCGCCGTCCTGGGGGCACCGGGGTGTCTGCGGCATCGCTCATGGGGCGGCCTCCGCCAGTGACGGGGGTGCGGGTACCACGGCCGAGAATTCGTGATGGCAGGCGATGGAGTGCGCTCCAAAGCCGCGAACGGGCGGCGCGGTGGTCTCACACATGGTGCCGATCTTGGCGGGGCAGCGGCTGGCGAAAGCGCAGCCTTGGATCTTGGCGGTGGCGCTCGGCATTGTGCCGCCGAGGACGATCTTCGCTGGGCCGGCGTCAGGATCGGGCGTCGGGGCGGCGGCCAACAGCGCTTCGGTATAGGGATGGAAAGGCGGGGCCAACACCTGATCGGCGGGGCCGTATTCGACGATGCGGCCGAGGTACATGACGGCGACCCAATCGGCCATGTGGCGGATCAGTGCTAGGTCGTGGCTGATGATGATGACGCCGATGGGCGACGTTTCGAGAAGATCTCCGAGCAGATTGACGATCGAGGCTTGCACGGAGACGTCGAGGGCGGAGACCGGTTCGTCGGCGATGAGCAGATCGGGATTGCCGGCGAGCGCGCGGGCGATGGCGACGCGCTGACGCTGGCCGCCGGACAGCTGATGCGGCAGGCGTCGGAGCAGTTCGGCGGGCAAGCGCACGCGCTGGATCAGATCGCGGACTTCTTTTTTTGCGGCGGCGCGGCTGAGGCCTTTCAGGCGGCGCAAGGGACGCGTCAGTGCAAATTCGACGGTATGGCTTGGATTGAGCGTCGAGTTGGGGTTCTGGAACACCATCTGGATGCGGCGGCGCAGATCCGTCGTGCGCTGGTCGACCGGCGTGACGGCGAGATTGACGCCGTTGAAGCGGGCGTCGCCGGAAGACCCTTCGACTAGACCGGCGATGACTTTGGCGAGCGTGGATTTGCCGCAACCGGATTCGCCGACGATGGCGAGCGTCTGGCCCGCGCGCGCGTCGAACGACACGTCAGTGACGGCGCGGACGGTTTTGGCGCCACCGCCGCCGAAGCGGCCGCCGAGCTTGTAGTCCTTGGAGACGGCGGTGGCGGAAAGAATGACGGTGGCATTGCTGTTGGCGGCCTTGGCTGCGCCGTGCGCCTGTGTTTCTGCGATGGTGGGCAGTGCGTGCAGACGGGCGCAACGGGCGGCGTGGCCGGCACCGATCGGCTGCATGGTGATCGGGTGTGGATCGCAGGCGCCGGCGTGATGAAACGCGCAGCGCGGTGCGAAGGCGCAGCCGATGCGCGCGCGATCGGCGGCGGCGATCACGCCATCGATGGGCGTCAGGCGGCGGGAGCGGCCACCGGTATCGAGGCGGGGCAAGGCTGCGAGGAGACCGCGCGTGTAGGGGTGGGCCGGGGCGCGGAACACGCGGCCGATCGGGCCTTCTTCGACGAGGCGGCCGGCATAGAGCACGCCGATGCGATCACAGATGCGCGCGACGGTGCCGAGGTTGTGGCTGATGAAGAGGATGGCGGCGCCAAAGCGGGTGCGCAGGTCGCGGACGAGCTCGAGGATCGCGGCTTCAATCGTGACATCGAGTCCGGTGGTCGGCTCGTCCATGATGAGCAGGGAGGGCTCCGCCATCAGCGCCATGGCAATGACGACGCGCTGTTGCTGGCCGCCGGAGAGCTGGTGCGGATAGCGCGTCATGTAGGCGGCGGGATCGGAGAGGCGGACTTCGCCGAGCATCGCGATGGCGCGGTCGCGCCCGCGCGAGCGGCTAGTTTCGCCATGCAGCATCGGCACTTCGATCAACTGATCGCCGATTGTCATCACCGGATTCAGGCTCGACATCGGATCCTGGTAGATCATGGCGATCCGGTTGCCGCGCAGGCGACGGAGTTCGGCGCCGTCGAGCGACGTCAGATCGCGGTCTTCCAGCAGGATCCGGCCGGTCGCGACACGCATGCCTTGCGGCAGGTAGTGCATGGCGGCGAGCGCGATCGTGGATTTGCCGCAGCCGGATTCGCCGACGAGGCCGAGCGCTTCACCGGGGCCGATGCGGAGGCTGACGTCGTCGAGAATGCGGGTCGCGGCGCCGCGCCGGCCTTGGTGGTCGATGGTGACGTGGTCGAAGGTGATGATATCAGCCATCACGCGCCGCCTCCTGCAGGCCGCTGGCGAGAAAGTTGAAGCCGATCACGAGCGATGAAATCGCGGCGGCGGGGATCAGCGTCATGTGCGGCCAAACGAAAATCATGCCGTAGGCTTCCTTGACCATGCCGCCCCAATCCGGATCGGGTGGTGGCAAGCCGATGCCGAGGAAGCCGAGCACGCCTATGGCGATGGTCGTGTAACCGAGGCGCAGGAAGAAATCGACGATCAGGGGACCGCGCACGTTGGGGAGGATTTCACAGAGCAGGATGTAGAGCGTGGATTCGCCGCGCATGCGGGCCGCGGCGATGTAGTCGCGGTTTTTGACGTCCAGCGTCACGGCGCGAACGATGCGGGCGATGATTGGGGCCGAGGAGAACGCGATCACGAGAATGATGTTGAGAGCGGAGGCGCCGAAGCGGGCAATAATGATGAGGTAGAGAATGATTTTTGGGAAGGCGAGGAGGATGTCGCCGGCACGCATGATGACGGCGTCGATCCAGCCGCCGCGGTAGCCGGCGAAGAGGCCGAGAAGAGTGCCGAGGACGGCGGCGCCAATGACGGCGGCGGGGGCGACCGTCAAGACCGTGCGCGCGCCCCAGACGAGGCGGGACCAGATATCGCGGCCGAGATGGTCGACGCCGAGCCAGTTTTTCAGCGTTGGGTAGGGGTAGGCGATCGCCGCCGGGTTCATTTTGTTCGGTGGTTGTGGTGCGATCCACGGCGCAAACATGGCGCAGATCACCCAGAACAGCAGGATCGCGGCGCCGATGGTGCCGATCGGCGAGATCGTCAGTGTCGACCAGAGGCGGCCCGGGAGGGTTGCGTGAGGCGCGCCTGCCGCATCCGCAAGACTGGGCGGCGCTGCGCGTTCGGCGAGAGGGCGCGCAGCCTCAGTCATACGCGGATCCTTGGATCGAGCGCCATGTAACCGAGATCGCCGAACAGCTGCGTCAGCATGGTGACGCTCACAGCAACGAGCGTTCCTGCCTCGATGATGGCGATGTCTTTTGCGAGGGCGGCCTCCAGCATCATGCGGCCGAAGCCCGGGTAAGCGAACACGGTCTCGACGACGACAAGTCCGGACACGAGGTAGTTGAGCTGCAACAGGATGACAGTGAAGGGTGCAATGAGGGCATTGCGCATGGCGTGCTTGGTGACGACGTCGCGGTAGCTCATGCCTTTCAGGACGGCGGTGCGGATGTAGGGTTGGCGCATGACCTCGACCATGGATTGACGAATCATGGAGATGAGATAGCCGGCGTCGTAGAGCGTGACGACCGCGACCGGGAGAATGAACTGGCTCCAGACCGGCCAGCCGCCGCCGGTCGTCAGCGGCGATGTCCCGGGCAGGATGCCGAGCCAGACGACGAAGATCGCGATCAGGAACACGCCCATGGCGAATTCGGGGATTGAGGCGCAGACGGAAGAGAACACGGAGACGGCGCGATCGGTGCGGCTGCGCTCGCGCATGCCAGCGAGCACGCCAAACAGGATCGAGAACGGCACGATCACGGCAAAGCTGATGGCGGCGAGAAGCAGTCGTGTTGCCGAGCCGGTCCCAGAGCACGTGCGAGACGGGTTTGCGATAGACGATCGAGTCTCCGAAGTCGCCGCGCAACGCATTGCCCATGTATTCGGCGTAGCGGACGAGCACGGGACGATCGAGGCCCATCTGCTTGTTGAGAATGTCGACCTGCTCTTGCGTTGCGTAGGGTCCGAGGATCTTGCTCGCGACATCGCCGGGTGTCAGCTCGTTCAGCGTGAACACGAGGAACGACACCACAAAGAGCGTGATCCCCATATTGCAGAGCTGGCGGATGAGATAGCGACCCATGCAGATCCCAGGGAGGCTTGCGGTTCTTGACGTTCTAACGAACCACACGCGGGGCGCAATTACCAGCCGCTCAGTCGGCATCGGCCTCGGTTTGCGCGAGGGCCTTCGCAGCGACGGCGTAGGCAAATCCGGCGCGGGCAAGCGCGCGCAGATCCTTGTCGCGGGTCGCGGGCGTCGCGCCGCCCTTGCGCCAAGCGCCGAGGCGCTTGCGTTCGGCAAAGCGCCGGGCTTGCGCCAGTTCATCGAGATCGGGCGCGAGGGCCTTGGCGATCTGTTCGGTGGTGAGGCCTTTCTGACGGAGGCCCATGGCGATGCGGCGCTTTGAAAGGCCTTTGTTCATGAGGGTGGCGGCGCGGCTGGCGGCAAACGTGGTGTCATCGACGAGGCGCAGCGTGACGCACTCGGCGACGGCGGCGGCGACCAGGCCGTTGGTCTCGTCAGAGAGGGCGCGGAGCCCGAGGCGGCGCTTGGCGCGGCGCTCGAGCGTCTGGCGCAGCATCGTGGTGCTGGCGGAGCGGCCCGAGAGATAGTGCAGCGCGGCGTTGCGGAGATAGGAGGCGGTGACGGGCCGCGGCGTTGTCAATCGCGTGCGTGGCGGCGGCTCGGACTTCGTCATGCGCGCAATTCAGAGTGTTGCCGAGGCGCGATCACGCCTCGGCGATTGTTATCGTGCTTACGCGTCAACCCACATGTCCTTGGCTTCGATGTAGATCGAGGGGTGGATCTTGTAGCCCTTGATCTTTTTGTCGGTGTAGTTGAACACCGCGCGCCACAGCGGCACGACCACCGGGCCTTCCTCCTGCATGATGGTGCCGATCTTGCCGATGACCTCTTTACGCTTGGCGACGTCGAGATAGCCTTCGGCCTCGGTGATCAGCTTGTCGAATGCAGCATTGGACCAGGCGGAACTCGTTCCACGCCGCGCCGGTGCGGTAGGCGAGCGACAGCACCATCGTGCCGAGCGGCCGGTGCGCCCAGGTCGTGAAGCCGAATGGCACCTTGGTCCACACGTTCCAGTACTGCGCGGACGGCATGACGTTGATCTTCACCCGAATGCCGGCTTCTTTCCACTGCTCGACCATGGCCTGCACGGCGAGCAGTTCCCAATCCGGTGCCGGGCGGGCGGCGATTTCGGTGTCGATGCCGTTGGGATACCCGGCTTCGGCGAGAAGCGCCTTGGCTTTGGCAATGTCGCGCTTGACGAGGGCTGGCACGTACTCGGGATGCGCGGGCGACACGTGATGCTGGTCGCCGACTTTGCCGAGCCCGCGGTGGGCGACTTTCAGCGTGGCGTCGGTGTCGGTCGCAAGGCGAAGAGCCTGGCGGACGCGCTTGTCGTCGAACGGTTTGATCGGGTGGACGCGGGCGACGGCGGTGTAGCCGGTGTCGACTGAGTTCACCTGCACATGCGGGAGTTGCTCGACGGTCGGGAGCGTCGCAATCGCGCCCTGGTAGATCATGTCGACTTGTTTGGAGGCGAGGGCTGCGACTTGAGCCGCCGGATCTTCGCCAAGATCGATGATCTCGAAACGATCGATGTGCGCGCCGCCACCCCAATGCGGCTTCTTCGCATTGACGAAGACGGCGCGTTTGCCGATGTCGAGTTCTGCCAGTTCGAAGGCGCCGGTGCCGTTGGATCCGACTTTGAATTCGCCGTTCTCTTCCGGGTCCATCATCATGACCGGATAGTGGAACATGGCCTCGGGTATGCCGAGGTTCGGCGACTTGCCGACGATCTTGACGGTGAAGTCATCGACTTTCGAGATCGCATTGGCGTCCCAAAGCTTGGTCGATTTCTTCTTTGCGTTGGTCTTGGTGTCGATTTCCTCGGTCTCGAACTCGTCGAGGATGAAGCCCTTGAGGAGGCCGACAGTGGACGAACCTGTTTTGGCGTCCAATAGCCGCTTCAAATTCCAGACCACGTCGTCGGCGGTGAACTTGCGGCCCTTGCGCCAGGTGACGTCCTTGCGCAGCGAGAGCGTCCAGGTCTTGAGGTCGGGGCTCGCCTCCCATTTCTCGACGAGATGCGGGCGCGTGACGTTGTCGATGCCGGTGAAGGTCAGATAGTCGAGCGATTGGCGGGCGGCGTTGGCGCCTTCGATCCAGGAATAGGTGTGCGGGCTCTTGAGATCCTGCACGCGCATGCCGATGCGGACGATGCCACCCTTCTTCGGTGCGGCTTGGGCGAGCACGGGGGCGGAGAGGCCGGCCATGCCGTAGGCGACGGGGGCGGCGATGCCGAGCAGCGTTGCGATGCGCAGGAAGTCACGGCGATCGAGTTGGCCGTCGGCGAATTCGCGGCCGGCTTTTTTGATGATGGGATGCAAGCGATCCGTCATGGTGTCCTCCCTGGGAATTCACTGTCTGGTCGCGGTCTGGGCAAGGTGCGCGGACGGCCAGATCCTTGGCCGGAGAGTAGACCGCCGTTTGCGGAGGTGGCAAGCTCGACGCGAGATGATCAAGGGGTGGGTGGGCGTCGCATGACTATTCCAAGCGTCGATGTCGGCGCGCTGTTTGGCGGAACTTCGCCCGCGCGCGATGCAACGGATCGGGCGATCTTTCAGGCGGCCATCGCGAGCGGGTTCATGATCATCACGGGGTTGCCCGCTGAGATTGCGCCGAGCCAACCGAGGCGAAAGGACTTGTTGCGGCTGTTCACCTTGACGGCGGCCGACAAGGGAAAATTGCTGCGGCGCACGTTCGATCCGTCGCGGCCCAACCTCTATCGTGGGTTCTTTCCGCTGCAGGCGGGCGGAAACACCTACAAGGAAGGGATCGATATGGGGCCGGACGTGGCCTATCCGGATTGGCGCGCCGATCCATCCGATCCACTGACGGAGACGACGCCGCTGCCGGATGAGGCAGCGCTGCCCGGATGGCGGACGGCGGTTCACGCCTATTACATCGGCATGGAGCATCTGGGCGCGACGCTCATGCGGTCGCTGGCGCGGAGTTTGAACTTGGACGAGACGACGTTCCACGACGCGTTCAAGGGTGGCATCTCGACGTTGCGGCTGATCCGCTATCCGGAGCGGACGGAGGCGTCGCTGGCAGGCGCCAAGCCGTTGGAGGTGGTGGTCGAGCATAAGGGCGAGCGGCGCTTCATGATCGGAGGCGCGCATGTGGATTCAGGCTTCGTGACGCTGTTGGCGCAGGATGGCGTCGAGGGGCTGCAAGCGAAAGCGAGCGATGGCACGTGGATTGATGTACCGCCGGTCGAGGGATCAATGGCGGTAAACTTCGGCGGGCTGTTGGAGCGCTGGACGGGCGGGCGCGTCAAGGCGACGGAGCATCGCGTGCTTGGGCAATGCGTGACCGGGCCAGGGCGCGAGCGGTGCTCGATCCCGTTCTTCTATGAGCCGCGCGTCGATGCGGTGATCCGGCCGATGCCAGGCAGCAGGGATTTCGCTCCATTCACGTACGGGGATCATCTGTGGAGCGCGATGACCAAGTTCATTGAGTTTGCCGCGTTGAAGGATGTGCGGGCGCCGCGTGGTGTGACGTGACGGATGTAAGGGTTCGACCTTGTGGCGGGTAACAACTTCCGTCACGATGTGGCCAGGATCGAGGACGCGGGAGCAGGTTCATGTTGGGATCAGGGTGGAAACACGTTGCGGTCGCGCTGGGCATCGTTGCTTTGGGCACGACGGGAGCGGTGGCGCAAGATAAATGGCCGTCGAAGCCGGTGACGGTGATCGTCCCGTTCGCCGCGGGCGGCAACGCCGACGTGCTGGCGCGGATTTTCTCCGAGCGGCTTTCGGTCAAGCTCGGCCAGCAATTCGTGATCGAAAACAAGGCGGGTGCGGGCGGTACCACGGGGCTGATCGCCATGACGAAGGCGACGGCCGACGGCTATACGGTTGCCGCTGGCACCGCATCCGGCATGGTGACCAATCCGCTGATCATGAAGGATAAGCTGCCGTACGATCCGGCGAAGGATTTCACATATCTGCATTTGATGGCGTCGCAGCCAAACCTGTTGGTGGTGCATCCCTCGATCCCGGCGAAAACTCTGCCCGAGTTCATCGCCTGGCTTAAGGCCAATCCGGATCAGCCGTATGCGACGTCGGGCGTCGGCTCGAGCCAGCATCTGTGCGGCGAGATGCTGATGCAGATGGCGGGTGTGAAAATGGCGGCGGTCGCCTACCGGGCATCCAACCAGACCATGCAGGATATGGTCGGCGGCCAGATCAAGATCGCCTGCGACAACTTCTCGACCGCGTGGGAGCAGGTGAAGGGCGGCAATCTGCGCGCGATCGCGGTGACGTCGCCGAAGCGCTACAAGTTTGCGCCGGATGTGGCGACGTTCGCGGAGACGTTTCCAGGTTTTGAAGTGCTGGGGTGGTTCGGATGGATCGCACCGGCGGGCGTGCCGAAGGAGATCACAGACAAGCTCGCGGCCGAACTCGCTGGCATCGGCAAGGATCCGGACGTGTTGAAGCGGCTCGAGGCGTTGAGCGTCGATGCCGGTACGGTGAGCGGCGACGCGTTTGCAGCGTACGCGCAGAAAGAGCGTGCGGCGATGGGGCCGATGATCGAGAAGGCGGGCATCAAGGCGCCGTGAGGCGCAGGCCAGCGGATTGATCACGCATGACCGACCAGCTTCCACGTCTCATTGCACGCGCGCCGGGCATCGCCGAAATCCGTCTGTCGCGGCCGGCGAAAGCCAATCGCCTCGACTTGGCCGATCTTGCCGAACTCGAACGGTTGATCGGCCGGATCGAAGTTGATCCGGCGTCGCGGGTGTTGATCCTATCAGCCGAGGGCCGTGTTTTTTGCGCGGGCTTCGACCTCGCCGCGCTCGAAGAAGAAGCGCCCGACAAGCACGCGGGTGGCCCTTCCGAACCCGGCGATTT
This sequence comes from uncultured Alphaproteobacteria bacterium, assembly GCA_963779515.1. Classification (GTDB taxonomy): domain Bacteria; phylum Pseudomonadota; class Alphaproteobacteria; order Rhizobiales; family Hyphomicrobiaceae; genus CAVZYN01. Next base: position 1,002,548 of record CAVZYN010000002.1, read on the forward strand.
CGAACGGCTTGCGAACAAACTTGCCAACACACGGCTCGTCACCATCGCCATGATCGACGGCGCGGTCGCGGGCGGGGCGACGGACCTAGTGCTTGCCTGCGACTTCCGGATCGGGTCGGCCGCGAGTTCCTTCATGATGCCGGCGGCGAAGTATGGAATTCCGCTTTATGCCAGTGCGCTCGAGCGGTTCGTGACGCGCCTCGGCGCCGATCAAGCCAAGCGCCTGGTGTTCTTGAGCGAGACCATCGATGCGCGCGAGATGCAGCGTATCGGGGTGCTGACGGAGATGGTGGAGGCGGCACGCCTCGACGCGCGTGTATCCGAACTCGCGGCCTACGTCGCGAGCCTTCCCGCAGCCCCGCTCGCCGCCATCAAAGCGACGATCATGAGCGTCTCGCGCGGCGAGCCGGTGACAGCGGCAACTCGCTTGCGGCTTGCGGAAACCTTCCAGATGTCCGAGATCCGCGCCCGCGTCGACGCCGTGCGTGCGGCGCGTAAAAAATCGTAGGGTGCAATAGGCCTCTTGGCCGTATTGCACCGTCGCGGGTTCGGACCGCGCTCAGCGCCGCGGGCCGCTGACGGATTCGGCGGCGGTCGCCGGGCGCTCGCTCACTACTGCCAGCGCATTGGTGTCGAACAACACCGCCTTGATCTCGGTGCCAGTGCGCACGAAAATCTCGAGGCCTTCGAGATAGGGCACCTTGCCGAGCACTTCGTCGACCTCGTAGGGCAACAGCATGTTGCGCTTGCCATCGAAGGTCGAATAGGCGAGGCGCTTGCGGTCGGCGGGCGAGCGCCGTCCGTCGCCGTCGGTATCGTTTTCGAGGAACTGGCGCAGGCAGCCGATCAAACCCATGCAGCTCGCCTCCAACTCCTGTCCGCCATAGCCCGGAAACGTCTTGCCTGGTGTCAGCCGGTCGCCTCGGCCGATCGGCGGGTCCTTGCGATGGCCGATGGCGTCGGCCTGCTCACGGGTCGCCGCGATGGTTTCCGACACCTGATGCGTTGCAAGATTGAGCGTGTGACGCGTGAAGGTCTCGCCGGTGCGCGCAAACACCAGCAAGCCGTCGCCGCCTTCCGGGCGGGTTGAATAGGCCTCCTCGAATTCGGGCGCGGCGATCGCATGCACCGTGCCATCGAGCGTGATTTGCACCAGTCGAAGGCGATTTGGCGCGTCGTCCCTCTCGGGCTTGCGGGCGAGCGCGAGGACGATGCCGTGGCGGCCGACATAGGCCATGTCGGCGATCAAGGTGTCGTCTGGCAGCAGCATGCGCTTGTCGCCCGACTGCGTATCGGCGCGCTGAAGATTGCCCGGCATGGGCTTGCCCGTGAGCGGCATGCCAAGACGTTGCGATGCCGATATCTGCGGGCAGAGCTGAATGGGTGCGGCCTTGGAGCTGATGCAGTCGCGAATGATTTGTGGCGACGGCGGTGGCGTAGGCAGCGCTGGTGGGCGCGACAGATCGGCGAGGCGCTTTGGCGCGCGGCCGGCGCAGTGGGGCGTGTTGCGGCCAACGGATTTGCCGGTCTCTTCGGAGAAGACGCAGGAGTGGCCGGGATCGCCGTCCGGGACCGGCACGCCCTTTTCAACAATGAACGTTACGGAATGCGCGCCATGCAGGCCGGCAGGAAATCGCGTCGCGCGTTTGACCACGAAGGTCATCATGGGGCCGATGCCGCCGGGCTCCAGCGCCAGCGCGCCTTCGGCGACAAGTTGCGCGAGGCCGGCCTGGCTCGGCACCACCGCGTAGCGCTTGACGTCGGTGGCGGAGATCACCTGCTCGGGATCGAGTTCGATCAATCCGGCTGGATTAAATCGCAACATTTCGCGCCAAACCCTGAGCGCATCGGCATTGTCGGGGGCCTTGGCTTCGCCGCGCATGCGGCTGCCGCGATCCTCGATTCCAGACGGCAGGCGCAGCGTCGTGACGCCATAGGCGCCGGCCACCACGTCGGGCGCGCGGCCAAAGCGCGTGGTGATCTGCGCCGTGGCTGCGGCGTGCTTTTCCGGTTCATAGAACATCGGCAGGCAATCGGCGCTACCGGTCGCGAAGTGGACGCGATCGCGCGGCAGTCCCGTGACGCCATTTTTGGACAGCGTGACGGCGGCCGAGACGCGCTCGACAGCGCCACTGAACCGCCAGATGTTGGGGCGATAGCTCGTCAGGACGACAAACAGCGGATCCGAGCCCGGTTCGATCACGAGGTCGGCGACGGTCGTCGTTTCCGTTTCGTTGTTGCCGAGGCGCACGGTCGAGAGCCCTCGTCCCTCGTAGGCGCCGGCCAGAACCAGCTTGTCGTTGGCCGCTGGCCGTTTGGGGATGACGCACGGTGGCACGGCGGAACGGCCCGGCGGCAGCGCGATATCGGAATGCAAGCCGATTTCGGCGGCGACGACCTTGCCATCGCCGTTGGTGTCGAGTTCGGCGAACATGCGCCGCCACGCGGTCTCGAGCTCCTCCAACGTTACGCCGCCGTCGTTGCCGGCATCGAGCGTCATAATAAATTCGTGGAGGCGTGTGTTGGGATTTCCGGACAGCTGCCGTTGTTGATCCATGCGCTCGAAGTCGGTGGCCAACTCGTCGTAGGTGACGGCGCCATCGCCGTTCGTATCGAGTTTCATTTCGGCGGCAGCCATATCCTCGAGCCGCCGGTTGTTGGCCTCGGGCGCTGGCGCCGGTTGACCCGGTGCGCTGAGCGGCAGGCGCGGGCGCAAGGCGTCGAATAACTCGGCCTTGGTAATGCGGCCGTCGCCGTCCAGGTCGAGCTGGAATTTCGATTGCAGGAATTGCGCGCGCCGGCGGGCCTTATCGAGTAGCAGACGCAGATCGAGATCGGCGGCGTCGGCGATGCCGTTGCCGTCGCTGTCGAAGGACCGCGCGAATACCGACGCAATCTGCGGTTGGATCAGATCGAAGGTGACGCCGTCGCCGCGTCCGAATGAGCGCTGCGTCGCGAGCTGCGTTTGCACCGCCTGGCGCACCTCGTTGCGAAGCCACTGCTTTGCACCGGTGACAGGCGGTTGCTGGGCGCGAAGTCCGCCAGCGGCGAAGCCTACCCAAACGGCGGCGGCAAGAAGGGTTGCGACCCCGATGCAGCCGCGGCGGGAAACGCGTCTCGACATGGCAGGACCCTCTCCATGCGACATGATGTGGCGGCATGAGGTGATCCGCCTACACCGCAATAAGGGCGGTAGCGTGGCGTTCCGGCACGAGCCTCGTCAGCACCAAGTCCGTGAACCGCTCCGCAATCGGGGAGACCGTCGATAGCCGAAATCGCCAACCCGCCGTTATGGTGCCAGCCCACGGCGAATACGTGCTCTGGCATGGCAAATATCGGCCCGGGAAGCTAAGACATGGCATGTTGTTCGCGCCATCTTGGCGAGATGTTCGATCGAAGCTCCTGGAGCCACCAATGGGTCCCTTTCCGCACGATGCGCCGGCCGCCGAGATTTCCGATGCCAACCCCATGGGCACCGACGGATTCGAGTTCGTCGAGTTTGCGCATCCCGAGCCTGAGAAGCTGAAGGCGCTGCTGGTGACTATGGGTTTCACGCCCGTTGCGCGCCATCGTTCGAAGAACGTCACGCTCTATCGCCAAGGCGATGTGAATTACGTCGTCAACGCCGAACCCGAGGTCGTTCGCACAACGCTTCGCCGCTGAGCACGGGCCATGCGTGTGCGCCATCGCGTTCCGCGTCGTCGATGCGGCTTTTGCTTACAAGCGCGCGCTGGCGCTCGGTGCGGCGCCGGGCGAGATCAAGGTCGGCCCGATGGAACTGAATATCCCGGCGATCAAGGGCATCGGTGGCTCACTCTTGTATTTTGTTGATCGCTACGGGCCGAAGGGGTCGATCTGGGATGTCGATTTCGTCTGGACCGCCGCGCACGATCCCAAGCCCGAGGGCGCCGGCCTCTACTATCTCGATCACTTGACGCACAACGTCTTTCGCGGTCGCATGGATTATTGGGCCGACTGGTACAAGATGCTCTTCAACTTTCGCCAGATCCGCTACTTCGACATCGAAGGCAAGCTGACGGGATTGCACAGCCGGGCGATGACGAGTCCGTGTCTCAAGATCCGCATTCCCATCAACGAGAGCGCCGACGATAAATCGCAGATCGAAGAGTATCTCCGCCAATACAAGGGCGAGGGCATTCAGCACATCGCGTGCGGCTGCCGAGATGTCTACAGCACCGTTGAAATGCTGCGCGCCAATGGCCTACCGTTTATGCCGGCGCCGCCGGACGCCTATTACGCCAAGGTCGATGCGCGGGTGCCGGGACATGGCGAGTCATTGGAGCGCCTGAGATCGACGGGTGTCTTGATCGACGGCGAAGGCGTGGTTGATGGCGGGGAGACGCGCGTGCTGTTGCAGATCTTCTCCGGCACCGTGCTCGGTCCCGTATTCTTCGAGTTCATTCAGCGCAAGGGTGACGATGGATTTGGCGAAGGCAATTTCCGCGCGCTGTTTGAATCGATCGAGGAGGATCAGATCCGCCGTGGCGTGCTGAAGGGGCCGAACGCGGCGTAACGCCTCTTACTGCTCCAGCGCACCGGCGGCCGAGAGTTCGTCCTGGACGACCCACGGTTTGATTGAGAAGCCGTTCGGCCACGTTGGTGCGCCGCCCGAGACGGCAACGCGCGCGAAGTAGCTCGGGTCTTTGAGGTCGGCGATCTCGGCGCCGTCGTGGTCGAGCAATGCCGCGCAGTCATAGATGCCACGCGTGCCGTCGGAGAACTCGACGCGGATCTTGTAGGCCGGCATTGCCGCGACCCTCGACACTGAAACCATCGGCATGACCAAACTCTCTACGCAAGATACTCGATGCCGGCACGATATCCGATGGGTCCGCGCGCGGCAACGTCAACTGACTATTCTTGTCAATTGGCTCGGCAACTTTGAGGGCTTTGACCTCACGGCGAGTTCATCGTTTCTGAATGTTGCCACAGTTCGCGTGCCAGTTGGGCGCGTTCGTTGCGTTGAGTCGGGCAGTGCCCGGATCGGATCCCACAGCGTGCCGCGCGGGCGGCGCTTATTGACGCTCGGATCCTGATCGCGGCAACGACGCGGGGGCCCTCACATCTGTATGCGTTCACCGGAACGGCGCCGCCGTTCTCGCCACCCATCCATGATGTCCAAAAAGGATCCGCGCCATGGAACCCTCTATCATTGTCATGATCACGATGCTGCTGCTGCCGAACGGGGATAGCGGCGTGCATCTCAAGCCGTTCGATACGCGCGAGGAATGCGCCGAGGCGGCCACCATCGAGGCAACGGACCCGTTCGTGCGCCAAGTCGAGTGCTCGGCGCTGAGCGACGGTGTGCTGACGCTGCAGTTCGAGCGCAACGAGCAGAAGCCTGCCGAGGTCAAGCCGTCCAAAGGCACGGGTTGAGGAGAGCGCTCGATGAGCCACGATCATAACGTGCCGGATCGGACGTGCCGCGAGGCCGTCGCCTACGACTTGATGCGCGACATCCTGTTCGATGATCCCAAACGTCCACCGCCGAACACGCCGGAGTTTCGAGTTTACGTGCTCGATCTCTTCGCGGAGTGCCTGGCGGCGGTCAGGGGGCAGCGTCCGCGGGCCAGTCCGGTGCCGGCAGATCTCGCGGCGACGCCACCAGCACCTGTCGCGGTGCCGTCGCGCGCGTCGCAGGGTGCCGCCGTGGCGGTCGAGAAGACCGCGATGGCGGCGGCCTTCGAGCGCGGCCGCGTGCCAAAGCGGCGACCGTCCATGGCCGCGGCGGAGGCGTGACGCCGATGTGCGAGATCAGCCGGTCCGAGGGGCTTCGGCCCCTCGGGTTCTAGTCAGCGCGATTCTGCTTGAGCCGGCGCTATTTGAAGATGCTGTCGCCAAGCTGGTCGATGATCTGGCGGCCTTTGCTGATGGAAAACTCGGCCGCATCGTCAAGCGAGGCGTAGCGATCGGCGCGCACGAACTTGTGTTTCTTGCGCACGCCGTCAATCTCCTTCGAGATCAGGCCCGCGACCTGGAACTGTCCATCCGCCGCGTAGGGTTGTGCTTCGATCAAGCAACCCTTGTGCTCGAGGCTCTTCGACGTCGCGGGTTTGCCGTTGACTGCCGCGCCGCCGCCCATTCCAAACAAGGATTTCCAAAACGACATGTGCGCTCTCGAGGTCAATCTGCCGGCGAGGGCATGAGGTTCAGGTCGGCCAGGGTGACGGCCAGTGCGGGTAGGGCGGTCGGGATGAGCCGCTGTGTGTGTGGTGCGTCGCGTTGCGACCCGTAACCGCCGGCAGCGGGTCCGGTGTGGATGCGTGTGACCAGGGATCGCGCGCTGATCACCCAGTACTCGCGGACGCCCCATTCGGCATAAGCTTTTGCCTTGGCACCGAGGTCGTAGTCGAGACTCGAATCCGACACTTCGACGAGCAGCAAGAGGTCATTGGCGCGGACATCCTTAACGGGAATCGTGCGTGGCCAGAAAATGAAATCCGGTTCGCGGAAATTGCGCTCGTCCACGCGAAACGTTGTTTCCGTGAGCATGTCGATCGCATCGGGCAGCGCCTTGGCCCAGTATCGAATGAGATCTTTCTTGACCGTCTCATGCCACGCGCCCTTGGGTGACATTGGCACGATCTCCCCGCCGATCAGTTCAAACCTTTCGTGCTCTTGTAGAATGCCGGCCTTTACCATGGCGTCGATGTCGTCCATGGTCCACGACCGGCGCGGGAAGCCGTCGGCGGCCTGCGTCGTCATTGTGATCTGGTGCTGAACGTGAATGTTCATGAGCGCATCATATCCAACAGGTCCGACCGCGACAATTGTTCAATCACGGCGTGCGGGCTTGGCGCAGCAGTTGCAGCATGTAGCCGAAGAGGCCCGCCGCCAGCCAGCCCGCGACCGTCATGGCGGCGAACCCAACACCCGCCGTTGCGTACCAGCCGGCCGTCCACTGGAATGCGTCAAGCAGGCGGCGGGTAACCGAGAGGTCTTGCGCGCCTGCATGTTCCAGCAGCGTCAGCTTCACGGTGCAGAGTTCGTTCTGCGTGTCGAACTCGCCGAGTGACACGCCGAGCGCCTGGATCTTCTCCTCGATCTCCGTCAGCTTGCTCTGGACCTTGACGCGTTCATCGATCGAACCGCCCGACGTCGTCAGCGCCTCGAGTGTGGTGCGCGCCTTCTCGAGCGTCGTGCGCTGTGCCTGCAGCTTCAGGTACTCGTTGGTCTTGTCGTTCTTGACGATGTCGATTTGCGCGCTGCGGCCGATGGCTTTGGTCGCCTCGACGAAGGCATCGAACTTGTCGGGGGGAACGCCGATGCCGAGCGAGAGCGCGCGGCGGCCCGCGAGCCCCGTTGCGCGTTCGAGCTGGACGATCGCCTGATGCGCGCCAATGGCGGCGGTGATCTTGGCTTTATCGTCGTCGAACTTGGCGGAGGTCTGGGTCAGGGTCGCAATTTTTTCGTACTTCTGGTGGTCGCCCGTGATCGGCGCGACCACGGCCGAGCGCTCGAACTTCGCACTCGCATAGTTGTTGCGCGTCAGCTGGATGTTCGACTGTTGCGCGACGATGCCGCCGGGCGTGATCACGGTTGCGGGTGGACTGGCGAAAAAGCGAAGCAGGAAGAGGGCAAGGAACAGGGCGGCCGCGAGGAGTGCGGACCGGCGCCATGTCGAACTCATGTGGAATGCTCCCGATGCTTGGCCCGCGGGGAGCGGGCCTTTGTCAGTGTTGTCCGGAGGGGCGATGCTCGGCGGGGTTTATGTCCGCAATAAGGGCGATGCGCATCCTGTGCAGAGGGAGCGCGCTTTCAATTTAGCCATCATGCCAGGCCTGCGTGCCTGGCATCCAGGATCACCGCTCCCGCGAGCGAAAACGATCGGGTGGCGGAGCGCGTGCCCGATCGCGACGTCACGGCGTACAGATCATGGGCACAAGGACCATGATGACGGCTGTGGGTTTGGCGGCGACGGCGCTACTCCAACCGCTCGGGCATGTACTGGTCGCGGGCGAGATCGGAGAAGCGGGTGATGCCGCCTTCGAAGGCGAGCTGCACGGTGCCGACGGGGCCGTGGCGCTGCTTGCCGATGATCACTTCGGCCTTGCCGGAGACGGCCTGCATCTTGACCATCCACTCCTGGAATTCGGCGGTGCCCTCGGCGGGCTTGGTGCGCTCGATGTAGTACTCCTCGCGGAACACGAACATGACGACGTCGGCGTCCTGTTCGATCGAGCCCGAATTCACGCAAATCCGACAGCTGCGGCCGCTTGTCCTCGCGCTGTTCGACCTGACGCGAGAGCTGCGACAGTGCGACCACGGGGCACTCGAGCTCCTTCGCCAGCGCCTTGAGGCCGGTGGTGATTTCCGTGATTTCCTGGACGCGGCCTTCGGACGCCCGCTTGGATGAGCCGCTCAAGAGCTGGAGATAGTCGACGATCAGAAGCCCGAGGCCCTTCTGGCGCTTGAGCTTACGGGCGCGCGCCGCAAGTTGTGCGATCGAGATGCCGCCGGTCTGGTCGATGTAGAGCGGGATCTCCGACATTTCATTGGAGACCCGGACAAGGCTCTTGAACTCGTCCTCGCTGATCATGCCACGGCGGATCTTCTCAGAACCAATCGCGGCCTGCTCCGACAGAATACGCGTCGCGAGCTGTTCAGCGGACATTTCCAGCGAGAAGAAACCGACGATCGCGCCGTCGTGCGTCTTATCGGTTGGGTCCTTGTCCGGGTATTGCTGCAGCGACTTCAACCGCGCCTTGGCGACGTTGAAGGCGATGTTGGTGACGAGCGCGGTCTTGCCCATGGACGGGCGGCCCGCGAGAATGATCAAGTCCGACGACTGCAAGCCGCCCATCTTGTTGTCGAGGTCGCGTAGCCCGCACGAAATCCCCGACAGCCCGCCGTCGCGCTCGTAGGCGGCGTTGGCCATGTGAATCGCGGTATTGAGCGCGAGGTTGAAGCCCATAAAACCTTGGCCGAACTTGCCGGTTTCGGCGAGCGCGAACAGGCGGCCTTCCAATTCCTCGATCTGATTCGATGGCGGGAAATCAACCGGCGTATCATACGCCGCGTTGACCATGTCCTCGCCGATCGTGATCAACTGGCGGCGGATCGCAAGATCGTAGACGGTCTGGCCGTAGTCCCGCGCGTTGATGATCGTCGTCGCGTTGACCGCGAGACGCCCCAGGTACTGTGGCACCGTCAGGCCTTGATCGATCGGTTCGTGGTTCTCGAAATAGGTCCGGAGCGTGATCGCGGTTGCTTGCTTGCCCGCGCCGATCAGCTTCGCCATGGTCTCGTAGATCTGGGCGTGCAGCGGATCGAAGAAGTGCTCCGGCAACAGGAAGCCCGACACGCGGTCGTGGGATTCATTGTTGACCAGGATCGCGCCGAGCAGGGCCTGCTCGGCTTCGATATTGTGCGGGGCCATGCGGAACGGGACCGCCTCGGCGGCGAGTTCCTTGGCGGGAATGGGGGAAAGGGCGCGAGCAGGTTCTGTCATGCCCCCGGTGTAGGTGATTCCCGGGGCCGCAAGAGGGGGGAGGGGGTCATCCCCCGCCGTTGTTCCTCGTTATGCACACGGCCGGCAGGCAGCGCTTGCCTGTGCCAGAATCAGCTCGGGCGTCAATGCAACACCGGATCCGGCGCCTCGGGCCTTGGCGCCTGGTGCCGTTCTCGCCAGCCCAATTGCCGCTCCTGCCGATACATATAATCTCGCGTCAGCGGCAGCGCATCGATCCGGCGCGTCAGCTGAATTTGGAAAACCACGAGCTTCTGGTGCCGGAACGCCGTCTCCGAGCCCGCCAGATAGAACTCCCACATCCGGCAGAAGCGTTCGCCCATCAATTGAGCGGCCTCTGCCCGGTGGGCCAGGAAGCGCTCGCGCCACGCCCGCAGCGTCTCGGCATAGTGGAGCCGCAGGATCTCGACATCGGAGACGATGAGACCGGAGCGCTCGATCGGTGCCACCACCTCTGACAGCGCCGGGATATAGCCGCCGGGGAAGATGTGACGCGCGATGAATGGATTGGTGACGGCTGGCTCATCCGCACGGCCGATGGTGTGGATCAGGGCGACGCCATCAGGCGCCAAGAGGTCGCGCAGTTTTCGGAAGTACGCATCGTAGTGCACAATGCCCACGTGCTCGAACATGCCGACGGATACGATCCGGTCGAATAGGCCTTCGACCGTGCGATAGTCACGCAGTTCGAAGCGCACTTGGGCGGCAAGCCCGGTCTCGACGGCGCGGCGTTCGGCGCCTTTCAGTTGCTCGGTGCTGAGCGTGATGCCCGTGACATCGACGTTGGCGGTGCGCGCGAGATAGAGCGCAAGCCCGCCCCAGCCTGAGCCGATATCGAGCACTCGATGTCCGGGTTCCAATGCGAGCTTGGCTGCCAGATGCCGCTTCTTTGCCTGCTGCGCTTGGTCGAGGTCTGCGCCCGCTTGGAAGTAGGCGCAGGAATACTGGCGATCTGTGTCAAGGAACATGTCGTAGACATCGCCGCGAATATCATAGTGGTGCGCGACATTGCGCCGGGCGCGGCTTGCTGGATTGAACTGTGCGAGTCCGCGCATCAGGTAACGCAATCCGTCGAGCCGCATGCTCCAGCGCGGGAGGGGATAGCGCTCTCCATTCGACAGCAGCAGCGTCAACAGGTCATAGATCGTGCCCTGCTCCAGGGTTAGCCGGCCGTCGGTATAGGCCTCGCCGAGACTTAGCTGCGGGTCGAGCGCCAGCCCATATTCGAGGCGGCGATCAGCCAACCGGATTGCAACCGGGCTCCCTGTGTGATCGCCGTACACTTTCGTTTGTCCACGCGCATCCGTGAGCCACAGCGTGCCATTTTGGATGAGTTGGCTCAGAAGGAGATCAAGACCCTTGAACATGACACTGAGACCGCCGCGCGCCGAGCGTACGTGGTTGGACGGAGCCGGCGCTCTTCACTCTACGTCCTGCGGTCACTTAGCGCCTATCGGCCGCCCGTCATTTGAGAAAACGCAAGCGCGGGCCTGTCTTTTAACATTTTGTTAAGAACCGCAGGCGGTTCGGTACAGGCGCGGCATCTAGTGGCGCGTGGATTGCTCAATGTTGGCGAACTCTTAGATTGGCCGAACCCGGATGTTCGGTTAACAAGGCCCATGGTTTGGACATAGCGGGATCGCCACGTAATGAATGTACCGTTCTACCGCCACCAGCTCACCAGCACACACGCCGAGGCCATCGTTCGCGTCGTCGGCTCGCCAATGTTGACGTCGGGCGCCGTCGGCCGCGAGGTCGAGGGCCTGCTCTCCAAGTATTTCGATGTGCCGCACGCGATGCTGGTCAACAGCTGGACCAATGGCGCACTCGCCTGCCTGCTGGCCATGGATCTCAAGCCCGGCGACGAAGTGATCGTACCGGCGATGACATTCATCGCCACCGCCAACATGGTCGAATTGATCGGAGGCAAGGCCGTCTTCGTCGACGTCGACCCGGACACGCTGTTGATTTCGATCGACAAGGTAAAAGCGGCGATTACCCCGCGCACAAAAGCAGTTCTGCCCGTGCACCTTTACGGCCAGATGGTTGACATCAAAGCCCTACGCGCCGCTGTTGGTCCCGCAATCCGCATCATCGAGGACTGTGCGCATTGCTTCGAGGGCACCCTCAATGGCGACCGCCCCGGCGCCCACTCCGACATCGCGATCTTCTCATTCTATGCCACCAAGAACGTGACGTGTGGCGAGGGCGGCGCGATGATCACCAAGGATGCGGCGCTCGCCGAGAAATTGAAGGTGACGCGCCTGCACGGTATGTCGGCGGGTGCCATCGACCGGTTCCGCTCTGGCACCTACAATCACTGGGATATGCTCCAGCTCGGCGTGAAGGCCAATCTGCCCGATCTGCTGGCCGCGTTGATCCCGCCACAGATGCCGGAAATTGAAAGTAAGCTCGCCGAGCGCGAGCGGCTCGCGCAACGCTACGAAAAGGCTCTCGCCGGCAATAACCTGATCCAGTTGCCAAAGGCGGTCGCTGGCGGCAAACACGCGCGCCATCTTTTTGTCATCGCGGTGCCGGGCACCTTGCGCGACCCGTTGATGCTCGCCCTCAACGGCGCTGGTGTTGGCTGTACGGTCAACTATCGCAACGTCCCGACGCTGACCTATTTCCGTGAGAAGTATGGGTTCACGGCCTCCAGCTTTCCCATTGCCGAGACCTGGGGTGCGGGCACGATCAGTTTGCCCCTTTTCCCGGGGCTGACAGACGCCGAACAGGATCATGTGATCGCAACCCTCAAACGGGAGCTTGAGCGTTTGGCGGCATCACATTAATAGGGAGTAATCCGTCCACGGCCGGCAACGAACAGACAACAAACCAGACGACAGTACAGTAGCGTACAGAGGGTAAGGGCATGACGCGTATCGCAATTACAGGCGCAGGTGGCTATATCGGCTCCGTGCTGGTGGAAGAGGCACTGAAGGCGGGGTACGAGGTCACCGCCATCGACCGCTTCTTCTTCGGTCTCGATCTGATGGACGAGTTCCGCCATGCTGCCGGCTTCCGCACCATCCGCAAGGATATCCGCGAGATTAAGCCGGAAGACTTCGACGACGTCGACATCGTGCTCGACCTTGCGGCGCTGTCGAACGATCCCGCCGGCGACCTCGATCCAGATCTGACGCAATCGATCAATGTCGGAGGCCGCACCCGCTCGATGTCCGTCGCCAAAGAGGCCGGCGTCAAGCGCTACGTGATGGCAAGCTCATGCTCGGTCTATGGATTCTCTGATCAAGGTGATCTCACCGAAACCAGTCCGACAAACCCGCTGACCGAATACGCCAAGTCCATGCTTGGCGCGGAAGATCATCTCTTCAGCTTGAGTGGCGATGACTTCGTCACCACGGCGTTCCGCAATGCGACCGTATTTGGCCTGTCGCGCCGCATGCGTTTCGACCTTGTCGTCAACATCATGACCAAGAATGCCGTCGAGACCGGCAAGCTCTCGGTGACGGGCGGCGGCATGCAGTGGCGCCCGCTGGTGCACGTGCGCGATGTCGCGCGCTGCTTCCTCCACTGCGTCAAGCAGCCGGCATCAGTCGTCAACGGTCAGCGTTTCAACATCGGGCTGACGAATATTCAAGTTCGCCCGTTGGCCTATCTGGTGCGTGAATCGCTGCCGTTCCCGGTGCAGATCGACATGGTGGCCGGTACCAACGATCACCGTAGCTACAGCGTCTCCTATTCGAAAATGCGCGACGTGCTCGGCTACAAGCCGCAGTTCGATATTCCGTACGGTGTCAACGAAATCTACAGCGCCATCAAGGAAGGTGGCGTCGACCTCGGCGGTCGCACCTCGACGGTTGGATGGTACAAGCACCTGATCGCCTCGGATCGCCTCGTCGAACAGGTCCGGCTCAACGGCCGCATTCTCTAATCCGCTTTGGCGTGCCGTCACTCATCGCCCGTCGCTCTTACGGAGGCGGGCGAGGGTGACGTCGACAGGTGCCTTGCCGGTGCGGCCGGAAGCGTCGGCGGTGGTCACGACGTCGATGCGGCCGCGCCAGCCGCCGTCTTCGAGTGCGCTCAAGAAGTCGAGCGTGTGCGGGCGGCCGGGATCGGCGAGCCAAATTTCGCCTCCGGGTGCGAGGCTGCGGGCAAAGATCGCGGCCAACAGCGGATGCACCGCACGTTCGTAGACGATGTCAGCGCCGAGGATCAGATCGTACTGCGCGGCGTGCTGCCAGTCGCGCCAGTCAGCTTGGAACTGCGAGATGCCTCCGACATCATTGGCTGCGGCGTTGTGGGCACTCAGCCGCAAGGCGCGCGGCTCGTGGTCGGTCTGCGTAATGATGCCGCCAAGCGCTTGTGCGACGACACCCGAGAGCCCAACGCCGCATCCCAGTTCCAGGATCTGCTTTCCCTGTATCGCTTCGGGGTGTGCCGCGATCATATTGGCTAGGGCAATGGCGGATTCCCAGAGCAAAAGGCCGTAAGGGATCTGGTCGAACCGTTCGGCGAGATCGAGCAGCGCGTCCTGGTCACGCACCGCCGTGATCCGCCACTCGCGTTGGGCAATCGTGATTGGAATCGTCTCGAGCGGAAGAAGCGAAAGCAGAGGGTCGTTGACAGCGGCGGCGGCGTCGGCGTCGGAGCAATCTTGCGGTCGTTTCATTGCCTTGCGAGACCCATGGCTCAGCCCTATAGATCGGCGAAGCCATAGCCGGATCGGACCCGATGCACCACTTCAGTTATCGTCACGGTGAACTCCACGCCGAGGATGTGCCGTTGACGCGCATTGCCACGGAGGTCGGCACGCCCGTCTATGTCTATTCGACCGCAACGTTGACGCGGCATTATCAGGCATTCGCCGGTGCCTTTGAGGGCAGCAAGGCACACGTCTATTACGCCATGAAGGCCAACAGCAATTTGGGCGTGCTGCAGACGCTGGCCGCGCTCGGGGCGGGTGCCGATACGGTGTCGGAAGGCGAGATCCGGAAAGCGATGGCCGCTGGCATTCCGGTGTCGAAGATCGTGTTCTCCGGTGTCGGCAAGAGTGAGACGGAGCTCGCGTTCGCGGTCGATGCCGGACTCTATCAGATCAACATCGAGACCGAGGGTGAGCTGCATATGCTGTCCCGGATCGGGGCCGCGAAGGGTAAGCGCCCGGCGGCCGTGTTCCGCATCAATCCGGATGTCGGCGCCGGCGGCCACGCGAAGATCACGACGGGATCGTCGGCCAACAAGTTCGGCATCAGTTTAGGCGAAGCGGAGCGGCTATACGATGTGGCGGCCAACCTCGCGGGCGTGAAGATGGTCGGGCTCGCGGTCCACATAGGTAGCCAGATTCGCGAACTCGACGATCTGGAGGCGGCATTCAAGCGCATGCGCGGACTGACCGAGAAACTGCGTGCGACGGGCCACACCGTCGAGCGGCTCGATCTCGGCGGCGGTCTCGGCATTCCTTATGAAATGGCGGACGCCGTCAACGAAGGTGGCGATCTGATCAATGCCTATGCCGCGATGGTGCGGCAGACGTTCTCGGGACTCGATGTGGAACTCGGTTTCGAGCCGGGCCGCATCATCGTCGGCAACGCCGGCATCTTGCTGTCGCGGGCGCTGACGTTGAACCCGCGACCGGCGAAGACGTTTCTAGTCGTCGATGCGGCAATGAACGATCTCATTCGACCGGCCATGTACGACGCGTTCCACGACATCTGGCCGGTCAAGGAGGCGCAGAAGAATGCGCCGCGAATCGCTTACGATGTGGTGGGTCCTATCTGCGAGTCCGGCGACACTTTTTGCACCGATCGCCTGATGCCCAGCGTCGCGTCAGGCGAGTTCGTGGCGTTCATGACGGCGGGTGCCTATGGGGCCACCATGTCGTCGACCTACAACACACGGCCGCTGGTGCCCGAAGTTCTGGTCAAAGGCGCAGAATTCGCGGTCGTGCGGCCACGTCCGAGCTATGAAGAGTTGATTGGCCTTGATCGCCCCGCGCCGTGGCTCGCGACGCGCTAGGAACGGGAAAATGGCTGCGCGCCTCATTTGTGCCAGCAACTATCGGTTGACCTATCAGCCCGAAGTGATGTGTCATCGACTTATCACATGCTAAGGTGGACCGATGAACGGCGGCCGACAGCAAGATCCAGCGTCCAATCCGGCTCCTGTGGCGGTTTCGTCGCCCGGAGTGGCGGCGTTCGAGCGCAAAATTCGCAACAGCCGGTTCGCGCTGATGTTCGAGGAGGTCTGGCCGCGCGCGTGGCTGCTGATCGGTCTCGCGGCCGTGTTCGTGCTCGTTTCGATGCTGGGAGTTTGGCAAGGCCTCTCCGATATTGCGCACACGGCATTGCTCGTGTTGTTCGGCCTCGCGGCCCTGGCGGTGTTGGTTTGGATTGCGCGCGTGAGGATTCCGACGCGTGAGGAAGCGGTGCGCCGGTTGGAGCGCGTCTCCGGCGTCGCGCATCGGCCCGCGTCCTCTTATGAAGATAATCTGACGATCAATGCCGGCGATCCTCGTACGGTCACGCTCTGGGAGGCGCATAAGCGGCGATTGGCGGCGCTGATCGAACGTCTGCGCGTTGGTCCGCCGTCGCCACGTACGGACCGGCGCGATCCCTTCGCGCTCCGCGTCGCGCTCCTACTTGGTGCGCTCGTGATGACTGTGTTGGTTGGTGACGGTGCGGCGGATCGCATTCGCTCAGCCTTCCGCTACGGACCTTCGGTGCGCGCGCTCGAGGCACGGCTCGATGCGTGGGTAACGCCGCCCGCTTATGCCGGCAAGGCGCCGATCATGCTTGCCGATGGCGCCAATCCGATCGGTGCGCGCGGACCGGTGACCGAGCCGATCGAGACCCCGACGGGTAGCCAGATGGTGGTTCGATCGAGCGGTAGCGCGGGTAAGCTCACGCTCGAATTCAAGCCGATCTCGGATGGCGAGGTGACGCGCGTCGAGGCGCCGGCGCCCGCCAACCCATCTGATGTCGCTGAACTGAAGCTCGATCTCACAACGTCGGGAACTGTCAGTGTCCTCCTCGGGGGTAACAAGGTCGCGAGCTGGCCGTTCAACGTCAGCCCGGATTTTCCGCCGAAGATCGCGTTGACAAAAGATCCCGAGCGCACGCTGAGGGGATCACTGCGGCTGACGTTCAAAGTCGAGGACGACTACGGCGTTGTCTCAGCGGACGCGAAGTTCTCGCGGCCTGCACGAAAGGCGGATACATCGTCCACGGCTTGGGCACGCGAAGGCGCGAAGCTGAAGGGCCTGCGGCTGCCGCTCGAGCGCCCGCCGTCGTTGTCGCTGCGCCTGCCGAAGGCCTATCCCAAGCAGGCCGAAGGCACGAGCCTGCTGGAAATTTCGGATCACCGCTGGGCGGGGCTCAAGGCGCAGTTGACGTTAGTCGCCAAGGATCTCGCGGGCCAGACCGGCTTGAGCGATCCAGTCGAAATCACGTTGCCGGAGCGGCGCTTTCAAAAGCCGCTCGCGCGCGCCGTGATCGAGCAACGCCGCCGGCTTGTCGATGACAGCCGCAACAACAAGGGCGTTGCGTTCGCGCTCGATGCGCTGACGATGGAGCCCGAAGGGTTCGTCGATAGTCTTCAAGTGTATCTCGGCTTGCGCACCGTCTATTGGCGGCTGCAGAAGGATCAGAACAGGCGCGAATTGAACCTTTCGATCGCGCAACTCTGGAGCATAGCCAACCGTATCGAGGACGGTTCGCTGACAGATGCAGAGCGCGCCTTGCGGCAAGCGCAGGAGCGGTTGCAGAAGGCACTGGAAGAGGGCGCAACCGACCAGGAACTGCAGAAGCTGATGCAGGAACTGCGGCAGGCGATGGCGCAGTTCATGCAAGAACTTGCACGCCAAGCCCAGGATCAGCCGCAGGACATGCAGGGCACGGATCCGAACGCGCAGGTGCTGTCGCAGCGCGATCTCGAGCAGATGATGCGTAATCTCGAGAACATGGCGCGCTCGGGCAATCGCGAGCAGGCGCAGGAGATGCTCAGCCAATTGCGCGATCTGATGGACCGCATGCAGTCGGGGCGCATGCAGAGCCAGCAGCAGCGTCAGCAGGGCCAGCGCATGGGCCAGATGATGAATGAACTGGGCGATCTGATCGGGCGTCAGCAGCGGCTAATGGACGAAACCTTCGGCCAGCAGAACCAGGACGGACAACAGGGTCAACAGGGGCAGCGCGGTCAGCAGGGACAGCGGGGCCAACAGGGCCAGCAAGGCCAACAGGGACAACGCGGCCAACAACAAGGCCAAGGTCAGGGCCAACGCGGGCAGCGCGGTCAACAAGGTCAAGGACAAGAGCAGGGGCAGGGGCAAGGCCAAGGTCAGGGGCAAGGCATGAGTCCGGGTGAACTGGCCGAACGCCAGCAGGCCCTGCGCGACATGCTCGGCCGGCTCGAGCGCGGCATGCGCGACATGGGCATGAACCCTGGCAATCAGTTCGGTGGCGCCCGCGATGCGATGGAGCGCGCCGAGCAGGCCTTGCGCGGGGGCAACCTCGATGGCGCGACCGAGCAGCAAGCGCAGGCGCTCGAGCAGTTGCGACAAGCCGGACGCGAAATGGCACAGCAGATGATGCGGCAGATGCCCTCGCCGTACGGGATGACGGGGCAACCGCCCGAGCTCGATCCGCTCGGCCGGCCGCCGTCTCACACGGACCTCGGGCAGCAAGATCCGGGCACGGGCGTGAAGGTCCCCGATCAGATCGACATGCAGCGCGCGCGGGAAATTCTCGAGGAATTGCGCCGCCGCCTTGGTGAGCAGATGCGGCCGCCGGTCGAACTCGACTATCTCGAAAGACTTCTCAAGCGCTTCTGATTTGACGCGACGCTCGCGGACCCGCCCTGACACCGGTATTGGTTCGTGCCGATGCAATTACCTATCGGGTTTGCCATAAAATTATATCATGGAATGCGCGATTTTTTATCGCCTCAAGTCATTTAAATGATGCTTCGACTGGTTGCGGCGCGCTCGCAATTGAGGCACAGACGTACACGCATTCTCAGAGATGATCTTTCGAGAATTCATCAGAGCACCGCAAATCCGCGCGAATGCCGTCGCATTCAAAACGAATGCGTATGATGGATTGGATCACAGATCGCAGGAAAAGGAATATTGGCGGCATGGATATTCAGGACATGCGGATTTTCGCCCGCGTGGCAGCGCTGCAGAATCTCTCCGCCGTCGGCATCGAGATGGGGCTGACGCCCGGGACGATTTCAAAGCGCATCCAAGCGCTTGAAGACGAACTGGCGGTGCGTCTTTTCGATCGCACCACGCGGAGTATCCGGATCACGGAAGAAGGCCGCACGTTCCTCGCCTATGTCGAACGAATACTCGGCGAACTTGAAGCCGCGCAGGCCGCCGTCGCCGACAAGGCCAAGACCCCCAAGGGCACCATCCGGCTGTTGGTGCCGTCGATGCTGTCGCGGCGCTTCATCATTCCGGCGGTGCTCGAGTTTCTCGAGACATGGCCTGAGGTGGATATCCAGATGGATGTCTCGGACCTCGATGTGCGGTTGCAGGAAGACGGCTACGATCTGGTGCTGAGGTTCGGCAAGCCGATTGATTCATCGATCATCATGAAACGGTTGGTGACCGACCAGCAGATCGTCGTCGCCGCGCCCTCCTACATCGAAAAGCACGGGGCGCCGACACGGCCCGATGACATCATGAACCACAAGTGTCTCGCGCTCAGCGATGCATGGCAGTGGACATTCTCGAAAAAGGGCGAGCCGGGGCTCAGCGTCCGGGTGCCGGCCCGGCTGCGGTCCGACAATGGTGTGCTGATCGCCATGGCAGCGATGCGTGGCCACGGCCTGCTGTGCACATCCGAACTTTACGTGCGGGAAGAGCTGAAACGCGGTTCGCTGGTGCGGGTACTGCCCGAATATGTCATTGGCGGAAAAGACGATCTCTATGCGCTGTACCCTTCAAACAAGCACATGATGCCACGCCTGCGGGTGTTCCTGGATTTTCTGGCCGAGCATTTTCGCACGGTGAAGGCGCCGGGCACTTTCGATGTCGGCCACGATCTCTTCGAGGCAGAGCGGCGGATGAAAGTCGCCAAGATCTAATCGGCGGCAGCTCGCCGGGCCTCACCGGGCACGCACACTGACCCGATCCGCCCGGCCGTTCGCATCGATCACTGAAATGCGCATGAACCCTTGGCTCGGGTTTCGCAGCACCATATCGCGGCGCGTGGGGTCGGACGGCATCGGCTGGCCATCGACCAGCCATGTAAGGGGCAGCGTTCCACCCTCGGCCTTCAGAGTAATTGTATCGCCTTCCCGGGCCTGGTCGATTTCGATCTCGGCGCGATCCGGCGGAAACGCGATTTGGACAGACGGCGCCGTCGCCGAGGCCGCGCCGCCAGCCGACGCCGCGTCCGCGAAGTGACGGAGAGGCGGGGGGAGCGCACTTGCCGCGGTGCGGACGGCGCCGGACGGCGGTGCTGCAAGCGCGACGCGGCGTTCGCTAATGCGCTGGAAAGCATCGAATAACAAGGGTGCAGCGGCGGTGCGGCCGGTGAGCCCGGGTGTCGCGGCGCCATCGGGGCGGCCAACCCAGACCGCGATTGTGTGGCGGCCATCGAAGCCGACCGCCCAGGCGTCGCGATAGCCGTACGATGTGCCGGTCTTGTAGGCGATCTGGCCGCCGCGTGCGTTGGCCGGCGGCGGCGCATGCCGCAGAATATCCCCGACATGCCAAGCCGCAACCGGCGACAGAAGTT
The DNA here is from genome assembly GCA_963779515.1 of uncultured Alphaproteobacteria bacterium. Taxonomy (GTDB): domain Bacteria; phylum Pseudomonadota; class Alphaproteobacteria; order Rhizobiales; family Hyphomicrobiaceae; genus CAVZYN01. Next base: position 1,022,744 of record CAVZYN010000002.1, read on the forward strand.
CGGCGCGATCAACGGAACGAGCAGCGTGCGCGGGGTCCTGGTCACGGCGATGAGTGAGCGCGATGGCCGAACCGCCGCGCGCAAGGCTCGCGTAAAGGGTTGCGAGATCGGAGAGCCTGAGACCGACGCCCCCGAGGGCCATGGCCAGATTGGGTTCGGCGTCTTTCGGCAGAACGGGGGTAACGCCGGTGCGCTGAAAGCGGCCGTAGAGCCGCGCTGGGCCAACCGCATCGAGGACTTTCACAGCAGGAATGTTGAGCGACTGTGCGAGCGCCTCGCGGATCGAGACGGTGCCGTGCCAGTCCTGGTCGAAATTTTTCGGAACGTAGGCGCCAAAGCGCGTGGGGCGATCTTCGATCAGCGTTTCGGGATGCGCGAGGCCGGCTTCGAAGGCGAGGCCATAGATGAAGGGTTTTAGAGTGGAGCCTGGCGAGCGGACCGCCTTGGTCATGTCGTTGGCGCCGCCGCGCGCCTCGTCGAAATATCCGGCCGAGCCGACATGCGCCAAGACATGGCCGGTTGCATGATCGACGGCGAGGAGTGCTGCCGAGAGACCTTGGCCAAGCGGGCGGGCATGATCGAGTGCGGCTTGCTCGAGCGCTGCTTGGATCTGCGCGTCGATCGTCAATCGGTGGACGATCTGGGTCTTGCGCGCGTCGGCTTCACTTTCAGCCAGATGGGCAGCAAGCTTCGGGAATTCGCGCCGCGTGTGCGGAACCCGCTCAATCCGTGCGGCGTCGTGGTCGGCGCGGCTGATGACACCGAGGCTGAGCGCGCGGGCGAGGACGCGATCGCGCGCACGCCGCGCGGCCTCGGGGGCGCGGTCGGGGCGGCGCGCTTCGGGCGATTGCGGGATCGCCACAAGCAGTGCGGCCTCGCCAAGGGATAGGCGTTTTGGTTCCTTGCCAAGATAGGCGAGGGATGCCGCGCGGACACCCTCGATGTTGCCGCCGAATGGCGCCAAGCGCAGATAGAGCGCGAGGATCTGATCTTTGGTCAGCTGTTTCTCGAGCTGCAGCGCGCGCACGCTTTGGCGCCACTTGCGCGCGGCGGAGCGGCCGTGCTCGTCGTCGAGCAGACGCGCCACCTGCATCGTCAGCGTCGAACCGCCAGAGACGAGGCGGCGGTGCGTGATCGCTTGTGCGACGGCGCGGCCGACAGCGATTGGGTCGACGCCCCAGTGATCACGGAAACGGCGGTCCTCGAACGCGGTCAGAATCTGCAGGTACTTGGGATCGACTTCGTGAGGTGCGAGCGGCAGCCGCCAGTGGCCTTGGGTGGTGGTGAAGGCGCGCAGCAACCGGTCGTTGCGATCGATGACGGTGACGGAGAGCGGCGCGACACGATCGAGGGGCGGTTGGCCGATATACTGCCACGTGATCGCGACGGCGATGACAGTGATCGTGAGTGCCGCCGTGAGAGCACACGCGATACCGCGTGCGGCACGCTGCCATCTTGTTCGGTCCTTTGCAGGTTCGGCCTTCACGCTGGCATCTTTCCGATTGCAGGCAACCGATGCAGATCTTGGCGTCGCGCGCGAGTCTTTCCTCCGTCATCCCGGCCTCCGTCATCCCGGTGCAGGCTGGGACCCAAGCAACCATCCGCATGTCGGATGACGCCAGCGCGCACGACGTACTGACAATGAACACCTTGCCCACCTCGCCCAGCTGAACCTTGCTTGGGTCCGGCCGGAGCCGTGCCCGCGAGCGGTGCCGGATGACGGAGACAGGGGTGGAGCAGCCGGAACGGTCAGCGCATCATTTTTCCAGGATGACGAAACGTGGCCCGCTTTTGCTGAGAGCATGGCACTACTCCTTCGCGATCACGTCGAGGCGGCCGGTGGCGGTGCGGGCGTGCCGGTCGGGGCGATACATGTCCTCGACGGTGGCGGCAGGATGCACGAACGATCCTGGCGTCACGGCGCGCACCATGTAGGCGACGGTCGCCGACGATTTCGGTGTCTTGTCGGCGTCATCGCCATCGCCGCCGCGACGCCGCGTGTTGCCGCCGAAGAAGTCGAAGGCGGCGACGAAGCGGTCGTCGCGGAACTCGGTGTGTTCCGGCTCAACCGTTGCCTTCAACCAGTCGAGGCCTTTGACGCTGCCGCTATCGACGAGGCGCGGGTTCTCGATTTCGAGGCCGGCGGGCAGGCGATCCACCAAGAGGATGCGGCCGCCGGCTTCAGGGGCCGATATTTTGACGACCGCGACAAGGCGCTCGTTCTGCTTGATCTCGGCTTTGCCGCCCGATGCGCTCTTCAGATCGACGAGCTTGCCGTCGAGCGTGTAGTAACTGCGCTCGATGGTGAAGCCGCGCGAGACGGCCGGTTCCGGTGTCAGCGCCGCGCCGATCACCGAGACGACGGCGCCGATGGCGTTCTCCGACGTGTTCGTGATGGTGAGCGCGTCCGCCTTCAGTTCCGCCGCTGTCAGCGTCTTGAGATAGGGCCCCTTGTGCGCGACGCCGTTGACGTCGAGCGTCGTGTCCTTGGCCTGATCGCCGAGGGCGCGGGCGGCGAGCACCATCCAGGCCTGTTCCTGCGTCGAGGTGTACTGCTGGCCTTTGTAGGTGCGGGCGAGCACCTCGACGAGACCCGGGATTGCGCGCTTGCCGAGGCCTGTTTCGACGGCGAGTGTCAGAACCGCCGCGCCGTCACGCAGGTTCGAGCCATAGTCCTGGCGCGACGTGTTGGCGGCCTTTGCCGTTGCAACTTTGAGTGCGGCAGCGAAGGCTTTTTCCGCGCGCGGAGTGTCGCCCATCATGGAGAGTGCGGCGCCGATCTGGGCCTGCGCCAAGGGTGACGCGAACTTCTCGATGCGGGTGTCGACATCGTAGCGCAGTTCGCCCGCTTGGGCGCGGCCGTTGCGGGCCAGCACGTAGAGAGCGTAGGCGCGGTCCTCGCCGCCTTTATCGAAGTCCTGGCCGATGGCGACGAAGTTGGTGAGGCGTTCGAGCGCCTGATTGAGCGCGCGTGGCGGCACGCTGTAACCGGTCTCCTTGGCGCGGGTCAGGAAGTCTGTGACGTAGCTCGTCAGCCACATGTCGCCGTCGGCCGGGCCCCAGATGCCGAATGCGCCGGAGGAGTCCTGCATCTCGAGCACGCGATCGATCGCCTTCTCGACGCGGGCGCGGATTTCCTTGTCGGCGCCCATGCCGATCTGGCGGGCGACGTCGTTGACATAGAGGAGCGGGAGTGCGCGGCTCGTCGTCTGCTCGGCGCAACCATAAGGATAGCGGTCCAAGGACGACAGTACGCCTGGCATATCGAGGCCGGCGTGCGGACTGACGTTGAGGAATACCTTGGAGCGGCTCGCGATCAGATCCTGAGCGACGTCGGGCGACAGCGTGATGCGGCCGGTCTTCGCCGCAAGCTCGCTGACGGTGATGCGCTTGATGTCGCCGGCTGGCACCTTGACGTCGAGCGCGAGCTGACGCTTGACGCTGATGCCGTTGGGGCCGGAGATTTCGACGGTGACGCTCAAGGGGCCAACGTCGGCGGGTTTCAGCGACAGGGTCTCGCGCTTGCGCTCGCCCGCCGACAACTGGATCGTGCGGTCGAACGCGGTCGCGGCGTCGGGTCTGCTGCCGTCGGCGAGACCATAGCTGGTCTTGAGCTTGTAGCCGGCGGCTGGGCCTTCGACGTTGTGCAGCGCGAACTCCAGACGCGCGGTGTCGCCGAGCGTCAGGAAGCGCGGCGCGGAGACGGTGAGCGCAATCGGGTCGCGGACAATGATATCCTTCGAGGCCGAACCGATCTTGGATTGGCTCCATGCGACCGCCGAGAGACGGACGCTGCCGTTGAAGTCGGGGAGGTCGAAGTTGACTTCCGCGGTGCCGTCGGCATTGACGGGAACCACGCCGGAGAACAGCGCGAGTGTGGCTTCGACCGGCGGGCTGCCTTGCATGGTCATGCCATTGGCACCGCCGTCGCCGCCGGAGCGCAGGCGGCCGCGCTCAGCACGCATGCCGTCGATCAGGCGGCTGTAGAAGTCGCGGATGTCGGCGCCAAGGCGGCGCTGGCCGAAGAACCAGCCCTCGGGCTTCGGCGTTTCGAAGCGCGTGAGGTTGAGGATGCCGAGGTCGACGGCGGTCAGCGTCAGGCGTGCGTCCTCGCCGGGTTTCAAGCCGTCGAACTTGACAGGGACGGTCAGACGGCCGCCGGATTTGACGCGTTCCGCTGGCGAGAGCGTTACGCCAAGGCGGCGGTTGTCCTGCTCGACGGTGATCCAGCGCAAACCAATGGCGCGGCTCGGCATGCGCTTGGCGCCTTCATCCATCGGGCGATAGAGCATGACGGTGACGTAGGCGCCGGGGCTCCAGGCATCCTCGATCGGGAGCGCGATCTCACCACCACCGGCGGGGAGGTCAGCTTCCTTGGTCGTCATCAAGCCGCCGCTGACGACACCGATCAGCGCCTTGCCGGCCATGCGGCTTTCGATTTTGACGCGCGCGATGTCGCCGGGCTTGTAGGTGGACTTATCAAGCGCCACGTCGAGCATCTCGGGACTGTCGGCGCCTTCGTCGGCAAACGAGCCGGCATTGAAAGTGGTGCTGGAAAGGATCGCGCGACCATCCGAGGTCGAGACCTCGAGGCGATAGCGGCCCCAGTCGGTCTTGGCTTCGATCTTGGCGGGTGTTTCGGCGGCGGCGTTCGTGGTTCCGCTGGCGATGCGGCGGGTGTGCGTCACGGCTTCGTAGTTGGTGTGGCCGTCGCGGCTGTACCACTGCCAGCGCTGTTCGAGGCGCAGGAGTTCCCACTTGAGCGCGGCGGTTTGCGCCTTGCCTTCGGGAGTGACGAGGATCGCGTTGAATGCGGCGAGTTCGCCATTGCCGATCTGGTCGTTGGCAAACAGCGGCTTGATGCCGATGCGGGCCTCGGTCGAGGCAATCGGAATGGTGACGGTGCGCTCGATCGTACGGCCGCCGGTTTCGCGCAGCTTCAAGATCACATCCGCTTCGAGCGGCCGCGCGGTTTTGGCAAGCGGCGGCAGTGTGATGGAGATGTCGGCGCGGCCGTCCTTCGCGGTCGTGGGCAAGTTGTCGAGCGCGGCGCGCACGGGTGGGATTTTTTCGTCGGCAAGACCGAAGCGGTAACCCGCAAATCCAGCGACCTCCTTGGCCAGCTTCACCGCGATTTCGCCTTCGATGGCGAGATCAGCCGCTGGCGGGCCGTAGAGGTAACGGCCCGCCAGCTTCACAACGGCCGGAGCGTCGGAACGCAGCGCGGGGGTCGCGGGCTGCAGGGAGAGTTCCAGACGCTCCGGCACGAAGTCCTCGACCAGGAAGGCGACCTGCGCGATGGCATCGGCCTTGGGGTCGGTGTGGAGTTTGGCGCGCCAGGTGCCGGTCATGGCGTTGCCGCCGAGGTGCAGCGATGTGGTGCGGCCGCCGAGGCCTTGATCGGCGAGTGTGACGCGGCGGTGTTCGACGCCGTCGGGGCGCGAAATGATCAGCGTCACGGGCACGCTGGCGGCGATGCCGGCGCGATCGCGTACCAGGGCGGAGAGATGCACGTCTTCGCCGGGGCGATAGACGCCGCGATCGGTGTAGGCGAAGGCGTCGATGGGGCCCGGTTGCTCGCGGCCCTTGACGCCGCGATCGGTGAGATCGAAGGCGGAGGCGGTGAGATCGAGGAAGGCATAGTCGCCAGCGGCGCCTTCAGCGGCGATCAGGCCGGGGGCCTGGCTGCCGTCGCCGCGCTTGAGGCCGGGATCGAATTTCACATAGCCACGCGCGTCGGTTTTGGCGGTGCCGAGAATTTCGTTGTTCTTGGCGACAAGGCGGACGTTGACGTTGGCGAGCGGCAGCGCGGTCGCAAGTGAGCGCACGAAGGTGTGCAGGCCATCCTGGCCGGTCAGCGTGGTCAAGCCGAGATCGGTGACGACGAACCATTGCACGGCGGATTTGCTGTCGTCGTCATCGCCACTTTTCTTGCGGGCGGGTTCCGCGACGAGGGCGTAGACGCCGGGCTTCAGTTCAGGGATCGCCTCGCCGACAGGGAAGGCGGTCGTCACTTCCTCATTCAATTTGGTGGTGACGGCGAGTTCGCCCTTGTAGATCGAGGTGCCGAAGCGTTCGCGCAGGCCTTCGACATCGCCGGAGGGCAGCTGGCGTTGGAAATCGCCACTCTGTATCAGATGGGCGAGCGCACGGTCGCCGATGCGGATGACCTCGACGTTGACGCTGTCGGTGTTGACGGTGACAACCGGGACGCCCTGCTGGCCCTTGTTGGGCAACACATAGGCGCGGCCGGTGACGCGGACGGAGGGCGTGCGGTCGCGCACATAGACGCTGAGGCTGGCGGATTTGCGCAGGTTTTCGCCAACGGCAGAGGGGAGACCTTCGCGGACCTGGATCTTGTAGGTGCGTCCGTGCGCGAGGCCATCGAGGCAGACTTGCTTGCTTTCGACTGTGACGGCTTGCGGGTCCTTGCTGTCGACGGTGAAGAATTTCGCGAAGTCCGCGACCCCGGTTTGCAGGCGCTCCGAGAACTGCACGCAGACACGCGGCTGCGCCGCCTCGATGTCGGCCTTATAGTCAAGCACGCGGAAGCCGTGCTGCGCCTGCAGCTCGTCGAGCGCCTTGCGCAGCGCCGGCACATCCTGCACGGCGAGGCTGGCTTTCAGTGCCTCGATCGCGGGGCGGTACTGCGCGCGGCGTTTCAATGCTTCATGCAGCACGTTGAGGGCGGTCGCCTTTTGGGCGGGCGTCGTCGCGCGCTCATACGCGAGGTAGGCGGCGCTCGAGGCGTTGAGCGGGACGTCGTAGCGCTCGTTGCCGGTGTAGGCGTCGGACTTGATGGACAGCAGCGCGCGCGCAAGGCTGAGCCAACCGTCGGCGTCCTTCGGCTCGGCGATCACGGCTTCGGAAAGGCCGAGGACTGCCGCGCGCGGATCGGCGCCGACCACACGGTTGGCTTCGATGCGGAGGTCCCGCGGCGCCTTCTTGCCGAGCTTCACGCCGGCCTTGAGTTGGGTTTCGTAGCGCTGGCCATCCTTGGCGACGGCGAGGTTGCGATAGGCGCTGTCCTGCGCGGCGGCGGGCGGGACGAGGGGGCTCATCAGGGGAGACGCGGCGTTGACTGACCACATCAGGCTGAGGATGAGGGCGGCGCGCGAAAGACGTGGCATGATCCAAGTTCCCCTTGTCGAAGCGGCCCGGCGAACGGGGCGCACACCGACACTGGATCAAGCCGTGGTGGCCGCATAGGGGCGGAGCATTAAGTGTTTCGCCTAATTGCAACCGCTTGCGGCTACTTTCGGCCTTTTTCCAAACTGGGCGTGGATGCCCTCAACCAAAGGCCGGTTTTTAAGGCTATTGCCGGTGCGTTTTTGCGGTATTGGTGCCGGGTCCGGCGGCGTGATCGCCGGGGTCAGGACGGGTTCGAGGTGCGTTTCGGCGAATGGTGGATCTGACACGAGCAACGGCCGACGCGGACGCGCCGGTCAATCCCTTCAGTCTGCGTGAGGCCGTCAACGCGTCGAGCGACACGGTCAACACCGCGTGGCTGATCTTTCTCGGGCTGATGGCCTACTTCGTCATCACGGTCGCCGGCATCACGCATCGCGATCTCCTGCTCAACAACGACATCGCGCTGCCGATCCTGCAAGTGAAGATCGATTTGATGCGCTTCTTCCTGTTCGCGCCGATCCTGCTGGTGCTGTTTCATGTCGGAGTCGTCGCGCAACTCGTCCTGCTCGCGGGCAAGGCCATGGAGCTCGACGCGGCCATCCGCCTGATCGAATCGACGGACGCGCGCAATCATCCGCTGCGGCTCGAGATCGACAACTTCTTCTTCGTGCAGGCGATCGCCGGGCCGGATCGCTCGCGCGTGCTCTCGACGTTCCTGCACGGGCTTTCGTGGCTGACGCTGGTGGTGCTGCCGGTGCTGGTGCTGCTCTATATCCAGGTGGTGTTTCTGCCCTATCACGACATCTCGATGACTTGGGCGCACCGGCTGGCGGTGCTCGCCGATATCGCGATGCTGATCGGCATCGGCGTCTTTCTCGTCAAGGCGGATACGAGCTTCTTCAGCGCGTTCCAGCGCACCTCGCGCTCGAACCCGGTGAGCTTCGCGGTGACGAGCGTGCTGCTGATCCTGGTCGCGTTCTTCTCGGTGTTCGTCGCGACCGTGCCGGGCGAGGCGGTCGATCGCGTGACGCTGACGCGGTTGAATGGACGCCCGGCACCGAACGGTCAGGGCGCGCTGATCCCGGGCTTTTCGTCGCCGTTCTGGCAGGGCCGCATCGACGGCAGCCTGTTCGGGCAATTCCAGCGCAATCTCGTCGTCACCGACACGGACATGGTGATCGACAAAGACATGACGCTTGGGGAAACCAGCATCAATCTGCGCGGGCGCGATCTGCGTTATGCACGCCTGGATCGGTCGGATCTGCATCAAGCCGACATGACCGGCGCCGATCTCGAGGGCGCGAGTTTGCAGCTTGCGGATCTGCGCGGCGTCAAGATGGCGTGCAACGATATCGGTACGCTGCTGCTCGGGGGAGACGGGGAGGCGGCCAAATGCACGCGGGCGCGGCGCGCGAATTTTTCCCGCGCGAATTTGACGGAAGCGCGGCTCGCGGGCGTCGATCTGCAGGGATCGATCTTCGACGACGCCGAGATGACCGGCGCCGATCTCTCGCAAGGACTGATGAAGGGCACGCGCTTCAACGGCACGCAGCTCGGCCGCGCGGAGCTGTCGGGCGGATCGTTCCACGGCGCGAGCTTTCTCGGCGCGCATCTGCAGGGGAGCAATCTCGCCGGCGCCAAGATGCTGCTGGCGGATCTGAAGAGCGCGAGCTTGATCGGCGCCTTCATGATGCACGCGCAGCTGGAGGGGGCTTCCCTCGATAATGCCGATCTCACGGCGGCGGATCTGCAGCAGGCGCGGCTGCATGGCGCGAGCCTCGCGCATGTTGACGATCGCGGGTGCGGATTTTCGCGGCGCCGCGTTCTGGCAGACGCGACCACCGGACGCGGATGCGACGGGGCTTGCGGATTTCTCGGGCGCGACCGCACGGCCGTTCGGGCCGGACGAACGCGAAGAGATCCGCCGTGCCGTCGAGTACATCGATGACGTCGCGGTGCAGGAACGCGCGCGCGATACGCTGTCGCCGTTGTTCGGCGCGGCCGACGATGCGGCGTGGAAGGCGACACCCGAGCATCAGCGCTGGGTCGCGCTGATGGCGGCAGGACGTGGTGCGGGTGCTGGCGACAAGGCGCGTTTGACGGAGACCATCGTGCGCCTGATCTGCAAGTCGCGGTGGTCGGCGCTGGGCGTCGGACCAGGCCTCGTGCGGCGCGCGAAGTCGACGCTGTTCAAGGGCGACGGCGCCGCCGTCTACGATCGCATCCGCGCCGACGATTGCATCGGCGGCAGTCACGTGCCGGCGAAGTTGATGCAGGAGTTCATCACCGCGGTGGATGGCGCGCGGGGGCAGTAGAAAACGGGGACAGTTTCCGCCTGCCCGAGTTCGACGCGATGCGCCGCGTTGCCGAAGCGGTAACTGTCCCCGCTTTTCCAAAACCGTCGGCGATGGCGTCGATGACATCGCATCGTTGAATTTTTGGAGGGTACGATTGCGGTATGCAGCTTGTCTTCGTCAGTTCGCACGGGTGCAGCGTGCCGGATTGCTCGGCCTCGTTTGTTTGGTGCCCGCGCTGGCCGAGGGGCGTGGCGACTGTGCAGCGTGCCCGCAGATGGTCGAGGTTCCTGCTGGGCAATTTCTCATGGGATCGCCGGCAGACGAGCCGGAGCGCGAGAGTTGGCAAGCTGGCACAGAAAGCCCGCAGCACGCGGTTGCCATGCCGCGCGCGTTTGCGATCGGGCGGTTTGCAGTCACCGTCGCCGAATTCGCGGCCTTCGTCGGCTCAACGGGGCATCGCACCGACGGTGGCTGCCATGTTTTCGATGGCCGCGATTGGGCGCTCCAAGCGGCGGCGTCGTGGCGTGCGCCGGGATTTCAGAACGCCGGCGATTTCCCGGTCGTGTGCGTGAACTGGCAGGACGCGCAGGCCTATGTCGCCTGGCTCAACGGACGCGGTGACGCGGCGAAAGGGCGGTTTCGATTGCCGGCCGAAGCTGAGCGCGAATATGCGACACGGGCCGGCACCGAAACGCCGTTCTGGTGGGGGCGCACGATTGCGCCGCGCGATGCCAATTACGATACGCGCGATGGCTATGCGGGCAGTGAAGACCGCGCGGCATATCGAGGGGCGACAATCGCCGTGCAAAGCTTTGCGCCAAATGCCTGGGGGCTGCATCAGGTGCATGGCAATGTCTGGGAGTGGACCGAGGACTGTTATGTCGATGACTACATCGGCAAGCCGCCAGAACTTCTGAAGGACGGCTCGATGCCGCGGTCAGATCGAGGGTGTGATCGCCGGTCGCTACGCGGCGGGGCGTTCAACCGGCAGCCAAAGACGCTGCGTGCGGCCTATCGCACAGGGCTCGCCGCCGATTTCCGGGGCCACAGCATTGGATTTCGGGTCGTGCGGGAGTTGCCCGCGCGCTGAAAGGCGAGAAGTGCTTCGCTGAGCGAAGGTCCAAATAGCTCCATAGACATTGCGGCGCGCTTGCCAAGCTTGAAAGAGTGGCGTAGAGTGAACATATAGCGAACATGCGCACGCGTGCGATGGGCGTGGATAAGCAACTCGATGCGCGCGCCAGGGTGGACGGCCGCCGGTATGGTGGCCCGAACTCAAAAGTGAGTCGCACAGCGAAGCGCCCGATGGGCAATGGATTGCGCTCGATTGGGCGCGTTTGGACAGGAGAGAAAGCCATGGCCGGTTCCGTCAACAAAGTGATCCTGGTCGGCAACGTCGGCAAGGACCCCGAAATCCGCCGCACCCAGGATGGGCGGCCGATCGCCAACCTCTCGCTGGCGACCAGCGAATCCTGGCGCGACAAGAATTCCGGCGAGCGCAAGGAAAAGACCGAGTGGCACCGCGTCGTCGTCTTCAACGAGGGCCTGTGCAAGGTCGTCGAGCAGTATGTGAAAAAGGGCTCGAAGCTCTACGTCGAAGGCGCGCTGCAGACCCGCAAGTGGACCGATCAGGCCGGGGTCGAGAAGTACTCGACCGAGATCGTGCTGCAGGGCTTCAATAGCGTGCTGACGATGCTGGATGGCCGTGCGGGCGGCGCGGGCGCGCCGGGCGGCATGGCCGAGGGCGATCAGGCCGACTATGGCGGCGGCGGCGGCGACAGCGGCTTTGGCGGCGGCGGTGGCCGTGGCGGCAGCGGCGGCGGTTACGGCGATGCGCCGAAACGCGGCGGCGCCAAGCCCGCCGGTGGTGGCAAAGGCAACTTCGACAAGCAGATCGACGACGAGATCCCGTTCTGAGGATCGGGAACAACGAGCGTTACGCATTCAGTTTCAGGAAATCGCGCCTAACTCTCTCCTCCGTCATCCCCGCGAAGGCGGGGACCCAAGCAATGTGCGGCATCGCTTCGCGACGTGGGCCCGCCCCCGGCCCCGCTGGCGGGACACCCGCCAGACCACCCGTCGTCTTGTTGCAGAATGCGGGGAGTTGGAGGGGCGTCCCCTCCAGCGGGTCATAGGGCGGCAGCCCTGTTCGCGAAGCGAGGGCCTGCGTCGTCGCGATCCTCGCCAGGCGACTTGCAGATCGGTAGAGTTGGTGCGCGCAATCAGGACTTGAGATGCCGACGTTCGAGACTCGCCGCCGGGTGCCGTTCACGCCGCAGCAGATGTATGCGCTGGTGGCGGACGTCGAACGCTATCCGGAATTCCTACCGCTCTGTGAAGGGCTCACCGTCACCAGCCGCGCGCCGCTGCCGGGTGCGGCTGCGGGAGAGATCCTCGGCGCCATCATGCGCGTCGGCTACGGCGCGCTGCATGAGCAGTTCACGACCCGCGTGACGCTCGATCCGGCGACGCCGCGCGTGCTCGCCGAACACATCGACGGTCCGTTCCGGCATCTGACCAATCGTTGGGACTTCCACGCCGCGCCCGGCGGCTGCGACGTCGATTTCCACATCGCCTACGAGTTCAAGTCGCCGATGCTCGGCATGCTGGTCGGCGCCATGTTCGATCAGGCGTTCCGAAAATTCACCGAGGCGTTCGAGGCGCGCGCGCGCCAAGTGTATGGCGTGACGGCCGTCGGCGGATCGTAGGGCGCATTAGCGCCGATACCGAGCATCGCTAGCGAAGGACGATGGCGCGCGATCCAGAGCTGCCGCGATTTGGCGGATCAACTGTCCCTCACGCAGCCGTCTTGCAATCTCGCACCGGTCCTCAAATGAAAGCCGGACATAGGTTCTTGACATAGCAACCCGCCCCGAGGACGTGTTGCACTTCGTTTGTGAACTCAGGGGACCCAAGCAAACAACCTTATGCCGCACGTTGCTTGGGTACCGGCCTTCGCCGGTATGACGGAGGAGAGGGTTGCGCGCAATTGCTCCTGAAACAGAATGCGGTTTGTTGACCGGGGCGTCGTAAGGCTATTGCACCCGGTGGTTTGAGGCCCACGCCACCGCTTGCTCCAGGCGGTCATCGCCCCAGAACAGCTCGCCATCCGCCGTCACGAACGCCGGCGCGCCGAAGATGCCGAGCGCCTGCGCCGCCTCGGTCTGCTGGCGCAGCTTCGCCTTGATCGCATCGCCCGCCGCCGCCTCGAACACCGGCGCCGGATCGACGTCTGCCTCGCGCAGCGCCGCCTCGAGCGTCGCGCGCACGCCGATATCCGCGCCACGCCCGAACTCGGCCGCGAACACCGCGCGTGTATAAGGCGCGATCCATCCCGCTGTTTCACCAACCAGCGCAACGCGTGCCGCAAGAATACTCCGCGCCGGCAGCTCCGCCGGCCACTTCAGCGGCAATCCGCGCGCGGCGCAGATGCGCTCCATGTCGCGCACCATGTAGCGGCCCTTGGCGGGATAGATGTTGAAGGGCGAGGTGTTCCAGCCCTGCGCGTTGAAGATCGGCCCGAGCAGGAACGGCCGCCACGTGATCGCAACGCCGGCCGCGCGCGCCAGGTCCTCGATCCGCATGACGGAGAGATACGAATAGGTCGAGGCGTAGTCGAACCAGAAATCGAGTTTAGGCATCGGCTGCGGCCTCCGTCATCCGGTGCGCCATCATCCAGTCCGCCATCATCCCGTACGCCTGTCGGCCATCGGTTCGTCGAGGATGCGGCCGATCAGGGCGAGGGCCGCGGTGATGGTTTTCAGCCGGATCTCGGAGCGTTCCAGATCGCCGAAGCGGTGTTCCTCGTGCAACGTCTGTCCGCCGAGGCGGGCGGCGGCGATATGGACGAGGCCGACCGGCTTTTCGTCACTGCCGCCGCCGGGGCCTGCGACGCCCGTGACGGCGATCGAGATGTCGGCGAAGGAATGCACGAGCGCGCCGTCCGCCATCGCGCGCGCGACGGGCGCGCTGACGGCGCCATGCTCATGGATCAACGCGGGCGGCACGCCGATCATCTCGATCTTGGCGTCGTTGGAGTAGGTGACGAAGCCGCGATCGATGACGTCGGAGGAGCCCGGAATTTCCGTGAAGAGGCCCGCGATCAAACCGCCGGTGCAGCTTTCCGCCGTCGCCAGATGCAGCGCCTCGGCGCGCAGCTGCCGCAACAGCCGGCGCGCGTCCGACACCATGTCGGCGGGAAAAAGCATCATGCCCAGCCCTCCTCCACATACGAAAACAGCGCGAAGGCGACGCCCCGCGCTGTCAGACTAATTCGGAACCGTGTCCGAGAGAAGAGATTTGGCTGACGAGGATTAGGCGGCGGCCAGCTTCTCGGCGTGCGACAGCAGCGTGTCGAGTGTGCCGCGGCTTTCCGGTCCCATCACTTTGATGGAGCGGGCCTGTGCATCTTTCCATACCGGGTAGGCGCGCTGAATGATGAGCTGGCCCTTTTCGGTGAGGTGCAGACCGCGGCCGCGGCGTCCGGCCGGCGGGTCCATGGTCAGATGGCCGAGCGCGAGCAGCCGCTTCAAATTGCGCGACAGCGTCGACTTCTCGATGTCGAGCGAGTGCCCAATCTCGACGGCAGTGATGCCATCCTGCTGGGCGAGCTGCGTCAACAGCGTGAACTGGCTTGCCGTGATACCCAGCGGGCGCAGCGCGTCGTCATAGACGCGGGTGACGATGCGCGACAGCTGGCGAACGCGGGTGGACAGGCACGTCGCGGAGGTTGCCTCGGCGATCTCGCCGATATCAATCTTCGCAATGGGTGCGGTGGGTGTCATGATATTCATCGAAGTCTCCCCCTGCGCTCACGACGGCATGAGCGGTCATACAACCAAGTCACGACCTGGATGCCTCGATTCGGAGGAGTACGTCTAGCGAAAGGGGGGCTCATCGAAGGAGCGAAGTTTGCGGGAGTGCAGTGATTCGCGCCGGGTCTTCAGGATTTCGAGCGCGGCGAGGCCGATTTCCAGATGCTGGGCGACCGCGCGCTCATAGAAAGCGTTGGCCGCACCCGGTAATTTGATCTCGCCGTGCAACGGCTTGTCGGACACGCAAAGCAGCGTGCCGTAGGGCACGCGCAGACGGAACCCTTGCGCCGCGACCGTGCCGCTTTCCATGTCGACGGCGATGGCGCGTGAGAGGTTGATGCGCCGCTTCTCCTGCGTATAGCGCAGCTCCCAGTTGCGATCGTCGTTGGTGACGACGGTGCCGGTGCGCAGGCATTCCTTCAGCGCATCGCCACGCAGGCCGGTGACATTGGCCGCCGCTTCCTGCAGCGCCACTTGCACTTCGGCGAGGGCGGGAATGGGGACGTCCGGCGGCACCAGGGCGTCGAGAATGCGATCCTGCCGCAGATAGCCGTGCGCGAGCACGTAGTCGCCGATGTTTTGCGACTCGCGCAAGCCGCCGCAGTGGCCGACCATCAGCCAGCAGTTGGGTCTGAGCACAGCCAGATGATCGGTGATGTTTTTTGCGTTCGAGGGGCCGACGCCGATATTGACCAGCGTGACGCCGTCGCCGTCGGGGGCGACGAGATGATAGGCCGGCATCTGCGCGCGTGACCACGGCGAACTCGCCATCAGCGCTTCGGCCTCGGCGTCCGTATGCTTGGCGGTGATGATGACGTTGCCCGGCAGCACAAGTTGCGTGAAGGGACCACCGGCCTTCAGCTTGGCGCGGCCGTGGCGGACGAACTGGTCGACATAGCGGTGGTAGTTGGTGAGCAAAATCCAGCGCTGCGTGTGGCGCCAGTCGGTGCCGGTATAATGCACGAGACGGCGTAGAGAGTAATCGACGCGCACGGCATCGAACAGCGACAGCGGCCGTGGCGCGCCGGGCGGCGGGTCATAGAGGCCGTCGGCAATCTCGTCACCGACGGCGGCGAGTTGCGGCGTCGGAAAATGCCGTGCGAGGTCGCGGGCCGAGACGGTGCCGCGCGCGATCTCGTCGACGCTCTCGAACACATATGGGTAGGGGATTTCCTGCGGGCTGACGCCGACCTCGAGGGTGGCGCTGTATTCCGAAACCAGAGGCGTCAGTTGTTCCATCAGATACGTGCGGAAGGCGGCCGGCTGGGTAATCGTGGTCTCGTAGGCGCCGGGCCGCTGCAACTTGGCGTAAGCGCGGCGCGTCATCGGCGGCACCGGTCCGTTGACCGGGGCGTGCACGCGCAGGCTCGGATAGCGGAACTGGGCGCGCGTCTTCTCGTCGGGCGGGGTGCCGGTCTTGAAGTAGTGGTACAGCGCATCGGTCAGCGCCTTGGCGGCGCGGTCGTAGTGCTGCTCCAGGCGGTCGATGGCGGCTTCGGGCGAGAGCGCGCGCTCGGGCGGGTTGAGCTGATTCATAGTGCGAACTTAGCCTCGAAACATGACGGGCGTCAGCTCCATTTGGCCGCACGTTTTTCCGCGAATGACGCAAGGCCTTCGCGCGCCTCCGTCGATTGGCGCTTTTTCGCGTGGCTTTCAACGAGTTCATCGAAGCCGATGGCGCTGACGTCACCGAAGGCATAGCGCAGCGCGAAGGCTTTGGTCTCGGCCATGGCGATCGGTCCGTTTTCGAGGATCTGGGTCACCATTTTGTCGCCGGCGGCGTCGAGTTCGGCGGCAGGCACGATCTCGTGCACGAGGCCGATGCGGCGGGCCTCTTCGGCGCCGAAGCGCTCCGACGTCAGGGCGTAGCGGCGCACTTGGCGCATGGAGATCGCATCGTTGAGTTGCGGGATGATGATCGCGGCGGTGAGCCCCCAGCGAACTTCAGAGATCGCGAACTTGGCGCTATCGGCGGCGATGACGACATCGCTGGCGGCGAGTAGCCCGGTGCCGCCGCCGACGCAGAAGCCCTGCACCAGGGCGAGCGTCGGAACGGGGAGGCGATTGAAGCGATCGACGGCTTCGGCGGTGGCGCGGCTGGCGCGGACATTGTCCTCGTGCGTGCCGGTGCGCACGGCATTGAGCCATTTGAGATCGGCGCCGGCCTGGAACTGCTTGCCCGCGCCCTTGACGACGACGAGTCGCAGCGACTTGTCCTTGCCGAGCGCGTCCATCGCCTCATGCAGGCCGAGGATCAGCGCGCCGTCATAGGCGTTGCCGACATCGGGCCGGTTGAGCGTGACGGTGGCGACGCCGCGGGCGTCGAGGGACCACAGGACGGGAGAGTTGGTCGTCATTGAGTGAGCCTTCGCGTTAGGATGAGTGGGGCGAACGGGCCTGCGATCATTAGATGTCGTTGTCGGGTTCAATGTCCCGGCCTAAGTTTGGCGCACCAGGAAAGATTTCAATGAAGTGCGATATGCGTTCGCTGGTCTTGCGCGCTGGTTCAATAGCGCCCGCAGTCAAAAGATAGTTCAGCTGATTTTCGATATCGCGGGAGGCGCGTGTCGCGTAGACGACCTTCATGCGCCGTGGCGTTTGAAAAGCGCATCGAGGCGTGCAGCGTGCTCCTCGCTGCTGATGCCACCACCACCAGCGTTGGCTTCCGCGATCGCTTCATCGAGTGCTGAATGTTGTTCCGCACTCATGGTGTCGTAGAAGCGGCCGCCGCGCGCCAAGTCCTCGGCGATGTCCACCAGAACCTGTTGCTGCTCGGGTGCAAGGCGTTGGGCGATGCTGGAGAGCCGGTCGATCGTCTTTGTCATGCGCGGCAGAATACCACTGCGGTGATCGATTGGGGAGGGGTTTTGTCAGGGTAACTGGCTCACTCTGCTTCACGCCGCCATCGCGGGCCGGCGCAGGCGGTTGAGCCAGACGAACACAGGCCACAGCAGGGCCGCGAACGTCAGCGCCGCCAGCACGCCGGCGACCGGGCGGCTGATGAAGGGGATGACGCTGCCGTCGGATTTGATCAGCGACGTGACAAAACTCTGCTCCACCATCGTGCCCATGACGATGCCGAGCACGAGGGCTGCGACCGGATAGCCATTAGCCTCCATCGCGTAACCGATCAGGCCGAACATCGCGACGGTGGTGACGAGGAACAGGTTGTTGCCGGTCGCAAACGCACCGACCGAGCACAGCAGCACGATCACTGGCATGATGGTCGAGCGCGGCACGCGCAGAATGTGGCTCGCCAGCCGGATCATGATGATGCCGAGCGGGATCATGATGATGTTGGCGATGATGAAGATGATGTAGAGCGCGTACATGCTCGACGCTTTCTGGGTGAACAGCGTCGGGCCCGGATTGAGGCCCTTCATGTAGAGCACGCCGATCGCGATCGCGGTGATGGTGTCACCGGGAATGCCGAACAAGAGCGATGGCACCCAGCCGGACGCGAGGCTCGCGTTGTTGGAGGCGCCGGCTTCGATCAAGCCCTCCGGATGTCCGGTGCCGAATTTCTCGGGCGTCTTCGAGAACCGTTTCGACATCGCATAGGAGACCCAGGCGGCCATGTCGGCGCCGGCGCCCGGCAGCACGCCGATGATGATGCCGACAATGTTGCCGCGGATCTGCGGCTTTGGATATTCCTTCGTCAGCTTCCACATGCCCTTCATGATGGAGCCGAACTTGCGATGCGGGATGGGGGGTGCTTCGGGCTGGCTCATGGCGCGCATCACTTCGGCGAGCGCGAAAACGCCGACCAGCGCCGGGATCGGTTCGATGCCGCCGAGGAGATCTGTGAAGCCGAAGGTGAAGCGCGGCGTGCCAGCGGGATTCTCGATGCCGATGCAAGCGACGAGCAAGCCGAGCAGCATGCTCGCGATCGCCTTCACCGGACTCGAGCGCGCGACCATCGTCGCGCACATCAGACCAAGAAAGGCGAGCCAGAAATATTCATACGTCGAGAAGTTGAGCGCCATCTCGGCGAGCGGGGGCGCCAGCAGAATGAGCGAGAGCGTGCCGACGATGCCGCCGATGGCCGAGAACCAGACGCAGATCCCAAGCGCCAGCTCGGGCTCGCCCTTGCGCGTCATGGCGTAGGCCTCGTCGGTGTAGGCGGCCGAGGCGGGCGTTCCGGGAATGCGCAGCAGGCACCCCGGGATATCACCGGCGAAGATCGCCATGGCGGAGGCCGATATGATCGTCGCGATGGCCGCGATCGGCGACAGATAGAACGTGACCGGGACCAGGAGCGCGGTTGCCATGGTCGCCGAGAGGCCCGGCAACGAGCCGACGATCAGGCCGTAGATCGACGCGAGCAGGATCGCCAACAGCACGTCCGTCTGAAAGACGAGGCCGAACGCTTCCATCAGTGTCGCAAGCATGACGGCCCAACCTCACCAAGGCAGCGGCAGCAGCCCGGTGGGCAACGGCACGCGCAGGAGTTTTGAAAAAACGAGATGCACGAACGGTGGCGCCAATGCCGTCACCAGCAAGGCCGGGCCCCAGGCCGATCCGAGCGCGCGCGCGGTGGTCAGCACGATGACGGCCGCTGTCGGCACGAAGCCAATGCGGTCGATCGCGAGCACGTAGAAAAACAACAACAACGGCGGCAGCAGCACCTTGAGGCGATTGATCCAGGTGTCGGCGAGTGGCGGCGTCAGCGTGGGATCCTGGTGCGCGGCGAGTTCCGCTTCGGCCTCTTCCTCATAGCCTGCGCCGATCCTGAGTGCGATCATCGCGCCGCAGAGCACGAGCCCCGCGCCGATGACCATCGGAAACACGCTTGGGCCCACCTGCTGGCCGGGAACCGGTGGCAGTTTCGAGCCGCCGTACCAAGCGGCGGCGCCGAGCGCCATGAGGACACCGCCGGTTATGCGGTCGGATACGTTCAAAGTGCGGCACTCCGCCAAAGCTCTACACGCTCGTCGGCGTACTGTTGCAGTCCGGGGTCGACCGACATCATGAGCAGGCCCTCGGATCGGAAGCCCATCGCGAGCTGCTGCATCTGCTGCAGGCTGTGTACGAAGAGCCCGGCGCTGACCAGCACCACCAGCGAGAGGCTGACCTGGGAGATGACGAGCAGGTTGCGGAGCACGTGGCGCGCCGAGCCCGCGTCGCGCGCGCCCTCCTTGAGCGACTCGACGAGATTGAATCGCGACGCCTGCCGCGCCGGCCAGAACGCGGTGGCGACGCCAGCAATCGCCGAGATGACGAAGGTGAACGCGTAGACGCGCCAGTCGGATGGCTGGTCCTGGTTCACCGGAATGTCGCCGGTCGGCGTGAAGGCCTGCAGCGCGTGGCCCGCCCAGCGCGCGAGCAGCAGGCCGGCCAGGCCCGCGGCCGCGGCCAGTACGAGGCCCTCGACGACCTGGAGACGGATCAGCCGGTAGCGGCTCGCGCCGAGGGCCGAGCGGATGACCAGGTCGCGCTGCCGCGCGAGCGCGCGCGAGATCATCAGGTTGGCCACGTTGGCGCACGCGATGAAGAGTACGAGCGTGACCATCGCGAGGAACACCGCGGCGAAGGCGGGCAGGACCTCTGACACGCTCGGGTCGGGCCGCGCCCGGTTCTCAGGGATGACCATGACGCGCGTGCCCTTGTGCTCGGCGGGATACGCCGTCGCGAGACGCTGCGACACGACCTCCAGCTCGGCGCGCGCTTCGTCGAGAGTTCTTCCTGGCGCGAGACGTCCCATCAGCCGCCACGCCGGCGCGCCACGGTTGTCCCGGAAGGCGTCACCGTCGTGCATCATCGCGCCCACTGCGCCGGACGGTACCCACCCGCTCACCGCCATCGCCCACGACAGGCCGGCGAACGACTCGGGCGCGATGCCGACGACTGTGAACGACTGACCGTTCAGGGTGATCGGCTGTCCGACGATCGACGGGTTGCCGCCGAACCGGCGCTGCCAGTAGCGGTAAGCGAGCACGACCGTGGGTGCCGCGCCCTTCGACTCGCCCTCGCCCGGCTTCAGCAGCTCACCGAACGCCGGCGTCACGCCGCCGAGGGCGAAGTAGTTCGGCGAGACCACCTCCACCCAGGTTCGCTCCGGCGTCTGTCCCCGGGCGCTCAGGTGGACCGGCGTCGGCATGAAGGCGACGAGGTTGGTGAGCGTGCTGACGGATTTCCGGTAGTCGAGATAGTCCGGGAACGAATGCCCGTATGGGACGTTGATGATCTCGCCCTTCTGCATGACCATCACGAGCTCGTACGGATCCTTCACGGGCAGCGGTTGCAGGAAGAAGGCGCTGACGATGGAGAAGATGCTGGTGTTGACACCGATGCCGAAGGCGAGCGTGAGGACGGCGACGGCGGCGAACCCCGGCTGCTTGCGGATGCTGCGGAGCGCCTGGCGAAGATCGTCCAACATGTGTAGCCCTCCCGAGCGTATCTATGTTAGCTACGAATGGGCAGCGGAGAGTGTTCAGGCGTGCTCGTCGCGAGCGTCGCGACTATGGGCAAGTCAGTTGAACGCGACAGAGCGGGTACGAGCCGGCCCCTATTTCCGCGGATACCGGGTCTCGACGTAGTTGTCGACCAGCTCCCGAAACGCCGTGGCGAGCTCCTCATACGTTCCGCGGAGCGTCGTGTGGTGCTGGCCGTCGATGTAAACAGGGCAGTTCGGCGCTTCGCCCGTGCCGGGCAGGCTGATCCCGATGCTTGCGGCCTTGGATTCGCCGGGGCCGTTGACGACGCAGCCCATGACCGCGAGGGTCATGGCCTCGACCCCTCGTGCTGCGTCTTCCAGTCGCGGCATCCGCTCGCGGATGTAGTCCTGCGTGCGCTCGGCCAGCTCCTGGAACGTCGAGCTCGTCGTACGGCCACAACCGGGACAGGCCGTGACGCTCGGCGCGAACGTGCGGAGGCCGAGCGACTGCAGGAGCTCGCACGCGGCGTAGACTTCTTCGCGGCGGTCGCCGCCCGGCCGCGGCGTGAGCGACACGCGGATCGTGTCGCCGATCCCCTCGTTCAGCAGGACGCCCATCGCCGATGCCGACCAGATGAGCCCCTTGATCCCCATGCCCGCCTCGGTCAGGCCGAGGTGCAGCGGCTGATCCGTCTGCCGCGCGAGATCGCGATAGACGGCAATCAGATCGCGCGGGCGCGACGTCTTGCACGAGATGATGATCTGGTCCTTCCGGAGACCAGACTCGATCGCCAGCTCCGTCGACTGCACGGCGGACAGCACCATGCACTCGTTGATGATCTCTTCGGAGGACCGGCCGAGATCGCGGTCGGTGTTCTCCTGCATCTTCGCGAGCGACGAGCTCCTGGTTGAGCGAGCCGCCGTTGACGCCGATGCGGACCGGCTTGCCGTTGTCGCGAGCGACGCTGCAGATGGTCGCGAACTGCTCGTCGCGGCGGCGGCCGGTCCCGACGTTGCCAGGATTGATCCGGTACTTGTCGAGTGCCCGGGCACAGTCGGGATAGCGGGTCAGGAGCAGGTGGCCGTTGTAGTGGAAGTCGCCGATGAGCGGGGCCGTCACGCCGGCGTCGAGCATGCGCTGCTTGATCTCGGGCACGGCCGCCGCGGCTTCCGGCAGGTTGACGGTCACGCGCACCATCTCCGAGCCGGCCTCCGCCAGCTCGATGCACTGCCGAGCCGTGCCCTCCGCGTCCGCCGTGTCCGTCATCGTCATCGACTGGACGACGACTGGCGCGCCGCCGCCGACCTGCACGGACCCGACGCGAACCCCGACCGTTCTATGAAGCTTGAGGACTGCCATGTCGATAATCCATTGATCATAGCAAGTTCTCGGGTCCCGGTCGGGCCGACAACTTCCGCCAGGGTCGGTGCCGTGGAGTGGCCGGCGCCACTTTTGCAGCGCCTCGAGGCGTTGGGAGACCGGGAAGGCGCGACGGAGGCAGGCTGATGAGCCCGCTCATTCGTCTATTGGAATATGGCCTCGACGAGACCAAGGTGAGGATTCGATGACCGTACAGAGAGCAATTCGCGCGTTGATCGCGGGGCTGTCGCTGGTGGTGACGCTCAGCGCGGCGGCACCAGCCGCGGCGCAAACCGTCTCCTCGGCCGATATCCAGCGGCTGCAGGACGAGGTGTACCAGGCGAGTGCCGACGTGTCCCGGTTGAGGACAACCGATGCGCTCCAGGCAGGACGGCTGCAGGACGAGCTCGATACGCTGCGCGAGGACGTCATTTACCTCAAGGTCAAGCTTCGCAAAGAGAGTTCCGTGAGCCGGACGGAGTACGTGCAGCTTCGCGACGAGCTTCAGGACCTCAGATCGCGCGCGCGCGGCGATTCTCGTGCGTCGACAGCTCACGGTGGCAGCGGCACCACGACAACCGGCCGACCGCCGGCTGAATCGACGCCGATTTACGACGATCGGCCCCGTCCGACCACCACCACGAGGCCGGCGCCGAGAGGCATACCAGCCGGGCAGGAAATTGACGTCCGAATTCAGAGCGAGCTGACGTCCGACAACGCCCAGGTCGAGGATCGGTTCGAAGCGACGACGGTCGTGGACTTGTATCAGGGCGATCGCATGCTGATACCCGCGGGCTCAGTGATGCGCGGGCTGGTGACGTCGGTGAATCGCGCCTCGCGAACCGATCGCAAGGGCAGCCTGACGGTCGCCTTCAACCAGATCACGGTGGGCAACCGCAGCTATCCCATGCGAGGCACCGTCACCGAAGCGATCGAGAGCTCGGGAATCAAGGGCGAGATCGGCCGCATCGGCGCGGGGTCGGCCGTGGGCGCCATCATCGGCGGCATCATCGGCGGCGCGAAAGGCGCGCTCCTTGGAGTCCTGATCGGAGGCGGCGGCACGATGGTCGCGACTGAAGGAAAGGACGTCACGCTGCCAGCCGGCACCGTTCTCCGCGTCCGGATGGACACGCCGCCGGAGATCTGGTGAGCTGAACCTAGGCCACGCCTCGCATCGCTTCGTGCGCGGCCTTGATGGTCGCGGCGATGTCTCGCTCGGTGTGGGCCGCGGAGAGGAACCACGCTTCGAACTGCGAGGGCGGCGGGTAGATGCCGCGGTCGAGCATCGCGTGGAAGAAGCGGCCGTAGGCGCGGGTGTCGGCTTTGAGCGCTGACTGATAGTCGGTCACGGCCTCGCTGGTGAAGAACGGCGTCAGCACCGAGCCGAACGCGTTCACCTGCAGCGGCACGCTCGCGCTCTTGCGGCGTCTGCGAGGCCCGCGGCGAGCATCGAGCCCAGCTTGGCGAGATGGCGATAGAGCTTTGGCGACAGTGCCTGGAGCGACCACAAGCCGGCGGTCATCGCGAGCGGGTTTCCCGACAGCGTGCCGGCCTGATACACCGGGCCGGCCGGCGCGACGAGATCCATGACGTCGGCCCGGCCGCCGTACGCGCCGACGGGCAGGCCGCCACCGATGATCTTGCCGAGGCAGGTCAGGTCCGGCTGGACGCCGGCGATCTGCTGCGCGCCACCGCTCGACGCGCGAAATCCTGAAATCACCT
The DNA here is from genome assembly GCA_963779515.1 of uncultured Alphaproteobacteria bacterium. Taxonomy (GTDB): domain Bacteria; phylum Pseudomonadota; class Alphaproteobacteria; order Rhizobiales; family Hyphomicrobiaceae; genus CAVZYN01. The sequence continues at coordinate 1,046,444 of CAVZYN010000002.1, forward strand.
CGTCGAAGACGAGGAGCGCGTGCTCGCGGTCGCAGAGCTCGCGCAGCCCTTCGAGAAAGCCGGCGTCCGGTGGGACGACCCCCATGTTGCCGGCAATCGGTTCGACGAAAACCGCGGCGATGTGATTGCGGTTCGGCCGAAGATGCGCTTCGACCGACGCCAGGTCGTTGTAGCTCGCGAGCAGCGTGTCGCGCGCGGCTCCGGACGGGACGCCGGGGCTCGTCGGCACGCCGAGGGTCATCGCGCCCGGATCCGGCCTGGACGAGGAACGCGTCGGCGTGGCCGTGGTAGCAGCCCTCGAACTTGATGATGTGTCGCAGCCCGGTCGACGCGCGCGCGACGCGCACGGCGCTCATCGCCGCCTCGGTGCCCGAGCTGACGAAGCGGACCCGCTCCATCGAGGGCATCAGCTTCGCCACGCGCTCGGCCGAGCCGTGTCTCGAGCTCGGTCGGCGCGCCGAAGCTCGTGCCGCTGGCGGCGGCCGCCGCGAGCGCCTTCACGAGGCCCTTCGGCGCGTGGCCGTGGATGAGCGGACCCCAGGACATCACGTAGTCGATGTAGCGTGTTGCCGTCGACGTCCTCGATGTGCGCCCCGCGCGCCTGCGCGATAAAGAGCGGCGTTCCTCCGACAGCTTTGAACGCGCGGACCGGACTGTCGACGCCACCGGGAAGGATCCGCGACGCGTCCTTGAATAGTTTTTCCGAACGAGCGTATCTGGATCGCTTCCGCCGCAGCATAGATCGACGAAGATAGCACACGGCCCCTGCCTGACGCTGTCGCGGATGAAGCGGGACTGGACGCGTTATCGCGCCGCGTAGTCTAGAAGGGCGAATAGGAAGGCGCAGTATGTTGAAGGTCGTGGCCCGCGTGCTCGCACTCACAGGCGCCGTGGTGGCCGCGTTGCTGACGCTCCTCTGGCTGACGCAGCGCCGGATGATGTACTTCCCGTCGGGCGATGTTCCGTCGCCCGCGCAGGTCGGCCTCTCGCGGGCGGAGGCCGTCAGTTTGCGACCGACGACGGGTTGAGGTTGAACGGATGGTTCGTGCCGGCCGCAGGGTCGAGCGCAGGCACCGTGATCGTCTTCAACGGCAACGCCGGGAATCGCGCCTACCGATCGGATCTGGCCGCACAGCTCGCCGGGAGCGGCCTGGCCGTCCTGTTGTTCGATTACCGTGGCTACGGCGAGAACCCGGGCTCGCCAACTGAAGAGGGGCTCGCGCTCGACGCGCGCGCGGCTCGACGCTACGTTCTTTCACGCGTGGATGTCGATGCACAACCGCCTGGTGTATTTCGGCGAGTCTTGGGGTCGGCCGTCGCCGTGAGGTTGGCGGTCGAGCACCCGCCCCACGCCGTCATCCTGCGATCGCCGTTCACGTCGTTCGTGGAGATGGGTCGGCTCCACTACCCGTCCCTGCCCGTCGGCTGGATCCTCCGGGACCGGTACCCGTCGATCGATCGCATCGCGCGGATCGGCTGTCCGCTGCTCGTCATCGCCGGCTCCGCCGATTCCATCGTCCCCGCTGCTCAGAGTCGCCGACTGTTCGAGGCCGCGCTGGAGCCGAAGCGGCTCGAGATTGTCGAGGGGGCCGACCACAATGATGAGGTGCTCGCCGCCGGGCCCGCGCCTCGTCACGGCAATCACGGGTTTTCTCCGCCTCAATTGAGGCACTACAGCAGCCTGGCTGCTTCGCGGGCGTAGTAGGTGATGATGATGTCGGCGCCGGCGCGGCGGATGGCGGTCAGCGTCTCCATCATCGCGCGCGGCTCGTCGATCCAGCCGTTCCGCGCCGCGGCCTTGAGCATCGCGTACTCGCCGCTGACGTGGTACGCCGCCATCGGCATGCCGAACTCGTCCTTCACGCGCGCGATCACGTCCAGGTAGGGCAGCGCCGGCTTGACCATGACGATGTCGGCGCCTTCCTCGATGTCGAGCGCGACCTCGCGCAGCGCCTCCTCGACGTTGGCGGGATCCATCTGGTGCGAGCGGCGATCGCCGAACGCGGGCGCCGAGTCGGCGGCGTCGCGGAACGGGCCGTAGAACGCGGAGCGTACTTGGCCGCGTACGACATGATCGCGATCTGCTCGAAGCCCGCGCTCGTCGAGCGCCTCGCGGATGCGCGCCGACCCGGCCGTCCATCATGTCCGACGGCGCGACGATGTCGGCGCCGGCCTCGGCGTGCGACAGCGCGGCGCGCGCCAGCTGCTCGACGGTCGCGTCGTTGACGACCTCGTCGTCGACGAGGATGCCGCAGTGTCCGTGCGACGTGTACTCGCACAGGCACACGTCGGTGACGACGAGCAGTCCGGCAGCGTCCCGCTTGAGCGCGCGGATCGGCCGACTGCACCGGCGCGTCCGGATCGTAGGCCGCCGAGCCGACGTCGTCCTTGCTGGTCGGGCAGCCCGAAGAGCAGCACGCCCGGGACGCCGTCGGCCTTCGCGGCCGCGGCTTCCTTCACCGCCTCGTCGACCGACAGTTGAACACGCCGGGCATCGACGGCACTTCGCGCCGCATGCCTCGCCCGTGCAGACGAACAGCGGGTAGATGAACATGTCCGGGCGACAGCCGCGTCTCGCGCACGAGCGCGCGGAGCGCCGGCGAGCGCCGCAGCCGCCGCAGGCGGCGCGGCAGGTCGAGCTGTGCGCGGGTCGAGCGCCTGGTGGCGTGCCGGTGTCGTCGATCGATGGGCACTGAGATGGTCTCTCGAAAGCTATCGGTGTCCGTGTCGTCAGTCGCTCGCGTTCGCGCGGTCGCCGCCGAAAGTGCTCGACGAGCGCGTCGACGAGAGCCGGAATCGTGTAGCGCCGCGGCATGACGTGGTCGTGATGCCGAGCTGCTGCGCCGCCTCGGCGGTCACCGGGCCGATCGAGGCGACGACGGTCGAGCGCGAGCAGGTCGGCGGCCTGATCCGGCGCCGAGCATGTCGACGAAGTTCCGGACGGTCGAGGCGCTCGTGAACGTGACGGCGTCAATCTGCCGATCGAGCAGCATCCGGTAGATGTCCGGCCCGCCGTCGCGATCGGCGCGCGCCGGCGTCGGTCCGGTAGGCGGCGACGTCGAGTGACGTCGGCGCCCGGCCTCTCGCAGCTCGTCGGCGAGCAGATCGCGCGCGATGTCGGCGCGCGGCAGCAGAACGCGCTTGCCCGTCGAGGTCGCCCGTGGCTGCGAGCGCCTCGACGACCGCCTCGGCGCGGAATTCGGCCGGGCGTCAGGTCGACGCGGATGCCGTAGCGCGCGAGGCGCTCGGCCGTGGCCGGGCCGATCGTGCCAGATGCGCACGCCCTTCAGCTCGCGGACGTCGCCGGTGGCGAGCAGGCGCTCGCATGAAGTACGTCGACGCCGTTGCGCGCTGGTGAAGACGATCCAGTCGAACGTGGCCGGCCTCGTCGCAGGCGCGCGTCGAGCGCGTCGGCAGTCGTCGGGCGGCGCGATGCGGATGGTCGGCGCCTCGAATCGCCTCGGCGCCGCGCTCCTCGAGCATGCTCGACGAGCTCGCCCGCCTGCTCGCGCGATCGCGTGACGACGATGCGCTTGCCGAAGAGCGGCCGGTCGTCGAACCAGCGCAGGTGCTCGCGCAGCCCGGCGACCGCGCCGACGACCAGCAGCGCCGGCCGTCGCCGTCGCGCGCGCCGGCGTCGGCGATGTCGCCGAGCGTGCCCTGCGACGGTCTGCTGCGACGGCAGCGTGCCGTCGTAGATGAGCGCCGCCGCTCTCGTCGGCCGGGCGGCCGTGCGACGAGGAGCGCCTGCGCGATCGCGCCGATCTGACGCGCTCCGGCGTAGCAGACGAGCGTGCCGTCCAGCCGGCGAGCCGCGCCCAGTCGACGTCGGGCGGCGCGTCGATCTCGCCCTCGTGCCCGCGGACGAACGTCAGCGCGTCGCCCGCGTCGGGATAGGTGACCGGAATGCCCGCATACGCCGGGCGCGCCGATCGCCGGCGGGATGCCCGGCACGACCTCGAACGGGATGCCCTGCTCGTGCAGGAACAGCGCTTCCTTGCCGCCGCTGTCGAACACGAACGGGTCGCCCCACTTCAGCCGCACGACCGTCTTGCCTTCGCGCGCCTTCTCGGCGAGCAGGAAGCAGATGGCGTCCTGGTCGAGCGGCTTGCGGCGCGGCGGGCCCGACGTCGATGCGCTCGGCGTCGGGCCGCGCCAGCCGCAGCAGCCGCGCGTGGACGCGGTGGTCGTGGACGACGACGTCGGCCGCCTGGAGGTAACGCAGGCCGCGCACGGTGATGAGCGACGGATCGCCAGGTCCGGCGCCGACGATGTAGACACACGGAGTGTTCATGGTTGCTGCACTGGCAAACTGTCCGACGGTCTCGACGCTCGACCAGCGCTGCAGAGCTACGATACGCGATCGGCATCGTCCGCGATGCGCCTATCGGACCTCGTCGAGGATCTCGCGCGCGCGCCCCGGCTGCGAGCGCTGCGGCCAGACGCCGGCCGAGATCATCGGGATCGCCGACGCGACCGCTCATCGAGCGCGCACGGACGCGCGTGCCGTCGAGCGACGCGACGATGGCCAGCAGCTCGAGGCTCCGCGCGTTCGCACGGCGATGCGCGCCGAGCGGCAGCTGACAGCCGCCGCCGAGCGCCGCGACGAGCGCGCGTTCCGCCGCGAGCGCCCGCCGGCCGCCTCGTCGTGAATCTCGCGCAGCGCGGCCCGGGCCCGCCTCGTCGTCCATCGCGGATCTCGATGGCGATGATGCCCTGACCCGGCGCCGGAACGCACTGCGTCGACGGAAGCGTGGCCGAGATGCGGTCGCCGAGCCGAGCCGGCGCAGGCCGGCGGCGGCGAGCACCAGCGCGTCGTACTCGCCCGCGTCGAGCTTGCGCAGCCGCGTGTCGACGTTGCCGCGAATCGGCGCGAACGCCGCGCCGCCGAGAAGAGGCGCCAGTTGCGCGACGCGCCGCACGCTGCTCGTGCCGATGATCGCGCCGCGCCGAGCGCGGCGAGCGCGCCGGACGAGCCGCAGGGGATCGCGCGGGCCGGGCAGCACGAGCCGCGTCGCGTGGATCTTCTCGCGGCAGGCACGCCGCGACGCCCAGCCCTCCGGCAGCACCACCGGCATGTCCTTCGCGCTGTGCACCGCGAGGTCGAGGTCGCCGCGCAGGAGCGCGTCCTCGATCTCCTTCACGAACAGCCGCTTGCGTCGTCGCCGGCCGACGCGGGCGCATGCTGCGGCCGATCGCCGGTCGTCGTGATGACGACGATCTCGTATCGCGCGCCGCGCCGCGCGCAGGCGAGCCGCGACGGTGTGCGCCTGCCACAGCGCGAGCGCGCTGCCGCGCGTGCCGATCCTGAGCACGCGGGGCGTCGTCAACGGCGCCGAGCTCCGGGCACGTTCGGCTCGTCTCGACCGCGGGCGTGTCGTCGTCGTGTCTTCCTTCGCGGCGCAGGCTCGAACAGCCGGTTCAGCGCGTCCGCGTAGGCGACGACGAGCGTCGTCTCTGACCGCCTTGAGCTGTTCGGTCGGCGTCAGCAGCAGCTTCTCGACGATCAGACGCGTGACCTCGTCGACGCGGCGCGCGCCTCCGGGCGGCAGGCCGCGCCAGCTTCGGCTCCAGCCGGCGCAGCTCCGCCTGGCGGATGGTCTCGAAGCGCTGCCGCAGCGCGACGACGGTCGGGATGATCTCGCGCGACTGCAGCCAGGCGGCGAAGCGCGCGACCTCCTCCTCGACGATCGCCTCGGCCTGCTCCAGCTCGGTCGTCGCCGCGCCAGGTTCTCCTTGACGATCGACTGCAGGTCGTCGATGTTGTAGAGGAACACCTGTTCGAGGTCCCCGACCGCGGCTCGACGTCGCGCGGGACGGCGATGTCGATGATGAAGAGCGGGCGGTTGCGCCGCGGCCGCATGGACGTCCTCGACGCGGCGCGCGTGAGCACCGGCTCGGTCGCGCCGGTGGCGGTGACGACGATGTCGGCGGCGGCGAGCGCCGTCGCGCAGCTCCGCCCACGGCACGGCGCGGCCGTCGAGCTGCCGCGCGAGCGCCTCGCGCCGTGCGCCAGCGTGCGGCTCGCGATCGTGATCTGCCGGACGCGCTGCGCCTGCAGGTGCGACGCCGGTGAGCTTGCGCCATCTCGCCCGCGCCGAGGATCAGGACGCTCGAGGCCCGTCAGGTCGCCGAAGATCTTCTTCGCCAGCGCAATCGCCGCGTAGCTGACCGAGACGGCGCCTTCGCCGAGCCCGGTCTCGTGCGCACGCGCTTGCCGACGCTGAAGCGGAGTGGAACAGCCGGTTGGTGAGCGTGCCGGTGAAGCGGAGTCGCTCGCCGTGGTGTAGGCGTACTTGACCTGTCCGAGGATCTGCGGCTCGCCGACGACCAGCGAGTCGAGGCCGGCGGCGACGCGGAACAGGTGGCGCGCGGCGTCGGCGCCGCGTGCAGTAGACGTGCTGGCGTGAGCCGCGCCGGGTCACGCCGTGGTAGTCGCTGAAGAAGCGCTGCGAGCGCCTCGGCGGTCGCGTCGCGACTCGCCGACGGCGTAGATCTCGGCGCGATTGCAGGTCGAGAGCACGACCGCCTCGGCGGCTGACGCCGCGCGCGGCGAGCGCGTGCAGCGCGGCGTCGAGGCCCGCCCGCGCGAAGTCGACGCGACTCGCGCAACTCGACGGGCGCGGTGCGATGGCTGAGGCCGACGGCGAGACAGGCGCATCACTCACTAGAAGTTGTGGCTCTTCGTCAGGAAGTAGCCGACCGGAACGAAGTTCAGCAGGACGATCGCGAACGCGATCGCCGACAGCCACGCCGCGCGCCGGCCGCTCCAGCCGATCGCGCGGCGCGCGAAGAGCGCGAACGAGTACACGGCCCAGGACACGAGCGCGACCAGGATCTTCGGGATCGGCGAGCGACATCGCCTGCGCCCGCGGATCTGGCGAGGACTGCACCTGCGTCGCCCAGAGGCCGCCGACGGCAGCCCGAGCGTGAGGAACAGCCAGCCGATCGTCAGCACGCGGCCGTTCATCACGTCGAGCACCTGCAGCGACGGCAGCCGCGCGTAGAAGAAGCCGAGGTGCTTCGCCTTGATCTCCTTGAACAGCAGCACGTAGGTCACGCCGAGCACGCAGGCGAGCGCGAAGCTGGCGTAGGCGAAGAGCAGCGACACGACGTGGAGCGTGAAGAGCGGGCTGCTGCAGCAGCGGCGGGCCGCGGGCTGGCCACGCGGGTCGAGCGCCGGAATCAGATCGAGCGCGACCAGCAGGATCGTGACGAACACGCCCATCGCGCGTTCGTCGGTCGTGAGCTCGACGTAGAGGTACGACGAGACCGAGCAGCCACACGAACGCCGAGATCGCGGCCGTCGTGCCGACGAGCGGCGCATGCCCGGCCTCGCACCGTCTGCATGCCGATGAGAAACGTGTGGGCGAGCACGCCGGCGCCGAGGAGCGCCGTCGCCAGCGCGGCCCGACGCGCGGATCGCGCCAGGCGAAGTGCAGTCACGTAGGCCGCGGCCGCGGCCGCGTAGAGGACGAGCGGGACGAGGTGCATGCCATCTACCGGCCCTGGTCCGGTCCGTAGTAGCCCAGCCGCGTGCGGGCCGTCAGTCCTGGCTTGGTCACCCGGACGACGACCCGGCGCCAGGCGCCGTTGCGCATCGGGTTTTTCGACGAGTAGGCGAGGCTGTACTGGTTGGCCAGCTCCTCGGAGATCTGCTCGTAGATCTTCGGCAGCTCGCGCCGTCGTCGGGAGAAGAACGCGCGGCCGCCGGTTTCCTGCGAGAGCTGCTTCAGCACGAACTCCGCTTCCTTGAAGTCGCGGCGGTCGGATCCGCTCGGCCGCAGGCCGATCGCGTAGATCGCCGTCTCCGATCGCTTCGCCAGATCGAGCACTTCGTCGTACTCCACCAGGCTCGAGGTGTCGTCGCCATCCGAGAGCACCACGATCGCCTGCCGGCGGATCTCTTCGGCCGAGCCGCCTTGACCTTCTTCAGCTCCTTCAGCGAGATGTAGATCGCGTTGTACAGCGACGTCGATCCGTTGACGTCGTCTGGCCGGATCGCTTTCTCGAGCGCGGCGACGTCGTTGCGTGAACGTCTGCAGGATGCGGACCTGGCTGTCGAAGTCGATGACCTCGATCGACGTCCTCGCGGCATCCGCCGGGCGAAGCCGATGGCGGCCTCCTGTGCGGTCGCCGAGCCGCTCGTCCATGCTGGCGCTGGTGTCGAGCAGGATCGCCAGCGCGATCGGCTGCTGCCCGCGGGAGAAGAACGTGATCGCCTGCTTCGCGCCGTCCTCGAAGACCTCGAAGTCCGCCTCCGTCCAGGTCGGTGACGTAACGGCGTGCCCTCGATGACCGTCACGCTCAGCGAGACGAGCTCGACGCCGCTGCGCAGCCGGGTTTGCGGCTGCTTCGTGTCGGGCGCGGCAGGGGGCTTCGCCTCTTGTCCGGCCGGCGCGGGCGCCGGCGGCTTCGCGTCCTGTGGCGGGGCGACCGCGGCTTGGCCCCTGGCGTCGTGGGAATGGGAGGAATGGCCGGAGGCAACGCGTCCTGCGCCGGCGACGCGACGAGGCAGATTCCTGCCAGCACGGTACTGCGACGATCGCTTGCACGTGGCGGAGGCTGGACATCGTGATGGGGCCCCTGGCGATTCAGCGCACGGGCAGTCGCTTCGGCGCCCGGACGGTGAGCCCGGGCGTGTTGACTGAGACGTCGATCTTCTCCGGCGGGATCAGCGTTTCAGGCCGCGAGTAGGAGACGACATACTGATTCGTCAGCTCGTCGGCCAGCTGCGCCAGACGGTCGGCGAGCCCGCTCTCGGCCAGCACCTGATCGCGCCGTCCGCCGGTCAGCGAGGTCCCCTCGGCGATGGTAATGTTGCGATTGCGCATCTCATCGGTCGCCGACGAGGCGGGCGACCCGATGCCGAGAAAGTGCAGCGTCGCACCACTCTGCTTCAGCGCGTCGAGCACCTTCGTGTAGTAGAGATTGCTGAACTCGGTGTCGCTCTCGACCGCCACGACGACGATGACCGGCCGCTTCGCCTCCCGCTTCCCGATGCCGCGCGACAGCTCGACCAGCGCCTCGAGCAGGTCACGCCCGGCGCCAGAGCGGCAAACAGCCGCCCGACCCCTTCTGGAGCTGAACCGTGCTGTCGGTGTATCCACGAGCGGCGTCGGACGCTCGCCATAGGTCGAGAGGGCGATCTGAGCCTTGCCGTCGAGCTTCTTGAAGAAGCCGTTGAGCGCGTCGCGAATGAACTGCATCGCGTTCGTGGAGACCTGGCTGTCGTCGACCGTGATCGCTATCGTCAGTGGCTCGGTCGCGGGGCCCGCGGTGAGCACTTCCCGCGCGACGTTCTCTTCGCGCACCACAAAGTCGGCGGCGGTGAGCCCCGTGACCGGCCTGCCAGTCTTGTCGACGACGCTGACATAGACCTCTCGCGTGCGGCGTTCGCTCGGCCGTGAGGGGTCTGGGGAACGGGCACCAAGACTGAGATCGCCAGGACCGCCGGGAGGGTGAGCGCGGCGAAAAGGTGCCCATACCGCATATAGGCCGCGCTCCGACGGAGCGTCAAGAACGGCAGGAGGAAAACCATTGTGAAATAAGGGGGTTCGGCTTCGACCGAGATGGCGTGTCGGGTCAGAATAGGGTTCGACAACGAGCGTGACACGTCACCTGCTCTGGATCATCGCGATTGGCCCACTCGTCGGCGCGCTGTTGCTCCTCCTCATCGGGCACGACCGCGAGCGGCTGCTCAGAGCGATCGCGATGTCACGACGGCACTCGTCCTCGCCGCATCCTCGAGCTCTGGTTCGGATTCGCGGTGCGGGGTGTCGAATGGCAGTTCACCGAGCAGCTCGGCGTGCTGCCGTCGATCCGCGAGCTACGCGCTCGGAATCGACGGCCTGAGCCTTCTGCTCGTCCTGCTGACGACCTTCCTGACCTTCGTCGCCGTTCTGGCCTCCTGGGCGACGGTGACGATTCGTGCGAAGGACTATTACATCGCCGTCCTCGTTCTCGAAGGAGGGATGCTCGGCGTGTATATGGCGCTCGATCTCCTCCTCTTCTGTCTCTGCTGGGTGATCGCGGCTGCCTCGATGTGCTTCCTCATTGGCACGGTGGGCGGACGGGCGCGTGCGGCACTTCGCGTCTGCGTCATCGCCATCGTGCCCGGCCTCGTGATTCTCCTGGGCATGCTCACGTTGCACGTTCAGGGTCGCGCGCTCACCGGTACGGCCACTTTCGACCTGCGGGCGTTCCAGCATCTTCGCTGCCCCTGGCCGTGCAGCGCTGGGTGTTCCTGGCGTTCTTCGTGGGGTTCGGCGCCGGGCTGCTCGGCGTGTTCGCTGGTGGGTGACCGCTCCCGCCAAGGGGCGGGCGGGGCGGTGCCGCTCCTGCTCGCCGCGGTCTTCCTGAAAATGGGGACTTACGGGTTCCTCCGGTTGAGCCTTCCGCTCTTGCCAGACGCGTCACGTGCCTTCGCGCCCGCGGTGGTCGTGCTCTCGGCCATTGGGATTGTCTTCGGTGCGGTCGATCGCTTTCGGGCAAACCAACTGGACCCGTGTCCTCGCGTTCGCGAGCCTCAGCCACATCTGCCTGGTCACGCTCGGAGCGTTCTCGCTGACGCCAGACGGGCTCACCGGCAGCGCCGTGCATCAGATCAACCACGGGATCTCGATCGCAGCGCTCTTTCTGGTCGCCGGTCTCGTTGCCGAACGCGGGCAGGCGGCCGACCTTTCTGAATACGGTGGCCTGCTGAACGCCGTGCCACTCATTGCCGCGCTGTGGCTGCTGATGACGCTGTCGCTCGTGGGCCTCCGAGCTGAACGGCTTTGTCGGTACCAGCCTGATCGTCAAGGGCATCTGGTCAGTCACCCAGGTGTGGTCGGCTGTCGCGGTCACGGGCATGGCCCTCAGCGGCGTGGCGTTGCTGTGGTTGTTCTCCCGGACGATGCTCGGCGAGTTGCGGAGACCGACTGGAGACGCCTGAAGGACCTCAGGCTTCGCGAGGCGATCGTCTTCGTGCCGCTCGTCCTGCTCGCCATATGGATCGGCCTCCGGCCAGCGCCGTTGCTGGCGAGGATCGAAACCTCGGTCGCGCGCGTCGTCGCTGAGGGTGAGCCCGCAGTTCGCGTCCGAGGTCGCCGATTGCCTGAAACAGCCGGTGCCGGCAGCCGTCCGACGGCCTGCTCCCCGGCATGGTGCTGGCGGCGCCGTGCGCTGACGGTGCCACCAGTCCGGCGGCACCCATCCGGATCAAGGGCAGAAGCGTTGACGGACGCGCAGGCGCATGATCGACGTGCTTCTCCTCCTGATGG
>CAVZYN010000003.1:0-229978 GCA_963779515.1 uncultured Alphaproteobacteria bacterium
CGAGATTCGCGGCGGGATCGCCTGGGTATTGATCGACAATCCGCCGGTCAACGCCACCAGCCAAGCGGTTCGCGCCGGCGTTCTCGATGGCGTGCGCATGGCGGACGCCAACGTCGACGTCGATGCAGCGAATGTTGCAAAGGCGAATGCTCAGCAGCGCATATCCTGATCCGGCTCTTGTCAGCTTACCCCGCTGCATCATGAAAGGCAGCTTCACCAAGTGATGCATCGGGTGCGTCGTAATCGAGTGGTGGAGCGGATGAAGGAGAATCGAATGGCTGAAAGCGTTTACAAGGTGATCGAGCTCGTTGGCACGAGTACGGAGTCGTGGGAGAAGGCGGCCAAGGCCGCCGTCGATCGCGCCGCGCAGAGCCTGAGAGATCTGCGGGTTGCCGAAGTGGTCGAGCAGGACATGGTGATCGAAAACGGCAAGGTCACGGCCTATCGCGCCAAGGTCAAAGTATCGTTCAAATACGAAGGACAAACGTGAAAGAACGCGGCCCGGCGGCTTGCGTGATCGCTGTCTGTCGGGCCGGTCATTTCAGGGGACCATCGAGCAGCACCCGCTCGGTTACGAGCTGCTCAATTTCAGCGAGCGACAAGCCTGCGGACTGGAGAACCTCGCGTGTGTGGCTGCCGAGAGCCTGTGGCGTGAGCCGCATCGCACCCGATGTGCAACTCATCTTGATCGGTATTCCGATGCCCTGGTAGTCGCCGCGCCTCTCTACCATTTCACGGTGCGCGGTATGTGGCGCCTGCAGCACCGCCTCCACGTCGAGAACGGCGCCGGCGGGAACACCTGCGCCCAGAAGGATCTCGCCGAGTTTCTGCGCTTCGAATCGGCCCATCGCGGCTTCCAGATCGACCTTGAGTGCGTCGCAATTCTTCACCCGCAGGACGTTCGATGCATAGTCCGGCCTTTTTGCGATCTCCGGAGCGCCGACAACCTCGCACAGCTTCGCAAACTGTCCGTTGTTCCCGACCGCGAGAAACAGGCCACCGTTGCCGGTCCTGTAGAGATCGTATGGCGAGATGTTGGGATGAGCATTGCCGGTCAGCGTCGGCTTCTCGCCGACGAGCAGTGCGTTTGGCACATGCGGATGCAGCATGGAGATCGCGCAGTCGTAGAGGCAAACGTCGAGCTTCTGTCCAAGCCCGGATTTGCCACGCTCGACCAGCGCCATCGCGATCGCCAGCGCCGCATTGAGCCCGGTTGTCATATCGACCAGCGGCATGCCGACCCGCATCGGGCCGCTCTCCTGTGTGCCATTGACGCTCATGTTGCCGGCGAGGGCCTGCACCGCACCGTCGTAACCGGGCAAGCCGCCGAGCGGGCCCGTTTCGCCGAAACCGGTGATGTGGCAGTAGACCAGCCGCGGGAAACGGATGCTGAGCACGTCGTCGTAGCCCATGCCCCACCGCTCGAGCGTGCCGCACTTGAAGTTGTGCACAAGCACGTCCGCATCCTCAAGCAGTCGGAACAGCGCCTCGCGTCCCTTTGCGGCGGCCAGATCAATGGCAACCATCCGCTTGTTGCGGTTGATGTTGGTGAAGTAGGCACTGGCGCCGTTGTGCACGGGCGCGCCCCACAGCCGCGTCTCGTCTCCCGACGGCGGTTCGACCTTGATGACATCCGCGCCGTGGTCGCCCAGCATCTGCGTGCAGAAGGGACCACCCAGCACGCGACTGAGATCGACAATTTTTACGCCGCTCAGCGCACCACGTTGGGGCACTTGGCGTTGGTCGTTACCATCCGCTGTCATGGCGCGGGCTCCAGCACCACGCGGCCGACCAGCTTGCCGTCGCGCAAGTCATCGAGCGTGCGATTGGCGTCCTCGAGCGGGCGTTTGGTGATGGGAATGCCGCTCGGACCGGCTTTCTGCACCAGCGCCATCAACTCCTCGAGCTCGGTGAGTGTGCCAACGTATGAGCCGATGATCGAGATTGCGCGCACCGGGATTAGCGGCAGCGCCAGATTGAGATCACCGCCGAACAAGCCCACGATCACGTACTTCCCGCCTTTCGCCAGCATGTCCGTGCCGAGCTTTGCCGTCGCCGAGGCGCCGACGAAGTCGATCACAGCGGCCGGTGCCCCGCCGGTGTGCTTCACGATCTGCGCAGCCACGTCTGGCGCGCCGGCATTCACGGTCGCAAGCGCGCCGGCGTTGCGCGCAGCCTCAAGCTTGGCGTCGGCCAAGTCGACAACGATTGCGCCTTTGCCGCCCATGGCCTTCAAGAGGGTAAGGCACATCAGGCCCAGCCCGCCTGCACCGATGATCACGATCGGCTGGTCAGCGCTTACGCTGGCGACTTTCTTCAATGCGCTGAACGTCGTCAGGCCTGCGCATGCATATGGCGCGGCTTCTGCAGGCGTCAACCTGCCGATGCCGAGCAGGTAGCGGGGATGCGGAACGACGATCGTGTCGCTATATCCGCCGTCGCAAAACACGCCGATCGATCGCGGCGCCGCGCAGATGTTCTCCTCACCGCGCTTGCACGCCGGGCAGCTGCCGCAGCCGATCCAGGGGAACACGAGCCGGGTATCTCCGGCTTTCACGCCCTTCGCTTCAGGACCAACCTCGATCACCTCGCCGACCGTCTCGTGGCCGAGCGTCAGCGGCAACTTGATGCCGCGTTCCTTGAAGCTGAGCCGCCTGCCGCCGCCGAGATCATAGCCGCCTTCTTGGATGTGCAGATCGGTATGACACACGCCCGTGGCCCGCACGCGCAGGACGACCTCCGTGCCCTTCGGCTGCGGCGGCTCGCTCGTGCGCACTTGCAGCGGTTCACCGAACTCGACGACGCTGTAGCTCTTCATGTTCCGGCTCCATCGCCTTTGATGTGTTTGTTGAAGTCAGCAGTTTATACGCACACTGCGGGGTAACCAATGCACCATTCGGCGATGGGTATCGACGGGTTCAGGCACTACATGGTGCGCGAAGTTTTGGGCTTTCGCGCGATCTTCTGTGAGTGATCGGGCAGATCGCACAGTGTGATTCAATGCTGCCGGTCACGACGGCGGCATCGCCGTGACGCTGCGCGAGGCCGTCGTGCCGGACGCCCACCGCCACAAACGACATCGTTCCATCTGTTAATTATCGCTTGACGACACCATTGAAGCAAGCAATTATTGCAAAATGCAACTATATCAAGAAGCGATTGAAGCACCTGGGAAATCCATCGCTCTTTGATCTCAACACAGCATCACGCTTATGCGCTCACTCGATCTTTCAACTATGCTGACCGTCGTGGACCTGACGTCCTCGATCGTGTTTGCCGTGACGGGTGCGCTGGTTGCCTCACGCAAGCAAATGGATGTCGTCGGCTTCATGTGGCTTGGCGTCGTGACAGGAATCGGCGGCGGCACGCTCCGCGACCTGCTGCTCGGCGCGCCGGTCTTCTGGGTGCGCAACTCGACGCCTCTGATGGCCTGTCTCTTGGCCTCGGTAGCCGTGTACTTCACCGCACACTTGATTGATTCCCGCTACCGGTTGCTTCTTTGGCTGGACGCCATGGGGCTCGCCCTCGTCACGGTTGCGGGAACCGCCAAAGGACTTGATGCCGGCGCCGGCCCTGTCGTCGCCGTCGTCATGGGCGTTCTGACGGCGGCAGCCGGCGGCATCATCCGCGACATCCTCGGCCAAGAGCCGTCGATCATCCTGCGTCGCGAGATCTACGTCACGGCATCCTCGCTCGGCGCAGTCGTCTACGTTGGGTTTGCCGGCATTGGCGTCGACCGCGCCAGCGCTGCCGTCGCCGGCGCCGCCGCCGCGTTCACAATCCGAGGGCTCGCAATCGTTCGCGGCTGGTCGTTACCGACCTATCGGTCCCGCGCCGGCCGCGGCGCCGAGGGGCTGGCGCGGTCAAAATAAAAAATGCGATGCCACTGATCGTATGTCTGTTGTGCTCACCTGCAGCCTCGCGCGGGTGGCTAACATCATCGGCGTCAAGCCGCTGATCGCAGCGATCGGGGCATGAGGCAAGAGTGCATTCGCGTGTGTGTATCGGCCGCTTCAAATCGCTCAAGGTGACCCAGGAAAGTCCGTGGGCGCGATCCTGGCGCTGCAATCAGAAAATTCGCCACCTTCGCCGCAAACTGCGCGCAGGTCTGTTCACGGCATCACCCTGGGATGCTGCGGGCCGCTCAGTCACTGCGCACTTCCGAGCTAGCCCGCTTACCTGCCTTGGCCCTGGGCTTCCTATCGGACAACGCCTGCTGGTACTGCGGAGAACGCACCCATAGCGCGAGGCGGTCGAGCATGCTCTTCAGCTGCTTGAGTTCGTGCGGTGAGAGCGGCTGCGTCAGCACTTCCTCGAGGCTGTCCGATAGCGCGCGTGACTGCAGGCGCCGCTGTTTGCCCAGTGCCGTGGTCGACAGCTGGTAACGCCGCGCGTCATCGGCCGCGTTGTCGCGGCGGACAAGCCCCTGCGTCATCAGTTTCCTGATGACGCGCGAGGTCAACGACCGCTCGAGCCCGGTGGTGGTACAGATCTCGATGAACGTGATCCCGGGATAGTCATCGATCAGCCGCAGCACCCGCACCTCGCGAATCGTCAGGCCGACCGCGTCGACGAAGATCTGGTCATTCGCACTGATTGCCTCTGCCGCGAGCACGTCCAACCGGAACGTCAGGCGGTCATTGAGGAATGCCTTTGTGGGAAACGTGACCACGTTCTTCTCCAAGGAAATGCACCTTTGCCTTTCGGGGCTGCGGTACCGCACGGGCGAACTTGCATCCATCGAGAAACATAGTTGACGAAATCGATACCATATGCAACAGTTGCTAACTGCAACGATCTCTCGATGCAATTAATGCGGGCGCGCGTACGATGTTCGATACCTGGTTCGAGAGCCGAGAGAGAGAGATCGCAGGGTGGCTGCATGATCTGCACCGCCATCCCGAGCTTGGCTTCGAGGAAAAACGCACCGCAGCTTTCGTCGCGTCAAAGCTGCGCGACATCGGCCTCGAGGTGACGACGGGTATTGGCGGCACAGGCGTCGTCGGCGTCCTTCGTAAGGGGCAGACTAAAGGCACCCACGTCCGCGCCATCGGGTTGCGTGCCGAACTCGATGCGCTGCCGATCCGCGAACAGGCGGCGATCACCTATCGTTCGGAGGTGGACGGCGTATCCCACGCATGCGGTCACGATGGGCATGCGGTCACCCTCTTGACGGCGGCGGCGTATCTTGCCCGCCGGGACGATCTTGAGGGCACGGCCGTCTTCATTTTCCAGCCGGCAGAGGAGCTTCTGGACGGCGCGCGCGCCATGTTGGCGGACGGATTGTTCGAGCGATTCCCGTGCGATGAAATCTATGCGCTTCACAACATTCCGGGCATGCCGCGCGGCCATGTTGGTGTCGTCAACGGTGGAGCGCTCGCGTCCTCCGACGATGTTGCGGTTGTCATCCATGCGACGGGGACACATGGTTCGGCGCCACATACCGGTGCGGACGGCGTGCTCGCTGCCGCAGCCTTCCTGACAGCGCTGCAGCAATCGGTCACACGCGTGATCGATAGCCGCGACAGCGGCGTGATCTCGTTCGGACGCATCGCCGGTGGCAGTGCCGGCAACGTCTTGCCAGACCGGGTCGAGATAGCCGGTACGATGCGCACGCATGCCCCGCAGGTGCGCAAGCGGCTCGTAGCGCTGATCGAACAGGTGGCGCGGGGCGTCGAAGTGATGCACGGTGTCCGAGTCAACGTCAAGGTCGAGAGCAAAGTGCCGGTGACGATGAACCATCCGCTGGGTGTTGACGCCGTAATCGCGTCCGCCGCCCGTGTGGTCGGGCACGAACGTACCGTCGGAGCCGTCCGGCCCGTGATGGCATCGGAAGATTTCTCTCTGCTGTTGGAGAAGGTGCCGGGAGCCTACTTCTTCGTCGGTCAGGACGGTCCTTACTGCCACGATCCCAACTACGTCTTCGATCCGGCGGTCATTCCGGTCGGCGCGGCCATGCTGGCCGACCTCGCGCTCAGCCGCACATCGCAGGCCTTGGCATCGGTCGGCGGATCGGCGGTCGGGATCGACCGCGTCGTTCGTCCCGCAGATCGTGGGGGCAAAAAAAGCGCAAGCGCCACGAAGAGCGCGATCACCCGTGGGAGAAAGTCCAAGTGATCAAGTTGTCGAGTCCAAAGGACCTGTGGGCAGGTCTGATCTATTTGACTATCGGTGCCGCTGGGCTCTGGTTCGGTGCGTCGTACCCGATGGGCACCGCCGGCCGCATGGGCTCCGGCTACTTTCCAAAGGTGCTCGCAACGGTGCTCATCGGCTTCGGCCTCGTATCGCTCCTGCGCAGCGCCGTGCTCACGGGCACTGCCGTACAAGCGATCAAACTGAAGCCACTTCTATTGGTCCTTGCGGCGTGCGCGCTGTTTGGCTTGTTGCTCGAACGCGTCGGGTTTCCCATCTCGCTGTTCGTCATGGTGATGGTCTGCGCGACGGCCAGCGACAAATTCAAGCTCGGTTTGCAGTCGATCGCTGGCGTCTTCGCGTTGATCATTTTGTGCACGCTCGTGTTCGTCGTTGGCCTCGGCATCCCTATGCCACTTTTCGGCTCCTGGTTGGAGCCGATCGCTCTCTCACTCGGATTGATGAAGTGAGCACGCGCCATGGACATATTTGACAACCTCCTGCTCGGCCTCTCGGTCGCGGTAACGCCAATCAATTTGTGGTGGTGCCTCGTCGGCTGCTTCCTCGGCACGGCCATCGGCGTCTTGCCAGGCCTTGGCCCGACCGCAACCATTGCCATGCTGCTGCCAGCGACGTTCGCACTGGAACCCGTTTCCGCGCTGATCATGATGTCAGGCATCTTCTACGGTGCGCAGTACGGCGGCTCGACCACTGCTATTCTCGTCAACCTGCCAGGCGAGGTGACCTCCGTCGTCACCGCAATCGATGGCTACAAGATGGCGCGACAAGGCGCTGCAGGGCGCGCGCTCGCTGCGGCCGCGATCTCATCGTTCGTCGCCGGCACCGTGTGCACGCTGCTGATCGCGATGTTCGCACCACCACTCGCCAACATCGCCGGCAAGTTCGGTCCGGCTGAATATTTTTCGCTGATGGTACTCGGGCTCGTCGCATCCGTCGTGCTCGCGAACGGTTCGGTTTTCCACGCGCTCGCCATGATCACGGTGGGCCTGCTGCTCGGTCTCATCGGCACCGACGTAACCTCCGGCACGCAACGCTACGCCTTCGGCATGGCCGATCTTGCCGACGGATTAAACTTCGTTGTCGTCGCCATGGGAATTTTCGGCATCGCCGAGATCATTGCCAATCTCGAGGAGACGGATGGTCGCGACATCGAGGTGGTGCCGGTGAAAGGCCTACTGCCGACGCGCGAAGACTTGCGGCGCATGATCGCTCCGACGTTGCGCGGTACCACGCTCGGCGCCGCACTCGGCGTCCTGCCGGGAGCCGGAAGCGCCATCGCTTCCTTCGCGGCTTACGCGCTGGAGAAGAAGGTTTCGAAGTATGCCGATCAGATCGGCAATGGCGCCATCGAAGGCATTGCCGCGCCCGAAGCCGCCAACAATGCCGGCGCTCAAATGTCGTTCGTGCCGATGCTGACGCTCGGCTTCCCGGCGAACGCGGTGATGGCGCTGATGATCGGTGCGATGATCGTAAAAAACATCACGCCGGGCCCGGCTGTGATGACCGCGGAACCGGCGCTGTTCTGGGGGCTGATCGCCTCCATGTGGGTCGGCAATGCCATGCTGCTGGCGCTGAACCTTCCGCTGATCGGCATCTGGGTGCGCATGATCCAGATCCCCTACAATTACCTTTTTCCGATGATCGCGGTGTTCTGCGCCATCGGCGTGTTCTCGCTCTCGAACACAACCTTCGACATCCACATGATGATCCTGTTCGGTCTGTTCGGCTACCTGCTGAAGAAGCTCGATGGCGAACCCGTTCCGATGTTGCTCGGCTTCATTCTTGGCCCGCAAATGGAAGAGTATCTGCGCCGCACGCTGCTGATCTCCGAAGGGGATCCGAGCGTTCTGGTGACCCGCCCGATCAGCGCGACGCTGCTCGCCATCTCGGCTGCCTGCCTGCTGCTGATTCTCCTGCCGGCTTTCCGCAAGACCCGCAAGGCTGCCGCATGAGGCACGTCGCGAAACCAATCTGCGCCGGCTCGTTGGCCAGCGCCGGTCGCCTGAACATTTAACAACGGAGGAACTCATGAAACGCACTCTGACAGCAGTAGCCAGCGCAGCAATCAGCCTGGCGGTCCTAATGCCCGCACACGCCCAGGTCGGTCCTGGCAAGACGCTGACGTTGATGGTGCCGTATCCGGCCGGCGGTCTCTCGGACGCGATCGCGCGCCAGCTGACCCCGGCGATCGCCAAAGAACTCGGCCAGACCGTGGTCGTCGAGAACCTCGGTGGCGCCAGCGGCGGTCTTGCCGCTCAAAAACTGCTCAACACCGCGAACGACGGCCGCATGATCTTCCAGGGATCACCGAACGAGCTGATCCTGTCCCCGTACGTCAATCCGGATATCAAGTTCAAGCCAGAGCAGTTTCGCCACATCACGCAGATAACCGCCAACCCGCTGATGCTGGTGGTGCGCCCGGATCATCCTGCCAAGACGGTCGACGAGTTCGTCGAGTACCTGAAGAAGTCGACCAAGCCCATCGCGTATGGCAGCGTTGGAGTAGGCTCCCTCTATCATGTGTTGACCGAAGATATGGCGAAGCAGATCGGCGCCAAGGTGACGCACGTCCCCTACAAGGGCGCGGCGCCGATGTTGCAGGATATTGCAGGCGGTCAGATCGATTTCACGATCTTCCCGTATGCGAAGTCGTACAAGGGCCTCGAGGAGCAGAAGAAGCTGCGTCAGCTCGCTTGGATCGCGAAAGAGCGCAATGCGTTCGACAAGGACGTCGCAGCGTTCGGTGAGAGCAAGAGTCTGCCGAATTTCAACCATGCGATCTGGGCCGGCATCTTCGTGCGCAAGGACACACCGGACAACATCGTCGCCGCACTGAACGCCGCCATCGCTAAAGTGATGGCGACGCCAGAAATCCGCACGGCAATCGGCAATACTGGGTCTATCGTGATTGACACGACGGCACCCGACGTTGCCGACAAGTTCTTCGCCGCGGAAGTCGGCAAGTTGAATGCCATGGCCAAGACCATGGACCTCAAGCCGCAGTAAAGTAATGCGGTGAATGACGTCGCAGCTCCGGCTGGCACTCGATCGCCAGCCGGACACTATTCTACGCCGCGAGATCTAGTTACAGTTTGTGCGGCGCGACGATGAGCTATGGTTGGGCGCTTCCAAGCTATCGCCCCCGTCCGGGCAAACTCATCGAAGCACAGCAATAGGGCGAGGAGAAATAGGGTGTTTCTCTCAGTGTTCGACCTGTTCAAGATTGGCCTCGGCCCGTCAAGCTCCCACACCATGGGGCCGATGGTCGCCGCGAGGCGGTTCTTGGTCGCGTTGCGCGCACGTGCCCTGACACCGGAACCAGTTCGGATCAAAGTCACCCTCCACGGGTCGCTGGCCTACACGGGGAAGGGTCACGCCACGGACCGTGCCGTGATCCTCGGGCTGTGCGGTGAAAAACCCGACAGTGTCGATCTCGACGCCGCCGACGCACTGATCGTTCGGGTTGCCGAGCAGAAGTTGGTGAATTCGCAAGGGTTCGGGCGCTACGATTTCGATCCGGCGTTGGATCTCGTCTTCGAACGCAAGATCCCGCTTCCAGGACATGCCAATGGCATGTCATTCGAAGCCTTGACGGCTGATGGGAGGCTGTTGTTCCGCCAGGAGTACTTTTCGGTCGGGGGCGGCTTCGTTCTCGATCGAAGCGAACTCGACGCGCTCAAATGCGGAACCTCGACGGCTCTCGAAAAAACTGTACCCTATGCGTTCGAGAACGCTGCCCAGATGTTGGAAATGGCGCGCGCGAGCAAGCTTTCGATCGCTGAGATGAAGCGCGCCAATGAAGAACAGAAACGCGATCGCGTCGTCCTCCACGCGGGCCTCGACGCCATCTGGCGCGCGATGGACGACTGTATCACGCGAGGTCTCTCTCGTGACGGCGTCATGCCCGGCGGTCTGAACGTAAAGCGTCGCGCGCGCGCAATTCATGACAAACTGCAATCCGATTGGAAGACAAACCAGCCGAACCCTTTGCTGGCCAACGACTGGCTGTCCGTCCACGCTATGGCCGTCAACGAAGAGAACGCATCAGGAGGCCGTGTCGTCACCGCGCCGACCAACGGCGCCGCAGGTGTAATCCCGGCCGTCATCAAGTATTTTCTGCGCTTCCATCCTGGTAGTTCCGACGCGGATGTCCACACGTTCCTGCTCACGGCCGCGGCGATTGGCGGTATCCTGAAGCACAACGCCTCGATTTCCGGCGCCGAGGTCGGCTGCCAGGGCGAAGTGGGCTCCGCATCCGCGATGGCCGCGGCGGGATTGGCAGCAGTGCTGGGTGGTTCGCCAGAGCAGGTCGAGAACGCTGCCGAGATCGCGCTCGAACATCATCTGGGCATGACCTGCGATCCGGTCGCAGGACTCGTCCAGGTGCCGTGCATCGAACGCAACGCCATGGGGGCGGTCAAGGCGGTTACTGCTGCCTCACTCGCACTCAAGGGGGACGGCACACACGTCGTTCCGCTCGATGCGGCAATCGAGACAATGCGGCAGACGGGAATTGATATGCACGAGCGCTACAAAGAGACAAGCCTCGGCGGGCTCGCGGTCAACGTCGTCGCGTGCTGATAGAAACTGTGATCAAAAACGCGCCGCACACGGCAATGGTGCTGGCGGCTGAGTGGAAGCATCCCTACACGCGCGAGCGCGCCGTGTTTCCGTCGGCGTCGCTCAAGGCGACGAAATACTGGCCCCCTGTCGGGAGGGTCGACAATGTCCACGGCGACCGCGTGCTGGTCTGCAGCTGCCCGCCGCTCAGCGACTACGAGCAAGCCGAAAACTCTGGCGCTTGAGAGGAACAGCCACCATGGACACTCATCTCGTCATCGCTCTCGTCGGCCGCGATCGGCCTGGCCTCACTGTCCGAAGACGCCCACCCGCAAGATCACGCGGCACATTTACGAGACCGCGCGCGATGTCGCCCGCGCCATCGCCAAGACCGCCGCCTATGAGCAGACACGGCGCGATCGCAAGAAGGTCGAGATGCTTAAGCTGGTGATGGTGCGCGGACGTGCGTCAATTGAATCACGCAAAACTCACGCAGACCAACGGACACGTCTCGCAACGGAAGCGGCGAAGTCCTTGTTTGGATTTGGTAGCGGGAGCCGGACTTGAACCGGCGACCTACGGATTATGATTCCGCCGCTCTAACCAGCTGAGCTATCCCGCCATCGGCGCCTGCGCGCAGAAGCGCACGTATTGGAACGGCCAGCGATCCCTGTCAAGGGAAGCGCTGGCCGGGATCGTGTGCGGCGGCTTCGGAGCGCTTACTGCGCCCGGTTGCGGCCGTCGCTTTCCTTGACGAAACGCATCATGGTGAAAAGGCCCCAGGGGCGCAGGCCGCACTTGTCGACGAGGCGCAGTTCGTCGCAGACCAAGACGCGGTCGATGTCGAACACCGGGTGCCAGCCGAGCTTGTCGGCAAACGGCGCCATGCGCCGCTCGACCCATCCGCGCACGCCCTCTTCGGTCGAGAAGTGGTTGACCAGCACCACCTGGCCGCCGGGTTTGCAAACGCGGGCAAGCTCGCGCATCACCTTGGCCGGGTCCGGAACCACGGTCATGACGTACATCGCGGCGACCGTGTCGAAAGAGCCGTTGTCGAACTTAAGTTCGCCCGCGTCCATTTCGTGCAGGCCCGTGACGTTATCGAGGCCATCTTCGGCCACGCGCTCGCGCGCTTTGTCCAGCATCTCCGGCGACAGATCGATGCCGACGATCTCGAGCGAGCGCTTGTAGGCTGGCAGTGACAAGCCGGTACCAACGCCGACTTCGAGGACGCGGCCCTTGCTCTGGTTGATGATCTCCACCGTGTGCTTGCGGCCCTCGGCGGCCACGCGGCCGAAGGTGTTGTCATACACCGGCGCCCAACGGCGATACGCGTTGCGGATCTCGTCCTCGTCCATGTGGCGCGGCTTGGCTTCCGCCACGGCCTTGAACTTCTTAATCAACTTGCTTGGTCCATCTTGTTTAGACTGCATCGTCGATCCCATTGCACACGACTCCCTCTTCAAATGGCATTGGCTGGTGCGGGCATCCCGGAGGATGTCCGCGTGGAAAGTGTGGACGTGGCGGCGGCGCGGCCGAGTTCCGTGCGCGCGATCCAGCCGCCGCCGAGAACGCGCGCGCCGCCGGAGGCATCGGCGTAGAAAACGCACGCCTGGCCCGGCGCGACGCCGAATTCCCCATTCGCAAGTGTGACGATCGCCGTGCCATCCTCGACATGAAGACGCGCCGGCTGAAGTGGTTGGCTCGAGCGCACGCGCACGAGCAGCGCGATGCCGTCGCGAGCCCCGTCACGTGTCATCTCGTCGATGAGCGCACGATCGCCGAGCCAGTTCACGTCGCGCAGCACCAGCCGTTCGGTCAGCAGATCGGATTTGGCGCCGACGATCACGCGTCGCGTCCGCGGCTCGAGCCGGACCACGAACAGGGGCTCGCCCATCGCAACGCCGAGCCCCTTACGTTGGCCAACGGTGAAATTGATGATGCCGTCGTGACGGCCAAGAACCCGGCCATCGACGTGCACGAGATCGCCCGGTTGCGCGGCCGTCGGGTTCAGCTTCGCGACGACGTCGGCATAGCGGCCCGAGGGGACGAAGCAGATGTCCTGACTGTCGGGCTTCTCCGCAACCGGCAGCGCCATGGACTTGGCAAGCGATCGCACCTCCGCCTTGCTCATGCCGCCGAGCGGAAACATCAGGCTGCCAAGTTGGGCCTTGGTGGTATTGAACAGAAAGTAGCTCTGGTCCCGCTCGGTGTCGGCGGCGCGATGCAGCTGCGCCCCCGCGGGACCGTCGTGCCGCTGGATGTAATGACCGGTCGCAAGCCGCGCCGCACCGAGGTCGCGGGCGGTATCGAGCAGCTCGGTGAACTTGATCTGGCTGTTGCACGTCACGCAGGGCACCGGCGTCTCGCCAGCGGCATAGCTGTCCGCGAAGGCGGTCATCACCCGGTTGCGAAAGCGGGTCTCGTAGTCGAGCACGTAGTGGGGGATTTCAAGCGCATCGGCAACCCGGCGCGCGTCATGAATGTCCTGGCCCGCGCAGCAGCTGCCGGCGCGTCCCGTGGCGCTGCCATGATCGTACAACTGCAGGGTAATGCCGACGACATCGTGTCCGGCCTGCTTCAGCAGGGCTGCGGCAACGGAACTGTCGACACCACCTGACATGGCAACGACAATCCGGCCGATGGACTGGCCAACTGGCGCGGTCTCATCCGATCGAGCAGGTACAGACGGTGGCGAGCGGAAAGTCATCTTCAGGGCGATTGAGGTCTGGCTGGCTGTTGCTGGAACGGGAGCCGCAGAGCGCGGCACGGAGTTCGAAGCGTTAACCCAACAACAATGAACGGCGGCTGAAGGGATCTGACAGAAAATTACGGCTGTTCAATGTCGACCTCGTCCAGTAACCGTGCACGCAATTTGAGCGCCGCACCCTACAGACGCGATCCCGCACTCGCAATGCCCCCGGACCGGAATTTTGCGACGAATTAGGCCTGTTTGGCCCGAAACTTGAAGTTCGCTTTACGGTTGGTGGTGACCGGTAAGGTAACCGTGCCAACTTGGATCACAGTAAGCATAGTGTAGAGACAAAGGTGACTGAAGCATTATCGTTAACCATCCCGGAAATGTTCAATTACTTCAAGTCTCTCCGCGTGTTTACTATGTGATTTAGGGTGATCTTAATTGTAGTCGTCTATGGTCAACCGAGGTCGCGTAGAGCGTAAATGAGTATCATGACCGAACATCATCTCCGAGCGCGTGTGCGCTACGTTATTGGGCCCGATGGCAGCCCCCTGACGATTGCTGATTTGCCGCCGAAGGACACCAAGCGTTGGGTGATCCGTCGCAAAGCCGAAGTGGTCGCCGCGGTTCGCGGTGGACTGCTGAGCCTGGAAGAGGCGTGCGAACGCTACAAGCTGACCGTCGACGAATTCTTGTCGTGGCAGCGGTCAATCGATCGCCATGGACTTCCCGGTCTGCGCGCCACACGCGTGCAAGACTACCGCAATTGAACGCTGCGCCGGTGCCGCCGGCGCGCGTCCCCGCGACTTTGACAGGGCTCCGGTTATCGGAGCCCTTGTTGCGTTGATTGTTGCGTTGTGGGGCGCGAGGGCTTGCGCTTTTTTCCAGTAGCGGGTGCCGGTGGCGGTTGCGGCAGCGCCATCACCTCGCCGATACTGCAACCGTCGCCGCCGCGCGCCCACCGCAGAACATCGCGCTCCATGTTTACGGCAACGTTTGCGGGCAGTTTCAAATTTTCCGGTTGAATCAACGTGCCGCCTTGGGGTGTCGGCGCGAACGCGGCCCGATACACGCGCTTGCCGCGCGGGCTCGGTTGCGTCGGGTCGCGCTCATGAATGACGAATTCGGCGCCGCCATCGGCGGTTGGCGCATCTGCATGGAAAATGTGCGTCGCCCGCATCGGTCCCGCAGCGCCGAACCAGCATGGCAGCGCGCCGCGCGCGACATTGGAGTAGATGTCGATGGGCCGGCCGGAGAAGACCGGTCCGGTATTGACGAGGGGCGGCAATCCCTCCGGTGTGATGAAGGGCCCGCCACCGCATCCGGCCATCGCGAGGCCGGCCAATCCACCGATGATGAGAGTGCGTGCCGTCATGCGCCGCGATCAAGCCAATGCATCCGCCGGCGCGATCGGTGCGCCTCGGCGGTTCTAGACAAACTGGATCGTCGGAGTCGACAGCGGGCAGGGCGTTTCCGTCCATAACCCGTGGAAAAGTCTAACAAAGCCGAGCGACTGTGGCGTCACGACCGTGACGCCCCTGACATCAGCGGCTCATCAGCCGTGCATCGCTGTGCTGCGTTCCGGCTTCCGCCGGCTCGAGCGATCCGCGACGTCGCGAACCTCGACCGTCTCGAGCTTCTGCAACTCGGCGAGCAATTCGGCATGCGCGCCTTTTGCAAGATCGAGCTTCACGCGCAGGTCATCGACCGATGCGATCAGATTCGCGCGGCGCGTTGCGGCAGCCTTTGCAAACGTCGAATAAGAGAAGTGCAACGGATCCTTGATTCCTGTGCGATCTTCCTCGATCGCCACTTGGCGATTGAGATCGACAGCCATCTGTTCGAAATCCCGGATCATGCTCTCAAGGTCTTCGACCTTGCGCGCCTTGTCATTCACGTCGAAGCGCCTCAAGCGAAGCGCGGCATCTCTGGCCTTCATGTTCGATACCCCTAACACAGTCGAACTAACTATTGCCGCTTACTAACAAGTTCCGTGCCAAGAACGTGCCGAGTGGCAATAATTTACATCGGCTACTGACATTCTCTAAACCAAGACGATACACCGTTCCGGTTCAGGATGTACAGACAGTATGCCATGGAGCCATTAAGTTGCGGTAAAGCAACGAAATCAACCGTTCTTTTGGCATAGGTGGCGCCCGGACATTTTTTTGCCTTAGGGGCCTAGGCGGGTGAGTTGCAAATCAGTTACCCATCAATTCATGCGGTGCGCTCGGGACTGAACGGGGGAGCAGTCAGTGGACCAAAGACCACTGACTGACGTTCAAATCCCAAATTAGGGCACGCCGCGAAGAGTTCGTCACGACAAGTCGACAGACCCAGGCACGACCAGAGATGGGCGAGCATGAGAAAGCTTTTGCGTCCGGCCGCGCGGCCAAGTTGAGGGGCAATCAACGAAATTCGCGCAGTGTCCGATTTTGTTCGCGATCTCAAGGCCTCGTTAGGATTTGTTAATCTCTGGCCCTTAACTTCTGGGGAACCTGTTTTGCGTGGATTACCTCGTTGCGTCGGCGAAACGTGGCTCTGAGCAGAACGCCTGATGGCAGGTCAGGCAAGAGAGGACGAGAATGCGGGTTCTACTCATCGAAGATGATAGCGCAACGGCGCAAAGCATCGAACTGATGCTTCAATCGGAAGGCTTCAATGTCTACACCACCGACCTCGGTGAGGAAGGTGTGGATCTTGGCAAGCTCTACGATTACGATATTATCCTATTGGATCTCAATTTGCCGGATATGAGCGGCTACGAGGTTCTGAAAACGTTGCGCGTATCCAAGGTTCAGACCCCGATCCTCATTTTATCCGGTCTTGCCGGCATCGAGGACAAGGTCCGTGGCCTTGGCTTTGGAGCCGATGACTATATGACGAAGCCATTCCACAAGGATGAGCTTGTCGCCCGCATCCAGGCGATCGTGCGCCGGTCGAAAGGCCACGCCCAGTCGATCATCGAAACGGGTGACCTCAAGGTCAACCTCGACACCAAGACAGTCGAGGTCAATGCCCAGCGGGTGCATTTGACGGGCAAGGAATACCAGATGCTGGAGCTGCTCTCGCTCCGCAAGGGCACGACCCTCACCAAGGAGATGTTCCTCAACCATCTCTACGGCGGCATGGACGAGCCTGAACTCAAGATCATCGACGTGTTTATCTGCAAGCTCAGGAAGAAGCTGCAGAGCGCGACGGGTGGTCAGCACTACATCGAAACCGTCTGGGGCCGCGGCTACGTGCTGCGCGATCCGGGCGACGAGACCAAAGCCGCGTAACGCGCGCTCGCGGAAATTCCCAACCTGCCTCCAACGCCGAGCACCCACTCGGCGTTGTTGCTTTGTGGGCGTCGTCGGGCGGCACGCCATCTTGAGACGTAGCCTGAAGCAACCGGGCGAACTTAACCCCATCAAGGCGAAAATAACCGAATTTGGGCCTCGCGGCGTCTATCAATTTCCGCGACTCTCCCTACCTTCAATCCTGTGTGGATCTGGTCCGGAGCACCCCGGTTTGCTGGTGCCAACCACAGGAGGGATCGATGTATCCCAGAATGAACGCCGTGTTGGGCTTTGCTGGCGCAGTCGCCGCCGTTGTCAGCCTCGTCGTGTTCACCGCCGATGTCGGCGCCCGCGTTGACAGTCCTTTCAGCAGCATGTCGGGTACGTGGAGTGGGTCGGGTCAAGTCTCCTTCGACGGTGGCCGCACCGAGCGCTTGAAATGCAAAGCCTATTACAATCCGCGCGGCGCCACCGATCTCGGCATGTCGTTGCGCTGCGCCGGGTCCGGCAACAACATCGACCTCCGCGCCAGTTTGTCGGCGAGCGGCAGCCGCGTCAGCGGCAGCTGGGAAGAACGCCAGTACAACGCGTCAGGCAATATCAATGGTCAGGCCTCGGCCAACAAGCTGAGCCTTGCCATCAGCGGCGCCATCTCCGGCTCCATGTCGGTGACGACCAGCGGATCCAGCCAATCGGTCTCGATCACGACCCAAGGCGGCGGTCTCAAGGGCGTCAGCATGGGCCTCAGTCGCGACTAACTTCCTATTCGTCCTGCAAAAATGGGTTCGATTGGCGTTCCTCGCCGATCGAACCCGGCGGCGTATGCCCGCAAATGAACGTCACATCGTCACCGAGCGGGAACAGCTTGGTTTTGATGGCGTTGATCAGCGCCGCGTGATCGCCGTAGGGGAAGTCCGTCCGCCCGATCGAGCCCTGAAAAATCACGTCGCCCACCAGCGCCAATCGATTCGCATCGTTGAAAAATACGACGGAACCGGGCGAATGCCCTGGGCAATGCAGGATCGCGAACGTCTGCCCTGCCGCCGTGACGGTATCGCCCTCGTCGAGCCAGCGATCCGGCGCCACCGCGCGAGCCCCTGTCATCCCGAACTGCAGACCCTGCGCCGGCAGCCCGTCGAGCAGGAACTTGTCCGCCTGATGCGGCCCTTCGATCGGCACGCCGCCGAGCTTCTCCTTCAGCTCCGCCGCCCCCGCCGCATGATCGATGTGGCCGTGCGTGATCAGGATCTTCTCGACTTTGACGCCGGTCTCTTTGATGGCCTCGAGGATGCGCGGCACATCGCCACCCGGATCGACGACGGCGCCGATCATCGTCGCGTCGTCCCACAGCAGCGTGCAGTTCTGCTGGAACGGCGTCACGGGCACGATGGCGGCTTTCAGCGGCATGATTTTCTCCAGAAGCGAGTGGTGTGCGCCTCATATCCCAATGTGACGGCGCTTGACCCAACCCACAAGTAACTCTCATCTGCTGCGCAGACCAGCGAGCGGACTCGACCAACGATGAAAATCACCGACATCACCATCACCCTCTTCGCCTGGGACGGTATCCCCGCCACGCAATATGGCCGCCACACCGGCACTTTCATCGGCAAAAGCGACCTCGGCCTGGTCACCGTCACGACGGATCAAGGCCTCGCCGGCCACGCCTTCCTCGGCTCCGCCAGCAAACCCGCGAGCAACGACGCAGCCCTCATCGTCAAAGCCATCAAACCCATGCTGATCGGCGCCGATCCGCTCGATCGCGAACGCCACTTCCAAAGCATGTGGGGCCGCCTGCGCATGAACAACCAGTTGCGCGTCCTCGGCGCCGTCGATGTCGCGCTGTGGGATCTCGCCGGCAAAATCGCCAACATGCCGATCCACAAGCTGATGGGCAGCTTCCGCTCCAGCGTCCCCGCCTACGCGTCGTCCGCCGTGCTCCCCTCCATCGAGGCCTACGTCGCCGAAGCCCAGTCCTTCAAGGCGCGCGGCTGGGGCGCCTACAAAATCCACCCGCCGGCTCAATGGGAGATCGACATCCGGGTCTGCGAGGCCGTCCGCAACGGCGTCGGCGACGACTACCGCCTGATGCTCGATTCGACCTGGTCCTACGACTACGTCGCGGCGCTGCGCGTCGGCCAGGCCATCGAACGCCTCGGTTATTATTGGTACGAGGATCCGCTCTGCGAAGACGACCTGACGAGCTACGTCAAACTCCGCCAGAAACTCGCGATCCCGATCATGGCAACCGAGTATTCACCGGGCGGCCACACCGCCTACGCGCCGTGGCTGCTGTCGCAGGCGACCGATTTCCTGCGCGGCGATGTCGCCGTCAAAGGCGGCCTCACCGCCTGCCTCAAGGCCGCCCACCTCGCCGAGTGCTTTCACATGAATTACGAGGTCCACCACGGCGGCAATTCGCTCAACAACGTCGCCAATCTGCATCTCATCATGGCGATCCGGAACTGCGAATACTTCGAAGTCCTGCTCCCGGACGGCGCGCAGAAGTACGGCCTTGTCACAGACATCGAGGTTGACGCCCACGGCCTGGTCCACGCCATCGATGAGCCCGGCCTCGGCGCCGAGATCGATTTCGACCTCATCAAACGCAAGCAAATCGCGATCCTCACCTGATCGCGTTTTTTGCGCGCGCGCGCTATTGCGGCTCGATGCCAAGCTCGCGGGTGGTTTTCTGCCAAATGGCGAGTTGGTCCTTGAGGAACTGGGTGGCGGACTCGGGTGCGCCTATCCCTTTGGGGTCGAGTTCAAAACCGAGATTGGGCGCCATGGCGCGGACGCGCTCGTCGCGTACCGCATCAGCCAGTGCCTTGTTCATGGCCATGACAATGTCCGGCGGCGTGCCGGCGGGCGCCATCACCATGAACCAGCCCGACATGTCAAAACCGGGGATCGTTTCGGCGGCGGCCGGAATTTGCGGCAGCGAAGCGACGCGCTCGCCCGAGGCGCTGGCGATGCCGCGCAGCTTGCCGTCGCGCACCAACGCTTCGACAACGGAGACGGAAAAGACGCCGACTTCGACGCGGCCAGCGAGCACGTCCTGCACGCCGGCATTGATATTCGGGTACGGGACCAGCACGAATTTGGTTCCGGCGCGTTTGTTGAGCGCCTGCGCGGTGAGCCCGGCAAGGTTGCGCGGACCATCGACGGCGAGCGACAGTTTGCCAGGCGCCTTCTGTTCCAAGGCGATCAGCTCGGCGAGCGTTTTGGCGGCGACGTCCGGGTGCGCGACGATCAGCTGCTTGCTGCGGGTGACGAGGGCGACGGGCACGAAGTCCTTCACCGGATCATAGGCGAGCGCCTTCATCAGGAATGGGTTGCCGACGAGAGCGGCGGAGGTCGCGAAGAAAAACGTGTAGCCGTCGGGCGCGGCGCGGGCCGCCGCCATAGCGCCGATGACGTTGCCGCCGCCCGGCTTGTTTTCGACGATGACGCCCTGCTTGAGAGTCGTTGACAGTTTGTCGGTGATCAGGCGGGCCATCACGTCGGGGCTGGCGCCGGCGGATTGGGAGACGATGAAGGTGATGTTTTTCTGCGGCCAGCCTTGCGCGGCGGCGGGGGCCGCGAGCGCGACGCACAACGAGACGAGGACTGCGAGATAGCCGTAGACCCTGGCTGCGGCTGCATTGGATATCATCGTCTTCTCCCCGATTGGTCTCTCGCCAAAACAACGCAATCTAGATCGATTTCCGATCCTGTGGAATCGGAATGCGCTCCAGGTTCTCTTGTTTGTCGCATTTTCTGCGACGAACCGGAGTCCACTTTGTCGGAAAATGCTCGAGCCAAAACTGGCCGTGACTCCAACTTTGATTTCCTGTCAGTTCTCTTGTACGCGGGGGAACCCGTTCGAGTTCGCGTGGTATTCGGCCTCGACAGCAATGGAACGTCCGATGCGCACGTTTCGCCTGCACTACTTTCCCGAGTCCGGCAACAGCTACAAGTTGGCGCTGATGCTGACGTTGTGCGGCCAGACATTCGAGCCGGTGTGGACCGACTTCGGCGGAGGCGTCACGCGCACGCCGGAATGGCGGCGCACCGTCAACGTCATGGGTGAGATCCCCGTGCTCGAGATCGACGGCGTCGTCCACACCCAGACGGCGCCGATCCTCATGAGTTTGGCGCAGCATTTCGAGACGTTCGAGGGGCGTGACGACCAGGAGCGCGACGAGATCCTGCGCTGGCTGTTTTGGGACAACCACAAGCTCAGCGGCTACATGGCGACGTACCGCTACTGTCGCGCTTTCACGCCATCGCCCGATCCGGGGATGCTCGCCTTCTTCCGGCGCCGGCTCGACGACTTCCTCGGCATCCTCGAAGGACACGTGGCCGCGCAGCCGTTCGTCGCCGGCGATCGGCCGACCATCGCCGACATCTCGATGATCGCTTACCTCTCATTCCCAAAGGATGAAACCGGCTACGACCTAGCGGCCACTCATCCCGCGATCCACGCATGGCTCGGCCGCGTTGCAGCGATCCCGGGCTGGCGGGCGCCTTACGACCTGCTGCCAGGACCGAGGTTGCAGCGGTACGTGTGACGATGTTGTGGGGCACGCGAACTCGTCGCGCGATGACATGTGCCAAGCGGCGACGCCGGAAAGCTGACAGATCAAGAGCTGACTGATCACGATAGGTCGTGTGCGAGGGCCATCACCAGTGCGGCCAGCGTGACGTCGTCGGTTGCGACGCCGTAGACGTAGTGATCTGGACGGACGATGGCGGCGCGGCAGGCGTGGCGATCGAACCAGGCGGCCATGATGCCGTCTTGTTCGGTGACGGTGTGACGATGATCCGCCTGTGCGCCAGACGCCGGGGCGATGGCGCAAACCGTTACGTCCAGAGTGGCGAGTACGCGGGCGATATCCGGCGCGATCACGCAGGTGCGGCGGCCGTCCAAGATCAGCCGCCACCCGGTGCCGATCACGGCGTCGAGGAGACGGCTGCCGCCCGGCGCGTCGACGCGGGGTTGCGGAAACAGGGTGCCGCCGGCGGGATGCGCGCGCGAAAAAAGTCCGGTCGCAAGCGGCGGTACGATTTCTTGCCGGGTGATGGTGCGGGGCTGGCCGCCGCCCTCGGCGATGAGGCGCGCATCGCGGGCGGCTGCTGCGGCAGGGTCGCGTTCACAGATGAAGCGGCCGATGGCCTTGATGCGGGTGGTGAGTTCGCGCACATGAGCGGCGCGTTCCTCTGTGTAGGTGTCGAGAAGTGCGTCGCTCGACTGTCCCTTGAGGACGCGATCGAGTTTCCACACGAGATTGGCTGCGTCGCGCAAGCCTTGGCACATGCCTTGGCCGATGAACGGCGGCTGCTGGTGTGCGGCATCGCCGGCAAGGAATACGCGGCCGCGCCGCCACTCGCGCGCGACCAACGCATGGAAACGATAGCTCGCGGCGCGCCAGAGCGTGGCGTCGTCCGGTGAGAGCCAGCGGGCGAGGAGACGCCAGATCGCGGCAGGGTTCTCCATCGCGCGCGGATCCTCGCCCGGCAGCAACATGATCTCCCAGCGGCGATGATTGGCGGGGCCGACGATATAGGACGTGGGGCGCGCGGGATCGCAATATTGCGCGGCGTTCGTTGGTAATTTTGCGATGGCGTGATCGTGCACCAGGATGTCGACCACCAGCCAAGGCTCGTCGAACGCGAGATCGTCGAGCGCGATGCCGAGGCGCTCACGAACGGGGCTCGATGCGCCATCGCAGGCGATCAGATACTTGGCGGTGACGTGGCTGATTTGGCCACTGTCAGTGCGCAGGTGGGCGGTGACGCCGTGGGCTGTCTGCTCAACGTCGAGAAGCTCGGTGCCGAGGTCGATGGTGACGCTCGGATAGGACGCCGCGTGCGCGCGCATGGCGGCCTCGACCGGTGGCTGCGAGAACACCATCGTCGGCGTGTAGCCGAGCGGATAGGGCGGCGGCACCATGTCGATGCGGCGGATCAATTGCCCTTCGGTGCCGTAGTGCTCGGACGCGGGAAAGGGGGCGATGTGCGGCGCGATTTTTTCGGCGAGGCCGATGTTGTCGAAGAGGCGCAGGATTTCGTGATCGATCGCGATGGCGCGCGGCTTGTCATAGACGTCGCGGTGGCGGTCGATCGCGAGCGTGCGGATGCCGCGCTGGCCAAGGAGGCTTGCGGCCAAGGCGCCGGTCGGGCCGAAGCCGGCGACGAGGACGTCGATCGTGGGGCCTTCGGATCCACTCACGCTGGCCTCGCGGCCGCATGCGGAATGGCGAGCTGCGCGGTCTTGACGTGATCAGCCTTGGGCGGCGCGATGCCCCAATGATCGGTGCGGCCCGGCGGCCAGACCCAATCCTTCGGACCGCGCACGACATAGGCGTCGTCGACCTGCAAGACTTCGGCGGTGTATTCGATGACGACGCCCAGGGGATCGACGAAATATGCGAACACGTTGTCGCCGGGACCGTGACGGCCGACGCCCCAGGCGATCGGGTGGCCGTGATCGATCATGCGCCCCGAGGCGCGCATGACGGACTCGAGGTCGGGCATCAGAAACGCGACGTGGTTGAGGCCGTTGACGGGCGCGTCCGCGAGGACGACGGCGTGGTGATCGCTGTTGCAGCGCACGAACGCCATCAGTTTGGTGCGATCGGAGAGCCTGAAACCAAGGACGGATTCGTAGAAGCTGCGCGCGGCCTCGACATCGGTGCTGTTGAGATTGACGTGGGCGAGGCGCAAGGGGCGGTTGGGGACTTCGCGCGCATCGGCATTTTGATGATCGCCGTGGACGATGCGGAGGACGCCGCCTTGCGGCTCGCGCATGACGAGCATGATGCCGCCGCCAGGTTCGGTCGTGGGCGCGGGGCCAGACAGGATGCTGCATCCGTGTGCGCGCGCGGCGGCGGCGATGTGATCGAGATCCGCCACGGTGTCGCTTCGGAAGGTCACGGAGCGGAGTTCAGAACGCGTGCCTGCGTGCAGCGCAAGCACGTGGTGATCTGCACCCGTCGCGCGCAGGTAGACCGCATCGGATGTGCGCTCGACGACGTCGAGGCCCCATACGGCGGTGTAAAAATCGACAGATCGCGCGAGGTCGGGCGTGCCGAGGTCGACGCTGCGGAGCGCAGTGACGGGGAAGTGGGGCATTGTGGCTCGATCGGGATGTCAGGAACCAAGTTGTTATGCAGCAATAATGCGGTTGCTTGCCACTCCATCACCGGGTTTGCAATCCCGCTCGCGCCACCGCTCTTGTATATATACGGATGTTACTGTAGTTTATCAAAAATCATGCATACATTGATAAACTACCATAAAGTTGCTTGAAATGGACGCGGTCAGAAACCCGTTTGCCCCAGGTGCCGGCTATCCTCCGCCCGAACTCGCAGGGCGCCAGGAGATCCTCGATCGGGCTGAGACGACGTTGGCGCGCGCCCAAATGGGCCGCCATGCCAAGAGCTTCATGCTGATTGGACTGAGGGGCGTCGGCAAAACCGTTCTGCTCAATCGGATCCTACAAATGGCGGAGGCGCGCGGATTCAAGGCGCTTTTGATCGAGGCGCCGGAGGACAAGTCCTTACCGGAGTTATTGCTTCCGCCGCTCCGGCAGATTTTGCTGTCGCTCGATCGGCTGGGCGGCCTGAATGAAAAAGTGAAACGTGGCCTGCGGGTGCTCAAGAGCTTCGCCAAGTCAGTTAAGATCAAATATGGCGATCTGGAAGTGGGACTTGGTGTCGATCCAGAAATAGGCACGAGCGACAGTGGCGACCTCGAATCCGATCTTCCAGACCTCTTGGTTGCAATTGCCGAAGCTGCGCAAGCGCGCAAGACATCAGTCGCGCTTCTCATTGATGAACTTCAGTACATCAACGAGTTAGAACTCAGCGCCCTCATCATGGGAATACATAAGGTCTCGCAGCGCCAATTGCCTCTCCTCCTTATCGGGGCGGGCCTGCCGCAACTTGTCGCGAATGCGGGTCGATCCAAGTCTTACGCAGAGCGGCTCTTCGATTTCCCGAATGTGGGTCCGCTCTCGCCAAACGATGCCCGCGTCGCGATCATCGAGCCGATCGAACGTGAAGAAGAGCGCATCGCAAAATCGGCTGTGGACCAAATCGTCCAGGAAACCCAAGGTTATCCCTATTTCATTCAGGCGTGGGGATCGCAGTGTTGGAGCGAGGCACCACGATCTCCAATCAGTGCAAAACACGTGACTGCGGCGAAACCGAAGATTTTCAACAATCTGGACGACAGCTTTTTTAGAGTTCGGTTTGATCGTCTCACACCTGGTGAAAAGCGCTATTTGCGGGCCATGGCCGAAATGGGGCCCGGGCCGCATCGATCAGGCGAAGTGGCAGATACCCTTGGTGTGAAAGTTCAGACCGTCGCGCCTGTCCGCAACGGACTCATCCGA
Organism: uncultured Alphaproteobacteria bacterium; assembly: GCA_963779515.1. Lineage (GTDB taxonomy): Bacteria > Pseudomonadota > Alphaproteobacteria > Rhizobiales > Hyphomicrobiaceae > CAVZYN01. The sequence goes on from CAVZYN010000003.1 coordinate 25,073, forward strand.
AAAGGGATGATCTATAGTCCGGGTCATGGAGGTATTGCGTTCACAGTCCCTCTATTTGATGAGTTTTTGAAGCGGCAAATGCCGAAGTTCCAACCCACGTCAGCACTCTGATGCTGACCGGGCCTCCGCGCAGTGCCGGCGACGGTGCGAGGTCCATCGCTATCGCGTTATCAGCCGATCACCAGGAAGACGCCGATCAGCCCGACGATGCTGCCGGCCACGGGCGCGACCACCCGCCACGGCCCGAGCCGGCGCGACCATGCGAGATTGCGGACGGCCAGATTGCGGCCGGAAAGATCAGTGGCGAGCCCGATGGCAAATCCAAGCAGCGCGCCCCATTCGCCGGGATTGCGCCCGACGATGCCGATGCCGAGCAGGGCACCGGCGCACGTCCAAACCAGGGTCGTGAAGTAGCCGTACCAGCCGAGCGCGAACGCCAACGCAGCGAGTGCGAGATCGGTCAACGTCATGGCGCGTCCTCCGCATCAGCGCCTGTCGAGTTCTCTACGGCGTTGCGTGCGATCATCTGCGGGTGAGCCTTTAGAAACGTTCAGCTCAGTTCCCTGATGCGGAAGTTGAGGCCGCCCTTCGGCGTCAGCGTCACGGTGGCGTTGATGCCGGGATGCTGGTCGGCCGGCGTTTGCGCGTTGCCGACGTATTCCGGGCGGAAGCGGCGCAACAGCATCGACAGCGCGAGCGTGTTCTCGACCTGGCTCATGGCGCCGCCGATGCACGCGCGCTTTCCTCCGCCGAACGGAATGTAGGCGTAGGGCTTGCGCTTCTTGGCGGCATCGCCAAGCCAGCGCTCGGGATTGAACAGCTGCGGCTCGTCCCAATATTTGGCCGAGTGGTGCGCGCCGTACGCAAACAGCACGATGCGGTCGCCGGGGCGGATGTTTTTGCCGCCGATCACGTCGGCTTCGCTGGCGACTCGGGCCAAGCCCCAGATCGGGGGGTAGAGCCGCATGGTTTCCTGAACGACCGCGCGCGTGTAGGCGAGCGCTGAATAGTCCGCCGCCGCCGGCTCGCGATCGCCATAGACCTGCTCACCCTCGCGGCGAATGCGCTCGGCAGCTTCCGGGTTGCGCGCGGTCTCGTAAAGGGCCCACGCCAGCGTGATCGCCGTGGTCTCGGTGCCAGCCCACAGATATTGCTTCAATTCGTCGACCGCCTGCTGCTGGTCGAATTCCGGCAGGGCCGGATCGGCGACGGCGGCCTCGATCATCTTCAAGAGCGTGCGCTCGCGCTCCTCGCGCGGGTTTGCGGCGATGACGCTCGGCGGCACCGAGGCCCACGTCTCCATCGCCTTCGCCGTGTCCTCCTCGGTGATCTCGAACTCTTCGCCCGTCACCTTCTTCAGACGCACGGACTTGTGGTTCATCACGTCGGTGTAGGTCTTCACGCACTTGAACACGAAATGCGGATTGAACGGCATGTCGCGGTCGAACAGCGCCTTGCAGATCATGTCGGCGGCGAGCGTCCAGGTCTGCTCGACCATCTCGACGCTCTCGCCGGTCCGGGCGAGTTCGGCCCACAGGTCCATCTTGGCGCGGATCGCCGCCAGAAAGTACGGGATGTACTCGGCGAACATATCCGGATGGAACGCCGGCTGCTGCGGCATCCGGATCTTCTGCCAGAGCGCGCCGTCGTGCGTGATCATGCTCTTGCCGAAGATCGGCTTCAGGCCGTCGAAATACTTGATGTAGGCGTCGGCCTTAGTGACCAGCACATGTTTGAAATGCTCAGGCTCGGACAGGAAAACGACGCGCTGATTGCCCATATTGACGGGGATCACACCGCCATAACGCTCGGACAGCTGCATCAGGCCGAGCATGGGGTTGGCCACGTCGCCACGATGCAGCGCCGAGAGTTTGAACCAGATGCTGTCCTGATCGCCGAGGCCTTGGACGTGGGCGGGCGCTGGAGGGGACGTCACTGCCGTCATCGAACCTGCTCTTATGGACGCGACAGCATGGCACGGTCGGCCATGCCGCTGGTGTGGCACGTGTTTCCTCGCCGGCCGCGGCTCTGAGGCGGCCGCTTCACGCGGTAGGTAGCACCGGGCGCGGAACGCTGTCCATCTTCTGGCACGGTGCGGGTGATAACGGGTTGATCTGACGCAGTTTCGGTTACCAGTGAACGGTGTATAGATTAAGCGCGGTAATGCCGATGCATGTGATTGACGGCTAAGCCGCGGCCTCATCGTCGTGACCGGCAATAGCAGCGAGTTCGGACGGGCCTCGCGGTCGAGGATTGGACCTAGGCTCGGGACACGCGCTTCTGTCGCCGTGCAGAGCGCGGTGAGGGTGCGGCGGGGGTGCGCTGGGCGATGAAGATGCCGGTGAGAACCAGCGCCAGCGATACAGCATGGAACATGGCAAATGGCTCGCCGAGGATCACGACGGCGAGAAGCGAGGCGAGCACGGGCACCAGATTGATGAACACGCCCGCCCGGCCCGGACCGATCAGATCGACGCCGCGCAGCCAGAAGAGCTGGGCGAGGCACGACGGAAAAATCGCGACAAACAGCGTGATGAGCGCGCCGTTCATGGTCGGCATCTGCAGGCCCCACGCAACGGTCTCGAAGGCGATGAGCGGCAACGACGTGTAGGCGGCGATCAGCGCGAGCAGCGTGAAGAAGGCAGCACCCGGCATCTCGGGCCGGTTGCGCAAGGCGACCGTGTAGAAGGCGTAGAGCACGCAGGCGATCAGCATCAACAGGTCGCCGAGGTTGAGATCGAGCTCGAGAATGGCGAGCGGATTGCCGCGCGTCGCAACGATGATGACGCCGAGCGTGGTGATGAGGACGCCAAGGATTTGCAGCGCCGTCACGCGCGTGCCGTACATCGCAAACGCGCCGAGCAGAACGAAGGCTGGCACCGAGCCCTGCAGAATGCCGATGTGGACGGCGCTGGTGTGGTGGCCGGCGATGTAGAACAGCACGTTGAAGCCGGTGTAGCCGAGCACCGCCATGACAATGACCTGCGGCAGCTTCGGGCGGATGGCCGGCCAGTGGGCGCGGATCTCGCCGCTGTAGATCGGCCACAGCACGCCGAGCACCATCACCCAGCGCAGAAAGACCAAGGTCAGCGGCGTGATCTCGCCGACCGCGAGGCGGCTGGCGACGGCATTGCCGCCCCAGAACAAGCCGGCGAGCCCGAGCAGCAGGCTCGGGGAAGCGTAGAACCGCGTGGCCAATCGCTTGAGCATTGGATCAGGTGACGCCGCGGATCGGTTGCGGCACGAACAGCGCGAGCGGCTCCTGCATCTTGATCGTGAAGATCGCGGTTTCGTTTTCGACGTGAACGTCGCCGGCGGCGACGAGGCGCAGCGCCAGCGGGTAGATCTTGTGCTCGGCCTGGAGCACGCGGGCGGCCAAGGTGTCCGGCGTGTCACCGGGGAGGATCGGCACCGCGGCCTGGGCGATGATGGGGCCTGAATCCATTTCGGTGCGAATGAAATGGACGGTGCAGCCGTGCACGAGCGTGCCCGAATCGAGCGCGCGCTGGTGGGTGTCGAGGCCGGGGAACGCCGGCAGGATCGACGGGTGGATGTTGAGCTGGCGATCCTTCCAGCGGTCGACGAAGCCGCCCGTGAGCATGCGCATGAATCCGGCGTTGCAGATGAGATCGATTTTGTTGTCGAGCAGCGCCTGATGCAGCTTGGCTTCGAAAGCGGGGCGCGTCGCGTAGATCTTGTGGTCGATCGCCAACGCGGTGATGCCCTGATCTTTCGCCCACACCAGGCCTTCCGCTTCGGGCTTATTGGAGATGACGATGATCGGCTCGGCCGGAAAACCCGGCTGGCGCATGGCCTTGACGAGGCTCTGCATGTTGGAGCCGCGGCCGGAGATCAGAATAGCGACGCGTTTTTTGGTCATGGTGTTCCAACGGCGTTGATCCACGCGCATCCGTCATTCCGGACAGCTGACAGCTACGCTGGAGGCTGATCCGGGATCCAGCGCAAAAAGCGGCGAAGCCTCGATATCGTGCCTTCGGCGCTTCTTCCGCTGGGTCCCGGCTCTCGCTGTCGCAAGGGCGACGCTTCGGCCGGCATGACGGCGTGATTGTTGTGAGTGCGTACCACGGTTCAACGACAAAGCCCAACGGCGACAGCGGCCGTGGTCCGTCGATCATACGGACGATGCGCGCCATCAATTCAGGCAGCACTTCTTGTATTTCTTGCCGCTGCCGCACGGGCACGCGTCGTTGCGCCCGACCTCGCGCAGGGGATTGGCGGCGGGTTTGCGCGCCAAATCCCAAAGCATGAAGCGTTCGTTCAAGCCCGCATAGAGATCTGATTTGAGGGAGCCAAGAGCAGTCTCATGCGTGTGCCAATGTTCCATCTCGGCCAGGACGTTGCCAAACTCGGCGAAATACTTGTCATCGTGCCAGGGCGGGGTGCCAGGGCCTTCGAGGGCTTTCGCAAGTTCGTCGCGATAGTCCGCAAAGGACATGTAGTCGGGATTGATCCAGCCTGCCGCGTAAGCTTGCTCGACCAAAGGGGTCAACTCCGCAAAGCCCGATCGCGCGATCGCCTGCATCCATCCGCACCACACGAAGCCTTCGGATTTTGGTTCGATGCGGATGAAGGCTTCGCGCAGAAATGGTTCGACCTGTTGCCGCTCGAGCCGGCCGCGCATGAGGAGCATGGCGAGCGTATCGCACATGCTCGAGCGCGCGAACTGTCCGGCGGCGGGATCGAGGATGATGTCGAACAGCGGCTCGGGATCACCGTCGAAGACGGACGCCATCACGCGATGGGCCGTTTCCGTGACGGCCTCGCCGAGGATCACTTCGAGATCGTCCTCGGGCAGGCGCAGGAGGCGCGCGAGCGGGCGGCAGGCCGACGTCTCGCGCCAGTGGCCGAACAGATGGAACGCATAGAACAGCGCTTGGGCGGACGGCGCATCGTGGGCCGATGGATTGGCGAGGTAGGTCTCGATGCCGGCAAGGAAACGCGGCGTCAGCTCCGCCCGGTGCTGGTCGGCCAGTCGCAACGCCTCGCGGGGCAGTCGATCGGCGGTCTCCAAATCGGTCATGATCGCTTGCGTATCCATCGGAACCTCCGCGGCTGGATCAGCGCCAGATTATGCCATCGAGTCGGGAGAACGTCAGCGGCAGGACGCTGGTTTCCAACACCTTATTCGCGCAGACCCAACGCTTATACCGCGCCAATGAATGGTGGGCCGGCGGCGCGCGTGCGCGCAGCGCCTGTGACCCAACCTACGTTGCTTCTTTTGATCGGCAAACGGGTGCGTCGCGTATAGTGTGGCAGACACACCTGGAGGATGCGATGCGACGCAGATGGGCTCTCCTCATGATGACAGCGGTTTTCGCCATTGCGGTGGCGCCACCGCCGTCCTTTCTCCTCGTGCAGGCCCAGGCGCAAAGCCCGGCCGATGAGAGCAAGCGGCGGGCGGCGGAGCTGGACGCGCGCTTCATCGAGTTGAAGGCGGCCAAATCGGACGCCGAGGCGGAGCCGATCGTCGGCGAGATCTGGACGCTGTGGCTGCAGTCGGGGCGCGGCGACGTCGATCAACTGATGGGCGAGGCGATGCGGGTGATGCAGCGCGGCGGCCAGCAGCTGGCGCTCAGCATGCTCGATGAAGTCGTCAAGCGGGCGCCGGACTATGCCGAGGGTTGGAACCGGCGCGCGACGCTGTTGTATTTCATGGGCGAGTACGAGCGATCGAAGGCCGATTGCGATGAAGTGTTGAAGCGCGAGCCGCGCCACTTCGGGGCGTTGGCCGGCATGGGGCTGATCGGCATCGCGCAGTCGGATTTCAAGGCGGCGCTGGCGGCGTATCGGCGCGCGGTCGCGGTCAATCCGTTTCTCAAGGATCGCGATCAGGTGATCCCGGCGCTGGTGAAGAAAGTCGAAGGCGAGCGATTGTGATGCACGGCGGCGATGACGGTCTCGCGCGGCGATGGCGAAAGGTGGCGGGTGGCGGCGGCGCGGGGGATGCGCTGATTGACGCCGAATTCGACGCCGTGATGCACGGCTACGCGGAGGCGGGGCGGCACTATCATGATGTGCGGCATGTGGCGGCGCTGCTGGCACTGACGCGGGCGCATGCGGCGGATTTTGCCGATCGGGCGAGCGTCGATCTCGCGATCTTCTATCATGATGCGGTGTACGATCCGCGGCGCGCCGACAACGAGGAAAAAAGCGCGGCGCTGGCGCGGGAGGGGCTGACGCGGCTCGGATGTAGCGCAGCGCAGGTGGCGAAAGTGGAGCGCTACATTCTCGCGACGCGGCATGGGTCGCATGAGGCGGCGACTGATGCCATGGACATGGATCTCGCGCGGCTTCTCGATTTCGATCTGTCAGTGCTGGCGGCGGCGCCTGCGGACTATGACGCCTATGCCGCCGCGATCCGGCGCGAATATGCGCATGTGCCCGAGGCACTTTATCGCGCGGGGCGCGGCAAGGTTTTGCGGATGTTTTTGGGTCTGCCGCGGATTTATCGGGTGCCGATGCTGTACGATCGATGGGAAGCGCTGGCGCGGGCCAATCTCGCGCGGGAGTTGGGCGGCGGCGTCTGACGCCTTCACTTCATTCCTCTCCCGCAGGCGGGCGAGGATGTCATGGCCAGCACAGGGACGTGAAGTGGGAGCTGGACGTGACAGGTGAGGGTGCGGTGACAGGCGGAGGGTTACAACTGTCTCCGAAATCTGCGCCGCCCCCTCATCCGGCGCTTCGTCGCGAAGCCAAGCTTCGCTCGGGCGCGCCACCTTCTCCCCACGGGAGAAGGAGGAGGAACCAACGCCGCGCGTCACACCCAGCCGCCGTCGGCGATGTAGCTTTGGTTGGTGCAGGCGCCGGCATCGTCGGAGGCGAAGAACAGGACCACCTTGGCGATGTCGTCGGGGACGAGTTTGCGCTTCAGGCACTGCCGCGTCATCAGTTCCTGTTCGCTGTCGGGCGTCAGCCACATCGCGATCTGGCGCTCGGTCATGATCCAACCGGGCAAAATCGAATTGACGCGGATGTTGTCGGGTCCGAGGTCGCGGGCGAGCGACCGCGTCAATCCCTGCACCGCGGATTTGGCGGTGGTGTAGCACGGCATGCCGCCCTGGCCGATCACCCAACTGACGGAACCGAGGTTGACGATGGCGCCGCCGCCGCTCGCACGCATGTCGGGCACGACGGCTTGGGCGGCGAAGAACTGGTGTTTTAGGTTGGTGGCGAAGCGCTCGTCCCAGTATTCGGGCGTCACGGTTTCCATGGCGTGGCGATCGTCGCGGGCAGCGTTGTTGATCAGGATGGTGATGGGGCCGAGTTTTGCGCGCACGGCGGCGATCGATGCGCGGAGGGCTGCGATGTCGCGGAGGTCGCAGGCTTCGAACGCAACCTGGCCGGCGGGGAGTGCTGCGGCAAGGGCTGCCCCCTTCGCGCGATCGATATCGAGAAGGCCGACGCGGGCATTTTGCGCAACGAAGTTTCGCACGATCGCCTCGCCGATGCCGGAGGCGCCGCCGGTGACGAGCACGGTGCGGTTGGCGAGGCTTGGGTAGATCGTGGCCGTCATGACGTTGGGTCCCGCGGTTCGGAGGATGTCGCAGCGCCTAGATCTACTGCGGCTTGGCGGCGCTACTCAAGTCGCGAAGCAGCACGCGCAATGCGCTGAACTGCGTGCAGAGAAAGTCGGCGCGGTGCCCGAGATGGTCACGCTCTCGTCTGATTGTGGCCGTGATTGCATGGCGTTTAGGCGGTGCGCGGGGGCGAGCAGACATCACATCCACACTCTCTTTTCACGGGGGACTTCATGATCGATCCTCAGCGCACCTTCCGCACGCTGCTGGCTGCGGCGGTGCTAGCGCCGCTTTTGATGGCCGGGATGGCGCGGGCGCAGCAGCGCGGCGGTGCCAGCGCAGCCCCAACCACTTGCCGCACCCGTCAAGCTCGGCGTGCCCGATGCGACGGCGCCGCTGAAGGCGTTACCGGGCCGCTGGACCGGCACCGGCGTCGCGCAACTCGCCAACGGCCATCGCGAGCCGTTCTCATGCGTGGTGACCTACATCCACGACACCGCGAAATCCGAGTTGCGCCAGGGCGTGCGCTGTGAAAGCCCGAACATCAAGATGAGCACCTCGGCGGTGATGCAGATCAGCGGCACCGCGCTCAACGGCAGCTGGGAAGAGAAGCTGCACGACGCCAAGGGCAAAGTGACCGGGCAGCTGACGGCGGATGGCATTCGCGCGGCGGTAACGCATCAGGCACGCGCCGCAGACGTGCAGGTGGTGGCGCTGTCGGCGTGCGAGCAGAGCGTCACGCTGGTCGCGACCAAGCCGGGCGACATGGTGCAGGCGATTACGGCGCAGCTGCGGAAGTGTTGAGTCAGCGGCTCAGACCAAGTCGTGCGGGTTGACCTCGTTGACGAGCGCCGCGCCGGTGGCAAAGCGGGCGATGTTGTCGAGGAACAGCTGATCCCAGCGGCCGCGGGCGCCACTGCCGGCGAATGAGGTGTGCGGCGTCAGGCGCACCTTGGGATGCGACCAATAGGCGTGCGCGACCGGCAATGGCTCCTCGGCAAAGACGTCGAGCACGGCGGCGGCCAAGCGATCCTGATCAAGCGCCGCCAGTAACGCTGCGTCATCGATCAGGGCGCCGCGCGCGATGTTGACGAGGATTGCGCCCGGCTTCAGGGCCGCGAAAAAGCCCGCATCGGCAAATCCGCGGGTCTCGCTGTTGAGCGCGCAGGCGATGACCACGACGTCCGCGCGCGGCAGAAACTTCGAAGATCGGCCATGGTCCCCATCGCATCGGCCAGCGGCGATTGCGCGGGCGCGCGGCGCACGACCGCCGTGGTGGCGCCGAACGCCTTGACGCGCTTGGCGATCTCCTGGCCGATCGGGCCGAAGCCGATGATCAGCCAGTTGGTCTGCGAAATTTCGCGGAACGGTGTCGGCTTCCAGAGTTTGTCGCGTTGCTGCGCGCGCTGCAGATCGATCGGGTGCACCAGGCTCAGCACATGCGCCAAGGTGTATTCGGAAATGGCGATCGCCTGGGCGCTGCTGTTGCAGATGCGGGTGCCCTTGCGGGCGATCTCCTTGTAGACGGGATTGTCGAGGCCGGCGTTGTAGGTCTGCAGAACGCCGATCGATGTGCAGGTGCGCGCGACATCGAAGGCCATGGCCTGGACACCGTCGAGGCTGACGTGGGTGCTGAGCCAGAAGTAGTCGACAGCGACATCGCGGGGCGGCACCACCGCGCCGCCGATCAGGAACATGCCGTCCTTGGTGAAGGGGCGGACGGTGATATCGAGACCCAGGGCATCGAGCCGGGTGCGGATGTGGTCGTACGATTTGTCGTACATCGCGACCGTGATCGGCATGGCGGGGTCCTCAAGCTTTGGCGATAAGGGAATCGAGATTTGGCAGCAGGACGAGGCCGTCCTGGTCGCTGCCGGAGGAATGCACGACGAGCCAGCGGCACGGCGCGCCGCTGTCATTTACGGGGGCGTGCGGGACATCGCCCGGAACGAAGATCTGATCGCCGGCAACGAGCGCCGCACACTGTTCGAGCCGGTCGCCGTAATAGACGTCGCATTGGCCGTCGAGCAGGTAAGCGATGGTCTCGATGCCCTTGTGATAGTGCACCTTTGCGCGGGCGCCGTCCGGCATCGGCAGCACGTTCATGCAGATGCGCTCGGTGCCAGCGGTTTCGGCGGAGGCGCCGGCGCCGTAGGTGAAGCCCTGGCCGCCGGCATAGGTCTGGCCCGGGCGGATGACTTTGACGCGGGCGGTGGCGGCTGTGGACATGGCGGGGCTCCGGTGGGGCTGTCGTCGTCACCTGAAGCCATGACTATCATCCGGACGGCGGCTCCAGCAATCACCGAGGATCAGCAAAGCCTCTTGACAATAATACGATATCGAACGATATAGTTCGATATCGTATTATATGGAGGTCAGCATGGCTCTTTCGCGGCGTACTGTTATTCAAGCGGTTGGCGGTTCAAGTTTGGCGCTGGTTGGTGCCGGCACGCTGTTTGCGGTCACACGAACGCCGCAACGGGCGCTGGCGCCATGGGCGGAGATCGACAGCCCGCCACCCGCAGATGTCCGGCTCGATGCGTTCCGGCATGCCGTTCTCGCTCCAAATCCGCACAATCGGCAGCCTTGGCTGATCCAGCTGGTGGGCCAGGACGAGGCGCTGATCTTCTGCGACCTCGACCGCCGCTTGCCCGAAACCGATCCATTCGACCGGCAAATTCTCATCGGATTTGGCTGCTTCCTCGAACTCGCGCGCGTTGCAGCGGCCGAGCGCGGCGTGCGGATGGACATCGCCGCGTTTCCCGATGGCGTGCCAGCCGAACGGCTCGATCGCCGCGCGATTGCGCGCGTGCGGTTCGTCGCCGATCCCGCAACGCGTCCAGATCCGCTCTTCCGCTTCATTCCGGCGCGCCGCTCGAGCAAGCAACCGTTCGATATGGCGCGCCCGGTGGAGCAGCGCGTGCTCGCGGCGCTGCTAGACCAACGCTCGGCGGCGGCGCCGGTGATGGGTACTTCAGACGCAGCAATGGTTGCGGCGCTGCGGGCGGCGACGTGGGACGCCTGGATGATCGAGCTGCAAACGCCGCGCACGTGGCGGGAAACCGTCAACCTGATGCGGATCGGCAAAGCCGAGATCGACGCGAGCCCGGATGGCGTATCTATCGGTGGTCCATTCCTCGAGGCGTTGGCGCTCGCAGGGCAATTCTCGCGCGACCAGAGCGCGCAACCGGGATCCGCCGCCTATAACGCCACGATCTCGCGCTATCGCCCGATCATGGCGAGCGGCATGGCCTACTGTTGGATCACGACGCCGGGCGACACGCGGCGCGATCAATTGGCGGCCGGGCAGACGTACGTCCGCTTGAACTTGGAAGCCACGCGGCAGGGGCTTGGATTCCATCCCGTCAGTCAGGCACTGCAGGAATTCAAGGAAATGCGGGGCGCATTCGGCCATGTGACGGCGCTGCTGGGTGCACAATCAGGGCAAAGGGTGCAAATGCTGGTGCGTCTCGGCTATGGTAGCCCCGCCGCCATAACGCCGCGATGGCCACTGCGGAGCAAGCTGATAGGAGCCTGATGTCCGACCCCATTGCCTTTCGCATCATGAACGAGATCGCCATCATCGACCAGCTGGGCACGACGATATTCGAAAGGTCCATGCCGCATGGGCTGACGTTGCCGCAGTTCGTGGTGCTCAATCATTTTGTCCGGCTCGGCGGGGATCGCACTCCCGTCGAGCTGGCCAGCGCCATTCAAGTGACGAAGGCGACGATGACCAGCACGTTGCAGCGGCTCGAAGCGAAAGGGTTCATCACATCGGCGCCGGATCCGAAGGATGGCCGATCGAAGCGCATCGCGATCACGGCACAGGGGCGCAAGGCACGTGATCAGTCGATCAGGGCGATCGAGCACGATCTTGCGGCGATGGAGTCCGATGTGGGAAAAAAGGCGATGGAGGGCGCGCTGCCATTTCTGGCGGCACTGCGCACATTCCTCGACCGGCGGCGGAACGGGACTTAGAGATTCCGACCGGCAAGCGGACGAACAGGAGCCCAGCCTATGCTCAAGCATGTTTCAACGATTGCCATCATCGCGCTGGCCATGGGGCTCAATGCGCTGCTGCTCGAGTCAGCGGCGCTGCGATCCGGCAATGCAGGCTATCTGCTGGGGCGGATCGCCGGCGCAACCGCGACGGCCTTTCTGATCGGCGCACTCGGCGCGTGGATGATCGGCAAGTGGCGCGGCGCAAGCGCAGGTGCGTTCCATCGCCGAACCAATTGGATCGCACTCGTCATCGTGCTGGCCTCGGCGGCGGGGCGAATGGCGAGCGTGCAGTGAAAACGGGGAAGGCGCCGCCGAAGGGGTAACTGTCCGCATATTTTTCTAGGTTGGGTCAGCGTGGCCACGCATTCGACGCATCATCGTGCTGTTGCACCACGCGTAACCCAACTTGCGACAATGGAAAAGTGTTGGGTTACGCGTGGTGCACGGCTAGCATTCCATCGAGACATGATGGCCACGCTAACCCAACCTACGCGGGAGAAAACGGGGACGTGAAAAACCGGGACCTGTCCTCATTTTCTTCCGACACCCTCACAACACTCGCAGGCGTCATGCCAGGCCTTGTGCGCCTTGTGCCTGGTATCCAGGATCACCGCTGACGGAGTGTCGTCCTCACCAGCACGGCGTATAGATCATCGGGACAAGCCCGATGATGACGGCTGTGGGTCTTGTGGGAAAATAGGGGGAGTGAGGGGAAGCAGCATGTAGGTTGGGTTAGCGGGCCGTTGATCGCGCGGATGAGAGCATACATCGCGTCCGCGTAACCCAACATCCAGCAACATGCGCCGAACCACGTTGGGTTACGCGCGGATCCGCGCCACAGCAAAATCGACGCAGTCTGCCCGCGCTAACCCAAACTACGAACTGGCGGTCGAATTCACGATCGCGTGGGGGTGACTTTGGGCGGGTGCCGCAGTAGTGAATTCGAGGAAGCCTCCACCTCGTCCTGACGCCACGTGGCGGGGGTCGGTGTGGATCGAGTGAGCACGACGGCGGATGACGGCACGGCAGACATCGGTGGAGGTTTCGGCGCGCGTCAGGCGGGCGGCGGCGGCGTTTGGGCGGGTGCGGGAGACGCGCCCGCGCGTGCAGTGCCTGACCAATACGGTGGCGCAGCAGATCACGGCGAATGTGTTGCTGGCGGCGGGCGCGCGCGTCTCGATGGCGACGCACCCGGACGAGGTGGTGGCGATGTCGGCGGCGGCGGACGCGCTGCTGATCAATCTCGGAACGATCGATGATGCGCGCATCGCGGCGATCCCGCGGGTGCTGGCGGACGCGTCGCTGAAGCAAAAGCCACTGGTGCTCGATCCGGTGTTCGTGCAGCACGCGCCGCTCAGGCTGCAAATCGCAAAACAGGTGCTGGCGGCGCGGCCGCTGATCGTCAAGGCCAACGCCGAGGAGATGCGGGCGCTGGCGATGCTGCATGATCCGAAGACGACGTGGGTGAGGACCGGCGCGGTCGATCGCATCTGTTCGGCGGCCAATGCGATCGCGGTGCACAACGGCCATGCCTGGATGACGGCGGTGACGGGGCTCGGCTGCGCGGCGGGCGCCCTGATCGCGGCGTGTGCGGCGGTGACGGACGATCCGGACGAGGCGGCGCTGGCGGGCATGCTGGCGCTCGACATCGCGGGCGAGGCTGCCGCAAAAGAGTCACAGGGTCCGGGTAGTTTCGCCGTGCGAATTATCGATGCGCTCGCGACGCTCTCGCCGGATCTCATCATCAAACGCGCGCGCGTGACACTGGAAAGTCCCTCTCCTTGACCACGACCCGCCGCGCCGTTTTGGCCGCACTGCCTTTGACGCTGGCCGCACCTGCGATCCTGCGTGCGCAATCCGCGCGGAAATGGCGCTGCGTGACGTCGTGGCCGAAGAACCTGATTGGGCCCGGCGTGTCGGCGGAGCGGCTGGCGCAGCGAGTCACGACGATGAGCGGCGGCGAGCTTGCGATCGACGTGTTCGCGGCCGGCACCATCGTGCCGTCGCTCGCGGTGTTCGATGGCGTCGCGGCCGGCACGATCGAGATGGGGCATACGGCATCATTGTTCTGGGTCGGGAAAATGCCGGCGGCGCCGCTGTTTTGCACGGTGCCGTTCGGATTGACGCCGGGCCAGCACATGAGTTGGCTCGCGCGCGGCGGCCAGGCGCTGTGGGATGAGCTTTATGCGCCGGCGGGCGTCAAGGCATTCGTCGGCGGCAATACGGGCGCGTCGGCGGGCGGATGGTTTCGCAAGGAGATTGGGTCGCTGGCGGATCTCAAGGGCTTGCGGATTCGCGCGACGGGATTGAGCGGCGAGATCTATGCGGCGCTGGGTGCTACGGCGATCGTGATCCCGCCGGGCGATACGTTCGCGGCGCTGGAGAAGGGCGTGATCGATGCGGTAGAGCTACTGGCGCCGGTCAACGACCTGCCGCTCGGGCTGCACAAAATCGCGCCGCATTATCTGTTTCCGGGCTTCAACAAGCCGAACGGGGCGAGTGAGGTTTTGATCGGGCAGAAGGCGTGGGCATCGCTGACGCCGGCGCTGCAGGCGATCGTCGCGGCGGCGGCACAGGCCGAACACCAGACGGCGCTGGCGGAAGCCGATGTTGCGAATGCCGCGGCGTTGCAGACGCTGGTGGCGGCGGGCGCCAAGCTCGGCGCGTTCCCGCCGGACGTGATCGCGGCGGCGCGCGTGGCGGCGGGCAAGACGCTCGAGCGGATCGCCGGCACCAGCCCGTTGGCGGGAAAGATCGTGGCGTCGTATCTTGAGACGGCGGCGGCGTCTGCGGCGTGGGACGCGGTGAAGAGCGGGCGGATACGATAGGCCGTCACGGCCCGGCCAACCCGCGCGTGCCAGCGTTCTTACGGCGGCGGCCCCTCACCCACGTGCAGGTTTCGCTTTCAGCTCAACATGCAAGTCACCCTCTCCACATCAAGCGCAGCGATGGGGAGAGGGAAAGGTCACTCCGCGGCTTGTGGGAAGGGATGCGGCGCAGGCGTGTGGGTGCCGATGCCGACGTCGCGGGGGTTGGTGTTGGCGCGAGCCTGCGCTTGCCGCAGGGTGCGGCGAAGATCGGCGAAGTAGGGGATGTGCTCGACCTCGATGCCGTGGCGCGGTGTGTCCTTGAAATGCTTGGCGACCCAGGCCTTGCGTTCGGCGATCTCGGTCCACATCTCAGGCTCGGTTGGGAGCTGCGCGCGGCCAAGCTCGAATTCGCGCAGCCAGCGGATCTGGCCCTCCGCGATCCAGTTGAGTGCTGAATCGGAGTTGAAGAAGGCGAGGAAATAGAGGCCGCGATGCTTGGGCGGCACGATGCGCATGTAGAGATCGAGACTGTTGCCTTTGATCTCCATCACATCGGGTTTGATGAAATCGAGATCGAGCAGAAAGCCCGTCGCGCCAATGAGGACGTCGAAGTCGTCGCGCGATCCGTCGGCGAAGGTGATGGTGCGGCCGTCGATCGCGGTGATGCCCTGCTTCACGATCACACGCCGGTATTTGATGTGGTTGACGATGTTGGCGTTCGACGTCGCGTGCACTTTCTTGGTCGAGGGCGCAAAGCCGAGGTCGGCCATGTTGCCATGCACCACCCAGGTGAAGAATCTGACGGCGCGGGTGCGCACGGCCTGCGGCACCCAGGGTTTGTAGAACGGCTTGACGATGTCCCAGAACGGGCGGCCGAAAATGAGTTTCGGGATGATGAGCGGCGTCGAGCGGCCGACCAGCACGGTTGTCTCGGCGGATGTGCACAGGTCGCTGGCAATGTCGCACGAGCTGTTGCCGACGCCGACGATGCAGATGCGGCGGCCCGCGTAAGTGGCGGGGTCTTTGTAATGGTGGCTGTGTAAGTACTCGCCCTTGAAGCCGTCGCGGAACATCGGTTCGTCGAGCGGCTTGGTCAGATGCCCCGAGGCGATGATGACGGTGTCGTATTCTGTGGTGGCGCCGGTCTCGGTCTCGATGATCCAGCGCGGTTTGGCGTCGTTGTAGGAAGGCGCGCGGCGGACATCGGTGACACGGGTCTTGAACTTGATGCGGCGCGTCACGTCGAAATGATCGGCATAGGCCTTGAGATATTTCGCCATGTCCTTGTGGTCCGGGAAATCCTGCACGTCCGGGTCGAAGGCAAAATCCTTGAAGGCGGTGAGATCGCGCGCGGTGTTGATGTGCAGCGTCTTGTAGGCCGACGACCGGTTGTTGTCGTTGTTGTAGACCCACATGCCGCCGACGTGCGTGCCGATTTCATAGAGCGCCGGCTCATAGCCCGCTTCCAGCATGTGCTTGGCGGCGCAAATGCCCGCCGCCCCCGCGCCGACGATGCCGACAGTCTTGCGTTGCATTCAATTTCTCCCCCGGGTGTCCGTCATCCCGGGCGACGCGGCGCAAAACGCGCCAAGGAGACCCGGGACCCAGCGAGAAAAGTGCCGAAGGCACAATATTGAAAGGCCAATATCGTGTGCTGCGCACGCTTTTTATGCTGGGTCCCGGATCTGCACGCGCGTTCCGCGCGTTGGTCCGGGATGACGTCCGTGTGTAGTCTGGTCTGCTTGCTGGCGGCAAGATCGGCTAGGGCGGGCGGCGGATCAAGGGATGAAGCGCTGCAGAGCGGGTATGACGGCCGCGCAGGAATGGCTTGACCCGATGCGGCGCTGTGGCGAGGGTGGGGCAAAATCGGTGCAGATAGGAGCGCGATCATGGCGTCGCAAGCGTATGATACCAACAACGTGTTTGCGAAAATCCTGCGCGGCGACCTGCCGTCGGTGAAGGTCTATGAGGACGCCGAAACCTTGGCGATCATGGATATCATGCCGCGCTGTCCGGGGCACTGCCTGGTGATCCCGAAGACGCCGGCGCGCAATGTATTGGATGCCTCGCCCGCGCAACTCGCCGCCTGCATGGCGACGGTGCAGAAGCTGTCGAAGGCGGTGATGACCGCGTTCGAGGCGCCGGGCGTGACGATCCAGCAGTTCAACGAGGCGGCGGGCGGGCAGGTGGTGTTCCATCTGCATTTCCATGTGCTGCCGCGCCACGACGGCGTCGCGCTCGGCAAGCACACGGGCGCGATCGAGAAGCCCGAGGTGTTGAAGGCGAACGCGGAGAGGATCATGCGGGCGTTGAAGGGGTGAGTGGGGCCTCATCGCAGGGCTGGGTGGGTGCCCGCCGGAGCTTGTGCCAGCGAAGCGGGTGCGAGCGTGACGTTGGGTGGGGTGGGGAAAAGTGATGCTGCAACGTGGTGAATGCGTTTGGAGGCCATCTGGAAAGCTTAACCGCGGAGATGATGCGCGGACGTTATCCCCGCTTTCCGCGCATCTCGACGGCGATGGTGTTGGAGGCGGATGACGCCGCATCGAGCGGCCGATGTGTGCTGCCGTGTGGGGTGCCGTCACCCAGCCGACACCCCGGCCGAACAGACTGCCGCCGAACAGGATCATGACGCCTCGGCCAGCGTCGCCAACCCCTTTGCGAACCGTGGTGCCAGCCCATGGCGAACACGGCCAACAGCGCGAGCGGTGTCACACCATTTTCAATGCGATGAGCGCGAGCACGCCGCCGAGAACGCCGAGACCGACGTGACGGCGCGCGGCGAAAAAGACGGCGATGCCGGCGGCGAACGCCAGGGCGCGATGCGACGGCGGCACCATCGCGAGAGCGCCTGCGGGAAATACCAGCATGCGCGTGACGAGGCCGGCGACGAGCGCGGTCGCGACCGCGCGCACCCACAAAAAGATTTCGCTGTCGGCGGAGATGTTGCGGCCGGCAAAATAGCCGAGCCAGCGCCAGATCTGCGTCATCAGCGTGCCAGCGATCGCGAGCACGAGATAACCGCCGTACCCATCGTCGAGCGCCGTCATCATCCGCGCGCGGTCCCGAATAGATACGCGGCGGTGCCAGCGATCAACCCCGTCAGCATGAGATCGATGCCGGGCGCGACGGCGAACATCGCCGGACCAATGGCGGCGCCGAGACAGAGCGCCACCTGATCTGGCAATGTCTTGCTGGTATTGATCAGCGACAACAAGAAATAGATCGGCGTCATGAACAGGAGAGCGGCGGCAAGGATCGGCGGCAGCGCGCCCGCCACGAGATAACCCGCCAACGCGCCCGATACGCTCGACGATGCCATCGCCGCGCAGGTGCCGAAGTGGAAGGCGAGGCGGAGATCAGGCGGCACCGCCGGCAGACACCGCATGCCCTCGATCCAACTCGTGATCGCGATCGGCCACGTCGCCAAGAACTCCAACACCGGGCGGCGCTGCGTCCCGCGCATCAGCGGCATCAGCGACACGGTCATCGGCAACAGGCGGAGCGCGGTCAACGTGACGGCGAGCGCGATCGCCGTGAGCGCTGCACCACGCGCGATTTCGTCGACGAGGACGACCTGGTTCGGCAGCGCCACCATGGTGATGGCGACAAAGAGCGTGTTGCCGAACGTGAGGCCGACGTCGCGGGCGAGCGCGCCGAAGCCGATGGCGGTGCCAAACAACAGCAAACACGGGACGGAAAACAGCAGTCGCGTGCCGCGCCAGAACGCGTGCGTTTGCGTCGCGTTGGCGGGCCAAGCGGGGGTGTCGATGGGCGATGGCGCGGGCGTTGCTGTGGTCATGATGCGCTGCGCATGCAGCACGCTTCAGGTTGGGTCAAGCAGATAAGATGCGGAACAAGTAGCGCCACCTTTTGGGGCGGTTCTTGCCGCCGCGGACGTCGCCGCCGGGACAGGAGAGCGGAATGCCTTTGGTGGTGATGGTCAATAGCCGTGTTTTTTTGAAGTAGGGGATCAGGAAACATTTTTTTCGTCGGCGAGATCGTAGCGCGCTCAATTACGGCTTCGTCTGCTGGCCTGCCTTCAATCGTCGATCTCGTGCCTTGTGTCCGCGGCGTTGGTGGAGCACCGCGGCAACCCGTATCTCATCCCCGACAATACGGAAGTACACAACGTAGGGAAACCGCCGGAGGAGCAACGCCCGGTACTCGCGCCGTCGCTTCGCGTAACTGCCCGGCTTCTGCCTCATCCGCCTGATGGCGTCGTCGACAGCATCGACAAACACGCGGTCGAGGCCAATCTCTTTCCGCCGATACCACGCCATGGCCGCCTCGATGTCACGCTCGGCGGATCGAAGCAGCCTTGTCGTCCAGCTCACAGCTTCTTCTGGAGCCGGGCCTTCACGACCTCCCAGGTGTCGCCAAGGTCGGCATCTTCATTCGCCTCTCGTTCGTCGAGGACAGTCTTGTGCCAGTCCGGCATGGGCACATCCTCAGCGTCCAGGGAGTCCCACAGCGCTTCGATCAGGTCGAGACGCTGTTGGGGAGGAAGTTTCAGGAGATCGGATAGAGTATCGCTCATGCTGGCAGGTTAGCTTATGGGCATCTGTTTTGCCAGCAGCGCATCAAGGCGGTTGCGGACGACAATCAATGGAACCATCGAGAGGGCTGCCATGCCAAGCATTCCGTGAGCGCTTTTCGGAAATCATTTCTTGCGGCGGGCGACACCCCGTCCGGCCCCGCTGCCGGCCCCGAATCCTCCCTTCTTCCCCGTGGCATCGCGGATCGGCACGCCCTTGGTGGTGAAGATTTGCGCGCCATGCTTTTTGCCGAGACGGCGGCCTTCGCCGCCCGTGAGGCCGGTGCCGGCGGGCTGCCATGGCGGCACCAGATGATGCTTGCCGGGGCCGATGAGATCGGCGCGGCCCATGGCTTTCAGTGCGTCGCGGATCAGCGGCCAGTTCTCGGCGTCATGATAGCGCAGCAGCGCCTTGTGCAGGCGGCGTTGCGTCAGGCCTTTGACGGTCTCGACCTCTTCGGAGGCGCCGCGGCGCACGGCTTTCAGCGGGTTCTTGCCGGAGTGATACATGGCGGTCGCGAGCGCCATCGGCGAGGGCAGGAACGTCTGCACCTGATCGGCACGGTACTTGTTTTTCTTGAGCCAGAGCGCGAGTTCCACCATGTCGGTGTCGGTTGTGCCGGGGTGGGCGGCGATGAAGTAGGGGATTAGGAAATACTTCTTGCCAGCGTCCTTGGCAGCCTGATCGAACAGCTCCTTGAAGCGGTCGTAGGTGCCGATGCCGGGCTTCATCATCTTCGAGAGCGGGCCGTCTTCGGTGTGCTCGGGCGCGATCTTCAGATAGCCGCCGACGTGATGCGTGACGAGTTCCTTCACGTACGCGGGGCTCTCGACCGCGAGGTCGTAGCGCACGCCCGAGGCGACGTTGACTTTCTTGATGCCGGGCAGCGCCCGCGCCTTCTGGTAGAGGCTGATCAGTGAGTCGTGCGAGGTGTTGAGGTTCGGGCAGATGCCGGGATGCACGCACGAGAGGCGGCGGCAGGATTTCTCGATTGCCTCATCCTTGCAGGCCATCCGGTACATGTTGGCAGTCGGTCCGCCGATGTCGGAGATGTGGCCGGTGAAGCCCGGCGTCTTGTCGCGGATGCGCTCGATTTCCTGCAGCACCGATTTTTCCGAGCGGTTCTGGATGATGCGGCCCTCGTGCTCGGTGATGGAGCAGAAGGTGCAGCCGCCGAAGCAGCCGCGCATGATCGTGACGGAGAATTTGATCATGTCCCAGGCGGGGATCTTGGCATCGGCGTAGCTCGGATGCGGCGCGCGCGCGTAGGGGAGTTCGTAGATGCGATCCATCTCGGTGGTAGAGAGCGGGATCGGTGGCGGTGTCACCCAGAGCTCGCGGTCGCCGTGCTTTTGCACGAGCGCGCGAGCGTTGCCGGGATTGCTCTCGCGATGCAGCACGCGGGAGGCGCGGGCGTAGGTTTCGGGATCGGCGCTGACTTGCTCGAATGACGGCAGGCGCACGACCGCTTGCGTGTTGCGCAGCATCCGGGCGCCTTCGTCGGGGTTCTCGACGTCGTCGGCGGGAAGTTCGGTCCAGCCGCCGGGCACGGCGGTTTTCAGAAGCGCTGCGCCGCGGATATCGTCCATGTCGGCGGGCGTGTCGCCGCGCGCCAGGCGGTGGGCAACCTCGACGACGGCACGCTCGGCGTTGCCATAGAGTAGGATGTCGCCCTTGGCGTCGGCGAGCACGGAGCGGCGAACCTTGTCGGACCAGTAGTCGTAGTGCGCGATGCGACGCAGCGACAACTCGATGCCGCCGAGCACGATGGTGGCGCCGGCATAGGCCTCGCGGCAGCGCTGGGCATAGACGATGACGGAGCGGTCGGGGCGTTTGCCGCCTTCACCGCCCGGCGTGTAGCTGTCGTTGTGGCGCAGGCGCCGGTCGGACGTGTAGCGGTTGACCATCGAATCCATGTTGCCGCCGGTGATGCCGAAAAACAGGTTCGGCTTGCCGAGGGCTTTGAACGCTGATGGGCTCTGCCAATCGGGCTGTGCGATGATGCCGACGCGAAAGCCTTGCGCCTCCAACAGCCGGCCGATGATCGCCATGCCAAAACTCGGATGGTCGACGTAGGCATCGCCCGTGACGAGGATGATGTCGCAGCTGTCCCAGCCGAGCTCGTCCATTTCGGCGCGCGACATCGGCAGGAACGGCGCGGTGCCGAACCGGTGCGCCCAGAATTTCTTGCGGCCGAAGACATTGGGGGCGGGTGCTGCGGGCGGCGCGGCAGCGGGCGCCGGCTTGGCGGGCGCGTAGACTTGGACCATGGGGGCCTGCGGTTGTGGCGTTACGGGGCAGGACGGGTGTCGCCCATTTCTGCGTGGTGTATCAGGCGGGTAGCGGCCAGACAATCAGGAATGCGGGAAGTTCGAGTTAACTGGGAAATTGCCGTTGCCACGCCATCGTGATGGGGCCACAAGCGCCTTCGTGCCGACACGGATTGTGTGCCGGCACGTGGGCAGCTCTTGATCGAGCGGCGGGGGATTGGTGGACGTCGGGTGCGTGCAACTCTCCCGGCGCCCAACGGTCTTGCGTGTTGCCTCACTTTCTCGGTCCGACAAAGGCGAACATCGCACCCTGCGGGTCGATCGCGTTGACCGCGAACTCGCCACCCGGGATTTGCATGGGGCCGTTGAGGACCTTGCCGCCGCCGGCGTCGGTGTGACGCACCGCTTCATCGACATCTGCGACGCGGAAATAGTAGGTCCACATCGACACCGGCATCTCCTTCGGCTTGGTCATGACGCCGGCAAACATGCCGTCGCCTTCGGCACGACGCAGGAACTCATAGGCTCCCATGGCGCCCATATCCATCTCGCCGTCTTTCTTCCAGCCGAACTGGTCGGCGTAGAATTTCATCGCGGCGGGGCGGTCGGATGTCGCGAGCTCGTTCCAGGCGCAATGACCGAGGCGCGGCTTGTCATAAGCGAAGGCGAGGCTCTCCTGCGCGCTTGCCCCGCGCATCACATAGAACGGCGCGCCTTGCTGATCGGCCATCATGGCGATGCGGCCGACGTCGGGGACGTCCATCGCCGGCATCTGCACCGCGCCGCCAGCCTTTGTGATGGCCGCGACGCTCTCGTCGACGTCGTCGACGCCGACATAGCCAAGCCAGACCGGTCTGGCGCCGCCGGCCCTCATCTCGTCGTTGATCTGCATCAGTCCACCGACCTCGCCGTCGCGGGCGCTCAGCAACCGATAATCCATATCCGGGTGGCCGGAACTCCGCGCCGACCAGCCAATGACGTCGCCATAAAATTTCTGCGCTGCATCGGCGTCTGAGGTCAGCAATTCATACCATATGAAGTCGCCGTGTTTGTTGGGCATGGTCCTTCTCCTTGGTTACCTTTCTAACGTCACAACTGGCGCAAAGCCGCCGAAGATCATGCGCTTGCCGTCGAACGGCATCGGGTTCTTCGTTGGATCCATGCGAGGATCGGCCTTTTCAGGATTTTTCATCCAATCGATCATCTTCGCGTGCGCTGCATCACGTGTTGCCTTGTCGGGCCACTCTAGCCAGGAGAAGACGACCGTCTCGTCGTCCTTCGCCTGCACCGCCTTGCGGAAGTCGGTGAGCGTGCCGTTCTGTATGTCATCGCCCCAGCACTCGAGAACGCGTGTTGCACCAAGGTCGATGAACACGCTGTTACCCAATTGGGCGTGGTCGATGAACTTCTGCTTGTTGGCGGTTGGCACGGCGATCACGAAGCCGTCGATGTAGCTCATGAGGGTTCTCCTTCAGTTTCCTGGCGCTTGCCTCTAGACGATCTGATTGCGTAACGCCGTATCGCCACGCCATTGGCGATCGAGGTTTTCGAGCAGGATATCGATGACGTTGTCTTCGTAGCGCTGGGTTTCGCCGGCGGTGTGGGGCGTGAGCAGCACGTTCGGCATGGTCCAGAGCGGCGAGGCCGCGCCAAGCGGTTCGTCGCGCGTCACGTCGAGGGCGGCGGCAGCGATGCGCTTTTGCGCAAGCGCCGTGACGAGGGCCGCTTCGTCGACGACCTTGCCGCGGGCGACATTGACAAGCGTCGCCGTCGGTTTCATCGCGGCCAGCGCCGCGGCGTCGACCAGGTTTTCGGTCTCGGGCGTCAGCGGACAGGCGAGCACGATCGCGTCGGCGCGCGGCACAAGGTTCCGAAAATCCGCGAGCGCGTGAATCTCGTCGGCGCCGGCCGTCCCGGCAGAATGATCGCGGCGGACACCGATCACCGTCATGCCGAACGCCTTCGCGAACGACGCGAGACGGCTGCCGATACGTCCCATGCCGACGATCAGCATCGTCTTGCCTTGGATCTCGTCTTCGCGGGCGGCGATGTCGGAAATCATCGGGCGCCAGTGCGCACGGGTTTGGTTGTCGCGGCCGGTGTGGATGTGGCGCTTGATCGCGAGCAGCATGGCGATCGCGTGTTCGGCGACGGCGTTGGCGTTGACGCCGCCGCCGCTGGCGAGCCGGATGCCGGTCGATGCAAAGAGCGCCTTGTCGTACTGGTCGGTGCCGGCGCTGATGGATTGGATGAAGGCGAGGTTTGGGGCGCCGGCGACGAGGTCGTTCTTCCACATCATCGAGACGCAGACGACGTGGGCGGCTGGGATCTGGACGGCGAGGTCGTCGTAGGCGCGGACCTGCGCATGCGCGATGCCCGTGCCGCGCGCGGCAAAGCGGTCGGCCATCTGGTAGGCGCCGTGGGCGAACAGGATGTGGAGTTTGTCTTTGGGCGGTAGAGGGCAATTCGGCATGACGGGGCTCGCTGGGCGGGAGTGAGATGCCGGAGATTTGCCATGCGCGCACGCCATTGGCCAGTCACCGCGCAGTCACCGCGCGCCGCGCGCGATCCTCACGGCCCCTGCAGCCGCTTCATCCGCGCCTCCGCGCCGTCATGACCGAGCGTGCGCGCACGCTCATACCAGAGCTGCGCCTGCGCCTTGTTGCCCGCGACGCCGACCACGCCGCGCGAGCCAATCGATCCAAGCATCGCCGGATCGTAGGTCTCGCCGAGCAAGAGCGCGGCTGCCGCCGATCCGCCCTCGGCCACGCGCTCTAGAATTAAGCGTGCGCCGGCAATATCCCCGTCCGTCAGCATTCCCTGTGCCCGCGTCACCAGCAGATCCACGCGCGGCGATGGCAGCGCTTCGCGCACATGCGCCGGCACGATCGCGAGCATCGCGGTGGTGCGTGCCAGCATCGTCTCGCCCGCGCCGAGCAGCTCGATTTCGATGTCCGTCTCGCCCGCGACCGCCGCCGTCAGATCGAGCACGCTGGACGCCAGTGCGTCCGCCGCGATTACCAGACTGCCCGCCGGACCCCGCGCTGCCTTCTCCAGGATCGCGCCGCGCGGCAGCCCGCGCACGACAATGCGCTCGACCGGCGTCGCGCCCTCGGGCGCTTCTATGCGGATTGGCAATGCAAGACGCTGCCCGCTCCTGACCGCAAGTTGTGGCGCGACGATGATGCGTGGCGACACTGCCGCGCGCGGCGGCGGCGCCAGCATCGGCGGTGGCGGCAGCAATTGTGGCGACGCCAGTACAATTTTCGGCTCGATGATGTGCGCCAGCGGCGACGCGACCGGCTCGACAGCCGGCGGCTCCTCCAGGGGTGGCGCGGAAGTCGCAACTGGCGCCGCCACTTCCGGCGCGACCGGCGCCGCCAGTGTGGCCTCTGCGCGCGAGATTTGCGCTGGCGGTGCCACGAGCTGCGGCAGCGGCTCGATCATCGGGATTTCGATCCGCCGCGCATCCGCCGTGCGTGCGATCGTGATCTCTCGCCCAAACGGCGTCGGCGCGTGCGGCCAGAGCGCGAGCCCGAGCAGCGGCAACGCGATCGCCGCCGCGACGAACGTCGCGCCCAGCACCATCACCGGCACGCCGGCGATCCGCGCCGGTTCGTCGCGCATCACCGGCAGCACCAGTCGATCGATTTCGTCGATCACGGGCGCCGGCGGCAGTCGCGGCGGTGGCGCCGTCTTCAGCCGCACGCTGAACACGTTGTCCGGCCGGGTGGTCTTGTCCTTGCGATCGCTGAGCATCTCCGGCGGCAGCGGCGGACAATCCGCCTCGATCCGGTCGAGCAGGCTCTTCAACAAATCGCGGGTGCGATCGTCCGTTTTTGCCGTCGCCATTGCTGGCTTTTCCCCCAACGTCTTGAGATGCGCGCTCTGCGGCCGCAATGCGCGATCCAGATTGGCGTAGGTTGTTCGATCGAGAACCCGGCGCTTTTTTCTCAGTTTTTCTTTTGGGCCCACGTCATGAACTCCCGGAACAAGCGCTCCTGTTCGGCTGGATCATTGGGGGCGGCTCGTTGCGCCTGCTGCCGCGCGAGCGCCGTATCGACATCGGCCGCGCGGGTCTTGTCCGGCGCGGCACCAGCCGTTGGCGCCGGTGCGGCCTTGTTCTGCGCCGCGATCTGGTCGAGCCGGTCTTGCATCGGCTTGAACCGTTGCCAGCCCGGCACCGCAGCGGCGAGGTTCACGTCCTTCCACTTCGGATGGTACCCAGCCTCCGTCTGCAATTTCGGGAAGCGCTGCATCAGATAGTCGACAAAGCGCAGCATGCGCCGATGCCGGTCCGTGTCGGCCGGCCAGTCATAGACGGCGAGCACCGCTGGCACCGAGATCGTCGGAATGCGCTGGCCTTGCGGGATCAGAGCCGGATAGTCGGCGGTCTCGAGATAGCTCGGCAGGTAATAGTCGAGCTTCTCGTTCCACTCGACCGGCAGGAACTTGAAGCCCTCCGGGAACTTGCCTTTCAGGAATGGCGCCAGCGGCTTCGATGAGACCCAGACCGTCGCGGCATAGGCCTCCCCCTTCTTCATCTCTTCCATCGCCGTGTTGTGCGGCACGAACTTCGCGTCGACCTTGATGCCGAGCCGCTCGAAGATGATTGGCCCGCTATAGGCCGCCGCCGTCCCCTCCGTGTTGAAGTTGACGGGCTTGCCCGCGAGATCCGCCAGCGTTTTGATCTCCGGCCGCACGAACACATGTAGCTCCGACGGGAACAAATTCGTCAGATAATTGATCCGCCGCGAGATGCCGCTGACCTCTGGGTTCTTCTTGAAATGCTCGAGCACGTCGCCGTAGACGATCGCCGCGTCGACGCCGCGCAAATAGAGCAGATCGAAGATGTTGTCGAAGATCCCGCGCGTCACGATCGGCAGGACGCGCAGATTATCGCCGTCGTCCATCGCGCGCGCGAGTTCGCCGGCAAATTGCAGCGGCGCGCCCTCGATGCGCCCGGCCGCGAGGCCGAGCGTCCACGAATTGATGGCTTCCTTGCGTTTGGCTTCGGCGGCGTTCTGCGCCGACGCCGGCACCCGCGCTTTCTCCGCCGGTGCGTCGGCGGGTGGCGTGGCCGGGCGGCGCCATTTCTTCGCCTGCTCCTGTCCGATTGTTTCGGTCGCTGCGACAATCGGCATCAGTGCTGTGGCACATGCAAAAATGGCGGTCAGCAGGGCGAACCGGAGTTGCGGAATAATCATGATCTCTCCTCGATAGGGTCTGGCGGCTGGCCCCATGGAACCAGCGCCGTGCGGACCCGAAGGTCAGGCGAAAGATGTCGATGGCAGGACGTCAGGGGCGCACGTAGGCGTAGCCCTTGCCCTGCAGTTCCATCAGGCGCACGACGCCCGACGGCACCACCTGCGCCTCGGAGATCAACTCGATCTTCTTCTGCTCCTGCTTGCTCATGTTCGCCTGCGTATTGGCGCATGCGGCGAACTTGATCGACGGCTCTTCGAGCGACATCTGCGCGATTCTCTGCTTCACCGGGCTCGTGTCGCTGCGCAACATGTGCAGCCCCGGCCCGAACGTCACGATCTCGACGTCGACCTTCTGGCCCTTGCTCTTGAAATGCTCGACGACATTCTTCGCGTTGTTGAGCGCGAGGTTCATGATCTCGGGCTTGTTCTCATCGACCTGGATGGAGAGCAGCTGCGTCTTCCCGGTCATGCCTGCGAGCCCGCTGTCGCGAAAAAACGACTGCGCGAAACTCGGTCCGCTGCCGGAGAAGAAATAGAGGCCGCCCGCAAGACCAAGTCCGGCGATCAGCGACGTGAGAGCGAACAGGCGCAGGCCGCGGCGCGGCGGTGCGTGGACACCTGTGTGTGAGTGCGGGCGGATATCGGCTTCGGGTTGACGCATGACAAGCTCCCCATTGGTGCAGCATCGATTATGTGCATCAGCGTCGGGCACGTCGATAAAACGAAGGCGAGGGCGACCGGCGCGCTCAGCGCTAGCTCCCTGAGACGCCCCGCGGCATCTCCTATCGTCTTTGTCGAAACCGCCGAGCCGACGGTCTGGCTCCCCCGCGAGCCCCGCGCTCAAAGCGCCGGTCAGGTCTTGTCATATGCAAGACCTGACATTGCATCGTCGCCTTTTCAACACGGCGGAATTTAGGCTCCAATGGGGTCATATCGCGACGTGTTTTTTGACGGCACGGACGATCGGCGTGCGGTCCATTTCTCAAGATGCAATTTACTGCTGCGGCAGGCGGCGAAGTCGTTCGTCCGCCTCCGCCACACCGAGCGTGCGCGCACGCTCGTACCACGTGCGTGCTTGCCGCACGTCGGGCGTCATCCCGCGCACGCCACGCGCCGCCAGCGCCGCCGGATCGAACGTCTCGCCGAGCGCCAGCGCCGCCGGCGCAGATCCGACTTCGACCGCGCGCTCGAGGATCAGCCGCGCACCGGCGATGTCGCCGGACGTAAACAGCGAGCGCCCCTTGCTGAGTAAGGCCTCCGCGCGTGCCGGTGGCGCCTCGCGCGGCGCCGTTGCGGGCACGATCGCCAGCATCGTCGTGGTGCGGTCGAGCACGGTGTTGTCGCGTCCTTGCAGCTCGATCTCGACATCGGTTTCGCCAGGTTTCGCGGCGGTCAGATCCAATACGGTGGTCGCCAGCGCATCCGGCGTAATGATCAGGCTACCGGCCGGGCCGCGGCTCGCCTGCGGCACCACGACCGTCGGCGGCAATCCGCGCAGCACGATGCGGCCGACCTGCGAGATCGCATCCGGCGGTTGGATTTTAATCGGCAGCGGCACGCGCGCGCCGCCGCGCACCGCGAGTGCGGCATCCACTACCAGCCGCGGCGTCTGCGGTGGCACGATCGGCGCGATCATCGCCGGTTGCGTCGGCATCGGCACAGCGGCGAGCGCCGCCACGACCGGTTGCGGTGGCGGTTCGACCTTCGGTTCGGGCACGGCGACGGCCGCCGTCGCGACCGGTTCTGGCGTCGGCGCTGGCGCCAGCACCGGCGCCGGCGCAAGGCGCGCGCGGGGCTCTGGCGGCTGCGCGATCTGCGGCACCGGCTGAGCTGGTGTCCGCGCCGGCGTCGGTGCCGCGACCTCTGCCGTGATCACTTGCGTTTCGACCGGGCGCACGATAGCCCGCTCGGGTGCCGCCACTGCCGGCGGCTTCCGTCCTTTTTCGAGCCACGGCAGCACCAGCCAGAAGAACAGCGGCAACGCGAACAGCGTGCTCGCGATCGCGCCGATCCCAATCAACACGGGCGTGCGGAAGAAGCGCTGCTGGTCCGGATCGTCCGGCAACGGCAGCCGGTCGATCGCGCGCTCGCTCTCTCGCCCGAGGGTCGGCAGCATAGGCGCCTGGCGCCTGATGCGCGTCTGCAGGACGTTCGCCCCGTCGTTATCGAGCTCGTGCATCGGCTGGAGCGGCCATTCTGCCCGCCGCTCCGGCACCGTCCTCTCGCCCAGGCGTTCGCCCGCGCGTGGTTCGTCTTTACGGTGCGGCGCGCGTTCGGCGGGTTGCCCCTCGGATTCAATGCGCGCGAGCAAGCTCTTCATGGAGGTGCTGCGGCGCTCCGGTCCCGTTGCCTTTGACATGGCGTCTTTCCCACAAAGCGCGATGCTTGATCGCGCGGACGGACTGAGGTGCCCCTTATGAAACGGCTGAGTGCCGCTTCAATTCTTGGCTTGCGACCACTTCATGAATTCCTGGAAGAGGCGCTCCTGCTCCGCGGCATTGTTCGGCGCCGCGCGCGCGGCTTGGGCGCGGGCGAGCGACGGATCGACGGGCGCGGCGCGCGCCGCGCTCTGTGCAGGCACCGCCGTTTTGTCGAGCCATTCTTGCGCTGCCGGGAACCGTTTCCATCCCGTGATCGGCGCAGCATAGTTTGCTTCCTTCCATTTTGGATGGCGCGGCGCCTTCTGGAACTCCGGGAACTTCGAGAAGAATGCGTCGATGAACCGGGAGACGCGGCGATAGCGTTCCGTATCGCGCGGCCAATTGTAGGCGGCGAGCACCGCACCGACCGCGACCGTGTCGATCGTTTTGCCCTTTTCGACGAGGTTCGGATAATCCTCGTGCGTGAGCTTCGCCGGGAAGTAGTCGGCCTCCAGCACGTCGCTATAGGCGACCGGCAGCAGTTTCATGCCGGGCTCGAGCTTGAACTTCTGGTAGGCACCCGACGGCTTGCCGGCGATCAGCACAGTCGCGGCGATCTCACCGTTCTTGACTTTCAAAAATCCGTCGCCCTGACCGACGTTGATCTCCGTCGCCTTGATCCCGAGCGCCTGGAAGATCAGCCGCGTCGAGAACTGCGTGCCGCTGCCCACATCGCTGAAATTGACGGTTTTGCCGGCCAAATCCTCGATCTTCTCGATGCCGGGCCCGGCGAGGATATGCATTTCTTCGTTGTAGAGCTTGGCGATGTAGGCCAGCCGGTCGTCAATGTTGCGGCCAAGCTCTCCAGTCTTCTTCAGATACGTCATGATGTTGGATTGGGTGATGCCGAGGTCGACGCCTTTGAGATGCAGCACGTCGATCACGTTCTGATAGCCGCCCTTGCCGATCACGGGCAGGATCCGGAGCGCCTCGCCATCGTCGAGCACCGCCGACATGTCATACGCGAGAAAAAGATAGGTCCCGTTCGGATTGCCCGAAATCACCGTGGTCGTGTTCTGGTTGAGCCGATCCGTGCGTTCCGAATGTCCGACCGCCGTGATCGGCGGCTGCTCCTTGGAAGCGGGAGCGACTGCAAGAGGCCTGCGCTTTGGCAGCGGCGCCGGCTGCTGCGCTGCAGCGGGCGCTGTCTGAGCATTGGCACCTCCGGTATCGGCGGTGACGGTCGCAACGCAAACGGCTGCAAAGAGAAAGGCAAGGGCCGACGGGCAATGACGCATAACTTACTCCCCAGATGACGCGAACAACTCGCCTTGGGGAGATTGCGGGAGACCGGCAGCCCAATGGCCACGCTGACGCGACGACGTCGCTACATCGATCAGTCCCTCAAAACCGTCATTGGCGACGGTGGTCTCCCCCGCGAGAGCCGCGCCCCCAGGGCGCCCATGCGGCGATGTGCAGCGCCGCTAGTCATGGTCGCCTCTATTACATGGCGGAATTGCGGCTTGAAAAGGGGGTTTCTGAGAAATCGAAAGCGACGCGCGGCGATCATCCGTAAGGCGTCATTTGCATGCCACAGCGCCGTTCGCGTGCATCCATCGCACTCTTGACCAGGTGCGCGGCGCACGGCAGAAGCAGTTAAACATACACCCATCTTACCTGCGTTCGTTGGCAGGAGTTGAGAGGAAAAGACCGTGACCGAGATCACATTGACCTTCCCCGACGGCGCCAAACGCACCGTCGCGCGCGGCACCACCGGCATCGACGTCGCCAAATCGATCGCACCCTCCCTCGCCAAGCGTACCGTCGCCATGATGCTCGACGGCGTCGTCGCCGACGCAAGCGATCCGATTACGCACGATGCCGCGATCAATTTCCTCGCCCGCACCGATGCCGCGGCGCTCGAGCTGATCCGGCACGATGCCGCCCACGTGCTGGCCGAAGCCGTCCAGCAGCTCTGGCCCGGCACCCAGGTGACGATCGGTCCGGTCATCGAAAACGGGTTCTTCTACGACTTTGCGAAGGCCGAGCCGTTCGTGCCGGACGACATCGCCAAGATCGAAAAGCGCATGCACGAGATCATCGCCAAGAACGCACCCTTCACCAAGGACGTCTGGTCGCGTGACAAGGCCAAGGCCTACTTCAAGGAGAAGGGCGAGCACTTCAAGGTCGAGTTGGTCGATGCGATCCCACCCGATCAGGACTTGAAAATCTACAAGCAGGGCGAGTGGCTCGATCTGTGCCGCGGCCCGCACATGACCTCGACCGGCCACATCGGCAAGGCCTTCAAGATCACCAAGTTCGCCGGATCCTATTGGCGCGGCGATTCCAACAACGCGCAACTTCAGCGCGTCTACGGCGTCGCCTTTGCCGAGGAAAAGGAACTCGCCGCCTATTTGAAGCAGCTGGAAGAGGCCGAGAAGCGCGACCACCGGAAACTCGGTCGCGAAATGGATCTCTTCCACTTCCAGGAAGAAGGGCCCGGCGTCGTCTTCTGGCACGCCAAAGGCTGGACCACGTTCCAAGAACTGATCTCGTATATGCGCCGCCGCCTCAAGGGCGACTACCAGGAAGTCCAGGGCCCGCAGCTGCTCGACAAGTCGCTCTGGGAAACCTCCGGCCACTGGGGCTGGTACTCCGACAACATGTTCGCGGTGAAATCAGCCACCGCCTTCATGAACCCGAAAGACGAGGCGGCGGACCAGAAGGTGTTCGCGTTGAAGCCAATGAATTGCCCGGGCCATGTGCAGATCTTCAAATATGGGCTGAAGAGCTACCGCGATTTGCCGACGCGGCTCGCGGAGTTCGGCTGCGTCCACCGCTACGAAGCCTCCGGCGCGCTGCACGGCCTGATGCGCGTGCGCGGCTTCACCCAGGACGACGCCCATATTTTCTGCACCGAAGAGCAACTTGAAGCGGAATGCCTGAAGATCAACGATCTGATGATGTCGGTCTATCGTGACTTCGGCTTCGAGGAAGTCGTCGTCAAACTCGCAACCCGCCCCGAAAAGCGCGTTGGCACCGACGCCATGTGGGATCACGCCGAAGCCATTCTGAGGAAAGTGCTCGCCAAGATGGAGGCGGAGTCGGGCGGCCGCATCAAGACCGGCGTCAACGAGGGCGAGGGTACTTTCTACGGTCCGAAATTCGAGTACACGCTGAAGGACGCCATCGGACGCGATTGGCAGTGCGGCACAACGCAGGTCGACTTCAATCTGCCCGAGCGGTTCGGCGCGTTCTATATCGCAGCCGACGGCGAGAAGCGGCAGCCGGTGATGGTGCATCGCGCCATCTGCGGCTCGCTCGAACGCTTTCTCGGCATCCTGATCGAGTTCGACCGCCGGTCATCTGCCGCTGTGGATGGCGCCGACCCAAGTCGTCGTCGCGACCATCGTCTCGGACGCGGACGGCTACGCGCAGGAGGTCGCCGCTCTCTGCCGCAAGGCCGGACTGCGCGTCGAAACGGATCTCCGCAACGAAAAGATCAACTACAAGGTGCGCGAGCACTCACTTGCCAAGGTGCCGGTGATGTTCGTCGTCGGCAAACGCGAGGCCGACGAGCGCAAAGTCTCGATCCGCCGCTTAGGCTCGCAAGACCAGACCGTCGTCAGCTTCGACCAGGCGTTGGCCGATCTCACCCGCGACGCCACGCCGCCCGACGTCGCGCGCGGGTGAGGCGGCGATACGGGGGCCCTGACGTCAGCGCGGGGTCAAGGACGTTCCTTCAGGATGTCCGCGCAGCGCCTTGGCCGGCTCGGTCGCGAGCAGCTGGAAGGCTGTGCGGGTGCCGGGACTTGGGCCGGTTTCGCCGGTGAGTCCGAGGCTTGGCACCAGTGTCGCCAAGCACAAGAACGCCGTCACAAGCCTTGGCACGGTGCCGGTCCTGAACGCTGATCCCTGCGCTGACATGATGCATTCCGTTCATGCGTGAGCCTTTCCTCTTGGTCGACAATGACCCCTCAAAAGGTTCAACGGAAATGCCGGTTCAGCATGATTTCGATGCGTCTCGCCACTGCGCTGGGCGACGCCACGCCCGACGTCGGCGGCTGAGCGTGAGAGCCGCCGTTATCCCGGTCGAGGAGCTGCGCGATAGCAGCGACGAGAACCGGGACCCAGCGGAAAGAGGGCCGAAGGCGCAATGTTATGCGTGCTTCGCACGAGTCTTGTGCTGGGTCCCGGATCTGCACGCGCGTTCCGCGCGCTGGTCCGGGATGACGAGGTTTTGGAACGCGATTACCGCGTCGTCACGACCACTTCGAGATACGTGCTCGGCACGATCAGCGTCTCCTTGCCGCCACGGTTGAGGCGCCCCAGCAGCTCCATGATATCGGCCTGCAGGGCGCCTTGCTTGGCAGGCTCCAGCGCCGCGAACGCGCGGTTGGTCGGGCCGTAGAACGTCTTGAAGATCTCCAGCCAATGCTCGGCGGACTTGTAGCGGAAGTGGAACGTCTGCGGCTGAGCTTTCACACTATGTCCCGCAAACAGCTCGGCAAGCCGCGCTTCCGTGCCCCACAGCGCCGGCGATTTGATTCCGGCCGGTGGCGGCACATGCTTACCGATGGTCTTGAACAGCTGGCCGATGAATCCATCTGGCGTCCAGTTGGCGAGCCCGATCCGGCCGCCCTTGCGGCAGACGCGTGCGAGTTCGCTGGCAGACTTCTCTTGGTTGGGCGTGAACATCACGCCGAATGTCGACAACACGACATCGAAGCTGCCGTCCTTGAACGGCAATGCTTCGGCGTCGGCTTCCTGAAACGTCACCTTGAGCCGCTCGGCGCTGGCGCGCTCCTTGGCCCGCTGCAACAACGCGCCGACATAGTCCGTCGAGGTCACGTCTGTGAAATGCCGTGCGGCGGCGAGCGTCGCATTGCCATTGCCGGCGGCAACGTCGAGCACTTTCTCTCCGGCGCGAAGGTCGACGGCCTCGCACAAGCGCTCGCCGACGATCTGCAGCGTGGTGCCGACGACGGCATAGTCGCCGGCCGCCCATGTCGACTGTTGCCTTTGCTTGATGGCAGCGAAATCCGGCGCGGGTGTTTGCATGGTCATATCGGAACTCCTCAACGTGAAAAAAAAGGAACGCAATTACCGCAATGCGCCGAAGGTGTTCCAATGCAGGCACGGGCGTCAAAACACGTCCTGGTGTTCAGTCGCCCAACAACCGTCCAGCGCGTAACGTCGCTGAGACTGCTGACAGCGCTGGCCAAAATCAAGCGGCCGCCGCTATAGTCGGGTGCGGAACGCACGGAGACGGCAATGACGGCGACGATCCTGGTCTTGAACGGACCCAATCTCAATCTGCTTGGCGTCCGCGAGCCGGAGATCTACGGCACATCGACATTGAAGGACATCGAAGCGCTGTGTCACGCGCGCGCCAAGACGCATGGTCTGGCCGTCGAATTTCGCCAAACCAACAGCGAAAGCGAATTGATCGGCTGGGTGCAGGGCGCGCGTGGCAAGATGGCGGGCCTCATCATCAATCCCGCCGCCTACACCTTCACGTCGATCGGCCTGTGCGACGCCATCAAGATGTTCGACGGCCCCATGATCGAACTTCACATCTCCAACGTCCACAAGCGCGAGAAAATCTACCACAACTCGCTGATCTCGGCCGTCGCCGATGGCGTCATCGCCGGGCTCGGCATCACCGGCTACGCCATCGCCATCGATGCGATCGTGGACCTCAGGCGGCAGCGGGCCTCAAAAGTCGCCAAGCTCTGAAGCGTCATCGAACAGCCGCCACAGGTCCGGCGCCAATCCCGCGAACAGTTTTGCGAACCGCGCATCGTCGCGCCGCGCGCCCGTGACATTGCGGATCGCGATTCGAGCGATCCTGGATGGAAACCGCCGCGCCATTTCGGCGTAGATCTCCGGGTCCTGCTCGCCGCTGTCGCCGATCAGGATGACCCGCCGCTTCGGGAACCGCGCCAGGAAATCTTCCAGCACCGGCCGCTTCGTATCCGCGCCCGACTGCAGGATGTTGAGGATCGTCCGATCCTTCAGCCGGATCGCTTTCAGAGCGAGCGTCGCCGGTGAAAAGCCCGCGGTCGCCAGAAAATCCGCCAGCGGCTGATAGAGGTGCCAAGGCGATGACGACACGAAGTGCAGGCTCGCGCCGCTGCCCGCAGCCGGATCCGTCAGCCGCCGGTAAAGCTCGGCCATGCCCGGCACGGCGGCGAACGGGCGATAGAAGGTTGTTTCCCACATCCGCCGCCGGTCGGTGACGTGGGTCACTTTCACGGTGTCGTCGATGTCCGACAGGATCGAGAGGCCGTTGGCCTCGAGCAAAAGTGCGCTGGTGGGTGCGGCGGTTGGCACAGCAGGGCCCAACACGGCCGTGATCGCGAGGGTGGTCGCATTGGCAGGCGCGGCGATCTCGAGCACGCCACGCGCGTGCCCGTTGGCGCCCGTCGGCGGCAGCGCGAACCGCCGCCCCGCCGCTTCCACCACCACGCGGCGGCCGGCGACATTGTCGGCGAGCATCAGATTGATGCGCGCGTCGAAATACGGCTCCGACTCTGGCGTCAAACCAAGTCCGTGTGTGCGGGCGAGGAGGGCGGCGATGGCGGCCTTCCGCGCACGGCTTGCCTGCGGCCGATAGACCCACACATGCACTGGAACATGCCAGTTCTGCTCACTTGGAGCGCGCGCGCCAGCCGCCGGAAAAAGCACCACCGCCTCGCCGGTTCTGGTGTCGGAAACGGCGGTATTGCCCACCGCCAGAAGAAAGTCTTTGCGGGTCACCGGGAGCCCTCAACGTTCAAGTTCGTCAACGTGTTAACGCGCGATCGCGAATTCCGGCCGACGCCGTCGAGCGGGTGCCGGCGAGCCAACACAGTCGCGTTAGGACGGGTTCTGTAAGTCTCTGATGCCCCATTCGTTTTCAGCACACCGCGCACCCTTTTTTGATGCGGCTGAAATTAACCATTACGTCCATCTCCGCCTGCTCGTACCGGGCCTTTTGGTTAAGGCCACCCGGCGGCGCTCGTTGATCCCTCAACTCGCGCCGTTTGTTTTGGTTCAGCAGGGAGACTACTCATGACGCAACTTCTAGCACGCCGTGGAGATTGGCCGCTCGCAGCAAAGCGGTTTTTAGCAACACTGACAATTGCATCCGCCGGGATTTTGGGCCTCGTGGCTCTGGTGTCGAGCCCCGTCGCCGCCAAGGCGCCAGGCAAGACCCACTGCTTCAACGGGGTTTGCCACTACGTAAAGACGATCGGCGAAACGCAACGCTCGATCGGCAAGACGACTACCGTTCAGGCGTCGAACTACGATGACGCCAAGCGCGACCGCTACAATCCAACCAACCTGACATCGTCAGGCGCGTACTTCGAGGCCTGGAAGCCCGACAACGCGGCAAGCCCGAACTATCCGGACGGCACCAAGCTGCTGGTCTGGCACCCGGGCAACAAGAAGACATTGGTTGTGCGGATCAACAATGCGGGGCCGTATTACGGCAATCGCACACTCGATCTTTCCCGCGCCGCCGCCGAGAAGCTCGGTTTCCGCGGCGTCGCAACCCTTCAGGTGAAGGTCATTGCAGCACCCACCAAGTCCGAAGCGACCTACAGCAAGGGCCGCAAGTACGATTGGGTCCCGGGGTATGTGGGCACATACGCCAGCATCGACCAAGCCTACCAGAAGAACCGGGTTGCCTCCGTGGATGTGCCAGCCAAGACCAAGGTCGCCTCGGCGTCATCCGCTAAGCCCGCCACCAAGGTGGCTGATGCGATCGCGAAGAGCAAAAGATCCTGATCGCTTGATCTTGATCAAGATGTATAGGGATGTGCATCTGCCGGCCGCCTCTCGGGGCGGCCGGTTTGTTTTTGGCAGCCGGGCCAGCGTTCGTACGATTAAGAATCCGTTAAGGCCCACCGCCTAGGCTTCGCCCGAACCCTGGCGAGCCGATGCCGACCCGATCCGCAGATACGATCCGCTTGTGCCGTCGATGGCCGCCAACCGCCGTCAGCATTGCCGTGGCCGCGCTTGCGCTGATGATCGGTGCGGCGGACGTCAACGCTGCAAAGCTGCCTGGCCGCGTGCACTGCTACAACAGCATCTGCCACCGTGTTCTGACCATTGGCGAGACGGCGCAGCGCGTCGGCAGCGAAGCGACGGCCGTCGCCTCCTACTATGACGATCCCGAAGTCGACCGCTTCAATCCGCGCCTGGCCACATCTTCGGGCGAAACCTTCCTGTCGCACCGGGCCGATAACGTCGCGAGCCCGATTTATCCCAACGGTACCCGCTTGGCGCTGTGGTCGCCGGCGACCAACCTCGGCGCCATCGTCCGCGTCAACAACTCCGGACCCTATCACGAGGCCCGCACGCTCGACGTTTCGCGAGCACTCGCCGAACAGCTGGGCTTTGCCGGCCAAGGCATCACCCGCCTCCAGGTCATCGTGGTGGCGGCCCCGAGCGTCGACGATGTCCGCTACAAAGCCGGCCGCCGCTATCATCGAGTCCCTGGCTTCATCGGCTCGTTCAGCTCGACCGAGCAGCTGCGACTGGCGATTGGCGACTATCTCGCAGCTGCCGACGCCACGGCCGTTGTACTGAATCCGGTCGCCTCGCGCCTTTGGCAGATCGCGGAGCCGCGTCTTATTGCGGTAGTGCCCAAAGCACCTGAGACCGAACCAAGAGCCGCGCCGCCGCCGACAGCCCTCGCCCGAAGTGGCAAAAGCGCCTCGGCCGCAAGCGTCCGTCATCGAGACCAGCGCCCGAGAAGTTGTTCCCGCGCCGAAACCCGCCGCCGCGGTGCCGCCGAAACCAGCGGTTGTGCGGGCCGCTGCGCCGCGTCTCACCGTGCCACATGCGGCGAAGCCGCCGAGTGGCGGGTTCCTCAGCGACTACCGCGACGTGTCCTCCATCTACAAGGACCTTGGCAAAACGGCGCCCTGATCGCTGCCGATCGCACGTTGAACCCGCGCGCAATCTGCCGTAGTCGTGCCTCCTTGTGGTCGAAACGCGTGAGGACGGTTGCGATGGCGGATCGCTGGATGAGGCTTGGATCAATCGCGCGCGTTGCCGCCGCGGCCTTCATCGCGCTTATCGCCACATCCGCGACGGCATCCGCTCAAGGCGGCGAAAACGGACTGCGCGGCCACGGCGGGCCCGTGCGGGCCATCATCGCCTTGCCCGATGCGGCCACGATGGTGTCTGGCGGCTTCGATAGCGCCATCATCGTCTGGGACATCGCGACGGGCGCCGCGCGCCGCGTGCTGCGCATCCACGATAGCACGGTCAACGCGCTGGTCCCGCTCGCGGATGGCTGTTTCGCCTCCGGTGGTGAAGACGCCAAGATCGCCATCTGGTGCGGCGATGCGCCGGCGCCCGCGCGGCTCCTCGAAGGCCACCAAGGCCCCATCGCCGCGCTCGCCGTCTCACCCGATGGTCAATGGCTCGCCAGCGCCTCCTGGGATCGCACGCTGCGCCTCTGGCCGCTGCAAAGGCCCGCCGATCCTGCTCGCGTCGTCACCGAGCATGCAGCGCCCATCAACGGTCTCGTGTTCACGCGCGACGCCGCCGCCATCGTCAGCGGCAGCTACGACGGCCAGATCCGCGTGACACCGCTCAATGGCGCCCCCGCGCGTCAGGTCCAGATCGCCGCTGCCATCAACGGTCTCGCCCTCGCGCCCGATGGCCGCATCGTCGCGACCGGCGCCGACGGTCGCGTCCGCATCTTCGATCTCGACCTCGCCGTGAAAACCGAGATCGCGCTGCCCGACGGTCCGCTGACTGCCATCGCCGTCTCCCCCGATGGCCGCACCATCGCCGCCGCTGGCATGCGCACGCCCGTGACCTTGATCGACGTGGTGAGCGCGCAGCCGAAGAGCCGCATTCTCGGCCCCGGCCTGCCGATCTGGTCGCTGGCGTTCTCGCGCGATGGCGCGGGCCTCTTCAGCGGCGGCGCCGATCGCGCGGTCCGGCGCTGGGAGACGGCCACCGGAAAACCGATCGGCGAGGCGATATCGGCCGCTGGCGATGTTTTGAAGTCGGCAAGCAACGATCCCGGCGCCCGCGTGTTCCGCGCATGCGCCGCGTGTCATGGCGTGTCCGCCGACGATGTCGGGCGCGCAGGGCCCTCGTTGCACGGCATCTTCGGCCGCCGGATCGCGACGGCGCCAGGATATGCTTATTCCGACGCGCTGAAAAAAATGGACATCGTCTGGACCGCCGAGACCATCTCGAAACTGTTCGAAGTCGGCCCCACGGTCTACACCCCCGGCACCAAGATGCCCGAGCAACGCATTACCGATCCCGCGGATCGTCAGGCGCTGATCGACTGGCTCGCCCGCGTCGCCAAGCCTTAGCAAGAAGACCGTGGAATAAGCAATTTCGAAGCTGCTGGCGGCGGAATTGCAGGGCGACCCCTCGCGTGTGCAGTCTGCATTCCGATTGCTCCGGATTAGGATTTTTAATCCAGAAAACACAGCCATAAAGGTTTGATTTAAAACGGTAATTGGTAATCTGTGATAAAATTAATTAACGTGAGTTTAGGGAATAATAACTGGCGCAAAAGTGCATTGTAATAAGTCGGCTGATATATTTTACGTCATATTAATCCTGATATTCAAAAGTTGCCGGGTCGCTGCGTGCCCGAAAACCCCTGAAATCAGAATATTCAGATGATGAAGCAACTCGCAGAAGTGCTCTCGGTTTGGCATGCCCGCTGCAATCGTCTGTTGCCGGATCGGTTTCGCGTCGTCTCGGCGTCGCCAGCGGCACGGCCGGTCACAGCGCGTCCGTTCTCGCCGCGACGCTGCCGCCTGTTGAGCCGATGGAAGAGGCGGCCATTCCCAACGCCCTGCAAGGCACCCTTCGGCGCATCCTACAAGACGAAAAGTTCCGTGAAGGCTCGCTCGTCGAGGCCATGCAGGCTCTGACCAAAGCCGCGACCGAAATCCCCGACGCCGATCGCGCTGGCGATATTCATGGTCGCATCGAACGGTGACACCCTCGTGCCGGTCGCGATTTACGACAAGCGGCAGGGCGGGGTTGTCGAGGGGCAGAATTTTTTATCGGCGACATTTCGAGGTAATGCATCCAACTGGCTCATCACGGCGCCGAAAGTCGTTTCGGATTTCAGGACGGATCCGGCGGTGAGCGCGCAAGCGCAAAGCCAATCTGGAGAAGCAAGGTCTGCGCTCGGGTTTCGATGTCCCAGTGCGCGTCGGCGGCAAGCTGCTCGCGATCCTGACGCTGCGGCGTTACCATGAGCCGCGGATTTGGCTAGACACCGAAATCGCTCTCGGGTCCGCGCTTGGCAACCTCGCGTGTCTGGTTCTGGAGCGCGAACGCCGCCGGCAAGCCGAAGCGCTGATGAGCGACACCGCTGCGAAGCTGGAATGGCATCAGCAGCTGCTGAACAAGCTCATGCACCACCCCGATGTCCGCTCCGGTTCGCTGACGGCGGCGATGCGTGTGTTGACCGAAGCACTCTGCGTGGAACTCGACACCGATCGCGTGGCGCTCAATCTGTTGAACAGTGAGCGCGATGATGTCGCTCACACCGAGGCCTACGAAAGGGCCTCGGGATCGCACGTGCCCGTTGTTTTCGAACAGGGCAAAGCCCTGGTGGGCCGGATCACATCGAGCCGCACCGATGCGCCTGTCGTCGTCTCGGACACGGCGACCGCGCCCGAAGTCGCCGAAGACCGCGCGCGGCTGCGCGAGCAGCTGAATATTCAAGCTTTGATGCGGATACCCATTTCGATCCAAGGAAAGCCAATCGGCCGCATCAACGTCTCCGAAATGCGGGGGCCTCGCCAATGGGCCCCGCGGATGTCATGTTTGCGACCGCAGTCGCAAACGTTGCCGCACTCGTCGTCGAACGCCATGAACGAGAAAAAGTCGAAGGGCGGCTGCGCGAGCGCAATGCGCGCCAAGTATGCTTTCAGGCCGCACTGCAGCGCACGCTGCGCGATCCAGCGATCCTCGGTGCCGATTGCAACGGCGCATTTCAAGCCATCGCCAAAACGCTCTCGCAGGAAATCGGCATCGAACGCACGGGGCTGTGGTTACCGACGACGCCGGGTCGGGCCTCGACTATGCGCAAGTTTACCTGCGCGATCGGCAGGCGTTCGTGCGGCCCCCGATCGCGGACGATCCAGGCTTCTGGCCAGCGGTACTTCACCTGCTGGACGATGGGGCAGTGGCGCTCCGCGATTGCACCCTGTCGCCGCGCATCGCGCCTTTGATGGCAACCAGTTGGTCAGCGTCGGGTGTCCGGTCACTCCTGGTCGCGCCGATGATCGTCGATGGCAAAATTCTCGGGATGCTGACGGGCGCAACGACTATCGAGTATCGCGATTGGTTGCAGGAAGAGTCTGACTTTGCGAACGGACTTGCAAATATCGCAGCTCTTGTACTCGAACGAACCATGCGCCAGAGCGCTGAAAAGGTCGAGGCTGAGCGTGCTGCGAGCCTCTCCAGGAAACAGGCCCAAATCAGTGAGTTGATGCAGAACCCCGTGATCCGCTCCGGCGCGCTCACCGAGGCGATGGAACTTCTGACGCGCCACATGGTCGATGTCATGGAAGTCGATCGGGGCTCGATCAAGATTTTGTCGCCGGATCACGCGACGATCGCCTGCGGCGCGATCTTCGACGCCAAGTCGGGTACCTTTGAGCAGGGAACGCTGCGTTCGCCAGCCGATATCCTGAAGCTGGTGGACGAGATCGGTGCGTCGGGCGCGCAATCCGTGGAGGATGTCCGCACCGACCCGCTATGCAGGAGCTTCTACGAAACAGTTCTGAAGAAAAACGACATCCGGTCGATCATTCACATGCCGATCGCTGCGAATGGTACCTTCGCCGGCCTGCTCAACGTGTCGGCCAGCGGCCGCACAATCAAATGGCAACCTGAGCACATGATGCTGGCAACGATGATTGGCCAATTGGCCTCGCTCGTTGTAGAGCGTCTGGGCAAGGAAAAGGTAGAGCAGCAACTCGTCGAACGCACCGAACGTCAGGTCAGTCATCACGCGGTGCTGCAAAGGATGCTGCGCGACAGGCATTGCTTGGCCTGAATACGAACGATCTCTTCCGCGCTTGAGCAAGAGACGAGTCGAAGTGATCGGGCTCGATCGTGGCGGTGTTTGGACGTTAAACACGGTGGGAACCGCCTCGACTACGCTGAGGTTTACTCGCGCGCAGAGCGCGTGCATATGACGCCGGAGTTCGCCGCTGAGCGCGCCTTTGTCTCGGCTCTGCGCAGCATCGCGGACGATGGATACGTCGCAATTGACGACTGCGCCAGTGCCACCGATGTTCTGCCGCTGCTGCGGACGGGCTGGGCAAGGCGGGAATACGCTCGGCCATCATGGCGCCGTGATCGTCGATGGCCAGGTCCAGGCACTCCTGACAGGCTCAGCTATCGGCCAACTCCATCGCTGGACGCCGGACGAAGCTGAATTCGTCACGGGCCTTGCCAACATCGCAGCTCTTGCGATCGAACGGCAGTTGCGCCGCCGCGTCGAGCAGCAGGACGTCGACCGCGCGGTCAGCCTTTCGCGCAAGCAGCTGGAAGTCAGCGAATTGATGCAGGATCCGGTGATCCGCTCCGGCGCGCTTCAGGACGCGACGCGCTTGTTGACGCGGCGACTTGTGGAAATCCTCGAAGTCGATCGGGGATCCATTAAGATCCTGACGCCGGATCATTCGGCCGTCGCGAGCGGCTTGATCTATGTGGCTGAGACCCAATCATTCCAGCAGGGCGCGCTGCAATCGCCCAGCGAAATTCTCGACCTCGTGCGCCGGATCGGCAACTCGAACTTGAAGGCGGTTGAAGACGTCCGCACCGATCCGCTCTGTCAGGAATTCTACGACCAGGTCCTTCAGAAAAACGACATCCGGTCACTGATACACTTGCCGATCTCCGTCAATGGCGACTTCGCCGGCTGTCTCAACGTGTCGGCCAGCGGTCGCACCATCAAATGGCAACCTGAGCACCTGATGCTCGCGACTATGATCGGCCAAGTGGCGTCCCTGGTTGCCGAGCGCCTGGAAAAGGAAAAGGCCGAACAACGGCTGATTGATCGAACCGAGCGCCAGGTCCGTCATCACGCGACACTGCAGCGGACCCTGCGCGATCCCGCGATCCTGAGCTCGGATGCCGCCGCCACCTTTCGCGCCATCACCAAGAGCTTCTCGGATGAGATCGGCACAGATCGCGCCGGGCTGTGGTTGTTTGCGGCCGACACGACGAGCGTCGAGTATGCTGAAGTGTTTTTGGCCAACTCGAACGTGCACCAACGGCCGCATTTCGCCGATGACGGGAATCG
Source organism: uncultured Alphaproteobacteria bacterium (assembly GCA_963779515.1). Lineage (GTDB taxonomy): Bacteria > Pseudomonadota > Alphaproteobacteria > Rhizobiales > Hyphomicrobiaceae > CAVZYN01. The sequence continues at coordinate 68,103 of CAVZYN010000003.1, forward strand.
GCCGCTCAGTTTCCTTTGACGCCCGCAGCCTTGATCACCGCGCCCCACTTCGGCACTTCGGCGGCGAGGTGAGCTTTGAGTGCGGCCGGCGTTGCCTGTTCCGCCTTGACAGGTTCAGTGCCAAGGCCGGCAAAGCGTTCGATGATCTTTGGATCTTTCAGCGCAGTCTGAAGCGCGTTGACGAGCTTGTCGGTGATATCCTGGGGCAGCCCCTTCGGCGCCCACAACGCGTGCCAGGCCGAGACTTCGAACCCAGCGACGCCCGACTGGTCCAGCGGTGGCAGGTTCGGCAGCGACGACACTTTCGTCTTGGTCGTCACCGCGTAGCCCTTGATCTTGCCGTCCTTGATCTGGTTGGTGGTGTTGGTCGTTTGATCGCACATGACGTCGAACTGGCCGCCGAGCAGATCGTTCATCGCCGGGCCCGTGCCGCGATACGGCACACCCTGCATCTTGGTGCCGAGTTCCTTCATCAGCATCAGCGCGCACAAATGCGAGGCTGACCCGACACCTGCGTGCCCGTAGGTGACTTTCTCGCCCTGCTGCTTCATCCACGTGACGAGCTCGCCGATGGTGTTCGGCGCGAGCGCGGCCTTCGCCACGACCGTCATCGGCACGTCGGTGATGCGGCCGATGTGATCGAAGTCATTGACGACGTCGTATTTCAAGTTGTCATAGAGCGACGGCGCGGTCGCGTGCGCGATGTGCCAGACGGCAACGGTGTAGCCGTCAGGTGCAGCCTTGGCCACGCGCGCCATGGCGACGGTGCCGCCGGCGCCGCCGAGATTTTCGACGATGATCGTCTGGCCGAGCGTGCGCCCCATCAATTCTGCCATCAGCCGCGCGACGGTGTCGGTTGGCCCGCCCGCCGCAGCCGGCACGACGAGCGTGATTTGCTTGTTGGGATAAGCTGATTGCGCATGCGCCGAACTGAACGCTGCAGGCAACAGTGCGGCCATCGCGGCGGCGCCGAGCAGGTGACGACGGGTCGATATCACGTGGTTCTCCCAGATGTAGGTATGCGTTTCCAATGGCTTCAGAGGTTGTCACCCGCCAGCGCATCGCAGACGGCGGCGGTGACGTGTTTCGTGGTCGCGGCACCGCCGAGGTCGGGCGTGTGCAGGCGCTTGTCCGCCGTCACGCGCTCGATGGCGCGCATCAGGCGGGCGGCGGCTTTGGGTTCGCCGAGATGATCGAGCATCATCACCGCGGACCAGAACGTTCCGATCGGGTTGGCGATGCCCTTGCCCATGATGTCGAAGGCCGAGCCGTGGATCGGCTCGAACATCGACGGGAAGGTTCGTTCTGGATTGAGGTTCGCAGTCGGCGCGATGCCGAGCGAGCCGGCGAGCGCGGCGGCGAGATCCGACAGGATGTCGGCGTGCAGGTTGGTTGCAACGACCGTGTCGAGGGTCTGCGGCTTCATCACCATGCGCATGGTCATGGCATCGACCAGCATCTTGTCCCAGGTCACGTCCGGGAATTCGCGTGCGATCTCGACCGCGATCTCGTCCCACATGACCATGGCATGGCGCTGCGCGTTCGACTTGGTCACGACGGTCAACAACTTGCGGGGGCGGCCTTGCGCCAGCTTGAAGGCGAAGCGCATGATGCGCTCGACGCCGGCGCGGGTGAACATCGCGACGTCGGTCGCGGCTTCGAGCGGCGAGCCCTGGTGCACGCGCCCGCCGACGCCCGCATACTCGCCCTCGGAATTCTCACGTACAATCACCCAGTCGAGCTCTTTGCGGTCGACATGGCGCAGTGGACTGGTGATGCCGGGCAGCACCCGCGTCGGGCGGACGTTGGCGTACTGGTCGAACGGCTGGCAAATGGCGAGGCGCAAGCCCCAGAGCGTGATGTGGTCGGGGATCTCGGGATGCCCGGCCGAGCCGAACAGGATCGCGTTGTGCTTTTTGATCAGGTCGCGTCCGTTCTCCGGCATCATGCGGCCGTGCTTTTTGTAATAGTCGCCGCCCCAGTCGAAATGGTCGACCTTGAACGTGAAGCTGGCGTCGCGTTTGGCGAGGGCGTGCAGCACCTCGACCCCCGCCGAAATCACTTCGGTGCCAATGCCGTCACCTGGAATGGCCGCGATTGCATAGGTTTTCATGACTGGACGATCCTGGAGGCCTTGCCGGTTGGATGCGAAGACGGACGGTACGCTGCCGCGATCAAAGTCTCAATGCGCATAGAGTTATACAAATTAATAGGGCGGTGTCTGGCATCGGTCGCATCTTCCCCGGCATTCTCATCGGCATCGAGGCCAGCGCCTTTCCCTCTCCCCGTCCCTCAACGGGGAGAGGGCGACGAGGGCGTGCGCGCGAAGCAAAGCACGCCGTCGTGGGTGAGGGGCAGCCACGTGCTCGTTCACTGGTACAGCGCCATACGCGATGTCGACTCGATCTCCGTCCGAACACGTGGCTGCCCCTCAACCGCCCTTCGGGCACCTTCTCCCCATGAAGGATGGGGAGAAGGACATGGATGCGGCGCGTTCCGCTCCTGGCCCATCCGTTTCCGTCGACGCCGCGACGTCAATGCAAAACTGGAGGGACTGCGGACTTGAGGATCGGTTGTCTGGCCGAACGGGCTGATGGTTGACAGCTTCACTTATCTTTCTGCAGCACCGGCGAGGCGCGCGCAGGTGCGGAGCTCGGAGCGTCAGCGGGCCGCTTCACACCTCGCCGCGCTCGATCTTGTCGAGCATGGCTTGCTCGCGCGCTTTCGCTTCCTTCTCTTTCGCCTCGCGCTCGCGAAAATAGTCTTCGCTCGTGCGCACGATCGGCCGCGCGGGGCCAGCGAACGGATCGAGACCGGCGTTCACGACCTTCTCGACGCGGCAATTCTCGCACATCTTGATGAGATCTACGCGCGCCTTGTTCTCGCCGGTGAACATCCAATGGCGGCCCTCGAGCTTGGCGGCGATCTTCTCGACCGTGCTCTTGACGCCGAACGCCTTGCCGCAGGAGATGCAGCAGAACGGCTCTTCTTCCTTGACGGTTTTGGCGCCCGCCTCGAACGCCGCGAAGTCGAGGCGCGGTTCGAGTGAGATCACTTTTTCAGGGCAAGTGGCCTGGCAGAGCCCGCACTGCACGCAAAGGCTTTCATCGAACGTCAACAGCGGACGGTCCTGCGCATCGCCGAGCGCATGCGTCGGACACGCCGAGACGCACGAGAGACACAGCGTGCAGCCTTCTGTTTTTATGTTGACCGTGCCGAACACGGCGCCCTTCGGCAGCGCAACGGTCTGCGTTGGCAGCGGTGCCGCCCGATGCAACTCACGCAGCGCCATCTTCAGTACGTCGCGCTTGCCGCCGGTCGCGAGGAACGACGCCGGCCGCGGCGTCACCGTGCCGCCCTTCGCCGCGCGCAACGCAGCGATCATCTGATCCGGATCGTCCGTCTCGATCGTGCCCGCGACCCCATCGCCATAGCCGAGCGCCGCCAGCAGCGTGTTCGCCGTCTCGATCGTTTGCCGCAAACCAGCGATGTCGTGCCGCGGCTTCGCCCGCGTGAGGAGATGCACCGACGCCGCGCCGTAGGCAAACGCCGCCGCTATCGCCTCGAGCCCGACCTGCGTCACCTCGTTGACGGCAAGCGGCAGCGTCCGCGCTGGCAGCCCATCGCCAAAACGGGCTGCCGCATCGATCAACGCCGCGCCATGATCGCCATCGTGGATCAAAACTTGCGCGCGTTCTCCACCCGCCGCGCGATACCCCGCCAGCAGCGCGCGCAACCGCCGCATCAGCGCATCCGCCGTCGGCATCGCGTAACTCGCAGCCCCCGTCGGGCACGCCGCCGCGCATTGGCCGCAGCCGCCGCAGATATAGGGATCGATCGCGACGCGATCGCCGTGTGGCGTGATGGCGCCGGCCGGGCAGAGGTCAAGGCAGCGCGTGCAGCCGACTTTCTTCGAGCGTGAATGCGCGCAGAGCTTGTCGTGGAAATCGATGTAGCGCGGCTTGTCGAAAGTGCCGACCAGATCCGCGGCCTTGAAGAGCGACTTCTGCACGTCCGGCGGCGTTGGCCGGATCGGCTTTCAGATACCCTTCGCGCAGATCGGCGGCCGCAAACAGCGGCTTGCCGCCCGTGAGATCGATGAGGATATCGGCCTTGGAGATCGCGCCGTCCTGGCCCTTGCCGAACACGAGTTTCGCGCGCGACGAGGCGGCGGGTGCGGCGAACGCGTCGAGCGTGATCTCGAAGGCGCCGAGATAGCCGGTCGCCGTCTTCACGCGGCCCTGCCGTACGGGGAACTCGGCATTGCGGGGCGGCACGACGTCGCTACCCGGCACCAGGATCACGGTGATGTCGAGCTTGTCCTTCAGCTGCAGCGCCGCGTCGATCGCGGTTTGATCGCGGCCATAGATCAGCGTCACACCCTCGCTCTCGAAGCTGACGATGGGATAGGGCTCGGGCGCCTCGCCGGCCGCTGCGATCAATGCGGCCATCTTGGCGGCGGTGTTTTTGCCCTCGCTCGACCAACCCGCCGTCTCGCGCACATTGACGAATGTCAGCGCCGCGCGGTAGCCCGCGTCCTCCGCCACCTCCTCGAACACCGCGCGCTCTTGTGTGCAGGCGACCGTCAGCGCCCCATCGATCGCCGCGCGCCGGAACTGATCGAGCTGGCTGCGGCAAAGCTGCCGTGCCGTCGTGACGCTGGCGCCCTTACAACCCGCTCCGACGGTCTTGGCGTCGAGCAGCATCGTGTCTTCGCACGAGCATAGTATGATTTTGCGGTCGGTCTGTGTCATGCGCGGTCTTCAATCCGGGAGCGTTGAGTGTCGATGATGGTTTGGAGGATCTTTGTATCCGGCGCGCCGCGGTATATGTATGAGAAAGTGGGTCGCATCCCTGACAAAGTGACGTTGGATGGATGCGAACACCCATAGGCAAAGGCTATGTCGCCAGCGAAATGAACGACGCTCTCGATCTCCCGTCTCTGTTTCGCGCCGTCGTGCTGCGCGAGCACCGCGATGCCTTCGCGCATGCCTGTGCGATCGCGGCAGAGGAGGGTGGTGGCACGCTCGTCTGGGTCCGGCGTTTTGACACGGTCGAGTTCGCTGTTGTTCTGGAGCCGGACGAACCTTTGCGCGCCGCCCGCCGCGCGTTGTACGGCGTCATGAACGCCGCCGGCGATGCGCTCGCATCCAACTGCCCGCCCGAAAAACCCATCGGCTTCACCTGGCCCGATACGATCACGCTCGATGGCGGCATCATTGGCGGCGCGCGGCTCGCATGGCCGGAGAATGCGGCGGAAGACGAAGTTCCTGAGTGGATCGTGGCCGGCGTGGTCTTGCGCTCGACCATCCCCCTGATCGCCAGCACAGGCAAAAATTCGAGCCCGTTCGATCTCACGCACTCCAAGGGCACCAGCCTCGAAATCGAAGGCTTCGAGATGATCGAGGCCGCGATCTTGATCAACAGCTTTGCGCGCCACTTGATGCTCTATGCCGATCAATGGCAGGAGACAGGCTTCAAGGCGGTCGCCGAACGCTATCTGACCTGGCTCCCTGAGGACAAAACCGTACAGCGCGGCATCGATGGCAACGGCGATTTGCTTGTCCGCACGCTCAAGACCGGTGGCGCCAAGCTGGATGAGCCGCGCCGCCAGGATCTGGTCGCAGCGCTCGCCAAGCCGCAATGGCTCGACCCCGATACAGGAAACCCGTGGCTGTGAAACTCCTGCGCACCATTCGTCTCGATCCCTCGGACAGCTTTGTCTACGACCGCGCGGCGCAACCCGGCGAGTGGGCGGTGCCGGGCGCATTCGAATTCTGGGATCGCGACGTCGCCCAGATGTCAGGCCGCGCGCGCCAAGCGTTTCGCGCGGGCTTCCTCGGCTTGACCTCGTTCGGCTGGTCGACGCTTGTCGTCGCCGTCGATGTGCGGCCCGAGGAGCGCGCCGAAGCACTCGAGAGCCTCGCGCAATATCTGCTGCGGTCGCATGGCGCCCCGGACATCGACGCCGCACGCGCCGCCGCCGCGGACGAGATCAACTACGCCGAGAAATTGGCGCTGCATCCCGCCGGCACGCTGATCGCCATGCATCGGGCCGTCGACGAAGCGGGCGACATCCGCGAGCAGTTCCGCACGCTGCATGCCGCCGACGCCAAGGAGGCGAGCCAGATGCCGTGCAGCGCCGGCGCCTTCGCGATCGTCGAGGATGAGAGCGCCCATGCGTTGGCGCCTGGCGAGGACATCGACCTCACGGCCCTTGCAACATCCGAGGCTGCGAAGTCATGAGCGATTTTTGGGTCTCGAGCGGCCATCACCTCGTCGACCGCGACGCCAATGGCCGTCTCCGCGTCACCGATGAGTTCCTGAAAGCCTACCTCGCGCGCCCCGAGATCGTGCCGCCCGAGGACGCCTGCCTCGTCGAGCGCGCCATCCACCAGAGGCTGCTGCGAGCCCCGTGGGAGCCCATCGCCGATTCGGAGATAAAACACATCGCCGATCGCGATGCGCGCGAGAATTGGCGGCACTTGATCGGCTTCCGCGATCATCTGATGGCGCATCCGAGCCTCGAAGCCGCCTACCTCGCGCTGGTGCGTCAACCGAAGGTGACGACGCCGCCGCTGTTCCTCAATCAGCTCGTGCATCTGATTTTGCGTAGCATGCTCGATGGCGAGACCGACCCTTATGTGCTGCGCGCCGCCGAGATGTTCTTCCGTCCGCAGCGCCTGACGATCAAGGACGGCATCATGCTGCTCGCCGACGAGGAACTCGTCGACGGCAGCAACGTCAACGATCACGCCTCGCCGCTGGTTGCGATCTTCGGCGATGCGCACGCGCGCAATCTCGACGTCATGACGGTGGAGAACGCGGCGCAGTATCAGGGCCGCAGCGACGCCTTCGATCTGGTGTTGGATTTCCGCCCCGGCGAGCCGGGCCGAGCAGCCTTCGCGCGTGTCATGCAGCGCTGGGTCGCGACGCTGCTCGGCGTCGAGGTCGAGATCACGCCGGTGACGCGCATCGACGACGACAGCTGGTCCTGGTTCGTCGGCCTCGATCAGGACGCGACCAAGATCGGCAACGCTTTGTGGAACGGCGAAGACCCCGCCGAAGACGGCCGCAACCGCATCGTCGCGCTGTTTGAACTCGTCTTCGCCGACCCGCGCGAAATGCTCGACAAGGTCGCGGGGAAACCGGTGTCGCTGATCCTGGGAATGAGTCCCAACCGCATCATCCGCGTCAAACCCCAGAACATCCTCGTCGGCCTGCCGCTGAAGACGGGCGGGTAATTCTCTTCCCTCGCCCCGCGTGCGGGGAGAGGGTGCCCGAAGGGCGGGTGAGGGGCAACGGCACGCGAGGTCGTCATTCGAGGCGTGCCTGAAATCGGACAATGCGGATCTTGATTTACCCGCACTCGTCCGGCTCAACTTGATAGTACTTGACTTCTCTCGGTCGCCCCTCATCCGGCGCTTCGCGCCACCTTCTCCCCGCGCGCGGGGAGAAGGAAGCAGTCACTCCACTGCCTCATCCCTCGCAACACTCGGCGCACTGCCCGTCATCACCATCGGCTCACCCGACGTGTTGAGCACCACGGTCGCACCCTTGGCTGCGGACGTCGTCAGCGTTTGTAGGAGCCGCAAGTTGAAGAGGGCGGGATTGCCCTGCAGCAGCCGCGCGCCGTTGGCGAGATTGCGCAGCGCCGCGGTCTCTCCACGCGCTCGCTCGAGTGCGGCTTCGCCGTCCTTCTTGGCGCGAAAAATATCGGTGTAGGCGCGCTTGGTCTCGCCCGAAAGCATCAGATCGCGCACATCGACGCCCAGCACATCAACGCCGCGCGTCGTCGCCTTCGCACGCACCACTGTTAAGATGTCCTGCGCCAGCGTCCCGCGCTCCGCCAGCAACACCTCGAGCGTGCGCGCCGCAACCGCCTGCCGCAGAGCAACCTGCAGATCGTTGTAGAGCAGCTCCTCGGCACTTTGCGCGCTCAACGCCTTCTGCCGCGCATCCGCCGTGCGATGCCGCACAGCAAGGCTCACTTTTGTAGCGAGATAATCGGCGGTCAGCATCTCCTGGCCGCCGACCACCAGCAACTGTTCGCGCATGTCTTCGACGGTGATCGACGTGTTCGGCCAGAACAGCGAATAGCGGCCCGGCCCCAGGGTCTCGACAAGTTTGCCGTTCGTGTAGCGCAGCCCCGCTTGATGTTCGAACACGGTCACCGATTGCATCCGCTTTCGCAGGATCGACGCGGCAAGCCAAATCAACAGCCCCATGCCTGCCAGCGCGAGCAGTGCAACAGGATCAATTCGACCACTTTGAAACATGGAGGCCCCGTGGAAGCGTCAGCGACGACAAGAGGCTCCCGGGATCACGGCGGACGGGCGGGGGTGTGAACCCGCTGAGCCCGGCCACGGTTGCGCCGAAGCGCCGATCCCGGAAGCCTCCAGTTGGTTGGAAGCATTCTACAATGCAGGGCGGGCAGCAACGCGATCCGCACGTGCCGGATGGCCACCCCGATCGTCTCCTGTCCCGCCGGATGCGAAACTAGAACGGTCGAGCCCAAACATCAATGCGCTGACCCGCCCCGCAAAACTGTGCGATCCCGTCGCCGGGGGCATGTGCTAACCCGCTGGAGAATTCTGGACCACGGGCGGGCGGCGGCATTTCTCCATGAGCATCCTTCGACGCGCCGCCGTGCTCGCGCCCTTTAAGGTGCGCAGCTTTCGCTACCAGTGGCCGGCCGATCTCCTGACGTCGTGGGCGTTCGAGATGGAGACGCTGATCCTCGGCTGGTACGTGCTCGTCCAATCGGGCTCCGTCATGATGCTCGCGCTGTTTGGCGCTCTGAATTACATGGGCGCGCTGATCAGCCCCGCTTTTGGGGTCGCTGGCGACCGCATCGGCCATCGCGAAGTGTTGAGCCTCATGCGCGGCACTTTTGCGTTGCTCGCAGCATTACTGATGGTACTCGCATTCAATGACGCGTTGACGCCTGAAATCGTACTGGCGATCGCCCTGCTCAACGGTCTCGTGCGGCCCTCCGACATGGGTGTGCGAGGCGCCCTGGTTGCCGCCACCGTGCCGCGCGACGTGCTGATGGCGTCCGTCGGTTTGTCACGCACGACATCGGATTCAGCACGCGTCATCGGCGCGCTGACGGGTGCGGGATTGTTTGCCGCGTTCGGGATCGCTTATGCCTATGTCGCGATCGTTGCATTTTATCTGCTCGGCTTGGCGTTCACACTCCAGACCGAGCCGATGACCCAGTCGGCTGGCAGTGGTGCGCGCGCCGCACCGTCCCATTGGCGCGACTTGAAGGAAGGTCTCGCCTACGTCTGGAACGAGCCGCAACTGCAGGCGGCGATGTGGGTGGCGTTTCTCGTCAATCTCGTGGCATTCCCCGTATCCATGGGCCTGCTCCCTTATGCCGCGAAGTCCGCTTACGGCCTCGACGAAAAAGGCCTCGGACTTCTGGTCGCAAGCTTCTCGTTTGGTGCGCTGATCGGTTCCATTGCCTTGAGCATCGCGGGTTCGGCGGTGCGCTACGCCCGCACGATGCTGGTCGGCACAGGCGCATGGTTCGCGCTGTTGCTGATCTTTGCCCAGCTCAAATCGCCGCTGCTTGGCGGCGGCACGCTGATGCTCGCAGGGTTCACCCAGAGCCTCAGCCTTGTCACGCTATCGGTGATCCTGATGCGCACATCAAGCGAGGCATTCCGGGGCCGCGTCATGGGCGTGCGTATCCTCGCGATCTACAGCCTGCCGATTGGGATCTTGGTTGGCGGCTGGCTCATTCCCCGTATTGGATATCCTGCGACCGTCACGCTTTATGCCATCACCGGCTTGATCTTCACCGCGCTGATTGCAATGCGCTGGCGCAACAGCCTGTGGCCGCATTACGCCGCTGCCAATGGTGGTTGACCGGTGTCGCCCATTGCCGAGACGACCCGCGCGCGCCGTACTGATCGGTTGTTGGACACGCGCGCCTGATCCGCCTAAACATCGCGCATGATCGAGGAATGCATCTCAGTCGGGTTGGTGTTGGAGTGCCGCGCGCTGTCGGGGCCATGGGGCGGCCATGCCTGGCGGCCGGTCACGATCTTTCCGTCGGCCCCTGAGGTCGCACCGTGGACGCCGCTCAGCGGCAACGGTGAGACCAGGCGCTACTACGCTGGCGAGGCGCATGTTCATCTCTACTCGACGGATACGACGAACTACCGTGACAACCTCGAATCCGGCACACCCAAGCTATGGGTGGTGCTGCGGCCCGACGGTGCCGAGCCGCCGGTCGAGGTCGTCGCGGTGACCGCCGACCCGGCCGAGGGCGAGGCCCATACCGAGGCCGGCGCCAATATCGTCGAAACCATCGACATGCCGGGCGAGATCGCGGCGTTTGTCGCAGACTTCATCGCAGCCCATCACGTGGAACGCCCGATCATCAAAGCGCAAGCGCGACCGCGCCGAGCCCGACGTGAAATGGCGCATGGGCGCTCCTGGCAGCGGTCGCCGCGATGACGGCGGGCGGTCATGACCGCCTCCGGCGACGAGACGTTTCTGTCACGCTGGTCGCGCCGCAAACGCGATGGCGAGGACCTGCGCCCGGAACCAACGCACAAGTCGCCGGATCAGCCCGCGCTAGAAAAAGCCGACGTTGACGAGCCCGAGATCGACCTCGCGACGCTGCCGAAGATCGAAGATCTGACCGCCAACAGCGATTTCTCGGCGTTCCTGAAAAAAGGCGTGCCCGAATATTTGAAGCAGCGCGCGCTGCGGCAGGCGTGGTCGCTCGATCCGCAGATCCGCGACTTCATCGAGGTGGCGGAGAACCAGTACAACTACAATATTCCCGGCGGCGTGCCGGGCTACGGCGATCTGCCCGAGGGGATCGACATGCGGGCGCTGCTGGCGCAGGCCATCGGCCTCGACCCGGATGCCAAGCGCGCGCCGCAGGAAGCGCCAGTCGCTGTGATTGAGCCTGCGCCAGAAGCGGCCACGACTCTCGCCGACGCGCCCGTCGGCTCAGTACCGCGCGACGCAAGCAATACGGATCAATCGGACTCCTCTGAATTGGCGAAGGCGGAGGCGCCCGAGGAAAAGCCAGCTTCTCCTCAGGAAATCGCCGATGCGCGGGAAGCGCGGAATGTTGAAATTCAGACGTCTTCGCACCGCGCGGGTCGGCGGCGCCATGGCGGCGCGCTGCCTGATCACGATCTCCAGTCGTGAGATCGTGATCAGAGTTCCATAGGTCTTCCCTAAGTCCGGCCTAAGTCCGGCCTTGTCAGATAGGCTCCGCCGAGTAATATGATGGCGAGTCAAGCACGCGGGCGAGACAACCTGTCATGGGCGTCCAAAGAAACGCGGCTGGCCGTGGGAGAAGAAATGCAAGAGGCACCACAAGCGGTGCGTGAGGACGGAGTCCAGCTGGCAATCGATGCTGCCGGCGGCGTTGCTGCGCTTGCGCGCGGCCTCGGGATCTCCCAGCCATCCGTGTCTGCCTGGCGTCGCGTGCCCGCCGATCGCGTGGTGGCGGTTGAAGCGATCACGGGGGTCAAACGCGAGCAACTTCGTCCCGACTTGTTCGCCAGCATCGTGACGCCTGGAACGCCTCGCGTAGAGCGCGAGATCGACGCCATCGACGAAGCCCGCGCGCAGGAGTACATGTTGCTCGCGGCCTTACTGACGCGACCGCCGACCAAGCAACTTCTCGATCAGATCAGTCAGATCAAGGGCGACGCCTCGCCACTCGGCATGGCGCACCTCGCACTTGCCGAAGCCGCCCGCGCGACCAGTGAAACCTCGGCCAGCGAGGAATATTTCAAGTTGATGATCGGCGTCGGCCGCGGCGAAGTGCTGCCGTTTGCCTCCTTCTATCTGACGGGCTTCTTGCACGAGCGCCCGCTCGCCCGCATCCGCGAGGATTTTATCCGCCTCGGCATCGAGCGCAAAGACCACGTGTTCGAACCCGAAGATCACCTTGGCGCCTTGTTCGAAGTGATGGCCGGCTTGATCAACAACAGCTTTGGCACCGAGCCGGCGGAGGCCGATCGCTTCTTTGCCAAACACATCCAGCCTTGGGCGGGACGCCTGTTCATCGACATCGGCGCCTCTCCGACGGCGACGTTCTATAAACCTGTCGCGGCGCTGGCCTTGACCTGGCTCGATATCGAAGCGGAGGCACAGCGGCTGCCGCAGTGAACGCGCGTGACGACGGACAAATTCAAAAGACCAAACGACGAAACCCTGGCTGAAGGATTGGGCCATGACATCGAAGACGCAAGACACAAAGGTTGATCGCCGCAAATTCCTGAGGTCGCTCGGCAGCGGAGCCGTCGGCTCGGCCGCGGTGGCAGCCGGCGGCGTCGCTGTCGCACCGGCGCCCGCCGAAGCGGCCGAGAGCGCCGCCGACCGGACCAAGGCGCGCTACAAGGAAACCGATCACGTCAAAGCCTACTACCGCACCAATCGGTACTGAAAACCACGACGCAATTTCGAACTCGGAGGCTGATCCGTGCTCATCAAACGACAAGGCGCGCTCGCGCGTAAGACACGACTGGCGGCACCGGCCGCTGCTTCAGGCACTCTCGATCGCCGCGCATTCCTGCGCCGCTCGGGACTTGCAGCTGGAAGTCTGGCGGCGGTTGGGTCGCTCTCCTTTGGGAGCGTACAAAAAGCCAAGGCCGATGCAGGCGGTCCCAAGCCCGGCGTCCCGACAGTTATCAAGACCAACATCTGCACGCATTGCTCGGTCGGCTGCACGGTGAAAGCCGAAGTTCAGGCTGGCGTCTGGACCGGTCAGGAGCCGGCCTGGGACAGCCCGATCAATCGTGGCACGCATTGCGCCAAGGGCGCCGCGATCCGCGAGATCGTGATGGGCGATCGCCGCCTCAAGTATCCGATGAAGCTCGTCAACGGCCAGTACCAGAAGATCTCCTGGCAACAGGCACTCGATGAGATATCGAAGAAGATGCTCGAGATCCGCGAGACGTCGGGACCTGAATCAGTATGGTGGCTCGGCTCGGCAAAGTTCACGAACGAAGGCGCCTACCTCTATCGCAAGATGGCGGCGTTCTGGGGCACCAACTCGGTCGACCATCAGGCGCGCATCTGCCACTCGACGACTGTCGCCGGCGTCGCCAACACGTGGGGCTACGGCGCCCAGACCAACTCCTATAACGACATCCGCAACGCGAAGACCGCCATCATCATGGGCGGCAACCCGGCCGAAGCCCATCCAGTGTCGCTGCAGCACGTACTCTCCGGTAAGGAGTTGCAGCGCGCCAACTTGATCGTCATCGATCCGCGGATGACGCGGACCGCCGCGCACGCGACCGAATATGTGCGCATCCGTTCAGGCACTGATATCCCCGTCATCTACGGCATGCTCTGGCACATCTTCGAGAACGGCTGGGAAGACAAGGAGTTCATCAAGCAACGTGTCTACGGCATGGACGACACGCGCGCCGAAGTGAAAAAATGGGATCCCAAGACCGTCGAGGATGTCACCGGTGTGCCGGGCGAGCAGCTGAAGCGCGTCGCTGAGATGTTTGCAAAGCAGAAGCCGTCGACGCTGATCTGGTGCATGGGCGCGACCCAGCACACGGTCGGCACCGCGAACGTGCGCGCCTACTGCACGCTGCTGCTGGCGACAGGCAACGTCGGCGCGCCGGGAACAGGCGCCAACATCTTCCGCGGCCACACCAACGTCCAGGGTGCAACGGACCTTGGTCTCGACGTCATCACGCTGCCGCTCTACTACGGCCTCGCCGACCCGGCATGGCGCCACTGGGCCCGCGTCTGGGAAGTCGATTTCGAATGGCTCGACAGCCGCTTCGACAAGAAGGACGGGCCCAACAACACCAAGATCAACTACCGCACGATGCCGGGCATCCCGTCGACGCGCTGGTTCGATGCCGTCTCGTTGCCGAAAGATCAGGTCGATCAAAAGGACACCCTGAAGGCCGCGATCATCTTCGGTCACGGCGGCAACACCGTGCCGCGCATGCCCGAGATGGTGAAGGGGCTCGCGAAGCTTGATCTGCTGGTCGTTGCAGATCCGCATCCTACGAACTTCGTGTCGCTCGGTGGCCGCAAGGAAGGAACTTATCTCCTTCCGATCGCGACCAACATGGAGTGCGACGGATCTCGCACTGCCTCGAACCGCTCGCTGCAGTGGGGAGAGAAGGTGGTTGAACCGATCTTCGAGAGCGCAACGGACTATTGGGCGATTTACGAACTCGCCAAACGCCTCGGCTATGCCGACAAGATGTTCAAGAACATCAAGCTTGTGAAAGGCAAGTTTGGCGATGAACCGGAAGCAGAGTCGATCCTGCGCGAAATCAATCGCGGCGGCTTCTCGACCGGCTATTGCGGACAGTCGCCCGAGCGTCTCAAGGCGCATATGAAGAACCAGGACAAGTTCGACATCGTCACGCTCAAGGCGAAACCCGATGCGCCGGCCGAGGTCGCGGGCGACTACTATGGTCTGCCGTGGCCATGCTGGGGCAAGCCCGAGCACAAGCATCCGGGCTCGCCGTTGCTTTACAACACCAACCTTGCGGTGAAGGACGGCGGCGGCACGTTCCGTGCGCGCTTCGGCGTCGAGCGCGTGATCAAGACCAAGGAAAAGGATGCGTCCGGCACCGAGGTCGAAAAAGAAACTAAGATCAATATGCTTGCGGAAGGCTCCTACTCGAAGGACAGCGAGCTCAAGGACGGCTATCCGGAGTTCACCTATGCCGTGCTGCAGAAGCTCGGCTGGGACAAGGATCTGACGGAGGCCGAGCTTGCGACGATCACGCGGATCGGCGGCAACAATCCGGGCACCGTCTCCTGGGCGATCGATCTCTCCGGCGGCATCCAGCGTGTCGCTATCGCCCATGGGTGTGCGCCTTACGGCAATTCCAAAGCGCGCACCAACGCCTGGGATCTGCCCGACCCCATCCCGGTGCATCGCGAGCCGATCTACACACCGCGTGTCGATCTCGTCGCGAAGTACCCGACCCGGCCGGACTTCAAGAGCTTCCGCGTCCCCAACATCGGCTTCACGGTCCAAAAGACCGCGGTCGAAAAGGGCGTCGCCAAGGAGTTCCCGATCATCCTGTCGTCGGGCCGTCTGGTTGAGTACGAAGGCGGCGGCGAAGAAACCCGATCCAACAAATGGCTCGCCGAACTGCAGCAAGACATGTTCGTCGAAATCAATCCGGCGGATGCGTCGAGCCGCGGCATCAACGATGGGCAGTTCGTCTGGGTCTACGGCCCCGAGTCGGGATCGAAGGTGCGAGTTAAAGCTCTCGTCACCGAGCGTGTCGGCAAGGGCGTCGCCTGGATGCCGTTCCACTTCGGCGGTTACTATCAAGGTGAAGACCAGCGCAAAAATTATCCGAAGGGCACCGATCCTGTGGTGCTCGGCGAGTCGGTCAACACGGTCACGACCTACGGCTTCGATCCGGTGACCGCAATGCACGAAGGCAAGGTCACGCTTTGCCAGATCAGAGCAGCGTGACGGGAGAAACGCGCCGGATGCGAAGTCGGCATCCGAAGGCGCAAGGAGAAATATCATGGCTCGCATGAAATTCCTGTGTGATGCGGATCGCTGCATCGAGTGCAATGCCTGCGTTACGGCATGTAAGAACGAACACGAAGTGCCGTGGGGTATTAACCGCCGCCGCGTCGTTACCATCAATGATGGCAAGCCGGGCGAACGCTCGGTGTCGATGGCGTGCATGCACTGCACCGACGCGCCTTGCGCGGCGGTCTGCCCTGTTGACTGCTTCTACACGACGGCCGATGCCGTTGTGCTGCACTCCAAGGAACTCTGCATCGGCTGCGGCTATTGCTTCTATGCCTGCCCGTTCGGCGCGCCGCAGTATCCCAAGACTGCGAACTTCGGATCGCGCGGCAAGATGGACAAGTGCACCTACTGCGCCGGTGGCCCCGAAGCCGACAGCACGACGGCAGAGTTTGTGTCCTACGGCACCAATCGTCTCGCCGAAGGCAAGCTGCCGCTCTGCGCCGAAATGTGTTCGACCAAGGCGCTGCTGGCCGGTGACGGCGACATCATCGCCAGCATCTACAAGGAGCGCGTAACGAAGCGCGGCTACGGCTCGGGCGCCTGGGGCTGGAAGACGGCCTACAAGGAAGGCATCGCCACATAACGGCGCGCGATTCTAAAATCAACGGAGAGGCAGGGCGCCGTCAGGCGAACCTGCCCGCCGCTCGGGGAGCGGCCTGGAGGAAAGCATGACACGACTTTTGGAACGGCATCTCGGGCGCTTCGTCGCAATGCTGGCGATTGTGCTGACGATGGCGACCGGCGCCAGCGCCCAGCAGCCGAATTCGGTCAATCCGACGGCGAGTTCCGTGAAGGAGCAGCAGTTGTTGGACGCCCTGAAGCCTTCAACGGGACTTTCGGGCCGCATCTCGATCCCTGATCAGCGCGCCGGCACATTGATCCAGCCCGCCGGACAGGACTTCCGGTCATCCCACCAGTCGACGTTGCCGCGCGTCGGCATGATCGCGATTCTGGGGATGCTCGGCCTGCTCGCGGTGTTCTACATGATGCGCGGCAAGATCCGCGTCACGGAAGGCCTCTCGGGGCATACGATCCAGCGCTTCGGCAGCCTCGAACGCTTCGCGCACTGGATGACGGCGGTGTCATTTATTCTGCTTGCGCTGTCGGGTCTCAACCTCACGTTCGGCAAGCGCTTGGTCCTCCCGATCATCGGCCCGGATGCGTTCACGTCCCTGACCTTGCTCGGCAAGTACGTCCACAACTACGTCAGCTTCGCCTTCGCGTTGGGCGTGCTGATGATGTTTCTGTTGTGGGTGAAGGACAACATCCCGATGCCGCGCGACATCACCTGGTTCAAGCAAGGCGGCGGTCTCGTTGGCACCAACCACCCGGCAGCTGGCCGTTTCAACGGCGGTCAAAAGCTGATCTTCTGGTCGGTCGTGCTCGGCGGCCTCGGCCTCGCCATCACCGGCTACAACCTGATGTTCCCGTTCCAATACACCACCGGCGTCGCCGACATGCAGTGGATGGGCGTCGTGCACGGTCTGATCGCTGTGATCATGACGGCGATCATCATCGCGCACATCTACATCGGCTCGGTCGGCATGGAAGGTGCGTTCGACGCCATGGGCACCGGCAAGGTCGACGTCAATTGGGCGCGCGAGCATCACTCGCTTTGGGTCGATAAGGTCGCAACGAGCAATCCCGACGCCATCTCCGGCCCCGGTCAAGGCCATCGCCGCCCGCAACCTGCCGAATGACCGAGACGGTTCACAAGGAAGCACGTCATGAAAGAATTCATTGCCGCCGTCGTCGCCGTCATCGTCATCGGGGTTGTATCGTCGATGGTGCTCGAGGGCTATCAACGCTCCGCCGATAGCGCCTACACCGGGTCCGGCGCGCGCATAGATCCACCGGGCGCCAAGCCGAAAGGCTGAAGCGCTGTGTGGTTCTGCTAGTCTTCAGCGGACCCGGTCGGCAGATCGGGTCCGTTTCTTATCTGCCCATTCCCTCTGCGCCCGGCGGTGGAGCTGTGTTGTGACCGTGACCCGCGACAGTGTCTTGGACCGGCTCGCCGACGTCATCGCGGTGGACGGCCGGCAAAAGCTGACGGAAACCGGCCGCCTTTCGGACGTCGCCATCTCCGGCGGCCGCGTCATGATCGCGATCGCGATCGAGGCAGCCGAGGCGCCGCGCTGGGAGCCGGTGCGCGCGGCTGCCGAGGCCGCCATCGCGGCCATGCCCGGCGTCACGCGTGCACTCGTCACGCTGACGGCGGAGCGCACGGCACCGCCCGCCGCCAACTCCATCCGTGCCAGCGCGGCGGACGAGGTCCCGCCGACGCAGGCAACCGCCTATCCAAACCTCGCCAAGGTCCGGCATGTCATCGCCGTTGCCTCCGGCAAGGGCGGCGTCGGCAAATCGACGACGGCCTGCAATCTCGCGCTGGCGCTCAGCATGATGACCGGCCCGGGCGGCCGCCTGAAGGTCGGTGTACTCGACGCCGATATCTACGGCCCCTCCATGCCAAAGCTCTTTGCCTTGAAAGGCCAGCCACGCATCGCCTCGGGCCGCACCCTCGAGCCGCTCGAAAGTTACGGCTGCAAAGTCATGTCGATCGGCTTCCTGGTCGATCTCAACAAGGCGATGGTCTGGCGCGGCCCAATGGTCGCGTCCGCCATAACGCAGATGCTGCGCGACGTCGTCTGGGGCGATCTCGATGTGCTCGTGGTCGATATGCCGCCGGGCACCGGCGATGCGCAGTTGACGCTCGCCCAGCAGGCCCCGCTCGCCGGCGCCGTCATCGTCTCCACACCGCAGGATCTTGCCCTGATCGATGCCCGCCGCGGCGTCGCCATGTTCAAAGATGTCGGCGTGCCGATCCTCGGGATTGTCGAGAACATGAGCTATTTCGTCTGTGACGCGTGCGGCAAACGCCATCACATCTTCGCTCATGGCGGCGCGCGCGCCGAAAGCCAGAAGCTCGCGATCCCCTTCCTCGGCGAGATCCCGCTCGAACTCGACATCCGCGAGCGCTCGGACGCCGGGCTCCCCGTCGTCGTCACCGCGCCCGACAGCGACGCCGCCAAGGCCTATCGCGCCATCGCCGCGCAGGTGTGGGCCTCAGTCCAGAAGCGCGCGGTCTGAGAGCGGCCCCAATAGCGCGTCCTTTACCTTGAATTCTTCTTTCTCGCCCAATTGCTGAATTTAATTGACCGTCGTTCATTTATGTATCTAAATGACGTTCAATTGAAGCGGTGAGCGAGGTTTGCCCCATGGGATCACAGACAATTCCGGCCGTTCGTCCGCGACGCGAACCGTGGCCATCCAAAGCGCGGTTTGCAATGCTTCTTGCCCCGGCGGCGCTGCTGATCGCACTTTGCGCGCTGTTGATGGGGCCCGTGCCCCAGCCGCTCGCCTACCACCAGTTCCACGACGCGCGCGAACTGCTCGGCATTCCGAATTTCTGGAACGTCGGGTCCAACCTGCCATTCCTCGTCATCGGCGGCGCTGGCCTGACATGGCTCGCGCGCGCGTCCACGACGGTGCCAGCCCATTTCGCGCGCTGCTATCAGGTGATGTTCGCGGGCGTGCTCCTGACCGGGTTCGGCTCGGCCTACTATCACTGGGCACCCGACAACGCGTCGCTGATTTGGGATCGCTTGCCGATCGCGATCGGCTTCATGGGGCTCTTCGCCGGCTTCGTCGCCGAGCGCCTCATCTTGCCGCCAAGGCCAACGATCGCGCTGCTGACGGCCTTATCGATCTATGGTGCCGGCAGCGTCGCGTACTGGGCTGCCTTCGACGATCTCCGCTTCTATCTCATCGCACAATTTTATCCGCTGCTGGCCATTCCCGTGATGCTTTGGTTGCTGCCGCGGCAGGCGACGCGCGGCCGCGATTGGCTCGCAGCGATCGGGTTCTACTTGGCCGCCAAAGCGCTCGAGAGCATCGATGGCGTCGTGTTCGCGCTGGGCGGCATGATCAGCGGCCACACGCTGAAGCACATGCTCGCGGCTGCCGGCGCATGTTGGATTTATCTGATGCTGAAGCGGTCGTGGTCTGAGGCGTCACGCTCCAAAGTTTAGGAGTGCGCCCGGCCCGAAATGCCATGATCAGTCAATTGGTCCATCTCCGAGACGTTGCGCGCGTTCACGATGATCGAGCGAACGCTGCCGTCCGCGCTCCGGATCGGATCGATGATGACAGCATAAATCGTCTGAGGATCACGGCATGGGTGCGGCGCGGAATAGGACACTGGGCGGCCTGCAAAGGCGGCATCGAAACGAGGCTTGTTGAATCTTTCGAAGTACGCGTCGCCCGTGGTCTGCCAGGCTGGCCGTCCGATGAAGCCAGACGCATCTTCCCGGTGGAACGCGGCGTTGGCTTGGTTCGTGAACACGTAGCGGTACGATGAGTCGAGCACCGCGACGCGATGCGCAAGGCTATCGAGATATCGGTATTCGAGAGGAGCCGGAGCTGTCGCGCGCGACGGCGCTGGCGCCGCCTTGGGTCGTTGGATGTGATGCTCCAATTGATCGAGGTGTTGTTTGCAGATGGCCTGGAACGTTTCAGCCGCTGTTGGCTCGGCCGCCATATCGACCAAGTTCTTGATCAGGAAACGGCATTGCGCAAGCGTGACCTGCGGATCATTTGCCGGATGACGGATGATCTCGAGGAAGATGCGGTCGATATCGCGCTTCAGTTTGTCCGCGTCGGTTGAAAGCAGCTTGTCGCCGTGCTGGCGCATCGCCCCTTCCAAAAACCGGTGTGACTTGAGTAGTCGCATCAACTCATTGGACATGACCGCCTCCTGTCCCGTTGCGGCACGCAGAGTATTGAAGGCGTCGCCGCAAATATCAAGGTGGGTTGAGACAATCGCCGACGGCATTGGCAACGAGCCATTTCGCGCCCGACGAGAATTGCGCAGCAGGTAGTTCAGGGCTTCTTCGGCTCGCACTTCGTAACGTCGAGAAACGTCAGCTCCTTCAGGTCGCCGCGCATGGCGAATTCGCCGTAGTCGATAAGCAGGCGGCGCGACACGCCGTTCTCGAAAAACAGGTACGAGAGCTCATAGGACGGCGTCGCGTCCTTCTTCTCCGCGCCCCGCTCGAAATAGCTGATCGCGATCGGCCACGCGGCAACCGCATCGAGCGCCTCGGCGTTTTTCACCGGGCGCAGCTGCTTGTTTGCGTCCGCGGCGGCCTTCCTGCCGATCACTGCACTGGTCTCATAGACTTTGTCACCCTTCTCCGAGGCGTCGTAGATGTCGGCGCGCAGCAACGTCTTGCCCGCGCGCGCAGCCTCGATCAGCGCGGTCGAATGCTGCATCGGAAAGTGCGTTTTTGCCGGTAGGGGAAAGCTCTTCTTGGCCGGCCGCGTCAGGTCGATCTTGACGTCGGCGGGCGTGCGGTTGGCTTCTCCCGCCGTCACTTCTCCCGCGCCTTGATCCTTGATCTGGGTGGTCTCGAACGTGAACTTGGCCGCGCTCGCATCTTCCCACGTCTTGGATCTGAGGTCGGTCAGCGACTGCTCGCCGTTCTGGGTCGACATCTTGGTGACGAACCGCATCGTCTGCGTGTAGCCAGCGCACGCCGACCCCGTCAGTTCGTACACCATCCGGCCCTGCAGATCGGTGAGCCCCGAGCCTGAGCGGGCAATCTCGAGCCGCATGTCGTAGACCGCCCGGTGCGGCACGAACGTGACGGCGGGCTCGACCGCCTTCTCCGCGGCTTTCTGCGCCATCGCTGGTGCTGCCAAGGCCCCCACGATCATCAACGCCAGTACGGTCTTGAAACGGCGGTCCATCATGCGGTCCAGTGTGGCGGGGAGGGTGGCTATTCTATGATCGCCGCGACATGCCGCACCCTAGCCGCGAGATCATCCCTTGCCTAGGCGTGCGCCGGATGTTCCTTCTACGCTCCCGCCTAAGGTACCGCCCAACTTGGACAATTCAACGGACCGCCGCATGGACCGCAAAGCCTTCCTGAAGCCGATCGCCCATCGCGGGCTTCACACTGCCAAGGCCGGGATTATCGAGAATACCGCGCCGGCCTTTGTCGCGGGCCTCGAAAAGGGATTCGGCCTCGAATGCGATCTCCAGCCCGCGCGCGACGGCACGCCCATGGTGTTTCACGATTTCACGCTCGACCGTTTGACCAATGACAAGGGGCCGATTGCCGCGCGCACCCCGGCCGCGCTCGCAAAGCTCCGCTACAAGGGCGCAAAGGACGTCGGCATCCTGCCTTACGCCGATTTTCTCGATCTCTGCGCCGGACGCGGTCCGCTGCTGGTCGAAGTCAAAAGTGATTGGTCGAAGCCGTCCGTGAAATTCCTGAAAGAGATCGCGCGGCTGTCGCTGAACTACAAAGGGCCAATTGCGCTCATGTCCTTCGATCCGGCGGTGATGGCGATCCTTGCCGAACTTGCGCCCAAGGTGCCGCGCGGCATCGTCGCCGGTGTCTACAAGGGTGACGGCTGGTGGATCGAGACGATCGGCCAAGCGCGCGCCGACCGTCTGACGAACCTCTTGGAGTCTGGTCCCGCCAAGCCCTCGTTCTACAGCTACCACATCAAATCGCTGCCGACGCCGGTGACGCAATACGTGCGCGAGGTTCAGGGCTTGCCGGTGTTCTGCTGGACCGTGCGGACCAAAGAGGACCGCAAAACAGCCGAGCAATGGTCGGACGCCCCAACGTTTGAGGGTTTCGAATACTAAACCTGCCAATTCAGCAGGGCACATGGCGGCCAACCGGTCTATGACGGTGCGCGGCGGGGGCAGGGGGCAGAGGCAGGGGACGTGACGGATCTCGAGATCACATACGATGTGCTGGTAATCGGCGGCGGCAACGCGGCGCTGTGCGCGGCCATTGCGGCGCGCGAGGGCGGTGCCGAACGCGTCTTGGTGCTCGAGGCCGCGCCAAAGTTCTATCGCGGCGGCAACACGCGCCATACCCGCAACATGCGCTGCGCCCACGACAGCGCCACCGAAACGCTCTCCGGCCCCTACACGGAAGAGGAATTCTGGGACGATCTGTTGAAGGTGACGGGCGGCAATACAGACGAGCAGCTCGCGCGCTACATGATCAGTGAATCAAAAGAGATGCTGACCTGGATCGCCCGCCAGGGTGTGCGGTTTCAGCCCTCGCTCGGCGGCACGTTGAGCCTGGGGCGCACCAACTCGTTCTTTCTCGGTGGCGGCCGCGCCATGCTCAACGCGCTCTACCTGACAGCGGAGAAACTTGGCGTCGAGACCTTGTACGACGCTGAAGTCGTCGATCTGGACATCAGGGACAATGCTTTCCGATCGGCGACCGTAAAGTTCGGTGATCGCCGCGTTACAGTTCGCGCCAAGGCTTTGGTCGCGGCCAGCGGCGGATTCGAGTCCAACATCGAATGGCTGAAAGAGTCTTGGGGGCCCGCCGCCGAGAATTTCCTCATTCGTGGCACGCGCTACAATCAGGGCGTTGTCTTGAAGGCGCTGATTGCAAAAGGCGTGCAGCAGATCGGCGACCCGACGCAATGCCACGCGGTCGCCATTGATGCGCGCGCCCCGAAATACGACGGCGGCATCATCACCCGGCTCGATTGCGTCGTCTTTGGCATTGTCGTCAACAAGCATGCGGTGCGATTTTACGACGAGGGCGAAGATGTCTGGCCGAAGCGCTACGCCATCTGGGGGCGTCTTGTCGCCGCGCAGCCGGATCAAATCGCCTACATAGTTTTCGATGCATCATCGCTGAAGATGTTTATGCCGTCGCTCTATCCGGCAATCGCCGCGCCGACGATCGCCGCGCTGGCGGAGAAGCTGAAGCTTGATCCGGCGACGCTCGATCAGACGGTCCGGACCTTTAACGCAGCCGTGCGACCCGGCACCTTCGATCACACGATCCTGGATGACTGCCGCACCGAAGGGCTGACGCCGCCAAAAACCCATTGGGCGCGCAAGATCGAGACCGCGCCGTACTACGCCTATCCTGTGCGCCCCGGCATCACCTTCACGTATCTCGGCACCCGCGTGAACCGCGAGTCGCGCATGATGATGCAGGATGGGGGACCATCGGACAACATGTATGCCGCTGGCGAAATCATGGCCGGCAATGTTCTAGGCCAAGGCTATGCCGCCGGCATCGGCATGACAATCGGCAGCGTCTTCGGGCGCATCGCAGGCAGGGAGGCAGCCGCCAATGCAGGACGGCAGTAACATCATCGCGGGCTCGACGACCCACACGACGGCGGCGCTCTCCGAGGCCGACCGATTGATGACGGTGTGCAATTCGTGCCGCTATTGCGAAGGGCTTTGCGCTGTTTTTCCCGCCATGGAAATGCGCCGCGTCTTCCCCGACGGCGATCTCAATTATCTCGCCAATCTCTGCCACGGCTGCGGCGCCTGCTACGTCGATTGCCAGTTCTCGCCGCCGCACGAGTTCAACGTCAATGTTCCGCAGACACTCGCGATCGCGCGTTCGGAGTCCTATCAGGCCTATGCCTGGCCGCGCGCCTTGGCGCCGGCGTTCCAAAACAACGGCCTCGTCATCAGCCTCATCGCGGCGGCCAGTGTCGCGGTGTTCACGATCGGCTTCATCGCCTGGCATGATCCGCGCGTGCTGTGGAGCGCACACACAGGACCCGGCGCCTTCTACAAGCTGATGCCGCACAACACGATGGTCGCAATCTTTGGCGCCGCGTTCCTCTACGCGATCGTCGCGCTTGTGATGGGTGTGCGCGCGTTCTGGCAGTCGATCGAATTCAAGGCAGGCGCCCAAACCGATCTTGCCTCACTCTGGCAAGCGATGAAAGACGCCGGCAGCCTGCGCTATCTCGACGGTGGCGGCGTCGGCTGCTTCAACGAGGGCGAGACACCAACCGACAACCGCCGCCTCTATCATCATTTGACATTCTACGGCTTCCTGCTGTGCTTCGCCGCGACCTCGTTCGCAACGCTCTATCACTATCTGCTGGGACTGCAGGCGCCCTATCCGTGGTACGACCTACCGGTCGTGCTTGGCACACTCGGCGGTATTGGGCTGCTCATCGGCCCTGCCGGCCTGCTCCGCGCCAAGCAAGTCCGCGATCCCGCGCTCCAGGACGGCAACCGGCAAGGCATGGATGTCGCGTTCCTGGTGATGCTGTTTCTGACGTCGCTGACGGGGCTCGCGCTGCTGATCCTGCGTGCGACGCCTGCCATGGGCCTTCTGCTGGCGCTCCATCTCGGCGTCGTTTTCGCGCTTTTCATCACCATGCCCTACGGCAAATTCGTACACGGCATCTATCGCTTCGCGGCGCTTGTGCGCTACGCTCAGGAGCGCCGCGCCATGGTCACAGACGGCGGGACACACTGAACGCACCAAGAGGTCTATGCCATGCTGACGCGAATTGTCTCGAAGCTCGCCATCGGAGTCGTGGCGCTCGCAACTCTTGCGTCGCCAGGCATCGCACAGACCTTTCCCGATAAGCCGATTACGCTGATTGTGCCGTTCGCGCCGGGCGGCGGCACGGATCTGATCGCGCGCGATCTCGGCCGCCATTTGAGCGACCAGCTCGGGCAGCCCGTGATCATCGAGAACAAGGGCGGTGGCGGCGGCATCATTGGCGCACAAGCCGTCGCCAGGGCCAAGCCCGACGGTTACACGTTGCTGCTCGCGACATCGACGTTCATCACCTCGACGACCGGCCAGCAGGCGCTGCCCTATGATGTCTTCAAGGATTTTGTGCCGGTCTCCCTGCTCGGGCGCGGTCCGTTGCTCGTCGTCGTCAATCGCGAAACCGGCGTCACGTCGATCCCGGATCTGATTGCGCGCGCCAAGGCGCAGCCGGCGGCGCTGAATTTCGCGTCATCCGGCCCTGCCGGCATCCAGCATCTGGCGGGTGAAATGTTCGTCCAGCGCACCGGCGCAAAGATGACGCACATTCCCTACAAGGGTGGCGGCCCGGCCATGGTCGATCTGCTGTCGGGGCAGGTGCAGGTCTACTTCGTGACGGTGCCGACAGTCATCGGTCACTTGAAGTCGGACAAGGTGCGCTTGCTCGCCTCCACCGGCAAAACGCGGATGAAAGTGTTCCCGGACACACCGACTGTGATGGAAACGGGCGTGGCCGACTACGACGTTGGGACGTGGTGGGGCGTGGTGGGGCCTGCGGGTTTGCCGGCGCCCGTCATCGCCAAACTCAATCAGGCCGTCAACGCGGCCGCCGCCAGCGAGACCATGATCAAGCGCTTCCAGGATGAAGGTGCGGAAACGTTCCGCGGCAACCCCGAGGCGTTCGCCGCCATGATGGCCGAGGAGAAGAAGGTCTGGCAGAAGGTCGTCGCCGACGGCAATCTGAAGTTCGAGTAGACGGCCACGAGTCCGCCTCATGGTGAGCTTGTCGAACCATAGGCGGCCAGGAACGGTTGGATATTGACTATGACGGGAGTACCCATGCGCATCGGGTTCATCGGTCTTGGCGTCATGGGCAGCGCCATGATCCAGCATCTCGCTGCAGCCGGGCATACACTCTCGCTCTACGACATCGATCAAGCCGTGACGCAGGCGCTCGCCAAGCGCCATAAGGACGCGCGCGCTGCCGCGACGCCGAAGGATGTCGCAGCCGCGTCCGACGTCGTCTTCACGATGTTGCCGAACGGCCGTGCGGTGCGCGACTGTACATTTGCGCCCGACGGGCTCGCCGCGGGCTTCAAGACAGGCGCGATCCTCGTTGACACCTCGTCGGCCGAACCTTGGCTGACGCGTGAAACCGCCGCGCGCCTCGCCGAACAAGGCATCGACATGATCGATGCGCCCGTCTCCGGCGCCCAGGAAGGTGCCGAAAGTGCGACGCTCGTCTTCATGTGCGGCGGCGAGGCCGCGGCGATCGAGCGCGTCCGGCCGCTGCTCGAGATCCTCGGCGATCACGTGTTTCATCTCGGCCCCGTCGGCAGTGGCCACGTCATGAAGGCCGTCAACAACCTCGCGACCGCGCTGACCTGTCTCGGCACGGCGGAAGCGATGCTGATCGGCAAGTCGCACGGCTTGAAACCCTCCGCCATGATCGACGTCCTCAATGTATCGACCGGGCAAAGCTTCATCACGTCAAAGAAATACGGACCGCAAGTCGTCGGCCGCCGCTTCGACGATGCCTTCAAACTCGAGTTGATGTTGAAGGATGTCGGCATCGCCAATGCGTTGGCCGACGCCAACGGCGTCAGCGTGCCGGCGAGCGCGCTTGGCCACCAGCTTTGGCGCGCCGCCAACACGACACTCGGTCCCGGCCGGTCGGTTATGGACATCGTCCGCTGGTACGAGCAGATGACGGGCCACGAGTTGAAGGACGACTGAATGCCGGGACATCCAAGCGTCGCTCGATCCCCGGCGATGATGCGCGGCGGCAACAGCATTGACAATTGACGTCACGGCGGCCGATCAAGCCGCATTGGCGCCACAGTATCGGCAGATCGGTGCCGCCATCATCTTGGGGTATATTGAGAGGGTCCAATGACATCAGCTTTCGTGCGCGGGCTTGTGCTCGCAACAGCCGTTTTCGCAATGAGCGCACCGGTATCGGCGGCGAAGAAATCCTGCGTTCTCGCCGGCGGCGACGCCACCATGATCACTGGAGACTTGGCGAAGTTCATGGCCAACGCAGCGCTTGGCAATTCGATCAAGGGTATGGGCGCGACGGCGTCGGGCGAGGTCAAGATGACCTGCACAGGTCCCAATCCGCTGACAACCTGCCAGGCCCGCCAAAAGGCCTGCAAGTAATCCGGTTTCGAAGCAATAGGCCGCGTCTCGCGAGGACGCGGCCGTTTTGCGTTCAGCGTTTGATCAGCTCGGCGGCCTGACGCTGCAGATCCGCCGTCGCCTTGCCGATGTCGCGGCCAACGAACGTGCCGCCCGTCTTGATGATGTCACCCTCGACCATCACGGTATCGACCACGGACGCGTTCGCCTGCATCACGACAGTGCCGATCGGATCGTGCATCGGTGCGGTGGCGAGGCCGCGACCGCGGATCATGGCGATGTCGGCGCGCTTGCCGGCGGTCAGCGAGCCGAGTTCCTTGTCGATGCCGAGCAGCCTCGCGCCGTCGATCGTTGCCGCCGCCAGCACTTGCCGCGTCGTCAGCGTCACGGCTTTCAGCGGCTCTTTCTTGGCCTGCGCCGCGAGATTGTCGGCCAAACGTTGCGCCGCCAGCGCCATCCGCATCTGGCTGAACATGTCGCCGCCGATCCCCGTCACAACGTCGACGCCGAGCCCGGGCTTGCCGCCGTTGCGCAAGACACGCGCCGTCGCCGGCTGACCATGCCCCATCAGCATCTCGACCTCCGGTGTGACCACAATTTTTGCGCCGGCGTCCGCGCAGATCTTGTACTCGTCCTCGTCAAGGTCGTTGGCATGCACGAGGATTGCGCGCGGTGACAGCAGCTTGTCCTCGTTGAGCTTGGCGGTCGCGCGCGGGCGGCGCGCCTGATAGAGCCACGCGCCGATGTGGAACTGGTGGATGACGCCGAGGCTGAGGGCGAACTTGAAGTCGGCTTCGGTCTGGTCGGGTGGTGAAGAGTCGGGCCCGCGCAGGCCGATGGCGAGGCGAACCCGCCCGTCGCGCGCCGCAAGTGGCCCCGATTGGATGCGCATGATGTCGGCCTTGACCGCATCGCCACCCTGTTGTGGTCCTGGGATCGCATAGCCGAGGAATGCACGGATGCCAGAGCGCTGCAGCGCATCGACGGCGGCGTCCGCATGCTTCGGTGTCAGCACCTCGCGACTCCAGTCGAAGATCGTGGTGGTGCCGTTGTCGAGCTGCTCGAGCGCGCCGGCGTAGTCACTTGCAGCGAGATCCTCAGCTGTCAGCTTCGGGCTGTATTTGCCAACCACCACTTGGAAATACTGGCCGAGCGTGTGGTCGCCCGACATGCCGCGAATGATGGCCTGGCCGAGGTGAATATGAGAATTGACGAGACCCGGGATCAGGATCGCGCCGGCGGCATCGATCACCTGCGCATCTCCGGCAGGAATGCTGGCATCGATGCCGTAAATGCGGCCGTCGCGCACCAGCAGATCGCCAGTGCGCACGCCGCCGTCGTCGGTGTCCATGGTCACGATGGTGCCGCCCTTGAAGAGCACAGGACGGATCGTGCGCGCCTGGGCATGGACGCGGGTTGATGAGACGGGTAGCGCCGAGGCCAATGCGGCGGCGCCAGCAACAGCAGCAGCACCTGTGCGCAAGGCATGGCGGCGGGTCACGCGAGACGTCATGGGTCGTCCTCCGGTCGGCCGGATGGTACGAGCGTGAGCCGCCCACATGCGTCGACCGCAGGTTAGGTTAGTGCTTGTTGCCCGTAGGGTGCAACAGATTGCGCCCTACGATCTTCGCGCCTTGGCGCGATCGTAGAGGCCCATTACTTCGGGCAAGTGCTTTTTGATGGTGTCGATGCGGGTTTCGCCCGACGGATGCGTCGACATCCATTGCGGCGGCGCACCTTTGGAGGCTTGCCCCATCTTGGTCCAGAGCGAGACCCCCGCTTCGGGATTGTAGCCGGCGCGTGCCGCAAGTTCCATGCCGATCAAGTCGGCCTCGAGCTCGTCGTTACGGCTGAATTTGAGCGACGCGAGACTGCCAGCGCCCGCGCCGACGAGGTCGCCGAGCTGCCCGAACACCAAGCCGGCCATGACGCGGCCCGCATTGACCATCATCGATTTGCCGGCGCGCTCGCGGGCATGCTCCCACAGCGCGTGGCCGATCTCGTGGCCCATGATCATCGCGATCTCGTCGTCCGTCAGCTGCAGCTTCTCGATGATGCCGGAGAAGAAGGCGATCTTGCCGCCGGGCATGCAGAAGGCGTTGATCTGCGGCGAGACCAGCATGTTGACCTCCCACTTCCAGTCCTTCGCACGCTCGTTGAATTTTTGCGTATGCGGCAGGAGATCGCGCGCGATCCGGCGCAGCCGCTGCACCTGCGGGTGATCGTCGCCTGCCAGCGCCCGCTTCTGGAACGCCTGACGCGTCATCTGGTCGTACTGCAGCCCGGCCTGCAACTCGATTTTCTCGGCGCCGACCAAATTGCGCATGATGGATTTGCGCGTGACCTTGACACCCTCGGTGTCATCGGGCCCGCGCTGCGCGACCGCCGGACCCGCCAAGGCAATCACGACCGCCAACGCGACAAGAACTGCGAACCGGCGCATCACAACCTCCACAACCCTGCGACCACACGCCATGATATAGGTATCATCCAAGGCGCTGCTATGATCGTTTTGCCTTCCAAGGGCAAAAATGTCGAGAGCCGGCACGTCGTGGCCAATCCGGGCATCTGAATGACCAAATCAGACGAAAGCACGCTCCGGGTCGAACCGCGGATTTCAGCCATCGCGGCGGCCGAATGGGATGCCTGTGCCAATCCGGAAGCCGCCACCTACAACCCGTTTCTGTCGCACGCCTTCCTGAAGGCGCTCGAAGACGCAGGCACCGTTGGCGGCCGGTCGGGCTGGACGCCGCAGCACTTGGTGCTCGAAGCGCAAAAAGGTGCGATCGCGGGCGTCGCGCCGGCCTACCTCAAGACCCACAGCCAAGGCGAATACATTTTCGACCATGGCTGGGCCGAGGCCTATCAACGCGCGGGTGGAGCCTATTATCCGAAGCTGCAAATCGCCGTGCCGTTCACGCCGGTGCCGGGCCGCCGCTTCCTTGCGCGGCCGGGAAAAGATCATGACCACAGCGAGCGGATGCTGGCGGCGGGCGCGATCGAACTCGCCAATCGCCATGGCCTCTCATCGATCCACGCGACGTTCGTGACGGAATCAGAGTGGATCCGCTTGGGCGCAAGCGGCCTCCTACAGCGCACCGGCCAGCAGTTTCATTGGGCGAACGCGGGATATCAAACCTTTGAGGAGTTCCTCTCGGCGCTGTCGTCGCAAAAGCGCAAGACGATCCGCAAGGAACGCCGCCAGGCGCTCGCCGCCGGATTGACGATCGAGCGCGTCTCGGGACGCGACATCACAGAAGCGCACTGGGACGCGTTCTTCGAGTTCTACATGGACACCGGCAGCCGCAAGTGGGGCCGCCCGTATCTCAACCGCAAATTCTTTTCGCTGCTGGGCGCGGCGATGGGCGAACGGTGCTTGTTGATTTTTGCCAAGAGCGGCGATCGGCCAATCGCGGGCGCCCTCAATCTGATTGGCGGCGATTGCCTTTATGGCCGCTACTGGGGCTGCGCCGAGCAGCATCCCTGCCTGCATTTCGAGATCTGCTACTATCAAGCCATCGATTACGCCATCGAGCACAAGCTCGCCCGCGTCGAAGCCGGCGCCCAGGGCGAGCACAAGCTCGCGCGCGGCTACATGCCAGCGCCAACGTATTCGTTGCACTGGGTCGCGGACGCCGGTTTCCGCAAGGCCGTCGATCGCTTTCTCAAGGAGGAACGCGCCCACATGGCGGAAGAACGCGCAATGCTGGCGGAGTTCGGCCCGTTCCGGAAGGTCGTGGAGGAGCAGGATTGATGCTCCAAGACGGAGATAATGTGCTCAAATTGAAAATATAACTAATACGGAGTATTAACGAATCCCACGTACTCTATTGTTGCGACGGCTTTGCCCGGCGCGCGTTCTTGGCCCGCATCGATCTCCCCCCGAGTCGATGCGGGCCATCTGCTGTCTGGGCTCCGCCCGGCTTGACGCGGGCACCCGTCGCGATCTCCAATTGCCAAGGCCTACGAACTGGTGCAAAGCCCCTTCATGTAAGTGCGGGCTTGGCGTCCAAATGAACGATTTTCAAGGATAAGTGACATGGCCAAAGGCCAGATCAGATCAAATCGCGAAATTCGCAAACCGAAGAAAACCGCGGCTGAGAAGAGCAAGGGCGCCCCGAGCGTCACTGCAACCTTTGCGAAGAACGACAAGGGCGGCAAGAAGCGCTGACGCCGATGCCATAGTGCTGCATCAGTCGTCGCGGATCATGGCCAGCGCCGCGCTGCGATCGCTTGATTTCAGCTTCAGAAATGCTGAGCGCGCCGTCTTGATATCGCGCTCGGCCCCGCTCTCGGCCGCCACCTTCAAGGCGACAGTCGTTGGATGATCCGCGCCGCAAATAAACGCCAGCGCCTTCGCCAGCTTTCCCATGGCGTCTCGATCGATCGTTGGTTCGGACATGTAGCTTTCCTTGGCTGTCTGCAGGGTCCCGTCAGAGGTCCACAATTCTGACTTCAGGCCACCGGTCGCGCGCATCTAGAGCCTTAGCACGAAACGCCGCGATCGGCTCCAGTGCCGGCGTAGGGCGCAGCACGAGATCGAAGATGTCGCGCAAGCCAAAGGGTGCGGCAACCGTCATCGTGCCGTCCTGCTCCAATCTCATGCCGACGGCGTGGGCCGTTGCGAGCGACCGCGCTAGCGCCGCGTCGGTTGACTGCAGCGGTGCGTAGGGCCGCCCAAACTTTTGCTCGAACCACAGATGCACCCGCGCTTGGTTTGCGATCTCGACCAAGCTGCGGAGACCTTCGGGTAGGTGAGCGCGAACGCGGTCCGCCCAATGCATCTCGGCTGCCTCGGTGAGGTCCGGATCGAAATAGGCAATGTCGTAGTCGCGTACACCGTAGCCGACCGCGCGCCCTGTCACGCCATTCCACAAAGATTGATAGACGGCGCCAGAAAAGAGCCGCCAATCTGGCAAGCCGGAGGCGCGCGCGGCTCGCAGCACCGACATGACATCGGCGCTGGCGCGAAGGTAAGTTTCAAGCCGCGCACGCAGTTCTGGTTCCGGATTGTCCACGATCGGTATCATGCATATGGTTCCAGATCGAGCAACGAGAGCCTGTGATGCCCGACCTTGCAACATTGATCGTCTTCGCGACGGCCTGCTTGGCGCTGACGGTGTCGCCGGGGCCGGACATGCTGCTGATCGCCTCGCGCAGCGTCAGCCACGGGCGCCTCGCAGGATTTGTGACGCTCGCCGGTATTCAGCTTGGCACGTATGTCCATGCCGCCGCCGTCGCGCTTGGGCTCGCGCAATTGTTCGTCGTTGTGCCAGCAGCCTACGACATCGTGCGTTGGGCGGGCGCGGCCTATCTTCTGTATCTGGCGTGGACCACGCTGAAATCGGCAGGCACAGCCACGGTCCTTGAACCATCCCGTGACGGCGTCCCGTTGAGCCACATGTTTCACCAGGGGCTTCTGACCAACATTCTCAATCCGAAGATGGTGCTGTTCATGCTGGCACTGCTGCCGCAGTTCGTGACGCCTGACGCCGGCAATGTCGGACTTCAGATTATGGTGTTGGCGACGATCCTCAACGCCATCGGCTTGATCGTAAATGGCGCTGTCATCGTGGCAGCCGCACATGTGCGCACGTTCATGTCCAGCGCGAACCGGCTTGCGCGCTGGACGCACTATGCCCTGTCGGCCGTGTTCGCCGGGTTGGCGCTGCGCCTTGCGACCTCCAGCCGCGAGTAGGTCAGGCGGCGCGCGGGCCATAGAGGATAACGAGTGCGCCCGCGAGACAGATGCAAGAGCCGATCAGATCCCATCTGTCGGGCATCTTGCCTTCGATCCGCCAAAGCCACACCAGAGAGCTGGCGATATAGATGCCGCCGTAGATGGCGAAGGCGCGGCCAGCAAAAGCGACATCGGCCCGCGTGAGCAACCAGGCGAACGCCAGGAGCGCGAACGCGCCCGGAATGAGAAGCAGTGGCGATGCGCCTTGCCGTATGACCATCCAAAAGGCGAAGCACCCCGCGATTTCTGCCAGCGCCGCCAGAGCGAAGATTGTTAGCGTTGTCATGCGATTTCCGATGCCGGGCGCAAATGCTCACACCAAAAAAGAGTACTGAAACGGCGCCGAGGAGACTCGGCAGTCGCCTCAGCCTAGGATAGTATGCCGGCATATTGTCTCAAGTCTGCGGGGGATTTTTATATGGCATTTTGGAAGAAGAATTCGAGCGGAACGACGCAGCCACCGGCAGCGCCATCTCCGCCATCAGCACCGCCACCCGCGGCAAAGGTTGCGGCAGCTGCGCCGCCACCATCCATGCCGTCCCCACCGCCGCCGGCCGCCAGTCCCATCGCCTCCGTCGCACCGGCCGCACGGCCCGAGGGGCAGCCCGAGGTCCGGCCACAACCGCGCCAATTCGCCATCAACGGTCAGGCAACGCCCGCGCTCGGCAAGATGATCGCGGTGCTCATGGGCTCGCCGCGGCATCGCGCGCTGACGCTCGAGACGATCCTCAATCACATGATGCCGTGCCTCGCCGCCAATCAGTTCCTCGTCGCCGACGCCAAGATGGGCGAGGGCGACGCGACCGCGCCGGTCGCGCTGGTGCTGTGGGCAACGGTGTCGGGCGAGGTCGACCGCCGTCTGTCGGCGGATCCGGCGAAGCCGCTGATCCTGGCGCCGAAGGAATGGCGCTCCGGCGATATCCCGTGGGTGATCGAGGCCGTGGGGCCGTCGAAACTGGTGGAAGCGATGCTGAAGCAGCTGGTCGACGGACCGCTGAAGGGCAAGTCGATCAAGTTCCGCCGCAAGGCTGAGAACGGCCAGCCCGTCATCCAGTCATGGCCCCCGAAAGCTTGATTGCAGGCCTACTTTCCGCCATAGCGCGACGTCAGGTCTTTGATACGCACGTCTGTCTTCGCAAGTCTGCATGCGAGCACAGCCGCGCCGAGGCCCGAAGCTTGATATTGCTCCCAGCCGATCGGTGCGCCGCAGTCGGCATCGCGAAAGGCGATCCATTTGCGCTGCCCTTCCTGCAGCGCGCGCTTCCAGTCTCTGCGCTGGACGGTGTTAAGCCGCTCGTCCACCTCGGCCCGCCGCAGCGCAGCTTTGTAGGCGGCCTGCAAGGCGGCGTCGGCGGTTTTGAGTTCCTGCTCGGAACACGCGTTCGCCTCCGAGCTCGTCTTTGGCGCAGCGCAGTCGACCTCCGCTGCCGCTGGCACCGTGTAGATTAAGAGCAAGACAGTGGTCAGACCTCTGGCCCATCGAAGTGACGCCATCGCAATATCCTCAATCCAGGGGGCTGGCCGGCCAGAGGTCTGACCCTGTCTGCGGCGTCAGTGAATGTGGCTGCCGCCGTTGACGTCGATCTCGGAGCCGGTGACGTAGGTCGATAGATCCGACGCGAGGAATAGACAGCAGCCGGCGACTTCGCTCGCCTTGCCAGCGCGCCCCATCGGGATCATCTTGAGCACGTCTGCCTCGCGTTCCTTCGTCCATCCCGGCGCAGAAGCAAAAATATCGGTGTCGATCAGTGACGGGCAGATCGCGTTGGCGCGAATATTGTCCGGCGCCAATTCACGCGCCGTTGCTTTGGTGAGGCCGAGCACGCCCGCTTTCGCCGCGGCATAGTGCGGCCCGCCGAATAGGCCGCCGCCGCGTTGTCCCGCAACGGATGCCATGTTGATGATCGAGCCGGACTTGCGATGGCGCATGTGCGGCACCACGGCTTGCGTCATGTTGAATGTCCCGCGCAAGTTGACGTCCATCACAGCGTCGTAGTGCGCGGCCTTGATCTCCATCAGCTTCAAGGATTGCGCAATTCCGGCAATATTGACCAGGGCATCGATGTGCCCGAGCTTTTCGACGAGCACCGCGACGACCGCGAGGCAGCGATTGTGATCCGTCACATCGCACGCCAAGCCAACGTGACCCTTGCCGGGTAACGCGGCCGCCGCCAGCCGCGATTGCTCCTCGTCGATATCGAGGATCGCAACCTTGGCGCCATGTTCGGCGAAGAGCTGCGCGGTCGCGCGCCCGAGCCCGCGCTTCGAAGCGGCGCCCGTGACGATGGCGGTGCGATCCTTCAGCAGCATGGTCTTCTCCCAGTTGTCTCTGTCGCATTTGCATAGCTCCAGGCAATGAGGCTTGTATAGTGTCGGGCGAGAACTTCGACATCTTCGAGATCCGCATGCCCACACAATTGGAAAAAGCCAAGACATTCCGCGCACTGCACGAGGCGCCCGGCATCTTCGTCATTCCCAATCCATGGGATGCGGGCTCGTCGCGGATCTTGACGGCGCTCGGCTTCAAAGCACTGGCGACGACCAGCGCCGGGCATGCGCATGCGATGGGTCGGCTCGATGGCGTGGGCGCAGTGTCGCGCGAAGAGGCTCTCGCCAATGCCAAGGCCATCTGCGATGCGACGCATCTGCCCGTCAACGGCGACCTCGAAAACCTCTATGCCCATGCGCCCGACGCAGCGGCAGCGACCGTCCCGCTGGCGGCGGCAGCCGGCTTGGTCGGCTGCTCGATCGAGGACGCGACGTGTGAGGACGGCAACCCGATCTATGATCTCGAGACCTCCATCGCCCGTGTGAAAGCGGCGGTGGCCGCCGCTCGCGCATTGCCTTTTCCATTCACGCTGACGGCACGGGCGGAGAATTTTCTGCACGGGCGCAAGGACATCGACGATACGATCCGCCGATTGCAGGCGTACGAGGCGGCGGGCGCCGATGTTCTTTATGCGCCGGGCCTCAACGACATCGCCTTGGTGCGGCAGGTGATGGCGGCCGTAACCAAGCCTGTGAACGTCATCGTCTCCAATGCCAGCGCGCACTTCACCGTGGCCGAACTCGGCGCCGCAGGCGTCAAGCGCATCAGTGTCGGCAGCGCGTTGGCGCGCACGGCGCTCGGCGGCTTCCTGACGGCGGCGCGCGAGATCGCGGAGCAGGGGACTTTTATATACGGCAAAACCACGCCAACAATGGCTCAAATCGAATCGTTGATCGAAGGGAAAACGGCATGAGCGGACGGCTCAAAGGCAAAGTAGCATTCTGTACGGCCTCGGGCGCCGGCATCGGCCGCGCGACGGCGATCGCGTTCGCGCGCGAAGGCGCCAAGGTGATCGCCAGCGACATCAATCTGGCGTCGATGAAGGATCTGCGCGAACACGGTATCGCCGAGACCCACCTGATCGACGTGACGCAGACCAAATCCGTCGAGGATGCGGCCAAGAAGATCGGCACGATCGACGTGCTGTTCAACGCGGCGGGGTATGTCGCGGCCGGCAGCGTCCTCGAGTGCTCCGACAAGGATTGGGACTTCTCGTTCGATCTCAACGTCCGCTCCATGCACCGCACGATAAAGGCATTCCTGCCAGGCATGCTGGCGAAGGGGAGCGGCTCCATCGTCAACATCGCCTCGGGCGCGGGCTCGGTGCGCGGTATCCCGAACCGCTACGTCTACGGCACGACCAAAGCCGCCGTCATCGGATTGTCGAAAGCGGTCGCCGCCGACTTCATCCGCAAGGGCGTACGCTGCAACGCGATCTGCCCTGGCACCGTGCAATCGCCGTCGCTCGACGGCCGCATCGCCGCGCAGGCAAAGGTGCTCGGCAAAACCGAAGACGAGGTGCGCCAAATGTTCGTCGATCGCCAGCCGATGGGGCGTCTTGGTACGGCGGAGGAGATCGCCGCGATCGCGGTTTACCTCGCCTCCGACGAATCAGCATTCACAACGGGCCAGAATTTCCTGGTCGATGGAGGCTTCGCGCTTTGAGCCGCCCGCCGGACAGTCGCTCGCAAGATCTGGGCCCCGCACCGATCACGTTCCGCAAGGCCACCGAGGCGGACCGCGCGGCGGTTGAGACACTGCAGCGCGCCGCCTACGAACGCAATCGCACGCTGCTCGGTGTCGAGCCGCTGCCGCTGCAGGCCGACTATGCTGAGATCTTTCGCACCATGGAAGTCTGGCTTGCCGAAGAGCGCGACCAACTGCGTGGCGTGCTGATCCTGCAGGCGCGCGCCGATGATCTGCTGATCTGGTCGATCGCGGCAGCGCCCGGCGCGCAACGCCAAGGTCTCGGCCAGATCATGCTCGACGCGGCGGACGTGCGCGCAGATCAACTCGGTCGCGACGTCATTCGCCTGTATACCGGCTCCGTGCTGGCTCAACTGATCGGCTGGTATCATCGCCACGGCTACCAGGTCGAAAGTGAAGAAGACATCGGTGATCGCCACATCACGCACATGGTCAAGCAGTTGATCAGGCGTCAGAGCTAGGACACACCATGCCGAAATTTTGCGCGAACCTGTCGTTCCTCTTTACCGAGGTCCCGTTCCTGGATCGATTTGAGGCGGCGGCCAAAGCAGGCTTCAAGGGCGTCGAATATCTCAATCCGTTCGAGGCACCGGCCGAGGAGATCGCGGCGCGCCTCAAGGCCAACGGCCTGACGCAGGCGCTGTTCAACATGGCGCACGGCGATTGGTCGAAAGGTGAGCGTGGCTTGAGCGCGCTGCCGGGCCGCGAGACGGAGTTCGAGGCGTCGACGCTCGCAGCACTCAAGCTTGCCGAAAAATTCGGCTGCAAGCGTGTCTTTGCCATGGCGGGGCTCCGCCACCACGGGGCCGAGCGCAAGACCTATGTCGCCAATCTGAAGCGCGCGGGCAAGATGGCGGCCGACTACGGCGTCGATGTCATCATCGAGCCGATCAATTCGCGCGACATTCCGGGCTACTTCCTCAACACGACGGGTGAGGCGCGCTCGATCATCCACGAAGTCGCCGACAACCACGTCGGCCTGCAGTTCGATCTCTATCATCGTCAGGTCATGGAAGGCGATGTCGCCATGGCGATCAAGGAGTTCGGGGCCCTGGCACGGCACTATCAGATTGCCAACCCGCCCGATCGCGGCGAGCCCGATGACGGCGAGCTCAACTATACGCATCTCTTCAAGCTGATCGATGCCTCGGGTTTCGACGGCTGGGTCGGCTGCGAATACAAGCCGCGCAAGGGCACGGTCGAAGGCTTGCGGTGGGTGAAGGCCTGCGGCGTCAGCCTCGGATGATGTCCACCCGCGATATCCTGCTCGCTTTGTTCGTTGCGCTGCTGTGGGGTTTCAATTTTGTCGTCATGAAAGTGGGCGTCGGCGAGCTTCCGCCGCTGCTGCTCGCGGCGCTGCGGTTTTTTCTGGCCGCGGTTCCCTTCGTCTTCATATGGCCGCGCCCCGACGTGCCGTGGCGCCTGATTGTCGCATTTGGGCTTCTGTTCGGTGTCGTGAAGTTTGGCTTGCTGTTCTGGGCCATGCGCGCCGGCATGCCGGCCGGCCTCTCGTCTGTCGTGCTGCAAACGCAGGTGCTGTTTACGGTTGCACTCGCAGCCGTCCTGCTCGGTGAAGCCGTGACGCGGTGGCAGATCGCGGGATTGGCGACGGCCCTCGCCGGCTTGACGGTCATCGGCACCGAATGGGCGAGTGCGGCCTTCGTGCCGTTCATGATGGTGGTCGCGGCGGCGCTGGCATGGAGTGCGGCCAACATCATCACCAAGCGGGCCGGCGACCGCGAACGGATTGGCGTTTTCGGCGTGGACGGCGCTGGTGGCCGCGGGGCCACTGATCGTCCTCTCGCTGCTGGTCGAAGGTCCGGCCGCGATTACGGCGGCGGTCGCGAACATCTCGTGGCGCGGAATCGGCGCCGTACTTTATCTGGCGTATCCGGTCTCTCTGATCGGCGGCGCCATCTGGAACGGACTGCTGACCCGCAACGCCGCGGCGCAGGTCGTACCGTTTGTATTGCTCGTGCCGCTGATCGGCATGCTGTCGGGGTGGTTGCTGCTGGGCGAGACGGTCTCGCGGCAAGTCGCGGGCGGCGGCGCTTTGGTGTTGCTCGGCCTCGCCATCCCGATCTTGGGGCCACGCCTGCTGGGTGGCTTTGCCGGCGCGCGATCCCCCTAGAACAACAAGGCCGGACCTTGCGATCCGGCCTGGCGAAATGCAAACCGAAACGCGCTTACGCCTTTGCGGCGCGCTTCTTGCCGGCCATCTTCTTCAAGCGGCGGCGGGCGCCGATCGTGTTGCCCATCGGGCGCGACGTCTTCTTGCGCGGCGCGGCGCGGCGGGCTTTCTTTTTCTTCTTTTCGACGTTGCGCATTGAACGCGCGCCACGAGCGGTGGGGGCCACCATGATGATCTCCTCTTGCAGAATTTGGCCGGGTTGTGACGCCGGTCTAGTCTTTTTCGTTGCGTGCGACAAGTCAAAGTTGCAGGCGGTCAGCCGCGAGAGAGCGGTGAGACAAGGAGCGGCATGCCGCCCCCGGGCCTCAACGTCACGCGCGAAATCGGCTCCGGCGCGTGCCGTCCGTCCCACTCGAAACGCGCAGCGCGGACGAACGTCGCGAGCAATGCGGCGGCCTCGATCATCGCGAAACCCATGCCGATGCAGGTGCGCTGGCCGAAGCCGAACGGCATGAACTGCGTGCGCAGATAGGCGGCGGCGCGCGCGGGCTCGAAGCGCGTGGGATCGAACGTGTCGGGATCGCGCCAAAGCTTGCGATGGCGATGGATCACGTAGACCGGCATGATGATGAGGGTGCCGGGTTTGATGCTTTGGCCGCCAAGGTCGATTTCGCGGAGCGCAACGCGGGTGAGCACCGGCGCCGGCGGATAGAGCCGCATGGACTCTTTTAAAACCTGCATCGTGATTGCCATTCGCTCGACGTGATCGGCCCGGACGGCCTCGCGCCCGCAGATCGCCTCGATTTCCGCTCGAACGGCGGTCTGCCACTGCGGCGCGCGCGCCAGCAGATAGAGCGTCCACGTCAGCGCCTTGGCGGTGGTCTCGTGCCCGGCGGCGGCGAACGTGAGCAGGTTGTTGGCGATCAGGACATCGCTCATCGGTGCGCCGGTCTCGGGATCGCGGGCGGCGCCGAGCTGCGCCATCAGGCCGCCGCTGGCCCAGCCATTGGCCTGCTCGCGCGCGATGATTCGATCGATGGTTGCGCGGAGTCCAAGTGCGGCGGTGCGCATCTGGCGTTTGCGCGGATGCCAGAGCCATTCAGGCAACCTCAGGATTCCGTAGGCGATCTCCCAGCTCGTCGTGTCGAGATAGCGGTCGATGTGCCGTTTGAGCGCGGCGATTTCATCCGGCGTGGCGCCAGAGAAGATCGTCGCGCTCAAGACGTCGAACGTCACATCCGTCATGTCGGCGTCGATGGCGCGCACGCCTGGCTCGGTCCAGCGCGAGAGCATGCGCTCGGCGGCCGCGACCATCGCCGGTACGTGGGAGACAATCTCGGCGTGCCGGAAGAGGGGCGCGGC
Source organism: uncultured Alphaproteobacteria bacterium (assembly GCA_963779515.1). Lineage (GTDB taxonomy): Bacteria > Pseudomonadota > Alphaproteobacteria > Rhizobiales > Hyphomicrobiaceae > CAVZYN01. The sequence continues at coordinate 108,558 of CAVZYN010000003.1, forward strand.
CGTACGCCGTTGCCAGCGCCAGCTGGCGCCTTCCGCGGTCAGGATTCCGTCGCCGATGATGGGCGCGAATATGCGCCGCTCGACCGGTGATTTCGAAAACGCCTCGGCGTCATGCAGCAGCACGCGCTCGACCAGCGTGGGATCCGTCACCCAGACAAAGCGGCCGCCGAGTTGCGGTGGCGCGAACAGCGGCTCGTCATACACCGGACGCGGGATCGCGCGTATCGGATTGCGCACAAACGTCGGAACGAAGCGCCAGAGCGGCAGCGGCGCCTCCGGCGCCGCAACGCGCGGCGGGATCAGGGGAGCGGTCACCGGGTCGCGCGCCGCCATGCCGGTGCCTATCCAGCGCCGCCGAGCGACTTCAGGTAGTTCCACAGCTTCGAGACATAGTCGAACCCGAATGTGCCGGGCGCGAGAACGCCGCCGGCCCACAGAAACGCCGAAGCGACGTTGGCGATCTGAAACTTAATCTGTGGCATCGCGAACATGCCGGCGACCACCGGGATCACGGCACGCACCGGCCCGAAGAAGTGGCCGAAGAAGACCCCGAGCGCGCCCCATTTGTGAAAGAACGCCTCGCCTTGCGGCAGCAGCTCGGGCCGCGTGGAAAACGGCCACCACTTGGAGATGCTGTCCTTGAAGTAGTAGCCGATCCAGTAGGAGATCGCGTAGCCGAGCGTGCCGCCGATGCCGCCGGCGATCCAGACCGGCCAGAAGTTGATGCCGCTTGCGCCCATGAAGCCGCTGATGGCGACGAGAATGACGGTTGCCGGCAGCAACAGCGAGAAGAACGCGAGGCTTTCTCCGAACGCCAGCAGGAAGACGATCGGCGCCGCCCACTCCTTGTGGGCTTTCACGAACGCGATGACCGGCTCCGTAAACTGACTGAACTCCATCGCGCATCCTTCCAGCGTTAACTTTTAGCCGCCGACAAAGCCTTGAGCGGCGGCCCTTTGTCAATCGTGCGCGTTGGCACTGCATCTAGCGAAATTAACGAAAAATACTTGGCGGCACTGCGCGGCACGGTTTGTGCGACGGCTGTGGCGCTGCTAAGAAATGGTTTCAAAATCGTAAAGCCGCGTATCACATGACCTTTGTCTCGCGTTACTTCGCCTCTCTTTATGTCCGTTTCTTGGACACGGCACGGCAGCGGCCGGGGCGGGCTCTTGCGTTCGCGACAATCGTGCTTGCCGACCTCGCGCTCTTGTTCGTGATGCTCGGCCGCGTCTGGCCGGCGCCCGATATGTTCAGCCCGCTCGCGGTTCATTGCTTTGCGGTCGCGATCGTCGCGGCGGTCGCACTGTTGGTGAAGCGCAATGAGGTCGCACTCATTGTCGCTGGAACCATTGTGGTGCTGGCGGCGCATGCCTGGCTCGGGCTTTCGGGCGACAAGTCGTTCAACACAACGTCGCGCGAGTCCGGCATCGAGAATCTCCGCCCGGTCAGCGTGGACGGCGCCTTGCGTGTCATCTCGATCAATACCTGGCACAAGCTCAAAGACAGCACGGCGCTGCATGACTATCTCGTGCGTGAGCGCGCCGATGTGGTCGTCATGACCGAGGTCGGTCCCGACAAGCGGCGTTTGCTCGACGAACTGAAGACGGCCTATCCCTATCAGGTGCATTGCGCGGACCAATGGGTGTGCGCGATGGCGCTGCTCTCGCGTTACCCGATCGCGGATCAGGGCGCCGCGCGCGTCGCGGTCGAACAACCGCCGCTGGTGTGGGCGCGCGTCAAGACGATGGATGCGCAAGTGACGGTCGTCGGCACGCATCTGCATCGGCCGTCGCGCAGTCCGTGGTTGCATGACAAGCACGTGACGAGCCTCATCCAGTTCATCTCGCTGATCAATGGACCGACGGTCCTGGCCGGCGATTTCAATACCGCGCCCTGGTCCAATTCCTTCAAGCGGCTGATGCTGGAAGCGTGGATGTTTCCGGCACTGCAGCTGAAGCCGACGTGGCCAGCGTGGCCCGTGGCGTTGCCACAAGTGGCGCTCGATCATGTGCTGGTGTCGGCGGATCTGACGATCGCGCGCTCTGGCACAGGGCCGGCCGTCGGTTCGGATCATCTGCCGGTGTGGGCCGAGGTCAAACTGCCGGTGCCACGCATCCCATCGCAGCCCGGCCGCAATCAGCAGCGCGCATCGCGCGACGTGGCGCCGCTAAACCTTGCAGCGGCGTTTCATCTCAGTGCTGAGTTCGCGCCCAACCTCGGCGGCGAACATGGTGCCGCGCGATATCTGAGCCGGTGAGAGCCCTTGTCCAGCAGCCGAGCGCAGCGCGCCGGGCGCCGCGTCCGCTTCGCGCCGTCCGCTGCCAAGTTCGTCGCACGACAGCTCCGCCTTCTTTTGCTTGAACGCGAACATGCGCACGCCCGAGGCATAGGCGTGCGGCGTCGCCGGCGCTTTGACCCACCCGCGGCTCTTGTCGGAAAGCAAGCCCTGCAGCGCCGCCTGGCGCTCGCCGATGCACTGTTTGCTGTCATCGACACAGTTGAAGGAGGTGGAAGTCTCGAAGGGTTCGACCGGACCGTTCGAGCACGCGGCAAGACCGAGCACGGCAGCAGCCGCTCGGAGGCATACAGCCGATTTGACCAGCCGCAGTTTCCGCGAAGAGCTCACCTGCATTGTTCCCCCTTGAGCCGCCACGGCGCACGCCATAGAAGGCGGCCATGGCGGCGGTGTGGCCGTTTTATGCCGATGCCCGAATTTGGCAGATGCCTGAGCACCTAAACGGATTCTGCGCGCCGATCCAGCCGCGGATGCGGCAACACATTCAACGACATAGAGGAAACGCCATGACCAACGCGATTCGCATCCATCAGCACGGTGGACCTGAAGTGATGAAATGGGAGGCGATCGAGGTCGCAGCCCCAGGGCCTGGTCAGGTGAAGGTGCGCCAGCATGCCGTCGGCGTGAACTACATCGATACCTATCATCGCACGGGGCTTTACAAGCTCGCGGCCATGCCAGCGGTGCTCGGGATGGAAGGCGCCGGCGAGATTACCGCGGTCGGTCCGGGCGTGACGGATATGACGGTCGGCGAGCGTGTCGCCTACGCGAACCCGATGGGCAGCTACGCCGAAGAGCGGTTGATGCCGGTGGATCGTATCGTCAAACTGCCGGGAGCGATCGACTACAAGACCGCGGCGGCGATGATGCTGCAGGGCCAGACGGTGCGCTATCTGCTGCGCCAGACCTATCGTGTCGGTCCGGGCACGACGATGCTGTTTCACGCGGCGGCAGGAGGCGTCGGTTTGATTGCGTGCCAGTGGGCGCGTCACCTCGGCGCAACGATCATCGGCACCGTCGGCAGCGACGACAAAGCCGCGCTCGCAAAGGCCAACGGCGCTACTCATGTGATCAACTACAAGACCGAAGACTTCGTGAAACGCACCAAGGAGATCACCGGCGGCGCGGGCGTCGATGTCGTCTACGACGGCGTCGGCAAGGACACGTTCCCGGGCTCGCTCGATTGCTTGAAGCCGATGGGGCTGTGGGCGTCGTTCGGCAACGCATCGGGTCCGGTGCCGCCATTCGATCTCGGGATGTTGGCGGCGAAGGGCTCGCTTTATGCGACGCGACCCTCGCTGGTGACGTACACCGCCAAGAAAGAGGACAATATCGCCAACGCCAACGACCTGTTCGAGGTGGTCTCGAAGGGCATCGTCAAGATCGCGGTCAACCACACGTACCCGCTCAAAGAAGCGGCCCAAGCGCATCGCGATCTCGAAGGCCGCAAGACCACGGGCTCGATCGTGCTGTTGCCATAAGCCGAACTGATCCGGTCTCGGGTTGAAAACGGACGCCAGCGCTACCGCCGGCGTCCGCTTTTCATGAGGCGATGCAACCTTTTGGCGATTTAGTAACGATATACACGCATAAATAGCAGTATCGAGACCAACGCGCCCCGGTTGCTGTTATGCGTTCCATGCCTTCAAAGCTGCCGGCCCTGAGCTGGTCCAAGAGTTTGCTACTCCGGCTCTATGGCGTCGGCATGCTGGCGCTGATCGCCGTCGCAGCGCTCGTCGGCGCCTCGATCCACTTTGCCAGGATCACGGGGGAGGGGGCCGAGACGCTCCATCAACGCGGCCTCGTCGGCGTCGTCCATGCCGCGAAACTCGAACTCCTGCTCGAAAAGCATCGCCGCATCATCGAGACCGCGCCCGCCGAGACCGGTCGCGGGCGGCCCCAGTCCGAACGTGGCCTCGCCAGTGAGATCGCGCGCGAGATCGAGGCGCTGCTCGCGGTTCCGTCGGAACGGTTCGGCCATGTGATTGCGGCCGAGCTGCCAGCGCTGTTCGGCGAGAGCACGCAGGTGCTGACCCTTGTCGCGCGCGGCGCGCACGACCAGGCCTTCGAAGCGATGCAGCGCTACGTGGTGGCCGCCAACGCCATGAACGGGCTCGTGCGCGACTATCAGCAGCGGCAGTTGGCCGCCGCCGACGCCGAAGCCGTGCAGTTGGCGGCGAGTGGCCGCGCCTTGATCGACTGGGTGCTGTGGGCAGGGTGCCTGGCGCTGCTGTTGATTGGCCCCTTGAGCCTGTTCACGATCCGGCGCATCGCCGAGCGATTGCGCGGCCTGACGCAAGCGATGATCCGGCTCGCGCGCAATGATACGCGCGTGACCATCACCTGGGCCGGCGATGCGGACGAAGTCGGCGTCATGGCGCGCGCTGTCGACGTCTTCAAGCACAATGCGATCACGCTGCTGGAGCACAAGGCCGAGCTGCAGGAGCTCAATCATTGGTTCGACATCGCGCTGAACAACATGGCCCGCGGCCTGTCGATGTTCGATGCCAATCGCCGGCTGGTATTCTGCAACGGCCACTACGCGCGGATGTATGCGTTGCCAGCCGAGCTGGTGCGTCCCGGCACGCACCTGTCCGAAATCCGCAAGTTCCGCGCCACGCTCGGCGACGCGTCTCCACCAGCCGCTGGCGACGCCGGCAAGGTCGCAACGGTGTTCTCGGACATGGACCGGCTGCTGGCCTCGCGCCAGCCCGGAACCTACAACCGCGATCTGCCCGATGGGCGCATTATTTTGATATCGCATGAGCCGCTGCCGAGCGGCGGCTGGGTGTCGATCCACGAAGACGTGACGCGCCAGCGCCGCGCCGACGAACGCATCGCCGAACTCGCGCATTCCGACATGTTGACGGGGCTCGCCAATCGGGTCCGCTTTCAGGACGCACTCGATGAGACGTTCGCACAACCGCGCGATCGAGGCGGGTTCGCGCTGCTGTGCCTTGACCTCGATCATTTCAAGGACGTCAACGATACACTCGGCCATCCGGTCGGCGATGCGCTGTTGCAGGCCGTGGCGCGGCGCCTGCGTGAACAGACGCGACCGGCCGATATCGTCGCCCGGCTCGGCGGTGACGAGTTCGCGATCATCCAGTCGCACGTCGAGACGGCGGAGCAGGCGGAGGCGCTCGCCGGACGCCTGATCGAGGCGCTGTGCCAGCCCTACGATGTGCAAGGCAACCAGCTCGATATCAGCGTCAGCATCGGCATTGCCATGGGTTGGCACGATGGCGCCAACGCAAAGGCGCTGATGAAGAATGCGGACCTCGCGCTCTACGGCGCCAAGGCGGCGGGGCGCGGCGCCTTCCGGCTGTTCGAATCCGAAATGGAGCGGCGGGTCAATGCGCGCCGCGGCCTCGAACTCGATCTGCGCGTGGCCCTCGCCGAGGACCAGCTCGAGCTCTACTACCAGCCGATCGTGCGCCTGCACGACCAGAGTGTTTCGGGCTGCGAGGCGCTGGTTCGCTGGCGCCATCCCGTGCGCGGCATGATCTCGCCGGCCGACTTCATCCCCGTTGCCGAGCAGTGCGGTTTGATCGTGCCGCTCGGTACCTGGGCCTTGTATGAGGCGGTGAAGACCGCAGCTACGTGGCCGGACCACATTCGAGTCTCGGTCAATCTGTCGGCGCGCCAGTTCACGGGCAGCGACTTGGTCGAGGTGGCGACGGCGGCGCTGGCGGCATCGCGCTTACCGGCGCATCGGCTGGAACTCGAAGTGACGGAGACGCTGTTGCTGGAAGACGATCCGCGTATTCTCGAGACGCTGCATCGCCTGCGCGGGCTCGGGATCTCGATCTCGCTCGACGATTTTGGCACCGGCTATTCGTCGCTGAGCTACCTGCGCCGCTTTCCCTTCGACAAGATCAAGATCGACCAGACCTTCGTTCGCGATCTCTCGGCGCGCGACGACTGCGTCGCGATCGTGCGCGCGGTGGCGGCGCTGGCGCAATCACTCAAGATGCGCACTGTTGCCGAAGGCGTCGAGACCACCGATCATCTCCAGCGCGTCCGCGCCGCCGGCTGCGACGAGGTGCAGGGATATTTGTTCAGCCGTCCGGTCCCTGCGCGCGATGTCGAGCCCCTGTTCGAGACCTGCAGCCGCCTCGTCCGCGCGGTGGCGTGATGCGAGGACGGTGTCAGACCCTTGAGTCTGGCACCGTCCAGCCCCGGATCCAGGATCACCGCCGTTTCGATTAGAACGATCGTGTGATGCAGCGCCTGCCCGATCGCGGCGGCACGGCGTATGGGTGCCAGGCACAAGGCCTGGCATGACGGCTGTGGGTGGGATTGCGACGGTGTCAACCCGGGTAAGTACCTAGTCGCGCGACGCTCAAGGTCACGGCATGGTGGCGGTGTTCTGCCCGGCCCCGGGACGTTTCAGCTGAACGATCTGAGATGGGGCGGAACCGGTTGTCGCCTTCGAGATGCACCTCGCCGCACTGGCCGCGCATCGAGCACGCAGCGTTCGCGTGGAGGCGATGAAACGACATTCCAGGCTATCACGTGGTGGTGACATGCGTGATGGGAGACCTTTGTCTGTTGCCCGGGTTCGCGAGGATCATGTTCGCAAGGATCATGTTCGCAAGGATCCGGGAGTTGTGCTGCGCTCACCCAGTGCATGTCCGCGGTACCAGTCCTTTGGCTGGACCGAACGGGCGGAGACCAGCATTCAACAGACGCTGAGCGCTTTCCCCTGGATCGTGGATGAAGACCGGCGCGGGCGCTGTTAACGCGCTCACAAAAAAAATAGATGGGTCCGGTTCGCCGGGCCTGCGTGAAGACAGTGCCCGCGCTCCCGGGGATTATTTTTGTTTGCGCACGGCTGCTCCTATTCCAGGAGTGGGCGGGCGTGCGTGATCGCTTGCCCTGCGGTCAAAGTCCGTGCGCCGGAAACGGCCAAGCCAAGGGTCAGGTCTGTTGGCTAATGTTCAAATGAAGGAGGCGATGTCGTTCAAAGGCTTCTTGGAAATAATCGGTACACGCGCCCCTTCGGCGGGATAGCCGACGACGAGCAGGATCGAAGCCTTCTCGTGATCGGGACGGCCGCAGATCTCATTGAGGAAGCCCATCGGGCTCGGTGTGTGCGTCAGCGTCGCGAGGCCAGCGGTGTGCAGGGCGGCGATGAGAAACCCGGTGGCGATGCCGACGGATTCCGGCACGTAGTAATGTTTCACCTTGTTGCCGCCAGCGTCGAGGCCATAGCGTTGGGCAAAGATCGCGATCAGCCACGGTGCGGTCTCCAGGAACGGCTTTTCCCAATCGGTGCCGAGGTGGGCGAGCGCATCGAGCCACTCTTCTCCGGCGCGGCCGGCGTAGAATGCCTTTTCCTCATCTTCCGCCGCGACACGGATCCGGGCTTTGGCGGCAGGGTCCGAGATCGCAACGAACGTCCAGGGCTGCTGGTTGGCGCCGGAGGGCGCGGTCCCGGCCGTGCGGATCGCCGTTTCGATCAGGGCGCGGGGGACAGGACGGGGCGAAAAATCCCGCACCGTCCGGCGCCGGCGGATCTGGGCAAGAAAGGCCTCGGCGGCCGCCTGCATCTCGATTTCTGGCCGCGCCTCGAATGCGAGGCGCTCGGTTTGGGCTGCTGGTCTGGGTGCGTGCATGGCTCCGAAGGCCCTCTAAGTTCTGGAAAACCCGATGGGCAGCGCCCGGCGGGTAAGGATTGTGGTGTAGACTTTGCTTTGAGGCAAAGGGTGCTATCAAGGCGGCGCTGCAACTCGAACAGCGTCCGGACTGCACGGCGACGGACAGGGGTGAAACATGGCGCGACGGTATTTTGGAACGGACGGCATCCGCGGGCTCGCGAACCAGCATCCCATGACGTCCGAAGTCGCGCTCAAGGTCGGCATGGCCGCCGGCAAGATCTTCCTCAACGGGCCGCACCGCCACCGGGTCGTGATCGGCAAGGATACCCGTCTCTCTGGCTACATGATCGAAAGCGCACTGATGTCGGGGTTCACGTCGGTCGGCATGGATGTGTTCCTGCTGGGTCCGATGCCGACGCCCGCTGTCGCCATGTTGACGCGGTCGCTGCGCGCGGATCTTGGCGTGATGATTTCGGCCTCGCACAATCCCTACCACGACAATGGCATCAAGTTCTTCGATCCCGACGGCTACAAGCTCTCGGACGAGGTGGAGCTGCAAATCGAGAAGCTGATCGAGGCGCCCGCAACGGAAATGATGGCGCCTGCTGAGAGCATTGGCCGGGCAAAGCGCATCGACAGCGCCCAGGAGCGGTACGTCGAGTTCGCCAAGCGCACGCTGCCGCGCAATATCCGCCTCGATGGCTTGCGGATCGTGGTCGATTGCGCCAACGGCGCGGCATACGAGGTGGCGCCCGCAGCACTCTGGGAACTCGGCGCCGAGGTCATCAAGATCGGCGTCGAGCCGAACGGCCGAAATATCAACTTGAAATGCGGGTCGACCGCACCGGAAGCGCTGTGCGAGAAGGTTCGCGAGATCCGCGCCGACATCGGCATTGCCCTCGACGGCGACGCCGACCGGGTCGTGATCGTCGACGAAAAAGGCGCGATCGTCGATGGCGACCAGATCATGGCCGTGATCGCGGAGAGCTGGCACCGGCGCGGCAAGCTCGCGGCCGGCGGCGTGGTTGCGACCGTGATGTCGAACCTCGGGCTCGAGCGCTATTTGAAGGACATTGGATTGACTCTGGCTCGGACCGCGGTCGGTGACCGCTACGTCGTCGATCACATGCGCAAGCATGGCTACAATGTCGGCGGCGAGCAATCCGGCCATATCGTGCTGTCGGACTTCGGCACCACCGGCGACGGCCTTGTCTCGGCGCTGCAGCTATTGTCGGTCGCGGTGTCCACCGGCAAACCGGTGAGCGAAGTCTGCCGCCGCTTCGAGCCATTGCCGCAAATACTCAAGAACGTCCGCTACAAGCAGGGCAAGCCCCTCGAAGCCGACGCGGTCAAGAAGGCGATTGAGGCCGGCAAGCAGAAACTCGGCACGGCGGGCCGGGTCTTGATCCGCCCCTCCGGCACCGAGCCCGTCATCCGCGTGATGGCCGAAGGCGACGACGAGGGCTTGGTCAATCAGGTCGTCGGCGACATCTGCGAAGCCGTGACGCGCGCCGCCGCCGCCTGAGGCAACAGCCGCGCCTTTTCAACGATTCACCCCTGACGGTGCTGGCGGGCTTTTGGCCGCCGCCGGAGCGTGCTGCGCGTTTTTGATACACAGTTTAAGCCTCTTTCAACCTTTCTCCCCGATAGTCCCAAAGTGAAACGGGTGTGAACGCCGTGTTTCGGATTTCGGGTTCACGGTTCGGCAGTCGGTCCGGCCGCAGAGAAAAGGAAGTGAGACTATGAGCATTCGTCGTACAATTCTCGGCGCCGCCCTGCTGATCGCAGGCGCCTCGTCCGCCAACGCAGCCGACCTCTACGGCGGCAACGGCGGTGGCAGCATCAAGGACGGCGGCACGATCGCTTACACTCAGAGAATCCTACATGCCGAGCATCTACCTGCGCGGCGACTTCGGCACCGCACGCTACAACGAACCCTTCATGTTCGAGCCGCCGAATGAGCATCTCTCGTCGGTCGGCATCGGCAGCTCGTCGAGCTTCGGCGGCGGCATCGGCTACTACTTCTCGAAGAGCGTCCGCATGGACCTGACGCTCGACTGGTTCAAGGAAGCCGACGCAACCGGCACGGTCGCCCATCCGGGCGCCATCTTCTCCGGCCGCCGCGACTTCGGCATCAAGAGCATGGTCGGCCTTGCCAACGTCTACTACGACTTCGACACGCGCACCCGCTTCACGCCCTACATCGGCGTCGGCGTCGGCTTCGCCCACAACAACACGACGGCGGGCACTGTAACGCCGCTGACGGCCTGCGCGGCTGCTTGCTACACCGGCGCGATTACAATCGATGGCGCCAAGGAAACCAGCGCTGCCGGCGCCTTGATGACCGGCTTCTCGGCCAAGCTGCACGATCGCCTGCACCTCGATGCCGGCTATCGCCTGCTGTACCTCGGCTCGGCCCACACCGGCCTGATCCGTGGCACCCGCACCGCCGTCGCAACAGGCCCGGCCGGCGCTCCAGTCGGTGCCGCGACCTCGCCCGATCCCTACGTCGAAGACATCGTCGCGCATCAGTTCCGCGTCGGCCTGCGCTGGGACATCAAGTAAGCAGCGTTCTCGTTGAAGCTAGAAGACTTTGCCGGGCGGATCGTCCGCCCGGCCACGCCTCGAGCCAAGGCCCGCGCGGCACGCTCGAGGGTTTCGACAAGCTCTCCGTCGAGAGCGCGACTTTGGGTCCCTGTGTGCGTTCCGCGGCGCTGAGCCGCCCCTGGCCGAAGCACACGAAACCCTCGTCCCCGCCGGCCTTGCATGACATCAGCCTTGCACGACTGAAGGGTTTGCGCACACCGCGCTGGACGAAGGAATGAGGCCCATGACACAAAAAATCGCAGCATATTCGATCGCCGCGTTTCTCGCGCTCGTCGCCGCAACTGATGCCGGCGCCGCGGACATGATCAATCGTGGCGGCGGTGGCAGCGTGAAGGATGGCATGGCCGGCGTTGCCGTTCCGGTGCCGCGTCCGATCCCCGAAGCTTTCAACTACTACGTCCGCGTCGACGTCGGCTACGGCAAAGCCGGCAAGAAGGGCTCGCTGTCGGAAACCGGCGCGATCTTCGGCGACGGCGGCATGCTCGGCCTGTTGCGCAGCGCGCCTGCAAACTTCGGTTACGGCGGCAACGGCTTCTCTTCGACCTACAGCGCACACGGCTATGACGGCGGTTTTATCGCGGGCTTCGGCGCCGGCGCTTACCTCTCACAGCGCTTGCGCGGCGACGTCACCGTCGACTTCCGGACGGACTCGAAACTCAGCCATGGCGGCGCCTACAGCCACGATGCGTGGAATCGCAGCGTCAATCCCAACGTCGCGGTAGCAAACACGCGAGTCCAAGGCAGCGTGTTCGAAACCGTCAAGATCGGCTCGACCGTCACGATGCTGAATGGCTACATGGATTTGACCGAGCGCGGCGGCTTCACGCCCTACGTCGGTGGTGGCTTCGGCGTGACCTTCAATCGCCTTGAACGCAATACGACAAACAGTGAAACGGTCGTCGTGACAGGGGCATGCGGCGTACCGGCGGCCTGCCCGCCCACAATCGTGACAACCTCCAGCTCGGCCAACAAGGTCGGCATCGCCGCAGCCGGCGTCGTCGGCTTCAGCTACGCTTTCGATCACTCCAAAGCGCTGGATGTGAACTATCGCCTCCAGTACATCCAAGGCGGTGAAGTCTCTGGCACGTCGCACCGCAACGACAACACGCTGAAGGCCAGCGATCTGTGGGAACATCAGCTCCGCGCCGGTCTGCGCTGGAACATCTGGTAAGCGGCCGTGGTTCAGCCACGCATACAACGAGGCGGACCGCTCCCGCCTCGTTGTATTTTTGCTGCGCCGGTTTAGACAGATGCCTGCAAGATCCAGAGTGGGCGCGCTGTTGGCATGACCTCGTTCATCGATCGTCTGAAGGCGTTGAGCACACCGGCAGTCGCCGCGCTGTTCCTGGCGCTTTATGCGGCACTCGCCCTACCGTTTGATGCAGACGCGGCCGTTGGCATTGAACCTGACGCTCCTGGCGTCTGCCATACTCGCGATCGCCTTGGCTGTTCTCAGCGCCATCGATGTCGCGACCATGCGGCTCCCCAACATGCTGACGGTGCCGCTGGTGGCGGCGGGGCTCGCTTATGTCGCCTGGAGCGATCCGGTGCTTTTGCAGTGGCGGGCGATTTCGGCGGTGGCGGGCTTCGTGATCTTTTGGCTCACGGCGGAGGCCTATCGCTGGGCGCGGGGCCGCATGGGGCTCGGGATGGGCGACGCCAAGCTGCTGGCCGCGTCTGGCGCCTGGCTCGGCATCGAGAACCTGGCGAGCGTGGTTCTGATTGCCGCGGTTCTCGGTCTCGCGTTTGCCATGGCGGCAAAGCTGCTGGGGTGGGCGATGACGCTCGGCAGCCGCATTCCGTTCGGCCCGTTTCTTGCGCTGGGCACCTGGTGGGTCTGGCTCTACGGTGCGGCCGGATGAGCCCGTGCTCTGACGTCCGGCCCTTGCGCCGAACGAGCCTCCAGCGCAGATTGTTCGAACAAATTAGATGTGACCGTCATGCCGCGCGCGAAGACAAAGCAAATGAGGAACGACAGCGGATTTACCCTGTTGGAATTGCTCGTCACATTGACGATTCTGGCGATGATCGCGGCGATCGCGGGCCCGATGGTGTTCGATCGCCTCGGATCCTCGAAGACCCAAACCGCGAAGGTGCAGGTGCAGGCGATCGCGACGGCGCTGGAACTCTACGCGCTCGATACTGGCGGTTATCCGGCGCCGCAGGTGGGCCTGAGCGCGTTGGTGCAAGCGTCGCCCGGCGTCGGCAACTGGCGCGGGCCCTATCTGAAGCGCGCTGACGGTCTCGTCGATCCGTGGAGCAAGCTCTATCAATATCGCGTGCCGGGCCGCAGCGGCGCCTTCGAGGTTTTCACGCTCGGCCGCGACGGCAATCCTGGCGGTGCCGGCGAAGACCAGGATATTTCCAGCAATTGACAAGAGTGTTTCCGGCAAGACGCACGTCAATCAGAAATCAACGCCGCGGCATGCCGGCCGGACGCGCCAGCCGCGATTGCGCCGCGAGCCGGACTTGCGCGTTGACGGCGCCGAACCCTGTGTAGCCGCGCCGCTCGACGATCTCGAAGAAGAAGCGCTCGTCGAAGGTCTGCGTGTAGACCTGCAGGAACTCGGCGCTGCCATCGCGGTCATACAGGATGTTGTGGCGCTTCAGGGTGTCGAGCTGCTCGATCGTGAGATCCGTCTTGGCTTCGAGGTCGTCGTAATAGTTTTCCGGGATCGGCAGCAGTTTGACGCCGTTCGCCTCGAGCGTCTTGACGGTCGCCAGCAGATCGTTTGATGCGAGAGCGATATGCTGCACACCCGATCCGAACGCCTCCGACAAGAAGCGCGACGAGAGCGTCCGGTTCGATTGCGAGGCATTGAGCACGAGCTTCAGCGCCCCGTCCGGCGATTGCACCACTTGGCTTTTAACGAGGCCGCCGGGATCGAGCACGTCCTGCTCGGGCGTCTTGTTGAGGTCGAGGAGCGACGAATAGAACAGCACCCACGTCAACATTTCCTCGTAGTGCATGGACTGTGAAATGTGATCGACCTCGGTGAGGCCGGCATCGGTGAAGTCCGCGGGCTTGGGCAACGGCTTGAAGTCGACATCCCAGAGGCGGCCGAGGTCGCTCTTGGGATCGGTGAAGTAGACGAGGCTGCCACCGAGGCCACGAACGGCGGGAATTTCGAGTTCACCAGGCCCGACCGCCTGATGGAACGGCTGATCCAGCAGCGCTTGCGCTCGCGCCAAGGTGTTGGCCGCATTGTCGACTTTGAGCGTCAGCGCGCAGACGCCGCTGCCATGCGTGATGTTGTAGGAGTGCGCAAAGCCTTCGGTCTCGGAATTGACGACGATGTTGATATTGCCTTGCGACCAGCGCGTCACGTCTTTCGAGATGTGCTGCCCGGCCTTGTGGAAGCCCAAACCGGTCAGCAGCTTTTCAAAGCGTGGCGCCGTGGTGTCGTCGAGCGCGAACTCGACGAACTCGGTGCCGAGGCACTTGGCGCGCGGCGGCAGCGCTGCGCGCGACTTGACCACGTGGCCCGTGCGTTCGCGCAACTGGTCCAGCAGATAGATCAAGGAGCGATGGCCGTCGACGGCGACGCTGCGCGCCGAGCCCGCACGGAATTGATCATTGAAGATTTCGAGCGAGAGGAGACCATCGAAGCCTGTGGCATTGAGTGCCTCCATGAAGTCGAGCACCGCCAGATCGCCCTGGCCGGGGAAGTTGCGGAAGTGCCGGCTCCACTGCAGCAGGTCCATGTCCATGAGCGGCGCGTCGGCCATCTGCACGAGAAAGATGCGGTCCTTGGGGATCGATCGCATCGGGCGCAGATCGGTCTTGCGCGAGAGCGTGTGAAAGCTGTCGAGCACGACGCCGATCGAGGGATGATCGGCGCGCCGCACGGCCTCCCAGGCGTCGCGATAGTCATTGACATGCCGGCCCCACGCGAGCGCTTCGTAGCCGACCTTGATGCCGCGCTTTTTGGCGTTGTCGCCGAGTTCGTGCAGATCCGCCGCGATCCGGTCGATGCCGCCGAGACTGTCGGGTGCGACGTTCGAGCAGATCATCAGGAGATCGCAGCCGAGTTCCTGCATCAGATCGAACTTGCGTTCGGCGCGCGCGAAGACCCGCGGGCGCTTGTCGGCGGGCATGCCTTCGAAGTCGCGGAACGGCTGGAACGTGATGATATCAAGGCCGAGGTCTCCAGCCATCTTCTTGACATCGGCCGGCGTGCCGTTGAACGAGAGCAGGTCATTTTCGAACAGCTCGACGCCCTTGAAGCCTGCATCCGCGATCGCGCGCAGTTTTTCTCCCAGATCGCCGCTGAGGCAGACGGTCGCGATGGCGAGCTTCATGGCGGCGGCTCCGGTGCTGTCGAATCCGGCTGGAATCGAAGCCAGATTATAGCTTGCCGTCCAGGGCGTTGCGATAGAGCCGCAGGCATATCATCGAATCGATGGGGATAGGATTACCGCCCGCCGTCGGATCCTTGGGCGCCATCTCGCTCATGATCTTGAATTTGGCATCGTCGAGCTTGAGCCCGGCAAGCGTATGCGGCACGCCAACCTCCTGGCGCAGCTGCAGAACCCAGTCCATGAACGGTGTGAAACCGGGCTTGAGGCCGAGGTAGGCCGCAAGCCGTTCGATCTTCGGTTCGATGGCGGGGCGGTTGAAGGCCAGCACATACGGCATGAAAACAGCGTTCGTCATGCCGTGGTGGGTGTCGTAGAGCGAACCAACCGGGTGCGACAGCGAATGAATCGCGCCGAGCGCTTTCTGGAAGGCAGTCGCGCCCATGGCGGCTGCCGACATCATGTGGGCGCGCGCATCGAGGTTGGTGCCGGTCGTGTAGGCGCTCGCAAGATTATCTTTCACGAGGCGCATGCCTTCGACTGCAATACCGTCGGCGAGCGGGTGATAGGCGGTGCCGCAGTAGGCTTCGAGGCAGTGCGCGAGCGCGTCCATGCCCGTGCCAGCGGTGAGAAACGGCGGCAAGCCGACGGTCAGTTCCGGATCGCAGATCGTGATCTTCGGCATCATCAAAGGATGGAAGATCACCTTCTTGGTGTGCGTGGTCTCGTCGGTGATGACGCCGGCGCGGCCAACCTCCGAGCCGGTGCCAGCCGTGGTCGGCACCGCGATGATTGGCAGAATGCCTTTGGGGTCGGCGCGTGTGAACCAATCGCCGACGTCCTCGAAGTCCCACATTGGGCGCGTCTGTCCGGCCATGAACGCGATCACCTTGCCGGCATCGAGCGCCGAGCCGCCGCCAATCGCGACGACGCCGTCGTGTTTGCCGGCGCGCAACGCCGCGATGCCGCCGGCGACGTTGGCGGCAATCGGGTTCGGCTTGATGGCGCTGAACACAGCGGTCGCAATCTTGGCTTCGCCAAGCACCGCGAGCGCACGCGCGATGATCGGCGATTTGGCGAGGCCCGGATCGGTCACGACCAAGGGATGGCGCAAGCCGGTCGCGGCGACCGCTTGGCCAAGTTCCGCGATGCGTCCCGCGCCGAAACGCACGCTGGTCGGATAGTTCCAGTTGGATTTGAGGAGCATAGGGGTCTCATCAGTTGCCAAAGCTACTCTCCCAAGGGAGAAGGAGGAACGCTCAATATGCCGCGCCTCTGTAGCATGACCAGGACGAGGATCGGAAATCTTGTGGGCTACCTGAGCGTCCGGTATCCCGCGATGATGCGGGCGGCGGCGGAGAGGATGCAGAGCGCGGCAAAGAGTGCGGCAAGCCAAGGAAATGCCGCGGGCCAGAGACAGAAGGCGGCGAAAGCGGCGATCGTCTCGGTGCCCTCGGCGAGGCCAGCTACATAGAAGAAGGATTTCGCGCCCTGCGCATCCGTCGCGATCCCGCGCTTGGCGGCGATGATTGCAAACGCAAGGAACGCCGCGCCGTTGGCAAGGAATGACGCAATCAGAAACGCCGCGGGAAGCGCGTTCTTGGCAGGATCCGACCATGCGAACGCCAACGGAATCGAAGCGTAGAAGACGAAATCGAGCGCGATGTCGAGAAAGCCGCCGCGATCGGTCGGGCTGCTGATGCGCGCAACGGCGCCGTCGACGCCATCCGCCAGCCGGTTGGCCGCGATCAAGAAGAGACCGAGCGTGACGTTGCCGCCGGAAATTGCGACGGCGGCCGCGACGCCCGCGCCAAATCCGGCGATTGTGATTTGATCCGCGGTTACGCCGCGCGCGACCAGCCAGCGCGCGGACGCTTTTAGCGGTGGATCGATGAGCGGCCGCAGCTTGGTGTCGAGCACGCGGATCAGACCTCCCGGAAGTGCAAGCTCTTTGGCCGGGTCAGCACTTCGTAGCCGATCGAAGAGAGGGATGCCCCGCGACCTGTGTCCTTGACACCGGTCCAGGCGAGGCCGGGATCGAGATAGTCGCAACGGTTCATGTAGACGGTGCCGGTTTGGATCTCCGGCGCCAAGCGTTCGGCGGCGGCGAGATCCGTTGTCCAGATCGACGCTGTGAGGCCATAGGGCGAGTCGTTCATCAGCCGCACCGCCTCTGCATCGTCCCGCACCTTCATGATGCCGACGACGGGCCCAAAACTCTCGTCGATCATGAGGCTCATATCATGATCGACGTTGGTGAGAACCTGTGGTGCGAGCCAGGGTGTGTGATCGCGCTCCAACTTGAACGTGCGCGGATCGAGATGCAGTTTGGCGCCCGCGCGAACCGCCTCGCTGGTTTGGCGGCGGACCAGGTCGGCAAAACGCGTCGCGGCCATTGGACCGAGCGTTGTTTTTTCGTCGAGCGGGTCGCCAAGGATGTAGGTTGCGGTCAGATCGGCGAAACCGGTGACGAAGCTGTCGAAGAGGCTTTCGTGCACATAAATGCGCTCGATGCCGCAGCAACTTTGGCCCGAATTGAAGAACGCACCGTCGACCGTGTTCTCGATGGCATGATCGAGCTTGGCGTCGGCGCGAACATAGGCCGGGTCCTTGCCGCCGAGTTCGAGGCCGATCGACGTGAACGTGCCGGCAGCGGCGCGTTCGATGGCGCGCCCGCCGGCAACCGAACCGGTGAAGCTCACATGATCGGTGTGGCCGCCGGCGAGAATGCGCGCCGTGTCCTCGTGCGAGAGCACCAGATTTTGGAACAAACCTTTTGGCAGTCCGGCCTTATCCATCGCCTGCTGGAAGCGCTCGCCTGTCAGGATCGTCTGCGAGGCGGCCTTTAGGATTACTGCGTTGCCGGCCATCAGGCCGGGCACGATGGTGTTGACGGCGGTGAGATATGGATAGTTCCAGGGCGCAATCGTGAAAATGACGCCAAGCGGATCGCGGCGGATCGCGCGTTTGAAGCCGTCTTTGGGCGCTGGAATGACGGGGGCGAGCGCTGTGGCAGCGATCTCCACCATATATTCGACGCGCTCGGCAAGCGAACGCAATTCCCCGCCGTAGCGGATGGGACGGCCCATCTGGAGCGCGAGCTCCGGCACGATCTCGCCGTTCATGGCGCGCATCGCTTCGAGAAAGCGCAACATGATTGCGCCGCGTTCGGCAATCGGCACGCGGGACCAACCGGCTTGTGCCGTGCGGGCGGCAGCGAGTGCGCTCTCAATCTCTTTTGCGCTCGCGGTGGTGCGTCGCGCAACCTCGCGGCCATCAATGGGAGAAAGGCAGATGATGTCGGTCATAGCGTGATCAATCGATGGTTCTTGAAAATTGTAGGAACGTCATCCGCCTCATGGTGAGCTTGTCGAACCATGGGCGGCCACGATGCGGCGACAGCTTGGCCGCTCGCCCTTCGACAAGCTCAGGGTGAGGCGGATCAGAAACGCAGATCAGACGCATAGCACAATTCTAGTAACGCTCGAAGCCGCGCATCAGCTCCCAATCGGTGATGCGGCGGTCGTATTCGAACTGTTCCCATTTGGCGGTGTGGACGTAGTGGCCGACCACATCCGCGCCGAATGCGGCTCTGGCGAATTCGGAGCTCACCAGACTGTCGGTCGCGGCCCGCAAAGTCTTGGGGATTTCGGGGATCCCTTGGCCAACATAGGCGTCGCCGGAGAAGGGCGCATCGAGCGTAAGCTTTTCGTCGATCCCTTGCAGGCCCGCCGCGATCAGCGCCGCGATCGCGAGATATGGGTTGAGGTCGGCGCCACCAATGCGGCACTCGATGCGGATCGCTTTGGAGTTCTCGCCACAGAGCCGGAACCCCGCGGTGCGGTTGTCCCGGCTCCACACCGTCTTGGTTGGCGCGAAGGTGCCGGCCTGGAAGCGCTTGTAGGAGTTGATGTAGGGCGCGAGGAAATACGTGATGTCGCGCGCATACTTGATTTGGCCAGCGACGAACGAACGCATCAGGTTTGACATGCCGAATTGGGCCTTGGCGTCACGAAACAGCGGCGTTTCGCCCGTGTCGTCCCACAGCGACATGTGGATGTGCGAGGAGGAGCCCGCGAGATCGTAGCGCCATTTCGACATGAAGGTGACGGCCTTGCCTTGGAGATGCGCGATCTCCTTGACGCCGTTCTTCAAGATCGCGTGCCGGTCGGCCATGTCGAGGGCGTCGGCGTAGCGGATGTTGATTTCTTCCTGCCCCGGTCCCCATTCGCCTTTGGAGTTTTCAACGGGAATTCCCGCGCCATTGAGACCATTGCGGATGGCCCGCATCACGCCTTCCTCCTTGGTGGTCTGGAAGATGTGATAGTCCTCGATGTAGGTGCCGGCGGTCTTCGGATTGTGGAAGCGCTTCTCGGCGATGGCTTCGAAGCTTTCGTCGAACAGGTAGAACTCGAGTTCGGTCGCGCAATAGGCGCGGAGCTTGCGGTCTCCGAGGCGGGCCAGTTGCTTTTTTAAGATAGCGCGTGGCGAATGCGGCACGTCGTGGTGATGATGGTCGAGCACATCGGCGAGGACGAGCGCCGTCGCCTCGAGCCAGGGGATGCGACGGAGCGTCGCAAGATCGGGTTTCAGGATGAAGTCGCCGTAACCCTTCGCCCAGCTCGATGCCTCATAGCCGGGCACCGGCTCCATATCGATGTCGTTGGCGAGCAGATAGTCGCACGCATGCGTTTCCTCGTGTGCGCCGCCGCAGAAGAAGTCGGCGTGGAAGCGCTTGCCGATCAGGCGGCCCTGCATGTCGACGAAGGCGACGATCACGGTATCGATGGCGCCGGCTTCGGTGGCGCTGCGCAATCCGTCGAGGGTCAGGTGTCCCGGCATGCGGCGTGTCCTGCGTGAGAGGTTTCGACAAACGTCGCAGAATGCCGGGCGGACTTCAACGGCCGATTGGGCTAAGCGCCTTAGGCGAGTCGGCTCAGGGAGAAGCGCTCGACGTCGCGCAGCAGCTTGATGAAGGCGTCGGCGCGGTGGGCGGCGGTGAGTTTGCCCTTCTCGGCGGTGCCGCGTGAGGCGTCACCGGCGGCACCCGAAGCATGCAGGTCCTGGGCGATCCATCCGAAGGCCGTGAAGCCGGTCGGGCGCAGCAGGTCGAAAGTTTCCGAAATTTCGACAGTCGACGGCTCGAAATTTTGCGCGTGCGCCATCTTCACGAGGTCGGGACGGAAATGCAGCATCATCGACGTTTCCATGTCGCCGGCGTGGATGCCGACGGCGTTTTCGAGGTCCGTGTAGAGGCCGGCTGGGCTGCCGAAGCGCGCCCACTGGCTCGCAACAGCCAACATCCCGAAGCGGACGCGCAGTTCCCGCGCGACGATCGAGATTACATCGACGTTGCCGCCATGCGAGTTGACCATGATCAGCTTCTTCAGGCCGGCGCGATGCACGCTCTCGCCGATCTCGGTCCAGGCGCGAATGGCGGTCTCGGCCGAAAACGTCAGCGTGCCAGGCGAGCGGATGTGCTCGTTGGATTTGCCGATCGCTTGTGTTGGTAGGAACAGCACGTCGAGATCGGCGGGGAGGCGGGCGATGACCTCGCGGACCATGCCGTTGGCGATTTCGGTGTCGGTCGAGACGGGGAGATGCGGACCGTGCTGCTCGATCGCCGCGATCGGGAGGACGGCGATAGTTTTCTCAGGGTCGAGACCCTTGAAATCCTCGGTCGTGAGGTCGGACCAGAAACGCTTTTTCATGTCATCCTCTTTGTTCACTCAGAGTGCCGTCATCGCCGCGCGAACCTTGGTCATGAAGGCCTTGCGCTGCGACTCGGTCGCGACGTTCATATGATAGAGCGCATAGTACTGTGCGCGGGCTGACTTGTGGCACAGACGCGGCAAATAACGCGTGACAGCCTTGCGCGGCGGATCGCCGACATAGAACGCCGTCCAGCGCGGCCGGCCATAGGTGGAGATGCCGGCGATTTTTTTGATATTGCCGAGCATCGGCTTGACGTTGGCGGGATCGGAGAGGTCGAAGGCGACGCCCGGAATCATCATGCGATCGAGATAGCCCTTGAGCATGGCGGGCAGACCGAACGTCCAGGTCGGGAATTGGAGAACAAGCGCATCGGCGAGATGCAGGCGCTCGATGTGCGCTTCGAGGCCGATCCGGTTCTTGGCCGTATCGTGATAGTCGCGCCGCGCGTCCGCCGACAGCACGGGATCGAAGCCCTCCTTATAGAAATCGAGTAGATCGACCTCGTGGCCCGCGGCAGTAAGGCCTGCGAGGCTTTCGGCCAGAATGGCCGCGTGAAAACTCTCGGGCAGCGGATGGCAATAGAGATAGAGGACGCGCACGAAGACCTCACGACGCGCGTTTTTGCACAAAGTCGCGCATTTTGCCGGGATTGAGCAGGCCGTACGGATCGATATCCTGCTTGAAGCCGAGTTGGTCGACGTCGACGCGCTTGTGGCGGCTGCCTTCTTCCAGCGTATAGACATGCGGGTTGGCGATCATCACGTCATGCTTTTCGTGCAGCGCAATGATCTCGTTGAGGCGTTCCGGCGTCGTGTAGCGAACAATAGGCAGCGCGCTGCAGGTGACCTTGCCGCCGAAGCGGATGAATTCGAGATGCGGCAGCACCTCGTCGGGGAACATGTCGTGCATCTGGCGCACACTTTCCAGCACGCGGTCATGTGGATAGAGGCACTGGAGATAGGTGACGCTGCGATCGACCTTCAGCAGTTGCAGCGTCGTGTGATTCCAGGTGTATTCATAGAGCGGCTCATGACCCGGGCTCTCGTTGAACGGCCGTTCGAGTGTGATGCGGCCTCGCCCGGCAAGCGCGGTCTTGAAGCTTTCCAGGGATTGCTCCGCTATCATGGCGATGAGGATACTCTTGCCGTCGGGGCAATGCGCCTTCAGATCGCGGAAGTAGGACGGGATCGGCCAGATGATCGGCGTCAGCAGCTTCTTGATGATGCCGTCCGAGAGCGCGATCTCGTGGCCGGCTTTGACGGCATCGAAGAAGTCGTCGAAAGCGACGACAAGTTCGATCCAGGGCCACGCGGGCGCGAGCGGCATTTCGAGCTCGGTGATGATGCCCGTGGTGCCGTAGGCGCGATTGACCTTCTGCGCGGCGTCGCCACGGAGTTCGAGCACGCGCGGTGTCTCTTCCATCGTCACGACGCGGGCGGCGAGGATGTTGCCGGGCTCACGCAAGCCGCCGTAGGTGAGCGAGCCGACGCCGCCTGATCCTCCGGATACGAAGCCGCCGATGGTGGCCATCCGCTTGGTGGAGGGGTGCATCCTGAGTTCCCACCCGCCGGGCCGCGTCAGCGCATCGATCTCATGCATGCGCGCGCCGGCTTGAAGACGGGCGGCGCCGGGCTTCCAGGAGACAACGCGATCGAGGCTATTGATATCGAGCAGCACGCCGCCATCGAGTGGCACGGCTTGGCCGTAGTTGCCGGTGGCGCCGGCACGCACGGTGATCGGGATGCGGCGTTTGGCGCAGGCGGCTGCGGTTTTGACGATGTCGGCCTCATTGCGCGGGGCGACCAGCACGTCAGCGCTTTTGCCATGCAGGCTCTTGTTCAGGATCGGCGAGTACCAGAAATAGTCGCGCGATTTTCGCCGCACGACGCCCGGTTCCGTGACAACGGGGATGTCGCCGAGGTCTTTTAGGAGACCGTCGATGTCGTAACGCTGGCCGTCTTGTGGCGTGCGTTGGGAAGCGCTCGGAACTGGCGTCATTTGTGCTCTCATTGCTGCACCTGATTGTACGACGGGACACTACTCGGCTGAAGCAGGGTCCGCCAACACCAGTTCGGTTGCTCCGCTCTGGATTTGCCCAGATTTGAGGCGGGAAATGCGCTGGGGCGCGGCACTGCCACTCTTTTCTGAGGCGCCCGACCCTGCTAAGCGAAGACGGTAGGCAGAACCTCCGGGAGATGGGCAACCGGCGGGATCCAACCAGGAGCCAAACCCATGACGCATACACCCTCGATCCGTCGCCGTTCGGCACTCAAACTCCTTGGCGGCACCGGCGCCGCAATGGCCATGCCCGGCATCCTGACGCAGGTCACCGCGCAGGGCCTCGACAAGATCTCCTACAATACCAATTGGCGCGCGCAGGCGGAGCACGGCGGCTTCTATTATGCGCTGGCCAATGGTCTCTACAAAGACGCCGGCATCGACGCGGATATCCGCATGGGCGGCCCGCAGCTCAACATGAACCAGATCCTGGTCGGCGGCGTCGTCGACATGGTGATGTCGAATTCGTTCGAAGCGATCAACTTCGCGCGTGAAGGCGTGCCGTTCCTCTGCATCGGCTCGATCTTCCAGAAGGACCCGCAGGTCATCATCTCGCATCCCGGTGTCGGTCACGACAAATTGGAGAACCTGAAGGGCAAAACGATCCTGGTAGGCGGCACCGGGCGAACAAGCTACTGGCTGTTCCTGAAAGCGAAGTTTGGGTACACCGACGATCAGGTGCGTCCATATACTTTCAACATCCAACCCTTCGTCGCCGACAAGCAGATTTCTCAGCAAGGCTTCCTGTCGTCGGAGCCCTACGCGATCGAGAAGGAAAGCGGCATCAAGCCCGTCGTGCATCTGATCGCGGATGCCGGCTTCGATAACTACAACACGACCTTCACGACCTCGCAGAAACTCGTCACTGAAAAAAAGAGCGTCGTGCAGCGCTTCGTCGATGCCTCGCTCAAGGGCTGGTCCGAGTACATGAAGAACGGCCCCGGTAACGCGGCGGCCAACGCGCTGATCAAGAAGGCCAACCCAGACATGGGCGACGACAAGCTGCTGCACGCACTCACGATCATGAACGAGAAAGGCATCGTGCGGTCGGGCGATGCGCTGAAGCTCGGCATCGGTGCCATGACGGACGAGCGCTGGAAGCGCTTCTACGACACCATGGCGGACGCCGGCGCGTTCCCGAAAGGCGTCGACTACAAGAAGGCCTACAGCCTTGAGTTCGTGAACAAGGGCATAGGGGCGTAACGTTTTCCCTCTCCCCGTCATTCACGGGGAGAGGGTGTCCGTCCATGCGAAGCTTGGCTTCGCCAAGACGGGCGGGTGAGGGGCGGCGGCAAGCGGCCCTGTCAATTGTGACCAAAGGCGCCAAACTCAGATGTGCGAATGCCGCTGTCCGATCATTCCGAATTCGCCGCCGCACTTCACCCCAGCCCTCTCCCCGTGAAGGACGGGGAGAGGGGGCAGAAAACGCTCGTCGCTATCCGCGCGGTCTCGAAGCAGTTCTCGAACGGCACGCTTGCCGTGCGCGATGTCGATCTCGACCTCTACGCGGGTGAGTTCGTGTCGCTGCTCGGACCATCGGGCTGTGGGAAGTCGACGCTGCTGCGCATGATCGCGGGGCTCGGCGAGGCGAGCGCGGGGACCATTGATTGGCCGGGCTCGAGCGAGCGCTCGCATGGCGGCGAGCTGGGGTTCGTGTTTCAGGAGCCGACGCTGATGCCGTGGTCGACGGCGCTCGGCAACGTCATGATCCCGCTGAAACTTAAGGGCGTCGCCAAGTCGGAGATCGAGCAGCGATCGGCGGCGGCGCTCGCGAGCGTCGGCCTCAAGGGATTTGAAAAAGCCTATCCGCGCGAGCTGTCGGGCGGCATGAAGATGCGCGTGTCGATCGCCCGCGCGCTCGTCACCGCCCCGCGCGTGTTGCTGATGGACGAGCCGTTCGCCGCCCTCGACGAGATCACCCGCCACAAGCTCAACGATGATCTGCTGGCGCTGTGGGAAAAGCAACGCTTCACGGCGGTTTTCGTGACGCACTCGGTGTTCGAGAGCGTGTACCTCTCGCAGCGTATCGTCGTGATGGCGGCGCGGCCCGGCCGCATCATGGCCAATCTGGTGGTCGATGCGCCCTATCCGCGCGATGACCTGTACCGGACGTCCGCACAGTATGGCGCGCTTTGCCGCACGGCATCGGACACCTTGAAGAAGGCGATTGCAGCATGAGCGATGGCGCCCAGCATGTTCCGGGACCAACCGACGGCACCGATGCCGGGTCGATGCCCGTGTTCGCGAGCGAGCCAAAGGTGCTGGGCATCGCCAAGAGTCGCTGGCCCGGGATCATCGCGCCGGTTGTGATCGGCGTGCTGGCGCTCATCGCCTGGGAAATGATCGTGCGTGTCAAGGGCATCCCGCACTATGTGCTGCCGGGCCCGATCGCCATTGGCAGGACGTTGATCACGGATTGGGCGACGCTGGCGGAATCGCTGTGGGTGACGCTGAGCATCGCCGGCACCGCGCTGTTGGCCGCGGTCGCCGTCGGCGTCAGTCTCGCGGTGCTTTTCACCCAGTCGAAGTGGCTGGAGATGTCGTTTTTCCCCTATGCGGTGGTGCTGCAAGTGACGCCGATCGTCGCCATCGCGCCGCTGATCATCATCTGGACCAACAACAACATCCCGCTGTCGCTGCTGATCTGCGCCTGGATCGTCGCGTTCTTTCCAATCCTGTCGAACACGATCCTCGGGTTGAACTCGGTCGACCACAACCTGCTCAATCTCTTCCAGATGTACGGCGCAACGCGCTTCCAGGCGCTGCGCTATCTGCGCTTGCCAGCAGCCCTGCCGTATTTTCTCGGCGGCTTGAAAATCTCGGGCGGCCTCGCCCTCATCGGCGCCGTCGTCGCCGAGTTCGTCGCCGGCACGGGCGGCAGCGCGTCGGGCCTCGCCTATCGCATTCTCGAAGCCGGCTATCAGTTGAAGATCCCGCGCATGTTCGCCGCTCTCTTCCTGATCTCGCTCTCCGGCGTCGCGGTGTTTCTGATCACGAGTTGGATCTCGCACCTCCTGCTGCGCCGCTGGCACGAAAGCGCTGTCACGCGCGAGAACTGACGTCCTTCCTCTCCTGCGGGCGGGGATGTCGCGGCCGGCAAACGCGATAGCCGTCATGCCAGGCCTACGTGCCTGGCATCCAGGCTGACCGCTGTCAGAGATCAATTTCGGCGGCACGGCGCAAAGAACATTTCGGTGGTGTGGGCGTTGCCAGCCCATTGCGAACATGGGCAAATGGGGTGCAGCGTGCGACGCGCCTCAAGTTTCGGCGGGGGCCAGCCGGATCGCGCCGGTGCGTTGGGCTTCTTCCAGTGTGCGCGCCAGCTCCTCGCGCGCCTTTTCGGCCTGGCGTTGGCGGTTCCAGAGCGAGGCATAGAGCCCGTCCTTGTCCATCAGCTCGGCGTGCGTGCCCTGTTCGACAAGGCGCCCCTTCTCGAGCACCAGGATGATGTCGGCATGCACGATCGTCGAGAGCCGGTGCGCGATGACGAGCGTCGTGCGGTTCTTGGCGACGCGATCAAGCGCGTCCTGAATTTCCTTTTCGGTGTGGCTATCGAGGGCGCTGGTCGCTTCATCCAGCATCAGGATCGGCGGGCCTTTGAGGATCGTGCGCGCGATCGCAACGCGTTGTTTTTCCCCGCCGGAGAGCTTTAGGCCGCGCTCGCCGACCATCGTATTGTAGCCGTCGGGCAGCGTCTTGATGAAGCTGTCGATCTGGGCGAGGCGGGCCGCCTCCATCACGTCGGCGTCGCTCGCATCGGGCCGCCCATAGCGGATGTTGTAGAGAATGGTATCGTTGAATAGGACCGTGTCTTGCGGCACCACGCCCATCGCCGCGCGCAGCGACGATTGCGTGACGTCGCGGATGTCCTGCCCGTCGATCGTGACGCGCCCGCCCGCGACGTCGTAGAAGCGCAGCAAGATGCGGCTGACGGTTGATTTGCCGGCGCCCGACGGTCCGACGATCGCGACCATCTTGCCGGCCGGCACCTCGAACGAGAGGCCGTCGAGGATCGTGCGGGCAGGGTCGTAATGGAACTTGACGTTCTCGAAGCGCACCGTGCCGCCTGTCACGGCGAGCGGTGTGGCGCCGGGGCGATCCGCGATCTCCGGGTTCTGGTCGAGCACGTCCATCATGCGCTCGATGTCGGTCAGGCCCTGCTTGATCTCGCGATACACCATCCCCATGAAATTGAGCGGAATGAACAGCTGCAGCATCAGCAGGTTCACCATCACGAAGTGCCCGACGGTGTTGAGGCCGGCGACGACGTCGCGCGCCGCCATCACCATGCAAATCGTCAGCGCGGCCGTGAAAATGATCGCCTGGCCGGTGTTGAGGACGGCAAGGGACGTGTAGGTTTTGACGCTCGCTTTTTCATAGGTTTCCATCGACTTGTCGTAGCGCGCGGCCTCGCGCGCTTCGGCGCCGAAGTACTTCACTGTCTCGTAGTTGAGCAGACTGTCGATCGCCTTGGTGTTGGCGTCGGTGTCGCTGTCGTTCATGGTGCGCCGGATCGAAACCCGCCAGTCCGTCGCCTTGATAGTGAACCAGAGGTAGAAGACGATCATGCCGAGAATGGTCACGACATAGCGCCAGTCGAATTCGATGGCGCAGACGATCATGACCAGGGCGAACTCGACGATCGTCGGGATCAGCGTCATCAGCGTCATGCGCGTGATGTTCTCGATGCCCGTCCGCCCGCGTTCGAGTACGCGTGTCAGGCCGCCGGTCTTGCGTTCGAGATGGAAGCGCAGTGACAGGCGGTGCATGTGCTCGAAGGTCGAGAGCGCGAGCTTGCGCACGGCGTGCATCGCGACCTTGGCGAACAATCCCTCCCGCGCTTGCACAAGGAGCGTCATTGCGATGCGCGTCAGGCCATAAAAGATCGTCGCCATGACGGGCGCGGCGATCAGCCACGTCACCGTTTGCCCCGGTGCCAGGCGCCCACCGGACGCATTGACCAGCGCGTCCGTCGCCCACTTGAACGTGTACGGCATCAGCACCGTCACGATCTTGGCGATCAGCATCAGGCCGAGGGAGATCAGCACGGTGCGCTGCAGATCCGGCCGATCCTTGGGCCAGACATGCGGATAGAGGCCGCGCAAGACCTTCAGTTGCGCTGGCGAGGGGCGGAGACGGTCGCGCCAATCGGCGGCGGGCGGGGCCGGTGTATCGAGGACAGGTCGCTGCATCGGTGTGCTCATAAACCGGAAGCCAGGGCCTGTCGATCAGGCGGCCTGGAATTCCGTGGTGTCGTGTGGACGGACGAACGCCAACGCCTCGCGCAGGACATCGACGCCGGCTCCCGGTTTGACGGCGTTTTCCGACAGATGCCGGCGGAATGCGCGTGCGCCCGGTGCGCCGTGATAGAGCCCGAGCACGTGCCGCGCGATGTTGTTGAGGCGGCCACCCGCGGCGATGTGGTGCGCGATGTAGGGCATCATTGCCTGGATCACCGCGGCGCGATCTGGCGGCGCGGCAGTGGCGCCGAAGAAGCGGCGGTCGACCTCGGCGAGGATCGCGGGTGTCTGATAGGCGGCGCGGCCGAGCATCACGCCGTCGGCGTGGGCGCGATGCGCAGCTGCCTCGTCGAGTGACGCGATGCCGCCGTTGAGCACGATGGTCAGATGCGGATGTGCCAGCTTCAGGCGGAACACGCGGTCGTAGTCGAGCGGCGGGATCTCGCGATTTTCCTTCGGCGACAACCCCTTCAGCCACGCCTTGCGCGCATGCACGATGAATACGGTGCAGCCAGTCGCCGCGACGGTGGCGATGAAACGCTCGAAATCGGCTTCGCTGTCCTGGTCGTCGATGCCGATGCGGCATTTGACGGTGACGGGGATCTGCACCCGCGCGCGCATCGCTGCAACGCAATCGGCGACCAGTTGCGGCTCGGCCATCAGGCAGGCGCCGAAGTTGCCGCCCTGCACGCGGTCCGATGGGCAGCCGACGTTGAGATTGATTTCATCGTAGCCGTAGCCCTCGCCGATCGCCGCGGCTTCGGCGAGCTTCGCTGGATTGGAGCCACCGAGTTGCAACGCGAGCGGGTGCTCGCGGCGGTCAAATCCCAACAGCTGATCGCGCTTGCCGTGAATGATCGCCTCGGCGGTCACCATCTCGGTGTAGAGCCGCGCATGCTTCGACAACAGACGATGGAACACCCGGCAGTGCCGGTCGGTCCAATCCATCATGGGGGCGATACAGAAGATATGAGCGTTTTCGTGCATCGAGTGTCCTGGCCAGCGCGAACCGCGTGTGCGCCGCAGCCGTTTTGCGCGCTTGTCTCACACTTTGACAGCAATTTCCAGGCGCTGGCGCCTGGTGTAGGGTCAGGTTCGTCAATGGCCTCCACCGGAGCGAGATGATGCACGCAAGCGCCGCAGATCATACCATTGATCTCTCCTTCAAACCGGTCGAGACCACGTCACCCAAGGTGCTCTCCCCGGCCGGGATCGCCCAGTTCAATCGCGAAGGCTACGTCCGCCCGTTTACGGTCTTCTCGGCGAACGAGGTGAGGGCGAACCGGACCTATTTCGATCGGCTTTTGGCGGATCTCGGCGGCACGAATGCTTACGCCATCAATTGCTATCAAGCGCGCCTCGGTGGCATTTGGGACCTCTGCACCAACCCGCGGATCCTGGATCTCGTCGAAGATCTTATCGGGCCGGACATCGTCTGTTGGGCCTCACACTTTTTCTGCAAGCTGCCGCACGATCCCAAGCCCGTCGGCTGGCATCAGGACGCGGCGTTCTGGAAACTATCGCCTGCGAGGACGGTGACGGTATGGCTCGCGATCGACGACGCGGACGACGAAAACGCAGCGATGCGTTTCATCCCCCGATCGCATGATCGAGGCGTCCTCCAGGTCAAGCAGAGCGAGGGGCGATCGGTCCTTCGTCTCGAAACCGTCGGCGCCGAAACGCTCGGCGCCCCGGTCACCAACAGCCTCGCGGCCGGTGACGTCTCGCTGCACGCCGACATGCTGGTGCATGGATCGAAAGCGAACGCGTCTGATCGCCGCCGCTGCGGCCTGACGCTGCGCTATTGCCTGCCCGAAGTGCGCATCATCGATCCGCAGTGGGCGCGAACCGTCGAGGCGATCATCTGCCGTGGCCAGGACGCGAGCGGTCATTGGCGGCATCATCCGCGCCCCGAAAACGACGACATCACCAAGACGTCTAGCCCCGTCAGCATCGGCGCAAACTAGTGTGCTGGGATCAGCAATCGCTGATCGAGTCAGTCAATACCGGGACGAATTTTCAATTCGTGCTAAGCAACGGTCATGACCGAGGTCCTCTTCTACCATCTCGAATACCAGCCGCTGGACAAGGTGTTGCCGGCGCTTGTCGAAAAGACGGTCGAGCGCGGCTGGCGCGCGGTGATCCAGGCGGGCTCGCCCGAGCGTGTCGAGGCGCTGGATACGCTGCTGTGGACCTACAAGGACGATGGATTCCTGCCGCACGGCACGCGCCAGGACGGCGATGCCGCCGAGCAGCCGGTGTACCTGACGACCGAGCCCGACAACCCCAATCAGGCAACCGTGCGGTTTCTTGTGGATGGCGCGACAGGTGCCGATCTCGCAGCCTACGAGCGCGTGGTTTTCATGTTCGACGGCCATGATCCGGACGCGGTCGCGGAGGCGCGCCGGCAATGGAAAATCGCCAAGGAGGCCGGCTGCACACTGGCCTATTGGCAGCAAAGCCCCGAGGGCCGCTGGGAGAAAAAGGCGTAAAATCCTCGCCGCTCGGTCCTGATCCTGCTAAGCAGCGCGCATGCAAAAGAAGACCAAAAGCGGGCCGAAGCGACCGGCCGGTGGCATTCCGACCCGCGAAGAAATCCTCGCCTTTATCCAGCAGTCGCAAACCAAAGTCGGCAAGCGCGAGGTCGCGCGCGCCTTCGATATCAAGGGCGCGGCGCGGATTCCGCTGAAGCGGCTGCTGCAAGAGATGGCGGACGAAGGGTTGCTGTCGGGCAACAAGAAAGCATTGAAGGGCAAGGGTTCGCTCGGGCCTGTCGCGGTGCTCGATATCGTCGCGCGCGATGCCGGCGGTGATCTCGTCGCCGAGCCCGCGACCTGGGACGGCACCGACGGCGCGCGCCCGCGCGTGCTGGTGCTGGCGGGCGAGGGCCGGCGCGGCGCCGGCGAGCCGGAGCTTGGCGTTGGCGATCGAATCCTCGCCAAAATCGCGGACGCCGATCACGGCGAGATCCGCCTCGAAGCGCGCCCCATCAAGCGGCTGCCGAAAGAGCGCCGCCGGCTCGTCGGCATCTTCCGCAAGCACGATCGGCCGGGTGGCGAGATCGCGCCCGTCGACAAGAAGGAGCTGCGCAGCTGGCCGGTGAAAGCGGCCGACGCGGGCGATGCCAAGAACGGCGATCTGGTGCGCTTCGAGCTGTCGAAGTCGGGCCGCTTCGCCGTGCCGGAAGCGCGCATCGTCGAGGTGCTCGGCAATCCGGCCGATCAGCGCCAGATCTCGCTGATCGCGGTGCACGCGCACGGCATCCCGGACGAATTTCCGGCGCGCGTGCTCGCCGAACTCGATGAATTGCCGTCGTTGACGCTAAAAAATCGCACGGATTTGCGGGCGCTGCCGCTGCTGACGATCGATCCGGTCGATGCGCGCGATCACGACGACGCCGTGCATGCCGAACCCGACGCCGATCCGAGCAATCCCGACGGCTTCATCGTCACCGTCGCGATCGCGGACGTGGCGCACTACATCCACCCCGCAACCAACCTCGATCGCGAGGCGCGGCTGCGCGGCAACTCCTGCTATTTCCCCGATCGCGTGGTGCCGATGCTGCCGGAGCGCATCTCCAACGACCTCTGCTCGCTCAGGGAACTGGAAGACCGGCCGTGCCTTGCCGTGCGCATGACGTTCAACGCGCGCGGCGAAAAGCAGCGGCATGCGTTTTCCCGGGCAATGATGCGATCTGCGGCGAAGCTCTCGTATCAGGAAGCGCAGGCCGCGATCGATGGTAACGTCAGCGCCAAATGCGCGCCACACCTGGAAACGGCACTGCGGCCGCTCTGGGCCGCCTATGCCAAGCTCGCCCAGGCGCGGGATGCGCGCGGCCCCCTCGATCTCAATTTGCCGGAGCGCAAAATCGTGCTCAATGCCGAGGGTCGCGTCGCCCGCGTGATCGTGCCGGAGCGGCTGACAGCGCATCGGCTGATCGAAGAGATGATGATCCAAGCCAACGTCGCGGCTGCCGAGACGCTGGAGGAGTACCGCACCGCGTGCGTCTATCGCGTGCATGCGGCGCCCTCGAAAGAAAAGCTGACGGCGTTGCGCGATTTCCTCGAAAGCGTCGAGATCGACTTCCCGTCGTCGGGGACGCTGCGGCCGAGCCATTTCAACCGCATCTTGGCGCAAGCCAAGGCGATGCCGGTCGCCGATCTCGTCAACGAAGTGGTGCTGCGGTCGCAGGCGCAGGCCGAGTACGCGCACGAGAACTACGGCCACTTCGGTCTAAATTTGCGCAAGTACGCGCACTTTACATCGCCCATTCGCCGCTATGCCGACCTGGTGGTGCACCGCGCCCTGGTGCGCGCCATGAAGTTCGGCTCGGATGGACTGAGTGACGGCGAGATCGCGGTGCTGACCGAGACCTGCCAAGCGATTTCAGACACCGAGCGGCGCGCCATGATGGCCGAACGCGAAACCTCCGATCGTCTGATCGCGGCGCATTTGGCGGACCGCATCGGCGCCGAGTTCGACGCCCGCATCACCGGCGTCACGCGGGCGGGTCTGTTTGTCCGCCTCAAGGATACGGGCGCGGACGGGCTGGTGCCGATTTCTACGCTGGGGGATGAGTTTTTCCGCCATGACGAGACCCAGCATGCGCTCGTCGGCGAGCGCTCGGGCGAGGCCTACCGGCTTGGCGACGATGTGCGGGTGAAACTGATCGAGGCGATCCCCATGGCCGGCGCCCTGAGATTCGAGATGCTCTCGCGCGGCAAGCGCGGTCATGTCGCCACCATGCCGAAAAGTATTCGCGGCAAGCGGCGCCTCAAGGGGCGCCGGCATCCACAGCGGTGATGGGTTCGATCGAATGGGCGTGCTCGAATTTCTGAAGACACTTTTTGGCAAGAGCACTGCCGCGGTGTCACCTTCTGCGCAGACGGCGCCGTTGAACGATGACGCCGGTTCCGAGGCGGCCGCCGAAACGTATGCCAAGCGGGATCATCATTGGGCAACGATTGGTCGGGTCGAGCCGGATGTCATCGCGTTTATGATCAACCCCCAATTTCGCGGAGAACCAGCGTGGCCGGGCACGCGCCAAGCCTATCGCGTTATCCGCCGGCCCCATTCCGTCATCATCGCATCGGATGGATTGTCAGATCCTTTCGACGATGGTGACGGCACCCGTAACGGTTATGAGATGGAGTTGTTCATCGAGACAGCGGACGTGCCCAACGGGATGTCGGGCCTCGACGGCAATGTCGCAGCACTCGGTGGGTCCTGGGCCTTCATCATTCTGAAGCATGTCTGCGCGCAGATCGCCGAAGCGGGTGGCGTGATGGACCGGCTGGAGCGACTTCAAGCACTCTCCATGGAATTGCCGGGTGTCAGCGAGGAGCCTGCACTGCTGCAACAGCTCCCGAAAGAATTTATCAGTGACGATGACTGCGTTGGCATCCTGATCGGTGCGCCGAAGCCAGATTTTCCGGCGCTGATTCCCAACATGCCGCTTTCGCCTGTCCTGTTGGTGCCCATCGTCCTCCTGACGGCCGCGGAGCTCGACGTTGTGCGAGGAGCTGGAGCAGCAGGTCGCAATACGGTTGTAGCAAAACTGATAAGCGCTGGGAGCGGTCATATCAGCCGGCTCAGTCGTTAGACCGAGACACCGGGCCGCAGCAGCGAGCCTTGACGCGCTGAGCGGCCTTCGGCAGGGTCCTCAGATGCCCACCCAATCGAACGCAACCGCATTGAAGCCTGCACGCCGTAACTCATGGCCCGCGATGCGTCGTGGCTGGGCGCAGACGTGCCCCGCCTGCGGATCAGCAAAGCTGTTCGGCGCCTACTTGAAGAATGTCGATGCCTGCGCGTCGTGCGGCGAAGCGCTGCATCATCATCGCGCCGATGACGCGCCACCCTATTTCACGATGTTCATTGTCGGCCATGTCGTCATCGGCGGTTTGCTGATGGTCGAACGGCGATACGCACCGGACGTTTGGGTGCACCTCGCGATCTGGCTGCCATTGACCGTCGCCATGTCACTCTGGCTCCTGCCGCGGATCAAGGGCGCGCTGATCGGCTTGCAGTGGGCGCTGCGCATGCATGGCTTCGATGCGAGCAGTCCCGATCCGGCGGCGCCGGGCACGCATCCGGCGCTGAAAAATGACTGACGCATCGTCCCCGGGATCAGGCGCGCCCAAGCCTGACGAAAAGGTTCTGAGACCGCGTGACGCCGCGACCCTGATCATCGTCGACCGCACCGGTCACGAACCGCGTATTTTGCTTGGCAAACGGCGCATGGACGTGGCCTTCATGGCGGGCAAGTACGTGTTCCCGGGCGGCCGCGTCGATCGCAGCGATCATGCGGTGGCAGTGGCCGACGAATTGCCTAAGATCGAAGTTGAGAAACTGCTGGTCCAGATGAAAGGGGCGGTGAGCACGAGCCGCGCCCGCGCGCTGGCACTGGCCGCTGTCCGCGAGACCTTCGAGGAAGCAGGACTGATTATCGGCAAACCGGTGGCCGCGGCGGAAAAGCCCGCCAGCGGACCTTGGGCCGGATTCTTCGCCGAAGGCTACGCGCCCGCGCTGGCAGGGCTCACGTTCTTCGCACGCGCCATCACGCCGCCAGGCCGGTCACGGCGCTTTGACGCCCGGTTCTTTGCCATCGACGCCTCCGCGATCGCCAAGCGCATCGACATCACCGACGGCGAACTCTCGGCGCTCGATTGGATGAGCATTGAAGCCGCGCGAAACCTTGATATTCCCAACATTACGCGCGTCGTGCTCGAGGATCTGGGGGATCGGCTGGCAGCGGGCGAAACCGCGTGGCAAACGCTACCGGCAGCCTTTTATCACAATCGAAATGGAAGTTTCCGTCGCGACCTGATCAGCCCCCAATCGCGGCTTGACACATGAGGTTCAGCGGCTAGATTGCCGCCAAATCCATCGAAAACCGAAATGAGCCGACCATGGCCAAACCAGCCACGCAAAAAATCAAGCTGTTGAGCACTGCCGGCACGGGCGTGTTCTACGTCACCAAGAAAAATCCGCGTACCAGCACCGAGAAGATCGTCGTCAAGAAGTACGACCGCGTTGCGCGCAAGCACGTTGAATTCAAAGAAACAAAGATAAAGTAGCGGCTGCGCTGCGCGAACCGCGCCGCGTCCCGCATGTCTTGATTTGTGCGCACTGGCTGAGAAGAGTTGGCCGGGTTCGTGACACCATCGACAGCGGGGTAGAAGTCCGAGCTGCCACGAACACCGGCCGGCCGAACGGGGACCAAAGAGGGCGTTGGTCATCCATCCAGCGTCCGACCGTCCAACTGCGGCATCACTTAAGAGGAGGCCACTCCAAAGCCGCTCAGGACGATCAGGCCTCACAAGGCTCAGGATTATGCGGCGGCCCTGAACCTCGTAAGGATCCAAATCACTTCGAAGGCAGGCCAGCCTGTCGGGTTACCGCACCCAATCGACCGCTTTTCCCTGCTCTTCAGCCTCTTATGTGCCCAAAGAAGCACAATAACGTGAGACTTGGCAATGGAATTTTAGAGCACCGGTCAATCGACCCGAAAACGCACCCGTCGCTTCTTAGCGCTTGAGATTTCTAGGGTTTTCGATCGTTCGACTACGCATGATCGAAGCTTGTGCGACCCCCGCAAAGTAGATTTCTATCCACAAAAAGCTGCTCCGGCGGCTTTTTGCATGATGAAAAATCGCGAATTGAATCAGATTATTGAATGGCGACTATGCCGCGTCTGCAACGACCCGGTTCCGGCCTTCACGCTTTGCGGCGTATAACGCCTGATCGGCTCTCTTGAACAACGTTTCTGGCGTATCGTTGGGACCCTCGAGCGTGGCCAAACCGACGCTCGCCGTCACCCGCAGATGCGTCGACGAGTTGATCTGGAACGGCTCCGCCGCGATGCAGGCGCGCAGCCGCTCGCCGACCTGATAGGCCCGCGCGATCTCGGTATCCGGCATGATGATAATGAATTCTTCGCCACCGAGACGGCACGCGAGATCGATGCCGCGCGTGTTGCGCCGGAAGCGCGCCGCGAATTCGCGCAGGACCGTGTCGCCGGCATCGTGACCGTGCGTGTCGTTGACCTTTTTGAAGAAGTCGATGTCGGCGACGAGCACCGAGAGTGCGCGTCCGCCGGTTCGTGCCTGCTCAACCAGCGTCTTCAGGTGAGTTTCCATATAGCGGCGATTGTGCAGGCCCGTGAGCGCGTCGGTGATGGCCATCTCGACGCTCTCTTCGAGATGGTTGCGCAAATAGTCGGAATGCCGCTTGCGCTTGATTTGCGTGCGCACGCGCGCCTGGATTTCGTTGCTGTCGATCGGTCGCATCAGGTAGTCGTTGACGCCGAGATCCATGCCGCGCAACAGGCGCGCTTCATCGCCCGGCTCGACGAGAATGATGATCGGCAGATGGCGGACTCGCTCGATCTGGCGCACTTGCGAGCACAGCCGGAGACCATCGGCATTCGAGAGGCCGAGGCTGACGATTAGAAGATCGAACGACTTGCCCGAAAGCTTCATCAACGCCGATTGCGAGTTGCCGTCGACAACGCAGCGATGCGAGGCCGAAAGCGCATCGGAAATACGCTGGCCCGAGCGCGGATGGTCATCGACGATGAGAATCCGGCCGTTTTCGCCGGCCGATGCCATGGCCGCCGGGCTCGCCGGTCCACTGATGCCCATCTGCTGGGTCGAGGCGGCGCGCATCACCATTTCGTCGGTCAATACTTTGAGACGCGCGAGATTTTTCACGCGCGTGATCAACGCGACGTCGTCGACAGGCTTGGTCAGGAAGTCGTCCGCGCCCGCGCGCAGGCCCTGCACCTTGTCCGATGGCTGGTCGAGCGCGGTGACCATGATCACCGGCACATGCTGTGATTTGGGATCGCTCTTGATCCGGCGGCAGACTTCGAATCCGTCCATGCCAGGCATCATCACGTCGAGCAAGACGACATCGACGCGCTCGCGCGCCATGATGTCGAGCGCTTCGAGCCCGTTGTATGCGGTCAAGACCTCGAAGTACTCCGCCGAGAGGCGTGCTTCGAGCAGCTTGACGTTCGCGAGGATGTCGTCGACGACAAGGACGCGGGCGGTCATGGGTTACCTATGGAGCGGACGGCGGACGCCGGTTCAAGCGGGCCCGATGAACCGGCGGATGGTTTCGATGAAAGACGCAATGGAGATCGGTTTGGAGATGTAGGCTTCGCAGCCGCCTTGGCGGATCCGGTCCTCATCGCCCTTCATGGCGAAAGCTGTCACGGCAATGACCGGGATCGACGCGAGTTCGTCGTCGTCCTTCAGCCATTTCGTCACCTCGAGGCCAGAGACCTCGGGCAGCTGGATATCCATTAAAATCAGATCGGGGCGGTGCTCGCGTGCGATGGTCATCGCGTCGAGACCATTCCGCGTCGCGAGCACACGATAGCCGTGCGCGTCTAGCAGGTCATGGAACAGTTTGAGGTTCAGTTCGTTGTCTTCGACAATCAATACGGTGCGCCCGCGCGACGCCTCCGCAGGCCCCCGCGCCGTTCCAGTCTTGATCGCTTCGTGATACGTCATGTGCGAGCCGGCAGCCCAAATTCCCCACAGAAGCCCGGCGTCTCCGCGCAGACTTCCCCCTCCGGCGAGTGTGCGCAATAAGCGTTAACCGACAATTTAAGCTCGCCCGATGAGACGACATTTGGCGCACGTGATGATGGTGGAGGATCCATGAACTGGCTGAAGCCGACGAAAGAGCGCCTCGACGCCGAGCGCGCGGAGACGATTGCGGCGGAGGGACTGGCGTTTCTGGCCGAGGACCCGTCCCGGCTGGTGCGGTTCATGCGCGATACCGGCATCGGGCCGGACGAGCTTCGCGCCGCCGCCGGCAGCCGCGACACCGCGATCGCGGTCCTGGAGCACCTGCTCTCGGACGAAAGCATGCTGCTGGTGTTTACGTCTGAGAAAGGATTGCAGCCGGAGATCGCCGCGCGCGCTCTACAACTCTTGCAAGGTCCCGGCTTCGATCGCGGCTCGTCCTGACGCGGTTGCCGATGCGATTACCGATCTGTTTGATTGCAATGAGCGAATAGCGGACGCCATACAACGCATGCCGCAGGCGCGCACGACCTGTTAATGTCGGCCAAAAAGCGGACGCAACGTTTTTGAGGGGACGACCATGTACACACCATCCGGCGTGAAAACGAGCAGCGCGTTTCCGATCCCCGAGAAGATGAAGGCCTGGGTGCTCGGCGGCGTCGGCGAGTTGAAGTATGTCGACAAGGCGGTGCCCGTGCCCGCCCGCGCCGAAGTGCTGGTGCGGATTGACGCTGTCGCAATATGTGCGACCGACCTCGACGTCATCTATGAGGGCCCGCCGGCGATCATCGAGGGCGGCCCGCCCTACAACAAGAATTTCACGCCGGGGCATGAGTACATGGGCACCGTCGTGGCGTTGGGTCCAGGCGTGGACGAGTTCAATATTGGCGATCGCATCACCGTCGAGATCCATGCCGGTTGCGGCCAGTGCAAGCGCTGCCGCCAGGGCATGTACACGTCTTGCCTGAACTACGGTCTCAACTACGGCGATGTGAACAAAGGCCATCGCGCCAATGGTTTCACCACCGACGGCGGTTTCTGCGAGTACCAGGTCAACAACATCAACACGATGATCAAGATCGCCGGCGACATGTCGGATGAAGAGGCAACGCTCGTTGTGACGGCGGGCACCGCCATGTACGGCCTGACGGAACTCGGCGGGCTCGTGGCTGGCGAGAGCGTGGTGGTGACGGGACCGGGGCCGATCGGGCTGCTCGGCGTCGCGGTCGCCAAGGCGCTCGGTGCGAACCCTGTGATTTTGACCGGCACGCGCGACAGCCGCCTCGAAATCGGAAAGAAACTCGGCGCGGATTTCGTCATCAACGTGCGCAACGAAGATCCCGTGAAGCGCGTGCGCGAGATCAACGGCGGCAAGGGCGTCGACTACGTGCTCGAATGTTCAGCGGCGGCCAACGCCATCAACGAGGCCGTTCGCATGGTCAACCGTGGCGGCAAGGTGTGTCTCGCCGCGTTCCCGCATGGCGAGACACCGGTCGATGTCGCCCACATCGTCAGGAACAACATCTATCTCTACGGCATCCGCGGCGAGGGCCGGAGCGCGACCCACCGCGCCGAAGCCTTTATGCGCCAGAAGCGGTTCGATGCGCGGCTGATCCACACGCACACGTTCGCGCTCGAAGATCTGCCGACCGCGATCCGTTACGCCAAGGACCGCGTCGACGACGCGATCAAGGTGGTGGTGAAGGCACGGCACACGGCGGCGAAGAAGGCGGCAGCGGAGTAGGGTGCTGAGTCCGGGTCGTCGCGGTGACGCAATGTGACGCGATTCAGCGCGCCGAATTGGACGAATTGGCGATGGGCTAACACATGGCTTGCGATGGGCTCCCCGATTTCGGAAAACGGCAAGGAAAACGGCGACCGTTTCCGATCGCGGCCCGTGGCTCGACACGCGTCATGATCGAAGCGGTCCCTGTCTGCGCATTCGCCCACTTCCCCTGCACAGCTTGATATGAGGCGGGTTTGATCGTCCGATCCGCCTCACCCTGAGCGTGTCGAAGGGCGAGCGGCCACGGTCTTGCCGGAGGCGAGCACCAAGACGACGCAGCATCCGGG
Organism: uncultured Alphaproteobacteria bacterium; assembly: GCA_963779515.1. GTDB lineage: Bacteria > Pseudomonadota > Alphaproteobacteria > Rhizobiales > Hyphomicrobiaceae > CAVZYN01. The sequence goes on from CAVZYN010000003.1 coordinate 147,988, forward strand.
CCGACCTGGCTCGAGAGTTCGCATGCGCTCTTTGGCCTCTTCGAATGGAAAGAGCTTGTCGGTCACCGGCCTGTGTTGCCGCTATCGAGACGCGCGCGGATGTCTGGAGAGCTGACGTCCGTCCGGTCGTCACACAGGAAAGAGTCCCCAATGCCACGCTTCCTGGAGACGCGCATGATCTTGCGGCTCAGGACTCCGAATACGGCCTTCATGACAAAGTTCATGCCGCGCTTGCGAGCGAAGGCTACATCCGGTGGCCCGATGTGCAGACTATGGTGCTCTTCGGCTTCAGATCCGCAGCCGACTTTTCAAGCGCATCAGCTCTGACAGTGCCGAGCCCTGCATCGTAGTCGCGGAGCACGTCCTCGAATTCCTGCTTTTTATAGTCGACAACATCGTCCGCGCCGAGGCTGTCGGACCAGAGCGACATTTGCCGGTGCTGGTGGACGTCCCCACCTTTGCGCCAAGGTGCTTGGCCAACTGAAATGCGAATTCGTGCCGATCCCGACGGGGCCGCCGGTATGAACAGTTTTTGACCGACTGGCCAGTTCGCTCCTACAGTGCTTGGGACGATGTCAATCCGACCATCGGGATCCGACGCGGCGGATCGCGAAGGAAGGCTACGACAGATGCGCCGCAGATCGCGCGCTGAGCCGCGGGCGGCTCGAAATGCGGGGACGTTTACTCAATTCGGCACGCCGCTCGTCGATGGCATCGAGGACAGTTCCGCACTCGACGCCGCGGCGCATCGGGCTCACCATCGAGCGGAAACTGGCCCCGTTTTTCCAGAGGTTCCCTAAGCAGCACATTGGAATATGCCCAACGAAGCGGGGGAATGACGTAATAAAGAATTAGCTTAATCGGGGTACGTTGTGAATGCAGGCCTATTCGCGGGTGCAACATGAGAGATGTACGGTCAATTATCAGTGTTACAGGCCGGGCCAGCCGCCGCGAATTCTTGACGACCAATCTGACGATGGTTGTGATCCAGGCGCTCGGCTTGGTGTTTTTGGTGTTGTTTGGCATCTCCGAAACGGAAGACGTGGCACTTAAAGCCGTGGCATCCACCGGTCTGAAACTCGGAACTGCTGAAACGACCAAGGTGCTGGAATTTTTAAACCGGATCCAATGGCAATTCAGCGCCCTGATGATCCTGACGCTCTTGCCTCTCATTGCGGTAAGCGCGAGGCGGCTCAACGATCTGGGAAAGTCCACCCTTGATTTGGGTTTCTACTTTTTTCCATCCTTCTTGTTGTGGTTTGTCTTTCACCCGGCTTTTGGCACGCCTTCCACCTCTTTTCTGACGCTAATGTGGGTAGTCAACTCCTTTTGGTTCTGGATAACGTGGTTGTCGGTGTGCGCGTGGTATTATATTGAACTGGGTTGCTTTCCCGGGCGAGGTTGGGATGAGCCAATGAGCAATCTCGGCTCTGGTTCGAAGACGATTTCATCTGCGCGTGGCAGTGGATCAATGGCGCGCCCGACCTTTGGTAAAGTTGATGCGCTAAAGAGTAATGCGTGACTAATTCATACCACCAGAACCTGCCGTGATGCTCTGGTGAGGGAAATATCGGGACAGCTCCCATTTGAATCGTAAATCGCGGAAACCGCCCCTTTTTCCCCAGTCACGAAACGGGTAAAGGTTTTGCCGCCACGGGCTGCGACGCCACTCCGGCATCCACCGCCGCGTCCTCGCCGAACAGCCGCTCGAGCTCTTCGCTGTTGGCACGCGCCCGCTCCTGCATTTTCTCGACGTCGGTGTAGTGCTTGTAGTCCTCCGTCAGGCGTTTTTCGTCGAACGCCTTGAAGGTGTCGATGGCGGCGCGGGCGTCTTTTTCGGAGTGGCCGAGGCCGCGCAAGACGACGCGCGTCAAATCCAGCGCCGAGAGAAACGTCTCGCGCCGGATCACGGTGACGCCGAGATCCATCAGCCGGTGCACATGGATGCGGTCGCGTGCGCGCGCATAGATCGGCAGATCCGGAAAATGCCGCCGCACCATCTCGGCGGTCGCGAGCGAGGCCTCGATCTCGTCGATGGCGAGCACGAAGGCGCGCGCCTTGCCGGCCTGCGCCGCTTCGAGAATTTCCAGCCGCGCGGCGTCGCCATAGTAGGCTTTTGAGCCGAACTTCTTGACGAAATCCACCTGCTTCGGGCTGATATCGAGCGCCGTGAACGGGATGCGCTTGGCGCGCATGACACGCGCGACGATCTGGCCGAACCGCCCGAAACCCGCGATGATCACGTGGCCACTTTCCTCGGGCGGCGCGTCGAACGCCCGCACCGGTTCGGCCGCGGACTTCGGCGTCAGATACCGCTCCAGCGCCAGCAAGCCGGGCGTCAGCGCCATCGAAAGCGTGACGACGACGGTCAGCAGGGCGGCGCGGGGATCGGAGAGCACGCCCGCCGTAATGCCGGCGGCGAACAGCACGAAGGCGAACTCGCCGCCCTGCGAGATCGTCAGCGCCATGCGCCGCGCGGGGCGGTCGTCGAGGCCCTGCCAGCGGCCGACGGCATAGAGCACCACCGACTTCGCCGCGATCAGCGCGAACGTCAGCATCAAAATCTTCAGCGGCTCGCGCGCGAGCAGCTTGAGATCGAGCGACATGCCGACGGCGGTGAAGAAGAGACCGAGCAGCAAGCCTTCGAACGGCTTGATGTCGGCCTCGATCTCGTGGCGGTAGGCGCTTTCGGCGAGCAGCGCGCCGGCGAGGAAGGCGCCGAGCGAGGCCGAAAGCCCAGCCTTCTCCATCACCAGCACGACGGCGACGACGGTCAGCAGCGCCGAAGCCGTCATCGCCTCCTTGACCTTGGTGGCCGCGATCCAGTGCAACACGCTGTCCATCACGAAGCGGCCGATAATGACGACGATGGCGATGGTGCCGAGAATGCGGATGATCTCCGGCAATCCGCCGAGGGACGCTGATTTCGCCGCTCCCGCGGCGGCAAAGAACGGCGCGAGCGCAATCAGCGGAATAGCGGCGAGGTCCTGAAACAGCAGGATCGCGAAGGCGAGGCGCCCGTGCCGCGCCGTCAGCTCGCCGTTCTCTTCCAGCATCTGCAGCGCGAACGCGGTCGAGGAAAGCGCCAGCGCAAGGCCGACGAACAACGCCGGCAGGAACGCCTGCCCGAGCACCAGGGCCGCAAGCGCGATCAGAATGCCGGTGGCCGCGACCTGCATGCCGCCAGCCCCCAGGATCGCCTCGCGCATCGCCCAAAGTCGCGTTGGCCGCAGTTCGAGCCCGATCAGGAACAGCAGCAGCACAACCCCGAACTCGGCGAAATGCAGCACCTGTTCGGCACTGTCGCTGTCGCCGATGCCAAGCCCGGCAAAACGGCCAAGGCCAAACGGGCCGATCAGGACACCCGCCAGGAGATAGCCCAACACAGTGCCGATTTTCAGCGCTTTGGCGAGCGGCGCCGCCAAGGCTGCAGCTGCAAGGAACAGTGCAACCTGGAGCAGAGAGATGTGCTGCATGACGACGGATCACCTAAAATGCTGTTTCGACGCGTGAACTGCGATGATCTGGAGCCATCCGATCGCCGTAAATTGTCTAGGCAGAGATTAGGGATCAGATATGATCAGCGCGACGTTGAGAATGCAGACAGGTAGGTCTGCCGCCCTTGAACACCCGAGTATCATGGCAGATCTCCTGCACCGAGTAGCTGAACGTGGTGATATTGAAGCGTTCAGAGAGCTTTACAAGTCCTACGGCCCCCGCGTGAAGGCCTACATGATGCGGCGTGGCGCCGACGCCGACACCGCCGAGGAGCTGGCGCAAGAGACATTGCTCACCGTGTGGCGCAAGGCGTCGTTGTACGTTGGCGACAAAGGGTCTGCGACAACTTGGATTTTTACGATCGCGCGTAATCTGCGGATCGATCGCCTGCGTAGAGAGTTTCCTTGGCAGGAACTCCCTGAGGGCCACGAGGAAATCGCGTCAGATGATACGCTCCCGGACGAAGCTGCGTCTGAAAAGGAGCGGCAAGAGCGGATCCACGAGGCCTTGAGTGAGTTACCGAACGATCAGCGCGAGGCGGTAATCCTGGCGTATGTCGACGGGCTGTCTCACAGCGCGATCTCGGAGCGCTTGGGACTACCCCTGGGAACTGTAAAGTCGCGTATTCGCCTAGCTTACCAGAAGATCAGAGGCGCCGTTGAGGACCTGCAATAACATGACAATCACGCACCACCTCGACGATGCGACGCTCTTGAGCTTCGCAGCGGGAAGCCTTCCCGAAGCACTGTCGGCCGTCGTCGCGGCCCACATTGGCGTGTGCAGCCTCTGCGCCCGCGAAATTCGGGCAATGGAGCGAATTGGCGCATCGTTGCTCTCGAGCCTCAAGGCGGAGCCCTTGACCAAGGCCGCGCCCGTCCATGCGATGCTGCGCGGCGAGGCCGATGCGCCACGTTCGGTCCAGGTTCGCGGTGGCTCTGATGGCGAAGTCCCAGCCTCGCTCGCCTCGATCATCGGTGGCGGCTTGGATGCGATCGCTTGGCGGCGCCTCGCCATCGGCGTTTGGCACTACAAATTGCCACTGTCGGCGGGCGCCGAAGGTGACCTGAGGTTGTTGAAGGTCGGTCCTGGCCGGCGCATGCCCGAGCATGGCCATGGCGGCAGCGAGCTGACACTGATGCTGCGCGGTTCTTATCGCGACAAAGTCGGCGAATTCCGTGTGGGTGACGTTGCCGATCTTGATGACGACATCGAACATCAGCCGATCGCGCATGCGGAGACGGGCTGCATCTGTCTCGTTGCGAGCGACAAGGCCGCCAAGTTCAAAGGCCTCGTTCCGCGCCTCGTTCAGCCATTGACGGGCATGTGATCGAACGCGTCATGCCCGCTCCCTGGCAAACGGCCTGGATCTGCGGCGCAAGTACCGGGATCGGGCGCGAACTCGCGCTCATGCTCGCGGCGCGCGGGATCGACGTCGCGATCTCGGCAAGGTCTGGCGGCAAACTCGCTGAACTTGCGGCGAGCAATGCTCGCCTTCATCCCTACTCACTCGACGTGACCGATGCCGCCGCCACGCGCGAGACCGCACGCCGCATCGAGGCGGCGCATGGCCCGATCGGCCTCGCGGTGTTCAACGCCGGCGTCTGGGACCCGATGGGAGCGAGCGATTTCGACGCCACGCGCAGTGCGCGCGCGATGGATGTGAACTTCAACGGTGTCGCCAATGGTCTCGAGGCGGTGCTGCCCGGCATGAGGGCACGGCGTGGCGGGCACGTCGCGCTGGTCGCCTCGGTCGCCGGCTATCGCGGGCTGCCGAAGGCCGCAGCTTATGCGCCGAGCAAGGCCGCCCTCATCAGTCTCGCGGAGGTTTTGCAGCCGGATCTGGCGCGCGACGGCGTCAAGGTCAGTATCGTCAATCCCGGATTCGTCGAGACGCCGATGACCAGCGTCAACACGTTCCCAATGCCATATCTGATCAAGGCGGATCGAGCCGCCGAACTTATTCTGCGCGGCCTCGATGCCGGGAAATTCGAGATCGCCTTTCCCTGGCAAATGAAGCTGATGATGAAAACACTGCGGATCTTGCCCTATCCGCTGTTCTTCCGGATTGCCGATCGCATGCAGCCGCTGTCTAACCGTAAGCCCTGACGGCGTTTCGCCGGCGGCGGCATCAGTGCTCGCCGGAACCGTTCGACGCGGGTGCGTTGGGCTTGTCGAGGCGATAGAGCCCGACATCGACGGCGCCGCGCTCGAAGCCCACTTCGCAATACATCAGGTAATAGCGCCACATGCGTTGGAAGCGGCCATCGAAACCGATCTGTGCGATCTCGGGCCATGCCGCATCGAAACGATGCCGCCATTCGCGCAGCGTCAAGGCATAGCTCTGGCCGAAGCACACGAGTGTCGATGCCGAAAGGCCGGCGGCTGCGCCTTCGCGCGCGATGTGTGTCTTGGTCGGCAACATGCCGCCGGGAAAGATATAGCGCTGGATGAAATCGGCCTTGCGGCGATAGGAGCCGAACGCTGCGTCCTGGATGGTGATGGCCTGAATGACGGCGTGGCCGCCCGGCGCCAGTCGCGAATGCAGCGTGCGGAAATAGTCCTGCCAATGCTCCTCGCCGACTGCTTCGATCATCTCGATGGAGACGATGCGGTCATAGGTGCCGGTGATGTCGCGATAGTCGCAGAACCGCGCCTCGCATTGCCCGTCGAGGCCCGCGGCGGCGATGCGCCGTTGCGTATAGGCGAGCTGTTCGGCCGATACCGTGATGGCGGTGACGTGCGCGCCGGCCCTTGCGGCCACTTCCGCCATTGCGCCCCATCCGCAGCCGATCTCGAGCACCCGCATGCCGGGGCGCAGATCCAGCGCCGCCAGGATGCGCGCGTACTTTTCGCGCTGGGCGTCGTCGAGCGTTTGCGACGGCTCACGATAGAGCGCGCTCGAATAGGTCATGCTCGGGTCGAGCCACTGCGCGTAGAAGGCGTTGCCGAGATCGTAGTGTTCCGAGATATTGCGGCGGCTGCCGGCGCGGGTGTTGGATCGCGCGCGATGAAAGGTCGTGTCCGAGCGGCGGACGCGAAACAGGCCGCGGCTCGAGCGCGTCAGCGCGGCCTTGTTGTCGATGAAGAAGCGGAACACGTTGACAAGGTCGGGGCTGTCGAAATCCTGCGCCATGTAGCTCTCGCCGACGCCGATACTGCCGCGGCGCATGGCGTTCCAAAGCAGGCGGTAGGTCTTCAGGCGAATTGCGGCTTCGGCGCCGCCGCCGGTGCCGAGCAGGGCCGACCGGCCGGATGGCAGCGTTAGTCGCAGACGGCCGCCATCGACGCGTGCCGTCCACGCTTGCGCGATCCTGAGGAACATGTCGTCGCGCCAAGCGCGTAGCCCGCGCGGCGGCGTCATCATGGATTGTCGAGCAGGATTAGTCTCGTGCATCAGAGCCTCTAAAGGCGGTGGAATAGGGTGGTGCCGCGGTGGCGGCGGGGCGCGGGCGGCGAACCAGCGGCACGCCCTTCAGCCATAGTTTCAGCGCCTCGACATGGATCGCGGCCATGACCTTCAGCGTCATCAAAGGAAGCCGCGCGAGCGCCGCCATGAGCGTCCGATCCGTGAGCGGGGCCGCCGTTGCGCCAAAGCGGGTCTTGACCAGGGCGCCGTCGCGATCGCGTAGCATGACGGCCAGCGTCAGATCGGCACCCGGATCGGTGACGCGGAAGCTGTAAGCGCCTTGCACCGTGTTGAACGGCGAGACGTAGAGGTCCTTGCCGCAGCCGTGCGCATAGACCCGGCCCTGCGGCGCGCCGGCGCGGATCACATAGTGAGTTCGACCGCCAAAAGTGTTGTTCACTTCGTAGATCAGCGCTGCAAGGGCGCCCGCTGTGTCGTAGCAGTAAAACACGCTGATCGGATTGAACACGTAGCCGAAGATGCGCGGGTAGGCGAGGAGGTGGATCCGCCCGTCGCCAATGTCGATGCCGTGCGCGCGCAGCGTCTCGCGTGCGAACTGGGTGAGCGGCCGGCCGTCGCCCGTTCCATGATCGCGGTCCGAGATCGACGCCAGATTGCGGCCGTTGTAGCTAAACCACCGCAGTTGGCTGGCTAGCCGCGGCAGGTCATCGATATCGACCAGCAGCGAAAACACGCGATAGCTGAGCGCGTGCAGCTTCGGCCTGAGCCGCTTGTGCACCACGTCGCCGGTGTAGAGCGCCGCGCCCGTTCTCATTCGGCCGCCTCGGCGTAAAGCGTGCCGGCGGCGCGCGAAAAATCGACGCGATCCGATTGGCCGGCGATGTGCCAGGGTCGCGAGAGCCCGCCGAGCTGTTCGGCGACGGAGAGGCCGGCTTGCAGGCCGTCTTCGTGAAAGCCATACGCGCAATAGCTGCCGGCAAACCACGTGCGCCGCCGGCCCTGGATTTGCCACAGCGACGTCTGCGCTGCCATGGCATCGGCTGAAAACATCGGGTGCGCATAGCTGAAGCGCGCCTTGACGTGCTCGGGCGCGATGGCGCTGGTCGGGTTGAGCGTGACGAAATGATCTTGCGGAGTCTGCAGCGGCTGCAGGCGGTTCATCCAGTACGTCACGCAAAGCTGATCGGGCCCGGCGCCGCCGATGTAATTCCAACTCGACCAGAGCCGGCGCCGCTTCGGCATCCATGCGGGATCGGTGTGCAGGACGGCCTCGTTGTTGGCATACTTGAAGGGTGCGAGCAAGGCGCGCTCGCGGCTGTCGGCATCGCTCAGCAGCGTCAACGCTTGATCGGCATGGCAGGCCAGCACGACATCGTCGAACCGCGAGACATCACCATCGGCGGAGTGGATCTCGGCATGCGTCGGCGTGCCGCCGCACAGCGACGACGTCCGCGCCCGTCCGGGTCATCACCCCGATACGCCGCCGCGAGCCGGCTGACGTATTCGCGGCTGCCACCACGGACGGTGCGCCATTGCGGGCGATTGCGCACCTGCAGCAGGCCGTGGTTGGCGAAGAAGCGGCAGAATGCAGCGGCGGGGAACGCCAGAACCTCATCGCGCGGCGTCGACCAGATGGCCGCCGCCATCGGCAAGATGTGCCGCTCGATGAAGTCCTCGGAATAGGTGTTCTCGCGCAGCCATGCGGCGAGCGAGCGGGTCTCGCCGGCAGGGCTCGACCGCAGCGCCTCGGCGTCGCGAAAGAAGCGCAGGATGTCGCGCGCCATTCTCCAATGACCCGGGTTCCACAGGTTCGAGGGCTGGCCAAACAGCCCGTGAACGCCGGTGCCCGAATACTCGTAGCCGCCGCGATCGAGCGAGACGGCAAAGCTCATGGCCGCCGGCGCGGTGGGAACGCCGAGCAAGTCGAAGAGCGCGATCAGATTTGGATAGCAGGCGGTGTTGTAGACGATGAAGCCGGTGTCGATCGGACAGTCGCCGTCGGGCGTGGCAACGGTCACGGTGTTGGCATGGCCGCCGAGGCGCGGCTCGCGCTCGAAAAGTGTGACCTGATGGCGCTGTGACAGCAGCCACGCGGCACTCAGTCCGGTGATCCCGCCGCCAACGACAGCAATGCTACGCGGCGTCCCCGCGTCCAAATGGGTGTGGTCGCTTGTCATGAGAGTTTATTACGAACCCCCGCACCTATTGGATTGTCGGCGCATCGCGGTTATATTCGAATTCACGAATATAAGCTTCTACGACTCACGCGAGGGCTGCGGATGGCGTTGCGCGATGCGATTCAAAGTCAGGGCCCCATGGTCCTGGCACTTGGAGGCCTGGGCATTGGGTTCGCCTTCGGGGCGATCGTGTTCCGCACCAACTTTTGTACGATGGGTTCGCTGTCGGATATCCACAATTTCGGCGATTGGCGCCGGTTCCGCGCCTGGATCCTGGCGGCGGCGACCGCGCTCGTGGGGGCCCAGCTCTTGGGTGTGCTCGGCGTCGTCCAGCTCGACAAGGCCATGTACCTTGCGCCAAACGTCAATTGGCTCGGCAATCTGCTCGGCGGGGCGATGTTCGGCTACGGCATGGTGTTCGCGGGCGGGTGTGCGAGCCGCAATCTCGCCCGCGTCGGCGGTGGCGACCTCAGAGCGCTGCTGACGCTCGTGGTGCTCGGGATCTTCGCCTACATGGCGATCGGCGGGCTGCTCGGTCCGTCGCGCGCGATGCTGGAACGGGCAACGGCGGTCAGTCTGTCGGGGCTCAAGGCGCCGACCCAAGGCCTGGACGCCATTGCCGGCGCCATGACGGGCCGCCCGGGCATGGGGTGGACGCTCGCGTTTACGGCGATCATCGCGGCCGCCGCAGCTTACTACTGTTTCTCGAACGAGGATTTTCGGACGTCGCCCGTGCACGTCTGGTCGGGGATTGGCATAGGGCTTTGCGTCGTTGCCGGCTGGGCGCTGACGGGCCTGGCCTTCGACGAGATGGCGGACAAGCCCACGACACCAATTTCGCTGACCTATGTGCGACCGACGGGTGACGCGCTCGAATGGTTGCAGCGGTTCACGGCGTCGCGCATGCCAGGATTTGGCGTCGCGTCCGTGTTCGGCGCCATTCTTGGGGCGTTTGTTTCCGCACTGGCGATGCGTCGCTTCAAACTCACTGGATTCTCGGACCTCGGCGACCTGAAGCGCAGCATGCTGGGCGCGATTTTGATGGGCATCGGCGGCGTCCTGGCGCTCGGCTGCACCGTCGGGCAGGCGATCACCGGCGTTTCCACTTTATCGGTGGGTTCTTTTCTGACCTTCGTTGCGATCGTCTTCGGCGGCCTCTATGGATTGAAGGCGCTCGAGAAAAGCCTGATGGCCGAAGACTGAGGCCGCGGCGCGATCTTGAGCGCTGGGGGACGACCACGATGCAGCCCGTCGCGCTGTCCGACGCCATTGCGGTCGGTGAATTTCCGACGACCGAGCAGATCGCAATCCTGGCAAAAGCCGGGTTCAAGTCGTTGCTCAATTCGCAGCCCGAAGGCGAAGTCGATCGCCTGATACCGGCTGCGGCCATGGCGGATGCTGCACGTGCGGCGGGGCTGGCCTATCACTTCCTTCCACTGGAAACGCGACGGCCATCGGACGCGCAGATCCAGGCATTCTCGCGCGCCATCGCGACCCTGCCAAAACCGATCTACGCCTTCTGTTACTCGGGGTCGCGCTCAGCCGCTGCCTGGGCACTGGCGTCGTCGGCGTTCATGGATACGGACGCCATCCACGCGGCCTGCGCATCGGCGGGCTATGATATCGCGTTTCTGGCGCCGCAGTTGGCGGAGCGGCGGACGCGCCGCCCGGCGGCGGTGCTGGCGGCGGCGGTGGTGGCAGGTGTTGAAACCGATGACGACGTGCCGCTGCCCACGCTGATGCCGCGTGTTATCTTGCCGCGCGCCTCCTCCTCCGGCGGCTTTGCGATGTAGGCATCAATGCGTAGCAAACTCTTCGTTCCCGGATCGCGGCCCGAGTTCTTCGCGAAGGCTCTGGCAAGCGACGCCGACGTGCTGGCGTTCGATCTCGAAGATGCGGTCGATGAGCGCCGCAAGGACGAGGCGCGTGCGGCCGTCGCGGCGTTTCTTGTCTCCGATGCCGCCCGCGCCAGCACGAAGATCATGACCGTGCGCGTCAACGGTGTCGCGACGCCGCATTTTGCTGCTGACGTCGCGGCGATCACACCGGCGTGCGCCACGCTGCTCAACGTGCCGAAGGTCGAGACGCCGGAACATGTCGTCGCAGCCGTCGCGGCACTCGAACAGGCGGAGCGCGGCGCGGGCCGCCCGGCGCCGCTCGGCATCTTCCCGACCATCGAGACGCCGAAGGCACTGCGCAACGCCGCCGGGATTGCGACCGCGCACCCGCGCGTTGCCGGCCTCCAGCTCGGCTTCGCGGATCTGCTCGAGCCGCTCGGCATCGATCGCCGCAACACGGCGGCCATCCAGCAGCTGCAACTCACATTGCGGCTTGCGGCGGGTGAAGCGGGGATCTGGGTCTATGACGGCGCGTTCGCCGATACGCGGGACGATGCGTGGTTCAGCGCCGAGGCCGAGGGCGCCCGCCGCCTCGGCTACATTGGCAAGAGCTGTATCCACCCGCGTCAGGTCGCGCTCGCCAATGCCGCGTTCCAGCCAACCGCCGGTGAAATCGCACATGCGATCAAGGTCGTCGAGGCCGCACGGGAGGCCCAGCAGAAAGGCATTGGTGCCTACCTTGTCGATGGCCGTATGGTCGACGGGCCGTTCGCGCGCCGCGCCGCGGACATTGTCGCGATCGCGCGGCGGCTCGGTCTCGTGCCAAGCTGATCCGCCTCAACCAAAAAACCAATCGAACTCGAGCATGACCGCATCCTTGCATCGCAAAGACTATACGCCCGGCGCACAGCGGGCCGCTCAACGGCGTCCGCGTCCTCGATCTGTCGCGGCTTGTCTGCGGCAATCAGTTGACGCAGGTGCTCGGCGATTTCGGCGCGGAGGTGATCAAGGTCGAGCCGCCTACGGGCGACACATTGCGCGACTGGGTGACAAACGGCGTCACCATCAATTGGACGCAGTATGCGCGCAACAAGAAGAGCCTGTGCGTGGATTTCCGCAATGCCGAGACGCGCGATCTTTTGCTGCGGCTGGCCGAGACCGCGCAGATCTTTGTCGAAAGCTTTCGCCCCGGTGCGCTCGAGGAGATGGGATTGGCGCCCGATGTGCTGCTCGCGCGCAATCCGAAGCTGATCATCATTCGCATCTCGGGTTGGGGCCAGACTGGGCCCTATCGGCGCCGGCCGGGGTTCGGAACGCTGATCGAGGGCATGTCGGGTTTTGCCTCGAGCAACGGCTTCGAGGATCGCGAGCCGGTGCTGCCGCCGGCCTATCTCGCCGATAGCGTCGCGGGGCTCTATGGCGCCTCCGCGGCAATGGTCGCGTTGCGCGAAATCGAGACCAATGGCGGGCGCGGGCAGGTGATCGATTTGCCGTTGCTCGATCCGCTGGTCGCCATTCTCGGGCCGCAGGCCGCGAACTATCGTTTGACGGGCCAAGTCAAAAAGCGCGTCGGCAGCCGCTCGACGCATACCGCGCCGCGCAACGCCTACAAGTGCAAGGACGGGCGCTACGTTTGCCTCTCGGCATCGATCCAGAAGATGGCGGAACGCGTCTTCACGTCGATCGGCCGCGCCGATCTGATCGACAATCCGCGCTACAAGACCAACGCCGACCGCGTCAAGCATGCGCATGAGCTGGACGCGATCATCGCCGCATTCGTCGCGACACGCACGCAGGCCGAGAATGTCGCGTTTTTCGAGACCGCCGAGGTGACGATCGGGCCGATCTACGACAACGCGCAGATCCTGGAAGATCCGCATTTTGCCGATCGCGAGATCATCGCCGAGTACCCCGATCCGGTCATGGGAAGCTACCCAATGACGGCCGTGGTGCCGCGGCTCTCGGAGACACCGGGGTCGATCCGCACGCGCGCGCCGGAGCTTGGCGCCGACAACCGCGCGGTGCTCTCCGACATCGGTATTGACGATGCCGCGTTCGCGCGCCTGCAACAGGCAGGCGTCGTGCGCGCGCCAACAACCAAGGGAAAAGCGACATGACACCAAACCGGCGAACACTCCTCGCATGCGCGGCCGCGGCACTATCGCTGGCGGCGCCCGGTGCGCGGGCGCAGACGCCCGAGTTCCCGAAACAAATGACGATCGTGGTAGCGGCGGCGCCCGGCGGCAGCAACGACGTGTTCGCGCGTCTCATCGCCGCCAAACTTGCACCCCGTCTGGGAACCACCATCATCGTCGAGAACAAGCCCGGCGCCAACGGCGCCATCGGCGCCCAGCAGGTGGCGCGCGCGCAGCCGAACGGATCGGCACTGCTGATGATCTCGTCATCGTTCGCGACCAACGCGGCGGTGCAGGCAAACTTGCCCTACGACCCGATCGCCGGTTTCGTGCCGGTCTCGATGCTCGCCAAGGGACCGATGCTGGTGACGGTCGGGCCCGAGACGCAGCAGAAGTCGCTGGCGGAATTGCTCGCGTTCGCCAAGGCCAACAAAGGCAAGGTGAACTACGGCACCTCGGGCGTCGGCTCGATCAATCACATGGTGACGGAATTGATGACCACGATGGCCGGAGTCGAGATGACCCATGTCCCCTACAAGGGCATGGCCAATGCCCTGACCGACCTGATGAGTGGCCAGATCCAGATGATTGTGGGCAGCTTTCCCTCGCTCGGCGGGCAGATGAAGGCCGGGCGTGTTCGCGGCCTTGCGGTGACATCGACCGAACGGTCGGCCTACGCGCCGGACCTGGCGCCCGCCACGGAGGCCGTGCCGGGTTACGCCGCCGATCTCTGGTGGGGTTTGCTGGCGCCTGCGGGATTGCCTGCTGATGTGACGGCGCGCCTCAACACCGAAATTCGCGCGATCATCGCCGAGCCCGAGATGCGCGAGCGCTTCGCCAGCGAAGGTGCAACACCAGCGTCGATCTCCGCCGCTGATTTCGCAACCCTTCTGAAGGCCGAGATCGCAACCTGGCGCAAGGTCGCCGCCGATCGCAAGATCTCGCTGGAGTAGGTGGCGCCCGCGCCGCTCACTTCACCTCGACCAGGATGGCGGTGCGGACTTGCGTCGCGCGGCGCGGGACCTCTTGTGCCGTGGGCGCCGGATCCTGCTTGCCTTTTTGGGCGGGCCGCTTGGCACGCGGATCGCTAGTGGCGCGCGGCGCCGCTTTGCGCCCGTCGCCTTCGACATCGAAGGTGCGGTTGAGAAACGCGCGATAGTCGCCGAGTTCCGTGAAACGCTGGCGCTCGAAATCCGTCTTGATGCCGTCGGCAATCTTTTGCGTCGGACTGCAGATGCCGACGATCGTCTCCTGGCCTTTCTCGCGCACGCGGAACTGATAAGGCGCGGTGCTGCTCGGGATTTGCAGATCGCGGCCGGCTTCGATGAAGTTCGATTGCTCGAATTCGTTCGGGAACAGCATCGTGCCGCGACCCTGCCGGTCGATGTTGACGATCGTCAGATGGCAATCGGTGTTGGTGCGCGCCGAGATCGTGATGAGATCGCCCGCGCGGTAGCTGGCGCGGTCCGTCGTCAGGACGAGGTCGAATGTGTCGGCGCGCGGCTGCAGCGCCGGATTGGCGCTCGCGGGGATCGTCATGGACGGCGACTTCGTCAACGCGCCGGCCAGGGTCGAGAAGTGCATTTCAACGTCGCGCCGTGGGATCGTGCCCGACAGCAACCGGTGCACCATGCGCAGGTCCTCGCCCTTCAGCTTGTCCGCGAGCAGCGCGAATTCTGACTTTGAGACACCAAGTTCGGCGGCGGCGTCGCGCGCGCCGACCGGTCGCTCGTAGCGTGCCGACAGCGCAACGATCGGCGCAACGCCGTCGAGCGTCAGGGCGGGGTCGAGCCCGGCGGCGGCATGCGCCGCGCTGAGACGCTCGGTATCGTCGCGCACCAGCTTGGCGAAGTCCTGCGCGTCCGGGTACGCCTTGGCGACGCGCTCTTTCACCTCTTTTGTCGCGGCCCGATCCGCGGCGACGAGCGCGCGGAATTCATCTGCCGCACCCCGCACCCCCTGGCTGTGACAGCCAAAGCATGAGACGCCGGCGGCGACACGCGCAATCCGGTGGGCGGGGTCGCGGGCGATCGAGGCCGGCAGATCGTCGATGCGCTGACCGTCGCCATTGGTCATGAAGAAGGCGGAAAAGCCGTTCGGCATGGCGAGCGCCGTCATGCTGGCGTCGGCCTTGGCGGCGGTCCGGCCGGCGGCGATCGAGGCCGCATCGAACGGATCGGCGCGGGCAGCGCCGGGCGCGAATTCGAGCGTGCGCCAATAGCCGCCGTTCGGAAACGTGAGCCGCTCGATGATGCGCGGGCCGAGAGCGAACGTCGATGACTTGATCGCGGCGCGCTTGGGCTGCGGTCCGGGACCCGTGCCTTCGAGATCGACGCGCAGGATCGAGGCGAGGGTGCGGCTGCGATCGGGCACGTTCAGCAAGTAGTAGTAAAGCGGCGCGCGGCTTGCCGCGAATGCAAACCAATCGCCGCGAACGGCGGGAATGGCAGCCGCGGTCTCCTTGCGAAGCGTGTCACTCGTGAGGTTGGCGGCGCTGGCGTAGGGGTAGGCCGACGTCAGCCGCTCCCAGTTTTCCGAACTCCAGCCGAGGGCTGCGAGATCGATGCGCAGGATGCTCTCGGCAGGATCGATGGCGTCGAGGCGCACCGGTGCCTTTGCCCATGAGAGGCTGTTGACGAGATGCATGACGCCCTGCCGGTAGGCCTTCATCCGCTTTGGCCCGGCACAGGTGTTGTGAAGATGCGCAAGCGTGATGAAGCGGATCTGTGGGCGCCGCTCGGCCGGTGTCGCCACGAGGGCGCGGTCCATGAGGTCGCGCTCGGCGTTGGCGCTGATGTAGGGGTCCGTGCAAGTGTCTTCGGACTTTAATGCCTGGATCCATGAGCGCACCGCGTCGAGATCTTTCGCAAGCGGTGCTCCCCCGGCCTTACCCTCATGATAGATGTCGTAGGGCATCGCCCGCGACATCATCATGGAGTAGATCCGCGAGCCGTCGGGATTGCCCGGCTGTACGAGGTGAGGCTCTCCAGCAATCGCCGTCAGATCCAGGATATTGCCGAAGTCGTTGACGGGCGGGTGGCCGCTGACTTTGCCGTCCTGGTGACAGCGCGCGCAATGCTGATCGAACACGGCATAGGCCTTCGCCGCCGTCGGATCTTCGGGCGTTACCGGCACCTGAACTTGCGCATTGGATGGTCCCGCCACGAGCAGCAGAACGCCCACCACCATGGCCAGACGGCGCATTGCGCCGGCCTTACTCCTCAACCGATCCGCCACGTTCGTCCCTCGTCTGCCCCATCGTGCCGCCCTTAGGGACGGTCAAGGAATTCTACTTGCCCGTGCACGCCCTGCACAGTCCTCCCGACGGCACGCCCCGCTGATGCTGCATGCCCGTGGCGCGGAAGCGACGGCGCTTTGACATTGACCCGCTGAAACGCCCGTGGCTCTTTCCGGTGCGATAGAGCTCATTCGCGCAAGAGGACGGCACATGCGGCACGGCGGCAAGATCCTGGTCGATCAGTTAGTGGCGCAAGGCGTTACAACCGTATTCACGGTGCCGGGGGAGAGCTTCCTCGCGGCGCTCGACGGCTTGCACGACGTCAAGATCAAGACCGTGATCTGCCGGCAGGAAGGCGGCGCCTCGATGATGGCCGAGGCGTTCGGCAAGATGAGCGGCAAGCCGGGCGTGCTGATGGTGACGCGTGGTCCGGGCGCGGCCAATGCGATGTCGGGCCTGCATGTCGCCCAGCAGGATTCGACGCCCCTCGTCATGTTCCTCGGACTTCCAGCCTCGGATCACGAGGATCGCGAGGCGTTCCAGGAGATCGAAACCAAGAGTTTGTTCTCGACATTCGTGAAATGGGTGGCGGTGATCCGCCAGACCGAGCGTATTCCCGAGTACGTGAGCCGCGCATTCCATGTTGCAATGTCGGGCCGTCCAGGCCCGGTCGTGTTGGGACTGCCGGAGGATATGCTGTCGGCCATGGCGGCGGCGATCGATGCCAAGCCCGCGCAAGTTGCGGCACCCGCGCCAACGGCGGCGGATCTGGCGCAGCTGCAGACGATGCTGAATGCCGCCGAGCGGCCGCTGATGATCGTCGGCGGTCCGGGGTGGAGTGCTGCGGTACAGAAGCAGGTCGAGGCCTTTGCCGATCGGCACAATCTCCCGGTCGCCAGCGCGTTCCGCTATCAGGACTATTTCGACAACCGCCACCGCTGCTACGCAGGCGTTGCCGGCATCGGCATCGATGCGAAATTGCAGGCCGCGATCCAGGCGTCGGATCTGCTGATCGTGGTTGGCGCCCGCATGGGCGAAATGACGACGGGCGGCTATACGCTGCTCGATATTCCCAATCCCAAAATGCCGTTCGTGCACGTGCATCCCTCGAGCGACGAACTCGGCACGGTCTATCGCGCGGATCTGCCGATCGCATCGACCGCCGCGGGATTTGGTGCAGCCTTGGACGGCCTGAAGATCACCGCAAAACCGGGTTGGAAGGCGTGGACCGCGGATCTGAAGGCTGCGAGCACAGCCGTGCTGAAGCCGATCCCGACGCCGGGTGCGGCGAAGTTCGAAGAGATCGTGCGCACGATGTCGGAGATGTTGCCTGCGGACGCGATCGTGTGTAACGGCGCCGGCAACTACGCGGCGTTCCTGCACCGCTATTTCCAATACAAGGGCTACCGCACGTGCCTGGCGCCGACGTCGGGCTCGATGGGCTACGGATTGCCGGCGGCGATCGGCGGGCAGTTTGCGGCACCCAAGCGCCGCGTCGTCAACGTGCAGGGCGACGGCTGCTTCATGATGTGCGCGCAGGAATTGGCAACCGCCATGCAGTACAAGCTGCCGATCGTGACGGTGATCTCCAACAACGGCATGTACGGTACCATCCGCATGCACCAGGAGAAGTACTATCCCGCGCGCGTCAGCGGCACGGAACTGGTCAATCCAGATTTCGCCGCGTTCGCCCGCAGTTTCGGCGCACACGGCGAGACGGTCACCAAGACCGAGGAGTTTGCGGCAGCGTTCAAGCGTGCGCTCGACTGCGGCACGGCAGCCGTGATCGAGGTCAAGACCGATCCCGAGGCGCTGTCGCCGCGCCAGACCCTGACCGAAGTGCGCAACAGCGGCCAAAAGCGCTAGCTGCGCGCGGAGTTGCCAGCATCCGCAGCATGCCTCCGGCATGACGCGGCCGCGCGCAAACAAAAGGAGCGCGCGCGGGGTTGCCAGCATGCGCAGCATGCCTCCGGCATGACGCGGCCGCGCGCAAACAAAAAAAGCGCGCGCGGGGTTGGTGGGGCGGCCGCGCGCAAACAAAAGAGTCTATCTTCGTTCGACCCAGGCCATTGTCAGCGAGCCGGCGACGATCAGCGCCGCGCCGATGGCGATGGCCCACGTCAGCGGCTCGCCGAAGAAGACATAGCCGAACGCCGCCGCGAACACGAGCCGGAGGTACGGAAACGGCGCCAGCGCCGAGACCTCCGCACGCCGATACGCCTCGACCAAGAACCAGCCCGAGATCGTGCCGGTGACGCCGACCGAGACCAGCACCCAGAAATCCCATGCGGCAAGCGACGTGCCCGACCACAGAACCTGCGGGACTGCGCCGGCCGTGACAAAGAGCGCGATGTAGAACAGCGTCGTGTCGGTGCGCTCGGTGTGCGCCAGCACGCGCGTCAACAGGATCAGGCTTGCGCCCATGCAGGCGCTGATGAGGCCATAGGATGCGCGGCTGTCGAATCCCGTGCCTTGGAACACGCCGGTGGCAATGACGACGCCGATGAAGCCGATGATCGTGCAGACGATGCGCGGCAGCGTCAGGCGCTCGCCGAGAATGACGCTCGCAAGCAGCACGACGAAAATCTGCGACGAGAATACGAGCGTGGTGGAGAGCGCGAGGCCGAGGACGCGGAAGCTCTCGAAATAGAACCACCACGAGATCGCGGAGATGATGCCGCGCGCGGCGTGGAGTCCGAGGCGCTTTGTCTTGAATCCCGCGAGCCCCGCCGCGTAGAGCACCCAGATCGCCGCGAACAGAAGCTGCACGCCGCCGCGGATCAGCAGCAGGTGACCGTTGTCGACGGTTGGGCTCAGAAACCTGAGGAACGCGACCTCGATGGTCATGAACAGGCCGGCGACGATCATGAACGCCGCGCCCTGCCGCGTGCTCGCGCGGGTGCATTCTTGCCGCGTGCTAGCGCGGGCGCTCTGCTGCGCGACATTTGGTGTGGGGTCGCCGTCGCCCCGCATGGTGCTGCCCTCAGGTCCCGTCGGGCGAGTTTAGCCGGGTGTCATGGGACACGTCAGCGGCGACTTTCCGCACGGCTGATCGGCGCGACCGTCACGCATATAGAGATCAGAGCGCGAAGGTCTTGACCTTCTCGAAACCAGGAAGACGCGGCGCCGTGGCGTCGAACGCCTCGCGCTGGTCGTAGCTCATGCCGTTGCGTTCCCAGACGACGGCGCGGCCGAGCGGGCCGTCGGCGACGATGGCGACCAGGCGGCCGCCGTCCTTCAGCTGATCGAGCAGCGACTGCGGCACCTCGGCGACGCCGCCTCCAAGAATGATGGCGTCGTAGGGGCCGGCATCGGGCTGGCCGGCCTTGAGGCCGCCCGCGACGAGTTTGACGTTGGCGGCATCTGCGAGTGCGCCGCGTGCGCTGGCCGAGAGGCTCGCGTCATCCTCGAGCGCGACCACGGTCTTGGCGATCCGCGCCAGCACGGCGGCGGTATAGCCGGTGGCGGCGCCGACATCGAGCACGGTCGCATTGGCCTCGATCCCAGCCAGCTGGATCAGCTTGGCGAGCACGCGCGGTGCCATCAGCGCGCGCGTGGCCGAGACCGGCACCGCCTCGTCCATGTACGCGAGTGAGGCCATCCGCGCCGGGACGAACTTTTCCCGCGCGATGTCGCTCATGGCGCGGATGATGCGCCGGTCCGTGACGTCGGATGGGCGCACCTGCGATTCCACCATGTTGAGGCGCTGCAGGTTCAAATCGGTCATGACGGTTCCCAAAACGGCGCGGGCCGGGTCGCGGCGGCACCCAAATCACATGCGCGACCATAGCCAATTGCGCTGGCCTGGACCAGCCGGGAGAGGGCTGTCGCGATGCGGCCCGAGGCCGCAAAAGCCGGGGCAGAAGCCGGGGATCACGCCACGATCCGGTTGTCACAGGCCAATCCAGCGTGATAAGTGGCACGATGTTTGCGGATACTTAACAGGGCCCCTGTTAAGCCCGTATCGCCTCAGCCGCCGGAAACGGGCGGAGGGGCGTTGAACGACCGGCTGCCGTCTCACCCTGGCGGCCGGGTGCCTGTCCGAGCGCAACGCGCGCGGGCGAGGCCGAGAGGCCACGTGGCGGAGTGGTGACGCAGCGGACTGCAAATCCGCGTACCCCGGTTCAATTCCGGGCGTGGCCTCCAAATTAAACCAGCAAAATCAACAAATCCTACCGCATTCGACGCGCAAGACGCGTCCGTCGCGTCTCCAGGGTTGGGACAAAAGTTGGGACAGCGGTCGTGTTCCGTTCGCCAAGGGCCGCGCCAAATGCGCCACAGTGCAGTTCCCGACGCAATTGCCTGCGGAACGCGCGAGCGCGGGATCCAGAGAGATCGGGAGCGGCGGTTCAGCCCCGCGTGTGCGGGGAACGCGACCGTCGCCGGCCACGCATGCGGGTGCAGCGCGGTTCAGCCCCGCGTGTGCGGGGAACGCGCGCATAAGTCGCCCAGCGTGCCGCGCAGCGTCGGTTCAGCCCCGCGTGTGCGGGGAACGCTCGGCGCGATCCGTGCGACCAGCCGCCGACCGGTTCAGCCCCGCGTGTGCGGGGAACGCGTCGCATCGTCGTCGTGCGCAGGACTGCCGACGGTTCAGCCCCGCGTGTGCGGGGAACGCGCGCATGGCGTCAGCACGCGACGCCTGCTCGCGGTTCAGCCCCGCGTGTGCGGGGAACGCGTCGCGGTGCCGCCGCATGAGACTAGCCGCGTACCGGTTCAGCCCCGCGTGTGCGGGGAACGCATGCGCCGTGATCGGCTGATGCAGCTCAGCAGCGGTTCAGCCCCGCGTGTGCGGGGAACGCACGAGCTCGGGTCGTCGGCCACGCTGGCAGCACGGTTCAGCCCCGCGTGTGCGGGGAACGCCTGGCGTACGGTGCTCGCGACCATGATCGCCGATCGGTTCAGCCCCGCGTGTGCGGGGAACGCTGCAGTCATGCGACTGCGATGCCAGCCCGTCACCGGTTCAGCCCCGCGTGTGCGGGGAACGCGCGGCCAGCAGCCGCGCGCTATGCGATCGCTCCGGTTCAGCCCCGCGTGTGCGGGGAACGCATGCCGGCGTGCGCTGCTCGCATCGGCGTGGTCGGTTCAGCCCCGCGTGTGCGGGGAACGCGCGCTGTCGATGCCTCGATGTCGAGCTAGCGCACGGTTCAGCCCCGCGTGTGCGGGGAACGCCAGCTGCGGCCATCGTGCATCGCCGCCATCGGCCGGTTCAGCCCCGCGTGTGCGGGGAACGCTGCGACCAACGGCGTGCGGCGCACCGATGCATGCCGGTTCAGCCCCGCGTGTGCGGGGAACGCATCACCGGCCTGCGATGCACGCCGGTGCGACGGTTCAGCCCCGCGTGTGCGGGGAACGCACGTGCGCCGATGCGTCGACATGCGTCGATCGCGGTTCAGCCCCGCGTGTGCGGGGAACGCTCGCGGCGCTCGGCGATCCTGCAGCTCGCTGACGGTTCAGCCCCGCGTGTGCGGGGAACGCCGCACATGCGGCATCGCAGCCGGACGCTCGCGGTTCAGCCCCGCGTGTGCGGGGAACGCGAGCTCGATCAGCGCGATGAGCGCCAATGCGGCGGTTCAGCCCCGCGTGTGCGGGGAACGCGTCGCATCGTCGATCGCACGCGTAGCGTCGCCGGTTCAGCCCCGCGTGTGCGGGGAACGCCGGCGCAATCAGGCGACTGCAGCGATGCGCGGTTCAGCCCCGCGTGTGCGGGGAACGCTGCGCACGAGTTCGCAACGCATGCGCTACCCACCGGTTCAGCCCCGCGTGTGCGGGGAACGCCAGCGGCATCGAGCGCGGCCGTCGCATCGCCGGCCGGTTCAGCCCCGCGTGTGCGGGGAACGCGTCGACGTCAACGAGTCTGCGCGCGAGGCAGCGCGGTTCAGCCCCGCGTGTGCGGGGAACGCGCTCATCGTCCGAGTCGGTGACGGTAGCGCCGAGCCGGTTCAGCCCCGCGTGTGCGGGGAACGCTTCGTCACGTCACGCAGACACGGCATGGCGATCGGTTCAGCCCCGCGTGTGCGGGGAACGCTCGGCATCATGCGCCAATGAGTACGGATGTCGACCGGTTCAGCCCCGCGTGTGCGGGGAACGCACGTGATCGCGGTCGAAGCTGCCGTCCGATGACCGGTTCAGCCCCGCGTGTGCGGGGAACGCACGCTCGACGGCCGTCGACGCCGAGTCGCGGACGGTTCAGCCCCGCGTGTGCGGGGAACGCCAGCGGCGAGCGGCGCGAGCTCGCAGTCGCCGGTTCAGCCCCGCGTGTGCGGGGAACGCGCACATGCGCAGTGCACAGTCGCCGACTCGAGCGCGGTTCAGCCCCGCGTGTGCGGGGAACGCGACGCCTGCGCAGATGTGCAGCGCCGATGCGGCCGGTTCAGCCCCGCGTGTGCGGGGAACGCCGACCGCAGCCACGCGTCGGCGTGCCGATCGCCGGTTCAGCCCCGCGTGTGCGGGGAACGCCTTGACGAGCCTGCAGATTGCTGCTCGAAGCCGGTTCAGCCCCGCGTGTGCGGGGAACGCTGCGCGACTGGCAGTGCATGGTCGCGACCGGCCGGTTCAGCCCCGCGTGTGCGGGGAACGCTGCGCTGCCGTCGACGCTACGTGCCGAGATGGCGGTTCAGCCCCGCGTGTGCGGGGAACGCTGCGTCGCTGGCGCTGAGCTACGCACGAGTCCGGTTCAGCCCCGCGTGTGCGGGGAACGCGCGGTCTGCGATCGCCGGCAACCAGCGGAGCCGGTTCAGCCCCGCGTGTGCGGGGAACGCACGTGCCACGACTCGAAGCGCGATCGGCGCCGGTTCAGCCCCGCGTGTGCGGGGAACGCGCTCATGTCGAGCGCGATCGCATCGGCATGCGGTTCAGCCCCGCGTGTGCGGGGAACGCGACATGATCGAGCGCGCAGCGCCGCGTCGACGGCCGGTTCAGCCCCGCGTGTGCGGGGAACGCTGCAACGCTGCCAGTGCGATTCGCCGACGGCGGTTCAGCCCCGCGTGTGCGGGGAACGCCGCGTTGCGATGCCGAACTCCATCTGACACGATCGCGGTTCAGCCCCGCGTGTGCGGGGAACGCTGCAACGTCGGCCAGCTGATCAGCTCGATCGCGGTTCAGCCCCGCGTGTGCGGGGAACGCGCGCAGCGTTGGTCGACGCCAGTCATGCACGATCGGTTCAGCCCCGCGTGTGCGGGGAACGCTCACGCGCCATGATCGCTCATGCATCACGCCGGTTCAGCCCCGCGTGTGCGGGGAACGCGTTGATGCCGTCGACGGCGATCGAGTCGCAGCCGGTTCAGCCCCGCGTGTGCGGGGAACGCGTAGCGCGTAGCATCGATGCACGCCTGCCGCCGCGCGGTTCAGCCCCGCGTGTGCGGGGAACGCCGCGGTGCTACGGCCATCGCGCTAGTCATGCGCTCGGTTCAGCCCCGCGTGTGCGGGGAACGCTCGCGTCGATGCGTCGAGCAATGCGCAGAGCGCCGGTTCAGCCCCGCGTGTGCGGGGAACGCCAGCGGCAGTCGTGCCGAACGGCTGTCGACGCCGGTTCAGCCCCGCGTGTGCGGGGAACGCTGCGCAAACTGCGATCGAGCCGTCGCCATCGCGCGGTTCAGCCCCGCGTGTGCGGGGAACGCGTGCGACGTGCTCAGTGCCGCCGACATGCGGTTCAGCCCCGCGTGTGCGGGGAACGCCATCTGCGGCACGCATCGAACCGCTCGCCAGCCGGTTCAGCCCCGCGTGTGCGGGGAACGCACGATCGCGATCGCTCGGCCAGTGGTCGCGATCGGTTCAGCCCCGCGTGTGCGGGGAACGCGCGGCATGCGCATTGCCGACATTGCCGGCTCGCCGGTTCAGCCCCGCGTGTGCGGGGAACGCTGCTCGACATGTGCGACATCATGGCAACAGCCGGTTCAGCCCCGCGTGTGCGGGGAACGCGCCGCGTCGCGGCGCCGATCGAGCTGCGCGCGCGGTTCAGCCCCGCGTGTGCGGGGAACGCTGGCCGACCGTCGACATCAGGCATAGCCGAGCCGGTTCAGCCCCGCGTGTGCGGGGAACGCGCGCACGATGCGCATTGACGATCATGCCGGCGGTTCAGCCCCGCGTGTGCGGGGAACGCACTGGACCTCGCACGCGCTCGATGCAGTGCGGTTCAGCCCCGCGTGTGCGGGGAACGCTCATGTCTCGGCGAGCATCGCGCTGTACAAGCCGGTTCAGCCCCGCGTGTGCGGGGAACGCACTTGTTTCCATCCTGTTGATCTCACGATCGTTTTACGATGTCAAAGAGCGGCACCAAGATGAACAACAAAACGGTCACGCTGTGTTCGGCCCTTTTGCTACACCCCCACTGGGCGGCGGTTTCGCAGCAGAGCTCGTGGCTTCGGGCGCCGGTGCGGGTTTGAACTTCACCAACGTAAGTCCATCGAAATCGATGGGTTCGCGCCGGTTCTCGCCGATCGCCTCGAAAGCGAACCCGCTGTCAGTTGGCGCGGCCCAAGCGATCACGGCGTTGCCGCCCTCGATCATGATCTTCACCTCGTCCCAGATCCGCTCACGCACGCGCCGCCCATAGACGCCGACGTAGACGCCCGCGCGAACCTCGGCAAGCCAGAGTGCGAGCCGCCCCCGGAGGCGCGGCGGCGCATTCTCAACCACGATGACCATCATGGCTCATCTCCTTCTGAGCGCACTTGCTGGCTTCAGTCGCTCCGTGCCAATCGCGCTCTTTTTCTTGCGCTTCAGTTGCCCAGTGCCAACCGCGCTCTCAACCACGATGACCATCATCGCCAGACGCCTCCTCTTTTGGGATTGCCGGATCGGCGGCCTCCGGCGCCTCGACTGGAGGATCGATGCCGCCGGCCTTCAAGACTTCCTCGATCGTCGGAATAATCTTATCGAGAATTCCGGTGCGGCGAAATTGATCGCGACACGCCAGCCGCACCTGACGCTCGGGCGCGGAGCCGTCCCCTTTGCCTTTGGCGATTTTCGCCGCTGTCTCGAATGCGGCTGGAACCACGGTCTGAAATTTGTAGATGTCGGCGATGTCATAAACAAAACTCTGCGGTTTGCCGCGATGCAGAAAACCGATCGCGGGCGCATAGCCTGCGGCAAGGATGGCAGCCTCGCTCAAGCCATAGAGACAGGCGGTCGCTGACGAGAGGCAACGGTTCGGGATGTCGGCGGCGTCCCAAGCTTTCCGGTCGTAGTTGCGGCTCGACCATTCGACGCCATATTTTTGTGCGGTCAACTTGTAGATCTCGCGGACGCGCGCGCCTTCGATGCCGCGCAATTGCTCGATCGAGCGGCGGGACGGGGCTTCCTCGTCAAAGCGGCGGCGATACATTTCGCGGACGACGTTCAAGCGCGCATCATCGTCGAGGGCGACGCGCGCCTGATACAATAGCCGGTCGGCACGCGCGCCGCCTGGCTGGCCAGAGGCATAGAGGCGCACGCCGGCCTCGCCGACCCAGACGAGGAGGCAGCCAACGCGCGCTGCCAGAATCACCGCGGCATGAGAAACGCGCGTTCCTGGTTCCAGCATGATGCAGGCGAGGCCGCCGACGGGGATCTGCACGCGCACGCCCTGCGCATCGACCAGCACAAAAGCGCCGTCGATGACGTCGAGTTCGCCGTACTTGAGAAATATGATGCCGGCGCGATCTTTGATCGCGATGGGGCGGAGCGGGACGTAAGGGGTGTCGGTGCTGGCCATGGGACTACCCTCAGATGCGGCGAATCAACATGAGGCCGTTGCCGAACGCTTTTGCCGACCCGAAGCCGCGCGCGAGTTTGGCAATCAAGGCTGCCGGATCCGTGACGGCAAGAACACCTTCCATGTCCATGACCGAGACACTTGCCTGGGCGCGACGATTTTTGCGTTCGTGATCAGCGATGTCGATTTGGCTGTAGCTGCCGACGACGACCGACTTCGGCTCGAAACCGGCGCGGCGGCCCTGCTCGGCGAGCCATGCGCATCCGGCGTCAGCGGCGATCGTGTCGCGCGCCGCCGCCCGTTTCGCCGCCGGAATCTTGTGGAGCTGGTCCATGACGATGTCCACGCGCTTGCCACGCTGACGCTGGCCGGAACTCGGCGCGTCATTTGCGCCTTTGCGCGCGACCGTCGGATTGGCGCGCAGCACAAAGCGCAGTTCGTCGCCGGGAGCGAGTTCAGGCGCGAACGGTTTGGTATCGAGATCGAACAAGCCTTTGGGATCGGCCGGTGGGCGCCGCGAGAGGACGAGGTATCGGCCGTCGCCCTCATCGCGCCAGAGGAAGTCGCGGGCAGCGTCCGGGACATCCTGAAACAGCAACCAGACGAGCCGGTGTGCGTGTCCGGCGCGGCGTGTCTCATCATCGGGCAGGAGGAGTGGCGCGATCGCTGAAAGGACTTCGCCACGGCCAGAACGTAGACGAACACGGGATAGATAGAGAGGATCGGTCATGCGCGGTCTCCCGGTGCCGTCGATTTGAGCAGGGCCTCAGCGCGCAAGCCGAAACGCCACTTGGCGCGACTTTCGGGAATATCGCGGCGCTGCTCGATGCGGTCTTTTGGCAGGCCCTCGACCAATTCGAGATCGGCATAGATGCGACCGTCGCGTTCGCGAGGCGCCAGCCAATACTGCGCGCGCAAGTTTTTCTGCGCGTCCGGCTCGTTTGCATCGTAGTTGGCGAATGCAGCGGCAATGTCTTCGGCTGTGACGAGGCGCGGAGCCATCGGCAGGATCAGCGCATTGGCCTTGCGGCCCGCGAACGGTGCGAACACCGGTTTTTGCAGCGCGGCCGCGATCTCGACGAGCGACGGCTGCAGCGAGGCTGCGCCTGCGGCCGATATAGCGATCGTGTAGAGAGATCCCGTCCGGAACTCGCGCCGCGACAGGATCGTCTTGAGTTCTGTTTTGTCGACGGCGAGTTCATCGGCCCGCGTCGCAAAACGGCGGTTGCGCCGGGCTGGCGGGACCTGCGTGGTGTGATAGTCGGTCTGGATCTGGCCAGCGATGTCGACGCGCACGGCGAACGCGAGCGTTCGCGCGAGGTCGAGATGCCGGGCCTCCTCGTGGCGTTCGATGCCGAGCGCGCCAGCGATGAGGCCCAGTACCTGCGATTTGCTGGGACGATCCCATGTCGGACGGCGTTCGCCGACGGCCACCGCGCCGAACGAGGCGATGGGGGCCGCAAGTGTGAAGACAAGAAATTCCGTCATGCGCCCTACTCCGCCGCTGCGAATGTGATGGCTTCGGCGAGCGAGCCCTTTCCGGCGCCGACATCCATGACGTAAGGCGCGCCATCGAAGCACGGTCCGTACGCCTTGTTCATGCCGGTCGCGAGCTTGTCGAGTTCCGCGACAGAGACGGCGAGCAGATCGTCGCCACGCAGCGGCTTGAAGAACGCGGCGGCGAGGCTGCGCGGCTGTTGGCTGCCCTTTTCGATGCGCAGGTGGCTCGCGCGCGAGCGTGCCGCGAAGCTTGCCTGCTTGCCGCTGGGCGACGCTGTCGCGAGCCCTTCGACAAGACCGGCGATCGATAGCGCGGCGAGGTCTTTGTTGCCCCCGAGGTTTTTTTGCAGCAGCGCACGATCGATGCAGGCGTAGAGATAGAACACGCCTGAGCCGAAACCGAGCTCGCCGATGAAACCGGCACCGGCGTCTTCGGACGGCTTCTTCAAGTCGTCGACAGCGGTGTAGAAGTCGTCCTCGACCTCGACGCGGTGCGTCGTGATGGCGTGCGCGACCTGGACGGCGGCTTCGCGGTTGAACTCGGGATTGTCCGCCAGCATGCGGCCGAACATGGCGATGTCGGCGGCCGTGTCGGTCTTGCGCAGAAGGGTTTCGATCAGTTCATCGGATTTGTCGGGCAGCTTCTTGCCGGCCGCAACGGCGTCGGCGAGGTCAAAGACGGCCTTGCGCTCCTCCGGCGCAACAAATGCCAGTTGCTCGATATAGGCCGGGTTCTTGTCTTTGGAGTCTTTCAGTTTGCCGAACACCTCGGCGATTTTGCGTGCGCCTTCGAGGGCGGCTTCAGCGGACAGTCCCTTCGATTGCAGGTGAACGCGAATATCCTCGCCGAGACGTTGCGTTCGCTCGCCGCGATGATCCTTGAGGCGTGTTTTGAACGCCTCGCTGGTGCGGATTGCGCGCTTCAACGCTTGTGATGAAATTCGCAGCCGTTCTGCGCCGCCAAACTTGGCGGTCTTCGGGCGGCCGGTGTCGTCGCGGTTGAGGTTGGAGGGGGCGTAAATCGTCAATGCGTGGATTTGGACGAAGCGCGACATGGGACTAGACCTTCTCGATGGAGGTTGCGTTTGTTGGGTCAGAATTCTCGGCGCCAGGCGCGAACTGGCCAGCGCCGTGGTATTCGAAGGCGAAACGCGTCCGCGCGCGGTCACCGGAATTGTCATCGGTCCAACTCAGGATGAGCTTGGCGAGATCGGACATCAGCGGTCGAGGAAAAGGAAAAAGAGAGGAAAGAAAGAAAGAAAGAAAAGTGGACATTGGCTGTGCGGTCGAGCATCGCGACGACCCGGCGGAAGCTCGTCAGGATTTCATCATCGGTGCGCGCGGCCATCAGTGTGCGGAAGCGGTTCGGCTTAAGCAGCGCATCGCTGGGGTCGCTGCCCTGTCTTGCGCCGATAGCGAGGGCAATCTTGCCGCCGCCGTCCTTGCGAACGTGAGCGAGCACCGCTGCAAGCGTGGCTGCGCGACCAAGATGGGCTTCCATCCGGGTATTGAACCCCAAATCCCGGAACAGCTTGGCTGTGGCTGGCTCAATGGCGGCCTCATCGGGCGAACTGCAACGGCGCAGCCGTGCAAGTGCCGCGCGGTCACCAGGGAACTTGCGGCCATCTTTGCTTTCGAACGGGCCGAGGGCCTTCCACCAGCGGTGTGCGGCGTCGGCTTGACTGTCGAGATCGGGCGTTGTCATGCGACCTTCCTCTCTTTCTTGTCCGTCTTGGGCTTCTTCTCGGGTGGTTGCAGGGCCAGTCGACTTGAAGAGCTTGTCACCGAGCTTGCCGTAACCGGTCAGCGCCAGCAGCAGCATTTTGCGGGCATTGATGACATCGACGATGCGCTTGCTCTCGGCACTTTCGATGGGCACGGCGTCGTCGAAGATGCGCAGGGCGTGCCTAGTCATGTGGACGCGCCAAGTATTCCCAAGAGCGGCCCAGATGTCGCCGTGCTGATCCTGGAGATCGCCTTTGGCTGTGTCGAATTTTTCCGCGGCATCTTTCAGCGTGGCGAAGAATGCGCCCTCCGTGTCGCCCCAGAAGCGATCGCGCACCGGATACAACACCGAGCTGTCGCCGTCGGCTTTCGCCCCCTCACCGTAGAGGCCGATTTTGACGGCTGTCGTGAGCTGGCTTGCGACGAGCTTTGCGGCCTCGATCAACGCTTCCGCCTGGCGCTTGATCAAATCGTTCGCTTCGGGCGTACTCGCGACAATCAGCGGCATCAGCGCTTCGCCGAAGTCGAGCGGCTTCATGTTGTCCATCGCGTAGCCAGCAGCGAGCATGCGGGCTTCGGTTCGGATAGCTGCCACATTGTTGCTAGCGGATGAGCGCGTACACGCGCTGTGTAGAACTCGTGAGCCCGATCGGGAACACCGTCCTGAATGAATATCAGGAATTCGTCAGGCTGATGTCGCAATCGGTCGCGCCATTCGTACGACCTATGATCGTTGCGACGTCACAGCCCGCTCTTCCGTAAATCCACCATGCGCACGATCATGGCGCGGCGGGGATCGAACGGCAGATCTTCGAAGCCCCACTTGGCATAGAAGCCGCGCACGCCGTCATCGAGGGGATGCGTGATCACGCCGATGCTGCCGATACTTTCGGATGCATGCACGGACGTCTTGAGTGCAAACAGCAGCAATGACGTCGCGTGACCTTCCCCTTGGCGATCTTTGTGGACTGCAAGCTGGCCCAACAGCGTCACCGGCAACGGATCTGGCCGGTTGCGTTGCTGCGCTTTCGGCAGAAACGCGCGCTCGATTTGGGCCGCGCTGAGCGTGACGTAGCCGACGATCGCGGCGGACGCGCCATCGCACAGCACGTTCACGCGCGATGCGCCGCTCGCGTGGTTGGCCCAGGCGTGACGGCGGAACCAGGCATTGAGCGAGTTGCGGCCACAGTCGAAGGGCGTGCGGTCGTCGGTCTCGCCCAGCGGCCGCGGCGGCGCAACACCCGCCACGTCACCGGTCCCACGTCGGGGTTTTGCGGGCGAGCCGTTTCAGCGCTGGGATGACCTTTGCGGGTCGATGCGCCCAGGCCTCGAACGCCGCCCAATCCTTGGCCGGTATTGTCACGACGCTACGTTCGAGCACACCCACCTCGGCGGCATCCACGGCCTTCCTGCGGACGAAATCACTAAGACTAGTCCGCGCCTGCTCGGACGCAGCCTCAAGCAGCGCGCGCTCTTCCGCGCTGACCCGAACGCTAAGTACGGATGTCGTGTTCGAGCTGGTATCGTTGCGGTTATCCATGTGTATGACAATAGCATACACATCGTTTGCCGGCAATCCCGAAGTGAATCCGAAGCGGCCGCTGCGCCTCTCGTGCCCGGTACGACGATGCTGCCAGCGGATGTCACGCCGGCGCTGAAATCCGCAGTCCAATGCGCGTGTCGTAGGATACCGGCTTCTGCACGCCGTCGAGGTCCGTGACCGTGCCGCGCCAGCCGTTGCCGTCGGGCTCGAGCAATAACAACGGTTGCTCCTGCTCCCATTCGGGCCACGTCGCCGTGGCGTCGGCTATGAGATTTGCAATCTCACCTTTGGGGGCAGGCACGCCAGCGGCTTTCTTGCGATTGAGGCTGACCTCGCTGAGCGCCCAGGCACGCCGCACATCGCCGTCGTCGGCATGGCACCACGGCACGACCGAACCGCTTTCGATCCTGCCGATACGGAACACCGTGACGGCTTCGCCGAGGCGTGTGGGCGTGACCGTGTCGGCCTGCCAATTGGCGTTGTTGCCGCCATACGCGTCTCCAACGACCAGCAGGTTCGCGCGCGCGATTGACTGCGCCGCCCTATAGCGGCCTTCGGCATCTTGGGAAGCTTTGCGCAACGGCTGCGGTATGTCCTCGAGTTCATTGCCGACATACACTCGTTCAATCAGTCCGCGCACACCGTCTGGCGTTTCGATGCAACCCGTTTGGACCAGCGCCTTGGCGCTGCGCCAGACGATCCCGTGATGGGCATAGACCGCAGCGGCGCGTGGTGACATCTGGCGATACCAATTGCGGTCAGCGACTGTTCGCCAATCGGGTGCGAATACCAAAAGTTCAGGCGCATCGACGGGCCGATGGTTGCGCTCCGTATGCCGCCACAGCCGGCCCGCGCGCTGGATCACAAGGTCGATCGGCGCAAGATCCGCAATCATTGCGTCGACGTCGTAGTCAAGCGACTGCTCCAAAATTTGCGTTCCAACCAGCACGAAACCCTTTCGTTTCGCAGGATCGCCGTTTCGCCCGAGCGTCGCGCGTACGCGCTCCTCGACCTTGAGCCGATCACCCATGGCGAAGCGCGCATGCAACAGCACGGGCTCGAGACGCTGCTGACGCAAGGCCTCGACCGCCTCGATCGCGTCGTCGACGGAGTTTCTGATCCAAGCCACGGCGGCGCCGCGTTCTGCCATGTCAACGACATGCGCGACTGCCGTATCGACCGACTCGATGGCGCGAACAGGCAGGCGTCGCTGTCGATCGTTGCGCGTTGCAACGGGCTGCACCTGAACGCCCGCAGCCGAAACGAGTGTCACGAGGGGATAATCGCTGACCGCCTCGACCTGCGGCATTGCGCCGACGCCTTTTGCGAAGGCCTTCGTCAAAGCTTCGCGCTGCGCCGCCGGCAGCGTCGCCGACAAGATGATTGCAGAACCGCCGAGCGCCGCATGAAACTCGAGAAGGCGCTCAAGTTCGCGGCCCATGTAGGCGTCGTAGGCGTGGGCCTCGTCGACAATCAGCACCTTGTCGGCGAGGCCCCAGAGCCGCAACGCTTGATGTTTGGTTGGCAAGGCGCCGAGAAAAGCCTGGTCGATCGTGCCGACGCCCACGTGCGCCAGGAAGGCCTTACGCCGGTCGTCTGCGATCCAGGCGGCGCAAACGGCACTGGACTCGTCGCCTCGTGCCTCCGCGTTGCGATTGCTGACCCTGTTCGAAGCCAGGGGAAGAATTGAGGCCTCGAAACCGGCGTGCAACGCCCGCCGCCCGTGGGCAAGAACCAGCGATGGCTGCGCCGTGTCAGCAAAGAGGCGCCGATAACTCTCGCCGAGCCGATCGAACATGGCGTTCGCCGTCGCCATCGTCGGCAATGCGAAGAAGAGGCCATCAGCTCGGCCGCCCTCGATCAACCGCGCGGCGAGCAGAACGGACGCTTCGGTTTTGCCGCTGCCCGTAACGTCCTCGACGATCGCGAGCACGGGGCCTTCTGGCAGGTCCACCGCTCCCAAGTGCGACTGAAGCGGGCTCGGCATCACGATGTTGGGAAACAAGCGCTCAGCCGATAGAGCGGTCGCCGATGGAACCGGTGCCATGCCGGAGGCTGTAATCGCTCTTTTGGCGCACTCACGCGCCTGCGCCCAATAGTCCGTGAGTGAGATGTCTGACGAACAATACGGAAAATGCGTCCTGTCCGATCCGATCCAGTCCGCGAGATTGGTCAAACCCGCAAGGCTCCACGATAGCGCGGCAAGCTTGGCACGATCTGGTTTTGCAAGAGGCTCGAAAGGCGCAAAAAGCGCCATCACTGCTTTGGCGTAGGCGAGCGCTGCTGCAACGCCAGCCTTCTTCATCCCATCGATGGTGGTCGTGCTGCCATCACCACTGACGGGCCTACCATGGTGCCCGGCCACCGCCGCCCACAACGCGTCGACCTGATATGACCAAGCCTGCTCTGTTAGTGCTGGGGTCAAAAGCCCCGGAAAATCCAGTTTCTCGCGGAGATCGAACGCTGTTTGTGTGTGATGAGGTCCTTGCGCGACTTGCAAGGGTCCGAGAGCTTTTGCCGGCCAAGCGCCGGGCACCTTGCATTGAAATGCTTCGGCGAACTTGCCAATATCGTGCAGCGCAATCAAAGCGACGAACACGCGCCGCGCATTGTCCGGCGACGCCCCGAGCAATCGCGCCATCAGAGCGAGCTTGCGAGGGTTTTGTTCCAGCATCAGATCTGCAACGGCCGCTACGTCGAGGTTGTGGAAAGCAAGCGGATGCGTAGATGGCTCGCCTTGCCGATCACCTCCTGCCTTGCCCCAGAATAAATGTGCGTCCGAAATCGTCTCCATTCAGCCACGCTATTCGGGCGCCCTTCTGATGGCAATCATCATGCGTGGCGATAGCTGCACCAGAGTGCGAAGGCGCCAACGCAGGGTCACCTCGCAAATCTCGTGTTTGATTGCGCAGAATGCAGGTGT
The DNA here is from genome assembly GCA_963779515.1 of uncultured Alphaproteobacteria bacterium. GTDB lineage: Bacteria > Pseudomonadota > Alphaproteobacteria > Rhizobiales > Hyphomicrobiaceae > CAVZYN01. The sequence goes on from CAVZYN010000003.1 coordinate 181,623, forward strand.
GGAGTTGGGCCACGCTTGCGCGGCGATAGTTGGCGCGCAATTGACGACGCGCTTCGCGCACTGAAATTAAGCTTTCACAATAGGAACTCGCGGGAAATTTCAGAACCGCTTTTTGGACATCGAGATAAAAGAACGACGTCAGACGCGCGCCAAATCCAGCAACGGCGGCCGATGCGCTGACGTCACAAAACTGGTCGTGGCGTCAACGCGCCGAATACGCGATCAATATCAATGCGAATATTGACGCCATCGAAAATCAACGGCGTGTTGGCGGCGTTTTCACGCAGCTCTTTCTGGACGCTCTGTGTTCCTTCCGTGACTGACAGGCCCTCGGCGAAAATTCGGGCGCCTCGCGGCCGGCCCGGCCACGACCGGGTGCTATCGTGCGGCCCGGCGCGGGCCACACGACCGAGCCCCGCCGGTCTCGGCCCTCGCGGGTGACGCCCCCTGGCGCAAGTTTGCGATGGTACAAATGTTTGACGTCAGGCGATGAAGCTGCGCCACACCTATGCGCGAATGAATTGACGTCGGACGCACTCGGACCCACCAGAGGGATGGCCATCCCCCGCTCTGCCGTCGCCGCTCGCCCTTCGGGTGCGGTGCAAGCGAGCGGTGATCCGGCGAGAGTTTGGCACCAAGTCAAGAGACATTGCCTACCCCGACACTCCAGCATGCCATCGTGCTCGACGCTGCCAAGGCCAAGCCTTCGGTGGCCGCTGAAACGCGGCCAGCCTTGACAGCGTCTGCGCGCGATGGCCGCGTGGACACGCGGTCGGGGCGGAAGAAAAGCCTCCGGCGGGGATCGAACAAAAGAAAACAAGGCCGGTTCCTTGACTCGCATCCCGCAATCAGAGAACGGCTCCGGAGGGATGGGGGAAAAATGCGCGTACCGGGGCACGCGCGGGACCGCGGGGTCGTGCTCGCTGACGTCAGCGTTGACGCTTCCCGCTGGGTCCCGGCGCGTCCCTCTTTTCCCCACGTTTCCCCATTCCCCAATCAGCCACATCCGCAATAAGTTCGAAAGCAATCTTCGACAGGATCACGTCGTGAACCCGTTGCAACCCAAGAAGCGCAATACGCGAATTTCGGGCGCGGCGCCGTCCGGGCCTCAGTTGTCTGTTGGACCTGCGTGGCGGCGACTCCCGGGGCATGAAAAACACTTGCAACGGCCAACGTGTGCAAGGGCTCGCTCTGGTGACGACGACAAGGCCTCTAAGCGGAATCGAAAGCCGCGATGCCTCCCAACTCGTCCATGCAATGAACTCGATAGACAGCGTGAATCCCAGCCCGCGCTCGTTGTGCGCATCGCGGATCTCGCAGTGACAACAACCATGAGCAAGAGATATTGGCAGCGTCGCATCACCCGCGGTGAGGTTCCGGGCTCACGAGCATTGCCACTTGGCCGCCGAAAGATGTACTTTGTCGAGTGGGTGCTCTTTCAGCCGTGGTGGGATCGCGAATTGCAAACGGTGGGTCCATGCCCAAGAATCTCAAGAAGCGCGGGCGCATTTGGTGGTACAAAATCCGCCATCACGGGCGGGACTTCGAGGGCTCCCTCGAAACAGAACACACTTCAGTTGCTAAGGAGCGCTTTGCAAAGGTGTGCGAGCGACTGAAAGGTCAACGTTGGGGTGAGAGCCGCCCCAAGACATTCAACGAAGCGGCAGAGCGGTTCGCCAGTGAGCACTTCCCGACACTAAAGGTTGCCAGCGCGCGGCGATATTTCGCCAGCATGAAGCATTTGCTGGAGAACTTTGATGGTGTCCTCCTCGAAGATATTACATCGGCACGACTGAGCGAACTCGAGCAAAGGCGGCGGCGTGATGGCGTCACGACGTCGTCGATACGCCGAGACCTCGCGTGTCTCTCAGTGGTGTTTTCGTGCGCCGAGGAATGGGAGTGGATCAAATACAATCCCGTGAAGCCGTTTCTGCGCGGCCGCGCCAAGCGCGGGCTCAGTGAAGGGGCGCCGCGAACTAGATATCTCACTGGAAACGAGGAGGCCGACGTCCTGGCGCATGCGGCGGCCAAGGTGCGAAGCACCATCATCTTTGCAATCGATACGGGGCTGCGGAAAGAAGAGCAGTTTTCCCTGCTCTGGTCGGACGTTGATTTGGAGGCGCGCGAGATCCATGTGCGCGCCGAGGTGACGAAGAATGCTAAATCACGTGACGTGCCACTTCTCGACCGATCCGTTACCCTCCTGAGGCAGATGAGGTGCGCCCCGACGTCGACATTCGTCTTCTCGACCCACAGCGGCGAACGCTATTCGCCGAGTTCGCCGACCAACTACGAATCGCTTCAGAAAGCCTGCCACCGGGCGGCACTATCGGAACATGTCGAATGGCACGACTTGCGGCGCACCTGCGGATGCCGGCTTCTGCAGGACCACGGGCTTACGATGGTGGAAGTGAGCAAGTGGCTCGGTCACTCATCGATCCTCGTGACTGAACGGCACTATGCGTTCCTGCACAGGCACGCCCTTCGCGATGCCTTGACGCGCAACCGTCAAGGATACCGACGCTGAAGCCGCCTTGTTGGGACATTATTCGGGACGGCGGCGACCGTCGTCTGGTTTATGTCGTCAAAACAACAGCTTGCACTCAATAGCCTGCGATCTGCAAATCCGCGTACCCCGGTTCAATTCCGGGCGTGGCCTCCAAAGCCCGTAAGCAAATTCATTAAAGCCTGCTCCGTCCTAAGCTAAAGACGCGTCCGCCCCGCCGCCAGGGTCGGGACAAAATGGGACGGAATCGTGCTTTGATTGCTACGGTCTGCGCTCAACGCGCCACGGCACATAACGAGGCGATCCAGAAGACAAGAGGCATTGTTACTCGCCGGTCGACGGTTCTTGCCAGCCGATGAGGTCGCTTGGCCGGTGGCGATATTGCCGCGAGTAGCGATCGGGAGCATTGAGAATCGTCGGGCAATGGCCGCCCTCAATTCGAGCAATCCAGCCCAGCAGTTTCTGCTTCAACTCATCGGCCAATTCCCGGAAGGCCGTCATGCCGACGAGGTTCACCATCTCGTAGGGATCACTGTCAAGGTCGTAGAGATAGCACTCCCGATAGGTGTCCGAACGCGGCGCGTCACTGCGATACTCGGACGTCACGCCGTATTTCCACTTGTGCGTTCTGAGGGCTCTGCCGGTCTCGGTCTCGCTGATCTGGAAGAACACGTCTTGCCGCCACGGCGCCCGCGCATCGCGGACGACCGGCAGGATCGACATTCCGGTCATGGACTTTGGAACCTCCAGGCCGGCGGCGTCGAGCAATGTCGGGGCCACATCGATGGTGCTGAACAGCGCGCGGACCTGACCGCCGCCGTTGAAGCCCGGGCCGGTGATCATTGTTGGAACCCGCACCGCGCTCTCGTGGCACGACCGCTTATATTCGTCGTTGCGCGTCTTGAAGTGGCAGGCGTGGTCGGAGGTGAACATGACGATCGTGTTGTCGAGCATGCCGAGGCTCTTCAGCGCATCGATCAGGCGGCCAAATGCCTCGTCGAGCCGCTTGACCATGCCGTAGTAGCCGCCGAGGTGCCAGGAGCTGGTGCCCTTGAGCGTCGCGAGATCCGGCGGCGTCCATTGTTTCGCGGTCAAGGCTTCGCGGTAGCCGTCGGGCGGCGGATAGTCGTCGGTATGGTTCTGGTGGTGCGGCTCAAGAAACGACACGAATAGGAAGAACGGTTCATTCTGATGGCGATCGCAGAATCGGATCGCGGCATCGGTCAAGGCATCGACGCGGTAGCCGGGAAGCTTTCGCTTCTGATCATCGCCATCGAAAAGGACGCAGTCGTAGGCGTCTGAAACGAATTCCAGAAGGTTGGCGGCAAGCCAGCTCTGATAGCCGCCGCGCTCCCTGACCGGCACAGGATCCTGGCCGCCCAGGTGCCATTTTCCGATGTAACCAGTTGTGTAGCCGCTGCGCGTGAAAACCTTGGCGATTGTTTCGTCGTGCTCGGCAAGCGGAATGCCATTGCGGAACACACCCGTTTCAGTGGCGAACCGCCCCGTCTGCATCGAGGATCGTGCCGGGCCGCACAGTGGCTGGCTCGTGAACGAATGAAAGAGGTGAGTGCCCGATCGCGCCAGCCGGTCGAAGTTCGGCGTCAACTCCATCGGATTGCCATGCACGCCGGTCGTGTCGTGCCGCTGTTGATCGGTAAAAAAGACGATGACGTTGGGTTGGCTCACGGCCTTGCTGTCCTCTGATCGCCAGCGAATGCAACGCTGGCTGTCGTTTGGCGGAACATACATATCCTTGCCTTCTACAACGGCATGCGCAAGTCTGAACCTTGGTACATGCCGTCACGCGCCGTTTCGTCCGCCAAAAGAATCCGGGAGGAGTTCATGAAGAAGCCGTCGATGGCCCATCGTATTGCCCTTGCGATGACGGCTGCAGTGCTGATCCCCGCGCTGATCCCCGCGCTGATCTCAAGTATCCCCGTCTCCGCTCAAGAAAAATTCCTCGATGTCGGCAAACAGGCGCCGATCTCGATCCTGATCAACGCCTCGCCCTGGTACAACGGTTTCGAGAGTGTCGTCGCCGAGTACGAGAAGCAGACCGGCAATAAGGTCCGGCTCGAGGTGACACCGTTCGACGGCATGATTGAAAAGGCCCGCTCGGCCGTTCGCAGCGGTGGCACCAGCCCGCTTGACCTGCTCAATATCGTTGGTTTTGCCACCGTCGAGTTCTACAAGGGCGGCTTCCTGCAGCCGTTGGACGAGATCGACCCGACCTTCAAGGTGCCGCCGGAAGTTTATGCCCTCGATGACGCCGGTTGCTGGGATGAGAAGAAGGAATTCCGCACCTGCGCCACGGGCAAGCTCATGGGCTACGCGCCCAACGGCAACGTGCAGCTCTTCTACTATCGCAAGGACATCTACGCTCAGAAAGGCTTGAAGGTACCGGTCACCTACGCCGACGTGCTGGCGAACTGCAAGGCCCTGCACAATCCGCCGAATACCTACGGATATCTTCAGCGCGGCGAAAAGGGTGACGGGATCTACTACGACTTCATGTCCTATTTCCTGGCCTACGGTGCCAAGGCCGAAGCCGATGCTGCGAACGGTGACTTCACGGTCACCCTCAACAGCCCGCAGGCGAAGGCCGCGCTCGACACGTTCATCGAGATCGGCCGGACGTGCGGACCACCAAACCATGGCACACTTGGTCAGGGCGATCTCATCCAGCTGATGCAGACCGGCAAAGGCATGCAGGGACACGCCGTCGTCGCGGCCTTCCCGAACTACGACAATCCGCAGAAGTCGGCAGTGGTCGGCCAAATCAATGCGGCGGTACTGCCGCGCGCCACGCCGGACGGCAAGCCCGGCGTCGCCATCGGCAGCTGGGTTTTCGCGATTCCGAAGAATGCCACTGATGCCGGCAAAAAGGGCGCAATCGCATTCTCGAAGTGGTTCCTGACCTATAAGGCGCAGTACGCCTACGCCCAAGGCGGCGGCATTCCAGTGCGCAAGGACGTGTTCGACTCCGACCTCAAGGACCAGCCGAAGTTTCGCTGGATGCAGGCCTACAAGGACGAAATCGGCCACGGCAAACAAATGTTCGGCTACGTCGAGGGCCCAGCGGTCACCAATGCGATCGGCCTCAGGCTCAACCAGGCGCTGATCGGCGAATTGAGCTCGGCGGCGGCACTCAATCGGGCGGCCGCCGACATGCAGGCGATCTTTCAGAAGAACGGGCGCAAGACCGGGTTGATGCCGCCGCTGCCGGAATGACTCCAGCCCGGCAGCCGCCCCTGTCCAGCGGGGCGGCTGCCGGCCGATCGAGGGGGAGCAGTCGTTGAGCCAGCAGCCGTCGCCACCCGCGCGCGCGATCCGCAAATCGGGCTTTCTCGACCGCCACTTCAAAGGGCTAGCATTGGCGCCTGCAATTATCCTGCTTGGCGTGTTGACGATCTATCCGATCGCCAATCTCTTCGCGATGGCGGTCTCGACGATCGAATTCAAGCAGGCGAAGGAAATCTGGTCCTTCACCCCCGAACGGAATTTCCAGCAGTTGCTCAAGGACGAGGTGTTTCGGATCGCGGTCTGGAACACCGTCAAGTTCGCCGCCGCCTCTGTCGTAATCGAAGTTGCGCTCGGACTCGCACTTGCCATCCTCGTCAGCTCGATCCAAGCCTTCAAGGGCCTGATGCGGACCCTCTTGATCCTGCCGGTTCTGATGCCGCCGGTCGCCATCGGTTCGATGTGGAAGCTGATGTATAGCCACGACTTCGGCGTGTTGAACCAGATCGCGACCGGCATCGGCTTCGCGCCGGTCAACTGGACCGGATCGACGTCGCTGGCGCTGTGGTCGGTGGTCCTGGTCGACATCTGGCATTGGACGCCATTCGTGTTCCTGATCCTGTTCGCCGCCGTCGAAGGGTTGTCGCGCGACGTCATCGAGGCGGCCCGCATCGATGGCGCCCGCAACTGGGATCTCACGGTCAAGATTGTCATCCCATTGCTGATGCCGGCAATCGTCGTCGCCTTGCTGTTCCGCAGCATTTTTGCGTTCAAGGTGTTCGACCAGATCTTCCTGCTGACCTCGGGCGGTCCAGGAACCTCGACCGAGGTCGTCAGTCTTCACCTCTACAAGGTGTTCTTCCAGCAGAACGAACTCGGCTACGGCGCGTTGCTGTCGCTCGCCATCATCGCCTCGACGATCTCGTTCCTGTGGGTTGCGCGGCGGGCGAGCGCGGGGCTGGAGCGGCACTGATGCTCGATCTGCGCGGCACCTCCCGGTTGATCGGCATCGCCCTCCTCGGTCTCGGGGTATTCATCATCGTCGCGCCCTTTCTCTGGATCGCGCTGCAGTCCTTCAAATACGAGATCGAGATCTTGAAGGGTTCGTGGATCTTCCCCCCGACACTGTTCAACTATGCGGACGTCTTCTATTCCCGCCGCTCAGATTTTCCGGCCAATATCCTGAACAGCCTGATCATCGCGTCGGCCTCGACGGTGCTGGTGTTGCTGGTCGGGGCCTTGGCCGCTTACTCGCTCAGCCGGTTGCGCTGGAACCGCTGGATCGAAAAGGGTGTCCTCGGCTGGATCCTGATCTTCAACATGATCCCGCCGCTGACCCTTGTGGGCCCCTGGTACCTGTTCTTCCGCGAAATTGGTCTTTACGAGAGCCTGGTCTCGGTGATCCTAACGCACACCACGCTGCATTTGCCGATGACGATTTGGATGATGATGGCCTACTTCAACGAGGTGCCACGCGAAATCGAGGATGCGGCGAGGGTCGACGGCTGCCGCAACATCGATACGTTCTGGCGCATCGCACTGCCGCTCGCGCGGCCGGGCCTGATTGCCGCAGGCGTGCTCGCGTTCGTGTTCTCATGGAACGAGTTCTCGGTCGCACTCAACCTCACCGGCCGCGAGACAGCGACGGTTCCGGTCGCCATCGCGCGCTTTGCGCAACAATACGAAATTCAATACGGCCAGATGGCCGCGGCATCGATCCTGTCGACGATCCCGGCCATGCTGCTCATGTTCTTCGGCCAGCGTTTCGTCGTTCAAGGCCTCACCATGGGGGCAGTCAAATAGGTCGCACTCAAGTGCGTATCGCGTGATCCCGATCCAGTGAAGCCTGTGAGCCCATCATGAAAACGGTCTTCGTCTTATTCGACTCTCTCAATCGTCACATGCTCGGCTGCTACGGCGGCACGCGAATCCCGACGCCGAATTTTGATCGTCTTGCCGCCCGCACCAAAGTCTACGACAAGCACTACGTCGGCTCGTTGCCTTGCATGCCGGCGCGCCGCGATCTGCTGACCGGGCGGTTGACGTTCCTGCATCGCAGCTGGGGCCCACTTGAGCCTTTCGACAATGCGTTCCCCGAACTGCTCAAGGACAAGGGCGTCCATTCGCATCTGGTCACCGACCATTTTCACTATTGGGAAGATGGCGGCGCGACTTATCACAACCGCTATTCGACCTACGAGTTCGTTCGTGGCCAGGAAAACGATCCTTGGAAGGCGATGGTGCAGCCGCCCTGGGAGCGGTTACGCGAGAAGTATCATGAACGGCAATTTTCGACCGACCCGCGAAGCAAGTTCACGCCCTACATGGTCAATCGCGAGTTCATCCGCGAGGAGAAGGATTTTCCGTCGGTCCAGTGCTTTGCGCACGGTCTCGACTTCCTCGACCGCAACCGCAACGCCGACGGCTGGCTGCTCCAGATCGAAACCTTCGATCCGCACGAGCCCTTCTTCGCGCCGGAGCGCTTCAAGGCGCCGTTCAAAACCGGCTGGAATGGCGGGGTTCGTGATTGGCCTCGCTACGGCCGTGTCGATGAACTGCCGGAGGAAGCGAACGAATTGCGCGCGAACTATTACGCCATCGTATCACTCTGCGACTTCCTGCTCGGCGAACTGCTCGACTATTTCGACCGGCACGATCTCTGGAATGACACCGCCCTGGTGGTTTCGACCGATCACGGCTTCCTGCTCGGCGAGCATGATTTCTGGGCCAAGAACCGCATGAACATGTACGAGGAAATCGTACACATCCCGCTGTTCATCCACGATCCGCGCGCGGCAGGAGCTGGTCGCATCGATCGCCTCACCCAGTCGATCGATGTGGCCCCGACCTTCCTCGACCTGTATGGCGTCGTGGCGCCGCCGCAGATGGAAGGCCGCTCATTGCTGCGAGCCCACGATCGCGACGGCATCATCTTTGGCTATTTCGGCGGCGCCGTGAACGTGACCGACGGCCACCACACCTATCACCGCTTTCCGGCCGATCTGAGCAGGCAGGAGATCTACCAGTACACCGTGATGCCGACGCATTTGAACAGGCACTTCACACCGGAGGAATTATCGGCTGCGACACTGGCGAAACCTTTTGCATGGACCAAGAACGTGCCGTTGCTGAAGGTGCCGGTGATCGAGCGTTCGCCGATGTACAACAACTACGGACCTGGAGCTCTGCTGGAGAGCGACACGCGGCTCTATGATCTCGCGACCGACCCTGGCCAGGAGCGGCCGCTGGCCGACGCGACGATCGAGGCGCGCATGATCGAGCGGATGCGCGAGCTGATGATCAAAAACGAAGCGCCGCCCGAGGCCTTTCAACGGCTTGCGCTTGCGCCTGGATCGATTTGAATGCCGGGCGCCGCCAAGCGCGCCCGATTGGCCCGGACTTTGAGCGAAGCAGGTGCATCTGTGTGCTCGGTTCATGCGTGATGGCATGCCTATGCCGAACTTTATGGCGATGCCGGCCCAAACGACGAGCGAGATGCCCGATCTCGATGTGCTCGCGGATGATTTCGCCAAATCCAAATCGGCAGCGAAAAAAATGGCGTCAATCCAGGAAGGAGTGCCGATTGATGGCAGTCAATGTCCATTGCTCCACGGCGCGATAGTCGTCCTGCACGCGACGATCCGCTGAACGAAAGGAGACGGCCTCATGACACTTGCCCGGTTAGAGGCCAGAGGCTTTGCGCGATTGCGCGTGTGGGCCTTGATCGTCTCGGTGATGCTGTCCAGCGTCGGCTCTGCACATGCGCGTTCGGAACCTCATCCTCTACATATCTATCTGTTCTGGAGTGAAAATGTTTCATTCGCCGTCCGCGCCAATGACTTCCTGAAGCGATTGGCCGGCTCTGATCCCAGCGTCAAGCTTGATGCTTACGAGGTGGGCGCGAATTCTGGCAACCTACGCCTGTTTGAACGCGTTCTTGCCCGCATTGGCACTGACGTGATGCGCGTCCCATTCACGGTCATCGGCAGTGAGGTGTTCGTCGGATTTGAAAGCGATGATGTCACTGGCGCTGATTTCATCGCCAAGATCGAGCAGTGCCGGCAAGTCGGTTGCCCAGACCGGCTTTACGATCTCTTGGATTCGGAGAGCCCAGAAGTGGTCATGGGTAACGCGCTCGTTCCACTGGCCACCGGCTTCATAGTCAAGTCCATTGCCGCATCAGCGCTGCAACGTCGAAAGTAAATCCGATCAGCGCAGAGGCGAGCTTGACTTGATGCGGGTCAATCGGGCCCAGGATTAACAATGATAGATTTAAATTGGAGTATATTCGGAGAAAGCCATTCCATGCCAGACCGCACAACCTGGATCTTGATCGCAGACGGCGCTCATGCGCGCGTCCTTGAGACCGTTGGGATTGGCCACAAACTCGTGCCCGTGGAGCGAATGGCTTTCGAAGTCGAGCTCCCGCCAAGCCGCGATCTCGGAACAGAGCGGCCAACGCGAACGCATGATGCGATGGGTGACGGACGCCATGCGGTTGACGCCAAAACGGATCCGCATCGCTCCCTCAAAAGGAACTTCGCGCGCAGCGTTGCCCAGAAACTGGACGCGGAGTTATCCAACAACGCCTTCGATCGCCTGGTTGTCATCGCGCCGCCCGTAACGCTGGGTGATCTTCGCCAAAGTTTCAGCAAGGCAGTGTCACATCGAGTAATGGCCGAAGTTGGCAAGGACCTTGTCAAACATCCGAATGACAAGGTTCGAAGTCATCTCGATGGCGTGATCGCCATCTAGCGTCCAATGAGACGAGCTGTGTCATGATCTGCCTCGAAGATTGCATTGCAATGTGCGGTTTGACCGAGGAAGAGGTCCTGGCGATCGCCGAGCACGAGCATATTCCAGAGATCGCAGCGGCTGCGCTCGCGAACTATCTCCTCAACCAGGAGCACGGTTGCGAGCAGATCCGCGATATGATTCGCGATGATATCCGCGCGTCACTGCGCCGCAATGATCGCGCCCATGCGCGTGAACTGCTGATGGCTCTGCGCCACTTCCTTTCCACCGCCCCCGAACTGCGGCAGTCGTCAGCGCCTCACATTGCCACAATATCCGTGTGACCAAATCCCTTCCTATAGTCGAGCACGGAGACCACTTTCGGGGCGATGCGAAAGTAGGTCATTTGGCTGCGCATCTCAGGCGAGAACTCCAGCGTTTTTGGAAATTTCCTCGCAAACAAAGTTTCGATCGCCGCGATCTCGGCCGCCGCTGTGACACGTACGGCGGTGCCGCCGAGTGAGATCCCCTTGATGCTGGTCCAGTCGGAATACGACGCATTGATGGTGAGCGAGATCCTGTTGTCGCGGGCAATGTTTTTCGCTTTCTGTGACTGGTTCCAGCAGCCGAAATAGATGTCGAGTCCGTCGCTGGCATAGCTGACGGTCGTCGCTTGCGGAAAACCATCCTCCCGCAGCGTCGCAATCGTCAGGTCATTCTGATGTCCAAGAATGTCCAGAATGGTCGCTTTGAGGGCGTCGTTCATGGCCGATCTCCATGATGAGGGTGTTCGAGTTCGAGGAGGGGGCAGAGTGAGGCAGGCGACCGACGCAATCCCTGACTTCAATCAACCGGCGCCTCCTCTGAACCGTCAGGGGTGACGTCAAGCAGAGCGCAAGTGTTGCAATAAGACCGGCCGGTGGCATACGCGGCAAGGCCCAACACCAGACCGGTGAGTGTTTGCGTCGGCCGTCTATCCCTGAACGAATGGTTGCGTCGATCGCCTGGCGGCCGTCAGCGCGAGCGTGGGAACGACAAACCATTGCAAGAGTGGCGCGAGGCCGGTTCCAGTGAGGGGCACGATCGGCATACTGATCCGCATAGGACCAGTTCGCCAGTACCGTATGTATTCACCCATTCGCTGTAGATCGTGTAGCCAGCGCCGATGGCGATCGTCGCGGCGGCAACGCGCCCGAAGTGCTTGTGCGGCCATCGGCGATCGCCAAAAACGAGTAGTGCCGCGACGAGTGCCGCCGTCGAAATCAAGACGTCGCCGGCCGTACAATGGGCGATCGCGAACACCTGTTCGCGCACCGATCCCGTTGTCCAGAGTGTGTAGAGCGGAAGCTGCAATACCTCCCATAGGAGGTTCGCGCCCGTTGCAAAGGCAAGATAAACTCCAAACGCCCGATCCTGCTTGTGAGCCGATCCATCGAGCGTCAACGTCATCCGCCGGTCGCGCCACGTCATGCTATCCTCGAAGCTCCGGGAATCGGCGCGCGCCTGCTAGACGGCGGCCATGGCATATCGGCCGACGCGAACATGATCCTCAATCGTTTTGACGCCTTCGATCCCTTCGACCAGGATCTTCAGCGCCGACTTCTGGTCTTGGGACTCGATGAAGCCCCAGAGTTCGACGGTTCCGTTCTCGACCAGAACGTTGAGCATGCTGGCAGGAAGCCACACCTGCTTGCGGATCTCGGCGTTGATACGCGTCTGCAAGGTACCATCATCGATCTTCCCGACGGAGATGCGGCGCGGCGCGCTGCTGAGTGCGCGCACGAGATCCGCGCGCGTGATGACGCCGACCAGCGCGCCGTCCTTGAGGACGGGCACACGCTTGATCTTGCTGCGGTCCAGAACCTGCGCAACGTCGGCGAGTTCCTGTTCGGCATCGACGGAAACGACCGGCCGTGACATCACGTCAACGGCACGCAATCCATGCGACTTCGCATAAGAGCGCGCCAATTGGTCTGGATGCGCAAAAATCTTGAGCCACCATTTGTGTTTCTCTTCGGTGGCGAGTTCGGCGCGGTGCAGCAAATCGCTCTCGCTGACGATGCCGAGCACATCGCCTTCGGTGTTGACGACAGGGACGCCGCTGATGCGCCTTTCGGTCAAGAGACGCGCAATCTCGTAAACAGTCGCCTCGGGCCGGGCCACGATGAGGTCCGTCGTCATGACGTCGCGCGCTTTCATGAGAGCCTCCACGAGGTAAGTAGCGTCGCTGCGGGAAGATGAGTTCTGAGCGGGGTTACGATAGTCGAAGCGGGACGACGTTCGGCTCCGGCCATAGTTCGCGAAGCGATTTCGGCAAGCGCATGCGAATGTCGCGGATTTCGCCTTCGGAAATCCTGTCGTTCAACAGCTTGAAGACGCAGCAGACCGCTTCTTCCAGGTCCTCCATCGGGCCCTCCCGGAAGGCGGCTTCGATGCGCGCGAGGAAGGCGTCGCGGCTGCGCTCGATGGTCGCGTTTGAACCGGGATTCCAGCCCTCGAAATAAATGCCGCGCAACAACAGCGGCAGCTGCGCGCTGAACTGCGCGGCCTCATCGACGTCGAGCCAATCCCGCAAGGCCTGCAGTGTCACGCGGAGCAGGCGAAAGGCGTGCGGTTCGTCCGCCCACTCCAGATGCGTATTGAGGTCTCGAACCCAGTCCCGGGTCACCTGCCCGGTGTGCTGCACGGTGTGTTCGACGGTGGTCGGCATGGAAACCTCCATTCAGTGTGGCAGGGCGTCGCTAACGGCAGATCAGGACGGGGAGGGCGCTATGCGTGACGACCCTGTTGGCTTGACTGCCGAGGAGCATGCGTGTGAGGCCGCGGCGGCCATGCGACGCCATCACGATCAGGTCGCAGTCCTTGTCTTTCGCAGCCGTCAGGATGCCTTCGGCGGGATGTTGGTTCTTCGCGTGCACGGTATCGAAGCGCACGCCCGCGATCGCTGCGATATCGGCCGCCTTGGTCAGCAGCGTGGCGGCATTCGCTGCGGCGGTCTTGTCATACTCATCGATCGGAAAGCCGACCGCCATTTCGCCGGAGACGACTGATGACCACGGCTCGGTCGCGGTCATGAGGGTCACGTGTGCATTGAGGGCCTTGGCGAGGCCGACGCCTTGGGTGACAGCTCTGGTCGCAAGCTCGGAACCATCGGTCGCGATCAAGATGTTTCGGTACATGCCGGGCTCCCGCTTGGGTTGGCTGTGTGGACCCGAAGGGTGCCGGTTTGGCACCCCTCGGCGGTTCGCCTACGACTTCTTGATCTCGATCTTGCGTTCAGCCTTGATGGCGTCAGGTTTCTTCTGGGCGACGACTTTTAGAACGCCCTTGTCGAACCGCGCTTCGAGTTTGGCGTCGTCGATGGTTTCGGGCAGACGCAAGGTCCGCTCGAACGCGCCATAAGAGCGTTCGGCCATGTAGTAATTTTCCTTCTTCTCTTCGCGTTCAAGCTTCTTCTCGCCCTTGATCGTGAGAAGACCGTTGGCGAGGGTGACGGAGACATCCTTCTCGTCGACGCCCGGCAGATCGATTTCGATGGTGAACTGCTTGCCGTTTTCGTGGACGTCAACTTCAGGCACCATAAGTTCATGGCCGTTGCCGCGCAGCAGCGCCGTCGGCCAACGGGGCCAGCCTTGCTCGAAGCGGCCAAACATGCGGTCCATCTCGTCGCGCATGGAGCTGAAGAGATCGACGTGACGCGATGGCGCCGTCTGTTGGGATTTGGTGACATCTGTTGTTGCCATGGGACTCTCCTGAGATTGGGGCTCGCTGTCCGGAGTCCGGGCCTGCAAGCCGGGTTGAATGCGATTGCTCGGTCAATGCGCCGTCGGGCGCGGCTTGTCCGCGTCCTTGAGGGTTTGCTGGAAGGTCTTGACGCTTTCGTTGGCGAAGCCGGCGCCGAGTTTGGTGAGTTCGGCGAACTCCTTCTGGTAGTCCGCCATCGCCTGCTGGCAGAAGCCGAGATAGGTCTCGAACGTGGATTCTGGCTTGCTGCACTTGGCGAGCCGCTGCGGCAGTTCGAAATCTTCCTTCAGCCGATGTGCGATGAAGCCGTTCCACTCCGCCGTCATGGCCGCGAGCGTTGCACCATAACTGCCGTTCAATGCCTGCAGATTGGCGAGAAATGGGGTCCACAGGCCGAGGCTTGCGGCCGTCCACTGTTCGAACCCTGCAATTTGAGCTGACCCGTTCGTGTCGTGCGTTGTGCTTTGTGTCATCATCCGTCGTCCCGTTACGCGTTACTGAGTGAGCAAACTGAGTGGCAGTTCGCCGGTCTCGTCTCATTGACGCCGGTCAACCACCTGCACCTACATGCGGGCGAGGCGTTCCTTGATCTTGCGCTCCTCCCAGTCCTTGCCGAACGGCCGGACCGGCATGTAAACCGCGATCGCATGGCCGATGAGACCGAGGCCCCAGCCAAGCAGCGGCCACTGCGCCCACCATTTGGGGCCCGTCAGCATGTCGATCGCGATCAGCAGCGACATCACGCACACGTAGACCAGTGCATGGATGTAGAACCCCTTGAGGGCCGCGACGTGGTCCCTGGCTTCCCGTAGTTTCAAGTCGTCATCCATGATGGATCTCCTGTGTCAGTCTGGTTCGACGACGGACGCGATGCGAAACGTTCGCTGGTGACCGTCGTGCTCTGTGATGGACACGTATTCGCCGGGCACAAACCGGTGCGTGCTGAACTTGAAGCCGGGTTCATCATCGATGTTGGATTTCGGATTGTAGTCGAACGCCCAAGATCCGCCTCGGCGGTGCACCAGATGGCCGCTCTCCGGCGCGTCGCCGGGCCAGAACCGTCGAACCCGGCACAACTCGCGCGCTTTGCGCCATTCATCGGCGTCGAGGTGGCCGTCTTCCGTCAGCGGTGCCGTGAACTCGTACCCGCGATCGCGGCTACCATTGGGGAACTCATGATCGCGGGCGAGTTCCAATCGAATGCGCATCAAAGTCATGGCATGACCTGCAAGTTAGTGCGACATGAGAACGGGGCATTTCATTTCGGCCAACACATGCCGCGACGCACCACCGAGAATGAACTCGCGCAGCCGTGAATGGCCGTAGCAGCCCATCACGACGAGATCGCTGCCGAAAGCCGCGGCGTGGCGCAACAGCTCGGAACCGACGTCGGCGCCAACCGCCGATCCGTTTGAGACCTGGCAACGAACGCCGTGCCGGGAGAGCGTGGTGGAGATCGCAGCACCTGGGAGGTCGCCAGCATGCGGCTGGTCCTTCTCCGGATTGATCCAGAGCACGTTGACGTCTTCCGCCTGTTGCAACAAGGGGAGGGCGTCGAACACGGCGCGTGCAGATTCCCGCCGCTCGTTCCAGGCGATGGTGACGCGCTTGGCGGGCGTCGTGTTCTTGCCGATGTTTGGGATCAGCAAAACGGGGCGACCGCTTTCCGTCGCAATCCGATCCGGTTCCTCGATAAAATTCGTATAGCTCCAGGTCGGATCGGCCTGGCTGACGACAATGAGGTCCGATGTCCGCCCATGTTCGATGACGGTCTCGGAGACGTTGACGAATCCAGCGTCGTCCTCGCGCCATTCGAGCTTGAGCTGCTGCCCGCGCGTCGCCGCCTCGAAGATTTCCTTTAGTTTTTTCACCTCCGCTTGGTACGCGATGCGATGCTCGTCGACAGTCATGGTTGTGCCGGCGCCGTCGACCGCTGGGACAACCACGAATGGCGGTTTGACGCAGAGTGCGGAAAGGTGCGCGTCCATCAGGCGCGCGAGTGGAACCGCTGCCTCCAGAAGACGCCGCGCACGACGCGGATCGGCCATATGCAGCAAGATCGTTTTGTAGGTCATCCGATGATCTCCCGTATCCTGGGGCAATGATGAGCAACACCACTGATGATGCGGGAAACCTAGGCGCATGCCGTCAGGCGGATGTGGCGGTCCGGTTGTAGATTGTGAGAAAGTGTAATCGGCACGGACTACATCGGGTGCAAGGCGCGCTCCGCACAGTGCTGCGACTGTCCGCGACGAGAATCGCGTGTTTCCACGTGTTCGGAGCTATGACTGAGAAGAATGCGGATGGCGGCCTGTTGCTGATCCGTGGTGGCGGGCGATACGGTAAGAACGATAGCGCCATTCCGGATGTGGCTTTCCATGCTGGCAGGAATGCAGGAGGGCACAGATGCATCGATCGGCAAGGGTTCGGCAGTCCAGGCCTTGCCGCAAACGCCGATGATCTTGTCATCTCCGTCGCAATTCGCAGCGGCGAGCAAATCAAATTCGGGAAGCTTTGTGTTGAGTTCGGCGAGAGCCGGCGACGGGACACGTTCAAACGTCTGCGCCAGCGCCGCATAGCATATTTTATCGAACGAAAGGCCGGCATCCAAGAGGTGTGCGACCGCACTCACGAATGCACTTGGATCGCTGAAGATCGCGATCACCATTTGGCATTTCTGGGTCCCCGCATTCATGGCATTGCGCCTTGTCCGTTGGTGGAAAATAAGCGTCCACCGGCAACGTGCAGTTCATGGCGTTGGCTCGTGTAGGGAGACACCGCTTGCCAACGTCTCGGTTGCACGTGCCGGTGCCAGGCGTTCGCTCGGGGGGACGCGGGACAACCGCCTGGAACTGACTAGCCGTGGATCATGCTATTCCCTTCGGCCATTTGTTCGAGCGCGCCAGCCTCGCGGATGGTCACGAGAATGTTCTGTTCGAGATCAATCAGATGCTCGCTGCGAAATTTCGTGAACGTGCGGCTGACCGTTTCGATGGTGAGGCCGAGGAAGTCCGCGATATCCGTGCGCGTCATCGGCAGCACGATCTCTGTTGGATCTTCGCCCCGGCGCTCGTTGCGCCGCGATAGCGCCATGAGGAATGCCGCGAGGCGCTCGGTGGCGGTACGCTGGCTCACGGTGAACAGCAGTTCGCGTGCGGCCTGCAACTCGCGTGACACCGCTTCATAGAGTTTCAAGCCAAAGCGGGCGTCGTGCCGGGCGATGTCGTGCAGGGCGGAGACCGGAATGCAGCGCACACGGGTCTTGGTGGTCGCCTGAGCATTTGCGGCATGTTCTTCGAGTGCACCGAGGCCGATGAAGTCGCCGGCATAGGCAAAATCGATCACCTGGCGTCGGCCGTCCGCCATCATTCGATAGATGCAGATGTGGCCGGCCTCGACCAGATAAACGTGGGAGGCAGGATCGCCTTCGCGGAAGATATGGTCTTTGGCCGCATATGTGCGCGGCGTGCCGGTCGCGACGCGGTCCGATAACGTGTCGATCCTGTCGCGCCCGCGCGGCTCAAGCGCCGGAGTATGGTAGGGCACATCGGCATCGTGGGCAAAAGCGGTGGCCAGCATTGTGTTCCCCTTTATTGGCATCGGATCGATGTTTCGATAGGGTCAAGAAACCAGCCACGGGCTTCGGCGATATGCCGCTTTGGTAAGGGATTGTGACAGAGTGTAAGAAGCGGCACGGCCAGCCCTGCCGCACGTAAAGGTCCGCGATCATGGTTTCCGCACAAGAGCTCAGGCACATCCTGGTGGTCGACGACGAAGCGCCGATCCGCCTGCTCTTGCGGGAGTGCTTCGAGCTCGAAGGCTATCGCGTATCGGAAGCCGCGGACGGGACGGCGCTGATGGCGGAACTGGCCCAGTCCAAAGTCGATCTGATTACGCTCGACCTCAAGCTTGGCGGTGAAAACGGGCTTGAACTCGCTCGGCAAGTGCGCAGCGCATGCAATATCCCGATCGTGATGATCACTGGCAAGGGCGACACCATCGATCGCGTTGTTGGGCTGGAGCTGGGCGCCGACGACTACATCGCCAAGCCGTTCCACGTGCGCGAGGTGCTGGCGCGGATCAAGGCCGTTCTGCGCCGCTACGAGGCGAGCTTCGTTGAAAACGCCGTCGCACTGCACCCCGCGGGTGAGGTCTATGCGTTCGAGGAGTGGAAACTGGATATCCCCAAGCGCGAGTTGAAGCGCGCGTCAGGTTCGGTCCAGGAGCTGACCACCGCGGAATTCAACATGCTCGAGATGTTCGTGAAACGGCCGAGCCGCGTGCTCTCGCGGGACAACATTATGGATCTCTTGAAGGGCCACGACTGGTCACCGTTCGATCGCTCGATCGACTCGCTGGTCGTGCGCGTGCGCAAGAAAATCGAGGCCAATCCCGAAACTCCAAAGCTCATCAAGACGGTGCGCGGGGTTGGTTACGTGTTCGCCGCCGATGTCCGCAAGGCCTGATCGGGTTTCAGGCGTCGAGCGTGTCGCGCAAGGTTCGGGCCAGCTCTTTGCGCGTATAGGGTTTGCGCAAAATCCTGAACGCGTCGGCATGGCCGTGCTGCGCGCGCAAGACATCGTCCGCATAGCCGGAGGTCAGAAGCATCTTCAGCGCCGGTCGATTGGACGTCACCCAGCGGGCTACGTCGATACCCGACATGCCGCCCGCCATCACGACGTCGCTGAACACGAGATCGACGGGGCGCCCCGATTGCAGAACATCGAGCGCCGCCGGCCCGTTTTCGACATCGATCACGCGATAGCCGAGATCGAGGATCCGATCCTTGGTCACCTCCCGAACCCCCGGATTGTCCTCGACGAGGAGCACCGTTTCGCCTGTCGCGACCGGTACGGTATCGATCGATCCATCGGCGATCATGAGCGTGCGATCGGGATCTGATTTCGGCAGGTAGACTTTGACGGTTGTGCCCTGTCCGGGCGCGCTGGCGATGGTTACTGTCCCGCCCTGCTGCTGCACGAAGCCATAGAGCGTGCTGAGGCCGAGCCCCGTGCCCTTGCCAGGCTGCTTGGTCGTGTAGAAGGGCTCGAAGGCATGGGCGAGCACCTCCGGCGTCATGCCGGTGCCGGTATCCGTCACGGAAAGGCAGACATAGTCGCCGGCCGGCAACGTGCGGTCATGACCGGCAACGCCGTCTGCAAGCGTGAGGTTCGCCGTCTCGACCGTGAGCTGTCCGCCGCGCGGCATTGCATCGCGTGCGTTGATGGCAAGGTTCAAAATCGCGTTCTCGACCTCGCTCGGATCGGCGCGCACGGTCCAGAGCTTTGGCGCAAGTCGCGTCGTGAGGTCGATCGGTTCGCCAAGGGTGCGGCGCAACAGATCGGCCATGCCGATCACGTGCTCGTTGAGATTGATCGGCCGCGTCTCGAACTGCCGGCGTCGTGCGACGGTCAGCAGTCGCTCCGTCAGCCGCGACCCCATCTCGGCGGCATCCTGGGCGCGCTTCAGCAAGGCCTGATCCTTCGCGTCCTTGAGACGCATCTCGAGAAGTTCGAGATTGCCCGTGACGACCGTCAGGAGGTTGTTGAAATCGTGGGCAATCCCGCCGGTGAGTTGTCCGAACGCCTCCATGCGTTGCGCGCGCACGAGTAGAGCTTGCGTCTCCTCGCGGCGCTGCATTTCGGCGCGAAGTTCGCCAGTGCGCTCGCTGACGCGGTTTTCGAGCTCGGCGTGGCTGCGCGCCAGCAGGGCCTCGGCGCGCTTACGCTCCGAGATGTCGCGCAGCACGACGGTGTAAATGGTCTCGCCGCCAATTTCGAGATGCGAGATTGAGGCTTCGGCGGCGAACTCTTCACCACCTTTTCTGAGGCCGAAAATCTCGGCGCGCTCGCCCATGCGCCGCGCCGAGGTTGCGGAAGCGCCAAACCCGCGCACATGACCGGTGTGAGCCGACCGAAAGCGATCGGGAATCAGGAGATCCAGCGGTTTTCCGATCATCTCGTCGCGCGAGTGGCCGAAAATCCTTTGGGCGCCATCGTTGAAGAGGGTGATGCGCTGCTCTCTGTCAATGGAGATAATGGCATCCGCGGCGATGGCGACGATCCCGGAGAATTTGGCTTCAGAGTGGCGCATCATTTCTTCGGCGCGCCGGCGCTGGGTGACATCGCGGACCACGCCCATTAGCCGCCGGGGCTGACCTTCCTCGAAGTCGGTTTTTCCGTGGGAGGCGATCCAACGCTCGCGGCCGTCGACGGGATGGACGATGCGGAATTCGGCTTGATAGTCGCCGGCACCGTGCGGCGTGAGCGCGCGATCCATCGCAGCTCGCCGTCGTGGCCGGTCCTCAGGATGGACCAACTTCTCGAATGTTGAAACGAAGGCGGGCTGGTGCGGCATCAGCCAGAACATGCTGCGGGCGCGAGGATCGAGGTCGAGGGTGCCGGACGCCGTCTCCCAGGTCCACGTGCCGATCTTGCCGGCGTCCAACGCGAGATGAAAACGCGCTTCGATGTCTTGAAGATTGACGGCGACAAGGCCGCGATAGATCAACCAGGCGGCGATGACTTTGTAGATATGGCCGAGGACATTTGAGAGGCCGTTGACGTCGATGTAGATCGTGAAGAAGACCTCGGCGAGCGCGGTCACAACGGCCGCTGACATGAGCGCGATGGGATCAAACCGGACGCCTGTCGATCCTTGCCGATCGTGCATCTCCGCGTGCCGGAAAAATCCTATCGCCGCGATCAGGCTGAGGGCAATGATGATCCATTCCGCAACGATCTTGAAGCCCGTCAATCCTTGTCCGGGGATGAACGTCCGCGGGATCGATTGGGGCCGGTAGAGTACGATCCAGGTGATGGCGCCAATCACGGCAAGGGTCGCCGGAACGGCAAGCTGCGCGGTGCGCCGTGGCACGGTCGCATGCCAGCTCATGGTGGCGGCCGCCACAAGGGCACCGGCTGCAAGAAGTCGCGCGGCGAGCCAGAAGTTGATCGCCTTTTCGGGACCTGACGGCGTGACCATTGCCGGCATGCCGGCGTAGCTCATGGCATGCATGAAATCGAGCACGGCGACGCCGAGAAACGCCGTTCCGAGCAACAGCATGTTGCGATTGGCGCCGTCAGCCGCGACCTGTCGCGACATGACGAAGACCATAACGGACACGACGATGGAGCAGGTTTCGAGAAACGTGTGTAGCGGCAGGAAGCTTGCGAACTGGATCTCACTGGCGTGACCCAGAATGCGCCAAGCGAGGAGGATTGCAATTGTTGCAAGGATCAAGAGGCCGGTTGCTCGGACGTACAGGTTGGCGTGGAGGATGCGATAGATCCGGCCGCGGATGTCCGAAACTTGGGCCGGAGGTGTGCGGATATCCATGCGCGTGGCTGCGTCCGATGAGAGCCGTTCGTCTGGGCGGCCAGGAGCGGCGCCGCACCGTTGAATTGTAGATCAGGAGGTCATGGCAGGGAAGGCGGCCAAGGTGGCCAAGCAGAAAGCGGGATCGCGACAGGGCATCGCGGTTTGATTTGAATCAATGCCTCGTTTTGCGGCACCCATACGGTGATCTCGTTTCCTCAAGACTTGGATCGGTGCTCTTCCCCCGAGCTGTCCCACCGGTCCCTGGGCGCCCCACTTCGGTAGGGCGCCTTTTTTTACAGCCGCC
The DNA here is from genome assembly GCA_963779515.1 of uncultured Alphaproteobacteria bacterium. Lineage (GTDB taxonomy): Bacteria > Pseudomonadota > Alphaproteobacteria > Rhizobiales > Hyphomicrobiaceae > CAVZYN01. The sequence goes on from CAVZYN010000003.1 coordinate 203,474, forward strand.
CTTCGCTGACGAGATCGATTGCGGTCGCGACCTTGCGGACGGCGGCTGTCAACGCAGTGCGCTGCCCGGGAGAAAGGCCTTTCAGCTCGACGCGTGGGGACAGTGGAACGCCGCGTTCTCCGTCCCGGAGCTGCTGCGCCAGCATCGCGCCCATGATGGCGCCGTGCGCGGCAATAAGCGCTTCGACCTCGCTGTCATTGGCCTTGTTCGGTGCGATTATGGCGCGCAGTCGCTGCGGCGTCGCGCGCATGCGCATGTCGTGCTTGATAGCAAGCGCTCGCGCAGCCGTGAAGATCGGCAAAAGACCGAATTTCTTCAGATCGATGCGGCCCTGTGCATCCGTCTTCAGGTTGCCGAAAACCGACACTGGCGCATGCCAGATCCGCACGGTTTCCGTCAGTTGCTTTTGAAAGGTGACCGATCGGTGGGCGGTGTCGAATGCGTGTTTGAAGACGGCGTCGGCGAGTGCCGTCTCGCCGTAAACCGCCACGCCATCGAAGAAGATGTCGACATTGAGAATGTCCTCGGGCCGTTGCCGCCGCACCCAGCCGTCAATGACGGCATGCCAACCTGCGAGGCTGTGCCGCCAGAGTGCGGTCTTGGCCATCACGCCGCCCTTGCAAAAGGGGACGCCGACCTCGTCGAGGATCTCAGCGACATGCGTGGCAAACTGCTCGAACCAGTGGTCGGTCGCGCCGCCCGGTTCGCCGTCCTCAAAAACCAGCGCATTGTCCTGGTCGGCTGCCAGCAAGCTTTCGCCGCGCCCTGCGGATCCGAGCACGAGCAATGCGTAGCGTGCCGGCGGCGGGCCTTGGCCGGCTTCTACCATGCGCACCTCAGCGAGTTCGGCCGCGCGGCGCGTCAGCGCGCAAAGTTCGGCGCTGATCACGGCCGCCACATCACGTGGCGCGACGTCTTCCACCAGCAGGCTTCGCGCCATCAGCGGCAACGCCGCCCATGCCTGCCCAAGTGCCGGCTCTGTTTCAGCGCGATCGATGGCATCGCCGAGAACGAGGGCGGAGGAGGCGCGATGCCGCAGCAGATTGCGTGTGGTGACCATGCCGGTAATGGCACCGGTCGGGCCCGTGACCGCCAGATGGCGGACGCCGAGCCGATCCATGCGTCCGATGGCGCGATAGAGGTACTCGTCTTGGCCAATCGTCTGGAGCGGTTTGGAGATGAAATGCACGACCGGCGCGTCGAGGCCTGCCGCCGTCTGCCGGTCGAGCGCACGCAGCATGTCGCGCTCGGTGGCGATGCCGGCCTCCCCGTCCGGATCCTTGACGAGAACGGAGCTGATCCGGCGCTCCATCATGAGCCGGATAACGTCCCGAACAGTAGTCGAGGGCGCGCACCATTCGGGCGGCGTCGACATGACGTCCTTGACGCGGTGCGTGTAGGTGAAGCTGTCGATACGGATCAGCGCGGATTGAAGCTCCGTGGGCGCGGGCGCGAGGCGCACCGGCCGTTGCGCGGCGGCGATCTGGCGCTCGGCGAGCGCCCGGCTCGCCGCTTCGGCCTCCGCGAGCGTGCGGATGTTGCGCTCGCGCAAGCGTGGCACAAGTGCCGCAAAGATGCGCGCAGTTGCGACGGCGTCGCCAATTGCCGAATGGCGCCCCTCGATGCGCACGCCGAGGGTGGCCGCGACGAAGTCGAGGTCGTAGTGCCCAAGGTTCGGGCGTGCGATTTCCGCGAGCAGGCGCACGTCGAGGAAACGCCGCGATTTGAACGAACGGCCGGCGAGCTTGGATTCGCGATCGAGCAGTCTCAGATCGTAATCGATCGTGTGTCCGATGATAATTGCGTTGCCGAGAAACGCCTCGAGTTCATCGGCCGCGACGGAAAACGCCGGTGCGCTCCGCACCGCCGCATCGGTAATGCCGTGGATGTCCGTGGTGACGGCCGGAATTGGAATGCCGGGATTGATCAGGCAGTCGAGCCGTTGCTCGGACAAGATCGTTGCGCCCAGAAGCCGTACGGCGCCGATCTGAATGATGCGGGCACTCTTGACGTCGAGGCCCGTCGTCTCGGTGTCGAGTGCGACGGCATCGAGCGCAGCGAGCGGCGTCGAAAGGCTGATGTCGTTCAAGCGGCTTCCCCGTTGGCGCAAGATCGCCAATCCAATTCTACTCGGTTTCGCGCTTGAGGACGAGATCATCGAAACGGCTGGCGTTGTTGCAGTAACGCTCAAGCCCCACCTGGACCTCTCCGGCAGCGAGTTCTCGCGCGCACCGCCGCCAATGGCGGCAGGCCTCGCAGCCGGCCTCAAGCTGATGATACGTCGCTTAATTCGCCGCGGCGAGGTAAGCTGGGTCCAGCCCAAGCAGTCGCAATCGCAATGGCATGAGGACGTTGGGACCGGCCCGAGGGCTCGTGATCAACGGCATGTCCTTGAGACTGGCGTCGATGTCGCAGAGCAGCGCCGTGATGTCCGGCGCATCCCGCTGCGCTGCAAGTAGGCCCTTCCACCGGGACAGCAACCGCTGGAGCCCTCGTCCGTGCGACGTCTCGTCCATGAAGGCCTCCACGATGACTGAACTCGGCGCAGTAGGCATGCTGGCCCCGGATCGGACCTTGCTCTAAATCAATGTCAATCCTGACTGGGCAGCCTCCAGTAGTCGTTCCAGATAAGGTCATAGGAGGCGACCATGATGCGAGACTATGGTTTTGGATATGGCATGGGCTTTGGCTATGGCATGGGGCCCATCGCCTTGCTCATTTGTGCAGCGTTGCTGGTTATCCCGTTCTGGCGGATCTCCGAGAAGGCTGGCTACTCGGGCTGGCTATCGTTCTTGATCTTGGTTCCCGTGGCAAACGTGATCTACCTCTATTGGCTCGCGTTCGCCGATTGGCCAATTCATGACGTCGGCACGCCAAATAAGACGGCGCGCCCCATCGCCGGCTGAGCAACTGCGACAGCAAAGGGGTTCAAGCTTGGACGATCACGCTGTCGATGGGGCGGCGCAGCGAGCGTGGCATCGCCGTTCCGTAGCCAAACCGGACAACAAGGTCCGGCCGTTGGTCCCCGATCCCAAGGAAGGCCGCAAACTGTGATCGCAGATGCGGTACTTCGACCGGCTGGTTGATGAAGGCGTGCTTGAGACCAAGCGCCGTAGCCTCCAAGGCAAACCGCTGGTAGGCGCGGCCGGCTGCAACCCAATGCGCTCTGTCGGACTTGGCAGAATAGAACACCGCGACGCCGGCCGACGATCGGATGTGTTTGGCGTGCTTGTCATTCTCGCTCCTTGCCGTGAGAACGAACGGCAGTAGCGGCCGCGCCAGCCAGGTCGGCAACGATGGCTGCCCGGAGCTGCGCGCGGACAGCCCGTCGCGCGCCTCGATCGCATCCGCGTCATTGAAGCGGATCCATGCTTTCAGCTCGGCCATGAAAGCGGGATCGCGCATTTGCGCGGTGTTGCCCTGGATCACATAGTCCAAAACGGCACCCATTTTGGCGGCATCGGTCAAGAGCAGGCAGCGCACATCCTGCATCTGGCCTGCTGTTTCGATGAGCCGCAAGTGATCTGTCGGGACAGGTCTACCGTCGTAGGCGGCGCGCGTACACTGGCGTTCTGAAATGGCAGCGGCAAGCCGAAAACTTGAGACCAGCGCTGGATCGAGAGCGATATCGATCCGCCCTTCGTTCGCTGAGACAACGATGGGCTCGGCCTTGAGGCCCATGGCGGCGGCGGCGTGCACGATGTTTTCGGCAGCGCACCCCAGCGACGCAAAAAGATGATGATCGTCAGGGTCAACCGCGGGGCACCGGCGCGCAAGGTCCGGCCGGATGGTGATCAGACGATCCGACACACTGAATTGCCACGGCTGCGTGTTGTGACTGTTGGCGGCGAGCGTTGCCGCGCGGAGCAATTCACGCGTGCCGCCGCCGGGATCGATCGGCGCCCAGATGCTTCGGACTAAGCTGTCATAGGTGATGTCTCGCGACTGGGCGCCCGATGGACTTGTTGCCAGCATGCTGGTGGCTCCGATCAAGAGGTTTCGCCGGTTGAAAGCCTGAGCGGTCATGGCCACCGCGCTTGAGATGCTGTTGCATAATCATAGACGATGGCAGCGGGCGCCCCGCGCCAGTATTGAAACGGCCCCGACGGTAAATCCCATGCGACATGAGAACTCGATTGGGACTGTCACGCCGTTACGCTCGCCGTAGCGCACGATCGTCGCGCGCCAGGGTCGCGGCACAGGTGGTGATTTGCCGTCGTCGTAGAGCCGATCCGGCGAAAAGACGGATGTGATGAGACCGTCAGTGCCGAATGCAACGTCGAGTGAGACGGTGGTGCCGCCGCTGGCAAGCGTCGCGCGCGCCGATATCGCGTCAATGGATGTCCACGTCACGCCTTGGCTCGGGAGCAGTGCGGTTGGCAGCCAGACCGCTTCTGCGAGGTAGCGTTGCAGCGCCGCTGCCGCCATCGCCGGGGTTCCGCGCGACCGCACCACCGTGTAAGCGCCGAGAATCGCGCCGTGCATCGAGCCCTCACCGTTGACGAATGCGTCGCGGACGAGGATCGGAATGCCAGGCAGCATCGCGACCCGCGCGTCCCAGACGAATCCGGCAGCGATGGGGACGAACTCCTGAAGCGCTACGAAGGGCTTCCAGGTGTCGCTGCTCGGTGTGCCCATGTTGAACTGGCCGTCCCAAACGACGCGTGCACGGCGGATCATGGGCTGGCCGTCGAGCAGCACTGTCCTGAAATAGCGTGCGACCGGAGCCGGAAGGCCATCGAGTTCGCTTTCGGAATAAGCAGCAACTGGGCGCTGGACAGCGCCCGCCCGCAGAGCGTCGAGGAGGTCATCTGTCTCGCGGATCCATCGCCGCTCTGACTCGAATTTCACAATGGCCGCTGTCGCGGCAAGAACAAGCGCAACCCCGATCAGAATGCGGAACGATCGCGGCCGTGTGAGCATCATGAGACCCTCTGAGGCACAAAGCATTGCTCGCGCGTTGGTCAGCCCTGCTTCGCGGCGTAACCTCGAAGCGCTTCGATGTCCGGGTTTGGCCCACCACCGAGTGCCGTTCAGTTCGAGGGGCCGGCGGCCGCGGGGTGGAGACTGCAGGATCGCCATGACAATGCCATTGAAGCTGGTCGCGCGGCCTCACGCAGAACTGGCGGCGGCCAGCCCGAGGTGAATAGCCGGTGGTCAGTTTTTACGTCTGGCGGAGATCAATCGAAATGACGTGTCTACCGGACGACGAGCACGTCACAGGGCAGGCTGGTGATCAGGCCTTCGGCAACGCTGCCAAGGATCGCGTGGCGAAATCCAGTGCGGCCATGCGTGCCGATGGCGACGAGATCTGTGCCAGTGGCTTTGACGAAGTTCGGAATGAGCGTTTCCGCGTGCCCGTGCTGGACGACGGGAATGAGCGTGCACTTCGTCCGCTCGACAAGCTGCGCGAATTGCTTCAGCCAAGCCTCGAGATGTTCGGTGTCTTCGGACTTTGCGCCTTTTGCCACCGCACCGGCCAGGGCTTTTGGTTTCGGCATCCCTGCATATGGAATATGATAGGTATGGAGAACCGTCACTTCGGCGCCGGGCGCCATTCGCAGCACGAACTCCAGTGCACGCTTTGAATGGTCGGAATAGTCGACCCCGGCGACAATTTTCGCATAGGGCTTCGTTGCCGGCGTCTTGACGATCAAGAGCGGTCGATCACCATATTTCAAAACGCGATCCATGGTGGAGCCGAGCCAGCGGTCGGCGCCAAACCGCATGCGATGATTGCCGCAGACGATCAGATCGGCTGACTTGCCGCGCGCCTCCGCGTTGATGACGGCATCAGAGCCGCCGCTCGCGACCGTGATTTCAGCCTTGAACGGCGCGATGGTTTGCGCGCTCTCGATTTGGCTGAGCAACACGCGCGTCGTCCGTTCCTTGAATTCGGCGCTCAAGGCCTCCGGTAAATCGTTGAGAACGTGCAGGACATCGACCGTGCCGCCCGTCGCGGCCGCGATCTGGGCGGCGCGATCGACGGCATTGTCCGCACGAGCGGAAAGGTCCGTTGCGACCAGGAGCTTTGGTGCGTGATCAAAGGCATGAGCAGCTGGCATGGTCTGGTGTCTCCCATCTCCGCCGGCATCCGGCCGGCGCATCCATCAACACGCCCAGTCAATCGCGGGTCCGCTGCGAGGATATTGCGCCTCTGTGTTTGTTTGTGAGCGATTGTGATATGCCGCTGTTGCGCGGGCCTGGGCGCGAGCTCTGGCGCGGCTCAATGCGACATCAGGACGGGCACCGTCATATGCCGGAGGACGTGACGCGTGGCACCGCCGAGCACGAGTTCGCGCAGGCGCGAATGGCCGTAGCAGCCCATCACCAGCAGATCCGCATTCTCAGCTTTCACGGCCGATATGAGAGCCGGTCCGACATCTGAGTCGGACAACGAAATGTCCTCAGCCTCCGGGTGGATGTTGTGGCGCGCCAGAGTGCCGCACAGCTTTGCAACCGAAAGGCGGTCCGCCCGCTGGGGTACAGCGTCGACGCCGACGCGCAGGACCTTGACGTGCTTTGCCGTTTTCAAGAGAGGAATGGCGTCGAAGGCGGCGCGTGAGGCTTCGCGCGCACCGTTCCATGCTACGACCACGCGTTCGCCGAATTCTGTGTGACTGTTGATCTTCGGCACGAGGACGACAGGGCGGCCCGCGTGGATGACGACGTGCTCGGAGAGGCGTCCAGCCGAGGGACGACGCGGCAGTCGCGTATCGATGTGGCTGGCGATCACGAGATCGGCCGCGTGACTGTGCGCCGCAATCAATGACAGGACGGGTGTGTCATCGGCATCATCGAGGATCCATTCCGATGTACTGGAGTCCTTTCTGGACGTGGCGCCCTCGAATAGCACACGCATACGCTCAGCCTCGCGGCGAAAATTGTCTCGATGGACATCGATCGAGACGGTGTCTGGTGTACCAGGAGTTCCGGCGGGGATCGTGATCCGCGGTGGCAAAACGGCGAGCCCCACCAGATGCGTTTCCGATCGCGCGGCAAGTTTCGTTGCGACAGCCAGTTGGTTGCGCAGGTTCTGCTCATCAGTGGCAATCAAGAGAATAGTTCGAAACGTCATGGATCACTTTGAATTGGGACGGCAGGAACGGGCGGCGTCGCATCAGGCGAGCAGGCGGGATGCTGTCGCAGTATCGAGCTTGGTTCGGCGGCCGCTTTGACCCCGATCAAGGTCGATCCAGGACGCTTTGTTGCGAGCGGCCGAGCCGTGCTTGCGGCATGTCAAAGGCCGCCGATCCGGGCCGTCGTAACAATGGCCCGGTACCGTCAATGGAGGAGGCGCAGCCGTGCAGACCGAACATGGATCGATATTTTCAACGGTTTTGGATTGGTGGCAGGAAGCCCGTCAGCGCTGGACGCGCCTGCACGAGCTGGATCAATTCAGCCCTGCCGAAATCGAGCATCTGGCGGCCGATGTCGGGCTCGACAGAACCGATTTCCTGCAGATTGCACGGCAGCCGAATGGTGGGGCCCTGTTGATCGAGAAGCGGCTTTCAGCGCTGCATCTCGATCCCGAGGACATCCGCAAACTCTCTCCACTTCTGTTGCGGGATCTGCAGAGGACCTGCGCGATGTGCAGCGAGAAGTCGCGCTGCGCCGATGACATGGCCAGCGATCCATTGGCTGCCGGTTGGGAGAGCTATTGCCCCAACAGCGGCACGCTTCGCACGCTGACGTAACGCAGAACTTCAGGAGTTCCTGCGATGCATTGGCGCGGCTCGGTCAGCAACTTGGAAGCGCAACGGGTCGACCCGGGCGTCGTGCCGATCAGGCGCGGCAGCCCGCCCGAGACGCGTGCACTTCCTTTGAGCACCGGCGGCGCGCCGGTCGGTGGTGAGCTAACCAAATCGAGGTTGCGTGGCGGAGTAGTCTTGCTCGCGCTGGCCGTTGGATTGATCTCGGCGGCGTGGTGGTGGCGCATCCCGACGGTTGCAACCGTGCTGCCGGTCCGCGGCACGGCGGCCGAAGTCGTCTACGCAACTGGCGTGGTCGAGCCGAGAACGTGGGCAAAGGTGTCGGCCCTGGTGCGAAAGCGGATCGTCGAGATGTGCGATTGCGAAGGCCAAGCAGTCAAGAAGGGCAGTGTGCTGGCTCGCTTGGACGATATCGAGGAGCGGGCGGTTCTGACGGAACTTCAAGCGCGTCACGACCGTTTGAAGGAGGATGTGGCGCGCTACAAGGGCTTGCTCGACCGCAACGTGACGACGCGTGTTGCCTATGAGGATAAGTTGACGCAATGGCGCGAGTACGAAGCGCGCGTCTCGGCACAAAAGGATCGCTTGCTCGATCTCGAACTGCGAGCGCCGATGGACGGCGTCGTGTTGCGGCGCGACGGTTCGGTCGGTGAGATCACCGGCACGGGCCCGACAGATGTGTTGTTCTGGGTCGGGCAGCCAAAGCCATTGCGGCTTGCCGCCGAGGTCAATGAAGAGGACATCGCCAAGGTGAAGGTTGGCCAGACCGTCCTGCTGCGGCATGATGGCATTGCGTCTGGACCGTTGAAGGCAAGTGTCAGCGAGATTACGCCCAAAGGCGATCCGGCAACCAAGACGTTCCGGGTCTACTTCGCGCTGCCTGACGATACGCCGCTGAAGATCGGTATGAGCGTGGAGGCCAACATCGTCGTCCGCGAGGTGCAGAATGCGCTGCTTGTGCCAGCTGATGCGGTCAATGGTGGCGCAGTGTGGACGGTCGACAACGGCCATTTGCGCCGCACAGAGGTCGAGACCGGCATCAAGAGCGCGCGGTTGATCGAGATCGTCTCCGGCTTCGATGTCGAACAATCCGTCGTCGCGCCCGCGCCAGCGTCGCTCAAAACCGGCGCGCGCGTCCGGTCCCGCCGGGCAACCGCAAAATGAATCTCGTCTTCGACATAGCGATCACACATGTGGTGAGCCGCGTCCGGCAAACGTTGGTCGGGATTTTCGGCGTCGCGATGGGTGTCGGCTTTTCCGTCATGATGGCGGCGCTGATGGAGGGCTCGCAGCGCGACTTCGTCAGCCAGCTCGTTGATAGTCTGCCGCATATTACAATGAGCGATGAGCGGCGTAATCCGCCCGTACAACCCGCTGAGACGATCTATGCAGCGGTTGCGATCAGCGGACTTACAACACCCACGATACGGCCGGGCATCAAGAATCCTTACGCGATCATGGCCTCGCTCGAAGGCTGGATGTCGGGTGCCGTCGCACCGTCCGTCCAGTCGAAAGCGGTCATTCGCTACAGCGGACGCGATACGGCGGCGAGCGTCACCGGCATCGATCCAAAACGGGAAGCCAGCGTCTCCAAACTCCCAACTCAAATCCGCCAAGGCAGTCTCGACGGCCTCTACAAGGCCTCGAATGCCATCATTCTTGGTGACAAGCTCGCGGCCAAGATTGGCGCGCGGGCCGGCAATACGATCACGTTGGTGGCAGGCTCCGGGCGGCCGCTGTCGTGCACGGTCGTCGGGCTGTTTCATTCTGGCGTCAGCCAATACGATGAGATGCAGTCTTATACGCTCCTGAAGACGGCGCAGATCCTGGCCGGGCAAACGGGTCTCGTGAACTCCATTCGGGTGCGCATCCTGGACATCATGGCGGCGCGCGAAACGGCGGCGCGCGTTGAATCGGAAACGGGATACAAAGCTGTGTCCTGGCAAGAGGCCAATGAAGATCTGTTGTCGGCGTTCCAGATCCGCAATTTCATCATGTACGCGGTGGTTGGCGCGATCCTGTTGGTTGCGTCCTTCGGCACCTACAACATCATCTCCACCATCACGCACGAGAAGACGCGGGATATCGCGATCCTGAAGTCGCTCGGCTTCACCGAGAGGACCGTGCGCCGGATTTTTCTCGTCGAGGCCATGTTGATCGGAATTGCCGGCATGATCGTGGGCTGGGGGCTCGGTTACGTCATGTGCCTCGGCCTCGGTATGATCGAGTTCCGCAGCCCGTTCATGGATGCCGATCGGCTGCCGATGTACTACACGCCGGTGCACTATGCGCTGGCCGGGGGGATCGCGCTGGCGGCATCGGGCATTGCCGGATATCTGCCTGCGCGGAAGGCCGCGCGGGTGCAGCCGGTCGACATCATTCGCGGGGCGTCCTAGTGGTCGCCGCCGCGCGCACACCTCTGATCGAGACGCGCGCCGTCACCAGGACGATCAATGAGGGTGTGGCAGCGACGCTTGTGCGCGACATCGATATCTCGATTGAGAGCGGGGAGTTCGTCGCCATCACCGGGCCGTCTGGTTCTGGCAAGAGTTCGCTCCTGTACCTATTGGGACTGCTGGATCTGCCGACGTCCGGCGAGGTCCTGATCAACGGCCGCAATGCGAGCGCTCTCGATGAGGTGGAGCGGGCGCGGCTCAGGCTCTCGACAATAGGATTTGTGTTCCAGTTCCATTTTCTGTTGCCGGAGTTCACAGCACTCCAGAACGTCATGCTGCCGATGCGGGCGCTCGCCAAGCTCTCGGAGCCGGAGATGACGGCGCGCGCGATGGACATTTTGAGGTCGCTCGGCCTCGAAGCGCATGCACGCAAGCTCCCGGGGCAGCTTTCGGGCGGACAGCGCCAGCGGGTCGCGATCGCGCGCGCGCTGGCCAACGATCCGCTGGTGATCCTGGCCGACGAGCCGACGGGCAATCTCGATACCGCCTCGAGCGAACAGGTGCTGGCGATCTTCCGAAAGTTGGTGGACGACACGGGCCGGGCTATTGTCATCGTGACGCACGACATGTCGCTAGCCGCGCGCACCGATCGGCGCATCCATATCGTCGATGGGCGGATTGCTGCACCCAGCAGTTGATGCGGGTCAACGAAACGCCGATAGAGGGCACTCCGGGGCGCGCGTGACATGACCATTCGCAATTTCGCGTCGCTGCTGGCGCCAACGTCCATCGCGATGATCGGCGCAAGTCCGAGCTCAGGCAGCATCGGCCGGATTGTGACCGCCAACCTCACCAGTGCCGGATTTCAGGGCCCCATATGGCTCGTCAATCCGCGCCACACGACAATCGACGGCCACACCTGCGTCGCCTCTGTCGCGGAACTTCACGGCGTTCCCGATCTCGCGGTCGTTGCGACGCCACCGGCGACGATCCCGAGGCTGATCGCGGAGTTGGGGGCCAAGGGCACCAAGGCTGCCGTTGTGATCAGCGCCGGTGTGACGCCCGACTTGCGCCAGACGATGTTGGAGGCGGCGCGCCCGCACCTCCTGCGCATTCAGGGGCCGAATTGCCTCGGGCTCATGGTGCCCCAGATCGGATTGAACGCCAGCTTCTGCCATCGCATGCCGCATACCGGCGATCTTGCATTCGTCTCCCAGTCAGGCGCGCTGATAACGGCCGTCGTCGATTGGGCGTCGCGCCGCGACATCGGCTTTTCTCATGTCGTGTCGGTCGGCGACATGGCGGACGTCGATTTTGGAGATCTTCTCGATTATCTGGCCGGCGACGGTAAGACGCGGGCCATTCTGCTCTATATGGAGCATCTGACGCACGCGCCGAAGTTCATGTCGGCGGCGCGCCGGGCCGCACGCGCCAAGCCTGTTGTCGTGCTGAAGTCCGGCCGCCATGCCGCGGGCGCCAAGGCCGCCATGTCGCATACGGGCGCGCTTGCAGGATCGGATGCAGCCTACGACGCGGCGTTCCGCCGTGCGGGGCTGCTGCGGGTGATGGAACTCGAGGATCTCTTCGAGGCGGCCGAAATACTCGCGCGGATGCCGCGTCTCGACGGCGAGCGGCTCGTCATTCTCACCAATGGCGGCGGGGCCGGTGTGCTGGCCGCGGATCGGCTCTCGGATCTCGACGGGATGCTTGCCGACGTTTCCGGGTCGACCCGCGCGGCGCTCGACGCGCTCTTGCCGCCGGCATGGTCGCACGGCAATCCGGTGGACATGATCGGAGACGCCGATGCGGCGCGTTATGCGCGCGCCCTGGAGATCTTGATGCAGAGCGACGCCGCCGATGCAGTGCTCGTGATGAATTGCCCGACGGCGCTGGCGTCGAGCACGGATATTGCCAGGGCCGTGATTGACGTGCGGGAGCGGCGGCGGGGCGAGGGCAAGGCGCTAAAGCCACTCTTGACGAACTGGCTTGGTGATGGGGCGGCGGAGGAGGGGCGACAGCTCTTTGCCGCGGCTCGGATTCCGTCGTTCGAGACACCCGCGGCGGCGATCGATGGGTTCATGCAGCTCGTGCGCTATGCGCGGGCGCAGGATGCGCTAATGCAAACGCCGCCGGTTCTGCCCGGCGATATCACCTGCGATCACGCTGCAGCGCAGTCTGCGATCGACGGCGCCGCGGCGCGCGGGCAAGCAATGCTGTCGGAAGTCGAGGCCAAGTCGCTGCTCGCGGCCTATGGCATTCCGGTGGTCGCAACGATGGTCGCTAAGTCGGTCGAAGACGTCGCGCCGGTGGCGCAGGCGCTGCTCGCCGATCACGCAGCCGTCGTCATCAAGATCTTGTCGGACGATATTACCCACAAATCGGATGTCGGCGGTGTCCGCCTCAATCTGACGTCGGCCGAAGAGGCGCGGGAGGCCGCCCGGTCCATGCACGCGCGGATCACGTCAGCGATGCCGGCGGCCCGCATCGCCGGCTTCACCGTGCAGCCGATGATCCGGCGCCCGCGCGCCCACGAGCTCATTGTTGGCATGACGGACGACCCAACGTTTGGGCCGATGCTGATGTTCGGCACCGGAGGAACGGGTGTCGAAGTGATCCGCGATACGGCGCATGCGCTGCCGCCGCTCGATCTCAAACTCGCGCGCGATATGATGCGAGCGACACGTGTGCATCGGCTGTTGGAGGGCTACAGGGATCGGCCCAAAGCCGATCTTGATGCGATTGCCGCGACGCTGGTCCGGCTCTCGGCGCTGGTCATTGCTCATACCGAGATCCGCGAAATCGACATCAACCCGCTGTTGGCGGACGACAAAGGTGTCGTCGCGCTGGACGCGCGGGTCCGCATCGGAACAGCGACGGAAAGGCCACGCTGGCCGCTCTCAATTCGGGCCTATCCTGCCGCATGGCAACGCGAAGTGTCCTTGGCCGGCCTTGGGGCCATTCAGTTGCGGCCGATCCGCCCTGAAGACGAACATCTTTACGCCCGTTTCATTGAGCGGCTGACACCAGACGACATGCGGATGCGCTTTTTCATCGCGCGCCCACACGCCTCGCACGCGCAGATCGCGCGATTCACTCAGATCGACTATGCGCGCGAGATGGCCTTTGTCGCAATCGGAGAGGCCAACGGCGATATCCTGGGCGTCGCGCGGCTTGTCGCCGATCCGGACTATCATCGCGCCGAATATGCGATCATCGTCGCCTCCGACTTGAAAGGTCACGGACTCGGTTGGACGCTGATGCAACATCTCATTGCCTACGCGCGCGCCGAGGGACTATCGGAGCTCTTTGGCGAAGTGCTGGCCGAGAACGAGACGATGCTTAAAATGTCCCGGGAACTCGGTTTCAAAATCGCGGCCGTACCGGATGACGCCAACCTGATGCGCGTCTCGCTCGATCTCAAGGCGTGAGGGCAGGTATTGCCTGCCGGGCGCCGAATTGCGTGCGTCGCGACAGGAGTTCCGCGACGCCCCAGGTCAGCAGCACCAGAGCCAAGATCACGCTGAAGAGACGCACGCCGACCGGGACCAGTCCCAGGAGCGATCGGAGCGGCTCCAGGAGGACAGTCAGCGCCTGGATCGCGAGACCAATCCCGACCGCCAAATGGATCCCGTGGTTGGTTTCCGGGATGATGCGGACGCGCCGCGCCGGATAGACAAAGACAAGCTGCGTCATCGATTCATAAAGAAACACCGATGTGCGCGTTTCATCGAGCGTGTAGCCGAGCTGCGGCATCGCGCCGAGGAGTGCGGCGCCGGCAAGCGCCTTGACGAGACCGCTCATGATCACGAAGCGCAGTGAGGCCGCGTCGAGCAACTGCGATGACGGCGGACGCGGCGGCTGCGCCATCACATCCGGATTGCGATCGAAAGCGAGCGCAAGTGCCGGCGGTCCATCGGCAACCACGTTGATCCACAAGAGCTGCACCGCCGTGAGCGGGAGCAGGAAGGTCCCGCCGGCCGGGTCTTTCAATCCCAGCAGAAACGCCATGCCGAGGCCGATGATCATGAGCAGGATCAGCGCGAGGTCGGTCGAATAGAAGAACCGGATGAACTTCTGGATATTCTCGTAGATGCTGCGCCCTTCTTCGATGGCGATGACGATGGTCGCGAAATTGTCGTCCATCAGCACGACGTCGGCGACCTCGCGGGAGACGTCGCTGCCGCGTTGGCCCATGGCGACGCCAACATCCGAGCGTTTCAGAGCCGGCGCATCGTTCACGCCATCGCCCGTCACCGCGACGATCTCACCGAGCGCCTTCAAGCCATCAACCAGGCGCAGCTTGTCTTCCGGCGTGACCCGCGCGAAAATGTTGATGTCGCGGACGGCGTCGAGAAAGGACGCACCGGTGAGTTCCGCGATGTCGCGGCCGGTGAGAACGCGCGGTGTCGTAATCCCGATGCTGCGGCCGACAGCTTCGGCGGTCGCGGGGTGATCGCCCGTGATCATCACCACGCGGATGCCGGCAGCGCGCGTGCGGCGCAGGGCGTCGGGAACCTCTGGCCGCGGTGGATCCCACAGCATCACGAGGCCGAGAAACGTGACTTCGTCCTCGCGTTCGTCGACGCACCAAGCCAGCGCGATGACACGATAGCCTTCCTGCGCACGCGTCATCGCGCGGTCCATCCAGGTCTGCTTCTCCGCCGGCAAGAGCGTGCTGCGTGCGATCAGAACTTCCGGCGCACCCTTCAGATAACTCACACTGCGCCCGCTTTCCCTGACGGTGACGCGCATGAATTTATAGCTGCTGTCGAATGGCCGGCTCGACAGGCGCGGCCGGGTCGCGGCGAGGCCGGTCGCATCCGCGCCGCGGCTCGCGGCGTAGTCGAGGAGGGCGAGTTCGAGCGGATCGCCGGCGCGCGTATCCATTTCGGCGTCATTGGCAAGAACCATCGCAGCGAGGGCACGAGCGTCGTCGGGGGCGTCGATGGCGCGCACGTGCATGCGATTTTCCGTCAATGTGCCGGTCTTGTCGGTGGCAATGACGGTCACCGAGCCGAGCGCTTCGACGGCGGAGAGGCGGCGCACGATGGCCTTGCGTTTGGCGAGACGTTCGACGCCCATCGCCAGCGTCAGTGTCAGGACAGCCGGCAGGCCTTCCGGCACGGCGGCGACCGCGAGTGCGACGGAAAACAGCACGACTTGTCCGAGGCGGCCGATACCTTCGACCACGACACCGCCGACGGTGAGAATGAGCCCGACGCCGAGAATGGCGATCGCGACGTGGTTGCCAAAGCGATCGAGGCGGCGTTCCAGCGGCGTCTTGCCAGCTTCGATCCCGCCGATCAGCGCGGCAAGCCGCCCCATGGTGCTCTGCGGTCCAGTCTGCGTGACCTCGGCAAACCCCTTGCCTCTGACAATGAGGGTGCCGCTCGAGATTTCGTCGCCGATGCCTTTTTCGACCGGCAATGATTCGCCGGACACAACGGATTCGTCAGCCGATATGCCATCGCCCTTGATGAGGTGCGCGTCAGCCGGCACACGGTCGCCGGCTTCGATGCGAAAGACGTCGCCGGGGACAAGTTGCACCGTTGGAATCTGCGTCAGGGCGCCGTCGCGCATGACCCAGACCAAGGGCATCGCAAGCGCCTTGAGGCGAGACAGCGCCGTATCGGCCTTGGACTCCTGATAAGCGCCAAGGATGGCATTGAGGCCCAGGATGAGCCCGATGGCGATGGCCTCGAGCGGAACCTCGCGCATGCCCTCATGCAGCCAGAGAACCAGATCGAGCGCCAGCGCGAACAAGAGAAGGTAGATCAGCGGGCTCTTGAATTGCGCAACCAGACGCTCGCGAAATCCGGCCGTCACCGTCTCCGGAAGGGCATTGGGCCCGTACGCGGCGAGGCGGTGAATGGCCTGCGTGTTCGACAAGCCTCGCGCCCGTCCGCTCTGGAGAGGCTCTCGCATGATGCTCCCGGATCGAGATCCTATTTCAACGACAGGATGAAGGCTGCGAGGTTGCGGATTTGGGCGCGGGTCAGTGGCACACCCGGCATTTCCGGATGCGGCAGCACCATTGCGGCCTCTAAGCGATCCGGCGTGATGTTGGGCTTGCGCGCAATCGCCGCGAAGCTCGGCACGTCGGGCCGGCCGACGTTGGAGGGCAAATCCGGCACCAAATGACAGTTGGAGCAGAGCTTGGCCGCCAGCTCGCGCCCGTGTTCGGTGTCGGGCGGGCCGGATTGGGCGGCAACGGCTTGCGACGTGAGCGCGAGCCCTGCGATCGCAAGGACCACGACCTGGGGAAATGTCATCGTTTCCTCCGCGACGGGACGCCTCGTACACGAGGCGGATCAGCTGACATGATGCCCAGGGGCATCGGCAGCGCCGAGGGCTTGATCAAAGCGCAGAGCGTGGATCGCAGCGTTGACAACCGTCAAAAGCGCTCTCGGCGGCGCGCCTGTCGCCACACACGCGCCGCTGCGATGGGGGACAATCCGGGGGACGGTGCATGGATGGACGGCTGTAGAAATTATCTCTGTGTTTCAGAAGATGAGAAGGCATTTTGCAGGTTTCTGCAAATCCGCGTACCCCGGTTCAATTCCAGGCGTGGCCTCCACATTTCATCAGGTCTGGACAAACGTTGGGACAGCGGTCGTGTCCTGTTCGCCAAGGTCCCTGTAACCTATCCTCGCGCGATGGCGCCCCCTGCGATCATTTCCAGTTCGTCGACGCAGGCTTCCGGCGTGCGGCCGGTGGTGTCGAGCACACAGTCGGCCCGGGCATACTCCTGCTCGCGGCGTGCGAGCAGCGTCTTCAGATGCTCAAGTGCCTTGGGCATCCCGTGCATGGGCCGCATATCGCCTTGTTTGACGACGCGGCTCAGATGCTCTTCCGGCGAGGCCTTGAGCCAAACGGTTTTGAACGAGCCCAGAATGACATCGAGCGCGGAGCCATTGCTGACGATGCCGCCCGCAGTCTCGAGCACGATCCGGTCGTTGCGTCCGGACAGCTCCGTGACCACGTCGTTCTCGAGCGTGCGATAGCCGTCGGGACCAGCAAGATTGAAGAGATCGTTCAGGCTCATGCCGGCGCGCGCCTCGATCTCCCGCGTGACCGAGAGGAACGGGAGACCGTGGCGCGCGGCGAACAGGCCTCCGATCGTCGTCTTGCCCGCGCCGCGCAATCCGAGCAGCGCCACGCCCCTGAGCGACTTGCGGTGATCCTCGATGTAGCGCTCGAGGAACGGTATGGCGCTCTCCTGCTCCCGCAGGCTCATGCCACCTATCAGATTGGCGAGTGCGCTGTGCATTGCAAAACCCGGGCTGCCGCTTGGTGCCGAGCCGCGTGGCGACGGCAGAAGGCTGACGAGATCAATGCTCAATGCTTCGGCGACGCGACCCAGGATGCCAACCGATACGTTCGCATCGCCGTTCTCCAACTCGTTCAGGTAGCGCTCGGACACGTTGGCTTTTTCTGAGAGTTGCTTGCGCGTCATGTCGGATTGTGCACGCGCGGCGCGCACCCGCTCGCCGATCGTTCGTGTCACAGCATCTTGGCTCATGACTACACTTGTCCTCTATGGCACGGCTCCGATTTTGATGCATTACGATGCACGTTATTGTGCCCGTCGATCAAATCACGCCATCGCATGCATTTATATGCTTCAACAAAAGTTTAAGCAACCTCTTGACACGTGCATTATGTATCAGTATTCGTCACGGCAATACGTCCACAACCGAGCGAGCTGGAGGATATCGTGAGTTATAATGCATTATCCAAGTCGAGTGCAGCAGGATCGCGCGGCTTCGTCGACTTCGCGACCTCGCCCGACAAGTACCGGCACTGGAAGCTGAAGGTCGCCGGCGACACGGCCGAACTCATCATGGACGTCGATGAGAATTCAGGACTGTTCGAGGGCTACCAGCTCAAACTCAACTCGTACGATCTCGGCGTCGACATCGAGCTCAGTGACGCGCTGCAGCGGCTGCGGTTCGAGCACCCTGGCGTGAAGGTCGTCGTCATGAAGTCGGCCAAGGACAAAGTGTTCTGCGCCGGCGCCAATATTCGCATGCTGGCCGGCAGTGCCCACTCCCACAAGGTCAACTTCTGCAAGTTCACCAACGAGACGCGCAATGGCATGGAGGACTCGTCTGAGAACTCCGGTCAGAAGTTCCTGTGCGCGGTGAAAGGCACAGCGGCTGGCGGCGGCTACGAGCTGGCGCTGTCGTGCGACAAGATCATCCTCGCCGACGATGGCAACTCGACGGTGTCGCTCCCCGAAATTCCGCTGCTCGCGGTGTTGCCGGGGACCGGGGGTCTCACGCGGGTCACCGACAAGCGCAAGGTGCGCCGCGATCGCGCCGACGCGTTCTGCACGATCGAGGAAGGCATCAAGGGTAAGCGAGCAGTAGAGTGGCGGCTCGTCGATGCGTCGGTGCCGAGCTCGAAGTTCGACGCCGCCGTCGCGGCGATGGTGCAGGAGATGGCAGCGACGTCCGACCGGCCCAGCGGCGCGACGGGCATCCAGCTGACAGCGGTCGAGCGGAGCATCGCAAAGGATCTCATCACGTATACGAGCGTGAAGGTTGAGATCGACCGTGCAGGCCGCCGCGCGACCATCACGGTCCTTGGGCCGAAGGACGCCGCCCCCGCCCCCGCCCCCAACGGCGCCGATGCGATCCATGCGCAAGGCGCCCAATTCTGGCCACTGCGCATGGCGCGCGAACTCGATGACGCGATCGTCTACTTGCGCTTGAACGAGCTCGAGATCGGCACCTGGATTTTCAAGTCGCAGGGCGATCCGGCGAAGGTCCTCGCCTACGACGCGTTGCTCGAGGCGACAAAATCGAATTGGCTCGTGCGCGAGATCCTCAACAACACCAAGCGCGTGTTGAAGCGCATCGATGTGACCTCGCGCTCGCTCGTCGCGCTGATCGAGCCGGGCTCGTGCTTTGCGGGCACCCTTGCCGAGATCATCTTTGCCTGTGACCGCGGCTACATGTTCGACGGCCAAATGAAAGGTGACAACCGCCCGGCAGCGGCCGTCACGCTGTCGGCTCTCAACTTCGGCCAATTCCCGATGTCGAACGGCATCACGCGGCTCGAAACGCGCTTCCTCGGTGAGCCGGAAACCATCGGGAAAGCCAAGGAGGTCATCGGCAAGCCGCTCGACGGCACCGATGCCGATCGCCTCGGTCTCGTCACCGAGAGCTTCGACGAGGTCGACTGGGAAGACGAGGTGCGCATCTTTCTGGAGGAACGCGCCTCGTTTTCTGCTGATGGGCTCACGGGGCTGGAGGCCAACCTGCGCTTCGCGGGTCCGGAGACAATGGAGACGAAGATCTTCGGCCGCCTCACGGCATGGCAGAACTGGATCTTCAATCGTGCCAACGCCACCGGCGAGAACGGCGCGCTCCGCCGATACGGCACCGGCGTGAAGGGCGACTTCAATCCGGAACGCGTGTGATCTGTTTTTTTTACCCGTCAGTATCTTCTGACGCTCTAATCCTTCAATGCAGGAGTTGAATATGGCAACAGCAAACCTCGGCGCTGTCGACTACACGACCAAGATCCCAAACAACGTCAACCTCGCCGATGATGGGCGGGTGCTCAAGGCGCTTGAGCAATGGCATCCCGGCTACATCGACTGGTGGATGACGATGGGGCCGGACGGCTTCCAGACCTCGGACGTTTATCTGCGCACCGCGATTTCGATCGACCCCAAAGGCTGGGCAAAATTCGACTATGTGAAGATGCCGGAGTATCGCTGGGGCATTCTGCTTGCGCCGCAGGACGGCGAGCGAAAAGTGAACTTCGGCGCCCACAAAGGCGAGAAGGCCTGGCAGGAGGTGCCCGGCGAATACCGCGCCAATTTGCGCCGGTTGATCGTGATTCAAGGTGACACCGAGCCAGCTTCGGTCGAGCAGCAGCGGTTCCTCGGCAAGACCGCACCGTCGCTCTACGACATGCGCAATCTGTTCCAGATCAACGTCGAAGAGGGGCGCCACCTCTGGGCGATGGTCTATCTGCTGCAGAAATACTTCGGCAAGGACGGCCGCGAAGAAGCCGAAGGCCTCCTCCAGCGGCGCTCCGGCAACGACGACAAGCCGCGCATGCTCGGCGCTTTCAACGAGGAAACGCCGGATTGGCTGTCGCTCTTCATGTTCACCTTCTTCACTGATCGTGACGGCAAGATGCAGCTTGAGTCACTCGCGCAATCAGGCTTCGATCCGATGTCGCGCACCTGCCGCTTCATGCTGACCGAAGAAGCGCATCACATGTTCGTCGGCGAGACCGGCGTCGGGCGCACCATCGAGCGGACCTGCGAGGCCATGAAGGCAGCCGGTATCGAAGACCCCTATGACATCGCCAAGATCCGCGCACTCGGCGTCATCGACCTGCCGACGATCCAGAAGAAGGCCAACTTGCACTATTCGTTGTCGCTCGACCTGTTTGGCTCGGAAGTCTCGACCAACGCTGCGAACTTCTACAATTCGGGCCTCAAAGGCCGCTACATGGAGACGAAGATCGAGGACGACCACGCGCTGACGTCCGAGACCTATCCCGTGCTGAAGCTGGTCAACGGGGAGTTGCGCATGGTCGAAGAGCCGGCGCTGACCGCGCTCAACATGCGGCTGCGCGACGACTATGTGAAGGATTGCCAGGGTGGCGTGACGCGCTGGAATAAGATCATCGAAAAGGCCGGGATCAAGTTCTCGATCACGTTGCCGTCCGTCGCATTCCATCGCGGCGTCGGCGAGTTCAAGAACATCAAGGCCTCGCCCGACGGCAAAGTCTTGTCAGACGAGCAATGGATCAAGAGCAAGGATCAGTGGATCCCCTCAAAATCGGATGGCGATTTCATCGCCTCGCTGATGGTGCCGCAATGGGAGCGCGGTAAATATGCCAACTGGATCGCGGCGCCGAAGATCGGCATCGACAACAAGGGCGGCGACTTCGAATATGTGAAGATCCACCGCAGCTGATCGACGCACTCCGGCCTTTTCCAAATCCGGCCTTCTCCAAATTGAGAAGGCCGGAGTGTGACAATCTCCACGCAGGCGCGCCACGCTTTACCTCAGCCATTCTGGACGGAGCTTCCCATGTCCTCGACGCACGTCGACAATCTCCTTGCGATCCTGCCGCCGCTGCCGCCTGGCACAATTGTCGTCATCAACACCGAGACCGGCGACTACACGACCGGCCGGACAGAAGACGAAGCACTGGACGCTTTCGACGAAAAATACGATTGGGGCGTTCCGGCCTATGTCCATGTCGTGCATTGATCAAACAACAGTGCCGCGCTGAAGCGGTCAGGAAACGCCAAACGAGCACCGACCATGACCACTCTCGCCGAACACAAGACCGCGCTCCGTAAGGTCCATCTCATCGATCCGGAAGTCTGCATTCGCTGCAACACGTGCGAAGCGACCTGCCCGGTTGGCGCCATTTCACATGATGCCAGCAATTACGTGGTCGACGCTGAGAAGTGTAACTTCTGCATGGACTGCGTCGCGCCGTGCCCGACCGGTTCGATCGACAACTGGCGCGTCGTCAAGAGCGCCTTCTCGATCGAGGATCAGTTCAGCTGGAACGAGCTGCCTGTCCAGGAGGATCTTGGAGAAGATGCGGCTGGCGCGGCCCAGGCTGTCGAGGACGATGTCGAGAAGATCCTGGCCGCGGCGCACGCAGGTCTTGGCGGCAAGGCCGTCGCTCCGGCATCGGCCTCCAAGCCTGCGGTCAACGTCTATCGTCGCGACAAGCCGGCCATTGCCACCGTGCAGGGCAACTTCCGCATCACGGCACCGGGCACCGAGAGCGACATTCGGCATATCGTCCTGTCGTTCGGCTCGACGGTCGTCTCCGTGCTCGAAGGCCAATCGATCGGCATCGTTCCGCCAGGCACGGGGCCCGATGGCAAGCCGCACAACATCCGCCTCTACTCGATCGCCTCCGCGCGCGACGGCGAAAAGCGCAACGCCAACAACGTCTCGCTCACCATCAAGCGCGTCGACGGCGGCGTCGGCTCCAACTACATGTGCGACCTCAAGGTCGGCGACAAGGTCGAGGTGACCGGGCCGTTCGGCGCGACCTACCTGATGCCCAACGATACGCAGGCCAACCTCATCATGATCTGCACCGGCACGGGCTCGGCTCCGTTCCGTGCCTTCACCGAGCGCCGCCGCCGCGCGATGCAGAATGCCGGCGGCAAGGCCATCATGTTCTTCGGCGCCAGAACGCCGCAAGAGTTGCCGTATTTCGGTCCGCTGCAGAAGGTGCCGACCGCGCTGCTCGAGAAGCACCTCGTATTCTCGCGCATCCCCGGCGCCGACAAGGAATACGTGCAGGACCGGATGCGCACGGAGGGCGAGGCCGTTTCCGAACTTTTGAAGAGCCCGGCAACTCACATGTACATCTGCGGTCTCAAGGACATGGAGACCGGCGTCGACGAGGCGCTTGCCGACATCTGCCGCAAGCACGGCCTCGACTGGGCAAAGCTCAAGCCCGAGATGCGCTCAGCAGGTAGGTTCCATGTCGAGACATACTGAGCTACGCGCCGGGCTGGCGGTGCTTCGTAAGGCGCGTCGTTTGCGTCTGTGCCGAGGCGCACAGCAGTCACTCAATCTGCGCGCGTCTCCTCTCGACAGGCGCTTTCGCGCCGCGGCCGAGATCGGCCTCTTTATCCGTTCAGCCAGTTATCGATCGCTCGAACTTCCCAGGACGTCTACTGCGGCGTGGCGCTAACGGATCACTAGAAACGTCGGACACCTAGAGCACTGAGGGAGATCACCATGTCAAAGCTCATTCTTCCGAACGTCAACCGCCACGCTCTTCTAAAGGCTCCGGCGCGGCACTCGCCGCAACGGCCGTGCCGAGCGGCTGGGGCTGAGGAGGGAAGCCGTCAGCAGGTGGATGAGCCAGCTGACGTCCTAGCAGCCCGCCGGCAGCGCCAACCCAACGCGCACGAGGTTCCGTCATGGCAAGTTTTCTTTCGCAGCTCTTGAACGGGTTGCAATACGGCCTGCTGCTGTTCCTGATCTCGAGCGGCCTGACGCTGATCTTTGGCGTGCTGGGCGTGATCAATCTGGCGCACGGCAGCCTGTTCATGATCGGCGCATATGCGGCGTTCCTGGTGACCAAAGCGACAGGCTCACTGTGGCTGGCGCTTCCGGCCGGCATACTCTTGGGTCTTGCGATCGGAGCGCTCCTGGAGCGATTTCTGTTCCGTCATTTCTACACGCGCGAGCACCTCGATCAGGTGCTCGTTACTTTCGCGCTGATCCTGATCTTCGAAGAGACACGCTCGCTGCTGGTCGGCAACGACTTCCACTCGGTGCCCGTGCCTGCGGCGCTCGATTTCTCGATTCCGATCACGTCGGAGTTCAGCTACGCGGCCTATCGCTTCGTTGTCATCGCCGTGTGCCTTGCGATTGCGGCTGTTTTGTTCTGGTGGATCGAGCGGACCAAGATGGGCGCGATCATCCGTGCTGCCGCCGAAAAACCCGAGATGGTCGACGTGCTCGGCATCGATGCGCGGCGTGTGCATCTGACCGTATTCGCCGTTGGCACGGCGCTCGCGGTGGCAGCAGGCGGGCTCGCGGCGCCACTCACATCCGTCTACCCCAACATGGGTGACGGCCTGCTCATCATTTCGTTCGTCGTCGTCGTCATCGGTGGGCTCGGCTCGATTACCGGTGCGTTCTGGTCGGCGCTGCTGATCGGCCTGATCGACACGATGGGCAAAGCTTACGGTCCGGCCTTTGGCGGCAGCGCAATCGGCGGTTTTGTCGCCGCACTCGCGTCGATGTCTGTCTACCTCGTCATGGTTCTCGTTCTCATCTGGCGCCCGGCCGGGCTATTCGGAGGCCGGTCATGACCGGCCAAAATCAAGCAGCACACCGCATGCTGCCGCACGGCCGGCTCGGATGGATCATGCTCAGCGCCGGTGCCCTGCTGATGACGGTGCTCGTCGAAGGCGCGGTTCTGGCGACGGGCGGGCCCGCCGACGTCCGCGCCAACGCCGCGGTGCAGACCGCTGATCTGGGAGGCCACGCATGACCGCCGCCGCAGTCCCCCTGATCGAGGTC
This sequence comes from uncultured Alphaproteobacteria bacterium, assembly GCA_963779515.1. Lineage (GTDB taxonomy): Bacteria > Pseudomonadota > Alphaproteobacteria > Rhizobiales > Hyphomicrobiaceae > CAVZYN01. The sequence continues at coordinate 227,630 of CAVZYN010000003.1, forward strand.
ACCAACCTCAACACCTACTACGACGACAGCCATATCCTGCGCGATCTGTCGATCGTGCTGAACCCGGGCGAGACGCTCGGACTGATGGGCCGCAACGGCATGGGCAAGACGACGCTGATCCGCTCCATCATGGGGCTGGTGCGTCCGCGAACGGGGACGGTAACTGTCGCGGGCGATGACGCGACCCGCGATGCGCCGTTTCGGATTGCGCGCCGCGGGATCGCGTATGTCCCGGAGGGGCGCGGAATTTTTGCGTCTCTGACCGTCGCGGAAAACCTCGCCATTGCCGAGCGCGATGGTCACGACGGTAAGCGCGACTGGACACAGAATCGCGTGCTTGAGCTCTTTCCGCGCCTGAAGGAGCGCTACTCCAACGGCGGCAATCAGCTCTCGGGCGGCGAGCAGCAGATGTTGGCCGTGGCGCGGGCGCTCTTGACCAATCCGCGTGTGCTCATCCTCGACGAGGCGACCGAAGGTTTGGCGCCGCTGATCCGTGACGAGATTTGGAAGACCATACGCCTCGTCCGGGACAGCGGCATTGCCACACTGGTTGTCGACAAGACGGTGTCTGAGGTGACGGCGGTCGCGGATCGCGTCGTCATCATCGTCAAGGGGCAGGTCGCCTTCGAAGGCACACCAGGCCAGCTGAAGGCCGATCCCGTCATCATGCAACAGCACCTCGGCGTGTGAGTTGAAGCAACAAGCGCGAACACAGTTCAAGCCAGTGGAGGAAAATCATGACGAACAATAGGCAGGCCATCACCTGGACGCCGCCGAGCGGACTTTATAACGCCGCTGTCGACATGATCGACCGGAACATCGCCGAGGGGCGCGGCGCGAAACTCGCGATTGTCGATCCGAAGACACAACTCACGTACACGCAACTTGCCGAGCGCGTCGATCGCTTCGCCAACGCCATTCCGCGCCTCGGCATCGGGCGCGAGCGCCGCATCGCCCTCATCATGCTCGATACGGCCCAGTTGCCCGTAGCATTCTGGGGCGCCATCAAGGCCGGCGTCGTGCCGATCCCGATCAATACGCTGCTGCCGCCGGAGACCTGGCGTTACATGATCGAGGACAGCCGGGCCGCCGCCGTCGTCATCTCCGACGAGCTCTATGACCGGGCCGCGCACGTCCTGGAGGAGATCCAGCAGCGGCGCCACTTGCACGTCATCATCGACGATCGTCCCGGCGATCAGAAGTTGATCAGCCTGGGCACGTTGACCGCAAGCAGCGCGCCGCAGGCAAATGCCGTCGACACGCACGCCGATGATGTCGCCTTCTGGCTCTACTCCTCGGGCTCGACCGGCAATCCAAAGGGGACCGCACACGTCCACACCAGCCCGATGGCGACGGCGAAACTATTCGGCCAGGGCATTCTCGACATGAACGAAAACGACGTGGTGTTCTCCGCTGCGAAGCTGTTCTTCGCGTACGGCCTCGGTAACGGCATGTCGTTTCCATTCTCGGTCGGAGCGACGGCCGTACTGATGCCGGAGCGTCCGACGCCAGACAGCGTCATGGCGACGATGCGGGCCAATAACCCGACCATCTTCTGCGGTGTGCCCACGCTTTTTGCCTCGATGCTCGCGCATCCCGAGCTGCAGAAAGGCGCCGGCTCCAATCGGCTGCGACTTTGTACGTCGGCAGGCGAGGCATTGCCCGAGGAGATCGGAAACCGCTGGCAGAAGATGATGGGTACGGAGATCATCGACGGCATCGGCTCGACGGAGATGCTGCACATCTTCGTGTCGAACAAGCCAGGCAAGGTACGCTACGGCTCGTCTGGAACGCCGGTGCCGGGCTACGAGGCGAAGCTGCTCGACGACGACGGCAACGCGATCGCCCAGGGCGAGATCGGCGAGCTCGTGATCAAGGGGCCGTCGGCGGCGCAGGGATACTGGCTGCAACGAGAGAAGAGCCGTCGCACATTTCGCGGCGAGTGGACCCACACCGGCGACAAATACCGTATCGGCGAGGACGGAAACTATTACTACTGCGGCCGCACCGACGACATGTTCAAGGTCTCGGGGATTTGGGTGTCGCCGTTCGAGGTCGAGAGCGTGCTGATCTCCCACAAGGCCGTGCTCGAGGCCGCCGTGATCGGCAAGGAGGACACTGACGGGCTGGTAAAGCCCGCAGCGTTCATCGTCCTGAAGCCAGGGTTCACCGCCGACGATAAGCTGTTCGAGGAGCTTAAGGCGCACGTCAAGGCAGAGGCCGGTGCGTGGAAATATCCGCGCTGGTTGGAGGTGCGCAACGAGCTGCCAAAGACCGCCACCGGCAAGATCCAGCGCTTCAAGCTGCGAGAGGAGTAAGGCGCGATGAGCGACCGCGCACCCGTTCCTG
>CAVZYN010000004.1:0-223271 GCA_963779515.1 uncultured Alphaproteobacteria bacterium
GTGTGCGTGTTTCGGCGAAGCCGGACAGTGAATACGATCGAAGCCGGACAGTAGTCCGAGCCATAGCGGACAGCAGTCCGACGAAGCCGGACAGCGCCACCCATCGACGGGCTCAACGGGTCACACGGCGGTTTCCGTGTCAAGCTTGCCACGCCTGACCGTCTTATTCTTGGGATCGCGCATGCTGTCGCCAGCGAGGTTCAGGCGGTGTGCGGAGTGCACGAGACGGTCGAGGATAGCGTCGGCGACGGTTGGGTTGGCGATCATCTCGTGCCAGTGCTTCACGTCGATCTGACTGGTCACGATCGTCGAGCCGCGTCCCTGCCGGTCGTCGAGGATCTCAAGGAGATCGCGGCCCTGCTCCGGCGTCAGATGGGCGAGGCCCCAGTCGTCGAGAATGAGCAGCTGCGACCTGGCAATTGTCTTGAGGAGGCGTGCGTGGCGGCCGTCGCCCCGTGCCAGCGCCAAGGCATCGAAGAGGCGCGGCACGCGATAATAGAGCACCGAACGATCATCCCGGCATGCCTTGTGTGCGAGAGCGCACGCGAGCCAACTTTTGCCGAGACCGGTCTTGCCGATGATGATCAGGTTCTGATGCTGGGCGATCCAGTCGCCGGCGACGAGCTTGGCGAGCAGTGGTTTGTCGAGGCCGCGCGCCGCCTTCATGTCGATATCCTCGATCGTCGCGTTCTGCCGGAGCCCGGCGAACTTCAGGCGGCTGACCAGCCGCTTGTTCTCGCGCTCGATCGCTTCGCGGTCGACGAGCAGCCCAAGTCGATCCTCGAATGGAAGTGCAGCAACATCGGGCTGGCGTCGTTGCTCTTCGAGCGCCTTCGCCATACCGGCAAGACCGAGCGCGACGAGGCGCTGATCGGTTGGATGTGTGAGCATTGCAAGTCCTCTTTCTTGATCGCCCGCTTGGTTGATTGCGCGTGCCGCCGAGCGGGCGATCCGATGGCTGCGCATTCCGTGACGCGGCTTCAGTGGTAGTAATCGGCGCCACGGATATTGCTGTGCCGCAGCGGTTCCCGATTGCTTTCCAGATCGATTGCGAACGCCTTGTCGAGTCCGTGTTTCAGGATCGAGGCGACCGAGCCGTAGGTGGTCGAGCCGACATGGTTGCCGCGCCGGCATGCGGCCTCGACACGCGCAGTGCCGTGGCTCTTCACCAGACTGAGAATGCCGAGGCACGAGCGGAAGCCCTGCTCGGGATGCGGCTTCGCCTTCATGATCGCCTCGAACAACGCAATCGTTGCCGGGCCGATCTTGGCCGCCTCGTCCATCATCTTCGCCGGCGTCCATTCCGCATAGCGGCGATGCGCGCTCGGCATGTGCTCAGTGATCGTGCTGTGTCGATTGCGCACAGACGAGATGGCATGGCTCGCAATGCGTTGTCCTTTGTGGAAGATCTCGACCGTCGCCGAAGTTATGCGTGCCTCGACGATCTCGCGGATCAGCTTCGAGGGCACCGAGTAGAAGTGGTCGGCAATCTCGATGTGATAGTCGGGTGCGACGCGCGCGCGCTTCCATTCGGCATAGGCGTAGGGCGCGTTCGGCAGAACCTTCAATGCCGGGCGATCAAGCGTCTCCAGAAGTTCGGCGCGGCTTTTGCCCACGCGCCGCATAACCTTGGCGTTGATCGCCGCGACGCACTCACGGATCGCAACGTTCAACTCGGCCAGAGAGAAGAACGTGACGTTGCGCAGCTTCGCCAGCACGAACCGTTCGACGATCTGCACGGCAACCTCGACCTTCGCCTTGTCGCGCGGCTTGACGATGCGCGTCGGCAACACGACGCAGCCGTAGTGATCGGCGAGATCCTGATAGGTCCGGTTGATGCCGGGCTCGTAGCGCGACGGTTTGGTGATGCCGGCCTTGAGGTTATCGGGCACCAGGGCCTGCGGCACCCCGCCGATCGCATTGAGCGCGTTGACGTGCGCGCCGATCCAGTCCGGCAGCGTCTCGGTCCAGCGCGCCTCGGCATATGTGAAGTTGGATGCGCCGAGTGCTGCCACGAAGATGCGGGCGCGACGCTCCTCGCCCGTCGCCGGATCGATGACGCCGATCGTGTCGCCGGCCCAGTCGACGAACAGCCGCTCGCCCGCCAGATGCGTTTGCCGCATCGTCGCCGAGACCGTCTTCTTCCAGACATTGTGCAGCTCGCAGAACCGCGTGTAGCTGTAACCGGCCGGCTGCTCGGCCAGATACTCCTGCCACAGCAGCGCCAGCGTCACGCCGCGCCGCTTCAGCTCGATCTGGATCATCGGCCAGTCGATGGCCCGCCGACCGCGCTCGCTCTCGTCGGCGATGGGGAACAGGCGTCGATCAAGCTCGGCGTCATCGAGGCCATCAGGCAGGGGCCATGCGAGGCTCGCTACCTCCGCACGACGCACATATTCGGCGACCTGCGTTTTGCTGACGCCGGTCGCCTCGCTGATCTTCCGGTAACTCAGTCCAGTCGCGTGCTTCAGGTGAAGCACCTCGCGCACTTTCCGCATCGACAATCTCTCCGCCGGCATCGCTTGACCTCTCTGATGAGAGGCAGCGATCAGGTGATTCGATCGTCGAAGGGTGGCGCTATCAGCCGGTCATCCCCGACTGTCCGGCTTCATCGGACTGTTGTCCGGCTTGCCTCGTATTCACTGTCCGCTTTGCCTCGAATTCCGCAACCGCATGCAAACCTAACCCCACCATCACCCGCATGAACGGCGCATAGACCGCCTTCATGTCCTCCGGCACGCACACAAACAACGTCGCCACCCGCTCCACCACATCCCGCTCCAAATCAAAATCACTGCGCCGCCCCAAATGCCCCAGCACCCGCCCCTCGGCCCAGATCGCCGTGCCGCGCGACATGGTGGAGAGCAGGTTCTTGCCTTCATCGCTTTCCAAACTGTTCAGCAGCAACCCCGCTTCCGAGCGCACCACGAACTGCGTCGAGGTCATCATGATCTTGAGCTTGTCTCCAGCACCGCCATCGGCGCCGTCAACAACGCATGCACGGAACTCAGATTGCAGCGCTCGGGATCATCCCCGCAGCGCTCCACGATGTACAACAGGAACGCGGTCAGGATGCTCACCGAACGGCTGCGCCAATGGCTATCCTCATCGCGGGCATCTTTGGGCAGCAGCAATTCCGCCAACCGGCTGCACTCGTCCACCGCCGCAGCAAATCCCTTGAGATCACGTCCATGGGATTGAACCTGTGCGACCGGTCGGGATCACCCACGTTGATGCAATAGACCGGCCCGAATCTTTGCCGCGCCCGCGCGGTGATGGCGTGTTCTGCCTTTGGGATCGGTGCAAATCACGCTGCCAGGATAGGTGAGCAAGTTCGGCACCACGATGCCGACCCCCTTCCCGATGCTTGCGGCGCCAAGACCACCACCGAGCCTTCCACATCGAATACCGCAGCATCCGGTTTCCAAGCTTGCCGAGCACCAAGCCCCTGTCACCCAGCAAGCCACCTTGAGCTGCTTCCCGTTCGCTCAACCACCGCGCCGCGCCAAATGTCACCGGTGCTGACCGCATGTGCCAGGCTAAAGCCCTCGCTCCCCGCACGACCAAGCATCGTCCGATGCCCAAGGCCCGCCAGGTCATCCAACCTGCACGCTTCACAAGCCCTATGCGCCAGCGACAATCTGCTGCACATACCGCAGCGGCGGCTGCGACCATCGTCACATCGCTCATGTCCAACCGTTGGCGGCGATCACCTGCCCGTCAACGTTCTGTGCCCATGCATTCGGCACACAATGGATATATGTTTCCCCCTCCGTGCCTAATGCGCCACGCATCCACAGCCGATGCATTTCCCTTGCTGGCCCAAAATATTCAGTTTACACATATGAAAACGAGTTGGTAAAACTCAACCGTACCCCGACATCGTTAGCCTTTGCTCACCAAGGACCATCGCGCACATGGCGTTACGGAAAAAACCCGCTCCAACTCTTCGCCTTGCCCGTTCAAAGCGTACCGCCAGACCGCTATCTGATGACGAGCTTATCGCCCATGCAACCTGGGATAATCCGCTGCTGCGCCGCCACATCGAACGAGATCCTGACATCCGTACTAAGCTCACAGACAGGCTGCGGCATGACCACAATGCGATGGCGGCCTATGCCAACACCACTTTTGTAACAGTAGTTGAAGATGACGCGGCAGTGGGAGGAGCTGTCAGGAGGAACGAGCTTCCAGTATAATCGCGCTGCCGAAGCCGCAACGCTATGTCCGATCGCCACGAATTGCTTGGCACCGATAGAGCCAGCACGCAGCACGGACACGATCCGCAGAATATAACCGCTCCTATTCTTGCATTTATCAATGCCAATGCAGACGCCCTAGTTGCCAAAGGTATATTGACTGCTGACGACGTCTCGGACGTAGGGCGAGGGCTTTCTATTCCCCGGGATGCATTTTTGAAAGCTGTTGCATATATCTCCCAAGCTCATAATACCGTTGCCAATAATAACAATATCGGCAAAACTCTCAATGTGAACCCTTCATCAGCTCTTGTCGCCGAAATTATCGACACTTGGCGCAACGCTAATATCAAGTTGCCACAAGCACAGTTGGCAACCATGGCGTCACTCGCCGCCGCCACAGCACTATCCTTCCACCGTAACGCCCAGCAAACTGAGCCACATCACGTCGTTGATCCTATCAGCGGACTGGTTCTTCCGCCTCCAGCACGTACGCCCTACCAGGAGCGTGCTCGACGCTCCAATGGGCGCCGCCCCAACGCATTCGAGCACATTAGGGCCACCTATCCAGATTATATGGATGCCGGACTTTTGTTCTCGGGACACGTTTTGGATATCGACAAGCCAGCCTATGAGGCAGCACTTTATCTTGCACACAAAGAAGTTCGCGAGCGTGCTCGAGCAAGGCGAAATCATTACTTCTGCCGATGTTTTCATTCGCCACGGACTGGTTGTCGGTTATCACCTCGAATATCCTCCCGAACACCTCAAACGGCAGGTTGAGCTGATCAACCGCGCCCGTGCCTTGAGCATGGCTCCCAAGGCACGCGGACGCCGCCTCGGTTCAGCTCGGGACTCAGATCGTCAATAAAGCCATATGAAAAATCATTTGACTATTATGGATCATGATCGTAAATGATCAAGTCAGCGCTGATTGCTGCGCTTGGCCCCTCCACAGTAAGTCACATCCATGACGGCCAATCATCCAAGAACAACCGTTGCCCCTCCTATCACCGCTAATTCAATGATTGCGTATCTCTCCGCACTCGAACGTGAGGATGACAAAGGAACTGTCGAACTCGGTACTGCGCGCAGTCTCATCACCAATCTCAAACTGTGGCTCCATGCACAGAAAGTTCTTTGACTTTCACAAAGCTGCAGCGCCCAACTTTATTTGTGATTTGAATACGCACATCACCGCCCAACCCGTAGGCACCTCCATAGACGACCGCATCCACGCGGCATACCGTTCCAGCGCCAATAAACAAAGGAGGCGCCATGGACAAACCAACAGCCGCAAGGCAATTTCGTGATCAGCCTGAACTTCAGCCGCAACAGCAATCCGAAGGCGCCGCCGATCACGGGCCGGATCTCCACTCCCGAAGATCCTGAGACAGAATTCAACTTCTCCGCCTTCGAGCACACCGACAAGAATGGCGAGTCCTATTGGATCGGCCCCGTGGATATGAACCGCTCCATGCGCCAGGCCCTCAACACCGAACCCAGCAAGGCACCAACTTCGTCGCCATCCGCGAAAACGGGTTCAAGGTGTTCAAGGAGCGACCACGACGGCAGCCCAACCCCACATACGCCGCACTCTCCGAAGCCGAGCAGGCGCACGAGGACAGCAAGCCCGCCTATTGGGCCACCTGGACGCGCACCGAAGGAACCCCAACTCCGCGCGTCCGCCTGGGAACGCGACCCACGCCGCTACGGCCCCTGGGCGTCCGGCAACACCCAACATCCGTTGACCAAAGAACAAGCCGCCGCGCTTGACACCGGTAAGCCCGACGCCGCTGACCTCAACGCGCCGGAACCAAAACGCCCTGCACCCCGTCGCTCCAAAGCGGATGAACGCCAACGGGCCTAGCATTTCTCGGCTTGCGTGCTGACCATAGGGCGATAGTCTCCTAGACACCCGCGCCGCCGCGCGCCAAAATGCCAACCGATCATGTTGAGTTTGTTGGAGTTTTAGGTCATGCCGCAGCGTGCACCAGCGGATCAGGCCCTGCACGATAGATTGCATAAGCCCCCTTCACGGTCAAAATCCACACGATCGCTTGACAATAATCCGTATACGCTCCATAAGAAGCCACAACGGAAGTCAGAGGGCGTGAGTTTTGATGAGGTGCGGTTCAAGAAAGTACTGAGATCGAAGTGTGAGGTCGATCCGCAAGGCGTCGTCCACGTACCACTTGATCAGCTCATGACGCTGGTCCGTACCTGCACCGCCAAGGAAGTTCCCTATCAGGCAACCGCGACCTTGCCGCCAGCCGCGACCGAGCACATTCATCATCTGCCTGAAGCGAAGCAATCCGTTGTGCGTCAGGCCCTCCTGCTTGCCCAGAACGCCAACCTTGTGTGCGCAGTTACAGGCTTGTCGCCGTTGCCGCCGCCGCGTCACCCCTACAAGCTACGCGGCGATAAGTACGGCGTGGAACTCCCCGCTGATCGGTATGTGACGGAGCAGGAGTGGGCCGATCTAGCTAAGGCGAAACTTTTATACCTGCCATGGCTTGCACGAATTGATGAGCCACTGCAGCAGGCGATCCACTATCTAGCCCGTAAATCCGTCAATTCAATTGACGATTTTGCATGGGGTCTTGGGATTTGGACCGCCAACAAGCTAGAGAACGAAGGTCAACATAGCACTCAGGGTGCGTTGCTGATCCATGTCCGAGGTATCATATCTTCGACTTCAAGAACCGTCGGTAGCCGATAAAAGGTCTGGATCGAGTTGTTCAACGAAGTGTTTGGGTGACAGTCTCGCACTGTTTCAATCGCGTCATTGACAAACTCCGCGAACATCGGCAGCCTCGCTGTACGACATTGCTGTGATTTGTATCGACGCAAATCGGTGTCGACCGAATGACCTGAACCAATCGCTGTTGCGATTCAGCTTGAAAGGCCACCCCGTGTCGACACTCACATCCACAGCATTTCATTCGTTTGATCTTCCAGCCGTGAACTTGCCAACAGAGCCCTGCGCTTCGTCGCGCATCGCCTCCGTAGCCAAGATCACCGACGCCACTTACTGGAAAGATCAACAACATGAAATTAAACGAAAAAGAAAATCATCGTCCGCCGTTCTCCTACGTACCTGAGCGGCTGAAACCATTCTTGGCGACCGCCTACTACTTGACCCAGATCGTCGGCATGATTGCCGCAGCGGTTATGGGTTGGAAGATACTGTTTTCAAACTCGACGTCATCTAAACCCGCCAACAGTCCAGGGGGCTCTTCATCGACTTCGCCTGATCGCCCACCAAATCCCAAAGAACCCGAGGTGGTTTATCAAACTCCGAAACCAGTTGGGCCTGCTCCGCCAGCTCCAGAAATTGCTGTGCTAAATCCGAAACCACCGGAAATAATTACTTATCCCCAGGTGCAGGGTTCGTTTTTACCTCGACGAGATCCTTCAGTTGGACAAGTTGTTGGCCCCGGAGCGCCTTCTGGACCGGCCAACATTTTTTTACCCCCACCCCCCCCTTCTCTCGAACTTTATCCAAATTTCAGTGAGCGCCGAATAGGAAGACCCGCTGCATCCCGAAAGACATGTCGGTTTATTCAAGGCCGATCAAGACAAAGTGGCTCGCTTCGTTGCGTCAGCACTGATCTTGACGGCTCATCGCGATCTGAATCGTTCAAGATCGATGACGAGGACGAAGACGCTTATCCTTTCGAGTGCATTCAGCAGGGCATCCAGAGTTGCAAAAAAAACTGGATGAACAAAAGGGTTTTTAAGCCATCGCGCAATTGATCATGCAGACATGAAAGCGTTCCCGCACACTCCCGACTTCTTGCGCACTGCCAAACGCATCGTCTGGTTCAAACCGCCCGAAGACGCCCTCAACAGCCCCATTGAGCTCATGGCGTACGCCATGAAGGCCTCCACGGATGAAGATATGGCGCTGTTGCTGGAGCACGTTGGCCCAGAAGGATTAGCCGAGGCCATCGATAAGGCCCCGCCCGGAATCATCACGCCGCGCTCGTGGGCTTACTGGAACGACAAGATTGGCCGCTATCCGACGCCGCCCCTGCTCAGCCGTGCCGATCTCTTAATTGACAGCGTCGCGCGATAACTCATCGCCGATGGTGTTGCGACGGTCCCACACCTCGCCAGCATCCAAAATGTGGTCGCTAATTGGTCGCTAGGTGATTGGGCGAAGACTGATCAATTTTGACTAAGTCATTGATTTTATTGGCGCGCCCGAAAGGATTCGAACCTCTGACCCCCAAATTCGTAGTCTGGTGCTCTATCCAGCTGAGCTACGGGCGCTTGCCGTTCGTGCCGCAAAATAGAGGCTTGGACACGCGCAGTTAGTGATCGGCACGGGACCCGTGCGATCTCAACCCCTCGTCTATAGGGTCACTGACGGGGAATCAAGGGGGCTGAACCCATTTGTCACGGGTGAACTACACCGTCGGCCAAAGTTCTGAAACGGCGTCGTTTTGCCGGCCGAACGGTATTCTCTTTTGTCTGCGCGCGGCCGCCCCACCAACCGCGCGCGCATACCAACACGTTCAAGACGATGATTGGGGATCATGCGCGAGTGCCAGACAGTGGCCACTCCGCTTCTGGGGCTCGCTGCATGGTCGAGAACCGAAGGCGGGGCAGCGGTCTCGCGATTTCGGATTTGGTTGGATGCGGTTCACGCCGCCCCGCGCATGTTGGCGGATTCCATCGATCCTGGCCTTTCGTACCTGCGTCTGGACTACTCTGCCGCGTAGGCGCTATGGGCGGAGGCTGCCGCGACGTAGCCTTGCGCGACGTCGCGGCGAACGGCATCGCGTGGCCGCAGTTTTGGATCGCCGTGGCCGCCGCCGCCGGAGGTTTCGAGGCGGATGATGTCGCCTTTGACAAGCGGCATGTTGCCAACCTTCGAGTGCAGCGGCGTCTCCTTGCCATCGCGGATCAAGGTTAGGCGCCCGGCCGCACCGGCACCGCCGCCGGCGAGCCCGTAGGGGCGGAAGCGAAAGCGATCCATCTGCGCGGTGAAGGTCGCGCGCTCGGCGTCGATGCGCCACTCGCGCTTCAGGCCGAGGCCGCCGCGATAGAGACCGGCGCCGCCTGAAGTCGGGCAGAAATCCATAGCCTGCGATCGTCAGCGGCGTGTCGCTCTCGATCATCTCGATCGGGATCGAGGCGTTGTTGTGCATCCCGAAGGAAAATCCGCTGGCGCCGTCCATCGCGGGATGACCGCCGCAGCCACCGACCTCGATTTCGACGAGGACGCGGCGCGAGGCGTCGGCTGCGATGGTCTGGAACGAGCAGACATAGCTGACGGCGTAGTAGGCGGCCGGGATCCGATCGGGCACCGCCTGGGCGAGCGCGCCGAACAGCACGTTCAGCAGCACGTGACAGGGCGCGATGCGGTGCGCGACGGGGGCGGGATGGCGCGCGTTGACGATCAGGCCCTCGGGCGCGACGATCTTGATCGGGCGATAGCAACCGGCGTTGGGCGCGATCGGCCGGTCGGCACACGCCATGATGGCGAAGTTGATGGCCGACGACGTCGAGCCGAGCGTTGCATTGATCGGGCCGCGCACTTCCGGGCTCGAACCCGAGAGATCGACGGTGAGATCGGAGCCCTTGATGGTGACGGTGGCGGCGAGACGCACCGGGCGTTCAGTGTCGATGCCATCGTCATCGAGATGATCTTCGAAGGCGTAGGTGCCGTCGGGCATTCGCGCGATGACGTCGCGCATGGCGGCTTCCGAATTGTCGAGCAGACGGCGGCAGGCCGACAACAACACCGCGGGGCCGTACTTGACGGCGAGGCGGCCGACGCTTGTGGCGCCGACGTCGAGCGAGGCGATTTGCGATTGGAGATCGCCAAGCACGATCGCCGGCTGGCGCACGTTTTGGCCGATCATGGCCCAGACTTCGTCGTTGCGCTCGCCGCGTTTGAAGAGTTTTAGCGGGGGAAGCCTGAGGCCTTCCTGATAGATCTCGGTGGCGTTGGCGCTGTAACTGCCAGCCGACATGCCGCCGACATCGAGGTGGTGGCAAAGCGTGCCGACGATGGCGACGCGCTGTCCATCGACAAACACCGGACGGAACGCCGCGATGTCGGGGAGATGCTGGCCGCCGCAATAAGGATCGTTGGTGAGAACGACATCGCCCTCTTGCCATCGATCGAGCGGGATGAACCGCTCGACGATCGTGCGCAAACAAAAGCTCATGGAATTCAGGTGCTGCGGGATGCGCGCCGATTGCGCGACATTGAAGCCATCGGCATCGAAGATCGCGGTCGAATAGTCGAGCATCTCGCGGACGATGGTCGAGCGGCTGGTGCGCCACATGGTGACGTCCATTTCAGCCGCGGCGGCAACCAGCGCGTTCTGCAGGATTTCGAGGTCGATGGCGGAGAGTTGGGTCATGGGTGCGCCGTTGCTCATGATGCAAGTCCATCCTTACTGGCAACGATGTGCCGGTCCTTGCCGATAGCGGCGGACCAGCCGGGCCCGATCAGCAGCGTCGTGTAATCCTCTTCGATCACGGCCGGACCGGTGATGCGTTGATCCCGGTCGAGATTGTTGCGGCGAAATACCGGGACGTCGCGCCAGCCATCATTGAGCCAGACGCGGCGCGACTTGAGCGCGGCCGTTGCGGTGGCTGCAATCGCGGCTTCGGTTGCCGCGGTGTGTCCGAGCTTTCCGATGGCGGAGAGGCGCAGCGTCACGACTTCGACCACGGCGCCGGGATCGGAATACGAGAAGCGCTGCTTATGGGCGGCGTGGAATGCGTCGGCTGTAGCCGCGCGCGATGCGACGGTGATGTCGTGCCCTGCCCACGGAATGGTCAGTTCGAAGGCTTGGCCCTTGTAGCGCAGGTCGGCGGCAAGTTTCAGATGGCGATCTGGAGGTGCGACGCCGTCGCCGGCGAGTTGCGTGTCGGCCGTCGCGCGCAGCGCCGCCGCCGCCTCGGCGATCGGTGCCACCGCTGCGTCATCGAATACCATGACGCGGCTCTTGGCGTAGTCGTGGCCGATGTCGGAATGCAGGATGCCCCAGGCTGAAAACGTGCTCGCATGCGTCGGAAACACGATGCGGGTGACGCCGAGTTCGTCGGCGACGGCGCACGCGTGGATGGCGCCGGCGCCGCCGAACGACAGCAGCGTGAAATCGCGCGGGTCGAGACCTTTTTCGAACAGGCTCACGCGGATGGCCGCCGCCAAACTCGTGTTGGTGATCGCGATGATGCCGTCGGCGGCGCGTTCGACATCGAGGCCGAGCGGGCGCGCAAAGTTGTTGTCGAGAGCCTGGCGCGCGCCCTCGAGATCGAGCGTCATGGCGCCGCCGAGAAAGTATGCGGCATCGAGGCGTCCGAGCAGCAGATTGGCGTCCGTGACGGTCGGTTCCGTGCCGCCGTGGCCATAGCAGACGGGACCGGGACGCGCGCCCGCACTCTCGGGGCCGACGGTGACGCGGCGAGTGGCATCGACGCGGGCGATGGAGCCGCCGCCGGCACCAATGGTGCGGATCTCGATCATGGGCACCCGCACGGGGAGCTGGTCGATCTCGCCCTGGGTGATGATCTCGATTCTGTCGTCGCGCACCACGGAGACATCGAACGAGGTGCCGCCCATGTCGACGCCGACAAGGTCGGGTATGCGGAGAGTGCGGGCAATGGCACGGGCGCCGAGTGCGCCGCCGCTGGGGCCGGAGAGCAGCAGGCGCACCGGTTCGCGCGCAGCGGTCGCGGGGCTGACGACACCGCCATTGGACTGCACGATCAGCAACCGGGCTGCGATGTTCTCTTCGCGAAAACGCGCGGCGAGCCGATCGAGGTAGCGCTTGACGACGGGCATCAGCAGCGCATTCAGCACGGTGGTGTTGGAGCGTTCGTATTCGCGGATCTCGGGGCTGACGTCGGAGGAGATTGAGACGGCGAGCGCGGGGAGATCGCGGGCGAGGCGCGCCGCGATTGCCTGCTCGTGGGTCGGGTTGACGTAGGCGTTGAGCAGCGCGACGGCAACCGTCGCGATATCCTGTTGGCCCAAGGTTGCGACGAGGTCATCGAGCGCTGCGGCGTTCAGCGCGGTTTCTACCGTGCCGTTGGCGCGCATGCGCTCGGCGATACCGACGCGCATGTTGCGCGGGATCAGCACGTCCGGCCGCTGCGGTTTCACCGAATAGATGTCGCGCCGGGCGTGACGACCGATTTCGAGCACGTCCTCGAAGCCGCGCGTGGTGATCAGCGCGCCCTTCGGAAACTTGCGCTGCAGGACGGCATTGGTCGCAATCGTGGTGCCGTGCAGGATGTGGCTGATGTCGGCGAGCGCAAAGGCGAAGCGCTGGCCGGCATCCTTCAGGCCCTGGACCAGCCCAATCGAGGGATCGTCGGGCGTCGTCGGCGTCTTGTGCGAGACGGTGCGGCCGACGCGGCCGTCATAGATCTGCAAGTCGGTAAAGGTGCCGCCGATGTCGACACCGACGCGGATCGCGCCTGCTGGTCCTGTCACGTCAATGGTCCTGAAGTCTGGTCGCAGATCTTGTCACCGATGCATGTGCCATGACCTCAACCGCCGAGGAAGTCTTTTGTCCATCGGGCATAATCGGTGCCGCGCGTGACCGCGGTCATCAGCTCGGGCGAGGCGACGCCCTTGAGATCGGCAGGCTTGGCGCCCTCGCGCAGCGCCTTCAGCGTCGCATGGATCGCCTGCACGGACGCGGCGAACGGCTGATGCCCTTGCAGCGCAATGCGCACACCCTTGGCGGACAGATAGTTGAGATCCGCAAGATCGCCCGGCACGCCGCCGAGGATCAGCGGCTTGGTCACTTCGGCGGCGACGGCCTCGACTTCGGCGCGCGATTTGATGCCGACGAGAAAGATCGCATCGACGCCGGTCGCCGCATAGGCCTTGGCGCGGCGGATCGTATCCTCGATGCCGGAGATCGCAGGTGCGCTGGTGCGCCCCGCAATCACGAGATCCTTATCAGCGCGCGCGGCGAGTGCGGCTTTCATTTTTCCGACGCCTTCCTCAAGCGAGAGCAACTGTTGCTTGGCGCCGGCGCCGAAGGCCTGCGGCAGCAAGGTGTCCTCGATCGAGAGGCCGGCGACGCCGGCTGCTTCCAGTTCCTCGACGGTGCGCATGACGGAGAGGGCGTTGCCGTAGCCGTGGTCGGCGTCGCACATCAACGGCAGTTCAGCTGCGCGGCCGATGCGGCGCGCCTGATCGGCGAACTCGGAGAGTGTGAGGACGATCAGGTCGGGTGCGCCAAGCACGGTCAGAGATGCGACGGAGCCGGCGAACATGCCAACCTCGAAGCCGAGGTCGTGGGCGATGCGGGCGGAAATTGGATCGTGGACCGAGCCCGGATGAATACAGTGGTCGCCGCCGATGATGCCGCGGAACTTCTGGCGGCGCGCCGCCCAACGTGATGGCATGAAGGTCTCCTCATCGATCCGGAGGTTTTAGCGTTGCCGGCAGTGGTTTGACTATCAGCTTTCGAGACTGGGTGACTGCGCTGGGGTCAGGCCGGAGGTCGGACCCCGTGTATATCAAAGGTCGCCGCTTGCCTCGCGCGCGAACACGGGATAGTCGCTCGGGCATGAAACTCTATCGGGCTTTCGCGACGGTTGGCGGGTTGACGATGGTCAGCCGTATTCTGGGCTTTGGCCGCGATATATTGATCGCGGCGGGGCTCGGGACGGGCATGGTCGCGGATGCGTTCGTCGTCGCCTTCCGGCTGCCGAATTTGTTCCGGCGGCTGTTCGGCGAGGGCGCCTTCAACAGCGCGTTCGTGCCGCTCTTCTCCAAGAAATTGGAGGGCGAGGGCCCGGCTGCGGCTCAGTCATTCGCGGCGGATGCGCTGGCGGGGCTATTGTTTGTTCTGCTGGTGCTGACGGCAGTGGCGGAAATCGCGATGCCGTGGCTGGTGATGGCGATCGCGCCGGGCTTCGTGAGCGATCCGGCAAAGTTCGACCTCACCGTGCTGCTGACGCGGATTGCGTTTCCCTATCTCCTCTGCCTGTCGCTGGTGGCGCTGCTGTCGGGGGTGCTGAATTCGGTCGGGCGGTTCACGGCGGCGGCGGCGGCACCGATTCTACTCAACATCGTCTTGATCGCGGCTCTGGGGGTTGCGTTTGCGTTGGGGTTGCAGAATTCGCCACAAGCGGGAGTGGTGTTGTGCTGGGGCGTCGCGGTCGCGGGCGTCGCGCAGCTTGTGATGCTGGCGCTGGCTGCCAAGCGTGAGGGCATGGGGGTCGGGCTGGTGCGGCCGCGGTTGACGCCAGATGTGCGGCGTCTGGTGTCGCTCGGGGTGCCGGGATTGATCTCGGGCGGCATTACGCAGATCAATATCGTGGTCGGCACGATCATCGCCTCGCTGCAGGCTGGTGCTGCATCGTATCTCTACTATGCAGATCGGGTCTATCAGTTGCCGCTCGGCATCGTCGGCGTCGCGATCGGCGTGGTGCTGCTGCCAGATCTGGCGCGGAAATTGCGCGCGGGCGCCGAGGCGGAGGTGCTGGAGAGCCAAAATCGCGCGCTGGAGTTCGCGCTGTTTCTGACGCTGCCGGCGTCGGTCGCGCTGGCGGTGGTCGCGGAGCCGATCATTCGCGTGCTCTATGAGCGCGGCGCGTTCACGCCCGAGGCGACGACGGCGACGGCGTGGGCGCTGGCGGCATTCGCGTGGGGCTTGCCAGCGTTCGTGATGCAGAAGGTGTTTCAGCCGGCATTTTTCGCGCGCGAGGACACCAAGACGCCGATGCGGTTTGCGACGGTGAATTTGATCGTCAATGTGGTCGGATCGGTGTTGCTGTTCTTCGTGTTTCAGGGTCTCGGGATCAGCCCGCATATCGGAATTGCCTTGGCGACGACGATCGCGGGGTGGGTGAATGCCGTGTTGCTGTGGGCGGCGCTCGTGAAGCGCGGGCATTTCGTGGCTGATGCGGCGCTCTATCGGCGGCTTACGTGGATCGTGGTCGCGAGTTTGGCGATGGGGCTCGTCGTGTGGCTGCTGGCGGATGCGATCGCGCCGTGGCTCGTCAAGCCGCAACCGACGGCGGTTAGATTTGTGGCGCTGGCGGCGCTGGTGACGGCCGGGATGCTGAGCTATTTCACGCTGGTTCATCTGACGGGTGCGGTCAATCTTATGGCACTGGCGCGGCGGCTCAAGCGGAGTTGAGCGGCGGCTCTTGCGCCGCTGCGCTCGAGACGCCATAACGCGCGAGATCCGATCCGAAAGTGGACCCCATGGCCTTCAAGACCCGCGTCTTCTCTGGCATGCAGCCGACCGGAAATCTGCATCTCGGCAATTACCTCGGCGCGTTGACGCGCTGGGTCGAGATGCAGGCGACGCACGAGTGCATCTATTGCATCGTCGATATGCATGCGATCACGGTTTGGCAGGACCCGAAGGAACTGCGGCGATCGATCCGCGATGTGGCGGCGGCGTATCTCGCGTCTGGCATCGATCCGAACAAGAGCATTCTGTTCAATCAGAGCCAGGTCGCGGAACACGCAGAACTTGCCTGGGTGTTCAACTGCATCGCGCGGCTCGGCTGGCTCAACCGGATGACCCAGTTCAAGGAGAAAGCCGGCAAGGATCGTGAGAACGCGTCGGTCGGGCTCTACGCGTATCCCAGTCTGATGGCGGCCGACATTCTGGTCTATCAGGCAACGCACGTGCCGGTCGGCGAGGATCAGAAGCAGCATTTGGAACTCGCGCGCGACATCGCCCAGAAGTTCAACAACGACTATCGCGAGTCGATCATTGGGCATGGATATGTGGACGGTCAGCTGTTTCCGCTGTGCGAGCCGGTGATCATGGGGCCGGCGACGCGGGTGATGAGCCTGCGCGACGGCACAAAAAAGATGTCGAAGTCGGACCCGTCAGAATTGTCGCGCATCAATATGACGGATGATGCGGATACGATCGCGCGCAAAATTCAGAAGGCGAAGACGGATACGGAGCCGCTGCCGGCGGAGGAAAGCGAGCTCGCTCCGCGACCGGAGGCGGACAATCTCGTCGGAATATATGCCGCCATGGCTGGCACGACAAAGGCGGACGTTTTGAAGCAGTATGGCGGGCAGCAGTTCTCGACATTCAAGAAGTCGCTGGCGGAGTTGGCGGTGTCGAAGATTTCGCCGGTCAACGCGGAGATGCGGCGCTTGTTGGCCGATCCCGCTGAGATCGACCGGCAGCTCGCGCATGGGGCCGAGCGCGCGCGTGCAATCGCGGCACCGATCATGCGTCAAGTGAAGGATGTGGTCGGGTTTCTGCATTCATAGGCGGACGGGTCCCACCCCACGTCGTGTGCGGGCAGTTGGCATTGATGCGGTGCAGCACGCTGGCGATGCGCCTATTGTTGTGGCGCCGAACATGTGAGACCATTCCCGTATGCCAATGACCAAGCGACGGCGATCATTCGAGGAAGGCCATCATCGGAAGTTTCTGGTGGTCGTGGATGATTCGAAGGAAGTGGAGGCTGCGCTGTATTTCGCGGCGGCGCGCTCGGCGCACTCGGGTGGTCAGATCCTATTGCTCTACGTGATCGAACCGGACAATCAGTTCTGGGGGGGCGTGAAGCAGGTGCAGATCGAGGAAGCGACGAACAAGGCGAAGGCGCTGTTCCGCCTGTTCCGGCGCAAGCTCAACAACGAAGGCTTCGAGAACGTGGTGGCCGAGGAGGTCATCCGCGAAGGCAAGCTCGTCGACGAGATCCTGAAGCAGATCGATGAGGACGAGGATATCGGGATCTTGGCGTTGGGCGCGGCGTCGGACTCGAAGGGGCCCGGGCCGCTGGTGTCGTCGCTGGCGGCGGGCTCGACTGCGGGGCAGTTCCCGATCCCGGTCACGATCGTGCCGGGCGACCTCTCGATCGAGGATATCAAGTCGCTGGCCTGAGACATGCGTCCGGAAACGGGGAGCGGGCAACAGGCCGCGGAACCCGGCGACCGACGCGTTTTTGACCCGGGGCTTGCTTTCAGTTAGAAGAGTTCTAAATCAGCTTGATCCGGCCCGCATGGCGAGGCGTAGATCAAGTATCGGAGGCCTCAATGTTCATTCAGACCGAACCCACGCCGAACCCGGCGACTTTGAAGTTCATTCCCGGCCGGTCGGTGCTGGGCGATGGCACGGCCGATTACCGGAGCCGGGACGAAGCCGGCGCGTCGCCGCTGGCGGCCCGGTTGTTCGACGTCGACGGGGTGCGCGGGGTTTTCCTTGGGTCCGATTTCATCTCGGTGACGAAGGGCGATCTCGAGTGGCAGCATGTCAAGCCGATGATCCTTGGCGCAATCATGGATCACTACATGTCCGGCGCGCCGATCATGGCGGACGGCGGCGATATGGCGGCGGATCTGCCCAAGGGGCAGTACGATGTGAAGGACGAGGAGACGGTGAAGACCATCAAGGAGCTGCTGGATACGCGGGTGCGGCCGGCGGTGGCCAACGATGGCGGTGACATCACGTTCCAGGGTTTCAAGGACGGCGTCGTGTTCCTGCATATGCGCGGCGCATGCGCGGGTTGCCCGAGTTCGACAGCGACATTGCGGCACGGGATTGAGAATTTACTCAAGCATTTCTGCCCGGATGTGCAGGAAGTCAGGGCTGCCTGAGCCGCCAAAACCAACGATTTCGAGAAACCCTGCTCGTTGGCGGGGTTTTTTGTTTCGACGTTTCCGGATTGATCCTTTAGATTCGGGGCATGGTGTTGCTCGCGCTAGAGACCTGTTTTGGGGCTGTTTCGGCCGCCGTCCAGTGGACGGATGGTTCGGGGACGGCGCACGTGCGGGCTGCGTATGAAGAGATGGACATCGGGCATGCCGAGCGGTTGATGCCGATGATCCGGGACGTGATGGCGGATGCACAGCTGGGATTTGCCGATCTCACTGCGTTGGCGGTGACGGTCGGGCCGGGCGGTTTTACGGGATTGCGCGTCGGGGTTTCAGCGGCGCGAGGACTAGCGCTAGCGGCGGATGTGCCTGTTTACGGGACAACGAGCTTGGCAGTGATCGCGCGGCGGGCGATCGGCGCGCTGGGCGCGGTGCCGCGCGATCATGGACTAGCCGTTGTGGTCGATGCGCGGCGGGATGCGCTTTATGTGCAGTTCTTTGACGCCGGCGGGCAGGTGGTGTCGGCGCCGCGGTTGGCGTCGATCGAGGAGGCCGCGGCGCTCGTTTGCGATCAAAAGGTTGTCGCGGTAGGCACTGGCGCGCCGATGTTGGCGGCAGTGGTTGGGCCGTCACTGAACGTTCAGATGCCACGGTTGCAGCCGGATGCGCGTACGCTCTTGCAGATGATGCCATATCTGCCGCGGCTCGATCCGGTTCAACCTCTTTATCTTCGCGCGCCTGATGCCAAGCCGCAGGCGGACAAGGCTTTGCCAAGGGCGCACCTATGACGGACGGATTCAGACCTAAACTCGTGAGCCTGCTGCTGACGGGGCCGGAGCGCGCCGACGACATCGCGCGATTGCATGCGACGCTGTTCGACGAAGCATGGTCGTCCGAGAGTGTGCGCAAGCTGATGTCGAATTCGGTCTCGATGGCGATGGTTGCAACGTATGGCGGGCAGAAACAAGTTGTCGGATTTGCGCTCGCGCAGATGGTTGGCGATGAGGCAGAGATATTGACGCTTGGCGTCGCGAAGCCGGCGCAGCGCCACGGCATCGGGCGGCAATTGGTGGAAGGGCTGGTCAGGTCGGCGCGACGCGCGGAGGTCTATCGCATTTACCTCGATGTGGCGGCGGACAATGCGGCGGCCATTGCGCTCTATTCGAAGCTCGGCTTCGAGGAAGCAGGGCGCCGCCGCGGGTATTATGTGCGCAAGGGAAGTGCTGCTGTCGATGCCGTGTCGTTGTCGCTGACATTGGGACTTCCGGCGGCGCCTGCCGGGTGAGGCCGCAAATGGATCAATCGGCTCCCGTAGACGCGACCAAGGTGCTCTCCTATAAGGCGCCGATGAGCAGACCGCTTCGCATCACCAGGACTTTCTGAGACGCCATGGCGCAACGCCCACCTGCGGATGTGAACCGGATCGAGCGCCAGTGCGCCGAGCAGGGCCTCAGAATGACCGGGCAGCGCCGGATCATAGCGCGCGTTCTTTCGGCGGCAGTCGATCATCCGAGCGTCGATGAGGTGTATGCGCGGGCGAACGCGGAAGATCCGAAGATCTCGCTTTCGACGGTGTATCGGACGCTGAAGATCTTTTCGGAGAGGGGCATTCTCGAGCGGCATGCCTTCGGGACTGGACGCGGGCGCTATGAGCAAGCGCATCGCGAGCATCACGATCATCTGATCGACATCGAGACGGGGCGTGTGATGGAATTTCGCGACGAGGATATCGAGAAGATCCAGGAGCGGATCGCGCGCGAACTCGGGTTCACGCTGGTTGGGCATCGGCTGGAGCTTTATGGTGTGCCGGTGAAGAAGAAGCCAAAGTAGTCGAGAGAAGACGTGCAGGACACCGTTGATAAATCGACGACCGCTAATCAAGGCGAGGCTGGCGCTGACCAGACCCGCAAGGTCTACGTGCGCACTTTCGGCTGTCAGATGAATGTCTATGACAGCGAACGCATCACGGAGGGGCTGGCGCTCAAGGGCTACACGGAGACGGCGGATCTCGCGGACGCGGACGTCGTGGTGCTGAATACCTGCCATATTCGCGAGAAGGCGGCCGATAAGGTCTATTCGGATCTCGGGCGGATCAAGGACATCAAGGCGGAGCGGGCGGCGCGCGGCCAAAAGACGGTTGTGACGGTGGCGGGTTGCGTTGCGCAGGCGGAGGGCGCCGAAATCCAGCGGCGCGTTCCGGCGGTCGATCTCGTGATCGGGCCGCAGAGCTACCACAAGCTGCCGGATATGGTGGCGGGCGTCCAGATGGATGCAAAACGCCGCACGGAAACGGAGTTTCCCGAGGACGAGAAGTTCCGTCATTTGCCGGAACGTATGGCGCCGAAGGGGTTCAGCGCGTTTCTGACGGTGCAGGAAGGTTGCGACAAGTTTTGCACTTTCTGCGTGGTGCCGTACACGCGCGGCGCCGAATACTCCCGCAGCGTCGTGGATATCGAGAAAGAAGCGCGGCGGCTGGTGTCCGGAGGCGTGCGGGAGCTGACGTTGCTCGGGCAGAACGTCAATGCCTATCACGGGACCGGGCCTGACGGATCGTCTTGGTCATTGGCGCAGCTGGTGCGGCATCTCGCGGCGATTCCAGACCTCGCGCGGCTCAGATACACGACGAGCCACCCGCGTGATATGGCGGAAGACTTGATCACCGCGCACGCCGAAGAACCCAAACTTATGCCGTTTCTGCACTTGCCGGTGCAGTCGGGTTCGGATCGCATCCTGGCGGCGATGAACCGGCGGCATACGGTCGAGGATTTCCGCGGGATCGTGGCACGGGTTCGCGCGGCGCAGCCGGATCTCGCGTTGTCGTCGGATTTCATCGTCGGTTTTCCTGGCGAGACGGATGCCGAGTTCGAGGCGACGATGGCGCTGGTCAAGGAGATGGGATTCGCGCAATCCTATTCGTTCAAGTACAGCGCCCGGCCTGGAACGCCGGCGTCCGATATCGAGGGGCAATTGCCGGAGGATCTCAAGACTGAGCGGCTGGTGCGTTTGCAGGCGCTGTTGTGGTCCGAGCAAACGGCGTTCAACAAGCGGTGTGTCGGACAATCGTTCCCAGTGTTGTTTGAAAAGCTCGGACGCAATGCGGGGCAGCTGATCGGGCGTTCGCCCTACTTGCAGTCGGTTCACGCGGAGGCGGGGCCGGGGCTGCTCGGGAAAATGGTGACGGTGCGAATCGCGAGTGCAAGCCAGAACAGTCTCAAAGGCGTCGTGATTGGTGGGCTTCGATCACGCGGCGGGCGGTTGAACCGCGGGGTGTGGTGGTTTACCAATTGTGGGCGGCATGCGTGCCGAGGAGGGTCAGCGGAAGCAGGAATGGGCAAATCCCCAAAAGCGGCCAATAACGCGACGCGTGTCGTCGTGCCTTTTGACGACAACCGTCATTTGACGCGGGTGCTGGGCGAGTACGATGCGCACTTGGCACTCATCGAAGAGCGGCTCGGCGTTACGGCGCAAGCGCACGGAAATGTCGTAACGCTGACGGGACCGGCGGACGCCTGCAATACGGCGCGCGGCGTCCTGGAAAAACTCTATCATCGCGTCAGCACGGGCGAGGCGATCAGCAAAGGCGACGTGGACGGTCTGATCCGCCACAAGGACGCCGATGGAAAAGCGACTGGCAGCGTCGCGCAGATCCGCACACGCCGGAAAGCGGTCAATGCGCGGACGCAGATGCAGAGCGCCTATATTCGTGCGCTTGAACAAGTCGATCTGGTCTTTGGCGTCGGGCCGGCGGGTACCGGCAAGACCTATCTCGCGGTAGCGTTCGCGGCGCAGTGTCTCGAGCGCGGCGAAGTGGAGCGCATTATTCTCTCGCGGCCCGCGGTCGAGGCCGGTGAGCGGCTTGGCTTTTTGCCGGGAGATTTGAAAGAGAAGGTCGATCCTTATCTGCGACCGCTCTATGACGCGCTCTACGATGTGTTGCCGCCTGAAAAGGTGGAGCGGGATCTGTTGGCGGGTGTCATCGAGATCGCGCCGCTGGCGTTCATGCGCGGGCGGACGCTGGCGCATTCATTCGTCATTCTCGACGAGGCGCAGAACACGACGACGATGCAGATGAAGATGTTTCTGACCCGTCTGGGCGAAGGGTCGAAGATGGTGGTGACGGGCGATCCGTCGCAGATCGATTTGCCGCCCGGGCAGAAGTCGGGCCTCGAGGACGCCGTACGGCTCTTGCGCGACGTGAACGGGATCCAGGAGATCCGCTTCACGGGGGGCGATGTGGTCCGGCGCGATCTCGTCGCCAAGATCGTCGCGGCCTACGAAAAAGCCGAGAAGGCCGATAAAGCAAAGTGATGCCGGACCAGCGCGATAGTGCCGCTCAGATGGAAGTTTCCGAGGCCGATCCGGAACCCGAGCCAATACGTGCGTTCGACGTGCTGGTCGAGGATCGCGGCTGGGTACTGTTTGGCGATTTGGACGGTTTAGTCGGCGCGGTGGTTGATACCCTGGCGGCGCATGATCCAAGAGTTCGGCGGCGCGGGTGTCTCGTTTGTGCTCTCGAACGACGCCGCGGTGCGTGAGATGAACCGTACCTGGCGCGGGCAGGACAAGCCAACGAACGTGCTGTCGTTTCCGTTCGAGCCGCCAGTCGGGATGCCCGATGCCGAGCCCTATCTCGGCGACGTCGTTTTGGCGCTGGAAACCGTCGACAGAGAAGCGGCCGATTTGGGGATTTCAGGGGCGCATCATCTGCAACACCTCGTGCTGCATGGGCTGCTGCACCTTCTCGGCTTCGATCACGAGACCGCCGCAGAGGCGCAGCGCATGGAGTGGCTGGAGACTAAGCTGCTCGCGGGGCTGGGGATTGCCGATCCTTACGCTGGCTCGGAACTATGATGCGCCGGAATTTGCACCGATGAGAGGCAGATGAGTACCGACTCTCCAAATGGAAAAGACGCAGACCGGTCGCCGTCACGCGACGAGACTGGTCCCGTCGGCTGGCTGACGGCGCTCAAAACGCGGCTCGGTCTGCCGGGCGGTCAGACGCTGCGCGAAACGCTGGAGCAATCCCTCAAGGGTGCCGAGCCCTCAGAAGCGATCTCTGTCGAAGAGCGCGAGATGATGTTGCGGACGCTCAGGTTCGGTGCGCTGCGAGTCGCTGATCTGATGGTGCCGCGCGCCGACATCATTGCGTTGGATGAAAGCGAACCGGTGCAAGAACTGCTGCGGCTGTTCGATGAGGCGGGTGTTTCACGGATCCCGCTGTTCCGGGAGACGCTCGATGATCCGCGCGGCATGATCCACATCAAGGATCTCATGCGCTGGATGATCGGTGACGCGCTTGGCCGTCCGGCGATGGAAGGAACGGTCGTGCGCGGCGGGGCCAAGCCTGCCGTTTTGACGGAGCGGCCGGGTGTTGAAGCAGCGTCAACTTCGAAGCCGATGCCCGAGTTGGGGCGTGTTGATCTTTCGAAATCGATATCGTCGATGAAGGTGCGGCGGCAAGTGCTCTATGTGCCGCCGTCGATGCCGGCGATGAACCTCCTCATCCGAATGCAGACTACGCGGGTGCACATGGCGCTGGTGGTGGATGAGTATGGCGGCACCGAAGGGCTGGTGACGATCGAAGACCTGGTCGAGCAGATCGTCGGTGAAATCGAGGATGAACATGACGAGGCGGAGGTGGCAAACATCTCCAATGATCCGAAACTGGGTCTGGTTGCGGCTGCGCGAACGCCGGTGAAGGAGCTGGAGCAGCATATGGGTGTGACGCTGCTGAAGCCGGATGAGGTTTCAGAAATCGATACGCTCGGCGGCCTCGTGTTCTCAATGGTCGGGCGGGTGCCAACGCGCGGCGAGATCCTGAGGCATTCTTCGGGTGTCGAATTCGAGGTGCTCGATGCGGATGCACGGCGGGTGAAAAAGTTGCGTATCCATGCGGATAGGGCGGCGGCCATCGCCGCGGGACAGTCCGGGGCGGCGCCTTGATCGATGGCCGGGCCCGATGTGGCCGGTGTCCACCGCTGCCGACACCAGCTCCGGAACGCAGATGAGTATGCTGAAACGCAGTGTCAGCAGGGTGACGGGCGCGGCAGGATGGCGGCGCGCCGGGCTGCTGTTCGCGGTTGGCGCACTGTCGATGCTGGCGTTCGCGCCGTTTCATGTCTGGCCAGTGTTGTGGCTGACGTTGCCGGTATTGGTGTGGTCTATCGATGGCGTCGTTGCCGGCGGCGAAAGAGCTCGGCGGGGCCACCGCGGTGACCTCGTCGCGGCGATCACCGGCTGGTGGTTTGGGTTCGGTTATTTCTTCGCTGGTTTGTTTTGGATCGGGGAAGCGTTTCTGGTGGAGGCCGAGGTTTTTGCTTGGGCGCTGCCATTCGCCGTGACGCTGTTGCCGGCTGGGTTGGCGCTGTTTTTTGCAACAGCAACGGCGGTTGCATCGCGGTACTGGTCCGGAGATTTCCGGCGTGTGGTGGTGCTTGCGATTGCGCTTGCCTGCGCCGAGTGGCTGCGCGGGCACGTACTCAGCGGGTTTCCATGGAATGTTCTCGGCTATGCCCTGACGTCGCCATTGCCGCTGATGCAAACGGCTGCATGGGTAAGCATCTATACGCTGACGTTTGTGGTGGTGGTCGTATTTGCGGGGCCGCTTATTCTGGCGGCGAACCGAGAAGCTGATGGCGGTCGATGGCCGTGGGCCGGAGCGGCGGCTTTGGCGGTGCTACCCATTGCGTTTCTGTGGACCGCAGGAGAGATGCGGCTCAAGCAGACACCGCCGGTTCCCATCGCGGGGGTGCGGTTACGGATCGTGCAGCCGAGCATTCCGCAGCGAGAGAAATGGCAGGCACAGCATCAACGGCGGAATTTCGACATTCATCTCGATTTATCGCGCCGCGAGGTGCCGGGTGCGGACGGGCCGATCACGCACATCATTTGGCCGGAGGCGGCAATGCCGTTCGCGCCGCTGGCGGTTCCGGCGGCGCTGGCTGCGATCAGCGATCTGGTGGGGCCGAGCACATATCTGATCAGCGGTGCGCTGCGCTTCGAGAACGCAGAAATTCCCAAGCAGCGCCAGGTTTTCAATAGCCTGATGGTGTTTGCTGCCGGCGGGTCACTTGCTGCGCTCTATGACAAGAACCATCTGGTGCCATTCGGCGAGTATCTACCTCTGCAACCGGTGCTCGAGGCGGTGGGTGTGACGCAGCTCGTGCGGATGCCGGGCGGATTTGCTTCGGGCGCGCGGCCACGGCCGTTGATGCGGGTTCCAGGCTTGCCGCCGGTTTCACCCCTGGTTTGCTACGAAGCGATTTTTCCGGGTGCTATCGTGCAGGGTCCGGAGCGGCCGGGCCTGATGATCAATGTTACGAATGACGGCTGGTTTGGACGGATGACTGGGCCGTATCAGCATCTGCATCAAGCACGGGTCCGGGCCGTCGAAGAGGGCGTGCCTATGATCCGCGCCGCGAACAACGGCGTATCTGCAGTCGTCGACGCATATGGCCGCGTGCTCGACAGGTTGGAATTAGACGAGCGGGGCGCAATCGATTCGGCATTGCCCGGCGCGGTGCAACAGCCATTCACGTCACGATTCGGCGAGGGTGCGTTCGTGGCACTTGTTCTCGGCACGGTCGGAATCCTTACGGTTTTGGGCAGGAAAGTGTCGCCGAAGGATAATGTTCATCGTCCATTCCGTTAAGTATGTGAATTGCACAAGAGTTTGGTAGCCAATTGGTCGTCGGCCGGTTGACGCTGGTACCAAGATGCACCTAGGAATTGTACCAACATTTAGACAGATTGGCGGCACTGACCCATGGCGGCATCCGAAGACTACGCACACGAACCCGAAGCCGAAGAACGAAGCTCGCGACGGCCAAATCCGGTCGATATTCATGTCGGCAGCCGCGTGCGGTTGCGGCGCATGATGCTGGGGATGAGTCAGGAAAAGCTCGGCGAGCGCTTGGGCCTCACGTTTCAGCAGGTGCAGAAGTACGAAAAAGGCATCAATCGCATCGGTGCGAGCCGATTGTTCGATCTGGCGCAGGTTTTGGCAGTGCCGGTTCAGTTCTTCTACGAAGAAGCGCCGGTGTCCGAGGCAAAGTCGACGCCGGGCTTCGCCGAGCAGTCCTCTGAGAGCCACATCGTCGAATTTCTCAACAGCCGCGAGGGCTTGGACCTCAATAAATCGTTTGTGCGCATTGCTGATGCGCGCGTTCGCCGTTCAATTGTCGAACTGGTCCGTAGCCTGGCCGGTGAAAAGCCCGGTTGAACGGTTGTTCAATAGGGCGGTTCGCGGGTTTTGGGCATTCCCGAGGCGCGTCTGATCGCGGCGATCGGAGTTGTTAGCCGATCGCGGCCGGTGCCTTGACCCTCGCGGAAAAGACTGCAAGAACGCGCGCGACTTGTAGCTCCTAGCTCCTTTTTCGAGGGTTTCCCGTGGCGCGCTCCTCATATCTGTTTACCAGCGAATCCGTTTCCGAAGGCCATCCGGACAAAGTCTGCGATCGCATCTCGGATGAAGTGGTCGATGCCTTCTATCGCGAAGGCTTGGCGGCAAAGCTCGATCCTTGGGGTATCCGCGCGGCGTGTGAGACGCTGGCGACGACCAACCGCGTCATTATCGCGGGAGAGTATCGCGGACCGAAGTCTGTGACGGTCGCAATGATCCAGGACCTGGCCCGCAAGGCGATCAAGGACATCGGATACGAACAGGACGGTTTTCATTGGGCGAATACCAACATTGAAGTGCTGCTGCATGGGCAGTCTTCCGATATCGCGCAGGGCGTTGATGCCAAGCAGCCGAGCAATCAGGAAGAAGGCGCGGGCGACCAGGGCATCATGTTCGGATATGCCTGCCGCGAAACGCCAGAGTTGATGCCGGCGCCGATCTATTACAGCCACAAAATCCTCGAGGATCTGGCGGCAGCGCGCAAATCAAAGACGGGCGACGCTGGGAAGCTCGGTCCGGATTCCAAGAGCCAGGTGACGGTGCGGTATGAGAACGGCAAGCCGGTCGGCGTGACCGCTATCGTCGTTTCACACCAGCACATCGTCGAGGATCTGACGTCGAACCAGGTTCGCGCCATTATTGAACCTTACGTCAAGAAGGCGATCCCTGACGGCTGGATCACAAAAGACACCGCGTGGCACATCAATCCGACCGGCAAATTCTACATCGGCGGACCGGATGGCGACACGGGGCTGACGGGCCGTAAGATCATCGTCGACACCTATGGCGGCGCGGCACCGCATGGCGGCGGCGCGTTCTCGGGCAAAGATCCCACGAAGGTGGATCGCTCGGCGGCATATGCTGCACGCTATCTTGCTAAGAACGTCGTTGCGTCAGGTGTTGCCGATCGCTGCACGATCCAGTTGGCGTATGCGATCGGTGTCGCGCGTCCGCTGTCGATCTACGTCGATACGCATGGCACGTCGAAAGTCGACGAGAGCAAGATCGAGAGCGTGCTGGCGCAGGTCATGGATCTGACGCCACGCGGCATCAGGCAGACGCTGGATCTCAACAAGCCGATCTACGCGCGGACGTCGGCCTATGGTCACTTCGGCCGGAAGGCCGACAAGGATGGTGGGTTCTCTTGGGAGAAGACGGATCTGGCGGAGAAGATCAAGAAGGCGGTTTGATCTGTTTGATAAGGACTGTTTGGAGAGGGCCGCTGATTGCGGCCTTCTTCGTTTTTGCGCGGATGCATGATGAGTGGTGCAGAGGACGATGCCGCAACAGAACTGCGGTCGTTTGGCCGGCGGCGCGGACGAAAGCGCAGCGATCGGCAGTCAAGGCTATTGCAGGAGGCACTGCCGCGCTTGGCGATCAATCTGAAGGCGCCGGCTCCGGTGCCGCTCGGCGCGCTGTTTCCGCCCGCTCCGGAAGATGTCTGGCTCGAGATCGGATTTGGCGGCGCGGAGCATTTGCTCTGGCAAGCGCGGCATAGTCCCAGCGTCGGTTTGATCGGGTGTGAACCGTTCGAGGACGGCGTTGTCAAGGCGCTGAGCGACATCGAGCAGCATGGTGATCAAAACATTCGCCTGCACGCCGACGATGCCCGACTGGTGTTGCGATGGCTGCCGCCTGCCTCGATCGCGCGGGCTTTTGTGCTGTTTCCGGATCCTTGGCCGAAGGCAAAGCATCGCAAGCGCCGGCTGGTGGCCGCGCCGCTGCTCGACATGCTGGCTCGCGTCCTGCGGCCCGGCGCGGAGTTGCGGATCGGGACGGATATTGGTGACTATGCGCGCACGATCTTGATGGCGTTTCAAAGTGAGGCGCGATTTGAATGGCTAGCGCAGGGGCCTGACGATTGGCGCGTGCGGCCCGAAGATTGGCCGCCGACCCGCTATGAGCAAAAGGCAATCACGGCAGGGCGAAAGCCAGCTTTTTTCCGTTTCAAGAGGGTTTAGGCGCGTCGCCCAATGCGGCGAACGTCTCGATCAGCCAGTCGCTGGTCGCGCGGATGACGGGCATGTCGCGCATGTCGGGGTGGATCAAGAGCCACGCTTCGCGGGTGTAAATGGTGTCGGTCACGCGCTTCAAAGACTTGTCGTGATCGGCATCGTAGCAGCCCAAGACGGCGCGGCCGAGCCCTGCGGCTGCGGCTTGGCGCAAGATGTTTGCGTCATCGCATTCGAAATAGGGCTGTTCGTTGTTCAGCTGGTCGTAGACGTATTTGGCCGGCGGCAAGTCGCGATAGACGGCTGGTAATGCCAACCATCGAACGTCCGCGGTCATGGGGCCAGCGCGCTCGTAAACCGCTGAAGGCAGGTCTGCCAGTTTGCGCACATAGAGACTGCCGTCGGTTGGGCGTGACATTCGGACGGCCAGATCCGTTTCCCAGCGGGCAAAGCTCAGGTTCTGGTTGGTGCACGTCAACTGCATGCGAATGTGAGGCGCCGATGCGTAGAGCGCGGGCAAGGCCGGCGCGATGATGGCCTGTGCGATGATGGGAGTCGTGGTGAGCCGGACGCGGGCACTCAGAACCGGTTCCTGTTGGGCGCTCAGGGATGCAAGACGTATTGCCTCGACCTCGAGGCGCTCCGCTTGGCGCAGGAGGATGGCGCCTGCTTCTGTCGGCGTTTGTTGCGTGCCTTGGCGAACGAACATTTTAGTGCCAGTGGCGGTCTCGAACCGCTTCAGCCGGCGTGCGATCGTGGTTTCATCCATCTCGAGGGCGGTTGCCGCACTCGCGAAGTTCCCAGCTCTGGCGATGGCCAAAACGACCCGTGCGTCATCCCAATTCATGCCTGCACATTTGCAGGCTGCATCGAGCAGTGTCTAGCAATTCGCAGGTAAATCCTGAGTTTTTCTGGAGGCCCTCAGGGCGCCGACCGAATTTTTCCGCCTTTTTATCTCCAATCGCGCTTGCCAATGGTGTTTGGGCTCGCTACCTTGTGATCGCTCATGATCATCTCAACTTCGGGAGTGGGCCCTTAGGGGTCCGCTCTTTTTGTTTTGCGACGGCACGCGTTTGACCAATAACTCACCCACAGATTCATCTTCGCTGCGTACAGACAGTGGGGTCATCGCCCAAGGTGCGGCCCCTGCTGATGGCCGATTTGCTCGCGAAACGGGTCTCGCCGCCAAGATCGCCGACATTATAGAGCCTGTGATCGCGGACCTCGGGTTCCGGCTGGTGCGGGTGGCCGTGTCTGGCAAGGAAGGCCAGACGGTGCAGATCATGGCGGAACGTTCCGACGGCTCCATGACGATAGAGGATTGCGAGGCGATTTCACGGCAGGTGTCGGCGGTCCTCGATGTCAACGATCCGATTTCGGAGGCGTGGCGGCTGGAAGTTTCGTCGCCAGGCATCGATCGGCCGCTGGTTCGTCCGAGCGACTTCACAGATTGGGCGGGCTATGAGGCCAAATTCGAGATGAAAGAAATGATCTCGGGCCGGAAACGGTTCCGGGGTGTGCTCGAAGGGTTCGAGGATGGGGAAGCGCGCGTCGAGGTGGAGCTTGATCAGATTGGACGGCAGGTCATTGGCCTGCCCGTCGCTCTGATCTCGGAAGCACGTCTCGTTCTCACAGATGGCCTCATTCGCGAGGCCTTGAACCGTTCGAAGAAGAACAAGTCATCAACCGCGGCCCATGACGGTGCCGAATACGACATGTGAAGTTGGAGGTTCAAGGACCCATGGCTCAACCAGGCGTCAGCGCGAACAGGCTGGAATTGCTGCAGATCGCAGATGCAGTGGCGCGTGAAAAAACGATCGACCGCAAGATCGTGATCCAAGCCATGGAAGATGCGATCCAAAAGGCGGCGAAATCGCGCTATGGCGCGGAAAACGACATCCGCTGCGAGATCGATCCCAAAACCGGCGAGACCAAGCTGTCTCGGGTCGTCACGGTCGTTGATCTGGTCGAAAACGACTCGACGCAAATGACGGTCGCGGATGCGCAACGCCGCAACCCGCAAGCCAAGGCCGGCGATTTGATCGCGGAGTCACTACCGCCACTCGAGTTCGGCCGTGTCGCGGCGCAGAACGCCAAACAAGTGATCGTGCAGAAAGTGCGCGAGGCGGAGCGTGAGCGGCAGTTCAATGAATACAAGGATCGAGTGGGCGAGATCGCCAACGGCACCGTCAAGCGGGTCGAATACGGCAACGTGATCGTCGATCTGGGACGTGGCGAAGGCATCATCCGCCGCGATGAAATGATCCCGCGCGAAAATGTTCGCTTGAGCGACCGCATCCGGGCATTTGTCTATGACGTGCGCCGCGAGCCGCGCGGGCCGCAGATCTTCCTGTCGCGTGCGAAGCCGGAATTCATGGCGAAGCTTTTTGCGCAGGAAGTGCCGGAAATCTACGACGGCATCGTCCAAATCAAGTCGGTGGCGCGAGACCCGGGCAGCCGTGCCAAGATTGCCGTGATTTCGAAGGATAGTTCGATCGATCCGGTCGGCGCGTGCGTCGGCATGCGCGGCCAGCGTGTGCAGGCAGTGGTTGCTGAATTGCAGGGCGAAAAAGTCGATATCATCCAATGGAAGAACGATCCGGCCGAGTTCATCGTCAACGCCTTGGCGCCGGCGGAAGTGACGAAGGTCGTGCTCGACGAAGATTCCAACCGCATTGAAGTGGTGGTGCCGGAAAGTCAGCTGTCGCTGGCCATTGGCCGGCGCGGGCAGAACGTGCGGCTTGCGTCGCAGCTCACGGGTTGGGAAATCGACATTCTGACGGAACAGGAAGAGAGCGAGCGCCGGCAGAAGGAATTCTCGCATCGCACGCAGCTCTTCATGGAAGCCTTGGACGTCGACGAGGTCATCGCCCAGTTGCTGGCGACGGAAGGCTTCGAGACAGTCGACGAGGTTGCCTTTGTCGATGCGCAGGAGATCGCGCATATCGAAGGTTTCGACGAAGATACGGCGGCCGAGATCCAGACCCGTGCGAAGGACTACCTGGAGCGGATCGAGTCCGAGCGTGAAGCGAAACGCAAGGAGCTGGGCGTGGCAGACGATATGGCGAAAGTTCCGGGCATGACCACGGCGATGCAAGTGGCGCTCGGCGAGAATGGCATCAAGACGCTTGAGGATTTTGCCGACTGCGCGACCGACGATCTTGTCGGCTGGACGGAGCGCAAGAAAGAAAAGGACGCCGAGCCAGTCAAGCACAAAGGCTACTTCGAAGGTTTCGAAATCACGCGGAAAGATGCCGAGAACATGATCATGTCGGCACGCGTGATCGCGGGCTGGATCACGGAAGAAGATTTGGCGGCTATGCGCGCCGAGGAGGCTGCGGCGGAAGATGCCGAGGCCGACGAGGCCGCCGCTGCCGTCGCGGCTAAAGTCTAGCTCAAAGCCATGGGCCGGAGCGCATCACAGAGTGATCGAAACACGCCAACAGCCGATCCGGGCGGGCAAGGGGACTAATGAACCCGTGCGACGGCTTTGCATCGTCACGCGGCGTGAGCTGCCGACGGACGGTCTCATAAGATTTGGCGTCGCGCCCGACGATACGATCGTGCCGGATTTGGCGCAGCGGCTGCCTGGTCGCGGCGTTTGGGTCACGGCGACCCATGCCGCCGTGGCGGCCGCTGCCGCAAACAACGCGTTTGCCAAGAGTCTGAAGCAAAAAGTCAATTTTGACAAAGACTTGGCTGATCATGTTGGTCATTTGATGCGCACTCGCGCGCGGGAGGCCCTGAGCCTCGCGAACAAAGCGGGTGCGGTGATTGTGGGGTTTGCGAAAGTTGATGCGGCGATCACCGCGGCGCAGGTTATCATGATGATCCATGCGTCCGACGCCTCGGACGATGGCGCATCAAAACTCGACCGGAAATACAGCGCGGTTGCTGCGGCGCGGGGACAACCCGTTCGCTTGGTGAATGATTTCAGCGGCGCTGAATTGGACTTGGCCATTGGCCGTACAAATGTGGTACATGCTGCGCTAATCGAGAGCGGCGCTGGCAAGAAGTTTCTCAGCGAGGCTCGGCGCCACCAGCGCTACAGGCTCAACGAAGATCTCGGAAATGATGCGGCGCTTGCGCCGCGTATTGGCGCAAGTACGGATACGGAATGACAGATACGAAGCAAACCACCGATAAAGCTGGCGCCGGGGCGCGCAAGCCGCTGAGCCTGAAGCGCACGGTCGATGCCGGCAGCGTGCGGCAGAGCTTCAGCCACGGCCGCTCAAAGAGCGTGGTGGTCGAAAAGAAGAAGACGCGCAAGCTCACTGGACCAGGTGGCGGCGAGGTCGAGGAAACAACGGCCTCCGCGGCGCCAGCGGTTGTCGCTCCCGCTACGGGCGATCGGCGTGCAGCCGCGCCGACCATTGCGCCTGGGTCGCTGTCGACCGGCGAAATGGATGCGCGTATGCGTGCGCTGAGCGCTGAGCGCGAGAGATCGGACGCGGAAACGCGGGAGCGCGACGAGCGGGCCGCCCTCGAACGTGCAGAGCGCGAAGCCGCGGCGCGCGCGCGCAAGGAAGAAGACGATCGATTGCGTGCTGCTGGGTTGCCAGTTCCGGCGCCGGAGCCGCAGCCGGTTACTGAACCCGCGCCGATTGTCGCCAAGGCGTCAGCGTCGGGGCCAGCAGCGCGCCCGGCGGACAAGGCCAAGGCCGCCGAGCCGATCACGGCGCGCCGT
The DNA here is from genome assembly GCA_963779515.1 of uncultured Alphaproteobacteria bacterium. Taxonomy (GTDB): domain Bacteria; phylum Pseudomonadota; class Alphaproteobacteria; order Rhizobiales; family Hyphomicrobiaceae; genus CAVZYN01. Next base: position 32,807 of record CAVZYN010000004.1, read on the forward strand.
GCCGATGGTACACCTTTGGGCCGGCAGCGCACCGCGCGCGAGATCGAAGAGCTGGCCGAAGCCGACGATGAGTCGCGCGGCAAAAAGAAGTTCGGAACGAAGGTGCCGATCAAAGCGCCGGTGAAGGTCGTCGAGGAGCGCAAAGAGCGCGTCAAGTTGACGATCAACAACGCGTTCGATGAGCAACAGCGCGAGCGTTCGCTCGCCTCGCTGCGGCGCAAGCGCGAGCGCGAGAAGCTCAAGGCGATGGGCATCCCGCAGAACCGCGAGAAGGTTATGCGCGAAGTCATCATTCCGGAAGCGATCACGATTCAAGAGCTGTCGAACCGCATGACGGAACGCGGAGTCGACGTGATCAAGCTGCTGATGAAGCAAGGTGCGATGCACAAGATCACGGATGTGATCGACGCGGATACCGCCGAGCTGATCGTGACCGAGTTCGGTCACACGCCGAAGCGCGTTTCGGAAGCTGACGTTGAAGAGGGCTTCATCGCCCAGAAGGACGTCGACCTCGATCAACAGCCGCGTGCGCCCGTGGTGACGATCATGGGGCACGTCGATCACGGCAAGACGTCGCTGCTCGACGCAATCCGGAGCGCCAATGTGGCGTCGGGCGAAGCCGGTGGCATTACGCAGCACATCGGCGCCTATCAGGTCGAGACGGCGGACGGCAAGAAAGTCACGTTCATCGATACGCCGGGCCATGAAGCGTTCACGGCCATGCGGGCGCGCGGGGCGAAGGTCACGGACATCGTCATTCTCGTGGTGGCTGCCGACGATGGCGTGATGCCGCAGACGATCGAGGCGATCAATCACGCCAAGGCCGCCGGCGTGCCGATGATCGTTGCGATCAACAAGATGGACAAACCGCAGGCGGAACCTTTGCGGGTGCGCACGGATCTGCTGCAACACGGCGTGATCGTGGAAAGCATGTCGGGCGAGACACTGGAAGTTGAGGTGTCAGCGCTGAAGCGTACGGGGCTCGACAGACTGCTCGAGGCCATCACGTTGCAAGCTGAACTGTTGGATCTCAAGGCCAACGCGGTTCGATCGGCGGAAGGCTTCATCATCGAAGCAAAACTCGAACGCGGCCGCGGCCCGGTCGGAACGCTGCTGGTGCAGCGCGGGACGCTGAAGGTTGGCGATATTGTCGTCGCCGGCGCGTCTTGGGGGCGCGTGCGTGCGCTGCTCGATGCCCATGGCGTGCCGACCAAGGATGCGGGTCCGTCGGTTCCGGTGGAAGTGCTTGGCTTCGATTCCGCGCCGGAAGCGGGTGATCAATTCGCGGTGGTGGAGAACGAGCAGCGGGCGCGCGAGCTGACGGATTATCGTATCCGCAAGCGTCGCGAGACGCTGGGTCAGGCCTCGACGTCGCGGACGCTCGAGCAAATGATGCAACAGCTGAAAGAGGCTGGCAAAAAAGAGTTCCCGCTGGTCATCAAAGGCGACGTGCAGGGCTCCGTGGAAGCGATCCAAGGCGCATTGGCGAAACTCGGCAACGAGGAAGTGGCGGCGCGGATCATTCACTCGGGCGTCGGCAGTATTACGGAGTCGGATATCGGCCTGGCCGGAGCGTCGCGGGCTGTGGTGCTCGGCTTCAACGTGCGCGCCAACGCGCAGGCGAAGCAAACGGCCGACGGTCAAGGCGTCGAGATCCGTTATTACTCGATCATCTATGATCTCGTTGATGAAGTGAAAGCTGCGATGTCGGGTCTGCTGGCCCCGACCAAAAAGGAAAATTTCCTCGGTTATGCGACGATCAAGCAGGTCTTCAATATTTCGAAGCAAGGCAAAGTCGCGGGTTGTCAGGTCACTGAAGGCAAGGTCGAACGCGGCGCCAAGGTTCGTCTGCTGCGCGATAAGGTCGTCATTCACGAAGGCACTTTATCGATTCTGAAGCGGTTCAAGGACGATATGCGCGAAGTGCCGGCCGGCCAAGAGTGTGGCATGGCGTTCGCGAACTATCAGGACATCCGCGAGGGGGACGAGATCGAGTGCTTCCAAGTGGAGATCATCAAGCGGTCGCTTTGATGACCTTAGCGGCGCATAGCCGCGTTCCGAGTTGATGTTTACCGAGGCCTGTGCCGGTCCAATCCCGGCGCAGGCGTCGAGGATCAGATGATACTGACAATTATGATGCCAATGAACCTCGAGAATAGGGGTTTGCACGCGCAGTTGCCGCGCGCGATCCTTGTGGGACAGCACCCATATAATTTGATGTTAGTCAAAGGAGACGGCGATGGCCAAGAAGGCTAAGCGCGGCGGGGACCTGGCTGCAGGGCCGTCGCAGCGCATGCTACGGATCGGGGAAATGATCCGGCACAAGGTCTCGGAAATGCTGATGCGCGCGGAGATCCACGACGCGGTGATTTCGAGTGCCGTAATCACGGTGCCGGAAGTGCGGATGTCCCCGGACCTAAAGCTCGCGACGATCTTCATCATGCCGTTGGGGGGGAAGGATCTGCCGAAGGTGCTGGCGGCTCTCGAGGCGAACAAAAAGTACATTCGAGGGGAGGTGGCGCGGGCGCTCAATCTGAAGTTTGCGCCGGATGTGCGGTTCCGGCGCGACGAATCGTTCGATGAGGCGGCGCGGATCGACAAGCTGTTTCGAGATCCGAAAGTGCGGCAAGACGTCGAGAAAGACGAGTAGCGCAGTAGGCAGCTGACAAACGAAAGCGGCGGATGGCACGACGCAAAAAAGGCAATGCGGTCCACGGTTGGCTTATCCTCGATAAGCCCGTGGGCATGACGTCGACGCAGGCGGTTGGTGCCGTGCGGCGCGCGTTCAATGCGCAGAAGGCGGGGCATGCGGGCACGCTCGACCCGCTGGCGACGGGGATTCTACCGATCGCGCTGGGTGAGGCGACGAAGACGGTGCCGTTCGCGGTCGATGGCGAGAAGGCGTATCGCTTCACAGTGCGCTGGGGCGAGGAAACCGATACAGACGACAGCGAAGGGCGAGTTACCAAGACCGGCGCGCTGCGGCCAGACCGGGCGCAAATCCTGGCGCTGTTGCCGCGGTTCATCGGGGAGATCATGCAGACACCGCCGGCCTATTCGGCCATCAAGATCGACGGCGAGCGAGCTTACGATCTGGCGCGCGGCGGGGAGGACGTGCAGCTCGAGGCGCGTCCGGTCGTGATCGAAGAACTCCGGCTGACGGAGATGCCAGATGCGGATACGGCTGTGTTCGAAACGGTATGCGGAAAAGGCACGTATGTGCGGGCGATCGCGCGGGATCTGGGGCGATTGGTTGGCTGCTTCGGGCATGTGATTGCGCTGAGACGGACGCGGGTGGGTGGGTTCGAGGAGAGCCGTGCGGTTCAGCTCGATGCGTTGCGTGCGGCAGCGGAGAGTGGCGATCCGGCGGCATTGCTGGAGCCGGTGCACGCCGCGCTCGACGATATCCAGGGGCTGTCGGTCTCGGCGGACGACGCGGCGCGGTTGCGCAACGGGCAGCCGGTGTTGATCCGAGGCCGTGATGCGCCGATCATCACGGGGCCGGCTTACGCGATCAGCAAAGGACAGCTGGTGGCGCTTGGCGAACTCGACAAGGGTGCCTTGCACCCGACACGCGTTTTCAATTTCGGATGACGGCACGATGCCGGTGACGGTTGCGACATTCTATAAGTTCGTCGAAGTCGCGGATGGCGCGGCATTGTGCGCCGAGGTCGAGGCGCAGTGCTGGCGGTTGGAGATCAGAGGGACCGTTCTCATTGCCGGGGAAGGGATCAATGCCACGATCTCTGGGGCGGCGGCGGCGGTCGCGGAGTTTCTCGCTGGGCTGCGCGGCGATCCACGGTTTAGCGATCTTGTCAGCAAGCAGTCGTTTGCCGAGGTTCATCCGTTCCGCCGGCTCAAGGTCAAGCTAAAGTCCGAGATCGTGACGTTCGGCGTGCCGGAGGCGAACCCTGCGCAGCGTACCGGTGTGCCGCTCGCTGGCCTGGAATGGAACGCGCTGTTGCGTGATCCGGGCGTCCTCGTCATCGATACGCGCAACGACTATGAGGTGGCGGTTGGGACGTTTCCTGGGGCGGTCGATCCTGAGACGGCTGCGTTCAGTGGGTTCCCGGAGTACGTGCGCCGCGCGCTCGATCCAAAGGTGCACAAAAAAATCGCGATGTTCTGCACGGGGGGGATCCGGTGCGAGAAGGCCTCGGCTTACCTGATCGCGCTGGGGTTTCCCGAGGTCTATCAGCTCGATGGCGGCATATTGAAATATCTCGAGACGGTGCCGGCCGAGGCGAGCCTCTGGCAAGGGGAATGCTTCGTGTTCGACGAGCGGGTGGCGTTGCAACATGGCCTCGACGCGGGGACGCACCGGCGGTGTCCGGGGTGCGGAGATCCGGTGGCGGCAGGTCGATCAAGCTGCCGGCGCTGCGCTGGCGGTCCGGATGCCCCGGAAACCGACGAGATCGGCGGGCCGAAGGCCTGAATTCAAGCTCGCCAGCCCCGGCATTTCGTGTATAAGGCAGCGAGTTCCCGGGCCGCACGCGGCACGGGCGCTATTGACCCGGCTGGACGACATCCCGGCTGTGGCCAAACGACGGACGAGGCCCGGCGCTTTTGATCCGTCATTTAAAACTCTGAAATAGAAAGGATATCCGATGTCGGTGACAGCCGAACGTAAATTGGCATTGATTAAAGAGCATGCCAAGAAACCGAATGATACGGGTTCCCCCGAGGTGCAGGTCGCGCTCCTGACGGAGCGGATCAACAGCCTGACGGACCATTTCAAGACCCACACCAAAGACAACCATTCGCGACGTGGCCTGCTCAAGATGGTGAGCCAGCGCCGCAGCCTGCTCGATCATGTTCGCAAGACGGATCAAGCGCGCTACCAGAAGATCATCGAAAAGCTGGATCTGCGCCGCTAACGCGCATTGCCGGAGCAGTGCAACTGCTCTGGAGCCCCGCTGGGGCCGGCTCGACCTTTGCCACATATGACAGAGATTGGGTCCGGTCTTCCTCAAGGAGAACCGGTTCTTTGACTCTTGCCGATGCGTCACGGCTGCAGGACCGCATCGGTGTTGACTGCTATCTGCAGACAAACAATGACGTGGCCATGGGGTCCTCCGGCATTGATCGTGCGCACCACCGATCCGCGGCGGCCGCGCTGGAACTAGACGATTGTACGTACGTCCGAAGAGAGAAAGACGACAAACATGTTTCAAACACATCGCGTGGAAGTTGATTGGGCCGGCCGCCGGCTGAAGCTTGAGACCGGCCGTATGGCCCGGCAGGCTGATGCCGCCGTCGTCGCGCAATACGGCGAGACCAGTGTGCTGGCCACCGTCGTTGCCGCCAAGAGCCCGAAGCCTGGGATCGATTTTTTCCCGCTGACCGTGAACTACCAAGAAAAAACCTATGCCGCCGGCAAGATTCCAGGCGGCTATTTCAAACGTGAGGGCCGTCCGACGGAGAAGGAAACGCTGACGTCGCGCTTGATCGACCGGCCGATCCGCCCGCTGTTCGTCGAAGGCTTCAAGAATGAAGTGCAAGTGGTCGTAACAGTACTGTCGCACGATCTCGAAAATGATCCGGATATTCTTGGCTTGGTGGCCGCTTCGGCCGCGCTGACGCTTTCGGGCGTGCCGTTCCTTGGGCCGATTGGTGCGGCCCGCGTCGGCTACATCGATGGTCAGTTCGTCATGAACCCGATGATCGACGAGATGGCGAAAAGCGAACTCGATCTCGTGATGGCTGGCACGCATGATGCCGTGATGATGGTCGAAAGTGAGGCGAAGGAGCTGACCGAAAAGGTGATGCTCGACGCGGTGATGTTTGGGCAGCGCGGCTTCCAGCCGGTGCTCGATGCGATCATTCGCTTGGCTGAAAAGGCGGCGAAAGAGCCGTGGGACTTCCAGCCGCCGGATCTGTCGGCACAGAAGAACGCGATGCGCCCGCTGATCGAAGAGGATCTCCGGAAAGCATTTGCGACGCCAGAAAAGCAGGCGCGTTATGCGCAGGTGGATGCTGCGAAGAAGAAGGCAATGGCGGCGTTGTTGCCAGCTGACGCGGATGCCGCCACGGGAGTCAAGCTCGGCTCAGTGTTCAAGCAGCTCGAGCAGGACGTGGTGCGTGGCGACATCATTCGCACCAGCCGCCGGATCGATGGCCGCGATCTCAAGACCGTGCGCCCGATCGTTTCAGAAGTGCATGTGCTGCCGCGCACGCATGGTTCGGCGCTGTTTACCCGCGGCGAGACGCAGGCGCTGGTGGTGGCGACGCTCGGCACGGGCGACGACGAGCAGTACATCGACAGCCTGGAAGGAACAAAGAAAGAGCGCTTCCTGCTGCACTACAACTTCCCTCCCTACTCGGTTGGTGAAACGGGCCGCATGGGCTCGCCGGGGCGCCGCGAAATCGGCCACGGCAAGCTCGCCTGGCGCGCGGTGCATCCGTTGATGCCGACGCCGGAAGAGTTCCCTTACGTCGTGCGTGTCGTCTCGGAAATCACCGAGTTCGAACGGGTCGTCGTCGATGGCGACGGTGTGCGGCACGTCACTTGCGCTGATGGATGCGGGCGTTCCGCTGAAGCGGCCGGTGGCGGGTATCGCCATGGGCCTGATCAAGGAAGGTAACTCGTTCGCAGTGTTGTCGGATATTCTCGGAGATGAGGATCATCTCGGCGACATGGACTTCAAGGTGGCGGGTACCGAAAAAGGCATCACGTCGCTGCAGATGGACATCAAGATTACGGGCATCACCGAGGAGATCATGCGAGTGGCGCTGGATCAGGCGCAGCATGGGCGGTTGCACATCTTGAACGAGATGTCATCTGCGCTGACCGGCGCGCGCACGGAACTCGGTGAGCATGCGCCGCGTATCGAAGTGATCAAGATCCCGGTCGATAAGATCCGGGAAGTGATCGGTTCGGGCGGCTCGGTGATCCGCGAGATCGTCGCGGAGAGTGGTGCCAAGATCGACATCGAAGACGATGGCACGATCAAGATCGCCTCGGCGAACCGGGATTCGATCGAAAAGGCGATGAACCGGATCAAAGCGATCACGCAGGAACCCGAGATCGGCCAGATCTATAAGGGCAAGGTCGTCAAGCTGATGGAGTTCGGCGCGTTCGTGAACTTCTTCGGACCGAAGGACGGTCTGGTGCATGTTTCGCAGCTGTCCTCGACGATGCGTCCGAACCATCCGAACGAGGTCGTGAAAGAAGGCCAAGAGGTTTACGTTAAACTTCTGGGCTTCGATGATCGCGGCAAGACCAAGTTGTCGATGAAGATCGTCGATCAGACGACGGGCGTCGAGATTCCGCGCGCCGAGGGCGAGCCGGATCCGATGGAAGGTGGTGGCGGCGGTGGTGATCGCGGTCCGCGCCGGGATCGTGGCCCGCGCCGGGATGGTGGTGGCGAACGCCGCCGAGGTTGATCCCGCGTACGAGCAGATCTGATGTGATGGGCCGCGGTTTGCGGCCCATTTCTTTTTGAGAGGTTGAGACGTAGGCTCGATACGACGTTATTGGCCACGTCGTTGGCGTCAGATCTCGGGAGAGATGGCATGAAAATCGCGGTGATGGGATCAGGTGGTGTGGGTGGCTATTTTGGCGGGCGCCTTGCGGCTGCCGGGAACGATGTGACGTTCATTGCGCGGGGTGCGCATCTGGCGGCGATGCTGAAAGATGGTCTCAGGCTCGATAGCGCGATCAAGCCGCTGCAGTTGCAGTCGATCAAGGCAGTGGCGCATCCAAGCGATATCGATCGCGCGGATGTCATCATTTTTGCCGTGAAGTTGGCGGATACGGAGAGCGCGGCGGAGAATTTGAAGCCGCTGGTCGCCAAGGGTGCGCACGTCTTCACGTTTCAGAATGGCGTCGAAAGTGCCGGCAAACTCGCGAAGATCCTCGGCGCGGCGCATGTAGTGCCGGGCGTTGCGCGGATCGCCTCGCACATTTCCGAGCCGGGCGTGGTGAAGGAGATGGGAAAATTCGCGATCCTCGAATATGGCGAGGCGGATGGGTCCGCGAGCGCGCGGACCAAGGCGTTTCATGCGGCGTGCCTCGCGGCTGGGATCGACGGACATCTCAGAGACAATATCATGCGGTCGATGTGGATGAAGTTCTCGATGCTGGCGCCGTTTTCCGGCATGACATCGCTGGCGCGCGGGCCGATTGCGCCGATCCGGTCGACGCCTGAGTCGCGAGAATTGCTGCACGCGGCGGTGCGCGAGGTGGTGGCGGTGGGCATTGCGATGAAGACAGGTTTGAAGCCCGAGGATGCGGAGACGGTGATCAAGCAGATCGACGGATTGCCGAATGCAATGATGTCATCGATGTCGCATGATCTGATCGCGGGAAAGCCGATCGAAGTGATGGGGTTATCGGGAGCGGTCGTGCGGCTTGGGCGCGAGCATGGTGTGCCGACGCCGTCGCATCAGTTCATTACGCAAGTGCTGGCGCCGTTCGCGAACGGCCGGCCGGGCGTGTGACTAGCGTCAGTGGAGCCGGGTCTTGCCGAGGCGCAAAGCGTTGGCGATGACGGAGACGGAGGAGAGGCTCATGGCGGCGGCGGCGATCATGGGTGAGAGCAGGATACCAAGCAGCGGATAGAGGATGCCCGCCGCGATGGGGACGCCAAAGGCGTTGTAGCCGAAGGCAAAGACGAGGTTCTGCTTGATGTTGCGGAGCGTATCCTCGGCGAGGATGCGGGCGCGGACGATACCGGCCAGATCGCCTTTGGGGAGCGTGATACCGGCGCTTTCGATGGCAACGTCTGCGCCGGTGCCCATGGCGATGCCGACATCGGCGCCCGCGAGCGCGGGAGCGTCATTGATGCCGTCACCAGCCATGGCGACCTTGGCGCCCTGCGCCTTCAGTGCGGCGATCAATTCGGCTTTGCCGGCGGGAAGCATGTCGGCGTGGACGGCTTTGATGCCAAGATCACGGGCGACGGCGTCGGCCGTCGTGCGGTTGTCGCCGGTTGCCATGATGACGCGAATTTGGCGTTCGGCGAGGGCGGTCAGGGCTGCGCGCGCGGACGGCTTGATCGGATCGGCGAGAGCGAGCCAGCCGGCGAGTTTGCCGTTGAGCGCGACGAAGAAGACGATCTTGCCAGCGGCGCGCAGTGTTGCGACATCGCCCTCGTGTTCGCGGGTTGAGATGTTGAGGGCCGTCATGAGGTGCGCTGTGCCCAGGGCAATGTCCTGGCCTGAAACCTCGCCCGTGACGCCTTGGCCTGGGACGGCTTTGAAGTGCGTCGGCGCCATGGTGGAGATGCGGCGCGCCTTGGCGCCAGCGACAATGGCTTCAGCAAGGGGATGCTCGCTGCCGCGTTCCAAGCTGGCGGCAAGACGGAGCATCATCTTTTCGTCGTTGCCGGGGAGTGCCTTGACGTCTGTGAGGGCGGGGCGGCCTTCGGTCAATGTCCCGGTCTTGTCGATGACGAGGGTATCGATGGCGGCGAGGCGCTCCAGGGCTTCTGCGTTCTTGACGAGCACGCCTTCGCGGGCGCCGCGGCCCGTTGCGACCATCACGGACATCGGCGTGGCGAGGCCGAGTGCGCACGGGCAAGCGATGATGAGGACGGAGACAGCGGCGACAATGGCGTAGGCGAGTGATGGCGCGGGGCCGAATGTGAGCCATGCGAAGAATGCGAGGATCGCGATGATGACGACGGCCGGGACGAACCAAGCGGCAACGCGATCGACCATGGATTGGATCGGCGCGCGTGAGCGCTGGGCGTCTGCAACCATGGCGACGATGCGGGACAGCATGGTGTCAGCGCCGACCTTCTTTGCCTGCATCACGAAGGAACCGGAGGTGTTGAGCGTGCCACCTGTGACCTTGGCGCCAGGGCCTTTTTCAGCAGGGATAGGTTCTCCAGTGAGCAGGGATTCGTCGATTGCGGAGGAGCCTTCGAGGATTGCTCCGTCGACGGGGACGGATTCGCCGGGGCGGACACGCAAGCGGTCGCCGACGAGGACTTGATCCAGCGGTACGTCGGACTCACTGTTGTCGGCGGCGATGCGGCGGGCGGTCTTGGGGGAGAGATCGAGGAGGCCGCGCAGTGCCGAGCCGGTCTTCTCTCGGGCGCGGAGCTCCATGATCTGTCCGAGCAGGACGAGGCAGATGATGACGGCCGCGGCTTCGAAGTAAACGCCGACGGTGCCGCCGTGACCTTTGAGGGAATCCGGGAAGAAGCCGGGCGCCGCGACCGCGGCGACGCTGTAGAGGAATGCCGCGCCAACGCCAAGGGCGATCAGTGTCCACATGTTCGGGTTGCGGGTTTTGATCGACGCCCAGCCACGTTCGAGGAACGGCCAGCCGCACCACAGGACAACGGGGATGGCGAGCATGAATTCAAGCCATTGAGAGAGGCGGGGTGAGAGCCACGCATGGAGCGGCAATCCGGCGTGTGGCGCCATGGCGATGATGACGATGGGTATGGTCAGCACGGCGCCGATCTTGAGACGTCGCGTGAAGTCGATCAGTTCAGGATTGGGGCCGGCGTCTCGCGGCGGGATGCCCATAGGCTCCAAGGCCATGCCACACTTGGGGCAGGTGCCGGGCCCGACCTGGACAATCTCGGGATCCATCGGGCAGGTATATTTTGTGCCTTGTGGCTGTTTCGCGGCCTCCGCTTCGGCTGCGGCCTGACGCGCCGCTGGATCGAGGTACCGGGCCGGATCGGCGATGAAGCGGTCCTTGCAGCGGGGGTTGCAGAAGTAGACGTTGGCGCCGTCATGGAGGTGCACGTGCTTGGCGGTCGCGATTTCGACCGTCATATGACAGACCGGATCGATCGCCATGCCATCGGGCGGCGCGGTGTGTGAAGACGGCGGTGTGTCGAGTTGAAGAGCCAAATGCCGTTCCTAATGTGGGCCGAAACACGGCGGTACCCGCCATTCGCAACGTGGACATGAAGCTGCATCTGGTCAAGTCGCTGTCGGGAATGCGTATGTTGTGGATCAAGCGTCGCAACCAGGGACGGGTCGTATGACGAATGGAGTGGGATTCATTGGTCTTGGCGTGATGGGCGAGCCGATTTGCCGAAACCTGATCGCAAAGAGCGGGTGCGCGGTGACGGCATTCGACCTCGACGCAGCACCGCTCGCGCGGATCGAGGCAGCTGGCGGTCACGCTGCAACCTCGGCAAGGGATGTCGCAGAGGCGGCCGATATCGTCTTTGTGTGCCTGCCGAGTGGGGAGCACGTCGCGCGCGTCATCCAAGGCGGAGGCCTGATCGCTGGCGCGCGGAAGGACCAGGTCTTTGTCGACCTTGGGACGTCGCCAGTGGCGCTGACGCGGGACTTGGCACGAGCGCTTGCGGCCAAAGGTGCCGTGTTCACCGATGCGCCGATCGCGCGGACGCGGGAGGCGGCTCAGACGGGGACGCTCAGTGTGATGGTGGGCGCGGCGCGGACAACGTACGAGCAGCTCGAGCCGTTGATCGGCTGCTTTGCCTCGGACATCACGCATTGTGGTGATGTGGGGACGGGGCAGATCGCCAAGGTCATGAACAACATGGTGCTGTTTCAGACAGTCAATGCGCTGGCGGAAGCCTTGGTGGTCGGGGAGCGCGCTGGGATCGATCCAGCGCTGTTGTTGGCGACCCTGGCGAAGGGGTCGGCGAACAGCTTTGCGCTCAACAATCACGGAATGAAGGCGATGCTGCCGGGGCATTTTCCGGAACGTGCGTTCTCGACGGAGTATGCGCAGAAGGACAACGCGTATGCGCTGGCATTGGCGCGGGAGGTCGGCGTCCGGTTGCGTGGTGCGGAATTGACCGCCGCGATCCTCGAAGAGACGATCGCGGCGGGGTATGGGGCGAACTACTTTCCAGTGTTGAAGAAGGTCATTGATCGCGCGCCTTGACCTATCAGGCTTTCTTGCCGTCCATCTCGGCGAAGACTTTGCGGGCGATGCGGAAGCATTCGACGGAGACCGGAACACCGGCGTAGACGCCAAGTTGCGTGATCAGAGCGCGCAGTTCATCCTTGGTGACGCCGTTGCGGATGGCGCCGCGGAAATGCAGTTCCCATTCGTGCATGCGGTTCAGGCAGGCGAGCATGCACAGGTTGAGCATCGAGCGGGTTTTGTGCGGGATCGTCGGGTCGTCCCAGATCATGCCCCAGCAATATTCGTTGAGGACGCCCTGGAAGGGACCGTTGAAATCATCGGCGGTGCTCATGGATTTGTTGACGTAGTCTTCGCCGAGTACCTTCTTGCGGTTGGCGAGGCCGCGGTCATGAAGTGCCTTGTCCATCGTTTGTCTCCCATCAGTTTTGATCCGATGGGCATCCATGGCAGGCCTCGGCCGTGGCTGCAAGCTTTCGCCCGCGCGTCAGGCGTGCGTGGTGCGCTGTTGTTCGAACTGTTCGCGGGCCCGCTTGCGCTGGGCGGCAACAGCGCGGATGTGGGCGCCGATTGCGGGATTGATCACTTCGAGACGATGGAAATCCTCGCGATAGAGCTTGAGGAGGCGCGTGCGGGACAAGGTGGTAAAAGCGCCGGGATTGACATCGCCGTCGAGCACCGCGACAGCGCCGAAGAAATCACCGGTATCGTAGCCGACTTCGCGGTTGTGGGCTTTCAGTTTTACCCCGCCGGACGCGATAAAGAACATCGCCTCGCCTGGACTGTTGGCGGCGATGACTTCCATGTTCGATGGGAGGTTATTGGCGTGCAGGAGTGGCATGACCTGGGCGACCTCGCTCGCTTCGAGTTCGGCGAGCAGGGGGATGCGAGACATGAGGGACCACGTGACGACGAAATCGCGGCGGCCGACCTCTTGTGAGAAGCCGGTCGCGATGATGGCGACGGGTAGCGCCAGGATGCAGAGGCCGATGAGCATGGTGAGCATCGCCCAGAGCTTGCCGAGTGGCGTGATGGGTGTGACGTCACCGTAGCCGACGGTGGTCAGCGTCGTCATGGCCCAATAGGCGGCTTCGGGGACGCTGCCGAACTTATCGGGTTGAGCCTCGCTTTCGAGATAGTACATGCCCGTGGAGCTGATCAGGAGTGCGGCAAGCAGCAGCATGCCGGCGCCCATCAGGGAGCGGGATTCATTGCCGAGGACACGCATCAGGGCGTGCATGGCGGGCGAGTAGCGCGACAGTTTGAAGAAGCGCAAGAGGCGCAGGACGCGCAGGACGCGAGTGTCGATGGCGAACAGTTGGCCCAGATAGAATGGAAGGATCGCGAGGAGGTCGATGATGAGATAGGGCCGCTTGGCCATGCTGAGGCGCGCGTGCAAGGGCGATTGGCGTGCGAGAAAGGGAACTTCGACGGCGGACCAGAGGCGGGCTGCGTATTCCAGCGTGAAGATGATGACGGAGACGATTTCGAATGCGTGGAATGCGCCTGCATATTTGGCTGCAAGGCTTGGCACCGTTTCGGCGACGAAGGCTGCGATATTGAGCACGATCATCGCAACAATGAAGCGATCGAAATAGCGGCTTTCCATGCTGTCGCCGCCGCCGACCTCGATGGTTTCATAGACCCAGCGGCGCAAGCGCCGACGGGCGTCCAGGTTGCCTTGGAGAGCGGCGATCAGATCTTGCAGAAGAGCTGCGGATTTCTGCGCACTCTTTGGGCGCTGTGGCGGAATGCTGAGGGGGGCGTTGGCGTCGTTCACGGGGTTACTCGAGGCAGCGAATTGTTGATACGATGTTCGATCTCATGCGCGGAACATGTCCTTCAGGATTTGGGCGCGATCATCCAGATGGCCGTTGGTTGCGCCCGGCACGCTGGCGGGTGAGAGTTTCGCAAGCGAGACTTCGCTGGCGTTGAGAATGCGCTCGATGTTGGTCGCAAAGCTTGCATCCCGGACAAGGAAGCGCTCGAAGTCCGGAAGCGGGATCGCGATGACTTCGACGTCGCTGGTGGCGCGGATGGTGAGCGGGCTCTCGCCCGAGCGGAACATTGGCTTGAAGAGAATGAGCTGGCCTTTGGTGAATTCGAGGCGGACCGGCGCCGGGCTGGCCGACGGCGAGATGGCCTCGGCGGAGCCGGAACTGACGAGGAGGACATCGCGTTGCGATTTGCCAGCCGACATCAGCAGCTCGCCTTTGCGGAAGACCTGGACGCGAGCGCCGGCCGCGAGGCCCTGGAGGTCTTTGGCGCTGTGCTGGAAGATGCCGCTCTGGGCGAGGCGTACGGCGAGTTCTTCCGGGGTTTTGGGCACGGCGCGACGATGCTCGGCCGGGATATCGAAGCGGGTGTTGAAGCGTGCGGGGATCTGAATACCGCGGCGTTCGAACAGGTACCAGATATTGGACAAGAGTTCGCTGCGGACGCGATTTACGCCCCTAAATTCCGCAGTCCAAAGGATGACGCGATAGACGATGGCGTGGTCTTCGTACGCGAAGATGCGGACCACGGGCTTGGGCTCGGCGAGCACCTCGGCGGTGGTGTTGGAGGCTTCAATAAGCGCTGCGATCATCTGCTCGGGCGGATACTCGAACGAAAGCTTGACGTCCTGCATCATGACATGGCGGTTCTGGGCGAGCCCCAAGTTCCGCAAACGATCCTTGGCGATCATGCTGTTTGGCAGAATAACGAGGTCGCCGGTGATGGTCTCGATCGAAATCGTGCGCCAATTGAGCGACTTCACTTGACCTTCGGTGTCGCCAACGCGAATCCAGTCCCCGACCTTGAACTGCTTGGCGGAAATGAGCGCTATGCCTGAGAAGACATTGGCAAGGGTATCTTGCAGCGCCAGGCCGATCACAAGCGATCCGACACCGAGGGCGGCAATGAGACCTCTGAGATCGACGCCCCAGATCTGACTGACCACAATGGCCGAGCCAATCAGCACGATTAGAAGGCGCGAGAGATCGATCAGCAGGCGCGGCATCGCGGCGCGCCAGGTGCCGATCGCGCTGTTGCCGAAAAAGATTGCGTTGAAGACAGCGAGCGCGGCATTGAGAAAAGTGATCCAGAACGCGGTATCGACGATGCGGACGGCGAGCCAGCTGTTGTCCCACTCGAGGACCCCGCGAAAGAGGACCGTGACAAAGAGGACAAACAGGCAGCTGTTGCGGAACAGGTCGAGCGGCTTTTGATAGTCGGCGTATTTGGTCCCCGGGAGGCGGTGGCTGAGTTCGGTCAGGCCGACGATCAGCAGCGGGTAGCCGATCATCAGGGCGATGCCCCAGAACAGCCAGTCGGTGGTGCCGAAGATCTGGGTCATGACGGGACGATCACTCCGCGGCCTTGGGCGCGGAGACGCCGACGGGTTTGTCGTTTGCGATCGCGGTGCGGGTGAAGCGGTGCTGCCAGGTCTTGACCGGGCCTTTCGCCTTGGTCGTGACTTCGAGCATGTCGCCGAAGCCCGATTTCTCGGCAAGGGCGTTGTAGACGTCTTCGTGCACGCGGACGGCGTTGTCGCCAGCATCAAAGACGATGCGCCGCGCGATGGCGACTGTCGTGCCCCAAACGTCGTAGACAAATCGGCGGTTGCCGACGAGGCCCGCGTGGCATTGGCCGGCGGCGATGCCGATGCGCAGGCTGAGGGAGGTGCCGTGCCGTTGGTTGTGGGCAAAGACGTATTGCATGGCGGCGCGCGCGAACTCCATGGCCCGGGTGACGTGGTCTAGACGTGGAGTCGAAAGGCCGCAGGCCGCGAGGTATTGGTCGCCGATGGTCTTGATCTTGTCGATGCCGTGGCGTTCGGCGCATTCGTCGATGCCGTCCACGAGTTCGTTCAGGAGATTGATTGCGTCGGTGCCGCTCATTTCCTCGGTCGCGTTGGTGAAGCCATCGATGAGAATGTAGATTACGGAGACCTGCGTGAATGTCTCGGCGATCTGGCCTTCGCCTTTTTGCAAGCGTTCGGCAACGGTGTCGGGGAAAATGCGGCGCAGGAGAGTCTCGTAGGCTTTGGATTTGGACTGGATGATGTTGTCGCGCGACTTGATCTCACGCGCCATGGTGTTGAAGGCGCCGGTGAGCGTTCCGAATTCGTCGCGCGAGGTTTGTTCGAGCTGGACCGAGGCGTCGCCTTTGCGCAGGCCTTCGATGCCGCCGAGCAACGCGGTGATGGGTTTCAGGAAATGGCGGGCAAGAAGCAGGCCGGCGATCGACGCGAGCAGCGCCAAGAGGCAGGCAACCGTCATGACCGTGCGGTTGAATTCGATCTGCGACTTCAGGACCTCGCTCTCATCCATGCGGGAAAGGATGACCCAGTTGAGATCGGGGATCGCGAGTGGAGCGTACGAAATCAGTGCGCCAATGCCACGGCGATTGCGCACGAGCATGGTCCCGGAGTTGCCCTTCAAAGCCTCCTTCACGGGCTCATTGTTGATGGGATAGTAAAGGGTCGTCGTCTTGAACTCCTTCATCTTCTCGATTGTCGCGTCGGGTACAATCCGCGCGGCCTTGATCTGGGCGAGATACGTCTCGGGCTTTTCCAGAATCTCACGGTTGTCGGAGCGCATCAGAAAATCGGGGCCGACCAAATAGCTGCCACCGGTCTCGCCGAGGCCTTGCTCTTTCCATGATTTATTGCCGTGCAAAAAGCTGCTCAATGCTTCGGTCGAGATCTGAGCCGCCAGCACGCCAGTAAGTTTTTGGCCGTCAAAAATGGGAATGCCCATAAACGCCGCAGGGGCGTTGTTGGATGGCGCATAGAGACCGAAGTCCGTGATGCGCGCCTGACCGCGCGTGGGAGACTTGATGATGTCTTTTGTCAGACGGCCAAGCGCTGAATTTGCGTAAGGACCAATGGTCATGCTCGTTGCGAAATCCGGCTCCTTCGCGACGCTGTAGACAATAGCGCCGCTCTCGACGTCGATCAGGAACAGGTCGTAAAACGCAAATCTGCTGGCGAGGTCGTTCAGCCATTTGTGATGCTTGGCGTGGCTGACCGTGTAGGGGTTGTCCACGGCGTGGGTGATGAGCTTGTTCTTCTCACCGGTCTTGTGCGGATTTTGGATAATGAAGAGGTGTTGAGCTTCGCGCGCGCTCTCGAGTACCGGCCAATAGTCCTCGATGGCGATCTTGGAGGGGTTCTCGCCTTTGGCGAGCTTTGGCAGGTAGACATCGTTGTAGTACTTTTGCAGATCGCGGCGATGCTCCGGCTTCAGCGGCGTCTGGCCGAGATTGCGATAGCCGGACGAGAAGTCATGGAAGGCCGCGATGATCGAAGCGTCTTCGCCGAACACGCCGAAGGTTTCGCGCATGCTTTGGAAATACCACTCAACCTGCTGCTTCTTGGCGGCGCGCACGCTGGTCAGTTGATTGAATGCGGCATCTTGGAGTGCCTTCTTGCCGGTCTGGTAGGCGAGATAGGTGATGATGCCAAGGCTGAGCAGGCTGGTTGCCAGAATGATCGACAAGAGTTTCGAGCGGACCGAGAAGTTGCGCAGAAGGCCGTCCGCTGCGCCCGCGCCAGTGCCCGTCCCAAGCCAGGACTCAATGGGCTTTAGCCAGGATGACATACTCGACGCCACAGGTGCCCTCGTGCTTCCGCCGTACCGATATGATCTCTGTAGCTCTGCAGTTCCCGCATTCGCAACTACGGGCCTGCCGATGTGGCCAAAGTCCGGGCGGCACTCGTCCGGTGTTTTGTCCGACCCCAACATACCATGCACGCAAAAAGTCGCAGGTGGCAAGAAATGAGCCGCGTTCTGGGAGAGAGGGGCTAATACTCGACCTCCATCTTTGCAGGCCTCTCACATGACCATCGCGCCAGCACCATCCAATCGTCGAAATGTCGCCGTTCTGGCGTTCGCGCAGGGGCTGTTTCAATGCATTCAAAGCATGAGCATCGCGACAACGCCGCTGGCTGGCTATGGGCTGCTTGGTGAGGATAAGTCGCTCGCGACGGTGCCGATCTTTCTCATGCATTTTGCGGTGATGCTGACGACGTGGCCGGCGTCGATGTTGATGGCGAAAGTGGGCCGCAGGGCGGGGTTTTCACTAGGCGCAGTGTTTGGGATGGTGAGCGGGGGCGTTTCGTTCGCTGGCGATCTGGTGGCAGAGCTTTCCGTTGCTGTGCGCGGGGGCGTTTCTCGCGGGGATGTCGGGGGCGTTCGCCTGGTACTACCGGTTTGCCGCGACCGATTCGGCGGAGCCGGCCTATCGTGCGAAGGCGATCTCACTGGTGATGGCAGGCGGCGTGATCGCGGGATTCCTCGGGCCTCAGACGGCAAAATGGTCGGTCGGTCTTTTCTCCCGGTGATGTTTGCCGGCGTCTACATGATGGTGGCGCTCTATGCGCTCGGCATGTTCCTGCTCGTGCAGTTCATTCGAATTCCGCCGCTGACGAAAGCCGAGCAGTCCGAGCCGGGGCGGCCGATGCGGGAGATCATCCAGCAGCCGGCCTATCCGGTGGCGCTTGCGTCGTCGATGCTCGGATACGGCGTCATGACGCTGGTCATGTCGGCGACGCCGTTGGCGATGATGGCGTGCGGGTACAATTTTTCTGACAGCGCGACAGTGATCCAGGGGCACGTGATCGCGATGTTCCTGCCATCGTTCTTCACGGGGCATCTGATCGCGCGCTATGGCGTATTGCCGATCATTGCGACGGGGGCCGTACTCGAGATTGGATGTGCGCTGGTCAACTTCGCGGGTGTCGATTTCTACAACTTCCTGATCGCGAATATTCTGGTGGGCCTTGGGTGGAACTTTACCTACGTCGGTGGGTCGACGTTGTTGACGACAACATACAAACCTTCGGAGCGGGCCAAGGTTCAGGCGAGCCACGATTTTTGCGTTTATGGGGCAACCGCTTTGGCGGCGGGCGTTTCGGGCGCATTGGCCGTCAGAGCAGGTTGGTCGGCCATCAATGTGGTCGCGATTCCCGTGATGTTGATCGTCATGCTGGCCGCTCTAAGGCTTTGGATGCGACAGCGGCGGGCAGCGGCTGCTGCGATGGCATAACGTGGCGGCATAAAAGTGCTTCTCATATTCAATTGATTGAATATGATCATCCGATGGAACCTCGGAGGATGCGATGACGCAACGCAAGGAACGATCGATCGAGGAGCTTTTTGCGGACGATCCGGAGCGGGCGGACGCCGTTGCGTTTGGCCGGAAAACGGGGACGTCGCGGCGCGGATTTCTGGGCGGGTCGGGGTTGGCGGCGATGACGGCGGCGGTCGGCGGGCCGATCGTGTTCTCCAATGTGATGCCCGGCGGGATGATCCCGGCGGCGCTGGCGCAAGACGCGCCGAAGAAGGAGCCGGCTGCGGCTGCGGCGACAGCGGGACCGAAGCCATTCGAATTCCCCGGTAAGGATCCAGGGCTTACTCTGCTCGGCGACAAACCTCTGGTCGCCGAAACACCGGAGCACCTGCTCGATGACGATACCACGCCGACTTCGAAATTCTTTGTCCGCAACAACGGGCAGATCCCGGAAGCGACCAAGGACGCCGATGGTTGGAAGTTGACGATCGACGGAGTCGTGGACAAGCCGCTGGAGATCACGCTTGGGGATTTGAAGCAGCGCTTCAAGGCGCAGACGGCGCGCATGGTGCTGGAGTGCGGCGGAAACGGCCGGTCGTTCTTCACGCCGCAGGCGCGCGGCAATCAGTGGACCAATGGCGGGGCGGGGTGCGCGGAATGGACCGGCGTGCCGCTGGCGGATGTGTTGAAGGCTGCAGGCGTGAAGGCATCAGCGATCTATACCGCCAACACCGGTACGGATCAGCATCTCTCGGGCGATCCGAAACAGACGCCGCTGTCACGCGGGGCGCCGATCAGGAAGGCGATGGAGCCGGACGCGCTGCTGGTGTTCGCCATGAACGGAAAGCCGCTCGACAACATCCACGGCGGGCCGTTGCGATTGATCGTGCCGGGCATGCCGGGTTCGGTGTCGCACAAGTGGATTTCGAAGATCACGTTGCGCGACAAGGAACATGACGGTCAGGGCATGAAGGGGACGTCGTATCGCACCGCGATCAAGCCGATGATCCCGGGCGCGAAGGCGGACGACAGCAATTTCCAGGTCATGGAAGTGATGCCGGTGCGTGGCATCATCACCAATCCACCGAACGGCACCAAGCTTGCGGCTGGTACGCGCGAGTTGAAGCTGCGTGGCGCGGCGTGGGCGGGTGATGCCGACATCGCGCGGGTCGATGTCTCGATCGATTTCGGTGCGACATGGCAGGCGGCGGAACTCGGCAAAGCGCGCAACCGCTATGACTGGCAGCGGTGGACGGGCACGGTGAAGTTGCCGGTGGACGGCTACTACGAGGTCTGGGTGAGAGCGACGGACAGCAAGGGCCGCGCGCAGCCGCACATCGCCGGCGGCTGGAACCCGCAAGGGTATGGCGGCAATCCGATGCATCGGATCGCGGTGCTGGTGGGCTGATGTTGGTGCGATCGATCCTGGTTGCGAGCTTGGTGGCGGGCGCGTTGGCGCTTGCCGCGGGTGCTGATGCGCAAACCAAGAAAAGCGAGGACGAGGCGCCGGAGCAGTATCCGGCGGGGCCGCATCGGGATGATGCGTTCTATTTCTGCACGGCGTGCCACAGCTTCAAAATCGTCGCGGCGCAAGGCATGTCACGCGGGCGCTGGGACGAAAGCCTCGACTGGATGGTGCAACGGCACAACATGCCGAAGGTCGAAGGCAAGGATCGCGACAAGATCCTGGATTATCTGTCGAGTGCGTTCCCGGAGAAGGCGCGGGCACCGGGTGGATGGAAAAACCCGTTCACGCCGCAGTAGCGGCGCGGTCGCATGGCCCAGAGTGCTGCATTGCATAGTCCGTTCTTGCCGGGGAGCGCGCGCATCACTTAGGCTCCGGTGCAGCGACGCTGGAGGCTCGATGCGCGATCGGCTGAATTTTCTGTTTCTCAACATCGGGCATTTTCTCGATCACCTTTTTACGCTGATTTTTGCAACGGTGGCGGCACTGGCGTTGAATCGGGAATGGGGACTCGCTTACGGCGACATGCTCGCCTATGCGACGCCGGGATTTCTCGCATTTGGATTGTTCTCGCTGCCAGCGGGATGGCTCGCGGACAAGTGGAGCCGCGAAGGTATGATGGCGGTATTTTTCATCGGCATCGGGATCGCGTCGATCCTGACAGCGTTCGCGCAGGGACCGCTGCAGATTGGGATCGGCCTGTTCGCAATCGGCGTGTTCGCGGCGATCTATCATCCCGTGGGATTGGCCATCGTCGTGGAGCGCTGGAAGAACACGGGCATGCGCATTGCCGTGAATGGAATCTGGGGCAATCTCGGGGTGGCGTCCGCGGCCTTGATCACCGGATACTTCATCGATCATGGCGGCTGGCGGATCGCCTTCATCGTGCCGGGCGTCGTGTCGATCCTGGTCGGGATCGCCTACACGCTGACTGAGTGGGAGGCGATTATCGGTCGCAACGGTGCGGCGACGCGCAAGCCGGGGGTTGCGGCACCGCCGATGGCGGCGGATGTGAAGGCCATGCTGGTGCGCGTTTCGGCGATCGTGTTTGCGACGAGCGCGGTGTCGTCGATCGTATTCCAGTCGACAACGTTTGCGTTGCCGAAGGTGTTCGACGAGCGGCTGCAGGGGATTGCGCCGACGGCGACGCGGGTCGGGCAATTGGTGTTTCTGGTGTTCGCCGTGGCGTCGCTGGCGCAGCTGGTTGTTGGGTATTCGCTCGACAAGCTTGGGCCGCGGACGGTGTTTCTGGCGGCGGCGGCGTGGCAGGTGTTGTTCTTCACGCTGATGCCGGGGCTCCAGGATACGGCGGCGTTTTTCTGTGCGATCGCGTTCATGGTCGCGACGTTCGGTCAGATTCCGATCAACGACTACATGATCGGGCGGATGGCGAGCGGGGCGTGGCGTGCGCGGGTTTATGGTGTGCGCTACGTGGTGAGCTTCACGGTGCTGGCGCTGACGCTGCCGCTGATCAAGATCATCTATGAGCGATGGGGGTTCGATACGCTGTTCCGCGTGCTGGCGCTGTGCGCGGCGATCGTGTTTCTCGCGGTGGCGCTGTTGCCGCGGAAGCTGCCGAGCGCGGATGCGGCGGTCCAGGCGGCTTGAGGTTCAGCCCTGAGCCGGCCCGCATTTGTTCGACGACGGAAGCACTCTCACCTGCCCTCATTCTTTTTGCGCGTCGCGCAGGGCGGGCATCCTCTCCCTCATGGGCGAGGAAAAGAACTTGCGAAAGCCGCGATGGCGTCGGCGGCGGTGGACAGGTTGCCTTTGCGGGTGAAGCCGTGTCCGCCGCGGGGGCCGAGATCGTGATCGCCGTCACCGATCCATGTGAAGGCGATCTTCTTCGACAGTGTCAGGGCTTCGACTTCGGTGCGGGTGCCGAAGGGATCGCGCTCGCCTTGGATGATCAGCGCGGGCGTGGTCAGGGTCTCAAGGTGCGATGTGCGGAGTTTTTCCGGCATGCCGGGCGGATGGAACGGGTAGCCGATGCAAACGAGGCCAGCGATCTGGCCCGCCGCTTGGAGTTCATCGGCGACGAGGCTTGCGACGCGCCCGCCCATGGATTTACCGCCGATGATAATGGGGCCGCCGGGTGGCAGAGCTGCGACGGCATCGCGAAAAGCCGGCATCAGCGTTTCGGCTTTGGGGGCAGGCTTTTTCTTGCCGGTGCGGCGGCGGCTCGCCATGTAGGGGAACTCGAAGCGGGCGACAGCGAGGCCGTGTGCGACGAGGAGCGCGGTCATCTGTGTCATGAACGGGCTGTCCATGGGGGCGCCGGCGCCGTGCGCCAAGAGGACGCGGACCGCGGCATCGGTCGGGGCCGTCGATGAGAAATTCCGGGGTGTTGGTCATGTGTCCTGCGCAGAATGGGCTGTGGCGCCCCTCGTAGCGTGTTCAAGCGTCGTCGCCAAACCCTGTTCAGCTAGATCGTAATTTTGCCCGAGTGCGGGATAGAGTTGTGCGCGAATCGAAATGAGGCCGGAATGATGGCACGTTGGTTGGCGATTTTGGTGCTGGTGTTGTCAGCGCCGCTGGTCGTTGCGCAGACCGTTCCGCAGATCGCGGACGAGGGCGAGACGCCGGCTGCGGGGCAGAAGGGCGACGCGGTGGTTGCGCCCGTGGCACCGGCCGCGCCTGTTGCGCCAGGTGTTCCCGCCGCGCCGGGTGCCGTGGTGAAGCCGGTCATTCCCGCAAAGCAATTGTTTGGGGCGGCTAAAACACCGGCACCGTTGCAGGCGCGCGCGATTGGGTTCTACACCAAAGGCTGTTTGGCGGGCGCCAAGGCACTGCCGATCGATGGGCCGGCGTGGCAGGCGATGCGGCTGTCGCGCAATCGCAATTGGGGGCATCCGGATCTCGTCGCGCTGTTGGGGAAGTTCGCGGTCGAGGCGCAGACGGATGGTTGGCCGGGATTGCTGGTCGGCGACATGTCGCAGCCGCGCGGAGGGCCGATGCTGACGGGACATGCGAGCCATCAGGTGGGGCTCGATGCAGACGTTTGGTTCACGCCGATGCCGAACCGGCGGCTAACCGAGAAAGAGCGCGAGGACATGTCGGCGCTGTCGATGCTCGGGCCCGACAATTTGTCGGTCAATCAGCAGCTGTGGACGCCGACGCATGGGGCTTTGGTGAAGCGGGCTGCGTCGTATCCAGAGGTCGAGCGGGTGCTGGTGCATCCGGCAATCAAGAAGGCGCTGTGCGAGGCGTCGGCAGCGGAAACGGATAAGCGCTGGCTTTACAAGGTGCGGCCGGTGTTCGGGCACTTTTATCATTTTCATGTGCGTATGAGCTGCCCGAAAGGCAGCATTGGATGTCAGCCGCAGCCGGTGCCAGCCAATGACGATGGCTGCGGCAAAGAGCTTGCGGACTGGTTCGCGCTGTTGACGGCGCCGCCAGCACCAAAGCCGCCTGGACCACCGCCACCGCCGAAGCCGCCGTTGACGCTCGAGGGGTTGCCGCCGGATTGCCGCGTGGTGCTTGGCGATGCGGCGCCGCCGAAGCCGATGATCAGAGGCGACGTGCGTCCGGCGGTGCCAGCCGGCGGCGAAGCAGGAGTTGGAGAGCTCGAGTCTGAAAGGAGGCACGAGGGAGACCTTGAAGAAACTGCTTGCCGCACTGTTCTTTCTGGTGTCTGACGGGTTTCTTTGGATGGTGGTTCGGCCAGGATTTGTGGGCGGACTTTCAGCATCGCGCGGCGCAATTCGAGCCCGTGCGCGACGCGCGGCATCACGGAAGCCAAGTGCAAGAGCAAGTTGTTTGTCATCGCGTTCTGCGACATCAAGGCGACCGGTGCGTCACTGCCTGGTGGCCGCGCGGAGTTCAGCTATTTCATGCTGGGCGGGGCCGGTGAGGACCGATCGGTCTGCAGCGCGTGACAGGGCCCGGTGCGGCGAGCGACGCGGTATGTCACGACGACGTACGGAATTGAAAGCACTTCTGGTCCCGTGTGGATCTCGCTTTGCCGTCTTGATGGGGGTGTTGCTGGCCGTGATCGGCGGCCGGCTGTTGTCGCTTTTGTGCGGGGAAACAAGGCCTGAACCGCGTTCCGGCATTGGAATTACTGCAGTTCTCGACTATCTTCACTTGGCAGGGCTGCGAGGTTCGTCGGCGCACATCGACCCGGGGGCCTATAAATTCCGCATGGGTGCTGTCCCTGACCGGGCTCGTGGGCTTGGTCACATGGTGCCCACCTACAACCGTAGGGACCACGCGGGATCGACAGCACCACGGCCATCGCGGCTCTGCACTTTACTTCATTAGGGTCGCCGCTCGCGGCTGGCCCCGGTCGCGGCCACGGCCAGCTTCGCGGGCCGAAAGTGGGTTCACGGCGCATGACGCAGGATACCGTCTCCGATGAGAAGCGGCGGTTGCGCGAGGACGCCAAGACGCGCCGGGCAGCCGCCCATGCGGCGGCGGATGCGCTGACGGCACGGCAGCTTGCTGCGCATGGGCTCGATTTCCTGAAACTGCCTCCGGCGGCGGTGGTGTCTGGCTTCATGCCGATGGCGGATGAGATCGATGTCCTGCCGCTGCTGACGTGGCTCCACGCCGAGGGGACGACGTTGTGTTTGCCGGTGATGCAGGGCAAGGGGAAGCCGCTGCTATTCCGGGCGTGGTCGCCGGGCGACGACATGGAGACCGCGATCTGGGGGATTCGGGAGCCGATGGCGGACAAGCCGGTGGTGGAACCAGATGTGCTGCTGGTGCCGTTGTTGGCGTTCGACGCGCATGGGTGGCGGCTCGGATATGGTGGCGGCTTCTATGACCGCAGTATCGCGTCGCTCAGCCGCTTCAAGCGGATCACCACGGTCGGGATTGGATACGATGCGCAAGAGGTCGACGCGGTGCCGCATCTCGACTATGACCAGCGCCTCGACTGGGTGCTGACGCCCAGTGGTCCGCGGCGGTTTGAACGCTGATCGTTTTTTGACCTCAAGGACTTCAATGCGGTTTTTGTTTCTCGGCGACGTGGTCGGCCGCGCCGGCCGGAAGGTGGTGCTGGATCTGTTGCCGTCGCTCCGGCGGCGCTGGGCGCTGGATTTCGTCGTGATCAATGGCGAGAACGCGGCGGGCGGATTCGGCATCACGGAACAGATTCTCCAGGATCTGATCGATGCGGGCGCCGATGTCGTCACGCTCGGCAATCATGCGTTCGATCAGCGGGAGACGCTGGTCTATATTACGCGGCAGGAGCGGCTGATCCGGCCGTTGAATTTTCCCAAGGGGACGCCGGGCAAAGGCGCGGGGCTGTTTCGTGCGAAAAATGGCGCGGAGATCCTGATCATCAATGCACTCGGGCGCATCTTCATGACGGAGCTCGATTGTCCGTTCCGGGCGATCGATGCGGAAGTGACGGCGTGTCCGTTGAAGCGCGGGTGCGACGCGATCTTTGTCGACTTTCACGCCGAGACGACGAGCGAGAAACAGGCGCTTGGATATTTTCTTGACGGGCGGATCAGCGCACTCGCGGGGACGCACACGCACGCGCCAACGGCGGACGAACGGATCTTACCACAGGGGACGGCGTACATTTCGGATGCCGGGATGTGCGGCGACTATAACTCGGTGCTCGGCATGGGTGTCGAGGAGCCGATCAACCGGTTTTTGACGCGGATTCCGCGCGACCGGTTCGAGCCGTCGCTGGGGCCGGCGACGCTGTCGGGGCTCGCGGTGGAGATTGACGACAGGACGGGGCTGGCGACGAAGCTCAGCGCGTTGCGGATCGGTGGCGTGTTGTCAGGGGTGGAGCCAGGGTTTTGGGCGAGTTAGGGCGTCATCGCGGAGGCGAGCCGCGTGTCGGTGGCGAAATTTGCCAATGGCAGGATCCGTTTTGATACGGTCGTGGCCCATATTGCGACAGTTCCCAAGGTTGCTGGTTTCAAGGTAATGCATCGGCGTCGAATTGTCATTTTTCAGGTGTTTGGAGTTCAAATGTGTAAGTCTGCGTTTCACAAAACTCGTAACGCGAGGCCGCGGCTGGGGATGGTGTTGGTTTCGCCGGGCATGGAGACATAAGGTTCGGTCTCTTCCGCGCGGGTGACGAGGCGGGCTTTCTCGAGCGCGGCGATGCGGGCGGCGAAGCCGGTCTCCCAGAGTGTGTTCTTGACGGTCAGGACGATGACGCCGTCGCGGCGGCAGATGCGGATCAACTCGTCGAGGCCTTCGATGCCGACGTGGCCGGACGTGAAGACGCCGGCCGAGACGATGCCGCCGAAGGCGCCATCGGCGAAGGGCAAGGGTCCGCCGAGGGCGAGTTTGTGGAGAGCCGCGTAGCAGCGCTTGGTTGCGGCGACGGCCAGCATGCCTTCGGAGATGTCGAGGGCCTCGACGTGCGGGTATCCCATGATCGCCAGCCATTCGCCGATGAGGCCGGTGCCGGCGCCGGCATCGAGCAAAGGCGCGGTGCCTTTGGGCAGATGGCGGGACAGGAGGGCGAGGCAAATGGCGGGGTGGCGATAGCCGGCGACCGCCATTTCGGCGTCGTAGGTTGCAGCCCATGTGTCGTAAAGAGCGGCAACGTCTCCGGTGGTTTTGGCGCCGTAGACGCCGCCAAGATGGCCGCCGTGTTTTGCGCCGGTCATGACGACGGGATCAGCCACGGTAGTGGGCGTATTGGCCCTTGGGTTGGAAGCGCTCGAGATAGTGCGGGACGATGGTGCCGATGCTGTGCGGTTGCGTCACGCCGAGGGCTGCGAGCGTGCGGCCGTCGGTCTTGGCGGTGTCGCTGACGATGGTGTCCATTTGCAGCATGCGTACCTGATCGACGGTGAGGGGGCGCATGGCGTTCGGCAGCGGCACCGTCATAAGCGCGCCGAGTTTGGCGGCCCAAAAGGGGAGCCGCGCGTACATTTTCTTGCGGCCGGACCAGGCTTGCGTCTTATCGAGGAGCTGCTTGAACGTGAAAACTTCGGGGCCGCCAATCTCGTAGATGTTGCCGGGCTTGCCGTGGCCGCCGGCGGCGATGTTGGTCATGGCGGCGGCGAGGTCGCCGACGTAGACGGGTTGGAACTTGGTGCGGCCGCCGCCGATCAGCGGCAGCATCGGCGCCATGCGGGCCAAGCCGGCGAAGCGATTGAAGAAGTCGTCCTCGGGCCCAAAGATAATCGAGGGGCGAAGAATGATGGCCTCGGGAAACTCGGCTTGCACGGCGGCTTCGCCCGCGGCCTTGGTGCGACCGTAATTGCCTTTTGCGCGCGCGGTCGCGCCGATGGCTGAAACGTGGATGAAGGTTTGGACGCCCGCGGCTTTGGCCGCGCGGGCGATGGTTCGGGCGCCATCGACGTGGACCGCGTCAAAAGTCTGCTTGCCGGATTTGTGGAGGATGGCGACCAAGTTGATGACGACGTCTGCGCCTTCAACGGCGCGGGCGACGCTTTCGGGATAGCGTACGTTGGCCTGGACGGCGTGAATCTGGCCGACGGCGCCCATGGGTTGCAGGTGACCGGCGAGATCGGGACGGCGGACGGCGGCGCGGACGCGCCAGCCGGCCTTGGCCAAGCTGCGGACCGTGTGGCGGCCAACGAAGCCGGATCCGCCGAAAACCGTGACGAGTTTGCCTTGGTGCAGGCCCGACTGCATGCGTTGTTCTCCCAATGTCGCAAAATCACCGCGATTGACGCCGAGCAATAGCGGCGGTCGAGCCGTCTGTGAAGGCTATTCAGGTGTGGGCAACGGCTCTTGGCGTGCATGAGCCGGGCAAGCTGGCTGGTTCAGGCGGGGTTCAGGCTCTATAGTTGCGATTGTCGCGTGCTTTGTGCGGCGTGTTGCGTCTCCTGGTGCTGGCAATTTTGGATGATGACGTGACGAAACTCACCCATAGCGCGACCTCGGGCGGCCGGCCATTGGCGCGGCGGATGATTGCGTGCGTGGTGGCCGTTGCAACTGCCTGCTCCGGGCTGTTGCCGAGCATCGCTGCGGCGCAGGGTATTCCCTTGATCCGGGACACCGAGATCGAGACCCTTTTGAAGGATTACGCGCGGCCGATTTTCAAGGCGGCGGGGCTCGGCGGGCAGAATATCGCAATGCGGATCGTGAAGCATGATTCGTTCAATGCGTTCGTGGCCGATGGGCGGAACGTGTTCATGAATTCCGGCGCGTTGATGCAGGCGAAGACACCGAACGAGGTGATTGGTGTTATCGCGCACGAGACCGGTCACATCACAGGTGGCCACATGGCGCAGCTGCGCGCCCGGATCGCGCGGGATCAAACCAAAGCGCTGCTGGTCAGCTTACTCGGGATCGGTTTGCTGATCGGCGGGGCGGCGACGGGCGGGGATACGGCGCGGGAAGTAGCGGGCGCCGGGCAGGGCGTCGCACTCGGCGGACAAGAGCTGATCTTGCGGTCGCTGCTCGGTGAGCGCCGGTCGCAGGAATCGGCGGCGGATCAGGCGGGTCTCAGTTTTCTGACGGCGACACGGCAGTCGGGCCAGGGGATGCTGGAGACGTTCGAGAAATTCGCGCAACAGGAGTACATTTCCGACCGCCATCAGGATCCGTTCGTGCGCAGCCATCCGGTCGCATCGAACCGTATTGCGCAACTCCGCGATCTGGTGGCGAAAAGCCCTCATGCGGGGGTGAAGGATTCGCCGGAATTGCAGCTGCGGCACGACATGATGCGGGCGAAAATCTCGGGGTATCTCGAAGGCGCGCGAACGGCCGGGAATCGCTATCCGCCATCGGACACCAGCTTGCCAGCGCGGTATGCGCGGGCGATCGCAAAGAACTGCTCGGGGCGATGCGCGACGCACCTGGCCGACGTCGATGCTCTTATCAAGGAGCAACCCAACAATCCCTATTTCTGGGAACTGAAGGGCAATCTGCAATTCTGGCAGGGGCAGCATCGGGACTCTGTCATTAACCTTCGGAAGGCCAACCAAATGTTGGGCGGCAACGAGCCGCTGATCCAGACGCACCTAGCGCAGTCGTTACTGGCCACCGAAGATCCGGCGATGCTAGACGAGGGGATCGCGTTGTTGCGCCGCGCTGTGGTGACGGACGGCGATAATCCCACGGCCTATTCGCTGCTGGCGAAAGGGCTCTACAATAAGGGCCAGCTGCCGCAGGCGGATCTCGCGGCGGCGCAGGCGCATTTCATCAGTGGAGATGTGAAACAGGCGCAGATCTTCGCCAAACGCGCGCAGGTCAAGCTGCAACGCGGAACGCCTGATTGGATCAAGTCGGAAGACATCGTGACGTACAAAATACCGAAAGACCAGTAGTTGATCGCGAATCGCGCCGGCACGTTGCCGAACGACGCCAAACAAGCAGAGAAAGCCTCGCAGATGCAAGAACGTCCTGTGGCCGGTTGGTTGGAGGTCATGACCTCGAAGAAGGGCGTGACGATTGCTGTTCCGGCGCTGCTGCTGCTGGCCGGTGCGCTGGCGGTTGGACGGACCAAGACCGAGCCGGGCGTCGCAGCGCTCGCCCAGACAGTTGTGATGGCGCAATCGGCAGGAGCGACAACTGATGCGAGCAAGGCTGGGGATGCGAGCAAGGCTGGGGATGCGAGCAAGCCTGGGGATGCGAGCAAGGCTGGCAGCAGCTTCACGCCCGCACAGCGCAAGGAACTCGAGGCGCTGATTAAGGATTACCTCGTCAACAATCCCGAAGTGATGATGGAGATCCAGACGGCGCTCGAAGCCAAGATGGAGAAAATCCAGAGCGAGAAGATGCAGGCGGCGATCAAGGAAAACGCCAAGGATCTGTTTAAGTCCGTCAGCGCACCGGTCGTTGGCAACGTCAATGGCGACATCACGATCGTCGAGTTCTTCGACTACAACTGCGGCTATTGCAAGAAGGCGTTCATCGATCTGGCGCAGGTGGTCGAGAAGGATAAGAAAGTGCGCATCGTCATGAAGGAGTTCCCGATCCTGTCGAAGGGCTCGGAAGAGGCGGCCAAGGTGGCGCTCGCGTCGCGGATGCAGAACAAGTACTGGGAGGTGCATCGCGGGCTCCTGGAAATGCAGGGGCAGGCCAACGAGGCGAGTGCCTTGAAGGTTGCCGAGAAGGCCGGATTGGATATGGCCAAACTCAAGCGCGACATGGCCTCGACCGACGTCAAGAAAGAGATCGACGACGTCCGCAAGCTGGCCCAGAAGATGGGCGTGCAAGGCACGCCGAACTTCATGGTGGGTGACCGGGTGATCGCGGGAGCGCCGGAAAACCTCGCGGAATTGCTGATAAAAAACGTCGCTGAGCTGCGCCAGAACGGGTGTTCTGTTTGCTGACGGGCGTCTGACGGTTGGTTAATCCGCCAAAATACAACTGTTGATCGGTGTTTAGGGCAAGGCTACCTGCCTTTCGCCGCGCCGGCAAAGCTGATACACGAGGCCGCAGATCAATGCTGCGGCCTTGTTTTTGGCCGGTCGGCCAGCGCCATTGGGGCCTGCCGGCTCCTTCGGTTATCCGGGCAGTTATCCGGGTGTCTTGCGTGGTCGGTCGAGATCTCGGGGCCGCAGCACATGGAGCGCGCGAAGAGCACACGAATGGCGAAGGAAACCAAAGACAAGAGCAGCGTCGAGCACGGTCTGATCCGGGAGCTGGCGGAGCTGCTGAACGAGACGGGACTTTCGGAAATCGAAGTGGAACGCGAGGGCCTTCGGCTCCGCGTCGCGCGGCAGGTCTCAGTCGCGGCGCATGTCGCGGCACCTGCGGCGCTGGCGCACGGTGGCGGCGCGGAGAGCGGTGCGGCTGGTGCGGTCGCGCCGGCCCGAGCGAGTGATCCGGCAAGCCATCCGGGCGTGGTGAAATCGCCGATGGTCGGGACGGCTTACCGCGCTTCGGAGCCAGGGGCCGCGCCCTTCGTCGAGGCTGGCACGCGGGTCTCGCAGGGCCAAACGCTGCTGATCATCGAAGCGATGAAAACAATGAACCAGATTCCTGCGCCCCGATCGGGCACTGTCACGCAGGTTCTGGTGGAGAATGGCCAGCCGGTCGAGTTCGGTGAGCCGCTGGTTGTGATTGAATGAAGGGCGGCAGTCGGCAGTAGGGAATAGGCAATGGGGTTCTCATTGCCTACTGCCTGCTGCCCACTCCCGAAAAACGAATGTTTGACAAGGTCCTCATCGCCAATCGTGGAGAGATTGCACTGCGCATCCAGCGTGCGTGCAAGGAACTTGGGATCGCGACCGTCGCGGTGCATTCGACGGCGGACGCGGACGCGATGCACGTGCGGCTGGCGGATGAAAGCGTCTGCATCGGGCCGCCGCCGGCCGCGGAAAGCTATCTCAATATTCCACGGTTGCTGGCGGCGTGCGAGATCACCGGCGCCGACGCGATCCATCCGGGCTACGGGTTCTTGTCTGAAAACGCACGGTTTGCCGAAATTCTCGAAGAGCATGGCATCACGTTCATCGGGCCGACGTCCGAACATATCCGGACGATGGGCGACAAGATCGAGGCCAAGGAAACGGCGAAACGGCTCGGAATTCCGGTGGTGCCGGGATCAGACGGCGAGATCACAAGCGAAGCGCAGGCGATGAAAGTCGCCAAGTCGATGGGATTTCCGGTGCTCGTCAAGGCGTCGGCGGGCGGCGGCGGGCGCGGCATGAAGGTCGCGCGGACGGCCGAAGAACTCGACATGGCGCTGAAGACGGCGAAAGCGGAAGCGAAAGCCGCGTTCGGGAACGATGCGGTTTATCTCGAAAAGTATCTGACCAAGCCGCGGCACATCGAGATCCAAGTGTTCGGCGATGGCAAGGGCAATGCGGTGCATCTCGGCGAACGGGATTGCTCGCTGCAGCGGCGGCATCAGAAGATCTGGGAAGAGGCGTTGTCGCCGGCGCTCAATTCGGAGCAGCGGAAAAAGATCGGCACGACCGTGTCGAAGGCGATGCAGAAGATCAAGTATCGCGGCGCCGGGACGGTCGAGTTTCTTTATGAAGACGGCGAGTTCTATTTCATCGAGATGAATACGCGGCTGCAGGTCGAGCATCCGGTGACGGAGATGATCACCGGCATGGATCTCGTGCTGGAACAGATCCGCGTGGCGTCAGGCGCGACGCTCAGCGTCAAGCAGGAAAACGTTTCGTTCAACGGCCACTCCATCGAGTGCCGCATCAACGCGGAAAATCCGAAGACGTTCCGGCCGTCGCCAGGCAAGATAACGTACTGGCATCCACCGGGCGGACTTGGCGTGCGCGTCGACAGCGGCGTTTATCAGGGCTATCGCATTCCACCGAACTACGACAGCTTGATCGGCAAGCTGATCGTGTGGGGCAAGACACGGACGGAGTGCCTGATGCGGCTCCGGCGCGCGCTCTCCGAGTTCGTGATCGACGGGATCGAGACGACGATCCCGCTGTTCAATGATCTCATCAAGCAGCAAGACATTCTCGACGGGAATTACGATATCCATTGGCTCGAGAAGTATCTCGCGAAGAATCCGTGAGTGATTTGTCCCGTCCGCTGAGACGGGTGCCAAGTGAAGCCCCTCACCTGCCCTTCGGGCATCCTCTCCCAGAGGGAGAGGAAAGAAAATTCAACTCAAAAGGCTTGATTTGGCGGCTTCTGTGCGGGCGCGGTCGACGAAGGTACCGGCGCTGCCGAGATAGCCGCGGGCGTCGAAGATTGCGGTGATCCCGGCTGGCTGCAGATGATGCGTGACTTCGGGTGTCGCCAGGGCGATGTCGCGGAGGTGCTTTTTCTCTGTGATCGCGCGCGCGACGAGGCCGTCGACGAGTTTGTGCGCGGCGCCGCGGCCGATGGGGCGGGCGAGTTGCAGCATCAGGCCTTCGGCGAAAATCAAGCCGTTGAGGCTCTCGATATTCTCCCGCATGCGATCGGGGAAGACCTTGAGGCCTTCGATGGCTTCGATCATGGCGGCGAGTGCTGCGTGTGTTTGCACGAAGATGTCGCGCAGCACTGGCCATTCGGCCTGCCAGCGGCCGGCTGCGCGCTCGTGCTCGTGAATGATGCTACCTGAGAGCGTGCCGATGAGGCCGGGTAGGCGGTGGGCGGCGGCGCGCGCGACCATGCTGGCGGTCGGATTGCGCTTGTGCGGCATGGTGGACGAGCCGCCACGGCCGCCGCCGCCGGGCTCGGCGACTTCGGCAACCTCGAACTGCATCAAGAGGGCAATGTCTTCGGCGATGTTGGCGGCGGCGAGGCCCGTGAAGCCGGCGGCGGTGGCGTGGCCAATAACGCCATCGCGTCGCGTGTGCCAGGGTGCTGCGGGGGCTTGAAGGTGGAGGCGGGCCGCCAAATTTTCGGTGACGGCGATGCCGCGATCGCCGAGGGCGGAGAGGGTGCCGACGGCGCCGCCGAACTGCACGTCGCGGGAGGTGTCGCGTTCGCGCGCGAGGCGATCGGCGGCGGCGGTGATGCCGAGCAGCCAGTGTGCGGCCTTGAGGCCGAAGGTCGTGGGCGGGCCGGGCTGCAGCAGCGTGCGACCGAGCATGATGGTGTCGCGGTGGGTGGCGGCGAGACGGTCAAGGCTGACGGCCAGTCTTTTCGCGCTTGCGATGATCGCGCTGGTGGCGTCGCCGAGGATGATGACCATGGCGGTGTCGACGATATCTTGTGAGGTTGCGCCAAAATGCAGATGGCCGGCAGCGGCGGGGTCGTGTTTGGCGACGAGATCGGTCAGGGCTTTGACGAGAGGGACGGTGAGGACGCCGGCGCGAAGTGTGTCATGCGTGAGTTTGGCAATGTCGATGTTGGCCGGATCGGCGGCGGCCTTGATGGCGGCGGCGGACGAGGCGGGGATCAGGCCGCAGTCGGATTGGGCTTCGGCGAGCGCGACTTCGACGGCGAGACAGGCTTCGAGGAGACGAGAATCGGAGAAGATCGCGTCCATCTCGGGCGTGTGGGCGAGGGCGTCGTAGAGGGACATGAGGAGATCCGATGTGCCTGCGGCGATCTTTTCGCTGGGTCCCGGGTCTCCTTGCCGCTGAAGGGCGGCGCGTCGCCCGGGATGATGGAGGTTATGATACGACGGATTGGCGGGAGCCGAAGCCGCGGCCGGGGGCGGCGGCGAAGAGCTTCTTGGTGTACTCGTGCTGGGGATCGGCGAAGACGCGCTCGGTGCGGTCGTATTCGACCATCCGGCCGTCCTTCATCACGGCGATGCGGTCGCAGATCTGGGCGGCGACGCGGAGGTCATGGGTGATGAAGAGAAGGGCGAGATCGAACTTCTTGCGGACGTCGTCCAAGAGCTTGAGGACTTGGGCTTGCACGGAGACGTCGAGGGCGGAGACGGGTTCGTCGCCAATCAAGAGGACGGGCTCCATGGCAAGCGCGCGGGCGATGCAGAGGCGCTGGCGCTGGCCGCCGGAGAACTGGTGTGGATAGCGGTCGAGGGCGTCGGGGGAGAGGCCGACGAGACCCATCAGGTCGCGGGCGCGCTGTTTGGCTTCGGCCGCGGCCAGCCCGAAGTTCATCGGACCTTCGACGATCGAGTCGCCGACGGTGCGGCGCGGATTGAGCGAGCGATATGGATCCTGGAAGACGATCTGGACGCGGCGGCGATAGGGTCGCAACTTCGATTCGGGCATGCGCGCGATGTCGGTACCTTCGACGGCGATGACGCCGCTGGTCGGGTCGATGAGGCGCGCGATGCAGCGGGCCACGGTCGATTTGCCGGAGCCGGATTCGCCGACGATGCCGAGGGTTTCGCCGCGGCGGATGTCGAAGGAGACATCGGTCGCGGCTTTGACCTCGCGGCCGGCGCGCCAGAATGTGGCGTGACCGCCGTAGGTCTTGTTGAGTTTGTCGGTCGAGAGCGTGATGGGGCCGGTGATGATCTGGCGCTTTGGTGGCGTCAGGCTCGGGACAGAGGCGATCAACATTTTTGTGTAGGCTTCGCGCGGGCCGGAGAGGACCTGGTCGCGGGTGCCCTGCTCGACGATGCGGCCGTGCTGCATGACGACGACGCGGTCGGCGATCTCGGAGACAACGCCGAAGTCGTGGGTGATGAAGAGCACGCCGGTGGAGCGGCGCTCCTGCATTTCGCGCACGAGCTTCAAGATTTGGGCTTGCGTCGTGACGTCGAGGGCGGTGGTCGGTTCGTCGGCGATGAGCAGGACAGGATCGAGGACG
The DNA here is from genome assembly GCA_963779515.1 of uncultured Alphaproteobacteria bacterium. Classification (GTDB taxonomy): domain Bacteria; phylum Pseudomonadota; class Alphaproteobacteria; order Rhizobiales; family Hyphomicrobiaceae; genus CAVZYN01. The sequence continues at coordinate 68,176 of CAVZYN010000004.1, forward strand.
AGGGCGGCGGCGATCATGATGCGCTGGCGCTGGCCGCCGGAAATCTGGTGCGGGTAGACATCGACGAGCCGGTCGGGATCGGGAAGGTGGACCGAGCGCATGACTTCGATGACGCGCTTGCGGCGGTCTGCCTCTGAGAGATCGGTGTGGATCTCAAGGACTTCGGCGATCTGGTCGCCGACGGTCATGACCGGGTTCAGCGCGGTCATGGGCTCCTGGAAGATCATGGCCATGCGGGTGCCGCGGAGTTCACGCAGGCGGTCGTCGGTCGCGGTAAGGGTGTCCTCGCCTTCAAGCAAGACTTGGCCCGCGACCGGCGTCAGGTCGCGGCGCGGTAAAAGGCCCATGATCGCCTGTGCGGTGACGGACTTGCCAGAGCCGGATTCGCCGACGACGCAGACGATCTCGCCGGGGCGGACGTCGATCGAGATGTTCTCGATGGCGTTGGGGCGATCACCGCCTTTCGGCAAGGCGATGGTCAATCCCTTGATGGAGAGGACGGGCGCGGTGTCGGCCTTCATGCGCCGGTCCTTTTGGCGAAGCGCGGATCGAGCGTATCGCGGAGTCCATCGCCGAGCATGTTGATGGCGAGGACGGTGAGCGCGAGGAAGAGGCCGGGATAGAGGATGTTGTGGGGGAAGATGCGGAACACCTGACGGCCCTCGGCCATGATGTTGCCCCAGGTGGGCGTTTCGGGCGGAATGCCGATACCGAGGAAAGACAGGACAGCTTCGACGAGGATCGCGGAGGCGCAGATGAAAGTGCCCTGGACGATCAGCGGTGCGATGGTGTTGGGCAGCACATGGCGCCAGAGCAAGGTTGGGGTCGGCGTGCCGACGGTGATGGCAGCCTCGACATAGGGCTCTTCGCGGATCGAGAGCACGATGGAGCGGACGAGGCGGACGACGCGTGGGATTTCCGGCACGACGATGGCGATGACGACGGCGACGACGCCAGCGCGTGAGAGAGAGACAAGCCCCATGGCGAGAAGGATCGCTGGTATGGCCATGAAGCCGTCCATGATGCGCATGATGATGCCATCGAGGCTGCGGACGTAGCCGGCGACGAGGCCGATGAGGAGGCCGACGGCGATCGACAGTGCCGCGACGGTGACGCCAATGATCATCGAAACGCGGGCGCCATAAATGACGCGGCTGTAGACATCGCGGCCGAGGCTATCGGTGCCCATGCGGTAGACATATTTCGTCTCGGTGCCGTCGGCGGCGCGGATGGCGCGTTCGAAGCCGGGTGTCTTGTTGCGGGTGGCTGGGCTGATGGAGGCCGGATCGATGGTGCCGAGGAAGGGCGCAAGCAAGCCGATCAACGCCATGACAAGGACGATGGTGCCGCCAATGAGAACGCTCGGGTTGCGCAATGATTTGCGCCAGACGGCGGGGCGCACGATGGCGGCGGGAACGCTCGCGGCGGCCGGCGGCATGGACGGGGGAGGCGCGGGTGCGTGGGCGCTGGTCATCAGTAGCGGATCCTCGGATCGAGCACCGTATAGGCGAGGTCAACCAGTAGATTGATCATCACGTAGGTGAAGGAGAACAGCAGGATCACGGCCTGAATGGTCGGATAGTCGCGCGCGAGCACGGCGTCGACGGTGAGGCGGCCGAGGCCGGGGATGGTGTAGACGCTCTCGGTGACGACGACGCCGCCGATGAGCAGCGCGATGCCGAGGCCGATGACGGTGACGATCGGGACGGCGGCGTTGGCGAGCGCGTGGCGGACGAGGACTTTGATCTCGGTCTGGCCTTTGGCGCGGGCGGTGCGGATGTAGTCTTCGTTCAGGACCTCGAGCACGGACGTGCGGGTGATGCGGGCGATGAGAGCGATGTAGATCACGGAGAGGGTGATGGAGGGCAAGATCAGGCGCTGGAACCAGCCGCCAATCCCTTGCGAGATCCGCTGATAACCTTGGACCGGGAGCCAGTTGAGCTGGATCGCGAAGATGTAAATCAGCAGATAGCCGATGACAAAAACGGGCACCGAGAAGCCGAGGACGGAAAAGCCCATGACGATGCGGTCAAGCCAGCTGCCTTGCTTGTAGGCGCCGAAGATCCCCAGGGGGACGGCGATGAGCACGGCGAGCGTGATGGTGATGAGGGCGAGGGAGAGGGTGGCTTCGAGACGGTCGGTGATCAGCTCGGCGACTTGCTTCTTGAAGAAGAAGCTTTCGCCGAAGTCGCCTTGCAGGACCTTGCCGATCCAAATGAAGAATTGCGTGAAGATCGGCTGGTCGAGGCCGAGGCGCTGGCGGATGGCGGCGACCTGCTCGGCGTTGGCGTTGTCGCCGGCGATGATGGCGGCGGGATCGGCGGGCGTCAGCCGCAGCATCAGGAAGACGATCGACGCGACGATCAGCATCACGGGGATGGTGGCGAGGAGGCGGCGAAAAATGTAGCTCAGCATCCGCCGTGGGCCTTCCGTGTGCTGGGGTCAGACCCCCGGCTGATTATGGTGATTGGAAGTGGCAAATTACTCAGGGGTCTGACCCCGAGTGCTCGTCGTCGTGATGACGATTTATAAGTCTTATCCATAGCCGGGATGCGGCTGGGCAAACAGGGGGAGGAGCCAAAAAAGGGTGGAGCCTGCCAGGGGTCAGAGCCAAGGGTCAGACCCCGCCCGGTTACTTCAGTTCGGCGTTCCAGAAGACGGGAACCCAGGCGAGAACCAGGCCTTGCACGGTGTTGCGGACGGCGGCGGGCTGCTTGTACTGGCCGAGAGGGATATGCGTCGTCATCTCCATCGCGCGTTTCTGGACGGCGCTGGCAATGCTCTTGAGCTTGGCGGGGTCAGTTTCGCGCGCGAAGTCATCGCGCAATTTCTCCAGTTCGGCGTCGCAGGGCCAGCCGAACAGGGCTTTGTCGCAAGACGCGTTCAGGAAGGCAGTGGCAATCGGGTTGGCGATGTCGAGGGCGCCCCAGGCGCTGACGATGGCGTTCCAGCCGCCTTGCGCGGGCGGCTCCTTCTTGGTGCGGCGCGCGACCATGGATTGCCAATCGCTCGCCTGGATCTCGACTTTGAAACCGGCCTTTTCGAGCAGGCTCTTTGCGACGTCGGGCAGATTGGCGATGCTGATGGTGTCGGTGGATTTGAGGAGGATGATGGGCGTGCCGTCGTAGCCGCTTTCTTTGAGCAAAGCGCGGGCCTTCTCGACGTTGCTGTCGAGATGGCCGGCCATGAGGCTCTCGTCGGCGAGCGGCGAGCCGCACGGATAGAAGGATTTGCAGAGCGTGTAGTAGTCGGGGTTGCCGGGGCCGGCGTCGAGGAAGTCTTTCTGGTTGAAGGCGTGCCAGGCGGCGGCGCGGGCTTTTGGATTGTCGAAGGGCTTGTGCAGCCAGTTGAAGCGGAAGGCGTATTGCACACCGAGTGGATTGAAATCGAAAATGCGAACGTTGGGGTCTTTTTTCACCAGCGGGAGAAGATCCCAGGCGGGTTGCTCGATGTAGTCGAGTTCGCCGGCCAGAAGCGCGTTGACCTGGGTTTGGTTGTCGGGCATCGAGCGCCATTCGATGCGATCGATCTTGACGACCTTGCCGCCGGCAAGACCTGACGGCGGTTCGGCGCGGGGTTTGTACTTGTCAAACTTGACGTAGACGGCTTTGTCGCCGGGCTTCCACTCATCCATCTTGAAGACGAAGGGGCCGGAGCCGATGGCGTCCGAGATCTGCTTCGCGGGATCGGTGTCGGCGATGCGCTTCGGCATCATGAAGGCGGCGTTGGAGGAGGGTTTGGCGAGACCTGCCATCACGAGGCCGGTCGGTTGCTTCAATTTGATGGTGAAGGTCTTGGCGTCCTTCGCCTCCATCGCGTCGATGAAGGTCATGAGTTTCTGGCCGAGGGTGTCGCGGGCGGCCCAGCGTTTGATCGAGGCGATGCAGTCTTCCGAGGTGACGGGTTGATTGTCGTGCCAGAGCAGGCCGTCGCGGAGGGTGAAGGTGTAGAGCAGGCCGTCGGGAGAGACGGCGTGGGTGTCGACCATCTGGGGTTTGATGTCGCCGTTGGCGTCGAGGGCGAACAGCGTGTCGTAGACCATGTAGCCGTGATTGCGGCTGATGTAGGCGGTGGTCCAGATCGGATCGATGATCTTGAGATCGGAGTTCATGACCGCGCGGAGGGTTTTTTGGGCGGTGGCGGGATTTGCAATAGCGAAAAATGACACCGCAGCGGTCAGTGTGAGTCCCAGCACGCGACGCAACATGGCCGACCTCTAAGTTGGCGGTGTCAGACCCAAGGGTCTGACACCTGATTGATCAGTGGCTTCGTATCAGGTTCTACTTAGGTCTGCCGATCGCTTGCGACCTTCGGCGAGCACTGCATCGGCATCGAACGCTTCGATTCTGCCCTGCGCAAAGGCCGCCAAACGCGCTTCGGCTTCTTCGGACCAAGCGCGGTCCCAATCGTCCGATGTGTCGCTTCCATGATTCAAGAGCAGATCGACGAGTTCGGCTTGCTCGTCGGCAGTTAGTTGACGAGCCTTGGCATAGAGTTCTTTGACATCGTCAGTCATCGCTTTGTCTCTTAGTGAAAACGGGGTCAGACCCGAGGGTCTGACCCCATCCGGTTACTTCATGTCGATGTTCCAGAACACGGGAACCGGCGCGGTCAGGATGCCGCTGATCTTTTTGTTGGCGGCGATCGGCTGGTAGTACTGACCGAGGTGGATGTGCGAGGTCTGCTCGGTCAGGCGCACCTGCACGGCTTCGGCGATGGCTTTCTGCTTCGCCGGGTCGACCTCACGGGCATACTGGTCGCGCAGCTTTTCCATGGTCTCGTCGTTGGGCCAGCCGAACGGCGCTTTGTCGCCGGCGGAGTTGAAGTAGGCGGCCATCACAGGGTTGGTGATGTCCGCCGAAACCCATGCGGTCAGGAAGGCGTGCCAGCCGCCGGCGTTGGCGGGATCCTTCTTGGTGCGGCGGGCGACGACCGTCTGCCAATCCATCGACTGCATGTCGACTTTGAAGCCGGCTTTTTCCATCAGTGACTTCGCGACTGGCGCGAGGTTGGTGAGGACGGCGAGGTCGGTCGAGTGCATCAACACGATGGGCGTGCCGTCGTATCCTGCTTCCTTCAACAGGGCCTGCGCCTTGGTCACGTTGGAGGTCAACAGACCGTCCATGCCCTTGTCGGAGGCGAGCGCGGTGCCGCAGACGAACACGGAATTGCAGGTCTTGTAGTAGTCGGGGTTGCCGATGGTGGCGTCGAGGAAGTCTTTTTGGTTGAAGGCATACCAGAGAGCCTGGCGGACCTTCGGGTTGTCGAACGGCTTCTGCAGGTGGTTCGGGCGGAAGACGTATTGATTGCCGAGCGGATTGTAGTCCCAGAGCTTGACGTTGGCGTCTTTCTTGTAGAGCGGGATCAGGTCGTGGGGCGGCTGCTCGACGTAATCGATTTCGCCGGCGAGAAGCGCGTTGGCGGATTGCTGATGATCGCTGATGGCGCGCCATTCGATGCGATCGAAGTTGACGATCTTGCCGCCGGCGAGGCCGGACGCGGGTTCCGCGCGCGGCTTATATTTATCGTTCTTGACGTAGACCGTTTTGTCGCCGGGCTTCCATTCCTCTTTCTTGAAAATGAAAGGACCGGAGCCGGTGAAGTCGGCGATCTGCGTATTCGGGTCGGTGTCGGCGACGCGCTTTGGCATCATGAAGGGCACGTTCGAGGATGGCTTGCCGAGCGCGGTTATGACGAGGCCGGTCGGCTCCTTGAGCTTCATGACGAAGGTCTTGGCGTCCTTCGCGGAGACGTTGTCGACAAAGGTATAGAGTTTTTGGCCCAAGCTATCCTTCTTGCTCCAGCGGGCCAGCGAGGCGACGCAATCTTCCGCCGTTACGGGTGCGCCATCGTGCCAGGCGAGGCCATCGCGGAGCGTGAAGGTGTGGGTGAGCTTGTCGGCGGATGCCTCGTACTTGTCGACCATCTGCGGCTTCACATCGCCCTTCTCGTCTTGGGAGAACAGCGTGTCGTAGATCATGTAGCCGTGATTGCGGACGATGTAGGCGGTGGTCCAGATCGGATCGACAATCTTCAGGTCCGAGTGCATGACCACGCGCAATGTCTTTTGCGCATGCGCCGGCGCAGTGAGCCCGGCGACGGCTGTGATGGCGGCCGCTGCAACAAAGCTACGACTTAGGATGCTCATTCGATACGTCTCCCTGAGAACCAATGGGGCCGCGCGCTGTCTTGACGAGCGGTCGGCGCGTCCGGCGGTGCGAAACCGGCAGGACATGCAGCAATTAGACATGCCTGCTGGCGCAGGTCAAAGGGTGCAAGGCATTGTCAGGAGGCAATTATATTTATCGACGCAGCGCGGGTCTCATGTGAGGGCAACCAGCGCCTGCCGGACGGGATCGGGCGGGGCAACGGCACGGCGGGCGGCGGTGTCGAAAAAGACGATGGTGGATTGCGAGGTGACGGCGCAGGTGCCGCCCGCGAAGACGCTGCTGACCACGACGAACGACTTGTTGCCGATGCGTGCGAGGCGCGTGCCGGCCTCGATCTCACCCGGGTAGCGGAGTTCTTTCAGGTAATCGATGATGATGCGAGCGAGGACGATATCGAGGTTTGGGACGCCGGCTGCGCGAATGAGCGGGAGCAGGAGGCCGCAGCGGGCGTGTTCGAGGTAGGCGGCGATGGCGGCGTTGTTGACGTGGCCGAGTGGGTCCTGGTCGCCGAAGCGGATCGGCAGGCGCGACCAGTGGGTGAAGGCGGCGCGGGATGTTGGGTCGAAGGTGAGGTCCATCGTTGGTCCGGCGTGGAATATGGCCCCGTCACTCTAACGCACATTCAATATTGTGCCTTCGGCAATATTTTTTGCGCTGGGTCCCGGATCGGCGCGGGGTCGCCTGCACCCGCGACTTGGCTTTTGGCCACCAATGGGATCCAGGGCGGGACACGCGATCTTCCAGTTGTGTATGATTGCTCAGCATCATCAGAGACGATCGCACCATGCCCACAAACTCTCCCTTCCTCCGCCGCTCCGGCCGCCAGCATGCAGGCGCTGCGTTTTTTGCCGAGGAATCCCGCCTCGCCAACCGCAATTCCGGCATCCCGCTCGAAATGCTGCGCCATGACATAACGCCCATTGGCGCGCACTACCTCCTCAACCACTTCGACATCCCCTATGTCGCCAACGACGACTGGCACGTCGAGATCGGCGGCGCCGTCAACATCGCGAAATCCATCTCCCTGGCCGAGATCAAACGCCTGCCGCAGCGTACCCTCCGCGTCACCCTCGAATGTGCCGGCAACGGCCGCGCGCTTTTCACGCCGCGCTATCCCAGCATGCCCTGGCACCATGAAGCCGTCAGCACCGCCGACTGGACCGGCACGCCACTCCGCCACGTCCTCGACCAAGCCGGCCTCGCGCCCGATGCCACCACCATCGCCTTCATCGGCGCCGATCGCGGCTTCGACAACGGCGTCGAACATAATTTTGGCCGGGCGCTGGCCCGCGATCATGCACTGAGCGACGACGTGCTGCTCGTCCACGCCATGAACGGCGCGCCGCTGTTGCCGCAGCACGGCTTCCCGCTTCGCCTCATCGTGCCCGGCTGGTACGGCATGGCGAGCGTCAAATGGCTTCACAAGATCGACGTTCTAACCAAACCCTTCGACGGCTATCAGCAATCGCCCGGCTATCACTACCGCGAAAAATCCGGCGAACCGGGCACGCCGGTCAGCGCCATGCGCGTCAAATCCGTCATGATCCCGCCCGGCATCCCCGACTGGTACACGCGCCAGCGCATGGTCGAGGCCGGCCGCGTCGATATTTTCGGCCGCGCCTGGTCCGGCAACGCCACACCAATCACCAAAGTCGAATTCGCCTGCGACGGCATCTGGCAGGCCGCCGAACTCGCTCCCGCCAACACGTCGCCCTTTGCCTGGCGCGGCTGGCATTGCGTCTGGGACGCCCGACCCGGCGAACACGATCTCATGTGCCGCGCCACCGACGCCGACGGCCACACCCAACCACTGTCCGCCCCCTGGGACAACGGCGGCTTCGGCAACAACAGCCTCCACCGCGTCAAAGTCTGGGTAAGATAGTGCCAATCACTCTGACAAATCACACAAATGCCGCGATGAGTTTCCTCTCCCCTTGGGGAGAGGATGCCCGAAGGGCAGGTGAGGGGGCCTTTCTTCACTTCGCTGCCCACAAAGGCCCCCTCATCCGGCCTTCGGCCACCTTCTCCCCAAGGGGAGAAGGCAGATGATCGTCCCGATCTTCAATCCAGCCGGCGCCGCCTATCGCGCGAATCCCTACCCGACGCTCGCGCACCTGCGCGCCGAAAACCCCGTGCACTGGAGCCCGCACGTCAAAGCCTGGGTGCTGACGCGTCACACCGACGTCCAGAACGCGCTGCGCTCCGATACGATGAGCGTCGACAAGATCACCCCGTTCTACAAGGCACTTCCCTCCGCGCGCCAAGCCGAACTCGAAACCCTCGTCCGCTACCTCGGCCGCTGGATGACCTTCCGTGATCCGCCCGATCACGGCCGTCTGCGCCGCCTCGTCGCCCGCGCCTTCACACCCAAATCCATGGCCGCGATCCAACCCAACGTCGAGGCCGTCACCGCACACCTCCTCGACCAGCTACACGGCCGCGACAGCTGCGATCTCGCCGCCGATTTCGCCAACCTCCTCCCCGCCTACGTCATTCTCGACATGCTCGGCGTGCCGCGCGCGATGCTGCCCGACATGAAGGCATGGTCCGACGAAATCGGACTTTTTATCGGCACCTCGCAAGTCACGCCCGACCGCAATCAGCGCGCGCAAGCCGGCGTCATCGGCATGGCCGCCGCCTTCCGCCGCCTGATCGCCGAGCACCGCGCCAATCCACGCCCCGACATGCTGATGACGCTGATCGAGGCCAATGACGCCGGCGACGGCCGCCTCGACGACGACGAATTGATCGCAACCGCCATTCTCTTCCTCTTCGCCGGCCACGAGACCTCCGCCAGCCTGCTTGCGATGTCATCTCTCGCGCTGATGCAAGACAACGATCGCCGCCGCGCGTTCCAAGCGCTCGAAGACCCGCGCGCCATCGCCACCGCCGTCGAAGAATTCCTCCGCTACGATGGCCCCACTCCCGCCATGATGCGCATCGCCATGATCGATCACGAACATCGGTGGCCACACCATCAAGGCCAACGACCGCATCGTCACTTTGCTCGGTGCCGCCAACCGCGACCCCGATGTATTCACCGCACCCGACGCCCTCGACTTCACCCGCCGCCCCAACCCGCACGTCACCTTCGGCTACGGCCCGCACTTCTGCCTTGGCGCACCCCTCGCCCGCATGGAAGCGCAGATCGCCCTCCCGGCCCTCCACCGCCGCTATCCCGCGATGCGCCTCGCCACGCATGACCTCGATTGGGTCGACGGCCTCATCCTCCGCGCCCCAAAATCGTTACCCATCTTTCTCAAATAAGTGTTCGTCATCCCGGCCAAGGAGCCGCCCTTCAGCGGCGACGCGAGCCGGGAGCCGGCATAACGAGGGGCGAAGCCGCGATATCAAAAAGTACGAAGTAATACTGTGCCTTCGGCACTTCTTGTGCTGGGTCCCGCATCTCCTCACACTTCGCGCTCGTCGCGCAGGATGACGAAGTTTGTAGGTTCACACCCGATCTGCGGCTCCAACGCTCCCCTGTCATCCGCTCTGGCATCTTCACACCCAGTCGTAGTTCCCGCTAGTCTCAGCCCACCCATTCAAGGAGCCCAACCATGCGCGCCGCCGTCCTCACCGAAGTCAACAAACCGCTGCAGATCCTCGACCTGAAGCAGGAGGGTCCAAAAGCCGGCGAAGCCCGCGTCAAAGTCAAAGCTGCCGGGGTGTGCATGAGCGATTGGCACATCATGAATGGCGACTGGCCGCTGCCGCTGCCGATGGTGCTCGGCCACGAAGCCGCCGGTGAAGTCGTCGAGGTCGGCCCCGGCGTCACGAATGTCAAAGCCGGCGATCACGTCATCTTTTCGTTCCGCCCCCACTGCGGCCATTGCAACTACTGCGCAAAGGGCCGCACCGTGCTCTGCACCGGCCACGACGACACGCCGCGATGGGGCATGCACGACGGAACTTCGCGCGTCACCCTCAACGGCGAGCGCATCAACGTCATGGCCCGCATCGGCACCTTCACCGAATATTCCGTTTGCCCCGCCGAGCAGCTCGTGCCGATCCGCAAGGACCTCCCCTGGACGCATGCCGCCATCATCGGCTGCTCAGTTGCGACCGGCGTCGGTGCCGTCATCCGCCACGCCAACGTCGAAGCCGGCTCCAGCGTCCTCGTCGTCGGCTGCGGCGGCGTTGGCCTCAATGTCGTCCAAGGCGCCAAACTCACCGGCGCCAAGACCATCATCGCCTGCGACCTGGTCGACAAGAAGCTCGACTACGCAAAGCAATTCGGCGCCACCCACACGATCAATGGCAAACGCGAAGACGTCGTCAAACGCGTCAAGGAAATCACCGGCCTCGGCGCCGATTACGCCTTCGATGCCATTGGCACCGAAGGTACGGTCGTGCAGATCGTCGATGCCATCGCGCCGGGCGGCCACGCTGTGATCGTTGGGATTCCGTCCTTCGCAACCCGCTCGCCGATCGCGCCGCATCTCATGGTTTATGGCGAGAAGACGCTCTCCGGCACCTATTACGGTTCCGTCCGCCCCAGCGTCGATTTCGGCATCCTTGCCGATCTCACCATGTCGAAGCGCATCAACCTCGACGACCTCATCAGCCGCACCTACAAATTCGACGAGATCAACGAGGGCTTCAAACAGATGCTCGACGGCAACGTCGCCCGCGGCGTCATCCTGTTCTAGCGCAAACGATGAGCGGGTCATTCCCCTCCCCGCCACGGGAAGAGGAACCTAAGCGAAGTCGCTCGCTTTGAGGGCGAAGACTTCGGCGTGGCTATGTTCGGTGTCGAGCCAGAGGAAGGGGAGCGCGGGATAGGCGCGTTCCAGGGTGGCGCGGCCGTGGCCGACTTCGACGATCAGGATGCCGTCGGGTGTGAGGTGGTTTGGGGCTTCGGCGAGGATGCGGTGGACGAGGTCCATGCCGTCGGCGCCGCCGAGGTGGGCCATGACGGGCTCGGCCTTGTATTCGGGTGGGAAAGCATCGACGGCGGATTGGGTGACGTAGGGCGGGTTTGAGATGATCAGATCGTAGCGGCGGCCAGCGAGGGGCGCGAAGAGATCGCCGGTGTGGAGATGGACGCGATCGGCGAGCGCGTGGCCGTCGATGTTGCGGGCGGCGACGGCGGCGGCGTCTTTCGAGAGTTCGACGGCATCGACGGTTGCGTCTGGGAAGGTGTGCGCCATCAGGATCGCGAGGCAGCCGGAGCCGGTGCAGAGATCAAGGGCGGTGGTGATTGCGCGGGCGTCGACGAGAACGGAGTCGAGGCCGCCGTCGAGCAGTTCGCCGATGTAGGAGCGGGGGACAATGACGCGTTCGTCGACGTAGAAGTGATGGCCGCGGATCCAGGCTTGATTGACGAGATAGGGCGCGGGTTTGCGGGTGGCGATGCGGCGCTGGATGATCTCGGCGATGGCGTCGCGCTCGGGTGGCGTGAGGCGGGCGTCGAGCCAGGGGTCGAGCTGGTCTAGGGGCAAATCGAGGGTGGCGAGGATCAGGAAGGCGGCTTCGTCGAGGGCGGTCGCCGTGCCGTGGCCATAGACGAGTTTGGCGCGGCGGAATTGGCTGGTGGCGTAGCGCAGCCAGTCGCGGACGGTGAGGAGGTCAGCGGTGGAATTGAGATCTTTGGTCAAGATGCGCGCGGGTGTTTGAGGACGATCGCGTGCTTATCGGGCAAGTGGTGTCGGGTTGTCGAGGGACGTTGAGCGACAATGGTCCCTTCGAAGGCCCCCTCATCCGCCCCTTCGGGGACCTTCTCCCCAAGGGGAGAAGGACGAAGTGCTTCCTCCCCAAGGGGAGAAGGAAGACTTCCGATGCGTTGGGCGCGAACGGTGGTGCCGCGGGAGAGGCAGGAGGCGTCGTCGTAAACGGGTTTGGGGCGGCGCTGGTCGTCGCGCATGATCTGGCGCGCGACGTTTGCGCACTGGACGCGGTCGTCATAGGGGCCGAAAACAATCACGCCACCGGCACTGAGGATCATCGCCAACTCGAACATGCAAGTCATTCCTACGCTGTCGTGCTTTGATAGCTGGGGAATGTGGGATCAATGCGTCCACTGATGTAGATGCAGCGGCCGATCCGTGTTGTGGCAGCGCCGCTTTTTGTGCTGGCTTGTATTGGAGGGTTGGTTGCCAAGCAGAGTCTTGCGCTGGGTCCCGGGTCTCGTTGGCGATGAAGGATCGCCGCCTCGCCCGGGATGACGTGAATTGGGAGAGGTCCGTAGAGGAAAATGCAGATGCGGTTGTCGGTGCTTGATCAATCGGTGGCGGTGGCGGGGCGGCCGCATGCAGAATCGATCCAGGATACGTTGTCGCTCGCGACGTTCTGTGAAGAGCTCGGGTATCACCGGTTCTGGGTGGCGGAGCATCACAATCACGGGACGATCGTGTGCACGGCGCCGGAGATCATGATGGCGGCGATCGCGGCGCGGACCACGCGGATCAGGATCGGCAGCGCGGGCGTGATGCTGCCGCACTATGCGACGCTGAAAGTCGCCGAGCAGTTTCGCATGCTGGATGCGCTGGCGCCGGGACGGATCGATCTGGGTGTCGGTCGGGCGCCGGGATCGGACGGACGGACGGCGTACGCGCTCAATCCGAACGCGGGGCAGGCGGCGGAGGAATTTCCGCGGCAGGTGCGGGATCTGGCGGCGTGGGTGACGGGGCAGCCGCTCGCAGAAGGGCATCCGTTCAAAACAGTCGGCGCGTTTCCGTTGGGGGAGACGTCGCCGGATGTCTGGATCCTCGGATCGTCGGACTATGGCGCGCAGGTGGCGGCATATTTCGGGCTGCCGTATTGCTTTGCGCATTTCATCACGGATGGGCGCGGGACGGAGCAGGCGATCAACCTCTATCGTGACACGTATCAGCCAAGTGTGCGGTTTCCGAAGCCGGTGGTGACGGTGTGTGTGTGGGCGCTGGCGGCGAAGACGGAGGCGGAGGCCGAGCATCTGTTTTGGAGCCGGGCGAAGTGGAAGATCGAGCGCGACAAGGGGCCGATCGTGCCGATCGAGACGCCGGAGGTGGCGATGGGGTATCCGTTCAGCGACGCTGAGCGGGCGCGGGTCACGGCGATGAAGCGGGACGGATTTGTGGGATCGGCGGCGTCGGTTGCCGAGAAGCTCCGCGCATTGGGGCGGGCTCTGTCGTTGGATGAGGTCGTGCTGCTGACGTGGGCGAGCGATCCGGCGGCGCGGCGGCGGAGTTATGAGCTGCTGGCCAAGGAAATGGGTGGCGCGGCTTGAGCTACGCCACCCATCTCTTAGTCTGCGACTGGACCCTCACCCGCCCTTCGGGCACCCTCTCCCAGAGGGAGAGGGAAGAAACTAATGCCGGAAGCGATCGCCGGACTCGGCGAAGAGGGCGTAGGACGCTTCGATCTGGTGTCTGGCGGTGGCGAGATCGGGGGCGTAGCCGGCTGCGTTGCTGCCGCCGTCGTAGACGCGCCACAGATAGCGCTGGGATTTGGCGGCGGTACCGCACTCGGTTCCGCACTTGGCGACCGAGCCGACGGACAAATAGGGCTCGGTTACATCGAAGAAATTGACGACGCCCGTAATTGGGCATTTTTTGCTCGAAAGTGTTGATTTACTCGGCAACATCGTGGGGCCTCCTTGGAACAGGTCCGCAATTCCTTTCCGTTCCCCCGAACGCAGGTTTTTGTTGGTGATTGGATTAACCGTAACACGGTGTATCCGGCGACGCTAGACTTTCGTTGAATGCCGGTGCGGCGGTGCGCGCGATGTGTTCGGCAGTCCGATCAACAGGATGGCGGCTGCGGTTCGCGCGGCGGCCGACGTCACTTCGTGTTGCAGATTGTGAATGGCGCGGCTTGGATTTCGGCGGCAGTTGGGATTATCTCGGCGCCGAGCACAGCGGTCGAGGATCGCAACCAACGAGGGATTGAGGGACATGTCGCACGGAGCGGGGCACGTCGATGCGGGCGAGGGCAGTAAGAAAATCGCGATTTTCATTACCGTGATCGGGCTGTTTCTGGCGATCGCGGAGACGATGGCGAAGGGGGCGCAGACGACGTCGATCAGCTCCAACGTCGAGGCGTCGAACCTGTGGGCGTTCTTCCAGGCAAAAACCATCCGGCAGACGACGCTGCGGGCGGCGGCGGAGCAGATGGACGTCGATGTGAAGCTCGCGCGCGATCCGGCCGTGAAAGAGATCCTCGAAAAGCGGGTCGGCGATTGGAAGAAAACGGCGGACCGCTATCAGAACGAGCCGGAGACCGGCGAGGGGCGAGATCAGCTGGCTGCGCGCGCGAAAGAGGCGGAGAAGAAGCGTGATGTGTATCTGGACAAGTATCACGCCTATGAGCTGGCATCGGCGGCGTTCCAGATCGCGATCGTGATGGCATCGGTTTATCTGCTGACGCACGTCGGGCTGTTGTTGTGGACGGCGGCCGGGTTGATGGGGCTTGGGCTGCTACTGGGCGCGATCGGACTGTTTGCGCCGCAGCTGGTCGGCGCGATCATGCATTGAGATTTGGGGGGCGTATGCCGACGATGTTCGAAGGCGGCCGCGTGCTCGCGGTCAGCCGGAGCGGGAGCTACACGTTTTCAAAGCCGGTGGTGGACGGGATCCGGTTGCTCGAGGGGCTGGGCGTCGAGGGTGACGCGCATCAGGGCGTGACGGTGAAGCATCGCTCGCGGGTGGCGCGGGATCCGACGGTGCCAAATTTGCGGCAGGTGCATCTGATCCACGCGGAGTTGCTGACGGAGCTGGCGCTGAAGGGCTTTCGCGTGGCGCCGGGCCAGATCGGCGAGAACGTCACGACGCTCGGGATCGATCTGCTGGGGTTGCCGGTGGGGGCGGTGCTGTGTCTCGGGGCTGCGGCGCGCGTCGAAGTGACGGGATTGCGCAATCCTTGTTATCAGCTCGATGCGTTTCAAAAGGGATTGATGGCGGCGACGCTCGATCGGGACGCGGACGGCGGGCTGGTGCGCAAGGCCGGTATCATGGGCGTCGTGCGGGCGGGTGGCGTGGTGCGTGCGGGAGATGCGATTTCAGTTGTGCTGCCGGCCGGGCCGCATCGGCGGCTGGAGATGGTGTGACCGCGGACGCGCTGTGGTCGTTTGATTGCGCGGCGCATGTATTCCATGAGATCTGATGGTGCGGTTGCGGAGCTTTTGCCGTGTGGGTCGCGCCTCACTTTTTCCCCATTCGAGATTGTTTATGGCGACGGGGATGATTGCGCATTGATGTGATCGTCACGACGGTGTCGCGGGCCGAGCCGATCCGGGGTGCAGGATCGGTCGGCACGTTCTCGGGGGAACGGCGGCGGTTCGAGTGTTCGTAGTCGCTGTGCGATCGGCGGGATCGCGCTCAAAAAAATCAGTCTGCGCAGCGTGCGGCGGCGAGCCGCCCGCGTGGTGCTGGCGTGGTTTGCGTGCGTGTGTTCGTCGATGAGGTTGCTGGATGCGTCTTCGGGATTTGACCTGTCGTTGTGGAATAGTTTTCGGTACCGCGCTGTTGACGGCGTGCTGCGCGCCGGTCGAGGAGGAGAGCCGGCATGTTGGATGGTCGGCGCCCGAGGTTCGGCCGGCGCCAGTACAGAGCAAGCCGGTACAATTGAAGACGGCCAGCGCAACGGCCAAACCGCAGGCGGTGGAACGCCCGGCGGCGCGCAAGGCCGCGATCGCCGTTGCCATCGATCCGAAGGTGCAGCAGGTGGTGGCGGAGATCGCCGGCGAATTGTCGGCGCGTTGTTCGTTCGCAGGTCCGGGTGATCAGGCGGCATTCGATGATTGCCGCAAGGCCATCGGCGGTGGTTCGAAAGTGCGGGCGCGGCTCGCGGGCACGGCGCTGTGGGGCTATGAAAAGGCGGAGACCGGCAAGCCGTTGAAGGACAGGACGCTCGCGGCGCTCTCGGGCGAGCCGCTGTCCGTCGAGGCGCTGGCGAGCAGCTACCTTCCGCTCTTCATGTTCAGCGGCCAGAACGCCGTCACCTACAGCGACGTGGACAAGCTTTATCGGGTGGAGCTCGGCGCGCGCTTGCGCAACCGGCTGGCGGCGGCGCAGATTCCGGCAGCCTTCACGCGGGACGATGCGGCATGGTCGGCTTACCAGGGCACTACCGCCGTGGTCATGTGGATCGATCCGCAGACGCTCGATGTGCGTGCCGCTCAGCCGACGACGCAGGCGTCGTTCAAACTCGCGCCGAGCGCGCCGGCGCCGAAACCGGCTGCAGGTGGGGCTTGATGCTTGCTGCCGGCACGACGGCATCATTCGGGATCAGATAGCCGTAGCGGCGGCGCGTCTCGATGATGTCGGATTTGAGTTTGCGGCGCAGGCGGCCAACAAGGACCTCGACGGCGTTGCTTTCGCGTTCGTGATCCTGCGCATAGAGATGCTCGGTGATTTCGAGTTGTGACACGGCACGGCCACGGTTGTGCATCAGCAGCGTGAGCAAGCGGTACTCGAGCGGGGTGACGGCAATGTGCTCGCCGGCCACATGGACGCTCATCACGCGCGTGTCGATGGTCATCGGGCCATGGGTGTAGAGGGAGCCCGCATAACCGGCAGTGCGGCGCAGAACGGCGCGCAGGCGCGCAAGCAGTTCATCCATTTCGAAGGGTTTGGGAAGATAGTCGTCGGCGCCGGCATCGATGCCGGCGACGCGCTCGGTCCAGCGGCCGCGCGCGGTCAAGACGACGACGGGCAGGCGTACGCCGGCGGCACGCCAGCGCTTGAGGATCGTCAGGCCATCGATGACGGGCAAGCCAAGATCGAGAATGACGCCGTCGAAGGGTTCGTTCTCGCCACGGAACAGGGCGTCCTCGCCGTCGTTCGAGCATTCGACCCTGAAGCCGTTGGCCATGAGGGCGCGCTCGACGCCTTGGGCGATCCGAACATCATCTTCGACGAGGAGAATGCGCATGGGTACTTCCGTCAGTTCCCGCATCTATGGCGACCGTACGGAAAAACTGATGGAAAAACAGGGGCGTGGGGCCCCGGCTATGGTCTCGGACCATGGTCGGTCCTGCAGCCGTTAGGCGCGGGACTGGGCCGGACTGGCGGGTTCAGCGGGAATTGGGCGGCCAAAGCGGCGGAGGTTCCAGCGGCGGGCGGGCTCTTCGATCAGCCCATAGACCGCGATCGAGAGAAGGATTGCGAGCAGCAGGGTCGTGAAGGCGGTGAGGTAAGGAAACTGCAGCAGGGTGTCGCCGAGGAGACGTTTGTCGATCGATTGGACTGCGTTGCTGACGGGGATGTGCAGCAGATAGAGGCTGAAGGAGATGCGGCCGAGGAAGGTCAGCAGTGGCCACGTCAGCATGCCCGATGTGACGCCGGCGGCGGCGAAGATCAGTGGCGCCCAGATCAAGGCGGTCAATCCGTTGTGCAGGAGTACGACAGGAATGTGCTCGGTGAAGAGACTGATGAAGAGGGCGGCGAGCGCGGCGGTAGCGATGGCCTGGCGAGGCGTGAGGAGCGGCCGCGGATCACTCCAGGCGCAGTAGACGAGAATGCCGAGCATGAACTCGGGTAGGCGGCCGAGCGGCAAGAACTTGATCAAGTGTGCAGCGAGCAAGGCTTCGGTCGTGGACTGGTTGTCGATGATGGATATGCCGGTTGCAACGCCGGACCAGAGCACGAAATAGACGGCAGACATTGCGATCCAGGTGCCGAGCGTGATGACGAGCCATTGCCGCGGACGGGCGGCGATCGCCGGAAGCAACAAGGGAAAGAGCGCGTAAAAGAAGATCTCGGCGGAGATGGACCAGCTTGGGCAGTTGAGGGCGCAGGCGGCGCCGGGAACCCACGCGTGCAGGCCGAGAGGGGCAAGGACGGCGCTCGAAGCGTAGGCGAACTTCAGGAGGGAATCGTCGATCCTTGCGACTTGGGCGAGGAAGAACGGCAGCGCGATCACGAGCGAGACGATGAAGACGGGGTAGATGCGGGCGATCCGCGCCAGGATGTACCGACGCCAGGTGCCGCGCACGGTGAAATCCACGGCGCTGTAGGTGTAGGCGAGGATGAAACCCGACAATACGAAAAAGAAGGTGACGCCGGTGTAGCCGAGCGTGACGATGGATGTGCGGCCTGGATTGGGTGCGAAGATCGCCTGATAGTGGAAGGCGAGGACAAAGAAGGCGGCGAAGAAGCGCAGCGAGGTCAGGGCCTCGAGCTGTCGCATTTTGGGATGCGCTGGCAGAGTTTGGGACGGTTGTTGCATCGGGGCGGGCGCCAAACCAAGATTGCCAGGCAGCGGGCGGGCTGCTGTTGTGCGTGGGCTGCGCTCTGCAAGCGGCAGGCCGGGTATTGGCGATGTGGAGGGGCGTGGATCGTGCGTGCTGGCGCGACGGCGTCGGCTATAAGGGATGGTGAGCGCTGGTAAACGGCGCCACGTCGATCGGGGGGAATGCATGTCCGAAGGGGCCCAAGGCGCGGCGCCGACCGCCAGCGAGCGCATGCCGGAGGAGCTGGCGTTTCGCACCCTGAGGGGGCCGGTAGCGTGGCTGGTGGCGATCGTTACGATCGCGGCGATCGTGCTGGTGCTCAATCAGCTGTTGAATTTGAAGTTCTTCGCCGGAATTACGCTGCTGGAGAACCAGTATCTCTATGTGCTGGCGGGCGCGTTTCTGGCGCTGACGTTTGTTTGCTATCCGGCCGGGCCGACGCTGATGGCGCGGCCGATCCCCTGGTATGATTGGTTGCTGGCGGCATTGAGCTTCGTGATCTGCTGCTATTTTGCGTGGACGGGAAAGCTCAATCTCAGTCAGGGTTGGGAGTACGGCGCGCCGACCTATGCGCGCTGGATGTGCGTTGTCCTGTGGGTGGTCGTGCTCGAGGCTCTGAGGCGCACGGGCGGGGCGATCCTGGCCGGTATCGTGCTGGTGGTGTCGCTCTATCCGGTGGTGGCGGAGTCGGTGCCGGGGCTGATCCGCGGCGCCGAACGGCCGTTTCTCGACACGATGGCGTTTCACATGTTCTCGGTCGAGAGCGCGTTCGGTATTCCGATGCGGGCGTTCGGCGAGATCGTCGTCGGGTTTATCGTGTTCGGCGTCGCGCTCAACTACACGGGCGGTGGCAAGTTCTTCAACGACATCGCGTTCGCGATGGTCGGCCGGTATCGTGGCGGGGCGGCGCAGGTGGGCGTGATCTCGAGCATGCTGCAGGGGTCGATCTCGGGGAGTGTGATTTCCAACGTGGTGTCGTCGGGCGTGGTGACGATCCCGGCGATGAAGCGGACGGGGTTTTCGAGCGGCTATGCGGGCGGCGTCGAAGCGGTGGCGTCAACGGGCGCGGTGCTGATGCCGCCGGTGATGGGCTCGACGGCGTTCGTGATGGCGAGTTTCCTGAACAAGCCGTACGCCGAGATCGCGCTGGCGGCGCTGGTGCCGGGGCTGCTGTTTTATTTCGGGCTCGCGGTGCAGATCGATGCGTATGCGGCGCGGCGCCGGCTGATGGGGCTCGGCTCGAGCGAAATCGTCGGCGTGCGCGAAACGATGAAGGCGGGCTGGCCGTATGTGCTGGTGTTCGCGGTGCTGATCTATCTGATGCTCGAGCAGAACCGCGAGGCGATGGCGCCGTTCTGGGCGACGGCGCTCATGCTTGCGATCAATCAGCTGCTGCCGACGCGGATGACGGCTGCGATGGTGCTCGATTTTCTGGTGGCGACGGGGAGGGGGCTGGCGGAGCTGACGTCCATTCTCGTCGGCGCGGGGCTGATCATCGGCGCGTTCACAATGACGGGGCTCGCGGGCACGCTGGTCAACGATCTGGTGTTCATGGCGGGCGGCGCGCCGTTCGTGCTGCTGATCATGGGCGCGATCACGAGCTTCATCTTCGGGCTCGGGATGACGGTGACGGCCTGCTACATCTTTCTCGCCATCGTGCTGGCGCCGGCGCTGGTGAAGCAGGGCATGGACCCGATGGCGGTGCACCTCTTCATTCTCTATTGGGGGATGGTGTCGTTCATCACGCCGCCGGTGGCGCTGGCGGCGTTCGCCGCGGCGCCAATCGCGCGCGCTTCGCAGTGGGTGATCGGCTGGGAGGCGATGAAGCTCGGCAGCGTCATCTATTTCGTGCCGTTTCTGTTCGTCTACAATCCGGAGCTGTTGCTGAAGGGGGCGCCGTTCGACGTGGTGACGACGATCATCTCGTCATTTGTGGGCGTGTTTTTCTTCGCGTCGGGATTGCAGGGATACGTGTGGGGCGGCGGCGCGATGGCGGGGTCGATGGGGTTGATCGCGCGCGGCATGCTGCTGGCGGGGGGCGTCGTCTGCGCGCTCGCAGGGATACCGCAGCTCGGGGTGTCGCATCTGGTGAGTTCGGCGTTGGGGATGGCGCTGGGCGCGGGTGCGATCATGCTGTTGCGTGCGACGGGGGCGGAGCGGAGCCGGGTGGTGTGATATGCTGACGCCCTCATTCAATGAACGGGGCATTCGAGGCCATTGATGTCGGCGCGTGGCATGCAAGTCCGGGCAATGCAGCTCGGCGAGGGGCTCGATCTCAAGGGGCTCGAACGGGAAGATTCGTTTTCGACGAACCCGCTGGCGTTTCGCAGCGCCAATGGCGGCACTACGGTACTGTTCAAATCGGGGGTTGCGGTTTTCATCGATATGACGCCGGTGGAAGAGGACGAGCTGATCCGCGGTCTTGGCGAGCGGGTTCGCGATCCCCTCGCAGAACGCGAGATCGAGACGGCGCAGATTCTGGTGAAGCCGGGTGATGAGGAGCTGGTGGGGTCGCTTGGCGGGCTGCAGGTCAAGAGCAGTGACACGAACCGGCAATTGCTGATCGCGGAGGCGCTGGCCGTATCCGTTGCGCTGGCGCATGACGAACGCCGCATCGCCAAAGCGTTCGAGAAGATCGAGCCGGTGGCCACGAGCTTGATGAAGCGGCAGCTGCCGGCGGGGCCGAAATTGGCGCTGCTGGAGCAGATTGGCGAGGCCCTGCTCATTCAGAAGCGGCTGGCGGGACGAGTGGATCTCGACGAGAAGCCGGACCTTCTTTGGGATCATCCGGAGCTTGAACGATTTTGGGCGAAGCTCGTCGATGAATACGATCTGCCGTCGCGGGCACGGGCGATCGAACGGAAGCTGGTCGTCATTCGCGAGAGTGCCGACACCATTACGGATCTGATCTCGACGCGCACCAGTCACCGGCTGGAGTGGTACATCATCGCGTTGATCGCGCTCGAGATCGGGCTTGGGTTTTACGATCGGTTTTTCAAGTTTTTGAAGTAGAGCGTGGGCCGCAGGTTGTGCGTTCTCGATGTCGAGTTCCCTCATCCGCCCCTTCGGGGCACCTTCTCCCAAGGGAGAAGGAAGAAAAGCGAGGGTGGGGTTACAGAATTGGGGCGGTGACGGGGGGCGGCGTGCGGGGTAAGTGCGAGCGGGTGAAATTTGCTGATGCGGGCGGATCATGACACCGGCGCTGCTGTTCGATCTCGATGGGACGATGGTCTCGACGGATCATCTGCACTACGAGGCGTTTCGCGAGATGCTGGCGGGGTATGGGCGTGATTTTTCGCACGCGGATTTCGCGACGCGGGTGCATGGGCGGCCGAATGCGCTGATCTTTGCCGAGTATTTTCCGGAGCGGACGGCGGCGGAGCAGATGGCGCTGTCGGAGCAGAAAGAAGCGGCAGTGCGCGACATGATCGACGCGGGCGGCGTGCTGCCGCCGACGCCGGGGCTGGTGGCGCTGCTCGATTGGGCGGAGGCGCATGGGGTTGGCAAGGCGGTCGTGACGAATGCGCCGCCGGCCAATGCGGAAACGATGTTGCGCGCGTCGGGGTTGGCGGCACGGTTCACGCACATTGTCAGCGGCGAGGCGCTGCCGCACGGCAAGCCGCATCCGTTGCCGTATCAGGAAGGCGTGCGGCGGGCGGGTGGCGATCTGGCGCGGACGGTGGCGTTCGAGGACTCGGTCGCCGGGCTGACGTCGGCGGTTCGTGCGGGATTGCCGTGCGTCGGAATCGCGGCGACGGAGGCGCTGGCGGCGCCTTTGCGCGGCGCGGGCGCGGCATTGATCGCGGCGGATTTTTTGGATCGGGGGTTGTTGGATTTGGTGGCGGAGCGGCTTGGCATTGCGATCGCGTGATGGTTTCGTGCACGCCTATGTTGTGGCTGCGCCGCTTTTTGCGCTGGGTCCCGGCTCGCGTCGCCGCGGAAGGGCGGCTCCTTGGCCAGGATGACGGAGCGAGAAAGGCGAGGCACGATGACCGTTGCTGAGTTCAACCGGTTTTGTGGGGCGCTGGCGCATGCGCATCATGTGGTGCAGTGGGGCGGAGCGTACGTTTGGAAGATCGGGCCGAAGGTGTTCGCGATCGGCTGGTTCGAAGGCCGGGGGCACGCGATCAGCTTCAAGGTCTCGGAGATGAGTTTTGATCTCTTGAAAGGGCAGCCGGGATGTCAGCCGGCGCCGTACCTGGCGACGCGGGGGATGAAGTGGATTCAGCGGACGGGCAAGCAGAGCATGAGTGACGCGGCGCTGAAGCAGTATCTGCGCGAGAGCTATCGGCTGGTGTCGCTGGGGCTGACGAAGAAGATGCGGACGGAGTTGGGGTTGGAGTGAGGGTGGCTTGCGCCGCCTCCGCCGGCGCGTGGGGTGGCCCCTCACCCACTTGCAAGTCTCGCTTCGCTCAACGTGCAAGTTTCCCTCTCCCCATCAAGGGCAGGGATGGGGAGAGGGAAGTGGCCCTCATCCGGCGCTTCGTCGTGAAGCGAGCTTCGCTCGGGCGCGCCACCTTCTCCCCGCGGGAGAAGGAGGAAACGCTAGAGTCTTGCTCCGTGAATCGATTTGGAGCAGAGTGGTTGGGTTCCGAGGGGGGCCGGCAGCAAGCTGGCTGAGATGGGCGCTACCTGCGCCACAACCCTTTGAACCTGATCCGGGTCATGCCGGCGAAGGGACGGACAACGACGCCCACCCGTGGGTCTTCCGGATTTCCGACGCGCACCCGTTTCAGCCCGAAACAGCCTCGGAGTGCGCCGTCATGAACAAGATTACCCGTCCTGCAGAGATGATGATCCCGAAGGTGACAACAGGGCCGATCACTGGCTCGCGTAAGATCTATGACGCGCCGGAGGGGTTTCCGGATGTGCGCGTGCCGTTTCGCGAGATCGTGCTGACGGAGGCGGCAAAGGAGCCGCCGTTCCGGGTGTATGACTCGTCGGGGATTTATACGGGGATTACGACGCAGCCGGCGGTGGAGGCGGGATTGCCGCGGGATCGGGCGGCGTGGGTGATGGAGCGTGGTGGCGTCGAGACCTACGATGGGCGCGAGATCAAGCCGGAGGATAACGGCAACGTGTCGGGTAAGGCGATGGCGCGGATGTTCCCGAATACGCCGAAGCCGATGCGGGGGCTGCCGGGGACCCCAGCCCTTCCCCGACTCCTCGCAAGGGGGAGGGCTGGTGACGCAATACGAGTTCGCGCGGGCGGGGATCATCACCAAAGAGATGCGGTATGTGGCGCACCGGGAGAACCTCGGGCGCACGGCGGCGCTGGCGCGGGCGAAGGATGCGCTGGCTGACGGCGAGAGTTTTGGGGCGGCGCTGCCGGAGCACATCACGCCGGAGTTCGTGCGTGATGAGATCGCGCGCGGGCGGGCGATCATCCCGTGCAACATCAATCACGCCGAACTCGAGCCGATGATCATCGGGCGAAATTTCCTCGTGAAGATCAACGCCAACATCGGCAATTCGGCGGTGTCGTCGTCGATCGAGGAAGAGGTCGAGAAGATGGTGTGGGCGATCCGCTGGGGCGCGGATACGGTCATGGATCTCTCGACGGGGCGGAATATTCATACGACGCGCGAGTGGATCCTGCGCAATTCGCCGGTGCCGATCGGCACGGTGCCGATCTATCAGGCGCTGGAGAAGTGCGGCGGCGATCCGGTGAAGCTGACGTGGGAGCTTTATCGCGACACGCTGATCGAGCAATGCGAGCAGGGCGTCGACTATTTCACCATCCATGCCGGTGTCAGGCTCGCCTATGTGCCGCTGACGGCGAACCGGGTGACGGGGATCGTTTCGCGGGGTGGGTCGATCATGGCGAAGTGGTGCCTGGCGCATCACAAGGAAAGTTTCCTCTACGAGCATTTCGAAGAGATTTGCGACATCATGCGCCAGTATGACGTGTCGTTCTCGCTCGGCGACGGCCTCAGGCCTGGATCGATCGCGGACGCCAACGACCGGGCGCAGTTCGCCGAACTCGAGACGCTTGGCGAGCTGACGCAGATCGCCTGGAAAAAAGGCTGCCAGGTGATGATCGAGGGCCCCGGCCACGTGCCGATGCACAAGATCAAGATCAACATGGACAAGCAGCTGAAAGAGTGTGGAGAGGCGCCGTTCTATACGTTGGGTCCGCTGACGACGGACATCGCGCCGGGCTATGACCACATCACGAGTGGGATCGGAGCGGCGATGATCGGCTGGTTCGGCTGTGCGATGCTTTGCTATGTGACGCCGAAGGAGCACCTCGGGCTGCCGAACCGTGACGACGTGAAGTACGGCGTCATCACCTACAAGATCGCAGCGCATGCAGCCGACCTCGCCAAGGGGCATCCGGCGGCGCAGTTGCGCGACGATGCGCTGTCGCGGGCGCGCTTTGACTTCCGCTGGGAAGATCAGTTCAACCTCGGGCTCGATCCGGATACGGCGCGGGCGATGCACGACGAGACGATGCCGAAGGAGGCGCACAAGGTCGCGCATTTCTGCTCGATGTGCGGGCCAAAGTTCTGCTCGATGAAGATCACGCAGGATGTGCGCGATTATGCGGCGAAGCAGAACGCGGCTATTCCGGATACGGTGGCGGCTGAGAAAGGGATGGCCGAAATGAGTGCCAAATTCCGCGAGCTCGGATCGCAGGTGTACGTCGATGCGGCGACTGTCAAGGCGGGAACGCGAAAACCTGGGTAGCCAATGCCTGAAATATCGGCATCGCCAAGCATAGTTTTCATCGCCGGTCCGAACGGCGCTGGAAAGACCAGCTTTGCGCGGCGGTATGTGCCGAAGATGAAGTCGTCTTATGTGTTTCTGAACTCGGACGAAATCGCGCGCGATCTTGACCGCGATGGTGGCCTCAGCGGAGGCAGCGAGATTGCGGCAGCGCGACTTATGCTGGAAAGGGTCGACGCCGAGACGCGCGCGCGCCGAGACGTTATTATCGAGACAACGCTTGCATCGCGCACGTATGCGCAGCGCATCAAGGCCTTGCGTCCCATGGGCTATGTCTTTGGATTGGTATATCTGCGGCTTCCTACCGTCGAAGCATCGATCGAGCGCGTGCGAAGGCGGGTCGCTGCGGGCGGACACGCCATCCCTGAAGTCGCGATCCGGCGTAGGTTCTCGAAAAGCCTCAGCTATTTCGACAACATCTACAAACCGCTTGTCGATGAATGGTATGTTTGGGAGAGCTTGGAAGGGGACTTCAGACCCGTTGCAGCATGGGACGTGCCATGAGCCATATCCTCGACAAAGAAGCAGTTGAACGGGCGCTGAAGGAAGCTGCGCACAGGTCCACGTCGTGGCAACACTGGGAAAAGCACAATCGTGCGGGACAACTCGAATTGGTACCGGGCAATGGCGAAATGCCTGAATCATATGAAGTGTCGCGCTTTACGGTGTCACTGAGCGACTTGCGGAAATTGCCGGAGGAACATCTGCGTGGGTTCCTGGTCGCCTCGAAAATTGCCAACGAAATGCTGTTACTGCAGCGACAAGCCATCATCCATCAGAACGCCGTGCTTCGCGTGGCTGATAGTGTCGATAAAGACGAATGGGCGGCATTGAATGCGATTGCATTCAACACGTTTACGCATCTCGCGGGCAAGCTGTGGGAGGCGTATGAAGCTCTACAAAAGCACTCGCGACTATTCGCGCCCGGCAGCGGACTGGAGTTGGACGAGTTTGGGAAAAAGGCGAGAACCAATCTCAACAGTGCCTTCGGTAGCGGCTCGCCGTTGAGTCAGATTCGAAACAAGATCGCATTTCATTTCGACTTAAGTTTGCTGCAGGAGCAGCTGGGGAGTGCGGCGTGGCGCGACGAAACGGACTTTGAATTGATCCTTTCTAGCGATTTTACGAATACTCTCTTCCTGACGACCGAGGCGATCTCGGCCTTTGCGGTGCTCGATATCGTTGGTCCGTCAGAGAACCGCCAGAAAGCAATGGATTGCTTCTATGATCTCGTCACGGAAAACGCAGGTCATATGATGAAGTACGCCACGAGTCTTATTAGTGCGATACTCGACAAAAATATCGCGATTTGCGAAGGGAAAAGAGTGGAGATGGGCCAGCGCCCGAAGCTCGACGATGTGCCGGCACCGTTTTTGGTGCAACCTTCGCGAAGGTGAGCGTTTTCCCTCACCAAGTGGGCTTGGCTCCGGTCGAACACCAAAGTGGTGGCGTTGATTGCTGTGGCCCGGCGTACTTTTGTTCTTGCTGAGTTGCTTTCGTTCTTGGATGTCGGAGAAGTTCAAGCGAGATGGGCGCGAGCGTCTATCTCGACGCCGAGAAGGTGAAGGCGGCAAACAAGACGCTCGGGTAGGGGTGGGTCCCGGCTCGCGGCGCGCGTGGCGCGCCTTGGCCGGGATGGCGCGGTCTTTTGCTATTGGAGAAAAAATAAGGCCCGGACGAGGGGAGCGTCCGGGCCTCGCATTATCATCCAAGATGGGGGGACAGATCCTGGACGATCGTGACTTGTTTTTACGTCGAAAGTTTCATACTGGATCAGTGGACTGAAAACGGTCCAATTCCAGAATGTTACGCCGGTGTTTACTGGCCGCGACCCTGGCGATCCAATTCCTTCCAGTCGATGAAGGCGCCATGGCCCTGGCGGTCGAGTTCATTCCAGTCGACGAATGGCCGTGGCCTTGACGGTCGATTTCGTCGAAGAACTTGCGGGCGTCGAGGGCGGATGCGCCCGACACGGCGCCGGTGGTTGCAAGAACAGTTGCAATTGCGAGGGTTGCGAACAGGGTCTTCATGATCATCTCTCCTTCAGGGGTGGTGGTTTTGCTCATGCTTCAGTTTTGGTCCGGCATTCGCCGGTCGTGTTGTTCAGGCGGCCGTCTCTGGTCCCGGTCGTTTGGTCCGCGGTGGCCGCCGCCGATGACCAGACCATAGCCGGACGGCCGCCAAAGCTCAATTCAACACGTTATGTCTCGTTTTCAACTCGGTGTGAGAAGCGCCCTGACGGCCGCTGGCGTGGCCGTGATCGGCCGTGTCATAGCCGTGATAAACCGTGAAAAATATGGGTGTTTTGGCGAATTTGGTGTGCGGGTTGGTTTTTTGGGCACGTGCGCAGGGGATTGGACCAAGTTGCAGCGACTTAATAACAGAACTGTTCGTCTCTAATTTTTCCGAAATTGTGCCTTCGGCACTCTTTTCGCTGGGTCCCGGGTCTCGTTGCCTGCGGCGCCTCGCCCGGGATGATGGATTTTGGGGCGAAAATCCTGCAGGGCGGCGGCGTGGTTACAGATTTCGATGTGGGAGACGCGTACCATGCGCGCTGGACTGACGATTCATGGAGGAGCTCTCATGCGAACATCGACAGTGATGCTTGGAGTGGTGATGGCTGTGCTGGCCGCGCTGCCCGCGGTCGCGCAGGACAACAAGATCGGGGTTGCGGTGTGTGACGACTTCCTCGCGAAGTTCGATGTCTGCGCCGCGAAGATGCCGGCGGCGCAGCAGACGCAGTTCAAGGCCCAGATCGAGCAGCTGCGCGGCGGCTGGAAGGCGATGGCGGGCAACGTACAGGCGAAGCCGCAGCTCGAGGGCGTGTGCACGCAGATGGCGGCGTCGATGAAGGGCGCGACGGCGTCGATGGGGTGTGCTTGGTAGTGGGGGAGTAGGCAGTAGGGAGTAGAAAGATCGGGCGCGCGCGGAGGGATCCGCGGGCGCTTTTTTTGTGGGCGTGATGTGCTCGGCGTGATTGTGGCGCGACACAAAGTTGTCCGAATCGGCTGGGCAAAAGGGCGTGGGTGCGGGACGGCTCCGCTTCGGCGGAACAGCTTTTTGGGGGCTGCATGTCCGCGCGCCAATTCGAATATGTCGATGTTCCGCTGCACCGCTGGCGATCCTGGCAGGCGACAGCGCGCCTGCTCGGCGATCACTGCTACGGGTTGGTGCTCGATCTGCGCGCCGCCGAGCGCGATCCAACGCGATGCACGCTGGAGCGGTGCGCCAAGACGGCGCTGATGGCGAGCCGCGCGGTCCGCCGCGATTTGCGCGACGAAGCGATCCAGCTCGCACAGGACATCCACGACGTTCTGCACTGAGCGCGTGCTCCGGTTTGGAAGCCTTTTCTCTCTATTACTCGCTCGTCTTTGTCTTTGGCCCTCTCTCAGATGGATCCCGACCCATGATCAAAAAAGCTTTTGTTGCGGTGCTGATGCTTTCGCTGATTGGCGTCTTGGCCGCGCCGTCACGCGCGCAGGCGGCGTCGGCGGTGGAGATCGACGCGGATGTCGGCGCCACGGTGGAGCGGTTCACGTATCAGGTGAGCGGGGCGCGGGATCTGCTGCGGCGCGCGGCTGGCGTGCTGGTGTTTCCATCGATCGTCAAGGCGGGCTTCGTCGCCGGCGGCGAGTACGGCGAGGGCGCGCTGCTGATCGGCGGGCGCACGGCCGGGTATTTCAATTCGATCTCGGCGTCCGTCGGATTTCAGCTCGGCGTGCAGGCGCGGTCGGTCGTCATCGTGTTCATGACGGATGAGGCGCTTCAACGTTTTCGCCGCCGCGATGGATGGAAAGTCGGCGTCGATGGATCGGTGGCAGTGGTGACGATCGGCGCCGGCGGGTCGGTCGACACCAATCAGATCAAGAGCCCGGTGGTGGCGTTCGTCTTCGACAACAAGGGGCTGATGTACAATCTGACGCTCGAAGGGTCTAAGATTTCGCGGATTAGGCGGTAGGGGAAGTGCTATTTGCAAGGCGTGAGCGGGATGAATGTCAGGTTGGCGCCGCCCCCTCATCCGGCCCCATCCCTTTTTGCGCTTCGCGCAGGGCGGCCACCTTCTCCCCACGGGAGAAGGATGAAACGGTTGGCGGTGGTGCCAGCCCATGGCGAAACGTGTGTTTAGAGGTTGGCGCTGTCCCCTCATCCGCCCCTTCGTCGCGAAGCCGAGCTTCGCTCGGGCGGGGCACCTTCTCCCCACGGGAGAAGGATGAAACGGTGGCCGGCGAGGGGGCCGATTGAGCGCCGGCGGAGGTTGCGCTCGCGGAGCGTGGTGAGAATTTATTGAGGTCGAAAATAGTGTGATGGGAGCCCATCGCCGAATCTGTGTTGGCGAGCGTGGGAAAGATGACATTGGCGGCCGAATTTCGCGCGGCGCCTCACCCGCCCTTCGGGCACCCTCTCCCCGTGAAGGACGGGGAGAGGGGATTGTCTGCGATGGATTTGTCGAGCACGTGGACGATGTGGACGGCGTCGCGGGAGAGACCGTCGGCGATTTGATGACGGCAGCTGGTGCCGCCGGCGACGATCAGGTGATCGGTATCGGCTTGGCGCAGCGCGGGGAAGAGTGAAAGTTCGGCCATGGCTTTGGAAACGCCGATGTGAGCGGCGTCATAACCGAAGGCGCCGGCCATGCCGCAGCAGGCGCTGTCGATGGTGCGGGTTTCGACACCGGGAATGCGGCGCAAGAGTTTTTCGGTGGCGCTGAACGCGTCAAGGGCTTTCTGATGGCAATGGCCGTGCAGATGGGCGACGCGCGCGCCGGGATTGTGAAGTGAGAGCGTGATGCGGTTGGCTGCGAGGTCGTGTTCAAGCAGTTCTTCGATGAGGAGCGCGGCGTTGGCGATGGGCTCGTGGATGGCGCGCGGGAGAAGGACCTTGAACTCGTCGCGCAGCGTCAGGAGGCACGAGGGCTCGAGG
The DNA here is from genome assembly GCA_963779515.1 of uncultured Alphaproteobacteria bacterium. Classification (GTDB taxonomy): domain Bacteria; phylum Pseudomonadota; class Alphaproteobacteria; order Rhizobiales; family Hyphomicrobiaceae; genus CAVZYN01. The sequence continues at coordinate 98,149 of CAVZYN010000004.1, forward strand.
CCGGCAATGCGCGCGCCTTTGGCGACATAGGGCGCGAGGGCCGCGGCAGTGCGGCTGGCTTCGGCGCGGGCCTCGTCGACGAGGCCGCTCGCGAGGAAGGTGCGGCCGCAACAGAGGGGTCGCTTTGCGTCCGCTGCGGTGACGTGGTGCAGGCGGTAGCCGGCGGCAGCGAGAACGCGCTCGGCGGCGGCGAGATTTTCGGGTTCGAAGGTGCGATTGAAGGTGTCGCCAAACAGAATGACGTCGCGGCCATCGCCTTTGACGTTGTCGGGGGATGGATTGGTGTGCGCTGGAGCCCAGGGCTTGCGCCATTTCGGCAGGGATCGCGCGGCGCTGAAGCCGAGGAACCGCTCGGTGAGTTTGGCGAGGCCTGGAAACGCGTCGCGCAGGTTGATGAGCGCGCGCATGTGTGACGCGTAAGGTGCGTAACGCGGCAGATAGGCGATCAGGCGCTCTTTCAGCGGCAGGCCGTGACGTGCGAAATAGTGCGATAAAACCTCGGTTTTCATGCGGGCCATGTCGACGCCGGTCGGGCATTCGCGCTTGCAGGCCTTGCAGCCGACGCAGAGATCCATCGCGGCTTTCATGTCAGGCGAGGTGAGTGCATCGGGGCCGAGCTGGCCGGAGATGGCGAGGCGCAGCGCGTTGGCGCGGCCGCGGGTGACGTGGGTTTCGTCGCGGGTGACGCGATAGGACGGGCACATGCCGCCGCCGGAGAGTTTTCGGCAGGTGCCGTTGTTGTTGCACATTTCCACGGCGGCGCCGAGGCTGCCCCACTCGGACCAATCGAGGGCGGGCGTTTTCGGCAGTGAGGTTGCGTAGTTCGGGTTGGAAGCGCATGAGAGCGCGGTCGTCCATGCGGAGCGGGCGCGCGATCTTGCCGGGGTTAAGGTGGTTGTCGGGATCGAAGGCGTCTTTCACCTCGTCGAAGGCGCGGGCGAGGCGGTCGCCGAACATCGGAGCGATGTATTCGGAACGGGATATGCCGTCGCCGTGCTCGCCGGAGTAGGAGCCCTTGAAGCTGCGGACCTCAGCCGAGACTTCTTCGGCGATGGCGCGCATGGCGCGGACGCCGCCGGCGGTTTTCATGTCGAGGATCGGGCGCACGTGCAGGCAGCCGACGGAGGCGTGCGCGTACCAGGTGCCGCGCGTGTTGTGCTTGGCGAAGATGGCGGTGACGGCGTCGGTGTAGCCGGCGAGATGTTCGAGGGGGACTGCGCAATCCTCGATGAAGGAGACCGGTTTGGCGTCGCCTTTCATCGACATCATGATGTTGAGGCAGGCTTCGCGGACGTCCCAGATCTGGCGTTGGGTTGGCGCATCGGTGATGGCGACGACGGCATTGGGGAAGCCGTGGTCGGACATGCATTGATCGAGGCGACGGAGATCGATGTCGAGGGCGTCGCGGGTGTCGCCGGCGAATTCGACGATGAGGAGGCAGTCGGGGGTGCCGCGGGTGATCTTGGCAAGCGTCGTACGAAAAAGCGGGATGTCGGCGCCGAGGACGAGGACGTTGTTGTCGACGAGTTCGACAGCGGTGGGGGCGAGGTCGACGAGGTGGCGGGTGGTCTCCATGGCGGCGCGGAAGCTCGGGAACTGACAGACGCCGATGACGCGATGAGCGGGGAGCGGTGAGAGTTTGAGCGTGATCGCGGTCGAGAGCGCGAGCGTGCCTTCGGAGCCGACGAGGAGGTGGGCGAGATTGCGCTCAGGCGCAATGAGCGCGTCGAGATTGTAGCCGCCGACGCGGCGTTGGACTTTTGGGAACCGGGCGTCGATCTCGGCGGCTTCGCGGGTGGCGATGGCGCGCAGGCGAGTTGCGAGGTCTTGGGCGCGGGGGGAGCCGGTGACGCCGGTGCTGGTGATGGCGCCGAACGAGAAGGCTTCGCCGTCGTGGAAGAGGGCGTCGATGGCGGTGACGTTGTCGGACATCTTGCCGAAGCGCAGGGAACGGGCGCCGGAGGAGTTGTTGCCGGCCATGCCGCCGAAGGTGCAGCGGCTGGCGGTCGAGGGTTCGACGGGGAAGAAGAGACCGTCGGATTTGAGACGCGCGTTGAGCTGTTCGAGGACGAGGCCGGGGCGGACGGTTGCGGTTTGGGCGTCGCGGTCGTAGGCGAGGACGGCGTTGAAATGGCGGCTCATGTCGACGATCAGTCCGGCGCCGATGGGTTGGCCGTTCTGCGAGGTGCCGCCGCCGCGTGCGATGACGGGGATGCCGTGTTCGGCTGTGAGTGTCAGGATCGCCTGCAGATCGGCGACGGATTTCGGGAAGGCGACGCCGGCCGGCATGATCTGATAGATCGAGGCGTCGGTGGCATAGCGGCCGCGCGTGAAGGCGTCGAAGCGGACCTCGCCTTCAAGTGCCGCGGCGAGGCGGCGTTCGAAGCCTGGGGAGCGCGTCAGTACCGATCGGCTGGATGTCTCGACGATCTGGTCCTGCATTGTCGCTCGCCGCAATAGAAGTAACGGCAAAATCTGCTTGCCGAAATGAAACGCCTACTACAAAACACAAATAGAATGAAAAGTTTATCTGATGGGCGAGGAAGCAGCGTTCTGACCCGTTGCCCTCAGCCAATTGCACTCGGAGACGGAAGATGAGTTCTCACAGTGGCCGTCACTTTTTGCAAATTCCGGGACCGTCGAATACACCGCTGCCGGTGCTGGCCGCGATCGCGAAGCCGACGATCGATCATCGTGGGCCGGACTTTCAGAAACTCGGGCTCGAGGTGCTGGCAGGGCTCAAACCAGTCTTCAAAACCAAGGAGCCCGTGGTGATTTTTCCGGCGTCTGGAACGGGCGCGTGGGAAGCAGCGCTCGTCAACACGCTGTCGCCGGGTGATCTGGTGCTGATGGTGGAGACGGGGTGGTTCGCGACGCTCTGGCACAAGATGGCGACGAAGCTCGGGATCAAGACCGAGTTCATCAAGACGGATTGGCGCGCAGGTGTGAAGGCGGGCGAGATCGAGGCGCGGTTGAGGGAAGATCGTGGGCACACGATCAAGGCGGTTGCGGTGGTCCACAACGAGACGTCGACTGGTTGCGTGACGAACGTGGCTGCGGTGCGGAAAGCGATCGATGCGGCGGGGCACCCGGCTCTGTTGCTCGTCGATGCGATTTCGTCGCTGGGATCGATCGATTGCCGGCATGACGAGTGGGGCGCCGACGTGACGGTTGCGGGGTCGCAGAAAGGGCTGATGCTGCCGCCGGGATTGTCGTTCAACGCGGTGTCGAAAAAGGCGCGTGCGGCGGCGAAAACCGCGACGTCGGTGCGCTCGTTCTGGGATTGGGAGGAGATGTTCGAGATCAACGAGAAGGGCTTCTTCCCGTATACGCCATCGACGAACCTGTTGCAGGGGCTGAAGGTCGCGCTCGGTATGCTTCAGGACGAAGGACTGGACAATGTGTTCCGCCGTCACGACCGGGCGGCGGAAGCAACGCGGCGATGCGTGCGGCATTGGGGATTTGAAACGGTCTGTCAGATGCCGGCGGACCATTCATCGGTGGTGACGGCGGTGTTTTTGCCGGCTGGTCATTCAGCGGATGCGCTCAGAGCCGAAATTCTTGCGCGTTCGAACATGTCGTTGGGCAATGGGCTTGGAATTCTCGCGGACAAGGTGTTTCGTATCGGTCACATCGGCGATTTCCACGATCTGATGGTGACGGGAACGCTATCGGGTGTCGAAATGGGGCTTGCCGCGCGGGGCATCCCGCACAAGCCTGGCGGCGTGCAAGCGGCCATGGATTATCTCAATGGCAATTCGCGCGCCGCCACCAAGGCCGCCGAGTAGGCCCCTTTTTGAACGCTCAAATCAATCGCTTGCCGACCTTGATGTTCTGGGGCACGCTAGGTGCCGAGTTCCGCCTCTAGCGTTCTGTCCTGCCCCATCTCTCACGCACTCGATGTCTGTCAGGATTACTGCGCTCGATCGAGCACCGCGAGGTGTTCGTGCGGGACAGCGTCTTTGCGTGTTGCGCCGGGATGCCTCGCCGACGAAAAGACATGAGACAACAATAAGGAGGAAATGATGCTCGAAATCGCGATGACGGTGAATGGCCGTCAGGTCAAGGGCCATGCCGATTCGAATACGTTGCTGGTCGACTTCTTGCGCAAGAATCTCCAACTCACCGGGACGCACGTTGGTTGCGATACGTCGCAGTGCGGGGCGTGCGTGGTGCATATGAACGGTGACAGCGTGAAGTCGTGCACGACATTGGCGGTGCAGGCGCAGGGTGCGAGCGTCACGACAATCGAAGGGCTCTCGGCTGGAACGGCTTTGCATCCGGTGCAGGCGGCGTTCAAGGAAGCGCACGGATTGCAGTGCGGCTTCTGCACGCCCGGCATGGTGATGTCGACGGCGGATCTTTTGACGAAAAATCCCAATCCAACGGAAGATGAAATCCGTTTCTGGTTGAAGGGCAACATCTGCCGCTGCACGGGCTACCACAACATCGTCAAAGCCGTGCAGATCGCGGCCAAGAACATCGCGAGTGGCGCCAAAGTGGCCGCCGAATAACGCATCAGACAAGAATAAGGAGGATCGACATGACAGCTACTGGCATCGGCGCTGCGGTGAAGCGGCGCGAGGACTTCCGATTTCTGAAGGGTATCGGCCGCTACACCGACGATATCAATCTCCCGCAACAGACGTATCTCTATATTTTGCGATCGCAGGTGGCGCACGCTAAAATCAACAAGATCGACGTGTCGCGCGCCAAAGCTGCGCCCGGCGTTGTAGCCGTGTTCACGCAAGCAGATATCGATGCATCGGGACCGGTCGGCGGCGTGCCATGCGGTTGGCTGGTCACGGGCAAAGACAACAAGCCGATGGTCGAGCCGAAGCATCCGATCCTGGCGACGGGCAAGGTGCGTCATGTCGGCGACCCAATCGTCGGGATTGTCGCGGAAACATATCAGCAGGCCAAGGACGCTGCTGAGCTGGTGACGCTCGATCTGACGGAACTGCCGGCGGTTGTCGATATGAAGGCTGCGTTGAAGGGCGGCACGCTGGTGCATGACGAGGCCGCCAACAACCAGTGCTTTGATTGGGAGTTGGGTGACATGGCCGGTGTCGAAGCTGCTTTCGCTAAAGCGGCGCACGTCACTAAGCTCGACCTGATCAATCAGCGCCTCGTCCCGAATGCGATGGAGCCGCGGGCTGCCATTGGGCATTACGAAATGGCGACGGAAGATTACACTCTCTACACGACCAGCCAGAACCCGCATGTGATCCGGCTGTTGATGGGGGCATTCGTGCTCTCGATTCCCGAGCACAAACTGCGCGTTTATGCGCCAGACGTCGGTGGCGGATTCGGTTCGAAAATCTATCACTACGCCGAAGAGGCGCTGGTGACGTGGGGCTCGAAACAGCTTGGCCGCCCAATCAAGTGGGTTGCCGAACGCTCGGAAAGCTTCATCTCGGACGCGCACGGTCGCGATCACGTCACCCACGTCGAACTTGCGATGGACAAGGACGGCAAGTTCCTGGCGCTGAAGGCCGACACGCTCGCCAACATGGGCGCGTACCTCTCGACGTTTGCGCCGTGCGTGCCGACGTGGCTGCATGGCACACTCTTGGCGGGGCAGTACACGACACCGGTGATCCACTGCAACGTGCGTGCTATTTTCACCAATACGGTGCCGGTCGATGCCTATCGAGGTGCCGGCCGTCCAGAGGCGACGTATCTGCTCGAGCGCGTGATCTCGAAAGCGGCGCAGGAAATGGGCTTGGATCAAGCTGAAATCCGGCGGCGCAACTTCATCCAGCCGAACCAGTTCCCGTATCAGACGCCAGTCGCGGTCGTCTATGACACGGGTGACTATGAGGCGAGCCTCAACAAGGCGATCGAGGTTGCCGACTACAAGAATTTCGCCACACGAAAAGCTCAGTCGAAGGCGAAGGGCAAGCTGCGCGGCGTCGGCTTTGCAAGCTACATCGAAGCGTGTGGCATCGCACCGTCGAGTCTGGTTGGTGCGCTGGGTGCGCGCGCGGGCCTCTATGAAGCGGCAACGGTGCGCGTCAACCCGACGGGCAGCGTGACGGTTTTGACTGGCTCGCACAGCCACGGCCAAGGTCACGAGACGACGTTCGCGCAGGTCGTGGCCGACAAGCTCGGGATCGACAACTCGCAGATCGAGATCGTCCACGGCGATACGGCAAAGGTGCCGTTCGGCATGGGTACCTACGGCTCGCGATCGCTCGCAGTGGGTGGGACGGCGATCGTCAATGCGGTCGATAAGATCGTTGCCAAAGGCAAGAAAATCGCCGCGCATCTGCTTGGAAGCGGCGGAAAGCGATATAGTGTTCGAGAAGGGTAACTTCGCCGTCAAAGGTACCGACAAGAAGAAGTCGTTCGGCGAAATCGCGCTGGTGGCCTACGTTCCGCACAAGTATCCGATCGAGACGGTCGAACCCGGCCTCGAAGAGACGGCGTTCTACGATCCGAAGAACTTCACGTATCCCGCAGGGACGTATATTTGTGAAGTGGAGATCGATCCGAGGACCGGGCACACGGAGATTGCGTCGTTCACCGCGGCGGATGACTTCGGCAACATCGTCAATCCGATGATCGTCGAAGGTCAGGTGCATGGCGGATTGGCGCAAGGCATCGGCCAGGCGATGCTGGAGCAGGGTGTCTACGACGACAACGGTCAGCTGAAGACCGGCTCGTACATGGACTACTGCATGCCACGCGCGGACGACCTACCGTTCTTCAAGGTGACGACGACGACGACCCCGTGCACGCACAATCCACTTGGCGTCAAAGGCTGTGGCGAGGCGGGTGCCATCGGTTCGCCACCGGCGGTGATCAATGCAATCGTCGATGCACTGAAGGAGTACGGCGTCGAGCACATCGACATGCCGGCGACTCCCGAGAAAGTCTGGCGCGCGATCAACTCAGCGCCCATGAAAAAAGCAGCGGAATAAGGGAGGATATATCCATGTATAACTTCAACTACGTCCGCCCGGCTTCGGTCGCCGATGCCGTTAAGGCCGCGGGTGGCGCAGACGCGCGCGTTCTCGCGGGTGGCCAGACGTTGCTGCCGACGATGAAAATGCGTCTCGCCAAGGCATCGACGGTGGTCGATCTGGCCGGCATCGCAGATCTCAAAGGTGTGCATCGCAATGGCAACGCAATCGGGATCGGCGCGATGACGACGCATGCTGAGGTAGCGCGCAATGCCGACATCAAGGCGGCACTGCCGGCGTTGGCAAAGCTTGCCGGCAACATAGGTGACGCGCAGGTGCGGCATCGCGGCACGATCGGCGGCTCGATCGCGAACAACGATCCAGCGGCGGACTATCCGGCCGCCATGCTGGCGTTGGGCGCGACGATCGTGACCAACAAGCGCAACATCACGGCGGACCAGTTCTTCACGGGCATGTTCTCGACGGCACTGGAACCCGGCGAGATCATCACCGGGATCGGTATCGCGGTGCCGGAGAAGGCTGGTTACGCCAAGTTCGAACAGCGTGCTTCGCGATATGCACTCGTCGGGGTGTTCGTCGTCAAGACCGCGGCGGGCGTGCGGGTTGCGGTCACGGGGGCGGGCGAACGCGGCGTGTTCCGATCCTCGGAACTGGAAGCGGCGTTGTCAGCGAACTTCTCGGCAGCAACGGCGGCGGCGACGAAAGTCACAGCCTCCGGGCTGATGGGCGATCTGCACGGCAAGCCCGATTATCGGGCCGCGCTGATCTCGGCGATGGCGGAACAGGCGGTCGCGACGGCCTGAGCGATGACCTGATTTCGAAGTTTCAAAAAGAGCCCGCACGATCCAAACGTGCGGGCTTTTCGTTAGGACCACCATGGCAAACACGGCAGATCCGACCAACGTCACCGAGATGAAGCAGCTGTTGGAACGCGGCGGGTATCTCGCTGGCGAGCAGCTGGCGACGTCGGTGTTTCTTGCATTCTCGTTGAAGCGACCGTTGCTGCTCGAGGGCGAGGCGGGGGTCGGGAAGACGGAGATCGCCAAGGTGCTGGCGCAGCAGCTGGGGCGACCGCTGGTGCGGCTGCAGTGCTACGAGGGGCTCGGGCTCTCTGAGGCGGCCTACGAGTGGAACTATCCTCGCCAATTGCTGCATATCCGGGCGGCGGAGGCTGCGGGCAAGGGCGCCAACGTCGCGGACATCGAGCGGGATATCTACACGGAAGCCTATCTGCTGAAGCGGCCGCTGCTGAAGGCGCTGGAGCTCTCCAAGACAGGGAAGGCGCCTGTGCTATTGATCGACGAGCTCGATCGGGCGGATGAGCCATTCGAGGCGTTCCTGCTCGAACTCTTGGCGGACTATCAGATCACGATTCCGGAACTCGGAACGATGAGCGCGGCCGCGCCGCCGATCACCATTCTGACGTCGAACCGTACACGCGAAGTGCACGATGCGGTGCGGCGGCGCTGTTTCTACCATTGGGTGGACTTTCCGGCGGCGCAGCGGGAGATGGAGATCTTGAAACTCAAAGTGCCGCAGGCTTCGGCCAAGCTGACGGAGCAGATCGTCGGATTTGTGCAGACCCTGCGCAGCATGGATCTCTACAAGACGCCGGGTATCGCTGAATCGATCAATTGGGCGCAGGCGCTGACGTCGCTCGATTGCGTCGCGCTCGATCCCGAGAAGGTCGACAGCACGATTGGAACTCTCCTCAAGTATCAGGACGACATCGCGCGGATTCGCGGGAGTGAGGCGGCGCGGCTGCTGGAGCAGGTCAAGTCCAAGGCGCGCGAGGCCGAATTTTCGGCTGAGAGATCCGCATGACGACGGTGGCCGACACGCCGTTTCAATTGCCGCCAAACCTCATCGCGCACGAGGTGTCGGGCGGAAGGATCGCCGAAAACATCCTGCAGTTCGCCCGGCTGTTGCGATCAGCGGGATTGCCGGTCGGGCCGGATCGCGTGATCCTGGGGACGGAGGCTGTGATTGCGGTTGGGATCGAAAACCCGCGCGTACTCTATGCGGCGTTGCATGCGGTGTTCGTATCGCGGCCCGAGCAGCATGAGATCTTCGATCAGGCCTTCTATCTGTTTTGGAAGGACCCGGGGTATCTGCAGCAGATGCTGTCGCTGATGCTGCCGAACATGAAGGGCATGGGGGAGGAGCCGGGCGCGGAGATGAATTGGCGGCTCCGGGACTCACTGTTGCCGCAGGGACAGAACCCGCCGCGGGCGCCCAAGGAGGAGATCGAGTTCGATCTCTCGGATAGCTACAGCGCGATGGCGGTATCGCGGACCAAAGACTTCGAGCAGATGAGCGCGGAGGAGCAGCGGCGGGCGCGGGCGGCCATCGCGCGGATGACGCTGTTGATCGCGCCACTGAGGACGCGGCGGTATGTGGCGGCCGCTGGCGGCACGCGATTGGATCTCCGACGGATGCTTCGTGAAACAGCCGCCAAGGGCGGCGACCATATGCTGTTGCGGCATCGCGATCGGGCATGGCGGGCGCCACCGCTGGTGGTGCTATGCGATATTTCCGGGTCGATGGACACATATGCGCGAATGCTGCTGCACTTTCTCTATGCGCTGACGAATGCGCGCGACCGGGTGCACTGCTTTCTGTTCGGGACACAGCTCTACAACGTGACCCGGATGCTGAAAGGCAAAGATCCGGACGCGGCGATAGCAAAAGTCTCGCACAAGATTACGGATTGGTCTGGAGGAACGCGGATCGGGGAAAGCCTCGAGACGTTCAACAAGCAGTGGGCGCGGCGGGTGCTTGGCGGGCGGGCGACGGTCCTGTTGTTCACGGATGGGCTCGATCGCGAGGGTGGCGAAGGTATTGGGCTGGCAGCACGGCGGCTTCGTGCGTCATGTCGGCGGCTCGTGTGGCTCAATCCGCTGCTGCGGTATGACGCCTACGCGCCGATCGCGGCGGGCGCGCGCGAGCTGATGCCGCATGTTTCCGAGGCACGGGCGTGCCACAATCTTGCGAGCCTGGAGGCGTTGGCCGATGTGCTGGGCGAGTCGGTGCCTGTGGTTCAGCGCAGGAAATAGATCGCCAGCATGGCGCCAAGAGCGATGCCGGCGATCATCATCCAGTTGGTGCCGCCGCTCGCACTTGCCTTGGCCGTTGCCGCGGTTGCAGCGCTATCTCCCGGGCTTTCTCCTGCTCCAGTAGCTGGAGTGCCGACAACGGTTGCGAATTTTTCAAAAAATTGGCCCGAAAGCATCTTGGCGACACCTTCGATCAAGCGGGAGCCGAGCTGGGCGAGCTTTCCCGAGACTTGAGCGTCGACGTCCCAATGCAGTTTGGTGCCTTCAGGGACGGGCTCAAGGCGCACTTTGGCGCCGCCCTTGGCGCTACCGGCAACGCCGCCAGAGCCGGATCCAGAGATGGTGTAGCCGTGCGGCGGGTTGAGATCGGTCAGCGTGACGGCGCCGTTGAAGCGGGTCTGCATCGGGCCGATTTTGGTGGAGACGGTGGCCTTAAACTCGGTGTCGGAAACTTTCTCGAGGCTTTCGCAACCGGGAATGCATTGGCGGAGCACGTCCGGGTCATTCAGCGCACGCCAGACGGATTCGGGAGAGGCGGCAATGATGGTTTCGCCTTTGATTTGCATGCTAGGGCCCCTTGAGATGCTCCGAGTTCTCTTACGGGCTTTTCGGCGGCGGTCAATGTCGCAGGTGGGCTGTGAAAAAAGACCCGGTCTCTTGCGAGACCGGGCCTGCTCATGACCTCGTTGGGTCAATCAGCTTGCGCTGAATTAGTACCAGCGGCGGCCGTGGCCGCGGCCGTAGAAGCTGTAACTATGCGACCGATAGCGCGGGCCGGCGTAGAAGCCGAACACTGGCGCTGGCGTCCAAACGCGGGCGTACCAGCACGAGTGACGTCCGTAGCGCCAACCGCATTCGCGGACATAGCGATAGCTGACTTTATCCACCGCGGAGGTTTCAGTTGTGTCCGGCTTCGCCGCGGCAATGCCGCTCAACGGAGCTGCCGATGCGGACGTCGCGAGAACGCCCATGCCGAGTGCCGCAAACGCGGCGAGGATAACTTTGCGCATGCTCATGACTCCCATTCTAACGTCGTGGCGCGGTCACTGCCGCTGCCGCCGACGTTTTGTTTCTGGATACGTGCCGCCGTTGGGCGTGATCGCATATAAATCCAGGCGGCATGAATGGAAGCTGAATGCAGAAATCGGAAACGTTCACGTTGGCGCCGTGGCGCGCCGCTGACGGGCCAGCAGGGCTTCGCGCCGCGTGATGTAGATGGCCGCTGCAAAGATGATCAGGGCACCAAGCCATGTCATCGCATCAATCCGTTCACCGAAAGCATAGAACGCGATCAATGCGGCGAAAGGGAGTTTGGAAAACTCGAACGTCATGACGAGGGAGGCGTCGGTCGCAGCAAAGCCGCGCACGAGCGAGAGATGGCCGAGCGTTGCGCAGAGGCCCATGCCGAGGAGCGCAGGTGCGATGCTCAGCGGCGGCCAGGACCACACGAACAGGGCGGGAATCAGTGACATCGGGACCAGGAACAAGTGCGTGAGAAACACGATTTTGTTGGGGTCATCGCGATTGGTGAGTTGCTTGACGAGGATTGCCGACATGCCACCCGTCATGGTCGACAGCAACGCCAAGATTTGGCCGAGCCCGATGGGCGAGACGCCTGGGCGCAAGATGATCATGGCGCCTATGAAACCCACAGCCAACGCCGTCCAGCGCCGTAGCCGGACAACTTCGCCCAAGAACAGGACGGCGCCGAGCGTTGCGAAAAGTGGGCCGAGGTATCCGATCGCGGTCAACTCGCCAAGTGGAATCATTGAGAGGCTGGTGAACCATAGGAGCATCGACGCGAGTGCGCAGAGGCAGCGCCAGCCGTACATCGACAGCTGGCCGGTTTCGAAGACGCTCCGGCCGCGTACGACGAGGAGCGGCGCGAACACGGCGGCTGCAAACAGATTGCGGAAGAAGACGACTTGAAAGGGGTGGACGCCGGCTTGTGTTGCGGCCTTCGCGCAGGCGCCGAGGCCTGCCAGCGTCGCCATGGACAGGGTCACCCAAAGAAATCCGGCGACAGGATCGTTGCGCGCGCCCGGTGAGGGGACGGCCGGAGCGGGTAGGAGCCTGCGAATTGACGGCATAGCGCTCTGGCTGTTGAAGGATTGATGGGTGCACCCTGGTGGTGTTCGATGCTTGGCACAATGCGCAATTTGGGGCCGTCCACGCATAACGGGCATGTTGCAGCGAGCTGTTGGTGTGCAGGCTTGCCATCTGTCATTGGCGCATGGTTCCCTCAGCGTGTGGACGGGGGACGAATCGATGACCGGAAAAGATGCGTCGCGGAATGGTGCCATTGGGCGCGGAGAGCGTTATCTCTCAAGCGGCGATTTCGAGCGCGACTTGGCGCGGCGCGTGGCAATCCCCACGGAGAGCCAGAACAAGCCTGCCAGCGCGCCGCATCTTATGGCGTATCTTGTCGATGATTTGGTGCCAGCATTTCAGCGGCTCGGATTTCAGTGCAAGATTTTTGACAACCCGGTGGCGGGACAAGGGCCCGTGCTGCTGGCGACGCGCATTGAGGATCCAAAACTGCCGACGGTGCTTGGGTATGGCCACGGCGATGTGGTCCGGGGCCAGGACAAGCAATGGACCAAGGGCAAGGGGCCGTGGGTGTTGGCGCGGGACGGTGATCGGATTTACGGACGCGGCACGGCTGACAACAAGGCGCAGCACACGATCAATATGGCGGCGTTGGCGGCGGTGATGGCCGAACGCGGCGGGCGTCTCGGGTTCAACGCGAAGTATATCGTCGAGATGTCGGAGGAGACAGGATCGGCGGGGCTGAAAGAACTTGTCGCCGCGCACAGGCAAGATTTCGCGGCGACGGTGCTGGTGGCGTCGGACGGGCCGCGCGCGACGCCGGAGCGTCCGACGATCGTGCTGGGAAACCGCGGCGGCATCACCTTCGACCTCGTTTGCAGGTTGCGCGATGGCGGGCATCATTCGGGCAATTGGGGCGGATTGATCGCGGACCCGGCTGTCATTCTCTGTCATGCGATTGCATCGTTCGTCGGGCCGAAAGGCGGGTTGCGACTGAAGGCGTGGAACCCGCCGCCAATTTCGCCGGCGGTGCGCGCCGCGCTTGCTGATGTCGTGATCGACGGCGGCGCAGATGCGCCTGAAATTCAGCCGTGGTGGGGTGAGCCGGGGCTTACAGCACCGGAAAAAGTCTATGCGTGGAATTCATTTGCCGTGCTGGCCATGATCGCAGGTGTTCCAGATGCGCCGCAGAATGCCATTGCGCCGGAAGCACGCGCGCGCTGTCAGTTGCGCTATGTTGCCGGGACGGATGCAGCGGACGTGCTGCCTGCGCTGCGACGGCACCTCGATCAACAGGGCTTTAAACACGTCGCGGTCGAGGATGCCGCGGACGTTGGACGGTTTGCGGCAACGCGGACGGAACCGGATCATCCGTGGGCGCTTTGGGTGCGGCGCTCGTTCGAGATGACGTCGAACAGCAAACCGGCGATCATTCCGAGTACAGGCGGTGGCGTGCCCAACGATGTCTTTCAGGATGTGTTGGGACTGCCGACGATTTGGGTGCCGCATTCTTATGCGGGTTGCTCGCAGCATGCGCCGGATGAACATATTCTGGTGCCGGTGGTGCAGTCGGCTTTGCGTCTGATGGCGGGGCTCTATTGGGATCTGGGTGAAGGAGGGACGCCATGAGTGCACCGTGTGAGCTATCGGCGGTCGAGGCGCGCCGCTTGATCGGTGAGCGCAAGCTCTCGGCGGTGGAACTCGTGAAGAGTTGCCTCGATCGCATCGCGAAGACCAATCCCAGGGTCAATGCTGTCGTCGCCTTGGATGAGGCGGCGGCAATGGCGCAGGCCGAGGCAGCCGACGTGGCTGTGAAGCGCGGCGATGCACTCGGATTGCTGCATGGCTTACCCGTTGGAGTGAAGGACCTCGACGAGACCAAAGGGCTGCGAACGACGTGGGGCTCGCTGATCTACAAGGATCATGTGCCAGTCGCCGACAACGCGATGGTGGCGAATGTGCGCAAGGCGGGCGCGAACATTTTTGCAAAGACGAACACGCCGGAGTTCGGCGCGGGCGCCAACACGCGCAACCGCGTGTATGGGGCGACGGGCAATCCGTTCGACCCCACGTTGACGCCGGCGGGATCGTCGGGGGGATCGGCGGCGGCGTTGGCACTCAATCAATTTCCGTTGGCGACGGGATCGGACTACGCGGGGTCGCTGCGCACACCCGCGGCCTTTTGCGGTGTGGTTGGATTCCGGTCGTCGCCCGGGGTGGTGCCGCTGCCAGAGCGTGTTGCTGGGTTATTGCCCTGGGGCATCCTTGGGCCGATGGCCCGCTCGGTGGCTGATGCCCATCTGCTGCTGCGCGCGCAAACCGGCCTCGACCGGCGAGATCCATTTTCGTCGAGCGATCATGCCGCAATTCCCGCCGTTCTGGAGCCGGCGGATCTCGCAAAGTGCCGGATCGCCGTCACGCCAGACTTCGGTGTTTGTTTTGTCGACACGTCGATCGCCAAGGTTTTCACGGACCATGTCGGGCGATTCGGGCATGCGTTCAGGTGCGCCGACGCGGCGTCGCCGGATTTCTCCGGCGTGCACGATGTGTTTCAGGTGCATCGGGGTTTGGCCTATGTCGTGGCGCATGGCGAGCGGCTCGAGAAACACCGCGACCTGCTCGATCGCAACGTGATCGATAATACGACACGGGGGCTCAAGCTCACGGTGACCGAGATCGCGCAGGGCTTCATAGGGCAGACACAGCTTTACAAGCGGTTCAATGCGTTCTTCGACGGGTATGATGCGGTGATTTGCCCAGCCGCCAGCGTCTCGCCGTTTCCGCACGAAGAGCTGTTCGTGGAAGAGATCAATGGCGAGCAGAAGCCGATCTATACGGATTGGCTGTCGCTGGCATACGCGCCGACGATGGCGCTCGCTTGCTCGGCGGCGATCCCGTGCGGGCGTGATTCCAAGAGTATGCCTTTCGGGTTGCAGGTTATTGGGCCGAAAGGATCGGACGCGAAGATCCTATCGATCGCGCTGGCGCTGGAGCAGGTGCTGCAGGGGATGCCGGAGACGAAGCGGCCAGTGCCGGTGATGTGATCGTGCGGTTATGCGTCGGCCCAGGTGACAAAAGTGTCGAGCGGTTCGCGATCGGTGACGAAGGTGTTCACGACTGCGGCCGGGTCGGCGAAGCCGAGGGCCATGCCGCAAAGAATCATCTGACCGCTGGGTAGATCGAGAATGCGCTGGATCACTGCTGGATAGTTGGCGAAGGCGGCTTGCGGGCAAGTCTCAAGCCCCTCACGCGCGCGCGGCGATCATGATCGACTGCAAGAACATGCCGGTGTCGAGCCAGCTGCCGATCTCCATGTCTCGATCCATGGTGAAAATCATTCCAACGGGGGCGTCAAAAAACGAGAAATTGCGGGCATGCTGGGCATGCATGCGCTGTTTGTCCTCGCGGCCGATGCCGAGGGTCTTGTACAAGCCAAATCCGCAGGCGCGGCGGCGGGCGAGATAGGGCTCGCGCCATTTGACAGGGTAGTAGTTGTATTCGCGCTGGCCGTCATCGCCTGCAGCGTGGCGTGCCAGAATTTCCGCTGAAAGCTGATCCTTCTTGGCGCCGGTCAGGACCCAGACTTTCCAGGGCTGGATGTTGGAGCCCGAGGGGGCACGGCCAGCGGTACGCAGGATCTTTTCGACCACGTCGCGCGGCACGGGCTTGTCCTTCTGGAACGCGCGAATGCTGCGCCGGCCAGCGATGGCCTCTTCGACCGTCATCATTCAGGGAAACCCTCTTGCGGCTTGCAGTGCTGGGTGGCGTGTTGCGTCGCTTGCAGGGAACAATGGCACGCCGTACTTTGCGGGGCAAACAGGCTTGCGCGCAGACACTGGGATTGATTTCAAATGGCGATTGATGCGAACGCGAACGACCTGATCGTGGGGGTCGTTGGCACTGGAACCATGGGACGAGGCGTCGTGCAGGTTTCGGCGCAGGGCGGCATGCGCGTCATTGCGTTCGATGCGACGCCAGGTGCAGCTGCCAGCGCGAAGGACGCTATTGCCAAGACGCTGAAGGGGTTGGCCGAGAAGGGGCGGATTGCAGCCGCGGATGCCGACGGCGCAGTGGCGCGAATCGCGGTGGCGAATGACATCAAGGATCTGGCTCGGGCGCATGTGATCGTCGAAGCGATCGTCGAGCGGCTGGACATCAAGCAGGCACTGTTTCAGCAACTCGAAGAGATCTGTGGACCTGAGACGATCCTCGCGTCGAACACATCGTCGTTGCCGGTGACGGCGATTGCGGCGAAGTGCAAGCGGCCGGAACGTGTGGCCGGGATGCATTTTTTCAACCCAGTGCCGCTGATGAAACTCGTGGAAGTTATTCCAGGGTTGAAAACAGATGTGGCCGTGACAGAGGCGCTTATGACCATCGGCCGACGCATGACGCGCGAGCCGGTGTTGTGCATCGATAGTCCGGGGTTCCTGGTCAATCATGCTGGCCGCGGCCTCAGTACCGAGGCGCCGCGCATCTTGACCGAGAATATCGCGACGCATGCCGAGATCGATCAAATATTGACGGGTGCTCCTGGCTTTCGGATGGGACCGTTTGCGCTGGCCGATATGGTTGGCATCGACGTCGGCTATGCGGTGATGGAGAGTTTGTTCCAGCAGTTCCAGTATGAACCGGCCTATGCGCCGAATCCGCTGTCGGCGCTGCGGGCTGCGGGCGGCCTCTATGGCCAGAAGACGGGCGGCGGCTGGTACAAGTATGCGGACGGGAAACGCGTCGACCCGGCAGTGGGCGCCGTACCGTCCGTGCGTCTGTCGTCCGTGTGGGTTTGGCCGAGCGACAGCCATCTTGATCTGCAAGCGCCTTTGGCCGATCTTTTCAAGCGGTCAGGGGTTGCCGTGGAAGCCGGTGGGCAGCCGAGCAAGGATGCGCTGATCGTGATCACGCCGATCGGCTATGATGTGACGACAGCGGTTACGGAACTGAAATTGGACGCGGGGCGGACAGTCGCGGTCGATGTTCTGTTTGGCATGAAGGGACCGCGCACGCTGATGGTGACGCCAGCGACGCGGCCAGAGATGCGGGATGCGGCGCACGCGTTGCTCGCCTCGGACGGGCAAGCAGTCGTGGTGATCAACGATAGCCCGGGCTTCGTCGCGCAGCGTGCCGTTGCGATGGTGGTCAACACCGGCTGTACCATTGCGCAGCGCGGAATTGCGTCGCCGGCGGATATTGATAAAGCCGTGAAGCTTGGCCTCGGCTATCCGTTCGGGCCGCTGGAATGGGGCGACCGGATTGGACCGGGTCGAGTTCTCTTCATTCTCAATCGCCTGCATGCGTTCTACGGCGAACCGCGCTATCGCCCGTCGCCGTGGCTGAAGCGGCGCGTTGCGCTGGGGCTGCCGTTGTCGGCACCCGAAGGCCGGCATTGAGGTTCCTATGAGCGCATATGATCGGCTTTTTCATCCGCGCGGGATCGCCGTCATTGGCGCTTCGGCAGATCTCACGCGTATCAGCGGGCAACCGATCAAGGCGTTGAAAGCGGCCGGGTACAAAGGCGGGCTGTATCTCGTCAATCCGAAATACGCCTCGCTGCATGATTTGCCGTGCTTTCCAACGGCGACCGCGATTGGCAAGCCATGCGACCTTGCCGTTGTAGCGGTGCCGGCGGCGAGTGTGCCCGAGGCGATCCGTGACTGCGGCAAGGCAGGGATCGGATTTGCGGTGGTGCTGACGGCGGGGTTTCGCGAAGTCGGGAAGGGCGGCGAGGCCATCGAGGCGGCGCTGAAGCTCGCGGTCGAAGAGAGCGGCGTGCGGGTGATTGGGCCGAACTGCCAGGGCATGGTGGCGTTGCATGATCGCGTGTGGGCGTGCTTTGGCAGCATCTCCGAGGAGACGGCATTGCGGCCCGGAGCCGTGTCATGCGTGTTCCAGTCGGGCGGATTTGGGTATGCCATTGTCAACCTGGCGGAAGCGCAGGGAGTCGGGTTCCGGCATTGTGTGTCGTCTGGGAATGAGACGGATCTGACAACGCCGGAATTGCTGTCGGCTTTCCTCAATGATCCGGGGACACATCTAGCCTTCGCGGTCATCGAGGGGACGCCCGATGCACGCCGTTTGATGGAGGCGGGGCTGAAGGGGTTGCGGCTCGGCAAGCCGGTGCTGGTGTGGAAGACGGCGACAACGGAGGCCGGCGCGAAGGCCGCTCAATCGCATACGGCAAATATGACGGGGCGCGCGGATCTCTATCGCGCGGCGTTCCGACAATCCGGGATTGTCGAAGTCGATGATGTCGAGCCGATTGTCGACATCGCGAAGGTGTTCGCGCAGGGGCGACTGCCGAAGGGGCGGACTGCCGGCGTGCTGTCGATCTCTGGAGGATCTGGGATCGTCTATGCGGATCGCGCCACGCGCGAAGGGCTGTTGCTGCCCAAGTTTTCGGACGCAACGGTTGCGGCGCTGGCCAAGATCATTCCGGCTTTTGGGTCGTCCGAGAATCCCGCCGATGTGACGGCAAGTTTCTTCAACGACATAGGGCTGCTGACAAAGACGCTCGAGATCGTGCTCGCGGATCCTGGAATCGATCAGCTGTCGATATTGCTCGCGTCTGTGCCGGGACTGCCCGCCAAACGCGCGGCGGAGGCGATCGTTGCGGCGGCGGCGAAGACGGATAAGCCGGTGCATCTTGCTTGGTCAGGGCGACGTGCGAAGTCGGAAGAGGCTTATGCACTTCTGGAGGCGGCGCAGATTCCGATCATTTCGACGCCGGTGCGGCTGGCACAGGCGGCGGCTGTGCTTGCGCGATTTGCGGAGGACCGCAAGCGGTTGCTCAATCGCGCGGCGCCGGCCGTGGTGATGCCAAAGGGTTTGGTATTGCCAGCAGGGCCAGCAACGCTGAGTGAAGCGGAAAGCAAGGCGGTGCTGGCGGCATTTGGCGTGCCCATCACACGGGAGGTGCTGGTGCCTACGGGCGCAACGGTGCTGAGCAAGGTGGCGGCGCTGTCGCCGCCGTTTGCGGTGAAGGTCGTCTCGCGGGATATCGCGCACAAGACTGAGGTGGGCGGCGTCAAACTTGGGCTTCGTGATGTGAAAGCTGCGCAACAAGCGGCGGATGCCGTGATCGAGAATGCGCGGACAGCGAAACCCAAGGCCAAGATCGACGGCGTGTTGGTATCAGAGATGGCGTCGGGATTGGAGTGTTTGATTGGGGTGATCAACGATCCAAGTTTTGGTCCGTGTGTGGCGCTGGGGCTAGGCGGCGTCTTGACGGAAGTGTTGCGCGACGTGACGTATCGCGTGGCGCCATTCGACATGGCGACAGCGCACGAGATGATCAACGATCTGCGTGGAGCGAAGCTGTTCGACGGGTATCGTGGATCGCCACCGGCCAATCGGGACGCGCTCGCAAAAATGCTGATGGATGTGTCGTGCATGGCGGCGGCGTTGAAGGACAGGATTGCGGAAGTGGATATTAATCCGGTGTTTGCCGGGCCTGAAACGGCTGTGGCTGCGGATGCTTTGGTTGTCTTGAAATGACGATTGATCCGACGGAGCGGATGGTTCTCGGCCAATCTGGTGTCGCGGTGACGCGGTTTGGCTTCGGCACGATGACGATCGGCGGCTTTCAGTCGGCGATGAGCGACGAGCAGGCCGAGGCTGTGCTTGGTGCCGCCTGGGATGCTGGTGTCCGGTTCTTCGATACGGCGCCACAATATGGATGCGGATTGGCGGAAGAAAGGCTGGGGTCTTTTCTTAAGTCGCGGGCGCGGGCGGACGCGGTCATTGCGACGAAGGTTGGCAAGCGGATCGTGCCGCTCGGGTCGGGTGGAGAGCGGCAAGCGTTGTTTCCGGGTGGTCATGATCTGGAAATGGCATTCGACTACAGTTACGATGGCACGTTGCGAATTATCGAACAGAGTTTGCAGCGGCTCGGGCTGACATATCTTGATCTTGTTCTGATCCATGACATCACGCGACATTTTCACGGGGACGCGGGGGTTCATCAGCGTGTCAAAGAGGCGATGATCGGCGCCGTGCGCGCATTGCAAGAAATGAAATCACAAGGTGTTGTGCGTGCCTGGGGCACAGGACTCAAGGATGTCGATATCGCAATACGGTTTGTGCGCGAGACGGACATGGATTGCGCGCTGGTGCCGGGGCGGATGACGCTATTGAATCAGTCGTGCCTTGATGGATTGACGGAGGCTTGTGCCGAGCGTGGGGTTTCGATCATCGCGGCGGCGGCGTTCGATAGCGGGATCTTGGCGACGGGGGCCGTGCAAGGCTCGTCGTATGCCTACAGCCCTGCGGACGAGACCGTGCTCGATCGGGTGCGCAGCATTGAATCGGTTTGTGCAGATCACGGCGTGCCATTGCAGGCGGCGGCGCTGCAGTTTCCCTTCAGGGCACGGGCGGTTGCGGGACTTCTGGTGAGCATGCGCAATACGCGGGAGCTGCACCAGAATCTCGACTGGATGCGTCTGCCGGTTCCTAACAATTTGTGGGATGATTTGGAGTTTTCGGGGCTCGTGCGCGTCCCGAAAGCGATGGCGTGATCGCGTGGCAGCTTTTCTCGAAAGATGGATCGAACCCGACAAACTTCGGCTGTTGCCGCTGACGCTCGGCTTTGGCGTTTTGGGTGGTGGGTTGTTTTCGGTGTTGGGGATGCCGGCTGCGTGGTTGTCGGGTGCAGTCGTTGCGTCGGCGGCGGCCGCGCTTTCTGGCGTTCAACTGGCTGTGCCGCAGGGTGTGCGTGCCATCGCGCTGGTGTTTCTCGGTGTCAGTATGGGCAGTGCCGTGACGCCAGCGACGCTGTCGCTCATGGCGCGGTGGCCTGCGGCCATCGTTGGGCTGCTTCTGGTTGTGCCGCTGATCATGACGGGGGTGGCGGCGTATCTCGAGCGCGTGCATGGCTTCGACCGGCCGACGGCGCGGCTGGCTTCGATACCGGGCGCATTGCAGTTCACGTTGGCGATGACGGCCGAGAGCACGGCGGACGCGCGGAAGGTTCTCATCGTGCAACTGTTCCGGTTGGCGTTGCTCGCGATCGTGTTGCCGTCGCTTTTGTCGTGGGCAGGAGATGGGCACGCAGGCGTAGTTCCCGTCGTGCCGCGCGAAACGACCGTCAGGGTGTCAGAGATCTTGCTGCTGATGGTGGCGGGATTTGCCGGGTTCGCGCTGTTCGAGTGGTTGAAGCTGCCGGCGGCGGCGCTGTTCGGGTCGCTGGTGGTGAGTGCGCTCTGCTTCGGATCGGGACTCGCGACGACGGCGCTGCCGTTCTGGTTGCTGCTTGCGGGCAATGTCGTTGTGGGCTGCATGACGGGATCGAGTTTTGCCGGCACGACGATGAATGAAATCGTTCGCCTGCTGCCCGCCGGTTTGGGCGCGGTGCTGACGGGCGCGGTGATCGGACTTGGATTTGCGTGGCCGGTTTCGACGTGGCTCGGCATGCCGCTGGCGCAGGTGTGGCTCGCTTATGCGCCCGGCGGGGTCGAGACGATGGCAGTGATCGCGCTCGCGTTGGGGCTCGATGTGGCGTTCGTCGGTGCGCATCACGTGGCGCGGTTCTTCTGGCTCGGACTGATCGTGCCAATGTGGATGCGCGGGTATCTCAAAAAGAATGAGGCCGAGACCTAGCGGCCTTTGTAGTTGGGTTTGCGCTTTTCGTTGAAGGCGGTGATGCCTTCCTGGCGGTCTTCGGTGACGACGGTGCGGTTGTAGGCTTCGAGTTCGAAGGCATAGCCGCTCAGGCGGTCGAGTTCAGTTGCCTTGTCGATGGATTTCTTGGCTTGGCGGACGGAGACGGGCGCGTTGCTGGCGATGCGCTGGGCGACTTTCGTTACCTCGGACATGAGGTTTTCAGCTGGGACGATCTTGTTGACGAGACCCCAGGCGAGGGCGTCGCTGGCGGCGATTGGCGTGCCGGTGAGGATCATCTCCTTGGCGCGGCGGACGCCGATGGCGCGCGGCAGGTTCTGGGTGCCGGCGGCGCCGGGCATGATGCCGAGGGTCACTTCGGTGAGGGCGAATTTTGCTGTGGGGGTGGCGTAGACAAAGTCGGTGGCGAGGGCGAGTTCGCAGCCGCCGGCATAGGCCGGGCCGTTGACGGCGGCGATGATCGGGATTGGGCATTCCATCATGGCGCGGATCGCTTGTTCGATGATGGCGTGCTGACGGCGCCAGGTGGCGTCGGTCATGCCCTTGCGTTCCTTGAGGTCGGCGCCGGAGCAAAATCCGCGGTCGCCGGCGCCGGTGAGGATCAGGCATCGCGCAGCTTCGGGTTCGAGATAGAAGCCCATGAAGCAATCGCGCAGATCCATCATCATCTGCGTGTTCATGGCGTTGAGCGCCTCGGGCCGGTTCAGCGTGACGATGCCAACGCCGTCGGCGGCAATCTCGACCTTCAGTGTCGTATAGTCTCTGGTATGTGCCATGGCGGGCTCCGGGGGCGGACGATGTGATTGATCCTGCATGCCCGCTTCAAGGCGAAACGGCAAGGCGGGGGAAACGAGGAGGCAGTCCAGTTCTCGACACTTAAGCCCCCTCATCCGGCCTTCGGCCACCTTCTCCTCATGGGGAGAAGGCAAGCACGCTGCGGGAAGCCTTTGCGGGATGAGACCGGACACGCTATAGACCAGCGAAACCCATCGGGATTTCATGCGACTCCTCATGCTAGCAACCCTCGGCGGGGCGCTCGGCGCCGGGGCTCGTCATCTCGTCAATGTTGGATTCGCACGGGCTGGTTGGCTCGGGTTTCCGTGGCCGACGTTGACGGTGAATGTCGCTGGCGGGCTGTTGATGGGGCTCGTCGTCGAGTACGTCTTGCGGCGGGCTGGCGGCTCGCCGGAGCTTCGGACGTTTCTGGCGACAGGTATTCTCGGTGGGTTCACGACGTTCTCGGCATTTGCGCTGGACGTTGAAGTGTTGATGTCGCGTGGCGAGCCCGGGATGGCGCTCGGTTATGTGGCGGCATCGGTGGTGATGTCGATTGGCGCGCTTTATGCCGGATTGGCGATCGGACGGAGTTTGTTTGCATGACCAGTTCAGACTCCCGTGTCGAGACCATCCGGGTGAAGTCCGACGAGCATGGATTGCGGCTGGACCGCTGGTTCAAGAGCCATTTTCCGGAGGTGTCGTACACCTATCTGCAAAAGCTGCTGCGCACCGGGCAGGTGCGGGTCAACAGCAAGCGTGTCGAGTTCGAACCTGCGGCTCGAAGAGGGCGCGGAAGTGCGCGTGCCGAGGATCGCGCGGGAGCCCGCAGCCAGAATCGGGGATGGGCTCCCATCCATCACTTCGAAGGCCGATCAAAAGTTGATCGAAAGCATCATCTTGTTCGAGGATGAGCATGTGCTGGTGTTGAACAAGCCGTTCGGACTCGCGGTGCAGGGCGGGTCGGGGACGACGCGGCATCTCGACGGCATGCTTGCGGGGATGGTCGAACGGTTCGGCGACCGGCCGCGCTTGGTGCACCGGCTCGATCGGGATACGACGGGCGTGTTGCTGGTGGCGAAGCATCGGCATGCGGCGGCGAAGCTCGGGCGGACGTTTCAGACACGGTCGGCCGCGAAGACGTATTGGGCGCTGGTCAAGAACGTGCCGAAGCCGGAGCAGGGCAAGATCGAGGCGGCGCTGGTGAAGGCGTCGGGACCCGATGGCGACCGTGTGCGGAAGGCGGAGCCCGGCGAGCAGGAGACTGCCATGCACGCGACGACGCATTACAGCGTCATCGATCGGGTGGGGCACAAGGCTGCGTGGGTTTCGCTGAAGCCGGTGACGGGACGGCAGCATCAGTTGCGCGCGCATATGCACATGATCGGGCATCCGATCATCGGCGACAACAAGTACATGACCGATCTCAACATGCTGATGATGGAGATCGAGCCGATGCTGCATCTGCATGCGCGGCGGCTGATCATTCCGCATCCGGTGACCGGCAAGCCCGTCGATGTGACCGCGCCGCTGCCGCCGCACATGCTGAAAACGTTCGAGATGTGCGGGCTGGATGCTAACCGTTTTGGTGCCGACCGCGAATGACATGCGCGCTGCAGAAACCTCGGCGGCCATCGGCAGATGGGAGCGCAATGTGTATAGTATTGCTAATTCATACACATGGAGTTGCGGCATGCGCACCAACGTCGATATCGATGACAAGTTGATGAAAGCTGCCATGAAAGCGACCGGCAAGAAGACCAAGATCGCGATCTCGAGCCTTTCGAAAAGCATCTCGGGTTGCGGGTGTATCGGGGCTGATCTTCAATCCACCGGATAGCCGCGCCAAGGGCGGACAGTGCGAATGGCGAGATGCGACTCGAGGCGGGCCACGTTTGGCAGCTTGGCCAAGCATTCGCGGTGGATGCGCTCGAAGTCGGCGGCGTCGCGCGCGACGATGCGCAGGAGATAGTCCGTGCCGCCGGCCATCAGATGGCATTCGAGGATTTCGGGCGCGGTTTGGACAGCGCGTTCGAACGCATCGAGGGCGCGATCACTTTGGGCCTTGAGGGCGACCTCGACGAAAAACTCCATGGTGTAGCCGAGGGCACGGGCGTCAAGGCGGGCGGCATAGCCCGAGATGATGCCGGCGTCTTCGAGCTGGCGGACACGACGGTGACAGGCGGACGGCGAGAGGCCGACGCGGGCGCCGAGTTCGGCGACCGAGAGGCGGCTATCGCGCTGGAGCTCACGCAGGAGGCGTGAGTCGGTCGGGTCGCTGGAGGTTCGAATATTCTTCGACGTTTTCTTCATGTTAGAGAATAAAATTGCACGAAAGAGACTGCAGCACCACCATAATTGGTCAAATTTGCGCTGGGAGACGCATAGACTGCTGGAAACTTAGCCAACGGAGCTTCCCATGCGCATCGGTGTCCCGAAAGAAATCAAGGTTCATGAGTATCGCGTCGGGATGACGCCGATCGCGGTGCGCGAGCTGACGTCGCATGGCCACGAGGTGTTCGTGCAGCAGGATGCGGCCGCGCACCAGGGCCTGATGGACGACGACTACAAGAAAGCCGGTGCGAAGATCTTGAAATCGGCGGACGAGGTGTTCGAAAAAGCCGACATGATCGTGA
This sequence comes from uncultured Alphaproteobacteria bacterium, assembly GCA_963779515.1. Taxonomy (GTDB): domain Bacteria; phylum Pseudomonadota; class Alphaproteobacteria; order Rhizobiales; family Hyphomicrobiaceae; genus CAVZYN01. The sequence continues at coordinate 123,208 of CAVZYN010000004.1, forward strand.
AAGTGAAGGAGCCTCAGCCAGCCGAGTGCAAGATGTTGCGCGAAGGGCAGATCCTGTTCACGTACCTGCATCTGGCGCCGGATCCGGATCAGACAAAGGCGCTGCTGAAATCGGGGTGCACGGCGATTGCCTATGAGACGGTGACGAATGCGCGCGGCGGGTTGCCGCTGCTGGCGCCGATGAGCGAAGTCGCGGGCCGCATGTCGATTCAGTGTGGCGCGCATTGCCTGGAGATGGAGCAAGGCGGGCGCGGCATGCTGCTCGGCGGCGTCGCGGGCGTGGCGCCGGCCAAAGTCGTGGTGCTGGGCGGTGGCGTTTCGGGGATCAATGCGGCGCGGATGGCGATCGGGCTCGAGGCGCAGGTGACGATTTTGGATATCAACGTCGAACGGCTCTACGCGATCGATCAGCAGTTTGGCGCGGCGGTGAACACGATCTTTTCGACAAAACAGTCGATCGAGGACTACGTGCTGGATGCGGATCTCGTGATCGGCGCGGTGCTGGTGCCGGGGGCGGCGGCGCCGAAGCTGCTGACGAAGAAAATGGTGAAGGAGATGAAGCGCGGGTCGGTGCTCGTTGACATTTCGATCGATCAGGGCGGGTGCTCGGAGACGTCGAAGGCGACGACGCACGCGAAGCCGACCTATGTGGTCGATGACGTCGTGCATTATTGCGTCGCCAACATGCCCGGCGCGGTGGCGCGGACGTCGACGTTCGCGCTCAACAACGCAACGCTGCCGTTTACGCTCGCACTCGCGAACAAGGGCGTCAAGAAAGCGCTGCTTGATGATCCGCACCTGCTCAGCGGGTTGAATGTGCATGCGGGACAGATCACGCATCCGGCCGTTGCCGACGCGCTCGGCTTGAAGCTCTTGAACGCGAAGCAGGCGATTGGCGGTTAATCCGGTTGATTAGGGCCCCATCGACGGCGCTGGATATCAAGATCCGGCGCCGTATGTCTTTGAGTTGGCGTTGGGTTTGGCTATAAGGCGGCAGATTCATGCGCCGTCCGGCGCGCCGAAAGCACCCAAGGTCATGTCCAAAAACGAAAAATCGGGCCGTCCCGAAGCCCGCCTGCCGAAAGGGTTCCGCGACTATGCGGGGGAAGAGCTGCGCCAGACGACGCGCATGCTTGGTGTGATCCGCGAGGTCTATGAGCGCTACGGATATGAGCCGCTGGAGACGCCGGCATTCGAGTACACGGACGCGCTCGGCAAATTCCTGCCGGATCAGGACCGCCCGAATGCGGGGGTGTTCTCGCTGCAGGACGAAGACGAGCAGTGGATGAGCCTGCGCTACGACATGACTGCGCCGCTGGCGCGGTATGTCGCGGAAAACGCGCTGTCGTTGCCGAAGCCCTATCGCCGGTACACGATGGGGCCGGTGTGGCGCAACGAGAAGCCGGGGCCGGGGCGGTTCCGCCAGTTCATGCAATGCGACGCCGATACGGTCGGGACGGACAACGTCGCGGCGGATGCGGAAGCGTGCATGCTGATGGCGGATGTGATCGAGGCGCTGGGGATGAAGCGCGGAGATTTACAAGGTCAAGGTCAACAATCGCAAAGATCTTGGATGGTGTGCTGGAAGCCTGCGGGCATTGACCCGGCGAGCGAGGCCGACGCGGGCAGGCGGCTGACAGTTCTGCGCGCGATGGACAAGTTCGATCAAGTTCGGCACGTCGGGTGTAGCGCTGTTGCTCGGTCACGGGCCGCAAGGACGAGAGCGGCGATTTCACCAAGGGCGCGGAATTGGCGCCGAGTACGATCGAGACGCTACTGTCAATTTCTGACACTGAGCTTCTGTCGATGCGCAGGTCAGGAGCAGTGGCGCTCTGTATAACCCGAAGATCAATACGGGCTCATCAGTGGAAAATTCGGTTCCTCGGACGCTTACGTCGACGATCTCATACGTAATTATCACTACGCAGAGAGCGTGATGCAGGGACATACGCGAAATTCGATTGCTCGAGCGGGCTTGCAAGAGTTGGAAGAGATTGGCAGCGTTGATTGCCGCAGCAGGGTACGGCGATGGGCGATCATCATCGATCCCTCCGTCGTGCGCGGGCTCGATTACTATACGGGGCCAGTGTTCGAGGCGGAGCTGACGTTCGAGACCAAGAACGAGGACGGCGAGATCGTGCGGTTCGGCTCGGTTGGCGGCGGCGGGCGTTATGACGATCTGGTCGCGCGGTTTACGGGTGAGAAGGTGCCGGCGACGGGGTTCTCGCTCGGGCTGTCGCGATTGCAGGCGGCGCTGTCGATCGTCAACAAGACACGAGAGCGTGGCGGCAGGTCCCGTTGTCGTGCTGGTGATGGATAAGGCCGAGCTGCCGCGCTACCAGAAAATGGCGCAGGAGCTGCGCAACGCCGGTATCCGGGCGGAAATGTATCTCGGGACGTCGGGCATGAAGCCGCAGATGAAGTATGCCGATCGGCGCGGGTGCGCCGTGCGTTATCATTCAAGGCTCGGACGAGCGCGCCAAGGGCGAGGTGCAGATCAAGGATCTGATCGAGGGCGCCAAAGCCGCGGCGGCGATCAAGGACAACAAGGATTGGAAGGCGGCGCGGCCGGCGCAAGTGTCGGTGGCGGAGAGCGGCCTGGTCGCGGCCGTTCGCGAAATTCTCGCGCGGCACGGCGGGTAATGATGTCGTTGTTCGCTGTCAGCTCAGTTTCAAATGAATGCGCTTTCGCCATGCAATCGCTTCTCCAAAGGCTACTCGAATTCCCCTCCCCAGCGGGGAGGGGTCAGGGGTGGGGAGAAGCAGCGGGAGCGATGCTGCGATCTGCGCGCGCGTGCAGCGAAGGATATGACGCTTATCTGATCTCAAGATCACGCCTAGACCCTCACCCCACCCCTACCCCTCCCCTGAGGGGAGGGGAATACGTTCCATGCGGGGGCGCGGGATCATGACGGCTGAAAGTGCACGCCGGTTCGAGGCGTTGGAAGCGCAGGCGCAGCGGCTGCTCGGCGTGTTCACGCGCGCGGGCTACGAGCACGTGGCGCCGGCGATCATTCAGCCAGCGAGCCACTTTCTCGATGTCATTGGCGAGGATTTGCGCGCGCGCACGTATGTGTTCACCGACCCGGAGGGCGAGGAGCTGTGCCTCAGGCCGGATCTGACGGTGCCGACATGCCGGCTGCATCTGGAACGGCATGGCGATGCGCTGACGCCGGCGCGGTATTGCTACAACGGTCCCGCATTCCGGTTTCAGCAGCGCGGGGCGCCGCCGGCGCATCCGAACGAATTCCGGCAGGCGGGGCTGGAGAATTTTGCCGCAGCCGATCGCGAGGCGGCGGAGGCGGAGACGCTCGGGCTGATGCTCGAGGCATTGCGCGCGGCGGGCGTGGAGGACGTGCGCATTCGTATCGGCGATCTCGGACTCTTTCATGCGCTGCTCGATGCGCTCGAGCTGCCGGCGCGCTGGCGGCGGCGGTTGCGGCATACGTTCGGGCGGCCCGAGGCGTTTCGTGCGGAGTTGAAGCGGCTGGTGACGGATCCGGCCGCGATCGCGCGCGGGTTCCCTGCGGATCTGCTGGCGGCGCTCGATCCGTCGAAGCCGGCGGATGCCGAGGATGTCGTCGAGGCGCATCTCGCGTCTACGGGACGCGAGGTCGTCGGCACGCGGACGCTGGCGGAGCTGACGGAGAGTTTGCTCGGTGTTGTCGCCGATAGCCGGACGCCGGCGCTGGTGAGCGACAAGGCGCGTGTGATCGAAAGTTATTTCGCGATTGCGGGGCCGGCCGACGAGTGCGACGGCGCAGCTCGGCGCGTTGGGTGTCAACGGGCAGATGGCGGCGGCACGGGCGGCGTATGCGCGACGGCTCGATTTGATGACGGGACTGGGTGCCGATCCGCGGCAGATGGATTTTTCCGCCGAGTTCGGGCGCAACTTTGCCTACTACACGGGCTTCATGTTCGAGTTTGTCGCGCCCAACATGAGCGCTGCGAGCCCGTTGGGTGGCGGCGGACGCTATGATGATCTCATGAAAGCCGTCGGTGCGCCGGTGACCGTGCCGGCGGTTGGCGCGGCACTGCATACCGAGCGCGTGCTCGCTTGCCTCGATGGAGGCCGGTCATGAGCGAGAAGCTCATTCTGGGGCTGCCGTCGAAGGGGCGGCTGATGGAGCAGGCGCAAGAGCTGTTCGCCGCCGCCGGGCTCGCCGTCACCAAGACTGGCGCGCGCGGCTATCGCGGCGAGATCGCGGCGCTGCCGGATGTCGAGGTGCAGTTCGTGTCGTCGTCGGAGATCGCGCAACATTTGAAGACAGGGGCCGTGCACCTTGGCATCACCGGGGAAGACCTCGTGCGGGAGGCGATGGCAGACGCGGATCAGCGGCTGGCGTTTCGCCGCAAGCTCGGGTTTGGCCCGGCGGATGTGGTGGTCGCGGTGCCGGATTGGTGGATCGATGTGCGCGTGGTCGGCGATCTGGAGATCATGGCGATGACCTATCGCCGGGTGCATGGGCAGCGGGTGCGGGTCGCGACCAAGTACATGAACCTGGCGCGGCGCTTCTTCGCCTCCAAGGGCGTTACAACCTATCGGCTGGTGGAAAGCCTCGGCGCGACCGAGGGGGCGCCGGCGGCGGGGGTCGCGGATCTGATCGTCGACATCACCACCACGGGGGCGACGCTGAAAGCCAATGGGCTGCGTATCCTGGACGACGGGGTGATCCTGAGGTCGGAGGCCAACCTGATATCGGCCAATGCTGCGGCGTGGAGTCCGCGCCTCAGAGCGGCCGAACAAGCGCTTTTGAGCCGTCTCGACGTCTTAACGCGGATTAAGGACCTCACTGCGTTGGCGGACACGTGATGGGGCGTGACAGGAGTTGAATTGCGCGGACGCGTGAAATCCGGTAGAGTTCAATCGTCCAAAGCCGCTCTTCCTCCGAGGATTCCATGACGTCGCCGAGACTTTCCCGCCGCACTGTCGGATTGTCGCTTGTTGCGTTGGCCGCTGCCGCCGGATGGCGGAGCGCTGCCGATGCGGCCGCACCTGCCGGGACATTCGAGATCACCAAGACGGACGAAGAGTGGAAAAAGATCCTGACGGCGGAGCAGTACTATGTGCTGCGCAAGCACGGGACCGAGCGGGCGGGGACGTCGCCGCTCGACAAGATTTACGAGCCTGGACTGTATCATTGCGCCGGCTGCGATCTGCCGCTGTTCTCGTCCAAGACCAAGTACGACAGCACGACCGGCTGGCCGAGCTTCTGGGACCCGCTGCCGAATGCACTCGGCATGACGACGGATCGCGCATGGGGCATGCTGCGGACCGAAGTGCATTGCAAGCGGTGCGGCGGGCATCAGGGCCACGTGTTCCCGGATGGCCCGAAGCCGACCGGTCAGCGCTATTGCATCAATGGCGTCGCGCTGAAATTCATGCCCGAGAAAAAAGCGTCCTAAGACTACTTGAATTGTGAGACCACCATGCGCCTTGCCCGGTTCTTTGTCGTGCCATCGGCCCTTCTGGTGGCGCTGGTTGCCGCCGTCCTGACGCTCGTCGCGCCGTCGCGCGCGCAGCAGCGCACGGACCTTGAAGTCGCGACGTTCGCTGGCGGATGCTTCTGGTGCGTCGAAGCTGATTTCGACAAGGTCGATGGCGTGATGTCGACGATCTCCGGCTTCATGGGCGGCGAGAAGAAGGACGTCAGCTACAAAGAAGTGACATCCGGTAAGGCGCCTGGCCATCTGGAAGTGGTGCAGATCACCTTCGATCCGAAAAAAGTCAGCTACGAACGCTTGCTGCACATCTTTTGGCGCACGATCGACCCGCTCGATGCAGGCGGGCAGTTCTGTGACCGTGGCGAGAGCTATATGACGGGGATTTTCGCGCACTCGGATGCGCAGCAGCAGGCGGCGGACGCAAGCAAGAGGGCGATTGCCGATGGCGGGCGGTTCAAGCAGCCGGTCGCGACGCTGATCCGGCCGGCGAGCCATTTCTCAAAGGCCGAAGCCTATCATCAGGATTTCTACAAGAAGGACCCCGGCCGGTATTTCAGCTATCGCGCGGGCTGTGGCCGCGACGAGCGGGTGAAGGCGCTGTGGGGTGCCGAAGCCGGCGGCGGCAAGGCGACGCAGTAACGCTGTCGCGTCGTCACATGACTGGTTCATACGAGGTTTGTGCGCGGGGGCTTTTGCCGGGTGCGCTCTCCAACAAGCCGCCCCGCAACGTCGATGACCGCCCTTGGCGTCGATGGGAAGATCGAGGCTGAGCCTCGCGCGCCATGCGCCGCGGACGCAGAGCCAGCTGAAATATAGGCGAACGGAATGTTTCGCTCGACCAGCCAATGGGCAACGACGTCGGAGGTTTCGTCGGGCAGGGCGTCGTTCAAGAACGCCAAGTCGGGGATGATGAGCTTCAGCTTCGTCAGACGCCTCGGCGGCACTTGGAACGATCACGCATAGGGTCACGCCCACGCCGACCAGTGCTTCGGTGATGCGGTTGAAGATCTTCGGGTCTGGCTCAATGAGCAGGACCATCTTGCGCGCGAGGCGGAGTTTCATCGACGCTTTGAACCCAAAAAATGTGGGAAACATAAAATGCGGGTCTGCTGGTGACTGTTCGTGCGTCCCAATCCGAGGAGGTTACCGAAGGTGGGACTGTTTATGCAAATAAGAATTATTCGCAATAAGAGGTAGCGCCAAGCCGCACACGAAGCGTCGAAGAACGTCGATGAGCGTAGGGCGAACGGTGAGACGTCAGACCGAGCGTGGCTTGAAAGCGATGATGTTGGGGGCCGTGAGCGTATCGGGTGCGGCTTGGACCGGCGGAATGAGGTGCTGCATCACCTCGAGCAACGCGTCGCGCGTGATGGGCCTGCGCAACACGGGAACAGCGACGCCGCGCGCGGAAATAGACCGGATTCCAGGCGCGGTGGTGCAAGCGAAGGGGATCTTCTGCTCACTCAGGCGGTAGGCGACGATGGCCGCTGTATCGTCCGGCAAGTCGGTGTTGACGATCGCGGCATCGACCGTATGCGCGCCGAGCTGGGCGACTGCTTCGGAGGCCGAGAATGCGACGAGGGGCGGGGAGGCTCCAGCGGCAGCCAAGGTATCGGCCATGGCGCGGGCGACATCCGGATCGGCGTCGACGATCAGCAAGCGCTTGCCTGCGAGGGTCCCTATTGCAGTGTTCATAGCGGCAACGTCGGTCCTTCGATCCAGCGACTGCGCATGGGGCGGCGTTGGCCGTGCGCACGCATTTGGCATGTAGCCAGAATGAGGCGTCGACGTCCTACTGACAATCGGACCAAATTCCAAAAATGATCAGACGTTGGGCTGATCCGCCGTCGCGAATAGCTTCAGTTTACTGGCGATTTGCACTGACCTCGATCGAAAGTCTAAGCAGGTATCGAGGGTATAAAGATCATTGGTTTGCGGCGGGCCGCGCTGGAAGGAGCGACCCCTGGCGGGCTCGCTCCTGGTCTCAGACGACCCATTACGGCGCCTACTCGGCGGCTTGCCGGCTATCCGCCAACGCTTGTTCGGCGAGGCGGCCGGTGAGTTCGGCCAAGTGGTCGAACTTGGCGGTGAAGGTCCCGACACCCGCCGTGATCGACCGGATCTCGATGATGAGGTCCTGGATCTCGGTCTCGGGCATGCGGGCGTGAACGACATCCCAGCCGGGCCAACCGTCGCGGCTGTCGAAGCCGAGGATCTGGCCGCGGCGCTGGGAGACGATGCCGTTGACCTTGGCGGTCGCCTCGGAGGGGATCGCTATATCGACCGCCATGATCGGTTCGAGCAACACGGGCTGGCACTGCGGTAAGCCCTCACTCATGGCGAGGCGCCCGGCCTGGCGGAAGGCCATGTCGGAGCTGTCGACGGAGTGATAAGAGCCATCCAGCAATGTGACTTCGACATCGACCACTGGGAAGCCCAAAGGGCCCTGACTGAGGAAGTCCCTCACGCCGATCTCGACGGACGGGATGTACTGCTTCGGCACCACGCCGCCGTGGATTTTCTCCTCGAACTTGAAGCCTTCGCCGCGCACGCGCGGCTTGATGTCGAGGACAACGTCGCCGAACTGGCCATGACCGCCGGATTGCTTCTTGTGGCGGCCGCGGATCTCGATGCTCTTGCGGATCGTCTCTTTGTACGGCACCTGGCGGCGGCCTGTGCTCGCACTGACGCCAGACTTTCGTGTCAGGCGTTCCAAGGCGACGCGAAGGTGCATTTCGCCCTGGCCCCACAGTACCAGCTGGTGCGTGTCCTGGACGTGGTCGAGGCGAAGCGAGGGGTCTTCCTCCACCAGCTTGGTGATGGCGGCAGAAAGTTTTACCTCGTCCTTGCGATCCTGTAGCGCGATCGCCATGCCATACACAGCCTCGGGACACTTGGGGATCGGTATTTGCACGATGCCGCCCTTTTCGGCGGAGAGCGTTTCGCCCGTCTGGACTTTTTCGAGACGGCCGAGCGCCACGGTGTCGCCGGCACTGGCGGCCATGCGCTTCTTGTTGTCTTGACCGGCGAGACTGAAGACGCCGGCAACGCGCTCCTCGCCGCTTGCCGTTTGCACCACCGTTCCGTCACCGAACGATCCGGAGAGGACGCGGACGACGCTGAGCTTGCCGCCATGTGGCGTGTAGACGGTTTTCAAGACGTGGGCGGCAGATTTGGCGTTCTCGAGTTTCAATCGCCGGGCGGTGCGCTGGACGAAGGGCACTTCGTGGCGCAACGCCTTCAGAAGCCGAACGATGCCGTTGCCGTTTTGCGCGGAGCCGAGCAGCACTGGGCAAATGAGGCCGTCTTGCAGTTCCTTGGCGAGATCATCGAAGACGGTGTCGCGAGGAGGGGGAATATCCGAGAGCAGCTGCTCCATCAGCGCGTCGTCGTAGTCGGCGATCTGCTCCAGCATGTGGAAGCGTGCCTCGATCTCGCGATCCTTGATGTCGGCGGGCATCTCGATCAATTCCGAGGGCGCGTGCTCGCGGTAGACGAAGGCGCGTTCGAGCGCCAGATCGACAAATCCGGTGGCGATGCCGTTCTGCCAGATCGGGATCTGACGCAGGACGAGCGGTTTGGTGCTCGCGGGCTGCAGCATCGGTAAGATGTCGCGTACGCGCGTGCTGAATTCGTCGATTTTGTTGAGAAACAGGAAGTGCGGAATGCCGCGATCCTCGAGGCCCTTGAGGATCACCTGCAGGGCCGGCACGCGCTTTTCGTCGGGTTCGCAGACGACGATCGCGGCGTCGCACGCGGTGAGGGTGAGGGCGCCTTCATGCTGGAATTCGATGGAGCCGGGGCAGTCGACGAAGGTGAACTTGTCGCCGAGGTACTCGACGTCGGCGATGTTGAGCTCGACGCTCATGCCATGGTTGCGGGATTCAGGGGTGGCGTCGCCGACGGTGTTCTTGTCTGAAATGGTGCCTTGGCGGGTAATGGCACCGGTGCGGGCGAGTATGGCTTCGAGGAGTGTGGTCTTGCCGGAAAGATAAGGCCCAACGAGTGCGATACAGCGGGGGCTGCGGGCAGCAGAGTTTTCTACTTTCCCCATGGGTTCCTCCTTGTCACTCAGGCGCAAGGTGGACGTTTTGAGCGCAGCAAGACGCCTGCTCGGGCGCCCCGCGCCTGAGCCAAGGGGCGCGCAATGGCATCCTGCGCCTGCTGCGCGCGGAGTGCAACACCTCTCGGCAGAAACTTCCGGCAAGATTGGGTTGAGGTTGATGCGCCGCGGCCCTAACTTGCGACGTAGCGTTTCAAAACACATGAGCGAGCGACACTATGCTGTTGAAAGACAAAGTTGCGGTTGTAACGGGTGCGGCGCAGGGCATCGGCCGCGCCTGCGCCGAGCGGCTCGCCAAGGACGGCGCGAAAGTCGTGTTGTCCGACGTGAAGGAGGATACGGGCGCGGCGACGGCGAAGGCGATCGTGGCGGCGGGTGGCGTGGCGATGTTTAAACGCTGCAATGTCGCCGAGCCGGTCGATGTCGCGGCGCTCGCGGCGGAGGCGGTGAAGGCCTATGGCGGCATCGATATCCTCGTGAACAACGCCGGCGTCATCGATACAGCGGATTTCATCGACCTTACGGTCGAGGATTTCGATCGGGTCATGAGTGTCAATATGCGCGGCGCGTTTCTGGTCGCACAGGCGGCGGCGCGGCAGATGGTGAAGCAGGTCAAAGCCGGTCGCGCGGCTGGGTCGATCGTCAATATGAGCTCGGCCAACGCGCACTTCGGATTGCCGGATCATGTCGCCTATTCGATGTCGAAGGGCGCGATCGGACAGTTGACGAAGGCGGCGGCGGTGTCGCTCGCCAAGTACGGCATTCGGGTCAATGCGATCGGACCGGGCACGATCAATACCGAGATCGTGAAGGCGGTGGCTGATAATCCGGCGGCGATGCGGAAGATCATGTCGCGGACGCCGCTCGGGCGCATGGGGGAGCCTGAGGAGATCGGCGCGATCGCAGCGTGGCTCGCGAGTTCGGAGTTGAGCTACATCACCGGGCAAACCATCTTCCCGGATGGCGGACGGATGTTCCTCAACTACACCGTCGATGTGGCCTGAACTCAGATCTTGGGGATTTGCGTGGCTGAAGGTCTTGCGAAGAACATGCGGCGCGTCGGGCATCTCGATGTTGCCGGTGGCGGTCAAGTTACGGTCGCTGGCGGCTATGCCGTTGTCGGGCATATGAAGCCGCCGCATGGGACGACGATTATCGATGTGCGCGATCCGAAGCACCCGAAGATCGTGGCGGAGATTGCGGCGCCCGATCAGCGCTCGCACACGCACAAGGTGCGCGTGGTTGGCGACATCATGGTCACCAACATCGAACAGAACGAGCGGCACGCAACGCGGCGGGCGGCCAAGTTGAAGGACGTCGAGGCGGCCTTGGCGGCGCGGCTCGGACGGCCGGCGACGGATGCGGAGGTGTGCGCGGAAACGAAGCTGAAGCCGGATCAACTTAAGCTTGTTCGGGATTTCCTGGCGCGGCCCTATGTCGAGGGCGGGTTCAAAGTCTGGGATATCGCCAACAGGGCGAAACCGCGCCTGCTGTCGCATGTGACGACGCACGGGTTCGGCGTGCATCGGTTCGATCTCGATCAGCGCTACGCCTACATCTCGACCGAGATGGAAGGGTTCGTCGGCAATATCCTGGTGATCTATGATCTCAAGGATCCGTCGCGGCCGGTAGAGGTGTCGCGCTGGTGGATGCCGGGCCAGCACATCGCTGGTGGCGAGACGCCGACGTGGAGTGGATACAAAAACCGGCTGCATCATACGACGCGATGCGGCAATGAGCTGTGGGCCGCGGTCTGGCACGCGGGGCTGCGGGTCATCGACGTCAGCGACATTACCAAACCGAAGACGATCGGCGCGTACGACTATCATCCGCCGTTTCCGGAGCCGACGCATACCGTGCTGAAGGTGCCGTTCCCGGTTGCTGGCCGGGATATCGCGATCGCCGCGGACGAAGAGCACGATCATGTGCCAGGGCAGTTGCATGGCGGGCTTTGGGTGTTCGACGTCAAGAAGCGCGATGCGATCCAGCCGATTGGGATGTTCCATTTGTCGGAATTGGCGTCGCCCTACGCAACCAGGGGCGCGCGGTTCGGAATGCATCAGTTTCAGGAGAAGGTGCGGGATACGCGGCTCTATTGTGCGTGGTTCGGCGGCGGCGTTCGCGTCATCGATATCGCTGACCCGACGCTGCCGGAGGAAACAGGCTTCTACATTCCGGAGCCCTGTGGTGGGGAGGCTGCGCCGCAATCGAACGACGTCGATGTCGATGATGCAGGGCTTGTCTACGTGATAGACCGGAATTGCGGCTTCGATATTCTGGAGCCGACAAGGTAGTCCTCGTATCGTCAAGCCGACCGGAGTCTGTCATGGCCGCCCGTCCCTTCATTGATCTCTTCAGCGACACGATGACGAAGCCGACGCCGGCGATGCGCAAGGCGATGGCGGAGGCGGAGGTCGGCGACGAGCAGAAGGGCGAGGACCCGACGACGCGGCGGCTGGAGGAGCGGGTCGCGGCGCTGCTCGGCAAGGATGACGCGGTGTTTCTGCCGTCCGGCACGATGTGCAATCAGATCGCGCTGGCGGTGCATTGCCGGGCGGGCGACGAGATCTTGGCGCCGGATAACGCGCATATCTTTACGTACGAAGGCGGGGGCGCGTCGGTGTTTGCGGGCGCGCAGGCGCGCAGCATGCCGGCAGAGCAGGGGATATTCACGGCGGCGGCGGTCGAAGCGGCCATTCGCAATCCCGCGCGTGCGGCATCATCCGAAGTCGCGGCTGGTCGCGCTCGAGCAGACGATGAACCTCGGCGGCGGCGCGGTGTGGCCGCTGGCGCGCATCGAGGAGGTGGCGGCGGCGGCGCGCAAGCATGGGCTGATCGTGCATATGGATGGTGCGCGGATCTTGAATGCGGTGGTGGCGTCAGGCGTGTCAGCCAAGCAGATGTGCGCGGCGTTCGATAGCGCGTGGATCGATCTCTCCAAGGGGCTCGGGTGTCCGGTCGGCGCGGTGTTAGCGGGATCGAAGAGCTTCATTCAAGAGGCGTGGCGGTGGAAGCATCGGATGGGTGGGGCGTTGCGGCAGTCGGGGATTCTGGCTGCTGCAGGGCTTTATGCGCTCGATCACATGTGACGCGATTGGCGGAGGATCATGCCAACGCCAAGCGGTTCGCGGATCTGGTGCGTGACATTCCGGGCGTGCGGATCGCGCAGCCGAAGGTTGAGACCAACATCGTGTTTCTCGATGTGTCGGGCACGGGGCGCGAGGCGACCGCAGATTTCGGCGGATGCGCAAAAGCGCGGCGCGCGGATTGGCGCGGGATCGAAAACGATGATGCGGGCGGTGACGCATCTCGACGTCAGCGCGGCCGATATCGACGTCGCGGCACGCATTTTCCGTGACGCCGTGACAGCCCGCGCCTGAGATTTTTCGCCCCCAAGAAGCATCGCAAATGTGTCCTGGTTCCCGGTGTCGGCACCCTTTTTCAGCGGCGTCTTCAATGATCGATCCGCCTCACCCTGAGCTTGTCGAAGGGCGAGTGGCCTGGATGGTGCGGCAACATCACGGCCGCCTATGGTTCGACAAGCTCACCATGAGGCGGGTTCACAACCACGGGTGCCCCGCGATGAGCTGGTCGGCGAGAAGGGTGGCGGCGACGTCGAAGAGTTTTTCGCCCTTCTCGGCGGTGGCCTTGCGGGCGTCGCCGATGACGCCGGAGGGCGTCAGCGCCTTGAACGAGCGCCAGACGTTGATCGGTGACGCCACGCCGAGGCCGCGGGTGGCGGTGAAGGCGCCGTGGGCATCCTTGATGCGGTCTTTGCGGACGCAGTCGGGGGCGGCGACCAGCATCATCGAGGTTTCGGCCTCGCAGGCGTGGCGCACGCCCTCCTGGTCTTCGAGGATCTTTTTGTAGGCGCCGGCCTCGTGGGCAAGATTGTAGAGCGTGGTGATCGCGATCGGGGCGTCGAGCTCCTGGGCGAGGTCGGTCGCGAGCGCATTGAGGGCTGCGATGTTGCCGCCGTGGCCGTTGACGATCAGGATTTTCTTGAAGCCCGCGCGCAGGATCGAGCGGCAGAGGTCGCGCAGGAGCGCGTGGTAGGTCGCGAGCGAGAGCGTGAAGGTGCCACCGAAGGCGACGTGATGTTCGGCGAGGCCCATCCAGACCGTGGGGCCGACGACGCAGGGCCGCGCCTTCGAAACGAGCGCAGCAGTGCGGCGGCAACCTTCGGTGACGAGAAAGTTGTCGACGCCGGTCCCAAGATGGGGGCCGTGCTGCTCGGTCGAGGCGACGGGGAGGAGGACGATGGCATCGGCGGCGGCCGCGGCGCGAAGTTCCTCGGCGGTCATGTGGGTCCAGAACACTTCGGACTTTTCGGTCATTGGGGGCGGTCTCCTGCTGTCTCGCAACGCTAGCGGCGCGGGTGCCGATTGGCGAGCACCTGCTCGTTAGTCCCATAAAACTGCATTTATTTCAATTGATTGTTGGCTTCATCTGAGGTCGCGCGGCAGGTTTGGCTCGTTGTGCTGGCGGTGATCGGGCTCGCGCTGCATCGTCCGCGCGCCGTGGTGATCTGGAGCGCGAGTCGCACCGTGAGCGCGGTCTGCGGCAGGCGCGGCATATGATACCAATGATGCATGCTGGCGAGGATCCGACGGCGCGTTCGAACGCGGACCGGTATCTGGTGTGTTTCGCGCGATTGCGTCAAAATGCTTATAAACAAGGGTGTTTTTGATGGTTGTCCGGGGGCGCACGATCCCACGCCGATGGCGTCAGCCGCGTGCACTTTGGCCGCGCATAAATATTCGCGCTGAGGTGCCGCGGGGTGTTGACGTTGGGGTGCGCGCTGTATATTTTGCGTCCACTCTCACGGTAGGTGGTAGGCCATCTTCGTGGCTATTGCGCTCGTCTAATTGTTGCCTCAATTGGCAATATCCGAGACCGCGCTGCGCCCGGCCTAAACGCTGCCGTCACTAAGCAAGCAGAGGACTGATTGGACCACGATCCGGGGCGCGCGCGAGCGGCCTTCGATCCTCTGGTTTTCGAGCCGAGCGAACGCGATGAGCGGGCGTCTCGGCGGTTGGATTTGGCGCAAGCTCATTGGGCTTGTAAGCATGGGATGGGCAGATGCCGACCATACAACAGCTGATCCGGAAGCCCCGGACACAGAAGACGTACCGCGAGAAATCGCGCCACATGGAGCAATGCCCGCAGAAGCGCGGCGTGTGCACCCGCGTCTATACGACAACGCCGAAGAAGCCTAACTCGGCGCTGCGTAAGGTCGCCAAGATCCGGCTGACGAATGGTTTTGAGGTGATCGGGTACATCCCGGGTGAAGGTCATAACCTTCAAGAGCACTCGGTCGTCATGATCCGTGGCGGTCGCGTCAAGGATCTGCCCGGCGTGCGCTACCACATCATTCGCGGCATTCTCGACACGCAGGGCGTCAACGCCCGCAAGCAGCGCCGCTCGAAATACGGCGCCAAGCGCCCGAAGTAATCTAGCATTCGCATGGGATCTGGCCGCTGCCGGGTCCTTTGTTTTGGAACATGACTGGTTAGAAGGAACGGCCTATGTCGCGTCGACACAGTGCAGAAAAGCGCGAAGTCAACCCGGATCCCAAGTTCGGGGACATCGTGCTGTCCAAGTTCATGAACTCGATCATGTACCAGGGCAAGAAGTCGGTGGCCGAGAACATCGTCTACGGGGCGCTCGATCGCATTCAGACCAAGGCCAAGGCCGATCCGCTGCAGATGTTCCATCAGGCGCTGGAAAACGTCGCGCCTGGCGTCGAGGTTCGCTCTCGCCGCGTCGGTGGTGCAACGTATCAGGTTCCAGTCGAAGTGCGCACCGAGCGCCGTCAGGCGCTTGCCATCCGCTGGCTGATCGCAGCCGCCCGCGCGCGCAACGAAAACACAATGGAAGAGCGCCTGTCCGGCGAACTGCTCGACGCGGCTAACAACCGCGGAACAGCCGTCAAGAAGCGCGAAGACACGCACAAGATGGCCGAAGCCAACCGCGCCTTCTCGCATTATCGCTGGTAAGCGCGCGTCTAAAACAGAGATCACGAGGCACGACCATGGCCCGCCAATACGCCATCGAAGACTATCGCAATTTCGGCATCATGGCTCACATCGATGCTGGGAAGACGACGACGACGGAGCGCGTGCTCTATTACACGGGCAAGTCGCACAAGATCGGTGAAGTGCACGATGGCGCCGCGACCATGGATTTCATGGAGCAGGAGCAGGAGCGCGGCATCACGATCACGTCGGCTGCGACGACGTGCTTCTGGCAGGGCCGCGACGGCCGCAAGCGCCGCCTGAACATCATCGACACGCCCGGCCACGTCGACTTCACGATCGAAGTCGAGCGCAGCTTGCGCGTTTTGGATGGCGCGGTTTGTGTGCTCGACAGCAACCAAGGCGTTGAGCCGCAGACGGAAACCGTCTGGCGCCAGGGCGACAAGTATTCCGTGCCGCGCATCATCTTCTCCAACAAAATGGATAAGACCGGCGCCGATTTCTACATGTGCCTCGACGACATCAAGGAAAAACTCGGCGCACGCGCGGTTCCGATCCAGCTGCCGATCGGCGCGGAAGCGGACTTCCAGGGCGTCGTTGACCTGATCGAAATGAATGCGATCGTCTGGGATGGCGATGGCAAAGACGCGAAGATGTCGACCAAGCCGATCCCGGCGGATCTGGTCGACAAGGCGAACGAGTTTCGCGCGGCGCTGATCGAAGCAGCCGTCGAAATGGACGACGATGCGCTTGGCGCCTACCTCGACGGCAAGGAGCCGGATGCCGAAACCCTGCGCAAGCTGATCCGCAAGGCGACGATCACGCGCGCGTTCTATCCGATGATGTGCGGCTCGGCGTTCAAGCACAAAGGCGTGCAGCCGCTGCTCGACGCCGTCGTCGACTTCCTGCCCGCGCCCTCGGATCGTGAAGCTTACAAGTGCATCGACACCAAGTCCGGTGCCGAGACCGTTCGGCGTCCGCTCGACAGCGATCCGCTGTCGATGATCGCGTTCAAGATCATGACGTTCCCGCACGTCGGCTCGATCACGTTCTGCCGCGTCTATTCGGGCAAGCTCGAAAAGGGCATGGCGCTTGCGCAAACCACCCGCGATCGGAAAGAGCGGGTTGGCATGATCTACGAAATGCACGCGGATGACCGCAAGTCGGTGGATGAAGCGTTTGCCGGTGACATCATCGCGCTTGCGGGCCTCAAGGATACGCGCACGGGTGAGACGCTGGCCGACGCGCTGAAGCCGGTGCTGCTCGAAAAGATGGAGTTCCCGAACCCCGTCATCGAAATGAAGGTCGAGCCGAAGACGAAGGCAGACCAGGAAAAGATGGCGACCGTCCTGCACATGATGTCGGTAGAGGATCCCTCGTTCCGCGTGTCGGTGGATCCGGAGTCGGGCGAGACGATCCTTAAGGGTATGGGCGAACTGCATCTCGACATCAAAGTCGATATCATGCGCCGCGAACCGCACAACATCGCCGTCAACGTCGGCGCGCCGCAGGTGGCGTACCGCGAGACGCTCGCGCGCGCCGTCGATGTCGACTACACGCACAAGAAACAGACCGGCGGTACCGGCCAGTTCGCGCGCGTCAAGATGAAGCTCGAGCCGAACGAGATCGGCAAAGGCAACGAGTTCGAGAGTGAGGTCATCGGCGGCACGGTGCCGAAGGAATACATTCCGGGCGTCGAAAAGGGCGTGAACTCGGTCTGGGACAACGGCGTTTTGATCGGGTTCCCAATGGTCGATATGAAAGTCACGCTGTGGGACGGCGCGTTCCACGAGGTCGAACTCGTCGGCTATCGCGTTCGAGATCGCATCGCGCTCGGCCATGAAGGAAGGCTGCGAAAAGGGTGGCGTCAAGCTGCTCGAGCCGATCATGGATGTCGAAGTCGTGTCGCCGCAAGATTTCGTGGGCGGCGTGATCGGCGACATCAACAGCCGGCGCGGTCAGATCCGTAACCAGGAAATGCGCGGCAATGCTGCGGTCATTCGCGCCTTCGTGCCGTTGGCCAATATGTTCGGATACGTCAGCCAATTGCGTTCGTTCAGTCAGGGCCGCGCGTCCTACACGATGCAGTTTGCTCACTACTCTGAAGTGCCGCGCAACGTGGCTGAAGAAGTCAAGGCGAAGTACGCCTGATGAAACGAGGCCCGCGCCGGCGTCGCCGGTGCGGGTGTGAAACGAATTGGAATGGACGGGACCGTCCATTCGGATGAACGAGCAGGAAGGAGAGCCGACGATGGCCAAAGCAAAATTCGAGCGCAACAAGCCGCACTGCAACGTAGGCACGATTGGCCACGTTGACCACGGCAAGACGACGCTGACGGCGGCGCTGACGAAGGTGTCGGCCGATCGCGGCTGGACGACGACGGCGATTGCGTATGACGAAGTGGCGAAGGCCTCGGAAAGCCAGGGCCGCCGCGACCCGACGAAGATTTTGACGATCGCGACGAGCCACGTCGAATACGGCACGCCGAACCGTCACTACGCGCACGTCGATTGCCCCGGCCACGCCGACTACGTGAAGAACATGATCACGGGTGCAGCGCAGATGGACGGCGCGATCCTGGTCGTCTCCGCCGTCGACGGCCCGATGCCGCAGACGCGCGAGCACATTCTTCTCGCCCGCCAGGTCGGCGTGCCAAAGATCGTGGTGTTCTTGAACAAGTGCGACATCGTCGACGACGCCGAGCTGCTCGATCTCGTCGAAATGGAAGTGCGCGAGCTGCTGTCGAAGTATCAGTTCCCAGGCGACGACACGCCGGTGATCCGCGGCGCCGCCGTGAAGGCGCTCAACGGCGAGAAGGGACCTCTTGCCGATGAAGCGATCATCAAGCTGTTTGAAGCCCTCGACACCTTCATCCCAATTCCTGAGCGTCCGAAGGATCAGCCGTTCCTGATGCCGATCGAAGACGTGTTCTCGATCTCGGGTCGCGGCACGGTGGTGACAGGCCGCATCGAGCGCGGCGTGATCAAGGTCGGCGAGGAAATCGAGATCGTCGGCCTGCGCGACACGCAGAAGTCGATCGTGACGGGCGTCGAGATGTTCCGCAAGTTGCTGGACTCGGGCGAGGCTGGCGACAACGTCGGCTGCCTGTTGCGCGGCATCGACAAGGAAGCCGTCGAGCGTGGCCAGGTGCTGGCGAAGCCCGGTTCGGTGAAGCCACACAAGAAGTTCAAGGCCGAAGCCTACATCTTGACGAAGGACGAAGGCGGCCGTCACACGCCGTTCTTCACCAACTATCGTCCGCAGTTCTATTTCCGCACGACCGACGTGACGGGTGTCGTGACGCTGCCGGCCGGCACCGAAATGGTGATGCCGGGCGACAACGTCTCGGTCGACGTCGAGCTGGTCTCGCCGATCGCGATGGAAGAGAAAGTGCGCTTTGCGATCCGCGAGGGCGGCCGCACCGTCGGCGCCGGCGTCGTGACGAAGATCGTTGAGTAAAAGAAGCGGGGTCAGACCCAACAGTCTGACCCCTTCGTTTTCGCTGTCGAACTCGGTTGAGTGAAGCCATGCAAAGTCAAAACATCCGTATCCGCCTCAAAGCGTTCGATCATCGCGTGCTCGATGCCTCGACGCGAGAGATCGTCAATACGGCGAAGCGTACCGGCGCGGACGTGCGCGGGCCGATCCCGCTGCCGACCCGTATCGAACGCTTCACGGTGAACCGCTCGCCGCACATCGACAAGAAGAGCCGCGAACAGTTCGAAATGCGCACCCACAAGCGCGTCTTGGATATCGTGGAGCCGACACCGCAAACGATCGATGCGCTCATGAAGCTCGATCTGGCCGCGGGCGTCGACGTTGAGATCAAGTTGAACGATTGATTGGATCCTCTGCGGTAAGGGCGTCTGCCCGCTGACACGATCCTAACTGTTAGGGAAAGGAATGCGCATCATGCGTTCCGGAGTGATTGCACAGAAGCTGGGTATGAGCCGCGTCTTCACGGACGCCGGCGAGCACATCCCCGTGACTGTTTTGAAGATGGACAACGTGCAGGTGCTCGCGCACCGCACGGCCGAGAAGAACGGCTACACGGCCCTTCAACTCGGCGCTGGATCTCGCAAGCCGAGCCACGTCAGCAAGGCCGAGCGGCAGAATTTCGCCGTCGTCAAGGTCGAGCCGAAGCGGCGCCTCGTCGAATTCCGCGTCACACCGGATAACCTTATCGAAGTGGGCGCGGAAATCACCG
Source organism: uncultured Alphaproteobacteria bacterium (assembly GCA_963779515.1). Classification (GTDB taxonomy): domain Bacteria; phylum Pseudomonadota; class Alphaproteobacteria; order Rhizobiales; family Hyphomicrobiaceae; genus CAVZYN01. The sequence continues at coordinate 142,901 of CAVZYN010000004.1, forward strand.
CCGACCATTTCGTCAAGGGCCAGATGGTCGATGTAACGGGCACGTCGGTCGGCAAGGGCTTCCAGGGTGCGATGAAGCGCTGGAACTTCGGTGGCATGCGCGCCACGCACGGTGTTTCGGTGACCCACCGCGCGCACGGTTCGACCGGCCAGCGGCAAGATCCTGGCAAGGTATTCAAGGGCAAGAAGATGGCCGGCCATCTCGGGGACGAGCGCGTCACGACGCTCAATCTCGAAGTGGTGCAGACCGACAAGGATCGCGGGTTGGTGCTGATCCGCGGTGCGGTTCCAGGTGCGAAGGGTGGCTGGGTGCTGATCCGCGATGCGGTGAAGAAGCCGCTGCCGAAAGACGCGCCGAAGCCCGGCGCGTTCCGTAAGTCAGCCGCAGCGGGCGCAGCGAAGACGGAGCAAGCGTCATGAAGGCGGCAGTTCACACACTCGATGCGGGCCAAGCGGGCGAGATCGATCTCAAGGATGAGATTTTCGGTCTCGAGCCGCGGCAGGATCTTCTGCACCGGATGGTGCGCTATCAGCAGCTGAAGCGGATGGCGGGCACGCATCACGTCCAGGATCGTTCGGAAGTGAACGTCACGGGCAAGAAGATGTACAAGCAAAAGGGCACCGGTGGCGCCCGTCACGGTGACAAGTCGGTGCCACAATGGCGCGGCGGCGGCAAGGCGTTCGGCCCGAAGCCGCGTAGCCACGCTATCGACATGACGAAGAAAGTGCGCGCGCTGGCGTTGCGGCATGCTCTCTCGGCGAAGGCAAAGGCCGGTGAGATCGTGGTGCTGGACAAGGCGTCGTCGACGGACGGCAAGACCAAGGGTCTGGTCGAACGGTTCGGCAAGCTATCGCTCAACAATGCGCTGATCATCGACGGCGCGGAGCTCGAGCCGTCGTTCGCGCGGGCCGCCCGGAACATTCCGCACATCGATGTACTGCCGGTTCAGGGCATCAACGTCTATGACATCCTGCGGCGTCAGAAACTGGTGCTGACGAAGGCTGCGATTGCGGCGCTGGAGGCGCGGTTCAAATGAAAAAGAGCCACTACGACGTGATCTTGTCGCCGGTGATCACTGAAAAGGCGACGCTCGTCTCGGAGCACAACCAGGTTGTGTTCAAGGTCGCCTCGATGGCGACGAAGCCCGAGATCAAGGCGGCGGTCGAAGCCTTGTTCGACGTCAAGGTGAAGGCTGTGAACACGGTTGTCCGCAAAGGCAAGGTGAAGGCCTTCAAGGGCATTCGTTCGCGCCAGAGCGACGTCAAGAAGGCAATTGTGACCCTGGCCGAGGGTTCCAAGATCGACGTCACGGCCGGGATCTAAGGAGCGTCCGTCATGGCACTGAAAACTTTCCGACCGACGACGCCGAGCATGCGACAGCTCGTCCAGGTCGACCGCAGCCACCTGTGGAAGGGTGCGCCTGTGAAGATGCTGACCGAGGGCAAGTCCAAGTCCGGCGGCCGCAACAATCACGGCCGTATCACGACGCGCCACATCGGCGGCGGTCACAAGCAGACGTACCGCACGATCGATTTCCGCCGCACCAAGCACGACATCGCGGCAACGGTCGAGCGGCTGGAGTACGACCCGAACCGCACCGCGTTCATCGCGCTGATCAAGTACACGGACGGCCATCAATCCTATATCCTCGCGCCGCAGCGTCTCGCCGCGGGCGATCAGGTCGTGTCGGGCGTGAAGGCGGACGTGAAGCCCGGCAACGCGATGCAGCTCGCCTCGATGCCGATCGGCACGATCGTGCACAACATCGAATTGAAGCAGGGCGCTGGCGGTAAGATCGCGCGCTCGGCTGGGTCCTACGCGCAGCTCGTCGGCCGCGACTCTGGATGGGCCGTGATCCGGCTCAACTCGGGTGAGACACGCAAAGTTCGCGCCGAGTGCATGGCGACGGTCGGTGCGGTTTCAAACCAAGATCATATGAACGAAGTGATCGGCAAGGCTGGCCGCACGCGCTGGAAGGGCATCCGCTCGACGGTGCGCTCGATCGCCATGAACCCGGTCGACCATCCGAACGGTGGACGCACCAAGGGCGGCAAGCACTGGGCAACGCCCTGGGGCAAGCCGACCAAGGGTGCCAAGACCCGCAAGAACAAAGCGACGGACCAATTCATCGTCCGCTCGCGTCACGCATCGAAGTAAGAGGAGAGGCCTCACGTGGGACGTTCAGTCTGGAAAGGTCCGTTTGTCGACGGATACCTCCTCGCGAAGGCGGAGAAGGTGCGCAAGTCCGGCCGCAGCGAGGTCATCAAGACCTGGAGCCGCCGTTCGACAATTCTGCCGCAGTTCGTCGGCCTGACGTTCGGCGTGCACAACGGTCACAAGCACATCCCGGTCAACGTGACCGAGGACATGATTGGTCACAAGCTTGGCGAATTCTCGCCGTCGCGCCTGTTCCAGGGCCATGGCGGCGACAAGAAAGCGACGAAGGCAAGGTAACATGGGCAAGCCAAAGAGAGAGCGCGTCCTCGCTTCGAACGAGGCCAAGGCCGTGGTGAAGAACCTCCGGGTCTCGCCGCAGAAGCTGAATCTCGTCGCGACCATGATCCGCGGCAAGAAGGTCGACACGGCGCTCGCCGATCTCGAGTTCTCGCGCAAGCGCATCGCTGTCGATGTCCGCAAGTGTCTGGTGTCGGCCGTCGCCAACGCCGAGAACAACCATCAGCTCGACGTCGATGACCTGATCGTCTCGGAAGCGTACGTCGGCAAAGAATCTGGTCATGAAGCGTTTCCATCCGCGCGGCCGCGGCAAGATGAGCCAGATCTTGAAGCCGTTTTCGCAGTTGACCGTCGTCGTGCGCGAGAAGCGCGCCGAGGATGCTGCCGCCAAGGAGGCGAAGTAATGGGTCACAAAGTCAATCCGGTCGGTCTGAGACTGGGCATCAATCGCACGTGGGACAGCCGCTGGTTCGCCGGACAGCGCGACTATGGCCGTCTTCTGCATGAAGATTTCGCGATCCGCGCCCATATCATGGCGCAGCAACGCCAGGCCGGCATCTCGAAGGTGATCGTCGAGCGGCCGCACAAGAAATGCCGCGTGACCGTGCATACGGCGCGGCCGGGCGTGCTGATCGGCAAGAAGGGCGCCGACATCGAGAAGCTGCGCGGCGAGCTCGCGAAGTTGACGTCGTCGGAAGTGCACCTCAACATCCTGGAAGTGCGCAAACCTGAAATCGACGCGACGCTGGTCGCCGAGGCGATTGCGCAGCAGCTCGAGCGCCGCGTGGCGTTCCGCCGGGCAATGAAGAAGTCGGTGCAGTCTGCGCTGCGGTTGGGTGCGCAAGGCATCCGCATCAACGTTTCGGGCCGTCTTGGCGGCGCAGAAATCGCGCGGCTCGAGTGGTATCGCGAAGGCCGCGTGCCGCTGCATACGCTGCGCGCCGACATCGATTTCGGCTATGGCCTGGCGCGCACGGCGTACGGCATCATCGGGATCAAGGTGTGGATCTACAAGGGCGAGATCATCGAGCACGATCCGATGGCATCGGAGCGGCGCAGCATGGAAGCGCAAGAGGGTGGTGGCATGGGCCGCGGTGGTGACCGTGGCGATCGCGGTGATCGAGGCGGGCGCCGCGACCGCGGTGATCGCGGTGGCGATCGCGCCGGCGAACAGGCCTAAGCGAAGGAACTACGGTCATGATGCAACCCAAACGTACTAAGTTCCGCAAGGCCTTCAAGGGCCGGATTCACGGCAACGCCAAAGGCGGCACGACCTTGAACTTCGGCAGCCACGGCCTTAAAGCGGTCGAGCCCGAGCGGCTGACCGCGCGCCAGATCGAAGCTTGCCGCCGCGCCATTCGTGGCGGCATGAAGCGCGCCGGCCGGCTTTGGATCCGGATATTCCCGGATGTGCCAGTGTCCAAGAAACCAGCCGAAGTCCGGATGGGCTCGGGCAAGGGGTCGCCGGAATTCTGGGCGGCCCGGGTGAAGCCCGGCCGCATCCTGATGGAAATCGACGGCGTGACGGACGCAGTCGCGAAAGAGTCGCTGACGCTCGGCGCGGCGAAGCTGCCGATCAAGACGCGCATCGTGGTGCGCCAGAACTGATTTTGACGAGAGGCCGCGCAAGAGCCGCGGAAGAGACCGATGAAGGCAGGCGAATTCAAGGACCTGACGCTCGACCAGCTGGATGACCAGCTGGCCAAGCTCAAGAAGGAGCAGTTCAACATGCGCTTCCAGCGCGCGTCGGGCCAGCTCGAGAACGTGGCGCGCATCCGCGAGGTGCGCCGTGATATCGCGCGCATCATGACGGTGCATCGCCAGAAACATACAGGCAAGTTGGCCGGCAAGATGCCCGCCAAGGCGAAGGGCTAACGGAACATGCCGAAGCGAATTCTCCAGGGTGTCGTCGTCTCCGACAAAAACGCAAAGACCGTCGTGGTCGAGGTCGAGCGCCGCTACACGCATCCGCTCTTCAAGAAGACGGTGCGCCGCTCGAAGAAGTACCACGCCCACGACGAGGCAAAGACCTACAAGGTCGGCGACGTGGTTCGCATCGAAGAGTGCGCGCCGATCTCGAAGAACAAGCGCTGGACGGTGCTTGGCGCGGGTAAAGTATAAGATTTTGTGATCTGCCGGCGCTGCCGGCCGATCGCTGTCGCAATGTGACTAGAAACTGACCGTCGGGCCGCATGGCCACGGTGGCTAAACTGAGACGAGGACGGGTCCAATGATCCAGATGGAGTCCACGCTCGACGTAGCCGATAACTCTGGTGCGCGCAAAGTGCAGTGCATCAAAGTGCTCGGTGGATCGAAGCGCAGATACGCGACGATTGGCGACACGATTGTCGTCGCCGTGCAGGATGCGATGCCGCGCGGCCGCGTCAAAAAAGGCCAGGTGATGAAGGCCGTCGTCGTGCGCACCGCCAAGGGCGTGCGTCGCTCCGACGGCTCGCTGATCCGCTTCGACCGCAATGCCGCAGTGCTGATCAACCCGCAAGGTGAGCCGGTCGGTACGCGCATCTTCGGGCCGGTGACGCGCGAGCTGCGCAACAAGAACCACATGAAGATCGTCAGTTTGGCGCCGGAGGTTCTGTAATGTCGGCGTCTAAGATCAAGAAGGGCGACAAGGTCGTCGTCCTGGCAGGCCGCGACAAGGATAAGCGCGGCGAAGTCATCCGCGTCGTGCCGAAGGAAAATCGCGCTTTCGTGCGCGGCGTGAACATGGTGGTGCGCCATACACGCCAGACGGCGGAGACGCAGGGCGGCCGGATCTCGAAGGAAGGTCCGATCAATCTGTCGAACCTCGCCATCGAGGATCCGAAGGACGGCAAGCCGACACGCGTCGGTTTCAAGATGCTGACCGACGGCAAGAAAGTTCGTGTCGCCAAGCGCTCTGGCGAAGTCATTCCGGATAAGGGCTAAGTCATGGCCGACGAAAAAGCAAAAGGCGGCAAGCCGCAAGGTGGCGGTCAGCCGAAGCCGCAGGGCGGAAAGCCCGCAGGCGAAAAGCGTGAAAAGCGCGAGAAGGCCGGGACGATCAAGACCGCGGCGCCGAAGCCGCGTCCGAAGGATTACCGGCCGCGCATGAAGGACCACTACGAGAAGGTGGTTCGCGACGCGCTGAAGACCAAATTCGGCTACACCAACGTCATGCAGATCCCACGTCTGGAAAAGATCGTGATCAACATGGGCGTCGGCGAAGCGGTCAACGATCGCAAGAAGGTCGATGCCGCGGCGGGCGATCTGGCACTCATCGCTGGCCAGAAACCAGTCGTGACGCGGGCGCGCAAGTCGATCGCGACCTACAAGGTGCGCGAGGGCATGGCGCTTGGCACGAAGGTGACGCTGCGCGGCGATCGCATGTACGAATTCCTCGACCGGTTCATCACGATCGCGCTGCCGCGCGTGAAGGATTTCCGGGGTCTGAATCCCAAGAGCTTCGACGGGCGCGGCAACTACGCGTGCGGTCTCAAGGAGCACATCGTGTTCCCTGAAATCGACTACGATCGCGTCGATGAAGTGCTTGGTCTCGATGTCATCGTTTGCACGTCGGCGAAATCCGACGACGAAGCCCGCGAACTTCTTCGCGGCTTCAACTTCCCATTCCGCAGCTAGGACTTAACCTCGGTTCGCCGATAAGTGGGTCCTTGGAGGACTAGATGGCTAAAGAAAGTTCGATCAATAAGAACAATCACCGCCGCGCTCTGGTGGCGCGGTTCGCCGCCAAACGTGCGAAGCTGAAAGCGATCGCCAACGATCGCAAGAAGCCGGCGGACGAGCGGTTCGCCGCGACCCAGAAGCTTGCAACATTGCCGCGCAACTCGTCGAAAACGCGCATCCGCAATCGCTGCGAGCTGACAGGCCGCGCGCGCGGGACCTATCGCAAGCTGAAATTGTGCCGCAACCAGCTTCGGGAATTGGCCAGCCAAGGTCTGATCCCCGGCATGGTCAAGTCGAGCTGGTGAGGAGATCCTAGATGTCGATCAATGATCCCCTTGGTGATATGCTGACGCGCATTCGTAACGCCCAGCAACGCCGCCGCCCGAAAGTCTCGACACCGGCATCGAAGCTGCGCGCACGCGTGCTCGACGTGCTGATCGAGGAAGGCTACATCCGTGGCTACGCCGAAGTGCAGCACAAGGCGGGCATCGGCGAGTTCGAAATCGAACTGAAGTACGCCAATGGCCAACCGGCCATCCGCGAGATCCGCCGTGTTTCGACGCCAGGACGCCGCGTCTACTCGGCCGTGAAGGAACTGCCGACGGTCGCGAATGGTCTGGGTGTATCGATCCTCTCGACGCCGAAGGGCGTGATGTCCGACACACAGGCTCGCGAGAATAATGTCGGCGGTGAAGTTCTTTGCAACGTGTTCTAAAGACCAGCCGCAAGGCTCGGTCATAACAATAGGTGCCGCGATGTCGCGCATTGGAAAAAAGCCGGTTCCGGTTCCGTCAGGTGTGACGGCGACGGTGTCCGGGCAGACGGTGAAGATGAAGGGACCCAAGGGCGAGTTGTCGTTCACGGTTCCGGCTGAATTGAAGGTCGTGCAAGGCAAGACCGGAATCGAGGTCACGCCGATCGAAGAGACGAAGCGTGCCAGGGCGATGTGGGGCATGTCGCGCACGCAAATCGTGAACCTGATCGACGGGGTCACGAAGGGCTACAGCCACACACTTGAAATTCAGGGCGTCGGCTTTCGCGCGGCGATGAAGGGCAAGGATCTGCAGTTGCAGGTTGGCTTCAGCCATGACGTCATTCATCCGGTGCCCCAGGGCGTCGACGTGAAAGTGTCGGGTGCCAAGCAGGAAATCGTGACGGTGTCCGGGATCGACAAGCAGAAAGTCGGTCAAATGGCTGCCGAAATCCGCGCCTCACGGCCACCCGAGCCCTACCAGGGCAAGGGCGTCCGCTATCAGGGCGAATTCATTCTGCGCAAAGAAGGCAAGAAGAAGTAAGAGCGAGCCATGCCGAAAAAACTCACGCAGACAGACAAGCGCCGCTCCCGTGTGCGCCGCAGTCTCAAAGAAAACAATCACGGCCGTCCACGCCTAACGGTGCATCGGTCGTCGCAGCACATTTATGCGCAGGTCATCGACGACACGAAGGGGCAGACTCTCGCCGCCGCGTCGACGCTTGAGAAGGACCTCAAGGGCCAGCTGAAGTCGGGCGCCAATAAAGCGGCGGCCGCGGCAGTCGGTAAACTGATAGCCGAGCGCGCGTTGAAGGCAGGTGTCAAAGCCGTCGTCTTCGACCGCGGCAGTTTCCTGTTTCATGGCCGCGTCAAGGCGCTTGCCGAAGGTGCCCGCGAGGGCGGCCTCAGCTTTTAATTGGAAAGGGTTCAACCGTGGCACGCAATCCCAATCGTGACCGGGACCGCAATCGCGAAGACCGCGAAGAGAGCGAGTTCACCGAGAAGCTGGTCGGCATCAATCGCGTCGCGAAGGTGGTGAAGGGCGGCAAGCGTTTCGGTTTCGCAGCTCTCGTCATCGTCGGTGATCACAAGGGCCGCGTCGGATTCGGTCACGGCAAGGCGCGCGAAGTGCCGGAAGCGATCCGCAAGGCGACAGAGGCGGCGCGCCGCAACCTCGTGCGCATTCCGCTGCGCGAAGGCCGGACGGTGCATCACGACAGCGTCGGGCATCATGGCGCGGGTAGCGTCGTGTTGCGCTCGGCGCCTCCCGGGACCGGCATCATCGCCGGCGGTCCCATGCGCGCCGTGTTCGAGCAGCTGGGCGTGCAGGATGTCGTCGCCAAGTCGCTCGGCTCGACGAACCCCTACAACATGGTGCGCGCGACGTTCGACGCGCTGAAGGCGCAGGAAAATCCGCGCGCGGTCGCAAATCGCCGCGGCAAGAAGGTGTCGGAAATCGTCTCGCGCCGCCGTGATGGCTCGGCCGAAGGCGAAAGCGCCAGCGACACCGCGGCTTGAGAATTGAAGAGGTAGAGATATGACGTCCAAAGCTACAGGCAAGACGATCACGCTCGAGCAATTCGCGAGCGCCAACCGGCGCCCGGAAAAGCAAGGGCAGACGCTGATCGGGCTCGGGCTCAACAAGATCCGCCGCCGGTCGACGGTGGCAGACACGCCGGCCGTGCGTGGGATGATCCGTAAGGTTGCCCACATGGTCCGTGTGGTCAGCGAGAAGGCCTGATCCGGCCGGTAGTTATTGCGAATTGACGACGACTTTGGAGTAGGGCCATGCGCCTCAATGAAATCAAAGACAATCCCGGCGCACGCAAAGAGCGTGTTCGCATTGGCCGCGGTATCGGCTCGGGCATGGGCAAGATGGGCGGCCGTGGCGGCAAGGGCCAGACGGCGCGCTCCGGCGTGCGCCTCGCTGGCTTCGAAGGCGGCCAGATGCCGTTGCATCGCCGCTTGCCGAAGCGCGGTTTCAACAAACTCAATCCGCAGCACTTCAACGAAATCAATGTCGGCGCGCTGCAGGCGGCGATCGATGGCAAGACCCTCGATGCGTCGAAGCCGATCGACAATGCGGTACTGGTTGCAGCTGGTGTCATGCGGCGTGCGAAGGACGGCTTGCGTCTGCTCGGAGACGGCGAGCTGAAGGCTCGCGTCAACGTGACGGTCAATCACGCCTCGGCGAGCGCCACAGCGGCGGTCGAGAAGGCGGGCGGTACGGTGACGTTGGTTGCCAAGAAGGTGCTTGCCGCGGACGAGGCCAAGCGGGCGAAGACCGCGGCCAAGAGGAAAGCCAAAGCTGGCGGGCCGAAGAAGAAGGCTGCCGACGAGTAAGCAGGCACCGCCGCGCAGTGGCGGGCTGATGTGACTTGTACTCGAGGTGGCGGAACGCCACCTTGCACTATTGCCGGTCCTGACGAGAGGGCCAACCCGAGCTCGCTGCCGCTGTCAAAAGCTGGCGCAGGACGGGAGAAGGAGACGCGAGGCATGGTTTCCGCCGCTGAACAGCTGGCCGCCAACCTGAATTTTGGCGCTTTCGCCAAAGCCGAAGAGTTGAAGAAGCGTCTTTGGTTCACGCTCGCCGCGCTGCTGGTCTATCGCCTCGGCACGTACATTCCGATTCCTGGGATCAATCCGGTTGCCTTTGCCGAGACGTTCAAGTCGAACGCGACCGGCATCCTCGGCATGTTCAACATGTTCGCGGGCGGCGCCGTCGAACGCATGGCGATCTTCGCGCTCAACATCATGCCGTACATTTCGGCGTCGATCATCATGCAGCTGATGACGAGCGTCGTGCCCTCGCTGGAAACGCTGAAGAAAGAAGGCGAGCAGGGCCGCAAGCAGATCAACCAATACACGCGCTACCTGACGGTCGCGCTCGCAGCATTCCAGGCCTATGGCATTTCGGTCGGCCTCGAAGGTTCGCGTGGTTCGGGCGGCGCGGTCGTGTCGGATCCGGGCTGGTTCTTCCGGCTATCGACGGTGATCACGCTGGTCGGCGGCACGATGTTCCTGATGTGGCTTGGCGAGCAGATCACGGCACGCGGCGTCGGCAACGGTACGTCGCTGATCATCATGGCGGGCATTGTCGCGGGCTTGCCGAGCGCAATCGCGGGCCTGTTCGAGCTGTCGCGAACGGGCGCGCTGTCGTGGCCGCTGCTGCTGGCGCTGCTCGGTCTAATGCTGGCCGTCGTCGCGGCGATCGTCTTCATCGAGCGGGCGCAGAGGCGGCTACTCATCCAATATCCCAAACGGCAAATGGGGAACAAGGTGTTCCAGGGCGATGCCTCGCATCTGCCTTTGAAGCTGAATTCTTCGGGCGTGATCCCGCCGATCTTCGCCTCTTCGCTGCTGCTGCTGCCGATAACCGCGGCGCAGTTTTCCGCCGGATCAGGGCCGGAGTGGCTGAACACAATCGTTGCTTCGCTCGGCCGCGGCCAGCCGCTCTATCTGCTGATCTATGTCGCGCTGATCCTGTTCTTCGCGTTCTTCTACACGGCGATCGTGTTCAATCCGAAGGAGACGGCGGACAATCTGCGCAAGTACGGCGGGTTTGTTCCGGGCATCCGTCCGGGCGAGAAGACCGCGGAGTACATCGACTATGTACTGACCCGGATCACGGTCATCGGGGCGATCTATCTGGCGCTTGTGTGCGTGCTGCCGGAGCTGCTGATTTCCTATGCGGCGGTGCCGTTCTACTTCGGCGGGACGTCGCTGCTGATCGCGGTCAGCGTCACGATGGACACCGTCTCGCAAATTCAAAGCCATCTGATCGCCCAGCAGTATGAAGGGCTGATCAAGAAGGCGAAACTCAGAGGTGGTTCAAAGGGACGATGACGGGGCAACTATGAATCTGATCCTGCTTGGACCGCCGGGGGCGGGCAAAGGCACCCAAGCCAAGGTGTTGTCGGCAAAGCGCGGCATTCCGCAGCTTTCGACCGGCGACATGCTGCGCGCGGCCGTGAAGGCCGGGTCGGATGTCGGCAAGGCTGCAAAAGCCGTCATGGAGGCCGGTAAGCTCGTCTCGGACGATATCGTCATCAAGATCATCGAGGACCGGATCGCCGCGGCCGATTGCGCCAGGGGGTTTATTCTCGACGGATTTCCGCGCACGCTGGCGCAGGCGGCCGCGCTCGACAAGATGCTGACGTCGAAGGGCCGTTCGCTCGACGCCGTGATCGAAATGAGGGTCAACGACGGGGAACTCGTCGGCCGCATCTCGGGCCGCTACACCTGCTCCAAGTGCGGGGCGGGATATCACGATACGAACCTGAAGCCGAAGACGGCGGGCGTGTGCGATTCGTGCGGGTCAACGGACTTTGTCCGCCGCCCGGACGATAACGCCGCGACGGTCACGACCCGGCTGATGGCCTACTACCGCGAAACGTCTCCGTTGATTGGTTACTACTTCTGCAAGGGTAACCTGAAGTCGGTCGATGGGATGGCCTCGATCGAGGACGTCGGGGCGGCGATTGAAGGAATTCTGAACAAGGTATCCTGACGGCGGATGCCCTGTTCAAAGGTTGACGATGGCTTGGTCTGTGGTAAAAGACCGCAGCTTTCGCAGCCGAATTTGCAGAACCCGGGTCGGACCATCGCGTCCGGAGCCCGGTTTATGCGTGTTCGACCGTTGCACGACGCGCCGAGGCGCGACAGGTTTTGAGGAGAGAAACGTGGCCCGTATCGCAGGCGTCAATATCCCGACCCAGAAGCGCGTTGTCATCGCGCTTCAGTATATCCACGGCATCGGCGCGAAGTTCGCGTCGGAGATCTGCGACAAGGTCAAGATCCCGGCGGCGCGGCGGGTCAATCAGCTGACGGACGCGGAAGTGCTGCAGATCCGCGAAGCGATCGATCGCGATTACACCGTCGAAGGCGATCTTCGCCGCGAAGTCGCGATGAACGTGAAGCGCCTGATGGACCTCGGCTGCTACCGTGGCCTGCGTCACCGCAAGGGCCTGCCGGTTCGCGGCCAGCGCACACACACGAACGCGCGCACACGCAAAGGTCCCGCCAAGGCGATCGCCGGCAAGAAGAAGTCCACGACCTAATTTACGTAGCGCCGGACTGCCGCGCGGGATGCCGGGCGGTGATTGGCGCACTTCGAATTTCACCGAACCTCTGACGGAACGAGTCCCTTATGGCCAAAGACGCAACAGCAGCCGGAGCGCGGCCCCGCCGCCGCGAACGCAAGAACATCTCGTCGGGCGTCGCGCACGTCAACGCGAGCTTCAACAACACGATGATCACCATCACCGACGCGCAGGGCAACACGATCTCCTGGTCGTCGTCCGGCACAATGGGCTTCAAGGGCTCGCGCAAGTCGACGCCTTACGCCGCGCAGATGGCGGCTGAAGACGCCGGCAAGAAGGCGATGGAGCACGGCATGAAGGTGCTCGAAGTGGAAGTTCTGGGTCCGGGTTCGGGCCGTGAATCGGCGCTGCGCGCGTTGCAGGCCGTCGGCTTCCAGATCACGTCGATCCGCGACGTCACGCCAATCCCGCACAACGGCTGCCGTCCGCGCAAGCGCCGCCGCGTCTGACGCTCTCGCCCCGGCGCTTGGCCGGGCGATGCACTTTCATGCTCCCTGGGCGCTGGCTGACGAGCCGCGCATGACGACGACACACAAGAGGTCCACAGTGGTCAACGTACTGCAGAAGAATTGGCAGGATCTAATCAAGCCCGGCAAGCTCGATGTGACGCCGGGACGCGAAAAGAACCGGGTCGCAACGATGATCGCGGAACCGCTGGAGCGGGGCTTCGGCATGACGCTCGGCAACGCGCTGCGCCGCGTGCTGCTGTCGTCGCTGCAAGGCTCGGCGATCACGACCGTGCAGATCGACGGCGTGCTGCACGAGTTTTCGTCGATCCCCGGCGTCCGCGAGGACGTCACGAATATGGTGCTGAACATCAAGGAGATTGCACTCCGCCAGCACTCCGAAGGCGCCAAGCGCATGGTGCTGAAGAAGGAGGGACCGGGTCCGGTCAAGGCTGGCGACATCGAGGCCTCGTCGGAAATCGAGATCCTCAATCCCGAGCACGTGATCTGCACGCTCGATCAGGGCGCATCGATCCGCATGGAACTGACGGCGGCGATGGGCAAGGGCTACGTCGCGGCCGAACGCAATCGTCCCGACGATGCGCCGATCGGCCTGATCCCGGTCGATAGTCTCTACTCGCCGGTCAAGCGCGTGTCCTATCGCGTCGAGAATACGCGCGAAGGCCAAATCCTCGACTATGACAAGCTGATCATGACCGTCGAGACGGACGGCTCGGTGAAAGCGGAAGACGCCGTGGCATTGGCCGCGCGCATTCTGCAGGACCAGCTCGCGGTCTTTATCAATTTCGAGGAGCCCAAGAAGGCCGTCGAAGAGCGTTCGCATCCGGAGCTCGCGTTCAACGCGGCGCTGCTCAAGAAGGTGGACGAACTGGAGCTTTCGGTTCGCTCGGCGAACTGCTTGAAGAACGACAACATCGTCTACATCGGCGACCTCATCCAGAAGACGGAAGCCGAGATGCTGCGCACGCCGAACTTCGGCCGCAAGTCGCTCAACGAGATCAAGGAAGTCCTGGCGTCGATGGGCTTGCACCTCGGCATGGAAGTGCCGAACTGGCCGCCGGAGAACATCGAGGAGCTGGCGAAGCGTTTTGAGGATCAATATTGATTTGTGAGACGGCGGCGTCTGAATTTGGTGCCGCCGCTCATCCCGACGTTCTCCCCGCATGCGGGGAGGAGCAGACAAGGCGAGGCCATAGAACCTCCCATAACCAATCCAACCAACAAGGGTAAAGTTCATGCGACACAAGAAGCTCGGGCGGCGGTTTGGCCGCGACAGCGCACATCGCCAGGCGATGTTCTCGAATATGGCGGCGGCGCTGATCAAGCACGAACAGATCGTCACGACGTTGCCGAAGGCGAAGGATCTGCGCCGCGTGGTCGATCAGTACATCACGCTCGCCAAGCGCGGCGATTTGAATTCCCGCCGACTTGCAGCCGCGCGCTTGCGCGACGAAGACATGGTCAAGAAGCTCTTCGCGGTGCTTGGGCCCCGCTACAAGGATCGCGCCGGCGGCTATACGCGCGTTCTGAAGGCCGGATATCGCTTCGGCGACAATTCGGCGCGCGCGGTGATTGAACTCGTCGATCGCGATACGACGGTCAAGGGCAAGGAAGACCGCGAGCGCCACGAGGCCAAGCTGAAGGCGGAAGACGCCGCAGCGCAGAGCTGACGTTGGCCTGCAGGTTAGTGAAATTCATGAGCCCGTGGGATACTCTTCCCGCGGGCTTTTGCTTTTGGAGGTTCGCTTGCGCCGCTGGTTGATAGTTGGGAGCGTGGTGATGGCGTTGGGGTTGAGCGGCGGCGCGGGCGCGCAGTCGGTGCCGGGGGGCGAGGCGCTGTTGGCCGCGGCCGAGCGCGGCGATGCGGCGACGATCGGCCGGGTGCTGGCGGGTGGCGCGCTGGCGGACCCGATCGATGTGCAGAAGCGGACGCCGTTGCTGATCGCGGTCGATGGCAATCATCTTGAGGCGGCGCGCATGCTGATCGCGGCGGGCGCCAATATCAACGCGCAGGCGCTCAATCTCGATACGCCGTGGTTGCTGGCCGGGGCGCTCGGGCGCACCGATATGTTGCGGCTGATGCTTCCGAAGGGACCGGACTTCGCGGTGCGGAACCGCTTTGGCGGGAACGCGCTGATCCCGGCGTGTGAGCGTGGGCACGTGGAGACCGTGCGGCTGCTGCTGACGACGAAGATCAACGTCGATCACGTCAACAACCTCGGGTGGACGTGTTTGTTGGAGATCGTGATCCTCGGCGACGGCAGCGCGCGGTTTCAGGAGATAACGCGGATGGTGCTGGGCGCGGGCGCGGATCCCAATCTCCGCGATGGCAAGGGGGTCTCGGCGCTGGCACATGCGCGCGCGAAGGGGCAGACGGAGGTCGCGCGGATCATTGCGGAGAGGGGTGGGAAGTGAGGCGGTAGGCAGTAGGCAGTAGGCAGTAGGCAGTAGGCAGTAGGCAGTAGGCAGTAGGCAGTAGGCAGTAGGGTCTGCAGGCGGTGTGGGTGGTCGCGGCGGCTTGAACTCGATAGTCTGAGGCGGTCTCTTGGAGGTCGAGGAAGCGCGGATGAACGGACACTATCGGACTGGCGTCGCCGCTTTGTTTTTGGTGTGGTTCGTTGCCGGCGTGGCCGTGCCGGACGCGATTGCGCAGCGCAGGACGCCGCCGCCATCGCGGGAGGCGGCTCAGTATTCGTTCGCGCCGATCGTGAAGGAGACGGCGCCAGCGGTCGTCAACGTTTATGTGCGCGGACGCGTCAAGGTGCAGTCGCCGTTCGCGGATGATCCGTTCTTCCGGCGCTTTTTCGGCGATCAGTTCGGCGGCCCATCGGAGCGGATGCAGAATTCGCTCGGCTCGGGCGTGATCGTTTCGGCGGACGGCATGGTCGTCACCAACACGCACGTGATCAAGACGTCGGGGGCGACCGAGATCAAGGTGGTGCTGGCGGACAAGCGCGAGTTCGATGCGCGCATCGTGCAGGCGGACGAGAAAACGGACATCGCCGTCCTGAAGATCGAGAAGGGCGATGGGTCATTTCCGTTTCTCGCGTTCGAGGACAGTGACAAAATCGAAGTCGGCGACATGGTGCTCGCGATCGGCAATCCGTTTGGGGTGGGCCAAACAGTGACGAGCGGGATCATCTCGGCGCTCGGCCGGTCAGAGATCGCGCAATCGGATGCGCAGGTGTTCATCCAGACAGATGCGGCGATCAACCCGGGGAATTCGGGCGGGGCGCTGGTCGACATGGCGGGCAAGCTGGTCGGCATCAACACGGCGATATTCTCTCGGTCGGGGGGATCACACGGGATCGGATTTGCGATCCCGTCAAATCTGGTGCGCTTGCATGTGGAGAGCGCCGCGGCGGGGCGAAAAGTCGAGCGACCCTGGCTTGGCGCCAAGCTCGGGCCTTTGACACGCGATGTCGCGGAGGCGATGGGTATTCAGCGGGCGTCGGGCGCGTTGGTGGTGCGGGTCGCGGACGGCGGCCCGGCGGCGCAGGCGGGGCTAAAGGCTGGCGACGTGATCACCGCGATCGACGGCACCGAGGTCAATGACCAGCGCGCCGCACTCTACCGGCTGACGACGAAAGGCATCGGCGGCCGCGCAAAGCTCGACGTCGTGCGGCAAGGGCGGGCGCTAGCGGTGGATTTCTCGCTCAAGGCGCCGCCGCAGCCGGGGCGGGATGATGTGCGCAACCTCTCCGGCGCGCATCCGCTGGAGGGCGCGCGGGTTGCGAATTTGCTGCCTGGCATCGCCGAAGAGCTTGGGCTCGAGGAGGGAGACGGCGTTGTCGTGCTGTCGGTGCGGCCCGGATCGCCGTCAGCGCGCGTCGGTTTGGAGGCGGGCGACATCATCGTGCAGGTCGGGACGGCAACGCCGAAGTCGGTCGTTGCGCTCGACCAGGCGTTGCAGGCGCGGCCGCGCGTCTGGCAGCTGGCGGTCCGGCGCGGCCAACAGGTGCTGCAAGTGCAAGTGCCGGGGTGAGCCTGCGAAATGTAAGCAAGAGCACGGGGTTATGAGCAACCTGTTCGAAGCGGCGGGACTAGAGAAAGGGGCGCCGCGGCCGCTCGCCGACCGGCTGCGTCCGACGGTGTTGGGCGAGGTCGTGGGGCAGGATCACGTGGTCGGGCCCGATGGCACACTGACGCGGATGCTGAAAAGTGGACGGCTCGGTTCGCTGATCTTCTGGGGGCCGCCTGGATGCGGCAAGACGACGATCGCGCGGCTGCTGGCGCGTGAGACCAGTCTCGAGTTCGAACAGATTTCGGCGATCTTTTCGGGCGTGCAGGATTTGAAGAAGGCGTTCGACCGGGCGAAGGCGCGGCGTGAACAAGGCAAGGGGACGCTGCTGTTCGTCGATGAGATTCATCGTTTCAACCGGGCGCAGCAGGACAGCTTTCTGCCGGTGATGGAGGATGGGACGATCACGCTGGTTGGCGCGACCACCGAAAATCCATCGTTCGAGCTGAACGGCGCGGTGCTGTCGCGGGCGACGGTGATCACACTCAACCGGCATGACGAAGCGGCAATCGAAAAGTTGTTTCTCAGGGCGGAAGCGGAGATCGGGCGGGCGTTGCCGCTGGACGCTGAAGCGCGGCTGTCGCTGATCGCGATGGCGGACGGCGATGGGCGCACGTCGCTCAATATGGCGGAGGAGATTTTTGCGAGTGTCGCGGAGGGCGAGCGGCCGCTCGACCGGGCGCGGCTGACGAAGCTGATCCAGCGCCGCGCGCCGCTCTACGACAAGAGCCGCGATGGGCACTACAATCTCGTCAGTGCCTTGCATAAAAGCATTCGTGGATCAGATCCGGATGCAGCGCTCTATTGGTTTTGCCGGATGCTGGATGGTGGCGAGGATCGCCTGTTCGTCGCACGGCGGCTGGTGCGGATGGCGGTCGAAGATATCGGGCTCGCCGATCCGCAGGCGCTGGTGGTGGCAAACGCTGCGAAAGAGGCGTTCGATTTTCTCGGCAGCCCGGAAGGCGAGTTGGCGCTGGCGGAGGCGGTGATTTATCTCGCGACGGCGCCGAAGTCGAATGGGGCCTATGTCGCCTATAAGGCTGCGATGCGAGCGGCGAAGGAGACGGGCAGCATCGCGCCGCCGAAGATCATTCTGAATGCGCCAACGAAGCTGATGGAGGACGAGGGATATGGCGAGGGCTACGCGTATGACCACGATACGCCGGAAGGGTTTTCGGGTCAGAACTACTTCCCCGATGAGATGAAATCGCGGCCACGCTACTACGATCCGCCAGAGCGCGGGTTCGAGCGCGAGATCAAGAAGCGGCTCGCGTATTGGGATGGATTGCGCAAAAAGCGCGGCGATCGGACGTGATCGCGACGAAGGGGTAGACCAGCTCTGCGCGCTCTTGAGCGGGGTGGTGCCAGAACGCTAGACAGAGCTGGTCCTTGATCCGGATGCTTGCCCGAGAGGGCGTGGGCTTGCGTCCGGGACTTACGATCTGTTGGTTCACCGCCGACACCAAAATGAATAGGTCCAGTATTGAGTGGCGGGACGTCCAGGCCGTTGTGACGCCACGGGTGGCGTCACGTGCGTACAGTAGCACAGGAGTGCAAAGGTGATGTGACAGTCGCAGAGGCGTTTGGCGCGGGTTTAGCGCGCGGATGCCCGGACGTAGCGGCAAATGGCGACGAGATCGCGGTGACGGTCCGGGAAGTGCTGTGCGTTCGGGTTCTGCACGCTCGCTAGGGAGCGGACAACAATCCTCTTGGCGGTCTCATCAAGGTAGCCGTAGGCGGCGGCCATTTCGAGGGCCGTGCACGCGCCCATGGCGTAATCTGACGTGTTGACGGCCCGATAGCCGTTCCAAGCCAAGAGTGCGCCCGATAGGGCGCCGGCCACCAACAGGCTGGCGGCGATGCCGGCCAACACTGTCGCGCGCGCCGGGGCGGCGCGCCGTGATGGAGCCGCGTGCGTCGTGCGGTTGGTAACAGACATGCTAATTATCCGGTGCTGTTTTCGATGCCGGAAAAGCCGACCATGCCAAGTCGTGGTGACAGGGGCGTGACGGTGGATTTTGCTGGCCGCGTCGACAATGGCTAGCGCGCGGCATGTGGCGTTTGCGATCGCACTGGCGCGGCGTATGGGTGCTGCTGCCCCCTCATCCGCCCCTTCGTCGCGAAGCCGAGTTTCGCTCGGACGGGGCACCTTCTCCCCACGGGAGAAAGAAGGCAACTCGATGATGCCGGTGCCTCCCGCGATAACCCTGGCGGCGAGGAGTTTGGTTGATTTGGTGACTATGCCTTGACATGCGGCGCTGCCACCCATATCTAACGCCCAGCCGCTAGCACTCTCAATTTGCGAGTGCTATCAGCTTATCCACAGATCTATCTCAACTGGGCTGATGTAAGCTAAGCCCTTGAATTGGAGTGCACTTTTCCATGAAATTCCGTCCCCTCCACGACCGCGTGGTTGTCAAGCGCGCTGAGAGCGAGACCAAATCCGCCGGCGGCATCATCATTCCGGACACGGCCGGCGAGAAGCCGAGCCAGGGTGAAATCATCGCCGTCGGCCCTGGTGGCCGCGACGAAGCCGGCAAGCTGATCCCGATCGACCTCAAGAAAGGCGACAAGGTTCTGTTCGGCAAATGGTCCGGCACCGAAGTCAAAATCGACGGCAAAGAGCTCCTGATCATGAAGGAGAGCGACATCATGGGCGTGCTCGAGAAGTAACTCTCGAAGCCCGCTCTTTCATTTTCCCCCCTTAGTCATCTACCCGGAGTGGTTCCCACATGGCTGCTAAAGACGTCAAGTTTTCTTCCGATGCCCGCGATCGCATGTTGCGCGGCGTCGACATCCTCGCCAACGCGGTGAAGGTTACGCTCGGCCCGAAAGGCCGCAACGTCATTATCGAGAAAAGCTTCGGCGCGCCGCGCACGACCAAGGACGGCGTGACGGTCGCGAAGGAAATCGAACTCGAAGACAAGTTCGAGAACATGGGCGCACAGATGGTGCGCGAAGTGGCCCAGAAGACCAACGACGTGGCCGGTGATGGCACGACGACGGCAACGGTTCTGGCGCAGGCGATCGTTCGCGAAGGCCTGAAGTCGGTGGCCGCCGGCATGAACCCGATGGATTTGAAGCGCGGCATCGACAAGGCCGTCGCCCAGGTCGTCGACGACATCCAGAAGAGAGCCAAGAAAGTCAAGAATAGCCAGGAGATCGCCCAGGTCGGCTCGATCGCCGCCAACGGCGAGAAGTCGATCGGCGACATGATCGCCAAGGCGATGCAGCGGGTCGGCAACGAAGGCGTCATCACGGTCGAAGAGGCCAAAAGCCTCGAAACTGAACTCGATGTCGTCGAAGGCATGCAGTTCGATCGTGGTTATCTCTCGCCGTACTTCATCACCAATGCCGACAAGATGATCGCCGAACTCGAGGATGTGTATATTCTCATCCACGAGAAGAAGCTGTCGTCGCTGCAGCCGATGCTGCCGGTTCTCGAAGCCGTCGTGCAAACCGGCCGCCCACTCTTGATCATCGCGGAAGAAGTCGAAGGCGAGGCGCTTGCAACGCTGGTCGTCAACAAGCTGCGCGGTGGCCTCAAGGTTGCCGCTGTCAAGGCGCCGGGCTTCGGTGATCGCCGCAAAGCGATGCTCGAAGATATCGCCGTGCTTTGCAATGGCCAAGTGATCTCGGAAGATCTCGGGATCAAGCTCGAGAACGTCGAGCTCAGCATGCTCGGCCGCGCCAAGCGCGTGAAGATCGAGAAAGAAAACACCACGATCATCGACGGCACGGGCAAGAAGAAAGACATCGAAGCCCGCGTCACGCAGATCAAGCAGCAGATCGAAGAAACGACGTCGGACTACGATCGCGAGAAGCTGCAAGAGCGTCTTGCCAAGCTCGCAGGCGGCGTTGCCGTGATCAAGGTTGGTGGTGCGACGGAAATCGAAGTCAAGGAGCGTAAGGACCGCGTCGATGATGCGCTGAATGCGACTCGCGCGGCGGTTGAAGAAGGCGTGGTTCCGGGGGGCGGCGTTGCCCTGCTCAAGGCCTCGCTCGCGATTACCGCAAAGGGCCAGAACGACGACCAGGAAGCCGGCATCCAGATCGTGCGCCGCGCACTCCAGGCGCCAATCCGCCAGATCGCCGAAAACGCCGGTGTCGAAGGTTCGATCGTCGTCGGCAAGGTTTCGGAATCGAAGAGCATCAACTTCGGTTACGACGCCCAGAACGATGAGTACGTCGACATGATCGAAAAGGGCATCATTGATCCCGTAAAGGTCGTGCGTACCGCGCTGCAGGATGCAGCATCGATCGCGAGCCTGATGATCACGACGGAAGCCGGAATCGCAGAGGCACCCAAGAAGGGTGCGGGCGGCCACGGCGGCGGCATGCCCGGCGGCGGCATGGGCGGCATGGACGGCATGATGTAAGCCTAAAGCTGACATCGCCAGAGTTCAGAAGGCCACGCGGGGAAACCGGCGTGGCCTTTTGGTTTTTTGTTGGCGCGCGGCCGCCCCGCCACCCCCGCGTGCGGACGCAAATTTACGGATTGTTCACCACACGGGTTCATGCGCCTAAAACCATTTGAGCCTTAGTCTCGGGACAGAGTTCCGGGCACACGGAACCAGGTAACAGGGTTCTGCGTCCATGGTTCCGCTGCTGATCGACGATAGCGGCAATGTCAGAGACAGTACGTCGCCGGCTTTGCGCGCGGAGCTGAAGGCGTGGCATCTCGGGCCGAAATTCTCCGATTATGTGATCCGCAATCTCGGGTTTGTGGCGTTGAGCGCCGATCGCCAATCGGTGCGGGTGCGGTTGCGGCCGGCGGTGACATCGCCGGTGGCGTTCGCGGCGCTGCTCGACTGGCTTGCCGATCGGGCGCCGGAGCGGGTTGCAATCTCGTACCTCGGCGACCACTGGAACCACGAGTTCTTTGCCAGCGCTGATGCTGCGCGCAAGCGTCTGGTGATGCTTGTTGCGACGTGGTCGCTGCCTGACCGTGACGGCGCGCATCCGTTCGTGACGCTGCTGAAGCTCAGGGACGAAGCGCAGGAAACGCTGAAGCGGGCGGCACTCGAGACGGTGCTCGAGGACAAGTTGCGCAACCGGGTGCCGGCGATCGCCGATCGGCCAAAAACAAGCCGGACGCGCGACAGGGACACGCGATTGCTGCTGCCGATGCGGCCGGCGAACGATCGCCAGCGGCTCTCAAGCGCGACGTTGAGCGACGGCGGAATCGACCTGAGCCCCAAGATCCAGTAGCTGCTGTCTCAGATCAGTGACGAGTTGCTCGGGCGGCATCCAGCAGATGGCGCAGCGCGGGTTACCGTTCGGCGCGTTGAAGAGTTTCAGATCCCATTCGTATTGGGTGTAGCCGCTCGACTGCCAGACGTTGCCCTTCATGGGGCCTTCCATCATCAGCGTTGTCGTCCAATCGGTGCGCCAGCGGGTGTAGGCGAAGGCACGGGAAATGCGCGGCAGGATGGCGGAGAGCTGTTTGCCGCGATAGTCGGGCCGATACCACGCGGCGCCGCCGACCAGGATCGTGCCTTGCAACGATTGGGCGATGGGCGCGGTGACTTCGCAGCGCTCGTCGGGGGCTTTGTCGCGGGTAGGGGCGTCATAGAACATGCGCAGCGAGGTGGCTTCGTCGTGGAACGAGCGGGCGGTCAGGCGGTAGACGCGGGCGGCTTGGGTGGCAACGACCTTGCCGCTGGCGTCGCGGCCGAAGATGCAGAAGGCGTTGTCGGTGGCGAGGCCTTCGGGGCAGTAGCGGACGTCGTACATGGATGTGACGGGCTTCCATGTGTCGCGGTTTTCAGCATTGATTGCGAGGAGTTCGTCGAAGGTGCCAAAGGAGAGCGTGACGCCGCGTTCGCGCGCGGCGAGGTCGGCCAAGATGAAAAAGCGGCCGAGGACATCCACGGGTCCGTGATCGACCGTAATATCGGTTAGGAGTTGGCGGTCGGTCCAGGCGGGCATCAGTTTGGGTCTCTCGGAGGATATGGCTGACGAAGTGTAAACGGCTGCCCGGGAGTTGCAACTTCGTTGCCAGCGGTGGTCGCAAACTGGAGATGCACTTGACTGATCCGGAAAAGAGAAGGCGACGCGGGCGGCGGCGCGCGTTGAAGGTGCTCGCGGGGCTCGGGCTGACGGGGCTCGGCGGCTGGGCGGCTTTGGCGCCACGACGACGCAATGCTTACTATCAGGGCCCGGTCAGTGATCACTTCAATGGGTTGACGTTCTTCAATCCCGTTGGGGAGGGACCAAAGAGCCTCTCCAATCTTTTGAAATGGCGGTTCGAGCCGACGGAGACGTGGCCGGAGGCCTATGCAAGTTCGTTCCGGGACAGGCCGCCTGAGACGGTGAGGGGCCCCGCGGCACGCGTGGTTCACGTCGGGCATGCGTCGTTTCTAGTGCAGACGGCGGGGCGCAATCTGCTGATTGATCCCGTGTGGTCGGAGCGCGCGAGCCCGGTATCGTTCGCGGGTCCGCGCCGTGTCAATGCACCAGGGGTCGCGTTCGAGGATCTGCCGAAGATCGATGCCGTGCTCCTGACGCACAATCACTATGACCACATGGACATGGCGACGCTCGCGCGGCTTGTTGCGCGGTTTGGGCCGCGGATCATCACGCCGCTCGGGAACGATGCGATCATCCGGGAAGCGATCGAGGCGGCGCGTTTACAGGCGGTCGATTGGGGGGACGTCGCCGATCTTGGCGATGGGCTCAATGTGCATGTGGAGCCGACGCATCATTGGTCGGCGCGCGGCACGACGGACCGGATGCACGCATTGTGGGCGAGCTTTGTGATCGCGAGCGGCGCACGCACGCTCTATTGCATCGGCGATACGGGATTTGGTGACGGGCGAACCTTTCGCAACATAGCGGCCCGGTATCCACGGATCGATGCGGCGCTGATTCCGATCGGCGCCTATGAGCCGCGATGGTTCATGCGCGAGCAGCACGTCAATCCACAAGAGGCGGTGCGCATCTTGACGATGAGCGGGGCTGCACGCGCGATTGGGCATCACTGGGGAACGTTCCCGCTGACCAACGAGGGTGTCGAGCGGCCCCTCGAGCATTTGACGGCGGCGCTTGCGGCCGAACAGATCGCGCCGCACCGATTTGTGGCGGCGCGGCCGGGGCAGGTGTTCGAGATCTAAGAGTGCGATGGCTAGAGACCGGCGCATAGCAGTTGCGCTCGCTCGGCCCGTTTCGCGCATTGAAGCGCGCGGTGGCGCGCCGTAACCTATCCGCCCAGACATCGCATTACAGAGTCTTCCCCAACCGCTGACCGCAGGAGCCGAGACGTGCCGGGCTGGAAGAGGTTCGTGCCGCTCGCACTCGAAAAGCCGCGCGCGCGGCTCTATGCGGCCGGCCATGCGGTGTCGGTGCTGGGCGGGTGGCTGCAGCAGGTGGCGCTGTCGTGGCTGGTGTTCCGGCTGACGAAGTCAGTGTTTCTGTTGGGGCTGACGGGGTTCATGCTGCAGATTCCGTATCTGCTGCTGGGACCGGTTGCGGGGAGCGTGGTCGATCGATTTCCGCGCTTGAAGGTGCTGATTGCGATCGATGTATCGTTGGCGCTGGTAGCGGTGTTGCTGGCGGTGATGGTCGAGGCGGGCGTGACCGATGTCACGTATTATCTGGCGGCTGCGTTCTTGATTGGCGTTCTGAACGCGTTTGAGATGCCGGCGCGGCAATCGCTGCTGATGCCGATCGTCGAGGACCGTGAGCTGTTTCCTAGCGTGTTGGCGCTGAGTGCGACCGTGTTCAACGCGGGCCGCATGATTGGCCCGGCGATTGCGGGCATCCTGTTGCTGTATCTGCCGGAGAGCTGGTGCTTTGCGCTGAATGCGCTGAGTTTTGCGGCGATTATCCTGGCGTTTCTGGCGATGAAGCTGCCGCCGCAGGAGCGGAGGGGCGCGACAGGAAAGCCAAGCGTCAGCTTTGGCGAGGCGTTTGCGACGGTGCGGGCGTTGCCGGCGGTCAGGTATCTGGTGCCGACGCTGGCGGCGATCGGGTTCTTCGGTGCGCCCTACATCCATTTGATGCCGTCGATCGTCGATACGTTCTTTGCTGGAGGGTCGGGCACGGTTGGATTTCTGATGAGCGGCGCCGGGCTCGGGGCGCTATCAGCGGCGTTGTTTTTGTCGCTGCAGCGCGGCTCGTCGATGCAATTGCGACTGGTCACGATCGCGCCGGTGATCTTGGCCGTGGCGGTCGCGGTGTTCGCGGTGTCGCGCAGTCTGGTGCTGTCGTTCATGGCGCTCGTGTTCATCGGTGGAACGATGATGCTATCGGCGAACTCGACCAACGTGCTGATGCAAACGTCGGTGCCGGATAGCTTGCGGGGGCGGACGATCGGGCTCTACGCCATGGCGTTTCAGGGAACGGCGCCGCTCGGTCATCTGACGGCGGGAGCGATGGGTGCCCGCTTTGGTTTGACAACGACGCTGCTGTTCAATGCCGCCTGCATCGGGCTGGTCGCCCTCGTCATGCGGCGGCGTTTGGCGGCCGATCCTGGCGCGCTATCGCGGATTGGGACTTACGTGGAACGGTAGGCGTTTTGCGCATATTGGCAGGTTGATTATCCCCGCATAGCATTTGCCAACTATTCTTCGGTCAGGAGCATGCGCAGATGGCCTCTAAGGCGGCATCACAAGGGACGGGCAAGGAGATGGGCAGGGGGCTTCGGCACCGCGCGATGGCGGGCGAGCAGGTGCTGGGCGCCATGGTGTTTGAGTTTTTCACGCCGGGGATCGCGCAGGTAATGAAGCACGCCGGTTGCGAGTTCCTGATCTACGACATGGAGCATGCGGGGCTCGGGCTTGAGAGCTTGAAACAGCAGGTGTCGTACTGCCGGGGCATCGGGATTGCGCCGATGGTGCGGGTGCCGCGGGCTGAATATCATTTTTTGGCGCGCGCGTTGGATGTGGGCGCGCAAGGAGTCATGATCCCGATGGTCGAGAGCGTTGCGCAGGCCCGGCTGATCGCAGAGGCGACGCGATATCCGCCGAAGGGGCGGCGGGGCGCGGCGTTCGGGTTTGCGCATGACGACTACGCGCCGGGCAGCCCGGCGGACAAGATGACGCTGGCGGATCAGCGTAATCTTGTGATCGCGCAGATCGAGACGGAGCGCGGACTGGCGGAGGTCGAGGCGATCGCCGCGGTGGACGGGATCGATGTGCTGTGGGTCGGTCATTTTGATTTGACGAACTTCCTTGGCATTCCTGGGCAATTTGATCACCCAAAATACGTCGAGGCGATCAAGCGCGTGGTGGCGGCGGGGCGCACGCACAAGAAGGGGCTTGGGTTCATGCCCGCCGATGCCACATGGGCCGCAGATTACAAGGCGCATGGGTTCAACATGCTGGGGGTCGGCACGGATCACGGGCTGCTAATGGCTGGCGTCAAAGGCCTTCTCGACGGTGTGAGAGATACGCGATGACAGAGCGAAACGTCTTCAAGGTCGGCGTTTCACGGGATCTTCTGATGCCCAACGGGGAGCCGTGTTTCAATCCGGCGGCGTTCGATGTGTTGAAAGGCAATGCGGCCATCGATTGGGAGTGGATCCCGGAAGTCGTGGCGGAGATCACGCCGGACATCGCCGCGCGCTATGATGGATTGCACTTGAATTTGCCGCGCGTTTCGGCGGCCAGCGTCGGGCGCGGCGATTGCCGCGTGAAGATCATTGCGCGTAACGGGGTCGGCTACGATTCGGTCGATGTTGCCGCGTTGACCGCTAAAAAGATCGCTTTGACCAACACGCCGGTTGCGGTGCGCCGGCCGGTGGCGGTGGCGACGCTGACCATGCTGTTCGCGTTGGCGGGGCGGCTTCTGGAAAAGAACGAGCTGTCGCACACGGGGCGCTGGAGCGATCGGACGGCTTACATGGGCCAGGGCTTGACCAGCCGGACGCTCGGCATTGTTGGTGCCGGCAGTATCGGGCAAGAAATTCTGCGCCTCTCAAAGCCGTTCTTCAAAACGATGGTCGCGGCGGACCCTTATGCGGACAGGGCGGCAATTGGCGCGCTTGGCGCTGATCTCGCACCGCTTGAGCGGGTGATGCGCGACGCCGATTTCGTGGTGGTGTGCTGTCTCCTCACCGAGGAGACGCATCACATGATCAATGCCGCGCAGCTCGCGCTGATGAAGCCAACCGCGTATTTCATCAATATGGGGCGGGGGCCGATTGTGGATGAAGCGGCGCTGATTGCTGTGTTGAAGACCGGCCGGATTGCGGGGGCAGGGCTCGATGTGACCGAGATGGAGCCGATCGCGCCCGACAATCCGCTGCTTGCGATGGAGAATGTCATTGTCACGCCGCACGCGCTCTGCTGGACGGACGAGTGCTTCCACGAGATCGCGGCAACGGCGCTACGGTCAATCGTGGATTGCTCGCTGGGGCGGCGGCCGACGCATATCGTGAATGGAGAGATTTATGCTTAGGCACGCCGAGTTGTTCAATGGCCTGAATGCGGTGGCGTTGCGGGTTCGCGGTCAACCTCAACTTTGCGGCCACGGGTAAGGCGTGCCGTTCTTGAAAGCGGCGCAATTTTCTGCAACGCTGCAGGAATTGCGATTTTGGAATAGGCCCATGAATTCTTTGCGGGGTTTGTTTTTTTGTTGGGTTGCACTAGCGGTTTTTCTCGGCGGCCAGGGCGGGGTCGCGGCCAAGGAGCGGCGCGTGGCGCTGGTGGTCGGCAATTCCGCCTATCAACATACAGCCGAACTCAAGAACCCGAAGAACGACGCGGCGGATGTGGCGGCGCAGTTCCGGCGATTGGGGTTCGAGGTCGTCGAGTCCTACGATGCCGATAAGCGCGCTCTGGAGCGGGCGATCCGATCGTTCGCACAGAGCTTGAGCGGGGCGGATGTTGGCATCTTCTACTACGCGGGCCACGGCTTGCAGGTTGGCGGGCAGAACTATCTGGTGCCAGTGGACGCCAAGCTCGACGATGCCTCGGGGCTCGATTTTGAGATGGTGCGGCTCGATCTCATTCATCGCACGATGGAGCGCGAGGCCAAGACCAACGTGCTGTTCATCGACGCCTGCCGCGACAATCCGCTGGCGCGGAATCTGGCGCGGGCGATGGGCACGCGGTCGGGCGGCGTCGGACGCGGGTTGGCCGCGATCGAGTCGGGCGTTGGAACGCTGATCAGCTTTTCGACGCAGCCTGGGAATGTGGCGCTCGACGGCGAGGGGCGGAATTCGCCCTACGCGGCGTCGCTCGCGTCGCGGCTTGCGAAATCGAGCGATGATCTGTCGACGATCTTGATCGGAGTGCGAAACGACGTGATGTCGTCGACGCGCGACAAGCAGGTGCCGTGGGAGCATTCGGCACTGCGGGCGCGGCTCTATTTTGGCGCACTGCCCGCGGCGGCTGCGACGGGTGTTCCCGCACCGGCTCTTCCCGAGGCGCGGGCGGCGCCGAACTATGACAAGGAAATGGAAATCGCATTCTGGACCGCGGTGAAGGACAGCAAATCTCCGGCGGTGCTGCAGACGTATGTCGACCGGTTCCCGTCTGGGACGTTCGCCAATCTGGCGCGGGTGATGATCGAGAACGCGAAGCAGCCACGGGCTGCGCCGTTGCCGTTGCCGGCTCCAGCGGAGAAGTTGCCGGCTCCGGTCGTGACTGGTCCGGTCGCGGCATTGCCGGTGCCGCCGAGCGCGCAGGCGATGCCGCCGGCGGATCCGGAAGCGCTGACGCGGGCGATTCAGGCGGAGCTGAAGCGGGTTGGGTGTGATCCGGGTTCGGTCGACGGCAAGTGGGGCGCCAAGGTGAAGTCGGCGCTTGGACAGTTCGCGAAGTTGCGGAAAGTGTCTCTATCAGCGGACGATCCGACGCCGGCGGCGTTGCAGGCGCTCGCCAATCAGAAGGGGCGCGTCTGTCCGCTCGAGTGCGACGACGACGAGGTCGAGTCGGACGGAAAGTGCGTGCCGAAGCGGGCGGAGCCGAGGGCGCGGCCGGCGTCGTCATCGAGTTCGTCGGGGGGCTCATCGGGGTCGAGTTCGTCGGGAGGCGGCGCGCGGCCACGGCCGTCGGCCAGTTCGCCACCAGCATCGACGAGCGGAAAAATTTGCTGGGATTCCTTCTCCAGGAACACCATTGTTGCCTGCGATCACCCACGCGCCGTGGGAAAATAATCCTTCGGGCTTCGCGCGTGAAGAATGTCTGTTCGCTGGCTTGTTTGTCCGGCCTGAGATGAATTAACCAACGGCGTTGGATGGCTTCGGCAAGAGAGCTCGATCGGTCTATGCACCAATCGGGGCCGCTTTGTTGGGCACTTTCTTGCAGGGTCATCACATGGGTCACATTCGTCGCGTTCGCGCCGCCGGACTTTGCGCCGTGCTGTTTTCTTCGCTTGCTGTCATGACGTCAGCACCGGCCTTGGCCATCAGCGAGGGCTGTTTGCCGTCATCGCTGAAAAGCAAGCTGGCGCAAATCCGTAGCCAGTTCGGCGCGGTCACGGTGGTCTCGGCCAATCGGCCGGGCGCGATGATGCTCGGCTACAATCGGGCGAGCTATCACGCCTCCTGCCAGGCCGTGGATTTTGTTCCGCCGCCAGGCAAATACAATGCGGTGATCAACTGGTTGCACGCCAATCACGGCGGTGGTGTTGGCCGGTACACCTGCATGAACCATATCCACATCGATGCGGGTCCGAGCATTCATTTCACGAAGTGCCGCTGACAGGTCAGCAGCACCTCGTGAATGTGACGTGCATCAGGGGCTTGCGCTGCCAGCAAGCGTGTACTCGTCTGCGCGCGCGGTATACTTCAGGCCCTTTTTCGTCGCCCAGGTGTTGATCTGATAGTGCGACGGGATCAGACCGACGTCGTCCATCGCGAGCTCTGAGGCTTTGGCGAGGAGGTCTTGGCGCTTGGCATCGTCGACCGTCGCGAGGGCGTCGGCGACGAGTTTGTCGAGCGCGGGATTTGCATAGCGGCCGCGATTGGCGGTGCCCGTGCCTTTGTCTTTATCGAAGGTGCCGAGCAGCGATTTCAGCGGGCTGGAGGTTTCACCGGTATCGGAGCCCCAGCCGACGAGAATAAACGAGAACTCGGGTTGGCCTGCAGCGCCCGTCGAGGCGCGGGTGAAGAACACGGCGGGCGGCAGCGTTTCAATGTTGGTCTCGATGCCGACGCGTGAGAACATCTGGGCGACGGCTTCGGCGATCTTGACGTCGTTGGTGTAGCGGCCGTTGGGTCCGTGCAGCGTCAGCTTGAAGCCGTTTGGGAAGCCTGCTTCAGCGAGTAATTTTTTGGCGCCTTCGGGGTCGTGGGCGACGGGCTTTATCGTTTTTGATGTGCCGAAGAAGCTCGCATCGAGGAGCTGGCCGGCGGGAATCGCGACGCCTTCCATGACACGCGAAACAATGGCTTCGCGGTTGATGGCCTTGGAGAGGGCGAGGCGGACGCGCTTGTCCTTCAGGGGGTTCTTGATGGCACTGCCATCCTTCGCCTTGATGAAGGGCGTCTCATCGCGGAATTGATCGAGGTGGAAGTAGATGACGCGGCGCGAGACGGTTTGCGCGATGTCGACTTTTGCATCCTTTTTGAGTTTTTCGATGTCGGCGGTTGGCGTGTCTTCGATCAGGTCGACGTCGCCAGCGAGCAGGGCCGCGACGCGCGCCGGTCCGGCCTTGATGGGTTTGAAGGTGACCTTGGACCATTTGGGTTTGCCGGCCCAATGATCGGGATTGGCGACGAGTTCGACCTTGTCGCTCGGGACGTAGGCGGCGAACTTGTAGGCGCCGGTTCCGATCATCGCCTTACCGGAGTTGTAGTCTTCGGTCTTGGCGCCGTCGCCATGCTTCTTCGAGATGATCAGGAGGTTCGACAGGTCGTTCGGCATCAGCGGATGCGGCGCGGGTGTCGAGATCTGGATGGTCACGTCATCGATCTTTTTCACCGTCTTGCCTTTGACGGCGGACGCAAAGCTCGAGGGACTGTTGGGGACGTTTGGTGCGCGCTCGAATGTGAAGATCACGTCTTCGGGCGTGAAGGGCGCGCCATCATGCCATTTGGCGTTCTTGCGCAGTTTGAATTCCCACGTCGTGTCGTTGATCGTCTTCCAGCTTTCGGCGAGGCCCGGGATCAGCTTGTTGTCGGGCGCGGTTTCGACGAGGCGCTCGAAGACGTGGCTCAGGATGCCGTTGTTTGGCGTCAGGTTGTGGAAGTGCGGATCCATGGCGGATGGCTCGGACGAAAGCCCGATCTTCAAGTCCTGTGCTGAGGCCATTGTCGCGATGGCGCTGAAGCCAAGCATCAGTGCCGCGGCGGTCGTGCGGACAAAACGCATTCTCGTCTCCCTTGTGCATGCTGGTTTGCGGACGGATTTGCGGCGCCCGCAGAGCGATTGGATCTGGTGAGATCGAGGAGACGCTAGCATGGCGGCATGGCGGCGCCAAAGACTTGAATGCGGCCGTTGCGGCGGCGCGCCGGCCGCTTCAGCCGCTCTTGCCGTCGAAGAAGCTTGCCATCCGGGAGAAGAAGCCAGTCGAGGCCGGGTTCGTGTCCTTGTGGCTCTCGCGTTCGAACTCGGCCAGGAGTTCGCGTTGACGGGCGGTCAGGTTCTTCGGGGTTTCTACCTCGACCTGAATGTACATGTCGCCTTGCACCTTGGACCGAAGGACCGGCATGCCTTTGCTCTTGAGGCGGAATTGTTTGCCGGTCTCGCAACCTTCGGGGACTTTCACGCGGGTTTTGCCGCCGTCGACGGTTGGGACATCGATCTGGCCGCCTAGGGCGGCCGTCGTCATGGAAATGGGGACACGGCAGAAAATGTCGGCACCGTCCCGGCGGAAGAACTCGTGCGGCTTGATCGAAAGGAAAATATAGAGGTCGCCGGCTGGGCCGCCGCGCAGTCCGGCTTCGCCTTCGCCGGCAAGGCGGATGCGGGTGCCGTCTTCCACGCCCGCCGGAATATTGACGGACAGCGTGCGCTCCTTGGTGACGCGGCCGGAGCCGGCGCAGCCGTTGCAAGGATCGGCGATCACTTCGCCACGGCCTTGGCACGCCGGGCAGGTGCGTTCGATCGTAAAGAACCCTTGGCTGGCGCGAACCTTGCCCATGCCGCCGCAGGTGGAGCAGCCCGTTGGTTGGGTCCCGGGTTTGGCGCCCGTGCCACTGCAGGCCTCGCAGCCGACGCTCGTTGGCACGCGGATCTGCGCCGTCTTGCCGACGTAGGCTTCGTCGAGCGTGACCTCCATGTTGTAGCGCAGGTCGGCGCCGCGCTCGCGGCCGGAGCGTTGCCGGCCAGTGCCGCGGCGGCCGCCCATGAACTCGCCGAAGAGGTCGTCGAAAATATCCGACATGGATGACGCGAAGTCGGGGCCAAAACCACCCGGGCCGCCGCGCCCGCCGCCTTCGAAAGCGGCGTGGCCGAACTGGTCGTAGGCGGCGCGCTTCTGCGGGTCCTTCAGCACTTCGTAGGCTTCGTTGATAGCCTTGAATTTTTGTTCGGAGGCGTTGTCGCCCGGATTGCGATCGGGATGGAATTCCTTTGCCTTCTGGCGAAAGGCGGATTTGAGGTCCGAACTCGTTGGCGGTCTTGGTGACGCCGAGGATTTCGTAATAGTCGCGCTTGCTCATGGGTCAGTGGTGTCCGGTTACCGGTTCAGCGCGAGATAGAATCACATTGAGTTTTGTACGTTTGACGGCACGGTACCCATATTTCTCACAGAGCGCCACGACGGCGGGATTTTGGTCGGTTTTGCCGACTTCAACAATCAAATTGGCAGGGCGCAGGCTCTCGGGGGCGATTGCAAAGAACGCCGCCAGGACCTCGTAGTCGAGGCCTTCGACGTCGATTTTCAGCGCGTCGATCGACGCGATGCGATGCATGTTGCAGATGTCGAGCAAGGGTAGAATTTCGATCGATGCACCAGCGCCGTTCGGGACATCCGTGACAAGGCGGTGTTCACCGCGATTGTTAGCGTGGCCGACGATGCCGCCGGTCCCACGCGTCGCGCCAACGCCGCAGGCCTCGACAGTGAACTTGTCTTGGGCGTTCGAGAACGCGATGTTTTGGAGCAGGCGGGCCCGTGTCACTGGATCGGGTTCGACGGCAATCAATTTAGCATCGCGATTGTGGCGGCGGGCGCTCGAGAGCACCGAGAGGCTATATAGCCCGACGTTGGCGCCAAGATCGACGAACACGAACGGGTTCGATGACGATGCACCAACAGTCTCATCTAGGAAGGCACGCTCCTGGGCATCGAAGAATTGCGCCGCCGCCAGCACGCGCTTTTCGCAGCGATTGGTCGCGGGATAGAGGCGGGCGTGAATGCTTGGGAAGACTTCGACGTCGTAGGCTTCCGAGCCTTGACGCGTGAAGAAGCGGCGAATGAGCGAGGCACCGGCGCGGCCGGCGCGGCCATCCGGAAGACGCGTTGCCTGCTGCCGCAGCCATTCATGGGATCGCGGCAGGCGATATGTTCCGAACGGTGGGTGTCGCGTCGTATCGGTCATGGTCGCGCGGTCAATAGCTCGAGAGGTTGGTTCACCGGACGACAAGCACGTGACTTGGAGGGCCTAAAATTCTGGGCCTGAGTTGGAACGTGTCTCGGGCGTGAGAGGCGATCGCCGCCCACGCCCGATCAGTTAGGCCGACTTCTTCTTGTCGTCTTTGACTTCCTCGAAGTCGGCATCGACGACGTTTTCGCCGTCGGCCGACTTGGCCTTGGGTTCAGGGCCATCACCTTCGTCGGCGGTGCCGCTGCCGTACATGGCGGAGCCGATCTTCATGGCGGCCTGCGCCAAGGCGTTGGTTTTGGACTTGATCGCCTCCGCATCGTCGCCTTTCATCGCTTCCTTGAGGTCGGCGACCGCGGCTTCAACGGCGCTCTTGTCGGCAGGCGATGCTTTGTCGCCATGCTCCTTGAGCATCTTCTCTTGCGAGTCGACGAACGCCTCGGCTTGATTGCGTGATTCGACGAGTTCGCGCTTCTTCTTGTCCTCATCCTTGAAGCGCTCGGCTTCTTCCGTCATGCGATTGATCTCGGCGTCGGATAGACCGCCTGACGCTTGGATTCGGATCGACTGCTCTTTGTTTGTTGCCTTGTCGCGGGCGCCGACATTGACGATGCCGTTGGCATCGATGTCGAATGTGACCTCGACTTGCGGTACCCCGCGCGGCGCCGGTGGGATGCCGACCAGATCGAATTGGCCGAGCAGCTTGTTGTCGGCCGCCATTTCACGCTCGCCTTGGCTGACGCGGATGGTGACGGCGCTCTGGCCATCCTCGGCGGTCGAGAACACCTGGCTCTTCTTGGTCGGGATCGTGGTGTTGCGGTCTATCAGCCGGGTAAAGACGCCTCCGAGCGTTTCGATGCCAAGTGAGAGCGGCGTAACGTCGAGCAGCAAGACGTCTTTGACATCGCCCTTCAAGACGCCGCCTTGGATCGCTGCGCCGATGGCGACGACTTCATCGGGGTTGACGCCCTTGTGCGGCTCCTTGCCGAACAGCTCCTTGACGATCTGCTGGACCTTGGGCATGCGGGTCATCCCGCCCACGAGGACAACTTCGTCGATCTCGGCTGCCTTGAGGCCTGCATCCTTCAAAGCCATGATGCAGGGTGCCTTGGTCTTTTCAATTAGGTCGTCGACCAAGCTTTCCAGCTTAGCGCGCGTCAACTTCATCGTCAGATGCTTCGGGCCGGACTTGTCAGCGGTGATGAAGGGGAGATTGATTTCGGTCTGTTGTGAGGACGAGAGTTCGATCTTGGCTTTTTCGGCCGCCTCCTTGAGACGCTGGAGGGCGAGCTTGTCGCTCTTGAGGTCGATGCCGTTTTCCTTCTTGAACTCGGTCGCAAGATACTCGACCAAACGCATGTCGAAGTCTTCACCACCCAGGAACGTATCGCCGTTGGTCGATTTTACCTCGAAGACGCCATCGCCGATCTCCAATACGGACACGTCGAACGTGCCGCCGCCGAGGTCGTAGACAGCAATGGTTCTTGCGTCCTTCTTTTTGTCGAGGCCGTAGGCGAGCGCTGCTGCCGTCGGCTCGTTGATGATGC
The DNA here is from genome assembly GCA_963779515.1 of uncultured Alphaproteobacteria bacterium. Taxonomy (GTDB): domain Bacteria; phylum Pseudomonadota; class Alphaproteobacteria; order Rhizobiales; family Hyphomicrobiaceae; genus CAVZYN01. The sequence goes on from CAVZYN010000004.1 coordinate 177,341, forward strand.
GGAGGACTTCGAGGCCCGCGATCTTGCCAGCGTCCTTGGTCGCCTGGCGCTGGGCGTCATTGAAGTAAGCGGGGACGGTGATAACGGCCTGAGTGATGGTCTCGCCGAGTTTGGCTTCGGCGGTCTCTTTCATTTTTTGCAGGATCGCGGCGGATACCTGCTGGGGCGAGTAATGTTTGCCGTGGGCTTCGACCCAGGCGTCGCCGCTCGGTCCCTTGACGATCTTGTAGGGGACGAGCTTCTTGTCCTTCTCGACCATCGGATCTTCGTAGCGGCGTCCAATGAGGCGCTTAATTGCGAATAGGGTGTTAACCGGATTGGTGACCCCCTGGCGTTTCGCGGGCAGGCCGACCAGGCGTTCACCGTCCTCGGCGTAGGCGACGATCGACGGCGTGGTGTTGGCACCTTCCGAGTTTTCTAAAACCTTGGGCTTCGACCCTTCCATCACCGCCACACACGAGTTGGTCGTGCCAAGGTCGATGCCAATCACTTTAGCCATGTTCGTCTTCCTCTTTTATCGCGGCGAACCGTCCGGACCCGGGTACGGCATCCGGAGTGTCCGGCGCACTCTCGTGAGCCGGAACAGTCCCCAGGAGCTGCTAGATACGCTGCTAGATACGCTGCTAGATACACTGGGCGTTATATAGGTGGGTGTTTTTCAGGCTGCAATGGCCGTGCCTGACGTATAGTCGTTCGTGGGCAAGAAGCTGTGAGCGACCGAATGGCCAGTCATGATCAGAGTCAGGACTTGCCGCAAGGCGCAGTTCATTTGAAGGGTTTTATCGAGCTACATCAGCAACGCCTGCTGATCCGTGAAATCGCCGCGATTATTGCGATGGCGCCTTTGTTCACGCCGACTATGCCTCGGACAGGAAAGCCATTTTCGGTCCAAATGACGAACTGCGGTCGGCTCGGTTGGGTTTCGGACAAGGCAGGCGGATATCGTTATCAGGCGACACATCCAGAAACAAATCGTGCGTGGCCGGATTTGCCAGCGTCGTTGTTGACGCTCTGGACGGCTGTCGCGCAGTGCCCGCTCAAACCAGAGGCCTGTCTGGTCAATGTTTATCGTTCCGGTGCCAAGCTCGGCTCGCATCGGGACGAGGATGAGCAGGATCGGTCGGCATCGGTCGTCTCGGTGTCTTTGGGGGACGATGCCGTTTTCCATGTCGGGGGCGCGAAGCGTGGCGACTCCAAGTGCCGGGTGACGTTGAAGTCGGGTGATGTTTTCATCCTCGGTGGGCCGTCGCGGTTGGCCTACCACGGCATCGATCGCGTCGCTCCGGGGACGTCGATGCTGGTTCCCGGAGGCGGACGGATCAACTTAACTTTGCGGCGTGTCACCATTGGAGCCGTCTGAATCGTCAGGACTGGACGCGGCTGGCGGAGCGGGAGCGACTGGCGCCTTGACCGGCTTGAAGCCGCCCTTTGCGACAACAACAAGTGCGGGGCGCAACACGCGGTCTTCAATCAGGTACCCGGGCTGAAACACCTGAACAATGGTACCCGCTTGGACTTCCGCGTTGTCCAGTTCCATCATCGCTTGATGCTGATGAGGATTGAACAACTCGCCCACGGGTTCGATGCGCTTGATGCCGTGGCGCTCCATGATGTTGACGAACTCGCGTTCGCTCATGGTGACGCCTTCGATCAAGGTTTTGAGTGCGGGATCTTGATCAGCGGCGCCTTCCGGCACAGCGGACAAGGCGCGCTGAAAATTGTCGGCGGCACCAACGATATCGCGCGCGAATTTCGTGATGGCGTATTTGGCGGTTTCGTCTTTTTCGCGCTCGGTGCGCTTGCGCATGTTTTCGACTTCAGCTTGGCCGCGTAGGAATTTGTCCCTGAGGTCCGACATCTCAACGCGCATTGCTGCGATGATATCGTCAGGGTGATGGGGCTTTGGCTCGCCTTCGATGCCAGGAGCGAACTGCTCGACTTCGGATGGGGCCGGATCGGCAGGCGGATTGGTGGGCGTGTTGCTCATGTGTCCTTTTTTGGGGATCTAAGCCACAGCAAGCTGGCAAGATTTCGGATTTGGGCGGGAGACTGCGCCGTTGCGGGGCAAGCCCGCCGCGCATTCCAGCCCTTGAAGCCTGGATATCTGTCCATACGGCAAAAAAATCAAGTCGGCTTATGTCAGAATGCGGCCCATCAATTTGGCGGTGTAGTCAACCATGGGGATAATTCGCGCATAATTGAGCCGGGTTGGGCCAACGACCCCCAGAACTCCGACCACTTTGCGGCTTTCATCGCGAAATGGTGCGACGACGAGCGATGATCCCGACAGCGAAAACAACTTGTTCTCGGAACCGATAAATATGCGGACGCCGTCGCCCTTTTCGGCCAGTCCCAGGAGTTGGAGCAGCTCGCGCTTGGTTTCGAGGTCATCGAACAGCTGGCGGATACGTTCGAGGTCGCCGAGGGCTGCGACGTCCTTCAGCAGGTTCGCCTGGCCGCGCACAATCAGGCTCTTTTTGGTTTCGTCGGGCTCGCCGGACCATGTGGCTAGTCCTGCCTGGATGACCTTATGCGTGAGGCTATCGAGTTCGCTCTTCGATGTGACCAGGTCATGTTCGATGCGTTGGCGGGCCTCGCTCAAGGTCAGTCCGCGCAAGTGGGCATTGAGGTAGTTCGATGCCTCTTGCAGTGCGGATGGTGGAAGGCCGGGCGGCACCGCGATCACGCGGTTTTCGACGTTCTGATCCTCGCTGACCAGGATCGCCAGCGCCTTGCCGGGTTCCAGATGAACGAACTCCACATGCTTCAACCGTGCGACCTGCTTTTCGGCAAGGACCAATCCGGCGCAATGCGAAAGCCCGGACATCATCTCCCCGGCGTCGGCCAAGACTTGGTCGAAGGTTTTTTCGCGCTTGAGTTTGACCTGCGCTTCGATCTGGTGGCGTTCGGCATCGGTCAGGTTGCCGATTTCGAGCAGGCCGTCGACGAAGAGGCGCAGGCCTACCTCGGTCGGCAAGCGGCCAGCGGATGTGTGCGGGGCGTAGATGAGGCCGAGGTGCTCGAGATCCGCCATGACGTTGCGGACGGAAGCAGGCGACAGTGGCATCGGCAAGTGACGCGACAGGTTGCGCGATCCGACAGGTTCGCCTGTCGACAAATAGCTTTCCACGATCTGGCGAAAGATCGTTCGTGTGCGGCTATCGAGTTTCTGCAATTCCGACTGCACGTCGTGCGATGCCGGACTGTGCAGGCTAGTGGGGCGGTCCGTGCTCACTGATGACCTTTGCAGTTGGTGCTGGGAACGTAGGGGGGCGGGGGGCGACCGTCAATTGGCACGGGTCATCAATGGCCTAGGGTCGATGCTGCGGCTTTTACGGTTGAAGCGCCCTGGACGGTCGCCTAGGGTGCGCCCGCTCGTGCTGTAATTTTGGGTGGTCCGCCGAGAGGCGGTCGCACCAAGATGCCGCGCACCACAAACCTTCAAAAAGTCGAGATCAATGATCCGTCCTTCCAAACGTAAACCGGACGAACTCCGGCGTGTCTCCATCGACCGTGCCGTTTCCATGCATGCGGAAGGCTCGTGCCTCATCAAGTTCGGCAATACGCACGTCTTGTGCACGGCGAGCCTCGAGGAGCGCATTCCGCCGTGGCTGAAGGGGCAGGGGCGCGGCTGGGTCACGGCCGAGTATTCGATGCTGCCGCGCGCCACAAAGGAGCGGACACGGCGAGAAGTCACGTCCGGGCATCCGTCGGGCCGGACGCAGGAGATCCAGAGATTGATTGGCCGGGCGCTGCGCGCCGTCGTCGATCTGAAGGTGCTGGGCGAGCGGCAAATTTCCATCGATTGCGATGTGATCCAGGCCGATGGCGGTACGCGGACGGCGTCCATTACCGGTGCTTGGGTCGCGCTGCATGATTGCGTTGCGTGGATGAAGGCGCGCGACATGGTGAAAGAGGGCGTGCTGCGCGATCAGGTGGCCGCGGTATCGTGCGGGCTTTATGGCGGGCAGGCGGTGCTCGATCTCGATTATCCCGAGGACAGCGATGCCGATGCGGACGCTAACTTCGTGATGACCGGATCTGGTGGGATTGTCGAGATCCAAGGCACCGCGGAGACGACGCCGTTCAAGCAAGAACAGTTCGATCAACTGATGGTGCTCGCGCGCAAGGGTATCAATGAGCTGCTGTCGTTGCAGAAGTTGACGGTGTCTTGATGAGGGCGTCGCGATGGGTCCTGGCGTGACACGGCGATTGGCGCGAGGAACCAAGCTCGTCATTGCGACGCATAATAGCGGCAAGCTGGTCGAGATGCGCGACTTGCTGGCGCCATTCGGGATAACGACGGTGTCGGCGGGCGAGCTTGAGCTCAGTGAACCCGATGAAACGGGTCATATGTTTGCGGAGAACGCGGCAATCAAGGCGCATGCGGCGGCGACGGCGTCGGGGCTCGTCGCCTTCGCGGACAACTCCGGCATTTGTGTCGACGCATTGGACGGAGCGCCGGGTTTGTTTTCGGCGAACTGGGCGGGGCCGGGCAAAGACTTCAATGTTGGCATGGAGCGCGTCGAACGCGAGCTGCAGATGCGCGGTGTGACAAAGCCCGAGCAGCGGCGCGGGCATTTCGTGTCGGCCTTGGTGCTGGCATGGCCCGATGGACATCAGCAGGTCTATGAGGGCCGGATCTTCGGCCAGATGGTTTGGCCTCCACGGGGCACCAAAGGGTTCGGCTACGACCCGATGTTTTTGCCGGATGGCGAGACGCGGACATTCGGCGAGATGACCCGAGACGAAAAGCACGGAATCGACTGGGTACCTGGTGGTCGCGCGGGGCTGTCGCATCGGGCGCGGGCGTTCCGCCTTCTGGCTGAGGCGTGCCTTGACCGCCAATCCTGATCAAGTGGATGCGATCGGCTTTGGTGTCTACATCCATTGGCCTTTCTGCGCCTCCAAGTGCCCGTACTGCGACTTCAACAGTCACGTCCGCGATCGCGGCGTCGATGAGGCGGCGTTTCTTTCGGCCTATCTCGCCGAGTTGCGTGAGACGGCGCGCCTGATAGGTCCGCAGCGGGTTTCGAGCATCTTTTTTGGCGGGGGAACGCCGTCGTTGATGCAGCCGGCGACGGTCGCCGCGATGATCGATGAGGTGGCACGGCTGTGGACGGTCGAGCCGAGTGCGGAAATCACGCTCGAGGCCAATCCGTCGAGTGTCGAAGCCGCACGTTTCCGAGGCTATCGTAGTGCGGGCATCAATCGCGTTTCGCTGGGCGTCCAGTCTTTGCGCGATGAGCAGCTCAAGGCATTGGGGCGGTTGCATACGGCGGCGGAAGCGCGGACGGCGATCGAGATCGCGCGGACGACGTTCGAGCGTTTCACGTTTGATCTGATTTATGCGCGGCCAGGACAGACGCTGGATGATTGGCGCCAGGAGCTGACGGCGGCTTTGGACCTCGCGGGGCAACATCTATCGCTGTATCAGTTGACCATCGAACCTGATACGCCGTTCGCCGCGCTCCATGCCAAGGGTAAGCTGATCGTGCCGGATGCGGATGCGGCGCATGCACTATATGCGTTCACGCAGGAGACGATGGCGGCGCGCGGATTGCCTGCCTATGAAATTTCCAATCATGCCGCGCCCGGCGAAGAGAGCCGGCACAATCTGCTCTATTGGCGCTATGGGTCGTACGCGGGCATCGGGCCTGGAGCGCATGGCCGCTTGGTCGTCGATGGACTGCGGCATGCCTCTGAAACGGAACGCAATCCGGAGCGTTGGCGCGCGCGGGTCTTGGAGCAGGGGCACGGACGCACGGCATTGACGCGGCTCACGCTCGATCAACAGTTCGATGAGGCACTGCTCATGGGACTGCGGTTGACGGAAGGCCTTGATCTGGCCCGGCTGCACCGGTGTTTCGGGCTGCGGCCAGCTGAGCGCACGATTGCCGGTCTCGAGAGGCTCGGCATGATCGAGCGGCCCGTGGAGCAACGTATCAAGGCGATTGGAGACGGCCGTTTCGTGCTCAATGCGCTGGTGGCCGAGCTATCTGCGTCCGCGGGCCCCGTCAGTTGATCCGCCGCGCCGGCCGTGAGGAAGCTGATTGCTGTGAAATTTGGGTCGGTCCAAAAGACGATGCCGCCGGCTCAATGATGCGCGCGCCGAAGGACTGAACTTCCAGAACCGCCATCGTGCGCTCGGATGCGCCGTTAGGCAGGAGCCGCACGAGGCCGTCAACGCCCTGGAAGCCCTGGGCGCGCGTCAACTGGCTTGGGGCGTAGCGCACGCGATCAGGTCCGGATGCGAGGGTCTGTGCGATCGTCATTGCATCGAAGGCGAGGCTCGCTATGCGCGGCGGGGCGTGCCCGTGGTGCTGAACAAAACTATCGGTGAACCGCTGGACCGACGCAGGGTCCGCGCTTGGGAACCAGGCGCCGATGTAGGTCGGGTCGCGGCCGGCGTTCGGAAAGTCGAAGCCGCCGGTGCCGAGGATCTTGACGTTGGCAGATGTGATTTCGGACTGGCGCAGCAAGGGCCCGAGTGCGGCAAGCGTGTCTTCGGCACCTGGAACGAAGAGGGCGTCGACCGATTCACCGCCAGCCTCGCCTTGCGACACCTTGAGTTTCAGCCGGCGCACAGCCTCGAGCTTGCTGGTCGCGCTGGGACCGTATGCCTCGACGGCGCGGACCGAGCCGCCGTAGCGGGCTGCGGCATCTCGAAATTGAGTTTCTGTGCGCCGGCCCGCGGCATCGTCGGATACCAGTGCCGCAAAGCGGCGTTTGCCTTGGCTTGCAGCGTAGCCGACGATGCGGTCGATTTCGGGCTGGTTGAGGAAGCTCACCAGATAGACGCCATTGCCTGCGACTTGCTCGTCGTTCGAGAAAGCGAGCACGGGTAGATTGGCTTGACGTGCCACGGGGGCGACCGCGGAGACGGACTTGGAGAAGAGTGGGCCGACAATGACTTCGGCGCCAGCGGTCACAGCGTCTAGAGCAGCAAGGCGCGCGCCATCAGGGGTGCCGCGGTCGTCGTGCACAGTGAGATCGACTTCGGCCAGGCCGGGGCCACGCATGGCGAGTTCGGCGGACTTCTTGAGGCTGTGGGCAATGAGGCCTGCGTGACCAGGTGCTGACAGCGGCAGCAGCAGCGAAACCTTCGGCTTGTTCGACTTCGCGGCCGGCGGCTGGGCCGAGGATGATGCCTCAGCGGTGGCTGATCTGGGCTCGTTGTCGGGCAAAGCGCCAGTGGAGACGGGGCTCGGCGTAGATACGGCGCATCCCGATACCAGCAGGCACAGAGCCGCCGCACCGGCCGCTCGCGCCAATAGGGATGCTGATGGGGATCGCATGTGACCTCGCCGCGACTCGTCTCATTTCTTTCGAAAATGGGTGCAGGATCGCGAAGTGCGACGCCATCTTTGCGGGCGGATCTTCAACGGTTTTCGGCTGGCGTTAGAAGTTATCCTCAGGTCATATGAGTTATTCAATGCAAGTGATGGACAGAACCTTGACGCGCGAAGCGGACGACGACGTGAAGACTGATTCGGTGGTGCGGCGCGTTGTAGCCGTCCTGGAAGGCGCGCTTGCGAGCGCTGCGGGCAGAGGGCTTGCGATCGTCGCGACGCCAATCGGCAATCTGGGCGATATGACGCTCAGGGCCTTGGCGACGCTGGCGCGGGCGGATGTGATCTATTGCGAGGATACGCGGCATAGCCGGACGCTGCTTGACCACTACGGCATCCGGCGGCCATTGCGGGCCTACCACGACCACAATGGGGCGGCGGCTCGGCCAGAGATCCTGGCGGCGCTGGCGGGCGGCAAGTCGGTCGCTTTGATTTCTGATGCTGGGACGCCGCTGATATCCGACCCGGGCTACAAACTGGTGCGCGATGTGGTGGCTGCGGGACATGCAGTCGTGGCGCTGCCGGGGCCGTCAGCGACGCTCGCGGCTTTGTCGATCGGCGGGTTGCCGACAGATGCATTCCTGTTCGCGGGGTTTTTGCCGTCGAAGCAAATGGCGCGGCGAAACAGGATCACGGAACTGAAATCGGTTCCTGCGACGCTGGTTTTTTTCGAGGCGCCGTCGCGGGTTGCGGAGACTTTGGCTGATATCGCCGACGTGCTCGGTGCGCGTGAGACGGCCGTCGCGCGCGAGTTGACAAAGGTGCATGAAGAGGTGTGGCGCGGATTGCCGGGGGAGCTTGCGGCCAAAGCCGACAGCGGCGCGCTGCGTGGAGAGTTCGTGATCATGGTGGCACCGCCGACGGCTGCCGCAGAGGCGACAGACTCCGATATTTCCGCCCGACTGGAGGTAATGTTGGCAGAGATGAGTCTCAAGGATGCGGTGGCCGAAGTGGCGCAGGCGCTCGATGTGGCAAAATCGCGGGTTTATGATCTTGGTCTTGCTTTGAAGAAGAAGGGCCGGTGACGCGTGAATGGCCGCCATGGAACGCCGGATCCCGAGCGCGTCGCGCGTTACGAACGCGGCCGATGGTCGGAGTTGGCGGCGGCGGCATTGCTGATGGCCAAGGGGTATCGAGTTCTCGCGCGGCGGCATCGCACGCCCTATGGTGAGATTGATCTGATCGCGGTGCGCGGGCGGAGGCTGGTGTTTGTCGAGGTGAAACAGCGGGCCTCGCAGGAGGCGGCGGAAGCCTCGATCAGCTCCAGCCAGGCGCGCCGGATCGCGACTGCCGCGCAGTTCTGGGTGAGCCGCCACCCGCGATATCGTGATCACGCCGTCGGTCTCGATATCATATTCATGGTGCCGCGCCGGTGGCCGCAGCACATCCGGGACGGCTTGCAGCCCTGATCTGCCGGTTTTGTCGCAGGTCGCCGGCCGATTGACAGCTGCCGGAATTCACCGTTTGCATCGCACAGTTTCACACCCTGGAGCCCTTTATGGCCTTGAAGATCGCCTGCCAGATGGATCCGATCGACCGCATCGATATTCGCGGCGACTCGACGTTTGCGATGCTGCTCGAAGCGCAGAAGCGCGGGCACTCGATTTTCTTTTATACGCCGGACAAATTGGCGCTCGATGGCAATGACCTTCTGGCGCGCGGGCAAACGCTCAGGGTTCAGGACAAGCTTGGCGATCATTTCATGCTCAGCGACGCGCGGCAGGTCAATCTCGCTGAGATGGACGTGGTGCTGCTCAGGCAAGATCCGCCGTTCGATATGTCGTACATCACGAATACGCATCTGCTCGAGCGCATCCATCCAAAGACGCTCGTTGTCAATGATCCGATCGAAGTGCGCAATGCGCCCGAGAAGATTTGGGTGCTCGATTTCCAGGATCTGATGCCGCCGACGCTGGTGACGCGGAACCCGGAAGACATCGTAGCGTTTCGCGCACGACACAAGGATATTATCGTCAAGCCGCTCTACGGCAATGGTGGCGCCGGCGTATTCCGGATTCAGCCGGGAGATACGAACCTCGCGTCACTGATCGAGACGTTCCATGCGATCAACCGCGAGCCCTTGATGGTTCAGCAGTATCGCAATGAGGTGCGGGGCGGAGACAAGCGGATCATCCTCGTCGATGGCGAGATCGCGGGGGCGATCAATCGTGTGCCGGCAGAGGGGGAGACCCGTTCAAACATGCATGTTGGCGGTCAACCGAAACCAACGGAGTTGACGCCGCGGGACAAAGAGATTTGTGCGCGGCTCGGGCCGGAGTTGAAGCGGCGCGGCCTGATCTTTACAGGCATCGACGTGATCGGACCGTATCTGACAGAGATCAACGTCACGTCGCCAACAGGCATTCGGCAGGTGAAGGCGTTTGGTGGCGCCGACATTGCCGCGCTGATTTGGGATGCGATCGAGCGGCGGCGGTTGGGGTAAGCTTGAGTGCGGAAGCCGCTATGTACAAGCTCATCAGTGCTACGCCGAGCCCTTACGCGCGAAAAGTGCGGATAGCGCTTGCGGAGAAGGGCTTGGCGTTTGAGCTGATGACGGAAGTGCCATGGGATCACACCACGGCGACGCCGAAGTACAATCCGCTCGAGAAGCTGCCGGTACTGCTGCTGCCCGATGGTGGTAGCGTTTATGAGTCGCGCTTCATCCTCGAATACCTGGAGCTCATGCATCCGGCGCCGCGGTTGCTACCTGATGATGTTGACGGTGTGCTCGCGGCCAAGCGGCTGGAAGTGCTGTGCGACGGCGTTTGCGATGCAATCGTGCTGTCGTTTTTTGAAAGAACGCGGGCGAGTGGATGTCAGAGTGCTGAATGGCTCGCGCGGCAACGTCGCAAGATCGATGGCGGACTTAGGGAGATGGCGCGTCTGGCAGGCGATCGGCAATGGGCCGTGGGCGATCGCTTCGGGCTCGGCGACATCGCGGTCGGAACGGCGGTTGGGTACATGAGCGTCCGGATGCCAGAGATTGAATGGCGCACGCTCTATCCTAAAATCGCAAGGTTGAGCGCGCGGCTCGAGGCGCGCGCCTCATTCACAGCGTCTGTTCCAGTGCCACAGAAAATCTCTGACAAGGTTATGTGATCAGCGCTACTGGACCCAGGGCCCAGATTTGGTCGTCGAGGTCGACCGCGCTGGCGGTTTTATGTTTGACTGCCCCGTGGGCGACGCTTTCTTGCGGGCCGATGCTGCCGTCTGCTTGACTGGCTTCGACACCGGCGTTGTGGCGACGCGTGCCTTGTCGAGGCAGTGCACGGTGACATTGACGCCGTCAATTCCTTCGGCAGGCAATGCGATTTTCAGTTCGCCCGTTGGACCAACCATCGCGTCGGCGAGCAAGGCGGACTGTCCGGTCGACTTCTTAACAATCGTCGCATAGCGGCCTGGCCGCAGTCCGCTCCACTCCATATCGCCTGGGCCGAAGCCGCGGGCCTTGAAGGTGAATGCGCAATCGCCAGTCTGCAAATTCGAGATTTGCCATCGGCTGCCAACGAGGTAGGGCCGCGACGATTCCGTGCTGGCGGGCGCCAGATCAATGACGGGTCGATCGATGGCTGGATCGAGGGCGACATAGAGGGCGTCATTGTGACTGGTGTGACCGAGGACGCCGATGCTGCGGGCGTAGTCGATGGTGCGGCGTTTGGAGTCGTCGAAGCGAACCGTGTTGAGGGGGCCGCGATTCAAGATCTTCCAGGTTTCGGCGCCGGTCTGCTGCATGTCCACATTATAGAAAGCATTTGCGATGGCTGCGTACTCGGAGGCGGCGATTGGAATGACCGCACTTGTGCGGGCGTCGTCCAAATGGATTTTGACGGCGGCCAAGCTCTCGGGCTTCTGGCCGGAGTACATGTGATAGTAAAGGTTGGTTCCTTTCAGGCGTCGCGGCGCGTCGGTGTTGCGCCACGTCTCGGTCAGGCGCGCGAAGCCGTCGAAGGGGCCCGTCCAGCCGTTGGTATAGGTATTCTCGTTGCTGTTGACGGCAAAGACTTGGCGTTCAGCGCCAACGAGACGGCCAATGGCGGGGACGTAGCTCACCGACGGGTACGTGGCATCAAGCCTGGTATCGCCGCCGTTCAAGTTGAAAGCGCCATGTTCGCGCGCGGCCTTGATCGCGCCTTCGAAGGGCCGGGTGTCGCCGCTCCAGAGATAGAGCCGGGCGGGCTTGTTGGGAGGCGCTAGAGTTTTCGAGGTCTCGAGCGCACCGATGATTTCATTTCGCAGATCGAACGGCTGTTCCATGTATGCGCGCGGCATGTCGTTGGAACCAGAGCGATAAGCGGCGTCCTTCGGCAAGAGGGATTGTTTGTTGCGCTCCTCGATCATGGCGAGTTCGGCATCGCGCTTGTACTTTTCGAAGAATGGCCACTTGAACGGGTGCGTGTGGGTATGGCTTGCGACTTCGACCTGAGAAAGTTTGAACAGCTCGCGGGCTATGCCGGCAGCACGCGCGCCGATCTCGGTTACGGCCGCCACATCGTTGGCGATCGGGCCGATGGACACAGGTAGGTCGGGATAGGGCAGGATCAGTTTGTCACGGACCGTCTCGGCGACGATCTGCTTTTCGCCAGCTGGACCGGGAATTTCGCTTGGATTGTTCCAGGCGTCGCCATCGATATGACTGAAGTAGATGCGGCGACCCGCGACCGTCGTCACATCCGGGATCGGCATGCGCCGGTTACCCAGTGCCGTTTCGAGGAATTCGAACGGATTGACGATCCAACTCAGCAGGTTTTTGGATGGGTCATAGTGATTAGCGAAGCCCGGCGCGGCATATCCTCCGCCGGGACCAGTGATGATGGGGGTCGAGGCATCGGGATCACCGTCGCGAAGGCCGACGGTGACATGGGGCGTGCCTTTTGCCGTCGGTTTCACAACCATGTAGCCGGGCACGTTGCCGTCGAGCCTGCGCTCGAAGGACACCATCTGAGCGTTCTGGGCGAGAATGCGTTGGCCCTTGTTGTCGGAAACCCAAGTCGTCGTCGTTTGCACGCCGATATGTGCCAGGAACTCGTTCAGAGGCGCCAGGTGCGTCGCGTCGAGTGGAACGCCAAGGTGCTCGACGATCACGAAACGCGTGCCGGATTGAGCGAGGGTGTTTGACCACTCAAGATACCGCAGGGGCTCTGGAATGCGCTCGTTAAACCACGAGATCACCGCATAAAATCCGCGAGCAACGTCGGGCGCTGGCAGGCCTGCGCGCATATCCCAATAGGTGACGCGGTAGCCGAGATGATTGAGCGGCATCTCCAGCATGCGGTGCACGCGGGTCTCGCCAGGGGTGCGCTCCAACTCGCTGTCGTAGATGGCGAGGATATCGCGATTGACCGGTTCTGCGACGGCCTGTGGCGGCAGCACCGCTGCAGCGGTGGTCGCGCGCCGTTTGGCGCTCAGGGCCTCGGCGGGCATGAGCACAACCAGACAGAGCAGCGCAAAAACCTGCACTGAGAGACGAATTGCACCTTTCACGCCCAAAACCCCGTCTGCTTTTCCTTGAGCCGCGGTACGGCTACCCTCTGATTTGGATCTAGCGAAGTCCTTTGCTGTTGCCAAGATTGTCAGGCTGAATATTAGTTTCGTGCAGCTTGTGGGGCACGTCTTTACTGCCGGAGTGCGATGCGCAAAATCTTGCCATCGGTTGAATCGGTCAAGACGTAGAGCGCTCCATCTGGCGCCACGCGGACGTCCCGAATACGTTCGTTGCGATCCGTCAAGAGACGTTCTTCACCGACAACAGAGTTACCGTTCAAGACCAGACGCGTGAGATGCTGACCTGCGAGGGCACCAACGAATAGGCTGCCTTTCCAGACTGAATTAGCATCATGTACGTAGAACGCTGCGCCGGATGGGGCGATCGACGGGTCCCAGTAGTACTGCGGCTGTTCCATCCCGTCCTTGGTGCTGCCAGTGCCGATTTTAGCCCCTGAATAGTCGCGGCCATACGTGATCACGGGCCAGCCGTGGTTGTTGCCTTTGCGCGGGATGTTGACCTCGTCGCCGCCGCGGGCACCGTGCTCGATGGTCCACAGTTCGCCGGTGAGAGGATTTAGAGCCGCGCCTTGAGCGTTGCGATGACCGATGCTCCATATTTCAGGCTTAGCACCTGGGCGGCCAACAAACGGATTGTCGGGCGGTGCAGCGCCATCCGGTGTAATGCGGAGGATCTTGCCGATATGCGTGTCGAGCTTTTGCACGAGATCCTGTGCTCCGCGATCGCCCGTCGTGACAAACAAGTTGCCGTCGCGGCCGAATACCAAGCGCGAGCCGAAGTGGTGGCCGCTTGCAATGGCCGGTTCCTGACGGAAAATGATTTTGACATTGGTGAGACTGATGGGCGCGGCGTCGAGCGCCAATTCAGCGCGTGCGATGCTTGTGCCGCTGCGGCCATTGGGGCGGGGTTCGGCAAACGAGAAGAAGATTGTACGGTCGACTGAAAATTTCGGAGAGAGCGCGATGTCCAACAATCCGCCCTGGCCGTTGGCCGCCACGTCTGGGAGGCCCTGGACCGGCGCTGAGATCTTGCCGTCTTTGTCGACGATGCGAAGACGGCCAGGCCGCTCGGTGACGAGGAGCCGTCCATCGGGGAGGACCTGAAGGCCCCATGGGTGGTTCAAGCCTTTGGCCAGGACCTGGACGGTGACTTCAGACTTCGGAATGGCTGGCGCGCGGGTCTGTTCGCCGGAAAGCGGCGATGCGAGGGCTGTCAAAAGGGTGAGGGTCGGCAAAACTCGGCGCATTATGGCCTCCCGGCTGGGCCTCGATCTTAGCGCGGTGAATGCGGCAGTGCCATGTTGATGGGGTGCTCGCTTTTTGTGGCATCGCGCGATTGTGTTGCTGGGGGGCTCCGCCATATACATGTAGCGTATGGGCACACTTACTTCAATTCCCTTTCGCAAGATGAACGGACTCGGTAACGAGATCGTGGTGGTGGATTTGCGGGGATCGCGGCGTGTACTTTCAGCGGACGAGGCGCGCACAATCGCCGAGAACCCTCGATCGCATTTCGATCAGATGATGGTTCTGCACGATCCCAAAACGCCGGGGACCGAGGCCTATATCCGGATCTACAATACAGATGGGTCCGAGGCGGGCGCGTGCGGGAATGGGATGCGTTGCGTTGGCTGGGTCACGGCATCAGAGACCGGGCGCACTGCGCTGGCATTCGAGACACAACCGGGCGTGCTCAACGTGACCGTCGACGGCATCGAACAAATCACCGTCGATATGGGCGAGCCGAAGTTTGGATGGGCCGACATTCCATTGGTCGAGCCGTTTCACGACACGCGCAATATCGAGCTGCAGGTCGGTCCGATCGATAATCCGATCATTCACACGCCGTCCGTCGTCAACGTCGGCAATCCGCATGCGATCTTCTGGGTTGAGCGGTTGGACGTCGTCGATCTAGGCAAGGTCGGGCCGATGCTGGAGTACCACCGGCTGTTTCCCGATCGGGCGAATATTTCGCTCGCCGGTCGTGCGGTCGCGAACAGAAATCGATCTCAAGACGTGGGAACGGGGCGCGGGGCTGACGCGAGCCTGCGGGTCGGCGGCTTGTGCGGCGGCAGTATGCGCGGCGCGCAAAAATCTGGCCGAGCGCACGGTGACGGTCAACGTGCCGGGTGGCCCGCTGGTCATCGAGTGGACAAGCGGCAATCGAATCCTGATGACGGGCCCCGCTGAACTTGAATACGAGGATGAGATCATCCTGGGCTGATCTTGGCTCCCGCCATGCTCTTGGCTTCCGTTTTGAACAGGGCCGCGAGGGCGTTGGCGACCAAGCGGATTTCCGGCACGTCCTTCATGTCCTTGTGGAGTAAGAGGTAGGCGTCCTCGGTGAGTTCTTCAGGCGGCTCCAACACGCGGACCAACTCCGGGATCGCATCGCCGGCGAAGCACGGTAGTAGAGCTGCCCCATGTCCCGCGACGACGGCGTCGCGACGGAGCGTTGTTTCAGAGATTCGCATGGCGACGGTGTTCGATTTGAGGTTATCGGCGATCCAGCTTTCCTGCCGCGAAAGACCTGCGTCCCGCATCGAGGCGATGATTGGTAGTTGTGCAATGTCGGGCCGGTTCGATGGGATCGAGCAGCGATTGGCGAGGGCCCTCGACGCGTAAAGCGACATGGCGGCTTGGCCAATCTTCCGGACCACGAGGTCGCCTGTATCAGGTGGGCGGCGCATGCGCAGAGCGATGTCGGCCTCGCGGCGGGCGAGGCTCAGTTGATCGCGGGTCGCGACAATCTCGAGGCGGGTGCCAGGGCACGACGTGGTGAGGTGCGATAGATGTGCGACAAGAAACATCGACATCGATTGCGTGGCGGTGATGCGGACACATTCCACGGGGCGGCCGCTGAGGCTGGCGGCGGCTCTGGCAAGTCCGTCTGCGCCCGTCCGCATGGTGTCTGCGCTGAACAGTAGGCTGCGGCCAGCGGGCGTGAGTTCCAGGCGATTGGGGAGGCGGTGAAAGAGTTTATGAGCGATGGCTTGTTCCATCGCCTCGAGGCGGCGACTGATGGTTGCCGGGCTGATCCGCAGCTGCTTCGCGGCCTTGGCGATGCTGCCGGTCTCCGCAACCGCCAGGAAGATCGGGATATCGCTCCATTCAAAGGGTGGCATGTGTTGGGCGCCATGGGGCCAAGGACTAATCGCGCCAAGGATGGAGGGGCGCCGTGGAACTAAATATCAGATTCAGGAACCGGAACCACGCGGGCCATTGGGGTGGGTGTGGCCGTTCTGACGGAGGTGGTTTCTGCATTCTCATCACGGTCGGTCGCGTTGCGGACCGTCAGGATGCCGTGCGGGATCACGCGGCGGAGCTCGCCAAGTCTGAAATGGCCGGTTGCAGAACTGAGTGACCCCCGTTTCGATCTGTGACTTGACCAATGGGGACTGGCGCCGGAGCCGGATCATCGCTATCTGACGGCGATGTCTTCAGCCGCCTCGTCATCTCCGACTGTTGTCACCTTGGGTTGCCGCCTCAACGCCTTCGAAAGCGAGGTCATGAAGGCGCACGCGAGGTCGGCAGGGCTAGGCGACGCTGTGATCGTCAATACATGCGCGGTGACGGCCGAGGCTGTGCGGCAGGCGGCGCAGACGATCCGGCGGCTTCGTCGCGAGAATCCTGCGGCGAAGATCATTGTAACCGGCTGTGCGGCCCAGATCGAACCCGAACGGTTTGCCGAGATGGCGGAGGTCGATCACGTCGTCGGCAATTCTGAGAAGATGAAGGCAGAGACGTTCCTCGGATTTGCCATGCCGGAGACCACGCGCGTTCAGGTCAATGACATCATGAGCGTGCGGGAGACGGCGACACACATGCTCGACGGGTTCGGGTCGCATGTCAGGGCCTATGTGCAGGTGCAGAATGGGTGCGATCACCGCTGTACTTTCTGCATTATTCCGTTCGGGCGGGGACCGTCGCGTTCAGTGGCGGCTGGCGAGGTTGTCGCGCAGGTGCGCCGGCTCGTTGAGAATGGGACAGCCGAGATCGTTTTGACAGGTGTCGACATGACGTCTTGGGGCGCGGATCTGCCGGGGCAGCCGCGGCTTGGCAGCCTCGTGCGGCAGGTGCTGCGGCATGTGCCCGATCTCAAGCGGCTCAGATTGTCGTCGATCGATCAGGTGGAGGCGGATGCGGATCTCATGCGGGTGCTGGCAGATGAGCCTCAATTCATGCCACACCTGCATCTGTCGATGCAGGCAGGCGACGACATGATCTTGAAGCGCATGAAGCGGCGGCATTTGCGAGCGGATGCGATCAAATTTTGCACGCAAGCCCGGCGGCTTCGTCCGGATGTGGTTTTCGGTGCGGACTTGATCGCGGGCTTCCCGACGGAAACGGAGGCGATGTTCGAGCGGACGCTGGATGTGGTGGATGCCTGCGGATTGACGTTTCTGCACGTGTTTCCGTTTTCGCCACGCAAGGGCACGCCGGCGGCGCGTATGCCGCAGGTGGCGCAGCAGGAGGTCAAGGCGCGGGCCGAGCGCCTGCGCCGCCAAGGTGGGGAACGGCTTTCGGCGCATTTTGCAGCGCAGGTTGGGCGGCGCGTCGAGGTTCTCATCGAGCGCACAGGGTTCGGGCGCACGCCAGACTTTGCCGAGGTGACAATGAACGAACATGCGCCAGCAGGTGCTTTCATCGCGGCACGCATTGTTGGTCATGATGGGCAGCGGCTCAAGGCTGAGGTGGTGGCGTGAGCGGCGACAGAGACAAGCCTCGCGGTCTGTTGGGCCGATTGTTCGGCGGCGATACGCCGGCGGCGCCGCGCGCGCCTGCGCCCGATAAGTCGACGATACCGTTGCCTGTTGCCGAAGCCGTGGGTGCTGCGCCGCAAGACGCCAAACAGGGTTGGTTTGCTCGGCTGAAGGCGGGCCTCGCCAAGACGTCCGACAAGCTGTCGGACGGCATTGTCAGCGTTTTTACCCGGCGCAAGCTCGATGCGGAAACGCTGGATGACCTGGAAGATCTGCTGGTGCAGGCGGATTTCGGGATCGCGACCGCCACCCGGATCAGCGATACGCTGCGGAAGGGGCGGTTCGAAAAGGGGATCTCGCCTGAGCAGGTGCGGGAGATCCTTGCTGCGGAAGTGGAGAAGGTGCTGTTGCCAGTGGCCAAGCCGCTCGTGTTCACGAGCGCGACAAAGCCTGAGGTTATCCTCGTGATTGGCGTCAACGGCGGCGGCAAGACGACGACGATTGGGAAGCTCGCGGCTCAGTTCCGGCGCGAAGGCAAGACCGTGTTGATGGCGGCCGGGGATACGTTCCGGGCGGCGGCCATCGATCAGCTGAAGGTCTGGGGCGAACGCACGGGATCCCGCGTTGTCGCTCATGATGTCAACTCGGATGCCGCCGGGCTGGCTTTCGATGCCATGACAGAGGCGCGCCAATCGGGCGCCGACGTCATCCTGATCGACACGGCGGGACGGCTGCAAAACAAGCAGGGACTGATGGATGAGCTCGAAAAAGTGGTCCGAGTGATCAAGAAAGTCAATTCTACTGCGCCGCATCATGTTCTGCTCGTTTTGGACGCCACCACCGGGCAAAACGCGTTGGATCAGGTCGACGTCTTCAAAAATCGTGCGGGTGTTACCGGTTTAGTGATGACAAAGCTGGATGGTACTGCCAGAGGTGGAATATTGGTCGCAATTTCGGCAAAGTTTGGGGTCCCTATCCATGCTGTAGGGGTGGGCGAGGGCATCGACGACCTGCAGGCATTCGACGCCCGCGAGTTTGCTCGAGCGATCGCACTTGGTTAGAGACCGGGGAGGGGGCTGCTCTCGGGATAGAGGCGGCCGCCCAAGATAGGGCATACGATTGTTATGAACGCCGTACGTCGGATCTATCCGTTTAACGCGGAACAGACTCTCAACATCCTCAGCGAAATTGGTCCGATTTTCACGATGTTCGTCGTGAACTTCGCCTTCGGCGTGAAGGTTGGCGTGTGGTCGCTTATTGCGACCACCCTCATCGCGTTGGTGGCGTCGCTGGTGGTGCTGCGCCGCCCACCGATCATGCCCTTTATCGCCGGTGCCGTGACAATCACGTTTGGCGCGCTGACTCTCGCAACGGGCGATCCGATGTGGGTCCAGATCAAGGTTACGCTGTTCAATGCGCTGGTGGCGGTGTTGCTGTGGGTTGGGCTCCGTCGCGAGAAATACTTCTTCGAGTTCGTATTCGGAAAGACTTTCAACTACACCCCGACCGGGTGGCGGCAGCTTACGCGCAATGCCGCGATTTTCTTTCTGGTGACTGCGATTGCGAACGAGGCGGTTCGACTGGGCTTCAACAATGTCGAGATTCCGTTCAAGAACCGCGTGCTGACGGGCCTGGATATTTGGATGATGTTCAAGCTGTTCGTGGTGATGCCGCTGACGTCGGTGTTTTTTGTTTGGCAGATCAAAGAGATGCAGAAGCATCGCGTGCCGGACACGCCGGTGGGATCGCAGATGCCATCGTGAGAGCTTAGGCAGGGCTCGTCTTACGGCGTCAAATGCGCGGATCGGAACGGGCGAGAAAGTAGCGTTCGATGACCAAAATGGACCAACCGGCAGGTGGACAAAGCGGGCCACCGCTCGTGAAGTTTTTTATCGAGTTTGCGCCATTACTTGCGTTTTTTCTGAGCTATCGCTTCTTCGGCATTTTTGAGGCGACGGCCGTCCTGATGGCCACGACGCTGCTATCGCTCATCGCGGCAAAAGTTTTTCTCAAGCACATAACGCCGATGCTCGGCTTTACGGCGATCATCGTGTGCGTGTTTGGGGCATTATCGTTGTGGTTCAACGATCCGCGATTTATCAAGGTGAAACCGACCATCGTGAACCTGATGTTCGCAGCGATTTTGTTTGGCGGATTGCTGGTGGGCCGTCCGTTGTTGAAGATGCTGATGGGCGAAGCCTTGCAACTGGACGACGCAGGTTGGCGGAAATTCACGCTGCGTTGGGCTTTCTTCTTCTGTTTTGTCGCGGGATTGAACGAAGTGGTTTGGCGCAACTTCGACGAGAGCACGTGGGTCACGTTCAAGTTCGTCGGGATCATAGGATTGACGTTTATCTTCTTGATAACGCAGGTGCCTTTGCTGCAGCGGCATCGCATAGTTTCGGCGGATAGTTCGCCAACGGGATGAACCGTCTCTGCACGTTCTGTATTTATTGAGCGTAACAGTTCCCTAACCGAAACTTTATTGTTCACGGCGGCGGTGAAAAATTGACTGGACCGTAAGCCGCAAATCGCTTTCTCTCAATCTAGCGACTCTGTTTCGCCCAAATGGTGAAGAGACGTCCACCGATAAGCAACCCTTGCAGGGTGCGGGCCCCGCCGGATCGACAGCAAAAGATGGAACAATGAAACGAGACGAAAAGCAGGACCGATTGAACCGCTCGCCGGTCCACCTCCTACATCGTGCAGGACAATGTGCCGGCGACGTTTTTCACGGTGAGATGCAAGAAGCAGACCTTACTCCCCGCCAGTTTGCAGTACTCCTGACGGTTGCCAACAACGAGGGCCTCAGTCAGACGGGATTGGTCGAGAGAACAGGCGTCGATCGCTCGACGCTTGCGGATATCGTGCGCAGGCTCCTCAAAAAGGGGCTGCTGCAGCGGCGCCGGACCCGGGAGGATGCGCGGGCGTACTCGGTCAAACTGACCGAGGAGGGCCGTAAGGTCGTGAAGAATACCGATCCGGTTGCGCGTCGCGTCGATGATCGCATTCTGGATGCGCTGCCGCCGAAGCAGCGGGAACAGTTCCTTGATGATCTAGAGACGATCGTCGAGAGGTTGTCCAAGATGATGCCGAGTACGGAACCAACGCAGGTCTGAGGACCGTGTCTGCCGCAAAAATTGGCCTCGCACCGTTGTTCGGCGGTGCGAGGCTTTTTTACTTCTTCGAGGCGTGTCGCGCATTTCAGGTTGCGGACTTGGCCGAATGGCCGCTCGCTCGTTTAATGGCTTCGACGATCATCTGCCGGGCCAAATCCACGTCGCCCCACTGCTTGATTTTCACCCATTTGCCGGGTTCCAGATCCTTATAGTGCTCGAAGAAGTGCTGGATCTGCTGAAGGGTGATCTCAGGAAGATCCTTCACCGACAAAATCTTGTCGTAGCGCTTGGTGATCTTGCTCGACGGCACGGCAATGATCTTTTCGTCGCCGCCGGCATCGTCCTCCATGACCAGGACACCAACGGGGCGGCAGTTCATCACGGCTCCAGGTGCGATCGCGCGTGTGTTGCAGACCAGGACGTCGATTGGGTCGCCATCGGCGGAGAGGGTGTGCGGGACGAAGCCATAGTTCCCCGGGTAGCGCATCGGCGTGTAGAGGAAGCGATCGACGAACAGAGTGCCGGAGGCCTTGTCCATCTCGTATTTGATAGGCTCGCCGCCAACTGGGACTTCGATGATGACGTTGACGTCGTGGGGCGGGTTCTTGCCGGTTGGAATGGCGTCAATGCGCATCGGGTGTCTCCTGGTGCGATTGCAGGATCGCGTTGCGCCCCAGCTTTACGGCGCGCGCCGGGCGCTTGTCCAGGAGCAGCTCGTTTCGCTTGGCATCCTGTTCCCTCGGGAACTGTAGCGGCGGCCCTTATCGGTCATGATCTCTGCATGGTCGCATGATTGCGCGACCTAAGAGATCGCCGACCAATCAATTTTCAGGAGTTGTGCCATGACTGCCAGCACCAGCAAAATCATTGTCGCCGCCTTCATCGCGGTTGGAACACTCGTGACGCTGACATCACAGCATCGTCCGGACCGGGTGACCCAAGGGTTCGTGAACAGCGCTGGGATCAACCGGATCGACGATGCCAACGCTCGCGCGTTTGCAGTGCCCGCCGAAACCTGGGAGGAAACGCTCAAGCAGGCGCCATAGTCGGTTCCACGCACAAAAAAGGATCGGCCACATGCGTGACCGATCCATCGCATACAGGCGTTTGGCGCGTTGACGTTACGCCGCGCGTTTGGACATGAGCTTGCGGTTGATGATCGTCTCGGCGATCTGAATCGAGTTGAGTGCGGCGCCCTTGCGCAGATTGTCGGAGACGACCCACAAGTTGAGGCCGTTTTCCACGGTCGCGTCCTCGCGGATGCGGCTGATGTATGTCGCATCTTCACCGGCCGCTTCCATCGGCGTGATGTAGCCGCCGGGTTCGTGCTTATCGATCACCACGCAGCCAGGGGCCTCGCGCAGGATGTCGCGAGCCTCGTCGGCGGAGATCGGTTTTTCGAATTCGACGTTGACGGCCTCGCAATGGCTGACGAACACGGGCACGCGCACGCACGTTGCCGTCACCTTGATCTTTGGATCGAGAATTTTCTTGGTTTCGGCCACCATCTTCCATTCTTCCTTGGTGTAGCCGTCTTCCATAAAAACATCGATGTGAGGAATGCAGTTGAAGGCGATTTCCTTAGTGAACTTCTTGGCTTCGACTTCTTGGCCCGGTACATACTTGCCCTTGGTCTGGGCCCACAGTTCGTCCATGGCATCCTTGCCGGCGCCGGAGACGGACTGGTAAGTGGCAACGACGATGCGCTTGATGATGGCGTGATCGTGCAGTGGCTTCAGGGCGA
Organism: uncultured Alphaproteobacteria bacterium; assembly: GCA_963779515.1. GTDB lineage: Bacteria > Pseudomonadota > Alphaproteobacteria > Rhizobiales > Hyphomicrobiaceae > CAVZYN01. The sequence continues at coordinate 199,761 of CAVZYN010000004.1, forward strand.
CGACCATCTGGGCCGTCGAACAGTTGGGATTGGCGATGATGTTCTTGCGGTTGTTCTTCTTCATGTAGGGTTCGAGGACGTGGGCATTGACCTCGGGCACGACGAGGGGCACGTCCAGGTCGTAGCGCCAGGCGGACGAGTTATCGATGACGAGTGCGCCCTTGGCGCCGATGCGCGGGCTCCAGTCCTTGGAGACCGCGCCGCCTGCCGACATAATGACAAAGTCGACCTTCGAGAAGTCGAACGTCTCAAGATCTTTGCATTTGAGCGTTTTGTCGCCGAACGACACCTCGACACCGACGGAGCGGCGCGAGGCGATCGCGTGCACTTCGCTGACGGGGAACTTGCGCTCATCAAGGATCGCAAGCATTTCTCGGCCCACGTTTCCGGTGGCACCGACGACGGCGACGGAATAGCCCATGGCTCATTGGCCTTTCTTCGGACTGTCGCAGCCGATCCCGGTGGCGCCCATCGCCACGCAAATCAAAACTGCTGCGAGGCGCTGAAATAAGCGCTTGACGCCGATGGAGCAAGAGGAAAGGGCCGTGGAGCCACGATTTGAATAGAACGCGGGGCACGCCTGCTCGGATTCTGCTTGCTCGAGCAGGCTAGGATGCCGTTAAACGGGCCACGGACCCCCGATCAAATGGAATGTCAACGCAGGAGCTGAAGCCATGCAGGCCGCTTACGAGACGACGCTTAACCACTATATCGACGGCGCCTGGGTGCAGCCAACCTCGGGCAAGACGCAGGACGTGATGAACCCGTCGACGAACTTGGCGCTGGCCAAGCTTGGACACGCCTCCCGCCCCGATCTCGACAAGGCACTGAAGGCTGCGGAAAAAGGCTTCAATCAGTGGCGGAAGGTTTCGTCGCTGGAGCGCGGTAAAATCCTGCGCAAAGCGGCGGATCTGGTGCGTGCCCGCGCCGACGATATCGCCCGCGTGCTGACGCTCGAGCAGGGCAAGGTCGTCGCTGAGGCGAAGATGGAAGTGATGGCGGCCGCCGACGTGATCGACTGGTTCGCCGAGGAAGGCCGCCGCGCGTATGGCCGCATTATTCCTGCCCGTGCCGATGGCGTGCGCAACATGGTGATCATGGAGCCGATCGGCCCGGTCGCCGGGTTCTCGCCCTGGAACTTCCCGGTCACGCAGGCGGTGCGCAAGATCGCGGCGTCGCTGGCCGCGGGCTGTTCGATCATCATCAAGTGCCCGGAGGAGACGCCAGCCTCGCCGATCGGACTCGTCAAGGCATTCCATGACGCCGGCGTTCCGGCCGGCGTGATCAATCTCGTTTACGGCGTGCCGGCTGAAATCTCCGAGTACCTGATCCCGTCGCCGATCATCCGCAAAATCTCGTTCACGGGATCGGTGCCGGTTGGCAAGCATCTCAATTCGCTGGCGGCAGCCCACATGAAGCGGGCAACGATGGAGCTCGGCGGGCATGCGCCCGTGCTGATTTTCGACGACGTCGAGACCGATCAGGTGGCGACGCTGTTGCACGGCATGAAGACGCGCAACGCAGGGCAGGTTTGTGTGTCGCCAACGCGGTTCTTCGTGCACGAAAAGGTCTACGACAAGTTCGTCGGAAAATTCACGGACTTGATGCAAGGCACCAAGGTCGGCGACGGGCTCGATCCCACGAGCAAGATGGGGCCGCTGGCCAATCCGCGCCGCATCACGGCGATGGAAACGATGATCCGCGATGCGCAGGAAAAAGGCGGCAAGGTTGCAACAGGCGGCAAGCGCATCGGCAACCAGGGCAATTTCTTCGAGCCGACGGTGTTGACGGATCTGCCGCAGAGCGCCCGCATCATGACGGAAGAGCCGTTCGGTCCGGTCGCAGTGATGATGCGATTCAAGGATACGGACGACGTGTTGACGCGCGCGAACAGCCTGCCGTTCGGGCTTGCGAGCTACGCCTTCACGAGGGACGCAAAGACGGCGACGAAGGTTGCCGACGCGCTCGATCACGGCATGGTGTCGATCAACCACTTCGGCATCGCGCTGCCTGAGACGCCATTCGGCGGGACGAAGGATTCAGGCTTCGGTCACGAAGGCGGTATCGAAGGATTGACGGCCTACCTGCAGGCGAAGTTCGTCACGCATATGGGTTGAGCCTGCTGCGCATCAAAGACAACAAAAGGCGGGCCCGTGATGGTCCGCCTTTTTGCGTCCCTTCCCTCGAGGGAGAGGATGCCCCAGGGGCGGGTGAGGGTGCCTTTCGCTTTGTCTCGAAGGCTCCTCATCCGGCCTTGACGCTGGAAGCATGTCTTCGAACTGACCACCTTCCCTAAGGAAGAAATAGTCAGATGCTCCAGTGGCGGATGCGGGGGAGGTTTGCGGTATCGGCCAGGCGGGTGCGCAGGGTGTCGAGCGGCAGTAGGCCCGATTGGGTATCGGTGTGCTGGACGACCGAGGCGGCGTTCAAGGTCGCGGCCAGGAGGGCTTCGCCGGGCGGGCGCTGCATCGCCGTGAAGGCCGCGAACGTCGAGGTGAAAGCGTCGCCGGCGCCGGCCGTGCCGGCGACCGTGGTTCTGGCGATGGGGCAATGCCAGACGGCATCGTGCATGCCGAGAAATGCCCCGCCCTTGCCATCGGTGAGAAGAATGTGGCGCGGGCCATCGATCATCATGGCTTTGAAGAATGCCGCCAGGCTCATGTGATGGCCGCCGCCCGTGAGACCGCGTTTGACGAGGGGGGGCAGATCCTCGCCCGGAAGGCTCGATCCACCCTCGCCGGCCTTGGCGGCAAGCGGTGGGACCAGCACCTCGGCCTCGGCGCGGTTGATCGCCAAGACATCGATGAGCGCCATGACGTCGCGCAGATCGTTGGATCGCGACGACAACTGCCGCACGCCCGGATTGGCGACGACCATCGCGCCCTTGGCTTTGGCGGCGCGGATGATGGCGGGGAAACAGTCGGCGGATTTGTTGGAGAGCGCCGAAACGTAGACGAGATCGACGGCGAAGGCGTCGGCGGGCAGGTCTGCCGGTTCGAGTAACGTGTTGGCGCCGCGAAACGTGAACACGGCGGCGTTGCGATCGTGTGAGGAGACCAGCACGGAGGCGCCAGTTGGCTCGCGGCCGTCGCGGATGGCCCAGCGGGTCGAGACGCCTTCCTGCGCGAGGCGTGCGAGGATGGTGTCGGCGCGCGGATCGCGGCCGAGTTTGACCAAGGCTGCGACGTCGGCACCGAGGCGCGCCATGCTGACCGCGGCGTTGATGGCGCCGCCGCCGCAGTGCGTCGAGATATCGGCGGCCTCGGTCTTGCTGCCTTCCTGCATCAACAGGAAGGAGCTGTCGGCGTTGACCATGCTCATGCGCTCGATGCGATTGCTGTCGATGATCGCGATCGTGTCGATCATGGCGCCGCCGATGGTCAGGGCTTTCATGGAGGTTCCACGTAGGTTGGGTAAGCGCGCGCACATCGTCGACGAGGGACGATAAAGGTGAACCGCGCGTAACCCAACACAAGGTCACGTGCGATGTTGGGTTACGCGCGGTTTAGCGGCGCAACATGCGGCAGGCGACGTGCCCGCGCTAACCCAACCTGCGAATCATTTTTCGTCGACGATCTTGTTCTTCAAGATGCCGACATTCTCGACTTCGATCTCGATGGTGTCGCCGGCTTTCATCCAGACGGGTGGTTTGCGCGCATGGCCGACGCCTTCGGGCGTGCCGGAGGCGATCATGTCGCCCGGTTTCAGGGTCGTGAACTCCGAGATCAAGGCGATGGACTTTGCGACCGAGACCAGCATGTGTTTGGTGTTGCTGTCCTGCATGGTCTGGCCGTTGAGGCGGCTCGTGATGCGCAAGCCGTGGGCGCCGGGTGGCAGTTCATCGGCGGTGACGACAACAGGGCCGACGGGGCCGGTCGAATCAAAATTTTTGCCGGCGGTCCATTGCGACGCCTTGCGCTGAAAGTTGCGGATCGAGCCATCGTTGAAAAGCGTGTAGCCGAAAATGTGGTCGAGGGCTTTAGCTTCGGGAATGGCGCGGCCGCCTTTGCCGATAATGATCAGCAGTTCCGCTTCGTAATCGAGCTGCTCGGAGACTTTGGGGCGCACGATCGGCTCGCCGGCGGCGATCAGGCTTTCGCGCACGCGGATGAAGAAGGCCGGATAGTCGGGCACCGCGTGGCCGCCTTCCTTGGCGTGATCGGCGTAGTTGAGGCCGAGGCAATAGAAATTGCCGGGGCGTGCGAGGGGAAAGCGCGGCGTCAGCTTGGCGACGTCGACGTGGCCGGTCGTGGCGCCATTAGCGGCAAGCGCGATTTTTTTCAGCAGCGGCGCGCCACCGGCGATCACATCGTCGAGTTCGTGCGAGAAAGCGGCGTCGAGAGTTGCAAGATCGAGGGCGCCCTTGCCGGTGACGGCGGCGAGCTTGGGTTTTCCGGCGGCGGTGTAGGGGAGAAAGCGCATGGGGTCCCTATGAGTGTTAGATCTGGTGGCGACTGCACGCGAAAGTCGGGCGATGTGTCAATTCAATTTGACCGCACGGGTCTTTTTGGTGGTTGATCAGGTGTCAAGGAAGTCATCTGGCGTGACGCCTGCTTGTCTCAGTATCGCGCGTAGTGTGCCTTCGGGCATGTCGCCGGGATGATTTGGAATAGTGGTGAACGTGTTGCGTTCTGGATGATGCCAGATCTCGTGAGAGCCTGCGGCGTGGCGGTGAAACTCAAAACCGAGCGCGCGCAATTTGCGGACGATGTCTCGGTATCGAAATCCCGCTAGCCTGCCCATCAGGTAGCAACGATTAGAGGGTAGTCGAAAGCGTCTCCCGCGGGCGTAAGGCTAACGCTTCCCTGGCCGGAACCTTGTGCCTCCAAGAGCTTTTTGGCGACGTCCCGGGCGATTTCCAGCGTTTCGGCAATCGTGCGTCCCTGCGCCACCAACCCCGGAACATCATCGGATGTTGCGAGATAGACGCCTTCGGGCAACTTCTCGATATGGATTTTTGCGATGCGCTCCATCTGTTATCCTTTGGCGAGGGGCGGCGAAAGTATATCAGCCGGCGCGTGCAGCATCCAGCAGCGGGAGTTGGGGTCAGCCCCCTGGTACCTTCCATAGCAAGTCATGACCAGAAGGCCAGAGGTCTGACGCCCGGCCGCTTATCCGCCAGCGATTTGGGGGAGGACTTGGACGTCGCTGTTTTCGGCGATGGGGATGAGGAGTGCGTCCTGGTAGATCTGGCCGTCGATGGCGACGGCGAGGCCCTCTTTGAGATGTGGGGCGAGGTCGGGGAAGCGCTGGCCTAACGCTACAAACAATTGGCGGATGTTCTTTGCTTCGACGTCGAGTTCGGTGACGCCGCCGGTGAAGAGGCGCAGGTTGCCGATGAGGGTGACGTGGGGCATTTTTCTTCCTCTCCTCGCGTGCGGAGAGAGGATGTCGCGGAGCGACAGGTGAGGGGCAGCCGCGAATCGCGACGCATCCCTATCTCCTCGGCACGCATCCGGCCTTCGGCCACCTTCTCCCCATCGAAGGCGATGGGGAGAAGGAACGCACTCACATCTTCGCGGTCTTGTCGGCGCGGCCCTTTTCGAGGGCGGCGAGGACTTTTGGCGGAGACATCGGCAATTCGTGCAGGCGCAGGCCCGTCGCATCCCGCACCGCGTTGGCGATTGCCGCCATCGGTGGGACGATCGGCGTTTCGCCGACGCCGCGCACGCCGTAGGGATGGTTCGGATTCGGCACCTCGACGATCACGGTGTCGATCATCGGCAGATCCGAGGCGACCGGCACGCGATAGTCGAGGAAGCCGGCGTTCTGCATCTTGCCGTCGGCGCCGTAGATGTACTCCTCGTTGAGCGCCCAGCCGATGCCCTGAACGACACCGCCTTGATACTGACCTTCGACGTAGCTCGGGTGGATGGCGCGGCCGGCATCCTGGATCGCGGTGTAACGTACGATCGAGACTTTGCCGGTGCCGGGGTCGACTTCGACATCGGCGATGTGGGTGGCGAAGCTCGGGGCCGCGCCATGGGCGTTGATGCGGCTGGAGCCGACGATGGGGCCGCCGGTCTTGCCCGCGATCGCGGCGATGCCGGCAAGTGTCAGCGGCTGGTGTTTGCCGGCGTTGGTGCCGGCGGGGCGAACGGCGCCGCTGGTCCATTCGACGGCTTCGTCGGGAAGTTCCCAGAGTTTGGCGGCGCGCTCGCAAGCTTGCTTCTTGATGTCGCGTGCGGCTTCGACGGTTGCCATGCCACTCGAGAACGTCGCGCGGCTGCCGCCGGTCAGGAAGTTGTAGCCGAGGCCCGCCGTGTCGCCGATGGCGACGCGGATTTTTTCCAGAGGAATGCTCAACTCCTCCGCCGCCATCATGCCGAGCGAAGCGCGAAGGCCGCCGATGTCGGGCGTGCCAGCGGTCAGCGACAGCGTGCCGTCTTCATTGAGGACGAGAGACACGCTGGTCTCGCCGCCGATGTTGAACCAGAAGCCCGAGGCGATGCCGCGGCCCTGGTTCTTGCCAAGCGGGGTGCGCCAGTGGGCGTGCGCCTTGGCGGCTTCGAGCGTTTCGATCATGCCGACGGGGCCGAACTTCGGACCATAGGCGGCCTTGGTGCCTTCCTTGGCGGCGTTCTTCAGGCGGAACTCGAGCGGGTCGATTTTCAACGCGCGGGCGAGTTCGTCCATCGTGCTTTCAACAGCGTAGCCGGAGATGGGGCCGCCTGGTGCTCGATACGCCGCGACCTTCGGCGTGTTGGTGACGACGTCGTAGCCGATCACCTTGACGTTGGCGATGTCGTAGGGTGCGAAGGCGCACATGGCAGCAGGCTGCACGGGTGAGCCGCCAAAGGCGCCAGCCTGGAACTTCAACAGCGCTTCGCCGGCGACGATCTTGCCGTCTTTCTTGGCGCCGATTTTGACCCACATCTTGGCAGCGGAGGTGGGGCCGGTGGCTTTGAGAACTTCCTCGCGAGTCATGACCATCTTGACGGGACGGCGGGACTTGCGGGCGAGCGCGAGCGCGACGGGTTCGAGGTAGACGACGGTCTTGCCGCCGAAGCCGCCACCAATTTCGGCGGCAACGACTTTGATTTTCGAGATGTCCCAGCCGAGCAGGCGAGCGCAATGAGCGCGCACGGTCCAGTGTCCTTGGGTCGATACCCAGAGTTCGGCTTGACCATCTTCGGAGACGGTGGCGATGCAGGCGTGCGGCTCGATGTAGCCTTGGTGCACGGCTTTGGTCGCATATTCCTTTTCGATGACGACGTCGGCGGTCTTGAAGCCGGCGGCGGCGTCGCCGAGCAGGATCTCAACCTTCTTGCAGATGTTCGACGCTTTGGTGGGCGCGGGGACTTCGCCCATGGTGATCATGCCGTCGTCGAGCAGCGGCGCGCCGGGCTGCATGGCGGCTTCGACATCCTGCACGTGCGGCAGTACCTCGTAGTCGACCTTGATGAGTTTCAATGCCTGCTTGGCGATCGAGGCGCTGGTGGCGGCGACGGCGGCGATGGCATGGCCTTCGTAGAGCGCCTTTTCGCGCGCCATGACGTTGCGGACGACGTCCTTGTAGTTGACCATCATCTCACCGGCTGGAATGAGCTCGGAGGTCTGGTCGAGGAAGTCGTCCTTGGTGACGACGGCCTTGACGCCGTCGAGTTTGAGGGCGGCGGAAACGTCGATTTTCTTGATGCGGGCGTGCGCGTGCGGGCGAGCGCAGCACGCGGCCGACGAGCTGGCCCTGCATGTTGAGGTCGGCGCCGAATTTGGCGCGGCCGGTGACTTTGTCGACGCCGTCGGGGCGGATCGGGCGGGTGCCGATGTAAGTGAATTCGCTGCTTCCTGGGCCTTTGACTTTTTCTTGCATGATCAAGCTCCTCGCATGTCGGCGGCGGCGTCCATGACGGCGCGGATGATTTTGTCGTAACCAGTGCAGCGGCAGAGATTACCGGCGAGCCAGTAGCGCGCCTCGGTCTCTGTCGGGTTCGGGTTCTTGTCGAGCAGGGCTTTGGCGGCGACCAGGAAGCCCGGGGTGCAGACGCCGCACTGGAGGGCGGCGTTTTCCAGGAATTTCTGCTGCAGGGGATGCAGCTTGTCGCCCTTGGCGAGGCCCTCGATGGTGCCGACGTTCTTGCCGTTGGCCTCGACGCCGAGCATCAGGCACGCGCAGACGAGGCGGCCATCGACGGTGACGGAGCAGGCGCCGCAGTCGCCGGTCGAACAGCCCTCTTTGGTGCCGGTGAGGCCAAGCTGGTTGCGGATTACATCAAGCAGCGTTTCGTCGGTCTCGCAGAGGAGTTCGACGGCGTCGCCGTTGACGATGGTTTGGACATGCGTTTTGGCCATTAGTGTGCTTTCCCTGGTTTGCCGTGCGCACGTTGGAGCGCCATTTCTGCGGTGCGGCGGGCGAGCACGCCCGCGACTTTGATGCGGAAGTCCTTGGTGCCGCGCTTGTCGTCAATCGGACGGCAGGCGGCGGAGGCGGCGGCGGCGAATTTTTCAAGCGCCGCATCGTCGACCTTGGTGCCGATCAGCGCCTTGGCGGCATCGGCGACGAGCAAAGGCTTTTCTGCCACTGCGCCAAGCGAGAGACGTGCCGCCGTGCAGACGCCTTTGTCGTCGAGCGTGAGGCCGACACCGCAACCGACAACGGCAATATCCATTTCCGTGCGCGGGATGAAGCGAAGGTAGGCGTCGCCGCTGTGTTTTGGCTTTGCGGGCAGGAGGAAGGAGGCGATGATCTCGCCCTTTTCGAGTGCGAGTTTGCGCGGCGCCAGCATGATGGCGTCGACGGGGAGTTCGCGGCGGCCCTTGGGCCCGACGATGGTGGCGACGGCGCCGGCGGCGATCAGGGCGGGAACGCTGTCGGCGGCGGGTGAGCCGTTGCAAAGGTTGCCACCCATTGTGGCGCGGCCTTGCACCTGGGTCGAGCCGATCAGGTTGGCGGCCTCGACGACGCCGGGCCATGCAGCCTTGAGTTTGGCATGTTCTTTCAGTTCGGCGCCCGTTACGGCGGCGCCAACGCGGAAGCCTCCCGCCTCTTCGGTGATGGTGCGCATCTCCTTGATACGCTTGATGTCGATCACCAAGACAGGCTCGATCACGTCGGTCTTCATCTGTACGAGCAAGTCGGTGCCGCCAGCGAGCACGCGGGCAATGCCGCTCTCACCGGCCAACAGCGCAACCGCCTTATCGAGCGTTTCGGGCGCCTCGTATCGCATTGGTGTCCTCGATCTGGTTGAATTTGGGGGAGAGTACCCGGGATCGGCGGCCGCGCCAACCACTGCGGGCCTCGATTAGGGGTGTTCTGTGTTGAGCGCCGCGCATGGGCGACATGATGGGATGAATAAAGGATTTGGGATGGGTTGTTGCCATACCCTCGGTGCTATTGGCCTGATAGGGTGGTCGCAAGTCAGAAAAAACGTATCAGGGAGGACAAACAGCATGACCAAGAACATTGGGCTCAATCGCCGAACATTCGTGACTGCAACGGCTGCCGGGCTTGCCGCCCCCGCAGTGTGGACATCGGCGCGCGCGCAGGCCGTCGTGACGTTGAAGCTGCACCACTTCCTGCCGCCGGTTTCCAATGGCCACGCCAAAATGCTAGCGCCGTGGGCGAAGAAAGTCGAGGCGGACAGCCAGGGCAAGATCAAGATCGACATTTTCCCGTCGATGCAACTTGGGGGCACGCCGCCGCAGCTGTTCGATCAGGCGCGCGATGGGGTCGTCGATATCGTGTGGACGTTGCCGGGATCGACACCGGGGCGGTTCCCGTCAACAGAAGTGTTCGAGCTGCCGTTCCTGGCGGCGCGGCGCGGGATTGTCAACGCGCGGGCGGCGCAAGAGTATGCCGACACGTATCTCAAAGACGAAACCAAGGATGTAAAGCTGATCGGTTTTTGGGCGCACGATCACGGGCTCATTCACACCAATAAGCAGATTACCACCATGGATGATCTGAAGGGGCTGAAGATCCGCAATGCGACGCGGCTGGTGGGCGAAGCGCTGAAGGCGCTGGGCGCGACGCCGGTCGGCATGCCGGTGCCGCAGGTGCCAGAGTCGCTGGCACAGAAGACGATCGATGGCGTGGCATTGCCGTGGGAAGTTGTGCCGGCCGTGAAAGTGCACGAGTTGACGAAGTTCCACACAGAGATCCCGGGGTCGCCTGCGCTGTTCGTCGCGACGTTCTTTGTCGCCATGAACAAGGCGAAGTACGAGAGCTTGCCGCCCGATCTCAAAGCCGTGATCGACAAGAATTCGGGGCAAGCGTTCGCGGAAATCGCGGGCAACATGTGGGATGAGGCGGGCGCGGGCGTGCTCAATATGATGAAGGGCCGCTCGGGCAATACCATCAGCAGCATCACCGCCGAGGAGAAGGCGAAGTGGGTGAAGGCGACCGAGCCGGTGCACGGGGCGTGGATCGCGCAGATGAAAGAGAAGAACATCGACGGCGCCAAGCTGATCGCGGTTGCCAAGGAGCTGATCGCGAAGCACGACAAGGCTTGAGCATCGTGGCTATGGGACGTTCGGGGTTCAAACCGGGTACAGTCCTGACAGACTAGACCGGGAGCCTACCTGACAGGTCAAGGTTGTCGTTTGATTCGGGGGAATCGAGCGATGCCGTTCAAGGAGACCTGTGCTGTGGAAGAGCGGATTGCCATGTTCCGGGACTATGACACGGGGGCTTTCGACGTCACCCAGTTGGCGGCGCGGCACGGCGTCACTCGCGAGACATTCTACGTTTGGCAGCGGCGGCGGGAGAGTGGCGACCCGCGCTGGTACGAGGAGCGCTCGCGCGCGCCGTTGAGCCGCCCGCACACGACCTCTGTGGCGGACGCGGACGCCATCATCGCGGCGCGACGGCGTTTTCCGCATTTCGGGCCGAAGAAGATCAAGGCCTGGCTGGCTGACAAGCAACCCGGGATCGACTGGCCGGCGGCCTCGGTGATCGGGGACATTCTGAAGAAGGCTGGTCTCGTCGAGGCGCGCAGGTTGCGGCGTCCGTCGGTGGCGCAGGGTGCGATTGTGCATCCGGCAGCTCTGCCCAACGAGGAATGGGCGATCGATTTCAAAGGATGGTTCCGCACCCGCGATGGAACGCGCTGCGATCCGCTGACGATCACCGATGCGGCGAGCCGGTATCTGCTGCAGGTGCGCGTCATTGATCAGACGTTTGCGGATGTCCGCTGCTCGCTGGAGCGGCTGTTCGACGAGGCAGGACTTCCCGACGCGATGCGCTCCGACAACGGAGCACCGTTCGGATCGATCGGTGCGGGCGGCCTTTCTGCCTTGTCGGTGTGGTTGCTGAAGCTCGGCATCGAGCCCCGCTACATCCCACCGTCGAGCCCGCAGCACAACGGCCGGCACGAGCGCATGCATCGAACCTTGAAAGCGCAGACGACCCGCCCGGCAGCCGCCACCACGGCCGAGCAGCAGACGCGTTTCGACGACTTCCGCCAGCACTACAACGAGGAGCGGCCGCACGAGGCGCTCGAGCAAACGCCGCCGGCCCGGCACTGGCAGCCGTCGCCGCGGCGCTATCCCGCCAAGATTGCCGATCCCTGGTACGACGCGGATCATGAGGTTCGCCGCGTGCGCCACCCGGGCGACATCAAATGGCGCGGCGAGCACGTGTTCATCGGTGAAGCCTTTGCGGGCGAACTGGTCGGACTGGCAGACCAGGGCGACGGACGCGCGCTCGTCCGGTTCTGCGGTCGCGATCTCGGCGTGATCGACACCACGTTCCGTCTCCTCCGCTTTGCTCCGCCGCGTGCGCGGCTGCGCGTCGCTGCGGAGACGGAACGTGGAACAAAAGAGAAAATAGTGTCAGGCATGCCCCCGGTCTAAAGTGTCAGGGAAGTTCCCGGTTGCACCCGGGAGTCCCCCTCCCCTAACCCCTCCCCGCAAGGGCGAGGGGAACTGTTACAGCGGCAGACCGGTGTAATTCTCGGCGAGAGAAATCTGTGCGGCGCGGGACGATTTGAGGTAGTCGAACTCGGCGCGCTGGATGCGACGGTCGAAACTGTCGGTCTCGGGGAACTGGTGGAGGAGTGACGTCATCCACCAGGAGAAGCGCTCGCCTTTCCAGACGCGGGCAAGGCAGGTCGCGGCGTAGCTCTCGATCAGATCGGTGTCGGCGCGCTTGTAGAAGGCGACGAGGGCGCGCGAGAGATAGCGCACGTCGGAGACGGCGAGATTGAGGCCTTTGGCGCCGGTCGGAGGAACGATGTGGGCAGCGTCGCCCGCGAGGAAGAGGCGGCCATAGCGCATCGGCTCGGCGACGAACGAGCGCAGCGGCGCGATGCTCTTCTCGAATGAGGGGCCGGTGGTGACCTTGGCGGCGGCGTCAGGGCCAAGGCGGCGCTTGAACTCGGCCCAGAAGCGATCGTCGGACCAGTCTTCTATTTTCTCGTCATTGGCGACTTGGACGTAGGCGCGGGTGCGCGTCGCCGAGCGCATGGAGGAGAGCGCAAAACCATCGATGTGGTTGGCGTAGATCAGTTCGTGGCTCGGCGGGGGGACATCGGCGAGGATGCCGAGCCAGCCGAACGGATAGACGCGCTCGTGTGTCTTCAAGATTGATGCGGGAATGGCCGATCTTGCAACGCCATGATAGCCGTCGCAGCCGGCGACGTAGTCGCAGTCGAGCGTTTGAGCTTTGCCGTCCTGCGTGAAGGCGATGGTGGCTCGGGGGCCGTCGAGGCCGGTGATGCCGGTGACTTCAGCGTCATAGAGGGCTGCGACCTTGCTCGCCGCATTGGCCTCCATGAGGTCGCGGGTGACCTCGGTCTGGCCATAGACGGTGACGCGCTTGCCGATCAGGTCGTTGAAATCGATGCGCAGGCCTTCACCGTCGAAATTGATGTAAGTGCCGTCGTGGACGAGGCCTTCGCGGCTGAGACGCTCGCCGCAGCCGACGTCGTTCAAGAGGTCGACGGTGCCCTGCTCGAGGAGGCCCGCACGTATGCGGCTCAAGACATACTCCGGGCTCTTGCGCTCCAGCAGCACGCAGTCGATTCCGTTGAGGGAGAGGATGCGGGCGAGCAGGAGGCCAGCGGGTCCGCCGCCGATGATGCCGACTTGAGTGCGCATGCCGAGCGTGTTGCCTTCCGTAATTTTGAGATAGCCGTGCCGAGTCGGTCCACAGTATAGGATCGAGGGGCTCGTTTAGACCACCCGCGCATCGTTGCGCCCTAATTTCTGGAGGTTCGCCATGGCCAAAGGGTATTGGATCGCTCACGTGACCGTCACGAACGACGATGCCTACGCGGAGTACCGGCGGCTCAATGCCGTGGCATTCCAGAAGTATGGAGCGACGTTCCTGGTGCGTGGCGGTGCCGCCGAACCCGGAGATGGATTGCTCAGGCCGCGGCATGTGGTGATCGAGTTCGAGAGCTTCGCGGTGGCGAAGGCTTGCCACGAGAGCCCCGAATATCAGGCGGCGCTCGCTGTCCGGCGACGCGCCGGCCAAACGGACCTGGTGATCGTGGAAGGATGGGGCGGGTGAAGATCTCAGTGGTGATGCTCGGTGCGACGGGCGCTGTCGGCGGGCAGGCGCTGGCCGCGCTGGTGGCGATGCCGGAGGTCGAGCGCGTCACAGTGCTGACGCGACGGCCGCTCACGGGATCAGCATCGAAGGTCGCGGCGCATGTCGTCGATGTGTTTGATCCGGAGTCCTACCGGCATCTGCTGGCGGGGCATCAGGCGGCGGTGTGCACGTTCGGCGTCGGTGAGCCGACGAGTGTCAGCAAGGCTGAGTTGGTGCGGGTCGACAAGGATGCCGTGCTTGCGTTTGCGACCGCATGCAAGGCGGCGGGCGTGCGGCACTTCGAGTTGTTGAGTGCTGTACTGGCCAATGCGAAATCGCCGTCGCATTATCTGCGGACCAAAGGGGAATTGGGCGAGGCGCTGGCAGCGCTCGGGTTCGAGCGGTTGTCGATCTTTCATCCATCGATGATTATGACGCCGACGAACCGGTACGGCTGGTCGCAGGGGTTGACGCTGGCGGTGTGGCCGACCTTCTCGAATATCATGGTGGGGCGAACGCGCAGGTTTCGCGGCATTCCTATTGCGACGCTGGGGCGTGCCATGGCGGTCAATCTCGTTACGCCAGGTGCCAGAGTCGAGGCGCTGCACTGGGACGAGTTCAACGCGTTGGCGGCCCGAAGTACTTAAAGGTCAGGCCTGCGCGGGCAGGCCTAATTGCGCGCGTGCGGCCTCCACAGTGTTGCGCAAGAGGCAGGCGATGGTCATGGGGCCGACGCCGCCGGGAACCGGCGTGATGGCGCTTGCGATCTTGGCGCATGACGCAGTGTCTGCATCGCCGACGAGGCGGTTTTTGCCGTCGGGGCCGGTGATGCGGTTGATGCCGACGTCGATGACGATGGCTCCGGGCTTGATCCAATCGCCCTTGATCATTTCAGGGCGGCCGACGGCGGCAATGACGAGATCGGCGCGGCGCACGACCGAGGGGAGATCGCGCGTGCGTGAGTGGGCGATGGTCACGGTGCAGTCCTCGCGGAGCAGCAGTTGCGCGACCGGCTTGCCGACGATGTTGGAGCGGCCGACGACGACGGCGTCGAGGCCTTTGAGGCTTAGGGCGGCGGTTTTCGCGAGAATGATGCAGCCAGCGGGCGTGCAAGGGACGAGCGCGCGTTCGCCGATGGAGAGGAGGCCGGCATTGATGGGGTGGAAGCCATCAACGTCCTTAGCGGGATCGATGGCGCGGAGCACCTTCTGGCCGTCAATGTGCGCTGGTAGAGGCAATTGCACGAGTATGCCGTGCACGTCCGCGCGGGTGTTGAGGTCTTTGACGAGGCTCAGCAGCTTTGCCTCGCTGGTGCCGATGTCGAGCTTGTATTCGAACGAGGCCATGCCGGCTTCCGCCGTTTGCTTGGCCTTGTTGCGGACGTAGACTTGACTGGCGGGATCTTCGCCAACAAGGACGACGGCGAGGCCAGCGGTGACGCCGTGGCTCGCCTTGAGGACTGCAACGTCGCGCGCAACGTCGCGGCGGACGCCCTCGGCAATGGCCTTGCCGTCGATCATCTTTGCGCCGGTCATGATCTGGTCTCCGTTTCGAGTTTCGCCATGATGGCTTTCGCCAGCGCGGCGGGATCGCCTGCAATCGACACCGTTTTTATGCGCGACGCCGTGCCGGCGTCGATCGTCACGGTGCGTTTGGCGACGCCGAGCCACGTCGCCACGGTTTCGATCACGGCGTCATTGGCGGCGCCCTTGTCCGGGATGGCGCGGACGCGGACTTTCAATGCGCGCCCGTCGGCCGTGGTGTCGATGTCTTCGACGGCATCGCGCGACGATTTGGGCGTCACGCGAACTCGCAAGGAGAGACCCGACGCCGTGGTTCGCCAGACATCGGCACGCGCGTCTGCTATCGGACGAGGTCCTTCAGGTTTTCAATGATGACGGCGCGGGTGAAGAGGCAGGCGAGCATCAGCACGATCGGCGAGAAATCGAGCCCGCTGGTGTTGGGCATCATGCGGCGGATCGGTTTCAAAAGCGGCTCGATGACCGTGCTCATGGCCTGCAACAGCGAGCGCACGAACGGGTTGTATCCGTTGATGACGCCGAACTGCGTGAGCCAGCCAATGATGATGTAAATGATGACGACCCACTCGTAGAGATTGACCAGATAGCCGATGAAGTCGAGCAGGCGGAGCATGTGCGATGGTTCCTGGGGGCGTCGTCGTTGATTGCGGTGACGTGTAAAGGTCGTGCCGGACGGGGGCAAGCGTGGAGTGGCAGATGGAGAGGTGGCTCCGGTGTTTGACCGGCTGGTTGCTTGACATCACCGGACCCGCGCCGATAAATGGCCGCACTTGACCATCCCATTGACCAGTCCGGGCGTGTTCCCGTGGCGCGGGGCCGTAGCTCAGATGGGAGAGCGCTGCAATCGCACTGCAGAGGTCAGGGGTTCGATTCCCCTCGGCTCCACCAAGACCCTTCAGAAGTTATTGATTTTATTGAAATTTCGAGAGGGCTGAATTCGGCGCCCCACATTTCGCCCCACGAAAATCCGAGGCTGGACACTGCGAATTTGTGGCAAGCACTGTCGATGAATTCCGATTGATCTAGTCGGTCATCAATGTGCATGACGCGCTCCACTTCGCTCGCTTCAAATTTCTCTAAATGCGGCAGGCTCGTTTCTCGTCGCGAACGTTCGCATCGTAGAGTTGATGCCGCAAGCGCCAAGTGTTGCGATCGATCGCAGTGCGATTGTCGCTGACGCCGCGAAGATCTCATTGCGGTCTGCTCGCGATCCAATCGCGCACTTCGGACGCAAGCCACGCGACACGTCGCACGCCGAGCCGCCGTTGCCGCGGAAAGAGTCCATCCGCCACATACGCGTAAAGCGTCGAGCGCGAGAGGCCGGTCTTCGCCACCACTGCCCGAACATTCCACAGCTCATCGCCGGTGCGTGATTTCTCTTCTTCAGAATGCGAGTCTGTCTTCGACATTTTTCATGTCCTGAGAAGGCAGTGAGCTTGAACGCCCGAGAGCGGCTGAGCAATTTTTGCATACTCGCAATTGCCACCCAATAGGGAATCGCGGGACCGTCCAGGACGTCGCGGGAACCTGCCGGAAAGTGTGGGAATGCCGCGATGATGCATCCCTGCCTAAGTCTGCAAGGCGCGATGCCTTTGCTGACTTATACTGCCGCGCAGCCGCCTCTATGAGAAGGATGTTTCGCGGGTAGGCAGAGGTAAGCCAGTGCACTCAAATGTATCGAAAGTGTATCTGCCAAAGGAGTGCGCGGGCTCGTCGCTCAAGTTTTTAAGCTGTCTCCTCAGCTTCATGAGAGCCGTGACCGTGTTCAATATCGACGAGCAGGCAGACGGTTGAGTTTGAACCAGAGCAAAGTACTTGGGCGGCCCCTCGCCGAAGTGGCGAGGGTCGCGCTCTGCCGCGCGGCAAGAATTGGCCGCGCGGTCGAGCCCCGCTTACGTGCGGGTCTCGCCCCTCTCGGGCGACGATCGCTCCGCCAAGGGCTAAGGACAGCTGCGAGATGCGTTCTTGGAATTTCCAAGACACCAAAACAGGTGTGAACAACCTGCAGTGTAAGATTACCAGGCACTCCGACTTGGTCGCGCCACTAACTGCTTGCTCCGCCGTGTCCGCTCTGTGCTGCTGTCGACCTGCCCCGCTTCGACAACGCGATTGACCCTTACCGACCGCCGCGACGCCGCCCGAAAGCGGAAAGGCCTACGGTGCCCATCTGACGACCCCTGCGCCGCTGACATCGAGACCGCCGAGTTCGGCGGCACGTGCGGCGAACATCGGCGTCGAAAGCAGCGACAGGAACGCCTGCAGCTTGCCGCGATAACTGTCGCGCTGGCGAGCGACAAGGTCGAAGCGTTCCGTCATGAGCGGCACGAAATCGAGATCGGCCGCCGTTGCGACGGCACGAGTGGCGATGCCGCAATCGCCGTGGCCGTGGCGGATGGCTTGCGCGATGTCCGGGCCGGTAGGGGCGACGAGCGCCGTCGCGACGTCACGCGCCGAAACGCCGTCGCGCTTCATTAGCGCCAACAGTAGTTGCTGCGCGCCGGCGCCTTCGGGGCGCATGACCAGCCGCGCGCGGTTGGCCGCAACGTCACGCAAGGACGACAGGCCGAGCGGATTGCCGTTGGCGACGAGTAGGCCCTGATCGCGCGCGGCGAAACCGATCAGCACGGCGTCGTAGAACGTCGGCTCCTTTGAGACGAGGTCGATGTTGGCGTCCTTCGCCGTATAGTCGAGATCGTGAAAGTGAATTGCTGCGGCGATGACCTCGCCCTTCAGGAATCGCCGATAGCCCTGCTCGCTGCCTTCGGGCAGGATTGCGAGCCCCGCTTTGCTCTCGGCTAGCGCCCATTGCAGCAGCGGATCATGACTGCCGCCGACGATCGGCGGCGGGTCTGCTGGCATAACCCCCATCGGGCGCGCCATGCCGGCGAGTAGCCAGCGGTCGAGGTCGCCGCGCGGGAAAAGCCACTTGCCCGTCACCTTCGTGCACGGGATCGCCTGCTCTGCGACCAGCTCATAGAGCTTACGCTCCTTGATCCGGAGATAGTCGGCCGCTTCGGCCGTCGTCAGGAGTTGTAGACCAGCGCTAGCTTGCATTTTTATGCATGATTTCTTTTGTTTGACTTATAGGAGGAAAACACGGGACACACGGCGCAGTCAATGCGTTCGTGGAGTGCTCGTTGGACGGTACCGGCGCCATCGATCTGATCTTGAGGGGCGATGCGACGCTCTACGCGATCGTGCGCCTATCGCTACTGGTGACGGTATCGGCGACGTTGCTCGCGGCGCTCATCGGACTGCCCCTAGGGGCCGTCGTGGCCCTGACACGCTTTCCCGGCCGCAACGCTCTGATCGTCGTCCTGAACGGGCTGATGGGTCTGCCACCCGTGGTCGTTGGCCTGCTGATCTTCCTCCTGTTGTCGCGCTCCGGGCCCCTCGGCTTTCTCGGAATCCTCTTCACGCCGAAGGCGATGATCATCGCGCAGGCCGTGCTGATCACGCCGATCGTCGCCGCACTGACCCGGCAGGTGATCGAGGATCTCTGGGCCGAGTATCGCGACGAACTGACTGCGATCGGGGTCGGGCCACTGCGGCGGGTAACGACGCTGCTCTATGACGCGCGCTTTTCGCTCGTGACGATCCTGCTCGCTGGCTTCGGGCGGGCGGCGGCTGAAGTCGGCGCGGTCATGATCGTCGGCGGCAACATCGACGGTTTTACGCGCGTCATGACCACGTCCATCGCGCTTGAGACATCCAAGGGCAACCTCGCGCTCGCGATCGGACTCGGGCTGGTGCTCATCGCCATCATCATGACGGTCAACGCGTTCGCCTGGGGCGTCCGGCAATGGGCGGAACGCCATGCGGGATGATCTTGCGACCACGCGCCACGCACTGCGCGATCCCGCGACCTGAGGCGCTGCCCGATCGGTTCGATGCGGTCGCTATGCTGCCGACGTCACCGCTCCTGTCGACTCGCCGTCGTGAGCCCGGCGCGCCGACGATCTCTGGGCCCGAACGGTTCCGGCAAGACGACGCTGCTCAAGCTCGCAATGGGGCTCGTTGCACCGACAAGCGGAATGATCACGCTGGCGCCCAACCTCCGGGCCGCGGGTTCGTCTTTCAGCCGCCCGTCATGCTGCGGCGTTCGGCGGCCGGCAATATCGCGTTCGCGCGCGCAGCGGCCGGCATGCCGCCGATCCGGGCGCGGTGCGAACGTCTGCTCGAACTCGTCGGCCTCGCTCATGTCGCCGACCGACCCGCGCGCAAACTGTCCGGCGGCGAACAGCAGCGCCTCGCGCTCGCCCGTGCGCTCGCGCGCGAGCCGCACATCCTGTTCCTCGACGAACCAACCGCGAGCCTCGATCCGGCCGCGACGAAGCGGATCGAGGACGTCATCGCGGCCATCGCGGCATCCGGCGTGAAAATCGTCATGGCGACGCACGATCTCGGCCAGGCCAGACGCCTCGCGGGCGACGTCGTGTTTCTCGTCAAGGGCCGCCTCGTCGAGCACGCACCGGGCTCATCCTTTTTCCACCAGCCCACGACGGAGGCGGCCCGCCGCTTCCTCGCGGGCGATCTCGTCCTCTGAACCAGGAGTAGCCCATGAAACTTCGAAACATCTCGCCCTTGCCGCCGTCATCGCGTTCGTCCCGCTCGGTGCGTCTGCGCAAGACAAGTCGATCGTCGTCGCCTCGACCACTTCGACACAGGACTAGCGGCCTGTTCGGCCACATCCTGCCGTTGTTCAAGGCCAAGACCGGCATCGACGTAAAGGTCATCGCCAAGGAACCGGCCAAGCGCTCGACACGGGCCGGCGTGGCGATGCCGACGTCGTGTTCGTCCATGCCAAGGCGCAGGAGGAGAAGTTCGTCGCCGACGGCTTCGGCGTGAAGCGCTTCGACGTGATGTACAACGACTTCGTGCTGATCGGACCGAAGACCGATCCGGCCAAGATCAAGGGCACGAAGGACATCGTCGCGGCGCTGAAGGCGATCGACAAGGCCGGCAGCCCGTTCGTCAGTCGCGCGGCGACAAGAGCGGCACGCATGCGGCCGAACTCGCGCTGTGGAAACAGGCGGCGCTCGATCCAGCAGCAGCAAAGCCGGCATGGTATCGCGAGATCGGCCAGGGCATGGGCGCGGCGCTGAACACGTCGGGCGCCATGAGCGCCTATGTGCTCGCTGACCGCGGCACCTGGATCAGTTTCAAGAACAAGGGCGATCTGGAGATCGCCGTCGAGGGCGATGCCAAGCTGTTCAACCAGTACGGCATCATGTTGGTGAACCCGGCGAAGCATCCGGCCGTGAAGAAGGATCTCGGTCAAGCCTTCGTCGACTGGATCACCAGCGCCGAAGGCCAGAATGCCATCCGCTCCTACAAGATCGAGGCCAGCAGCTGTTCTTCCCGAACTTCGACGCCAATCAACAACAGAAGAAAGCCGGTTGACCTTTTCTAACGAGCGAGGCGCCCCGCGCGCCTCGCATACTCATCCATCGTCGAGAGCTTCAAATGCGCGTTGCACTCTTCACCATCATTGGATTTCTGGTCATGACGTCCGCCGCGACGGCGGAGACCCTCCGCCTCTATGCAGCCGGTAGCCTGAAGGCTGCGATGACCGACATCGCCGCTGCATACGAGGCGTCCACCAAAGGTGCCCATAAAGTCGAACTCGTGCTCGGGGCCTCGGGCTTGCTGCGCGAGCGGATTGAGGCTGGCGAGATCGCTCACGTTTTTGCTTCCGCCGACACCGGGCACCCCAAGCGGTTGGAATCTCGAGGCAAAACGACCGCCCCCGTCGCGGTGTTCGCGCGCAACCAACTCTGCGCGCTGGTGCGCGACGGCGTGGCCGTTGCATCGGCGACCCTGCTCGACGTGATGCTCGATCCCAAGACTCGGCTCGGCACGTCGACACCAAAGGCCGATCCATCCGGCGATTACGCGTTCGCGCTGTTCGGCAAGGCCGAACTCGGTTCGAGCTGGCGCAAAGGTAACCTTAGAGGCGAAGGCGATGCAGCTGACCGGCGGGCCGACCTCGGAAAAAGCGCCCGAGGGCAAAAACCTCTACGGCTGGGTCATGGCGTCCAACAAGGCAGACGTATTCCTGACCTACTGCACGAACGCCATCCTGGCCAAGGCCGAAGTGCCGAGCCTCGGCATTGTCGAAATGCCGCCCGCACTCAATATCGGCGCAGACTACGGCCTCGTGGTGCTCAAGGACGCGCCGGCCGCCGCCGCGGATCTCGCGCGGTTCATCCGGAGCGATGCAGGCCGCACAGTTCTGGCCAAGTTCGGCTTCGGCGCTGGCGAGTGATTCAACTGTGTAAGCTCCACCAAGTCGGTTCACCCAATGGATCAAGATGACGATTTCGCATGCTGACGGAGGTACGCTGCGCGCAGGCGAGGTCACGGTCATGTCCCCCGGCCGGGCGGATGCATCGGTGAACGGCACCGTCCTCGTGCGCGGCTTCGACTGTCTCGACGGCACGCCGTTGATCGACCTGAAGCGGGACCGGTCCAGCTACTCGCCGTTGGCGCCGGACAAGACATGGCCGTCGAGAGGGGACACACGCACATGAGTCCTCGCATCACAAGACGCCGCGCGCTTGTCGGGGCAGCTTCACTCGTCGCCGCACCTGCGCGCCTGCGCGCCCAAACCACCATCACCGACAGTGCCGGCCGGACCATCACGTTGCCACCCAAGATCGACAAGATCTTCGCCGCCGGAGGCCCCGCGTCCGTCGTCACCTATGTCATGCGTCCAGACGCCATGGTCGGCTGGCCGCGCGCCAACCGTGCCGAGGAGAAGCCCTATCTACTGCCCGGCGTGCGCGATCTCCCCGAAGTCGGCATGCTGACCGGGCGCGGCGATACGGCGAACGTCGAAGGGTGCTGAAGGTCAAGCCGGATCTGATCCTCGACTTCGGCTCCGTGCGCGGCACGTTCGTCTCGCTCGCCGACAGCACGCAACAGCGCACCGGCATCCCCTATGCGCTGGTCGACGGCCGCTTCGAGGCGACGGCCGCAGTCCTTCCGCCTGCTCGGGAAAATGCTCGGCGCGCCGGAGCGCGGGGAGACGCTCGCCCGCTTCACGGAAGATCTGTTCAAACGCCTTGACGGTGCGCTCGCGACCATCCCCGAGGACAAGCGCCCTCGCGTCTACCTCGCGCGCGGACCGGACGGACTCGAAACTGGCCTGAAGGGTTCGATCAACACCGAGATCATCGAGCGCGCGGGCGGCCGCAACGTCGCGGACGCGCAGGATCAGCGGCGCGGCATCGCCAACGTCTCGCCGGAGCAGTTGCTTGTCTGGGACCCGGACATCATCGTCACCTGGGACCGGAATTTCCACGACAAGGTGACGACCAAGCCCGATCAGATCTGGTCCTCGCTCAAGGCCGTCGCGGGTAAACGCGTCTTCCTCGCACCGACAGCGCCATTCGGCTGGATCGACCGGCCGCCGTCGGTCAACCGGCTGATCGGCCTGCAGTGGCTCGCCAACATATTCCATGCCGAGAAGTTGCCGTTCGACATCCGCCGCGACACGCACGCATTCTACAAATTGTTCTACCACGTTGACGTTTCCGACGCCGACCTTGTGACCTTGATCGCATGGGCGGACGGTAAGCCTCCGGGACTGGCGAAGCGGCCATGAGCGCGCGTGCGACTGCTGGCCTCGAGCCGACCGTGGTGCTCGCGCTGTTGGCGGTCGCCGTCGTCCTCGCAGCGCTAATCGGCCTCAGCGTTGGTGCCTTTCCTGTCACTTTCGACACGCTCTCGCGCGCCGTGTTGCGGCTCTGGTCGGGCCCGGCCCGCAAGCAGCCGACGAACGCGTGATCCTTGTCATTCGTGGCCCACGCGTGATTGCCGGTCTTATCGTCGGCGCTTCGCTGGCAGCGGCAGGCGTCGTCTATCAGGGCTGTTCCGCAATCCGCTGGTTTCGCCTGACGTGCTCGGCGTCTCGGCGGGCGCGGGGCTCGGCGCGGTGCATTGGCATCTTCCTGTCGCTCCCGTCATAATGATCCAGGCATTCGCCTTCCTCGGCGGCCTCGCGACGGTCGCCCTGGTATATGCCGTCGCCGCCGCAGTGCAGGGCCGCGACCCGACACTCGTGCTGGTGCTCGGCGGCGTGGTCGTCGGCGCGCTCGCGGGTGCAGCCATCTCGCTGCTGAAAATCCTGGCCGATCCTTACGACCAACTGCCCGCCATCACGTTCTGGCTGCTCGGCAGCCTCGCCAGCGTGCGCGGCGGTGAGACTGACCAGCGTCATGCCGCATCGTGTCGTCGGCCTCGTGCCGCTCATCGTACTGCGCTGGCGCATCAACGTGCTATCGCTCGGCGACGAAGAAGCGAAGTCGCTCGGCCTCGATGCGGGCAAGCTCCGCGCGATCGTCATCGCCGCTGCAACGCTGATCACAGCCAGCGTGGTCGCCATCTCCGGCGTGATTGGCTGGGTCGGTCTCGTGATCCCACATATCGCGCGCATGCTGGTCGGACCGAACTTCGAGCGATTGCTGCCTGCCGCCATGATGCTCGGCGCCG
>CAVZYN010000005.1:0-214095 GCA_963779515.1 uncultured Alphaproteobacteria bacterium
GCGCGGCGACGGTTGGCGCGCGATTGACGCCGCGCTTCGCGCACTGAATTAAAGCTTTTCACGATAGGAACTTGCGGGACGTTTCAGCGCCGTTTTTTGGACATCGAGATAAAAGAACGACGTCAGATGCGCGCCAAACGCCCGAACGACGGGCGATGCGCGCGCGTCAAAAAAGTGGTCGTGACGTCACGAGGCAAATTTGGTGTGCGGTTTCAGTGCGTTCTTGCTGCCCACGTCACAATGCGCCGCTGAAGCGCTCTCGTCCGGTCCGTGCACGGCATGGTTCGCTGTTCGAGTTCAAATCGCAATGATCGAGATGGGCTCAATGAGCGTGGATTTCGCGAGGCATGTGGGCGCCTCGCGGCCGCAGGTGGCCGCGACCGGGTGCTATCGTGCCGCCCGCGCGCGGCCCGCACGACCGAGCCCCGATGGGTCTCGGCCCTGGCGGGTGACGCCCCCTGGCGCGGAGAATGCGGCACCGGCCGGGCTCACGCGCGCGCCGGCTTCAGCCACGCGCTGACGGGGCTGAAGACTCCGCTCTTGCGATCGAAGATCGGAACCGCGTTGGGTGAGCTGACCGCATCCGGCGCCAGCACAAAGTCGTCGTGTTGTTTCAAGAACGCGGTTGCGCCGCAGCCGGTCACCCGGCATTCGGGCTTGCCCTTCGGGCAAGTGCCGTAGCTGCAGAGGCGTCCGAGATAGCGGCCATCGCCAGCGTGCATGACAAAAACGTCCACTTGGTGATGGGCGACACCGATGCCGGCGGTTTTGAACAGGTCGTCGACGGCGCGGCTCCGCGCGCGGCCAAGCTCCCTGAGACGGGAGGTGCCACTGAGCCACACGGCGAGATCGACGTCCTTGCATTCGTGCCAAGTCTCGATGCCATGGCGCCGGAATTCGGCGAACCGCGGCACCTCGCGCACGAGCGGCTTTGCGACGGACCCGAACAGCGCGATAGCCTGCACCTCCGCGAACTCCGAGAAGGCGGCCGCGACCGCGTCCGCCGCCGCGCGAAAGTCCTCTTGCCGCTTCAGCAGAAAGCGCTCCTGCTCGGCGACGGCGCGCCGTGAGGGTGGTCCGCGCATGACACGCTCCGGTCCGTGACGACGCCAGAGCAGCAGGCGGAGGACCAGCTGTCAATGTCGCAAGGCGATGTATCCTCTTCGATCCAAAAGTGTGTGCTGGCGTCTCGATGTGTCCCGGCGTGACGACGGGCTCAGACTCACCAGAGGGATGGCCATCCCCCGCTCCGCCGTCGCCGCTCGCCCTTCGGGTGCGGGGCAAGCGAGCGACGACGGCTCCGGAGGGATGGGGAGAAATGGTGCGCACGGGAGCGCGAGCCGCCCGGATCTCGCGGGCCTGACGTCGCGTCGATGCTTCCCGCAGCTTCTCGGCAGCTCCCTCTTTTCCCCGCTTTTCCCAATTGCCTGCGATGCACGTTGGCCGGATGATCGTCGTCATCGTTGTGCGATCGCAGATCGGAGAAACGCGTGTCATGACGGCTCGACCATTCACCGCCTCGGAAATCTTGGAAACGATCGTCGACCTCAAATCGAACATGCGCGGCGTCTTGTGCAGAGTGCGCCGCCGGCGAGGTCTTGCGAGGTATCGCACCGTGTTGCGGTTCATGGCCGCCGTCCGCAGGCGCCGAGCACATCGCGTCCCAAGGTCCGCGAATGCGCACAACTCTCCGGTTCGAGCGGGTGATCGAGGCCATCGCACGGTGGCTTCGGGCCGACCGGAGCCTGATCGCGCCCGTGATGGCAACACGCGCCGAAGACCCGCACGAGACAGCTTCGGACAGCGCCGGACCGGACGATGACGATGCAGCGCCGCCGTCCGAACACGTCCCGCCGCGTTCAAAACCGGATCACGCCGATGGATGATCTTTTCACGCACGCGCAACCGCCGGCGCCAGCGGCACCACCGGTCGATGACGAACTCTGGAGCGTCCGCACGATCACCGCCAAGACCGGCCTCGCCCGCTCGACGATCTATCTTTATGTCAAGCAGGGCTTGTTTCCGCGCCAGCGCCGGCTGGGGCCGGGCCGCGTCGGTTGGCGGGCCTCAGAAGTGCGGAACTGGATCACCAGCCGCTGACACGTTCAGCCACTGATTGGCGACCTCAGCCGACGCCAAAACCCACTTGGTTCCCCATCTGCAACACCAGTTGCCAGAAAGCCCATCGAACATTTCGTGCACGATTGGCCACCAGGTGACCACCACGGTCGAAAATTGAACGTCGCGCAGAAAATTCAAAATCTTAAGAGTCTCATTTCATTGAATATTTTGGAGCGGGCGATCGGGATTGAACCGACGACATTCAGCTTGGGAAGCTGACGTTCTACCACTGAACTACGCCCGCGCGCTCGTGGTGTTACCGTGAGCCGGCCCCAAACGCAACGGGCGCCCAGCGGCGCCCGCATGTCTTGGCAACCTGCGGCGCGATCAATAGCGCCCGCTCTTCTTGGCCGCTTTCCGCGCCGCATACCGCGCATCGCGTTTGGCTTTGAGTTCGGTTTCGCGCTCTTCCTCGAGCATCTGCTTCAGCTGCCACTCTTCCTCTTCGCGGGCCTTTTCGGCGACGATCCGCGCTTCTTCTTCTGCTTTCAGTCGCGCCGCTTCTTCGATCCGGCGCTTGGCCTCTTCCGCCTCACGCTTCGCCTTCTCGATCCGCCGCGTCTCTTCACGCTCTTCGCGCGCCTTGGCGACAGCCGCGCGCTCTGCCTGCTTCTTGTCGAACTCCGGATCGCCCGGACCGGGTCTGGACTTGAATTTTTCGAGCGCCGCCTTGCGGGCTTCGATGGCGGCTTTCTGGCGGTCGGCAAAACCTGGATTGATTTTATTGACGTTCATACGGGTTCCGTTGTTGCTGCACTGCACTTCGAATTTTTCGTTTCATAGACGAGCGCGGCCAGAAACACCAGCGCCGCCCGCGAAAACGTGAGAACTACTCCGCCGCCTGCCGTTTCGCCGCGGTGAATTGGTCGATCCGCGCCTCGAGCACAGGCCGGAAATTGCGGATCAGCCCTTGCACCGGCCATGCCGCCGCTTCACCGAGTGCACAAATCGTGTGCCCCTCGATCTGCTTTGTCACATCCCAGAGCATATCAATCTCGGCATGCGAGGATTCCCCCCGCTCCATCCGTTGCAGAATGCGCCACAACCATCCCGTACCCTCGCGGCATGGCGTGCACTGACCGCAGCTCTCATGCTTGTAGAAATAGGCGATGCGCCGGAACGCGGCGATGATGTCGGTCGACTTGTCCATGACGACGATCGCCGCCGTTCCCATCCCGCTCTTCAACTTCGAGAGCGCGTCGAAATCCATCGTCAGCGTCTGGCAGTCCTGCTCGTTGATCAGCGGCATTGACGATCCGCCCGGGATCACCGCCAGCAGATTGCCCCAGCCGCCGGTGACGCCGTCGCAGTGCCGCTCCAACAGCTCGCGCAGCGGAATGCCCATCTCTTCTTCGACGACGCATGGCCTCTCGACGTGGCCCGAAATCTGAAACAACTTCGTGCCGGTGTTGTTGGGCTTGCCGAGCGCCCCAAACCACGTCGCCCCCCGCCGCAGGATCTCGCCGACCACCGCGATGCTCTCGACGTTGTTCACGGTTGTCGGCGCGCCATAGAGGCCCGCGTTCGCCGGAAACGGCGGCTTCATGCGCGGCTGGCCCTTCTTGCCCTCGAGGCTCTCGAGCATCGCGGTCTCTTCGCCGCAGATGTAGGCGCCCGCACCATGATGCACGACGATGTCGAAGTCCCAACCGTGCGTATTGTTCTTGCCGATCAGCTTGGCGGCGTACGCTTCATCGACCGCGCGCTGCAGCGCCTCGCGCTCGCGGATGAACTCGCCGCGCACATAGATGAAGCACGTATGCGCCCGCATCGCGAACGACGCCAGCAGGCAACCCTCGACGAGGAGGTGCGGATCGTGCCGCATGATCTCGCGGTCCTTGCACGAGCCCGGCTCCGACTCGTCCGCATTGACGACCAGATAGCTCGGTCTTGGATCGGCCTTCGGCATGAACGACCACTTGAGCCCCGTCGGAAACCCCGCGCCGCCGCGTCCGCGCAAGCCCGAAGCTTTCACCTCGTTGATGATCCAATCATGCCCGCGATCGATGAACGCCTTCGTGCCGTCCCACTGGCCGCGCTTCAACGCGCCATTGAGCCCAGCGTCGTGAAAGCCGTAGATATTGCGGAAGATGCGGTCCTTGTCAGCCAGTGCCATTGTTTACCCCTTCGGCCGTTCGCCGACATTGCCTTCAGGACGCCAGCCGGAGGCGAGCTTCTGGCATTGCTCGATCCACTTGTCGCGGCCGATGCGGCCCTTGAACCCTTCCATCTCCGTCTCGAACCAGAAGATGTTGGCTTCGCTCCATTTGGCGACCTGATCGTAATGCCAGATGCCGAGCGCGTTCATGCGTTGCTCGAGTTTTTCGCCGACGCCCCAGATCAATTTGAGATCATCGCCCTTGCCGCCACGCGGCGCCGCCAGCAACTCCGGCCTGTAACTGTCGGGCGCATGAAAGCCTGTGCCAGAATGCTTTCCGGCTGGTGCGATACCGGATGACGCAAAACCACTGCTGTCACCTTTGCCACTTGCCGATGCTTTGCCACCGACCACCGTCGCCGTTCCAGCCAACGTCGCGAGCGCCGCTGCGGCCGCCGATCCAGGTGGTGGCGGTGCTGATGGTCTCGCTGATCCCGAAGACGGTGCAGCGCTTGCGGCCACTGGCGCTGGTGCCGTCGCTGGAGGCGCCGCAGCCTTTGTGGTTTGGGCCGCCGCTGGCGCCACACTCGCCGCTGCAGTGGCCGTCGCACCGGCGCCCGCTGTCGCGGCCACGGTCGCCGCTTGTGCCTGCGCCGCATCGAGCGACGCGAGCCGTGCCTTCCACGCCCCGATCGTCGAACCGTCGTAGAGCGATGGATCCTTCAACGTCGTCGCACCACCCAAGGGCGCCGATGCGCGTCGCCCGATCTGCGATCCAGATTTCGGTGGCTGCCCGCGCGCGAACCCGTCAAGCACCTTCTCCATCAGCTCAGGCGTCAAATCCTCATAGGTGTCATTAAAGATCTGCACCATCGGCGCATTCGCACACGAGCCGAGACACTCGACCTCTTCCCACGAAAAATTCCCGTCCGCCGAAACATGATGCGGATCGTGATGGATTTTCTTCTGACAGACAGCCTTCAGCGCTTCCGCGCCGCGCAGCATGCACGGCGTCGTCCCGCACACCTGCACGTGTGCACGCCGGCCGACTGGCGCCAGTTGATACATCGTGTAGAAGGTCGCGATTTCGTAGACGCGAATATAAGCCATGCCGAGCATGTCCGCGACATAACGGATCGCCGGCTCCGGCAGCCAACCGGCATGCTGCTCCTGCGCGCGCCACAACAGCGGAATAACGGCCGACGCTTGCTTTCCCGCTGGATACTTTGTGATCGTCGTTTTGGCCCACGCAAGGTTGTCCGGCGTGAACGCGAAATGCGACGGTTGATCGGGATGCAGTCTGCGGACAGCCATGGGGCTCCTTCATGCCTCTCGGCGATGCACGAATCTCAACAGGTTGTCGCCGATCATGCGCGCGAACAAAACGCGGCATAGTTGCGCAAAAAAGCCCGGCGTAGTGCCCGCCGGGCTCGATGAACGGCATGTCGCGGTCGCCCGTGTGTATCCGATCGACCGGGGGCGAAACAACCCCAAAGCGCCCCATCTCCCAAGGCGCGTCTCGGCGGATGTCAGCGTTTCACACCGGGCTGCTGGTCGAGATCGCGCGCGCGCGGCTGCAGGGTCGGCTGGCCAGGCTGCAAGGGCTGCATCGGGTTGGCGCGCAGTGATCCGGCCCCACCCTGATCGCGCACGACGCCTTGGTCGCGCAGTTGATCGCGCAGTTCGCGGATTTCCGAGCGCACCGTGCGATACTCGAGTGCTTGCGGTCCGACGAGCCAGGCGATGGTCATCAGCGCGGTCATGCCGGGCGCCAGAAATAGCGAAATCTGCGATGCCACGCGCAAAAACGCGGTCCACACGAATGCGACGATCGCGCCGCCGATAAGGATACCCCAACCGCTTTCGACGTATCCCATCGAGAAGCGCGCAAGCGCGAATAGTCCCGCGATGATCACGCAAATCAAGCCGATCAGGATCGGCAACGCCGGGCGATTGATATGCCATTCGCCCATCGGCCACTCGTAGCGCGTCGCAAACATGCGGTAAGTCATCAGCGAAAGCCCCAATCCCATGGCCATCACGGCCAGAAAAAAGGGCAGGTCGAACGCATCGTAATTCATCGGCGACTCCAGACAGCACATTGGCCCGCAGCACGTCGCGTGCACGAGCAAGGGTAAACCGACCGCAGCATACGCGAAGACGTGGTCTTTCCAAGGCAGATCAATGACCTAGGGTGAACGCGCCAACCGCCGCGACTGAATTGCGAGTTTTCTTGTTTTGTTCTTCGTTCAATTCTCTGATCGCACACGCCGCATCCGGCCGGCGCGCCGAAGGCGTGCCGGATGCGGCCACAAAAATAATCCCCGGGAGCGCGGGCACTGTCTTCACGCAGGCCCGGCGAACCGGACCCATCTATTTTTTTTGTGAGCGCGTCAACAGCGCCCGCGCCGGTCTTCATCCACGATCCAGGGGAAAGCGCTCAGCGTCTGTTGAATGCTGGTCTCCGCCCGTTCGGTCCAGCCAAAGGACTGGTACCGCGGACATGCACTGGGTGAGCGCAGCACGACTCCCCGATCCTTGCGAACATGATCTTTGCGAACATGATCCTCGCGAACCCGGGCAACAGACAAAGGTCTCCCATCACGCATGTCACCACCACGTGATAGCCTGGAATGTCGTTTCATCGCCTCCACGCGAACGCTGCGTGCTCGATGCGCGGCCAATGCGGCGAGGTGCATCTCGAAGGCGACAACCGGTTCCGCCCCATCTCAGATCGTTCAGCTGAAACGTCCCGGGGCCGGGCAGAACACCGCCACCATGCCAGCCCACCCATAACCGCGCGACTAGGTACTTACCCGGGTTGACACCGTCGCGATCCCACCCACAGCCGTCATGCTAGGCCTTGTGCCTGGCCCCCATACGCCGTGCCGCCGCGATCGGGCAGGCGCTGCATCACACGCTCATTTTCAATCGCACGCGCGAAAAATCGGAAGCAGCTATTCAATCACTGGCCCCGAGCCTCCACGCCCCCCACGCCAACCCCGCGCACACCACCCCCGACACCATATGAAACGCAATCGCGAGCGCCGGCCCCGCCGCCGCCGCGACAATTCCCGCATCACCGAAGCACACGAGCGCGCCGAGCCCAAGCCACAGCGCCAGCCCTTGCCACGCGCGCAGCATTGCAAGTCCAATCGCGAGCCCGCCGAGCCAGAGATCCCGCAACGCCACGACATATTGGAGTTCAGCGCCCGCCGGCCGCGCGCCGATGCCGAAGAACCGGCTCGCCGCCTCCGGCCAGAGGAGAAACCTGACGCCGATCAGCGCCAACACGACGCCGATCGCCGCCGCCGCGAGACGCACGCGCTCCGCCCGCCGCGTTCGCGCCTCGACCGCGTCGCTCATCTATGCCCCGAGTTCGCGCAATGTCCGCGGCCCGGCGACGCCATCGGTCTCGATCCTCACTTTCGCTTGGAAATCGCGCACCGCCTGCTCGGTGCCGCGTCCGAAATTCCCATCGCTGCTGATATTGAAGCCCGCATCCTTGAGCGCATCCTGCAGGATTTTCACATCGGGGCCCTGATCGCCGCGCCTGAGCGTCCGCGTAACCTTCGGCGGCAGCTTCGGCGTGTCCTTGAGTTCGAGCCGGCTGCGGCGCGCATAGAGCGTCTCGCCGTTGAACGTCACGGGACACGCCTCCGCCGAGCAGCGTCCCGCCCCTTTGATCTCCGTGCGCTCCCAGAACGTCACGACAAAGCGATCCACCAGCCGCTCGCCGCGCCGCAAGTTCGTTCCCGCCGCCATCGAGTACACGATATCGCGCCCATCATAATCCGGTGGCGGCGACTGCGCGAACGTGGCACCCGCTCCCAATCCCGCCATCATGCTCGCGGCCACCGCGCCCACGATCCGCGCCAAAGCCTGGCGCAATCCCCAGCGCTTCCACTGTGTCATCATCTGGTCTCTCCTGCCGCTTACATGGCAATAGATTGGCCAGCGCCCAGCCCGGCCGCCGTCAACACTAGGAAAAAATCCGCCTGGCGACAATGTGGCAGCGAAAATCTGATGCTGACGAGAGCCTACCCCGCCTTACCCGTCTCGATCGGTAGCGCGTGGTCCGCCCCCCATTCGGTCCATGATCCGTCGTAGACCGCCGCATCCGGATTGCCGAGCTGCGCCAGCGCAAACGCGACGACGCCTGCCGTCACGCCCGACCCGCAGCTCGCCACCACCGGCCGTGCCAGATCGACCCCCGCCGCATCGAAGATCGCCTTCAACTGCGCCTTGTCCTTCAGCGTGCCATCCGCATTGAGCAAGCTCTGGAACGGCACGTTCTTCGATGACGGAATGCGTCCCGAGCGCAGCCCCTGGCGCGGCTCCGGCACCGCCCCTTCCCAACGATTGGCCGCGCGCGCATCGACGATCTGCACGCGGCTGTTGCCGATCAGCGCCTTGACGTCGTCACGATCGCGCACCAGCGCCCCGTTGAAGCGCGGCGTGAAGTGACGTGGCGTCCGCGCCAGCGTCGGCTCATCGGTGACGGCGCGACCTTCGGCCTTCCACTTCTTCAAACCGCCATTCAACACCGCGACATCATTGTGCCCCATGCTGCGGAACATCCACCACACCCGCGCCGCCGAATAGAGCCCCTCGCTGTCATAGACGACGATGCGCAGGCCATCGCCGATCCCCATCTTCTTGACCTGCGAGGCAAACTGCACGGTCCCGGGCAGCATGTGCGGCAGCGGGTTCTTCTTGTCGGCGACCTCGTCGATATCGAAGTAGAGCGCGCCCGGGATGTGCGCCGCCGCGTATTCGGCGCGCGCATTCCGCCCCGACGTCGGCAGGTGCATCGACCCGTCGAGCACCACGACATCTGGCGCGCTGAGATTGCTCGCGAGCCAGTCGGTCTCGACGATCCACTGCTTGGGGTCGGTGGGCATGAGAAAGTACCTTGATCTGTCCCCTCTCCCCGCCTGCGGGGAGAGGGTTAGGGTGAGGGGCGGCGACAAATTCGATCGGTGCGAGTGCAGTCCTCGCCCCGACCCGAGAGAGATGGTCAGACAAACGCAACGCGGATGCGGCGGTTGAGTTTGCCCTTTTTCTCAATTTTGGTCACGGCGACCGCGCCGATTTCCCCCGTCGCCCCGACATGGGTGCCCCCGCACGGCTGCAGATCGATGCCGCCATCCGCGCCGATCATGACGATGCGCACCTGGCCGCTGCCCATCGGCGGCTTCACAGCCATCGTGCGCACGAGCCCCGGGTTGGCCAGCAGTTCCGCGTCCGTGATCCACTTCTGACTGACCGGATGATTGGCGGCAACGAGGCCCATGAGATCCGCCGTCAGCTTATCCTTATCGACCGCGCTCGCATCCTCGATGTCGAAATCGAGCCGCCCTTCCGCCGCCCCGATCTGCCCACCCGTCACCGGAAACTTCACGAGGCTGCACAACAGATGCAGCGCCGTATGCATCCGCATGTACTTGTGCCGGATCTCCCAGTCGAGATGCACCCGCACCGTATCGCCGGGCTTCGGCCGCGGCGACCCTTCCGGCGTCACGTGCACGATCGTCGCCTTGTCGGCGTCATAGACCGCAGTCGCGATCACACACGACCCGCCCGGAAAATCGAGCGTGCCCTGATCCCCCGGCTGCCCGCCCGCCGAGGCATAAAAAATCGTACGATCCAAAATCACGCCGCCGAGATCGTTGACCGCGAGCACCTTGGCCTCGATGGTCTTGAGATAGGCATCCGCGCGATGCAGTTGTTCCGTCATGTCAGGCTTTCTCGGCAGCGGCGAACATCGAGGGCATCGCGGACGTGGCAGTCAGCCACGCCGGCACCGGCAGATTTTTGGAGCGCAGGAAGTCTGGATTGAACAGCCGCGACTGATAGCGCGTGCCGTAATCGCAAAGAATAGTGACGATCGTCTTTCCCGGCCCCAGCGCCTTCGCGAGCCGGATCGCCCCCGCGATGTTGACGCCCGACGAGGCGCCGAGACAAAGCCCCTCCTCCTCGAGCAGCTTGAAGACGATGTCGACCGCCTCGGCGTCGGGGATCTGGTACGCGTGATCCATCACCGCGCCCTCGAGATTGGCCGTGATCCGCCCCTGCCCGATGCCCTCCGTGATCGACGATCCCTCGGATTTGAGTTCCCCCGTCGTAAAGTAGCTGTACAGCGCCGCCCCCGGCGGGTCGGCAATCCCGATCTGGATATTCTTGTTGCGCGCCCTGAGGCCGATCGCAGTGCCGGCCAGCGTGCCCCCCGACCCGACGGCGCAAATGAACCCGTCGACCTTGCCGTCCGTCGCCTCATAAATCTCCAGCGCCGTCGTCTGGATGTGCGCCTCGCGGTTGGCGACATTGTCGAACTGGTTGGCGAACACCGCCCCATGCGGCTCGCTCTTATTCAGCGCTTCCGCCAGCCGCGCCGCATATTTGATGTAGTTGTTCGGGCTCTTGTAGGGCTGCGCCGGCACCTCGACGAGCGTCGCGCCCAGCAGCCTGAGCGTATCCTTCTTCTCCTGCGACTGCGTGTCCGGGATCACGATCACCGACCGGAAGCCGAGCGCGTTGCCAACCAGCGTCAGCCCGATCCCTGTGTTCCCCGCCGTGCCCTCCACGATCGTGCCGCCGGGCCGCAGCTGCCCGCGCTTGATCGCGTCCTGGATGATGAAGAGCGCCGCGCGATCCTTCACCGACTGTCCCGGGTTCATGAACTCGGCTTTGCCGAGGATCGTGCAGCCCGTCGCGTCCGACGCGCGCTTCAGTTTGATGAGGGGTGTGTGACCGATTGCCTGCGTCACGCCTGCCGCATGTGCCACGCGTTGCACCTTTGAATCCGATGTGGGCGGCGACCCTAGAGCAGTTTAGCCGAAGTGGGAACCGGTTCGGCGTGAAGAACTGCTCCGGCGCAAAAACGTCGAGCGCGTTTCTGAGTCAACAAAAGCAAACGCGCTCTTAAAAGCGCGACGCCGCGTTCGCAAGTGTGGCGCAATGGCTCATTTTTCGTTGTGAACCCGCACTTTTGCCGCGTGCGCGTCCAATATTCGTACACCGCTTAACTCGGTTTTAACCGGACCTCCGGCAAATTCACCCTGCAACTTGAGGTCAGCAGGCCTCACTCCGAGTGCCTGTCCAATAAGGGTAAACTGAACATGAAGATCACGCGCACTGTTGGTCTGGCTGCGGCAGCACTCGCCGTTGCAGGCTTCGCTGGGTCGGCCAGCGCGGCTGACTTGGACAAAGGTCATTTCGGTCACGGCAACGGTCGCGCTGCTCGCGCCGCCGCAGCAGCTGCTCCTGCTCACGCCGCCGCGCACGCCGACGGCTATCAGTGGGGCGCACACGCCGCCCGCGGTCCCGCAGGCCCCTGCTACTTCCGCGCCGACCTCGGCTACTCCGTCTCCAAAGATCCCGACGTGAAATGGCCCGTCTCGAACGGCAGCTGGCGCTATACCGGCACGCAGGAACGGGCTACGACGCGACGACTGGCATCGTCAACGGGCGCGCCAGTGGGCTACGACCCCCGCTCAGGCCGCTTTACGTTCGCGACTTCATTTATGCTGGTGAAAGCACGACCACGCTTGGCTTCGAGAATTCGTGGATGGGCGGCGTTGGTGCCGGCTGCGGCACGGGCGCATGGGGTATTCGTGGTGAAGCAATGATCGACTTCCGCGGTGCACGTAAACTCGATGCAGAGCCGCTGTTCTTTCGACACGGGTCCTGCAACCGCTCCGGTGGCGTTCGTTGTTCCTGCGGCTCCACCAGTGCCGTACACCCCCCTTGTCGGTGTCGATCCGCTCCACGCGACGATCCGCACCACGACCGCGATGGTCAACGCCTATAAGGACTTCGGCAACTTCGGCGGCTTCATGCCCTACGTCGGCGCCGGCGTCGGCGTCGCCTACAACCAGGTCGGCGAAATCTACTTCACCGGCAACCGCAACCTCACCAACCGCATCGAAGGCGCCAGCAAAGTCTCGCTCGCCTGGTCGCTGATGGCGGGTATCGGCTGGCAGGTCTCGGATCGCGCGATCCTCGACTTCGGCTACCGCTACATCGACATGGGCAACGCCCGCTCGGGCCGCGTCGACTCGGCAGGCTTCGTCAACCCGGCCGTCCGCATCGACGACCTCGCAGCACACGAGTTCAAGATCGGCCTCCGCTATCACTTCGGTGACAGCTGCTGCCAGCAGGTCTCCTACGCTCCGGTCCAACCGTTGAAGTAATCTCGAGAGCTCTTTGGAGCTCGTGAGCCAGGCAGCCGGTCCCAAAAAGGGCCGGCTGCTTTTTTGTTTGCCCCCGCCCACTCTTGGCACGCCCCTTGCTTCATTCTCGCTGCAGGACCGTTGTGTCCCGCTGACCCCGAGGAGAGGGCGATGTTCCGCGCATTCGCCGTAGCAATAGCAATCGCCGTTCTTGCCCTGTTCCTGACGGGGCACATCCGCATGTCGGATTTGCACGTCAGCAGCCAGAACTGGCAGTACCTGATGGTCCTGCCCTGGGCCTTCGTGATGTTCCTGGTCCAGCGCATGGACCGCGACTGATTTCTCTCCGATCGCCCCACTTAGCCGTTGATAAGAGACGCAACCGCCAGATATATGTCGCCCGGCGTCGGCGACGGACGTCTCGGGCGATCCCCCGGTTTGGGCGGAGCGCTTGAAGGCATGGATCGGAACCTCACCTCTGCAAGCCCTGCTGGCCTCAATCCTCGGATCGTCCCTGGATGCGCGGCCGGCGGACGGTTTTTCGAGGCGGGTGCCGGCATGCGGCGGGCGTGGTGGAATTGGTAGACACACCAGATTTAGGTTCTGGCGGTTCACGCCGTGGGGGTTCAAATCCCTCCGCCCGCACCAGATCGCCAACAGAATGCGAGGCCGGGCGCCGTGCGGCGTTCCGGAAAGACGGGATCGAGACCAGGATCGAGTAAGGTCATGCAAGTCACTGAAACGAATGCCAGCGGATTGAAGCGCGAATTGAAAGTGGTGATCCCGCAGAGCGAGATCGGCACCCGCTACGTGGCGCGCCTCGACGAGGTGAAGGACCAGATCCAGATCAAGGGCTTCCGCAAGGGCAAGGTGCCGGTCGCCCACATCAAAAAGCTCTACGGCCGCTCGCTGATGGCCGAGACCATCGAGCAGACCGTGCAGGAGACGAGCAAGAAGGCGATCGAGGAGCGCAAGGAGCGCCCCGCCGTGCAGCCGAACATCATCTTCAGCGAAGACAAATCCGAGATTGAGCAGGTGATCGAGGGCAAACTCGATCTTGCCTACACCATGAAATTCGAGGTGCTGCCTGAGATCGCCATCGCCGATCTCTCGACACTCTCGCTCGAACGCCTGTCCGCCGACGTCGACGACGCCGAGGTCGACAAGGCGCTGGCCCAGCTCGCCGAACGCGCCATGAAATACGAGGACGAAGACGGTCGCGCCGCCAGCATGAAAGATCGCGTCAAGATCGATTTTGCAGGTAAAATCGATGGTGTCGTGTTCCCCGGCGGCACCGGCGAAGACATGGACGTCGTGCTCGGCCAAGGCGGTTTCATCCCCGGCTTCGAGGACGGCATGATCGGCGCCAAGGCCGGCGAAGAACGCGCCGTCAACGCAACCTTCCCCGAGGCCTACGGCGAGAAGACGCTGGCCGGCAAGACCGCCGTGTTCGACGTCAAGGTGAAAGCCGTCGCCAAGCCGGTGCCGCCGGCGATGGACGACGACTTCGCCAAGACCCTCGGACTCGAAAATTTCGATCGCTTGAAAGAGATCATCAAGGGCCAGATCACTGGCGAATACTCCAACGTCAGCCGCATGAAGCTGAAGCGTCAGCTGCTCGACGAACTCGACAAGGTCCATTCTTTCGAACTGCCCGAAGCGCTCGTTGAAAGCGAATTCAATGGCATCTGGCAGCAGGTCGAATCCGGTCTGAAACAGTCCGGCAAAACCTTCGCCGACGAAGGCAAGACCGAAGAGCAGAGCAAGGCGGAGTACCGCAAGATCGCCGAGCGCCGCGTCCGTCTCGGCCTCGTCATCGGCGAGATCGGCGACAAGAACAAGATCACCGTCAATCAGGACGAGCTGCGCGGCGCCCTGATCGAGCAGGCCCGCCGCTATCCGGGTCAAGAGAAGATGGTCTACGAGTACTACCAAAAGAACCCGGCCGCCCTCACCGAGCTGCGCGCACCGATCTTCGAGGACAAGGTGGTCGACCATGTCGTCGCACTCGCCAAGACGACCGACAAGAAGGTCTCGCGCGAAGAGCTGATGCTGCCGCTGCCCGACGACATGCCGGCCTTCCCCGGTGCCGGCCATGCGCACGACCACGATCCGGCGACCTGCACCGATCCGACGCACAATCACTGACCCGCACCCGCTCTGCCCGATGGGGGCTTTGCACAGCGCGGCGCATCACCTATCTACAACTCGACTGTTTTGCGACGCCGACACCCGATAGCTCTCAAGGACATGGCATGACCTCCTCCCCCATCACGAACACCTACTGGCCGGCCGTGATCGAGCAGACCGCGCGCGGGGAGAAGCAATTCGACCTCGCCTCGCGCATGCTGCAGGACCGCATTCTGTTCGTGGTCGGCCCGATCGAGGACCTGATGGCCAACTCGATCTGCATGCAGCTTCTCTTCCTCGAGTCCCAGAACCCGAAGAAGGAAATTGCCATGTATATCAACTCGCCCGGCGGCGTGGTGACGTCCGGCATGGCCATTTATGACACCATGCAGTTCATCCGCTGCCCCGTCGCCACCCTCTGCATGGGCCAGGCCGCGTCCATGGGCTCGCTGCTGCTGTCGGCCGGCGCCAAGGGCATGCGCTACGTCCTGCCCAACGCCCGCGTCATGGTGCATCAGCCGTCCGGCGGCTTTCAGGGCCAGGCGAGCGATATCGAACGCCATGCTGAAGATATCGTAAAGATGAAGCGGCGCCTCAATGAGGTGTATGTCAAGCACACTGGCCAGCCATACGAAGTCATCGAAAGAACGCTTGACCGCGATTACTTCATGACGGCAGAGCAAGCCCGCGATTTCGGCCTCGTCGACAAAGTCTTGACCAGCCGCGAAGAAGTTGAACTGGCACTTGGGAAATCGTCGTAAAGACCTGCGTTGATTGCAGCGTTTGACAGGCACATGTCAGGCACGATCCCTGCATATGCCTCTTGTGACAGTCGTATTTTCGGCATAGTCCGGCCGTTGATGTGGCTGTCAGGACGCTGTGGGTATTACGTGCCACACCGCCTTTAATCGATCCTTGATCTAGGCAGCGCTAGCATGCTCTGATCGAGGAGTAGGGATTCCCGGGCGCGCGAACCTAGCGCCATCGTAAGTGCCCCCGGGAGTTCGCGCAGGTGACGGCTATGGGGCCGCCATCGGCACCGCAGATGGGTGAGAAAGCCGCATGGCCCAGGAAAAAAATACTCTGTACTGCTCGTTCTGCGGCAAGAGTCAGCACGAAGTCCGCAAATTGATCGCGGGCCCGACGGTGTTCATCTGTGATGAATGCGTCGAATTGTGCATGGATATCATCCGCGAGGAGAACAAGAACACCCTCGTGAAGTCCCGCGACGGCGTCCCGACGCCGCACGAAATCTGCACCGTTCTCGACAGCTACGTGATCGGCCAGGACCACGCCAAGCGGGTCCTCTCCGTGGCGGTCCACAACCACTACAAGCGCCTCAATCACGCCGCCAAGAACAACGACGTCGAACTGGCGAAATCGAACATCCTCCTGTGCGGCCCAACAGGCTGCGGCAAGACGCTGCTCGCCCAGACGCTCGCCCGCATTCTCGACGTTCCCTTCACCATGGCCGACGCCACCACGCTGACGGAAGCCGGCTATGTCGGCGAAGACGTCGAAAACATCATCCTGAAGCTGCTGCAGAACGCCGATTACAACGTCGAGCGCGCCCAGCGCGGCATCGTCTACATCGACGAAATCGACAAGATTAGTCGCAAGTCCGACAACCCCTCCATCACCCGCGACGTCTCGGGCGAAGGCGTGCAGCAGGCCCTCCTGAAGATCATGGAAGGCACCGTTGCGAGCGTTCCCCCCCAGGGCGGCCGCAAGCATCCTCAACAGGAGTTCCTGCAGGTCGATACGTCGAACATCCTCTTCATCTGCGGCGGCGCCTTCGCCGGCCTCGAGAAGATCATTTCGAGCCGCGGCCGTGGCTCCTCGATCGGCTTCGGCGCGAAAGTAACGGGCCCCGACGAGCGCCGCACCGGCGAAGTCTTGAAGGGTGTCGAGCCCGAGGACCTGTTGAAGTTCGGCTTGA
The DNA here is from genome assembly GCA_963779515.1 of uncultured Alphaproteobacteria bacterium. Lineage (GTDB taxonomy): Bacteria > Pseudomonadota > Alphaproteobacteria > Rhizobiales > Hyphomicrobiaceae > CAVZYN01. The sequence continues at coordinate 16,463 of CAVZYN010000005.1, forward strand.
TCCCCGAGTTCATCGGCCGTCTCCCTGTGATCGCCACGCTCGAGGATCTCGACGAAGCCGCCCTGATGCAGATCCTGACCACCCCGAAGAACGCGCTCGTGAAGCAGTACCAGCGCCTGTTCGAGATGGAAGACGTGAAGTTGACTCTGACGCAGGAAGCCCTGAAAGCGATCTCGCGCAAAGCCATCGAACGCAAGACCGGCGCGCGCGGCCTGCGCTCGATCATGGAAGGCATCCTGCTCGACTCGATGTTCGAACTCCCCGGCCTCAAGGGCGTCGAAGAGGTCGTCATCGGACCTGAGGTGGTCGAAGGCGGCGCTCGGCCGCTTCGGATATACTCAGACAGGGCCGAAGAAAAAGGCTCAAGCGCCTGATCCTTACGTTGCGCGAACGCTTGGGTGGCATGCGGAGCAACTGCGTGCCCCGCGTTGCAAGTGCGCGTCATTTACACCGTTTTCACGCCGTCCGCACAGAGATGTTGTGGACCATTGCCCAACCGGGTTATGCGGGCCTTGATCCGTTGTGGCTAATGCCCATCTTGAGTGCACGGAATTGAGTGACGGCGCGCCGCCACTCTGTTTTCTGAAATTGAGATAGGATCCCCGCAATCTGAACAAATCCCTCGTGGATGGTCGACCAAAGAGGTAAGTGGACAGTCACAATTCGAGCATTGTGCCGCCACGCGCCCTCATTAGACGGCCATCTATTGGGACAGTAGCGTCGAAGATCCTCTGGGAGACGAGATGAAAATGACCGATCCAAAGCCATCGAAGGACAAGGGCGCCGGCAAGGACGTCTATCCGGTCCTCCCGCTCCGCGACATCGTCGTCTTCCCGTACATGATCGTGCCGCTGTTCGTCGGCCGTGAGAAATCGATCAATGCCCTGGAAGAGGTGATGCGCGCCGACAAGCAGATCCTGCTCGCCGCGCAGAAGAACGCCGGCGACGATGACCCCGCCCAAGATGCCATCTACGAGATGGGCACGCTCGCCTCCGTGCTGCAGCTCTTGAAGTTGCCCGACGGCACCGTGAAGGTGCTGGTTGAAGGCACGCAGCGCGCTCGCATCACCAAGTACAGCGAGAATGCCAACTTCTTCGAAGCCGAAGTCGCGCGCGTCGCTGACGCCCCGGGCTCGACCGACGAACTGGAGGCGCTCGCGCGGTCCGCCATCACGCAGTTCGAAAGCTACGTGAAGCTCAACAAAAAGATCAGCCCCGAAGTTCTCGGCAACCTTGGCCAGATCGAGGACCACTCGAAGCTTGCCGACACCATTGCCGCGCATCTCGCGATCAAGATCGCCGAGAAGCAGGAAATCCTCGAACTCACCACCGTCTCCGAGCGCCTGGAGCGCGTCTACGCGCTGATGGAAAGCGAGATCTCGGTGCTGCAGGTCGAGAAGAAGATCCGTTCGCGCGTCAAGCGCCAGATGGAGAAGACCCAGCGCGAGTACTATTTGAATGAGCAGATGAAGGCCATTCAGAAGGAACTCGGCGACGGCGATGAACGCGACGATATCGCCGAGTTCGAAGAGAAGATCGAGAACACCAAGCTCTCGAAGGAAGCCAAGGACAAGGCGCTCGCCGAGCTGAAGAAGCTTCGGCAGATGAGCCCGATGTCGGCCGAAGCCACGGTCGTGCGCAACTACCTCGACTGGCTGCTGTCGATTCCGTGGGGCGTCAAAGGCAAGGTCAAGAAGGACATCGCCGAAGCGCAGGACACGCTCGACAAGGAGCACTATGGCCTCGAAAAGGTCAAAGAGCGCATCCTCGAGTATCTCGCGGTCCAGAGCCGCACCAATCGCCTGAAGGGCCCGATTTTGTGCCTTGTGGGACCTCCGGGCGTCGGCAAGACCTCGCTCGGCAAGTCGATCGCCAGCGCGACCGGCCGTGAGTTCGTGCGCATGTCGCTCGGCGGCGTCCGCGACGAAGCCGAGATCCGCGGCCATCGCCGCACCTACATCGGGTCGATGCCCGGCAAGGTCATCCAGTCGATGAAGAAGGCCAAGAAGGCGAACCCGCTCTTCCTGCTCGATGAGATCGACAAGATGGGCCAGGACTTCCGTGGCGACCCCGCGGCCGCCCTGCTCGAAGTGCTCGATCCCGAACAGAACGCGACGTTCAACGACCATTACCTCGAAGTCGACTACGACCTCTCGAGCGTGATGTTCGTGACGACGGCGAACACGCTCAACATTCCGCCGGCCCTCCTCGACCGCATGGAAATCATCCGGCTCGCGGGCTACACGGAAAACGAGAAGGTCGAGATCGCCAAGCGCCATCTGATCCCGGAAGCCGTCGCGGCCCACGGCCTCGAAGCCGCCGAGTGGGAAATCGACGACGAAGCACTCCGCGACATGATCCGCCGTTACACGCGGGAAGCCGGCGTGCGCTCGCTCGAGCGTGAAATTTCCAAGCTCGCCCGCAAGGCCATCAAGGAACTGCTGACCTCGCAAAAGAAGAGCATCAAGGTCACCATCGACAACGTCCAGGACTACCTGGGCGTGCCGAAGTACCGCTTTGGCGAAGCCGAACTCGAGGACCAGGTCGGTGTCGTCACGGGCCTTGCCTGGACCGAAGTCGGCGGCGAGATCCTCACGATCGAAGGCGTCATGATGCCTGGCAAAGGCAAGATGTCCGTCACTGGCAACTTGCGCGACGTCATGAAGGAAAGCATTACCGCGGCGCACTCGTATGTCCGCTCGCGCTCGGTGGACTTCGGCATCAAGGCCTCGATGTTCGACAAGAAGGACATCCACGTGCACGTGCCGGAAGGCGCGACGCCCAAGGATGGCCCGTCAGCCGGCGTCGCCATGGTGACGGCGATCATCTCGGTGCTGACTGGCATCGCGGTCCACAAGCATGTCGCCATGACCGGCGAGATCACGCTGCGCGGCCGGGTTCTCCCGATCGGTGGTCTGAAAGAGAAGTTGTTGGCAGCCCTTCGCGCCGGCATCAAAACCGTTCTGATCCCGGACGAAAACGTCAAGGATCTCGCCGATATCCCAGAGGAGGTCAAAACCAAGCTCGAGATCATTCCGGTCGCGCGCGTGGATGACGTCTTGAAGGTGGCGCTGGTGCGTATGCCGGAAGCCATCGCCTGGGAAGAAGAGACGCCGGCCCCTGATCAGGCCGGAGGCAAGGACGAAAGCCGCCCGCTCGCCCACTGAGCGTTACTGATCGGCGAATAATCCGTACCCCCCGCGACCTTCCAGCGCGGGGGGTCTTTTTATGCCCTGCTGAACGTCGTAAACGAGGGTCAAATGCCCGTAAATTGGGGGTCTTCTGGCCGTTTTTCCGCTTGACGGTCCCGGTTTTTGGTCGTCTTTGCCGAGTGCAGCTGAAGTGTGGCCATAGGGTCACCTAGCCCAGCGTCAGACCTCAAGCGACCTCGGCCGGAAATCTCAAGCGCGTAGCAGCACAAGTACATAAAGGATCAACACAATGAGCAAACAAGATCTGATCAATGCCGTCGCGACGGCGTGCGAGCTCCCGAAAGACAAGGCCGGAGCGGCAGTCGATGCGGTGCTGGAGCACATCAAGGGCGCGATGAAGCAAGAGCAGGACGTGCGCATCCCGGATTTCGGCACCTTCAAGGTCGCCAAGCGCAAGGCCCGCGAAGGCCGCAATCCCATGACCGGCGCGACCATCAACATCGCCGCTTCCCGCGTGCCGAAATTCACGCCCGCCAAGAAGCTGAAGGACGCCCTGAACTGAGGGACGCCAAAAACCAGCACTCAAACGGCGCCCCACGGCGCCGTTTCCGTTTGCGCAGCTGCTCCACCCCAAAGCGTGTCGTCAGCGCCACAATCCTGGTGGGAGGTGAGGGGATCGAACCCCCGACATCTTCGGTGTAAACGAAGCGCTCTACCGCTGAGCTAACCTCCCGGCAAAGGCGGTGTAAGACGCGGACGGCCCCCTGTAAAGCCTTCTCTCACCGCGCCGCCGTCTTGAAGAACAGCGGTTCGCTGCCGAGCGAGCCATAGACGAACGGCTCCTGCCGCCGCTCCGTCTTGGCGCGCACGGCATCCCGCACCCGCCGGAACAGGAAATTGATCTCAAGCCCCGGCTCCTCGATGTGCGCGAGGATCGCTTCCGTGAACGGGCTGTTCTTTCCAGCCCCATCCTCGGCGACGTTGCCGTGCTTGGCGGCGTAGGCGACCAGTACGTTGCCGTCGGGCTCGACGCTTGCAAGACCGGGCCGGATCGCCCGCGTCGCCCCGGCCGATCGCACCATACGCGCGGCAAACGGGTTGTTCCGGCACGCATCGAGGATGACGAGCCCGATTTTGCTGGCGGCATCGACCTTGGCCTGCACGCGGTCGAGCGACATCAACTCATCGTTCGCATGCGTATCGCGCTTCAGTTCGGCGTCCGTTGGCACCAGGTAGTTGGTGCCGTTCATCTCCATGCCGTGTCCCGCGAAGAACACCACCGCCCATTCCGATTGGGCGGCCCTGTCGCCAAACGTCTTCAGCGCTTGCACCATGCCCTCTCGATTGAGGTCGTGATGCTCGATAACCTCGTCGAAACCGAGCCGCCGGAACACCCCCGCCACCTCCCGCGCGTCGTTGCGAGGATTGCTCAACACTCCGGCATGCTGATAGGCCGCATTGCCGATCACGAGCGCCACGCGGCGGGGCAAGGCCGCTTCCGCCGGCCGTGGCGGCATCCGCATCTGCGCGATCTGCTCGCGCGCGGTTTCCTGCCTTTGGCGATCCAGCGGCAATGGCGCTGGCAGTTCGAGAATGCGCTGGTAATCGGCGATGGCGCGCCCGACATCGCCTGTGGCGCGATAAGCGCGCGCCCTGTTTTGCAGGGCATTGACATGGTTGGGCTCGAGCCGAAGCGCCTCGTTCAGGTCGGCGAACGCTCGATCGTACTGACGCTTTGCAATTCGGGCGCGGCCACGATTGCTGTAAGTGTTGGCGTAGGCGGGATCGATCCGTAGCGCATCGTCGTAGTCCGAAATCGCCTGATCATATTGCCCCTTGGCGTGAAACGACAGGCCGCGGTTGTTATAGGCGAACTTGTACTGGGGGTTGTTATGCAGCGCGGCCGTGAAGTCGCTGATGGCTTGGTCGTACTCGCGCCGGGCATGCAGAATGAGACCGCGGTTGTTGTACGCATGAAAGTACTTTGGGTTGAGCTTCAATGCCTCAGAATAGTCTGCGAACGCCCGATCGCTGTTCTGCTTCGCGTCATATGTCAGCCCTCGATTGTTGAAGGCTGCCACGCTCTTCGGGTTCAGCCGGATGGCCTCGTCGTAATCCTCGAGCGCGTGATCGTAATCGCCCTTTGCGTGAAAACTCCGGCCGCGCTGATTGAAAACGGATGACGCCTTGGTTGCACTGAGACCACCCGTCAGAATGACGCTCGAGCAAGCCTTGATCCGGATTTCGGTGTTCTCGCCCTGACAATCCTGCCAGTCATCGGCGGCGGCAGGCGTTGCGAATGCCGCGATGGGCCAGAGCATCAATAGAACGAGAGACCGTTGCATACGCAGCCCCCATGACCAAAACTCTGCACAATCCGCAAGCTGCCGCCTGACTTGTCGACCGCAACGGGCTGAAGCCTAGAGTCCACGTTTTGACTTTGCAATGCTGTGCCACGCGTTACACTTCCGGTGTGGGCCTCGTGCCGCTCAGGTTGCGAGGAGATCACCGGGGAGGGAATGCGTGCAACATTGGATTAAGGCGACGATCGCCGCGACAACTCTATTTGTGACGGCAGGCGCCGCCACCGCCCAATCCACCCTCGACAAGGTCAAGGCGCGAGGCAAGATCATCTGCGGCACGTCGCAGGGCGTGCCGGGCTTCTCCGCCCCCGACGACAAGGGCAAATGGACCGGTTTCGACACCGACTTCTGCCGCGCGCTTGCCGCCGCCATCTTCGATGATCCCGACAAAGCCGACTACGTGTCGCTGTCCTCGAAGGATCGCCTGATCGCGCTCCAGTCCGGCACCATCGACGTCCTCGCCCGCACCACCACGTGGTCCTCGAGCCGCGACAGCGGGCAAGGCGTCCAGTTCACCGCCGTCAATTTCTATGACGGCCAAGGCTTCCTCGTCCGCAAATCCTCCGGCATCAAGGCCGGCAAGGACCTCGACGGCGCGACCGTCTGCGTCAGCCAGGGCACCACCAACGAATTGAACCTCGCCGACTTCGCCCGCACCAACAACATCAAACTCAGCGTTCTGACCTTCGCAGACACCAACGAAACCGGGAAGGGTTACGAGTCCAAACGCTGCGACGTCTACACCACCGACCGTTCGCAGCTCGTCGCCAACCGCCTGAAGTTCGCCACCCCCGACGAACACGTCCTGCTGCCCGACGTGATCTCCAAAGAGCCACTCGGCCCCTGGGTCCGCAAGGGCGACGACCAATGGTTCACGCTGGTGCGCTGGACACACTTTGCCATGCTCAACGCGGAAGAACTCGGCATCACCCAGGCGAACCTCCCCGATATGGCGAAGTCGCCGAACCCGGAAATCAAGCGTCTCCTCGGCGTCGAAGGCAACACGGGCGAGCAGTTCGGCGTCACTAAGGACTGGGCCGTCCGGATCCTGCGCCACGTCGGCAACTACGGCGAAAGCTTCGAGCGTCATCTCGGCCCCAAGACCCGCATCGGGCTCGATCGCGGCCCCAACAACCTGTGGACCAAGGGCGGCCTGCAATACGCCCCGCCGATCCGTTGACACTGCCAATTTTGCCGGCGTCCTGGCTGCGTGTTTGCTTGACGAACGGCCGGCGAGCACGTATTCCACTGCCGTGACCGCAGAGCCTTGGCTCCGCGACCTTGGAATGCGGGAGTAGCTCAGCTGGTTAGAGCGCCGCCCTGTCACGGCGGAGGCCGCGGGTTCAAGTCCCGTCTCTCGCGCCATTCCAACTTGGTCTCACATCTTCCGTCACGCGACCGGGTCGCAAGGCGACCCGGGCCGAACGGGCCGCCCCGCCGGAGTGCCACGGCGCGTCAGGCAAAAATCATTACGGGCCATTAGTACGCGCGCTGTAGTGTGTTTCACGGCACAACGGTCCGTGCCCGCCCGGCCATGGCTGCGCGCACGAAAATGCACCGGCATCCGCGTCAGGTCGTCATGTTTGAGCGAGTTCTCTACGTCAGCCGCGCGATCCCGGGTCTCACTTTCTTCGACGTCTATGACATCATCCGTACCGCCCTGAAAGAGAACAGCAAGCGCGGCCTGACCGGAGCGCTCCTGGTGGCGGATGGATACTTCATCCAAGTCCTGGAAGGTCAAGCCGGCGCGGTCCAGGAATGCTTCCAGCGGATTGAGACCGACAACCGGCACACCAGCATTCAGTTGCGCTTGCGCCACCCCATCGCAGCGCTGGCTTTTCCCTCCGATTGGATGGTGCTGCGCGACGGCGTGCAGGTCGAACTCGGCGCTGCGCAAGTCGTTTGCCTACGAACCCGGCTTCCCCGCGAGCCGGTTCCCGCCCGAGACCCTCATGGCTTTCATGCTTGAATGCTTCGGCAAGCCGAAGGGTTACTACATCCGCAGCTCGCCGATCCGCGCGGCCTGACCCGCACCACGCGCGCCTCGCAATCGCCCTTGCAGCCACGTCCCTCCGTGCTAGCTTGCCCGCCAACGCACGCCATGCGCCCAATCGGCGTTGATGGCAGCGTGAGAAACGGCAGCAGGGAAGGATTGCTCATGAAACGTTCAAAGCTCGCGACATCGGTCGCGGGTCTCCTCGGTGGCGTCGCCATGCTGGCGGCGAACGCGGTCGCGCAGCAGGAAACGCTGACGGTCTGGGCCAACAAAGGCTTCTACAAAGCTGAAGACGACGCCCTTAACGCCGTCATCGACAAGTTCCAGAAAGCCACCAACGTCAAGGTCGATCTCTCGCTCACCTCGATCGAGGATTGCTTCACCAAGTCCGTCGGCGCGGTCGAGGCAAAAACCCCGCCCGATGTCGGCTATTGCCTGACCTACGATTTCCGCTCGACCGGCAAGTGGGCCTTCGAAGGCAAGCTCGAGGACGTCTCCGACATCATCGAGCCAATGAAGGGGCAGTTTGTTCCGGAAGCTCTCGCGACGACCTTCCTGATGAACGAGAAGACCGGCAAGAAGGGCTACTACGCGTTCCCCGTGCAGCGGCAGACCATCCATATCAACTATTGGAAGGACATGCTCGAGGAGGCCGGCTTCAAGGAGGCGGACATCCCCAAGGGCTGGAACGACTATTGGAATTTCTGGTGCGACAAGTGGCAACCGGCCTACCGCCAGAAAACCGGCAAGCGTGTATTTGCGATCGGCCATCCGCTCGGCGTCGCCTCGACCGATACGTTCTTCTCGTTCCTGATGGTCGCGGCCGCCTACGACGCCAAGATCGTCGACGACAACGGCAAGGTCGTGCTCGACGATCCCAAGAACAAAGCCGCCATGGCAGAGGCCTTGAAGTTCTACACCTCGCTCCACGCCAAGGGCTGCACACCGGCCTCGTCCGTGAATTGGCAAGACCCCGACAACAACGTCAACTTCCACAACAAGACCACGGCGATGACGCACAACGCCACGATCTCGATCGCGGCGAAGTGGCTCGACGACATGAACAACCAGTCGTTGACGGCTGAGCAGCGTGCCGAGGCCAAGGCCAACTACGAGCAGAAGATCGCGACCACCGGCTGGCCGATGCGCCCCGATGGCAAACCGATCGTCTACCTGTCCGCCACCAAGACCGCGGTCATTTTCTCCGACAGCAAGAACAAGAAGCGCGCCAAGGAGTTCATGGCCTTCCTGATGAAGGACGAGAACCTGCGTCCCTTCGTCGAGGGCTCGCTCGGCCGCTGGTATCCCGCAACCACGGAAGCAACCAAGAGCGCGTTCTGGTCGAGCGGCGATGTCCATCGCAAAGTCGTCCACGAGCAGTTCTCGGCCGGCACTGTTCCGTTCCAGTTCGTCCAGAACTTCCGCTTCACGCAGGTCAACGCGGAAAACGTCTGGGCAAAAGCCATGCAACGGATCATCAACGACAAGATCGCGCCGGAAGCCGCGGTCGACGAGATGATCAAACGCATCAAGGAAATCTCGGGCTGATCTCCAACACCGTCCCCTCGCCGGCAACGGCGAGGGGACATCAATCGAATGAGTTAGGTGAGCAATGGCCGTCACCACGGCTGAAATCGGTGCCCTTGACGCCACGGTACGGCGCCAGCCGCTGCTCGCTGACAAGCGCGCCGTCTGGGGCCTCGTTCTTCTGATCCCCTATATTCTGGTGTTCGCGTTTTTCGTGCTGTTCCCTGTGCTCTACGGCTTCTGGCTTGGGCGCGACCCAGCAATCTATCAAAAGCTGTTCGCCGACCCGACGTTTTATCGCGCCTTCACAAACACGATCATTTTTCTCGCCATCGCCATCAATCTGAAAATGCTTCTCGCGTTGGGGCTTTCCGGCTTCTTCGCCAATCAGCGCCCATGGATCCGTTGGATTCTTGTGCTCTTCATTCTGCCCTGGGCGGTGCCGTCGATCCCGACGATCCTCTCGTTTCGCTTCATGCTCAATACCGAATTCGGCGTCATCAATCAGGAGATCTTCCGCTGGTTCGGCGTCGATGGCCCCGGCTGGTTGACGCAGCCCAATCTCGCGTTCGCCAGCGCCATCTTCGTCCACATCTGGAAGTCGCTGCCGTTCTGGACTCTGATCTTGCTGACCGGCCGCCTAGCGATCCCGCAGGAACTCTACGAAGCCGCAAGCGTCGACGGCGCAACCCGCGTCCAGCAGTTCCGCTACATCACGTGGCCCTCGGTCGCAGCCCTTTATCTGACGTCGACGATCCTCTCCGCCATCTGGACGCTCGGCGACTTCAACAGCGTCTACCTCCTGACCGGTGGCGGCCCTGGCGATCAGACCCACGTGCTTGCGACCCTCGGCATCCGCTATCTCCGCATCGATCAGCTGCCGCTCGGCATCGCCTCGATCATGGTGGCGCTGCCACTCGTCCTGCCGCTCGTTTTCGTCATGGTCCGGCGCTTGTCAAAAGGACCACGGGACGCGGACACATGAACATGATGCCGGCGCGCCAGATCGTTTTTGCTTCAATCGACACAGACAAACGCGACGGCATCACGCGCGCGGGGTTGGTGGGGCGGCCGCGCGCATGAGAAAACTATTCACCGAAGCGCGCCTGATCCTGATCGCTATTCCGATCCTGCTCTGGACGTTCGTGCCGCTCTACCATCTGCTGACGCTGTCGCTGTCGACGCAACAGGCGATGATGGACGGACGGCTGTGGCCCGCCAAACCGACATTGCAGAACTTCGAAATCGTGATCGGCCAGAAGCACTACTACCTGACGCATTTCTGGCGGCAGTTCGGAACCAGCTTGTTCGTGGCGGTGGCCGTCGGCGTGCTGACGCTGCTGGTGGCGACGCTCGCTGCATTCGCCATCAGCCGCCTCCGCGTCAAAGGTGGCCGCGCGCTCATGAACGTCGCGTTGGCGACCTACCTCATCCCCGCCGCGTTCCTCGCCGTGCCCATGTACAAGACCATGGGCATCTACAGTCTCTTGGAAACGCGCGCGGCGCTGATCCTGGCCATGGTGGCGCTGGCGTCGCCCTACGCGATCTGGGTGCTGAAGCAGGCCTCCGACAAACTGCCGATCGAGCTCGACGAGGCCGCGATCGTCGATGGCGCCAGCGTGCCGCAGCTGTTCCGCCTCATCTATCTGCCGATGATGGCGCCCTCGATGGTCGCGATCGGCATCTACGCGCTACTGCTGGCCTGGAACGAGTATCTCTATGCGTTCCTGCTGATTTCTGACGAGAAGAACGTGCCGCTCGCCGTCGCACTCGGCAACTTCCTCGGTGCTGACGACAGCCCGTGGAACCTGCTGATGGCATCGGGGCTCATCTATGCCCTGCCCCCCGCCGTGATCTACTACACGTTCAGGAAGCACATGGTCTCCGGCCTCACTGCTGGCGCCGTCAAGAACTGACCCCCGACAACTCGATCACAAAAAGGGCCGCTCCGGTTGCGGGGTAGCGGAACCGGAGCGGCGCAGTATGTCCGGGGCACTCGGTGGTAACGCGGAACTGCGAGCGCCAGCGGGCAATAACTCAGTATTGCAACCTTAGATTGCCGTCAACAGCGACAAGTTGTATGCAGCAAATCGAGTCATATAGATCACGTGCGAGCGGCCAAGCGCACATCACCAAGCATGTCGCACAGAAAGGCCGCTTGGCGTGATTGCGTGGCTCTGACGGCTGCGTTAACACCTGCCATCTGCGTCGCCATCCTGCGGGAGTCGCCAAGCATGAATCAGTTGCTGATGGATTATCTGCCGATCGCCATCTTCATTGGCGTTGCGGGTGTCATCGGCCTCGCCCTGATGATCGCGCCATTCCTGATCGCCGTGCGCAATCCCGACCCTGAAAAGGTCTCGGCCTACGAGTGCGGCTTCAACGCCTTCGACGACGCCCGCATGAAGTTCGACGTCCGCTTCTACCTGGTCTCGATCCTCTTCATCATCTTCGATCTCGAGGTCGCCTTCCTGTTTCCGTGGGCCGTTGCCTTCAAGGAGATCGGCGTCTTCGGATTCTGGTCGATGATGGCGTTCCTTGGCGTTCTCACCATCGGCTTCATCTACGAGTGGCGCAAAGGAGCGCTTGAATGGGATTGATTCTGCCGGGACAGCCAAACTTCGACAAACCTGGCGAAGGCGCTGCGGCCGGCGCGCGCAAGCCCGGCCTCGTCATGCCCACGCTCCAGAACCCAGGCGATCGCGGCTTCACGGAGCTCTCCAATGAGCTCGGCGACAAGGGCTTTCTCGTCACCACGACGGACGATCTGATCAACTGGGCCCGCACCGGCTCGCTGATGTGGATGACATTCGGCCTCGCCTGCTGCGCCGTCGAGATGATGCAAGCCTCGATGCCACGCTACGACGTCGAGCGCTTCGGCTTTGCCCCGCGCGCCTCGCCACGCCAGTCGGACGTCATGATCGTCGCTGGCACACTGACCAACAAAATGGCGCCGGCACTCCGCAAGGTCTACGACCAGATGCCCGAACCCCGCTACGTCATCTCCATGGGCTCGTGCGCCAATGGCGGCGGCTACTACCACTACTCCTACGCTGTGGTGCGCGGCTGCGACCGCATCGTGCCCGTCGACATCTATGTGCCCGGCTGCCCGCCGACTGCCGAAGCACTCGTCTACGGCATCCTTCTCCTGCAGAAAAAAATCCGCCGCATCGGAACGATTGAACGGTAAGCGTAGGTTGGGTTAGCGCGGTCAAGGTGCCAGTGATTGGCAAGGTAGCCACTCCGCGCGTAACCCAACAAGCCAAGTCCGCTAAAGTATAGGGTTACGCGCGAACGCGGCGCCGTGGCCCAAGAAAGAACGGGCCGCGCCAACTCAACCTACGGCCACTCGGAATGACCTTCCTAAAACTCCGCTGCGAACGCGCCTACGTGACGGGCGCACTTCGAACCACGCTCTCGCTCCGCGAATTCGCCGGCAAGATGAAGCGCATCGGTCTGCAGGCCAAAGTGCTGGATGGCGCGGTGCACATCGACTGTGATGGCGCGACGTGGATCTTCGGCGACTGGCAGCCGGATGGCATGTCTCAGACTGGCTGGCTCCGCTTCACCATGGACACCCAGATCGGCGGCCTGAGCCAGCTTCTCGCCCGTCACGGTATTCGCCACCGTTTCGAGCACTCCCGCCCGCGCGATCTCGACAGCGACGATTTCCGCTGCATCACCAGTTACGACTTCCGCTGGGCCGATCACTCGCTGAATCCAGGCGCCATCGCGGTTGCCATCGACACCTACGACGAAGCGGTGGCGTGAGGCGCACATGGCATTCATGAAATGGCGCAGCGAAAACGCCTACGTCTCCGGCGCTATCAAGACCAACCTGTCGGCCGGCGGCCTCGCGATGAAACTCAACCGCCACAAGATCCCGGCGACCTACGGACCAGCCAGCCTCGTCGAATTCACATTCGGCGGCGAAAAATGGTTCTTCGGTGAGTGGGAGCCGGACGGCATCGGCGGCCATCTCGTGTGGATGCGGCCATGCTTCTCGCAATACGCGGCGAGCCTCAGTGCGCGGCTGGCGATCCACGGCATCCGCCACCGTTTCGAAGTCAGCAGCCCACGCGATCAAGACACCGACGATATCCGCGCGGTGACGCGCTATGACTATCGCTGGAACGGCATGGAGAGCGCCGACGCGGCCAACACCGTGCCGGCCATCACGCAATTCGAGGAACAGTTGTGATGACCGCATTGAACGAACTCGCAGCCTCCGTGGCCGCCGCGACCGGCGCCACCGCCAAGTCGGCCTATGGCGAGCTGACCATCACGGTGCAGCGCGATCAGATCCTGCCGGTGCTGACCAAGCTCCGCGACGATCCGGCCCTCCAGTTCGAGATCCTGATCGACATCTGCGGCGTCGACTATCCGCAGCGCGCCGAGCGCTTCGACGTCGTCTATCACCTGCTCTCGCCGCGCAAGAACCAGCGTCTGCGCGTCAAGGTCGCGACCGACGAGGCGACGCCGGTGCCGAGCGCGATCCCGGTCTATCCCGCCGCCAACTGGTACGAGCGCGAAGCCTACGACATGTACGGCATTCTATTCTCGGATCATCCGGATCTCAGGCGCCTGCTCACCGACTACGGCTTCCAGGGCTATCCCTTGCGCAAGGACTTCCCGCTCACGGGTTACGTCGAAGTCCGCTACGACGACGAGAAAAAGCGCGTCGTCTACGAGCCCGTCAAACTCACGCAAGAATTCCGCTCCTTCGACTTCGAAAGCCCCTGGGAAGGCGTCGACTACGTCCTCCCCGGCGACGAAAAAGCCAAGCAGTAAGTGCCCTCGGAGCACTTGTAGGTTGGGTTAGCGCGCCACCGGTGTTTGATCGGGTCAAGTCGTCAGCGCCCGCGTAACCCAACAACTTTTGTTCCAACGACTTGGCGAATTCACGACGTCACGGTTCCTCGATGAAACCCACCCTCGCCCCCGGCGCCACCGCCACCCACACATTTTTCGTCACCGGCGCGCAGACCGTGCCGCGCCTGCCGATCGGCAACGAGCTCTTCACCGACATCCCGCACGTCCTTGCGACCGCGAACATGATCGCCATGATGGAAGCCACGGCCACCAAGACCCTCGCCCCGCACATGGACGCCAACGAAGGCTCCCTCGGCATCCTCGTCAACGTCACGCATCTGGCCGCAACCGTTCCCGGCCAGACCGTCACCGTGACTGCCGAAATCACCGCCGTCGAAGGCCGCAAGATCACGTTCAAAGTCTCGGCCCACGACGGCCTCGACAAGATCGGCGAAGGCACCCACCAGCGCATGATCGTCCCCTGGGACCGCTTCAAGGCCAGCGTCGCCGCAAAGGCGGCCAAGGTTTAACCGAGTGGTTGATATGATTGCGCCAGGCCCAATATTGGTCGTTGCGCTCGGTGCGAGCAACACGGCCGGTTACGGCATTGGAACAGAGTTCGCTTATCCCGCCGTCGTCGAGCGTCTCCTCCGGGAGCGCGGCCTCAACGTGAAGGTCAAGAACGCTGGCGTTTCGGGCAACACCACGGCCCAGATGCTTGCGCGCCTGGACGAGGCCGTTCCGTCCGGTACAGGCCTTGTGCTCTTCCAGCCCGGGAGCAACGATGCCCGGCGCGGAATTCCTGATGCCGAACGAGAGCGCAATATCGCAACAATCACGGAGCAACTCGTTGCCCGCGGCGCGCGGGTCCTCCGTGTTGCCGCCGCCTTCGAGGCCGTGCCTCCGGGCAATCTACAGGCCGATGGCATTCACTTCACCGAACGCGGCCACGAACTGATTGCGATGCATCTGCTGGAGGCCGTGACCAGCGCCATCGCCGGCCAATAATGCTGCCTACCTGCCGATTGGCTTGGGTCCTGCGGCCGTGCTACGTTTGCTTAAAAGCAATCGGTCACCAGGATTGGTGCCATGACCGCCCACGCATTGATGTTCGTCGACAAGCCGACGTTCTACCGTTTCATCCAGACGGCGGACGAGCAGCATCGCTATGAGTACGTGCGGGGGTGGATCATGCAGCAACAGGCGGGCGGCACACGGAAGCACACACAAATTGCGACGCGATTTTCGGCCGTTCTGGTGCAAGCGCTTGATCCGAATGTTTGGATCGTAACGGGGCCAGACCGTGCCGCCGACATGGGCGATACCGTGCGCTATGCCGATGCGATGGTCGAGCGGGCGGATACGGCGACCGGTGACAGCCTACGTACCGAACATCCCACACTTGTTTTGGAGGTTCTATCACCATCATCGGAGGAGCGCGATCTGTCGATCAAGCCCGCCGAATACATGAGGCTGGAGTTGCTCGACACTTACATCGTCGCGAGCCAGGACGAGGTCCTGTGCTACATATGGCAACGGCAGACGGATGGCACGTTCTCCCATGAACCTCAAATGCTCAAAGGCCGCGACCAGGTGATCCAGGTCCCGGCACTGGGGGTTGCGATCCCGCTCGCCGAGGTCTATCGAGGCATCGACGTTTGAGAAATAGGGCCTAAAACGTGCCAGAAACCGAAATCCGCAATTTCAACATCAACTTCGGCCCGCAGCACCCGGCCGCCCACGGCGTGCTCCGCCTCGTGCTGGAGCTTGACGGCGAGGTCGTGGAGCGCGTCGATCCGCACATCGGCCTCCTGCATCGCGGCACGGAAAAGCTGATCGAGCACAAGACGTATCTGCAGGCGATCGGCTATTTCGACCGGCTCGATTACGTCGCGCCGATGAATCAGGAGCACGCCTTCTGCCTCGCCGCGGAAAAGCTGCTCGGTCTCGAGATCCCCTACCGCGCCCAGCTGATCCGCGTGCTCTACTCCGAGATCGGCCGCATTCTCTCGCATCTCCTCAACGTCACCACGCAAGCGATGGACGTCGGCGCGCTAACGCCACCGCTGTGGGGCTTCGAGGAACGCGAGAAGCTGATGGTGTTCTATGAGCGCGCTTCCGGCTCGCGCATGCACGCCAAATACTTCCGCATCGGCGGCGTACATCAGGATCTCCCAACAAAACTCGTCGAGGACATCCAGGCCTGGATCGCGCCGTTCCTGAAAGTGGTCGACGACATCGAGGGGCTACTCTCCGACAACCGCATCTTCAAGCAGCGCAACGTCGATATCGGCGTCGTCTCGCTCGACGAATGCTTCAAGTGGGGTTTCTCCGGCGTGATGGTGCGCGGCTCGGGCGCGGCCTGGGACCTGCGCAAGATCCAGCCCTACGAGTGCTACTCGGAACTCGAGTTCGACATCCCCGTAGGCAAGAACGGCGACTGCTACGACCGCTACCATCTGCGCGTCGAGGAGATGCGCCAATCCGCGCGCATCATGCAGCAGTGCTGCGCCAAGTTACTATCACCCGCCGGCCAAGGCCCCGTGACGACCAACGACAAAAAGGTCGTGCCGCCAACGCGCGGAGAAATGAAGCAATCGATGGAAGCGCTGATCCATCACTTCAAGCTCTACACCGAAGGCTTCCACGTGCCGCCCGGCGAAGTCTACGCCTGCGTCGAGGCACCGAAGGGCGAGTTCGGCGTCTATCTCGTCGCCGACGGCTCCAACAAGCCCTATCGCTGCCACATCCGCGCGCCGGGCTTCCCGCATCTGCAAGCCATGGATGCCATCAACCGCGGCCACATGCTCGCCGACGTCAGCGCCATCCTCGGCTCCCTCGACATCGTCTTCGGCGAGATCGATCGGTAAATGACGCAGACCATCGGAACAACGCTGGGATGGTTTGCGCTGGTGCTTCTGATATCGCTCGCGGCACGCCGCGGCGCGACCACAGCGCGTGGCGTGCTCTATGGTATGGCAGCTGGAGCGATCGGCACATTCGCCTTGCACGTGCTCGCCGGCTTCTTGGCGAACGTTTTGCCCGTCGGGCAGATGGATTTCTACCTCGCCCGCAAGCTACACGATTTCGGATTGATCACCGCGCGTTGAAATCACCCGGTCGCGAACCGGTCCTGACAAAATCCGCTTCGGAGTGACGCCCGAGATCAGCAGTCCTGAGATCTGGCGCAAGGCGCGTTTTCATGCCTCTCGCTGAAATCTATTGCGACACGCCGCTCGGGCTGGGAAGCCGAAACGCAAGCGCCACCGCGGATGATCAATAGGTAACGCTCACTCCGCCGCCGCCAGCATGGGCTCCGGCACCGCCTGTGCCGCTGCTGCCAACGCCGCCGCACGCCGCGCCTTCCGCGTCGTCAACCGCCGGATCACCACGTAGAACACCGGCGTGAACAGCAGCCCGAACAGCGTCACGCCGATCATGCCCCAGAACACCGCGGTCCCGAGTGCGACGCGCAGCTCCGCCCCCGCGCCCTGCGCGATGTAGAGCGGGATCACCCCGAGCGTGAACGCCAGCGACGTCATCAAGATCGGCCGCAGCCGCATGCGGCACGATTCGACCGCCGCATCGACGATCCCCATACCGCGCTCTTCCAGCTGCTTGGCGAACTCGATGATCAAAATCGCGTTCTTCGCCGCCAATCCTATGAGCACCACGAACCCGATCTGGGTCAGGATGTTGATGTCGCGTCCATGCCACCACACCCCGAACGTCGCCGAGAGCAGACACATCGGCACGATCAGCATGATCGCGAGCGGCAGCGACCAGCTTTCATATTGCGCGGCGAGCGCAAGGAACACGAACAGCACTGAGAAGATGAAGATGTAATAGCCCGTCCGCCCAACCTTCTTTTCCTGGTACGACAAATCGGTCCACTCGTACCCAATCCCCTCCGGCAACGACCGCTGCGCCAACTCTTCCATGATCTGCAGCGCCTGCCCCGAACTGACGCCTGGCTTCGCCGACCCGTTGATCTCGACCGTCGGAAACAGATTATAGCGCGGCACCCGCTCCGGCCCCGCAACTTCGCGGAACGTCACGAGACTGCCAAGCGGCACCATTGCGCCTTCCGTCGAGCGCACGCGGATCTTCGCCACGTTATCCGCATTCAGGCGGAACTCGCCTTCGGCTTGCGCCGTCACCCGGTATGTCCGCCCGAACATGTTGAAGTCGTTGACGTAGGCTGAGCCCATGTACACGCGCATGGCCTCGAAAATGCGATCGACCGGCACTTTCAGCATCTGCGCCTTCACGCGATCGACATCGACGAACACCTGCGGCGTCCCCGCCTGGAACGTCGTGAAGGCGTTCTGGATCTGCGGATGCCGGTTGATCTCCTGAATGAAGGTCTGCGCCGTCCGCGCGAGTTCTTCCGGATCGAGCCCGAGCTTGTCCTGCAATCGCATCGAGAACCCAGCCGAAGAGCCGATCCCGCGCACCGGCGGCGGGATGAACACCAGCATGTTCGCTTCCTGGATCTGGCTGAGCCGCCGGCGCAAGTCCTGCGCCACTTTGTCGACGCTCAACCCGTCTTTGATCCGTTCCTCGAAGTCCTTCAGAATGACGAAGAACGAGCCCGCATTGGTCGCGTTGGTGAAGGTCGCGCCGTTGCGGCCGGTCGAAGGCGCGGAGTGCTTGACACCCGGCGTCGTCAGAATGATCTCGTTTGCGCGGCGCACGATCTCGTCGGTCCGCGGCAGCGAGGCACCCGCCGGCAGCTGCGCCGAGACGATCATGATGCCGCGATCGAGTGTCGGAATGAACCCTGTCGGTGTCTGCTGCAACAGCCACCATGCGACGCCGATCAACCCGGCATACCCGAGCAACACCACGGGCCACACCTTCGCCAGCCCGCGGACCAACTTGCCATAGCCGTTCTCCAATCGGACGAACAGCCAGTTGAACCCGCCGAAAAACCAATCTAGCGGACGCAGCAGCAGCGGCCGACGCGCATGATGGTCATGTGGCTTGAACAGGATCGCCGCCAGCGCTGGCGAAAGCGTCAAAGACACAAACGCGGATATGATCGTCGCCGTCGCGATCGTCACCGCGAACTGGCGATAGAACTGTCCCGTGATGCCCGTGACGAAGGCGGTCGGGATGAACACCGCCGAGAGCACGAGCGCGATCGCAATGAGTGCCGCGCCCACCTCGTCCATCGACGCCTTGGCGGCCTCGATCGGCCTCATGCCATCCTTGAGCTTACGCTCGACATTCTCCACCACGACGATCGCATCGTCCACCACGATGCCGACCGCCAGCACCAGGCCGAACAGCGTCAGCATGTTGAGGGTGTAACCGAGCACCTGCATCATCACGAACGTGCCGATCAGCGAAATCGGGATCGCGATCACGGGAATGATCGTCGCTCGCCACGTCTGCAGGAACAGCATGACAACCAGCACGACCAGCACGACCGCTTCCGCGATCGAGATGTAGAGCGCCTTGATCGACGACTCGATGAACTCCGTCGGGTTGTACGTAATGCGATATTCGAGCCCCTTCGGGAAGCTCTGCGACACCTCCGCCATGGTCTTCTTGATCGCCTTGGCGGCATCGAGCGCGTTCGACCCCGGCTGTTGCTGCACCGCCAGCACCGTCGCCGGGAAGCGATCCATGTAGCCGTACGTCGAATAGTTCAGCGCGCCGAGTTCCGCGCGCGCGACATCGCGCAAGCGCACCACGCGGCCATCCGCGCCCGACTTCACGATGATGTCCGAGAACTCATCCGCCGACCGCAGCCGGCCCTTCAACTGCAACGATACTTGAAACGCGTTCTTGCTCTCGACGGGCGGCTCGCCAATCGTCCCGCCCGCCACCTGCACGTTCTGCTGACGCAAGGCGTTCAAAACTTCTTCCGCAGTCAAACCGCGCAGCGCGATCTTCTCGGGATCAAGCCAGATCCGCATCGCATACTCGCGCGACCCGAACAGATTGACGTCGCCGACGCCGTCGATGCGCATCAGCTTGTCGCGCACGTTGAGCAGCGCGTAATTGGAGATATAGACCTGATCGTAGGTCTTGTCGGGCGAGATCAAATGCACCGCCATTAGGAAATCGGCCGACCGCTTGCGCACCTGCACACCGTTGCGCCGCACTTCTTCCGGTAGCCGCCGCTCCGCCTGCGCGACGCGGTTTTGAACGAGCGTCTGCGCCTTGTCGATATCGACGCCGATATCGAACGACACCGTGATGTTGAGCCCGCCGTCCGCCGTCGCCTGCGAGTACATGTAGATCATGTTCTCGACGCCATTGATCTCTTGCTCGATCGGGGCGGCGACCGTATCGGCCACCGTCTGCGCGCTGGCCCCCGGATAGCTGGTCGAGACGATCACCGTTGGCGGCGCGATTTCAGGCAACTGGTTGAGGCCAAGACCGACGTATGCGATGCCACCGACGATCACGAGAAAGAGCGAAAGCACCGCGGCAAAGATTGGGCGACGGATGAAGAAGTGACTGAGCGTCATAAATGCAGGCTCCCGATCGCGCTGTGTCTACGTCAGCGGCTATTCATTGGCGGCTTTCCGCGCGGTGGTGCCCGGCTCCGCCGCTGGCGCGGCATTCGACACCTGCAGCGGCTCACGCTTTGGCGTCACCTTCTGGCCGGGTCGCGCCCGTTGCAGCCCCTTGGTGATGAACCAATCGTCGGGCTTCAGCCCCTCGCGCACGACACGGAAACCCTCGATCGCGGGTCCAAGCATGATGGCGCGACGCGACACGGAACCGTCCTCCGCCACAACAAACACGAACTTGTTGGTCTGATCCGTGCCGATCGAATCTTC
The DNA here is from genome assembly GCA_963779515.1 of uncultured Alphaproteobacteria bacterium. GTDB lineage: Bacteria > Pseudomonadota > Alphaproteobacteria > Rhizobiales > Hyphomicrobiaceae > CAVZYN01. The sequence continues at coordinate 37,113 of CAVZYN010000005.1, forward strand.
TGGCACCATCATCGCCGAGTACTTCGGCGATCCGGCGACCCGCACGCGCGCGAACAGGCCCGGCGAGAAGAACCCGTCCTTGTTGTCGACCAAAGCACGTGCGCGCAGTGTCCCCGTTTGCGTATCGAGGCGATTGTCGACGAAGTCGAGTTTGCCGCGATACGGAAACCCCTTATCGTCGGGCAATGCGATCTCGATCGTCGCACCGATGTCGGCGCCCGCACCACCGCCCTGGCCCTTGTTCGCCAGCCGCTTGTACTTGATGAAATTGTTCTCGCTGACGTCGAAATAGATGTGCACCGGATCCTGACTGACGATCGACGTCAGGATTGTCGAGTTGTTGGCGCCGCCCGCGCTCACCCAGTTGCCGACGCTCGTATTGCTCTTGCTCGCACGCCCCGAGATCGGCGCCGCGATCTTCGTGAACGACAGATCGAGTTCCGCCGTCTTCACCTTGGCCTCGGCCACCTTCACCGCTGCCTGTGCATCGCGCACCGCATTCTCGCGATCGTCGAACACTTTCTCCGACAGGATCTTCTTGTCGACCAGCGGCCGCCCGCGATCCACGTCGCGCGACGTATTCTCGACTTTCGTCTTCGCCTGATTGTACTCCGCGCGCGCCTGCTCAACCGCGCGCTCGAACGGCCGTGGATCGATCGAGAACAGCGGATCGCCCTTCTTGACCATCTGCCCGTCCTTGAAGTTCACATCGACCAGATAGCCGGAGATGCGCGCGCGCACCTCGACGCTATCCACCGCATCGAAGCGCCCCGTGTATTCGTCCCACTCGACGACATCGCGCTTGACCGGCGTGCTGATGGTGACCGGCGGCGCGGGCGGCGGACCACCCGCTCCCGGCGCACCAGGAGGACCGCCCGGTCCTTTTGCTTCGGGGCCCTTCGCTTCGGGACCTTTGGCATCCGGCCCTTTTGCCTGCTGTCCCGCCGCTGGCGCCACGGCACCCGGAGCAGCGCCCGGCCCGCCCGCTGGCGGCGTCTGCTGCGCGCCCAGATGACTAGGCAACAGCGCGCCAAGCAGCGCGGCGGCGAGCACCACACCCGCCCCCGCGATCGGCGACCTCATCCCGGATCTCAACCTGGACCACACCATCAGACAGGCCTCAAAAAGCTCGATATCTAACGCAACGACGACTGAAGTTCCGTCGCGCGAACCCAATAAACAACTGCTGACGGCAAAACCCAGGTTTCACCACCGCAACGCGCGCCAAAACTAGCAGTTCAGCGGCCCGTTGTAATGGGCTTTGCGGGCAACTTACCGTGTTCGGTAAACTGGATAGCCATAGGGTCCAGCCGTGACGAACCCCCTGTTCTGCCAGGGGATGGGACGGAACTGAGGCGCCTGCACAACGACGCCGTACGGATACGCATAGCCGCGTTGTACGACCGCATGCCGCGGGAACATCCCCGGCGGGCCTTGTGCGGGCGCGCGCGCCACCGCTGGCGCCAGCCAGCGCGGCTTGCCGAACAGACTGATCTCGGTGCTGGCGCGGCCATGTTGCGTCACCAGATTGTAGAACGTCTCGGCGTTCCTCGGCGCGAGGCGGATGCAGCCATGCGACGCCGGCTGCCCCAGCATATGCATCGCGGTCGTCGCATGCACCGCCGCCCCCTCGTGGAAGAACACCGCATGCGGCATCGGCGCATCGTCATATTTGCGCGAGTACCACATCTTGCTCATCCATTGCGCCTTGTACGTTCCCGTCGGCGAGGGAAAATCGCGCGTACCCGATGAGATCGGCCACGAATGCGTGATCCGGCCATTCTGGCTGACCGTCATCTGCTGGTGCGCAAGATCGATCTTCGCAACCAGGGTGACCGGCTTGGGCGGTGGCGGCGGAACCGCCGCTGCAACCGCGGGAGCTTCCGCCGCAAGCAGCGTTTCGACGGCTGCAGCCGGCGCCTCGGCAGCGCCCCCCGTCGCCGGGCGTGCTTCCGGTGCACCTTGGGCAAACGCCGGCGCCGGAATCAAAATCGTGAGAAAACCCAACGCGACAACCCGAACAAAACGCATTCAGACCCCTACGCGACGCAACACACGGCGGAAATTCGCCGTCGGAGTCGTAAAGCCTCGTGGCAAACACTCCGTAAAGACTTCGTTGAGGTTGTCTGAGCGCGCGTCCCACTCTGGGACGCTACCGAATCTAACCTTCTGTCGATAACTAAGTGTTTCAACGGCACCCTCATCAATCAAGCGGTGCGACTCGGGTCTGCCCAGCGCTTCACGTGTTGCGCGTCACGCAAATTGCAATCTGGAAGAAATCGGCATGACGCCAAATCTAATGTTGGGGCTCGTCGTCCTTGTTGTGGTGTTTTTCGCCGCTGCTGGCCTGACGCTGTGGCGCCGCCAGCGAACCCGCGCCGTCATCAATCTCGGTGTAAGCTTGGCCCTTGCGGTTTTCATCGCGGCAGTTGCCGGGCCCTACGCCAGCGCCCATCTCGGTGTCCTCGCGCACATGCACGGCGAACTCGAATCCGCCCGCCACGACCGCGACGCCGTGATGAAGCAGCTGGCCACCCTGCGCACGCTCCGCGCCGAGGCCGAAGCCGCCCATCATAGCGCGCTGAACCGCATCGAGCGTGAAGTTACCGAACTTCGCCGCCTCCGCACGGATCACATGGACGACACCAGCCTCGCCGCACGCCCCATCGAAACCGCTTCATCCGCGCGCCTCGACACGATTATCACGCAGCTCCGCGAACTCCAGAAATCCGTCGCCCGAAAAATTACCAGCAACTGAGACGGCGGTGACGCAGAAATCGGGCCGAGAACCGGCGACCGCCACCGGACACGCGCTCGGCGCCCGCTGCCTGTTCAATCCGAACCGCCTTGCGGAGCGAACCGCGCTCACGTATGCCCTGCCAGCTCAAAGCTGCAACCGACCACCCTCCCGGACCCCACCGATGCGCTTGACTGACTGCCACAATTTCCACGACTTCCGCACCCTCGCACGCCGCCGCCTCCCGAGCCCCATCTTCAACTACATCGACGGCGCCGCTGACGATGAGACCACATACCGGCGGAACTCGGAAAGTTTCGAACGCTGCGATCTCGTGCCGAACGTTCTGCGCGGCGTCGGAGCGGTCGACCTCTCCGTCACCGTGATGGGCCAGAAGCTCGCGATGCCGTTCTATTGTTCGCCGACCGCCCTGCAGCGGCTTTTCCATCACGACGGCGAACGCGCGGTCGCCGCCGCCGCGGCAAAATTCGGCACCATGTTCGGCGTCTCCTCGCTCGGCACCGTCAGCCTTGAAGACATGCGCAAGGCGCACACGACGCCGCAAGCCTATCAATTCTACTTCCACAAGGATCGCGGCCTCAACCGCACCATGATGCAGCGCGCCAAAACCGCCGGCGTCGACGTCATGATGCTGACCGTCGACAGCATCACCGGCGGCAACCGCGAACGCGACCTGCGCACCGGCTTCTCGATTCCGTTCAAGCTGACGCTCGGCGGCATGCTGCAGTTCGCCATCAAACCGCTGTGGGGCATCAACTACGTCACGCATGAACGCTTCAAGCTGCCGCAACTCGACGAGCACGTCGACATGAGCGGCGGCGCCATGTCGATTGGCCGCTATTTCACCGAGATGCTCGACCCCTCCATGACGTGGGACGATGTCGCCGAGATGGTCCGGCAATGGAACGGCCAATTCTGCCTCAAAGGCGTGATGTCGGTCGAAGACGCCAAGCGCGCCGTTTCGATCGGCTGCACCGGCATCATCCTCTCCAACCACGGCGGCCGCCAGCTCGACGGCTCGCGCGCCGCCTTCGATCAGCTCGCCGAAATCGTCGATGCCGTCGGCGACCGCATCGATGTCATCATGGACGGCGGCGTGCAGCGCGGCACCCACGTCTTGAAGGCGCTCTCCCTCGGCGCCAAGGCCGTCGGCGGCGGCCGCTACTATCTCTATCCCCTCGCCGCGGCCGGCCAACCCGGCGTCGAGCGCGCCCTCGGCCTCATGCGCACCGAACTCGAGCGCGGCATGAAGCTGATGGGCTGCACCACCATCTCCCAGCTCTCCCGCGCCAACCTCCGCTTCCGCTAACTGCCCTTTTCTTTCCTCTCCCGCGCGCAGACAATGGATGTCCGAGGTTTCATCCTTCTCCCACGGGGAGAAGGTGCCCCGAAGGGGCGGATGAGGGGAGCGGCGCAGTATTCAAACAATGGGATTGACGCCTTTCCAATCGCCAAACACCAACATCGGCCACTCTGCATCAGAGCACCGTTGCATCGTCAGCGGCGCGCCCGCGGCTTTCGGTGTGACGAGATAACCGAAGTATGCGTGCCGGCCGGAGAGCGGGGATAAGCCTTCTTGCCGACAGACCACCGCCCTACCCCTTCAACGTCTTGAACGCCGCCAGTGCGCGTGCCCGCGTCTCGCTCAAATCCGCGATCGGCCGCGGATAGGTCGACCCCAACACGACGCCCGCAGCGCGCAGCGTCGCAAGGTCCGCGTCCCACGGCGCATGCAGATGCGCGTCGTCGAGCTTCGCGATCTCCGGCACCCAGCGCCGCACATAGCCGCCGGCCGCATCGAACGTCTGGCCCTGCCGCACCGGATTGAAGATCCGGAAATACGGCGCCGCGTCCGCACCTGATCCCGCCACCCACTGCCAGCTCGCCGCATTCGCCGCCAGATCCGCATCGACCAGCGTATCCCAGAACCACGCCTCGCCCTCCTGCCACGGGATCAGCAGGTTCTTCACCAGGAACGAGGCGACGATCATGCGCACGCGATTGTGCATCCACCCCGTCGCCCAAAGTTCCCGCATGCCCGCGTCGACGATCGGAATACCGGTTTGTCCGCGCTGCCAAGCCGCCAGCGCCCTCTTGTTCCGCTCCCACGGAAACGCCGCAAATTCTGGCCGGAACGGCGCCTCGGGCAATGTCGGGAAATGCCACAACAGATGATAAGAAAACTCCCGCCAGACGAGTTCCTTCAAGAATGTCTCGAGCCCCTTCTCACGATCGGACGCGCGCGCCGCCGCCACCTTCGCCGCGTTCCAGCACATTGCCGGGCTGATCTCGCCGAAATGCAGATGTGGCGATAGTCGCGACGTCCCAACCACGTCCGGCCGGTTGCGGTTCTCCGTGTAATCCGGCAGCGCGTTCGACAGAAACGTCTTCAGCCGCGCATGCGCGCCGGCTTCACCCGGCGACCATGCGGCCCTGAGCCCGCCCGCCCAATCCGGCTTTAACGGCGTCAGTGCCCAGCTCTTGAGCGCATCCGATTTAGGCCAATCACGCGGCGCCGCGATCGTCTTCGGCGCGGGCACCGGCGTGCGCGGGCCCTCCTTCGCCGTCACCGCGCGCCAGAACGGCGTATAGACGCGAAACGGTCCGCCGGTCTGCGTCTTCACCGCATCCGGATCGAACAGCAGTGCGCCAGCGTAGCGCTTCAATGCGATCCCATCTTGCTCCAGCGCCGCCTTGAGATCCGTTTCGAGCCCGCCCGCCCACGGCTCATAGGCCCGCGAGCAAAAAACCGTCGTGGCCCCAACCTCGCGTGCAAACTTGGGAACAACCTCGCGTGCCGCCCCACGCCGCAGTATCAATCGGCTTCCGCGCTCCGCCAGATCCGCCGCCAGCGACGTCAAGCTTTCATGCAACCACCACCGTGACGCCCCGCCGATGCGCCACGCGCCCGGCGTCTCATCATCCAGCACGAACAACGGAATGACGGGTCCACCCTCCGCCATCGCCGCCGTCAACGCCCGCTGATCCATCAGTCTGAGGTCGTTGCGAAACCACATCACCGCCGGCTTTGCCGGTATCGCCTTTGTCGCCACTGCCATGCCAAACCCAATATTCGAGCGATGTTATCCTTCTCCCCTTGGGAGAAGGTGGCCGTCCAAGCAGCGCTTGGCTTCGCCAAGACGGCCGGATGAGGGGCCTTTTCCCCTGATCCTGTTGCGACGACACAAAACGATACATCATACATAGCCGAGCCATTGGCAATCGGCGCGGCACAAGGCAACCGGCGCCACAGAATTCGCTTAGGCAATCCGGCTGCCTGCCCTATCATCGACGCGGCCCGCCATAGGCAATCGTGGAGACCCGCCCCCATGACGCAGAACAACCCCTTCGAAGTCCCCCAGCAGCTCCGCGAGCTGACCGAGAAAAACCTCGAGCAAGGCCGCGCCGCTTATGCGCAATTCATGGACGCGATGATGCAGGCCTCCAGCATGTGGCTCGGCGCCCTGCCGGCAAACGCCATGACGTCCGGCTTCAAGGTGGTACAGGAGCGCAGCATCCGCTTCGCCAAGCAGAACGCCGAAGCGGGCTTCGCCTTGGCGAACGAACTCGCCAACGCCAAGGACGTCCAGGACGTGCTCGCGATCCAGAGTCGATACGCCCAGACGCAGATGCAAACCTACACGCTCCAGGCGCAGGAACTCGGCCGGCTGATGGCAGAAGCCTCCCAGAGTATGCAGCAGAACCGCTGAACGCAAACTCCGGCCCCGCGAAGGAATCCGCGCCTCGATACTGCGCGGCGTCACGCGAGAGACTCCCCATGCCCAGCAACGTAATGACTGGCCGTTCCGCTTTTCTCGCCCTGTTGAAGGATGAGGGCATCACGCACTTGTTCGGCAATCCGGGCACCACCGAACTGCCGATCATGCACGCGCTGAAGGATCACCCCGATCTGACCTACGTCATGGCGATGCAGGAAAGCCTCGTCGTCGCCATGGCCGACGGCTACAGCCGCGCATCGGGTCAGCTCAGCGCCTGCAACGTCCACGTCGCCCCCGGCCTCGGCAATGCCATGGGCGCGCTTTACAACGCAAAATTCACCGGCACGCCCATGATTCTGACCGCCGGCCAGCAGGAGCAGGGCCACGGCCTGACCGAGCCCCTGCTGTACGAGCCGTTGGTGCCGATTGCGCAACCGCTGGTCAAATGGGCGATCGAAGTCACCCGCCTCGAGGATCTGCCGCGCATCGTGCGCCGCGCCGCCAAGGTCGCAATGACGCCGCCCACGGGCCCCGTGTTCATTTCTCTGCCCGGCGACGTGCTCAACGCCGAGGCCGGCATCGATCTCGGCGCTTCGACCCGCATCGACAGCCGCGTCCGCCCCTCCGATGGCGCTCTCGCAAGCCTTGCCGATCGAATCCTCAAGGCCGAACGCCCGCTCATCATCGCCGGCGACGAGATCGTCAAAAGCGATGCGCTCCGCGAGGCGGCGGCCTTTGCCGAGCTGATCGGCGCACCCGCCCTGCAGCAAAGCATGCCCTTTGGTGCCCACTTCCTCTCCGAGTCACCCTGCTTCATCGGCAGCCTCACGCGCGAGCAGGCCGACGTCCGCGCCGTGCTGTCCAAGTACGATCTGATGATCGTGCTCGGCGCCGACGCACTGCGCATGTCCGTCTGGAGCGACATCGACCCGATGCCGGACAACCTGAAGACAATCCAGATCGGCCTCGTCGACTGGGACCTCGCCAAGAATTATCCAGCCGAAATGGCGATCCGTGCCGACGTGCGCGAGACGCTGACGGCCCTGATGCCTGTGCTCACGAAAAAAGGCGGCGCCACCCTTACCGAGCGCACGCGCAAGCGCATGGCCGATCTCGCTGGCCGCAACTGGTCAGCAAACCGCGAAAAGCTCGTCGGCGCCATCGAACAGCGGCGCGGCACCAAGCCCATCGACATCGATTATTTGACGCTCCGCCTTGTTGAATCCTTGCCCAAGGACGTCGTACTCGTCAATGAAGCGATTACCACCGCCCGCCGCCTCTGCGATCTCTTCGCCTATCGTGATCGCTATGGCTTCCACGCCCTGGCCTCGGGCGGCATCGGCTGGAGCCTTCCCGCCTCCGTCGGCATCGCCATGGCGCAAAAGGGCCGCCCCGTTGTCACCTTCGTCGGCGACGGTAGCGCCATGTACTCGATCCAAGCGCTCTGGACCTCCGCCCACCACAAGCTGCCGATCACAACCGTGATCTGCAACAACGGCGGCTATCGCATCATCAAGCAGCGCCTCAAGACTTTCCACAAGAACGACCACTACATCGGCATGGACTTTGCTGATCCGCCGGTCGATTTCGTGGGCCTCGCCAAAGCAATGGGCATGCCCGCGCACCGCATCACCGAACCGGACGCCATCGCCCCCGCCATCAAATCGGCGATCGCCAGCGGCAGTCCAAACCTCCTCGATATTGTGGTCGACGGCCGCGTCTAAGCGCGGCTATCTCACCCGCTCGATGACGATCAGCTCCGGCGCCGCGATCGTGGCATTGAGCCGCGCGCACCGGGTCACGGCGAAATCAACTGGCAGCGCCTGCGCATGGTCCCGCACGGCCGCCGCTTCCTCCGGGCCGCCCGGATGCCCCGTGTAAAGCACGACCGTCACGCACCCGCCGATCGCGAGAAACGCGAGCGCCTGGCCGAGCCCTGCAATCGACGTCTCCGCGCGCGTGATGATGTCCTTCGCACCACCCGGCAAATACCCTAGATTGAACATCACCGCCCCGAGCCGGCCTTGCGCTTCTGGCGGCAGACGCTCGGCCAGCCGCTCATGCCCGCTGTGCAACAGCTCCACCTGCGCCAAACCTTGGACGCGCACTGCTGCAGCCGCCAACGCCGCCGCTTGCACATCGAATCCGAATACCCGCCCCGTCGGCCCGACGCGCTCAGCGAGCCACAGCGTGTCGTGGCCATTGCCGACGGTCGCATCCACGGCCCAGTCACCCGGCCGCAGCACCTGATCCAACAGCACATGAGCAAGATCAGTCGCGCGCAATCCGAACCTCGTTGTGCTGGCGTGCTCCGTTTCGCTGGCGTGCCAATACCTTTTTTCTCAGATCGAAGTCATCCGGCAGCGGCGTCCCCGCCACCAAAAACGCCGCAAATCGCTCGGCGAACCACGGCGCATGCAAAGCACCCTTTGATCCAAGCCCATTGAAGTACCCGAGCCCATCGTGATCGGGATGCAACCCAACCAGCGCTTTGCTCGCCTCGATGATCGGACGCACCGCCGCCTGATGCTCTAGCACCGTGTAAGGCACACGGAAAAACTGCCTCAACCTGTCTTCGATTTCCGCGCGCGCCGCCGCCTGCGGCATCTGATCCTGGCGAACCCAATCATACGTCGCCCCGACCCTGAACACGTCTGGATCCATCGTCGGCGCCACCCAGATGCCGCGATGCAGGCACATCGGCGGAATGCGCCGGTGCAACCGCACCGTCAGAATGTCGCCCTGCGCCGGCTTGTAGGGCACCGCCCAAAAATAGGGATTGCGCGATGCAGCATACCCCTCGCACGAAATCAGCCGCCGCGTCCTGAGCCCCTGCACCGTGACGTACGGCCCACCGATCGTCACATCACGCGCCCAATCGAGCTGCATCGTCTGATACGCAAACGCCGCCCGCGACGCCTGCAGATAAGCTGCCACATCGAGCTGTGCCGCCCGCATCTCGAACCCGCCGCCACTGGCATCGCCGATCTCCGGATCGAGCAGAGGCGCTGGCGTTGGCGTCACGAGATAGGGCTGGAACTCCGGCCGCGAACGCCTCAGCGCCCACAAGGCCCGCTCGTCCTCCGATTGAAAAAGCCGCACCGCCGTGCGCGCGCGAAAGAATGTCTGCCCGTGCGCTGCTCAATACGCGCATAGAACCGCTGCGCCACCGGCAAAAACTCATCGCAGCGCCAGCTGTGCGTCAACCGCTGTCCCGTGATCGGCGTGATCAAGCCCGCGGCAATTTTCGAGGACGTTACCGGTGGCTCGGCATCGACCACCAAAACCCGCTGGCCGGCCTCCAGCAGACACCACGCGAGCGTCGTTCCCGCCAACCCCTGCCCGACGATGATTGCATCCCACGGCTCGTCCGCCATTCGCCGCAAAAGCCCTTGGTCAATCGGCTGCCTTCAGTTGCCAAACAGCATATCGAAGATCGTCTTCGGCTTCTTGGTTCGTTGCGCCGAGACGGGGGCAGGACGCGAATCGGTCTGCTGCGCCCACGGCGCCCAACTCGGCGTAGCCGACGTCTTCTTGGGCGCTGACCCAATGGATGACGACTCCGACACCTGCTTTTTCACCACTGGAGCCGCCGCCGCAACGGAGGAATCGCCGGCGGGCTTGCCTTGGCGCAGCAGATACTCATCCGTGATCCCGTCCGCGCTGGCGACCACAAGCCGTCCCTCTTCCCAGGTCCACTTGGCCGTCTTGGCCCCGAGCCGATGCAGTTCGACACCCACGACGCTGCTCGACTGCAGATCGACAATGGCCGAGTTTTCGAGATCCTCCGCCGCTTGTCCCGCACGCAGCGCGCCTGCATGATATCTGAGCACGCCGATGCCCGCGAACGGCGCTTTGCGAACATCCCACTCGAGCAGTTTCGGCTCTCCCTGACCCAGCATCTCGAGCGTCACCCGCAACCGCGGATACCGTTCGCTGACCGCGACATACAGCGAACCGTTGCGCACGATCTTCCAAGGTTCCAATCCGCCCGCTGTCACATCGACATCGGTACGGATTGCCCGCGCGCCGAGCCGGTCCAACGCTGCTTGCGACTCCCGCATCTGCGGATTGAGCACGATCGACTTCGAATAATCGGCGATCGCCGCGTCGATCGCGCCTAAAGCCTCTGAGATCTCGCCGCGCGCCCAAAGCACGTCGGCATTCTCCGGCTCGAGCTTCACCGCGCGATCCACGTCCTTCTGACCGAGCTCCGGCTGCTGCATCTGCTTATAGGTCCAAGCGCGATACGCGTAGGCGCCAACCGGCTTCGGATCGATCTCGATCGCCTTCACGTAGTCACCGAGCGCGTCATCGAACGCCTCGATGCGCGCGTGCGCATAACCGCGCGCGACGAACGCCGCATAGGACTTCGGATCGAGTTCCAGCGCCCGCGTGAAATCTTTCAGCGCGCTCGCCGCGTTGTCGGCGGCCAGATACGCCTTGCCGCGAATGATGTGCGCCTCGACATTCTTTGAATCGAGCGCGATCGCCCGCGACAGATCCTCGATCGCGCCCTCGAACTGGCCAACCGCCAGCTTCGACTCCGCGCGATTGCGATAGGCCCCCGAATAACGGCCGTCGTTGGAAATCGCGCGCGTAAAATCCCTTGCCGCCGCATGCGGCCGACCCGCCAACAGGTGCACCCGTCCGCGCCCGTTGAGTGAAGCCGCACTCTGCGGCGACAGCTCCACCGCCTTCGCATAGTCGCCGAGCGCCTGATCGTAGTCGCCAAGCCGCACCCGCGCCGCCGCCCGGTTGCTGAACGCCGCCGCATAGCCCGGCGCCAGCACGATCGCGCGATCGAAATCCTTGATCGCCTCCCGCGGCTGGCCGACCGCAAGCAGCGCATTGCCGCGGTTGTTGTAGATCGCGGCGTACTCCGGATAGAGCACCACGGCCCGATTGAAATCGTCGATTGCCGCCTTGTACTGGCCGCGCTTGACATAGGCGACGCCGCGATCGGTATGGATCGTCGCACGCTTGTCGTTCGAGAGCCCTTTGTCCTCGAGCGCCTCGCCATAGAGCTTGATCGCCTGCTCGGCGTTGCCGCGCGTCAAGGCTGCGGCCGCTTCCTGCGCCCGCAATAATCCTGCCTCGCTCTGCGACTGCGCGGACGCAGCCGAGACCGAGAGAAAGGTGACAACCAGCGCTGTCGCCGCACGTCGCCGCATCATTGCTTCCGCCGCGCGCAGACCGTCGATTCGCTGCGCCGCCTCCTTATACTGGACGACGCTGACCCTGTCGTGCGGCCTGATTGTGGCAAAGACAACACGTCTCACCGAAACCCTGTTCTGAGACACCGGTTGCCGAGCGTCAGCCAATCGCCGAAAGTTGCCCAAGCATCACACCGAACCCGCAGGCAGGACACCATGGCCACATCCAACGGCGGCAAAGCCACAAAAGCGAAGGCCTCGGCCAAGACCAAATTCGACCTCGCCGATCCGAAGCTTCCAAAACACATTGACGAAGCCGCCCTCACCTCCGGTGGCTATCCTTATGACAAGAAGCTGAAGCGCGACGACTTCGAGGAACAGCTCTTCGCCCTCCAGATCGAACTGATGAAATTCCAATCCTGGGTCGCCAAAACGAAAGAGCGGATCGTCTGCGTGTTCGAAGGCCGTGACGCCGCCGGAAAGGGCACCTGCATTGGCCATTTCATGGAGCACCTGCCGCCGCGCCAATGCCACCTCGTCGCCCTCTCGAAACCGACCGACACCGAACGCGGCCAATGGTATTTCCAGCGCTACGCCGCGCACCTGCCGACCGCCGGCGAAATCGTGCTGTTCGACCGCTCCTGGTACAACCGCGCCGGCGTCGAGCGCGTCATGGGCTTCTGCACGCAAGATCAGCTCGCAGACTTCCTCCGCGAGGCACCCCAGTTCGAGGGCATGCTGGTGCGCGACGGCGTGCGCCTCTTCAAATTCTTCCTCGAAATCGGCCGTGAAACCCAGATCAAGCGCTTTCACGAGCGCCGGCACGACCCTCTGAAGCACTGGAAAATCTCCGATATCGACCTTGCCGCCATCGGTCACTTCGACAACTACACCAAGGCCAAGGAGGAGATGTTCCGCTTCACCCACACGGCAACCTCGCCGTGGACCGTTATTTTCGCCAACGATCAGCGCCGCGCCCGCCTCGAGGCGATCCGCGCCGTCCTTCACGCGCTCGAATACGACGGCAAGGACCGCAAAGTGATCGGCACGCCCGACGCAAAGATCACCGGCTCCGGCCCCGAGCATTTCTACGGCAAATGAGCCGCTCGTTTACCTCTGGCTAACCGTGTGGCGAAGTTGCTGGCGCATCTGAAGCCCCATCATGGCCCTGTGAACGGCTTCTTGATGTCCCATCGGTAGCCTCGCCGCATTGTTTTCTGCAGCGAGCCGCCCGTGCCGACGCATCAAGACCATCCAGCCCACCGACCCGCCGCCGCTGGTTTCGCCTCGGACGAACGCGGCGTTGTCGCAATCCTCTTTGCGCTGCTATTGATGCCGCTCCTCGCCGTCATTGGCCTCGGCATCGACTACGGACGTACCACCCGCGACCAAAATCGCCTGCAGCACGCAGCCGACGTCGCCGTCGAGGCTGGCCTTCAGCAACTCGCCCGGGAAAGCCATGAGGCGGAGCAGTCGGCCGAAAAGCAATTCCGCGCCAATCTACCCAAGCACCTGCTTGACGTGCCCGTCCTGATCTCCATGACCGACGGCAATCGTGGCATCAAGGTCGAAGCCAAGACCGATATCGCAACTCCGATCTGGTCGATCGTCGGCCGCAAGAGCGTCGTCGTCGCTGTTAAAGCCGTCGGCCGCTTGCCAAGCTTGGACGAGGTCGCCGCGCGCGCATCGCGCAAACCGCCCGCTCAATCCGCCGATGCCTCGCGCCCGCCCCGCGCCACGGGCATCGATCTCGGTACCTTGCCCCCGGGCGTCAATCGCGCCGACCTCGAGCAGGCCATGCGCGAACTCGAGCGCAATCCAGAATTTCAGCGCATGATTCAGCAGATGCAGAGTCAGTCCGGTCAGTTTCGCTGACGCCCACTACCGAACCAGCAGCAACGGCGCCTCGAGCGCCGCAACCAACGGCGCGAAATCCGCGTCCGCGGGCACCAGCATGCCACCATGCCGCGCCACCACGAAGCCAGCGCGCGTCTGCCGTACGACCTCCGCTGCCACGGCCGGATGAGCGACGCGCTTGGCGATAAAAGCCACGCCGCTGCCAAGACCATGGTCCACCAGCGCCAACCGCGCCAAGCCCTCCATCTCCTCCAGCGCGAATGCCGTCCTTCCTAGCAACAGCACTGAAATGGCGCTGCCGTCGTGCGACGCCACGCGTTGCGCTGTCCTGAGCAACGGCGGCAAATCGCCGGCATCTTCAGCAACGACGACTATCGGGCCGCCACGCATAACCGAAAGCGGCCCGGCCACCATCAGCCCCGTGCTGCCGATCACGTCCTGCAACACCCGCGAGACCCGCGCGGCTGAACCCGCCGTCAACGGTTCCGCATCGACCACCACATTCCACGGCCCGATTGCCGCGCAGGCCTCTGCCAACGCCGCAATCGCCTCTCCTGTCATGACGCCATGCGACACCGGCACCCCGCGCGCCGCGGCGGCTCGGCCGACGTCTACCGCGGCAATCCGCGCCGACGCAGCCAAATCATAAGCCAACTCCTCGCCATCCAGCATCACCTCAGCGCGCCCCGACGCGGCGATGGCGAGCGCGACTTCGTGCCGGCGCCTGCGCGTGCCGCACGGCGTCGAACAGCCGGCGGTCCGCCACGAACAATGTCTCGATCGCCGCCTGATGCGCCTCGGCGAACCGCACCGCTGCGCCAACGGCGGCCGGATGCGGCCGCCCCGACTGCAGCAGCACGAGGACACGGCCACGATTTTCCGCACTGGAAGCAACGTGTGCGATCATGAGGTGTGATTGTCGCCCGGACGATGATAGCTGCGATACCGCTCGGCGAAATGCCGCAAGCGCGCCTCGACACGATGATTGATCGTCCCAGACGGAAAATGTCCATGCGCATCCCGGCGCCCGGCGGCGTCTCCCGTCAGGATTTCGATCCCTTCATCGATGTGCGCCACGGCGTGCACCTTGAATTTCCCTTCGTCCGCGGCGGCAACGATATCCTCCCGCAACATCAGATGCTGCGCGTTCGCCTTTGGAATCATCACGCCTTGATGGCCCGTCAGCCCCCGCCGCTTGCAGATGTCGAAGAACCCTTCGATCTTTTCGTTGACGCCACCGATCGCCTGCACCTCGCCCCACTGATTGACGGAGCCCGTCACCGCAAATCCCTGATTGATCGGCGCCTCGGCCAGCGCCGACAACAGCGCATAGAGTTCCGCCGACGACGCACTATCGCCGTCCACCCCGCCATAGGACTGCTCGAACACCAGCGACGCCGCCAGTGACAGCGGCACATCCTCGGCATACCGCCCTGCAAGATAACCCCACAGGATCATCACGCCCTTGGTATGCGACGGCCCCGCCAACTGCGCCTCGCGCTCGATGTCGGTGATTCGGCCGCTGCCCATCCGGACTCGCGCCGTGATCCGGTTCGGCCGCCCAAACGCAAAATTCCCGAGCTGCAACACGGCGAGGCCATTGACCTGGCCCACCTTCGCGCCCTCCGTATCGACCAGCACGATGCCGCGCCCGATGCTTTCCTGCGCGTGATCGCGGATCTTGTCGGCGCGCTGAATCTGTTCCTCGATCGCCCGCGCAACGTCTTCCCGCCCGATCGTCTTGTGTCCGGCCTTTCGCGCCCAGTAATCCGCCTCGCGCAGGATGTCCGAGATGTGCCCGACCTCCGTCGAGAGCTTCTCGCGGTCATCCGACATACGGATGCCTTCCTCGATGACGCGGGCGACGCCCGTTGCGTCCGACGGCAGCAATGTCCGGTTTGCCACGATCGAGGCGACCAGCTGGGCGTAGGCCTTGTAGTTCTCCTGCGTGCGCGGGATCGTATCGTCGAAGTCCGCCTGAACCTTGAACAAGCCGTCGAAATCCGGGTCGTGCGCCGCCATTGTGTAGAACAGCTCGCGATCGCCGAACATCACGACCTTCACCTTCAAGGGGATCGGCTCTGGATCAAGCATCTGCGTCGCAACCGGCCCCTTCGTCTCCTCCGGCGGCTCGATCTTGATCTCCCTTTTTCTCAAGGCGCGCTTCAGCGCGTCCCACGCAAACGGCGACTGCACCATCTTGCGCGCATCCAGCAGCAGGTAGCCGCCGTTGGCCCGTTGCAACGCGCCCGGCTTGATCAGCATGAAATCCGTGACGAGATTGCCCATATGCGGCATCAGTTCGACACGTCCCACCAGATTGGGGAACGTCGGATTGAGTTCCTCCACGACCGGTGCGCCCTTTTCGCCGTCGGCGCGCGCATTGATGACGTTGACCATGTAGCGGCGGAACCGCTCGTCGCGCGAGGTATCCATCGGTGGCCTTGCGATCGGGCTCTCGTCTTGATCCGCACCTCCAATGAACAGCGCGACGTTGCGGATCATGTCCTGCCCCGCAGCCTGCACGTGCTCGATCGCGGCCGGCACGTCTTGGAAGTCCTTGACGGCGTCATCCAACGCGGCCGAAACGGCGATCCGCCCCACCTCCTCGTTGAGTTCCCCGATCGCGGCCCGATGCTGCTTCTGCAGCTTTGGCGCTTGCTCGAGGATCACACCGAGTTCGCCGTGCAGCGTCGCGATCTTTGTCTCGACGTCCTTGCGCATGGCCTGCGGTAGCGTTTCCAGGCTCTCCGGCTCCACCACCTTGCCGTCGACCATCGGGGCGAGCGCAAATCCCGTTGGCGTCCGCATCACGGCGACGCCTTGAGCCTCAGCTTTGCGCGACAGCGTCTCGAGCGCCTGCTCCTGACCAGCCCGGAATCGCGCGTCGATGGCGCGCCGACGGCTCTGATAGTCGTCACTCTCGAACATCGCCGGCAACACGTTGCGCAACTCGTCGACCGCCACCACCAACACCTTTGCGAAAGCCCGTGCCCGCCCATGCGGCAGCTTCACCGCCTTCGGCTCGTTCGGCTGCTCGAAATTTGTCACATAGACCCAATCGGGCGGTGCCGGCATATCGCGGGCCTTGAGAGCAAGGTGCGCCTTCACGGCGGTCAGCTTCCCGGTCGCCGGTGGACCAATGACGAAAATGTTGTAGTCCGGCGCATCCATGTCCGCGCCGAACTGCAACGCCTTCAGGGCACGATCCTGACCGAGCAGCCCGTGCAACGGCTCCAATTCCGCGGTACTCTGGAACCCCAGTGACGCGGCATCCACGGTTTGCCGCAACGCGGAGGCCGGCAGCGCGCGGCCATCGCCGGCAGCCACAGCCGGATCAGGCGCCTTGGCGACGGGGCCAACGTGTTGTTTGTCCTGCTGATTGCGCCGAAAGAACATGGGATGGGATGCTCGAGTGAATGATGCAGACCGGAATGGGCCAAACCCTAGGCATTCTGGACGGCGAAGAAAAGGCGGGACTAAACTTGTGACACAAGCGTGTTTATGCCGGGCGCTGAAGCAGTCCCAGACGCACCCCACAGCGACAACGGACCATGAAGGAAACTAGTCTCGCCGACGGCCGCCAATCCGAAACCGCAAGCGCCATCGCCCGCGGCACACTGCGCCTGTTGCTCGCGCACGGGTTTCGCGGCTTGACCGAAGTCGCGCTCCCAAACGGCCGTCGCGCCGACATCATGGCGGTGTCGGACACAGCCGAGATCTGGATTGTCGAAATCAAATCGAGCGTCGCCGATTTCCGCGTCGATCAGAAATGGCCCGACTACCGCGACTTCTGCGACCGCCTCTTGTTCGCGGTGATGCCCGACTTCCCGCGTGAGATCTTGCCCGAGACATGCGGCCTCATCGTCGCCGACCGCTACGCCGGCGAGATCATCCGCGCCGCCCCCGAACACAAGCTGAGTGCCGCCCGGCGCAAGGCCATGATCTTGACGCTCGCCCGCCTCGGCGCCGCCCGTGTCATGACGGTGATGGACCCTGAACTCGCTCTCGAACCGATACCGCGCGGCGACTGATTACTTCGGCGCGCGTTTGGCGAGGATGCGCTGCAGCGTGCGGCGATGCATGTTGAGCCGCCGCGCCGTCTCCGACACGTTGCGATTGCAAAGCTCATAGACGCGCTGAATGTGTTCCCAGCGCACCCGATCCGCCGACATCGGGTTTTCCGGCGGCGGCGCCTTCGAATCCGTCGGCGCCAGCAAGGCGTCGGTGATCTCGTCCGCGTCCGCGGGCTTTGCGAGATAATCGACCGCGCCGAGCTTCACCGCCGAAACCGCCGTCGCGATGTTCCCATACCCCGTCAGCACGATCGAGCGGCCATCCGGGCGCACGCGCGACAGTTCCGCGATCACGTCGAGTCCGCTGCCGTCCTCGAGCCGCATGTCCACGACCGCGAACGCCGGCGCCTTTGCCTTGATCAGCGCGATCCCCTCCGCCACCGAATGCCCAAAGCGCACCTCGAAGCCGCGCTGCTCCATCGCCCGAACCAGCCGCGCCAGAAACGCGCGATCATCGTCGACCAGCAACAGCGAGCGGTCGTCCGGCAGTTCGTCTGGCTTGAAGGCAAGTTCATCGGTCACGGCTGAGTTCTCCCTGGCCGATCATCTACCATTGTCCATTACGGCCGCAAAGCCCGAAGGGATCGCTCAACCGGCGCGTGGCAGCTGCCCGGCGATCGCAGAGCCACCCGCCGACCACGGCATCGCCCCCGCCGGCATCTCTTCGAACTGCGCCCGTGCCCACGTAATGCGGACGATCGCCCCGTGCGCCGGCACCACCCGGTTGGCGAGTTCGACTTCCGCCCCCGACCTTTCGATCAGCGTCTTGGCGATGAAGAACCCGAGCCCCAACCCCGTCGGTTCCGATCCGACCCGCCCGAACGCACGCGCTGGTCGCGTCGTCACATACGGCTCCCCGAGGCTTTCCATGATATCGGCTGGAAAGCCCGGCCCATCGTCCGCGATCGTCAGCATCACGGTCTTTTCCGTCCATCGGGCCGTGATATCGACGCGCGATTCCCCGAACTCGACCGCGTTCTCGATCAGGTTGCCGAGCCCATAGATGATCCCCGGCCGGCGCTGGCCGATGGGCTCGGCACGGGCGGGCTCCAGCGCCCCCTCCTCCGCCGCCGTGTTGATGACGACTTTGGTGCGATGCCCCAGATGCGGCTCTGCTGCTTCCTGGATCAACTGCTGGACCGAAAGCCGCGCGTGCATGGGATCCGCCTCGGAGGGCCGCCGCGTCAACTTCTGCAGGATCTCGCGGCAGCGGACCGCTTGCGACTGGAGAAGCGCCAGATCTTCCGCGATCGGGCTGTCGGGCGGCACCGCTTTGCCGAGCTCCTTTGCAACGACCGTGATCGTGCCAAGCGGCGTGCCGAGTTCATGCGCGGCGGCCGCCGCGAGACCATCGAGCGCATGCAGCTGCTGCTCGCGCGCAAGAATGTGCTCCGTCGCCGCCAGCGCCGCTGACATCTGCCGCCCTTCCTTCGACAGCCGGTACGCATAGAGCGCAAGAAACACCATCCCCGCGGCAATGCACGCGAGCACGCCCCATTTGTAGATCGTCGGCAGGACGAAATCTCCCCCCGGATACCACGGCAGCGGCCAATGCTTGAAAACCAGCAGCACACTCGCCGCAATCGCGAGGGCGCCGAGCATCAGCGTATTGCGCGGCGGCAGCGTCGCCGCCGAAACCGTGACCGGCGCCACCAACAGGAACGTGAATGGGTTCTCGATTCCTCCGGTCAGATACAACAGCGAGGCCAGCTGAACGATGTCATAGGCCAGCAGCGCCGTCGCAAACCGCGTGCTCAGACGGTAGCGGATCGGATAACGGATGCTGAGAAACACGTTCAGCCAGGCCGACAGCGCCACGAATGCGAGGCAGATCCCGACCGGCACCGTGAACCCGAGAAAGAACGCGACGAACGCCACCGTTAAAATCTGCCCGCCGACACCGATCCAGCGTAACCGGATTGCAGTTTGCAGTCTCAGCCGGTTCTCTGCGGCATCTGACGATTGGCGAATGCGATCAGGCACGTTCATGTATCCACGTCTCCACCGCTGATTGCTGCGGCATCCCGGGTCCTTGTTTAGATGGATCAGTGTGCTATCGCACTTTATGAGCGTGCGCCACGCCAACCCGGCGTGGCTCCAGGATCGATCTCGTGCGCCCCCGCCTCCTCATGATTGTCGCACTTGCGTTCGCCACGGGCGTCCTCGGCGCGCTGCTGCTGGTCCGGCAATCGGGCGGCGGCATCGGCCAGGTCTTCACGTCCGGTCGCGCGCTCGTCGGCGGCCCCTTCTCCCTCACCGATCACACCGGCCGCCGCGTTTCCGACGCCGATTACCGCGGTCGCCACATGCTGGTCTTTTTCGGCTTCACCCACTGCCCGGACGTTTGCCCGACCGCGCTCCAAACCGTCGCCGCAACGCTGGAACAACTCGGCCCAAAGGCGGATAAGCTCGTGCCACTCTTCATTTCGGTCGATCCGGCGCGCGACACGCCCGAGGCGCTGGCCTCTTACGTCAAGAGTTTTCACCCCCGGCTCGTTGGCCTGACCGGCTCGGAGGCCGAAATTGCAGCGGCGGCCAAGGCATACCGTGCCTATTACATCCGCGCCGTCGACGAGAAATCTTCGGCCGGCTACACCATGGACCATTCGACGATCGTCTACCTCATGGGCCCCGACGGTGCGTTTGTGTCGCATTTTACACACACGACGACAGTCGAATCACTTACTTCGGCCCTCGCCAAGGTGTTGTAACGCCAAAGCATCTTTAACCTTCCCGCGAATCGAGTCACTCTGCCGCAGTGCAGTATGAGACAGTATGTCCGCAGTAGTCCGGCACCGGGGTCCTTGAAGGGCACACGATCGGTCGAAACGAAGACGTCGATCATGTCGCACGCAGAGGTAACTCGGGGGATAAGGCATGCTCTACCAGTGGTATGAGCTCAGCCATGCGGCCTTTAGACCGGCCCGCGCTGCAGCCGAACTCGTATCGTCTGTTTTTTCGCAATCCATTCAATCCGTTGACTTATACGCCGATTGGCCGCGGCGCGGCCGCGGCGTGCGAAGTCTTCGAGCGGTCCACGCGGCGCTATGATCGGCCGCGCTTCGGCATCACGTCGACGGTGGTCGACAACTCCCAGATTGCCGTTACCGAGGAAATCGTCTGGCAGCATCCTTTCTGCCGCCTTGTCCACTTCAAGCGCGCGCTCCCTGCAGAACACGACAATAAGCAGCCGCGATTGATGCTGGTGGCCCCCATGTCCGGGCACTTTGCGACACTGCTGCGCGGCACGGTCGAAGCTTTCCTGCCGACTCACGACGTCTACATCACCGACTGGCAAGATGCGCGCGACGTGCCGCTCTCCGCCGGACGCTTCGATCTCGACGACTACGTCGACGTCATGCGCGATATGTTCCGCTACTTCGGTGGCGACGTGCACGTATTCTCGGTTTGCCAACCTTCGGTGCCGGCGCTTGCCGCTGTCGCCTTGATGGAAGCCGACGGCGAAGCTGCCGTTCCGCGCACACTCATCATGGCTGGCGGCCCTATCGACACGCGCCGCAATCCGACAGCCGTCAACAAGCTTGCCCAAAAACACGGCACCGAATGGTTTCGCCGCAACGTCGTCACGACAGTGCCATGGCCGAGCCGGGGCTCTGGCCGTCAGGTCTATCCGGGCTTCCTGCAGCTGACTGGGTTCATGACCATGAACCTCGACCGTCACGTCAATGCCCATAAGGACCTGTTCTTCCATCTTGTCCGCGGCGACGGCGACTCCGCTGAGAAGCATCGTGATTTCTATGACGAGTATCTCGCGGTCATGGACCTGACGGCTGAGTTCTATCTCCAGACCATCGAGTCGGTGTTCGTCGAGCACGATCTGCCCAAGGGCCGGATGATGCATCGCGGCCGCCGCATCGATCTGACGGCGATCAAGCGCGTTGCGCTGATGACCATTGAAGGCGAGAACGACGATATCACTGGCATCGGACAGTGCAGCGCGGCGCTTGAGCTGTGTTCCGGCGTGGCGAATGACCGCAAGCAGCATTTCGAGTGCCCGAACGTCGGCCACTACGGCGTCTTCAATGGCTCGCGCTTCCGTCGTGAAATTGCACCACGCATGCGCGCTTTCATCGATCGTTTCGACGAGCGCAAGGCCTCGATGGCAAATGTGGCGGCGTTCGCCACAACTGCGAGCGGCATAAATACCTCAGCCGGACATACGGCGCACGAACACGAAACAGGCGCCTTCAGCTTCTCTGACGCGAAGCGTACGCATTGCGTCGCAACCATCTGAAAAGACGAACGAACAGACTCACAATTCGTTGGGTTTGCCGTTGTTGTCGTGGTTGCCTTTCAGCTTCAATTCGCATGCCGCAGCATGGAGCATGATGTCGCTCGCCAGCGGCGTAGTGGCTCGATCGCTGGACTCGCAGCGCCGCGCAATCTGCGCCAGACAAAACATAGCGTTGCGCGCAATCGCTTCGCTGATCACTCACGACGAGCAATAGTTCATGCGCCACACCTGTGTCGCGTCGGCGCAACAGCAGCGATTGGAACTAAGTCAATCAGAATTCTGCGGACTGTATTTTACATCGACGTCTGCTATTGACGCGGAACGTGACGTTGCGTCGACCAGTTGAAGTGGGGCTTTGCACTGGTCCAAGTCTCGCCACATCAATCCAACACCTCGTGCATGCGTGAATTGGGGCCGCACCCTCGACGTTGGAGAATTTTTTAATGACCAAATCTCGCACTAAGAAGAGCGTACGTTACGCAGCGCTCGACGTCGGCGGGTTGATCGCACCAATTGAAGTGCGCCGCCATCCAAGTGCACGCCGCTTGACGCTTCAGGTGCATCCAACGCGACGCGCGGTCGTCGTCACCGTGCCTGCACGCTGCCGTCTCGACGAAGCCAACACGTTCGTCAGCCGCCACCTCGATTGGGTGCGCGACAAACTCGGAAATTTGCCGGAAGCCATTCCATTTGCGCCGGGCGCGCGCATCCCTGTGCGCGGCGTCATGCACACGCTCGACTTCGTGGGCGCCGACAGTTCCGGCAACATCGTCTCACATGGCCGTTGCGCGCGCGGGGGGCACAGCCTCGTCGTTCACGGCCGCCGCGAGCACGCGACGCGCCGCCTGCGCGATTGGCTGATCGCCGAAGCGCGCTCCGATCTCGATGACCGCGTCACATGGCATTCGCGCCGCCTCGGTCTGCGGGCGCGTCGCATCACCGTCCGCGATCAATCGAGCCGCTGGGGCTCGTGCTCCTCGACCGGCCAGTTGTCGTTCTCTTGGCGGCTGGTCATGGCGCCGTCTCTGGTGCTGGACTACGTCGCGGCCCACGAAGTCGCCCACTTGGCCGAGATGAACCATGGCGATCGCTTCTGGACGCTGGTCGAGAAGACCATGCCCGAACTCGAAGAAGCCAAACGCTGGCTCCGCCGCAACGGCCATGAACTCCATCGTTACGGCGCCGACTGACCAGCCTTGGCCGCCCCAGTCCCATAATGCCGCCAGGGCGCACTGAAGCCGGCGGCGCGGGCTGCGCTACGACTTCGCTTTGCATACCGCCAGCGACGCCCTGAACCCCTCCGACACAAAACCGGGCAATGCCTGCTGCGCCGCCATCGGTACGGCTGGCGCCGTTTTCCGCGGCGGAACCGGCGTCTTCGCGGCCACGGCAGTCTGCGGACGGCGTCACGCTCGCCAACGCGCGCTGAAAGAAGTCCGCGCCGATCCGCTCGGCTGCAACCGCCGGCACGGGCCCGGATGCGGCCGCGGCGCGCTCAACAGTCGCCGGTGGTTCCATCGCGATCGGCTTTTCCGGCGGGATGCGCCGTTCGGTTCCCGGCAGCGCCTTCGGCTCGAACCGCTCATGCGCGAGCTGCATGACGTCACGCCACAACCGCGCCGGCAGGTTGCCGCCCATGACCCGATTCATCGGCTTGCCGTTGTCGTTGCCGATCCAGACGCCACCGACCAGGTGCGCCGTGTAGCCGACAAACCAGGCATCGCGGAAATCCTGCGTCGTGCCCGTCTTGCCAGCCGCCGGATGCTTGGCCAATCCAGCTCGCCGCCCCGTACCCGACACCAGTGCCGCGTTCAACATGTCATTCATGGCGCCGACGTGCCGCGGCGCGACCACCTCGGCCGATGCCACCACAGGCCGCTGATAGAGAGGCTTTCCAGCCCCCGTGCGCACGCGCGTAATGAGGTGCGGTTCCAGCCGATAGCCGCCGCTGGCCAGAACGCCGTAGGCACCCGTCAACTCCAACAGCGACACCTCAGCGGTTCCGAGCGCCAGCGCCGGCCCCTCACGCAGCGGCGACGTGATGCCGAGCCTGCGTGCCATGGCGACCGTGCGCTTTGGCCCGCCATCCATGTGCAGCCGCACGGCCACCGTATTGATCGACTGCGCCAGCCCCTGTCGCAATGTCACTTGGCCACGATAACTTCCGCCTTCATTGCGCGGGCTCCAGCCGTCGACCACGATCGGCAGATCAAAAGTCGTGCTGTCGGGTGCGAGGCCGTTCTCCAGCGCCGACAGATAAACGAACGTCTTGAAGGCAGAGCCTGGCTGCCGCCGCGCCTTGAGTGCACGATTGAATTGACTGTCGGCATAGCTGCGGCCACCGACAAGCGCACGAACGCCACCTGTCGTGTCCATCAACACAAGACTCGCCTGCCCCGCCTCCGCTGCCTCACCTTCGGTATTCATCAACGCCTGAACCCGCGCTTGCGCCGCCTTCTGCAGCGTCGCGTCGATCGTCGTCTCGACGATGATCTCGCGTTGATCGCTGGCGGCAAGCTGTGGCAACCGTTCGAGAACCGCGTCGATCGCATATTCGAGCCCGCTACTTTCGTTGGCATGACGCATTTCGGCGAATTTGATCGGCTGGCGCAGTACACGCTGCTCGGTCTCCGCCGTGATGAAGCCTGCCGCTGCCATCTTCATCATCACGCTGCGAGCCCGTGCGCGCGCCAGCGTCGTGCTCGCGGTTGGCGCAAACTTCGACGGCGCCTTGAGGACACCGGCCAGCACCGCCCCCTCCGCCAGCGTCAGATCGCGCGCCGATTTGGCAAAATAGCGCTGCGCCGCGCCCTCGATGCCATAGGCACCACCGCCGAAGTAAACGCGATTGAGATAAAGCTCGACGATGTCCTTCTTCGACAGCCGCACTTCGAGCCAAAGCGCCAGCACCAGCTCCTCGACCTTGCGCGACAACGTCCGCTCCGGCGACAAGAACAAATTCTTCGCCAGCTGCTGCGTCAGTGTCGAGCCGCCTTGCGAAAACCGCCGCGCACGCAAGTTCGCGAACGCCGCGCGCATCAAACCCGCAGGATCGACGCCAAAATGATCGAAGAAACGGCGGTCTTCCGTCGCCACCACCGCATCGACGACATGTGCCGGAATCATGTCGTAGGGCAGATAGTCGTGCACCTGCCCGCGCTCGAGCATGACCACGCCTTGGTGATCGAGCAACCGCACAACCGGCGCCGGCGCGCGTTTCCGCAGCGTCATCGGGTTCGGATAGGTCAAGGTATAGGTGACGAGGAGGCAGAGGAGCCCAAGACTTGCCAGGCACACCGTTGCCAACGGCGCCATGATCACGAGCTTCGCCCGCCGCGAAAGGCCCGACCACAATCCTCGCAATCCGGCTGGCTTCAGGGACTCGCGCCCCCAGCCCCCGGTCGCAGCGCCCGGTGACGGCAAATGCAAGGGATCTGACCACGCCTCTGCAATCGAGGTGCGTTCACGCGCCGTCCGCCTTTGAGTCCACAAACGCCACATACACAACCAACCCGCACTGCGGCGCCCGATGGCGGCAGTCAGGATCAGCCTATGAGACAAGTTTTAAGTGCGGGTTAACCGCGTTCGCGGGCGCTCACGCCACCGGCTCTTGATCGCCGCTGCCGAGCAGCTTGTAGAAAATCCAGATCAGGAAACCCGTGACGACACGAGCGAGCAGCGTGAAGAACATCAGCAGGATCGAACTCTCGTGCAGCACCAGCCGCGCGATGATTTCGATCTGCGAACTCGGGAACCGCGACACGATCCACTCGCGAAATCCACCCGCCGACTTCAACAGCGACAGCGTCATGTCCTGATAGAACAACGCACAGAAGCCAAGCGCCAGAACCCCAAGGATAAGAGAAAAGGCGACGTTGCCTAGGGACAAAAAGTATCGGGTCGTGTAGCGCGTCACGCTCAGCTCCTGGAATGGCCGAGCTCATTTTCATGGCCGGCGGCTGCGTGAGACTTTTACCAGCGCGACTGGTCCAAGGCCATGCAATTCGATGGTCTTGATCCCCCTCCGGGGCAAAACGCAATTTGCGTCAACTGAACTTCTCAGTTTCCTTTCCGCTACATTTGCCCAGTTCTGCCGTCTATAGTGACCGGACAACCAGTATTCAGGCCCCGTCATGCAAACGATCGTCCCAACCGGCTACCGCGAAATCACCTCCGGCCTCCGCTTTCCCGAGGGCCCCATCGCCATGCCCGATGGTTCGGTGATCCTCGTCGAGATTGAAGCCCAGCGCCTGACGCGCGTCAGCACCAGTGGCACCAAGTCGACGATCGCGAAGATGCCGGGTGGTCCCAATGGCGCCGCCCTCGGTCCTGATGGCCATGTCTATGTCTGCAATAATGGCGGCTTTAAATGGCACGACGATCCCGTGTACGGCCTCCGCGTAATTGGCCAAGCCGACGACTATTCCGGCGGCCGCATTGAGCGCGTCGATCTCACCTCCGGCCGCATTGAAACGATCTACACCCACTGCGACGGACATCCCCTGCGCGGTCCCAATGACTTGGTCTTCGATGCGCATGGCGGCTTCTATTTTACCGATCTCGGCAAGGCGCGCGCCCGCGATCTCGACCGCGGCGGCGTCTACTATGCAAAAGCCGACGGCTCGCTCGTTCGCGAAATCGCCTACCCCACATTCATGGCCAACGGCTGTGCCCTCTCGCCCGACGGCAACACGCTGTACTTTGCCGAAACGGAATCCGCCCGCCTCTGGGCACTCGATCTTGTCGCACCCGGCGTCGTCAAACCCGCCCCCTGGCCGAGCCCCCACGGTGGCCGGCTGATCGCGCAGGTCGGCGGCGCCTATACACGCTTCGACAGCATCGCCGTCGATAGTGCCGGCAATATCTGCGTTGCAACTCTCGTCAACGGTGGCATTACGGTGATCAGCCCCGATGGCCGCAGCATTGAACACATTCCAATGCCCGACATCTACACCACCAACATTTGCTTCGGCGGCCCGGATCTGCGCACGGCGTACGTCACCTTATCTGGCGCCGGCAAACTGGTGGCCCTCGACTGGCCACGCCCCGGCCTCAAACTCAACCACGGCTGACGGGGCTCACGCCGCGCTCAGCCGCTCGATTTGGGCACCGCACCCCGAGAGCTTCTGCTCCAACCGCTCGAAGCCGCGATCGAGATGATAGACGCGATTGATCAGCGTCGTCCCTTCGGCCACCAGCCCCGCGATCACCAGCGACACGGACGCGCGCAAATCCGTCGCCATCACCGGCGCGCCCTTGAGCGCCTTGACGCCCTTGATGGTCGCCGTATCGCCATGCAGCTTGATGTCGGCGCCAAGCCGCGCCAACTCCTGCACGTGCATGAAGCGGTTCTCGAAGATCGTCTCACGAATGACGCTCGTCCCCTTGGCTGTGATCATCAGCGCCATCAGCTGCGCCTGCAGATCTGTTGGAAAGCCCGGGAACGGCTGCGTCTCAATGGAAATCGGTTCTATGTCGCTGCCATTGCGTCGAATGCGCAGCCCCGTCGGCGTATCCTCGACGCTCGTCCCCGTGCGCGCGAGCGTATCCAGTGCCGTATCGAGCAAGTCGCGCCGCGTGCCTTCCAGCACCACATCGCCACCCGTCGCCGCCACCGCCATCGCGAACGTGCCCGTCTCGATCCGGTCCGGCAGCACCGTATGGACCGTGCCTTCGAGGCTGTCGCGCCCTTGGATCCGCAGTGTCGATGTGCCGATACCTTCGATATGGGCGCCCATCTTCACGAGACAATTCGCGACATCGCCGATCTCCGGCTCCCGCGCGGCATTCTCGATCACCGTCTCGCCCTTCGCCAGCGTCGCCGCCATCAGCACGTTGTGCGTCGCGCCGACCGACACCTTCGGAAACACGATCCGAGCCCCACGCAACCCGTTCGGCGCCTTGGCCAGCACATAGCCGCCATCGATATCGATCTCGGCGCCGAGCGCCTTCAAACCCGTCAAATGCAAGTCGACCGGCCGCGTCCCGATCGCGCACCCGCCCGGCAGCGACACCTTCGCCACCCGGCAGCGCGCTAGTAGCGGCCCAAGCACCCAGAAACTCGCACGCATCCGGCTGACGAGCTCATAAGGCGCCGTCGTATCCGCGATATCGCGCGCGGTGAGGTGGAACGTCTCGCCGAGATGCATGGCCGGCCCCGGCCGCTTCCCGTCCACGAGATGATCGACGCCATGGTTGCGCAGTATCCGCGCCAGCAGATTGACGTCCGCGAGGTTCGGCACGTTCTTCAGCGTCAGGCGATCGGCCGTCAGCAGGCTCGCGATAATGAGCGGCAACGCGGCGTTCTTGGCCCCCGAGATAGGGATGACACCCTCGAGTTTCTTGCCACCGGTGATTTTGATGCGGTCCATAGGCCCTCGCGATGCACGCAGCGTCCACGCAAATCGGGCGCAAAACACCTGATTCTGTCTGCCTGCGACCTCTCTCTAACCAACGCCGCCCTCTCGAGGCAACCGCTCATTCGGGTCGTTCTTTATCGTCAGTGTTACCGGTAATCCCGCCATCGCGGGCGGCCGTCCGCGCGCGCGCCTGCGCCTTCCGTCGTTTCAGGTTTTCCCGCAGCTCCGCGGCCTGCCGCGCCGCGCGCACCGCCTTTTGGTCGGGCAGATGATCCGTGCCGCCCGGAGGCCGTCCAATTTGCCGCGCCATCTCGCCTCCTGCCGCCAGATCGTCGCGTATCCAGATCGTCGCGCATCTAGAACTCCGGCACCCCGAATGCCAACGTCATACACAAAAGACGACTGGGGTCGTTGCCAAGTTGCCTTGCAGGTGCGGCGCCGTTGTGGCACTTATCCGTCCGATCCGCCCGGACCACGGGTTTCCGGGACATCCGTTGCTGCCGTAGCTCAGTGGTAGAGCACTCCCTTGGTAAGGGAGAGGCCGTGAGTTCAATCCTCACCGGCAGCACCATGAAATCATTGCAGTAGCACGCGCTCAACAGGTGCCGCCAACCACGTGACGTTGACGGCAACTCCCGCCCTTACGGCGCCGATGGCCGCAACGGCAGCACCGCGCGTGTCCCGGCCGTCGCCACCTGCGGATCGCTCGACAGGGTGCCAGCGACGGGTTGCGTCGTCCCCTTGAGAGCGAGCGACTTCGATGCACCGGTTTTGCTCTTGGACGTCTGCGTCAGCGCCGGCTTCTTCACACCGGCAACACCCGCAGCTTCGGCTTTCGCTTCCGCGAGGATGGACTGCGCCAGCAGCTTGTCCGCCAGCGGAACCGAGTCACCCGACCACGCGCCCTTCGGGCCGGCCGATGCCAGTGTATCGCTGCTCGGCTTTGCATCGACCTTCACGATCTGGCGCAGGAAATCGGCATTCGAGGCCGCCATGTCAGCCGGCATCGTCCCCGTCGCGATTTGCTTCGACTCGTCGAATTTGCCCTGCACGCCCAACACCAGCGCCAGGTTCTGTGCCACGCGCGGGTCGCCGCCCGGCTGCGTGCTCGCCTGCCGCAGCAACCGCTCGGCCTCTTCCGCCTGGCCGTCCATCGTGTATGCCAAAGCGAGATTGTTCAGCACCGAGGCCTGATTCGGTGCCAACGCAAGCGCGCGGCGATACAGCGGGATGGCGTCCTTGTGATTGCCCTGCTTGGCCAGCACCGTTCCGCGCGCCGAGATCACGCGCCAATCCGGATTGACTGGGTCATCTGCCTGCGCAAGCAGCCGCTGCGCCAGGCTCACCTGATCATATTCCAGCGCCAGGCGGCCGTACTCCGAGCTGATGCTGCGATCATGGCCGTTGACGGCGTGCGCCTGCTGCAGAACTGCGTAAGCCTGCTCTTTATTCCCCATGGCCTTCAAGTTCTTGGCAAACGAAACCGCGGCCTTGGCATCCGACGGTTTCGCCGCGAATTCCTTGCCCCAATACTCGGTTGCCTTCTGCAGCTCCGTCTTCGGCCCGCCGCTGAAGGTCCGGTTATCGCTGTCCTCTTGCTTATCGCCCATCAGCGACGACAGCGACTCCTGCCCACCCGATGCGCAGGCCGAGAGCAGCACCGCGGTTCCAGCGACGGCGAGGCCGCGCAGTACACGCGAGGCGAAAGATGCGGTCAGACCAGCCGGCATAATATCTTCTCCTGAAGCAGGATTAGCGATTCGATCTGCCGTCAGTTTCTGGTACACGCATCAATAATTGATTAAGCCCCGCGAAAATCCGCTGCTGTTGCCACCTGGGTCACACTGGGCGATGGTCGGACCAGCCGGGGTCGGTGACGCGACGACACGCGCGGGGTGGTGATGCGGTCGCGCGTACGCGCGCGGGGTTAGTGGGGCGGCCGCGCGTCATTGATGACTAAGTTGAGCGCGCAACAAGGAGGCGGGATGCCTGCAAAGACCAAATCGGCTCACCATCAGAGCGCAGGCAACATCCTCGTCGCCGCCGGCGGCAAGTCCGCCGCAACGCCCATCTGGCTCGGCACCGAAGCAGCAAAATGGGCGGGCCCTGCCCCCTCGCCGCTCCATCTCGCCTGGCTGAAATCCCAGAATTTCAAAGCCAACGGCCGCAAGCTTGCCCTGCTGCCCGGCGCTGACGGCACGCTTGCCGGCGTCGCGTTCGGCGCGGGCGAAGCCAATGCCGCCGATCCCATGAGCAAACCCGAGGTGCAGCTCGGCCTCCTGCCGCAGCAACTTCCCCCCGGAACCTACACCCTCGCCGGCACCGTCGCCGACCCCGAGCTCGCGAGCGTCGCCTGGGGCCTCGGCGCCTATCGCTTCCGCCGCTACAAGTCCGGCGAAGCCGACGCGATCCCGCGCCTCGAGTTGCCGGCATCGGTGGATCCCGCGATCACAGCCGGCATCATCGACGGCGTCTGGCTCGGCCGCGACCTCATCAACACGCCGGCAAGCGACATGGGGCCCGACGAACTCGAAACCGCCGCCCGCACGCTCGCCAAACGCCACGGCGCCAAGGTCACCAGCATCGTCGGCGACGATCTCCTCGTCAAAAACTTCCCCATGATCCACGCCGTCGGCCGTGCGAGCCCGCGCCCGCCCCGCATCATCGACCTCACCTGGGGGCCCGAGAGCGCACCGCGCATCACCCTCGTCGGCAAAGGCATCTGCTTCGACACCGGCGGCCTCGACCTGAAACCTTCGAGCGGCATGCTGCTGATGAAGAAGGACATGGGCGGCGCGGCGACAGCACTCGCCCTCGGTCACATGATCATGACCGCGAAACTCAAGATCAATTTGCGCATCCTCATCGCTGCCGCCGAAAACAGCGTCGCGGGCAACGCCTTCCGCCCCGGCGACGTCCTGATGAGCCGCGCTGGCAAGACCGTTGAAATCGGCAACACCGACGCCGAAGGCCGCCTCGTCCTCGCCGACGCCCTAGCGCTCGCCGACGAGGCAAAGCCCGGCACCATCATCACCTTCGCAACCCTCACCGGCGCCGCCCGCGTCGCGCTCGGCCCCGACTTGCCGCCCCTCTTTACCGGCGACGACGCCTTCGCGAGCGACATCGCCGCGGCAGGCCATCGCGTTGGCGATCCCGTCTGGCGGCTGCCGTTCTGGCCCGGCTACGAGGCCAACATCGACAGCCCAATCGCCGACATGAACAACGTCTCCGAAGCGCCGTTCGCCGGCGCCATCATCGGCGCCCTGTTCCTGCAGCGCTTCGTCAAGTCCGCCCGCCGTTTCGCCCACTTTGACATCTATGGCTGGCGTCCGACCGCGAAACCGCTCGGCCCCAAAGGCGGCGAGCCGCAAGTCGCTCGCGCACTCTTCGATCTCTTCCGCCGGCAGCACGCGTCATGACAAACGAAACAATGACACCCACCGTCGCAAGCGACGCACCCGCGATTGAAAAACGCGATCCGCGCCGCAACGCCTACCGCCGCGACCTCGCCGCATTGTCCCTCAAGGGCCGCGTTGAGGCGACACGCTTCGTCGACGGCGAACCGCGCCAGGTGATGCGCGCAGCCGTCCCCTTGCGCGCCGAGCCACGCGTCAATGTCGGCCTCGACAACGAAGTTCTGTTCGGCGAGATCGTCACCGTCTACGACGAGAAAGATGGCTGGGCCTGGGTCCAGCTCACCCGCGACAACTACGTCGGCTACATGCGCGCCGACGCCCTCTCCGCGAGCATTCGCCCCGCCACCCACAAGGTCAAGTCGCTCGGCACGTTCGTCTACCCGGCGCCCGACTTCAAAGCCCCGCCGTTGATGCATCTCTCCCTCAACGCGCAACTTGCGATCGTCGAAGAAGTCGGCGACTACCTCGGCCTCGCCGCCGGCGGCTACGTCATCCGCCGCCACGTCGCCGAGCTCGCACGCAACGCCGTCGACTTCGTCGAGATCGCCGAACGCTTCATCGGCACGCCGTATCTCTGGGGCGGCCGCACACGACTCGGCCTCGACTGCTCCGGCCTCCTACAGGTGTCCATGGAAGCCGCCGGCCTGTCGTGCCCGCGCGACAGCGACATGCAGCAGGCGGAGGTCGGCGATAACGTCCTGATCCCCGCCGACCTCGACAGCCTCGAACGCGGCGATCTCGTGTTCTGGCCCGGCCACGTCGGCATCATGATCGACGGAATGCTCCTGTTGCACGCCAACGCGCACCACATGGCGACCGCCACCGAGCCGTTGAAGATAGCCGCCGATCGCATCGCGCGCACTGGCACCAAGGTCAGCGCCATCAAGCGCCCATCGGTGGCGTCCGCCTGACATGATCACACGCAAACCGAAGACCAGCGGCCCACCGCAAAAGCCGCTGACCCGCGCCGAACTCGCGCGCGTCTGGCGCTGGCAACGTCACATGATCCTCTTTCACGCCGCCGCCATGCTGCTGATGATTGGCATCATTGTCCTCGCCAACCGCTACAACGCCACCGATCTCGCTTGGACCCTCACCATTCTCGGCGTGCCCGTCCTCCTCGTTCTCGGCGCCATCATCCAGTTCCGCGAGCGCTGCCCACGCTGCGACGCGCGCCTTGGCCGCCAGGCCCGCATGTTCTTGCCCAACGAATGCAAGAGCTGCGGCGTCGAATTCCCCCGCATCGACGATCCCCACGCTCCCAAATCTTAGAGCTACGACCCAACGTAGAGCGCGCGCGGGGTTGGTGGGGCGGCCACGCGCAAGAAAAGGACTCTTGTCAGACGCCGCACGCACGTTACCATCCCGCCCGCGTCATCATGCGCGTCCGGGAGGGACCATGCGACACTCACTGCCAAAATTTTTTGCAGCCCTTGCGATAGCGAGCCTCACAGCCACCGTCGTCCTTGCGCAGCAACCGCTGAAAACCGCCGTCGACGGCACCTTCGCGCCGCACGCGATGCCGCGCCTCGAAGGCGGCATCCAAGGCTTCAACGTCGATCTCGCCAACGAAATCGGCAAGCGCATGAAGCGCCCGATCGAACTTGCATCGACGCAGTTCTCCGGCATTCTCCCAGGTCTGCAAGCCGGCACCTACGACTTCGTATCGGCGCCGGTGACGGTCACCAAGGAGCGCGCCGAGAACTACCTCTTCACCGAAGGCTATCTCGACACCGACTTTCAATTCGTGACCAAGAAAGGCGAGCCCGTACCGAAAGAATTGAAAGAGTGGAAAGGCAAGGTCATCGCCGTCAACAAGGGCTCCGCCTACGACAGTTGGGCGCGCGGCCTCGAAGCCGAAACCGGCTGGACAGTCGAGAGTTTTGGCACCCAGACGGACGCGGTGCAGGCCGTGATGGCCGGCCGCGCCTACGCCAACGTCGGCGGCAACACCGTGATCGCGTGGGCCGTGAAGCAGAACCCGCAGCTGCAACTGTCGTATCTGCACAAGACCGGTCTCGTCTGGGCCGCCCCCTTGCGCAAGGATTCCAAAGAGCTGCTCGGCCAGATCGAAAACGCCATCGAGTGCATGAAGAAGGACGGCACCATCGCCACGATGCATGAAAAGTGGTTCGGCATAAAACCCGCACCCGGCTCCGCCGCCGTCACGATCTTCCCCGGCACCGGCGTCCCCGGCATGCCCGGCTACGACGCATCCCCACGCGGCGAACCGAAGTGCTGACGCACACCAGGACGTCCGACGTGATCAACACCCGCGCCCCGTTCGAGACCCATCGTGCGGGGCGCACGCACGCACGATGACCGCTCCTCCCATCCTCTCCGTCACCGGCCTGCACAAGAGCTTCGGCAAAACCGAAGTCCTGCGCGGCATCGATCTCGCTGTGGCAGAGCGCGAACTCGTCTTCGTCATCGGCCCGTCCGGCTCCGGCAAGAGCACGTTTCTGCGCTGCATCAACCGTCTCGAGGAACCAACCGCTGGCCGCGTCACCTTCGACGGCGTCGAGGTCACCTCACCAAAATCCGACCTCAACACGCTCCGCCGCTCGATGGGCATGGTGTTCCAATCGTTCAATCTCTATCCGCACATGACCGCGCTCGCCAACGTCACGCTCGCGCTCCGCAAGGTCCTCGGCAAATCCAAATCCGAAGCCGACGCGATCGGGCAAAGCGCACTCGCCGACGTCGGCCTCGCCGACAAAGCCGCGAGCTATCCGAGCGCCCTCTCCGGCGGCCAGCAACAGCGCGTCGCCATCGCCCGCGCGCTCGCACTCGGCCCCAAGCTGATGCTGTTCGACGAGCCGACCTCCGCGCTCGATCCCGAGCTCGTTGGCTCCGTTCTCGCCGTCATGCGCGATCTGAAAAAGCGCGGCATGACCATGCTCGTCGTCTCCCACGAAATGCGGTTCGCGCGCGACGCCGCCGACCGCATCATCTTCATGGATCACGGCGTCATCGTCGAACAAGGTCCGCCATCGCAAATCTTCGGCGCCCCAAAAGAGACGCGAACGCGCGCCTTCGTGACGGAGCTGACGCGATGACGGCTCGGTCGCACATCGCGCCGAAAATGCGATGCTGGGGTGGCGAATCTGGCGGAATCGGCGATGGGCTAACAAGTGCCTTCGCGATGGGCTCCCAACGACACCCAAAACGGCGTGCCGATCGACGGCGGCACCCTGCTCTGGCGGCTTGCCCGGAGCGTGTCGGCCCCCCTCCACCACCATCCGGCCCCCCCTCATGACCGGCTGGGAGCGCTTCCTCGACACCTTCTTCAAACCCGAAATGATCCAGCGCTATTGGCCGGACATCTTGAAGGGCGTCGCCGTCACCCTCCAGATCGCATCCGCCGTCGTGATCACCGGCCTCCTCCTCGGCCTCGCGCTCGCCTGCCTGCGCGCCTACCGCATCAAACCGCTCTCCGCCCTCATCGTCATCTTCGTCGATGTCTTCCGCGCGCTCCCGCCGCTGGTTGCGATCCTGCTCATCTACTTCGGCTTGCCGAACGTCGGCATCAATCTGCCGAGCTTCGCCGTCCTCTGGCTCGTGCTCTCGTTCGTGCTCGCAGCCTTCGCCGAAGAAATTTTCTGGGCCGGCATCATCGCCACACCCAAAGGCCAATGGGAAGCTGCCCGCTCCACCGGCCTGACGTTTTCCCAAACGCTCTTCGACATCATCTTGCCGCAGGCGATCCGCCTCGGCATCCCCCCGCTCACCAACCGCACCATCGCCATCACCAAGAACACCGCCCTCGGCACCGTCATCGGCGTCGGCGAAATCCTCAATCAGGCGACCACCGCCCAATCCTTCACCGGCAATGCGACGCCCTTGATGATGGGCGCCATCGCCTACATCCTGCTCTTCATCCCCATCGTCAGCCTCGGCCGCTGGATCGAAACCCGCTTCGCCTGGAGGCGCGCCTGATGCCCATCCCGCCAAACCCCCACCGTCATCCCGGACCACCGCGCGCAGCGCGTGCAGATCCGGGACCCAGCGCAAAAAGTGCCGAAGGCACAATACTTCGTGTCTTCGATGAGTCTCACGCCGGGTCCCGGCTCTCGTCGCCGCTGAAACGCGGCTCCTCGGCCAGGATGACGGAGTGGATCGAGTTCACTCGGAACATGCGATGGACCTGATCCTCCAGCAGTTCTTCAATCTCGAGATCATGGGCAAGGTCGCGCCACTCCTGCTCCGCGGCCTGTGGACCACGCTCCAACTCTGCCTGCTCGTCATCCCCCTCGGCTTGATCGGCGGCCTGCTCGCAGCCCTCCTCACGCTCTCGCCCCGCCGCGCCGTCCGCTGGACCACCGCGATCCTCGTCGATCTCTTCCGCGCCGCCCCGCCGCTCGTGCTGTTGATCCTGCTCTACTCCGGCCTCCCCTTCGCCGGCATCAATCTGACGCCCATCACGGCCGTCTGCCTCGCCTTCTTCCTCAACACCTCGAGCTACTACGGCGAGATCTACCGTGCCGGCATCGAGAGCGTCGGCACCGGCCAGTGGGAAGCCGCCCGCTCCACCGGCCTCAGCTCGACCCAAACCCTCGTCAACGTCGTCTTGCCCCAAGCCGTCCGCAACGTCCTGCCCGATCTCGTCTCCAACACCATCGAGGTGGTGAAACTCACCTCCATCGCGAGCGTCGTCTCCTTCCCCGAGCTGCTCTACTCCGCCGACATGGCCCGCTCGCTCACCTTCAACTCGTCGCCCGTCGTCCTCGCCGCGATCATGTACCTCGCGATCCTGTGGCCCTGCGTCCGCCTCGTCAGCCGCCTCGAACGCCGCGTCGCCTCCTAGGCCCTCTCCCCATAGTGCACTTCATGGGGAGAGGGGCGCCACCCTATGCGCCAAGCCCAACCCAGTGCGCCGGTGAGGGGCAGCCAAGAGCTCCGCTCTGTCGTCACGGGGAGATGGTGAGGGTGGGGCAGCCCAGCATGCGAGCGACGTCGAGCGCGCACATCATCCAACCGCGACTTTTGGCGGACCCTCGACCGTCGCTGTCTCACGCGGCACGATCTTCCGAACAAGCTCGCCCAGCGCCGGACTGAAAAACGCCTGATGCGCCTCGAACCAATCTCGCCATCCGCCGTGCCGCAGGCGCGCCGCGAACGCAGCCTGATAGCCGATCCACAGATCGCTCTCGAGTGTGCCGACGCGAAACTGATAATAGAGACTGTCGAACTGCCGGATCGCGCACAGCATGTAGTTGTCCCAGCGTAGCGCCTCCGCCGGCGACAACGACTTTGGATCTTGATGCGCGCGCAGCTGCAGGTCGCCGGCCTCCACGCTGCTGTAGAACGGGCTCAATATGGCAATGGAATTTTCGACATCGCCCTGGTACGTCGCAACGCACAAGGCTTGCGTACTCTGCTTGAGCTGGCGTGCGAGATACAAGATCGACGCAATCTGCCCGACGGCAGCCGCAACCGACACATAGGCAGACAGAATAACGGGATCCATGGCGCTGTTCCAAGTTCGGGTTGGCAACTCTCGATCACCAACCCTACAGCGGCCACCGACAATCGGTCCACGCCACGCACCGCCTCCGCCCTCTCCCCATAGTGCACTACAATGGGGAGAGGGGCGCCACCCAGCGCGCCACGCCCAACCCAGTGCCCCGGTGAGGGGCAGCCACACCCACCGCTGTCATCTCTCGCCCCTTCCTTGACCTTCAATTCAAGTCCTGATGTTCTCGCCCCGCCGCCACCACCCACCCGGACTCCCCATGCCCCGCCTCATCACCGTCGCCGCCGCCCAGCTCGGCCCCATCCAGAAATCCGACAGCCGCGAGGCCGTCGTCGCCCGCATGCTCACACTGATGGACGCCGCCCACGCCCGCGGCGCCGACCTCATCGTCTATCCCGAACTCGCGCTCACGACCTTTTTCCCGCGCTGGTATCACGAGGCCCGCGCCGACGCCGATCATTGGTTCGAAACGGAGATGCCCTCCGCCGCCACGCAGCCCTTGTTCGAGCGCGCGAAATCCCACAACATGGCCATGACCCTCGGCTACGCCGAACTCACCCCCGGCGGCCACCACTTCAATTCCTCGATCCTCGTCGACCAATCCGGCGCCATCGTTGGCAAGTATCGCAAAGTGCACCTCCCCGGCCACGCCGAGTTCGATCCCAAACGCACCCACCAGCATCTCGAAAAGCGCTACTTCGAACCCGGCGACCTCGGCTTCCCCGTTTGGCGCACGCTCGGCGGCATCTTCGGCATGTGCATTTGCAATGACCGCCGCTGGCCCGAGGTCTATCGCGTCATGGGCCTGCAAGGCGTCGAGATGATCACCCTCGGCTTCAACACGCCCTCGCTCAACTCCCAAGACAACAACGAAGGCCCCGAGAAACGCATCTTCCACCACAAGCTCTCGCTGCAAGCCGGCGCCTATCAGAATTCCACCTGGGTTGTCGCGGTCGCCAAAGCTGGCGTCGAGGACGGCCACCCGATGTTCGGCTGCAGCGTCATCGTCGCCCCCGACGGCACAATCGTCGCCGAAACCAAATCCGAGGACGACGAACTCATCGTCCACGCCTGCGATCTCGACGCGACCCGCTTCGGCAAAGCCACGATCTTCGACTTCGCCCGCCACCGCCGCCCCGAGCACTACACCCGCATCACCACCCAAACCGGCGTCACCCTCCCCGACTAGATTTCTTCCCTCTCCCTCTGGGAGAGGGTGCCCGAAGGGCGGGTGAGGGCCTTGCCACGGACACAGAACTCGAGAAATCGTCCCCCAGCGCTTTCTATCTAAACCACAGTCCAAACTCACACCCCAAAAAGGCCCCGCCCATGCCCCTCCCCGTCACCGCGCTCTACGCAGCCCTTCTCGCACTCGTCGGCATCGTCCTCGCCGGCTTCGTCGGCCGCGCTCGCGTGGCCGCCGACGTTTCCCTCGGCGACGGCGGCAAACCCGCGCTGATCGAGGCCATGCGCCGCCACGCCAACTTCGCCGAATTCGTGCCGCTGTTCCTCGTCCTGCTCGCCATCGTCGAGCTCAACGGCGCCGCGAAATGGTGGCTGCACACGCTCGGCGCCGTGATGGTCATCAGCCGCATCATTCATCCGTTCGGCCTGCGCTACGATCGCATGAACACGCCGCAGCGCATGGTCGGCATCATCGGCACCTTCGCCACCACCGTCGCCGTCAGCATCACCGCCCTCTCCCAAGTCCTCCGCTAGAGTTCCCCAGACCTCCGTCATCCCGGACGGCGCCCTTCGCGCCGATCCGGGACCCAGCACAAAAAGCGCCGAAGGCACAACACACCCATGACCCACGCGTTCTACGATCTCTCGAAACTCACCACCCACATCAACTACAAGCTGATCTGCGGCATCGTCGTGCCGCGCCCGATCGCCCTCGTCACCTCGATCGACGACGCCGGCCGCGTCAACGCCGCGCCCTTCAGCTTCTTCAACGCCTTCTCCGATGATCCCGTGCAGATCGCGCTCGGCCTCCAGCACAAGGCCGACGGCACGCCGAAGGACACGACCCGCAATCTCGCCAACGCGACGCACTTCTGCGTCAACATGGTGGACGACGGCCTCGCCGAAATCATGGGTCAGACCGCCACCGACTTCCCCCCCGACGTCAGCGAAATCGAAGCCCTTGGCGTCGCAACCAATCCCGGCGTCAAAACACCGGTGCCGTGGATCGCCGCCGCCCCGTTCGCGCTCGAATGCAAGAAAGTCGTCTCGCTCGCCTTCTCCAACACCCGCGAAATGCTGATCGCCGAGGTGCTCGCCATCCACGCCCGCGACGGCCTCACCGATCCGAAGACGCACTACACCGACACCAGCAAATACCGCCCCATCGGCCGCCTCGCCGGCGTCAGCTACTGCCGCCAAGGCGCCGTCTTCGACCTCCCCCGCCTCAGCTACGCCGACTGGAAAGCCGGTAAACGCAAATAACCCTCACTTCTTCTCTTCTCCCCGCGCGCGGGGAGAAGATGCCCGAAGGGCAGATGAGGGGCAGCCACTTGCTCAGCGCTGCCGTCGGGATTGGCGGGAATATGCCGTCGCAAACGTAGCTCGCGCGAACCCACATAAAGCGACGCTTATGACCTCGGCCAGACGTCGACGCTGTCAAATCAAACGCGGGTTCCCTCGACCTCCCCCGCATCAGCTACGCCGACTGGAAATCCGCACCCGCAAATGACCCTTCTCTCCTCTCCCTCTGGGAGAGAATGCCGCGACGCGACAGGTGACCTTCACGCCCCCATGAACGGCATATCCGTATCGCCCGGCCTCACGCCGAACTGCGTCAGCAGGCAATGCACCTGCCCGCGATGATGCATCATTCTCCCTCTTCCTTCTCCCTTGGGGAGAAGGTGCCCCGAAGGGGCGGATGAGGGGGCCTTTGCGACAGCCGGAATCGTTCGACGCTCACATCCCCATGAACGGCATATCCGTATCGCCCGGCCTCACGCCGAACTGCGTCAGCAGGCAATGCACCTGCCCGCGATGATGCGGCATTCTCCCTCTTCCTTCTCCCCTTGGGGAGAAGGTGCCCCGAAGGGGCGGATGAGGGGGCCTTCGCGACAGCCGGAATCGTTCGACGCTCACATCCCCATGAACGGCATATCCGTATCGCCCGGCCTCACGCCGAACTGCGTCAGCAGGCAATGCACCTGCCCGCGATGATGCGTCTGATGATTGAAGAAGTGCGTGACGAGCTCCCACTTCGGCTTCGTCACATTACGCTTCATGGCGCCCGAAAACCACGTGAGATCACCCTCGAGCCACGCCGGATCCAGCCCATCCACCCAATCGATGATCACCTGATCGAACGTCGCGCGCTCGCGGCGCAGATCCGCCCAATCCGCGATCGCCGTCACACTCTCCGCGATCGTCTTGGCCTTCGGTGCCGGCGTCGCCGCGAACCGGTGCATCCAGATCTGATCGCCGAACACGAGATGGCACAGCGTTCCATGAATGGACCCAAAAAACGCGCCGCGATTTTCCTTCCGCTGCGCATCAGTCAGCGTCTCCGCCGCCCCATAAATGTTCCCATTCTGCCAGCGATTGTAACGCGCCATCAGCTGCGCATGCGCCGGTGTAATCATCGCGAACCCTTGAATTACAGCAAGTCGTGAAGCGCCTGCTCACTCATCGACACGTCCGATAGAATCTTCTTGAAGGTCCCGCGCTTCAGATCTTCGCTGCCATGAACCGGAACTATCGTCCTCCGCGACCGATCCGATACATGATGCATGATATGATGCGAACCGCAAATCCGGACCACACGAAATCCTGCTCGTTCGAGGGCCTTGACCATTTGCCGGCCGGTGACCGCCGGCATATTGCTCATTCGGCGGCCTCGACGACCACCGTATCAAGTTGCAGGTCACCGGCCGGTATGGCATCGCCATCCGCAAGGCGTTGTTCGATGGCAAGCTCGATCGCCTCCACAACCCGCTCCAGCGCCTGCGCGCGATCCTTGCCCTGCGTATTCACTTCAGGCAGCGCTGGTACTTGGACGCTAAACCCGCCCTCCTCCTCCGGTACCAGTACCACCGAAAACGTGCGCTTCTTTGTCATTGGCATCTCCTGGCTGCCAATCTAGCGCCAACAACCTCACCCAACAATCTCATCCAACCTGAAGTTCAGCGCGATCTCGCGCTCCGCGCTCGCTGGGCTATCCGAACCGTGGCTCGAATTCTCGCCCTTCGACACCGCGAACAGCTTTCGGATCGTGCCATCCTTCGCTTCCTTCGGATCGGTCGCGCCCATCACATCGCGATACTTGGCAATTGCGCCTTCGCCTTCCAGCACCTGCATGACAATCGGCCCCGACGTCATGAACTTGCAAAGCTCGCCAAAGAACGGCCGCGCCTTGTGCTCTTCGTAAAACTTCTCCGCTTGGGCCGCAGTCCAGCGCACGCGCTTCTGCGCAACGATCCGCAATCCAGCCTTTTCGATCACGGCATTGATCGCCCCGGTCAGGTTGCGGGCGGTGGCGTCGGGCTTCAAAATAGAAAACGTGCGTTCAATGGCCATCTCGGGCTCCAGGTGTTCGAATGTTGATTGGGATATTGGGATCTCGTCGTCGGCGCTTATAGCGGTGCCCCACCAACGCTTTCAAGCGATGCCGCGTTCGCGTCTCGAACTCGGTCCCGCCTCCCCCTTCGAGGGGAGAGGTCGACCGGCACACGCGCGCGGGGTTGGTGGGGCGGCCGCGCGCAAGAAAAAAGTGAAATCGTTCTCGCCGGTCGGGTGGGGGTGAGGGTCTCGACGCACAAGCCCAATAGCATATACTTATCAACCTATTACAATTGTCACCGCCACACCCGTCCCACCTACCAATCGTCTGCATGAAGATGTTGTGCGTCCTTGCAGGCCCTGAACCCAGCCAACGCCTCACTTAAGCCATTGCCTGAGCCTAAGCCGATACGTGTACGGTTCCGATTGACGCCGCCCCCCTAAGTCACAGAGAATCACTCCATCGCAAGGCGTTTCACCACCTACGTTTTTTGCTGCGCAGGCGCCGTAACGCACGAACAGGCAATTCCGAATGACAGGGCCTCAACCCCCGGTGAGCTGGTATCTCGGTCGCGACGGACAGCAATTTGGCCCGCTGACCGACGTCGAACTGCGCAAGCTCGCCGAGATGCGGCACCTGCGGCCCGGCGATCTCGTCTGGCGCGACGGCATGAAGGAATGGCGTCCGGCGTTGACCATGTTCCCGCCCGCCCAGCCGTCGTCACCACCGCCGCCGCCCCAACCTCAGCAACAACACGCCCCACATCCGCATCAGCCGGCCCCCCTTCAGCAACAGCTGCGCCCGCAGAGCCCACCCAACGTCGCGCCCTTCTCGCCCCGGCCGCTCGTCACCGCGCCGCCGCCGCCCCCCAGGCAGCCCCCGGACGCGCCCAACCAAGGGCATTTTGTCCGCGCCGAACCACCCCCGCGCGCCGCCGGCATCGGCGATCTGCGCATGGACCCGCGCGCCGCGCCCGCGTCGATGGCTCAACCGCATTCCCAGCCGCACCCCCAGCCACATCCTATGTCCGCGCCGAAGCGGCAAGCCCCGCCACCCGAGCCAGTCGACGACGCCTTCGACGACACCCGCGACGACGAGGACGAGGCCCCGCCGCGCCGCAGCCGCGTGAAACGCGCGGCGATCCTGCTGTTCTTTCTGTCGACGCTCTCCGCTGCCGCCTGGTACGCTTATCCGCACCGCGCCCAGATCATGAACTTCGTCGTCAAGCTCGCGCCGACCGGTCCCGGCCCCAAGTCGTCGTCGGATACGGCGCCGTCCTCGACGGCTGTGAAGACGCAGGATGTCGCGCTCAACTCCACACCCGCCGCGCCCGCGCCCGCACCGACCGTTGCCGCCCCTGCGCCCCCCGCCACCACCACCGCACCGAAGCCGCATGACACCGCCGCCCTCGCCGTCTCCCCGCTGACAGCCGCCGGCGCGACGCCCGACGCCGCTGACGCCACCTTCCAGCGCGCCGCCCTCTGGCGCGTCTTGAAGCGCGAATTCCCCGAGTGGTATGCGCTACAGCTGAAGCAGGCCGTCGAGCTCGAGCAGCAAAAGAAAGATCCAGCCCAGGTCGCAAGCCAGATGGCGCAATCGTTGGCAGCCTTGCGCCGCCAATACGCGTCGCAAGCCCTGCAGGCGAGTCCGAACCGCCTCGTCGCCATCGCACAAGCCTTCGTCGAGAACCTGGCGCACCTGAAGAAGCACAGCACCGAGGCCTGTTACGGC
The DNA here is from genome assembly GCA_963779515.1 of uncultured Alphaproteobacteria bacterium. GTDB lineage: Bacteria > Pseudomonadota > Alphaproteobacteria > Rhizobiales > Hyphomicrobiaceae > CAVZYN01. The sequence goes on from CAVZYN010000005.1 coordinate 80,435, forward strand.
TACATCGCCCAGGGCGAGACCAACCCCGTCATTGTCACCCTGATGCGCTCACCTGAGCACACGCCGCACCTGCAAGGCCACGCCGCGACGATCTTCGAGGCCATCGCCGAGGGCCGCAAGGCGCCCCGCGCCCACATCCCGCCGAAGCAATCGGACTTCGACGCCCTCGTCGCCGAACTGACGTCGCGCGGCTGGAGCCAAGCCGATCTGCAGCTCTTCTCCGACGACAAGGCGCTCGCCCGCTCGCCGCAGGACAAAGTCTGCAAGATGGTCCACCAGTGGTTCGAGGCCCAACTCGCCCTGAAAGATCACGAGGCCCGCCAGCGTCTCCTCGCCGACACCCTCCGCCCCATCGTCCAAGGCTGACGCGATTCTTCCCTCTCCCTAGCGGAGGTGGCACGACCCTCTCTCCTCCTTCCTTCTCCCCTTGGGGAGAAGGTGGCCGAAGGCCGGATGAGGGGGCCTTCGATCTTGCCCAATCGCTCAATACATCCGCGTCGAAAAATCCCTCTCGATCATCGCCTGCATTTCGGAGCGAGTTTCGGCAAGTTTACCGTGCGCCACCATCGCTTCCGCAAGGGTCGGCACATCTTTCGCGTTCAACCAAGCTTCAGGCGTCCACAGCCCCGCGCGCGCTATGGACTTCGCGCAGTGCATGAACGCTTGTTTGACGGTGACGATGAGCACAACGTGCGGCACTTGGCCCGACACCGCCAACCGGCTCTGTAATTCAGCGTCACGAACGATACGAGCGGTTCCCGCGACACGAAGAGTGTAGCCATAACCCGGGACCATAAACAGCAGCGCGACTTCAGGGTTGACCAAGAGATTTTCGAACGAGTCGACGCGCTTGTTTCCGAGGCGATCGGGAACAGCCAGGGTCTTTTCATCAAGCACGGCAACGGAACCAGCGGGATCACCTTTGGGCGATACATCTGGCAATCCATCGGTCCCTCGCGTCGCGATCACGACAAAGGACGACGCCGCGATAAAACGCCTGCAGATGTCATCGATATGATCGATCACCTTTGCCGTCACGCGCGAGCTGGGCATGCCAATGATCTCCCTGAGGCGCTCGCGATCCGAAATAACCTCATCAAAGGCATTGCTCACGGCGAACTCCCTCACACCAACTTCCCTCTTGCCGCGACCGCCATCACCTCGACGATCTCGCCCCCACGCACCGCGATCAACTGATCGACCATATTCACCACCACGCACACATGGTTCGGCACGATCCGCACGATGTCGCCAACATTCGGCCGCGCATTGCACTTCGATAAATCCAAAAACCCGTGCTCTTCCGCGAACCCTTTGATCTTCGCCTCCGGGTGCTCGAGGATCAGCCCGTAGCCGTCGAGCCCGCCCGTATCCGCCGTCAGCGTCTTCGATCCCGAATCCAGGATCCCGCGCTCTGGCCCAGCCCTGCTGACGACCGTCGCAAACACCGTCAGCGCGCAGTCCTCCAGCGTCGCCGCGCCATAGTTCACCTGCATCCGGTCGTTGAAAATATACGTCCCCGCGCGATGCTCCGTCGCGCCCTTCAGCTTGCCGACATTGGCGAGATTGGGCGTGCCCCCCGTCGACACGATCGCGGGCTCGAGTCCGAGCGCCCGAACACCCGCCGCCGCCGCATCGTAAAACGTCTGCGTCTCGCCCCACGACGTCTCCGTCGGATAGAACAGGAAGCCCTTGAACGTCAGCCCCGGCGTCTCCTTGACGATCCCCGCCAGCGCGATCGCCTCCTTCGCCGTCTCGACGCCGGCGCGCTTGCGCCCCGTATCGCACTCGATCGCGACCTGCAGCTCGCGCCCTGTGCCCTTCGGCGGCGTCCGCGTAAGCCGCCAGCGTTACCGGGTTATCCGCGCAGACCGTCAAATTCGCCCGCTGCATCAGCGCGCCCAAGACGCCCCGACCGCGCCGCGCTGATCAGGTTGTAGCTGACGAGAATGTCGTCGATGCCCGCATCCGCCATCACCTCGGCCTCGCCAAGTTTCTGGCAGGTGATGCCCTTCGCGCCGGCGTCCTGCTGCATCAGCGCCAGCTTCGGGATCTTGTGCGTCTTGATGTGCGGCCGGTTGGCGACGCCCGCCTTGTCGCAAATTTGCTGCACCCGCGCGATATTCCGCTCGACGATGTCGAGATCGATCACCACCGCCGGCGTGCCGAACGTATGCGCGATTTCCTGCTTTAACCTGTCAAGCCCAACTGTCGCCATGACCGCTTCTCCGTTCGCGTCGAACCCGCGTCAGAACCAGCCCTTTTTCTTGAAATACAAGAACGGCACCACGGCTGAAAGTGCCATCAGGCCAATCGCCATCGGATAACCGTAAGACCACTCCAGTTCCGGCATATGCTTGAAGTTCATGCCATAGATCGAGGCAATCAGCGTCGGCGGCATCAGTGCCACGCTCGCTACCGAAAACAGCTTGATGATCGAGTTCTGCTCGATGTTGATCATGCCGAGTGTCGCGTCCAGCAGGAACGAGATCTTGCCCGTCAGATACCCGACGTGATCGGCGAGCGATGCAACGTCGCGCTGCGCCGTCTTCGCACGCGCGCGCAGTCCCTTGTCGTCGCCCCGCTCGGACATCGTCGCCTGCAGATACGTCAACATGCGATCCAGCGACTGCAAGCAATCCCGCGAGCGCTGCGTCAGTTCGCCTTCGCGCCCCACCTGCTTGATCGCCACATCGAACCGCCGCGAGCGCGTTGCTCCGCCCCCCTTCACGTCGAAGATCCCGTGTCCGAGCTTGTCGACTTCCCCTTGGATCCGCTCGACGCGATCCGCCTCGCGATCGACGATCGCCTCGATCAGTCCGATCAGCACCGCACACCCCGACTGGCACGCCGCGTCTTTCTTTTGCGCCCGGCTCAAAAAGATATCGAACGCGCGCGGCTTCTCGTAGCGCACCGTGACAAGCCGCGCTCCCGCGAGAATGAACGTGATCGGCGTCGCGATCGGCGCCAGCTGTGTCTCGGTCCCCGGCTGATGCAGCACCACCGCCGTCATGAAATGCGCGCCAGCTTCGGAATAGAGCCGGCTCGACGCCTCGATCTCCGCCATCTCTTCGCGCGTCGGCACCATCAGGCCAACCGCCTTTTCGACCGCCGATTCTTCCTCCTTGGTCGGGTGATGCAGATCGATCCACACGGTGCTCGCGTTGATCTCCGCGACACCGCCGTCGCGCTTCACCAGAATGCCGTCGACGGCGTCATAAACAGTCAGCATGTGTTCCCCGAATTCACCTATCGCGTCCGGCGTCGAACGGCGACCTTATGCTTATCGCGAACGTCAGTCGACCGCATCCAGCGGCAGCACCTCGCGCCGCCGCGGCCGCCACAGCAGATAAAATCCGCCGATCAGCAACCCCGCCATGCCGACCATCGACACCGGCCCCGCGCCCGCACCCACCAGCCGCGCCGACCAGTCGTTGATGTCCTCATACCGCACCACGGCGATGCCGCTGGCCGCCACCCCCAGCAACCGCCCGACCATTTCCGCCCGCTCGCCGAGCCGCCGCATGAAATAGAACGACAGCAACAGCGCCCACGGCGCCACCACCAGCGACCAGCGCACTTGCAACCCCGGATCAAGCCGGCCGAACACGGCGTTGGCGACCTGCTGATAGCCGTAGTCCATCATCGGCCACATCAGCATCGCGACAGCCCCGATCAGCACGCCGCGCTCCAGCGACGGAATGTAGGGCCCGTAGAGTTCCTCCAGCCGGTCCCGCCACAGCGCCAGCAGCACTCCCATCACGATGATCACCGTCACGAAGAAACTCTTCAACGGCTGAAACACCTGATCCAGCTCCGCCAGCACCGAGCGCTGCTTCGGGTCGTTGCTCCATGCCCACGTCGTCTCGCGCATCCGCACCTGCGCCTCGCAGCACGCCGCCCCGCTCATCTTCGTCCCCGACGCAAAGCAGAACCGCTCGCGCCGGAACTCGTCCGGGATCTCGATCAGCGGATCGGGCCGGCAATTGCGCGCAAACAGCGACAGGCCCGATCGCTGGCTGGTTTCATTGCGGATGTTGCGCAACGCCTCCGCGACGCTCGCGCGCTGGCATTGCCGGGTACCCGCGCAGTTCTGCGGATCTCCCCGATCGAGTGCCAGCGTGCTCGGCGACAGCTGCCAGATTCCCGCTGGCGGCACCTGCAATAGCATGTTCACCCACAGACTGACCGCGATCGCGCCGATGAAGCCGAGCACGAACCGGATACGCCCGTAAGTCGCGTGATTCCAATAGAGATCCGTGAAGATGACCGACGGCAGATAGAACCCCGCCATCGCCAGCAATCCGAACGTCGGGAAGAACACGAACAGATGACTGTACGTCATCAAGATCTGGTCCCACGGCCCGCCCCAGAATTCGTGGATCATCATCCCCGTCGAGGCAAAGAACGATGCCGCCAACGATGCGAAAACCACGCCGACAAAAATGCGCGCGCCCTTCATTCCCGATCGTCCCTCGTCTCCGCGTTCGGCCATTGCCCCGATCATGCCTTTGGATAGATCCTCGCCGGCACACTGCCCGGTCCCCCCAGCGCTTTCAATTGCTTGTCCAATCCCGGCCGGTATACGACCGTCCCATGCGTCAATCCGGCGACACCCAAAACCGGTAATTTGCGATGGACGCGCAGCCCACATTTACAAACTATAGCAAATTCAACTATAGTGACATTCGGGATGACAACAACGTGCGCGTCTATGCCACCAAGACGTTCCGGCGCTTTCAGCGCAAGGAGCGCATCAGCAATGCGACATTGCTCGGCGCGATACGCAATGCCAATGCAGGGCTCATCGATGCCGAACTTGGCAGAGGCCTCATCAAGCAGCGCGTCGCACGGCGGGGTCAGGGCAAGTCTGGCGGTTACCGTACGCTCATCGCGTACCGCGCAAACGATCGCGCCGTATATTTGTTTGGCTTTGCCAAGAGCAGCCGGGCCAACATCGATTCCGTGACGCTCCTCCATTGGCAAGCCATCGCCGCCGATGTGCTTGCCGCGAGTGACGCGGCCATTGATAGCGCGATTGCGGACGGTGAAATGAAGGAGGTGCAGTGATGCGCAGAAAGCAAACCGAGGCCCAACGGATGCAGGCCGAGGTGCTGGAAACCGCACGTGGTCTCAATCGCTCCGGCATTGTCAGCAACTCAACGCTTGAAAAAATAACAGTGCGCGATATCGACCTCACCAAGCTGCCCAAGGTGAAGCCGCCGACCGGGGCCGAGATTGTCGGCATGCGCGAACGCGCCAACATGAGCCAAGCCGTGTTCGCACGCTTCCTCAATGTTGGCACCAGCACACTCAGCCAGTGGGAACGCGAGGCGAGCCGCCCCCGCGGCGCCGCCGCTCGGTTACTCGCCATCGTCAAACAGGCCGGCGTACAGGCCATTCTCAAACACGGCCTTGATTGATTATGGCAAGACCGACCGCCATCGAAGCCCTCGCCGATCGTTTTGACATTCCCGGCGCCGTCCAGATCCAACAGCTCGGTCCCGCCGGCATTGTCGTCATCAAGACCGCCGCCGCCGAAGCCACCATCGCGCTGCAAGGCGCCCAACTCCTCGCTTGGACCCCTGCCGGCGAGACCGGCGCCCTCTGGACATCCCCGCTTGCTGACATAGGTAACGGCAAGGCAATCAGAGGCGGCATCCCGGTGTGCTGGCCCTGGTTCGGCCCCCATCCCACCAATGCCAAAGCGCCCGCCCACGGCTTCGCCCGCAATGCCATCTGGGAGCTGATGGCGACGGAAACCCACGGCGACACCGCCCGCATCGTTTTCCGCTTGCCGCAGACCGAAGCCCAGCGGCTCTTCGGACCCGCCGCCGTCGACCTCAAAATCGCGCTCTCGATTGGCCGCGACCTCGAGATCGCCCTCTCGACGGGCAACCTCGGCGATGCGCCGCTCTCGATCACCGAGGCGCTGCATACATATTTTCATGTCGGCGACGTCACGCGAATCCAAATCGCGGGCCTCGACGGCGCCAGCTATCTGGACAACGCCGACGGCGGCGCGCGCAAGACGCAGAAAAATAATATCGTCATCGATCAAGAAGTCGTGCGCGTCTTCGACGACACCGCCGCGCCCATCACCCTCACCGACCCTGTGCTCGGCCGCCGCATTAGCATCGAAAAATCCAGCAGCGGCGCAACTATCGTCTGGAATCCGTGGACGCGCGCCGGCACCAGTGCCTTCCCCGACATTCCATCCGGCGAATTCGCAAAGTTCGTCTGCATCGAAAGCGGCAACGCTGGCCGCGCCGCGCTCACCATTGCCCCCGGCACACAGCACACCCTCACCGCGCGCTACACGATCGCGCGCCTTTGAAACGCAAAGAGCCGCCCGAAGGCGGCTCTCGCTGAGCGTTAGAGAATTTTACCACCACCAGCGACGGTAGCCTGAGTCCGAGTGGCGGTAGCCCGAGTCCGAGTGGCGGCGGCCACCCCACCAGCGATTCCAGCGGCTCTGCCCATCATGCGACTCCTGCGCAATGTGGCGCGACGCGCCATTCTGAGCTGCGGCAAGGCGTGCCCGTTCCGCCGGGCTGACATAACCATCGGCCTTCGCCGCCCGCTCGAGCTGCGCGATCCGCGCCTGCTCGGCCTGCAGCTGCTGATATTCACGGCCCGTGATCTGGCCCGAGCGCGCGCCCTGATTGATGCGCTGCTGTTGATTGTACTGACGCACGTCGGTTTGGTCGTAAGCAGCTGCCGGCAGGGCGCCAACGGTCGCGACGATAGCAGCGGCTGTCGAAACGGAGAGGATCAGGCTTTTCATCGGTGGTCTCCACTGGGGCGCCGGAGGAACCCGGCGTTGATCATGGGAATATGTCTAGCGGAGGCGCCTTGAACCCGGTCTGAATGCGGGTGTTAGGTGCCGTTCAGCTTCGCGGCCCATTTGTCGACTGGTCCAGCCGCAAAAACCAACGGGCCGCCGGTCATTGCTGAACGGCGGCCCTAAAATGCTCAAACCTCAGAAATCGTCAGTACCGGCTGCTGTAGAACCACCGCCGCCAGAACGAGACCTGGCCATCCTGGTTCTCGGCGTTGATGTGCCGGTAGGCTTCATTCTGCGCCTCGTGAATGTCGCGATACTCCCGCCACGACATCCGGCCATCCGCCTTGGCGGCACGCTCCAACTCGGCGATACGCGCCTGCTCAGCAAGCAGCTGGCGATACTCGCGCCGCGTCAGCTGGCCGGAGTAGCGGCCCTGTTCGATACGGTTCTTCTGGACGTCCTGGTTCGCGTCGATCGTGTCTTCGCCATAGGCGAAAGCAGACGTTGCGCTGATCACGAGAGCGGCGGCGGTAAGAGCAATGCGTTTCACGACTGATCTCCTCTCAATATGACGGGCCGTTATGGCCCTGGTTGACTGCGTCATCATGAGAAAGACAGTAACGCCTCCACGTTGAACACCGCCTGAATTGCTCCTTTATTGGCGGTTCATCCGCGAAGTTTCGCAGGCGTCGCATCAAGTCGAGCGGGAACCTCAGGCCCCAAACCTCACGCCCTGCTCACCACCAGCGCCGCGTTCTGCCCGCCAAATCCGAACGCGTTGACGACCAGCGTGTCGAGCGCGCGCACCGCCGGCACCTTGATCGGCACCCGGAACCGCGCCTCCGGATCGACGTTGCGCGTCCCCGCCGTCGGCACCAACGCACCCGCCGCCATCGACGTCAGCCCCGCGATCAATCCCATCGCGCCGGCCCCTCCCGCCGAATGCCCGATGTGCCCCTTGATCGACGTTACATGCAGCGTCTCAGCGTGCGCGCCGAACGCCGCGTTGATGGCGCGAATCTCCGCACTATCACCAACCTTCGTCCCCGTCCCATGCGCGACAACGGCATCGATTGCCTCGCGCGGCAGCTTCGCGTCGTTGATCGCCCGCGCGATCGTGCGCGCCTCCCACGCCCCCGTCGGCTCCGGCGATGACACATGATAGCCATCCGACAGCGACGCATAACCGCGCACCACGCCGTGAATGCGCGCGCCCCGTGCCCGCGCATGATCCAAGCGCTCCAGAAACACCACGCCCGCGCCCTCGCCGAGAACCACGCCCGTGCGATCCCTATCGAACGGCCGGCACGCCGTCGCTGCATCTGCCTCCGGCTTGAACATGCCGAAACGCCCGCCCGAGAGCACCCGCAACTCGCACATCGAGGCATCCGCTCCGCCCGCGATCGCGCAATCCGCCTGACCGCTCGCGATCATCCGCGCCGCGATGCCGATCGCATCGAGCGAAGAGGCGCAGGCCGTCGCGACCGTCAGCAACGGCCCATGCAGCTGCCACCGCAACGCCACTTGCGCCGCCGCCATGTTCGGCCACGCCTTGATATGGAATTTCCGGTCGATCCCCTCGACGCCGTGCGCATCCAGTCCGCGCTGCGACGCCGCCACGCTCTCCACCGCCGACAGCGCCGTGCCGAGAACGACGGCCGTTCGCTCCGCATCGGGCGGCGCCGGAAAGCCCGCGTCCCGCACCGCATCGATGCTCGCCGCGATTGCATACTGCGCGAACGTGTCGGTCCCCGCGACCACATGCGGCGGCATCCACGCCTCAGCCGCGAAGTCATCGATCGAGGACACCCAGACGCCGTCGAACTCCGGCCCATCACCAAACGGCGGCCGTCCGATCTTGCTGCGATCCGCGGCAAGATTGGCGTGAAACGATGTGCGGTCGTGGCCGATCGACGAAATGACCCCGATGCCGGTAATCGCGATATCCATCTTCGTTAGCAACCCCCGAGAGATGCAACCTCAGATAGTTTAAGAAGCAATCACTCTCAAGCTAAATGCCTCTAACCGCAGCACAATCCGGCTTTGGCGCACCCAAAAAACACCCGTCGCCGGAGGATCCGCTGCACCGGGCAACGCAATTTTTCCCAATCCGGGTGCATACTCGCGCCAATCAAACGCGCGGAGGCCAACGGGGAGACATGGCACCACTCATCTTCATTCTGGCGATTGCCTTTCTGCTGGTGGTTCTGCCGCAGCTCTGGATCTATCGCGTCTTGGAGCAGCACGCGGTCGAGCGCACGGATATTCCGGGCACCGGAGCCGAGTTCGCCCGTCATGCCCTCGACGCGCTGAAGCTCGATCACGTCAAAGTCGAGCAGACCGAGCTTGGCAATCACTACGACCCGGACGCCAAGGCCGTGCGCCTCGAGTCGCGCCTCATGAACGGCCGCTCGTTGTCCGCCGTGGTCATTGCCGCCCACGAGATCGGCCACGCCATGCAGGATGCCATGGGCCTGCCGAGCTTCCGCCGCCGTCTCCAGCTCGCCAAAGCCGGCCAGATCATCGGCTGGATCGCCTCCGCGTTTCTTTGGGCGGCACCCTTGCTGATGATCGCTGGCAAAGCACCGCAAGCACTGATCCTCAATCTGATCGGTTTCGTCGGCATGGGGTTGCTATCGATTCTGATGCAGATCACCACGCTGCCGGTCGAGTTCGACGCGAGCTTCAAGCGCGCCCTGCCACTGCTCGAGCACGGCGAGTTCATCGATCGGCGCGACATGCCCGCCGCGCGCAACCTCCTGCGCGCCGCCGCCTACACCTACGTCGCCGGCCTTCTGCGCACCCTCGTCACCATCCCCGGCATGGGCCGCATGCCCCGCTTCTAGTCCCGTGGTCGCACTTCCTTCCCTCTCCCCGTCCTCCACGGGGAGAGGGCGACGACGGTGTGCGCGCGAAGCAACGCACGCCGTCGTGGGTGAGGGGCAGCCACGCGCTCCGTCACTCTCTCCAGGACCTGCGTGCGTGCGGATCGATCACCCAGCAGCAGCCTTGACCGCGGCACGATAAGGGCTTGCGGCATACGAGCCGAGGATCTTCACCTCGCTCGAGAAGTATTTGAGTTCCGCCAGCGCGCGCTGCACCGGCGGATCCTCGGGGTGGCCCTCGATGTCGGCGTAAAACACGGTCGCGACGAACTTGCCGTCGAGCTGATAACTCTCCAGCTTGGTCATATTCACGCCGTTGGTCGCAAACCCGCCCATCGCCTTGTAGAGCGCGGCCGGAATGTTGCGAACGCGGAAGATGAAGGTCGTGATGATCAGACCGTTGCCGGGTTTCGGCGGCGGCGCGGGTTCGCGCGACAGAATGACGAAGCGCGTCGTGTTGTGGTCGGCGTCCTCGACGTTTTCGGCGAGGATGTCGAGGCCATAGATCTCGGCGGCAAGGCGCGGGGCGAAGGCGGCGCGGGTGCGATCGCCCCACTCGGCGACCTGGCGGGCGGCACCCGCGGTGTCGGCCGCGACATGCGGTTTGAGCTTCAGTTTGCGCACGATTTTGCGGCATTGGCCAATGCGCGTGGACGTGGCTGTAGACATCGGTGATTTCACCGATTTTCACGCCCTTCAGCGCCATCAGCTGAAACCGGATCGGCAGAAAGTGTTCCCCGACGATGAAGAGGCCGGCCTCGGGCAGCAGATGATGGATATCGGCGACGCGGCCAGCCAGCGAGTTCTCGATTGGGATCATCGCATACTTGGCGGCGCCCGACGTGACCGCGCCCAGCGCGTCCTCGAACGTCGGCGACGGCAGCGGCTCGAGATCCGGAAACATCTCGCTGCACGCGATGTGGGAATTGGCGCCGGCTTCGCCCTGGAACGAGATCAGCTCGCGTGGTGCGCCGGCGCGGCGCGGCTTGGCGGCGGCCGCCGTGGTCTTCTGAGATTTCTTGTCGGACATTTTTTGCTTCGGGTGGGACTTGGGTTGCGGGACGCTGCGTCAGGATGTGGTGGCTGGCTTCAGCAGCTTGCGGGCCCGCTCAAGATCGGCGGGAGTATCGACACCGAGCGGCACGGTGTCAACGATACCGACATCGATGCGCATGTTGCCCTCCAGCGCGCGCAACTGCTCGAGACGTTCGCGTTGTTCGAGCGGCGAGGGCCGCAATGAGACGAAACGTTCGAGCGCCGCACGGCGATACGCATAGATGCCGATGTGGTGGTAGAGCGGGCCGTCGCCGCTCGGCGCGGTCGCGCGCGTGAAGTAGAGCGCGCGCAGGCGTTTTGGCCCGATCGGCGTGCCGACGGCCTTCACCACATTCGGGTTGGTGCGCTCCTCCGGGTCCTTGATCTCGGCGGCGATGGTGGCGATGTGGGGACCTTTGTCCAGCAGTGGCGCGAGGCACTGCGTGACCAGCCGCGGCTCGAGCGTCGGCAGGTCGCCTTGCAGGTTGATGATGAACTCGAAGTCGCCGTCGGGATCGACGCGGTTGACGGCCTCGAACACGCGATCGGAACCGGAGACGTGATCCTGCCGCGTCATCACGGCCTCGCCGCCAGCGCGACGCACGGCTTGGATGATCTCATCGCTGTCGGTCGCGACCACGACGCGGCCGAGCTCGGCCGCCATTGCGCGCCGCCAGCAATGCACGATCATCGGCTCGCCGTGGATATCGGCGAGCGGCTTGTCGGGCAGCCGCGTCGCGCGCAAACGGGCAGGAATGACGATGAGCGAGCGGTTCATGACCGGCCTTCGGATGGGTGACAATTCGCCTCGGTCCTAGCTCGTAGAACGGACCCGGGCGCGGTTGCAAGCAGAACCGGAAACCCTATAGTGCAGGCGATTTTGGGGGTGGAGTCGGGCCGTTTTGTCCGGCTTTTTGGAATACGGAAGAACACGCCGATGAACACGACGGACGGAAACAAGATTGCGATGGCGGTGCTGACGGCGCTGTTGATCGCGTTCGGCGGCAAGACCTGGTTCGAAATCAGGGCTGCCGAGCCAAAAGTTAAGGTTGCGGGCTACGAATTGCCGAAGGCAACGCTGGTCGCAACCAGCGCAGCCGCAAGTTCCGCATTCGATTTCAAACAGTTGGCCAGCCAGATGGGCAAGGCCAACGCCGACAATGGCCAGGCCAATTTCAAACTGTGCGCGGCCTGCCATTCCGTCGAAAAAGGCGGCGCCAATCGCGTCGGCCCGAACCTCTACGGCATCGTCGGTCGCGGCCTCGGCAGCGTCGCTGGATTTGGCTATTCTGACGCGGTGAAAGCCAAGGGCGGCAGCTGGGATTGGGAGAAGCTTGCCGGATATCTGCATGATCCGCGCGCCGCCATTCCGGGCAACAAGATGGCGTTTGCCGGCATCAAGGACATGACGGATCTGGCGGACATGCTGGCCTATCTCGGCAAGATCGGCGACAGCCCGGCGGCACTGCCCAAATAACCCTTTGTTCTGAATTGTGAAAACGCGCTCGCGTTGAAACCCCGCCATGATCCTGGCGGGGTTTTTTGTTTGAGGAAAAGAATGACAAAGGATTCACTTGGCGGCGCCGGGGCATGCGGCCATATTCCGCGAAAATAACAAACGGCGCAGGCGATTGCTTACGCCTCACGATGTCCGGAGGGGATGATGCGTTCTTTGGATCTGCGGTGGCGCATGGGCGCCGCGATGGTTCTTGCTTGCCTGTCGATGACCACGATCGTCGCGGCCGAGCCGGCAAAGCATCACGCGCTGTCGCTGATCGGGAAACCAAAACTCGGGGCGGATTTCAAGCACTTCGATTGGGTCAACCCAAATGCGCCGAAAGGCGGCGTCGCGCGGATCTCGGCGCGTGGCACGTTCGATACGTTCTTTCAGTACAACATCAAGGGCAACAAGGCCGCGGGCCTCGGGCTGATCTACGACAAGCTGATGTTTTCGAGCCCGGACGAGGCCTCGACTGAATATGGGCTGATCGCGGAGACGGTGTCGTATCCGGCGGACTTCTCGGCGGTGACATTCAACCTGCGCCCGAGCGCGCGGTTTCACGACGGCAAGCCGGTGACCGTCGAGGACGTCATCTTCTCGCTCGAGGCGGTGAAGAAGCACGATCCCATGTACGCCCAGTACTACAAAAACGTCGTCAAATCGGAAAAGACCGGGCCGCATCAGGTCACCTTCACGTTCGACGTCAAAGGCAATCGCGAGCTGCCCCAGATCCTCGGCCAAATGACCGTGTTGCCGAAGCACTATTGGGACGGCAAGGACGCCAACGGCGAACCGCGCGATCCGGGCAAGACGACGCTCGAAGCGCCGCTCGGCTCCGGCCCCTACAAGATCAAGGAATTCCAAGCCGGACGCTCGATCGTCTACGAGCGCGTCAAGGATTGGTGGGCGAAGGATTTGCCGGTCGGACGCGGCATGCACAACTTCGATACCCTGCGGTTTGAATACTTCCGCGATCGCACGGCGTCGTTCGAGGCCTTCAAATCGGGCAATCTCGACTTCTTCCAGGAGAACAGCGCGAAAGAGTGGGCGACCGCCTACGATCTCGACAGCATCAAAGCCGGGCACATGAAGAAGGAGCAGATCCTGGACGGCGATCCGCCGCAGATGCAGGCCTTCATCCTCAATCAGCGGCGCAAGCAGATGCAGGATCCGCGTGTACGCCGCGCGCTCAATCTCGCCTTCGACTTCGAGTGGGCGAACAAGAATCTGTTCTACGATCAGTACGCGCGGGTGCAGAACTTCTTCGGCGAGGCCGACTTGAAGTCGCAAGGCCTGCCGGCGGGCAAAGAGCTCGCGCTTCTCGATGAGCTGCGCAAGGATCTCCCGCCCGAGGTTTTCACGACGGAATACAAGCAGCCGCTCAACAAGACCCCTGAAGATCATCGCCGCAACATGAGCGAGGCGGTGAAACTTCTGACGGAGGCCGGCTGGACACCCAAAAACGGCGTGATGACGAACGCCAAGGGCGAAACGCTCACACTCGAACTCTTGACGTACGACAGCTCGTTCGAGCGCGTGTATCAGCCCTACGTCGGCACTCTAAAAAAACTCGGGATCAATGCATCGATCCGCATCGTCGACATTCCGCAGTATCAGCGCCGCACCGACGACTTCGACTATGACATCATCGGTGCGACGCTCGCGCAGTCGTCCTCGCCCGGCAACGAACAGCGCGAGTACTGGGGCTCGGCGGCGGCGGATATCAAAGGCAGCCGCAATCTGCTCGGCCTCAAGAACCCGGTGTTCGACAAGCTGATCGACAAAGTGATTTTTGCCACCGATCGCGAGGAGTTGGCGGCGGCAACGCGCGCGCTTGATCGCGTTTTGTTGTGGAACCAGGCGGTGGTGCCGCAGTGGTTCTCGCCGTATGATCGCATTGCGTATTGGGACAAGTTTGCGCGGCCCGCAAAGCTGCCGTCCCGATCGCCCGGCTTCCCGCTGGTATGGTGGTGGGATGACGCGGCCTCGCAGAAACTGGCCGCGGCACGCGGTCAGTAACGCTCATGCGTTTTCGGGAGAATCGAGGATGAAACTCCCTCGCCTTTTTTCGGCAACGGCTGCCGCGCTGGTCCTCGGCGCGGTCTCGGCTTTGCGCGCAGACGCCGAGTCACGGGCTCTCCAGCTTCGGCGAATTGAAGTACCCGGCCGGCTTCAAACACTTCGCCTACGTCGATCCGTCGGCGCCGAAAGGCGGGCGGATCTCGACCATCGGCGTCCAGGCGCTGCGGACGTTCGACAGTTTTAATCCCTACATCCTGAAGGGCGATCCGGCGCAGCTCATGGAGCTGACGTTCGATAGTTTGATGGCGCGGGCAACGGACGAGGCCGACAGCATGTACGGGCTCGTGGCCGAAAACGCCACGCGCGATGCCGACGGCAAGGCCATCACGTTCAAGCTCAGGTCCGCCGCAAAATTCTCGGATGGAACGCCGATCACTGCCGACGACGTCGTCTTCACGCTCACCATTCTGAAAGAAAAGGGCAGCCCGCCGCTGCGGCTACAGCTGCGCGACGTGGTCGAGGCGAAGGCGCTCGACCCGGCAACAGTGCGCTTCATATTCAAGGGCGAAGAGGTTCGAAAACTGCCGCTGGTGGTCGCTGGTTTGCCGATCCTGTCGAAAGCCTACTACGCGACCCGGGAGTTCGATCAGACGACGCTCGAGCCGCCGCTCGGATCCGGGCCCTACAAAATCGGCGACTTCAAGCAAGGCACGCATCTCACCTACAAGCGGCGCGAGGATTACTGGGGCAAGGATCTCCCCGTGAACATCGGGCGCTGGAACTTCGACGAGGTGCGGATCGAGTACTACCGCGACCGCACACCTGAATTGGAGGCGTTGAAGGCCGGCGTGATCGACCTCAGGGAAGAGTTCACGGCGCGCGATTGGGTGACGGGGTATGATTTCCCGGCGGTGAAGGATGGCCGGGTTCTCCGCGCCACGCTACCCGATTCCAATCCCTCCGGCGCGCAAGGGTGGTTCTTCAACACGCGGCGGCCGAAGTTCCAGGACACCCGCGTGCGCCAGGCACTCGATCTCGCCTTCGACTACGAATGGACCAACAAGAACATCTTCTCGGGTCTCTACACCCGTACCGCGAGCTTTTTCGAGAATTCCGACATGAAGGCGAGCGGCAAGCCCTCGCCGGAGGAGCTGGCGCTGCTCGAGCCGTTCAAGGCGCAATTGCCGTCCGGTGTCTTCGGCGAGCCAGTGGTGCCGCATGTCTCGGATGGCTCTGGCAACGACCGCAAGAATTTGCGCGAAGCGGTGCGGCTCCTGGAGGAGTCCGGGTTTGCCATCAAGGACGGCAAGCGGACCAACGCCAAGGGCGAGATTTTGGATATCGAGTTCTTGATCACCGATGTGTCGTCGGAGCGCATTCTCGGACCCTATGTCAAAAACCTCAACGCCATCGGCATTCAAACGTCGATCCGCCGGATCGATCAGGCACAATATGAGCGGCGGCGGAAATCCTACGATTACGACGTGCTGAGCGCGCGCTTCGTCATCGGCCTGACACCTGGCCCGGAGGTGAAGAACCTCTGGTCGAGCGAGGCCGCCAAGAACGACGGCAGTTTCAATCTCGCCGGGATTCAGTCGCCCGCCGTCGACGGTCTGATCGGCAAGATCACCGAGGCCAAGACCCGCGCCGACCTTCTAATCGCCACACGTGCGCTCGATCGGGTCTTGCGCGCGGGCCACTATTGGGTGCCGCAATGGTTCAAGGCAGCACATCATATCGCCCACTGGGATAAGTTCGGCCGTCCCGCGACAAAGCCGCTTTATGATCGCGGGATCATCGATACATGGTGGTATGATGCCGAAAAGTCAGCGAAACTGAAAACCAATTGATTGCGCCGCCGTAACGGAGCCTTGCCACCGGTCCCATGGGCACATACCTGCTGAAACGCCTTCTGCTCATCATCCCGACGCTGCTCGGGATCATGCTGATCAGCTTTGCCATCATCCAGTTCGCACCCGGCGGACCGGTGGAGCGCATCATTGCGCAACTCTCCGGCAACGACGTGTCGGCGACGTCGCGCATCAGCGGCGGCCAGGGCGATGGCGTATCGTCGAGCCAGCAATCGCAGTCGGGCGTCGGCGGCGGCGACGGCGGGTCGAAGTATCGTGGCGCGCAGGGGCTCGATCCCGAGTTCATCAAGAGCCTCGAGAAGCAGTTCGGGTTCGACAAGCCGGCGCACGAGCGCTTCTACATGATGATGAAGAGCTATCTCGTGTTCGACTTCGGCAAGAGCTACTTCCGCGACATTTCCGTCATTCAACTGATCAAGGAGAAGCTACCGGTCTCGATCTCGCTCGGGCTCTGGATGACGATCGTCACATACATGATCTCCATCCCGCTTGGCATTCGCAAGGCGGTGCGCGACGGCGAGAAATTCGATGTCTGGACCTCGACGGTGCTGGTGGCGGGATACGCGGTGCCGGGCTTCCTGATCGCGGTGTTCCTGCTCGTCGTGTTCGCGGGCGGGTCGTTCTTCCAGTGGTTTCCTCTGCGCGGGCTCACGTCCGACAATTTCGCGCAACTGACGTGGTATCAGAAGATCTTCGACTATTTCTGGCATCTCGCCCTGCCGTTGATCGCCATGTCGCTTGGCGCCTTCACGACCATGGCGTTCCTCACCAAGAATTCGTTCCTGGACGAGGTCCGCAAGCAATACGTGATGACGGCGCGGGCCAAGGGACTGCCGGAAGGCCGCGTGCTTTACGGGCACATTTTCCGCAATGCGATGCTGCTGATCATCGCCGGCTTTCCCGGCGCCTTCATTCACGCGTTCTTCTCGGGGTCCCTGCTGATCGAGAACATCTTCTCGCTCGACGGCCTCGGCTTGCTCTCGTTCGAGAGCGTGATCAATCGCGACTATCCGGTGGTGTTCGCCAATCTCTATATCTTCGCCCTCGTCGGGCTTGTCGTGAACCTCGTCTCGGATTTCATCTACACCCTCGTCGACCCGCGCATCGATTTTGAAAGCCGCGAGGTCTGATGATGGACGCAAGCGGACAGCAGGATGCAGCGATTGCGGGACGCAGTGCCGCCGTGTCTCAGCCATCACAATCGCGCTGGCGGCGGCGGTGGCGCGAATTCGTGCGCGTCAATCCGATCACGCAGCGGCGGTGGGCGAATTTCAGGGCCAATCGACGCGGCTACTGGAGCCTCTGGATCTTTCTCACGCTCTTCTTTGTGACGCTCGTCGCCGAGCTGATCGCCAACGATAAGCCGATCATGGCGCGCTACAAGGGCGAGACCCTCTTCCCGATTATGTTCGACTATCCGGAGAGCAAGTTCGGCGGCTTTCTCGCGGTGACGGACTACAAAGACCCGGTGATCCTCGACGAGATCGAGAAGCACGGCTGGATGATCTGGCCGCCAATCCGGTATTCGTACCAATCGATCAACAAGGATTTTCCGCGGGTAAAATCGCCGAGCGGACAATGCCTCGGATTTCCAGCGCCGCCGCCATGGTTGAAACGAGCAAGCGAAGTGTGCGAGGCGCCGGCCGATCAGCTCGCGCGCTATCAGACGTTCGGCAATCGCAATTGGCTCGGCACTGACGACCAAGGCCGCGACGTGCTGGCGCGCCTGATCTACGGCTTCCGGATCTCGGTGTTGTTCGGGCTCATTCTCACAATCCTGTCGTCGATCATCGGCGTGACCGCCGGCGCGATGCAGGGCTATTTCGGCGGCAAGGTTGATTTGATCTTTCAGCGTTTCCTGGAAATCTGGTCATCGATTCCGACGCTGTTCGTCTTGATCATCATTTCGTCGGTGCTGGTGCCGGGATTCTGGACGCTGCTGGCGGTGCTGTTGCTGTTCCAATGGGTGTCGCTCGTCGGCGTCGTGCGTGCAGAGTTCTTGCGCGGACGCAATCTCGAGTACGTGACAGCGGCGCGGGCGCTCGGTCTCTCGAATGCACGCATCATGTTCAAGCATCTGTTGCCGAATGCGATGGTGGCGACGCTGACGTTCCTGCCGTTCAAACTCTCTGGCAGCGTGACGGCGCTGACGGCGTTGGATTTTCTAGGGCTCGGATTGCCGCCGGGATCACCGTCGTTGGGTGAACTGTTGCAACAGGGCAAAAACAACCTGCAGGCGCCGTGGCTGTCGTTCTCGGCGTTTCTGTCGATCGCAACGCTGCTGAGTTTGCTGATCTTCGTCGGCGAGGCGGTGCGCGACGCTCTCGACCCGCGCAAGACTTACCGGTAATGTCGCCGCCATGGGTGAGACAGCCAAAATCGTGACGGAAGGGTTTCCGGTGGACGACTTGACGGAAGCCGTTCGCCGTGTGCGCGTGACGGTGGAGGCGGCGACGACGGATGTGGCTCCGGCATCGAGGCGATCGTTGTTGGAATTACTTGGCGCCGCACCTGGGCTTTATGCCTCTCCTGAAGATGCAGTTGCGTTCGTCAGAGGCCTGCGGGACGAGTCCGATCGATGAGTTCGGAAAATAGATGTTGGGTCTGTGCTGTGCTTGACCCAACCTACGCTTCTTTGCTTTGCCGGGCTTCAACATGACATCAACCCTCATCCACGCCCGCAACTTGCAAGTGGCGTTCCGCTCCGGCGCGACGACGTCGCTCGCCGTGAAGGGGATCGACTTCTCGATCGGCAACGGTGAGACGGTCGCGATCGTCGGCGAGTTGGGCTCCGGCAAGACGGTGTCGGCACTGTCTATCATGCGGCTGTTGAACTATCCGGCAGCGTCGCACCCGGCGGGCGAGATCTTTTTCGAGGGCAAGGACCTGCTGAAGGCCTCGGAAAAGGAAATGCAGCAGATCCGCGGCGCCAAGATCTCGATCATCTTTCAAGAGCCGATGACATCACTCAATCCGCTGCATTCGATCGAGAAGCAGGTGGGTGAGATCCTGACGTTACATGGCACCCTCGAGCCTGAGGCGGTCAAGGCCCGCACGCTCGATCTGCTCCAAAAAGTCGGGTTGCGGGAAGCCGAGAAGCGGCTCGCCGCCTATCCGCATCAACTCTCGGGCGGCGAACGCCAACGCGTGATGATCGCGATGGCACTGGCAAACGAGCCGGACCTATTGATCGCCGATGAGCCGACGACGGCGCTCGATGTCACCATCCAGGCGCAGATCCTAGAACTCCTGAAGCGCCTGCAGGGCGAACTCGGCATGGCGATGCTGCTCATCACGCACGACCTCGGCATCGTCCGGAAAATGTCGGAGCGGGTCTACGTGATGAACAAGGGCGAGGTGGTCGAGAGCGGCCAGACCGCCGACATCTTTGCCAATCCGAAGCATCCCTATACGCGCCATCTGATCTCGGCAGAACCAAAGGGCAAGCCGCCGGTGTCCGACGAGAGCGGACCGGTCGTACTCGAGACCGACAATCTCAAGGTCTGGTTCCCGATCAAGCGCGGCCTGCTGCGCCGCACCGTCGATCATATCAAGGCGGTGGATGGACTATCGCTGAGACTGCGCGCCGGCGAAACGCTCGGCGTCGTCGGCGAATCCGGCTCAGGCAAGACGACGCTGGGTCTCGCGCTGTTGCGGCTTGTCTCGTCGCAAGGGCCGATCGCCTACGTCGGCCGCCGTATTGATGGTCTCGACAGTAAAGCGATGCGGCCTCTCCGGCGCGAAATGCAGGTGGTCTTCCAAGACCCATTCGGGTCGCTGTCGCCCAGGCTTTCGGTCGGCCAGATCATCGAGGAGGGGCTGCTCATTCAGCAGCCCGAACTCGACTATGACGCGCGCCGCGAACGTGTCTCGAAGGCGCTGGAGGAAGTGGGGCTCGACGGCTCGGCGCAGGATCGCTATCCGCACGAGTTTTCCGGCGGCCAGCGCCAGCGCATCGCCATCGCGCGCGCCATGGTGCTGGAACCGAAATTCGTGATGCTGGACGAGCCGACGAGCGCGCTCGATATGAGCGTGCAGGCACAGATCGTCGATCTCCTGCGCGATCTACAGGCCAAGCGCGGCCTCGCCTATCTCTTCATCAGCCACGACTTGAAGGTCGTCAGAGCCCTCTCGAACTACGTCATCGTGATGCGGCGCGGCAAGGTCGTGGAAGAAGGGCCGTCGGAGCAGATCTTCGAGCGGCCGAGCCAGGACTACACCAAGGCGCTGCTGGCGGCGGCCCTGGATCTCAAGGTTGCCAAGCTGCAGGCGGTCGCATCATGACGATTTTGTTGGCGATCAAGGTGTCCGGCGCCAACTGGTCGACCGCTGCGTGGCGCAAGCGATTTGCGCTGCGAATGCCGGAACGGACATTGGTGGTGCAGGGTGAAGACACCTACGACGCCGCCGCAATTCACCATGCGGCAGTGTGGAAGCCTGAGCTCGGGCTACTCGCGCGACTACCGAATCTGAAGGCAATCTTCAATCTCGGCGCCGGCGTCGATGCACTGATGCAAGACAACACGCTGCCTGACGTGCCGATCGTACGCGCCGTGAGCCGCGATCTCACGGGGCGCATGACGGAATATGTGGTGCAGCACGTGTTGAATCATCACCGGCAGCAGCGGCGGTTGGCGGCGGCACAGGCGGCGCGCACGTGGGATGCACCGGATCAGCATGCCGCCTCCGCGGTGCGCGTTGGATTGATGGGGCTCGGCGAACTCGGGCAGGATGCGGCAGAGGTCCTGCTGCGGATCGGATTTCGCGTGGCCGGCTGGAGCCGGAGCGCGCGGTCGGTACCGGGCGTCACGTGCTTTTCGGGAGCAGAGGGTCTGCACCCTTTCCTCGCCGCAACCGATATTCTCGTCGCACTGATCCCATTGACGCAGGAGACGCACGGCATTCTCAACATGGCGCTGTTCCGCGGACTGGCGCGCGACGGCGTGCTCGGCGCGCCCGTGCTGATCAACGCGGGCCGCGGCGGCCTGCAGGTGGAGGCCGATATTCTCGCGGCGCTCAATGACGGCACGCTCGGCGCAGCAACCCTCGATGTGTTCGAGACCGAGCCACTGCCGAAAGATAGCGGGCTCTGGAGCCATCCCAACGTCACGATTACGCCGCACAATGCAGCGGATAGTTCGCCGGACGCATTGACGGACGATGTCGTGGCGCAAATCCGCGCGTTCGAGGCCGGGGCGGCGTTACAGAACGTCGTGAGCCGCGAACGCGGCTACTAACGCAATCGACAAGGAGAGTGCGATGGCCAGCTCGAACAAACTGACCCTCTATCATTCGCCAAACACCCGATCCTCGTCTGTGCTTCTGCTGCTCGATGAGCTTGGCGCGCCCTACGATCTGCATGTGCTCAACCAAAAGTCTGAGGAACAACGCAAGCCCGCGTATCTCGCCGTCAACCCCATGGGCAAGGTACCGGCGATCACGCACGGCGACGCGTTGGTGACGGAGACCGTGGCAATTTTCATTTATCTCGCGGACGCATTTCCGAAAGCGGGATTGGCCCCGGCGATCGGCGATCCCCTGCGGGGACCATATCTGCGCTGGCTGGTATACTACGCGGCGGCGTTCGAGCCGGCGTTGGTCGATCGTGCGATGAAGCGAGATGCGGGCCCGGCCGGCATGTCGCCCTATGGCGATTTCGATACGATGCTGACGACGCTGACCGATCAGCTCGCCAAGGGCCCGTATCTGCTCGGCGAAAAGTTCACGGCGGCGGATATTTTGTGGAGCACGGCGCTGCGCTGGACGATGATGTTCGGGATTGTGCCGGAGCTGCCCGTCATCAAAGCTTATGTGGAGCGCCTGTCGCAGCGCCCGGCGGTGGCGCGTGTCAAGGCGAAGGATGAAGCGTTGGCGGCGAACGTCTGAGGGCGGCGGATGCGGGCCATCCTGGCACTTTGTTTGGCAGTGATGCTCGCGGCATCGCCCGGGATTGCTCAAACTTCTCCCCTTCCAGGCCCGGTCGAACCGCCCCCGCAGCCGGTCGGGACGCCGCCACCACGTTGCACACCCGCCGGAGATGCCTGCCAGGTCTGCGCGCAAAAACCGGACGGCACCCGCGTGTGCTCGACGCCCGGCATCGCTTGTAATGCCGGGGCCCTGCAGTGCACATCTCAAGACGAGCCGAAAATCGATTCGCAGCCGCCCGCGGCGCCAAAGTAGCAAGCGCAGGCTGTGACGGGGAGCAAACCGCCATGCTGGCGCACGACGTCTATCAGCAGTCTTTCGATGCAGCGACGCGCGGCCTCGAAGCATGGGCGCAGCAGCAGCGCGACGTCGCCGATATCGACATCGAGCGCGGCACCGATTTCTGGCGGCTGCGGGTCGGCCCGCATGCAGTGAACGGCTGCCCAGTCGAGATCATTCTACATCGTCATCAGCGCGCCGATCTGATGATCGGGCCGGAGACGTTCGAGGATCGCGCGATCACGGATTTCTCGGTCTATGGCAAGCTGCTCGAGTCGATCGCGGACGGCCGCGTGACGATCGAGCGGTGGGATAGCGTGGCGACGGGTGCCGTGGCCGCTGTCGAGACGATAGTGCGCTTCGGCGAGGCGGCCGACGCCGCCGCATGGAGCGACCGGCGCGACGTCAGCGCTGCCAAAGAGACCCTGAAGACCGTCCGGCACTTCGTCCCCTATCGGCGGTAAGCCACGCACCCAAGCATCACGGATACAACCGCTCTTTCCGCCATGGCGCCGCGGCGCCCTCGCGCCGGAACACGACGCGGTCATGCAGCCGGAACGGCCGGTCGTGCCAGAATTCGATCTCAATGGGCGTGATACGAAAACCCGACCAGTGTGCGGGCCGCGGAATCTCTCCGACAGCATGCTTCGCCGTAAAAGTCGCAACCGCCTTCTCCAGCGCAAACCGGCTCTCCAGCGGGCGCGACTGCAGCGATGCCCATGCCCCGATCCGGCTGCCCCGCGCCCGCGTCGCATAGTAGGCATCCGCCTCCGCCGCCGAGACCGCAGAGACGAGCCCGCGCGCACGCACCTGCCGCCGCAAGCTCTTCCAATGAAACACCAGCGCCGCCTTCTGGCTCGCCAGCAGCTCGCGCCCCTTCGCACTTCCATAGTTCGTATAGAAGACAAACCCGCGATCACCCGCGCCGTCGGCATCGAGCCCCTTCAGCAGCACCATCCTGACGTTCGGCAATCCATCCGCATCGACGGTCGCCAGCGCCATCGCGTTTGGATCGTTGACCTCGTGTTTCTCCGCGTCACTGAACCAGGCGTTGAACAGCGCGAACGGCTCCGCCGCCGCAACAAAATCGCCGGCATCCCTTGCCGCTTGAACAGGATCACTCATCACCAAATCTCTCGTTTCTGCACGTCGCTGAAGCTTGGCACACAGCTTTACCTCGCCTTAACTGCTTTCCGTCAAACTGTCGAACGTGCGTTCCGCCAGTCGCGGATCTGAGTGTGTAGCGTTCTGTAGGGTTGTCATGCGTCAGTCAGAGTTCTTGCCCACTTTTGGGTTCTCGGTTGCGGCCGCGGTCATGCTGGTCGCCTATGTCCTTCTAGCGCCCGACACGGCTTTTGCCGCCGAGCCCGTCACCAAATCGCCACCGCAATCCCGGCCCGCCTCCTTGGATCGGCCCGCCCTCGACGATAGCGACGAAATCGCCGTCCTCGATGCGATCCACATCACCCTCTCCGAAGTCGGCGACGGCAACACCTACCTCTGGCATCGCGGCAACGGCCGCATCTCGGG
The DNA here is from genome assembly GCA_963779515.1 of uncultured Alphaproteobacteria bacterium. GTDB lineage: Bacteria > Pseudomonadota > Alphaproteobacteria > Rhizobiales > Hyphomicrobiaceae > CAVZYN01. Next base: position 104,270 of record CAVZYN010000005.1, read on the forward strand.
CACCTTCCGCCCGACCGCCTCCTTCAAGGATCGCGCCGGCCACCCCTGCCGTCATCTCGTCTTCACCCTGACCTCCGGCACCTATGCCCGTCAGACCGAGGGCATCGCCTGCCGTCTCCCGGGCGGCCGCTGGCAGTTGACGGGCTGATAAGCACCGCATGATTGCCGTGCGCGGCCCCGCCTGGAGCGCCCGCGCCGCGCGTGATATCCCTCTGCACAAACGGGGGAATCAATGACCGGTTGGCTTTGGGTCGTCTTCACGCTGCTGGCATCGGGCGGCCAGGTGCTGCGTAATGCCATGCAGAAAGAGCTGACGGCAACTCTCGGCACCGTTGGCGCCACCCATGTCCGCTTTCTCTATGGCTTGCCGTTCGGGATCGTTTTCCTCGCCGGCGTTCTGCTCGCCACCCGCTCTGGCCTCCCGCCCCTGACGCCGCGCTGGCTGCTCTGGACGCTCGCTGGCGCCTTGACGCAGATCCTCGCCACCGCACTGCTCCTCACCGCCATGAAGCAGCGCTCCTTTGTCGTCACCACCGCCCTCATCAAGACCGAGCCAATCCACGTCGCCCTCTTCGGCATCGTCTTTCTCGGCGACTACCTGACGCTCCCGCTTGCGATCGCCATCGCCCTCGCGACGGCCGGCGTCCTCCTCATGTCCTGGCCCAAGGATGGCGCCCGCGATCTTCTCTCCTGGCGCCCCATTGCCATTGGTCTCTTCGCCGGCGCTGTGTTCGGCGCCTCCGCCATTGGCTTTCGCGGCGCCATCCGCGCGCTCGACGAACCAAACTTCGTCGTCGCCGCCTCCACCACGCTTGTCGCCGGCCTTGCGCTGCAAACCGCTATTTTGAGCGCTTATCTCATCATCGCCGATCGCCCGACGTTGAACGCCCTTTTTCAAGCCTGGCGCCCCTCCATCAAGGCGGGCTTCGCCGGCGCCTTCGCCTCGCAAATGTGGTTCCTGGCCTTCGCCATCGAGTCCGCCGCCAAGATCCGCACCCTCGCCCTGATCGAGATCTTCTTTGCCGGGCCTGCTCACCCGCTCACTGTTCAAACAGGGCACCGGCCCGCGCGAAATCGCCGGCATGGCGATGATCGTCGCCGGCGTCGCACTTTTGCTCAACATCTGAACAACACAAGCAGTTGAGCCGAAGTGGGCACCGGTTCGGCGTGAAGAACTGCTTCAGGAACTCACTCCACACTTCAGCCGGAATTGATCGCGACCCTGAGCATCGGCTGAACGCCGCCGACGTCAGAGGGATCCGCATGCGAGCCATCGACCGAGTTTTGTGCGGCCTTGCCCTCATCATCAGCGCCACTGCGCCGGTGCTCGCCTTGGAGCTCAACCCTGAATCACTTGCCAAGTTGAAGGCAGGCGAGCCCATCGTCGTCGCCGTCAACGAAGGCGGAGGTCCCGCCGCCGGCAGCGTCAATGCTGTCATTGACGTTCCCGCCCGTCCCTCCGCCGTTTGGAAAGTGCTGACCGATTGCGAGATCTCTGTGCGCGTCTTCAGCGGCCTCAAATCCTGCAAAGTGACCGAGCGCGATCCCGCCGGCGTCTGGGACATCCGCGAGCACGTCATCTCGCCGAGTATGCTGCTGCCGTCGTGGCGCAGCGTCTTCCGCTCCGACTACACAATCGACCGCGAAATCCGCTTCCAGCGCACCGAGGGCGACCTCAAGAGACTCGAAGGCCGCTGGGAACTGACGCCGCAGACCGACGGCGCCACGACGCGCCTGACCTACCAAGCCGCCATCTCCGTCGGCGGCCCGATCCCATCGTCGCTCGTGAAGATCATGCTCGAAACCGATCTGCCGAAAACGCTCAGGGCCGTCCGCAAAGCCGCCATGGACGGATCGAGCTAGCCCCACACCTCCGTCATCCTGGGCGACGAACCGCCCTTCAGCGGTGAGGAGACCCGGGACCCAGCGCAAAGAGTGGCGCAGCCACAACACCACATTTAGGGTTGGGGCGTCTGCCGTTTCAGCGCCTGGATCATCGTTTCGAGCGCCTCGAGAAATCGCGATCGATCCGCCCGCGTGAACCCCGCGTTGTACGTCTGCACTGTTCCCGCATCGCGCAGATCCTTCATCAGATCGCGCATCGCCAGCGTCATGCCGATATTCGCCTCGGAGAACGGCTTCCCGTTCATGCCGAGCACCCGTGCGCCCTTCTTGATGGCCCGCGCGGCGAGCGGGATATCCGCCGTCACGACGATATCGCCGGTCTCCGCCCGCGCGACGATCCAATCGTCCGCCGCGTCCGCCCCCTCCGCGACCACGACCCGCTGGACGCACAAGCCTTCCGGCAAGCGCATCCAGCTGTTCGAAACGAAATGCACCGTAAGCTGATGCCGGTCGGCGACGCGAACGACCTCGTCCTTCACCGGGCAGGCATCCGTATCGACGTAGATCTGCATGGATTTAGGTGAGGCCTTCCGTCTGCATCGCCTTCTTCACCGCTGGCCGGTCAGCGACGCGCTTCATGTAGGCCACCAGATTCGGGTAGGGCGAGAGATCGATCTTGGTCGGCACCGTCCAACGCAGCACCGTAAAGAGATACGCATCCGGACAGGTGAAGTCGCGTCCCATCAAGTAGTCGCTCTTCGCCAGATGCGCATCGATCATCTTGAAGCGTGTGCCAAGGCGCTCCCGGAACATCACCTTGGCTTCATCGTTGACTTTCGGCGACATGGCTGGCGACAGGATCGGCGAAAATCCTTTATGGATCTCCGATGAGATCAGATTGAGCCAGCCCTGCATCTTGTAGCGCTCGACCGTGCCGTTCGACGGCGCCAGTTTCTTCTCCGGCCGCTTGTCAGCGATGTACTGGACGATCGCTGGCCCCTCGGTGAGAATAGTACCGTCGTCCAGCTCCAGCGCCGGCACGTAGCCAAGCGCATTCGTTTTTATGTAGTCGCCACCGCCATCGGTGGTCTTAGCCCGGATATCTGTCTTGACCAGATTGAACTTCATGCCGGCTTCTTCGAGGATGATGTGCGGCGACAGCGAACAAACGCCAGGCGTGTAGTAAAGCTTCATGAGGGAACTCCAGCTCAGGAAAAAGGAGCGGCGCGTTCAGCACGCCGCGGCAAGGCGCTGGATACAACGGCTTGACGCCGACTGCACCAGCAGCACCACCCGACAAGAACCGCAAAAAGTTATGTCAGACCTTCCACCTTCATCGCCTTCTGCACGCCCGGGCGATCGGCAACGCGCTTCATGTAAGCCTGGACGTTTGGATACGGCGCGAGATCGATCTTTGTCGGAACCGACCAGCGCAACACGGTGAAACAATAAGCATCTGGTGCCGTGAACTGGCTACCCATCAGGTACTGATTTTTTCCAAGGTGCTGTTCGAGGTGGGCGAGACGCGTGCCCAAGCGCTCACGAAAAATCGTCTTTGCTTCTTCCGGCATCGCCGGATTGAAGAATGGCGAAAAGCCCTTGTGCAGTTCCGCCGATACAAAATTCAGCCAGCTCTGCATTTTATAGCGCTCGATCGTGCCGTTCGCGGGCGCGAGCTTCTTTTCCGGCGCCTTGTCGGCGATGTACTGCACGATCGCCGGTCCCTCGGTCAGGATCGTGCCGTCGTCCAATTCCAGCGCCGGCACATAGCCGAGCGGGTTGGTCTTCTTGTAGTCACTCCCTGCTTCCGTCGTCTTGGCCCGGATGTCCGTCTTGACCAGGCCATGCTTGATCCCCGCTTCTTCCAGCATGATGTGCGGTGAAAGCGAGCAGACGCCGGGGGAATAGTAGAGCTTCATCAGTGTTACTCCAGTTGCAACGGACGACAGGATATGTATGGTGCGCCGCACGCTAAGGGGGAAAGCGGCCTCCGCGCAATGGGCTGGGCGATCACCGAAACTTGAGTTTCAGGTGCCCTCAGCCACGAGGCCAGCGTCCGGCTGGACCGCCGCCACAAGATATGATCGATTTGACCGGGCGGTACTGTTCCGCCGCCGAGCAAGGGTTTTGACACAAATGACGGCCGAAAACGCGACACTCGAAGTGCCGGCAGGCACGCTGATGAAGGGCAAGCGCGGCCTCGTCATGGGCGTCGCCAACAGCCGCTCCATCGCCTGGGGAATTGCCAAGTCCTGCCATGCGCAAGGCGCAGAACTCGCATTCACCTATCAAGGCGACGCGCTGAAGAAGCGCGTTGAACCGCTCGCCGCCGAAGTCGGATCCGATCTCGTCCTGCCCTGTGACGTCACCGACAAGGCGAGCATGGACGCCGTTTTCGCCGCCATTTCCAAGAAGTGGGGCCGCCTCGATTTCCTCGTGCACGCCATCGCCTTTGCCGACAAGGCCGAACTCGATGGCCGCTATGTCGACACCAGCGAAGACAACTTCACCAAGTCGCTGCTGATTTCCTGCTATTCCTTTACGGCTCTCGCGCAGCGCGCCGAGAAATTGATGACCAAGGGCGGTTCGCTGCTGACGCTCACCTACTACGGCGCCGAGAAAGTCATGCCGCACTACAACGTCATGGGCGTCGCCAAGGCCGCGCTTGAAGCCAGCGTCCGCTATCTCGCCGCTGACCTCGGCAAGAACAACATCCGCGTCAACGCGATCTCCGCCGGCCCGATCAAGACGCTGGCTGCGTCGGGCATCTCCGACTTCCGTTACATCCTGCGCTGGAACGAATACAATTCAGCTCTCCGCCGCACTGTCACCATCGAGGAGGTCGGCGGCTCCGCGCTCTATCTCCTCTCCGACCTCGGCCGTGCCGTCACCGGCGAGGTCCATCACGTCGATGCCGGCTATCACATCCAAGGCATGAAGAACGAAGACGCCCCCGACATCTCCGTCGCAAAGAGCGACTAATTTTCCTTTCCTCTCCCTTTGGGAAAGGATGTCGCGAAGCGACAGGTGAGGGGCCGCAAAGCCCGAGGTAAAGTCGCGCCGAAGCCGGCCTCGCCTAAACCTGCACTAAGTTTTCTGGCCGCGCACCTTTGACCGCCGCCACCGACACGCTCCGGTCCATGGTGACCAAGCGCCCACCATGCTTGACCGCGAGCGCCAGCAGATAGATGTCGGTGATCTGCTTCGGCCCAAGCAGACGCGAATGATCGATATGGCTCGAGTCGATTAGGCTCAGGTCGTCGGCCCAGAATGCGTGCGATGGCGGCTTGGCCCACGACTGCAACAATCTCAGTGCATCTGCCAGACGCTTCGGATTCGAATACGACCGCTGCGAGCAAACCCGCAAGAAGCCATTTTCGGTGATTGGAGAGGTGGCCCAACCATGCGCTTTTTCCGACGTCCACCACTGACGGGCCTTGGCATGGTGCACGTGCTTGTCATCGAACAGCGACAACAGCAAGTTGACGTCGAATAATGCGCGCATGCTATCGCCGAGGCGTATCCGTTGAGTGATCCCAGGCGGTCGCGTCTTCCAAGTCGATTTCCTCCTGGATCCGCTCAATCATTTCTGGTGTGACCGGCGGCCCATCGCCACGCGGAAACGTCGGCCAATCATCATCGAGAGCTTGTGGTCGATCTTCCGCAAACCCAGACGGCCGCGACGGCGCCGTCAACGCCCGGCGCGCCAACTCGGACAGCACCTGCCCGGCCGTCTTACCCTCGGCCCGCGCCAACTCCTTGGCGGCCTGCAGCACATCGTCATCGATATCCAAGGTAGTGCGCATACACGCTTAGATAGTACATCTGATGCGCTGATGTCAAGATGCGCCTCTGCCGCCGACAATCAAAGCGGAATATTGTCGTGCTTCTTCCACGGGTTCTCGACCGTCTTGTTGGCGAGCATCCTGAGCGCCCGGCATAACCTGCGCCGCGTCGCATGCGGCGTGATCACCTCGTCGATATAGCCGCGCTCGGCGGCCACGAACGGATTGGCGAACCGCTTCTGATACTCGTCGATCCGCGCCTTGATCTTTTCCGGATCGCCGAGCTCCGCGCGATAGATGATCTCGGCGGCCCCCTTTGCACCCATCACCGCGATCTCCGCCGTCGGCCACGCATAGTTCACATCGCCGCGAATGTGCTTCGAGCTCATGACGTCGTAAGCCCCGCCATAGGCCTTGCGCGTGATCACCGTCACCTTCGGCACTGTCGCCTCGGAATAGGCGAACAGCAGCTTCGCGCCATGCTTGATCAGCCCGCCATACTCCTGCGCCGTGCCAGGAAGGAAGCCCGGCACATCGACAAACGTCAAAATTGGAATGTCGAAACAATCGCAGAACCTGACAAACCGCGCCGCCTTGCGTGACGCATCCGAATCCAAAACACCCGCCAGCATCATCGGCTGGTTGGCGACGATCCCGACGGTCCGCCCTTCCATGCGCGCGAACCCGGTGACGATGTTCTTCGCGAACGCCTCCTGGATCTCGAAGAAATCCGCCTCGTCCACGACTTTCAGGATCAATTCCTTGATGTCGTAGGGCTTGTTCGGGTTATCCGGAATGATCGTGTCGAGGCTCTTATCCTCGCGATCGGGGCTGTCGCGCGTCGGCAGCACCGGCACGCCCGACGTGTTGTTCGCCGGTAAAAAATCCATCAACCGCCGCATCTGCAGCAGCGCCTCGACATCGTTTTCGTATGCCCTGTCCGCGATCGACGACTTCGTCGTATGCACCCGCGCGCCGCCGAGTTCCTCCGCCGTCACCGTCTCGTTCGTCACCGTCTTCACGACATCCGGCCCCGTCACGAACATGTAACTCGTGTCCTTGACCATGAAGATGAAGTCCGTCATCGCCGGCGAATAGACGTCTCCCCCCGCACACGGCCCCATGATCACCGAGATCTGCGGCACCACGCCTGACGCCAGCACGTTGCGCAGGAACACCTCGCCATATCCGCCCAGCGCCGCCACTCCCTCCTGAATACGCGCGCCGCCCGCATCGAACAGGCCGATGATTGGCGCGCGGTTCTGCAGCGCCATATCCTGGATCTTCATGATCTTCTTCGCATGCGTTTCCGACAGCGATCCGCCGAACACGGTGAAGTCCTTGGCGAACACGTAGACGACGCGACCGTTGATCGTGCCCCAGCCCGTCACCACGCCGTCGCCCGGGATCTTGGTTTTCTCCATGCCGAATTCGGTCGCCCGATGCTCGACATACATATCGAATTCTTCAAACGACCCTTCGTCCATCAGCAGCGAAATCCGCTCCCGCGCGGTCAGCTTGCCGCGCGCATGCTGCGCCTCGATGCGTTTTTCCCCGCCGCCGAGCCGCGCCACGGCCCGCCGCCGCTCCAGCTCATCATTGATATGTTTCATAGACCACCCAGCGCTTTCGAAATGCTCTGGACGCTGGATAGCATGCACCCTGCGCCCCGCAAACCGCTCGCGCGATTCTTCCTTCTCCCCCTGGGGAGAAGGTGCCCCGAAGGGGCGGATGAGGGGGCCTTCAACACGACCGTGCAAAGCTACTGCATAAGCGGCAAGCGTGGCTGAAAGTACACTTGCGTACTCGAACGTTAATACCCATCCTGACCCTTCGAACTTGCCCTGGACCACAACATCTTGCGCACCGCGCCCGGCAAACCGCATCACTACCACCTCTTCGACACCGCGTTCGGCGTCTGCGGGATCGCGTGGACCGACGCCGGCCTCACCCGCGTGCAACTCCCCGAACGCGATGTCCGCACCACCGAAAAACGCCTGCAAGACCTCAACGCCGTCCGCCACGACGGCATCCTCCCGCCGAACATAGATCGCTGCATCACCCTGCTGCGCGACTACATCGCCGGCGCACAATCCGATTTCCGCGACCTCGCCCTCGACGTCTCCGGCATCAGCGACTTCAACGCCGAGATCTATCGCGCGTTGCGCGACATCGGCTTTGGCAAGACCACCACCTATGGCGAACTTGCGACGACCGTGAAATCACCCGGCGCCGCCCGCGCCGTCGGCATGGCGATGGCGCGCAATCCCTGGCCGATCATCGTGCCGTGCCATCGCGTCCTCGCCAGCGGCGACCGCATGGGCGGCTTCTCAGCGCCCGGCGGCACGCTGACCAAGGAACAACTTCTCGCACTCGAAGGCGTGCACCTCGGCGGCGGCACGCCGTTGTTGCCGGGCCTCGGCCTATTCCCGAGCCCGCGCCGATGAAGGCCGCCCCATGAAAGGCCGCCCACCGCGCCGCTCAGATTCACTCTCCCTCGCCGAGGCCCGCCGCATCGCCATTGCCGCCCAAGGCTTCGATGGCACTCGTTCCACCGAACCCGCTTCACGCACCGATCTCCGCCGCCTTGTCGACCGCCTCGGCGTCCTCCAGATCGACAGTGTCAACGTATTGACGCGCGCCCACACGCTGCCAGCATTCTCCCGCCTCGGCCACTACGATCGTGGCGATCTCGACACCCTCACCTATAACGGCCGCCGCCGCGCGCTGTTCGAATATTGGGGTCACGCGGCCTCTCTGCTCCCGGTCGCCCTCTATCCGCTGTTGCGCTGGCGCATGGATCGCGCGGCACAAGGTGTCGGAATATACCGTAGCCTCGCAACCTTCGGCCGCGAACGTCGGACGCTGATCGACGGCATCCGACGCGAGATCGCCGATCGCGGTCCACTTGCCGCGCAAGAGCTGACGCAAAAGGAAAAAGGCTCCGGCGGCTGGTGGGGCTGGTCCGAGAGCAAAGCCGCGCTCGAGTGGCTGTTCTGGGCGGGTATCGTCACGACCGAGACACGCCGCGCGACCTTCGAGCGCGTCTACGATCTCACCGAACGCGTCCTGCCTGCCGCCGTGCTCGACGCGCCAATGCCAGACGCAGCATCCGCTCAGCGCGCCTTGATCGAGCGCTCCGCCCGCGCCCTCGGCATCGCCTCTGAGCTCTGCCTGCGCGACTACTACCGTCTGACCGGCGCCGAAGCCCGCCCCGCCATCGCCGACCTGATCGACGCCGGCACCCTCCGCCCCGTCACCGTCGAAGGCTGGGATCGCCCGGCCTATCTCCACACTGGCGCTCGCACGCCCCGCTCTCTCGACGCCCGCGCACTCCTCGCGCCTTTCGATCCCTTGATCTGGCAACGCGCCCGAACCGAATCTCTGTTCGGAGCACGCATCCGCCTCGAACTCTATACGCCCGAAGCCAAGCGCACCCACGGCTACTACGTCTTGCCGTTTCTGCTCGGCGACCGCATCGCCGCCCGCGTCGACCTCAAGGCCGACCGCGCCGCCTCGACCCTGCGCGTCCTCGCCGCCCACGCCGAATCCGGCGTCCCCATCGCGTCCTTTGCCGAACCGCTCGCCGCCGAACTCCGTCTCATGGCCCAATGGCTTGGCCTCGAACGCACCACCGTCGCCCGCCGCGGCGACGCCAGCGCCGCCCTCAAATCTCACCTCAAATAACCAACGGCACTACAGACCAACGCGCACAGCGCGTGCAAGTCTAGGACCCGGCGCAGCCGCAACACCGCTCAGCGAAGCGCCCCCAGATACGCAACCGTCGCGGCAATTCCGAGCGCCGTTCTTACCGCGTTTAGCCGTGCCCATGTTTCCAGCATGGCACGCGAGACAGGCCCCGCGTCAGCCTCCGCAATTGCTTTGAGCTTATGGTTGGTCGGCATGATCCCGATCAGCGTATAGGGCCAGTTTGCAAGGATCAGTACGGCACCAACGACCCATCGCCAGTCTTAGCTCATCCATGCCGCGGCAAGACCGAGCACTCCCGACGCGGCAGCGAGGCTCGACTGCATCGTGTAGCCAGCGTCATAGCTCGGCTTCCATTGCTTCAACAGATTCTTGTCATCGAGACCGAGGCGCGCCGGGTGCTCGGCAAAATTTATGTAGAAGGCCGCGCCGGCAAAGGCAGCAGCAAGAACCAAGGCAATGTGACCCACGAGCATGATGACCTCGTTTGCTGACTTCAGGTTCCAAACCGGTATTCCGTCACCTGCCGGTAAAGCCCGTCCGGTCTCAACACCGTCGTCGGCGCGAACTGCGGCAGGTTTGGCGCATTCGGCACATGCTGCGGCTCGAGACAGAGCCCCGCATTTGCCCCGTACCGCGCACCGTCGAGCCCCGCCACGGCGACATTGACTTTGAACCCATCATAAACCTGCACCGCCGGCTCTGTCGTCCAGACATCCAGCGTCACACCGGACCGCGCCGACGCAAACGTCGCCGCATGCGCCACATCGAGACCGCCCGCGACACTCCGCGCTGTCCGATCCCGCCGCAGCATGAAGTTGTGGTCAGTCCAGACGCGCGTGCCCTCGGCCGCCATCCGCCGGATCGGCCGCGCGGAGCGAAAATCAAATTCACCACCCGCCACATCCGCAAGCACACCGCTCGGGATCAGATCCGCATCGACAACGGTCATCGCATCTGCGTCGACCTGCAGGGTGTGATCCAGAATATCCGCGCCGCCATCAAGATTGAAATACGAGTGATGGCAGAGGTTGACGATTGTCGGCGCATCGGTCGTAGCCCACAGCTCCACCCGCAGCGTTGCCGGCGGCGCGAGCGTATACCGGCACGTCACCTGCATCGTCCCGGGAAACCCATTCGTGCCATCGGGGGAGACATGCACCAGCGTCACCGACGCCGCATCGCGATGCACCAGCGTCCACGGCCGCTTGCCGATCCCGGTTGGTCCGCCGCCGTGCAGCGTGTGCCGCCCGTCTTGGTTCAGCACCAGTTGATACGCGCGTCCATCGAGCGTGAACCGCCCGTGGGCGATCCGGTTCGCAAACCGCCCCGCGATCGCCCCGAAGTACGGCGAATGCGCGATGTAATCCTCGACCGTATTGAGGCCCAGCACGACACGCTGCATCGCCCCATCGGGCCGCCGCACCTTGAGATCACGCACCACCGCGCCGAACTCGAGGATCCGCGCCTCGGCACCCGCAATTCCGAGCGTGACCTCTCGGATCTCCCGCCCCTCCATCGCCCCGAACACGCGCACCGCGCCGTCATCGACCGCCATAGCAACCAACTCCCCAACGTCATGCCCACGCAGGTGAACACCCACCTACGCCAATGGAGGAGTAGTCGCATCAATCGTCAACGACATTCAGAGAGTTCTGCGATTCCGCCGGGTTGGCGTTCAGGCGACCGCTTGCTCGCCCATCGCCATCGACGCGAAGCGGCCCTTCAGCTCCCACGGCTCCAGCTCCAATACGCCCGGGCCTTCGCAATAGGCCGGCGCCACTTTGCGTTTCGTCTCCGCCGCCCACATCAGCGTCCGCGCCTTGAAGTCCGCCAGCGGCACGCGCCCGACTTCCATATCGGCCCACGGTCCCTCGACGCGCGCCTCGGCCGCCGCCCGATCCGCCCACACCGGCAGCACAAGCGCGCCTTTGGTTTTCTGCGACATCTGACAGGCTGGGCCGTCGATACCCTGCAGCATCCAGACGCATTTGGTCTCGAGTGTCTTTTGCACGAAGTGATCGACCATCGCGCCACGAATGTAACCAACGAGATCCAGTGGCGCCACCTCGGCCTCGACCGGCACATCGTTCCAGTTCGTACCAACCAGCCGGTTGAGTTCGCCAAGCTTCGGTAGGACATCGGTCAAGACGTCCGTCAGCGGCAGCATCTTGATCCGCGGATTGGTCGCGAGAACATCAGCCCACTGCTCCGCCTCGGCGTGCTCGGTCCAAAACAGCGTGACCTCTCGGCCCGGCTGCTGTTGCGACGGCACGCGCGCAAGCCCCTCTTCGCCGGAGACCACATAGACATGCCGGCTTTCGGCCAATCGCGCGCAAAAATCCCGGCGCGCCTTGATCTCGACGTCAATCTGCGTGGGCGTCATCGTCCGTCTCCAGCGCGCGTGAGCAATGCTGAAAACCTAGGCCCTAAGCGTTTACGATTGATTGACGAACCAGAGGCACGTCCCGCGGCCTTGCCAAGGCACCATGCGAGAGGAACGGCTTGATCCCGTCGCAACGCTCTGCGTCCTGCGCGACGGCACCGGCGATGCCGGCCATTCCGGCCGCGCAGCCCCAAAACATCAACTTCAACACAAGCAACTCGTTCGGCACCAGCGCCCCCGTCAGCAGCATCAGAATGCCGGTACACAGGAAGATATTGGCCCTGAGCACGCGACCGCGATTGACCGCCCGCAGTTGCCGGCCGACGGTCTGCCACGCGGAGACCACGGCAAACTCCATGACCAACGCGCTCCAAATGATGGTCAGTTGGTGGGCGGTAAAAAGTGGTTCAGTCTCGATGTTCATCGCCCGGCCCTGCGTTCTCGTCCCACCAGCCACCCTCATCGGGCGCATAGCGCTCGAAAAGGAAAATCATGGTCAGGACAACACCGAGCAGCCCAACAATGCGCCAATCCATAGCAGCAAGCATCTGCAGCATGTCGTGACTGTCCGAGCCGGCATCGTCCCCTAACGCGACGTTACCGCAAATGCCTTAGCGCCCCTGCAAGAACTCTGGTTAGCAAAGTGTTGACGCTCCTCCGAGCGCTACTCGGAGGGCGGTTGGATGCGCTTTTTCCAGTCCTCGATACGGCGATGAGTCGTCAGACACCTTAACCGCCGCCCTCAGGCTGCGTGCTCAATTCGGCGATCCAATTTCACTATTCCTCCACTATGACGGCCCGGACCTTGAAACAGCCTGCAAGCCGGCCCATATGAAGCTGATCCCACTGCGCAGTATTCCCATTGCCAGGTTTCGCGCGGTTGGGAGTGAGTTTTGAACGCCCCGAAGTCAGACGGGGCGTTTTTCGTACCTGCGACATCCCGCCGGCTTCATATATGCGCGCTGCACCCATCGTTGCGCAGCAGCTTCCCTCCGAGCCACCGGAGCACCAGCGCACTGTCATTGAGAAAGGTCGCCTGCTATGCTGATATCCGCAGCGCCCCTGGCGTTGGAGCAATCCAACGCTGGCTCCGATCTCGATCATCGCATACCTATGGCACAACGCCGCACGATCCTATCGGTCAACGCGGCGATGTGCCGTTGGCCCGTCGGAGATCCGCAATCAGAGAGCTTCTATCTGTGCGGCGCGGCCAAGAAGAGCGACACGCCTTACTGCGAGCGCCACGCGCGAATCTCAGTGCGCTCAGCCATGCCGAAGAGGATTTGGATTTGACATCGCCGGATTGCAAATGACCCTCGAGGCATTGGGATGGAGCGAACAACGGCAGCTGGATTTTCGCGGCCATGCCGATGCCGGTTTGATCCCGGGACGCGTCACCGGTGAGCATCGCACCCATCTGCAGGTCGCAACCGGCACGACTGAACTTTCCGCCGGCACCACAGGCCGCCTCCGTAATAGCGCAGCCGAACGCTCGGATCTTCCAGGCGTCGGCGACTACGTGGCAGTGCGCCCCGCCGCCGGCGATGGCCACGCTACAATCGAAGCCGTTCTCCCGCGCACGACGGCCATCGTTCGCCAAGCAGCAGGCGAGAAACGCCCTCAACTCCTCGCCGCCAACATCGATGTCGTCTTCATCGTCACCGCCTTCGATGGCGACTTCAACCTGCCGCGCCTGCAACGCTATCTCGCATTGGTTCGCGACAGCGGTGCGGCCTCGGTCATCGTCGTCAACAAGGCTGACCTCTCCGCGAGCGTTGGCGAGAACACGGCGCAGATTGCCGGAATCGCGCCAGGCACCCCCACACACGCCATCAGCGCACGCGCCGCCGACAGCGCACGCGATCTCGCACCCTACTTCGCCAACAACCAGACCATCGCCCTGATCGGCTCCTCGGGCGTTGGCAAATCGACCCTGACCAATCAGCTGCTGGGACGCGCCGCCCAGGCGACGCAAGATGTGCGCGCCCACGACAACCGCGGCCGTCACACGACCACGCACCGCCAACTATTCCTGCGCCCCAGCGGCGGCTCGATCATCGACACGCCCGGCATGCGTGGGCTGGAGCTCTGGAATGCCGAACCCACCAGCGCGATCGACTTCTCGGATATCGAGGCGTTGGCCGCACAGTGCAAGTTCCGCGATTGCCAGCACGGGCGAGAACCAGCCTGCGCTGTACGCGCCGCGGTCGAAGGTGGCAAGATCGACGCCGCGCATCTGGCGAGCTACGTCAAACATACGTGCTCGAAACACCGCGTGTACCGCTAGGACCTCGACCGGACCACCTGTGCCGCCACCTGCATCTCGGCCCAGCGTTTCGCCCGGCGCACCGCGGCTTCCGCATCCCCGCCCCACTGCGCAATCTGAAAATCCTCGTCCACGTGCGCCGCCGCCCAGGCCTCCTCGGCGTCCAAACGCGCCCGCCCGACAGCGATCGCCAGCAGCGCCGATCCCGTCAACGTCGTCATCACATGCAGCGCCGCCAGCGGCAGCGCCGGTATGCCGTCAATGGCCCGCGCAATAGCTGCAATGCTGCCGGGTGATTGCGCAACGTGCACCACGCCTTCGCCGAGAACGAACCGCGCCCCAAGGTCCGATGCAGCCCACGCCAGCACAGGGTCCCAGAGTTCGGCCTGCCGCGTCACCAGCTTCGCCGGTCCCTCCGCGCGATAGCACATCAGATCGCTGCCCGCGTAACGCACGATCTCAGCGGCTACATCCGCCTCCCGCCCCGCCACCGCATCGATCGCCGTGATCACAAGCGTCGTCAGCGGCATCGTTGCGGGATTGATGACACCCGTCTGCGCCGCCCACTCCGCCGCGACATCCTTGGCAAGCGTTTGCGACTCGACGGCCACCACCTTTTTACTGGGCGTCTTTGCGATCCGCCCATCCAGCAGAATCGCGAAGGGACCATCGCCCCCAATCGTCACATCCTTGTAAAACCGCTTCGGCAACGGCCGCGCATTGATCGCATCAGCCTGAATACTGCGCCGTGGATCGTTCGGTGGCTGCTCACTCATTCGCCAACCCCGCCAACACCTGCTCTGCCGCAGCAATCAGCTCCCTCGCATCGCCCGCAATCTGATGCGCGCCTGCCGCGACTAGGCTTGGCACCGGATGATAGCCCCACGCCACGCCCACCGCCCCAACACCCGCCGCCCGCGCCATTTCGATATCGTAGGTCGTATCGCCGATCATCACCGTCGCCTCGGGCGCGATGCCCGTCTCCGCCATGGACCGTAGGATCATGCCAGGGTGCGGCTTTGAAGGATTGTCATCTGCCGTCTGGATCGTCGCGAACGCACCATGCCAGCTTTCCTGATCGAACAACCGCTTCACGCCCCGCTTGGACTTTCCGGTCGCCACTCCGAGCACGACATCGTGCCGCCGCGCCAGCGCCGCGATCACATCCGCGATGCCATCGTAGAGCGGATCGTGACGGTCAGCCTCCGCCCGCGCCCGTGGAAAATCCGATTTGTAGCGCTCCGCCAGCGCCGCCCGCGTCACATCGCTCTCGCGCGGCGCCAGAACCGAAAACGCCTCCGGCAAGGAGAGCCCCACGACCGACAGCGTCTTCGCGCGCCCCGGAGCCGGCAGCCCCATCGCGCCAAACGCAAAATCCATCGCCGCGACGATCGCATTCTGGCTATCCACCAGCGTGCCGTCACAATCGAAGATCACAAGCTTATGGGAAGTCGTCATGGGGGCGGCTTATAGCAGCCACACCCTCGGCGCGCGAGTGCGACTTCGCGACAGGCTCAAGGAACCCAACCCTACGCCGAACCACCGACCGACAATTCGCCGATCACCATGCGCTGCTACTCAAGGAAGCGGCATAGTGCAAAATGCGGTGATAACGTTTGACGGTTCCATTGAAGCGGATGTCGCTATTAAAAGGCGAAAGGCGGCGCCCGCATGGACACCGCCTTCGAAAGACTTTCGTCGCCAGTGCGTTAAATCAACTTCCCCATCGCCACCGCCGTATCACTCATGCGGTTCGAGAAACCCCACTCGTTGTCGTACCACGACAGCACGCGCACCAACGTGCCGTCCATCACCTTGGTCTGGTCGAGGTGGAACACCGACGAGTGGCTGTCATGGTTGAAGTCCATCGACACATTCGGTTGATCCGTGACGCCGAGAATACCCTTCAGCGATTGCCCTGCGGCCCGCTTCACCGCCTCGTTGATTTCGTCAACCGTCGTCTTCTTTTTGGCGATGAACTTGAAATCCACCACCGACACATTCGGCACTGGCACGCGGATCGACGTGCCATCCAACTTGCCATTCAACTCCGGCAGCACCAGACCGACGGCCTTGGCCGCCCCCGTCGTCGTCGGAATCATCGACAGCGCCGCCGCACGTCCGCGATAGAGATCCTTGTGCATGGTGTCGAGCGTCGGTTGGTCGCCCGTGTACGCGTGGATCGTGGTCATGAAACCTTTCTCGATCCCGACCGCGTCGTTCAAAACTTTGGCAACCGGTGCCAGGCAGTTCGTCGTGCACGAGGCGTTCGACACCACCAGATGATCCTTCGTCAGCTGGTCGTGATTGACGCCGAACACGATCGTCATATCCGCGCCATCGGCCGGCGCCGACACCAGCACGCGTTTGGCACCAGCCTTCAAATGCGCGGAGGCCTTCTCCTTCGATGTAAAGATGCCCGTGCACTCGAGCGCCACATCGATTTTCATCGCCGCGTGCGGCAGCGTCGCCGGATCCTTGATGGCCGTCACCTTGATCGGCCCGCGGCCGACATCGATCGTGTCGCCCGCCACTTTCACCTGATGCGGAAACCGGCCATGCACGCTGTCGAAGCGCAGCAGATGCGCATTGGTCTCGACCGGGCCGAGATCGTTGATCGCGACCACCTCGATGTCATTGCGGCCGCTCTCGATAATCGCGCGCAGCACATTGCGCCCGATGCGGCCAAAACCGTTGATGGCAACTCTGATAGCCATGAAGACCTCCTGTGAATCTCGCGTGGGGATGGTGTTGGACCAAATCTAAGCAAGTGTGGGGCCATTCCGCCGGCATGCGACTATTGCCGCGCGGCAGGCCAGATATCGGCCCTCGCTATGGCGCGCCGCATGCCCCGCGTCAATGCTTACGGCCGCGCAGCCCACTGTTCTGGTTCATACTCAGGCAAGTGTCAGCTTAGATGCTTCAGTGTTACGAGTAGGTCGTTGACCGGGCGAGCTGATTCGGCCGGCACGAGACCGCTTGGTTGACGCTCGCCACGTCGATCCATAATGTCGGCAAACATACGAAGTAACTATGGTGGTGTCCGAGCACCAGCGTTCGAAGGGCCAATATGGCGCGGGGAAGTGCCGATAAGCCAGGCCGAAAGACGGCGCGTGGCAACGCAGTCGTGGCCGAGCAACCCGCCGGCTTGAGCGACCGATTTGCCACATTGGAAGCAGAGCGCGCACGCCTTCAAGCCGAACTCAACACCGCAAACGCCCGTATTTCCGAGCTTGAGACCCGCCAATCCGAAGTCGCCGATCGCATTGCCTGGGCCCTCGACACCCTTCATACTTTGCTCGACGACGGCGGCTGATTCGCCGCCCGCACATTCGGATTCCATGGGACAGGTCGCCATCACCATCAATGGCCGCACCTTCCGCCTGCGCTGCGGCGACGGCGAGGAAGGCCGGCTCATGGTCATGGCCGGCATGGTGAAGCAGCGCGTCGACAATCTCACCAAGGAATTCGGCAACGTCGGCGATGATCGTCTACTCCTGATGGCAGCCCTCATGATTGCCGATGAACTGCTCGACAGCCGCGACATGCTCGACGAGCTGACGAAGCCCGCCGACCGCCTGCCCCGATCGGCGTAATTTTATCCCTCTCCCTGCGGGAGAGGGTGCCCGAAGGGCGGGTGAGGGGCCTTCATCCCATGCTGAATAAATTCACCAACCTGCGGGACCGCCTCCACGCCAAAGCCCGCGCGCTGAAGACCGACCTCCGTGCCATCGCTGGCGCCATGCGCGATTCCCGCACGCCGTGGCTTGCCCGCGCGCTGGCGTTGCTCGTCCTTGCCTATGCCGCGAGCCCGATCGATCTCATTCCAGATTTCATTCCGGTCCTCGGCCTGCTCGACGATCTCATTCTGGTGCCGCTCGGCCTCTGGCTGCTCTTGCATCTGATCCCCGCGCACATTCTCACCGAACACCGCGCCCATGCCGGCGATCTCGACCCGCACTTCTCCAAAGCCGGTCTCATCATCATGACCGCTCTTTGGCTCGCGTCCGCGATCCTCCTGCTGCGCTGGCTCTGAAAAAAATCGCGCGTGCCGCATTAATCGTTCGTTAGCTTTTACCCTTTATTAAGAATTAACGAATAGTTTACGGTTCGTCGCTCGATCGCGACACCTGCTTGTTCTTGTTGTGCGTACCGCGGGATTTCAATGCTCAACTCTCTTCGTTCGACGACGACCCAGCTCCACTATCCGGTACCATCCCGGCCAGCCCCAACGGTCGCAGCGTTCACGGCGAACGTTCAGTGGCTCGAGCCCGACAAATCCTTCCTGCGCTTATCGCTGCGCAATTTGCTGCTGACGATCGCAACCCTCGGCCTCTATCACTTCTGGGGCGCCGCCGAAGCCCGCCGCCGCCTCTATGGCGCCATTCGCATCAACGGCGCGCCGCTGTCCTTTGCCGCCAACGGCCGCGAGGCCTTTGTCGCCTTCGCCTCCGCTTTCGTCGTGATCGCCATCGCGCTTCTGGCGCTGACGACACTCAAATCACCAGCCGGCATCATCGGTGCCCTCACGCCGAGCCCCGCCTTCGCCGCCACCGCGCAGCCTGCCGCCGCAGCCACACCCGCGCCGCCACTCGCCACCTGGCTCTCTGGCGAGAACCGCTATTGGCGCATGACCATCACCTTACCGCTGTTGTTCCTGCTCGGCTCCATCGCCTATCGCAGTCACCGCCGTTACCTCGCGCGCATCGCCTGGAGCGGCAACGGCTTCCACCTCGCCGGCAATCCCTGGCGCTATGCGTGGACCCATTTCTGGACCGCCTTCACCGTCCCACTGACGTTCGGCTGGGCTGCGCCCTGGCGCGCCATGGTGCTGCAGCGCTTGAAGACCGAGAACACCCGCCTCGGCACCCAGTCCCTCCGCTATAACGGCGAGCTCCGCCCGCGCTATAAAGCCTTCGCCTACCTCTGGCTCGGCGGCATCGCCATCTACGTTGCAACCAATGTCGCCCTCGGCATTATCATCGGCGATGAAATCATCATTGCCATCGAGCGCCTGAGCCTCAGCCCTCTTGCGCAACCCGGCGTCGCGCAAAAAGGCGGCCTCATTGTCGCGATGGGGTTGATCCCGCTCTCGCTCCTCACCGCCGCCTATCGCGCCGACACCTTGAGCCGCGACGTCAGCGCCATTCGCATCGGCGCAACCGCGCTCGCCCTCGATCTGCCGCGCTGGCAGTTCGCCCGCCTGGTCACCGGCGCGCGTCTCATCAAGGTCGCGAGCCTCGGCACCCTCGCCCCCGTCGCCGACGCCCGCATCGCCCGCTTCGTCATGACCCGCGTGACGATGGACGCGCCGCCTTCACTGCCTCCGGATGAGGCGGCCATCATGTAACGAATGACCCGCCTTGGGTGAGCGTCGTCGACCATATGCAGCCGGTTTGTCCCAACTTTCCGGCGGCTCCCCGTCACACGCACCCCAAGGCGGGTTGAACGACTGCCTACTCCCCCCACACATCTCTCAGCACCCGCAACCAATTCCCCGACATCACCTTCTCGATGTCGCGCGCCTTCAATCCGCGCCGCCGCATCCCGTCCCAGATCCGCGGCGTATGCGCGAGCGAGTCGTAATGCACGTTGTGCCGCGTCGCATGCGAATACCAATCACCGCACGCACCCGTGATGCTCGCGTAAAACCCTTTCCGCCCCCACACCCTCTCCCAGCTCGCCGCGTCCTCCTCGACGCCTTCCGCCACCACGCTTGCAAATCCGGTGTGCTCGATCCCGCCGACCTTGATCAGATGCATGACGTGATCGAGATAGTTCTCCATCGCCGGCTGCGTGGCGAACGCCTGTGACGGCGCCCACATCGATGCCCCGACCAA
This sequence comes from uncultured Alphaproteobacteria bacterium, assembly GCA_963779515.1. GTDB lineage: Bacteria > Pseudomonadota > Alphaproteobacteria > Rhizobiales > Hyphomicrobiaceae > CAVZYN01. The sequence continues at coordinate 124,100 of CAVZYN010000005.1, forward strand.
TCCGCCCGTTTTCGCCACCAGCCGGATCATCTCGTCGGTCTTGTTGCGCGGCGAGGCGCACAGCGCGAACGCGTTGGCGTTGCTGCACACCACCGGCTGATCCGCCGCCGCCAGGCAATCGAGCGTCGTCAGAGGCCCGCAATGCGAAAGATCCACCAGCATTTTCTGCGTTTCCATCTCCGCAAGCCACGCCAGCCCGCGCTCCGTCAGGCCCCGGTCCTTCGCGCTCTCCTTCGTGCCGTTGAACGCCGCGCCATAACCGAACACGTTCTTGTCGTGCGTCGTCGGCTGCACGATCCTGAGGCCCATCCGCTTGAACACCGCGATGTGGCGCAATTCATCCTCGAACATCAGCGCATTCTGCGCCCCGAGCACGATCGCGACGCGGCCCGAGCGATGCGCCGCCTCGATGCCACCGACGCTGGTCACGATCGCGGTGACGTCACGCATCTCGCCCGCCGTCTCCCACACCTGATTGATCTGCAGCAGCGCATCCGACAGCCGCGCCTGCGGCTGGATCGCCGCCAGATTGATCGCCGAGACATGCCCGCGCAGCGTCGTCACCATCTGCGCGCGATCGAGCCGCGCGATATTCAATCCGTCGAAGACGATCGGGTGCGCGACCATGGTCGTGACGCCCGGCGAGCGGTCCGACGCGCTCTTGGCCCCACTCGATATCGCCATGAAAGTCCGCCTAACGTCCTGGAAATGCGCAACCGCATCATCAAGTTAGGCTCAGACTTGGTCCCTTGCAAGACACGCTCGGGATTTGACGTGACGCGAGGCACGTCATCCCGGTCAAGGAGCCGCTCTTCAGCGGCGACGCGAACCGGGACCCAGCACAAGAACTCGTCGCAGACGCATCAACCCTACGGCTGCGGCTGGAACACTTTCAGCGCCGCCGTCGACAACGCCCCGCCGATCACGCACGGCAAGCCCACTTGCACTTGGCCAAGCGCGCCAGCGACCACGCACCCGAGCGCCAGCGCCGTCTGCCCCGCCGTACCCCACCACGCATAGTTGCGCGCGTTTTGCGGACCCTTGACCTTCAGCTGCTCGATCGAGCCCATCGCTTCCTTGCGGATCTTCGCGGTCTCGAACGTCTCCGCCGCCTCCACGACTTCGCGCACGATCGCCGCCGTCTCTTTCGTTTCGTACTTGAGCGCACCCTTCAAAACGTCGAGCAACTCTTTGTCCGCGAGCGCGTTCTTCGCCAGCGTCCACTTCGCCATCGATCCGATCGTCAGCCGCTCGATGTTGTTGGCGTCCTTCGACCAGCCGAGGATCGACACGATCCGCAGAACCGGATCCGGCGATCCGGTCGCGAAATAATATCCCCACAGCGTATCGAGCGGCGCCGGCCCGCTGTCGAGTTCGAGCTTTGAGAGGATCGGCATCTTGCCGGTGAGATAGCGATCCATCATCACTTTGCGCGCCGGCATTCGCTCGGCGAATTTGGTCATCAGTCCCGGCCAATCCGGCAATCCCGAATAGGCGATCGCGCGCACGACCGCGACCTGATCGTCGGGCGGCATCGGAAACATCTTTGCGACGAGCGCCTCGGCCTTCGCCGGATTGGCGCCGAGCACACCGGCCATGAAGCCGATGTAGATGCCGTTGGTCTCGAGATCCTTGAAGATGCCGAACTGGCTCATGCGCTGCACCGCCAGCGGCAACCGGTCGGGCTCGGGCTTCGCGCGATAGCCATTGATGAAAGCCAGCACCGCTTCCGGCGACTGAAACTCCTGCGACGCCGTCTGCTTCTTCGCCGGCGGTGGCGCGGCGATCGCCGGCATCACGCTCATCAGCAACGCCATCACCACGGATACGACAACACGCATGACCAAACTCGCGGCACGGAATTCCCCCGTTCCACTCACCGCCCCCTGATGGCGGAAGTGTGACAGGGGTCTGATCTCCCCACGGGTCTGGCCCCTCACGAAACCGGCTTTCGCCCTCCGCGCACACCAAATCGGCGATGGGCTCCCATCACCCTTTTTACCCTCCCCGATTTCGCTCTTCTTCCTTCTCCCCGCCTGCGGGGAGAAGGTGGCCCGCCCTGCGCGAAGCGCAAAAAGGATATGCGCCGGATGAGGGGCCGCCACAATCTCGGCAGCTCGCAGAACATCCACAACCATCACCCACCCTCAGCCGTCGTCATGGGCCTTGTGCCCATGATCCATACGCCGTGACGGCGCGATGCAAAAGGATCAGTCACACGACACGATCGCATTCAATCGCAGCAGCAATGGTCCTGGATACCAGGCACAAGGCCTGGCATGACGGCTTCAATGACGCCCGCATCTCCAATCCGCCTCACCCTGAGCCTGTCGAAGGGCGAGCGGCCTCCTCCTTCTCCCTTCTCCCCGTCCTTACGGGGAGAAGGTGGCCGAAGGCCGGATGAGGGGCCGCCGCTTGCCAATCAGCGTCCAACCCCTACCCCACCGCCCTCGTCGCCGCCTCCAGCCACGCCCGCTCCTCACCCGTCACCATCGGCGCGATCACCTCGCCGACCCGCGCGTGATACCGATCGAGCCACGCCCGCTCCTCCACCGACAGCATCGACCCAACCACCAGCCGCCGGTCGATCGGACACAACGTCAGCGTCTCGAACCCCATCATCGGCCTGTCGCCGCCCGCCACCAGCTCCGGCGCCGTCACGATCACCAAATTCTCGATGCGAATGCCATACGCGCCCTCTTTGTAATACCCAGGCTCGTTCGACAGGATCATGCCCGGCTCCAACGCCGCCGCGCCTGCGCGCGCGATCCGCTGCGGCCCCTCGTGCACCGACAGAAAACTGCCGACGCCATGCCCCGTGCCGTGATCGAACTCGAGCCCCGCCGCCCACAGCGCCCGCCGCGCGAACGGATCGAGTTCCGATCCCTTCGTCCCCTTCGGAAATTTCGCCAGCGACACCGCGATCATGCCCTTCAACACCAGCGTGAACCGCGCCTGCATCTCCGCACTCGGCGCACCGATCGCGATCGTGCGCGTAATGTCCGTCGTACCATCGACATACTGCCCGCCTAAATCGACGAGGAACAACTCGCCCGGCCGCAGCACCCGATTTGTCGCCTCCGTCACGCGATAATGCACGATCGCGCCGTTCGGCCCCGATCCCGAGATCGTATCGAACGAGATGTCTTTCAGCGCCCCTGTCGCCGCCCGGCACGCCTCGAGCTTCTTCACCGCGCTGATTTCATCCAGCGTGCCGCCGGCCGCCGCCCCATCGAGCCAAGCGAGAAACCGCACCATCGCCGCCCCGTCGCGCACATGCGCCGCGCGCGCGCCGTCGAGTTCCACCGCGTTCTTTCGCGCTTTCGGCAGCAGACACGGATCCTGCCCCCGCGCCAGCGCCGTCCCGCCGAGCGCCCGTTTGAACCACCACGCCGCACTCGCCTCATCGACACGCACGCGCTTGCCCGCCGCCTTCAACGCCGCCACCCGCGCCTTCAGCTCCTTCGGCGCATAGAGCTTCGCCACCGCCTCGAGATGCCCCTTGACGTTCGCGCCAATTTTTTTGGCATCGACAAAGAGCTCCGGCTTTCCCTTCTCCGGCACGATCGCGAACGCCAAAGCGACCGGCACATGACCGATGTCGGCGCCGCGCATATTCAGCAGCCACGCGATCGAATCCGGCATCGTCAGCACCGCCGCGTCGTGCTTGTCGGCCTTCAACACTTTCTGGATCGCGACGATTTTCTCCGCCGCCGCCTCGCCGGCATGCGCGAGATCATGCGGCACGATCTGGCCTTTCGGCGGCTTTGGCCGCGCGCGACCCCACACCGTGTCGACCGGATTGGACCCAAGCGGCTTCAGCGTCGCACCATGCGCCTTGAGCGCCGTTTCCAGCCGCTCGATCTCGCCGATCGTATGCAGCCACGGATCGAACCCGACGACGGCTCCCTTCGGCAACTTGCCGCCCACCCAATCCGCGAGCTTCGCCTCCGGAATCTGCTGGATCTCCAACAGCGCGATATCGATCTCCAGCCGCGCCTGCGTCGTGTAGCGCCCGTCGACGAACAGCGCCGCGTGCTTGGCGCCGATAATCGCCATCCCCGCCGAGCCCGAGAACCCCGTCAGCCATTTGAGCCGCGCCGCACTCGCCGGCACATACTCGCCCTGATGTTCGTCCGCCCGCGGCACCAGCACCGCGGCAACGCCGAGTTTCGGGTAGAGCCGCCGCAGATCTCGGATCCGCTCGGGGTTGGCGTTTTCGGCGTCGGGGGGGGCAAATGTCTGGTGCATACCCCTTTCTAGGCGCGCTGGACGCCGTTCGGCAACGCCAATGCGACCCCGCATCGCAGCAATTTCAACGTCTTGTTAGGATATTGTTATTCCTTAGATTTCGCCATGCGCAAGGGTCATTGCTGCGATGCAACATGACCCATTTCGCCAAAGCGAACGAAGCACTATCTTGTGTCCATGAGCGCAGCACTCAGCGGGAACACCCGCGGGCGCTGCAGTGGCGGCACCTGCCGCCTCCCAATGCGGAGAATGATCATGAGCACTGCAACCTTTACGGCCGCCAGCGCGGTCGCCGCCACCCGTGGCAAATCCCAATCCACTCTGTTTCATCGCACGCTGGCGCGCCTCGTCGCCGCCCGCCAGGCGCGCGCCAAGCGCCTTGTCGCCAATCACATGGCGAAGTTCAGCGTCGAGGATCTGCGCCACCTCGGATACTCCGACGGCCAGATCGCCGCGTTCCGCGCCCATCGCACGGACGGGCAAGCTTTGGATCTCTGAGCCGAATTTTTGGCTCCCTGACCGGCAGCTCATCAGTTGCGTTTCCAACCGCGCGTTCGCGCGCTCCTGAACACGTCCTTTTTCTAGAAAGTTCTGACAATGAAATCGATCACACTCGGCCACGCGACGGCCGTCACCACCACAATCGCCCCACCGCAAAAGAGCTGGCTCTCGACGGCCTTCGAAGGCTTCCGCCAGCGCGCCGCCGACCGCGCCGTGCGCCGTCAGCTCGCCAACATGGACGATGCGCTGTTGCGCGACATCGGCGTCGGCGAAGATGAAATCTGGCGCGTCCGCCGCGGCGAGCGGTTCATCCCGCGTGCCTGGGGCGGCTGAAGGCGCACGCTGTAGTCGCGCCCGTGCGCGATCAGCGTCAGCGTTGCCCATCCGGCAATGACATCGTGACGTTCGAGATGAAAACCCGCGGCCCGATAGGCCGCGGTCACTTCCGCCGCCTGCGTTTCCAATAGCCCCGACAGCACCGTGCGCCCGCCGCGCGCGACGATCCTCCTGAGCTTTGGCGCCAGCATGATCAACGGCCCCGCGAGAATATTCGCGATCAGCAGATCGTAAGGCCCGCCGCGCCGCAGCTGCCCGCTTTCGAGCCCCTGCGCCGTCACGATTTTGACGCGCCCGCCAACGCCATTCAGCCGCGCATTGTCGCGCGCCACCCGCGTCGCTTCCGGATCGATGTCGCTTGCCAGCACCCGCGCATGCGGCAGCGCGTAAGCCGCCGCGATCGCCAGCACCCCCGACCCGCAGCCGAGATCCAGCACCCGCTCGAACCCCGGCCGTCGCGTCAAGCGATCGATCGCCAGCAGACACCCGAGCGTCGTCGCATGATGCGCCGTGCCGAACGCCTCGCCCGCATCGATCTCGATGGCATTGATGCTGCCGCCCACCGCCGCGCGGTCATGACTGCCGTGCACCACGAACCGCCCCGCCTCCACCGGCGGCAGCGCCTGCTGTGAGATCGCAACCCAGTTTTTTGGCTTCACGTCGGTGATGGCTGGCTTGCCGAGCCCAGCTATCCCCAGCGCCTTCAGGCTTTTCGCGACGCCCGCAGCCTCGGGGCGCTGATCGTAAAGCGCCTCGACGACGAACCGCGGCCCCGTCTCGAACACGCTGACGGCCAGCGGCGGCGGGTCCGCCACTTCGCCCCACAGCGCCGCGACCGTCCGCGCCGCGTCGAGACTTGGCGCCAGGACCGACACTTGATACAGCGCCACCGCCGGCTCGGTCTTCGGTGCGGCCTTGGCCTTCGCCGCAGCAGCCGGCGTCACAGTTTTTCGCTTGGACGCGCTCTTTTGCGCGACTGGCGCACGCCGCGTGGCCGCCGTCACGGTCTTCGCGCGCGTTTTCGCCGCTGCTGGAGCGGCCCTTTTGCTCGCCGGTCCTTTGCTCACCGGTCGGGCGCCACTCTTCACCGGCGCCTTGGCGGCGGCCTTGCGATCTTTGGCCTTCGGCGTCGCAACTCTTCGCGCGGCCGCCCGCGATGAGGCCGCCTTCGCCTTGGCCTTCTTCATTGACGCGGTACGCTTCTTCGCGGCTTTCATGTTTTCAGGTCGAGACCTTCATCTCCGTCGAATTCGACACCTTCGGCGTGCGTGTCCGGCAAATGATCGAGATACCCGTCCCACAGATGATCGACGTGCGCGATGCCCGCCTCCGGCGTGAGCACCTTCAACATCCCATCCGCGCCCTGCGACACGATCCCGTCGGCCATCAATCGCTCCAGCGCGTCGTGCACATCGAAGTTCGCCTGCACCTCGAACACATTCTGCAGGTAGTGTTCGATCGCTCGGTCGACATCGGCGAGGTCGGCGATATTGACCCGCTCGCGCGCCAGCACCGTGTAGAGCAGCATTTCCTCTTTCGCGTCTTCTTCCGCGGCCCGATCCGCCAGCAACGTGATCACGCCGCGATTGTCCGCCATGGCATGGAAATAGAGGTTCTGCGCCATCGTCACCATGTAACGGTTTTTCTGATTAAGAAAACCCGTCACCTGGCGCGCCGCGATCCCGCCGAGCCCGAGCACCGCGCCGGCGAGCGCCACCGGATTGGTTGCGACGAACAGCTTGCCCGCCGTCCCGACCGCGCCCGCTAGGCCGCCGCCCGCCGTCGCGCCGAGCTTCAACTTGTCGAACAGCCGGAACTTGATCTTGGTATTCGGAAAGCACATCTCGATGTCGGTGCGCGGCAGGTTCTTGAACAGCTTCATATAGATGAAATCGCTCTTCACCTCCGGCGGCAGCATCCCGCGCAGCTTCTTGATGATCTTCGTCGCCTCCTTGCGGTCGACGCGCTCCGCCGCCATCACTTCGCTGATCCGCTTCTCCTCGGGCTTCAGCTTGAACAGCAGGAACAGCCGCTGATAGATCGGAATCTCGAACTCTTGCTTCTTCAAAAACAGTTTCTTCCGGTCGCGCCGCGTGCCCGTGCGCGTTGCCGAGCCGCGATGAAAGATCAGCAGCTCTTCGAACGCGCCTTCATCGACATGCAGATCGAGGCCATAATGGTTGTCCTTCGAATTCAGCAACACTTTGAAGTCGGAGGTATCGACGCGCGTATAGTTCGCCCGCTGCAGCAGGTCTGCCGTCATCGCGACGACGCGCTTCTGCAGCTTGAGGCTTTCCTCCGGCGCATACTTGCGCGTCACCAAGAGATCGCTATCCGGGCTGAACGGCTCGTACGCCTGCTCCATCTCCAGCAGTTTTGCGCTGTAACTTTGCCGCCGCCAGAAATCGAGATAGCGGAACAGCCGCCGCGCCTTCACCGCTTCCCCGTCTCCCCACACCGATGGCTGCGTCAGCCGGTCCAGCAGGGCTTCGCGCGTGATCGGCAAAAATTTCTCGCGAACCTCCGCCACCTCCGGCGTGGCGGCAGGTGCCGCTTTGGCCTCGGCCTCGGACGCGGCACGGGTTTGGACCGGCGGCGCAATGCGCTCGCCCGGCTTCAACGCTTCAGCAATGGACATACCCGTCTCCCCTGCCGTGCCAGCGCACCACATCCCGCGCGCGGCACTCATCTGAAATTTGGTCCCACTGGTTTTAGAGCGTGCGACCGCGCGTTGTCGATTGGACCGCCCCGATAGAACCGCAAAAAGGCGGCCCGGCTGTGGCCAAAGAGCCGTTTAGGCGAAGTGGACCCCGGTTCGCCGTGAATAACGGCTCCAAAGCAAAGAGCCGTTTAGGCGAAGTGGACACCGGTTCGCCGTGAACAACGGCTCCAGCAAAGAGCCGTTTAGGCGAAGTGGCATCGGTTCGCCGTGAAAAACGGCCGCGCATTCTGTTTCAGGCCCAATTGCGCACACCTCTCTCCTCCGTCATTCCGGCGCAGGCCGGAACCCAAGCAATGTGCGGCAAATGGTGGTTCTGCTTGGATTCCCGCCGGAGCGTGCGCCCGCAGACACGAGCAAGTTCCGCGCTCTAGCGCCGCTCGACAAAACTGTCGACAACCCGTTTCCGGCCCGACGTTTCGAATTCGATCGTCAGCTTATTCCCGTCGACATCAGTCACTTGGCCATAGCCGAACTTCTGATGGAACACCCTATCGCCGGTGCTGAAGCTCGCTTCGCTGGTCGACGACGCCACCAATTCGCCTTCGAGCGTGATCGGCTTCTTCGGTGCGGCATCCTTCTTCCAGTTCTGCTGCGCCCGCTGCCATCCGGGCGTCTGATAGCTCGACCCCTGATCGTCCGCCCGCTCCGCATCGAACCGGCTCGGCCCGAACGGGTTGACCTTGCCGAACCCGCCGCCAAAATTCTGGTAGGCGCCGCCGAACGGGCTCTTCGCCTCGACCACGGTCACGTGCGCCTCGGGCAGCTCATCGACGAACCGCGACGGTGTCGCCGATTGATAGAGCCCGCGCGTGCGCCGGTTCTGCGCGAACGACACCTTCGCGCGCCGCTTCGCCCGTGTGATGCCGACATACGCCAGCCGCCGCTCCTCTTCGAGCCCAGCCAGTCCACTCTCGTCCAGCGACCGCTGATGCGGGAACAGCCCTTCTTCCCAGCCCGGTAGAAACACCGTGTCGAACTCGAGGCCCTTGGCGCCGTGCAATGTCATCAGCGACACGCGATCACCGTCATTGCCGCTGTCCACGTCCATCACTAGGCTGACGTGTTCGAGAAACGCCGCCAGCGTTTCGAACTGATGCATGAACCGCACGAGTTCCTTCAAGTTCTCGAGCCGCGACTGCGCCTGCGGGCTCTTGTCCGCCTGCCACATCGCGGTGTAGCCGCTTTCGTCGAGGATCAATTCCGCGAGTTCCGTGTGCGGCAGGCTCTCGATTTGGCCGCGCCAGCGCTCGAACGCCGATACAAGATCCGCCAGCGTCTTCCTCGGTTTCGGCTTCAGCTCCTCCGTCTCCGAGATCTCGCGCGCCGCTTGATAGAGCGGAATTTGCCTGAGCCGCGCCAGCTCGTGCACTTGCGCGACCGTCGAATCACCGAGCCCGCGCTTTGGCACATTGACGATGCGCTCGAACTTCAGATCGTTGGACGGATTGGCGACCACTTCCAGATACGCAATCGCATCCTTCACTTCCTGCCGCTCATAGAACCTGGGGCCGCCGATCACGCGATACGGCAGCCCCAGCGTGATGAACCGGTCTTCGAACGCGCGCATCTGGAACGACGCCCGCACCAAGATCGCGATCTCGTCGAGCTTGTGCCCGGCCTTGCGCAGCGCCTCGATCTCGTCGCCGATTGTGCGTGCTTCTTCTTCATCGTCCCAAACGCCCGTCACCGCCACCTTCGCGCCGAGGTCGTCGTCGGTGAACAGCGTCTTGCCGAGCCGCCCCTTGTTTTGCGCGATCAGCCCCGCCGCCGTCGCCAGGATATGCCCCTTCGAGCGATAGTTCCGCTCAAGCCTAACGACCGTCGCCCCCGGAAAATCCTTGTCGAAGCGCAGGATGTTGTCCACCTCCGCGCCCCGCCATCCGTAGATCGACTGATCGTCATCGCCGACGCAGCACACATTCGGCGATCCCTGCGCCAGCAGCCTGAGCCACAGATACTGCACCACGTTGGTATCCTGATACTCATCCACCAGGATGTAGCGGAAGCGGCGCTGATAATCCGCCAGCACATCCGGGTTCTCGAGAAACAACCGCAATCCTTCGAGCAGCAGATCGCCGAAGTCCGCGGCATTGAGTTCCTTCAACCGCGTCTGATACGCGGCATAAAGCTCGCGGCCCCGGCCGTTGGCGAATGCAAATCCCTCGCCCGGCGGCACCTTATCCGGCGTCAGTCCGCGATTTTTCCAGCTGTCGATCAGCGACGCCAGCTGCCTTGCCGGCCACCGCTCCTTGTCGATGTTCTCAGCCTCGATCACCTGCTTCATCAGCCGCAGCTGATCGTCCGGATCCAAAATCGTGAACCCCGACTTCAATCCCACCAGCTCCGCATGCCGCCGCAGAATCTTCACGCCGATCGCATGGAACGTCCCGAGCCACGGCATCCCCTCGACTGCGCCACCGACCAGATGTCCGATCCGCTCCTTCATCTCGCGCGCGGCCTTGTTCGTGAACGTCACCGCCAGGATCTCGTGCCCGCGCGCTCGGCCCGACGCCATGATGTGCGCGATCCGCGTCGTCAGCACCCGTGTCTTGCCGGTCCCCGCGCCCGCCAGCACCAGCACCGGCCCATCCAGCGCCTCGACCGCGCGCTTCTGCTCCGGATTGAGCCCCTGCAGATAAGGCGGCGCCGACGTCTGTAACGCGCGCTGTGAAATCGATCGCCCGGACGTGGGCGCTGGCGGCGCCTCCACCCGTTGCCGGCGCGCCTCGGGCGGCGGGGTCGCAGGCGCATCCGGCACCGACAGAAGGTTGTCGTCATCCGGCAGCGCGTTCTCGGATTGTTTTCGATTCGGCGACATCATCTGCAACTATAGCACCTCGACGCCCAGGACAACCGCCCACACCCTGCAGCCCACAAGGCTCTTTTCCCGAATCCGCGCGCCGTCACGGAACTCCTTCCCGTAAATACGGGGTCCAAGTTTGCCGTCGGGTGTGCAATAACCATCTTTGGTTCGTGAGCGGCCGGTCGCGGGACTTGGGGCTGCGGACGTGCGCGATCCGAGGAGCGGCCTTGAACAACGTTTTGGTAGGCATCGGCGTGTTGTTGATCGCTGTGCTCGGCGCACTGTTTGCCGTGCCGCACGTGGTCGACTTCAACCGCTACCGGGGCGTGTTCGAGGAAGAAGCCTCGCGCGTCCTTGGCCGCGAAGTCCGCGTCGGCGGCGCAGTAAATCTCCGCCTGCTGCCGACCCCCTATGTCAGCTTCGAGAAAGTCCGCATCGCCGACACCACCGCGACGCTCGGCGAACCGATCTTCAAGGCCGAAAGCTTCCGCATGTGGCTCTCCGTCCCGCCCTTATTGCGCGGCGTGGTCGAGGCCAACGAAGTTGAAGTCAATGCCCCCGTCATTCGCCTCGTGCTCGACAACAAGGGCGGCGGCAGCTGGCAATCCCTCGCGCTCGGCAATGCCACATACTTGCCGAAGGAGGTCGCGCTGCAATCCGTGCGCATCACCGACGGCCTCATTGCGATCCACAACGAGAACGGCGACGAACGCACACGCGTCGAAAAAATCTCCGGCGAACTGGCCTCGCCGGCCATCGAAGGCCCCTATCGGTTCCGCGGTACCTACGGCGCCGGTGCAACGCTGCGCGATGTCCGTCTCTCTACCTCCCGCCCCGAACCCGACGGCAGCATCCGCTTCAAGTCGCAGATCAAGACCCTCGAAAACAACGCGCTGTACACGCTCGACGCCCGCCTGATCGACGGCCTGCAACAGCCACGCATCGAAGGTGAGATCCTCGGCCAGATCCCGATGACAGGATCCGCCGCGACGACGGCGAAATCCGCAAAGCCCGCGGGTGGCGAGCCGGCGGCTGAGCTCCGCGCCGGCATCAAGGCCGACACCGGCGGCCTGCAGCTCTCCGATCTCGCCATTACGCTCGAGCAAGGCCGCGAACCGCAGATTATCACCGGCACCGCCAAGGCAACCTTCGGCGACCGCATCGCCATCACCACTGATCTCAACGCCAAATGGCTCGACCTCGACCGCCTCAGCGGTGGCGCCAGCGGCCAAGGCCCGATCGCCGGCGCCCATCGCTTCCTCGGCGACTTGCATCGCCTCGTGCCCACCGGCGGCACCACCCGCTCGACCTTCGCCATCGAGCAAGCCGTGCTCGGCGGTGACTCCATCAGCAACGTCAAGGCCTCGATCGGCCGCATCGGCGACCAGCTCGTCATCGACGAACTGTCAGCCGGCCTGCCGGGCGCCAGCCGCGGCGACATACGCGGCGTCGTCACCGGCGTCGGCGACGCCACCACGCTGCAAGGCCGCGTCACCGTTCGCGGCGCCAGCATCGCCCGCTTCGCCAACTGGTTCACCGGCAAGCAGGCCCTGTTCGATGCCACCAACGATGGCGGCTTCGGCGTCGTCGCCGATCTCGTCGGCGTCAACGGCGCGATCGAAGCCCGCAATCTCGTCGGCGAGCTCGCCGGCACCGCCTTGACCGGCGACGTCGCCTACGTCTGGTCCGGCCGCCGCGCCCTAACTGCGCAACTCATCGGCCCCAAGCTCGACATCACGCCGTTCCTGACCCAGCGCCTCACCATCGCCCAGCTCCTCGCTCAGGCCAGCGGTGCTGCCTCCCTAGGCACTGCTCCACAAGCCACAGTGCAGCAGGCCGCGATACCACCTCTCGACACCAAGATCAGTCTGCGCACCGGCGAACTCATCGCCCCCGGCCGCCGCTATCGCAACGTCGCCGCCGAAATCGAATTCAATTCCGGCGTCATGCGCGTCCCGTTGCTCCAGCTCGAAGGCGATGGCGGCGCGAGCCTCGAGATCGACGGTGATCTCCAGCCCGACACCGTCGGACGCAAAGGCACCATCCGCGCCGTCGCGACCGCCGCGACCCCCGCCGCACTCGCCCTCATTACAGAACTGCTCGACCTTCCGCCCGATCTCGCGCGCACTGCCGAACGGCTGCCGGCGGCGCTGCCCCTGCGACTCGCCGGCACCCTCAAGCTCGCGGCCGCTGAAAAATCCACCTCCGAGCTCGTCATCGATGGCGATCTCGCGAGCACGCGCCTCTCCGCCACCGTGCGCCTCGACGGCACGCCGCAAAATTGGCGCGCGGTGCCGCTGGACGCCGCCATCACGCTCGCTGGCCCCGAAGCAAGCCGCATTCTCGCAGCCGTCACTGGCCTCGACTCTGGCGCGCTGGCCAAATCCAAAGATGCCCACACCATTCGCCTCAATGTCACCGGCAACGCCAAGTCACGCCTTGACGTCAATGGCCTCGCCGAAGGCGCCAACCTCAAGCTGGCGCTCGCCGGTTCGATCGAACCCGAGGCGCGCGAACCCGCCCTCGCCGGCGACTTGACCGTCACCACCAGCGATGGCGGCCGCCTCGCGGCATTACTCCCCGGCTTATCGCGCATCGCCCTGGCCACGACCCCGATCGCCGGCGCAGCGCGCGTCGTGATCGGCCCCAATCGCACCGAGTTCCACGACATCAGCGCCAAGGTGGGCGCCAGCATGGTCGCCGGCGCGCTCCGCTCCGAGGCTGCCGGCACCGCCACCCGCATCGACGGCAATCTCAAGGTCTCGACCCTGCGCGTTGCCCACCTTCTGGCGCCGCTTCTCCTGCAGCGTTCGGAAGCCGCGAGCCAAGCCGCCGCGATCCTCAGCGGCCAATCCGTGATCTGGCCAGATGAGCAGCTCGATCTCGCGGTCCTCGACACTGTCAGCGGCGGCGTCCGCCTCGACATCGATCGGCTCGATCTCGGCGCCGGTGCCGAACTGGCCAATGCCGTCCTCAATCTCGCCCTCGCCAAGGACCGCTTCGAACTGCGCACCCTCGACGGCCGCGGCCTCGGTGGCACCTGGACGGGCGCCATGAAGCTCGAGCGTCAACCAGCCGGCACCGCACTGTCCGGCCTCCTGCGCCTCACCAACGGCACCATCGGGTCTCTCGTCCGCGACGCCACGGACAAAGCCACCGCCACCGGGCAGGCCAGCGGCCTTCTGACCTTCGCCGGCCGCGGCCTGTCGCCTCGCGCCATCGTCGCGTCGCTCACCGGCAGTGGCTCGATCGACACCGGCGCCATCCGCTTTTCGAGTCTCACGCCCGCGACCATTCGCGCCGCCGCCAACGACGTCCTGAAGGCCGACGCCGAACTGATGTTCGAGCGCCTGCAAGAGACCTTGAAGTCGCAAAGCGGCGCCAACGCCATGACCATGACGCCGCGCCGCATCGCCGTCGAGTTCGCCGACGGATTGCTCAAGCTCGCGCCTGTCACCATCGAGTCCGCCGACGGCAAGATCGCCGCTGACGCCCACCTTGATCTCCAATCCCTGCGCGTCCAAAGCACCTGGCGAATCGAGACCACCGCCAAGATCGAGGGCCGCACCGGCAAAGCCGCCGATCCGCTTCCGGCCGTCACGCTCGCCTACGCCGGCCCTGTCGCGGCCCTCGGACGCATCGAGCCGCGCATCACCTCTGACGCGCTCGCCCGCGAACTGAGCGTGCGCCGCATCGAGCGCGACGTCGAGGAACTCGAACGTCTCCGCCGCCTCGATGAGGAGCGCGCCCGCGACGACGCCGAACGCCGCCGCGCCGAGGACGCCGCCCGCAAAGCCGCCGAGGAAGCCGCACGCCAGAGCGCACTCTCGCCACCTGTTGAAGTGCTCGGCCCCCAAAGCCCAGGTGCCAACCAAGCCCGGACCCAACCGCTGGAGCAGCCGGTCATTCCGCCGTTCGTTACCGCGCCGCCTGTGCCCGCCGCCGAAGCCCCGGCGTTCAATCCACCCGATCCGGGCACACCACTACCGCAAATCATCCGCCCGCCGCAGCGCGCGCCCCCGCAACCACAACAAAAGCTCCGCCCTCTCAGCGCCGAAGAAATAAAACGCCTCTTCGGCGGCGGCGGCTGATACACCCTTGCGTGCCTGCGCGACGCAAACCTTCAGCGCCGATGTCGGCAATCACGTCATCCGCCGATTGCGAATCACCAAAATCCTCCAGATCAAGCCTCCATCAGTATAAGTCTTGTAACTGATGGGGCAATTCAATCCGGGCGCGTTACATTATGCGACGCGGCCGTATTATGTCATTGTCGGCCAAGTTCGATTCGCGTCGATGCCTGTTTGCGTGAACACCCGTAACAAGCAACCGAGGCGTATCGTGCCCCATCCGACCCGCGCGCTGAAAAACAGCGCTTTTGCCATTTGTATCAGCGCGGCGGTTCTAACGGGCTGCGCCGTGGAGCCCTCGCCGCTCTCCGAGCAGGAGATGTCGGTCGCCGCCATCGATCGCGCCTCGCGCGTAACCACCGATCAGGAAACGATCACCAACGCCATTGACCTCTACGAGGCGATCGCCCGCGCGATCAAATATAACCTCGACACCGAAGTCGAGAAGGCTGAAATCGCGCTCCGCTACTCCGAATTGAACCTGGCGCACTTCAATCTGCTGCCCCAGGCCGTCGCCAACTCGGGCTTTACCGCGCGCGACAAGTTCAATGCCTCATCCAGCTACAACGTCCTGACCAACACCCAGAATTTCGGCGCCTCCACGTCGCAGGAGAAGCGCTTCTCCACGTCCGACCTGACGTTCTCGTGGCATGTCCTCGACTTCGGTCTCTCCTACGTCCGCGCCCGGCAAGCGGCCGACAAGGCGCTGATCGCCCAGGAACTGCGCCGCAAGGTCGTCCACCGCGTCGTCGAGGACGTCCGCTCCGCGTACTGGCGCGCCGTCAGTTCCGAGCGGCTCATCGGTCGCCTCAAGTCGCTGGAGCATCGCGTTGCAACGACCTTGCGCGACACCCGCACGATCTCCGCCGACAAGCAGGCCTCGCCGATCACCGCGATCACCTACGAACGCGAGTTGGTCGAGATCAAGCGCACCATTCAAGAGCTCCAGCGCGAACTGATCGTCGCCAAGTCGCAGCTTGCAGCACTGATGAACGTCAAGCCTGGCACCCACTTCAGCCTGGTGCTGCCGCTGCGCCGCACCGTCAATCTGGCCTTGAAAGTGCCGCTGCAAGGTATGATCGATCTGGCCTTGGAAGAGCGCCCCGAGCTGCGCGAGGTCACCCTCAAGCAACGCATCAACACGCAGGAAGCCCACGCCGCCTTGCTCGAATTGCTGCCCGGCCTGCAGCTCTACGCCGGCACCAACTTCGACAGCAACGACTTCCTCTACCAGAGCAATTGGCTGAGCTGGGGCGCCAAGGCGAGCTGGAACGTGATGAAGGTGTTCCAGTATCCGCGCCGCCGCGAAGTCGTCGAGGACCAGGACGCGCTGCTCGACAAGCGCGCCCTCGCTCTCACCATGGCGGTCATGACGCAGGTCCACGTCAGCCGCGCGCGCTTCTATCACTTGAAGAAGGAACTCGTCACCGCCGGCGAGTATCACAACGTGCAGAAGCGCCTCGTTGAACAGATGCGCGCCGAATCCAAGGCCGACCGCATCAGTCAGCAGACGCTGATCCGCGAAGAAATGAACATGCTGGTCGCCGACGCCAAGCTCGATGTCGCCTACGCGAGCCTCCAGAGCGCCTTCGCCAACACCTATGCGGCCATCGGCCTCGACCCATATCGTGATGACCTCGACACCAACCAAAGCGTGCGCGCGCTGTCGCAGTCGCTGCGTGGCGTCTGGTTCGAACGCGGGGACTACAGTGCAAAACTCAAGCAAACCGCGGCACTGCGCTGAAAAGCCGGCGCCCAAGCGGCGTTGCCGAACTGCAGCGCCGCGCTCCATCGCGCTTGCGGCCTGCCTCATTGCGGCTTTCGGCTCGGAATTTGCTCCGGCCGTTGACGCGCTAGAGCCGGTGCGCGGTATCGTGCGCGCGGCCGAGCAGGCGCAGATCTCCACCGAGCTGCCCTCGCGCGTCACCCAGCTCACCTTCAAACCCGGCCAGCAGTTCCGCAAAGGCGATCTGCTGGTCGAGTTCGATTGCCGCCGTCAGCAGGCGGAACTGGCCTCCGCCGACGCGCAACTGCGTGAAATGCGGTTGACCCTCGACAATCACGTCTATCTCGAAAAGCTGAAGGCCGCCGGCAAACAGGATGTCGAAGTCTCCCGCGCGCGCGCCGACAAGGCCGCCGCCGAAGCCGACGTCCTGCGCTTGCGCCTCGAGCAATGCAAGGTCATCGCCCCCTTCGACGGCCGCATCGTCGACCTTGGCATTTCCGTGCATGAACTCCCGGCGCCCGGCCGTCCCTTCATCCGCATCATCCGCGACAGCCAACTCGAGATCGAATTGATTATCCCATCGCCCTGGCTCCGCTGGCTCGATGTCGGCGCGGCCTTCACCTTCGCCATCGACGAGACCGGCGAAACCATAACGGGCAAGGTCGAGCGCATCGGCGGCGCCGTCGACCCCGTCAGCCAAACCATCAAGGTCGTGGGCGTGTTCGAGGGCGTGCGCAAGCGTGTGCTTGCCGGCATGAGCGGCAGCGCGCAATTTGTGCGGGCCGCCCGCCCATGAGCGCCGCCGGCCGTGGTCCCGCTGCCATCACGATTGATGCAAACGTCTCCGCCGCGCCGCGCCCCCCCGCCGTGACCGCCGTCGTCAGCGGTGACGGCGCGGCCGCGGCCCTCGCCCTGTTGCGCCTGGAAAGCGAGATCCGCTCGATCGCGACCGTCGCCGAACTGCGCTTCCTGATCGCCAACGAAACCATCAAGTACACCCGCGCGCGCCAGGTGTTCGTCGTCGGCCTCGGCGCCAAGGTCGCGCCCCACATCCTCGCCGCGACGTCCCTGGCCGTCGTCGACCGCCACGCGCCACTGCTACAGGTTCTCGAACACGCGGTCACCGAACTCGCCGCCACAAACGGCCTCGGCAAGCACCACGAATTCGACCTCTCCGCGCTCTCAGGCGCAGCCCACCACGTCACTGCCAGCTATCCCATGCGCTTCATGCTTTGGATGCCGCTGCGGCGCCGCGACGGCCACGTCTTTGCGGGCCTCCTGCAGGCACGTGAGATCCCGTGGTCTGAATCCGATATCGCCGTCACCCAGCATCTCGCCGGCGCCTATGCGCACGCGCTGACGCTGCTCGACGGCGCCAAACCAGGCTTGCGCCTTGGCTGGCCGCGGCGGCGTTGGACGTGGGGCCTCGCCGCGCTCATTGCCGCTGCCGGAGCGATTCCCGTGCCCATGACCGCGCTCGCGCCCATGGAAGTCGCCCCGCGCGCGCCAGCCCTGATCGCCTCGGCCATCGACGGCACGATCGAGGACGTCCTGATCGAGCCGAACGCCGCCGTCGCCGCAGGACAGCCGCTCGTGCGCTTTGCCGATACCGTGCTCCGCAACCGCTACGACGTCGCCGATCGCGAAGCCCGCGTCGCCGAAGCCAAGCTCAAGAAAGCCGAGCAGCTCGCCTTCGACGACCAGCGCGGCCTGCACGATATGGCGCTGGCACGCGCCGAACTCGCCGTCCGCCGCGCCGAGCGCGACTTCGCGCGCGACCTTCTCGCCAAGACCGAGATCCGCGCGCCCGGCGCCGGCGTCGCCCTCTTTGCCGACAAGCGCGACATCGTCGGCCGTCCCGTCACCGTCGGCGAGCGGCTGATGGAGATCGCAGACGCCCGCCGCTTCGAGTTCGCCGTCGACATGCCCGTCACCGACGCCATCGTGCTCGCCACTGGCGCGCGCGTGAAGATCTTCCTCGATGCCGATCCGCTGCGGCCCGTCGAAGCCCGCATCGCGCGTTTCGACTATCGTGCCCGCACGCTGCCCGGCGGCGGCGTCGCCTTCCGCGTCACCGCGGAGCCTTCCGATCCTTCAGCGGAACCGCCGCGCCTTGGCGTGCGCGGCACCGCGCAGGTCTTCAGCACGCCGGTCCCGGCCGCCTTCTACGTGTTCCGGCGTCCCTTCACCGCGACGCGCCAATGGCTGGGCTTGTGATCCCGTCCGCGCCGCCCCCACCGCCGCCCTTGCCCCGGCTGCGCCAGGATCTCGCGGTCTCTCCCGGCGCGCCAAGTCCGTCGGGCGCACCCGCCTGGGTGATCCACGACCCATTGCAGCATCGCTTCATCCAGATTGACGCCGCGGCGCGCGATCTCCTCGCGCTCTGGCCCGAGGCCCGTGATGCCGCCTCGCTCGCGGCCTTGATGCAGGCCCGCACGGGCGCGCGCATCACCACCGAAGAGATCGCCGCCTTCGCGCATTTCCTGCACGGCAGCGACCTCACTGTCGAGCCCGCGCGCGGCGGCTGGCGCGCCTACGCGGACCGCGTGAAGGAGAACACGCACGGCTGGCTCTCCCAGCTGATGCACAACTATCTCTTCTTCCGGATTCCGCTCGTGCGGCCGGAACCGTTTCTGCGCGCGACACTGCCGCTCGTGGCCCCGCTCTACACCCGCGCCGCCGCCATCGTCGTCGCGCTCCTCGGCCTCGTCGGACTTTATCTGACATCGCGGCAATGGGATGCCTTTGTCGCGACCTTCCAGCACGGCTTCACGCTCGAAGGCGCCATCCTCTTCGCCATCGCGCTGTTTTCGATCAAGATCCTGCACGAGTTGGGCCACGCCTACACCGCCGTCCGGCACGGCTGCCGCGTCCCCACGCTCGGCCTCGCCGTCATGATGCTGGCGCCGCTCCTCTACACCGACGTCTCCGGCGCATGGGCCCTGCCCGACCGCAAGAAGCGCCTCGCCATCGATGGCGCCGGCATCGTCGTCGAACTCGCTGTCGCAGCCCTTGCCACCCTGTTGTGGGCGTTCCTCCCCGACGGCATCCTGCGCAGCATCGCCTTCACCCTCGCCACCGCCGGTTGGATTTTGAGCCTCGCCATCAACCTCAATCCGTTTATGCGCTTCGACGGCTACTATCTGCTCTCCGAATGGATCGGCGTCGAGAACCTGCAATCGCGCGCCTTCGCGCTCGGCCGCTGGAAAATGCGCGAAATCCTCCTGGGCCTCGGCGCGCCTATCCCCGAGCGCTTTCCCCCGGCGCAGCAGCGCTTCCTCATCGCCTATGCCTGGGGCGTTTGGCTGTACCGGTTGATCCTCTTCACCGGCATCGCCCTGCTCGTCTACATCTTCGCTTTCAAGGCGCTCGGCATCATTCTGTTTCTGATCGAGATCATCTATTTCATCCTCTGGCCCATCGCGGCCGAGCTCAACCACTGGCGGCGCCACATGCCAATGCTCCTCCGCTCCCCCCGTACGGCGGTCACGGCCGCCATCCTCTGCGGGCTCATCGCGCTCGTGGTCTACCCTTGGTCCGCCACCGTGCGCGTTCCCGCCGTGCTCGAGTTGGCCGAAACCCAGAATGTATTCTCCAAGAAGGCCGCTGAGATTTCCCGCATCCACGTCCAACAAGGCGACTTCGTCGCGGCCGGAGATCCGCTCGTCGAGTTGACCTCTCCTGAGTTGATCCAAGCCATCTCCATCGCCAAAACCAAGCTGGATCTGACGCGCCTGCGGCTCGCGCGCCGCGCCGCCGACGACATCGACCGCGAAGCCTCCCTTGAACTTGAACGCGAACGCCTGACGCTCGAAACCAAACTCCAAGGACTACAGAAGGAACGCGGCGAACTGACCATCAAGGCGCCGATCGGCGGTCGCGTCCTGGAGCTCAACCCAGCCCTCCAACACGGACGCTGGATCAGCGCCAAGGAGTCCCTCGCGCTCATCGGCGATGGTCCGCGCCAAACCGCGAAGGGCTACGTCAGGGAGGCCGATCTCTGGCGGATCGGCAAAGGCACCACCGGGCGCTTCATTCCCGAAGGCGTGCAGCGCGGCACGGCGGCGCTCGCAGTGAGCGACATCGCCGTCCGCGGCGCCGCCGCCATCGATGTCCCCGATCTCGCGTCGCTGCACGGCGGCGAAATCGCGGTGCAGACGGCACCTGGCAACCGCATGGCGCCCGTGATCGGTCAATATCTGGTGTGGTTCAGCGTCGAGGGCGAGAGCCCGCCGGCCGAAACCACCGTCCGCGGCGTCGTCCACCTTGTCGGCGCCCGTGAAAGCCTGCTCGCCAGTTTCTGGCGTCAGGCGCTCAAAGTCCTAATCCGCGAAAGCGGCGCCTGATACTGTTTTCAGACGCAGATACAATTCAGGTCCGATAACGCGCCTGATCCGGACTAATACAGCACGTGCCCGTCGCTAATTTCCAAAAACCTTTGAATTGCGCGCTCAACCCGTGTTCAAAAACTCTACTAACGTTTTATTACTTTTTACTGCGCTGGCTCCACGCCCGAATCAGGTCAGAACCCAATAACCACCGGTTCAACTCATATATTCCATATTCAACCCTCATATTATAACAGTTTCTGTATAATCCTCGAACACAAATTTACCTAATGATAATCCCCGGCCGCAATAGTTCCGCTGACCGATAATCGCGCCGCATCAGGTCGATGTGGAGCCAAGGACACCGGGCCATGAGCTATTTCGAACGCCGCTTCAATCTGCGGAAGTCAAAATCGGGTCCCTTGACCTGGGAAAAGGCTTCGGCCGGTATGAAGCCTCAGCTGGCCTACCGCCTGCTCGAACCGCGGATGGTGTTCGATGGCGCCATGGCGCCGACCGCTGACGTCATCGAGCAGCTGCAACCCGACGCGGGCGCCATCGCCGCCGCCACGGCCGATCCCGCCACCACCATCATTTTCGTCGACGGCGCCGTTGCCGGCCGCGACGCCCTGATCGCGGGCCTCCCGGCCGGCGCGCGCGTCGTCATTCTCGACGGCGAACGCGATGGCCTCGCCCAGATGGCGGAGGCACTGCGCGACATCACCAATCTTTCCTCCATTCACGTGCTCTCCCATGGTGAGGCCGGCCAGATCACCTTGGGCGCCACCACGCTCACCCGTGACAACGCCGCTCAATTCGCGGGCCAGCTCGGCATCATCGGCTCCGCCCTGTCGCTCGACGGCGACATTCAGTTCTACGGCTGCAACGTCGCCGCGACCGCCGGCGGCACGGGTCTTGTCTCCGAACTCGGCCGTTTGACCGGCGCGGATATCGCCGCCTCGATCGACGACACCGGAGCTTCAGCGATCGGCGGCAATTGGTTGCTGGAGCATACCAATGGCGCCATCGAGAGCCAGGCGCTCAGCGTCGTCGACTGGACACACGTGCTCGCCGTCAACGCCAACGACGACACGGCAACCATCTCCGCCAACGCGACCGCCGCGGTCACCGGCAACGTGCTGACCAACGACGCCACCAGCGCTGGCACCAAGACCCTCACCGCCGTGCACGCCTACGCCGACCGCGTCGGCCAAGCCTATCAGACATCGTATGGCACCATCACGATGCGCGCCGACGGCACCTACAGCTACGTCGTCGACCGCACCAACTCGACACTGCTCGGCCTGACCAGCACACAGTCGATCACCGATATCATCGCCTACAGCATGCGTAACACCGCTGGCGAAATCGACCATGGTTATCTCACAGTCCGCATCAATGGCGTCACCGATCCGTTGATCGCCTACGACAACTCCGGCAGCGTCACTGCTGGCGGCACCCTGGTGCGCAGCGGCAATGTCATCACCGACAACGACGGCGGCGGTACCGACGTCATCGACCGCCCGCTATCGCAGTTGGTTTGGGAAAACCAATTCGGCGCCAACGCGTCGATCAGCGGCACGACGCGAACGATCGACGGTGTCGCGGTGACGATGACGACGTCCGATCCCAGCCGCGTCAGCGGCGCCGGCAACTTTACCGTCAACACCGGCACTCAGGGCGGCCACACCGGCTACCTCTACCTCGCCGTCGATGCGCCATCGCGCACGTATACCGCGCCGGCCGCCACGTTCGCGTTCTCGCAGGCCGTCATGAACCTCGAGTTCACGCTCACCGACCTTGATTCCTTGCTGCCGAGCTGGCAGGACCAAGTCAAGGTGACCGCGACGCGCGGCGGCGTGCCGGTGAGCTACACGGCGCAAGTGGCCGGCACGCTCGTGCAACCAAACAGCACGACCTTCTATGGCACCGGCGGTGTCGCCTCGACGGATGCGAACGCCAACGTCCACCTCGTTTTCGACGGCCCGGTCGATCGCGTCGTCATCTCCTTCAACGATGGGCCCGGCGCCACGGCAGCCAACCCCGGCTTCCACGTCGTCGGCGTGTCGGACCTCTCCTGGCAGAAGCAGAACGGCGAAAAAGTGACGCACGTCAACGCCGTCGCGGTGCCGCCCGCCGGCCAAAGCTACACCGGAACCTATGGCTCCGTGACGGTGTTCCCCGATGGCACGTATACCTACACGCTCAACGACACCTTGCCGGCCGTGATCGCCTTGCCCCAGGGCGGCACGCTGACGGACACGTTCGTATACACGGTCACCGACTTCGCTGGATTGGCGACGGCGAACGCAAACCTCGTCATCACCATCAATGGCCGCAACGAGGCGCCGTCACTCGACCTCAACGGCGCCGCCGCCGGCACCAGCTACAGCACGAACTACACCGAAGGCGCGGCCGGCGTCGCCATCACCAGCGGAGCGCTCATCGCCGACGTCGATACCGGCAGCCGCACCACATCCGCGCAAGTGACGCTGACCAACGTGCAATCTGGCGATACTCTGTCCGTCGCGGGCACCCTTCCCGCGGGAATTTCGGTGTCATCCTTCGATCCAGCAACGGGCATCCTGACGCTCTCCGGCAACGCCTCGCGCGCCGACTACCAGACAGCACTTGGCCAAATCCGCTTCTCCAACGCGAGCGAAATTCCGGATACGACTCCGCGCACCATCAACATCGCCGTCAACGACGACCGCAACGCCGTCTCCAACACGGCCGTCGCCACCATCAACGTCGTCTCCGTCGATGACGCCCCGGTCAACACCGTTCCAGGCGCGCAATCCCTCGCCGAAGACACCACGCGCGTCTTCTCCACTGCCAACGGCAATGCCATTTCCATTGCCGATGTGGACGCTGGCACCGGCACCGTCACCACCACCATTTCCGTCACCACCGGCGCGCTCACCCTCGGCACCGTTGCGGGCGTGACCGCGACCGGCAACGGCACCGGCACCGTCGTCATCACCGGCACTCCCGCCGCCATCACCGCCGCGCTGAACGGCCTCACCTACGCGCCGCCCGCCAATTTCAATGGCGCGGCCACCATCACGGTCTCCACCAACGACAACGGCAACACCGGCACCGGTGGCCCGCTCACCGACGTCGACACGATTGCGTTGACGATCACCCCCGTCAACGACGCACCCGTCAATTCCGTCCCTGCCACCACGCAATCGACCAGCGAAGACACGCCACGCGTCTTCTCGACAACCAACGGCAACGCCATCTCCGTCGCCGACATCGACGGTGGCGAGGTGACCACCACGCTCTCGATCCCGAACGGCACACTGACGCTCTCGGGCGTCACCGGCCTCACCTCCGTTTCCGGAAACGGGACCGGCACCGTCACCGTGCGCGGCACCGCCGCCGCCATCAACGCGGCCCTCAATGGCCTGTCGTTCGCACCAACCGCCGACTTCAACGGCGCAACAACGCTCTCCGTCTCGACCACCGACGGCATCGCGACAGACAACGACACCGTTGCCGTGTCCGTCACCGCCGTGGCCGATATCGCCAATGACACCGCTACCACCGCCGAGGATGTCCCCGTCAACATCGCCGTACTCGGCAACGACTCGTTCGAAAATGCCGGCCGCGCCATCACCGCGATCAACGGCGCGTCAATTGCGCCAGGCGGCTCGATCACGGTCACCAACGGCAGCGTCCGGCTCGAGGCCAACGGCACGCTCACCTTCACGCCAGCCGCCAACTACAACGGTCCAGCCTCGTTCTCCTACACCGTCACCTCCGGCGGCGTCACCGAAACCGCGACCGTCACCGTCGCCGTTACCCCCGTCAACGACGCCCCTACTCAATCCATCCCCGCCGCACAATCCACGCCCGAGGACACCGCCGTCGTCTTCTCCTCCGCCAACAACAACGCCATCACTGTCGCAGACCTCGATGGCGGCAATGTCACAACGACGCTCACGGCGACCAACGGAATTCTGAATGTTGCAGCAGCCGCCGGCGTCACGATCGGCGGCAATGGGACCGGCGTCATCACGCTCACCGGCACGCCCGCCGCCGTCAATGCCGTCCTCAACGGGCTCTCCTACACGCCGCGCGCGGACTACAACGGCGCGGCCAACATCTCCATCGCGACCACCGACGGCGTCTTGACCGCCAATGGATCGATCCCGCTCACCGTCACACCGGTTGCCGATATCGCCAACAATGTCGCCGTCACCGACGAAGACACCGCCGTCACCATCAGCGTGCTCGGCAACGATACCTTCGAAGACGCGACGCGTGTCATCACCGCCGTTCAGGGCCAGCCGATCACCACCAATGGCCCCGCCGTCGCGGTGCCGAACGGCTCCGTGACGATGAATGCGTTCGGCCAGCTCATCTTCACACCTGCGGCCAACTACAACGGCGTGACGAACTTCAGCTACACCGTGTCCGCCGGCGGCACGACCGAAACCGCCAACGTCCGCGTCACGGTCGCCGCCATCAATGACGCGCCCTCAGCCACCATCCCCGGCGCCCAGACCGGCGCGGAAGACACGCCCCTCATCTTCTCATCTGCCAATGGCAACGCCATCACGCTGACCGACGTCGACGGCGACACCATCACCACCACGCTCTCCGTCGGCCAGGGCCTGCTGACCCTCTCCGGCACCGCCGGCCTCTCGACAGTCACCGGCAACGGCACGGGCACCATCACCCTCAGCGGCCCTGCCTCGGCCGTCAACGCCGCGATCGCCGGCCTCTCGTACGCTTCGCGCGCCGACTACAATGGCACCGACCAGCTCCAGATCTCCGTCAGCGACGGCACCGCGACCGTATCGAACCAGATCGTCAATCTGACGCTCACCCCCGTTGCCGATATCGCCGCCAATACCGTCTCCACCGCGGAAGACACGGCCATCACCATTCCAGTCCTCGCCAACGACTCGTTTGAAAGCGCCGCCCGCCAGATCACCCACATCAACGGTCTCTCAATCACCGCCGGCGGCGCCGCCATTGCCGTCCCGAACGGCGCCGTCACGCTCACCGCGTCAGGTGACCTCGTCTTCACGCCCGCGGCCAACTACAATGGACCCGCCACGTTCAACTACACCGTCACCTCGGGCGGCGTCACCGAAACCGCCGCGGTCAACGTCACCGTCACCCCCGTCAACGATGCCCCCCTCGCGGTCAACGACCGCACATCGACCGCCGGCAATACGTCCCTGTCGCTCACACCTGCGACCCTGCTCGGCAACGACACCGACATCGACGGCAACACGTTGACCATCACCTCCGTCCAGAACCCCGTCGGCGGCACCGTCGCGCTCGTCGGCGGCAATGTCGTCTTCACGCCAACCGTCGGCTTCACCGGCCCCGCGACCTTCACCTACACCGTTTCCGACGGCAACGGCGGCGCCTCGACCGCAACCGTCACGATCGACGTCGGCGCATCGACTCTGGCCCCCATCGTCGATCTCGACGGCCCATCCACCACCACTGCCACCACGGCCATCACGTCATCGGTCGCCGAAAGCGCAAGCGGCACCCTGACCGGCGACGGTTCGGCCAGTTTCACGCTGACGCGCGACTCCTACAGCGGCTTTAATGCGGGCGTGACCTTCGTCGATGGCGCGAACGGCATCGAAGCCGTCAATTCCGGCGACTCCTCGGGCGGCAATGGCGCCGTCACCTACACCTATGCGGTCACGCCCGGCGCGGGCACGACCGTCGAAACCGTCAGCATTTCTCAAGCCGCCTACAACACGACCGGCGCTTGGCAGAACGCGGACATGACCATCACATGGACCGGCGGCGGATCGGCCTATCTCCACAATCCCGATGGACAGATCACCAACTTCGCGCATGGCGCCCTGATCCCGTCGGGCACCGTCCTCAATCTCCGCACCGATCCTGCGTCCTCGCTTTCGAACAGCGTCAGTTCCTGGCGCATCGACGTGCCAGCCAGCAGCGTCACCGTGGCCTACGACGGTCTCGTATCGCTGGGCGCCGAACGCCTCTCCTTCAACGCCAAGATCGCAAATCGGGACTACACCACGACGTTCACCGAAAACGGCGCGGCGGTCTCGATCGCGGATACGGATTCGTTCACCAGCGACAGCGACGACACCAATCTCGAGCGCGCGACCATCGTTCTCACCAACGCACAAGCCGGCGATCTCCTCGCCGTCGGCACCTTGCCAGCCGGCATCGCCTTCACACTCGATACCAGCGTCTCCGGCGTCATCACAGTGACGCTGACCGGCTCCGCCAGCAAAGCCGACTACGCCAATGCGATCGAGGCCGTGACGTTCCGCAACACCGGCGAAAAACCCTCGACCACAGACCGCATCATCACCGTCGTCGTCAATGACGGCGCGCTCGACAGCAACGTCGCGCGCTCCATCATCCACGTCACGGAAATCAACGACCCGCCGGTCGCCGTCGCCAATGCAGGCTTCACCACCAACGAAGATACCAATCTCACTCTTACCCACGCGACCTTGCTCGGCAACGACACCGACGCCGACGGCGACGCGCTGTCGATCACATCGGTCCAAGGCGCCGTTGGCGGCACCGTCAGCATCGTCGGTGGCAATGTCGTCTTCACGCCGGCGCCAAACTACAATGGCCCGGCTTCCTTCACCTACACCATCTCCGACGGCCGCGGCGGCACCTCCACGGCGACTGTCACGCTCAACGTTCAAGCCGTCAACGACGCGCCGATCGCCGTCAATGACGCCTATACCACTGCGGAAGATACCGGCCTCACGATCGCCGCCGGCACAGGCGTCCTCTCCAACGACACAGATGTCGAAATCACTCGTGGCGAGACCACGGTTGCTCTGAAAGTCGTCTCCAACACCGCGCCCGCGCACGGCACGCTCACCGTCAATCCCGACGGCTCGTTCTCGTATCTTCCGGTGCTGAACTACAACGGCCCCGACAGCTTCACCTACACGGTCATCGATGCCAGCGGCGCCACTGCGACCGCCACCGTCAATCTCACCGTCACGCCCGTCAATGATCGTCCAACCGCTCCGAACGACACCAAGACGACGCCCGAGGACCAGCCCATTTCTGGCAGCATCGCCGGCACCGATCTCGACGGCGACTCGCTGACCTACGCGACGGCGATCGCACCCGCCAACGGCTCAATCGTCGTCAATTCGGACGGCACCTACACCTACACGCCTAACCCGAACTATGTCGGCTCCGACACGTTCTCGGTGCTCGTCAGCGATGGAAAGGGTGGCACCACCGTCGCCACGGTCACAGTCAACGTCACGCCCGTCAACGACCCGCCGGTCGCCACCGGCGAGACCCGCACGACGCCTGAAGACATGCCCGTCGGCGGCCGCGTGGTTGCGACCGACCTCGATGGCGACAAACTCACCTACACCGTCAGCGCGGCGCCCGCGAACGGCTCCGTCGTCATGAATGCGGACGGCACCTACACCTACACGCCGAACGCAAACTTCAACGGCACCAACTCGTTCGTCGTCACTGTCTCCGACGGCAAAGGCGGCGTCACCACGGCGACGGTCACCGTCAACGTCACGCCCGTCAATGACGCGCCCGTGGTCACCGGCGACACCCGCACGACACCCGAGGACGCGCCCGTCAACGGCGCCGTCAGCGCGACCGACGTCGATGGCAACCCGCTCACATTCACACTCGCCACCCCGCCATCGAACGGCACCGTCACGGTCAACGCGGACGGCACCTACACCTACACACCCAACCCAAACTACAACGGCGCAGACAGCTTCACAGTCCTCGTCAGCGACGGCCAAGGCGGCACCCGTATTGCGCCTGTCTCGATTGCGGTCACACCTGTCAACGACGCCCCCGTCGCCTCCGGTGATACGCGCATCACGCCGGAAGATACCCCCGTCAACGGCAGCATCGTCGCCTTTGACCGCGACGGCGACCCGCTGACCTACACGATCAATGCGGCGCCAGCCCATGGCACCGTCACCATCAATCCGGACGGAACCTACCGTTACACGCCGGCTGCGAACTACAACGGAACCGACACGTTCACGGTCAACGTCTCGGACGGAAAAGGTGGCCTCGTTACCGTCACAGCAACGGTCACCATAACTCCCGTCAACGACGCGCCACGCGCCGGCGGCATCTTCCCGCGCACCAGCGTCGACGGCACGGCGGCGTCCTACAATACTGGCGGCTTCTTCTCCGATGTCGACGGCGATGCGCTGACCTTCACGGCCGCCGGACTGCCCGCAGGCCTCTCCATCAATCCCACTACAGGCGCCATCTCCGGCACACTTGCCGCGAACGCCTCGCAAGGCGGCACCGGCGGCGTCCATGCCGTCACCGTCACCGCCCGCGACTCAAGCGGTGCCACGGTCTCGCGCACCTTCAATTGGACCGTCACCAACCCCGCTCCGTCGGCCGCCAACGATACCGCGACCACGACCGAGGATACGTCCGTCACCATCGGCGTCCTCGCCAACGACAGCGATCCGGACAAGGACCCGCTGACCGTCACGACCGCGACCGCGCTCTATGGCACCGTCGCGATCAAGCCGGACGGCGCCCTCGTCTACACGCCGAACCAGCATTTCAACGAGACCGACACGATCACCTACACGATCTCGGACGGCAACGGCGGCGCCGCGACCGCAACTGTCACGGTGACTGTGACGCCGGCCAACGACGTGCCCACGGCTCCCAACAACACACATTCCACGCCAGAAGATACCCCCGTCAGCGGCCAGATCCTCGGCGAGGACGCCGACTTCGATACGCTCGCCTACAGTGTATCGAGCGCCCCCAAAAGCGGCACCGTCGTGCTCAATCCCGACGGCACCTATACATACACGCCGGCCTTGGACTTCAATGGCACCGACACTTTCACTGTGCTGCTTGACGACGGCAAAGGCGGCACCTCCACAGCAACCGTCACCGTCACTGTTGGCGGCCTCAACGACACCCCAATCGGCACCGCCATCGGCGACCAGTACCGCGCCGATGGAAACGCCTATGCGTTCCCCGCAGGCAACTACTTCCGCGATCCCGATGGCGACGCCCTCACCTACACGATCACCGGACTTCCAGCGGGCCTCTCGTACAACACGAGCACGGGCTTGATCAGCGGCACCATCGCCGCCAATGCCTCGCAGCTGGGCCCCATGCTCGATGGCAGCTATCCCGTCGTGATCACCGCCACGGATCCCAGTGGCGCCGCAACGACCCTGAACTACGTCATCCATGTCGAAAACATCGCGCCGCTTGCCGGCTACGACACGGAGACCACATTCGCCGATACGATCCTCGGCCCGCTCCCGCTTCGCAACATCATCAGCAACGACACCGATCCGGACATGGATGCGCTGATCGTCGCGACCGTTGCCGGTGCGGCCGGTAACGTCGGCAATGCCGGCAGCCGGTTCCGCCGGCGGCACCTTCACGATCACCTCTGACGGCACCTACACCTTCGATCCCGGCGCCAGCTTCAACGATCTCCGCGCCGGCCAATCACGCTTCACGACAATTCTCTACACCGCGACCGACTCGCAGGGCGGCTTCTCGACCGCCACGCTGACCATCGAAGTCCAAGGCGTCAATGATCAGCCCGATGCCCGCAACGACGGCATTCTCACAACCGTCGAGGATACCGCGCTCACCATTACTCCCGCGACGCTGCTCGCCAACGACACCGATCCAGATAAAGACACCCTGACCATCACCTCGGTCCAAGGCGCCGTCGGTGGAACCGTCACACTCGATGGCGGCGGCAACGTCGTCTTCACGCCGGATTCCAACTACAACGGTACAGCCTCCTTCACCTACACCGTCTCCGACGGCCAAGGCGGCTTTGACACGGCAACCGTGACCCTCAATGTCACCCCGGCCAACGACGCCCCGACGCTCACCGGCCCCACACCGCTCGGCAACATCGCCTCCCTCGACGGCGATGTGGTTTCGATCCCGACCGCCGCCGCCTTCAATGCCGATATCGACGGCGATGTCCTCTCCTATGCCGCGACAGGTCTCCCTGCTGGTCTCGCGATTGATCCCGCGACCGGTCTCATCACCGGCACGCTTGGCGCAGAGCGCATCCAACAGCGGCCCCTATACAGTCACCGTCACCGCCAGCGACGGCCGCGGCGGCACCGTCTCGACGACCTTCACCCTCGGCGTGACCAATCGTCCGATCGTCGTCGCCGCCGATACGTCCACGGGCGACGAACAAACCGCCCAGGCGGGAACCGTCCTTGCCAACGACAGCGACACCGCCCCCGACAACGACAAACTGACCGTCACCGGCGTAACCGGTGGCACCATCGGCGCCCCGATCTCGCTCACATACGGCACGCTGACGCTCAACGCCGACGGTTCCTGGCTGTTCCAGCCGAACGCCACAGCCAACGCACTCTCCCAAGGCGCCACGCGCCAGGAGCAAGTAACCTACACGGTGACCGACGGCACCGACGTCAAAATGACGACGCTGACGATCACCATCAACGGCCTCAATGACGCGCCGATCCTGATCGATCCGGCGACGAACCTGCCGGCCACCGACCCGAACGGCGTGATCCCAGCCAAGTCGGCCGTCGACGGCGGCACGATCACGATTCCAACCGCGCAGGTCTTCACCGATCCCAACTCGGCCGATCCCCGCACCTACACCCTCAGCGGCAATCCGGCCTGGCTCACCATCGATCCGGCGACCGGCATCATCACGACCGTCGGCACGATCCCCGGCGACGCCTCCCAGAACGGTCCTTACCAACTCACCGTCTCGGTCAGCGACGGCCAGGGCGGCACGGTTGCGACAACCTTCTCGGTCAACATCACCAATCCGCCGCCCGTCGCCGTCAATGATACATCCGCCGCCGGCGAAAACACGACACAGACCGGCACCCTCCTCGCCAACGATTCCGATGGCGAAGCCGGCACCGTCAACGACGATCCGTTGCGCGTCACAGCGATCAATGGTCAAGCATCCAACGTCGGCCAGCCAATCGCGCTGACCTACGGCGATCTCATCGTCCGGGCCGATGGCACCTGGACCTTCACGCCGAATGCGGCGGCCGATGCACTCCCGGCCGGTGCGACCCGCGTCGAGACTGTGTCGTACCTGATCTCCGATGGCCAAGGCGGCACCGCGACCAGCGACCCTCGCCATCACGATCAACGGCCAGAACGACGCGCCCATCGTCATCGACCCGCTGACCCAGCAGCCATGGACCGGCGCCGGCAATATTTTGCCCGCCCAATCGGCCATGGACGGCGGCACGCTCAGCTTCCCAACGGCGCACGTGTTCGGCGATAGCGACAAGGACTCACTCACCTATTCGTCGGCAAACCTGCCCGGCTGGCTCGCGATCGATCCGGCCACCGGTGTCGTGTCGACAATCGGCACGATCCCAGCCAGCGCGTCCGCGTCCGGCCCCTACACCGTTACGATCACCGCCCGCGACCCGAGCGGCGCGAACGTTTCGACCGACGTCATCATCAACGTCACCAACCCAGCGCCGATCGCCACCAATGACAGCTCCTCCAAAGAGGCCTACCAGACCCAGACCGGCAACGTTCTCACCAACGATCGCGATGGCGCCAACGACAGCGATGCCATAACGGTCACGCAAGTCTCGGGCATGGCGGCTGGTGTCGGCGTGCCCGTGACCCTGGCGTACGGAGATCTGACACTCAACGCCAACGGCACCTGGTCCTTCACGCCGAACGCTGCGGGCAACAGCCTGCCGCACGGCGCGAGCATGACCGAAAGCATCACATACACGATCACCGACGCCAACGGCGCGCCTGCGATCGCGACGCTGTCGATCACGGTCATCGGCGTCAACCACGCACCCGAACTGATCGCGCCGCTGCCCGCCGTCAACGCGACCGACGGCGGCACGATCACAATCCCAACCGCCGGCTCATTCAAGGACATCGACAAAGACGGATTGATGTTCACGGCAACGGGCCTCCCGCCCGGCCTCGTCATGGATCCCAACACCGGCATCATCACCGGCACCCTCGCTGCCAATGCGTCCCAGCGCGGCCCCTACGTCATCACCATCACCGCTGACGACGGCCTCGGCGGCGTTGTCAGCACGACGTTCACGATTGGCGTCGCCAACCTTCCAGTTGTGGCGGTGAATAATTCATCTTCCAACACCGAAAACACCACTCAGACAGGCAATGTTCTGGCCAATGACCACGACACGGCGCCTGACAATGATCCACTGACGGTCACGGCCGTCACAGGTGGCAGGCTCGGAGCACCGATCACGCTGACCTATGGCGATCTCGTTCTCGAGGCGAACGGATCATGGACATTTGTACCGAACGCTGCGGCCAACGCTTTGCCCGTTGGCGCCTCGCGCACCGAAACCGTGACGTACACCGTCACTGATGGCACCGATATCAGGACTGCCGCACTCACGATCGAAATCATTGGCAGCAATGACACGCCGATGGCGTCGAGTGACACAGGCGTCGTAGATCAAGATCGCCCACTCACATTCTCCGTGCTCGGCAACGACACCGACATCGATGGCGATACGCTCTCGATCGTCGCCGCCAGCGCGGATCACGGCACCGTCGTCATCAATGCAGACGGCACGCTCACGCTGACACCACCGCCTGGCTTCGTCGGCACCATCATCGTGACTTACATGATCAGCGACGGCAACGGCGGCTTCGCCTCTGCCATCGCCACGATCGAGGTCCGGCCGGAACCGCGCATCGGCTCGATGGATGTGCAGCAGCCCCCCGTGTTCTTGCCGCAAACCACCTACCCGAGTCTGTCTGTCGATGGCGCCGTGCTCAGCACCGTGCGCGGCATCAGTGGCCTCGGCGGCATCGCCAATACCTTCGGTGACGGCGGAGTCATCCTGTCGGTTGCCAATCAGATCCGCCCGCTCGGTGGCCTCTCCGCGCTGACCGGCCCGGACGGCGCGATCACGTCTACGGTCCTCGATGTCGCGGACCTCAATCGCCTCGAAAGCGTTTTGGACTTCTATGGTCGCGGCCGCCCTGGCGAGACCTGGGACATCAAGGGCCTCACGGGGTTCTCACTGCGCTACAACCAGGCGGAATCGGTGCTCGGCGCCGCGCTCACCAGGGAATTCTCCGTCGAGTCGCTCATTCGCGATCGCCAGTTGATCGTCAACGTCCAGCATCTGCATCCGCTCAACGGCCGCAGCATCGTCGACACCCGCTTCATGATGGCTGGCGGCAAGCCATTGGCTGAATGGGTCGACGTCAAGCAAGGCGGGCTTGTGCTCATCAATTGGCCGGTGGATGTCGAGCAGATCGATTTGCGCGTTGTGATTGTTCTCAGCGACGGCCAGGTGGTCGAGAAAGACGTCCGCATCGACACCGTCTCGGGCGAAATCCAGCCGTTGATCCCTGGCCGCCGCACCGAACTGCCACGCCTCTTCAACGACCAGTTCGATGTGCGCGGCATCCTACCCGCCAGCCAGATCGAGGCCGTCGGCCGCGCCCTGATGCAGCGCCCCTGACCAACCGCCCGAAGTCGCCTGCGCGCGGTTGCATGCGCGCGGAGCCGCCTGACTAATTGGTGTGTGCAAACGCGCCCAGGTGCCGGATTGTCAAATCCTGGTCGAGCCGGGGGAATTGCACGCCCGCAATGTCCAGCTCAACCCTCGATCAGATAGCCGCTGCCCCGCACCGTGCGGATAGGATCAGCTTCATCACCGCGGATCAGTGCGCGTCGCAGGCGGCCGACATGAACATCGACGGTCCGTTCGTCGATTTCGGCGGTGTTGCTCCAGACCCGATCGATGAGCTGGTTGCGCGTCAACACGCGGCCTTTGCTTTCCAACAACGCTTCGAGCAGCCTGTATTCCGTCGGCCCAAGCTTGATGTCGCGCGTGTTGCGCAAAACCCGATGAGCCGACCGATCGAGGCTGATGTCGCCCACGGCGAGCGTCTCGGCGATGCGCTCGGGAGCGGAACGCCGGATGATCGCGACAACACGCGCCATGAGCTCTGGCACCGAGAAGGGCTTCACCACATAGTCGTCGGCACCCGTCTTCAAGCCGCGAATACGATCCGCTTCTTCGCTGCGCGCCGTCAGCATGATGATGGGGATCTGTGGAATGCTCTTCGAGCGCCGGATCTGTCCGCACAACTCGATACCTGACATCTCCGGCAGCATCCAGTCCAGGATCAGAAGGTCGAACAGTTCACTTTCGAGCTGAGAGTATCCATCCTCGGCCGACACCGCCGTGACCACTTCGTAGCCGGCTGATTGCAGATTGTAGCGCAGCAGCGTGCTCAGTGCTGCATCGTCTTCGACGACCAAGACCCGCGCTGGCATGTCAGCCCTCCGCACGGGAGGACGGTTTGATCAGCACTCGGCTCGTGTCCTCACCCTTCGGGCGCGTATCGGTGATGGTCCGGCCGGTCACGAGATAGACGATGTTTTCGGCGATGTTGGTCGTGTGATCGCCGATACGTTCGAGGTTCTTGGCCGCGAACAGTAGATGCGTGCAAAGCCCTATGTTGCGCGGGTCTTCCATCATGTAGGTCAGCAATTCGCGGAACACGGAATTGTAAAGCTCGTCCAGCCGCTCGTCACCGCGCCACACGGCAATGGCGCGCTCTGGATCGTTCGCGGCGAGTGCATCAAGGACGTCTTTCAACTGCCGGCGCGCGAGCTCTGTCATGTGCTTCAAGCCGTTCATCAGCGGGCGCGGGTGGCTTTCGCCGGCGAGCGCTATGCCACGTTTGGCCATGTTCTTGGCGAGATCACCGATCCGCTCCAAATCACCGGCGATTTTCAACACCGTCATGATGTGTCTGAGATCGTTGGCCATGGGCTGGCGTTTGGCGATCATATGAATCGCGCGATCCTGAAGCCGCCGCTCGAGATCATCGATCTGGCGGTCGCTAGCGGCCGCAAGTTCACCGAGGGCCGTGTCGCGCTTTTCCAGCGCCTGGAACGCGTCGCTCAGAAGCTTCTCGGCATGGCCGCCCATATCGGCGGTCATGCGGTCAAGTTCCGTAAATTCGGCGTCGTAGGAACGGACGATGTGCTGGGTCATGGGAACCTCTTATCGTGAGCCGGATTAGCCGATCCGGCCGGTGATGTAGTCCTGAGTGCGTCGATCGACGGGCGCCGAAAAGATGTGCTCCGTCGGCCCTTCCTCGACAAGATTGCCAAGATGGAAGAACGCAGTCCGCTGCGACACGCGCGCCGCCTGTGCAAAGGAATGCGTGACGATCACGATGCAGTATGTCTGCCGGAGTTCGTCGATCAGTTCTTCGATCCGCGCCGTGGCGATCGGATCCAGCGCGGAGCACGGCTCATCCATTAGGATAATATCGGGATCGATCGCGATGGCGCGTGCGATGCACAGCCGCTGCTGTTGTCCGCCCGAAAGGCCGGTGGCCGCATCGTTCAAGCGATCCTTCACCTCGCCCCAGAGGCCGGCTTTCTCCAAACTCCGCTGAACGATAGGTTCCAGATCCGAGCGCGCGTTGCCGAAGCCATGGATGCGCGGGCCATAAGCGATGTTCTCGAAAATCGACTTCGGAAACGGGTTCGGCTTCTGGAAGACCATGCCGACGCGCGATCGAAGTTCGACGGGATCGACATCGGCGCCGTAGATGTCGCCGCCATCAATCTGCAACGAGCCAGTGACGCGACACCCCTCAATGGTGTCGTTCATGCGGTTGATGCAGCGCAGGAATGTCGACTTGCCGCAACCGGACGGACCGATGAAAGCCGTCACCGCATTCGAGCCGATGTCGACGGCCACGTCCTTGAGCGCATGCTTCTCGCCGTAGTGCACGTTGACGCCACGCGCGACAATCTTCGCGTCCGCGTGACGCGTTTCTCTGCCCGAGCCGTTGGCATTTTTGTGCAACTGGTCGATTGCGTATCCCATGATCCCCTCACCACTTCAGTTTCTTGCGCAGGCGTGCGCGTAGCCAGATTGCGAACCCATTCAGGCCGAGCGTGATGGCAATCAGCACGAGACTTGCCGCCGCGGCATTGCCGACGAAGTCGTCGCCCGGGCGCGAAATCCAGTTGAACGCCTGGATCGGCAAGACCGTGAAGCCATCCCATAACCATTGCATGTTGATGTACGGCGCCGTGCTCTGGATCGGAGACGTCGGCAGAAACGCGATGAAGGTCAGCGCGCCGATGGTGATCAGCGGCGCGGTTTCGCCGAGCGCGCGGGAGATGCCGAGGATGACGCCGGTCAAGACACCCGGACCGGCGGCGGGCAGCACGTGATCACGCGTCACCTGCCATTCCGTTGCACCGATGCCGCGCGCAGCTTCGCGCAAACTCTGCGGCACAGCGCGGATCGCCTCGCGCGTCGCGACGATGATGATCGGGAGGATAAGCAAAGCAAGAGCGAGACCGGCGGTGAAGATCGAGCGGCCGGTGCCGAGCCCGTAGACGAACAGGCCGAGTGCAAGAAGGCCGTAGATGATCGACGGAACGCCGGCGAGATTGGAAACATTGATTTCGATGAAATCCGTGAAGCGGTTCTTTCGCGCGTACTCTTCGAGATAAATCCCTGCTGCTACCCCAACCGGCACGGCGATCAATCCTGTTACCAGGATCACAAGCAAGGACCCGACCCAAGCAGATAGAATTCCGGCCTGAGAGGCACGCCGGGATGGAAAGTTAGTCAGGAAGTCGAAAGAGAGGCGCGGCAAGCCGATTATCAGGAGATCGACGATCAACGCACCGAGCGCGACCAGACCCACAAGCGTTGCGCCGAGACCGACGACGCGAAAAACGCGTTCTCGCCTTGCGCGCGATGCATTCAACGCTTTGCGTGCTGCCGTCCGATCAAAGGCGCGGACGAAGTCATTGCTCGCATTCGTCTCGATTTGACCGGTCATCAGTAGGCCTCGCGATAACGGCGGCGCAGCCAGAAGGCCAACAGGTTGAAGGCGAACGTCATGGCGAACAGCACAAGACCCGCTGCAAAGATCGACTGATACCCGATTGAGCCGTGCGGCAGATCTCCAAGCGCGACTTGCACGATGTAGGCGGTGATGGTCGCGGCCGGCTCGCGCGGATCGAGCGTGAGGTTCGGCTGCTGACCCGCGGCGATGGCAACCACCATTGTCTCGCCGACGGCACGCGAGAGCGCAAGTACGAACGCGGCCGCGACACCGGAGAAAGCGGCTGGCAGCACGACTTTTACAGCGGTCTCGTACTTGGTGGCACCTATGGCAAGTGAACCGTCGCGCAACGCTTGCGGCACGGCGCGCATGGCATCTTCGCTGAGCGACACAACGATCGGCAGGATCATGATCCCGATCACGATCCCGGCTGAAAGGATGTTGAAGCCGGGCAGCCCGGGAATGATCTTCTGCAACAAGGGCGTCACGAACAACAGCGCGAAGAAGCCATAGACAATCGTCGGAACGCCGGAGAGCAGTTCAAGCGCCGGCTTGACGATTTCGCGCAAGCGATGCGGCGCAAACTCGCTGAGATAAATCGCCGCGATCAAACCGAGTGGTGCCGCGACCAGCAAGGCCACGACAGTCGACACCAGTGTACCCATCAGCAGCGGCAGAACGCCGTAACGAGGATTATCGAACAGGGGTGTCCAAACCGTATCGGTCAGGAACGACCAGAGCGGAACCGTGCGGAAAAATACCGCTGATTCGTAGAGCAATGTCCCGACAATGCCGAGAGTGATAAGCACGGACGAGGCAGCCGCCGCAAACAGCGCGCCGATGACCAACCGCTCTTGCCAACGCTGGCGCTGGCGCTGCGCCGCTGTCAGTTTCGATGCCATCCCGTCCCCGCAGTCTAACCGTTTCACGCGAGACGCCGGGGCTGGCAAAAACCAGTCCCGGCGCATCCAATAGCCAGTCGCGCTGATACGCTGCGCTTACATCACCGGCTTTTTCGCGAGGATGGTGTCGATCGACACGCCCACTTCAGGGACGCCGCCGAACGCGGAACCAGCCTCTTTATTCTTGAAGCGCTGCAGCGCCGGGGCGTAGGCCTTTTCCGGCAGCGGCAGATACTTGACCTCTTTGATCAGCGCCGGGCCTTTGGTCATGACGAAGTCGACCAGCTGCTGGACTTCCGGTTTTGCGGCCGCCTTGTCAGAGACATAGACGAACAGCGGCCGCGACATCGGATTATACGAACCGGCCAGCACATTCTCCAGCGACGGCTTCACGCAGCCCTGGCCCTTGCCCCAGTCGATGGCGAGCGCTTTGAGTGCTTTCGGATTGGCCGCGTAGTAGGCGAAGCCGAAGTAGCCGATCGCGCCCTTGTCGCCCTGCACGCCCTTGACCAGCACGTTGTCGTCTTCGCTGGCGGTGTAGTCGCCGCGGCTCGACTTGGCCTTGCCGACGGCGGCCTCGGTGAAATAGTCGAACGTTCCGCTATCCGAGCCGGCGCCGAACAGTTTCAGGGGCTGGTCGGGCCATGCCGGATTGACGTCCTTCCAGGACTTGATCTTGCCCTGGGCGGTCGGCTCCCACATCGTCTTGAGTTCAGAAACCTTGATGCACTCCAGCGGGTTCTGCGGGTGCACGACAACCGTCAACGCGTCGAACGCGATCGGCAGTTCGTAGAACGAGATACCGTTCTTTTTGCACTCGTCGATCTCGGCTTTCAGGATCGGGCGCGAGCCGTTCGACAGATCGGTTTCGCCGCGGCAGAATTTCTTGAAGCCGCCACCGGTGCCGGAAATGCCAACCGTGACCCGGACCGCGCCCTTGTTCGCCTTTTGGAACTCTTCGGCAACGGCTTCCATGACCGGAAACACGGTGGAGGAACCGTCGATGGCAATGGTCTTGGCCTGCGACCAGGCGGGGCTGAGGGCGGCAGTCGCTGCGAGAGCGGCAAGGGCGGTGAGCGGGCGGGCGAAAGTAGTCATATCATCCTCGTGTGCCGTTGATCGGACGAGACCTTTTTAGGACAGGCAGACGACACCCATGTGACAACGTAATTATCTGATATTTCTATGTTTTACGCCCCATCACGTGGTCGGCTCCATCGCGAATGACACCGTGACAGTCGTGCCCCGACCGAGCGCCGACGTAATGTCCATTTGCCCGCGGTGCCGGTTGACGATGTGCTTGACGATCGCCAGCCCAAGACCGGTACCGCCCCGCTCTCGGCTATCCTTGGCGCTGACCCGGTAAAACCGTTCCGTCAGCCGGGGAAGGTGCTCTTTCGCGATGCCGATGCCGTCGTCTGCAACCGCAAGGCTCACGTTGTTTCCTGCTGGTGATAGGCGTATCGACACGGCTCCGCCCTGCTTGCCGTATTTGATCGCATTCTGGACGAGGTTCTGGACCACTTGGACGAGTTCGTCCCGTTCTCCCCGGATTGTGGTCGCGTCTTCCGGCACGGACATCACAATCGTTTGGCCGGCACGGTTTGCTGTCGGACTAAGCAACTCGGATACCTCTCGGACGACAGCGGACAGGTCGACCCGCTCGAGCGGCGGCACATGCACGCGCATCTCGATGCGGCTCAGCGACAGGAGGTCGTCGATCAGGCGCGACATGCGGCTCGCTTCCTGCTGCATGATGTCGAGGAACTGTGCGCGAGCATTGGGATCGTCTTTGGCCGGGCCCTGCAGGGTCTCGATGAATCCTTTCAGCGATGCCAGCGGCGTGCGCAGTTCATGGCTCGCGTTGGCCACGAAATCCGAGCGCATCTGATCGAGTTGGGCCTCGCTGGTTCGATCGCGGAATGTGGCGAGTATGACGGGATTCGCACGGCTGCTGGTCGACAACGACTGCAGCCGCGCGGTCAGTCTCCGTTCAACGGGCACACCTATGCGCAGCTCCGCGGTTGCCACCACATTCTCCGCGGCCGCGCGCGCCAACGCCGAAGCGAGTTCCGGTGATCTGAGAGATGTATTGAGATCCTTTCCAGGCACCAGTTGCAATTGATCCCTGGCCG
This sequence comes from uncultured Alphaproteobacteria bacterium, assembly GCA_963779515.1. Classification (GTDB taxonomy): domain Bacteria; phylum Pseudomonadota; class Alphaproteobacteria; order Rhizobiales; family Hyphomicrobiaceae; genus CAVZYN01. The sequence goes on from CAVZYN010000005.1 coordinate 164,782, forward strand.
GTTCGTTCGCACTCACGATCGTACCGTCAGGTTGCAAGAGGATGGCCGCATCCGGCATTGCTTGAAGCAGGTCCGCAGCTGGAAACAGGGCAGCAGGCACGCCGCCACGTGGCAGCGGCTGTTTCGCTTCGGATGTTGGCGCACTGCTCGTGCGCCAATGATGCGACACCGCAGTCAACACGGCGAACAGTCCGCATCCGAGCGCCAGCGAAGCCCATGCATGCCAGCCGGAAACCCAATGCAGCAACGTGCTGAAGAGTGCCGCGACGATAGCGATCACGCGATCGATCTCCCATGACCGCGGCAACATCGGCACTCGGCTCATGTTCATCTCAACCAATCCTGGTTCGATCCAACCGGCAGTCATTCTATGACAATACAGCGATCCGTGATCGAGCACGATTGGCCAGGACGCAGCTCGTTGGGGAAGAATGCGCTGTCATGCGGGCGGAGCGATCCCATGCCGGCGTGATCTTAAGCCGGAATCACCGCGAACGGCATGAAGACCCACGAGGGACCCGCACGACATGCCCCACTCGGCTTGCTTGGTTGGGTGACACGTCGCTTTGCCGGCCAGGAGTGCGGCGATCTTGATGGCCGAACACCGTGCAATGATGGTGCGGCGATGGCGGTGAGCGGCTTCGCATGATGCACGACAAGCCAACACCGCCAGAAAACACCATTTCATTGCCCGGCATCAAGCAATCGTGGATCGATGTTGCCTTCGAGGCTGTCGAACATCGTTTGTACGAAGTCGATCAAGATATCGGACGCTTTCTTGGCGCTCTTGGTGTCGCGGTCGATCTCGACTTGCCAACGCCGATGCGGAGCACCTGAAGGCTGAGCTTGGACTTCCCCCGATTCAGTGGAGAGCCATTCGCTCTTCCTTTTGGCCGGCGCAGAACGTTGCTTCGAACGTCGCCGGGCTGACGTAGCCGAGGCTCGAGTGCCGCCGGCGCGGATTGTAGAACCCTTCGATGTATTGGCCAATGGCTTGGCTGGCCTGGTCGCGCGTCGCGAACGCCGTGCGCCAGATCAGCTCTGACTTGATGGTCTTGAATACGGTCTCGACCATCGCGTTATCATAGCAGTTCCCACGTCCGCTCATCGAGGCAACGAAGCCATGATCGCGCAGCATGCGGCGATAGTCGTCCGAGCAATATTGGCTGCCACGATCCGAATGATGGATCAGCCCGGGCGGAGGTCGACGCAGCGAGATCGCGCGCCGCAACGCTTCCATTGCCAAGCTTCTTTTCATCCGATCGCTCAGGTGCCAGCCAACGATCCGTCGAGAGAACAGATCCAACACGACCGCAAGATAGAGCCAGCCTTCGGCCGTCCACACATACGAGATGTCCACGCCCCATTTCTGATCTGGCGTTGTCGCGGTGAAGTCCTGATCGAGCACATTCGTTGCGACAGGGCCGCCATGGTCGCTGTCCGTCGTCTTCTTGAAACGCGTCTTTTGCCGTGCTTTCATGCCGTTTTCGCTCATCAGGCGAGCCACGCGGTGCCGTCCGATCGCCAAGCCACTTTCTTGCAACTCGACGTGCATGCGCGGTGAACCGTAGGTCTCGTTCGAGGTCGAGAACTCTGCGCGAATGTGCGCCAACATGACCATGTCGTCGTTCTGCCGGTCGCTGGCAGGTCGCGACTTCCAAGCATAGAAACCACTGACACTGACGCCCAAAGCTGCACACGCCGTTTCGACGGAAGCCTCAGCCCTCTTTGCATCGATCAACGCAAAACTCATCGACTTGTCTCCTTGGCAAAGAAGGCGGTCGCTTTTTTTAAGAGATCTCTTTCGGCCCTGAGGAGTTCATTTTCCCGACGCAAGCGGGCCAGCTCCTTCTCGACGTCCTCGTGTGGCCCGGCCATCAGCTCCGCGCGATCCAACTTCCGCTTCCACGTGCTCAGCGACGACATGCCGATGCCGAGGTCATCGGCAACTTGCCTGATCGTACGCCCACTCGTCGTCAGAATCCTTACGGCCTCCCGCCGGAACGCCTCGTCGATTTCGCGCCCCTTGTCTGTCTTGGTCTTGCCCATGCTGGCTCCTCTGATTCGCAAAACCTATCAGAAAAGCCCTCCACTTTTTCCGGGGAAGTCCAGCTTGCCGCACAGATCATCAAGGTGCTCGACAAGCGTGCACTGACCGTGCGCGCCGCCGCCGAAGCCACGGGGATCGCTGCCGCTAATTTCTCGCGAATCCGTAAAACCAAACTCGACCGGTTCACGATCGATCGCCTCATGACCATCCGCGGACGGCTCGATCGCAGGTCGAGATCGCCGTCACAGTCCGGCCAAGACCAAGTCATCTGGAGCAGCGGCAAGGTGACGACAAGTTGGCTGGATCGAGCCCGATGCTGGCAACCCACTCCTGAACGAGACGTGCATACTGTCGCGTCGTCAGACCTCCCTTATTACCACGACCCGCGAATAGGAACTGCAACGCTTTCCTGTTCGTCAGTCGAAGATACTCGTCGAGTGCCGCCCGTGTCTGATCAGTTAGTTCGAACCGAACAGGCCTGCCGGTCTTCTTCTGCCTGATCGTTGCCCGGTCGCTTGAGTAACCGCTCGGCGCGACATCCTCCACCCGGACAGCAACAACGTCACAGCCTCGGAGCTTGCTGTCGATCGCCAGATTGAAAAGCGCGAGATCCCGCTTCTTCCCCTCGATCTGCAGCTTCGTGCGGATCGACCAAACATGGCTCGGTTTCAATGGTGGCTTTGCGCCGACAAGCTTCCCTTTATTCCAAGGCACGCGAACGGGCTTGATGATCGATGAAGTATGTTCCGTCTCCATGGTCTGTCTCCTTTCCAGAGAGACAGACGAACATGCGCCGGTCGTGCCTGAACTGAGCGCTATGCCGGTCGCTATCGGATCAATTCTTCCATGACGTGGTTACCAACTGACAGTCGTGACCCAAAGCGACAATGTTCACGGTGCAAGAACAAAGTCGGTCTTGGGTGCATCGCGACGACGTGAGGAAGCGCGCAGGACCGGTCAGATCTGGGAAGGCTTGGAACGCCGCGACATCACACGACGCAATTGAATGAGATCCATGCTGGGCTCACGGCGCCATGCTGAAACGCAATAACGGTCCGACCTAGGCAAGCCAAGCCGGTGCCAAAATTTGCTTGCGATGAGACAATCGCATCAATTGTCACGCCGCTGCCCGTACCCAGGTTCAACGTCTTGCCGTGATCTTGCGGCCCATGCTTTGCCTGGACGGCGCGGGTCGCTTTGCCTGTGGCGCAAGCGACAGAAACCAATTCTTGATCTCGATCGCCTGCGGCTGCATCACGATTTCATTCGGGCTGATCAAGTGGTAGGCGAACGCGGTGCCAAAGGAGCGTCCGAACAGTCTGACGAGATGGCCGGCGCGCAGTTCGTCCTGAACCAGCCATTCCACGAACAGCGATACCCCGAGCCCATTGATCGTCGCGCTGAGTTGGAAATGGCGATCGTCCAGCATCACTCGGGAGTGCTTTGACGCCAAAGTTTGCCCGTTCTCCGACATCCATTCCGACCACATCAGCTCGTTATCGACATGCAGCAAGGTGCAGCGCTTCAGGTCGGCCGTCGAAGTGATCTTGTGACGTGCGAGGTATTTCGGACTGCACACGACGATCAGCCGTTCGGGCCACAGCCGCGTGACGTGGAATCGTGGCCAATTGCCAAGTCCCCACTGGATTCCGAGATCGGCAAACGCATGAGGGTCAGTTAGGTTCGCATAGGTATTGTTATGATTCTGAATCGAGATCTGCAGTTCAGGTCGCGTCTCCCAAAGCGTACCGAGATGTGCTGACAGAAACCGGCTTGCGAACATCGGCAACACAGCGACCCTGACTGTCGCTGCGCGGCGCACCGCCATGTCTAGGCCGGCGCGGATGCCGTTCAGACCCGTATCAACATGTGGAGCGAGAGCGGCGCCGTGATCGGTGAGCTCGAGCCCGGTTGCCGTCCGGCGGAACAGGGGCAAGCCAAGTTCCGTTTCCAACTTTTTGATATGGTAGCTGATCGCACTCTGACTGCTGTGCAGCTCGGCAGCAGCTTTGGTCAAATTCTTGGTCCGCGCAACGACGCAGAAGACCTGAATGGACTTGATGTTTTTGATCTGGACCATGTTTTGGTGATTGAGTTGTCGAGGCTCGCCATGCTGGGTTCATCTGACCTCCACGGTATCGAAATTTTTGAGACCTCGCCACAAACTTTGGAGTTTGAGTGCACTACCCGTCCAGCTACTATCCTCGCCAAGGTCTGCCGCCCGCAGCGTGGGGAAGCATCCAATGGCCGGGGTCGTCCTGCGTGTCGCAGGCTTGAGCAAGTCATTCGGCGGCGTTCACGCCGTTCGGGATCTCACGTTCTCGATCAGCCGCGGCGAGATTCTCGGGTTGATCGGTCCAAATGGCTCAGGCAAGTCAACGACGGTCAACGTATTGTCTGGCCTACACACGGCAACCGCAGGTTCGATCATCCTCGATGGCAAAGCGATCGAAGCATTGCCAGAATACAAGCGTGTCTCCTGTGGGCTCGCCCGCACGTTTCAGACCGCCCGCGTGTTTCCTGAGTTCACCGTCCGTGAGCACATAGCAATCGGCACTCGTGCCACACATGACCGCAACACAGACGCGCGAATGGTGGCCGAGAAGATAGAAGATCTAATCCGCCTCTGCGGTCTCGACGGCGTTGCAGATCGGCTCGTGGCCACGCTCTCTTCGGCCCAGCAGCGCTTCCTGATGATTGCAACTGCGCTCGCTTCGGGCCCGAAAGTGGTGTTCATCGACGAGCCGGCCGCCGGTCTGGTATCACACGAGCGCAAAACGCTCGGCCAATTGATCCGCTCCATCCGGGACCGCGGCACAGCAGTCCTCGTCATCGAACATCACATGGAGCTGATCATGGATGTCTGTGATCACATCGTGGTGTTGAACTTCGGATCGAAGATTGCAGAAGGCAAGCCCGCTGAAATTCGTGGCAACCGTGTCGTGATCGATGCCTATCTCGGCGAGAGCGTCTGATGCTCGCGGTCCGGGATCTCAGAGTCGGCTACGGCGCCATCGAAGTCGTGCACGGTATCAACATCGACGTGGCAGACGGAGAGTGCGTTGCGCTGATCGGAGCCAATGGTGCCGGCAAGTCGTCAACGCTGAAAGCCATTTGCGGCCTGCTGCCGGTGCGATCTGGTAGCATCACGTTCGAGGGGCGAGACATCACTAATGCTAGCGGGCATGCGATCGTACGCGCGGGAATCACGATGTGCCCGGAAGGCCGCCAGGTCTTCCCGCAGATGACGGTGCTGCAAAACCTGCGCATGGGTGCCTATGCCCGCCGCGATGCCGAGCAGACCTCCGACGTGGACCACATGATGGACATGTTCCCGATCCTGCGCGAGCGCGGGTCACAGCTGGCCGGAACGCTGTCTGGCGGCGAGCAGGAAATGCTCGCAATCGCGCGTGCTCTGATGGCGCGTCCACGGCTATGCATCTTCGACGAACCCTCGCTCGGCTTGGCACCCAAGATCGTTGCCGAGGTGGCTGCAACGCTCGGGCGGATCAAAGCGATGGGAAAGACGATTCTGCTGGTCGAGCAGAACTCGCTCCTCGCGTTACGACTTGCGGACCGCGCCTACCTCTTCGAGGCTGGCGAGATCGTGCTCACCGGCACGGGCGCCGAATTGCAGTCGCATCCCGAGGTGGCGAAGGCCTATCTCGGACATTGAAGGCAACAACACTGAAACCAAGGAGGAACCAAATGATTAAGCGTTTATCTGGTCTTGTACTGGCAATTTTGACGACGGCTGCAACCGCCATCTCCGCTTCTGCCGTTGAAAAAACTCTGAACATCGGGCTCTCGGATGCCCTGACCGGAGGTGGCGCCGTTTATGGCCTGCCACAAGCCAACGCCGTGAAAATGGCGGCCGATGAGATCAACGCCGCTGGCGGCATCAAGGTCGGCGCGGACAACTACAAGCTCAACGTCATCGCCTATGATGACAAGGCCAATCCGACCGAAGCCACTAACGCTGTGCGCAAGCTCATCGACCGCGATGGCGTCAAGTACATCCTCGGATTCTGCTGCTCCGGCGCAACCAGCGCGGTCGCGTCGCTGATCGGCAAGGAAGACGCCGTCATGCTCGTCGGCAATGCCGCCGAACGCTCGATTACGACCGGCAAACTTCCGAACCTGGTACGTACGCGCCCCCCTGCCGACTACACTGGCGCCGCAGCCGGCACGTTCGTCGGCCGCAAGGGGCACAAGCGCGTCGCCGTGATCGGCGCCTTGGACGTCGGATTTTACTCGAGCTACGTCGATAGCTTTGAGAAAGAACTGAAGAAAGCAGGGGGCGAGATCGTCACCCGCGAAACGTTTGCGCTTAAAGACCGGGACATGGCGCCTCAGCTGACCAAAATCCGCGGCCTCAATCCCGACGCGCTTCTGGTTGTCGGTTACGTGGAACCTGCCGCATTCGTGTATCGCCAGTCGCTCGAACTCGGCATGAAGGTGGCGCGCTACGGCTTCACCAGCGGCAGCGAGGATCAGTTCCTGCGCGTCGTAACGTCGGAGCAGATGGAAGGCGTCTGGGATTTGCGCCCGACCGAGCTGACACTGCAATCAGCCGGCAAGAACGGCGCCGCATATCACAAGAACTACTCGGCGAAGTTCGGAACTCCGCCATCGCCAAGTTCGCCGTACGCCTACGACCAGACCTACGCTCTGAAAGCCGCGATCGAAGCCGCCGGCACCGTCACAGATACCAAGGCCGTGGCAGCCGCCCTGCGCAATCTGGCAGTGCCTCCGCAGGTCGTGATGCAGTATGCGCCCGTCGATGGTAAAATGTTCGACAGCAATGGGCAGGCATACACGTCCAATGGCGCCTTCCAGTGGCGAGCCGGGAACTGGGCATTCGTCGAAGATCTGCCCTCCAACTCCAAGGCCTACTCACAGTTCCTGAGCACCTTGAAGTAACGCTTCGACATCGCCCCTGGTGATCGGACAATCGCCGGGGGCAAGACGTGTCGCAACTTGAGAATCCGATGATCGAGTTTCTGCAGCAAATCCTGAATGGCCTCGCCATCGGCGGCGTCTACGTGCTTATCGCGCTCGGCTTGACAATCGTCTTCGGGATTCTCGGGATCGCCCACTTTGCACACGGCTCCGTGTCGATGTTCGGCGGCTATCTCACTTTCTTCCTCGTAGCCAACCAGAAATGGCCACTGGCGGTCGCCGTGATCGTCGCACTGGTCGTCGGTTTGGTGCTCGGCCTTCTGATCGAACTTCTGGCCTATCGACCTGTTCGGAACGCGAACCACATTAATGCTTTCATCGTGGCCCTTGGCCTGACCATGATGGTCGAAGGCATCAACCTGCAACTGTTCGGGCACGAGCAGGTCGTGATCCCAACCACCTTCAATCGTGTCTTTCAATTTGCCGGCATCACCATGCCGGAACTGCGACTCTATGTAATCCTCGCGTCGGCGCTAGTCATAGTCGCGATGACCATCTTCATTGACCGAACCAAAACGGGACAGGCGATCCGCGCTGTCGCCGACAACCGGGATGCGGCCATTCTCATGGGGGTCGACGTTCGATCAATCCCGCTCATCGTGTTCTCGATTTCCAGTGCGCTAGGCGTGATCGCGGGCATCATGGTTGGGATGCTGTTCGCAATAGCACCAGGCATCGGCGAAGGGCTCGTGGTCAAAGGCTTCGCCGTCCTGATTCTCGGCGGCCTCGGCTCGATGCCTGGAGCCATTCTCGGCGGACTTGTGCTCGGGATCACCGAGTCACTAGCCGCCGGCTTCATTTCGTCTGCCTACAAGGACGTTATCGCATTCGTCGTGATGATCCTGGTGCTGCTGGTTCGACCCCAAGGGCTCATGGGGAAAACGGCATGAAGTTCACACCGTCCCAGATCGCCTGGCTTGGTTGCCTCGCGCTCATGCTGGCGCTGCCAAAACTCACCAGCGTCAAGTACCATTTGCATCTCTGCATCCTGGCACTGATCTGGGTCATTGCGGCTCAAGGCCAGAACCTCATTCAAGGCTACACCGGTTACGTTTCGATTGTGCAGGCGGGCTTCATAGGCATTGGCGCCTATGGGTCGACGCTGCTGAATATGCATTTCGGGCTGCCGGTTTGGCTGACGATAGCTGTAGCCCCGCTTTTGACGGCGGTGTTCGCTCTGGCGACGGGATATCCGAGCCTGCGCGTGAAGGGGCACTATTTCGCCATCGTAACGCTGGCTTTCAACATGGTGATCTTCATCGTTCTGACCAACTTCACCGAGCTGACAAAGGGTGAAGCGGGCATTTCGAAAATCCCGAAGCCAGAGAGCCTGGGCGGTCTGTTCGATTTTCAGGATCGGGCCGCCTACTACTATCTAGTCCTGGCGATTGCTGTCCTAGCGACTCTACTGACGGCAGCGATCGCACGTTCCAGCATCGGCCGCACACTGGTTGCCATTCGCCAGAACGAGGACCTCGTCGGCGCAATCGGCATTGCAGCCTGGACCTATAAGCTCTTCGCTTTCGTTGCCGCCGCCATGTATGCGGGCCTGGCGGGCGCGCTTTATGCGCATTATCAGGGCTTCATCAACCCCGAGATTTTCAGCGTCGCCCAGTCGCTGGATGCGATCCTCGCCGTGATCGTTGGTGGATCGGGAACGATCGCCGGTCCGGTCATCGGTGCCTTCATTGTGGTGATGATGCCGGAACTGCTGAGATTTGCCGACGGCTTCCGGCTGATCCTCTACGGTCTGCTGCTGGTGCTCGCCACGATCTTCATGCCGGGGGGCATTGTCGGTCTCGCACGCGATCTCCGCGCGCGGTTCTCCGGGCAGAGGTGACAGGCGTGCCAAGTCTCTCAGAGAGCGAACTCCTGCAGGCCATCGCATCGTTCGCGTCGAGAACGGTCGCGACCGCAGCTGCGGGTTGGGCGATGGGGTTACAGTGTGACCGGCAGATAGCGGCACAGGCTGCCCGGCTTGGACTGACGGCGCTTCAGGTTCCAATTGATCGCGGCGGGCTGGGACTGAGTTATGCCTTCAAGGTCCGTGCGTGCGAAATCCTGGCTGCCGCCGACTTCGGCTTTGCCATGTCCGTGGTCAATACGCACAATATCGCGTTGAACGTGGCCCGCTTCGCACCGACCGAACTGGCCGATCTGTTCCTGCCGAGACTGCTGGATGGACGAAGCGCAGCCTGCACCGCATTGACGGAGCCGGGCACCGGCTCGGATGTCGCCGCCATGACGACCATCGCTGTGCGCGACGGTGACGGTTGGCAAATCAGTGGCGAAAAGACCTGGATCGTCAACGCACGGCACGCCGACGTGGCGATCGTTTACGCGCAGTGCGGGCAGAAGGGTGACCGTTCCAGCATTGGCGCCTTCTTGGTGGATCTGACAGTACCGCAGTGCAAACGCTATCCGATGAACTCGCCATTTTCACAGACCAGTACCGGGACGGGAGGTTTCGTGCTCGACGGCTGCCGCGTGCCGACGGCGCACCTGCTGCTGGCGCCTGGAACTGCGCTGAAATCGATCTTGTCCGAAATCAATGGCGCGCGCACCTATGTGGCGGCCATGTGCTGCGGTATGGTCGCGGAAGGCCTCGCGACTGTGCAGGACTACGGCCGCGCGCGCACGACGTTCGGGCGCCCTCTGGCGCAGCATCAGGCATGGCGCCACACGATTGCGGATGTGGCAGCCGACCTCGCGGCTGCGCGCACGCTGGTGGATCAGGCCGTGCAGGCGTTCACATCAGATACCGACGCGGAGCACTCCGCCGCCGCCGCGAAACTTCACGCGGTCGCCATGTGCCAGCGTCACCTGCCAGCACTCTTGCATGCAATGGGCGCAGAGGGTTTGAAGCCCGAGTACCCGTTCGCACGCCACATTGCCGCCAGCCACGTCGCCGCGCTGACGGATGGCAGCAGCAACATGCTGCGCGAACGCCTTTCACGCCGCGCTGCAGGTTCGCCCCTGCGCCGGCCTCAACTGCGGACATCAGACGCATGATGCGAGTCTTTCAAATTGAAGGTGATTGGGGCTTCGACAACCTGAAGCGTGCGGAGCGGCCGACGCCGACGCCGGCGCGCAGTCAAGTGCTCGTCGCCATGCGGATGGCCGCGCTCAACGCGCGTGATCTGATCGTGCCCGAGCGTGGTTACGGGCGCGCAACGGGGGATTTGCCCCTCATTCCGGTGTCCGATGGCGTGGGTGAGGTTGCAGCGGTCGGCGCAGGCGTCAGCCGCGTCAAGGTCGGAGACCGGGTCTGCCCGACCTACTTCCAGTCCTGGACCGGCGGTGACCCGACACCCGAACGGCTTGCGGCCGCGCTCGGCGGCCCGCTTGATGGCGTCATGGCTGACTACGTCTGTCTCAACGAAGACGGTGTTGCGCGGGTGCCCGCCTATCTGAGCGACGCCGAGGCTGCGACCTTACCTTGTGCGGCACTGACAGCCTGGAGCGCCATCGCGACCTATGGTCGGGCCCAGGCCGGCGATAAGATTCTGATCCAGGGCACCGGCGGTGTCGCGATGTTCGCGCTGGCATTCGCAAAATTGCACGGGGCGCACGTGACCATGCTGTCGCGAAGCGATGTGAAGCTCGACATCGCGCTTTCGAAGGGTGCCGACTCGGTGATCAACACGACCGTCACACCCGACTGGGCCAAGGCTAGCCGCGACATTACAGCGGACCGCGGCGGCTACGACAACATCATCGAATTGGGCGGCAAGGAGACACTGCCGCTGTCGCTACGCGCTGTGCGCGCCGGCGGCATCATCTCGGTCATCGGCGTGCTCTCCGGAGTCGAACTGAACGCCTCGCTCGGGCCGATCGTAACCCGGCACGTCCGCTTGCAGGGCATCACGGTCGGCCACCGCGATGGCTTCGAGGCCATGTTGCGGGCCATGACCCAACATCAGGTGCGGCCAATGCTCGGCGATACGTTTGCCTTCGACGACCTCAAGGCCGCACTGCAGCATCTGCGATCCAACGACACCATCGGCAAAACACTGATCAGGTTCTAACGTAATGACGGCGTTCCATACGCGCTTCCACGCCCAGACCAAGCCCGACGCGCTTGCCTATCGCATGTGTGCCACTGGCGAGAGCGTAACGTTCGGCGAACTCGAACAGCGCGCAAATCAGGGTGCCCATCTCTTCCGCGCGGCCGGCCTGCGACGTGGTGATCATATCGTCCTGCTCATGGAGAACCGACGCGAGTTCCTGGAAATCTGCTTCGCCGCCGATCGCGCCGGGCTTTACTACACAACAGTCGCAACGCACCTGATGCCGGACGAGATTGCCTACATCGTCCGCGATTGCGGTGCGCGCCTGATGATCGCCTCGGACGCCTACGCCGCCATGCTGCCTCGCATGGTGCAGGACATCGGGGAGCGGTGCCGCTTCTACTCGATCGGTTCTGCCATCCAGAATTGCATCTTCTGGACCGCCGTGGTGGCAAGCCAGCCGACGACACCAATCGCCGATGAGTCGCAAGGCCTCGACATGCTTTACTCCTCGGGCACAACCGGCCGGCCGAAAGGCGTGAAATGGCCGTTGAACGATGTGCCTCTGGGCGGGCGCACGATGCTGATCGATCTCTTGACCGAGCTGTTCGGCTACGGCCCGGACACGCGCTATCTGTCGCCCGCGCCACTCTATCATGCGGCGCCGCTGCGCCATTCCATGGTGACGATCAAGGCTGGCGGCACGGCCTTCATCATGGCGAAATTCGATGCGGCGATGGCGCTCGCGTTGATCGAGGCCGAGGCGATCACCCACGCGCAGTGGGTGCCGACCATGTTCGTGCGCTTGCTCAAGCTACGTGAGGATGTGCGGCGCCGCCACGACCTGTCCTCGATGAAGATGGTATTGCACGCGGCCGCGCCATGTCCCGTCGACGTCAAGCGGCAGATGCTCGACTGGTGGGGGCCGATTATCCACGAGTACTACGCCGGCACCGAGAACAATGGCTTCACATCGATCACGTCGGAAGAGTGGCTCAAGCATCCAGGTTCAGTCGGCCGTGCCAAGCTAGGCGTCATTCACATCTGCGATGAAGCCGGAGCGGAACTACCTGTCGGCGAGAGCGGCGATGTCTATTTCGAAAGCGGCCACCAGTTCGAGTATCACAACGACCCCAAAAAGACCGCGGGAAGCCGCAACAGCCGGGGCTGGTCCACACTCGGTGACGTTGGACGTCTCGATGCCGAGGGCTATCTCTACCTGACCGATCGCAAGTCATTCATGATCATCTCCGGGGGCGTGAACATCTACCCGCAGGAGACGGAGAACGTTCTGGTGCAGCATCCGGCAGTATTGGATGCTGCAGTCATTGGCGTGCCCAACGAAGACCTCGGTGAGGAGGTCAAGGCCGTGGTGCAGCTGGTCGACGGGCAGACGGGCTCGCCGGCTTTGGCCGCCGAGTTGATTGCCCACTGTCGCCAGCACTTGTCCGTTCTCAAATGCCCGCGCAGCGTCGATTTCCGCCTGACACTGCCGCGCGAGGCCACCGGCAAGCTCTACAAACGCCGTCTCCGCGACGAGTATTGGGGCCGTAATGGGTAATGCTGTGTCTCGATCATACCAAACAATTGACTCGCCTAGGGCGACGCTAACCGGTCGCCCCAGAGGAGGTCATAAAGCGCGATCTTGATGCGGCCGCCGGTTGCGATGCTCGGATCAGCGGTGACTGCGTTCTCTGCGCCGCCCGAGCCACTGGCGCCGCATACAATGCCGATGTCCAAGAAACCTGCACAGGCGTGGTCGTGCGTGATCTTCTCAATCGCCGCAGGGGCCAAAGACCGACCACAGGTGCTGCTTCGTCACGGGCCAATACCGGAAATAACTCTCACCAATCCCGGCGCCTTGCGATCGACCGACGCGGCGAGGCCCGGTCAAAGCGGGATATTGACACTGCGTTCCCCCAACAGCCTACTAAGAATGTCACGTCACCGAAACGTCGGTCACAGCTGCGTTGATCGACGAAGACGTGATCTACGACTGCAGAGCACCTCACTTGACCACGATATGCGTGACGGAGCCCTTGGCGTCCAGTCCCTTCGCATAAATGCGGTACTTGCCGGGTCGGATCGGCACGAAGACGATGGTCGCCTTCCCCTCGCGTTCCATTTCGATCTCATAGAGGCCATTGGCCTTGATCTCGACATCGCCGATCTCGACCTTGCGCAGCCATATGAAATTGAAGAAGTCGTCGCCGCGAATGGCATACTCACGCTTGCCGCTGGATACGATGGCGAGCTGATAGGCCTTGCCGGTCACCAGGTCGTAGCTCGCCTCGGAGACGGCAAAGCCAGCCTGGTCGGTCCCGAAAACGAGATCGGGCAGCTTCTGCGCTTCGGTAGCGAGATAGCCCTGCGCCGACGCCGTCGAGCTCGCCGCGATCCATAAGGCCGTGACTGTCGCTCGCGCTCTTGCGGTCATCCGTTTCTCCCTTTGTGGCCGAAATGAATTGAGTCTCCATCAGGTGCCTCGACCGATCAGCCGGGGCACTTGAACTCGGGCTCGTCAGGGCCGAGCGTATCCAGCGGGTGCCTCTGATGCAGCACGTTCTCGACCGGGGTTAGTGCGATGACGGCGTCCGACGTGCCAAGCAGGATGCCTTGTCGCAGCTGCCGGCTCCACGGCCGAAATGATCCCGGCAAAGCCTTGTAGAGCTCAAGGCGAAGCTCGGCGCTGGTCAGCGAGCGCAACACGGCGGCGGGTGCCGCGTCGCGCGCCGCAATTGCACCGTCGAGAACCGCCCGGACGGCAATCCACGTCGCCCAATCCTCCTCGCTCATTGCGCGGTTGGCCGCGCGATAGAATCGGCGATTGAGCTGCGGCGCCCCATGTCGCTCCCAGAACGGATGCCACGCCAGCGGCTGCAGTCCCGTCGTGCCCACGACCGGCCGCGCATGCGCCGTATTATAGGGCACGTAGCGGCCGAAATCGCCGCTGGTGTCGGCGACGAAGATCGCGTCGTAGTCGGCATTGCCGGTCAACAGGCGCACATTTGTCTGATCGCGCTTGCGCGGGTCGGAGCCGTGAACGAACGAGCGGACGTCACTGATCCGCAGTCCAAACTTCTTGGCCGAGGCAAGGAACTGCTCCGTCAGCCGCAGATCCGCATCGGCGGGCCCCTTGAGCACCAGCACACGCCGCCAATCGAGCGCCAAGAGGCCTTGAGCCAGACCGTCGGTCAACATCGACCAGGATGGAATCGTGTGCAGCAGCCCGCTGCGGCAGGCGAAGAGGCGCAGGGAGTCGTCGCGATGACGGGCGTTGAGCAGGGCGACCGTGTTCGCCCCCGGCATCTTTGCGATCCGCTCGACATCGGCGAGCGGCAAGTCGACCAGCAGCGCCGACAGGCCCTCGCGCAGCAGCGCTGCGGCCGCCGTCGGGGCATCTTCCGTCTCGGTGAGCGCGCGATGCACGAGCCGCAAGCGCAGGCCGGCCGCCCGCGCCGCCGCTGTGCCGTCCTTGACCGCAAGCTCGGCCGCTGGCCGCGGCGACAGGTGCTCGCGGCGGTAGAGGCCGGCGTAGCCCGCAGCTCTTTGGTAGGCGGCATCGCCGGTGCGGTCGAGGTAGCCGATCCTGAGCTCCGTCTCGACTGGCGCCTGCGCCAAGGCCGAGTTCGCCAGCGCCGAGTTTGCCAGAGCCAGAAACGCGAACGCCAGCCACATCAGCCGCCGGCGGCGCCTCGTACTAGTCATCGATCAATATCCCGTAGGGCACTTGGCCAACCGGCACGGACACGAGGACCTTGCCGGTTCTGGTGTCGATGATCGACACGTCGTCGGACAGGCCATTGGCGACCCAAAGCTGGCGCTCGTCGCGGCTCAGCATCAGCCCCCAGGGGCGCTTGCCGACCAGGATGTAGTCGAGCACCTGCCGGCTCTTGGTGTCGACCACGGCCACGTAATTTGCGCGCCCGAGCGCTACGTAAGCCCGCGACCCGTCCTTGGTGAAGAGCAGATCAACTGGCGTGATCATGTCGCGGCGGATGGCGCGGATGTTGAACTCGATGCGCCCCTTGGCCTCGAGCTTCTTCATATCGATGATCTCGACAAGCCCGGCGAGCTCTGCCGACACCCACATCTCGCTCTCGTCGGGCGACAGCGCAAAGCGGCGCGGCCGTGTGCCCACCAGCACCTCTTTGACGACCTTCTTTTCCACCGTGTCGATCACGTGCACGAGGTTCGCCACCTCGGAGGCGACGAACACCAGGCGGCCGTCGCGCGTGATCGCCACTCCCTCCGGCTCCGGCCCGGTCGGATAGCGCTGAATCACTTCGCCCGTCTCGACGTCGAGCACGCTCGCCTCAGAGTCGTCCTCGTTCGAGATGTAGAGGTGGCGGCCATTCGGGTGCAGATCGAACGTCTCCGGTGCGGCAACGTTGCGGTAACGCCGTTGCAGCTTGAGCGTGGCGAGATCGTAGAAGGCCACCATGTTATCGTCGGCGCAGCCGACGTAGAAGCCGGTGCGATCTGGATTGAACGTCATGCCACGCGGTCGGGCGCAGGTCTCGATCGACTGCAGCACCGTGCCGTTCCTATCGAGCACGGTCAGCGAGTTGCTCTTCTCGTTGGAGACGAGGACTTTGCCGGTGCCCTTGGCGATGACGGGCCCGGCGAGGGTCGCGCAGAGCGCAGCCGTACCGAGCCGCAGGCCGAGCCCGAGCCCGAGCGCACGAGACGGTGACCGGCGTTTTACCCTTGTCGTCATTGGCGTGTTGCGCATCCGGCTCGAGTATTCGAGACTGCCCTCAATGCATTCTCCGAAGGCCAGTGTGACATGACAAGCAGGATCAGGCAAAGGCGGACGACATCGCTGGCATTCGCTGGCGCAGCGTTGAGCATGGGGCTCGCCGCAGCTCCGCTCCTCGCCGCCGACCCGTTGGAGTGCCGCGACATCCTGCAGAGCTACCACGCCGCCAGGCAGAGCTTTATCGAGCGCCAGGTCGACACCTTCCTGGCGCGTGCCGCACAAAAGGGATGTGCGGAGCTTGCCGCCGAACTGATCAGGGACGGTGCCTCGGTGCGCGCGCGCCGGCGCGAGGGCGACACGGCACTGCACCATGCTGTCAGGGCCACGCTGCCGGACACGGCGAGGGTACTGATCGATGCCGGCGCGGACATAGAGCAACGCGAGCTGTCTGGCGCCACGCCGCTGTTCCACGCGGTCGAGGCCGGCCGGCTCGCCACCGTCCGTCTGCTGCTCGAGCGCGGCGCCAGTCCGGACGCTCCAGGCAAGTCGGCTGCCACACCGCTCATCGTTGCGGCCTTCAACGGCAACGAGCGCCTCGTCGCCCTGCTGCTTGAGCGCAAAGTCGACGTGCACGCGACCGACAACACCGGTAAGACGGCGCTGGTTTATGCCGCCGCGCGCGCCTTCACGCGGATTGTCGAACGGCTACTGGCGCAGGGCATCGACATCAACCGCCGCTACGGCAATGAGCTTACCGCGCTGATGTGGGCGGCAGGCCACGCCAACGATGCGCCGGAGAGCGACGGGATCGGAACCGTCGCGCTGCTGCTCGCCAAGGGTGCGCGACTGGATGATGCCGACGACCGCGGCCGAACGGCATTGATGATTGCCGCCGAACTCGGGCATGGCAGGGTCATCGACAAGCTCCTGATGCATGGCGCACGCAGGGACCTCAGCGACAAGAGCGGCAAGACCGCTCTTGATCTCGCCAACGCCTCGGTGCGCGAGCAGCTGCTGGCTCGGTGAGCGCCGAGTCAGCGCGGCGTGATTGTCAGCCCCGCCAAGTACTCGGAACATGC
Source organism: uncultured Alphaproteobacteria bacterium (assembly GCA_963779515.1). Taxonomy (GTDB): domain Bacteria; phylum Pseudomonadota; class Alphaproteobacteria; order Rhizobiales; family Hyphomicrobiaceae; genus CAVZYN01. Next base: position 181,585 of record CAVZYN010000005.1, read on the forward strand.
CACGATGTCGTCCTCCGAAATCGACTTCATCAACGTTGTCATGCCCGGGTTATTGGCGCGCACGCCGTTGCGGGTCTCGATCATGGTGCGTAGCAGATACTCGCGGGTCTGGCCGGCAAGTCGGGCTTGCGTGCCCTCGCCCCTGTACTCGTCCTGGTGGCAGCCGGTGCAACCCACTGCGGTGTTGGCTCTGGCGGCCTTCAGCGCCACGTCGTCTTTGGCTGGCGGAACCGTCGTGCGCGGCCACGGCTTCTTGGAGTAATATTCCGCCAGCACCATCAGATCCTCGCGCTCAAGCTGCTCGATGACAGCTGTCATCTGCTCGTGCTTGCGGTCGCCGCGCTTGTAGTCCCTTAGTTGCAGGTAGAGATAGCCCTGATGCTGGCCCCAGATGATCGGCACCAGTTTGTCTTGCGGCAGCCCATTATCGCCGTGGCAGGCCGCGCACAGCTGCACCTGCTCCTGCAGCCGCTTGGACGTCTGGGCCACGGCCGGCAACGCATGCGCTGCCATCATCGCCGCCGCCAGTGCCCATCGCCATCTGCGCTCCGACATCGTCTGTCCTTGGTCTGCCTTGTCCCAAAACGCGCGATGGACGCGAAACGCCGCGCCCATCGCAGATTCTTGTAGCCGACAGATGTAGAATGTCCAGCGCCGCCCTCAATCGCTAAGCGAGAACGCGATTAAGGTGTTGCCGCGCTTGTAGTCGAGCTGCGTGTTACCGCCGGCAGCGACCACGATGAACTGGCGGCCACCGACCGTGTAGGAGGAGGGCGGCGCGTTGACGCCAGCGCCGGCCTGGAAGCGCCACAGCTCCGAGCCCGTGTCGGAATCGTAAGCGCGGAACAGGCCGTTGCCTTCGCCCGTGAACACGAGGCCGCCTGCGGTCGCCAGGATGCCGCCGATCATCGGCTGCTGCGTCTTGACCTGCCAGCGGATCTTGCCGGTGTTGTAGTCGACCGCCGTCACATTGCCCCACTGCTCCTCGGTCGGGATCACCTTGAAGGCGCCGCCGAGCCACAGCTTGCCCTTCGGATAGGGCGTCGACTCGACGTGGTAAGTCATCGGCTGGTGCAGGTTAATGGCGTAGGCCAGGGATTTTGTCGGATCGATCGCCATCGGCGACCACTCGACGCCGCCGTTAGCGCCGGGCAGCATGCGCGTGCCATCCTTGGTCGGCAGCACCCACATGTTCTCCTGCGGCACCATCGCCTCGGAGAAGCGGATCAGGCTGCAGTCCTGCGCGTTATGCACGTAAACATGCCCCGTCTTGCCGCCGTGGAGCACGCCTTTGACCATGTTGCCGTCGCGGCCGCTGACCATGGTGATGATCGGCGGGCTGACAGCGTCCAGATCCCACACGTCGTGCGCGATGTACTGGTAGTGACAAGCGTAGCGACCCGTGTTCAGGTCGACGGCGACGAGCGAGTTCGTATAGAGGTTGTCGCCGGGCCTGAGCGAGCCGTCGAGGTCGGGAGAGGGATTGCCGACCACAAAGTAGATACGATTGGACTCGAGATCGACAGCCGGGTTCTGCCACACGCCGCCGCCCAGAGTCTTGTAGGGGTCTCCGATCCTGGCGAGATCGGCCTTCTCCTTGGCGATATCGCGTTTCATGTCGCGCCCAGTAGCGTCATGCGTCGCCCAAACGCCAACTGAATTCTCAGGAATCGTGAAGAAGGTCCACAGCAGCTTGCCGTCCTTGACGTCGAACGCCTTGACGAAGCCACGGACGCCATACTCGCCACCGTTGGTGCCGATCAGAACCTTGTCCCCGACGACCGTGGGCGCCATCGTCTCGGAGTAGCCCAGCTCCGGATCGGCGATCTGCACCTCCCACAGCTGCTTGCCGGTCTTGGCGTCGAGCGCCAGCATCTTGGCGTCGAGCGTGGCCATGAACACGCGGTCGCCAGCCACCGCCACGCCGCGGTTGTTGGGGCCGCAGCAGTAAACCGTGATGGGGCCCATCTTGTGCTTGAAGTGCCAGAGCTGCTCACCGGTGCGCGCGTCGACCGCGTAGACGTGGTTGAACGAGGTGGTGAAGTACATGACGCCGTTGACGATGATCGGCGAGGTCTCGAAGCTGTCCTTCACCTCGGTCTGGAACATCCAGGCCGGGCGCAGCTTGTGTACGTTGGTCGCGTTGATCTGCTTGTTGGGGACGTAGCGCGTCTGCGCGTAGTTGTGGTTGGTGTGCAGGAAGTTATTGCTGTCGCCAGCCGCGCGATTGAGCATGTCCTGGGTGACAGTGTTCATGTCACCCCATTTGCTTGCGCCCTTGACCTCCTGGGCCGTGGCCGCCGTTGCTCCGGCGAGACCGACTGCGGCGGCAACCGCCGTGCTGTAACCGAGTGCTCGAACCCATCCGAACCGAAACATGTATCCTCCCTGGCAGTCGAGAATTGTCATGGTTGCAGCGCTTATTTGGTGATCTAGGATGCCGTGCAGATACACCGACTATCGTGCTAGCGGTGACTGGTGTCAATCGCCCGTCGGCCGCGACGCTCGGCCCCCGCGCGACGGTCGCGGGCAAGACCCTCGCCGAACAGCTCGAAGCCTGTGCGACCTGTCACGGCACGAGCGGCAACTCCGAGTTCGAGAGGATCTCCTCGCTCGCCGGCCAGCCGGAGCCGTTCCTTTCAACCAGCTGATTCCGTTCCGCGAGGGCCTGCATACCTCGGATCAGGTGTCGCCGTTCGCCAAGGGGCGGGCTGGCGCACGACCTCGCCCTCCGGCCTTAAAGGTGCGTCGGCCGCAGATTCAGCCAGCGGGACGGTGCGCTACTGAATTCATGCGTCGGTAGACGAACTCCGGTGCCGGCGCGGCCGATTCCGCCTCGGCGAGCGCGGCGATTGTCGCGCGGTGTGACGACTTGGCGCAAACCGGATCGGCGTTCGTCGCATCGCCGGTGATGGCCAACGCCTGGCAGCGGCAGCCGCCCCAATCGACCTCCTGGAACTCGCAGGAGCGGCAAGGTTCCTGCATCCAGGCCGTGCCGCGGAAGGCGTTGAAGGCGGACGAGTGGAGCCAGATGTCGCGCAGCGGCCGATCCCTGATGTTGTCGAAGGTGAGCGACGGGATCGTCTCCGCCGCATGACAGGGCAGCACCTTGCCCGACGGCGTGACGTTGATGATGCCGCGGCCCCAGCCGCCCATGCAGGCCTTGGGCCGCCGGGCGTAGTAGTCGGACGCTACGTAGTCGATCGTCAGCACGCCGGCGAGCCGCGTCCGCGCCTCTCTGACCACCTCCAGAGAGCGGACGACCTGTGCGTGAGACGGCAGCAGCGCGCCACGGTTCGCCAGCGCCCATCCATAGTATTGCACGTTGGCGATCTCGAGCCGAGCGGCGCCGAGCGAGACGGCCAAACCAATGATCGACTCCAGTTTGTCGAGGTTCTGGCGGTGCACCGGTGCGTTGATCGTGAGCGCCAGACCGAGGTCTCGCACGATCCCCGCCAGCGCTAGCTTGCGGGCATGCGCTCCCTCCACCCCGGCGATACGGTCGGCGCTGGCGGCGGTCGCATCCTGGATCGAGATCTGCACGTGCATGAGACCGGCGGCGGCCAGCGCGGCGAGCCGCTCACGCGTGACACCGTAGCCCGAGGTGATCAGGTTCGCGTAGAGCCCGCGCTCGCTCGCGCGAGCCACGATCTGCTCCAGATCACGCCGCGCCGTCGGCTCGCCGCCCGAGAGGTGCAGCTGCAGCATACCGAGAGCCGCTGCCTGGTCGAGCACGTCGAGCCACTCGGCGGTGGTCAGCTCGGCGCCGCGCGCTCGAGCTCGAGCGGGTTCGAGCAATAGGGGCACTGCAGTGGACAGCGGTGCGTCAACTCCGCCAGGAGCCCAACCGGCACTGAAATGCCTGGCGCTACCTCGTCGCTCATGCTGTGACATATCCCTTGTCGGCCAGCTCCTGCAGTACGGGCAGAATGTCGGCCAGGATATCCGCTGCCGCCGCATCGTACTCGGCAGCGAGCGCGGCGGCCATGGCCTCGACCGAGCGCTGACCGTCGCACATCTGGAGCACCTCGACCGCAGTCTCGCTCGGTGTCAACAAACGCTCCGGCGCGAGCAGTATCCAGTGCTTGCGCGTCTCGTCGAACCTCAGTCTGGCGTGACGCGCCAGCGCCGGCTGCGACGCCGCCGAGATGACGAGGCGCTGACGCGGGCCGGCACTGTCGCCGCTGCCGCTCATGACGGCCTCGCCTTTAAGTCCGCGGGCCAGTCGTCGGGCACGAAGGCGCCGGGCGGGATCAAGCCTGGCGCGACATAGGCGTGGTGCAGCGCGTCGAGCTGCGCCCACAGCACGCCGCACTTGAAGCGCAGCGCGTCGAGCACAGCCGCCTGCTGCTCGCGCGAGCGAGCGTGCGCCCGCACATACGCCAGCGCGAAGGCTGCGTCCTCGGTCGCCTGCCCGAGCCGGCGCCGGAAATAGCGCATCACGTCCTCGGTGATGAAGCCGTAGCCCTCCAGCATGCCGGTGATGCGTTGGCGATGGATCGTGGGCGCAAACAGCTCGGTCAACGACGAGGCGACGGCCTCGAGCAGCGTCTCCTCGCGCACGAACCGCACGTAGGCTTCGACCGCAAACCGCGTCGCCGGCAAGGCGCCTCGCATCGAGACGACATAGTCACGATCAAGGCCAAGGCCTGTCGACAGCACGAGCCATCGCTCGATGCCGCCCTCCTCGGTGCCATCACCATCGTGGTCCGCGATGCGATGGCGCCATTGACGGCGCAACTCCCGGTCATGGGTGCGGCTGATCAAGGCCGCATCCTTGCGCGGCACCGCCGCCTGATAGCAGTAGCGGTTGAGGGCCCAAGCCTGCACCTGGCCCTTGGAAAGCTTGCCGCCGTGGAGAAGGTGGTGAAACGGATGCTTGTCGTGATAGCGCTCGGCGCCGATCGCGCGCAGCGCCGCCTCTAGCCCGTCGGGGGAGAGGATCTCACTCACAACGCACCTCCATGCCGTCGTGCGCGACCTCCCAGCCGGCCCGTTCGACGGCCCTGCGCTCGGGCGAGCCCTCGATCAGGACCGGATTGGATGTATTGATGTGCACGTAGATGCGACGCCCGACGTCGAGGCCGGCAAAGGCCGCGAGCGAGCCGTCCGGCCCCGACATGCTGATGTGCCCCATCCGCCGCCCGGTCTTCTCGGAGAGACCTTGGGCAACGAGCTCATCATCCCGGTAGAGCGTGCCATCGAATATCACCAGCGCTGCTCCGCGAATCCGGTTGCGCAACGTCGCATCGATGGCAGCGCAGGCAGGAAGATAGAAGAAGTGCTGCCCGGTGGCCGTTTCGCTCACCTTGAGCCCGATGGTGTCGCCTTCGCGCGTTCCGAGCCCGGCGCCAGCGCTGGTGTCCTCGAGATAGAGCGCAATCTTGCCCGGCACTGGCAACGGCTCCACCGTGAGGCCGAGCCCCGCTCCGGAGTTCGCAAGCGCGGTTGGCTGCCCAATTGTCAACGCCCCGCGCGTGACACAGTCCGGGCTCAAGACATTGAAAATGCTGTTCGCCGCGAGCACATCGAGCACACGCTCGGTCCCATAGATGGTGAGCGGCTGTCGTTCCCTGAGGCTCAACAGGCCCCCGATATGATCGACATCGGCGTTGGTCAAGACAATGGCGCGGATGGGACTGTTGCGAATGGGGCCATCTGCGCGGGGATGCAGCTCGGGCGTCGCGGCAATCTGCTGGCGGATGTCGGGCGAGGCATTCAAGAGCACCCAGGCCGCGCCGTCGCAGCTCACGGCGAGTGACGATTGGGTCCGCGCCGCCGCCCAGCTTTCACCTGCCCACGCGGCCCGGCTGGTTGGTGCATTACAGTTCCACTGAGGGAACCCCCCACCGGCCGCGGAGCCTAGAACCTTGATGCGCACGCCAAGCTACCGTTGAAGCAACATCCAAACACCAGACAGCTCAACGTCTACCGCCCAAACTGCCGCCGCGCGCTAAGGTCACTATCGTCGAGTCAGAAGAGCCGCTATTCAGATCTCGGTATCGGTCTCCGACGATCGATATGCGGTCACCTCGAGCGCCACGTCCTGCTCGCACAGCTGCGGCTTGCGCCAAACCTTCTTGATGGTCATTCTCCTGCTCCTGAGTATTCGGCACGCTGGCCAAGGCGACTTGACTATTAGGCAATGCTGCGCCCTATGCAACGTCATGTCAAGTCGCCGCAGCCCAAGCAGAATCGTCCTCCCGTATGCCGCAAAGCGAGACACCCACGGCGCGTGCGCCTGTCGACACGGGACATGCTCCGCCCCTCTTGGTCGAGAACCTATCTTACTCTTTTGGACCGAAGCGGGCGCTTGATGAGGTTTCGTTTTGCATGCTTCGTGGCCACTTCACGGCACTGCTCGGGCACAATGGAGCCGGCAAGACCACACTTTTCTCGCTCGTCCTGCGCTTATTGCAGCCACCATCCGGGTCCGTGTTCATCAACGGGCGCGAGCTGATCTCGACGGGCGCCGCGGCACTCGACCGTCTCGGGATCGTGTTCCAGCAGCAGACCCTCGACCTCGATCTGACGGTCCGACAGAACCTCGCGTACTTCGCTGCCCTGCACGGACTTTCTCGATCCGACGCGCAGGCGCGCATGGCTCTCGAGCTGACGGCTTTGAACATGGCGCACGCACTCGATGCCAAGGTCCGCACGCTCAGTGGCGGTCAGCGCCGTCGTATCGAGATCGCGCGCGCACTGCTCCACTCTCCGCGCATACTGCTGCTGGACGAACCAACGGTAGGGCTCGACATCCCAACGCGCCGGGCGATCGTCGATCACGTGCATGCGCTTGCAGCCCGCGATGGCGTCAGCGTGCTTTGGGCAACCCACCTCATCGATGAGGTAGGGGATGGCGATGATGTGGTCATACTGGACGAGGGGCGCGTCGTCGCCTGCGGGTCTGTCGAAGATGTCGTGCGGAGGTCGGGGCTCGCCACCCTTTCAGCGGCCTTCGGCAAGGTCGCACCTGCGGCCCGCGAGCCTCTCCCATGACGGCAACTCCACGGAACCACCAACGCTATTGGCGTGCGTTCGCCGCCATCTGTCGCCGGGAGCTGCTCCGCTTCCTGCAGCAGCGCGAGCGTTTCATCGCTGCTCTGGTACGGCCGTTGGTCTGGCTGTTCATTTTCGCCGCCGGATTTCGCGCCGTTCTCGGTGTTTCGATCACGCCACCCTACAGCACCTACATCGTCTACGATGTCTACATCACGCCCGGATTGATCGCGATGATCCAGCTCTTCAACGGCATGCAGAGCTCGTTGGCCATGGTTTACGATCGCGAGATGGGCGGCATGCGCGTGTTGCTGACCTCGCCGCTGCCGCGTTGGTTTCTGCTGCTTGCCCGCCTGCTTGCTGGCACCGGCGTGTCGCTGTTGCAGGTCTATGCCTTTCTGCTTTGCGCCCGTCTTTATGGCATCGATCTACCGGCATTGGGCAACCTCGCGGTGCTGCCGGCATTGCTGCTAACCGGCCTCATGCTTGGTGCGCTCGGCATGCTTCTGTCGGCGACGATCCGCCAGCTGGAAAACTTCGCCGGCGTTATGAATTTCGTCATCTTCCCCATGTTTTTCGCCTCGTCCGCGCTGTATCCTCTATGGCGCATCCAGGAATCGAGCGACGCACTCTTCCAGATCTGTCGACTGAACCCTTTCACCTACGCTGTCGAGCTGATCCGGTTCGCCTTGTACTTGGAGTTCAACCCACTTGCCTGCATGGCCGTGCTGACGGCACTGGCACTGTTCTTTGGGGCGGCCATTTGGGCCTACGATCCGGGGCTTGCCCTGGGCACCCCGAAAGGGATGCCAGGTAGTAGCCGGAATTTACCAAACCGCACATTATCGCTCGAAAGTGATGAGGCTGATGGTAGCCGTGCTCGGAGCCAAACATCTGCCGGCGAAGCGGGTGCCGGGTGTCCCGGTGCGAAGACTAGAAGCGTAGACAGTGTCTGAGGGTGCCCTTCTGCGAAGCTACGTGTGCCTCGTCTTCTTGGTAATCGGTTGAGCTGCTCGAACAGTGCCTTGGGTGCCTTCGCGCGGTCAGCAATCCAAACGAAGACGTCGCTGCCTCCAGCTGCAGCACCTTCTTGAAAACGCGGACTGTCCTGATAGTCCAAGGATCGGCGAACGAACATTGCCGCCTCGGGATCGGCAGGGTCCGCAAAAAGACTGAGGAAGCCAAGGGTGACGAGGCTGAAAACGTCATCGTCACCATCAAGTTCCACTTGCTGAGCAAGTGCGTCGAACACGCCGAAGCAATACCCGAGCACCCAACCGCTTTCGAGGGCCTGAGATGGCGTTTCCATTGCCATCGCCAACTGCGTTGTGATGAGGTCTCGGCCAATTGAGGCGATTTTTCCGAGGCGTTCCGCATCAGCCATCGTTGCAGGTCCTTTTGCGAACTTATTCGCCGCCCCTGAAAGAAAGATTTTGCAGGGTTCGGTCCGGATCTATGTAGGCCTAGTGCCCGCTATCACACATGACTGAGTCACGATTGCACTATCGCGCTGCGTCGTGTCGTGATTTAACATGGCATGATTTCAGCGGCACAGAAAGTCCGGTTGCGGCGTGGTGATCGCGCGATCCTCGAGGCGCGGGTGCGGGCGCCCACGACTGAGCAGCGTCATGCTCTACGGGCGCGCATTGTGCTGGCGGCCGCTACGGGGCTAGCGACGCGTGTGATCGGCCGCGATCTCGATACGACGCCGACCACAGTGAGCCTTTGGCGCATCCGTTACGCGCAAGAAGGTCTTGATGGGTTGGAAGATCGCGACCGTGGCGGCCCGCCTGCACTCTACGGCGAGAAGACCGACGCGGCCATTCGCAAGGTTCTCGATTCTCCGCCACCGAAGGGTTTTGCGCGGTGGAGCGGGCCGTTGATCGCCGGCGCGTTGGGCAACGTCGATGTGCAATACGTGTGGCGATCGCTGCGCAAGCAGAAGATCGACCTCGCTGGACGCAAGAGCTGGTGCGAGAGCAACGATCCGGATTTTGCCACCAAAGCCGCCGATGTGGTTGGGCTCTATTTGGCGCCGCCCAAGAACGCGGTCGTTCTCTGCATCGATGAAAAGCCGTCGATCCAGGCGCTGGAGCGGGAGCAGGGCTATTTAAAACTGCCCAATGGCCGTGCGTTGACGGGCCACAGCCACGACTACAAGCGGCACGGCACAACGACGTTGTTCGCGGCCTTCGAAGTGGCCACAGGCAAGGTCAAGGCCGCACACAAGAAGCGCCGCCGCCGCAAGGAATTTCTCGACTTCATGGACGAAATCGTCGCGGCCTATCCCAACCGCCGCCTTGAAGTCATCCTCGACAATTTGAACACGCACAGGAAGAATGACGATTGGCTGAAGCGCCATCCGCGTGTCACATTCCACTATACGCCGACGCGGGCCTCCTGGCTCAATCAGGTCGAAGGCTGGTTTTCGATCCTGCAGGGCCAATCGCTGACGGGCGCTTCCTTCACTTCGGTCGCGCAAGTGCAGAAGCACATCGATGCCTTCATCAAAGCCTACAACGAAGACGCTGAACCCTTCGTGTGGACCAAATCCAAAGTTCACCAGCGCCGCGTCAAAGGCCGCCGTCTTAGGGACTTGTGATTCCGGGTACTAGTGCCGAAGCTACCTTTGCGCGCAAGTGCCGAGGCGGCTCGCACCTTGCGCGTCGGATGTGGCTCGGTCCGTACTCGTTCTCATCCGTTGAAGACGGTGGCATTGCGGACATCACTGCCGCCGCTCTCCGGCCCAAGCTACCTTGGGCCGCGATGTCTGCAAACTCGGAGGGTTCCGGATGCCGGCCCTTCACAGGTCTGGCCGCGCGCACGGGGCCGGCGTCCGGAAGCCTGAGGAGAAGGAACCCGCGGAACGGTGTGCTGTGACGATGCAGCGTGCTCTATGGGGATTGCGGCTTGGTGGAGGTCGCCGGATCGCGCGTTCTTGACGGCAACGACCGCGCGCGATCAATCGAACTTGGCGGGTCCGCTGGCCGCAAGGATGTTGGCGACGCTAGACGAGCCTCGTGGTCGTCGGTTGCAGCGCCCATCGGCAACAGGAGTTCGATGTCGGTTATGAACCCGCGCGTTGCTTCGGCTTTTCCGGAAACGGCCATGCGTGCCGTCATGATGTATCGATCCTAATGACGACGGGGCGCGGTGACGACCGATGACGCGGTGTCTCGCCACGGAGGAAGGTCTCAATGATGCGCAGTCGTGATCCACAGCACGGGCACGGCGGTAGATCGCTGCCGGGCTCTTCGTCGGCAGTCGGCTTCTCCGCAGCATCTGCACGAGCCGGCGCCTCGCCGAGTAACTCACGTGCCCGCTCGATCATCTCAGCACGTTGGCCGGTCGCCAGCAGGCCGTAGTGACGGATGCGGTGGAAACCCTTCGGCAGCACGTGCAGCAGGAATTGGCGGATGAACTCGCCTATGTCGAGCGTCATCGTCGTGTGGCGGGCGCGGCCATCGACGCGGTAGTTCTTGACGCGGAACGTGACCGCCGTGCCATCCATTTTCAGGAGCCGGCCGTTGGAGATCGCGACGCGATGCGTGTAGCGCGACAGATAGGCGAGCACCTGCTCCGGACCAGCAAAGGGCTCCTTCGCGTAGACGACCCATTTCTTCTTTCTCAGCGTCGCGAGGAAGGTTACGAACGCCTTCTGGCACGCGAGGTGCGCATTGGTGCTGAAGAAGACGAGCTTGCCGTCGGCGTGTGCAGCCGCAAGCTTCTCCAGCATCAGTCGACGGAATAGGTGCGAGAGCACGAACACGGGCAGTAAAAATTTTGGTTTCGTCGAGACCCATTGCTTGCCGTCTAAAGAGATGCCGCCACCCGGCACGATCATATGCACGTGAGGATGATGGGTCATTGCCGAGCCCCATGTGTGCAGTACGGTTGTCATGCCGATCCTGGCACCGAGGTGTTTCGGATCGGCGGCGATCCTGAGCATCGTCTCGCTGCTCGCACGGAACAGCAGATCGTAAACTACCGCCTTATTGTGGTAGGCGATGGCAGCGATCTCGTCCGGCAGCGTGAAGACGACATGAAAGTACGGAACCGACAGCAGATCCGCCTGCCGCGCTTCCATCCAGTCTCGTGCCTGCGCCCCCTGGCACTTCGGGCAATGCCGATTCCGACAGCTATTGTAGGCAATCTGGGTGAAGCCGCATGCCGCATTCTCGCAGCGCGCGACATGGCCGCCGAGGACGGCCGTGCGGCAATCCTCGATCGCGCTCATCACCTTCAGTTGGCCGAGTTGGATGTGGTCGCGATGGGCGTCACGCCATGCAGGGCCGTGATCGCGGAAGATATCCGCGATCTCCAGGGCTGGACGGGTCACGTCAGGTTACTTCGGTGGCTCGTCCTTCCTTTTCTTCGGAGAAAGCAGCGGCGACAGCCGATCGAGCGGGCTCATCACGCCACGAATGACGTTCGTCGCGACGTGCGTATAGCGGGCAGTCGAATCCAGATTCGCGTGTCCGAGAAGAACTTGGATCACGCGCACATCGATGTTCTGTTCGAGCAGATGCGTCGCGAACGAATGCCGCAACGTGTGCGGCGAGATCCACGTGGGCAATCCTGCGAGCCGTGCCGCCTCGTGGACGATACGGTTGAACTGCCGCGGCGTCATGGGCCCGATCTGGTCGCGTCCAGGAAACAGATACATCCGCGGCCGGGCGATCCGATACCAGTCGCGCAATAACTCCAACAGCTGCGGCGACAGCATTGCGAACCGATCGCGGCGTCCCTTACCCTCCTCCACACGGATCACCATGCGCTGGCTGTCGATGTTCGCGACCTTCAGCGACACGACTTCCATGGCGCGCAGACCGGCACCGTAAGCAACACCCAGCATGGCTTTGGATTTCGGCGTCGGCGCGACTTCCAGCATCCGCAGCACGTCTTCCGGCGGCAGCACGCGCGGCAACTTCTTCGGCTCGTAGACGAATGCCAACAATCGCGTCGTGTCCGGCTTGCCGACGGTCACGCTGAAGAAGAAGCGCAGGGCCGTGATCGTCGCGTTGTGTGTCGGTGGTCTGGTTCCAGTCTCGGTCAGATGAACCTGGAACGCGCGCATGTCTTCTGCGCTGGCCGTATCGGGCGAGCGCTTCAGGAAGGCCGCAAGCTTCTTCACGGCGCGTATGTACTCGCGCTGTGTATCGGGCACGAAGTTGCGAACATTCATGTCCTCGATCATGCGCGCACGCAGCGGGCTGATCGGACGGGTGGTCTTGGAAGTCTCGCTCATCGGGGTATCCGGAGGTTCGGGGTGCAGTGACCCCGCGATCCTCCCGGCCCCCGAAGCGACCGTTACACTTCAACTCAGCGACTGGTTACCGGCGGTCCAGTTTTAGCCTCGCCGGTCACCGCAGCGTCCTCCCGCGAAGCGGGTTCGTTCAACTCTGCGCTGCGACGTTCAACTCATTGCTGCGCAGCGCGTTTGACCCACTGCCGACGAAGTGCCCGCGCTCAACACCCGTGTTGCAAAAGTGCAGAGCACGCTGGCAAGCGACGTAAACACCGCATCAAATGACTTTTAGAACGTATCGGCGGCGATGGCGGCTTCTCATCCGAGACCGTTTTCGTTCTGATTTCGAGGTGGGCCCAACCGGACTCGTGCAATGCACCAAACCAGCCAGGTGGCGACCGCAGCCCGCAGCGGCGTATCGTCGAAGGTGTGCAGTTTGGTTCGGCCACTTCGGTTCGTTTGGACGAGCCCAGCACGTTCCAGCATGTCGAGATGCTGCGAGATCGTCTGTCGCGACAAGCTCGTGCCGTCGTCGGCCACGGAAGCGGCGCAGATCTCGAACAGGGATTGGCCCGGACGTCGCGCCAAACTGTCCAAAATTCGGCGCCGCACGGGATCTCCGAGCGCCTTGAACACTGAGTCCAAATCCTCATCGACCGAGGCCGAGCCCCCGGCTCGGCCATCTGGCCTATCGACAACGATCGTATGGGCGCCGGCCCATCAGAGCGCAGCTTCCGTGCCTTCGACATTGCGCAATTCGACTGTGACGTCTGCCATTGCTAGCCTCTTCGGGTTCGTGTGCCTTGACTGCTCCTCCCCTTGACCCTGACCGAACAGTCTCCGAAGTTAGATCGTCAGAGCGCCGGGCCATTCCCCATCTCCAATGCGCCGAACATGGCAGGTGGGCTTAATGGAATCTTCGATCATCGTGCGGCCTTTCGCGGAAGGCGACGCAGAGCAAGTGAGATGCCTCTTCGTCCGCGTCAATCGTCTACTGGCACCTGCTCACATGGCGGAGGCGTTCGAAGGCTATATTGCGGCGTCGCTGAAAGAAGAAATTGATCAGATCCGCGACTACTACGGGCGCAAGCAAGGTGGATTTTGGGTGTTGGCCGACGGCGAGAAAATCGTTGGAATGTTCGGACTCGAACCATCATCGCCAGCGGCAATGGAGTTGCGCCGCATGTACGTCGACCCTGATGCTCGACGTCAGGGCTTGGCACGAAGAATGCTAAGTTTTGCGGAAGACGAATGCCGCAGGCGCAATCGACCCCGGATGGATTTGAGCACGTCTGAACTACAGGGCGACGCACTGATGTTCTATCGGGCCTCCGGATATCGATTGGTTCGCGAAGAGGCTGCCGTCGCAGCCAGCAACAAGACCATAGGTGGCGGGGTACGTCGATTTCATTTCACCAAACCGCTCTGATGACCTGAATATGGAGTTTCTGAAATGAAGCGCGAAGGCGGATGCATGTGCGGCGCAGTGAGGTTCAGTACCGAAGGGGAGCCATTGAATGTAAGAACTTGCCACTGTCGTCGGTGTCAGATGGCGCTCGCATCTCCCTTCTTTGCGAGAGCACTTTTTGAGCAGCGAGCCGTCATCGTCCAAGGCCCCACGGCCGTTCATTTGTCTTCCGACGCTCTTGAACGCGTTTTCTGCCAACGGTGTGGCACCCGTGTGTTTGCCCGCCGCACGAACGGAACGTACATGGGCGTAGCCATCGTCGCCTTCGATGATCGCAATGCCTTCGCCCCGACCGAGCACATTTGGGTTTCCGAAAAAGTATCGTGGCTGAAGTTGGACGATGGACTGCCTCAACATGCAGAGCGATCACCGACTGTTCCGTAGCACATTGCAGCGTCGACAGGATTTCCAGCTGTCCAGAGCCATCCATTTTCGTCCGATTTTGATTTCGCGAAATCATTCGGCTTTTCTCCACTCGGTTTGCTTGGTTGGGTGACTCGTTGATTTGCCAACGAGGAGTTCACCGATGTTACCACGAACGAAACGCGAGTCGCAGTTTGCTGTGACAGAATTTGATGGCGTCGATGCTTTGGGTCGTCGAGACAAGACATGTGCTCCGGACCTTGAGCGTGCGGAGCTTGGCGCCGATCCCGTCTGCCGCCTTCTCGCTCTGATCGCTGAGGACGATGCTCCATTCGAGAGTTTTCGAAGTCGGGTCATTCGTGCATCGGAGTTGGCTGCCGCGATGAGCCGTCCGGCGCCATCAGGTCATGTCTGACCCAACACGGCCGGTGTCGATCCGCCTCGCGGTGCGCGAAATCGAGCGGCTCCAGGCACGGGCGCATCTCGTTTCCGGCAATGTCGCGGGCGTTGCGCGCGAGCTGATCGTGTCGGGCCTTGCCGGTGGCGACAACAAGGCGCTGGCCGAACGGCTGATGCACATCGAACGCCGGTTGGTAGCGCTTGAGAGATTTGCGCGCGATGCAAGCCAACGAGACATGTGCATCGAAAATGCCATGCGCGATCTTGGTGCCAAATTCGATGCACTACTGAGCGCGCTGTCCGCAAATGAAGGAGTACGGCGATGACCGGTAGTCTCAGGATCACCATGCTCGGCATGCTTTTGTCCGGACTTCGTGATGACGGGCCTCATCAACGAGATCGGCATCAGCCGCAACCCGCCGACCTGGATGCTCGCAGACGGGCGGACGGGCACCTTCGACCCGCAGAGTATTCGATCGTGCATGGGTGCTCGGTTGCTCTCAACCCTCGCCGATAGATCGAGTGAGGCGCATTGGCATCGGTGCGCGACCGCTCTCTCCAGCGCCCAAGCTCTCGATGCCTTCAACTGGCGCTATTGGTCGCTGCTCGCCGCTGGCGGCACCAGTCTTCTTGCGGCATTCGGCTTTGCGCTCGCCGTTAGATGTGCGCGGCCGCCGCATCGCGTGATCCGCGGAAGACAACTCCTGACGGGGGACACGGCGCGACGCGCTTTCTTGAAATCCGCTCGGCAAGAAATCCAAAACTCCGGACTGGGACTCGAAGTGCTGCCAGGGCTCGCCATCGGCCGCGAACGGGAAACGCGCCATTGGTTGATCTGGGGCAGCGTCGGCGCCGGCAAGACGCAGACTATGCTTCATCTCGTTCTCGCCGCCATCGCCCGCGGCGACGGCGTGCTCGTCATCGACGTAAAGGGCGACATGACCGAGCGGCTGCCGGGCGATCCGCTGCTGATTGCGCCGCAGGATGCGCGCTCGATGATCTGGGATGTGGCGCGTGACTGCCGGACCAAGCAGGATGCGCGCGAGCTTGCGACGCGCCTGATCCCCGACAGCCAGGACCCGATGTGGGCCGACGCCGCGCGGGAGGTTTTGACAGTCTGCGTCTCGGCGCTCCAGGCGACCAAAGGCATCGCGTGGACCTGGCGTGACCTCCACGACATGGGGACGGCGAGCGTGGAAACACTGCTCGCCATGGCGCGGCGGCATCACATCGATGCGGTTCGCTTGTTGGAAAATCCGGATAGCCGCACGACGCAAAGCGCGCTGTCGACCTTTCAGTCACACATGAATGTCGTTGCCGCTTTGAGTGACGCTTGGGGAAATGACTCAACTGGACGTTTCTCGGTCTCCGAGTGGCTGCATCAGCCGACGCCGCATCGACCTGTGATCCTGCAGCACGATCCTCGCTATCCGGCCCTCTCCAGCCACTGGATCGGCGGCATGCTGGCGTTGCTGGCGTCCTCGGTCGGCAGTCCGTCGCTCGGCGAGAGCCGGGAACGACGCATTTGGATCTTTGCCGACGAGTTTCCACAGCTGCCGCGCTTGTCGAACTTCTCGACGCTGCTCGATCTCGGCCGCTCCAAAGGCGTCATCGCGGTGATCTGTGCGCAGGATCTGGCGCAATTGCGCGCCACCTACGGACGCGACCGCGCCGATGCCTGGGTCGGCATGATCGGGACCAAGATCATCACCCGCCTCAACGCGGGCCGCGGCGCCGAAGAAGCAAGCCAGTTGATCGGCGACCAGGAGATCGAGCGCGAGGAGCGCAGCGAGTCGGTCGTCGGCGGCGCGTCGAGCGTCACCACCGTGCAGCGCCATCACATTCGCCGCGTGATCACCGCCGACGAGATCGCTGCGCGTCTCGGACCGCGGCGCGACCATATCCGCGCCCTGATGCTGGGCCTCGGTCCCGACGTGCTCGAAATGCACGTCCCGTTCGTGACATTGCCCGTCCGGCGGCCGGGGCATGTTCCGGCAATCTGGTCGATACAATGTCCAGAAAGGATCGAGGGCGATACTGACGTTATTACTCGGCGTCCGCTTTCACCCCCGTTGTCGGCGGAGGCCGCCGAGCGCATTCGCGAGATGCGAGGCTGACCATGGTTGCTTCGATCTCGGCCCGTGGTGGTGTTCAAGCGGCGCTCGGCTACTACGGTCACCTTGGCCGCGACGACTACTATTTGCGCCATGGTGAGCCGCCTGGGCGGTGGGCGGGGGAGGGGGCGGCGCGGCTTTCGCTCGATGGTCCCGTCGTCCGATCCGAGTTCGAAGCGGCGCTGAACGGCATCGATCCGAAGACGGGTGCGACCTTGGCCCGCCTTGGCGGCAAGGCCCAAAATCACGCAGCGGGTTGGGACATGACGTTCAGCGCGCCGAAATCCGTGTCTGTGTTGTGGGCGTTGTCGGACGCCGGCAAACGCCCTCGGATCGAGCAGGCGCAGCGTGCCGCCGTCATGGCGGCGACAACCCATCTGCAAAACACCGCCGCATGGGCACGTCGCGGCAAAGGCGGCGCGATCCGCGAGCCCACGGCCGGACTTCTGATGGCGGCGTTCGAGCATCACACGAGCCGCGCGCTCGACCCGCAATTGCACACGCACGTGTTTATTTTCAACCTTGCGCCACGCAAGGACGGCACGTGGGGTGCGATCGTCAGCCGGGAACTTTACAAAGCCCAGAAACAAGCGGGCGCCGTCTACCGTGCGACGCTTGCTGCCGCGCTGGAGCGGGAAGGGCACGCCTTGGAGCGATCAGCCAATGGCTTCCGCGTTGCGGCGGTCCCCCGCGATGTCGAGCGCGCGTTCTCGAAGCGACGGCAATCGATCGAGGCCGCCGCAGAGATTCACGACTACCGTTCTGCCAAAGGCATGGAGCTTGCGGCCCTGCGGACCCGTGAATCAAAGCGCGAGGTGCGCCGTGACGCACTGTTCGAGATCTGGCACGCTGAGGCACGGGCTCTCGGGTTCGAGCTCAACACGGCCGCCGACGCACGTCGAATTCTGGTTTCGGCAAACGGTAGAAACACGAACGGCGAGATGCAGTCCGCGCATCGCGCCACGTCTCAGCCCGCTTCAGAGTCTAAAGAAGCGGCAAATCTCGGAGCGGCGGCCAGCCGGATCGCGAGCGCCGCGCGCGTCGTCGACCAGGGGTCGAGCATGCCGGGTGTCGCTGTAGATTTGAAACAACGCGAGCGCGAGAACAGCCGCCGTTGAGGTGAGCCTCGGGACGGCGTCGACGCATACGACGCCGGTACTCGGGTCGAGCAAGACGCAAATCGTTGTTCTGCTGATTCAATTCCGAGTGCCGCGCAGTCACCGTATTCACCGATGTAATCGGCAGTTGCCACTGAGTCTTCCACTTCGTTCAACAAGTTACCCGACCCTGACGGCGCAGCCGTACGCACCGCAGGTGCATAGGGTGTGAAGAATTCCACTGCCTCACGATAACAAGGAATGAACCTGAGGAGTTTGGGCTTCGGCCCAAACCCAATTGATGGCCAGGTCCATCTTTCTGTTCGGCCGGGATTGCATCTTCCCGCCCCGGCCGTACGAACTCGCGACGCACGGCGCGGAAGAACAAGTCAAGGTCGGCGCCGTAGCGCCGCCCGGAGGGCTTGACCTTGACCGTTCGAGCACCGTGCTACGCTTGGACAAGGCCATGGCGATCATCGGCAGGCATCTCATTGCCTACCCTTTCTTGCGGCAGCGATCGCAACCCGCATGGGCCGAGACCCGCGCATCCCGTGCAGCGGGGCTCGGTTGCGCGGCCAATGTCCGCCGCGCAATAGAGCGCGGTCCGAGCCCCGAGGGCGAGGAGCCGCCCAAATGTTGAGATGAAAGTCAAAATGATACTCGCGTCGCTCGGGTTCTGGATGTTGGACTGGCGAGCTATCCTGTGCAGCAAGTTTTGGCCTCCAGTGACTGCTTTCGACCTTACCGCATCAGTAGAACGTTAATCACTTGATCGAGTGCTTTGATCCATACCAACCATGGCGTCGGCCAAACCTCCTGAAAGCACCATGTTCAGTTTTGGTCAGTGCGACAGTCTGAGGCGTTGGGGAAATAGGCCGGATTGAGGCCATCCTGCAGCGCGCGCAAATTCTTGCGTTTGCTCCCACACTGAACTTACAAACGAAAGACTGGGGGAGGGCAGCATCGATTGTGCAAGGACCTGATCTTGCCGCGAATGAGATTTGCCTTGAGGAGCATCCGGGATGGCGCCGCAACAGACCCAGAAACTGTTTTCGAGCGAGAGACATGTAGCTGCGCGACCGGTGCCGGGTCCGAGCGGCTTGGCAATAGGCTGGGGGCTGTTTGCCCTTCGGCCACTGGTCGCTGGCGAGACGGCTCTGAAATTGGATTGGAGCGACGAAGATCGTGTCGAAATCGTCTCCTGGGACGATGTGGAACCCGAGCACCACATCTTCTCGATTGCAATCGCGCCTCGCTGGTATTTCTATGTCTCTCGGCAACATCCGTTCTTGTACCTCAATCACTCATGCAATCCAAACCTTGCGTTTAAGGACTTTGCACTAGGCGAAACGGAAACATCGATTCCGATAGTCGCCTTGCGGGCGATTGCTCCCGGAGAGGAACTGTCGTTCGACTATTCGATGACTGTCACGAGCGACGACGGCGAGACGGAGGACCAGCGTTGGTCGATGAAATGCTTGTGTGGCCAGCCCAACTGCAGAAAAGATCTCGTAAATTTTTCGCATTTGCCGCGTTCACTGCAGCGGCAGGAAACTTTGCGGAGCTCCCCGTTCCCGGGAACGGTTCCAGCATTCGTGTTGGCAGAGACGCCAGATCTGGTCACAGAGCTTCGCGCCACGTCGCCAGAGAAGTTCAAAACGTATGCGCGAGCGCTCGATGAACAACTGCGCCGAGCGCGGTTGTTTGAGGCAGAGTACGATCCGAACGAGCCGTTCTATATTGTCGGCGGCGAGCCAACCGAGCTCTGAGAGTTTGCCACAAACCGATTTTTCTATCACTACCGTTCGCTAACGTCGAACAGCTTTCTGAATAAGGGGCTCGCCTGTCTAACCTCTTCCAATGTGCCGCTCGCCACAAGTTTGCCTTTCTGCATGACAATGATCTTATTGGCGAGTGCGACCATCTCGCGCCGATGAGCGACCACGAAGGTGATGCGCTGCGGGGCGCCGGTTCGGATGACAGTATTCACCGCAGTCAGCGCAGCGCCATCGAGAGCTGCAGCCGGTTCGTCCAGCAGCACAATCCGGGACCGCCTGAGCAGCATGCGGGCAATTGCAACTTTCTGCCGTTCGCCGCCCGACAATTTCGTCCCGCGATCTCCAACTACCGTTTGCAATCCCTTCGGTAAGCCAGACGCGAAGGCCGTGAGGCCAGCCTCTTCGATGGCCTTATCAAGCTCGCCTGCAGTGGCGTCCATACGGCCGTAGCGAATGTTCTCTTCCAGAGTCGCGTTGAAGAGGAACACATCTTGGCTGACTACCGCGATGTGCTGGTGGAGGCTTTCGCCTTCGGGAAGCTCGACGCCGTCGATCAGAATTTGGCCGGATGTCGGCTTGTGAAAACCGATGAGAAGGTCGAGTAAAGTCGATTTGCCTGCACCGTTGGGTCCGACAATTGCGACGATGTCTCCGAGCATGGCATCGAAACTCACCCGATCGACCGCTGCCTGCGGCGACCCAGGATAGACGAACGAGATCGTCCGGACAGACACTGCATTGGGTGGGGCAACCCGTGACTGTGCTATCGTTCCGTCTGCTTCCGGCATAGTGCTCAGAAATTCAGCTATACGCTCAAGCGTGCCTCTGCCCTGATGATAGTGTCGAAGATACCGCCCAGCTCTCTGGAGGGGCTCTGCAAGCAATTCCATGTACGCGATGAACGCCACCAATCGACCAGCGGTGAGTGACCCGTCGTAGATGAAGTACGCGCCACACCATACCACGGCAACCAGACCGAACTGTTCGATCGCCTCTAGGAGGGGTTCGAGCCTTGCCGCCACATTGCCTGAACGCACGTTGACATCGACGATATCTTTGCCCGCAGCATCAAGCCGATCGCGCTCGGTCGTCTCGCGCGCAAACAACTTTACCGTTCTGATGCCAGCGATGATTTCTTGGAGCCGACCACCAAGCCTGGCGTAGGCGGCGTTTTCGGACTTTTCAATGCCGGCGAGCGGCCGGGCGACCCGTTGCGCCAGGAGAGCTGAGCTGCAGAGAACAATCCCGACCACTGTCGCCAATTGCCAGTGCGACCAGAACATGACGGCTACGACGCCGAGTACGGTCAGGACGGCGAACGGCAAATCGGTCAGGAGGTAGTTGATGTCGCGCTCGAAGACATTTGCGTCGGACATGACGCGGTGTCCAATTTCACCGCCATTGCGTCCGGTGAAGTACGACAACGGTTGTACAATCAGGCGCTGGTATATGATGCGGCGCAGATTGAATGTGGCCTCTGCGATGAGACGCGCCTCAAGCCACAAGAAATTCCAGTGACCGATGTAGAGCAGAATTGCCGCGACGATCATCGCGAGACCGTTGCTGACGACACTTGGCAGATCACGTGTCTGAACGGCAGCGTCGACCGTTTCACCGAGCAGATATGGAATAGCCAGCTGACTGACGAGGCACAGGCCGAACGATGCCGCCAGTGCGAAGGCTCTTCGAGGATCGACGACAATCGATGCGCGCAGCAGTCCGAGCGGCGTCTCCCTTATGTGACTCGAACTCATTCGGCGGCGGTGCCCACTAGCGGAATGCCGTCCGTCGGCGAGTCGTCGCAAATGCAGCTCGCAAC
Organism: uncultured Alphaproteobacteria bacterium; assembly: GCA_963779515.1. Taxonomy (GTDB): domain Bacteria; phylum Pseudomonadota; class Alphaproteobacteria; order Rhizobiales; family Hyphomicrobiaceae; genus CAVZYN01. The sequence continues at coordinate 202,870 of CAVZYN010000005.1, forward strand.
GAACTCCGCAGCATCCAACACGCCGTTGAGCGTCGTATCATGCATATAGTCGCCTGCGAGGTAGAGGTTTGGATGCCTTGTCGGTGATGGGTGGTGCCTCTGCCCCATGGGCATTGCAAACTTACCGCCGGGTAGAGCACTGACGGTGCCGATCCAGCGGTGAACCTTGCCAGCCATGAACTGCTTGCGCCCGACAGCCATCGGCGACGGCAGCGAACCAAGTATGCGATTGATTAGATTGTCGTCGTCAAGCGTGGCAAGCGCCATGGCGTTTGTGCCAGCGATCAGCCAACTCAGAACACCGGTCCCATCTTCCGTGGGATGCCGTGAGCTCTCGTCGTAAACGCAGCAACCGCCGAAAGCGTCGTGCATGAACCAGGAACCGCCGATGTACCGGCGCCAGAATGGGGCCCTGAACAGTATCGTCACACGTAAGTAGTGCGCAGGTTGATCAAAATGACTTTCGTGCTTTCCGATGACCTGCCGGAGGCCAGCCCCAAGCCAATTGATCCCGCTCAGCCAATAGTTCGGCAACGCGACCGCAACGGCATCGTATTCGCATCGCTGCGTTCCACCTGATGTTGCGATTGACAGTGCCAGTCTTGCGTCTGCGAGCTGCTCGACTGCCTTGACAGAGGCCTGGAGATTTATGCGTGCTGGCACTTTGCTTCGGAGCGACTCGATCAGTCGCTCGTTGCCTCCGTCGATACAATAGTAGCCAGCGTACCGCTCGTCATCGAGCAGAACATTCTTGATACCGTAGAGGGCGGTCGTTGAGTGGGGTTCGGTGGCGAGGTCGCTGTGGATTGCGGTTTCGACGTATCTTCGCGCCGTTTCGTCCTCGATTCCATCAAGAAACTCTCGCATCGTCGTTTGAGACAGAGGATGTTCATTATCGCCGTCCGGATCGTCGCCGTAGAAGTCTTGAGGCGTCAGAATGCGAGCGCAATTGTCGAAAAAGGATTGAGCCGCATTCGACGCGGTCACTCCGCAAATGCGCGCCATTTCGTCGAAAGTTGGAATGATCGTGTCGCCGAGCACGACACCTGATCCTTTCATCGTTTGCGTAGTTAGCTTCAGGTCTGCGATCAATTGGCGAAGGGGATCTTCGCCAATTGCCGAATAATCATAGAATTCGGCTGCTCCAGCCTCGAATTTTGCGCCTTGTTCGAAGCTGGCAGTAATTATTTTGCCACCCAAGCGATTCGAAGACTCAAAAATGTCAATTTCAAGCGGGGCTTCAGAGTATTCATCAAGAAAGTTGGCAACGCAGAGCCCTCCCGCGCCTCCCCCTATAATCGCAATTTTCAAATCAAATCTCCACAACGGCTCTACAGCATGCCGTCAAGCTTGACATGGCCGATAGGGTCTAGCAATCCGTTGCAAGAGGAACAGCACTTAGTTCGACTGCAACTGGATAGGCTTGTGGCAAAAGACTACTTCGATTTTGTGGTCATTGGTGCTGGTGCAGCTGGTTTGGCCGCAGCGCGTTGGTTTGCGTCGGCGAAGCGCGATTACATTGTACTCGAGGCTTCGGATCGCGTTGGCGGGCGATGCATAACAAACTCAACCCGTGATGGGTTACGATACGATGTCGGTGCGCATTTTTTGCACATGCCAGAAATAAATCCGCTCTATCGGATTGGCGCATCGGCAGGATTCGACGTGTATCCAGCGCCGGATGACTACTGGCTGCAGCATAATCGCCGCGCGGCCACATCGCATGACTACGACTTGTTCGAGACAGGCTGGGAACGGCTCGAGGCCGCGATCTACGCCCACCGGACCGCCGCTACCGATACGGCATGCGGATCGCTCATCCCTAAGGATCTCGGGCGCTGGCAGCATGCCATCGAGTTCGTCGTAGGGCCTTACCTCTGTGGCCGAGATCTCGACGAGGTGTCGGCCCACGATTTTGCGACGTCAGACGAACGCGAAATTGATGGACTTTGCCGCGAAGGATTCGGGACGCTGCTCGCAAAGACATCAGATGGATTGAAAATCCGATTGTCTTGCCCCGTTGTGCGGGTCTCTGAAAGCGGCCCGAGGGAATTTCGGGTTGAGACGCTAAGCGGGTCTGTTCGGGCCAAAGCCGTCTTGGTGACGGTTTCAACCGCAGTTTTGGCATCCAATGCGATCGATTTCCAACCGAACTTGCCAAGCACTTACCTTCAAGCAGCCTGTGGTTTGCCCCTAGGTTGCTACGAGCGGGTTGTTATGACGTTGGAAGGCAATCCGTTGGGCGCGGATGACGACACCTTGATCATTCCGTCCGCCAACGGCTGGCGCAATGCGGCATTGGTTGCGAGGATTGGAGGTACCGACCTTGCCATGCTCGACATCGGAGGACGTTGTGCTCGGGAAATTGTTGAGGGCGGTAGGGACGCCGGACTCGAATTCGCCCGTGATTGGTTGCGCTCGACGTTCGGCGATTATGCTGTGAAGCATTTCAGGCCACTTGAGGTGACATCGTGGCTCAAGTCGGCATTTGTCGAGGGCTCGTTTTCCAGCGCCAATCCTGGCATGGCCGCTGCTAGGGCTGCCCTACAGCCCATCGCCGACGGGAGACTTGCCTTCGCAGGCGAGGCGTTGCACCCAAGCCTTTGGGGGACTGTCGCTGGAGCTTGGGATAGCGGTGAGGCCGCCGCCACGGCACTGTGCCGAACTGTCAAAGTGACATAGCGGCTGCGCGCACCCGACCATGCCCGTTCATGACAGTCACAGCCATTACCGACATCTGGGGCAGACGTCGCAGTGAAGCGATTGCTGCGACGCACAGCGCGACTCGACACCCGACTGCAATCCTTGCAACAGGTGTTGAGCATCGTAGTGCAGAGGAGAACGAACCCGCTTCGCGGGAGGACGCTGCGGTGACCGGCGAGGCTAAAACTGGACCGCCGGTAACCAGTCGCTGAGTTGAAGTGTAACGGTCGCTTCGGGGGCCGGGAGGATCGCGGGGTCACTGCACCCCGAACCTCCGGATACCCCGATGAGCGAGACTTCCAAGACCACCCGTCCGATCAGCCCGCTGCGTGCGCGCATGATCGAGGACATGAATGTTCGCAACTTCGTGCCCGATACACAGCGCGAGTACATACGCGCCGTGAAGAAGCTTGCGGCCTTCCTGAAGCGCTCGCCCGATACGGCCAGCGCAGAAGACATGCGCGCGTTCCAGGTTCATCTGACCGAGACTGGAACCAGACCACCGACACACAACGCGACGATCACGGCCCTGCGCTTCTTCTTCAGCGTGACCGTCGGCAAGCCGGACACGACGCGATTGTTGGCATTCGTCTACGAGCCGAAGAAGTTGCCGCGCGTGCTGCCGCCGGAAGACGTGCTGCGGATGCTGGAAGTCGCGCCGACGCCGAAATCCAAAGCCATGCTGGGTGTTGCTTACGGTGCCGGTCTGCGCGCCATGGAAGTCGTGTCGCTGAAGGTCGCGAACATCGACAGCCAGCGCATGGTGATCCGTGTGGAGGAGGGTAAGGGACGCCGCGATCGGTTCGCAATGCTGTCGCCGCAGCTGTTGGAGTTATTGCGCGACTGGTATCGGATCGCCCGGCCGCGGATGTATCTGTTTCCTGGACGCGACCAGATCGGGCCCATGACGCCGCGGCAGTTCAACCGTATCGTCCACGAGGCGGCACGGCTCGCAGGATTGCCCACGTGGATCTCGCCGCACACGTTGCGGCATTCGTTCGCGACGCATCTGCTCGAACAGAACATCGATGTGCGCGTGATCCAAGTTCTTCTCGGACACGCAAATCTGGATTCGACTGCCCGCTATACGCACGTCGCGACGAACGTCATTCGTGGCGTGATGAGCCCGCTCGATCGGCTGTCGCCGCTGCTTTCTCCGAAGAAAAGGAAGGACGAGCCACCGAAGTAACCTGACGTGACCCGTCCAGCCCTGGAGATCGCGGATATCTTCCGCGATCACGGCCCTGCATGGCGTGACGCCCATCGCGACCACATCCAACTCGGCCAACTGAAGGTGATGAGCGCGATCGAGGATTGCCGCACGGCCGTCCTCGGCGGCCATGTCGCGCGCTGCGAGAATGCGGCATGCGGCTTCACCCAGATTGCCTACAATAGCTGTCGGAATCGGCATTGCCCGAAGTGCCAGGGGGCGCAGGCACGAGACTGGATGGAAGCGCGGCAGGCGGATCTGCTGTCGGTTCCGTACTTTCATGTCGTCTTCACGCTGCCGGACGAGATCGCTGCCATCGCCTACCACAATAAGGCGGTAGTTTACGATCTGCTGTTCCGTGCGAGCAGCGAGACGATGCTCAGGATCGCCGCCGATCCGAAACACCTCGGTGCCAGGATCGGCATGACAACCGTACTGCACACATGGGGCTCGGCAATGACCCATCATCCTCACGTGCATATGATCGTGCCGGGTGGCGGCATCTCTTTAGACGGCAAGCAATGGGTCTCGACGAAACCAAAATTTTTACTGCCCGTGTTCGTGCTCTCGCACCTATTCCGTCGACTGATGCTGGAGAAGCTTGCGGCTGCACACGCCGACGGCAAGCTCGTCTTCTTCAGCACCAATGCGCACCTCGCGTGCCAGAAGGCGTTCGTAACCTTCCTCGCGACGCTGAGAAAGAAGAAATGGGTCGTCTACGCGAAGGAGCCCTTTGCTGGTCCGGAGCAGGTGCTCGCCTATCTGTCGCGCTACACGCATCGCGTCGCGATCTCCAACGGCCGGCTCCTGAAAATGGATGGCACGGCGGTCACGTTCCGCGTCAAGAACTACCGCGTCGATGGCCGCGCCCGCCACACGACGATGACGCTCGACATAGGCGAGTTCATCCGCCGATTCCTGCTGCACGTGCTGCCGAAGGGTTTCCACCGCATCCGTCACTACGGCCTGCTGGCGACCGGCCAACGTGCTGAGATGATCGAGCGGGCACGTGAGTTACTCGGCGAGGCGCCGGCTCGTGCAGATGCTGCGGAGAAGCCGACTGCCGACGAAGAGCCCGGCAGCGATCTACCGCCGTGCCCGTGCTGTGGATCACGACTGCGCATCATTGAGACCTTCCTCCGTGGCGAGACACCGCGTCATCGGTCGTCACCGCGCCCCGTCGTCATTAGGATCGATACATCATGACGGCACGCATGGCCGTTTCCGGAAAAGCCGAAGCAACGCGCGGGTTCATAACCGACATCGAACTCCTGTTGCCGATGGGCGCTGCAACCGACGACCACGAGGCTCGTCTAGCGTCGCCAACATCCTTGCGGCCAGCGGACCCGCCAAGTTCGATTGATCGCGCGCGGTCGTTGCCGTCAAGAACGCGCGATCCGGCGACCTCCACCAAGCCGCAATCCCCATAGAGCACGCTGCATCGTCACAGCACACCGTTCCGCGGGTTCCTTCTCCTCAGGCTTCCGGACGCCGGCCCCGTGCGCGCGGCCAGACCTGTGAAGGGCCGGCATCCGGAACCCTCCGAGATAGCCGACTTCCGTAAGCAGGAGCGCCGCGCCGTCACGAGCGTCCATGGCGCTGTCGGAAACCATCCGAAACCGGACGTATGTGCAATGCTTAAGCCTTGGGTTGTCCGCCTCGCGCGTACTGTTTTTGAGCGTCCTCGACGTGCGCGCGGCTTACGCGAGCCAACAGGTGGTCGTCTCGCCAGACGAAGTTGAACGTGGAGATTCTTTTTGGGCCCGAACGAAAGAGCGACGACGCGCGGGTCTGTTGCGATGAGCGAGCGCAACAGGGGGGCTGCAACAAGACCGTTGACCACACTTTCCTTGTCACTGACTTGGTTCGGGATCATCGACCGGCCATCGCAGAAAGTGACCTTGGGCCCACTCGCGCAGATAGACGCTGAACGCACGCCGATCGATGTGGTGATCCAGCACTGTGAGAATGCCTTGGTAGTCACCCGTCCGTTCACGCTGCAACGACCGCAGCAGCTCCGAGGTTGCCGCATAATCGGAAAGCTCAAGACTGTTCGCCGACCAGAGGCTCCGCAGGAACGCGATCGCAACACGGCAATGCGAGTTGATATCCGCATGGCGGCCCCCAAGCGACCGTACTGCAATCCTAATGCGTCGACCGGAATTCACGCCGCCAGCCTCGCGATCCAAGCGGCGCGCCGTGATCAGCGTTTGCGGATCGACCGATATGAAGGTCTGCCCGGCATCGATGAGATCAGTGATCGCCTTGGCGTAGTCCGTCACCGACAAGAACTTCCTGTCGCGCGCCTTCATAAGGACCGGCTGAAGCCAGAACTCCGTTCACGCCGAGCTGTCCTGCGGCCTGCCGTGTGAACAGATCGTCGACCAACAATACACGATCAGACCCGCTCGCCGCGTAAATTTCATCGAAGAAACGAGCACCCTTGATCATGCCAAGCCGCCGCATGAACGCAGGCGGGTCCTGCATCGGCACGGCCGGAACGATGTCGGCGCTCGCACGTAGCCACGCGATGTCGCCTTCGATGAGCGTCCGGGTGCGAGCCGTCTCGTCCGCATTCCGCTCGACGAAATACAGCCGCCCGTCACGGTATCCCATGGTGCCGCCGCTGCCGGTTCCGAGCGTTTCGAGCGCTTGCAGACGCTCGCTGTAGTGGTCCGCCGTCGCCTGAGTGATGCCGATCTTTCCGCAGATCGCCTCGACGGCATTCTCCAGCCCTAGCCGCCGGATGCAATGCAACGTCGCAGCATCGACCACACATCCGCGCCGATCGTTGGCTGCGATCGCGCTGAAAGCGTCGATCCTTTCCTGTTCCAGTCCGATAGCTACCCGGTATGGTGTCCCGACCTCCGGAAGCCCCACCATCACGTCGATGGGACTTATACCCGTCATGAAGGCGAGGATCGCCAGCGACATTTTTCCTTCGGCGTAGCTCTCGGTCTGGCTCTGCACGTATTCGGCACGCGCCCTGACCTCGGCGGTGATCTCTTCGAACGCATTCTCGCCTTCAAGCGTGACCTTGACCTGCTTCAGGCCTTTCGCCGCAGGAAACCGCTCGTTGTATCGCGCCAAAGCCGCATGGAACGCGTCGAGATATTTGTGCTTTGCCGCCGTTATTTCGACCGTGCTGCCGTCCGGCCAATGCACTTTGTCGCGTGGCTGTTTGCCGAGGACCGCCAGAGCGATTTGATGGTCCGGCGGAAGCGCATCCGGCTCCACGTGCCGCACCGCCTCCTCGGTTTCGATCAGATACCGCCTCTCGATGCCGTCCGGAAAGCGCACCGCGAATGCATGATCGCCAGTGATAACCGGCGAAAGCAAACCCATGTCTTCGGACTTGCCCGCGAGCAGCATCACCGACATGAAGCTCATCCAGGCAGCAGGCACCCCCCGATTGGCCGCGAAATCACGATAGGAAAGCTTTAGCGCGCGCTCGACGTATCCGAACGCGCTCAGCGCCCGTGCGAGCCGTGCCCGCTCGCCAATGCTGCCCCTAAGCCGCTTCTCGACCGGCTCGCTCAGGAGCGCACGCACCCGCGCCTCGTTGCCCTGTCTAAGCAACGCCTGAAGATGCCAATCGAACCAGTGTAGCCGGTCGGGTTCCGCCAGATGCAATCGTTCGATGAGCGGCGCTGCTTCGGCGGCATCGCCGACGTTCCAATGATGCGTAGCAGCTGCCCGTACGAAGAATGGGACAGCTGCCACCTCTGCCGGCAGCGCGTCCAAGACAGCCTTGGATCGAGACGCAAGGCCAGCCGCAACGCTCGCCATCAAATAAGTGCGTAACCCCGCCGTATCCCGATCCGTCGCGACCCGGCCATGTAGGACGTCCGAAGCCGTTTCAGGCGCGCCATGTCGCTCCAGATACTGGCCGAGCATGACGCGATCCGCGAATTCGAGAGCCGGTTCCTTCTCCCGGACGAACCGGACAAGCTCTCGCACTTGCGGCGCCAGAGTTCTCTCATCTGGTAGTTCGCCATCGTCATCGTCGTCGCTCGCTTCTTCGTCGGCAGCGAGTGGCAGCTTCGCTTGGCTGCTGTCGCTTGCAAGCAGCCCTTTCTCACGCCCGCGCGCCGTCAGCAGCTGCAGGGTCACGGCCGAATCATCGCTCGCCGCCAAGGCCGCAAGGGCCTCCCGCAATGCTGCAGCATCGCCCATCGCGATCGCGATTTCCGCTCGCACCTCCGTCATGACCGGTCGCAGGTTCGCCGGCAATCCATCGGGATCGATCTTGAACAGCCGCTCCAGAGCCTTTGCTGGATCGCGTCCGGTTACGACCTGCGCGGCGAACAGCTGCAGCTCGGCATCCACTTCGGCACCGTCGAGCAATGCCGTCGCCTTCTCGTCCTCGTCGGCATGCATGTGCAGGATCGCACGGGCACGGACCAGAACCGTGTCGCGCCCTGCCTTCGCGATCGTACGGTCGAGCACATCGGCGGCCGCCGCATCGTCGCCGGCAAAGCGCAGCGCCGAGGCCAGATTGCACGCGAGTGGAATCGTCTCATCGGCATTGACATCCTCAGCCGCGATCTCCTTCGACCACAGCTTACGCAACGTCGCCGCACATGCGATTGCCGTCTGCCGGGCCGCAGGATCGATCGGCTTTCCCACCATCACAGCCGGGTCAATCAGGATCGGCTCGAGCTTCGCCTCGGCAGCAAACCGCTGCAGCACGTCGTTATCGACGTGCGCCACCGCCGCTTCGGCCGCCATCGCACGCCATGACACGTCGTCCCGCTGGCGCAGAAACACAATCGCACCGATCTTGAACTCGACCGTATCGTGCGCTGCGGCCGGCACTAACGCATACGGATCAGCCAGGCTCTTGTCCCGCATCCTCGCCTGAAGCAGCGCACTCGCCGCCGGCCCGTTGGCCGGATGGTTTGCAAGCACATCGCCCGCGCGCTTCGCCGCCGCCTCACGGTCGCCTGAAGACAGCTCGGCATAGGCCAAGTTGGTTTGCGCCTTGGGATCGTTCGGCCGCAGCGCCAGCGCCTCGCGTGCAAAGGCAAGTGCCCGATCATACCGATTCGCCGCAAAGTTGACCGATGCCAGATTGGAAAATACCCGATAGCGCGCATATGGCGGTATCGCAGGCTCGCGCTTCAGCAGCGCTTCCAGCTCGTCGCCTGCCGCGCCAGTGCGGCCCCTCTGGATGAACCGTCTAATCTGCGAGATTTCCTTGTGCAGGCCGAGCGGCTCGTGTTGCGCTTCGGGTTCAAGATCGCGGTCATACTCCTCGGTCACGCTGCGTTGCGAGCGGACGAGCAGGTCCCGGATGTCGCGCAGCTCCATACCCTGCTGATCGAAGCGTGCCTGAACTGCCCGCCCCTCTTCCTGCACGGCTTCGATGATCGGTTGTTGCAGTACCCTCCCGCTTGGCTGAAACAACGCCAGCACGTCGTCGTACTTCACGATCTCCTGACAGAGGTCGGGCCAGCTCATCACCACGACCCGGCACGGCCATCCACTCGCCCGCAGCTCGGCGGTAAGCGTGGCAGCGGCAGTCTGCGCTTTGACAACGCGCTCCGTCGTCGCCGCGAATATCAGTTCGGTAAGAGCCGGCTTGATCGCGCGAGCCGCCTCCGCATCCTCACGCATCGCCTGCTCGGTCAACGGCTCCTTGACCCGGCGGCACTGGATGCCGACAGGCTTTGTGGTGTCGCCGTCCCGATACCCGTGGAGGTCTATCTCGTTCTGTTTCTGGCCCTCGCGACCCCATTCCTGCACATGCCGGTCACCCAGATCACGGCGGAACAAATGCACGCAGTTCCGCTGAAAGTCCTGCCAATTCAGCGGCTTGCCGATCTCGATGGCGGTAATTTCAGTCAAACGCGTCGGGCCTCGGCCGAAGGTGATGTGGGGAACCGCAGCAACCTACGCGATTCGCGCCGTTACCCATGGCTTGGCTGGTTGGTCAATTCACGATTGTCCACATGCACGCGCTAGTTCCCTTTTTGCACTGCAATCTGCCAGCTTGCCGCCGCTCCGACCTAGTCGTACCGGGGGGCGGACGAGGCGACGATGCTGCCACGCTCGCGTCGTTCACATGCGTGATGCTCGTGTTCGCTACGCTGATCGGCTTCGTCGCGTTCGGCACGATCGAGATCGCCGAGAGGACTGGTATCTGATCTGCCGACGCAATTCCTCAGAGAGCAGACACGGTTGACGACGTCATCGGCACCGCCGACATCGCATATGCAAGAGTCCGCTTCTGGGATGAACCGCTAGCGCGTCGGCTCGACTGCCGATAGGGACAGTTGCGAATAGCGTGGTGGCGAAGACGCACGCGACAACACAACTACTCTACAAGTTTCGACTGTTGGTGGTCATGCACCACCACAGTCTCGCGTTGGCGGGAAACGTGCAAGAAATCTTCCTGTTACGAGCGGCGTGCTTCTTGGCCGGTCGAGCTTCGACTGCGGATTCAAAATCGGGGCGCGACATTCAGCAATGCCGTTAGAGAGGTTCCATAACAAATGCATTCTCTTACCCGCGAGTACACCGAGCTACACGCGCCTGCACTCCATACCACATTCACAGCGGGCGGATCGCTGCAGCAGAATTGGCCGGCAAGCAGTCGTGCGCTAGGCGGATCGCAATGCGATCGCGAGGGAAAGTAGAGTGCGCTGTGAGATCGATGTCCTGCTTGATCCTCGCAGTTCCCTGACCTTCCCGGCTTTCCCCGCTTTTCTCCATTGGAGAAGCGCCGGAGCGATGTGAAACTATCCGGCGTGGAACGCCAACATCCGGTGAAGAGAGGACTGCAATGACAACAATCGAAGTGATCAAGAGCACAGAGGGGAGCACGGTCGAGGAAGAGCTTTGGAATCTGAAAACCGTGACGGCGCGAACCGGCCTTTCGCGATCGACGCTCTACTCTTACGTGGCGATCGGCCTATTTCCGAAGCAGCGGCATCTCGGCGTGCGGCGCGTCGCGTGGCTCGCATCAGAAGTGCGAGCGTGGATTGCGAGCAGACCAAAGGAGTGACGTGATTGTTGAAGCTGGTGCCGGTCATGCGCGCAATTGCGACGCGTCATCGTTGCTTGCAGTCGGAAACTCGCGATGTCAGAGTTCAACGCCATCGAGATCCATCGCTCGCGCACTGACGCTGAATTACGTACGCAGGAGATTCGAATGCGATCTGAGATTCAAAATTTGCGCGTTGCGGTGAAGCGTGATGACGACCACAATTTTGGCCTTTCCACGCTCGGAAAATTGAGGGGTAAAGTGTGGGGTGTCGATTCTAGAACCCAAAAAAATTCAATGAAATCAATGGGTTTTGCGGGTAACT
>CAVZYN010000006.1:0-242679 GCA_963779515.1 uncultured Alphaproteobacteria bacterium
AGCTTGCGCGGTCCACGTGTGTCGTCTCACATAACCCAGCCAGAATACCATCCCAGGCTTGTTGACGACGTCCATACTCGGTGGCGCGGACACACCCGCTTGATTTGAGACAAGGTTCCTAACCACCTGAGCTTTAGGGGTAGGGATGTTTACCGAACAAAGACACCGGCACAGGACGCCAGCCATAGTGTGACAGGCGATGCAATTCAAAGACTACTATAAGATTTTGGGGATCGAAAAGAGCGCGACGCAAGATGAAGTCAAGCGCTCCTATCGCAAGCTCGCGCGGAAGCTCCACCCAGACATCAACAAGGACCCCAAAGCCGAATCCCAATTCAAAGAACTAAGCGAAGCGTACGAAGTTCTCGGCGACGTAGATAAACGTGTTGCCTACAATCAACTCGGCCAAGAGCGAACAGCAGGAGAAGAGTTCAGGCCGCCACCCAATTGGGATGAAGGTTTCGAATACTCCGGAGCGAGACGCCAGGCCGCCGAACCCGAATTCAGCGACTTCTTTGAACAATTGTTTGGAGACGCTCGCCGGCACGGACGTCCCTCCCAAGGAAGAGCTGATTTTCACGCCCGGGGCGAAGATCACCATGCCAAAATTGTAGTTGACCTTAAAGATACCTTTGCCGGGGCGACGCGTGCTCTATCTCTCCGCGTTCCACATCTCGACGAAAGCGGTCACGTCAGCGTGCGCGATCGAACGCTGAATGTTCAAATTCCAAAAGGAGTGACGGAGGGTCAGAGCATACGACTTAAGGGACAAGGAGCACCAGGCGTTGGCCGTTTGCCCTCCGGGGATCTCTATCTCGAAATACAGTTCAAGCCGGACCCACTTTATCGACCGGTTGGGCGCGACCTTTATCTTGAGCTCCCGGTAGCGCCTTGGGAGGCCGCGCTCGGGGGCAGCGTTAAGGTGCCGACGCCGATGGGACCGATCATACTGAAGATTCCGGCAGGCTCATTTCATGGCCGGGAAATGCGGATCAAAGGCCGCGGTATCCCAGCCAGCGAGCCAGGGGATCTTTATGCCGTTCTTAAGATCGCATTACCGCCGGCGGATAGCGCGGAGGCGAAAGCAGTCTATGAAAACATGGCGCGCGAACTGCCATTTAATCCGCGCGCCCATCTGGGAGTCTAAGGGCCATGGCTGATAAACTGTCACCCAGCCTACCTTCCGAAATCATCGATCCAGGGTCCATGCACACGCTTGAGAACCTATGCCAGTCCTGCAACGTCGACGCCGACTGGATTGTCGCCCTGGTGGAGCACGGTGTCGTTGAACCCGCCGGCCAATCTCGTTTGGATTGGCAGTTCGAAAGCGTTAGCGTCGTTCGTGTCGCAAAAGCAAAACGGCTCGAGCGTGATCTCAACCTCAATCCGCCAGGCGTCGCTTTGGTTCTCGATCTCCTCGACGAGATCGATCAACTTCGATCACGATTGAGGTCTCTGGAAGGGACCAGCGCTATCGAACAGACGGCACAGGAATAGGCGGCAACCGTGTCTGCGATACTCATGCGTTAACGCTCATCGCCGCACATGGGGCGCTTGCATCGCGGAAGACCAGAACATGAAAGATCTATTTCGCCGTTTGGCTGAGCGTACGGCGCATACTGCTGGGTCACCTTGGACCTTCCTGATAGCCATTCTCACAATCGGTGTGTGGGGCGTGACTGGACCCTACTTCAAATACTCGGACACATGGCAGCTATTCATCAACACCGGCACGACGATCATCACGTTCCTGATGGTATTCTTGATTCAAAACACACAAAATCGAGAAACGAGAATTGTTGCCTTGAAGCTGGATGAACTTTTGCGCGGAGTCGAAGGGGCCAGAACCGGTCTTGTTCAACTTGATCACATGTCCGACGATGAACTCGAGATAGTTCAGCAAGAGTTCACGCAAATGCGTGACAAGTACGCGCCACTCATTGATGACGATCTGGCGCACGTCCGGCGCGAGCTGATAGCCCGAAAACGACGCGACTAGAGATAACCTATGCATGCCCTCGAAGGAATGTGCCAAACGGCGCTATGTCACCGCTGCGCTGAATACGCGCTCAGCAACCATCATAATTTAGCGCACGAAAGGCCAACGCCCAACTGGCGTGCGTCGCAATATATGCGAACCTTCTCTTGATGCCGATCAAGGTGTTTCAATGCGACCGCGCCATTGTGCAATTTTACACACGCAACATGTCATTGCGGTTGGCGGGTTCGGAACTGACGCCTGATCGTTGACAAGACTGCTCAGAACCCGAGGTAGCTCGAGGAACCAGAATGCCATGATCAGTCTCGAAGATTGCATCGCGATGTGCGGGCTGACGGAGGACGAAGTGCTCGCCATCGCCGAGCATGAGCATATCCCAGAAATCGCAGCAGCCGCACTCGCGAACTACCTACTAAACAAAGAACATGGCCGCGAACAGATACGCGACATGATTCGGGACGACATCCGCGGCGCGCTCAGACGCGACGACCGTGCGCACGCTCGTGAGCTCTTGATGGCGCTTCGACACTTCATAACGAGCTATCCGGAGTCACCGAACCAATAGGTGCGTACCAACCCGTCGCCGACGTTGTGCCTCTAGTTGGGGTCGTCTGGATCCTCAGGTCCTCAAAATTGATTTAACGCAAGCACTTGGAGATCCGTGGCGACTAGGTATTGAGACGTCAAGCGCGCTCGGAGCATGTTGATGTCGTCAAAACCAGTGCCCGTGAATCCGGTGCAGGACGCCGCGCCAAAGAGGACTGATCCAGCCCAACCGGACGTCAAGGATCACTCTGCCAAGGCACCGCCCCTTTCTCGACCGGCCAACCTCGGAATGTCAGTGCGGCGCGATCTGGAGCGCAATTCCTATGCAGCAACGGCATTCGGTGAAGTCCTGGACCGCTCGCTCCATGCAACTCAGGCGCGTTTCACGGCGGGGCTCTCGCCTGCATCGCTGATCAGCGCGTATTGGGATTGGGCCGCGCATCTCGCCTCATCGCCTGGCAAGCAACTCCAACTTTTAGAAAAGGCGGCCAGAAAGTCTGCACGCCTCGCGCGTCACACCGCGCAATGCACTCTTCAGACCCAGCATGGCGAGTCTTGCATTAAGCCTCTACCGCAAGATCGCCGCTTCGAAGCTGATGCATGGCAGGAGTTTCCGTTTAACCTCATGTATCAGTCTTTCCTGCTTCAGCAGCAGTGGTGGCACAACGCCACGACTGGCATTCGTGGTGTCACGAAACAGCACGAACGCGTCATGTCGTTCGCCACGCGACAAATCCTCGACATGTTCTCGCCGTCGAACTTCGTGTTCACCAACCCAGTTGCCCTAAAACGCACTTTCCAGCAGGGGGGCATGAACTTGATCCGCGGGGCGCAGAACTTCACTGAGGACTGTGAGCGCCACATCAGCGGTAAGAAGCCCCTAGGTGCCGAGGAATTCGAGGTTGGACGCAACGTCGCCATCACGCCGGGAAAGGTCATTTACCGCAATCAACTGATTGAACTCATTCAGTACGAACCCACGACTGCGCAAGTACGACCTGAGCCGATCCTCATCGTTCCGGCTTGGATCATGAAGTACTACATTCTCGATCTGTCACCGGAGAACTCTCTCGTCAAATATCTGACCGAGCAAGGTTTCACGGTCTTCATGATCTCCTGGAAGAATCCAGGACCGGAGGATCGAGACCTTGGGATGGAGCATTATCGTGAGCTCGGCGTAATGTCGGCACTCAAAGCCGCGGCAGCCGTGGTTCCGGATACGCCCATACACGCCGTCGGCTATTGTATCGGCGGAACACTGCTCGCCATGGTCGCTGGTGCGCTAGGCCGGGATGGTGACGAAAGACTGAAAACCATGACACTTCTCGCCGCGCAAACGGATTTTCACGAGGCGGGTGAACTGATGCTGTTCATCAACGAGAGTCAGCTATCGCTGCTAGAGGATCTCATGTGGGAGCAGGGCTTTCTCGATACGAGTCAGATGGCCGGTGCATTTCAAATGATCCGTTCCAACGATCTTGTGTGGTCGAGGATGGTACAGCAGTACCTGATGGGCGAGCGCGAACCGATGTTCGACATGTTAGCGTGGAATGCCGACGCAACGCGCATGCCCTATCGCATGCACTCAGAGTACCTCCGACATCTTTTCTTGGACAACGATCTGGCTGAAGGACGATGCATGGTTGGCGGTAAGACCGTCGCCTTGACGGACATTCGCCCGCCCATCTTCACCGTCGGCACGACCCGCGATCACGTTGCGCCATGGCAATCAGTCTATAAGATCCATCTTCTAACCGACACGGACGTAACGTTTGTCCTGACCACCGGCGGTCATAATATGGGGATCGTCTCCGAGCCTGGCATCAACAAGCGCAGCTTCCAAGTCTTGACCAAGCGTGCCACGGAGCCCTTCGCAGATCCAGACGCTTGGCAAGCGAAGGCGCCACGAAAGCAAGGCTCGTGGTGGCCGGAATGGGTGACGTGGCTCCGGAATCGATCTGGGCCGCTGCAAACTCCACCTTTCATGGGTGCGCCGAAAGCCGGTTATGGCGTGATCAGCGAGGCGCCAGGAACCTACGTGCTGCAGGCGTAGTAAGTTGGCGCTCATCAGGCAGACCCAGGGACGCCAATAAGCTCACCAAACCGTTTGACGCTAATCAGTGCCGCGAGGACGCAAGTACTGCTCTTTCTTTTCCCGGGCCGCATCATCTGTTCCGCCCGTTTCGTCGGATTGGGCCTGGCCTGAGGAAAGTTGACTGAAACGTGCTCAGCAGCGCCACAAGGGATGGACGGCTTGAACTCGCGGCGTCTGGTGCCTGGACAGCAGTGCATGCCGCCGAACTCGATAGGCTGATCGATGAACTGACGCCGGGCGCAGGGGCTTCGAGTGTTGCGATCGACATGAATCGCATCGAGGCGTTCGATACATTTGGAGCGCGGTTGCTCGTTCGTATGACCGACAACTCGCGCAAACAAGGTGTGACGCTCCAGATTGTCGGGCTTTCCGAGCGCTTCTCGGGATTATTGGATGCCGTCAGGCACGGCTGCGACCAACCATCCGCGACCTTGACAGTGGGAACCAAAAATTTTTCTCGCCTCGCAGTCCTGCGTCAGCAATTCACGGCAACGGGCCAAGACCTCACGTCTCTGCTCAACATGCTCGGCGCGATTGGTTGTGCCATTGCTCATGTCGCATCGCATCCCAGAACATTTCGCCTGACCTCGGCTATCCATCATTTGGATCGCATCGGTTGGCAGGCAGTACCGATCATCTTGCTCATCACGTTCCTGATCGGTTGCATCATTTCGCAACAAGGCTTCTTCCACTTCCGCCAATTCGGTGCCGATGACTACGTCGTCGATATGGTCGGCATTCTCGTACTCCGTGAAATCGGAGTTCTCATCGTCGCGATCATGGTCGCGGGGCGCTCTGGAAGTTCCTGCACGGCCGAACTTGGCTCCATGAAAATGCGCGAGGAGATCGACGCATTGACGACAATGGGCCTCGACCCTGTCGAAGTTCTGATATTGCCGCGCGTTGTGGCGCTGCTTTGCGCGCTCCCGATCTTGGTATTTCTTGGCTCGATGTCGGCTCTCTACGGTGGCGGCCTCGTGGCATGGCTCTATGGCGGCATGAGCCCAGACATCTTCATTGCGCGCCTCAGGGATGCGATCTCGATTACCCATTTCAAAGTCGGAATGATCAAGGCGCCTTTTATGGCATTGGTCATTGGCGTGGTGGCTTGTTCAGAAGGGCTGCAGGTGCGCGGTAGTGCGGAATCACTAGGGCTACGAACAACAGCTTCCGTCGTGAAGGCCATTTTCCTCGTCATCGTCTTAGACGGTGTATTCGCCATATTCTTTGCCTCGATCGGGATGTGAACGCCATGCTGGACGGCACAGAGACTCCCATCGTCACAGTCCGTGACTTGGTGATCGGCTTCGGCGATCGCACGGTCCTCGACCATCTGTCGATCGATGTCGAACGCGGCGAGATCCTTGGTTTTGTCGGAGGATCGGGCAGCGGCAAATCCGTTCTGCTGCGATCGATCATTGGGCTAATTCCGAAACGGCAAGGCCGGATTGCGGTGTTCGACCAGGATGTCGATGCCATAACAGATGTCGATCGCCGCGCGTTGCAACGGCGGTGGGGTGTCTTGTTTCAGCACGGAGCGCTGTTCTCGGCGCTGTCGGTTCGAGAGAACGTCAAATTTCCAATGCGCGAGCATCTGCGGCTCTCAGAGCGCAGCATGGATGATGTTGCCTTGACAAAGCTCGCCATGGTCGGATTGACCTCACGCGATGCGGAAAAGCTACCGTCTGAGTTGTCGGGCGGCATGACCAAGCGCGTCGCCTTGGCACGAGCCCTCGCCCTCGACCCCGAAATTGTGTTTCTCGATGAACCCACGTCAGGGTTGGATCCAATCTCCGCCGGCGACTTTGACGCGCTTATCCTCACCCTCCAAAGGACACTCGGATTGACCGTTTTCATGGTCACGCATGATCTTGAGAGCCTGCGGACCGTGTGTGACCGGATCGCGGTGCTAGCAAATGGAAAGGTGGTGGCTATCGGGCCGCTTTCAACCATTCTCAAGAGTGATCACCCCTGGGTCAAAGCCTATTTCCGGGGCAGGCGCGGACACGCGATCGAACAACGGCAAACAGCGGTTTCGACTTGAGGATGCACGATGGAAATTCGAGCGCGCTACATTTTGATTGGCTTCTTCACTCTCGCGGTCGTCATCGGCGGATTTGGATTCGTCTATTGGTTGAACAATGCCGGGGCTATGACCCAGCGGGCAATCTATCGCATTCGCTACGAGAAAAGCGTAGCCGGCCTGCTCAAGGGATCAGCTGTACTCTTCAACGGTATCCGCGTTGGTGAAGTGAACAGCCTTGATCTGGCAGTCGATAATCCGAGGCAAATCATCGTTTCGGTTGCTATCGATCGACGGACTCCCATGCGCGCGGACACGCGTGCTGCGATCGAATTTCAGGGCCTCAGCGGTGCGCCTGTCGTGTCGCTGTTCGGAGGCACCTCGACGGCTCCAATGCTCGAGCCAATGGGCAACGCTCCGCCTCTGCTCGTTGCCGACGCCAATACAGGCCAGAACATGACCGAGTCTGCGCGCGAGACCCTGCGCCACATCGATGCCGTCGTGGCCGACAATGCGGACCCACTGCGGAAGCTGATCGCAAATATCAACACGTTTTCCGATGCGCTTGCGCGTAACTCGGATCGGGTCGACGGGATTGTTTCCGGGTTGGAGCGATTGACGGGTGGCGGGCCGAAGACAACGCCGCGGATCTTCGATTTGTCAGCAGGCGATAACTTCGCCCATCTTGAGAAGCTGCCGCCGGGCCAACTTCTGATTCCAGAGCCAACCTCGCTCAGCATCTTCGATTCCGACAAGATTATAATTCGAGGGGACCCCGAGCAGAAGCCACACTTTGAGCATGCGCAGTGGCCAGATGTGCTTCCCAAAGTTCTGCAAACGCGGCTGATACAGAGTTTTGAAAAGGCTGGTTACTTCCGCGTCATTGGAAGAGCTCCTGAGGGGATGACCGCCGATCATCAATTGCTGGTCGATGTTCGCAAGTTCCACATCGCGCACATCAAAGACACGGTGGCAGAGGTGGAGCTTGCCGCAAAGATTGTCCGCAGCGATGGCCGGATTGCCAGCGCGAAAGTGTTTGAAGCGACCATCCCCATGAACGCCATCGACGCTACCGCTGCGGCAGCTGCACTCGATCAAGCCTTTGGCAAAGTCATCACCGGCCTGGTGCCATGGGCCTGCTCCGCCATGTGAGACCAATTCAACGTAAGCACTATTGTCAAACCTCGGAGATTATCATGAGAGTCCTCAAACAAATCACAACGCCGACCGCCATGTTAGCCACGGCGCTCACTGCTCTCTGCATTGCGAACCTCTCGCCCGCAACTGCGGCGGACTCGCCAACCGTTGCCGCACTCCTCGGCGCCTGGAGTGGAGGCGGGAGCATTCGGTACACCGACGGGAGCGGCGAAGCCATTCGATGCACCGCTTATTATACCGGCGGCGGCACTGAGCTGCGCATGGCGATCCAGTGCCAGAGCAAGACTAATCCCATCCACATTCGCAGCCGGCTCCGAATCGACGGCACGCGGGCGTCCGGCGACTGGGAAGAGCGAACTTTTAATGCAAGCGGCGCTGCCTCCGGCCAGGCAGGCAGTGGCAGCATGTCACTCAACCTCTCCGGCGGCGGCTTCAGTGGCTCCATGGCGGTCTCGTTCAGCAAATCGCGCCATACGGTCAACATCTCCACCCAGGGCATCGCCATGAGCAGGGCGATGATCACGCTGGACCGCCGTTGAACAGGGGGCCAGATGTTTGGCTGCCTAAGCGCCTTCTATCGCGAAATCAGCGACCATGGGCGCATGGTAGGAGCCGGCGGCGTGCGTGACGAACGTAGCACCCACAACCTCATCGGCTAGTGTCTCGTTATGCACCTCGACGGATTTGAAGTGGCCGAGTAACCCCCGCGAAACGAGGATATGATCGAGCATCTGCGCATAACCATGATGCAGCACGCTGAACCGACGATCTTCCGGAATACTCCTCTCGGTCAGAATGAGGGACCGCGCCTCGAGATCGCCGTTTCCCGTATCGCCTTCGGCGGCCAGCAAGAGTTTCAGAGGCACCTCCCCATCCTCGGCATTGAGGTCCCCGGCAACCGCGATCAGCCGATGAGGATCCGCATCGAGCATCTGATCAATCGCGAGCCTGATCTCGAGAGCCTGGGCGTTACGCTTCAGGCTGGCTACGAAAAAACCTTCGGCCCATCCCGAGGTCGTTGCCCAAGTGAATGGCGCCAGCTTCTGGCCCTTCACGGCGGCGGCCAATGGCGCCCGCAAGTGGACGTTGATGATCGCGATGGTCGTCGCTGGTGTAACTGCCAGCTCAGTTAAAAGTATGGGCCGATCAAACAGGATCTGCTCGGTCAAAGCCTCGGGTGGTTGGGCCGTAACATACCTGTAGCTCAGCGGTGGGACCAGCTCATGTTTGAGTTCGCGTGATGCAACGATCGGAAAGCGGGACAAAGTCACGAGATTGTGGACGCTGGCCGCGCCACTGCCTTCAACTCGATGACTGGTCGCACGATTGTACGCCGCATAGCGCGTCCCTTCGAGCAACTGATCCAGCGCAATGAAGGCCCGTTCTTTCTTGCCGGTTACATGCTGCGCATTTATCTCCTGAACGCAGAGGATATCCGCAGCGAGCCGCTCCAGTTGTGGTCGCAAGATATCAATACGACGCTCAAGCGTGTGTAACGCTTGCGGCTGGCGATCAAGGCTCTCCAAGTTGAATGTTGCAAGTCTCATGCGACCGCTCACCCTAGACATACGGCAATTGGAAGAATGCAGTTCGCCGTGATCGCCATGATTGACAATGATCAACACTAGCCGGGCTTAAGCCGCTGCGTGCGCGTAAATGTCCTCTTCCTGGGCGTTATGGATACGGACCAGCGCCTCGATCAACTCAATGACGCGTTGCGCGTCGCGGATCAGATAGCGATCGGCGTCCTTGGGGCTGAGGTCATCGGACAGACGGCTCAACAGGCGCGAGAGGTGAATGATCTCTCGGTGCGCGCGGCTCATGGCGCCAAGCCCGTGGCCATCGGGGAGGTATCTGGTCATCTGCGGATAGACCACACTCTCGTCATTGCGCTCGTGGACGACCACCTGCTGTGTAACGATCCGGTTTGCTTCGCCAATCAAGTCAACGGCAACGGTCGGGTCCGCATCATCCAAGCGGTCTGCAATACTCCTAAGCTGATTGAGGCCATCCTCCATAATTGAGTGGTCTTGACCCAGTGCCTTTGCGACCTCAACAGACAAGGCAGCATGACCGATTCTATAACCCGGGCCGAGAGCTCGCAAAGCGTTTAGGATGACAGCAACGTCGATGATTTCCTGAATAAGCGCACCGGCGACGGGTGTAAGCCATCCGAATGCAGCAGCACCCATTGCGAGTCCCGACATGGCCATGCCAGCAAAAACGCTCTGCACCGCGATACGGCGGGATCGGCGGGCAATTTCGACAGCATCCGATACTCGATCCAGGCGATCCACAAGAATGACCACGTCTGCTGCTTCGGACGAGGCACTTGCGCCCCTCGCACCCATGGCGATACCGACATCAGCGGCCGCCAACGCAGGAGCGTCGTTGATTCCATCGCCCACCATTACGGTTGGATGGAGCCGCTGTTCGATGGCGACCGCATCGACTTTGTCGGAAGGGGCCCGATCCGCCAAAACGGCGTCGAGATCGAGAGCTGTGCCGATAACTTCTGCGGCGTCTGCCCGATCGCCGGTGACCATCACGATTCGCGAGACACCCGCGGTTCGCAGTCCCTGAACGGCACGGGGGGTGTCCCGTCGAATCTCATCACCGAGCAGTAGCGCGCCGATTGGGCGCCCATCGACCGCTACAAACACGCTGAGGGCCGAGCGCCACGCGGCCCGCCGCAGTGCACGTTGGGCCCAGTCTTCTGGCCTGCGGGATCCGTAGACGAGCTGATGCGACCCAATTCGCACTCTCCTTCCATCGACAACGCCCTCGAGGCCAGATCCAAAAACCTCACGGACATCCGATGGCATCGTCAACGTAAGGTTCTTGGCGACTGCGGCCGATACAATCGCTGCCGCAACGACATGATGCGATACTTGATCAAGCGACGCCGCAACACGAAGGATATCATCCGCGGTTTCGCCGGGAGCAGCCTCGATCGCCACAAGGCGAGCGCCACCAACAGTCAACGTTCCAGTCTTGTCAAACATCACCGTGTGCGCGCGCGCCAGCGCCTCCAGCGCGCTGCCACCCTTGATGAGTATGCCGCGACGGGCAGCTTGTGAAACGCCGGCGATGAATGCGACAGGTGCGGCTAGGATCAAGGGACATGGCGTTGCAGCAACCAGCACAGCCAGTCCGCGGATAGGATCCCCGGAGTAGAGCCATGCAGCTGCTGCGACGAGAAGCGTCGTGGGCAAGAGCCAGATCGCAAAGTGGTCCGCGAGGCGAATGAAGGGTGCTTTCGCTGTCTGCGCGGCCGTGGCTAGCCGAACGATGCCAGCATAGGTGCTTTCACCTGCGGTTGCCGTCGCTAAAATTTCGAAACCATCGCCAGCATTGAGTGTACCGCTGAACACGGCTTCCCCAGGGCGGCGCTCCACCGGTAGCGGCTCTCCCGTCAAAGCCAATTCGTCGATCATGACGTGACTGCCGCCTAGTGTCTTTATGAGCCCATCAACCGGGATCACTTCTCCGCCGCGGACAAGGAGAATGTCCCCAATTGCAATCTGGTCGACGGGTACATCGTCAATTGTAGCGTCGCGGCGGCGATGTGCGATCCGCGGAGCCCGATCAATCAATGACTTGAGATCCCGTTTAGCTCGCCCCACCGCAAAGTCCTCCAGGACGTTGCCGCCCGCATACATTACGGCGACGACTGCTCCCGCCAGTGCTTCACCAAGAGCAAGCGCCGCCGACATCGACACCAAGGCCACGGCGTCGACACCTAACCGACCGGCCAGCAGGGTTCGCGTCATCGAAATAGCGAGACCGACGACGACTGGGAGTGTTCCGGCCGCCCAGATCCAGGCGGCGACATCGGAACGCACTGCGGCCTGAGCAAACAGGCCCAGCACAAGTCCAGTCAACGCGGCCACAATCATCGCGCGGCGTGCATTGCGCTCTGTGAAAAGCGCAGATTCGGCAGCAGTGCCACGACACGGCGTCTGCAGCTCACCAGTCGCTGTTGGCCGAATGCTCAGCGAGGATCGTAAGCTCATTCAATTTACCCGGATTAATCATGCAATGACCACGGTCCAACCCTCGGCACATATAGATCGGCACAAAGCAGCACGATTGATCCGCATCAGAGCCAGATAGCCGTTCATCAGCGATGCATAAGAGGGCAGTCAGCCCACAAGTCACTTCGAAGGAGTCACCCATGGTCGAACGATCTCACACGGCAGGATGGTGGCCATCCGTCTACGAGCCCATCAAGCGAGCCAGCGACAAAATCGCTGACTGGTTCGCGCCAAGATCCGACGCTTTGATGGCCGATGCGAACTATCAGATCAATTTGGAGTTGCCGGGAGTAGCCGCAGACGACATCGACATTTCTGTGCAGGACGGCACGATCTTGGTGCACGGTGAAAAGCGCATCGACAACGTGGAGCAAGGCGAGAACTATTTCTTCTCGGAACGTGAGTATGGGGCGTTCCAGAGATCGTTTCGCTTGCCGGCAGACGCCAAGCCGAGCGATATCGTGGCGGATTATCGCAATGGCGTGCTGACGATTACAATCCCAAAGATGACGGCAAAGGCGGCGGACTCGCGCAAGATTAACATTCGGACAACGTAGGTCGCCACAGGAACGATTACGCAATATCGATGTTAGCGGTGATGCACCTACCGAACTGATGAGAACCGATCACATCAGAACATTGCGGCCTCAAGGACGCGTGCCGCAGTCGTCCGTGAAGAACTCAGAAGTTTCTGATATGGCGTGTTGAAAGGGCAGAAGTGGGTGATTTGAGTTGCAGGATTTCCACGGTCGGATGTGGATTATCTTGCAAATCGCGATGGCGGATTCCGCCCCGGCCCGAACCGTGATTCCTTCAGCAAGAGATGCCGAGGGAGGATTCAATGCGGCCACGCGAGCAATCGAGAGGACAGGACGATTTGTTCCGGTCACGGCTCGACCAGATCATCAACATGCGCCACGAGCTTGTCCGCCTCAGCCTCCTGATCGATTGGCCGTTGATCAACCGCTCGCTCGGCGAGGTGTACTCGGACGGCCCAGGCCAGCCGCCGCTGCCGACCCGGCTGATGGCGGGCGTGGCGATCCTCAAGCACACGTTCAATCTTTCGGACGAGGAGTTGGTCGCCCGCTGGATCGAGAACCCCTATTTCCAGCACTTCTGCGGCGAGGAGCACTTCCGTCACGAGGCGCCGTTCGATCGCTCGTCGATGACGCGCTGGCGCCATCGGATGGGCGAGGCACGGCTCGAGGTGCTGCTGCAGGAGAGCCTCGCAATCGCCGTCAAGACCGACGCCGTCGTGGTCGAGGATCTGTCAAAAGTCATCGTCGACACGACCGTGCAGGAGAAGGCGGTCACCTTCCCGACCGACGCCAAGCTCCTGAACCGGGCGCGCGTGATGCTGGTCAAGCTCGCCAACAAGCACGGGCTCAAACTGCGCCAGGGCTACCCCAAAGTCGGCAAGCTGGCGCTGATGAGATATCAGCGCTACGCCCACGCCAAGCAGTGGAAGCGCGCCCGTCGTGAGCTGCGCCGGCTGAAGACCTTTCTCGGTCGCGTGATCCGCGACATCGATCGTCAGGTCCGATCTTCGCCGTCTTTGAATACGATCTTCCGGCCGAAGCTGTTCCTGGCGCAACGCGTGCACACGCAAGAGCGCGGCCAGCGCGGACCGAAGGTCTATTCGATCCATGCGCCCGAGGTCGAATGCATCGGCAAAGGCAAGGCGCACAAACCTTACGAGTTCGGTGTCAAGGTCTCGGTCGCGACGACGGTTGCGGCCTCCCCCGGCGGCCAGTTCGTGCTCGCCGCCAAGTCGCTGCCGGGCAGCCCGTACGATGGCCATACGCTGTCGGTCGTGATCCCGCACGTCGAGAACATCGTCGGCAACGAGCTCCGCGTATCCCTCCGGTGATGACCGCCTTGCCGTCGGTCGGCGGTTGCGGGAGTCTTCGCGCTGAACTGGGCAGCGCGGGATGTGGATGTGTCCACAAGCGGGATTATGGGCACAAATGACGGGCGGCGAACCAACAAACGGTGGCCGGAGGCGTTGAAGCGAGAGATCGTGGCCACGTCGTTCGCGCCGGGAGCTTCGGTGTCGATGGTCGCGCGGCAGTACGATGTCAACGCGAACCAGGTTTTCATGTGGCGCCGTCGTTATGGGGCAGTGACTGCGTCGATTGCGCCTCCTGCTCCGCCAGCGCCCCGCCCGAGGCTGGTCCCAGTGACGATCGGTCTTGAGCCCGAGAGCGGTGCTCCGCGACCGTCCGGATCAGGCGTCGGCGACACGATAACCATCGAGGTCGCCGGCACCTACCTCGTTCGTGTCGGCGCAAACTTCGATGGTCATACGCTCCGACGTGTCTTCGATTGTCTGTGTCGTGCCGGCGGCACGCGGGAGAAGAGCCCATGATCCCAACGCCGTCGGACGTGCGCGTCTGGCTCGCGATTGGGCGGACCGACATGCGTCGCGGCATGAACGGGCTTGCGCTGCAGGTGCAGGAAGCGCTTCAGCGCGATCCGCACCTTGGCGATCTCTTTGTATTTCGCGGCTCACGCGGCGACCTGATCAAGATCCTCTGGCACGATGGTCTGGGCTTGTCGCTTTACGCCAAGCGACTGGAGCGCGGCCGGTTCGTTTGGCCGCCGAGCGTCATGGCGTCATCAACGCAACCACGTGCGTCTGAGGAACTGGCGATCTCGATTTCGGCAGCCCAGCTCGCCTATCTCCTGTCGGGGATCGACTGGCGCAATCCAGTGCAGACGTTCCGGCCACAGCGCGCTGGATAACGCTGCAGCACTTGCGGTTTATGCGCGCGCAGTGGGGCGAACTGTGGTTCTGTCATCGTATGGAGCAGAGCCCCAATCCTCCTGACGACCTCGCTGCACTGAAAGCAGCGCTCGCGCTGGCGCATGCTGAAAACGCCGACGACAAAGCGATGATCGCCGCGCAGAAACTCGAGATTGCTAAGCTCAAGCGCCAGATCTACGGGCCGCGTTCCGAGCGCGCCGCGCGTCTCATCGAACAGATGGAGCTCGAACTCGAGGAGTTGGCGGCCGTCGCCACCGAAGACGACATCGCCGCCGAACGCGCCGCCACCAAGACGACGACGGTGGCAACCTTCGAGCGTAAACGTCCCGCCCGCCAGCCATTTCCGACGCATCTGCTGCGCGAGCGCGTGATCGTGCCAGGTGCCACGGCGTGTCCGTGTTGCGGGGGAGCGCGCTTGAGGAAACTCGGCGAGACCGTGACTGAGACGTTGGAGGTGATTCCGCGCCAGTGGAAGGTCATCTGCCACGTGCGCGAGAAGATGACGTGCAGGGACTGCGAGACGATCAACGAACCGCCGGCACCGTTCCATGTCGTCCCGCGCGGTTGGGCCGGCCCGAACCTGCTGGCGATGATCCTGTTCGAGAAGTTCGGCCAGCATCAGCCGCTCAATCGTCAAGCCGAACGTTACGCCAAAGAGGGTGTGCCGCTGAGCCTGTCGACGCTTGCCGATCAGGTCGGTGCCGGATGTGCCGCGCTGGAGCCGCTGCTGCGCCGCATTGAGACACACGTGTTCGCAGCAGAGCGGTTGCACGGCGACGACACTACGGTGCCGGTGTTGGCCAAAGGCAAGACGATGACTGGCCGCACGTGGGTCTATGTGCGCGACGATCGGCCGTTCGGTGGTCGCGCGCCGCCAGCGGCGATGTTCTACTACTCGCGTGACCGAGCTGGCGAGCATCCACGATCGCATATGGCCAAATGGTCGGGAGTGCTGCAGGCCGATGCCTATGGCGGCTACGCGCAGCTTTATGAGGCTGATCGCAAGCCAGGGCCAATCTTCGAAGCGGCGTGCTGGGCACACGCTCGGCGACCATTCTTCGCGCTGGCCGACATTGACGCAAGTGTGCGCCGTAAGGCTGAGGGCAAAACGCCGCTTCCGATCTCGCCGCTGGCGCTGGAAGCCGTTCGTCGCATCGACGCACTGTTCGAGATCGAGCGCACGATCAATGAAAAGAGTGCCGAGGAACGGCGTTGTGTCCGTCAAGAGCGGAGCGCGCCGCTCGTCGTTGATCTCGAAACCTGGATGCGCGAGGAGCGCGCCAAACTCTCGCGCGGCAACGACGTCGCCAAGGCAATGGATTACATGCTGAAACGCTGGCAGTCGTTTGCGCGCTTTATCGACGACGGGCGCATATGCCTGACCAATAATGCCGCCGAACGTGCGCTGCGTGGAATTGCGCTCGGAAGAAAGTCGTGGCTGTTCGCCGGCTCCGATCGCGGTGGTGCGCGTGCCGCTGCCATGTACAGCGCCATCATCACCGCAAAAATGAACGACATCGATCCGCAGGCATGGCTCGCTGACGTGCTCGCCCGCATCGCCAGCCATCCGGCGTCACGGCTCGACGAGTTGCTACCGTGGAACTGGCGTGATGCGCGATCCGCGACCGCTCAGGCTGCGTGACCGTGGCCGCGATATCCGCCGTCTTCACCATCGGCCACGTCGCCAAAATGCTTGGTGAGGATGAAGACTGGCTACATGACCTCTCGATCAACATGTTCCCGGAGGACGGCTGCCTCTGGGTCCATGGCGTTGGCGACGACGGCGTCCCGGCCTTCACCGAGTACGGCATCGAATGCCTCCAACAGATCATCGCCGACGAACGTGCTGCCAGCACGGCTCCCAAGCCACGAAAAGCCGAGTAGCCCCTGTGGTGCTCACCGGATGCCTACAGCTCCGCCGCATCGTCGCCGACAAAGGCTATCGCGGCCACGGCTTGACCGCGCCCTATGACATGCGCGTCTATGTCAGCGAGCAGCGGCGCGGCGTCACCAAGGCGATCAAACGCGACCTCAGACGACGGGCCGCCGTCGAGCCGGTCATCGGCCACCTGAAAAGCGACCACCGGATGGATCGCAACTATCTGATCGGCAGCCACGGCGATGCGGCCAATGCCGTGCTCGCCGCGGTCGGCTACAACTTCCGCCGCCTCACAGCCTGGCTGAGGAAGCTCTTGTGTGTCCTGCTCGCTGCACTGTGCGCCATCAGCCCACGCTGCCACGTGGCTGTTCACCCTCACGCCGGATGACCGAGCCTTACTTCACGGACGACGCCGCAGCCCTTGAGTGCCACTGGCATGGCTGAAAAGGCCATCAGAAGCGCGAGATATATTCGACCGGCGTCCGTAGACAGATAGGAAATTTGGTCCGCCCAAGCGATGCCCCGCATCGCAAACCCCAGACTTGTGTCTGCGAGTATAATAAGCATAAGAGCAGCGACGCCCACCATGATGAGCCCACGAGTGTTGGCAAGTCCGAATCTGTTCCGCACCCAAACAGCTGCCAGTCCCATTGCGATCAGAAGGAACGGCGCTTCGCAGACCGCCGCAATTGTCTTGCCGAAACGAGGCTCAAGCCAGAAGATGCGGACGGGCCCGAGCACGAATCCGACCCCGAACACGATAGCGAAGTAGAGAACCGCAGCTCCTAAGACGGCCAAAACATCAATCTCCGTCGATTGCAGGCTGGAGCGAACGATCGACCGCCCGATCGGCTTTTGCTCTGACCGCATCACGAAACGCCCCCGCCGCCAACATCGACGACCTGGCGGCTCAACAACACTGTAACGCCGAGATCAACCACCACATCGAGCAACATGGTGTAAGCCGTGACCCAAGCTGTCTTGATTTGGAAAGACGACAGCAGAACATAGCCCGAGTGATGCTGAAGGATGACATAGGTAATGACAAATAACGGAATGATCGACGTCAGTGCATCAACCCACATCTGGTTCTTGGTGCCGGAACCGACCAGGATCAAACTCCCCATCTGCACCCAAATGTAGGTGAGCAGGAGCCAGGTAACAGAAAACTCAGCACCTCCCTGCCAGCTGTTCGGCGGGCTCCAGCCAGCGCCGGCAATGAAAAATAATCCGATTGCGATAGCTATGACAGCAGATGATATAATGCTGATTTTGTAACCGTTTGGATGCCACCGGCGCGCCGGCAACGCATGCTCGGTCTGCAGCATCGCTGCCATCTGGCGGGACGAGAGTGACTGGTTCATGACAATATCCTCGCACTGGCCATTTGATGTGACAGGCTGCATTCAATATTTCAGATTTATTCTTCCTGACGATTGCGAGCTGGCGATTGACGCCGATCAAATTTGGAGAAGTCAATCGCTCGCCATTTGCCTCGGAACTTTTGGTAACGCCTCTTCACAGCAGACCACGCTACACGATGCGCAATCTCCTCGCGCCGCGACGGCTGCGCCTTGCCATAACTCCGCCACGCCGCATTGAAGGCGCTTCGAAAGATGTCCTGTGCATGGGATGGAAGTGCGCGTCTCAGTGAGACAGGCAGATCGTCATTGTGTGCGTACGGCATGAGACGGCTCCTCGTCGGCGCCATCCCCGAACCGACGGCTTACGCACCGAGGCTGGCGTTCATCTGCGCCGATTTAAGATCACGAAGTCAAACCCCGGTGGACTCGAGACTTGATGGAGAACCTAACGTCGATGTGCCATTGACCTCATTTCCTAAGGAACACTCATCATCGTCCAAATCTTCAGAGAATGACCCTTCAATTGCGACCCAACTTCCGCAAGCTTGTGCAGAGTAGGATCAGAATAGCACGCACCCTGTCGGCACCTTGATATGGCGCAATATGGTAAGTACACCGGCTTCACATTTTTCAATCTAGCAAGAGATCGCGCTTGCCGTGCAGCTCAGTTCTGATTGACACGTCCGCGCCTCATTACAGCAGCATCCGCGTGGGACGTCGCAAGTGGCGGCGGTCGTCCCAATCTCTGCGCAAGATCAATAGCGCATGCCGATCCTCGGACTAATCAGGAGTTGGAACAACCCAAAGTCGCAGGACGCACCCTTCTCAGCTTCCAGCGACACCAAACGCACGACCAGGTTACGATGGAACCAACCACGCGCCCCGACATTCTGCCCAAACGACACTACGTTGGCTCACCGGTCGGCTTTTTGCGGTTCGCCCTTCAATTCTGGTCAGCACGCTCCGCGCGGCGTGCCTGGTATCTCGCTACCGCGATCCTACTACTCTTGCTCGCAAATCTCGTCGTGAACATTGGCCTGAACCGCTGGCATCGATGGTTCTTTGACGCGCTTGAACGGCGAGATGCCACTCTCCTGCCTCTTGCGATCGCCTCGCTTGCCGGCCTCATAGTTACGGGCGCCGCATTTGCTGTGGCCATGGTCAAATGCCGAATGACCTTGCAAGTGTCGTGGCGTCAGTGGGTCACAGAATCTCTGATCAATTCATGGTTCGGCAGAGGCGTGTTTGGTCCACCAAAGTTCCCCAACGAAAATCATGGAAGCCCTGCGTTTCGCTTGGCCGAGGATCTTCGGCTGGCCCTCGATCCGATCACTGAACTGACGATCGGATTCATCAATGCGATCATTTCAGCCGCGACGTTTGTTGGGGTCTTGGTGATTGTGGGCGGTTCACTCTCAGTTTCAATTGCCGGCTGGCATTTGGCAATTCCCGCCTACATCGCTCTCGCAGCACTGATCTATGCGGCTCTGGTATCGAGCACGACGTACATCATCGGCCAACCACTTGTGCGCCGGGTCGGTCAGAAAAACGAGGCTGAAGCGCAGTTCCTATTCGAACTGACGCGTGCTGCCGAAGGTCCTGCCTTTGGCGGTACGCGGACATCGCCACCAAACGACTTGGATGCGGTATCATCCGCGTTCAGGCGAACCATTAAGCGCTGGCATCGCGTTATTCGCGAGCACTGCCGCCTGACATGGATCACCAATAGCAGCAGCTTCTTCTCCCCCATGCTGCCCTTGCTGCTGGCGGCACCCAAATATATCAACGGCGAGTTATCACTCGGGGCTGTCATGCAAGTCGCCGCAGCTTTCACGATGGTGCTCGGGGCGCTCAATTGGTTCTCCGACAACTACATCCGGCTTGCCGAATGGTCAGCGTCCGCGAAGCGCGTCGATGAGTTGCGGCATGAGCTTGACGGTGTACAAAACCCCGGCGATCGAGGGCCGGCGATTGCAGGGTCCCAACATCCCGATGACTGATGTCAACTCCAATGGCTGCGGAACGCGAGGCATGAAACTCTAGTTAAGGTCCTGGATCTCGATAGAGATCAGCATAGGCATGCCAAGTCGCATGACCGATCAGCGGGAATGCCACGATCAGCCCAGCAAGCAGCGTCACAAAGCCTGCGGCCATAATAGTCACAATCAGCGCAGCCCACAGCACCATTGGTTTGGGGTTCTGGATCACCGCACTCATGCTCGCACGCGCAGCCGAGACGGCATCAATCTGACGGACCAAAAGCATCGGTACCGCAAATGCTGAAATGGAAAAGACGAGTGCGGCGAGCAAACCACCAGTTAATGTGCCGACGATGAGGAGACCGAGGCCGCGCGGCGTAAAAAGGAGTGCCTGCATGAATTCGCCCAGAGGAGGCAGTCCGGTTGTCCCGAAGAACAACATCAAAAGCAAGAACGCGATCTGAATCCAGACCAGGAAGGCGAACAGCAATACGGCTCCGAAGAATGCAAGTTGCCCGCGGGCGGCAAATCCAGCACTCACAACATCTCGCAGACTGACCTCCTCGCCACATGCCAATCGGTGGCTCGCTTCGTAAAGACCGACGGACAAAAGCGGACCGATCAAAAGTAAGCCCCCTGCAAGCGCCAGGAAAAGTGAGTGCGCCCCCACATTCCACAATCCCAGGCCCAATACAGCCGCGGCGAAAGCAAAAATCCCCCCATATGTCAGGCTAATCAGTGGCACCCGCCACATATCGCGCCATCCAGCCGCGAGCCACTCCCAAGGTGCATCGAAACCGACACGGCGCGGTGCATGATATGCATCGAGCGCAACACCCATCACTTCCGACAATCCTACTTCCTTAGTCATGACGACCGCCGGGCGTTCCACTCGAATTTTTCGGGAGGCGATCCGTTCCGACTGTAGTGCGGTTTCGCGCTAGTTCCGTTTCATCGTCGAGCGCCCGCCAACCGGCCCCTTCTAGGTCCTCGAATTGCCTCGCCTTCAATGACCACAGGAACGCCGCGAGGCCCAGGGCCCCGAGCGATAACGCAGCTGGAATGAGCCATGCAAGCGCCGTCATGATCGAGCCTCGTAAGATTGCGAACCTAAACGGAGGGCGTTGATCGTCACAGCAATGGACGACGTCGACATCGCGACAGCTGCAATGAGGGGCGTTACCAGCCCGGCAATGGCGAGTGGCACGAAGAGGGCATTGTAGCCTGCCGCGATCATCAAATTCTCGAGCGCGCGGCGCCGCGCCACTTGCGCCACCAAAAGCACCTCCAACACAGGCGCTAACCGTTCACCTTGGAAAACCGCATCTGCCGCTGCTTGGCTGATATCCGCGGCACTCGATGGCGAGAGCGAGGCGTGTCCTGCGGCGAGCGCTGGTGCATCGTTGAGACCGTCACCAATCATCAGCACCTTTCGCCCCGCCTCGGCCAAGCTCCGAAGGCGGGCGATCTTCTCACCGGGTCGCTGCGCTGCCCGCCAGTTCTCTATCCCCACGGCGCGCGCCATTTCGGCAACGACGGCTTCCCGATCTCCTGAAAGAATTTCAAGAGCATATCCTGATGAGGCAAGCGATTGAACCACGTCGCGCGCGTCGGTTCTGAGGGCATCGTCGAATGTCATTGAAACCGGCGGGCATGAACCATTGCGATACCAAAGTGTCTGATCGCCAGTGAGGCTTTCGACGATGCCACAGAAGCGCGCCGACCCGAGACGCAGGAATTGATTATCAACTTCAGCGTGGAGACCCTCCCCCGCGACCTCCTCGACGTTCGACAGTGCTGATACTGCGAGACCGCGACGGCGCGCGGCCCGAACAATGGCCTTCGAATAGGGGTGGCGGCTTTGCGACGCGAGGCTCGCAGCACCTGACAACACAATGTGGGGGATGGAGTTTGGATCTCTCAGCTCTGGTTCACCACGCGTAAGCGTACCCGTCTTATCCAGTACAACGGTGTCCACCTCAGCAAGGCGCTCGAGCCCATCCGCAGCCTTCAAGACGATCCCGCTACGGAAAAGACGGCCAGTCGCAACAACCTGCACCGCAGGCACGGCGAGCGCGAGCGCACACGGGCACGTAATGATGAGCACCGCAATCGCAGCGGTCAGCGCTGGTTCCCAGCCACGACCGGCAGCTACCCAACCGATAAACGTCACCAAACTGAGCACGTGAACCGCCGGCGCATAGAGACGCGCAGCACGATCAGCCAACCTAACGTAGCGACCGCGAGCCTGCTCAGCTGTCTGCATAAGATGGGCGATCTCTGACAGCAGAGTATTGTCCGCAACAGCAGTCGCCTCAGCCTCGAGCGGTCCGGCGAGCGCAATCGTGCCAGCGTAGATGCGATCACCACAACTGATGACACGCGGTTTGCTTTCTCCGGTGATCAAACCTTCGTCGATCTTTCCTTTGCCTCGCGTCACGCGAGCATCAACAGGGACCCGCTCGCCTGCGGCAATGAGGACGCGCATACCCGAGGTGACAGATGACGTCGCGATTCTTTCGATACTGCCGTCACATCGCACCACAGATGCAGCAGGTGTCCGTAAACCAAGCAAGTTCTCGGCGGCGCTCGCAGCCCGGGTGCGGACATGCTGATCGAGTGCGCGGCCAATGAGCAGAAAGAACAGCAGCGTGATTGCCGCGTCGAAGTATACCTGCTCGCTGCCACGGATCGTTTGAAACAGGCTCATGCCCGTGGCGAGTACAACACCGAGCGAGATCGGCACGTCCATATTGAGGCGACGTGCGGCAAGAGCGTGTCTCGCGGAGACAAAGAACGGCTGCCCCGCATAGGCGACAGCAGGCAGCGCTATCAGCGCGGATAGCCAATGGAACAGAGACTGGAGAGTAGGTGGCATGTCACCCGCATGCCCGGACCAGACTGCCACAGAGAGCAACATGATGTTTGTTGCGGCGAATCCAGCGACGCCAAGACGCTTTAGATAGTCATGGTTTGCGACACTGGGCCGCGACGATTTAGTATCTGGCAGGACGGTCGCGACGAAACCCGACGCCTTGAGAGCAGCAATAAACGCCTCGGCAGATGCTGGCCGGCCAGACGTTGAAATTACGACCCGCTTCGCTGAGAGGTTTACGCGGGCAGCGGTGACACCTGGTAGGGACGCAAGTGTCTGCTCGACTTTTCGCATGCAACCACCGCAATGCATGTTGTCGACGACCAACGTCGTCGTAGCACGAGCACCTCCATCGCTCGTACTAACAAATTCCGGCAGTTGGGCCCACGATGATGCTCTGACACCGGTCGTCATGGCGTCAGCCATAGCCGCCTCTTGGTTCGAAAAACTGGTTCAGTGGAAGCCTCGACGCGAGCTTCGATTGTGACGATCCAACTGCCCGCATCGAGAGGAGCAACACGCGTTGCGTATTTTCCGCCGCGTTCCTCGGCAAGGTTCAAGACCAAATCGCGGTGTGCGATAGACGGCCGGCCGATAGTGGCAATCACTGTTAGTCCTTGGACCGGGACGCCAAATCGATCGGCGACAAGCAGAGCCAGATCGCCGCCGCGAGTTGCGGTGATTGTCTCCCGCCAACCAAGTTCGACCTGTCGCTCGTCAGCCGCGATCCGCGCATTGTAGGCCAGTCCCTTGCGATAAGGCTCGTCTGCGACAACGCCCGTGTAAGTCGATAGCGCCACGAACATGAAATAGCCATTGACGGCAAAAATGGTTCCGAAGAACAGAAGTAGGCCGATCAGCACATGACGCCCATTGAGGTTGGCCGCACGAGATGGTGTTTCGAGCCGTTCGAGCATCATGGACGACTCCGTTGCGCGGCTACAGGAATCTGAAAGTGCGTCCGGCGCGCCATCTCTGTCGTTGACGCGGCGTCGTGCACCACAAGCGAAAATGGTGACTGTGGCGCTTGCAGTTGTCCCAACTCAGAAGCAGGGACGGTGACGAAGAGACGCAATTCGCGGAGATCATCTGTTGCGACCCGCACCGCTGGTTGCTCGTTACTCTCGGCGCCGACGACAGTAACGCGCGCGCCTTTCAGGCCAATTGCCGCAATCGTGACTGTGCGTGGTTCATGCAGCTTATTGAGGATCTTCACCGTATAGCCATTGCGAATACTGCCATCCGATAGCAGCACGAACGGTGGGCTCCGGTCATGCAGCACATTAATTTCGAGAATGGTCCGGTTGAGCCAGGCCACAAGCATGATGACGGCGACCATCGAAAACAGCCCCGCGTAGAGAATCGTGCGCGGCCGCACCAGTTGCAGCGACTCATGGTGTCCCGCGGCTTTGGCCTCCTGCTTGGCCACGGTGTCATAGCCTATCAGGCCGCGTGGACGGCCGATCCGGTCCATGATGTCGTTGCATGCATCGATACACAGCGCGCACTGGATGCACTCGAGTTGCGAGCCGTCACGGATATCGATCCCAGCAGGACAAACGACGACGCACGCTTTGCAATCGATACAATCGCCACGATGGCTCCAGTCCACGCCACCGCCGTCACCCTTGCGGATCGGCCCTCGCGGTTCACCGCGCCCGCTTTTGTAGCTGACGAGCAAGGTATGCCGATCTGTCATCGCGCCCTGAATACGGGGCCATGGACACATATATGTGCAGACCTGCTCGCGGGCGATGCCACCCAGGAGATATGTCGTCAGCATGAAAATGCCGAGAAACAGATACGCGACCGCTGGCGCCGTTCCAGCCATGAGTTCACGTGCGAGTGTCGGCGCGTCGCGAAAATAGAAGACCAATGCCCCACCTGTCGCAAGACCAATTCCGAGCCAAGACAGATGCGTCATTCCTTTCTTGAAGATCTTGGCGACGCCCCATGGTTCTTTGTCGAGACGGATCCGGGCGCTACGATCCCCCTGCCAAAAGCGCTCGACCGTGACCATCAAATCGGTCCACACGGTTTGCGGGCATGTGTAGCCACACCAAACCCGTCCAGCCAGGGAGGTGAAAAGGAACAACCCGAGCGCAGCCAGCACCAGCAATCCCGTGACGAAATAGAATTCCTGAGGCCAGATCTCGAGAAAGAAAAAAAAGAAGCGGGTATTTGCCATGTCAAGGAGCACGGCCTGATCTGGCAGATCTGGTCCACGGCTCCATCGAAGCCACGGCAACGCATAGTAGATTCCGAGTGTCGCGATCATGACACCCCACTTCAGAGTTCGGTAGTGACCATGGGCCAGCTTCGGATAGATTTTCTGCCGGACGGCATAGAGTTGGCGGTCAGATTTTCGATTGACGGCCTTCACGTCATGCTGATCCAAGTCAAGCGTAGGCTTGGCTCGGGCATCGTGCCGTCGATCGAGTACCGTGGTCACGCCTTACGCTCCATTGAAGCGGCTTTCTAAAACGGCACGCGTCGGTGCCGCCACGGCATCAGCCAACTGCACAGTCGCAGTCAAGCTGTGTCATCCGATTGATCCAGCGCAGGGCGCATCGGAGTGACTACCAACCAAATTGGTGAGAATTGATCGTTCGAACTCCGCGACGTGACCTCTGCAGGCACCACAATCAGCGCGCATCCGCAGCAGCACATGGCAGGCCCTCCAAGAGTTGCGCGGCTCTACTTCCCACCGCCAAGACTGTGGACGTAGATCGCAAGTGCCTTGAGCGTTACTGCATCTAATCGTCCCGTCCACGCGGGCATCATCCCGCCGCGTCCTGTCCGAATGCTTTCGACCACAGCTTCTGTACTGCCGCCATAAAGCCAAATGCCGTCTGTCAGATCAGGCACACCCTGGTCCGCTTTAC
Organism: uncultured Alphaproteobacteria bacterium; assembly: GCA_963779515.1. GTDB lineage: Bacteria > Pseudomonadota > Alphaproteobacteria > Rhizobiales > Hyphomicrobiaceae > CAVZYN01. Next base: position 25,608 of record CAVZYN010000006.1, read on the forward strand.
CCTTTCCGCTGTCACCGTGGCAGGCCACGCATTGCTCTTTGTAGACCGCGGCGCCGCGCGCTGCGGTCGCAAGATCCGCCGCCTTGCCGGAGAGCGACAGAACATGTGCCGCCACGTCCTGAATTTGTCCGGAGTTCAAAAGATTATCGACCCCGAAACGGGGCATCTGTGAGGCCCGCGCGTCCTTGTGGTCGGAGCGGATACCGAACAGGATCGTCTTGTGGATGTCCTCGATATTGCCACCCCAGATCCAATCGTCGTCGTTGAGATTCGGGTAGCCGGCGAAGCCTTGGGCGCCACGGCCGTGACAGGGCGCACAGTTTGTCTGGAACGCCGCCGCCCCACCGGCCAGTGTGAAGCGTAGGAGTTCTGAGTTCTTTCGAATTTCGGAAAGCGGCGTCTTCGCGAGAACATCCCGCATGCCGGATTGCGCTTGCTCGGCCAATTTGACTTCGGCCGCTACTGTGGCGCGTTGGCTGTATCCGAGCATACCCGTCGTATAACCGTTGAGCGTCGGCCACGCTGGATACACCACCCAGTAACCGACGGCCCACACAATCGATGCATAGAAGGTCAACAGCCACCAGCGCGGCAGAGGCTTGTTGAGCTCCTTGATGCCGTCCCACTCGTGACCCGTCGTTTCGACACCAGTAATGTCGTCGATTTCGACTCTCTTGCTCACGGTTCGCACCTTTTGGATTGCGGAGCTTCGTCCAAATCTAGCGCTCGGCGCTGCGCGGCCTCGAAGCGTCGTCCATTTTTCGGCCAGAGCGCATAGGCAAGCACAGCAGCGAACATGGCAACGAACATGAGGAGCGAGGTCACCTGACTGAAAGTCGCAATCGTCTCATAGGTCATTTCGAGTTCATCTCAGATTTGGTCCTGACGCATCAAACGTGGCAAAATCCACCATCTGCCCGAGCACTTGGAGATAAGCGATCATGGCATCGAGTTCGGTCGGCTGTTGTCCATCGACCCGATCGAGCCCGACGATCTTGGCTTTTGGATAGCGCTGCAAAAGGTCTCGTGCTCTGCGGCTTCCCGGGTCGATCTGAGCCGAGAGATCACGTTCGACGTTTGCGATCATGTCGTCGGTGTAGGGCACGCCAACCATTCGGAGAAGTCTTCAGATTCGCCCCCATGCGCGCCGGGTCGACCGTCGCGGTCGCAAGCCAAGGATAACCAGGCATAATGCTCTCAGGCACGAGCGCCCGGGGATTGATCATGTGCTCGGCGTGCCATTGATCGGAGTACTTCCCGCCGACTCGTGCGAGGTCAGGCCCGGTTCGCTTCGATCCCCACTGGAAAGGATGATCGTACATGCTTTCAGCGGCTAGGCTGTAGTGGCCGTAGCGCTCAACTTCGTCACGAAGTGTTCGGATCATCTGGCTGTGACAACCATAGCAGCCCTCACGGACGTAGATGTCGCGGCCAGCCTGTTCGAGCGGCGTGTATGGCCGCATGCCCTTCACCTTCTCGATCGTACTGTCCACCCAGAACAGTGGGGCAATTTGCACGAGCCCACCGATAGCAACGACAATCAGGATTCCGACCAAAAGAAGCAGCGAGTTCTTCTCGAAGATTTCGTGATTTATCGCGCGGCTCGCTCATTCAGCGGGTTGAAGACGCAGTGCCGGTGCAGCTGCGACACGGGGTTGATCGACAAGATCAGTAACTTCATCCCCGCGGATGGTGCGCCAGACGTTGTAGGCCATGATCAACGACCCACCGACGAACAACAGACCGCCAATTGCCCGTATGACGTAGTAGGGCTTCATCGCTTCAACGGTTTCGATAAACGAATACTGCAGAAAACCGAGCTTATCGTAGGCACGCCACATCAAGCCCTGCGTGATGCCCGAGACCCACATCGCGGTGATGTAGAGAAGTATGCCGATCGTCGCGATCCAGAAGTGCCACTCAACGAGTTTCAGCGAATAGAGGCCGCGTCGATTCCAGAGCCACGGGACGAGGCAGTAAATGGCTCCGAATGAGACCATCGCAACCCAGCCGAGCGCTCCTGAATGCACGTGACCAATGGTCCAGTCCGTATAATGCGACAGTGAATTGACCGCCTTGATGCTCATCAGCGGTCCTTCAAATGTCGACATGCCGTAGAACGCCACTGACACGACCAGAAGGCGCACAACGGGATCGGTGCGCAGTTTGTCCCAGGCGCCAGCGAGCGTCATGAGGCCGTTGATCATGCCGCCCCACGACGGCATCCACAGCATAATCGAGAACGTCATGCCGAGTGTCTGCGCCCAGTCAGGCAGAGCCGTGTAGTGGAGGTGATGCGGGCCCGCCCAAATGTACAGAAAGATCAAGGTCCAGAAGTGCACGATCGACAGCCGATAAGAGTAGACCGGCCGCTCCACCCGCTTCGGTATGAAGTAATACATGATGCCGAGGAAACCGGCGGTCAGGAAGAAACCAACGGCGTTATGGCCGTACCACCACTGGGTCATGGCATCCTGCACACCCGCAAAAAGGCCATAACTCTTAGAACTCGTAAGGCTCACCGGGATCGAGGCATTGTTGACCAAGTGCAGCATTGCAACAGTGACTATGAATGCGAGAAAGAACCAATTGGCGACGTAGATGTGCGGCTCCTTTCGCTTCGCGAGTGTCCCCAAGAAAACCAACAAGTAGACGACCCACACAACGGTGAGCAGGAGATCTGCGTACCACTCCGGCTCAGCGTATTCCTTGCCTTGCGTGACGCCGAGCAGATATCCGGTCCCTGCAATGGCGATGAAGAGTTGGTAACCCCAGACGACGAACCACGGCGACCAACGGCCCGCTAGGCGTGCATGACTTGTCCGCTGGACGACGTAGAATGAGGTCGCGAGCAGCACATTGCCACCGAAAGCAAAGATCACAGCCGACGTATGCAGCGGACGCAAACGTCCGAAACTAATCCATGGCAGGTCAAAATTGAGAGCCGGGATTGCCAATTGCCAGGCGATGATGTCGCCGATCAGAAAGCCCGCAATCCCCCAGATGACTGCGGAAACTGTGGCGACCTTGATCGGTCCATCAAGATAGTAAGACTCCGTGTCTTGGGGCGGTTCAGAACTCCGGTAGACCAGAACGGTCCCTGCAATTGCTGCCGCGACTGCCAAGAGAAGACCATGAAAGGCCATCGCCGTTTCCAGAGACCCAAGGGCAATCACCAACCCTAGAAATCCAACGATCACCGTAAAAAGGACTGCCAAAAAGTCACTGAATGCCTGTCGCTCCACTGCGGTATCTGTCATGTCTCCCCCGACTAAGCCATTCTCGCTCCGAGGCGCACGGTCGTATGCTACACTCGATCAGCTCATATCGTTCCCACCACAACGTCGAGAGCTGTGGTTTGATATCCGTCAACTCGATTGTGCTCGAGCCACCTTTTTTGATTTTTGCAATCTGCGTGGGTGGAGTTCAGCGCTGTTCAAGCTTATGCGATTTTGGACCGCCACAGTGGCGTCGAACAGCCTCAGGCAACGGCCAGCTGTATGCCCACAACGAGCCAATGCCACTATCGTTTGGTCTTCAAACTCATGATGTAGGCAATCACATTGTCGAGGTCATTCGGGTCGAGCATAAAATTCGGCATGTTGGGGTGCGGTGACTTAAACCAGACAGAGAGCGCCAGGGCTGTCATGCCAGGCGTGTTGGCGATTTCTTCAAGGCCGGCCACACCCACGATCGGCGAGTACTTCTCGCCGGGGGCCACGGCATGGCAGGTGGCACACGTGTTTTCAGCGAAGGCGCGTCCGCGGAACACGTCGCCGCGATCCTGAGCCAAGGCACCCGAGCCGAGGCCGAGAAGCACCACTGCAATTGTGGCTGATGGCAGTCGTGACGCGAACATCTTGGACAAATCCTCTTATGATGCGGCTGCGTACCTAAAGGCCTGGTCTGAATTGACGAGAGGTCCGCTGCTGATGACTTTTTCGGTCATGAGACGGGCGATCTCGTGGACGCTGGCTTCTGGCCGAGCCACGATCACATCCGTGGTCATGACATCGCGTACTTCCACAGCTGATTTTCAAAGTACTAGAAGCAAACACGGACACTATCGGACGCTTGCGATGGACCAGCGTTGACAACCGTCAATCTCAGTCCGTCGACGTTGCTCGGTGAGCCACAGGCCGTTGCTTCCGCACTCCGTACGAACAGCGCGGACACACGACAACATTCGAGCTCGAAGCATTCCCGCAGCAGCATGCGGATAAGCTCATCGACGTCGAGCCAATCTTGATCTCTGCGCGGCATTCAGCGTGCCAACGCTGCATTCTTACACGCTCTCACAATTCATTACCAATGGAGCATATCGGTGGCGCTTGCGATTGGTTGTCTGTCTTCACAAGCGACTGAGTGCGACCGAAGGAAATGTCATGCAGACGATAACGCGTTCTGACATTGCGGACTTTTCCGGCCTCACCATCGCAACCGTCAATCGCACGTCGACGAAATTCCGGAGCGCGCATCTTATCGACCTCGAACAAAATAGTCTGGTGACGATCCAAGACGTCGACGCCTTCAACCAGTTGGCCGAAGGAAGCGGAACAACACACGGTTGATCGAGTTCCAAGCGCACCGTTCCGCGTCCCCCGAGCTGGCGCCTGGGACCGGCAGGTGGAGTTGAAGAAATGGCTAATTGATCTCTCTGAACCAGCCACTTCAAGACAAACACCTGCCGACGGGAGAATTTTTGGAGCCAATTCTTAGGTCCTCAGAACATGATGGCGGGCAAAGAACAGTGCCAAAGACCCGCGACTTCAATCGCTATCGCCTTGAAGGTTGCGCACATCGCGCGATTCATCAGCCGTGAGCAATCCCTCGGTGCTATTCCGCGAGACAGGCCGCACTGACAGGCCGCACCTCAAGCGGGCGTTGCCGCTCTCTTTGACGGTTCTGTTTGGCCTCGGCGTGACCATTGGCGCAGGCATCTATGTCTTGATCGGCACAACAGCCGGCCGTGCTGGTGTACATGCACCGGTCGCGTTCCTTTTGGCGGCGCTAGTCATGGCGCCAACAGCGGCTTCATTTGCCGAGTTCGCGACCCGAATTCCCAAGAGTGCTGGTGAAGCTGCCTATGTCCGTGCCGGATTTGGCTCAGAACGTCTGGCTCTCCTCATCGGGCTTCTCGTCATCGCAGTTGGTGTGATCTCAGCCGCGGCCATCAGCCGAGGTAGCGCCGGCTACATCCGCATTTTCATTCTGGCGCCAACAGAGGTGATCGTCATTGCGGTTGTTCTGGCCATGGGTGCAATAGCAGCATGGGGGACCCTGCAATCGGTCGCACTTGTCGGTTTCATGACGCTTATCGAAATTGGCGGACTGCTGCTGATCATTACAATCGGCTTAGCCAAGATCCCGGACATGTCCGGCCAGATATCTACCGCTGCGAGTGGCCTGATGGAACTGTCGGCCTGGAGCGGCGTGTTGTCGGCGACCCTTCTCGCCTTCTTTGCTTTTATTGGGTTCGAAGGCCTTGCCAACATTGCCGAGGAGGTGAAAGAGCCTGAACGCACGCTTCCCAGGGCAATCTTTATCACATTGGGTCTTTCGACCCTGCTCTACATTCTGATTTCTTGGATCGCGCTCGCTGCCGTGCCGCAGAGTGAATTGGTTGGAGCAGCGGCGCCACTGAGCCTGATCTTCGAGCGCTTGACTGGGGCATCGCCTGCAGTCATCAGCGCGATCGCAATAGTTGCCACCACCAATGGCATAATTGTGCAGATGATGATGGCATCTCGCGTGATTTACGGTCTGGCAGAGCAGGGATTACTCCTGAGCCGATTCGCAATAATCTCTTCGCGCACGCAAACGCCGATAGCCGCCACTGGACTGGCCGTATTCCTGGTCCTGGTGCTCGCTCTTTTCTTTCCACTTGAAGCTCTTGCCGAGACGACCTCACGCATAACGTTGATCATATTTACCCTGGTCAATGCGGCTCTGGTTCGTTTGAAGCGCCGGGATGACACCGCTCATGCCAAAGGATTCCATGTTCCGATCTGGGTTCCCACGATCGGATGCATCTTCTGCGTGCTGCTGCTAGTGATAGGTTTCATTGCGTAAGCGGCCACACCGCAAGGGCGCGAGCACGTGACGGGACAGCGCTGCGAGATCTCGCTGCCTGGAAAATCTCCGGCTTCCTTCAGCTCATAGGCCATCGAGATGCCCCCGATGCCGGCGCCGAGTAAGATGATGCGGGCCATGTCGGGTCTCCTCTGTTTCCTGCCCCACGGCCTACTCCGCTGCCTGCCTTCGCTAGCAGACCCTCAGGTGTCAGCATTGCGGCGGGCAGCTGCGAGCAAAGGTTGCGCGAGGTCAATCGCTGAGTTGGGCCGACTGATAGGGATCGGAACGCCGGGGACGCGCCCGTCGCGTAAGCGCCGCTGCGCGTTTTTAGCAACCAGGAGAACGAGATGATAAAATTTTCCGAAAAATTGGCACTCGCGTGCTGCTTCGCGCTGGCAGCCGTGGGCTCTTCTTTCGCCCAGCAGCCCGGCAAAGGTCCCGGTCAGGGGCCTGTCATCGCGCAATGCAAGGATGATATCGCCAAGTATTGCGTCGGCAAATCGCACGACGGCGAGGTCCGAGCCTGCCTCGAAGCGAAGAAGACCGAGGTGACGGCGAGCTGCAAGACCGCACTGGATACGACTGGCGCCGGCCAGGGCCGCAAGCAGTAGCGACTGTCCCGTCGTAGTCCCTATGAGATGCTGCGGGTCGTGTTCACCTTGCAGCATCTCCTGCGAGTAAAGCTCAAACGGCGCAGTAGTTGAGGAAGCAAAAGCAATGGCGATGCGGTTGGTGGTCTTGATAAGCGCACGCACCCCCTTCATCAGCACCTCACGAGGTCGCAATGCACGAACGCACGGTTACTGTCGCCGAGAGTGGTCATGGCCCCTACGGCCAATTCGTCACGGCCCGACGCCACGTATTCGGCGCCGATGAACCTGATACGCTGGGCGGCAAGGACACCAGTCCCGATTCGTTCGAACTGCTCCTGGCTGGGCTCGGCGCCTGCACGGCCATGACCATTCGTATGTATGCCAATCGCAAGAAAATGCCGTTGTCGAAAGTCGCGGTGCGGCTTCGGCACGTGCAAAGGGCCAGCACGGGCACGGATATCCGGGACATTTTTGAGCGCGTGATCACACGCGAGGGCAACGATCTTTCGGCCGAGCAACGCCAGAGCCTGCTCGAGATCGCCGAACGTTGTCCGGTGAGCAAGACGTTGCGGCAGAACTCGGAAATTGCCTCGACACTTGCATGAGGAAGTGAGCCGCAGAACCGTGCTAGCTGACTTGGCACGATGTGACCTACCCATTGTGCAACACGACGATGCAACCGCGCTCCAATGGCTGCCAGAATTCCTCGGTCAAGGGTACGCTGGCAATGAGCACAAGGCGACACCCAAACCATCGGCATGCGGTCTCGCCGCCGTGTTGCGCGAGTTCGCCCGAGCGATACTTTGATGTCGACGGGCGCGCTGGCGCTCAGAGCGAATAGCTCGCACATGGTCGTTCAGTGAAACGCCGCGCCTGGCTGCACACCAAGCGCCTTGAGCACCAATCACGCAGCCCTGCCGATCCGCTCGTCACGTTCGAGCCGGCCGTCGCGCAACTGGAAAATGCGGTCGAAGCGATCGAAGATCTTCTCGTCGTGGGTGACGGCGATGATCGCCGCATTCTGCTCGGCGGCCAACTTGCGCAAGAGATCCATCACGATGCCGGCACGCTTGGAGTCGAGAGCGGCCGTCGGCTCGTCGGCGAGAATGATGCGCGGCCGGTTGGCCAGCGCGCGGGCGATCGCGACTCGCTGCGCTTCGCCGCCAGAGAGCTTGGCCGGCATTGAGGTCTTGCGATGGCCGACCTCCAGGTACTCGAGCAGCTCGATGGCGCGGCGTCGCGCCTCGGTCCACTCGTAGCCGGCCAGCTGCAGGACCACGGCGACATTGTCCGTGGCATCGAGGAACGGCAGCAGATTGTGGAACTGGAAGATGAACCCGATCTTGTCGAGGCGGAGCCGTCGCAAGTCGGAACGAAGCCATGCACCGTCGTAGACCACGTCGCTATCGAGGCTCATCCATCCCGATGACGGATCGAGGATGCAGCCGATGACATTGAGCAGCGTCGTCTTGCCGGAGCCGGATGGTCCCAGGAGTGCGACAACTTCGCCCGGAAACACGTCGAGCGTGACTTCACGCAAGGCGTCGACCCGCGTCTCGCCCTCGCCGAAGTGCTTCGACACGTTACGAACGGAGACGAGCGGGGCGCGCGCCGAGGCGGATGTTCCGTCCTGATCCATGGCTCATCCGCCCAGGGCCGTTGCCGGATCGACGCGCAAGGCGGCTCGCACGCCAAGCCCACTTGCGAGAAGACAGACGGCGAATACGATACCTGCAAGCGTCAACGCGTTGTCCGGCTCAAGCACGACGCGACGCGGGAAATAGTCCTTGATGGCAAGAATGAGCAGGGCGCCCGTAAAGAACCCCGTAAAACCGAGGGCAAGCGCCTGCTGGACGATCATGCCGATGATCGTCCGGTCTGGTGCGCCGATCAGCTTCAACATTGCGATCTGGCGGATCTTTTCCATGGTCATGGTGTAGATGATTAGCGCGATGATGACGGTCGAGACCAAAAGCAGAATCGACGTAAAAAGTCCGATCTGGCGCCGCGCACGGTCGACCACGGATTGCGTGAGGATCGTCTCCTGTTCGGCCTGTGTCATGGCGGCGAGATGCTTCCATCGCCGTGCCGTCTCAGCCACGCTCTCGGGTGGCACGTTTGGGTGGACTCGGGCGATCACGGCATTGACCGTGTCCCGGCTCGCTCCGTTCGCGCCGCGGGCCAGCTGCACGCGCGCCGCTGGCGGCGAAATGTCGAACTGAAGCTTCTGGGAATCTAGCAGCGAGATGTAAACGACGGGATCACCTCCGGAGGCCACTTGCTCCTCGGTTAGGCCGACGACGTTGAAGCGATTGCGGCCAAGATCGATGCGATCGCCGGGGGCGAGCCCCGTGCGCCGGTCGGCCACCATCTCGAAGTGGCGGCGACCGATCCCACGACCCTCGACGATCCGCTCCGGGCCGCCGGGTCGGCCGAGGTCGTAGCCGATGACGTAAAGGCGAAGCTTGCTCTGTCCATGGACGGCCTCTACCGATTGGTAGGTCACGGCTCCGACTTCGGTCACGCCTGAGAGCCGGGCGATGGCCTCCCGCGTGTCGCCGGGAATCCGCGATGCTTCGGCGAAGGGCCCGCGCGTCCCGGCCTCGACCACCCAGAGGTCCACTTTATGGCTGCGAACGACGGTCAACGCATCGACGACAATACCACGATAGATTCCGATCATCGCCAGCACGACTCCCAGCAAGAGCCCGAGGCCGACGCACGTCAGGATGAACCGGAACAGGTTGTGGCGCACATCTCGCCAAGCGAGATTCATAGTGCACCTCCGCCAGCGATGCGGGCGGCTCGCCCCTCTCGAGCGTCCTTGAGCGTCGAGGTGACAGGACTCGCACCTGCGGGAAGCCCTTCTGCAACAACCACGCGCCCATCGAGCGTGCGCGGACCAAACTTGAGCTGGCGGCGATGGAAACGTCCGTTCTCGACGGTCCACACTTGCCCGCTCGCGCCATCGAACTCCTGAATCGTGTGTTCAGGCACCAGCATCGCCTGATCGAGCACACCGGTCGTGATGAACACTTCGACCTGCTCGCCAAGGTGAACGGCGACCGGACACTGCTCGCACTTGACGTAGACGCGCCGCTCCTCGTTCACGCGGTCGCTTTCGATGCCGATCCGGACCACCTTTCGCCTGATAGACATCCTGTGGACGTGAGCGGATCTTGACCTCCGCCGGCTGGCCAACCTTGATCTCTCCCGCGCGAGCCTCGTCGATGTAGGCAAGTGCCCAAACCGAGGACGGATCGATCAGGGTGAACAGATGTCTCGCCGGCCTTCAATACGGCGCCGAGCTCTTTGTGCCGCTTGACCACCAAACCGTCGTAGGGCGCCGTCAGCACATGATGATCCAGCAGCACCTTCTCGTAGTCGTGTTGGGCGCGTGGCATCGGCGAGATGCGCTTTGGCGACCGCAATGTTTGCCGCCGCTGATGGCGACGTCGGCATGGGCGACGACCTCCTCCTTCTCTGCTTCGCCTGCTGCTTCGATCGACGTGATCTGCCGGCCGAGTAGCGCTTGCTTGCGGCGGTTGACGGCTTCTTTCTGCGCGAGGATCGCCTGTGCCCGACCGACGGCCGCCTCGGCGACCTTCAAAGCGGCATCGGCATTCACGACACCAGCCCGCGCCTTGGCCACCTTCGCTTCCTGCTCTGCGCTGTGGAGGTGCGCCAGCACGGTCCCCTTCGCAACATGATCACCATGATCAGCCCTGAGTTCGGACAAAGCCGCGCCGACCTCGAAACCGATTTCCGAGAGAATCCGCGCTTCGATCGATCCCAGACCATAAACCTTAATCGCGACTGCGCGCTCGACCCCAGCGACGGAGACAGTCAACGGTCGCCGCTGCAGGAAGGCGATGGCGCCGGCCGCTAACACGAAAACGCCGACCAACAATAGCGACCAGCTCCTTTGCTGCCGTCCGATCGCCAACATCTTCGCCGGCACTGTGGCTGGCAGAGCCTTCTGCATTTGTAGTCCGCCCGAGTAAACGGAAAGATGGTTCTTTTTGATCATGCCGCCCGGCCCTCATGCTTGACGAGCGTCAAGGTCAACCAATCGCCACCAGACGAGAGAACATCGAGCAGCGTCCAACAGTCGTGTCTGTCAGACGGCGAACGGAGCCTTCAGATGAAGCTAACCCGACACCGGCAGGGTCTGGCTTGTCGCGCATGGCCAATTGCTGTCGCGGCGTGCGTCGCCGTGTCGGTGCATCCGTCCTGGTCGCAACAACTAGCCACGGCCACACAGCTCCCTGCAGCGACTTTTAAAGTGACGGAGCAAGACGTCGACGACCTCAAGGCCGTGTTCGCCACTGTGCGCAGCAAGGATCGCATCGACGCGCGGGTACGCACGCCAGGCACTGTCGTGTCGCTGAAGATCGATGAGGGCGCGCACGTCGAGCCGGGACAGGTCCTGGCCATCATCGCCGACCCAAAGATCGCGCTCAAGATCAAGGCGTTGGAGGCCCAAATCGTCGGCCTCGAGTCGCGGGTCGCTACAGCCAAGCTCGACTACGATCGTTCCGAACAGCTGCGCCAGCGTGGCGTCACCGCCCAGGCCCGCGTCGATCAGCTGAAGACGGCGTACGACCTTGCAGCTAACGAGCTCAAGTCCGCGCGGGCCGAGCACCAGGTCGCCGAGGAGCAGATTTCCGAAGGGCAGGTCCTGGCACCAGCCGCCGGCCGCGTGCTGAAAGTTCCGGTGACGACCGGCACGGTCATGATGGCGGGCGAGAGCGTCGCGACCATCGCCGCAAACCTCTATCTCCTCCGGCTCGAGCTGCCGGAGCGGCATGCTCGCTTCATCAAGAAAGGTGATCCCGTAAAAATTGGTGCCCGTGGACTATCGCCGGACCAGCAAGTGATCGGAGAGGGCCGCATCGTGCAGGTTTACCCCGAGCTCCAGAGCGGCCGAGTACTCGCCGATGCTGAGGTGCCGAACCTCGGTGACTACTTCGTCGGCGAGCGGACGCTCGTGTGGATCTCGGCAGGCCAGCGCAAGACGATCGTGATCCCAGCAAGCTTCACGTATCGGCGCTTCGGGCTCGACTACGTGCGCGTCCAGCGCAACGACCGCGAGGTCAACGACATCGTTGTGCAACTCGGCCAGCCAGCACTGATCGTCAACGGGGGTGACGGCGTAGAGATTCTGGCTGGCCTCGTGGCGGGCGACACCATCGTTCGCTTCGAGACCCAGCCATGAGCGGCGCGACCGGAACATCGAGTGTCAGGGAGCCGAGCCAAACTGCTCTGGGCCTATCTGGGAAACTGACGCGGTCCTTCATCGCCTCTCCCCTCACGCCGCTGTTCCTGCTCGCAGCGTTCGCGCTCGGCCTCGTGGCGCTATTCGCGCTGCCGAGGGAGGAAGAGCCGCAGATCTCCGTGCCGATGGTCGACATTTTCGTGCGCACGGATGGCCTCCGGGCCGAGGACGGCGTGCGGCTGGTGACGGAGCCGCTCGAGACCATCGTCAAGGCGATCAACGGCGTCGAGCATGTCTATTCCAACACCCTCGATGATCGTGTCGTCGTGACAGCCCGCTTCCTGGTTGGCACCAAGGCGGATGAGGCAATCCTGCGCGTGCATGAGAAGGTCCGTGGTAACCTCGATCGCATCCCGACCGGCATTCCGGAGCCCCTGATCGTCGGCCGTGGCATCGACGATGTCGCAATCGTCACGCTGACGCTGGCGCCGACGACGGAGGCGGCAGGCCGCTTCCAGGACAATGCGATGTTCCACCTTGCCGAGAACCTGCAGATCGAACTCGCCAAGCTCGACGATGTGGGTCTTTCCTACATCGTCGGCGGCCGACCAGACCAGATCAGGGTGGAGCCGGACCCAGAGAAGCTGGGCCTTTACGGAGTGACGCTTGCGCAGCTGATCAGCAAGGTGCGTGATGCCAACCGCTCGTTCCAGGCCGGACGTATCCGCGACCGCAACCAGAGCATCGTCGTTGCTGCCGGGCAAACCTTGCGCGGCGTCCCCGACATCGGCCTGCTGCTCATTGCCACGCGCGACGGTCGCCCTGTCTACGTCCGGGACGTTGCCAACGTCGTCGTCGGTGCCAAGTCGCTGGAGCGTCAGGCGTGGCACTTCCGCAAGGCGGCCGACGGGACGCTTGAGCGTGTGCCGACGGTGACCATCGCGCTGGCAAAACGCGCCGGCTCGAACGCCGTCGTTATCGCCGAGCGCATTCGCCATCGCCTCGCAGAGCTGAACGGCACGCTGGTGCCCAAGGACATCGAGGTCATCGTCACCCGCGACTACGGCGAGACCGCTAACGAGAAGGCGAACGAACTACTGCTGCACCTCGGCCTCGCCACCGTGTCGATCGTCCTGCTCATGGGGATCGTCATCGGATGGCGCGAAGGCATCGTCGTCCTGATCGTCATTCCGACGACGATCCTGCTGACGCTGTTCGCGTCCTACTTCATGGGCTACACGATCAATCGCGTCAGCCTTTTCGCGCTTATCTTCTCGATCGGCATTCTGGTCGACGATGCCATCGTCGTGATCGAGAATATCGCGCGGCATTGGGCGATGAGTGATGGCCGCAGCCGCACGCAGGCTGCCATTGAGGCGGTGGCAGAGGTCGGCAACCCGACCATCGTCGCGACGCTGACCGTAGTAGCGGCGTTGCTGCCGATGCTGTTCGTGTCGGGCCTGATGGGACCCTACATGGCCCCGATCCCGGCCAACGCCTCGGCGGCGATGGTGCTGTCGTTCTTCGTCGCCGTCATGGTGACGCCATGGCTGATGCTGCGCCTTGCGGGTGGCGCTCCCGTGCATGCCGCGCATGACGGCGAGGAGGGCGGCTGGCTAGGCCGCATGTATGTTCGAACTGCGCGGCCGATCCTGGAGACGCGACGGTCGGCGTGGCGCTTTCTGCTGATCGTCGGTGCGGCGACTCTCGCCTCGCTGCTGCTATTCGCGACCAAGTGGGTGACGGTCAAGCTGCTACCGTTCGACAACAAATCCGAGCTGCAAGTGGTACTCGACTTGCCCCGCGGCGCCTCTTTGGAAGCAACCGACCGCGCATTGCTTGGTGCAGCCCAGCGGCTTGCGACGCTGCCGGAGCTGGCTTCCATCCAGGCCTATGTCGGCACCGCTGCGCCGTTTAATTTCAACGGGCTCGTGCGCCACTCGTATCTACGCTCCGACCCGGAGCAAGGCGACCTGCAGATCAACCTGATGCCGAAGGGCGCCCGCAAGCGGACAAGTCATGCCGTCGCAATCGACGTACGTGGACGTTTGAAGGACCTCGGGTTGCCCGGAGGAACAGTGCTGAAGGTCGTCGAGGTGCCGCCCGGGTCCGCCGGTGCTGGCGACGCTGCTCGCGGAGATCTACGGCCCCGATCCCGAGACACGCCGCGCAGTGGCCCGCGAGGTGCGCCAGATCTTCCGCAGCGTACCCTTCATTGTCGATGACGAGGACAGCTTCGGAATCGAAGCACCGCGGCTGCGCGTCGCCATCGATCAGGACAATCTCGAGTTCCACAAGGTCGAGGAGCGCGACGTTTACGACGCGATCCAGGCCTACATGGGTGGCGTTCCCGTCGGCTATTCGCACCGCGGCGGCGGCCGGCATCCGGTCGAGATCGCGGTACAACTACCGAAGCCCAAGCTCGCCGTTTCTGCCCAGACGCTGACGACGCCAGTGCCCGCCAATGCCCTGCCGGGCGAGCGTGGCATCGTCGAGCTCGGGGATGTCGTGAGCCTCAAGGCAGAGCGGGCGTCATTCCCGATCTTCCGACACAACGGTCGTGCCGCCGAGATGGTGATGGCGGAGCTTGCTGGCGCCTACGAGGCGCCGCTCTACGGCATGCTGGCGGTCGGCGATGCGATCAAGAAGAAGGACTGGGGTGCATTGGCCCGGCCCGAGGTCCGCTTTCACGGCCAACCAGAGAGCGAGGCGAAACCCGTTTTGCTGTGGGATGGAGAATGGGAGGTGACCTGGGTCACATTCCGCGACATGGGAGCGGCCTTTGGTGTGGCGCTGCTCGGCATTTATATCCTGGTCGTCGCACAGTTCGGCTCGTTCAAGCTGCCGCTGGTCATCCTGACGCCGGTGCCGCTGACGCTGATCGGCATCATGCTTGGCCACTGGCTATTCCGCGCCCCGTTCTCGGCAACCTCGATGATCGGCTTCATCGCGCTCGCAGGCATCATCGTGCGCAACTCGATACTCTTGGTCGACTTCATCCGGCAGCGGCGGTCGGGCGATGCGCCGCTGCGCCAAGTGCTGCTCGAGGCGGGCGCTATTCGCTTCAAGCCGATCCTGCTCACGGCCATCGCTGCCATGATCGGTGCCGCCGTCATCCTGTTCGACCCGATCTTCCAGGGCCTCGCCATCTCCATGCTGTTCGGCCTCGCTTCGTCGACGCTGCTGACAGTCCTGGTCATCCCGGCCATCTACATCGCACTCCGCGACGATGGCCGACCGCTCGAGTTGCCTAGCGACAAGCCTGCACCACCTGCCGAGGCTGGCGGTGAGACGGTATCAAGCCCGGAAGGGGGGTGAGCAGCGCCAGATGGACCCTACAGCCATTGGCCACCGTGCTCGCGGATCGGCCCGGCGGTGTCGGCGGACCCGCATCGTCGACATGCTGGCTGGGGAGCAACGCTCCGCGTCTGCCGACCAAGTACACAATGGCCAGCGAGATTTGGCCGTCATGCCCCAATCTTTCGGTTTGGGAAAAAATCCGGAAAACATCGGGAACGCAGTGAGATCAAACGTTCCGGTTGGGACTGCCAACCCACTCATGTATCAGGCTCATCGTCCTCCCGTAGGGAGCGCCAACTGAACAAATCAACATTGATTTCATTGGATTTTTGAGAATTTTCCCAACCAGAAAATCGTTCAATCCTGGCCTTCACGGCGGTGCGAACAGGCTTTCGACATACGTGCGGACGCGCATGGCTTCCGCAGCCCAATCTGCATCACAAGGGATGATCTGGTGCACGGAGAGAGCGGCCGTTGTCACTGCGACAAGGTTGAGCCGGCAGTAGAGCCGCGGATAGGGGTCGCCGCTCCTCGCCACTCCGCCCTTTCGCAGATCCCAACGAATGAACAGCGAGGCGTTGTCCAGTCCATCGATGAACTCATAGCGATCGCCTTCCTTGAAAGCCACATTCACGGTCTTTTGAGTCGTGCCTGGCTGCAAGGGAAGGTCTGGTGAAACTGTGCAGTGCTCACGACCGGGCTCCGCGCGCTGGCAATAGAGTGCGTAAGGCTCGCCCCCTGACGCCGCGATGATGTGGAGTTTTTCCTCGCCCCGCGGGTCAGGGTCCCGGATCAGCCATTCGTGCAGTGCCTCGTGTCTCGTTTCGGAGACATTGACTTCCCGCGGCGTACCTTCAAACCTCTTTGTCATGAATTGGAACTCGCGCGACGTCAGGCCGCGTTCATGAATCACCGTTCTGGGACCCACGTAGCGTAGACCAGCCAACTCAAGCGTGGCAGCGATCGGTGGCTTGTAGCCACGAACGAACGACGAGATCGGCGTGAGCAATCCGCCGTCCGGTGGGAACACCTTCAGGCCGGCTCCAAGCATGAGCTGCACAGGCACCACGAGCGCGACCGTTACCGCAACGATCAGGGTGAGCCCCGATCGGACAGCCTGTTGTTGCAAGATGGTGACTGATGGTCGTGCTGCCTTGAGGGCCGCGACCCACACGATCGAGGATGAGAAAGCAACGGCCGCCAGGCCCGTAAGAGCCACCGCTGAAAGAGTGACGGTTTGGACTGACGCCTGATTGGGCTCAATGAGATTGTGAGCGAGAAGCGGCCCGCCGAAGAGCGCTATTGGCCCCACCGCTGAAGCCCAGCCATAGTGCCAAACAAGCCTTTTCCAACCGGCGTTGTCGAGCGATCGCACCGTTGGCCCCGCGGCAAGCGCCAACAGCGCGCCCGAGGCAAAACCAGCGGCCATGGCACCGACGAGCGGCGCGACCACCAATCCGACAACGGTAACACTGATCAGGAAACCCGCCGCGAGCCCCACATAGAACAGATACCAGCCGAAAGCAGGAAATACGATGATGGCGAAGAAGGCGGCGAATTTTCCAGCCCGCTCCAAGAGCGCCAGCCTTGTACCGCCGCCCGGATAGAGGCCGGCAGCGCCAGCGATGTGAGCCAAGGCGAACGCGAAACTTGGCAGCAGCAACGAGAACAACGACTCGTAGAATTTGAGACCACAGGATTGAGGAACGTTGGTGACCAACGCGCACGACGCCGTCCAGTCGACCTGCAGTCGCTCGATGATCATAACCGCAGCCACGATCAGAGCCGCGATCGTCGGCCACACCCCCGCGCGCATGACATTGGTTCGCGATATCACGACATCAGCCGGGCTTGTCATTCTCGAACAACGTCACTACGCGTGCCGCACCAAGTCATGTCTCGCCATTCTCCAGAGCAGGCAGCTCGAGCGCCTGCCGGCATGATGCTTTCATTGCCAGTTGTAGTGCGCTCCTATCGGCATCATCGGTGCAAGTCACGTTGAAGCCCAGATAGTCGCCCGCTACCTGATGACCACAGACATAGTGCCACGTGAGCAATTCGCAGCCATGAGCAACCGCCTGCTGCGTCAACGTCTCATGCAGCGCACTTCGCTGCGATGACGTCAACTTCTCGCTTGGCTCGAGCACCGGTGCCACGGTGATCCATCGGCTTCCCCCGGTTACAGGATGCATCGTTAAATCGTAGGCGATGTTGGCAGCAATCCTCGCACAGTCCCAGCAGATTGCAACGCCGGGGCCAGCAACGATGTGGCTGAGCTTGTCTCGCCCCTTGCCGCAGAAACTGCAAATCACGGCATCATCACCGCCCTTCGTCAGCAGGCGAAACGCGGCTCTGAAACGCTCCGTGGCTGTCGGACCAATGGCCTTTGTCGGGGACGTCATTTCGGGCTCCGCTTCTTCCAGTCAATACCTCGATCAATTGTCGAGTGTGACGCGGAACATGAGACCGCCATCGGCAGCACTGTTGGTGACCCAAAAGATCTGCTTGTAGGGCCCATGTACCAGACCTCGATCTCGAAAGTGCTCAAAGACGGCTGACGGCGGCCAGCCGGCCGGTGCGTGACCAAACGGTACCCCCATGTCTCTGAGGGTCGTCAACACGTCAGCCTTTGCAGCGTCATCTGCAACACGAAGCGCCAACACGATCTTGCCGGTCCGATCCTCGTCCTTTCGGAAACCAAGCGGAACAATCCGCACTGCATCATCACTCGTGTTGCAGTGGACGATGATTCGCTCTGCATCACATGCCGCGATGTACGTCGTGACCTGCTCGTCGCTGTAGACCGGCATCTTGAAGGTCATGGTTGTGGCTATCCAATTATTCGGACTGTTGTTTACCCGCTCGCCGATGCAACAATTCGAGCGGATGTCCGATCACATCGACATTCAGATCATTGACGTCGACCCGTGTTTCAAGCGCGTAGTCATTGACGCGCAATCGGCGGGCGAACGCGCTCAACGCACGCTCGGAAGGATGCGGGAGATCAATCCAACGATGGCCGCTCTTGCGGGTTGCCTCGATTGCGTCCGGATTGATTACAATTTCCATGTCTGCAGCCTTTGCCGCGGTTCCGCGATGCAACATCGTTGCGTCGACAAATCGCGCAATCGTTTCGACTTCGAAGGTGTCCTCCTCAGCCGTACCTGAAAGAGTGATGTGGAATTCTGCATGACCCAGATATCGCAACCGCATCGACAGATCGTCGATTTGTTGCCACTGGCCGAAGTAAATGCTGCCTGGCGCATCAAGCTCGAAGAGCCGACCCCCGTCGGGATCGATCGGCTGGTGAAATTCGAACTGAAGGTGGTCGAGCTTTCGGAAGTCCTGATCTTGTGGTGCGCCAACGGGTAAGACCAGACCGTCAATCGTCACCGCTGGCTTCACATCATAGGTCGATCCATCGTCGGCTTTCTGCGTCAAGGGTTCGCACGCAACGGTGACATCGAGGAACATATCCTCGGACCACTTGTAGTCGAACCGCAACGACAGCTCCGCCGTGAGAATATTGCCGTGATAGGGCCGATGGCGATACGTGCCGCGATAGTGAGAAGCGGTCGTGGTCATGGGACACTTTGCTCCTAGGATTCTACCCGCACGCCCAATCGAGTTTCATTTCTAGGAAATCGAGCTGCGCGTTGCCATCCGAGCCGAAATTGTAGCCCCCGAAGTGTTCCTCGAAGCCGATGTAGTAGGGGCTGAACTCCGGCGTGCCTTGGGCGGGGCGCATCGTGCCGCCGATGTGGTTGGATTTGTGATCCTTGGCCCAATCATGCACGCGGTAGGTTTCGGCGCTGATCTCGTCGCCTTCGTAGTAATGGAAGCTGACGTAGCCCGTGTCTGCTGGCCCCTCGCCATACGTATCCTTCGGCGCCAATCCCGCGTTTGGGTCATGTGCCCGCGGTGTGCACGCAATCGCGCGATTCCAGTCGAGAGACTTCTGCGGTATCCCGCCGAGGAGTTTGAAACCGTAAGAGTCCTCAGTCGGACCTGGACCAGGCATTGCGCTGCCCATGTCGCTGAAACAGGCATACCCGCTGCCGACATCGAGCCATTGCGGCTTCTGGTTTGGCTTGAGATAGGGATTGCCACCCAGGTCCGGCGGTTGGCAGAGCGGGCCATTGAATTCCGCCTCCGTCAGCAGGATGACGGCGTACTCGTAATCCAGGATATCGCTCATGCGATGCAAGCGCAGATGGCGCGCTTTCGCCTGCCTCCAGAACGGCAGCAGGTGCCGGTTGTCGGGAGGAGACGCATCGGCGTCTGTCACCGCAGCGTAGAGGTCATCGCGCTTGCGCGCGCCTCCGTCGTTCTGATCAGCGGCAGTCGCAAAGAAGCTCAGCGCCACGATATCTGGGCCATGCACGCGATATTCCTCGGGCAGCTTTACTGTGAAGCCGTGCATCAGTGGATAACCGGAGATCGGATCGAGCGGCCATTGCTCCGGGGTGATGCCCGGCGGCAGGCCAAACACCCAACCGTGGTTGCCGGGCGCCGCACGTTCGACATCTCGGTGAAGCATTTCGAGATCATATGCGCGGATGCCATCACGCTTTGGGTAGCTCTTGGGTGTTGGTGGTTCGGGATAATTGGCGCCCGGCCACTCGAGATCGAAGCCAACGAGTTCATCATTCTTGAAGCGCATAACGATGTCGTGGCCTGCCGCCGCCGCGCAGCGATAGCCAACCGTCCCGCTGCTTTCGTGTGTGTGGTCTGCATCGGGCAGCAGCCCGGGGTGTAGCGATCTCGCGGTCTTCAGTGGCATGCCAATATGCAGCCCATCGACGAGCAGGTCGTTCCGAAACTTCAAATAGAATGATATGCGCCCGATCCGTCCCTGATCATCGAAGCGCACCAGAACATCGTCGATTTCGCCGGGCCAGACGTGACCGTCCGGATGTACGATGGAGCCGCGCCACGCGTCTCCCATGGCATCGGCCAGCGCCTGCACGGGCATCATCGGGCGTAGCTTGGCGAGCTGCGCATGTTGATCCATGAGAACCTCTCGTTGAGCTCAATTACGCAACAACAATGAGGCGAGCCCGTCAACCACTGCGGCGCCGGCAGCGTTACCGATCGAAAGTATCAGCCAATGGTTGGGGGGTGGCGCAAACTCTTCATCGACACATGCCCATAAGATGTAAAAGGTTAAAGCATCCTGGAGGGACTCCTCCGCATGCCATGTCGTCATCAAAACCCCCGGTCTTCCTGTCGCGAGCGACTGCGCAAGTGCGACTTCATCGAAGATGTCATGATATCGTTCGCAATCGGTCCCCCAGATGCTCACCGCGGCGCAACCGCAGTTCATTGCATGCTCGGCGAATGCGGCAACGGCCTCTATCTCCACCCCGCCGTCCTCAATTGCGATGAAGAGCCCGAAGCCCTGCCCACCCGGCGCAAAGACCTCTGCCGCTTGCGCAATCAACTCGACATGCGCGGACGCGAATTGTCGTCCGCGATTGTCTGATCCGATCGGTCGCCACGCGCCTGGGATCACCGCTGCCGCCTCATCTTCTGCATGACCCAGTCGGCAAGCCTGCGGCGCGCCGCCGGATCGCGTTGCGCAATCTGATCGATCCCGGCCCAAGTGCGCCCATAGCGTTGGTGCATGGGGTCATTATTTCACGCCGCGTCTGATCTTGTCTTCGAGGATGGCGAGATCGTCGCGCGCAGGCTCAATCAAGTCCTTCCGATTGTTCTTGACGACGAGATCGATGCGTTCGCGCATGAAACGGCGTGCCTCGTCGTGACGTCCGAGTTCGAAGGCAAGGACGCCGCGCTGGAAGAGTAGCAATTGTTCATTCCAGACTTTGCCGGAGCCCCTCGCCAGGACGATCGCCCGCTGCAAATACGGATCCGCTTCCGCCTTCCGTCCGAGCGCATGCAGATTTTGGGCGATATTTGTGATCAAGCCACGCAGATTGTCACTGTCGGAACCGTGCAATCTCTCGCCCTCGGCGAGAAGCGGTAAGTTGACCTCCAGAGCCTCGGCGTAACGCTTCGCTTCGTGCAACACGTAGCCGAGCTGCTGGCGAATGCCGAGCCGCTGATCTTCTGTGATGGTTGCAACACCCGCTGCATGTTGCGTGGCAAGCCGATAGTGCTTTGCTGACGTCGTAAAGTCTTTCGCGTCCGACAGCAGCTCGGCGAATTGCCAGTTGTCGACGGCTGCCCGATGGCCTGGCAAGGGGGGCGAAACCACCATCGATAGCCCGCGCTTGTAAGCGTCCATCGAATCCTGGTCCTTACCGGCCTTCTTCTCGATGTTGCCGATCATCAGGTAGACATCGCGTCGCTCCGCCGTGTCATTGCTTTGTTTGGTTGCGAATGCTGCGAGGTCGCGCAGCTGTGCCACGATGACAGAGGCGCTGAACCGGGCGTTCGGGTCGTAGACAAGCGTTTTCAGTCGTGCGACTTGGCCCCGAAACTCGTCAACCGTCTTCGGCGCCGGATCACGTGTTGTGACGGGTTGCGCAGCAACCTGAGCAGCCGCCATAAATGCGACAGTGGCCAAGAGGCGCGTCGTCGCTCCCGCCGTCATCCATTTGCTGAACTTCGCTACACCGGATCGATCGCTCATTTCTGTTGTTCCATTGCGTCTCTCATCCGATCGGAGAACGGGCGGCGCACGGACGGGTCGTGCTTTGCAACCGCGTCGATAGCCGCAAAGGCGCTCTTGAGTTCGATGGCCTTTTCGACGACGTCCTGGCGAGCAAGCGCCCGAATTTCGTCCGCGTAACGGTATTGTGGCACGGAACTTTCGCCGGGAGTGTTGATGAGCCAGCCGACCAAACGGCCGCCACGCGGCGAGCCGGTGTAGTATCCCTGCGGGGTCCACATCACCCATTCGTCATTGTCGCCGTGAAACAGCGTCGCGATCAACTCTCGCGTCTCGAGGTTCCAGAGCCGGACCGTTTGGTCGCCGCTGCCGCTGATAAGCAAGCCCGATCCAGCATGCGCCGCGAGTGACCAGACTTGTCCGTCGTGCCCGACGAACTCTCCGGCGGGCGTTCCGTCGAGATGATACTTTTCAAGGTGTCCGTTGTCGCCGCCCGACATGATGTGGTTGCCGTCGGGTGCAAAGCCATAGGATGTGTGCGCGAATCCATTCGCAGCGGTGCGTTCAATCGTATGCACGGTCTCGTTGCCCCTCTTCAGGTCAAGAAGCACGTCCTTGTAGTTGAACTCGCCGCCGCGCCGCGACGACAACGCCAACACCTCGCCACGCTCATCCTTTGTCCTCGTGGAAAGCCCGCGATACCGAACCATCCGCTCTGCTTTTTCCGGAGCGCCGAGCGGCGTTCGCCACCACCACGGACCACGCGGCAATACGAGACTGTGGGTGATGGGACCACGGGATCCCGGTGTTTCGATACTCCAAGTCCTCCCCCAACCAATCGAATGGCCGTCCAAGCTCACATCAACCGCCCAGACCTGACGGCCGCTGCCCTTCAAGATCTTTTCTGTCTTGCCCGTCTCGAAGTTCCAGATGTGGATCTCACCATCCTTGTCGCCAGTGGCGACGAGTTCGATCGCCCGGCGGGATGCGAGAGACGGCGACGGCCGCATCCTTTTGGGGCGCATAAATGGAAACCTTCGTGCCGTCATCGATCCGCCATGCCGTTGGCCCCTCGACCTCATTGCCCTTATTGAAGGTGCCAGCGATGACAATGCGGCCCGTATGGTCGAAGGTCAGGCTGCCGATCCGGTTGGCCATGGTGACGAGCGATTTGATGAAGGCGCCACTCTGCTGGTCCCATAGACGGATCTCGCCGTCGTGATCACTCGATGCGATGATGTCGCCGAGCGGCGAGACGGAGACACGGAATGCGCCGGATTTGTGCCCCGTCATTTCGGCGACCACGCGGCCGTCCTGTGCGTTCCACAAGCGTAACGTCCGGTCTTCGGATCCTGTGACGATGCGTTGTCCATCAGTGGTGAAAACGGCACGATAGATGCTGTTTCCATGACCGCTGAACGTCTTGAGCGGCGTGCCGCTTTCAAAATTCCACAATACGGCCGTGTCGTCGATGCTGGAGGAGAGCAATCGCGTTCCATCACTCGAGAAGGTGAGACTGAGAACCGCCCCGCTATGACCGCCAGTCCAGGAGCGGTATAACTCTCCGGTCGCTGCGCTGTAGATGCGGATGTGCTGGCAGGTAATGTCGTCACAGATCGGCCGGTTGTCGGCGGCGACCGCCAACCATTTTTCGTCCGGCGACAGCGCCAGCGCATAGATGCGCCCAAAGTGATCCTCGCCCGCTGGGACCCGGATGACGCGTTGCGTCGTTCCCTTCACCCAATCCCAAACACGAACGACCTTGTCATCGCCGCCGGAATAGAGGGTTCGGCCGTCTTTGGAAAATGCCAGCGCTCGGACGGTCGAGGCATGCCCTCCCGAATCGAGCATGAGATAGGGATCGGCCGGATTCGCGCGTATCGCCTGCCCATAAGCCGCACCGCAACTGCTGACGAGCGCCGCCAGTAGCAGAACCGCATAACGGAAAGGTGCCCAGAGTTGTGACAATCGCTGCGGGCGATCCAAGCCGTGCGGTCGGTCTTTATCAGTGCTGCTCATTGTCGAATACGTACATCAAATGCGTTGCGATGTGAACGGATGGCCGCGCGCATGGTTCACCGCGCACGTCACGGGCCTTGAGCCAGGCCCCTCCCGATGGCGAAACCATCCGGTTCGACATCGTCAAGCCCAACATCTGTCTCCGCTCCGTCCGGAGCACACAGGATGAATGCAACGGGGGCAAGCGTGCGCTTGTCGGGCCAGGCGACCGCGGTATTCAGTGCCTTGGCAATCTTCCGCGCAATGGCGTGGTGGTCGCGCGGCGTACGGCCGTCGAGATCGACTTTGAAGCCGAAGTCGCCGGCGGCGTATGCGTGGATCACCGCCCAAGCCGGGTACTCGAGGACCGCGAGATACGTCTCCTCGGGGTCATGCGGCAGCTTGACCGCCGCGCGTTCGATTCCACCATGGGCTACGATCGCACACACGACAGCATCGAGGGCAGGACCGCGACCGATGAGGAGATCGAGACCCGACTGCACGGCAGGTGGCGTTTTTGATGGGTGCCGATCTGCTGGCGTTACAACGCGCACCGCAACCAGTGCCGGTCCGTCGCTCAGGTCGCGTTGCTCACCAACGACGACACTATGCGGCGGGAATGCCCAGGTCTCATCCGCCATGATCTCGCCGGCGAGCGGCAACAGTCGATAGAGCGAACCACCCGCATGGATCGCCTGAACCGGGCGCCAGACCTGTACCCCTTCGCCCAAAAGCTCCACGTAGATCGTGACCACGATGCGGGCCCCTCGCTAGCTTTATGGTTGCCCTTCAGCAAGCGCGCCTCGAACGGCGAAACTCAGCGCTGCGATTTCCGGGCCATGGACGCGGGAATGCCCAGGCAGCTTTACTGTGAAGCCGTGCATGCAGCCGCGTTTGGCGGCTTTCGATGGATCACTCATGCTTGTTGCTGCCTTCCGTCGCGACCTTGCACTCGTATGGAATTGCGTTCCAGATGGGATTCGCGATGTCATCAAAGCTCAGGTCGGGAACCGGCACGTCGCGACCAAGTGCCCGGCGCAGGATCGTGCGCAAAAGGGGCGGATAGAAACGGCGCAGATCGATACGTACGTTTGTGTGGATGATGTCCGCGCCAAGCACGCCCAACTCCCTAACTGCATCCAAGATTGCGTCATCCACGGCGCGTAGATCAAGATCGAGTTCGTTATTGAGAGCCCGGCTGTAGAACTCGCGCTTGTTCGTCGCGCTGTGCGGTTGCATCCAGAGCGCATTTGCAAGAACGCCGTTGACGTCGTCGCGTGTCAGCGGGAGCGTTAGGCGCCGGAACGTCAGGCCATCCGGCTCGGCGTCATCGCAGACGATGTTGAATTCTGTTCCGTCCGGTCCGCAGGCGACGAAGGCGGTGACAGCGAGCGTGCGCTCATCCGGCCAGGCAACCAAAATGCGCAATTGCTCGGCAAACGTACGTGCGGTGGCAAGATAGTCGCGCGTTGTGCGGCCATAAAGGGCGACCTTGAAGGCAAAGTCGCCGCCCGCATAGGTGTCGATGGCCGCCCATGATGCATGCTCAAGGATGTCGACACTCTTATCGTCGGAGTCGTCAGGCAACTTGAGCGCGAAACGTTCAATGCCCGCGATGGTCTCGACGGCGCGGACGACGTCGCCAATATCGGGGCCGCGTGCAATGAGCAGATCGATGCCGGTCAGTGGAGCTGTGTGAATCACGGTTTCGTCCCGCCGCTCTCGTCAAAAAGCTCCTGGTTCGACCCGAAGAACATGTCCTGAAAGAGATCAGTCCATCGCATTGCGCGTGCCGACCGCTCAGCGCTGCGTTGGCTGAGCGGCACCCGCCTCGCGTGCGCCGAACCAAAGGCGGAACGTGTCCATGTCGACGACGTGGATCGCAAACACCATGCCTTTGGCCTGGGTGTCGCACGGGTCTGAGCAGGCGGACGGAAACACTCCCGTCTTTGTCGTATCGATCTCGATACTCTGGAGCCGCCCGGGCATGGCCGTCTTGTCGATCGCCAGGCCCGGCACGACGAAGGGATGAATGTCGACATTTGATGTGACGTTCACGACGACGCTGGCACCTTGCGGCGCGACGATATCAGACTGCGGCGGAGTGTGAAGTCGGCGTCCATCGATCGGTCTTGCAACGGCAAAGTTCTTGCCGCGCAGGTACATTATCTGGAAGTCCCACTTTGCCGCCCCTGCAGTGGCAACGATCATCCAGTCGGGCCGCGATTTCGCTGCATCGCGTCGGAGCAGATCGAGCGCCTGCTTGGACGCGTTGTCGAAATCCCGCGCCATGAGCTTGTCACGGGCCGTCGGGTCATTCGCCGTGGCCACGGACATAGACAAAACTGCGGCCATCGCGATCCCGCTGGCCCCGATTAAGGGTGACGCAATTTTCGATTGAGAAATCATGACGTTGAGAATATCAACCTTGGCATGGGATGTAAACCGATCATCAACGGCCGCCTCAACCAAACGCCCTTTGGCGCGCATGTTCCAGATCGAGGACCTAACGCACTGCGGCGCAGGATGATGGCGCTCCTTCGTCTGGCGCTGATGTTAACCCTGGCGCTGCCGAGTGTTGCACGCGCGGCGGACAAGGGGCTCGATGCCCACGCAGCCGGAAACTATCCGCGCGCATTGAAGATTTGGCGACCGCAAGCGATCCGCGGGAACGCTGCCGCGCAATTCGGTCTGGCCTCGCTCTACGAGCATGGCCAAGGTGTCGCCCTTGATCGGGAAAAAGCGGTCGCTTGGTATCGCAAGGCCGCCGAGCAGGGACATGCCGAAGCGCAATACAACCTTGGCAACATGTACAGCGAGGGCCACGGCGTAGAGCGCAACCTTGGGCTTGCCATGCACTGGTTACGCAAGGCCGCGGACCAGAATGTCGCGTCCGCGCAGTTTAATCTCGCGATGAAATATCATCGTGAAGCCACTGTTCGCGACTACCAGCAGGCCGCTGCGTGGTATCTCAAAGCCGCCGAGCAAAAGCATCTCAATGCGACGGTCAACCTTGGTGTCTTGTACATGTCGGGCCTTGGTGTTGTGAAAGACGACGCAAAAGCCGTTGATCTCTATCGTATCGCCGGCAGCAAGGGGCTCGCGCTCGCACAAGTCTATCTCGGCGACATGTATCATTGGGGGCGGGGAATCGAGCGCGACGATGACAAAGCCGTTGTCTGGTATCGCGAGGCGGCGGAGCAAGGCGATTTTCAGGGTCTGCTGAAACTGGCGATTGCGTATCGCGACGGCATCGGCGTGTTTGCCGATCCCGTTCTGGCCTATGTCTTTGCCACGCATGATCCGAAGAGCCGCAGGTTCGATTTGCGCGATCGCAGCACATTGGCGGCG
Organism: uncultured Alphaproteobacteria bacterium; assembly: GCA_963779515.1. GTDB lineage: Bacteria > Pseudomonadota > Alphaproteobacteria > Rhizobiales > Hyphomicrobiaceae > CAVZYN01. Next base: position 52,720 of record CAVZYN010000006.1, read on the forward strand.
GCCCTTAAGGAGCAACTGACCGACGCGCAGCGCACCGAGGCCGCAGAGCTGATTTATGCCTGGATCACCACAAAGCAAATCCCGGTCACCAGCCGCACAGGGCGGAAGTGAAGGCTTGCCGATGATCGAACTTACTGATGTTTGGGCATGGCGCGACGGTCAGATTGTCGTCGAGGGGCACGCGGCACAGATCGATGAACTTCTTGGCGGCCAACTCGTCGAAATATCCAGAGATGCCAGTGGATGGCGCATCATGTATCGACATCGGACCAGCGGACGTTTTTGGGAGTTGGATCATCCACAATCTGAAATGCAGGGCGGTGGCCCGCGACGCCTGCGCGAACTGGACGTACCGTCCCATCCAGAGACAATCCAGCGGTGATCAGATGACACCTCGCTTCGTGCTGCCGCGTGTCGTCGCACTTTCTGCATTGTTATGCGCGGTGGTGGCTACGCCGCGCACCAGCGATACCGCCGCTGCCCAGAACGTGCAGGAGCCGGTCGTCCAGGTGATCCGGCACAAATTCCATGATGCGTGCTTTGTGGCGTCCGTCGATAGTGCCACGGACAATAACGACAAGATCGCCGTTCGTCTGACGATCGAGCACAAGCGCAATTCTGGTCAGTGTGGTTGCAGATCGGCAGCCTTGAAAGCGCTGATTTTTATGACTGACGCGCCAGCACCGAAAACAGAAGCAGCGATACTACAGCAACGACAGGTGCAGACGACACCAGCCTTCGCAAATTCGCTGGCGTCCTATTCATTCGACATCAAGAAGCGCCGCTTGGCACACGGCTACGGTGTCTGGCTCACGTGCGCGTCATGACAACGCAAACCCACAACGCCATTCACGCTCTCTTGGACGCGACCGGCGTGCCGTGGCGACTGCCGCGCAGGGAACTTTCGGCGCGCTACGGCATCAAGCGTCATCCCGCATACGACTATGACGTTATCGAGATTGCAACGCCTTCGCCGCTGGTCAGCAACCTTCTGTGGCCACTCTCTGCGCAGGTCTCGCCTCGTTTCTCACCCCATCTGCCTGCCATACGTTTTTCATCGGCCACGTTCATAACGGATAATTCGCGCGACAATCTGCGTCGGACCGCCAGAGAGCTCGAACCAACGCTCGGGCACACGCGTATTGTCGAGCGCTATAATACCGTCCAATGTGAGTGGACCTGCAGCCCTGCATCCTTGCGCCTGATGGTTTGGCCGGAGGATCTGCAGGACGGGACAGCCTACGACAATGCTTCCCATAAACGCGACCCCCGATTGATCACCGCATGTCATGTCGACATCGAGACCGGATTTCGCCTGCACGCGACCGACACCGAGCAGGCCTGGATAGCAAACTTTGTCCCAACCAGCCCAATTCAATTTACGAGCAACCCCGCTAATGAATTCGATCTCGAATACGTGCGCGACTGTGTTGCAGGCTATGATGCTGTTGCGGGCTTCGTCGGAATTTCTGTCGATGGTGGCGCGCTGATCTTCGCGCAATCACAGCTCTATGTTGTGGTCATGAGCGATGTGATCGCCTTTGAGGTTCATCGCATGACGCCAGCCAAGGGAGGTGGCGGATCATGGCTGAACGTCAAGTGCCGCACGCAATGTGAAGGCCTGTCCCACAAGTCGCTCTTTATCAGCCAAGCCCCCGGCGCCGATGACATCAACGCATTGGCCGAAAAACTTGCAGCGCTGACGGGGAAGCCATTCATTCTGGGAGACTATGCCCCGGACTGCTAGTCAATGAAGGGACATGTCGAAGGAGACGATTCTTGATCGAAACGCGACGCAACGCAGCTGCAAGCACCCTTGCACGGGTTCAGCACGGACGCATCTCGCGCCGCGCAGCGGTGGGTCTCATTATTTGGAGTTCATGCGCCGTGTCATCCACGCCCGCATCAGCCGACAATGCCTTCCGCCGCGAAGTGTTAGCGACGATGGCGCGGCTGCGGCCAAAGCTTATGGTGAAGCCGGACGCCGAGCCAAACATGCTGCTGGTTTCGGATCGCTTCAAGGTGTCGCTCGACAACCTGCAGCGGCATCTGGAAACAACGCTTGATGCCGCCAAGCGAGAGCGTGCCATCGTTGCGTTTGTTGAGCAGGCGACCCAGCCGGAGGCCAAAAATTCAACCGCGCTCACCCTCGATGCCGTCAAAGCCAACCTCTATCCACACTTCGCGCCGGCCGAGTACGTCGCGCGGACGTCCGGTGCGCTGATCCATCGGGCCTTCGCATCCAAAACGCTGGTCGAGGCCATTGCGGTCGACGGCGTCGATCGACTGGAAGTGGTGCAACAGAAGCATCTCGATGCCTGGAGCGTCACCGCCGACGCGGCCTACGCCGTCGCCTTGTCCAATTTGGAACACTTCGCCCAAACGATCACCGTGAACCCACGCCGCTACGACGGCCGCCCCGGCGCATGGGACCTGATCGATGCCAGCCGCTACACACTTCCCAACGGCAACGCGTTCGCCTCGTCAGCAGCGCTCGTGCTGGCGCCGGAGTTTATGACACGGTTCCGATCAAGGATCGCACCCAGCGTATTCGTCGGAATTCCCGATCGCGGGACGCTCGTCGCGTGGTCGGCCGATTTTGATAAGCGGAAAGAGATTTACGCGCGCGTCCGCCAGGACTTCGAGCGACGGCCGCATCCGATCTCGCCGGAACTCTACGTTTCAAGTGCCGCAGGTTTGCGATTGGCAACACCAAGCGAGAGAGCCGATCATGGCATCAAGTGACGCATCGTCCAACATCGCTGCCGAGGCGTTCGCACGCGATTTGCGCGCATGCCTCGACGCCGATGATCGCACGGCAGCCCTGATTGCATTTATGCCGGAGATGCGCCGTGCCGCCGATTTGCCGCGCGTGACAGTGCGCCTCAGTAGTGAAGGCGCGCCGCATCCGTTGACCGGCATCGGGATGGCGCTGATTTCCGGCGCACTGGTGCAAGTCGGCCGTGGCCTCGACGTCGTCCCATTCCAGAAGAGTATCGCGGATCTGTTCGCGCCGCCGCACCGCTACTATGCGCCCGGCAGCAACTACGGCGACATGCTGTCTCGATTTCCGTTCCTCGATGTCCCGCTCATCAAGGGCGCGTTGGCCGGCGGCGAGCAGCTCGACGCCGTCTCGCTCTGTCTCCGGTTCGCCGATCATGTCCGGCATCACGACAACACGTTGCAGTGGGTCTTCGACGATCCCGACGTCGCCAGCGTTGTGGCACACCCGGCTGCGGCAGGATTTGGACCGTTTCACTTTGATCGCGCAGTGGGTGCTGGGGCAGCAGGAGAGCATACGTGCACTCGGACCGATGAACGGCTTGCTGAACCGGGTTGTCAACTTTGATGAGTTGCTGTTCGACAACGCACTGTTGACCGAGCAGCCGCAGCGCGGGTTGTTTGTACTTGGTCCAGACGGCAAACCGGATGCAGCGTTTCTTGCGCGCGCGCACCTCGATAATCTCGGCTTCAACGCTGTCTGCATGTTGGCGGCGCTCGGCCGCAACGACGCGGCACTGAAACTCGCGCGCCATATCGTGCGTCGCGGTTATCATCATCGGTCGCGGTTCAATTTGGAGGCGGCGGCGAAAAGGGATTGGACGCAGAGGATGCGGCAGAACGAGTGGCTCGCAGCTCTGGCGGCAACACCAGACTATCAAGCGTTCCTCGCGTCCGATATCAAATACCATCAGGCCGACGAAAAGGATCCGGATCAAACGGCGATCTGCGCCGTGCGCGAAGGAAACTGGGCCGGTAAGAAGAAGACGAAGTGTTTCATTTCCAAGCAGCCGATCATGCCCGGCGACACAATCATGCGCATTCGTCGCATGCGTGGATATAGGGGATTCGACGACTTCGATATTGCGTCGATTGCAGGCGTGGCTGGCTCCGGCTGGCAGGCGGCAGTCCACGCGTTCGAGACCAACACCGTGCCGTTGCGGCGGATGTTCGGCCCGGCAGGATTTTCGGCGGTTCGGTGGGATGACCCGGAAATCAGCGCCTTCCACCACGACAGCGTGACGAGCCTCGATGACGTTGATATCACCCGCGCCGTCGCCATCGTCGCCGCGCACAATCCGCCGCCGATCCGCCGCACCTGGATCAAGGGGCCGGAACGAGCGGACCGCTACCACGAAGCCTTCGACCCATGGGCCGGCGATGATGGGCATGGCGAACCGCTGACGTTGCTCTGGTTCCTGATCAAGGCCGGACACCGCGAGAAAATTCTGGAAGAGACCGCGCGCTTGCCGGCGATTGCGGCCGACAAAGTGTTTGCGATGCTTGCGACGTTCGATGACCCTGTCCTGCGCGCCGCCGCCGCAAAGCACTTCGCCTTGCCCGATTTGCCGGACATGATGGAACTCGTTTTCGCCGCGCGCTTGACGCTGGAGCAGCACATCGCGATTGCCGATTTCGGACGCGCGCATCCCCGCTTCCGAACCGGCATCGCTGCTGCGATGCAGAGTTACGGACTACACCTCTATTCCAATTATCACCCAACCGCCGATTGGTTCCTCGCCGGCCTCGAGCACTTTACCATGGGGCATGGTTGCCATCTGCTGTTCTTCCTCATCCACCACCCCGGCGACGATCCCGTGCTCGATGAAATGATCAGGACCGGATGGCTCCCCGGTAGCGTCAGTGCCGGGGGCTACGACGCGTACGGCAACGTCAGCACGTTCTACTTCCGGGCGGCGAGCCTGCACTTTGGCCTCGATCATCCCGAAAAATTCATGGCTTGGATGGAGCGGAGCTGGTTGGATCGCGACAAGGCCGATCGCAAGGGACGCGAGACCTTCCGCGTGCTGGACGCACTGGGCAAGTCCGCCGCCAAGAAACCAGCCAAGCGGAGGGCCAAATGACAGACGTAAATCCCGCCCCCGACCCGCGCGCATTTTGGGAACTGCGCGAAACACCTCTTCATGCCATGACACCTGCGCAATGGCAGGCGTATTACCCGGCCATGACGCCGTGGCTCCAGAGCGCCGACCCACAAATTCGCGAATGCGCCGTGGAGCGCTTGATGATGGCCGTATTCAGGGCCGAACATTCCTACATCCCGGCCGCTGATCCGCGCACTGGCCAGGCGCGGGCGCGTACGGCTTGGCTCCTCGGCGAGATCGAACGGGCACATGACTTGCATCAAGACATTCTTCCGAGCTTCCTGCGCGGACTGAAGTATCACGGCGATGACGAACCCTTCAGAACGCCGCTCCTGGCATGGCTCGATGATCTCACACGCGCGCCGCGACCCGGTGTTGATGCCGATCTGGTGCAAGGAACGCGCTTGCTTGTCGCCGGCAGTAGCAGCAACGTTACGTGCAGGATCGAAGAATGGCTTGCCCTGCTCGATCACCGATCCGACTACGTGCGTGGTTGCGCGGCGTATCAGCTCGGAAATTTCTGTGACGACGAGACCGTGCCCACTGCGCCAGCGTTGTTTGCCATCATCGGATCGAAGGAAATCGACCGCCCTGGCATTGCCGGGCCATTCTGGACGCCACAGCAACACGACATCGATGACGCCACATGGCAGCACGTGACGCAGTGGATGCTCGATCTACTTGAGCGGCGCAAAGGCGCCCCGCCCCCACTACCGATCATGCCGTTCAACGATATCGAATTTTATCTGCACGAACTCTGCTGCTCGTCGCCCGAGCTGATGCGGCGCATGCTGCGCGGCGGGCACGTCGGCCTCGCGCTCATGACGGCGACCGAAGTCAACGGCCGCGTCGACGGCGTCGAACCGGTCTTGCAAGCCCTCGCAGCACACGCCGAACCTGAAATTGCCGTCCGCGCTCGCAACCATCTGGCGGCGCACTATTCAAAGACGTGAGACCACAGTGAATCACCGGCAGCGAGCAGAGCCAATGTTTCAGGGCCGCTACATCAAATGGAACCCCTATCCTCTCTGCGAAGGACAACGGATGTCCTGCGAGGCGCTCCACGACGATTGGGAGGGATTTCGCATCTGGTTCAAATCCGAATCTGGGCCAATGCTGATCGTGGGGTTTCCGTCGGTATTATTCTACGCCAGTTCGGAGGATGCCGCGCGCCTGTCGGTTGTGGCCAACGAGGTGCCCCTGCGGCTGCCGCATCTCTTTTGGAAAGTGGAGCAGTCCGCGCTCGTTGCTGAGTTCCATCGACAGTCCTGCGGAACGCGGTCGCAGTGGAACATCACGCACTATGCGTTTCTAAGCGTCAACGATTGCATCGATGTCCTGGCGACAGAGCCCCCTGTGTTCCGGGAACACGGGGGGATCCGCCAATGAGTGGGCTCGATTCTCCGCAAAGGCGCTTTGTAAACGGTGATCGGGTGGTGAAGAACGCTGCCACCTGGATCGTCAATGCCTTCGATGACTGGGGCCGCGGGATCGGGGTTGGTGTCGTCGTCGAGCCGCCGTTTTTCCTTGAACCAGAAACTGTCGATGTGCGATGGCCGTCCGGGCGCTGTTTCGAAGCGACCGCCGGCCTGCTGCCGGCGCCGCCCGTGGAGGAGACCCAGAGGGCCATGCGGCAACAAGAGTTGCGATATGCCGCTCTGATGCCAGCGCTCCTCGCGGATCTCGGCGCAATGGCCGAGGCGCCGCGCATGAGGTTCCAGGGTGACATGCGTCCTGAGTATCACGAGGCGTGTGTTTGGGTTCTGTTGGATGACCAGCGCGATGCCCGGGCGGCGCTCATTGCGATGCGGCCCGTCCTCGCCCGGCATCAGGCGCTTTGGCCGGATACAATGGTTACGTTGACGTTTTTCGCCTTCGAGAATGGCCGGCGCTACGATATCGGGCATCTTGAAGGCGATGAGATTCATGACGTCGGCCAGTTGCAAAGCCTTAGCGCGTCCACGTCCTCCGAGCCGATGTCGGCGCTCGACCGAGCATTTTGGGGGCTCGACGAAAACACCACCGGAGCTACTAAAAGATGAGTCGCGCTCACTGGGCGGTACAGCAGGTCTGAAAGAGCCATGCGAGAGGCAGAGTTACAATACGCAAATCTGATGCCGGCGCTCATTGCTGACCTGCGCGCGGTTGGCGAGGCGCCACGCATGCAAGTGCATGGCGAATTGCATCTTCAGTATCACGAGGCCTGCATTTGGGTGCTGCTAGCTGATAAGGACGACGCACGCGCAGCGCTCGTTGGCATGCGTCCGGTGCTCGCTCAGCATCAAGCGCTTTGGCCGGATATCACCGTCACGTTGTCCTTCAGCGCAATCGAGGATGACATGCGCCTCTACATCGCCCATCTCGAAGGCAAAGACATTCACGAAGCGCAGCCGTTGGCCGATCTGGACAGCCATATACAGTCGGTCCCACTCTCGCAGCACGATCGATCGTTCTGGGAAATTGCAGAGACGGCCGACAATAAGGGGCAGTAAAAATGATACGGCTACAAAATCTCATGCGTCACAGCGCGGTCATGCTCGCTTTCTTGCTGACCATGGATGGCGCGGTTAGCCAGGGCCTGAGCGACGAGCAGAGAAATGAGCGGGCTTTCGGCGAGCGCGTGAATATGGGTAAGGTCCTCGTCGAAAATCTCAAGAATGCCTGCGGCCATGCCCTGGACGTCGCGATTTCCGCCCCACCACAGAGCCGGATGCTACTGCTGGCCGATCGAAAGATGACAGCCTTCGATGCGCAAGCCTGCAACGGCGTCTGCGACAAGCTGCAGATCAACAATAGTGTCGCTCGTTGCCGGAGTGAGCGAGGCATCGCCGGCTGCGTCATCTACGCTGCTGTATTCGATCGGCGCGTCATTCAGCTATCTATCGATCCAACCAGATTTGATTTGGAGAAGGACTGCGCAAAGTGATCCGTGACCCATACCTGCATAAGCCGGTGCTGTTTGCGTTACATGTGTTTGCGAGAACGCGACCATCGCGCCGGGACCGCACACCTGGGCGAGGCCATAGCGAGGTTCAATGACCGACAATGAGGCCGAATACTGGCAGATCCTGAAGTTGCAGGAGGATGGCAAGTTCAGCGAGGCGGCGCCGCGATTGGCCGCGCTAATCGCTGGTGTCACTGACGCACGCTTTCATGCAGCGCATGGCATCGGCCTGCAGAAACTCGGTCGATGGTCGGAATCGATCCAACAGTTCAAAGCCGCACTCGCGCTCAAACCATCCTATTGTGAAGCCGATTGGCGGAATATGCTGGCGCAATCCTATATTCAGGTAGGCCAAAGGGGCAGTGCCGTCACGCAATGGCGCATCGTCGCGAGTATGGAGCCCTCTTATCCCAGTCGCGATTTTCCGATCGATGAAGCCAAGCGCATGCTGGAGGACGACATCTGATGCGGCGACACAAACACAAACGCATCAATCGGCGGCGCTTGTTGACGGGTCTCGCGGCACAAGCTGGAACTCCTGGCTGTATCTGGACAGACAGTCGCACAACGCAAAAGCAGTGGGACCATGGACAGCAAGAAACCTGGTGGCCGCCTCGAGCCGCTGTTCCTGTCAGAGGCCGACGCACGCGCGGTCATGCGCGAACACTGCATGCGGGACGTCAACTTCCCGATGAGTGCGAAGCAGATGGATTTCCTGATCTCGCGATTGAGGCCGCAACTTTGGCTCACCCATCACAGGGATGGCGGCTGGCTGGGTGAAACGCGTCTTGGTGGCGCACCTGACTTGCCGAAAGGTGCAACTTGGCCGATGCGTCCGGTCCCGCCTGATGCCGGCAAGAAGGCCGAGCAATGGAAAGACCACCACAGTTGGATTGCTCGGCACGTCACCAAGGAATTGCCGTTCGAATTCATCGGACAGATTGATTTCGCCGAGTTGACCCAGGATCAGGAGCGCCAATTCGGACTGCCAGCAGAGGGACGGCTGCTTTTCTTCTGGGATGGTGCGGTCGGCCTTCTTGAAAGCGGATCTCACACATGCCGCGTGATCTTTGATGAAACGCCCAGTGTTCCGCTTGGTGAGCATCTCGAGCGTCTGCAAATCCCGGAGAAATTTACCGAGATGGCGGCCTGGTGGCGTGAACCCGACCCCAAGCAGATCGAGCATTTCAAGACCATGGCCCGCAACCTCGAAGCGGCGGGGCAGAAAGACGCCGCCAAAGCCATGCGAGAGGCCGCCCGCAAGAGCGAGAAACCTGATCCGAAATCGACCAAGCCGTTTGTCTACCCCGCTCGCGCGATGCGGCTCGTCCCGCTCTGGGTTTTGCCGGCGCAGAATGCCATCGAGCTGACGCAGGACAAGGAATTGACGGCATTTGCCGACGGCGACAAGACAAGCGAACATTATTCGTTGCTGACAGGCAGCGATACTGGCCCGTTCACATCTGACCGTTCGAACATGCGCCGGATGCAACCCTGGTTGGCCATCGAAGCGCGCCGGACCCGCCTGATGGGGCCGCCGTCTCCTGAGCAGGACGACCCGCGCTTCAATGCGCTCGATAAATTTCAAGTGCCGCCGTATCCCTGGAATGACGCGCAGATAGCAGAGGCGACGCAGAAGGCTTCAGAATGGCAGCTGCTGCTGCAGGTTTCGATCGCCGATCTATCTCAAGAGCAGACCGAAGGGACGGTATACTTCATGATCCTCACATCCGATCTCGCCAAGCGCAACTTCTCGCGCGTGGTGGCGTCGTATCAGCAGACATGACCCAGTCGAGACGGGACGGTCAGCAGCCCATGGCGTCGATGATTGATTGCGATCCGGACACTCCGGTCAGAAGATACCTTGATGTTCTTCGGGAGCGCTCGCGCACGCTTGGCTGGGACGAACTTGCAGCTCGTGAGCCAGCCCGGTTGGCACATTATTTGGCAGCACGTTTCGAGTACGACGTCCGGAAGGGCGGCTTCGCGCAGCTCATTTACAACATGCAGGGGGAGTGCTTGGCCGAGATGGAGGACATGTTGAACGCGGCGCACGCAACGGTCGCGCATGACCACTACATCCGCGCGATCCGGGCTTGCCTGGCAAGTGAGGACGACTATCAAACGTTCCTTGCGTCGCATTTTACCAGTCCGAATGCGCTAAAGCACGACCTGCAATTGATCTCGCTCGAATATCTTGCGCGCAAAATATCGTTCTGCTCCGAGGCCAAGGCATTTCTCGAACGAGCGATAGCGTCGGGATGCCCGGAGGAGCCGTGAGGCGCCGTTACCACGTTCGGCAGGTCGGGCTTGCGTGCCGAGGAGCTTTCGTGATCCCTTGACGACTCTCAGTTCTCGGAAGGTCGATCTGGCGATCGCGCTACCCCAATTCGCACACCTATGCCGAAACAGGATGAGTGGGCAGGATGAGTGACGGCAACGCGGAGCCCCCAATGCCGCCAGCAGGACAAACCGGTCGATGGCGCCGATACTTCAGAAGCAGTGGTGGCCTCATGAATGTCGAATATCAGTTTGGCTACGAGAGGGATCTATGGCGCCGCTCGTGGCGCCGCAGTTGGGATCTCAATGCCATGTCGCCGCTGCGCCGCGCGATGATTGTGAGAGGAATCGCCACAGGTTTTGTGGCGGTATTGGGCGCGATGGCGGCGATGGTTTGGATCAGCCTTTAGGATATGAGCAGTGGAATTCGCGGTGCAGATCGATCTGATTATCGAGTGTGGCGATGCCGATCCCGTCGCGTTGACCACCCGGCTCGGCGTCGATCCGACGAGTGCCGGCCGCAGAGGCGAGCGCAATCACAACCTCAATCTGCCGCGGGTGAACTATTGGTCGCGACGCTCCCATGCGAATGATCGGGACGCCCCGCTTGCCGACCATTGGGCATCGCTTGCTCCACTCTTTGCGGGCAAAGCAGAGATCATCCGCGCGGCGGGCGCAAACGGTCGCAATCGATTGACGGTCATAGTCGATGCGACAGACCGGGCACCAAGCGTGATCATACCTTCCGCGATGGCCCGTTTCGCGGCTTTGATCGATGCCGATATCGATGTCGATATTGGACAGTAGTTTGGTGCTGAATTGTTCACTCAAGTGTGACGTTGGTGAAAGCCGGGAGTAAGAAATGCCGAGTGGAGTGTTCGCGTTGTCGAAGTTCGTGGCGGCAAACCCTCCAGCCGGTCATGTCGTTCCCGCGCCGCGCGAACTGATCGACGCTTTTGACGGCCACTTGCCGGCGAGCCTGCTCGATCTGTGGCGCCGGCATGGCCTCGGGCGCTACGGGCCGCAACAGATTTGCATCATCGACCCGCGGGTTTGGCAGGCAACGCTCGACCGCTGGATCGTATCGCCGCCGGATACCGCTCAGCGCATACCGATTGCCCTTACGCCGTTCGGGTCCATTATCTATTACCGTCGTCTCACGGTGGCCGACGAAGATGTGGCCGTCTTGAACCCGCACTCGCGTAGCACGGACGTGCTGGCGTGGGATCTCGACGCGTTCTTCAATGAGGTTCTTTGCGACACCAAACAGCTCGATCAACTCATCCCGCAAGGCTGGCTCGCCGCCGCCCGTGCGACGCATGGCGATCTCGCCGATGACGAGGCGTATGAAGCCGACGCGACATTGCTCGCCATGGAGATGTTGGTCCTAAAATGCGTCGAAGCTCTCGACATGCATAAACGGCTGCGTGATGCCGTCGACGCGCCGGCGGAGCTTAGTCGCGATGAGGCCGTGCCGATGCCCCTCGGCGAGGCATTGCCGGGAGAGTGGCGTACAGTTTTCGAGCCGGCCAATCGATATCGCGACGTTTCGACATCACCGGTGACTGGCCTTTATCTTTCGTCGGATGTCGATCGCCATCGGCTACTGGCATTGGCCACGGACAAGACCTACCAGCTGTTGTTCTTCAGCAGCGATCGCAATCCTCGCTATCAGTTTGCACCGCGCCATTACTCCGGCGCCTACGCACTTGCCATATCGCCAGATGGCGAGAAAAAGCTGACCCTGGATATCCGGCTTCGCGACAACTCGCTGGGAAGCGATGCGAATGACGATGAGCTGACCATCTTGGAGAACGGCGGAATGCGTGTTCTGTTACGAACCGGCTCACTGAAAGATATTGCAGACGCCATTCACTGGAACAGCACAATTCGCGATCCGCAAAATTGGCTGGTGCAGACAAGTCTCGCGGACAATCTCCCGCACGAATTTCCGTATGTGTTGCCTGCGCCCCCATTGAGAGAATTACCGCCGTCATTGAGCGCACTGGTCCATCGCGAACCATTCAAGGTAACTGTTGCCGGAATCGAACCGCGATCAGATGAGGACAGTGTTCAGGTCCAGATCCGTCTTGGCCGCGACAATGGCTTGCGCTCGGACATGCCATTCTGCTCGATTCCAAGTAGCCAGAAACATCTGATGGGTTGGGTCAGCGGTCTGGAGGCCGGCCATTGCAAGATCAGGCTCAGCCAAGACAGCGAAACTCCCGAGATTGGCGATGTTCTAGTGTCGCGCGATCCGGATGCTGGGCCGCTGCGGTGATCGAGCGAAGGAGGGAGACCATGCTGACCAGGCGTCACTTTGGGATTCACGGCGGCGCCGCTCTCGGAGGAATTTGGCTGCTTGGAGCTTGCGGACGGAGTGAAGCAATGAGCGCAAAGAGATACTTTGTCCCCGGCGGCCGGATCGGGTTCGAGAAACCAAGCGAAATCTATGTCTTGAACAATTCATGGACGCTGCTGTCGTCCGACCACACGTTGATGGTGGACGTGCACGAAACGATCCGTCTCGGCGCTTACAACGATGCCTATACTTGGGACAAGGACGAACGGAGCCGCCGCGTCGAGTCCGATCTTACCTTGCCGGGCTTCGAACTGAGGAAATTCACCGATCTGAGGTACGGCGCGGATCCGAACTACATCTGCGAAACGATTGTCGTGCGCGATCAGACATGGATGGGCGAGATCGTCGTCACGACCGGCGATCATGGCGGGCGAACCAAACATCCCGGTGGCCAGGCCGCACGCTGGTCGCCGCTGATCGCCAAACTTTTTGCATCGATCCAGGTGCGACCGCAATTGCCCGTCGTCGACGCTCTCGGCGAGCTAGGCATCGGTCTCGACGTCAGCGGCCTTAATCCGCGGCTGATTGGCAACAAACTCATTCTCAGCCTCTACACGCCAAGATCGGCCATTGAAGTCATGGGCCAGCAACAAGCCGCACATCATGCTGAGCGCCATTTCGAATTTGCCGGCGGCGCGCCCTGTGGACCAGCAAGCAACTAACGATGAAATTTTCGCCATCAGCCAAAAGACCCCTGGGGCGAAATTCATCGAAGGCCATCACTGCAAAGGCATTGCACAATCCGAAGTGGCGTTGGCTGGCGTATCCGACCTGTTTGTCACGCGCATCACGGCGTATGGACGGACGCGCGCGCAAGAGCTTGTCGCGTTCTACGGAGCGGCAGATCGCGGGCCAATTCTGCTGGCTCTCAACCAGGCATTTCACTCCTTGTCGCTCGCGGATCGACCCCGAGATAAGTGAATGATGACCGACAAACGTAACAGCATCGAGCACATGCCAATCACCTGGAGACCGGACCGGCGCACGGTGCTGCGCGGCACCGGGGCTGTCAGCGCTCTTGGCACATTGCCGCTGCTCAATGCCTGTGAACGAAAGGACGCCCCATTGCAGAAACTCTGGACCCAATGGCAGGCCGATTGGCGGTGGATGCAGGCAATCGCAGTCAAGCGGCAGTGGGAGGTGAAGCCGTTGAAGATTGCGCCGCCGGCGGCGCATGCGGCGCTGGACGCGGTCGAACGGCGGCACGGCCTCAAATTCCCGCCGCAGCTGCGCGCCGTGCTGACCGAGCTCTCCGCGCATGTGCGGTTTGGCTGGCATATTCCATCGCATCTGCAAGCGCTCGAACGCGAGGACATGCCCTACGGTAGCGGCATCCGCGGCGCCGTATGGGATCTCGCCGTCATAGACACGTATGCCATCCCGAACTTTCTCGGCTGGAAGCATGACCTCGCCCAGCGCGATCGAACGGAGGCGCCGAACACGCCGCAGATGTGGGAGAACCAATTCCCGTTCGCCTATTTGCCGAACGGCGACATGCTGACGATCGACATGTCGAAACCCGAGCCGGTGCAGCAGCCGGTTCGATACTTCAGTCACGACCTCGAAATGATCCACGGACTTGCACTGGCGCCGGACTTTTACTCGTTCGTATCGGTCTACGCCAAACTCGGCTGCGCGGGCAGTGAGTGGGCGAGCTGGATGCGCTTCGGCAAGGGCATCGACGACGACAAGAACGACACGTTCTATCTCAGCACCGGAACGGACGGCGCCAAGAGCTGGCTGGCGTGGCTCGCCCGGGACCCGGCGCAGCGCGAGCCAGACGAGCCGCCGCTGGTGATCGTCGAGAAGACCGCCGCGGACCGGGCATTGCTGACAGCCGCGCGTGACAATTCAATGAGCGGCGTCAAGGCGGCACTTTCCCAGGGCGCCCAGCTCGACTGCACCTGGAGCAAAGCGTGGCTCTCCGACTTCGACATCAGTGACTTGCGATATGGCGATGAGTTCGCGACCGCTGTCTCGTATGCGACGCGTTTCGACAACCTCGACATGCTGGAGGTTCTGTCAAAATCCGGCGCCACGATCAATACGCGACGGCTCGCCATGACCGATGCGGTGGAGCGCGGATCGCTTGAAACCGTGCGATGGCTCATCGGCAAAGGCGCGCGCGTCAACGGCTGGAAGCACGATCGAAAATGGCCGCTGCATATGCTGGTGACGCATCGCGGCGAGGCCAAGACAATATCGTTCGAGGATTACCAGGCGGAAATGTCGAACCCGGATATGACGCACGCACGTTATGAGCGAGAGGCACCGCGGGCGGTCGATGACGTCAACTATGCCGCGATGATCGAGGCGCTGCTGATCGCTGGCGCAAAACCCGATGCCCCCTGGGACAACGGCATCACGATGCTGATGTATGGCGGAGTCGTGACAGGTAAGGCGCTGTTGACGCACGGCGCCAGCATCAACGCACGCGATACCGGTGGCAGCACGCCGCTGCACTGGGCCCGCACGCCGGAGAAAGTCGAGCTGCTGGTTGCACATGGCGCGGATGTCAACGCCCTTGCCACTCCGCCTGCCAACGACGAGAACAGGCGGCCTCACACACCTCTGCAGTCCAAGCTTCTGGTTGGGAGTCCGCATGACATGGCCGTCGTCGCCGCATTGCTCCGCCACGGTGCCAACCCAAAACTCAAGGACGGCGCGGGCCGCAGTACGCTCGCTTATTGCACGACGCTGGAAGGCTTCAAGCTGATCCAGGGCCATGGCCTCGATCCCAAGGAGCGGTTGCCGGATGGCGGCACGCTCCTCCACAACCTCGCATCGACGACCAGTGCGCGCGCGGCGTTCCCGGAAGAGGTCGCGTTGTTCAAGCATCTCCTCAACCTCGGCCTCGACATCAACGCCATCGACGACAAGGGTCAGACGATGCTGCATCGCATGGCAGATCGGGTCGATGAACCAGCTGACATCGCGCTCTATCTCGCGAGCGGCGCCGACAAGTCAGTGAAGGACAAAGCCGGCAAGAGGGCCTACGACCTCGCTCCGAAGTCGCTGAAAGACGTGCGGGCGGTGTTGAAGTGAAGGTACCGGGCAATGCTGCCACGAAGGGCGATTGAGCACATGGACACCGCCGGATGGCAACACTTCGTCGACGTATGTCGACCGCAGTTCGCGTCCTGTGAGTTCCAGTCGGAGCTGATTGCGGCGTGCGCTGGCCTGGACGATATCGCCTGTGCTGCCTACTACCACCTTGGAAGTCACAGCCTCGCATGGCTTCAATCGCCGGTTCCAGCCTTGAATGGACAGCCGCCATTCGTTCTCCTGAGTAGAGGAGCTGGCGATGCTGTCAGGGAGTGTCTATGGCGAATGCCTTGAAAGAACGAGAGCCAGAGAGGACGATTGTTTGTCCCGATCAGGAGAACGCCAATGGATTCTGACGCCGTCTTTATGAAGTCGTTGGAGAAAGAAATCAAAGCCCTCGGCTGGAAAAAGCTTGCCGGATCGTTCTTCACCGAGTTGGACCATGAAACTTTGGCGCATTTCAATCCATTCCCAAAGGAGACCGGAATACTGCGCGTGCAAATGCACACGTCCAGCAAGCTCTTGAACCGCATCAGTTGGCGGATCTATGGATTGCCAGATGATTTTGGGTCTTTGAAAGAACATTTGATCAATGCATGCAAATGCAACATCACATCATTATATGTTGCGCGCGAGGACCCGATGCACGCAGTCGATATCCCATCGCACGCTGAATTGATTGCTCAAGAATGCAGAAAGCAAGGTGAGAACTTCAACTCAATTGGAAAAATTGTTCTCGAAAGCGAAGAAAAATCCAGAACGGAGCCGCACATTGACAGGAGCATCGAGCTGATATGCGGGTATGTTGCGCAGTCCAATTTTGCCAAGGCAATGCGCCTCATAAAGGAAAAAAAGAGCGCGGACTATCCTGGCTACGGCATTTCGTTTTTTGCGCATGCCGAAAGATTTTTGAGTTCACAATCCCAGGAGAATCTTAAGAGCGCCATCGCCACGTAGCCCGCTGTTCACAGGCACGGGCACGTCATCGAAGACGTGCCCAACAGGTAATCGCGTCGCATCGGGCGCTTCAGGGATCAATAGGGAAGTGACGATGAGTTACGATATAGCCGTTGCAGCAGCAGACATTACATCGACCGATGATCAGGCTTGGTTGGAGCTCAATTCACGGATAGAGCAGCGCGGCGAGGCGCCGCCGGCGTTCAGACAGCTCCACGACCAAATCGTCGTACGATATCCATGCGTCAGCACGCTCAGCGACGACATGGCCGACGACGGGGTCTGGAGCAGCGGACCGCTGTGGAGCGGCTTCGGATCTGCGGCAGCTGTGCTGGCCATCAGGCATTCGCGCGCGGACGAGGTGGTTCCGTTCGTTGTCGAGAGCGCACGGTCGCTCGGGCTACCCGTTTTTGATTGGACGACCCGGCATATCCACCGGCCGGACGGCCTCGCGGATATCGAACTATCTGTCGAAGATCGTTTTCCCCATTCGAGACCGGCGCTGCAACAAATCTTGGATGCAGTGCGATCGCTGACGCCGGATGGCGGGCCGGGGTTCTTGAGTCTCGATCGTGCCGGTTCAGGGTACGTGCAAATCGCTGGCGGAAATAGCGCATATGCATTCGAGTGGCGGCAGTACCATGGGACCACGTTCACGCACTGGACCGCGGGCCTGCCTGACCGGGACAATGGGTCCGACATTCAAATTCCAACGAACGGCGCTTACGTGACAGTGAAATCCAATGAGCGATTGAGCTTGGCCGATGCGGAAGCATTGCTCCGTGCATTCGCCAAGGGTGACACCCGGCCGGCCGCATTCACATGGCGCGATATTTCGAGCCGTTTCAAATGAACAACAGCCGTGGCCTATCACTTCTTTTGAGACAACGTGGCGAGGTCGCATGACGCTGCAAAAGCGCGGAAGCCAGTGGTACGGAGATAGCCAGGCCGACGTTCATGGCGAGATTACGAGGTATGCCGCGCTCAACGGCTATCGCGCCGACCACGTCGCCGATGCGGTCTGCATGTGCGGCGGACGGAACTTTTTATTGTCGCTGGATGAGGATGCGGGCGTCGCGGTGCGCCGCTGTGCCGCCTGCAAGGCAGCCCACCCCATCGGCGACAGCAGTCAATTCATGAATGAGGCCCGGCTCGCGGAGTGTGCCTGCCCTTGCGGAGAAGAAGCGCTGGAAATCTCGGTCGGTGTTTCTCTGTACAATGGCAGCCAAGATGTTCGATGGCTATATTTGGGCTGCCGCTGTGGATCCTGCGGTTTGACGGCGGTCTACGGCGATTGGAAGAATGAGCACGACGACTACAGGTCGCTACTCGCCAAGGTTTGAAGGCAGCGGGATGTTCTGTAGCAGGGGAGCAAGTACGCCTGACCAGCCAAACAGAAGGAACGGCCCGTGAGGAAGTCGTCTCGAATTGGCCTGCTTGGAGTTGCGATTGTGGCCCTGCTAACAGTAGGCATGATCATCTTGGCATCGACCATCGGCCAATCGTCCGCGGAGACCGCGCGCCGGATCGGAACGGCGCTCGGTGGCGCCATCGGCGCACTCGGCGCATTTTTCCTCGGCTGGTGGTATCTGCTGAGGCGATCGGGGGAATGATGACGCACGTCGGTCGCCCTGTGCGAGTATGCAAGGCCATTGTGGCTGCGATGGCCGCATGGATTTTTTCGTCGCCGCAAGCGCGCGCGCTGGATCAGCCGGTTCGACTTGATGTGATTCAATCTCCCTGCGTCTCGGTCACAAGCGGGCCTGTCGTCGATGGACCTGAGTCCGTGTCCGCGAACGTCACAGTTGAATATCCCATGTCCTGCGGCTGCCGTTCGGTCTTGCTCAAGGCAAAGATCTTTGCGCGCCGGGATGGCCAGACTGACCTTCAAGTCCTGATGAGCAAGCCCCGGCATGTGGTTACGAATTTAAGACTCTCAGCCACGCTTCGGTCCGATGGACATACGCTGACGTTCAAGAAAGTGAGGGGCCACGCGAGCGGCCGGTATGCGGTCACGATCGGCTGTGCGGATGGAGCATAGCGTGAGGCGCCGATTCGGTATTGAGCCGCGGGATTTTCTGACATGAGCGGTAATGGCGCGCGAGAGATCCACGTTAGGGGCGTCACATCCCCATGGCGGCGCACGATCGCCGTTCTCGGGGCAGCGATGTTTCTGGCGCCGCCGATCGCCGGGCTTCTCAATTTTGCGACGCGCCTTGGATTTGGATGGTGGCCGACCAGTGACGGATCAACCGATCTTGTCGGGATCGCAGGAACTCATGTCCTGATGAGCTATATCTTCGGATCGATACCAGCATTTGTCTCAGGATTGATCTTGAGCATTCTGGTTTGGCGGCAGAAAACAATCTCGGCGCTTGTGGTCAGCATTGTCACTACGCTCTCTACCTTGGCGTATTGCCCCGCGATCGCCGTCAATTTTCGTGGCGAGCGGGTGCAGATCATGTCGTTCGATCTGGTTTTGAGCCTAACCTGTCTTGCGGTCGTCACAGCGCTGATCGTGCGCGCCCTCTTGCGATGGGCGCGATTCATTTGAGGACATCGACAGGTGCGATGTATGCTAGCGCGACTGGCGAGCGGCCTGTGGTCCGCGCCGTTTCGATGCCAAACAAAAGTCTGCGAATTCACCCCCCGCGTCCAAGAGGAACCATACGATGACCCGTACGATCGCTTTCATCGGCCTGGGCGCCATGGGCCGCAACATGGCCCGCCGGCTCATCGAGGCACAGAACCGCGTGACGGGATATGACATCAATCCAGCGGCACTCGCGGCGCTCGAACAGGCTGGCGGACATCCGGCGAAGTCAGCCGCGGACGCCGCTCGCGGCGCCGAAATCCTGGTGTTGATGGTCGTCAACGCCGACCAGGCCGAACAGGTGCTCTTCAGCGATGGCGCCATGGCGGCACTCGCGCCAGCAGCAACCGTGGTCCTCATGGCGACATGCGCGCCGGCCCGCGCCGCCAGCATGGCAAAGGCTGTCGAAGCCAGCGGCCGCGCTTTCATCGACGCGCCGGTGTCAGGTGGCGTCGCCGGCGCTAGCACCGGCACGCTGACCATCATGGCCGCCGCCAAGACATCCGTCTTCGACTCCGCCAGGCCCGTGCTCGCGACGATGGGCTCAAACCTCTTTCACCTTGGCGAACACCCGGGCCAAGGCGCGGCCATGAAGACCGTCAATCAATTGTTGGCCGGCGTCCATATCGCCGCCGCTGCCGAAGGATTGGCACTCGCCGAGAAATGCGGCATCGACGCCGCCCTTGCGCTGGAGATCCTCTCGGGCTCCGCCGCCTCCAGCTGGATGTTGAAAAACCGCGGGCCCCGTATGGTCAAGGACGACGGTCAGGTCACCAGCGCGGTCGATATATTCGTCAAGGATCTCGGCATCGTGCTCGATGCGGGCCGCGCCGCCAAGATGGGATTGCCGCTCTCGGCCGCCGCGCATCAGCAGTTCATTGCAGCCTCCGGCATGGGGATTGGCGGTAAGGACGATAGCCAGGTGATCGAAACCTTTCGCGTCTTGCGCAAGCCCTAACGCGCGAAGAGCAGATCCGAAAAGCGCATACAACAGCTATTGTTCCTGCAATGCGAAAGCCCGCGCGCTTTACCAAATGCGCGAGAAACGCTCAGGACAATGCCAATCCTTGCATAGAGTGCCAGCAGCCGAGGGCCCGGCTCTGCACGACCAGTCCTCGAAATGACGGCAGTGATCGCAATCGGTGCGATCCGCCCAAAATGTGAGGAGGCCAATCGATGAAATTTGCGACCTTAAAAGTGGCGGCAGGCGCGAGCCTGCTCGCGGCACTCTCGACCCCGGCAGCGGCTGGCGGCTGCCTGTTCGGCGGCGGTCACGGCCACGGCGGCGGCAGTGTTCACCAGCAATCGAATTGCGCGCCTACGGCACCCGCCTATCAAGCGCCGGCGCCCATGGTCCAGACCATTCAGCGCCAGGTCGTCGTGCGCCCCGGCTACACCGAAACCGTCACCACGCCAGCCGTCATGGGCTACCAGACGCGCCAAGTCGAAATCACACCGGCCCGCTCGCACACGGTGACGACGCCCGCCGTCTACGGCACGCAGTCGCGCGACGCGATGGTGAGCCCCGCTCGCGTCGAACATCGCCAAGGCCCGTCGACCACCAAAACTGTCTACGAAACCATCGTCGTCTCACCGGCACATGAGCGCATCGAAATGCGCCCGGCTGCCTCAAGTGGCGGCCACGCCTGGTTCGGCGGTCACGGCAGAGGTCATGGCGGCCACGGCGGCGGCCAGCATGGCGGCATGTTCGGCCACAAGTCGCACCTGGGTGGTCACTTTGGCGGACAGGGCGGCGGACATGTCTCGGCCCCGGCCCAGCAGATGATCGCATGCAAAGTTCACGTGCCAGCCGTCACCAAGACCGTCGCGCGTGAGGTGACCATTCCGGGCCAGCAGATTGCCGTGCAGATCCCGGCCCAATATCGCACTGTGACGGAACGCGTCATGCTGCAGCCGGAACGCTCGCAGATCGTCTACACGCCCGCCACCTACGATTGGGTCAAGACCCCGGTGGTGATCCGCCCGGCCGGCACCCAGACCATCAATCACCCGCCGGTGTACGGCATGGTTCAGCAGCAAGTTGTGGTCCAACAGGCCATCCACGCACAACCGGTGCAGACCTATCATCAGCCTGCGGCAATGCCGGTCCGCCACATCTCGCGTCCGGCCGCTGCGGAAGTCGACGAAGCGCCTGCTCCGCGGTCGTACAAACCGAGCAAGTAAGCCGCTCGCCTCTCAAAGGCTTACGTGCAAGGGGTGCATCGCGAGATGCGCCCCTTGTTACTTTTGCGGAGTTCGCTTGTCCGATCGACGCTGCCGCGCCACAATTCAAGACGAGAACGGGCGAGGGTGGTGGGCGAGACGCGATGCGCAATGCAATTGCAATCATGAACACGAAGGGCGGTGTCGGCAAGTCGACGCTGGTGCTTGCCCTTGCCGAAACCTTGGCCGCCGAGCACGGCAAAAATGTCCTCGTCATCGACAGCGACGCTCAGGCCAGCATCAGCGCCATGCTGATGACGACGGCCAATCTCCACAAGCTTCAAAGTGAGGGCCGCACGCTCGTCGATCTGTTGACGGCGAGCGTCCTCAAGGAAACCAAGGTCGACTGGACGAGCTTCGTCGTCGGCAGCGTCTCCGATGTCGAGGAATCGCGTTCGCTGTATCTGTTGCCGAGCGACATGCAGCTGACACTGCTCGAACGCGAAGTCTCGAAGGAAGATCGCCACGCGCTCTCTGCGCAACGCCATCAGCGGCTTGCTCGGTGCGGTACGCCGCGTCTTTGACGTCGTGTTGATCGATTGCCCGCCAGGCCTCTCGGTGCTGACGGAAACATGGCTGCGCGAAGCCGACTTCCACGTTTCGCCGACCAAGGCCGACTACGCCTCCATCTGCGGTCTCGACGTGTTTCGCCGTTTCCAAACGCTCAATCCGGAGATGGGCTTTGCCGAAAACCTCGGCGTCGTCGTCAACATGATCGATCCCAATGCCGAGACCGATCGGAACTACCGGACCTGGCTCGCCGAGAATGCCAGCAACCGCTGCTTCAATGACGCCATTCCGCGCTTGGCGCAGCTGCAGCACGCCGTCCATTTCCGTCCCGAGGGCCGCACCTACGTCGCCAAGTACCCCGGCGCCGCCGGCCATACGATGCGCGCATTGACCGCCGAGCTTCTCGCCCGCCTTGCCGCCGGGCAAACCGTCACCAACGCGACCATGCGGTCCCCCGTTCCAACTCAATCCGTGCGTTCGGCGCACACTGGCGCGCCGCAGAAAGGCGCCCCGCACATCAAAGCACCGCCAGCCGCCGCGGCCATCACCGCAGTCATCAAACCCTCAAGCCCGAAGCGGCATTGACGGATCAACGTCCACGGCGATCCTGTGAAGGCCACCAGTTGGCGAAGGGCACCCCCTGACGCAGTACAACTAGGCGGCCTTGCAGTGTACGACATTCCATGATGCGGGTTTCAACTCCAGCGTCAGTGTCTTCCCCTTGACCGCTGTGCCGGCAAGCTTCGCCGGGGAGATTTTGTCGGGTTCGTGTTTCGAGTTGTGCGCCTTGAGGTCGCCGTGGCGCAACTCGAGCGCTTCGGCCACTCTGAGATCGCCAAATCCGCGCGCGTCGATGGTGACCGTCATTCCATTTTTGAGGTCGCGATTGAGAGCAAAAATGGACAATGACTTGCCGTCGGCACCAGCCACCGCGGAGAGCTTCAGGTAGGCCGCGCCTTTGACCGGGAAATGAAGCTCCGCCTCGCCACGCGGATCAAAGTAGCTCGTGTCGTAGGTCTCCGACTCGACCCGGGTTCGCAGAACATCGCCACGACCAAAGCGGCTCATCTGAGCGAATGGATGAAATATCGTCTGTCGCCACGCGGGGCCGCCTGTTTCCGTCATGATTGGTGCAATGACGTTCACCAACTGCGCGAGGCACGCCGATTTCACGCGGTCAGCATGATTGAGCAGCGAGATACAGGCGCCACCGAATGCCAGCGCATCCTCCATGGTGTAGATCTCCTCCAAGATCGGCGGTGCGATCGGCCAGCCTTCCTTGACGCGCTCCTCGCGCTTGCGGCGCGTGCGGTACCAGACGTTCCACTCGTCGAACGACAGCATCAGCCGCTTCGGCGAGCGACGGCGGGCGGCAACCGCATCGGCGATGGCGGTGACCTCTTCGATGAAGCGATCCATGATATCGGGCGAGGCGAGAAACGCCGCCGTGTCGCCCGCATAGTTGTTCAGGTACGTATGCAGCGAGACGAACTCGATCCATTCGAATGTGTGTTCGAGAACTTCGTCGTCCCACCGGCCGAAAGTCGGCATATTGCGCGCGGTCGACCCGCAGGCCGCAAGTTCGATCGAGGGGTCGATCCATTTCATCATCTTCGCGGCCTCGACCGCGATCCGCCCGTATTCCGTCGCGGTCTTGCGCTCCATCTGCCAAGGGCCGTCCATCTCGTTGCCGAGGCACCAAAACTTCACCCCGTGTGGCTCTTCCCAGCCGTGGCTCTTGCGCAAGTCCGACCAGTAGGTGCCACCGGGATGGTTGCAGTACTCGACGAAGATTTCGCGCATCGTCGCCGCGCGCGTGTGCCCAGATTGACCGCCATCATCGGTTCGATGTTCGCAGCCTTGCACCAGTCCATGAACTCATTGGTGCCGAACGTGTTCGGCTCGGTCGAGAACCAGGCGAGATCTAGCTTCGTCGGGCGTTTCTCCTTTGGCCCGACGCCGTCCTCCCAATTGTAGCCCGAGACGAAATTGCCGCCGGGATAGCGCATGATCGTCGGCCCGAGTTCTTTCACGAGCGCGAGCACGTCGCCGCGGAAGCCCTTCTCGTCTGCGGTCGGATGTCCAGGCTCGTAGATGCCGCCGTAGACGCAGCGCCCGAGATGCTCGACGAATGCGCCGAACAGGCGCGGATCCGTGCGCCCGATGACGAAATCCTTGTCGAGCAGGACCGATGCTTTTCTCATGACTTGGCTCCGGTTGAAATTGAATGGGGTTTGCGGGGGTGGGGAAAGGCCGGCATTTCGCCGGGACCAAGAGGTGCCAGCACAGCGGCTTCGAGCTGACGGGAGTAGGGATGCTGTGGATTGTCCAGGACCGTGCGCGCCGGCCCCTGCTCGACGACCTCCCCCTGGCGCATGATGATGATGCGGTCCGAGATGGCGTAGGCGGTCGCGAGATCGTGGGTGATGTAAATGCAGGTCAAGCCCCGTTCGTCGCGCAGCGTGCGGAACAGATTGACGATCGACGCGCGCAGCGAGGCGTCGACCATTGAAACCGGTTCGTCGGCGACGATGATCGCGGGCTTGCTGATCAGCGCACGCGCGATCGCGACGCGCTGCAGTTGCCCACCCGACATCTCATGGGGAAAGCGCCCCTTCACCTCTGCGAGCGTGAGCCCGACCGTCATCAAGGCCTCGTTTGCAGCGTCTTCGATCGCCTCCTGGCCCTGCGCGCCGGCGATGCGTTCGGCGGTGAAGAACAGATACCGGTCGAGCCGCTTCAGAGGGTTGAAAGCCTCGAACGGATTTTGGAAGATCGGCTGCACGGCCTTCATGAATTCCAGCCGCGCCGCTGTCCCGCGATAGTCGGCGATCTCGCGGCCGCGAAATTTTAGGCTACCCGCCGTTGGCGTATGCAGTCCAAGGATCATGCGCGACAATGTCGTTTTGCCCGATCCGGACTCGCCGATGACGGAGAAGATCTCGGCCGTGTCGGCTGCGAGCGTGAAGCTCACATCGTGCACAGCGCGCAATGTCTTGCGCGAGAAAATGCCGCCGCGGCTGAAAGACTTGCCTACACCGGACAGTTCCAGGAGGGGCGCGGTCATGCGGCCTGCTCCTCGGCAAAATGACAGGCGACGCGGTGTTCTGCGCCGAACGTGCGCATGGGCGGCAACTCGGCACGGCAGATATCACGCGCGATCGGACAGCGCGGGTGGAAACGGCAGCCGGGCGGCGGCGCCGCGAGATTGGGCGGCGCGCCGTCGAGACCCTTGCGCGGCCTGGTATCGCCGATGCGCGGCAGGCTCTCGATCAGATGCTTCGTGTAGGGATGCAGTGGCATGGCGAAGATGCGCCGCGTCGGCGCTTCCTCGACGATGCGGCCGGCGTACATGATGCCCAGACGATCGGTCAGGTGTGCGTGTACGCCTAGATCGTGCGTGACGAACAGCACGGAGGCACGCATTTCGACTTGGATCGAGCGGATCATCGCCAGAACGTCCTTCTGCACGACGACATCGAGCGCCGTCGTCGGCTCGTCTGCGATGATGAACTCCGGCCGGCACACGGTC
The DNA here is from genome assembly GCA_963779515.1 of uncultured Alphaproteobacteria bacterium. Lineage (GTDB taxonomy): Bacteria > Pseudomonadota > Alphaproteobacteria > Rhizobiales > Hyphomicrobiaceae > CAVZYN01. The sequence goes on from CAVZYN010000006.1 coordinate 78,052, forward strand.
GCGAGCGCGATCGTCACGCGCTGGCGCATGCCGCCGGAGAGTTCGTGTGGAAAGGCGTCGAGCACATGTGGCTCGAGCGCCACGCGCTGCAAATGCGCGACCACCGCCGCGTCCTTGTCCGCGAAGCTGCCGGCAAGATGACGATAAGCGAAATCCTGGAAAGCGACCCGTACCCGCCTGAGCGGATTGAGCACGCTCATCGAGCCTTGCATGATGTAAGAGAGATGCCGCCAGCGGACACGCGCGGCCACGTCTTCGGGCGCTTTGTGCAGGCCTCCGGCGCCGTCCATGAAGGCAAAGCGGATCGAACCGTCGACGATCTCCAGCGGCGGGCGGAGGGCGCCAGCAATGGTCTTGATCAGCGTGGACTTGCCGCAACTCGATTCACCGGCGAGGCCATAGATCTCGTCGCGGCGAATGACGAGAGACACGCCGTCCACAGCCTTCACCTCGCGGTTCAGGCCGAAGTGGCTGGTGCGATACCAGGCTTTCAAATCGCGCACGTCCGCGATCACATCGGGTGGCAGCGCGGCTGTCGTGTCGGAGGCGCTCATGAGTTGCCACCGCCCAAGCGATCGAGCCTGGACCGCGGATCGATGTACTCGTTCATGGCGACGGCGAGCAGATAGAGGCCGATGAACAGCATCACGACGAGCCCGACCGGGAATGCGATCCACCACCAGATGCCCGAGACCATGGCGCTGTGCTGGTTGGCCCAGTAGATCATGCCGCCGATGCTCGGCCGATTGATGTCGGTGAAGCCGAGCACCGCGAGTGTCACTTCGAGCCCGATCGACCAGTTCATGTTGTTGAGCGCTGTCGAAAACACGATCGGCAGCACGAACGGCAGGTGCTCCTTCTGCAGGATCTCGCGCGTGCTCATGCCGGAGAACTGGCAGGTCTGCGTGAACTCGCGCGTGGCGAGACTCATCGAGACGGAGCGGATCAGCCGCGCATCGTAAGACCAGCCAAGCATCGCCATCAGGCACGCGAGCACCGGCCACGACATGCTGTCACGCATGACGAAGTAGAACAGCACCAGGATCGGAAACAGCGGCATGATGATGAAGGTGTCGTTGATCGACATCAGCACGCGGTCGACCCATCCGCCCTTGTAGCCCGCGAGCAGACCGACCGAGAGCGACAGGATGCGGCTAAGCACCGCAACGACGACGCCGAACATCAGCGTGTTGCGGATCGCGTAGGTCAGCTGCCAGAAATGTCCTGCCCGCGCGAGTTGGTGCCGAACCAGTGCGCGCGCGATGGCGGCACATCTGGTGGCACGACGAACTGGTCGAGCGGCGGATAGGGCGACGCCGCGGACAGTGCCGCCATCGCGAGCACGATGCCGGTCAACAGCAATCCGATGCGGAACTCGATGTTGGTGCGCAACAGATCGCGCAAGACGATCAGCATGGCCTACCTCGCCGTGACACGTGGATCGATGAGCGGATAGATCACGTCGATGACGAGAACGGCGATGGCGACACCGAGAATGGATACGGTCGAGACGCCGAGCACGAGGCTGTAGTCGGCCGCATGCACCGCATCGACCAGCAGCGAACCGATGCCGGGATAGCCGAACACGCGCTCGATGATCAGTGCGCCTGAGAAGATGTGCCCGAGCGAGATGGCAAGGCCGGTCACCTGCGGCGCCAGCGCGCTGCGCATGACATAGGCCGAGAGGATGCGACGGCGCGGCACGCCGGCGATCTCGGCGTAGGTGACGTAGTCCTCGGTGACGATGTTGGATACCAGCGAGCGCATGCCGAGAAACCAGCCGCCGAGCCCAACCAGCACCAGCGTGATCGTCGGCAGGATGGAATGCTTCAGAACGGATAGAATGTACTCGGCGTTGAAGCCCTGCGGCACATTCATCTGCGAGCCGCCGCTGATCGGAAAGATCGGCCACACGAAGCCGAACAGCAGCAGCAGGATGATCGCCGCGATGTAGTGCGGCATCGGGTGCATGCGCCATGGCGAAAATGCCGACGACTTTGAGCGTGCGATTGCGCCGATAGTAGCCGGCGAGCCCGCCGAGCAGATTGCCGATCGCCCAGGTGAGCAGCGTCGAGACGCCGAGCAGGCCGATCGTCCATGGCGCCGCGCGGCCGATGAGGCCAGCAACCGGCGTCGGGAACGCCGACAGCGACGGCCCGAAATCAGCGACCATCACGCGCCGCCAGAACGTCATGTATTGCTCGAGCGGCGAACCCGTGAGGCCGTAGAGTTCGCGCAGCGACTGGCGCATGGCCGCGACCGCTTCCGGCGCCGTCTGGCCGAACGAGGTCGACACGGCAATCGTATGCTCGACCGGGTCGATCGGCGTGGCATGCGTGATGACATACGCGAGATTGATGCCAATGAACACGACCAGCAGGAACTGGCCGAAGCGCCCGACGAGATATTTGGCGTAGGCGCGCATGGACCAAGCCCTGCCCGTTGGCCAGGCGGAAGCTGCCCGGCGCCGCGCCTATCGACGCGGCGACGGCGACGCCGATCAGCTCTTCGGCTTGATGCGCACGAACATGTAGCGCGAGTTGCCCCAGTTCGTGACCGGGTTGGCGTACGGGTTCTCGGCCGTCGGGAAGCCCGTCCAATACGTCTCATCGGCGACCGTGAAGACGTTGTAGGACATCAGCGGGATGATCGGCATCTCGCGCGTGACGAGCTTGACGTAATCCTTGCCGAGCTCGATGCCGCGCGGATCGTCGAAGTCGATCGTGCGGATCGTCTCGATGATCTTGTCCAGCTCCGGGTGCGACCAGCGCTGCCAGTTGCGCGACGGCTGCGGCTTGCCGGGCTCGGCGACGAAGGCCGAGTGCCAGCTGTCCATGAAGAACGACAGGTCCTGGTGGCCGCCCCAGGTCTCGACGCTCCAGCTCATGATCACGTCGAAGTCACCGGCGCCGCGCCGCGTCAGCAGCGTGCCCTGGGCGACATCGACCTTGGCGTCGATGCCGAAGTTGCGCCAAGCCTGCACGATCATCGAGCCCGCGCGGGTCATGATCGGTCGCGTATCGCCTTCGACGACGACGCGGATGGTGAACGGCTTGCCGTCAGGCATCAACCAGTTGGCGCCCTGCTTCTTGAAGCCGGCCCGCTCGAGCAGCTCCGTCGCCGCCTGCGGATCGGGCTTCCACCAGCCGGTGCCGAACGCGCTTGCGATCTCCTTCGGATCGGTCGGGATCTGATCACCCATCGACGGCCGCAGGCTGTCGGCGATCTGCTTCGCCATGGTCGGATCGTACGGCTTGATCTTGCGCTTGCCGGTGTCGACCTCGAAGCTCGTCAGCCACTCCTGCATGGGCTGGTGATAGAATTCCGGATGCCGGCCCGTCGGCGGCACGGCGATCGGCGAGATCGTGGCGGCACCACGATAGGACGCCATCGATACGGCCTTGATATCGATCAGCAGGGCGAGCGCCCAGCGCACGTCCTTGTTCTTGAACATGTCGAGCTGCGTGTTGAAGATCGCCGCCGGCAGCGTCGGATCGGGATGGCCATAGGGGAAGCCCTTGAACCACGCCTTCGACGTCTTGTTCTGCTTGGCGAGCGTGAACATGCCCTCGGGCGCGATGTCGTGCACCACGTCGAGTTCCTTGTTCATCTGCGCGATCACGCGTTTATCAGGCGGACCCGGATCGATGTAGGCGAGATATTTCGGCGCCGGCATGCCGAAGCGGCCGAGCGAAGTGCGTTGCCAGTCCTCGCGACGCTGCCAGATGTACCATTTCCCGTCGGGATCGTGGCTGTGCAGCACGTAGGAGCTGAGCGAACGGGTTTGGCGAAGTCGAATTTCAAGGGATCGGCGACCTTCTCGAAAATGTGCTTCGGCGCGATCCAGATGGCGTTCCAGCGCACCGTGAATAGAGCATGGAAGCGCGAGTTCGGCTTCTTGAGCTTGAAGATCACCGTCTCGGCGATCCGGCGCTTCGACCGAGGCGACGGTGTTCGACAGCGCTGCGCTCCAGCGCATGCCGGGCGTCTTGATCATCATGTCGACAGTGAACTTCACGTCGGCGGACGAGAACTCGACGCCGTCGCTCCAGAAGATGCCACGCCGAAGCTTAGCGCGCATCTCGGTGAAGTCGGCGTTGTAAACTGGCTTGGCCGATGCGAGCGAGTTGTCCCACACGCCGTCGATGCCCTTGTCGGGGTCGATGTACCAGAGCGTGTCGATGGCGGCCTGTTGCAGGCCGTTCGATTGGCTGTTGGCGTTGATCGCCCAAATGTTGAACCAGCCTGCGTTCTTGATCGTGCCTTCGGGGTTCTCGAGGATCAGCAGTTCGTTGCGCGGGATGTTGCGCGGTATGCCTTGCGCGTCGACCGGGGCGGCCGATGCCCACATACTCGCCAACGCCGCCAACGCGGCGAACCACATCTGCCCCTGCCGGATCATGTCATTCCTCCTGGGTTGGGTGGTCAGCTGATGCGTGCAACCGCCCTGTCCAGGGCAGAGAAATTGCCGCTGCTGCTTCTTGTTATCACCAGGAGCTTAGATGACGAACCAGACCACTGCAACAGCCCCAAGACATTAGGTGGTCAGGAGACCGCAGCGCTCAGGGTGTGCTCAAGCCGGTATGTCCCGATCTGCATCGAGGCTTTGGAGAGCTGGAGGCTGTCCTGCAGCTCACCCATTGCGTCGATGATGGCAGGCGCGTCGCATCCCTCGATCAGGACAGCGCCGCACGGAGCGGCAAGAATATCGGTGCGCCCGCGGCTCTCTGCGGTCTTCGCGCCGCTCGCGGAGACATCCGTCATGCAGGCGTGCGCACCAGAAATGCGCGGCATTTGGGCGATGCGCTCCATCGTCTGCATATGGCGCCCGACAAGTGCAGCCCCCGCACGGCCAGTATCAGACCCGTCGAACCTGAGGGTGCCCATGACACCACCCGCGCCTGGTCCACGGCTGAATATGGCGCGCGTCAGTGCGCGGGAGGTATTGCGAAAATGGGCGGTGGCGCTCTTCGTCCACGGTGTCGGCATGTTCAGCCGCTCCAGGTACGCCGCGCTCGTGGCAATCGTCTCGTCTCGTGTGATGTAAAGTGTCAGGAACTCTGGCTTCGTGTCGCCGGATAGCGCGATGTAGCGGCTGCCGCGCAGAAAACCAGGCACGCTCAGCCGCTCCGGAATATGCTCGTTGAGGTGCCAGTCGTAGAACTCATCACGGCCCTCGGGCGCAATATCATTCCAGATGATGATTGCACCAGTGCCTGGCAACGCCATCTCTGCCCTCGTTTCAGTAGGTTGCTCGGCCGCCCGAGAGGTCGAAGGCAGCACCAGTCGAGAATGAGCACTCATCGGAGGCGAGGAACGCTGCCATCGCCGCAATTTCGTCGACCTCGATGAAGCGCCCCATAGGAATGCGTGCGGTGAGTTCGGCGCGGCGTTCGGGGGTAATCTCCTTGGCCATGTCGGTTTCAGCAGCAGCAGGTGTGATGCAGTTGACCATGATGCCGTCGACCGCCAGTTCCTTGCCCAGGATCTTTGTCAGTGCGATCACGCCTGCTTTGGACACCCCGTATGCGCCGGAGAGGGCCAGGCCCTCCTTACCCTGGATCGACGAGATGTTGACGACGCGGCCGCGTGGCGGCCCCTTGTGCGCGCGCATATGCGGGACCAGAGCGCGGCAGACCAGATGCATGCCAAAGAGATTGACGGTCATGACGCGCTGGAAGTCGGACGGTGACTGCTCCCACAAGGGCGCAACAGGCCCGAGGATGCCGGCGTTGTTGACCAATATATCGACGCGGCCGAACGCTGCGATCGTCGATTGTGCAGCGCGTTCGACAAGTGCTGCGTCTCCAACATCGACACCGAGAGCAAGATGGTTGTCGCCGAGTGATTGCGCTTTGGATTTTGCAGCGTCTCGATCGACATCCCAGATCGCGACGCGCGCACCCTCAGCTGCAAAGCGCGTCGCGATGGCCAGGCCGATGCCTCGCGCTCCGCCGGTCACAACGGCGGACCGGCCAGCAAAGCGCCGGCCGGGGTTTGCAGGTGCAGTGCTCATTTCGGCAGATGCACGTTGGTGTAGAACGCGTCGGCTTTCAAGTCGGTCTTGAGATCTTGGTAGTCCTTCATTAGGCCGAGGGTCATCTCCCAATCGCCGGGGTGCATCTGGCCGATCGGAAGCGTCGGAGCTGCGCGTGAGCGCACGAGCTTGAGGCCGGCGATGAGCTGTTTCAGCGCCAGGTCCTTGTCCATGTCGGGTTTGACCTTGACGCCGGCGGCAATCGCGGCGGCTGGATTCTTTTCGGCCTCGGCATAGGCCTTCTGTGTCGCGCGGATGAACCCCTCGACCAGTTTCGGCTTGTCTTTAAGAGTGTCGGCGTGGACGTGAATGGCCAGGCCCATCGTATTCACGCCGTAGTCGGCGTAGTTAAGCACGGTCGTCTTGAGACCTTTTTGCTCCAGGATGAACACCTGGTTCTCGGAGCCGCCGAGCATGGCGTCGGCCTTCTTCTCCAGTGTCGCGACCAGCTTCGTCGCGCCGTCGACGCGCAGGAAGTTGATCTTGGACTCATCGAGCTTGTTGGCCTTGATCAAGCCCGGCATGATGACCAATCCGGCCTCGCCCGCCGTCGCCGCAATCGTCTTGCCTTCGAGATCCTTGATGGATTTGATGTTGGCGTCCTCGCGCGCGATGACGGCGAAAGGCGTCGTGTTCATGATGCCCATGACGGCCTTGATCGGCGCGCCCTTGGTGATGCCATTGATAATGCTGGCGCCGTCCGAAAGGCCGAACGTGTCGCCCTTGGCACCGATCACCTGCACAGCTGCGCCCGAGCCTTTACCCTCGCCGACTTCGAGATCGATGCCTTCTGCCTTGTAGTAGCCGCGCTCGACGCCGAGATGGAACGGCGTGTGGAAGCCATAGATCAGCCAGTTGAGCCGCAACGTCGCTTTTTCCTGCGCCGCCGCCGGCATCGCAATTCCCGCAAGCACCGCTGCGGCAAGTAGAAATGTCCGTTTCATGTTTTCCTCCCGGGTTATCCTCGTCAGATGGTCTGGGCAGCATCGGCGACACTGCGCTGCGAAACATGCCAAGGTATGACCCAGCGTTCGATCAACTCGACGAACGCATAGAGCGCAAATCCGAGCGCCGTCAGCACGAAGATCGCCCCGAACGCCATGGTGGTATTCAGGTTGCCGTTGGCTTCGAGCAGCATGTTGCCGAGACCGCGGTCGGACGCAACGAACTCGGCGACAACGGCGGCTGTCGCCGACAAGGCTGCCGCAACCTTGATGCCGGTGAATAGCGTTGGCAGAGCGTGCGGTAGTTCGACTTTGGCAAATGTGCGCCAGCGGCTGGCGCCGGTCGTGCGTGCAAGATCCAGAATATCGGGATCGACCGAGCGGAATGCCGTGATCGCTGACACGACGACGGGAAAAAACGACAACAGAAAGACCAGTAGCACCTTCGGGAACAGGCCGAATCCGAACCAGATGATGAACAGCGGCGCGACCGCGATCTTCGGCACGATCTGGAAGAAGACCAGCAGCGGATAGAGCGTCTGCTCCATGCGGCGCGAGAACGCAACGATGAGTGCGAGGCCGACACCGATCACGACAGCCGCGACAAAGCCCAGCAGCATCGGCCGCAAGGTATAGTCGGCGGCGACGAGGTAACGGCCCTGCCGATTCCAAATCTCGGCCAAAATCTCTGACGGTGGCGGCAAGATATAGGCCTTGATGCCGGCGATCCGGACGACGGCTTCCCATACCAGCAGAAAGCCCGTCACAGCCGCTGCCGTCCTCAAAGCCGCTCCGAAACGCCGTGTGTTGAAGAACGACATGCGAGCCTCTTCATCACCGGATCGACCAAACCACACGGCGCAGATTGACGAACGCCATGACTCCGTTAAGGTCGCCGCTTGCTAACGGAACAGTGTCCCATCAACATGCGTGTCGTCAAGTCGCAACTTTCACATAGCCTCGGTGCCCTCGCTTACTTGGCTGAAGCCGGTCGCGGCGCACGTCTGACAGACATTGCGGAACGGCTAGCGGCACCGAAAAGCAGCGCACAGCGGCTACTGCAGCAACTGGTTGACGAAGGCTGGGTCGAGCAGGACGCTGCCACAGGCCACTATCGGTTGACTTTTCGCATGGCCGTGCTGGGGCAGCGTCATCTGCAATCCATCGGCATCGCCGACGCGACGCAAGCCGTGCTGACTGACCTCGCGCGTTCGACGCGTGAACTGGCGCGCCTCACCATCGTCGATCGCGACCGGCTAGTTTGGATCGGATCCGCACAAGGTGCCCAACCTGGTCTCATGTATCAGCCAGCCATGGGCCAGATCGTCAGCTTTGCAACCGCCAATGGCAAGGCTTGGCTTGCGACGCTCTCGGCGACTGAACTCGAACGCATCGCGACGCACGACGGGCTCGGCGCAAAAGTGGTGCCGCATGACGTCGGCCCCAACGCACACCGGTCGATGGCGGCACTCAAGCGTGATCTTGCTGCTGTGCGACAGCGCGGGTTTGCCATTTCAGATCAGGAGGCCGAGGCGGGCGTGGCGGCGCTAGCAGTCGCCGTCATGGACCCAACCGGCGGCCACGCCCTGGGAACGATCAGCATCGCGGGGCCGATCGTACGCCTGACACAGCAGCGGCACACGGAACTTGTGCGCAGCCTCCAGGCAGCGGCGGCCGACCTGTCCCGGATCTGGCCGCTGAAACGACCAGGACTTACAGCTATGCAGGCTGTCTGATCCGTGCCGATGGAACCGAAAGTACTCTCATGTCAGCAGCATCCGGCATCAGCCTGAAGGGCGTTTCCAAGACCTATTCGGGAAAGACCGCCAGTACTGTCGCGTTGCTGCCCTTCGATCTCGATGTTGCGGCCGGTGAATTCCTGGCCATTGTCGGCCCCTCCGGTTGCGGCAAATCCACGCTACTCCGGCTGGTCGCCGGATTGGTGCCGGCCTCGACGGGTACGATCACCGTTGCGGGCAAGCCTGTGCGCGGCCCCATGCACGACGTCGGAGTCGTGTTCCAGCAACCGATACTTCTCGATTGGCGCGATGTGCTCGGCAATGTGCTGTTCCAGATCGACATGCGTGGGCTAGACGTTGCCGCTCATAAGCCGCACGCGCTCGAGCTGTTGCGTCAGGTCGGCCTCGCCGATTTCGCAGACAAGAGACCGTACGAGCTGTCGGGCGGTATGAAGCAGCGCGCGGCGATCGCGCGTGCCCTTGTGCATGAGCCGCCGCTTTTGATGATGGACGAGCCGTTCGGTGCGCTCGATGCCCTGACGCGCGAGCAGATGCGTCTCGACCTCGAGCAACTCTGGATGCGCACCCGCAAGACCGTCATCTTCATAACTCATTCTATCGAAGAAGCCGTTCTGCTCGCCGATCGCGTCGTGGTCATGTCGCCCCGCCCCGGCCGCATCGAATGCATCATCGACGTGGATATGCCTAGACCGCGTGGCTTCGACGGCCGCAAGCAACCGCGCTTCCACGCGATCAACGACGAGATCACCGAGATCTTTCTGGCCCGTGGCGTGTTGCAGCGACGTGGATGAAAATCCAGCCGCACGAGCCCACATAGGCTGGCACAACGTCTGCCATGCTTCACGCGGTCCAACTGACGGCCACCTCGAACGGTCACAAGTCAGCGCAGCCATAAAAAATTCTGGCGCAAATCTGACACAGGCGCCGTCTGCAAAACGATGGCAAACCCGGCAAATCATTTAAAAATTTGGAGCGGGCGAAGGGATTCGAACCCTCGACCCCGACCTTGGCAAGGTCGTGCTCTACCCCTGAGCTACACCCGCAATCCATGTGTTCCGTGCCGATGGGTTGCGGCACGGCGCGACTTATGGCGCAAAGCTCGCCGGATTGCAAGCCAGCAGCAGCTGCGCGCGACGTGGAGAAATTTCCGCACAGCAACGGCGGCACAGCCGTCAGGACTTTCTTTACGATACCGGGCCTAATCTGCGCCAGTGGACCAGCCTCGCGGACCTGACCGCAAGGACCACAGAAATGTCGTAAAACGCCCCTACCCCGAAGGCAGGGTCGTGGGAATTCAAGTCCTGTCGTTGCTTTGCTTCCGTTGAAAGGCCGCGTGATGAGTTTGACGTCTGTCCGTAAGGCTGTGCGCGCCATCGCACGCGGCATTGCCACCCCCGCCCTCGCCCTGGCAGCCATCGCGGCAGCACCGCCACTCACGAGCACCGCGGCGCAGGCCGCGGAAGCCTGGCCCGCCCAAGTTCATGCCATCTACGAAGTGCAATTCAACGGCTTCAACGTCGGCACATTCGAGTTCACCTCCACCACCGAAGGCACCAGTTACGCGCTCGCGGGCAACGCTTCGCTGTCGGCTTTGGCTGGCCTGTTTAAATGGCAGGGCCAGACCCGCGCCGCCGGCAAGCTCGCAGGCGATGCCGTCAAGCCCGCGTCGTTCTCGATGGACTACAAGGGCACATCGAAGTCTGGCTCGACTAAAATGGGCTTCACGGACGATAGCGTCTCGAGCGTGCTCCACGATCCCCCGCCAAAGGACAAGCCCGGCATCGTGCCGGTTACCCCGGCGCATCTCAAAGGCGTGCTCGATCCGCTGACCGCCGTGATGACCATGTCGCGCGGGTCGAGTGCCAATCCCTGCGGCCGCCGGCTGCCGATTTACGACGGCAAACAGCGTTTTGACCTGATGCTGACCTATCGTGGCCAGATGGAAGTCGCCGAAGCGCGTCCGAGCGGCCAGCCGGGGCTCGCCCACGTCTGCCGCGTCCGTTACGTGCCGATCGCCGGCCACAAAATCGATCAGGAAACCCGGTTCATGACTGGCAACAGCCAGATCGAGATCGCGCTCCGGCCGATCCCGAGCGCCAACGTGTTCGTGCCCTACGACATCAAGATCCCGACCATGGCCGGATCTGCCCGCCTGGTGGCCAAGAAGATCACCATCACAACCGGCACCAAACAGCAGATCGCACTGGTGCATTGAGCGCTGGATTTGCTGTCAAAACACGCGGGCGAACCGGCGGCGGCCCGAGCGACAGCGCAGAGCCTCTTATTATTTCTGCGCCGCGCCACTTGATCTTGTGACACGGCTCTGCAATGCCTGCCTCGATTTTTCTCTGGGGAAGGCCGTTTCGATGAGTCTCAATACCGAGAACCGCATTCGCAACGTCACAGCTGTGCTCGGGCCGACCAACACCGGCAAGACACACCTGGCGATCGAGCGGATGCTGGGCCATGAAACCGGCATGATCGGCCTGCCGCTGCGGCTGTTGGCGCGCGAGGTCTACGACAAGGTCGCGGCCCGCGCCGGCGCCGGCAATGTCGCCCTCATCACCGGCGAAGAAAAGATCAAACCTGAAAGCCCGCGCTATTGGATCTGCACCGTCGAGGCGATGCCGCGCGACGTCGACGTCGACTTCCTCGCGATCGACGAAATCCAGTTGTCCGCCGATCCCGAGCGCGGCCACGTCTTCACGGACCGCTTGCTGCACACGCGCGGCAAACTCGAAACTTTGATGCTCGGCTCTGGATCGATGCGCGAGGCCATCAGCGATCTGATCCCCGGCGCCAACTTCATATCGCGGCCGCGCCTCTCGAAGCTCAGCTACGCCGGCCAGAAAAAGATCACGCGCCTGCCTCCACGATCGGCGATCGTCTCGTTCTCGGCCGCCGAGGTTTATTCCATCGCCGAACTGGTGCGCCGTCAGCGTGGCGGTGCAGCGGTCGTGCTCGGCGCGCTCTCGCCGCGCACCCGCAACGCCCAGGTCGCGCTCTATCAGTCCGGCGACGTCGACTTTCTGGTCGCGACCGACGCCATCGGCATGGGACTGAACCTCGACGTCAATCATGTCGCCTTCTCCGGCACCCGCAAATTCGACGGCCAGAACCACCGCAATCTGACGGCCAATGAACTCGGCCAGGTCGCGGGCCGCGCCGGCCGCCATTTGAACGACGGCACCTTCGGCGTCACCGGCGAAGCCGAGCCGCTCGACGCCGATCTCATCGAGCGTTTGGAGAACCACACGTTCGAAAGCATCAAGACACTGCAATGGCGCTCGCGCGATATGGACTTCAGCTCGTTCGATGCGCTGCGCGACAGCCTCCGCCAGATCCCACGCGAACAGCGCCTGACGCGCGCACGCATGGCCGACGACGTCCTCGCCCTCGAACATGCCAGCGCCGACCGCGAGATCGTCAACCTAGCCTCCAACCGCATCGCCGTCTCGCGTCTTTGGGACGTGTGCCAGGTGCCGGATTATCGCAAGATCTCGCCACAGAATCATGCCGAACTGGTCGGCACGCTCTATAAATACATCCAGAGTGCCGACGGCCACATCCCCGAAGACTGGTTCGCCAAGCAGGTTGCCTTCGCCGAGCGCACCGACGGCGATATCGACACGCTCTCGACCCGCCTCGCCCACATCCGCACTTGGACCTTCGTCTCCAATCGCGTCGATTGGCTGAAGGACCCGTCCCATTGGCAAGGCCGCACCCGCGACATCGAAGATGCCTTGTCGGACGCCCTGCATGAGCGTCTCACCCAGCGCTTCGTCGACAAGCGCACCAGCGCGCTCATGAAGGGCCTGAAAGACAAAGACGACATGTACGCGGAAATCGCCGACGACGGCGCCGTCCACGTTGAGAAGCACTTTGTCGGCCGCCTGCAGGGCTTCCGGTTTTCTCCCGACACCCAGGCCGCCGAAGGCATACATGGCAAGGCGGCCCGCAACGCCGCCGCCCACGTGTTGGCCAGCGAATTGGTCATGCGCGCCCGCCGCGTCACGTCCGCCAAGAACGATGCATTCAAATTGACGCGCAACAACGCGATCCTATGGCGCGACGAAGAGATCGCCCGCCTCGAGAAAGGCGACGATCCGCTGCGCCCGCAAGTCGTGATCCTGTGCGATGAACACCTCTCCGGCCCCGACAAGGAAAAGGTGCAAGAGCGGCTCAATACTTGGATCGGCGAGATCATCGGCGAACGCTTGAAGCCGCTGGTGGAGCTGTCGAAGGCCGAAGACATCTCCGGACTTGCCAAAGGCATCGCTTTCCGCCTGAAGGAAAACTTCGGCGTGCTCCGCCGCGAAGAGATCGCCGAGGAGCTGAAGTCGCTGGATCAGCCGGCCCGCGCACAACTGCGCAAGTACGGCGTGCGCTTCGGCGCCTTCAATATCTTCCTGCCGATTCTGCTGAAGCCCGCACCAACGGAGCTCGCGCTTTGCCTCTGGGCGCTGCAGAACGCCGAAAAGCACGGTCTCGATCCGGCCAACATGCCGGAATCATCACGCCCTGGCCTCACTTCGCTGCCGGTCGATCCAGCGCGGCCAGGCGAATACTATCGAACGGCCGGCTTCCATGTGTGCGGGCCCCGCGCCGTCCGCGTCGACATGCTCGAGCGCCTGGCCGATATGATCCGGCCGCTGCTGGCGTGGCGCAAACCGGCGGAAAATCCCTCGGCCGAACCGCCCAAAGGCTCGACCGGCGACGGCGGCTTCATTGCAACGCCAGTGATGATGTCGATCCTCGGCTGCTCGGCGGATGAACTCGGTAATGTCCTAAAGGCGCTCGGCTTCCGCTTGGAGCGCCGCCCGGCGCCCTTACCCGTGGCGAAGCCCGCAGCGGACGAGATCGCAAGCGCCGCCGAAACGACGGCAACCGCGGATACGACCGCAGAAACCGCACCCACCGCCGAAGCCATCATGACCGGCACTGCGCCCGTGGATGTGGTCGTCGACGGAAACGATCGCAACCGAACTCACAGAACCCCAGGCCGCGGCCCCAGCCGAACCCGAACACGCCTCCACCGGAATTGATACCGCCGCACCCGGGGAGACGACGACGGCCGAGACCGCACCTGCGGCGGAGACGGCCACCGGCCCTGTGTCAAGTGCGGCCGCAGAACCTGCGATGATCGACGTCTGGCGCCCGCGCCGGTTCCGTGGCCCCGAGCGCGAAGCGCGACAGAATGGGGCACGCGAAGCGCGGCAAAACGGACCACGCGAAGCGCGCAAGGATGGCGCCCGCGATGGCCAACGTGAGGGACAGCGAGAGGGCCAACGCGACAACCGCGACCGCCCACGGCGCTGGAACCGCAATCGGCCTGATCATGCGGCCAAGCCTGCCGGCGAACCAGCAACGGGCGCGGATGCCACGGCGACGGCCGCGCCAGCGGACGGCGCTGCTGCACCATCGCCTGATCAACGGCCAGATCAACGCCCAGATCAGCGCTCGGACCAGCGCAACCGCGATCGCGGCGAACGCCACGACCGGGATCGCGGCAAGGAACGCCCCAACCGCGACCGCAATGACCGGAACGACCGCAACCGCCATGGCGGCAAACCATCGGGCCCGCGGCGCGACGATCGCGGCCGCCCACCGCGCGACGACCATCGCCGCAGCAACGTCATCAGTGCCGCACCGCCCAAGGGCGGCCAGACCGACTCCCCCTTTGCCGCCCTCGGCGTCCTGAAAGCTGCGCTGGAGAAGGGCAACAAGGAGTAGTCCGATGACCGGCGGCCCAACCGGTGACGCATCGCCCGATGGCGTATCCTCCGGCAGTTCCATCGCCGGGACCCAACGCCTCGACAAATGGCTGTGGTTCGTGCGTGTGGTGAAGTCACGGACGCTCGCGGCAGCGCTCGTGACCGGCGGCAAGATCCGCCTCAACCGCGACCGCATCGAGAAGCCGAGCCACCTGGTCAAGCCCGGCGACGTTCTCACCATCACCGTCAATGCCCGCGTCCGCGTCTTGAAGGTCGCAGCCCCGGGCACGCGCCGCGGTTCGCCCATCGAGGCCCGTGCGCTCTATGAAGATTTGACCCCGCCCGAGCCGCCACGCGCCGAACGCCTGACGCCCATGGCCGAACGCGAGCCCGGCAGCGGCCGGCCGACCAAGCGCGATCGCCGCCTGCTGGACAAATGGAACGCCGGCGACGACGATTGATCATGCGCATACGCTGCGCAAGCAACGAACCCTGCCACCACCGTTGAGCGTTGCAATCGCGGGCACGACCCTGCACCGTGGCGACAATGAGGAGGATATCATTCCAATTTACCGCGAAGCCGACTGGAAAGGCCGACCGCGCCAGTCAGACAGCGATCTCTCCAAGAGGAACGATGCGCCCTTCACGTATCGCTTCTGGGACATCAAATTTCCCGAATTTGTGCAGCGCGTGGTTCACCCCGGCGCGAACATCTTCAGACCCGCCGACATTCGCTATCTGACGGTCCGCGCACGCAATCACTCCGAGTTCTCACTTGACGTCCAATTCGACGAGATACTACGACCACCGAGATCGTGATTCGTTGCTGGAACTCTTTGTGTCTGAACGGTACTCTGGCGATCGGGGCCGGGACTTCACGCGCACGGCGTTCAAGGTCTCGTACTCAACATACTCTCACAGCTCGAAAGTGCCGCACCATCGCATTTGGGAGCCAGCATTCGAGCTGATGCGGCTCGCCAACGCGCATCCTCAGATCTTCTTCAAGCACGAGCGCTGGTCACTTTACGAGTGGCCGGCCATCGTCAAACCTGGGGGGCGAATCCGCGGCTTCGAAGATTGCCCGGACGATATCCTCGTGATCGATCATCAATACGAAAGCGACGGCGGCGCAACGTACTCGGATCTCATTCCGCTGGCGGCCGAGCGGTTCCCGAACGTTCGCATCGTCGACCACGACTATTTTCTCGTCGAAAAGACATCGGTCGATTTTCCGACCGACATCAGTGTGCGGGACGACCGAGGATTGGCGTTCGAGGAGGAGACCATTGCCATGTATCTTTTCGGCGAGCGCGGCCATACGATCGAGAACAGCAAAGACGGGCACAACATCTATGCCCCTGCGTCATGAGGTGTTGTCACCGGAACCTGCGAGCCACAATTTCATGCAGACGCGCAACAGTGCTTGCGTCCCGCCTTGGCGCTTGCGACAACCTGACTACGTGCACGTGGGGGCCCGCGCCGCCTATGAAGCGTTCAGGTTATCTCGCCACCAAACATGCCGACAGACCAAGGCCGACTGATCTATGACCTACATAGTCAACGAGAACTGCATCAAGTGCAAATACACCGACTGCGTTGAGGTCTGTCCGGTCGACTGTTTTTATGAAGGCGAGAATATGCTCGTCATTCATCCAGATGAGTGCATCGATTGCGGTGTGTGCGAACCCGAGTGCCCCGTCGAGGCGATCAAGCCCGACACCGAGCCAAATTTGGAGAAGTGGCTCGAGGTGAACCGGGAGTTCGCCGAGAAATGGCCAAATATAACGTCCAAGAAAGCCGCACCAACCGATGCGGATAAGTTCAAGGACGAAAAAGATAAATTCAAGAAATACTTCGTCGATGCTCCAGGCGAAGGCGACTAAGTCTGTTGCTTGACTTGACACACAGTGTTTTACGAAATCCCATTAACTCGTTGTATCAGAATCCAGCGTCAACACGACCATCTGGTTAAACATCTTCGACGCCCGCGATAAGTTTGAAGTGGTGTAAGCGCTTCAATCTTCGTGAAGTTTGTGTTATGGTCCTCGTGTTGTGGTGTCGGCGTGTACAAAGCTGGAACAAAAATCCAAAATGCAGCGGATTTTCCTGCGCACTCAAGCGATCGGTCCTGATCGCAGCCCGGTAGATGCCGGTTCCGCGCAGTTTTGGGCAGCCAAGCCAAGAAAAAGAAGAAGTGGAATGGGTCAACCTCGCTGGATGGCAGGGTCCCCGTAAGTACGACTGTGACCTGCCGACCCCCGTTGGCAGTGAGTGGGTCTGCGCGCTTCCTGGAAGTCCGGGCGGCGAGGGTACGGCGTTTTTGCCATGCCTGCGTAGATCGAACGCGTGGAGCGAGACGAAGACGATGGTTCAGAAAAAGAAAGTTCCTGCAAAAGTGACCGCACCAGCCAAGGCGAGCAAGCCGGCCGCCCCGGTAACGAAGGCAGTCCAACCACAAAAAGCAGCCATCTCCGCCAAGACCGTCCCGAAATCCGAAGTGCGCCCGGCCTCCAAGCCAGCGGCAAAGGCATCGCCTGTGAAGGCGCCGGTAGCCAAGACGCAGCCGGTCGCAAAAGCCGTCGCCGAGAAATCAGTAACCCAGAAGGCAGCACCAAAACCGATGGCCGCAGTCGCAGTAAAAGCAGCAAGCACGAAACCGGCCGTCTCGATCGCCGCCAAACCCGCCATCAAGGCAGCACTCGCTAAGGCCGCGCCTGCAGCCGCGAAGCCGGCCGTGGCCGCCGCCAAGCCGGCGGCGCCGGTTGCGTCGAAGGCCGCACCGGCCAAAGCCGGAGCGGTCGCAAAGGCCCCTGCTGCCGTGAAACCGTCCCCCGTCAAGGCTGGCGCCAAGCCCGCCGTGCGCTCCGCGTTGGCATCGCAGGTGGCGGCCCTCCAGGCGCACCGCGCCGCGACCCAGCCTGTTGCAGCTCAACCGGCGGCGCGCGCCATGCCGGCCTCCGTCACCGCGAAAGCAGGCCAGAAGATCGTGGCCCCCGCCTCTCCCAAGGAGATCGCTGAAAAGGCGGCCGTCGCGGCTGCGGCAGCCGCCAACAAGAAGCCGGTCAACACCCGTCATGGCTTCAAGACCAACGAGTGGGTCGTGTACCCGTCGCACGGCGTCGGCCGTATCGTCGGCATCGAGGAGCAGGAGATCGCGGGCATGTCGCTCGAGCTCTTCGTCATCACCTTCGAAAAGGACAAGATGACGCTCCGCGTTCCGACCGGCAAATCGGCGAGCGTCGGCATGCGCAAGCTCTCCGACGACAACATCGTCAAACGCGCGATGGAGACGTTGAAGGGCCGCGCCCGCATCAAACGCACGATGTGGAGCCGCCGCGCGCAGGAGTACGAGGCGAAGATCAACTCGGGCGACCTCGTGTCGATCGCCGAAGTGGTCCGCGATCTCTACCGCTCGGACAACCAGCCCGAGCAGTCCTACTCCGAGCGCCAGCTTTACGAAGCAGCGCTCGATCGCATGGCGCGTGAAGTCGCAGCCGTCGACAAGCTCGACGAACGCGGCGCGATCCAGCGGATCACCGAAGTGCTCTCCAAGAGCGCCAAGGGCCGCCGCCAGGCCGCCGAAGACGCCAGCGCCGAAGCGGCTGAAGCCGAGGGCGCCGAAATCAAGGCTGCCTGACGCGGCCTGAAGACCGAACTGCAATGGCGCCCGGAAACGCAGGTTTCCGGGCGTTTTTCTTTGCAACCGTCGCGTCACGAACCGTGGCCGCGTAAGGTGATGACGGCGTGCTTATCTCTCGGACGTTGACCTTGCATCGATCCTGGTCGCTTGCGCCTCGGCGAAGTGCGGCCGCATGTTCATGATGTGAACTTTGAGAACGGCGCCCGCACCGTCGATGTCATCGGCTGACAGCGCGGCGATGATCGCACGGTGCTGCATGCCGGCATAACTCTTGGTACCGCTCGAGTGGCGGGCGTGAAAGCGGATCGCGCCGACCCGGCCCGACACCAAGGTATAGGCTTGCACCAGCAGGCGATTGCCGCACCAGTCGAAGAAGCTGCTGTGGAAGGCGGCATCAGCGCGCGCGGCAGCCGCGATATCGCGCGATGCTTCCGCGGCTTCCATGGCTGCTTGCGCGGCCTCGAGCGCGTCGATGGTTTCAGTGCGCGCACGGGACGCCGATAAGGCCATGGCCTGGGTTTCGACAAACAGCCGGTACGCGCAGATCTCGTCGATCTCATCATCCGCTGGCAGAAAGACATAGCTGCCGCGCTGTGGTTGGATCGCCACCAGCCCTTGCATTTGAAGGGCGGTCAACGCCTCGCGCACGGGCGTTCGGCTGACGCCGAGCAGGGTCGCCAGCCGATCTTCCGAGATTGCCTCGCCGAGGCCGAACTCTCCGAACATGATGGCGTCGCGCAACCGCTCTTCCACGAGCGCGGCCAGTGCCGGCGCACGACGGTTGCCGATCAGGCCGAGCGCGCCAGATTTTTGGTTGCTCATTGCCGTGTCACTCATTAACTCGTCGCCATCCCGATAGTAGGTGAAATCAGCTGAGGTACTGAAATACTGAGGTACAGTCCCTCGGCGATGATGGCAAGCGTCATCACCCTTTGCCGCTCGTGTCACTCAGTCGAAGGGACACGCAACGTCTCCAGCCAGTCACGGCTCGGAGACCATCGTTTCGGGAGGAACATCAATGACCCATAACATTTCGCGCCGGACGTTCGCCGGCCTCGCAACCTCATCGTTACTGGCTGCGAGCGGTGCACCGGCATTCGCCCAGGCAAAGCCTGCGCTCCGCCTCAATTCGGTCTACGGTGACAAGGACATCCGCGCTGAAGCATTCCGCCGGTTTGCCAAAGCAGTCGAAGCGGATTTCACCATCGAGCCGCACTACAGCTCGACACTCTTCAAGCAGGGCACCGAGGTCGTCGCCCTGCAGCGCGACAACCTCGAATTGGCGAATATTTCGCCGTTCGACGTGTCGAAGCAGATCCCGGAATGGTCGATGCTGACGATGGCGTACCTGTTCCGCGACGCCAAGCACGTCGCCGCCTTCTTCAACAGCCCGGTCGGCGCCGAGTGGACGAAGATGGTGGAAGACAAGATGGGCATCAAGATCCTCGCCCCGGTCTATTACGGAACCCGCCAAGTCGGGATCAAGTCGAAGAAGCCGGTGAAAACGCCTGCGGATCTCGCCGGCGTCAAGCTGCGCATGCCGCCCGGCGACGCGTGGCAGCTGCTCGGCAGCTCGCTCGGCGCCAATCCGACGCCGATGGCCTTCGGCGAGGTCTACACCGCGCTGCAGACCGGCGCGATCGACGGCCAGGACAATCCGTTCCCCGGCGTCAACACGGCGAAGTTCTTCGAAGTGACCGGCCAGTTCGTCCTGACGTCGCACTGGATCGCCTACGACCTGATCGCGATGAACATGAAGTCGTGGAACGGCATGGGCGCCGACAAGCAGAAGAAGTTCATGGCGGCGCTCAACGAAGCGCTCGCCTACAGCACCGACGAGCACCTCAAGATGGAGGCGAGCCTCGGCGAGAACTTCAAGAAGGCCGGCGTCGACATCACCATGCCTGACGTCGCGGCTTTCCGCGCGCACGCCCAGAAGGTCTATCTGGCGTCCGAACAGGCCAAGGCCTGGCCCAAGGGCGGCATCGAGAAGATCGAAGCCATCAAGTGATAATCCTCGGAAGGCCCGGTTTCGACCGGGCCTTCTTGCTTTGCGCGAGCGATCACGCCGAGGTGCGCCGCGTCAGCCTTTGCAATGCTCGGAGCGCCGGGTGAGGGGATCATGATGAGAGCCATTGTCGGGTTCGTTCAGCGACGCGCCGAGAACATAGTCGCAGTTTTGCTTGGCGCGATGTTCGTCGCATTCCTCGTGCAGATCTTTTTCCGCTACGTCTTGAATTTCCCGATCGGGTGGGCGTCGGAATTGTCCGTCATCACGTGGCTCTACATGGTGATGATCGGCTCGGCCTTCTGGCTCGATGAGAGCGAAACCATCCGCTTCAATCTCGTGTCGGGCATGTTCGGCCGGCGCGGCAAATGCATCATCGGCGGCTTGGTGGCGCTGGCAGCAGCTGGACTCTACACGATGTCGTTTCCCGCGGCCTTCAAATACGTGACGTTCATGAAGGTCGAGAGTTCCGACTTCATGAAGATCCGGCTCGACATCCTTTATTCGATTTTTCTCGTCTTCGCGGCGGCGACCATCGTTCGCTACCTGTGGCGGCTGTCACAGTACGCCCGCGGCATCGACGCCGATGCCGGCATCGACGAAACCAAGGTGAGTTCCGGTCTATGACCCCTTTTGCCGCAGCCCTCCTCGTCATTGTCGGCTTGAGCATCACCGGCTTGCCGGTGGGGCATGCCATGATCGGTGGCTCGGTGCTCTACCTGTTCATGTCCGGCAAGGACATGGGGATCGCGGCCGAGCAATTGCTCAATGGCATGATGGGCAGTCAGCTGCTGCTAGCGATCCCGCTGTTCATCCTCGCTGCCGAGTTCATGAATGCCGGTGCGATCATGGATCGGCTGCTGAAGTTCTGTAACGCATTTGTTGGGCGCTTCCGGGGTGGATTGGCGCAGGTCAACGTCGTCCAGAGCATCATCTTCTCGAGCATGTCGGGCTCGGCGCTCGCCGATGCCGCGGGCTCCGGCAAGCTGATGCAAACCATGATGACTCGCGACGGCAAATATCCGCCCGCATACGCGGCGGCGCTGACGTGCGTGTCCTCTGTCATCGGCCCGATCATTCCACCATCGATTCCGCTGGTGCTCTATGCGCTCGTCTCCGAAACGTCGGTCGGATACCTGTTTCTTGGCGGCGTGGTGCCGGGACTGCTGCTCGGCGTCGTCCAGTCCATGTTGATCGCGTTCACGGCGCGCAGGCGCGGCTTCCCCATCGAGGAGCGCGTGCCGCTGCGAGACATTCCGCGCATCACCTGGCAGGCGTTTCCCGCCCTGATGATGCCGGTGATCCTGCTCGGCTGTCTCTACAGCGGCGTCACGACGCCGACCGAAGCAGCCGCCATCGCCGCGTTCTATGCTCTGGTCATTTCCGCATTCCTCTATCGCAGCGTCAGTTGGAAAGATGTCTACAACTCGCTCGTCACCAGTTCCAAAGTTGCCGTCTCCCTCGGCATGCTGATCGCGGGCGCTCTGGTTTTCAACTTCGTGATCGCGTCCGAGAACATCCCAAAATCGTTGAGCGCGCTGCTGCAATCCTATGAGCTTTCGCCGCTCGCCTACCTGTTGTTCGTCAATGTTCTGCTGCTGGTTCTCGGCTGCTTCCTCGAGGGAACGACCTTGATCCTGGTCATTCTGCCGGTGCTGGTGCCGACCGCCAAGGCGCTCGGCATCGACCCGGTGCACTTCGGCGTCATGAGCATCATCAACATCATGATCGGGCTCGTGACGCCACCCTATGGCTTGTTGCTGTTCCTGATGAACAAGATCGCCGATGTGCCATTGAGCGAGATCGTCAAGGAAGTCATGCCATTCCTCTACGTGATGCTCGGCGCCTTGGCGTTGATCACGCTCGTGCCGGACACGGTGCTCTGGCTGCCGAAGTTGATGGGATACAAGGCCGGGGGATAAGCGCCGCTCAAGGATCGCGAAACAGCGACCGGCGGACTAGGTAGCGAAATCATGTCGTCATTAAATGATCACAACGTGTTCAAGCCTTCGCATGCCGACGTCTGCGTCGGCTTGATCGGCGCCGGCATTCAGGCCTCACTGACGCCGGCGATGCACGTCGCCGAAGGCCGCGCGCATGGCCTGACCTACGAATACCGTTTGATCGATCTCGAGGAGCTGAAAGTCGGCGCGGAAACGTGGCCCGCCCTGATCGAGGCTGCCGAGCGCGCGGGCTTCGCCGGTCTCAACATTACATTTCCTCTGAAACAGATGGTGCTTGCCGGACTGACGGACTTGTCGGAGGACGCACGCGCGCTCAGCGCGGTGAACACCATCGTTCTCAAGGGCGGGAAGCGCACCGGGCACAACACCGATTGGTGGGGATTTGCCGAGGCGTTCCGCCGGGAGTTCGCGGATGCCAAGCGCGGCGTCGTTGCCCAGTTCGGAGCAGGCGGAGCCGGCGCGGCCGTGGCACATGCGCTGCTGATGAGTGGGGTCGGCGAACTCAGACTTGTCGAGGCCGATCGCGCCAAAAGCGAAGCGCTCGCGGCCAGTCTCGCCGCACGGTTTCCACGCGCGCTGATCGGCGGCAACTGGACGGCGGCGGCAGCTGTCACGGGCGCCGATGGGATCGTCAACGCGACACCGGTCGGCATGTCGAAGTTGCCGGGCACGCCACTCGCTGTCGGGCTGATCCACCCGAACCAATGGGTGAACGACATCATTTATTTCCCGCTCGAGACGGCGCTGTTGCGGCATGCCCGCGCGCTCGGTTGCCGGACCAGCAACGGCGGCGGCATGGCCGTCTTCCAAGCGGTCAAGGCGTTCGAACTGTTCAGCGGTCGCATCGCCGATCCGGCGCGGATGCAGGCGCACTTTGCGGCGCTCGTGAAATCCGCACAACCGAACTGAGAGCGCCACGCGGACAAGGGGGCGTGGGGATCGCTTCTATTCGATCGCATCCTTTGGTGTTTCGGCGCGCTTGCGCGAGCGACGCGGCGATTCGGCGCGAACGGCGGAGCTGACCGCGCTCGCGCTGGTGCCAGCAGAATCGATCACCTCGATATGCCCGCTGCTGGTCGCGTCGATCATCGGACCGCCGCGCAGCTCGATCCACCCGCGCACGCGCACGCGCCGGCCCGCGAGCGCCGCAACGTCGCCGCCGAGTGCCCCCAGCTGGACGCGATCGGCGGGCTTGATCTCGACCGTGAAATCCGAGCCGCGATTGCGGCCGAAATTCAGATACGCGGCCTCGCGCCCCTCCGCCGCACTGACGATCGTCCCCTCGACGATCTGAAAGCTGCCCGCCAGGCGGTTGAGGTCGCGCACCCGCCGCGCGTCGCGCACGGCATAAGCGGCGTGCGCCCACAGCCCGAGACTTTGCGTCCGCGCCGCCACTTCCTCCGCGGCGAGATCGGCAAGACACGCGCGCTGATCCTTGAGCGCATAGAGGCGGGCGTGCCCGGCCGCGATCATCGCCGCTTGCACCCAGCGCCGCGCCTCTCCTTCGTGCACAAACACATGCGCGAGCAGCCGCCCATAGCGATCGGTTTGTTCGGTCGCGAATTTGAGCGTCACTGTTTTCGCCATTACCAGCGCCGCCAACGCTTCGCGCGCGGCAGCCTCCGGCGGCCAGCTGCCCGCCTCCGCGCCAACCTCGATCGCTTTGGGCGCCAGCGCCCCGATGAGCCGCACCTCGCGGCCGTCTTCCAGCGCCAGTGTCTCGCCGTCGATCACCTTGGCGACGGAGTGGGTGGTACCAGTTTCCAGGCGGCAGGGTTCGGCGCGGGCGGAGCTGAAGAAGCCGGCTGCGAGCCCGGCGCCCAGCAGCCCAAGTGCGCCGGCCAATGGTCCGCGTATGATCCGAAACACACCCATAGGTTGCAATGTATGATCGAAACACACCAAAATTCAATGGTCTCGAACACCGGGCACCCGCACCAGGGGCAATTAATTACGGACCACCTCGGCAGCGCGGCTAGTAGGCCTACGCAAGGAAATTTCGATCGAGGCCCATTTGCTCGGCGAACGGTTTTTCATCGCTGAGAGCAAGCTGGAATGGTTCGAGTCCGACAATGCCTCGCACATACTTGGCGAGCTCAGGATATCTCAGCTTGTCGATGCCGAACCCGAGGTACTGATAGTTGACGAGGTTCGACACGATGGCGATGTCGGCAAGCGTCAGCGTGTCTCCGACCAGGAATTTTCCTGAAATCTTCGACTCCAGAAATTGGAATGCCTGCGGTTGTGCAGTCGCCAGGATGTTGTCGATCACTGTCTGGTCGGTGGTGCCTTTCAGCATCGCCGGCGAGATGACTTTCTGGAAGAACAGGCCATGGACGACGCTGCGGAAGACATGACCGGCGTAGCCATCGAAGAACAGCACGCGGCTGCATTCGCCCGTATCAGTCGGAAAGATGGCCGGCAGGGCCTTCTTGCGCTCCATGTAGAAGCAGATGGCTGTCGACTCCGCGAGCGTGAAGCCGCCATCTTGCATTGCCGGAATGAGACCGCTCGGGCTCAGCGTCGTCCAGCCCGGCGGCGGGTTGAAAGGGATCACTGGCTCGACCTTGTAGGCTATGCCCTTGAGTTTTGCGGTGATGAGCGTCTTGCGCACGTGAACGGAAATCGGAACGCCATGGATCGTAAGCATGTGCTTCTCCTATCGGTTGTCCGCTGACCGGATTTGGGCAGCGAATGACGTTGCCGGAACGCACGAGCGTCCGGATCAATTCAGATCACCAATTTTGCAGACGGCTCAGGCGGCCGGACGGACCGGGAACTGGATCTCGACCAAGGCGCCCTGCAGCCCTGGAGGATCGGTCACAGGCTCGAGGAAGACCTCTCTACACGGTCCAGCGATCTCGTATTTGTTGGCCTCGATCCAGGTACCAATGGCTCTGAATGCCGAGTGGCTGGCGGCGTTCGTACCGGACCTGACGATGGTGGCCATGGCCGGGACCGCGGGCAGTTCGCTCGCCTGCAACATTGAACCGCCGCCGATCCGAACTTTCATATTCGATGATCGCGTCAGAGAATAGCCGATCTCGAGGTCGAGACTTTCATCTTCAAGGTCGTTTCGCGCCGCGACGATCAACTTGTCTCGCAAAGACGGGCCGATTTGGCTGGTGCCTGCTTCGGCAATTGCGCGGATCATCAGGATGACCTCGTCCATGCTGTCGAATGTTCTGCGCAAACTGAGATAGGGACGTGCTGCGACGGATTTTACAACAACGTCGTATCCCTCGATCCCGCCGTGAGTGTCGATCTGCGCGATGCGTGACTCGATATGGCGCAGACGCACGTCCTCGTCGCGTAGCGATCGCTCGACCTGCGCCCGCTTCATGGTCAACATCCCGCGCAACTCCATCGGCGAGATTTCATTCTCCAGCAGTGGGCCAATCTGCTCTAACGTGAGCCCCAGGTCCTTAAGCGCCAGGATGCAATTGAGCCGCGGGAGCTGGCGAATGCTGTAGTAGCGGTAGCCGGTCTGCGCATCGATATGGGCCGGCCGGAGAAGACCGAGTTGATCGTAGAACCGCAACTGCCGTCCAGACACTTGAGCAATCTGGGCAAATTCTCCAATTCGGAACACGTTCTCCTCCAGAACTTTCTCGATTGAGATCGCCCTTGTGCCTCCTTGACGCAACGTCAAAGTCAAGAGGTTTTTTCGACCATGGTCGGGGAACTCGGAGCGCGCGCCCCAAACACGGGACCATACGTTTGGATTTGGCCGCGCTGTGAGGCCGGCCCGAACCTGCGAGCAACCAGCTCGATGAGATCGCCGTCGATCACCTTGGCGACGGAGTGATCTTATGGCTGCCGCTGCCGATCCTGGGCGGCATGCCAGAACGTAACGACATCGATCGTCGCATCGGTGAATGTGTACCAGACAATCAATTTGGTTCGCGGAATCCACGTCTCGAAAACGTCTCGTTCCTTGATGTAGTGCGATGACCGCGGGAATACGGCGATTGTATCAGCCATGAATTCTTCGATCCGCAAGCGCAATGACAGAGCTGCGTCCGCTGCGCCGAGGGCGACCAGATAGTCCAATTGATTGCGCAGCCTCGCGATCGCTTCCGGCGCATAAATAATCTCTCTACCTACGCGGTTTGCGAATGTGAGCGTCGAGATCTGCGTAGACCTTTGACGACGGAACGCCTTGACCAGCCTTCAGCTCAGCAAGCCCACGTTCGATCGATGCGTGCACCTCGGCAGGCGCACCGTAGTAGGCGGCGCGCTGCCGCATGTGCCGCGCCAGCTCAATGAGATCGCCGATCTGCGTCTCGGTGAGAAGTTCGGCTTCCTGGGTGAGTTGCTCGATCTTGGTCATGCGCAATCATAGGACGGATCGGTGCCAAATTCCAGATGTCGAAATCAACGTCAGAAAACGGACGCTATCTCTTCAGAGCACTTGCTTCTGATGTCCGGCGCGGATCGCGTGACGTCAGTCTTGGTTTGCGGGCCATGCGGCCAGATCGGTCACAGGATCCGGCAAACGCGCGCGCAGCCACTGGGCGGCAAGCGACGGCGTAAACTCTCGATCGGTGCACTCGATCACCCAGGACAGGAACTCCGCCGGCCCACCATTCATATACGGCGCAGGAGAAACGGGCTTGAAAACCGTCGGCAACGGCTCATCGAGCGAAAGCAAATTCAACACACACCCGAATTCCTGAACGACGCTCCAAGCAAGGACATGCCCGATGTCGATGGAGAATTTGACCCACCAGTTGCCATCCTCGAACCGGCCGCTGCCGAAACCGCCGTAAGGAGTGTCGTTCGTCTTGACGGCGGGAACGTCCGCGAGAACCGCCAGCAGTTCATGAAACTCGGGCGCATGTTGCTCGGCATACCGCGCGTCCATTTGTCAACTCCTGTCGCCCAATAGATCGGAAATGCTGCGCCGATCAATACGTTCCCACCCGAGACCGGGCAATCCGCCGCAACGCATGCCGGCCGATGATCAGCAGGATTTTGCTGCCGGCCATCACCGTGCCTTTGATCGTGCCGGACACTTTCGAGACGCCGATGCGGCACCGGTAGCGCACCGGCACCTCCGTGATTTTGAGACAGGCCTCGGCCGCGCGGATCTGCATCTCCACCGTCCAGCCGTAATTGCGATCCGCCATGCCGAGCGCGTCGAGCGAGGTGCGCCGGATCGCGCGGAATGGTCCCAAGTCGGTGTAGTGCGCGCCCCAGATCAGACGGATCAGCCGCGTCGCCAGCCAGTTGCCGAAGATCTGCTGCGGCGTCAGCGATCCGCGCTCGCGGTCGCCCAACGCGCGCGATCCGATCACCATGTCGGCGGTGCCGGCGATGATCGGATCAGTGAGATCCGCCATGTCTTCCGCATGATCGCTGAAATCGCCATCGACAAACACGATCACGTCCATGTCGGCGACCTCGCGGATGCCGCGCAGGCACGCAGCACCATAGCCGGGCTCCGCCTCGCGCACGACCACCGCACCTGCCGCCGCCGCGACGGCGCCCGTTTCATCCGTCGAACCGTTGTCGGCGACGACGATGCGATCCACCCAATCGGGGATCGCGCCGACCACCGCGCCGATGGCGCGCGCCTCATTGAGCGCGGGGATCACGACACCGATTTTGTGGCCGCTCCGCATCGTCTATCTCACCGTCCGGGAAGGTAACCACCGCCGCCACGCCGTCCGCCGCCACATCCACTCAGAGACAAGAAGGCCCCACACCGGCAGCCAGATCAGCCAGACGATATGGGAAGTGAACACGATGTGCGTGTCGCGGGCGAGATAGTGAAAAGACAGATAGTAGAGCGGCACCGTCGCCGTCGCCGCGACCACGCCCCAGAACGGCGCGAACGGCGTAAATATCAGCATCCACGTCATGTACCAGGGAAACTGCGCCGGCGAGAGCAGCACCAGCGCCGCTGTCGCCGCGGCAAGCCGCCCCAGCAGATCGATGGGGCTCGACCAGTCGCGCACCGCGAGCCAGGCGACGAACGCGAGCAACAGAGCCGCAAGCGCGCCGCGTGCGATCAAATCGCGAGTCGCTTCAGCGACGCCAAATCGCGCGAAAAGAAATTCCGACAATCGCTCGACCATCGGCGACAACGCGCTGTTGGTGCGCCAGCGCTGCGCATAGGCGACAAAACCCGACGTCGCATCGACGCCCCCCGCATAGATCGGCCAGATCCACAGCAGCATCAGCACGCCGAGCACACCGAGTGCTGCGGCGAGCCGGCGCCAATCGCTGAGCAGCGGCCGCAGCAGCAGCGGCGCCAGCAGCAGTGGCCAGAGCTTCGCACCCGCCGCACATCCGAGGGTGGCGGCCGCACGCACGAACCAGCCCTTGATCGCAAAGATGACGGCCAGCAGCACCAGCGGCAATAACACCGCTTCCATGTGAGCCGAATTGATGAGTTCCTTGATGACGAGAGGATTCCACCAGTAGAGCGACGACCACAACGGCGATCGACCGGCATGTGCAAGCAGCGTCAGCAACAACGCGAGCGTCGCAAGCTCGCCGCCGAGGCAAACCATGCGCCACGCCACAAGACTCCACGGCTTCAGCGTGTAGGCGAGCGCGAACGCCGCCTGCGCTACCGGCGGATAGATGGTTTTCAAGTCACCATTGTTGATGCGCCCGTGCACCGGCCCCGCCTGCCGCAAGAGCTGCCAATAGATCGATTCCGGTCCTTTGGTCTTAGCGGCCTCAGGCGCGAGCGCATAAGGATTGAGGCCGTGCGCCGTGACCGCGCCATCCCACAGATAGCGCTGATAGTCGTCCTCGAGGACCGGCTCCGTCCAAACCAGGGCAAGCCGCAAACAGACGCCCACCAGAACGACGAACCAGACGAGCCGCCGCGCGACGACAGCGCCGAGATTCAAACTGCGCGGAATGAGAACGCCAAGTGCGAGAAAGACGGCCCCCGTGCCCGCCATCAACAGCGCCAGCTCCAACGCCGGCATATCAATGACGTTGAAAGTATAGCCGAAGCGCGGCGAGGCCCAACCAAGCACCGCCGCCGCCGCTGCCAAGACGACAGCCAGAAAAATCCAGCAGCCAACGATCATGATCGAACCGGCGCTCCGACACGAGTAGAGACGTTCGTCATCGATAAGCGACCCTGGTTGGGAAAGCCCCTCACCTGCCCTTCGGGCATCCTCTCCCTATGGGAGAGGAAAAAAAGTCCCGCCATTCATCCTACTCCCTTGGGGAGAAGGTGGCCGCCCTGCGCGAAGCGTAAAAAGGATGGGGCCGGATGAGGGGTCCTTCGATGGGAGGCGAGTGGATTGCGGCTAGAATCTCGCGGCGGCCAGGGTGAAGGGGGCAGAAGGCGCCTATGAGATCGGTTTTTGCGGCGGCGGCGATGATCCGCGCGGCACGCCGGCACCGCCAGGCGCGGGAGACGCCGGCACCGGCGAAGAATTCGGGCTCGCGGCCGGCGGCGTCGAACCACCAGCCTGTGGTGGCGGCGCGGCCTGTGGCGGTGGCGACGGTGGAGCCTGCGGGCTTTGCTGCGCGAGGCTGCTGGACGCCACCAGCATCGCCCCTCCGAGCAGGGCTCCGATCGCGGCCGTTGCACGTTTCATCGCCCGACGCGTTCCCATGCTCACCCGCCCAATGATGGTTTCAATCAGAGACTTGTACGGGCCCAATCGTGGCCGCGCAACTCACGGGGACGTCAGAGACTCAGACCGGCGACTAGGCCAGTCGCGATCGAGGAAATCCGCGCGACCCGAAAGTCTATTTTGTCTGCCGGATGGCTTGCTCGGTTGCCACAGAAAGTCTGATGCCGAGTGCCTTCAGAACCTTCAAAACAGTTGCGAACTCGGGGTTACCAGCAGCGCTGAGCGCCTTATACAGATTTTCCCGTGCAAGACCCGTGTCACTCGCGATCTTCGCCATGCCGCGCGCTCTAGCAACATCGCCGATGGCGCGCGCGATGAACGACGGATCATCCGTTGCAAGTGCTTCTTCGATGTATGCGGCAACGGCGTCATCGTCGTCGAGATAGTCTGCCGGATCAAAGACGGTGGTATTGAGTGGCATGGGTCAGGTGTCCTAAAGTGCTGCAGCCATGGCCTTCGCGGTTACGATGTCTGCATCCTGGCTACTCTTTTCGCCGCCACACAGCAGCACGACAATAGTTTTGTCCGTCGCCACATAGTAGACGCGATAGCCAGGGCCATGATGAATGCGCATTTCGCTGACGGCGTCGCCAACAGGTCGAACATCGCCAGGATTGCCGTCTGCGAGACGACTGATGCGCGCCACGATCTTGGCGCGTGCCCGGTTGTCGCGAAGTGCCTTCAGCCAAGCCTTGAAGGCATCGGTTTGGCGAACTTCGACCATGTATCATTGTAATTCATAAAATACAAAACTACAAGAGAGAACCCATCGACTTGTCCGCAATCCACCGACTGAAACCGGCGGCGCGCGTATGGCCAAAGCAAGCGGATCCGATGCTATAACGCCCCAAGCAGATCGCCCAAACCAAACCGGGGAGAGTGGCATGAGCGTTTTCGAGAAACTCTGGGACGAGGCCGAACGCACACGCAGGCAAATCTTGGCGACGGGCGCCACCACCGGCGCCGTCGCGGGCTTCGCGCTTTCGGTCCAGCCCGTGGTCGCCCAAACCGCCATCATCACCGAGCCAGCCGGCCTCGAGGCCGGCATGGTCGAGCTGCGGTCGCTCGGCGGCGCAATCCCTGCCTATCGCGCGATGCCGGCTGGCGGAAAAAACCTCCCAATCATTCTCGTCGTGCAGGAGATTTTCGGCGTCCACGAGCACATCAAGGACGTCTGCCGCCGCTTCGCCAAGCTCGGCTACTGCGCGATCGCGCCCGCGCTCTATCATCGCCAGGGCGACGTCACGCAACTGAAGTCGATCGACGAGATCCGCCCGATCGTCGCCAAGGTGCCGGACGCACAGGTGATGATGGATCTGGACGCCGCCGCGACCTGGGCCGCGCGCAGCGGCATCGGCGATGGCGGCAAACTCGCCATCACCGGCTTCTGCTGGGGCGGGCGCATCACCTGGCTCTACGCCGTGCACAATCCGAATCTCAAGGCCGGCGTCGCCTGGTACGGACGCCTCGTCGGTGACAAGTCCGAGAACCAACCGGCGCATCCGGTCGAACTCGCAACCAAGATCAAGGCGCCCGTGCTCGGTCTCTATGGCGCGGCCGATACGGGCATTCCGGTGGCGACCGTCGATCAGATGAAGCAAGCGTTGGGAACCGGCGCCAAGTCCGCGTTCCATGTCTATCCGGACGCGCCGCACGCCTTCTTCGCCGACTACCGCCCGTCCTATCGCGAAGCCGCCGCCAAGGACGGCTGGCAACGCTGCCTCGATTGGTTCAAAGCCAACGGCGTCGCGTGAGGCAAAGCGAACGTGGCTGACGCTCTCATTCTCGGCTGGCAGGAATGGGTCGCGCTGCCAGCCCTCGGCTTGCCCGCCATCAAGGCCAAGATCGACACCGGCGCGCGCACCTCGGCGCTGCACGCGACCAACATCGAGACCTTCACCGAAAATGGTGTTGCGTATGTGCGGTTCGCCGTGCGGCCGATCCTGGCCCAGAAGGGGCTCGAGATCACGGCGACAGCGCCGGTCGTCGACCATCGCGACGTCACGAGCTCCAACGGCGACACGGAAAAGCGTTACGTCATCTCGACGCCGCTCGCGGTTGGCGGCCGCACCTGGCCGATCGAGATCACGCTGACCGGCAACCGCGAAACCTTGACTTATCGCATGCTGATCGGCCGCCAGGCCCTGCAGGACAACGTTCTTGTCGACCCATCAAAGTCATTCGCCCAGCCTCGCCTCAGCCGCAAGCTTTACGGGAAGCGGTGAAACTGGTCCGCGCGTCAGTGTAGAATGCGCGAGACCACCACGTCGGCGTCGCTCGTGGCGATAATCTTGGCGTCGAGATGCCGCGTGTCGGGGCGATAGCCTTCGACGGTTCTCGCGAGAACCGCTTGAATCGCACGGTCGTCACCAGCGGCCATCGCCCGTTCCAGTTCTTTGAGTTCGATCTCGAGGTCCGCCCAATTCAAGAACGGCTCGTTGATCCCAAGAATACGCAGATGCTCTGTCCCGACAGAATTTTCTCCAAGCAAGAGTTCCTCGTACAGCTTCTCGCCGGGACGCAAACCCACGTATTCGATGGCTACATCGCCATCTGGATTTTCCTCGTCTCGCACCTGCAAACCGGAGAGCCGGATCATTGAGCGCGCCAAATCGGCGATCCGGACCGGCTCGCCCATGTCCAGAACGAACACTTCACCCCCCTTGGCCATCGCGCCTGCTTGAATGACAAGCGCAGCAGCTTCGGGAATAGACATGAAGTAACGAATGATTTGCGGGTGCGTGACCGTCACTGGACCACCGGCCTCGATTTGTTTTCGAAAACGACGAACCACTGAACCCGAACTGTCCAGCACATTGCCGAAACGAACCATGGTAAAGACAGTCGATGACAGGCCCTCTGCGGCATGGGCCTGGAGCACCATCTCTGCCAAGCGCTTACTGGCTCCCATGACGTTTGTCGGTCGAACAGCCTTGTCCGTCGAGATGAGAACGACCCGCTTCACCCCGCACGCCTTGGCTTGCTCGGCTAGAACCGCGGTGCCAAACGTGTTGTTGCGCAGTCCCGAAACGACGTTGAATTCAACGATTGGAACGTGTTTGTAAGCTGCGGCATGGTAGACCGTATCGATCTCATATGTCTGAAAGACACCGCGCATTGCCGATGGATCGGTGACCAAGGCCAGCACGGTCGCGATCTTGGGTGCGGTATATTTCGGATCCGCCAGATTGCTTGCAATCAAGTCATGGACGATCGAAGTCGATATCGTACAAAGCGGCCTCGGAGGCATCGAGCAACACCAAACGCTTTGGTCCCTGCCGCAACACCTGCCTGACCAACTCACTACCAATGGATCCGCCAGCTCCCGTGACCAGCACGTTCTTGTCGCGCGTATCACGCGCGAGCAAGACTGGATCCGGCGGAACGGCGTTGCGGCCAAGCAGATCCTCGCCGGTGACCGGGCGCAGATCGCTGATTGTGACCCGTCCGGACGCGATATCCTCGAGCGCCGGCAGCATTTTCACGCGCACGGGATACGCCTGCAAGTCGCGCAGCAGCGCTGATCGTTCGCGCCGGCCGAATTCCGGCAACGCAACCAGCAGCTCCTCGACATCCTCGCGGGCGATCATGCCCCCGAGCGCCGATGGCTTTGCGACCTTGATGCCCGCGACGTACTGACCCCACAGGCTCGGCGCCGGATCGACGAAGCCGACAGGCTGGTATTGGCCAGATTTCCGCAACGCATCGACAAGCGCGACGCCAGCGCTGCCTGCACCATAGACAATGACGGGCTTCAGCGTATCGGGATCCCGGTACGGAATTTCATAACCGACAGAGCGCAACAGCCATCCCACGGCATGACGAAACATCAGCAGGAACAGCGAACCGAAAACGAAATAGATGAAGGGCACCGCGCGCGGCACCCGCGGCCCGTTCGCGAGAAACAGTGCCACACCCCAGATCAGGACCGAAAGTCCGATGGCGAGCGATATCTGAACCAGTCGCTGCGAACTCATGAAGCGCGTGACGAACTTGTAGATCCGCAAGTGGAACATGACCGCCACGCCAAGCGCGGGCGCAAGCAGCAGGAGCAGCGTGAAGGCCAGGTCGTCCGGCAGGTAGATTCGGCCGTGCCGCAGCGACAGCGAAAACCACATCGCACACGACAGCAAACCAAAGTCTGCCAGTGCCAGCAGGGCACGCTTTGGGTACCGTGGCAGCCCAATCAGCCAAGCCCCGAGCTTGCGCGCAGGTGTGACCGCCCCCGAAACGAGTTCACTCAAGAACATCCAACGCTCCCCGCCCGCACGTGGGACTGATGTAATCGGCCCTTCAGACCGCCGCATAATGCAGCTGAAGAACTACGACGTGGCGAAAACAAAGTCGAATCCACCACAACAAAACAATTTAACGACGTGTAAGTGTAACCCAAAACAAGCAGTGGCCCCGAAAGTGAGCAAATCAGCCACTCTCCGACACGCGACTTATCAACCGGTTGGCGACAAATACCGCGCCGAGCCCGAACAGAACGCCACCCGCAAACTGTCCGGCCAAAACCCCGGATGCACCCGTCAGCATGCCGCCAATTTTGACCAATGGCCAAGTCCCAAGTGTTGCTCGTCCCCAACTAAACGCCGTGGCGTAGTGCGGCCGTCCCAGGGTGTTGAACACGGCGTTGGCGACAAAGAGGGCGCCGAGGAACACGAACAGCGGCGACAGCCAGCGGCACTGCAGTTCGATCAAAGCCGCGGCCTGCGGGTCGGCCCCGAACCAGGCCGGCAGCCGTCCGGCGATCAGCAGCAGGAAGATCCAGGCGGCCAGAGTAAAGACGACATTGATTTTAAGGCTCTCGATGAACGTGCCGCGCACGCGATCGAACCGCTGCGCGCCGAAATTCTGGCCGATGATGGGCCCGACGGCGCCCGACAGCGCGAAAATGGCGCCGAATGCGACCGGCATGACGCGGCCGAGGATCGCCCACGCCGCGACGGCGGAGTCGCCGAAGTCGGCCATCGCTGCCGTGACGTACGCGTTGGCAACGGGCGTCGCGATGTTGGTTGCCATCGCCGGGACGGCGTTGCGCCCGATCACGCGGACGTCGGCCGCGAGCGCCGCCGGGTCGGGCCGCCCGAGCAAATCATGAACCCGATGGACGCCCCACAGACCGACGACCGCGAGCGCAATTCGCGCCAGCACCGACGCGATGGCCGCCCCCTCGAGCCCGAGCTTCAGCCCGAAGATCAATAGCGGGTCCAGCGCCACGTTGACGACCGCACCGGTGAGCGTGATGTGCATCGCGCGTGCCGCGTCGCCCGCCGATCTCAGCACCGCCCCCGAACACATGCCGAGTGCCAGGAACGGCAACGCCGGCAGCAGGATCCACAGATACCGCGCGGCAAGCTGATGCGTGCGGCCCGTCGCGCCCATCGCGGTCAAGAGCCACGCCACCGCCGGCAGCAGAAGCAGAACCGCGAGCACCGCGACCAGAAACGAGAACACATGCCCATGGCCCGACAGTCGCCGCGCTCTTGCCATGTCGCGGGCGCCGATCGCGGGCGCGACCACCGCCGTGGTCGCGATCGCGAGCCCAATGCCGATCGACGTCGCAAAAAACAGGATCGAACTCGCGTAGCCGACCGCCGCTACGATCTCGACCTCGCCGAGCATGCCGAGAAAAAAGATGTTTGCGAGATCGCCAATGAAAATCGACATTAAACCGATGGCGCTCGTTCCCGTCATTACGAGAATATGACGCGCGATCGAGCCGGTGACGAACCGCGGCGCCGCCTGTGCTGGCGCCGGGTCGGAAGCGTGCGGCTCCGGATCGGGCATCGCGTTTTCCCTGACTTCTTGGCCGCACCGGACGATGCCGTTAGATCGTGCGCCGGCTCTTGATCGCCGCAGCCAGCGTACCTTCATCAAGGTAGTCCAACTCGCCGCCGACGGGAATGCCGCGTGCCAACTGGGAGACCGTAACAGCGGCAGCGCCCAACTGATCACGCAGGTAATGCGCCGTCGACTGGCCTTCGACCGTCGCGCTCAGCGCCAGCAAAACTTCTTGAACCGGCGGACGCGCGCGCGCGATCAACCCGTCGAGATTGAGTTGCTCCGGCCCGATGCCGTCGAGCGGCGACAAATGTCCGCCGAGCACGTGATAGCGCGCCGACACGACGCCGGCGCGTTCCAACGCCCACAGATCACCCACTTCCTCGACCACCACGATCAAGGTTGGATCGCGCTTCGGATCCTGGCAAATCGTGCACGGCGAGATTGTATCGACATTCGCGCACGCAGCGCAGATCACGATCTTTTCGGCAGCGACCGCCATGGCGGCGGCAAGTGGTTCGAGCAGGTCGCTGCGCCGCTTGATGAGAGCGAGCGCGGCCTTTCGCGCGGAGCGCGGCCCAAGCCCCGGCAACCGCGCCAGCAGCTGCACCAGCCGCTCGATTTCCGGACCTGTCGTCGCCTTGCTCATGGTCGCTGTCTAAAGCGCTTGCCCGCGCCGGGGAACAGGCTTTGCGCGCCGGCCGCAAGAAGATTTTTGCTGCGCACCGATGTGAGCAGCTGCGCCACACCCTGAAGCCACACCCCTAACCCCAGAGTAAATCGTGAAATTAAGCATGTACTCAGATCGAGACCTATCTTCGCCCTGGATGCAATTCACTTTGTCGATTTGTGTTGATTTCTCTGTGAAGATCGTTTTCAATACGGACTATTGACGTGGCGTCGTCCCTACTATCCCCCCTAGTGACGTCACGGTATCGCCCGCGGTTGTCCCCCGACCGCGGGCATTTTTTTGTCCGCGCGGACTTAGCTGGACGCCGATGTTTTCATCACGAACGGGTTGCCGCTGTTCGACGCCGTCGAAATCCAGACCGACTTCGTTTGCAAATAGCCCTCGATCGCTTCCGCGCCGTTCTCGCGCCCGAGCCCCGACGCCTTGTAGCCACCGAACGGCATGAGAAAGCTCACGGCACGGTAGGTGTTGACCCAGACAGTCCCCGCACGGATGCGGCGCGCCATCGTCGTCGCGCGTTTCACCGATTGCGTCCACACACCGGCGCCGAGGCCGAACGCGATGTCGTTGGCGATCTCGACGGCGTGGTCCTCGTCCTTGAACTTGATCACCGAGAGCACCGGGCCGAACACTTCTTCCTGCGCGATGCGCATCTTGTTATCGACGCCCGTGAAGATCGTCGGCTTGACGAAGTATTGCCCGCCGCCTTCAGCCGCGGATGCCGGCCCGCCGCCCAGCACGCACTTTGCGCCTTCGCCCTTCGCGATGTCGATGTACGACAGGATTTTTTGATACTGCCCCGGCGTCGTCACGGGCCCGACCTGCGTGTCGGGCTTCGAGGGATCGCCGAGCCGCGCGGTCTTGGCGGTCGCAATCAACTTCTCCATGAACTGATCGTGGATGTTCTCATGCACGAGCAGGCGCGAACCCGCGATGCACGTCTGTCCGGTCGCAGCGAAAATGCCGGAGATCGCGCCGTTGACGGCATCGTCCATGATGCAATCGTCGAACACGATGTTGGGCGACTTGCCGCCAAGCTCCAGCGAGACCTTCTTGAACGTCCGCGCCGCGAGTTCGTTGACGCGCGCGCCGGTCGCCGTGCCGCCCGTGAACGCGACCTTCGCGACCTTGGGATGCGTGACCAGCGGCTCGCCCGTCACCGCGCCAAAGCCCGTCACGACGTTGAACACGCCCGGCGGAAGACCAGCCTCCTCGATCACCAGCTTGCAGAATTCGAGCACCGACGCGCTGGTGAATTCCGACGGCTTGAGGACGACCGTGCATCCGGCGGCGAGCGCCGGCGCGAGCTTCCACCCGACCAGCATCAGCGGCGAATTCCACGGCGTGATGAACGCGCAGACACCGACCGGCTCCTTCATCGTGTAAGTGAAGGTGTCGGGCTTGTCGATCGGCACCACGGCGCCATGGATTTTGTCGGCGAGCCCGCCGTAATAGTAGAACCACTCCGGCAGATACTTCAGCTGCGCCGCCATCTCGGAGATGAGCTTGCCGTTGTCGCGCACTTCGATTTGCGCAAGGTACTCGCCATGTTTCTCGATGAGGCCGGCAATCTTGCGCAAGACGCGCCCGCGCTGCGTCTGCGTCATGGCGGGCCACGGCCCCGTCTCGAACGCCGCGTGCGCCGCATTGACCGCGCGATCGATATCCTCAGCACCACACTCCGGGATCAGCGCCCAAGGTTTGCCGGTATAGGGGTCGGATGTTTCGAAGCGTTTGCCGGACGCGGCATCGCAGAATTTGCCGTTGATATAGGTCTGATACGTCTTCAGCGATGTTGGACGGTCTTGCATGGCGAACCTCGCGGGCGTTGCGGAAAAATCTGCCGCAACCTAGGCCTCGCGATGACCGCGGGCAAGCGCCAGCGGCGTCACGCGTCATGGTTCACCGCATGGCCGGATTGCACAAATCCCAAGTCGGAGAGCAGACAAGCCGGAGAGCGGCCCCGCTCAAATCATGAAACGGCGAACGAGATCTGTCAGAGATCCGATTTTGCCCAGCCGATGGCAGCCGAGCGCACGATGGGCGGGCCCGCGAGCAAACGCTCGACCTCCGCGAGATAGACCGCGTAGGAGGGATGCGCGAGAAAGGCCTCAGCGGCAAGGCGATCACTGTACCGCTGAAACACCAGCAGCGTGTCCGGATCATGATCCGCCAACCCGTAAAAGTAATCCAGGTGGCCGGAATTGCCGGCAACGGCCGGCGCCATATGCGTCTTCCAAATCTCGAAGACCCGCGCGCGCTGGCCCGGCAGCGTGCGGTGCTCGATGAAAACACCAACCGTCTCCATGTGCCGACCCTTTGCGCGATGCCACCGCACATTCGGACGGCGCACCAGCCGCGTCAAGTGCACGAGATGTTCGCACCGCCCGTGGTGTTGTGTCGGACTCCTTGATGACGCGAGCTATTGCGCGATTTTATTGGGCTGTCATTCCGCAGCTCGTGGAAGCGGGCGTGCGCTGTTACCCAGGATACATCCCGCATCCGGGCTTGGTGTTGCGAACATTTTTTGATGTGAAATTTCTTTCTTGCAGCCAAGAGGATAACAATGCGCAGCTTAAAAGCGGGTCTGGCCGTGCTTGCCATCGCCGCGACAGCCGGAAATTCCATGGCGGCCGAAGTCAAGCTCATCAGTGCGATCGCCATCCGGGCGTCGATCAACGAACTGATCCCAGAGTTCGAGCGCAAGACCGGTCACAAGGTGACGGTGAAGTTCGAACTCAATCCCGTCGTCAAGAAGCAGGTTGAAGGCGGTGAACCGTTCGATAGGTCGGCAAGACAGCGAGCACGTTGACGTACCAAGTGCCCGGAGCCAGAGATAAAGTGGCAGGTCTTCACCGGCGTAGTTGACCAACTCGGCCAAGACGGCCGCATTTTCAATGCGGGCCGGCCGGAACGCGATTGCCTCTGCCATCGGGCGTCTCCTCGCGTGGCTACCTCGGTGCGTCGCCGCTTCATACGGCCCCTTGGCCAGCGATCGCACGAGCGATCTCGGTGACATGGCGAAGGTCGGAGCCACAGCATCCGCCGAACACATTGAGCCAGGGCATGCGATTGGCGAGCGCGCGGTACTGTTGCGCGAGTTCGTGCGGATCGCCCGCGTCGAGCTCCGGCGCCGCATCCAGCTCGGCATGGCTTCGACGCGAGGCGTTGGCGCGAATACCGCGGATGCGTCGCGCCCATGGCGCATCGAGCAGCGTCTCGCCGAAGTGATCAGGATGCGCGCAATTGACCATGTAGTAGGCCGGATATTGGCCAGTGGCCCCATCAACTTCGGCGATAGCGTCCGCCAAACTCTGGCCGTTGGGCAAGGCGCCGTTCGTCTCGACGGTGAAGGAGATGACGGCGGGCAGGCCGGCTTTGCGTGCTGCCTTCGCCAGCCCCGCAGCCTCGCCAGCTTGATTGAAGGTGAGCGCCGACACCATGTCCACCTCGGTCGCCGCCAGCCACCCAAGTTGCTGCGCGAAGTACTGCTCGGCAGTGTCCATGGAGATCACGGCCTCTGGCTTGTACGCGTCACCCCGCGGCCCGATGACGGCGTTGAGGACGATCGGCTTGGCATTGCCTGAGAAGCGCGCCCGCAACTCGGCGATAAAGCGAACGCAGTCTTCGTTCGCAGCTTTCAGCTCGGCATCGGTCGCGCCGAGTTTATCCGCCCAGTGCCGATGCGCCTTCCACGTGACGGTGTCGAGAATGAAACCGGTGTTCTGCTGATTGGCGAGCGAAAGAAATCCCTCGAAGTAGCGTGACAGCGCCGCTCGCCCCTGCGGTATGGGCAGCAATGTGTGCGCGGCGAACTCGCGGATCTCGATCCCGTGGTTGAAGATGAGATCGGTCTCGACGCCTGCGTCGCACAAGAAGATATCGCCGGACAACTGGGGAAGCGCGTTGCGATAACGAGGCATCGGCAGTCTCCTAGTGGCACAGTTGAACAGTCGGCAATGGTACTCAAGAGCAGAAGGGAGGAGAAGACCCAATCGCGCTGAGATCATGCGCCCGCATGGCCCTGAGCGCCTTTGTACCCGTCCGGCGCAGGACCGGTGCGATCAGGTCATGAGCCGCACTCATCGCGGCCGGGGTACGGGATTGGACCGGATGCTCGTGACCCGTTGCGGCCCCGGCCAGACCAACACAGTTTCGACGAATGTCGCGTCGGTTGTCACTCAGTCAGCGGACATCAGCCGCAGATCGCAAATCACACGTGGCCGTCGCTGTCGGCACGGGCCTAACGCTCGACCACATGTGGATGCTCGAAAACCGTGGGAGCAACCGGTGTCCCGTCGTTTAGCCAAGCATGCTCCACAAAGGTGTTATAGCCCGGTGGGATGATCGTGCCCTTCTGGGCGACACCGGTGAAGATGTGCTTTGCATTGGCCGGCGAGCGGTCGAACCAATTCGGATCGTCGAAGGTGCCGGCATAGAGCCCGTAAGCATCCTCGAAACGCTCGAACGCGAGAAAAATCTTAGTGCCGCACGTGGCACAAAAATTGATCGAGATACGCTTGCCGCTGCCGCGCGACGGCATGTCGAACGTCGTTGGCTTGCCCTTAAGGACACGGAAGTCGGCCTTGCTGAAAATCGGCTCGACCATGCCGATGCTGCCAGTGGCCACCTGACAGAATGTGCAATAGCAGATTGTCACTCGGACAGGATTGGCGGTCGTCGCGAATCTGACGGCCTTGCACAGACAGCCGCCTTCGTGTGTGGGCATAGATGATCTCAACTGCGATATTTGAGTTCACAGAGTCGCCTAGTTTTCGGTCGCACGCAATGGGCAAAGTGGCCTCTGAAGCTGCCTAAGCTTAGCCGCAGGATTTTGTTGTCGCCCACGTCCGCCCCTGGCCCTGAGCGCCTTCGTACCCGTCCGGCGCAGGACCGGATGCTTGTGGCCCGGTGCTGCCCTTTCCCTGAAGCATAGGCCGATCTAGTATCATTCGGTTGCTCATCAAGAAGCGGCCGAGGCGATGTCCATGCCTGACTTCTCCACCGATGTGGAATTTTTCGAGCGAGGCGACGGGCCAGCGCTCTTGCTGCTCCCCGGTAGTTTTGGGACTGGAGCTGGATGGAAAGCCGTCACGGATAACCTCGGCGCGCGCTACCGGCTCGTGACGACAAGTCTTCTCGGCTACGGAGCCACGGTGGAGCGCCGCCCACTGGGCAACGCCACGATGCAGCAACAGACGGACGTAATAGACGCCATTCTCGAGAGAATTGGCGAACCTACCCACGTTGCTGCCCATTCGTTCGGAGGGCTTGCCGCGTTGGGTCACGCAATTCAAGGCTCGATCAAGCCAGCCAGTTTGACTTCATAGAAGCCAACCCGCTCGGCATCCTGAAGTCAGCGGGCGAAACCGGCTTGTACGCGATGTTCGGTTCGATGACGCAAGTCTATTTCGCGGAATTCGACGGCG
The DNA here is from genome assembly GCA_963779515.1 of uncultured Alphaproteobacteria bacterium. Lineage (GTDB taxonomy): Bacteria > Pseudomonadota > Alphaproteobacteria > Rhizobiales > Hyphomicrobiaceae > CAVZYN01. The sequence continues at coordinate 119,639 of CAVZYN010000006.1, forward strand.
GGAGACCCGATGCGGCGCGGCATGTCATCGATTTCTACGGCGGAGCAGGGACCTTTGACTCGTTCCCGCCAAAGGTGCGCGACTACGTGGTCAAGACGACGCCCAGCAATATTCGTGACTGGTCATCGGGCACCGCCTTCGAGCCACCGTTCTCCAGCTACCAACAGATCGCTGCGCACACATTGGTTGTTCGCGGTGGAAATGGCCATCCGGCGATGCTGCGCATCGCTGAAATACTTGCGGCAGCCATCCCTCGTGCACGCCTTGAGACCGTGGCAGGCGGCAGCCACTTCTTACCGGCGACCCACCCGATCGAACTCGCACGCCTCATCGACGCCCACGTCAAAGCCGGCGTCGCCTGACGTCGCAATTCCGCTTACTGGAAATGCCGACGTGATGTGAATTCGATCATGCGCTACATCACGGCGCGCGCGATGGCGCGTTGGTCATGGTCGTCCGAAGGGCGCGCGAAACAGCCCTTACTTGCGCGTGAGCGTGCTGAAGGCGACGAGGGCTTTGCCCCGGTCTGATCCAACCCAGCCCCACGCCAACCGATCTCCAGCCGCAGCGATTGTGATGCTGCCATCGAGGCACTGACCACCCTGATCGTGGCGTCCTCGCGTAATCTTCTCGATGAAGAAGGTGTACCCATCTGACGAACCAACACGCGTCAGCCGGCCTCCACAATTCAGTCCGGGGTAGTCCGTCTCACCATCACTCTCGCGGACAATGAGGACCAGAGCGTAGCCTTTGGCGCTGCCGGGCTGTGTCACAGCACCGGACCACGTCCCTGTCACGCCGGCCTTCTGCGGAAGTACCTTTTGTTGAGGCCATGCGCGTGTTGGTATCGTCGCCAAAGCGGCAATCGCAGTCGCGCCGATAATGGTCCTGAGCTGCATGATACCGTTCCCTGGGTGTTGGATTGAGCAAGTACCAGCGCAACACGAGCACGGTTGTCAAGGAACGCACGGTGATGCGGACACCTTAAAATTTTGGGATCCGCCGAAGACATTTGAAAAGGGCGCCTTCCCTCTCCCCGTCCTTCACGGGGAGAGGGCGACGACGGGCGTGCGCGCGCAGCAAAGCACGCCGTCGTGGGTGAGGGGCAGCCGCGTGCTCGGGTCGCTCACTTAAAGACTTGCGTGCGCGCGGATCGATCACCGACAGTAGTCGTGGCTGCCCCTCATCCGGCCTTCGGCCACCTTCTCCCCGTGAAAAACGGGGAGAAGGAAGAGACCGCCTCGACTTCTCCTTTTGGCCCGATGCGGTCATCGCACGAACGTTGCCACTTGCGTTCCCGGAAGTGACGCGCGACGCGCAGCAATATCCGGGATCTATACCCGTCGCGAGCCGGTGAAGATCCCGGACGTGCACGCGCGCTCCAGCGAAACGCCACTTGATCAGACGCAACGCGGGCCGAGCGTGCGCGCCGCGATCTCACTCCAGCCGTCATGCCGGGCCACCGTGCCCGGCATCCAGGATCACCGCTACCGGAGGTCGATCACACCTGCCACGGCGTATGGATCGTCGGCACAAGGCGCACAAGGCCGATGATGACGGCTGTGGGTGGGGCACCTTTCTGAATCCACGTGGATTTGCGACATCCGCCTCATGGTGAGCCTGTCGAACCATAGGCGGCGCGTGACGGGATGGCAGCTCGGCCGCTCGCCCTTCGACAGGCTCAGGGTGAGGCGGATTGAAGGGCGCGAGCTATGCGCGATTCATGATGCAGTGCGGCGCGAATTTACGAGGAAAATCTCAGTGGCCAACCACGCGCACCGAAATTGTTCGCGAGATTTATCCCCGTTTTGAGCGCAGGCTCGGCCAGCGCCGGTCACGCAGCCCGCTCCGGACGCTCCCGTCGCACGCCGGACGCGACCCGCCGAAGCGGTTCCGAAGTGCACCGAAACACGACTAGCGACTCGCCGAACCGGCCGATTCTGAAAAACGGGGACCCCATCGCGGACGCGTTGTTAGCCCATCGCGAAATCACCAAAAAAACGCGAGAAAAATTCAAATTCCGCGGCCGTCGACGTCGCGCGTCAGTTCTTCGATCGTCGTTTTCAAGTTGGGCCAGAACGGATGTACATCGTCGAGCCGCTTGAAGGCTTTCAACGCGCCCTTCTTTTCGCCGACCTCGCGCAGGATGTTGCCCATGCCGTCGAGCGCCTTGAAGTGATTGGGATCGAGCGCGAGCACGCGCCTGAGATCGCCGAGCGCATCCGTCAACTTCTGTTGTGAGAAGTTGACATAGGCGCGGCGGTTCCAGCCTTCGGTGAAATCGGGCGCGAGTTCAAGCACCGCATTCAACAGTTTCAGCGCGAGATCGTTGTTCTTGGCTTGCACCGCTTTGGTCGCGCGCTCCATCAACACGTTGACGGTGTCGCTGCCCGAGTGCCGCCAGACCCGCTCGATGTTCTCGGCGGCGTGCTTGGCGCTCTCTTCGTCAACCGCAGTCGCAAGATGCGCGTAGAGATCCGACAGCATCTTGTCGCGCTCGGCGGGCGTTTCCGGCAGCGCCGGGCGCTTGCGCGGCGCGGCCTTCGCGTCCGCTGCTTGCTGGTCCGCGGGCGCCGCCTCTTTCTTGGCCGACGGCGGCGCGGGATCGGCGGGTTTTGGATTTTGCCGCGACAGCGGTGGGCCACGCTCCGCCGGCGGCGGTGTCTGAGTCTGCGCCAGCACGACAGAAGAAGCGGTGGCGGCCGCCACGATCAGACCAGCAAGATATCGAGAAGAGAAACGCATAAAGCCAGCATACGCGGAACCGCATGCTGGCGTCAAAAACTCCGCGATCACAATGAAGCGAAAGATCGGGCAACGAAAGCCGGATGAATCAGCCAATTCGATCAGCCGAAGCGATCAACCCTGGCGGGCCTTGAAGCGGCGGTTCGTCTTGTTGATCACATAGACGCGGCCCTTACGGCGCACCAAGCGATTGTTGCGGTGCCGGCCGCGCAAAGACTTCAGCGAGTTCTTGACCTTCATGGTCCTTCGTCCTGCCTGTTACCGCCCATGCGAGCGGATCTTGTCGAATGCGCCGCCGAACTCCCATCCCAAGGACTTCTCCTTGGTCGAGCCGCTCGGCGAGCGCGAAAAAAACTGGTGGGCGCGACAGGGATCGAACCTGTGACCCCTACCATGTCAAGGTAGTGCTCTACCGCTGAGCTACGCGCCCCGTTCACGAGGAGACCCCGAGCGCGGATGCCGATCCTCTAATGGAAATCCCTCGGCGTGGCAAGCAAAGCTGAAAGACTTTGGAGTGGCGAAGCACCGATGGCGCGCCGCGCGTTACGTCGAGCCGGGTGGGCGGGCGTGTCCGGGCCGCACGGCGGCCTCAGGCGGCTTCGAGCAGGCGGTCCACTTCGCGCACCAAATCCTTCAAATGAAAGGGTTTCGAGAGCACGCGGGCATCTTTGGGCGGTTGCAACTCGGTATTGAGCGTCACCGCCGCGAAACCCGTGATGAACATGATTTTCAGCTCGGGATCGAGCTCGCCAGCCCGGCGGGCAAGTTCGATGCCGTCCATCAACGGCATCACGATATCCGTCAGCAGCAGCGTAAAGGGCTCGTCCTTCAGCCGCTCGAAGGCGTCGCGCCCGTTCGGGAAGGCGACGACCTCATAGCCGGCCTTGGCCAGCGCCCGCTCCAGGAAGCCGCGCATCGAATCGTCATCCTCCGCGAGAAGAATGCGCTTCAAAGGCAATTGCGAGGGTTTGACTGTCATGTCTTGGAGCACACGCAGGTGAGGACGGACGACTGACCGCCGGAGATGCAAGTTCAAGCACACTGGCGATATGCCGGATGGAATCTGACTCGATTTTGGTAAATGAGAGATAAACTTTGCAATTATTTTATGGCGCCGCCGCCATTGTGGCACGTGCGCTGCGCCGGCGCGATACCAACACGCCACGTGTGTGCGATCCAAGTCTGTGCCGTCCAAGTGTGCGCGATCAACGACAAAGGTAGACAGCACGCGCCACCATTGGCAAAGTGACGCCGTCGGATCGGGATTCCGTGATGGCATGCCGAAGCCGCTCCGGGACCGTCTCCGAGGCCTAAAGGACTGATCTTCCCGCATGCCCGCCGCCGAACACGCCTCCATTCTGCAGGACCTTGATCCGCCATTTGTGTTGCTGCGGCCCCGGCATCAAACGACGCCCTTCATCTTCTGCTCGCCGCACTCGGGACGCCGCTATCCGCGCGCACTTCTGGCGCGCACGCGGCTCGATTTCTCGATGCTGCGCAAGTCGGAGGATTGCTACGTCGATGAGCTGTTTGCCCCCGTCGTGCCGTTGGGCGCGCCGTTGATCGCGGCCCAGTTTCCGCGCGCCTTTCTCGACGTCAATCGCGAGCCCTACGAACTCGATCCGGAGCTTTTTTCCGAGCCGTTGCCGGCATTTGCGAACGCGCACTCGGTTCGCGTCGCGGCCGGACTCGGGACCATCGCCCGCATCGTCGCCGACGGCGCCGAGATTTACGGCGAGCGGTTGCCGTTGAGCATCGCCTACCAGCGCATCGATCGGCTTTATCGGCCGTTTCATGAGGCGCTGGAGGCACTTGTGCTCGAAACCCGTGACCGCTTTGGCGTCGCGATCCTGGTCGATTGCCATTCCATGCCATCGGCCTCCAACGCACAGGTGCAGGGCGCGCGCCCGCATTTCGTCATCGGTGATCGCTTCGGGTGCGCCTGTGACGGCCGCCTGACCCGCCTGGTCCGCGACATTCTGGGCAGCGGCGGCTTCGACGTCCAGCTCAACCGCCCCTATGCCGGCGGCTTCATCACCGAGCATTATGGCCGCCCCACCGACGGCGTCCACGCCATCCAGATCGAGATCAACCGCGCGCTCTATCTCGACGAGGAGCGCTTCGCCAAAACCACTGGTTTCTCAGCTCTTTCCGATAAATTGGCACGCTTCGCCGACCGCCTGTTCGCCGAAGCCCCGATGGCCCAGGCGCGCCGAACCGCCGCGGAATAAGAGCATAAAAAAAAGAGCCGTCTGGTGTTACCAAACGGCCCAAGTCTAGGGAGGAAACGCCCAAGGAGGGCTACGGTGACGACGGCAAGCCGCCGCCATCGCTATTTCCATATATGGTGCGATGCACAAACCTTCAAGCCAAAACTCGCACTAAGCTAGCCACATCTCGCATGGGACTATTGCCAAAGAGGCGGTCACGTTTTCGCTATCGATGGATTTCAATCAATGCTGAGAAGCGCCTTGATCTATCGCAATAAAATAGAGCAGATCGTGCATAAAACGGGCACCGACTGCGCCGCGTTGGCGACGAGCTTTCTGGATTCGATCACATCAGTTTGCAGCGCAAAATAAACGGCAACTGCGCGCCCGACGGCGCAGCAAATCGGCGCAGAAAAGAGGGCCGCCCGAAGGAACGGCCCCAAGTCTAGGGAGGAAACGCCCAAGGTGGGCTGTGAGCTCGAGACCAGCTCGAAGCTCACATGCTCCGTTTGCGCTTATTCGCGGCGCGCGACAACTTGCAAAGGCCGCATTTTCTGCGGCAACGGGGAATAGTTGCCATGTCGTCACAGGTTTCTTGCCCGCTGACGGCCCAGTTGATCCCCAGTTGATCTCAATCGGGTCTGATGCGGCTGGACAAATCAAGTTCCGTGCGCGAGGCATCGCGCTGCCCGCCTCAATCCCGAAACGACCCTGACTCCATGACCAGTCTCACCGACTTGATCACATGCGCGCATGGCCTGGCGGACGCCTCGGGAAAAGTCATCCTGCCGCATTTTCGCACGGCTCTTGCAATCGACAACAAAGCGCGCTCGGGTTTCGACCCGGTCACGATTGCCGACACCGCGGCGGAAAAAACCATCCGCTCGGCGCTCGCCAAACAGTACCCCGACCACGGCATCATCGGCGAGGAATTCGGCACCAGCGACGGTGTCAGCCGTTACCGGTGGATCATCGATCCCATCGACGGCACGCGCGCATTCATGATGGGTTTGCCGCTGTGGGGAACGCTGATCGGCGTCCTCGACAAGGAGACGCCCGTTGTCGGCATGATGGACCAGCCCTTCACCCAGGAACGCTTCTGGGCCGGTTCGCGCGGCGGCGCGCACTACCGGCGCGGAGACGGAAAACCGCAACGGCTGACAACGCGCAAAACGTCGGCACTCGAGACCGCCATCCTGGCCGCGACCACCCCAGACATGTTTCAATCGAGAGCCGAGAAGGCTGGCTTTTCCCGCGTCTCCAAACGCGTCCGCATGACTCGCTTTGGCGGCGATTGCTACGCCTATTGCCTGCTCGCCGCCGGCCATATTGATCTCGTCGTCGAGGCAAACCTCAAGGCCGTCGATATTGTGCCGCTCATTCCAATCATCGAGCAAGCGGGCGGACGTGTCACCACCTGGGACAACAGGCCCGCCATTGCCGGCGGACGCGTGATCGCCGCCGCGAACGCTAAACTGCACGTGGCCGCGCTCGAACTGCTCAACAGGTGAGGCGTTTACACGCCGGACCGGCCGTCACTTCGACCAACCGCTTTAGGCCGCGTTGGCCTTGACACCGAGATAGGCGTCGAACGCCGCCCAGAAGCGCTCGCGCAATTCATCACGCTCTTGCAGAATTTCATGACGCGCATACGGGACGAGCACATGCGTCCCGACCTTCAAGCGCAACGCAAACGTCTCGATCGCCTCAGTCGAAACGATCGTGTCGGCGCCAGCCGCGACCAGCAGAACGGGCACGCGCACTTTCGACGGCGTATCGGGCTGATTAAGTTCGCCCATCAACCGGTAGGCCGCCGCAAGCCAACTGATCGTTGGTGACCCGATGTTCAGATCCGGCGCCGTCGCCGCGATCTGCACGTTGCGCTGAAAGCGCTCTTGATCGGACGTCATGCTATTGCCGGAGAACGGCGTAAGCTCTTCGGAGTTCGCAGATCCGCCCAACACGAACATCCGCCCCAACCCCAGCGCCGAGCAGGCTTTCGCGTAGGTTTTCACCAAGCCTTCCGGGAAGCCCAAGCGCTCTTTCGCAAGCGCGATCATCGGCGCGGTCAACACCATGCGCGCAAATGGGCAGTCAGGTTCCGTCGCCAGCTTCAGGAGAATTGCGCCACCCATGGAATGGCCGAGCGCGATATGGGGAGCCGGCAAATGCGGCGTGACGTAGTCCGCCATGAACCGCAGCAGGTCTTTTTGATACTCTGTAAACGATCTCACATGTCCCTTGGCCGGATTGGCCAACGCTCGATACGATCCGCCCTGTCCACGCCAATCCAGAGCCGCGACCGCGAAACCACGGCGCAGAAGATCGGCAACGACCTCGAAATACTTCTCGATTGGCTCACCGCGGCCGGGGCAGAGACATACCGTCCCGCGCACCGGCGCGCGCTTCGCCGGCCAGATGGCGTAGCGCAACGGCGCACCGTCATAGCCCTTGCAAATGCCGACGTCGGCACCCGCAGGCACGGGATTCTTTGGCAAAGAGACGAGCTGCATGTACGAATCTGTGTGGCAAGAAACACGGAGCGTCGACGCTATATCATTGGCGCGCGATCCACGACACTCTTGATTCAGCGCTAACGCAAAGGGCCCCGGCACGTGCCGAGGCCCCGGAGTGGCCGGCAACTGGAGTTGTGAACGCGGCGGCCCTCAGTTCCACCGTTCCCATCGGCGAGAGCCGCCAGCATAAGGGACTTCCCCGAGCGGACGGGCATTCACGATCTCGCCAGTGCAGCGGTCGACCTTGAGAGCGAACAGCCGTCCATCGGGCCGGCGCGCTTTCACGACCGCCGTGCTGTTGTCGATGACATCGGCGTCATGAAAATCGCGCCATCCGTCGCGCTGCAAGACATTGCCGGCATCCTGGCGCGACAAACAACCGCGACGATGTGGCGGCGAATAGGGATGTGCCTCTGCATAGCGTGGCGGCGCATGTGGGCGATAGTGGTCATCACGATAGACCGGTTCGCGTGGAATCGGCGGCCGCTCACTGTAGCGGTAGTAGCGCGGTTCCGGCGGCGGCGGTTCCGGGTGCCGATAGACGTCCGCATAACGGGGATCTTCGTAGGCGCCGTATCTGTCTTTGATGCTGCCGTTGTCGGAATAGAGATCCGCTGCGCTCGCGGCCGTCGCCCCGCCGAGCGCAACTGCGGCTGTCAGGGCCGCTGCCAGTGTCCGCCAAATCATCACTGAAGTCCTCCGTTACGGACTGTGTCCGTGTTAGGTCAGGCGCCTCCCTGCCGTATGGCAAGCTGGCGTCTGGAACATGAACCGTGGATGAAGGGTTGCAGATAAACGTCGAAATTTCCAGGGCTTGGCAATCAAGTTCCGGCGACCGTTGCCACCATACCTCAGCCCAAATCGCGTCGAACGTCAGTCGGGAACGACGGTCACGCCATGCTGGGCAAATCCCGCCCACACATCCGCCCCGACCGTGAGTGGGCGATCGACCGCCCGGTCGACGACGAACAGCGCGCCGATCGGGCTCGATACGGTGTACTCCATGTGCGTCCCGAGGTAGGCGGCTTTTGAAACGCGCACCGGCACCACCGGATGCGCGGGCTTGTCACGCTCGAGCAGGATCGCCTCCGGCCGCACCGCGACTTTGACCGGCCCCGTTTGCGCGCCACGGCCCCGCAGGTGGAACTCCAATCCAGCGAGCCGCACGCGCACCATCTCCCCATCGAGTCCGGTGACCTCACCTTCAACCTGGTTGGAATCACCGATGAAATCCGAGACGAACCGGTTGGCCGGCGATTCATAAAGTTCGCGCGGCTTTCCAGACTGCGCGATCTTGGCATTCGACATCACGATGATCCGGTCCGAAACCGCCAGCGCTTCCTGCTGATCGTGCGTGACGTAGGCAACCGTCAGATTGAGCCGCTGTTGCAGATCGCGAATATCCTCACGCACGCGCCGCCGCAGCTTGGCGTCGAGATTCGATAGCGGCTCATCGAACAGCAGCACCTGCGGTTCCAACACGAGCGCCCGCGCCACAGCGACGCGCTGCTGCTGACCGCCCGACAATTCCGACGGCATCCGCATCTCGTAGCCCTTGAGACCTACGAGGTTGAGTTTTTCTTCGGCCATTGCCCGGGCCTGTGCCTTGGCGACACCACTCACCGTTGGTCCATAGGAAACATTCTCGATCACATTCATATGCGGGAACAATGCGTAGGACTGAAACACCATCGACACGTCGCGGTCGGCGGCCGAAAACTTGGTCACATCGCGCCCGCCGATCAGAATTTGGCCTCCGCTCGCCATCTCGAGGCCGGCGATCAAACGCAATGTCGTGGTCTTGCCGCAGCCTGAGGGTCCAAGCAGCGTGAGCAGCGTTCCGGGCTCGATCGTGAACGAGATATTGTCGACCGCGGTGACGCCGCCATAGCGCTTTGTCACATTGCGAAACTCGACCGAGGCCGGGCCCTTTTTCTGCATCATGATCTGCTGTGGCCCCTACTTCGGTTGCGCCGCGACGTCTTTTTCCCAACGCTGAATGAGCGCCGATCTTACAGCCCCCGATCCATATTTCGCGAAGTCGTACGTGATCAGTTTCACATCCTCGAGCCGCGGCGTATTTGGCGGCAACGGCGCGCTCATGTTCGATGGGATCTGATAGGACTTCGCCTTGGCCCCGGTTGCTTGGGCATCCGCCGAGAGCGCGAAGTCGTACCACTTCCTGGCACCGTCGAGGTGCTTCGAGCCCTTGATGATCGCCATCCCGCCGATCTCATAGCCAGTCCCTTCGCAGGGCGCGACCGTCTTCACCGGAAAACCAGCCTGCGCTTCCGCCACCGCCGCGAACATCCACGTCACGCCAACCGTCGCCTCGCCCGTCGCGACATTGCGCATCGGCGCGGCGCCCGAGCGGGGATACTGGTTGATGTTCTTGTGCAGTTTTTTCAGATAGTCGAATGCCGCCTCTTCCCCCATGATCTGCACCAGCGTGGCAATGAAGGCGTACGACGTCCCCGAGGTCGCGGCGTTCGACATCTGGATCTCGTCCCGATACTCGGGCTTCAGCAAGTCGGCCCAGCACTTGGGCTCCACGAGTTTGCGCTTCGCAAGCTGCTCCGTGTTCCAAACGATCCCAAGTGTACCAGCATAGATACCGCCGACGTGATACCCCGATGCCGCCATCAAGTTGCGCGCCCACGGATGCAGTTTATCGATCATCGGCGATGTGTAGCTCTCCGTCAGCCCGAGCTCGGCGGCCTGCAGGTACTGCTCGGCCCCACCAGCCCACCAAATATCCGCGCGCGGGTTGTCTTTCTCGGCACGAATCTGCGCCAGCGTCTCGCCCGCGCTCTTCACCGTCATCGCGACTTTGAGACCGGACGACTTCTCGAAGGCCTGACGCATGACCTCGCACCATTCGGCGAGCGCCGAACAGTAGACGGTCAGTTGGCCTTGCGCCCTCGCCTGCGACGGTGCGCACACGGCCAACGCGGCGATCAGCACCACTCTTGCCCAGAAGATCTTCATTGTCTCACCCTGCACCTGCCGCAACCGAATCCACCCCTGATCGCCGCCCCAACTTACGCTCGCCGACCAGCATTTGAATAAGCAGGATCGCGAACAGCATGATGACGATCAGCACTGATGAATAGGCGATCGCGAGGCCGAATTCGCCCGCTTCGACGCGGCCGACGATGTAAGCCGTCGCCATGTTGTACTCCGCCGAGACGAGGAAGATCACGGCACTCACCGCCGTCATGGCCCGTACGAACGCGTAGACCAGAGACGCGACGATCGCGGGCCGCAGCAACGGCAGGATTACGCGCCGCACAGTGGTGCCTGAACGCGCGCCGAGCGTGAACGAAGCCTCATCCAAACTCTTGTCGATCTGGCTGAGCGTGGCGATCCCTGAACGGACGCCGACGGGCATGTTACGGAACACAAAGCAGATGATCAGGATCAAGCCAGTCCCCGTCAGCTCGACCGGGGGCACGTTGAACGCCAGGATGTAGCTGACGCCGACGACGGTTCCAGGGATCGCGAAACTCAGCATTGTCACGAACTCGAACAGCCGCCGCCCAGCGAACTGTTGTCGCGCGAGCAGATAGGCCGTCAGCAACCCGATGATGGCTGTCAGCGGCGCTGCAACCGCCGATACTTCAAGCGTCGTCCAGAACGAACTCCACGCCGATCCCGAGAACTGCAGACCGCCCGTAGCCGTCCGCTCGATACGGAACCCGGTGATGAGATGCTCCAGCGTCGGCGTGTAGTCCCGCCCCATCGCCTTGACGAAGCCGCCGATCAGGATCGTCACGTAGATCACGACCGTCAGCGCCGCCCAGGAAAGCGCCGCCGCGTACGCCAGCCATTTGACGCGCCGCGGCAACGGCACCGACATGCCGCTGTCGCCCTTGCCGGTTACGGTCGTGTAGGAACTCTTGCCAAGCCAGCGATGCTGCGCCCAGAACGCCAGTAGCGTGAACGCCAGCAGGATGATCGAGAGCACCGCCGCCCGCCCTTGATCATTCGCCGCTCCCACCACGGCGAAGAAGATCTTCGTCGACAACACTTCGAAATTGCCACCCAGCACCAGCGGATTTCCGAAGTCCGCCATGCTCTCGACGAACCCCAACAGGAACGCGTTGGCAAGGCCCGGCCGCATGAGCGGCAGCGTCACCGTCCGAAAACTGGTCCAGTTATTGGCGCGCAGCGTCTGCGTCGCCTCTTCGAGCGATGGCGATATGCCCTGCACCACGCCGATCAACACCAAAAACGCGATCGGTGTGAACGCGAGCATCTGCGCCAGGAACACGCCTGGCATTCCGTAGATCCAGCGCGTGGGTGGAATGTTGAAGAGGTCAGCCATCCAACCGGTGACGACGCCCGTGCGCCCAAACAGCAGAATGACCGCCAAACCGATCACGAACGGCGGCGTGATGATTGGCAAGACCGTCAGGGCTCGCAGCACCGGCTTGAACCGGAACGACGTGCGCACCGCGATGAGCGCAAACGCAAGCCCGAGCACGGTGGTCCCGATGCCGACGAGCACCGCCAGGAACAGCGTGTTCCACGCCACCCCGCAGCGCAGATTGCCCGTCACGCAATCGAGCCCCCAGATCGACCGGTCAGAAAACTTCGCGGCGAACTCCGCCGGAGCAAAATTGCCGTCATTGTCCCGGAATGCACTCAACAAGATCTTCGACACCGGGAAAAATACGAACAGGATGATGAGCCCCAAGACGAGCCCGATCGCCGATGTGGTGAACGCATCACCGCGGCAATAGCCACGCCCCGCCAGCCCATGGCACAGCAGCATCAGAAACGACAGGGCGAGCAGGAAAGCGCCATAGCCCATCCCGGCTTGCTTCGGCCCTTGCCCGAACATCGCCGTCACGATGTCGAAGCCCCAACCCCTGTGATCGATCAGGAATCCCTGCGACCAAAGCAGCGCTAATCCAGCAATCCCGGCAGCAACCAGAAATTCGGCCGTGCGGGCTGGTGCTTGGGCAACAATCACCGGCAAACTCGCGACCAGCAAAGGCAACACGAGTACAGCCAGCCACGCCTTTGAGCCCGCCAGCGCGAGCCCCAATGCCGATCCTCCTGTACCCGAGGGCCACGCCTTCAGCGTTGCCATCGAGAACAATCCGCTCTCCGGCAAGTACCACGGCAGCACCGCGAATCCGATCCAGCCGAGCGCCAGCCAGATCTGCGCTGATCCTTTCATGCTGGCGGCTGCGCGCTGATTGGCGATCGCACTCGGCGCGACGGTGGCCGTCATTCGTCCCTGCTCATTTCGGTTGGCTCTGGACGTCTTGGGTCCACTTTGCGAGCAGACGCCGCCGCTCGGCCGACGATCCGTACTTCGCCGTATCGTATGTGATCAGCTTGATGTCGGAGAGTTTTGGAGCATCAGGCGACACGGACGCGGTCTTGCTGGACGGGATCGAGTGGATCTTGAGTTTTGCGTTGATATCCTGCGCTTCTTTCGACAGTGCGAAGTCGAAGAATTTCTTCGCCCCGTCGGGGTTCTTCGTGCCCTTCACAAGCGAGACAGCACCGGTCTCATAACCAGTGCCCTCACAAGGCGCGAGCGTCTTGATCGGCGCGCCCGAGAGCTGTTGCGTCACCATATCGTGCATGAACGCGATCGCGACTGCCGTCTCGCCAAGGCCTACGGCCTTTACCGGCGCAATGCCGGACTTGGTGTATTGGCTGATGTTTTTGTGCAGCGCCTTCATATAGGCGAAGCCCTTCTCCTCACCCATCAGCTGTACGATTGTCGCGAGCATCACATAGGCCGTCCCCGACGAATTCGGGTCAGCCATCTGCACGTCGTCCTTGAACTTGGGATCGAGCAGATCGGCCCAGCACTTCGGCTCCGGCATTCCCTTCTTCTTCAGCACCTCTGTGTTGTAGCCAAATCCAAGCGCTCCGAGATAGATGCCCGCCGACCGGCCTTGGCTCTGCTCGCCGAGACGCGCCGCCCAATCGTGGATCTCCGCGAGCTTGGCGGATTTGTATCCCTCGAGCAGCCCTTCCTCGCCTGCCTGCAGGTGCGGTTCCGCCGGCCCGCCCCACCACACATCCGCTTTGGGATTGGCGGCCTCGGCCTTCAGCTGCGCAAAGACCTCACCCGTACTCTTGCGCACCATCGCGACCTTGATCCCCGTCGCCTTCTCGAACATCGCGACCCCTTCGCGACACTGCTCTTCAAGAATGGAACAGTAGACGGTCAGTGTGCCTTGCGCCTGCGCCAAAGGCGCGGCCATCATCAGCCAGACTCCAGCAAGCGCAGCTGTGCGTATCGGGGAGAGAAGCACCATGTGAGTTCCTCAGCGGTTGCGAAATTCCGGCTCTAGCACCGCTGGTTACTTCGGTAGGTTCTTGACGTCGTTATCCCATTTGGCCAGCAAGCGCTTGCGCTCTGCCGACGATCCGTACTTCGCGAAGTCGTAGTCGATCAGTTTCATCTCGGACATCTTCGGCGCCTGCGGTGGCACCGGTGACGCCATATTGCTTGGCACCTGAAACGCCTTGTTGTCGGCCGCGAGTTTCTGCGCCGCGGGTGAGAGAGCCCAATCGTAAAACTTGCGCGCCGCCTCCGTATTCCGCCCGCCTTTCACGATCGACATCGACCCGATCTCGTAGCCGGTGCCTTCGCACGGACTGACGACCTTGACCGGCGCGCCGCCAACGATTTGCACCACCATGTCGTGCTGGAACGTGATGCCAACCGTCGTCTCGCCGAGCGACGTGGCCTTCGCAGGCGCGGCCCCCGACTTGGTGTACTGATTGATATTGGCATGCAACTTCTTCATGTAATCGAAGCCCTTGTCCTCGCCCATCAGCTGCACGATTGTCGCAAGCAGCGTATAGGACGTACCGGACGAGTTCGGATCGGCAACTTGCACTTCACCTTTGAGCTTCGGGTTGAGCAGATCCGACCAGCACTTCGGCTCTGGGATCCCCTTGGCGGCAAGCTGCTGCGTATTGAAGCCGAAGCCAAGTGCGCCGGAGTAGACGCCGACGGTACGCTTCTTGGATTGCGCCCACTGCTTCGTCGCCCACGGATGCAGCTCTTTGTTCGCCGGGCTCTCATACTCCTCGGTCAAATTCTCTTCGGCAGCCTGCAGATGCGGGTCGCCCGTGCCGCCCCACCAGACATCACCCTTGGGATTGGCAGATTCAGCCTTGATCTGCGCGTAGGTTTCGCCCGAGCTCTTGCGCGTCATCGCAACTTTGATGCCCGTATCCTTCTCGAACGCCGCCGAGAGTGCCCGGCACCGCTCTTCCTGGTCGGAGCAGTAGAGCACCATCGACCCTTGCGCGAACGCACCACCCGCGGCGGCAAGCACCCCCAACACCGCTGCAACGGCGCCCAAACCTTGATGCTGACGGACTGTGCGAGACATTTGGTGGTTCTCCCTGAGATTTGCAGACGGCTTTTTTGCCAAGCTATCAAGCGCGCGAGCCATGGCAAGCTGCATCTGAGGTGTTTGCGGTCACGTGTTGACCGGAAGCATCGTTCGAGGCTTCATCTAGTGTCCCGATCGCGAAGTTCGTTGCATTCTCGGCGGCCTCAATTCGAACTTCACGATCGAAAAGGACACTAGAAAATCATGCTTTCTAGTGTGATTCAGATCGAGAAGTCCGCCGAAACACATGCAGATAGTATGAAACGGACTTCTCGATCATCACACTAGCCGTCGATATTGCCCGTTTCGGAGGTTTCATCATGTTGACGTTTGCCCAGTTCGGTGCGGGCCGGATCGGCGCCATTCATGCCGCCAATCTTACGGCACATCCAGCCACCCGGCTAAAGTATGTCGTCGACGTCGATGGCCGGGCCGCGCAAAGCCTGGCCGACCGAACTGGCGCAACCGTCGCCACCCGTGACAGTGCGCTCGCCGACAAAGACATCGATGCAGTCATCATTGCGTCTTCGACGGACACGCATGCTGAACTCGTCATCGCCGCGGCGAAGGCGCGCAAAGCGATCTTCTGCGAAAAGCCGATCGATCTTTCTCTGGCGCGCGTCGACGAATGCCTTTCAGCCGTCACGGCGGCCGGCGTGCCGATGCTCGTCGGATTCAATCGCCGCTTTGATCCAAGCTTTGCCGGCCTCAAGTCGCGGATTGCGGCGGGCGCCATCGGCGACGTCGAGCAGGTCATTATTTCCAGCCGCGATCCTGGCTTGCCGCCGGTCGCCTACCTGAAGGTGTCGGGTGGACAACTGCGCGACATGACCATCCATGACTTTGATATGGCCCGCTGGCTGCTCGGCGAGGAGCCGGCCGACGTATTCGCCTTTGGCTCCGCGCTGGTCGATCCCGAAGTCAGCAAGATCGGCGACACCGATAGCCTTATGATCCTGCTGCGCACGAGTTCCGGCCGTCTTGCCCATATCAACAACAGCCGCCGCGCCAGTTATGGCTATGACCAGCGCATCGAAGTCCACGGCGCCAAGGGCCGGCTCATTGCCGGCAATCAGACGCCAACCACCGTCGAACTCGCCGATGGCACAGCCGTCAAAGCCGACAAACCCTTGCATTTCTTTCTCGAGCGCTACGCCGAAGCCTACAAGCGCGAACTCGATGCTTTCGTTGCAGCTGTTAGTCACAAGTCCCCGATGCCCGTCGGCGCAAACGATGGCCGCATGGCGCTCGTGCTGGCCGAAGCTGCCATCAAATCCTTGAAGGAGGGACGTTCCATGAAGGTTTCCGAAATCGGACGCACAAGATGATCGGACTTGATCTCAGGGGAAACACGATCCTGATCACAGGCGGAACTCAAGGCATCGGCGAAGGCATCGCGCGCGCCGCGGCGGTAGCAGGTGCAGGCGGGATTTGCCTTACAGGCCGTGATGCCACCCGCGGCACCCGCCTCGCTCAGGAGATCTCAAACCTCGGCTGCCCGGCACATTTCATTGCCGGTGACTTGGCCGACGCGATCACGTGCCGCGACATCGTCGCTGGCGCGATTGCGCGGCTCGGGCGGCTCGACGGCCTCGTCAATGCCGCGGGCCTCACGGATCGTGGCACGATAGAGGACACATCGATCGAGCTCTGGGATCGCTTGTTCGCCGTCAACGTGCGGGCGCCCTTCATCCTGACGCAGGAGCTGGTGCGCCATCTTAAAAGCACGCAGCGTCCGGGCAGCGTCGTCAACATCATCACGCGCTCAAGTCACGGCGGCCAGCCCTTCCTGACCGCCTATTCGTCATCCAAGGGTGCGCTGGCAACCCTGACGAAGAACACCGCACACGCATTGCGAACGCATCGCATTCGCGTCAATGGCCTGAACATCGGCTGGGCCGATACGCCCGGCGAACACGCGATCCAGCAGCGCGATGGCAACCCTGCCGATTGGCTGACTCGCGCCGAACCCCAGCAGCCATTCGGCCGCCTGATCAAACCTCACGACGTGGCCATGGCGGCCGTTTACCTCCTGAGCGACGCGTCTGAGATGATGACCGGCGCTCTCATCGATTTCGACCAGAACGTGATGGGCGCCTATGATTGAACCTGAGCAATTCGCTCTGCGCACGATTTCACAGCGCTCCAAAATAGCAATAATGCCGGTATAATCTGCAATTTTGCCGGAATATTCTATTGCCTAGGCGTCGGGATCAAGCGATTGAAATAATTAAACTTTTTCCGAATGACCGCGCGAACAGGCATTCCGTAGCCTGAAAAAAGAGAAGCCCACGTTGCAACGATAGTATCGTTAACCGGTTGTTATGGGCTGCCACCTACGCTGCGAATCCGGGGCAAGGGATTCGTTAGAGAACATGAGAGCTGGAGCCATAAGCGCGACCAAGAGCAACTCGCTGATGAGCGAGTACTCGTCGTTGCTAGGCGACGCGGTTCTCCGCCACCGCGCCCGCATCGCCGAGCATTCAGCCCGCATCGAGGCCGAACTCGCAAGCAAGATCAAATCCGAGTTCATCGCCAATATGAGCCATGAACTCCGCACGCCCCTCAACACCATAATCGGCTTTTCCAAGCTGATCAGCGAATGCGAAAAACGCCAGCTTGGTCCCGCCGAAATGGTGGAATACGCAAACCTCATTCAAGACGCCGCCAGTCACCTCCTGTCGGTCATCAACGACATCCTGGACATCTCGAAAATCCAGAGTGGCAAGTACACTCTGGATAACCGAGACATCTCAGTGGAAGAAGTTCTGTCCGTTTCGGTCACCTCGTTCAGGCTGTTGGCGCAGGAAGCAGGCGTCAGCCTGGTCAACCAATTTGATGGCGAGTTGCCGTTGATCAAGGGTGACCCCGTCAAACTGCGTCAGATCTTCACAAACCTGATCAGCAACGCGATCAAGTTCACCCAACCCGGCGGTTCCATTACCATCATCGCCCACCGCGTCGCCGACGGCGGCACCGCCATCACCGTCCGCGACACGGGCGTTGGCATGAGCGAAGAAGAAATCGCCGTCGCTCTGACGCCCTTCGGCCAGGTCGATTCAAGCCGCACACGCTGGCGCGAAGGCACCGGCCTCGGCCTCCCGATCTCCCGCGCCCTGGTGGAACTGCACGGCGGCACGCTCGAAATTCGCAGTCAAAAGTCGGTCGGAACGGAAGTCTCCGTTTACCTGCCGTCACGCAGCCAGGTTCAAGTCACGCAGAGTCACGAAGCAATTCAGCAAGCAGCACAAATCGCATAAGCGCACATCCGCGGTTGCCCGACGAACTTCGAGGAACATATGCAACTTCAGGCCCCTCCAACCGACAGCACGCTTCGGCAGCCGGACCCGTCTATCGGCCGGATCGTGTCTGTCACGGGTTCGAAAGCCATCGTTCTCCTCGATGGCGGACAACCGCACGCCGACAAAAAATTCCGGGGCCCATTCCAACGGCCGGAAATGGGGACCTTGCTGGCGATCGACACCAGCAACACGGTGGTTCTCGCAATTGTCTCAGCGCTCTCCGTCCCGGTCCCCGCGCAGCGCGAAGGCGACACCGAAATCTGGATCGCTGAACTGGGTCTCGTCGGCGAACTGTGGAACTCAAACGGCCGCGCCGGCTTCAATCGCGGCGTAACGATCTATCCCGCCCTCGGCGATCGCGTCCGCGTCGCATCCAAGCCAGAGCTGGAACAGGCATTCTGCGGCGACATGCAGCACTCGGTGCGCGTCGGCTGCATCCGTCAGGACTCGAGCATCCCCGCAATGGTCCGCGTCGACGACCTACTTGGTAAGCACTTCGCCATTCTCGGCACCACCGGCACCGGCAAGTCTTGCACCACAGCACTGATTCTGCGCGCAATTCTCGAAAGCAATCCGGCCGCGCATATCGTGCTGCTCGATCCGCACAACGAGTACGCAACAGCCTTCCCCGAATGGGGCGAAGTGATCTCTCCCCGCAACATGCAGTTGCCCTACTGGCTGCTGACATTCGAAGAGTTCATCGAAGTTCTGCTGGGCAGCGCGGTGGAGCGCAAGCAGGAAGCTGAGCTGCTGCAGGAACTGATCCCGATAGCCAAGGGCCGCTATTTCTCCGGTCGCTCGGCCAGCAACGCGCGCGATGCGGCGTCTTTGCGCAGAGGCGCCTCAGCGGACAGCAAATACACGGTCGACACGCCGGTCCCCTACCGGATCTCCGATCTGATGTCGCTCATCGATGAGCGGATGGGCAAGCTTGAGAACAAGCGCGACCTCTCGCCATACCGCAACGTGCGCTCCAAGCTCGAATCGATCAGCCAGGACCCGCGCTACGCGTTCATGTTCGGCTCGCTAACTGTCTACGACGGCATGGCACAGATTCTCGGCCGCATCTTCCGTGTGCCCGTCAACGAGAAGCCCATCACCATCCTCGAGTTGACCGGCATTCCGACCGAAATCGTCAACGTCGTGGTCTCGGTGTTGTGCCGCATGACATTCGACTTCGCGCTTTGGAGCGAAGGCAAGGTGCCAGTAACGCTGGTTTGCGAAGAAGCGCATCGCTACGTTCCGGCAAATCCAAACGCCGGCTTCGAGCCCTGCAAACGCGCCATTGCCAAGATCGCCAAGGAAGGCCGCAAATACGGCGCCTCCTTGTGCATCGTGACGCAGCGCCCCTCGGAAATCGACGCCACTATTCTGTCGCAGTGCAACACCGTGTTCGCGCTGCGCATGTCCAACGACCGCGACCAGGAAATTGTTACATCGGCGATCTCCGACACCGGTTCTGGCCTTTTGGAATTCCTCTCCGCGCTCGGACAACGTGAAGCTATCGCATTCGGCGATGGCGTGACGCTGCCTGTGCGCATCCGTTTCGATGAACTCAAGAAAAGCTGCATGCCGCGGTCTTCGACGGCGCGCTTCTCGGAGAAGTGGCAGAAGTCCGAGCATGACGAAGGCTTCCTTGAAAGCATCGTTGAACGTTGGCGTGCGTCGTCCTCAGGCGGCGACATCGACAACGCGCAGCAACTCGCCATGATGGCCGAGGCCATCGGCTTGTCCGGTAGCGACGTCGCTGACGTGGTGCCCGCGATGGATCAGGCACGCCCGACGCGCGCTGCAGATCCAAATGCGATTCGGCCAACAACAATGCCTGCGGCGGCCGCCCAACCCGCCCCCGGTTTGGCGCAACGCCCCGCTGGCAGCATGCTGCGCCGCGATCCAGCCGCGGCAGCTCCGGCCCAACGCCCGGCTGCCCCGCCGGCCGCAGGGCCAACTAACAACAGTCTCAGTTCCCTCCGCGACAAGCTCTTGCAGCGTCGCTGAGAAGCCTCGCATCAGTTCTCAGGGTTGAGGCAGCGCAGGCCGGCTGCTATCTCTGCTTGAGATCTTTGCACCAAATCTTGCACACAGAGAGCGGCATGCAACCCAACGCGATCTTTCCCGTGATTCTTTCGGGCGGCTCTGGCACGCGCCTTTGGCCGCTGTCCCGCGCGATGTATCCTAAGCAGTTCATCCGCTTCTTCAATGAGCAGGATGCAAGTTTCCTCGGCGCGACCGTGCGCCGGCTGCGCACCAGCGACGGCTTTCAGCGCCCCCTGCTGCTGTGCAACAATGATCATCGCTTCCTGGTGAAGCAAGAAATCGATCAGGCCGGCATAACGCCGAAGCGCATTATCCTCGAGCCGGTTGCACGCAATACGGCGGCAGCGATTGCGGTCGCGGCGCTCGAAGTCGCCAATGAAAATCCGGCCGGCGTCCTGGTTGTCATGCCATCCGATCACGTCATCGAGCGGGAAGAAGAATTCGTCGAGGCCGTCAAGCGCGCCGCCAAAGTGGCCGCGACAGGCAAGCTCGTACTCTTCGGCATCAAGCCCTCCAGCCCACACACCGGCTATGGTTACATCCGTCAAGGAACGGACATCGATGGCGCGGCCAGCGGTGCATTTCACGTCGATGCATTCTTCGAAAAACCGGATGCGCCGACGGCCACAAACTACGTTACAGCTGGCAACTATTTCTGGAACAGCGGCATCTTCGTGCTCCATGCACGCACTTTCATTGAAGAACTCGGCCGCCTTCAGCCCCGCGTCCTCGACGCCGCCAAGCAAGCCATCGTGAAATCCGTCGAGGATCTTGGCTTTGTCCGGCTGGATCGCGCCGCGTTCGCACAGTCGCCGAACATTTCGGTCGACTACGCCGTCATGGAGCACACGTCAGCCGCGGCCATGTTGCCGATCGATGTCGGCTGGAATGATGTCGGGTCATGGAGTTCGCTGTGGGAAATCGCGCCCCGCGACAAGCAGGGCAACTACGCGCATGGCGACGCCATCCTTGAGGACACGCAGAACTGCTACGTCCACTCCGAGAAAGCCTTGGTTTCGACCATCGGTGTCAGGGATCTCGTGATCGTCGACACGCCGGACGCGCTACTGGTCGCCGACAAATCGCGCGCCCAGGACGTCTCAAAAATCGTCGCAAAGCTGCGTCAATCGGGCCGCAAGGAACACGAACAGCACGTTCGCAACTTCCGCCCCTGGGGCTATTTCGAAACGCTAAACATCGCAGGTCGATTCCAAGTTAAGCTTTTGCATGTGAAGCCCGGCGGCAAGCTCTCAATGCAAATGCATCACCACCGCTCCGAGCATTGGATCGTGGTGCAGGGAACCGCCAAGGTCGTGATCGGCGATATCGAGAAGTTGGTGCGTGAAAACGAGAGCGTGTACATCTTCGCGACCCAATGGCACCGGCTGGAAAATCCGGGCAAGGTCCCCGTCGAAATCATCGAAGTGCAGATCGGCACATACCTCGGCGAGGACGATATCGTCCGTACCGACGATATCTATCATCGTGCACCCGAAGAGACCCGCTAACGCTCCAAGTTGCGACGAGCGTCAATGCTTCGTTTGTGGCGGCTCGACAATGCCGGCCGGCGGCGGCGGCGCCGCTGTCACCGGTGGAGCAATGGTCGCGGCCGCCTCAGGATGCAACGCCGCATCTTCGGCCAGTTTGTTCTGGAACCGCCGGTAGCTGATCGGCACCAGCGCCAGATAGGCCAGTACGGCTACCGCCAACGTCGGATACGGGTACGTTACCAAGAAACCGATCAGGCCGGCGACAGCCACAAGCACGGGCAACACCCATTCTCGCTTGATGCGTTCACCCAATAGTTTTCCCGAGAAGGTCGGAATCGTCGACACCAGCAAGAAGGCCATCGTGAGTGTATAGAGCACCGTGAGGATCGGATACTCGCGCATGAAAGTAATGCCGATGCCGTCGAGATAGAGCGGGAGCAGTACGGTTACCGCACCGGCCGGCGCTGGCATGCCGGTGAAATAGTTGGACTGCCATTTGGGC
This sequence comes from uncultured Alphaproteobacteria bacterium, assembly GCA_963779515.1. GTDB lineage: Bacteria > Pseudomonadota > Alphaproteobacteria > Rhizobiales > Hyphomicrobiaceae > CAVZYN01. The sequence continues at coordinate 141,820 of CAVZYN010000006.1, forward strand.
TTCTCGACATCGATCATCGCATTGAAGCGGGCGAGTCTAAGCCCCATGCCGCAGGCAAAGACCAGAACCGCGATCCAGCCCAGGCCTTTGAGAGAGCCGAGCCCCCACGTAAACACGATGATCGCCGGCGCCACACCAAAACTGACGAAATCGGCGAGGCTGTCGAGTTCCGCGCCGAACCTCGACTGTGCCTTCAGTGCCCGCGCCAAATTTCCATCGACGCCGTCGAGCAAACCCGCCAGTACGACAAGCGCAACCGCCATGTCGTAACGGCCCTCGACGGCCATGCGGATCGCCGTCACGCCGGCGCAGAGCGCGAGCAACGTGAAGAAGTTTGGCGCGATCAGCCGGATCGGAATCTTCCGGTGGCGAAAGAGCGGCCGTCCACGGCGGCGGCGCTCACCATTCTCGAGATTTGGCAGTTCGTGGTCCACCAGTCATCTCCTTCTTGGAACGGCTCAGTTGACCCAAGACTATCAGTTTTGACGCGCCGCGCGCTCGGCTTCGTCCGATTTTAAGTCCGCGAGCACCGTCTCACCGCCGATCGCGCGTTGACCGACGGCCACCAGTGCACCCCGTCCTGGCGGCAAATATGTGTCGACGCGGCTGCCGAATCTGATCAATCCGAACCGCTCGCCAACGCCGACTGTGTCGCCTTCCCGCGAAAAAGTCACGATACGGCGCGCGATCAGCCCGGCAATCTGCACGACCGCCACTTGCATGCCTCCAGCCATGGTGATCACCAGCGACCGCCGCTCGTTCTCCTCGCTGGCCTTATCCAGCGCCGCATTGAGAAAGGCACCAGGCACATAGATTGATTTCGAGATCCGTCCCGCAACCGGGCTGCGATTGATATGGACATCGAAGACGGAAAGGAAAATCGACACACGGAGCCGCTCCTCCTCGCCGAGCCCCAGCTCCGCGGGCGGCCGCACGCGCTCGAGACTGGAGACCCGCCCGTCGGCGGGCGAAACGACAAGCCCCTCGCGCAACGGCGTCACGCGCGGCGGATCGCGAAAGAAATAGACGATCCAGGCGGTGATCAGCGCTGCGATCCAGCCGAGGACCGGCAAAAGCAGCCACAGGAAAAACGCGACGAGTGCACCAATCGCGATGAACTTGTATCCGTCTTTGTGAACCGGAACGAGGCTATCCGTGATGGTGTCGATTAAACTGTGACGGTCGGACACGCGCTGCTCCGGCTGAGGATTGAGTGGTGGCAGTGTGATAGCCAGGATCGTGCCTTGCGCACAAGGCCATAGCGACGCATCGTTTGATTTGGCCGATTGAAGCGAGGCCCCTATTCCAGGGGAACAGCGACAAACCTCAGCTCGCCTTTGCCATCTTCGACCCGCAACAGCACGGCCTTTCGGCCAGCTTTCTTGACCTTGTCGATGCTCCGCGCCATGTCATCGGCCGATTGCACTGCGTCCTGGGCGACTTCGACGATCACATCGCCGGCCTTGACACCCTTCTTGGCGGCGGGCGCCTGCGGATCCGCCTCTGTGACGACCACGCCCTTCACCTTTGCATCGATGCTATATTTTTTGCGCAGCTCATCGGTCAGCGGCGCAACCTTGAGGCCGAACAGATTCGGATCGACCGGTGCCGTCCCGCTGCCTTTGCCTTTCTCGCCCGGCTTGGCCGCCGGCGGTTTCTTGGCATCTTTCTCTTCGTCCTCGACCAGACGGCCGATCGCCACCTTCAAGCGTTTCCGCTCGTTCTTCCGCAACAGCTCGACTTCGACCTCCTTGCCGATCGGTGCCTGCGCGACCAGTCTCGGCAACCCACGCATCGTCGACACGTCTTTGCCGTCGAACTTCAGGATGATGTCGCTTTCCGCGATCCCAGCCTTCGCGGCCGGGCTGTTGTCCGTTACGCCGGCAATGAGCGCACCCGTGTTCTCCTTGATACCCGCCGTCTCGGCGATTTCATCGGTCACCGTCTGAACTCGGACCCCGAGCCAACCGCGCCGCGTTTCGCCGTGCAGCCGCAGCTGCTCGATCACGACGGTCGCGGTGTCTGCAGGAACCGCGAATCCGATACCGATCGACCCGCCCGTTGGCGAAATGATCGCGGTGTTCACACCGATTACTTCCCCATCCATGTTGAACAAAGGCCCACCCGAATTGCCTTTATTGATCGACGCATCGGTTTGCAAGTAGTCGTCATAGGGGCCGTTGAGATCGCGCTGCTTGGCGGAGATGACCCCGACGGTCACTGAGCCTCCAAGGCCAAACGGATTGCCGATAGCCATCACCCAATCGCCGACCTTCATTTTCTCAGCCGAACCGAACGGCACGGCAAGGAGGGCTTTCTTTCCCGGAGTAACCTTCAGCAACGCCAAGTCGGTTTTGGGATCCCGACCGAGAACCTTGTCGACTTTCAGTTTCGAGCCGTCGTTGAAGTTCGCGACGATCTCGTCGGCGCCCTCGATGACGTGGTTGTTGGTGACGATCAGGCCTTCCTTGGCATCGATGACGAAGCCGGAGCCGAGCGACGATACTTTGCGGTCGCCTTGCTGACGCCGGCCATCCTTCTTATCGAAAAAATCCTCGAAGAGCTCCTCGAACGGCGACCCCTTCGGTACCCTGGGCAAGGCTTGTCCGCTCGACCCCTTGACCGTCTGACTGGTCGAGATGTTGACCACCGCATCGATCAGCTTCTCGGCGATGGGCGCCACCGACTGCGGGCCGCCCCGCGCCGCCAAAGGATGGCTCTGCGCCACAAGACCACCAGCGACCAGGGCCGCGCTCAACGCGAGCACCAGCGGCCGGACACCGTTCACCGGCACATCGGACGTGGTGCGAATGAGCTTCCAAAGGCGCATGGGCGCAATCTCCGACCGTGACGGGCTCGCAAGGTCTCTATCCTTCGGCCGCCAACCCCTCGTTTGTCAACGCACCGGCCGGACCGAGAGAACCGACATCCAGCCCTACTGAGCAATCCAAGTCGTTTCCGTTGCTCCGGCCCCATTCACCAGCGTCAGAACCAGCGGCTTGCCCACCAAACCGGCAAAATCAGCCGCTGCAACCGGGATGCGGAACTCGGCGATCCCATTTTTCGGCACAATTCCGTCGGGCGAGGCGATGTAGGAGCCATCGGGCGTTTCGACGAAGATATCGACGGGCTTCGAGGCATCGACCGCCGACACGGTCAGGAGCAGGGCGCCCGCGGTGCTGCGAACGGACGTTACCAAAGGATCGCCGGGGCGACGCTTGTCGCCGGGACGCGGCACCTGCGCGAGCGCCACCCCGAGCGCCGGGATCGAAGGTGGCGCCGAAGCCGACGGCGGCAAGTCCAGCGTCAGTTTCGCCTCGACGGGCACGCAGATATCGAGGCAAACGCCGTATTCCATGGTCACGGCCAGTTTGACAGGCCGCGCGGGATCTTTCGCGCGGACTTCGACCGGCATCACGACGCTGGACATGTAGCCGATCGCAACACCGCTCTTGTCTTTGATACGCGTTGGCGCCGGGTAGAGCACGCGTGCATCCGCCAGATTCTCCGAGCCTGCCCAGTCGAACGCCGGTGGCACGCCTGAATCGCCCGGCATGCGCCAGTACGTCTTCCATTTCGGCGCCATGATGATTTCAATGCCCGCGAGGATTACGCCCGGCTCGGTCACGCCCGCGACCGTCCCACCAATCAGTCGCACCCGCGACTGCGGCGACGTCACCCAAGGAGACGTTAGTCCTGCCGTTTGAGCGGAGCTGGGTCCGATGGAACCGGTCAGAGCCATCAACGTGGTGAAGACAATACAAACAGCAGATCGTGTCACGGACGAACTCCAGCAAGGGTCCTAAAGTGTCGCACCTCGAAGTCATCACGACAACTCAAGTCTAGGCGAGAAAGCCCAAACATCGGGACAATCTCGGGCCTTCACAGAGGGGCCAAGGTAGGGCAGTCTCCACAGATGAAAACGACCAAGAAAACGCGTCGGCGATCCGTTGAACGGCGCTTCCTGGATGGGCAGTTGCTGATAGCGATGCCAACCATGAGCGACAAGCGGTTCGCGCGTTCCGTGATCTACATGTGCGCCCACTCCAGCGATGGCGCCATGGGCTTGATCATCAATCAACGCAAGCGCGATCTCAATTTCTCGGCTCTGCTCGAGCAGTTGGACATCGTAAAGACCGAAAAAGCGATGAAGATGCCGCCGGAGTTGCTGGACATGAACGTCCAGATCGGTGGCCCCGTGGCAACGCGCCAGGGCTTCGTGTTGCACTCGGACGACTACTTCGCCAACGACGCAACGCTGCCGATCGACAGCAACATTTGCCTGACCGCCACCATCGACATTCTGAAGGCCATTGCTGCGGGCAAAGGCCCCGACCGCATGATGCTGGCGCTTGGCTACGCGAGCTGGCGCGCCGGTCAGCTCGAAAGCGAAATCCAGGGCAACGGCTGGCTCAATTGCCCCGCCGATCCGGACCTGATCTTCGACCGCAATCTCGAGTTCAAGTATGATCGCGCCATGTCGAAGCTCGGTATCGACCCATCGCACTTCGTGTCCGAGGCGGGCCACGCCTGACGGCCCCTACTCCGCCGCCGGCTTTCGGCGCTCCTGCAGCTGGCGCGGGTCATTCGGATCTGCGGCCGGCCCAGCCGCACCCGATTGATCGGTCGCATTGACGCTGCCAGCAAGCCGCGCAAGGCTCGCCGCGATCGCTGGCGGCAACGTCGCGAGATTGACTGGCCGCTGCGGCATGGGTTCACGCATAGGCGGCGGTGGCGATGCCATGCGCGCAATTGGCTGCGCCACCGGCGGCTGACGCATTGGCGGCAGCGGTGGCGCACTCGGCGGTGGCCGCGTCACCGGACGTGCACTGGCAGCCAAGGGAGCCGTGGGCGTTTGAGCCGCGGGTTGAGCGATCTTCGGCGCCGGCGGCCGCAAACGTACCGTTTTCATCGGGCTTGCCACCTTGGGACTGTCAGCGGCAGCACTGGTGTTACCAGCTTCTTTTGCCGCTCGCTTGCCCATGAGCAGCTTCGAGAGCTTGCCTTCGACTGTGGTGACGGGTTGATCTGCCGCCACGTCCGCGGGCATCGGCCGCAACCGCGAGCGGAACAGCCCGCCGACGCCGCGGCGGCGATTGGCAGAGCGCCGCTCACTACGCACGGCCTGCAGCGCTTCCCGCTGTCCGGCCGGAACGCCATAGAGAAATCCTTGCGCGTATTCGCAACCGATCGACCGCAGGAAATTGACGTCGCCGTCGATTTCCACGCCTTCCGCCACCACCTTTTTGCCAAGCTCATGCGCGAGCGCCACGATCGAGCGCATGATCGTCGAGCCAGATGCGTTCTCGGCGCTGCCGTGCACCAGGGCCCGGTCAACCTTGATGGTATCGAACGGGAACCGCTGCAAATAGGAGAGCGAGGAGTAGCCAGTGCCAAAATCGTCGAGCGAAAGCCCGGCACCGGCACCGGCGAGTTGGTCCAGCATCGCTGTTGCCTGCTCCGGATTGTCCATCACCAGCGTCTCGGTGATCTCCAGCCGCAACGCGCCTTTCGGAAGGATCGAGCGTCCGATGATGTGCCGGATTTCATTGATCAAGTCGGGCCGGAACAACTGCCGGCTCGAGATGTTGACGCTGACAAAGATCGGCGATTCCGGCCGCCGGAACTCCTTGTTCCAGCGCTGTGCATCTTGCACCGCACGGCGCAGAACATAGGCCCCGAGTTTGACGATCAGATCAGACTCTTCCGCGATCGGCACGAAATCCGCCGGATTGAGAAGCCCAAGCTTTGGATGCTCCCAGCGCACCAGCGCCTCGAACCCCGCCAACTCCTCGGTCGGCAAATAGATGATCGGCTGATAAAGCAGCTTCAGCTGGCCCTTGTCTATTGCTTGGCGAAGCTCGCTTTCGACGGCGATCCGGGCATCCTTGTCCGCAAGCATCTCGGGCTTGAACAGTTCGATACGGTCCGAGCCACCACGCTTGGCCCGATAGAGGGCGATTTCCGCATGCCGCAGCAAGTCGGCCGGATCAGCCGACGGCCCATCATAAACCGCCATTCCGATTGTGCCTGTCAGCACAATCTCCTGTCCGGCGATCACAATGGGCGAACGAAGCACCCGGCGCAAATCATCTGCAAAATTAGCAAGCTGCCGCGGATCCTGTTCCCTCAACAGCAGGATCGCGAACTGATCGCCACCGATCCGTGCCAGCGTGTCTTGCGGCGACGTCACGTGATGGGCGAGCTTGCGCGCAACCGACACCAGCAAACTATCGCCGATATAGAGGCCATACGAGCTATTGACGCTCTTGAACCGGTCGATATCGATCAGGATCACCGTGGGATGGACCAGCGGTTCCGACCGCGCCCGCGCCGTGGCCACTCGCAACCGGTCGAGGAACAATTCCCGGTTTGGCAGCGTCGTCAGGCCATCATGCACCGAACTATGCATGAGCCGCTCGGCGGCATGTTTCGCACTCGTGATATCGCGCACCAACCCGACGCACGATACGCCGCGCCGGTCGGCAGACGCCTCGCTCATCGCTTCGATCTCGAACCAGCGATAGTGGCTGTCGGCGCCGCGCATCCGGAATTCGGCGTGAAGATGCCCAGTACTCCGCTCTCTCAGCGTCTGCAACTGGCCGAGGAACCGCTCCCGATCCGCCGCATACATATGCCGGACAAAATCCTCGACCTTGGTCGAGAGTTCGCCGGGCGCCAAGCCGAGTGTCTGCTCCATGACGTGCCCAACATGGATTTCATTGCGGCGCCCGCTCCATTGGAACACGCTGGCGCCCGTCGCATCCAACGCTTTTGCACGCTGCCGCAACTCATCCGGCGCCATATCGTAGGAGGGTTCCATGGAGTGGAATGCGTACTGCGTGACAGTAAAGCCAATCAGCACCACGAGCAGGACCAAACCGGATATCAAGCCGACGATCACATGCTCGCCCGTCAGTCGCCCCGTCGCGGCCAACGCCGCGCCGAAGAGCCAGACGCCGAACAGAATCCAGATGGGAACGAGCGACAGCGCCCGGTCTTGCCCCCTGAGCACAAGAAACGCAGTCAAGGACATCGATACGACACCAATGACGCCAAACGAGAACCGCGCAAACGTCGCCGCAAGGTAGGGATCGATGAACGCGACCGCGATCAGCAGTGTTTGCACTCCGAGCCAGAACGCGAACACGAGCCTGATCAGACGGTGCCAGTAGTTGATCCTGAGAAAGACGAAGACGAACCACAGCAGCGACGCGGCCATGGCTGCCTCGCCCGCGGCACGGTACTGCGCGTTGTCTTCCGGACGGACGCTGAAGACCTTGTGCCAAAACCCAAAGTCGACGCAGAGGTACGCGAGCACACACCACGTGAATGCGGCAGCCGCGGGGAACATGACTTTGTGGCTGGCGGCGAAGACCGCGGTGAGAAACACCGCCAGCAGCCCGGTGACGCCAAGCATCATGCCGTTGAACAATTGCCGGTCGCGCGTACGAACTTCGTATTCTGCCGCCGACCAGAGATAGAGCCGCACGGAGCGATCCGAGGCGAGTTCGACTGCATAGGTGACGGTCTGGCCAGGCTCGAGCGTCAGCCTGAAAATGTCGGCGCGATCACTCTTGACCCGATCCGGAATGAAGCCAACCGAAGGCGTGACCTTGTCCAGTCGCCGCGCATCGATTTCCGGCCAAATAATTCCCGACCCGATCAGATTGTAACGGTCGGCAACCAGCAGCCGTTCCACCGGCTTGTCGAGCGGATTGCGCAGCGCGAAAACGAACCAGTTCGGCCGCGTGCCTTGAATCTCGGCTGGCACCGAAAGCCGGTTGGTCGATCCGTCGGCCGCCGGCGCCGTTTCAATGCTGAGCGTATCGCCGCTTGCCGGATAATAGTCTCCGAGCAGTGTAATCTCCACACGATCGGCGGCCGGATTGACCTCAATGGCCTTCAGGGCCTGGGCCGGCGCCGCAGTGGCAATCGTCAGGACAACCGCAATGCCGATCGAGAGCCCGATCGAGAGAACGCACGCCAGTACGCCGCGCAGCCAGCGAGCGGAACGGCGCGAAACGTCGTTGGCCATAGCCATGCGCGTCATGAGCTGCACCTGGCCTCCACCCGCGGATCGTCCTCCAAAAGCGCGAACAACAGATGGTCCTGCCAGACGCCATTGATCTTGAGGTGACGCCGCGCGACGCCCTCCTGAACGAAACCGGCCTTTTCGAGGAACTCGGCGCGAGCCCGCATTGTGCGGCAAGCACGCCGCCTCGATCCGGTGCAGACGCAAGGTCTCGAACGCAAACGGCACCACAGCGCGCACCGCTTCCGTCATCAGCCCGCGCCCGCTGAAGGACGCACCGGCCCAATAGCCAAGTGCTGCCGCCTGTGCCACGCCACGCCGCACGTTGGATAACGTGAGCGCGCCAATGAGCGCATCCGTCGACGTCTCGAACACGAAGAAGGCGTAGCCCGTGTCTTCACGGCTATCGCGGGCGTAGAATCGTATCCGCCGGCGGAACGCCGCCCGCGACAGCTCATCACACGCCCACTGCGGTTCCCAGGGTACAAGATGTTCCCGGCTTACGCCGCGAAGCTGGGCCCAGGCCTCGTGGTCGGAGAGTACCGGCGGACGCAAGACAACGCCGTGGCCAACGACCTCGGCGTCGAATTCCTGCGTGGCTGGTAGTCTCAGAAACGCCATCCCGTCCCTCTGCGTCTCGCTATGCCTGCGCCACGCGCTCAACCATGCGCGCGTAGCCGTCACTCTTCTTACCGGCGCCGACCACCACGGCAGCCGGTGCTTGGTGGCTGATCAAGTTGGCCGCGAAACTCCGAATCGAATCGCCCGTCACCGCCTCGACACGCTCGATCAGCTCTTTGGCGCCGATGATGCGCTCGAACAGCAGCAACTGACGCGCCATCTGCTCGGCCCGTGCCGACGGGCTTTCGAGGCTCATCAACAATCCGGCCTTGAGCTGCGCCTTCGCACGCTGCACCTCAGCGGCCGTCGGCAGCTCATCGGCGGCGCGCAGGAACTCCTGGCGCACCACATCGATCAGCTTGCTCATCATGTCCGGCCCTGTCGCCGCGTGCACACCAAATACCCCCGTATCAGCAAGCGCCCAGCAACTCGAATAAATCGAGTAGCAGAGGCCCCGGCGCTCCCTGACTTCTTGGAACAGGCGGGATGACATGCCGCCGCCAAAGAGCCCGGAGAAAACCTGTGCTGTGTAGAATTCCGGTTGACGATAAGACGGCCCCTCAAATCCGAGCACAAGATGGCTCTGTTCGAACGGCTTGTCGCTCGTGCGCACACCGCCAACGTAGCGCGCGCGCTCCGCTTTTCCCCCCTTTCCGCCATTCAGCCCACCGAATAGGGCTTCAACGTGGCGCACCAATGCCGCGTGATCGATGCGGCCTGCAGCCGAAACGATCATCTGTTGAGCTGCATAGTGCGTCTTAAGAAATCCCCTTAGATCGTTGGCGGAAAAAGACATCACGTGCGCAGCGGTGCCGAGAATCGGCCGCCCGATCGGCTGCTCGGGGTAGGCGGCGTCCTGCAGCAGGTCATAGGCGATCTCGTCTGGGCTATCCCGCGTCGCCGCGATCTCCTGCAGAATCACTTCTCGCTCGCGCTCCAATTCGTCTTCCGCGAACTCGGAGTTCTGCAAGATGTCCGCGAGGATCTCGAGCGCGACGCCCTCGTCGCCCGCCAGAACGCGCGCGTAGTACGTCGTCGTCTCGAGGCTGGTCGCCGCGTTCAATTCGCCGCCGACTTGCTCGATCTCTTCGGCGATCTGGCGCGCGCTGCGTTTGGCCGTCCCCTTGAATGCCATGTGCTCCAGAAGATGCGAGATCCCGTTCTGGTCTTTCGATTCATTGCGCGCGCCAGCCCCCACCAAGAGACCGATCGAGACCGTCTCTAGATGCGGCATATCTTGCGATACGACGCGCAAACCATTCGGCAGTGTTGTGACTTCGGGACTCACGCGGCTACTCCTTTAACGGCACGGGCATTGGCTTCGATGTAGGCTTCGATGGCGGACGAATCGTTCGCGAGCGGCACGAACCGCTCGCGATCGGTCATGAGGCGGGACAGACGCGGCGGCAGCGCCGGGCGCACGCCGGTGATCGCGGCCATCGCATCAGGGAATTTAGCGGGATGCGCGGTCGCCAACACGACTTCCGGCGCCGAGCGCCCGGGGCCTGCATCATCGAGCGCGACAACCGCGCAAGCGGTATGCGGATCAAGAACGTAGCCCGCGGTATCGCGGACGCGCCGGATGGTCTCGGCGACGCGCTGCTCCGGCGCAGCACCCGCACGGAAGTCCTGCTGCAGCGTCCGCGCACTATCGCCGAGCGCGAACGCACCGGACTGTTTCAAGCCTTCCATCATCCGGCGAATCTGCACGCTGTCACGCCCGGACGCCTCGAACAGATACCGCTCGAAATTCGAGGAAATCTGGATATCCATCGACGGCGACGACGTCGGCACGACCTTGTGCATCTCGTAACGGCCCGTCGCGACGGTGCGCGCCAGAATGTCGTTGTCGTTGGTCGCGATCGTCAATTGCTCGATCGGCAAACCCATTTTGCGTGCGACGAACCCTGCGAAGATATCGCCGAAATTCCCTGTCGGCACGGCAAACGACACGGGTCGATGCGGCGCCCCCAGCGCGGCACCGGCCACAAAATAGTACGTCACTTGCGCGGCAATGCGCGCCCAGTTGATCGAATTGACGCCGGAGAGCTTCACACGATCCCGGAATGCGTGGTGATTGAACAGATCTTTCACCCGCGCCTGGCAATCATCGAACGTGCCCGCGATCGAGAGCGCGTGCAGGTTCGCCTCCGTGGGCGTCGTCATCATCCGCCGCTGCACGTCCGAAACCCGGCCATCCGGAAAAAGGATCATGACATCGGTCCGCGTCGACGCGCGGAACGCCTCGATCGCCGCGCCGCCCGTATCGCCCGACGTTGCCCCGACAATCGTTGCGCGCTCGCCGCGCTTCTCGAGCACATGATCCATCAGGCGCGCCAGCAGCTGCATGGCGACGTCCTTGAACGCCAGCGTCGGTCCGTGAAAGAGCTCGAGCACGAAACGGTTCGGCCCGATCTGGACGAGCGGGGTCACGGCTGGATGCCCGAACGTCGCATAGGCCTCACGCGCCATCCCCGCGAGATCGGACCGCGCAATAGCCCCGCCGGTGAGCGGCTCCATCACCGCCGTCGCCACCTCGTGAAAAGGCTTTCCGGCAAAACCGGCGATCGTCTCCCGCGACAGGACCGGCCAGACTTTGGGCACGTAGAGACCACCGTCGCGGGCGAGACCGGCGAGCAGAACATCTTCGAATTCGAGCTCCGGCGCTTCGCCGCGGGTGCTGACGTATGTCACGGGTTGGGTGGGCTTTTCCTGACCCGAAATTGGGTTCCGAATCACCCTAGAGCGGGCTCGGGGCGCCAACAAGACGGAGGCTTGGCGAACTCCTGTGCATAGCGGGCACTCGGTTACTAATTGTCGTTCAGATCCATCAAACGGGCGCCGCGCAAAGCCTAAATAAACACCGATCAGTGTTAAGGCGAAGGCATACCAAGTCATCGCGTAAGCGAAATGCCGATCCGACAGGTTGAGGCTGTCGAGCCGCGGCTGGGGGGCGGGCTGCGGGCGCCGAGGGGTTTCGGCCTCGACAAACAACGGCGCGACGCCTTATGCGCCTCATTCACGTCGCCCGATGCAGAACCGGCGAAAATTTGTTCGGCAAGTATCCGCTCGCATTCCTCGATGATCGTAGTGCGAACCATTGGTTGCGCGGCACGTCCGGCGTCGTGAACCAGGGCTTGCCGCCGAGCCGTACGCGGCCCCGTCAGCTCGATCGCCTGTGCAATTTGTCCATCCGGGCGAGATGCCGCAACCTTATGGTCGCTTCATCGACCACACCCCGCATGACCAGGACGATCTGACGTTGGATAGCGCCGGTCCGGCGCCAATGGCTCCGCCAGCCGCAATGGCGTGACGACTGCTCCATGCCGGCCCCTTGGCGCCGGGCGCCCAGACATGGAACTCGTTGGCGTGTTGGAACATGTCCTTCGACGACGACCCGCCGGAATTCGGTATGGTCGCATCGATGCCGCTTTGCAGCGAGCTCGGCCAGTGGCACCGGCGCCGCCGTCGCCCCGGCTTTGACCCGCGCGATCAACTGCTCCTTCCAGGTCTTGCGCTGCATTTGCCAGGTGCCGAGCCCGGCAAGGATCGGCAACGCGATCACCGTCATCAGTGTTGGCCACACCAGACCGGCGGCGCGCAACTTCGCAATCATGGTCTAGTCCTTCGCCACGCGGCCTTCCTCGGCCTTGTTCCGGAATTGCAGCGCGATCAGCATCGCCTTCAACCACCGCAGCAGGACCACGGCGAGCAGCGGCGTCAGAAGTCCCCACAGTACGATGTGCAGCCACACCGGAACCCCGAACTTGAATTCCGCGATCAGCGCCGCGCCAAGCACGAAAAATCCGAGAATGAAAATCGCGAAAATCGCCGGACCATCTCCGCTGTTGACGAAGCCATAGTCGAGCTGACAGTGCGAACAGCGCTCCCGCAGCACCAGCCCGTTCTGAAACAACGCGCCCTTGCCACACCGCGGACAAACCGCGCGCCAACCCGCTGCCCCAACCGAAATCGCCGCGGGATGCTCTTCCATCACAACCTCAAACAGCGAGGGCCGGACACACATGCCCGGCCCCCAATTCAATATGTCTCGGTTCCGCCGTCAGTGCGCGCCGGGCGTGCCAGCGCCAATCACATAGATGCAAGCGAACAGGAACAGCCAGACCACGTCGACGAAATGCCAGTACCAGGCCGCGGCTTCAAAACCGAAATGCTGCTTCGGCGAGAAGTGGCCCTTCATCGCGCGGAACAGGCAGACGGCCAGGAAAATCGTGCCAATGACCACGTGCGCGCCGTGAAAGCCCGTCGCCATGAAGAATGTCGCGCCGTAGATGTGGCCCGAAAAATTGAACGCGGCATGCCCGTATTCATAGACCTGCAACGCCGTGAACAGCAGCCCCAGCACCACCGTGATCGCGAGACCGGTGATGAGACCTTTGCGGTCATTCTTCAGCAACGCATGATGCGCCCAGGTAACCGTCGTGCCCGACGTCAACAGGATCAGCGTGTTCACGAGCGGCAAGCCCCACGGATCGAACGTCGACTTGAAGTTCTCCGACGGCTTCGGCGGCCAGTGTCCACCAGTCAGTGTGTTACGCTCGACCATGCCGACCGTCGCGGTGCTGTTCGGCAGTGTCTCGATCGCCGCTGGAAACAGCGAAGCATCGAAATAAGCCCAGAACCAAGCGACAAAGAACATCACTTCCGAGGCAATGAACAGGATCATCCCGTAGCGCAGATGCAACTGCACGACCGGCGTGTGATCGCCCTTGTGCGCCTCGTTGATGACGTCGCGCCACCACAGGAACATCGTCAAGAGAACGCCGAGAAAGCCGAGGATCAGCACACCCGAGCCGCGCATGCCGAACAGCCGCGCATCCGCGCTCCCCGACGTCTTCATGAAGATGATCGCACCGAAAGCCAGCACCAGCGCGGCAATGGAGCCGACGAGCGGCCACGGGCTCGGATCGACCAGGTGATAATCGTGGTTCTTCGAGTGGCTATCGGCCATGTCCCAACTCCGTCTATCTCAATCCCAGCGTGCGCCGCGGACGGCGCGCGTATTCTCCCAACGCGAACTCACGTCCCGGGCTTCACTGGCCCAACGGCAAAGAACGTGTACGAAAGCGTCAAATGCTTGAGCGTCTTGTTGTCCTTGTCGGTCGCGAGCGCGGGGTCGACAAAGAAGCTGACGGGCATTTCGATCGATTGCCCCGGCGCAAGCGTCTGCTCCGTGAAGCAGAAGCAGGCGACTTTGTTGAAGTAAATCCCGGCCTGATCCGGGGTGACGTTGTAGGTCGCGGTGCCCTTGATGGTCCGGTCCGACGTGTTCGTCGCGCGATAGAACGCCAGCGCATTTTCCCCGAGCTTCACATCGACGACGCGCTCAACCGGCTCGAACGTCCACGGCAGCCCTGGCGCCACATGCGCATCGAACCGCACCCGCATGACCTGATCGACCACAACGCTTGACGGCACGATCGCGCGCTGCGTCGTCCCGGCGTAACCAGTCACCTGGCAGAACAATTGATAGAGCGGCACCGCGGCGTAGGCGGCACCAAGCATCGCCAGCCCAACGCCCGCGCAGATCCCGGCAACGCGCCGATGGCGTCGCGTCAGATCTGCTCGGGCGGGCTCGTGCGGCATCAGCTCCATCGTCAAATCGGCCTGTTCATCACATTGCTGCCAAGCCGCACGAACGTCGCCACATAAAACAATGCAGCGAGCGCAACGAGAGCAATCGCGATAGCGATCGAGCGTTGCCGCTGCCGGCGCAACCGCTCCTGCTCGTTTGCATTACCCATCGCTCAACCTAACAGCCAAAGCGCGACACGCTCGATGAGCAAAGCCGCGAACAGCGCAAAGAGGTAGAGGATCGAAAACAGAAACAGCTGCTTCGCCACGGCGTCCGCAGCACGGCCATCGCGCACGCTGTAGACCTTGAAGGCGAGACTGAGAAAGATCGCACCAAGGCCGATTGCGATCGCGGCATAGAAGAGACCGCCGAGGCCTGTCGCCACCGGCGCGATGCACAGCGGCACGAACAGCAGTGAATAGATCAGGATCTGACGGCGTGTTTCATCAGGGCCGGCAACGACCGGCAGCATCGGCACGCCAACGCGCTCATAGTCGCGGCACCGGTAGAGCGCCAGCGCCCAGAAGTGAGGCGGCGTCCACATGAAGATGATGAGAAACAGAATGACGCTGTCGAGGCTGACGCCACCCGTGACGGCGGCCCAACCGATCATGGGCGGGAAAGCACCCGCCGCACCGCCGATGACGATGTTCTGTGGCGTCCGCCGCTTCAGCCAGATCGTATAGATAAAGAGATAAAATCCGATCGTCAGCGCCAGCAGCGCGCCTGCCGTCAAATTGACGATCAGGCCGAGCGTCAGAATCGAGAAAACCGAGAGGATGGTACCGAACGCAAGCGCTTGATCCGGCGTGACGTGGCCGCGCGGAATTGGACGCGCGGCTGTGCGCGCCATCTGTGCGTCGATATCGGCGTCATACCACATATTGAGCGCGCCAGACGCCCCCGCACCGATCGCAATGGCCAGCAGCGCAATCACGGCAATCACGGGATGAATCTTGCCCGGCGCGACGATCATGCCGACGAACGCGGTGAAAACCACCAGCGACATCACACGCGGTTTCATGAGGGCGAAATAGTCGCCGACGCTGCCGCCGAGAGCGGCGGCGGTCAAGCGATCGTTCAATTCTGGCTGCGCTGCGTCTGCCATGGGCTCTCAGGAATTTTCAAACGCGACAATGACCCGGGCGGCTCGCGCCGCCCAGCTTGTCTCAATGATGTTCGGACGCCTTGATGACCGGCAAGGTCTCGAACTGATGGAAGGGCGGCGGCGACGGCAATGTCCATTCGAGCGTTGTCGCGCCTTCGCCCCAAGGGTTTGCCGCGGCTTTCTGGCGATTGACGAAGTACGCCTTGTAGACGCCGAAGAAGAACACGAGCGTCGCAGCGGCCGTGATGTACGACCCGTATGACGAGATGCGGTTCCAGAACGAGAAGGCTTCCGGATAGTCCGCATAGTGGCGCGGCATGCCGGCGAGCCCCAGGAAGTGCTGCGGGAAGAACAGCACGTTGGCGCCGATAAAGGTCATCCAGAAGTGGATCTTGCCGATGGTCTCGTCATACATGTAGCCGCTCATCTTCGGGAACCAGAAGTACCAGCCGCCGAAAATCGCGAACACGGCGCCGAGCGACAGCACGTAGTGGAAATGCGCCACGACGTAGTAGGTGTTGTGCATGTAGCGGTCGACGCCGGCGTTGGCGAGCATCACGCCCGTCACGCCACCAACCGTGAACAGGAAGATGAACCCGAACGCCCACAGCATCGGCACGCGGAACTGGATCGAACCGCCCCACATGGTTGCGATCCACGAGAAGATTTTCACGCCTGTCGGCACCGCGATCACCATCGTGGCGAACACGAAGTAGGCCTGCGCCTGGACGCCGATGCCGGCCGTATACATGTGGTGCGCCCACACGACGAAGCCGACGAGGCCGATGGCCACCATCGCGTATGCCATGCCGAGGTACCCGAACACGGGCTTCCTCGAGAACGTCGAGACGATGTGGCTGATCATGCCGAAGCCCGGCAAAATCAGAATGTAGACTTCCGGATGCCCGAAGAACCAGAAGAGATGCTGGTAGAGCAGCGGGTCACCGCCGCCACGCGCATCGAAGAATGTCGTGCCGAAGTTGCGATCCGTCAGCAGCATCGTAATTGCGCCAGCCAGAACCGGCAGCGACAGTAGCAGCAGGAACGCCGTGACCAGAACCGACCACACAAACAGCGGCATCTTGTGCAGAGTCATGCCCGGCGCGCGCATATTGAAGATCGTGGTGATGAAGTTGACGGCACCGAGGATCGACGACGCGCCCGCGATGTGCAGCGCCAGAATACCGAAGTCGACAGCGGGGCCAGGATGCCCACTGGTCGACAGCGGCGCCAACACGATCCAGCCCGAACCAACGCCGTTGCCACCTGCAGGACCTTCAACGAACATCGACGTCACGAGCAGAATGAAGGCAACCGGCAAGAGCCAGAACGAAATGTTGTTCATGCGCGGGAACGCCATGTCCGGCGCGCCAATCTGCAGCGGCACGAACCAGTTGCCGAAACCGCCGATCATCGCCGGCATCACCATGAAGAACACCATGATGAGACCGTGGCCCGTCACGAACACGTTGTACATGTGCGGATTGGCGAAATACTGCAGGCCCGGCTCCTGCAGTTCGAGCCGCATCATCACCGAGAGGAAGCCGCCGACGCAGCCCGCCATCATCGCAAACAGCAGATAGAGCGTCCCGATATCCTTGTGGTTCGTCGAGAAGAACCAGCGCGTCACAAATGCGGGCTTGTGATCGTGATCATGCGCATCGTGATCGTGAGTGGCTTTTCCGTAGCTGGCCATCTGCTCTCGCCTTCCATCGAATTCCAACGTGCTGCGAACCGGGCGGTCGCCCCGCCGGTCTCGCATCAATTACTCGCCTTGCGTTCCCACGGGGCCGGCCGCAAACTTCGGCGCATCGGCGCCCTCGGTCGCAGCTTGCAAGATGCTCTTCGCGCGGCGCAGATCGCGTGCCTTGACGGCGGCGGTCCAGTCCTTGAACGCGGCGTCCGAAACCACCCGCACCGCGATCGGCATTGAGGCATGCTCCTTACCGCACAGCACCGAGCACTGGCCAAAATACTGACCAACCGTCTCAGCCTTGAACCACGTCGACGTGACGCGGCCGGGAACCGCCTGCATCTTCGAGCCGAACGACGGGATCGTCCACGAATGGATGACGTCGTTCGACGTGATCAGCAGATGCACGACTTTGCCGACCGGCACCGCGATTTCATTGTCGACCGACAACTGACGCACCAGCTTCTGCTTGTCCCAGAGCGGCTTGGCATCGGCATAAAGCGCCTTGATCTTCGCCATCGGCTCGAGCGAGTCGTATTTCTTCAAGGCATCCTTGCCGAGCTCGGTTTGCAAGACGTCCTCGTCCCGCAACATGTTCGACGTCACTTTGATGCCCTGGTCCGGATACTCGTGCTCCCAGAACCAGGCATTCGCCACGGCCTTCATCGTCAGGTCGGCCGGCGGATACGAGTATTGGTAGAACAGTAGCCGGAACGACGGGATCGATATACCGACGAGGATCAGGATGGGGATCACAGTCCAGGCAACTTCCAGCATCGTGTTGTAAGTCGTCTTCGACGGCTTCGGGTTTGCGGTCTCATTGAACTTGAAGATCAGCATCGCGAGCAGCAGCATCACGAAGGCCGTGATGACGATGATGACGATGTTGACCCAGTCGTGGAACCACACGATGTCCCGTGCGACTTGCGAAACCGGGCCCTGCATGCCCATTTGACCGGGGGTCGGCTGTCCAACACCCGCGAACGCCGCGCCCGCGCTGACCGTCGAAATTGCAGCTAGAACGGCCGCGGACCACGCCTTTGGGCCCATCGACCAACCAATACCGAGCATGCCTTCGCTCCCCATAAACCTTGCCCAGCAGCGGACGCAAATCCTGCCATCACGCGGCCGCCGACCAGTGAAAATCCGCTGTGTACGCTCGAGCCCTCTGGCCCAATGCGCATCACGGCTCACCAAACACAATGGTCGAACGTTCCTCAAGCCTGTGCGGCTGCGGCATTTCCACGCTTCGACAGCATCAACGACGGCCGGAACGACGACCGGCGTCCGTAGAAGTTCGCGATGCGGTGGTCCCAACTTTAGCCGGAATCATCGGCGACACAGCGATCCGGTTGTCGCGCGGGGAAAAAATGGCATGCGGCATGGATGATCCGCATTGGATCGGCCACCAACTCGCGGGATAATGAAGTGGTTGCGCATCCGAGTCATGTCCTGTGGACAGACCCGTTGGCGACGAACGGGCACGGTGGAGCGGGCATTGAAACGAAGCACGCACTGGTTGGGCTGCAAGATTGCGATCCTGGCGGTGGCCGCCCTGGGCGGGTGGACCACCATGGCGACCGCGCAAGCGCCCAGTCCAAAAGTCGGCCTGGAGGGTGGCACAATTCGCTCACAGCACGGCGACTGGCAACTGATGTGCAAACCACCCGCACCAGGACAAAAGAACGAGACCTGCGCGCTCGTCCAGAGCGTGACCGCGGAGGACCGTAGCAACGTCGGCCTGACCGTTTATTTTCAAAAATTCTCCAATGGAACCAGAGTCTTGCGCATATTCGCGCCACTCGGCGTTTTGCTCCCGTCGGGCCTGGGACTGAAGATCGACGACAAGGACGTCGGCAACGCGCCATTCCTGCGCTGTCATACGTTCGCGTGCTATGCCCAAGTTGTCGCCGAGGACAAGCTGATCGAGCAGCTGAAAACCGGCAAGACAGCGGTCTTCATCATCTTCCAAAGCGAGGAAGCCGGGATCGGAATTCCGATATCTCTCAAAGGCTTCGATCAGGCCCTCGTGGCCCTGAAGTAGAGACGGCGAGTCCGTTATCGGGGCAGTGCAAATGCCATTTGATCAGACCGCGCCGTCAGCGACCACGGCAGGTTATGATTGCGCCAGCCATTGACGGTGCGCCCGCCGTTCGGCCCGCGGTCGCCTTCAAATCCATCGACGACAGTGTAGACGTTCTTGAAGCCGCGCTCGGCGAGATGGTCCGCCGCCCGTGCACTATGAACGCCAGCGATGCACATGATCACGATCGTTGCCGAACGATCGAGGCGTTTGCCGCGAAGCACACGATCGACGTGGGTGACCAGCTTCGGATTGACCGCCATTGCGGGCCGCCCCTCGGCAACCGAGTCATTGGCAACCAAATACGGGACGTTGCGATGAACGGGTATCGCGATGCCCACAGCTTGCACATCGGACGGCGCCCGGACGTCGATCAGCACCACATCGGGGTAGCTCGCGACGGCGCGCGCCGCCTCGCGTGACGTCACGTAAAGGTCGAGCAGGGTCTTCTTCTCTGGCCCGATCTGGAACACATCGACCGCAGAGCGAATACGGGGGTCAGCGCCCACTGCCGGAGCGGGTAAAATCAATACGGCGCTCAACACCGCAAGGATGCGAAAAAACAGTGTCATGGCGAATGTCCTCCAAAAAAGGAAAGACGAACACTCAAATCAATCCATTCAATAGAATCAGGATATCCGAAAGACGCCTGCGCCGCAACGCAATCCAGGCACAAGCTTTCAGGGAGCAGCGCGCGTAAACTCCTGACGCTGCACGAGTCGGCCCCAGTTCGCATTGTAGGGATGAATGAACGGCGTCATCGCACCCTGGACGTCGACGAGGGCGCGCTCCTCGTTGTGCCACCGGAAGATTCCGCCCTGCAGATTGTAGACCTTGGACGCGCCGGTCCGACGCAGTTCCGATTGGACGCGCCCGGCAAGCTTCGACGACCGGACACCGACGGAGCAGTAGAACACCACCGTCTTGCCTTTGAGCGCCGCGGCATGTTGCTTGAGGAAGTCGCGGGACCAGATGCCCGGATCGATATGCACCGCGCCCGGAATGCGGCTGACGGCATGCTCGCCCGGCTCCCGCACGTCAAAAATAACAACGTCCGGCCGGTTCAACATTGCCGCCATACCGTCCGTCAGGAGATGTTCGACGTCCGCGAACTGCTTGGCGACGTCGGCTTCCACGACCAGCAGCGACTGCGGCGCTGAGAATTGAGCGGCAACCGGCAAACCCTGCAGCCCCGCTGCAAGGACCGCAATGGCGGCAAAGGCACGAACGTGATGTGCGCTGGACGAAAGGAGCGGCATATGGGGACCTGCAAAGCAGCAATGCGGTTGTCATACCGCATGCCCGGGGGAATTGAATTTCACAACTGCGCCAACTGCCTAACGCGAACGCAAAATGGGCTCCTGTTTTCGCCACTTTGTGCATCTACGACTCGAGCCGACTAGGGGTGATCCGCGAGCACTGTGACGTCACGATGAAGCTCCACGAACGATATCAAGACATAACGGCCCAGCGCGGCCGCCAGGCGGTCAACTCCCGCCGCGTCGGCTTGTTCGACGTTTCCGTGCAGGCGCAGATCGCCGCGGTCGCAGCGACAAGTTCGGAAGTGCAGGATCTGGCTGAGAGCTTTCCGGCCGCTCTCTTTGCCCTCGCAACCGGATATGGCACGGCGGCGCAGCGTCTTCACGCGCAGGATCTGACAGTGTCCGGCGCCGACTTGCGCAGCGTCGGCCAAGCGTTAGGACTGCCGTGGTGGCTCCGAAAACTGCCAGCCGCTGCATTCACGCGGCCAATTCCGAAACTTCCTGACGGCCACGATCTCGCCCAGGGCATCATTGCCGCGGCTCCGAAGAATGCATCGGAGATCGCCAACTGGCTCGAGTTGATTTCCGTCGCATCGCACACATGCAGTACCGATTTCGCGCTCTGGGTTGCACGCCAGCCGGCACTCCGCGCCGAGCCCGCCGCCTCGGTCGTCATCGCGACATTGTGCGCTTGGGCCTGGGCATCGTTGCACCCGAACGCGCCGACCGCGGCCCTTCTGCGCCGCCGCTGGACCCCCGAAATGAGCTTGAAGCGCGCACTCGACGAACGCAGCACCTGGCTGCAGCGCGTCGCCTTGCACGCATCGCTGTCGGCGCTGCCGCAGCGCGACTGGATCGCCGATGGCTCCACCGGCGAGTTTCAATTCACCCAACTCCGCGACGCACGGTCCTTCATCAGCGCGGCCAAGACCCTCGACAATTGCCTCGATCAATACGCCGAACCGATCGCGGCGGGCACGGCGAACGTGTTTGGTGTGCACCGTGGCGGCCGCCTCGTCGCCTGCATAGAAGTGCGGCCCCATGCGGACCACCTCGGCATGCCCGCAGTGACGCAGATCAAGGGCCCGCGCAACCGGCGCGCGGCGATCGATGTCTGGCGCGCGACCTACATCTGGCTCGGTGGCCACATCACGGCACCCCGGCCGATCCTCGGTTCCGAGCCGTCCAACACTGCACGCATAAAAGCGATCGACGCCGTTTGGTTGCCCTACATTCGGTCGCTACGCGGAACCGGCCTCACTGAGCAGACGAGCGTGATGTTGCGAACCGCCATTTTACAGCGCTTGCCGCGCCTCGCTCGGTCCCGGCGCACTCCGGCGCGTGCGGCAGAGCAGTCCACGAGCGTCGCGCCGCAAACCGCGCCGTCATCCGTGATCCGCTAGTTGCGGGTCCGAGCAGGGACACGAGCGCCATCGGCAAATAGAAAGGGACGCGTCAAGCGTCCCTTTTACGTATTTTGCCGGTGCTCAAGCCGCGTCGCGCTTGCCCTTTGTCTCCGGCCGCGATGGATCGGTTCGACCTGGCTCGGTTCGTCCCGTCCACGGCGCGCCGGGCAACGGATCTTTTTGATCCCGGCCTTCCGGAAACGTGATGAAGTCCCGCGGATTTGGAACGTCGCCAAACCCGCGTCCGGCCGGCACCCGCACATGGGCGGCCGCCGCGCCGAGAGGCGCCAGCATGCGCTGCGAAGTCTCAACGCAATCGCGCGTCGCCGACTGCCAGATTGCCATCGTCTGCTGCAGCGCATCTTGCGGCGTGCGGCATGAGGCAAATCGCGCTGGAGCACTCATATAATCCTGCATCCGCCGCGTGGTGAACGCCATCATTTCCGTGTTCCACTGCACCGCTGCGCGCATCATGGGCTGCATCTGCGCGCCATAGCCCTGCGCCATAGATTGGAAGGCGCCGAGCATAGGATTCGTGTTCAATTGATCGCTCATTGGAACTCTCCTCTTGATCGGCAGGACCTGTACTCGCCGCCACGCATAGATCGTTGTCCTGCGACTGGAAAAGACCGTAGGCATGCATGACTGCGGTCGCAAGCCCTTCGCGACATCGCGCAAGAATTTGTGATCAAGCAGAAACAAACTTCAAAATATCCAGCAGCGTATCGGCGTCAGTTGCAGGTTTGTCCCAACGGATCCGGTGAACGCGCGGAAACCGCATTGCAATTCCAGATTTGTGCCGTCCTGACTGCTGTACAGCATCGAAGGCTATTTCGAGCACAAGTCCGGGCGACACCGCGCGCACGGGACCAAACCGTTCTGTCGTATGCGCGCGCACCCACGCGTCGAGGTCCTTGAGTTCCGCATCGGTGAAACCGGAATAGGCTTTGCCGACAGGCACAAGTTCCGTTTCGGCGGCAGGCCCTGAACGCCAAACTCCGAAGGTGTAGTCGGAGTAGTACGACGACCGTTTTCCCGAGCCGCGCTGCGCGTACATCAGGACGCAATCCGCCGTGAGCGGCGCGCGCTTCCATTTGTACCAATGCCCTTTTGGGCGCCCCGCGAGATACGCGCTCGTCTTGCGTTTCAACATCAAGCCTTCGATGCCGGCGCCGCGCGTTGTCCGCCAGAGCTCTTCGAGAGCCGGCCGCCCGTCGATGACAAGCGACTCCGAAACATCGGTCCGCGCCGGCCGATGCTGCGCGTGCCACGCCACCAGCCGCGCGCGCCGCTCCGTGAATGGGAGCGCGCGGAGATCCTCTCCGTCCAGCATCAGCGCATCATAGAGACGAACATGCGCGGGATGCTTCTGCAGCAACGGCTTCGTCACGGATTTTCGATTGAGCCGTTGCTGGAGGTCGTTGAACGGCGCGACCTCTCCCGCGCGCAACACCAGCAATTCGCCATCAAGCACCGCATTGAATTCGAAAAGCTTGCATCAGGTCGGGAAAGCTCTTGCCGATATCTTCTCCGGTCCGCGAGTAGAGCCGCGTCTCGCCAGACGCCGCCGCGATCTGCACGCGAATGCCATCCCATTTCCATTCGAACGCGTGGTCCTCGACATTGAGCGCCGCCAGATCCGCCTCGTCGAGCGGATGCGCAAGCATGACGGGCCGGAACACTGGAGCGCCGCTGATGTCGGGACGCGGGCCGCGCCCATCAAGCCAATCGAACAACACCGCATAGGGTGGCCGCAGTCCGTGCCACAGCTCTTCGACATCGTCGACACTCTTGTCCGCCATTTCAGCGATCGCCGTTTTCGCGAGACGCGCCGAGACGCCGACGCGCAACGCCCCTGTCAACAGCTTGAGCAAGGCCCAGCGCCCCGTGCTGTCGAGGCCATCGAGCCAGACCTCCAATTGAGACCCGAGCGCGGTGCGGTCGATCAGCGCAAGTCGCGCAACGATCTCCGAAAGCCTGAGCGGCGGTCTTGGATGTGCGGGCTCCGGCCACGCCAAGGCAACGGTTTCCGCCGTATCCCCGACGTAGTCGCGCGACAGCCGGTAGAGTTCCGGATCCAGGCGCCGCGCCATCAGATCGGTCAATATGCGTCGCACCGGAAACGACAGCGGCAAGCCATCGGTCAGCACCGCCAGCGCATAGCCCCGATCGGGATCGGGCGTCGACCGGAAGTAGTCCTGCATCAATTTGAGCTTAGCCGTCCGGCCAGGGCTGAATGCCAACCGGTCGAGAAGGTCCGCGAACGCCTTCATTCGCCGTCCTCCTCGCGGCCCACCAGCGCGAGTGCGCGCCCGCGCCGCCCCATCAGTCCGATCTGATGCACCAGCGCATCTTCGCGCCCATGCGTGACCCAGATCTCCTCGGCCTCCGTGTCCGCGATGGTTTGGACGAGCTCCGGCCAGTCGCAATGATCGGAAATGATCAAAGGTAACTCGACGCCGCGCTGGCGGGCGCGAGCCCGCACCCGCATCCAGCCTGAGGCGAACACCGTGACCGGATCGGCAAGCCGCCGCGACCATCGATCGGCCAGCGCGGACGGCGGGCACAGCACGATCGCGCCGGCGAGCTTATCGGGTGCGTTCGCCACCAAAGACAACGCGCCAAGCTCGATGCCGAGCGCACCATAGAGATCGCAGAGCCCCTTGAGCGCGCCGTGCAGCCAGATCGGCTGGTCGTAGCCCGCGCGACGCAGGAGTGCGATCAAACGCTGGCATTTGCCCAGGCCATACACGCCGACAAGATGCGTACGCTCGGGAAACGCCGCGCAGGACGCGAGCAGCCGCCCGATCTCGCGTGCATCCGGTTCATGCCGGAAGACCGGCAAACCAAACGTCGCTTCGGTGACGAACAAATCGCAGCGCACGGGCTCGAACGAGACCGCGGTTGGATCGGGGCGCCGCTTGTAGTCCCCCGACACGACCGCACGCTGCCCGCGATGATCGATGACCACCTGAGCGCTGCCGAGGATGTGTCCGGCCGGGGCGAGCCGCACCGTGACGTTGGCGATGCCGAGCGGTGCGCCCAAGTCCAAGGGCTGGAACTGCCCGGCACAGGCCTCGCCCATGCGCACCTTCATGACCGCGATCGTCTCGGCGGTCGCCAGCACGGCATCATGCCCGGCGCGCGCATGATCCGAATGCCCGTGCGTGATGACCGCGCGCGGCACCGGCAGATGCGGATCGATGAAGAAATCACCGGCCGCGCAATAGAGCCCGCGCTCCTTCGGCTTCAACCAAGTCTCAAAGGCAGTCGTCATGGCGCGACCATAGCGCCCTCGTCGAATGAGCGCGAGGTACGCCCGTGGGACGCGATTGCCCCATCAGCCGTCAATGCCAGACCAATGTGCCTCGGATCCAGGATCACCGCCGTTTCGATTAGAACGATCGTGTGATGCAGCGCCTGCCCGATCGCGGCGGCACGGCGTATGGGTGCCAGGCACAAGGCCTGGCATGACGGCTGTGGGTGGGATTGCGACGGTGTCAACCCGGGTAAGTACCTAGTCGCGCGACGCTCAAGGTCACGGCATGGTGGCGGTGTTCTGCCCGGCCCCGGGACGTTTCAGCTGAACGATCTGAGATGGGGCGGAACCGGTTGTCGCCTTCGAGATGCACCTCGCCGCATTGGCCGCGCATCGAGCACGCAGCGTTCGCGTGGAGGCGATGAAACGACATTCCAGGCTATCACGTGGTGGTGACATGCGTGATGGGAGACCTTTGTCTGTTGCCCGGGTTCGCGAGGATCATGTTCGCAAGGATCATGTTCGCAAGGATCCGGGAGTCGTGCTGCGCTCACCCAGTGCATGTCCGCGGTACCAGTCCTTTGGCTGGACCGAACGGGCGGAGACCAGCATTCAACAGACGCTGAGCGCTTTCCCCTGGATCGTGGATGAAGACCGGCGCGGGCGCTGTTGACGCGCTCACAAAAAAAATAGATGGGTCCGGTTCGCCGGGCCTGCGTGAAGACAGTGCCCGCGCTCCCGGGGATTATTTTTGTGGCCGCATCCGGCATCCGCTTCGCGGCGCGGCGGGAGCGGTGTTGGCGCAGCATAATTAACCATACTTCCACGCGCACGAGCCGTGCCGGTCGTTAAGGCCGCTTGTGGGCAAACTTCCAAGTCTTTGATCAGATTAGCGAACATCGTGAGATTGGCGGGAACGCCGCAGATCAGACCGCTGATGGATGCATCGGTCCGTCATCAGATTTTTATTTCGACAGCTCGCGCGGTCTGGTTAACGTTCCGTGTTGCATATGGAGCAGCGTTTTGCGGAGGATCGATCATGAGACAACGACCAAACTACGGGTTCGCTCTGGCCGCAGCAGCGGCCGCGATGTGGAGCTTGCCGCTGGGAGCTGGCTCGGCCCTGTTCGCACCTTACCCGGCCGAAGCCGGTAAAGGCGGCGGCGGTGGTCATGGAGGCGGAGGTGGTCAGGGCGGTGGCGGGCATGGAGGCGGCGGACACGGTGGACACGGTGGCGGTGCGTCGGCCGGGGGGCACGGCGGCGGAGGACACGGAGCAGGTGGTGGACATGGCGGCGGCGGGGGCGGCGGCGGCGGGGGGCGCGGCGGTGGAGGCGGGCATGGTGGCGGCGGTCACAGCGCCGGTGGCGGCGGTTATGGTGGTGGCCACGCTGGTGCTGGCGGCCACGGCGGTATGGGCGGCGGCGGTGGCGGCGGACGTGGTGGTCACGGTGGCGGACATGCTGGGCATGGCGGCTACGGCGGCGGTCACGCGGCAGCTGGCGGTCACGGCGGCATGGGTGGCGGCGGACGCGGCGGTCACGGCGGCCAGGCCGGGCATGGCGGCAACGGCGGTGGTCACGCCGCGGCCGGTGGTCGCGGCGGCATGGGTGGCCGTGGCGAGGTTGGCGGCCATCACGGGTTCGGCGATCGCGGTGATCATGGCATCGACTTGAATGGTCGCGGTCAGGGCCATGGCGGACGAGGCGGCAACGGATTTGCCTTCGGCGGCAAAGGGCGCAGTTATGGCTCCGATCATGGTGGTCGCGGCGGCTTTGGCTTCGTCGCTTTCGGCAGCAACGGCCGCGGTCATGCCGGATACGGCCGCGGACATGGCTATGGCTTCGACGGCAAGGGTTACGGCGGATACGGCATCGCCTTCGGTGGTAACGGGCGCGGTCGCGGCGGATACGGCTATGGCTTCGATCGCGGCTTCGCATACTACGGCAGCAATGGCTACGGCGGTGGTGGCCATCGTGGCAACGTCGCAATGCGCGGTGGTTATGGCCACGGCGGTTACGGCATGTCATATGGCCGCCGCGGTGGCGGCGCCATGACGACGGCTATGCGCACGATCGCGGTCGTGGCACCGGTCCGCGCAGTGGCCTACGCCGCACCTGTCGCGCCGATGCGGAGCCCTGGCTTTAGCAACAGCTTCGGCCACCATGGCCGCGCGGCGGCCCTGCGTCCGGGCGGCGGCGCGTACGGTTTCGGCAACTTTGGAGGAAACTTCGGCGGCAGAGGTCATACCTTTGGCGGTTTGGACGGACGCGGACATGGCAGCGGATTCGCGGCACGCGGCAATGGCTTCGGTCATGCATTCGGCGGTGGTGGCTTTGGCGGCCGTAGCTTCGGCGGCTTCGCATCGCGTGGCAATGGATTTGGCCCTGCCTTCGGCGGCGGTGGATTCAGTGGTCGCGGATTCGGTCACTCAGGCGGTGGATTTGGCCGCGGCGGCTTCGGTGGCAAACGCCATGGTTGAGGCGTGACACAGCACATGCACACACAGACCGAAGGCCCCGTGAGTTGCATCACGGGGCCTTTGTTGTATCGCTCGCCACAAGACCGATTTTAGCTCTTGGCTGCTGCCCGATTCTTCGCGAGCCAATGTTCGACCATCGCGACGGTGTCATCGACCGACTTGGAGGTCATGCCTTTGCTGGCGGCGATGGTCTTCACGAGCAGATCGACGCGTTCGATATTCGGTGCACCAGCCGCCAGCGCGCGCGCTGCAGACGAGGGACTACCCAGCGACTGCGCGGCAGCCGCATACTTTTCGAACGGCACCATGTCGCTCTCTTTCGCACCTAGCGAGACACAGAGCTTCGTCACCCAATTGTAGACATCGCGTGAGGCGTTGATGTCGCTGTGGACCGCGTCCTTGATGGGGCGCATGGCGTCCTTCTGGACGCAACGATAGTTGCCAGCCAGCAGCATGCTCCACTTGGCGAGCGGCACGAAGACGCTGTCGTGCACCTTGAGCTTCACCGGCAGTTCGAGGGCTTGGCCGCCGACGTCGAAACGCGAGGCGTCGATGTCGGCTTCGAGCTGCTTGAGAACGGCGGTGTGTGCGTCCGACTCAAACCGCGCGGCCTTGAAGTTGGTCGGCAGTCGCACTTGCAGCACGTTGACCTTGTCTTCGGGCGGGCGGAAGGCCTGCGGATCGGGGCTGCACAGTGTCATGAATTTCGGATCGAACGTGTCCCACACCGCTGCGTCCGCGAACGCTGGACGGATCGCCGTCGCATCGATCGATGGGATGCGCTTCAGGTAGGGCAGCGGCGGCATGTTCATGATCGACATGCACGGCACTTTGGCTTTCGCGACGCGGTCGAGTAATTCCCGCACGGCTGGATTGCGATATTGTGGTTCCTGCATGGCGAGCGCGACGAGATCGTATTTGGCGGGATCGAAGGCTGTGGTGCCACCGGCGCCGAGCTTGCCTTTGAGCTTTTTGGAGTTGATTTCAACCAGCCCCTCGCGGCCCTTCACCGGCATCCGGATGATGACGCCCTCGGCGTTCATGAGGTCGGCTTCGGCTGGCAAGCAGACGAGATCGACGTCGTGGCCCGCGAGCGCGATTTTGGTGCCGAGCAGCGACCCGTAGGACGCGCCCATGATCAGGACTTTGAGTTTTTTTGCCATAAGGGAACGGCGCTCCGCGTGACGATCTGGTGTGAGACCAAAAACAAGGTTATGCCGCAAGCTTCTAGTCACTCCGGAGCAGCGGCACAATGGCGATTGCCGCATGCACAAGAGCCCTGCAGATCAGGCAATGGCGGCGCCCGCGCCAATCAATGCCGCGATCTCGGTCGTGGTGTAGCCCGCTTCGGCGAGAACCTCGCGGGTGTGCTGGCCGTAAACGGGGGCTGCGTGAAGGACTTTGCCGGGCGTTTCGGAATGCTTGATCGGCAGGCCAATGGTTCGCAGGCGGCCGGCGATCGGATGCTCGACCTCGGGCACCATGTCGCGGGCGAGCGTTTGGGGATGGGTGTGCATGTTGCGGATCGAGAGCACGGGGCCGGCTGGAATGCCGGCGGCTTCGAGCAGCGCCAGCCACGCGGCGGTGGTGCGTTTGCGCATGTGCGGCGTCAGCGCCGCGATGCAAGCGTCGAGATTGGTCATGCGATCGCGGCCAGAGGCAAAGCGCGGATCGTTTCTCAGACCGGGCGCCTCGATGAGATCGACGAAGAGTTCCCAGAGCTTCTGATTGGCGGCGCCGATGTTGATCCAGCCGTCTTTGGTCTCAAACGCCTGATAGGGCGCATTCAAAGGATGTGCGGAACCCATGGGCTCAGGCGAGACTCCCGTCGCGAATGCGATCGCGGACTGCCAATAAGTGTGCGTGATGCCGGCCTCGAACAGCGAGGTGTCGACCATTTGGCCTTCGCCGGTCTTGAGTTTGTGGGTGTAGGCGGCGATCACGCCCATGGCGAGCAGGAGACCCGCGGTGATGTCGCAGACGGGCGCGCCGACCTTGACGGGTTGGCGGCCGGGTGCCTCGCCGGTGATCGACATCAGGCCGGACATGCCTTGTGCGATGAGATCGAATCCGCCCTGTTCCATCAGCGGTCCGGAGCGGCCGAAGCCGGAGATCGCGGCGTAGATGAGTCCGGGATTGATCTTGCGCAGGTCGTCGTAGCCAAGGCCGAGTGCGGCGAGCGTGTCGTGGCGGTAGTTTTCGGTCAACACGTCTGCGTTTTTGACGAGGCGCCGCAGTGCGTCTTTGCCCTTCGGGTGTTTGAGATCGAGCACAATACCGCGCTTGTTGCAATTCATCATCATGTAGGCCGCCGCTTCGCCATTGATCGCCGGCGGCAGCATGCGGCGTGTGTCGTCGCCGCCGCCGCTTTTCTCGACCTTGATGACATCGGCGCCCATGTCGGCGAGCATCAGGCCGCAGACGGGTCCGGCCATGACATGCGCCAACTCGATGACGCGCATGCCTTTCAAAGGACCCTGGCGGGGAATGGCTGTCATGGGTGGCGGTCTCCGGGAGGGGATCAGCGTGGTGGCTTGAGGCCGAGTTCATCGGCTTGGGCGAAGGGTGCCGCGAGATCGGCAATCATGGCGTCGGTTACCGCTGCCAGCGTTGGCGGGTTCCATTTGGGAGTCTTGTCCTTGTCGACCAAAAGCGCACGAATGCCTTCTGGGAATTCGCCATGCTCGAACATGCGGACGGCGAGTCGGTACTCGAAGTTCAAAGCTTCCTCCAGCGACCCAAGCCGGCGAGCGCGGCGCAACGCGGCAAGGGTGGTCTTGAGGGCGAGCGGGGATTTTTGCGCAAGGTCAGCTTTGATTTTTTGCGCCAGCGGATCGGTGGTGCTCGACAACGCGGCAATAATCTCTTCGACGGTATCGAAGCCGAACCAGCGATTGATCTTCGCACGCTCAACGGCGAGCGTGGAGATGGGAATGGGTTCCTCGAAATCCTCGATGATGTCGTCGACGCGTTCGTCGCCGGTAGCGATCAGGCGCGCCTTCAAGGCGTCGAGCCGGTTTGATGGAACAAAGCTGCCGGAGAGGCCGGCTTGGATCGCGTCCGATCCGGTCATGCGCGCACCGGTCAGCGCCAGATACGTGCCGAGTTCGCCTTGCGCATGGGCGAGCAGCCAAGTGCCGCCGACATCGGGAATGAGACCGATTCCGGTTTCGGGCATGGCGAGCATCGAGCGTTCCGTCACGATGCGGTGGCGGCCGTGACTCGACAAACCAATGCCGCCACCCATGACAATGCCGTCCTGAATTGCGACGTAGGGTTTTGGGTAACGCAGGATCAAGGCGTTGAGATAGTACTCTTCGCGCCAGAACTTGCGCACCAAGCCGGAGCCGGAGACGCGGCTGTCGTAGAGCGCGACGACATCGCCGCCAGCGCAAAGCGCGCGATCGCCGGCGCCGTCGAGCAGCACGAGTTCGATCGCCGGGTCGGTGGACCAAGCCTGCAACGCGGCCCAGATGGGCTGGACCATGGCGTAGGTCAGGGCATTCAACGCCTTCGGGCGGTTCATCGTGATGCGGCCAGCTCGGCCGTCGCGCCGGATCAGGACGTCGTCAAACGTTGCAGAGGTCATCAGGCGGGCTTTCCGTGGATCGACCCAAGGGCATTAGCGAGGTCCGCGCCGCTCCGCAACCGCTTCACCGGATCGCTAAACAAAGCTAGAGTTGAGGCATGACGATTTGGAATAGACTCTCGACCGCGGTGACGGCGATTGGCAGCCGCGGTCAGACCGCGCTGACCGAACTCGGCTCGCTGTTCGGGTTCTGGCGGGACACAGGCGCCGGCGGGCAGGACTCGCATGTTGCCTTCACGATCGCAGTGGTGGCGCTGAGCGCAAAAATGGCGCGTGCGGATGGCGTGGTCGTGCCGATCGAGGTCGAGACATTTCGCCGGATTTTTCATATCGGGCCAGACGATGAAGCCAACATCGAACGCGTTTTCCGGCTCGCGCAGCAGGATACCGCGGGATTTGAAATCTACGCGGATCAGATCGGCCGGCGCTTTGCGGGCGACCGCGCATTGCTTCGCGACGTCCTCGAAGGGCTCTATCATATCGCCACGGCCGATCGCATCGTGCATCCCGCCGAAGACGCGTATCTGGCGACGGTTGCGAAGCGGCTAGGCCTGACGGCACTCGAGCATCGCAACGTGCGCGCCTATTTCATTGCCGATCCGGACGATCCCTATGAGATTCTGGGCGTCCACCCGAGCATTTCGGACGAAAATCTCAAGACGCGGCATCGGCAGCTGATTGTCGCGAACCACCCGGACAAGCTGATTGCACGTGGCGTGCCGCAGGAGTTCGTCGATGTCGCGACGCGAAAAGTCGCGGCCATCAACGCGGCTTTCGACGTCATCGCCAAGGAGCGCGGTCTGTGACGTTGCGGCCCGACAGCGCTTTGGTTCATGACGTGCACGCGGCGGACAATCATGAGCCGCGCCGCGGTGGCGCGAAGCCGTCGATCCTGCTGCTGCATTACACCGGGATGCGCAGCGCGGTGAAGGCCGTTGCCTGGCTTGCAACACGCGAGAGCCGGGTTTCGTGTCACTATGTCATCGACGAGGCGGGACATACGACGCAACTTGTCGCCGAGAGCCGAAGGGCCTGGCATGCGGGACAGTCGTTTTGGGCGGGCGAGACGGATATCAACTCGGCATCAATCGGCATCGAGATTTACAACCCGGGACATGAGATGGGTTATCCTGAATTTCCCCCGGCGCAAATCGCTGCGGTGATCGCGCTCAGCGCCGACATAGTTCGGCGCAATCGCATAAGGCCCGAGCGGGTGCTCGCCCACTCCGACGTCGCGCCGGCGCGAAAAATCGATCCGGGAGAGAAGTTTCCATGGATCACGTTGGCGCGCGCCGGAATTGGGCATTGGGTTCGCCCGTCGGCTCTGCACGATACAAGCAGCGGCCGTGCCGGCATGCGCTATGGGCGCGGTAGCGAAGGCCGCGACGTGCTCGCCGCGCAAGAGATGCTGATGCGGTACGGGTATGATGTCGATTGCACGGGTCGCTTCGACCAGAAGACCTACTACGCGGTACGCGCTTTCCAGTTGCACTTCAGGCCGGCGCGAGTGGACTGTGAACTTGATCGCTCCACGCTGCGGACGTTGGAGCGCCTGGTTGCAGCGCTTCCCGCTACCGCCAACGTCTAGAAACGGCTCCAATATGCAAAAGTCTGCGCTGGCCGCTCCTGCCGAACTCGATCTGCGCGCCGTGGTGATCCTGACCGTATGTTGCGGCATCTGGGGTGTCGGCCTGGTGATGGTGAAGCTTTCGAATGCGGGCATCTCACCGCTGCTGAACGCGGGCCTGCGATCGGTCGTGGCGGGGTTGATCCTGTTTGCCTGGTGTCGGTGGCGCGGGATCAAGTTGTTCGAACGGGACGCGACGCTCGGCGCGGGGCTCTTCAGCGGGTTTCTGTTTGCCCTGGAATTCGTCTACCTCTATCTCGGTCTGCAACTTTCGCCGGCTTCGCGCGGCACGATTTTTCTGCACTGTGCGCCCTTTGTTGCCGCGTATGGCGAGCACATCTTCGTGCCGGGTCATCGGCTCACGCGCACGAAGGTGATGGGTTTGGTGGCCGCTTTCTTTGGTTTGCTGATCGCCTTCAGCGACAGTCTTTTCAGCGGATCGGGTGGTTCGATCAAAGGTGACCTTTATTGCTTGCTCGGCGGTGCGTTCTGGGGCGGAACCACGGTCATCATTCGGGCGTCGGCGCTCAGGAGCGCGGCCGCGGAGAAGACGCTGCTCTACCAGCTGGCCGTTTCAGCGGTGGTGCTGTTGGCGGCCTCGCCCCTGATCGGGGAGGTTGGAATTATCTCGCTGACGCCAACGGTGCTCGGCGCCTTCGCCTATACGGTCGTTTTGGTCGTCATCGTCGGCTATTCCACGTGGTTCTGGATGATGCGAACGTATTCGGCGGCAAGCCTACACGCCTTCACGTTCCTGACGCCAATCTTTGGAACTTTCGCGGGATTCGTCATGCTCGGAGAGCCGATAACGGCGGCGACGCTCGCCGGGCTCGCGCTGGTGGCGCCCGGGATCTATCTCGTCAATCGGCCTCAGCGTGCGTGACGCCGTGGTTCAACTGATTTCCACGCCATTGGATTCGGCAAAGCGCTTGAGTTCGGAGCGCAGGCTTCCGGTGCCGCCTTCCAACAGATCGGCAAAGCGGCGGCGCAATTGCGTGGTGTCGAGGGTAGTGATCATGGCTTTCACCGGACCGATCGAGGCAGGCGCCATGGAAATGCTGCGATAGCCGAGACCGATCAACGCCATCGCTTCGAGCGGGCGTCCGGCCATTTCACCGCAGAGCGTGAGCGGCTTCTCATGGCGTCCGGCGGCCTCGACGATCGCCTTCAAGGCGCGCAAGCTTGCCGCCGACAGCGAATCATAGCGTCCGGCGACGCGTTCGTTGTTGCGGTCGGAGGCAAAGAGATATTGCAGGAGATCGTTGCTGCCGACGGATACGAAATCCACTTTCGGCAGGAATGCGTCCATGTCGAACAGAAGCGACGGCACTTCGATCATGGCGCCGATGAGCAGCTTGCTCGGTTCGCTGCCGCCACGGCGGCGCACGAGGTCCAGCTCGCGTTCAATCAGCGTGCGCGCCATTTCTATTTCGCCGACCGAGGTCACCATCGGCATCATCAAGCGCAGCTCTTCGCCGGCGGCCGCGCGCAAGAACGCGCGCACCTGCGTTCGCAACAATCCGGGCCGGTCCAGCGACATGCGGATCGAACGCCAGCCGAGGGCGGGGTTCTCTTCCTCGGGTTGGCGCAAATACGGGAGCGATTTGTCGGATCCGAGGTCAAGCGTGCGGAAGACGACGGGTTTGCCGCCAGATTCCAGGATCACGGTGCGATACATGGCCGCCTGCTGTTCCAGCCGCGGCATCGTCGCCGACACCATGAATTGCAGCTCGGTCCGGAACAGTCCGATGCCCTCGGCGCCGGACTCCAGCATGTGCGGCAGATCGACGAGCAGACCAGCGTTCATGTGCAAGCCGATGCGGACACCGTCTTTGGTGATGGCCGGCTCATCACGTAGCGCCTTGTACTTGCGCTGTTTGCGGGCGCGAAATCGCGCTTTATCGGCGTAGGCCGCGATGACCTCGCTCGAGGGGCGGATATGCACTTCGCCCAACTCGGCATCGACGATGATGGGATTGCCGTTGTCGACGCGCTCCATCAATCCGCGGGCTTGACCGATGGCGGCGATGCCGAGCGCCTTGGCAACGACGGCGACGTGGCTCTGGCCGCTCGAATCCTCGATTACGAGACCGCGGATACGGGTGCGATCGTAGTCGAGCAAGTCGGCGGGACCCATCGTTCGTGCGATCAAAATGGTGTCGTGCGGTA
Organism: uncultured Alphaproteobacteria bacterium; assembly: GCA_963779515.1. Taxonomy (GTDB): domain Bacteria; phylum Pseudomonadota; class Alphaproteobacteria; order Rhizobiales; family Hyphomicrobiaceae; genus CAVZYN01. The sequence goes on from CAVZYN010000006.1 coordinate 176,750, forward strand.
ACGGCTCGGACGACACCTTGCCGCGTCCACGGCCCGATAGAATCCGCATCAGGCGGTCGGACAATTCGTCGAGATCCTTTTGCCGCTCGCCCCAATAGCTGTCGTTCAGGCGCAGCATCTTGGAGCGGGTGTCGTTCTGGACGCGCTCGACGGCGGCTTCGGCGGTGAGGCCGCGCTGCACAGCGTCTTTCATACGCTTCAGCCAGCCGCGATCATGCGCGAACATGCGATAGGCTTCGAGTACTTCGCGGTGCTCGCCGGTCGCGGCGAGTTCGCCTTGTTCGAGCAGTTCGTCGATCGTCTGGCGCAGCTCCTCCATCGCCGTGTCGAGACGGCGCAGTTCGTGACCGACGTCCTTGGCTTCGAGGTCCGTGACGACGACGCGGCTCTCGTGCAGCACGACGTGGCCGAGGGCCAAGCCATCGGAAATCGACTGACCACGCACGACATGGGCGACGGCGCGGCTGAATTCGGCTGCCGAGTTGACGCCGGCGACATCGCCCGAGACGAGATGCTCGGCGATGACCATGGCGGTCGACTGAAGGACTTCGATGTCTTCCTCGGAGTATTCCTTCGCCGTCTTGTTCTGGACGGTCAGGACGCCCATCACTTCGGAGCGCCGCTGGATCGGAACGGCAAGGAAGGAGTGGTATATTTCTTCGCCGGTTTCCGGACGGTAAGAGAACGCAGGATGGCTTTGCGCGTCCGGCTCGTTGATGGTGACCGCGAGTTCGGCGCAGCGCCCGACGAGGCCTTCGCCACGCCGCATGAAGGTATTGTGAACCGCGTTGGGGTTCAGCCCTTCGGTCGCGAACAGCTCGAGCGACCCGTCCTGGCGCTTCAGATAGATCGAGCACACTTCGGCGACCATCAGGCCGGCTATCTGGCGGACGATTTTGTCCAGGCGCGCTTGACCATCGCCGGTTTCGGCCATGATCTCGCGCAGCCGCCGCATGATGATGCGCAGCGCCGGTTCGTTCGGCCCTTTCCGCGGATCGTCTCCGCGCGGGGTCGCCATAACTCAGGCCCCTCTTTTCGACGTGCTCCGGTGCTGGAGCAATTCACATGCCAACGCTCATGCTGCTGAGCGGTTCACTGCAGCCAATGCGCAATGGAACCCTAGCACAGCCACTGATCAACGAGTTCAGATTTAGTCCTTATCCAACCCGTAAAGACCATGCAGCGTGCGGACGGCCAGTTCCGAATAGGCCGCATCGATCAAAACGCTGATTTTGATCTCGGATGTCGTGATAGCAAGAATGTTGATGCCTTTGTCCGCCAGCGCCTTGAACATCTGCGCGGCGACACCCGCATGACTGCGCATGCCGATGCCGATGACGGAAACTTTGACGACGTCGGCGGAGCTGTTGACGTCGAAATGGCCGATGTCCTTGCGCGCGCCTTTCAGCACTTCGAGCGTGCGTGGCAGCTCGGCCTGCTGCACGGTGAACGTCATATCGGTGTGTTTGCCATCGGACGACAGGTTCTGGACGATCATGTCGACGTTGATGTTGGCGTCCGAGAGGGGACCAAAGATGCGCGCGGCGATGCCGGGCTTGTCTTGAAGCTTCAGAAGCGTGACCTTGGCCTCGTCCTTTGCATACGCGATCCCGCTGACGACTTGCTGTTCCACGATCTCATCCTCGCTGCAAACAATCGTTCCAATTTCATGCCAATTGGCTGGCGTGGTCGGCTGCATCGCTTCGGGCGCTACAAAGCTCGACAACACGCGCGTGCGCATCTTGTAGACCATCGCCAGCTCGACCGAGCGGGTCTGCAGCACCTTCGAGCCGAGCGATGCCATCTCCAGCATTTCTTCGTAGGAAACTTTCGGCAGACGCCGTGCCTTCGGCACGATGCGCGGGTCGGTGGTGTAGACACCATCGACGTCGGTATAGATGTCGCAGATATCGGCCTTGAGAGCGATGGCAATGGCGACGGCTGAGGTATCCGAGCCGCCGCGGCCAAGCGTTGCGATGCGCCTGCGCTCCGGCTCGAAACCTTGGAAGCCCGCGATGACGGCGACTTCGCCCTGATCGAGCCGTTTTTTCAGCTCATCGGCCTGGATGTCCTTGATGCGTGCGACGCCGTGCGCGGCATCGGTCAAAATCGGAATCTGCCATCCTTGCCACGATCGCGCTTGCACGCCCATCGATTGCAGGACAATGGCGAGCAGACCTGCGGTGACCTGTTCGCCCGAGGCGACCACCGCATCGTATTCGCGGGCATCGTGCAGTAGAGAGGCTTCGCGCACCCAGGCCACGAGCTGGTTGGTCGTGCCGGACATGGCCGAAACCACGACCGCGACTTTGTTGCCGCCGTCGACCTCACGTTTGACGTGACGAGCAACGTTGCGAATGCGTTCGACATTGGCGACGGAGGTGCCGCCGAATTTCATTACCACGAGAGCCATGAGTACCCGCCGTTCAACGCCTTGCGGCACGCAGCCGCGCACAAAGCGTGGAGTTTTCCCGGTGCGGCGTACTCATAGCCACTGGACCTCTCATGCGCAACGCTCGATGGTACGATCGAACCGCTTGCGCCAGCGCGCGCCGCCGCCTAGAGCAAACCGATGCAACTGCCGTTCCTGCGATCGCTGTTCTGGGGCCCCTTGACTTCGTTCGGGCTTTGGATCGCTGTGCTGACGTTTGCGATCGACCAGGCGCACAAATGGTGGATGCTGCTGATCTATCGGATAGAAGACAAAGGGCGCGTCCCGCTGCTTCCGTTCCTGGATATCGTTTATGTGGTGAACCCCGGCGTCAGCTTTGGTCAATTGGCGATGGATGGCTTCTGGGGACAATTGGCGCTGACGGCCTTCGCAGTGCTGGCGTCGTTGGCGCTCGCCGTTTGGCTGGCACGGCCGGATACCAATAAAATCATGGCTTTAAGCTTGGGGCTGATCATTGGCGGGGCGTTGGGGAATGCTTTGGACCGCATGCTGATTGGCGGTGTGGCCGACTTCTTCTCACTCCATGCTTATGGGTTTTACTGGTACATCTTCAACATGGCCGATATGGCGATTGTTGCCGGTGTCATTGGCCTCTTGTATGATTCTCTCATTGTGAGTCGGGGGACGGCCTCAAAGTCGTCGTAATTTCAGTAATTCTCAGCCACTTAATCAACGTCGATAGGCCGATATGACGCTGCTCCCTACGACTACGAATTGCAGGGTTGATCCTGACGCTCGGCCTAGCTGGTTGTGGCGGCGTGGACGGCGTCGAACTGAATGGCAAGGTGTTCGACTGGCTGGGTGTCAGCGAATCGGCTCAGTCCAAGAACAAGATCGAGCCAAAGCTTGCTGAGCGTTCGCCGCTGGTGGTTCCGCCCAATATCGCGCGGTTGCCCGACCCGGGTAGTGGCGCGGCGCCTGTCGAGACTGCGGCGATCAATGATCCGGACAAGCGGCGCGCATTGGCTGCAGCAGAGCGCGAGAAACTGCATCGCGAGTATTGCTCCGGTGAGCGCAATTGGAAGGAAAAAGCACTCAATCCGAACGCCGATACGTCGCGGAGCCCATTTGGTCCGTGCAATCAGTTCATTGGCAACGCCCTCCAGAACTCGAAGTCAAACTGATCGGGCCGGCCTGATCTGTCGCGCACAGCGCGTAAATCCGTTAATTTACAGAGCTTACCGCGTTGTCATTTGACATCGCAGGGCCGGATACCGACATCATGCGGAGTCGTCCGTGCCGAGTTGCGGACCTCGATGCGAGGAATAGAGTTTTATGCGCCATCGACTTCCGGTTTTCCGTTTCATCCTCACCTTAGCGATCCTCATGCTCAGCCAAACCTTCGAGTCGCTTCAGGCGCAGTCGATAAGCCGCGCCACTGAGTTCAAGCTCGCCAACGGCATGCAGATCGTAGTCGTGCCCGATAACCGGGCGCCGGTGATCACGCATATGGTTTGGTATCGGGTTGGTGCGTCCGACGAGCCGCCGGGCTCGTCCGGCATCGCGCATTTCCTTGAGCATTTGATGTTCAAGGAAACAGACAAAATCGCGACGGGCGAGTTTTCGAAGATCATTTCCCGTCTCGGTGGTCAGGATAACGCCTTCACTAGCCACGATGCGACGGCCTATTTCCAGCGCATCTCCAAGGACCGCCTGCGACAGGTGATGGAGATGGAAGCCGACCGGATGCTGAATCTCAAGCTCGCCGAAAAAGAGGTTTTGACGGAGCGCGACGTCATTCTCGAGGAGCGCCGGTCGCGGATCGAGAACAATCCGGGCTCTGTCCTCGACGAGCAGATGTCGGCCGCGCTCTACCAGAATCACCCCTACGGAATTCCGGTCATCGGCTGGATGCACGAGATCGCCAAGCTCTCGCGTGAAGATGCGTTGTCGTTCTACAAGCGCTACTATGCTCCGAATAATGCGATCCTGGTGGTGAGTGGCGACGTTACGCCGGCTGAAGTCAAAACGCTCGCCGACCAAATTTTTGGCTCGCTGAAGCCGAGCGACGCAATCAAGTCGCGCGTGCGCCCGAAAGAACCGGAGCATCGCGCGGCCCGCCGCTTGGAACTGAGAGATGCGCGGGCCGGCAAGCCAACGCTCTACCGCTACTATTTGGCGCCGAGTTATCTGACGGCCGACAAAGGCGACGCCGAAGCACTCGAACTGATGATGAAAATTGCCGCCCAGGGTGCCACGAGCCGGCTGTATCAAAAGCTCGTGGTCGACGACAAAGTGGCGTCGTCGGCCGGCGGCTGGTATTCGGGCAGCGGCTTGGACAGCGGAAAGATCGCAATCTCTGCCGTTGCGGCTGACGGCGTCGGGCTCGACAAGATCGAGGCTGGCATCGACGCCGTTCTCGCCGACATCAAGGCTAATGGCGTGACGGACGAAGAGTTGACCCGCGCCAAGAAGCTCTACGTCGCGGACTTCGTCTACGAGAGCGACAGCCAGTCGACCTTGGCGCGCCGCTATGGCTGGGGCTTGGTTGTCGGCCGGTCAATTCCGGAAATCGACGAATGGCCGAAGGAGATCCAGAAGGTTACGCGTGAGCAGGTTCAGAAGGCCGCACAGAAGTATCTGGAATTGCGCCGATCGGTTACCGGCACGCTGTTGCCGGAAACAGAGTCTGCTCAACCCGCCAAGCGTTCTTAAGCGTCTCGAGGTCAGTCCATGTCCGTATTGAAGGCTCTCACCACGACGACGACGGGTCGTTTGCTGGATGCCAGCAAGCGCTTCACCGCGCTTTCACTCGCGGCCTCTGCGTTTCTCTTTTCAGCAATGGGTTCGGCCCACGCCATGAAGATTCAAGAAATCACCAGTCCCGGCGGCATCAAAGCCTGGCTCGTCGAGGAACATCGCGTGCCCCTCATGGCATTGCGGTTCACATTCGAAGGCGGCAATACCCAGGATCCAGTGGGCAAGGAAGGGGTCGCGAACTTCCTCACGGGCATGCTGGATGAGGGCGCAGGTGATTTGAACGCGCAGACCTTTCAGCGCCGGGTTGAGGAATTGGCGTTGCGGTTCAGCTTTGATGACGGCCGCGACAATCTCTACGGCAGCTTTGAAACGTTGACGGAAAACCGTGACGCGGCGGTCGCACTGGTCAAACTTGCGATCACCAAGCCGCGGTTCGATGCCGACGCTGTCGATCGCGTGCGCAATCAACTGCTGGCGAGCCTGGTGTTCGCTGCGCGCGATCCAGATAAGCTTGCCAGTGAGAAATGGAACGCGGCGGCGTTCGCCGGACATCCTTATGGACGGCCGTCGAATGGAACGGCCGAGACCCTGAAGTCGATTACGCGTGACGATCTCGAGAACTATCGCCGCCGCGTATTCGCCCGGGACACGCTCAAAGTTGTAGCAGTGGGTGACATCAACGCGGCCGACTTTGGCCGCGTCCTCGATCAGCTATTCGGCGATCTGCCGGCCAAGTCAGAGCTGACACCGGTTGCGAAAGTCGTGCCGAAGGTCGCCGAAAAGCTGCAAGTGGTGGAGATGAATGTGCCGCAGTCGGTTGCACGATTTGGTGGCAACGGTATTGCGCGCAAGGATCCGGACTTCATGCCGGCCTTCGTCTTGAATCATATCATCGGCGGTGGTGGTTTTTCGTCGACGCTGATGCAGGAAGTGCGCGAGAAGCGTGGCCTCGCCTATTCGGTCTACAGCTATCTGCAGCCGTACAAATATGGCGCGGTGTTTTCGGGCGGCGTTGCCACCAAGAATGAGGCAATGGCGCAATCACTCGATATCATTCGAGCCGAATTGAAGCGGATGATAGAGGCTGGCCCGACGGCGACGGAACTTGCCAACGCCAAGAGCTATCTGATCGGGTCCTATGCGCTGCGCTTCGATACCAATGCCAAGATCGCCAATCAGTTGCTGGCCTTCATGCAAGAAGATCTCGGCATCGACTACGTCGACCGCCGCAATGCGGAGATCGAGAAGGTGACCCTTGATGATCTGAAGCGCGCGGGCAAACGGATTTTCAGTCTCGATGATCTGTTCGTCACCGTCGTCGGCAAGCCGACGAATCTGCCACCGAAGAGCTGAAGCAATTGCCGGTCGGCGGGTCAGTCGACTTGCGCGGCTTTACGGCGGTGTTTGCGGTCTTCCTCGTCGAGGTTCGACAAATCGGCGTCAAAGACCAGCCGGTCTTCGCCAGAGAGTGCGACGAAGCGTTTTCCGCGCGCGCGGCCTATCAATGTGAGGCCGGCCTTGCGTGCGAGTTCGACGCCCCAGGCAGTGAACCCTGAGCGCGAAACGAGGATCGGTATTCCCATCTTCACGGTCTTGATCACCATCTCAGAGGTCAACCGGCCGGTCGTGTAGAAGGTCTTGTCGTGCGCGGGAACACGATGCCGCAACATGTAACCGGCGATCTTGTCGACGGCGTTATGGCGGCCAACGTCTTCCATGTAGACGAGCGGGCGATCATCCTGGCAGAGCACGCTGCCGTGGATCGCACCGGCCTTCAGATAGAGTGATGGCTCGGTGTTGATCTTCTTGGTCAGGGCGTAGAGCCATGATGTCTTGATGCGCGCCGAGGGCGACAGCTCGATCTTGTCGAACTCCTCCATCAGATCGCCGAAGATCGTGCCTTGTGCGCACCCCGACGTCTGCACCTTCTTCTTGAGCTTGTCTTCGTAGTCGGTCTGGCGCTCGGTGCGTACGACAACGGTCTGGATGTCATCGTCGTAGTCGACGCTTGTGATGACGTCATCGGCGCGCAGCATGTTCTGGTTGAAGAGATAGCCGATCGCGAGCAGATCGGGATGATCGCCGATGGTCATCATCGTCACGATTTCGCGGGCGTTTAGAAACAGCGTCAGCGGCCGTTCCATGACAACGGCCGTGTCGATCTGGCGCCCTTCATGGTCGATGCCGGTGACGGAGACCGACAATCGTGGATCGTCGGGTGTTGGCCTGACTTCGTATTCGCGCATCACGTTATCCTTGCGATCAGAATGGCTGGTGCGCTTGCTCTGCGGCCATTGTCGAGCAAACCCTTGACACTATAGGATGAAACAGAGGTCTGGTCACGGGACGAAGCGCATGTCCGATCCCAATCGACGCCAGTTCGTGAAGGCTGCGGCGGCTGGCGGTCTTGGGTCCGCTGCTGTTGCATCGCCGGCTGTCGCGCAGTCGAGCCCCGAGCTCAAATGGCGCCTGACGTCCAGCTTTCCGCGGTCGATTGATACCCTCTTTGGTGCGGCGGAGCTGATAGCCAAGACGGTCGCTGAAGCCACGGACAATAAGTTCCTGATCCAGGTCTTTGCCGCTGGCGAGATCGTGCCGACGCTACGAGCGGCGGACGCGGTTTCGGCCGGGACGGTCGAGATGTGCCATACGGCGTCCTATTACTCGTGGGGCAAGGATCCGACCTTTGCATTCGGCACGGCGGTTCCGTTCGGATTGAATCAGCGCTTGCAGAATGCATGGATGTACGAGGGCGGCGGCATCGAGCTGCTCAATGCCTTTTATGCCAAACACAAACTCTTTGGATTGCCAGCGGGCAATACCGGCGCGCAGATGGGCGGTTGGTATCGTAAAGAGATCAACAGCGTTGACGATCTCAAGGATCTGAAGATCCGGATTGGCGGGTTCGCGGGGGCGGTGCTCGCGAAATGCGGAGCCGCACCTCAGCAGATTGCCGATACCGAACTGTATGCAGCCCTCGAAAGAGGAACCATCGATGCCGCAGCGATGGCAGGGCCATATGACGACGAGAAACTCCATTTTCACCGTGTCGCAAAGTTCTACTATTATCCTGGCTGGTGGGAGGGACAGGCGATGCATACCTATCCCCTTAGTTCAGGCGTAATTGCGCGCTACGTGAGTTCAACCAAGGAGTTGGATCATGACCGACACACTGCCGGACGATCTGTGGCGTGACTTCCCGAAGACCGCGACCGAGTTTGATGCGCGCTTTTCGTCCGAAGCGGACTGCCGCTCCTACTGGATCCAGGCCCGCTGGGGCGGCAAACCTGCATGTGCCCGTTGCGAGAGCACGCGTGTGTGGACGATCCGCAAAGGCACCACGTTCGAGTGCGCCGAATGCCACCATCAGACGAGCCTGACGTCCGGCACCGTGCTGGAGAAGACGCGCAAACCGTTGAAGGTGTGGTTCCGCGCCATCTTCGAGATCTCGGTGCGGCGCACCGGCGTTTCGGGCAAGGATTTTCAGCGCATCATGGGCTTTGGTTCTTACGAGACGGCCTGGACGTGGCTGCACAAGCTGCGCTCGGCGATGGTCAGATCCGAAAGCGAGCCGCTCGGCCCTTTCGTCGAGATGGACGAGGCGCTGGTGGGCGGCAAAGGCGGCCCACACAAGCAACTCGTTCTGGTGGCGGCGGAAAAAGACGCCAAGACAGGATTGGGGCGCGTGCGCCTCGCTCACGCCGAGACCAATGACGCTGACACGTGCAAGCGCTTCGCTGACGGCGAATTGGCCGCCGACGCTGGCGTCGTGACCGACGGCCACGCTGGCTACAACGACAAGAGCCTCGGCGAGCGGTCACACGACGCGGTGATCCAGACCAAGGCCGAGAAGCGCGAGGCCGACGCCGTGCAGATGTGCCACTGGACGATCTCGCTGTTGAAGCGCTGGCTGATCGGCACGCACGCGGGCGCTGTGAAGCCGAAGCATCTGCAGGCCTATCTCGACGAGTTCGCGTTCCGCCACAACCGGCGCCGCACCAACGGCGTCGCGCGCATCGCCGCTCGTGTCATCGAAAGTGTCGTTGCCAAGCCGCCGATCACCATGCGCAACCTCGTCGACCAAACCCGGCCGCATCGCCGCTTCAACTCAATTCAAACGGCCAACCTGAACTAAAGGGATAGGTATGCAGGCGATGCTGCACCTGTTCGTCAATTCGGACAGATGGAGCGCTCTGCCGAAAAGCTATCAAGCTATCCTGCGAGCGGCATCGCATCGGGCGGATCAACTGATGACCGCGAAGTACGATCTCGCGAACGCGCAAGCGCTGAAGCGGGTCGTCGCCGCCGGCGCACATATTCGGCCTTTCCCGGAGCCGGTTCTCGACGCGGCCTTCAAGGCGACCGGCGAGGTCTGCGCCGAATTCGCCGGCAAGAGCGACGATTTCAAGACCGTCTACGAGGCTATGAAATCGGTTCGCGGCGATGGCTACCTCTGGTTCCAGCTCGCCGAGCACACCACCGACACCTTCATGATGATCCAACAACGCAAAGGCGCGCTCTGATTCGTCTTGCATGTGCTGTGGACGGCCAAGTCTGGCCCGCAGCGAGGTGTGCGGCTTCCGTGCGCCGGACAGTGGAAAAAGCGCGATATGCTCCTTGTTGATCAGTTCATCCCATTGACACCCATTTGATCCCGTCTAAACCCATGTTCACCCATGCTTCGTGCTGATTTGCGGGGTGCGGAATGAGGCAAGCGGTTCGCGGCGCGAGCGAAAGCTCGATGCAGACACTCGCCGCCTCATGTCTCGGTAGTGGAAAGAGTGTGGAGGTGTGCGCCAATGGCGCAATCAGGGGATGGACCGCTTTGTCTCGACATTCACGAACCGGATCGACAGTAAAGGCAGGGTTTCTGTCCCTGCGCCTTTCCGTGCCGTCCTCGAGCGCGATGGCTATGCGAAGACCGGCGGCGGGATCTACTGTTACCCCTCGCTTGATGCTCCAGCCCTCGATGCAGGCGGCGAGAGACTTGCGCAAAAAATCGACGGGCTTCTCGCAGGCTTGCCAGATTATTCGGATGAGCGAGACGAGCTATCTGTCGCGCTCTATGGTGACGTCCATGTGCTCGCACTTGATGGCGACGGACGTGTCGTCCTTCCTGAACAGCTTCGCGCGCATGCGGGCCTCGTCACCGAGATCGCATTTGTCGGCTTGGGCCAGAAGTTTCAAATGTGGGAGCCCAAGCGCTTCGACGAGCGCCGGTCGGCCGCGCGATTGAAGGTGCGCGAGACGCGCAAGCTTCTCAATCCTAGGAACGACGAATAGGCGCGGGCGTTTTTGACATCCGCGCCATTTTTGTCAGTAGTGGATTGATCCAGGTGCGCCGCCGCCCGCGGCGATCACGTCGCCGTTGATCGCCACTGACCTTGGGGAGGCAACGAACGCCGCGACAGCCGCGATGTCGTCCGCTGCAATCAGTCTCTTGGTCAGGTTTTTCGATGCCATTTGTGCCTCCGCATCGGCGACCGAGATCCCGAGTTTTTCGGCGGTTTTGGCGGCGACGCCGGGTGTCTTCTCCGTGCGGGTCAGACCCGGATGGATGCAGACGGCAGAAACGCCGGTGCCCGCCAGCTCGTCCGCGATATTTTTTGTCAGAGCCGCAACAGAAACATTGCGCATCGAACCAATGATCGTACCCGTCGATCGCGCGGCAAGGCCTGAAACATTGATGATCCGGCCCCACTTGCGCTGCACCATCTCCGGCGCGACTTCCCGTGCGGTTCTGAGATAGCCCAGTACTTTCACATTCATGTCCGCCCAGAAGTGCTCGTTGGTGATCTCGCCAAGCGAGGGCGGCTTAGCTTGGCCGCCGGGTTGGGCCGCGCAATTGACGAGGATGTCGATTTTTCCGAGGGCTTTGCGCACTTCCGCCACCATGGCCTTGACCTTGGCATCGTCGCCTGTGTCCGTTGCGACCGCCACCACTTTGCGACCTGTGGCCGTCGCGATCTCTTTCGCCGCGGCCTGCGCCGCCGTCATATCGCGAGCGGCGATGGCGACATCGACACCTTCGTCGGCCAATGCGCGCGCAATAGCTTTGCCGATGCCGCGGCTTCCGCCCGTCACGAGCGCGGTTTTTCCAGCGAGTTTCAGATCCATGTGCTCCTCCCGTTTCTTGATCGGAGGTATTCTACTCGGCCGGCGCCTCGCGGACAGCATCCGTCACAGCATGGCTGACGGTGCACGGCTCGTTGGTTGGCTGCCAGGTCGTCACGTTGATGGCGAGTTCGCAGCGCGTGATGACGATACCGAGGTGGGTCGACATGCAAATGCGCTCGCCGACCTTGTAGGTGCGGCCCTTGAACACGCATTGGCAAGGGATTGGCGCGCCGGTCGAGCCGCTCAACGTCCGGCCGTCCGGCAAGTAAGGCGAGGCACCCGGCGGGATCGGTGCGGCGCGAAGGCTCGAGTCGGGATGGCGCAGCGTGGGCTCGCCAGCGAAAGCCGAGGCCGACGCCGTGGTGATCAGTGCGAGGAGCATGACGCCCCAAATGCGGCTTCGCAAGACTCCCATGCGGCGAGGCTAGCATCGCCAAGGCGGCCCAGGAAGGGTCAAATGTCGCAATTGTAGTCAGACGCAGTCGACCGAGGTTTTGATTTCGGCTCGCTCGCTTTTGCGTCCGAGATGCGGGCCGAGCTGGACCAGCAACGTCGCGAGCATGATCAGTCCGGCGCCTAACCACGATATCAGACCCAATCGCTCACCCAGCAACGCCGCTCCCGCCAAAGCGGCGAATAGGCTCTCCATCGATACGATGACAGCAGCTTCGGCCGGCGGGGTATACTTTAAAGCTATCGAGAACACCGTGAACGTCAGGGCGCTCGACAAGAGGCCGACAAACAGAATTTGAGGTATTGCCGCGCGGATCATATCGATCGACACGGTCTCGAACAGGAGCGCGCCTGCAAGGCCTACTGAACCGATCAACCAGAACTGAAGGCAAGTGAATGTGATGGGCCGGCCATAGGACGCTGCTTCGCCCGTGACCACGACGTGCGCCGCCCAGAAGAACGCACAGATGGTGACAAGGACATCGCCGAAAGAGAATGCCGCCAGACCGCCACCGCTCAACAGCCACGTGCCGGCAAACGAGAGAGCGACGGCTGGCCAGACGATCCAGGCGAGCGGCTTTCGGCTGACGCAGCGGCCGACAATCGGTACAAAAATGACGTAGAGTGCCGTGAGAAACCCTGTATTGCTGACGGTCGCCGTGACCAGCCCGAACTGCTGGAATGCCGCGCCGAGGAAGAACATCGATGCCGCCAGCGCCGTGATCGCGAGATATCGGCGCGGTATGGCCGTTTCGGCAGCGCGCGCTTCTCGCCATGCCAAGGGTGCGAGCGCCACCGCCGCAACGGTTGAGCGCGCAGCGATGAACAGCAAGGGTCCCAGATGATTCATGGCGGTTTTCTGAAACACGAATGCCAGTCCCCAAATGGCGGCAATGACGACCAGCAGCATATCGGCATGAATTCGGCGCATCTGAAGCGGATAGCGGGCGCCCACCCGATGTGCAAGTTTGGATGCACGGTTCAGGACAGTTCGGGCTGCGCCGCCATGAGGTCGGACACAGTCCTCGAGAACCTGTGCATTTTGTGCGTGATCCGAATGTTCAGCTTTACGTGTTTGCCGCCCTGCGGTAATCGGCGGGGGTGGTGACAGCAGCCAATTCGCTGACTTGAGATTCGCAGCGGGCATAGGGTCTCTGGTGGTGCTCGACCGGCGTTGTTCTCTTTCGAGATTGGGGGGGCGTCCCGTGTTTTTGAATTTGAAATTCCTGGCCAAGCAGATTGCGTGACATGATTGATTTATCCCGGGAGCCAATGAGAGGCCGGGCGCTTCTTGCCACGCGCATATGGGTGGTGCTGGGTATCATTATTCTCATTATTGCGCCGAGGGTTGCGCCAGTTTTTGTATACGCGTGTCTCATAGCTCCGCTCTTTTGGATTGTTGCGGAGCGGCGGGGCATGCCCGCCATAAGCGTTTCGCCGTGGGCCTCATTATTGTTTTTGAGCGCCCTCTTCTTGGCTCTGGCATCAATTTTATCAAGCGCGCCATCTGGCGCTTATTACTTCGTAGCGCTATTGGCTTTTCAGATATTCGCTATTTTTATTGTTTTTACGCTTTTGCGCGAACTGCCGCGTGATGTTCTGACGGAAATGGCTGTTGGATTAGCACTAGGCTGGTCCATTGCGGTTCTCATTTTTACTTTGGAATTTTTGACTGGTGGCCTGATGCAGGTGTATTTCAAAGGGCTCCTGCCAGATTTTCTGTTGACCAAGCGGCCTGTGATCGATCAGCGTCTAAATGACTTTGAATTCAATCGTAGCGTTGCGATTATTGCACTGCTTGCTTGGGTGGCGCTTGCTGCAAGCCTTGTTCTGCCGTTGCGGAACAACATTCGGCTTGCTGTGTATGCCGTTGTGCCGATTGCTGCCTCGATCATAATAGAATCATCGCATAAAACGAGCAAGATCGCTCTGATTATTTCAGCCGCTGTTTTTGCATTGTCGCATATTGCCATCGGAACCGTTCGCCGCATTATCTTAGTTGCAATATTGGGATCTGGATTATTTGTCATACCTATTATGACTGCCCTGGAGCGTATCGAAGCTTACGACAGCCCATATTTGGGCGCCTCGCTGCGACATCGGATCGTGATCTGGGGGTTTACGGCAGAGCAATATTGGAAGTCGCCCTGGATCGGTGCCGGAATTTTTGGCGGCCGGTCAACAAATGACAAGGTCATTCAGAATAACGCCGGCGACATCAAGGGGAAGGATCGCTTCTTGAGATCAACGGATTGGCACTCTCACAATGTGTATTTGCAGGCCTGGTATGAGACCGGAGCTTTTGGAGGGCTGCTTCTGCTTGCTGTGATCATGATCGTATGGCGTAATGCTCAAGCGCTTGCGAAACCGATGCAACCCTATGTCAACGCGAGTTTTGGGGTGGTGTTGGCATTGACTTGGGCGACATTTGGCCTGTGGTCACTCGCGCATTTGTCCATGTACGTCATTGCAGCGATTTTTGCTTACGTGGCTTCGCTGGCCCTTACAGAGATGTAACCGCAGGGCGCCGCGCCCGACTGAGTTGACCAAGCGGCGCTACTCCTTGACCCAATCCAGGCCGATGCCTCGGCCCCGCAGTGTCGCCACCAGGATGCGGAGATCTCCCGCCAAGGATTGGGCGCGCGCGTAGTTACCGTCAATGGCCGCGAGACGGACAGGCTCCGACATATCGACGCCCTGAACTTGGGCGAGGCCGGTGATGCCTGGCAATGCCTCGAATGCCCCTTCGCGCTGGCGGGCCTCGATCAGCTCGAATTGAACCGGCAAGCAGGGTCGTGGACCGACGAGGCTCATGTCGCCGCGTATCACATTGAAGAGTTGTGGCAATTCATCGATCTTGTAGCGTCGGGCCCACGCTCCGATTTTTGTGCAAGCCGAGGCGCCGATTTGGTGGGTTGCGTCCTGAGCGGTGCCAACGTGCATTGTGCGGATCTTGTAGAGCATGAACGGCTGTTGATGCCGGCCGACGCGGATCTGCCGGAAGATGCCCGGACCTGGCGTTTCGCGCCGCACCATAACGATGGCCACGGCGATGATCGGCCATAGAATAGCGATTCCGATAGATGCGGCTACGAGATCGAGGAGGCGTTTCATTTATCGTGTTGTGCCATTCCAATCAGGCTTCATTGAGCGGGATCAGTTGCTCATATACGGCGCCAATTTGAGAGCTGACAATTGATTCTGAAAACGTGGCGCGCATTCTCGCCTCTCCCGCCGCGCCGAGCTTTTCACGCAAGCCCGCATCGCTGGCAAGCAGCACAATCGCGTTCGCCGCCGCTTCGATATCTCCCGGGGGCACGAGAAGCCCAGTTTTACTATGGCTTACGACATCACGGCATCCCGTAACATCGGTGGCGATGATCGGCCGCGCACAGGCCGCCGCCTCGATCAAGCTCCGCGGGAGGCCTTCCCGCTTGGACAAGAGCAATGCCACATGGTGATTGCGCCATACGGATGGGATGTCATCGGATGGCCCATGCCAAATCGCTCCGGTCTGGCTGCAAAGTCGCCGCAGCGCTTCCGGTGAAAGTGCGCCTCGATTTGCCGGATCGGTCGAGCCAAACAAATTGAGTTCGATCTTCGCGCCTTTGTCACGCGCGCGTTTTGCTGCCGCAATGCAGTCCTCTATGCCTTTGGCCTCGGTCATGCGCGCGACGACGGCTACTCTGACCGGCGGCGAAGGCGGCTCGGGAGTACCTTTGAAGACCGCTGGGTCGACACCCGATCCGCCGACGATGGTCACGTCCGGTGCGTTGGGATCGAGGTCGAATTCTCCCGGGTCTTCACGATTCTCAAACACGTATCGTGTGCCCAGTTTGCGCAGCCCGTGCCCAACGATCAGCCTCGTGAACCATCGTGCCAAGCGCGCCTTCGCGTCTCGTGCGATCCAAAGATGGCCAAGACCTACCGGCGCCAAGACCAGTTTGCGCACCCCCGCCAATCGCGACGCAATGCCGCCGATCACGACGAGGCGCAGAGAGATGCAGTGCACGATATCTGGGCGTTCACGACGCAGGATGACGAACAGTTTTTGCCAATGGCGGGCAACCGAGAACAGTCCCAAGTCGCCGCGTTCTGCTTCGAGAGCGATAACTCGCGCGCCCTCGGCTTCCAAAGTGTGCGCGTGATTGCGAATGCGAGTGACGACAACAACATCGAGATCCAAGTCCCGCGCGCGTCTCAGTTGCGGCAAGAAATGCGAGCAAACGAACCAGTCTTCAGTTGCGAGATACACGATCTTGCCCTTCTGGCGAGACGGGTTCTGCTTTGGTCCATGAGTGTCTAGGATGTTCTTGAGTTCCAGAGTGCATGGTGGGCGCGACAGGGATTGAACCTGTGACCCCACCCGTGTGAAGGGTGTGCTCTACCGCTGAGCTACGCGCCCGGATGATGCCGTGGGGTCTACAAGTTATGAAGTTCACCCAAGGGCCTGTCAAGCTCAGCGGTTGGCCGTGGTCCAATGCGTTCAGCGGTTGCCGCGTTTTGCGCGGGCGGCGAATTTGATGGCTTCTTCGGCGGCTTTGAAGAGGGCGCGAGATTTAAACAGGCACTCGTTCTGTTCGGCGGCAGGGTCGCTGTCGGAGACGACGCCAGCGCCCGCCTGCACATAAATTCGCCCGTCCTTCACCAGCGCGGTGCGGAGCACGATGCAGGTGTCCATCTGGCCATCGGCGGAGAAGTAACCGACGCAGCCGCCATAGGGGCCGCGCTTTTCCTTTTCGAGTTCATCGATGATCTCCATGGCGCGGACTTTGGGTGCGCCCGAGAGGGTGCCCGCGGGAAAGCCCGCCATCAGCGCGTCGATGACGTCGTGTTCGGGGGCGAGTGCGCCGGTAACAGTCGAGGAGATGTGCATGACATGGCTGTAGCGTTCGATCGCAAAACTGTCTTGAACCTTGACGCTGCCAATCTTGGCAACGCGGCCGACGTCGTTGCGTCCGAGGTCGAGCAACATCAAGTGCTCGGCACGCTCCTTGGGATCGGCGAGCAAATCGCGTTCGAGCTGTTTGTCTTCTTCGAGCGTCGCGCCGCGCGGCCGCGTGCCCGCAAGCGGGCGGATCGTGACTTCGCCGTCGCGAACACGTACGAGAATCTCAGGCGATGAACCGACGAGGGCGTAGTCGCCGAAGTCGAGATGGAAGAGAAACGGCGAAGGATTGAGGCGGCGAAGTGCGCGGTAGAGCGCGAAAGGTGGCAATGTGAAGGGCGCGGAAAAGCGCTGCGCCAGCACAACCTGGAAGATGTCGCCGGCGGCGATGTACTCCTTCGATTTGCGGACCATCGCCAGGTAGTCGGCGGGGCTCGTGTTGGATGTCGTTAATGGCACGTCCGCCGTCGCGCTCGCCATGGCGGCGGCATGCGGTACCGGCGCGTCCAAAGCATCAAGCACCGACTGAATGCGCTGTTGTGCTGCAATGTAGGCGTCGTCAGCCCGCCGCTGCTTGTGCGGGTAGACCGGCGTCACGACCATCATCTCGTCTTTGAGTGCGTCGAAGACCACCATCACCGTCGGACGCACGAGCACCCCGTCTGGAACGCACAGTACATCGGGCCGCACATTCGGGAGATGTTCGACAAGGCGGACGGTGTCATAGCCCAGATACCCGATGATCCCAGCTGCGTTCGGCGGCATGCCCTCCGGCAATGCGATGCGGCTCTCAGCCAACAAAGCGCGCAGGGACTGCAGCGTGGGCTTCTCGTCGCGGGTGAAGGTGTTCGGCGCGGATTGCGGGTCACGATTGATCTCAGCGCGGTCGCCCTGCGTGCGCCAGATGATGTCGGGCGCGAGGCCGATGAAGGAATAGCGCCCGCGCGTCGCGCCGCCTTCGACCGATTCGAGCAGGCATGCCGGGCCCGAGGCGCGAACGCCTCCGGTCGTCAGCTTGAGATACACCGATACCGGCGTTTCGAGGTCCGCGATCAGCCGCGTCCAGACAACTTGCGGCTGACCTTGGTCGTAAGTTGTCGCGAAAGCGGCTTTGGCCGGTTCGATGACGATGTTGCTGTCCATACTGTCCTCGCTCGGCCCGCTTTGGACACGGGCCGCCGTGGTTCAATTGGTGCGATCCAAGCCGAGCACTTGGCGAATGGCTGGTTCGTTGATGGTCGTACCGTAGCGGTTCTGCAGCGCGGTGACGTAGGCGTTGACCGTGTCGGTCTGCGCGCCGCGCGTCAATTCAGATCGCAGGCGGTCCGTTTGCTCCTTGGTCGCGGGCGCAGCGGCTTGGACCTCGGTCACACGGATGATGGAGCGTGACTGATTGTTCGCGCTTGCGGCTGAATAGGTGGCGCCTTTCGGCAATGCAAAGCCTTGCTGAACGGCCGGGGCGGCCATGCCCTGCGGCGATGTCGATCGGGTCGCCGGCAACACCAGATCTACTTTGAGGCTGAGCTCCTTGGCGACGGTGTCCAACGTCGTGCCGCCTTTGACGCGCTCGACGATCGTTTCGGCGAGTTTGACGATGTCCTGCTGGCGTTCGGCGTTGATCCAACGCGTCTTCACGTCGGCCTTGATATCGTCGAACGCTTTCTCCTTGGCGGGTGTTGTGCCGAGGACGTCGAACCAAACATATCCGCCGCCGGCTGTTTCGACGGGCTCGGATTCGACACCGACGGCTGCTGCGAACACAGCATTCGCGATCTTGGCGGCATCGGCGCCTTCGAGCACCGGCTTTGCATCCGGTGCTTTGGCCTGCCGATCGATCGCTTCGATGTCTTTGAAGTTCAGCTTGAGCGTTTCGCCTGCCTGCTTGAGAGTCTTGCCGGCGCCGCGTTGCTCATCGACCTTGCTCAATACGGTTTGAATCTCGCGCGCAGCGCGCTCATTCGCAAGCCCTTCGCGGACTTCGCCCTTGACGTCGTCCAGTGTCTTGATCTTTCCAGCTTCGATGTCGGTCGTGCGCAACAGCACGGTCGTGAATTGCCCTTCGACGACCTTCGACGTTTCGTCCTTTTTCAGGCTGAATGCTGCATCGGCGATTTTCGGGTCGATGATGTCGCGACGCGTGATGGTGCCCAGATCGATGTCGGTTTCCTTGAAGCCGAGTGCGGTTGCGCCCTCGAGAAACGTCTTGGCTTTGCCGAGCTCGATCAAGGCCTTCTCCGCCGCTGCTTTGTCAGGGAAAGCCAACTGATAGATGCGGCGTTTTTCGGGGGTATTGAACTTTTCCTTGTCTTGCTCGTAGAGCGCCTTGATCTCGTCGTCGGCAATGACGAGACCCTTCTTGATGTCGTCGCGCGAGACCGACAGCATCGCGATCTTGCGATACTCCGGCGTCATGAATTGAGGCTTGTTGGCCTCGTAGTATGCCTTCAGTTTGGCGTCGTCGGGATCGGCGACTTTGACTGATTTTTCTGGGTCCAGGGTGATCAGCTCGAAGCTGCGCTTCTCTTCGCGCCAGGCGTGCACTCGATCGACGATCAGTTGGGGGACGGTGGCATTCGCGGTAAGGCTGTCCGTCAGTTGTTCGCGCACTTCCTCGCGCGTGCGCTCGGTCAGGAAACGGCGCTCTGACAAGCCGGCTTGGCGCAAGGCCTGATCGAACAGTGGTCGCGAGAATTTCCCGTCGGGCGTCTTGAAGGCTGGGTCGTTGCGGATCGAGTTGGCGATCGCCTGGTCGGAGATGGCAAGTCCGAGATCTTTTGACTGATTGTCGATCGCAGCGGTGCCGACGAGACGGGAGAGAACGCGGCTCTCGAGGCCGAACATGCGGGCCTGCTCGGGCGTCAGGCGGCGGCCGAACTGGCGCGACAGTTGATCCAGCTCGTTCTGATAGGCCTGCTGGAATTCTTCCGGAGTGATGGCCGCCTTGCCGACCCGGGCAACGGTGCCACTGTCATATCCGCGGAAGACGTCCGCCACACCCCAAACGGCAAAACTCAAAATGAGAATGCCAAGCAGAAGTTTCGCGAGCCAGGTGCCGGCGGCACGTCGCAGGGCGTCGAGCATCGTGGTGTCGTCCAAAGTGCAGGCGCGTGGCGCCGGGCGCGGTCGTCTGCGCGCCGAGTTTCTGATTGTTTCCGCGGTTGACGTGGTCGCGGGGGAGTTTATGAACCACCACTGCCCGCTGCAAGCTGGCGGACATCCGGGGCGTTACACCCGATTTGGTTGGCACATTTAGAGGGCGAATTCGGCCATGACAACCGGGCAAGCGGCGATCCGGCCGCTGGTGGCAGGAAATTGGAAGATGAACGGGGTCAAAGCCAGCTTGGCCGAGGCCCGAGCGTTGAAGAGCCGTCTTTCGGCGGCCAGCGCCTGTGATGTCATGATTTGTCCGCCTGCGACCTTGGTTTCGGTGCTCGCCAGTGAACTGTCGGGCGGACGGGTGTCGATTGGCGGCCAGGATTGCCATGCCAAAGCCTCGGGCGCGCATACAGGCGACGTTTCGGCGGAGATGCTGAAGGATGCGGGCGCAACGGCTGTGATCGTCGGGCATTCGGAGCGGCGTGCGGATCATGGCGAGAGTGATGCCGTCGTCGCCGCCAAAACTCAGGCGGTTCATAGGGCCGGGCTCGTTGCCATCGTCTGCGTCGGAGAAACGGCTGAAGAGCGCAAACAAGGACGGACGCTCGAGGTGGTTGGCCGGCAATTGGCGGGTTCGGTGCCGCCGGGCGCTATGGCCGCCAATACGGTCATCGCCTATGAACCGGTCTGGGCGATCGGGACGGGACTGACGCCGACCGCCAACGATGTCGCGCAGGTGCACGCGGCGATGCGCGCGGCTTTGGCGAAGCGGTTCGGTGGCGAGGGGGCGACCATGCGTCTTCTCTACGGCGGATCGGTAAAGCCGCAGAATGCGTGCGAATTGATGGGCGTTGCGCACGTCAATGGCGCCCTCGTCGGTGGAGCCAGCCTCAAAGCGGACGATTTTCTCGGCATCATCGCGGCTTATGGTGCGTGAGCCGATGTATGGCGCCTCAATCGATTCGAGCATAGAGCACTGATGATGTTGCGATGCGCAGTGATGGTAGTGATCGTGCTGGTCTCGGGCAGCTTTGCCGTACGTGCGGCGCCATTGGACCTTGCGCAGTGCGAACAACTCAAGTCCGAGCAGGACAAGCTCGAAACTCAAGGCGTGCGCAAGGACTATGAGCGGGGCGCGCAATGGGGCAAGGCGAACTTGCCGGCCGCCAAGATCGAGCAAGTTAAGCGGCTGATTGCGCTTGATGAGCAGGTCTTGTTCCGCTGTGCCAATCCCAGACCCAACGTGCAGCTGAAGGAAGACGTGACGCCGCCGGACGACCAGCCCGCCGACGAGGCCGTGGCCGCGAAAAAGCCTGCGGAAAAGCGCAAGCGCGGTGCGGCTGCGGCAGCTGGCCCGGCCGTCGCGCCACTTGCGCCGGCAGCTGCTACGCCACCACCGGCTGCAGCTCCCGTCACGGCGCAGCCTGCGCCCCCGGCGGCGGCGGCCCCACCGCGCGCCAAAGCGCGACCGAAGACCGATGACGCGTTCAAGCCGGCTCCGGGGACCGAGTCCGTACTGACGCCGCCGGCAGGCGCGCCGCCGAAGCAGTAGCGTCATCGATCTTGATCGTTCGCTTGATTGGTCATGCCGTAGCGTGCCTTATGACCGCCGACAGTTCCGGCGGCGATTTGATCGTCTGCAGCACAACGCAGTAGCGCTCAGTCAATTTCAACAGGGTATCGATGCGCTCTTGGGGTTCGCTCGTCTCGATATTGAAGGCGAGGCGGATGCCCTTGAAACCCACGGGAGCATCCTTGGCAACGCCGAGCGTGCCGCGAAAATCGAGATCGCCCTCAGCCGTGACCGTGCCAGACCTCAGGTCGAATGCGAGCGCCGTGGCGACCGCCTTCAACGTGACGCCAGCGCAGGCCACCAGCGCTTCGAGCAGCATATCGCCCGAGCAGGCGAAACTGCCGTCCCCGCCAGTCGCGGGATGGAGACCGGCGTTGATGAGCGCGCGTCCCGTGTCAACCTTGCAGGCGACGCCCTCACCGGATAGGTCGCCAGCGGCGCGGAGCGTGATTATCGCCTTGGCCGGATCCGTGCGGTAGATGTCCTTCAGGGGGGCCTGCACGGCCTTGAGATCGTCAGCTTTCATGGTCTGTCCTCGGTCGGCGCGTTCGGTCTTGCATTTGGTAGTCTTAGGGAGGCGCCCGGTGCTGCGTCAATCTGGCGTGGCAATTCATGCCAGCCATCCAATGCCAGACTACCTGAGCCGGCGTGCCCGTGGATAAGACTGCAGCGGTCAGCCGTTTTCGCGAGATCCGCCATGTCCGTGTCCGATGCCATTTTGTCGGTCTTCAAAGATCTCGCCACTCCGGCGATCGCCAATGCCCTCGATGACGTCGGATTTGCCGGCGTCATGATCGGGCTTGGCCAAGTTGTGCCGGGAACGCGGGCAGTTGGCCGCGCGGTGACAATCCGGCAGGTTACCGGCAGCCGTGGCGACTTCACGT
Source organism: uncultured Alphaproteobacteria bacterium (assembly GCA_963779515.1). Taxonomy (GTDB): domain Bacteria; phylum Pseudomonadota; class Alphaproteobacteria; order Rhizobiales; family Hyphomicrobiaceae; genus CAVZYN01. Next base: position 198,913 of record CAVZYN010000006.1, read on the forward strand.
CGGAGGACTTCAAGGTCGGCCACATGATCGATGCGGCTGCGCCCGGCGAGGTGCTGGTGATCGACAATGGCGGGCACTGCGTTTCGACGTGGGGCGGGCTTGCAACGTTTGCGGCGAAAGTCAAAGGCATTGGCGGCCTCGTGTGCGACGGCGGCGTGCGCGATCAGGAGGAAATGCTGGAGCATCGGTTTCCAGTGTTTACCCGGCATATGACGCCACTGACGGGGCGCACGCGCTTGAAGGTCACGGGCTTCAACGAGATCATTTCGTGCGGCGGCGTGCGGGTTGCACCCGGTGATGTGATCGTCGCGGACGGTTCGGGTGTTTGCTGCATTCCGGCGGCACACGCCGAGAAGGTTGCGGCGCTCGCGCATCGGTACGGGGCCGACGACAAGGCCGCCGAGGCCGAGCTTGCCAAGGGGCTCACGTTCCGTGAGGTCATGGCTAAGTTCAAGCGCATTTGACGCGCGCCGGTCATGTCCGCTCCCGCCACCGGCGACCCTTTCCATTCCAGCGATGACTCCTCGCGCGCATTTCTGTTGGCGATCGTATCTCTCACGTTCGTCATGAACACCGTCGGGCGCGGCGTGACGGAAACGTTCGCGGTGTTCTTGCTGCCCGTGCAGAAGGAGTTTGGTGTCAGTCGCGCCGACATCGCCTCGACTTACTCGATCTATATGCTGGGATATGCACTCGCGGCGCCGCTCGCGGGCCAGATTGTCGATCGGCTCGGTGCGCGGGCGGTCTATGCGGCCGGACTGTCGTGTCTCGGGATCGGCTATCTCGCGGCCGGGTCGGCCACGTCGCTCTGGCACTATTTTATCGCGGTTGGCGTGTTGGGAGGATTTGGCGCGGCGATGCTCGGCATGGTCGCAGCATCGGCGCTATTGAGCCGTTGGTTCACGTCGCGGATCGGCTGGATCATGTCGCTGCCGTATGCAGCGGTCGGCGCTGGCATGGTGATCGTGCCGCCTGCGACGCAAGTGCTGCTGGCGACCACGGATTGGCGCGTCGCCTACCAATTTCTCGGCGCCGGTGTTCTGGCGCTGATTCCGTTGCTGTTCGTCCTGCCGTTGGGCCGCATCGATGCGGGTTCGTCCGCCTGGCAGGCGAAGCGCGCCGAGGCGGCGAAGCATTCGGGCGGCTGGACGGTCGCGACGGCGCTGCGAACGACGGCGTTCTGGGGTTTGTTCTCGGCATATTTCTTCACGTCGGTCGCGGCTTACAGCGTGTTGCCGCATTCGGTCGCCTATCTGATCGAGCGCGGGTTCGATCCGCTCGTTGCTGCGGCGGCTTTTGGCGCGACGGGTCTCCTGTCGGCTTTCGGAATTGTCGGCGTCGGCTGGCTGTCGGACCGGATCGGCCGGCGCCAAGCCGCGACCATCTCGTATCTGTCGACGATGGCTGGGATCACCGCGTTGATCCTGGTGACGGTTTGGCCATCGCTGCTACTGGTCTACGCTTTCGTGTTGTTCTTCGGGCTGATGCAAGGTGCGCGCGGGCCGATCCTGGTTGCGATGGTGTCAGTGCTGTTTGCAGGTGGCGGTGTCGGTGCGATCTATGGAACACTTTCGCTGGCGCTTGGGCTCGGCGCGGCGCTTGGGTCGTGGCTGTCGGGTCTGCTCTATGAGATCACTGGCAGCTATGTGGCATCGTTCGTGATGGCGATCGGCGCCGCGTTGACGGGCATGGCGATGTTCTGGCTGCTGCCCTCGCTGCGGCACGAACGCGTTGGATCTGTTCCCGTCAGTGCATGAACAGAACCGGTAATTCGGCGTGCGACAATATATGGTTCGTCGCGCCGCCGAAAATCATCTGCCGGAGACGGCTCTGCGTGTAGGCGCCCTTGACGAGCAAGTCGGCGCCGAATGTCGCTGCTTCCGAAAGGATCGCCTCGCCCGGTCCTGGCCGCGACTGCACTGTCCGCTCGCTCGCGGCAATACCGTGCGCTTCGAGATAGCTCAGCGCTTCCTTTGTGCTCGGCCCCGGCGACATATGACCGGCGACAGCAACCAGAAGCACGCGCTTTGCCTGTTTCAAAATCGGGATGGCGGCGCCGATGACGCGCGACGTTTCGGTGCTTGCGTTCCAGTGCACGGCGACCGTGTCGCCGAGCGTGGCTTTGGCGACGGGTGGCGCCATCAAGACCGGACGGCCGCTATCGAAGAGGGCGGCCTCGAAGGACGTCATGCGCGATCCGTTGCGGCCGGGGCGGGACATCACGGTGACGTCGTGCACACGGCCGAGCGCGCCGAGCCCGACGTCGTCGATGGCGCCGCCGCCGCGCCAGCGCATCGTGCCGCCGCTCATGGGCTTGGCCGCGGCCTTATCGAACAGCGCGCGGGTCCGGCGTAGAAAGTCTTCCTCGCTCCAATCGGCGGGAGGAATCGTGACGGCGACGATCGGGTCGGGCGCGACCACTTCGGCGAAAGCCGGTCGCAGTGCGATGCCTTCGACGGTTGCGCCGAATTTGGCGGCGAGCAGGCGCGCGGTCTCGAAAGTCGCGGCCATGTGCTCGTTCAAGTCGGTTGGAACGAGAATCGTCTTCATGGGCCACCTCGTTGGGTGATGTGACGGATCGTTGTGAGTTTAAGATGGGACGCTTCGCGGGCAATTGCTAGCGTGTTTCTTGGTGTACCAGCCGGTGGAGGCTCAGAATTTCATCAGGATCGTGACCGTGGCGAAAGGATCGCCAGAGGTCCAGCGCCGCTTCAATCCCTGCCCCGGAAACCCTGGGGTGGCGTGATTGAAGGTATGGCCACCAGTGAGGCTCACTTCGCCGCCCGTTCCACTCGTAGCGCACCAAGGCGCCGATGCGCGCCGCGAGGACGTTTTCGTAGCCGTCGTCGAAGCGGCGCGCGCCGGCGTCAAGTCCGATCGACCAGTGCGGCAGCACACGCCAGCCGACCCGCGTCCGGGCACCGTGGGTTTGCGCGATCGTCGTGTAATTGAGATCGATGGCAGTCCACAGGCTTGGATTGATATTGTACCAGGCCTCGGCCACGATCTTGGCGCCTTCGAACGTGCCGGTCCACGTCGCGTTCGGGTCGGCCGGCGACACCGTGTCGACGACGAAACTCGCGCCGGCAAAGGCTTTCAGCGTCAAATCGCCTTGAGACCATTGGTATCCAGCCAACACATCGGCAAACCGTGTTTGACCCTTGACCTTGATGACTTGTGCCGTTTGCGCCGCGGTCGCGCTGCGTTGTGCGGAGGTTCCGGTGCCCAACAGAATTGATGCTGCTTTGAATACGTCGCCGAATGCCAGCGCGTTGGGATCCAATTCGGGGTTGGTGGTTCGATAGCTGTAGCTGCCGATACCGCCGATGGCGCGGACGCGAAATCCAGAGTCGTGCAACGGTCCAAACGGCGCCCAGGTCGCGCCGGTATACACCGTCCAGTTCTTTCTGGTGGCTTCAACTCCGGCCCAGGCCTCGCCCCTGTGCGTCTTGACGATGTCATTCGATCCAGATTGTGCCGACGCCGCAGTCGCCGATCCACTGAGCGCCAGGACCAGTCCAGCGATCTGTCGCAGGCCGTTGTCTCGACGCATGACTAAGACGCTACAGCTAAAGAGGGTGCAATCTCAAATTACACGCAAATTAATTCATCCTTTGGTTGATGTAAATCAACATTATTCAATCATAAGTACCTATGTCACTGCAGCGGCGCGTTTGCTCGCGCCGGATCCCACGCGCGGCGCTGGTCGCCGCCCCGTTCGGTCCAGCCAAAGGATTGATGCCGGCCGACATGCACTGGATGAGAGCAGCGCATCGTTTTGTCAGCATTTGCTGAGCTTTTTACGATCGTCTTCCGCACTCAGGTGACAGACCCAAGGGTCTGACACCGTGCTCGCATGATGCTCACCCATTGCGATCGGGCAGGCGCTGCATCACACGATCATTTTCAATCGCACGCGCGGTGATCATGGATACCGGGCACGAGGCGCACGAGGCCTCGGATGACGCTAGCGTGAGATCAATTCTCATCCATCTTCAGCGCCGCAATGAACGCCTCCTGCGGGATCTCGACCTTGCCGAATTCGCGCATCTTCTTCTTGCCGGCCTTCTGCTTGTCGAGCAGCTTGCGCTTACGGCTGATATCGCCGCCGTAGCACTTGGCGATCACGTCCTTGCGCAAGGCGCGGATGGTCTCGCGCGCGATCACCTTGCCGCCGATTGCCGCCTGGATCGGGATCTGGAACAGGTGCGGCGGGATCAAGTCCTTCAACTTCTCGCACATGGCGCGACCGCGTTGTTCGGCGCGGGTGCGATGCACGATGATCGACAACGCATCGACAGGTTCGCTGTTGACGAGGATCGAGAGCTTCACCAGCTCGTTCTCTTCGTAGCCGATCATCTGATAATCGAACGAGGCATACCCGCGCGACACGCTCTTCAAGCGGTCATAGAAATCGAACACCACTTCGTTGAGCGGCAGTTCATATACCGCCATCGCCCGCGTCCCGGCATATGTAAGATTCTTCTGCCGCCCGCGCCGGTCCTGACAGAGTTTCAGCACCGCGCCGAGATGCTCGTCCGGCACCAGTATAGTCGCTGAGATCCACGGCTCTTTCAGGTGATCGATCTTGACCTGATCCGGCATATCGGCCGGATTGTGCATTTCGATCATCGAGCCGTCGGTCATGTACACGTGGTAGATCACGCTCGGCGCCGTCGTGATCAAACTCATGTTGAATTCGCGCTCGAGGCGCTCGGTGATGATCTCGAGATGCAACAGCCCGAGGAAACCGCAGCGGAAGCCGAAGCCGAGCGCGGCGGACGTCTCCATTTCGTAGGTGAAGCTCGCGTCGTTGAGGCGCAGCTTGCCGACCGCCTCGCGCAGATCCTCGAAGTCGGCGGCATCCACCGGAAACAGACCGCAGAACACCACCGGCTGCACCGGCTTGAAGCCCGGCAACGGCGTCGTGATGCCGCCCTTCTCGTCCGTCACCGTGTCGCCGACACGCGTATCCGCCACCTGCTTGATGGCAGCGGTGAAGAACCCGACCTCGCCGGGTCCCAGTTCGCTGAGCATTTCCTGCTTCGGGCGGAAAATGCCGACGCGCTCCACCTGATAGGTGCCGTCGGTCTGCATCAGCTTGATCTTTTGGCCCTTCTTCAAGGTGCCATCGATGATGCGCACGAGCACGACAACGCCGAGGTAGGCGTCGTACCAGCTGTCGATCAGCAGCGCCTTCAGCGGCTTGGCCCGATCGCCCTTGGGCGGCGGCAGATGCGTGACAATCGCCTCCAGCACCTTCTCGACATTGAGACCGGTCTTGGCCGAGACGCCGACCGAATGCGACGTATCGAGTCCGATCACGTCCTCGATCTGCTTCTTGACGCGGTCCTCGTCCGCTGACGGAAGGTCAACTTTGTTCAGAACGGGGAGAATTTCAAGATTGTTGTCGATCGCCTGATAGACGTTGGCCAAGGTCTGCGCCTCGACGCCCTGTGACGCATCGACCACCAGGATCGCGCCCTCGCACGCAGCCAGCGACCGCGACACCTCGTAGGCGAAGTCGACGTGACCCGGCGTATCCATCAGGTTCAACTGATACGTTTTGCCGTCGTGGGCCTTGTAGTCCAGCCGCACCGTCTGCGCCTTGATGGTAATGCCGCGCTCGCGCTCGATATCCATCGAATCCAGAATCTGATCCTGCATGTCCCGGTCGGCGACATTGCCGCAGAGCTGGATCAGGCGGTCGGAGAGCGTCGACTTCCCGTGATCGATATGCGCGATGATCGAGAAGTTGCGGATGAGATTTGTGTCGGTCATGCGCGGGGCATAGCACCGCTGCGGCGGCTTAGAAAGGGGTGCTACCGCCGCGCCCGTCTTTGTGTGATTCCCGGCATTTACCGGTCGTTCACCGTGATCGATCACGCTTGTTCAACCGTAGTCCGGTAGCCTGACCTCGTCAGTACAACGTCTAAACGGGTGAGATCCGTCGATGTCCTTTGGAAAACGCGGGTCCGGCGCCGCAACGAACACCGCCTATCGGCCGATCCAGTCAGCGGTATCGCCAGCTCCGGTGCGTCCTGCGGCTCCCATAAACGCTGCCGCCGCCGAGGCCATCGAAGTCGGCCCTTTGCCGCGGTCGGATGTGGAGTTTGACAGCTACACCGCGACCAAAGCCGCCAACGGCCTCATCGCCTATCTGATCAACGCCTACACGACGCCCCACGGTGTCCACACCGAAACCGTGATGGGCGCGCTCGCAGCCCTCGCCGGCGAGTTTGCCCTGCGTGCCGCGGCCGAGCGCGCCGGTGTGCGTCTCAAGGGACCCGGCTGGGTTGTCGGTGGCGCGCCGGATGAACTGCTCTATGCCGGCGCGGCTCGCGGCCAACCGGCCGTCTGGTCGTTCGTCCGCCAAGGCGCCCTCGAGGCCGGCGTCAAGGTCGAGCAGCTCCCGGATCTGGAGACCATTGTCGCCCGCACCGCCAACGCCATTGGCACCGCGCCGTTCCCGCCGCTGACGATCCCGTCCGACAAACATCCACGGGAGTGGTCGCCCAACGCCTGCCCGGCTCATCGCGTCGCCGTCTTGCACTTCATGGGCGAGCATGACGTCACCGAGCCTGCCCAGATCGCCTTGGCGCTCGGCATCGCCATCAAGCTCTACATCGAGCAGGCCAAGTCAACGACGCCCGCAACCCTCATCCAAATTGCCGCCGAGGTCATGATCGGCGTGTCCCGCATGCAGCCCTCGGATCAGGTCATCGCCGCCTGAGCATCACGCCCCCGCCAGCATCCGGCGCGCCTTGTCGAGCGCCGTCGCCGTATCGTGCGCCAGCAACACCTTGTGCGTGCGCAAGAACCCGAGACGGTGCAGCGCAAGCCGCGGCTGACTTTGCAAACTCGAGATAATCACGCGGCAGCCGCGTTTCTTGGCGATATCGGCGAGCTCCTCCAGCGCCGCCACCGCGGTCGCATCGATCAGCGGCACCTCGCGCATGCGCAGGATCAACACCCGTGGCCAATCGATCAGGCTCTGGCTGACCGCGTGCAGCTGCGTCGCCGCCCCAAAGAACAGCGGTCCGCGCAGCTGGATGATCTGCGCGCCCTCGGGAATCTCGTCCGCACTGATCACCCGCGCCTTACCGTCCCCGCGGCCATCGAGAATGCCATCGCCCGCGCCGCGATCGACGCCCGGCACCTCGGCAATCCGGTGAATGAACAGCAATGCTGCAAGGCCAAAGCCAACGGCGATCGCAACATTGAGATCGACCAGCACGGTCAGGAGCAAGGTGGCGATCAGCACGATCCGGTCATCGATCGGCGCGCGCGTCAGAAAGTAGCGCAACTCGTTGAGATCCAGCAGCCGCCACGCCACGCTGATGAGTACCGCCGCCAGACACGGCATCGCCAGATAGCCTGCGAGCGGCGCCAGAAACAGCATGAACGCAAGCACAAACAGCGCGTGCAGGACGCCGGAGACCGGCGACGTCGCGCCCGCCTGAATGTTCGTGCCCGTGCGCGCGATCACGCCCGTCGCCGGCAGCCCGCCGAACAGCGACGAAAAGATATTCGCCGCACCTTGCGCCACCACCTCGACGTTCGAACGGTGGCGCGTGCCCGCGATCGCATCGGCTGCAACCGCCGAGAGCAGCAATTCGACGCCCACCAGAAACGCCAGCGTCAGCGCCGTCGGAAACACCTCCGAGATCTTGCTCCACGCGAGATTGGGCAGCATCGGCGCCGGCAACGTTGACGCCAGCGCGCCGAATCGCGACCCGATCGTCTCCACATCGAGGCCGAGCACCCGAACCAGCGCAGACAGAGCGACCACCGCGATCAGCAGCCCCGGCCAGCGTGGCTTCGTCTGCCGCAACCAGAAGATCAGCATGAGCGTCGCAAACCCGATCGCAAACGCCGAAAAACTGAAGCTGCCTCGTGCCGCCCACAGCGCGCCGATCTTCTGCATCACATCCGCCGGCAGCGTCCCCTTCAGCCCCAGGAAATCCTTCACTTGCGTGATCAGGATCACGACACCAATGCCGCTCGTGAACCCCAGGATCACCGGCCCCGGGATATACTTGATATACGTCCCAAAGCGCAGGAACCCCGCGATCACCAGCATGACGCCGGCCAGAAACGTCGCCGTCAGCAAACCATCGAAGCCGTGCTTGCGCATCGCCGCGTCGACAATGACGATGAACGCCGCCGCCGGCCCGCCAACCTGGTGAATGCTGCCGCCGAGCGCCGAAATCAAAAACCCCGCGACTACCGAAGTGATCAGCCCCGTTGCCGGCGGCGCTCCCGCGCCAATGGCGATCGCAAGCGACAGCGGCAATGCCAGGATCGCGACTGTCAATCCCGCCATCGCGTCTTTGAAAAATCGCGCCTGGCCATACCCCTCGCGCAGCGACAGCAGCAGTTGCGGCGTGAAATCCTGCCAGAACGCTGGCCAATCTCGTGTCGTATGCGCGCGCGGGCGTGATCGTCCCGCTGCTCGTTCCCGCTCGTTCGCCATGGCTCGCCCCGATTCCCGGGTCGCAACCGTGGCGGTCCTGGCCCGGCAAGTCAATCATGATGGCAATCAGCAAATGCGCCTGGCGCGCACAGACAATCAGCTGGCCCTGTGTCGTGCGGAACAGCCCCTGGCACGCCCTCCCGCTAGCGTCGAATCACGGGTAACAACGCGACTCGAACCGCACCAGCCCGGGGGAGCACGGCTCCTCGATGCTGAACGAAAGCACGGGAACGCATGGCATGTCCGACTATCTGCTCGAAGGAACAGCGCGAGCGAACTTTGGTGAGGATCTATTGCGGGCGCGAAAATCCAGCTCATCCAGCGACGCCGATTTCGCCAATCGCGAATTGAGGATCTCGCTCAACACCTATAAGAAATGCATCGACCCCAGCGGCGCGCCGCTCCGCCTCCGGCGCAGCACACTGGTTGCCATCATCAGGGCCTGCAAACTCGACCCAACCCGCTTTGGCCTCGAATTCCCGGTGTCACGTCAACGCCCGCGCGATCCCGGGTCCTACGCGCGAAACGACCTCGGCTTTCTCGAAGGATCCTATATCCAGGTCCGCCGCCTGCCGTCGGTGGAAAGCGCCATCGCTGTGTCCACGCTCAACTTTACCTGGGACGACGCGCGCAGCCTCCTGACCTTTCACGAGTCCACGCATGCGCTGGACAACGGTGCATCCGAACCGCGCGTCTATCGCGGCGACGTCCACCTGCAACAAGACCGATCCGTTTTCGGACTTCTCTCGGTCGAGAATGGCGAAACGCGCCTGTCCCTCGTGCATACTCCAGATCTGCAGAAACCCGGCCGGAGAACCACTGCACACGCGCCTGGTACTTTCCGGCTCCACGGTGTCCAACTCGCCCCCGGCGCCCCCAATGGCACGCTGCGCCCAATCGTGTCGGCCATCTATCTCGAGCACGTCAGCAGCGCACACCTCGATGTCGCGACCCTCCAATCCGGCATTCTTTCGGCGAACCATCCAGCCTTTGGCCGCCTGACCAGCGAGCTGCACCACATCGAAGAGCAGTTCATCCCCCGCGCGCTGGCCTTGAAATAGTCTCGGCACGCGCCGCCATTACCCGCCTGGTCCCAACCCACGCAAGATCTGCGCGGTCGCCTCGTCGGCCGGAAAAAACAGCTCAATCCTCAAATCGTTGACCGTGATGTCCCGCGCCGTCCCGAACGATGCGATGGTCGAAAACAGTGACAGCACCAGATCGCCCTGGCGCATCTTGAGTGCCATGAACGGAGAACCAGGGTCCGTCTTGCCTTCTGGCTCCGCGACATCGAGCGCATCGAGCACACCTGCCAGTTCCGACAGTATGGGATCATTGCCGCTCGTCCGCGCTTCGAGCCGCACCCGCTGACGAAAATCTCCAACGACCTCTGCCCAATTGACGATCGCCTCCCGGAATGCCGGCTGCGTTGCAATCAGCCGGACGAGGTTGACGCCGGCAACATGATCTCCAACACCGAGCAGCAACCGCGCCGTCGCATTGGCGTTGACCAAATTCCAATGCCTGTCGCAGATCAGCGCGGGAAACGGTGCGTGCCGCTCCATCATGAACTCGAGCGCATGCCGTACCGGCGCGAGCGCCGCGGCATCAAGCGGCGTCTCCGCGTAGGTTGCCGCAAATCCGGCGCTGGTGAGCAGGTGATTGCGGGCGCGAAACGGCAAATCCAGGGTCTCCGCCAGCATCAACACCATGTCGCGAACTCGGCGCCGCTCGACCCGTCTCCAGGAACGAGATGTGCCGCGCCGAAACCTCGGCCTCCAGCGCCAGATCCAGCTGGCTCAACCGCCGCCGTGCGCGCCAGTCCTTCAACGCTGCGCCGAAGCCGCCGGTGCCCGCCACGATATCCTCCTCAAGATCAGCGCATCACATCGCGATCATTGCGCCACGCATGGCCTCACGCACTTACCTCCGGCGTAATTGTTTTGCATCGACGACAACGCAACACTCCCGATCATGTCAACCAAAGGAGAACGTCATGACGCAGACTTATCATCGCTTTCTCGTCGGCTGGTGCTGGTTCATGATCGCGTTCGGAGCTGCCGCGGTTCTGTCGGCATGGCCGCCACTCGACGCCCCCATGCGCCTGTTTATCGATCTGTGCTTTTGGCCGCTGGATGGATTGCCAGGCCGCGCTGGCAAAGAGATGGCGTTTGCCACCGGGCTTGCTGGCGCGATCCTGATCGGATGGTCGGTGACCATTCTCGGCCTTGTGCGTCACGACCCGGCGATGCGCGAGACATGGATCTGGCAGCTGCTGCAGAAAGCGCTGTTCATCTGGTACGTGCCCGACTCGCTCGTCTCCTGGTGGACTGGCGCCTACCCGAACGTGCTCTCGAACACGGTTATCCTCGCGAGCTTCCTCTGGGCCGTCGCCAAAGCGCGATCCAGCCCAAACGCCGCCCTGCAAGCGCGTGACGCGAGCGCTCAGTTCTGATCCTCGGGCAACACCGGCAAGGGCATCACATCGATGCCCTCGTCGACCAGCTCCTTGGCTTCAGCGAGAGACGCCTCGCCCCAGATGCCGCGGCCCTCAGATTCCTCGTAGTGGATCTTGCGCGCTTCTTCCGCGAACTTTGGGCCCACATACTCGGCCTTGGCCTCGACCTCGCGGCGCACTTTGCGCAGCATCTCCATCACCTCTGGCGGCGCGGCCACATGCGCGGTCCCCGGCGCCTTGCGCGGCTTTTTGGGTTTCACCGTGTCACGGCCTTTGCGTGTCACCACCGAGGGTGCCATCAGCGCCTTGCTGATCTTCGTGTTGCCGCACGTCGGACACGCCACCACCCCGCGCTTCGACTGCTTGTCGAAATCGCCGCTGCTGCGGAACCACCCTTCGAACCGGTGGTCGGCCTTGCAAGTCATCTGATAGCGGATCATGCACTTCCCTTGACGCGACGCGGCCTAAACGGTGTCAGCCGCAACCACCTTAAACGCTCGGTCATGAGTGAGCGACGGAATTCGGCTCCGCACCTCCTCAATGGCCGCACAGTCTACGTCGGCAAAGATAACGCCAGGCTGAACGGCGTCGGCTTCGGCCAGGATATCTCCCCAAGGCGATATGGCGATGCTGTGCCCGTAGGTCAACCGCCCCGAGTCATGCGTCCCCGCCTGCGCCGCCGCCAGCACAAAGCAGCCATTCTCGATCGCCCGCGCCCGCATCAGCACATGCCAATGCGCTTGTCCTGTCTTGACCGTGAAGGCCGAGGGGATCGCCAGCACGCCGGCTCCGCCTTGCGCCAGCGCCCGGTAGAGCTGCGGAAACCTGAGGTCATAGCAAACCGTCATTCCGAGCGTGCACCATGGCAGCTTGGCGAGCACCGCCTGATCACCCGGCTGGTAGTTCGTCGATTCCCGATATTGCTCGCCACCCGGCAACTGCACGTCGAACATATGGATCTTGTCGAACCGCGCCGCCAGCCGTCCATCCGGTGAAATCAGCAAGCTGCGATTGGCTAGTTTGTCCTGCGAAATCTTCACGCCCATCGAACCGATATGCAGCCAGATCTTCAAGTCGCGCGCCAGCGCCTCGAAGTGTGCAATCACCGGATTGTTCCCTTCCGGTCGGGTTGCTGCAAACAACTTGTGCCGATCGGTCTCCATCAGCGTCGTGATCTCGGGCGTCTGCACGTACTGCGCGCCACCCTTGGCCGCCTCCCGGATGAGATCCGACGCAGCAACGACGTTGGCATCGACGTCGCGTCCCGTGCACATCTGCACGAGGCCAGCCTTGAATCTCATCGGTATGGTGGGATCCGGCATCGGCCTCATCCAGCCAACAGCGGGTCGAGCGCGCTCTGCCGCTCGAGATCATAGAGATCATCGCACCCACCGACGTGACGTTCGCCGATCCAGATCTGCGGCACCGTGTACCGGCCGGATCGCGTTTCCATTTCCGCCCTCAGATGAGGATCGCGCCCGACATCGATTTCCTGGAATGCCACGCCCTTCTTGCTCAGCAGATGCTTTGCGCGCGTGCAATACGGGCAGTAACTCGCGGTGTAGATCGTGACCTGCGGCATCAATGGCATCCTCGGCGTGAGATCTTCAGCCTGAATCACGTGGGTTACGCCACCAATCTAGTGATCCGCCGAACGCCTGGAAAGCCAGGTGCCGGGACATGGCGAACAATTTCTTGCCTAGACCGTCGGCGCGTCGGTGTCGCTCGCCAGCGCCAGCGCGATCACATCGACCCGCTTGGCGCCTGCCCGCTTCAGCGCCCGCGCGCAGGCACCCGCAGTCGCCCCCGTCGTGATCACATCATCGACCAGCAGAACCGCCCGGCCGGCTACCCGACCGCGATGACGCAGCGGCACCGAGAATGCGCCTGCAACATTATGCAGCCGCTCAGCGCGCGACTTCCCCACCTGGCTCGGCGTTGCCCGATGCCGCGCCAGCGCCAGCGGCGCCAACGGAAGCGCCGTCCGCCGCGCAATTTCTCCCGCCAGCAATGCCGCCTGATTGAACTGCCGCCGCAACAGATGCCAGCGCGCCAGCGGCACTGGCACAATGATATCAACGCCTGGGAGCAGATCCGCCGCCGCATCCGTCATCCAACGGCCGAGCAGAACCCGCGGCTCATGCCGGTCAGCATACTTCAGCTGATGCACGAGGTCCCGCATGCTGCCGCTGAACCGGGCCACCGCCCGCGCCTTGTCGTAGTCCGGCGGCGTCGCCACCGCCGCTGCCGAGACCGCGCCCTCTCCCGCATCGAACGGCAAAGGAATGCCGAGCACATCGCAGACCGGCGCCCGGATGAAACTCATCTCCGACCAGCATGCCGGGCACAGCGCATGATGTGCATCGAGCGGCGACCGGCACAGCAGGCACACCGGCGGGATCAGCAGATCCGCGCCGGCCGTCAGTACGCCCGTGAGACCACGGCTGGCCCAACTGAGGAGAGACTCGGATGTCACAGGATGCACTTTAACCTCGAGCACAAAACAACCGCTGTCTATCACACTAGAGCATTTTCCGGCGAAGTGGACTCCGGTTCGTCGCAGAAAATGCGACAAACAAAAAAGTCTGGAGCGCATTCCGATTCCGTGGGATCGGAATGCGCTCTAGCGCCGCCCGTGCGCCCGCGATAGAGAACCGCATGACCGCCCCGCCCCGGATTTTCGATCGCCAGCTTTTGACGCAACGCCGGTCGCGCGCGGCGCCGGCCGCCGGCAACCACGACTTCCTGTTGCGCCACGTCGCCGCCGATCTTCTCGAGCGCCTCGGTGTTATCCAGCGCGCGTTTCCGATCGCCGTGAACCTTGGCGCGCATCACGGGCCCGTTGGCGATGCCATCGCCCGGCACCCGGCCGTCGGCTGCGTCATCCACGTGGACCCAGCACAGGCCGCCCTCGACCAATGCCGCGGCCTTCGGGTTCGCGCCGATGAAGAACATCTCCCGTTTGCGCCTGCATCTCTGAATTTGGCCGTCAGCGGCCTCGCCCTTCAATTCGTCAACGACTTGCCGGGCACCCTGCTGCAGCTGCGCCAAGCCCTGAAGCCCGACGGACTTCTGCTGGTCTCGCTCATCGGCGGCCAATCTCTGCACGAGCTCCGCCAGGCCTTCTATGAAGCGGAACTCGAGACCGCAGGAGGCGTTAGCCCGCGTGTCGCCCCGTTCGCCGATGTCCGCGACCTCGGCGGCCTGCTCCAACGCGCCGGCTTCGCCCTGCCAGTGGTCGACTCCGACACCTTGACGGTGACCTACCCGTCCCCGATCGCGCTGATGCACGAACTGCGCGGCATGGGCGCCACCAATGTCCTGGTCGATCGCCGGCGGCGTTTTCTCGGCCGCCAAACACTCAGGAGCATGATGGAAGTTTACGCCGGTCGCTTCGCCGCCGCCAATGGCCGTTGCAATGCCACGTTCGAGATCATTACGTTGACGGCGTGGGCACCACATGCCTCACAACAGCAACCCTTGAAACCCGGATCGGCACAGACGGCCTTGGCCGATGCCCTGAACAAAAGTCATCGAGCTCAGCCAAGCTGATCATCGGTCAATCAAGGGCTGTTGGCGTTTGCGATCTTGTTCGCCGTGCCCTGCCATCCGGTCGTGTTCGTGCCGCCGAGCGCTTTCATGGCGCCAATACAGCCTACGGCAATCATCGCCGCGATGAGACCATACTCGATGGCCGTCGCGCCGCGCTCGTCGGCGGCAAACTTGCGATAAACCTGAACGCAGCTCTCGAACATTAGCGCTGACCCTTTTTTTCCTAAAGCAGATCCCTCAGCATTGCTCTGAGAGGTTCATCCGCCGGAGGCATGTCGTAGTCCCCCAGTCTACTCGCACGCACCCACGCCAGATCCTGCCCCTCTCGCGCCGTCACCTCTCCGCCCCAGTTCCTGCAAACATACAGGGGCATGAGAAGATGAAAGTCGTCGTACGCGTGGCTGGCGAACGTGAAAGGCGCGAGGCACTTCGCTTGCACATCGATCCCAAGCTCTTCCTTGAGCTCCCGGATCAACGCCGCTTCCGGGGTTTCCCCCGCCTCGACCTTGCCACCCGGGAACTCCCACAGTCCCGCGAGCGGCCGCCCTGGTGGGCGTCTTGCCAACAACACGCGCCCGTCGACATCCACGAGCGCCGAGGCTGCAACGAGAACAATTCGTTGGCCCATGCTTGATCCCAATCTGCCAGTCAGACGTTAACAACTGCCGAGCAGCGCCGGTTAACTTCAATTAATTTCGCGAAAAATCAGCTGCGATAGTCGGCGTTGATAGAAACATAGTCGTGCGTCAGATCGCACGTCCACACTGTCGCGGCTCCAGCGCCGATGCCCACATCGACCGTGATGACGATTTCTTTGCCTTTCATGTACCCGGCAACTGTTTTTTCATCATAGTCGGCGGCCCGCTCGCCCTCGCGCGCGACCTGAAGCGGCCCAAACCAGATCGAAAGCTTGTCACGATCGGCGGCCTCGCCCGATTTGCCGACAGCCATCACCACGCGCCCCCAATTCGGGTCTTCGCCAGCGATCGCCGTCTTCAGGATCGGCGAGTTGGCACACGAAAGCGCAATTGTCCGCGCCGCCGCCCAGTTCTCCGCGCCCTTAACGTCGAAGGTCACGAACTTGCTGAGACCCTCGCCGTCCTTCGCCACTTGGATAGCCAGATCCTTCATCACTGCGTGCAATGCGGACGAAAACGCTGATCGATCCGCTCCGGACGACGTCGAAATCATCGGCTGGCCGCGTTTTGCCGCGGCCCCCGTCGCGAACATCAAGCACGTATCGCTGGTCGACGTATCACCATCGACGGTCATGCAGTTGAACGTCGTCGCGGCATGCTCCGCCACCAACGCCTGTAGCACCGGCTGCGCGATCGCTGCGTCCGTGAACAGGAAGCACAGCATCGTCGCCATATCTGGCGCGATCATCCCCGCGCCCTTGCAGAAGCCATTGATGGTGACGGGCACGCCGCCGATCTTCACCGTCCGCGTCGCGAGTTTCGGATAGGTATCCGTCGTCATGATCGCGCGCGCAGCCGCCTCGAACGCGTCCGCCTGCGCACTCTTTGTCATCCCAGCCAGAAGGTGTGAAAACCTCGCCGCGTCCATCGGCTCGCCAATCACTCCGGTCGAAGCCAGATACACATCCTGCGGACCGCAGCCCGCCGCCTCGGCCGCAAAACGCGCCGTGATATCGACAGCCTCCCGGCCTTTGCGGCCCGTGAATGCGTTGGCGTTCCCCGAATTGACGACCAAGATTTGCGCCTGTCCCGACTTCAAACTTTCACGGCACCACAACACCGGCGCCGAACACGTCTTGGATTGCGTCAACACGCCGGCCGCGACCGTGCCTTCATCCATCACGGCCACCATCAGATCCGTGCGGTTCTTGTAACGAATCCCCGCCTCGGCCGTGGCAAAACGCACGCCGCCAATCGGTGGCAGTTTCGGCAACGATGCCGGAGCGAAGGGTGACGGCTTAGCAGTGGCGGCCATGGCGGCGATCCTTGGATTGGGACGCATTAGGCGTCGAGACGAACCAAATCACTCAGCCGAACGCAAGTCCCAATCATAAGGCCCTAACGTCAGCCGGCAGCAACCGCGCGCGCGAGCCCCACGAACCGTGCCACCATGGCACTGTCTGGCTTTGTCAGCTCATCGACCACCGTGAAGTGATTGGTCCCTGGCACCACCACGCACTCGGCCTTGACGCCCGCGCGGCTCCAGTGATCGGCGATATCGAGGCTCTGCCGCAGAAACTCAGCACTCTCGAGGCCACCAACGGCTGCCACCAGTGTCCGGTCGCGCGGCGGCGGCGTCCAGTAGAGCGGGCTTGCGGCGCGCGCCTTGGATTCGTCCAGTTTCAGCGCCTCGTTGATCGACGTCGAAATCAACGGCGGCAGATCGAATACGCCGGAGATCGCGTACGCCGCGCGCACAAAATCCACCGGCACGTTCGCAGCACTTGGCCAGTCCGTGGCGAGCATCGCCGCCGCTAGATGCCCTCCGGCCGAATGACCGGTCACCAGCGGCCGCCGCTTTGTCCGCGCCCACAGCGCCGCCATGAACGTCCGCATCTCATCGACGATGTCGATCACCCCCACGGACGGGCACAGCGAATAGGACGGGATCGCAACCGACAGTCCCTTGGCGACCAGCGCCGGTGCGATCAGCGAAAAATCCTTGCGATCGAGGCTCCGCCAGTAGCCGCCATGAATGAACACGACCAGCGGTGCCTGCGCGTCGTGCGCATGAAACAAATCGTACCGCTGCCGCTCCTTCGGGCCATACGCCACATCGAGATCCGCTTTGACGGCGCCGCGCGCAGCTTTCGATGCCGCCTCCCAGCGCGTAAAAATCGACGGATGCTCCGGCACCAGCTGGCGATTGTTGTACTCGGCTTCGTAGTTGATGGCGGTCATGACATTCCGATCGGTACTAGTGTCCTGCCCGCGAAGTTCGTTTCATTCTTACGCGAGCTCCGAGCGAACTTCGCGGGCATCAGGACACTAGCAAGTTTTGATTCTAGTGTGGCTTAGATTCTGAAATCCGCTGAACAGTATCGCCGCGAGTAGGGAGCGGACTTCAGAATCGCCACACTAGGCGGCCATCGCCGCGCGTGCGTCTTCGCGGATCATATCCGACGCCTTCTCCGCGATCATGATCGTCGGCGCGTTGGTGTTGCCCGACGTCATCGTCGGCATGATCGAGGCATCGACGACGCGCAAGCCCTCGATGCCATGCACCTTCAGGCGCGGATCCACCACAGCCATCGCATCGACGCCCATTTTGCAGGTGCCGCACGGATGGAAAATCGTTGTGCCCTTCTCGCGCGCGAACCGCATCAGATCGTCATCCGTTTTGTAGTCCGGTCCTGGCACATATTCCCGCACGACAATATCCGAAAACGGCTTGAGGCCAGCGATGCGCCGCCCGATCTTCAGCGCCGCCAGCATCACGCGCTGATCGATCTCCGCCGCCAGATAGTTGGAAACGATCGACGGCTTGTCACGCGCCTGAGGCGACGTGATCGCGATCCGCCCGCGGCTCTCGGGGCGCAACTGGCACACCGACGAGATCACTCCGGGAAATTTGTGCAGGCCTTGTCCCGGACCATCCGCCGAGAGTGGAATGAAATGGAACTGAATGTCGGGCGTCTCGAGTGACGGATCCGATTTCGTGAACACGCCGACAACTCCCGCGCCGATCGTCAGAATGCCGCGCCGTTGGAACACGTACTGCAGCCCCGTCCGGAACTGCAGCCACCGGCTATGCCAGACGTCGTTGAGACTGCCCTCGGCATTGCACTCGTAAACGAAGCGCGCCTGATAGTGATCCTGCAGATTCTCGCCGACACCGGGGAGATCGTGCCGAACTGTGACGCCGGCCTTCTGCAACACCGCACCTGGTCCAATTCCGGACACCTGCAACAGCTGCGGCGAGCCGATAGCACCCGCCGCCAGCAGTATTTCGCGATGGGCTCCCACGACGGTCTCGACGCCATCGCGGCGATAGACCACGCCCGTCACGCGCCGCCCAGAAAGCACCAGCTTCTGCACTTCGGCATTGGTGATGACCGTCAAATTCGGTCGCTTCGACACCGGATGCAGATAGCCAACCGCTGTCGAACAGCGCCGCCCATTGCGGTTGGTCAATTGATAGTACCCAACCCCCTCCTGGTTCACGCCGTTGAAATCATCCGTCAGCGGAATGCCATCGGCGATACATGACTTGACGAAGGCTTCGCAGATGGGATTGTCCATCTTGACGTCCGACACCCCGAGCGGCCCACCCGCGCCGTGCAGCTCGCTGGCGCCGCGCTCCTGGTCCTCGGCCCGCTTGAAGTACGGCAACACATCCCGGTACGACCACCCGGAATTGCCAAATTGTCTCCAAATATCAAAATCTTGCCCCTGCCCGCGCACATACAGCAAGCCATTGATCGCGCTCGTCCCGCCGAGCACCCGCCCGCGCGGCCAATTGACAGTCCGGCCGCCGAGATGCGGCTCCGGCCCAGAGCCGAATTGCCACGTCACATCGGGATTGAAGATGTTCTTGAAATAGCCGGCGGGGATGTGGATCCAGATATTGCGATCCCGGCCTCCGGCTTCCAGCAGCGCCACGCGGACATTGGGGTCCTCGCTCAGCCGGTTCGCCAGCACGCATCCAGCTGATCCCGCGCCCACCACGACATAGTCAAAAGCCGCTTCCAAGTCCGCCCCCCGGTTGATCAAGATCAACGTTTATCAAAAATTTACCACAGATCCTTCAACGCAACAGCGATACTCTGTCTCGAAATCATCGCAACCACAGAGTAATCAGGCAACAGATCAGGCGGCATGGGAGCGTTGCCGGTCAAGATTCAAGCAAAGATCCAGGCCTGGACCCAGGGTGTCGGGCATTGCTTCACTCGGCAAGAGAATTGCTTAGCCGCAACAGATGAAATCATTGGACCAAAGACCGTAGACGGCGAACGCACCATGGCATTCACTAACATCGTTACCAACCAGACGTGATTACCCAGATCTCAAGGTTTTGGTGCCATTCTGACGGTGTTACCGGTGGAACAGCCACTGTTGGCACACGGCCCCAGGATCCAGAGGTCAACGGCATACGGCGATTTTGCGCGTGCTAAGGGCATAACCTTTTCTAAGGGGCGTACATTGTGAGACAGCGTCAACCCAATCGTTCTGCGTCACAGCAGCCACCGACCGTATTAAGCGTCAGTTTTGCCTCGTGTCGGCGGGCGCTCATCGTTCTCGCTCTCGTCAGCGGCGTCATCAATATTCTGATGCTCACTGGCTCGATCTTCATGATGCAGGTTTACGACCGCGTCTTGGCCAGCCAAAGCATCCCGACGCTCGTCGCGCTCGCGGCGATCGCCATCGCGGCGTATCTGTTCCAGGGTTCGCTCGACATGATGCGCGGCCGCGTGCTCTCGCTCTGTGGCGAAAAGATCGACGGCGACGTCGGTCCGAAAGTCCATGAAGCAGTGATCGATCTGCCGCTGCGCATCGCGCGCGGCACAACCGAACCGATGCAGCCCTTCCGCGATCTCGACGCGGTACGCGGCTTCATGGGCGGCCAAGGCCCTGCGGCCCTCCTCGACCTTCCGTGGATGCCGATCTACATCATCTTCACGATGGCCCTGCATCCCTGGCTCGGCTATCTCACCATGGGCGGCATCGCCGTCCTCGCCATCCTCACCATGCTGACCGAAGTTCTGAGCCGCGCGCCAATGCGCAAAGCCATGGAAGCGCAGTCAGCCCGCAACCTGCAAGCCAACTCTGCCCAGCGCGGCGCCGAAGTCGCCTTCGCCATGGGCTTCCGCCGCCGCCTCGGCGCGCTGTGGAGCAAATCGCACGAGACCTATCTTGTTGAACAGCGCCGCGCGACCTTCATTTCCAACGGCCTCGGCGCCATCTCTCGCACGATGCGCTTCGTGCTCCAATCTGCGACGCTCGGCTTAGCCGCCTACCTCGCCATCAAGGGCCAGATCTCTTCGGGCGCCATCATCGCCGCCACCATCTTGAGCTCGCGCGCCGTCGCCCCTGTCGATCAAGTGATCGGCAGCTGGCGCGGTTTCGTGCAAGCCCGCCAAGGCTTCCATCGCTTGCAAAGCCTGCTGCGCAATTATCCGGACCGCCAGGAGAACTTCCAGCTTCCGCGCCCGAGCAAGGAACTCAACGTCGACAACATCCAGGTTGTCGCCCCCGGCGGCCAAATGGTCATCAAGTCGGCCCGCTTCAAGCTGACGGCCGGCCAGGCGATGGGTGTCATTGGCCGTTCCGCTTCCGGCAAATCTTCGCTCGGCCGCGGCATCATCGGCCTCTGGCAGCTGCAGCGCGGCCGCGTCATGCTCGACGGCGCCAGCATCGAGCAATGGACGCCGGAACAGATCGGGCCAGCCATCGGCTATCTGCCGCAGGACTTCCAGTTGTTCGAAGGCACCGTCGCCGAAAACATTTCGCGGTTCGCCGAAGATGCGACGCCCGAGAAAGTGATGGCTGCCGCCAAGGCCGTCGGCTTCCATGACCATGTTCTCGCCTTCCCCGGCGAGCAGGGTTACAACACCCGCGTCGGCCCATCCGGCGCGCATCTGTCCACCGGCCAGCGCCAGCGCTTGGCCCTTGCCCGCGCCTTGTACGGTGATCCATTCCTGGTCGTCCTCGACGAACCGAACTCCAACTTGGACGGTGAAGGCGACGCAGCCCTCACCCAAGCGATCAAATCGGTCAAGGCGCGCAACGGCATCGTTGTCGTCATTGCCCACCGCGTCGCCGCCCTCGAGGCCGTTGACGTCGCCCTCGAAGTCCAGGACGGTGAGACCGTCGCCTTCGGTCCGCGCGATCAGATTCTCGCGCGTCACCAGAAGCCAGCGGCAGGTGCCCGCACGCAGCAAGCCGCGGCCCAAGGCATGAAGCTTATTCAAGGGCCATCGGCCAACAGCCCGAAAGAGGGTGAGTAACCATGCTCGACACCAGCAAAGCGATCCGCAGGAACCTCCTCGCGGCCGTCTCATTCATCGTCCTCTTCGGCGGCACCGCCGGCGCCTGGAGCACGCTCGTGCCCATCTCCCGCCACGTGCAGGGCCAAGGTACGATCGACACCGACATCAAGTCTCAGAAAGTCCAACACCCGACCGGCGGTGTCGTCGGCTGGATCGGCGTCAAGGAAGGCCAGTCAGTCAAATCCGGCGACGTGGTTGCGCGCCTCGATGACACGATGACGCGCGCCAATCTCGGCGTGATCATGAATGACTTGACCGCCGCTTCCGCGCGCATCGCGCGCCTCGAAACCGAGTTGTCGATCATCGGCCGCGACCTCAATCACGCTCAGCCTGCGGCTGCAGCCCCAACGTCAAACGCGAAAGCGGATCCCAAGAAACCGGGCGCCGCTCAAACTGCGCCGGCCATGCCTGACGCCGCCCGTGGCGACATCCGCTTCCCGGTCGACCTCGTGCAACGCGCTGCGCGCGAACCCGAGATCCAGAAAGTCCTCGAGAGTGAACGTCTCCTGTTCGAATCGCGCCGGTCCTCGCGCACGGGTCAGAAGGCGATCCTCAAGACACGCATTCAACAGCAGCGCGATCAACTGCTCGGCATCGACGAGCAGATGAAGTCGCAGAACGGCACCCTCGCCGTCGGCCGTGACGAAGCCAAGCGCACCGGCGAAGTCTTTGGCGCCGATCATGCCCGCGTGCTCGCGGTCCGCAAGGAAATGCTCCGTCTCGAAGGCTCGCTCGGCGAGTTGAACTCACAGAAGGCACAGATCGCCGGCCGCATCACCGAAACCGAGCAGCAAATCCTGCAAGTCGACCAGGACGCGTTGACCGAAGTCACAAAAGACCAGCGCGAAGTCGCGACCAAGCGCACGGAACTCACCGAGCGCCGCATCGCCGCTGAAGATCAATTGCGCCGCGTCGATATCCGCTCACCTGTGAACGGCATTATCCATCAGCTCGCCACCCACACCATCGGCGGCGTCATCAGCCCGACCGACACGCTGATGCAGGTCGTTCCCGAGAGCGAAAAGGTCGTCGTCGAGGTCAAGATCCAGATCGGTGAAATCAGCCAAGTGAAGATGCAGCAACCGACCAAGCTGCGCTTCTCGTCGCTGCCGATCACGCCGAGCCCCGAAGCCGACGGCGTCGTGTTCCGCCTGCCCGCGGCCGACGTCAAGGAACAACAGAGCGGCGCCAACTACTATGTCGTCGGAGTCAGCATCCCGGCGTCCGAAATCGCCAAGCTCAAGGAACAGGACGTCAAGCTCGTTCCCGGCCTCCAGGTCGACGCATTCCTGAGCACCGGCCAAAGCACGTTCTGGGAAATGATCTCGTCGCAGCTCAAGACCGCGTTCAGCATGGTCCTGAACCGCTAGTCCGACACACACCCGAATAGAAAGCCCGCGCTGATCACTCAGCGCGGGCTTTGCATTACCCGCACGCTTCAGCGCACGCGGCGCGGATTCATGTAGAGATCCGATTCCTGCTTCTCGAGCTTCGGCACCAGCCGCCCACTCATCACTTCACGCGACAGTGCCTTCATGTGCTTCAGGCAGCCGCGATTGAACGCCAGCATGCCGCAGAACATCTGCAGCGCCATCACCAGGCGCTGATCGGCATGATCGGCCCGCACCGATCCGCGCCATTTCCCGAACGACAGCAGCCGCCCATCGATATAGCCGATCGCGTCGTTCTTTTGATTGTAGAGCGTGTAGTCGCCGCCGAGATTGATGAACGCGCGCCGCAGCCGGTAAAACTGCGGTTGCCCGTCATCCATGATGAAAAACGAAAAATTCTCCGGCATCCCGCGCCACTTGTTCGCGGATCGCTCCATGTAGACCATGAAGTCATGGTCACCGAGATTCATTGAATAGGCGATCACCGGCAGCCCGCGCGCGCCGATCGTCAGCTGCAGCGATCGTCCGATCATCAGATCCATCGTCGCGCGCCAGTTGAGCTTTTCGCCGAACAGCTTGAACACCAGCCGCTTGTCCATGCCGGCTTTCTGCTTCCACAGATCCTCGCGATAGCCGATCAGTCCCGTCCGCTCGCCGTTCTCGGTGATCTCAGCGAAGATATCCATGTCAGTCGTGAACTGACGCGACTTCGCCTTGTTGCGGGTGTGCTTGTAGAACCCGAACTCGACTCCATTCAGGTTCGTGATCCAGACATCGACCTCGAATTCATGCCATGCTTTCTTCGCGCTCACCGAACGCGAGGCATTGGCATTCTTCTTGACCGGCGTCACCTCCGCCGCCTCGATCGCCTCGGCCCTGGCTTCACGCGCGGCCTCGGCCGCCGCCGCATCGGCCGCATCGTGCCGCGTCCTGCTTCCATCCGCCATTGTCGCGTCTCCCGAGTTATGCCGTCAGACGCAGGACCACGGCGGCGAATCACAGCCGTTAAGCTAGCACCCGCAACCCATGCGATTTCACACCCGCGGCGAACAACCTGAGGAAAACGCCAGCCCGCCGCCTCACGCCTGAGCCCGAGTTGACTGGACAAGCCCATTTTTCGCGGGCGTACTGCGAAACTAAATGGCAACCGGGTCGTACCTCCTCACGATATGCTGAAGTCCACCCACCATCTTTCGGATCTCCTTGCCATGGTCGCCTCGGGCGACCGGGCCGCCTTTCGCGAGGTCTACGCCGCGACCTCCGCCAAGCTCTACGGCGTCATCCTGCGCATTTTGAAACGCCGCGACCTCGCCGACGAGATCCTCCAGGAGGTCTACGTCAAGGTCTGGGAGCGATCCGGGGATTTCGATCCCTCCCGCGCATCCCCCATCACCTGGATGACCACCATCGCCCGCAACCGCGCCCTCGACGAAGTGCGCCGCCCAACCACCCTGGCCATTGACGACACGCCGGCCGCCTTCGACGTGCGCGACCCCGCCATGTTGGCGTCCGAGGGGCTCGAACAGAGCCAGGAAGTCGAACGCCTGTTCCGCTGCCTCGAGACCCTGGATCCCAACCGCCGCGACATCGTGCGCCTCGCCTATCTCGACGGCATGTCCCGGGAAGATCTGTCCCGGCGCTTCGGCCACCCGGTGCCGACGATCAAGACCTGGCTGCACCGCAGCCTCAAGCAACTGAAGGATTGTCTCGCGCCATGACCGAGCGGGAGGACATCGACATGCTCGCCGCCGAGTACGTACTCGGCACCCTCGATGCGACCGAGCGCACGGCCGTCGCCGCGCGGCGCCAGCGCGAACCGCAGCTCGATGCGGCCATCAATGACTGGCAGCACCGGCTCGCGCCCCTCGATTCGGCAACGCCCGAGATTGCCCCTCCCGGACCCTTGCTCCCCGCGATCGAACGCCGCTTGCGGCCGCAATCTGCATCCCCGGTTCAAGGTGGCGAGATCATCGCCCTGCGCCGCCGTGTCACGCGCTGGAAATGGGCGACCGCCGCCGCATCCGCTCTCGCCGCGAGCCTCGCGCTCGCTGTGGTGTTCCGCGATGCGATCCTGCCGCCGCAAGCCCAGACCTATGTCGCTGTTTTCAACAAAGAAGACGCGGCACCCTCGTTTGTCATGAGCATCGATCTAGCGACCCGCCAGCTGATCATTCGACCCGTCGACGCCCAGCGTGCGCCCGGCAGGACCTACCAGCTTTGGATCGCCGCCGAACGCTACAACAACGTCCCCCGCTCTCTGGGCCTGATGGACGAGAGTGGCGTCATCTCGCGCCACGATCTCTCGGTCTATGACCGCGACCTCCTGCAGAACGCGACGTTCGGCGTCAGTCTCGAACCGGCCGGCGGCTCACCCACAGGACGCCCGACCAGCCCCGCCCTTCACGCCAAACTCATCCCCCAACCGCAGTGACGGCGCGCGGCTGGATTTTTGCCACCGCCTGAAACTTTCCCGCCGCTGACCCGTAACTCTCCCAGCTCCACGCCGGAGCCCACCACACCAGAGTTGGGAGAACCACCATGAAAACAACCACAGCAAAGCGCGCCGCGACCATGGCCTTTACCCTCGCAGCCACATCGCTGGCCGCAACCGCCAGTCACGCCGCCACGCTCGCCGCCTTGCAAGACGGCAAAACCATCGCCTGGATCGACACCGACCAGAAGAAAGTCACAGGCTCTGTTGAACTGGCCGGCGGCGCCTCGCTTGTCGGCATCGACGTGCGTCCCGCCGATGGCAAACTCTATGGACTGACGCCCGACGGCGCGATCGTCATCGTCGACGCGAAAACCGGCAAATGGGAAAAGAAGAGCCAGATCTCTGAAAAACTTCCCGCCGGCGCCACCTTCTCGGTCGACTTCAACCCCGTCGCCGATCGCATGCGCGTCATAGCCAGCAACGGCATGAGTCTCCGCATCAACGTCGACGACGGCAAGGTCGCGGTTGACGGCGCGCTCAAGTACGCCGAAACCGATGCCAACAAGGGCAAGGCGCCGAACGTCACCGCGATTGGCTATTCCAACAGCTTCGCCGGCACCAAGGAAACGACGCTCTACGACATTGACACAACCATCGGCACGATCGTCCGTCAGGTTCCGCCCAACGACGGCACGCTCAACACCATCGGCAGCCTCGGCATGAAGTTCGACGGCCCGGTCGCCTTCGACGTCTGGTCTGATGGCAAGGGCGCGAATGCCGGTTGGCTGCTGGCCAACGGCGCGCTGCACAGCGTCGATCTCGCCAATGGCGGGGCGAAGTCGCTCGGCGCCATCTCTGGCCTCAAAGGCAAGATCAGCGACATATCCATCCTGCCGGCGATGTAAAAAAATGACCAGCTGCGCTCGTCCAAGTGCGCAGCTGCACTCTACTTGCGCCGCCGCATCTCGTCGGCCCGCATCGGCATCGCATCGATCGTGCCGAAAAGTGTGCTGGACGAAAACGGCGATCCCGACGACAACTTCGATCCGCCATCCTTTCCGACCAGCACCGCCCGGAACGATCCAGACGCGACGCCATACCGGCCTCTCAACGCCGAAGCTGAAAGTCCGGGACCACCGCCGAGATCCGACGAGACCGAATCGCCGACCACATAAACGATGACCATATCGCGCTCGGCGAAGCCGCCGCGATTGCCGGCAACCGTCGCGCGCTGCTGCGCCAGGTTCTGATTGCCCTCGCTCGGCGCGAACACGACCAACGGCCGCTTCTTCCAGAGATATCCGCTCATCGCGGTAGCGGAGGCAGGCGCCATCAATCCAAACACCGTCAGCAGGATGATCTCAATCGCACGCATGGTCGATCTCCCTTTAACTCCGCCTATCCGTTACGCAGCCCACGGCAAACGGATCAGGCAGCCACTTCCCGGCCGAGATACTCGATCGCCGCATTGACCCCACCTGAACCGTGCGGAATTTTCAGCGCCTTGAGCCCCATTTCAATGGCCCCAAGAGTTCCGAGCACCATCGGCGCGTTGACGTGCCCCATATGCGCGATCCGAAACGCCTTACCTGTCAGATCGCCGATCCCCGTACCGACCGTCACGCCACACTTCTCGATGCAATAGGTCAGCAGCGGATCCGCCGCGCCGTTCTGCACCAGCACGTTCGTCACTGAGTCGGACCGCTCGCCTGGGCTCGTGATATTGAATGCGAGCACCTGCCCCTCCGCCCACCGCGCCACCGCCTGTCGCGTCGCCTCCGCCAGCAGCGCGTGCCGCTTGAACGCGGCGTCGAGCCCTTCGGCGAACAACATGTCGATCGCTTTCCGCAACCCGAACAGATGATGCTCGGGTGGCGTCCCGCAATACTTGTGATAGTGCAGATCGCCCTGCCGGAATCCCCAATCCCAATAGAGGGTCTTGAGATTGGCGGTCTTGTACGCCTCATGCGCTTTATCGTTGGCCACGACCATCGCTAGTCCCGGCGGCGTCATCAGCCCCTTCTGCGAGCCCGTCATCGCGACATCGACGCCCCAGGCGTCCATCTCGAACGGCATGCAACCGAGCGACGCCACGCAATCCACCATCAGCAGCGCCGGATGCTTCGCGGCGTCGATCGCCTTCCGGATAGCGTGAATATCGTTGACGACACCCGACGCCGTGTCGATCTGCACCACCATGATCGCCTTGATGGCGTGCCCCGTGTCGCGCTTCAGGCGCTCGGTGACCGCCGCTGGATCGACCGCCCGCCGCCAATCGCCCGCAAGCGTCGCGATCTCGACACCCATGAACTTCGCCATTTCGCCCCATCCCGCCGCGAAGCGGCCGCTCTCCAACACGAGCACCGTATCGCCGCGTGAGAGCACGTTCGTGAACGCCGCTTCCCAACCCGCATGTCCGTTGCCCGCGTAGATGTAACACCGCCCCGTGGTCCGGAAGAGCTTCGGCAGATCCTCGAGCAGCGATCGTGTCACCTCGAGCATCGGCCCTGAGTAGATATCGACCGCCGGCCGGTGCATCGCCTGCAGCACCTCGTCGGGCACGTTCGTCGGTCCCGGAATGCTGAGAAAGGCTCGACCGTTCGCCACTGTCATGATGCTATCCCTCGCGTTTCAATTGGATCAAAAATGCCAGCTTCGCCCCCCGGCGCGAAGCAAGTTCTGGCCACGCGTCGCATAAGCCGAACTTATGATTGATCCTCGACTTTGTCCGCCGATGCACACAGATCATGGATCACACAAAGTCCACAACGCGGCTTCTGCGCTTTGCACGTGTAGCGTCCATGCAAGATCAGCCAGTGGTGGGCGTGAAACAAATAATCATCCGGCACCACGTTCATCAGCCCGTCTTCGACCGCCTCTGGCGTCTTCCCGAACGCGAGGCTCAGGCGGTGCGCCACGCGGTACACGTGCGTATCGACCGCCATCGTCTTGTGCCCGAAGGCCATATTCAGCACGACATTCGCCGTCTTCCGGCCAACGCCCGGCAATTGCACCAGTGCATCGCGATTCGCCGGCACCTCGCCACCATGATCGGCGATCAATTTTTGCGAGAGTAAAATGACGTTCTTCGCTTTGTTGCGATAGAGACCGATCGTCTTGACGTAGTCGCGCACCCGCTCTTCGCCAAGCGCGAGCATCTTCTGCGGCGTATCCGCGGCCTTGAACAGCGCTCGCGTCGCCTTGTTCACGCCCGCATCCGTTGCCTGCGCGGACAGCACAACCGCCACCAGCAACGTGTAGGCATTGACGTGCTCCAATTCACCCTTCGGTTCCGGGCTCGCCTTGGCGAAGCGCGCAAAGATCTCACGGATCTCTGCCGCCGGCCGCACCTTCGGCGTCTTTGCACTTTTCTTCGCCGCTGGTGTCTTGGTTGCCTTGCGGGCGGCTTTCGCGGGCTTTGTCTTCGGTCGAACTGCGGCTTTTGGCGGCATGGGGTTCCCGGCGGCTGATCGGTGCGATACGCTTATCTGATGGAACAGGTGCCCCACTCAACGCAAGAGGCGAGACCGCCGTTTCGGGCAGTCCTCACACCTCATCGCTCGCTCGGACCCAAGGGCTTCCTGATTTTGATGACGGCACTGTCGGTGGTCAGTTTCATTGCCGGCATGGCGTTTTACCTGAGCGGCGCTTGGCCCGTGCTCGGCTTCTTCGGCCTCGACGTTGTCCTGGTCTATGTTGCGTTCAAAGCTGAACTATCGATCGGGCCGCCGATACGAAACCATTGAAGTCAGCCGCGAACGCATCACCTTCACACGTTTCGATCCGCGGGGGCGCGCCGAGAGCCACGACTTCAATCCATTCTTCGTGCGCTTAAGCCTCGACGAAGGCCGCGACGGCCGCACGGCGCTCAGCCTGCGCACGCGCGAGCGATCGTTACCGTTCGCGCATTTCCTGACCGACGAGGAGCGCCGCGACTTTGCGGTGGCTCTGGGCGCCGCACTGAGCGATGCGCGCGCCATGCGGATTTAGCGCTCGGATCACGACCAGCACAAGAACCGGGTCGCACGCCTCCGCTCTAGCGGCTAGCATGCCAACATCGATCAAGCCCGGGATTTTGGCCATGCTGCAGAAAACCCTGCCCACACCCATCGCACCCCTCGCCGCAGACACGCGCGGCGACTACGCCTTGATCCGCCAGGCCCTCGCCTTTCTGTCGGAGCGCCGGACCGAGCAACCGTCGCTGGACGCGCTCGCCGCTGACCTCCGGCTGTCTCCGGCGCACTGCCAGAAACTCTTCAAGCGCTGGTGCGGGCTTTCGCCGAAGGAATTCGTGCAAGCCGCAACCCATGACCACGCCCGCAACCTGTTGAATGGCGCCGCCAGCGTCCTCGAAGCCGCCCACGAGGTTGGCCTCTCCGGCGGCGGCCGCCTGCATGATCTGTTCGTCTCGCACGAAGCCATGACACCCGGCGACTACAAGCGTCGCGGCGAAGGCCTGTCGATCGTCTATGGCTTCCATCCCTCGCCGTTCGGCGATGCACTGGTCATGACCACGGACCGTGGCGTCGCGGGCCTGGCGTTCGTCAACGAGGACGCCGGTGAAAGCCGCGCTGAAGCGTTGGATGACATGCGCCGCCGCTGGCCACGCGCGCACTTTCGCGAAGACGAGAAACAGACCGCGCCCAGCATCGCGCGCATCTTCGATCCCCGCCGCTGGTCGCCCGATCGTCCCGTGCGCCTGATCCTCATCGGCACGGATTTCGAAGTCCGCGTTTGGGAGACGCTGCTGAAAATCCCCATGGGCCGCGCCGTCAGCTACAACGATATCGCCCGCCACATCGGCCAGCCAACCGCCGCGCGCGCGGTCGGCTCCGCCGTTGGCCGCAACCCGATTTCATTCGTCGTCCCATGCCACCGCGTACTGCGCGGCGACGGCGCGCTCGGCGGCTATCATTGGGGGCTGACACGCAAGCAGGCATTGATCGGCTGGGAAACCGGTCGCGTCCGCGAGGCCTGAACCTATTCGTTCCGCCCACAGACGCACCGTTGACGCGTCATTTACCCAAATCACGGTGTCTTGATCGGAACTCTTGATTCACGAGGACGTCGCATGTCTGCACCATCCCGTTCGCGCACGATCACGGTCCAGATCGAAGAGCTCACCACGTTCCGATTTCGCTCGTTTTCACACGACCTGCCGGGGTTCTCTTGGACATTCATTGACGCGCCCGAAAGTGCGCCCGCACTGGCCGGCATCTTGGCCAACTACTGCGCCATGCTGAGCAGCAGCGGCAATGCCGTCGTCTGGACCGGGTCAGGATCACGGGTCGACATGGCCGTCGCCAGCCTGAACGGCCAGAGGATCGTCGCCATCGAGCACTTCAGGATCAACGAAGCGCCACGAGGTCCAACTCTGGCGCCGGCAATGATCGGCAGGTTCGCCCGCCGCCTGCGCGCACTCGCTCCGCAATTCGGTCAATCGATGCTCGGCCGCAGCGCCTGATCAGGCCCCAAGTCATCACGCCCAAGGACGCGCGGTCTTCGCCTTCGCCTCGAAGTCGTCGATCTTGGACGTCTTCTCCATCGTCAGCCCGATGCCATCGAGACCGTTCAACAGGCAATGCTTGCGGAAGGCATCGATCTCGAACGTCACGACGCCACCATCCGGCCCGCGAATCTCTTGCGCATCGAGATCGACGCTAAGCGTCGCGTTCGCCCCGCGCTGCGCATCGTCCATCAGTTTTTCCAGATCTTCCGGCGACACCTTGATGGGTAGAATGCCGTTCTGGAAACAGTTGTTGTAAAAGATGTCGGCGAAGTTGGTCGAGATCACGCAGCGAATCCCGAAATCCAACAGCGCCCACGGCGCATGCTCGCGGCTCGATCCACACCCAAAGTTGTCGCCGGCAACCAAGATCTGCGCCTTCCGATACGCCGTTTTGTTCAGCACGAAATCCGGCTTTTCTTTTCCTTGCTCGTCGAAGCGGAGCTCATGAAACAGGTTTTTGCCGAGCCCTGTCCGCTTGATGGTCTTCAAAAACTGCTTTGGAATGATGGCATCGGTATCGACGTTTATCATCGGCAACGGCGCTGCAACGCCCGTCAGCTTTGTGAACTTGTCCATCGCGATCCATCCTGGCAAGAGCGCGCCTCAGGTCCTCAGACCATCGGCGAGCGCGCGAAAATATCCTTCCGCTTCCAGCAATCTCTCCACCCGCGCCCCGTCAACGTGACGAATGGCGTCGGTGATCGATTGACCTTCAGAGAGGCGTTCCAGCCGCCGTTTAACGCCAGCGAGCTTGCGCCCGTCAAGATGATCCTGGAGTGTCGCCACCAAATCTTCGAGATACCCCGCCATCCGCCCAAGTTCCCGAATCGCATCCCGCCGTGCCCGGGTGTCGCGTGGATCCCGCTCGAGCGTCGCGAACGCCGCCGCGACCCGCGCCAGCGTCGCCGCCACCTCTTCCGAGTAGCGCGCGACTTTTTCACGCCGCTCCTGCCCGAGTTGCGAGAGCGAACCATGCCATTTGTGGATGGTTTCCGAGAGACCGAGAAGTTTGAAGGTGTAATCGAGAAGACGCATCGGACAAATCGCGACAGGCAGGGGACCTGCAGCGTAAGTTGCCCTGGAGAAGCGGGGATAAGTCCTAGCGACGCGCTATCGGCTTTGGTTACCGGCGATCAGCGGATCGTGCCGTCGTCATAACACTGGCGCATCGCCTGACAGCGGTGACTGCCCGAAAAATGCGCGGCATCCCCCTTAGCGGGCGAGATGAACTTGCAGACTTCCTCGAGACCGTCCGTGGTCAGCCAGCCTTGCCGGCGTCCGCGCTGGACCGCAAAGCAATCCGCCGTCTCCTCGTCCGGCCCACGGAACTGATGCCCGCACTCGTGCGCATGAATCCAGAGCTTCACCGGCGTCGAGACCCGCGCCAGCAGACGCGGATTGAGAATAAGAAACCCGGGATAGGCCGCGCCATAATCATCGAGCTGATTGTCGAGCACGGTTGGCCGTTGCCCGCATGTCACCTTGCGCCCATCGAGCTGCAATTGACCGGATGGGACAATCGTCGCTGCTCCGACATGCGCGACGTACTCCTCCGGTGTCGGACCTGCGAGCGAAGCGTGCGTCCCCCCAAAGCAAACCGCCGCTACTGCAAAAAATGCCGCCAAGCCGCGTCCGGCGGCCTTGCGCCCTGCACGAAAAACAATCACGCGTCTCTTCCCCATCTCAGAAGCGGCCCCGCACTGCCGATCCAATGCAGCACGCGACCCAGGTTCCAAAACCGCTGCGCCGATCAGCGCAACGCCGTCTCAACTCTGCGTTTGTTCTTCGAGCGATTCCATGTCCCCATCCGACAAGCCGAAGTGATGGCCGATCTCATGAATAAGAACATGGGTAATAAGATGGCCGAGTGTTTCCTCGCCCTCGGACCAATAGTCTAACAGCGCACGCCGATAAAGAAACACCATGTCAGGCCCGCGCGGCACATCCATAACACTTTTTTTGTCGATACTCACACCTTGATATAGGCCCATGAGATCAAACGGACTTTCGATCTCGAGTTCGCCAAGCACATCCTCGGTCGCGAAATCCTCGACTCGAACGACGACATCGCCGCACATTTGCCGGAATTCTCCCGGCAGGCGATCCCAAGCGCGCGCGGCCATGTGCTCGAAGTCAGCAAGCGTTGGCGCTGCGCGATGTTCCCAATCCTTGGCTTCGGCGGACATGATCGGGCTCCCAATGCGTGCAACATGCACACCTACGCGCTCGCGAGCGGCTTGAACAGTGTGGTTCAGTGCTCCGCCTCGACGACGGCGATCACGTGCCGGACGCCGACCATCGCCCTAAGCGCGATCGTTACGAGTTCCGCGATGCGCGGCGACACACCCGTCAATCGCATATCGACCGTGATTTCGGAGCCATCTCCCGACTCTCGCGACGCATGCAATCGGGCCGGCACATAGCCGAGCTTCGCAACGGGCTCGATCAGACGCGGCAGAAGGCCAGGATCGGCGGGAGCGGTCACATGAAAAAGCGCGCGGACTGTTGCAGGCACGGCACACGCATTGGAGGCGGAAAAAGCCGCAGCGGTAGACATTGGCATCGGTGGAACACTTTCACATTGTATCGCAAAATATGGACGAAAACGGTCAAATCCCGGCCCGCTCAGGCGGCCGGGTCCGTAATTCGAATGGCGATCACGATGTGAAGATGAGAACTCATACCTGCAATGTAGCCGCATCCCGTAAAAAAGCAATGAATCGATCGGCGCCGATTACAGCAGCAACAATCACAACCCTCGCGTCACACGGCGACAAAGTCATCGGTGCCTTGATTGAGGACCGAAAGCGTCCCTGTCGCAATATCGAAGTACGCGCCGTGCAGAGCGATCCGGCCCTTGCCTTCAAGAATTTGGATGCAGGGAAACGTCCTGAGGTTGGCGATCGACGTGCGAACGCCTTCCTTCTCGAGCGCCGCCTGCATCGAGGTCAGCGGTTGCGACATCGTATCTTTGGTCACCTTCGCCTTGGCCTGATCCAACAGCGACATCCAGTTGCGAATGAAAGCCGCCTCCGTCTGCCGCGTCGCGTCGTGTTCGAGACAGGCCCGAACGCCGCCGCAGCTCGAGTGCCCCATGATGATGATATGCTTGACCCTGAGGTTGAGCGCCGCGAACTCCAACGCCGCGCTGACACCGTGATACTTCCCGCTCGTCTCGTAGGGCGGCACCAAATTGGCGACGTTGCGCACGACAAACAATTCGCCCGGCATCGCCGACAAGATCGTCTCCGGATCGACGCGGCTATCGCAGCACGAGATCAACATCACTTCCGGGTTTTGCCCGTTTGAAGCGAGTTGCTCATAGTGATCCTGATTCGGCGAAAAGTGCCGGAACTTGAATCGACGATAGCGATCGGCGAGGTGATCCGGGAAATGGGTCATGGCGGCTCACGGGCTGGATGGTCTATCAGCGCAATAGCGAAGTACGGCATATCCAGCAACTGCCGAAAGCAAAGATCCGGCAATAACGCCGAGCCGCAGGCTGGCAGCACTGGCCGGCGATGGAAACGCCAGCGTACCGATGAACAGGCTCATGGTGAAACCGATGCCGCCCAGCATTGCCACGCCATAGACCTGCGGCCAGGTCGCCCCCGCCGGCAGGCGGGCAAGCCCGGCTCTGACCAGCAACCACACGGCGCCGAAGATGCCGATCTGTTTGCCGAAGAACAATCCGGCAGCGATACCGAGCGGAATCGGTTGCAAGAGACTGCTGAACGACATCCCCGCGAACGAAACTCCGGCATTGGCAAATGCAAATGCTGGCAGCACTAAAAATTTCACCCAAGGATGTAACGCGTGCTCGACACTTTCGAGCAACGACGGCGCCCCCTCACGGTCCGAGCCAGAACCCGACGACAGCGGAATGGCAAGCGCCACCATCACGCCCGCCAGCGTCGCATGAATACCTGACTTCAAGACACAAACCCATATGAAGATGCCGGCCAAGACATAGGGCGCTAGCCGCTGCACATCGCGCGCATTGAGGACTGCCAGAACCACAAGTCCGCCCGCAGCAAGACCGAGCGAAAGCCACGACAACGAGCCCGTATAAAACAGCGCGATAATGATGATCGCACCCAGGTCGTCGATGATCGCAAGCGCCAGTAAAAAGATCTTGAGTGACGAGGGAACCCGCGAACCGAGTAGTGCCAGAACGCCGACCGCGAACGCGATATCCGTCGCCGCTGGGATCGCCCATCCCCGCAGCGCCGCAGGATCGCTCGATGTGATCACGACATAGATCAGTGCTGGCACCACCATGCCGCCGACGGCCGCTGCCGCCGGTAGAAGCGCTTGCGCCATGCTCGACAATTCCCCGCGCAGCAATTCACGTTTTAGCTCGAGCCCAACAAGGAAAAAGAAAATCGCCATCAGACCGTCGTTGATCCACAACAGCAATGGCTTGTCGAGTGACAGCGCGCCAACCCGCACGCTGACAGGCGTATCCAACAACCTGTCCGACACCCACGCCCATGGCGAGTTCTCGAGGAGAATAGCTACGAACGCCGCGATCAAGAGGACAATGCCGCCGGCAGCCTCGTGATGGATGAAGTCGAGCGCGCCGCCCTTGCGTTGGTCCAAGCCAAAACCTCCCAAAACCACTTCGCTTTTCCCGGACAGTGCAGCAACTAGCCCCAAATCTCCATCCGTAAACCGCGCGCATCGCACGATGGGATCACCGGGAATCGTCGCGCCGTCCCGTTCGCAATCCTGACGGCACTCCACGAGTTCACCGTCGCATCGAGCAGATCGTCGGGCCCGGCGATCCGCGTTGGAAAGGATTTTTGCGCAAGGAACTCTGACCGATACCCAGCCTGCTCCAGAAGGCCCCGCCGCAGCGCCAACCCGGCCGAATGCGGTCGCGACTTCACTTTTTTCGGCTCGGCCAACGGACGCTCGCCATTCAATGCCCAAAATGCCAGCTCGGGATGGCACTCGAACACATGCTCCTGCACGGCGGGCATCATCACGGCATCGACCTCCCGGATCTTTGGAAACAAGAAGAAGGTTTGCTTTGAGATCTTGCGCGGCGGATCCGAGTGCCGCGCCGCGGCGTCACACGCGGCACCGTAATCCGTTTCCATAACCGCCGCCCGCGCGGGCACGGCAAACACCGACGACTGCCGCGCGCCAAGATTCGCGCGTGCCTGGACGTCGGCCAGCCGTCCGCCGATGCCGGCACGCTCCGGCAACCCAATCGGAATGTCGACGGCAATGACGCGCAGGACCGGCTGCAGATCCAAAACCTCCTGGAAGTGCTGAACCAATCGCACTTCCGCGGTCGCCGCATCATCGATTCGCCGCCGCACCACCAGCCAGCCGCCCGGACAGCCATCGACTCCGGCAACCCACGGGCTCTCGCCGCGCACTAGAAGATCTCGACCGATTTTGCCGGCACCGTCACAAACGACGATGTCTCCGTCGCCGTCATCACCAGTTCATCGCGGCCATCGCTTGCGACCAGCGCGGCGTCAACGCCGGCAACGCTGCGCCCCAAGGCCTCGATTTCGGATTGTCCGTTGAGGATGTGCCCGAGAAACAGAGCAGCCAGCAAATCCCCGGTGCCTTGCGGCGCCCGCAAGCGGCGTTGGACGATGCATTGCGCCTGCTGACCGCCGATCGACATCACATTGGCGATCCGATCGGGCCCAACAGGCACGGAGGTCGCGATCACGCAACGCGTTCCGAGCGCGGCGGATGCCTCCGTCGCGTCCGCCACCGTGCGCACATCTCGCCCGGTGAGCCATGACAGCTCGAACCGGTTCGGCTTCACGAAGGTCGCCATGGGAAGCAGACGATCACGGATCGCCTCCGCGACCTCCACATCCACGTACAATCCCTTCGGGTCGTCGCCAATCACGGGATCACAAAAAACAGGAGTAGCCGGCCGCCGCTCGCGCACGCGCGCGATCGCCTTGATACACGTTCCGACGTGCTGCGCGCTTGGAAAATATCCGGTCAGAATGGCATCGACATTCTTCAACCAGCCATTGGCTTCCAGGGCCTCCAGCATACCATCGAGCGTATTGGCCTCGATGCGTCCGCCAACAGCGCGCGGATGCCCGGGATGGTTCGAGAATACGATTGTCGGCATCCCCCATACATCGTGTCCCAATCGCCTGAGCGCGGGCATGGTCGCCGACAAGCCGACGTGGCCGCGCACAACCTGGGACGAAATTGCAAGGACGATGGGCATCGTGTGTCTTGAACTTTCTTTAGGTACTCAAATCACAAATATCGCGAGCAAGAGTCCGGTTGAGATCGTAGCCGTACAAATCTGTCCTCGCATGCAGAACTTTCGCTCTTCGAGAGTGGAATAAACGGTGGCCAACACGCGTCGCGCACCACCCACTCGCACGGATCATCGTCACATCATCGATTGCGGGCAGACGCCAAAACTGCCAAAAACCGCTTAACTGCTACGCGAGATCCACGATAGCGGATCTTTGAAGCGATAGGCCTGCAAAAACATGACCCTACGTCCGCGCAGAAGCGTCCTCTACATGCCCGGCTCCAACGCCCGCGCACTCGAAAAAGCCAAGACGATCGCGGCCGATGCTTTGATCCTCGATCTCGAAGACGCCGTCGCCCCAGATGCTAAGGAACAGGCCCGCGCCCAAGTCACGGCAGCCGTGACCGGCGGCGGCTACGGACCACGCGAAATCATTGTCCGCATCAACGCCCTCGATACGCCCTGGGGCGCCGCCGACCTTGCGGCGGCATCCGCCGCCGGACCCGACGCCATCCTGATCCCAAAACCCTCGACCGCGGCCGACATCGACCGCGCCTGCGAGGCCATGCGGCGCACCGGCGCTCCGGAACGAACCAAACTCTGGGCCATGGTCGAGACGCCGCTCGCGATCCTCAACGCCCGGGAAATCGCAGCCGCGGCGCGTCATGCGGGCTCACGGCTCACGTGCCTCGTGCTCGGCACCAACGATCTTGTCAAGGAAACCCGCGCCGATCTGTCCCTCGACCGCCAGCCGGCGCTCTATTGGCTGTCCGCCGCCGTGACGGCCGCCCGCGCCTACGGCCTCGACGTTCTCGACGGCGTCTACAATAACTTTAAAGACACCGACGGCTATCGCCGCGAATGCCTTGAAGGCCGTCGCCTCGGATTCGACGGCAAAACGTTGATCCACCCGGACCAAGTCGCGCTCGCCAATGAAGTTTTTGCGCCAACCACGGCCGATGTCGCTTGGTCCCGCAAGATCATCGCCGCGTTCGATGCACCCGCCAATAAAGGCAAGGGCGTCATCACCATCGATGGCCGCATGGTCGAGGTCATGCACGCGGATATGGCACGCCGTACCGTCGCCATCGCCGATGTGATCGCCTCCCGCTCTCTCTAATGTATGAAATACAGCTCAATTCAGCCTCGATACAATCGACAGACCGCCGCATTCCAAGACTACGCCCTGACCGAACACGGTCACCCAATCGACCGCAGGTGTGGCGTCGCCGGGGAATCTGTCTTGCGTATCCAGTCTTTGTGCTTGAGCGGCGCGCTCATCGTGCTGACCATGTCGGCCTGTGCGCCAAAGCGCCAGCAGCTCGCGCAGCCTGCTTCGGCCTCGCGCCACTGCGAACTGCTCAGCGGAACCGCCACGACCTTTGGACGTGCCACAGCGGCGCGGTATGCCGAATTGGATTTGCGCCGCCAAGCCCCGGACTTGCGCGGCGAACTGCTCTCCGACGGCGTCACCGGAATCAAGGCCGGCAAACTCGTCACCACCTGCATACCCTATCCGCTGACGGGAGCCGGCTCCGGCGTCTACGCCTGTACGGTCCGCGCCCGCGTTTGCGGCCGCCCCGCCAGAAGCTGAAGACCAGCACTGAGAAGCGGCTCTAACCACGAGACTGCATATTGATTTCCTGAGGAAACGGCTCGATGACTGCCCCTGCGACGCAGGAGATGCCGATGCCACACGCCAGCCCTTCACCAAAAACAGTCCAGGGCAACTACTTCGAGGACTTCCACGTCGGCCAAACCCTGCGCCACGCCACCCCGCGCACGATCACCGCAGGCGATGTCGCCCTCTATACCGGCCTCTACAGCCCCCGCTTTGCCGTCCAATCTTCCACGGCCTTCGCCCGGGCCATCGGGTATACCGATGCCCCCATCGACGACCTGCTCGTGTTCCATGTCGTGTTCGGCAAAACGGTACCCGACATCTCGCTCAACGCCGTCGCCAATCTCGGCTACGCCGAACTCCGCTTTGTCAAGGCGGTCTACGCCGGTGACACACTGACGGCGTCGTCGATCGTCATCGGCCTCAAGGAAAACAGCAGTGGCGAAACCGGGGTTGTCTACGTCCGCACCACCGGCCGCAACCAGCGCGATGACGTCGTCCTCGAGTACGTTCGCTGGGTCATGGTGCGAAAGCGCGACGCGGCAAGCCCAGCGCCTGCGCCGGTCGAGCCGACCCTCGCGAGCCACGTCGCGGCGGCAGCCTTGGGCGGCACCATCCCGCCGCTCGATGTTACGCGCTACGATAACGCACTGGCCGGATCACCCCATCGCTGGAGCGACTATCAACCCGGCGAACGCATCGATCATGTCGACGGCGTGACCATCGAGGAAGCCGAACACCAGCTTGCGACTCGCATGTACCAGAACACCGCAAAAGTGCATTTCAACCAGCACGAACAGCAGCAGGGTCGGTTCAAGCGCCGGCTGGTCTATGGCGGCGTGATCATGTCGATCGCGCGAGCGCTGTCGTTCAACGGCCTTGGTAATGCGTTCCATATCGCGGCGATCAACGCCGGCCGCCATGTCGCACC
Source organism: uncultured Alphaproteobacteria bacterium (assembly GCA_963779515.1). Taxonomy (GTDB): domain Bacteria; phylum Pseudomonadota; class Alphaproteobacteria; order Rhizobiales; family Hyphomicrobiaceae; genus CAVZYN01. Next base: position 238,505 of record CAVZYN010000006.1, read on the forward strand.
GAGCTTTGCCGGCGACACGATTTACGCCTGGTCCGAGGTCCTCGAGGTTGCCCAAGTCCCCCAGCGCGGCGACATCGGCGCCCTCCGAACGCGCCTGACAGGCGTCAAAAATCGTCCAGCATCGGATTTCCCACGCAAGACAGCGGACGGCAAAGATATCGACGGCGTGGTTCTGGACCTCGATATGTGGCTGATTTTACCGCGATAAAGCGCCCGGCTCGTGCCAAATTAAGAAATCCGCAGGCGTCTGTTAACCGTTACTCACTACTGTCGGGAGTCTTGACGTTCCAGGAGCGCGGCAAGGCCCCAATGGGGCCAGCCGCCGTGAGGCGAGTTTGACGAAGCGGGTCGCGGTCATTGGTGCAGGGGTGGCGGGGCTGGCAAGCGCTCGCGTGCTGCGCCGTGCCGGCTTCTACGTCGAAGTCTTTGAACAGGATCGCATCATCGGCGGCCGCATGGCGACCACCCGCATGGGTCTCGTCACCTTCGATCACGGTGCTCAATACGTCACCGCGCGCCTGACGGCATTCCAGAAATACCTCGATGAGCTCGTCGGCACCGGCTACGCGACCAGATGGACCCCAAAAACGTCGAGCGGGCAGGGTGGCGGCCAGATGCTGCCATGGTACGTCGGCACGCCCGGCATGAGCGCCATCGTACGGCCGCTGGCTGAAAGCGTGCGCCTCCACAATGGCCGTCGCGCCCATACGCTCAGCCGCACGGAAAAAGGCTGGCACATCTGGTTCGAAGATGAATCGTCCGTCGGGCCCTTCCATGCGGTTGCCATCGCTGTCCCCGCCAAGGAGGCGCAACTCCTTCTCGGCCGCATAGAAGTCCTGTCCGACCCGCTCACGCGAGTCCGCATGTCGCCGTGCTGGTCCGTCATGGTCCGATTGGATGAACGCATTATGCCGGATCAAGACGTGTTTTCCGATATGTCCGAAGTCATCCGCTGGGTCGCCCGCAACAATGCCAAACCCGGCCGGGCAACGCGTGGCGAACACATCGTCATCCACGCCTCTCCGGGCTGGAGCCGCGAAACGGAGGATTCCGATCCCGAAGCCGTGGCTGAAGAGCTTTGGGCCGAAGTCAGCCACGCCCTCAGCCTGCCGCCCGCGCGCCCAGCCCAGATTTCGGCACAGCTCTGGCGCAATGGCTTGGTCGATGTCTCTCTTGGCGAGACGTATCTGTTCTCGACGGAGCACATGGTCGGCGTAGCCGGCGACTGGTGCATGGGCCGCCTCGCTGAGCACGCCTTCGAGAGCGGCACCCGCCTTGGCATGTCCATAGTCGACGCGCTGACTTGATCGGGCGCGCTATCCCCATCTTTTACGATGCCGCCGCTCCGCGCTTGCCGTAGCGGCCATTGGTGTCATTGCAGGGATTTGTGCAGCGCGGTAATAAGGCCCGAACCTGTCATTCGGAGCCCAATCGATGGCTGACGCCAAACCGGCCGACAAGCGCCCCATGTCGCCGCACCTGCAGATCTACCGGCCATTGGTCAATATGGTCATGTCGATCCTGCACCGCATCACCGGTGCGGCGCTTTATATCGGCACCGCGCTGTTGGCCTGGTGGCTGATGGCCGCCGCAACGGGTGAAAAATACTTCAATTATGTCAATGACATATTCGGCAGTCCCCTCGGCAAGCTGATCCTCTTCGGCTACACGTGGGCGCTGATCCATCACATGCTCGGGGGTCTCCGGCACCTCTACTGGGACACCGGCCGCGGCTTCGACCTCGACATGATCGACAAGTTGTCCTGGGGCTCCATCATTGCCTCCGTCGCACTCACGCTGCTGATCTGGATCGGCGCACTAGGAGGCCTGATCTGATGTCGACCCCGACGCTTCGCCCCAACAATTCCCCGGCACACGCCCAAATCCGCACGCCCCTCGCCAAGGTCAGGGGCCTCGGGTCCGCCAAGGAAGGCGCCCACCACTTCTGGAAACAGCGCATCACCGCGGTCGCGAACCTCCTCATGATCCCGATCGCGCTGATCATCATCGTGAAACTTGCCGGCGCCGACTATGCGACCGTCAAAAAGAGCTTGTCCCGCCCGCTCGTTTCGATCCTGCTGCTGGGCATCGTCATGGCCGGTGTCATGCACATGCGCCTCGGCATGCAAACCATCATCGAGGACTATGTCTCGTCGGAAGGCCGCAAGATTGCACTTCTGATGCTGAATACCTTCTTTTCGATCCTGATCGCGATCGCCTGCGTATTCTCCGTATTCAAGCTGGGTTTTGGAGCCTGACATGGCAACTGCAAACGGCAAGGCCAATGGCCGCACGAATGGGATCGCGGCGCCGTCGGTGAACGGCCGCGCCTACCCGATGACCGACCACACCTACGATGTCGTGGTCGTCGGCGCCGGCGGCGCGGGCCTCCGCGCGACGCTTGGCTGTGCCGAAGGCGGCCTGCGCACAGCCTGCATAACCAAGGTGTTCCCGACGCGCTCGCATACGGTCGCGGCTCAAGGCGGCGTCGCCGCCGCCCTCGGCAACATGGGCCCCGACGACTGGCGCTGGCACATGTACGACACCGTCAAGGGCGCCGACTGGCTCGGCGACCAGGACGCGATCGAGTACCTCTGCCGCAACGCCCCCGAGGCCGTCTACGAACTCGAACACTACGGCGTGCCGTTCTCGCGCACCGAGGACGGGCAGATCTACCAGCGTCCCTTCGGCGGCATGACCACCGACTTCGGCGAAGGCCCGCCAGCCCAGCGCACCTGCGCCGCCGCCGACCGTACAGGCCACGCCATGCTGCACACGCTCTACGGCCAGGCACTGAAGAACTCGGCTGAATTCTTCATCGAGTACTTCGCCATCGATTTGATCATGGATCAGGACGGCGGCTGCCGCGGCATCATCGCGCTCAACATGGAAGACGGCACCCTGCATCGATTCCGCGCCAAGAAAACCATCCTGGCGACCGGCGGCTATGGCCGCGCCTACTTCTCGTGCACCTCCGCCCACACCTGCACCGGCGACGGTAACGCCATGGTGCTGCGCGCCGGATTGCCGCTGCAGGACATGGAATTCGTGCAGTTCCACCCGACCGGCATCTACGGCGCCGGCGTGCTGATCACCGAAGGCTCACGCGGCGAAGGCGGCTATCTCACCAACTCCAAGGGCGAGCGCTTCATGGAGCGCTATGCCCCGCACGTAAAGGACCTCGCCTCCCGCGACGTCGTCTCGCGCTCGATGACCATCGAGATCCGCGAAGGCCGCGGCGTCGGCAAGGACAAGGACCACATCTACCTGCACCTCGACCACCTCGATCCGAAGATCCTGGGTGAGCGGCTACCCGGCATTTCCGAGAGCGCGAAGATCTTCGCCGGCGTCGATGTCCGCCGTCAGGCGATCCCCGTGCTGCCGACCGTGCACTACAACATGGGCGGCATCCCGACCAACTATCACGGCGAAGTTCTGACGCTGAAGAACGGCAATCCGGATCACGTCGTCCCCGGCCTGATGGCGCTCGGCGAAGCTGCGTGCGTGTCCGTCCACGGCGCCAACCGCCTCGGCTCCAACTCGCTGATCGACCTCGTCGTGTTTGGACGCGCTGCGGGCCTGCGCTGCAGCGACACTGTCGAATCCGGCTCAGCGCAGCCCGAGTTGCCGAAGGACGCAGCCGACCTCGCCCTCGCGCGCCTCGATCGCTTCCGCCACGCCGGTGGCCGGACCAAGACATCGGCGCTGCGCCTGCGCATGCAGAAGCTGATGCAGAACAACTGCGCTGTCTTCCGCGACGGCCAAATCCTCAGCGAGGGCGTGAAGGGCATCGACGACGTCTGGAAAAGCAACGACGATGTCAGCGTCAGCGACCGCTCAATGATCTGGAACTCGGACCTGATCGAGACGCTCGAATACGACAACCTGATCGCCCAGGCCGCCGTCACCATGTACAGCGCCGCCAATCGCAAGGAGAGCCGCGGCGCGCATGCCCGCGAGGACCACCCAAATCGCGACGACAAGGAATGGATGAAGCACACGCTCGCCTGGGCCGACGACCGCTCCCGCAAGGTCACGATCGACTACCGCCCGGTCCACACCTACACCATGACCAACGAAATGAAGTACATCGAGCCGAAGGCCCGGGTGTACTGATCAGGTACAAGGACAAATGACGCGCCGGTCGGCCTTGCGTGCTGACGGCGCGTTTGCCG
>CAVZYN010000007.1:0-91231 GCA_963779515.1 uncultured Alphaproteobacteria bacterium
TTTGATGAAGCGAGGTGAGCATGGCGACGTGGCATCAGCATTTTGTCCTGGACGTGGAATCCGACGGTCCCTGCCCGGGCCTCTTCAACATGATCTCGTTCGGCATCGTCTCGGTGCAGAACCTCGAGCACGGGTTTCTCGGCACGGTGGCGCCGGTGCTCGACCACGGCGGCGTGCCAGCTGCGCGCGACGTCAGCGGCGTGTCGTTTGAAACGCAAAAGACGTTTGCAGAACCCCGCGAGGTCATGACATCCGCGTGCGCTTGGCTGTCCGAAAGAGCCGGAGGCAAACGTCCGGTGCTCTGGTCGGACAATCCCGCCTTCGATTGGCAATTCTGGAATTGGTACTGCCACAGTTTCGTCGGCGACAATCCCGCAGGCTTCAGCGCCCGGCGGATCGGCGACCTCGACGCCGGCCGCCGCGGCGAACCGCTGAATACCAGCGCCTGGAAGAAGCGGCGCGAAACCGCCCACACGCACGATCCGCTGGACGATGCGCGCGGCAACGCCGAGGCGTTACGCTGGATCTTGCAGCAGATGGGCGAGACGTTCGCTTGAGCAGGTGCCCCAACTACTCCGCTGAAGCCTGTTTCGCGCGCGCGACGGGCGTTGCCTTCTTCGCGACGGGCTTCTTCGGCTTTGCGGGCGCCGCGGCCGGCTCCGAACTGCCAAAGCCGAATAGCGACGAAATCGGCGCGTTTTGGCTGACACCACCGTTGTAGGCCTGCAGGACTTTCACCTTCGTGCCGACCTTGGCGATAGAGGCGAGATGGACGACGTGCTCGTTCTTCAAGCGGAAGCAGCCGGACGAGTTCGCCTGCCCGATGCTGCGCTCCCGGTTGGTGCCGTGGATGCGGTAGATGGTGTTGCCGAGATAGAGCGCACGCGCGCCTTGCGGATTGCCGACGCCGCCGGACACCGTAATCGGAAGACCCGGCACCCGCTTGTGCATCTCCGGCGGCGGCGTCCACGACGGCCACGGAGCGATGCGGCTGATGCGTTCGGTGCCAGCCCAGGTGAACCCGTCGCGGCCGACCGAGATCGGATACTCATAGGCCTTCTTGTCGGGCAGCACGTAGTAGAGCTTCTTCGCCGCTGTATCGACGATGATGGAGCCGGTGTCTTCCTTCTGGTCGAAGTAGACGATCGGCGGCTCGGCGGGCTTGATGTCCGGCTGCTCGCCGCCGTCCATGAACTTCGGATAGACCACGGGGCCATAGGTCTTGCGACGCGCCGCGCGCTCGGCTTCGTCCTGCTCCGTCTTCTGCCGGACGTCGCTGTCGAAGACGGGGGCCGCACCGCTCCAGTTCGATTGCGCGCGTGCGACCGGCGAAATCAGGAGGCCAATCGCGAGCGCTGGCAGCAGGACGATCGAACGTTTCATGCGCGCATCCCTTGAGGCCTGTCTTGGCAAAAATGTCTTGGCAAATTGTCCTGGCACAGGCCCTGCGGCTCCAGCAGCGAGAATCGCAAGTATTCGAGACCGTCGAGCCGGCACAAGGTTTCTTGGCCGTTACAACAATCGTCTCCGTCAACTGTGGCCTCATTGCGCCAACGGCTGCGACGCCGCCGGCTCAAAAAAGCGATCGGATCGCCCCTTGAACCGCAGCTCGCGCTACCCATTTGTCGTTTCCTGCGCCGGGTGCGATCGCGAACGTGACCTCGTTTGAAAATCGTGGCTTGGCCGGAGAGAGGCTGTTTCGCGGGAGTGCCCGCGGGTGTGGCATCTCCGGCGTGCACGTGCGAGAGCGGTAGCGGGCCCCGGCGCGGTTGGGGGTCAACGCGCGAATTACAGCGACGCCCCTCTTCCTACGTCTCGCCAGGCAGGTGGGCACCCATCCAAGCCAATTTGGAATTTGGAACTCGTTGCGCTTCGCTATGCGGGTGATGTGATAGCGTGGCAGCGCGACGCGCCGGATGTCCGCATGTAGGATTTATTAACGATTTCGGCGCCTTGACAAAACGAACATGTAACCTTAGGTTACATTATGCCGACAAGCAAAACACTTGGCGACTGGCCGGACGAGCCGCCCAAAGCCCGTGACCTAATAATTCAAATTAGGGCGATCGCAGAAAATTCGGGCAACGTTTTTTTCGGCATTCACGCCAATCAACAGCTTCAAGCGCGCAATCTCACAGATAGAGACGTCTTTCGTGGATTCCGAATTGGCGATGTCGTGGGAGACGTGTCGCCAGGGAACCAGAAGGGCGAATGGAAGTGTGAGGTCGTTTTCCCCAGTGGCGATGACACGGGAAATAGGAACATCGGAGTCATAACGATCGTGCAACGTGGCGTGCGTCTCTTCATCAAGACGGTCATGTGGAAGGACAAGCGATGAAGCAAAATGCAAACCCAATGATCTTCGCAGTTGTTGGCAAGGAGGCCGCTATTGACCCCTTGCACTACACCCTCTGCGGCCTGGACAATGTGATCTTGTTGAATGGTTTCATCCGCGACGAGATTGATGGTGAAATCTATACAGCTGTCGAGGACGTCGAGGGCCTGCATCAGATGATCGCCTTGCGGTTGGCCGTGCTGTTGCGGCCGCTCACAGCGAAAGAAGTCAGGTTCCTGAGAAAGTTCCTCGACATAACCCAAGAGAGATTGGGTAAGCAGCTCGGCGTGACACGCAAATCTGTCGTCGATTATGAGCGCAATTTGAAGTTGCCGCGCACGTCGCAGATTGTTCTCCAAGCAACAGTAGTGCAGCAATTTCTCGACAATGCGAAAGAGCAGCTCGCTTCGAGTGGCGAAGTTCCAACAGGTTTGCAATCCAGTCTGGATTCTGTTTCTGAATGGACTGAACGCGTCAAAGATGAGGTGATGGGTTGGCTACTCAAAATACGCGAGGAGCCAATTGAGTCCGACGTCCCGCCGGCCTTTGTTGCGGACAAAGCTATCCGAAGCTGGAAAATCGAGGCATCGAATACCGCTCGATAACTCTCCTCAATGATGCGGCTGCGCCCTACTTTTTGTTGCGGATTTCGACGCCGGCCCAGTCTTCGAGCACCTTGGCGACGACGGTGAAATCCGAATCAGCGCCGTGCTTGGCCTGCGTCACGTTCCACATCTGCCGGACAGCGCCGCCGACCACCATCGGCACGCCCATCGCCTCGGCTTCATCGACGCAGAGTTTCACGTCCTTGTAGGCGAGCCCCGTCGTGAACGCGTAGTCGAATTTGCCGGTCAGGATCGAGCGCGGGAACTTGTCCATCGTCGCGGTGTTGCGCCCGCTCGAGACGTTGATGATCTCCAGCAGCGTCGCCGGATCGAGCCCGGCTTTGGTGCCCATCGCCATGATCTCGGCGGTCGCCGCCATCGCCGTCATCGACAGCAGGTTGTTACAGAGCTTCGCCGTTTGCGCGAGGCCGGGCGTCTCGCCGACAAAGAACACCTTGCCGAACACCTTCAGCACGGGTTCGAGTGCGGTCGCCGTCTGCCGCGGGCCTGATACCATGACGCCGAGTGTGCCGGCAGCAGCACCCGCGACGCCACCGCTGATCGGGCAATCGATCCAGGTGATGTTGCGCTGGGTGGCCGCCGCCGCGCATTGACCGGCGACCGTCGGCCCCGTGGTCGAGAGATCGATCGCTGTTCTCACCTTTGAGCCAGCGAGCACGCCAGCTTCTCCCATGGCGACGGCCTTGACGATGTCGGGCGTCGGCAGGCTGACGAACACGGTCTCGCACTCGGACGCGACGGCTTGTGCCGAGGCGGCGACCTTGGCGCCGCGCGCGGCCAGCGGCTTGGTGGCGGCGGGGTTGCGGTCATAGATGCAGAGTTTGTAGCCGGCATCGAGCAAGCGCCCGGCCATCGGCCCGCCCATGCGGCCAACGCCGACAAAGCCGAGTGTCTGTCCTGTCATCGATCGTCTCCTGATGTCGCGAGGCTGTGATGGGTGTTTGATCCCATCATACGGTTTAGCCGGCGCGCCTGTGAGTATTTTTCCGGACTGTCGCCCTCCCGCGCACGCATGGCCCGCAAGCTTCGCCGCACTTCGCCTCCCCCTGTAAGGCCCTCGAGGGGGAGGGGAAGTGTCAGGGCGGATTAGGCGACAGTCAGCGAGATCAGCGTCGTTTTTTCCATGTCGTCGCCATACCAGGCGGTAATGGCAGCCTCGCGTTGGCCGATGTAGGCGGTGACGCCGTTGGTCTGTGTCATCGGCAGATCGTGGCCCGGCACCAGGATCGAGCCAGGGCGGCGGCGCCACAGCTCCCAGATCATGTCGATCGAGGCGCGGCTGATGGCGGGATCGTAGGTCATGTCGGTTGAGCGTGAGACGAGTTCGGCGCGGTTCTTGGCGGCATCGCCCGTGAAGATCATGTCGCGATCCTTGCCGCGGAGCAGGTAGACGAGACAGCCAGGCGTGTGGCCGGGCGCAATATGCGCGGTGATTCCGGGCAGCGCTTCGGACCCGTTTTCAATCATCGCGAGCGTTGGCCAGGTCTCGAGTTTTTCCATGTAGAGTTCCGGCACGGGAGTCTCGCCCCACGGCTCCTTCAGTGACCACGCGAGTTCCGTGCGCCCGATCGCGATGCGCGCGTGCTTGAAGAGCGTCCAGTTCACCGAGTGATCGTAGTGCGAATGCGTCAGCAGCAGGTCCGTGACATCGCCGGGCTTGAGGCCGCGCGCCTTCAACCGCTCGATCAGCATTTTACGCATGCCGAAGTTGCCGGCGTCGATCAGGATCGTGCGGCCGTGTCCGCGCATGAGGACGACCGTGCTCCAGCCGAGCCCGCCATGACAGACGGCTTTGCCGGGAAACCCTTGCACGACGATGTCGATGTCGTAGCCGTCGACGGAGGCGAGCAGGCTCATGGGACTGTCTTTCTCGGGTGCTTACTGCGGCAGCTGGACGCCGGCCTTCTGCATGATGGCGATCCAGCGCTCGACCTCGGCCGCGACGTGTTTTTGCATGTAGTCGCCACCCTGCCGATCGGGCTTGGGGACAGCGGCTCCGATGTCCGTGAAGCGTTTTTGCACGGCCGGATCCGCCAGCGATTTCGATACCGCCTCGCGCAGCTTCGCGAGCACCGGCGCGGGCAGCCCCTTGGGTGCGTAGAGACCGGTCCAGGTCTCCGCCTGGAAATCCGCGAGGCCCGCTTCTTTCGCCGTTGGCACATCCGGCACTGTGGCCGACCGTTCGTTGACGCCGAGCACGTAGGCCTTCACGCTGCCGGCCTGAACCTGCGAGCTGACGGAGGCGACGAGATCGCACGAGCCGTCGATCGCGCCCGACAGGATGTCGTTGATGGTCTGGCCGAAGCCGCGATAGACGACGTAGGTCGGCTCCATGCCGAGCAGCTGGAAGAACAACACGCACGTGATGTGCGACGCCGAGCCGATGCCATTGTGGCCCATCTTCAGCTCTTTGCCCTTGGCCTTGGCGACGGTCATCAGCTCGGCCAGATCCTTGGCGGGAAAATCCTTGCGCATGAAGATGATGTTCGGTGTCGTGCTGACGATGCCGAGATAGTCGTAGTCCTTGCGCGGGTCATAGGGCAGCTTTGGATTGACGCCGACCGAGGCCGCATGCGTGCCCATGTGGCCAATGCCGATGGTGTAGCCGTCGGCGGCGGCGGTCTTGCCGCGCAACGAACCGGTGGCGCCGCCCGCGCCCGCGATGTTTTCGACGACCACCGATTGGCCGAGGTGCTTGGAGATGGCGTCCGCCATGATGCGCCCCGTCGTATCGGCGGCCCCGCCCGCGGCGAACGGGACGATCAGCGTGAGCGCGCGTTCGGGATAGGTTTGAGCGACCGCGCTCGACGCCAGGAACAGGCCCCCGAACAGTCCTGCAGCGGCCGTCTTGATCATGCTGTTCATTCAGTCCTCCCGAGTGGCGCGCTTTTTGGCCGGCCATGCTGTGCCGCCAAACACGGCAACATGACCGGCGCCGGAACATAGGCTTTGCCCGTCGCTCCAGCAATTCTTATAAGCACCGCGTCAATCATGGCTTTTGATGATCCCATCTGATGGGACGATCCATCGAAGCCGCCACCGAGGATCGAAGCATGCGACTGGTTGTTTTGCCGTGCGACGGCATTGGCCCCGAAATCGTGCGCGCCGCCATGGACGTGACGGAGGCCGCGAGCCGGAAGTTCGGCCTCGGGTTGACCTACGACTACGAAGAGGTAGGGCTGGAGAGCCTGAAAAAGTACGGCACCACGTTGCGGCAGGAGGTCATGGATCGGGCGCGGGCCTACGACGGCATCGTGCTTGGCACGCAATCCCATGCTGATTATCCCGCCCCCGAAAAAGGCGGCCGCAATATCTCGGCAGCGTTCCGCGTCGGACTCGATCTCTATGCCAATGTCCGCCCGGCGCGGTCGCGCCCGTTCCTGCCGACCAATATGCCCGCCGGCCGCAGCATCGATCTCGTCGTCATGCGCGAGGCGACCGAAGGCTTTTACGCTGACCGCAACATGACGCGGGGCTCCGGCGAATGCATGCCGAGCCCCGACATGGCGCTGGCGACGCGCAAGATCACGCGGCACGCAAGCGAGCGCATCGCGCGAGCGTCATTTGAACTGGCGATGACCCGCCGCAAGAAGGTGACGGCGATCCACAAGGCCAACTGCTTCCTGATGACCTGCGGCTTGTTCCTGGAGTCGACGCGCAGAATCGCCAAGGACTTCCCCGAGATCGCCTACGACGAATTGCTGGTCGATGCCGCGACCGCGCATCTCGTGCGCACGCCCGAGCGCTTCGACGTGCTCTGCTGCACCAATTTCTTCGGCGATATCCTGTCCGATCTCGCAAGCGAGCTGTCGGGCAGCTTGGGCCTCGCGGGCTCGGTCAATGCGAGCGAAACGATGTGCTGTTCGCAGGCCCAGCACGGCTCCGCCCCCGACATCGCCGGCAAAAACATCGCCAACCCAACCTCGATGATCTTGTCGAATGCGATGCTGCTGGACTGGATGGGCACGCGCTACCAGAAGCCGGCGTTTCATGCCGCCGCCAAGGCGATTGGTGCGGCGGTCGATCAGGTGCTGGCGGATCCCGCCGCGCGCACCCGTGACCTCGGCGGCACCACCAACACCGACGCATTCGCAAAGCGCGTGGCGCAGGCGGTTTAGGTTCAACAAAAGTAAACGCGCGCAACTCTCTCCTCCGTCGTCCCGGCGACGGCCGGGACCCAAGCGAACCAGCAACAACGTGATGCTTGCTTGGGTCCCGGCCGGAGCTTGTGCCCACGAAGCGGGTGCTGGGATGACGTGTGGATAGATCGAAGTTTAAGGCGTGAGTAAAAGCAGTTGTTGTGCTGCACTCTCTCCCCGCGTCATCCCGGCGACGGCCGGGACCCAAGCGAGCAGATGATGGACGTCATGCGGGATCATGAAAAACAGCCCTGCGTTTGCATGATGGCGAGCGGCGTCAACGGTATGGGATTATCCGGGAGGTCGGCCGGAGCGGGCAAGCGTTCGATCGGGGAACTTTCGGATCGTGAAAGCACGTTACTTGGGTCCCGGCCGGAGCTTGTGCCCGCGAAGCGGGTGCCGGGATGACGTGTGGTGAGAGTTCAGCATATCGCAAACACCTGCGTCGTTATTCAATTTCCAATCTCTCCCCGCGTCATCCCGGCGACGGCCGGGACCCAAGCGAGCAGATGATAGACGTCATGCGGGATCATGAAAAACAGCCCTGCGTTTACATGATGGCGAGCGGCGTCAACGGTATGGGATTATCCGGGAGGTTGGCCGGAGCGGGCAAGAGTTCGATCGGGGAACTTTCGGATCGTGAAAGCACGTTGCTTGGGTCCCGGTCGGAGCTTGTGCCCGCGAAGCGGGTGCCGGGATGACGCGGGGAGAGATTGGATAACGACGCAAGTGTTTGTGCAAAGGCCTGGACGGGGGGAGCGTCCAGGCCTCGCAGGATCATCCGGGCCGGGGGAGAACCCGGATGACGACGTGCTAGGGTCGCGTTATTGACCGCGGCCCTGGCGGTCGAGCTCTTTCCAGTCGATGAATTCGCCGTGGCCCTGGCGGTCGAGCTCCTTCCAGTCGATGAAGCTGCCATGGCCCTGCCGGTCGAGTTCCTTCCAGTCGATGAAGCCGCTGTCGAGAGCCGAGGCACCGGAAACAGCGCCGGTGGTCGAAATGACGACTGCGACGAACAGAGTAGCGATGAGGGATTGCATGATCATTTCTCCTTTTGGCGAATGATTGATCTGAAGTATCTGGTCTGAAGTATGTGTCGGTGGCAGTATGAGTTTGCCGCCGCCGATGACCCCACAATCGCCCAGAGCAAGCGGCGGCGCAGTTCCCGGGGGAACAGGTCGAATTTGTTCTGAAAAATTTTTTGATATCGACGTTTAGCGCCAGACGCAGTCTTTCGCGCCAGAATTCAGCGGAAATACTGGGCGTGTGACGTCCTGCAGGCCGGCCAAGTGGCGGCACAGCCGCCTTACGAAATCTCCTTCCGCACGATCGCGGCGCCGTCGGCCATCGCCTTGAGCTTGCCGAAGGCGACGTCGCGCGGCAGATACTTCATGCCGCAATCGGGCGCAGGGATCAGCCGGTCGGCGGGCAGATGCTTAAGCCCCGCGCGGATGCGATCGGCGACGATCTCGGGCGTTTCGATTTTGAGATCGCCAAGGTCGAGCACGCCGAGCATGACTTTCTTTGGTGCCAGATCCTTCAAGATGCCGAGATCGAGTTTGGGTTGCGCGCATTCGATCGAGAGCGTCTCGGCGACGCTGTCGGCGAGTTCGGCGAGAAACGCGTAGCCCGCGGGCTTGGTGTCGCCCGGCACGACGGCGGCATAGCCAAAGCAGATGTGCACGACGGTCGGTACGGTGATGCCGGCAAGCGCGCGGTTGATCGCCTTGACGGCGTAGCGCTTGGCCTTGGCGGGGTCGTTGCGCACCCATGGTTCGTCGAGCTGGATCACATCGGCGCCGGCCTTGACGAGATCGAGCGCCTCCGCGTTGACGGCCTCCGCCATCGCCATCGCCAGCGCTTCGTCGTCGTTGTAGAACTCGTCCTTGGCCTGCTGGCCCATCGTGAACGGCCCCGGCAGCGTGATCTTGGCGCTGCTGCTGGTGTTCGCCCGCAGGAACTGCATATCCCGGAGTTCGACCGGTTTCGTGCGCCGGATGGCGCTGACGACGCGCGGCACGGCGGTGCGGCCCGAGCGCGCCATCACGAATCCGGGCGGGTCGATCTCTATCCCATCGAGCGCCGTTGCAAAGCGGTTGGAATAGCTTTCGCGCCGCATCTCGCCGTCGGTGATGATGTCGATGCCGGCCCGCTCCATGTCGCGGATGGCGAGGATCGTCGCGTCGTCCTGCGCCTGCTCGAGATAGGGCTCGGCGACGCGCCACATCTCCGTCATGCGGACGCGCGGCACGACTTTCGAGAGCATCGCGCGATCGACCAGCCAGTCGGGCTGCGGATAGCTGCCGACGACGGTGGTCGGGAACAGATGGGTGGGCGTCATGGCGGCGATCCTTTGCGAACGAAATTCAGGCAGCAACGGGTGCGGCGGTGGTGACGGGGGCTGGGCGCGCGGCGGTTGTCGCAACGCGCCGCCCGGCGCTCTGCCAGACGAGGGTTCGCCGCTCGACCAGCCGCGCGAGCCGGTCGAACGCGATCGACAGCAGCAGCACCAGCACGATGCCACCGAACACGCGCGGGCTGTCGAGAATGGTGCGGTTGCGCGTCACGATGTAGCCGATGCCGGCGGCCGACGTCAGCATCTCCGAGACGACGACGCCGATGATCGTCAGCGCGCCGCCGAGCCGGAGGCCCGCCAGCACCGTCGGGATCGACGCCGGGATGATCACGCGCGTGATCTGCTGCGGCAGCGTTGCGCCCATGCTGCGGGCCGCGAGCAAGTATTGCGGATCGATGGTGCGGATGCCGGCCGCCGTCGACAGCATCACGGGAAAAAAGCCGTAGATGCCGGCGAACGCGATCTTGGAGGCCGAGCCGATGCCGAACCACGCCGTGAACACCGGATAGAGTATGACGATCGGCACCGCGTAGAGGCTCGAAAACACCGGCAGCAGGACTTGCCGCACGCGCGCGAGCCCGCCCACCACCGCGCCAATGAGGATGCCGGCGCCGCACGCGATCAGCATCGCGCAACGCGACTTCATAGAGCGTGACCAGCAGCGCTTCGCCATAGATCCAGCGGTCGGTCCAGAGCACGGTCATTGTCTTGGAGAGCGACGGCAGGAACAGCTCCGGGATCAGCTGCAGCCGCGGCACGATTTCCCATGCCGCCAGCAGCGCGACGAGCAGGAGTTTTCGGACGGTGGCGGGAGCGGGGCGGGGCATCGGGCTCAGCGGTTCAAATGATGAGCGATGCTGGCGAAGTCGGGCGGCGATGTCCAGTGGCTTGACTTGCCCGAGCCACGGCGCCGAAGTGGCGGCTTCTTCCCTCTCCCCGCCCGCGGGGAGAGGGTGCCCGAAGGGCGGGTGAGGGGCAGCCGCGCGCTGCGGTCATTGCCGATTCCTTTGTCGAAGGAATAGCTATCATCAATGACACAGGGGTGGTCTCTCCGGCTCGACGCGTGCCCGTGGAAAGCTACTATGCCCCACATTCACTTTCATGACCTGCCAGTCTACCGCCTCACCGAAGCGAAATACGACACGGAGTTGCGGGAACTTACCCACCATATGGTTCCTGACGTGCCGGGACCTTGGCTTCCCTCAACAGATGAAATGATTTCAAGACACCGCGCCAATGCGCTAGCTGACCTCGAACGTCATTTCGGCAACTGGCGCTTCAACGAAGTGGTGGGGTATGTGCGTCTCTCGATGCTGAACCGGCATGTCTGTGGTGCATACTATCGTCGCCACGTGAGAGAAACCGGGCCCCGTTACGATAAACCAGTCGCCAGAGAGATTCGCACACGCACTAAGGTCTTTCGGTCCGCATCCCAATTTGCAGAGCCGCAACGTATTCCTCCTGGTTCCACAAATGCGCAGTGCCTTGGCATCATAAACGAATATGTATCTGCCGGCCGCAAGGCATTGCCTCGACGGTACTTCGATCAACAATGGCTCCGCGACATCGGTCCTTACGTGGACTGGTGCGCTATGGTGGAGGCGTCGGATCGATGACGTGTCCAATCGACCTTTAGGTTTTGACCTTCGACACCTGAGGACGAGTCCGAACCCGTGGCTGCCCCTCACCCGCCCTTCGGGCACCCTCTCCCCATGCGAGTGCAGGGCATGGGGGGAGGGAAGTTCCTCCGCCGGCAGGGCCGTTTTGAGGCACGTGGGAGCCCATCGCCGATTCGCATGAAAAATCGCGACTGTGCGGCTCAATGCCCCTGCCGGATCTGTTGCCAGATGCGGTCGCGCAGTTTGCCGAACACGTCGGTCGCCATCATGTCGTAGGTGCGCGGGCGCGGCAGCGTGATCTCGATGCCGATCGATGATGCGGCCGGGTCGCGCCGACATGACCAGCACTTCGTCGGCGAGATAGACGGCTTCCGTCAGACTGTGGGTGATGAAGACGACGGTCTTCCGCGTCTCCGACCAGATGCGCAGGAGTTCGTGGCCCATGGTCATGCGCGTCTGTTCGTCGAGGGCGGCGAACGGTTCGTCCATCAGCAGCACGGGTGGATCTTGCACGAGACCGCGCGCGATCGAGACGCGCTGCTTCATGCCGCCCGAGAGTTCGTTCGGATAGCGCCCGCCAAATCCCTTGAGGCCGACGAGGTTCAGCATCGCTTCGGCGCGCGCGCGGCGGTCTTCGCGCGTGCGCTTTCTTCAACGCGAGCGGAAATTCGATGTTGTCGATGGCGGTGAGCCACGGGAACAGGCTCGCCTCCTGGAACACGACGCCGACGCGGTTGGGATCGGGCTTGAGGATCGATGCGCCCGCGCAATCGATGGTGCCGGAGCTCTGATGGCGCAGCCCCGCCATCATCATCAAGAGCGAGGTCTTGCCGCAGCCGCTCGGGCCGACGATGACGGTGAAGCGGCCGGCGCCGACGGTGAGCGAGATGTCTTCGAGCGCCGGGACTTGCCCGTCGCGGCCATCGTAGACGTGACTGACACGATCGACGGCGATCGCCGCCGCGCCAGCCTTTTCTCGAGCAACACTCATGTCCGCCACGCGCTGCATCGGACCTCCAGCCAGCGGATCGATTCGTTGAAAAAGATGGCGGCGGCGGCAAGCAAGATGACGCCGGCGAACATCTCGCGCAGCATGAAGTTCTCACCCCAGTTGGCGATCATGTGGCCGATGCCGGTGCGCGAGGCGTACATTTCAGCGATCATCACGCCGGTGAAATTGAAGATCATGGCAATGCGCAGCGCCTCGAGCAAAATCGGCAGCATGCTCGGAACGTAGACGCGCCAGAGGATTTGGGAGCGCGTGGCGCCAAAGCTGCGCGCGACGAGCACGTGGTCCTCTTTCACCGACTCGACCGCCGCCGTCGCGCTCATGATGACGATGAAGATCGTCGAGAACGCCGCGTAGGCGACCTTCTGCTGGAAACCGATGCCCATCACCAGGATGAACATCGGCAAGAAAATCGATTTCGGGATGCTGAAGATGTAGAACAGGATCGGCTTGAAAATCGCGCCGAAATAGGCGTTTTCCGCCGCTAAAACGCCAATCGCGGAGCCGAGCGGCACCGCGATTAGGAACGCGACGATCACTTCCGCCGCCGTCACCAGCATCGCCTCTTGCACGTTGCCGCGCTGGACGATTGTTGCGAGCGTCGACAGCACGTCCGACAGGGGCGGCAGCAGCATGGCGTTGACGATGCCAAGCCGCGGCAGCCACTCCCAGGCTGCCAGCACCAGCGCCAGCAGCAGCAAGCGGATCAGGATGACGGTCGACCGTCCGAGCGGCATGGCGCGCTCAGAGCTTGGTCGGCGTGATCTTGTAGTTCTGGACAAAGATGTCCTTGGCCTCGGCGAGATCGGTCATGCCGATCAGCTTCGCCATGTCGAGGCCGCGCGACATCCAATCCATCGTCATCTCGCCGGTGGTCGAGAGCTTGCCGATGTTGCCGTCGAATTCCGCTTCAGCGATTGCCAGCGGGATCTCGTTGATCTCGGCGATCAGCTTGGCGGCCTCGGCCCGGTTCGCCTTCAGGAACGTTTGCGCGCCAAACAGTGCGTTCATGGTCCTTTGCACAACGTCCGGCTTTTCGGCGATCAACTTGTCCGAAGCCAGCCAGATGCCGGTCAGATGCGGCGGCACGTCGGCGCCAAAATCGAGTAGGCTACGCGCGGTCTTTTCCTGCATGACCTTGAAGGTCAGCGGCGAGTAGAGCACGACCGCATCGACATTGCCGGAGAGCAGGTTCGGCACCAGTCCGCCGCCGCCGAGTGGTACGCGCGTAAAGGTGATCTTGTTTGATTGCATCGACCATTGCGCGAGCAGATCCGATCCCGAGCCCGCCGATGTGATCCCGACCTTCTTGCCCTCGAGCTCGCTGGCCTTGGTGATCTTGGAATCGGCTTTCACCATCAGATGCCAGCCGTAGTAGCCGAGCGCGGCGCCACCGACGCCTTTGGTTGGGACGCCCTTCTTGCGGCCGGCAGCGATGATCGCAGCTGAGCCGAGCGTGAAGTCGGCGGCGCCCGCAGCCACTGCCTCGAAGGCTTCGGCACCGCCGCGATAGACCGTGTTCTCGGCCTTCAAGCCTTCTTTCTCGAAGAACTTTTGGCGCAACGCCGTCTCCGCGATGATGGTCGGATAGTAGGTCTTGGTCGGCAGCGCGATGCGGACGGTGCTCGTGGCCTGCGCGCGCGCCGGAGCAATGCCGGCACTCAATGCGAGAAGGCCAGGCGCGGTCTGCAAGAGTCCGCGTCGCGTCGGCTGCCACAGCCCTTGTCCTTGGTCGTCCGTCATGCTGCTCTCTCCCGAGGTTCGCGCCTGTCGCTGCAAGCGTCGTTCATTGGGCGAGAGAGTGCGGCCGAGGGGCCAAGCGTTGCAAGCCGAAAAGCGCGCCGCCAACGAACAACGCCCGCGAACGTGCGGGCGCTGGGGTTTGTGCAGCATCGAGGGCGTCAGGCAGGTTCGACGATCAAGACCGTGCCGTTGATGCCGGTGACGCGGGCCTGCGCCCCCTTGGCAAGGGTGGGGCCCTCGGCGGACCAGAGCGTGTCACCGACGCGGAGTTTGCCGCGCCCGCCCGAGATGGCGTCCTCGACGACAAAGATGCGGCCGACGTACTCGGAGCCCTTGACGTTGAGATTGGGCTGGTCGCTCGCCTCCGAGCCCGGCTGCATGTAGTGACGGACCCAATAAAGCGACGCCACCGACAGCGCCGCGAAAGCGATCACCTGCCACGCCCACGACACGTCTGGCAGCGCCAGGGCGAGACCGAACACGGCGATGGCGGCGACGCCAAACCACATGAAGTGGATGCCGGGAATGATCGATTCCAACAGGAACATCAGCACCGCGAGCACGAACCAGAGCCACGGGCCGAGACGATTGACGAGATCAGCGACGTTTTGCATGGGCGGCATCCCTCAATGACGCAGTGTTACGAAAGCGATCCGCTGTGGTTTGACCCTCAGCCGTTTTGTCCTATGCGCGGCACCGAGCGCTGACCGCCACCGGACCCGCCGCCGCTGCTGGGGCTGCCCTTGCCGAAGGCTTCGCTTGTGATCTCGGCGAGACCCGCGAGCGAGCCGATCAGCGACGTCGTGTCGAGCGGCATCATCAAGATCTTCTGGTTTGGCGACTTGGCCAGCGCCTCGAGCGCTTTGACGTAGTTGTTGGCGACGAAGTAGTTGATCGCCTGCACGTTTCCTTTGGCGATCGCCTCGGAGACCAACGCGGTTGCCTTGGCCTCCGCCTCGCCGAAGCGTTCGCGCGCCTCAGCGTCCCGGAACGCGGCTTCCTTGCGGCCTTCGGCGGACAGCATCATGGCCTGCTTCTCGCCTTCGGCCTTCAGGATCGCGGCCTGACGCATGCCCTCCGACTCGAGGATCTGCGCGCGCTTTTCGCGCTCGGCCTTCATCTGCCGCGCCATGCTGTCGACGAGGTCGCGCGGCGGGTTGATGTCCTTGATTTCGATGCGCGTGACCTTGACGCCCCACGGCTCCGTCGCGGCATCGACGACGCCGAGGAGACGTGCGTTGATCTGGTCGCGGTTCGCAAGCAACTCGTCGAGATCCATCGAGCCCATGACGGTCCGGATGTTGGTCATGGTCAGCGCCACCATCACGCCTTCGAGGTTCTCGACCTGATAGGCGGCGCGTGCGGCGTCGATCACCTGATAGAATGTCACGCCATCGACTTTCACCATCGCGTTGTCGCGGGTAATAATATCCTGCGAGGGAATATCGATGACCTGTTCTTTCATATTCATTTTATGGCCGATACCCTCGACCACGGGCGTCAGGATATGCAGGCCGGGTTGTAGGGATTTTGTGTACCGGCCGAAGCGCTCGACCGTATATTGGTAGCCCTGCGGGACGATCTTGACCGTCGACCAGAGGAAGATTGCGGCCAAGATAACAAGAGAAACCCCAAATATTTGAAAGCCTAAGCTCATGGCGTCCCCACCTTTTCAATGCGTTGCACCCAACAGATTGGGAGCGTTCGGTGGGAAGTGTAGGGGGAGAGTGCGAATTATTCCTGAAAACAAGGTATATGAATATTGAACGCTTGATTGTGGCGATAAACAGATCACAACACGTGTTATTGAGGCATTAAGGTGGCGGCCGGTTAAAATGTATAACCAGCCGCCCATTCAGATCAGGCGTTTCTATTATTTATAGAGCCCTTTCTTGGCGAGCCAGCCCTGGATCAGATCGGCGACCTCGCCGTTGTTCTTGTCCATCATCAGCATGTGGCCGTTGCCCTTGATGCCGGCCTTCGGCAGGTCGACAACCTCGTGCGTGACACCTTTGTCCTTGCCGGCATCGAGAAACTTGATGCCGTTGGCGCGGATCGTCGGCCAGCGCGCGTCCTGCTCGATGAAGTCGCCGTAGACCGACAGGATGGGGATGCCCGCGAGCTTCTCGATCGCCGCCGCATCACCGGTGCCGGCCGGCTCGACGAGCACCAGCGCTTTGACTTTCTCGGGCCGCGCCTGCGCGACGCGAAGGCCGAACTGCCCCGCTTGGCTGTGCACCAGGATCGCGCACGGACAGACCTTGTCGACGAGCGCGGTGTAGGCGGCGATGATGGCGGCATCCGTCGTCGTCCAGCGCGGCACGTTTTGCTTGGTGAAATTATCATAGCCTTCGATCGGGAACTGATTGCCGGGCAGCAGCTTCATTTTCGCGGGGTCTTTGTCGTAGGACCCGGCGCCAGCGCCGATGCGAAAGCGCTCGAACGGATTGGACTTGGTGAGAAAGATCGGTTCGCTCGTGAAGATGTCGGGAAACATTGCCCAGCCCGAGCGGCCGCGCTCGACGGCATCGGAATTGTAGACCGCCCAGCCGCGCCGCAGGAACATGTTGAGCCAGCCGTCGCGCCCGTCCGGCGTGGTTTCGTAGGTCGCGCCCGTCAGCCCGCCGCCGTGCCACAGCAGCAGCGGAACCGTGCCGCGCTGATTGGCCGGAATGAAATACTGCACGTACATCTGCTCGACCTGGTAGGTGCCGTTGAGGTCGACCTTGGCGGGCACGCCGCCGGGCGTGAACACGACCTCCTTGATCGGCTTGCCGGAGAGCGTGACCTCGCGTCCGCCGATGTGGAACGAGCCCATGTCGGCGAGCGCGATCGGTTCCTTTTTCTGCGCGAGCGCGGCTGAGGAAAGAAACGCGAGTGCGAGCCCCGCCGTGCGCGCAATTCCGCGAACTGTCATGATGATGCCTCCCGAAGTGCGCAGCCGTTGATCGGCGCGCTAAGGCGGTCAGACTAGAAACCGAAGGCGGCGGCGGCAACAGGCATTAGGGCGTCCTTGAAATTCGACGCATGGCGAGATCAAGCGTCAGAGTTTCGTGATACGTCGCGTCCAAGTCGAAGGATCGCGCCTCTGGTGCAGGACAGCGAGTACAACCCAGTTTCCACTGTCCTCAGGTTCGAAATAGACGCTGTAGGGAAAACGCGACATCAGTGCGCGCCGAACGCGGTCCCGAACTTTGGGATAGCGATGAGGGGCGGTCTCAATCCGTGCAAGCAACGTGCGAACGTCTGCGAGAAAGGCGTTGCCGAGGCTATCGTGTTCATCATCGTACCACGCGGCGGACTCTGCAACGTCCTGCTCCGCCTCGGAAGTCAACCGGAGCATCAGATGCCTTTTCGAGTCGCCTCAATACGATCGAGCGCCTCTGTCCATGGCGTGGCCGCTTCCGGTTTGGCTGCGTGTGCCGCCCGCCGCCGTTCGATCTCGCTCTTGTGCCAGTCGGGCACGAGCACGCTGTCTGGCTGATCGACGAGCGAATCCCAGAGCTGTTCGAGCAACGCGGCGCGCTCCTCGGCATCGAGGTTCAATGCATCTTGGCTCACGGATTTGAGACGTTCGTTCATTCGTCAAATGTAACAGCGGAGGAGGCGAAGAACAAGCGTAGGCAAAGTTAAATCCAGCCGCCGAGTTCCCGTCGCACGATCGTCTCGATGACGCGGTTTCCCCCGGCGCTGTCGTTGAGGGCGGGGACATACGCGAACTTCTCGCCGCCGTGCTCCATGAAGAAGCCGCGGTTCTCGACGTCGAGCTCTTCGAGTGTTTCGAGGCAATCGGCGGAGAATCCAGGCGCCACCATCGCGAGCCGCTTCACACCTGAGTCCCCGAGTTTCTTGACGGTCTCATCGGTATAGGGTTGCAGCCACGGATCATTGCCAAAGCGCGATTGAAAGGTCGTCAGCCACGTGTCCTTCGGCCAGCCGAGCGCCTCGCGCAACAACCGCGACGTCTTCATGCACTGGCAGTGATAGGGATCGCCCTTTTCGAGATACTTCTGCGGCATGCCGTGGAACGTCGCGATCAGTGCCTCGGGTTTCCAATCCAGCGTCGCAAGGTGCGTCGTGATCGATTGCGCGACGGCGTCGATGTAGGCGGGATCGTCGCAGTACTGCGGCGCGACGCGCACCGCTGGCTGCCAGCGCATCTTCATGAGCGCGCGGAACGCCTGATCGCAGGCCGTGCCGGTCGTCGCCGCTGCATAGTGCGGATACAGCGGCACCAGCAGGATCTTCTCGCAGCCTTGCGCCTGTAGCGCCTGGATCCGGCTCTCGGTCGTCGGGTTCGCATAGCGCATCGCCCAGTCGACGATGACGTTGGGATGGCCGGCGAGCGCGGTAGCCAAGTTCTCGGCCTGATTGCGCGTGATGGTCTTCAATGGACCTTCGTCGCGCGCCGTGTTCCAGATCGAGGCATAGTCATGCCCCTTCTTGCCGGGCCTGACGGTGAGGATGATGAGATTGAGGATTGGCCACCAGATCGCGCGCGGCACCTCGATGACGCGGCGGTCCGAGAGAAACTCCTTGAGATAGCGCCGCATCGGCCAATAGCCGGTGCCGTCGGGCGTGCCGAGATTGAGCAGCAGAACGCCGACTTTGCCGAATCTCACGGCGGGGTGCTGCGGTGGAAGTGCCGTCGCGGCGCCGGTTTGTGCGGCCGCCGGTGGATGATCGGTCAATTTTTGCATGGTCGAAGCCTCTCGGATCAGGCTACGCCACACTTTTTAGAACAGATCAAGAGTAGCCCGTTGGGCCCCCCGTCATTCCAGCTGCTGGAACAGCGAGAACGCGCCGCGCATTTCGCCGATCCGGTAACCCAAGGCCTTGTCGTCGGGGTAGAATTTGATGATCTCGGCCTTCACGTCGCCTTTGACGTCGGGACCGTGGCAGGTCAGGCAAACCTCGCCAGTCACGATCGGCCGCATGTAGCGGAAGAACTTCTGTCCTTCCTTGGTGACGGTCTTTTCGAAGTGCTCAAGCTTGCTCGGGTCCGCGCCGCGCGCGATATCGGCCTCGAATTTATCCAGCACATCCTGCTCCCACGCATCGGCGGCGTTGTCCGGGTTGCGCACTTTCGATGCGGTCCGGAACACTTCGAACGCGGTCTCTTCGGTGAGTTTCTCGCTGAGCTCAGGCGCGAGCGTATTGCACGCGCTGATGGCGCCGATCGGGCCTTCCGCTTTCAAGGCTTTGACGACTTGATGCTTCAAGCGCTCGGCATACGTGATCGTGACGGCGCGGGCCCTCTCTGCGCGCGCCGAGAGCTCGGGCTTCACATCTTGCCCCTGCGCGGGCCGTGCGCCGGGCGACATGGCAGCAGCGACAGCCAATGTCGCAAGCCCGCCAATGCCGAGCCACGCCCGCCCGCTACGCAGATGCTTTTGTATCCGGTTCGCCATCTTCCCCAACACCTGTATGCGATTTAACCTGCGGCAATGCCCTCGAGCCGATCCGGACGACGTCAGCGACGCCCGGCGCGCCCGTCTTTGGTTCGGACTTGCGGGTGCTCTTGAGGTCACCCGGAAAATCCTGCGCGACATCCCAGTGGTGTCGCAGCACGCGCGCAAGATGCTTTGGTTTTTCGTGATAAATGAGGCGCGCGAATGGACGCGACACCACGTATAATTCGTCTTGGCGCGCCTGGATCAGGGACGCAAGAGCTGTCGCGTCGGACGCCGTCAAAGTGTCTCTTGATTGCCGCGCAATAAAGGCGCTGAGGACGGCGAGGTCCTGGTGTTCTCCGAGATTTTGCGACAACTCTTTCAACATCGCGACACGTGCCTGATAGTGCGCGGGCCAGGCGGGCGACAAAAATGCCATATGCCGCCAATGCAGCTGCGCCGCCTTGCGCAGATCGTGCAGCCGGTCGTCGTCCGGCTTCGCACCAAGGTCTTTGAACCGGCGATGGCCGTCGCCGTAGGCGAGCGCTGCCGCATCCGCGATCATGCCGAACTTGAGTTTGGCGTTCGCCAGCGCATCGGCGTGCCGGCGCAGCAGCGCGAGCGGCTGTTGCAGCGAGTTTGTGGGCTCCGGTGTAGCGGTGGCCGCGATGGCGGCGTTGACGGCCTGACGCACGGATGCCGTCAGCGCCCGCGGATCGAGCCCGAAGCGCGCTTCGAGCTTGCTGAGCGTCGCGGGCAGGATCTCGCCATCGCGCCGTGCCGAGAGCTGGCGGCCGATGTCGCGCGCCAGCCGGTTCATGGTGCGGGCGTGGTCCCGTGCGGGCGAGTACGTAAGAAGCGCGAGCAGCGCTCGTGTGCGTTTGAGGCCCTTGCGCGCGTCGTGAACCTGGCGCTCGTTGGGCGCCGAGGCGAGGCCCGCGGCAACCGCATCGAGTTGCGAGGCGGCAACGCGCGCCATGCGTGGCGCCAACGGCTCATGAACATGTACGCGATACGCCATCAGGCCCTCGAAGAAGCGCGGACACGATCTAGCACAGCGCAACGGAAATACTACAGAAATGCTGTAACTTAATGATAAGAAACAGTTTTCAGAAATTGCCGCGAATTGCCCGAGTTTGCCGGCCTCGCCTACATTGTGTTGCATTTCGGCGCTAATGATTCCGAGTACCGTTGCAAGCTCGCACAAGAAGTGAAATTCGGAGACGCGCATGGGGGCAAGACTGATCGCGGCAGGCGTTGGCATCTTGGCGATGGCGATCGGGGTATTGGGGTTTGCGCCGGGCCTCATCCCGCCGAACCAATTTGTGCCCTCAAATCTGTTTCCGATGCTCGACGCGGCCCACAACATGGCGGCGGTCGCGATCGGTGCGGCCCTGTTGTTGTCGGTCGCCTCGCAAAATCCCTCAGCGTATATGCTGTTCCTCGTCGGCGCCGGTTTCGCAGCCTTGGCGGCGTTTGGATTTCAGCGTCCAGGCGAAGCGCTGCAAGGCGTGGTGACGATCGGCGACACCCACCGCTGGCTGCATGCGGGGCTTGCCGCGACGTTCTTGGCGGCGAGCTGGTTGTTCGGCGGTCAATCGGTGCGAAAGCCGAAGCCGGCGGCAATCAAGGTGGCGCCGGAGGCGGTGGCAGAGACAGCGAAGGCAACCGCTGCTGCTGACGCCGCCAAGCCGCCGGCGGCGACGCTCTCGCCGCCCGGCGCGCCACCAGCTCAGCCACGGCCGCTACCGCCGAAGCCCGCCGCAGCCGTTCCGCCCGCCGCCGTGCCGAAGGCGTCGCCCCCACCCGCAGCGACGCCCGCATCACTCGCGCAAAAACTTGGTGCGGCGCCGCCCGCATCAGCGCCACCTGCATCTGTAGCAGCGCCGGTCAAACCCGCTCCCGCCGCGCCCGCGCAGCCCGTGGCGGCATCGTCCCCTGTACCGGCGCGGCCGATGCCGTCGCCGGCAGCGCAGCAGGTGGCGGCCCAGACCAATCCTCAGCCGCGGCCCGCCGCACCACCGCAACAGGCAGCGTCATCCGCGGCCGCGCCCGAGCGGGCCTCCCCACCCGCGCAGCGCCCAGGCGGGCTCGCGGCGGGCTTGGCGGCGGCGGCAGGCCTTGCGGCTGCTGCCGGCGCCGTTGCGTCACGCGCTGGCGAGCCCAAAACGGCCCCGCCCGACGATGCGGTCACCGCGCCGCCGAAAGCCTGACCTGCCGAATTCCTGGGCACGCGGTGCACCCTTTTGAGGCGCGCGCGGGCGCAGCCAATCCGCTAGAGTGCTTCCGGAAAAGTGGGAACCGGTTTTCCGATAAGAAGCACGTTGAAATAGGTGCGAGGAAAGCCCTGGGAGACTTGCGTGGGCGACCGGTACGATCGCGATCAGATGCAGCGCCGCCGCCGCTTCGGCCATGCCGTGCCGCCGGAGCCGATCCTGTCGTGGGGCCTGCCGAAGCTTGGCCACAACGGCGGCCCGCCGCTCGAAGACGAGCCGGGCTATCTCTGGCGCCAATACCGCTGGACCAAGGCCCACGCCGAAGCCTGGAAAACGCCGTCGCTGTCGATCGTCAAATTCCGCCTCGCCCGCGCGGCGGCAGCGGGCGTGACCTACGAGGAATACGTCGCAGCCCTGCTCGACACCGGCCGCCATCTGCAAGCCGGTGATCCGGGGACGCGGAAATGAAAATGGGGACAGTTACCATTTGGCGCTACAGCCAGCCGCACCTGTGACGCTGGATCAAATGGTAACTGTCCCGGTTTTAACCATTGCTATCACCGGCATCGACTGGAAGCAGCGAAGCCCTGATAGCGCTACGATGCAAGTCGCGCGCAGTCGACGTGCCTCCGCAACGAATGGAGATGCAATGAGAACAAGTCCCGACATTGCAGGCCACGGCAATCTAAGGCGCCGCATGTTCATGACCTTGGCGGCGCTTGCGGCGTATCGGCTGGCAAGCGCTATTCCAATAGCCGGCGTCGATGTCGACAAGCTCCTGCAAGTTGGCGTCGATATGTCGGGGGCATGGGCCAGACTATCGATCATGGCGATCGGCATCGTGCCGTGGATATCCGCACTGACGTTGGCCGAACTGGCGGTGCTCGTGTTACCGGGCGCGTGGACCCGGAGGATCCGAGATGGTAGACACGCCAATCCATTCGCGTTGCCCATCGTCGCCGTCGCGCTCATGTTCGCGGCCTTCCAAGGCTACGGTGTCAGCGTTGCCTTGCAGCAGATCCCCGGCCTGGTATTCGCAACGGATCTGCCCTTCTCCTTGGTTGCTTCGGTGACACTCGCTTGCGGTACGGCGCTGACGATGATCTTGGCGCAAGTCATCCAGAGGTCCGGAGTTGGATTTGGCTTCTGGATCCTGCTCGCGGCGCTCGGTGTCAGCGAAATCATCCCGAATACGCTGCGCCTGCTGGCCGGCGTGCAGCAGGGCTATGCCGCCCTCCATATCGTCCTAGGCCTCGTTGGTGCAACGCTGGCGGCTATCGTAGCGCTGGTAGGTCTCGCCATGACGCGTCAGCAGCTTGGGTTCAATCAGATGGAGCCTTTGATCTGGCCAATCCAATTGGCGGGGCTGATCGTGCCTTGGCTCGCTGTTATCGTCAGCATTGCCGGCGGTGCGTTCGCCGATTCGGATCGGGTGCAGGCCAGCCTGTCGCTCCATCAGCCGATCGGACTGCTGATGCTCGCAGCAGCTATTGTCGGGTTCACGCTGCTCTACGCGCGGAGGGAGAGTAGTGTTGGACTTTGGCCGCCCACGGCCGGAATTCTCGCGGTGCTCGCTGTTGGTCTCGTCGTCGAACATACGTTAGTGCCGACGTTGCTGTTGACGGCAGGACATTTGGTCATTGTTACCGCCGTGGCCTACGTCGTCGTGACAGGACTGCGGCAAGCTGGAGCGTTCGATCGAGTTGAGGCCCCAAGAGGCAAGCTACCAGGAAATATTGAAGCTGATGGAAGCTGAGCCCCTTGGGGAAAAATGGGGCCGGCTAGGAAATACGGGGACACTTTACTCAATTCGGCAAGCTCCGCTCAAAGGTGAATCCGGGGACTGTTATCGCTTCCGACACCGCGGCGCATCTGGGTTCACTGTCTGAGCGGAAACGGTCCCCGTTTCCGCGCCAAAATTCCGGCCTTTGCGCCATCGATATGAGGGCTGTGCCATGACCAACGTGCAGGGACGTATTTTCTTTCCCGGCAATCCGTGGCCGAACGGGCATCGTGTGGCGTCATTCAGGTGGGGCGCGATCCTGCATCCACGCCGAGGGCTTGCGCTCGAGTTCGAGCTCACGTCGGCGGATTACTATGACGATGACGGCACCCACATCGTCCCGAGAGATCGAGAGGACGAGGAACTCGCCAAGTCCGACTGGCAATCCAAGATTGCCTGGAACAACTTTCACGCCTGTACCATTGGTCCGAGCATGAGCAGCCTGACGCCCGGCATCGCCGTCTCGGATGGCCGAGCGCCTTTCGATTTCGATCGCCCCGCTTACGCATTCACCGCCGATCCGCTACCGGTCGATATGGCGACGTTTTTCGAGACCAACGCCTTCGGCATCTATCTGCTGGGTCATGATGCTGTGGCCGATCATCGTATCGCGATGAAGAGAAGTGCCGACGGAAGCTACGCGGTCGACTGGACGGGCAGGATCGCGTTGGCCTACGTCGGCGAACACGACTTCAAGTACAGTTTCAATGCGCGTGTCGCGGGCGTGCGCTTCGAACTCGATCTCAATGTTCTATTTCCACGGCAACAACGCACAAGACCTGCTCGGCTTGAAGCTCGATCCGGACGTGAGCCTCAAGGATCGCTTGTCGCCGTATGTCGTCGATCCAGACCGCTTCGGCATCGAAATGCGGCATGGCATACCTCATGCTGTCAGGCGTTAGCGCGCGACGGCTTTGAAACCGGGTTTCAGGTGTCAAAATTGAAACGGCCCGCGCTTGGGGGAGCGCGGGCCGGCTTCCGTATCAGCGCGACGGGGGGACGGTAGGTTGCGCCGATAACATCTGTTTACCGAGCAAAGCATTGATCAGTCAACGCATCTTCTGAAAGAGAGCAAAAACTGTTACCGCGCTGGCTTTATCCGTCGCGCAGAAACTGGCTGGCGAGGGTGCCTGCCCGCGCGCGTAGCTCGTCGAACCGCTCATTGTCCTCAACCGGCATCTGGCCGTTGCGCTGGAGCACGACGTCGTTCAGGGACCCCATGCCGCCATAAAGCGCGCGAAGCTGCGACACGCCATACAGGTCCGACTGCGCGATGAAGCTCCGGCAGCGATCGAGACGGGCGGCCCAAGGATCATGGTCATCATAACGGCGCAACAGCGCACTCATCTCCTGCAAGCTGTCGACGAGCGTTTGAATGTCCGGATGGAGCGTCATGATGTGAGTGGGCTCGATTGCGCATGGAGACGAGCGGGAGCGCTACCACAGCGAACGCCGCGGACCGACAGGTTCCTGCCAAGCTACCGCTGCGGCCGCCCGTTGCGGCGCGCGCTGGCGCATGTGATCGAGCCAGGCGTTGATCACCTGCAGCATGCCGTCGCGCACGGTGCCGCCGCGATTGACCCAGGTCTCGACCGGCCACGACACGACGCGTGGCACGCCGGTGATATTGCCGAGGCCCGGGGTCGCCTCGATCGCGCGGCCGTCCTTCAGCACGACGCGCGGCGCGAATGTGCCGGTGATCGGAAACGTCTTCGGCGGCTCTTTGTCGGAGAGCTGCCCCGTGACGTCGCAAGTGACAGGTTGCGGCGGCGCCTGGAACACGTGGTCGACCGCATCGACGGTGACCGCGACCAGCGCGCGGTCGATGCGGATCGAGACCATGCAGGTCGCGCCCTTGAAGTAGCCGCGCGTGGTTTTCTCGAGCTCAGCGCGTTCTTCCTCGGTCATACGGACGGGGAACGTGCAGACGATGTCGGGCGATTTGCCGCCCATCAGGTCGGCGAAGCAGTCGTTGGGCGCGGCGATGGGAGCAGCCGCGGGCTTGGCGGCCTCGGCAGGCACCGTCAGCGCGATGAGCGCGAGGGTGGCGGCGGCAGCAACTATGCGAGGGGGCATCGGGCCAAACTCCAATAGGACTGGCGGCCTGATGCCCGACAATTGCGGAGAAAGTTTGGATCAGGGTGTGGTGTGCGGATAGCATGCATAGTCGATAAATGTCAGTTATTTGGCTGTTAAATAGCCGATAAATGGTCGTTACACGCCCCTGGTGGGCTGCGGGCAAGTCCGCGAAACGCCCATCCTGCGGCCTTGGCGCCGCTTGAACGGGCGTGATCCTTGGGTTACGACCACGTGGTATTCGCATCACTCTGGCTGATTTGGAGCGCCCCATGAGCCTGGACACGTCTGGCGGACACCCCGCCATGGACTATCACGAACATAATCGCACCTATGATTGGTTCATTCGCGGCACGGTCGCCCTGTGCGTCTTCGTGGGCCTGCTGCTCCTCGGCATGCTGATTTTCCTGGTTTGAGTTTTGTTGCCTGAGGGCCCCGCGTCCTCGGTTCCCGCCCCTCGTCTCCCCCTTTCGTCCGCGTCGGTGTCAGTGACCACTCCGGTCATGTGGTGTCCAACGTGGACCCCGCAGGTCAGATCCCATGGTCACAATCGCCGTAACCGCCGAAGGCGACGAGGAGCCGCGCGTCGCGCTCTCGCCCGAGACCGCGAAGAAATACATCGGACTTGGCTGCACGGTGCGTGTGCAATCGGGTGCCGGCGCGCGCTCGCGCTTTTCCGACGACGCCTACAAGGCGGCGGGTGCGACCATCGCGCAAGGCGCCGGCGAGACACTGCTCGGCGCAGATTTTCTGTTGAAGGTCCGGCGGCCGTCCGTCGAGGAAGTGAAGGCGCTGAAGCAGGGCGCCATCGTCGCGGCGATCCTGCAGCCCTACGACGACCGCAAGGACCTCGACGATTTGGCGGCGACCGGCGCTTCGCTGATGAGCATGGAGTTCATGCCGCGCATCACCCGCGCGCAGTCGATGGACGTGCTGTCGAGCCAGGCGAACCTCGCCGGCTACAAGGCGGTCATCGATGCCGCCGCGATGTTCGAGCAAGCGATGCCGATGATGATGACGGCGGCCGGAACGGTGCCGGCGGCGAAGGCCTTCATCATGGGCGTCGGCGTCGCGGGTTTGCAGGCGATCGCGACGGCGCGGCGCCTGGGCGCGATCGTGTCGGCGACCGATGTGCGCCCCGCGACCAAAGAGCAGGTGGCCTCGCTCGGCGCCAAATTCGTCGCCGTCGAGGACGACGAGTTCAAGCAGGCGCAGACGGCCGCGGGTTACGCCAAGCCCATGTCCGAGGCCTATCAGAAAAAGCAGGCCGAGCTGGTTGCCAACCACATCAAGATCCAGGACATCGTCATCACGACGGCGCTGATCCCGGGCCGCCCGGCGCCGAAGCTGATCACCAAGGCGATGATCGAGAGCATGAAGCCCGGCGCGGTGATCGTCGATCTCGCGGCCGAGCGCGGCGGCAATACCGAATTGACGCAGCCGGGTAAGGTCGTCGACCACAACGGCGTCTCGATCGCGGGCCCGCTCAATCTCGCGGGCGAGATTCCGGTCAATGCCTCGAGCCTCTACGCCAAGAACCTGTTGGCCTTCATCGAGACCATGTTCGACAAGAAAGAGAAGGTGTTGAAGATCAACTGGGACGACGACATCATCAAAGGCACGCTCGTCGCCAAGGACGGCAAGATTGTCCACCCGAATTTGCTGCCGAAAGGGGCTTGAGATGACAAAAATTCTTGCAGCACTCCTGATGATCCTGGCGCCACTGCCGGCTTACGCGGCGGGCGGCGGCGACGTCGATCCGTTCGTCTACCAGTTCATGGTGTTCGTGATCGCGATCTTCGTCGGCTACTTCGTCGTTTGGTCCGTGACACCGGCGCTGCACACGCCGCTGATGAGCGTCACCAACGCGATCTCGTCGGTGATCGTCGTCGGCGCGCTGCTGGCGGTCGGCGTCTCGGCGCTCGCCTCGGGCAGCTACATCGCCAAGTTCTTCGGCTTCCTCGCGCTGATCATGGCGTCGGTGAACATCTTCGGCGGCTTCCTCGTCACACAGCGCATGCTCGCCATGTACAAGAAAAAAGAAAAGAAGTGAGTATGAACGGTGAAGTGGTGAGCGGTGAACTGTTCACGTCCCAGCCGACACAATCGTTGTAATTCTCGGAGCCGCCGCACATGTCCGCCAATCTCGTCGCCTTACTGTATCTAGCCTCGGGTGTGCTTTTTATCCTTGCGCTGCGCGGATTGTCGAGCCCCGAGACATCGCGGCAAGGCAACAACTTCGGCATGATCGGCATGGCGATCGCCGTGCTGACGACGCTCGGCGGGCTTGGCGAATATAGCTTCTCGACGTGGTTCCTGATTCTGCTCGGCCTCGGCATTGGCGGCGGCATTGGCGCCTACGCGGCGCGCAACATTCCGATGACGATGATGCCGGAGCTGGTGGCGGCGTTCCATTCGCTCGTCGGTTTTGCGGCTGTGTTCGTCGCAGCGGGCGCGCTCTATGCGCCGCAGGCGTTCGGCATCGCCGATGCAACGGGCCGCATCGGCGGCGCGAGTTTGCTGGAAATGTCGCTCGGCGTCGCCATCGGCGCCATCACTTTCACGGGTTCCGTCATCGCGTTCCTGAAGCTGTCGGGCCGCATGCCGGGCAAGCCGATCATGCTGCCGGCGCGCCATCTGATCAACGCGGCGCTGGGCGCCCTCATCGTGTTGCTGATCTACTGGTTCTGCCAGTCGGGCGGCTCGGCGACGCTGTTCTGGGCGATCACGCTGTTCTCGTTGCTGTTCGGCGTCCTCATCATCATCCCGATCGGCGGCGCCGATATGCCGGTCGTCGTGTCGATGCTGAACTCGTACTCGGGCTGGGCGGCAGCCGGCATCGGCTTCACGCTCGGCAACATCGCGCTGATCATCACCGGCGCCCTCGTCGGCTCATCGGGCGCGATTTTGTCGTACATCATGTGCAAGGGCATGAATCGCAACTTCTTCTCGGTGATCGCCGGCGGCTTCGGCGGCGAAGTCGCGGGCCCCGCGGGCGAGAAGGGTGAGCAGAAGCCGGTCAAGCTCGGCTCGGCCGAGGACGCGGCGTTCCTGCTGAAGAACGCGGGCAAGGTCATCATCGTACCTGGCTACGGCATGGCGGTGGCCCAGGCCCAGCATGCGTTGCGCGAGATGGCCGACAACCTGAAGAAGGCCGGCGTCGAGGTGAAGTACGCGATCCACCCCGTTGCCGGCCGCATGCCGGGCCACATGAACGTGCTGCTGGCGGAAGCCAATGTCCCCTACGACGAAGTGTTCGAACTCGAGGATATCAACTCGGAGTTCTCGCAAGCCGACGCGGTCTACGTCATCGGTGCCAACGACGTCGTCAATCCGGCGGCGGAAGAGGATAAGTCCTCACCGATCTACGGCATGCCGGTGTTGCAGGTTTGGAAAGCCGGCACCGTGCTGTTCAACAAGCGCTCGCTGGCGTCGGGCTATGCCGGCATCGACAACGCGGTGTTCTATCGCGACAACACCGTGATGGTGCTGGGCGACGCCAAGAAGATGACCGAGGACATCGGCAAGAACTTGGGGCACTGATTCCGATTTGGTGGAACCGCATCGCACGAGTAGTGAACCTGATGCCATGGTCAAATCGCGATCTTAACTTGTTTCACGGCACGAATTCGCATGCGATGAATCTGGCGTCACCCGCACTCCACCAGATGTTGCCGGGGTTCTCCGTGAATCTGACGCGGTGCCGGCCGCTGACCGACTTCGGTCGGGGCTTCTATACGACCACCAATGATCATCAGGCCCGCCAGTGGGGAAACGACAGCGTCCGCAGGCTGGCCAGCCGATCGCCGGCGATTGCCGGCCAAGCGTTGGTTCTCATTTTCACTGTCAAAAGGGATTGGCTAGCGGCGCTGGAGAACTTGTGTTTTGTGCGACCTACGCCGGATTACTTCGATCTGGTTGCTGATTGCCGGTCAGGCTTCCCGCCTCACCAACGCAATCCAGCGCCAAATCGCCACTATGATGTCGTCTACGGCCCGGTCAGCCTAGGCTTTCAGCGCCTTGTCATTCATGACTGCGATCAGGTAAGCTTCCACTCTCAAACAGTAGCAGATGACCTGCCGCAGCCACTTGTGCATGACATTGGAAGCGGAATTGGCGGGTTGTTTCCGTGAACGCGCACGAGGATCGAGCGCATGACCATCGTCACCGAGAGCAATTTCCACGACCTCGTGACGCGCGAAATGCGCAACGATTTCTGGTATCGCGTGCGTCGGGCTCTGAGCGACATCTTCCAAGCGGACCCTAAGCTTGCCGACAGCTATCGCCGCAAGGTCGAGGCTGCCGATACGCCACTCTCCGAGCAGATCGTGGTCTATCACGACGAGCCGCTCCAAATCGCCGCGGACCTCGCCAGCGTCAATCTCACCGATCAGCACATCGACATGTATCAAAAGGCGTTCAAAGATCCGATCCTGGGGAACCAAACCCTGCTGGTCGTGCCCTAGTGATCGTTTCTATCGCGACAACACGGTGATGGTGCTGGGCGACGCGAAGAAGATGACCGAAGACGTCGGCAAGAACCTCGGGCACTGAGTGGCGCAGCCCTCGCCCGGGGGATGGCGAAGGCTGCGCTGTGACCGCCGGATCTGACGGGGGGACTGGGATCGGCGGTCAATTCGGGGCGCCCTCCTCAGTAGCCGGTGCACGCGTGGTAGCGGTTCCACCAGTAGGGGCTGCCAGTGTTGATCGCGCGCTGCTTCATCCAATAGCAACCACTGCCATAGCCGCCGGCCACGAAGACCGGACCGTAGAAGTGGCGGCGGTAGCCGTAATGGCCGTGGTGGCGATAGCCGTGGTGGCGATAGCCATGATGGCTCACTCGCGCTTCGGCCGATGTCACACCACCGGGCATGACGGTACCAGGGATTGCGGCGCCTGCGAGCATCGTCACGGCAAACGCGGCGGCGGTCAGGGAGACTGTCTTGGAGATTGAACGCGTCATGATCGTTACTCCTTCGGGGGGAAGCGGCTCTTCTGAGCCTGATTACTCTGTATCGTGCGGCTCTCTCGGCCTCACATCGGGTTCGACGCGCGAGCGCGCCGAAAGGTTCAACGCTGTTGCAAGGCTCTTTAGAAATAAGTTTTCGGCGTCGAAAGTTCATATGCCGGAGACACGGACGCGTTCCGCGATCGATGCAGAATGAACAATAAAAAACCGCGCCACTTCGGGTGACGCGGTGGTGTTATCGGGTGGCGGGCGATCAGTAGCCGCGGCACGCGTGATAGCGGTGCCACCAGTAGGAGCTGCCGGAGTGCATGGCGCGGCGGCGCAGCCAGCGGCAGTCGTCATAACCGTAACCGCTCGAGTAGCCGAAGCCGGGGCCATGGAAGCCAAGGCCGGTTCCAATCACGATCACCCGTGTGCGGGCTTCGGCTTCGGTGGCGACGCCGGGAATGGCGGCACCGGCGAGCGTGGAGATGGCGAGGGCGGCGGCGGCGAGCGAGAGCTTTTTGGTCAGTGCGCGTGTCATTGGGATTTCCTTCCTGGGGTTTGGCTTCTTTTGGGAGCCGGAGCGGTTCATTTTGGCTGTTTTCAGCCTCACACCAGGTCTGACGCGCGGCCCCTGAGAAAGGTTCAACGGTTCGCGAAAAGAATTTGAAGGCCGCGCGACAGTGCGAACCCACGGCGCTTAAACTCCCCAAGCGCATTAACGATCACGCGGCACACACCGCTTGTTGCCTATCTTTCTCGCGCCGCTGTGGCACAGTGCCTGCAGCGTGCGGGCGCTGATATTTGTTTCGGCTGTTTTGAACCTTTTACGATGTTGCAGCGACTTATGCTTCGAGCACCGCGAAACAAGACGCCATGTCCATGACCCAGCTAGCCGATGATCGCCAGCTGATCGCGGGGATAGTGTCCGAGGATCAGCGCGCGTTGAGAAGCCTCATCGCACGCCACCAGCTTCGCGTGTTCCGCTTCATCACCCGGATCGTCCGTGACGAGGCCGTGGCGGAGGAGTTGACGAACGAGGTGTTTTTGGAGGCCTGGCGCAATGCAAAGACATTCGAAGGACGATCGAGCCCGGGCACGTGGCTCCTGTCGATCGCGCACAATCGCGCGATCAGCTCACTCAGGAAGCGGCGCGAACAGAACTGGGACGAAGACAAGGCCAACGAAATCGCCGACACGGACGATGATCCTGAGGTCGTCGCCCAGAAAGCGGATAAGAGCGCGGTCATGCGCCGGTGCCTCGACAGCCTCACAGTCGAGCATCGCGAGATCATCGATCTCGTCTACTACCACGAGCAGTCGATCGCGGAGGCCAGCGCCGTGCTCGGCATTCCCGAGGCAACTGTCAAGACGCGCATGTTTTATGCCCGCAAGCGCTTATCCGAAGTCATGAAAGCGGCGGGTGTGGATCGAGGATGGCCATGAGCAATTCAACCGACATGATCTCCGAACGCGATGAGATCGAAATGCTGCTGCCCTGGTATGTGACGGGAAAGCTCGAAGCGGCAGACCGCACGCGTGTCGAGGCTTGGCTGCAGCGCGCCCCGGATCTCGCGCGCCAGCTGGACCTCATCCGCGCCGAGCAGGGCGAAAGCCGGCACGCGAACGAGGCGCTGCGGGCGCCACAATCCTTGACCATCGAGCGCACGTTTGCGGTCGCGCAAGCGGCGGGCGGCGCCAGCGTGTGGTCGCGCGTCCGCACGATACTCGCCAGCCTCGTCGCCGCACCGTCATCCGGAACGCTGCGCTGGGCGGCGGCAGCGGCCGGCGTCGTCATGCTGCTACAGGCGGCAACGGTTGGCTACCTGCTGCTCGAGCGGCAGGGAACCGGCTACCAACAGGCAAGCGGCGGATCGGCGGCGGCGCAAGCCGGCACCTTTGCGCTCGTGCGCTTCGCCGATGCCGCCACCGCCAAGGATATCGCGGCAGCCCTGGCGGAACTCGGCATGACCGTGGTCGAAGGACCGCGCCCG
The DNA here is from genome assembly GCA_963779515.1 of uncultured Alphaproteobacteria bacterium. GTDB lineage: Bacteria > Pseudomonadota > Alphaproteobacteria > Rhizobiales > Hyphomicrobiaceae > CAVZYN01. The sequence continues at coordinate 32,241 of CAVZYN010000007.1, forward strand.
GGCGCCCTGTTCCGGGTGAGAATTGGTGCGGCCGGATTGAGCGAAGCGGATCGCGATGCGCGCGTTGACGCGCTTCGGCGGCGGCCGGGCCTCGTTGCGCTGGTGACGCCCGTACCTTGAGTTGAGGAGTAAAGGCGATGTCGAAGAAAACGCGGTCATTCGTCATGGTGCTGGCAGCTGGCACGGCGGCCGTCGCGGTGTTTGCGACGGACGGGTTGGCGCAGGGATTTCAGCGCGTCCAAGGCGGCGGCCCGGCCTTCATGGGCGTGCCGAAGTTTGAAGGCCAGCGCCTCAGGCCGCGGCTGCCCGGCATCGTCATCGGCCAGCGCGGCCCCAGGTCGATGATCGACCGATTCCAGCCGGTGCGCGATCGGACGCCGAAGCTGCCGCCCAAGACCAGCAGCGATGACGTCGATCGGCCGAAGCCCCGCCCGCCGGGCAACAAGGGGCCCGACCCCAAGGGACCGGGCAACAAAGGTGATGACAAACCGCCGGTGCGCATTGTCTGCGACGGCGGCCGCGTCGCCGGCGCGGTCTGCCTCTGCCCGCCAGGCGAGCGCGTGCGCGCGGACGGCGCACGCCGCTTCGTGTGCGAGACGGTCGTCGTCGTGAAGCCGCCGAAAGCGCCGCCCGTCGTGGTGGTGAAGCCACCGAAGGCGCCGCCCGTGGTCGTGGTCGTCGATCCAAAACCCAAACCGCAAAACGATCCGCCGCGGGTCGTCGTGCGTGATCCGAAAGCCCCGCCACCGCCCGTTGTCGCCGAGCCGGCAGCACGCATGACGCCGCCGGCGCTGCCCCCCGTGGTGCGCGCGCTGCCGCCGCGTGGGCCAATTCCGACCGCTCCGCCGGCCGCGATCGCGGCCGCCGGTGGCGAAGTGATGCCGAACGAAGTCATCGTCACGATCGCGACCAACGCGCCAGCCAGCGCTGAAACCGAAATGGCCAGCCGCTACGACATCGAGATCGTTGAACGGATCGCGCTGCCGCTCGTCGGCGTCCGCGCCATGCGTTGCCGCTGGCCGGCGCATGTCCGTCTGCCCGGTCTCCTTGCGCGCCTGCAATCGGATCCGCGCACCGTCGATGCGCAATCAAACTACATTTATCGGCCGAGCCAGGGCGCACCGGTGGCGGCACCGCCAGATCTGCAGTACGCGCTCGCCAAACTCGAGTTGGGCGACGCGCATGCGCTCTCGACGGGCCGCGGCGCGCGCATCGCCATCATCGATAGCAGCGTCGATGCCAAGCATCCCGACTTCGCCGGCGCAACCGCTCGAGAGCTACGATGCGCTCGGCGATCTCCAGCCCGGTGCCAAGTTCGAGGCCGGCACACACGGCACCGCCATCGCCGGGATCATCGCGGCGCGCGGCACCATGCGCGGCATCGCGCCGGCGGCGACGTTGCTGTCGGTTCGCGCGTTCCCCTCCGATCGCGGCAAGCAACCGCAGATGACGACGACGCTGGTGCTGCTGAAGGCGATCGACTGGTCGATCGCCAACGGCGCGCGCGTCTTGAACCTCAGTCTCGCCGGGCCGCGCGACCCGCTGATGGAAAAAGCCGTCGCCGCGGCCGCGGCGAAGGGCGTGATCATGGTGGCGGCCGCCGGCAATAACGGCGACAAGGCGCCGCCGGCTTATCCGGCCGCATATCAGGATGTCATCGCGGTGACGGCCATCGACGCGCGCGATCAGCTCTACACGCGCGCCAATCACGGCCGCTATATCGCCATCGCCGCGCCGGGCGTCGATATCTTAGCGCCTGCGCGCGGCAAGGGCCACGATCTGCAGTCGGGGACGTCGTTCGCCGCCGCCCACGTCAGCGGCATCCTCGCCCTGATGCTGGAACGCCAACCGGATCTGACCATTGAGGCGGCGCGGCGAGCCTTGATCGAAACCGCCATCGATCTCGGCGAGCCTGGCCAGGACGCCTCGTTCGGCGCCGGGCGAACAAGTGCAGCAGCAGCCCTGCGCTCCGTCGCGAAGTGACCGCGCGTCTCGCCTTCACCGCCCCCGGTCGCCATTGAAAGGAGATCCGCCGTCCGCATACAATATCGAGCGGACGAGCCAGCGCTTCACACGGCAAAGACGATTTGAACACCAAGTGTTGGCCCGGTTGCTGCTGGACGCAATCGTAAGCGCGCTAGTCTAGCGGCCACACGCCGTGTGAGGTATATTTTCGGACATGCAGAGCACCGGTTTCGAGGACGCGCTGTCTGCGCGCGTCGACGACATGCTCAACGCCTGCACCAGGTGCGGCGCTTGCTTTGCGGCGTGCCCGATCACTGAACCGGCAGGCCTGGCGGCGGCGGATCCGTCCGCAACGGTTTCGGGCGTGCTCGACATTCTGAGGCTCGGTGCGGGAACGGCCGAGGCTGAGAAATGGGCCAAGGCCTGCACGCTGAGTGGCGAGTGCATCAAGGCCTGCGACTATGGTGTCAACCCGCGCTTCCTTCTCGCGATGGCGCGGCTGGCGCTCACGCGCACGGGGAGCGAGCCGCCCGCGCGGCGCAAGCGCGGCGTCGACGCCTTTAGGAAGATGAGCCAGGACGTCAGCGTGCTGTCGCAGCTTCAGCTCTCCGAGGAGGCCTTAATCCGGCTCGGTCAACGACCGTCCAGGCAGCCGCCACGCGTCGAATTGCCGGATCTCGTGTTCTATACGGGCTGCAACGTGTTGAGGACGCCGCACCTGGCGCTGCTTTGCCTCGATATCATGGATGTTCTTGGGATCTACTATCAGGTCATGGGTGGACCGTCCCACTGCTGTGGCATCCTGCAGCTACGCGCCGGCGATACCGACACCTCGTCACGTTTTGCCGGCAACACCATTTCCAAACTGGCACAGTCGAAGACTGGCGAAGTGCTGTCGTGGTGCCCAAGCTGCTTCGTGCAATTCTCAGAGAACATGCTGCCGACCTTCGAACGTACGACCGGAGAGAAGCCATTTGAGCTGACGCCATTCATGCGATTTCTGCACCGCAATCTCGATGCGTTGCGGCCGATGCTGAAGTACCGCGTCGAGCTTGACGTCGCGCTGCATCGGCATCCGGGGGTGGCGGGCGTCGCCGAGGCAGCAGAAGAGTTGTTGCGCGCAGTCCCCGGCGTCACCATCGTCAAGCTCGACGTCCCGGCGGTCGGTCTGCAAAGCAACAGCCTTGCATCGTTGCCTTTGTACCAGAGAGAACTGCACCTGAAAGAGCTGGAGCTGGCCGCGAAAGCCGGCGTCGATGCTTTGATATCGGTCTACCATACCGACCATCGCGAGTTGTGCGCGCATGAACGCGATTGGCCGTTCAGGATTCTCAATGTCCTCGATATCGTCGGTACCAGCATGGGGCTGCACCAGGACGATCACTACAAAACGATGAAGATCAAGCAGGACGTCGATGCGATCATCGGTGACGCCTCGGATCTCATCAAGCGGCACGGCGTCAACCTCGACACCGCGCGCGCGATCGTTAGTGGCATGCTTGGAGATCAACCGCTGCCTCTGCGGGATGCCCGACAGCGACCTTGAGCTACTTCTTGGTTTGCAGATTAGCCGAGCAATCCAAGGTCATGCGGCAGACACAGCCTCAGTGCTCACTGCGCGGCCCGCAAATGTCGGTTCTGGCCCATCACGCCAGCGCCGCCATGGCGACTATCGGGGTGCCGCGGACCTGTATTAAGCGAATTCGCCGCAACCGAAGCAAGGACAACGATGGCCTCACATCATCCAGCCAAACGCGATTGCCCGGCCGCACGAGCGCGGCAGCAGCCCTGCGCTCCGTCGCGAAGTAAGCGCGCGTCTCGCCGATTCCCTCACCGCCCCGCTCGTCGAGCGTCACCTCCTGCGTGGCGCCGGACTTGTCCCAGGCTTGGCTGTAGCGTAGCAGTGTTGCACCAAGCGTGGCTACCACATCGCAGTGGTATGTAGATCCGCTTTGCAAGGAACGTGAGATCTGGCAGACTCGCGTCATGACGACGATTACACTCGAAAAAGCTCAGCTTGAACTGCCTCTCCTGGTGAACCGCGCGCTGGCAGGGGAGGAGATTGTCATCGCTGCGGGGGACAGGCGCGTGCGGCTGACGCCCAGTCCGGCCGATCGTCCAACGGAGTCCGGCTTCGACGAGGCGAATGCACTTCGCCGTGGATACGGCTCTATGAAGGGGCAATTCGAGGTACCTGACTCCTTTTTCGATCCGCTACCCGAGGATGAGTTGAACTTTTGGGAGGGTCGGGGCGACGCGTGAAAGTCCTCCTCGACACGCACACCTTGCTTTGGTGGGTTCTTGGTAATCCACGCCTGTCCCCTGTTGCAGCAACAGTGCTCGGCAATGCCGACACGACAATCGTCGTAAGCGCTGTATCCGGTCATGAAATTTCCACTAAACATCGACTGGGCAAGCTTCCTGTGCCCGTCCGTCTCGCCGAACAACTCGACCAAATCGTCGTCGAGAACGGTTGGCAGCCGTTGGCTTTGAGCTTGGCTCATGCCCAACTCGCCGGGCGTTTGCCAGGAGCGCACAAGGACCCGTTCGACCGGATGCTGGCCGCACAGGCGTTGGTCGATGACGTACCGCTCGTAACTAACGATCCAGCTTTTGCCGGGTTCGGAGTGAAGCTGATCTGGTAGCTGTTGGGTTGTCGCGAACGCTGTGGAAAAAAATACGGACTATTCAAATTGTAAGTCGCGGCCCAATCCTCTTTGGGAAACTGTCCCCATTTTTCCCTTAGCCAACATAAAATTTGTCGATTAAATTTTCCAACATCCTTCCTTGCTCGTTTGGCGAATAGGTGTGGTCGAAACCAGCCGCTGCCAATTGCGTAGTCAAATAATCTCTCAACTGTTCGGCCTCGACGCGACTTAGCCAGATACTCGTCGTGTGACTGTGCGAGGCGTTGTTTGTTCTCAGTAGATTGGCGAACGACGCATCACGCCATGCGAGGAGGATGAGGTAGTCCAGCTCGTCCGCCAGCACTTTGAACTCATGGATTGTCCTAACCATTGATCGCGTCCTCAATGCGTACCTGCTCTCGACATTGGAATCAACGAGGCCCGCCCCAGAGGGTCTCCAGGTCAGTCACCGAACTCGTGGATGCAGTTTTCTTTCAAGTGCATCAACGTCTGCGCCGTCATCGCGGCGAGCGAAGACCTGGCGGCGCGATCAGCCTTGGGAACGCTTGGTGTAGCACCACCTTCCCAAGCGAGCAGAACACCAATGGATTTTGAGCCGCCCTGGTCCAGGCATGTGCGGAGAAGCGCGAGCCATCGCTCGGTGTCGGCGAGGTGCTTGCCGGTCTTTTGGTCTTGGGTGCGGCGATCGGACGTGGACTTTGCCGTGAGCCATCGATCGATCTTGGCCGATGACCAGCCGCGCTTCTTGAGTTTCTGGACGTCTTGGTGAAAGTCGCGCTCACCGCTCTGGTCCATCGCCGCGCGACCGAGACACGTGCCGCAATCGCACATGCCTTTCGTTGTTCGGAACATGGCCTCATTGGGCTTGAGCATGCTGTCCATGGGGTGGCTGTCCACGGGCTCCAGCGCACGGTCGAACTGGCTCGCAATGCCGCGCACGGCGGCAACGTTCGCGGTCTTTGGCAGCACCAAATAGATGAAATGACACATGGCGGGAGTTTGCCCGAGATGAAAACCTCATCCTATCGCCATCGCGTTAAGTCATCGTTGAGGTCCGCAATTGCATCGGGGGCGGTAAGCCACAACTCCGAGCGAGGATCGTGGCGGCGTCGGGCGTGGCATCGCCGGCCCAGGCGACAAAGTGGTCGGGGCGGACGAGGATGAGGCTGGACTCGTAGCGCGCACGGGCATCGCGGCTCGCGTCGCGGACGATCGTCAGGGGAACGCGCAAGGCGGTGGCGGCGTCGTCGAAGGCGCGAACGGTCACGTCATCGGCGTCGAAGGCGAGAAGCGTGAAGGCTGAGCCGAGCGCGTCGTAGACGCCGCCGCCGGAACAGAGGGGCTGCGGCGCAAGGTGATGTCCGGCGCGGGCTTTGAACTGATGCTGACCCGAAGCACTGCTGATACCGCCGGGCGGTCCGAACATGATCGGTGAGCCCTCATAGTGCGGCTCGAATGCGTTGACGTCGGCGCTGGCGCCACTGGCCCGCGCGCTCCAGGCGTGCGCGAACGCGGCCGGGTCGCGCACGGGATCGTAGGTGGCGACGAAAGCCCGGTCCTGCGCGATCGCCTTCTCGATGAAGTCGCGCGCGGTCGAGACGAACACCGGGCGGCGCTCGCCGGTGTAGCTGTCGAGTAGCGCGTCTCCGCCCCAACCCTCCAGCGCGGCGGCGAGCTTCCAGCCAAGATTGCGCGCGTCTTCGAGCCCGGTGTTGACGCCATAGCCGCCGTAGGGTGGATGGCTGTGGGCGGCATCGCCCGCGATGAAGACGCGGTTTTGGCGGTAGCTGTCGGCGGTCGCGATGCGCAGATCCCAGAAGCCGATGTGGTCGAACGCGACGTCGAAGTCCGCGCCGATGGCCTGGTGCAGTAGAGCCGTAAAATCGAAGTTGTCCGCCGTCGTGCCAGCCGGCACGGGCGCGTGGAAAAACCACGTGGTGCCGAGATCGACGCGGCCGAAGAACTTCCAGTAGCCCTCGAGATCCGGGTGCAGGACGTTGTAGTAGGATTTGCCGGGAAAGCGTTCGAGCAGCGTGTGCAGCCCCGTTGAGCGGAACACGAGCAGCACCATCACCCGGTCATGATCGGCCAGCGTCTGCGTGATCCCGCCCTGCTGGCGCACGATCGAGCGGCTGCCGTCGCATCCCACGACGTACACCGCCCGCAGAGTGCGCTTTTCAGTTCCTTTGTGTTCTGTGATTTCAACGGTGACGCCGCTCGCGTCTTGCGCCACTTGCTCCACGCTCCAGCCATAGAGCGTCGTGACGGACGTGAGTTGCGCCAGGCGCGCGCGCAGCACGGCTTCGGTGGCGTATTGCGGCAGTCGCTCGTTGTCGGTGGCGTAGAATGGCCGGACGAGTTCGCGCTGCAGCCAGTCGTAATGGTGGCCGCTGAGCAGCGTGCCGTAGGCCGTCAGTCCGCCGATGCCGTAGGATTTCGGGATCGTCCGCGCCGCGCGCAGCTCCGCTTCGCAACCCCAGGCGCGCATGTGCTCCATGGTTCGTTGCGTGAGGTTCTGGCCCTTCGGGATCGGCTGCGGCTGCGCGTAGCGCTCGACCAGGGTGCAGCGCACGCCACGTTGGCCAAGCTCGATCGCCAAGCCGATACCGACAGGTCCGCCGCCGGCGATGATGACGTCGGCGCTGTCGCTCGTGGTTGCAGTGTCGTTCATTGCGACCAAGCCTGTCTTTCATGAGTGCGCGTCCGCTCCCCTTGACGGGGAGGGGTAGGGGGTGGGGTGATGATCTAGGCGAATCGCCCTTGATGCGCGCGGGCATTGATACATTTACGCGTTGATCCGCGACATCACACTTGCGACGTCCCCCCACCCCTAACCCCTCCCCGCAAGGGGGAGGGGGAACCGACCGCGATCGACAATTACGATCGCCCTGCCCTAGGGGGAAGCGTTTCAATAATGCCCGGCGAGATGCCGGCCGGCGATGTAGCCGAAGGTCATGGCGGGGCCGAGCGTGATGCCGCCGCCGGGATAGTTGCCGCCCATCACGCTCGCCATGTCGTTGCCGGCAGCATAGAGGCCAGGGATCGGCTGCTGGTTGGCGTCGATGACGCGCGCGTGGCCGTCTGTGCGGATGCCAGCGAACGTGCCGAGATCGCCGACCACGACTTTGACGGCGTAGTAGGGGCCGCGTGCAATCGGCGCGACGCACGGGTTCGGCTTGTGGTTGGCATCGCCGAGATAGCGGTTGTAGGCGGTGCTGCCCTTACCGAACGCGGGATCTTCGCCACGCGCGGCGCCGATGTTGAAAGTTTCGATCGTGCGGCGGAGACCCGCGGCGTCGATGCCAGCTTTGCCCGCAAGCTCCTCGATCGTGCGCCCGCGCAAGAGATAACCCGAGCGGATGTGCGGCGTCAGCGGCAAGGGGAATGGCTTGGCGAAGCCGAGGCCGTAGCGGCCGATCGCGCGATGATCGGTGATCAGCCAGGCGGCGGTCTCGGGCTCGCCACGGCAGGCAGCGATCATCGCCTGCGCGACGTCGTGATAGGAGTTGCTTTCGTTGGTGAAGCGTGCGCCGTGCTGCGTCACCGCGATGATGCCGGGCTTGTAGCGGTCGATGAGATGCGGGAACACGCCGTAGGTTCCGTCGCGATACGGCACGCGCGAGACCGGGATCCAGGCGGCGGCGTTCGGCACGTCGTCTTGGATCCGCCCGCCCGCGGCGGTCGCGAGGCTGAGGCCGTCGCCGGTGTTTTCGGCGGGCGCGGGCGAGAGATGCTCGGTCCCGTTGGGCGCGTGCGGGAACAGCGATTTCCGCCGCGCGAGATCCTGCGGGAACCCGCCGCAGGCGAGCACGACGCCACGGCGCGTGTGGATGGTGAGGCGCCGTCCGTCTTTCTCGACGATGGCACCGGCCACCCGGCCGTGCTCGACGATCAGCTCCTTGATCGGGCTCGAAGTCCAAAGCGGGATCTTCAGGTCGAGCGCGCTTTTTGCCAGTCGAGCAACCAACGCGTTGCCGTTGGTGAGCCGCGTCGCGCGGCCGTTACGGGCGACTTCGCTTGCATGCTTAGCGAGGCGCTTGGCGACATAGACCGCCGACTCCCACGAGCGCGTGACGTTGAAGAAGTGCTGCACCTCGCGGCTGGAGTTCAGCATCATGCCGACGAACGTGATCTCCTTCAGCGGCGGGCTCAGGTCCTTGAAGCGCGCACCGAGCTCGAGGCCGTTGAAGGCGGAGGCAATGATCGAGCGCCCGCCCGCGCGCCCGCCCGGCAGATCCGGGTGATAGTCGGCAAAGCCCGGCACGGCGTCGAATTTGACGGCGGTCTCGCGCTCGAAGAAGTCGACCATGCGCGGCCCGTGCGTGAGAAACGCATCGACCAGCGCCGGATTGAAGAAGTTGCCGGTCTCGTGCCGCAGGTACGTCCGCGCGGCGTCCGCTGTGTCGTCTGCGGCGCCCGCCCGCTGCGACACCGGATTGCACGGCACCCACAGCACGCCGCCGGAGCGCGCCGACGTGCCGCCGAACGTCGCGGCCTTCTCGACGACGAGCACGTTGAGCCCGGCTTTTCCGGCCGTGACGGCGGCGGACAAGCCGCCGGCGCCGGAGCCGGCGACGAGCACGTCGCAGGTGATGGTGTTGGATGCGTCAGGGATCATGGATGTCAGAGCCAGTCGGGTGAGGGGGCGAGGAGGCCGGGGCGCACGGCGGGGTGATCTTTCGCAAGCGGATCGATCCTGAGGCGCACGAGGCGAAGGAACGAGAACTTCCAGTCGCCGCCCTCGCGCCGGTACTCTTCTTCGTAGTAGCCCCAGCCAACAAAGCCGGGACTGTCAGGCGCTTCGCGCGGCGGCGCGTCCTTCGGGAACTGCAGATAGTCGACCATCGGCCAGATGCCGCGCGCCGTGTCGGAGCCGGTGAACTCGATCTCCGGCGTGTGCACGTGATGGATCGACACGACGTTGGCGAGGCGCTTTGAAATGCCGGCGATGAACGTCGCGGCATTCGAGCCCGCCGGCGCTGAGCCGAACCCGTCGAAGCGCGTGTCCGCTGCAAACAGCGTCGCCAGCCGCGACCACTGCTTGGTGTCGACAAAGCGGCAATAGCGCGCCTTGAGCATCTTGATCCGTTCCAGATCGGCGAGAAAACGAACGTCATCGGTGGCCATGGCGGAACCTCGGGGATTGGGCGTCAGGTGGTCGCCGGTTGGTCGGCTTTGGGCTGCATGCGCATCAGCGCCGTGTGGGCAAATCCGCCATCGGTCAGGATCTCCTGGCCATTGACATAGGACGAGGCGTCGCTCGCGAGATAGGCGACGACGGCGGCGATGTCGGCGGGCGTGCCGATGCGGGCCGACGCCACCATGCCGATGCGCCGCGCGTGCACATCGGGGTCGGCATACAAGTGTTCCGACATCGGCGTGCGCACGAGGCCCGGGCTGACTGCGTTGGCGCGCACGCCACGATTGCCCCATTCGACCGCCATCTGCCGCGTCAGCGCGAGGATCGCGGCTTTGGTCGCTGCATAAGGCCCCGACGGATTAGGCATCGTCGCCGCGATCGAGGCGATGTTGATGATGCTGCCCGCGCGCTGCGCCAGCATCATCGCGCCGAAGTGTTTGGCGCACAGGAACGGCCCGCGCAAATTGACGCCGACCGCATTGTCCCAAACGGCGACGTCGAAGTGTTCGAGCGGCGTTGCCGGCGGAAGCAACGCGGCGTTGTTGACGAGGATGTCGCAGCGCCCGAACCGGTCGTGGACGGCGCGCGCGGCGGCCGCGACGCTTGGCTCGTGGCTGACATCGCACCCGAGTGCGAGCACGGGAATGCGTGCGGCCTCGAGCCGGGCGACGGTCGGCTGCAGGTGGGTGTCCTTGATGTCGGTGATGACGATTCGTGCGCCGAGCGCTCCGAGCCGTTCCGCCATCGCGCCACCGAGACCTCCCGCTGCTCCGGTAACGACAGCCACGCGTCCGTCGAGGCGATAAGAGGCGGTGGCGTCGGCCATGCGTTGTCTCCTGCTGAAATGAAGTTCCGTCATCCTGGCCGAGGCGCCGCTCTTCAGCGGCAACGAGAGCCGGGACCGAGCGAAAAACGTGCCGAAGGCTCGATATTGTGTCTTCGACGAGTCTTTCGCTGGATCCCGGATCGGCGCGAAGTGCGCCGTCCAGGATGACGGACCTATGATACGTTGAACGGCTGCGCGCGCATTCATCAAATCACCTTGCGGCGCTGCATGAAGCTCCATATCCACGGCGCCGTGACCGAGAGGAACGCGCAGGCGAGCAGAAACGCCGAGATCGGCCGCGTGAAGAAAATGCCGATGCTGCCATGCGACAGCGTCATCGACTGCCGCAGCGAATTCTCGAAGATCGTGCCAAGCACCAGGCCGAGGATCAGCGGCGCCGCCGGCCAGTCGTAGCGCATCATCGCCCAGCCGAGCGCGCCGAAGCCGACCAGCATCCAAACATCCTCGATCGAATTCGCCTGCGAATAGACGCCGGCGACGCAGAGCGCCAGGATCGGCGGATAGAGCCACGCATAGGGCACGCGCAGCAGCTGCGCGAACAGCCCGGCCAGCGGCAGGTTCATGATCAGCAGCATCACGTTGCCGATGTACATGCGAGGCGATGACGGTCCACACCAGCGCCGCGTTCTTGTCGAACAGTTCCGGTCCCGGCCGGATGCCGAACATGATCAAGCGCGCCGAGGATGATCGCGGTGGTGCCGGACCCCGGCACGCCGAGCGCCAGCATCGGCACCATGGCGCCGGCCGCGGCCGCATTGTTCGAGGCCTCGGGACCGGCGACGCCCTTCGATCGCGCCCTTGCCGAAGCGCGAGGGATCCTTGCGCGACCTTCTTCTCGACGATGTAGGCGAGGAACGAGGCGATCGTCGCGCCGGTCGCCGGCAGCACGCCAATGAAGAATCCGATCACCGACCCGCGCAGGATCGGCATCCGGCTCTGCCGCCATTCTTCGCGGGACGGCAGCACATTGCCGACGGTCGTGATCGGCTTGGGCATCGGTTTGCCGGCGCTCGAGAGCACCTCGCCGATGCCGTACAGCGCGACGGTGAGGACGATGAAGCCGACGCCGTCGAGCAGCCAGACGCGGTCGAAGGCAAAGCGCGCGACGCCGGTCTGCTGGTCGATGCCGACGGTGCTGAGCAGCAGGCCGAACAGCCCCGTCGTCAAGCCCTTGAGCACCGAACCGCCGACGGCGGCCAGCGCCGTCAACCCCAGCACCACCAGCGAGAAATATTCGGGCGGGCCAAACGCCAGCGCGACGCGCGCCATCGGCGGCGCCAGCAGCATCAAGCCGATGGTCGACAGCGTGCCCGCGATGAACGAGCCGATGGCGGCAATGCCGAGCGCGGTGCCGGCCCGGCCCTGCAGCGCCATTTGGTAGCCGTCGATGACTGGTCATCACGCTCGACGGCTCGCCAGGCACGCTGATCAGCACCGAGGTGAGCGTGCCGCCATACTGCGCGCCATAGTAGATGCCGGCGAACAGGATGATCGCCGATGTCGGGTCGGCGCCGAAAGTCAGCGGCAGCAGCAGCGCGATCGCCGAGGACGGGCCGATGCCGGGAAGCGCACCGACCATCTGGCCGGCGAAGACGCCGAGGAAGCACATCAGCAGGTTCCACGGCGTCAGCGCGCCGGCAAACCCCATCATGAGATCATTGATGACGGACATGCGCAAAAGCTCAAAATCCCCATGGACCGGCCGGCAGCGGCACGCCGAGCCAGGTGCGGAACACCACCGTCAACACCAGTGCGGAGCCCGCGGACGTCGCGAGCGAGGCGCCGAGCGGCAACCGCTCCGCGATGCGGAAGAGAAACAGCATCGCGAGAAACATGGACACCGGAAAGCCCGCGACCTCGATGCCGGCAACGCCGGCCGAGAGCGCGAGCAGCACCAGCATGGGGCGTCCGATGGGATCTTTCGTTCGGCGTCACCATTGCCGGCGAGCACATCGACGACCGTTGCCGCGATGGCGAGGATCGCCATCAGCAGGCCGTAGACCAGCGGCATGAAGCCCGAGGCCGGCGCGAACCCGTCCCACATCGGCATGCCCGACGCGACGGCGATCCAGAACAGGCCGGTCGCCGATGAAGATCAGGCAGAGCGCGAATTCGCCCCATAGGGCGCGAGCTTCACCGACTCAGGCCGGTTTGCCGAGAAGGTCGCGATAGAGCTTTTCCTGGTCGGCCAGGAATTTCTCGAACGCGGCGCCCGGAATTGCAGACTCCGACGCGATGTTTTCCGCGATGTATTTCTTGAACGCCGGATTGGCGACGACTTTGGCGACGACGCCTTCCCAATATTTCGCGGCGTCGTCGGGCGTGCCCTTGGGCGTCGCGATGCCGCGCCACATCTGGAAGTTCGGCGCGTCGATGCCCTGCTCTTTCATGGTCGGAACATCGGGCAGCGCCGCGAACCGGTTGTCACGGAACACGCCGATCGCACGCACCGCTTTCGATTGCAGGTGGCCCATGAACTCCAGCGGATTGCCCATCGAGGCTTGGACGTGACCGCCGAGCAGCTGCGTCAGCGCCTCGCCGCCGCTGTTGAAATTGAGCACGTTGTATTCGGCGCCGCTCGCCTTGGCGAAGATCGTGATCGCCATCACGTCGGTCGTGCCGCCGGTGGCGAACGCCAGCGACTTCGGCGGCTTGGCCTTGGCGTCGGCGACGAACGCTTTGGCGTCCTTCCAGGGCGCGTCGCCCTTCACGAACAGCACGAAATCATCGAGCATCAAATTCGAGATTGGCCGCACTTCCGACAGCGTCTTGGCGGCCGGATTGAGGATCGGCGTGATCTGCGTCGAGCCGTTGACCAGGATCAAAGTGTGCGGGTCTGCCGCCTTGCGCGACGTCACGTAGCCGATGCCGGAAGCGCCGCCGCCGCCGGGACGGTTGTTCAGCGCGATCGCGACCGGCACCAATTTTTCGTCGACCATGATCTTATGCACGACGCGTGCCAGCAGATCGGCGCCGCCGCCGACGCCAAAGGGAATGACGAACTCGACTTCCTTGGTCGGGACCCAGGCCGATTGCGCCCAAGCCGGCGTTGAACCAACGACTGGCGCGGCCGAGGCCGCCAGCATGAACGTGCGTCGGGTAAGCATCAGCGTTCTCCCAGAGGCGTTTTATGTGGCGTTTTATGGGAGGAACGCTAACACCGGCGCAGTGCGTGTCAACGCGCGCCGGTGCAGAGGGGTGTCCACGTGGGCGATGGCGGGTGGGCCTGACGGCGCGCCCCGTGACCGCATCGCCTTGGGACCGCATTGCCCTGGGAATGTGAGTGCGAGGAATTTGAGCCGGGGCGCCATAAGGTCGGCCTTGATGTTGCAGCAAGATGACTGTCCGCTTATGAATGGAGCGTCACTGCTGGTCATGATCGGCGTTGGTGTCCGCGTCCGTGACTGGCTGAACTTGACCGAGCCTTAGCCCCGTATGTGTTGGTGACTGACGCGGAGCGCGTCTGAATTTGCCAGGAAGGTAGGTCACTGTGCACGATCCTCATGACCACGAACACGAACATGGCCACGATCACGACCACCCATGGATCGGAGTTGTCGCCAATGGATGCGCGTGTTCGCGCCTTGGAGACGATCTTGGCCGAGAAGGGATACTCGATTCAAAGGCGCTGGACGAGATCATCCAAACCTATGAGCGAAGATCGGCCGGAATGGCGCCAAGGTGGTGGCAAGGGCATGGAGCGATCCCAACTATAAAATCCGCCTCCTCAAAGATGCGACGGCTGCAATCGCCGAGCTCGGGTTCACAGGTGGGCAAGGGGAGCACATGGTCGCTTTGGAGAATACCGAGAGCCTGCACAACATGTGTGTGTACGTTGTCTTTGCTATGCTTCCGTTGGCTTGCCACGGTTTGGTATAAATCTGCGCTACGCTGAGTTGTACCAGACACGGGGGTTGCGGACTTGGCCTGACGCTTGGCTGAAACCAAATCAAGTTTGGGATTCCACTGAAAAAAAAAAAAAAAAAAAAAAAAAAAAAAAAAAAAAAAAAAAAAAAAAAAAAAAAAAAAAAAAAAAAAAAAAAAAAAAAAAAAAAAAAAAAAAAAAAAAAAAAAAAAAAAAAAAAAAAAAAAAAAAAAAAAAAAAAAAAAAAAAAAAAAAAAAAAAAAAAAAAAAAAAAAAAAAAAAAAAAAAAAAAAAAAAAAAAAAAAAAAAAAAAAAAAAAAAAAAAAAAAAAAAAAAAAAAAAAAAAAAAAAAAAAAAAAAAAAAAAAAAAAAAAAAAAAAAAAAAAAAAAAAAAAAAAAAAAAAAAAAAAAAAAAAAAAAAAAAAAAAAAAAAAAAAAAAAAAAAAAAAAAAAAAAAAAAAAAAAAAAAAAAAAAAAAAAAAAAAAAAAAAAAAAAAAAAAAAAAAAAAAAAAAAAAAAAAAAAAAAAAAAAAAAAAAAAAAAAAAAAAAAAAAAAAAAAAAAAAAAAAAAAAAAAAAAAAAAAAAAAAAAAAAAAAAAAAAAAAAAAAAAAAAAAAAAAAAAAAAAAAAAAAAAAAAAAAAAAAAAAAAAAAAAAAAAAAAAAAAAAAAAAAAAAAAAAAAAAAAAAAAAAAAAAAAAAAAAAAAAAAAAAAAAAAAAAAAAAAAAAAAAAAAAAAAAAAAAAAAAAAAAAAAAAAAAAAAAAAAAAAAAAAATTTTTTTTTTTTTTTTTTTTTTTTTTTTTTTTTTTTTTTTTTTTTTTTTTTTTTTTTTTTTTTTTTTTTTTTTTTTTTTTTTTTTTTGGGGGGGGGGGGGGGGGGGGGGGGGGGGGGGGGGGGGGGGGGGGGGGGGGGGGGGGGGGGGGGGGGGGGGGGGGGGGGGGGGGGGGGGGGGGGGGGGGGGGGGGGGGGGGGGGGGGGGGGGGGGGGGGGGGGGGGGGGGGGGGGGGGGGGGGGGGGGGGGGGGGGGGGGGGGGGGAGACTGGCTGGAGTCGGCGCGTTAGACGCCGCATGGCCCGCCAGTTTTGCTGAACAAGCGCCGTTAGAGCAACAGCTATCTCGGAAAACGGCATGGAAACATCGAAAGTGCGGCAGCAAACCTGCCAGACAGCAGACATCGTTAGATTGGATGCGCGGTTCTGTGCGTCCTGTCCAATGCTCTCATCACGCCACAGCGTCTGGCGATCAGGACTGCACCAAATCCGAAAGCCGGAAGTGCGAGGGTAGACGCATTTGATACCAAGGCAGTAAATTTGTTCGATCGGCGATGGTAGTCCTTGCGATAGATTGGCAGACCGCGCACGGTCATCGCTTTTTCGCTGCCGCCACTTCACTCTGCACCAATTCGACCAACTGACGCACACCGAATGACGGCAGCGGCTTGCCGTTGACGAAGAACGTGGGTGTCTGGCGGACTTTCGCTTCGCGGATATCGGCCATGTCCTGGGTCAGAACAGCGGTGATATCGGCTGCCATCATAGCTTTGCGTGCGGCATCGACATTCAGGCCAGCGGCACCAGCGGCAGCCCAGGCTTTTTCGATCTGCGGCCGGCCATGATCCGCCCACTCCGGCTGCGCCGCGAGCAACGCCTCTTTGATCTTGACGTACATGCCTTGCTTGCGCGCACTTTCGAGGATGCGCACAGCCTCGTCCGACCCTTTGTGGAAAGGCGCATAGCGGATGACCAGGCGCACGGTTTCGGGGTTGTCAGCCATGATCTTCTTCACGACCGGATACATCGCCCGACATGTCTCGCACGCGGGGTCGAAGAACTCGACGATCGTCACGGGTGCGTTGGCCGGGCCGAGAACCGGCGCGTGCGGGCGAACCAGCATGTTGGACTCGACCGCAGGTCCGGCTGCAGGCTTGTTGCTCCCGCGATAGATCATTGCCGACAATCCGAAGCCCGCGACGGCGACAGCGCCGATGCCAAGGATCAAGTTGCGCCTGTTCATTGTCATGAGCCCTTACGCAGTTGAAGTAGAAGCACGGAGATCGCTGCGAAAGACGCGAGCGAAAGGAGCGGGATTGGTATACGGCCGAAGATCCGCATGTTGGCGCTGGAACACGATGGCCCATCGCCGCACGGCTCCAGCGTCGGTGGGATCACGCCGACGTAGAGTAGTAAGATGATAGACCGCGATAAGCAGTCCTATTGCCGCCAGTGGCAGGGCATAGCGCCAGACCCCGCGATCATCGAGCAGTGCCGCAACGCCGAGCACCACCGCGAGCGGAAACATGAAAGCGCGCTGGAACCAGCACAGATTGCACGGCGCCTGCCCCATGATCTCGCTAATGAACAGCGCGCCGAGCGTCGACAGCAACGCCACGACCCACGCTGCCACGAGCAATTGCCATGCGTCGACCTTGTCCAGACGTGCGAACAGCGGCGTCAAGCAGCGACTCCTTTGCGTTGGGTTCGGGCTGCGTCCGCGTGCCGATCCAGCGACGCACACGACCCATATAGTTGAGATAGGGCTCGCCGAGTGAAGCAAGCAACGTTGGCTCTTCTATCGCGACCTGCAGTCGGATGGCCAGCAGGACAGCCAGCGGAAACCGTCAACTGAAATGCTCGTGTCTCCTAGGCGTGTGGTCCGCCCGCCGGCGGTATAGCGTCGAGCATGTAGGACTCGTTGCCGATTTCGGTGACCGTGGCGGCGATCTTGCCGCTCTGGAGGTCGAGCAGCCAAACGAGGCTGCTGCGCGGTCCGGATTTGGCGCCGCCGATCACGCAGGCGTAGCGCCCCGCCGCCATGGTGATGCCGCGCGGCCTGGGCGCTGCGCCATTGGGCGTGGTGGGATGCAGCCGCAGAACTTCGGCGCGGCGGCCGGCGATGGCGTCGGCCACGTCGACGATCGAGATCGTATTCGACCGGAAGCACGACGCCACGATGCGGCGGCTGTCGGGCGTGAAGGAGACGGCGAAGGGACGCGTCTGCTCATTGGGATCATCGCTGCCGACGGCGACGCGGGCGACCTCGGCGTCCTTGGCGCCGGCAGCTGCGCGTTCGACGTCGATGATCGAAATGGTCCGGCCTTCGCGCGCAACCGACATGCTTTCGCGCGCGGCCGCGGCGACGTACCGGCCATCGGGGCTGGCGGCCAGCCCGAACGGGCCGGTCTCGATCGCAACGCGGCAGATCTCGGCGCCGCGCTCACCGGCGAGGGCTGCCTGAAGATCGAAGACCGAGACATCGCTGAAGCCGCCGTTGCCGACGAACATGAGGCCACCCTTGAGCGGGGAGATGGCCATGCCTGTAGGGTTGGCATAGCGGCCGAACGAGGCGTGCGGGCTGTCGTGGGCGCTCGGTCCCTGGCGGGATGCGCGGGATTTTCCCCAAGCGGAATGCGCCGGATGACCGTGCGCGTTGCGAGATTGATCGCGGTGACTTCATCGCCGCCGTCTTCACTGCCGGCGGCCTCGCCGCAATTGACCAACAGCGTGCGCCCGTCCGGCGAGAAACCGCATCCGGTGGGGCCCGTGCGCCCGGTCGGAATGAAGCCGGCGACGGCGCCGAGCGTGCCGGTGTGGATCGGATCGCGTACCGCGGCGAGGTCGACCACCGTGATGAGGCCCGGATGGCCGTGTTGATACGGCGCCGGCCGCCTCCGGCGTCGCCGCGCCCGAGTGATTGACGACATAGGCGAATCGCGCCGCGCGATCGACGGCGACGATGATCGGCTGGCCACTCGCCCACGCGTCGGCGACGCCCATCGCCGTCGGTGTCTACGTCAGGCGTCACGCGCGGCCGGGAGATGATCGCGTTCGGCGTCGCATCGTTGCTCGGCCGCCAGCGCGGCCTCGATGTCGACGATGGCGAGCGTGTTATCCCAGCGGCCGCTGACGATCAGATGCCCAAGGGCGTGTCATGCGCGGCGTGTCCAGAGTTGGGGCCTAAGTTCTATTTATGTTCACTTATTATTCAAGGGACATGTTGCCAAAGTGCAATTTTTCGCACATGTTTCCCCAACCTGTCGATTTGGCGTACATGTCCTGTCTGTGACCCCACCGGCCTGGATGAACTGAGGTAATCCGATGCAGGTGGACCCGCTTCGCCCTTTCAACACTCTCCCTCATCTTCCACCCAAAGCCGATATCGAGAGCAAGGCAATTCTCAAAGCCTGCATCGAGGCCCGTGCGGCGATTGCCGCCCTCGACGAAGCCGCTCAACTCTTGCCCAACAGCGGCATTCTGATCAACACGATCCCACTGATGGAAGCGCAGGCCAGCTCCGCGATCGAGAACATCGTCACGACGCAGGACAAGTTGTTTCGACAGTCGGAGCTGAATGACGAAGGCTCTGATCCAGCGACAAAAGAAGCGCTAAGGTACCGCACGGCGTTGAGGCAAGGCTTTGAAGGGTTGCGCGAGCGTCCCTTATCAATGCGGACCGCCATCGATATCTGCCGAACCATTAAGGGCGCCGACATTGATGTGCGGCGTACGCCCGGCGTCATCCTCCGCAATAGGACGACCAACCAGCCAATCTATACGCCACCGGAAGGCGAGATGATTTTGCGTGACCTCCTAAGTAATTGGGAGAACTTCATCCACAACGTTGGCGATCTCGATCCACTTATCGTGATGGCCGTCCAGCATTATCAATTCGAAGCAATTCATCCTTTCGCCGACGGCAACGGGCGAACGGGCCGAATTCTCAACGTCCTGCTGCTCGTCGAAAAGAAACTCTTGCAACTGCCAATTCTATACTTGAGCAGCGAAATTCTGAAGCAACGCGATCGCTACTACAGTGCGCTCAACGACGTCACGCAGTCTGGCGAATGGGAACTTTGGATCCGCTGGATGATCAACGTGACTGCGTTAAGCGCGGAGACACTCCGCAACCGAATTCTTGCCATTCGAATTTTGATCGAGATGAGTAAGCAGGAAATGCGGCAGCGCGTGCCAAAAATCTATTCCCGCGACCTCTTGGACATTGTCTTTCGGCATCCGTATTGCCGGATCGACAACATAGCGCGAGCCGTACTTGTGCGGAGACAGGCAGCGTCGAGCTACCTCCGCCAACTCTGCGCCATTGGTATCCTCGAAGAACATCGGTCAGGTCGCGAAAAACTCTATGTCAATCGCCGCCTATTGCAGGTTCTCAACAGTGACCCTCCAGATTTCGATCTATTTACGAAAGATCCTTCAGGTGAATTCCGGCGGTTTAAGGATTCGAATCGGCCGACCGCATCGCGCTAACGCGACACAGTTATGCGACCGCGCCCTTGCCCTTCGGCCCTCTGACGGCGCGGACGATCTCGGCCATCACCGAGATCGCGATCTCGGGCGGCGATTGCGCGCCGATGTCGAGGCCGATCGGGCTCTTGATGCGGGCGATCTGCGCCGGCGTCAGGCCGGCTTCAGTCAGGCGCTCGATGCGCTTGGCGTGGTTGCGTTTCGAGCCGAGCGCGCCGACGTAGAAAGCGGGGGATTTCAAACCGAGTTTGAGAGCCTCATCGTCAATATGTCCGACGTGCGCGAGGCAGACGACGGCCGAGTAGGCGTCGAGGCCGACTTTCGGCAAGCGCATCCTGCGGCCATTCGGTGATCAGTGACATGCCGGGAAAGCGCGCCTCCGCAGCGAAAGCGGTGCGCGGGTCGATGATCATGAGTTCATAGCCCGCGAGCTGCACCAGTTCGGCGAGCACCTGGCCGATGTGGGTCGCGCCGATGATGAGCACGCGCGGCGGCGGCACCAGCGCTTGGCGGAAGACTTCGCCTGTCGCCGTGGTCTCGATCGAGCTTTTGGCGGTGCTGAACCGTTGCAGGATGTCAGCATCGGCGGAGCGCTCGTCGTGCAGCACCTTCGATCCGTCGGCCAGCGCGGTGTCAAGCACGAGGCCTTCGCGTTTCTTGCGGGCATCGAGCATGCGGTCGATCAGCGGCCCGCCTTTGGCTTTCTCGAGGCGCTCGACCAGGACGCGAATGCGGCCGCCGCACGGGAGGCCGACCTGCCAGGCCTGCTCGTCGGCGACACCGAATTCGAGCGTGCGCGGTTTGCCCGTTTCCAAGACTTCGCCGGCCTCGGTGATGACTTCGCCCTCGACGCAGCCGCCGGAGACGGACCCCTCGAAGCGCCCGTCGGCGGCAACCGCCATCTGGCCGCCGATCGGCACCGGCGACGAGCCCCAGGTGTCGATCACGGTCGCGAGCGCGGCCTGGCCATCGGTCTCGATCCAAGTGCGCGCAGCCTGGAGCGTGTCGAGCGTGCGAGCCGCGTCTTGCGGATTGGCGGTGGTGGCGGACATGCGGGCTTATCCTTGGGTCACATAGAACGTCAGGCTCTGTATTTAAGCACCGCCGCGAATTTTGGCCAGCGCATCGCTCGTGGTAGAATGGCTCGCGGTTGTTGAGCGTGATCGAGTTTGCAAATTCGCCACGCGTCATCCCGGACGGCGCTCTTCGCGCCGATCCGGGACCCAGCGTGAAAAGAGCCGCAGGCGCAATACTGTGTCTTCGACGCTTCTCTCGCTGGGTCCCGGATGTCCTCACCGCGAAGTGCGGTTCGTCCTCCGGGATGATGGACGTGTGTTGACAGCGCCGGGGCTAGCGCCGCTGGCCAAACACCGGTATTCGACGGCGCATGGCGGTGAGGTTTCTGAGGTATCTGCTGCGCGCATTTGCCCTCGCTCTGGCGGCGGGTGGCGTCTATTGGCTGCACGTGACGCCGGCGCAGCTGCCACCGTTGACGCCGCGCGAGGGCCCGGCGCTGTCGCAGGCCAGATCGTGGGGCTATCAGCTGCAGGCGCCGGTGCGGCGGCTGGTGCCGCCTGAAATCGACGTGCTGGTGATCGACTATTCGTTCGACGGCACCGACGCCAAAGCCTTCACCCCCGCGGATCTCGAGTTGTTTCGCCGCCGGCCAGACGGCAAGCCGCGCATCGTGCTGGCCTACATGTCGATCGGCGAAGCGGAGACGTATCGATTTTACTGGTGGCGGCACTGGCGCTATCTCGCGCCGCGCTGGCTCGCGCGCGAGGACAAGGACTGGAAAGGCAACCACTGGGTCCGCTACTGGCATCAGGATTGGCAGCGGCTGCTGTTCAATGACACGCGGTCGCTGCTCGACGGACTAGCGGAGTCGCAACTCGCGTGGCGCAGGCCCTATCTCGATCGCATCATCGACGCGGGGTTCGACGGCGTCTATCTCGACCGTATCGATGCGTTCTACGAGTGGGGGAAGACGCGCCCTGGGGCCGGTGGCGAGATGGTGGCGCTGGTATCCCGGTTATCGGCGGTGGCGAAGGCGAGGAAGCCCGGGTTCTTGATCGTCGCCCAGAACGGCGAGGAACTTCTCGACACGCCCGCCTATCGCGCGGTGATCGATGGCATCGCGAAAGAGGACTTGCTGTTCGGCGAGGCCGGCGACGGCAAACCGAACAGCGCCGAGGACATCGCGCACACGATCGAGCGATTGCGCCTGATGCGCACGGACGGCAAGCCGGTGTTCGTCGTCGAATATCTGAAGGACGCGGCACCGCGCGCCGAAGCCCGCGCCAAGCTCGCGCCGCTTGGGTTCATCGTGCATTTCGCCGAACGGTCGCTGAAGCAGACGCCGGAGTATGTGCCGCCGCCGGACAATGCGACGCCGGCGCGGTAGCTAAATGCGCCCCCCACAACCGTTGTGTTGCTGAGATCGCATTTTCCTCAGTTTTGACGCGGTTCGGACAGGAGTTGCCCTGGTTCCGTCGCGGGCGCGCCGCGCGAATCGGCGAGTGTCCGCCGCATGATCAACGCCTCACGTTTTGTTCTCTCCGGTCTGCTGGCGGCGCTCGCACTGGCAGGCTCCATGTCCGTCGCCCTGGCGCAATCCCAACCTGCACCAATCGAGGTGCGCGGGCTCGCGCGCGTCGTCGACGGCGATACGATCGTCATTGCGGAAACGCGTGTGCGCCTCGAGGGCGTCGATGCGCCGGAGACCGGGCAGACGTGCAAGCGCGCCTGGATCGGCCCCTTTGCTGGAACATGGGCGTGCGGGACGGCGGCGGCCAGCGCGCTCGCCAAGCTGGTCGAGAACCGCGAGGTCGTCTGCGCCCACAAGGGTTGGGACAAGTACAACCGCTTCCTCGGCGTCTGCGCGGTCGAGGGCCGCGACATCAACGCCGAGATGGTGCGTGCGGGGCTAGCGTGGGCGTTCGTGAAGTACTCTCTGGCGTATGTGCGCGAGGAGGCGGAGGCGCGGGACGCCAAGCGCGGCATCTGGCAGGCCGAGACGCAGACGGCGTGGGACTATCGCGCGGGCCGCTGGCAGACGGCGGAGGCGCAGGTGCCGGGCGGTTGCGCCATCAAGGGCAACGTCACCAAGCACGGCCGCATCTATCACATGCCGTGGAGCCCCTGGTACGACAAGATCAAGATCGAGGACGTGCAGGGCGAGCGCTGGTTCTGCACGGAAGCCGAGGCGGTCGAGGCCGGCTGGCGTGCGGCGGTGGTGCGGTGAATTTTTCCTTCTCCCTATCGCACTTGCGATGGGGAGAAGGTGGCGATGGGGAGAAGGTGGCGCGACGCACCGGATGAGGGGCAACGGCGGGACAGGTGGTGGCGGTAAAGTCGCACGTAGGTTTCTGATGTCCCCAGTCAATCACCTTGCGCGCAGTTTGTCGTTACCGCCGTTCGGGCGGTGTTTTGGCTTGCAGATCGTGCAGAAGAGGGGGCGGGACCTTGGACGTCGGTGAGCAAGTTCTGATCCGCGGGTTGGATACCGCATGTCCGTTTATTCGTCCGGGGCTGCCTCTGTTTGGGTTCGGGCGTCGGTCGAGACCGGCCACACAACCTACCTGAGGGTTCCCCTCGATGGGTCCCGCCCCCGCCTCTGCACGATTGATGTCAGCTGATGGATCTCCGTGTTGCGTGGCCGGTTCGACGGCTGGTCGCAGTGTCACACGCGACGGTCGTCAGCGATGGCTCGGTTGATCGCCCAGATGAAGCCGCACATCTCGCGTGCGATCGCGGTTGCAACGATCGTCGGTCGCTTGCCTTTTCTCGACAGCGCCCGGAACCGCGCCGAGAGCCGCGTTTGCGCCTTCCACGCGATCTCTGCGACAGGACGCGGCGCCGCTTCGACGAGCCGCTGCTTGTCGCGGCCAACGCGCGGAGGATGGCGATAGCTCCACGCCGCCTCGACGAGAATACGCCGCGCCCGCCGGTTGCCGGCCTTGGTGATGCTGCCGCGCTTGATGCTGTCGCCGGTCGAACGCTCCGAGGGCACGAGCCCCAGATAGCCCATCAACTCGCGTGGCGTGCGAAAGCGCGCGAGATCACCGATCTCAGCCAGGATCGTCACAGCGGCGACGAGTTGGATCCCGCGCATCGCCTGCAGCGCTCCGACGACCTCGGCCAACGACCACTCCGGCACCGCCTCACGGATCGCCGCCTCGAGCCGCCCGACCCGTTCTTGCGCCTGCCGCTCCGCTAGCAGCAGCTCCTCGAAGGCGATGCGCTGCTCGCGATGGGCGAGCTTCTGGCAGCAAAGCCAGTCGCGATGCGCGCGGCCCCACGTCTTCTTGCCCGGATAATGAAGGCCAAGCCGCAGAAGCAGTGAGGAGACCTGCTGACGTTTGCTCTTCAGGTCGTCCATCGCCGCCTCACGGGCCCGCGATAGATCACGCATCGCCTCGTGGCGTTCATCGGGCACCCAGATCGCAGTGAGCTCACCCGCACGCAGCAACCGCGCCAGGTTCTCCGAATCGCGCCGGTTGGTCTTGACCTGATCACCCGGTCGCTTCGGGATCAACGCCGGGGCCGCGACGATGCAATCGTGCCCGAGGCTCCTGATCAGCCGGTAGAGCCCGTAGCCGGTCGGCCCCGCCTCGTAACAGAACGTAAGCTTGCTGTACTTGGCCGAAAGCTTGGCTGCGAGCTTGCGCACCGCTGCATCGGTCGTGTCGCTCTCGCCGAGATAGCGCACCTCGCCCGCGCGCCCGGCCTCGGCCACAGCCACCGCATTCTTCAATTTCGACGTATCAATCCCAATGAAAGCTTCGCTAAACTGCTCCACGACTTGCCCTCCTTGTGTGAGGCTCTGCCCGGCCAATCCGGGTAACCCTCGAATGCACATCGGGGGTGAGTTGCCTCATCTGAGGAAGGGACATACAGTTTGGGTTGGGCGGCCGATTGCAAAGTTTTTTCTCGATGTCCGACCCGCCGTAACCCAACAACTTCGAGCGTTGGTGTTGGGTTACGCGTGGAGCGGCGCAAGTCTAATGCAACGGTTAGACAATTCTGCAATACCACTCGTCCGTCATCCTGGACGACGAACCGCGCTTCAGCGGTGAGGAGATCCGGGACCCAGCGAAAAGTGTGCCGAAGGCTCCTGATGTTGTGTCTGCGACGAGCCTTGCGCAGGGTCCCGGATCTGCGCGCGCGATGCGCGCTGGTCCGGGATGACGGAGCGCAATGTAGGTGACGGCACCCTCTCCCGCAGCGAGATGGAAGAACGCCGCCGCCTCAAGACTTCATCGAGCAGCCGTAGGGACGGGTGGTGGCGGGGCTTGGCGTCGCGGACGCCGTTGCGCGCGGTTTTGACGTCGGCGGTGTTGGTCGCCGCCGCCGATCTGCATCCGTGGCTTGCCGGGCGGGCGGTGGATCTGGCATGAGAAGACATGACAATCGCGCAGCACTTTCGGACCAACGGGATCGCGATCATCGAGCATGCGCTCGATGACGGCGATGTGCGCCACATGGAGCGCGCGTTCGCGCCGGGCGCGGGGCGGCGGCATGGCGGCATGGCGCCGGAGGTCGTGGCGTGGCTTGCGGCGCATCCTGTGCTGACGCGGCTGGCGGCGGAGCTCAATGGCGCCAATCGCGATGGTGCCAATCTCGATGGTGCCAATCTCGATGGTGCAAGCAGCCGGCTCGTGCGCGTCATCGCCTTCGACAAGTCGCCGGCGGCCAACTGGTTCGTGCCGTGGCATCAGGATCGCGCCATCGCGGTCGCGGCGCGCGCCGATGTGCCGGGCTTCGCGCGCTGGACCGTCAAGGACGGCGCGTTGCACGTCGAGCCGCCGGTCGCGATCCTCGAGGCGATGGTGACGCTGCGGGTCCACATCGACGACTGCACCGAAGCGGATGGCCCGCTCGAGGTGGTGCGCGGCTCGCATGCGGCGGGGCGCCTGGAGAAGGCGGCGATCGATCGCGTGGTCGCGGCGGGCGCGGCCTCGCTCTGCCTCGCGGCGCGCGGCGATATTCTGGCGATGCGGCCGCTGACCGTGCATCGCTCGCAGCGTGCGGCGCTGCCCGCGCGCCGCCGTGTGCTGCATCTCGAATTCGCGGCGTGCCGGTTGCCGTCGCCGCTGACATGGGCGCTGGGCGACGTGACCGCGACGGTCATGTGAGGCGCGCGGCGGTCTCGGCGGCGAAAAAATGCCCCGCCGGCACCCCGGCCGCTGAGCCTGCCGCCGCTGAGCGCCATGCTGCTGGCGGGTGCGATGGGAGCCCATCGCCGACATGTTGCCAGCCCATCGCCAATACGGTTGCGAACCCATGGCGAAACGCAAAAATTGCCGGCCAAAAGTGATTTGTCAGCCGCCGATTTCGCGCCCACACTTTTTGGGGTCTGCAACCGCAGGAGGATGCATCATGTCCGAGAACATGCATGCGGTCGAAGTGCAATCGCTCGCGCGTCAGATGTTCGATGCGCTCGGTCCGAAGGCGCTCGCGGAAGCCGCGCAGAAGGCACTGAAGTACGAGTCGAGCGGCGATCGATCCAAGGCCAAAGAGTGGCGCCGCATCGAAGCGGCGCTCAGTCATATGCGCGGTCCGCGCGCGAGTTGACGAGCGTGGGATCGTCTTGACCGCTTGAGGATCGCGCGCGACAAGGAGCGATGACCCTCCTCATCAAGGCGCTCTCGATCCTGGCGGCGATCTACCTGGTCGTGCTTGCGCTCATGTATTTCGGTCAGCGCAAATTGCTGTATCGCGCCGACCCCGTGCGTGTCGCGCCGGGTGATGTCGGGTTGCGCGATGTCGTCGAGCGCGAGATCGCGATGCCCGACGGCGTGCGCGTCATCGCCTGGTACGGCAAGGCCAAACCGGGCAAGCCCACGATCCTCTATTTTCACGGCAATGCCGGCAGCCTCGCGGCGCGTCAACCGCGCATCGCGCGCTTCATGGCGGAAGGCTGGGGCGTGTTCGCGGTGACCTATCGCGGCTTCGGCGGTTCGGGCGGATCGCCGACGGAAACCGCGGTCGTGGCGGACGGCAAGCGTGTCTACGACGTGCTGGTCGCCGAGGGCGTGACGCCGGAAAACATCGTGTTTTATGGCGAAAGTCTGGGGTCGGGCGTGGCAACGCAGGTCGCGATCGAGAAGCCGGCGGCCGGCTTGATCCTCGATGCGCCGTTCACGTCGACGGTCGATGTCGCGGCCCACCACTACTGGTACATGCCGGTGTCACTCGCGATGCATGATCGATTTGAGACGCGCACATATATCGGTCGCGTCAAGATGCCGGTGCTGGTCCTGCACGGTACATTGGACCGCGTGACGCCGGTGACGCTCGGCCGCGAAGTCGCGCGGCTGGCGCCCGAGCCAAAGCGCTACGTCGAATTCCCGAACGCGGGGCACACCGACATGTACATCAACGGCAACAACGCACTCGATGCAGTTCGTGCGTTTATCGCGTCGCTGCCGCGCAGGTAACAAAAAACCCGGCGCCAATCACTGGTGCCGGGTCTCAATTTCAATCCGTGAGGCGCGCTTAGCGCGGACCGCCAAAGCCGCCGCCACCACCGTATCCGCCGCCACCCGCGCCGCCGCCACCACCGTAGCCGCCACCCGAACCGCCACGTCCAGCGCCGCCCGCGCCACCGGCGCCGCCCGCACCACCCGCGCCGCCGCGGCCCGGACCACCTCGGCCCGCGCCCTTGGCGCCCGGCTTCAGCGGGCCCTTCGGCGTTGCCGGCAGCAGACCTTCACGCTGCGCCCGCTTGCGGGCGAGCTTCCGCGCGCGGCGCACGGCTTCCGCCTGCTCACGAACGCGCTTTTCCGATGGCTTCTCAAAGTGCCCGCGCAACTTCATTTCGCGGAAAATGCCCTCGCGCTGCATCTTTTTCTTAAGCGCCTTAAGGGCTTGGTCGACGTTGTTATCACGGACTTGGACGAGCAAGAGGTCTCTTCCTTGAGTTGGGATCACATCGGATCGGTTGTCGATTGAGCGAGGTTCTGGTCGCCAAAACACTACGGCGCCCGGAGATGCCTCCCCGCGCTTAGGCGATCTTCTATCAAACTCGCGATCGCCTGTCCACCACGTGTGGCCCATCAAACCTGGGATTTTCCGGCCGAAGTCATGGGCGACAACGTCGTCAGATGCCCCATTTTCCGCCCCTGACGAGCCTCGCGCTTGCCGTAAAGATGCAGTGCCGCGCTCGGGCGTGCCGCCAGCTCCGCCCACGCCAGAGCATCAGGGCCAATCAAATTCTCCATCACCGCGTCCGAGTGGCGCGCCGTTGACCCGAGCGGCCAGCCTGCGACCGCACGCATGTGGTTCTCGAATTGACTGATCGCGCAGGCCTCGATCGTCCAATGCCCGGAGTTGTGCACGCGCGGCGCGATCTCGTTGACCACCAGCCTCTGATCGGAGGGCGATCCGGCGCCGAGATCGAACATCTCCACTGCCAGCAGCCCAACGTAACCGAGAGCAGTTGCGATCCGCGTTGCGATGTCTCTCGCGCGCACCATGGTTGCGGCATCGAGCGCCGCCGGCACGACGGAGCGATCGAGAATGCCGTTTTTATGCGTGTTATGCGGGATATCGTAGGTGCGCGTGGCGCCATCGATCGCACGCACCACCAGTACCGAGATCTCCTGCGCGAATACGAGTCGCTGCTCGAGAACCGCCGGCACGCCGCGGATCTCGGCAATCGCCGCGGCAGCGTCCGCGCCAGGTCTTAAACTCACCTGACCTTTGCCGTCATAGCCCATGCGGCGCGTCTTCAAGATCGCCGGTGCGGCCATCGCGGCGAGTGCCGTGCTCAAGTCGGCCGCACTGTCGATCGCCGCAAATGGCGCGACCGGAATGCCAAGCCCGCTGATGAATTGCTTCTCGGCCAGGCGATCCTGAGCGACTTCGAGCGCCCGCGATCCGGGCCGCACCGGAACGTGCGACTCAAGATGCCGCGCCGTCGCGACCGGCACATTCTCGAACTCGTAGGTGACGGCGAGCACCTTGGCCGCGAACGCCGTCAACGCCGCGTGGTCATCGTAGGGCGCAAGCGTATGCGCCGCTGCGACGTCGAGCGCGGGCCCCGGCTCATCCGCATAGATATGGCATTTGAGCCCGAGCCTTGCGGCCGCCATCGCCAGCATCCGGCCGAGTTGCCCCGATCCGAGAATGCCGATGGTCGATCCCGGCGGAACCATCTCAGCCATCGTCTTTGGGTCCATCGGGCACGGCGGCCGTCTGCTTCGCGCGCCAGGCTTCGAGCCGCTCGGAAAGCGCGGCGTCTTCGATCGCGAGGATCGACGCCGCGAGAATGCCCGCATTTGTCGCGCCGGGTTCGCCGATCGCCAGTGTGCCGACGGGAATTCCAGCGGGCATCTGTACGATCGATAACAGACTATCTTGCCCCGAAAGCGACTTCGATTGCACCGGCACGCCGAGGACCGGCAGAACCGTCATCGATGCCGTCATGCCCGGGAGATGCGCCGCCCCACCCGCGCCGGCAATGATCACTTTGAGACCGCGCGATTTGGCGGACTTGGCGTAGCTGTAGAGACGGTCGGGCGTGCGATGTGCCGAGACAACCTTCGACTCGTGTGGCACGCCGAGTTCCGCCAGCACATCGGCGGCGCGCTTCATTGTCGGCCAGTCGGAAAGACTGCCCATGATGATGCCAACTCTGGGAGTGGGGCCTGGCGGTTTTTTGGGAGTGTTGGGCATGTTGGATCCAAGTCATTGGATCACAACGGGTTATGGGAAGCATCGCTGGAACACAAGCGCAACTTGCCACGATCCCCAACGGGATAGATCTCAAGCGATGATATCTGGCAGCAATCGATCTTCGACCGCCGTGATCTGGTCCTTGAGCACCAGCTTGCGTTTTTTCAAGCGCTTGATCTGCAACTGATCGGGATGCGGCGCATTTTCGAGCGCGACAATCTCGGTGTCGAGATCGCGGTGCGCGGCACGCAACCGCGCCATCAACTCTCGAAGTTCACGTTCGTCGGGCTTTTGCATTGACCCTTGCAACCTCAACTGGGCGCGCTTGGCCGTCGGCCCCCACCAGCGTTGTGCAGCACTTCCGGCATCGCCGCCCGTGGCACGCGGCTAGTGCAACTCTCTACCAACAAAACCTTAATTATTTGAAGACTTTTGCTCAACGCCTAGTTTCAGAGCAGTGGTGATTCGATATGAGCGAGCAAGGTCATGCGCGACCGGTCAATTTGTAAAATTTTTTACAGCAATTTGAAATCCAAGCCTGCTGGAGACGTGGACAGGCCGTAGCCGATATGTCACCCTCTCTAAGTCTTCAACTCGCAAGGAGGGCATGATGTCGCTGGCTGCACATCTGGCTGAACTGAACGAGAAGCACCGCTCCCTGGAGCGCCGTATTGAAGAGGAACGGGCCAAGCCCGGCGCTGACGAGTTCAAGATACGTCAGTGGAAACGCGAAAAACTCAAATTAAAGGATGCAATGGCGCGGTATGCGGGCGAGACCCGGCATTAGCGACACGTCAATTCCAGCATAAAAAGGCATGCAGCACGACGCGATTGCGCCGCCGACGTGGCGTGCGCCGTTTGGCCTCCTGTTGCATTGACTTTTTTGCCTACGTCGTGCTGTTCGGCGCAGCGCTATCGCGCGTCCGCAACTTCAGACGTTGAGCATCCGATGTCCTACGATGTGATTGTGATTGGCACAGGCCCGGGCGGTTATGTGTGCGCCATTCGTGCGGCCCAGCTTGGCTTGAAGACCGCCGTCGTCGAGAAGCGCAAGACCCATGGCGGCACCTGCCTCAATGTCGGGTGCATTCCATCCAAGGCGTTGCTGCATGCCTCCGAATTGTTTCACGAAGCGGGCCACGGCTTCGCGGCCTTTGGCATCGACGTCGCCCCGCGGCTCAATCTAGCGCAAATGATGAAGCACAAACAGGAGACGGTCGACGCCAACGTCAATGGCGTCGCGTTCCTGCTCAAGAAGAACAAGATTGACGCCGTGATGGGGCATGGCGCGATCATCGGTCCGGGAAAGGTGCAGGTGAGCGCACCAGACGGCAGCACAAAGCTGTTGGAGACGAAGACCATTGTCATCGCGACAGGGTCCGACGTCGCAACGCTGCCGGGCGTCACCATCGACGAAAAAGTCGTCGTTTCATCGACCGGCGCACTGGAACTCGAGCGCGTCCCGGGCAAGCTCGTCGTGATCGGCGCGGGCGTGATTGGTCTTGAAATGGGATCTGTCTGGAAGCGCCTCGGCGCCGACGTCACCGTCATCGAGTATCTCGACCGCATCTTGCCCGGCATGGACAACGAAGTCGCAAAGTCGTTCCAGCGCTTGCTCGAAAAGCAGGGTTTCAAGTTCCGGCTTGCCTCGAAAGTGACCGGCGTCGCGCGCGCAGGTGGCGGCGCGCGGGTGGGTTTCGAGCCGGTCGGCGGCGGCGCAGCGGAAACGATCGAGGCCGATATCGTGCTCGTGGCGACCGGCCGCCGTCCCTTCACCGAAGGCTTGGGTTTGGAGGCCGCCGGCGTCAAGACCGAGCGTGGCCGCGTCGTCATTGACGATTATTTCGCAACCAACGTGCGCGGTATCTACGCCATTGGTGACGTCGTGCGCGGCCCGATGCTTGCGCACAAGTCCGAGGACGAAGGCCTGGCGGTCGCCGAGATCATCGCAGGCCAAGCGGGGCACGTGAATTACGATGTCATTCCCGGCGTCGTCTACACGTTCCCGGAGGTCGCAGCCGTCGGCAAAACCGAGGAAGAGTTGAAGACAGCAGGCCGCGCCTACAAGACGGGCAAGTTTAATTTTGCCGCCAATGGCCGCGCCCGCGCCAACCGCACACCCGACGGCTTTGTGAAAGTGTTGGCGGACGCCGTGACCGATCGCGTGCTCGGCGTCCATATCGTCGGCGCCGGAGCCGGCGAGCTGATCCACGAGGCAGCCGTTCTGATGGAATTCGGCGGGTCTTCCGAGGATCTCGCGCGCACGTGCCACGCGCACCCGACCATGTCGGAAGCCGTGCGCGAAGCCGCCCTCGCGGTCGAGAAGCGCCAGATCCACAGTTGAGACGCGCCCGTGTCAGCGGATGCCGGCGCGCATGAAGCTTTGAACGAACTGGCGCTGGAATAGCAGGAAGCCGACAAGTAGCGGTGCGGACGTCATCAGCGTCGCCGCACTAATGACCGACCAGTCGATACCTTGATCGGCGGACGAGAAGACCTGCAATCCGACGGTGAGCGGGCGGGCCTCCACCGAATTCGTGACGATCAGCGGCCACAGAAAATTGTTCCAGTGGAAGCTGACCGAAACGAGCCCGTAAGCGAGGTAGACCGGCCGGCCAAGCGGCACATAAACGCGCCACAGTGTCTGCAGCGAACCCGCGCCCTCCACCCGCGCCGCATCGTCCAATTCCTTCGGCACGGATTTGAAGGTTTGCCGCAGCAGAAAAATGCCGAACGCCGACGCCACATAGGGCAGTGCGATCGCCGGAATGCTGTCGAGCACGCCGAGCTTGCCCATGGTCTTGTAGTTCTCGACGATGAGCACGTCGGGCATGATCATGAGCTGCGCCAGCACGAGCGCGAACGCAATGCCGCTGCCCGGAAACTCGTAGCGCGCAAAGGCATAGGCTGCGAGCGTGCAGAGCACGAGTTGGCACGCGAGCACCAGCGTGACGAGTGCGAACGTATTGACGAAATAGCGCGCAAACGGCGCCGCTTCCCACGCCTTGGCGAAATTCTCGAGCGTCAGTGGGGCCAACAAGACTAGTCGCGTGGAATACTCCGGCGGATGAAACGCCGCCCACACCGCATAGAGCAGCGGCAAGATCCAGATCGCCGCCAGCAGCCACGCCGCCGCTGTCTCGAGTGCGAGTGCCGCGCCACGTGGCTCATAGGGACCTGAAGACTGTGTCGCGAGCACCGTTCGGTCCTATCGATAATGAATGCGGCGCTCGAGCACGCCGTATTGGATCAGAGCGAGCAAAGCCAAGACGGCCAGCAACACAACGGTGAGTGCAGCAGCGTAGCTCGTGTCCCAAAAGCTGAAACC
This sequence comes from uncultured Alphaproteobacteria bacterium, assembly GCA_963779515.1. GTDB lineage: Bacteria > Pseudomonadota > Alphaproteobacteria > Rhizobiales > Hyphomicrobiaceae > CAVZYN01. The sequence goes on from CAVZYN010000007.1 coordinate 64,973, forward strand.
CACCGTATAGATGTGGAACAAGAGCAGCGTCGTTGAATTGTCCGGGCCGCCACGCGTCAACACGACAATGTGGTCGACCATTCGGAACGCATTGATGACGGCATTGACCAGGACGAACAGCGTCGTCGGCATCAACAGTGGCAGCTGTACCCGCCGCAAGAAGTGCCAGCGTGACGCACCCTCGAGCGCGGCCGCTTCGGCAAGGTTCGGCGGAATGCTCTGCAACGCCGCCAGATAGAAGATCATGAAAAATCCGGCCTCCTTCCAGATCGCGACGATCGTCACGGCAAGCAGCGCTGTATCCTGCGAGCCGAGCCAGTTTTGCGGGGTCAATCCGAACGCCGCGCGCGCCTGTTCCAACAGCCCGTACTGCGGCGTATAAAAAAACAGCCAAATGTTCGCGACTGCGATCATCGGCAAGATCGTTGGCGTGAAAAACGCCATGCGCACGAGCGTGCGTCCCTTGATCCTGTCGTTGACCCACAGTGCCATCACCAGTGCGAGTGCAATCGACACGGGGATCGTGCCGAGTGCAAACCAGAGATTGTTTGTGACCGATTGCCAGAATACCGGGTCCGCGAGCATCTGCTCGTAATTGTCGAGGCCGACAAAGCGCGACGGTCGCCGCGCCTTCGGAGTCGAATAGAAGCTGTCGATGATGGCCGCAACGGCCGGCCAATGCGTGAACAGCGCCAGCAATGCCAAAGCGGGCAGCAGCAATAGCCAAGCGTGCAGGCGGGAGAGGCGGGTGCTCATCGCATGGTGACGGTGTCAGGACGAGGGTAAAGCCCTCAACCTGACGCCGTGCTGGCTCCCGTCATTTCCGGAACGGCTTCAGAATGCGATCCGCTTCCGCCTGCGCGTCTTTCATGGCCTGCTCTGGCGATTTTGTGCCCGTCAGCGCCGCTTGCAGGCCGTCGTTGAAAGCCTTCGTGACCCGCTGATTCTCGTGCGTTGAAAGCTCGGCCACCGCATGCGGCAGCTGATCACGCGCCACCAGCGCCGGCGGGAACTCGCTCGTATACTTCTTCAGAGCCGCTGTCTCGAACGCATCGGCACGAACAGCCACATAACCCGTATCGACGCACCATTGCGCCGCTCGCTCCGGTCCCGTCAGCCACTTGGCGAACTTGAATGCGGCTTCCTGCTGCCCCTTCGCAGCCTTGCTCGAAATATAGAAATTTCCGCCGCCCGTCGGGCTGCCGCGGCGCTTGCCAGCCGGCAACATGGCAACGCCGAACGGGAACTTTGCGTTGCTGCGCACGTTGGTGAGATTGCCCGTGGTCGTCCACATCATCGCGCATTTCTTCTCGAAGAAGTCCTTCGGTGTGGTGCCCCATTCGACGATGCCCGCCGGATGCACCTTTTGCTTTTTCGATAGATCCACCCAGTACTGCAGCGCGTCGACGACACCTGGCTTGTCGAAGGCGGTCTGGTCGCCGGTCGGGTTCGTCAGGATCACATCGGCTTGCGTCGTCAGGCCCTGGAAGAGCCAATATGGGAATCCGGAAGACGGAATTTGAATCCCCCACTGCGACACGTTGCCGGACGCATCGCGCTTGGTCAGCTTCTCGGCGAACGTGATCTGCTCGGCCCAACTCGCCGGCGCCTTCTCAGGATCGAGCCCCGCCTCCTTGAAGAGGTCTTTGTTCCAGTAGAGCACGACCGTTGAGCGCTGGAATGGGATGCCCCACGTCTTGCCACCGGTCTGGCTGTTGAGCATGAAGGCTGGAAAGAAGCTCGCGAGCCACTTCTTGTCATCGTCCGTCTTCACGAACTCGTCGATCGGCACGATCGCGTCTTCATCGATCAGCGTGAACATGTCAGTCGACAGCAGGACCGATGTCACTGGCGGATTGCCGGCCTTGTGCGCGGTCAGTGCCTTGACGATCGTCTCCTGATAGCTGCCGGCATATATCGGTTTAACCTTGATGCCGGGATTATCCTTTTCGAAGTCGGCCGCAAGTCCGTCGATCAGCTTGGTGATCGGCCCGCCAACGGCGACAGGATAAAAAAACGATATCTCGGTCACGCCTTGCGCGTGCACAATCGCAGGTGCGGCAACGGCGGCACCGGCCGCGGCCGACCCCTTCAAGAACTGACGTCGCTTCATTTCGATCTCCTCTCCACGGTGCAAATCTCTTGTGTCTTGCTCAATCGATGCGACGCCCGGATGACAAATCGAACCAATGCGTGGCGCCGGCATCCCAAGCGATATGCACCGCGGCGCCAGCATCCACCGGACTTCGACCCATTGTCCGAACGATAAGCCCCTGACCCTTGACCAGGACACCGGCCAAGCTATCAGCCCCGAGATACTCGAGCAGCGTGACCTTTGCAGGAATTCCAGCTGGCGCAAAGCGGATGTCTTCAGGGCGGACGCCAACCGCGAGCGTGCCGGCCGCCCTGCCGCGAGGCGCGGCGCTGGCAAGCCACGGCGCATCGGCGGCGATATCGGCCAGCGGCACGACGTTCATCGGCGGTGTGCCAACGAAGCGCGCCGTGAAAGTTGTCTCGGGGCGTTCATAGAGCGCGGCCGGCGGACCATCCTGCTCGATCCGGCCAGCGCGCATTAGCACCACTTGATCCGCCATTGTCATGGCTTCGACCTGGTCGTGCGTGACATAGAGCATCGTGATCCCAAGCCGCTGTTGCAGCGCGCGGATTTCCCGCCGCATCTCGACGCGCAACTGGGCGTCGAGGTTTGAGAGCGGCTCATCCATAAGGCAGACCGGCTTCTCCGCAACGATCGCGCGCCCAAGCGCGACACGCTGCTGCTGTCCCCCCGAAAGCTGCGAAGGCTTTCTCTGCAGCAGTTTCTGCAGTCCGAGGATCTCCGTCGCGCGATCGAGGCGGCGCTTCAAGTCGGCGTCACCAACCTTGCGGACGCGCAAGCCGAATACGATATTCTCGGCAACTGTCAGGTGTGGAAACAGGGCATATGACTGGAAGACCATCGAAATCCCGCGCTCTGCGGGGGGCGTGCCCGTCACGTTGTGTCCACCGATATGAACGGTTCCCGACGTCTCTGTTTCGAGTCCGGCTATCAGCCGCAGCGTCGTTGACTTGCCGCAGCCCGACGGTCCGAGCAACGCAACCAGCGCTCCCTTTTCCACCGAGAAACTGACCGCATCCACTGCGATATCGTCGCCAAAGCGTTTTGTAACGGCGTCAAGTCGAACGTCTGCCAAAGTGCCCGCCCCATCCAAGTCCATCGCCAGCCTAAGAGCGGGACCAAGGACCGTCCAGAGATCTTGGCGCGGTGATGCTTCGGCGGGACGTTCCTAGGTCTGCAGCGCCGGGGTCGCAACCGGTCTCTGCTTTTCCCTGGTCTCGCGCCAGCCGAGGACAAGGCCGGCCGCGATGATGATGGCGGCACCGAGCCAGGTCGCGGCATCAGGGAGCTTATTGGAGACCAGATACCCGACGATGACCGAGCCGAAGATCTGCCAGTATTGAAACGGCGTGATGACGTTGGCTGGCCCATAGGTCAGCGCGCGCGCGACGCAGTAATGCCCAAGCCCGCCGAGCATACCAAGACCCAGCATCATGAGCACATCGAGCCGGCTTGCCGGCGTTCGCCAAACGGAGATCGCCATGACGCCCATGACGAATGTGCCGACGAGTGCGCTGTAGAATGTCGAGGTCTCCGGGCGATCGTATCCGGCGACCCTGCGCGTGAGGATCTGGTAGAGCCCGTAGCAAATGGCACTTCCAAGCACGAGCAGCGACGCCCAGTGAAACACATTGCTGCCAGGCCGGATCACGATCAAAACGCCGACGAAGCCGATCGCGACGGTCGCCAGTCGCATGGCGCTGATGCGCTCACCCAGAAGTGGCCATGCCAGCAGCGCCACGATGAACGGTGCGGTGAAGCTGATCGAGGCCGCCTGCGCAAGCGGCAGGTAGCGTAACGCCGTAAAGAAACAGACCGTTGAGCCCAACAGGCACATGGAGCGCAGAATCTGCGTCTTCGGCCGGCCGGAGTAGATGAGGCTCGCCAGCCCAATGCGCGGGGCAAAGATCAACAACACGCCAAGCAAGTGCACGCTGGTCCGCACCGCCACGAGCTGCTCGGTTTCATATCGCGGCGCCAGCACCTGAACCAATCCGTTCATCATCGGAAAGATCGTGCCGGCGAGGCACATGAAGAAGATGCCGAGCAGAATGCGATGCGGAGCGGAGGTGGCGGTCCCGGTGGGAGTCGAACCGGAGGACGGCGAGCCAGAAGCGGGCAAGCTAACGGAAGCAGAGGTCATCTCGTCGTGCTCGATTCATCCATCAGAGCCGTGCGGTCTGGCGTTCCAAGATCCTGGGGTGAACCGCGGGTATGGTCAATGCGCCAGCCATGCGGCCCGGCGTTGGCAGTGCTGCGCCGGGGCGCTTTGCGTGGCCCAACGAAGGACGCTTGCACTTATCGGGTTGCTGGTGTGAGATTGTCGCATGCGATGGAGCCCAAGACTCCACGATCGGGAATCAAGCGAAACACCAGGAGAGAAAACCATGACCACATCTCGCCGCCGATTCATGAAGGGCACGGCCGCCACCGCCGCAACTTTGGCGTCACCAGGCATCGTCAGCGCGCAGACAGCGCCCGCTGCTGCGCGCACAATCAAGGCCGTGATGCATGGTGATCTCACCGTGCTCGATCCGATTTGGACGACGGCCAACATGAGCGCTTATCACGGCGCCATGCTCTACGACACGCTGTTCGGCATCGACAGCAACTTGCAGACGAAGCCGCAGATGGTGTCGAAGTGGGGCATGTCTGACGATAAGAAGACATGGACTTTCGAACTCCGGGATGGGCTCAAGTTCACGGACGGCACAGCTGTCACGTCCGACGATGTCGTCGCTTCCGTGCGTCGTTGGGCGGCACGTGATGGCGCCGGCCAGCACATGATGCAGCGCGTCAGCGACATCTCCAAGAAGGACGACAAGACGTTCACGATCGCCCTGAAGGAGCCTTATGGGTTCTTGATCGACGCGCTCGGCAAGACCTCGACACCGGTCTGCTTCATCATGCGCAAGAAAGAAGCTGAGACAAACCCCAACGAAAAGATTACGGCCTATGTCGGCTCCGGTCCTTTCATCTTCAATGAGAAGGAAACAAAGCAGGGCGCGCAATACGTCTATGATCGCAACCCCAACTACGCCCCGCGCGCCGAACCTGGTTCCGGAATGGCCGGTGGCAAGGTTGCGAAACTCGATCGCGTCATTTTTCAGAACATGAGCGACAGCCAGACCGCGATGTCAGCGCTGCAAGCTGGCGAAATCGACTTTTACGAGACGCCGCCGATTGATCTCATTGGCACGCTTGAAGGGGACAAGAACATCGCGATCGAAGTCCTGAACAAAACCGGGAATATCGGTTGGCTGCGCATGAATTTCCTCCACCCTCCATTCAACAACGTCGACGCGCGCCGCGCCATGCTGCACCTCCTCAATCAGGAGGACTTCATGAAGGCGTCGTTCGGCAATGCGAAGTATTACAAGAAGTGCCCGTCGAATTTCGGCTGCGGCGTGCCGATGGAGAATGACGTCAATACCGCCTGGTTCAAGGAAGCACCAAACAAGGCGAAGGCAAAAGAGCTGTTCCAGAAGGCCGGCTACAAGGGCGAACCTATCGTTCTCATGCAAGCGACCAACATTGACTTCATGCGCAACTCGGCGGATCTCGTTGCGGGCGCTTTGCGCGAGATCGGCGTCAATGTGCAGCTTGCGGCATCCGATTGGGGCGGTGTCGTCAATCGCCGCGCCAACAAGAACGCGCCGGACCAGGGCGGCTGGAACCTTTTCATCACATGGGCGGATGGCAACTCGGTCGGCAATCCGATCGCGCTCGCAGGACACGCCGCAACAGGTGAGAAAGCCTGGTTCGGCTGGCCATCGGACGCCAAGAACGAAGAACTGCGCGACAAGTGGGCATCGGCACCGACGCTCGAAGACAAGCAGAAGCTGGCGCGCGAGCTGCAAGACAACGCTTGGAACTTCGTGCCGCACGTTTGGCTCGGCCAATGGGTACAGCCCACCGCGCGCCGCACCAACATCAAGGGCATGATCGCCGTCCCCGGCGTGATCCCATTCTGGAATGTCGAAAAGACGTGATGCCGAATGGGTCAGACCCATGCGGGTCTGACCCAGCTCAAATGGGGGTTTGCAATGACAGTCACACGCCGCCAAGTCGTGAAGAATGGAATCGCCGCAACCGCCCTCATGACCGCGCCCGCCATCGGCCGCGCGCAAACCGCGCCGCCGGCGGCGCGCACGCTCAAGGCCGTGATGCACGCGGATCTGCGCGTTTTCGATCCCGTATGGACGACCGCGAATATCTCAAGTTACCACGGCGGCCTCGTCTACGACACGCTGTTCGAGCAGAATGCCAAGTATGAACCCAAGCCCCAGATGCTTGAGAAATTCGGCCTCTCGGACGACAAGAAAACCTGGACGTTCGAACTGCGCGACGGCTTGAAGTTCTCTGATGGCGCTGCTGTCACCGCCGCCGACTGCGTTGCCTCGGTCCGCCGCTGGGGTGCCCGCTCAGGTGCCGGCCAGCACATGCTAAAGCGCATCGCCGACACGCCCACCAAGGACGACAAGACATTCCAGCTCGTCTTCAAGGAACCCTATGGCCTCGTCCTCGATTCACTTTCCAACCTCGCGCCCTCGCGCTGCTGGATCATGCGCAAGAAGGAAGCCGAGACTGATCCCGCCCAGCAGATCAAGGAAACCGTCGGTTCAGGTCCGTTCCTCTTCAATCGCGACGAGACCAAGCCCGGCGCGCGCTACATCTACGACCGCAATCCCAACTATAATCCGCGCAAGGAACCCGTCGATGGCCTCGCCGGCGGCAAGGTCGCAAAGCTCGATCGCGTCATCCTCGAGAACATGGCGAACGAGCAGACGGCTATGGCCGCGCTGCAGGCTGGCGAAATCGATTTCTACGAGGTGCCGCCGCAGGATCTCGTCGATCAGCTTGAGGCCGATCCCAATCTCAAGACTGATGTTTTGAACAAGACCGGCCATCTCGGTTGGATGCGCATAAATCATCTCCACGCGCCGTTCGACAAACCGGAAGCGCGCCGCGCCCTGATGCAGCTTGTCAATCAGGACGACGTAATGAAAGCGATATTCGGCACCACATCGAAGCGCTGGCAGCGCTGCTGGGCGCTTTTTGGCTGCGGCACGCCGATGGAAAGCGACGCCAACACGGATTGGTTGATGAAAGGGCCGGATCTTGCGAAGGCAAAGGATCTTTTCAAGGCGGCAGGTTATGACGGCCGCCCCGTGCTCGTACTGCATCCGAGCGACCACTACTTTGGCAATCCAGCGAGCCAGCTCATTGTCCAGTGGCTGCAACAAGCGGGTGTCAAAGCCGAGCTCGTATCGTCCGATTGGGGCGGCGTTCTGACGCGGCGCGCCGTCAAGAAGCCGCCGGCCGAAGGCGGCTGGCATGTCTTCACGACGACGGCAACGGGCTACGGATTCGCCGACCCGATCGCGTTGTCCGGTCACGCCGCGACGGGCGACAACGCCTGGTTCGGTTGGCCGAAGAACGATTTGCAGGAGCAGCTTCGTGACCAGTGGGCAATCGCGCCAACTCTCGAAGAGCGCAAAGCCATTGGGCGCAAGATGCAGGAGAACGCGTGGACCTACGGCCATCACGGCTATCTCGGCCAGTTCTTCCGCGTGTCCGCGTGGCGCAAGAACGTCAAGGGCATTATCGGCATCCCTGAAATGGTACCGTTCTGGAATATCGAGAAAACCGCGTGAGCGCGGTCGATCCGATGCCCGGCAATGCCGTCGAGCGCCACTACGAGTCGTCCGATCTCGTGGTGCGGATTTCGGACGCACTGAAGGCGTCAGGTAAGGATTTGGCTCGGTTGACGCTGGACGACTTGGCGGCCGTCGATGAATTCCACACGCGTGGCCGCGCCTCGACAACCGATCTTGCGCGGCTGCTCGAGCTCAAACCAAGTGACAGCGTCCTCGACCTCGGCTCGGGCCTCGGCGGACCCGCACGTTACTTGGCCAAGACCATTGGCTGCCGTGTGACCGGCATTGACTTGACCCGTGCATTTGCCGATGCCGCCAACGCGCTCTCGACCATGGTCGGGATGCAGGGCGTGGTCCAATTTCGCCAAGGCGATGCCCTGGACATTCCGTTCCCGGAGGCAACGTTCGACGTCGTCTGGTCGCAGAATGTCGCAATGAACATTGCCGATCGATCGCGACTTTACGCTGGCATTCATCGCGCTTTGAAGCCCGGTGGGCGCTACGGTTTCACGGACATCGTCGCTGGCCCAGGCGGCACGCCTCACTATCCGCAGCCATGGGCGCGCGAGGCAACCATCAGCCACTTGCGCTCGGCGAAAGAGACTTGGGCGCTGATCGAAGCCGCTGGTCTCATTGTGACTGCCGTCGTCGACCAGTCGGAGGATGCCCTGGCCCGCACCGAGGCACGCATCGCGCAAGAGGCCAACCCAAAGGTCTCGGCGGCCGGGCTGCATCTCATCCTGGGCGATCAGTGGCCGGCAATTCAGCAAAACTCGTTGCGAAATTACCGCGAGCAGCGCATTGGATTTATTCAGGGTGTTGCGGTGCGCCCGTTCCATGATGCAGGGTCGGTCAAAGCAGAGTAACGAACCCATGCTCGCCTTCATCATTCGCCGCCTCGCCTCGACCGTCATCGTGATGGCGATCGTTGGCATCTTCATTTTCCTGCTCTTGCATCTGTCGCCGGGCGATCCCGCCGCGATCATCGCCGGCGATAACGCGACGCAGGACCAGATCACAGCCATCCGCCAGAAGCTCGGTCTCGACGATCCGCTGCCCGTGCAGTTCGTGCGCTGGGCTTCCGGCGTCCTGTCGGGCGACCTCGGAATCTCGATCTTCTCCAACGTACCGGTGACGACGCTCGTCAAACAGCGCCTCGAGCCGACGCTCTGTCTTGCGCTGACCACCATCCTGCTCGCCGTGACGCTGGCTATTACAGCCGGCGTTCTTGCCGCTTCCAAGGCCGGCACCTGGGTCGACCGTCTGGTCATGATCCTGTCCGTGGTCAGCTTCTCCGTTCCCGTGTTCGTGGTCGGCTACCTGTTGATCTATGTCTTCGCGATCACGCTGCGCTGGCTGCCTGTGCAAGGATATGTCCCGATATCTGAGGGATTCTTCTGGGACTGGTTTCGGCATTTGATCCTCCCCTCGATCGCACTCGGCCTCGCCTATGTCGCGCTGATCGCGCGCATCACCCGCACCGCCATGCTCGACGTCCTCGCCGAGGATTACATGCGCACGGCCCGTGCCAAAGGCGTCGCGAACGCGCCCATGCTGCTGAAGCACGCTCTCAAGAACGCTGGCGTGCCGATTGTCACGGTGATCGGCATCGGTATCGCGCTCCTGATCGGCGGCGTCGTTATCACCGAAACCGTCTTCAATCTCCCCGGCATTGGCCGGCTCGTGGTCGACGCAATCTCGAAGCGTGACTATCCCATCATTCAAGGCGTGATCCTGATTTTTTCCGGCGTCTACGTTGTCGTGAATTTGCTGGTTGATCTGACCTATACGTTGCTCGACCCAAGGATCCGCTACTGACATGGTGCACGTCACAGCAGCTCCAGAATCTTCGATCGCCGCCACGCCGGCGCCACGTCGCAATACGTGGCGATTTGTCCGGCGCAACCCGACTCTCGTCGCGGGCCTCATTATCCTTGCGCTCATGCTGACGACGGCGCTGCTGGCGCCGTGGATCTCGGGCGATCCACTGACGATGAAACCTGCGCAACGCTTGCAGGCACCCAACGACGTCATGCGCTTTGGCACCGATCACCTTGGCCGCGATGTGTTCGCCCGCACAGTCCACGGCGCCCGCGTCTCGCTGCTCGTTGGCATCTCGGTCGCGACCATATCCGTCCTGATCGGCCTCGCGATCGGCCTGATGGCCGGTTTCATCAAACCCGTTGAAACCGTGGTCATGCGCCTCATGGACGGCCTGATGGCCATCCCTGCGATTTTGCTCGCCATCGCCTTGGTCTCGCTCACCAAGGCCGGCGTCTTCATCGTCGTCCTCGCGATCGTGATCCCCGAGATTCCGCGCGTGGTCCGCCTCGTGCGGTCCGTTGTCTTGACTGTTCGCGAGCAACCCTATGTCGAGGCCGCGATCGCGTCCGGAACGCGGCTCCCGAAAATTCTGCTCCGTCACGTGCTCCCCGCGACCATACCACCGCTGATCGTGCAGGCGACGTACATCTGCGCGTCCGCGATTCTGATCGAAGCCGCGCTGTCGTTCCTTGGCGCTGGAACGCCGCCCGAGATCCCGACCTGGGGCAATATGATCGCGACGTCGCGGCTCTATCTGTCGCGCGCGCCCTGGACCGTGTTCTGCCCCGGTCTCGCTCTCGCGCTCGTCGTGCTTGCCGTCAACCTCGTCGGTGACGGCCTGCGCGATCGCCTCGACCCGCGCATTGCGCGGCGCATGTGAGGCGAATATGACCGCGACGCCGCGAAAGGCCCTCCTCGACGTGCGCGACTTGCGGACGCATTTCTTCAATGAAGACGGTGTCACGCGCGCGGTCGATGGCGTTTCATTCTCAATCGCGCAAGGCGAAACACTCGGTATTGTCGGCGAATCTGGTTGCGGCAAGAGCGTGACGGCACTGTCGATCTTGCGCCTTCTTCCAGACCGTATCGGCCGCATCGTTGGCGGCACCGTCAGCTTCGAGGGGCTGGATCTAAGTACGCTCACGGAACGCGAAATGCGCGGCGTGCGTGGCAACGACATCGCCATGATCTTCCAAGAACCGATGACAAGTCTCAACCCGGTTCTCACTATCGGCCACCAGATCGCGGAATCCGTCCGCATCCATCGCGGCGCCAGCAAGGTCGAAGCGCGCGCGCGTGCGATTGAGGTGTTGGAGCTTGTCCGCATTCCCGATGCGGCGAGCCGGCTCGACGATTATCCGCATCAGTTCTCCGGCGGCATGCGCCAGCGGGTCATGATCGCCATGGCGCTCGCCTGCGATCCAAAACTCCTGATAGCGGACGAACCGACCACCGCACTCGATGTCACGATCCAGGCGCAGGTGCTGCGTCTGATGCTCGAACTCAAGGAAAAGACAGGTGCGGCCGTGATCCTGATCACCCACGATCTGGGGGTAGTTGCGGAAACCTGCCAGCGCGTCGTCGTCATGTATGCCGGCCGCAAGGTTGAAGAGGCGCCGGTGCTCGAGCTGTTCGCCAAGCCGTCCCACCCGTACACGCGCGGGCTGCTCGGCTCGATTGCGCGCGGCAAGGCCGGATCGCGCGCCAAGCGGTTGCAGGAAATTCCCGGCATGGTGCCGTCTTTGAAAGAGGCGATGGCCGGCTGCGCCTTCGCGCCGCGCTGCAGTTATGCGACCGAGCAATGCCGGCGCGAGCAGCCCACATTGACGGCTGTTCCAGGTTCTCCCGGCCACACCGCTGCATGCTTGAGATTGGCGGAGGTGATCGCGTCGTGAATCGGCCCCTCGTCGAAGTCGAGAACCTTAAAAAGTATTTCCCCGTCAAGCGTGGCCTCTTGAAGCGGACGGTTGCCGAGGTGAAGGCCGTCGACGGTGTGTCGTTCACGCTCAATCGCGGCGAAACGCTCTGTCTTGTCGGCGAGTCGGGTTGCGGAAAGTCGACGGTCGGCCGCCTGATCTTGCGGCTGATCGAGCCGAGCGCAGGTTCCATAAAGCTCGATGGCGCCGATATCACCAAACTCACGCGCGACGAGATGCGCGACAAACGCCGCGAATTGCAGATCGTGTTCCAGGACCCCTACGCCTCGCTCAATCCGCGGATGCGCGCCGGGAAAATCGTTGGCGAGCCGCTCGAAAACTTCGAGGCGATCGCGTCCAAGGTGCGCGAGGCCCGCGTCGCCGCGCTGTTTGAGCGCGTTGGTCTACGCCCTGAAGCGATGCAGAAGTATCCCTTCGAATTCTCAGGCGGCCAGCGTCAGCGTCTTGGTCTGGCACGCGCACTCGCGCTCAATCCGTCGGTCATCGTCGCGGACGAGCCCGTGTCCGCACTCGACGTCTCCGTGCAGGCGCAGGTCTTGAACCTGATGATGGATCTGCAGGCGGATCTCGGCCTCGCCTACCTGTTTATCAGCCATGATCTTGGCATCGTCGAGCACATCGGTCATCGGGTGGCGGTGATGTATCTCGGCCGAATCGTCGAGATCGCGGAAAAAGAGACGCTGTTCGCTCGCCCCCGCCATCCTTATACGCGTGCGCTCATGTCGGCGGCGCCCATTCCCGACCCGCGCACCAAGCGCGAGCGCATCGTGCTCGAAGGCGACGTACCGTCTCCGGTCAACCCACCGCCAGGTTGCCCCTTCCACACGCGCTGTCCCTTTGTCATGCCGCGCTGCAAAACCGAGGTGCCGCACCTGCGTAACGCCGGCGGCGGTCATCACGTTTCGTGCCATCTCGAGACGTGACGGCTTATCCGTGCGTCGTCGTCTCGGTATGAGACGCGGTCACAGGCAGGTGCACGCCGTCGAGCGACGCCGTTCGCGGCGCAATCAACGACAGCTGCGGGCGGCGCTGGGAGAGAATATGCTGGTCAATCAGCTCCGCCATATTGATGCGGTGGATCTGGGCCGAGTAGGCCTGAAAGCGAAAGCTGCCCATATCACTGCGCTCCCTGTGCGATATCAGTAGTCGAGCAAGTGGCGGGCCAACTCTCGGAAGACCGGCGTTCCAGTGCATTGTCACTGAGATCACTGGCAGTCCTCAGATTGCCACGGCGCCGGCGGTCGTCCTCCAGCGCATCGATGAAATTCGCGAACAGAATGCGTTGCAGATTGCGTTGATAGATTTGGAACCAGGGGCTTCCCATCGTGTGTCTCCTTTCGAAACGCGATGGGACTTTTGCTGCAATTGCTGCGCCAACACGAAGATCGAATTTACCTCGAATTATCTTTGATATTTGAGAAAAATCAGGTGCTTGTTTGAGTCAAAACGTCAGTCGACGATGCGCATGATGGCCTCAATCTCGACCGGCATATTGTTCGGCAGCGAGCCCATTCCGACCGCTGATCGCGCATGCCGTCCTCGGTCGCCGAGCACGGCCACGAAGAGATCCGAGCACCCATTGATGACCTTCGGCTGATCCTTGAAATCCGGAACGCCGTTGACCATGCCGAGCACCTTGAGCACCTCGACCTTGCCGAGGTCGCCGGCAGCGAGCTTCGCTGCCGCCAGAAGCCCGAGGCCGGTTAGCTTGGCATGCTCGTAGGCCTGTTCGATCGTGAAGTCCTGGCCGACTTTGCCGATCGGCATCGTCCCATCGGGGCGCCGCGGGCCCTGGCCTGACAAATAAATGGTTTTCCCGTCCCTTTTGAAGGGCACGTAGTTGGCGACCGGCGTCGGCACCTCGGGGAGGATGAGGCCCATCTGCTTGAGTTTTTCTTCTGGCGTCATACTGCCGCTCCTTCCTTGCTCTTGGCGAATTTCTGACTTTTCTTCGGATGCCACCATTGGCCGGCGACGACGACACCCTCAGAGATGATCTTCTTGTCGCCCGCGAGGTGCTCGCCGACCACATCGACAAAATCAAACTTGCCCTCCTTTACGGAGAGGATCGTCGCGTCGCCCGCCGCGCCCGCCTTGAAAGTGCCAAGCTCTGGTCGCCTCAGCGCATGCGCGGCGTTGATCGTCGACGCCGCAATCACGCGATCAAGCGGCATACCGAGCAGCAGGAACTTCGACATCGTCGTCACTTGATCGAAGGCCGGCCCATTGATGCAGAGCGTATGCACGTCAGATGAGATCGTGTCCGGTTCGAACCCGTTGGCCAGCATGGCGCGCGCGGTCTTAAACGCGAACGAGCCCTTGCCGTGGCCGATATCGAACAGCACGCCGCGTTTGCGCGCCGCCACAACCTCCGGCTTCACCTTGCCTTGCGCTGTGATCGGCGCGTTCGGAAAAGGCCGGAAGGCGTGCGTCAGCACGTCACCCGGCCGCAGCCGCTCGAGCACCTCTTCGTAGGATGGTGGCGGATGGTCGATATGCGCCATCAACGGCATGCCCACCTGATCGGCAACTTGGAGCGCCATGTCGAGCGGAGCGACCCCCTGATCGCCCGACGAATGCCGGCCCACACGTACCTTGATCCCAACAATCAAATCTCGATTGGCGTCAGCGATCTCCGCGCACTCCGCCGGTGCCATCATGCGCAGGTTCTCGCTCTCGCCCACCATCACCGTGTTGGAAAACCCATATATGCCCGCGAAAGACACATGCAGATACGCGAGGATACGCACCTGGCTCGGCTCGATCACGTGGCGGCGAAAGCCGGCCCAATTGCCCGGTCCGGCGCTGCCCGTATCGATCGATGTCGTCACGCCGGACGTGCGGCAGAACTCTTCGGCGTCAATGCCAAGCGATGTGCCACCCCAATAGACGTGGGTGTGCAAGTCGATCAGTCCCGGCGTCACGATATAACCCCTGAGGTCGCGAACCTCGGTGCCGGCGCTGGCCTTCAGATCTTTGCCGACGGCGGCGACTTTGCCGCCCGTAAACGCCACATCGCGCACGCCGTCGAGTTTCTGCGACGGATCGATCACCCGTCCGCCGCGCAAGATCAAGTCGTAGGCCATAGTCGATCAATCCCCGTGAGCTGCGCCTGCCGCACAATGCGAAGCCACAATGCGCTTGCCAAGCCGCTTTCTTGCGGATTTGTTCGGCGATGCGCGCAGGGGTCCGATCTGGTGGGATCGGCGCAGGAGCTCTAATCTTGCAATTGTGTCTTTGGGAGCGCGCGCGACCATCTCCGTGGGCGCGGCGCTGCTCCTGCTCCTCCTCGGTGTCTTCTTGGCGATGCGCCCGCCCGCTGAATCCGGCATCGCGCTATGCACCGTTCGCAAGATGACAAATAGCAGGCTTTCTGATTGATTTTGGTGAAATCAGAAACTGAGCTGGCGAACGAGGACGACAGATGCCCAACAAGATCGACATGCAAGGCCGGGTCGCGGCCGTCACTGGCGGTGCGCAGGGGATTGGTCGTGCGGCGACCGAACGCTTTCTCGCCTCCGGCGCCAAGGTCGCCATATGGGATCGAGACACCAAACTCGCCGATAAGACCGCAAAGGACCTCGGAAAGGATGTGATCGCGGTTGCCTGCGATGTGACAGATCCAAAATTCGGTTGAGGCGGCGCGCGATGCGACGATCAAAGCGTTCGGCAGGATCGACATTCTCGTGAATAACGCCGGTATCGCCGGTCCAACCACCAAACTCTGGGAGGTGAAGCTCGAAGATTGGCAGATGACCATGCGGATCAACCTCGAAGGCCCGTTCAACTGCTGCAAGGCCGTGATCCCCGGCATGATCAAGCAGAACTACGGGCGTATCGTGAACATTGCCTCCATCGCCGGCAAGGAAGGCAACCCGAACGCGTCGGCTTATTCCGCCTCGAAGGCCGGCGTGATCGGCATGACCAAATCGCTCGGTAAAGAACTCGCATCCTACAACATCTCGGTGAACGCGATCACACCGGCCGCCGCCAAGACCGCGATCTTCGATCAGATCACGCAGGAACACATCGACTTCATGTTGTCGAAGATACCGCGCGCGCGTTTTGTGACGGTGGATGAAGTCGCAGCACTGATTGCGTTTGCCGCATCGGAAGACTGCTCGTTCACTACTGGCCAGGTGCTCGACATCTCCGGCGGCCGCGCGACGTATTGATTATATTTCGCCGGCGGCGCGGCGTGCTGCGAGTCCAGCCCGAGATAGGACCGGTAGGGGCGGCAGGCCGCGCGAGCGCGCCGCGAACACCTTGAATCGCGTGCCCATGCCGCCCGGCGCCATCAGCCGCGCGACGCTGGTTTCGATCATGTTCGCCTTGTCCGGGTTGGCTTTCATCAGGCGCGTGGCACGTTCTGTGATACCAAGACCGCTGAGGAAATCCGATTGCGTCATCGGACCATCGACGGCGCTGAAGTGCGCGCAGCAGGCCATCGCATGCTCGAAGTCGACGTTGGCCGATAGGTCCGATTCACCCGGCGCATAGAATATGGAGACATGCCGCTGCTCCCGCACGGCCTGCACCGTGTCCCCGAATGATGACGCCCGATGGCCATAGTCGAGAAACAGCGCGGCCATCGGCCCCATCGTATTGCGCCGGCCGATCACCGACGAAAAGAACTCCGCACGGGCCGCTGACGCCTCGAAGACACTGCCATCTTCTTGCATCGCCGCAAGTGAAGCCGGCAGCGCAATCATCGAGAGTTCCGGATCGACCGCCGTTGCAACGAACGAGAGCTCGCCTTGTGCGTTGAGACCGATCTCGCGGACGCGCCACGCGCCGTCTTTGCGCTCCCATTGATCGACCGCGAGGGTGTCGATGAACTCATTGGCAACGATGATGGTGGGCAGCGGCGGGATCGCCCGGCCGTCTCTCAAGGCATCGACGCTGGCGTGCCACGTTGGCGGCTGCGCAAGTTCATCCAGCGTCTCTCGTTGTTGTTCCATCAGCACGAAGTTCAACTCGATAAGATGGATCGAGGCCGCAGCGCGCATGGCCGGCACCACTTTCAGTGCCCTTAAGGCATCTCGCATCAGCGTGCCACGGCCAGGCCCTATCTCCACCAGATTGAAGTTGGCTGGCTTACCCATTTGTTCCCAGACAACGGCGCACCACAGCCCGATCAGCTCACCAAAAATCTGGCTGATCTCGGGCGCGGTAACAAAATCACCCTTGTTGCCAATCGCTGTCTTGGTGCGATAGTAGCCATGCTCGGGATCATGAAGACAGGCATGCATGAACTGCCTGACGCTGATCGGCCCATCGCGGCGGATCCATGTTTTCAGCTTTGCCGCCAGCGGCGTTTCGATCCGCGCGTTGATCTCGTAGGCTGGAAAGTGTCTCATCGGAGGGGCTCAGGTGAGAGTGCGCGCCGGTTCGCTTGCCAAATGAAGTACGCGCCGATCGCAATCATCGGGATCGAATAGAGAATGCCAGCCGTGAGTGGCCCAAAATTGAGAGCGTGCCCGGTTTCGGGCTCGCGAAAGAACTCGCAGAACGAGCGCGCAACCCCATATCCAGCGGTGAAGACGCCGGCGACAAGTCCGGGCCGGCGCAACGCATCGCGATGATAGATAAGCCACCAGCACAGTATTGCCAACACAAGGCCTTCCAATCCTGCCTCATAGAGCTGGCTCGGGTGACGCGGAACGTCTCCCGCCTCTCGATGCGGAAACACGAATGACCAAGGCACATTGGATGGGCGGCCCCACAGCTCACTATTGATGAAATTCGCAATGCGTCCGAAGAACAACCCGATCGGTGTGGCGGCGGCTGCGAGATCGAGCGTGGTGCGCACGTCGACCTTGTTGCGCCATGAGAACAGCGCGATGGCGACGATGGAACCGATGAACCCCCCGTGGAACGACATGCCCCCCTTCCAGACGGCAAAGATCTCCATCGGGTTCTCGAGAAAGTATCCGGGCGCATAGAACAGCACCTCTCCGAGACGCCCGCCCAGAACCACGCCGAGCGTCATGTAGAGCAGCAGATCATCCGCCCGGTCGCTGGTGAACGGGGCCTGGCCGCTTGGCCAGAAACGCGAAGTCGTCAGCAGGCGGCGCACATAGAGCCAACCCAGCAGCAGGCCCGCCATGTACGCCAGCCCATACCACTTCACGGAAAACGGGCCGAGCGAGAGCGCGACCGGATGAATGTCAGGGAACGGCAAGACCAGAGGTCCCAAGCGATTTTCCTTCAATGCCGCGAATAACTTGGCTGCGCCGGACCCTGTTGCAGGGTACAGATTGTGTCAAGCGAGCGCGCCGAGATTTCCAATGTCAATTGGATGCGACGTTCGCGTGACTTGATCATGATCGGTCGGTCACCCCATATGATCTGACAGCCGCCGCTTCATACTTAGCCGGACGCACACTCGATGACCCAAGCCAACAATCGCTTCTTCGACGAGTTCGCAAAACTGATGACGGATGCTGCCGGTGCGGCCCAGGGCATGCGACGCGAAGCCGAAACGCTGATCAAGTCTCAAGGCGAGCGTATGCTGTCCGGCATGGATCTCGTGCAGCGCGAAGAGTTCGAAGCCGTCAAAGCTATGGCGGCGAAGGCGCGGGAAGAAAACGAACATCTTGCCGAGCGGCTATCGGTGCTCGAGGCGGAGCTCACTGCGCTGCGTGCCAAGCGCTGACGGCGTGCCATTGCTTATCTGATCCCGTCATCAGATCCCGTCCGCGCAAGCGTCGGCGCGGTCGCAATTTCATCCACAGTAACGCTGCATGTCATCCCCAGCTTCGTGATTATTACCGGTTTTTGCTTGGGGACATCCCACATCACCGTGGACAAGCATGACCCGGGGGGCAACCGCGCTTGCAACTCGTAGACCCGTGCGTTTACGTCCAGCAGCAATTCGACTGTACCCTCTTTGAGGTTGATCGCATGGCCATGGCCGACGTCAGAATGGATAGACTGAGCAATCCAGTCGATCTCGTCGAGCAGCTTGCAGGCCGCCATGAATGGGCGACCGAGCGCACGGCTGACGATGAACTGACCCTCAATGTTGCGGGCCAATGGACCGACTATCATGTGTCGCTCAACTGGCGCACGGATCTCGAGACATTGCACTTGGCGTGCGCGTTCGACTTCAAGGTGCCCGAACAGCGGCTGTCGGAAGTCTACAAGCTGGTCGGTCAGATCAATGAGCAGCTTTGGGTCGGGCATTTCGATGTGTGGACCCAGGAGGGCCTGATCATGTTCCGGCAGGGCCTGATGTTGAACGGCGCCATCGCGACGCCTGGACAATGCGAGGCCTTGTTGCGCGCGGCGCTGGAAGCCTGCGAACGCTACTACCAAGCATTCCAATTCGTGGTTTGGGCCGGCCGAGACAGCCGCGAAGCCATTGCCTCGACTGTGTTCGAGACCGAAGGGCAGGCATGACCTCCACGCGAGGACACTCTGCAGTTTCACGACTAGCCTTCACGCCCTGAACCAATAGTCTGAACCTCTGGCAAGCCGCATCGGATGCGGCACCGCATGAGGACAGTGGCACATGAAGTACCGTTATCTCGGCTCATCGGGATTGCAAGTGTCAGTCACGGGCCTCGGCTGCAACAACTTCGGCTGGCGTATCGATCTCGAAGCCTCGCGCCGTGTCGTCGACAAGGCGCTCGATCTTGGCATAACGCTGCTCGACACCGCCGATATCTACGGGGCACGCGGCGGCTCGGAAGACTGCTTGGGACAAATCCTCGGCGATCGGCGCAAAGACATCGTGCTGGCGACCAAGTTCGGTATGCCCATGTCGGATGACGGTCTGAAGCAGGGTGGTTCACGCGCCTACGTCATGAAAGCTGTCGATGACAGCCTCCGCCGGCTGCGCACGGACTGGATCGATCTCTACCAGATGCACCAGCTCGATTCCGTGACACCCATCGAAGAAACCATGCGGACGCTCGACGACCTGGTTCGGGCCGGCAAGATCCGTTACATCGGCTGCTCAAATTTTCCGGCATGGCGAATGACCGCCGCGCAGGAAACCGCCAAGCGCTGCGGCTTCGCGCCGTTTATCTCGCATCAAGACGAACTCTCGCTGCTGATGCGAAACAATGAAAAGGAATTGGTTCCTTGCGGCTCTGCATACGGCATGGGATTTCTGCCGTTCTTTCCGCTCGCCTGCGGTTTGCTCACCGGCAAGTATAGACGCGGCGCCATGCCACAAGGCGCACGACTGACCGACATTGACCGGCATCAGAAGAAGTATCTGACCGACCAGAACTGGGACCGCGTAGAAAAATTGGAGAGCCTTGCAACGCATCATGGTCGCACGCTGCTCGATCTCGCGTTTGGCTGGCTGTTAAGCCGGCCGACAGTTCCAAGCGTGATTGCGGGTGCCACCACGCCTGAGCAGGTCGAACAGAACGTCAAAGCGTGCGACTGGACATTGACAGCGGCCGACCTGGCTCAAATCGACACCGTTTCACCCGCCGCCTGAGCCTTTCACTCGCCAATTCGGCCTCTAGTGACTAGGCTGGATGGATTGATATTTTAGGGAAACGTCGCGAGAGCGGCGTAGATGCGAATGGCGTTGAACCTTGATGGGACACTCCTCCTTGCCGGCGCCGGCAACATGGGCGGTGCCATGCTGGCCGGATGGCTTGAACGCGGGCTCGACCCGAAAAAGATCCTCATCCAGGATCCATCGCCCCCGCCCGCGATGATGGCTTTGCTGACCAAACACGCGATCACGCCGCAGTCGTCGATTGCAGCACTCGATCGCCCGCCCGCCGTCCTATTGGCAGCCGTGAAACCTCAGGTCATGGACAAGGTGTTTGCACCGCTCGCCAAGCTTGCTGGCCCCGATACTGTCGTCCTCTCTGTCGCCGCCGGCCGCACGATCGCGAGTTACGCCTGCCATCTGCCACCGAACACGGCGATCGTCCGCACCATTCCGAATACGCCCGCCTCTGTTGGCCGCGGCATCACTGTGGCAGTCGCCAATCCGCACGTCACTGCGCGACAACGCAAGATGTGTGACGACCTGCTCGCCGCTGTCGGCGCGGTCGCCTGGGTCGACGACGAGGCGCTGATCGATCCCGTCACCGCCGTTTCGGGCTCCGGGCCTGCCTACGTCTTCCTGCTTGCTGAATGCCTCGCGGAGGCGGGTGTGAAGGCGGGACTACCGGCTGATCTCGCCGAGCAGTTGGCGCGCTGGACTGTGTCGGGCGCGGGCGAGCTGCTGCATCGCTCGGATCTGCCTGCGGCCACGCTCCGCCAGAACGTCACATCGCCCAATGGCACGACCTATGCGGCCTTGCAGGTCCTGATGGCGGAGAAAGGGTTGCAACCGATCATGACTGAGGCGGTCGCCGCTGCCACCAAACGCTCCAAGGAACTCGCGCAGTAGATCCGCTTAGACGGTCGGTCCGCCCTCGAGCCCAAATCGCGCTTTGATCTTGCGGAACAGCAGATCGCGCACCTTGCGGTAGGCATCCAATGTCTGCTCGCGGTTGCCCTGACCAACCATCAAAGAGGCGTCGAACGTCGGCCAGTACTCGACATCGACCGCCATGGTTCGCGTCATTTCCAGCGCCTGGTGATGCGCCTCGGGCGAAAGCGACACGATCAAGTCAAACGAGGTGTCGTGCAGCTCGGCAAGTGTATGCGGCTTGTGTGCCGAGACATCGATACCGATTTCCTCCATGACGGCGGCGACGAAAGGATCGGGTTCGCCCGCGCGCACGCCGGCCAACTCGATATAGGCACGCCGTCCCACCAAGTGCTGCAGGATCGCCGCCGCCATCGGTGAGCGCACGGAGTTCATGGTGCAGGCAAACAGCACCGCACCCGGCAGGTCGCGCGTTGACCGGCCCTGCACCACGGGCTCAGCCTTTCCAGTGCAGGGCGCAGATCAGCGTGAAAAGCCGTCGCGCCGTGTCGTGGTCGATCGTGACCTTGCCGTTCAAACGTTCCGTGAGGACGCGGCTGCCTTCGTCGTGCAACCCACGCCGGCCCATGTCGATCGCCTGGATTTTTGACGGCGGCTGCGTGCGGATGGCCTGATAGTAGCTGTCGCAGACGATGAAGTAGTCCTTCATGATCCGGCGCAAGGGCGTCAATGACAGCATGAATGTGATCACGTCCCCGTCGGCTCCCTGTTCTTTCCCAACATTCATCACCAGCCGGTCTTCCGAGATGCCAAGTTTCAGCCGATAGGGCCCGTCCTGACGGCCTTCCACGATAAATCGATTGTCTTCGAGTATGTCGTAGATCGCGACTTCGCGTTCATGCTCGATGTTCGGATTGGAACGGCCGATTGAAGTCTCGTCGAGCGTGATGGCCATGAGTTTGGATTTCTCATGGCCTGGAGGAGGACCAAATTCATCCATTCCCGCACCTCAATGATTGACATCTTTGGGATGTGACATGCGGATCGCCACCGAGGCGCGATGGGCTTCGAGACCTTCCGCGGTCGCAAGCGTCATGGCGGCGGGCCCGAGGCGCGACAAGGCCTCAGGGGTGAGCCTCAGAATTGATGTGCGCTTCATGAAGTCGAGCGTGCCGAGGCCTGACGAGAACTTGGCACTTCGGGCCGTCGGCAAGACATGATTTGACCCCGAAACATAGTCACCGATGACCTCAGGCGTGTGCGCACCAAGAAAGATCGCGCCGGCATTGCGAATGCGCGCAGCAAGCGCATCGGCATCTTTGGTCGCGATCTCGAGATGCTCGGCCGCGATCCGGTCTGCCAATGCCGGTGCTTCCTCCAGCGATTTCAGCAGAATGATGGCACCGAAGGTTCGCCAGCTTTCGCTGGCGATGGCGCTGCGTGGCAGCTGCGCCAGCTGACGCGTGACGGCCTCATCCACCGCGTCCGCAAGGCGCTTGCTGTCGGTCATCAGGATCGCCTGTGCAGCCGTATCGTGCTCGGCCTGCGCCAGCAGATCGGCGGCAATCCACTCGGCGTTGTTGGCATCATCGGCGATGACCAGGACTTCCGATGGTCCCGCGATCGAGTCGATGCCAACGGTTCCATAAACCTGCCGCTTGGCCGCCGCCACGTACGCGTTGCCGGGGCCGACGATCTTCACCACCGGCCGCACCGTCTCCGTGCCGTACGTCAGCGCCGCGATCGCCTGCGCGCCCCCGATCCTGTAGATCTCGGTCACACCCGCCAGTTGCGCCGCAGCTAGAACCAGCGGGTTGAGCGTCCCGCGCGGCGACGGCACCACCATCGCGATGCGAGGAACGCCAGCGGCGCGCGCGGGTAGTGCGTTCATGAGCACAGAACTCGGATAACTTGCGAGCCCGCCCGGAACATAGAGCCCCACCAACTCGACAGCAGTCCACCGCGACGCCAGCTCAGCGCCGGTCATGTCGGTGTAGCGGTCGTCTTTCGGCAGTTGACGCTGGTGATGGCTAGCGATCCGATCGCGCGCGAACGAGAGCGCCGCCAGCGTGTCGCGATCACACGATCCCATGGCTGCGTGAATTTCGCTGTCGGTTATCCGCAGGCCCGTGGTCTTCAGATCGAGGTGATCGAAGCGCTGGGTATAGTCGATCAAGGCCGCATCGCCACGCTGCCGCACATCTGCGAGAATGCCCCGAACGGCCGCATCGACATCGTCCGACACTTCGCGTTTTTCGCCGAGGAAGGCTTCGAACGCGCGAGCAAAATCAGGGTGGGTGGTACTGAGGCGCTTTGGCATAGCGTGGTGCTCTTCAGGACGGCTTTGGATCGTGCGCAGGAGTCGTCTTGGCAGCCCAAGCGCCGCCAAGGTCACGCAATTCCGCTTCAATACACTCGACGTCAAGACGAATCGCGGCGCCGCCCGAAAATACAAGCGTCACCACGCCTGCCGGGGACTCTGTCTGGTCGAACTGGATCGCGAGCAGCGAGAGGACTTCGTTGGCCTTCTTCAGATCGATGCCCTGGATCTTCGCACCCGTGACCCGTTCGAACCGCAACGCGGTGCGCTTGCGATGTTTGTCCGGCCTGCCTGTCGTCTCGGTCTTGGCGAACGTCAGCCAGTCAAAGCGATTGCCGATCGCAGCGAACCGGCTCTCACGCGGCAGATATGCCATATCCCCAACAGCCATGACCGCATCTTGGAGGTGAGCGGAAATGACGGCCAGATCCTCGGAATCGAGGGCGATCAGTTTCAGCGTGGTCATGTGTGAGCAATCAGACGGTTCGTGGCCGCGCCAAGCGGGTACAAGCGCATGGGCCGAGTGATAGCCGCGCCCCCGGTCTGAGGCAATGGCCGCCGCCGCCTCGGCCGAGAAATGCCACCGACGCCACGCCCGATGTGCTCTGCCTGGACAAGATTGTGGTCGTCAGGCTAGGCATCGGCATGATGCACGTCCCCGCCACCCCCGCAGACATCTCCAATTCGCTCCGCGATTTGCCCCTAGCGGATGCAGGATATCGCGCAGCAGCAACCCAGCGGCAATCAATTCTGACCAAGCCGCCTGGTGCCTTGGGCCGTCTTGAAACGATCGCGATTGATTTGGCCGGTTGGTCATGTGACGGAATCCCGCGAGCGCAAAACATCCGAGTGGTGGTTTTTGCCGGCACACATGGTGTCGCGCGACAAGCCGTCAGTCCCTACCCCTCCGAAGTCACCGTCCAAATGGTTGCCAATTATCGCGCGGGCGGCGCTGCGATCAACGCGATTGCGCGGTCCAACGGCCTCATGCTCGATATCATCCCGCTCGCGCTCGAGACGCCGACGTCCGATATTTCGGTTGGACCGGCAATGACGCCTGCCGAGACACTCGCGGCGTTCCAAGCCGGTTGGAACGCACTGAAGTCCGGGACTGACATTCTTATTGCTGGCGAAATGGGGATCGCCAATACGACGGTGGCGGCCGCGCTCGCGGCGCGCGCATGCGGCGGCGACGGCGCCATGTGGGCGGGCGCAGGGACCGGCCTCGATACCGCCGGCGTCGCGCACAAGGCCGCCGTGATCACGCGCGCGCTCGAACGGCACGGCAACGTCCCCAGAACCGCATTTGCCACACTTGCGGCACTCGGGGGACGAGAACTTGCCGCGATGGCCGGCGCCATCTTGCACGCGCGCCACGCGCGCATCCCGGTCCTGATCGACGGATTTGTTGTGACAGCGGCACTTGCCACCTTGTGGATGGAAGCCCCTGCGATCACTGCGCACTGCATCGCCGGGCACGCCTCTGCGGAGCGGGCGCATCGCCGGTTGCTCGACACGCTTGGTCTCTTACCACTCTTGGATCTCGGCATGCGTCTGGGTGAGGGATCCGGCGCCGCTGTCGCCAGCGCTATCGTGCGCGCAGCAGTCGCAACACACTCTGAGATGGCGACGTTCGCCGAGGCTGGTGTTGCGAACTGCTCAGAGGCGTCGACGTGACATTCTTGGCCCGCCGCCTCGATGAGTTCGTGCTGGCGATGACCCTCCTGACACGCATCCCCATGCCGCCTGCAACTGCCGGCGATCCAGCCGCACTTGCACGCGCGCTATGGGCCTATCCATTGGTCGGTGCGCTCATCGGTGGCATCGGCGCCATCACCTTGATTCTCGCAAGATCTGCAGGCGTTACGGCGGATGTCGCCGCCTGGCTTGCCCTGGCGACGATGGTCCTCACCACAGGATGCTTCCATGAAGACGGCCTTGCCGACTATTGGGACGGTATCGGTGGCGGCCACACCCGCGAGCGCAAGCTCGAGATCATGCGCGACAGCCGTATCGGCAGTTACGGCGGGGCCGCAATGGTGATGTCCTTCGGCGTGCGCGCGGCCTGTATCGCGGAACTGGAGCGCCGCGGCTATGGCCCCGAGGCGTTGATCGCAACCGGCCTTATCGGTCGGTCCGCCATCGCCATCATTTTGATGACACTTCCCGCGGCTCGCGCGGACGGCATGGCCGCGACAGCCGAAGCGCCACCACTCGAATCGGGAACCGCGGCCTTGGTGATGGCGCTGCTCTCGGTCGCGATCCTGCCGGTGATGGCGGCCTGTGCAAGTGTCGCCGCCGCGGGCGCTGCGGCGTTCGCCAACCGCCATCTGATGGCCGGCCAGATCGGCGGCTACACAGGCGATGCGCTCGGGGCCACCGAGCAGAAAGCCGAGATCGCCGCACTCGTCGCATGTATCGCCATGACGGTGTCGCGAGTGACCTGACACTGGCTTGTTTTCCTGCGGCACTGGGCAACGCAGGGGAGTCAGCTAGATCTTCGCCGCCCAAACATGCGAGCCGACCGCGCAATGACGACCCCAATTCTTGCTTCGAACTTGTCCCGCCTCCCAGGCATTCGGCATGGTTTCTTTACCCGTGCGGGCGGCGTATCGACCGAACTATATGCAGGACTGAACTGCGGCCTCGGCTCCAAAGACGATCGCTCGGCCGTCATCGAGAATCGATCACGTGTCGCGCTCGCACTCGGAACGACCGCTGGTCAGCTCCTCACCTGCTACCAGATCCACTCGGCGACTGCTGTGATCGCAACAGAGCCTTGGACCCAAGACGCCATGCCCAAGGCTGACGCCATCGTGACGGCAATTCCCGGCCTCGCGATCGGCGCACTCGCCGCGGATTGCTGCCCGGTTCTCTTCGCCGATCCTGAGGCCAAGGTCGTGGCCGCCGCTCACGCTGGCTGGAAAGGCGCGGTGGGCGGCGTATCGAGAACGCCATTACCACCATGGAAAGCTTGGGCGCCAAGAGATCGCGGATCCGCGCGGCCTATGGCCCCTGCATCAGCCTCGCGGCGTACGAGGTCGGACCGG
>CAVZYN010000008.1:0-58703 GCA_963779515.1 uncultured Alphaproteobacteria bacterium
GCGAACGGCAACCGGCAGGCCGCAGCCGCGCCGATTGGCACGGACGCAGCCCCCGGAAGACGCGTTTCATCAGGTCTTCTTCAGACCAGCGGCGGTCATCGCTTTCGCCATCGCCTCGTCGCCGTCGGCCATGAACTTCGCAAAGCCCGCCGGATCGGCAAACTTCAAGCCGAAGCCGCGATTGCCCATGAAGTCTTTGAACTCGGCCGAGTCGTAGGCCTTCTTGAGGGCTGCCACGAGCGTCTTGGACACATCGTCGGGCAGGCCCTTCGGTCCTGCGATGCCGCGCCAGGCGCCGACCGAGTAGTCGATGCCGGCGGCTTCCTTCAAGGTGGGGACGTCCTTGAACGCCGAGTTGCGTTCGGTTGCCATCACCGCGAGCGAGCGGGCGCGGCCCGCATCGATCAGCGCCTTGGCTTCGGGGACCGAGCACGTGACGACATCGATGCCGCCGGCGGCGAGATCCTGCATGGCGGGGGCGGCGCCGTTGGACGGCACCCACGCCACGTGGTCGGGCTTCAGGCCCATCGCCATCAACCAGCCGATCAGCGCCAGATGCCAGATGCCGCCTTGGCCGGTGCCTGATGCTTTGAACTTGCCTGCGGGCGACGCCTTGATCGCGTCGGACAATTCCCTCGCCGTCTTATAGGGGCTCGCGGAATTCACCTGCACGCCCGGCGGATCTTCGTTCATCAGCGCCAGCGGCGTGTAGCTCGTCGATTTCAGATCCGTCAGGCCCTGATGATGCATCATCGTGATTTCGACGGTGATCATGCCGATGTTGTAGCCATCGGGCGCGGCGGTCGCGATGGCCGAATGGCCGACGACGCCCGATCCGCCTGTGCGGTTGACAACGTTGAAGGGCTGCTTCAGGTCCTTTTCGAGGATCGCCGCCAGGATGCGGGCGGTCGCGTCGGTGCCGCCGCCGGCGCCCCATGGGCAAACGACGGTCACGGGGCGATTGGGCCAGGCGCCTTGGGCGCGCGATGGGGACAGTCCGAATTGTGCGGCCGCGCTTGCTGCGGCACCGGTCGCGATCAGGCGACGGCGGGTCACTTTGGTCATGGCGTTTCTCCTCTGCGCGGTATTTCTGCATCACGCGCTGGGTGCGACGGTAGCGCGCAGGGGGCCGCAGTGGCAAGCACCACCGGCACTTAGCCGGTGTTTGGGCGATGCATGGCAGCGGTTGCGCGTGTGGCTCGATGTCCACGCGCGCGCAATCGTGATGCGGGCGGATTGGCGCAAGGACGCATCAGGTCTGGCCTTATCGAGCCGAACTCACTAAACGGTGCGCGTGCGGCGGTGACGTGCCGCATTGATGCCGGGTTTTGGTCAGACCGTCGGTATGTTGGGATCTGGATATTGAGTCGGGGTTCCTTGAGGCCAAGAACGACCAAAGCCGCGACGCAAGACGAAAGAGCACGCCGTGATACGTAAAACGATGCGCAACCCTCTGGGCGCACGCGATAAAAAGCCGTTGGCTGCAGGAGCGACGGCTGCGCCCGTCAGCCGGCGCGCGGCTTTGGCGGGGTTATCTGCGGCGGTCCTCGCGGGATCTCCCGTGGAGGCGCTGGCACAAGCGGGGCTTCCCGATTGGATCAAGGATGTGTTCGGCAGCGGTGGCCACAAGACCGATGAGCGCCCGGCCAAGAAGCAGGAGGTATTGAACGACCTCCGGCCGAATTCGACGCCGTTGCGCAGCGATGTGATGGTCGAAGCCCTCGACGTCGCGATCCAGCGCTTCGAGAAGATCGCCGCCAGTGGCGGCTGGCCGCAAATTCCGGGCGCGCGCATGATCCGCCCCGAGGACGACGACGAGCGTGTGCCGATCCTGCGGCGGCGTCTGCAGGCGGGTGGTGAATTGAAATCGAAGGGCGGCTCCGGCAGCTACTCGTTCGATGCCGAACTCGACGAGGCGATCCGCCGCTTCCAGGAAAATTACGGCATGCGCGTCACGGGCCGCGTCGACAAGTCGACGCTCGCCGCCCTCAACGTGCCGGTGCAAGCGCGCATCGCGCAATTGAAACTCAATCTGCAGCGGTTGCGCGAGCTCCTCAATACCCGCGTCGAAGACCGCTACATCCTCGTCAATGCCGCCGCGTTCCAGCTCGAGGCCGTCGAACGCCACGAGGTGCAGCAGCGCCATCGTACCATCGTCGGCAAACCCGAGCGGCAGACGCCGGTCGTGCGCGCCCAGATCCGCGCGCTCAATTTCTTTCCCTATTGGCGCGTGCCCGACAGCGTCGCGACACTCGATCTGTTCCCGAAGCTGCAGAAAGAGCCCGAGTATCTGTCGAAGGAAAAGATCCGCGTCGTGGCGCGTGATTTCAACGGGCCCGAGCTCGATCCGACCAACATCGATTGGCGGACGGCGGATGCCAAGCAGATCAAGTTTCGCCAGGATCCGGGCCCGCAGAACGCGCTCGGCCTCGTCCGGCTCGACATGCCGAACGAGCACGGCGTCTATATGCATGACACGCCGATGAAGCCGCTGTTCCAGCAGCGCGGCCGCGCCTTCTCGGCGGGCTGCGTGCGCGTGCAGGACGTGTTCAAGCTTGCCGATTGGATTGCGCGCTATGAAGCAGGCTGGGATCAGCCCGGCCGCGCCGAGGCCGTCGTCGAGGCTGGCAACGCGCTCGACCTGACGCTATCGCGCCCTGTGCCGGTGTACTTCACCTACATCACCGCGTGGGCCGAACCGAACGGCCAGGTCGTGTTCCGTCCCGACCTCTACGGCCGCGACGGCTTGCGCGATCTCACCGCCGGCCGCGAGCGCGACGAGAGCGAAGGCCCAGCACCGTCGCAGGCGCAGTCGCTGGCGCCTTGAGGTTTTCGGCGCACCCCACCCACAGCCGTCATCATGGGCCCTGTGCCCATGATCCCATACGCCGTGACGTCGCGGTCAGGCACGCGCGCCGGCTCACGGTCATTCTCAACCGCACCAACGGTGTTCTTGGATCCGAGGCACAAGGCCTCGGATGACGGCTGTTGTTGGGTGAGGGGTGAGGGTGAAATGCGCGCACCTCCCCACCCACAGCCGTCATCATGGGCCTTGTGCCCATGATCCATACGCCGTGCTCTTGCGGTCCTGTTCGCCATTCAATCGCATGCCCGGTGCGTCTGGAGTGGGAAGACGGTGAGGCAGTACGTGTGCGTCAGGAGGACTATCATGGCGAATAGAGGTGAAATCGCAGGTCGTTCCGGATTCCGTCCTTCGCATCCTGGCCGGATCATTCGCGATGCGATTGCAGCATTAGGCGTGACGCAGGAGCAGCTCGCCGTGCGCATTGGCGTCTCGCGTCAGACAATCAGTGCAATCATTGGCGGACACAGCGCGATCACGGCGGACATCGCGGTGCGCTTGCACCACGCGCTAAAGGTGTCGCACGGTCTCCTCCTCCGCATGCAGGCTGCGCATGATGCTTGGGAGGTCGAGAGATCAGCCGTTTTGGATATCGAGCCGTTTGCTGTGGGCTCGGTGTCCACCGCCGCGCCGAAGGTTCTGCAGGCCCCCAAATCCAGTAAGGCAGCGAAGTCCGTGGCAGCATCGACCCTGCCGCAGAAGACCAAAAGGAAGTAATGCTGCGTGGTGGCGTAGTGCGGCTCTGACCCTATTGCGACCGTCTGCCGAAGCTGTCTTGTACTCGTCGATGCGAGGCCATCACATGACCGTACCGATCCAACGGCCGCCGAGCGCGGACACGCAGAAGCAGATCACATTTTTCTATTATCGCGACCTCGCCGCCGCGATGCGCTTTTATGAAGACGTGCTCGGGCTCGCGCTTGCCATCGATCAGGGTTGGTCGAAGATCTACCGCGTGACCGAAACGGGCTACCTCGGTCTCGTCGATGAGACGCGCGGCAGCCATCGGGCGCACCCGGTGAAGCCGGTGCAACTGTGCATGCGTGTCGCCGATGTCGAGGCATGGCACGCCTGGATTGCGACGCAAGCCGTCGCTGGACTGCGGGGACCGAAGTCGAACGCTGATCTGAAGATCCGCGCGTTCGTCTTCAACGATCCCGAGGGCTACCAGATCGAGATCCAGTCCGCGCTGCCGTGATCGCCGCCGGCCGTCACCCCGTCGCGACGGCGACGCGCGAGATCACCTGATCCATCACGAAGCGTGGGCGCGTCACGTAGGCCAATTCTTCCTTGGTGATGCGGACCGCCGCGCGGATCTGCTCGGGGGTGTGCTCCGAGGTGATGAAGAAGCGCAGCCGGCAGGCCTTCAGCGGCACCGCCGGATAGATGATCGGCAGCACGTTGACGCCGCGCGCGAGCACGCGCTCGGTGAGTTTCACGACCTTGACGAGATCGCCAACGATGACGGGGACGACGGAGAGACCCGCGCTGGTGCCGGTTTCGAGGCCGGCTGCGCGGGCTTCCGCCAGAAACAGTTGACCGTTGGCCTGCAGCCGCGCAACGCGCTCGGGCTCGGCTTCCAGGATCTGGAGTGCCGCCAGCGCCGCGGCGGTCACCGGCGGCGACAGGCCAACCGAGTAGACGAAGCCTGGCGCCTTGTACTTCAGGATCTCGATCAGGGCCGCGGTGCCGCAGATATAGCCGCCGCAAGCGCCGAGCGTCTTCGACAGCGTGCCCATCCAGATGTCGACGTCGGTCGAGGCGACGCCGTAGTGCTCATGAATGCCTCGGCCGTTCGTGCCCATGACGCCGAGCGCATGCGCCTCGTCGACCATCAGCCACGCGCCGAAGCGCTTCTTGAGTTCGACCAGGCGCGCGAGGTCGGGGAAGTCGCCGTCCATGGAGTAGAGGCCTTCGACGACGATCAGCGTATTCTTGTGCGCGTCGCGATGCGTCTCGAGCAGCGCTTCGAGCGCGGCGAGGTCGTTGTGGCGGAAGGCATGGGCTTTGGCGCCCGACAGTTGGATGCCGACAAGGGCGCTGTTGTGGACCAGCTCGTCATGCAGGATGAGGTCTTCCGGTCCCATCAGCGTCGAGATGGTCGAGACGTTGGTTGCATGCCCGCTGACGAAGGCGATCGCGTCCTCGACGCCGTAGAAACTCGCAAGTGCTGCCTCGAGTTCGCGGTGCAGCGGGCGCTCGCCGGCGACAATGCGGCTGGCCGATACCGACGTGCCATACTGATCGATGGCGCGCTTGGCGGCGTCGCCCACAGCCGGATGCTGATTGAGCCCAAGATAGTCATAGGAGGCGAAATTGATGTGCTCCTTGCCGTCCATCACTGTCGTCGCGCCAAGGTGGGCGTCGTGCGAGCGATAGAAGGGATCCGACACGTTGACGGCTTTTGCGAGCGCGCGGTGCTTTACGAGTCCGCTATAGACCGGCAGTTCGGAGAACGCGGCGGCGCGGCGGACGCCGGTGCCGCGTGCGGGCGTCAGGCGCGCCGCGAGTGCTTGTGCGGCGTCCATGACGCGACCGGCGCCCGTGCGTGTGAGAGGGTCACGTGCCGCTGCGATGCTGTCGGTCGAATAAGTCCGGGTCATACAAATACTCTTTCTACGTCACAAAAAGCCAAGTGAGCCAACAGCGCCAAGTACGTGTGGAAATTGATTGAATCAAGGGTTTTGAACGGCCAAAGTTACGATGCCTCAGGGTCAACTGGCCGCGCGCACGCCAAATCTGGCAGTGAACTTGGTTTTGGGAGGGGAACTGTGACGACGGCGGACGCGGCGGGTCGCGGAATAGTGATTACGGGTGCCAGTGCCGGTCTCGGGGCGGCGCTCGCCGTTCACTATGCGGCGCCCGGCGTCGTGCTTGGACTGCTCGGCCGCAATCAGGCGCGCCTCGACGCGGTCGCGGAGCGCTGCCGCGCAGGCGGCGCCGCGCGCGTGGTGACCGGCGCCATCGACGTCGACGAGCGCGCGCGTCTGGCGGCCTGGATGCGCGACTTCGATGCCGCCCAGACGATCGATCTCTTGATCGCCAACGCGGGTGTTTTCACGGGCCACGGCGCCGCCGGCGACATGGAAACCGCCGACGAGATCGCGTGGATGCTGCGCACCAATCTCGAAGGCGTCGTCAATAGCATCGGCGGCGTGCTGCCGATGATGCGGGCCCGCCAGCGCGGGCGTATCGCGATCGTCAGTTCGCTGGCGGCGCTGCAGCCGCTGGCGGATGCGCCGGGCTACAGCGCGAGCAAGACCGGCGTGATGGGGTACGGCGAGGCGCTGCGGGAGTATCTGATCGCGGACAACGTCGGTGTCTCGCTGATTTTTCCCGGCCACATCGAGACAGCGCAGGTCACGGGTCACGTCGGCGCGTTGCCATTGCTGCTGACGGCGGACGCCGCGGCGCAGCGCATCAAGCGCGGCCTCGACCGCAATCGCTCATTCATCGCGTTTCCGCGGCGGTTGCTCTGGCTCATTCGCGCGGGCCGGATGGTGCCATGGCGGTTGCGCGCCAGGCTCGGCCGGGACTTCCGGTTTCACGTCAAGAAGTAGTTTGGGTCAAGCGAGCGGTCGTCCATCAGCCGTCACGCCAGGCCTTGTGCCTGGCATCCATACGCCGTGCTGGAACGATCGTGCACGATCCGTGAAGATGGTGGTCCTGGATCCGAGGCACAAGGCGTCGGATGACGGCTGCGGATGATGCGGCAGTCTTTGGGACTGCTCAGTGGCGTGCTCAGTGGCGGGTCGAGGCGACGACTTGGGCGCCGTCGGCGGGCGTCAGGCTCGCGATCTGGCCGGCCTCGGGGATCGATGCGGCGAGGGTGTCGAGGCCGCGTTGCGAGGTGCGGATGGCGAGCGGCTCGGCGTGCGCCCAGATGCGCTCGAACGAAACGCTTGCAAAGCGCGTGGTCTCGGGTTGCTCGCTGGCATGAAGTTCGAACGCATCGACCTTTGAAGGATCGCGGCGCATGCAGTCGCCAACCCAGCAGGTGACGTTCGACAGTACGAGCTGTTCGTGCGCGTCCGAGAGGCGCAAGTTCTTGGCCCAACGCACGTCGCGCTGGAACGGAATGGCCATGCCGTTGACGGTCCAGCCGGCGCTGGTGCCTTCGGCGTCGATGTCGCTGAAAATGGCGCGGATGGCGAGACCAGCTTCGGCGATTTCGGCGCCGAGTGAGACGAGGGCTTGCGCGACGGGGCTTTCCGCGGAACGCGCGATCAACAGCAGCGTGCCATTGGCGACGGTGTCGCCATTGCGATGCGACGCGGCGATGGCTTGAAGGATGAAGTTGCGGATTTTCTCTTGTTTTTCTGAGCTTTTGACGACGGTCATGCCAACCGGTGACTGCTGCCGCATGGACGGTTCCCTCGTAACGCGCACGTCGGCCCCCTCGGGCCGCAGTCCGCTTGTGATGACCCCATCATTTGGCGGCATTGGGGTTAAATAAAGGTTGAGCCTCCGGTCGTTGTGGAACAACCGGAGGCTCGCGGAATTGAAGATCGGGCGTTTATCTCGTCTTAATTCAGCCGCGCCGGCCCATGTCGCTGACCACCTTGGGCAGATCGAGCGAACGATGGTCGTCGAACTGATCGTTCCATGGCGTTGTGGTGCGCTCGCCGCGACCCTCAAGCTCTTGGGCCAGCATCGCCTGCCAGCGGTGGGATGCCGGCAATTCAACCGGGGCATCGGACACGTCGGCGGGGGCTGGACGAGCGTCGCGATCGGGCGACGGGGGCGCGATCGCCGCCGCCGGACCTTCTACGACGTCCGCCGAAATTTCTTTTTTTGCAGGTGCAGGTTCGGCGGCTTGCCACGTGCTGTCCAGGATGGCGGTGCGGGCGGCGGCGAGGCCACTTGCAAGGCCGGCCATTAGCCCGCCATTGGCGCGACCCGAGAGGCGGACGGTTTCGCGCGTGCGCTCGATCTCGACCACGGGATCGGCCGCGGCCGAGGCGCTTGGTGTTTCAACCAACACGGTGACGGGGATCGCGGGCGTGGCGATGACGGGCTCCGTCCGAACGGGCAGCGGCACGACCTTGTCGGTGGCGATCGGGATGGGCGACTGTTGCGGTACCATGTCTTGCACCGGGAGTGTGTTGCTATTGGCGGCGCGGACGGCGAGTGGCGGCACCTCATCGGCGCGGGTCGCGGGTTGCGGTGCGCGCGAGAGGGTCGCGCGGATGGCGTCACCAGCGGTTGCAGCTGGGGTCTTGGGTGCGGGTTGGATCGGCTCCGGCTTGTACTCAGGCGGGTTCGCGCGCGACGGCGCGAAGTCCATGGATGGCGCGGGTCGCGGGAACGATACGTCCTCGGTGGCAAGCGCGGAGGCGCGCGCTGGCGCCGCAAACGTCGGCTCGATGCGATGGGCAAGCGCTGCGCGGTCGCGGCGGCGGCGCTGATGCTCGGAGCTTTTGGCGGCGCCCATGACGGCGCCGAGAATCATCTCGGGCCAGGCGCCAGACTTGAATTGATAGACGCGGAAGGCAGGCTTGCCGAGGTTCTTGCGGACGAGCTTGCCGTCCTTGTTGCGGACCTCGGGGTTGTAGCACTCGACGAACTTGCTGCCCTGGCGCGTGAGAGATCGCAGCGCCATGCCGTTGGCAACGAACGACCAGGGGCGGATCAGCACGCCTTGGCCTTCGAGGGCATAGCAGAGGTTGGCGAGCGCCTGGCCTTCGCGCAGGAGTTCGGCGCGCAGGGGATGATTGCGCGGCGCGTTGAGGGGAACTGCAACGTAGTAGCGGCCATTCCAGTCGAAGATGACTTCGCGGAAGATCTCGAAGTGGCGGCGGGTGTCTTCATCCGCGTGGATGTCGTGGAACTTCGAAATGATCGGGAAGATCGGGCCGTCTTCGGCCTCGCGCATGCGTTCGCGCGCGGCGGCGAAGCGGTTCATGGGCCGGCCCATGGAGACGAGCAGCAGGCAGATGTCGACGAACATGGCGACGGCGAGCGGGAGATAGTCGCGCTTGGAGAGGCCGGGCTGCTCGGAACTGGTGGCGCGGGCGGGTGCTGCGGTTTCGACGGACTGCACGGCTTTCTTCTGCAGGTCGCGGAGTTCCTCGGCCGACGGCGGCATCTTGAACGAGAGCGCGCCGATGAAGGTCGCGGTCAGGCGGCGGAAGGCTTCGATGGTCGCTTCCGAGCCTTCGATGGCGGCCACCTGCGGCTTCTGCAACTCGGGCAGCTGGTCGATGGCGCGCACGACGCCGCGCAGCGCGGTCTGCAACTGTGCGTCGGGGCAGGAA
Source organism: uncultured Alphaproteobacteria bacterium (assembly GCA_963779515.1). GTDB lineage: Bacteria > Pseudomonadota > Alphaproteobacteria > Rhizobiales > Hyphomicrobiaceae > CAVZYN01. The sequence goes on from CAVZYN010000008.1 coordinate 9,121, forward strand.
TATTGCTGGCCGCGCGTATCGAGGAACGTCGTCTTCTCGGCGCGATCGGCGAGATCGGCGCGGATCTGCTTCAGTTGCGGGTCGGTGCGGAAGGCGTTGAAGCCCGTCACCGTCATGTCGAGTTTGCGGCCGACCGCGCGCATGAAATCGTTGCGGGTGCCGGACTTGGCGTCGATGATGGATTTATCATCCTTGACGATTTTCGCGAGGTCCACATCGAGCGCGCCCATGTCGCCCTTCACCTGGCCGACGCGGCCCTTGACAAATTGGGAGGCGAACGAGAAGCGAGCGGCGTCGTCGTCGCGCAGCTTGCGGCGCGGGCCGTCGCCGGGCTTGGAGTTGGGGCAGGATGTGCCCTGCGTGCGCTCGACTTCGGCCTTTTGCGTGGAGATGGCGGTCAATTGCACGAGTGTGCCTTGCAGCTGTTCGAGCCGGGTGGAGGCCGCGTACAGCGAGCCTTGCACCTGCGTGATGGCGCTTTCGGCGCCGCGCGTCGCCTCGGATTTGGATTCGAGCACTTTCCAATAGAAGCCGAAGCCGAAGCCGACCGAGATGATCGACAGGAACAGATAGCCGGCGGCGTAGAGCGTCTTGGTGAAGAGGCCGATCGGCGCGAACAGCTGGTCGAGCAGCCAGATGATCATGGTCATCAGCATCGCGACCGAGAAGCCGGTGACGAGTTTGTGGACGAGGGGCAGCTCGCCCATGTTGGCTTCGATCAGTTCGAGCATGCCGATGTAGGTCGCGACCCACGACAGAATGCCGAGGCCGGCGACGAGCACCACTTTTTTCCAGTCGCGTTTGGGTTGGCCGTCGTGGCCGGAGTCGCGTGGCGGTGCCGAGAGGGCAAAATCGAGTTCGAGGGCGTCGCGGTCCCGGGGCTGACCCGTCGCCTGCTTCGATCGTGAAAACATGCCAGACCCGCCGATGTTGTGCCGCTTCAAGAGTGACCCAGTGTGCTGAGTAAGCGGGGATATCGGCGCTAGTTGGTTGGCTTCCCGGCGCCTTCCAGGCTGGATCGTGGCGGCGCTGCCTTAGTCGGGTTCCGTTTCCATCCGTCATCCTGGCCGACGAGCCGCGCTTTCGCGGTGAGGAGAGCCGGGACCCAGCGAAAAAAGTGGCGAAGCCGCAAAGCGCTTGCAATTGGCGGCTTCGATATCGTGCCTTCGGCGCTTCTTGTGCTGGGTCCCGGATCGGCGCAAAGGGCGCCGTCCGGGATGACGGGCGTTTTGAGTGTGATGGGCGGCGGCTGGTCTGGGCGCGCGATGCCTCACGCCCGACCACGGGTTCGGATGCGGACATTTGGCCTCAATGCTCGATCGTGACGTGCAATTGGTGAAACGCGGGGTTGGGCAGACTGGAGGGATGATGCGGCGCTCGAGGTCGCTTGTCTGGTAACCACGGCCCAAGCCAGTACCAATCATGAAGTTCGATCACACGCGGCCGTGCGACGTCGTTGTTCGCGATCCAGCGCTGCTGCGGATCGCGCGGAACTCCATCAATCGTCACGGAAAACGCCGCGGCCACATCACGCCGGTATTGACGCGCCCAGTAGGGCGTCGGCAGGCGCTCTGGAAGCACTGTTTGATAGTCACGAATATTACAGTCCGGGAACATTTCTATTGATTGTCCATCCGCATAATTGAGCGAAGAAGATCGGTAGCGGGCGGGAAAGATAGCCCAGCCACAAGATGGCCCTGACGGGCGGCAAGGTGGATTGAATTGCGCCTCAGATGGTCCAGGCTCGGACATCTCAAAGTACGGTGATGCCGAATAGGGACAAGGGAGGGCGTAGAAGACGCAATAATCTTGCGTTCCGCGCCGGCCAATCTGGAAACACTCAAGATTATGGCTCGAGGATGACTTAAAAGATTAGTCGCTGCCGGTTCGTCGTCTGGCAGAAGCGTGACATCGGAGGCAAGCCATCGTTTCCTGGAGGTTGCATGAACAAGTCGCGATACTTAAGGACAATATCGGGAGAATGTTCACCGCCTTGCTCAGGTAGGACGATTTCCACGCATTCCCATTCATCGGCCGTCGCATCGAGCGGTGCCAGCGGCAACGTCGGCTCGGGTTTGGCGCGTTGCGCCGCGAGCGCCGTCAACATGAGATCGGTCGGGAAGGTGATGGCGGATCGCCGCAAGCCGGAGCGCCAATGGCCGTTGAACCAGCCGCCAACGACCTCCAGGCGCCCGGGACCATCGGCCTCGACGCGGCCCGTCGGCCAAATACGAAATGCTTCCATCACCGCATCGTCGACACGTACGAAGGCGCCATAACGCGGCACGGGCGCTGTCGCATTGCGCTCACGGCGGTCTAGTGCCCGCTATCACACATGACTGAGTTACGATTGCACTATCGCGCTGCGTCGTGTCGTGATTTAACATGGCATGATTACAGCGGCACAGAAAGTCCGGTTGCGGCGTGGTGATCGCGCGATCCTCGAGGCGCGGGTGCGGGCGCCCACGACTGAGCAGCGTCATGCTCTACGGGCGCGCATTGTGCTGGCGGCCGCTACGGGGCTAGCGACGCGTGTGATCGGCCGCGATCTCGATACGACGCCGACCACAGTGAGCCTTTGGCGCATCCGTTACGCGCAAGAAGGTCTTGATGGGTTGGAAGATCGCGACCGTGGCGGCCCGCCTGCACTCTACGGCGAGAAGACCGACGCGGCCATTCGCAAGGTTCTCGATTCTCCGCCACCGAAGGGTTTTGCGCGGTGGAGCGGGCCGTTGATCGCCGGCGCGTTGGGCAACGTCGATGTGCAATACGTGTGGCGATCGCTGCGCAAGCAGAAGATCGACCTCGCTGGACGCAAGAGCTGGTGCGAGAGCAACGATCCGGATTTTGCCACCAAAGCCGCCGATGTGGTTGGGCTCTATTTGGCGCCGCCCAAGAACGCGGTCGTTCTCTGCATCGATGAAAAGCCGTCGATCCAGGCGCTGGAGCGGGAGCAGGGCTATTTAAAACTGCCCAATGGCCGTGCGTTGACGGGCCACAGCCACGACTACAAGCGGCACGGCACAACGACGTTGTTCGCGGCCTTCGAAGTGGCCACAGGCAAGGTCAAGGCCGCACACAAGAAGCGCCGCCGCCGCAAGGAATTTCTCGACTTCATGGACGAAATCGTCGCGGCCTATCCCAACCGCCGCCTTGAAGTCATCCTCGACAATTTGAACACGCACAGGAAGAATGACGATTGGCTGAAGCGCCATCCGCGTGTCACATTCCACTATACGCCGACGCGGGCCTCCTGGCTCAATCAGGTCGAAGGCTGGTTTTCGATCCTGCAGGGCCAATCGCTGACGGGCGCTTCCTTCACTTCGGTCGCGCAAGTGCGGGAGCACATCGATGCCTTCATCAAAGCCTACAACGAAGACGCTGAACCCTTCGTGTGGACCAAATCCAAAGTTCACCAGCGCCGCGTCAAAGGCCGCCGTCTTAGGGACTTGTGATTCCGGGTACTAGTGCGGCTGAAAGGTTGTGATCGACCACGATGCGGCCAAGGTCCCGGTTCCAGCCAACGGCGAGTGGGTACCTGAGTTCGGGATGTTGATAGTTAAACCGCTGCCACGTCAGCGTCTGTCCATCGGCGTGTGCAGCCCGCACCGCAGCCAGATCGTCGCCCGCAAGCGGCCCGACGTGCTCGATCATTTCGCCCGTAATGGTGTGGGTCATCGCCTCGCGGGTGTCCGCCCGCTCGTGCCGCCACCAACCAAGATCAAATCTGCTCAAGGCTCACCTCTGACGTTCCATGCTCTGCCGCAGAATCAGGAGTTACGACGCTGTGTGCGGAACATGGTCCAGTCAAGCGCGAGGTTGCCGTCCTTGCTCGTGGCGGCGCTGCCTTAGTCGGGTTCGGTTTCTATCCGTCATCCTGGCCGACGAGCCGCGCTTTCGCGGTGAGGAGAGCCGGGACCCAGCGAAAAAAGTGGCGAAGCCGCAAAGCGCTTGCAATTGGCGGCTTCGATATCGTGCCTTCGGCGCTTCTTGTGCTGGGTCCCGGATCGGTGCGAAGGGCGCCGTCCGGGATGACGAGCGCTTGGAGTGTGACCGAGCGTCAATTGGTCTGGAAGATGCGGGATCTCCAGTCGTCGTGGTCGCGCGAGTCACTGTAGGTTCACATGCGCGGAATCGGAGCCGATCGGAGGACCAGCATGGCGAACCTGATAACGTTTGTGACCAATCGGTTTGATCCGGCGAAGGAAACGCCGAATGACATCAATCCAATCGCAGGAGAAGCGGTGCTGCTGTGGCTGCGGCAACGGCTGACGGCCGAGGGCTATGACATCACTAAGCCCGCGACCGAGGATTGGGGCTGGTATGTTACCGCGTCCAAGGGCGGCGCGACCTACATGATCGGGGCCAGCGGCGAGCCGGAGGAGGCCAATCCAGAGGTGCACTGGACGATCCAATTTGAAAAAACCCGCTCCCTCAAGGACAGGCTGTTCGGCAAGAACAAGCTGGCGGCTGACGATGCGCTAGTGCGCGCCGTCGAACGGTTGCTGCGTGGTGAGGCCGATTTCCGGGATGTGTCCGTCGATACGGGCGTCTGACGCGACGGTATGGACCGGCCGGCGGTCTGCCGTGCGGCTGGCATCACAACAGCCGTCATCCGAGGCCTTGTGCGCCTTGTGCCTCGGATCCAGGATCACCGCGCGCGCGATGAAGAAGCAGTGCGTGTCGACGGGCGTGCCCCATCGCTGCGTCACGGAGTATAGGTGCCCGGCACAAGGCCTGGCATGACGGCTGTGGGCGGCGCAGATTGGTCATCACTGCGTCTGGAACACCCGGGATTTCCAGTCGTCGCGTTCGCGGGGGACGGCGGGCGTGCGCGGCGCGGCGGTGGGCGCCGGCGTCGTGGCTTGCGGCGCGGCGGCGACGACGGGTTTTGGCAAGGGACCAGGATTGGTGCGGGCGTGGTCCTTGAGATCGCCGAGCAGGGTTTCGAGCAGCGGCACGGCGGCTTGGGATGCGTGAATGCTGCGCGCCCACGGATCGCGGGCTGAGCCGGTGCCGACGAGGACGAGATAGGAATAGGCGGCGCCGTTCGAGAATTGCAGGCCGCCGGTGATCCAGGTGTCGACGGTTGAATTCGGGTCTTCCGTCACCGACGTTCCGGTTTTCGCGAAATGCAGACGCAGATCCGTGCGCGCCGCCGGGCACCAATGCGCGAGTGTCTTCAAGGTGCCGTGCGCTGCGCCGGCCGACTTGTAGCAGAGCGGCGCCTGCAGCAGCGCCTTCAAGAGGCCGTGGCCGTCCGCCCTGATGATGCTGTTCGGCACGATCATCGAGGGATCGCCGGCGCTGAGTGATTGGGAGTCCGGGCTCGTGTAGTCGTAGGTCTTGATCAGGCTCGGCAGTCGGACGGGCTTGCCGCCCTGGTCGGTCAAGGCCGCGAGCACGACGCTCGCCATCTGATGCACGCGGCGGGGCGCGCCGGAGATCAAGCCGCGCACGGCGGCGGTGGAGGCGGGGGTTGCGTCCTCGGTGCCAACGCCCGGCGGCATGGTGAAATGGAACGCCTCGATCAGGCGGCGCACGCGCTCCTGGCCGAGTTGCGCCGCGCGCCATTCGAGCGGCCGGTTCAGCGAGCAGGCAAACGACACGAGCGCGCGACGGCCCTGCGTCAGCGATCCGGTGCCCTTGTCGCAGGTGTCGAGGCCGCGTTCGGGCGCGAGACTGTCGGTGTAGAGCGACTCGGTGCTGTCGCGGTGCTCATTCGCAAGGCCGATGGCGAGCAGGATCTTGCCGGTCGAGGCGATGTTGCGGCTCTCGCGGGCGATGTCGTAGCGCCCGGTCGCAGCGTCACGCGCGAACGGCGAGCCGAAGTAGGGGGCGACCTCGCCGGATTCGTAATAGCGGACGATCTCGCCCTTGGCGTTGGCGGCGACGACGGCGACATGCGGCATCTTCCGATCAGCGAGAATTTTTGCGGGATCGAGCGTGTAGCCTGGATTGAAGCGGCTCTGGTAGGTCGCGTCGACCTTGGCGAGTTCCGCCTTGATGCGCTCGTGGAAGCCGAGGTTGTCGTTGACGTCGAGCGTCGTCGTCACGCCGCGCACGTATTCGCGCCAGCCGAAGCCGTAAGCCTGTTTCATTTCCTCGCGGATGCCGAAGCGGGCGGCGGGCATCAGTGCGTTGGCGCGGATGGCGGGATTGGCGTGCGCGCGCTTGGCCATCGCTGGCGCATAGGTGTCGAGCGCCTGCTGCAGCTTGGGTTTTACGCGCGGATCGGGCGGGCCGGAGCCGAGCTGGATCAGTTCGAACAAGACTTTGGTCTTTTCGGCTTCATCGGTTATCAGGCGTTCCGCACAGGTGCGGGCACGCACTTCGGCGATATAGCGCCAGCGGTCGAGGCGGACTTCGTTCAACTTGTCGTTTCCCGTCAACAAAATGATCGGCTTGTTGACGGCGGAGGCGAGCACGTACTGCTCGGCGGTCGAGAGATCCTTGGCTTCCTTGCCGAACACGATGCGGCTCGTCACTTCGACGCCGTGCAGCGGTGCGCCGCCGGTGCGCTGGGCGAGCCAGATGTGGTTCGCCGCCCACTGCTTCAGCGGCGTGATGTCGCCGCCGCGCGTCAGTTCGTGATAGACGACGGGCGCCAGCCACCACTCTTTGAATTTTCGGCGCAGTTTCGTCGCGCCGCCCTCAGCACTGCTCGGCGGCGTGTTGTGAATCACGCGCACAAACTGCATCGGCAGCGTCGAGCCGCCAACGCCGAGGCTCGGGCGTTTGCGCGCGATGGTGCGGGTGATGGACGTGTAGGGGATCTTCAGCACGCCGTAGAGGTCGATGCCGTAGGGATTGAGCCAGCCGCCGAGATAGCGGTCCTCGTGATAGACGAGGCAATTCCAGTAGGCGTCGGGCACCTGGTGCACGGGAATGGATTTGTGATCGGGATTGGCGGTGTAGTCGCCGATCTGGATGTTTTCGTCGGTGTAGTTGACGTCGCGGCGGCTATCGAGGCGGGGATCGAAGGTGCCGACGAAATTGCCGCCGCGATCGTAGACGGCGGTCGCGAGCCAGCGTTCGGCGGCGTAGCGGAGCTTATCCGCCATGAAGTATTGGCCGACGACGCCGCGGATCGGCGCGACGACGTAGACGAGGGTGACCGCGAAGGCGACATAGCCGAGGGCGAGGGCGGGGAGATAGCGCAGCGGCCCGAGGCGCGGGCTGAAGGCGGTGATGGCGAGCGCGCGGCCGAGAATGCGGACCGGCGCGACAAGGATCGCCTCAATGAGGTGCAGCAACGATCTGATTAGAGCTGCGATCATGCGACGCCGGCTGTTTCCCGCACCGAGGGCCCCGCGCCCCCGATGGATGCTCAGCTAACGGGTGTTTGTGGCGGCGTGCGGCCGTGATTGGGGCGGGGACGGGGCGTGTGGGTTCCAATCCAGCGCAAAACCCATCAGCCGTCATGCCAGGCCGCCGTGCCACGGCTGTCCGGTTGAGTTTTTGTGGACGGAGGATGGGGGCTTCCTGAGGATTCTCGACCAACTCAACCGGACAACCGCGCTATAGCGGGCAGCGGATGATCACGGGCTTTTCGCGGTTGAGAGCGTTGGCCTCGATCCGCTTGACAATGAAATCAGCCACGTCGGCGCGCGCGACGATGCCGTTGCGCCATTCGCTCGGTCGCGTGAGTACGGTGTACTTGTCGCTCGCTGCCCAGTTCACCAGCACCCCTGGTCGCACAATGAGCCACTCCAAATCGGTTGCCTCGATCAGTGCTTCCTGGATCGTCTTGTCGTCGTAGGCATTCTTCAGCGCGAGCTTGAAGGGAAGCCGCTGCAGAACATTGATCGCGGCGTCGCTATCGCCCGCCCCAAAGCCCGTAACAGCAACGAGCTTGCCGACGCCGGCCTTGCTCATCGCAGGTAGGAGCACGCGGGTCGCTTCCGAGAACAGAGTCACCGGCTTGAAGATGACGTCGAGTGACGGCGGCACGCCAAGTGCCTGCACGACGACATCGATCCCCGCGAGCGCCCGAGCGACATCTTCCGCATTGCGGGCATCGCCGATGGCCGCTTCGCAAGTGGTTGCGATATCGGGGGGCAGCTGACCTGAGCGCGACATGGCGCGCACACGGTGGCCCTTTGCGATAGCAGAGCGACACACGGCCAGTCCAATTCCCCGGCTCCCGCCGACTACGAGAATGTGCGTCATGATCGGGTTCCGGACGGGGCTTTCGCACGCAAGACCCATTGCAAGGCAGGCCGAACCACGAGAAAGCCGCGATAGATCGCTTCAGATAACTGCAACACGCCCGGCAGCAAAACGATGCGGCCAAGCCAGCGCCATGCTGGAAGTGCAAGCCACAGATGGCCGAAGCCCTCTGCACCCGAAACCAGCGTGCCGTCGGCACCGCGCACGTGGAACCGCTTCAGGGCTGTCGTCTTGTCGAGTCCGGTTGCAATCGTGTCGGTCTCAATCGCCGAAACGTCTATAAAAGAGACGGTTGCCGCACCAGTACAATGACGATAGACGGCGATTTCGGCGGTGCACAGCGGGCACGATCCGTCGTAGAAAACGGTCACACTGCCTACGTGTTCGGGCAAAGCTAGGCTCTCCAAATTTCAAGATCAGTTGGGCGATGGAGCTGCATCTGCGGAACGAAACTGGCGATAGCCTGCGCGAGTCTCAGATGTGCTCGCCGTCCTTACGACGGCCCGAGCCGGACTTAAACACGCTTGGCTTGATCGCGGCCGCCGTGTAGGTCGCGGCTGTGATCGCAGCCGCTGCGATTAGGACAGAATGAGCGATCAAGCTTGCAGGCAGAAATGCGTAGCTTCCAATGGCGACGGAAAATGCCACGGCCCACATCCATCCGAGAATTTGCAGAATCATATGTCGCGTACCCACATCGGGGATGTGCCGAAGCGGACTAGCTTCGTGGTTGAAAATGAAGTTCCAAGCGGAAGACATCATTCTTAGCATACTAATCTCTCCATTGAGCCACGATGTCGACCGCTAGAGTCAGCCTCTTGACCCTTTTCCGTGCAAGGGAGCCTGGGACCGCGTCGCGCCCAAACAAACTGTGCCGACAGTGCCGTATATTTTGATCAGATCGACTTTCTGAATCGGTGCCATTGCCAAGTGCTTGTTGCTCGGCAACGCCATAAAATAAACGGCTCACGTTGCGAAACGGATCACTGCGCATGCAGCTCTGACACCTGCAGGTTTCGCGTTCGCTCAACATGCACGATTCCCTCTCCCTACGAGGACGGGGAGAGGCGAGCCGCGTCAAAAGATGGCGTGGTCGCCGCGGTCGGCGGTGGCTTCGCCCTTAATGAGGCGCGCGTAGAAGTCGAACAGCGTGTCGGATCCGGTCGAGGGCGTGGCGGCGGCGTCGTAGCGCCCGGTTGCGGGATCGAGAACGAGCATCGATTCCGTTGCGTAGTAGCGTCCGATGCGGGCGAACTCTGCTTTCTCCGCCAGCCGGGCATTGACGCGGCCGAGCCCGGACAGCGTTCCCACGATGCCGTCGAGCAGCGCCACGGGCACGTGCTTGAATTTTGGCGCGCGCCCGAGCAAGGCGAAGAGATGCTCGCCCTGTTGCCTGGGCGTGATGGCATCGCCCGGGCCGCCGATCGGCAGCACGCGATCGTGACGGCTGGCGTCGTCCAGGCATGCGGCGAGGAAACGGCCAAGATCATCGTCGCTGATGGGCTTCGACGCCGTCAGCGTGCCGTCGCCGAACACCAGGAAAGGCTTGCCGCGTTTCAGGCGCTCGATCTGTCCCGACAGCGACTTGAAATAGGCGGTGGGCCGGACGATGGAATAGGTGAGGCCCGAGGCGATCAGCGCGTTTTCGAACGCGAGCTTCGCCTGCTGAAACGCCAGCAGCGGTTTCTGCACGCAGATCGCCGACAACAGCACCATGTGTCCGACGCCGGCGTGCTTTGCCGCGGCCAGCGCCTGCACATGCGCCTGGTGGTCGATGGCCCAAGCGTCCTTCGGCGCGCCGGTGCGCGAGGCGAGGCATGAGACGAGCGCATCGAAGCGCTCGCCGCAAAAGCCGTCACGCGCGAGCGATGCGGGGGCGGTAACATCGCCGAACCGCAAGGCTGCGCCCTCGAGCAGCATGGCGCTGGCGTCGGGCGTCAACGCGCCGCCAACCCCCGCGCGGGGTCTGACGAAGCACACGACCTCATGACCGCGCTGGACCAGCGCGCGCACGGTCGCGCGGCCTATGGTGCCGGTGGCGCCCAAGACGAGCACGCGCCGGGGATGGGGAGAAGGAGGTGCGGGGGGCGGTATTGGGGAAGCGCTGTCGAGCATGCGTGCGCAGTATGGAGGCATGCCCGCCCGTAAGGAAGCCCCGGATGCCTATTGTCTCCCATTGTTCCGGGGGCTTGGCCAGCTTGCTCCCGGGATCCGTTGGGTCGAGGAGATATGCCCGATTACCGCGGGGTTGGGGGGCATATTGACAGATCTTAGCAATCTTACTGTTTCAAAAGTAAGTTTGATAAGGTTCCAAAGGTCTCCATAGATCACGCCTGGAATATTGCCGCGCAGTCTCCAATCAACGAACAGGATGCCCGTGCCGCGCCAGCTGATCCAACGAACAGTTTGGATGACGGCGGTGGGTGGTGCGATCAGGCTGGGTCTGCTGTAGTGACGGCGGCTTGGACGGGTTCTGGAACGGGCGCGATGGTGAAGGGGCTTCGAGCGGTGGTGGGCGTCGTGATCGGCTTCGTGGCGGGCGTGGTGCTCGGCGCGGCGCTGATCGCGCTCTTCTCCAGCAACACGCACGACAAGAGCGTCGAGATGGCGATGACGGCGGCGTTCGTCACGGGTCCGATCGGCGCCGTCATCGGGCTCATCGCGGCACTGTTGCGCAAGGCTCCCGGATCTCGAACCAGCAATGGAGAACCGTCGTGACGATTGTCCGATGTCCGCGGCATCAATCACGTCAGCTTCACGGTCTCGGACCTCGGCGCCATTGTGCGGTTCTTCACGGCGTTTCTCGGCTTCGAGGTGATGAACCAAGGCCCCCGCGACAGCGCCGCCATCAGCCGCGTTACCGGCGTCGCGGGCGCCGAGATCACCGTCGCCTTCGTCCGCGGCCATGGCTATGTCATCGAGTTCATCCGTTACGACAGCCACGCGCATCTGCCGGTCGCGATCCTCAATCCGTGCGACGTTGGCTTCTCGCATGTCGGCTTCAATGTCGCCAACATCGAGGATCTGATCGCGCGCGCGACGGCCTACGGCTTCGCCGCCATCAATCCGCCGACGCTGATCAGCCAAGGCCCCAATGCAGGGATGAAAGTCTGCTACCTGCGCAATGGCGAAGGTTTTACGATCGAGTTTCTGCAGGCGCCGGCCGGGCGCGGGTGAGGGCGGATTGTCCGGTCAATGAGCGGTGTCGAATCCCGCTCGATCTTGGTGAATCGCGCGTCGAAATATTCTTGTCCCCGCGTGTCGGCACCGCGCGCGGCATGCGCCGGCGATGACACGTGGTGCGTCTGTGGGGGCGTGCCGGCACTCTTGTCAGACGATGTGCCAACCCATGGCGAAACGACAAAAAGGACGCATGGGAGCCCATCGCCGATTTGTCAGGGAAATGACGCGCGCTCAAGATTTGCGCATCGCGGCGATGGCTTCGCGAGCGAGTTCGTCGCAGCGTTCGTTCTCGGGATGGCCAGCGTGACCTTTGACCCAATGCCAGTTGACGGCGTGGCGCGCTTGTGCCGCGTCGAGACGTTGCCATAATTCGACGTTCTTCACCGGATCCTTGCTCGCGGTCTTCCAGCCGTTGCGCTTCCAGCCGTGGATCCATTTCATGATGCCGTCGCGCAGATAGACGCTGTCGGTCGTCAGCTCGACGTCGGACGGCTGCTTCAGCGCTTCGAGCGCCGCGATCGCCGCCATCAGTTCCATGCGGTTGTTGGTCGACACCGGCTCGCCGCCGGAAAGCTCTTTGCGATGCGCGCCTGAAATCAACAACGCACCCCAGCCGCCAGGTCCCGGATTGCCCGAACACGCGCCGTCAGTGAAAGCGAGAATTTTCGGACGCGCGGTCATGCGTGACCGGCGCCGAGGCCGTAGGCGCCGGGACTCGTCACGCTCTGATGAAAGCGAAGCTTGCGCAGATATTCCATCGGGTCCTTGGGGCTGACGAGGGCGTTGGCGGGCGTATTGATCCAGTCATAGCCGCGCGTCAACAGAAAGCGCAGCGCCGAGCCGCGCGCGAAAACCGGCAGCGCGTTTTGCTCGGCGAGGCTCAACGGGCGCACGCTCTGATAGCCACGCAGGAGCGCTTGCGCCTTGGTGTCATTGAAGGCGTGATCGGGCTCGAAGCACCAGGCGTTGAGGCATATTGCGACGTCGTAGGCCAAGAAATCATTGCAGGCGAAATAGAAGTCGATGATGCCGGAGAGGTCGTCGCCGAGAAAGAAGGCGTTGTCGGGAAAGAGGTCGGCGTGAATGACGCCGCGCGGCAGATCGGCCGGCCAGAGCGTGGCGAGATCGGCCAGTTCGGCCGTGATGGTGGCGCTGAGGCCCGGCACGATTTCGTCGGAATCGGCCTGAAAACGCTGAAAAAGTGGGGCCCAGCCGGCGGGGCCGAGCGCATTCGGGCGGGTCAGCGCGAAGCCGTCGCCGGCCTGGTGCATTTGCGCGAGTGCGCGGCCGAGCGCTACGCAATGTGCGACCAGCGGCCGGCGGATCCACACGCCTTCGAGGAACGTCACCATCGCGGCGGGGCGGCCTGAAAGTTCGCGCAACATCAGGCCGTCTTGATCGCGGACGGGGGTCGGGCAATTGAGCCCGCGTGCCGCCAGATGCTCCATCAGGCCGAGGAAGAACGGGAGATCGCCGCGGGCGACACGCTTTTCATAGAGCGTCAGAATGAAGGGGCCGCGCTCGGTGTGGACGAGATAGTTGGTGTTCTCGACGCCCTCGGCGATGCCCTTGTAGGAAAGCAGGCGGCCGAGGCCGTAGGAGGCGATGAAGGCCTGCAGCTCTGCGTCGCCGACTTCTGTGTAGACCGCCATCGTGTGCGTCCGATCCTTAGCTTTCAGGCGCCAGCGGGCTCGCGCAACTCGCGCGGGACGTTGAAGGCGATGCGTTCCTCGCGCGTCACCACGTCCTCGATCGTGACATCGTAGCGGGTCTTGAGGGCGGCGATGATTTCATCGACGAGCACTTCGGGGGCGGACGCCCCGGCGGTGATCGCGAGGGTCGCGACACCCGCGAGCGCGTCCCAGGGAATATCGGTCGCGCGCTGGACCAGCATCGCCCTGGCGCAGCCAGCGCGCTCGGCGACCTCGACGAGACGCATGGAGTTCGAGCTGTTCGGTGCGCCGACGACGAACACGGCGTCGGCACGGCCGGCGATGATCTTGACGGCGGCTTGCCGGTTGGTCGTGGCGTAGCAGATGTCTTCCTTGTGCGGGCCCGCGATGCTGGGAAAGCGCTTCGTCAGCGCCGCGACGATTTCGGCGGTGTCGTCGACGGACAGCGTCGTCTGCGTGACATAGGCGAGGCGGTTTGGCTCTTTCGCGACAAATGCCTCGGCCTGCGCCCGGGTCTCGATCAGCGTCACCGCTCCGGGCGGCAGCTGGCCCATGGTGCCGATCACCTCCGGATGCCCCGCATGACCGATCAGCAAGATTTGGTGGCCCTCGGCATGATGCCGCTCCGCCTCGATGTGGACTTTCGAGACCAGCGGGCACGTGGCATCGAGGAAAAACATCTTCCGCGCTTTGGCATTGGCGGGGACGGACTTTGGAACGCCGTGGGCCGAAAAGATCACCGGGGCGTTGCCATCGGGAACCTCATCGAGCTCTTTCACAAAAATGGCGCCTTTTGCCTTCAAACCGTCAACAACGTAGCGATTGTGGACGATCTCGTGGCGCACATAGACGGGCGCCCCGTATTTCTGCAATGCCAGTTCGACGATCTTAATGGCGCGATCAACGCCGGCACAAAAGCCTCGTGGTGCGGGTAAAAGCACCTTCAAGGCCGGGCGGTTCGTGGAAATCGGGGTCGGCATAGGATTTACCCTGTGCAATAGCCTTGAATGATGCGGCGCGTCGCTTGGCCGATGCTGGCCGGGCGTGTAAGGCTTTGTGGAATTGAGTAACCACGGCACGCAGATGCCGGGAATTCGAAGACACGATCAAGGGGATACTGGTCCCGACGGGGCCGGGCAAGTGGGGGTGGTGGATCGCGTGACGCTTCATAAGCAAAGCACGACACATAAGCGCGCGGTTTTTGCGGCCGCACTGGCTGGCGCGGTATCGCTCGGGGGATGTGGCGTATCATCGCTGACCTCCGGCATCGGCGGCAGCGTGTTCGGTTCGTCGTCGCCGAAGGGCGAAACCGGCGCCGTCAACGAGAATGCCATTCTGACTGCGGCCAAGGCTGACGCGCCCTCGGGTGCTGGCGGCGATGTCGCGGGTGGTTGTCCGCGCTTTCAGGTCTGGTCCGGCGACCGCAATTTGACGATCTACGAAACCGGCCGCGTGGGCGACGGCTTGGCCGTGATGCATCGCGGTGAGATCACGCAAACCTCGCGCGAATGCCAGATCGCCAACGGCCGCGTGATCGTGAAGTATGGGTTCGGCGGCAAGGTGCTGCTGGGGCCGCGCGGCAAAGGCGGCGTCATCAGCCTGCCGCTCACTGTGTTCGTCACCGACGCCAAGCGCGCGCGTGTGACCAATGAAAAAGTCAAGGTCGACGTCTCGGTCGCGCTCGAAAACCCGATTGGATACTTCTCGTTTGTGCGCGAGGTCTCATTCCCGGTTCCGGAAGGGTCGCGTCCCGGCGAGTATGAAGTTTACGTCGGCTTCGACCGCAACGTTCCGGGCGCAGGCTGAGGCGTGACGTTTTCCACAAGAGCAACGAATTGACTTGCAGTGCGGCTGCGAAGGCGATAGAGTGATTTCGCGCACGGATGACTCTGCGGCGAAGAGTAGGGTTCGAAGGTGTGGTCCCTACCGCCCTGCCTACATAGTGGCGCCTTCATTAGAGCGCCGTGTGCACTTCCTCTTCTGAATTGACTCCGGCTGAGGGCCGGGCTCATATCCCGTCAGCCAACCGATGGCCGCGGAAGAGATTTGGCGCGCGCAAGTGTCGCCAGGCGCCGAAGGAGCAACCGCCCCGGAACCTCTCAGGCAAAAGGACCGCGGTCGGATGGCACTCTGGAAAGCAGGCACGGTTTAACCGCCGCGTCTCACCGAAGGGGTAAAGCGGGTCTCGGGCGCGGATGCGAAGTCGGCATCCGAAGCGTCAGGAGCGCGGATGCGAAGTGGGCATCCGAAGCGCCAGGAGCGCGGATGCGAAGTGGGCATCTGAAGCGCCAACAAGAGAACCGCTCAAATCTCTCAGGTCCCGTGACAGATGGGGCTCACCACGTGCACGCATCTTGCGCGCGCGGCCGAGCCAGTGACGGGACGCTGATGAGCATCGCGCCATCGACAGACGCGCTGAAGCGCACGCCGCTCTACGATGTGCACGTCGCCCTCGGTGCCAAGATCGTGCCGTTCGCGGGCTACGAGATGCCGATCCAATATCCCCTCGGCGTCTTGAAGGAACATCTGCACACGCGTGAGAAGGCTGGGTTGTTTGATGTCTCGCATATGGGGCAAGCCTACCTCCTCGCCGAAGACAATCGCCACGAGACCGTTGCCCGCGCGCTCGAAGCGCTGGTGCCCGCCGATGTTCTCAATCTGAAGCATGGCCAGCAGCGCTATTCGCAACTGCTCAACGACGCGGGTGCCACGATCGACGATCTGATGGTGACGCGCTCCATTGATCAAAGCGACGACGGCCGCCTGATGCTGGTGGTGAACGCCTCGCGCTCGGATGTCGATTACGCTCACATGGCCGCGCGACTGCCGAAGGGTGTGCGGCTGCAGCAATCCGCGGCGCGCGCCTTGGTCGCGCTGCAAGGCCCTGCAGCTGCTGGAATCATGGCCCGATTGTCGCCAGAGGCTGCAGGCTTGAGCTTCATGACAGCGCGTGCCGTCAAGGTCGGCGCCTTCGACTGCCACGTCTCGCGTTCGGGCTACACGGGTGAGGACGGCTTCGAAATTTCCGTCGCCGCAGCCTACGCGGTACCGCTCGCCGAACTCATCTTGAAGCAAGAGGGCGTGCAGCCGATCGGCCTCGGCGCGCGCGATTCACTCCGCCTCGAAGCCGGTATGTGCCTCTATGGTCATGAGTTGGATGAGACCACATCGCCCGTCGAAGCCAACCTCGTCTGGTCGATGCAGAAACGCCGTCGCGACGAAGGTGGTTTTCCAGGCGCCGCCCGCATCCAGAAAGAACTAAAGGATGGGACTTCGCGCCTTCGCGTCGGCATCAAAGCCGACGGCCGCGCGCCTGCCCGCGACGGCACCGAGATCCAGGACTTGAGCGGCCAATAAGATCGGCGTCATTACGTCCGGCGGCTTTGGGCCGGCCGTCAACGGCCCCATTGCCATGGGCTATGTCGCGTCGGCACATGCAAAGCCCGGCACACCACTGCAGTTGATCGTGCGCGGCAAGCCGCTTGGCGCCACTATTGCGTCGCTTCCGTTCGTTCCCAATCGCTATCACCGCAAACCAGCCTGAGAGGCCGCTATGACGACGAAGTATTCCAAGGACCATGAGTGGGTGCGTGTCGAGGGTGATCTGGCCGTCGTCGGCCTCACCGACCATGCGCAAGGTCAACTCGGCGACGTCGTGTTCGTCGAACTGCCGGCAGTCGGGCGGCAGGTGAAAGCGCATGAAGCCTGCGCCGTCGTCGAAAGCGTGAAGGCGGCGAGCGACGTCTATTCGCCGGTCTCGGGCGAGGTGATGGAAATCAACGAGGCGCTCGGCGACAACACCGCGCTGGTCAACGAGGCAGCCGAAAGCAAAGCGTGGTTCTTCAAGGTCAAGATGGCGCACAAGGCCGATCTCGACAAGCTGATGGATCGCGCTGCCTACGATGCGTTCTGTAAAAGCGGGACCTGAGGAGAATTGAGATGGCGCACATCTATACGGCAACGGTCGACTGGCTGCGTGGCGACCAGGCGTTCCTCGACAACAAATATTCGCGGGCGCACGATCTGACGTTCGACGGGGGCGCCGTGGTGCGCGGGTCGTCGGCGCCGTCGAGCGTGCCGATCCCCTATTCGGATCCGGCCGCGGTCGATCCCGAAGAGGCGCTGGTTGCCGCCGCCTCGGCCTGCCACATGCTGTTCTTTCTCGCGTTCGCGGCAAAGCGCGGTTTTCGCGTCGACAGCTATACGGACGCGGCGTCCGGTGAAATGACCAAGCCCGCCGGCGCCAAGATGTTCATGTCGAAGATCACGCTCAGCCCGCGCATCGCCTTCTCTGGGACAACGCGGCCGAGTGCCGAAGATATCGCCGCGCTGCATCATCGTGCGCATGACGAGTGTTACATCGCCAACTCCATCAAGGCGGAGGTGGTCATCGCGGCCGTGCCCCCCGCCTTCGCCTGATCCGAGGATCCCATGGACGATGTATTCGACTTGTTGCGCGCGCCGTACTTCGTCGGCCTGCTATTTGCGTTTGGCTTTCTGGGTTGGTTGGCGGCAGGAACGTTCGGGATCCTGGCCGGTGCACCGGTTGGCGCCTTGATCGGGCTGTTTTTCGATTTCACGGAGCATCCTTGGGTGGAACGGTGGCGGCTGGCCGTTACGATCGCAATGATCGTCGTGCTTGCGGCTGGGTTTTATGGTTGGGGGACTTGAGAAATGCCGGGGCGGCGGGCACACTTGCGCAAAGGCGATAATGGAGGGTGGGCAATGCGACGGCGCGACGTTCTGAAGCTCGGGGTGGGTGGCGCAGGCGCGTTGCTCGCGGGATCGGATCTGGCGCGTGCGCAGCTCGCTGGGACGCCGATGAAGATCATCTTCCCGTTTGGCGCGGGTGGGGGTGGTGACGCGCTCAGCCGCATCATTGCGGAGCAGATCGGCCCCACGCTCGGACGCTCCGTCATTGTCGAGAATCGGACGGGCGCCGATGGCCGCATCGGCATCCAAGCGGTGAAGGCCGCCGTGCCCGATGGCGACACACTCTTGATTACCACCGGCCCGACCATGTGGCTGATGGCCCTGGTGCATCCCGCACCCGGGTACGATCCGTTCGCGGACTTCGAGCCCGTATCGCAGTTGGCGGCGTTTGAATTCTGTATCGCGGTCGCAAACAACCTCAACGTGAAGACGCTACCGGAGTTGGTGGCGTGGATCAAAGCCAACCCCGACAAGGCGACCTATGGTATTCCGGGCGCTGGCACGATCCCGCATTTCACGGGCGTCAATTTTGCCAAGCTGGTCGGCGTCGACATGAAGCGCCTGCCCTATCGCGGTGGCGCGCCGTCCATCAATGATCTGGTCGGCGGGCAGATACCGATCGTAGTGGGCACGATCGCGGATGCGCTGCAACAGCATCGCGGCGGAAACATCCGGATCGTCGCGGTGACTGGCAAGGCACGCTCGCCGTTCGTGCCGGACGTGCCGACGCTGACAGAGAGCGGATTCAACTTGGTCGGGGATGCCTGGTATGGGCTGTGGGCGCCGGCGAATACGCCACGCGATATCGTCGCCAGGATCAACGCTGCCACCAATGTGGGGCTCGCCAAACCCGAAGTCAGGCAACGGCTCGAGACGCTCGGCCTGATCGCAATGGGGACGGCGCCCGCGGCGCTGACAACGGCGATGAAAGATAATACGGAGCGCTGGGGGGCGATCATCAAGACCTCCGGCTACACGATGCAGCAATGAGCGAGCGCGTCAGTTGCGCGGCTGCCATGCGCGACTCTGTGGCCCCTGACCCAGCGCGTGGCCTGCGGTAGACAAGGTTATGCAGAAGAGCCTCGATATCCCTGCGCCGCCTGCGCGCGTCGGCGCAGCCCTGCTCGCAGTCGCGAGCCTGACGGTCATGGCGAACGCGACCATCGCGCCCGCCTTGCCAGGCCTGCGACAGACATTCGGCGATGTGGCCCAGGCGACGACCCTCGTCGGCCTCGTCATGACACTGCCGTCGCTTTTCATTGTGCTCACGGCTGCCGTATCGGGCGTGTGTGTGGACCGGTTCGGGCGACGCCCGGTGATGCTGACGGGCCTGCTGCTCTACGGGATTGCGGGTGCATCCGGCGCGTTCGTCGATTCACTGCCGGCGATGCTGATCGGACGCGCCTTTCTCGGCGCTGGCAACGGTGCGCTGATGACAGCGGCGATTGCCATGATTGGCGACCTCTATCAGGGCCGGGCGCGAGAGCAGTTCGTCGGCATTCAAGGCGCCACGCTTTCGGGCAGCGCGGTGTTGTTCATGGTCACCGGAGGGCTGCTGGCGGAGTTCAGCTGGCGTTACCCCTTTCTCGCCTATGCATCGGCGCTCGCCATGGTTCCGGTGGTGTGGACGATGCTGCCCGAGACGTTGCCGGTGCGGATCGCGGGGCAAGCGCCGTCCACCGACCGGCTACCGGTTGCGACGCTCGCCGTCCTCGGGCCGATCGCGTTTTTGGCGATGGTTGCCTTTTATCTTTCGCTCGTGCCGACGCTGCTCGCGTTCCGGCTGGTCGAGATCGATGTCACATCTCCGGCCGTTGCGGGCGTTGTCGCCGCGACGACGACGGGCACGATGGCGCTGGTCGCCTTGCAGTATGCGCGTGTCCGTCAGCACCTATCGCCGTTTGCGATTCACACGGTCGTGTTCGCCTTCGTCGCCGCCGGCTATTGCATCATCGGCGCGGCGAGTTCGCTGCCAATGACCGTTGTGGGAGCATCGATCTCCGGCCTCGGGCTCGGCCTGCTGTTTCCAAACAACAACAGCCTTCTCTTCGCCAAGACGTCGCCGGCGGTGCGGGGTCGCGCGGCGGGCATCATGAGCACCTGCGTCTTCTCTGGCCAGTTCGCGTCGCCCCTCGTCAGCGGTCCGATGGCGGATCGCTTTGGCTACGCGATGACGTTCCAAGTCGTCGGCGTGGCCTGCGCCGTGATTGCCCTGGTGGCGTTGGCCATCGCGCTGAAGAGCGACGCATGAGACATCGGCGCGCGTTGGCCGCGCTGCCGGCGTCGGCTATACGTCAGTCATGACCGACACCACGAATGACGATCCCGCAGGCACGGCCGGCACGTTCGGCTTCAAGGCCGTGCGGCCGGAAGAGCGCCAACGCCTCGTCAACGACGTGTTTTCCGCCGTCGCCGAGCGCTACGATCTGATGAACGACCTGATGTCGGGCGGGCTGCACCGGCTCTGGAAAGGCGACCTCGTCGCTTGGCTCAATCCGCCGAAGGGCGCGCAGGCTTTCCATCATCTCGATGTCGCGGGCGGTACCGGCGACGTGGCGATGCGCGTCATGGAGGCGGCAGGGCCGGGCAGCCGGTCGGTCATCTGTGATATCAGCCCCGAGATGGTGACCGTCGGCCGCCGTCGCGTCGCCGCAGCCGGGCTTGCTGACCGCATCGCTGTGTCGGTCGGCAATGCCGAAACCCTACCGTTCCCGTCGCGGCATTTCGATGCCTATACGATCGCGTTCGGCATTCGCAACGTCACGCATATCGATGTCGCCCTGAAGGAGGCGTTCCGTGTCCTGAAACCAGGCGGACGTTTCATGTGCCTCGAGTTTTCCGAGGTGCAGGTGCCGCTGCTCGATCGCCTCTACGACTTTCACTCGTTCGAGGTGATCCCGCGATTGGGCAAACTGACGGCGGGGGCGGCGGAGCCCTATCAGTACCTGGTTGAAAGCATCCGCCGCTTTCCGAAGCAGGAGGCCTTCGCGACGATGATCCGCGACGCGGGCTTTGAGCGCGTCTCCTACCGCAATCTCACCGGCGGCGTCGCCGCGATCCACTCCGGTTGGCGGATTTGAAGGCGCTGATTACTGTGCTCCACCCGCTTGCCAGGCTTTCACCGCTTCGATTGGGTGGAGCAGCATCAGGACATTGAGCGTGAGGTTGTCCCGGATCATCACCGCGAGGCCTGCTTCACTGATGAGGGCGAGCGCGACGGTCGCCCAGGCTGGCAAGATGGCAGCCATGACGAAGCCGATCGCCATCGACAAGATATCGCCCAGTGAATTGATGATACTGTCGCCGGTGTAGTTGAGCGAGACGGTCGCGGCCCGGTAGCGATTGATCACGAAGTCAGTGTTCTCGGCGATCTCCCAGCCACACTCGATGAACACGGCGAGCACCAGCCGGGTCCACACCGACGTGAATGGCATGACGAGCCAAAGCACGAAGTAGAAGATGAACCCGTGCAGCACGTGCGTGAACGTGTAGAGGTCGGCCAAGTGCTGCGACGTGCCGCTGTCATTGGCATTAGCGTGCCAGTATTCGATCGTCCCGCAGGTGCAGATCGGCACTCGCCCCATGATGTAGAGCGTCGCGGCGGTCGCCAAGAAAGCACCGGCGATCAGTGTCGTTCGTCCGAGTGCGGCGCCAAGCGCCATGAGTGTTTCCCCGTTTCGTTTCAGCGTGACGTCCCTGCATGGCAGTGTGCATCAGCGCTGCGATTGACACAATCACTTGGAGTGTGGAGGCTATGCTTCCTTGTTCCCCAATTCGTCGCAGGAGTTTTTCATGGCCGGCATTCCTATCGTTGAAGCCAATGGCGCCAAAATCCCGTCGATCGGTCTCGGAACCTGGGCCATCAAGGGTGCGGATTGCACGAAGGCCGTGGCCTCGGCCTTGAAGTCCGGCTATCGCCACATCGACACCGCTGCGATGTATGGCAACGAGGCGGAGGTGGGGGAGGGGCTCAAGCACGGCGGCGTCGCCCGCAAGGATATCTGGGTGACGACAAAGGTGTGGTGGGAGAACATCGGGGCCGGCGCACTGCAGGGATCGGCGGAGAGTTCACTGAAGAAGCTGCAACTCGATCAAGTCGATCTGTTGCTGATCCATTGGCCGAACGCACAGGTGCCATTGAAAGAGTCGATCGCCGCCCTCTGCGACACCAAACGGCGCGGCATGGCGAAGCACATCGGCATCTCGAATTTCACGACGCCCATGATCGCCGAGGCGCTCAAGCTGACGACCGAGCCGATCGTGTGCAATCAGGTCGAGTATCATCCGCGCTTGGATCAAACAAAGGTTCTGGCGGCGTGCCGCGCGGCCAATATGGCGATGGTCTCCTATTGCCCGATCGGGCGCGGTGCGGTCGGCGGGCTGATGGAAGACCCAACAGTCGTTGCCATCGCCAAAGCGAAGGGCAAGACGCCGGCACAAGTGCTGCTGCGCTGGCATGTGCAGCAGCCAGGTGTGTGCGCCATTCCGCGCTCGTCATCACCCGAACGGATCGCGCAGAACCTCGATGTCGGCAGCTTTTCGCTGTCCGAAGATGACATGAAGACGCTGCACGCTCTGAAGCGGCCCGATGGCCGCATCGTCAATCTTCCGATCGCGCCACGCTGGGATACGTGATCGTCAATACGTTGCGCGTCCCCCCGAGAGATCGAATACGGCGCCGGTCGAGAATGTGCAGGCGTCCGAGCAGAGCCAAAGCACGAGCTCGCCGCATTCCTGCACGGTGCCGAGCCGCTTCATCGGGCTCTTGTCGATCATGATTTGTAGATGCTCGGGCGAGACCTGCGCGAGTAACCCTGTCTCGACGGCCGCGGGCGCGATGCAGTTGACGCGGATGTCCGTCAACGCGAGTTCCTTGCCGAGCGACTTCGTCAGCGCGATCACGCCGGCCTTGGCGGCGGAGTAAGCTGACGAATTCGGCGTGCCCTCCTTGCCGGCGAGCGAGGCGATGTTGACGATGCGCCCCGCGCCGCGTTTCTGCATCACGGGCACCACCTGACGGCACACCTCGTAAGTGCCCACCAGATTGACGGTGATGAGGCGGCGCCATTCGGCTGGATCGTAGTCGACCAATGACAGGGTCGGACCGACGTAACCGGCAGAATGTACCAGCATGTCGATGCCGCCGTATTTGGCGACGAGTGGCTCGATGGCGGCTGCAATTGTCGCCCGGTCGCTGACGTCGACGCGCATGTGAAGCACGCCCGCCGACATCGGCGCGGTTCGATCCCATACGGCGACGGTCGCGCCAGCCTCGTCGAGACGTTCCGCGACCTCGCGGCCGATACCGCTGTCGCCGCCCGTCACGACGGCGATTTTTCCTTTAAAATCATAAGTCACCGGCATGTTTTGCAGCCTTTTCGGGGCGAAACGTTTGAACTTCGGCATCTAACTCCTTAATTGAAGGGTTCAAGCCGGTTTGAGCAGGGATAGAGGCATCATGCGGTTCGCGCAACGCGCCCTAACGTTGGGCACCCTCGGTTTGGGCGTTATGCTGGTCAGCGCGGTGCCCGCGCTCGCGTTATCGTGCACTCAACAACAGGTCGCGGAAGCCATCGACAAATCCGGCGCGGCGCTGCGCGCGATCAACGCCGAACAGGCGCCGAAGCTGCAAGCACGCATGCGGCAGTTGAAAGACAAGCGCGGCTGGAGCGACGCTGAATACGAAGAGAAAGCGTTCGTGGCGCTGCAAGACAAGAAGATCGCGACATTTGACGAGCAGTCCAACGATCTCCTCGCGCGGATCGACACGCTCGGCGCGTTGGTGCCGCAATGCGAGGCGGATTGCGGCAAGATCGCCGAACTGACGGCGGCGAGCCTCGAACTGCAAGCAACGATGCGGGCGAAGACCGCCTACATGACGCAGCGGCTCGATGCGATGTTGAACGAGGGCGCGGCACCGGCTCCCGCGCAAGCTCCCGCCCGCGCCGCAACCGAGCCTCCGCGTCAGCCTGAGCCAAAGGCTGCGCAACCACAGATCTCGGCCGTGCCGCCGTCGCCGCCTCCGGCTCCGAAGGCTGCGCCCAAGCAGGTGGATCGGCCAGTTGATCGCCCAGTTGATCGGCCGTGGGAGACGTCGACGAACGTCGACCCGCGTGCCGCGCCAGCGCCGCCCACGGTCGCCGGCAACGCGCCGCCACCGGCAGCTGAGGGCGAGGGCTATACCATCGACGAGATCCGCGCCGTCAGCGAAGGCCTGTTCGGAAAGGTCACGACCGGGCTCGGCAGCATTATCGAACATGCCTTCCGCAAGTCCGGCCGCCCGACGGGCTACGTGATCGGCAGCGAAGGCGGCGGGGCGATCATTGCAGGGCTCAGATATGGCGCGGGCACGCTCTATTTACGCAGCGGCGGCACGCAAAAGATCTACTGGCACGGGCCAACGATCGGCTACGACCTCGGCGCCGAGGGGTCGAAGGTGATGTTCCTGATCTACAAGCTCGACGCGCCCGAGGACCTTTACGCCCGCTTCACCGCCATCGACGGCTCGGCGTACGTGGTCGGCGGGGTCGGCATCACGTTCGTCACCAATACGCGCGTGACCATGGCGCCGATCCGCGCCGGGCTCGGGCTGCGTCTTGGCGCCAACATCGGCTACATCCGCTTTACGGCAAAGCCCACCTGGAATCCCTTCTGAGCCGCATTTTACCCCTTGTCGGAACGTGCGCTGATGGGTTCAGTGGGCCGCGTTCAACAGGGAGCGGCTCCGGCCCATGCAACTTCTCGACATTCTTCTCAATGCCCAGGGCGGCCAGCTCGTCGGCAATCTCGCGCGTGCCTATCGGATCGCGCCGGCCGAAGCGGAGGCGGCGATGCGCGCCGTGCTGCCGCAGCTGGCCGAAAGCCTCGAACGCAATACGCTGAACCGCGGGGGGCTCGCCGATCTGGTACAGGCCCTCGGTCACGGTCATCACGAGCAGGCGCTCGATCATCCGGCGGTGTTCGCCGATCCGAACTGGCGCGCCGATGGCGACAGGATTCTCGGTAACATCCTCGGCAGCAAGGACAAGAGCCGCGCAATTGCCGCGCAAGCGTCGCGCGAAACCGGCCTCAGCGAAGAGCTCATCAAGTCGATGCTGCCGAGCTTCGCCACCATCTTGATGGGCGGGCTCGCGCGGCAGACGAAGCAGAGTTTTGGCGATGTGCTCGGCAAGTTGCCGGCAGGGGCCAGCGGTGGCGCGGCAAGCGCACGCATGCAGTGGCCGGCGCAGAACCAAGGCCAATCTCAAGGCGGCGGAGGCGGGTTTCAAATGCCGTGGCCGCAACAACAAGGTGGCGGCCAGATGGGCGGCGGCACGCAAATGCCATGGCCGCAACAGAACGAGACCGGCGGTACGATGGGCGGTGGCATGGGTGGTGGAGGACTGGGTGGTGGAGGAATGGGCGGCAATTTGCCGAGCCAAAGTCCGCTGCCGCTCCCGGGAAACATTCCGAACCTGCCAAGTGGTGGCAACAATCCCTACGGTGATCTCGGCGAAATCCTTCGCCGCGGCGGCGGTATTCAGATCCCGATGCCTGGGGGCGGGGCGGGCGGTGGCATCCTATCGAGTTTGATCCGCGGAATTCTCGGAAATCTCCTGGGGTTCGGCGGTGGTGGTGGCGGTGGCGTAATGAATTGGTTCATCCGCATGATCGTCATGAAATATGGCTGGAGCATCCTGCGGACGATCCTCGGCCGCGCCATGGGGGCTCGTTGAACGGCGCGCAACGCCGGCCGTCAATACGGGCGGCAGGCCAACGCATCGGTATTGCAGGTCCAGCTCGAGTCGTTGTCCTGGTTGCAAGACATGGATTTACGCTCGGCGATCTTGTAGCTGGCCCAGTCGCTGCCGTACTCGAGATCGGTGAATCCCATCCATGATTTCATCGCCGAGAGTTCGGCGGCCTTGCGGTTGGGGCCGCTGCCCTGTCCCGAATGAAAATGGTCGAGCATGCAGGTCTTTTTGCCGACCTTCTTCCAAGTGTGGATGCTGGCGAGCCCTGTTTGATCGGCGCCTGCTGGCGCTGCAACGCTCAGCGCCATGGGCAACATCAATGCCGCCGTCCAACGACGCATTCGTCGCAATGTCATCTGTCGAAACCCGCAAAAGAGTTGTGCGCCCTCGTTCCAGATTCGAGCACGCGCCGCCAGATGTCCAGACCCGCAATCTGTCTTTGATGGTAAGGCGGCACCTGCGCGCCACACCCGCTTGCGCTCATGCCGGCAACAAGGATCAGGCGACGATTCGGGCAAGCGCGGAGCGGATGAGGTCAGGGATCGGAACCGGGCGCTGGGTTGCGCGATCGACGAACACGTGTACGAAATGGCCTTCGGCGCGGGCCGAGGTTTCGCCGCGCCCAAACAGTCCGACCTCGTAGCGCACTGATGATGAGCCGAGGCGGCCGACGCGCAACCCGGCTTCCACTGTTTCAGGGTAGGCGAACGAGCGATAGAAGCGGCACATGGTCTCAGGTGAGATGCCGATGACGGTGGCCGATTGGATGTCGAAGCCGCCTTCGTCGATCAGGTAGCGGTTGATGACAGTGTCGAAGTAGGAATAGTAGACGACGTTGTTGACGTGGCCGTAGACGTCATTGTCCATCCAGCGCGTCGGAATGTCGAGGAAGTGCTTGTAGGCGCCGCGCAGGCCCGGTTGCAGCTTGTCACTCATCACACCTATCTCGCGGCGATAAACATGATTTCGACCAGCATGCGCGGATCGGCCATCTTGTTCTCGACGCAGGCGCGGGCGGGCGCGTGACCCGGCATGAGCCACGCCGTCCAAACCTCGTTCATTGCCTCGCGCAGCCGAATATCCGAGAGCCAGATGACGGCACTCAGGATTTTGGATTTGTCGGAGCCGCAGAGCGCCAGATACTTGTCGACATCGGCCAGGGCCTGACGGGTCTGGCCTTTGATGTCCTGGCTGGTGTCGTCGGCGATGCAGCCCGCGGTGAAAACCGTGGATGCCGTCGCGACGACGTTCGCCAGAACAGGCGGCTCGAGTTCGTGGCGTTGGATCACGTTACTTCGCCGCCGTCACCATGATCTCGACCAGCATGCGCGGATCCGCAAGCTTGGCCTCGACGCAGGCGCGCGCGGGCAGGTTCTTGCCGCCGGTCCAGGCGTTCCAGGCTTCGTTCATGCCGTCGCGATTGCGGATGTCGGTAACCCAGATGGTGGCGGTGACGATCTTTGATTTATCACTGCCGCACGCCGCGAGCAGGCGATCGATTTCCTTCAGCACTTCCTCGGTTTGGCCCTTGACGTCCTTGGTCAGCGTCTTCGGCACGATACCGGCGAGATAGGCCATGTTGTTGGCTTCGACGGCCATCGAGAGGATGGCGGAGGATTCGTGCCGCTTGATCGTCATCTGAGAACTCCGGGATTGAGGCGTGAAACAAGGAGCCTTCATAGCATGCGGAGCGGTCCCCGCAATCGGCTCGCTTGCATGGCTGGGTCTGGGCTCTATCATCCCGTCGGACTCGCACAACAGAGGCTCCGATGACCGACCTTTATGCCCACTACAAAGCGCTGAAATTCGCTCGCCCGCGCCCGCGCGTGCTGGAGATCATTCTCTCGGCGCCGGGACGGCTCAATGCGCTGGATGAGACCGGGCACCGCGAGCTTGGCGATGTGTTCCGCGACGCGGATCGCGACCCGGACGTGTCAGTCATTTTGTTGCGCGGGGAGGGCGGGGTGTTTTCCGCGGGCGGCGATCTCGCGATGGTCGAGCGCATGGCGAACGATTGGCATCACCGCTCGAAGATTTGGCGCGAGGCGAGCGACCTCGTCTATAACGTCGTCAATTGCATGAAGCCTGTCGTGACGGCGATCCAGGGGCCGTGCGTCGGCGCCGGATTGGCGGCGGCGATGGTGTCGGACGTCACGATCGCGGGCAAGAAAGCCCGCATCATCGACGGGCATACGCGGCTCGGCGTTGCGGCCGGCGATCATTCCGCGATCATCTGGCCGCTGCTCTGCGGCATGGCGAAGGCGAAGTACTATCTGATGACCTGCGATCCGCTGACGGGCGAGGAGGCCGAGCGCATCGGCTTGATCACGATGGCGGTCGATGATGACAAGGTGATCGAGAAGGCTTTGGAGGTGTGCGACAAGCTCGCCGCCGGCCCACCGGCGGCGATCCGTTGGACCAAGCACGCGCTGAACAACTGGCTGCGCATGGCGGGACCGACGTTCGATGCCTCGCTCGCCATGGAGTTCATGGGTTTTTCGGGCCCGGAGGTGCAAGAGGGACTGGCGGCGTTGAAGGAAAAGCGGCGGCCGACGTTCGATCAACAGGATCCGTTTTGATTTTTCCTTCTCCCCGCACGCGGGGAGAAGGTGCCCGCAGGGCGGATGAGGGGCAGACACCAACTCCGCACGATAGCGAGAACCGCACGCTCTTCGACATCGCGGTTAATGTCGCGAGAAGATCGGGGCGAGGGCGGCATGTGCCGCTGCCCCTCACCTGTCGCTTTGCGACATCCTCTCCCCGCTGGCGGGGAGAGGGAAAGGACTTCACTTCGGCAGCGCCGCCAACCAGTCGGTCACCGTTTTGACGGCGATGGCGTCTTGGCCGAAGGAGCCATGTCATTCTCGCGCAGCTGTAAACGTTCCACTGCAACCGCCGTTGCGACGGCCGTAAGACCCAGAGCCCGAGTTCGCTTGGAAATTGCCCGACCAGTCCATGGGCTGGCCATCGGTTCGTGAGGGCGTTGTCCATCGAACTGCGCCCGATGCTGTGATTTGCCCGCTCCCTTCGAAAAGCTTGACTCTGGTTCCATTGACTTCGATCCGCCTTGAACCGCTCTTTACGCTACAGTTCGCGCTGACATGCTTGACCATCCAGATTCCGTCGTAAGGTCCTATTGGCGTTTCTGAACTAGGCAGAGCAGCAAGCTTTCTCGCTTCACCGGGATTTGGAGCGTCTTTTGTCGCAGCGACCGCACCTGCAGCGGCCTTCTTGGCCTGTTGTTGCTCCAAAGCCTTGACAGCGTCTTGGGCCTTCTTAGCTGCATCCAACGCGGCGCGAAGCTCAGTTGCCCTCTGTGCATCCTCAGCCTTCCTGGCCTCTTCCTTGGCGATCGCCTCCTTCGTGCGCTGTGAGTTGCTTGCCAGCCGAGCCGCGTCAGCTTCCTTGCGTGCGTCGTCGGCGGCCTTCAGAGCCTCTCGGCGTTGAGCATCGGCCTGCTCGACCATTTCGCGGGCGCGCTGAGCGGCGTCAAGAGCGGCTCTAAGGTCTTCAGCGCGTTTTGTATCGTCCGCCTTCCGCAGCTCTTCGGTTCGTTTCGCTTCGAGTTCTCGCCGCGCTTCCTTTGCGCGTTGCAATTCGGCATCGCGGGCGGCAACGCTTGCGCGTGCCCTGTCTTCGGCCCACTGCAGCTGCGCAATGCGTGCACGTGCCAACGCGGCAAACTCGCCGTTTGGATATCGCTCCAAATAGATTTGGATAGCCGGTAGACTCTTGCTGTCCTTCACGCTTGCCCAGAACTGTGCCTCAATCAATTTTTGGTTGGCTTCGTCCGGGGAGAAAGGATCCGTGAAAAAAAGTTTCGCGCGCAAGGCCGTATGCTCCCAAGGCACCTGGCGGTCTCGGGTCTCCGCCATAACATCATTGCGGACCTTGATTAAGATTGTCGAGACATCCTCGCCCTTAGCAAGGAGGTGCTGCGATAGTGCTTTTGCGAATGGCGAGTTTCGGCCCTCGCCGTCGAGAGCAACATTCCCGGGCTGGGTGGAAAAACTGATCAAAGTCCCGACACCCGACTCCGCAGCGGCCAGTCCGCGACCAATCTCCATGCTGCGCGTGCCGAGGGCACGGGCCAGATTTCTTGCCAGCGGATTGTCACGGCAGGCATCGAGAAAGATCACATTGGTCTTGGTCTCGCGTTCCATGGTGCGTTGCACCAGATCGAGACGGACCATTTCAAAATCCAGCGCCGCGGCGCTCTGCAACTGCGCATCGACCGGCACCAGATAATTCTGCCCGCCAACTTGCAAGCCGTGACCAGCATAAAAAAAACAACCCCACGTCCGCGCCGGCAAGGCTGTTGGCGAACTGGCGGATGAGCCGGTCCATCTTGGATTTGTCGAGATCGAAGCCCTTGTGGACTTCGAAGTCGAGCTTCATCAAAGCGTCGGCTATATCGGCGGCATCGTTGGATGGATTCTTGAGCGCGCCCGCGTGCTCGTATTTCGAATTTCCTATGACCAAGGCGACCCGCTTGGCGGCGTGCGCCGTGCTGATTGAGCAAATGAACAACGATACAATGATCGCGTAAAAACAAAGTCGCATGGCTCACCCGCGCGTCAGCCAGAAAGACAAAATTCATGAAAGAATCTTCTAACAATCTACCGCTGGCCCGATAGATTTGCCAGCCCATATGTGAATTGGTGGGCCCAACTTGCATGTCGCGGCGCCACATCGTGACGGGCCGCCAGCCATCAGCTTCCAGTATTCGTTGCACCAACTATTTTCACCGACGATATGCGCAGATTGGGACAATGGCCTACTTCGGCAGTGCCGCCAGCCAATCGGTCACCGCCTTAACGGCCTCGGCGTCCTGGCCGAAGAATCCGTGCGGGCTCTGGGCTTGGCAGGGATCGCCGGTGCCTTGTGCCGCGCCAGTGATGTAGTTTGACGTCGACTTTCTTGGAGCCGGTCATCAGGGCTTTGCCGCGCGGCGCCGATGATGCCGGCGTGTACGAGCAGTTGTCCTTCTCGTGATAGAGGATGAAGACCGGCTGCTTGATGCGGCCGAGGTTGCCGACGCTTCTTTCAGCGGATGGATGTTTGTCGTCGATGTGCACAATCATACCCGAACTGATGACGAGGGCGTCGGGGGCGGCCTCGCCCGAGAGTTTTGCGCCTGCGTTGCTGACGGTCAGCGCACCACGGCTTGTGCCGATGAGAGACACGGGCTTGGCGATGGTGCGGAGGTATTTGACGGCCGCGCCGATATCGGTCGCGTGCTGGTTGCTCCAGCGGTAGTCTTTTCACTCCGTTGCCATCACCGCGAAGATCGGGTGCGGCGTCTGGAACGAGCACGGCGTAGCCAGCCTTGGCGTAGTCCGCGCGCGTGCGAATGACGTGGTTGCCCGCGCCCCAGCCGATTTTGCCGCTCGGGTCGATGCTGAGCACGCCGTGACCGCCGGCGGTGAGAACCACGCCGCCGATGGGTTTCTCAGGTTTGATCAGGAGCGCGCGAATTTTCTGGCCGCGTGACGCAATCTCGACGACCTGCTCTGCTTGGGCGTAGGCGGCGGAGGAAGAAACTGAAATCAGAAGCGCAGTGGCAGCGCCGGCAATTGAGATACGCATGTGGAATTTTTCCCCGTTCGCGACGTGATCAAAATGACCAACCGGTCAGCCCCGGTCAGACGATCAGGCTACCACGCAAAAATGCCGTTCCAAGAGGCAAAATGGATGGCAACTGACATGCCGGGCGGGGATGTCTATGGTGCTGGGCCCGTGGGCGAAATTCGAGAGCTGGCCGATGACCCAAAACGCAGGACCTGATCCAACTCCAGGCAATTCTTGGTCGTGCGATGCGATCGAAACGGTGATCGTGCCACGGTCGCATGATCTCGGGGGATTTTCCGTCCGGCGCGCGCTGCCGTCGATCGGCCGCCGCATGGTCGGGCCGTTCATCTTTCTTCGACCAGATGGGCCCGGCGGAGCTTCTGGTCGGGCCGGGCATCGATGTGCGCCCGCACCCCCACATCGGGCTCGCGACGGTGACGTATTCTGTTCGACGGTGAAATGTGGCACCGCGACAGTCTCGGTGTGTCGAAGATCATCAAGCCGGGTGATGTGAACC
Source organism: uncultured Alphaproteobacteria bacterium (assembly GCA_963779515.1). Lineage (GTDB taxonomy): Bacteria > Pseudomonadota > Alphaproteobacteria > Rhizobiales > Hyphomicrobiaceae > CAVZYN01. The sequence goes on from CAVZYN010000008.1 coordinate 40,683, forward strand.
TCATGACGGCTGGGCGTGGCATCGTGCACTCGGAACGCGAGCAACCGGAAGCGCAAACCAAAGTGCGGCCGATGCATGGCATCCAGGCGTGGCTGGCGCTGCCAAAGGAACATGAGGAGGATCAGCCGGCGTTCGCGCATCACGGTGTCGGGGAGCTGCCGCGCATTGAAGGCGAGGGCAAGCGTGTGCGCCTGATCATGGGGTCGATGTATGGCCGCTCGGCGCCGGTCGATTTCCCACACGCGACGTTCTACGCGGAAGCAGTGCTGGCGCTGGGCGCAGTGCTGCCGCTCGATCCGGACTACGACGAGCGCGCAGTCTATGTCGCGAGCGGGTCGATCGACATCGCCGGGGATACCTTCGGGGAAGGACGTTTACTCGTGTTCCGTCCGGGCGATCGGATTTCCATTCTCGCGACCAGCCAGACGCGGCTGATGCTGCTCGGCGGCGAGCCGATGGACGGACCGCGTCACATCTGGTGGAATTTTGTGTCGTCCTCCCAGGATCGCATTCAGCAGGCGAAGGAAGACTGGAAGGCGAAGCGCTTCGGCACCGTCCCGACCGACGAGATCGAGTTTATACCGCTGCCAGAGTAGGCGCGGTCACGTTTTCAAGCCGCTGCGAACGCCCTCGACCCATTGGTTGGCGGCGGAGGCGAGGAACGCAATGTCGCTCTGGGTCGTGACGAACAGCGCGCCGCGCTTGATGGCCGCCACCTGCCGCGCCACATCGCGGTTGCCGCCGCAGCCTGCAAACTTGCGATGCTGCCGGCAGACCGCGATGACGTGATCTTGAGCAGCAACGATCTCTGGATCGTCGAATTTTCCGGGCTTGCCCATCGCCACCAGAAGATCGTTGGAGCCGACATGCAACACGTCGACACCCGCGACGGCAGCTATCGCATCGGCATTTTCGAGGCCTTCGCGTGTTTCTATCATGCAGACCACGAGGGTCGAGGCGTTGAGCGCCTTGGTCGCCTCGGCGACAGGTACGCCCTTCAGATCGAACTGTGGATAGTTGGCACCAACCGAACGCTTGCCGATCGGCGGGAATTTCACCAGATCGACCGCACGGCGGGCCTCCGCCGCCGTGTTGACGTCCGGGATCACGATGCCGGTCACGCCGCCGTCGACCAGCAGCGGAATATCCGGGTCGTTGATGCTGCGTACGCGCACCAGCGGCGCGATGCCGATGGCGAGGGCCGTATTGGCGATGTGCGCGATGGTCTCGAGATTGAACAGCGCATGCTGGGCGTCAATGAAAATGAAATCATGGCCCGTCGCCTTGGCGATCCGGGCAATATCGGCGGATCGCCCCAGCCTGACGCTCATGCCGAGCGCGGCCGCGCCGGCGCGCATGCGCTCGATGACTGGATTGGACAAGGCCGGTTCTGCCATTGCATTGCTCCCGTGCATGGTGCGCGCCCCGTGATTTTGACGCGCATTCCGTGGTACGCCGCGCCATTGATCTCACCTGGAGCCCGCCATGTCGACCACGACCCCGTCGAGCAACACTGCCGCGCGTGTCTATGCGGACGCCGGCGTCGCGCGCGCCTTCGCCGAGCGGTTGCTGGTCAGCAACGGCATCCCGCCGGCCGATGCGGCCACCGTCGCGGGCTGCCTGGTGCAGGCGGATCTGCGCGGTGTCGACACACATGGGCTGATGCGGTTGCCGGTCTATCTCGAACGCATCCGGACGGGCATGCTCAACCGGACGCCCAAGCTGGTGGTCGAGAAGAAAACGCCGGTCGCGGCCGCCATCGACGGCGACAACGGCTTTGGATTTGTCACGGCGACGCGGGCGATGGACGAAGCGATCAGCATGGCGCGCGCGTTCGGACTTGGCATCGTCTCGGTTCGCCACAGCAATCACTTCGGCATGGCCGCGAGCTACGTGCTGCAGGCCATCGATGCCGGCATGATGAGCATGGTCTTCACCAATGCCTCGCGCGCGATGCCGCCGTGGGGTGGCCGCGAGGGCCTGCTTGGCACAAGCCCGTTTGCGTCCGGGGCGCCTGGTGGCAAACTGCCGCCGTTCGTGCTCGACATGTCGCCGGCGGTGGCGGCGCGCGGAAAAATTCGCAAGGCCGAACGGCGCGGCGAACCAATTCCACTTGGATTTGCGCTCGATGCAGCAGGCAGGCCGACCACCGACGCGACGGCCGCGCTTGGCGGCGTTGTGCTGCCGATGGGTGGGCCCAAGGGATCGGGCCTCGCGATGATGATGGACATCTTTGGTGGTGTTATTTCGGGCGCGGCGTTTGCTGGCGATGTCGCCGACCAATACAAGGCGAAAGACCGCCGCCAGAACGTCGGCCACTTCTTCCTCGCCATGAAGCCCGACCTCTTCGTGTCGGAGGTCGACTATAAGGCGCGGATGGACATTCTGTCGGAGCGCATTCGCACATGCCCGAAGGCCGATGGCGTCGACGAGATCTTGCTGCCGGGCGAGCCCGAGTCGCGTGAGGAGGCCAGGCGCCAGCGCAGCGGCCTCCCTTATGCGCCCGCCGAAGTCGCAACGCTGAACGAGGAAGCGGCAAAGACGGGGGTCGCGCCGCTCGCCGTCAACGGCACCCCGATCGGCCATGGATAGGGTCGCGACCGAAGGTGTTTCGACGCGGCAATGATCCCGCTTGTGTGGTTCGTTGAAAACGTGATCTTCTGGGGGTAAGGCGCGGATAGACGCCCGACACCCCAGGGAGGACGATATGAAATTGCTCGATCGCCGGAGCCTCATCGCGGCTGCCGCACTGCTTGTTGCTGCCGCGCCGGCCGCGATGGCGCAGACACCGGCGTTTCCATCGAAGCCGGTTCGCATCGTCGTGCCGTTCGCGCCCGGTGGAACGTCCGACATTCTCGCCCGCTCGATCGGCCAGAAGCTGAGTGAAAAATGGGGCCAGCCCGTCGTCGTCGAGAACAAGCCCGGCGCCGATGGCATCATCGGGGTCGATCTCGCGGCCAAGTCCGCGCCTGACGGCTACACGCTGGTGCTGGTCGACATTTCCGCGATCACGATGGCAAAGAGCCTCTATGCCAAGGTGCCGTTCGATCCGGCGAAAGATTTCACGCCCGTGACCATGGTGGCGTTCTCGCCACATGCCATTGCGGTGCATCCGTCGGTGCCGGCCAACACGATCAAGGAGTTGATTGCCTGGTCGAAAGCAAACCCAGGCAAGATCAATCATGGCTTTGGTGGCGGCGCCAATCGGCTCGCTGCCGCCCAGTTCAAAGCCGCCACCGGCATCGAGATGCTGGACGTGCCGTACAAGGGCGGTGCGGCGGCCATCACCGCCACCACGGGCGGCGAGGTCAACTTCCTGGTCAACGGCCTGTTGGCGACGTTGCCGCACATCAAGGGTGGCCGCATCAAGGGGCTGGCGGTGTCGAGCGAGAAACGCGTCGCGGCGGCCCCCGATCTGCCGACCGTCATCGAAAGCGGCGTTCCAGGATTCGTCACCGGCTCCTGGCAAGGTCTGCTTGCCGCCGCTGGCACGCCACCAGAGATCGCCAACAAGATCCAGGCCGACGTCAAGGCGGCGCTGGCCGATCCCGAACTCGCCGGCCGGCTGACGGCGCAAGGCGCCGACATCATCGCCAATTCGCCCGCCGACTTCTCAAAATTCCTGGCGGGTGAATTGACACGCTGGGCCAAGGTCGCGGCCGACGCCGGCATCAAGCCGGAGTGATACCGATCGTACGAAGTCTCGACGCAGTGCGATTGGTATGCGCGCGGCCGCGCGCAATCAAATGAAAATCAGATCGCGTAGGGTGGAAAGCCCGACTGCGTCTGTTCGGCGTCCAGCAGGCGCAGCATCGCCGGCCATTCGAGGACGCCGTAGGGCCGGCGCACGCCGGGCTGATAGAGGTGTGCTGTCTTGGCGAGAACGGCGTCGCCGGGCAACGTCAACTCCGTGCGCGCGGCCATCGCATCGACCTGGGCGCGGCACGACATCTCGAGCTGGTACATCGTGTTGAAGGCCTGCTGGATCGTTGCCCCGCAAGTCAGCAGCCCATGATTGCGCAGGATCATCGAGTCGTGGGGACCTAGGTTTTTGACCAACCGCGCGCGCTCGGCAAGGTCGATCGCGGGGCCTTCGTAGTCGTGGTAGCCGATGTGGCCAACGAAGCGGATCGACGTCTGCGACAGCGGCAGCAGGCCGCATGTCATTGCCGCGACCGCCATGCCGGCGCGCGTATGGGTGTGGATGACGCATACCACATCCGGCCGCGCCTTGTGGATCGCGCCGTGGATCACGTAGCCGGATTTGTTGATGCCGTAGCCGGTCGGCGGCGTGGCGAGGATGTTGCCCTCGACGTCGATCTTGACGAGGCTGGAGGCGGTGATTTCCTTGTACAGGAGGCCGTAGAGATTGATCAGCAGATGCTCGGTGCCGGGGATGCGCGCCGTGATGTGATTGTAGATCAGGTCGGTCATGCCGTAGGCATCGACCAGCCGGTAGCAGGCGGCGAGGTCGACGCGCGCCGTCCATTCCTGCGCGCTGACCTTGCCGCGGACTGTCGGGAAATCGGTGCTGTGGTTCATGAGCGGCTCGCGGCGTGACCAGGAGAGTTTGGCTACGGCGACAAAGCTATCACTCGCCGCGCCAGCGGCAAGCCGGCCGTCGGTTCAAGCGCGCGAGCGACTGATGCTTGATCGATCATGACGAGACGACGGCGCACGTGCGACCACTGATGAGTTTCCATATTTGCTCGGGATGTCTTGGCCAGATGGACTTAGGTCGCCGTCGGCACGAGCGGAGACCTGAGACTTAAGTCCATTGTTTATCGGTGCAGTATGTGGCTGAGTGAAGATGTTGTTTAAACTAATTTTTGACGATCCGGGTTCGCCAGTGCCGCGAATTCGCCGACCGGGCTGGTGCGAGCTTCGGTATGCCCGAAGTCCAAGCATCAGCATCCAGTCGAATCGCGCGTAACGGGAATTTCAGACGGCTTCGGCCGCTGGCGCCGTCTGTGACAGACGTTTTTGTCTCGGGTGACGAGGTCTGGTCCGCGGCCGGCAATTGAGGAGGACAACTGATGTATCTCCCGAACAACGCCTCCAGATTGAGGCTTCTCGAAGCTGAGCATGCCCGCAACAACCGCCGTGAGATCGTGGCCGCACTCTCGCAAGGACAGATCTCGAGACGCGATCTCATGCGCTGGGGTATCTTCACGACCGGGGGAATGCTGGCGCTCAAGAATGGGTTGAGCCCCTACGCTCGAAGCGCATTTGCAGCAGTGCCGACCGGGACACCGCCAAGTCCGACGTTCGGTGCGCGCAAGTTCACGCAACAGATTCCGCGGCTGAATTATCAGAAACCTATCCCGATGCTGCCAGCTCACTCGGGATTGCCAACTGGCGACTGCGCATTCGGTGGCAATGTTGGAGACGTTGAAAAGACCGCGAAGCGATCATCGTATCACACGGACTTCAGCCAGCATGCTGGCGATCCGGATCAAGCCAGCTATCGCAACCCGGTCACCAACCAAGGTCCCTGCGAAGGCCGCCCCGATGGACCGTTCTTCGAGCATCAGCGCTGGGAGGAATTTTATCCCAAGGTCGGATACTTGCTGTCGCTCGGACAGGTGAAAGAAGGCAGCCGGTTCTACACCGACCCGGCAAAATCCGCCGGTGCCCAGCCGATGCCCGAGCAGGCGGCTAACAGCGTCTGGTCATTTGGCACGCGTACTCCGGGCACGATGGGTCATTGGAATGGTTTGCGGACGGGGGCGCCGACGCCGCCTCTCATCAAAGCCCGCTACGGCGAGCCGATCCTGTGCCGGATCTACAATGATCTGCCGGTCGACCGTGCCGCCAACGGCGGTTTCGGCCGCAACGAGATCTCGACGCACTATCACAATGCCCACAACGGCGCGGAAAGCGACGGCGCCTGCAACGCCTATCACTTCCCCGGCACGTTCTACGACTACCACTGGAGCTCCGCGATGGCGCGGCGCGACATGCCGGAGATCTGGCCGACAAGCGACCCACTCTATGCGGCCAAGGCGTCCGGACCCACGGATGATGACGGAGTCCTCCGTGTTCCTGGCGACTTCCGCGAGATCCAAGGAACCATGTGGTTCCACGATCACCGCTTCTTCTTCACCGCCGAAAATGTCCACAAGGGCAACTTTGGCATGATCAACATGTACAGCGGGCCCGATCGCGGCCGCGAAGGATTCGCCGATCCGAATGGGGTATGCCTCAACTTGCCGAGTGGCTCGCAGCTCTCTTGGGGCAATCTCGACTTCGACGTCAATCTCGCCATTTCGAATCCCGCCTTCGATCCGAACGGCCAGTTGTTTTTCGATATCTTCGACACCGATGGCTTCCTCGGTGACGTCCTCGCGGTCAATGGCGCCTACTATCCGTACATGGAAGTGCTGCCGCGGCGCTATCGCTTCCGCATCCTCAACGCCTCGATGTCGCGCTTCATCAAGCTCGCGGTCGTTGTGAATTCCAGCCGGCGGTTTGCACGAGGCACGCGTTTGCCAATGTACTTCATCGCCAACGATGGCAATTTTGTTGTGAGCCCGCTGAAGCTCTTGGAGCTCGATGAGCAAAGCCCCGCCGAGCGCTACGATGTTGTTGTCGACTTCGCCGCGTTTGCGCCCGGTGACAGCATCTACCTCATGAATCTGCTCAGGCAGACAGATGGCCGCAAGCCCGATAAGACCATAGAGCTGAGAAAGGCTTTCGAAGGCGTGTCCGAGGATCCAGCGGTTGGAGCAATCCTGGAATTTAAGGTGGTCACGAAACTCAAGAGTGTCGACACCAACTATGAGTATGATTTTGGCCGGACAAGGGATCCAGACAAGGATCTGAGCACCGACCTCAGCACCAGCGAGTGGATTGCCCAGAAGTCCAAGCGTCTCACGGTCCAGATTCCACTCGAGGCTCCGGTGAGGGAGCGCACGATCGAGTTCGGCCGTTCCGGCGGTGGTGACTCGCGTGCCACCTCGGACGGCCAATGCATTCCGGATTGCGGTGATGTCACGACATTCCCATGGACCGTGACGGTTGCGGGCCAGCGCTCGCATTCGCTCAACGCGAACCGCATTGCGATTCAAGTGCCGAAGCCTGGCGAAGTCGAACACTGGACGCTTGTTAACGGCGGCGGCGGTTGGGACCACCCAATTCATCTCCACTTCGAGGAGGGAATTACGATAAATCGTGGGGCCGACTTCATCCCCGACACGGAAAAGCTGGTCCGCAAAGATGTCTGGCGTTTGCGTCCATCGGGCAAGGTCAAGTTCCAGATTCGCTTCGGCGAGTTCGGCGGCTCCTACGTCGTGCACTGCCACAACACGGTGCACGAGGATTTCGCGATGCTGATCCGCTACCAGCTGATCACGTGGCTCCCGACCGACCTGAAATACAAAGGTCAGCCGCAGTATGAAGTGACCAAGACACCAATTCCGACACCGAATGGCGTGTTTTGGATAAATCCTGAAGTGCCAACATAACGGAGGGCCAACCGTTCATGCGGGCGGAGCCGTCGCGGGCGGCTCGCGAGAACTTGCTATTTGATCGGCTGGAGGAGTTGTGTCGTGCATGCGGTGACATTTTTCGCGGCAGTCTTCTTGATGGTGGCGGGCGCCGCGACGGCTGGCGCGCAGGGCATGCGCTGGGGAGCGGGCTACATTCCGAACGTAACGGTAGTTGCTCAAGATGGCCGACAGCTCAAGTTCTATGACGACGTTATCAAGGGCAGGATCGTCGTCGTCAGCTTCATCTACACCTCCTGCAAGGACATCTGCCCGCTGGTGACGGGCCGATTGGCGATGGCGCGGGAGCGCCTCGATCCGGAGGTTGCCAAGACAATCCAGTTCATCTCCGTCAGCATCGATCCCGAGAACGACACGCCTGAAAAACTCATGCAGCATGCCGCGGCCTTCGGCGCTGGTCCAGATTGGCTATTTCTGACCGGCAAACGCCGCGATATCGACCAGATCCGTTACAAGCTCGGCGAACGCAGCCAGGCGCCGAACCAGCATCGCAGCGAAATTCTTCTTGGCAACGAAGCCACCGGCGAGTGGGCGCGCGATAGCGTGTTCGGGGATCTCGGCGTATTGGCCGCCAATATTCAATCGATGGACCCCATTTGGCGCATGGAGCAGAAGAATCTGGCAACGATTCCGGTAAAAGCAGAGCGCGCGCCAGGGCATCAGCCTGGTCAAGCGCTATTTCTCAAGCTTTGCGCCACTTGCCATACGATCGGCAAGGGTGATCGCGTTGGGCCGGATCTTGGCGGACTCTTCTCGCGGCGCGACCGAACCTGGGTGGAGCGCTACATCTCTCATCCAGACAAAATGCGCGCGGCCAAAGATCCGGATGCGCTAGAACTCGCTGCTAGGTTTCCCCGCATCCGCATGCCGAACCTGGCGATTTCCCCAAGCGACGCAGCAGACCTGCTTGTGTACCTCGAATCCAACATTGCGACGCATCTGGCAAAGAGCGGCCACAAGCATTGATCATCGACCCGCTTCAGCGCGCGGAATGCAACCGCAATCCGGCCATCGGTTCTGGCGGCTCCCAGGACAAGTCAGCGCAAGCGCGCTTCCGCTAATCATATCAATTTGTTAAGTCTGGCGGAGACGGAGGGAAGGGCGACCGGCAATTGCGCGATATTTCAGAGGCTTACGAAGGATTTCTCCCCTGCGTTCTCCCTCTTTCGCGCAAGCTGGCCACATCGATCCCTTGCCGTCCATCCGAGAGTTTTTTGGTCCAAAGCCGCCGCGGGTCACTCGGGACAATTCGCAATTCACTTTCGCACGTCTGATGCGCGCCACGCCACGCGACCAGGTCCGAGATGGCGCAAGCGCACGAATGCGCGCTCAGGCTGAGACGGACCCGTCGCGATGTTAATGGGGAACCGCGGGCAAAAGAGGGAGCCAAAAGGACGTTTGAGGACGTCGCGGGAGATCGAGGATTTGCGAGTCGAAGTAGAAGCCGGCGTCTGTAGCGGTACAATCGCCTCACCGTTAGCGTCCGCCACAAATAATGCGGGCCAACATGAGGCGCAGTGCGATCTTGGGCAAATCGGCGACCGCAAGCCTCACGACACAGTGACGCACGGCGCGCTCATCTCGGGCTGCTACGCGCCTTGCAGGGCAGCAAACCGTTGTGCACGGTGACATGTCCGTAGGGAACTCCAACTGAACAAATCAAGTTTGATTTCATTGGTTTTTTGAGGAGTTTTCCTACTTTCGAGCTGGCCGCCAAAGGTTTTGGACTCGGGCGGCCGCTTTGGCCAAGCTACTCGTGCCGCAGTGCCTGGATCGGATCGAAACTCGCCGCTCGTCGAGCCGGAAAGTAACCGAATACGATGCCGACCAGCGCAGAGAAGGCGAACGCCACGAGTATGATCGTCGGATCGAGCACGAAGGGAACCTGCAGTCCGCGTGACGCGAGCCAAGCAAGACCAAGACCGAGTAGAATGCCCGCGATGCCGCCAAAGAGCGAGAGCACGACGGCTTCGATCAGAAACTGGGCGAGCACCTGCCTTTCAAGTGCACCGATGGCGAGGCGGATGCCGATTTCGCGTGTGCGCTCCGTAACGGAAACGAGCATGATGTTCATGATGCCGATGCCGCCGACCAGCAGGCTGACCGCAGCAACCGCGCCGAGGAGACCCGTGAGCATAGCCGTCGTACCGGCGGTCGCCTGAGCAATCTGCTTCATGTCGCGGACCGAGAAGTCATCCTCCTTGCCCGATTGGACGTTGCGCCGCTCGCGAAGCAGCCATTCGATATCGGTCTGCACTTTCGCGGTCTCGACATCGTCCCGCGCCGATACCTGGATGCGGGAGAGATCCGTGTTGCCGGCGATGCGCCGGTGATAGGTCCGGATCGGCATCAGGATGATATCGTCCTGGTCAGAACCGAAACTAGACTGGCCTTTCGGCTCGAGCAGCCCGATCACTTCGCACGACACCTTGCCGACCCGAATGCTGCGCTCGAGCGGGTCGGCTCCTCCGAAGAGCTTGTCCCGCACCGTCTCGCCGATGAGGCAAGCTGCGCGCCCGCCTCTGATCTCGGTTTCGTAGAACGGTCGGCCAGCACTGAGCTTCCAGTCCTGCGTGATCAAATAGTCATTGTCGGTTCCGGCAACCACGGTGATCCGGTTCTCGGCGCCGGCAACAACGGTCACAGATTTCTGCGCGACGGGCGAGATAGCCTTGATGCCGGTGAGTTGCGTCCGCATTGCCTCCACATCACGCGCATTGAAGGCCTTGGCATCCGAGCTTGCGCGCCCGGGCCCAAACTGGCCCGGGCTCACGAACAGGAGGTTCGACCCGAGCTTAGCGAGATCTGCGGTCACCTTGGCGGTAGTGCCGCGCCCGATCGTCACCATTGCGATGACAGCGCCAACTCCGATCACGATGCCAAGCACGGTCAGGAACGAGCGCAACCGATTGCGCCGGATTGCCTGGAGAGCGAGCTTGATCGACTCCGTTAGCATTAGGCGGCTTCCCTACTCTGCACGTCGCTCTCAATGCGGCCGTCGACGAATCGGATCGTGCGCCGCGCATAGGCGGCAATGTCTGTTTCGTGAGTGACCATAATGACCGTGATGCCTTGTTCCTGGTTGAGCGCCGTCACTAGGGCCATGATCTCGCGACTCGTCTTGGTATCGAGGTTCCCGGTCGGCTCATCGGCAAGCAGAACCCGTGGATCAGTGACGATCGCGCGCGCAATGGCGACGCGCTGTTGCTCGCCACCCGAGAGCTCGGCGGAGGTATGATGCTCCCGCCCCGCGAGTCCAACGCGTGCGAGGGCCTCCATCGCGCAGGCGCGACGGTTGGCCAGCGGCAGGCCCCGATAAATCAACGGCAGCTCGACGTTCTCGACGGCGGTGGTTCGCGCCAGCAGGTTGAAACCTTGAAAGACGAACCCAAGTAGATGGCGACGAATCAGTGCGCGCTGGTTGCGCGGCAGGCGCCCCACCTCCACACCTTGGAACAAACAATCGCCAGAGGTCGGCGTATCGAGACATCCGATGATGTTCATGGCCGTGGATTTGCCCGAGCCAGAGGGGCCCATGATGGCAACGAATGCTCCGTCCTCGATGGTCAGATCGACGCCTGCGAGCGCGTGCACGGCAGCCAACCCACTGCCGTAGACCTTGGTCACGGCTCGAAATTCAATCAGCGGTGGCTCGTGATTCATATCGCGCACGGACTACCCACCTTCATGAGTTAGTCTTGAGCTGGTCGACGATCACCAACTGCTCCGAATTCACTCCTCCGCCCACGATCTGCGTGCGCTTGCCGTCACTCTGGCCAATGACGACCTTGACGGACGCAGGCACGCCATTGCGCAGAACCCAAACGGTGCGATTGGCAGCTCCCTCCTCGCGAGGGCTGGCGGTTCGGAATCGCGGCGGGCCCGGCAGCAGGCGGCGGAGGAAGCTACGTTCATCTGTAGCCTGCACTGCGGGCGAGTAGCGAAATGCGGCATTTGGAACGAGCAACGAATCTGCAATTTCAGTCACGCGGATCTCCGCCGTCGCCGTCATACCTGGGCGCAGCAGCAGCTCGGAGTTGTCGATGACGAGCATTGCCTTGTAAGTGACGACACCCTGGATCGTTTCCGAGGCGAAGCGCAGGTCCCGGATCGAGGCGGGAAACTTGCGATCCGGAAAGGCGTCGACAGAGAAGCTCGCGCCGTGTCCAATCTTGACTTTGCCAACGTCGGCTTCGTCAATGTCGACCTGTAACTCCATCTGCTTCAGATCCTCGGCGATCGTAAAGAGCACCGGTGCCTGGAACGCGGACGCGACAGTCTGGCCCGGGTCGACATTCCGCTTCAGCACGATGCCATCAATCGGTGAGCAGATGCAGGCCTTCACGAAGTTGGTCTCATTGAGCTGCAATTCCGCTTCGGCGACACCGACGTCGGCTCGCGCGCTGGCAAGGGAGGCTCCCGCGCGATCATGCGCGGCCTGGGCAAGATCGAGATCGTGGACGGACGCAAACTGCTTCCCGGCCAGCGCGCGCTTGCGGTCGAGATCGCGGCGCTTTTCGACGACCGTTGCCTCCGCGTCGGTCACTTTGGCGCGGGTGGCGGCAAGGCGGGCGCGGGAGCTGTCGACGACGGCCTTGAGCTTGTCAGTATCGAGTTCGGCAAGCGGTTGGCCAGCGATCACGCGTGAATTGTAGTCAACAAGCACCTTGCGAACGGTTCCCGAAAGTTCGCTCGAGACATCGACCTTATTGGTCGGCTGCACCGAGCCCGTAGCAGTAACCAGGACGACGAGCGATCCACGTGTCACGGGCTCCACTTGGTAGCGAACGGCCTGTTGACCGGTGTTGAACCGCCAGAATGCGACAAACAGGATGAGAAGTGGTGCCGCAACCGCCATGCCGAGGCGCTGCAAGCGCCTACCGCTCCAGCCGGAGGTAGCCGCGCCATCGGCAGCGAGAACGGACCCGATGTCCTTCTGCACGCGTCGCGTGGCAGTACTCATATTTCGGCTCCGATCTCCAATTCAAATCCTTCATTGAGCTCAGCGGCCAGCGCCGCTTTGACATGCCTCAATGGTTGACCGGCCAGTTGTCGGTATGAGTTCCAATGGGCCATCTGCATCCCTCCTGATGCGGATCAGGACGTGATCGGGGCGGAATTCAAGAATGGCGTGTTAGCATGCGGATTCCGAAAGTGCGCGCTGAGCTGACCAGCCTCGGCCTGCGGCCACATGTAGAATGAACTGCTCATCACGCTCACACAATTTGTGAATGTCAGCCGAGCTATCGCCAAATCTTGGTGACGGCCGCTCGGATCAGGCGGCTGCGGCTTCAGGTTCAGCGGCGGCTTTTTGGGGCGCAACCTCCAACCCGTCGGTGAACTTCACACCCAGGATCAGTTTTGGCAACTGCGCGTGACCGTCGAGGCGCCGCCAACTCTTCTGCGCGCCCTCGACGAGCTTGAAGACCATGGCCAGCGCCGTCTTGTTCGAGAGACATCCCTTCGACCGGATCGTGCGGTGACGCACGGTGGCGAACGTGCTCTCGATCGGGTTAGTGGTGCGCAGATGCTTCCAGTGCTCGGCGGGGAAGTCGTAGAAGGCCAGCAACGCGTCTCGATCCTTGGCGAGGCAATCGGCGGCCTTCTCATATTTCAGCGTGTAGCTCTCGACGAAGGCGTCGAACGCCAACTCGGCAGCGACCTTCGTCTCGGCCATCCAGATCTCCTGCAACGCACGCTTGGCTTTCGGCTGCTGACTTTTCGGCAGCTTGGCGAGCACATTCGCGGTCTTGTGCACCCAGCACCGCTGCTCAGCAGCCTTCGGCCAAACCTCGCCTGCGGCTTTCCAGAAGCCGAGTGCGCCGTCGGCAATCATCAGCTCAGGCTGTGCATCGAACCCCCGTCGACGCAGATCGAGCAGCAGATCGCGCCAATCATGCGCACTTTCCCTTGCACCATCGGTGAATCCGACGAGTTCTTTTCGGCCTTCCGGCGTCGCACCGATGATCACCAGGATGCATTGCTTTTCGTCTTCCAGCCGAGCTTCCAGATGAATGCCGTCCGCCCAGATGTAGACGTAGCGCCTCGCCGAGAGATCGCGCTTCTGCCACGCAGCGTGCTCGTCCTGCCAGCCGTCTTTGAGGCGACCGATGGCGGATGCCGACAAGCCGCTCGCATCCCGGCCGAGTAGCGCCGCCAACGCTTCCGAGAAATCGCCGGTCGAGATGCCCTTGAGATACAAGATCGGCAGCAGCGTCTCGATCGACTTGGAGCGGCGCATATAGGGCGGCAGGATCGACGGCGAGAACCGGATGCGACCGGGATCGCTAGCGCCGGCCCCACGATCGCGCACGCGCGGCTGGCGCACGGCGACCGCGCCGATGCCGGTCATCACCTCGCGCTCAGGCAAGTGGCCGTGCCGGACGACGCGGCTGTGGCCATCTTCAGTCTTGAGATCGGCATGCTTGGCGAGAAAACCAGCAACCTCCGCCTCGACCGCCTGCGCGAGCAGGGCACGAGCCCCGTTGCGCAAGACGTCCGTGAGTTGGTCGTCGAAGGCTCCTGGCAGAACTCAGTTGGATGACGTTATCGTTGGGCACGGCATATCACTCCTTTGCTGGAGAAGTGGAGGCATCAAGCACCCCCACGATATGCCGCCTTCCCGATTCCCGCCGTCACCAACTTCCGGCCATAGCTCATGTCAGCCGTCGGCATAGGCGTTATTGCCTCGGCAGAATTCGGTTCGTCTGCCGCTGTATCGTCGGAAGGGAAGCTACTAATGTTTGCGCGTTTTCTTTTAGTGGCAGTGCTGCTTGCGGGAAGTCCTGCCGTTGGCGTGGCGCAGCCCGTGGACGATCCTGCCAAACGCGAAAATCTGAAACGCTTGTTGGAGCAGAAATTCGGACCCGCGACAAAGCCACAATCGCCCGGTCCACGGTCCGCGCCGGCCGATGGAACGACACCCGCTCCAACATTGAAGAGGGACGATGTCATAATCATCGACAAGGATGGTAATGTGACTTCCCCAGGGGCAAAGCGACAAACTCAGCCCCAACGCAAATGAAGTCATGTCTTTTTATACCTGACGACGGGCGGGATTCGACATGCACGCATGGCATTCACCCTCGACCCACTACTTATGCATCTCTTCTGCATCTCCTCGCGCTGGTCTTCAGCGCAGGATCGACCTACGCCACGCCGCGCTTTGCGGCCCAGATGCGCATGCCTTCTGGCCACAACTCCTTGATGCTGGCCGGCAGTTGATTGATCACATCGGCGATTTCGCCGGAGTCTATCGCCTGCGCCAGCAGAGAAAAGACGTCGCGCGTCGCGGGCTCCGCCCCAATCGGATGCGGGACCAACTTAGCCGAAACGCCTTCCAAAAACTCATCTTGCGAGCGCAACTGCTCTGGTGTCTTCGATGGCCGCCAACCCTCGTAATAAACTCCCCGCACGATCAGCGGCAGCTGCGCGGCGAGGTCGACAGCCTCTTGCGGTGTCAGTCGATCACGCAATTGGTGCAGCACCGCCCGCAAAACGGCCAAAGCCTCAGCCTCGTTGGAGTATCCGCCGGAATCGCACAATGCTTTCAACCATTCCTGCAGCTGCTGCACGGCATGACTGATGGTGGCTGGAATAGTCATGACGGCACCTTGTCCTGGTTGCGATCAGGTTGTCCAAATAGCTGTAAACTTGCCCCCGGCGCATTGCCTTGCGTCAAGTGCCGCTTGCGCGTCTCAGCAAGATCTGGCCGGTCGAATTGGAGCGAGGCGCAACTGCAAATTGTTGCTCTCAGATGCGATCCAGCGCGCCGCATGCTCTCTCTAGGATCGCTCGATCCGAAACGCATCGCATTCGGGCGCTCTGGAGCTATGGCCGGAAGTTGGTGACGGCGGGAATCGGGAAGGCGGCATATCGTGGGGGTGCTTGATGCCTCCACTTCTCCAGCAAAGGAGTGATATGCCGTGCCCAACGATAACGTCATCCAACTGAGTTCTGCCAGGAGCCTTCGACGACCAACTCACGGACGTCTTGCGCAACGGGGCTCGTGCCCTGCTCGCGCAGGCGGTCGAGGCGGAGGTTGCTGGTTTTCTCGCCAAGCATGCCGATCTCAAGACTGAAGATGGCCACAGCCGCGTCGTCCGGCACGGCCACTTGCCTGAGCGCGAGGTGATGACCGGCATCGGCGCGGTCGCCGTGCGCCAGCCGCGCGTGCGCGATCGTGGGGCCGGCGCTAGCGATCCCGGTCGCATCCGGTTCTCGCCGTCGATCCTGCCGCCCTATATGCGCCGCTCCAAGTCGATCGAGACGCTGCTGCCGATCTTGTATCTCAAGGGCATCTCGACCGGCGATTTCTCGGAAGTGGACTTCCCCGGAAAAAGTGGAGGGCTTTTCTGATAGATTTTGCGAATCAGAGGAGCCAGCATGGGCAAGACCAAGACAGACAAGGGGCGCGAAATCGACGAGGCGTTCCGGCGGGAGGCCGTAAGGATTCTGACGACGAGTGGGCGTACGATCAGGCAAGTTGCCGATGACCTCGGCATCGGCATGTCGTCGCTGAGCACGTGGAAGCGGAAGTTGGATCGCGCGGAGCTGATGGCCGGGCCACACGAGGACGTCGAGAAGGAGCTGGCCCGCTTGCGTCGGGAAAATGAACTCCTCAGGGCCGAAAGAGATCTCTTAAAAAAAGCGACCGCCTTCTTTGCCAAGGAGACAAGTCGATGAGTTTTGCGTTGATCGATGCAAAGAGGGCTGAGGCTTCCGTCGAAACGGCGTGTGCAGCTTTGGGCGTCAGTGTCAGTGGTTTCTATGCTTGGAAGTCGCGACCTGCCAGCGACCGGCAGAACGACGACATGGTCATGTTGGCGCACATTCGCGCAGAGTTCTCGACCTCGAACGAGACCTACGGTTCACCGCGCATGCACGTCGAGTTGCAAGAAAGTGGCTTGGCGATCGGACGGCACCGCGTGGCTCGCCTGATGAGCGAAAACGGCATGAAAGCACGGCAAAAGACGCGTTTCAAGAAGACGACGGACAGCGACCATGGCGGCCCTGTCGCAACGAATGTGCTCGATCAGGACTTCACCGCGACAACGCCAGATCAGAAATGGGGCGTGGACATCTCGTATGTGTGGACGGCCGAAGGCTGGCTCTATCTTGCGGTCGTGTTGGATCTGTTCTCTCGACGGATCGTTGGCTGGCACCTGAGCGATCGGATGAAAAGAAGCTTGGCAATGGAAGCGTTGCGGCGCGCGATCTCGCTGCGTCGACCTCCGCCCGGGCTGATCCATCATTCGGATCGTGGCAGCCAATATTGCTCGGACGACTATCGCCGCATGCTGCGCGATCATGGCTTCGTTGCCTCGATGAGCGGACGTGGGAACTGCTATGATAACGCGATGGTCGAGACCGTATTCAAGACCATCAAGTCAGAGCTGATCTGGCGCACGGCGTTCGCGACGCGCGACCAGGCCAGCAAAGCCATTGGCCAATACATCGAAGGGTTCTACAATCCGCGCCGGCGGCACTCGAGCCTCGGCTACGTCAGCCCGGCGACGTTCGAAGCAACGTTCTGCGCCGGCCAAAAGGAAGAGCGAATGGCTCTCCACTAAATCGGGGGAAGTCCAAAGCGTTGGCGGCGCTACTCGGCCGGGATGCGAGCGGCTTGTCGGCATCCGCCATCGGTCGCCTCAAAGACGGCTGGCAGGACGAGCACGCTGCGTGGCAGAAGCGCGATCTCTCGGCGAGGCGCTACGTCTACATCTGGGCGGACGGCATTCATCTGGAAGCTCGGCTGGAAGACGAAAAGCAATGCATCCTGGTGATCATCGGTGCGACGCCGGAAGGCCGAAAAGAACTCGTCGGATTCACCGATGGTGCAAGGGAAAGTGCGCATGATTGGCGCGATCTGCTGCTCGATCTGCGTCGACGGGGGTTCGATGCACAGCCTGAGCTGATGATTGCCGACGGCGCACTCGGCTTCTGGAAAGCCGCAGGCGAGGTTTGGCCGAAGGCTGCTGAGCAGCGGTGCTGGGTGCACAAGACCGCGAATGTGCTCGCCAAGCTGCCGAAAAGTCAGCAGCCGAAAGCCAAGCGTGCGTTGCAGGAGATCTGGATGGCCGAGACGAAGGTCGCTGCCGAGTTGGCGTTCGACGCCTTCGTCGAGAGCTACACGCTGAAATATGAGAAGGCCGCCGATTGCCTCGCCAAGGATCGAGACGCGTTGCTGGCCTTCTACGACTTCCCCGCCGAGCACTGGAAGCATCTGCGCACCACTAACCCGATCGAGAGCACGTTCGCCACCGTGCGTCACCGCACGATCCGGTCGAAGGGATGTCTCTCGAACAAGACGGCGCTGGCCATGGTCTTCAAGCTCGTCGAGGGCGCGCAGAAGAGTTGGCGGCGCCTCGACGGTCACGCGCAGTTGCCAAAACTGATCCTGGGTGTGAAGTTCACCGACGGGTTGGAGGTTGCGCCCCAAAAAGCCGCCGCTGAACCTGAAGCCGCAGCCGCCTGATCCGAGCGGCCGTCACCAAGATTTGGCGATAGCTCC
>CAVZYN010000009.1:0-421028 GCA_963779515.1 uncultured Alphaproteobacteria bacterium
AGGCGGCGCAGCGGATCGTCGCCGAAGTGGCGTGACTGCAGTCATTGACCCAAGGCTAAAAACAGGAACACTTGCCATGAAACGTCGCCATGTTCTTGCAGGCCTTGCTGCGGCCAGCGTCATCCGGCCGTCCGCGCTTGGAGCGCAGGAGAAGTACCCGAGCCGTCCGATCATGCTGGTGCTTGCGTATGCGGCGGGTGGCGGGACCGATACCGTTGCGCGGACGTTTGCCGCCAAGCTCGAAGCGAAACTCGGCGCCAGCATCGTGGTCGAGAACAGACCCGGCGCGGGCGGCGCGCTCGCGACCGATGCGGTGGCTGGCGCGCGAGCGGATGGGTATACGCTGTTGATCGGCAATCAGGGGCCGATGGCGGTCAATCCGCATCTTTTCAAGTCGCTGAAGTCTGATCCCGAGAAGACGCTCGACGCGATCTGCATGATCGCGGACGCGGCGCTGGTCGTCGTGGTCAATCCGAAGTCGCCGGTGACAACGCTGCTGGAGCTTGTCGCTGAGGCGAAGAAGCGGCCGGGCGAATTGACGTATGCCTCGGCGTCGAATGGGTCGGCGAGCCATCTCGCCGCGGCGTTGCTCGGGCAGGCGACAGGGACGAAGAGCCGTCATGTCGCCTACCGTGGTGCGGCACCGGCGCTGAATGACCTCGTCGGCGCGCATGTCGACTTCATGATAACGACGATCCCATCGGTTGCAGGGCTGATCGAGTCTGGGACTCTGCGGGCGCTGGCGGTCACGAGTGCGCAGCGTGCATCGTCGCTGCCGAAAGTTCCGACGGCCATCGAGGCCGGGCTGCCGCAGTTTGTGGCCTCGACGTGGTATGGCCTCTTGGGACCCAAAGGATTGCCGGTGGCTATTCGCCAGACTCTCGAGGATGCTGCGATGGAAACGTTGAAGCTGCCGGAGCTGGTCGCGAAATTGAAGGACGATGGCGCGGAGCCCTCCGACATGCGCGCGCAGGCGTTCGCTGCGTACATCGCGAAAGAGCGCCAACGGTGGGGTGAGATCGTCAAGGCGGCTGAAATCCGCATCGGTGAGTAGGTTTCGATGGATGTCCTGATCGATCTCGATGGCACGTTGACGGACCCGAAGGCTGGGATCATCGGATCGGTGCAGTATGCGTTGCAGCGGCTGTCGATGCCGGTGCCGGAAATGGATGCGCTGCATTGGACGATCGGGCCGCCGCTGAGGGAGTCGTTTCCGAAATTGGGCGTTGCCGCGGGCGATATTGAGACCGCGCTGGGGCACTATCGCGAGCGATATCGCGATGGCGGCATGTACGATGCGACCGTCTATGCGGGCGTGCCGGAGGCGCTGGATGCGCTGGTGCTGGCGGGTTGCCGGCTGATCGTGGCGACATCGAAGCCGCATCCTTTTGCCAAGCCGATCCTGCGGCACTTCGATCTCTCCAGCCGATTTGCGGCAATCCACGGGGCGGAGTTGGACGGGCGCAACGACGACAAGGCGGACTTGATCGCGCATATCATTGCGACGGAAGGCGTCGATCCCGAGCGCGCTATCATGGTCGGGGACCGGCTGTTCGATGTGCGGGGGGCCGCCAAGAATGGCATCCGGTCGATCGGTGCGCTGTGGGGGTATGGCGGGTTGGCGGAGTTGCGCGAGGCAGGTGCCTCGGCGCTGTGCGATCAGCCGAAGGGTTTGCCGAAGCTGGCGCTGTGGCTGCTGACAGGAAGCACCTAGGCGGCGGCGTGCAGCGCCAATTGTCGCACAACGCCCAGTGTCGACTTTGTCGCGGGTTTTCGGGCGGTTCTCGGCCGGTATCGAGGGGGCCGTTTCTTGACACCCCCAGGGGGCGTCACTATGGTCCGGCGCGTTGAAAACCCGCCGAAGCTGGCCTTTTCCGCACAGGAAGGGCATTTCCCCATGTCGAACGACAAGGACCTCGGCCGAGCGCCTGGTGAGTTGAGCCAGGCGGATCGGGACCAGATCCGTAAGCAGTCTGACGAAATCGGGAAGCGTCTCGAGCAAGCGAAATCGCGCAGGGATGACGTGGCGAAGCCGCATGGCGCCTCACAAGGGGCCGGGCTCGCCATGGCGTTGCGTTTTGCGACCGAGCTTGTGGTCGGCATTTGCGTGGGTGGGGCGATCGGTTGGGCGCTGGACTCGGTGTTTGGCACGAAGCCGTGGTTGATGATTTTGTTCATCTTTCTCGGATTTGGCGCGGGTCTGCGTACCGTGATCCGGTCGGCTGAGAAGGCGCAAAAAGGAGTTCCGCGGGGCAGAGACATGCCGGGTCGCGGTGACGACGACGAGACGTAGGGGGACTTGCCGTGGCCAGTGGAAGCAGTGGAGCCGAACATGGGCCCATGCACCAGTTCGAGATCGAGCGAATTTTGCCGTTGAAGCTGTTCGGCTTCGATGTCTCGTTCACGAACTCGTCGCTGTGGATGGTTCTGGCGCTCGGCGGCGCGGCCGCCTTCCTGATCATGGCGATGCGCGGAAGCAGCATCGTGCCGGGCCGCATGCAGTCGATGGCGGAACTCGTCTATGAGTTCATTGCCAAGACCGTGACCGATATCTGCGGGCCCGAAGGTATGAAGTACTTCCCGCTGATCTTCACGCTCTTCATCTTCATTTTGGCGTGCAACATGTTCGGCCTGTTGCCGTACTCGTTCACGGTCACGAGCCACATCATCATCACGTTCGCGATCGCGCTCGGCGTTTTCCTGATGGTGACGGTGATCGGCTTCAAGGAGAACGGGCTCGGCTACCTGAAAATGTTCAACCCAACGGGTGTGCCGTTTCTGCTGAAATTTCTGATCATTCCGATCGAGATCATCTCGTATCTGATGCGTCCGATCAGTTTGTCGGTGCGGCTCTTCGCGAACATGCTGGCGGGCCACATCCTGATGAAGGTGTTCGCCGGCTTCGTGATCGGACTTGGTGTGACAGGCGGTTGGGCGCCGCTCGCGTTCATGATCGGCTTCACGGGCTTCGAACTCTTGGTCGCGGTGCTTCAGGCTTTCATCTTCACGCTGCTGACCTGCATCTATCTCAACGACGCGCTGCACATGCACCACTAAGGCGCATTCGACGTGCGTTGAACTGTTCACGACTTCACGCTTTCGCATATCCACAAGGAGAGAAAAATGGACTTGGCATCTGCAAAACTGATCGGCGCTGGCCTCGCGTGCATGGGCCTCGTGGGCGCCGGTATCGGCGTAGGTACGATTTTCGGCAACTTCCTCAATGGCGCGCTGCGCAATCCGTCGGCTGCCGACGGTCAGCGCACCTGGATGTTCGTCGGCGCCGCGATGGCCGAACTGCTCGGCTTGCTGGCGTTCGTCGTGGCCATGCTGATCCTTTACAGCTGATCGCTGTGACAGGGCACGTCGAAACTGGGCGAACGAGGAGCCATAAATGTTAGCCGTTGTCATTGCCGCAGCCGGGAATAAAGCGGGTGGCTTGCCGCAGTTCGACGTGTCGACATTTGCCCCGCAGCTGGCATGGCTGGCTCTGGGCTTCACCGCGCTCTACTTCGTCCTGTCGCGTGTCGCCTTGCCGCGGATCGGCGAAGTGATCGACGAACGCAAAAATCGGATCCAGAAGGATCTGGCGGATGCGGAGCGGCTGAAGGCCGAGACCGATGGCGCGCTGAAGTCCTACGAAGAGGCGCTCGCCTCGGCAAAGTCCAGGGCGGGTGCGATCGCGAAGGAAACGCGTGATCGCTTGTCGGGGGAAACCGATCGTGAGCGTGCGCAGGTCGATCAGCAACTCGCGGGGAAAATCGCCGATGCCGAGAAGCGCATTGGCGACATGAAGTCCAAGGCCATGGCCAGTGTCAACGACATCGCGGCCGATACGGCTGGCGCGATCGTGTCCAAGCTGATCGGCAAGGATGTGGCGCGAGCCGACGTTCTGCAAGCGCTGACGAAGCGAACTTAATCGGAGCCAGACGCAATGTTCAAGGATCCGAGTTTTTGGGTGGCGGTCGCGTTCTTCGGATTCGTGGCTCTGTTGGTGTACCTGAAGGTGCCAAGTGCGATCGGCAAGTCGCTCGATGAGCGGGCGGCCGGCATCAAGACCGAACTCGACGAGGCCAAACGGCTGCGCGAAGAGGCGGCTGCTTTGCTCGAGAGCTACAAGAAGAAGCATCAAGAAGCCGAGAACGAGGCGAAAGCGATCATCGATCAGGCGCGCCGCGATGCGGAAACGTTGGCGGCCGAGACGCGGCGGAGCTTGAAAGAGCAGCTCGAGCGGCGGACGAAGCAGGCGGAAGAAAAGATCGCGCGCGCGGAAGCGCAGGCGGTGTCTGAAGTCCGCGCATCCGCGGTTGATAGCGCGGTTGCTGCCGCCGAGAGGTTGCTTGCTGATCAGGCGCGCGGAGCCGTTGGAACCGGCCTCATCGAGCAGAGCATCCGGGATTTGAAGACCCGCGCGAACTGAGCCGTCCGCACTTGATCCTTTCATCAACTCCGTGCTGCTTGCAGCGCGGAGTTTTTAGTTTGGAGAGAATGCAAGTTATGTCTTGGGCACATCTGCAACCAATCATACTGCTCCTGGCGTCGAACGTTTTCATGACGCTCGCGTGGTATGGGCACTTGAATTTCAAAGAGAAGCCGCTGATGGCCGTGATCCTGGCGTCATGGGGGATCGCGTTCATCGAGTATTGCCTCGCGGTGCCGGCCAATCGCTATGGGCACGGGCTCTATTCAGCGGCTGAGCTGAAGACCATCCAGGAAGTGATCACGTTGCTGGTGTTCGCGGTGTTTTCGGTGGTGATCTTGAAAGAAGCGCTGAGTTGGCAGCATGGCGTCGGGTTTGCGCTGATCGCAGCCGGTGCGGCCTTCGTGTTCTCGGCGCGCGGCTGATCGCCATGGACCTTCAGAGCTACGTCGTGCTTGGGCTTGGGACGTTTCTGGGTGCCTTTGTCCAATCGGCGACGGGCTTTGGTTTTGCGATTCTGGCGGCGCCCATTTATCTGGCCGTGATCAATGCAACGGGCGCCATTCCGCTGCTGGTGCTGGTGCATCTCGTGCAGTCGGCCATGGTGGTGCCGCGGCTATGGCCCAATGCGCCGCCGCGGATGCTGAAGGACTTGGTGTTGGGCGCACTCATCGGGTGTCCATTGGGGTTGCTGGCGTTCCTGCGGCTCGATATCGCGACGTTGAAGATCACGGTCGGGGTGCTGATCCTGGCGTTCACGGCGCTGCTGATCGCGCGTGACGCGGGCCTTTTGCAGGCAACCGAGTTGCGGGCGGCGGCGGAACCGTCCAGTTGGTCAACGCGGGCGACGGGTGTCATTTCCGGCATCATGACGGCGCTGCTGGTGATGCCTGGCCCGCCGGTGATGCTGCACCTTATGGGGCGGGATATCGCCAAGGACCAGAGCAGGGCACTGTCGCTGACAGCGTTCGCGGTCAGCTATGTGCTGGTGGCGCTGCTGAACGCGGCATCGGGGACGCTCACGCGCGCTATCGTGGTGGATGCGATGGTATTGGCGCCGGCTGTGGTGACTGCGACGGCGCTGGGGGCGCGGGCCTCGCAGGTCATGAGTGAAGGATTGTTCCGGAGGGTGGTGTTCGCGCTTCTGATCGCATCGGGTGTAGGCGCGATCCTCTCGGCGCTGTGATAGAGGCGCAATAGAAAGGCCAACCGTGATAGGTTGGCCTTGCATTGAACGCGCGGCAATCGTTATTCGGCGGCGTCGAGAATCTCGCGGTCACCGTCGCGGTCCATGGGCATGGGCGGCATGTCGTCCAGCAGCATGCCAAGGGCGTGGAGATAGGTTTCCAGCACGCCATCTTCTTCCTGGCGCTCGGTCTTGCTCTTTTTGCGCAGTGAAATCACTTTGCGCATGATCTTCACATCGAAGCCGACGGCCTTGGCTTCGAGATACTTGTCGCGGATGTCGCCGGCGAGCGCCTTCTTCTCTTCCTCGAGCCGCTCGATCTGTTCGATGTATTGACGCAGTTGGTTTTGGGCGGACGCCTGGAGCGCGGACATGCGGAGCACCTCGACTTGATGAAGGGGGGCCAATGCGTGCCACCAAATGGCACCGA
Source organism: uncultured Alphaproteobacteria bacterium (assembly GCA_963779515.1). GTDB lineage: Bacteria > Pseudomonadota > Alphaproteobacteria > Rhizobiales > Hyphomicrobiaceae > CAVZYN01. Next base: position 6,037 of record CAVZYN010000009.1, read on the forward strand.
CGCGAGACACGGCCGATGAGTGCGACGCTAGCGGGTCTGAGGGTGTGCCTTCAACCCGGGCGCGGAGGCTATCCACGGTCTCTACAGAGGCACTTGCGCCACGGTTGACCCCAGCCGAATCGATCGTTCCTCAGCCGGTTGCGGGCGCGCCGGCGAGCCAGGCTTTGCCGCGGGCGTAAAGGGCCTGGACTTCGGGTCCTTTGAGGCCGGGCATGTCGGTTTTAACGGTGTAGCCGATGCCGGTCTGGAGATAGCCGAGGTGGCGGTAGCCTTCGGGGAATTTGGCGAGCAGCGTTGGATCAAGTGAAAGTTTGGCGGCGGGATCGATCGGATCCATCCGATCCTTTTCGTAGATTGGCTGGCGGAGCACGACGGCCCATTTGCCGCGGCGCTTTTCGACGAAGTCGTAGAAGCGGCCGGTGCAGACGACGTCGACCATGACGTCATGCACCTTGGCGCGCTGCGAGATGGTCATCTTGGTTTGCGAGATCGCACGGTTGCCGGCGAGATCGATCGATTGGCCGCCGAGGAAGTGCAGGATTGAGACGCCTTTGTCCCAACCTTTTTTGCTGGCTTCGATGAACTCGGCGGCGGGGGCCTGGAACCACGTCGCCATCATGCGCCCGTCGTCATGCCAGACGGTCGCAAACCGTTCCCAGTCGCCAGCGTCCCGCCACAGCACCCAATTCTGGATGAGGTCGCGGATCGCCAGGCGGTCTTCGATGTCGGTGGTCATCATTAGGGTGTCGTGCCTTCGGCGCTCTTAGTGCTGGGTCCCGGATCTGCGCGCGCGGTGCGCGCTGGTCCGGGATGACGCGCGGTTGGTTCGGCGTTACTGCATATGCTGGCCGCCGTTGATGGCGATGTTGGCGCCGGTGAGGAAGGCGGCTTCGTCGGAGGAGAGGTAGGCGACGAGGCCCGCGACTTCATCGGGCTTGCCGAGGCGGCCCATGGGAATTTGCGGAATGATCTTCGAGTCGAGCACTTCTTTTGGAATCGCCATCACCATCTTGGTGCCGATGTAGCCGGGCGAGATCGTGTTCACGGTGACGCCGCGGCGAGCGACCTCGTAGGCAAGCGATTTGGTAAAGCCATGCATGCCAGCCTTGGCGGCGGCGTAGTTGGTTTGACCGAAGGCGCCTTTTTGGCCATTGACCGATGAGATGTTGATGACGCGGCCCCAGCCGCGCTCGACCATGCCGTCGAGGACGGGTTTGGTCATGTTGAAGACGCTGTCAAGGTTGGTGTGCATGACGGCATCCCAGTCGACTTTGCTCATCTTCTTGAAGGTCATGTCACGGGTGATGCCGGCGTTGTTGACGAGAACATCAACGGGGCCGGCGTCCTTCTCGATTTGCTTGGCAAGCGCCGCGCAGGCCTCGGTGTTGGTCACGTCAACCGGATAGGCGTGGAAGTTGAAGCCTTCCTTCTTCATTTCTGCGAGCCATTCGCCGCTCGTCTTGTTCGAGGGCGAGTAGGTCGTGATGACCGTGTTGCCCATTGCCGCCATCTTTTTGCAGATCGCCTCGCCGAGGCCACCCATTCCACCGGTAATCAGAACCACGCGCTTCGCCGACGCCATTGCCAAACTCCATCCATGACCAAGTGACAGACCATCCCACTTGGACATAGGTCCACGCGGCGCTGCAAAAATCAAGAATTTAGAGATGGGCTGCTCGCGCGAGCGCCCTCAGTGCTCGTGCGGTTTGGACTTGTCGAAGGCTGCCTTCTGGGCCGGGCTCGCGTCCTTTTGGTACTTCGCCTGCCACTCTTTGTGGGGCATGCCGTAGACGATCTCGCGGGCGGCATCCTTCGACAGCTCAATGGCATGGCCGGCCGCGGCGTCCTGATACCAGTTTGCCAAGCAATTCCGGCAGAAGCCCGCAAGGTTCATCAGATCGATGTTCTGGACGTCGGTGCGCGTCCGCAGATGCTCGACGAGGCGGCGATAGGCGGCGGCTTCCAGCTCGGTTTGGGTGGCTTTGTCGATCTTACTCATGGGCTTTTCTCCGGGGCTTTGTGCAGCGCCAGCATGCGGCGTGCTTTGCGGGGTGTGCCGGCGTGGGATCCGTGTTTTTCGACGGTCCGCAGGCGGGGACCATGTTCAATGTGACTTAGGATACCACGGACGATCGCGAGTGTCCGCGCGGTCCATGCGGATTGGCCGGCGTCATCGCGGACGAGGTCTTGGCGGAATTCTATGATCGCGCTCGCGAGGCCGCGCTCGGTGGCGTGCTGCCACAGGCAATCGCCTTCGAGTTGACCCGAATAGGGTTGGTTGTCGCCGACGATAAGATCGCCTTCGGCATAGAAGCCGTCGAGGAGCGGTCGCGCAAGGCGCGGGTCCTTGTCCCAGAGAATGCCGACATGCCAGGGGCGCGGCGCGCCTTTCCAGCTCTCGGTAAACGAATGGAGCGACAGGAGCGCGGGGGCGATGCCCGTCGCGAGGCATTGGTCGATCACGCGATCGATGGCCTGATGGTAGGGGGCGTAGTAGCGCGTGATGCGGGTTTGGCGCTCGGCGTCGTCGAGGTGGCGATTGCCGGGGACGACGGCGCCGTCGGAAATACGCATGATCAACGTCGGGTCATCGGCGCCGCGATTGGGATCGATCAAGAGGCGGGAGTAGTGCGTCATCACGGCGGGGACGCCAAGGGCTTCGGCAAGTTGGCGGGTTATGGCGGCGGCGCCGATGTCGTAGGCGATGTGACGCTGCAGCTGGTCCGCTGGCAGGCCGAGGGTGCCGTAGCCCGGCGGGAACGCGTTCGATGCGTGATCGCAGAGGATCAACAGGCCAGCATCGGCCCGGCCGGGCAAGACAGTATAGGCATCGGCGGTTTCGGCCGTGATCTGATGCGGGTGGGGACGTGGCTCGTGCATGGCAAAATTATAGCTGCTTCAGTTCGCTTCGCCACTCTCATCAGCACCCATCGGGCATGATCGAGGATTGCAACTTGACGTGTTCCGAGGCGACCGCCACAAGTCGGCGCATCATCGCAGTACGCTCGACGAAAGGTTTCCATGCTTGCGCACGGTTCTGATGCGCTGCGGTCTTATCTGCTCGCGCTCTATGACGCGGCCGTTGCAACCGCGTTGCCGGCTCTGTGCGTCCCGCCCTACTTGCCGGAGCCGCGGCCAGGAGGACGCATTCTCGTAGTTGGCGCGGGGAAGGCGAATGCGGCGATGGCGGTTGCAGCCGAAGATCACTATGCGGCGCGTGGATTGCTAGACCGCGTCGAAGGGTTCGTGACGACGCGGCATGGATTTGGGCTGCCGACGCGCAAGATCGAGATCATCGAGGCGGGCCATCCGGTGCCGGATGCCAACAGCATTTCCGGGGCGGCGCGGGCGCTGGCGTTCGTGAAGACGGCGGGACCGGACGATACGGTGCTGGTGTTGATGTCTGGTGGTGCGTCGGCGCTTTGGTCGGCGCCGGTGGAGGGCGTGTCGTTCGAGGCCAAGCAAGCGCTGACGAAGGCGCTGCTGCGGTCGGGCGCGCCGATAGGTGATATGAATACGGTGCGGCGGCACCTGTCGCGGATCAAGGGAGGGCGTTTGACGGCGCAGGCGCATCCTGCGCGCGTCGTGACGCTTGCGATCTCGGATGTTCCGGGAGACGAACCGGCGGCGATCGGATCGGGGCCGTCGGTGGCAGATCCGACGACGCTTGCGGACGCGCGCGCGGTGCTCGCGAAGTACGGGATCAAGGCTGCGTCAGAGATCGTCGCGGCGCTCGCTGATCCGCGGAATGAGACGCTGAAGCCCGATGCGCCGGCGCTCGCCCATGCGCGCTTCGAGATGGTGGCGCGTCCGAGGGCGGCGCTCGATGCGGCTGCTGCGATGCTGACGCGTGATGGCTACCGCGTCGAGATGCTCGGCGATGCGCTCGAAGGCGAAGCGCGCGAAGTTGGCCGGCAGCACGCGGCGCTGGCGCTGTCGGCGCGGCAGCGCGGGCAACGGGTCGCGATCCTGTCGGGTGGGGAGTTCACGGTGACGGTGACCGGCAACGGCGCGGGTGGGCCCAATCAGGAGTATGCGTTGGGGTTGGCGCTGGGGCTCGATGGGGCGCCGGGGATCGCGGCGATTGCGGCCGATACGGACGGGATCGATGGCGGCAGCGGCAATGCGCGCGACCCGGCCGGTGCGTTTGTGTTCGCCGATACGCTGCAACGGGCGCGTGAGCGCCAAGTGGACGCAGCTAAGATGTTGCAGAATAACGACTCATCTGGGTTTTTTGCGGCCATCGGCGACTTGGTGCACAAGGGGCCGACACAAACCAATGTGAATGACTTCCGGGTGATCCTGGTCACGGGGTAAGCTGCGACTTGGTTCTCGTCGATGCGATCTGTGGCAGGTTCGACCCATGCGCCTTTCGATCATGACTCGTGTGCTAACGCTGCCGGTAGCACTTGTTGGGGCTCTGGCGGCGGCGATGCTGATCGCCGATGTTGCCCGCGCGGATCTCAAACTGTGCAATACGACATCGAGCCGTGTCGGCGTCGCCATCGGCTATCAAGACGCGCAAGGCTGGACGACGGAGGGCTGGTGGAATATCCCGGCGCAGACCTGCGAAACGCTCTACAAGGGCCAGATACTTACGCGTTTCGTTTACGTCCACGCGGTCGATTATGATCGCGGTGGCGGCTGGGCGGGCAAGGCGTCGATGTGCACGGGTGATAAGTCTTTCACGATCCGCGGAACGGCCGACTGCCAGCAGCGCGGGTACACGCAGACTGAGTTTTTTGAAGTCGATATCGGCGAGTCTAAGGACTGGACCGTCCGATTGACCGATCCGGGTGAGGGAGGCGCGAAGCCGCAATGAGACGCAATCGTCGGGTCAAGATCGTCGCAACACTTGGACCCGCGTCCTCGGATCCGGACATGCTGGAACGCTTGTTCCTCGCCGGTGTCGACGTGTTCCGCATCAATATGAGCCACTCGAAGCCGCCGCACGACGGGGTGAAGAAAATGCACGGGGCCGTGCGTGCGCTCGAAGCCAAGCACGGGCGGCCGATCGGCATTCTGTGCGATCTGCAGGGTCCAAAGTTCCGGGTTGGCGAGATGGGCGGGGGCGGGCGCGCCTTCATTGCCGAGGGCTCGACGTTCCGGTTCGATCAGGAGGAGACTGCAGGCGGCGCGGATCGTGTGTTTCTGCCACACCCACAGATCTTCGAGGCGATCGAGCCGGGGCATTTCCTGTTGCTCGACGATGGTAAGATCCGGATGCAGGTTGTCGACAAGAAACCTGGCAAGATCGACGCCAAGGTGATTGTGGCCGGCCCGCTGGGCAGCCGCAAAGGCATCTCGATGCCGGATACGTTGCTGCCGATCAATCCGCTGACCGAGAAGGACAAAGGCGATCTCGATTACGCCCTACGGCTCGGCGTCGATTGGGTGGCGCTGTCGTTCGTGCAGCGGGGCGACGACGTCCGGCTGGCGCGGCAGATCATCGGGCAGGGCGCCTCGATCATGTCGAAGATCGAGAAGCCGTCGGCGATCCAGGATTTGGACGACATTGTTGCGGCGTCCGATGGCTTGATGGTCGCGCGCGGCGATCTCGGCGTGGAAATGCCCGTCGAGAAGGTGCCGGGACTGCAAAAGCAGATCACGCGAAAGTGCCGGGCGGCGGGGAAACCCGTGGTGGTGGCGACGCAAATGCTCGAGAGCATGATTTCGTCGCCGGTGCCAACGCGCGCGGAGGTGTCGGATGTGGCGACCGCCGTGTTCGACGGCGCGGATGCGGTGATGCTGTCGGCGGAAAGCGCGGTCGGGCAGTATCCGATCGAGGCCATCCAAACCATGGACCGGATCGCGATCGAGGTGGAAAACGACCCCAGTTATGACGCGATGGTGCATGCGACGCGGACGCCGCCGCAGGCGACGGGTGCCGATGCAATCGCATCCGCCGTGCATGCGGTCACGGAGGCGGTGAAGCTATCGACGATCATCTGCTACACCGCGACGGGATCGACGGCGCTGCGGGTCGCGCGCGAACGTCCGGGGCTGCCGGTGATGGGGCTGTCGCCGGTGGTGGCGACCGGCCGCAAGCTCGCGATGGTGTGGGGCGTGCATTGCGTGCTGACGTCAGACCCCGAGAACCAAGCGGATATGGTGCGCAAGGCCTGCCGGATTGCGTTCGAAGAAGGGTTTGCGAAGCCGGGTGAGGGCATGATCATCACGGCGGGCGTGCCGCTCGGATCGCCGGGCGCGACCAACATGATCCGCATCGCTTTCATCGACGAGAAAGGCGCGCCGGTCGCCGAGGGGCGGTAGCGCCCTATCCAGATGACGTGGACAGCCATAGCGTGACGGCTGTGGGTGTTGCGAAGGCCTTTCATCCGGCGCTTCGCGCCACCTTCTGCCCATGGGCGAGGGAAGAAGTTCCGCCCTCCGGCAGTCGCAAAATAGAGGCGGCCGACAGCACATAACAATGTTTTCCCCCGGCCACGTGGTTCAAGGTTTAATCCTTCTCCCTCGAGGGAGAAGCGAAGGGCGGATGAGGGGGCAGCGCAGCACTCAAAGTCAATCGCGTTCGTGCATTGGATCGGCACCCTCACCTGTCACGTCCAGCTAGCGCTGGCCGTGACATCCTCTCCCGCAAGCGGGAGAGGACAGAAGCGCTGGCGGGTGCTGTGGCGCGATGAACCGTTTGTTAATAATTGGGCAATGGTCTCGTGCGAGACTCCGCCATCGGTCGTGTACCGAATGACAGCCGGAGCTTGCCCATGCAGAATGTCGTGCCGTTCATTGCCCAGATGCTCGACCCACGCGGCCGCTGCAATCGTATGGCTTTGCTGTATTGGGCTGGTGGCGTTCTCATCGTTCAAGTGTTGCTTGTCGGCGTGCTCCTAGCCGTCGATGCCGATCCGCGCCATCCGTTGGTGCAGGTCATTGAACCTGGCGTTCCTTTGGATGGCGTTCTCAGCGACGGCCAAGCGTCTGCACGATATCGGATCCAGCGCGTGGTGGGCTCTTGGCTTCTTCCTGTTGTGGATGATCGGCTGTCTGGCGATCGGAGTCGCGGTTTTCTTCACCTTTGGACCCGAGGCCATGGACCCAGGGACAACTGTGTATTTCGCCATGCTCGGCCTGTTCGGCGCGCCGGTGCTGTTCGCGCTGGTTTGGCTGCATGCGAAGCCGGGCGAGGCGGGGGCCAACCGGTTCGGTCTCGAGCCTTATGGCGCCGGTGTCTCGGGTCCCGTGAGCGCTAGCGGCGCGTCCGCAGCGATGCAGTCCGCCTGATTTTCACTGAAGTTTGGTCTGAATTTTCTCTTCGCGACGACGCGGACTATAGTCCGCGCGCGGGTTTGGCATGGGGCCGCTCGTTTTCGCGAAGGCAGCAGCATGCGCAATTTTCATTTTCCAGGCCGGTCGACGGTTTATGCCCGCCACGCCATGGCGGCGACGTCGCATCCGCTGGCCAGCGGCGTCGCAATCGATATCCTCAAACGAGGCGGGAACGCCGTCGATGCGGCGATTGCGACGGCCGCCACGCTGTGTGTCGTCGAACATGCGATGACCGGTATTGGCGGTGATTGCTTCGCAATCATCGCGACGCCGGACGGCGCCATGACGGGGTTCAACGCCTCGGGCCGGGCGCCCAAGGCCGCAACGGTGGACGCGCTTGCCGCCAAAGGCGTCAAGGAGATCGTGGCAACGACGGCACACGCGGTTCTGGTGCCGGGAGCCATTGACGGCTGGTGCAAACTGCTCGCCGAGCGTGGGACGATGAAGCTTGCGGAGGTGCTGGCGCCAGCGATTGCGTTCGCAGAGGAAGGATTCGCGATTACGCCACGCGTGGCGCTCGATTGGTCGAGGGCCGAGGCCAAGTTGAGGCTGCACGCTGGTGCGCGAAAGCATCTGTTGCCGAATGGCCAGCCGCCCAATGTCGGCGATGTCATGCGGCTTCCGGCGCTGGCGAATACCCTGAAGGTGATCGCGCGGGAGGGGAGGGACGGCTTTTATCGGGGGCCGGTGGCCGCCGACATGGTGGCGACGCTCAATGCGGCGGGCGGACTACACACGCTTGAAGACTTCGCTGCACAGAGTTCAACTTATGTGACACCGCTTGCGACCTCATACAACGGAATCAGCTTGAACGAGCTGCCACCGAACAACCAAGGCATCGTCGCGCTGATCCTCTTGAAGATGCTGGAGAGGCTTGGATCGCTGGGCCGTGATCCCAATTCGGCGGAGCGATTCCATGTGCTGATGGAGGCTGCGCGCCTGGCATACAAGGTCCGCGACACGTTCTTGGCTGATCCAGAGAAGGCCAACGTTCCAGTTACCCACATGTTATCCGAAAGTCTCATCGGCACCTTGGTGGGGCGGATCGATCGTTCAAAGCGGCTCGTGGATCTTGGTCCGATCCCGCGTCCGGTTGGCTCGGATACGGTGTGCTTTTCGATCGTCGATCGCAACGGCATGGCGGTGTCGTTCATCAACTCATTGTTCGCCGATTTCGGATCGGGACTCGTGTCGATGGAGTCGGGCGTCACGTTCAACAATCGCGGCTCGGGATTCGTGCTCGATCCCGCGCATCCGAACTGCATCGCACCGGGCAAGCGGCCGCTGCACACATTGGTGCCGGCGCTGGCGACGAAGGATGGCAAGCCGTGGCTCGCATTCGGCGTGATGGGGGGCGCGTATCAGCCGCTCGGTCACGTGCACGTGCTGACCAACATCGTCGACTACGGGATGGATCCGCAGGCTGCGATCGAGGCGCCACGGGTGTTTTTCGAAGGTGACAGGCTGCTGGTCGAAGAGTCGATGCCGATGGAAATTCGTCAAGGATTGTCAGGGCTTGGACATTCGGTTGGGGTGCGAGAACTGCCCTGGGGCGGGAGCCAGTGCATCATGATCGATCGCGTGCGCGGGGTTCTCGCGGGTGGATCGGATCATCGCAAGGATGGGTTCGCAATCGGCTACTGAGGGCATGCACGCGTGGTCAATTCCATCAAATGTGTTCGCGTGAGACTCGAAGGCCGCGTGCAAGGCGTCGGCATGCGCGCGTGGTTCGAACGCGAGGCGCGCAACCGTTCGCTCGATGGCTTCGTGCGCAATCGACGCGATGGCGGAGTCGAGGCGGTGATCCAAGGCGCCATCTCCGATGTCGATGCGATGCTCGCGCTGTGTCAAAACGGACCAGCATCGGCGCGCATCGATTACGTGAAAGTGCGCGACGAAATCGATCGTGTTCCGAGCGGATTTCGAATCGCTGCGACGGTGTAATTGATGCCGTCGAGACGTCGCGATGAGAGTTCGAACGCGCATCGTCGCGATGAATGATTCGTTCGACGCAACTGTTTTTTTGTTGCTGCATCGCAGAAAATTTTTTTAAAGTGTTTTTGCTCGGACGCGATTCGAGCTCTTTTGATGAGAGGAACATCACATGGCGAAGAAAGCTGCGAAGAAAGCAAAGCCGGCGAAAAAAGCTGCAAAGAAGAAGAAGTAAGTTGGCCGTAGGGCCATCCAGGGAGCCAGCCATGATGTCGCTTCGCGTACTCTTGGCCGGCACCACAGCACTCGCTCTCACCGCGAGTGTGGCTCATGCGGCGACTTTGACCAATCGCGACAACCGCGAACACAAGGTCACAGTCATCGAAGGCGAGACCAAAAAGGATCTCACCTTGAAACCGCAGCAGGCACTGGACGGCATCTGCGCCAAGGAATGCATCCTCCGCCTCAATGATAGCGAGGACGACGAGTATCAAATCGAACCCGACGACCTCGTTTCCATTGAGGAGGGCAACCTCTACTACGACAGCCCGGAAACCCCTGCAGATCAGGGAAAACCTGGCGATAAGCCTAAGCAGTAGTCGGCGTCGCCCGTACGGATTGTGATCCCTGAAAGCGCCCGTTCCCTCATCGGATCGGGCGCTTTTTTTTCAGGTGGCGCCGGGCGCTACTGAGCGACCCGCGGGGCGGCGACCGGAACGACCGGACCAAAGCGGCGTTCGAAAGCCGAGCGGAGCGCGATGTCGGCGTCGGCTAGCGTGACGGGGAGACCGAGATCGACGAGGCTCGTGACGCCGTGCTCGCGGATACCGCAGGGAACGATGCCGTCGAAGTGGCCGAGGTCGGGTTCGACGTTCAGCGAGACGCCGTGGAAGCTCACCCACCGTTTCAATCTGATGCCGATCGCGGCAATCTTTTCTTCGCGGTTTTCGCCGCGCTCGGGGCGCGCGACCCAGACTCCGACCCGGCCCGGTCGTACCTCGCCTTTGACGTTGAACGCAGCGAGCGCATCGATGATCCAGCCTTCGAGGGCCGCGACAAATGTGCGCACGTCGCCACCGGCCCGGCGTTTCACATCGAGCATGACATACGCGACGCGCTGTCCGGGGCCGTGATAGGTGAACTGCCCGCCGCGTCCGGTTTGATGAACGGGGAAGCGATCGGGCGCGAGCAGATCCGCCGGTTTCGCGCTGGTGCCGGCGGTATAGAGCGGCGGGTGCTCCAAGAGCCAAATGAGCTCGGGCGCGTGGCCGTCCCGGATATCGGCGGCGCGTTGCTCCATGAACGTCAACCGCCGGCGCGTAGGCGACGAGTTGGTCGGAGATCGCCCATGTGATGGGATGAGAGATGGGATGAACAGGGGTGTTCATCGCGTGACTCCGCGGTTGGGCACGCGCGGCCGGATCACCGCGCGCGCTCAAAACATGGCCGGATGAACGCGATCCGGCGGGGTGTGGCCATCGAGGAAGGTTTTGATGTTGATGATGACCTTCTCACCCATGTCGATGCGGCCTTCGACGGTGGCGGAGCCCATGTGCGGCAGGCAAACGACCCGATTGGATCCGATCAGCTTCGGATTGACGGCAGGTTCGTGTTCGAAGACGTCGAGGCCGGCGCCGGCGATGGCGCCCGCTTCGATCATGCGCGCAAGTTCATTTTCGTCGATCACTTCACCTCGGGCGGTGTTGACGACGAAGGCCGAGGGCTTCAGGAGCCGCAGCCGGCGCGCCGAGAGCAAATGATAGGTCGCCGGCGTGTGTGGGCAGTTGACCGAGATGATGTCCATGCGTGACAGCATCTGATCGAGGCTCTCCCAATAGGTGGCCTCGAGTTCCTGTTCGATCGCTTCCGCGACACGGCGGCGGTTGTGATAGTGGATCTGCAGGCCGAACGCCTTGGCGCGGCGGGCAACTGCTTGGCCAATGCGGCCCATGCCGATGATGCCAAGGCGTTTGCCCCAAATGCGCTGGCCGAGCATCCAGGTCGGCGACCAGCCGGCCCAATGCGTCTTTGGATCGCGCATGAACTGCGTGCCTTCGGCCAAGCGGCGCGGCACGGCCAGGATCAGCGCCATGGTCATGTCGGCGGTGTCCTCGGTCAACACGCCGGGCGTATTGGTGATGATGATACCGCGGTTGCGCGCGGTATCGAGGTCGATGTTGTCGACGCCGGTGCCGAAGTTGGCGATCAGCTTGAGTTGCGGGCCCGCTAGGGCCAGCACGGCGCGATCGATCCTGTCGGTGACAGTTGGCACCAAGACATCGGCGGTCTTCACCGCCTCGATCATTTGGGCTTGGGTGAATGCCTTGTCGTCGGCATTGAGGCGTGCATCGAAGAGCTCGCGCATGCGGGTCTCGACCACATCAGGGAGGCGGCGCGTGACGATCACGAGGGGCTTTTTGTTGGACGACGGCATGGGCGCGGGCCTCGGGGGAAGGGGACGTGGCTGGGCTGCCGCATTAAAGCGAACGGCAGAGAACATCAACTGAATAGCCGCTTTTGGTTTTCTGTCTAACAGAAGCCGTGGTTGTCGACAAAAAGGGCGACGAAGGCGGCGCTGGGTATACGTTAGTATTCCGCGAGAACGTCTTGAAGTGCCGCGTCAAATCATGGTGAGACCATACGCATGAATGCGGGTGGGCAAAATCTGGAGTGCAAGCCGTCGATGGCTGGTCTGGTTGCGCTTAGCGTGGCTTGGACGGCTGCTGCTTTTTTGGCGGCGGGGCCAGTCGCTGCACAGCCGGCAGCCGCGGCGACCGCTCAGGCGGTTGGTGTCAGCGGGTTGCCGTTGCCCCGGTTTGTCAGCCTGAAATCTGATCGCGTGAACATGCGGAGTGGTCCAGGGACCGAGTATCCGACTTCCTGGGTGTTTAAGCGCGTCGGAATGCCGGTCGAGGTGCTCAAGGAATTCGAAGGGTGGCGGCAAGTCCGGGATTCGGACGGCACCACGGGCTGGGTCCTCGGATCGAACTTATCGGGACGGCGTACTGTTGTGGTTCAGCCCTGGGACATCAAGCCGGGGAAGCCGCCGGTGCAGACGCAATTAACCGAGGATGCCGATGCCACGGCCCGCGTCTTAGCGGTGCTGGAAGCGGGCGTGCTCGGGACCATCATGACATGCACCGGGCGCTGGTGCAGGATTGTCGTGGGCGAACTCCGTGGTTACATAGAGCAGAAGAAGCTCTGGGGCGTTTACGACGGGGAAGTCGTGAAGTAGCCCTACCAGGCAACTGCCTTCGCAAGTGCGAAGTCGATTGCTTGACTATCTGCACCAAAATCTAGAACGTTCCAAAACGTTTTGGAGAAGACGCAAATGTCATCCCTCCGTGCCCTCGCCGAAAAGTTGGGACTGTCGATCACGACCGTATCGCGGGCGTTGGACGGGTACGATGACGTCGCGTTGGCGACCAAGAAAAGAGTGGTCGAAGCCGCGCGCGAGTTGAACTACCAGCCGAATGCGGCGGCGCGGTCGTTGCGCAAGCAACGGGCGGAGACCGTGGCGGTGGTGTTGCCGACGGATCCGGGGCGGATCGGGCCGCAGCACTTCCTCGACATGCTGTTCGATGCCGCGAAGACGCTTGGCGAGTCTGGTCTCGATCTGATGTTGTTGCCGGCGGTCGGACGTGGCGACGAACTCGATACTTACCGCCGCATGGTCGATGGGCGGCGCGCCGATGCCGCGATCGTCGTCAGAACCCGCGTCGACGACGAGCGCGTGAAGTTCCTGCATGAACGGCGCATTCCGTTCGTCGCGCATGGACGGACCAGCGGAGAGATCACGCACGCATTCGTGGACGGCGACGGGCATCGGGGTTTTTACGACGCGGCGCGTGCGCTCCTCGATCTCGGTCATCGGCATATCGCGCATATCGCTGCACCCTCTATCTATATGTTCGCTCGCGAGCGCAGGGCGGGCTGGCGTGCTGCGCTGCACGACGCCGGGGTTGGCGAGGACGCTCAAGAAGCCAGTGCCGAGCCCAATGAGGCGGGCGGATATGCGGCGGCGGATCAGCTGCTGCGGGTGGGACGGCGGCCCACGGCCCTGTTGTGCGCATCCGATGCCATGGCGATTGGCGCGATGCGCCGGATCAAGGACATGGGGCTGGTCCCTGGCCGGGATATCTCGGTGATCGGCCACGATAACTTGCTGGCAGGCGCTTACACGGATCCGCCGCTGTCGACGATGGAGATCGCCGTTCCTGATATGGGGCGGATGATCGCTGAAAAACTGATTGCGCTGCTCGGTGGGGCGAGACCGCAAGACCTGCAGGATGTGTTGCCGATCCGGCAGGTTCCACGCGCCACGCACGGCGCCCCCAAAACCGGCGTGCCAAAAACGGAAGTGCCCAAGAGCGGGGCGGACGGTTGATCGCGCTCAGTATCGGGAACTGAACAAGGACACCCATCTCAAGGTGTCATCACAAGGAGGACATTGAATGACACTCATCACACCGCGTAGCGCGAGCTTCGCCGTCGCCACCTTGCTCGCCAGTTTCGGGGCTGCGCAGGCGCAAGACACAATCTTTCTCTCGACCCAACTTCGGCCCATCGAAGAGGCGTCGAAGATGCGCGAGGTCATTCTGAAGGGCGCACCCGGCAAGACGACGTATGTGACGGAAGAGCCGCCGCAACTGTCGGTGCGCATGAAGGCGGAAGGCGAAGCTGGCAAGCGGACCATGAGCCTTGTTGGGGCGCTGCATGGAGAGATACAGCCGCTGGTGCCGATGGGCGCGCTCGAGCCGCTCGATGAGCTGGCGGGCAAGCTCGCCAATCGCGGAATTCCGCCGAGCATCATGGCGCTGGGTAAGCTCGGGACGGACAAGCAGCAGTACATTCCGTGGATGCAGGCGACCTACGTGATGGTGGCGCACAAGTCGGCGCTCGCGCATCTGCCGGCCGGGGCGGACGTCAACGCGCTGACGTATCAGCAGCTTACGGCATGGGCGAAGACCGTGCAGGAGAAAACCGGCAAGCGGGCACTCGGCTTCCCGGCCGGCCCGCGCGGCCTGATGGCGCGGTTTTTCCAAGGCTACTTCTACCCTTCCTTCACGGGTGGCGTGGTGACGAGCTTCAAGTCGGCAGAAGCCGAGGCTGGTTGGGCCGCGCTCAAGGCGCTCTGGCAACATGTCAGCCCCAATTCGACGAACTACAACTTCATGCAGGAACCACTGTTGGCGGGCGAAGTGCTGATCGCGTTCGATCATATTGCCCGGGTGAAAGACGCATTGACGACGAAGCCTGATGAGTTCGTGGCGTTCCCGGCGCCTGCGGGCCCGAAGGGCCGTGGGTTCATGCCGGTGATCGCTGGGCTCTCCATCGCCAAGGGTGCGCCCAACAAAGCGGGTGCGGAAGCATTGATCGAGCACCTGACCAAGCCAGAAACGCAGCTCGTGACGGCGGCCGAAGTCGGCTTCTTCCCGGTGGTGAAGGCGGATCTGCCGCCGAATCTGCCGGCTGGTGTGAAGCTGCTGGCCGCAGCGGTTGCGGCGACCTCGGGCGCGAAAGATGCACTGCCATCGCTGCTGCCGATTGGTCTTGGCGATAAGGGGGGCGAGTTCAACAAGGTCTACATGGACACGTTCCAGCGGATCATCCTGAAGAATGAAGACATCAAGACCGTGCTTGGTGAGCAAGGCAAGACTCTGGCGACGCTGATGACGGACACCAAGGCGCCGTGCTGGGCGCCGGACAAGGCCAGCAGCGGGGCTTGCCCGGTGAACTGAGGCTCAATCGGTTGCATTCGACAAGATCTTCACCCCTCCCCTGACCCTCACTGTGCCGAAGGCGCGTCTTCGACACGACGTCAAGGGGAGGGGGCCTCCTCGCAGCGAGCGTCGGTCATGGAACAGAAGCGCTGGTGGATCCCCTACGCGCTGATCGCGCCGTCAGTGATCTTTCTTGGTCTCCTCTTCATCCTGCCGTTGGTGCAGACGATCTGGCTTTCATTCTCGACCAAAGACGGGCTTTCGCTCGCAAACTATGGCCGGATGACGGGGGACCTTAATTTCTCCCAGGCGCTCAAGAACACGTTCCTGCTGACGCTGGCGGTAGTGCCGATACAGATTGCGTTGGCGCTGGTGATGGCGACGATGGTGCAGAAGTTCGAGCGCGGGCGCGACATCGTGCTCTGGATCTGGACAATCCCGCTGGCGGTCTCGGATCTGGCGGCAGGACTGATCTGGCTCTCGATCCTGCAGAACTCCGGGTATTTGAACTCGCTCCTGTTTGGGCTTGGCGCCATTACGGGCCAGACAGCGTGGCTGACGCAAGAGACTCCGGTCGCGCTGTTCATCGGTGTCGCGCTCGCCGAAATCTGGCGGGCGACGGCGATTGTGCTGATCATTCTGGTCGGCGGATTGCAGCTCATTCCGAAAGACTACGCGGAAGCGGCGGAAGTGTTCGGCGCGTCGGCCTGGACGCGGTTTCGCCGGATCACGCTGCCGCTGTTGAAGCCGTCGCTGCAATCGGCGTTGATCCTGCGCACGGTGTTGGCGTTCGAGGTGTTCGCGGTGGTCTATGCGCTCGGCGGACGGAATTTCCCGGTGCTCGTCGGTGAAGCCTACACGTGGCAGAACGAGAATCAGAACTACGGGGTCGCGGCCGCTTTTGCCGTGTTGATCATGGTGATTTCGCTGGCGGCGACGGCGGTTTATCTGCGCCTGTTGCGCGTTCAGCCGGAGCAGCTGCCATGAGGGGAACAACGTCAGGAATGGCGCCGGCGCGGCGGCTGATGTTCTGGTCGGGAACGACGGTGCTCATCGCCTGGGTGCTGGTGCCGATCTATCTGATCGCGCTCGGGGCGTTCGGCGGGCGAGCGGCGGTGTTCAAGTGGCCGAAATCGCTGTGGCCGACGGAGGCGTCGTGGGCGGCGATGCAGACGTTCTTGCGCGTCGAGGGCGTTGCAAATGCGTTCTTGAACTCGATCATAGCCGCTGGTTTGACGGTGCTGTTTTCGATCTTGCTCGGGAGCGCCGGCGGGGTATGCGCTGGCGCGGTATTCGTTCCGGGGACAGGACAGTTATCGGTTGCTGGTGCTGCTGACGCGGGCGTTTCCGCTGGCCATCCTGGCGCTGCCGCTGACGGTGACGTTCATTCGCGTCGGGCTTTATGACACGCCGTTTGGGGTGTCACTGATCCACACAGTGCTGGCGTTGCCGTTCGCGGCGCTGGTGAGCCAAAGCCTGTTCATGGGCATTCCGCGCGAATACGAGGAAGCGGCGTGGGTGTTTGGGTGCACGCGGTTCCAGGCGTTTCGCAAGGTCGTGCTGCCACTGATCTTGCCGGGGCTGGCAGCGATTGCGATTTTTGCATTCGTGATTTCGTGGAACGAAGTGTTTGCCGCCTCGGTGTTGACGGTGAGGGAGCGGACGCTGACGGCGTATTTGCTTGGTGTGCTGTCGGAGAGCCCGCTGCATTACCGGTTTGCCGGCGGGCTGCTGCTGATTATCCCGTCGATCCTCTTCATCTTCGCTGTTCGCAAGTATCTGTTCGCCGTTTGGGGCGTTGGCTCGAAGTAGGGCTCCAAGTAGGGATGTACCGTCATGGCTGACATTGTCATCGACAGAATTGTGAAGGACTTCGGCGCCCATCGGGCGCTGCAGGAGATCTCGCTGAAGGTGCCGCACGGTCAGTTCCTGGCATTGCTGGGACCGTCGGGGTGCGGAAAAACAACGCTGCTCAGGATCATTGCCGGGCTCGAAAGCCAGAGCTCGGGGCGGATCCACATTGGCGAGCGGGACGTGACGGATGTGCCGGTGCGTCAGCGTGGGCTCGCAATGGTGTTCCAGAATTATGCGGTGTTTCCGCACATGACGGTGTTCGAGAACGTCGCCTTTGGCCTCAGGATGCAGAACAAGGACGAGGCGACGGTCAAGGCCAAGGTCGAGAAGGCTGCTGGATTGTTGCACATCGAGCCGTATCTCGAACGCTATCCCGGCAAGCTGTCGGGCGGGCAGCGTCAGCGCGTGGCAGTGGCGCGGGCGCTGGCGGTCGAGCCGGATGTGCTGTTGATGGACGAGCCGTTGTCGAACCTGGATGCTCTGCTGAGGTTGGAAATGCGGACGGAGCTGCGCGCCGTGTTGCGGGAAGCCGGCACGACGACGATCTATGTGACGCACGATCAGACCGAGGCGATGGGGCTCGCGGATCAGATCGCGGTCATGCATGGCGGGCGGATCGATCAGATGGGTAGCCCGCTCGAGATCTATGCGACGCCGGCGAGCCGCTTTGTCGGTGGGTTCATCGGTAGTCCGCCGATGAATTTCATCAAACTCGAGGCGATGGACGGCAAGGTGCGGCTCGGGGATGCAACGCTGGCCGCACCGGTCGGAAACGGCAAGGTGGAACTTGGGTTGCGGGGAGAAGATGCGGCGCTGGACACGGGGACGGGTACGATTCCGTTCGATGTGCGCGTCGTCGAGCCAATGGGATCGCATTTGTTGCTGACTGGCAGCGTGCTCAGTCAGATGGTGCGGATTGTGGCTCCGCCGACGGCCAAGGTCACGGCCGGGTCCCGGGTCGGGCTCAAAGTCGATCCGGCGCGCCTCACTTGGATCAACAGCGAGAGCGGACGTGCGTTTGCGCGGGCCTGAGGACTTGGAATGAAACAGGACTGTATTGTAGCGGCCCGCGCGGTTCTCGCCGCGAATGATCGGGGCGGATACACCGTTCCGACGGCCGGGCTCTATCCGTTCCAGTGGAATTGGGACTCGGCGGCCGTGGCGGCTGGATTTGCGACCTACGATGCGGATCGCGCGCTCAGGGAATTGGAACGTCTGGTCGAGGGGCAATGGGACGACGGCTTGGTCCCCCACATCGTGTTCCACACGCCGAGCGACACGTATTTCCCGGGGCCAGAAGTTTGGAGGACGCGGCACCGGGTGCCGACATCGGGGATCACGCAACCCGCCGTCTTCGGGATGGCGTTACGGGTGAGTGCAGCGGCGGCCGAAGCGTCCGGGGTGCCGCATGCCGCGACGCGGATCAGTGCGCTCTATCGCGCGGGTCTCAAGTGGCATCGCTGGTGGATGACGGCGCGTGATCCCGAGCGGACGGGTCTTGTGGCGATCCTCCACAATTGGGAGTTTGGCTCGGACAATTCACCGGCCTGGGATGACGCGTTCTCGAGGGTGCCAACCACTACAACGACAGTGATCAAGCGCCGAGATCTGGGGCACGTCGATGCAGGCATGCGGCCGAGCGACCTCGACTACAGCCGGTACATCCATCTCGTTGATGCTTACCGGCAAGTTGGGTGGGACCCGGCGCGGCAGTGGGCCATCGCGCCGTTCAAGATCGCGGAAGTGCAGATGACGGCGATCTTGGCGCGGGCGACCGAGGATTTGATCGCGCTGGCGCCGGTGTATGGGGCGGCGGCGGATGCGGACGAGCTGCGGGCCATGCTGGCGTTGATGCGCGCCGGACTAATGCGGCAGTGGCGGCCGGCATTGGCGCGGTTCGTGTCGCGGGATCTGGTGGCCGGTGCGGATATCGAGACACCGACGCAGGCGGGGTTTGTGCCGTTGCTCGCGCTCGATCTCGATGCGGCGCAGCGGGCGGCGATCGGCGGGGAACTGACGCGGTGGCTCGACAGCGTCAAGATCGGCGTGCCGTCGACGCCGCCGTTTTCGCCCGCGTTCGAGGCGAAACGGTATTGGCGCGGCCCGGTGTGGATCGTGATCAACTGGCTGCTGATCCTGGGATTGGAGCGCAATGGCATGATGGCGTTGGCGGATCGGCTGCGGCGCGACAGCGTGGCAGCCATCGAGCGGGCGGGGTTCAGCGAGAATTTCGATCCGGTGACGGGCGAGGGCGGCGGTGGCGGATCGTTCTCTTGGACGGCGGCGCTGTATTTGGTGCTGATCGGCAAAGGTGGCGCATGAGCGGGCGGCTCGAGGGGACATATGCGCTGATCACCGGGGCGTCGCGCGGGATTGGCCGGGCGGTGGCGCTGCAGTTTGCGCGCGAAGGGGCGACCGTCGCGGTCAATCATTTTCGGGATGACGCGGCAGCGGCCGATACACTCGCGGCGCTGACGGCGATTTCGGCGCGGCCGCATCGGGCGGCGGATTGCGATGTGGCGGACGCGGCAGCGGGCGCTGGCATGATCGCCAATTGCGTGGCGGCGTGGGGACGTCTCGATTGCCTGATCAACAATGCCGGAATCCAGGCGGAAACGCCGGGGGATGGGTTTGATGTCGCGACGCTCAAGCGAATTCTCGATGTCAATGTGACGGGGGCGGCGACCTTGTCGGCGGCGGCGATCGCGCATTTCAAGTCGCGGGCCGGCGGCGGGGTGATCATCAATACGTCGAGCGTGCACGAGGTGATCCCGAAGCCTGGGTATCTCGCGTATTCCTTGTCCAAGGGGGCGATGGGCAACCTGACGCGGACGCTGGCGCTGGAATTCGCGCGCGACGGTATTCGCGTCAATGCGGTGGCGCCTGGCGCGGTGACGACGGATCTCAATGCCAATTGGATCAACGATCCGGTGCGACGCGCCGATGTCGAGCGGCACATCCCGATGGGGCGGGCGGCGGATGTGGACGAGCTTGCACCGGTGTTCGCGTTTTTGGCTTCAGCGGAGGCGCGCTATGTCACCGGGCAGACGCTCTACGCGTGCGGCGGGCTGACGCTCTATCCTGAATTCGCGGAAAAGTGGTCGTCTTAGGAAGCGTATCTTGCAGGGCGGCTGAATTTCTGCGCCATTGGGCCCGTCAACTTTCGGAGTTCCCATGTCTCGCCTCACGCTCGCGCACGCCTCCACGATCGTCGATGTGGCTCTCAAGATGGGCCGCGAGAAGAAATTCGAACCGCTGACGGTCGTCGTGCTCGACGCGGGAGGGCATATGGTGGCGCTGAAGCGGGAAGATCGCTCGGGCATCATCCGGGTCGAGATCGCCAACGGCAAAGCCTATGGCGCGCTCGGCATGGGGTTCGGGTCGCGGGAATTGTTCGAGCGCAGCAGCAAGGCGCCGATGTTCATTACGGCGGCGATCGCCGTCAGCGGCGGGCGGATGGTGCCGGCGCCAAGCGGCGTGCTGATCCGGGACGGGGATGGCGAGGTGATCGGCGCGGTCGGCATTTCGGGAGATACGTCGGACAATGACGAAATGTGCGCGTTGGCCGGGATCGAGGCTGCCGGGCTGAAGGCGCAGATTGGAAAGTAGTCTGCGGGACGTGGGGCTGCTGCAGCTTTGTATGCAGCTTCCATTCATATCTCCAACGATACAAGCTGACCTTGCCATCGGCCGTGTCAGCCGTGCCGTCCAGGTGCTTTCAGATTGTCCATGCCGCCCGCCACCGCCGTCCTGACCTCCGCGATGACATTTGCCGCCGGTTGGGCTCGCCGATGGCCGATGGCGCTGCTTGTCGCGCTGCATCTGGCCGCTTTGGTCATTCTGATCGGAACCGAAGCGTGGTTCTGGCCGCAGCTCGCGTTTCTGCTGGCGTGGGGGTTCTTCAATTTCTGCTGGATCGTGCTGTTGCGGCGCCCGTCGGTTGCCGCCGCGGTGGCGCTGACGTGCCTCAGCGTGTTGATCCTGCTGTCACGATTCAAGCACGACATTCTGCTGATGACGGTCAACTTCGTCGATCTGATGCTGATCGATGCGGATACGCTTTCGTTCTTGTTCAACGTGTTTCCCAATCTCGACGCCAAGGCGGCGCTGGCGGGTGTCGCGGTCCTGATTGCATTGGTTTGGATCTGGCGCGCGGATAACGTTCGAGTGCCGCGGCGCCCGGCGGCGATGGGAGCTGCCGGATGCTTTGCGGGCCTTGTGGCGTTGTCGCTCGTGGTGCCCAGTGATCCCTGGGAGGAGTTCTACGCCGAGAACTACTTCTCGAAGTTCATGCGGTCGAGTGTAACCGTCGTCGGCGATCTCGTGACGCGGGGCGTGCTCGATTCGGACAAGGTTGTGGCGGAGAGCCTTGCCACCGGTGCGGCGGCGCCTTGTACGGTCGAAAAGCCGCCGCACATCATCATGGTGCACGACGAGTTGAGTTTCGATATCCGGGCAATCGCTGGCGTCAAGGTGCCGGACGGCTATGGCGCGCATTTCACGTCCGGGGATGGGCTGCGGCGCACATTGCTGGTGGAGGGCGCGGGCGGGCCAAGCTGGTACACCGAATACAATATGCTGACGGGGCTTTCGGCGCGCTCGTTCGGGCGGTTTGCCGACTTCGTGACGCGGATCGCGGCAGGGCGGGTCGAACGCGGTTTGCCGCAGACGCTTGGCAAGTGCGGCTACAAGACCTTCACGCTGTATCCGATGTACGGCTCGTTTCTGAGCGCGCAACGTTTCCAGACGACGGCGGGTATTCAGCGGTTTCTCGATTCGAAATTGCTCGGCGCGTCGTTTCTCGATCCCGATGCGTTCTATTTCAACAAGGCCGCCGATACGATCGCACAGCACCGCGGCGAGGGGCCACTTTTCCTGCTGGTCTATACGGCGCAGAACCATTTTCCGTGGAGTTTCCGCTATCGTCCGGATCTGGCGCCGGAATGGCGCGATCCGGGCAACCGGCCCGATGTCGACGAGTATCTGCGGCGCCAGCATCTGACGGCGGTCGACTACAAGGCGTTCGTCGCGCGGCTTGGGCGCGAGTTTCCCGGCGAGCGGTTCCTGATCGTACGGTTTGGCGATCATCAGCCATATTTCGCCCGCAACATGATCGATCCGGGACAGGACGACTCGATGACGGTGCGGCGGATCGCGGCCGCCGATCCGCGGTTTCTCACGACATACTATGCGATCGACACGCTGAACTTCACGCCGCGGGAGACGGCGTCGGCCGTGAACGGGCTCGACGCGCCGTATCTGCCGCTGATCGTGCTGGAGGCGGCAGGCGTGCCGCTGGACGCATCGTTCGCCGAGCAGAAGAAGATCCTGCAGCGTTGCCGCGGGCTGTTTTTCCGATGCAATGGCGGGGCGGAAGCGCGGCGGTTCAACCGGTTGTTGATCGATGCCGGGTTGATCAAGGGGCTGTAGGGCCTACGCCATGTCGAGCGGATAGATGGGGCGGCGCGCGTGCTCGTATGCCAGCGCCTTGAAGTTGGTGGACATGATGCCGCCGCCCTCGTCGACGACGACGATTTCGGAGGCGAGCGGGGCATAAGCGGCGCGGAAGTGCTGTGAGGATTTCACGGCGAGCACGCTCTTTGTTGCCGGGTCGATCCCGGCGACCTTGAAAAACATGCGGTCGTAGTTCTGGAAGCGGCGCGAGCCGAGCACGACGGTGACGCCACCAACGGTGACGGCGGCGGTTGGGCCCATGTCGAGGGGCACGCCGCGCATCATCGGGCCTTCGAGGATCATCTTGCCGTCGGAGAGGGCGGTGACCTTTGCGGTGACATCGACGGGTTTGCCGAAGGCAGGATCGACCTTGCCGCCGAGGGCGAGCGCAAGTGTCGCGCCGAGGCCGGCCTTGTGGCAGGCGGCGGCGCTCTCTGGATCGTACAGGGCGGCGAAGGCGGCGTTCTCCAGTTTGGCGTCGATCATGGCGCGCAGCAGGCCGGTGGTGTCGCCGTAACCGCCGCCGCCGGGATTGTCGGCGTAGTCGGCGATGACGACGGGCTGGCCCGGTTTGCCTTTCGCGCGGGCGACGGCAATGGCGTCCGCGACGGATATCGTCGTCACGGTCGTGCGATGCCGCGACGCCCAGACGTCGTCGATCAGCGCTTGGGCGACGGCGGCGTAGGCGGGCGATTGGCCATCACCGACGACGAGCACGGTCGGGCCGACCTCCTTGATGTCGGCCCAGGCAAATCCGGCATTGAGAGAGGTCGAGAGGACGCCAGAGGTTTTGGCCTTGAGGGCGTCGGCCTTGGCGAGCAGCTCCGTCATGGGGCCAGGCGCGGTGGTGCGGCCCTGGTCGATGCCGATCAGCATCGGCGCGCGTCTGACGATGGTGACGGGTTTGATCTCGCCGTTGAGCGCGCGGGCGATGAGCTCGGCGCAAGCGATGCCGGTGTCGTACATGTCGATATGGGGATAGGTGCGGTAGCTGACGATCACGTCGGCTTCGCGCGCCATCAGATCGGTGACGTTGGCGTGCAGGTCGAGGGTGACGCCGATCAGTACGCCGCGACCGAGCGCGGCGCGAAGGCGCTGCAGCAGCGTGCCTTCGCCGTCTTCCGTCGTCTCGGCGACCATGGCGCCGTGGAGATTGAGCAGAATGGCATCGGGTTTGGCCGCTGTGGCATCGCCGACGATTTCGGTGGTGATCGCCTCATAGGTTTCGCGGGTCAGCATGCCGGAGGGCGTGGCGTCGGCGGCGCGGGAGTAGATCGGCGTGAAGCCGTGCTTGGCGCAGGTGTCGATGAAGGCCGCGATCTCGGTGTTGGTATCCTTGAAGACTTTTGGGAGGTCGTCGCCGCGATAGTCGCCGCGGGCGCGGTAGGACTCGAGCGTGGTCGGCAGCTTCGAGAAGGTGTTGGTCTCGTGCTTGAAACCGGCAATCAGGACGCGCTTGGACACGGGCGGGCTCCGCAGCTTCGTGTTTGATGACGCAGCAGATCGCATTGAAGGGCGCGCTTCAAGGTGGCGTGCGGGATGCAGCTATGCGCCGGTTTGGTCGTAACGGTTCGCGTGGTTGCTAGCGTCATCACGGAACGGTTGCGTCAAAAGACGGTCTAGGCGTAGTTCCGCAGGGTTGCGGAATTGGGCGATGCCGATAGTCATGGCGTCATGTCCGGCTGCGGGTTGGGCGCGATACGTTCCGAAAATCCGATCCCACCACGGTAAGTTGAACCCGAAATTGCTGTTGGTCTCGTGGACTTCGATCGAGTGATGGACCCGGTGCATGTCGGGTGTGACGACAAAGAGACGCAGACCGCGATCAATTACATGCGGCATCCGCACGTTGCTGTGATTGAACAGGGACGTCGCATTCAGCAGAATCTCGAACATCAAGACGGCCACGGCCGGAGCGCCGACGATTGCAATGACCGCGAACTTAATCGCCATCGACAGCAGGATTTCAATGGGGTGAAACCTGATGCCGGTCGACACGTCGAATTCAAGATCGGCATGGTGCATGCGGTGCAGCCGCCATAGCACCGGGACAGCGTGGAATAGCCGGTGCTGCGCGTAGATCGCAAGATCGAGGGCAGCAATGGCGAGCGGCACCGAGAGCCACGCTGGAGCCTTGAGCCATTGGAGTAGGCCCCAACCAGACTGCGCCGAGTAGAGGGCGAACGCCACGGCCGTCATGGGAAACACAACGCGGACCAGGGCGGTGTCGAGGGCGATAATGGCGAAGTTGTTAGGCCAGCGTCTGGAACGGCCAATGGTTTGGTGCCGCCGCGGCGCATAGAGTTCCCACATGGCCATGAGGCCCAGGATGATCGCAAAGGCGGATCCTCGGATCAGGGACTCTTGGGCCAAGAGTTCAGCCGGCATGCCGATCCCAAATGTGTCTTGCCATTGGCAACGATGATGCAGCGTAGCACGTTGGGCAGGATCGGGTGTTCAGAGTGTGGCTGCATTGACATGCCGCAAAACGAAGGGCGGCACATTCGCCTGCCCCGAACATGGATTGCCGCGTTAGCGGACTTAAGCGGCTTTGACGGCGCGGGCGTGCTCAAGCCAGGTCTTGATGCGCTCGACGTCGGGCGGATTGCCGTCGCGCAAGATGCGTTGGCCTTCCGTGGTGCCGGCGAAGGCGAGGACGTCGGCGCAGAACTTCTCGACATCGGCGGCAGCGACAGCATCGGCTGAGCGATAGCCGGCGCCGACGAGGAGCTGTGCGTGCGTGCCACGCAAGGTTGGGACGGTGCAGACGAGGCGCGCCTGATCCTGCCATTCAGCGACAAAGTCGGCGGTGATGCGCGGATCGTTGAGGCGGGCGGCCAATGCCATCGGATGCGATTTCAACAGGTCATCAACCGTGTCGACGCCGACGGCGTGCATCCGCTCTGCCATCTTGGGACCGATGGAGGGAGCGTCGACGATGGGCTGGTCAAGGGTAAGATAAATGCGGGGGGCTTGATCCCGTTCCGCAGATTGGACTGGGCGCGCGACGGCGGTGACGACACGCGGCGCCGGCGTGGCGGCGGGTTGCGCGACAGGCGCCGTCTCGGGCGTCTGCGGGTCAGCCGCTGCGCTTGCTGTCCGCCTGGGCGAAATGCTCGGGAATGGGCGTGGCGGTTCCGCTTCGCGGCGGGCAGGGGCCGGGCGCGGTACGGGAACGGCGACCGGCTGGCGCAGTGCCACGACGTCGGCGTCCTTTGGCATGGTGCCGGCGATGGATTCGGCGCGGCGGCGCTGCTCGATGCGGGTCGTGACTTTCTCGCGCGGCTCGAACGGGAAGACTTTGGCGACTTCGGGGGCGACGCGGGTGGCGAGCACTTCGCGGGCGTAGACATCGCGCACCAGGCGATCGTCCTCGGTGAGGTTCTGCTCGACGGTGCCGGTGGCTTTCAACTCGTCGTACATAGCCTCGACCTGGCGGCGCACGGCTTTGTCCTCGATCTTCTTCAGGATCGCGTTCTTCGGAATCTTGATGGTGGCGAGCACACCTTCGAGTGTCAGCCAGAGATTGGGCGGCTCGACGCGGGATTCCGTCAGGGCCTTGTCGAGCACCATGGCGAAGGTTTCGGACGCAGTGACGATGAGCTCGGCCACAACGGCGCGGCTGATGGTGTCGAGGCCGGACGGCGGATCGACGACGCCGCGATGGAAATCGTAGTGGGCGATCAGCTTTTCGTACTGGCGATTGGCTTTGTCGGCGCCTTGGCACATCAACAGCGCGAGCCAGTTGTCCGCGACCGGCACGGGGATCGTGAGGTTGGGGTGGGCGATCTCGCCTTCGGTGCGCAGCGCGATGAAATCGCGGCTTATGCTCCATTCGACGGCGCGATGGATGTTGTTTTCAGCTTCCGATTGGGCCGTGTGAAAAGGGTGCAGCGGGTCGACGACGTAGTGGCTCAAGACGCCAGCGCAATAGGCAGCGGTATCCCAGCGATGCTGGGCGAGGGCCTCGACGAGATTGTGGTACCAGTTGGCGGCCTTTCCGGGCGCGCCGCCCCAATAGTTGTCGCGCGGGTGCAGGACGTGGTTCTTGAAGTCCTTGAAATCCGTGTCGGGCGCCTTGGCGCCGTCGACAAAAAGCTGCGCGTGCTTCAGGAAAACGCGCTGCCAGCGTTCGGCGTCCGGACGCCTGAGGCGCTGCAGGCCGTCAAATGCCAGATGATGATGCGAGCCGCGCGCGTGGCCTGCGCGGACAACGGAAAAAATCAACGACATGGATCGGTCCTCCCCCGAGAGACGCGATTTCGAGTTGCCGAAGGCTAGTCAATCCACGGGCGATGCCCAGATACCGGGTCGCAACAGCTGCGGTTTTCCACAGGCAGGCGGTTGTTCAAGGCGCCCCTCATCCGGCCCCAATCTTTTTGCGCTTCGCGCAGGCGGCCACCTTCTCCCGAGGGAGAAGGATGAAACGCTCAGTCTGTGGGTGGGTCAGGTGTTGCGGCCGGTGAGATTGGGCTTGATGTGGGTCCAGGGGCGGGCTTGTTCGAAGAGGGCGGCGGCGCGCAGGACGAGCGCGTCGGCGCCGCGACGGCCAACGATCTGGATGGCGACGGGCAAACCGTCGGAATGGAAGCCGGCGGGTAGGGTGATGGCAGGATTGCCGGTCAGATTGAAGGGGTGGGTGTAGGGGAACCAGGCCTTGCGGACGCTGTCGACCTTGCGGCCCTCGATCTCGATCGGCTCGAACAGGCCTTCGGCGAGCGGCAAGGCGGTCCGAGTCAGCGTCGGCATGACGATGAGATCGTAGCGGTCGAACCAGGATCTGGACGCGGCGATAGATCGCCGTGCGCTGCAGCGAGGCGCGGGCCAGCATCTCGGCCGAGTGCTGTTCGCCGCCGTCCATCTGGCGGACGAGGGTTTTGCTCATGCGGTCGCGCCACTCGGGGAGTTTGTCGCTGAAGCGCGCGTTCCAGAGCGCGGTGGAGATGACCAGCCACATGGGTTCGGTCGGTTCCATGTCGTCGGCCATGTCTTCGAGATGGGCGCCGAAGGTTGCGAAGGTTTTCGCGGCATCGATGTGAGGTCGAGAGACTTCGCTGTCGATGATGGTATTGCCGACGAAGGGGCGCCAGGCGATGCGGAGATCTTTCAAGTCGCCGCGCGGGAGGGCGGCTTCGGCGAAGGTCGGCGCAACTGCCTTGGGCGCGCGATGCCAAAAGTGCGCCGAAGGAATGGACGTCGCTGGGATGGGGGCCGGCCATGGCGTCGAGCATGAGGCCGGTGTCGTGGACGGTGCGCGTCGTCGGCGTGACGTAGGAGAGGTTGGCGAAGCTCTCGGGCGCCATGTCGTGCGGGATCAGGCCGAGCGATTGCTTCAGGCCGACGACGCCATTGCAGGCGGCCGGAATGCGCGTCGAGCCGCCGGCGCAGGTGGCGATGGCGAGCGGGCCGATGCCGGCGGCGCAGGCAGCGGCCGCGCCACCCGAGGAGCCGCCGGAGGTGCGCGACTGATTCCAGGCGTTGCGCGTCTGGCCGAACAGCGGCGCTTCGGTCCAGACCATGTGGCCGAACTCCGGCGTGGTGGTTTTGCCGACGAGCACGGCGCCGGCGGCTTTGAGGCGGGCGACGGCGACGGCGTCGTGGGCGGGCACGTTGTGCTCGAACATCAGCGAGCCGAAGGTGGTGCGCACGCCTGCGGTATTGACGAGGTCCTTCACGTGCAGTGGGACGCCAGCGAGGTGGCCCGGGTCTTCGCCGCGCGCGATCTTGGCGTCGACAAGCGCGGCATCGCGCAGGGCTTCGTCGCGGCAGACGGTGATGAAGCAGTTGAGGATCGGCTGGACGGCGTCGATGCGTGCGAGCGTGGCGCGGGCGACCTCGACGGCCGAGGTTTGCCCGGTGCGGATGGCGTCGCGGATTTCGGTGGCGGTGGCGTAGGGGATTGCGGGGGGCATGTGGCGGCCTGCAAATAAGACGTGGCGACTGCACGTCCTTATGGCAGGTTTTGCTGGGCTTTCACTAGGACCACGGTGGATGGATAGGGAGACCGACATGCTTTTTCCGGATCATTTCTTGACAGTCAGGGCGACAGTTGAGGCCGGACGCGAGGCTGAATTCAATCGCTGGTATGACGAGGAGCACTTGCCGGATGCTGCCAGGATGCTTCCTGGGTGCCGCGGAGCCGCGCGATATCGCGTGGTGGAGGGTGACGGCTCGCATCAGTACATGGCGGTTTATGCGTTCGGGACGGAAGCCGAATTGAAAGCAGCGTTGACCAGTGACGCGATCAAAACGCTGATCCGGATGTATGACGATGCCATTGGATCGTTCAGCACGCGGGCGCGGACGACTTACTCGAAGTTGTCCCAGACGGACAAGGTAAGTTGAGAGGCCAATTGGGCGCTTGTTCGAGCGCGGCGGCACGGCGTAGGGGTGCCGCCCCTCATCCGGCGCTTCGCGCCACCTTCTCCCCATGCACGTGCAGGGCATGGGGAGAAGGGATGATCAGCGCGCTGCGGCGGCGCGGCGGAGGCGGTCGTTGATGGCGAGGCCAAGGCCGGTATCGGGGATCGGCATCACGGCGATCGAGGCGGCGCCGCTCGCGTCAAGAATGCGCAGAAACGCGAACAGATTGGCGGCGGCTTCGATGAGATCGCCGGTGGGGCTGAGATTGAGCGTGGGGCCGCTGTGGGGCGGGACGTGGTCGCCAAACGCGAGTAGCGCTTCGCCTTGTTCGAGGTGCGTTGCGTTTAGGCGGACGCGGGCGCGGGGGGCGTAGTGGCTCGCGAGTTGGCCGGGTGCGGTGGGGGCGTGGGCGTCGCCGGTGCTGACGGCGATGGCGCGGCCGAGGGTCGCTTCGAGCGCTTCGCGGGTGACGCCGCCGGGGCGCAGAATGATCGCGTCTGACGATGTGACATCGACGACGGTCGATTCGAGGCCGACGACTGGGGCGCCTCCGTCGAGGATGAGGAGGTCGCGGCCGAGGTCGGCGGCGACGTGTTCCGCCGTGGTCGGGCTGATGCGGCCGGAGAGATTGGCGCTGGGGGCGGCGATGGGGCGGGCCGCAGCGGCAAGCAGTGCGTGGGCGACGGGGTGGCTCGGGATTCGGATCGCGATCGAATTGAGGCCGGCGGTGGCGAGTTCGGAGACGGGGCAGTTTGGCGATCTGGGCACGACCAACGTGAGGGGACCTGGCCAATGGGCGGCGGCGATCGTGTGCGCCGTGGCGTTGAAGGCGCCGAGGCGTTCGGCGGCCGATATGTTAGGCACGTGGATGATCAGCGGATTGAAGGACGGGCGGCCCTTGGTCGCGAAGATCGCGGCGACGGCGCGGCCATTGGTGGCGTCGGCACCGAGGCCGTAGACGGTCTCGGTCGGGAACGCGACGAGCTCGCCCGCGCGCAAGCGGCGTTCGGCATCCGCGATGGTCTCGGGCGATGGCTTTACGACGGGCATTAGGTCCCAAATTCTCCAACAGCGCTTGTCTCGATCCGCGGGCCCTAGCCTATCAACGACGGACCAGCCGTTGGACAGAGAAAGGCGGACCCGATGACCTATCAGGCTCCAGTAAACGACATCCTGCAGGCGCTCAAGTCGGCCGCGGGGATCGAGGCGCTGATCGCGGATGGGACGATCAGCACGGATCTCGAGACGATCCAGGCGGTGATCGAGGAGGCGGGGAAGTTCGGCGCGGAGGTGCTGGAGCCGCTGAATTGGCCGGGCGATCGGACGGGATCGAAGCTGGTCGACGGCAAAGTCGTGACGCCGCCGGGGTGGGCCGAGGCCTACAAGCAGTTCGCGGACGGAGGCTGGGGGGCGCTGCCGTGTTCGGAGGCGCATGGCGGGCAGGGCCTGCCAGCGATGGTCGCCATGGCGGCCTGCGAGATCTGGAACGCGGCCAACATGAGTTTTGGCTTGTGTCCGCTGCTGACGCAGGGGGCGATCGACGCCATCGAGGCGCACGGGTCCGCTTATCTCAAAGAGACGTTCTTGCCGAAAATGGTGTCGGGCGAATGGACCGGCACGATGAACCTCACCGAGCCGCACGCAGGATCGGATCTCGGACATCTGCGCGCCAAGGCCGAGAAGCACGCGGACGGCACGTATCGGCTCTCGGGGACGAAGATTTTCATCACCTATGGCGATCATGAGATGACGGACAACATCGTGCATCTCGTGCTGGCGCGGTTGCCGGATGCTCCGCCGGGGACGCGCGGGATCTCGCTGTTCGCGGTGCCGAAGTATCTCGTCGAGACAGATGGGGCGCGCGGGCGGCGCAACGATGTCGATCTGCGCGGGGTTGGAGCACAAGCTCGGGATTCACGCGTCGCCGACGTGCGTGATGAAGTTCGGCGAGAAGGACGGCGCGGTCGGGTATCTGGTCGGGGAGGAGAACCGCGGACTCAACGTGATGTTCATCATGATGAACGCGGCGCGGCTGGCGGTCGGCGTGCAGGGTGTCGCGATCGCGGAGCGGGCGACGCAGCGGGCGATGGCGTATGCGAAAGAGCGGCGTCAGGGGCGGACGGCGAGCGTGAAGGCCGGCGAGATGGGGCCGATCATCGAGCACGCGGATGTGCGGCGCTCGCTGATGACGATGCAGTCGATGACGCAGGCGGCACGGGCGATTTGTCTCGTGACGGCGCGGGAAACGGACGTGTCGCGGCTGGCGAAAGATCCGACGGTTCGGGCTGCCGCGGCGCATCGGGTGGCGCTGCTGACGCCGATCGCGAAGGCGTTTTCGACGGATATCGGCTGCGAGGTTGCCTCGATGGGCGTGCAGCTGCATGGCGGCATGGGTTTTGTCGAGGAGACGGGGGCGGCGCAGCACTATCGCGACGCACGTATTTTGCCGATTTATGAGGGCACCAATGGCATTCAGGCGATCGATCTGGTGACGCGGAAGTTGCCGCTTGAAGGTGGTAAAGTGTTGGAGGGCTACATCGCGGAATTGAAGCAGACCGTTGATGACGTGCGGGCGTCGAACCGGCCGGAGTTCGGGCGGATGGGTGAGCGACTTGGCGACGCGGTGGCGGCGCTCAGCGAGGCGTCGCGATTTCTTGGCGCTGCGCTTGCGAAAAATCCCGATGTCGCGATGGCTGGGGCGACGCCGTATCTCCGGCTGTTCGGATTGGCGGCGGGCGGGTGCTATCTGGCGCGGGCGGCGCTGGCGGCGTCGCGTGGGGAGGGAGACGCGCGGGACGTGGCGCTGGCGCGGTTCTTTGCGGAGAACCTTGTCACCGCGGCGCGCGGGCTGAAGGACGCGGTGGTGGACGGCGCCGAATCGACGCTCGGGCTGGCATTGGCATGATGACCGCATCAATCTGATAGGAGTGTGCGCATGTCACGCGGTGAGGAATTGCGGGCGAAGTTCAAGGCGAAAGGTCAGGCCATTGCGGCTCAGATGAATAGTCCGGCGGGACAGTTCAGTTCTGCGCTCTTTGCCTTCTTGCACAACGAAATCGACGCCTTTATCGATTCCGAATTCACGGAACGCATGTTCCAAAAATTTACGATCGATGCGCCCGCCGACCAGGCCGCCTGGTTTCAGAGCGAGGTGAAGCCCTTGTTCCGATCGGCGACTGCGCCGCCGACGTGGGTGCACGAACCCGACTGGTGCTACCATGACGGAGAGCCCTTGGAGTTTCTGCATCAGTTCACCGACGAGCGCGGAACGTCGTTTTATGTATTCCGCGGCCGGCGCACATCCACCCTCGGTGGACCTGATAGCTGGCAGGCGATTTACAAAATGAGTGCACAGGACTCCGGGAGCCGCATCATCTTCAGGGAAAACTTGATTGCTTGAATGTGGGGAGTGATAGGTGCTCGGACCAGGTTCGAACATGACAGCGGTGGGTGTTGTGACGTGCGCCTCATGCGGCGGCAAAAATTGCTTGCGTCGACGCGATGCTGGGCGCTAGGTGTTGGGTGTGGGGCATTGACCGGCCGCCCCAACAGGCGCGTCGCCCAAGAGCCGAGCCTTCCACCTTAGGAGGCCGCCTTGAGCGACTTTTTTATTTCCATCGATGAGTTGCGTTCGCGTATCGGCACCGCCGATGCGCCGATCGTGTATGACGTCTGCCGGCACGCGAAATACTGTGAAAGCCCAACGATCATTCCGACGTCGCGTTGGCGCGAGCATACGCGCGTCAACGAGTGGGCGAAGGATATTCCCTATGGCTCGAGCGTGGTGCTGGCGTGCGTTCACGGCCATAACGTCAGCCAGCTGGCGACGTCGGCCTTGCGCGAAAAGGGGATCGATGCGCGCGCCCTCGAAGGCGGTGCAGAAGGCTGGCGCAAATCCGGGGCGCCAACGATTCTGAAGGATGCGCTGCCGGGGCGGGACGAGGCGAAGCCGTCGCGATGGGTGACTCGGGTGCGGCCGAAAATCGATCGGATCGCGTGTCCGTGGCTGATCCGGCGGTTCATCGATCGCGACGCGGAGTTCCATTTTGTCGAACCAGCCTATGTGGTCGAGGTGGCGAAGGAACTTGGCGGCATCCCCTATGACATCGACGGGGTCGAGATCACGCACGAGGGGCCGTTGTGCTCGTTCGATACGATCATCAAGCGGTTCGGGATCAAGGATCCGGCGATTGATGCGCTGGCGCTGATCGTGCGTGGGGCGGACACGGCGCGGCTGGATCTGGCGCCGGAAGCTGCGGGGTTGCTGGCGGTGTCGCTCGGGATTTCGGCGATGTCGGGCGGCGATGATCGTGGCGCGTTGATGCGCGGCTTTCCGGTGTACGATGCGCTCTATGCGTGGCAGCGTCATGCCAGGGGCGAAACCCACAATTGGCCCACAAAGAAACCGGCGTAGGGATCACATGACCACCACAGCGCGCGCGGCGGGCATGGCGGCGGCTCCGAGTTTTTCGGAGCTGCTGGCGACATTTTTCAAGATCGGCTGCCTGTCGTTCGGCGGGCCGGCCGGGCAGATCGCGATGATGCACAAGATGCTCGTCGACGAGAAAAAGTGGATCGACGAGAAGTCGTATCTCAACGCGCTCAACTTCTGCATGCTGCTGCCGGGGCCGGAAGCGATGCAGCTCGCGACCTATGTGGGTTGGCGGCTACATGGCGTGCCGGGCGGTCTGGCGGCGGGGTTGTTGTTCGTCATTCCAGGCGCGCTGGTGATGCTGGTGCTGTCGATGCTGTATGCCGCCTATGGCAAGTTGCCGGTGGCGGAGGCGCTGCTGCTCGGCGTCAAGGCCGCGGTGCTGGCCATCGTGGTGGAGGCGCTGCTGCGGATTGCCAAGCGCGGACTGAAAGCGACGCGCGATCAGGTGCTGGCGGCGGTTGCGTTTGTCGCGATCTATTTTCTCGGCGTGCCGTTTCCGATCATCGTCATCGGCGCGGCGCTGTTCGGATATCTGATGTCGGCGGACAAAAGCGCCGGCGTGCCGTTCTCGAGTTTGCCGGTCAACGACACGTTGCGGACGGTCGCGATATGGCTCGCGATTTGGATCGTGCCGCTGGCGGCGATGGCGCTGGTGTTTGGGCAAGGTCACGTGCTGTCGGCGATCGGGTTGTTCTTTTCAAAATTGGCGTTGGTGACGTTTGGTGGCGCCTACGCGGTGCTGGCGTACATGGCGCAGGATGTCGTGCAGGCTTACAAGTGGCTGCAGCCGGGCGAAATGGTGGATGCGCTGGGGCTGGCCGAGACGACACCGGGGCCGTTGATCCTGGTGACGCAGTTTGTTGGCTATCTGGCGGGGCATCGGCTCGGCGGCGGCGTGCCGTGGGTGATGGGGACGCTCGGGGCGATCGTGGCGCTATGGGCGACGTTCGCGCCGTGCTTCTTGTGGATCTTTGCGGGCGCGCCCTATGTCGAGTGGCTCAATCAGCAGCCACGCTTGAAGTCGGCGCTGGCGGCGGTGACGGCGGCGGTGGTCGGCGTGATCCTCAATCTGACGGTATGGTTCGCGCTGAACGTGCTGTTCGCGAAGGTTGGTGAGGCAGCGGCAGGGCCATTCAAGTTCGCGATGCCGGAGGTGTCGTCGCTGTCGTTGCGGGCGCTGGTGCTGTCGGCGCTGGCGTTCGTGCTGATGTTTGCGCTGCATCGCGGGATCATCACGACGCTCGCGATTTGCGCGGGGGCGGCGATCGCGTGGGCGGGGATCGCGGGATAAGAGGGTTCCGATGCGGAAGGTCTGGATCGAGGCGGCGTTGAACGGGCCATGGAGCAGGGCGCGGCAGGCGGCGATCCCGGACACGATCGAGGCCATCGTCGCGGATGGCATTGCGTGCGCGGCGGCGGGGGCATGCATCATCCATGTGCACGCCTACGATGACGGCGGCGCGCAGACGTTCGATTGGCAGGTCTATGCGCGGATCATCGAGGGCATCCGCGCGAAGATCGATGTGCCGGTATATCCGTCGATCCCATCGGCGGGGATCGGGGTTGGGCCATTGCCGGATGAGGCCGCCGGGCGCTTCGCTCACGTCGAGGCGCTGGCGGCGCGGGGATTGCTGGAGTTCGCCGTCATCGATCCCGGCAGCGTCAACTTCACGGAGCTGGCGATTGGCGCCGCGAGCGCCGGCAGCGCCGACGTATCTCAATCCGGAAGCGCATGTGCGTCACGCCATGGCGTTTGCCAAGCGCTACGGATTCCATCCGGCGTATGCGATTTACGAGCCCGGTTTCACGCGAGCGGGTGCGGCGCTGGCGCGGGCAATGAGCACCAAGACGCCGATCTACCGGTTGATGTTCTCGGAGACGTTTGCGTTCGGGTTCCCGCCGAAGCCTTATGGTTTGGCGGCGCACCTGGCTTTATTGGAAGCGGAGGCCACAGGAGCGCCTTGGATGATCGCGGGGCTCGGCGTCGATCTTCGTCCGCTCGTGCCCGAGGCGATCCGGAATGGTGGGCATATCCGCGTCGGTCTGGAAGATGCGCCGTTCGGGGCGACGACCCCCAACGTTGCGTTGGTGGACGAGGCGGTGCGCATGATCCGCGCCGAGGGCGCCGAGCCGGCGACGGTTGGCGAGATGCGGCAGGCGCTGGCTGTGTTGGGTTGAATGAGAGGAGACAGGTATGGCGCTTGCGGGCGAGGGAGCGATTTGTCTATGGCATGACATCACGGCGGACATGCGGGACGCATTCTACGCGTGGCATACGACGGAGCACATGCCGGAGCGAGTCGGCATCCCGGGCTTTCTGCGCGGGCGTCGCTATATCGCGCAAGATGCAGTGGCGGCGCCGGAGATCTTCACGCTCTATGAGACGACAACCTTCGAAGTCGTGGTGGGCCAGGACTATCTCAACCGCTTGAATGCGCCGACGCCATGGTCGGTCGAAACAATGAAGGGTTTTCGCGGGATGATCAGGGCGTTGGCGCGGGTGCGGTACTCGGCGGGGCCAGGGCCAGGGGCGTTCGCGGGTGTGGTGCGGTTCGGGCGTGGTACGATGGCGGCCGATGCGAGCGGGCGGCTGTCGGCGCCGGACGGGCTCGCGGCGTTGCTGGCGCTGCCGCAGGTCACGGGTGTGCATCTGTTTGCGACCGATACGGCGGGCAGCGGGCTCAAGACGACAGAGAGTGAGAACCGGGGCGATGCGATGACAGTGCCCGATGGGGCGTTGATGATCGAGGTGTGCAATGCGGCGCCAGCGGCGGCTGCGATTGCGGCGGCGGCCAAGGTGCTGGCGGGGGCTGGCGCGGTGGATTTGGTCAGCGGGCTCTACCGGATCGAGCATACGCGGCTGAAGACGGCGCACGCCGCTGGTTGACGCGCATCAGGCTGCTTGCATGAGGCGGCGCGGCACGGCGACCTCGCCTTGCATCAGGCGGCGCGCGGTGCGGAAGAGGACGGCGCTCTCGGCGTGCCAGCCGTTGCCGGATTGGCCGACCTCGGCGCCGACGGAGACGAGGCCCGAGGGATTGCCGACGCGGATTTCACCGGCCGCATTGGCGGGTCGTGCAACGCGGTTCGGCAGCGTGCCGGTGATCTTGGCGGCGACGCCGAGGTTGAGACCGCCGGTGCCGGGGATCGCCTTGTGCGCGCGCTCCATGGAGATCATGCGGGTTGCGACGTCGTAGGCGCCGGCGTCGTAGCGCGTGCCGTCGAGGCTTTGGAAGGCGAGCGGGGCTGCGACGATGGCGATGCGCGGGGTTTGCAATCCGACTTGATCGGGAGTTGCTGCGAGGCCCATCATGACGCCGGCGTTGCGGCGGAGGTCTTCGAGGCGGGCCATGGCGGCGGCGTTGGCATCGATCGCGTCGGGCGTTTCGGTGCCGGTGAGGCCAAGGCTCGCCGCGGCGACGTAGACGATCGGCGACGTTGCGTCGATGATCGAGACTTCGACCTCGCCGATGCGGTCGACGACGTTTCCGGTCGGCAACAGCTTGCCGGTGACGGCGCCGGCTGGATCGAGGACGTCGAGACGTACGCGGGCGGCGGTTCCAGAGACGCCAGCGATCTCAAAGTCGCCGTCGACAGCGGCGCGGCCGCCGACAACCGGAAAGCGCGCGTGGATTATTTTCTTGGTGTTGGTCTGGTGAATACGAACGCGGGCTTCGCCGTCGCTGACCTTGACGAGACCTTCGTCGACAGCGAAGGGGCCAACGGCGGACGAGAGATTGCCGCAGTTGTTGGTCCAATCGGCGACGGGCTTGTCGACCGCGAGCTGGATGAAGGTGTAGTCGACATCGGCGCCGGGATGCGTCGGCGGGCCGATGATGACGGCCTTCGACAGGGACGAGACGCCGCCGCCCATGCCGTTGAGCTGGCGGCCATAGCCGTCGGGACTGCCGATGACGCTGAGGAAGATCTGGCTGCAGGCGTCGCGATCGGCAGGGAGGTCGCGGGCATGGAAGAACACGCCCTTGCTGGTGCCGCCGCGATAGAAAGCGGCTTTGATCCAGGCTTGTGTCATGAGGCCCTCGCGGTGGTGGCGGCTCGATCCATCAATTCGCGCCAGACGGCCGGCAGGATACCGCCATTCAGCCAATAGTCGATGTCTTCCGGCGTATCGAGGCGGATCGTCAGGGGAATTGTGATGGCGCGGCCATCGGCGCGGTGGATCGAGCACTGCGCAGTGCCGCGCACGCTGACGCCGCCAGCGAGGCCGGTGATGTTGAAGGTTTCGGTGCCATCGAGGCCGAGGGCTGCGGGCGTAGTGCCTTCAGGAAGCTGAAGCGGCAGCACGCCCATGCCGACGAGGTTGGTGCGGTGGATGCGCTCAAAGCCTTGCGCGATGATGGCTTTGACACCGAGGAGGGCCACGCCCTTGGCGGCCCAATCGCGCGAGGATCCGCTGCCGTAGTTGCGTCCGGCGATGACGACGAGCGGGGTGTTGCGGCGAGCGTACTCTTGCGCCGCCTCGAAGATGCGCATGGGCGTCGCATCGGGCATCAGCTTAGTCATGCCGCCTTCGACGCCCGGCAGCATCGCGTTCTTCAGCCGGATGTTGGCGAAGGTGGCGCGGACGGCGACCTCGTGGTTGGCGCGCCGGGTCGTGTAGTTGTTGAAGTCGGCCTGGTTGATGCCTTTGGTGAGGAGGAAGTCGGCGGCCGGCGTGCCGAGGCTGATGGCGCCGGAGGGCGAGATGTGATCGGTGGTAATGTTGTCGCCGAGGATCGCGAGCGGGCGTGCGCCGATGATGTCGCGAGCTGTGGGAACCGCGCGTGGGAGGCCGTCGAAGTAGGGAGGTTGGCGGACGTAGGTGCTCGCCGAGTCCCAATCGAAGCGATCCGACCCGGCTTTGGCGAGGCCTTCCCAGACCGGTCCGCCGTCGAAGAGATCGGCGTATTTCTCGGTGAAGACAGCGGGACCGTAGGCGGATTGGACAAGCGCGCGGATCTCGGCGGTCGAGGGCCAGATGTCCTTGAGGTAGACGGGTTGTCCGTCGCTGCCAGTGCCAATCGGCGCGCTCGAAATGTCGCGCGCGAGCGTGCCGGAAATGGCGTAGGCGATGACGAGCGCGGGCGAGGCGAGGTAGGCGGCGCGCACGTTTGGGTGGATGCGGCCTTGGAAATTGCGGTTGCCGGAGAGGACGGCGGTGGCGACGAGCTGGTTGCGCTCGATTGTGCCGGCGATTGTTTCCGCTAGCGGGCCCGAGCCGCCGTTGCAGGTGGTGCAGCCGTAGCCGACGACGTGAAAGCCGAGCGTGTCGAGGCTTGCTTGCAGACCGGCGCGTTCGAGGATGGTTGCGACCACGTGGCTGCCAGGCGCGAAGGAGGTTTTGACCCACGGCTGTGATCGCAGGCCTTTGGCGACGGCGTTGCGGGCGAGGAGGCCCGCGGTCGCCATGCCAGTGGGGTTCGATGTGTTGGTGCAGCTGGTGATCGCGGCGATGACGACGTGGCCATCGGTCAGCGTGAAGGGGGCGTTGGCGACGGCGTGATGTGCGCTCGATGGTGCGCGGTTGGCGATGTCGCGGGCATGGGTGGAGAAAGCGGTTGCGGCGTCTTCGAGGGCGACGCGGTCTTCCGGGTTGCGGGGACCGGCAATGCAGGGGCGGATATCGCCGAGGTCGAGGGGGAGCACGGTATCGAACACTGGGTTCGGCGTTGTTTGATCGCGCCAGAGTTTTTGCGCGCGGGCGTAGGTCTCGATCAGGCGAATGTGTGGCTCGGGCCGCGCGGTCATGCGGAGATACTCAATCGTCAGCTGATCGATCGGGAAGTAGACGGCGGTCGCGCCGTATTCGGGCGCCATGTTGGCGATGGTGCCGCGATCGCCCACGTCGAGGGCGGTGAGGCCGGGGCCGAAGAACTCGACAAACTTGCCGACGACATCGAGGCCGCGCAATTTTTCGGTGATAGCGAGCACGAGATCGGTCGGTGTGACGCCGTCGCGGAGTGCGCCGGTGACCTCGATGCCGACGACGGCGGGCAGCGCCATGGCGATGGGCTTGCCGAGCATGGCGGCCTCGGCCTCGATGCCGCCGACGCCCCAGCCGAGGATGCCGAGCGCGTTGATCATGGGCGTGTGGCTGTCGGTGCCGACGCAGGTGTCAGGCGAGATCAGAGGCCCATGCTGTGATTGCTCGGTCCAGACGACGTGGCCGAGGTTTTCGAGGTGGATCTGGTGCATGATGCCCTTGCCGGGCGGAACGACACGGACGCCAGGGAAACTCGTCGCGCACCAGCGCAGGAAGGCGAAGCGTTCACTGTTGCGGGCATATTCGCGCTCGAGATTGATGCGGGCCGCATCGGGGCGGGCGAACACGTCGACCTGGAGTGAGTGGTCGATGATGATGTCGACGGGGATTCTTGGGCTTGCGAGCTTCGGGTCGTGTCCGGCGGCGGCGAGGGCATCGCGCAACGCCGCCAGATCCGCCAGCATGACCTTGCCGAGGATGTCCTGGCCGAACACGCGCGAGGGTTCGAACGTCAAGGCGGCGCCGGCGCGACGGGCGAGGAGATCGTCAACCTGGCGCGTGGTGTCACGGCCGCGCAGCAGCGCCTGGCGGCGCAGATTTTCGAGGACGATGCGGAGCGAAAATGGCAGGCGCTCCAGGCCATGGGCGTCGCCGATGGGGACATAGCGAAAGGTCTGATCGCCGTTGGTCAGAGTTGGGAGTGTAGGGCTGGCGCCCATGGGTGATCCACCAATAGTGTTATGCGGATGAGATAGCCGATGTGGGCCGGAGCGACCATCGCGCGGGATGCAACCGATCCTATACCGTCCGGCCGAAGTTTTGACTCGGTCTTTTTCTGCCGGCCGGACGGCATTCTCTTCTGTTTGTGCGCGGCCGCGTCATGCCGGAGGCATGCTGGCAACCCCGCGCGCGCCTTACACTTCAAGCCACTCGCGACGAATGGCTGCGTTGGCCTTCAGTTCGGCGGGCGTGCCGCTGAAGACGACACGGCCGTGGCCCATGACGTAGGCGCGTTGCGAGATGTCGAGGGCAAGCGTTAGTTTTTGTTCGACCAGGAGGATTGCGACGCCACGGCGTGCGATCTCGCTGAGAAGTTCGCCGACCTGTTTGACGATCAGGGGTGCTAAGCCTTCGGTCGGCTCGTCGATCATGATGAGTTCTGGGTCGCCCATCAGCGTGCGGCAGATAGTTAGCATTTGCTTCTCGCCGCCGGAGAGGATGCCGGCGGCATTATCGGCGCGGGCGGCAAGGTTCGGGAACATGGCGAGCATGTCGTCGAGCCGCCATTTGCCGGGCTTTTTCGGGTCCTTCTCGCCGAGCAGGAGGTTCTGGCGCACGGTCAGCGTCGGGAAGACGTCGCGATTCTCCGGCACGTAGCCGAGGCCGAGGCGGGCGATGCGGTAGCTCGGCCAGCCGGAAATGGTTTCGCCTTTGAAGCGGATCGTCCCGTGCGGTGCGATCTCTCCCATGATCGCCTTGATTGTGGTCGAGCGGCCGACGCCGTTACGGCCAAGGAGCGCCACCACTTCGCCGCTGCCGACGTCGAGGTCGACGCCTTGCAGGATGTGGCTTTTGCCGTAGTAGGCGTGGAGGTCGCGCACTTCGAGCATCAGACCGCCTCCGTGCCGAGGTAAGCTTCGCGCACCTTCGGATCGCGGCGGATCGCGTTGGGCGGGCCTGACGCAATGATCTCGCCATAGACCAGGACGGAGATGCGGTCGGCGAGGCCGAAGACCACGCTCATGTCATGTTCGACGACGAGGAGCGTGCGATTTTCGCTGATGCGGCGGATGAGGGCGACGGCGCGTTCGGTTTCGGCGCGGCTCATGCCGGCGGTTGGCTCATCGAGCAGGATCACATCGGCGCCGCCGGCGATGGTGATGCCGATCTCGAGGGCGCGCTGGTCGGCGTAGGAGAGGAGGCCGGCGGGCGTGTTCCGCTGGCTGCCAAGGTGGATGAGGTTCAGGATGTCTTCAGTGCGGGCGGTGACGTCGGTGAGCTTGTTGATAGAGCGCCAGAACGTGTAGCGATGGCCGAGCGACCACAGGACTCCGGCACGGATGTTCTCGAAGACGGAGAGATTGTGAAAGATGTTGGTGACCTGGAACGAGCGCGAGAGACCGGCGCGGTTGATCGCATGGGGGCGCTTGCCGGTGATGGGCGCGCCATTGAGCAGGATCTCGCCATGGGTTGGCGCGAAGGCGCCGGACAGAAGATTGAAAAGGGTGGATTTGCCGGCGCCATTGGGGCCGATGATGGCGTGGCGCTCGCCTTTTGGCACCGAGAGGGAGACGCCGCGGATGACCTCGGTCGGGCCGAAGGATTTGGTGACGTTCTGGAGCAAGATGGCGGCCGGGGTTGTCACGCACGAGCCTTACTTGCGAGAGATGGACGAGGACGTGACTGGATACGACAATTACCGGCATGCTTGGGTCCCGGCCTTCGCCGGGATGACGTTGTCGCGAGAGCGTGCCTCAATGTCATGTTCACCTGCGGGTCGACGACAAAGCCTGGTCGAATGACGCGCGCGCAAGCGGCATGAGGCGCGCGAGGAACCAACCACCGAGGCCGATGAGGGCGAGCGCCAGGATCCACGACAGCGGGCGGCTGGCATTCAAAGTAAACCCGGCGATTTTCAGGATCAGGCCATCGCCGGATTTGGCGGCGAGGCGATGGGCGAGTTCGATGATGAGGATGACGCCTGATGCGGAGAGGAGACCGGCGGTGAGGGTCCGAATATAGGCCGGGACGATGTGCGAAAGTGTGCCGCTGCGCCAAAGCGGGGCGTGGCGCATGATGAGGCCGGCGAGGCCGCCCGGCGCGTACATGACGATGGCGATGAAGAGGAGCCCGAAGTAGAGCTGCCAGACTTCGGTGAAGTCGCTGAGGCTGACCTGGAGCGCGGTG
The DNA here is from genome assembly GCA_963779515.1 of uncultured Alphaproteobacteria bacterium. Lineage (GTDB taxonomy): Bacteria > Pseudomonadota > Alphaproteobacteria > Rhizobiales > Hyphomicrobiaceae > CAVZYN01. Next base: position 47,975 of record CAVZYN010000009.1, read on the forward strand.
ATCAGGATGGCACCGAGGATCGGGCCGAAGAAGTATCCGGTGCCGCCGACGAAAGTCGCGAGTAAGACGGTGCCCGATAGGCTGGCTGCGAAGTAAGCGGCGTTGGCGATCTCGAAGTTGATGGCGGCAAGGCTGCCGGCGATGCCTGCGAAGGCGCCCGAGATGCAGAAGGCGATGTAGCGCACCATTTGCGGATCATAGCCGACGAAGGCGGTCCGCTCGGGATTGTCGCGGACGGCGTTACACATGCGGCCGAGCGGTGTGCGGGTGAGCGCATAGAGCAGCGCGGCCGAGATCAGGCACCACACGGCGATGACGTAGTAGACGTGACGTTGGGGGCCGAACGAGACGTCGAAGATGGGCCAAAGCTTGGTGCGGTTGGTGGTGATGCCCTCCTCGCCACCGAAGAACGAGCGCAGGATCAGGGAGCTCGATGCGACGAGCTCGGCGAGGCCCAGCGAGATCATCGCGAACACGGTGCCGGCGCGACGCGTCGAGACCCAGCCGAAGAGGATCGCGGCAGCGAGACCGGCGAACGCACCGATGACGGGAATGAGAGGAAGCGGCAGTGGTGCGCCGGATTTGATCACCCAGTTCATCGCGTGTACGGCGAAATATGCACCAAAGCCGTAGTAGACGGCGTGGCCGAAGGAGAGGAGGCCGGTTTGGCCGAGCAGCAGATTGTAGGAGAGGGCGAAGATGATCTGGATGCCCATCAGGCTCAGCAGCGTCAGCGCGCCGCCGGAGCGGACGATCAAGGGCAGGGCGAGCAGGAGAAGCACAGCGCCGATCCAGGGCGCGCAGGCGCGCCATGCGGGGGCGACAGGCGTTGGTGCCGCCGTGTTGGGGATGTCCGCGGTGTCGCTCATGACTCGCGGGTTCCAAACAGGCCGGTGGGGCGCACGATCAGCACGATCACGAGCAGGAGGTAGGGCAGGATCGGGGCCAATTGCGCGACCGTGACGCGCCAGAGATCGTCGAGGATCGTGCCCGAGGCGGGGCTGAAGCCGGAGGCAGCGAAGAGATCCGACAGCGACCAGTTGATGGAGACGGCGAAGGTCTGGACGAGGCCGATCAGCAGTGAGGCGGCGAAGGCACCCTGCAGAGAGCCGAGGCCGCCGACGACGACAACGACAAAGAGGATCGGACCGAGAAGTGCGGCCATGGTCGACTGGGTGACGAGCGCGGGGCCGGCGATGACGCCCGCGACGGCGGCGAGCGCGGAGCCGGCGCCAAACACCAACATGAAGACGCGTGGCACGTTGTGGCCGAGGTGGGCGACCATCTGCGGGTGGGTGAGGGCGGCCTGGACGATGAGGCCGACGCGGGTTCGGGTGAGGGCTGCGAAAAGACCGGCGAAGATCGCGACGGCAACAGCGAGCATGAAGAGTTTATAGGCGGGGTAGTTGGTGGCGAAGATGCGGAAGGCTGGAAAATCGAGAAGCGCCGGCACGCGAAAATCGACCGGGAGTTTACCCCAGGCCATCTGCACCAGTTCCTCGATGACGTAGGCGAGGCCAAACGTGAAGAGGAGTTCGGCGACGTGGCCGTGCTTGTGGACGTGGCGGAGGCCGTAGCGTTCGACGAGCGCGCCGATGCCGCCGACGATGAGCGGCGCCAGGATCAAGGCCGGCCAGAAACCGGCCCAACGGCTGATCTGAAAGCCGAAGAACGCGCCGAGCATGTAGAAGCTCGCATGCGCAAAATTGAGCACGCCCATCATCGAAAAGATGAGCGTGAGGCCGCTCGCCATCAGGAAGAGCAGCATGCCAAAGAGCACGCCGTTGAGCGTGGAGATGACGAGGAGTTCGAGCATCTCAGCTTACTTCGGCCGGACCATTTTGCAGGTGGTTGGAACGACCGTGCTGGCGGCATCAATCTTGGCGATCATCTTCCAACCCCAGCCAGTCTTCTCTTCGTCGAGCGGTTCGGTCGCGCCGCGCTCGCCGAACGAGGAGAGGTAGATGGTCTGGAAGAATTGATGATCGTCAGGGCGCATCGAACCCTCGTTGCCGCTGTAGGTTTGGATCTTCATGCCTTCGAGCTTGGCCGCAATTCTGTTGGTCTCGACGGCGCCGGCTTCGGTGATCGCGCGCTGCAGCATGTTCATGAGATTGACGGCGCGCGGATAGAAAAGGCCGATGTTGGTCTTGGCGCGGAAGGCTTGTTCGAACTCGTACGCAGGTTTGTGCGGGACGTTGGCGAAGTGCTCGCTGATCTGGAAGACACGGTGGTTGAGGCCGGTCTGCTTGACGGCCGTCGCGCCGCCGGGCCCGCTCGCATAGTAGGTGTACCAGTCGATCTGCATGCCGGCGTCGGCGGCGGCTTTCAGCAGCAGCGCGAAGTCCTGGCCCCAGTTGCCGGTGACGACGCTGTCGGCGCCGGAGGCTTTGATCTTGGCGATGTAGGGCGCGAAATCCGTGATCTTCAGAAGCGGATGCACTTCGTCGCCGACGAGCTGGATGTCGGGGCGCTTGGCGGTCAGCATGGTCTTGGCGGCGGACCGCACGGCTTGGCCGAAGGAGTAGTCCTGATTGAAGAGATAGACTTTCTTGATGGTGTCGCGCGTCTTCATGTAGTTCGTCAGCGCTTCCATCTTAATGTCGGAGTTGGCATCCCAGCGGAAGTGCCAGAAGTTGCACTTGTCGTTGGTGAGGACCGGATCGACGGCGGCATAGTTCAGGTAGAGGACTTCCTTGCCGGGATTGCGCTCATTGTATTTGGCGACAAAATCGGTGATCGCGGCGGCGACGGACGAGCCGTTGCCCTGAGTGACGATGCGGATGCCGGCGTCGATCGCCTTCTGGACCTGGACGATGCTTTCCTGCGGATTGGTCTTGTTGTCATAGCCGACGACTTCGAACTTGCGGCCGAGGGCGCCGCCACGGGTGTTGAGATCGTCGGCGAGATACTGAAACGTCTTGAGGCCGATTTCGCCGACGCTGGCGCCGCCGCCTGAGAGCGGATCGATGTAGGCGATCTTGATGGGCTCTTGAGCTGTCGCGGCACCGCCCGCGATAGCCACGGCGAGCGCACCGAGGATGGCACTCTTACGCATGACGATGTTCTCCCAGACGTTGGCCCCGCTTCGGCGCCTGTGCGCCAAGCGGGTGAGCCATCACTCTAGGACAGAGGCATCAGCATGCCAATGCAGCATGGGCGGGCGCGAAGCGGTGTGGCGCCAACATTTGTGGATTGGGTGCGTGGGTTCAGCCGCGGGTGCGGTCGCGTTCGATTTCGAGCAGCAGGCCGCCGAGTTCGTGGATCTGGAACGACGATAACGAATCGTCTTGAAACATGCTGTCTTGGCTGGCTGTCCGGTCCGCTTGGGCGAGGCGCGCGATCTCGGTTTGCGCGATGTTGAGTTCGGCCAAGAGATCTTCGACGGCGCGCGCGAGGGCGCCGATGGAGGCGTTGCCGGGATCGGCAAGAATGCGCTTCAGGTCGGCCGCCAGCGGGTGAACCCGGGGGGCGGTCTCACTTTCGGCCTCGGACAGGTCGCTCAGGAATTGGTCCGCTATGGTGGTTGGATGGCTCATGCCGGGCTCGCTGACAGAATCGGTTGGACGCCACCTGTCGCGACGGTCGAGCAAAGCCGTTAACACGGACTTAACGCCGTGCCGGTGTGCGTCCGATTTGTCCGGCAATCGATGGCGTCATTGCTCGGCGCGGCGCTGGACGCCGTATTTTCGCAGGATGTTCCGCGATTTATCGACGACGGCATCGGCAATGGCGGCGTGGCCTTCCGCCGTCGGGTGGAACGCGCCCGAGTAGGTGCTGGCCAGCAGGACCTGCACCCAGGAGAGAGTTTGAGTTTTCAGAACGCTCTGCATGAGCGAAGCCGAGACGTGGAAGTTACCGGTCATGAAGGCGTCGTTTGGGGTGCGGAACCAACGTTGGCGCGAGACATAGGCCTTCCACTCGGCCGGGTTCATGGGATCCCATTTGCCGTTGATCTTGCGCGGCATACGCAGGTCGTCGGCGGACGACAACGCGTTGGCGGAGTAGCCGGCGCAGAGGCCACGGCCGCGGTATTGGGCACGGTGGGCGTCGGCGAATGTCCAACGATGCTGGGCGGCCGCCGACTTCATGATGTCGTGCAGGCGCGCGGCGGCGACGTCGCCTTCGCGCGCTTTTTCTTGCGAGAGATTGAAGTCGGGCAGACACCGTCATGCCGGCTTGACCGTCGGGGCAGATCGACTTGCCGTCCTCCAGGGTCGCGAGCGGCGGGTAGGCGGTGAGGACGACGCGATCGCTCTCGCCCCACGGCAAATGCAGAATATTGTGGAGGGCTCGATTGAGAGATTTGTAGCGGTCGTCGAGCTTGTCGAGGCTGTCGATCGCGTCCTTGAAGCCATGCACCTGGCCGAACCAGCCGCCGAGCCGGCGCAGCGAGGACTGATCGGCGATGACGGCGTTGGCGACGAGGCGGGCGAAGCCGACGTCGTTGCCGCCGATGGAGAGAAGAATGAGATCGATCTTGCGCGCTTTGCTTGCCTCGCACTTGCGCAGAACGAGGCCACCTTTGAGTTCTGGCAGCTTCTCGTTGATGTGGTAGGCCTCGGGCAAGTCGAAGGCGCGCGCTTCGCCCAAGCCGCATTGGGCCTCGGCGACGGCGGAGAGTTGCGACAACGGCGGCGGATTCGGCACCCATTCGTGGCCCTTGTAGCGCAAGAACATGCCGAAGGTGGTCTCGGCGCCCGAGCAGGCGACGCCAGCGTAGGTGACGGCGCGGTGGGGCTCTTCGACGGCGAGTTGGAGGGCGGCGCGCAACTGATGTGAATAGAGCGAGCGGTGGCAGGCCTGATCCAGCCAGCGGGCGTTTTCTTCGATGAACTTGGCGTCGCCGATTTGCTTCCATTCGCCGACGCGAGCGGGGTAGCCGAGCATCGCGGCCTTTTCAGTCGCACCATAGTCGGCGGCGCGCTCCGGCGAAAAGCGGACCGGCACGTCGGGGTTGCCTTCGCCGGAGGCGAAGCTGTCGCCCATGCCGACGATGAACAGGTCGGTGACCTTGGCGGCGGTTTCGGCGACGCGTTGGCCGCCAATGGAGACGGAGACGGTGGCGCCGGAGGGGAAGGGAATTTCAAGCGTCACGGCGCTGGTGCAGGGCGCCTTGATGGCGACCCCGCGTCTGGCGCCGCCGAGCGGCGTCGTCAGCCACGTGCATTCTACGGTGTCGGGATCGTCGAGGCTGCGCACCTCGGCGGTGACGCGGTGGCTCTTCGGATTGATGTAGTCGCTGCCGTCCTGGCAGGCGTGGCGATTGCGAACCCAGTGCCAGCAGGTCTTGCGGAACATGGTGGCGGCCCAGCCTTCGGGATGGCGCTCGGAGAGCGCGCGCTCGGCGCTGAGGACCGGGGTGCGGATTTCGTCGGCGGAGAGCGCATCGAAGGTGGCGCGATGGACGTCGGTGTCGGCCGGATCGTTGAAGAAGCGGAACGGGTTTTCGACGCGCCACGCGATCTCAGGTTCGGCGCGTGCGCCGGATGCGCCGAGGATGGCCGCGTTCATGACCAGGGAAACCGCGACCGTTGCGGCCGCTGTCCAAATCGGTGCCCACGTATGGCGTTTCATGTGCGCATCCTTCTCAACTCATTCAAACGCGCTTGCGCCACCAAGCCCAACCCATCCGGCACACGCGCGAGAACGGAGGGAGGTCGACGATGTCGCGCAGCGGGTTTTGCCCCGGCTGTAATACGCGCCGCAGATAGGGCTCGACCATGACCAAAGGGAGGAATGCGGCAATTTGTGTCGCGGGCAGGGCGGCGATGTGCGTGCGCGCCACCGCGCGTGCGTTTTGGGCGTCACTCGCGAGGCTTTGGAGTAACATTTGTGCGTCAGGTGTGATCGTTCCGGCGCACAGAGTGGCCATCAAATCGGCGCTGATTGCATCGCGCGGCAGCGGCAGGTGGCCACGCGCGAGGGCGATTGGTAGGTCGGTCAAGAGCCTGGTCAATCCATAGGCGCGCCCGGCGGCGTGAGCGGCCGACTGGAGTCGAGTATCGTCGATTGCACCGAGCACACGGGCGGACAGAGCAAAGAGCGCGCCTTCTGTTTTTTGCAAGGTTACGTGGAGCGAGCGCGTATCGGCTGGTGCTTCGGAGTCGAGATCGGCAGCGCGGCCATCGATGACACCGAGGAGCAGGCCTTTTGGCAGGGCATGCGCGCGGATCTCGGCGCCGAGTGCGTCAGCGATCGGGTTGCCGGTGGTGCCGCCGCGTTCGAGGATGTCGAGGGCGTCGCGCCACCATTGCAGGCGGATTTCTCCCATCATGGGTTCGCGGACGACGCGGGCGACGTTGCGCACCTCGGCGGCAAAGGCCGAGAGGGCCAACAGCGCGGGTTGCGCCGCAACGGGCGCGAGGGTGGCTGCTACCGCGCGATCCGGCTCGAGCGGCATCGCGGCGGCGCGCAGCGCGGCACTATCCGGCTCGGCCGTCGGCATGGCGGGCTCAATAGAGATGGGCGGCCGCGATCATCGCGAAGGTGACGGGCAGCGACAGCACGAGGTTGAGGCGGGCAAAAAACTTCACGTTGTCGCGTGCGGTCGCGGCGTCGCCCTGGCGTTGGCCGAGCACGACCTGGAGATTGGGCCAGATGTACATGTGGACCAGCGCCCACATGCCAAGACCGCCGAGCACACCGAGCCAGAGCAGCATGCCACGCGCTCCGCCGACATGAACGGCGGTGCCGTAAACGAGGGACGCGAAGAGGTGGCCGCTGGTGAACAGCAACCCGACGCCGGTGATGACAACCCACGTCGATGCGTCTCGGAAGGCTTTGGCAACGCGCGGGACGATGGCGCGGTGCAGAAACGCGCGCTCGGTGTCGTTGGCTTCACGCGCGGCGATAAGTTGAATGAAGTTGACGAAGACGATGAGTCCGACCCAGATCATCGCGAGTGCGACGTGGGCCCACCTCAAGATCAAAGCGACGAAGCCGAGACGATCGGCGCTGGCTGCCGCTAGTGCGGCCAAGATGGCGGTGACTGTGAGAGCCGCCCATAGCGTTTTCCAGGGATCATCCAATAGGGCTTTCATAGATCACTCCACGGCGACGACGGCGGCAGCGACGGGGCGGCCTTCGGCGAGCAATACGTTGTAGGTCCGGCAGGCGGCGCCGGTATCCATGATGTCGAGGCCGATCTTGGCGTCGAGGAAGGCGTTGCGGACAGCGAGCTCTGGAAAGATCTGGCGGCGACCGGTGCCGAGCAGCAGAAAGTGGGGGGCGGTCAATTCGGCGAGGATCTTTTTCAGCGTGTCGAGCGAGATCTGGTCTGGGCTTGTCACGTCCCAGGCCCACACACCGCTTGGGAGCGCCAACAACGAGCCCTTGTGGCTCATGCCGCCGAAGCGAAAGCCGCCGTTGCCATAGGCGTCAAAGGGCGCGCGGCCGGGAAAATGGCCGGAAAAACGGGGCGGAGTTTCGGCCGTCATGCCACCTCCCGCAGCGCTACGCCTTGGTCGCCGCGACCGCTTTGTCCTTGCCGGCGATGGCGCCGCTCCAGTCGCGCTTGATGCCAAGGTAACCGAGGAGAGGCGCCGCGATGAAGATCGACGAGTAGGTGCCGATGATCACGCCGAACAGCATGGCGAGTGTGAAGTTGCGGATCACGGAGCCGCCGAAAATGTAGAGCGCGAGCAATACGGCAAGCGTCGTCATGCCCGTCAGGATCGTTCGCGAGAGCGTCTCGTTGATTGATAGGTTCAGCAGGTCATCGAGCGGCATCTTTTTGAACTTGCGCAAATTCTCGCGGATACGGTCAGACACGACGACGGTGTCGTTGATCGAGTAGCCGAGAATGGTCAGCAGGGCCGCGACGATCGAGAGGTCGAATTCGAATTGGAACAGGGAGAAGATCCCGACCGTCAGAAGCACGTCGTGGGTCAGTGCGAGCACGCCGCCGGCCGCGAATTGCCATTCGAAGCGGAACCAAACGTAGGCGACGATGGCGAGGATCGACATCAGGACCGCGATGGTGCCGGTGCGGCGCAGTTCGCTCGAGACCGCGGGGCCGACCACCTCGACGCGGCGCTGGGTGTAGGCATCGCCAAGGGCGCCCTGAACTTTCCTGAGCGCGTCTTGTTGCGCGCCCTCGCCGCCGGGCTGTTGCTCCACGCGGATCAGCACGTCGCTCGGGGCGCCGAACTGCTGGATCTGAACATCGCCCAGGCCCAACGTGTTCAACTTGCCGCGGAGCCCGGGGATATCTGCAGGGCCCGACTTCGACTGCACCTCGACCATGGTGCCGCCCTTGAAGTCGACGCCGTAGTTGAGGCCCTTGACCGCGAACAACAGCAGCGACAGCGCCATGGCGGCGATCGAGCCCCAGAAGCAGATCGCCTTCCATTTCATGAAGTCGATCCGCAGGTCGTGCGGGAAGAAGTCGATGCCTTTGATATTCGGGATCATTGCTGCCTTCGCCGCTCAAATGGGAACTTGGATCTTGGTGGACTTCGCGCGCTCGCCCTTCAGCCACCAGGCCGCGAGCAGGCGCGTCACGGTTACCGCCGTGAAGACCGAGGTGAAGATGCCGATCGACAAGGTCACCGCGAAGCCGCGGATCGGGCCGGAGCCCAGGATGAACATCACGATCGCCGCAAACAGCGTCGTGAGTTGGCTGTCGGCGATGGTTACAAACGCGCGCGAGAAGCCGGACTCGATGGCCGCAACCGCCGTTTTGCCGGCGCGCAGCTCCTCGCGGATGCGTTCGTAGATCAGAACGTTGGCATCGACGGCCATGCCGATGGTGAGCACCAGTCCGGCGATGCCGGGCAGCGTCAAGGTGGAGCCCATCAAGGTCATGATGGCGAGCACGAGCAGGCCGTTGGCGAACAGCGCAAGCACGGCGAAGACGCCGAACGTGCCATAGGCTGAGACGGTCATGACGATGGTCGCGAGGGTGCCGACAATGGCGGCGACTTTGCCGGCGCGGACGGAGTCGGCGCCAAGCGATGGGCCGACGGTGCGCTCTTCGACGAAGGTCAACGTGGCGGGGAGTGCGCCGGAGCGCAGCGAAATCGCCAGCGCATTGGCGCTTTCCACTGTGAACGAGCCGCTGATCTGGCCGGTGCCGCCGAGGATCGGTTCGCGAATGACCGGTGCGGTCAGGACAGTGACGTCGCGTTCGCCTTTGACGTTCACACCGCTGTCGAGGACGACTGCGAAGGGACGGTTGACGTTGTTGCGCGTGAACTCGCCGAACGTGCGGGCGCCGGTCGTATTGAAACGGAAGTTGATGACCGGCTCATTGGTCCGGCTGTCGAAACCGGGTTGGGCGTCGACGAGCTGGTCGCCGCGAACCACCGGCGTTTCGCTTAAGAGGAGTTCGCCTGATCCACGCTCCGACGATGGGTAAATGCGGTAGCCGCGCGGGACGGAAGATTGCTTTGCGGTTTCAGCTGAAATCGAGGGATGGACTTCATGGAATGAGAGTGCGCCGGTTTGGCCAATCAAGCGCTTCAGAGACTCAACGTCGGAGAGGCCAGGAAACTGGACAAGAATACGGTCTTTGCCTTGGCGTACCACGTTGGCTTCGGCGGTGCCGGACAAGTTGATGCGCCGCTCGATCGTCGATTGTGCCGCTTCGATCGCTTTGGTCAGGCGGTCCTGGACGCCCGGTTCGGTCGGCGCCAGGGTGATCGAGGTCGCGTCAATGCGCTTGACGTCGATGTCGGCGCCGACGCTGCCGATCAGCGCGCTGCCGACCTGTGCTGGAATCGTGCGGAGTTCCTTCAACGCGGCTTCCATATCCTCGGGCTTGGTGAGCTGGACGCGCACCTCGCCGCCGCTGACCCCGATGCCGGCGACAGGAACGCGTGCGGTTCTCAATTTGCCGCGCGCGTCGTCGCGCACGCCTTCAAGCCACTTGCGGCGGACGTCGTTGGTGTCCATCGACATCAGCAGATAGGCGCCGCCTTGGAGATCGAGACCGAGCGGGACCTGCTTCTTCGGAAGCCACCAGGGCCACTGGTTGACAGTTTCCTTGGCGAAGAAGTTCGGTAGTGAAAACAGGAGGCCGGCCAGGCACGTCGCCAGGATGGCCCAGGTCTTCCAGCGTGCGAAGTGCAGCATCGGTTCGGTCTCAGGTTAGATCGACCTCATTGGTCGACGAGGGCTCGCGCCCGAGTTTCAGGCGTCCTTGACGGGCTCGCCCTTGACGCGAACTTCTGACACGGTGCCCTTAATGACGCGGATGCGGATGTCGCGGGCGATCTCAACCTCGAGTTCGCCGTCATCCTTCACTTTCGAGACGGTGCCGACAATGCCGCCGCCGGTGACGACCGTATCGCCACGGCGGATGTTGGCTATCATCTGCTGATGTTGCTTCACCCGGGCCTGTTGCGGCCGGATGAGCAGAAAGTAAAAGATCACGAACATCAGGAGGATGGGGATCAGCTGGACCAGGAAGTCGCTGCTGCCGCCAGCGCCTTGTGCATAGGCCGGAGTGATGAACATGCGAGTCGTATCCCCTGCGTTCTCGTCGAAAATGGTGGTGGTTGAGGTATTGGACAAGCGCAACCGGCCCCGTGCGGTGTGCACGAGGCCGGGAGGCCTTGGATTGCGGGCCGGACTATAGTCGCCCGCCCCCTGTTTGCAACACATTCGGGGCGGTTTGCCGCATGCTCCTTTAATCTTGGGCGATATTCGGCGCAGGCCGGACGGATATGGCGGTTATTTGGCGATGGCGGCGTCGGCGCCCATTTTTGCGACTTGCGCGTCCTGCTGGGATGTCACGCCGGACACGCCAATGCCACCGATGATCTTGCCGTCCGCGATAATCGGAATGCCGCCTTCGAGTGGTGTCGCGCTGTTCAGTGACAACAGCCGCAGGCCCGCGCCGCCGCTCGCGATCACGTCTTCCAAGGCCTTGGTCGGGCGACGGAAGTCGACGGAGGTCTTGGCTTTGCCTTCGGCGATGCCGATCGAGGCGTACTGGGCCCCCATACGTTGCATCATCACGAGCTGGCCGGCGCTATCGACGATGGCGATGACGACCTGCCAGTTGTTCTTCACGGCCTCAGCTTCCGCGGCAGCCATGGCTTTCTTGGCGGCTTCGAGGGTGATCGGCGCGCCGTATGGTGCCGGTGGGCTCTGGGCTGCCGCCGACAGGGTCATGGTGGCAAGCGCAAGGGACGAAGCGAATACAAGTTTAGCAATCATCGGGGGTCCTCCCAAAACGTGGTTGGCCGCGTCAAGCGTTTGCGGCGGCGCCACGTTAGAGCCTACCCGAGCCCAGACGACAGGGGGGTGCGATGCAACGGAGGCCGCTCCGATTGTCACGATTGGGTGATGGAATATGCGGGGGCATCCGAGCGTGGACGGTGCCGCCGCCTTGACCTGCCGCCCCCCTCGGACGCACTTTCCGGCGATGTCCGACGAGTCCACCATCGAACCGGCCGACGCGCGCGCCGCCCTGCCTCAGAAGACGGGGCCGGACGTCATTCAGGGCTATCTGAAGCTGTTGCCGGGTTCGCCGGGTGTCTATCGCATGATCGATACGGGCGGCGAGGTGATCTATGTCGGCAAGGCGCGGTCGCTGAAGGCGCGCGTCTCCAACTATGCCCGGCTTGGCGGTCATACCAACCGCATCGCACGGATGATCTCGGCGACGGCGTCGATGGAGTTCGTGACGGTGCGCACCGAGGCCGAAGCGCTGCTGCTCGAAGCCAATCTGATCAAGCGGTTCCGCCCGCGCTTCAACGTGCTGCTGCGGGATGACAAGTCGTTTCCCTATATTCTGATCCGGCGGGACGCGGCGGCACCGCAGATCCTGAAACATCGCGGTGCGCGGTCGACCAAGGGCGATTACTTCGGGCCGTTCGCCTCGGCGGGGGCGGTCAACCGGACAGTCAACATGCTGCAGCGGGCGTTCCTGCTCAGGTCGTGCTCGGACAGCGTCTACGAGAGCCGGACGCGGCCGTGCCTGCTGCATCAAATCAAGCGCTGCGCGGCGCCGTGCACGGGCGAGATCGGCATCGAGGATTACGGCAAGCTGGTAGACGAATCAGTCCGGTTCCTGCGCGGCGAGAGCCAGAACGTGCGCCAGATGTATCAGCGGCTGATGGAAGAGGCGGCGGAAAAGCAGGAGTACGAGGACGCTGCGAAGTTCCGCAACCGGCTGTGGGCGCTGGCGCATGTGACCGCGGATCAATCGATCAATCCAGATGGAATCGACGAGGCGGACGTGTTTGCCGCGCACCAGGAGGGCGGGCAGACCTGCGTGCAGGTTTTCTTTTTCAGAACCGGCCAGAACTGGGGCAATCGCGCGTATTTCCCGAAGGCGGATCGTGCGATCGACGTCGCCGAAGTGGTCGAAAGCTTCATTGCGCAGTTTTATGACGATAAGCCGGTGCCGCGGTTGATCCTGTCGAGCCATGACTTCGAAACGCGGGAGCTGATGGAAGAGGCGCTGGGTACCAAGGCCGACAGGCGCGTCGAGATCCGGGTGCCGCAGCGCGGGTCCAAGACGGGGCTCGTCGAGCATGCGCTGCAGAACGCCCGCGAGGCATTGGCGCGCAAGATGGCGGAAGGGTCGTCGCAATTGAAGCTGCTGACGGCAATGGCCGAGCGCTTCGGTCTTGCGAAGGTGCCGCGCCGCATCGAGGTGTTCGATAACAGCCACATCATGGGGACCAATGCCGTCGGCGCGATGATCGTCGCGGGCGGAGAAGGTTTCGTCAAAGGACAGTACCGGAAATTCAACATCAAGTCCGAGGCGGCGACACCTGGCGATGACTACGCGATGATGCGCGAGGTGCTGGAGCGGCGATTCAAGCGACTGGCGGACAACGCTTCTGAATTTGCTGTGGATGCCGCGATTGCGGATGATGCTGCCCCTCACCCGCCCTTCGGGCACCCTCTCCCCGAGGACGGGGAGAGGGACGACGCCGAGGACGAGGTGCTGATCGAGGAGCTGCCGGCGCGGCCGGATGTGGTGCTCGTCGATGGTGGCGCCGGTCAACTGGCCGTTGCCAAGGATGTCATGGCGGCGCTCGGCATCACCGATGTTCAGTTGATCGGGGTCGCCAAAGGGCCCGATCGGGACGCGGGCCGCGAGCACTTTCACATTCCGGGGCGGGCGCGCCCGCTGATGCTGGAGCCGCGCGACCCGGTGCTCTACTTCGTGCAACGCTTGCGTGACGAGGCGCATCGGTTTGCGATCGGCACCCACCGGGCCAAGCGCGCCAAGGCGCTGTCGGCCAACCCGCTGGATGAGGTCGAGGGGATCGGTCCCACGCGGAAGCGGGCTTTGTTGGCCCATTTCGGGTCGGCGAAAGCGGTCTCGCGGGCCGGCGTCGAGGATTTGAAGGCGGTGAAGGGTATCTCGGCGGAGATGGCGCAGAAGATCTACGATTTCTTCCACGAACGGGCGGGGTGACGACCGCCGGTTCATCGGACGGCGTCGTCAACAGTCCTTTGGTGCTGGCGGCAACCCTCTTGCGGGCCAGCCATTGACGCTCAGGCCCCGGGGATGGTTCTGTCCGCGCATGGATCGCGCCGTGCCACGCCCAATTCTGACTACGTTGCCCAACGTGCTGACCTACGCCCGTATCATAGCGGTGCCGGCGGTGGTGGCGTGCCTGTTTTTCATTCAGGGCGACGCCGGGCGCTGGTGGGCGCTGGCGATTTTCATTTTGGCGTGCATTACCGATTGGCTCGACGGCTATCTCGCGCGCGTTTGGGACCAGCAGACGACGCTCGGGCGCATGCTGGACCCGATCGCGGACAAGTTGCTGGTCGGCATCACTCTACTGATCCTGACGCACGACAACACGATCGACGGGTGGAACATCTGGGCGGCGGTTATCATCCTGTGCCGGGAAATTCTGGTGTCGGGATTGCGAGAGTTTCTGGCGGAGTTGAACGTCAAGGTGCACGTGACGCAGATGGCGAAATGGAAAACCACGGTGCAGATGATTGCGCTTGGGTTCCTGCTGGCGGGGCCCGCTGGCAACAAGATCCTGCAGGGCGTCACGACGGTCGGATTCGGGCTGTTGTGGCTCGCCGCACTGCTGACGCTGTTTACGGGCTATGACTATCTCAAGGCGGCGGTGCGCACCGCCATCGAGCGCTGAGGCGCGTCATGCAGGTCAAAATCCGCTATTTCGCCTGGGTGCGAGAGAAGGTCGGCGTCGCCGAGGAAATGGTGACGTTGCCAGGGACGGTGATGACGATCGCCGATGTCGTCGTCTGGCTCAAATCGCGCGGACCCGAGTTCGAGGCGGCATTCGTTCGCGCGGACGTGGTGCGGGCGGCGATCGATCAGGTGCATGTGAAGCCGGCGGCTGCCATCGCAGGGGCGAGGGAAATCGCGTTTTTCCCGCCGGTCACGGGAGGCTGACGTGGCGGTTCGTGTCCAGTCCGAGGACTTCGATATAGGGGCTGAAATCAAGTTGATGACGGCTGAGCGCACGGACATCGGCGCGATCGTGACATTCACGGGGACGGTGCGCGGCGGTGCTGCTGGCAAAAGCATTACGTCGATGACGCTCGAGCATTATCCCGGCATGACGGAGGCCGAGTTGGCGCGAGTTGACGCCGAAGCGCAGGCGCGGTGGCCGCTGCAGGGCACGCTGGTCGTGCACCGCTACGGCACACTGAAGCCGGGCGACAATATCGTGCTGGTGGTGACGGCGTCGCCGCATCGGCATGCGGCGTTCGAGGCGGCGGCGTTCCTGATGGACTATCTCAAGACGCGGGCGCCGTTCTGGAAAAAAGAAACCGGCGCCGATGGCGACGGCACGTGGGTCGATGCGCGCGAGAGCGACGATGCGGCGGTCGCGCGCTGGGGTGGCACGTCATGAGACGCGATTGGCGCCGGGCGTGAAGAGGCCTTGCGCCGTCGAGGCTGACGGCGTCATCGATGCCGGCTGACGGGCCGCGGCACCCGGCGCCAGCTGCGGTGCGATCTCGCTGGCGTTGGCGACTTTGCGGGAGCGGCCGTCGAAGCTCGCGCCACTTTCGATCGACAGGGACTGGCTGTGGATGTCGCCTTCGACATGCGCCGTGCGGTGTAGCGTCACGAGGCTGCCATAGATGCTGCCTTCGACGCGGCCGAAAACAGCGACCTCAGATGCGGTGATCGAGCCCGTGATCGTCGCGGTTTCGCCAACCGACAGCTTCTTGCTGTGAAGGTCGGCTTGGATGTTGCCGTTGACGCGGAGCGAGCCTTGGCAGCGGATGGTGATGGACTGACCTTCGATCGACAGGTCGTTGCCGATGATGGATTCGGGCTCGCTGCTGGCGACGGCACCATAGTTGCCGTCGGCGATGGGAGCGGGCTGGGCTGGTTGCGCCGTGACTGATTGCGCGGAAACGGGCCGCAGATTTGTGGCAGCCGCCGGGTCGGGTTTGCGATTGAACACCATTAGGATCTCCCATGACGCGATACGAACAGGGCGTCGATCGCCTCATCTGTCGCAATGGAAGCAGCACTATTGTGGCAAGCAAAGAGAAATATATTTGCAGAAACGGAGAATAATCGTGGGCGCGGCCGTGCCCGCAATAGGCGCAATTCGGAGTATCGGCAGGTGCTCGGCACAGGGGCACCGGCACGGCAGGCGATTTACCTTGCGTTTTGGAAGCCACTATGAGATCCAGCGCTCGCGAGCGCAGGGGATCTGTACTTAAAACGATTCGTTTTGATTCCCATTTCGCGACCTTGACCTTTGGTCTGATTGCCACTTTTCGGCACCAGCGTCTCCCCTGCGCACCGCTTTCGCAAATGGACAATCGCTGATTGTCCGTGCGGGAAGCCGTGTCGGCATCCCGTGAAGGTGCAACCGGAGACCGCTTCTTTTGGACATCACGACATTCGCTGGGCTTGGCCTCAGCGCAAAGGTGCTCGCGGCTATCGAAGCTTCGGGCTACACGACGCCTACGCCCATTCAAACTCAGGCCATTCCGGTTGCCGTTGGCGGCCGCGACGTTCTGGGGATCGCGCAAACAGGAACCGGCAAGACCGCCGCGTTCGTGATGCCGATGATCACGCGGCTGGAAACCGGACGCGCGCGCGCGCGGATGCCGCGCTCGCTGATCCTGGCGCCGACGCGGGAACTGGCGGCGCAGGTCGCGCAAAGTTTTGAGAAGTATGGGCAGAACCACAAACTGTCACTGGCACTGCTGATCGGCGGCGTCTCGATGGATGATCAGACCGCGAAACTCGATCGCGGTGTGGATGTGCTGATCGCCACGCCCGGGCGGCTGCTGGATCATTTCCAACGCGGCCGGGTCATGCTGATGGGCGTCGAGATCCTCGTCATCGACGAGGCCGATCGCATGCTCGACATGGGCTTCATTCCGGACATCGAGAAGATCTGCAAGCTGCTGCCGCCGAAACGGCAGACGCTATTTTTCTCGGCGACGATGCCGCCAGAAATAACCCGGCTAGTGGATCAGTTCCTGACCAATCCGGAGCGGATCGAAGTTGCCAAACCGGCGACCGCCGCCAAGACGATCACACAGCGATTCCGCTATGCGCCGGACAGCGAAGATTATGCGAAGCGCGAGATCCTGCGCGACATGATCCGCGCTGAAAACGTCAAGAACGCGATCATATTCTGCAATCGCAAGCGCGATGTCGCGATCCTACTGAAGTCGCTGCAGAAGCACGGCTTCAATGCCGGCGCGCTGCATGGCGACATGGATCAGATGAGCCGCATGGCGACGCTCGACAAGTTCCGCAGCGGCGAGATCACGTTCCTGGCAGCGTCCGACGTCGCCGCGCGCGGTCTCGACATCCCGGATGTGTCGCACGTGTTCAACTTCGATGTGCCGTGGCAGGCGGACGACTATGTGCACCGGATCGGCCGCACGGGACGCGCCGGACGCGAAGGCGTTTCGGCGACCATCGTGACCATCGATGATCTGAAGGCCGTCGGCGAGATCGAGAAGATCACCGGCGAGGCCGCGGTTTGGATCGGCGATCCGCCGAGCGCGGAAGATCTTGCCGACGGTGCGCGCCGCAAGCGCGGGAGAGGCCGTGGCCGTGGCCGTCCAGGCGCTGATCGGGGTGGCGCCGAGCGCGGCGGCCGTGGTGGTGATCGCGGGCGCCGTGAGGGTGGCCGCGATGGTCCTCGCGAACGGGGCGGCGAAGGCCGGCCGCCGCGGGATCGGGAACGCGCGCGGGTGCACGACCAGATGTCGATTGTCGCGGGCGAGGCTAATGCCGCGCCTGAGGTAGAACCCGTGGCCGTCGCCGTTGACGGCGAACGTGCCGAGCGTCCAGTGCACCGTCAAGAGCCGCGCCGCGATCGCGATCGGCGGCCCGAACGCCGGCGTGAACGTCCGCAGCGCGCGGAGCAAGATGGTCAGGCGCCGGAACCGGCGGTGGCGCGGGAGCAGGCGCCGATCGACGACCAGCCGCGTCAGCGCGAAGAGTCTCAGCGGGATCGTCCGCGCCGTCCGCACCAAGATCAGCCGCGCCGTGAGCCACGCGAAGCCGCGCCGCGCCGCGAGCCACGGCGCGAACGTGACGCACAAACGCCGCCGCCAGCTCAAGCGCGTCCGCGCGACGAGGGCCGGCCAAAGCCTGAGCGATCCGAGGGGCGTCCTGATGGGCCGCGCCGCGATGGCCATCGTGGTGGTGGCCAACGTGACGGTGGCCAACGTGACGGTGGACAGCGCGAAGGCGGTCAGCGCGAAGGTGGCGAAAAACCGATTGGGTTCGGTGAGTCGCTGCCGGCATTCATGCGCCGGCCCGCGAAAGCGTCGTCCTGAGCGATCAACTGCTGGTTTGATTGAGATCGGAGCCGTTCGGACGTGTTGACGTCCGGGCGGCTTTGTCGCATTCGGGTGCCGCATTCCGATGGAGTTGTCATGGATCGCACCGCAACGTTGGCACAGCCGTTCCCCTATTCGCTGCCGAAGGATCAGATCAAGATCCTGCTGCTCGAGGGCATCTCTGAGACCGCCGTGCGTGTGCTGCAAGGTGCTGGATACAAAAGCATCGACCGCCGGACGAAGGCGCTCGACGGCGCGGAGCTGCGCAAGGCGCTGCAGGGCGGCGTGCGCATGCTCGGCATTCGCTCGCGGACGCAATTGACGGCTGAGGCGATCGACGGTGTGCGGTCGCTGATCGCGGTCGGGTGTTTTTCGGTCGGCACCAATCAAGTCAATCTCGGCGCCTGCAGCGAGATGGGGATTCCCGTCTTCAACGCGCCGTTCTCGAACACGCGATCGGTCGCGGAGCTGACGATCTCGGAGATCGTCATGCTGTTTCGCCGGATATTTCCCAAATCCGCAGCGGCGCATGCGGGCGGCTGGGACAAGTCTGCGATCGGCAGCCGCGAGGTGCGCGGCAAGACGCTCGGGATCGTCGGCTATGGTAATATCGGAACGCAGCTTGCCACGCTGGCGGAAGCGATGGGCATGCGCGTGATCTATTACGATCACACCGACAAGCTGCAGCATGGCAATGTGGAGCCTGCCGAGAGCCTGGATGATCTGCTGGCGCGGGCCGATGTGGTGACGCTGCACGTGCCTGAAACCGCGGCGACGCAAGGTATGATCGGGGCGGCGCAGATCGCCAAGATGAAACCTGGCGCGTATTTCATCAACAATGCGCGCGGGACGGTCGTCGATCTCGAAGCGCTGGCGGCCGCATTGAAATCCAAGCATCTTGCAGGGGCGGCGATCGATGTGTTCCCGATCGAGCCGTCGTCGAACGCAGATAAGTTCGTGAGCCCGCTGCAAGGGCTCGACAACGTCATCCTAACACCGCACGTCGGTGGGTCGACGGAGGAAGCGCAGGAACGCATCGGCGCGGAAGTGGCGCGCAAGTTCGTCGAGTATTCGGACATCGGTGCGACGGTCGGCGCCGTCAATTTTCCGCAGGTGCAGCTGCCAGCGCGGCCAGCAGGCACGCGGTTCATTCAGGTGCAGCGCAATCTGCCGGGGGAACTTGGCCGCCTGAACGAGGTGTTCGCGCGGCGGCGCGTGAATATCGCGGCGCAGTACTACCAGACGGATGGCGATCTCGGGTACGTGGTGCTCGATGCGGACGGGTCGGTCCCGGATGCAGAAGACATCGTGCGCGAGATCCGCGGGCTTGCCGGCACCATTCGTGGCCGCATGATCTATCGGCGTGGCGGTTGAGGTTTCGTCTTCACTGCTGTTTTTGTCTTCCGCTTGGTGGCCTTTGCGCGGCGGCTGACGGCGAGCGCGGTCGTGGCCCAGGCGCGGAAGTCGTCGGGTTCGTCGAATAGCCTTTCTGGTGCGCGCCAGTAGCTGTCCATGACCTGCTCGCCGTGTTTGAGGGGATAGCGGAAGGGACCCATGCCTTCGGCAGCGAATGCCGGGCGCGACAGGGAGTCCGCCTTGAAGTAGAGCACGTCGTCGCTGATGATGCCGAAGATCTGGCCGTCGCAGTAGATGCCGGCGCCACCGAACATCTTGCGCACGGCGATGACGCCGAGGGGCGCGAAGGTTTCCTGCAAGAAGGCGATGAATCCTTCAGAGACGGACATCAGAGTTTCCGCGGGCCCGGGCGTGCATCGACGCTCGGCGTCAATCGCAGGCCAGTGATGATTACCTCGACGACGCGGTTGGGCGTCAGTGCGATGTTGACGACGAAAGGGTGTTCGTCGATTTGGGGCTCTTCCAGTGTGGCAAACTGGCTGTCCAGGAGCGCCGCCGGCATGAAGTGGTTTTTGCGGCGGCCCATGCGGCCGGCGATCAAGGCGTGGTCGCCACGGAGATAGACGAGGCGCACGTCGGGGCGGTGCGCCATCAGCACCTCGCGATAGACGCGCTTCAAGGCCGAGCAGGAGACGATGCCGGGCTCGCCTTTGCGGCGGCAGTCGTCGATCCAGCCGGCGATGGCGGCGAGCCAGGGCTGGCGGTCCGCGTCGGTGAGCGGCATCGCCTTGCTCATCTTGTCGATGTTGCTTTGCGGGTGAAAGCTGTCGGCGTCGCGGAACTGCCAGCCGAGCTCCTTCGACAGCCGCGCGCCGGTGGTGGACTTGCCGGAGCCAGCCACGCCCATGATCACCAGGACTTTCGGCGGAAGCCCCAAGGCGGGCTTGCGGTCAGGACTTTTTGGGCTCGACATGTCCACCAAATCCCTTGCGCATGGCCGAAAGAACTTTCTCGGCGAACGTGTGGTCCTGCCGCGAGCGGAAACGCGTGTAGAGCGCGCTGGTCAGCACCTCGGCGGGGACAGCTTCCTCGATGGCGGCCTGCACGGTCCAGCGGCCTTCGCCCGAGTCCTCGACATGGCCCGAGTAACTTGCGAGCGCCGGATCTTCGGCGAGCGCAGTTGCCGTCAAGTCGAGCAGCCACGATGTGACGACGCTGCCGCGGCGCCAGACCTCGGCGATGTCGGGGAGATCGAGATCGAGGCGGAGCTCGGGTGCCAGTTTTTCGGAGTTGGCGTGGCGCAGAATGTCGAAGCCCTCGGCCATGGCCTGCATCATGCCGTACTCGATGCCATTGTGGATCATCTTGACGAAGTGGCCAGCGCCGTTGGGTCCGGCGTGAATGTAGCCCTGTTCGGCGCGGGGATCGCGGCCGGCGCGATGGGGCGTCGCGGGGATGTCGCCCTTGCCGGGCGCGAGCGACTTGAACAAGGGATCGAGGCGATCGATGATCGATTTTTCGCCGCCGATCATCAGGCAGTAGCCGCGTTCGAGACCCCAGACGCCGCCGGAGGTGCCGACGTCGACGTAGTGGAGGCCCTGGGCGCGGAGCTCCTTGGCGCGGCGGACGTCGTCTTTCCAGAAGGTATTGCCGCCGTCGATGATGGTGTCACCGGGCTGGAGGCGTGTCGCGAGGTCGGCAATGGCTGCTTCCGTGACGGCGCCCGAGGGCAGCATCACCCAGATCGTGCGGGGTGCCGTTAGAGCATTGATCAGCGCGTTGATAGTGGTGGTGGCGACGGCGCCCTCGCTGGCGAGCGCGGCGCCGGGATCGGGGCTTTTGTCATAGACGACGCAGGTGTGGCCGGCGCGCATGGCGCGGCGCACGATATTGGCGCCCATCCGGCCGAGGCCGATCATTCCGAGCTGCATGAGGGGATCTCCGATGAATTGTTGCGGAGAGACATGATCGGATCATAGGTGTCAATATATGAGCGAGGGGGCTGGTTCATCCGCCGGCTTCCATGGAGTCTCGGGCTGTCGCAGACGATCGGGCACGTTGGGGATACCTGTCGCTCAACGATGCAATCGAATTCTGAAGTCCGCTCATCCGCCCTTCGGCCAGCTCTCCAAGGGAGAAGGATGAAACAATCGTTATCGAGCCACCCGCAGGCGCGGGAGATGAATGAAGCGCAGGTGGATCAATACGAGCGGGGGAGGCCGAGGACTTTTTCGGCGATGAAGTTCAGGATCATGTGCGGGCTGACGGGGGCGATGCGGGGCACAAGGCTTTCGCGCAGATAGCGCTCGACCTGGTACTCTTCGGCATAGCCCATGCCGCCGAGCGTCATGACGGCGGTTTCGCAGGCGGCGAAGCACGCTTCGGCGGCGAGGTACTTGGCGGCATTGGCCTCGGCGCCGCAGGGCTTGCCGGCGTCGTAGAGGGAGGCGGCTTTCATCACCATCAGATCGGCGGCCTCGAGGTTCATCCAGGCGCGTGCCAATGGATGCTGGATGCCTTGGTTCTGGCCGATCGGCCGGTCGAAGACGATGCGCTCCTTGGCATAGGCGGCGGCGCGTTTGATGGCGGCGTGACCGAGGCCGACGGCTTCCGATGCGATCAAGATGCGCTCGGGGTTCATGCCATGGAGGATCGCTGCGAAGCCTTGACCTTCCTCGCCGATGCGGTCTTCGGCGGGGATCTCGAAGCCGTCGAAGAACATCATGTTGCTGTCGACGCCATGGCGGCCCATCTTGCGGATTTCGCGGATCTCGATCTTCGATCGATCCAGCGGCGTGTAGAAGAGGCTGAGGCCATCGGTGCGCTTGGCGATCTTGTCGAGCGGCGTCGTGCGCGCGAGCAGCAAGATGTGGCTCGCCACCTTCGCCGTCGAAATCCAGATCTTTTCGCCGCGAATGATGTAGCGATCGCCGCGCCGCTCAGCCGCGGTCTTGATCTTGGTCGTGTCGAGACCGACGTTCGGCTCGGTGACGGCGAAGCAGGCCTTGACCTTGCCTGCGACCAGCGGCGGCAGCATGCGCGCCTTCTGTGCCTCGGTGCCGAAGACGACGACGGGCTGGAGGCCGAAGATGTTCATGTGGATGGCGGAGGCGCCGCTCATGCCGGCGCCGGATTCGGCGATGGCGCGCATCATGATGGCGGCTTCGGTGATGCCGAGGCCGGCGCCGCCGTAGGCTTCCGGCATGGCGATGCCGAGCCAGCCGCCGTCCGCAATGGCGCGATAGAACGCCTCGGGGAACACGGCGTCCTCGTCGATCTTAGTCCAGTAGCGATCGTCGAAACGGGCGGCGATGCGCGCGACCTGATCGCGAAGCTCGATCTGCTGGGGTGTCAGTGAAAAATCCATGGTGGTCTATGGGCTCGCGGGTGTCTGGTTGCGACAGTAGGGAGGCGGCGGCGGAAGTCAAAGCGCGATCCGCGGATCGCTGACCGCAGTTAATGACAGAGCTGATGACGGGGCGGATTATCCTTGCGCCGCGCGTGCGTCTATTCGATATCTCGCGCAATGCTGGAGGATTCTGTTGATGCCGCTCATCGCCCGCCTGCTTGCCGTCGCCATGCTCAGCCTCGGACTTGGCGGTTGCTTCGAGGTGTCGGGGCGCATGGACTTCAACGAGGCCGGTGGTTCGACGACACGTATCGAGATCGCGATACCGAAGTCCGTCGCCGACGAACTCGCCAAGACCGGTAATCCCGGCAAGCCGAAGAAGGGTGCGAAGAAGAGCGCAAAGAGTGCTGCCGATCAAAATGAGTTCGGGGACATGTGCCGGGCGTTGCCGGGCGAACTCAAGCCAAAGCCGGTCAAGGGCAAGTCCAAAGCTGCGCCGCCCTCCGAGCCGCCGGCGTCGACCTTCTCCGCCGAGGTTTCGATGCGCGACGACAAGATCGTCTGCTCGATCATCGAGGTCACGGCGGATCCGGTGAAGTCCAATGTCGAGACATTGCAGCGGGACAAGATACCGGCCTGGTTCAGCCAGCTCGACCGCTTGGCCAGCGGCGATGGGTATCGCCTGCGCATGCGGTTGAGTTTGATGGAGATGATGGCCAACGACAAGACGGTCACAAAAGCCGACCGGGCCGTCATGAGGGGGATGGTCGCCGCGTTCATCGAGCCGGAGATGGTGACGACGATGACGATTTCCGGCCGCCGGATCGAGAACAGCAACGGAGACGTGAGTGCCGACGGCGCCTCGGTGACGTGGAAATTGCCGCTGGCGAAGCTCTTCGATCCCGCTGCGGGTGCCGCGCCGGTGGTCATCGAGGCGGATATTCTTTTTAAATGATGCGCGGCGCCGTGGTGCGATCGCGCTATTGCTCGATTGAGCACATCCAATCGGCATCCATTTCGGCAGCTGGCCTTTCAGCAGCGGGGCTTGTGGTCATGGCAGGCTTGAGCACACAATCACCGATGTGAAGTCCAAGCGCCCGCATTTTGGGCCCGCTGTTGGGGAACGACGATGCTCATCTGTCGATTGGCGTTGCTTTC
Source organism: uncultured Alphaproteobacteria bacterium (assembly GCA_963779515.1). Classification (GTDB taxonomy): domain Bacteria; phylum Pseudomonadota; class Alphaproteobacteria; order Rhizobiales; family Hyphomicrobiaceae; genus CAVZYN01. Next base: position 71,565 of record CAVZYN010000009.1, read on the forward strand.
TGGATTGACCCTTGCGCTGGTCCCGGGGCTGGCCGCCCAAGCGCAGAACGCAGACACCACCGCAGCGGCCCAATCAGGCGCCGGCGAAAACACCGCCCGCCGCGAAGGCGCAACCGCAGCCGCAGCCGGCGCAGGCCGATCCCGCAGTGCTGATGCGGCGGATGCTGGAGCTATTTACGGCCGGCAAGTACGACGAGGCGATCCCGGTCTCGAAGCAGTTGATCGCCGCGTTCGACCAGATGGGAATGCGCGAGCATCCCATGCAGGCGTCTAATCACGCCGCGCTCGCCAATCTCTATCGCTTCACGGGCGACTTCGCCGAATCGGAGCGTAGCCAGCAGCGGGCGCTGGCGATCCGCGAGAAGGCGTTTGGCGGGGAGCATCCGGAAATTGCGACGAGCCTCGACGATCTGCATCAACTGGCATCATCGCAGGGGCGGTACGCCGATGCCGAGCGTCTGCTCGCGCGGGCGCTGGCCATGCGGGAAAAGTTGCTGCCGGGGGACCACCAGGATCTCGCGATGACGCGGATCAGCGTCGCGCGGTTGCATGCGTTGCAGGGGCGGCATGATCAGGCGGAGCCGCTGATCCGCAACGCACTCGAGATTTTTCGGTTGAAGCTTGGGCCGGAGCACCCTTACGTCGGCGTTGCCGTCAACAACCTCGCCGATGCGCTGTCCGCGCTTGGCCGCTACGGCGAAGCCGAGACATTGCTGAAGACGGCGGTTGAGTTGACGGAGAAAGCCACGGGGCCAGCGTCGCCGCTCGCGGCGACGGCGCTCAGCAATCTCTCGGAAGTTTATCGCCACCAGGGCCGGCTTGCGGAAGCGGAGGAATTGCGCCGCCGCGAGATCGCAATCCTGGAAGCGTCGGCTGGGCCCGACAATCCGGGTATTGCACGCAGTTTGAGCAACTTCGGCACGTTGCTGTCGGCGCAGCGCCGGCCCAAGGAGGCCGAAGCCCTGCTGAGGCGCGCGCTCGCCATCCAGGAAAAGCACTACAGTCCGGATCATCCGGACATTCTCGTGTCGCGCAACAATCTCGCGCAAGCGATCGGGGCGCAGCCGGGGCGGCGGGAGGAGTCGACGCAACTCTATCGCCGTCTCTTGGCGGATCGTGAGCGCGTGTTGGGGGCGTCGCACAAATCGGTTGCGATCTCGCTCGACAATTTGTCGGTTTCGCTCATCGAGCAGGAGAAATTCAGTGAAGCAGAGCCGTTGTCGCGGCGGGCGCTTGCCATCAACGAAGCCGCGTATTCACCGGGTCATCCCTTTGTCGCTCTCTCACTCAGCAATCTGGCGGCATTGCTCGATAGTCTTGGCCGTCACGGCGAGACGAAGGCCATGCATGAGCGGGCGCTGCAGATCCGCCGCGACGCGCTCGGGGAGGATCACCCCGATGTCGTGATTTCGCTGCTGAACTTCGGGTCGAATGCGCTCGATCGTGGCGATTGGACGTTGGCACAAGATACACTGAGTAAGGCCACGGCGCTCTGGGAGCGCCGCCAAGCGGTTCTGGCGCCGCGGCTGCAAACCTCGGAGAAGCAGTCGACAGGCGATCTCGAGATCGTGCGGGCGGCGTATCTCGGTGCGGCGGTCGCGGCGGAGCGAATGCGGCACGGCGGCGATGAGCAACGGCTGATGGCGGCAGCGTTCGATGCGGTGCAGCAGTCCTCCGCGACGGTCGCGGCCGGGGCGCTGGCGCGGGCTGGCGCGCGGGCTGCCGTGCGCGATCCACGCCTTGCCGGGATCGTGCGAGAGCGGCAGGATGTCGCCGAGCAATACGCGGCGCGCGATCTGCTTCTGCTGGCGGAACTCGGCAAGGTGAAGGCTGAGCGCAGTCAAGCGCGCATCGATCAATTGCAGGCGTCAATGGCGACGCTGACCGCGCGCTCGTCGGCACTCGATATCACGTTGGCGCGGGAGTTCCCGGAGTACGCCGCGTTTGCGACGCCGAAATCGTTGACGCTGCGGGAGACGCAGGCGCTGCTGTCAGCGGACGAAGCGCTGGTGATGATTGCGCCGACGCGGTTTGGGACGCTGATCTGGGCGGTGACGCGCGACACGGTAAAATGGGTGCGCGCGGATCTGACGGGGAAAGAGATCAATGCGAAGGTCTCGGCGTTGCGGTGCGGGCTCGATATCGCGCGCTGGGCGGAGGGCGCGCCGGATTGTCTCGCACATAACAATCAGGCGCCTGAACGCGATCTGCTGCCGTTCGATACGGCGCTGGCGCACGAGCTGTACCGGGCGCTGATCGGGCCGGTCGAGGATGTCATTGGTAACCGGCACATCCTGCTCAGCGGGGCGGATGCGCTGACGACGCTGCCGTTTCATGTGCTGGTGACTGAGCCGCCGCCGCAGGGGGCGACCATCGCCGAGCGGCTGAAGGGTGTGGCGTGGCTCGGGCAGCGGCAGCCGCTGACGACGCTTGCTTCGGTCGCGAGCCTCAAGTCGCAGCGGCAGCGGCTCGGTGATCGGGCGCCGAAGCCGTTCGTTGCCTTCGCCAATCCGCTACTGGTGGGTGATCTCGGCACCGATCGGCGTGCGTTCGACCGGCAATCGTGTCCGAAAGGCATCGTGACGGCACAGGCGCAGATCGCGATGCGATCGGCGCCGAAGACGCGGGCGGCGCGGCGCGCCTTCGATGTCGAGGATTTGAGGAGTGCGGCGCCGTTGCCGGAAACGACGGACGAGGTGTGTGCGGTCGCTGCCGCCTTGGGCGCGCCGGAGACCGACATCTATCTCGGCGAGCGGGCGACGGTGCGGACGATCAAGCAGCTGGCGCAGCGCAATGCTTTGGCGGAGTTTCGCGTGGTGCATTTTGCCTCGCACGGTCTCGTCGCAGGCGGGCGCAGCGCGCTCGAACAGGCGTTGACGGAACCCGCGATCCTGCTGACGCCGCCGCCGAAAGGGACGACGGGGCGCGCGTTGGAGGAGGATGATGGGTTGCTGAAGGCGTCGGATGTGGCGGCGCTGAAGTTGAATGCGGATTGGGTGGTGCTGTCGGCGTGCAATACGGCGGCGGGGAGCGGCACGCATGCCGAACCGCTGGCGGGGCTGGCGCGGGCGTTCTTCCATGCCGGGGCACGGGCGCTGCTGGTGTCGCATTGGGAGGTCGATTCAGACGCGGCGGTCAATCTGGTGACGCGGGCGTTCGCGGAGATGGTGCGCGATCCGAAGACGACGCGCGGGCGGGCGCTGCAGGTGGCGATGACAGAGCTTGCCGGATCGGCCGATCCGCGCGTTTCGCATCCGGCGCACTGGGCGCCGTTCGTGGTGGTGGGGGATGGGCGGTAGTGGAGTGGCGCGGTCCGTAAGTATTTTTGTTCCAGATGTCTCGCCGCGTAACCGGACAGACGCCATCTCTTGATCATGTTGGGTTACGCGCGGGTTGTGCGACGTTCCCAACACCAAGAGTTTGGCCGCGCTAACCCAACCTACACGGCGGCGGTGGTGACGGGTGCGGATTTGGTGGCGGGATTGAGGGCGAGGTCGTAGGCGGCGAGGAGCTGGGCGCGTTCGTTTTCCCAGCGGAGTTGGGCGCGGGCGCGGGTGATGCCGATGTCGCCGAGGCGCTGGCGCAATGCGGTGTCGTCGATGAGGCGCGCCATTTCGCGGGCGAGGGCGATCGGATCGTTGTCACCGGCATAGAGGGCGGCGTCGCCCGAGGTGCGCTTGGTTTCATCGAGATCAAAGGCGACAAAGGGGATGCCGAGGCTCATGTACTCGAACACCTTATTCATCGAGATCTTGTCGTTGTAGGTGTTCTTCGGGTCGGGGATGACGCCGATGTCGAAGGTCGAGAAGGCGCGATGCAGCGGTTCGCCGGAGAGGAAGCCGGTGAAGGTGACGTGGTCCTCGACGTCGAGATCGCGGGCCATGCTCTGAAGTTTTGCGAGTTCGGTGCCGGAGCCGACGATCGCGCAGTGCACATCGTCGCGCTTCTGGACGTGCACCAGATCGGCCATGGCTTTGACGAGTAGATCGACGCCGTCTTGCGCGCCCATGATGCCGACGTAGCCGATCAGATGCTTGCGGCCGTTCTTGAGGCGCGGATCGGGGGCAAGGCGCTTGAATTTAGAGAGGTCGGGGATCGAGCGGACGACGAACACGCGGTCCGGGTCCATGCCGCCGCGATCGACGGCGATCGCCTTGAAGGTTTCGTTGGTGGCGATGGAGACGTCGGCGGTCTGGAAGGTCCAGCGCTCGAGCTTGGTCAGGAGCGTGTGGAAGGCGCCGCGTTTGCCGAACTTGGCTTCGAACAGCTCCGGATTGATGTCGTGGTGGTCGAACAGGAAGCGCTTGCCGAACAGGTATTTCCAGAAGCCGCCGAGCAGGAAGATCGTATCGGGCGGGTTGCAGGCTTGAATGGCGTCGAAGCCGACTTTCCAGGCGACCTTGATCGAGAGCGCGAATTCCCAGGCGAGCGCCCAAGAGTATTCAAGCGCGTAGCCGAGCGCGCCATCGGCTTCGATGGGGAGCGGATGGCGGAAGACGTGGATGCCGTCGAGGTTTTCGTAGCGGGCGGTGTAGCGTCCGCCGACGGGGCAGATCACGGACACCGTGTAGCCGGCGTCGCGCAATGTCGTCGCTTCCTGCCACACGCGGCGATCGAGCGGCACCGTCAAATTCTCGACGATGACAAGGACGCTCGGTCCTTTTGGATCCTGCTGCACCTGGACGCTCCCGAACTCCCAGAGCCGGGCCGTCGCATCGAGGCGATCTGTTCCCTGCTCCCTGTTGCGACGAGTGTCCGCGATGGGGGTAAAGCTTCCCTGCACAAAGCCGTGCAAATTCGATCTATCCGGCGTTTCAAAACGAGACGGAGGTGCGTTTACGGCTCAAGGAAAGCGGGTTGCGGGCTTGCACGTTTCTTGCGACGTTTCGCTGGGACGAGACGCAAGATCTCATTAAGGAGTTGGCCGTGTTGGGTTTCAGGAAGCAGAGAGCGGTGTCGACGACGCTCGATCTCGAAACGGTGCGGGAGACGCTGGCCTATATCCGCGACGACCTGCAGCGGGTGTCGGGACTCGAAAATGCGACGTCGGCGTTGTCGCTTGCCGTGATCGAAATCGACCGCGCGCATCGGGCCAGTCAGCCGATCGCCAACAGCATCATCAAATCGCGGTTTCTTACGGCGGCGCTCGCATTGAGGGGTGCGTTGCTGCGGCAAAGCGCCAGCCGACCGAGTTGGGTAAAAAAAATCGGCCGTGCGAGAACGCTCCGGCCGCCTTTTTTGTGTGTCCGTATCGAAGGGCTTAAGGCTTCTTCGGCTCGGCGGGCGGCGGCGCGGCGGGCATCGGCGGCGCCTTCTTTTCGTCTTCGACGGCCTTCTTCATTTCGGCGTCGATGAACTCGACCTTGGCCTTTTCGCGCAGATCGGTGGCGAGCTTCTGGGCCTTCTGGTTGATGAGCGAGCCGACAATGCGGTCCTTGACGGCCTCGTACTTGGGCGCTTCCTTCACGCGCTTGTCGTCGAGTTGAAGGATGTGCCAGCCGAACTGGGTCTGGATCGGCTCGGAGATCTGGCCCTTTTCCATCTTGAAGGCGGTTTCTTCGAACTGCGGCACCATCTGGCCTTTGCCGAAGTAGCCGAGATCGCCGCCGTTTTCCTTGGAGCCCGGGTCCTTGGAGTTTTCCTTGGCAAGATCCTCGAACTTGGCGCCGCCTTTCACTTTCGCCGCGAGTTCGGCGGCCTTCTCCTTGCTGTCGACCAGGATGTGGCGGGCGCGGACTTCGGGCTCGGGCGTGATGGCGCCGACCTGCTTGTCGTAGAATGCCTTGGCGTCGGCATCGCTGACGCTGTCTTTCACGGTCTTTTCGAAGTAGAGGTCGCGCAGGAGGCGGCGGCGCCAGTACTGGAGGCGGGAGTCGTATTCGGCGCCCTGGGCCAGCTTCCCGGCCTCGGCGGCATCGGCGAAGATGATGTTTTCGATCATGTATTCGGTGAGGACGCGGCGCTTGGTCGGGGGCGGCAAGTTGGCGATGTCCTGGCCGATCTCGGCTTCCGCGAGCTTCAGGTCCGCTTCGGTGATCGATTGGCCGCCAACCTTGGCGACGACGCCGTCCTGAGCGAGTGCAACGCCGAGCCCGAGCCCGAACGTCAGCGCGCCAGCCACGCTTAGTGTCTTGAATATGTTCACGGAATTCAATCCTCTTTGGATTTGACCCAGCGTGCCCGGACAGCGCGCGCTCGCTTCTGCGGACGCAATAGGCGCGCCGCCACTTCTTGCCAAGTGAACATTATGTCATGGGGGAAGTGTGGCGGCGGCGCCGAGGACATGTCCGGCCATCAAAAAAGAGCGCGAAAATGCCGCTTTTCAGCCACTCAAGATCACAGGCGCGTTCGTTGACATCGACAGGTGCGATCCTTATCTCTCAGCCGCCCGCTTCGGCCGGGCCTCCTGAGTTGCCGGCCTCTGCGCTCCCACGCTGCTCCCTCAAAAGAGATCCTGCCGTGAGTTCCGCGCGGCGGGCCTTTGGGGCGTGGCCGAACCGTTGAGACTTCAGCTTGCCTAAGCTGCGCCCTCCGGCGCGATCCGTTCAAGGAATTCCGACAATGCTGTCCATCAGCACGATTGCGTCGAAGATTTTCGGGTCGTCCAACGACCGCAAGATCAAGGTCTATCGGCCCAATGTCGCCGCCATCACCGCGCTCGAGCCCGAGTTGTCCAAGCTGTCGGACGAGGCGCTGCGTGCGCGCACGGCGGAGTTCCGCCAGCAGCTCAAGGCTGGCAAGGACCTCGATGCGCTGTTGGTGCCGGCGTTCGCGACGGTGCGGGAAGCCGGCAAGCGGGCGCTCGGACAACGCCATTTCGACGTGCAGATGATGGGCGGGATGGTGCTGCATGGCGGCAATATCTCCGAGATGAAGACGGGCGAAGGCAAGACGCTGGTGGCGACGCTCGCGGTGTATCTCAATGCGCTGGCCGAGCGCGGCGTGCATGTTGTGACGGTGAACGACTACCTCGCCAAACGCGACGCCGAGTGGATGGGCGCGGTCTACAAGTTTCTCGGGCTGACGGTCGGCTGTATCGTGCATGATCTCGATGACGATCAGCGGCGCGCGCAGTATGCCTGCGATGTGACTTATGCGACCAACAACGAGCTCGGTTTCGACTATCTGCGCGACAACATGAAGATGAGTGCAGCCGACATGGTGCAGCGCGGGCACGCGTTCGCGATCGTGGACGAGGTCGATTCGATCCTGATCGACGAAGCGCGCACGCCACTCATCATCTCAGGTCCCGTCGAGGACCGCGCCGAACTCTATAACGCGGTCGACGCATTGATGCCGAAGCTGGTTCCAGAGCACTTCGAACTCGACGAGAAGCAGCGCCAGGTGTCGCTGACGGAAGCCGGCAACGTGTTCATGGAAGAGACGCTGCGCGGTCTCGACATGCTGAAGGGCGACAGCCTCTATGACATCGACAACGTGACGATCGTACACCACCTCAATCAAGCGCTGAAAGCGCACAAGCTGTTCCAGCGCGACAAGGATTACATCGTCAAGGGCGGGCAGGTCGTCATCATCGACGAGTTCACAGGCCGCATGATGCAGGGCCGGCGCTACTCCGAGGGATTGCATCAGGCGCTCGAGGCGAAAGAACGCGTCGAGATCCAGCCCGAGAACCAGACGCTGGCGTCGATCACGTTCCAGAATTACTTCCGGCTTTATGAGAAGCTTGCTGGTATGACCGGCACGGCGTCGACGGAAGCCAACGAGTTCATGGACATCTACGGTCTCGACGTGATCGAGATCCCGACCAACGTCGATGTCGCGCGCGCCGACGAAGACGACGAAGTCTACCGGACGCTCGAGGAGAAGGGCCGGGCGATGATCGCCGAGATCGCCGATTGCTACCGGCGCGGCCAACCGGTGCTCGTCGGAACAACCTCGATCGAGAAGTCCGAGCAACTGTCGGAGCGGCTCAAGGATCGCAAGTACATCCGCGAACTCGGCGACTACATGCGGGACTATTCCGACAAGCTGAAGGCCGGCAAGGAAGACGTGCTCAAGGGACAATTGCTGGAGGTCGGCAACTATCTCATCAGCTTGGCTTCGAAGAATGACGGCGGCGATCCGATCCCGCATCAGGTGCTGAATGCGCGCTTCCACGAACAGGAAGCGCAGATCATCGCGCAGGCGGGCGTTCCGGCCGCGGTGACGATCGCGACCAACATGGCCGGCCGCGGCACCGACATTCAGCTCGGCGGCAATGTCGACTACCGCGTGCGCGATTGGCAGCGGCTGCTCGAGGAAAAAGATGAGGCGCCGACCGAGGCGCAGATCGAGGCCGAGCGCGGCAAGATCAAGGCCGATATCGCGCAAAAGAAGGATAAGGCGCTGGCGGCAGGCGGGCTCTATGTGATCGGTACGGAGCGGCATGAGAGCCGGCGGATCGACAACCAGTTGCGCGGCCGCTCGGGCCGTCAGGGCGATCCAGGCCGGTCGAAGTTCTATCTGTCGCTCGAAGACGATTTGATGCGCATCTTCGGGTCCGACCGCATGGACGGGATGCTGAAAAAGCTCGGGCTGCAGGAAGGCGAGGCGATCACGCATCGCTGGATCAACAAGGCGCTGGAGAAGGCGCAGCAGAAGGTCGAGGCGCGCAACTTCGACTCGCGCAAATACGTGCTCAAATACGACGACGTGATGAACGATCAGCGCAAGGTGATCTTCGATCAGCGGCTCGACATCATGGGCCACGACGACGTCGGCGAAACGGTCATCGACATGCGCAATCAGCTGATCGACGAGCTGGTTTCAAAGAACATTCCGGAAAATGCCTACGCCGAACAGTGGAACACCGCCGAACTCAAGTCCGAGGTTGGCCGGATCTTCGGGGTGGATTTGCCGGTCGACGAGTGGGCCGCCGAGGAAGGCATCGCGGATCAGGAAATTCGCGAGCGTTTGAAGGCTGCGGTCGACGCGAAGGCTGCGAAGAAGCGCGCCGATATCGGCCCCGACACGATGAAGCAAATCGAGAAGATGGTGCTGCTGCAAACGCTCGACCATCTCTGGCGCGAGCATCTCGTGACGCTCGAACACTTGCGCCAGGTGATCGGGTTCCGCGCCTATGGCCAGCGCGATCCGGTCAACGAGTACAAGTCGGAGGGGTTCCAGCTGTTCGAGGCGATGCTCGCGAACCTGCGCGAGGCGGTCACGGGGCAACTGATGCATGTCGAAATGGCGCCGGTTGAGCAACAGCCGGCGCTGCAGCCGGCCGAGTTGCCGCCGATGCACGCGCACCACGTCAATCCGTTCACGGGCGAAGACGAGCTGGCACTGGTCGATGCGGCGATCGCGGCCGAGACCGCGCCGCGCCTCTATAGCGATGACGATCCGCGGCGGGCGCCGATCCAGACCCGGCGCGGCGGCGATGCGGTCAACCCGCAAGATCCGGCCACGTGGGGGCGCGTCTCACGCAATGCGCCCTGCCCGTGCGGGTCCGGCAAGAAGTACAAGCACTGTCATGGCAAGAACGACTGAGGCGCGTGGCTGCGTAACGCTCCTTTGACGGACGACTGCGGTGACTGTTGCGGTATGTCCTTTGGTATGTGTCTGCGCGGTTACGCGGATTGGATTGCGTTCGCGATCAGCGAAAGTCTGACGGCGAAAACGCCTTGCCGCCTTTAGGCCGCATTGGCCGCGCAAAATCTTCCATGAGGAAATCTCTGGACGCCGATGAGTGATCGCGGCAATCTGGGGCGGTTGGGGGATCAACAGCAGTGGTGTTTGCGTTGTGAGAGTTTTGGGGGTCGTAGCCAATACGCACGACAGCGGTATCGCGCTATTGAACAATGGCGTGCCGGAGTTCGTGTTCGAGGAAGAGCGCTTCAACCGCGTCAAGCGGACCATGCGCTTTCCAGAACAGAGTCTGAAGGCCGCGTTCGAGGGAACCGGGCTGGAGCTCGGGGATATCGCCGCCATCACGACGCCGTGGGACGTCGCGCGCCTGCGCCGCTCGTTCGCCGGGATCATGGCGAGCAATCTGCCGTCGAGCCTCAATCTGATGCACAGCCGCGCGCATGTCGCGCAGCGCAATCAGATCGTGGTGCTGAACCAATATATCCGCCGCAATTTCAAAAAGTATTTCGGTGGCGGCAAGCTGCCACCGCTGATCAATGTCGGACATCACGATGCGCACGCGGCGGTGTTCTTTGTCTCACCGTTCGAAGAAGCGCATGTGCTGGTGATGGACGGCTATGGCGACGACGCGTCGTCGAGCGCCTACTTTGGGCGGGGAAATCGCCTCGAGCGGCAGTGGTCGACGCCGATCTTGAATTCGCTTGGACTCGTCTATTCCGTCGTGACTGAGTATCTGGGCTTCAGCGGGTTCGGCGACGAAGGCAAGGTGATGGCGCTGGCGGCGTTCGGCGGGCCGACCTACGTTGCGCGCTTCCGCGATCTCGTGCACACGACCGACGACGGCGGCTATGCCGTCAACATGGACTATTTCGATTACGGGTCGTACGGGCAGATCAAGCCGTTCACGCAGAAATTCTTCGATACGTTCGGGCCCGCGCGCGAGCCGGGTTCGACGATGACGGATCACTATCGCGATATCGCGTTCGCGCTGCAGGCGATGACGGAAGAGATCATCCTGCATGTGGTGCGGTCACGCCTGAAGACGCATCCGTCGCGCGATCTCGTGATGACGGGCGGCGTCGCGCTCAACTGCGTCGCCAATGGCAAGATTCTGAGCGAGACGGATGTGCGCCGCCTTTGGGTGCCGCCGTGCGCGTCGGATACCGGTGCGCCGCTCGGCAGCGCGCTCTGGTATCATCATCAGACGCTCGGGGTTCCGCGCACCTACGAGTTGAAGACTCCCTATCTCGGCCAGGCCTATGGCGATGCGGCGATCACGTCGGCGCTGAAAACCGCTGGCCTCGTCAGCCGCCGCATGAGCGAGCGCGAGTTGTTGCGCCGCACGGCGCGCGATCTGGCGGCTGGCAAGATCGTCGGCTGGTATCAGGGCCGGTTCGAAATGGGGCCGCGCGCGCTCGGCAACCGCTCGATCCTGGCGGATCCGCGCAGCGTCGAAATGCGCGACCTGATCAACACGCGGATCAAGAAGCGCGAGAGCTTCCGGCCGTTTGCGCCTGTCGTGTTGGCGGATCGCGCGTCGGAATACTTCGAGGTGACGCAGCCCGATCCGTTCATGACGCTGGCGCCGCGCGTGCGGCCCGACAAGCGCGACGCGATTGCCGCGGCGGTGCATGTCGACGGCACGGGGCGAATCCAGACGGTCACGCGCGAGGCCAATCCGCGCTACTACGGCGTGATCGAGGAGTTCGGCCGCCTGACGGGGGTGCCGGTGCTGATCAACACGAGCTTCAACGAGCAGGAACCGATCGTGGCGCGGCCCGAGGAGGCGATCGCCTGCTTCATGCGCACGGATATCGACGTGCTCGTGCTCGGCGATCATTACATCAGCAACCGTCTGCCGGCCGTAGAGGTGGTGACGCCACGCGATCGCCGCGCGCCGCCGATGCAGCCGACGCCGATGTGGGCCGAAGGTGTGCCCTCGCCGACGTTCCGGCCGGAAGAGCGGTAGAGCGGCGGGGTCAGACCCCGGGCGTGACATGTCATCATCATTTGTGAGTGGCTGCCCCTCACCCACGACGGTGTGCTTTGCTTCGCACGCACGCCGTCGTCGCCCTCTCCCCGTGAAGAACGGGGAGAGGGAAAGGCGTGCGGATAGCGCCGCATGCACGTCCTTCTCCCCGTTTTTCACGGGGAGAAGGTCCCGAAGGGCGGATGAAGGGCTGCCGCGATTGCTGCCGGAGATCGATGCGCATGCACGCAAGTTGTTGAAAAGAGGGACGGAGCATGTGGCTGCCCCTTACCCACGACGGCGTGCTTTGCTTCGCGCACACGCCGTCGTCGCCCTCTCCCCGTTGAAGGAACGGGGAGAGGGAAATGTGGCGGCGGTTCTCCGTTCGCATGCGATCGCCCTGCCGGCTACCCTGCCGCATTGCGTTTGTGGCGGTGAGGCGCGAGCCTTTCCCGACGGATCGGGGAGGGGGCAAGTGCCGGGATATCGCATTGCCATCGCGGGCGCGGGGACGGGCGGACTTGCTGCGGCGGCGTTCCTGCGACGTGACGGGCACGAGGTGCGGCTGTTCGAGAGGTTTCAGTCGGCGCGGCCGGTCGGCGCGGGATTGATGGTGCAGCCGACGGGGCTCGCCGTGCTCGCGCGACTGGGACTCGATGAAGCGGCGCTCGGCTATGGCCGCGTGATGCGCGGGATCTCAGGGCATACGATCGCGGGACGCACGATCTTTCAGACGCGTTACGATGTGCTGGGGCCCAGATGCTTTGGCGTCGCGATGCATCGGGCGACGCTGTTCGATCTGTTGTTTCGCGCGGTGGAGCGAGACGGCGTGGAGGTGAGTGCCAACACCGCGATCGCGTCGAGCCGGCTGGTGGGTGGGGAGCGGGTGCTGGTCGATCAGGCGGGTGGCGAACATGGCCCGTTCGATCTCGTCGTCGATGCGACGGGGACGCGGTCGCCGTTGCGCGATCAGCTGGCGCGGGTGCGCACCAACCGGCCGTATCCCTATGGCGCGGTGTGGGGCGTGGTGGCCGAACCCCAGGGCTTTGCGCATCCGCATCATCTGTTGCAGCGCTACGACGGCGCGCGCATCATGATTGGATTGCTGCCGATCGGGCGGCGGCCAGGAGAGGATCGGGCGCTGACGGCGTTGTTCTGGAGTCTTCCAGTGGCGGCCTATCCGGCGTGGCGGGCGGCGCCGTTCGCGCGCTGGCAGGAACAGGTGGCGATGCTGTGGCCCGATGCGGCGCCGTTCGTCACGCAGTTCACGAGCCACGATGATCTGACGTTCGCGAGCTATGCCGACATTCTCGTTGCGTCACCCTATGGCGAGCGGATCGTGTTCATCGGCGATGCGGCGCGGTCGGCGAGCCCGCAGCTCGGACAAGGCGCAAACCTGGCGCTGATCGATGCGATGATTTTGGCGGATCACTTGAAGCGTGCGGCGTCGGTTGGCGATGCGCTCGCCGGCTATGCCGCCGCGCGCAAGGATCAGACGCGGTTTTATGCGCACGCGAGCCGCTTGTTGACGCCGTTCTTTCAATCGAACAGCCGTGTTGCAGGCGCAGTGCGCGATCTCACGTTCTGGCCGATGGCGCATGTGCCGTACATCGAGCGTGAGATGGTGCGCATGCTTTCCGGCATGAAAACGGGGCTGTTCAGCCATCTCGATCCGGGCGATTGGCATTCGCGCTATGCGCTGCGATGAGGGGGCAGTTCGTTGGGCTCGACTTGATGTTTTGTCTTTCGCGCCTTGTTGCGTGCTTTTTCCTTGTAGAGGACACAATTTGCGCCTATACGGCGCTCATCGATTATGGCCGGACCATCGGGCCGCTACGCCTCTCACTGCAAGCCATTGCTGGGCGCACGTCTGCATCTCTCCAAAAATCGACCACGAGCACCCGTGTGCGCTTTGCGTGCACGTGTTCTCACCTGCAATGATGACTTGATTGGAAAAAACTATGTCTATGACTAAAGGCACCGTGAAGTTCTACAACGACCAAAAGGGCTTCGGCTTCATCACTCCCGATGACGGCGGCAAGGACGTGTTCGTCCACGCCACGGCGCTCGAGCGCGCTGGCATGCGCGGTCTCCGCGAAGGCCAGAAGGTCTCGTTCGACACGCAAGAAGATCGTCGCACCGGCAAGATCGCCGTCGGCACGATTTCGGCTGAGTAAGCTTACGCTGCTCGGCGACCGTTGCTGTTTTACGAGATAGCGCCGGTCTACACTATTGGAGCCGCTCTCTTCGGAGGGCGGCTCTTTGCATTTGTACCAGTCGAGGCCTGGGTGGATGGCCGCCTGCGCGGCCATGACGGTGGTGGGAGTTCGTCTTGGTTGTGATCCTGCGTTCCACCGATCCCTCGCCGTGTCAGGCGTGCGGGGCGTGCTGTTCCTATTCCAAGGACTGGCCGCGGTTTTCGCTCGAGAGCGACGCGGCGCTGGCGAAGATCCCTGAAAAGTTCGTGGCGGACACGCTCGCCGGCATGCGCTGCGAGGGCGATCGCTGCAGCGCGCTGACGGGCACGATCGGGGAGGCGACGGCGTGCGCCATCTATGACGTCAGGCCGGACGTGTGCCGCGCGTGCGTCGCGGGGGACGATGCCTGTGCGATGGCGCGGGCGCATTATGGGATGGCGCCGATCGTGTTGGTCGATTGAGCGGTCTGGACGAGAAGCTGGCATTGAAGGAAAAATTTTGCGCCGATGGCGGGTCAAGCCGACGGGGCGTCGCCCGTTGCGGCGATACGGACTGCGTATTTCGCGTCATCGGTTGAAATGGAATGATTTTCTAATTTATCTGCTTTTGTATGTTTAATTTAGGAAATTATTCCTGTATGGTTTGGTTCGTGCAATGTTTGTTGCGAGGACCGAGATATGTTGGATTCCAGCCCTGCCAGTGCCGAAGAGCGGTTCTTGTCGCTCAATGTCCGTCTTGCCGACGGCTCGCGGTTCGCGCCTGAAGCCGCCGCAGGGTTCCGGGTCATGGAGCTGATCCGGGCCTATGGCCTGCCGATCAAGGCGGAGTGCGGCGGAGTGGGCGTCTGCGCCACTTGTCACGTGCGGGTGCCGGCGGCCTGGGCTTCGCTGCTGCCGCCGCCGTCGGACGAGGAACTGGCCAAGCTCGACGAGATTCCAGGCGCGGATGAGACCTCGCGGCTCGCCTGCCAGCTGGTGATGACCGACACCCTCGACGGGCTCGAGGTCGAGGTGCAGGCCGACAGTCTCGCGACGCAGTCGGTCTGGATCGCGGGTTGAGATCGTCATGGCGAGTTTTCCGATTTTTGTCGACTTCAGCGGCCGGGAGCCGCTGGTCGTTGGCGGCACCGAACTGGCGCTGATCAAGGCGCGGTTGCTTTTGAAGCGGGCCGAGCGTGTCGCGTTCGCGGCCGATGTGGTGGTGCCTGGAATTCGTGCCTTGGTCGCGGAGGGGCAGGCGGCGCTGCTGCCGTCCTCTCCTGGCGAGGCCGAGATCCGCGGCCGGCCGCTGGTGATCTCCGCGACGCAGGACGATGAGGAAGACGCGCGTGTGTTTGCGATCGCGCGCGCGCTCGGCGTTCCGGTCAACGTGCCGGATCGCGCGCATCTGTGCACCTTCTCGCTCGCGGCTATCGTCGATCGCGGGCTCGTCACGGTGGCGATCGGCACAGAGGGTGCCGCGCCGGTGCTGGCGACACAGCTACGGGCGCGATTGGAGCAGGACCTGCATCCGCGCCTCGGCCGTCTGGCCGAGATCGCGCGCGACTATCGTCCGCGCGTTGGGGCGGTGCTGAAGCCCGGTGCGCAGCGCCGTGCGTTCTGGGAGAGCGTGTTTGCTGGCGATGCCGCCGAGGCCATTCTCGCGGGTGATGACGCGCGCGGCCAGGCGCTGATCGACGCGCGACTCGACGGGTTCAGATGCTTGGCGCCGAAGGCCGGCCGGGTGCTGCTGGTGGGCGCGGGGCCGGGCGATCCGGAGCTGCTGACGCTGAAGGCCGTGCGCGCGCTGAAATCGGCCGACGTCATTCTGCACGACGGGCATGTGAGCGCGGGCGTGCTGGATTATGCGCGGCGCGAGGCCGAGGTCATCTCGGTCGCCAAGGCGCGCGGCAAGCACTCCAAGACGCAGGCCGAGATCAACGCCTTGATCGTCGCGCATGCGCGGGCGGGCAAGATCGTCGTGCGGCTGAAGGGCGGCGATCCGTTCGTGTTCGGGCGTGGCGGAGAAGAGATCGATATTTTGCGGGCCTCCGGCATAGACGTGGAGGTCGTGCCTGGGATCACGGCGGCGACCGCTGCGTCGGCGTCGCTGCAGATTCCGCTGACGCATCGGGATATCTCGCGCTCGGTGACGTTCATTTCGGGCCATGCGGCAGGCGACGGCGCGCCTGAATTCGATCAGATGGATTTCGCGGCGCTGGCCAATGGCCGCTCGACGCTCGCCGTCTACATGGGGCTTGCGACCGCGGGCGTGCTGGCGCGGACGCTGCTCGACGCAGGCTGGTCGCCGGCGACGCCGATCATCGCGGTGGAGCGCGCGTCGCAGGCGAACGAGCGCCGGGTTGCGACGAGCCTCGACCGGCTCGCGCTCGATCCGGCGAGCCTCGGCCTCTCCGGGCCAACACTGCTGCTGGTTGGCGAGGTCGCGAGCCTGACGGCTGCCGGCGAGATCGTGCAGCTCGATCGCCGCCCCCTGCCAACGCCCACGATGGACCTCGCGCATGCCTAGTGTCGTCACAGCCAACGATCTGCGCTCGGGCGCGGTGGTTTATCTGGCGCCGGGCGGGCGCTGGGAGCGCGAGCTCGCGGATGCGGCGATCGCCGCCGATGCGGCGGCGCTGAAGGGGCTCGAAGAGAGTGCGGCCACCGCGGTCGCACGCAATGAGGTCACCGCCGTCTATGCGATGGATGTGCGCATCGCGGATGGCATGCCGGAACCCGTTTCGGTGCGCGAGAAGATCCGTGCCGCGCATGCGCCGACCAGTTTGAGGATTCAGACATGTACCGCTACGATGAATTCGATCATGGGTTTGTGGCCGAGCGCACGGCGCAGTTTCGCGGCCAGGTGGCGCGGCGTCTCGGGGGCGAGCTGACGGAGGAGCAGTTCAAGCCGCTCAGGCTGCAGAACGGGCTCTATCTGCAGCTGCATGCCTACATGCTGCGGGTCGCGATTCCCTACGGGGTGCTGTCGGCGGCGCAATTGCGCCAGCTCGCGTTCATCGCGCGCAAATGGGATCGGGGCTTCGGTCACTTCACGACGCGGCAGAACATCCAGTTCAACTGGATCAAGCTCGAGGACACGCCGGACATTCTGGCGGCGCTGGCGGACGTGGAGATGCATGCGATCCAGACCAGCGGCAACTGCATCCGCAACGTGACGGCGGACCCTTATGCGGGGGTCGCGCTGGATGAGATCGAGGATCCGCGGGTGTGGGCCGAGGTGCTGCGCCAGTGGTCGACGATCCATCCCGAGTTCACGTTTCTGCCGCGCAAGTTCAAGGTTGCGATCACGGGGGCTGCCGAAGACCGCGCGGCGATCCTGTTCCACGACGTCGGATTGAAAATCGTCAAGGGGGCGGGCGGCAAAACCGGGTTCCGCGTGTTCGTTGGCGGCGGGCAGGGGCGCACGCCCTATGTCGCGCAGGAGATCGCGCCGTTCATTCCGCGCGAGCGACTGCTCTCGTATCTCGAGGCGGTCATGCGGGTTTATAATCTGCACGGACGGCGCGACAACATCTACAAGGCGCGGATCAAGATCCTGGTCAATGCGCTGGGGATCGATGAGTTCCGCCGCCAGGTGGAGGCCGAATGGGCGACGCTCGATCAGCCGTCGATCGACTTGCCGGAGGCGGAGCTGAAGCGGATCGCGGCGTATTTTTCGCCGTTGCCGCTGAAGCCCAGGCCGTTGACGAATGCCAACGTCGACCTCAGGCGCAAGGCCGATGCAGGGTTCGACCGCTGGGTGCGCACGAACGTCAAGCCGCATCGCGTGGCGGGTCATGCGATCGTCAATATCTCGTTCAAGGAGCCGGGCAAGATCCCGGGCGATGCGACGGCGGATCAGATGGATGCCGTCGCGGGGCTTGCCGAGCAGTTCGGGCATGATGAAATCCGTGTGACGTATCAGCAAAATCTCGTGCTGCCGACGGTCGCCGTCGCGGACCTCGCGAAGGTCTACAACGGTTTGATCGCAGCGGAGATCGAGACGGCAAATACGGAGCTGATCACGGACATCATCGCCTGCCCGGGACTGGATTTTTGCAATCTCGCCAATGCGCGCTCGATCCCGATCGCGCAGGAGATCGCCAAGCGGTTCGCCGACCCTGACAAGGCCGAGGCGATCGGGCCGCTGCGGCTCAATATCTCCGGCTGCATCAATGCGTGCGGGCATCATCATGCCGGCAACATCGGCATTCTCGGCGTCGATAAAAAAGGCACCGAGCACTACCAGATCTCGCTCGGCGGCAGCCCGAAAGAGGACGCCGAAATCGGCGATATCGTTGGGCCGAGTTTTACGGCGGAACGACTGCCCGATGCGATCGAGACGATCGTTGCGACGTACCTTGCCAAGCGCACCGACCGGTCGGAGACGTTCGTCGCGGCTTACCGGCGGCTCGGCAAAGAGCCGTTCCGGCAGGCGCTTTATGGAACCGCTCCGCAGCCCCAAGACCGAGAGTTGATCGACGCCGATGTCTGAACCAAAGCCGCTGCTCGCCCCCGTCAAGCCGCCGGTCGTGGAGCGGCGGGTCTATGCCGGCGGCCGATTTGTCGATGATCCGTGGCGGGTCTTGGACGATGCGATTGATATTCCGATCGAGGGGCGGGTTCTGCTTTCGTTGACGCGCTGGCGGGCGGAACAGGCGGCACTGTCGCACGGGGTGGCGTTCGGTGTCGTGGTGCAGCCGTCTGAGGCGCTGGACGCGGCGACGGACGATATTCATCGGTTGCTGGTGATCGCGCTGGCGTTTCCGAAATATTCCGATGGACGGGCGTACTCGACGGCGCGGCGGTTGCGCGACCGGGACGGCTACAAGGGCGAGATCCGCGCCACGGGCGATGTGCTGATCGACCAGATTCCGCTGATGCTGCGGGCGGGGTTCGACAGTTTCGAGGTGGTGCACGCGCCGACGATCGCCGCGCTGGAGCGTGGCGATATTCCCGCGGTGTCGCGGGTCTATCAGGCGGCGACCGAGCGGGCGCCAGCACATTGGCTGTCGCGGCGGGTGGTGCGCGGGTAAGGATGCTCCAACCAATAAGTGAATCGCGGTCTGCGATCGGAGCAGATTGGCGCCGCCCCATCAACTCGTCATTCCCGCGACGGCGGGAACCCAAGCAAACCAAGCATATGCCGCACATTGCTTGGGTCCCCGCCGTCGCGGGGATGACGGAGGAGAGAGTTGCGCGCAATTACTCCTGTAATCGAATGCGTAGCGTTTGTTGTTCGGCGGGTCCTAAATCCGCTGTTTCATTCCGTAACGCTGGCTCATGGCCGGGCAACCGTGATGGCAGCGACGTCGCCGCATCACGCGGGGTTTAGTCGTTTGTGATCGCGGTGTCAGGTAGCGTTCGAATGCGGGCGCCGGGGCCCGATGCGGATGGCCGAGGCTTTCATGGTGCGGATTCGGGTGGTGGTGCTGGCGCTCGCATTGGGGGCGGCGATCGGGCTCGCGTTGCGTGCGGCGCCGGGCGCGGAGGCCGCGCCGTGGCCGTCCAAGGGCATCAAAGTCCTGGAACTCTACACGAGCCAAGGGTGCTCGTCGTGCCCGCCGGCGGACGCGCTGCTCGAACGGTATGCCTCGCGCGATGATGTGATCGCGCTGACGTTGCCGGTCGATTATTGGGATCGGCTCGGCTGGAAGGATACGTTCGCGAGCCCGGTGTTCACCGCACGTCAGCGTGCCCATGCCCGCAGCCGTGGCGATGGCGAGGTCTATACGCCGCAGCTTGTGATCAATGGGCGCGCGCATGCGGTTGGGCATGCAGCGGCGCAGATCGATGACGCGGTGGCGCAGACGTCGGCGGCGTTCGAAGCGTCGCGGGTCGGGGTGGCGCTTGCTGTTGCGGGCGACGCTTTGGTCGTCGACGTGGGCCGGGCGCGATCGGGCGGCGCGGCGTCGGGGACGGTGCTGCTTGGTGTGGTGCAGTCGTCGGGCACGGTTGCGATCGGGCGCGGCGAGAATTCGGGGCGGACGGTGACGTACCATAACGTCGTGCGGGCGCTGAAGCCGATTGGGACGTGGACGGGGGCTGCGACGCAGATCCGCATTCCACGCGGCGAGGCGATCAAGGCGTGCTGTCAGGCGGTGGTGGTGCTGCTGCAGCAAGACAACGGGCCGCTGCTGGGCGCGGCGAAGCTTGTGGTTGCGGGAAAGTAGCCCGTCTCGGATACGAGCGTGGTTTTGCATGCGCGCTACGCCAAGCGCGGTTGCTTTGCCGCGAGGATCGATCGCATTCGACGTCGCGTGCGGAGTGGGCGGTTTTGGTTGGCTCGGAACACGCGGCTGCCCCTCACCCACTTGCAGGTTTCGCTTTCAGCTCAACGTGCAAGTCACCCTCTCCCCGCGCGCGGGGAGAGGGAAGTCGTGCCCTGGCCAGTGCCGCGGCCCTCGCCACCCTCTCCCCGCGCGGGGAGAGGGAAGACGTGGGCGCGGCGAAGCTGGTGGTTGCGAAAAATTAGCCATTTGGACGTAGGGATCGGTTTGCGGCTCTTTTTGCGATTGATTATTTAGCTATTTAGCTATATAAAGGAAAGACAATCCAGAGAGGGTTGGGCTGTTGCGCCTGCAGGTGGTCCCGTGACGTTGCCGAAACTGACGGTCTGGTACAATTCGAAGTGTCCCGTGTGCGACGCCGGCATCGGGTGGGAGAAGAACCGGCTGGTGCGGGCGGCGCGGGCCGGCGCCATCGAATTTCGCGACATCAACTATGAGCCGCTGGCACTCGCGCATCTGGGCGCCGGCATCGAGGATGTGCGGCGGCGGCTGCATGGCATCGACGCCGACGGCCGGGTTTTCATCGGCGCGGCGTGCGCCATCGCGATGCGGTTGCGAGCCCATCCCCAATCGTTGATCGCGCGGCTTGCGGGTGCGCGGTTTTTGCGGCCGGTGGTGCGGTTTGGCTACGATCGTTTCGCGGATGTGCTGTACGCGTGGAACCGGCGAAAGGGACATTGGTGATGCTTCGCAAGGATCTGAGAAAAGAATTTACCGGGGCGCGCAGTACCGCCGATCCCGCGGAGATCGCGCGCTTCAATGCGCTGGCGGAGGAGTGGTGGAAGCCGGATGGTGCGTTCAAAATGGTGCACGCTTTCAACCGGGCGCGCGTCGGGCATATCGCGACGCGGCTGGCTGCGTTGATCGGGCGGGAGGCCACATCCGAAACCTCGCTCACAGAATTGAAGATCATCGACGTCGGCTGCGGCGCGGGGATCGTGGCGGAGCCATTGTCGCGGCTTGGCGCGGATGTGCTCGGCATCGATGCGGCGGAGCGGAACGTGGCGGTGGCGGATGCGCATGCGCGTCGGTCGGGCGCCCGGGTGCGATACCGGCACGCGCTGGCGAGCGATTGCGTCGCTGAGTTCGGTACGTTCGATGTGGTGCTGTCGCTGGAGGTCGTGGAGCACGTTGCCGATCTCGATGCGTTTCTTGGCGATCTCGCAAAGCTCGTGCGGCCGGGCGGGTTGGTGGTGATCGGCACGCTCAATCGCACGATGCGGTCGTACGTCAAGGCGATCATTGGCGCGGAGTACGTGTTGGGATGGCTGCCGAAAGGGACGCATGATTGGCGCAAGTTCGTCATGCCGGATGAGTTGGAGCGCAGATTTGCGGCGTTGGGTGTTCGCAAGATCGAGGCGAGTGGCGTGATCTATCATGCCGTGACGCGGCGGTGGTCGATCGGGCGCGATGTGAGCATGAACTATCTGCAGATCCACCGGAGGGACTCCATTCCTCTCCCGCGGGCGGGAGAGGATGTCGCGGCCAGCGGCGCTGGACGTGACAGGTGAGGGTGGGCACGGGGAGCCGGATGGTTCCGGCGGACACCAGTGTGCTGGTCCGCCCCCTCATCCGCCCCTTCGGGGCACCTTCTCCCCACGGGAGAAGGATGAAACAACGAAGCGCGTCGAGCGGGGCCACCTCCCCACGGGAGAAGGATGAAACGGGGAGAGGGGCAGTGGCCGTGCTTATGCGCCGAGATTGGAGTCGAGGAAGGTGCGGGCGAGGCCGTTGAAGGTCGCGGCATCCTCGACGTGGCCTTGGTGGGCGACGCCTTTCATGATGTGCAGCGAGGAGCCGGGGATATTGTCGTGGATGACCTTGGCGGCGGCGGGTGGCGTGCCGACGTCTTCATCGCCGACGACGACGGCGACGGGAACTGTCACGGAATTCAGGCGTGATGTGATGTTGAGATTGGCGATAGCGGCGCACCAGCCGGCATAGCCTTCGAGGGCGGTCGCCTCGATCATGCGCGAGAGGCGCGCGACGAGGGCGGGGTTCTTTTCCATCGTCGATTTTGCGACCCATCGCTGCATCGCGGGGGCGACTTGCGAAGTCATGCCCTGCTCGCGGGCGACGACGACACGATCGCGCCACAGCGGCTTGGCTTCATCGGGAATGCGGCTCGAGGTCGCGACCAGCATGATGGCGTCGAAGCGATCGCCATGATCGACAGCGAGATACTGGCCGATCATGCCGCCCATGGAGACGCCGATGTAGCCGGCCGTCTTGATGTTCAGGTGGTCCATGAGGGCGATGACGTCGCGGGCGAGACCCGGCAGATCATAGGGGCCGGCGGGGGCCTCCGTCGCGCCATGGCCGCGCGCGTCGAAGCGAACGAGGCGGTAGTCGTTTTTCAGGCTGGCGACCAGTTCGTCCCAGATGGTGAGGTCGGTCGCCAACGGGTGATGCAGAATGACGGGCGGCGCGCCTTCGGCACCGTCGACCTGATAGTTCATCATGATACCGTTGATGCGCGCTTGCATGGGCCTGATCCTGTTATCCGGCGTTGTGTCAGCCATGATGCGACACTGACGGGCGGCTGTCAGCGTCTTTCGTGGATGGGTGGTTTGCGTCGGGTGCCGGTGCCGGCGCGGATGGGGCGCCGTGGGCGTGACTGGTGCCGCTGGCGATACGATCGGAGAGAGCGAGCAGCACGCTCGATCCGACGAACACCAGGTGGATCACGACCGACCACCAGAGCTCGCGATCAGCGACGGTCTTGACCGCCATGAACTGCTTCAGGAGCTGGATCGCGGAGATCGCGACAATCGAGGAGAGCAGTTTGAGTTTCAGCGCGGTGAAGTCGATGGTTCCCATCCACTCGGGCCAGTCCTTGTGGCCGGAGTGATCGATCTTGGAGACGAAGTTCTCGTAGCCGGAGAAGATGACGATGACGAGGAGCGAGCCCGTCAGCGCGAGATCGACGAGCGTCAGAACGCCCAAAATCACCTGGGCCTCGGTGCCGGTGAAGCCGAGGACGACGACGTGAATGACTTCGACGATGAATTTGATCAGCAGGACGGCGATGCCGATGGCGAGGCCGAAGTAGAATGGGGCGAGGAGCCAGCGGCTGGCGAACAGGATCGTCTCGAAGCGCGTTTCAATCGTATGGCGGATCTTGCGGAGATTGTCGTCGACGTTCTTGTTCATGAAACCGCACGGGTTGGATCTGCTCGTCTCATCGCCTCTAGCCCACACGGCCCGGCATCGCAAGGCGCGACGGTGAATACGGCAAACGCCCAAGCCGAGGGATCAGGTCCGGTTTGGGCGTGCGGCTTTAGCGCCGCTGGCGACGGGACGCCTGCGCGCGGCCATCGCGGTGTGCAGCGCAATCCAGCGCCGGCAGCTAGGGAGTGTCGCCTCGCACGAGATCTGGACGCGCGCGGTAGTCGGAGAAGATCCCGTCGTCGGTTGCGGGCGCGCTCTTGCGGACGTTGGCGCGGGCCACCGGTTTGCGTTTGGGCTCGTCGTCGTCATCCCGAGCCCGCTGCGGGGCGTTGCGTTTGCGAGCAGGCTTGTCTTCGCTGCGCTCGACAGTGCGTTCTGGTTGCCGATCTGGGCTGCGTTCGCTTGTTCGATCTGTTGCACGCTGGGGTGCGGGCTCGGTTGCGGATTGGGGCGTTCGCTCAGGCGTGCGCTCAACAACCCGGACTGGATGAGACTTCTCCGGTTTTGCAGGTTCTGGAACGCTATCAGCCTCGATCTTTGCGATTGAGGGGAGGTGCGTGACATCCTCGCAAATTCGGTTGCCATCTCCTCCTGCATCGTTTCCGTTGCGGCGCTCAGCACGCCGCACCCGGCTAAAGGGCTCTGAGCTGCCACCTCCCCCGGCCGGACAGAATCCTCAACCCAATAGCGGCGTTCGCAGATGCTGACGCGCGGGGGCAGTTTGGTGCGCTCGAAACTGTCGTAGGCGTCTTTCAGATTGCGCCAGAAGTCGTACCACTCATGCAGCACGAACCCGCGCAAGTTCTCTTCGGTCAGACGGAAGGGGAAGACCTGGACCTGGATCTGATCCTGGCCGCCCTTCAATGCGCGCTGGACGATCGTGAAGATCTCCTCGATGACGGGATTGGTCATCGAGTAACAGCCGACGGACGAACAGCCGCCGTGCACGAGTATGTAGGAGCCGGTGCGGGCGTAGGCGCGATCGAACGTGTTGGGGAAGCCGAGATTGAGCGAGCGCGGCCAGCGGCCACCGAGATGGAGCTGTTTTTCCGAGACCGTGTAGATGCCTTCCGGGCTCTGCTGATCGCCCTCGACGACTTTGGGGCCGAGCGTGCCGGACCAGTAGCAGATCGGATAGGTGGCGAAGAGGACGAACCGATCGCCCTTCTTCATCCAGAGTTCGAGCGCTGATTCAGCCTTGAAGATGCGGACCATCAGCTCGCTGCCGAGCTTGACGCCCTTTTCGGCGAGGCGCTGGTCGAGCTGGGCAATGTTGGGTGTGTTGGGGAGCGGAATATTGCCTTGCGAGGCCGCGCGCTGACGTTCAATCCGGTCGGCGGCGACGTCTTTCAGCTCAACAATGACGGCATCGGCGCGCGGCGCCGCGGCGGCCAGCATGAGCATGGCGAGCAGCGACTGACGGATCTGGGACGCGTGACGTGGTCTCATAAGGCGCTGCTGAACCTAACTCTCAAAGCCGACGTGACGCGTTTCCGAGGAGGATAGGGCGCCTGAAGTCGGCGGACCATAGCAAGGCGGGGCGCTGATCCCAAATGGTGAATGGGATTCAAGTTGAGACGGCGCCGATGGCGTGGGGATTTGGCCGCATGTGGCCCCGATGGGGGCCGCCGGCGCGCTTGCGGCGTGGTCTTGCGGCCACGGTCGGGCACGATGTTGTCATCGGGTGGCTGCCGTTGCCGCCGGTATCGGCGGCGGTGGCGATGTAGCGGCCTTGGCAAACATGGATGCGTGGCGGGGTCTGGGCGGCCTCGAAGAGATCGTGGCCGCCTTTCAAGTCGCGCCAGAACGGGGACCAAAGCGAGCCCTCGGCCGCGGCGAGGTTGGTTTCGGACATGCGGAACGGATACACGTGCACGTGGAAGCGGGGTTGGCCGCCGCTTAGCGCGGCGGTGACGATGCGCCAGATTTCGTCGATGACGGGATCGGTCATGGCATAGCAGCCGACCGAACCGCAGCCGCCATGCACCATCAGGAACGACCCGGTGCGGCCATGGGTGCGGTCGAGGGCATTGGGGAAGCCGAGGTTGAAGCTGCGATGCCAGCGGCTCTGCGGATTAAGCTGGGTAGCGTCGACCGTGTAGAAGCCTTCGGGCGCCTGGTGATCGCCTTCCTTGATCTTGGGGCCGAGACGGCCCGACCAGCGGCACACGGGATAGGTGGCGACGAGCTGGAACGTGTCGCCGCGCTTCATCCACAGTTCCAGTTCGAACTCCTGTTTGTAGATGCGGATGAAGACGGGTGCGCCGAGTTTCACGCCGGCACTCGCGAGGCGTTCGTCCAGCCGATCGAGATCGGGGGTGCCGGGGAGGGCTTGACCGGTGGCGGCGCGGGCCGCGCGTTTGACGCGCTCGCGTTCGAGCCGCACGTGCTCCCAATCGCTGTGCACCATCCAGTCGGCCAGCAGCCAGGCGGCAAGTGCGGTGAGGATTGCGGCGAGCCCCAAGAGCGCCGTGCGGCGAAGGCGCGATCGCGACGTCTGGGTCATGCTGCGTTCGAATTCCTGGCGCGAGGGGCGGGCGCAGATTGCGCACAGATCGCGGCGAGAATGAGTCATGCGCGCGTGTTGGGTTGACTTCATTCCCGCGTGCGGGAGACGATGTCGCGGCCAGCGCACGCTGGACGTGACAGGTGCGAGTCGGCATGGGGTGTAGGATGATCCCCGCGGACACCGAAGTCCTGGTCCGCCATCCGGCCTTCGGCCACCTTCTCCCCACGGGAGAAGGATGAAACAACGAAGGGTGTCGCGCAGGGCGGGGCACCTTCTCCCGACGGGAGAAGGAGGAAGCAACGTGACTTCATTCCTCTCCCGCGCGCGGGAGAGGATGTCGCGGCCAGCGAAGAGCTGGACGTGACAGGTGAGGGTCGGCAAGGGGTGCAGGACGGTTCCGGCGGACAGCCTTGTTCTGGTCCGCCCCCTCATCCGGCCTTCGGCCACCTTCTCCCCACGGGAGAAGGATGAAACAACGAAGGGTGTCGCGCAGGGCGGGCACCTTCTCCCGACGGGAGAAGGATGAAACAACGAAGCGCATATCAGGGTTCGTTGCCGAGCGGTTTTGCGCCTTTGGCTTTAGGGGTTCGTGCGTCGCGGCATTTCTGGCGGTAGGCGCGCGGCGACATGCCGAACCAGACATTGGCGGCGCGCGAGAAGCTCGACAGCTCGGAAAAGCCCACGGCTGAGGCGATTTCTCCTAGAGAAAGATCGGTGCCGGTCAGCAGAGGCTCGGCTTTCGCGCGCCTCGTGTCATTCAGAATTTTCTCGAACGTGGTGCCGGCTTGGCTCAGCTGCCATTGCACCGAGCGCGGCGTCAGGTCCAACGCCTGGGCGGTGCGCTCAAGCGTCATTTGACCGCTCGCAAGGCCATCGAGAACGACCTTGCCGACGCGGGTGGCAAAATCGGTTGGCTCGATCGACTTCTCGAGGTCGGTCTCGGCAAAGTGCTTTAAGGTCTGTTGCAGCCGGGGATCGGCGGACTTCAAGGGGAGTGCGAGGACGGCGGCGGGGATGACGACGCGATTGCGCTGGCGGTTGTATCCGACGTTGCGGCCGAAGTAGGCGATGGCCTTCTCCCGGCAGGGCAGTGCGTCATGTTCGAACTCCGCCGATGCAAGGGACCAGTTTTCGCCGCTGGCGGATCGCAAGCGCACGACCAGGATGGCGGCCGCGTGACTGATGTACTGCAAGCGGGGTGCAGTGAAGTTCGCGTCATAGGACCAGTCGATCACGGCTTGGCCGGACTCGTTTTCTTCGTAGGCAATCGTAATGGGGTTGACGATCAGGGCGATGTACCGCGTGAAATCAACCAGGGCCTCGCGCACGGTGTCAGCATGCACGAGCATCGAGCCCACCAATCCGGTGCCGCCTGGAGGATAGAAAGCCGCGAAACTCATGCCGAAGCAGGGGTCCTTGGCGGCCGCGGCGGCATTGTGGAGCAGCTGGGCAAAGGCGTTCAGGCCAATTGTGTCTTCAAGCTGGTATTGCGCGGCGGGATCGAGCCCCACGGATTTCAGCAGCGCATCGCCATCGACGCGCTGGGTCCGGCAGTAGTCGCGAAAGCCGATGAGGGCAACGGCTCTGATGGTGGTCTCAGTCTTCGGCACGCCCGCTCCGGTTCGCTCAATCTGGCGAAAATCTCGGTACGGATTTAATCTAGCGCCGGATGGCGCCGCTGTCATTGCGGATTGCGTAAATCAGGACGGCTCGACATCGCGATCGGGCGGATGGGGCGGTTCGGCGGCTTTTGTTCTTGCGTGCGTGGCTCTGAATTTTTGGCGGTAGGCGCGCGGCGACATCCCGAACCAGCCGCTGGCCGCGCGCGAAAAGCTCGAGAGTTCGGAAAAGCCGACGGCGGAGGCGATTTCACTGAGCGGCACGTCGGTATCCGTCAGCAGAGGCTCGGCCTTCTTGCGGCGCGTCTCGCTGACCAGTTTTTCGAAGGTGGTGCCGGCCTGGCTCAGCTGCCACTGCACCGCGCGCGGTGACATCGCGAGGGCTTCGGCCAGTGCATCGAGCGTGACAGTGCCGCCCGAAATCTTTTGCAACACGATCTTGCCGGCGCGCGAGGCGAAATCGGCCGGCTCTGCGGTCTTTTGGAGGTCTTGCTTGGCGTAGTGTTTCAGCGTGGCGTGCAGGGTCGGATCGCTGGACTTGATCGGAATGGTGAGAGCGGCGGCCGGCACGACGATGCGGTTGCGCTCGCAATTGTATTTGATGCGATTGCCAAACAGTTCGGCGACAAGGTCTTTGCACGGCAGCTCGCGATGCTCGAATTCGACGGCCGCGGGGATCCAGTTCTGCATCGACGTCTGGCGCAGCCGCAGGACCATCAGCGCCGTCGCGAAGTCCACAACCTGCACGCGCGGCTCGGTGAAGCCTTCGTGGAACGACCAGGACAACGCGCCCTGGCCATTTTCGTCTTCGCCGTAGTCGGCGTAAACCGGGTTGATCAGGATGGGCGCGAAGTCCTTGAGGCTGACCATCGCTTCGCGAACGGTCGGCGCGCGCAGCATCAATTGGCCGATGATGCCAGACGCGCCCATAGGGAAGGAATGAGCCAGTTTCAGTCCAAGGCATGGATCGCCGAGGGCGTCGGATGCGGCATTCAGGACGCGCGCAAAAGCGTTGAGCGGGATCGAGTCCTCGAGGCCGTAGCGCTTGGCGGCTGGGAGGCCCGCCACCTGCAACAGCGCCGTCGTGTCGAGGTTGTGCGCCTCGCTGAAGTCGCACAAGCCATTGAGTGCGAACGCCCGGATCGTCGGCTCAACGTCTGCCACAGCGCATCACCCGTCTCTACGACGAAGCAGTTTCTTGCATCAACGGCAGGCACCTTAGCCTAAAGTCGAGTTCTCGGCCAGTATTCACCGCACGAGTGAGCCAATTCCAGTGTTGTGGCGTCAAGCGCGCCAGTGTGCCGCTCCGTATACATCGCCCCGATCGGAAGCGCGCTCAAATCCCAATCGTTTTGGACGTGCGATTCCCAAACGACATCGAGCTGGCGCTGAACGGCGCTGTGACGGAGGTCATCATGACAACGAAAGCACTCGCGGGACGCCTCGACGGATCGATCCTGCACCTGCTGCATCGCGCGGGGCAACAGGCCGAAGGCGTCTTTATCGCCGAGAGCCCGGAAGACGCACTGACACCGCGGCAGTACGCGATCCTGCTTGCCGTCGAAACCACACCCGAAATCAGCCAGACAGGTCTGGTCGAGGACACCGGCATCGACCGGTCGACACTCGCCGATGTGGTGGCGCGTCTCGTCACCAAGGGCCTGCTGCTGCGCAAGCGCACCAAGTCCGATGCGCGCACCAATGCCCTGAAGCTGTCGCCGAAGGGCCGCGACGCGCTCGAGGCGGTGCATCCCGCCGCGCTCAGGGCGGACGAGCGGATTCTGGCGGCGCTGACGCCGTCGCAACGCGCCGATCTGATCGAAGCTCTGCAACAGATCGTGCAGAGCCTCAAATCGCAACCGATTTCCACAGGCGCGTGATGCGGTTCTGAAATGGACGCCGCAAGGACGTGGATTGGGCGCGCAGCCGGGGGTCTGCGCGCCTCTTTTTGTTTTTGGGGTTACGGCAGGACGCGTTGCGTGATCTGGCGGGCTTCGGCGCTTTCAATGTCTTGTCCGAATGTCCGGCGTGCGAGGCCGCTCAGCCTCGTGCGATAGAATGCTTCGCCGATGTCCTCCGAGACGTGTGTCGTGAGGATCGCGGCAGCGGCCACCGTTGCCAGCCGCTCGGTGATGAGCCGGCCGCGCTGTTCGAGCAGCGCCTGGTTCTGCAGCAGAGCTTCGATGTCGTTGACATGACGGAGGAGGCCGGCGTGATGCTTCGCCTCAGCGCGGATCGTGGCGAGGACGGTCGACACGATTTCGGGCTCGCGGGTGGCGACGCGCACGACATCGAGCGCCATGACGTTGCCCGAACCTTCCCAGATGGCGTTGACGGGGGCTTCGCGGTAGGCGCGGGCGAGATGGAAGTCCTCGACGTAGCCGTTGCCGCCGAGGCATTCCATGGCCTCGTAGATATGCGCCGGCGCGAGTTTGCAGGCCCAATACTTGGTCACCGGTGTCATCAGCCGCCGCCAGGCGGTTGCGGCGGGATCGGTAGCCGCCCGATCAAAGCTCGCGGCCAGGCGAAACGTCAACGCAGTCGCCGCCTCGACGTCCAAGGCGAGATCCGCCAGCACGGCGGTCATCATCGGGTGATCGATCAGCGTTTTCTGGAACACACGGCGATGCCGGGCGTGGTGCACGGCCGTTGCGGTCGCGAGGCGCATCAGGGCGGCCGAGGCGATCGCGCAATCGAGGCGGGTGTGGGCGACCATCTCCATGATGGCGGGAATGCCGCGACCGTCCTCGCCGATCATGCGGGCTTCGGCGGTGACAAAGTCGACTTCGGAGGAGGCGTTCGAGCGGTTGCCGAGTTTCGATTTCAAGCGCCGGAATTGGATGCCATTGATGCCGCCGTCGTCGCGCCAGCGGGGCAGCAGGAAGCAGGAAAGTCCGCGCGGGGTTTGCGCGAGGATCACAAACGCATCGCACATCGGCGCCGACATGAACCACTTGTGGCCGTTGATCTCGTAGCGCTGGCCCGGGCCTGGCGCGGATATTGGCGTTGCCGCGGTTGTGTTGGTGCGGACGTCGGTGCCACCTTGCGGCTCGGTCATGCCCATGCCGAGGGTGACGGATGTTTTCTCTTCGAGGGGGCGGCAGCGCGGATCGTACGTGCGGGACAGGATTTTTGGCAGCCAGGCTTTGGCGATGCTGGGCTCGCCGAGCAGCGTTGGCACCGCCGCGTGCGTCATGGTGATCGGGCAGCCGTGGCCGGATTCCATTTGGGTCGCGAGATAGGTTCCCGCACAGCGTGCGACGTGACTGCCAGCCACGGGTGGTTCTCCTCGCAGCAGATGCTCCCAGGGCGCGGCGTGCAGGCCCTCGGCCATGCTGAGGGTCATGCACGCGTGGTAGGCGGGGTGAAACTCGATTTTGTCGATGCGGTTGCCGCGCGCATCATGCTTGATGAGCCGTGGCGGATTGTCATTGGCGAGCCGTCCGCGTTCGAAAGCGTCGGCCGTTCCGCATTTGGCGCCGAAGGCCAGCAACGGCTCCGTCGCGTCTGCGCCGCCCTCGCGCTCCACGGCGTCGCGCAGGACACGGTCGGCGGCGTAGAGGTTCAGATCAGCAAAGGGCGGACTTTGATTCAATGCGATGGTCATCACACGCCTCGTGATGCAAATTGGCCAGCGTTTCGGCCACTGTATCGCAAGAGTTCACGAAACGCTGAATGCCGTCTTGCCCTCCTCCCGGACTCGGCGTATTAGACCGGCTTTAATGACAACATCCGCTGAAATCGCGACGAGTTTCGCGCGCCGCCATCTGCTGACCTGCGAGGGGCTGAAGGCAGGCGAAATCACCGCGCTATTGGACATCGCCGACAAGGCCGCCGAGTTGAATCGGCAGGTCAATAAGAAACGCGATGTGCTCCGAGGGCGTACACTCATCAACCTGTTTTTCGAAGCGTCGACGCGCACGCAAAGCTCGTTCGAGCTGGCGGGCAAGCGGCTCGGCGCCGACGTCATGAACATGAACGTCGCGACGTCGTCGGTGTCGAAGGGCGAGACGCTGATCGACACCGCCATGACATTGAACGCCATGCGGCCGGATATTCTGGTAGTGCGGCATCATGCGGCGGGCGCGGTGGAGCTCTTGTCGCAAAAGGTCGATTGCAGCGTGATCAACGCGGGCGACGGTGCGCATCAGCATCCGACGCAGGCGCTGCTCGATGCGCTGACGATCCGCCGCGCCAAGGGACGGATTGCCGGATTGACGGTCGCGATCTGCGGGGATGTGCTGCATTCCCGTGTCGCGCGCTCGAACATCAGCCTTTTGAACACCATGGGCGCGCGGGTGCGGGTGATCGCGCCGTCGACGCTGCTGCCGCCGGCGGTGGCGCGGCTCGGCGTCGATGTGTTCACGGATATGAACAAGGGCATCGAGGACGCGGATATCGTGATGATGCTGCGGCTGCAGCGCGAGCGCATGCAGGGATCGTTCGTGCCCTCGACGCGCGAGTACTATCACTTCTTCGGCCTCGATCACGAAAAGCTCGCGCGCGCCAAGCCGGACGCGCTGATCATGCATCCGGGGCCGATGAATCGCGGCGTCGAAATCGCCTCC
The DNA here is from genome assembly GCA_963779515.1 of uncultured Alphaproteobacteria bacterium. Taxonomy (GTDB): domain Bacteria; phylum Pseudomonadota; class Alphaproteobacteria; order Rhizobiales; family Hyphomicrobiaceae; genus CAVZYN01. Next base: position 103,464 of record CAVZYN010000009.1, read on the forward strand.
ACGATCGCCGATCACTCGCGCAGCGTGATCCGCGATCAGGTCGAAATGGGTGTCGCAGTGCGCATGGCGGTGCTCGAAGCGCTCGCCCGCCAGCTGCCGAACCAGTGAGGCGGATCTCATGAAAAAGAACGGACAAGCCAACAAGAGCGGACAAGCCAACGCGGGCGAAACGGTTTTCATCAACGTGCGTCTGATGGACCCGGCTTCGGGGCGCGACGAGCCCGGCGGCATTCTCGTCAAGGACGGCGTGATCGCCGATATCGGCGGACATTTGCGCCGCAATGCGCCGGCGGGCGCGGCGGTGGTCGACGGTCAGCGGGCACATTCTCTGCCCAGGCCTGATCGACATGCAGGTGTTCACGGGCGAGCCCGGGCAAGAGCATCGCGAAACGCTGAAGACCGCGAGCCATGCGGCGGCGGCGGGCGGCGTGACGACGATCGTGGTGATGCCGGATACGGTGCCGGTGATCGATCAGGTGGCGCTGGTCGATTTCATCCAGCGGCGCGCGCGCGACAATGCCATCGTCAATGTGCATATCATGGCGGCGCTGACGCGGGATCTCAAAGGCGAGGAGATGACGGAGATCGGCCTCTTAAAGCGGGCCGGCGCGGTCGCCTTCACCAACGGCAAATCGACGGTGTCGAATACGCGGGTGATGCGGCAGGTGCTGAACTACGCCAAGGATTTCGGCGCGTTGATCGTCCATCATACCGAGGACCCGTATCTCTCGGGCACGGCGGCGATGAACTCGGGCGAAGTTGCGACGCGGCTGGGGCTTCCGGGCGTGCACAAGCTCGCCGAGACGATCGCGGTCGAGCGCGATGTGCGGCTGGTCGAGATGACGGGCGGGCGCTATCACGCGGCGGGCATCACGTGCGCGGAAAGTCTCGCGGTGATCCGCGGCGCCAAGGCGAAGAAACTGCCGGTGACGTGCGGGGTTTCGATCAATCATCTGACGTTGAACGAAAACGACATCGGGCCGTGGCGCACGTTCTTCAAGGTGCGGCCGCCGTTACGCGCGGAAGAGGATCGCGTCGCCATGGTGCGCGGACTCGCCAGTGGCGAGATCGACGTGATCGTGTCGTCGCACGATCCGCAGGACGTCGATGTGAAGCGGCATCCGTTCGCTGAAGCCGCGGATGGGGCGATCGGGCTCGAGACGCTGCTTGCGGCGGCGCTGCGGTTGCACCATGCCGATGAGATCGGGCTGATGCCGCTGTTGCGCGCGCTGACGATCAATCCGGCGAAGCTGCTCGGGCTTGCGAGCGGTAAGCCTCGAAAAGGGGGCGCCGGCGGATCTCATTCTCGTCGATCCCGGGCAGCCGTGGGTCGTCGACAAGGCGCAGCTGCGGTCGCGGTCGAAGAACTCGCCGTTCGACGAAAGCAAGATGCAGGGGCGGGTGCTGGTGACGATGGTGGGGGGTGAGACGGTGTATGAGTATGGGAGGTAGGGGGCTGCCTTTCGCAATGGGCCTGGAAGAGACGCCTGCGCGGTCTTTCCTTCTCCCCATCCTCATGGGGAGAAGGTGGCGCGAAGCGCCGGATGAGGGGCGGCTACGATCGTAGTCGGTGATCCGCACGCACGCGAGTCCGCGCCGTGGATTGGTCGATCAGCAAGTCACAGATCTCCCTTAGGGAGAATTCTATGCTCTGGCTTGAAAGTTCGCTCATTTGGCCTCATCCCAACAATGTCGATCTTGCCCTGAGCCTTCAACTCTTTGATCCAGGAGGTGAGGTCACTTTTCCAGGTCAGTGGCGTGTCCATCACGCGTCCGATTATATCGCGGAACAGTAATCCACCGGCATGAGAACGAAGGAGTGCAAGCAGCTTGGCATGAGCTCGCTCAATCTGCATCTTGCGTTCGTCTTCGTACGTTGCAACAGCGCCATCTACAATCGAAGATCCGAATAGTCCTGGCTGGCCAGTGCGCGTGACGACGGCTTGGTATTTAACGTCGTTGCGAAGTCTCTCTTGAACGTTGACGGCCTTCATCTCGATTGCCCGAAACTCCTCGATGCCTTTCCAATGCCGCGTGGCATAGATGAGGTAAAAATATGTTCGGTCAGACTTGGGCTTCATAATGCGCGTTGACGTAACATGAGCGTAGTTTCCCGCCTTTTTGAGCCGTTCGGTATAGACTTCGATGGCAGCGGCTTCTCGCGTCATGCCCGTCTCATGCAACGTCTTCCAATCCTCGAACCAGGCACCGCCGAAGAGCTGATCAAATTGTTGGGCGATATTTGGCCTTGGATCGTCGATGAACCGATTGATGTAGTCCGACATGAAGTTGATGAGCACTTCGCCCCTCAGTTTGAGTAGAGGGGTGATCTTCAGCAACGGGTAGCCAGTCCATCCGGTAGGGTCGATGAAGATCAATGAGAAGGACTGCCCGACAAACCTCACGGCATCTGAGATGTGATCCTCAAACTTGCCGTTGATCAACTCGATGCGCACGTCATCAATGCCCGCGACCGTGGTCTTTAGCTCAGCGAAGGCTCCAGGGTCTTTCTCAACAAATAGGCATCTGAACGTTACATCCTTTCCGCGACCATCCTTGAGGCCCAACCGGACTGCGCGGAGTTGATCAAGCGCAAGACTGAAGGATGTGTCTTTGTAGGTCTCTGCCGCTGACTTCCACGGACCCGAAAATCCGTCGACGTAGACAAAATCATTCTGAAACGAATAGATGTTGTAGGCGACTCTTTCGAGGTAACGCTCCAGAAAGAAGTGTTTGACGTAAGTTTGCTCGCGGCCGACATAGAGACTGGGATCGGGCATCGCGTTTACTCGGCGGCCTCGAGTTTTGAGCGAGGTGGAAACTCATTCCATTCCCTGCCATCTAAGTTGCGGCCACCTGTCTTGGGTCGTAGACCGCCCCACTGCTTAAAGAAGAATGGGACGTGTTGCGCCACGCACTGATCTCGGACAGATCGAGCCCAGGCTAGCTCCATTGGCCGTGCTCCCGGTCCGCTTTCGCCGCCAACGATCACCCATGAGATGCCGGAAAGGTCGATGATACCCGGTGAGCCAATAAGCGGTTCGATCGAGACGAAACGGACGCTGGCATTGGTCTCTTGCAGGTGGCGGATGCGCGATGTCCGCTTGCTGTCTTCGACCGATACGCCCAGCCAGATATGCGATGGAACAGGGCGTGTTTTGTATCGCGCATTGACGAAAGAGCGCAGAAGTGAACTGCGCTTGGTGAGCACCTGAAAATTGTGCCAGTCGGCCTTTTCCATCGTGTCGAAGACACGCGTGATAAAGTCCGTCGGGACAAGTTTGTGGAATAGGTCACTCATGGAGTTCACGAAAATCAGCTTGGGGCGCTTCCAGGCGAGCGGCTGTTCAATTCTCTCAGGACGCAAGGTCAGATCAAAGCCATGCTCAAACGGGTGGCCCTTCACGCCGCGAAAGCGTTCGGAGAACCGCTCAGCGTAGCAATGATCGCAGCCAGCGCTAATTTTCGTGCAGCCCGTCACTGGGTTCCACGTCGCGTCAGTCCACTCGATTGCTGAAGTCTGTGCCATTCTTTCTCTTGAACATAACGCGAACACTCTAGCAGAGTCGGCGCTCTGACTGCAAATGGAATCGGTATGGGTGGGGTTGCTTGGGTCGCCGCCTTCGCGGCGATGACGTGGGGAGAGATGTGAACTGTCGCCGCCCAAAGCCGTCATGCCGGGCCAGCGTGCCCGGCATCCAGGACCACGGCTGGCGGAGAGCATCACAGCTGGCACGGCGTATGGGGCCTGGGCACAAGGCCCAGGACGACGGCTGCGGGTGGGGTGGCAGATGGGCCGCTCGCCCTTCGACGGGCTCAGGGTGAGGCGGGTTTGGATTTGCGCACGTGGCGGCCCCATGTGCTGTTGCTTGGGTCCCCGCCTTCGCGGGAATGACGTGGGGCATGAGATGTGGACTGTCGCAGTCCAGAGCCGTCATGCCGGGTCAGCGTGCCCGGCATCCAGGACCACGGCTGGCGGAGAGCCACAAGGCCCAGGACGACGGCTGTAGGTGACGGGACAGCTGGGCCGCTCGCCCTTCGACAGGCTCAGGGTGAGGCGGGTCGGGACGGAATTCGGTGAGCCTGAAGAGACTTGGCACAAACCTCTCCATTTGCGTTCCCGGCCAAGCGCGATCAGCGCGCGAGCCGGGATCTGCATGTCGAGATTGTGCGCCGTGTGCGCACCCTCGACGTGGAGATCCCGGATATTGCCGCGCGGCGCGCGGCAATTCCGGGAACGCAAACTGAGGGGTGCGTGGACTGCGTTCGGCTGGTGGCGTTGCAACGACCTCGCTCCTGTTGCTTCCCCGGGCGCTGCGCGACAGCGCAAGACCCGGGGGCTTTCTGGTTCTGGTGGGCGCTGGCGGAGAGCATCACAGCTGGCACGGCGTATGGGTCCTGGGCACAAGGCCCAGGACGACGGCTGTGGGTGACGGGACAGCTGGGCCGCTCGCCCTTCGACGGGCTCAGGGTGAGGCGGGTCGACGACCCCGTGCCGTTTCCGATCGCCTCGTTGTGAGCCTGTCGAACCACTGGGCGGCCGGGTGGAGGATTGCGGTGCGTTCTGTGTGCGGGTCCGCCCCCTCATCCGGCCTTCGGCCACCTCCCCACGGGAGAAGGATGAACAATGCAGAGCGGTAGCTAGGGGAGCGGGATGATCTCGGCGAACACCGATGTGCTGATCCGCCCCGTCATCCGGCGCTTCTCCCCACGGGAGAAGGATTAACCACCGTGGATGTCGCCGTTTTGTGCACACTGGCGATTGTGCGGAAAATGAAGCCAATGGGCGGCTGGTTGTGGGTGGGATGGCAGCGTGCATGACGGCGGCTGAGCGGCTGTGGGGGTGCCGATAGGGCGGCCGCTGAGACTGCCGCCGCTGAAGAGCATGCACCGGAGAGGCGCCGCGCGAGGGCTGCGAGCCGACATGCGAGCCACATGCTAGCCCATCGCGAGCCACGTGGGAGCCCATCGCCGATTCGGGCAAAAAATGCGCAACATCATCGCGGAAACGCGCGTTGCGAGCGAGCGCGGGAAAAATCGGCAACAGGTTGGCGCGCGACGACGCGTGTTGTCAAAGAGGCCGGCGCGGAATTCATTCCACGGTTGCTCGCGGATTTCGTCCGCCATACGGTGACGACGATGACATGTGGGGGTGGCTGTGATCGAGACGATGATGTCGTTGCCAGGATTTCTGGCGCTGGCGTTCGGGTATCTGCTCGGTTCGATTCCATTCGGGCTGGTGCTGACGCGGGCGGCGGGGCTCGGTGATGTGCGGGCCATCGGTTCCGGCAACATCGGCGCGACCAACGTGCTGCGGACCGGCAACAAGGGCTTGGCGGCGGCGACGTTGTTGCTCGATGGTTTGAAGGGTACGGCGGCGGTTTTGATTGCCGCCACTTTTTTACCGGGCGCGGGATTGGTCGCGGGGCTCGGCGCGTTTCTCGGCCACCTGTTTCCGGTGTGGCTGACCTTCAAGGGCGGCAAGGGCGTTGCGACCTATATCGGCGTGCTGTTTGGGCTCGCATGGACCTTCGGGCTGATGTTTTGCGCGGTGTGGCTCGTGCTGGCGGCGCTGTTCCGGTATTCGTCGCTGTCGGCGCTGGTGGCCGGCGCGGCGACGCCTGTGGCGCTGTGGTTTGGCGGGCATGGCCAGATGGCAGCCCTGTTCGCCGTCATGACGCTCTTGCTCTTCTGGACGCATCGGGAGAACATCGCCCGGCTGATCAACGGGACAGAGAGCAAGATCGGTGCGAAATCCACCGCCAAAGCCAAGCCTGAGCCGTCCGGATCCGCCTGAAGGGGTCGACGGGCTCACCGCGTTGACGCCGGCGCCGCTGCCGCAGGCGCCGCTCGACGATGCGCAACGGCTGGCGTGTTTGCGGCTGATCCGGTCGGAAAACGTTGGGCCGGTGACGTTTCGCGAGCTGATCAATCATTTTGGCGGTGCGGCCGCGGCGCTGGAAGCGTTGCCGGAGCTGGCGCGCCGGGGCGGGCAACGCCGCGCGCCACGGCTGTGTCCGCGCGATCGGGCCGAAGCGGAGTTAGCCGCTGCCGCCAAGGCCAAAGCGCGGCCGGTGTTCACGATCGAACCTGGATACCCGCCGCTGCTGGCGCATGTCGCGGCGCCGCCGCCGATGATTTATGCGCGCGGCGATCTCGATCTGCTGGCGCGGCCGGCGCTGGCGATCGTCGGCTCGCGCAATGCGTCGGCGGCCGGCATCAAGCTGACGCGGCACTTTGCGACGGCGCTCGGCGAGGCCGGGTTTGTGATCGTCTCGGGGATGGCGCGGGGGATCGATGCGGCGGCGCATGAAGCGGCGCTGGCGCGGGGCACGATCGCGGTGCTGGCTGGCGGGATCGACGTGATCTATCCGCCGGAGCATGCGGATCTCTATCAGCGGATTTCTGAGAGCGGGTGCGTCGTATCCGAAATGCCGCCGGGTTATGTGGCGCGGGCGCAAGAATTTCCGCGGCGCAATCGGGTGATTTCGGGTGTGTCGCATGGGGTTGTGGTGATCGAGGCGGCGCGGCGGTCGGGGACACTGACGACGGCGCGGCATGCCGCCGAGCAAGGGCGCGATGTGTTCGCGGTGCCGGGGCATCCGCTCGATCCGCGCGCGGAGGGGACCAATCATCTCCTGAAGGAGGGCGCGTCGCTGGTGACGGAGCCGGACGATGTGCTGAAGCTGTTGCGTCCGCTGCTGGAGCCGTCACGGCAGATGGCGGAGGCGGCGACGTCGCTGGCGCCGTTGCGTGGTGCGGCCGTGCCGGCGCCGATCGACGACGCGGACCGGCAACGCGTGCTGGTGGCGCTCGGTCCGGCGCCGATCGACATCGACGAGGTGGTACGTGCGACCGGTCTTGCGGCTCGCAACGTGCGGATCGCGCTGATCGAGTTGGCGCTGGCCGGCCGCGTCGTCCAGCATGGCGCGCAGCTCGTGTCGCTGGCACCCGATGCCGGACCTGGGGCTGGGCCGGATCAGGCGGACTTCACGGGCGATTACGCCGGGCGCTGATCCGCCGTTTCGCGGTGGGCCAGGTCGAGAAGCAAGACCAATCGCTGCTCCTGCAATTCGATCGCCATTTGCTTAAGCTCCTGGATGAGCGCGCCCATGTAAGCCAGCTGTTCGGTCGACCGGGCCCCAAATTTCGTTGTTTGATTGTTTCCGTCTTTGGTGACGTCGTCTAGGTTGCCGCCGCCTTGCGCCTCATGACCTGCCACAACCTTGAGATAGATCGGTCGCATTGGTTCTTTGATCCGCGACATTCCCGCCTCGCTGACGTTGCCTCTGAATTCACCATTAATCTAACGAAATGGAAGAAAAATGGCAATAAGGTGAATGTTATCGGCTAAAAATGTTTGTTAAGTGCGGTTTTGGGTGGCCGTTTGACACCGGGCGACCGATCACCCATGTTCCCGCCGCCATTGCACAGGGTCCTCAAAGGCGCATGGCGCCCTAGAGCCCGCTTCGCGGCCATCACCAGTTTCCGAGATTTTCAAGACATGAACCTTGTCATCGTCAAGTCTGCCGCCAAGGCCAAGACCATCAACAAGTATCTTGGGTCCGACTATAAGGTCGTGGCGTCGTACGGGCATGTGCGCGATCTGCCGTCCAAGGACGGTTCGGTCGAACCCGACAACGATTTCCTGATGCACTGGGATGTCGACGGGCGCTCTGCCAAGGTCATGCGCGAGATTTCGGAGGCCGCGAAAAAGGCCGACAAAGTGATTCTCGCGACCGACCCTGATCGCGAGGGCGAGGCGATCTCGTGGCACATTCTCGAAATTTTGAACGAGCGCAAGGCGCTGCGCAAGGGTACGCTGGTCGAGCGAGTCACGTTCAACGCCATCACCAAAGCGTCGGTGCTGGCCGCAATGAAGGCGCCGCGCCAGATCGATGCGCCGCTGGTCGATGCGTATATGGCGCGGCGCGCACTCGACTATCTCGTGGGATTCAATTTGTCGCCGGTGTTGTGGCGGAAATTGCCCGGCGCGCGCTCGGCGGGCCGGGTGCAGTCGGTTGCGTTGCGACTCGTGTGCGAACGCGAAGCCGAGATCGAGGCCTTCAAGACCGAGGAATACTGGACCATCGATGCCAAGCTCGCGACCGCGAAGGGCGAGGAGGTGCAGGCCCGCCTCGTCAATGTCGCCGGCACGCAGCTGAAAAAACTGGACATCAAGGACGGCGCCACCGCCAATGCCATCAAGGCGGCGATCGAGAAGGGCGACTTCCGCATCACCTCGGTCGAGAAGAAGGCCGTCAAGCGCAACCCCTACGCGCCCTTTGCGACGTCAACCCTGCAGATGGACGCCTCACGCAAGCTCGGCTTCTCGGCCAAGCAAACCATGAACATCGCGCAGCGCCTCTATGAAGGCGTCGACGTCGGCGGCGAGACCGTCGGCCTCATCACCTACATGCGAACCGACGGCGTGCAGATCATCCCGGAAGCCATCGCTCTCATCCGGAAGGAAGTCGAGCAGGATTTCGGCAAGCGCTACCTGCCGCCGTTCATTCGCGAGTACAAGACCAAGGCGAAGAACGCGCAGGAGGCACACGAAGCAGTGCGCCCCGCCGATGTCTCGCGTCAGCCCGAGCAGGTCGCCAAATATCTCGATCGCGATCAGGCGCGGCTCTACGAGCTGATCTGGAAACGCTCGGTCGCCTCGCAGATGGCGTCGGCCGAACTCGAGCAGACGACCGCCGAAATCGAGGTCAAAGGCCGCGACGGCAAAACCTATGGGCTGCGCGCCACCGGCTCCGTCATCGTGTTCGACGGTTTCTTGAAACTCTACGAGGAAGGCCGCGACGATCGCTGGCGCGGCATCGACAAGGGCAAGGACGACGTCGCCGAAGAGGAAGACGACACCCGCCGCCTGCCACCGCTCGCCGCCGGCGATCGCCTGACCGACCGCGGCATCGACGCCGACCAGCATTTCACGCAGCCGCCGGCGCGATATTCGGAAGCAACCCTCGTCAAGCGCCTTGAGGAACTCGGCATCGGCCGGCCCTCGACCTACGCTTCCACGCTCGGCGTGCTGCAGGAGCGCGGCTATGTGCGCACCGACAAGAAACGCCTGATTCCAGAGGATAAAGGCCGCCTGGTCACCGGGTTCCTGGCGAGCTTCTTCAAGCGCTATGTCGAATACGATTTCACGGCGGGGCTCGAGGAAAAACTCGACCTGATCTCCGACCACAAGCTCGCCTGGAAGGATGTGCTGCGCGATTTCTGGAAGGAATTCACGGCGGCGATCGGCGAGACCAAGGAGTTGCGCGTCACCGACGTGCTCGAAACGCTCAACGATCTCTTGGGCCCGCACATCTTCCCTGACAAGGGCGATGGGTCGGATCCGCGCGGCTGCCCGAGTTGCGCGGCCGGCCGGCTCTCGCTCAAGACCGGCAAGTTCGGCGCGTTCGTTGGCTGCTCGAACTACCCCGAGTGCCGCTACACGCGGCAGTTCTCCGACAACGGCAATGGTCCGGCGGACGCGCAGACGCCCGAAGGCAAGATCCTCGGCACCGATCCCGATACGGGCTTCAACGTCGCGCTGAAGAGCGGGCAATTCGGCACGTATCTTCAGCTCGGCGATCAGAAGGACTATGGCGAGGGCGAAAAGCCGAAACGGTCATCGCTCCCGAAGGGCGTCGATGCCAACAGCGTCAATTTCGAGCTCGCCTTGAAGCTGCTGTCGCTGCCGCGTCAGGTCGGCAATCATCCCGAAACCGGCACGCCGATCACGGCGGGTCTCGGCCGCTACGGACCTTTCATTCTCAACGACGGCGTCTATGCCAATCTCGAAGGCTTCGAGGAAGTGTTTTCCGTCGGCCTCAATCGCGCGGTGACGCTGATTGCCGAGAAAAAAGCCGGTGGCGGCAAGAGCCGGTTCCAGCGGCAGGCGGCAACCGTGCTCAAGGATCTCGGCGAGCATCCGAGCGAGGGCGGCAAGATCCAAGTGCTGTCAGGACGCTACGGTCCCTACATCAGCCACAACAAGATCAACGCCAACATTCCCAAGGGCAAAGAGCCGGCGGACGTGACGGTCGACGAGGCGATCGGCTTGCTCGCCGAGCGCATCGCCAAGGGTGGATTCAAGAAACCGAAGGTGGCGGCGAAGGCAAAGAAGAAGGACGCGGGCGCGGACAAGGCTGCGGCACCCAAGAGGCCCGCGACCAAAAGTGCTGCGAAGGCGCCCGCGAAAACCGCCGCCAAATCGGCCGCGCAAACACCGGCAAAGGCGCCCGCCAAAAGCAAACTCAAAACCGCCAAGACCGAAGCGGCGGAGTAGTCGCGCGCGAAAAATCCGTTTTCACGGATGGTGATGCGCATTTTTTCGTGCGATTCGGCGATGGGCTCGCAAGTGGCTCGCGATGGGCTCGCATTTTTGGTGTCGCAGCCGTCGCGCGCAAGCAACGCCGGTTTCGCCAGGGCGAGGTGTACGCTTTTGCACGTGTTGGCGATGGGCTGGCACCTGGCTCCCAAGCGACCCTGCGACAGCGCCACGCGGCGTCACTCCGATGAAGGCAGTCATCCTTCTCCCGGGGGGAGAGGTGGGCGTCCGAGCGAAGCGTGGCTAGCTTGGCTTCGCCAAGACGCGCCGGATGAGGGGGTGGACCCGCACGCAGAAAGCGCCGCAACCCTCCACCCGGCCGCCATGGTTCGAAAGCTCACCCCATGAGGCGGAGGATTGGGAGCGACCCCAATCCCGATCCGCCTCACCCTGAGCCTGTCGAAGGGTGAGCCTGTCGAAGGGCGAGCGGCCCATCTGCCGCGCTACCCGGCCGCCATGGTTCGACAAGCTCTACCCAAGAGGCGGATCGGAAGCGGCACCCGAGGGTCATCGACCCGCCTCACCCTGAGCCTGTCGAAGGGCGAGCCTGTCGAAGGGCGAGCGGCCAATCTGCCGCCCCAGCGTCCCCCTGCACCCCCAAATTCCGTCGCCGTTTTCTGCACAGTCGTCTTTGTGCCAAAACCGCCGATATGTCGCGGTGCCGCCCCCTCGATCGGGGGGCGGTCGGCGCGGCCCGGCTCGCGCGAATCGGGTCTCATCGTTCAATCCGCGACGGGTGGGGGTGACGTCGACATATGCGCGATCGTGCTCCCTCTCCCCGTTCCCTGCCCTCGAACAGGGAGAGGGTCCGAAGGTCTCGCCCACAGTGTCGCGCACCGCGACCACCAATCAGCGCTGTTGTCCTATTCCGACCGTAGGGGCCGCGACGCGATGGGCCAACAGCGCCATAAGTCAGTCGCGGATCATCAGACTGCGTGTGCTCTTTTTGTGTGCGCCAACCGTTGCCGTTGGAGGCTACGCTCTGCTGCACCGCAAACGCATCGGTGCAAATTCATGATGAGAATGATCGGTCTTGGGTGAACGGCGCCGCCCTCAATGACCTCAGTCAAATTCCGGCCCGTTGCAGGAGGCATAAGTCCGGATCGCGCTCGGGGCAACCCTGCTACCCGCCGTTTCTTTTTGAACCAATTTCGACAGAAACAATACGTTTGCCGGTGGCACTGGCGTACTGCACGTATTCAGTTCAGCCGTGTCGCCAGATCTACGACATGATCCACGTCTGATTCCGTGTTGTAGGCGTGAAGGCCGAACCGGATCGCGCCAAGGCGTCTTGAGAATGCGACGTGGGTCGAACATAGCTGTTCGTCCAGGCGTTCCAGGCGGGAGCGGTTATGCGCACCGCTGTAAACGGCGACGATATGGGATTGGAGGTCTCGCCGATCGAGCCTTGGCACGTCGTATCCCGCATCCCTCAAGCCCTCAGCGAGCCTCGACGCTAGGTCCACTGCGCGCCGCTCCACGGCAGATTGAGCGAACTGCCCCAGTTGGCGCATAGAGGCGGCTATCGCAATGAGCCCGGTCCAATTTGCATTGCCGACCTCGAACCGGCGTGCGCCGGCATAAAGTTTGTGCGGCCCGGGGCTCATTTCCAATTCAGCCAGGTCCCCCGCATCAACGCCGAAGCGGCTCAGGTAGACGGGTTGAAGTTGGCGGGCCCATTCCTTGCGGCAGTAGGCGAAGCCGAGCCCGTAGGTGCCAAGCAACCCTTTGTTCGCCGAGGCGCACAAGCCGTCGATACAGGCTTCTGTCACATCGATTTCCAGCACGCCGGTCGATTGCGCACCGTCGACAAGAAAGAAGATATTGGCCCGCCGACAGTGATGGCCAAGCTCCGCCAACTCGGCGCGTATGCCGGTCAAAAAGTTAACGGACGCGACCGTCACGAGACGTGTTCGGGTATCTGTTGCTTTGATCACGGCCGCAGTGTCGATGCGGCCTTCGGCAAGCAGCGGCACCGGTCGGCACTCGACGCCCATGCGCCTCAAATTGAGCCACGCGTACGCTGCGTTGGGATGATCGAAATCCGGGCAATACACCACGTTTTCGCCGGGCGACCAAGGAAGGGCCGTGGCAATGGCATTGAGACCTTCCGAGACATTTTTGGTGCATGCGATCTCGTTGGGTCGCGCATTAATGAGGCTCGCGAAGCGTTGCCGCGCATCGGCGGCGCTTGCCTTCCATAGCGCCTTGTCGACCCGGCCCATCATTTGGTCGTCCAAGCCCGCATCCAACGCTTTCCGCGTGGTGCGTGAAATGATCCCCCGTCCGGCCAAGTTCATGAAGATGCCCTCACCGAAGGCCGGAAAATCATTCCTAAATTGGCGAAACAACTCGGCCTCTTCTGCACCCGTGGTAACCGCGCTCGACGCGTTACGTAACATCGAAATCTCTATCGTAAGTGATCATCGGAGTGACGGAAGCGAAGAAGAAAAGCTCGCCGAAGTGCCAGATGCCGGGACGCTTTCGGCGGCCCACTTTACATCGCGTGCGGCACCCCGACCCCAACGTCACTCCTCGGCTTTGATCTGCTCCTGCTTGATGATTTGCACCCAAGATGACATCTCGGCCGAGATGCGTGCGGCGAAGTCCTCGGGGCTCGACGACATAGCAACAGCACCCATATCTTTCAATTTGCCCTTAAGCTCCGGCGCCTGCATGACACTCACCAAACTCTCGTTGAGTTTTTTGACAACACCTGCTGGAGTACCCGTTGGGACCAGCACACCATAACCTTGATTGACCTCAAAGTTCGCCATGCCCGCTTCCTTGGAGGTCGGCACTTCGGGAAGCGCTGGATTGCGCTCCTTTGATGCCACCATCAACACACGGATCTTGGGATTGTTTAGGTTGGCAACGACGGCTGCGGCGCTGACCATGTAGACGTCGATCCGACCGCCCATCAGGTCAATCATTGCGGGCCCAGTCCCTTTATAGGGAACATGCAGCATGGTGATGCCGGCCCGCTTCGCAAACAGTTCACCGGCGACATGCTCCATGGTTCCAACGCCGCTGGAGGCAAAGGTGAGCGCTCCGGGCTGTTTGCTTTCCAAGATCAATGAGCTCCGAAGTGGACTTCGCCGCTGAACTCGTCAACAAAACCATGGGTTGCTCTGCAACAACCGAAACGGCGGTGAAGTCTTTGGCGAGCTGCGTAGCCAACGCGCGCCGCGCCGTAGAGTGCTCGAGTTGAGCGCATGACTGGTCCACGGAGCAAGCAGCACGGTGTAGCCACCGTTTTCACCGTTGACCGATGCGGCCGCAATGTTGCCAGCGAAGCCCCCCTGATTGGCAATGACGATGGGTTTTCCGATGTTGCGCGACATTGGCTCGGCAATTTGCCTGGCAATGGCGTCTGCGCTTCCGCCGGGCGGGAAACCGACAACCATCGTGATGAGGCGATTGGGGAAATCTGTTCGCGGAAGCGGGTAAGACGACGTGACACAGAGCGACAGAAAACAAGGACAGAAGTCTTACTGCGAGCGCTCATGAGTTTTCGGGTTCCAGAAACATCGCGCATCACGTTACCTTTGCCTGAAGATTGGTCCATCCGAAGGTGAATGACGCAATTGGGAAAGTCAACGGGCAAGCCGTTCAAACACGGCTTCAAGTGAGGTTCTCGGCGAGCAATGACCGCAAGTTGCGGTTGTTGATCTGCTGTATCCGCGTCCATTCCATCGCGGGCACCACAAGTCTGGTGAGAGACATCAGACATTCGATCCCGAAGTCGCTTCCCCTGATGCACGACCGGACGAAGTCTGACTGTTGCAGTGCACACTTTGCCTGGCGCCATTCCCTGCAAATCGGCAACACCAGTGTTGCGCACCGGCATAAAGTCCGGTGTGGGTCACTAGGAGACGCACTCCCGCACAGCAACATCCGGCGTTTCCGTGGTATCGTTCCCTAATGACAACGGCCCATGTTTTCGTCGCAACCAGCCTCGACGGATTCATCGCGCGGGAGGATGGCGACATTGCTTGGTTGGAGAGAATTCCGACTGCGGGAGAGAACCACGGCTTCGAGAATTTCATGGCTGACGTCGACGGCGCAGGCTGCGTAACGGCTTCCTGCTCAACGGCATCGGGTTCGGCATCGGCCTCGGCCTGCTCTATCCGCTGCTCGCGAGCCTCTTCGGCAGCCGCGCCGCCCGCCGCACGTAAGGCGTGGGGTTCGTCGGGCGCAATAGCCCACTTGGGCGTATTGCGCCGCGCCACACGCTCTGTCCCCGCGGATTCCGCGCGAAGATGTGCCCCCGATTCTCATTTCCCCGCCCGCGTGGACCCGCTAGGCTCGGGCAGCTTTGCGCAACTGCCACACGGAGATCGCCATGACGCTCCTTGCCAGATCCATCCGCTTTCACTCCGTCCTTTTCCAATCGATGACGGCCGTTCGTCGTGCTCATCGCCCTGATGCTCGCGCCCGCCGCCGCGCAGGTGCCGGCGCCGAAGACGGGGACGTGGATCGCCAAGGATTTCAAGTTCAGTTCCGGCGCGGTGATGGCGGAGCTGACGCTGCACTACACGACGGTCGGCGAGCCGAGCGGCATTCCGGTGCTGCTGCTGCATGGCACCGCCGGGTCGGGCACGGGATTGCTCGGCGCAGGGTTCGGCGGCGAATTGTTCGGGCCCGGCCAAGCGCTCGATGCGGCTAAGTATTTCATCATCCTGCCGGATGCGTTAGGTGCGGGGAAGTCCTCGAAGCCATCGGACGGACTGCGCGCCAAATTCCCGCGCTACAATTATGACGACATGGTTCTGGCGCAGTATCGCCTCGTCAAGGAAGGGCTCGGCATCAAGCATCTGCGCCTTGTGCTCGGCAACTCGATGGGCGGCATGCATACCTGGATCTGGGGCGTGACGTATCCGAACTTCATGGACGCGCTGGTGCCGATGGCGTCGCAGCCGACGGAGATGTCGAGCCGTAACTGGATGATGCGGCGCTTGATCGCCAATTCCATTCGCAACGATCCGGACTGGAAGGGCGGCGACTATACCGAGCAGCCGAAGTCGGCGCGGATCGCTGGCGTGTTCTACGGCATCGGCACCAATGGCGGCAACATCGCGCTGCAGAAGATGGCATCGACGCGCGCCGCCGCCGACAAGCTGCTGGATGATCGGTTGGCGGCCCCGTTCACGGCGGATGCCAACAACTATCTCTACCAGTGGGAATCCTCGCGCGACTACAATCCAGCGCCGAAGCTCGAGCAGATCACGGCGGCGCTTCTTGTCATCAACTCCGCCGATGACGAGCGCAATCCGCCGGAGACGGGGCTGTTGGAGCGCGAATTGAAGCGCGTCAAGGGCGCCCGCCTGCTGCTGATCCCGGCGAGTGACGAGACGCGCGGTCACGGCACCACGGGCATGGCGAAATTCTGGAAAAAGGATCTCGCCGCGTTGCTCGAGACGGCGCCGCGGCGGCCCGCGACGGATTGAGCCGTACTTTACGCTCTCTCTTCACACGTCATCCCGGCACCCGCTTCGCGGGCACAAGCTCCGGCCGGGACCCAAGCAACCTTCCGCTGGTCGGCTTAAAATTTGGGTGCGCGCAAGGTACCGACAACGCACCCACAATTCTCTAAGCTACAGTCGGAAGGTTGCTTGGGTTCCGGCCGGAGCTTGTGCCCGCGAAGCGGGTGCCGGAATGACGGGTGGTGAGTTTGTGCGTAGTAGGCCGAGCCTTTTTTAAATCGCGCGATCACGCCAAGTGCTTCTTGAAGAACGCGATGGTGCGCTCCCAGGCGAGCTTGGCCGCCGCCTCGTTGTAGCGCGGCGTCGAATTGTTGTGGAAGCCGTGCTGGGTGCCCGGATACTTGTGCATCTCATGCGGCACGTTGCTGGCTTTCAGCGCCGCCTCGAAGGCTGGCCACAGCGCGTTGATGCGCTCGTCGTTCTCGGCGTACTGGACCAGCAGCGGCGCCTTGATGGACGGCACCGCCGCCGTCTCCGCAGCTGAACCGTAGAACGGCACGCCCGCGTGCATGTCGGCGCCGAGCGCGGTGGCGAGATAATTCGTCGTGCTGCCGCCCCAGCAGAAGCCGGTGACGCCGAGCTTGCCCGTCGAGAGCGCGTTCGACTTCAGGAAGCGGGCGCTGTTCAGCATGTCGGTGCGCAGCTTCGGCTGGTCGAGGCTCGCCTGCAGCGTGCGGCCGTCGTCGTCGTTGCCGGGATAGCCGCCGACGGGTGACAAGCCGTCGGGGGCGAGCGCCAGAAAGCCTTCGGTCGCGGCGCGGCGCGCGACGTCTTCGACATAAGGATTGAGGCCGCGGTTCTCGTGGATGACCAGCACCGCCGGAAATGGCCCGTTGCCGCTCGGCTGCACCAGATAGCCACGCATGGTCCCCGACGTGCCGCCGGGCGAGGGATACGACACATACTTCGCCTTGATGCGCTGGTCGGTGAACGAGATCGTTTGCGCCTGCGCATAGCGCGGCAGCAGCGCCTGCGCCATGGCGAGACCGCCGGCCACCAGTGCGGCGCGCTGCAGGAATTCGCGGCGGTCGATGTGGCCGTGGCAATATTCGTCATAGAGATCGAACACGCGCTGATCGATCTCGACCTGGGTCAACGGGCGCGGCGCTTCGGATGCAACGTTTACGAGCTCGGCCATGGTGGGGTCTCCTTGGTGAGGATCGCCATCGTAGCGCAGGGGGCCGCTTGCGAGAACTGCAATTGGCACGGTTTTGGATGACATCCCACATTCCCAACAGCCGTCATCCGAGGCCTTGTGCCTCGGATCCAGGACCACCGCGCGTGCGACTGAAAATGAGCGTACGGCATGCTGCGTTCGCAATCGCGACGGCACGGCGTATGGGTGCCAGGCACAAGGCCTGGCATGACGGCTCTGGGTTTGGCGAAAGGACAGAACATCCCTCACGACCGGCGGCCCAGGTCACAGCCGAAAAAAAACCGCCGCGCGAACGCGGCGGTTGATGATGCGGTAGCGGCTTGCTGCTCAGTTTGCGACCGCAGTGATGACCTTGCGGATCTTGTCGGTGATTTCGCCGATCTGCGCTTCAGAGACGACCAGCGGCGGCGAGACGATCAGCGTATCCATGGTCACGCGCACGTAGATGTCGTGATCATTGTACATCGACTCGATCGCGCGATAGCCGCGCTCGCCGGGCTTGCCGTTTGCCGGATCGAGATCGATGCCGGCCATCAGGCCGATCGGCCGGATGTCGGCGACGTTGGGTGCGCCCTTGAGGCTCATCATCGCGTCGGCGAAAACCGGCTCGAGCTTTTTGGCGCGCTCGAACAGGCCTTCGTCCTTGTAGAGGTTGAGCGTCGCGAGGCCGGCGGCGACCGCGAGCGGATGGCCCGAATAGGTGTAGCCGTGGAAGAGTTCCACCAGATACTCCGGCCCGCTCATGTGGGTTTCGTAGATGCCCTTGCGGCAGAGCACACCCGACATCGGCACGGCCGCGTTGGTGACGCCCTTGGCGAAGGTGATCATGTCGGGAACGACGTCATAGCGCTCGGCGGCGAAGGCGTGACCGAGGCGGCCGAAGCCGGTGATGACCTCGTCGAAGATCAGCAGAATGCCGTGCTTCTCGGTCATTTCGCGGAGCTTCTTGAGATAGCCCTTCGGCGGCGGCAGGCAGCCTGTCGAGCCCGCGACCGGTTCGACGATGACGGCGGCGATCGTGCTCGCGTCATGCAGATTGATCAGACGCGTCAGCTCGTCGAGCGTCTCGGTGCCCCACTCGGGTTCGCCCTTGGTGAAGGCCTGCTTGGCGCGATTGTAGGTCGCCGGGAGATGGTCGACGCCGACCAGCATGTTGCCGAAGGCCTTCCTATTGTTGACCATGCCGCCGACGGAGATGCCGCCGAAGTTGACGCCATGATAGCCGCGCTCGCGGCCGATGAAACGCGTGCGGCCGCCTTCGCCGCGGGCCTTGTGATAGGCGAGCGCGACTTTCAGCGCGGTGTCGACGGCTTCTGAACCCGAGTTGGCGTAGAGCACATAGTCGAGATCGCCCGGCGCCATCAGCGTCAGCATCGAGGAGAGCTTGAACTGATCCGGATGGCCGTACTGGAACGGCGGCGCGAAATCGAGCGTCTCGGCGGCGTGCTTGATGGCGTCGACGATCGGGCTTCCGGTTGTGGCCGGCGTTGACGCAGAAGAGGCCGGCGGTGGCGTCGATCACCTTCCGGCCATCGGGCGTGATGTAGTGCATGTCCTTGGAGCCCGCGAACAGGCGCGGTTTTTTCTTGAACGCGCGATTGGGCGTGAACGGCATCCAATAGGGTTCGAGTTCGTTCGGCTTCATGTCGAGTGGGGCCATGGTGGTGATCCTCCTGTGTGGTGGTCGTAGGTTGGGTTAGGGCGGCCACTATGTCGCGTTTTGGCTGGCATTCATTCCGCCCGTAACCCAACATTCGCGGCACTGTAATTCGGTTCGATTGTTCGGCTGTTGGGTTACGCGTCGGAACGAGCAACAGCGAAACGTTCGCCCATCGAAGCCGACGCTAACCCAACCTACATGCGCTCCTTCAATTCGATCTCAATGAACACAAACTCGTGCGCACTCGCATTGACGACGTTGTGCTCGACGCCCTCGTTGCGCGCGTAGGGAACGCCAGATGTCAGCGGCACCACGGTCTCGGTGCCGCCCGGGCCTTCGATCAGCAAACTCCCCGTCGTCATCGGCACCACGACATAGTCATGGCCGTGGCGGTGCCAGCCGGTCTCGGCGCCGGGCGCGAAGCGGTACTCGGTCGCGAGCACGCGCGCGGTGTCGATCACGACTTTGGCGATGGCGGCAGGCCGTGCGGTCGACATCAAAGGCTCCTCGCGGCGGCTTGAGACGCTGCATTTGGCGCCGTTCGATATTTTAGCTCAAGTCCTTTTTTCACTTCCCACAACACATTGAAACTGCTTGGACTTGAATCCAGAAATTGCAATATATCGAACAGGTCAAACAGGGCGGCACGCCGCTCGCCGAAGGATCTTTCGCGATGACGTTCGATGTGGGGGCGCGGCTGCGCAGCGTCAGGATGGCGCAGAAACTGTCACAACGCGAACTCGCCAAACGCGCCGGCGTCACCAACTCGACGATTTCGCTGATCGAGGCGAACCGCGCCAACCCCTCGATCGGCGCGCTGAAACGTATTCTCGACGGCGTGCCCATCGGCCTTGCGGAGTTCTTCGCGCTGGAGCCGGATCAGCCACGCAAACCGTTCTATCGCGCCGACGAGCTGACGGAGATCGGCAAAGGCGCCGTCTCCTACCGTCAGGTCGGCGAGAGCATGACGGGGCGCGCGCTGCAAATTTTGAAGGAGCGCTACGAGCCCGGCGCCGATACGGGCCGGGTGCCGCTCGTGCACGACGGCGAAGAAGGTGCTGTTATCATCTCTGGCCGCTTGGAAGTCACCGTCGATGGCGAGCGGCGCATTCTCGGCCCGGGTGATGCCTATTACTTCGAAAGCCGCCGCCCGCATCGCTTCCGCGCCGTCGGCCCCGAGCCCTGCGAACTCATCAGCGCCTGCACCCCGCCGACGTTTTGAGCGGGTGCGCCTGCGCACTTGAACCACAAGAGGCATTGCACAAACGTCACCACTTGCGTTCCCGGAATTGACGCGCGACGCGCGGCAATATCCGGGATCTCCACGTCGAGGGAAAGTCCACGGCACTCACCATTCAAACCGATCAGCGCGCACCACGCATCGGCGTTGGCGTTCAACGACGATCTGCAAGACCCCGGGTCTTGCGCACTCGCGCCGCGCCCGGGGACGCAAGGGGAGAGAGATTCGGAGGCGTCGGGTGAGCCGTCGCAATGCGCAACCCGGCGGCGCATGGCAACGCGCCCGCCCGCCAAGCTCGGGCGGCGAAACTGTGGCGGTGGCGGCGGATTTCAACGGCTTTCGGCGCCGTCACCGTCTCGCCGTGTACTGCCTCTGTTCCGCCCTGATTCCGGTCTGTTCTCAGCCCGAATCGGCAGGCTGTTTAGGTCTCGTTAGCCGAATCGGCGCGACAGTGGCCAACAGTGGCCAATCGTTCCGGCGGCCGCGTAGGGAGGTTTGTTGCTGATGTTGATGAGCGCGATCGAAGGTCTGAAGTATGCCCCGTCGTATCCTGAACTCGC
This sequence comes from uncultured Alphaproteobacteria bacterium, assembly GCA_963779515.1. Taxonomy (GTDB): domain Bacteria; phylum Pseudomonadota; class Alphaproteobacteria; order Rhizobiales; family Hyphomicrobiaceae; genus CAVZYN01. The sequence goes on from CAVZYN010000009.1 coordinate 123,893, forward strand.
TGGCAAACGCATTCTCATTACTGGGCTTTCCGCGGGCCTCGGCGTCGACATCGCGCGCGCGTTCGCCGATGCGCGCTGCCGCCTCGTCTTGCAGATCGACGAACTGACCGAGGAAATGCAGGCGGTGGTCGAAATCATCGCCGCCGCCGCGCCCGACGTGAAACTCTACACCGGCACAGCTGCAACTGCGGATGCCGCCGTTGTGGTCGCCCGCAATGCCATGACCGCGTTCGGCGGCATCGATGCCGTCATCAATCTTGTGCCGCTTGCCGCTGGCACCGTTGCCGCCGCGACGTCGGCCGAAGCGATCGAGGCAGCAGTCGCCGCGCGGCTCACCATGGCGTGCCTCGGCGGCAAGATTGCCGCCAACCGCATGCGGCTGACGATGATCGACGGCCTTGTCTTGAATGTCGCGATGCTGCCGTCGCAGGCGACGAAAGCCGATCGCGCGTTCGCCAGCGTCGCCAAAGCCGCGCTGACGGCGATGACGCGCAGTGCGGCGGAAGAATGGACCGAGCACGGCGTGCGGTTCAACGCGATCGCGCCGCAATGCGCGGGCGGACTTGGCGAACCCTCGCTCGCCGGCGAAGTCGATATCGCGGCGCTGGCGCTGTTTCTGGCCTCTGGCCGCGGCCGCCTGCTCTCCGGCCACGTGTTCGAAGCGACCGCTGGCACGAGATAACGGCTTTTTGCCTTGCGCAATGAAATCCGGCGCATCCTCACCGCCGCGGCTTCCGCGAGCGTCCACAGCATTCCGCAAGCCGCCACGTGTACGCTAACGCGATGGGCCAACAAGAGACGTTTGCGGGTTTCTTCCTTCTCCCCATCCTTCATGGGGAGAAGGTGCCCGCCCCGCGCGAAGCGCAAAAAGAATGGGGCCGGATGAGGGGCAGCACTGATTGCTGCAGGTGATCGATCCGCACGCACGCAAGTTCTTGAAAAGAGGAGGAGCACGTGGTTGCCCCTCACCCACGACCGCGTGCTTTAGCTTCGCGCGCACGCCGTCGTCGCCCTCTCCCCGTTGAAGGAACGGGGAGAGGGAATGCGTCTGCCTTGAATGTCTCTTGGGGGTGATCCGCACATGGCCCTGCCGTTGTGCTAACGTCGGTCTTCAACGTGGGAGACACTCGATGCCGACAGCACTCAGCAAGACCGTTGCGGGCTTCCTCGCGGGCGCGCTCGCGACGGCGATTTTTCATCAGGGCATGTACTATCTGATGCAGCGGGGTGGGTTGCCGCTGCAGGGCGCACCGTGGACCATGACGCCGAATGCGCGGGCATACGGTCTGCCGGTGCTCGTCAATCAGATGTTCTGGGGCGGGCTCTGGGGCGTGCTGTTCGCGCTGCTTTACGAGCGCCTGCCGACCAACATGGGATGGCTCAAGGGTATCGTCTTCGGCGTGATCTTTCCGTTGCTGCTCGGCAGCTGGCTGATTGTCGCCTCGATGCGTGGCCAGCCACTTCTTGCCGACGTTGCCAAGGACTGGAACATTCTGCGGCTGCGCAACGGTTTCCTGCTCAACGGTATCGCGTTCGGCCTCGGTCTTGGCATTCTCTATCCGCTGCTCGCCGGCGTCTTCGGCGCCCGCGCCGCCAGCCGCGCGTAAGGCGTGGGGTTCGTCGGGCGTCATAGCCCACTTGGGCGTATTGCGCCGCGTCACACGGTGCATTTGGGCCACGCGGCACGCCGGCCATCCACCACGGCCAGTGAATCCTGGTGATAGCCGGACGCCCGCGGTTGCGAAATTGGCGCATGGGGCGAAATGCTTAGGGTTCGAATCATATTTTTAGGTTGCGGGATTCCATGACCGAACGAGCCGCTTCAGTCCTGTCTGCCGAACGTGCCGCGCCCGAAAGCGAGGCTGCGGCAGCAGGTTCGTCTCAGAGCAGGCCGCCGGTGAAGCGCACGACGAAGCGCAAGGCGGCTCGAGCGCGCGGGCGTAACGGATTGATGCTGCTGGCGATCTCGTTGGTGTCGTTCGCGCTGGGGCTCGGCCTGCATCTGCAGGTCGGGTTGCCGGCATGGCTCGCGGCGTTCATCGCGCTCGGCAGCTATGTCGCGCTGATTTCGCTGCAGATCCTGATTCAGCGGACGCGAGCGATCGAGCAGCTCGACGCGGACGTGCGCGCGTTGCGGCTCGAGATCGAGCATCTGCAGGCGCTGTCGACCGGTGGATCGCCGCCGTTGCGGATCGAACCGCGGCTCGAACTGCGCGTCGAACCGGCGCCAACCGCGCGCCTGCAGAGTCCTGCGCCGCGCACGCCGATGATGCCGTCGGTCGGTGAGCGGATGGAGCAACCGCCGCCGATGGCGGTGGCGCCGCCACCGTCAGCGGGCTATCAACCGCCGGCGCTGCATGCGCCCGCAGCTCTACCCGCATCGGCACCCATGCCGGTTCAGGCCATGCCCGCGCAGGCACCCGCGCCGTGGGCGTTCCGTCCGGATGCGCGCGAAGCCGTGCACACGCCGCCGGCAGCGCCCGCGCGGCGCGCGGAGCCGCAGCTGCCGCCGCTCTCGCACGACGTACGTCCGGCCGATCCGCGCCGCGCGCCGGAGCCCGTTGCCGCCGCGGCGGATCCCTTTGCCTTCCGTCCGGCGGTGGCAACGCCGCCGAAGCGCGGCGACGACAGCGGCCCGGGCCGTCCGTGGCATAAACTGTCGGCGGCGCCGCCGGCCGCGCCCGTGATCGCGCCGACAACGCCCGACGAGGACAGCGTCGCGCGCATTCAGGACCTGATCAAAAAGCTCGCCGACGACGTCAATGGCGGCGAGATCGCGGAGCCGCGGCCGAGTTCATCGGCGCGGTTGTCCATGCGTCAAGCCGCCACGAACGCGGCGTCGCGCCGTGCCGCGCCTGCCCCGCTGGAAGATCGCTTCGCCGACACCGCGCGCGTGGCGCTCGATACCGCATCGGTGGCGATGCGCGAGGCGGCAAAACCGCAGCCGATCGTTGAGGATCGCCGTGCGATCGCGCCGCCGGTCGCGTTCGAACCGCCCGCGGCCGTGGCGCCCACGCTGCCGCAGAGCGCACACATCATCGATGCTGTTGCGGCGCCCGAGGTGCCCAGTGCACCGGTGCAGGCGCCGCTCAGCGGACGTGCGCTCGCGGTGGCGGACGCCATAGCGGATGAACGAATCGAGGTAATGCTCGATCCGATCCAGTCGCTCGGCGATCGCCGTGCGCGGCACTACGAGCTGTTCATGCGGTTGCGCGATGCGCAGGGCCGCACGATGGAGCCGCAGGAGATGCTGGCCGTCGCGCGGGACGCAGGTTTGCTCGGGCGTCTCGAGGCTCTCAAACTGCAGCGGACCGCGCGCTTTGCCACCATTCTGCGCGAGAAGGGCCGGCAAGGGACAGTGATCTCGACGGTGGCGGGGGATGTGTTGGGCGACGACCACTTCCTCGACGGCGTGGCTAACACGTTCGGCGATGGTGACCAAACTACGGTAGTGCTCGCGTTCGATCAGGCAGACGTGCGCGCGTTCGGCCCGATCCACTGGGAAACGCTTGGCGTCATGACTACGCTCGGTGTCAACTACATGCTGACCGAGGTCGTCGATCTCGACATGGATTTCCAGCGGTTGACGGAGACCGGATTCAAGTTCGCCAAGCTCGACGCCGAGGTGTTTCTCGAGGGGCTGCCGATGGAGGATGGCATCCTGCCGTCGGGCGATGTCTGCAGCCATCTCGCGGACGCAGGACTTGATCTGATCATCGGTGGCATCGGCTAGCGAATGGACGCTGACGCGGGTTGCCGGATTTGGCGTCGCCTACGGCCAAGGCCACCTCTTCGGAGCGCCAAAGCCAGTCAAGGCCGAGATGCTGGCGCCGCAACGGTCGGCCGCATAAGCCGCGCATTCGTCCGTGTTGCAGTCATCTGAGGGAAGAGCTGTTTCTCCGCGCGGGGGCGTTGACCTGAGAGGGTCTCATCCATAAATAACTCTCATGATTTTGCGCCATTCCCCCATTCCGCTCTTGGATAGCGTTGGTGGCCTCGCTGCGGCATCGGATGCCTGGATCGTCGATATCTGGGGCGTGATGCACAACGGCGTCACGATCTTTCCGAAGGCGATCGCTGCCTGCCAAAAGTTCCGGCAGCGGGGCGGCGTCGTCCTGTTCATGACCAATGCGCCGCGCGTTGCCGCGTCCGTGCAAGCGCAGATCGACGCCTTCGGCGTGCCGCGCGATTGCTACGACGTGATCGTGACGTCCGGCGATGTCAGCCGCGATTTCATCGCACCCTGGCAGGGGCGGCCGCTGCTGCATGTCGGGCCGCAGCGTGACAAGAACTTGTTCGACAATCTCAACATCGCGTTTGCGGATCCGGATGCCGCCGAGGTCGTCGTCTGCTCCGGGCTCGCCGACGACACGACCGAAACGCCGGACGACTACGTGGCACTGTTCGCCCCGCTCGCTGCCCGCGGCGTGCCAATGGTATGTGCCAATCCCGACATCAAGGTCGAGCGCGGATCGACGCTGGTCTGGTGCGCCGGCGGGCTTGCCGCGCGCTATGCGGCGATGGGCGGCACGGTGACGTATGCCGGTAAGCCGCATCTGCCGATCTATGCGCGCGCGTTCCAGCACATCGACCGCTTGAAGGGGCATCATGTGCCCAAGGATCGCATTCTCGCGATCGGCGACGGCGTTAACACCGACATCAAGGGTGCGGTGGCGGCCGGCATCGACGCGCTCTACATCTCGAGCGCGATCCACATGGTCGGGCCGATGACGGCCGACAAGGTCGGCGATCTGTTCGCCAAGACCACATTCCGCCCAGTCGCCGCGCAAACGACGCTCAGCTGGTAGGGCGCATCACGTAGGTTGGGTTAGCGCGGGCACGATGTTGTAAGAAGCACCGTTCTCGATCCGCGCGTAACCCAACACTGAGCCACGTCTTTTGCACGATGTTGGGTTACGCGTGCTCAACAGCGGCGGTCTTCGCCGCTTCGCGGCCCGCTAACCCAACCTACATAGCGCGACGTCAGACAACGACGACGTCGAACGCGGCGACGCCATCGCAATGGCCGTGCAGCTTGTCGCCCTTCTTGAGCGAGCCGACGCCCGCCGGCGTGCCAGTGAAGATCAGATCGCCGGCCTTCAATTCGAACAGTCCCGACAGGAATTCGATCTGATGCGGCACGTCCCAGATCATCTGCGCGAGATCACCGGTCTGGCGGCGTTCGCCGTTGACGTCGACCCAAACCGATCCCTTGGTGGGGTGGCCGACTTTCTCGACGGGCTGGATCGCTGTGCAGGGCGCTGAATGCTCGAACGCCTTGCCGATTTCCCACGGACGGCCGAGCTTCTTCATGTCGCTCTGCAGATCGCGGCGGGTCATGTCGAGGCCGACGGCGTAGCCGAACACATGCTTCAGCGCGTCCGCCGCCTTGATATTGATGCCGCCCGATTTCAGCGCGACCACCATCTCGATCTCGAAATGCAGATCCTTGGTCTTGTCTGGATAAGGGAATTTGCCCGTCGTCAGCAGGTTGCTCGGGTTCTTCTGGAAGAAGAACGGCGGCTCCTTGTTCGGGTCATGCCCCATCTCGCGGGCATGCTCGGCGTAGTTGCGGCCGACGCAATAGATCCGGTGCACGGGGAACAGCTTGTCGGAGCCGGCGACCGGCAACGCCGGCTGTGCCGGCGGGGCGAAGACATAGGTCATGGTCGGGTCCTTTTCGGAATCTGGGGGCGCTACAAACGTGAAATTCCTGGGTTCCCTAACACCCCCGCTCGCCCCAGAGCAATCACCTTCGGACGTGCGCCACGCGCACTGGCGCGCGGGCATCCGGGAGCCGAGGGAGAGACGTGTGGGACCATCGGAATGGAAATTTCCAATTGCGCCGGCATCCAAATTGTCTGTACGGATTGATAACGTACAAAACTCGAGGGTCCCGCCCATGCCCCGCGCCGTCGCCGACTTAGGCCGCGTTGAAATCCGGATCGATCCGGACGTAAAGGCGAAATTGGCTCGCGCAGCCGCGCTCGAGCACATGGATCTGACGGCATTCATTCTGCGCGCCGCCCTTCCGGCAGCTCAATCCGTGATCGAGCGCGCAGAGCGGATCGCACTCACCGAGCGTGACAGCCTGAAAGTGCTCGATCTCCTCGAAAATCCACCCGCCGCCAACAGCCGATTGCGGCGCGCCGCAGCGCGTCTCAAAAAGGCGCGCGTGCGGTGAGCGACGTGCCGTGGATCGAGGCTGCTATCGGTAAGCAGCACGATAGAAAAGCGTTCGATTGCGGCGAGGCGGCCCTCAACGACTATCTTGTGCGGTTTGCGCGCCAGAACCACGACAGCGGTGGTGCCAAAACCTTTTTGGCTCACGACCCGTCCAATCCCGCCAAAATTCTTGGGTACTATACGCTCAGCCCCGGTTCGATCGACTATGCCCGGACACCGTCGCTGGTGCGGCGTAAACTCGGCAAGTATGAAGTTCCTGGCTTTCGCCTCGGGCGGCTGGCCGTCGATCAAGCCTTCCAGGGGGCGGGTCTCGGCGGTGAGCTGCTGATCGCGGCCGGGGCACGCTGTATCGCCGCTTCTGAGCTGGTGGGCGGTGTGGCGCTGGTGATCGATGCCAAATCGCCGCGCGCCGCCGCATGGTACGCGGGCTTTGGTGCCATCGCCTTGGACGATGCACCGCTGACGTTGATGCTGCCACTGGCGACCTTGGCAAGCGCGATAGCGCTCAAGCCGTAAACTTCCGGCAGATGTTGGAGGTGCAAATGAGCCATCCCTCACTGCCGCCGCTCACCCTCGCTTCACCAGCGGGTGGTGCTCGAACACGATCTTTTTCAGGCGCTCTTCGAGGACGTGCGTATAAATCTGCGTCGTGGAGATGTCGGCGTGGCCGAGCAGTTGCTGCACGGCGCGCAGATCGGCACCGCGGTCGAGCAAATGGCTCGCAAACGCGTGGCGCAGGACATGCGGGCTGACACGCTCGGGGTCGAGGCCCGCTTCCAGCGCCAAGGCCTTCAACTCCTGGCCAAAGCGCTGGCGCGTGACGTGGCCTTCGGCGCTCTTCGAGGGGAACAGCCATTTGGTTGCGACGGTTTCCGACAAGGCCGGGTCCTCGTTGCGGCCGGCATGCAAGAACCGATCGAGTGCGGCGCGGGCGGTCGCATTCAGCGGCACGAGGCGTTCGCGGCCACCCTTGCCGGTGATGGTGAGCACGCGCGGATCGCCGGTGAGGACGTTGCGGGGCAGCCCCACCAGCTCGCTGACGCGCATGCCGCTGGCGTAAAGCACTTCGATCAGCGCGTAGAGGCGTAAGGCACGCAACTTCTCGCCGCCAGTGGCGCCATCGATGCGGTCGCGCGCGGTGGTGATGAGGCGATCGACTTCGGCGACAGAGAGGATCTTTGGCAGCAGCACGGCCTTTTTCGGGCCGGCCAATCCGGCGGCGGGATCGTCGTTGATCACGTCTTCAGCGGCGAGAAACTTGTAGAGCTGGCGTAACGCGGAGAGACGGCGCGCCCGCGACGACGCCGCCAGGCCCGTCTCGGCGATGACGTGGAGATAGGCGGTGATATCCTTGGTCGTCGCCGACGCCAGTGCCACGCGCTGTTGCTGCAAGTACCCGGCGTAGTCTTCGAGATCGCGGCGATAGGCCTCGAGGGTGTTGTCGGCGGCGCCGCGCTCGGCCGCCAGCATCTCGAGGAAACTCTCGATGTGGCGCGCGCTGTCTTTCATCGCAGCAGTGGGCATCTCAGCCCCGGGCCGGGTTGGCGCGCGGCCAAACGGCGTAGAGCGCTTCCAAGCCCAATGCGCGCGCGTCGGCGTCGAGGCCCGCACGCTTCAAGGCGCGGATGGCGTCACCGAGCGCGATCATGTGCGCCTGCTCGGGGCCGCCGGGGCCGATCGTGCGCATGGTCAGCAGGATCGTGCGGGCGACGTCTTTTTTCTTGGCGGCGTCGGCGAGATTGGCGAGCACGCCGGTCTCGGGGAGATGTCCGGTCGCCGGTTGCGGCGTGCGACTGGCTGCCTCCCAGAGCGGGATCGGGATGTTGTAATCGAGTGCGTCGAGCACCGTCGCGAGGCGATGCAGCGCTTCGGGTTTGAAGCGTCCACGCACGGCGATGTCTTCCAGCGCCTGCAGCGCACGGTCGCGTTGGCCGCCGGCGCGGGCGTCGGCGATGTCGATCAGACCGAGCCACGGATTGAGTGCGGGTGCGGCCTCCGCCATGCGGCGGGCGTCGGCGAATTGGCCGGCGGCAAGTGCTGTCTCGACGATGAGTTCGCCGTGGCGCGCCGCTTCAGGATCACTTGCGAGCTGCTTCAGTATTGGCGCCATCGCCTGTGCAACAGGCCAGCCGAGACCGGCGCGCCGCGCATCATCGAGCAATGCTTGCGCCGCCTGAAACCGTTGATCGGCGCGGCCATTGCCGCTCACGACCTTGAACAGCGCCGCGCGCCGCGCCGGTGTGCTGGTGAGATCGCCTGCGGCGTTGGCGGTATCGGTCGCCGCGTAGATCTCGGCGAGTTTGGCGGGGGGAATTGCGAAGCCGCGTGCGGCCGCTTCTGCAGCCGCCACGCGCGCAGCGGAGGGCGCGTTCGCGTCCAACGCGACCGCCGTCAGCAGCGCCGGTTCGGCCTTGTCGAAGATCTGCGAAGGATCGGAGGGCCCCAACAGATTGATCATCCGGTATTCGAGTGCTGTCACGCGCGCAGGGATCGAAAGCTTGGGCTTCGATTGCGTGGCGATGCCGTCGAGGATTTCCAGCGCGAACGGCGCGTCGAGGCCGTCCTCGCGCGCGAGTTCGGCGGCAAGGCCGGCGGCGCCTGGATTTTGTGCCGCGCCCGCGCAATAGCCGGCATACAAGTTCAGCTCGCTCTTCAGCCGGCCAGGCAGTGTCGCGCGGGCTTGGCTCAGGTGTTTCACCGCCGCGCAGCCCTCGCTGGTGTCGCCCATGGCGATGCGGCGGCGCAGGCTGAGGGCGGCGATGATGGAATCGGTGCTCGCGCCTTGCGCGGCGGTTTCGACCTCGGCCATCTCGGTCATCAGCCCCGAGCGGTAGAGCGCTTCGAGTTTGAGGGCGAGGCCGTGGTTGGCGCCTTCACCGCCCGCGGGTGGCGTTGCCGCCGAAACCAGCATGCGGCGCCACAAGCTGTGCAGAGCGGCCGACTTGGGCGGCAGGCTCAGCGGCGTCATCAGCTGTTCGAGCGCCTTCAGGTCGAGGCCTTGCCAGAGGTCGGCCGGCAAGCCGCTCGCGTCGGCGGCGATGATGGGCGCGAGGTCGGCGCGTTCGATCGCCTGAGTCTTGCCGAGCGGACCGGACGGCAGCGGTTGCATCTCGACGCGGCCTGCGGGGGCCGCCCACGGCGCGCCACGCTCAAGGCCTGGTTGGTTGCCAGCGGATTGGCTTGGGTCGCGACGGGGCTGGCTTGGTCCATCCATCGGCGCCAAGGGCGGCGGCAAAGCCGGCTCGGGTGTCGCGTTCTTGCGGAAGTAGCGCCGGGATGGGCCCTGGTCGCGCTCCTTGAAGGGTTCCCATTCGGTCTGCGCACGAAGTGGCGCCGATGCAACCGGCATGGACAAACCGGCCGCGGCGATGACCAGCGTCAGGTAACGCCGCGACGACATTCTCAGGCGCATGTTGAAAGGATCCCGCAATCCTGTTGGCGGGAGCAGACTAGCCACCCTAGCGGCGGATCTTGACGTTCGGCACAGGACTTGTCGTTTCCTTCTGTGCCGGTTCGGCGTACTCCGATAGGACGTACAACCCGCCAAGAACGACGCCGCCAAGAACCCCGACCGTAAGCAAAAACCGAAAGAGGCTCGGCATATGGCGATACTGCTCCCTGGACGTCAGGTATGAACTCATGTTGGCACCATTATGACCCGTTGCTGGCGTTTCGCCCAGCCATCGACATTATCGGGCCAAAACAAACACGGCGCGCGGCGCTGGAAACACAGATAATGTGATCTGTCACCGTGCTTCAGCTTCCTGCTTCCGACTGAAGCCAATTCGCGGTTAATGCAAAGACAACAGACGACGACACTGACTTCGAGATGCAACGACAACGGCAGAACACCAGTGAAAGCGCCGGCGCCATCGTCGGCGCCCTCGGCAAACGATCGCTCGTGCTCGTCGGACTGATGGGCTGCGGCAAAACCTCGGTCGGCAAGCGGCTGGCGAGCGAACTCGGGCTGCGCTTTGTCGATGCCGACGACGAGATCGAAACGGCGGCCGACAAGACCATCAAGGAGATTTTCGCTGATCATGGCGAGCAGTACTTCCGGGATGGCGAGCGCCGGGTCATCGCGCGCTTGCTGCAGTTTGGTCCGCAAGTGCTGTCGACGGGCGGTGGTGCCTATATGAACGAGGAAACGCGCCAGCGCATCAAGGCGCAGGGCGTATCGATCTGGCTCAGGGCGGAGCTGCCATTGCTGATGCGGCGCGTGCTGAAGCGGGAAAACCGGCCGCTGCTGATGAACGCCGACCCCGAAGCGGTGATGCAGGGGCTGATGACGGCGCGCTATCCGATTTATGCCGAGGCCGATATCGTGGTCGACAGCCTCGAGGCGCCGCATGGGATTGTCGTCGGCCACGTGATCGAGGCGCTGGCGAAGAGCCCGGTGCTGGGATTTTCGCCATGATGTCTGGTGCCATGACGACTGGATCGCCGATCAGTGTCCCCGTTGCGCTCGGCGCACGCAGCTACGAGGTGTTGATCGGGCCAGGCCTCGTGCGGGACGCCGGCCGCTTGCTGGCGGATCGCTTCGGCACGGCGCGCGCGGCGATCGTGACGGACGCCACGGTCGCCACGCATCATCTCAAGGCGCTGGAGACGGCGCTCGGCGACCGGGTGGCGGGCACGGTTGTGGTGCCGCCTGGGGAAGCGACGAAATCGCTCGAGTCGCTGGCGGACGTTGCGGATCAGCTGCTTGGCCTCGGCATCGAGCGTGGCGATCTCGTCGTCGCACTCGGCGGCGGCGTGATCGGCGATCTCGCCGGGTTTGCCGCCAGTATTCTGCGCCGCGGCGTGCGCTTCGTGCAGATCCCGACATCGCTGCTGGCGCAAGTCGACAGCTCCGTCGGCGGCAAGACGGGCGTCAATACGCGGCACGGCAAGAACCTGCTCGGTGCGTTCCATCAGCCGAGCCTGGTGCTCGCCGATACGGATGTGCTGGCGACGTTGTCCTCTCGCGAAATGCGGGCGGGCTACGCGGAAGTCGCCAAGTATGGCTTGCTGGGGGACGCGGCCTTCTTCGGCTGGCTCGAACAGAACTGGCGCAGCGTGTTTGGCAACGACGTCTCGGCGCTCACGCATGCGATCGAGACCAGTGTGCGCGCCAAGGCCGAGATCGTCGCGCGCGACGAGACCGAGACCGGCGACCGGATGCTGCTCAATCTCGGACACACGTTCGGTCATGCGCTGGAAGCGTGGGCTGGATATTCGCAGCGTCTGCTGCATGGCGAGGCGATCGCGATCGGGATGGCGCAAGCGTTCCGCTTCTCGGAGGCTGAAGGATCGTGTCCGCCGGGCCGTGCGGCGCGTGTCGCGCAGCATTTATCCGCCGTCGGGCTGCCGGCGCGGATCGCGGATATAGCCGGGCCGGACCGGCCGGATGCCGAAACGCTGTTGCGGCTGATGGGCCAGGATAAAAAGGTGCAGCGCGGCCAGCTCACGTTTATCCTGGTGCACGAAGTCGGCCAATCTTACGTCGCCCGTGATGTTCCCGCGGATAAGATTCGCGCCTTCCTCGATCGCGAGATCGCGGGGAGCCCTTAACGCGCGCGCCGCTCTCCGTGCTATAGTTATGGTCCCCCGTTGAACTTGGACGCTCCGCCCAATGGAGCGCATGATGTGATGTCCCCCGAAATTGTACTGACTTTGATCGCCATCTTCCTTTTGTTGGTGCTCTCGGCCTTTTTCAACGGCAGCGAGACCGCGCTGACGGCCGCCTCGCGGGCGCGGATGCACGCGCTCGAACAGGAAGGCAGCAAGCGGGCGGCGCTGGTCAACCGGCTGTTGTCGACGCCTGAAAAGATGATCGGGGCGGTGTTGCTCGGCAATACGCTGGTCGATGTGCTGGCGGCAGCGCTCGCCTCCAGCCTTGCCGTCGCGCTCGTCGGCGAAGTCGGCGTCATCTACGCGACGATGATCATGACGGCGCTCATCGTCATCTTCTCGGCCGTGCTGCCGAAGACCTATGCGCTCGCCGAGCCCGACCGGGTCGCGCTGTTGGTCGCGCCGATCATGCGCGGCGTGATTTGGATCCTCACGCCCGCGACCATGGCGTTTCAGTTCATTGTCGGCCAACTCTTGAAGTTGACGCCCTCGACGAGGGATGACGCAGCAAATATTCTCGCCGCGCACGAGGAGATCCGCGGCACCATCGACCTTCAAGCCAAGGAAGGCGCGGTTGCCAAGGGCGATGCGCATATGCTCGGCGGCGTGCTGGATCTCGGCGGGCTGCAGGTGTCGGACATCATGATCCATCGCACCAAGATGGAGACTGTCAGCCTCGACGATCCGCCGCAGAAAATCGTCGATGAGGTACTCAAGGGGCAATACACGCGGGTGCCGCTGTGGCGGGAGAACCCGGAGAATATCGTCGGGATCCTGCACACGAAGGATCTGCTGGCGGCGGTGTCGCGGGCCGGATGGGACATCTCGAAGCTCGATGTCATGAGCCTGGCGCAACCGCCGTGGTTCGTGCCGGATGCCACCAGCGTCAAGGATCAGCTCAACGCTTTTCTCAAGCGTAAGGCGCAGTTGGCGCTGGTCGTCGACGAATATGGCGAGGTGAAGGGCCTGATCACGCTCGAGGATATTCTGGAAGAGATCGTGGGGCAGATCTCCGACGAGCACGACACGCATGAGGCCGGCGTGCGCCCGCAGGTCGATGGCTCGGTCAATGTCGACGGGTCCATCAGCGTGCGCGATCTCAACCGGCAAATGGATTGGGATTTGCCGGACGAGGAGGCGGCGACGGTCGCCGGCCTCGTCATTCACGAGGCACAAACGATCCCCGAGCAGGGGCAAGCCTTCACATTCCACGGTTACCGGTTCGAGATCCTGCGCAAGAACCGCAACAAGCTGTCGGCGATCCGGATCAAGCCGCTGGCGCCGAAACCGCAGCGGCCGCGCCGCGATTCGGAGACCGACGGCCTCGAAGCCGGTTGAGTTTTGGTTGTGCGCCATGCAACACCGCTCATGCAACATGAGATCTGCGGCGCGCGTGCCGTGTCGGTGAACGCGTTTCGCGTCAAAAGTGCACGCGGATAAAACTCCTGTTAACCGAATTCGGGCTCTACTCGGGCGCCGGTGTGGATCTACGTCCAGCGCCGGAGCGCTGCTTGTCCGACGCCCTTGCGTCCAGGCTGCGCCAATCGGGGGCGTGAGGGCACGAGAGACTTTGCATGGCGCGCTATTCGTTTCACTGCATCGACGGCCACACGTGCGGCAATCCAACTCGGGTCGTTGTAGGCGGCGACGTCCCGATGCTCCACGGCAAGACCATGGCCGAGCGGCGCCAGCATTTTCTTGAGGAGTTCGACTGGGTGCGCACCGCGCTGACGTGCGAGCCACGTGGCAACGACATGATGGTCGTCGCCATTCTCTATCCGCCGACGCGCGCCGATTGCGATGTCGCGGTGATCTTCGTCGAGACGACCGGGTCGATGCCGATGTGCGGCCACGGCACGATCGGAACTGTTACGACGATTATCGAACATGGGCTGTATTCGCCGCGGACACCGGGCCTCATGCGGCTCGACACACCCGCGGGCGTCGTCGAGGCGCACTACACGCAGAACGGTCCCAACGTCGAAAATGTGCGACTGACCAACGTTCCGTCATTCTTGTACGCACGCAATCTCGAGGTCGATGTCGCGGGCCTCGGCCTGCTGACCGTTGACCTCGCCTATGGCGGAAACTTCTATGCCATCGTCGAGCCGCAGGAGCTTTACACCGATCTCGCCGATGTCGGACCGTTGGACATCGTGCGCTGGAGCACGAAACTGCGCACCGAATTCAATAGGCGCCACCAATTCAGCCATCCCGAGTTTCCTGATATCAACAAGATGAAGCTGGTGATGTGGACCGGCAAGCCGAGCAAAGCCGGCGCGTCGGCGCGCAACGCCGTGTTCTATGGCGAGAAAGCGATTGATCGTTCGCCATGCGGCACCGGCACGTCCGCGCGCATGGCGCAACTCTACGGCACCGGACGGCTGAAGCAGAACGAGCGCTTCGTTCATGAGAGTATCATCGGGTCGACGTTCGAGTGCCATATCGAGGGCGTGACGAAGGTCGGCAAATTCGACGCGATCATTCCGTCTATTCAAGGCTGGGCGCACGTCACCAGCGTCAACACGATCTATATCGACGATCGCGATCCCTATGCGCGCGGGTTCCTGCTCGCCGGCTGACGAAACCTACACGCCTACGCGCCGCGCGGCTTCGGCAATCCGAGGATTAGATCCCAGGGATTGGGGAAGTCAGCGAGTGAGAACGGAACCTCGATGAGCGCGGGTTCGTCCGCCTTGATGGCGGCAGTGATCTCGCGTTCAACCGCCGCCGGTCCCTGTGCGCGCACGGAGCGCACGCCGAAGCTTTCCCCAAGTTTCACGAAATCCGGATTGGTGAAGTCGACGGCGACGGTGCGTCCGCCGTAGTTCATCTGCTGGATGCGTTTGACGTTGCCGAAGGCGCCGTCGTTGAAGACGAGCGCGACGACGCCAATCTTGTGATGCACCGCGGTTGCCAATTCCTGCAGCCCGAACATGAACCCACCGTCGCCGCTGAGCGAAACGACCGGAACGTCGGGCCGCGCGACCTTTGCGCCGAGGGCCGCGCCATAACCCCAGCCGAGCGTACCTTGATAGCCGGGCGAGAGAAATGTGCGCGGCTTGTAGGCTGGCCACATCAGGTGGTTGGCATAGCCAATCTGGGTCAATTCATTGACGAGAATGCCGTCCTCGGGCAACGCCCGGCGGATTGCATCGACATAACCGCGCTGGGGCGCGAGCTTGGCGCATTGCGCGGCGACAGTCTTGCGGACCGCTGCGACGTCGTCGGTGCGGCTCGCGCGCTTGCCCAGGATTTTCTCGAGTGCGGCGATCAGGGCGGTGGTGCCTTCGGCGGCATCCATCTCGAGTTTGACGTCGGGCGTGCCGGTTACTCCGAAGCGCTCGGGGTTCAGATCCATGTGAATGATCTTGAGATTGGCGTCGGTGCCCCAGTCGAACGGCGCCTGCAGGCGCGTGCCGATGCCGAGCACGACGTCGGTCTCTTTCCAGAGGTGATAGGCGCCGAGTTGCGAGAGACTCAACCGGTGGCGGCCATCGAGGACACCTTGGCCCGAGCGGTAGGCGAAAACGGGGGCTTCGAGCAATTCCGCGAGGCGCGTGACCTCGGCGCTCGCGCCCTGTGCGCCGGCGCCAACTGAAATCAGCGGTCGTTTGGAATTGGCCAAGAGTTTTGCGGCGCGACCGATGGCGTCGCTGTCGATCGGCGGCGACGTGCGCGCGATGCGGGTATCATCGAATGCGACTTCGCCTTTGGCGCGCCAGACATTCATGGGGCACTCGAGGCCGACGGGGCGCGGTCCGCCGCCGCGCAATTGCCGGAAGGCCTCGCGGATTTTTTCGTTGGCATCGGCTGGGCCCGTGACGCGCGCCGCCCATTTTGTCAGGCCTTTCAGAATGGCAAGCTGATCGGGGATTTCATGCAGCAGGCCGACGCCCTTGCCGACATAGCGATCGGGGATTTGTCCCGAGAGGGCGAGAATCGGCGCACAGGTGGCATAGGCCGTCGATAGTGCTGCGGTTGTGTTAAGGAATCCCGGCCCCGGCACGACGCAATAGGCCTGGGTCTCGCCGGTTGCTTGCGCGGCGCCGAGCGCCATGTACGCCGTCGCTTGCTCGTGACGCGTGTGGATCGGCCGGATCTCCGGCGCCTTGGTCACCAGCGCGTCGAAGAAATCGTCGTTCTGCACACCCGGGACGCAGAAAAGATTACGAATGCCTTGCGCGGAGAGGCCGCGAACGATCACCTCCGCGCTGCTCATGGTCGCGACGTTGCGCGTGACGGCGCTGTTAGTCATCCGATGCGTCCTTCTGCTATCCGCGCGGGAAAGCGGAAGCATAGGCAGCGTATCGCGCGCATGCAACGCTGGTCGTGCCGATCATGTGGAGGAGGAGAATGGTGCGACCGTGACCCAACGCGGATACTGAGATCCAAAGGTCAGGTCGCACCGAGGGCGGGATTACGCAACACTGAGATCACCGCGCGGTATGGATTAGACGCCAAAGCTCTTACGATTGTGCAAACGCGGGACGCGTGACCGCGCGCAATGGTTTTTCACATCCACCATTTGTGCGGGATCGGAAAATGGCCGGCCGCGTCTTCGATGACTTGCGCGGTGCGGAACAGCGTGCCTTCGTCGAAAGGCTTACCAATCAGTTGCAATCCGAGTGGTGTGCCTTGCGACGACAATCCAGCGGGTACCGAAATTCCTGGTAGCCCCGCCATGTTGACGGTGACGGTGAAGATGTCCTCGAGATACATCGAGAGCGGATCGTTGCTCTTTTCGCCGGCAGCGAAGGCCGGGCTCGGCGTCGTCGGCGTCAGGATGACATCGACTTTATCCCAGGCTTCGTCAAAGTCGCGCTTGATGAGCGTACGAACTTTCTGCGCCTTGAGGTAATAGGCATCGTAATAACCGGCGGAGAGCACGTAAGTTCCGATCAACACGCGGCGCTTCACTTCCTTGCCGAAGCCTGCGGCGCGCGTGTTCTCATAGGTATCAATCAGATCTTTGCCGGGGACGCGCAGTCCGTAGCGCACGCCGTCGTAGCGGGCGAGGTTGGAGGAGCACTCAGCGGGGGCGACGATGTAGTATGCGGGCAGGGCGTACTTCGTATGCGGCAGTGAGATGTCGTGGATCGAGCAGCCGGCGGCTTTCAACCAGGCGATGCCTTTCTGCCAGAGGTCGTCGGCCTCCTTGGACATGCCGTCGGCGCGGTATTCCTTCGGCACGCCGACGCGCAGGCCCTTCACGCTCTTGCCGATCTCGGCCTCGTAGTCGGGCACCGGGATATCGACGCTGGTTGAATCCTTCGGGTCGAAGCTCGCCATGTGACGCAGCATGATCGCCGCATCGCGCGTGGTCTTGGCGAGTGGTCCCGCTTGATCGAGGGATGAAGCAAACGCGACGATGCCCCATCGCGAGCAGCGGCCATAGGTCGGTTTGATGCCGACGGTGCCGGTGATGGCGGCCGGCTGGCGGATCGAGCCGCCGGTGTCGGTCGCGGTCGCCGCGAGGCACAGATTGGCCGAAACGGAGGCGGATGATCCGCCGGACGAGCCGCCCGGCACCAGCGGCGCGTTGTCGATCTTACCATCTCGGGTGCGCCGCCATGGATTGACGACATTGCCGAAGCAGCTGGTTTCGTTCGATGAGCCCATCGCGAATTCATCGTTATTGAGTTTGCCGAGCATGACGGCGCCGGCGTCCCAGAGGTTCTGGCCGACCGTCGATTCATAGGTTGGCTTGAAGTCGTCTAGGATCTTCGAGCACGCCGTCGTGCGGATGCCTTTGGTGCAGAAAAGATCCTTGTGGCCGAGCGGCAGTCCTTCGAGCGGGCGCGGGTTGCCGGCCGCGAATTTGGCATCACTCTCTTTAGCTTGCGCGAGAGCATGATCGGGGGTTGGCAGCACAAAAGCGTTGAGGGCCGGGTTGGCCTTCTCGATCGCCGCGATGAAGCCCTTGGTCAGCTCGGTCGCCGAGAATTTCTTCGCTTTCAGGCCGTCGCGCGCGTCGGCCAGGGTGAGTTTGGTCAGGTCGGTCACGTCACTGTCCTTTTCCTTCTCCCATGGGGAGAAGGTGGCCGAAGGCCGGATGAGGGGGCCTTCGACACGAAGAGAAATGAAGAAGGCCCCTCGCTTC
The DNA here is from genome assembly GCA_963779515.1 of uncultured Alphaproteobacteria bacterium. Taxonomy (GTDB): domain Bacteria; phylum Pseudomonadota; class Alphaproteobacteria; order Rhizobiales; family Hyphomicrobiaceae; genus CAVZYN01. The sequence goes on from CAVZYN010000009.1 coordinate 141,795, forward strand.
GCGACATCTCCTCCCCAAGGGAGAAGAACAATCAGTTTACTCCACCACCTTCGGGACGACGAAGAAGTGGTCCTCGGTTACGGGCGCGTTGCTGGTCACCTCGCCGGCCTTCTCGCCGTCGGTCACCTTGTCCTCGCGCTGGCGCAATTGCATCGCCACGGTGCTGGTCATGGGCGGCACATCTTTCGTGTCGACTTCGTCGAGCAATTTCACCCAGTCGAGGATGCCGGACAGCTCCTTTTCGAGGCCTTTGGCTTCCGCATCCGTCACTTTAATGCGGGCGAGCCGGGCAATGCGCCGGACGGTCGCTTCGTCGACCTGCATGGGACACCTATGAATGAAGCTGAGTTGGGTTCTGATAACCCTCCTCGCGCCGGCATGCAACACGCCGGGCTTTCTAGTCTTTCATGTAACGCTTCTTGTACTGCGATACGAACGGGCCGAGGACGTCGGAGTAATCGTCGGTCCAAGGCTTCAGCGACCCGCGCGCGAGTTGGCGAATTTCCTTCATGCCGCGGAAGGGGTCGAGGGCTGCCTCGGACTTCGCAAACAGGGCGACCGTCGAAGAGGACTGGGCGTAACTGCCGTCGGCTGAGTCGTCGGAGACGATGATGCCATGTGCACCCGGGACCTGCGTGATCGTCGCCCCAAGCACCGCTTCGAGATCCAGGTAGCGGTTGGAAATGTGGAGCAGCACGACGCCGTCGGGTTTCAGCTTCGCCATATAAAGGCGGATCGATTCCGCGGTCATGAGGTGGACAGGAATTGCGTCCGACGAGAACGCATCGACGATCAGCACATCGAAGCTCTGATCTGTCTCTTTGGTCATGGTGAGGCGGGCGTCGCCGATGACGATGTCGGGTTTCGGCAGGCACGACTCGATGAACGTGAACTTGCCGCTGTTGCGGGCGATGCCGATCACGACGGGGTCGATTTCGAAAAAGCGCCAGTCTTCGCCCTCGGCCGAGTGGCAGGCGAGGGAGCCCGCGCCGAGGCCGATGACACCATAGCGTCCCTTCTCGCCGGCGGCCGACAGGAAGTCGCGCCGCAGCGAGATGGTCTGCGCCATCGGACTTTTATCATAGTAGTAGGTCGACGGCGTCACATCGGCGGTGGTGTTGCCGTCCTCGTCGCGTACGCGCTGGGCGCCGTGCAGCGTGGTGCCGTGGATCAGGATGTTGAACTCGCCGTCGTTCGACAGCATGACGCGGTAGACGCCGAAGTAGCTGCGCTCGGCTTCGCCCTTGCGCACGGACGAGGGCAGCCATGTCACCACCATGAACATCATCAGGGCGGCGACGAGCTGGCGCGGCGGATGACGCCAAGCGGCGAGCAACGCCGCTGCTGCTATACCCGCGACCATGAATGTCGATCCAAAGCCGCGGAGTTTCGATGCGGCAGCCGGCCAGACGCCCTCCAGCATCGCGGTGATTTTTGGGAACGCCCACGGCACCCAGAAAATCGCAAGGATCGTTCCCGCCATCATCAGCCAGACGACCCACCAGTCGTCGTCCTTGGCCTCTTCCATCGTGATCGCGCCCGGCCGGCAGGCCATCGAGAGCGCGAGCAGCAAGGGATATTCGAAGATTTCGGGGAAGATCTTGGGTGCCAGCAAGGCCGCCGCAAGGCCGCCGAGCGCGCCGCCAACGGACATCCACAGATAGAACTCGGTCAAGTGGCGAGCGGCGGGGCGGGCTTCGAAAAGCGTGCGATGGGCGACCATGGCGGAGGCAAAGAAGACGATGACGCCGGTCGTCGCCGTCAGGAACCAGCCTTCTTCTTTCGTCTGCGAGAGGATGAGCAGGGCCGCGACGACGGCGATCAAATGGATCCACAGCAGCAGTTTTTTCGGAATCAGGGGTTTGTCGCGGAAGGTCAGGACGAACGTCAGGAGATAAAGCGAGAGCGGCAGCACCCAGAGCAGGGGCGCGGAGGCGACGTCGGTCGTGACGTGGGTTGTGAAGGCGGTCAGAAGCGCGGAGGGAATCGAGCGCCAAGCCGACCCACGCAAGCCGGTCGGTCCAGGTGGGGGCGCGATCCGTCGCGGTTTCAGCCGTTGTGTGCATCGGGGCGGCGGGCAACGCGCGCGTGCGCACCACCCAAAAGCACACGGCCAGCGCCGCAACCAGCGCTGCATAGCCAAGCGTCCAATAGCCTGAAAGCGCCTTGAGGCCGAACGCGGGCTCGAGCACGAATGGGTAGCCCAACAACGCGATGAGGCTGCCGAGGTTGCTGGCGGCATAAAGGAAGTAGGGATCGCCGCCCTGCTTGTGGCCGGTCGATGAGAACCACGACTGCAGGAGCGGCGCGTTGGCGGCAACGGCGAGAAACGGAAGTCCGACGGCAACGGCGAAGAGGCCGAGCTGCCAAAGGTATGGTTCGCCTGGCGGCGGCTCGCCGAACCAGGCCGGCAGCCCGATCGGCAGCACGACAAAGGCCAACAGGCACAAGGCGAGATGCGCCATGCCGCCGACAGCCAACGGCAGGCGCTTGATAACAAGGTGCGCCCAACAGTAGCCCGCGAGCAGCGCCGCCTGGAAAAAGCACATGGCGACGGCCCATACCGACGGCGCGCCGCCGAGGACCGGAAGCACCATCTTGGCGAACATCGGCTGGATCGAAAACAAGAGCAGCGCCGACAGAAACGTCGTCAACGTGAAGGTCCAAAGCACGCCACCGGCGGCGCGCGCGGGCGCCAATGCTTCGTCAATGGCCGGTACGGCGCGGCTCTCCAACATTCAGGCATGCTCCTTTGCGGCAGACGGTCGATCGATCAAACGGCGACGGGCGATCCAACGGCCGGCACCACGACGGGGTAGCCCTTCATCTCGGCGACGAATTTATCGGCGGTCGCGTCGATGATCGGGAACGTGCCGTAGTGGCAGGGGAAGATCGTTTGGAACTTGAAGAACTTCTTGCAGGTGAACGCAGCCGATTTCGCCCCCATGGTAAACCGGTCGCCGATCGGCACGATACCAACCGTCGGCTGATGGAACTCGGCGATCAGCGCCATGCCGCCGAACATGTCGGTATCGCCCATGTGATAGACCACCGGTCCGTCTTTGGGCTTGATGACGATGCCGCACGGATTGCCGAGATAGGCGCCGTCCGACGAGGAATGGAGCGCGTTGACCAGCGTCAGCTCGAAATCGGCACCGGCCACCGTGCCGCCGGTGTTCATCGGTTGCAGCTTTTCCGCGCCCTTGGTTTTCACGTGCATCGCAAGTTCGTAATTCGCAAAGAGCGTCGCGCCGCGCGCCTTGCAGATCTCGCCGGCATCGCCGATGTGATCGCTGTGGCCGTGCGTCAGCGCCACATCGGTGACGCCGGCCGTCGCCTGGTCCCACGTGATCCCGGATTTTTCGAAGACCGGATTTCCCTTCAGGAACGGATCGATCAGAATGTTGCTTTTGCCGGTTTCGATCCGAAAGCACGAATGGCCAAACCAAATGATCTTCATGGCAGTCGAATGCCTCCAGCACGTTTCTCGGTTGGGATTGGGATTGGCCCCGAGTATAAGCCGGTCGAGCCGAGCGGCAACCCTCCATACCGCACATCAAGGAACCGTGCTTGTGACAGACGACCGCGCCGACGAAATCGCCAACCGGGGGCCCAATGAGCGTCCCGGCGGTATTTTCGAGATCGAGGCCTTTGCGATGGCGCTGCGGCCCGGCGACCGGCTCCTCGCTGTCGACGTCGGCAGCAAGCGGCTCGGGGTCGCGATGAGCGACGTCACGCGGACGATCGCCTCAAGTCTCGAGACCATTCATCGCACCAAGTTCGCGGCCGACGCCGAACGGCTGCTGGATCTGGCGGATCTGCACGGCGCCGGCGGGTATGTCATTGGACTGCCGATGAACCTCGACGGCAGCGGCTCGCGCAGTGCCCAGGCCGCGCAAGCCTTCGCTCGCAATCTGTCGCGGCTGACGTTTGCGCCGATCCTGCTCTGGGACGAGCGGTTGTCGACTGTTGCCGCCGAGCGCGCGCTGATCGAGGCGGATATGTCGCGCGCCAAGCGCGTCGAAGCAATCGATCGCGTCGCGGCGGCGATTTTTCTGCAAAATGCGCTCGACCGCCTGGCAAAGATGCGGGCGTCACCATCATCTGATTGAGTTGGCGCGTTGAATTGGTCGCGTTCGCGGTGGATGGGCGGCCCGAACCAACTCGACAAGGTCCACCGCCCGCGTATGGTTCTGCCTCGATCGCCACGAGGACCACGCTTGCCATGCCCTTCGATTCCCTGATGAGCCCGCTCGACCAATTGGCGCTGGCTTGGTTCTTTGTTCTCGTCATCGGCTACAGCTTTATCACCGGCACGCGGCGCATGGTGGGGCGCAGCATCATCGGCGCCATGCAGCGCGAGCGGCTCAAATGGATGGAAGTGATGGCCGCGCGCGAAAATCGCGTGCTCGATGGCATGATCTTGACGAGTCTTGGTCAGGGGAATGCGTTTTTCGCCTCCACGAGTGCCATTCTGATCGGCGGTCTCACGGCGCTGCTCGGTTCGGGCGAAAAGGTGCAGCAGATCCTCGAGCGCATTCCCTATGTCGCGAAATCCTCGGCGGTGTTGTTCGAGCTCAAGCTGCTGCTGATCATCGCCGTTTTTGTTTTTGCGTTCTTCAAGTTCGCGTGGGCATTCCGGCTGTCGCACTATGTCTCGATCCTGATCGGGGCGACACCGCTGCTGACGGATGCCAATCGAGACGATTGTCTGGCGCACGCCAAGCGGACGGCGCAGCTTGTCGGGATCGCGGCGGAGCATGCCAATGGCGGGCTCAGAGCCTACTACTATGCGATCGCCGCTATGGGCTGGTTCGCGCACCCGCTGATCTTCATGGCGACGATGGCGTGGGTGATCTACATCATCTTGCGGCGCGACTTCCTCTCGCGCTCGCTGCGGATCGTCTCGGGACGGTACGAGAATTGATGATGTCCATTTATCCTCGGTCGCTGTTTCCGGGCCGCGTCAGGTCCTTGTCAGCGGCGCTCCGGCACGATGTCTTGCATGAGTGGCATCGAGCGTGCAGCCGCATGACCAAGACCGAGCGGGAGCTCAATCGCGCTGCCATGCAATATGGCGCCGTCGTGCTGTTGCTGTTGATTTTTGTGTGTCTTGCCGCGCTGGCCTTGTTCACGGTCTGACGACCTCAGGGCTTGACGAGCGCGCCTAGGCTCATGGCGGGAACAGCGCTGAACGGGGCCATCGACGCGGTTCCAATACCTGAACGCGTCTTCGGCCCAGGTGCGACGATCCGCTCATCGATGCCCGCTTGTTGTGACGGCTTCGGCGTGAACGGGCTCGGCGCGACGCGTTCCATTGCCGGGCAGGGCCCTTCCGGATCGAACTTCACATTCTCGGTGCGGGCCTTGTGGGCGACAACGTAGCGCTTGCCGCAGACCGCGACCGCAGGCACCTGCTTGCTGGTTTCGAAGTAGTCGTAGCCTTCCTTCAGCGTCGTCCAAAACGGGAAGTGCTCGTTGGTCTTATGCCGCGCGATATTGGCGTCGGACATGCGGAACGGGAAGGCGTGCACGTGGATGCTGTCCTGTCCGCCGATGTAGGACTCGCGGGCGAGCGCATAGATCTCTTCGATCAGCGCGTCGGTCATGGCGTAGCAGCCCGCCGACTTGCACTTGCCGTGCACCATCAGGAAATCGCCGGTGCGTTTGTGGGCTTTGTCGTAGGCGTTCGGGAAGCCGAGATTGAACGCCAGATGGAACTGCGAGTTCGGGTTCATCTGGTGGCGGGCGACGGAATAGAAGCCTTCGGGACTCTGCTTGTCGCCTTGCTTTATCTTCGGGCCGAGTTCGCCTGAGTAATTGCAGATGGGATAGGTCTTGAAGTGGTAGTAGCGGCCGTCGTCGCGCGCCTTCCAGACTTCAAGTTCCGATTCTTCCTTGAAGATGCGCACGAACATCGGCGCGGCGGGCGTCAGGCCCTTTTTGCCGAGCAACATCATCGAGTCATTCGATAGCGGACGCATATGCGGCGCAAGCTCAAGACTTGCCGCGCAGCCCGCAACAATGATCGCCGCCGCCAACGCGAGGCTGCGACTTACCCATGCTCGTGTCATGTTCCCCAGGATCGTTAGATCCATACACAGTGCCCCTGGCGCACGCCCGGCTACTTTCCCGTCCCATGCTTAAGATACTGTTAACGCATGGTATTGGCTAGACCGGCGCAGTCTGAATTCGAATCACCCTCAGATCGAGATTTTACCGCCAACCACGGCGCGACCGGGGCGCGTTTGCGGCAATTTCTTGTGATTTTCCGTGGGAATCCAGCAGCTGAGGCGGACTGCAGCGGATTTTGGCTTGTGCTCAATCAGAGCGAGCGGCCGATGGCCAGGAATTTATCGTGGCGTTGTGTTCTGACCGCCTCAGGCTCGGACTTGTCGAACACGGCGAGTGCTTTTTCGATGGCGTCGCCTGCGGCCTTGATCACGGCGGCCCGATCGCGATGCGCGCCGCCGACCGGTTCGCGCACGATGCCGTCGATGATGCCGAGCTGCAGGAGATCCTGCGCGGTGATCTTCATGCTGTTGGCAGCATCGTTGGCGCGGGTGCTGTCACGCCAGAGGATCGAGGCGGCCGCTTCGGGTGAGGCGACGGTGTAGATCGCGTGCTCGAGCATGAGCACGGAATTGGCGGTCGCGATCGCGACGGCGCCGCCGGAGCCGCCTTCGCCAATCACCAGCGCGACCATCGGCACCTTGAGCGCCAAGCACCGATCGGTCGAGCGTGCGATGGCTTCCGCTTGGCCGCGCTCTTCGGCGCCGATGCCGGGATAGGCGCCCGCCGTATCGATGATCGAGATTACGGGCAGGTTGAAGCGGTCGGCGAGATCCATCAGGCGCACCGCCTTGCGGTAGCCTTCAGGGCGCGCCATGCCGAAGTTGTGGCGGATGCGGCTCTCGGTGTCGGAGCCCTTCTCGTGTCCGAGGAGGGCAACCGATCGGCCACGGAAGCGGCCGACGCCACCGACGATCGCGGCGTCCTCGGCGAAGTAGCGATCACCAGCCAGGGGCGTGAAGTCTTCGATCAAGGCCTTGATGTAGTCGAGGCTGTGGGGGCGATCGGGATGGCGCGCGACGGCCGTCTTCTGCCACGGCGTCAACTTGCCGTAGGTATCGACCAGGGCTTGATGCGCTTTCTGCTGCAGCTTGGTCAGTTCGTCGCTGATGGAGACGGAATTGTTGTCCGCGTTGATGCCCTTCAGCTCGGCGATCTTGCTCTCGAGTTCGGCGATCGGCTTCTCGAAATCGAGATAGGTGCGCGGGGCGTTCGGGCGGTCCAAGATCGCGTGCTCCAGATCAGCGGCAACTGTCGGCATGGCCGAGGTTTTCTGTCGGTTTCGTTCCCCATTCAGCAGGGGGTGTTTTGCGTGTCAAGGGCGGTGCGCACATGTCATGAACAGGGCAACGAAAAACAGCGATCGGACGGGCCAATCGCTGTTTGAACTCGCAACCGAAGGATGCCTCAGACGGCTTCCTTGAGTTCCTTGGCGGCGCGGAACGCGACCTTCTTCGACGCCTTGATCTTGATGGCTTCGCCCGTGGCGGGGTTGCGGCCCATGCGAGCGGCGCGCTTGCGCACCTGGAGAACGCCGAGACCGCCGATGCGGATGCGGGCGCCCTTCTTCAAGTGCGTCGTGATCATGCCAACCAAATCTTCGAGCACGGCGACGGCTTGCTTCTTCGGCATCTCGTGCAACTCGGCGATTGCATTGCCGAGATGACGCAGGGTAACGGTCGCGGCCTTAGCTGTTTTTGCAGCGGCTTTAGCGGCTTTTGCCATGGGTGTTTCCTGTTGGTGTTGGACGGTGAAGTGGGAAGAATGAAACGCGTTCTAAGTGATTCTCTAGCAAAAACGCGGTTTTTCATGTCGCACCGACGATGCGATGATCATCGAAGGTGCGGCGATACCACAGGCGGGCGCGGACGGCGAGCGGCAAATTGGCCGCTCCACACCTGCATAAAACCGCTGATTTTACGCGCTTTCAGTGGATTTCGGGTTCGGCGACGCGGCCGCCGTGTTCGAGGAAATCGAAGTCGCAGCCGTCGTCGGCTTGGCCCACATGCGCTTGATACATCTTGCCAAAACCGCGATCGTAGCGGGGCGGCAACGGTTTCCAGGCAGCCTTGCGGCGGGCGAGTTCGGCATCCGAAACGTGCAGATGAATCAGGCGTTTTGAGACGTCGACTTCGATTTCGTCGCCGGTTTGAACGAGGGCCAGCGGACCACCGACGAAGCTTTCAGGCGCCACATGCAGGATGCAGGCGCCGTAGCTGGTGCCGCTCATGCGCGCGTCGGAAATGCGCAACATATCGCGCACGCCTTCCTTCACGAGCTTGCGCGGGATCGGCAACATGCCCCACTCGGGCATGCCGGGGCCGCCCTGGGGGCCGGCGTTCTGCAGCACCAGGACGTGATCGGCGGTGACGTCGAGATCCAATCGCTCGATCTCCTTGGCCATGTGGTTGTAGTCGCGGAAAACCAAGGCCGGACCACGATGTTTTGTCAGGCGCGGCTCGGCGGCGGACGGTTTCATGACGCAGCCGCGCGGCGCCAGATTGCCTTTCAATACGGCCGTCGCGCCTTCGGCGTAGATCGCTTTCTCGAGCGGACGGATGACGTCGTCGTTGTAGACTTTGGCGTCGGCGATGTTGTCGGCGAGCGTGCGGCCGTTGACGGTCATCGGCGAGCCGTGGAGTTTGCCGCCCAACACCTTCATCAACGCCGGCAGGCCGCCGGCGTAAAAGAAGTCTTCCATCAGATACTGTCCCGAAGGCCGCAGATTGGCGATGACGGGAACCTTGCGTCCGATCTGATCGAAGGTTTCGAGCGAGACCGCAACACCGGCGCGGCGCGCCATGGCGATAACGTGAATGATCGCGTTGGTCGAGCCACCGAGCGACATGTGCACCGCGATGGCATTCTCGAATGCGGCAGGCGTCAGGATCTTGTCGGGCGTCAGGTCTTCCCACACCATGTCGACGATGCGGCGGCCGGCCTGCGCGCACATGCGCGGGTGATTGGCGTCGGCGGCGGGGATCGCGGAGGCGCCCGGTAGCGTGATGCCGAGGGCTTCGGTGATCGACATCATGGTGGCGGCGGTGCCCATGGTCATGCAGGTGCCGAACGAGCGGGCGATACCATTCTCGATGTCTTCCCACTGGTTCTCGGAAATGTTGCCGGCGCGGCGCTCGTCCCAATACTTCCAGACGTCGGAGCCGGAGCCCAAGGCCTTGCCGCCCCAGTTGCCGCGCAACATCGGGCCCGCTGGGCAGAAAATGAAGGGCAGTCCCATCGAGGTTGCGCCCATGATCAATCCGGGCGTGGTCTTGTCGCAACCGCCGAGCAGGATGGCGCCGTCGATCGGATAGCTGCGCAGCAGTTCCTCGGTCTCCATGGCGAGCATATTGCGATAGAGCATCGTGGTCGGCTTCTGGAACGGCTCGGCCAGAGACATGGCTGGGATCTCGACGGGGAAGCCGCCCGACTGCAGCACGCCGCGCTTCACATCGTCGACGCGGGCGCGCAGATGCGCGTGGCAGGGGTTGATGTCGCTCCACGTATTGATGATCCCGATGATCGGCTTCTTGCCCCAGTCGGCGGGCTCATAGCCCATCTGGCGCATGCGCGAGCGATGTCCGAAGGCGCGCAGGTCATCCACGCCCATCCAGCGGTAGGAGCGAAGCGTCTCGGGTTTCTTGCGCATGGGCGGCCTTTCGGGCGTGGAAGTAAGCAATCTCTCGCCGCAGTTAGCCAAAGCTCGTGGTCGGGCGCAAGCGCGGCGCTGGTGGACTTCAGATCTCGCGGCGGTCGCGGCGCTTGTAGTCGAGCAGCATCAGCGGCGCGAGGCGGCGGACGATGGGCTGCAGCGGAATCGGATCGGGGTCGGTGAAGGGGAGTGCCAGATCTTGGGCGGGCGCGCCTTCGACCGCGCGGGCAAATTCGCGGCCAAGCGCGATCGAGAGCGCGACGGCGCGGCCGTTGCACCCTGCCCAGGCGAACCCATCTGGTCCGAGCCGGTGCACGCGCGGCAGGAAATCGCGGGTCATGCCGATGGCGCCGTTCCAAACGTAGTCGAAACTGACCTCGCCGATCGATGGGAACAGCTGCTGCAGGCGCTGGGCGATGTAGGGCTTCAAGCGCTCGGCGCCGTTCGAGGGATTGACGAGGGCGCCGCCGGTGACCAAACGGTGACGGGCGTCATAGCGCATGAAATAGAGCTCGCCGTGGGTGTCGGACATGGCGGCGCGGCCGGGAAGGATCACACGCCGCACGTTGTCGCCAAGCGGCCGCGTCGCCATCTGCCACGACAGGATCGGTACCATTTCGCGCGCGATGTCTGCCGCCAGTTTCGGTGCAATCTCGCCCGTGTAGGCGTTGGTCGCGAGGATCAGTGCGCGCGAGGTGACTTGTCCGCCCGCCGTTTCCGTGCGCCAGCCAGAGGCCGTGCGCGTGTACGACGTCGCGGGGCTTTGCGCAAAGAGCGTGGCGCCGTGGCGCAGCGTTGCGGCAGCCAATCCACGCGCCAACGCGAGCGGGTTGATATGCCCGCCGGTTGGATTGGCCCAGCCGCCGTGCCACGCGGTCGAACCGAGTCTTGCCGCCATCTCATCGCGCGAGAGCAGCGCGACGGGCGCGCCGCGCTTCGACCATTGCGCGACGCGGCGCTCGGCGATCTGCATGCGGCCCGGCGTGTGCACCGGCTGCACCCAGCCGGATTGTTCGGCTTCGCAGGCGATGTTTTCCGCGCGCACCAGGTCGAACAGGAGCGATGCGCTGTCGCGGAGCAGATCGACGAAGCGCTCGCCGGCCGCGCCATGGCGCTTGATGATGTCGTCGGGGTCGGGGCGCGAGAGCGTCGGGATCACTTGGCCGTTGTTGCGGCCCGACGCGCCCCAGCCGGGCTCTTTCGCTTCCACCACGACAACGTCGCGGCCGGCGCGGGCCAGATGCAGCGCTGCCGAGAGCCCGGTGAAGCCCGCGCCGATCACGACGACGTCCGCTGTCGCCGCGCCGCGCAGGGCGGGCAGCGCGGGCCCCGGCGGTGTCACCGCCGCCCATAGTGACGGCGGCCAATCGATCGCTGCGTTCATTCGGATTTCGCCCTGAAGTGTCGAGTTCTACTGATTGTGGGGCGCGGCCCCCTTGTCAATCGCGCGCCGCTTCAGCAGTCTCGCCCCGTAACGCTCCTGAGGAGTGCGTCCCATGTCCCCGCGTCGCGAGTCTGTGCCGATCGATGAGGTGCACGTGCTTTTGCAGCGCTCGTTTGCGATGCGAGCGGCCGCCTATGCGCACATTTATGATGTGCTGAGCGAGCGGTTGGGGCCGGATCAGGCGCTCGCCCTCTGCATGGAAGCGACGGCCCGGATGGGCGAGGACATGGGGAAAGCATTGGCGCAGCACGGCCCGGCCGATCTCACCGGTCTGAAGGACGCGTTCCTTGGCGGCATCATCGAGGGGGAGGCGCTGTTCGCGCCTGACGTGCGGCGCTGCGACGTCGACGAACTCGAGATCTACTTCCACCGCTGTCCCCTGAAGGAAGCATGGGTCAAGCAGGGCCGAAGCGCTGAGGACGTGACCCGGCTCTGTAGGATGGCCGGCGCGATCGATCGCGGCTTGTTCGAGCGAGCAGGTTTTACTTTTGTGGGCACGACGTGGACAGCAGGTGAAACGGGGTGCTGCACGCTTCGCGTCCGGCCCGGACCTGCGATAGCTTGAGGAGAGTTCAATGTCCGACGCACAAACGATGGCGATGCTGGAGCAGCGGCGGATCGAGGCCGGTATCCTGAAGCATGTCTACGACACGCTGAAAGCGTCGCACGGAGTTCAGATCGCACAACGGGCCATTGCGGAGGCGGTGCGCAGCGCCTCGATCGAGCAGGCACGGGCGCTGGCGGCGGCAAGTGCTGGCAACACGTCGATGCAAACCTTCATCGATCGTCAGGAGCCATGGCTCCGCGGCGGAGCGCTCGAGATCGACGTCAAGGACAAGAGCGACGATCGCTACCGATTCAACGTCACGCGCTGCAAGTATGCGGAGATGTACCGCGAGATGGGGCTCGGCGAGATCGGGCATCTCTTGTCGTGCCAGCGCGACGGGACGTTCTGCGAAGGGTACGATCCGAACCTCAAGCTCAAGCGGACGCAAACGATCATGCAAGGCGCCAGTCACTGCGATTTCGACTACACCTATGAGACGAGCGACAAATCATGAGCACCAAGGTCTTTGCAGCCGGCGGGTATCGTTACATTCCGGCGGTCTTTCAATACTCGGGCGGCGTCGCCGCGGAGCCTGGGTATCGTCTCGAGCGCGTGCGTTTCCAGCGTCCGGTGCCGCTGGCGGAAGGGTTCCGGCGGATCGAGACGATGATCGCCGAGGCGGGGCGGCCGTTGACGGCGTTCGCGGCATGCGAGCTCAGATCGCCGGCGCCGTTCACGGAGGCAGGCTTCATCGCCTTCAACGAGGTCTATGTCGGTACGCTCGCAAAATGGGGCGTCTACGATGCGGCGAGCAAGACCAACCCGGTCGCGCGCTCCAACGTCTGTCCCGAGATCCACAAACCGGCGGAACCGTCGTTCCACGCGTTCGCCTTCACGGTGCCGGATGCCAAGGCGGCGCCGTCGTTCGTCGTCGCCGGCAGCGGCGAGGCGCCCGAGGGCAAGGGCAGCTATGGCAAGTACGTCGTCCGGCCGGGTGATACGAGCCCCGCAGGTCTGCGTGAGAAGGCGCAAGCGGTGCTTGGCGAAATGGAGCGGCGGATGGGTCTGCTCGGGTTCACCTGGCGTGACGCAACGGCGAGCCAGCTCTACACGGTGTTCGACGCCCATGCGCATCTGGCCGATGAGATCGTGCGCCGGGGTGCTGCGGAGCATGGGGTGACGTGGCACTTCTGCCGGCCGCCGGTGGATATCCTCGACTATGAGATGGATGTGCGCGCGGTCGCGGTCGAGCGGGTCGTTGCTTGAGCATCCGATTATCTGCGCGCCGGCTCCAAAAGGCCGTTCGACCTAGGGCGGGACACTAGCGCGTCAGCATGCTAGTATTTGTCCATGAACGCCCTTCTGCCGACCCGCCTGACTATCGAGGAATTCCTGCGCTGGAGCATGGACCAGGAGCGCGGGCGTTATGAGTTGGAGGCTGGCAGGATTGTCGAAATGCAAGCCGAGAACGCCAGCCACACACGAACCAAGCAGCGCGTTTATGCAGCCTTGGCATCAGCAATCGCGCGCGCAGGCTTGCCGTTCTATGCGATGCCCGATGGCCCGACGGTTCGTATCGCTTCTGACAGAGCCTATGAGCCCGACGCATTGATCGCCCCTCTGCCGGAGGTGCCAGACGACGCATTGGAGATTTCCAACCCGATCGCCGTTTTCGAGGTGCTGTCACCAACTCCGTCCAGCATTCGTCGTGATCTTTCGATCAAGGTCGAAGGTTACGGGCGCGTCGCGACGATCCAACACTATGTCATCATCGATCCGATGGAGCGGCAGGTGCTCCACTATCGTCGCAAGGGCGATGTCCTTGTGCCGCCACCGGCACCGGCCGAGGGCATGCTCAGTCTCGATCCGCCAGGCCTGGAAATGCCATTGGACGCATTGCTGGTGCCGGCCGCCACGACGACATGAGGGCGCACGTCTGCCTAGGCGCGAATCGGCGTTGACAGGATGGCGCCCAGCTTCGCACACTCGTGTGCAAGGGATCGAGACGAACCCATCAACGGGAGGAAATCCATGAAACTCGGGACTACAACGGCAATCGGCGGGCTGCTGATCGCAACGGCGCTCGGTGCCAGCGCGCCGGTTGCCGCGCAACAAAAGGAAATCAAGCTCGGACTGATTTATGATCAGACGGGCCCGTTCGCGGGTGGCGGCTCGATCGCTGCCTCGATCGGCAACAAGATCGCGATCGATCTCGTCAACGAGAAGGGTGGTGTCGAGGGCTACAAGATCGTCGCCATCAATGCCGACGCGCAATCGAAGACCGACGTCGCGATCAACGAGGCCGAGCGCCTCATGAACGAAGCCAAAGTCGATGTCGTCATGGGCGTTTACTCGTCGGCGCACTGCGTGCCGATGTCCGCCAAGATCGATGCCGCCAAGCGCTTCATGTGGGCGAATGTCTGCATCTCATCGGCGGTCTTCAAGGGTAAGAACCTGCAATACGTATTCCGGCCGCAGGTGCACTCCGATCAGTACGGCGAGATGTCGTGCAAGTTCGTCGCCGGCGTCGCCAAGGACAAACTCAAGAAGGACGTCAAGGACCTCAAGATCGCGATCATCCACGAAGACGGCCCCTACGGTGTCGGCGTCGCTGCTGGCAACGAGTCGAACTGCAAAGAGCTTGGCATGCAGATCGTCCACAAGGAGGGCTATGCCGCGACATCGACCGATCTCTCCGCGCTGGTGACGAAGTTGCGCCGGGCGCAGGCCGACGTGATCATGCACACGGGCTACAACCCGGACATCACGCTGTTCCTCCGGCAAGCCAAGGAGGCTGGGCTGAAGTGGTCGATGCTGATTGGTCACGGCGCGGGTTATGCGCAATACGACAAGCTGCAAGAGACCTTCAAGGGCGACGTCAACTACCTGTTCAACGTCGATCCGGTGCCGGGCCAGCTACTCGATGGCAAGACGCTGGCGCCGGGCCTCGGCGCATTGATGGAAGAAGTCATCAAGCGCTACCGCGCGCAGACCAACGCCAAGGAAATCCCGCCGCACGTCACCAGCGGGTTCGCGCCGACGTGGGTGTTCCTCACCGACGTTTTGCCACGCGCCATCAAGAAGTATGGCGGCATCGATCCCGAAGCGCTGCGCAAGGCCGCGCTCGAGACCGATATTCCTGAAGGTGGCACGGTGCAGGGTTACGGCGTGAAGTTCTTCCCACCGGGTCACCAGATGGCTGGCCAGAACGAGCGGTCGTTCCCGGCGATCGTGCAATACGTCGATGGCCAGACCAAGGTGGCTTGGCCGAAGGGACTGCAAACGCTCGATCCCGTCGTGCCGCTGCCCGCGGGCCACGCCTACGCGCGCTGATGACATATCGTCGGGGGACCTCAGGGTCCCCCGATTTTTCTCGGGGCTCTCTTAAATTCTGGCTCAAGTTTTGGCCCAGTTACTGGATCGCGATTGCATGGCGCTGTTGGCTGTTTCGGGTCTCACCAAGACGTTCGGTGGCTTCACCGCCGTGAACAACGTGTCGTTCAATGTCGAAGAGGGGGAGATCCTCGGCCTCATTGGCCCGAATGGATCGGGAAAGAGCACGACCTTCAATTGTATCGCCGGCATGTATCAGCCGACATCCGGTTCGATCACCTTCAAGGGCGAGGAAATCGGCGGGCTGACCGCTGACAAGGTTTGCCACAAGGGCATTGGGCGGACCTACCAGATCCCGCGGCCGTTTCGAAATCTGACTCTGCTCGAGAATGTCGCGCTGTCGGCATGGTTCGGGCAGCACGGCAAAACCTCGCGTGCCGACTGCTGGCAGCAGGCGGAGCAGGCGCTCGCGCTCGTCGGGCTGCCAACGGATTCCCGATCGACGACGGATGGTCTTGGGGCCAGCGCGCTCAAGCAATTGGAACTGGCGCGCGCGCTTGCGACGCAGCCGACGCTGCTGCTAGCGGATGAAAGCTTGAACGGGCTCGACCACACCGAGATGGATCAGGCCGCCGACATGCTGCAGCGAATCCGCCGCGATATGAAGATCACGATCGTCTGGGTCGAACACATCATGGGCGTGTTGATGCGCGTCGTCGATCGCGTCGTGGTGCTCGATCATGGCGAAAAGATCTTCGATGGCGCACCGAAGGCGGCGCAGGCCGACCGGCGCGTGATCGAGGTCTATCTCGGCGCGGATATGGCGGCGTAGGCAGGGTCGATGCTCGAACTCAAAGATGTCAATGCGGGATACGGCGCGTTTCAGGCGCTGTTCGGTGTCTCGATGCGGGTAGATGCCGGCGAGGCGGTGGCCGTCATCGGTGCGAACGGCGCGGGTAAGACGACGCTGCTGCGGGTGATCTCGGGGCTGCTGGCGGCGAGCGGCGGTCAGATGACGATGGAAGGCCAGGATCTTCGCACCACGGCGCCGCACAAGATCATCGAGACCGGCATCGCGCATGTGCCGGAAAGCCGGCGCCTGTTTCCGCGACTGACGGTCGAAGATAATTTGCGCATGGGTGCGTTCATACCGCAGGCGCGCGCGAAGTTTCCCGAGCGGCTCGACTATGTCTATTCGCTGTTTCCGCGCCTGAAGGAGCGGCGTTTGCAACTCGCTGGTACGATGTCGGGTGGCGAGCAGCAGATGTGCGCGATCGGGCGGGCGCTGATGAGCGGGCCAAAGCTCGTGTTGCTCGACGAACCCTCGATGGGGCTTGCGCCCGTGATCGTGGCGCAGGTGTTCGATCTCGTCCGGCGTATCCGGTCGGAAGGCTACACGGTGCTGATCGTCGAGCAGAACGTCGCGCAAGTCTTGAAGGTCGCCGATCGCGCGTATCTGCTCGAAGTCGGCAAGATCCATGCGAGCGGGCGGGCGGCGGATCTGGCGGCGAGCGACGAGATCCGCAAGGCGTATATGGGGATTTGATGTAGTCCCCTCTCCCTATCGCACTTTCGATGGGGAGAGGGTTAGGGTGAGGGTCGGCCACGTGCTCCGGCGTGTGTTGCCGCCCCTCACCCCGACCCTCTCCCCGCACGCGGGGAGAGGGAGCAAACGGGGGACGACGATGGACTGCCAACTCGACGTGTTCTTTCTGGAAGCGCTGCTCAACGGCTTTCTGCTGGCGGGCCTGCTCGCGCTGCTCGCGCTCGGGCTCAATCTCGTGTTTGGCGTGATCGATGTCGTGTGGATCTGTTACGCCGAACTGGTGATGATCGGCATGTATGGCATCCACTATGCCTATAAGGGTGGGCTGCCGTTCCTGCTGGCGGCGGTCTTCGGCATCATCCTGGTCGCGATCGCGGGCGCGCTGCTGCACCTCCTCGTCATCCGGCCGGTGCTCGAAACCGCGCCGATCAATCAGCTGCTGGTGACGGGTGGCGTGCTGTTTTTCCTGCAGGCGGTCGCGACGATGGTGTTCGGCGTCGAGTTCAAGAACATCGGCATCAGCCTCGGCTCGTTCAACATCTTGGACATGAGCTTCTCGCGCTCGCGCATCCTCGGCTTCGTCGTCGCGCTGATCGGTATGCTGGCGCTGTGGCTGTTTTTGACTCGCACGTATCTCGGCACCGCGATCCGCGCGATTGCCCAAGACCGGCAGATCATGCCGCTGATGGGCGTCGACAGCAAAAAAATCTATCTCGTGACCTCGGCGGTTGGCGGCGGTCTTGCCGGATTGGCCGCGGCGCTGATGGTGCTCAACTATGACATCTATCCGCAGATCGGGCTGCAATTCGGGCCGCTGATCTTCATGATCTGCGTGCTCGGCGGGCTCGGCAACATGATCGGCGGTTTCGTCGCAGCCTTCATCATCAGCCAATTCATCGCCGTCGGATCGAGCTGTTTTCACACCGAGTGGGGTTATGCGGTCGCGTTCCTGTTCTTCATGGGCGCGATCTTCGTGAAGCCGCAGGGTCTGTTCGGAGCCAAATCATGAGCGGCCTTCGGCTTTCGCCCGCGGCAATCGTGGGGCTCATCGCGGTGGCTTGCCTGCCGCTGCTGGTGCGCACATTCTTTGGCGGCTCGGAAAAATACTACCTGCATCTGTTGGTGCAGATCCTGCTGTGGTCGTTCATCTACACAGGCTGGGCGCTGATGGGGCGCTTCGGGCTGACCTCGCTTGGGCACGGCGCGTTCACGGGGATCGGCGCCTACGGCACGGTGCTGCTGTGGAATTTCGCCGGCATCACGCCGTGGATCGGCATTCCGGTGTCGATCGTCGTGGCGACGATCGTCGGCATTCTCGTCGGCTATCCGTGCTTTCGTCTGCGGATCACGGGTCACTATTTCGGTCTGCTGACGCTGGCGCTGACGGAGTTCGTCCGGCTCTGCATCGTGGGATTGCGCGATTACACGGGGGGATCGCTCGGGACGCAGCCGAAGCGGTATGGTGACGGCATCTCGCTTTATGCCATGCAGTTCGAGCCCGACCGGATGCTGTCGTTCTACGTCGCGTTCGTGCTGTGGATGTTTGGGCTTTACGTCTGGCGGCGCGTCGACCAGAGCATGGATCGCTATGCGCTCGATGCGGCGAGCCAGGACGAGGATGCGGCGGCGTCCGTCGGCATCGACGTGACGCGGGAAAAACTCAAGATCACGGCGCTGTCGTCGGCGATGTGTGCGCTGGGTGGCGCGATCTTCGGCCAGTATCAAATGTACATCGGGCCCGACACCGTCGCGGGGCTCGGCACATCGCTCAACATGGTGTTCGCCGTCGTCTCCGGTGGCATGTGGGTGCTGCTCGGGCCGACGGTCGGGGCGGTGTTCACGCAAGTGCTCTCGGAGGGGTTGCGCGTTGCGATCCAGAGTTCGGCGGGGCTCAAGTCGGTGCTCGGATCGGCCGCGCTCGCGCTCGACAGCGCCATCTACGGCCTGCTGCTGATCCTCTTCATCATCTACATGCCGAAGGGCATTCTCGGCACGATCCAGGAGCGGTGGCAGGCGGCGCGGAAGTGATCGATTGTGCCGTCTTTTCAGCAACCCAGCTGACTGGTAAGCTGGTTCTTATGAAAACGACCATTGATTTACCTGACGACCTGGTGCGCGAGGTGAAGCTACGCGCCCTCATGGAGCGACGCACATTGCGAGATCTGGTCGCGGACTTCATCCGCCAAGGCCTTGGCATGTCCAGTCCAGGCACGCCGGACGGTGCACCATCGGGCTCGCACGTGACGGTTGGAGCCAACAGCCTACCCGTCATTCGTTGCCCTATCGATGCGCCTGCCGCTCGCATGAGGCCTGAAGACCTGCTCGAACTCGAACAACAGGCACAAGCTGCAGAGGACCGTCGCTTTGCCCGGCGCCCTGTTTGACACCAATGCTTGGTTGGCAGCGATTTTCTCCAGCCATCCGTTCCACGCTATTGCTCAGAATATCTTGCAGGCTGCAACGCCGCCCGAGCCGGCTGTCTTCTGCCGGTCGACGCAACAGAACTTTCTGCGACTGGCGTCTACGCCCGCACTTTTGCAGGTCTACGGAGCAGCCGGAATGACCAACCGAGACGCGTTGGCCGCTCTTGATGCATTGCAAGCGCTGCCGCAAGTGCACGTCGCCGAAGAACCGCCCGGCGTTTTTGAGCTTTGGCGCAGGTTCGCCGACCTCGGTACCGCATCGCCGAAAGTGTGGATGGATGCTTATCTTACCGCCTTCGCGGTTGCTGGCGGATTGCGTTTGGTCACGCTGGATCGCGGCTTCCAAAACTTCGTGCCGCGAGGACTTGCCCTGACGTTGATTAGCTGGTCAACGCTGACGCCTGGATAGAGCTGAGATCGATGGCCAAGAAGCCACCTGCCCCCACGCCCGTCTCTACCGGCTTCTGGCTGCTGAAGTCGGAGCCGGACGTGTTTTCGTGGGAGATGCAGAAGTCGCGCGGGGCCAAAGGCGAGCCCTGGACGGGTGTGCGCAACTATCTCGCGCGCAACAACATGCGGGCCATGAAGCTTGGGGATCTCGGCTTCTTCTATCACTCCAACGAGGGCAAGGAGATCGTCGGGATCGTACGCGTGATCGCGCTCGCGCACCCGGATAAGGACGATACGACCGGGACGTGGGAGTGCGTCGATGTCGAAGCGGTCTGCGATGTGCCGAAGCCGGTGGGTCTCGCAGCGGTGAAGGCCAACGCGAAGCTCGTGAAGATGGCGCTGGTGACGTCGATGCGGCTGTCGGTGCAGCCGGTGACGGCGGACGAGTGGGTGGAGGTCTGCCGCATGGGCGGGCTCGATCCGAAAAAGATCGGGCGCAGATGAGTCCCGAGGATGCGCATCGCCTGATTCACGCGCATACGACCGTCCAGTCGCTGAAGCTTGTCCCGGAACTCAAGTTGCGCCTTGCGGTGCGGCCGCAAAAGATTTGGGAAGACATCGAGAGGGTTGCGACCGATCCATTGGCGGCGCGTCCGTTCTGGGCGTTCGCGTGGCCCGGTGGACAGGCCACCGCCAGGTTTCTTCTTGATAATCCTCAGTGGGTCGCGGGCAAGTCGGTGCTGGATCTCGGCTGCGGCTCGGGGATCGGTGCGGTTGCGGCGCTACGGGCCGGCGCGCGCCGGGTGCTGGCGAACGATATCGACCCTTTGGCCGTGCATGCCGCGGCGCTGAACGCACAGATCAATGGCGTTGTGTTGGACACGAGCACGCAAGATCTTCTTGGTGGCGCACCGGAGGGCATCGGTCTGATCCTGTTGTCCGACGTCGTCTATGAACCCGAGCTTGCCACGCGCGTCGCCGGATTTGTCGAAGACGCCCGCAAGCGCGGAATTCCGGTCTTATTCGGCGATCGGGGAGAGACGCGGTTGCCGAAAGCGCCGAAGGCGCGCCTGGCGCGCTATCCCGCCAACGTCGTCCCGGAAATGCACCTGCAGTTCGAGCAGGGCATCGTGTGGCAATTGGTATGAGCGAGGATCGAGATCGTTCGGCGCCGACGAACTGGGCGGCCTTCATTCGCGCCAACACCAAGCTGCTGTCGCCGCCACTGGTGCCAGAGATAAAGTTGCACCTTGCGGAAGAGACTTTGCCGATCTGGCAGAAGACTGAAGACGAGTTGGGCGCAATGAATGTGCCGCCGCCGTTCTGGGCGTTCGCGTGGGCGGGCGGGCAGGCGTTGGCGCGGTATCTGCTCGACACGCCCGAGATCAGCGGCGGCAAGCGCGTGCTCGATCTTGGCGCCGGATCGGGTTTGACGGCGATTGCGCCGATGCTCAGGGGCGCGGCAGGCGTCGTTGCCAATGATGTCGATGCGATTGCGCTGGTTGCGTGCGCGCTGAATGCGGCGGTGAACGGAGTCACAATCGAGACCAGCTGCGATGATCTGTTGCAGACGGAGCCGGAGGCGTTCGATGTCGTGCTGGTTGGCGACCTTTTCTATGAGCGCGCACTTGCGGATAAGGTGCTGACCTACATTAACGTCGCGGCGTCGCGCGGGGCGGTCGTGTTGATCGGCGATCCGCAGCGGAGTTATTTTCCGCGGGGGCGTTTCAGCAAAGTGGCCGACTACCGCGTGCCAGTGACGCGCGAACTCGAGGATGCCGAGATCAAACAGACGGCGGTGTGGCGGGTTTGATCTTTGTTGGTTAGACACCGACGAAAACGATATCGAGCGCTCGCCGAACCTCGTAGTTTTTGCTCACTATTGTGCCGATGCTTTCGCCAATGCTCGCTTTGGACACCACACTCAAGCGATCGACAATGAGCCGATACTTCCGGCCTTGAAAGCTGATTGATGGGCGCATGGCACCGATGGCTGGCAGCTCGGCCTCCGGCAACAGCGGTGCGACGACGCGAGTCGCCAAATCGGATGTTAGATTGCTCTGCAAGATTACAACAAATGGTGCCTTCGCGCGAGCCAATGGCGCTTTCATGCGGCAAATATCGAATTGCCGCATTACCAACCCCGGTATCGGTCGGCCCATAGGCCATTCCGTTCCAACTCTGCGTTGCTCGCGTTGATTGCGGCCCAATTCTGCTCGCGCCAGGCCTGTTCGCGATGGGTGCGCAGCTGTTCCGTCAGCGCGCGCTCGAGCACGGCCGACAGGTTCGTTCCGGCGGCTTTGGCCTCGGCGGCGAGGCCAGCGTCGATGGAGAGATTGACGGCTTTCTTTTTTGGTTTTGACGGCCGATCCTGCATTGCGCCCTCCAAATCAATGCGCATTCGATATGCGCACGATATGCAAAGGCGCGCGGGTCGTCAAATTACACGCCGGGACCGATCATCTTTTCCGGCCGCACGATGGCGTCGAAGTCGGCGCCGCTGATGCCTTCCTTCAAGGCTTCTTCGCGCAACGTCGTGCCGTTCTTGTGGGCGGTCTTGGCGATCTTCGCCGCTTTGTCGTAGCCATACTTCGGCGCGAGCGCGGTGACGAGCATCAACGAGCGATCGAGGCCGGCCTTGATGTTGTCTTCGCGCGCCTCGATGCCGACGACGCAATTGTCGGTGAACGAGATCGCGGCATCGGCGATGAGACGCACCGATTGCAGGAAGTTGTAGGCCATTACGGGATTGAAGACGTTCAATTCGAAGTGGCCCTGGGAGCCGGCGAAGGTGAGTGCCGAATGGTTCCCGAAGACGTGTGCGCACACCATCGTCAGTGCTTCGCACTGGGTCGGGTTGACCTTGCCGGGCATGATGGACGAGCCAGGCTCGTTCTCTGGCAGCGACAATTCGCCGAGGCCGGAGCGGGGGCCTGATCCCAGGAACCGGATGTCGTTTGCAATCTTGAACAGGGACGCTGCGACAGTGTTGATGGCGCCGTGCGTCATCACCATTGCGTCGTGGGCGGCGAGCGCTTCGAATTTGTTTGGGGCGGTGGTGAAGGGCAACTTTGTGATCGCGGCGATGCGTTCAGCGACCTTCTCCGCAAAACCGATGGGCGCGTTCAACCCAGTGCCGACGGCGGTGCCGCCCTGGGCGAGTTCCATCAGCATCGGCAGCGTCTGTTCGATGCGCTTGATGCCGTTTTCGATCTGGCGGGCGTAGCCGCCGAACTCCTGGCCGAGCGTCAAGGGCGTCGCGTCCTGCGTGTGGGTGCGGCCGATCTTGATGATGCCGCTCCAAGCTTTTGCTTTGGCGTCGAGCGCTTGGTGCAGATGTTTCAATGCCGGGATCAGGTCGTGCACGATCTGCTCGGCGCAGGCGACGTGCATCGCCGTCGGATAGGTGTCGTTCGACGACTGGCTCATGTTGACGTGGTCGTTCGGATGCACGGGCTTCTTGGAGCCCATGACGCCGCCGAGCATCTCGATGGCGCGGTTCGAGATCACCTCGTTGGCGTTCATGTTCGATTGCGTGCCGGAGCCTGTCTGCCAGACGACGAGCGGGAAATGGTCGTCGAGTTTGCCGTCGATCACCTCTTGCGCCGCTTTGACGATCGTGTCGGCGACGCTCTTGTCGAGTTTGCCGAGGGCCATGTTGGTTTCAGCGGCGGCGCGCTTGACGATGCCGAGGCCGCGGATCACGGGCTTGGGCTGGCGTTCCCAGCCGATCTTGAAGTTGCCGAGCGAGCGTTGTGCCTGGGCGCCCCAGTAGCGGTCTGCTGCGACTTCGATCGGTCCGAAGGTGTCGGTTTCGGTGCGGGTTTTGGTCATGGCGGCCTCGGGCATGCTCGGGATCGGGGCTCGGGACGTGAGCGCCGGCCCCGGCATAATCCGGCGACCCGATAAAGGCAAGGAAGGGCGCGGTCATTTCAATCTCTGACCATCGGAGAATTCGATCAGTCGATCACCCGCTTCGAGTGCTACGACCACGCTTGGCCAAAGCTGCTCGAATATTTCGATCAATCGAGCATTCGAAACATTGCCGACACGGACGAGGATGATTCGCGGGCCTTGGGCATCTTGCGCGTGAAGCAGTACGAAGTCATCGTCCTTGGTGACAATGACAGCATCAAGCGTGATCGCTTCTGCCCAGATCCGTTGATCTGTGGCATTCTGTAGGCCAATATCTTTGACATGAATGCCCTCGACACTTTGCGCCGTTAGCCATCGCGCCAGCGCTACGGGCAACTGTTCGTCAACGAGACATCGCATCTTCGCCGACCACGAGGACGCGCTTGTCGGTGATCGCGGCGGCGTAGCCTAAGCACGCTGTGATATCGGCATCCTCGAGTTCGTCGTAATCCTTCAAGATGTCTTGGCGGGTCATTCCAGCGGCAAGCAGGCCGAGAACATCTGTTACGCGAATGCGCATGCCACGAATACACGGACGACCGCCGCACTGGGCCGGGTTGATCGTGATGCGGTCGAAATCTGTAAAATCAGTCGTCTTGGAGGGCGCGTTCATCGGACGCCTCGTGCAGCGGAGGAGTGTCACCCTATCATGTCTTGACTGCTGGCGTCATCGGGCAAATTGCACAACAGCAATTGAATACTCTTGGCGTGTTGACGCGAGACGCGAGCTTCAGTGCAGCGGTTTGCCCGGCCTCACTTGGCGGTGATCTTGCCAGCGTGGTCGACCTTGTCGGCGGCTTTGACCACAGACGAATCCCAGCGACCGATGATGTTGGACGGTTTTGCGTTGTCGCCCTTCTCGATCAGGATCAGGTTGTGGACGAACTGGATCGAGACGATCTCGCGATCATAGGTGGTCGGCTGGTATTGCGGATCGGCGAATTCGGCGTGATTGAGGCCGTCGACGAGGCCGCGGAAATAGCTGACGCAGGAACGGGCGTGCGCTGGGGTGCCGACGGCGCCGCCGCCGAAGCCGTCCCAGTAGGAGGTCTGTGTGTCTTCGACAACATAGATGCCACCGGACTTCAGGTGCGGCCAGAGGATCTCGAAGCTTTCGATCTGATCACCTCGTTGGCGTTCATGTTCGATTGCGTGCCGGAGCCTGTCTGCCAGACGACGAGCGGGAAATGGTCGTCGAGTTTGCCGTCGATCACCTCTTGCGCCGCTTTGACGATCGTGTCGGCGACGCTCATGTCGAGTTTGCCGAGGGCCATGTTGGTTTCAGCGGCGGCGCGCTTGACGATGCCGAGGCCGCGGATCACGGGCTTGGGCTGGCGTTCCCAGCCGATCTTGAAGTTGCCGAGCGAGCGTTGTGCCTGGGCGCCCCAGTAGCGGTCTGCTGCGACTTCGATCGGTCCGAAGGTGTCGGTTTCGGTGCGGGTTTTGGTCATGGCGAGCCTCGGGCTTGCTCGGGATCGGGGCTCGGGACGTGAGCGCCGGCCCCGGCATAATCCGGCGACCCGATAAAGGCAAGGA
The DNA here is from genome assembly GCA_963779515.1 of uncultured Alphaproteobacteria bacterium. Lineage (GTDB taxonomy): Bacteria > Pseudomonadota > Alphaproteobacteria > Rhizobiales > Hyphomicrobiaceae > CAVZYN01. The sequence goes on from CAVZYN010000009.1 coordinate 166,653, forward strand.
AGGTTGCGCGGTCATAGCATTCTCTGAACACGGAGAATTGGATCAGTCGATCGCCGGCTTCGATTGCTACGACGCACGCTTGGCCAAAGCTGCTCGAATACTTTCGATCAATCGAGCATTCGAAACATTGCCGACACGGACGAGGTTGATTCAGCGGCCGTTGGGCATCTTGCGCGTGAAGCAGTACGAAGTCATCGTGCTTGGTGACAATGACAGCATCAAGCGTGATCGCTTCTGCCCAGATCCGTTGATCTGTCGGCATACGGTAGGCCAATATCTTCGACATGAATGCCCTCGACACATTGCGCCGTTAGCAATCGCGCCAGCGCTACGGGCAACTGTTCGTCGAATGAGGCGATCTCGTTCGCATAGGCTTCGCTAGGAGCACGATGGTTCTCGCTTGGCGAGGGAAGTCGACCGTGGTCGCAAGCCAAGTGAGGTAAGCTTGCGATATTCCGACATCCGGTGGAGTGGTTGTCGGAGGGGCGTCCTTCGAGATGTCTTGGCGGGTCATTCCAGCGGCAAGCAGGCTGAGAACATCTGTTACGCGAATGCGCATGCCACGAATACACGGACGACCGCCGCACTGGGCCGGGTTGATCGTGATGCAGTCGAAATCTGTAAAATCAGTCGTCTTGGAGGGCGCGTTCATCGGACGCCTCGTGCAGCGGAGGAGTGTCACCCATCATGTCTTGACTGGTGGCGTCATCGGGCAAATTGCACAACAGCAATTGAATACTCTTGGCAGGTTGACGCGAGACGCGAGCTTCAGTGCAGCGGTTTGCCCAGTCTCACTTCGCGGTGATCTTGCCAGCGTGGTCGACCTTGTCGGCGGCTTTGACCACAGACGAATCCCAGCGACCGATGATGTTGGACGGTTTTGCGTTGTCGCCCTTCTCGATCAGGATCAGGTTGTGGACGAACTGGATCGAGACGATCTCGCGATCATAGGTTGTCGCTTGGTAGCTCGGATCGGCGAATTCGGCGTGATTGAGGCCGTCGACGAGGCCGCGGAAATAGCTGACGCAGGAACGGGCGTGCGCTGGGGTGCCGACGGCGCCGCCGCCGAAGCCGTCCCAGTAGGAGGTCTGTGTGTCTTCGACAACATAGATGCCACCGGACTTCAGGTGCGGCCAGAGGATCTCGAAGCTTTCGATCTGGTGGGCATTGATGTGGCTGCCGTCGTCGATGATTACGTCGAAGCCATTGTAGGATGCCGCGAGCTTTTCGAGGCGGGCGCGATCGATCTGCGAACACTGATGGACCTTGATGCGGCCGCGCGACAGATGCGTCTTGTCGTAGAGATCGATGGCGGCGATCGCCGCGCGCGGGAAGTAGGCGCGCCACAGGCGCAGCGATTGGCCGCCCGAGTGATCGTCGTAGCCGCCGACGCCGATTTCGAGGACATTCAGTTTCTTCCAGCGCATGGGCCGGAAGGCGCGATCATAGAAGCGGGTCGAGCCCCAGCCGCCGAAATCCTTGGTGCGGGCGATGCGGGCCATCAACGTCAGGCTCGCCCCCGTCAGGCTGCACAGCGCCATCGCGGCGTCTTCGGCACGAAAGCGAATGTGGCGCATCGTGTCACGGCTCGACGGACTGAGGTTGTCCCAGTCGAGCGCGCGCTTTAAGACTGCTTTCATGATTTCGACCGCGATACAGGAATTATCGACATGGGTGATGAGCCAAAGGCCACTGTAACCGGTCTCTATCGCTATCCGGTTAAAGGCCTGACGGGGGAGGCGCTGCCGCGGGTTCAATTGACGGCTGGGGAGACCGTGCCGTTCGACCGGGCTTATGCGATCGAGAATGGGCCCGGCCGGTTCGATCCGGAGGCGCCGAGGCATCTGCCGAAAATCACGTTTCTAATGCTGATGCGGGACGAGCGTCTCGCGACGCTCAGGACCGAGTTCGACGATGCGACCGAGACGCTGACGGTGAAGCGCGACGGTAAGCAGGTGGCGCGTGGCCAACTCTCGACGCCGCTCGGCCGCAAGATGCTGGAACAGTTTTTTGGGGCGTACATGAAATCGGAGCTGCGCGGGGCGCCGCGCATTGTTTCGGCGCCGGGGCACAGCTTTTCCGACGTTGCCGCAAAATGTCTGCACATCGTCAATCTGGCGACGGTGCGGGATCTGGAGCGGGTGCTGGGAAAGCCGGTCGATCCGCTGCGGTTTCGCGCCAACGTCTACATCGATGGTGTTGCGCCTTGGGCCGAGTTCGGGTGGCTGGACAAGACGCTGCAGATCGGCAGCGCGGCGCTGATGGTGTACAAGCGGACGCAGCGGTGTGACGCGACCAACGTCGATCCGCAGACTGCGCAGCGCGACATGGCGATCCCGGCGCAATTGTCACGCTCGTTCGCGCACACGGATCTCGGGATTTATGCCCGCGTTGTGACCGGCGGCGAGATCGCGCGCGGAGATGGCGTGCAGGTGGCGTGAGGCCTACTCCGCCGCGTCGATCATGGCGCGGCCACGTTTTGTTAGGCCGAGCTGAATTTTGGCTTGCTCGCGCAGGACGTCGATCGGCTTCAGGGCGCCGTCGGCCTTGAAGTGCCAGTAGGTCCAGCCGTTGCAGGCGGCAGTGCCTTGCGCCTCCGCCCCCATGCGATGGATGGAGCCTTGCTTGCCGGCGAGCGCGAGGGTGCCATCGGCGCGGACTTCGGCCCACATGCGGCCGCGGCCGTCGGTGAGTTTGGTGCCGGGCTCCAAGAGGCCGAGTTCGATGATGGCGCCAAACGGGACGCGCGGTTCGGCGCGCTTTGCCCGCGCGGTTTCGAGCGCATCGGGGGCGAGCGGCGTGACGCGATCAATGCGCTCTTTCGCGGCCTTTACGTAGTCCATGTCGCGCTCGAGACCGATCCAGCGGCGGCCGAGACGTTTTGCGACGGCGCCTGTGGTGCCGGTGCCGAAGAAGGGATCGAGCACGACGTCGCCGGTGTTGGTGGTCGCCAACAAGATGCGATGCAGCAGTGCTTCGGGCTTCTGCGTGGGATGGGCTTTGCGGCCGCCGTCGTCTTTGAGGCGCTCAGGGCCTGAGCAAATCGGAAACAGCCAGTCGGAGCGCATTTGCAGATCGTCGTTTCCGGTCTTCATGGCGTCGTAGTTGAACGTCACGCGCGACTTCTGATCGCGACCGGCCCAGATCAGAGTTCTCATGCGCGTTGGTGAAGCGCGTACCGCGGAAGTTTGGCATCGGATTGACTTTGCGCCAGACAATATCGTTCTGCAGCCAGAAGCCGAGATCCTGCAGCGTCGCGCCGAGCCGGAACACATTGTGATAGGAGCCGATGACCCAGATTGCGCCGTCGGATTTCAAGACGCGCTTGCACTCTGACAGCCAGGTGCGGGTGAAGCGATCGTAGGCGGAGAAGTCGGAAAACTTGTCCCAACTGTTGTCGACGCCATCGACGCGGGTGTTGTTGGGGCGCAGGAGTTCGCCGCCGAGTTGGAGATTGTAGGGGGGGTCGGCGAAGACGAGGTCGACGGAGGCGGTCGGCAGACGCGCGAGGCTCGCGAGACAGTCGCCTTCGATGATGCGGTTGAGGGGCAGTTCAGACGACGAACGATGACGCGCGACCATGACAACTCTCTGACGACGCAACACACTGATCGCGGGCCATGGCTCGCGATGGCGACAAGTAAACGTACCCTGAAGGCCAATGGTAAAGGAGACGTTAATTCACCTCAGCCACTCGATGCTTAGTGCTAACGCCAGACTATGTCGAACGAAGGGCGAACATTGCGTCCGCAACTCGAAGGATCGCGGATCCGCAATTTCGGTGAAAAAGAGACTTGGGCCAAGGTTCACGAGCGTGCGCTCGTTATAAGAGCGCTGGACGCAGGGACATCGATTCGTCATGCAACTTGTGCCTTCGTCTCCCGCCGGCGGTTAGAGAGTTGTAATGGCCAAATCCAGCAGCAGCAAAGCAAGAGCGGTTCCAGCGAAGCCGGTGCGCGGCACGGCCTATACGCACGACGTATCGGGATGTCTCGCGGCGGCGATCGGACCGCACGGTCTTGCGCCGTCGAAACTCGAGGCATGGCTCGTGAAGCTCGGCGCCGGGTTGAAGCACCGGCAGCGGCAGCATGACGACGGCGATCTGCCGATCTTCCGGATCGCATCCGCGCGAGACGATCTCGATGCCGCGTCGGCGGCGCTCGATCGCCTCAGCAAGGATGCCAAGACGATCGTGTTTTTCGGGACCGGCGGATCGAGCCTCGGTGGGCAAGTGCTCGCTCAGATGGCGGGATGGAATGTTCCGGGCGGGGCTTCAGCGGCACAACGCAAGCGGCCACGGACGCGGTTCTACGACAATCTCGACGGCGCGACGCTCGCGGGCGCGTTGCAGTCGCTGGACTTGGAGACGACGCGATTTGTCGTGACGTCGAAGTCGGGCGGGACGGTCGAGACACTGGTGCAGACGGTCGCGACGCTCGATCGCCTCAAGGACGCGGGGCTTTCGAAACTCATTCCGAAGCTGTTTCTCGGGATCACCGAGCCGGCGATGCCGGGCAGAAGCAATGCGCTGCGGGATCTGTTGGAGGCGCACAAGATTCCGATGCTGCCGCATCACACGGGGATCGGCGGGCGGTTTTCGGTGTTGAGTATCGTCGGACTGCTGCCGGCGATGGCGCGCGGACTCGATCCGCTGGCGGTGAGGGCGGGCGCGCAGTCGGTATTGGACGCTATGTCAGCCGTGTCAGAGCCGAAGGACTTTGCGCCAGCGATTGGTGCGGCGGTGGCGGTCGGGCTTGCGAAGGATCACGGCGTCAAGGTGCACGTGATGATGCCGTATGCCGATCGGCTGGGGCGGTTCGGCGATTGGTTCGCGCAACTTTGGGCCGAGAGCCTCGGCAAGAGCGGGCAAGGCACCAGTCCAGTCGCGTGCCTGGGGCCGCTCGATCAGCACAGCCAGCTGCAGCTGTTCCAGGATGGGCCGCACGAACACCTGATCACGCTTCTGACCACGCCGACCGAGGGACAGGGGCCACGGCTCAGCAAGGACCTCGCGGAGAAGGCCGGCATTGGATTTCTCGCGGGCAAGACGCCGGGCGATCTCGTCGCGGCGCAGTCTGCAGCGGTGGCGGATGCCTTACGTCGCGCCGGCCGTCCGGTGCGGGTGATCGATGTACCGGCGCTCGATGAGCGGCATGTGGGTGCGCTGTTGATGCATTTCATGCTGGAGACGATTTTTGTTGCCGATCTCTTGAAGATCGATCCGTTTGATCAGCCGGCCGTGGAGCTGGCGAAGCAGCTCGCGCGGCAGCGGCTCTCGGGCAAGGCGTGATCAGGCTGGGCGTGATCAGGCAGGGCGTGATCCGTCACGCGCCGAAAGGACTTGAGTGATGGCCATTCGACAGCTCGCGCCGGAAACCATCAATCGCATCGCTGCCGGCGAAGTGGTGGAGCGGCCTGCGAGCGCCGTCAAAGAGCTGGTCGAGAATGCGATCGACGCAGGCGCCACCGAGATCGAGGTGGTGGCGGCCGGTGGCGGGCTGTCGCTCATTCGCGTGACGGACAATGGCTCCGGCATGTCACCGGCTGATCTCGCGCTGGCGGTCGAGCGGCACGCGACGTCAAAGCTCGCGGACGATGATCTCTTCAATATCGCGTTTCTCGGATTTCGCGGCGAGGCGCTGCCGTCGATCGGGTCGATCGCGCGGCTGGAGATCGCATCGCGCCCCAAGGCTGCGCGTGAGGGTGCGAGCATCGTCGTCGATCGCGGTCAGAAGCACGCGGTCGGACCTGCCGCGGTCAACACGGGAACGCGGATCGAAGTGCGGGAGCTGTTTTCGGCGACGCCCGCGCGGCTGAAGTTCTTGAAGTCGGAGCGCTCCGAAAACATGGCGATCGGCGAAGTCGTCAAGCGGCTGGCGATGGCGCATCCCGAGGTCGGATTCGAAGTGCAGACAGGCGAGCGGGTGGGGCTCAAGCTGCCGCGCGAGGATGCGACGCCGGACGGGCACCTGAAGCGGCTCGGGCGGATCATGGGGCGGGAATTCCTGGCGGACGCGCTGGCGATTGCGGGCACGCACGAGGGTGTCGAGATTCGCGGGTTTGCCGGCCTGCCGACGCTGCACCGGCCGGACGCAGGGATGCAGTTTCTGTTCGTGAACGGGCGGCCGGTGAAAGATCGGCTGCTGATCGGCGCGGTGCGGGCAGCCTATGGTGATCTGTTGCCAAAGGGGCGGTCGCCGCTGCTCGCGTTGTTCCTGACGCTGCCGCCGCGCGATGTGGACGTCAATGTGCATCCGGCGAAGGCGGAGGTGCGGTTCCGCGATAGCGGGCGGGTGCGGCAACTGATGCTCGGCGCGATCCGCAGCGTGCTGGAGCAGGCGGGACATCGCGCCTCGGCGGCCGGTGGCGCGCGCACGCTCGACGCGCTGATGACGCCGGCCATGGCGCCAGGATCGTCGCAGCCGCCACCGTGGGTCTCGACGCGGCCGACGCATGTCACGCGCGGCTTTGCGGAGGAAATGCAGGCGCCGTTCGAGGGACTGCAATCCACCAGCGCGGATACGGCGCCGAATGCCGCGCCGGTGCCGGAGTCGCTGCTGGACAAGCCGCTTGGCGCGGCGCGCGCGCAGTTGCATGAGACGTATATCATTTCACAAACGCGGACGTCGGTAGTCGTGATCGACCAGCACGCTGCGCATGAACGCCTCGTCTATGAGCGCATGAAGAAGATGTTATCCAATGGCGGGGTTGCGCGGCAGGCGCTGCTCATTCCAGAAATCGTCACGCTCGATGCGGACGAGGCTGCGGCGATCGAGGATAAAGCAGGCGAGCTTGCGGCTCTGGGTCTAGTCGTCGAGCCATTTGGTAGTGACGCCGTCGCGGTGCGCGAGGTGCCGGCGTTGCTCGGGCAAGCGGACGTGCAGGGTCTTATCAAGGATTTGGCGCGAGAGATTCTGCGTGATGGAGAAGGTCGCGCATTGTTGACGCGGCTTGAAGAAATTTGTGCGACGCTTGCGTGTCATGGCAGCGTGCGCGCGGGGCGGCGGTTGACGGCCGAGGAAATGAATGCGCTGTTGCGCGACATGGAATCGACACCGTATTCGGGCCAGTGCAATCATGGGCGTCCGACATACGTCGAACTGAAGCTTGCCGATATCGAGCGACTGTTCGGACGCCGCTGAGGAATTCATTCGATGTCACCGAAGTTCCTTGCATTCTTGCTTGCCGTGTTCGGTTTGACATTGGTGGCTTACGGCATCTGGTATCATCGGCAGCATCCGCGCGACATCATCAAGACCGGTACGCTCAACGTCGACCCGAAGCGGGCGGGCCTGCAGGCGGTGGTCGCGCGTACGCGTACTGTGAGAGTCGGTGCGGTGCTGCTCAACGAAATCGAGCTGCCGAACGGGACGTGGATCGACTGCGCGGGCGATTGCGAGAAGGCGTTCAAGGACGCAACGACGGATTTCTGGGACAATCGCGAACGTGAGCGTGGCACGAAGTAGGTCAGGCGCGGCGGCGCTGGGCGGTCAAGATCAGCAGCACGCCGACAATCACAACAGCGATTTCTGGCACCAGTGACCAGTCGAAGGCGATGGGCGGGATGATGCCGGCCATGATCGCCAGTTGCTGCAGCGCGAGGGTCGCCAGCGGAATGAACGCGGCGACGGCGGTGAAGTTCTCCGCCGAGATCTTGGCGACCGACGAGTACGTCAAATACGCCATCACGGTCAGCAATAGGCCGCCGACGCAGAGGCCGAGCAGCATGGTCTGTGGGTGCAAGAGCTGCTGTGGGGTCGGCACGAGCGGCGTTTGTGGGAGGATGCCGGCGGCGATCAGGCCGCCGGCCAGCGCGGTCGCCGCGACGCCGACGATCGACGTGATCATCACAACAATGCCGGTAAAACGCAGTTTGTCGTAGACGCTTGCGCCGGGCCGGTTCCAGGGGTGGCGTTCGCTGGCAAAATTGCGACCGACGAACGAGAGCGCCGATCCAACGCCGGCCAGAATGGCGGGCAGGCGCTGGGCGTCCGAGAAGCCGAGCCAGACGGACGTGCAGGCGGCGAGCACCATGGCGCCGCCAATGACGGCTAGGGCACGCGGGCGGCGATGAAAAACGAGCCAGGCAATGACGATCGCCATCGGAATCGAGAAGCGGACCAGCACGCTGCCGGGGGCCGGCGGCACATAGGTCAGCAGCATGTAGTAAAAGACTTCGAGCAGGATGGTGAGGGTGCCGACGACCCAGCTCAAGGGTGTTGCGATGATCGCGCGGGCATCGCTGCCGAAGCCGGTGGTCGCCAGCAGGATGGTCGACGACGTGACCATGGCGATCAGGATGAAGGCGATCGGGTGGGCGTTGAATTGGCTGCCGATCGCGTAGGAGATGCTGAGGATCGCGATTGCGACCACAAAGAGTGCGGCTTCGATCCAGCCCGAGATGCCGTGTGGCGATGGAGATGGGGTTGTCACGTGGCGGGCCCATCGCCGCGGAAGCGGGCAAATGTGACCTCAGTGTCGCCCCAGGTCCGGCGGTCGATCTTGTCGAAGGCAGCGGGAAGCGGAACGTTGGCGCCCTTGCGGTCTTCGATGACGATCATGGCGCCGGGTGCGAGCCAGCCGCCGAGAGCGGCGGAGTGGAGTGCTGGGATCGCGAAGCCTTTGTCGTAGGGCGGATCGAGGAACACGAGGTCACTGGCGCTGCGGTTTGCGGCGGGGCCGAGGTCGCGCGCGTCGCGGCGGAAGATTTTGGTGACGCCGGTGAGGCCAAGATCCTCGATGTTGCGGCGGATGAGGCCGCGCGCATCGGCGTCGTCCTCGACGAAGAGGCAGAAGGCGGCGCCGCGCGAGAGGGCTTCGATGCCGAGGGCGCCGGTGCCGGCGAAGAGATCGAGGACGCGGATGCCATCAAAGTCGATGCTGGCGGCGCCATGGGCGAGAATATTGAAGATGAACTCGCGGACGCGGTCAGAGGTCGGCCGCAAGCCGTCGTGCTTCGGGCCCGCCAACGGCCGGCCGCTGAATGTGCCACCAACAACGCGCATCAATCGTCGAGGTCCTTGTGGCGCTGGTGTCCGGGGCGGCCTTGCCGCTCGGTCTGGTCGGCAATGCCAAGCTCCTGCGACAGCGTCGGGCCCAGCTGATCGAGGAGGACGCGGCGGCGGACGATTTCGACTTCGCCGGGCTTCAGGTCGAGGAGTTGGAATGGACCGAAGGAGACGCGGATCAGGCGGTTCACGACGAGGCCGAGGGTTGCCAGGATCTTGCGGACTTCGCGGTTCTTGCCTTCGCGCAGGCCGATCGAGAGCCAGACGTTGGCGGCGCCCTGGTCCTTGTCGAGGATGGCCTCGATGCCGCCGTAGCGGACGCCTTCGATGGTGATGCCGTTTTTCAGTTTGTCCAATTGCTCCTGGGTGACGCGGCCGTTGGCGCGGACACGGTAGCGGCGGAGCCAGCCGGTGGCGGGGAGCTCCATATGCCGCGCGAGGGCGCCGTCGTTGGTCAGCAGCAGCAAGCCTTCGGTGTTGAAGTCGAGGCGGCCGATGGAGATGACGCGCGGCATCGATTTCGGGAGGGCTTCGAACACAGTCGGGCGGCCTTCGGGGTCTTTGTGGGTGGTGACGCGGCCTTTGGGCTTATGATAACGCCAGAGGCGGACGGGTTCGTTCTCCGGCAACGGGTTTTCATCGACCTCGATGCGGTCCTTGGGGCCGACGTCGAGCGCCGGCGAGGGGATGATCTTACCATTGACCTTGACGCGGCCATCGGCGATCCAGCGTTCAGCCTCGCGGCGCGAACAGAGGCCAGCGCGCGCCATGGCCTTGGCGATCCGCATGGTTTCTGCGGGTTCGGCTTTTGGTTGTGCGGGTGGTGTGGCGCCGCGAGGCCCGGGCTTGCGTTTGCCGGGCGCAGGTTTGCGTTGACGCGTTTCGGATTGCGGCATTTTAGTTTGGGTCTCATGCAAAGAGCCTCCTTATGACATCGACACCGGCCAAGAGCTACATGGAGATTGCGTTGGCCGAGGCGCGGGCGGCGGCGGCGCGTGGCGAAGTGCCGATCGGGGCAGTCATTGTCGCGACGGACGGGCGTGTTGTCGCGCAAGCGGGCAATCGGACGCGCGAGCACTCGGATCCGACGGCGCATGCGGAAGTGCTGGCCATTCGCGCGGCGTGCGCGGCGGCGGGCTCGGAGCGACTGACGGGTGCGGATCTTTATGTGACGCTCGAGCCGTGTGCGATGTGTGCAGCCGCCATTTCGTTTGCGCGGGTGAGGACGCTCTATTACGGGGCGGCGGATGCCAAGGGTGGCGGCGTCACGCACGGCGCGCGCGTGTTCAGCCACGCGACTTGCCACCACGCGCCCGCGGTTTACGGCGGGTTTTCCGAGACGGAGGCGGCTTCTTTGTTGCGCGCTTTTTTTTCCGAGCGACGGTAGCGGGGGGACGGGCCACTTTGCGCTTTTCGGTACGGTCCATGACCTCCGCCGACGTGATCGGCAAGACGTTGTGCTCCGTCAACAGCGCTTCGAGATCGTCCCAATCGCGCAGCACGGTCTTGTAGATCCAGCGGTAGCCGAATTGGGTCTTGGCAAGCTCGGCGGCGCGGTCGAAGCCGATGAATTCGGAGACGGCCTTCAGCTCGAGAAAGCAAACCACGATGTGGAGATAGGTCTGCTCATAGCTGCGGGCGCCTTCGGGCAGCTGAGTCGGCGCCTTGGGGTAGCGGCGGACGAGTTCGTCGAAGAACTGCTCGATCGGGTCGTGATCCGGGCCACCGAGCCGCCAGAGGTACCAGTGCATCTGCTCATGCAAGTACGTCGAGAGCAGATGATCCTCGGTTTCGGCGAAACGGGTGCCGAGCGTCAGGATCGGATGGCTGTAGGTCTGGCTGGCGGGGACGACGCGGACGTGGCGGGTGTACTCGAAGTGCGACAGATTGTGACGTGAGCGGAGACGGGAGAGCATGCGCGCGACGCGACCGGCCTCGCGAGCGGCGTGCTCGAGGTCGATGTCGACGCGAAGTCTGCCCTTCTCGGCAGTCATTGGATCTTGGCCCCTCTCAGCTTCGGAAATTCGGCACAAACATCAGGGTTCAGCGCCGTGCGAAAACGACGCCAACAGACATTATGGATCTTCCGGCAGTCTCTCACCCGCTTAGCGTTTGCGCCTCAAACGCGACAATCGTCTCTTCGGTTCCTTCTTCGAGTCCGGCTTTAAATCCGGCTTCGGTTCCGGTGCGCTCTCGATGAGCGCCATCTCCGCCGCCGCCGCATCCAGTGTCTCCGCATCGAGCACGCGCGCCAGCTGGCGCTTCAATCGCTCTTTGGCGGGAGCAGCCGCTTTTAGAACATCACCGAGCTTGTGGAAATCGAGGACTGTGAACGCATCGACGTCAACATCGATATAAATGTCGGGCTGAGCGGCCTTCAATTTTTCGCGAACAATTGTGCGCTGAAAAATTTGCGAGGCGGTCATCATCACCTCAATTCCCGATGGTTGCGAATTTTTGCTTTCGTTACGGGCGTTTCCGCTGACATCGATGGCGACGGTGAGGCGCGATTTTCCCATGAGAAGATCAAACGGAAGCGGGTTGACCATGCCGCCGTCGACCATCGCGCGGCCGTTAATCATAACGGGTGAAAAAATTGCGGGGAGCGCCATGCTGGCCGCAACGGCTTGGCGAAGGTCGCCAGATGTGAACACGGCGGGTTCCTGCGCGTAAAAATCCGTCGCGACGACGTGTAAGGGAATTGTCAGGTTGGAAAAATCTTTCGCGACTTTGGACGGCAATAGGAGTTCGAGCAGCGCTGCCGGATTGAGGAGCGCGCCGCGCATGGGCAGCAAGTTGAAGACCTTCAAGAACGGCTCGGCGCGGGCTGAGAGCAATTGCCGCATCAGATCGAAACGTTGGCCGAGCGTTTCTTCGGTGTGAGCGCGGATGTGTTTTGCTGAAAGGCCGGACGCGTAGGCGGCCCCGTAGATGGCGCCGATGGATGTCCCGGCGATGATCTTGGGTCTGATGCCGAGTTCGTCGAAGGCCTCGAGCATCACGATGTGGGCAAGGCCGCGGGCGCCGCCGCCGCCAAGGGCGAGCGCGAGATCGACGGTATTCTTGGGCAGTTTTGGAGGCTCGGGGACCAAGACTTGGGTGTGGCGGGTCATGGATCGTCCGTTACGGGCGAGGGATCATGCGGAAGTAATGGAACGGCGCAGAAAAGGCAGGAGTGCGGCGAGGAGATCGTGCGGATTTTCCTCGGCGAGAAAATGGCCGGAGCGGATTTCAGCGCCTGTCACATCCGGCGACCAGGATCGCCACACATCGAGTGGCGCCGCCGCACCTTTGCCGATGTAGTCGGAGCCCCAGACGATAAAGGTGGGTTGGGTGATGCGGCGGCCGGCGGCGAGGTCGGACTCGTCGATGGTGCGGTCGGTGGTGGCTCCCGCACGATAGTCCTCGCAGACGGCGTGGATGCGTTCGGGCCGATCGAACATGCTTTCGTAGCGGGCCAGCGCCGCGGGATCGAAACACTCGAGCGTCTTGTCGCGGGTCCAGCTCGCGAGGGTGTGGCGGATGTAATAGCGCGGCGCGCCGCCGATCAGCGTTTCGGGCATGGGCTTGGGTTGGGCGAGGAACTGCCAGTGATAGCCGCCGCGGGCGCTCTCGGCGGTGATGCGGCGCCAGACTTCCGCCGTTGGAAGAATATCGAGGGGGATCAGTGCGCGCACGGCGTCAGGATGATCGAGGGCGAGGCGATAGGCGACGCGGGCGCCGCGGTCGTGGCCGGCGGCGATGAACGACGTGTGGCCGAGTGCTGCCATGAGGTCGCGCATCTCGGCGGCCATGACGCGCTTTGAGTAGGCCGTGTGGGCGGCATCGCCGGGCGGGCAGTGGCTGGCGCCGTAGCCGCGCAGGTCGGGGATGACGAGCGTGAATTCGCGCGCGAGTGCTGGCGCGACGCGATGCCAGCAGACGTGTGTTTGCGGATAGCCGTGCAAGAGCAGCAGCGGCGGGCCGGCGCCGCCGATGCGCGTGTGAATGGTGCCGGATGCGAGTGCGATGTCGCGGGTCTCGAAGCCAGGGAAGAGGTCGGTGGAGGTCATCACGACACTCGCTGATGCGTCTGTTATGGGAGAGGCATCTTGCAGAGCCAGCGTGGCGCTGCAAGTATTGTGTTCCTGCTACTTGATCCGCGAGCACGCGATGACGCATCCCCCTGTGCTGCCGATTTTGGATACGGCCGTTGAAGGCCTCACTGTTTTTGCTGGCCGATGGCAAACCATAGTCAAGGTCTATTGGGCGCAGTGGGCTATTGGTACGTTTGTGCTGCTATTGCTGCATGCAATCTGGCGAGCAAATCTCTGGAACTGGAACTCTGCTATCTTGGCGCGCGATCTGGGCTACGATCTGGTGTGGGCCGCGCTGTCGGGCATGCTTTACGTCATGCTTTGCCGTTCATTGCTCTTGGGGTGGTCTCCCAGTCGCTACTGGAACCTTGATACGCAGCGCGTTGTGGGATTTGCAGCGGCCCTTTCTATTCTCCAACATTGTCTTGGAAGGCTTGTCGATTGGTCTCAGTCCGCGATTTTCAGTTCGATTATGATGGGAGTATTTCGAGATAATCTTGGCGGCATGGGCGACTTCGAAAGGGAAATTGATTTCATCGGGTATGGCTTTAGGGGTGTCGCATGGTTGATCAAAGTGCTCCTTGCAGCCGCATGTTTTTCACTCGTCGTGACCATTGTGACGCGCGGCCCACAGCATTGGCGTGAAGTTTGGGGATTGGTTCGCTCGCGTTGGTTCGCCTATGCTGCTGTCGCACTATTGGCGCATGTTGCCGTCGATGCCCTGGAATTTTTCTACACGAAAGGCATGACGGCCCTATCGTTGCCAACCCAGATGCCAGATGATGTTTTTTGGTCGTGGCGTGAGCAAATTCTGCCGCAGCTTCTCTATATGGTCTCGTGGTTGCCGTTGGATATAGCCCGCATTGGCATTTGGTGGAGCACCATGTGCTTGGCGTGGAGGCGCCTCAATCCCAATCCGCTGCTCGCGGACGTCCTTTAAGAACGTGAGGACGTCTCGCGGGCGATGGCGCGCCAGCCGATGTCGCGGCGGCAGAAGCCTCCCGGCCAGTCGATCTTGTCGATGGCGGCGTAGGCTTTGGATTGGGCGTCGGCGACGGACTTGCCGCGCGCGGTGACGCAGAGCACGCGGCCGCCGTTGGCGAGGATGCGGTTGCCCTCAGCCTTGGTGCCGGCGTGGAAGATCTCGACGTCGCCGACTTTGGCGGCATCAGCGAGGCCCTTGATCTCGGTGCCTTTCACGGGTTCGCCGGGATAGCCGTTGCCAGCCATGACGACGGTGAGGGCCGCGTCTTCGTGCCATCGGAGATCGAATGATTTCAACGCGCCGTCGGCGGTGGCGATGAGTGCTGTGAGAAAATCCGACTTCAGGCGCAGCATCAGCACCTGGCATTCGGGATCGCCGAAGCGGACATTGTACTCGATCAGCTTGGGGCCATCGGGTCCGATCATCAGACCGGCGAACAGGACGCCCTTGAAGGGCGTGCCGCGCTTGATCATGCCGGCAACGGTCGGCGCGATGATCTCGTCCATGGTGCGGCGGATGATCTCGGGCGTTATGACGGGGGCGGGCGAGTAGGCGCCCATGCCGCCGGTGTTGGGGCCGACGTCGCCATCGCCGACGCGCTTGTGATCCTGCGCGGTTGCAAGTGCCAGCACATTGACGCCGTCGCAGAGGGCAAAAAAACTCGCCTCTTCGCCGTCGAGGAATTCCTCGATGACGACTTCGGAGCCGGCGGCGCCGAACGCGCCGGCGAAGCAGGCGTCGATGGCGGCTGAGGCGTCGGCGCGGGTTTCGGCGATGACGACGCCTTTGCCGGCGGCGAGGCCATCGGCCTTGATGACGATCGGAAGTTTCTGGGTTGCGAGATAGGCATGCGCGGCGGCTGCATCGCGGAAGCGGCCGTAGGCGCCGGTCGGGATGTTGAACTCGCGGCAAAGGTCCTTGGTGAAGCCTTTTGAGCCTTCGAGTTGGGCGGCGGCTTTGGTCGGGCCGAAGTATTTGATGCCAGCGGCGGCCAGTGCATCACCGATGCCCGCGACGAGGGGAGCTTCGGGGCCGACGATGACGAAATCGATCTTGTGTTCGCGACAGAACGCCACAATCTGGTGAAAGTCAGCGAGATCAAGGGGCACGCACGTGCAAACTTCGGCGATTCCAGCATTTCCTGGCGCGCACCAGAGCTTGGTCAGCAATGGGCTTGCGGTGATGGCCCAGGCGAGGGCGTGCTCGCGGCCACCGGAGCCGAGCAAAAGGACGTTCATGGGCCGCATTTCCTTTGGACAACGCCGGATCATTGACCCGGCCGAATTCGGGTCTCATGTATCATCCTCAAAGCCCGCAACCAACATCGGATCGATTCGTGGCCGACCCTGTCCGTAGTCCGCGCCCTGGTGCGAACGTCGCCGAGTTCACGGTCTCGGAGCTGGCGGGCGCGATCAAGCGCACGCTCGAGGGGAACTATGGCCATGTGCGGCTGCGCGGCGAGATCTCGGGCTATCGCGGGCCGCATTCGTCGGGGCATTGCTACTTCGCGCTGAAGGACGACAAGGCGAAAGTCGAGGCGGTGATCTGGAAGGGCGTGTTCGGTGCGCTCCGGTTCAAGCCCGAAGAGGGCATGGAAGTGATCGTGACGGGCAAGGTCTCGTCATTTCCAGGATCGTCGAAGTATCAAATCGTGATCGAGGCGCTGGAGCCGGCGGGTGCAGGCGCGTTGATGGCGCTGCTGGAAGAGCGCAAGCGGAAGTTCGCGGCGGCGGGGCTGTTCGACGAGGGCCGCAAGCGGGCGTTGCCGTTCCTGCCGCGGGTGGTCGGCATCGTGACGTCGCCGACGGGCGCTGTCATCCGCGACATGCTGCATGGGTTCAAGGAGCGATTTCCGGCGCGGGTGCTGATCTGGCCGGTGCGGGTGCAGGGCGAGACGTGCGCGGCGGAAGTGGCGGCGGCGATCCGCGGGTTCAATGCGCTGCCGGAGGGCGGGCGGATTCCACGGCCGGACGTGCTGATCGTTGCGCGCGGCGGCGGTAGCCTCGAGGATCTGTGGGGCTTCAACGAAGAGATCGTGGTGAAAGCCGCGGCGGCGAGCAAAATCCCGATCATTTCGGCGGTCGGGCATGAGACCGACTGGACGCTGATCGATCTGGTCGCGGATCAGCGCGCGCCAACGCCGACGAAGGCGGCGGAATGGGCGGTGCCGAAGTATTCCGAGCTGATGGAGCATTCGGCGAAGTTCGGCGACCGGTTGCGGATCGGGTTGCGCCGGCGACTGGAAAGCGCGCGCACCGAGTTGCGGGCAGCGGCGCGCGGATTGCCGAAGCTGCAGGATCTGGTGGCGATGCCGCGGCAACGGTTCGATGCGGCGTCGTCGCGGCTGGGGCGGGCGCTGACGGCCAATTCGCAGGCGCATGCGAAGCGTCTCGCGCGGATTGCACCGCGTCTGCAGCCGCGTCTCATTGGTGTGCGGATCGAGCGGGCGAGCCGCTATCTTGATCAGCGCTGGGATAGAGCATCGAGCGCGCTGATGCGGATCGCGGCGGGGCGGCGGACGCGACTCGAGCGCGCGGGCGCGCGGTTGGCGCCGCAATTGATCGGCAACCGGATCGAACGGTGGCGCGCGCAGCTCGATACGCAGGCGAGCCTGTTGCAGGCGATGAGTTATCAGAGCGTGCTCAAGCGGGGTTATGCTCTTGTGCGCAATGCGGAGGGCCAAGCCGTGCGCGCGGCGGCGGCGTTGCGGCCGGGCGAGCGCATCGATATCGAGTTCGCGGATGGGCATGTGGCGGCGGATGTCGTCGGCGGGGATGGCAAACAAGCCTTGCCCAAACAAGATGTAGGGCAGAGCACTCAGGATGCACCGATGCGTCGCTCCACGACACCGCAACGGACGAGTCGAGGCGGTGGTCCTGGCCAGGGATCGCTGTTTTAACGCATACATAGGCTCGTCATCTGATCACGTCTGGTGTGACTTGGCGGTACTGGAAAAAGCCGACGCGGCTCGCTAGAGTTTGCGCGTGCGGGCGATGTTCCGGCCGCATGGGGCCATAGAGGGCGTTGGACCTACCTGATGAATCGGTTTGAAAAACTGTTCGGCCTCAAGGGCGAAGCAAAAGTGCGCTACCTCGACGGCGAGGTTCAGGTGCTGAGCCCCGGCGACTATGTGCGCTGCGCCGTGACGGGGGAAATGATCCTGCTGCCGGATCTCAGGTACTGGAGCGTCGAGCTGCAGGAACCCTATCTCAGCGCGCAGGTGGCGACGCGCCGTTATCTCCAGCGCCGGGCGCGGAAGAAGGCTTAAGCAGGTTTTGGCGACAGCGCTGCCGCAAGCAGGGAGCGCAGGCGTTCCGCATCGGTTGGCTGCAACACGAGTTCGATCGGGAGCGTGCGGGTTGCTGTCGCGAGTTCGGCGAGGGCGGCATCGGTCTTCGCCAATCGCACATGATCTTTCTCGGTGGTGATCAGGGTCGCGCCCAAGGCCTGGGCGTCGCGAAGAAGACTGCGCGCGTCCTGCGACGTGAAGGCGTGGTGATCGGCGAAGCGGCGCGTATCCGCCAGCGTGGCGCCGAGACGCTCGAGCAACGTGAAGAAGCGGTCCGGTGCACCGATGCCGGCATAGGCCAGAACGCGTGTGCCGGCGAGCCAATCGGTGGCGCCGGCCGGGGCGACGGTGGCTTCGATCACGGGTCCGCTGAAGGTCGCGCGCAGATGCTCTGCAATGGCGCACGGTGCCGTCGCGTCGTGGCCGCGATTGACGACGATGGCGCCGGTGCGTTTCAGTTGCGCGTCGAGGGGTGCGCGCAAGGGACCCGCCGGTATGACGTAGCCGTTGCCAAAACCGCGTGTGCCGTCGACGACGGATATCGTCAGCCGTTTGGCGAGCGCGGGGTTTTGCAAGCCGTCGTCCATGACGATGGCGGTGAAGCCCAAAGCCGCGGTTTCGATGGCGACAGCGCCGGTGCGGCGATCGCGCGCGATCATGACGGGCGCCGATTTGGCGAGCAGCAGGGGCTCATCGCCGACGTCGCGCGCGGTGTCGGTCGCGACATCGACCCAGTGCGGGCCGAAGATGGTGCCGCCGTAGCCGCGCGACAGGATGGCGGGCTTGTGGCCGTCGGCGGCGAGCATTCTGGCGATGACGCGCACCAGCGGCGTTTTGCCGGTGCCGCCTGCGGTGAAGTTGCCGACGCAGATCACGGGGAGCGCAGGGTCGTACGAGGCGCCCGCCAATCGTTTAAGCGCGACGCGGCCGTAGATGGCGGCGGCGGGCGCGAGGGCGCGGGCTTGCCAGGCGGACGTGGCGCCGTACCACCATGACGGTTCACGCGCCACGTGCCGGACCTCCGTCAGGCGGCAGAAGCGCGAGCAGCGCCGCGGTGGTCTTGGCGAGCGCGCCGGTCATCGTTGCAAGCGTTGCTTGCGCCTTGCGGTCGACAGCGGCGCAGGCGCCGAGATCGCGCAACAGACGCGCGGCGTTGGCGGCGAGTTCGGTTGCGTCGCGGACGACGATGGCGCCGCCGGCGTCGATGAGGGCGCTCGTCGCATCCTGGAAATTGAAATAGCTCGGGCCGGTCAGGACCACCGCACCGTGCCGTACCGCCTCGATCGGGTTCTGGCCGCCTTCCGGCACCAGCGATTTGCCGATGAAGGCAACGGGCGACAACGCATAGAGCGTGCCGAGTTCGCCCATGGTGTCGGCAAGATAGATTTGGGTGGCCGCGGATGGAACTTCGCCGGCCGAGCGCTGCGCGACGGTGAAGCCGCGCGCTTTCAACGCTTGCAGGATGGCGGTGGCGCGTTCGGGATGGCGCGGTGCGATGATCAAAAGTGGGTTGACGACAGTGGCTGCGAGGTCGCGGTAAGCGTCGGCGAGGATCGCTTCCTCGCCCTCATGGGTGGAGGCCGCAAGCAGCACCGGGCGATCGCCGATGGCCACTTTCAGGTCCGCAAGGGCTTGGGCGTTGATGGGCTGGGGCGGGGCATCAATCTTGAGGTTTCCGACGGCTTCGGCGGTCTGAGCGCCGAGTTCCAAGTATTGCCGGGCGAAGTTGGGATTTTGTGACAGCACGAGATCGAGACGGCCGAAGAGCGGCTCGGCGAGGCCGCGGCGGCCGCGCCAGCGGCGGAACGACCGCTTCGACATGCGGGCGTTGACCAGGGCGAGCGGGATCTTCGCGTATGCGCTTTCGAGGATCAGGTTCGGCCAGATTTCGGATTCAACGAACACGCCGAGATCGGGGCGCCAATGGTCGAGGAAACTCTTGACGTAGGATGGAACGTCGAGCGGTGCGAATTGGTGCCGAGCGTTGGGACCGAGGCGCTCGGCGGCAAGCTTGGCCGACGTCACGGTGCCGGTGGTGAGAAGAAATTGGAGCGCGGGGCGGGCGCGCGTCATTTCATCGATGACCGGCAAGACAGCGTTGGTCTCGCCGACGCTTGCGGCATGAAACCAGACCAGTTGGCCGGCGGGGCGGGCTGCGCTGGCGATGCCGTAGCGCTCGTTGCGGCGCGCAGCGATTTCTTTGCCTTGGCGCGTGCGGATGCCGAGCACTGCGGGCGCTGCGAGGCGTCCGGCGGTCATGATGCCGCGATAGGTCGCGAGTGCGGCGCCGGGCGCTGGCGGGCCGAGGGCACGATCGAAGCTCGGACCGGGCGTTGCGCGGCGCGGATCGGCGCCGGCGCGGCGATAGGCCTCGCGGGTTGCGGTGTTGAGCGCGGTTTCGACGTCGAGGCGGTAGCGCTCCAGAGCGTCCGCCGTCGTCTCGCGCGGGACGTGGATCGGCTCGCCGACCACGACACCGGCCTTCGAGAACGGCATGTTGATGGTCATGCGGCTCCAGGTGTTGAGCGCGCGGAACCGCGAGGTCGCGATGGCGACGGGAATGATGGGGCGGCCGGAGAGGCGCGCCAGGGTGACGATGCCGAGGCCGGCGACACGCGCGGGGCCGGGCGGGACATCGGCGGTCATGGGGACACTGTAGCCGGCCTCGAGCGCGGTGAGGGCGGCGCGGAGGGCGTGAGTGCCGCCGCGATCGCCTTTGCGGTTGCCAGCACCAGCTCCGCGGATCAATTCCATGTCGAAATGTTTGAGCGTTTCGGCGAAGAGTTCAGCGTCGCCGTGCCGCGCGATCATGATCCGCACCTTGACCTCGGGCGGGCAATAGGCGGGGATCATCATGAACTGGCCGTGCCAGATGGCGATGATGGCCGGATGGCTGGCGATGAGGCGCGCTTGTTCGTTACGGAGTCCTGGCGGGTCGCCCGAGGTTCGGCGCACGAACCCGATCATGCGCGCAAGGGTGGCGCCGGTGATGCGGTCGCGGGGGCGAGACTGGTCCGTCGGTGTGGCCATCGGCGGAGAAAGGTTCCAGAGTGCGTTGGGAAACCGAGGTGGAGACTTCCGCCGGGTTAAGTGCGCGACACGTGACATACAAGCATTACATCGTGCAGGCGAGCGCCGTTTTGGTCTGAATTAGGCGACGCCAAGGGCCTGGACCGGTTGCGGGTCGCCAGTGTCGAGAAGTTGCGAGCGCACCAGACGCGCGTAGTTGCCGTCGCGGGCGACGAGTTCTGAATGCGTGCCCATTTCGATCAGACGGCCTTGCTCCAGCACGCAAATCAGATCGGCGCGCTGGACCGTCGCCAAACGATGCGCGATCACGAGCGTCGTGCGATTGCGCGTGAAGTTCGCGAGCGCGTTCTGGACGAGGCGTTCGCTTTCGGTGTCGAGGGCGCTGGTGGCTTCGTCGAGCAAGAGGATGGGCGCGTCCTTGAGGATCGCGCGGGCGAGGGCGAGGCGTTGGCGCTGGCCGCCGGAGAGGCGCATGCCGCTGTCGCCGATCATGGTGTCGTAGCCCTTCGGCTGGGCCATGATGAAGTCGTGGGCGGCGGCGGCCTTGGCAGCGGCGACGATGTCGGCCTCGCTGGCGCCGAGGCGGCCGAGCGCGATGTTGGTGCGGATGGTGTCGTCGAACAGGGTGACTTCCTGGCTGACGATGGCGATGGCGCCGCGCAGGCTCTCGACGGTAACGGCGCTGAGATCCTGGCCGTCGATGGCGATGCGGCCTGAGACGGCGTCGAACAGGCGCGGCACGAGATTCATCATCGTAGATTTACCGGCGCCGGAGCGACCGACGAGGGCGACGGTCTTGCCGCCGGGAATGACGAGTGAGACATCGCGGATGGCTTCGCTGGCCTCGGCGCCTTCGTAGGCGAAGCTGACACGATCGAAGGTGATGGTGCCGTCCTTCACTGTCAGCGGCGGGGCGCCGGCGGCGCTGACGATTTTCGGTTTTTCGTCGAGCAGTTCGTAGAAGCGCTCGGCGCCGGCGATGCCCTCGCTGACGTTGGAGCCGAAGTTGCCGAACGATCGCAGCGCTTGAGCCGCCAGCAGCAGGGCGGTGATGAAGCCCATGAAGCCGCCGGTGGTCGAGATGTTGGTGGTGATGCGCCAGGACGCGAGCGCGATGACGCCGGCGATGGCGAAGCCGGCGAAGGCTTCGAGCAAGGGGCTCAGCCGCGACCGCGCGCGCACCGCTTTCATGCGCAGATTGTAGATCTGCTCGAAGCTCTGATCGAGGCTGTTGCTGGCGTAGCGCTCGAGGCGGAACATCTTGATCAGGCGGGCGCCGGAGAGTTTTTCGGTGAGGCGCGCGGTCATTTCGCCGAGTTCGCCTTGAGTTTGTTTGGCGACGCCTTTCAAGCGGCGGCTGTAGTGGATGATCGGCCAGGCAGCCAGCGGGGAGATGACCAGGACCAGGAAGGCCAACAGGTAGTCGTGATAGAACATGGTGGCGAAGCAGGCGATGGCCGTGAGCGTGTCGCGCAGCAGCGTGTTCAGGGTGACGGCGCAGCCAACCTGGACGTAGGCGATGTCGTTGGTCAGGCGGGAGACGAGATTGCCGGTGCGTTCGCGCGTCAGGCGGGCGTAGTCGGCTTCGATCAGTTGGGAAAATGCGCGTTTCTGCAGATCGACGGTGAGGCGCGCGAGGAAGCGATTGCTGACGATGGTGTGGAGATGCAGGAACAGCGCCCGCATCATGGTGATGAATACGATCGAGGTCAGCACGAGACCGATGGAGCCGAACTTGCCGGAGCCCAGCGTGTCGAAGGCATACTTGATGACGAAGGAATAGCCGGCCGTGGCGATGGCGAGGCCGGCGGCGATCGCCATCGACAAGGCGACTTGGCGCCAGCGCGGCACAACCCAGTCCTCGGCGAAGCGGCGCAGGACGCCACGCGCGCGGGGGTCCATCCGCAATGGCGGCGGCTTTCGCGCGATGGGAGGGGTGTCGGCCACGTGTCGTCTCGTTCTCGTCTTGGGGCGGCGGATCAGCGGTGATCGGGATCGAGCAGGCGATGCATGTGGACGATGAAGTAGCGCATGTGCGCGTTGTCGACGGTACGTTGGGCGGCGCCCTTCCAGGCTTTGTAGGCCTCGGCATAGTTCGGGTATATGCCGATGATGTCGAGCTTTTCGACGTCGGCGAACTCGACCGTGTCGAGAGCGTTCAACTCTCCGCCAAATACAAGGTGTAGGAGCTGCTTGGATTGGCGGGCCTGGTTCTGAGTGCCGGTCGACATCAGTTTCGCGTCCTTTCTTCGATTTCGGCGTGATCCGGGTCTGCTGGTGCCTCAAAGCGTGCGGTGTTGCAAGCTTCGGCTGCTCTGGCGACAAGGTTGGGGATCAACCGCGTGTGGTTCGAACTGAAACAATTGAAAATATTGAATTTTCCATGTCGCTTCATGGGTTGCCAACAGCTTTGTGGCACTGTGAGCTATCGAAGATCGCCCGATAGCGGCGGCTCGGGAGCTAACAGGGCTCGACGGCAAAAAAAGAGGGTGCGCGACACGGTCGCCGCCCTCTTTGTCGTTTCGGGCTGGAATTATGGCGCCGCCCGGAACAGTGTTTCAGCTGCAAGGCCGAGGAACAGTAGCCAGCCGACGTGCGTGTTGGACTTGAAGCGGGCGAGGCAATTGGCCGGGTCGGCCGTGTCCAGAGTCTTGATCTGCCAGGCCATCTGAACCGCGGCGAGCGTCAGGGCGAAAAGGGTGATGAGGCGGCCGCCGGCGGCGATAGCGGCAATGGTCCAGCAGACGAGCGCACCGGCGTAGAGGGCGGCGACCCAGAGATGCGTGCGGTCGCCAAAGTGCAGGGCGGTCGATTTGAGGCCAATGAGGCTGTCGTCTTCCTTATCCTGGTGCGCGTAAATCGTGTCGTAGCCGATGGTCCACAGCACGGAGCCGGCATAGAGGACGACCGCTGGCCAGGCGAGGCTGCCGGTGACGGCGGCCCAGCCGACGAGGGCGCCCCACTTGAAGGTCAGGCCAAGCACGAGCTGCGGCCAATTCGTGATGCGCTTGGCGAGCGGATAGATCGCAACGAGGCCGAGCGAGGCGATCGCGAGCCAGACCGTGAAGCGATTGAATTGGAGGAGCACGAGCAGGCCGATGAGGCAGAGGCCAGCGGCGAAGGCGAGAGCTTGGGGCACGGACACCGCGCCCGAGGGGATCGGGCGGCTGGCAGTGCGGGCGACCTTGGCGTCGAAGTGGCGGTCGAGGATGTCGTTGTGGGTGCAGCCGGCGCCGCGCATGACGAAGGCGCCGATCAGGAACAGCGCCAGGTACCAGACGTTGGTGTGCGGCTTGCCGGTTGCGAGCTCGGCAAGGGTCTGGCTCCACCAGCAGGGGAACAAGAGCAGCCAGGCACCGATGGGGCGATCAAAGCGGGCGAGGCGGGCATAGGGCAGCGCCCAGGCCGGTGCCCAGCGATCGATCCAGTTGCCCGGCGGGGCGTCGGCGACGTGGGTGGCTGGTGCGGTTGTCATATGCCGACCTTAAAGGGGCGTGCATCCGTTGCAACGGGGGCAGACTGAGACTGGATGCCGCTTGCGGAGCTTTTTTCTTGCGCGCGGCCGCCCCACCAACCCCGCGCGCGTGCGCGCGGCCGCGTCATGACGGTCTGGCATGCTTCGCATGCTGGCAACCCCGCGCGCGTTTCTAACCGCACCCAGTCAATTTTTCGCGCAGCTGGTATAAGACGAGACGAGGAGTTCATATGGCCGTCCGGGATCTCACGTCACAGCGTTTGTTTGTCGAAGCCGATCTGGCGGCTGGCGTCGAGGTCGCGCTCGAGGCCGGGCAGGCGCAGTATCTGCGGACGGTGCTGCGGCTCGAGGCAGGGGCAAAGTTGCTGGTCTTCAATGGCCGCGATGGGGAGTGGGCGGCGGAGCTGCGAACGGCGGGCAAACGCGGCGCTGCGCTTGGAATCCAGGCGTGCGTGCGGACGCAAACGGCGGGGCCCGACGTCGACTATCTGTTTGCGCCGTTGAAGCGGTCACGGCTCGACTACATGGTGCAGAAGGCGACCGAGATGGGTGTCGCGCGGCTGCGGCCGGTGCTGACACGGCACACGATCGCGGAGCGCGTCAATCTGGAGCGGATGCGCGCGAATGCGGTCGAGGCGGCGGAGCAGTGCGGCGTGTTGCGCGTGCCGGACGTGCTGGAGCCGGTCGCGTTCGATCGTTTGTTCGCGGCGTGGGATGAGAACCGGCATGTGATTTTCTGTGATGAGGCGGCGGCGCAAACCAATCCGCTCAAGGTCTTGTCGGCGCTGCAACCCGGGCCGATGGCGGTGCTGATCGGTCCAGAGGGCGGGTTCAGTTCCGAGGAGCGCGTGCTGCTGTTGCAGAAGCCCTATGTCACGGCGATCGCGCTCGGACCACGGATCATGCGTGCGGATACGGCGGCGGTCGCCGCTCTCGCGCTTGTGAATGCGGCGATCGGCGATTGGGCATGACTTGCTCGCGCACGTGGGGCTTGTAAGAGGCGCGACCCGCCGCCATAAGATGGCCGATGGGCGCCGGTGCTGGCCGCTAGACAACTGATAGGACTTGTTGAATGTCGACCCGAGAGGCAAGTGCGCCGTCACCGCTGGTGACCGGCAAGGGAGACCTCATCGGTTGGATCGCCGCGGGGAACAAGCCGCAGTCGCAATGGTTGATCGGCACGGAACACGAGAAGTTTCTGTTCACGACGGATGGCCACAAGCCGGTGCCGTATGAGGGGCCGCGGGGCGTCAAGGCGCTGATGGAGGGGCTGATCGCGCGCTACGGCTGGGAGCCGATCAAGGAAGGCGACACGACGATCGCGCTGAAACACCCGCGGGGCGGCAACGTCTCGCTGGAGCCCGGCGGGCAGTTCGAGCTGTCGGGCGCGGCGCTCGACACGCTGCACGGGGTGTCGGCGGAGACGGACCAGCACATCGCGGAGGTGCGCGCGATCGGCCGCGATCTGGGCATCGGCATGATGGGGCTTGGGCATGCACCGACATGGACGCGGGCGGACATGCCGACGATGCCGAAGCGGCGCTATGCGGTGATGACCAAGTACATGCCGAAGGTCGGCACGCGCGGCCTCGATATGATGTACCGCACGTGCACGATCCAGGTGAATCTCGACTTCGCGAGCGAAGCCGACATGGTCAAGAAGCTGCGCGTGTCGCTCGCTCTGCAGCCGATCGCGACGGCGCTGTTCGCCGCATCTCCGTTCGTGGAGGGGCGGCCGAATGGGCAGCGGTCGACGCGCAGCGAGATCTGGCGTCATACGGACAACAATCGCGCGGGCATGTTGCCGTTCGCGTTCGAGAGCGGCATGGGGTTCGAGCGGTACGTCGACTATGCGCTCGATGTGCCGATGTACTTCGTTTATCGCGACGGTCATTACATCGACGTCGCGGGGGCGTCGTTCCGGGATTTTCTCGCGGGCAAGCTCGCGGCGTTGCCAGGCGAGACGCCGACGATCGACGATTGGTCGGATCATCTCACGACGCTGTTTCCCGAGGTGCGGTTGAAGCGGTTTCTGGAAATGCGCGGTGCCGATTGCGGGCCGGTGCCGCATATCACGGCGCTGCCGGCGTTCTGGGTTGGGCTGCTGTATGATCAAGGCGCGCTCGATGCGGCCTACGACGTGATCAAGGACTGGACGGCGGCCGAGCGGCAGGGGTTGCGGGATACGGCGCCAACGTCGGCGCTGGCGACGCGGTTCCGGAAAACCACCGTTCACGAGATCGCCAAAAACGTGGTGGCGATCGCGCGGGCGGGGCTTGCGGCGCGCGGCCGGCGCAACTCGCAAGGGCGCGACGAGACCATGTATCTGGCACCGATCGAGGCGATCGCGGCCAGCGGGCGGACGGTCGCAGATGACCTGCTGGCGCGGTTCAATGGGCCATGGGCGCAGAAGGCTGATCCGATATTTTCTGAATTTAGATATTGATTTCAGTGTTTTGAATAAATTCTACTGACGACGGACGGCCGCTGTGTACTGTTCAGGCGGTGTTCATGGGGCAGGGGTTATTCCTTTACCGTACTTGAGGGTGCGTGACGCGCGGCGTCCACCAACGCGGGAGCTGTCTGTGTTCAGGATTTCCAGAATCGCGACCGTTGTCGCGACGCTTGCAGTGGCCGGTGCGCTCAGCGCGTCCGGGCCGTCGTGCGCGGTCCTGGCGCAGGGTTCGGGCTGCGCGGCGAACTGCAATGCCGCCTACGGCGCCTGCTACAAGGCGTCACAGAACCGCGCGGCGTGCGAACAGGCGCTGCAGCGCTGCATGCAGGGCTGCATTTCGAACCCGCGGTGATGGGCGGTTTCCGTTGTTGTGGCTCGCAAATGCCAAGCGGCGGTGACTAGACCCTCATCCGGCCTTCGGCCACCTTCTCCCAGAGGGAGAAGGAAGAAATAGCATCCGGCCCCATCCCTTTTTGCGTTCGCCCAGGGCGGTCACCTTCTCCCTGAGGGGAAGGATGAAATAGATCCGCACCGTCGAAACCGGCCGAAGCAAAGACAAAGGCCCGAGCCATTTGCGGCTCGGGCCTGTCGGAAGCCAGCGTCCATCCCCCGATATACGCGGCTTCGAGCTTGTTCCTTTGAGCGCGGCTTCGCGCGGTTGCTTTTTTCTTTGCGCGCGGCCGCCCCACCAACCCCGCGCGCGTTATTTGGAGGCCTTCATGATGTAGGCCAGAATATCCTTGCGGTCTTGCTCATCCTTGAGGCCGGCGAAGGCCATCTTGTTCTTCGGCATGTAGGCGGCGGGGCCTTCGAGATACTTCATCAACTCGGCTTCGGTCCAGACGAGGCCCTTAGCGCCGGCGTCCTTGTTGGCGTCAGAGTAACTGAACCCTTCGACACTGCCTGCCTTGCGGCCGATGATACCGTTGAGCAAGGGGCCAACCTTGTTCTTGGCGCCGTCGCCGATGTCGTGACATGCGCGGCATTTCTTGAATACGTCTTCGCCCGCTTCCGCGTTCTGTGCAAGGGCTCCGCCGGTGGTCATCAACAGTGCTGTCACGGCGGCAAAAATACTGCGCATGCTTCGTTCTCCGGTATTTCCATTTCTTCCGGCGAAGACGTAGCAACACCCTCGGCCGGAACCAAGGCGGCTAAACGTTGCATCGACGGCTTTTTCGAGAGTGTTGCCTTTATCGTCACTGCGATCCGGCGCGCGGTGGCGTCCCACCCCCGCGCGCTTGATCCATCAGTGCGCGTCGAGGGCTGCGCGCGCCGGGCGGGGCGGCGGGGTCACGCGCGTCGTCGCTTTGTCGGCGGCCGCGACATATTTGGCGAGGTCCGCGGGCTTGGGTGCGGCCGGCTCCGCCGCATAGAGTTCGGAGAGGAACTCGATGAAGGCGTTGACCTTGACCGGCATGAAATCGCGGCACGGATAAACCGCATAAATCGCGACGTTGTCGGACCCCTTGTACTCGGGCATGACGATCTTCAAGGCGCCGCTTTGCAGCTCGGGCAGGATGTCCCAGTGCGAGCGGAGCGCAAGGCCGACGCCATTGACCAGCGCGGAGCGGACGAATTCGCCGCTGTTGGAGCGCAGGTTGCCATGGACGTTGATTTTCTCTTGACCCTTGGGGCTCTGCAGACGCCAGCAGTCTTGCGCGCCAGCGAGAAGGCAGTTGTGGAACTCCAGGTCTTCCAACGTTTTCGGCACGCCGGCGCGCTCGAGATATGACGGCGCGGCGCAGATGACGCGGAAGTCGGGCGACAGTTTCTTTTGCACGAGGGAACTATCCTCGAGCTCGCCGATGCGGATCGCGACGTCGAAACCGCGGCTGATGATGTCGACGAAGTCGTCGGTGAGATGGAAGTCGAGTTCGATCTCGGGGAACTTCGCTTGGAAGCGGCCGAGATGCGGCGCGATCTGGGCGCGCGTGAAGCTTGTCGGTGCGGTGATCTTCAGGACGCCGCGGGCTTTGGTGTTGCGGCGGCTGACGAAGTCTTCGGCTTCATCGACGAGTTCGAGGATGTCGACGACGCGCTTGAAGTAGCCTTCGCCGGTTTCGGTCAATGTGAGCTGACGGGTCGTGCGCTGAAAGAGGCGCGCGCCGAGGCGCTCCTCGAGCAGGCTGACGCGCTTGGATACGACGGCCGGCGACAGGCCCATTTCACGGCCGGCGGCCGACATGTTGCCGGTGCGGGCCACGCGTGCGAAGATGTCGAGGTCGGTGATCGCGGTCACGGGTCTATCCTCTTGGCTTTGTTGCGTCGAAATGCGCAAGGTCCTTCTCCCGTTTGTTAATTATCCGGCGCGTGGGCGAGAGTGTGTCGCCAATTCTACGAAATCTTGAAGGTCTTTTACTCCTGCGGAATAGGCCTGAAAAGGCGCTTGTTTAGCGCCTTGATTTGCCTCCATTAATCATGTTGAGCCAGCGGGAAACGTGACGGAGAGCGTCGATGTCGATGATACGGCTGCCAGAGCCTGAGAAAAGCGTGATGGCGCGGCGGAGCGTGATCGCGGCAGATTTGGCCCGGTTGCTGGGCGCGGATCGGGTGATCTCGGACGACGACGGCCGCCGCGCGTTCGAAACCGATGCGCTCACGGCCTATCGGCGAATGCCACTGTGCGTGGTGCTGCCGCAGACCACGGACGAGGTGGCCGCCGCACTCGCCTATTGCCATAAGCACAAGATCAAGGTGATCGCGCGCGGGGCGGGGACGTCGCTCGCGGGCGGGGCGTTGCCGTCGGAAGATGGCGTCGTGATCGCGGTCTCGCGCATGAACCGGGTGCTCGAGATCGACACCGAGAGCCGCATCGCGCGGGTCGAGACCGGCATCACCAATCTTGGCATCACGGCGGCGGTCAGCCCGAAGGGATTTTTCTACGCGCCCGATCCGTCGAGCCAACTTGCGTGCACGCTGGCTGGCAACATCGGCATGAACTCGGGCGGCGCGCATTGCTTGAAGTACGGTGTGACGACCAACAACATTCTCGGCGTGAAGATGGTGATGATGGATGGCGAGATCGTCGAGATCGGTGGCGCACACGCGGATGCGGCCGGCTACGATCTCCTGAGCCTGATCGTCGGATCGGAAGGCCAGTTCGGGATCGTGACCGAGGCGACGGTGCGGATTTTGCGGGCGGCGGAAGGGGCGCGACCGATGCTGCTCGGCTTCGAGACCAGCGAGGATGCGGGGCGGTGCGTCTCGGGCATCATCGCGTCCGGCATTCTGCCGGTCGCCATGGAATTCATGGACAAGCCGGCGATCGACATCTGTGAGGCGTTCTCGAAGGCCGGCTATCCGATGGATGCCGGCGCGCTGCTGATCATCGAGGTGGAAGGTTCGGAAGACGAGATTAAAGACCAGCTGGGCCGGATCGTGGAGATCGCAAAGCCGTTCAAGCCGAAGACGGTGATGATCAGCGAGACCGCCGCGCAAAGCGCCAAGATCTGGAAGGGCCGCAAGTCGGCGTTCGGCGCGGTCGGGCGGATCGCGGATTACTATTGCATGGACGGGACGATCCCGCTCGGGCGGCTCACGGAGGTGCTGGTCGAGATTTCGCGGATCTGCCAGAAGCACGGCCTGCGCGTCGCGAATATCTTCCACGCCGGCGATGGCAACCTGCATCCGCTGATCCTCTACAACGCGAATGACGCGGGGGAATCGGAGCGGGTCGAGCATGCGGGCAACGAGATCCTGAAGCTCTGTGTCGACGTTGGCGGGTGCTTGACGGGTGAGCACGGGGTTGGCATCGAGAAGCGCGATCTGATGCGGCTGCAGTTCAACGACACCGATCTGGGGCTGCAGATGCGCATCAAGACCGTGTTCGATCCGGGCTGGTTGCTGAACCCAGCGAAAGTATTTCCGCTCGATGGCCGCGAGGCCGCGATGGCAGCGGCGTGAGGGGAAGGCGCAGTTCGTGAGCACGGTATTCAGGCCCGCCGACGAGCGGGAGATCGCGCGGTTCCTGGCGGCGGCGACCGCGCGGAGCGAGCCGGTGGAGATCGGCGGCAACGGCA
This sequence comes from uncultured Alphaproteobacteria bacterium, assembly GCA_963779515.1. Lineage (GTDB taxonomy): Bacteria > Pseudomonadota > Alphaproteobacteria > Rhizobiales > Hyphomicrobiaceae > CAVZYN01. Next base: position 196,990 of record CAVZYN010000009.1, read on the forward strand.
CCAAACGCGGCGTCGGGCGTCCGTTGCAGGCGGCGCAGGCGATGACGACGCAAAGTCTCGCGGGCGTGACGCTCTATGAGCCGTCGGAAATGGTGATGTCGGCGCGATCGGGGACGCCGTTGGCGCGGATCGAAGAAGAGCTCGCACGGAAAAATCAGAGGATCGCGTTCGAGCCGCTCGATCTGGGGCCTGCGTTGGGCATGGCGGCAGGAGCTGCGTCGATCGGCGGCGTGTTTGCCGCCAACCTTTCGGGTGCGCGGCGGATCGCGGTGGGGGCGGCGCGCGATCATCTGCTCGGTGTGCGCGCGGTGACGGGTAAAGGCGACATCGTCAAGTCCGGCGGCCGGGTCATGAAGAACGTGACGGGCTATGATGTCGCGCGCGCGCTGGCGGGAAGCTGGGGTACGCTGGCGATGCTGACGGAAGTCACGTTCAAGGTGGCGCCGGTGCCCGAAGAGACGGCGACGCTGATCGTACTGGGCTTGCCCGATGCGATCGGGGTCGAGATGATGTGTGCGGCGATGGGAACGCCCTACGAGGTCAGCGGGACGGTGCACATCGATGCAGCGCTGACGTCGCGGTTGCAGCACGCGGGGCTGGCGGCGCAGGGCAAGTCCGTGACGGCGCTGCGGCTCGAGAATTTCGCGACGTCGATCGCGTACCGTCGCGACCGGCTGACGGACGCGCTCAAGGCGTACGGCGTGGCCGGCATGCTCGATCATGGGAACAGCTTGGCGTTCTGGCAGGAGCTCGGGCAGTTGTCGCCGTTTGCGCCGACGCCAGCGGCGACGGCGCTGTGGCGGATCTCGACGCGGCCGACGTTGAGCGTGAAACTGGTGACCGCGATGCGTCGGTTCATGAGTTGCGCAGTGATGTTTGATTGGTCGGGCGGGCTGATCTGGGTCGAGGTGCCGGGCGAGGGCGATGCGGGTGCCGCCGATATCCGGCGGCTGATGGCGTCGTACGACGGACACGCGACGCTGATCCGGGCGGACGCGAGTGTGCGCGCGACGCTCGATGTGTTCCAGCCGTTGGAGCCGGGGGTCGACCGGATCCAGCGGGGCTTGAAGCAGACGTTCGACCCGGCGGGGATCCTCAATCCCAGCCGCATGTATGCCGCCTATTGAGAGCTGAGCTTTAGGGCCACCATGCAAACCAATTTCTCAGCCGAACAACTCGCCGATCCTCGCATTGCGGAGGCGGACAAGATTCTCAGGCGCTGCGTGCACTGCGGGCTCTGCACCGCGACGTGCTCGACCTACGTGCTGCTCGGCGACGAGCGCGACAGCCCGCGCGGGCGTATCTATCTCATCAAGGACATGTTCGAGCGTGAGCAGGCGGCGAGCCCGCAGGTGCAGCACCATGTGGACCGCTGCCTGTCGTGCCTGTCGTGCATGACGACGTGTCCCGGCGGCGTCGATTACATGCACCTCGTGGACCTCGCCCGCGCGCATATCGAGGAGACCGGCAAGCGTTCGCTGAAGGACCGGCTGATGCGGCGGGCTCTACAGGCAATCGTGCCGTATCCCGACCGGTTCAGGATGGCGCTCAGGCTGGCGCCGCTCGGCGTGCCGTTCAAGGGCGTGATGCGCAAGGCGGGGCTGACGGAACTGGCAGCGATGCTCGACATGGCGCCAAAAGCGATCATGCGGCGGGCGAAGTTTTCTGGGCCTGGCACGGCGCTGACGGAGCAGGAGAAACGCGGGCGCGTGATCATGCTGGCGGGCTGCGCACAGCAGGTGCTGCGGCCGGACATCAACGACGCGACGATCCGGCTGTTCGCGCGGGCAGGCGTCGATGTGGAAGTGGCGGCGGGGGCGGGATGCTGCGGCGCGCTGGTGCATCATATGGGCAAGGAAGCCGCGGCAATCGAAATGGCGAAGGCCAATATCGATGCGTGGTGGAAGGTGATCGAGCGCGGGCCGCCGGTCGATGCCATCATCGTCAACGCGTCGGGCTGCGGGACGACGGTGAAAGACTACGGACACATGCTGCAGCGCGTGGATGGCTACGCGGAAAAGGCGGCGACAATCGCGGCGCTGACGAAGGACGTGTCGGAGTTCGCGGCCGGATTCGATCTCGGCGCGCCGCGGCGGTGGTCGAGCTTGCGGATCGCGTACCACTCGGCGTGCTCGATGCAGCATGGCCAGCAGATCACCGAGGAGCCGCGTGAACTCCTGCGGAAGGCGGGGTTCACGGTGGTGGAGATTCCGGAGGGGCATATCTGCTGCGGGTCGGCGGGGACGTACAATATCCTGCAGCCGGAACTCGCAGGCCAACTCAGGGCGCGGAAGGTCGCGAACATCAACAGCGTCAGGCCGGATATCGTCGCGGCGGGCAATATCGGCTGCATCACGCAGATCGGGCTCGGGACCGAAACGCCGATCGTGCACACGGTGGAGCTTGTCGATTGGGCCTATGGCGGGCCGATCCCGCGCGGGCTCGAGCGGTTCGCGTCACTGGTGAAGGATGTGCCGGGGCCGCAGATCGCGGCGCGCGGTCTCGACGCCTACATCAGCGCGGCATCGTGATGACCGAGGCGCCGCTCGCGCCGGGTGGCCGCTCGTTCCAGCCGATGCCGCTCGATCAGCGCGGGCTGGCGGGGCCGTTCGATATCATCGGCGATGTGCACGGGTGCGGCGACGAACTCGAGGCGCTGCTGAGCCGGCTCGGGTATGGCGTTGCGTTAACGGGGGCGGGTGCGGCGCGGCATGCGGTGGTGACGGCGCCGCGCGGGCGGACGGCGGTGTTCGTCGGCGATCTGGTCGATCGGGGGCCGCGGACGCCGGATGTGCTGCGCATCGTGATGGCGATGGTGGCTGCGGGAATCGGGCTTTGCGTGCCGGGAAACCACGATGCGAAATTGACGCGCTGGTTGAAGGGCAACAAAGTCGAGCCGACGCACGGGCTCGACATTTCGATCCGGCAGTTCGAGGCGGAGCCAGCAGCGTTGCGCGGCGAGGTCGAGCGGTTTTTCGAGAGCCTGCCGTTTCATCTGTGGCTCGATGGCGGGCGGCTCGCGGTTTCGCATGCGGGCATTCTCGAACCGATGCTGGGGCAGGTGTCGGATCGGGTCCGGCGGTTCTGTCTCTATGGCGACACGGACGGACAGCGGGACGAGAAGGGGTTGTCGATCCGCTACAATTGGGCGGTGGGGCATACGGGGCCGACGACGATCGTCTATGGGCATATTCCCGTCGCGGAGCCAGCGTGGGTGAACAATGCGGTGTGCATTGATACGGCGTGCTGTTTCGGCAATGCGCTGACGGCGATGCGCTGGCCGGAGCGCGAGATGGTGTCGGTGGCGGCGGCGGGGACGTACTACGCGTCAAAGCGGGCGTTCGGGTTGCCGGCGCCACGGGGGTGAGGGGGTTGTGCGTTGTGGGCGCGGGGGCTGGCAGCGGTCCGATGACTGACAACGCCGGACCCGCCCATTGCCCAGCTGTTAAACCGCTACTTGTGTCCCTATCTCGATCACACGATCGCTGGGTATTGCAAAGTATTGCGACGCGTCACTGGATTGATGCGTCAACCAGACGAAGAGGCGGTCCTGCCAGAATGGCATTTCCGAACGCGATGAAGGGCGGATCGAGCGCCGTGAAAGGTAGTACGATGACGTTGCCACATCGAGATTGAGATTAAGGTACTTGCGAGAGAGTGCGCGGGGAATGTCGGGCGCCTCCATGAAACCGAATTTCAGCCGCACGACCGAGAATGACTCGGAGACCTTTGTCACTGTGCCCCGTTCCGTCTCTGCAACACGCGGTGTGTCAGCGGTTTCGACACTCACAATGATGTTGCGCTGTTGGAGAACCTTGTTGTGCTTGAGGTTGTGCATCAAGGCGGTTGGAACAACGCCCGGATTTCCGGTTAGGATGATCGCTGTGCCGGGCACGCGACTGGTGAACTTCTTCTCAAGAATCGGCAGATACTCGGAAAGGGGCAGCTCCTCGTTGTGCCATTTGGTCGCCAGCAAATCAGCGCCACGCCGCCACGTCAGCATCATCAACAGCAATGCGCCACCAATCAACAGCGGCAACCAACCACCTTCCGCGATTTTCAACATATTGGCGGCAAGGAAGATCGCGTCCACAATCATGAAAGGGGCCATGACGGCCGCAACTTTCCAAACTGGCCAGTTCCAGAGTTTGCGCGCGACGATCGCCGCAAGCGCTATAGTGACGACCATTGTACCGGTGACCGCGATACCATAAGCGGCTGCCAACGCACTCGACGTCCTGAAAGACGCCGTCAAGAACAGCACTGCAAGTAACAGGTACCAATTGACCGCTGGGATGTAGATCTGCCCGCGCTCCGTCTCTGACGTGCGGCGGATCACCATGCGGGGAAGCAGTCGAAGTTGGATGGCCTGCTGCGTCATCGAGTAGGCACCGGTTATGACGGCTTGGCTGGCTATGATTGTTGCCATTGTCGCGAGCGCGATCATCGGCAACAACGCCCACTCCGGATACAATTTAAAGAACGGGTTTTCCAACGCTTCCGGGTGGCCAAGCAAAAGTGCGCCTTGACCGAGGTAGTTCAGTGCCAACGCGGGAAAAACCAGAAACATCCACGCGGCACGGATCGGCCCACGACCAAAATGGCCGAGGTCGGCATAGAGCGCCTCTGCACCCGTCACCGCGAGAAACACAGCGCCAACCGCAACCAGTCCGGCAAAGCCATGATTCAAGACAAAGTTGATGCCGTACGTCGGACTGATGGCCGTGAAAATGTCCGGTCTCTGTGCTATGTTTAATGATCCGCCTATGGCCAGTGCGAGGAACCAAACGACGATAATCGGACCGAACCAAGTGGCAATGCGCGCCGTCCCGCGACTTTGAACGGCGAATAGCGCGATCAGGATCACGAGGCTGATCGGGAGGACATAACGCTCAAATACAGGTGTCACGAGCGTCAACCCTTCTACGGCCGATAGGACGGAGATGGCTGGTGTGATGATTGCGTCGCCATAGAAGAGCGCAGCGCCAGCCATGCCAAGTAGAACAACAGTGCCGGTCTGTTCGCCAAGCGCCCGCTGCGCCAGTGCCATAAGGCTCAGCGTGCCCCCCTCTCCATGATTGTCGGCCCGCAACATGACGACGACGTACTTCAGCGTCACAATAATAAAAAGAGTCCACAGCATCAGTGACAGTACGCCAAAGGTCATGTCAGTCGCCAGAGCAGCCCCGCCCCGCGCTGCATTGAGCGACTCTTTCATCGCATAGAGCGGGCTCGTGCCGATGTCGCCATAAACGACGCCGATCGAACCGAGCGCCAGCACCCAGAACCGTGTCGGCCTCTGATCGTGAGTGCGCGCGTTGCTTGCACCATCTGCTGTTGTAATAGACATCATCATGTCCTCTGAACTCTTCGCCATCATGTTCAGAGGTCTCTACCTGCCGAGATAAGTTTTCCATGTTGAATTGGTGGTTGCCGCATAAGGATTTCATAAGGAATCGAAAAAAGACCTCGCGGCGGCGTGACGCCGGCGGCTAGTCTAGTGAAGGGTATGATCGCAGAAGCGCGCACGCTCAATGAGGTTACGGTGAACACCCCAGCGGTCGAACAGGTTCAAGGTTCCGAACGAGAGGGTATCTCGCCGCCCGATTCGCGCTTGTGGACGAACCTGCCGCGGCCATTGTTGGGTTTCGTCTCTATTGCTGCAGCGGCCGCATTGACGGCCATCGCGACCGGCCTTGGCGCCGCACTATCTCACACCCTGCCGCTGCATTCCGTCGCCTTGGTCTATCTGCTTGCCGTCGTCGTCGCGGCCGTTGCCTTGGGCGTGCGAACCGGCCTCGGCGTCGCGGCGTTCGCATTCCTTGCCTATAACTTTTTCTTCATTCCGCCGGTCTACACGCTCACCATTGCTGACCCGAGCGAATTGTTTGCCCTTTGCGTTTTCCTTGTCGTCGCCGTTCTGACGGGTAGCCTCGCTGGCGGGATGCGCGATATGGCGAACGCCGCCAATCGGCGTGCGGCGGCAATTCATGCTCAAAGCGAATTCGCACAAGTTCTGGCCGCTGCTTACGATGAAGAGGCGATACTGCGCGCTTTGACACAACAAACATCTGTTGTCACCGGCGGCCAAGCCGTCATGCTGACGCGCGACGGTAACGAGCTGCAGCTCCAGAGCGAGAGCGCCGTTGATCCTCCACTATCCTCAACCGATCTCCAAGCTGCGCAGCGCGCCGTTCGGGCACAAGCGAGAGTGCCTGCGGTTGCAGCGGGTTGGCCGGGCGCACGCTTCGAGTTCTGGCCTATTGGCACGCGAGGGGACGTAATTGGCGCACTCGGATTCGCACTCCACAATGGACGCCGTGGCGCTGGCGCGGACATCCTGTCATCTGTGGAAGCGAGCGTGCGGCATGCAACCATCGCCTTGGAGCGGACACGCTTACGCGAAGAGTCGCATGCGGCCCGAGCCGAAACCGAGCGCGAAAGATTGCGCACAGCCTTGCTGTCGTCGCTGTCTCACGATCTGCGGACGCCATTGGCATCGATCCTCGGCTCCGTCTCCAGCCTTCGGCAGCTCGGTGGCAGCCTTGATGAAGCGACGCGCGCCGATCTCCTCGCCGCCATCGAAGAGGAAGCCAGTCGGCTGGCCCGATTTGTCACCAATCTACTCGATATGACTCGGCTCGAGTCGGCGGCCATTGACCTAAAAAGTGACTGGCTCGATGTCGGTGATATCGTTCAGGCTGCGGTTGAACGCGCGCGACGCATGGCCCCAGAGCGCAGCATCCTGCTTGCTTCAGCGCCAACGGTCCAGTCGATCCGCGGCGACAGTACACTGTTCGAGCATGTCATCTTCAATCTCCTCGACAACGCCATCAAATTCTCCAAGGCCAAACAAGACATCGAAGTCGCAGTGGCGATGTTTGCCGATAGCATTCGAGTAACGGTCACTGACCACGGCTGCGGCATACCGGCCAATGAACTCCACAAAGTCTTTATGCCGTTCTATCGTGTGCATTCGGGCGTCGGAGATGTTTCAGGCACTGGGCTCGGGCTTGCCATCGGCCGACGGATCATCGAGGGGATGGGCGGCACGATCACAATCGCAAGTCCACTCGAAGCCGAGCAAGGGACACGCGTGACGGTCAGTGTGCCTATTGAGGTTGTCCCCTTGAACCGATCGCATCGCGTTCCCGGTGCAAAGCAATGACCCAGCCCAAGCGCATTTTGATTGCCGACGACGAGCCGCAAATTCATCGCTTCCTTAAGCCAAGCCTGACGGTCAGCGGCTTTGAAGTCGTCACGGCGTTGAATGGTCAACAAGCGCTCAAAAGCTTTGCCTCGGATCGGATCGACATCGTGTTGCTCGACCTCGGCCTACCTGACATGGATGGCAAAGACGTCATTGCGCAACTGCGGCAGCATTCAGACGTGCCGATCGTCATCCTTTCGGCAAGGGATCGGGAAACGGAGAAAATCGCAGCGCTGGATCTGGGCGCCGACGACTACGTCAACAAGCCGTTCGCAATTGGCGAACTCTTAGCGCGGCTGCGATCCGTCCTTCGCCGACGCCCGCTCCAAGTCGAGAGTGCACTGAGAGAGCTTCGCATCGGCGATATCGTCATCGACATTGCTGGCCACAAGATCTCACGCGCAAGCGACGATGTGCATTTGACACCAAAAGAGTTCGATCTTCTCGTGTTCTTGGTCCGGCATGCCGATCGCGTTGTCACACACCGCCAGATCCTGAGTGAAGTCTGGGGGCCGGCACATGGGGCCGATACGCAATACCTTCGTGTCTTTATCGGCCAACTGCGCCAGAAGCTCGAAAAGAACCCCGCAGAACCTTCGATCATTTTGACTGAGCCGGGCATCGGCTATCGTGCCGTAAGACCGGAACACTGAGAGGTGGTTTGTATTTTGGAGGCAGACCTGTTCGGATTGGTTGCGAGAGCCACCCTTGTCACTTTGATCGATTGCCGCTCCCGTATGCGCCGAGCAACCCCCGTCTATGCGACGAACTGTGTACCGACCTCCGAAGCTGGTCCTGGGTGTTTTTGTTCCGAAACCGTGGCCATCGTTGCAAGCCGTGGTGAAGCCGACCGGCTTGCCCGACACTGAGCCAGCGGCCGCCGACCCCGACCCTCCCCCCGCAAAGGACGGGGAGAGTGAGGATCGCATCCGCATGGATAGCAGCATATGCGATAGCGCTGGCTCGTGAGGGCCGGTGCGAGGTTGTGTTTAGCGGGCGTTAAGGACGATGACGTACTGTTGCGACGGATTTTGCGCCGTCGCGGGGTTGGGATGTCGTTTGGTCGGAACAACCGGAGTCGAGATCGTCTCGCCAGGGTGTCGCATGGCGCGAGCACGCCGAAGTCGGCGCAAGAACTGGCGCGCGAGCGGTTCAGTGACGTCGCCGGCGACGATGGCGATGCAATCAGCGCGGGCTTCATCTTTGCAGTGATCGGCCTGGTGCTGGTTGCGTTCGGCGGCATGTACGTCGCGGTCAACGGATTCTCGGGACCAGCGGCGGGGCCGCAACGCGCGGCGTTCATTTCCAGCGTCGATCGCACGTGCAGCGAAGGCTGGGAGAAAGAAAAGTCCAACGTCGATCAGATGAATTGCTATTTGACGACGAACGTGCGGCGGCTGTGCGATCCTTCGGAGCGGGCGCATTTGGTGGCGACGGTCGAGAGGTTCCAGGACGACTATCGGGTTTGGAATCAGCGGTTTTATGCGGCCTCGATGGGGACCGTTGCGAAAGCGCGTGTTCACAGCATGGAGATCGGCCTCCAGGATGCAAAGATTCAACGGGCGATGCGCGATCCTAACGCAACGGAGGACGAGCGCGCGGAGCACATGAACAAAATGATGGGCATGATGGATAATGTCATGTCCGGGACAAACAAGGTTTTGGCCGAGCGGCGCAACGAAACGCCATTCTACAAGCTCGAGGACGAAATCAAACACCTTGCGTCGAAGGGGTATATTCAGGCGGATGACTTCGGCAGCCGCCCGCCGCACTGGGTCACAAGAGGGCTCAAAGCCGTCAAGTCGGTAAGGCCCGCCTGCTCGAATTGAGCGCCGGTGTTTTATTTTTTACGCGGTTGGCCGCCCCTCACCCACGTGCCTGTTTCGCTTTCAGCTCAACAGGCACGTTGCCCTCTCCCCGCGCGCGAGGAGAGGGCAAGCTGCTATTTGGCTTCGGTGGGTTTGGCGCCGGAGGATTCGACGAGCTTTCCGATACGGACGAACTCGCTGGCGAAGAGTTTTGCGTGGGCCTCCACCGTGCGTTCGGCTTCGGGCAGTGGCGGGGCGCCGGTGGCGTCGAGCTTGGCGGCGACAGCGGGGTCGGCGAGCGCCTGGCGGAGCGCGCCGTTGAGCTTTTCGATGACGTCTTTGGGCGTGCCCTTGGCGACGTAGAGGCCGTGCCACAGCGTGTAGCTGATGTCGGGGAGGCCGAGCTCCTTCGTTGTCGGCACGTCGGGGACTTGCTTCATGCGGGCCGATGATGTGACGGCGATGGCGCGGACGGTGCCACCTTGGGCGTGCGGAATGCCGTTGCTCGCTTGATCCCAGAGGAGATCGATCTGGCCGCCGGCGAGATCGTTGATGGCGGGCGCAGAGCCGCGATAGGCGACGAAGGTCGGCTTGAAGCCGAGGGCGTTGCCCATCAGGACGGCGCAGAGGTGGCTGTTGGTGCCGATGCCGCCGTGGCCGATGTTGGCCTTGGCGCCGGTGTCCTTGATCCAGGAGATCATGTCGTTGGAGGTGGCACCGGGGATGGTCTTGCGGGCGATCAGGATCATGGGGCCGCTGTTGACGACGCCGACGGGTTCGAAGGCGGTCTGGGTGTCGTAGCGGAGATTGGAGAAGAGGCCGGGCGCGGCGAGGAGGGCCAGATGATTGATCAGGACCTGAGTGCCGTCGGGGGCGGATTTGGCGACGCGATCGTTGGCTGTGGTGCCGCCGGCGCCAACAACGTTCTCGACGATGACGCTCTGGCCGAGGGTGCGGGCCATGTGATCGGCGATGATGCGGGCGATGGAGTCGGTGCCGCCACCGGCCGAATAGGGGACGACGAGGGTGACGGGCTTCGTCTGCGCCAGTGCTGGAGGAGCCATCGCGAGGGCGAGCGTGGCGGCGAGAAGGGCGAGGGGTTTGAACGGCACGGTGCGCTCCAGAGAATGTTGGTGCGATGAGCGTAGCCGATTTCGTGGCCGGGGTCACATGCCGCGACTGCGGGTCAGTAGGCGCGTTTGAGCTTGGGGAACATGGGGAAGTGCTTGGTGTTGAGGGTCGCGAGCTTGAGGCCGTGGGTCTCGGCGGTGGCGGCGATGAGGGCGTGGGGCACGTCGAGACTGTGGCTCGCCTGGAAGTGTCTGAGCCATGAGCCCGCCCGGCGAAAGCAGTCCGGCCCAAGCGACACCATGAGGAACGTGCCGAGAAGTTCATCAATCTCGGTTTCCTCTCGTTGTGATCGCGCGCCGGCCAGCAACTCCATCGACGTCACCGGACAAGCATGCGGCTGTTCGTCAAGCGCACTGACGAAATTGATTGCGTGCCGCTCCTTGCGCAGCAGATCGATCAGAATGCAAGTGTCGAGCAGCAGCACGCTAAATTCGCTCGAGGCGCTTACGCGAGCGGCCAATCCTTGCGCGCCATCGCTCGGACTGAAGCTTCTTGGTCTGCTCGACACGAGTGGCGAGCGCCGATTGGTCGCCGAGCTTTTCCATGACGCGTGCGAATTGACGTTTCCAGTCTTCGGTCTCGGACTGCTGCTCGGCAATGATCTTATCAACGCCGAGCCTGATCAGTTCGCCTTCCGACACGCCTTTTGCGGCAGCCAGACGTCGCAACAAATTGCTCTGTTCTCGATCGATGAAGAATTGCTTGCGGATCATGGTCATGGCGTATTACCTACACATATACTAGGTGTAGGTCTGACCAACGTCAATCAGGAATAGTTCATCAAGATCCTTCGCGCCGGGCGATCGGCGCGCTAAGAGAGTCCCTACGTCCGCCACCCTTGAGCTATCCCATGTCCGAACTGCTGCTGGAATTGTTTTCCGAAGAGATCCCATCGCGCATGCAGGGGCGGGCGGCGGAGGATTTGAAGCGGCTGGTGGTGGATGGGCTGAAGGCGCAGGGTTTGGCGGTCGGCGAGGCCATCAGCATGGCGACGCCGCGACGGCTGGCGTTGGTGGTGAAGGACGTGCCGGCGAAGTCGCCGGGCGTCAGCGAAGAGCGCAAGGGGCCGCGCGTCGGTGCGCCCGAACAGGCGCTGGCGGGGTTCTTGAAGGGCGCGGGGCTCGCGTCGATCAAGGACGCGACAATCATCAAGGACGAGAAGAAGGGCGATTATTACGTCGCCAAAATCGAGAAGGCGGGGCGGGCGGCGGCGGAGATCGTCGCCGAGGTGGTCGTGGAAACGATCCGGAAATTTCCGTGGCCGAAGTCGCAGCGCTGGGGGGCGGGGACGCTGACGTGGGTTCGGCCGCTGCATTTGATCGTGTGTTTGCTCGGCGGCAAGGTCGTGCCGGTGGCGGTCGACGATTTGACGGCAGGCGCGACGACGCGCGGGCATCGGTTCCATGGCAATACACCGTTCCAGGTGAAATCGTTCGAGGACTACGGGACCAAGCTGCGCGAGGCGAAGGTGCTGCTGCCGGCGTCGGAGCGGGCGGCGTGGATCGCCGAGCAGGCGCGGGCGGCCGCGAAAAAGGCGAAGCTGGAGCTGGTCGAGGACGAGGCGCTTTTGTCTGAGAATGCGGGGCTCACCGAATGGCCGACGGTGATGATGGGGTCGTTCGACGAGAGCTTCCTTGCCGTGCCGGGCGAGTGCCTGACGACGGCGATGAAAAATCATCAGAAGTGTTTTTCGTTGCGGGACCCGAAGACGGGGACGCTCGCGAACAAGTTTCTGCTGGTGTCGAATTTGATCGCGACGGACGGCGGCAAGGAGATCGTTGCCGGCAACGAGAAGGTGATCCGGGCGCGGCTGGCGGATGCGAAGTTTTTCTGGGATCAGGATTTGAAGCGGCCGCTGGACGAAATGGCGTCGCAGCTCGCGGGCATCACGTTTCATGAGAAGTTGGGCTCGCAGAAGGATCGTGTGGAGCGCGTGGCGGAGCTGGCGTTCGAGATCGCGGGCAAAGTGCGATGCCAACCCGGAAGACGCGCGGCGGGCGGCGCAGCTTGCCAAGGCGGATCTCGTGTCGGGGATGGTGGGTGAGTTCCCCGAGCTGCAGGGTCTGATGGGGCGGTATTACGCCGAGCACGCCAAGACCAAGCCGGAGATCGCACGCGCCATCGAGCTGCATTACAAGCCGAAGGGGCCGACGGATACGGTGCCGCGCGAGGATCAGGGCGATGCGGTGGCGTGCGCGGTGGCTTTGGCGGACAAGCTCGATACGCTGGTCGGATTCTGGGCGATCGGCGAGAAGCCCACGGGATCGGGCGATCCGTATCAGCTGCGGCGGGCAGCGCTGGGTGTGATCCGAATTGTGCTGGAGAATGATTTCAGGCTGCCGTTGCTGCCGATTGTGCAGACGCACTTTGTCGCGCGCATTGAGAAGGGATTCGCCAAGCTCAATCCGCCGCAGAAGTTGCTGAAGGGCATCGATGCGCACGCGTTGGGCCTCGACCTCCTGTCGTTCTTCGCGGACCGGTTGAAGGTGTATCTGCGCGACAAGGGCGCGCGGCATGATCTGATCGATGCGGTGTTCGGGCTCGGCGGGCAGGATGATCTGGCGCTGATCGTGAAGCGGGTCGAGGCGCTGGATCAGTTCTTGAAAACGGACGACGGTGCCAACTTGTTGGCGGGCGTGAAGCGGGCGGCGAATATTCTCGCGATCGAAGAGAAGAAGGACAAGTCGAGCCACGCGGGCAAAGCCGACGCCAAGCTGCTCGGCGAGCCGCAGGAGAAGGCATTGTACGCGGCCATTCAGAAGGTGGCGACGGATACGCGGAAGGCGATCGATGTCGAGAATTTTGGCGGCGCGATGCGGGCGCTGGCGGAGCTCAGGGCGCCGGTCGATGCGTTCTTCGAGAAGGTGACGGTGAACGCGGAGGACAAGGCGTTGCGCGCGAACCGGTTGAAGCTGTTGTCGGAGATCAGGGCTGCGACGGTGACGGTCGCGGAGTTTTCGAAGATCGCGGGGTAAGCATCTGTTTGCTTGGGTCCCGGCCTTCGCTTTTGCCTGCAGCCGTCATGCCGGGCCCTCGTGCCCGGCATCCAGGATTCCCGCCGTCGGAGAGCATCATACCTGTCACGGCGTATGGATCATGGGCACAAGGCCCATGATGACGGCTATGGGTGGGTGGGGGATGACGGATGGATGGGTTGGAGATTGAGGCATGACGCAAACGAAGCCTGCGCTGGTGTTGATTCCGGGGTTGCTGTGCACGCGGGCGCTGTTCGAGGCGCAGGTCGCGGCGCTGGGGCCGCTGGCGGACGTGACGGTCGCGGATCATACGGGGCATGACAGCATGGCGGCGATTGCCGCGGCGATCCTGGCGGTGGCGCCGCCGCGGTTTGCGCTGTGTGGATTGTCGATGGGCGGGTACATCGCATTCGAGATCTTGCGGCAGGCGCGGGAGCGGGTGGAGCGGCTGGCGTTGCTCGACACCAACGCGCGGGCGGATACGCCGGAGCTTTCGGCCAATCGGCGGCGGCTGATGGAGAAGGCGGATGCGGAGGGCATTGCCGCTGCGTCAGAGGAGATGTGGCCGAATTGGATTCATGCGGAGCGGCGGGCCGAACCAGAGCTGGTGGCGACGATCCGCAAGATGGCGGCGGATACGGGGGCGGCGGCGTTCAAGCGGCAGCAGACGGCGATCATGGGACGGGTGGATCGTCGCGCGGAGTTAGGTCTGATCAAAGTGCCAACGCTGATCCTGGTCGGTCGCGAGGATGCGGCGACGCCGGTGGTGCAGTCGGCGGAAATGGCGCAAGGGATTGCGCATGCGCGAATGCAGATTGTCGAGAACTGCGGGCATCTCTCGACGATCGAGCGGCCGCATACGGTGACGAGTGCGCTGGCGAATTGGTTGAAGGCGGTGGTGTAGGGCTCTTCAAAAACACGGTGTGCCTTCGGCGATTCTTGCGCTGGGTCCCGGATGTCCTCGCCGCAAAGTGCGGCTCGTCCTCCGGGATGACGACCGCGCCAACAAAAAACGGCCGGTTGTGGCCGGCCGTTTCCGATGTAGTGCGGTAAGAGAATGATGATGGAGCCAGCGGCTGCCCCTCATCCGGCCTTCGGCCACCTTCTCCCCGTAAGGACGGGGAGAAGGAAGAAAAATGGGCTACTCGTTTTGGATCCACTTCGAGAACGTGCCGCCGATGACGGCGCCGATGATCGGGGCGACCCAGAACAGCCAGAGATTCCCGAATTCCTGCGAACTCAAGCCGGCCATCAATGCGGGGGCGGTGGAGCGTGCGGGATTGAGCGACGTGTTAGACACAGGAATCGAGGCGAGGTGGAACAGCACCAACGCCAAGCCGATGGCGATCGGGGCAAAACCCGCCGGCGCGCGTTTTGACGTCGCTCCCATGATGACGATCAGGAACAGCGCGGTCAGCACCACCTCGATCAAGAAGGCGGACATCAATGTGAACTTACTCGCCCCGCCGAACGAATTGGAGATTGCCGCAAACGTGTTCCACTTGGCGCCGCCGGCCGTGGTTGCAGGTGCGCCACTCAAAATCATATTGAAGATGATCGCCGCAACAATGCCGCCCGCCACTTGCGCGATGATGTAGGGAACGGCGTTGCCCATCTCGAAGCGGCCGCCCGCGACCAGGCCGAGGGTGACGGCCGGGTTGAAGTGTCCGCCGGAAATGTGGCCGACGGCGTAGGCCATGATCAGAACCGAAAGGCCAATGGCGAACGCGACCGCGACCAATCCGCCGCCAGACGGGGCGGAGAAGAGTGCGGAGCCGCAGGTCGCGGCGACTAGCGTGAAGGTGCCGATGAATTCGGCTGCAAGAGCGCGTTGGTTCATGATGTGAGTGCCTTCCCTGTTGTGAAGTCCCATTGCGGTCCTTGTCGACAGGGGCACGCGCAGCAACCGCTGCAAACGGCCCCGAATCATACAAGGCCGACAACCGATTCGTACAGCATGCGGCTCAACTAAGGTAGGGGGCAATACCGTCCGGCCGCATTTTTGGCTCAGTGCAATTTCGACGGCCGGACGGTATTCTCTTTTGTTTGCGCGCGGCCGCCCCACCAACCCCGCGCGCGTATACCAATCGCACTCTGTCAAGACTTCGTGCGCTTGGTATAAGGTCGGGAATGCGCCGGATCGCGCGATTATCTGCGCGACGCTGCGTAGAGCCAGCTGAAAACGGCGGCGGCGGCGATGGCGCCGAGGATTTGGGCCGCGATGAAGGGGAGGACGTCAGCGGGAGCGATGCCGGAGAAGGTCGGCGTCAAGGCGCGGGCGATGGTGACGGCGGGGTTGGCGAACGAGGTCGAGGCCGTGAACCAGTAGGCGGCGGTGATGTAGAGCCCGACGGAGAGCGGGATCGCGTCGGGCTTGGCGCGGGCGATGCCGAGGATGGTCGCGAGCAGGCCGAAGGTTGCGATGAATTCGGCGAACCATTGGGCGAGGCCGGTGCGTTGGGTCGCGGAGATCGCCAATACGGGAAGTGCGAACATGGCGTGCGCAATGAAGGTGCCAAGGCAGCCGCCAGCGATCTGCGCGGCGGCGTAGGGGCCGAGCTCGCTGGAGACGAGATCGCCACGGCGGGCCATGACAAGTGAGACCACGGGGTTGAAGTGGGCGCCGGAGATGGGGCCGAACATGGTGATGAGGACAACGAGGATCGCGCCGGTCGGCAGCGTGTTGCCGAGGAGGGCGAGCGCTTGATTTCCGCCGGCGAGGCGCTCGGCCATGATGCCGGAACCGACGACAGTCGCGACCAGGAAACAGGTGCCGAGGGCTTCGGCGGCGAGGCGGCGGTTGAGATCGAAGGTTTGCATGGTGGGTTCAAGCGCCTGATTTCGCGAGGCCGGTTGCGCCGTCGAGGGCGCCGATCTTGGCGAGGTGCTTCTTGAGTTCAACCGGATCGGTGAGCAGGCGCTCGATCGGGAGGGCGGCGAAGGCGCGGACGCGGGCGTCGAGGCGGCGGAAGGCCAGATCGAAGGCGGCGCGTTTGTCGGCGTCGGTGCCGGTGACGGCGGCGGGATCGGGGATGCCCCAGTGAGCAACGACGGGATGGCCGGGCCAATAGGGACAGCTCTCGCCCGCGGCGTCATCGCAAACGGTGACGATGATGTGCATCGGTGGCGCGCCGGGGGCGGCGAATTCGTTCCAGGATTTGGAGCGGAAGGCGAAGGTCTCGATTCCGAGGGATTTGAGTTTGGCGAGGGCGAAGGGGTTGGGCGCGGTTTTTGGATGGCTGCCGGCGGAGAAGCCGCGGAAGCGTTTGGGGTCGATGCTGCTGAAGAGGGCTTCGGCGAGAATCGAGCGCGCGGAATTGCCGGTGCACAGGACGAGGATGTTGAGGGGGTGGGGTGGCGGTTGGGTCATGATGTTCTTCAGTGTTTGCTCAACGAGCGTTAGCGCATCGTCGCTCGGGTCGACAGTGGAAATTGCCGCCGCCCCTCACCCGCATCCGTTGTTTGGCGTCGAGCACTGGGTGGCGCCCCTCTCCCCGTTCAAGTGCAGGGAACGGGGAGAGGGAGGTAGGTGTTAGCCCATCGCCGATTCGCGTAAAAAACATCGCGTGATCGCCGTGACGAGCAGAGAATTCGTTTTTATCGCATCGGAGTTCCTTGCTGCCCCTCACCCGCATCCGTTGCTTGGCGTCGTGCACTGGGTGGCTCCCCTCTCCCCATCAAGTGCAACGGATGGGGAGAGGGACGGGCCATTCGCGTTGACGTGCGGGGTCGTCGAGACATAGCGTGTCGTGACAGTGATGTGACTAGGAGTTCCGTGATGATTTCGCGCGTGATGATGGATCGACGGACGTTGCTCGCGAGTGCGCTCGCGGCGTCGGTGGTGCCGGTGCGCGCGCAGGAGGCGTGGCCGGGAAAACAGATGTCGATGATCGTGCCGTTTCCGCCGGGCGGACAGGCGGATCTCGCGGCACGGCCGATCGCGGAGGCGCTGCAGCGGATTCTTGGGACGACGATCATTGTCGACAATCGCGCGGGGGCGGGCGGCGCGGTTGGCAATGGCGCGGCGGCGAAGGCGGCGCCGGATGGCAACACGCTGCTGATGACGCTGTCATCACTTGCGGTGCTGCCGGAGTCGTCGAAGCTATTTGGGCGCGCGCCGCTGTACGAAGTCGATCAATTGAAACCGATCGCGCGGGTGCTTGCGGATCCGACCTTGCTGGCGGTGCCGGCGTCGTCGCCGTGGAAGACGCTCGCGGATTTCGTCGAAGATGCAAAGAAGCGGCCGGGCGTCATTCCCTATGCGTCGTCGGGGACGTATGGGACATTGCATGTGGCGATGGAAATGTTCGCGGCGTCCGCCGGGATCAAGCTCGTGCATGTCGCCTATCGCGGCGCGGGTCCGGCGTTGAACGATCTGCTGTCGGGGCAGGTGCAGGCGCTGGCATCGGCGCCGGGGGTTCTGAAGCAGCATGCCGATGAAGGCAAGATTCGCGTGTTGGCGAACTGGGGCGCCAAACGCGTGCCGGCGTTCCCTGACGTGCCGACGTTCATGGAGCTCGGCTACAAGGACGTCGAGTTCTATATCTGGGCCGGCTTGTTCATTCCGAGCGCGGTGCCGGAGCCGGTGACGCAGAAGCTGCGCGAGGCGATGAAGCAGGCGATGGCGGATGCCAATGTGCTGAAGGTGTTCCAGGCGGCGGGAAGTCCGCCAGCGTATCAGGATGCGCCGGAGTTTGCTGCCTTTGTAAAGTCGGACAGCGCGCGGCTGATCCAAGCGGTGCAGAAGATCGGGAAGGTGGAGTAGCCGCGGCGAGACGCCGATTTTGGTGCGATTGCGACGGATCTCGCGCCCGTGACATTTCCGTGGCAGAAGACGCGGCATGACGAGATCTCAAGATCAATCGGACAAAAAAGTCCGGCCGCATATTTCAGTACTGTTGGACGAGGTGCTGACGGCGCTGGCGCCGCAGGCGGGGGAAACCTATGTCGACGGCACGTTCGGGGCGGGTGGATATTCGCGCGCGATTTTGGAGGCCGCTGATTGCAAGGTATTGGGGCTGGATCGGGATGTGACCGCGATCGAGGCGGCGCAGGCCATGTGCGACGCGTTTCCCAAGCGGCTGACGGTGGTGGAGGCGCCGTTCGGTGACCTCGATCGGGCGGTTGGCGAGGTGTTCGGCGACGCCGCCGCGGCAGACGGCGTGGTGCTGGATATCGGCGTATCGTCGATGCAGCTCGACAGGCCGGAGCGCGGGTTCTCGTTCCAGAGCGACGGGCCGCTCGATATGCGGATGAGCCAGTCGGGGGCGTATGCGGGGCCGAGTGCCGCTGACATCGTCAACACGGCGAGTGAGGAGCGGCTGGCGGATATCTTCTTTCACTTGGGCGATGAGCGGCGCGCGCGGCAGATTGCACGCGCGATCGTCTTCGACCGGAAGACCACGCCATTCACGCGGACGCTGGAGCTCGCGGGGCTGGTGCAGCGGATTCTCAAGACGCCGGTGATCGATGGGCGGCACGCGGCGACGCGGACGTTCCAGGCGTTGCGGATCGCGGTCAACGATGAACTTGGCGAGCTGGCGCGCGGTCTGATGGCGGCGGAGCGCGTGCTGAGACCAGGCGGGCGGCTGCTCGTGGTGACGTTTCATTCGCTCGAAGATGGGCTGGTGAAGCGGTTTTTCCGGCAGCGCACGGGACGCGAGCCGGCGGGCTCGAGACACATGCCGCAGACGAAAATCGCTGCACCCGCGCCAAGTTTCCAATTTCTTAACCACCGGCCCGTTACCCCTTCAGAGGACGAGATCGCGCGCAATCCACGGGCGCGGTCGGCGCGGCTCAGATGGGCGGTGCGGACCGGGGCGCCAGCGTGGCGAGAGAGCGCGACGGATCTCGGCGTTCCAGACCTCGCGGATTGAGGTCGCGTGTTTGTTGGTCGTGCTTCCGATCGGAAAACCGCTTCCATCCCCGGATCAAGTCCGAGGACAAGCTTTTCCGGAAGCACTCTGGAGGCCGCGAATGCTGCGCTGGCTGAACGGGTTCTTGATCGTCGCGACGCTTTGCGGCGCCTTCGCGCTCTATGCGCTGAACTATGATACGCGTGCGCTCGAGGCTCGCGTGCAGGCCGCGGAGCGAATTGTCGATCGAGCCGAAAGCGATATCCAGGTGCTGACGGCGGAGCGCGCGCATCTGGCGGCGCCCGACAGGATCGAACGGCTGGCGCGCAAACAAGGGCTGCAGCCGATGACGCCAGCGCAGTATCGCATGCTGCCGGCGAAGGCTGGCGTATCGCCCGAGGGCAGGTGATGGGGATCGCCGTGCGCGGAGGACGGACGGTGCTGGCGCGATTGCTGATGCGGCGCGCGGTGCTGACGCTCGGCGTGGTGACGCTGTTGTTCGGAGCGGTCGCGGTGCGGTTGGTGCATCTCGGCGCGACGGCGCGGCCGGCGCTGCGGCTGTCGTTGGCCGAGCCGATCGGCGGCAGTTTTGCGCGGCCCGATATCGTCGACCGGCGCGGGCGGTTGCTGGCGAGCGATGTCGAGACGCACTCGCTTTATGCCGATCCGGCACTGGTTCTCGATGCCGACGAGGTGGTCGAGAAGCTGGCGGCGGTGTTGCCGGATCTCAACGAGGCGGAGGTGCGGCGCGGGCTCGGCGAGCCGTCGCGGCGGTTTTTGTGGATCCGGCGCGGGTTGACGCCGCGGCTGGCGCAGCAGATCCACGCGCTCGGATTGCCGGGGATTGGATTCAGGAAAGAGCCGTTTCGCGTTTATCCGGCGGGGAGCCTCGCGGGGCATGTGCTGGGCGCGGTCAATGTCGACAACAAGGGCGTCGCGGGGATCGAGCGCTGGATCGACGAGACGGGCCGCGTGGACGCGGTTGTGGCGCCGGGGAAATCATTGCGGGCGCCGGTGCGGCTGACGCTCGATATCGGCGCGCAGCATGTGCTGGCGGACGAACTGGCGGCGGCGATGACGCGGTATCGGGCGGTGGCGGCCGCGGGGCTGGTGATGGATGCGGTGAGTGGCGAGGTTGTGGCGGCGGCGGCGCTGCCGGAGCCCAATCCGTCGCGGGCGACGGATCTGCTCGATCCGGCAAGGATCGACCGGTTATCGGGATCGACGTTCGAGCTCGGGTCGATCTTCAAGGCGATGACGGTCGCGATGGCGCTCGACAGCGGGAAGGCGCGATTGGATACGATGCTCGATGTGCGGGCGCCGTTGGAGATCGGGTCGTACACGATCAAGGATCTGCATCCGGCGGGGCGGCCGCTGACGGTGCGGGATATTTTCATTCAGTCGTCGAACGTGGGCGCCGGAATGTTGGCGCTGCAGGCGGGTGCGGACGCGCAGCGGGCGTTTCTGGCGCGGTTCGGGATGCTGGAGAGTGGAAAGACCGAGCTTGGTGCGACGGCAGCGCCGCAGATCCCGAAGACCTGGGGTAAAATCGAAACCGTGACGATCGCCTATGGCCACGGATTGGCTGTGGCGCCGCTGCAGTTCGCGGCGGCGTTCGCGACGCTGGTCAATGGCGGGCTCAAGGTGACGCCGCGATTTGTGGCCGGTGGCGGCGATTCGGCGGCGGGGGAGCGGCTCCTCAAGCCGGAGACGAGCGCGCAGATCAACGAGGTACTCCGGCTCAATGTCACGGCTGCGGATGGAACCGGACGGCGGGCCGAGGCGGAGGCCGCGGGCTATCGGCTGGGTGGTAAGACCGGGACGGCGGAGATGCCGGGTGCCGATGGGTATCAGAAGAAGGACGTGATCGCGTCGTTCGTCGGCGCGTTTCCGATGGACCAGCCGCGTTACGTGACGTTCGTGATGCTGATGGAACCCGAAGGCACGGCGGAAACCAAGAACGCCATCACCGCAGGCGTCAACGCGGCGCCGGTGACGGGGCGGCTGGTCGCGCGCATCGCGCCGATTTTGGGTGTGATGCCGCGAGCGGCCTCAGTGCCCTAGGCCCGTAATACCGTCCGGCCGAAGTTCTGACTCGGTGTTGTTTTGACGGCCGGACGGTATTCTCTTTTGTTGGCGCGCGGCCGCCCCACCAACCCCGCGCGCGTACACCATCCGCACTGCGTCAGGACTTCGTGCGGTTGGTATAACTGCCAACACTCGCCGCTGACGTCGCACGTTTGGTGCAACTTGCCCCGCTGTGTGCGTGCGGCCACAGAGCGGCTGGCGGCATCGCTCATTCCGCGGCCTGCCCTTCTGTTTGCGCAGGATTCCTTGGGCTCAAAGTGTGAATTTCTCAGACCTTGGTCTGAACGCGGTCCGGACCCTGGTCGGATCGCATTCGCCGGACCTTGTTCCGTTGTTGGACGACCCCTTCGACACATAGCTTCGACGATACGTGCCGGACTCTCATGAGTTGGCACGCGTCATTTTTGGTGCTTCGGCGCCACGAGATTTCGAAGAGGGGAACGCGTCATGGTCCGCCAAATCGCACAGAACCAGTGGTTCCGGCGGCGGCCGCGCGCTCTCGAAGGACCACCGCCGAGGCGATTGCGCCACTAAGCACCACCCGAATTCATCCGCCAAATCATCCCAAACAACCGAATTTTCTAAAATTGGAGCACGACAATGGTCACCATGATCCGCAGCGACCTCGATTTCATCCTGGCGCAAATCAAGATTGCCGAAGCTGATGCGCGTCACGATGCGGACCCGGTCAACAATCCGGATGTTCTCGGAACGCTCATTCCGAACAACGAGTTGCCGTGGGGCCTGCGCCGCGTCGACGGCTCGCAACAACAACCTGCTGCCGGGCCAAGGCGGGTTCGGCGCTGCCGATCAGCCGTTCCTCGAGGGGGTCGACCGGTGTTCCGGAGTGAGGCTGACGATGGGATGGCCTTTGGCCCGCCACTGATCCTCATTGCAACCGGGCCTGGCGCTCCCTTCTGCGACCGGCAACGCCGACCGAGACACCGACCGACTTCGGCTTCCTGAAGGATCCAACGTCAGTCGCTCAGTCTGACCCGCCCTTCCCAATTATAATCCGGCACTGCCGCACGGCTATATTCCGTCTTATGCGACGTTTGGTGGCGGGCTAATGGGTACGTCGCGGCGGTCGCCGGCGGACTTCGCCTCGCCTAACGGCACGTATCATTCCGGCCGCCGCTTTCCAGGCGAATTTCCTGACCAACAACGACTACGGCGTCCACGACCCGAACAACCCGGCGATCACCAATCCGCGCGCGCTTCAGCCGGGTGACGTGGTCGATGCCGATCCACGTACCGTCTCGAACCTGATCGTCGATCAGACGCTCAACAACCCGGCGGCGGTGTTCAAGGCGCTGCAAGTCGCTGAGGCCGCCGATCCGTTGGCTGGGATGCAGACGATCATGACCGCGGTTGCTGCTCTCAGGGAGGCGCGCGCCCCGTGATCTCGCGGCGGCGCAGGCCAATGTCGGCGCAAACGCGCCGACCGTTGCGGCATATACGACGGCGACGGCGCAGTCCGCATTGCTCGCGGGCATGGCAGCGACTGTTGACTCGACCACTTCTACGCTCATCTCGTCTCAGACCGTTGGCAACTTCGACTTGGCGATCGGTGCCGTCAATGCGCTTCTCGCCCAGGCCAATCGCGTGCTCGCACACTGTCTCGCCCGGCCATCAATGAAGCTCGCGCTCGAGCTGCCGCTGTGCATACCAGCTGCACCGACACAGTGACGCTCGCTAAGTTCCAGCTCGATAGCATCAATCCTGCCGACGGTCAATTCACGGGCATCGAGCTGCCAGCTCGCTGGTTTCGCCGAGACAATCAGCAACGGGCTTGGTGGCGACGGCCACAACCCTCGACGCGGCAGCTCGACGCGTCTCTCGGCAGGCCTCGACACCAACGTCGGCACAGCGCAGACTGCAGCGCAGACCGCGCTGACCACTCTCGAAGATCTGATCGCGCCGTTTGACGCCACGACCAATCCGACGGGTCTCACCGCCGATGGGCTCGCGACCGAGGCGAGCCCGACGGGCAACATCCTGAAGACGACGCTGTTCATCGAGAACGTGGCGCCGGATGCGGGTCTGTCGTCGCCGTTCAACGGCTGGATGACGATCTTCGGCCAGTTCTTCGACCACGGCCTCGATCTCGTCGGGCAAGGGCGGGTTCGGCACGGTCTACGTGCCGCTGCAGCCGGATGATCCGCTGTATGTGCCGGGCGGCAACTCGAACTTCATGGCGTTGACGCGCTCGACGCTCGATGCCAACGGCAATGCGATCAACAAGGTCACGCCGTTCGTCGACCAGAACCAGACCTATACGTCGCAATGCTTCGGCGCAGGTGTTCCACCGCGAATACGAGATGCGCATCGACGCGGGCCTCGGTTACGAGGTGCCGCATGCGACGGGCCGCTTGTTGAACGGTGCCGCACGGTGGTCTTGCGACCTGGGCCGATGTGAAGCCGCAGGCGCTCCAGAAGCTCGGCATCGTGCTCGACAATTTCGACATCCACAACATTCCCTGAGCTGGTGGTCGACGCCTACGGCAACTTCATCCGCGGCGCGACGGGCTTCCCGCAGGTCGTGATGGATTTCGGCCCGCCGATGGTGCACGGCGACGGCTGGCGCGCCGTCGACGCCCACGGCGTCTCCCGACGAATTCCGATCGATGTTCAGAACGCCGAAGAAGACCGGCCACGCGTTCCTCGACGACATCGCGCACAACGCCAACCCGGGTCAGTCGATGCGCAGATCCGGCCGGCGTTGAATGCATCGAGAATGCGGACGTCGACAGCGACATCAGCGACGCATCGCATCGCCAAGCCGCCGGCACCTACGACAACGAGTTGCTCGACCGGCACTTCATCACGGGTGACGGGCGCGGCAACGAGAACATCGCGCCTGACCGCCGTGCACAACGTGTTCCACTCGGAGCACAACCGGCAGGTCGAGCTGATCAAGGGCACATTATCTGCTGACGCTCAGGCCTTGCTCGCGGGTGGCGCGTCGCAAGCTGACGCCGTCGCCTTCCTGAACGAGTGGCTCGCCGTCGACGTCACAACAGTTCCCCCAACGCTACAAGTCTCGTCTGGGATGGCGAACGCGTCTTCCAGGCGGCGAAGTTCCCGACCGAAATGCAGTATCAGCATCTCGTGTTCGAAGAGTTCGCGCGCACGGTGCAGCCGTTCGTCAACGTGTTCAACGACTACGACGCGCAGCTCAACCCGGCGATCCTCGCCGAGTTCGCGCACACCGTCTATCGCTTCGGCCACTCGATGCTGACCGAAACGGTCGATCGTCTGTCGGCCGACAACGAGATCATCGGTGCCGGCGGCGTCGAAGGTGGCCTGCCGAGCAGATCGGTCTGATCGCGGCGTTCCTCAATCCGGTCGAGTTCACCGCCGGAGGCATGACCGCCGAAGAGATGACGGGCGCCATCGTAAGAGGTATGACGCGCCAGCGCGGCAACGAGATCGACGAATTCGTCACGGAAGCGCTGCGCAACAACCTCGTCGGCTTGCCGCTCGACCTTGCCGCGCTCAACATCGCGCGTGCGCCGTGAAACCGGCGTGCCGACGTTGAAGAGGCGCGCGCCGAGTTCTATGCCGGCTCCGGCGACACCCAGGTCAGCCCTACTCGAGCTGGGCTGATTTCGCGATGAGCCTGAAGAACCCGGCCTCGATCGTCAACTTCATCGCGGCTTACGGCACGCACAGCACGATCACGTCGGCGATCACGCTGGAAGACAAGCGTGAAGCAGCGATGAAGATCGTGCTCGGTGGCGCGGGCGCCGCCTGACAGATCGTCTCAACTTCCTGCACGCCTCTGCAACTGACGACATCCTGATGCGCAGAGTTGGGCGACGACAATCCGTCGCTCGGCGGTTTGAACAACGTCGACTTCTGGATCGGCGGCCTCGCCGAGCGGCAGATGGCGTTCGGCGGCATGCTCGGCACGACCTTCAACTTCGTGTTCGAAGTGCAGATGGAGAACCTGCAGAACGGCGATCGCTTCTACTATCTCTCGCGTCTCGCCAACCTCAACCTCACGGCGCAGCTCGAGAACAACAAGTTCGCCGAGATGATCGACCGCAACATCGAGGGTCGCCGCTGCACTTGCCCGGCAACGTGTTCAAGGCGATGGACTATCAGCTCGAGGTCGATCATTCGCGGCAGCTGGGCGACGATCCGGAACGGTATTCCCAACGGCCTCAATCCGTTCCTCGCTTTCGGCGATGCGGTCGGCTCCAAGGTCATCCGCACCGATAGCAACAATGACGGTATCGCTGAAAAGCTGCAGTTCGTCGGCGGCGAGCACGTCGTGCTCGGCGGCACAGTCCGGCAATGATTGGCTGGTCGGCGACGAAGGCGACGACACGCTCTGGGGCGATGCCGGCGACGACCGTCTCGAAGGCGGCATCGGCAACGACTTCTTCTTCGGCGGCGACGGCAACGACATCATCACCGACGAGTTCGGCGACGATGAAGTGCGCTCGGGCGCAGGCGACGACGTCGTCAACGCCGGCCAGGGCATCAACCTGATCATCACCGATACCGGCAACGACTTCGTCTGGGGCGGCGTCGACGACGAAGAATTCCTGCTCGGCCAGGGCAACGACTTCGCTTACGGCGGTGCTGGTATGGAGACGATCCTCGGCGGCGAAGGCAACGATTGGATCGAAAGCGGCTCTGAAAACGGCTTGTTGCTTGCCGACAACGGCGACCTCATCCAGGGTCTTCCGATCAAGCGCAGCGTCGATAGCAGCATTATCGGTCACGACGTGCTGATTGCCAACGGCGGCAGCAACCAGGACTTCGACGCTGAATCCGGCGACGACATCATGGTCGGCGGCCTCGGCACCGATCGCTTCTTCGGTCAGTTCGGCTTCGACTGGGCGACCTACAAGAACGATCCGTACGGCATCGAAGCGGACATGGCGAACCGCCTGTTTGCGCCGCCATCGATCGCGGGCTCGCCAGGCGCAATGCTCGATCGCTACGCGCAAACCGAAGGCCTCTCCGGCTCAGGGTTTACCGACTTCCTGCGCGGCGATGATATCGCTGACCTCAAGGCCGGCGTGCCAGGTGCCATTACGTCCGCGGCCCAGGTTGACAAAGGTCTGAACAACGCGTTGACCGACGAAAATATCAATCTCATCAATGGTCTCGCTGACTTCCTGGCGCCGACCAATCCGAACAGCACGGGCGTCGTCGACGAAGTGGGTTCAAACTACTTCTCGACGGGCAACATTCTGCTCGGCGGCGGCGGCAGCGACATCATCGAAGGCCGCGGCGGCGACGACATCATCGACGGCAACCGCTGGCTGGATGTGCAGATCAGGGTCAATACCGGCCCGAACACTCCGACGGCGTTCTTCGTCAACGGCATGTCCGATATCCAGGAGCGGATGTTCTCCGGTGAGATCAAGGTCAGCCAGCTCGAAATCGTGCGTACGATCCGCGAAACGGGCGCCGCAACCGATGTCGACGTGGCCCAGTTCTCCGGCGCGCGCCGCGACTATGCCGTCGAAGGCATGAACAACATGACGACTGGTGTTGCCACGGGTAACCCCTTTGGCGGCGACGTTGACGGCGATGGCTTCATTTCGGTTCGTCAGCTCACGCGCGGTCCAGACGACACGATCAATTTCGGCGAAATCGGCACCGACGGCACCGATCGCCTGAAGAACATCGAGCGCCTGCTGTTCTCGGATCAGACGATTAAGCTCAACAACCACGGGAACACGATCGCGACGGGCAATGTCGCGGTTACGTCCAGCGATCCAAACTTCGAGGTGGGTAGCGTTCTCACGGCGTCGTTGGCGAGCATCGTCGATGTCAACGGCTTGCCTGCGCTCAATGCGAATGGCGTGCCGCTGGATGCGGGCCGGGCGACGTTCTTCTGGCAGGTCGAACTGCAACCGGGCTCCGGCATCTACACGAACATCACGCGTGTAACCGCGGACGAGTTCACGCCTGTCACTGGCTCGAATATACCCTGACGCTGGCGGAGCGGGGCCTCAACGTCCGCGTCTCGCCCGCTTCAAGGACGGTGCGGGCGCGGTCGAGACGGTGGTCTCCATCCGGTCGGCGCCGGTGGCCAGACAGGTGAGCCGGTGTTCAACGAACTCACGGCCGTGCTCGGTGACGACCTGAGTGGTCTCATCATCGACGGCGCCGCGCTGCCTCCCGGCACGCTCGGCATCCTCGAAGACCGCACCACCGCTTTCACCTTCACGCTGGGCGACTTGCTGGCCAGCGCGAGCGATCCGAATGGCGACTCGGTCACGGTGGTGCCGAACTCCATCATCGTGCGCAATCGTGATGGCGGGCCCGTCCCGGGCATTCTCACGGCGGATGGGCAAGCATGGTCGACCGCCGATGGGTCACCGGATGGTGCGGCTAACCTGGGCAAAACCTTCAGCTTCATTCCGACCGCGAACTTCTCTGGTGGTGTGACGTTCGAGTTCGAGATCACGGATGGCTTCACCGATCCGGTCGCGGCCGAAGCGAACCTCGACGTCATCGGCATCAATGATGCGCCGACGCCGGGGAACGATACGGGCGCTATCGGCACGATCGTTGCTGCCGCCGGTGGAACGATCACGATCACGTTCACCGAGTTGCAGCTGATCGGCAACGCGACCGACGTCGATGGCGACGCACTCCGCCTGGTGCGTGATCCAGATCCCGATCTGGTGGACGCCGCGCAGTGGCTGACGCTTGTCGACGAGACGCAGGGCACGCTCACGGGCGATCCCGGGATCGGCTTCACCTTTGTCACCAATCCGGGTGTTGATCCAGGGTCGGTACAGTTCACCTACGCGATCACCGACGGGTTGGCGACAGCCGAGACCATCGGCGGGTTGGTGTCGCTGACGTCGACGAGTGGTACGTTTACGGCGGATGAGAACGCGACGGGCGTCGGGCTCGGCACGATCGAAATCACGCCAAATATCGGACTTACCTTGACGTCGATGCAGGTGCTGGCCGATCCGCGGTTCGCGTTGGACAGTGCTGGTGTGTTGCGGGTTACGGCCGGTAGCGCATTGGACTTCGAAGCGGATGCGGTGGTTCCGGTCAATGTTCAGATCAACTTCACAGGCCCGAACGGCCCGATGTCGGTGGTGCGAACCATCAACGTCACGGTCGCGGACGTGGTTGGTGAAAACCTGGTCGGAACTGGCAATGGCGACGTGCTACGCGCCAACCTCGGTGACGACACGGTCGAGGGTGGCCTTGGTGCGGATCAGATCACGACGGGCGTGGGCAATGACACGATCATCGGCTTCACCTCGACCGGCGATCAGGTCAATGGTGGCGCGGATACGGATACGATCGTGATCCGGACCCAGGCGGAAGCCAACGCGCTTTCAGCGGCGGTCAACGCCAATGTTGTCGGCATTGAAGTGATCGATGCAGCCGGTGCCACGCAGGGTCTGAATGGACTGGGCGTCACCATCAACCTCAATAACCAGGTCGGTATTGTCCCGGCAGGCCCAGGCGAGGGCTTCAGGATCCTCGGCAGCGGCTTCAACGACACGCTCCGAGGCGGCAACGCAGCCAACATCATCCAAGCCAACAACGGCAACGATAGTGTCAATGCCCAGGGCGGCGGCGATACGTTCATCGCCATCGCCGGTGACGGCAACGACACGTACAGTGGTGGTAGTGGTGCTGATATCTTCCTGGGTGTCGTTGGGGATGGTGCCGACTCACTCGGTGGCGGTTCGGGTATCGATACGTACAACGTGTCGGGCAGTAGCGCGAGCTTCACGATCACAACCTCGACGATCACGAACAGTGTTGATGTGGTTGGTTTGGTTCCTGTTGCTGATAGCTACAGCGGCATCGAAAACTTCTTCACGGGCTCGGGTAACGACACCATCACCACCAATGGCGGTGCCAATAGTATCGATGCAGGTGCTGGCAACGATACGATCGATGGTGGCACGGGCAACGACACCATGGTTGGTGGAGCTGGCAACGATGTCTACTTCGTTCGCCAGAGCGGTGATGTCGTGACGGAGGCCGCCGGCGGCGGCATCATGGACACGGTGCGGACGTCGCTCGTGACTTACACGTTGGCTGCTGAAGTCGAGAATCTCGAGATCATCGCGGGCTCCCCGCGCCCGCCACAATTGGACCGGGAACGGTCTTGGGAACATCATCACCAGCAATGGTGGGGGTGACAACATCAACGGTGGTGCCGGCAATGACACCATCAACTCGGGTGGTGGCTAACGATACCGATGTTTCGGTGGCGATGGCGCGGATGCGATCGATGCCGGGACTGGCACTGACTTCATTCGGTTCAATTTAACCTCGGAGTTCGGTGACACGATCTTCAACTTCGTCGATGGTAACGATCGAATCGAATTCGGCGATGCGCTCAACACGGCTTATGATGATGGCAGCAACAACAATGACTTCTTGTTCGATTCCGGCAACAACGGTGCTGTCTCCGTGAATGCCGTGGTTGGCCAGAACAATGGCGACATCGAAGCCCTGTACTTGAGCGGTGTGGGCACGGAAGGCGTCACGAACGCAAACCTGGGGAATGCGGCAGCGGTTGCTGGTGCATTCAATACCGAGTTCATCATCACGGCCAGCGTCGGCGAGGATGCGCTGCAGGTGTTCGACGATACCGATGGCAATGGCTCTCTCTGTTCGGCAGTGGATCCAAGGCTGCCGGTGGTGGAACAGAGATCGATGTCGGCGAGCGGACTTCAAATCGCGACCGAACAATGCGAACGAACGTCGGCACCAACGGTTTCGCTTCTTCTGAGCGTCATGGCAAGCAGTGAGATCAAAGGCCCGGTCGCCCCGGGCCTTTTTCTTTGGCGGCGGGGTGTTCGTGCCCTCCCATCAGCCCTCAGACCTTGGTCGGTCCTGAAATCGGCGGACCTTGGTCCGTAGCCGTTTCCGACCTGAAATCTCTAACATTTCAATAACTCGAACTGCGTCTCGCGGCCCTCGCATTGGCTGTGGCATCGTAGTTGCAATGGGTAAGGTCAGTTTCTCGTTTGATTACAATGATTTGCGTAATTTGGGCGGTGTGCCATGGCGATCAATGACGAATTCACGCTGACCCAGTCGGATCTCGAGGGTCTGTTGGATTTGATCAATGGGACGCCCGGGGGCGAGGAAGAGGAAGCGCGGCAGGCGTGCGGGATCTGTCCGGTTTGGGCAATAATCTCGGCAATCCCAATTTTGGCACAGCGGATCAGCCGTTCATTCGCCTGACGACGGCGCGGTATGGCGCTGACGAGGGCATCAACCGCGCCATCAATCCGATTTTCGCGGGTCTCGATCCGCGCAATATTTCCAACATCCTGGGGTCGCAGGAAGCCGATCTCGGCAAGGCCGCGTCGGGATCGAACATTTTTCTGATGGCGTTCGGCCAGTATTTCGATCACGGCCTGGATTTCGTCGCCAAGAGCGGTAGCCGGCACGATCACGATCGGAAGCGCGTCGACGACAACCCGGCTGACCTCACGCGCGCGAGCGTGACGTGGGAAGGTGGCGTGCCGCAGCACACCAACAAGACGTCGCCGTTCGTCGATCAAAACCAGGCGTACGGATCGCACAATTATGTCGGCCAGTTTTTGCGGGCGAGCGGCGGAATAACGGTGGCCTCCTCGGCGCGACGCTGCTGTCGGGTGGGCCCGATCCGTCGAGCCCGTCGAACCCGCCGTTCAAGCTGCTGCCGACGTTGCGCGAGCTCATCCTGCATCATTGGAACGCGGAGACGGTGTTCCAGCTTGCTGATGGCGACAAGACGCTGCAACAGCTCTATCCGAACCTCGTCAGCGGCGCTGGCGTCGTTGACGTTGACCTTGCGACGGCCTTCGGCAAGAACGTGCTCGGCTCTGGCCAGAATCTGTTGCTGATACCAACCCGTACATCAGTGTTCTCGACCACTACATCGCGGGCGATGGCCGCGCGAACGAGAACATCGCGCTGACGGCGATGCATACGGTGTGGGCGCGTAATCACAATTTCCACGTCGAGAACCTGGCGACGGCCGGCTTCACGGGCAGCGCCGAAGAGCTGTTCCAAGCCGCCAAGATGATCAACGAGGCGGAATACCAGCGGGTCGTATTCACTGAATATGCCGATGCGATGATCGGCGGCATCCGCGGTGACGGCGATCACGGGTTCGACGAGTATAATCCCGACGGTCGACGCGCGGATCAGCCACGAGTTCGCGGCCGCGGTGTTCCGCGTCGGGCATTCGCAGATCGCGGATACGCTGACGGTGCTCGATGCGGATGGCAATCGGACTGACGTGCCGCTGGTCGGTGCTTTTCTCAATCCTCCCGGCTTCGCTGAAATAGGCGCTGGAAATATTTTCGCCGGCATCGCAACGCAGCCGTCAGAGGAAGTCGACTTCAACATCGTCAATGCCGTGCGCAACGATCTCGTCCGTATTCGCGCCGATCTGTTCGCGTTCAATGTCGCGCGCGGGTGGGACGTCGGCCTCGGCACGCTCAACCAGGTGCGGGCGGATCTCGCGGCGTCGAGCGATTCGTATATCTCGGAAGCAGTTGGCTTTGCGGGCGATTTGTCGCCGTATGAGTTGTGGGAGGATTTCCAGACCCGCAACAATCTCTCCGGCGAGGTGATTGCGCAGTTCCGGGCGGCGTATCCGGATCTGGTGCTCGCACTGATGAGGATACGGCGCATTCATCGCCGCCAATGGCAACAGCGTCGCGGTGCAGATGGCGCAAAATGGCACCAAGATGTGCACGGCATCGACCGCGTCGATCTGTGGGTGGGCGGCCTTGCTGAGCGCCACATCAACGGCGGCCAAGTCGGCCAGACGTTCTGGGTGGTGCTGCACGAGCAGTTCGACCGCCTGCAGGAAGGCGATCGCTTCTACTATATCGATCGTTTCGATGGTTTCGAATTCTATGCCGACGAGTTCGAGACCACGACGTTCGCCGATATCGTCGCGCGGAATACGGGGCTGACAGGTTTGTCCGAGAGCATTTTTTACGTCGCGCCGGTCGATGAAGGCGAAGGTGACGGCAGCACCGGTGAAGATGGCCAGGATGACGGGTCGGGCGAGGATGGTCAGGATAACGAGGACGATACGCCGGGCGATGACGAAGGCGATGACGACATCACCGACGAGGTCGATTACGAGGACGACGACAACAGCGAAGACGAGGACGGCGACGAGGACGACGAAGACGGCGAGGACGAGGAAAACAACCAGGACGTCATGATCACCTCGGGTAACGGCGCCCCCGTGACGGTCGACGTTGCTGAAAATTCAACGGACGCGGCGGTCTATGACGTCGACGCAACCGGCGGCGACGAGGATCACCCGCTGGTCTACTCGATCATCTCCGGCAACGAGGACGGCCTGTTCACGATCGACCCGGAAACGGGTGCCGTGAGCTTTATCGGTGCCGCCCCGAGCTTTGAATCGCCTGGTGGGCCGCCGAGTTTTGTTCTCAATGTCCGCGCCGAGAACGAGGAAGGATACGACGATCAGCAGATCACCGTTCGCATCACGGACGTGAACGAGGTGCCGGCAGCGGTTGCGGTCGATCCGGACGCTGTGACGGAGAGCGACGCTTCCGCGTTGGTTGCGATCACTCTGCTCGGTCTGACGACGGTCGTTGATCCCGATATCGGCGATGAGGCGTCATTCGTGGTGGGGTCGGCAGACATCAGCAGCGGCGATGCTGCGCACGATCTTCTGTCGCTCGAAAATCCGGACGGCGTGCAGGACGGCGTGATCAGATTCGACCGTCATGACTTCAACTATCTGGCCGCAGGCGAGTCTGGCGATCTATACGATCGGTTATTCGGTCCAGTCTGGACCAGACACGATCGAGAATTTGTCGATCCAGATCACGATCACGGGTGAGAATGATCTCCCGACGGTGACGTTTCCGATCCCGGGCCATATGCCGAAGCAGATGGTCTCTCGGTCGAGACGATCGAGACGATTAGTCTGTTCGACCTGGCCACAATCGAGGACGCCGACACGGCTGATATGCAGACGTTCGTCGTCGACTCCGCGTATGTCATCTTTGGCGATCCCGAGCACGATCTTCTCACTATCAATAACGATACGGGTGTTGTCAGTTTCGATCGCGCTGACTTCAACTATCTGGCCGCAGGCGAGCTCGCTGAATACTGGGTTGCGTTCACAGTGCAGTCTGGCGAGGACGTCAGTGACGAACTCCAGATCAAGATCACGATCACGGGTGAGAATGATCTCCCGACGGTGACCGTTTCCGATCCCGAGCCATATGCCGAAGCAGATGAGTTTTCGGTCTATACGATCGAGACGATTGATCTGTTCGGCCTGGCCACGATCGAGGACGCCGACACGGCTGATATGCAGTCGTTCGTCTTCGACTCCGCGTATGTCATCTTTGGTGACCCGAGCATGATCTTCTCACTATCAATAACGATACGGGTGTTGTCAGTTTCGATCGCGCTGACTTCAACTATCTGGCCGAGGGCGAGTCGGCCATCTATACTGGGTTGCCTTTCAGTGCAGTCCGGCGAGGATGTGAGTCGACGAATTCCAGATCAAGATCACGATCACGGGTGAGAACGATGGGCCGGTGGTTGCGGTTGAACTCGAGGATCAAAGCTCTGCCGAGGACTCGGAGTGGTCCTTCACGGTGCCGGAGGGCACGTTCAGTGATGCCGATTTGGCGACACGCTGACGCTGTCGGCGACGCTTGGTGATGGCGCCGATTTGCCGGAGTGGCTCAGCTTCGATCCTGTGACGGGAATATTCTCCGGCACGCCGCCGCCGGATTTCAACGGGCCGATCGAGCTCAAGGTCACGGCGACGGATGCGGGTGGTCTTTCGGCGTCGGCGAGCTTCACGCTCGATGTTACGCCGCTCAACGATCCGGCTGTGCTGTCGTCGGCCGACGTTACTGTCGACGAGACGGACGCGCCGGTCACTGCAAGCGGGATGCTGACGATCAGCGATATCGATAGCCTCGCGACGTTCGTCGCGCAGACCGACGCGGCCGGCGTCAACGGCAATTTCTGGATCAATGCAACGGGCGCGTGGAGCTATGTTCAAACGCGGCGTTCGACAACCTCAACGTCGGCGGGGGCGTATCCGACACCTTCACGGTGACCTCGGCTGACGGCACGACCACGACCGTCAAGGTGACGATCAACGGCACGAACGATGCTGCCGTGATCACTGGCTTGGACTCCGGTTTGGTCGATGAGGATTTCATCACCACGGTTTCCGGCATTTTGACGGCCACCGATCCAGACGATCCAGAGCTGTTCCAAATTGATTCTGGCGAAAGCGACAACGGCTACGGCACTTTCGTGATCGACGAAAATGGCGCCTGGACCTACACGATCGACAACAACAACCCGGACAGATTTTCAACGCCCTCAACGAGGAAGTGAGCGGGACTGGAAAGCTTCACGTTCGAAGTTGCCGACAGCGGCGGACTGCTGAGCGACGAGCAGGAAGTCCGTGACGATTGAGATCTATCGGTGTCAACGACGCCGCCGTCATGTCGAAGATCCTGGAGGAGACGGAAGGAACACGGGCTACCTCGAAGGACGGTGACGGAAACGAGATCTTCGGGCCGCTGGATTTCGGAGGATGACGACAGACGCGCGCGTCCTTGCGGCCGTTGCGACGGACAGGTGGCTACGGCACACGACGAAATCGACACTGACGGCAATTGGATGTACGGGACCACTCGACGACCCAACGTCGAATTCGATGCTCTCAGTGCGGAAGGCGATACCGCGACGGAAGACGTGACATACAAGGTCCGGTCAGCGAGGATGGCGACGGAAAAGACGGTACCAAGTGAAGGTGCAAGGCGAGAACGATGCGACCGAAGAATTTGCGGGCGTCGTCGGGTACGTCGTCCGGCACAACGACGACGTTTAGTGTGATGGAGAATGCGGCGGGCGTGGTGTTGGGAGGCTTGGCGTTCGATGACGTCGATCTGGGGGACAGGCATACCTTTACTGTCAGCGACGATCGGTTCGAGGTCGATGCCACGACGCATCAATTGCGATTGAAGACCGATAAGTCGCTCGATCATGAAGCCGGGTCCAGAGTTGATCTGACTGTCACAGTGGAGGATCTTGCTGGCCTTTCGACTTCAAAGACCTTTGCTATCGACGTCGAAAATGTGACAGAAACGACATCGACGGGCGATGGTGATGGGACGACAGGCACGGGTGGCAGTGGCACGGGGACTGGCGAGACTGGCGGCGGTGCGACCGGCGGCGACACGACGCCAGGATCTACCGAAACCGGCACGGGCAGCGCGGCGCCAGGCGCGGGCTCGGGTGGGGCGGCCGGTCCGACGGCGGGCGCTTCGGGTGCCGGGGCTGGAGCGGGCGGAACGTCTAACTCCAATTCTGGCGGAACGGGCAGCAGCAGTCCGGCCAATTGTGATGACAATGCCAGTGCAGTGGCTTGTACGACGGCTTCGAACGATATCGGGCTTGGCAATTCGTACAGCTCATCGGAGCTCGGCGTGAGCGCGGACTCCGTCGTCGGCGACAGCTGGGGCGGCGACAGCAGCTACGGTGGCCTTACCGACGCGAGCGCCGACAACTGGGGCGGCGATGGTGGCTTGGGCGTCGACAGCTATGGCGGTGGTCTCAGCGATACGAGCACCGACAACTGGGGCGGCGATGGCGGCTGGGGTTCGGACAGCTATGGCGGCGGCTTCAGCGATGCAAGCACCGACAACTGGGGCGGCGATGGCGGCTGGGGCGCCGACAGCTATGGTGGCGGCTTCAGCGATACGAGCGGCGATACCTGGGGCGGTGATGGCGGCTGGGGTTCGGACAGCTATGGTGGCGGCTTCAGCGATACGAGCACCGATAGTTGGGGCGGCGATGGCGGCTGGGGCTCGGACAACTACGGCGGCGGGTACAGCGATACGAGCACCGATAGTTGGGGCGGCGATGGCGGTTGGGGCTCGGACAGTTACGGCGGCGGCTTCAGCGATACGAGTACAGATAGCGGCGGCTGGGGCGGTGGTTACAGCGACGGCGGCTGGGGCGGAGGCGACAGCTTTGGTGGTGGCGGCTACGGCTCAGACAGCGGGTTCGGCTCAGACGGCGGGTTCGGCGGAAGCGATTGGTGAGGCTAGGTGACGTTGGTGGCGGCTCGCGTGACACTCGAAGCCGCACCGGATATTCCCTGCGTCAAGCGGGCTTGGCGGCGGTGGCGCGCAGGCGCGTGTCGGAGAGTTCGCCGGCAGCTTCGAGGATCGGGTAGGCGACCGAGGTGAGGTGCGAGTTGATGCGCTTCAGGTCGCGGATGATGTCGAGGTGAATCGAGCTCGTCTCGATGCTTTCTGGGCGGCCGTCGCGCAGGCGCGCGAAGTGCTGGTCGGCGGCTTCGACCTCGCGGGCGCGCATGGTGGTCTTGTCGATCAGCAGACGGCGGGCCATGGCGACGTCGCGGGTGGCGAAGACGTTGAGGGCCTTCCTCATGTTGTCGACGACCTGGGCGTGAAACGCCTTGAGTTCCGCGGCGCCTTCGGTTGAGAACTCGACGCGCTTCTTGGCCTTTTTGGTGCCAAGGTCCATCAGGTTTTTGTCGATGATGTCGCCGATGTGCTCGAGGTTGGTGTTGAAGGTCAGGATCTCGACGTAGCGGCGGCTTTCCTCCTCGCCCATGTCGGTCTTCGAGGCGCGGATCAGATAGAGCTTGATGGCTTCGTGGAGCTGATCGACTTCGTCGTCGGTCTTTTCGAGTTCCTTGATCAGGCGGATGTCGCCGGCCTCGATGGCGGGGAGCGCGCGGCGCAGCATGTCGAGCACGATGTCGCCGACGTGGAGGGTTTCGCGCATGGCGCAGGCGAGGGCTTCCGAAGGCGTATCAAGGACCGAGGGATCGAGGTGTTGCGGGGTGCCGCGGTCGGGCGCCATGGCCGGTGTTGGCAAAAGGCGCGTCGCGAGATCGGCGAGCAGGTTGAGCAGCGGCAGCCAGAGCAGGGCCACGGCGAGGTTGAAGACAAAATGGAAATTGAGGACGAGTTGCGCGGTGGAGCCGCTGACGGGACCGAGCCATTGGCTCATCTGGGCGATGAAAGGCAGGGCGAGAATCGCGACGGCCGTGCGTGCAATCAGGTTGCCGAGGGGCACGCGGCGGGCGGCGACGGGTGAGCCAGCAAGTGCGGCGAAGGGCGCGACGGAGCCGCCGATGTTGGCGCCGAGCACGAGCGCCAGCGCGGTCTTGGCGTCGATGATGCCGGCCGCGGCGAGCGACATGATGAAGAGCACGATCGCGAGGCTCGAGTGGGCGAGCCAGGTGAGGGCGGCGGCGGCGATGACGGCGATGATGGGTTCCGACGCGATGGCGCCGAGAACGGTCTTGATGGTGTCGCTGCCGCGCAGTTGTGTCGACACGCCGGAAATGACGGTCAGGGCGAGCAGCATCAGGCCGAGACCGATGCAGATGCGGCCGGCGGCCTTGGCCTGATCGCCGGATGCGGCATTGAAGAGGACTACACCGATCACGAGGCCGATGGCCCAGAGCCATTTGATGTCGAACGCGAAAACCTGCGCCACGAGAGTCGTGCCGACGTCGGCGCCAAGCATGATGGCGAGGGCGACGGGCAGCGTGATCAATCCGCGGCCGGCGAAGGAGGCGAGCAGGAGCGCGGTGGCTGTGGCGCTCTGCAAGACGCTGGTGACGCCGATGCCGGCGGCGAAGGCGCGCAGGCGGCTCTGGCTGGCGCGGTTGATGACGGCGCGCAGCGCGACGCCGAACGCACGGGTCATGCCGGTGCGCACCATGCGCACCCCCCAAAGTAGAAGCGCGACGGCGCCGAGGAGCGTCAGGAGCAGTTCGCTGCCAGACATGTCCGTTTCTTGTCTCCAGTGAGCGCGTGGTTGATCGTAGACCCTACAATCGTGAAGTTAAAATGCGATTTACCTACGGCGCTTTTCCGGACGCACGCGAGGGCGGGTTTTCATGGGGGCTTTATGGCTGGGGGGCAGTGGGCGCGGCGATCCATGCGCGTTCCACGGCGATGCGGGCGGCGAGATCGAGATAGAGGGCGATGAGATCGAGGCGGCGGCGCTCGGTGCGGCAGATCACGTACTCGGCGACTGAGACGTCGGCATCGGCGATGGGGATCGCGCGGATACGGTCGTCATTGCCGGCCTCGCTGGCGAAAACGAGGGCCGCGCCGAAGCCGGCTGCAACGGCTTCGGCGATGGCTTCGCGGGTGGCGACGTCGAGCATTTGCTTGGGTTTCACGCCGGCTGATGCCATGCGGCTTTGGGCGACTTCGCGGGTGATGGAGCCGGGTTCGCGGACGATGACGTCGTGGCCGGAAAGGTCAGCGAGGGAGAGGCTTGGACGCGCGGCGAAGGGATCAGCGGCGGCGACAAGGGCAACGAGCCGGTCCTCGCGGATTTTGATGGCGTGGAGGCGGGCGTCGGAGACGGGTTGCGCCATGACGCCGAGATCCGCGTCGCCGCCGAGGACCGACGCGATGATGCGGGCGGAGTTGTCGATCCGGAGCGAGAATTTTAGGCCTTCGCGGTGGTGTTTGAGGGCGGCCAGGACGGGGAACACGTGGACGGCGCTGTCGGCGGCGATTTTCAGTTCGCGCAGGCCGCCGGTGCGGTCGCGGGCGAGGGCTGCTTCGACGCGGCTCATGGCCTGGTCGAGGTCGAGGGTGACGAGCAGCAAGCGTTCGCCCGCCGCGGTGAGGCGGATGCGGCGGCCGATGCGCTCGAACAGGGCGCGGCCGGTATCGCGTTCAAGCACGCGGACCTGGGCGGATAGAGTTGATTGGCTCATGCCGGAGAGGCGCGCGGCCTCAGTGAAGCTGCCGGCCGTTGCGACCCGGTGGAAGGCGAGAATTGGACCAATATTCATGAGGTTAATCTTCGTATTTAAATTTTCGATAGGCAATATGTATTCCAGTTATTTGTTCAATGCAAAGACTGTCTCTAGGGTCGCCGCCACGCGATTCTGGAGATTTCCATGGCTCAAAATATCATGCGCTCAGAGACGGGTGATCCGCTGCTGCTGACACCTGGGCCGCTGACGACGTCGAAGTCCGTGAAGGACGTGATGGTGCGCGATTGGGGGTCGCGGGACGCGAATTTCCTTGCGATCAACAAAGCGGTGCTCGATCGGCTGCCGGAGCTGATCAATGGCGTTGGGCGCTATGTGACGGTGCCGATGCAGGGATCGGGCACGTTCGCGGTCGAGGCGATGCTGACGACTTTCGTGCCGCCGAAGGGCAAGTGTCTCGTTCTCATCAATGGCGCTTATGGGCAGCGGGCGAGGAAGATCCTCGAGATCGCGCGGCGGCAGATCGTCGTGCACGAGACGCCGGAAGATACGCCGCCGGATCTGCAGAAGGTCGACGCGCTGCTGGAGCGGAACAAGGACATTGGGCATGTGTTCGCTGTGTATTGCGAGACGACGAGCGGGATCCTCAATCCGATCGCGGAGATCGCACGGCTGGTGGAAAACCACGGGCGGCGCTTGCTGGTCGATGCGATGAGTGCGCTCGGGGCGCTACCGCTCGATTGCCGGCGCGTGGCGTTCGACGCGGTGGCGGCGTCGTCCAACAAGTGCATCGAGGGCGTGCCGGGATTGGGATTCGTGCTGGCGCGGACGGGCGCGCTCGAGGAGACAAAGGGCAATGCGACGACGTTGACGCTCGATCTCCACGATCAGTGGCAAAACTTCGTGAAAACGGGGCAGTACCGGTTCACGCCGCCGATCCACGTGATTGCGGCGTTTCATCAGGCGTTGATGGAGTTCTTCGCGGAAGGCGGGCAGCCGGGGCGCGGCAAACGGTACGCCGAGAACGGCAAGGTTCTGATCGACGGGATGCGGGCGCTGGGATTTACGACGCTGCTGCCCGACAAACTGCAGGCGCCGATCATCGTGACCTTCCACATGCCGCAGGATCCGAAGTTCGTGTTTCAGACGTTCTACGACAAGCTGAAGGATCGAGGTTTTGTGATCTATCCGGGCAAGCTCACGGTCGCGGACAGTTTCCGGATCGGCTGCATCGGACGGATCAATGCGGACCACATGCGGGCGTTTCTCGCGACCGTTGGCGATGTGCTGGCCGAGATGGGTGTCACCAGTTTGAAGAGCGCGGCCTGAGATGCGAACGATCACGTGCAATGGCCGCAGCTATGCGTGGCCGACGGCGCCGACAGTTGTGGTCTGCCTCGACGGCTCGGAACCCGGCTACATCGAGAAGACGATTGAAGCGGGGCGAGCGCCGTTCTTCGCCAAGATGCTGCGGGATGGGGCCAATCTGCTGGCGGATAGCGTCATTCCGAGCTTCACCAACCCCAACAATCTTTCGATCATCACGGGGCGGCCGCCGAACGTGCACGGGATCGCGGGGAATTTTTTCTACGACCCGGCGACGAAGTCGGAAGTGATGATGAATGACCCGAAGTTCTTGCGGGCGCCGACGATCTTGCGGGAATTCCATGATGCAGTCGCCAAAGTCGCGATGGTGACGGCGAAGGATAAGCTGCGGCTGTTGCTGTCGAATGGGCTCGACTATGGGAGCGGCCGGGCGATCGCGTTTTCATCGGAGCGGGCGGACAAGGCGACGAAGACCGACAATGGGATCGATGACGTGCTGAAGGTGGTGGGGAAACCGCTGCCGGATGTGTACTCGGCGGATCTCTCGGAGTTCGTGTTCGCCGCGGGCGTCAAGCTGATGGCGAGTTTCCGTCCGGATCTGATGTATCTCTCGACGACGGATTACATTCAGCACAAGGCCGGGCCGGGGACGAAGATCGGCAATGATTTCTACGCGATGATCGACGGCTATCTGGCGCAGCTCGACAAGATGGGTGCGATCATCATCGCGACGGCCGATCATGGCATGAACGACAAGCACGATCCGAAATCGAAGGCGCCGAATGTCGTCTATCTTCAGACGCTGTTCGATCAGTGGCTGGGGAAAGAGGCGGCGCGGGTGATCTTGCCGATCACGGACCCTTACGTGGTGCATCACGGTGCGCTCGGGAGCT
This sequence comes from uncultured Alphaproteobacteria bacterium, assembly GCA_963779515.1. Lineage (GTDB taxonomy): Bacteria > Pseudomonadota > Alphaproteobacteria > Rhizobiales > Hyphomicrobiaceae > CAVZYN01. The sequence continues at coordinate 238,037 of CAVZYN010000009.1, forward strand.
TTGCGACGGTGCATCTGCCGGCGGGCGCTAATGTGCAGGATCTGTTGGCGCGATTGCGGGCGATCGAGGGCGTGGAGCTGGCCGTCACGCAGGCGGAGGCGTGCGCGCGGTTCGAGTTGCCGGCGGATCGGATCGGCGATCTGGTCGTGACGTCGACGCGGCACATGACGCTTGGGACGGCGCCGGAGAAGCATGATCTCTCGGGGCTCGACGAGCCGTTGCGGTCGCACGGCGGGTTGACCGAACAGCGCGTGCCGATGATCGCGAATCGGACGTTGACGGTTGCGAAGGATCGCAAGCTCAGGAATTTCGACGTTTTCGACGTGGCGCTGAACCACGTCGCGGGATGAGGGATTGAAGATGCAGGAAAAAGTTGCCAAGCCGCAGATGCCGATCAAGGCGCACGAAAAGATGCGGATCGCGGGCAAGCTCGTCGATGCGGACCAGCAGGTGGAGGTGCGCAATCCCTACACCGGAAAGATTGTGGCGACGGTGCCGTCGGCCAGTCCGGCGCAAGTGGCTGAGGCGTTCAAGAATGCCAATGCCTACAAGCCGAAGCTGTCGCGCTACGATCGGCAGAAGATCCTGATGAAGACGGCGGAGATCCTGGCCAAGCGGCGCGAAGAGATCGCGATGGTGATCACGGCGGAGTTGGGGCTCTGCTGGAAGGATTCGCTCTATGAAGTGGGGCGCGCCTACGATGTTTATTCGCTGGCGGGCCAGCTGGCGATCCGCGACGATGGCGAAGTCTATTCCTGCGATATCACCCCGCACGGTAAGCCGCGGCGGATCTATACGACGCGGACACCGCTGCTCGGCGTGTTGTCGGCGATCACGCCGTTCAATCACCCGCTGAACATGATCAGCCACAAGATCGCGCCGGCGATCGCGACCAACAACCGGATCGTGGCGAAGCCGACGGAGCTGACGCCGCTGACGGCGTTGTTGCTGGCGGACATCTTGTATGAGGCCGGGCTGCCGCCGGAGATGCTGTCGATCGTGACGGGCAATCCGCGCACGATGGGTGATGCGATGATCACGGATCCGCATGCGGACGTGGTGACATTCACGGGCTCGGTGAAGGTTGGGAAGTACATCGCTGACAAGGCCGGGTATCGGCGGCTGGTGCTGGAACTTGGCGGCAACGATCCGCTGATCATCATGGATGATTTGTCGGACAGCGATCTCGACAAGGCGGCGGAGCTGGCGGTGCAGGGGGCGACGAAGAACTCGGGCCAGCGCTGCACGGCGGTGAAGCGGATCTTGTGCGTGGACAGGATCGCGGACCGGTTTGTCGAGAAGGTGCTGGCGAAGGCGAAGAAGCTCAGGAGCGGCGATCCGATGGACCCGGAGACGGATATCGGGACCGTCATTCACGAAGGTGCGGCGAAACTTTTCGAGGCACGCGTCGTTGACGCGGTCGGACAAGGCGCCAAGCTGCTACATGGCAACACTCGGCAAGGCGCGCTGTATCCGGCGACCGTGGTCGATCACGTACCGTACCAGGCTGAACTGGTGCGGGAAGAGACTTTTGGGCCAGTGATCCCGATCATCCGGGTGCCGGCGGCGATCGATGAGATCATCAAGATCTCGAATTCGACGGCGTTCGGGCTGTCGTCGGGTGTGTGCACCAACCGGATCGACGTGGCGACGCGATTCATCAACGAACTTGATGTCGGGACGGTGAACATTTGGGAAGTGCCGGGCTATCGCATCGAGATGTCGCCGTTTGGCGGGATCAAGGATTCAGGGCTCGGGTACAAGGAAGGCGTTTGGGAGGCGATGAAGAGCTATTCGAACGTGAAGACGTATTCGTTGCCGTGGCCACAGGGGTGACGGTAGTGTATCATTCGCGATGAGGTGACAGTTCGGCTACGCTTTTGGGCAGCCCGACATTTCAGTAGTGGTTGGCAAATGGAACTGAGCCAAATCAAGGCCAAGCTCAGCAGCCTGGCTGATGGCCTCCGCAGAGAGCGTGTCGAGCATCTCGCGATCTTCGGCTCACGTGCGCGTGGCGATGCGCTGCCCGACAGCGATCTCGATGTGCTCATCGATGTCGCGCCGGGCCAGGGATTTTCACTGCTGAATCTCTGCGGCGTCGCGTTGTTGATCGAAGATGCAACCGGCATCAGGACCGAGGTTGTGTTGAGGCGTTCGTTGCCGAGACATTTGGCGGATCGGATTGCGGACGATCTCGTGCCGGTGCTGTGATGGCACGGCCGCTGCGGAGCGATCGATTGGGCATATCCTCGAAGCCATCGAGCAGATCGACGCCAGCATCGAAGGTCTGACGCTCGAGACGTTCAAGCAAAATAGGTTCATTCAGCTTGGCGTCGAACGCTGCCTTGAGATTATCAGCGAAGCGTCCCGACACATCCCGCAAGATTGGAAGGATGAGCATCCAACGATACCCTAGCGTCGGGTCGCAGATATCGGCAATCGCATCCGGCATGTTTACCACGCTATCGATAGCGAGATTATTTGGGAAATCGTTCAGGCCGAGTTGGATGAGCTCAAATTGGCAATTGAAAAGATGCAGCGCCGGAACGACGGAGGTGGGCAATAGTCTTACCCCGGGTTTGGCGCGGTCGTTGAGTTGGTTCAGGACTGTGTTAGGTTCAATGCATGAACCAGATGATCCCCATTGGGGTTCGCCCCACGACGCAGACGGCGGATGGCTGGCCGCGTATCAGTTGGACGCACGCTGATCTCGATCGCATGGTCGAGGCGGGCCTGCTGCGGGAAGGCGACCGAGTTCGAGCTGGTTGGGGGGGAGATCGTTCCGATGTCGCCGAACGGTCACCGGCACGAGAATATCCGGCGCGTGTTATCTAAATTGATTTATCAGCGGCTGCGTGATGACAGAGATCTGCTGGTGGAGCCTGGCTGGCGGCCGGAGGCGCGGGCGTACTTCGAGCCCGATCTGATGGTTGTGCCATCATGCATTCCCGGCATGGAGATCCTGGCACCCGACGTGCTGCTCGTCATCGAGATCGCGGACTCGAGTTTCGACTACGATACGAGTGTCAAGCGCGATGCCTATGCGCGGCTTGGCGTGCGCGAGTATTGGGTTATTCACGCGGTTCGGTTGGAGACGCGGGTGTTTTGCGATCCGTCGCCGTCGGGTTATGCGCGCGATGATCTCGTCGAGCCAGGCGATCTGATGACGCCAGTGCTGGTGCCTGAGATCGCCGTGCGGCTGAGCGACTTGAGCCTCGGATGACATTGCTGGCGCGGTAGATCCATGGCGGATGCTCACGAGGTTTCTGCAACGTCATCGCGCATCGGGGCTTTGGTCAGCGCGTATCGCTCTGGCGGTCCGCTGCAGCGGGCGTTTTATACGGCGCCCGAAGTGTTTGAGGCGGAGATCGCGCGGATCTGGCGGCGGCATTGGCTCTATGCGGGGCATGATTGCCAGATCCCAAAGGCCGGCGACTGGGTGACGTGGGCGCTGGGGCACGATCAGGTCGTGCTGGTACGTGGCGCGGATTTGATCGCCAGGGCGTTTCACAACACGTGCCGGCATCGTGGCGCCAGGATCTGCAATGCGGAGCGGGGGCATGGGCGGGCGCTGGTTTGTCCCTATCACGCGTGGACGTATGATCTCGACGGGCGGTTGAAGACGGCGACGGAGCGGGAGTTCGGGGTGAAGGCGTCGGAGCTCGGGTTGTTGCCGGTGGCGTTGAAAAATCTGGGTGGATTGCTGTTCGTTGCGTTGGCGCCGGACGCGGTGGATTTCGAGGCGGGCGCGGCGGAGATCGCGGCGCAGATGGCGCATCAGGGATTTGGCGAGGCAAAGCTCGCGGCGTCGATACGCTACACGGTGAAGGCAAACTGGAAGCTGATCTTCGAGAACAATCGTGAATGCTATCACTGCGCCAACGCGCATCCCGAATATGTGTCGGGCACCTATGATATCGCGCGGTTTGATCCGGCGCGCGCGGATGAGGTTGATCAGCAGACGGTCGCGGCGGCGGCGCGGTTTCAAGCGCTGGGGCTTGGCGATGCGGCGGCCGCTTCGGCGATGACGGGCGGCTGGTGGCGGGTGACGCGGGCGCCGCTGATGGCGGGATGGAAGACGCAGAGCCTGGATGGCGGACGAATCGCGCCACTGATGGGGACGATGCGGGCCAAGGAGACGTGGAGCGATGGGACGCTGCGCTGCACGGTGTTTCCGAATTTCTGGCAGCATGCGAGCGACGATCATGCGGTGGCGACGCGGCTGACGCCCCTTGATGCCGCGACCACGCAAGTGGATGTGTCGTGGTTCGTGCACAAGGATGCGGTCGAGGGGCGGGATTATACGCTCGACCGGTTGCTGCCGTTCTGGCAGCGGACATCGGAGCAGGATTGGACACTTTGCGAGGCGCAGCAGTTGGGCGTTTCGTCGCCGGCGTATCGGCCGGGCGTCTATTCCAAGACGCGTGAAACCAACGTGCAGCACTTCATCGATTGGTATCTTGGGGCGTTGATGGCGGCACCGGTAGAGGGTGGCGCGCGTGGCTGAGACGATGCCGGCGGCGGCCGAGGTTGTGATCATCGGGGCAGGCGCGATTGGGTGCGCGATCGCGTGGCAGCTGGCGGCGCGGGGCGTGCGCGATGTCGTGGTGCTGGAGAAGAGCGGCATCACGCATGGCTCGACGTGGCATGCGGCGGGGTTGATCGGGCAGTATCGTTCGCGCGAGGATCTGACGCGGCTGATGCAGGCGTCGGTGGAGATCTATGACAAGATCGCGATGGAGACGCCGATCGATTGGCGGCCGGTCGGGTCATTGCGGATTGCGTCGTCGGCGGCGCGGTGGCGGGAGTATCAAGAGGCTGCACCCGTGGCACAGCGGTACGGCGTCGGGTTTCATCTCCTTGATGCGGCGGAGGCGCGGCGGCGGTTTCCGGAGATGTCGACCGAGGGCGTGCATGGCGCGGCGTTTGTCGAGCGGGACGGGTATGTCGATCCGTCGAGCTTGACACAAGCGTATGCGGCGCGGGCGCGGGCGATGGGCGTGCGCATCATTGAAGGTGTTGGCGTCACCGGAATCGCGCATCGGGGTGCTGCCGGCGGCACTGTCGGGACGACAGAGGGGCCGATGACCTATCGGACGCTGGTGATCGCGGCGGGGGTTTGGGCGCGGGCGGTCGGGCGGATGCTGGGCGTGGCTTTGCCGGTCGCGAGCCTCGAGCATCAGTACGCGGTGACGGAGAAGCGAGCGGGGCTGCCGCGCGATCTGCCGGCGTTGCGGGATCCGGACTTGAATTTCTATCTGAAGCCGGAGGCCGGCGGCTATGCGATCGGTGGCTGGGAGCCGGAGACTGTCGCGGTGCATGGGAGTGACATGCCGATGGACTTCGGGCGGGCGCTGCTGCCGGACAATCTCGACCGGCTGCAGCCGATCCTGGAGGCGGCGTCGCGGCGGATTCCGGTGCTGTCGACGCTCGGCCTGAAGACCATCATCAACGGGCCGATTCCGGTGACGCCGGACGGTGAGCCGATCCTTGGGCCGGCGCCGGGGCTCGACAGCGTCTTTCTCGCCGTTGGTTTTACATCGGGGATCGCCGCGTCAGGCGGCGCAGGGCGCGTGCTCGCAAGCTGGATCGCGTCCGGGCGGCCGGATTTCGAGGTGCCGAGCCTCGATCCTCGCCGGTTCGGAACAACTGAGATGGCGGTGGGCGAACTCCACAGGCGGGCGGTCGCCGCCTATGCTGGCTATTATGCTTTAGCAGGGACTTCTGGTCAGACGATCAGCGGCCCGTCATAATAGCTTCACAGACCTCGGACAGGGATCGAAGCGCGCTTCAGATTCATCGGGGCAAAACAGGGAGAGGTGGCGGCATATGACAACATTGAAATCATTTTTGGCGGCGGGCGCCGCAGTGACGCTGGCGTTCACGGCGCTGGCGGGTCCGGCGGCGGCGCAGCGGACGAAGCTGTCGGTGTATACGGCGCTCGAGAATGATCAGCTCGCAATCTACAAGGCGGCGATCGAAAAGGACGTCGCCGATGTCGATATCGAGTGGGTGCGCGACTCGACGGGCGTGATCACGGCGCGGTTGCTGGCGGAGAAAGCGTCGCCGAAGGCGGACCTCGTGTTTGGGCTTGCGGCGTCGAGCCTCCTGCTCTTCAAGAAAGAGGGCATGCTCGAAAATCACCAACCGGCGGGCTCGGATAAGCTGAAGCCGGCGTTCCGCTCCGCGGACGGCTCTTGGACCGGGATGGACGCGTTCCTCGGCGTTGCCTGTTACAACACGGTCGAAGGCCAGAAGGCCGGCGTCATGGCGCCGAAGTCCTACAAGGATCTGCTCGACCCAAAATACAAGGACAAGCTGGTGATGCCGCATCCGGCATCGTCCGGAACCGGCTACCTGATGGTAGCTGCTTGGTTGCAGACGATGGGCGAAGCCGAAGGCTGGAAGTTCATGGACGGGCTGCACCAGAACATGGCGGTCTACACGCACTCGGGTTCGGCGCCGTGCGTACAGGCGGCGAAGGGTGAGCGGACCGTCGGCCTCGGGTTCGACATGCGGGGCGCGCGCGAGAAGAGCAATGGCGCGCCGATCGACATCATCATTCCGGCGGAAGGCGCCGGTTGGGATATGGAAGCGACGTCGATCATGAAGGGGACCAAGAACCTGGCGCTGGCCAAGAAGGTCGCCGACTGGGGCGTCACCAAGACGGCCAACGAGCTTTACAACAAGTACTATGCGCTGGTCGCGCACCCCGAGGTGAAGAACCTGCCGGCGAACTATCCGCCGGATGGCGAAGCGAAGATGGCGAAGGTCGATCTCGAGAAGATGGCGAACGAGCGCGAGAAGACGCTCGCCGAGTGGACCAAGCGGTACGAGTCGAAGGCCGCCAAGCGCTGAGGCGCTGAATCATCGTGGGCGGGTGATCCTCGCGGGTTGCCCGCTCATCTCTTTAGCGGCGGCGTCATGTTGGATACTCCCGAAAAAAGTTTGACGCCGCGCGTTTCGTCCGCACCTGCGCATGTGCGGATCAAGGATCTCGTGAAGCGGTTCGGCGCGTTCACGGCGTTACAAGATATCAACCTGGATGTGCGGCGCGGCGAGCTCGTGTGTTTTCTCGGGCCGTCGGGGTGCGGGAAGACGACGCTGCTGCGCGCGATCGCGGGGCTCGACCGGCAGGATGCAGGCACGATCGAGATCGGTGGGCGGGATGTCTCGCATTTGCCGCCGGCGGCGCGCGATTTCGGCATCGTGTTTCAATCTTATGCGTTGTTTCCCAATCTGACGATCGCAGCGAACGTCGGTTATGGCCTCGTCAACAAGGGGATGGCGCGGGCGGAGCGGACGGCGCGCGTCGCGGAGCTGCTGGCGCTGGTCGGGCTGTCGGATCAGGGCGCCAAGTATCCGGCGCAGTTGTCGGGCGGACAACAGCAGCGGGTGGCGCTGGCGCGAGCGCTGGCAACGTCGCCATCGTTGCTGCTGCTGGATGAACCGCTGTCGGCGCTCGATGCGCGGGTGCGGGTTCGGTTGCGCGAGGAGATCAAGTCGCTGCAGCGGCGGATCGGCGTGACGACCATCATGGTGACGCACGATCAGGAAGAGGCGCTGGCGATGGCGGACCGGATCGTCGTCATGAACCAGGGCGTGATCGAGCAGGTCGGGCGGCCGGACGAGATTTATGCGCGGCCGGCGTCGGCGTTCGTTGCGGATTTCGTCGGGACGATGACGTTTCTCGAGGCGACGGTGCGCGGGCCCGGCGAGGTCGAGGTTGCCGGGGTGACGCTCGCATCGCAGCATGTCGAGGGCGTCGCTGCGGGTGAGCGCGTGCGGATCGGGATCAGGCCGGAGGAGGTTCGGGTCGGCGTCGCGGCGGCGGAGAGCGCGAACGCGGTCGAGGCTACGATCGCGCGGATCGAATATCTCGGATCGTTTTCGCGATTGCACCTGACGGTGCGGGGGGCAGGGGCTCTGGCGCTGCAGGCGGATGTGCCGGCGGCTGAGGCGCGGCGGATGGGATTGGCGGAGGGGCAGGGCGTGCGCGTCGTGCTGCCGCCCGAGGCGTTGCGCGTGTTCCACGGGACGGGGGCGGCGTGAGCGCGCAATCGGCGATCGGCGCGGATGGCGGTGGGATCGCGGCGCCGGCGCATGCGCTGAAGGTGATCAATCGGGAACGCTGGATCATGCGGCTCGGCATCGCCGGGCTCCTGATCCTGCTCGCGACATTCATCGCGCTGCCGCTCGGGACGCTGCTGATCAAGAGTTTTCAAGATTCGAACGGCGCGTTCGTTGGGCTCGCGAACTACGCAAAGTATTTTTCGACACCGGCGCTGGTTGCTTCGCTCTGGAACAGTCTTTGGATCGCGGCGCTGACGACGGCGATCGTCGTGGTGCTGGCGTTCGCCTATGCCTTCGCGCTGACGCGGACGTGCGTGCCGGGCAAGGGGCTGTGGACGGCGATCGCACTGTTGCCGTTGTTCGCGCCGTCGCTGCTGCCGGCAATCTCGTTCATCTATATCTTCGGCAATCAGGGGTTCTTGAAGAGCTGGCTGATGGGCGGCTCGATCTACGGCCCGATCGGGATCGTGCTGTCGCAAGTGTTCTACTGCTTTCCGCACGCGATGATGATCCTGGTCACGGCGTTGCGGCTGGCGGATGCGCGGCTCTATGAAGTCGCGGAGGCGCTCGATACGTCGCGGTGGCGGACGTTCTGGACGATCACGATCCCGGGCGTGAAGTATGGTCTCGTGTCGGCGGTGTTTCTCGTGTTCACGCTGGTGATCACCGACTTCGGCATCGCCAAGGTGATCGGCGGGCAATTCAATGTGCTGGCGACGGATGCCTACAAGCAGGTGATCGGGCAGCAGAATTTTTCGATGGGCGCGGTGGTGGGGTTCGTGCTGCTGGTGCCGGCGGTGCTGGCGTTTGTCGTCGATCGGCTGATCCAGCGGCGGCAGGTGGCCTTGCTGACGGCGCGCGCGGTGCCGCTGATCCCGAAGCCGCGGCGGGGGGTCGACGGGGCGATGTTCGTCTATTGCGCGATCATCGCGGGATTGATCGTCGGCGTCTTGGGCGTCGCGCTGTGGGCGTCGTTCGTGACCTACTGGCCGTACAATCTGACGCTGTCGACCAAGTGGTACAATTTCGCGGAGTTCGAGCCGAACGGATGGGGGCCGTACATCACGTCGCTGAAGATGTCGGCGGCGGTGGCGGTGATTGGGACGGCACTCATATTCGCGGGCGCGTATCTAATCGAAAAGGGCGAGGGGCTGGCACCGGCGCGGTTGCTCGCGCATCTGCTGGCGATGATGCCGATGGCGGTGCCGGGGCTGGTGCTGGGGCTCGGATATGTGTTTTTCGTCAATGCGCCGTGGAATCCGCTGGGCGTGTTCTACGGGACGATTGCGGTGCTCGCCGTCAATACGATCGCGCATTTTTACACGACGGCGCATATCACGGCGGTGACGGCGCTGAAGCAGATCGATCGGGAATACGAGGCGGTGTCGGCGTCGCTGCAGGTGCCGTTCTACCGGACGTTCGCGCGGGTGACGCTGCCGATCTGCCTGCCGGCGATCCTGGATATCGCGGTCTACATGTTCGTCAATGCGATGACGACGGTGTCGGCGGTGATCTTTCTCTATGGCAGCGGCACCAAGCTGGCGTCGATCTCGATCGTGCATATGGACGAGTTGGGCGCGACGGCGGCAGCGGCGGCAATGGCGGCGATGATCGTGCTGACGGCGATGGGCATGAAGACGCTGCATCTGATTGTCGACCGGCTGCTGCTGCAGCGGCTGCAGGCGTGGCGGAAGCGGTGAGAAAACGAAAACGGCGGGCCAGAGCCCGCCGTTGAGATTGTCGGATGATCAGAGAGATCAGTTGTCCGACTTTTCGGTGCTGCTCGTCATCTCCTTGAGCTTGGCGAACATGCGGGCTTCTTCCTCGGCCTCGCTGACCTCGGCGACCTCGGCCGCCTTCGGCGTCATGATCTGCATGGTCGGCTGCGGTCCGAGGCCAGGGATGGTTTCCGCGGTCGGGAGAAGCGTGGCGCCCGCCTTCTCGGGGATGCCGGCTTCCTTGCGCTCGCGCTCGAGGCGGCGGGCGGCCTTCTGTACTTCGGCGTCGAGATCAATCTGCGAGCAAAGGCCGAGAGCGACTGGATCTTGCGGCGTCAGGTTCGGCGAGTTCCAGTGCGAGCGGTCGCGGATCGAGGCGATGGTCGGCTTCGTGGTGCCGACGAGGCGCATGATCTGGGCGTCCTTCATCTCGGGGTGATTGCGCAGCAGCCAGACGACGGCGTTGGGGCGATCGTGGCGGCGTGACACGGGGGTGTAGCGCGGGCCCTTGCGGCCATCGGTTTTGATGGGCGGCAGCTCGACCTTGCTCTCGGCGAGTTTGAGGTGGACGGTCGCATCGGATTCGGCGCGCTTGATTTCGTCACGCGTCAGCTGGCCGTTGGAAATCGGGTCGAAGCCCTTGATCCCCTGGGCGACGTCGCCGTCGGCTATGCCTTTGACCTCGAGATTGTGGAGGCCGCAGAACTCAGCGATCTGCTCGAAGGTGAGGGCGGTGTTGGCCACCAGCCAAACGGCGGTGGCTTTGGGCATTAAAGGCTTGCGATCGCTCATGGAAAGTCTCCTCCTGGTGCCGTCGCAGCTATTCACTGCGCCAGCCAAACCTGAGTGGATATGTCAGGGAATATGGTCCTATAGCTCAGAAGCGGCAATGAGCGCAACCCAAAGTGGGGGTAAAAATGGCGCGGGTCTGGTTATGGTCGGCCGATTTTGGCGGCTGTTCAGTTTGAGAATTGCACGGTAGCGCAACGACATAGTTGTGGACGGCGAGGCTCAGGGCGGGCGAGGCTCCGCGTTGCAGTTGCATGGCCCGGCGACTTGGCCTAACTGCGAGCGCATGACCGAAACCGTCCTCATCATCGATTTTGGCAGCCAGGTGACGCAGTTGATTGCGCGGCGCGTGCGCGAGCAGGGTGTGCATTCCGAGATCGTGCCGTTCAACAAGGCCGAGGCGGCGCGGGAGAAGTACAAGCCGCGGGCGATCATTCTGTCGGGGGGGCCTGCGAGCGTCACCGAGATGGGATCGCCCAGGGCGCCCGATTGGGTGTTTACCTCGGGGCTGCCGGTGCTCGGCATTTGCTATGGCCAGCAGACGATGGTCACGCAGCTCGGCGGCATGGTCGAGAGCGGACATCATCGCGAGTTCGGGCGGGCGGAAATCGAGATCAAAGACGATGTCGCGCTGTTCGCTGGGGTCGTGAAAAAGAGCGAAAAAGAAACGGTCTGGATGAGCCACGGCGATCGCGTGACGCAGTTGCCGGCAGGGTTCAAGGTGATCGCGGTGTCGGAGGGCGCGCCGTTTGCTGCGATCGCAGACGAAAAGCGCCAGTTCTATGCGGTGCAGTTCCATCCGGAAGTGGTGCACACGCCGAAGGGCGCGCAGTTCCTCGATAACTTCGTGAAGCGGATCGGTGGCCTCAAGGGCGACTGGACGATGAAGCATTTCCGGTCGAGCGAGATCGAGAAGATCCGCGCGCAGGCCGGCAAGGGCCGCGTCATTTGCGGGCTGTCGGGGGGCGTCGATTCAACGGTCGCGGCGGTGTTGATCCACGAGGCGATCGGCGATCAGTTGACGTGCATCTATGTCGATCACGGGCTGATGCGGCTGAACGAATCCGAGCAGGTCGTCGATCTGTTTCGCGGGCATTACAATATTCCGCTCGTGCATGTGAATGCGCGGGCGCAGTTTGTTGGTGCGCTGGCGGGCGTCAGCGATCCCGAGCAGAAGCGCAAGACGATCGGGCGGCTGTTCATCGAGGTTTTCGAGGCCGAGGCGAAGAAGGTTGGCGGCGCTGAATTTCTAGCCCAAGGGACGCTCTATCCCGATGTGATCGAGAGCGTGTCGTTCACGGGCGGGCCGTCGGTGACGATCAAGTCGCATCACAACGTCGGCGGATTGCCGGAGAAGATGAACCTGAAGCTGGTGGAGCCGCTCAGGGAGTTGTTCAAGGACGAAGTCAGGGCGCTCGGCCGTGAGCTTGGCTTGCCGGAGGCGTTCGTCGGGCGGCATCCGTTTCCGGGGCCGGGGCTCGCGATCCGCATTCCGGGCGAGGTGACGGAGGAGAAGCTCGAGATCCTGCGCAAGGCCGACGCGGTCTATCTCGATGTGATCCGCAAGGCGGGGCTCTACGACAAGATCTGGCAGGCGTTCGCGGTGCTGCTGCCGGTGCGTACCGTCGGCGTGATGGGCGACGGGCGCACGTACGATCACGTCTGCGCGCTCAGGGCGGTGACGTCGACGGACGGCATGACGGCCGATTATTTCCCGTTCCCGCACGAGGTGCTGGCGACGGCTGCGACCCGCATCATCAACGAGGTCCGCGGCATCAATCGCGTGGTCTACGACATCACGTCGAAGCCGCCGGGCACGATCGAGTGGGAGTGAGGTACTGTCTATTGGCGGTGCCGGTCACAATGCGAGCGCCCGCTTGAGATCATCGTGCTCGAATGCGCTGGACATACGGGAGATCTCGGCCGAGCGGGCGCCGACAGTCTTGGCGGTGCTGCGCCATGTCGCCGTCACGGTTGCGACGTCTTTGATGATTGCGCGCGCCTGCGGCAGCGTAAGGCTGAAAAACTCCGACGCTGCCTCCAACAACAGGTCGAGCGAACAGGTGCCTTCGTCGAGATTTATGTTTGTTGTCAGCACACGCGCTTTGAGGTCGGTGGGTACAGGGTTGAGGTCATAGGCCGGAGAGAGCGACCATCCTGCTTTGCTGAGCCTAAGGAATCCATGGTTGCGCAGATGATCGTCGAGATTTGAGATCAGGACGTTGAAGACGACGCGCCGGTAGAGGGCGCGGGCGTCGGTCTTCCCCTGCGCACCATATTGCGCAAGAGCGTCGACGATGTCCGGATAACTGCCGCGCTCGCCGTCTTTGGCACCCAACATCGCCATTGCGGACAGGAAAGGCGTCCGGAGTGTGCCAGAACGATCGAAGCGCCGCGATAGCATCACCGCCTTGCCGGCGACCTCAATCAGCTCATGGTGCGGGGTCGCAATGCCGGCCTGACCGGCCAAGCGAAGCGCGATCTCCTCCCATGTCTCCATGCTGTAGTCGTCGGTCTCCTTCGGGAATTTGGCGATGGAGAGGTGTCCGTTCTGGTCGATGACCGACGCTTTTGGCCGGGCGCCGCCGAGGGAGGAGCCCGGTGCAAAGATGAGTTGGAGATCCTCGTCGGTTTCCTCGTCGCGGAGAATTCGTTCAGTGCTCTGGAGCAGCCGGCCGAGCTCGATGAGGGCGGGGACGCTGGCGCGGGTCGGTGCCTGGAACGCCTCTTCGCCCACCCAGCGAAAGCGGAGCGCGCCAAGGCGGGTCTCGTCCGCGACGCCGAGCAGGTAGTCGCTCTCCACCAGGGTGCGAACAGCACGGCTTTCGCGTTCGGCTCGACGGCGTTCGTCTCGCTGCATCAATCGGCGACCCCAGGTGTCGGGCGCGCTATCGCCGATGGAGCCGAACGTCGCCCGTCCGGCAGGAGGTGCGAATGTGCCGCGGGTCAGCGGCAAGGGCAGGCTCCAGCGAGAAGCGCTCGGGGTCGTTGAGCCATGCATCGTCGTACTCGAAGAGGATGGTCTCCTTCCCCCGGACGCGATTACTTCTCGCTAGTCCAATGGGGCGCGTGCGGCCGTCCAGGTCGATGTGTGCCTCGAAGTCAGCCATCGCGAGACGATCCGGCTGGCCGCTTGAGGTGGGCGCGCTTTGGCAGTTCGGCGCTGGCCAGGGCCTGGCCGACGTGATCGTTGCTGATGTCTGCGATCTGGCTCAGACCGTCGAGAAGGCCGAGCGCCAGTAGGACGCCCGCATAAATGCCGATACTGACGTTGGTGTCGCCTGCTTCGATCCTCTGCAGGGTCGAGCGGGACGTGAAGGCGCGCTCCGCCACGACAGCCATCGGCAGCCGCCGTCGCCGTCGGGCATCCTGGATGTCGGCGCCGAGCTTGCGCAGGGCACGCCGCACAGCAGCGGGAGGGTTGTGGGGAGTTGGCATTTGTAACCTTCGTACGACGTATTGGCCATTAATGTAGCACGAAGCTTGCTTTTTAGCAATTTTTGCAGCGATCGTTGCGTCCGACGAGTTATGTAGCAACGTTTCTACAATTTCTTGATTGATGGGGTATTTGGTGATAGGATTACCCGATATGGGAGATCGCACCGTGAGCACCACCATATTCGAGCCGGGAGTTCAATCAAGACGCCGGCGGCGCCAAGAAGGCGGCGGAGAAGGGGCCCGTGATCATCACCGATCGCGGGAAGCCGTCGCATGTGCTGCTCAGGTATGAGGAGTACATGAAGCTTCTGAGCAGGGGGCCGAGCTTGCTCGAGGCGCTGGCAATGCCAGGTGGCGAGGATATCGAGTTCGACCCGCCAAAGCTTATCGGGCCCATCTCACGACCAGTTGACTTCGACTGATGTATCTTCTGGACACGAACGTCGTATCCGAACTTCGCAAGGGTACGCGTGCCGATGCCAAGGTGCGCGCATGGGCGGATAAGACGCCCGCGCAGCTATACCGGCTTTCGATCATTACGCAGCTTGAATTGGAGATTGGTGTTTTGCGCATGGAACGTCGCGACACCGGCCAAGGTGCTGCGCTGCGTCAGTGGCTGGAGGAGTGGGTGCTGGTCTTTTTCAAAGGTCAGATGCTCGATGTGGATCTGGCTGTTGTGCGTCGGTGCGCTGCGCTCCATGTGCCAAATCCTCGCCCGGAGCGCGATGCCCTCATCGCGGCAACGGCTTTGACGCATGGGCTGACAGTGGTCACACGCGATACTGCCGATTTCGAGCCGATGGGCGTGGCATTGTTCAACCCATGGCTGGCGCCCGGGTGACTGCGATTGCCTGTGGTGGGGTGGTGGTTTCGGGTACCTGACGATTGCGCGGGGCTTGAGGGGGCATCCCAAGTCTTACCGACGTACCGTCAGTACCACGCCCGTCAAGATCAGTACGAACCCCACCAGATGAAACCACCGGATCGGTTCGCCGAGCATCGGTCCGACCAGCAGCGCATTATAGATCGGCACCAGATGCAGGAACACGCCTGCGCGATTGGCGCCGATCAATTCGACCCCGCGTGCCCAGAACAGGTATGCGATCAAGCTCGCCGCGATCGCCGCATAGGCGACCGCGGCGGCCGTCAGCGGCGTCGCCTGCAGGACCTGCCCGGTGCTCCACTCGTAGGCCGCGAACGGCAGCAGCGCCACGGTGCCGGCGACCGAGATCGCGAATAGAAAACTCCGCGTGTCGATCGCCGGCCGCAATCTGAGGCACGACGAATAGAGCGCCCACAGCATCATGTTGAAGACCATCAACAGATCGCCACGTGTGAACGACAGCCCTGCGACGCGAACCGGATCGAGCTGGGTCACGATCGAAACGACGCCCAAGAACGAGATGAAAATCCCGAACGTCTGCACCGCCGTGAGCCGGTCGCGAAACAGCAGATAGCTCGCGGCCGCGATGAACACCGGCGCCACCGAGTTCATCACCCCCATGTTCATCGCACTCGTCGTCTCGAGCGCGACGTACTGCAGCGACCCGAACAGGGCGGCCCCCATCACGCCGAGAAACGCCAGCAAGCCTTTGTGCCGCCACAGCACGGGCCAATCCCGCCGGATCGTCGCGTTCCAAATGATCCCGCAGAATACCGCCACCACCAGCCACCGCACCAGATTGAGCGACCACGGCGGCACGTGCCCGGCGATCGTGCGCGCGACGATATGATTGCCCGACCACGCCAGCGCCGCGAGCGGGAGCAGCAAAAGCGCCAGTTTCGGCGACGGCGCGGATCGAGCCTGCATGAGATCGCCTAGGGTGAGATCGAGACACCGCGACCGCGGCGCAAGATGTCCCGATAGAGCGCTTCGCTACCTCCGTCCATCGTCTGGTTGGCGGTCCCCGATCCTGGGCCAGCGCTTTCGTTTTTAAAGATCAAAATAAGAACTTTACAAGAACATATATTGAATATACACTTTGAAGGCTGAAGTTTGGTGCGTACCAGGGAGCGTTTCATGCGTCATGTCACTGCGTTTGTCCTGTTGTCCTCCGTACTCGTCATGGGTGCGGCGGTGCCCCAAATAGCGGTCGCCGAAGAGATCGCGTCGCCCGACACTGCGATCGAGACCGCGGCCTACGGCCCCAACGCGTACCGGCCGCCGCCCTATCGCGCGGCACCGTGGCAGCGGCCGTATCAGGCCTACCAGCCCAACGCCTGGCGGTATCTGAACTGGCGAGATTCCGATTGGCGCCATCCCAATTGGCGCAATGGCACTCGCTCCGCGTCGGCCGCCCAGCACCTCCTGGATCGCGCGCCAGCGTTATCCTGTCGGCCTATCCTGACCCCCCTACGCCACCCGCAGTTATGCTGAACGCCAAGCCATCATGGCGGGCACGGGCGGGCACCTGGCGCGCGCGCCGCTGGTGACGCGCTGGCCGAAGCTGCGCATGTGGGCCGCCACCTCGAGCGGCGGCCGGCGCTGCCTGCCGCTGTGGGCCTGCCGGCGGCGGAGGGTCCGCGGCGGGGGCGCATCGGTCGCTCGATCGATGCGGGCGTGGTTTTGCGGCGCGTGCTAGGTGGGCAACCGGTTATTTGGCGTCGATCAAATGGCGCTGAACAGCGGCCTTCAGATCTGCCATGGCGGCCGCTCGGGCGGCGGGGTTGGGGCCGCCGCTGATGCCGTATGTGCGGCATTTGGCGAGCGCTGCTGCCAGTCCGGCGGCGTTGGGGCCTTGCGCGGTAAATGTCACCTGACCGCTGGTGCGCTCTTTCCACGAGAAGTCCGGCTGCTCTTCGAAAATGCAGCGGCTCCAATTTTCACCCTTGGGATCAGTGTAGGCCTGATCCGTATCGAAGCCATGCTGGGCGCCAGGATAGATTTTGACCTCGATCTTGGCGCCCGTGGCCTTGAGTTTCTCGGCGTATTCGGTGCAGGGCGCGACGCCGGTATAGGTGTCGGCGCCGCCGAGCAGCATGTAGATGGGGCCGCCCGTCAGCTTGGGATTATGAAAGTGATTGCCGCAACCGGGGTACATCGGCACATGCAGCGCGAAGCGGACGCCGGGTGGCAGGACGCGGGCGGCACGCCGTTCGAGGGCTGCTTCAAGCGTGACGGAGCCGCCTTTCGAAAAGCCGGTGATGCCCGCCTTGGTGGCATCGATGCGCGGATGGGTGGCGAGTTGCTTGAGTGCTGCGAAGGCGTCGTTGGTCACGTCCTGGACGGTGACCGCCTCTTGGTCCCTGACGGTGCTGGTGATGCCGCGCGGCTTGAATGAATCGATGACGAGGGCTGCGACACCCATCGCCACCATCTCGCGGGCATACCGAAATTCGCGAGCCTCAGTGACGCCGCCGCTCCCATGTTGGACGATCATCAGCGGCACCTTGGCGTTGCCTGGCGGCAGCAAGAGGTCGGCGGTCACTTGCACCGGTTTGCCGCGATGCTCGCGCGGGATCGTCAAGGCCTCGCGGGTTTGGGCGTGGGCGGTCTCAGCCGCGCACAACAGGAGGAGAGACAGCGTGAGTGCCGTGCTTCGCATGGTGGTTCCCCGCGATGACGATGAATGCCAACTTTGTGTGACAGGCAGCATACCGACAATTGGCGGAAAGGGAAGGTTCGTGCGGTCCCCCGTTGCGATCCTCGCGCGGCGATCATCCCGAGATCAGGTCCGCACCGGCCTCCCGGCAAGCGGGAGGTGACGTATCGGCGGGCGCGATTGCCGTTGTCGAAATCAAGGTGCCAGCCCATGGCGAATACGCCTGAGGATGGGGGGCTAACACCCTTGATTTTTCGTCGTGCACGCGCTTCGGAACAGCCACGATGGACCTGCGACAAAATTGATCGACGGCGATGGCGACCCCGGCATGATTTGAACATGCGACCTACGGTTTAGGAAACCGTTGCTCTATCCAGCTGAGCTACGGGGCCGGCGGCACGGAAAATCGCACGCGGCCGGATGCGGCCGCAAGCTGATCCGTGACGCGCGGCCTGCCCCGCCAACTCGTGCGCCGGAGATGCGACGCCGCATAGCCGATATTCCGGGCGGTGCTTTGCAGGCTGGGTCACGACCGATAGGCTCGGCGGTGAGGACTATCGGGAGAATCTCATGTCGACTGTGGCAATCATCGGCGCCGGACTGATCGGCCGGGCGTGGTCGAACGTGTTCGCGCGCGCGGGGTGGGATGTTGTCGTCTGGGATCCGGTGGAGGTGGTGCGTGCGGGTGCGCCGAAACTGATCGGGGAGTCGTTGCACGATCTCGCGCGGCATGGACTGGTCACCGACCCGGCGGCGGCGGCGAAGCGGGTGCGCGCGGTCGCGACATTGGAAGAGGCGGTGAAGCTCGCGGACTTCGTGCAGGAGAGCGGGCCGGAAGTGGTCGAGGCGAAGATCGAGATCTTCAAGCGGCTCGATGCAGCGGCGCGGCCGGAGACGGTGCTCGCGTCGTCGACATCGGCGATCGTCGCGTCGACGTTCACCGAGCATGTTGAAGGGCCGCGCGCGCTGCATCGTCGCGCATCCCGTCAATCCGCCGCACCTTGTGCCGGTGGTCGAACTTTGCGGGGCGCCGTGGACGTCGGCAGAGACGAAGGCGCGCGCGAAAGAGGTGTTCGTCTCGATCGGGCAAGTGCCGATCGAGGTGAAGAAGGAGATCGAGGGGTTCATT
Source organism: uncultured Alphaproteobacteria bacterium (assembly GCA_963779515.1). Classification (GTDB taxonomy): domain Bacteria; phylum Pseudomonadota; class Alphaproteobacteria; order Rhizobiales; family Hyphomicrobiaceae; genus CAVZYN01. Next base: position 256,726 of record CAVZYN010000009.1, read on the forward strand.
CTCAACCGGTTGCAAGTCGCGTTGCTGGCGGAGGCGTTCCGGCTGGTCGAAGAGGGCTATGTGTCGCCGAAGGATCTCGATCACACGATCGCCGATGGGCTCGGCTTGCGCTGGGCGTTCATGGGGCCGTTCGAGACGATCGAACTCAATGCGCCGGAGGGGATCGCGGACTATTGCCGCCGCTACACCGGCTGGTTCCGGCGCTACATGGCGGATCAGCCGCCGGCGTCGGTATGGGATGATGCCAACTGGCAGAAGGCAGCGGACGCGTTTGGCCCGGCGCCGACGGCGGAGAAAGTCGCGGCGAAATCGCTGTGGCGCAACGAGCGTTTGGCGGCGCTGGCGGCCCATAAAGCGCAACAGAAGAGCTACAAATCCTGACGGTCCGCGTTCAAGGCCGACCGATTAAACCCCCTGGAAACGTGAAGGACTGAGACCACATGGCGAAAGCAGCAAAGGCCGCGCCGAAAGCGCCCGCGATCTCGAAAAACCGGCGCAAAGTCATGATCACGTGCGCGGTCACGGGCGCTATTCACACGCCGACGATGTCGCCGCATCTGCCAATCACGGCGGCAGAGATCGCGGATGCGGCGATCGGCGCGCATGAGGCGGGTGCCGCGCTGGTGCATGTGCACGCGCGCGATCCGAAGACGGGGAAGCCGGATCAGAGCCCGAGTGCGTTCGCGCCATTTTTGAAGGTGATCAAGCAGCGTTGCGATGCGGTCATCAACATCACGACGGGTGGTTCGCCGACCATGGGTATCGAGGAGCGGCTGCAGCCATGCGCGCATTTCAAGCCAGAAGTGGCGTCGCTCAACATGGGGTCGATGAATTTCGGGCTCTATCCGATGCTGGAGCGCTACAAGGAATGGAAGTTCGATTGGGAGAAGCCTTATCTCGCGGGCTCGGACGACCGGATCTTCAAGAACACGTTCAAAGACATCGAGAACATCCTGACCACGTGTGCGAGCAACAACACGCGTTTTGAAGTTGAGTGCTATGACATTGGGCATCTCTATACACTCCGGCACTTCGCGGATCGGGGGCTCGTCAAGCCGCCGTATTTCATCCAGTCGGTGTTCGGCATTCTCGGCGGTATCGGTCCGCATCCGGAAGACGTGATTCATATGAAGCGGACGGCGGACCGGCTGTTCGGAAAAGACTATCAGTGGAGCGTGCTCGGCGCGGGGCGCAATCAGCTGCCGATCGCGGCGCAGGCGATCGCGATGGGCGGGAATGCGCGGGTCGGGTTGGAAGATTCGATCTGGATCGCGCCGGGAAAGCTCGCCGAGACGAATGCGCAGCAAGTGAAAGCCATCCGGCAGATCATCGAAAGCCTCGGGCTCGAGGTCGCGAGTTCGGCGGAGGCGCGCGAGATGTTGCAGCTGAAGGGCGGCGACAAGGTGAGCTTCTGAGGGGATGATGCCGCAATCCGCCGATGGAGCTGCCGCCGAACGCACAGGCTTGGTGCTCGGCGTGGTTGGCGTTGTCATTTTTGGGCTGACGCTGCCGATGACGCGGCTGGCGGTGCTCGAACTCGATGCGTTGTTCGTGACGCTGGCGCGGGCGTTGATCGCGGCGGCGATTGCCGCGATCGTGCTGGGGGCGACGCGGGCTAAGGTGCCGGAGCGGCGGGATTGGCTGCGGCTGGCAGGGTTTTCGCTGTGCGTCGTGCTTGGATTTCCGCTGCTGATGGCAATGGCGATGCGGACGGTGCCGTCCTCGCATGGCGGCGTGGTGCTCGGTGTGCTGCCATTGCTGACGACGATGGCGAGTGTCGTGGTCGCGGGCGAGCGGCCGTCGATCGCGTTTTGGCTTTGCGGCATTGCGGGATCGGCGGCGGTTGTTGCTTATGCCTTGATTGCGGGCGTGGGTTCGAGCGCGCTGCAGCCGGGTGATGTGTTGCTGGCGTTTTCCGCCATCAGTGCGGCGGCAGGATATGCGCTCGGCGGCGAGCTTTCGCGCAGGATTGGCGGCTGGGAAGTTATCTCGTGGGCGCTGGTGCTGGCGGCGCCGCTGATGGCACTCCTGTTGTTGGTGCTGGCGCCGCCGATCAATTGGGGAGCGAGCGCGAAGGCGTGGGCGGCGCTCGGCTATGTTGCGGTGTTCAGTCAATTCGCGGGCTTTTTTGCCTGGAACAAGGGGTTGGCGCTTGGGGGGATCGCGAAGGTCGGGCAGACACAATTGCTGCAGACGTTCGTGACGCTGGCGGCGGCGGCGGTCATTCTCGGCGAGCACGTCGGGATCTTGGAGATCGGTTTCGGTGCGCTGGTCGCTGTGATCGTGTTGACGGGCGCGCGGCTGCGCGTTGAAAGGACGCCGTGAACTTGCCGCAAACCGGGCGCGAAGCCCGCGCAATCTCACACTAAAGAACGCGCACTCTGATCGTGACAGGCGGGCGGGCCGTGGCGTAGCCTCACAACAAGCGGTCCATGCCAACGCATCGCGACGATACACATCCAACAGTCTAGGAGGTCACCCCCATGCGCACTTTGAAAACAACGGCTACTCGCCGGTATCGCACTCTTTGGTTTGGCCACAGCCGCCAGCGCCGCCGATCCCTATGGTACGTGGACGCGGCCATCGACCGGCACGCAGGTCAATATGTACAACTGCGGCGGCAAGCTCTGCGCCAAGATCACCGGCGTGAAAGATCAAGCCAAGAAAGATACGGTCGGCAAAGTCATCATGACGGGCGCGGAAAAGACCAGCGACAACACCTGGAAGGGTGACCTTCTCAACACCGACAACGGCCAGACCTACAGCGGCGTGGTGACGCTCGAGGGGCCGAAAGCGTTGAAGCTGCAGGGCTGCGTGCTCGGTGGCGTGATCTGCACGGGTGAGACATGGACGAAGTAAAGCCGGGGACCAAGTGAGAGCAGCCTGATTTCGATATTCGTGAGCTTCGAAGCCCGTGACGGAAATGTCGCGGGCTTTTGTTATCCACAGTCCGATCGGTGATGTTCAGAATTTGTTCAGACGTTCGGTGGGATGGTGCGAGCTCAGAGTTGGCGAAGCGTCAAGCGAGCCTGAGGGAGACGGACACATGCTGACAATCACCTTTATCGTGCTGGCTGTTTTTGTCTCGGGCGGCGCCGCCGAAGCATCGGCTGACGAGCTGGGCTAAACGCATCAGCCAAACTTGGCGATGACGTCCTGAGGAATCGGCGCCGACTTGATGCCACCTGGACGGCTTGGATCGGCGGCTGCCCATACCCTGACCTCGGTGCATTCGGCGGCGATCTTGTCGCCTTTCAGGATCTTGTGTTCGACTTCGAAGCTCGATGTCTTGAACGCGGTGACACGGCTTTCGAAGACGATATCGTCGCCGTACTTCGAGGGGATCATAAATTTCGAGCGGGTGTCGACCATCGGGAACCCGACGACGCCATACTTCTTGGTCCACTCGGGCTTGGCCATGCCGAGGGCGGCGCGGAACAGCTCATGCGTCGAGGCATCGAACATGGCGAAGAAGCGCGGGTAGTAGACGATCTGGGCAGGGTCGCAGTCGCCCCATTCGATACGAACGGTGCGGCGGTTGACGAACGTCGGCATGGTGAGGCCTTGTGTTGACATAGGGGTCGCCGGGGTGGTCGCCGGGGGGGCGCCGCGGCGGCGTTACGAATTCGGGGTGACCTTCCCGGCTTTCTTTTCGAGGAAGGCGCGCAGTCTTGCCTTAGCTTCTGGCGAACTCTGCGCGATCGCGGCCATCAAGCTTTCGGTCATGAAGCCCGACGCGGGCGGCATCTCGGCGATGCGCGGCAATGCGTGCATGACCGCGAAGTTGGTGAGCCCGGCGTTGGCCGAGATCCGTTCGGCGAGTTCGATGGCCTTGGCGAGGGCGGCACCGGCAGGGACAACGTATTGCGAGAGGCCAATGCCGAGGCCTTCGTCCGCGGTGTACGTGCGCCCCGTCAGCATCATGTCCATCATGCGGGCAACGCCGATCAAGCGCGGTACGCGGACCGATGCGCCGCCGCCGACGTAGATGCCGCGCTGGCCTTCGGGCATGGCGTAGTAGGCCGTCGCATCCGCAACCCGGATGTGGGCCGAGGACGCGAGTTCGAGGCCGCCGCCGATGACGCCGCCGTGGAGGGCTGCGACGACGGGGACGCGGCCGTATTGGATTTTTTCGAAGGCGCGGTGCCATGAGGCTGAATGAAAGATGCCCTCGACGACATCGCGTTCCTTCAACTCGGAAAGGTCGAGGCCGGCCGAGAAGTGAGTGCCAAGGCCGTGCAGAACGACCGCACCGACATCCTCGGGAAGGGTGGAAAAGGCTTGATCCAGCGCGGCGATGGCGGCGTCGCCCAAGGCGTTTCTCTTGGCGACACGATTGAGGCCGATCAGGCAGACGGCGCCGCGCTGCTCCACGACGATGGGGCCGGTCACTGCGGTTTCGGAGGGCATGGGGGTTCTTCCGATCACTGTTCAGAGGGTTATGTTGAGTAACGGCAGGGCGGTCAAGTTGGGCATGACCGCAGCCCATGCTTAGACTTGCTTTGACAAAAAGCGCAGGTTATCGGACAGTCGGTATAGGGTTGCTGGGTTTTTTGTTGCGTTGACCATGCCACGGGCAAGTACAGGATCACAGAGTGGTATCGGCGTTCGGCCGTCCCGGCCGGCAGCGGCGATATGGGACCAGCTTGACGCGCCCGCGCAGGACGATGCCGCGGGCTTCAAAGACCAACGTCTGGCCGAAATCTTTCGCAACATGCGCCGCGTGCTCAACGTCTCCGCCGACACAATGGCGCGAGAGCTCCGAACATCGCGCGGGGTGATTGCGGCGCTTGAAGCAGGCGCGGTTTATGCGTTGCCTCAGTGGGGCGAAACACATCGCATCGTCGTTACATATGCACAGCGTGCGGGAGTCGATGCGCGGCCTATCCTGGCCCGGCTCGAAGGCTATCTCATCTACAGTGTCGCGGGCGAGAGCGGTGCGGCGCCTACGAAGCTGCCGGAACGGAGCCTCACACGAGCGCTAGCTTTGCAGCAGCAACGGCCGTCGCGTGTGCAGCCGGATTCAGCGCGGACCCAGGTGAAGCACCCGCAGGGGTCGCGGAGAAGACGCCTGCGGTGGGCAATGAAGCTGGCGGTTTGTTCGCTCCTGTTGGCGGTCGCCGGCGGCATCATGATCGCGGCGCGCCTGAAGCCCGATTTGCTGCTGGAGACGGCACGGCGGTTGCCGCCGCAAGTCGCGACAACCGCGCTCACGAGCGCCGAACTTCTGGTGTTTCGCGCAGCGCCGCATCAAGACGGCCTGCGCTGGGTCGATATGGCCGATCCGCGCGTCAGGAAAGCAGATAAATTGCGATCCGCCGGTCAATGATGTAGACGGCTCGCATCTGTGCGCCGATCAGGCCGAACGGGTGTCGTGCCGGGTGATCAGCCCGGACGAGGCTCGTTTGTTTCGGGGCGCCCACTCCGAACTCATCGCGATCATGGCATCTATTCCATCTGAAAAACTCGATCGTCTGGTGGTGCGTTGGGAAGCCGTGCAGGCGGAGCTTTCGCAAGGCGGCAATCCGACGTCGTTTGCGCAGTTGTCGAAGGAATTCTCGGATCTGAGCCCGGTGGTCGCGGCCATCCACGCGCTGAGGGCCGCCGAGCGCGAGCGCGCCGATCTCGCGAGCATCTTGGGCGACCCGGCCGCCGATCGCGACATGCAGGCGATGGCCTACGACGAACAAGCGGCGCTGGACACAAGGATCGTTGGGCTCGAGCAGTCGCTCAGGGTGCAGTTGCTGCCCAAGGATGCAGCAGATGAAAAGAGTGCGATTTTGGAAGTGCGCGCGGGGACGGGCGGCGATGAAGCAGCGCTGTTCGCGGCGGATCTGTTCCGGATGTACACGCGCTATGCCGATCTCAGAGGCTGGAAGACCGAGATCATCAGCATCGCCGACAGCGATCTTGGCGGCTACCGCGAGGTGGTGGCGTCGATCACCGGCAAGGGCGTGTTCGCACGCCTCAAGTTCGAGTCGGGCGTGCATCGGGTGCAACGCGTGCCAGCGACGGAAGCCAGCGGGCGGATCCACACGTCGGCGGCGACGGTCGCAGTGCTGCCGGAGGCGGAGGATGTCGACGTGAACATCCGGGCGGAGGATATCCGGATCGATACGATGCGGTCGTCGGGGCCTGGCGGACAGAACGTCAACAAGACCGAGTTGGCGGTGCGCATTACGCACTTGCCGACAGGGATCATGGTGGTTGCGGCGGAGAAGTCGCAGCATCAGAACCGGCGCACCGCCATGCAGGTTCTGCGGGCGCGTGTTTATGAGGCCGAGCGGCAGAAGCTGGCCGACGAACGCGCCAAGGCGCGCAAGGACCAGGTGGGTTCGGGAGATCGCTCGCAGCGCATCCGGACTTATAACTTTCCGCAAGGCCGGATTACCGATCATCGCATCAACTTGACGCTGCACAAGATCGACGCGGTGATGGAGGGGACGGCGCTCGACGAGTTGATCGAGGCGCTGATCACGGAGCATCAAGCGACGCAGCTCGCCGCGATGGAGGCCAATGGCTGATCAGTCGCTCGGGGCGTTGATCAAGACGCAGACGGCCGTTCTCGCCGCGGCGGGGATCGACGATGCGCAGCGCGATGCGCGGTTGCTGATCGCGCACGCATTGGGACTGTCGGCGATCGATCTCTTGAAGTCGCCGGAGCGACTGCTGCCCATGGCGGAGGCCGAAGCGGCGATGACGCTGATCGCGCGGCGCTGCCGGCACGAACCGGTGTCACGGATCACCGGGTCACGCGATTTCTACGGCCGGACCTTCCGGATCACGCCGGCGACGCTCGATCCGCGGCCGGAGAGCGAGACGCTGATCGAGGCGGCACTGGCGGCGTTGGCGCGTGCCGGGCGAACGTCCGCACCTCTCGTCATTCTCGATGTCGGAACGGGATCGGGTTGCTTGCTGCTGACGTTGCTCGCGGAACTGCCACAGGCGTTTGGGATCGGGTCGGATATCTCGGCGGAGGCACTGGATGTTGCTCGATGCAATGCTCGAACTTTGGGGCTGCATGAGCGTGTGGGTTGGGTGCGAGGTGACGCGTTGGCATGTTTTGGTGGCCCATTCGACGTGCTGATTTCGAATCCGCCCTACATCCCAAGCGACGACATTCGTGGCCTCGAGCCGGATGTGCGCGATTTCGATCCGCGTGGCGCGCTGGACGGCGGGGCCGACGGACTAGTGGTCTACCGGGCGCTCACCAGTGGACTTTCGCGAGTTGTTCCAAATGGTTGGGTGTTCTTCGAGATCGGGTCCACGCAGGCTGACGATGTGGTTCGGCTGCTTGCTGCAGACGTGCAAGGACCGATTGAGGTGCACGACGACCTCGCAGGCCTGCCGCGATGTGTGGCCAGCCAAACACGGAGTTGAGTATATAAATCGAAAAGCCTTGGAATTTGCGGGCGTAGGGAGTAAGGTCGCGCCAGTGGACTTTTATGGCACCGAAAGCGGATCGCTTTGACGATCTGAAGGGAATTACCGGTGTCGACGCTAACGCGCGCAGCTGAAAGCTGGCGGCGAGATAGGCGAACCAGAGATCGTACCCACACGTCCAGGATTGAACCGTGTCTGCGTTGAGCGCTGATGGCGCGAGCGATGCTCGCGCAGGCGAACCGCGGGGACGGCTAGCCTTCCCGGATGGACGGACGGTTCCCGTGCACGGGAACCGCCGGAAGTGGGCAGAGTGTCCGCTTTGCTCATCCCATGGATGACGAGTGGCAGGACTGGATGAAGACTGAATACTGTAACGAAACGGGAGCCCCATTGGCGTGAGGCAGGGTCATCAACAACAGAACCGGCGCGGCCGCGGCCGCAACCGCAACAACAAGAGCCAAAATCCGCTCGGCCGCAGTTTCGAGTCGAACGGGCCCGATGTGAAGATCCGCGGGACGCCCGCGCACATCGCGGAAAAATATATGTCGCTCGCTCGTGATGCCTTGTCGTCCGGCGACCCAGTGCTTGCTGAGAACTACCTGCAGCACGCCGAGCACTATAACCGCATCATCATGGCGTACCGGGACCAATCGCAGGGCCCTGGTGACATGGCCAACGGTCAGCGCCGGATGGACGGCGACGATGGCGGCGATGAGTTCGGTGATGACGACGGCCAAGATGCAATGGACGATGCCGGCGGCCAGCCGCCCGTCCAGCATCAGCAGCAGCAACCGCGGCATGAGCAACGCCACGATCAGCCGAGGCATGATCGCGGCGATCGCGGCGGGTTCGAGTATCAGCAGCGCGACGACCGGCCACGTGACGACCGGCCACGTGACGACCGGTCACGCGACGATCGCCCACGCGATGACCGGAACTTCCGCCGCGATCGAAATGACCGGAATGACCGCCATGGCGGTGGCCGCGATCATCAGCAGCAGCAGCGCCGGGATAGGAACCACTATCAGGGTGACCGGGATCGGGACCGTGATCGAGACGGCAACCGCGATCGGGATCGGGACGGCAATCGGTCATTTGAACCGCGGGCCCCCCAGTCGTTTGGCGAGGCGCCGATGGAACGCCCGGCACAACAGGAGCGGCCTGTTCAACAGGAGCGGCCTGTTCAACAGGAGCGGCCGGTTCAACCGGATCGTCCCGTTGAGCGGGTCTCAGAAGCGGCAGCCGCTGACGCACCGGCTGCACGCGAGGGCCGCGAGCCACGCCGGCGCGAACGTTATGCGCCGCAACAGCCAGCGCCCGAGCACGAGCAGCCGCAGTTCCTGCGCCGCCCGGTTCGGCGTCCGCGACCAGATCCTGAAACAGGAAATGGGGCGAGCAATGATGAGCCGGGCCCGCGCGACAAGACGTCGGCTTGAGGGCTTGCTCAGTGACTACGAAAAAGCGCTACGGTCTCCGTGGCGCTTTTTTCATTTTTCCGGGCTCTCGTTAGACCGGCGGCACCGCCTTCACAGAACAAGTAAACATGCTAACATTTGAATATCAGCAGTGCGGGCGCTTCGGTCTGCGGTGGTGGTGGCAGGGTTCGATGCCCGGAAATTCAGTCGCAAATATCAAGGAGGCGCGATGCGCCGGATAGTTCAAGGCTTGGCGGTGGCGTTGCTCGTGATGGCGAGCGCCGGACCCGCGGCGGCGCAGCAAGAAGCGGTCGAGCGCGAGCTCGAAAAGTATCGTCAGATGATGAAGGCCGATCCGTGGGCCAATCCAGCCAACCTGGATGCCGACCGCGGTGAGAGCCTTTGGAAGACCGCCGCTGGTCCCAAGAAGGCGTCGCTCGAGATGTGCGACCTCGGGAAGGGGCCGGGCAAGGTCGAGGGCGCGTTCGCGGAGCTGCCGCGCTACTTCGCGGATGCAGATCGCGTGATGGATGCCGAGACGCGGATTCTTTGGTGCCGCGAGCAACTGCAGGGCATAGCGAGCGCGGATTTCTTGAAGAACCCGCACCCGGGCGGCGGTGCGCCGGTCAAGGACATCGGCGCGATCGCGACGTGGGTCGCGTCGAAGTCGACCGGCCAGAAGTTCGCCGCCAAGATGGAACATCCGAAAGAGAAAGAGATCGTTGCGCTGGGCGAGACGCTGTTCAACCGGCGCATGGGGCCGTTCGATTTCGCGTGTACGACGTGCCATGCGGACAGCGGCAAGCGCATCCGTCTGCAGCCATTGCCGTATCTGGCGAAGCCTGAAGAAGCCAGGAAAGTGGTCGGGGAATGGCCGGCTTATCGTGTGTCATCGACCCATGTCATGACGATGCAACATCGCGTGCTCGACTGCTTCTGGCAGATGCGCATGCATCGCGTCGAGTTCGGATCGGAGGCGACCAACGCCCTGATCGCCTACATGGTCAAGACGGCCGAAGGCGGCGAGATCAACGCGCCTGGCATGAAGCGCTGAGGAACAACATGAAGCGGACAACATTTGTGACGGTGGTGGCGCTGGCGCTGGGTGCGGGACTGAGCCTCGCGCAGACAAAGCCGGTGGTTGACCCAGCGAAAGCCGACGCGGCGATCAAGTCGGCGTTCGCCAAGGCGCCGGCGGATTGGGGCGGGCGGATCACCGGCGACGAAACACTGCGCGCGTGCAGCGCCGCCAACAATGCGCCACCGGCCGCCGTTGCCAAGCAGATCGAGCAGCGGGAACGCGCGACGATCAAGTATCCCGACGACGGGAAGTTGCTGGGCGATTGGCAAAAGGGCGAGCGGATCGCGCAGTCGGGCTATGGCATGCGATTCACGGACTATCCGCCAGCCAATCCGAACGGCGGCAATTGCTATGCGTGCCATCAGTTGACGAAGGCCGAGGTGTCATATGGTACGATCGGACCGTCGCTGCTGGAGTACGGGAAAATCCGGAAGTTCGCGGAGGCGGACACGAAAGCGGCGTATGAGAAGATCTACAACAGTCACGCGGCATTTCCGTGCTCGCTGATGCCGCGGTTCGGCTCGAATGGTGTGCTGTCAATAGAGCAAGTCAAGGATCTGACGGCCTTGTTGATGAGCCCGGAGAGCCCAGTCAACAAGTGAACTTCGAAGCGATCGCGTATTGGATGCCGGTCGGCGCGGCTGATCGCGCTTGGAGTTGAGGCAGCATGCTTTCGCGCCGTGATTTTTTGCAGGTGACGCTGGCCGCCGGTGCGCTTTCGGGCATTGGTGGACGGTTGGGTCCGCTCGCGGCACAGCAGAAAATCACGCAAGCTGACCTTCTCACGTTCGAGCCGAAGGGGCAGCTGACGCTGCTGCACATGACGGACTGTCATGGCCAGTTGATGCCGCACTACTTCCGCGAGCCATCGGTGAATTTGGGTGTTGGCGAGGCCAATGGATTGCCGCCGCACATCACCGGCCGGGATTTTCTCGGCAAGTTTGGGATCAAGGCCGGATCGCATTTGCAGTATGCGCTGACGGATCAGGATTTCGTGGCGTTGGCGAAGGCCTATGGCCGTGTCGGTGGCATGGATCGGATGGCGACGCTGATCAAGGCGATCCGGGCGGAGCGGGGTGCTGCGAATACGTTGCTGCTGGATGGCGGCGATACGTTGCACGGCTCCTACACGGTTATGAAGACCAAGGGGCAGGACATGGCCTCGGTTCTGGATGCGCTCGGTTTCGAGGCGACGACGGGACATTTCGAGTTCACGCTCGGGCAGGCACGCGTGACAGAGCTGTTCGGTGACAAGGACGCGCCGGGCAACGTGAAGACACCGTTTCTAGCGGGTAATATTCGCGATAACGACTTCGACGAGCCGGTGTTCAAGTCGACGAAATTCTTCGAGAAGGCGGGTGTCAAGATCGCCGTCATCGGGCAGGCGTTCCCGTTCACGCCGATCGCCAATCCTCGTTACATGATGCCGGACTGGGCGTTTGGAATCCGGGAGCATGATGTTCGCAAGAGCGTCGAGGCGGCGCGGCGGGGCGGTGCACAGCTGGTTGTGTTGTTGTCGCACAACGGTTTCGACGTCGATCGGAAGATGGCGAGCCGGGTGGCGGGAATCGACGTGATCTTGACGGGGCATACGCACGATGCGTTGCCGGTCGCGATCAAGGTAGGCTCAACGCTGCTGATAGCTTCCGGATCGCACACGAAATTTCTGTCGCGTCTCGATATCGAGATGAAGAATGGCCGGATGTCGGATTGGCAGTTCGGGCTTATTCCGGTGCTGACGGACGCGATCCAGCCGGATCCGGAGATGGCGAAGCTGGTCGCGGAGATCCGGGCGCCGCATGAGGCCATGCTGAAGACGGAACTGGCGCGAGCCGAGACGCTGCTCTATCGCCGCGGCAACTTCAATGGCACGCTCGACAACGTCATTTGCGACGCGTTGCTGGCGGAGCGGGACGCGGAGATTTCGCTGTCGCCTGGGTTCCGGTGGGGGACGTCGATCCTGCCGGGGCAGTCGATCACGTGGGACGACGTCTACAACGCGACGGCCATCAGTTATCCGAACGTCTACAGGACGCCGATGACGGGCGAGATGTTGAAGTTGATCCTCGAGGATGTGGCTGACAACCTGTTCAACGTGAACCCTTACTATCAGCAAGGCGGCGACATGGTTCGGGTTGGGGGCATGAGCTACACCATCAATGTCGATCAGACGATCGGCAGCCGGATCTCGGACATGAGGCTGCTGCGCACGGGCGAGCCGATCATTGCTGGCAAAGACTACGTGGTCAGCGGATGGGCGTCGGTGAACGAGGGAACGCAAGGTCCGGCGATCTGGGATCTGCTGGGCGCGCACCTCAAGAAGATGCAAGTCGTGAGGGACGTTGGTGCGCCTAACGTCAAAGTGGTTCGGAAAAATCCGAATTAGACCAAAAGCTTGAATGCACTCTTGGGGTGCTTGCCATTATATTCAAACATACGAATATACGGTTGCGAGGGAGGCCGTTGATGATTAGGCTTCCCGTGCTTCAATCGCTCGAGGAGCCAGCATGGCTGACGGTTCCGCCACACGCGTTCAGGATTTCATCGGCGATCCGGTGAGCGAGACGCCGGTGGTGCCGCGCGCCAAGCTCGAGGCGATCTTTCGCGATATCCAAGAGGATCTGCGGTTCGACCACGAGCTGAACGGCTGCCTCAACTGCGGCATCTGCACAGCGACCTGTCCCGCCGCGCACTACTACGACTTCTCGCCGCGCGAGATCGTGCAGCTGCTGTGGACCGAAAATCTCGAGGGCGTCTATGACGCGATGCAGGAGAAAATCTGGTCCTGCGCGCAGTGCTATACCTGCGCGGCGCGCTGCCCGTTCAAGAATTCGCCGGGCGGGCTGGTGATGTTGATGCGGGAGGTCGCGATCAAGCATCAGATGCAGAGCGCGAAGGACGTGCTGCGGCCGTTCAGCCGCGTGATGCTGAAGCTGATCTCGACCGGCAATCAGCTGGCACCCGACATGATCAATCCGCAGCACTTCGCGGATTGGGGTCCGAATATCTCGAAGGTCGACGCACCGTTGAAGGTGCTGCGGCAGGCGATCCCGATGGCGACGCTCAACACCACGCAGACGGCGTGGGAGGTCAATCTCAAGACCTCGGTCGAACTCTATACGATCTGGGAAATGACCGGAGTGCTCGACCAGCTCGAAGGCATCGACGAGAATCTCTTCGACGTCATCACCGACATCATGGACGAGAAGCGCGAGGACTGGAAGGATTTCCAGGACGAGCAGGAGGATGATGCATGACCACGAAAGGCGATGCGGGCCGATTTACGGGCCACGGCGCGGAATGGCGGCCAGCGAACCTCTCCGCGGGCGAAGCGGCGACGGCGACGGCGTGGGTCGAGCAGAGGATCGACAAGCGGTCGATGCTGACCAACAAGGATCGCGTCGAGGATGTGCGCGATGCGATGTGGCAGTTGGAAAAAGACGGCCAGATTGTCGTGCATCGCGTCACCGAAGCGATGAAGCCGGTGACGGTGAAGACGCTCTATGGCTGGGACAAGAAGATCCCGACGACGGCGCTCTGGCATCACAAGAGCTGCGGGCAGTGCGGCAATATTCCGGGCTATCCGGTGTCGCTGTTGTGGCTGCAGAACAAGCTTGGCACCGACTATCTCGACGAGACCGATCAGACGAGTTGCACGGCGTGGAACTACCACGGTTCGGGTATCGGCAATCTCGAAAGTCTTGCGGCCGTGTTTCTGCGGAATTTTCATCAGGCGTATGTGTCGGCGAAGGCGCATGGGGGAGAAGCGGGTCACTATTATCCGCTGGTCCACTGTGGCACGAGCTTCGGCAACTACAAGGAAGTGCGGCAGTATCTGATCCACTCGGCGAAGCTGCGCGAGAGTGTGACGAAGATCCTCGGCAAGCTCGGGCGGCTGGTGGATGGAAAACTGCTGATCCCCGAAGAAGTCGTGCATTACTCCGAGTGGCTGCATGTGATGCGGGGGGAGATCACCAAGCATCAGACGATCGATGCGTCGGCCGTGCGCGCGACCATTCATCCAGCGTGCCATGTTTACAAGATGGTGCCGGAGGACGCGATCTATGACGACAGCGTGCTCGAGGGCAATCGCGTGGCGGTGTCGACCGGGCTGATGCAGGCGCTCGGAACGCAGGTGATCGACTACAAGACCTGGTACGACTGCTGCGGCTTCGGCTTCCGCCACATCATTTCGGAGCGCGAGTTCACGCGGTCGTTCGCGATCGATCGAAAAATCCGCGTCGCCGTCGAGGAGGCGAAGGCCGACGTGATGATTGGCCACGACACGGGCTGCATCACCACGCTCGACAAGAACCAGTGGATCTCGAAGGCGGCGGGCGAGGGCAAGGGCGTGGAACTGCCGGTGCTGGCGGATTGCCAGTTCGCGGCGTTGGTGTGCGGGGCGGATCCCTACAAAATCGTGCAGACGCATTGGCACGCCTCGCCGATCGAAGGGTTGCTCGAAAAGCTCGGGATTGATTGGCAGGCGAAGAAGGCGGACTTCGAGGCGTACTTGAAGCAGATCCAATCGGGGACGAAGCCGGATCAGCTCTATGATCCGCGATTGCGGTTGACGAGCGGGCCTGGATTCAAGCCGGTGAAGCGCGAGGTCATTCCGCCGCCGCCCGCAGGTTAGTTGGATTACAAACAGAGAACGCCGCGTGCTTGCTTGGGTCCCGGCCTGCGCCGGGATGACGAACCGGAGAGAATGGACATTGGTCAATGTTCCTACGCAATCCTATTGATGGACTTCGACGCGTCTGCCTCTGCGGAGCGGTGGTGGTGCTCTCTGCGACGGCTCTTGCCGCCGACCCTGCTGCTGTCGCGCTTCGCGTGCTCGCGGGGCTTGGTGTCGATCGGGCGGATGTGAGGGCGTGTTTGACCGAGCAAGTTGCGACTGCGTCTCAGCGGCGCGAGGAAGTGCAGCGCTTGGCCGACGTGTTCGGTTGGATCGAGCAGGCGGTGACGCTGCCGCGCAACTCTGGGATTGCGCAGGTCGTCGCCATGGGCAAGGAACGCTCCGATGCATTCGTCGATATCGTCGCGACCTTCAATCATGAGCGCCGGCTCGATGGCGAAAAGCTGGCGTTTGTTACCAATGGACGGCTTGGGCCGCCGCATGTCACGGCCTACGCGCGCGTCACGCGGGCGCTTGGCGCGGGGCATGATCCAAAGCGCGTGATGTGCGGAGAGTGAGCGGCATGAAGCGATGCCATGTAGGTTGGGTTGGCGCGGCTACATCCGTTATGGTGGATCACGCGTGGCGATCCACGTGTAACCCAACATGTCACGATGTGCGGCTGTTGGGTTACGCGCGGCAATCGCATCGAACCATTTCCGACCTTCGTGGCCGCGCTAACCCAACCTACGACTGATGAGAAAGTCCTGATGAACCTACCCATTCTGATTGTTGGTGGTGGACCAGCGGGGTTGGCGGCGGCGCATGCGCTGGCGCAGGTGGGACAGGCGAGCGTGCTGGTTGAGAAGGAAGCGCGGCTTGGTGGAGCGCCGATCCTGTCCGGCTATGCGAAGCTGGTGCCGAGCGGGCTGTGGGCGAAGGATGCGATCGGCGGCATGGTCGCGCGTGTTGAGAGCGATGGGCTGGTGACGAGGAAACTTGCGACGACGGTGAAGACTTTTGAGGGTGCGCCGGGGGCGTTCAAGGCGGTGCTCAGCGATGGTGCGACGATTGACTGTGGCGCTGCGATCCTGACGACTGGCTTCACGCACTTCAACTCGGTCAACAAGCCGGAGTGGGGATTTGGCACGTTTCCAGACGTCGTGACGACGACGCAGGTCGAGCAGATGATCTCGTCGGGCAAGGGCGTGCATTGCCCGAGCGATGGGCGCAAGCCGAAGCGGGTTGCGATATTGCTTTGTGTTGGATCGCGCGATCGCCAGATCGGCCGCGAGTGGTGCTCGAAGATCTGCTGCACGGTGTCGGCCAACATGGCGATGGAGATCCGTGAGGAGCTGCCGGATTGCCACGTCTACATCTACTACATGGATATCCGCACGTATGGGCACTACGAGACCGACTACTATTGGCGCAGCCAAGAGGAGTTCAAGGTCAAGTACATCAAGGCGCGCATAGCGGAAGTGACCGGTGACGGGAAGCAGCTGATCGTCAAGGGCGAGGATACGCTGGTGAAACGGCCGATCACGATCCCGTTCGATCTCGTGGTGCATGCGATCGGGATGGATCCGAATGTCGACAACATGACGATCAGCGCGGTGTTTGGTGTGGATCTGCACAAGCACGGCTATATCGGACGGAAGGACACGTACGGCGTGATGGGGGCGACGTCGCGCGCGGGTGTGTTCGTCGCTGGTGCCGCTATCGGACCCGAGACGATCGACGACTCGATCGCGCAGGCGAACGCGGCGGCGTTGAGCGCGCTGGCGGCGGCGCGTGGCGCGGCGCAAGTGGCGGCGGAGTAAAGGAGCACCGGCTGATGATGCGGATCCGAACAAGCCAAGGCCCGATGTTGCCCGCGACATTTGCCGTCGCGAGTGCCATGCTGGCCGCACCCAGCACCGCCCACGCCTTCTGCATGGCACCGCAGGAGTACGTGAATGCACGTCCCGCGCGGCTACAGGCGGACGGCTGCTTCCGCTCGAAAGTCAACACCACCAACAACTGGCATGCGCGCCTATGCCCGGACGGCAAGCTGACCATTCACAACTACGCCGGTGTCCCCGAGCGTCATTTCACGATCGAGCAGGTCTACCCGAAAGCCTCGCAATGGCCGCGGTTCGGTCCCAAGCTGAAGCTCGATACGACCTTCATCGAGGCTCGGACCAGAAAACTGATCATCGTCATCGAGGATGGCGCATCCACTGGAGTGATCATGAACGATCAGGTCGCCCCGCCCGCGATCTGCGCGGGTGCCCCCAACCTCGCCGCAGCGACCGTCGAAACGTCGCGCGCAAAGGACGTGGCGTTCTGGCGCCGAGCTAGACGGGAAAACGATGACTGATGCAAATCGCATGATTGATCACGCATCCACCGCCGTCGAAACCGGCGTGCGCCCCGTTTTGCATTTGTCCGGGCCGAAACTGCGTGGGGGCCTGGACAACCTGATCTCTGCAGCGGAGGTTGTCGGGGGCGTCGAGCGGTTTGCGGAGGCGGTGAAGCTCAAGGGACAAGTGTTTCAGGAGCGGCTCGGCGAGGGGCGCGCCGAGACACTCGAGCGCGCGGCGTTCGAGGAAATCGTGCCGCTGATGCCGACGGTGCGGCGGCGGATTGGCAAAGTGATCGAGGCGCACGGATGGCCGCATGTGAGGTCGGCGATTGTCGCGCTGTTGCATGATGCGCATGTGCCGGGGACGGCGGACAACAGGATCGCCAAGTTCGAGCGGGCGCTCTCTCCCCCCACCCCTAACCCCTCCCCGCGTCATGGCGAAGCCGCGCCTTCGGCACGAGGGGGAGGAGAGTCCGAGCGTGCTAGGCGCGAGGCCAATGGTCGCTTTATTCGTGATCTGGCGGCGGAGCTGCTGCATGGCGTCTATCCGGAGCATCATCCGCTGATGACGCGGTGGGTGTGGGATACGAAAGCGAACACCGGCGTCTTGCGTGAGATCTGGCATGATCCGGTGGCGGGCGACGACGTCGATCGTATCGTCATCGATATCGCGGACAAACACGAGACGTTCCTCGTGCTGCGCGAGGAGCTGTCGCAGTTTCTCTCGGACAACGGCATCTTCCGCGACATGCTGTGGTACGTCGATCTGTTGCAAGCGCAGATCTATGGCGACTACATCAATGCGCAGGGCGGCGCTTGGCTGAAGACAGAGTTCGGATCGGAAACCAATCCGCTGGAGCATACGCGCCGCATTCTGGGGCTCGATCGTGTCGCTGGCCGCAACCAACGCAGTGCCATCGACGGCGAGCGCCACGGCGGCCTGCTCTCAACGGCGGGGCCACGGTCATGACGCCACAGCGCCTCGACATCTTCGCCGATTACAGTCAATTCTACCTCTGCGATCCCGAACACGTCGAAGACTGGTCCGCCCTTTGGAACGATCAGTCGATGGCTGATCAATTGATCGCCATGACCACGACCGTCGTGTTCGGCACCAATCGCAATTTCACGGTCCCCGTCGATCTCTACCGTCACGACACCCGGACCGATGTCGACAATTTGGCGGCAGCGGCCGATCACGCGGTGCTGGCCTCGATCGTTTGTCGCAGCGGCAAACTGAAGCTCGCCGGCTGCACGGACTATCTGCCGGACGCCCATGGTTTCGATGCCGTGCCCGGCGCTTACGGGGTCTTTTATGCGGGTCACAAGCTTGCGACCGTCAATGGCCTCGACGGCGAAGATCGCTACGACGTCCATCTTTGGCCAGTCAGCGACACGATCCCCATGCGCGTCTTGCGCCGCCATCCCCCGCGCTAGGAACAACTATGCCCATCCACGAAAAATCGCTGATCCGGCCGGAGAACCTGACGACGCACGAGAAGCTCGTGATCGACGGCGTCGATGTGTCGGGCCACTGGTCAACCTTCATCACGCCGCGCGTCGTGACGGACTACAACGAAGACCTGCAAGACGAGATTGCGGCGATGCCGGGCGGCGACAAGATCCACCGCTGCTTCCAGTGCGGTTCGTGCACCAATGCGTGCACGATCAATGCGATCGAGCCGCGCTTCAATCCGCGCTATTGGATCTATCTGATCCGCATGGGTTACGAGTCGGAGCTGCTGCGCGACAAGGACATCATCTGGCAGTGCATTTCCTGCCACAAATGCACGCACATCTGCCCGCGCGACGTCGAGCCCGAAGGCGTGATGAAGGCGACGGCGCATTGGCTGCAGGCGAAAGGGTATACGCCGCCATCGCCGTCACACATCTTTGACGAAGAGTTTTCGCGCCAGGTGATCGAGCGGGGCCGGATCGAAGATACCGAAGTGCTGCACAAGTTTTTGGTGAAGACGAAGCAGCCGTTGATGCAGGACTGGCTGGTCCAGATCGCGCGGAACATCGCCATGCGGTTGCCGGTGAAGTGGGGTTTGAAGATGGCGTTTGCGCAGGTGTTCAAGCCAAAGACGCGGGGATGGGATAAGTCGCGCCGCGCGATCGAGGATTACATTCACGAGGTCGAAGCGAAGCAGAAGACAGCGCTTGGGAGAGTCTCCTCTCCTCGTGCGGGGGGAGAGGGTTAGGGTGACGGGCGGCGGCGTGCTTCGAGCAAGCGGCTGCCCCTCACCCTAACCCTCTCCCCATCGCGTGCAGGGATGGGGAGAGGGAGATTTGATATGGTCGATGTGACGGCGCGGGCCGCGAAATACAAGTCGGTTGCCTACTACTCGGGGTGTGCGCTGGAGGGGTCGGGCAATGGCTACGACGTCTCGACGCGGGCGCTGGCGAAGGAGCTGGGGCTCGATCTGCACGAGGTGACGGACTGGAACTGCTGCGGGGCGATGGAGGTGAAGAACGTCGATCCGAAGCTGCAGACGTATCTGTCGGCGCGGGTGCTGTCACAGGCGGTGAATGTCGACAAGCACAGTGTCGTCATGGCGCCGTGCAATGGCTGCTATCACAACCTCAAGAAGGCCGAGCACGATCTCAAAACCGATCCGGAGTCGCGGGCCGTCGTCGAGCGCCTCTCCACCAAAGCTGGCCACGAAACCTACGAGGCCGGGCAAGCGGAGACGATCCATGCGCTCGACTGGATCAAGGCGACGATTGGCGAGGAAGGTTTGAAACAGCGCACGCGCGGCAAGCTCGCCGGGCTCAAAGTTGCGAACTATTACGGCTGCATGTATGTGCGTCCGCGCCATATTTTTCCCGAGAAGGACAAGGGGCCAGGCTCGGAGTCGACGTCGAAGCCGCATTTCATGGATGATCTGCTGGCCGCGGCCGGCGCTGAGAATGTCGAGTTTCCGCTGAAGACCGCCTGCTGCGGCGGCGCGCATACGCTGTCGGATTCAGCGATACCTCGACGAAGCTCGTGCTCAACATCCTGCAGGCGGCGGAGGCGTCGGGCGCGGAAGTCATCGCGACGGAATGCCCGACGTGCCATACCGGCCTCGAGATGCATCAGGTGCGGGCGGAGAAGCGGTTTGGCAAGAAGACGAGCGTGAAGATTCTTTATTTCACGCAGCTGCTGGGGCTGGCGCTTGGGCTCGGGCCGCGCAAGCTCGGCATCCACACCAATATCTCAGAGTCGATGGCATTCCTCAAAGAGAAGCAGCTTGCATGATGACTTTCGACGAGATCGAGGCGCGGATCGAGGCGATCGTGGATGCAGCGCAGACGGCTGCGTCACCGGCCGCAGAGCTGCTTCGACTTGGTGAGCGGGTGCTTGAGAACTGGATCGTGGCGCGCGGAGAAATCCCGACGCTGGACACGAGAGAGGGGTTCAGGCTGCTCGCGCTGCATCGGCAGGGTGCGAAGGGCGAGCCGAGTTTCAACGCTTGCCGCGAGACGTGCCGGGAGCTGGTGTATCACTATAATCTGCTGGTGGGTTCGAGCGACCTTACGGATGCCAGGGGGCAGACCCAAGGGTCGGACCCCGACCGGATATTGCGGATGATGGGGCTGGTGGCCAAGCATCTGTGCTTGTTCGTCGCGGGCAAAATGCAGACGGAAGGCTTGGGCACGTTTTGTTGTGCCGCAAAGCCCGTCAGAGCGTCGCAAGAGGCCGGCGATGGGCCGGATTTGCGATTGCCCGGCTGACGAGGAATTGGATTATAAGCGGCCGGATCGAATTACGGAGACCACGAATGCCTCTCGTCAAAGGCTGCAACTTGCCGGACCATTTGCTCTATGACGTTGCCAATCACATTTGGTTCCAGGAGCAGGACGACGGCACGGTCAAGCTCGGAATGACCAGTGTCGCGACGGCGATGGCGGGGCAACTCGTTGCCTTCACGCCGAAGAAGGCGGGGCGATCCGTCGATGCAGGCAAGAGTTGCGCGACGGTCGAAAGCGGAAAGTGGGTTGGACCTGCAAAATCGTGCGCGGCGGGGGAGGTCGTCAAAGTCAATGACGATCTGGTGGCGAACCCTTCACTGGCGAACCAGGATCCCTATGACAAGGGATGGTTCATTATTCTGAAACCGGCGGATTGGGCCGCGGTGAAGCCGACGCTTACGCCCGGTGGTGCGGTGACCGCACCCTACGAAGCGAAAATGGCATCGGACGGGTTTTCCGGATGTCCGTGATCAGAACGTGGCGGCGACTTTCAGAGCGACGACTTGGCCGGCGTCGAAGGCGCCTTCGATCAGGCCGGGACTGATCTGTCGAGGTTTCGGCGATCGCGAAGAATACCTGCGCCCCGTGAGCTGCATGCGGTTGACGCAGACGATCGGGGGCGAGCCCCGGATGCTGGGCTGGTTCGGCAAGATCTCGCGGGGTGGTGACGAGATCGTTCAGGGCCCAGTCCTCGATCTGAAAGCCGATCGGATGCCGTGCGTCGTCGCCGAAGCATCGAACGAGTTGGGCGATGATTTGATCCTGGAGCGCTCCGCCGCGCTGTTGGCGGATCTCGTGCGGCCAGCCGATGAAGCCGAACAGCGCGGCGGGCGTTCCATGAGGGCCGCTATGATCGTGCGCTTCCATCAATGGCCCAACGCGGCTGGCGATGCGGCCAGATAGGCCGCGCTCGCGCCAGAAGGGACGCGCGTACATGGCAACTGCTTTCGCTTGAGGCGCCATCCAGGTGGGCGTTGCGAGTCATGGCGCTGGTGGCGGCGATCGTCGAGCGGCGGCGACCAGGTCATGGCCGAGGCGGCGATGCGCAAGGGGACAGCGGCGATGATGCGTCGCGCATGCAGGAGTGGATGCGACGCGTTTTCAGTCACAACCTCGGCGCATCCATTGATCAAGGACACTGACGTCACGCGCGTCTTGGTTTTGACGGCGTGATTGGGAATGTTTTCGAGGAGGCGGCTGATGATGCTTTCGGTCCCACCTGCGATCCGGCGACTGCCGTGCATGCCCGGCAGGGGATAGCGCACCGGGGACGTGGTGGCTGATTGTTCGACCATCGTGTCGCCGCGTTCGAATTGAGGTTCGGTGGCGAGACCGAGACGTTCGAGCCATGCGGCGGCGAGAGGTTGTGCTTCGGGCCAGACCCAGGTTGGGCCAAGGTCGGCGAGATAGGTGTTCGACTGGGGCTCGCGCATCGACCGGATGCGGCCGCCGGCGCGGGCGGCGGCTTCGAGGATCAGCACGGAGCGGCCGGCGTCATGCAGCATGCAGGCGGCGGTCAGCCCGGTCAGTCCGCCGCCAATGATGATGACATCGTAGACGTGTGCTTCATTCTTGTGGGTGCCAGCGATCGCAGTCACGCGGCGTTCTCTTCGAGAATGCGGCGGACGATGCCGTCGAACAAGGTGTGGTCCTTCAGTGTGGTTGCGATCATCATGCCGCCTTGCAGGCTGGCCAATATCTGGGCCGCCCGATTTCGCCGCACGCGGGTGGGGATGGTCTTTGGGAGGGTGCGGCTGATCCAGGCGATGTTGTCTTCGAAGAACGAGGCCACGGCGTCCGACACGGGCTTTGGCAGTCCGCAGCTTTCGGCGCCAAGCATGCCGCAGAGGCAGGCGCGGTCGGATCGCTCCAGCGCGCTGCGATAGGCATTGCAGAAAATCGCCAGCAGGTTCTCGGGTGACTTGGAAGTTGCGCAACGTTGGTCGAGATCCTTGAAGAAATTCTGGGCGTAGCGGCCGACAAGGGCGACGGCCAAGTCTTCCTTCTGGGGAAAATAATAGTGGACGCTCGCGCTCTTGATGCCGACGTCGGCGGCCAGATCGCGAAAGCTGACGCCGTGGTAGCCGCGCGAGCGAATGGCCGCCTCCGCCGCATTCAACAATTGGTCGACTGTCTCGTTCATGCTCATCACCGAATTGTCATTCTATCTATCGATAGATTGGGTTGACGTACGTGCTGGGACGTGGGAAGTCAATCTATCTAGTGATAGATAAGTCGCACGACAAGAACGTGAGAGGCCAGAAAAATGTTCGATATGTCGCATCTGAAACGCATCGGCCCGATGGGCAAACTTGCTCCGGAGGCGATGGCCGGATTCGGTGTGCTCGACAAGGCGGCGCTGGCAGACGGCGCAATTCCCAAGAAATACAAGGAATTGATGGCGATTGCCGTCGGGCTCACGACGCAGTGCCCCTACTGCATCGAAGTGCACCGCAAGGCTGCCATCGCGGCCGGTGCGACGCCGGTTGAACTCGCAGAAACGGTGTTCGTCGCGACGGCGCTGCGGGCGGGTGCCGCGTTGACCCACGGCAGCCACCTGTTTCCCGAGTCGGATCCACCGCGTTAAGTCCAAGCAACCAGGAGAGTAGTTGAGATGAAAATCTACGATTTCAAGGGATTTCCGAATCCGGCGCGCGTGCGGATTGCACTGGCCGAGAAGGGCCTGAGCGAGAAAGTGACATTCGTCACGGTGGATGTGCCGGGTGGCGCGCACAAGACGCCGGATTTCATGGCGAAGAATCCGTCGGCTGCGGTGCCGGTTCTCGAGTTGGATGACGGCACGTGCATCGCCGAGTGCCTTGCGATCACCGAGTATCTCGATCATATGGCGGGCGAACCGGCGTTGACGGGCAAGGGCGCCAAGCAGCGCGCGGTGATCGCGATGATGCAGCGTCGCGCGGAAGCGGGATTGCTGGATGCGGTTGGCGCCTATTTCCATCATGCGACGCCGGGGCTCGGGCCGCAGATCGAAACGTATCAAAACAAAGACTGGGGCCTGAAGAGCCGCGAGCGCGCGGTCGCGACGATGCGCTACCTGGACGGCGTGCTGGCAAAGCAGCAGTATCTGGCTGGCGATGCGTTCTCGATGGCGGACATCACGGCGTTCGCGGGGCTTGGATTTGCCGACTTCGCCAAAATCGAGGTCCCAGCCGAGTTGGCGCACTTGAAGGCCTGGCGCACACGGGTCGCGGCGCGTCCAAGTGTTGCGCACGCCTAACTGAGATGGAGGACGATCATGGAACTCAACGCTGATTTCTCGAAGCGCTCTGTCGTGCATGCGGCGACCCTCGACTGGGTGCCGTCGCCGATGGCGGGCGTCGATCGGCGGATGCTGGACCGGATCGGCGGCGAGGTGGCGCGCGCCACCTCGATCGTCCGCTATGCGCCGCAGAGCCAGTTCTCGCCACACGTGCATACGGGTGGCGAGGAGTTCTTCGTACTGGACGGGGTGTTCCAGGATGAGCACGGCGACTTTCCGGCGGGGAGCTACATTCGCAATCCGCCCGAGTCGCACCATACGCCGGGCTCGAAACCGGGGTGCACGATCTTCGTCAAGCTTTGGCAATTTGATCTCGCCGATCGCACGCATGTGCGGGTCGATACGAACAAGATGCGCTTTGTGGCTGACGCGTCGCGCGCGGGCGTCGAGGTCATGCCGCTGTTCTGCGACCAGCGTGAAGACGTGTCGCTTGAGCGATGGGGTGCCGGAGCGGAGGTGGCACTTGTGGCGCCGAACGGGCTCGAAGTTCTCGTGATCGAGGGTGGATTCCGCGAGGCTGGTGAGGATTTCGTCCGGTACTCATGGCTGCGGTTGCCGAAAGGCGGCAGGACGACGGTGACGGCCGGCGCGACCGGTGCGCGGGTCTGGATCAAGCGGGATCATCTCGCGCTGCCGCCGCGAGCTCCGCGAAGTTGACCCCTCGCCGAGACGCGGATGCTGCTCAGAGCAGTGCCCGCCAACGGTGACATCGGACGTGGCGCGTGTCTCCGATGGCCTCGAAGGCCGGAGCCTCCGTCCGGCAGGCCAGCTCGGCGGCGGCACAGCGCGGATTGAAGCGGCATCCGGCGGGCGGGTTCAGGGGGCTTGGTGGCTCGCCCGGCAGTTGGCCGGCGAGGCCATGAATACCGGTCTTGTAAATCATCGACGCCGCCAGCAGCGCCTTTGTGTAGGGATGGTGTGGGTTCTCGAACAGCTCATCGCGCGCCGCCGTTTCGACGATCTGGCCGAGGTACATGACCGCGACCCGATCGCACAAGAATCGGACCACGCGCAGGTCGTGTGAGATCATCAGGATGGTCAGTGAGAAGCGCTTGCGCAATGTGACCAGAAGATTGAGGATTTGCGCGCGGACCGAGGCATCGAGCGCGGATGTCGGTTCGTCGCAGACTAGCAGGTCCGGTTTCAGGAGCAGCGCGCGTGCGACCACGATGCGCTGCAATTGCCCGCCGGAGCATTGGTGTGGCAGGCGATCGAGAAAACCGGCATCGAGCCCAACGGCGTCCAGCATGGCCATCGCTTCGTTTCGGCGTGCTGGGGCATCGCCGAGTTTGTGCGCGGCGAGCGGTGCGTCGAGGCTCTCGCCAATGCGCATGCGCGGATCCAAGGCACCGGACGGATCCTGGAAAACGAGTTGCACGCGCCGGCGCATGACTTTGATCTCGGGCGATGTCAGATGACGCCGGTCGCGGCCATCGATCTGGACCTTGCCATGGTCGGCTGTCTCAAGGCCGACAAGCAGCCGGGCGATCGTGCTTTTGCCGCATCCGCTCTCGCCGACCAGGCCCAGCAATTCACCGCGCATGATCGATAGAGAGACGCCGTCGACCGCCGTCAGACGGCCGCCGCGCGCCGTCTGGTAGTGTTTGGTCACATTCTCGAGCTCGGCAAACGGCGGCGCCTCGCCGGGAACGGCCGGATGCATCACGTCATTTGGCGGCGCGGCTGGGTGCATCTTGCCACTTTGGCCCTTCAGACGTTTTCAGGGAATAGGCTTCTATACTTTGCGGGCCATTCCGGCCGGTGTTGTTTCGCTGGAGCTTTGGCGGAGCGTGGGGTTGGCGTCGACGAGGATGATCTGGTTTGGGCCGCTGGCGCCGCGCTGGAGGAGATCGACGACCAGCCGGCCGGCGCGCGCGCCGATGTCGAGGCCGCTGACGGAGATGGTCGATATCGGCGGGATGGCGCAGCGCGAGATCTCGAAATCGCCGAAGCCGGCAAGGGCGATGCGGTCAGGCACATGGAGCCCCAGGAGCTGGCAGGCGCTGAGCGCGCCGTAGGCGGCGGGATCCGAAACGCACATGACGGCGTCGGTGTCCGGCCACCGCCGCAGCAGCGCCTGCATGGCCTCGCGGCCCTGCATCATGGTGATCGGCGGCGGCGAGAGCGCGATATGGCGCTTGCAGTCGAGGCCGGCCGCCGTCAGCGCGTCGCAAAAACCTTTGCGGCGCTCGGCGCCGCGCGTGCCGGCATCGTCCTTCTCGCCGATGTAGGCGATGCGGCGGCGCCCGGCGTCGATAAGATGCCGGGTCATCGCGGCTGCCGCCTGCCGATTGGAAAAGCCGACCACATGTCCGATCGGACGCCGCGGCGTCTCCCAGATTTCAATCACCGGGATGCCGGATTTTACCAGCAGCTGCCGTGCGCGCGGCGTGTGATCGTCGTAGGTGAGCACGATGGCTTCAGGGCGGCGTGCGAGCAATGTCGCGATCAGGATCTCGGCCGTCTCCTTGCGATAATTGGTGGTGCCGAGCAGCGTTTGCAGACCAGCGGGTTGCAAGGTGTCCTGCAAACCCGCCGCGGTCTCGGCGAAATGCGGATTGTTCAGCGAAGGTACCAGCATGGCGACGAAGCCCGAGCGCTGTGACGAAAAACTGCCAGCGATGCGATCGGGCACGTAGCCGAGATCCCGCACGACTGCGAGAATGCGCCGCCGCGTCGCCGGCGCGATGCGGCCGTCGCGTCGCAAGGCGCGCGAGACGGTCATCGCCGATACGCCGGCGGCCTTGGCGACGTCGCTCATCTTGATGCGTGACAACAGCGCCTCCAAACCTTCTGTTTTCGCCCGGACATCTTATGTGATCCGGCGACCAATTTATTCCGCGTGACAAGCGCGACGCTGCGGTGCTAGCCTTATGTTATCGATAACATGACTCAAGACCGCTGACGAGCCCTCGCGGATGCAGAGAGGGCTCCCGTCGCCCAAACGGGCGGCGGCAACAATCGTTACAGGAGGAAGCAACATGACCGTCTCACGTCGCGATGCACTCAAGGCCACCGCGGGCGCCGCCGCGCTCAGCGCTTTTCCGTTGCCCTACTATGCGCGTGCGCAAGGCACGGGCTGGGGTAAGCTCAAGGGCCAAACAATCGTCGTCAACTGGCCGGCGCACCCGCACTACGCCGTCGCCAAGCAGCTGCTGCCGGAATTCACCGCCGCGACCGGCATCAAGGTCGAACTCGATGAAATGCAGTATCTGCGCCTCAAGGATGCGCAAGTGCTGCAGATGTCGAAGCCGAAAGGCGATTACGACGTCTGCGTCTACGTCATCATGTGGAAGACGGAATACGTGCAGCGCAAGTTCCTGACCGAGCTGGAGCCGATGTTCCAGAACACGGAACTGGCGATGCCCGACTATGATCGCGGCGACATCATCAAGGGTTACTACGAAGGATTGGGCCTCGTCGGCGGTCCGCGTGGCTATCTGCCGGGCCCGGGCGCGAAGCTCTATGGCATCCCCTATGGCGCGGAATGCTCGGTGCTCGCCTATCGCAAGGACATCTTCGCCAAGCACAATTTGGACGTGCCGAAGACCTACGACGACATGCTGAAAGCCGCGCGTATCGTGAAGGAAAAGGAGCCCGGCATGGGTGGCCTCTCGCAGCGCGCGCAGGCGGGCCATCAGGTGACCGCCGGCTGGCTGCTGCATCTGACGCCCTATGACGGCCTGGTCATCGACGACAAGTACATGCCGATGGTCGACAAGCCTGCGGCGATCAAGGCAACCGAGGTCTATAAGGAATTCATCGATACCGGACCGTCAGGTGGCGCGGCCTTCGACTTTGGCCAGATGATGAACGCGTTTCTGCAAGGCCAAGCCGCGATGTACTGCGATACGATCTCGGTGTTTGGCCCGGCGGCGGACCCGGCGAAATCCAAGATTTCCGACAAGGTCGGCTACGCCCTGCACCCGAAGGCCGCGAAGTATTCCGGCGAACTCGGTGGCTTCGGCATGGCGATTCCGCAAAACTCGGAGAAGAAGGAAGCCGCGTTCGCGTTCATGCAGTGGATGACGGCGAAAGCACAGGACGTCAAAGCGGCATCGAAGGGCGGCCAGCCGATGCGGCTCTCGACGTTGGCGCATCCCGACGTCGCCAAAGTCTACCCCGTCGACATCTATCGCGAGTGCCTGAAGATCTCGAACCCGGATTGGCGTCCGATCATCAACGAATGGACGGAAATTTCGGAGAAGGTGCTCGGAATTCACCTCTCGAACGTGATCACCGGCAAAGAGCAGATCGGCCCGGCGATGACCGAGAGCGCGGCCAAGATCAAGGCGATCTGCGAACGCGCCGGTTACTACAAAACCTGAAGGTTCAACTGAGGGCTCACTTTAGGGCTCTGGCCGCGCGACATTGTTTCGCGCGGCACCCTCGCCGCCGCTCTTTCTTTTCGGGGTTCCCGAGACGCAAAAAGCGGCGGCGCCTTGCAAGCGAATCGGTCTCCGTTTTCATGAACCGCGGCACCTCATCAATCCCATATCTGTTTGCCCTGCCCGCGATCGTGGTGATGGCGATCGGGCTCGGCTGGCCAGTGGTTGAATCGCTGCGGCTCTCGTTCTACGAGCTCCGCCTCGGCGAAAGCGTGACGCCGCAGGCGTTTCGCGGGCTCGGCATTTTCTGGGAAGCGCTGTCGGACTCCTCGGTTCACACCTCGATGTGGGTGACGTTGAAGTTCGCATTCATCGTCGTCGCGATCGAGATGGTCATAGGCGTCGGTTTGGCGTTGTTGCTGGAAAAGCCGATCCGGGGCATGGGCGTGTTCCGCACGATCTTTGTCTTGCCGATGATGATAGCGCCGATCTGCGTCGGCCTGATCTGGCGCTACATGTTCGACACCAACGCCGGCCCGATCAACTCCTGGCTGGCTGTGTTCAATCTGAAGCCCGAGTGGCTCGCCGACAGCACGCTCGCGTTCCTCGCAATTTGCATCACCGACATCTGGCAGTTCACGCCCTTCGTCTTCATCATGGCGCTGGCGGGGCTGCAGGGCCTCGATAGCTCCGCCGTCGAGGCGGCGACCATCGATGGCGCGACGCCGTGGCAGATCATCACGCTGGTGAAGCTGCCGCTGCTGGCACCGATCCTGATGATCACACTGCTGATGCGCCTGATCGACGCCCTGCGCGGGCTCGAGGTCGTCTACGCGCTGACCAACGGCGGGCCAGGGCTCTCGACCGAGCTGTTCCCGCTGCACATCTACAAGAGCGCGTTCGTGACGCAGCGCATGGGGCATTCAGCGGCGCTCTCCATCTGCCTGCTCGCGGTCACGACGCTGCTCAGCATCGCGCTGCTGTGGCGCGCCAATCCGCTGCGGCGGCTGGGAGAATAGCGATGCGGATGGAAACGCGCGCAACATCCGCTGCCGTGCTGCGCTATGCCGGCGTCAGCCTGATGGCGATCGCCGTGCTGCTGCCGCTGCTGGTCATGCTGGCGACGTCGTTCAAGACGCAGCGGCAGATTTTCGATTCGGGCTTCAGCTTTTTCTTCACGCCGTCGCTTGAAAGCTACCGCGACGTGCTCGAAGGCCGCTTCCTCGGCTACCTCGGCAACAGCATCATCGTCGGCACCATTGCGACCGCGCTGACGCTGCTGCTTGGGACCATGTGCGCCTACGCGATCTCGCGTTTCCGCTTTCTCGGCCGCTCGTCGCTGGCGATGGGAACATTGCTGGTGCGGACGCTGCCGCCGGCGGTGCTCGCGATCCCGCTGTATTTCATCTGGAATCGGATCGGCATCGGCGACAGCCTCGGCGGCTTGATCCTTGCCTATGTCGCGCTCAACCTGCCCTTCACGATCTGGCTGCTCTACGGCTTTCTCGAGCAGGTGCCGACGGAGCTGGAGGAGGCGGCGATCGTCGACGGGGCGGGCCCGCTGCGACTGTTTTTCACGATCATCCTGCCGCTGGTGAAGCCGGGCCTGGCGGCGGCGGCGATCTTCACATTCCGCATCGCCTGGAATGAGCTTGTCATCGCCTCGGTCCTAACCAATCGCACGACGCGCACCGCGCCCTACGCGGTGTACCTTTTCATTACCAGCGAAGGCATCGAGTGGGGCCGGCTGATGGCGGCTGGCGTGCTCGTCGCACTGCCGCCGCTGATTTTCACGTTCGTTGCCGCGCGGCAGATCATCGCGGGCCTCACGGCCGGCGCCGTCAAGGGGTGAGCACCCCACGTACCAGAAGGAGACATGACATGCCCTATCCCCGCCAAGAGCTGGACATCGTCGAGGACAAGAAGATCGGCGCGTGGTTCGCGAAATCGAAGCCGATCACGCGCGCGGCGATGCTCGCCAACGTGTTTCGCTTCGGCAAGATGCCGCAATCGGAGCGTGCCTTCATCGATGCCGTGATCCCGGGCCACAATCGCGTTCTGATGGGCGCGCTCGGGCGGGGTGCCGCGGATGAAAACCTCAAGCCGCAGGTCACCACCGCCGAGAACTACCATATCGATTTCATCAAGGCCGATCCCGGCAACGGCGCCGCGCTGCACTCGCACGACACCGAAGAAACCTTCATCTGCCTCACCGGCAAATGGCGCGTCGCCTGGGGCGACAACGGCGAGGAGCACACCGATCTCGACTATCTCGACGGCATCTGCTGCCCGCCCGGCGTCATGCGCACGTTCATCAACGTCTCGGATGCGCCGGCGCTGCTGCTGTCGATCCTCGGCGGCAAAGAGCCCGGCCACGTGATCTGGTCGCGCGCCATTCAGCCGAAGATGGCCGCGGCCTACGCCAAGTGACGCCGGCGAGCGGCACCATGCTGGCGTGGCTGCTGGCGCCGATCGATCCGGCACGTGGCCATGACGTCGCGATCGGCGTTGCGTGGCATGGCCGGCTCATGGTGCTCGCCTGGGCGGTGCTGATCCCGATCGGCATCCTGATGGCGCGGTTTTTCAAGATCACGCCGGGGCAGGATTGGCCGCGACGCCTGGACAACAAGACGTGGTGGGTTGCGCATCTGCTGGCGCAATACGGCGCAGGCATCGCTTTGGTGGTGGCGCTTTGGCTGATTCTGCAAGCGCCAGAGCACGGCTTGCGGAGCACGCTGCATGCAACGCTCGGCTGGCCGGTGGTGTTGCTGTGCGGGGTGCAGTTTCTCGGCGGCTGGCTGCGCGGCAGCAAGGGTGGGCCAACCGATGCCGCGCCCGGCGGATCGCTCGCGGGCGATCACTACGACATGACCCGGCGCCGCCGTGTGTTCGAGGCCGTGCACAAGAGTGCCGGATATATCGCCGTCCTTGCGGCGGCGGTCGCGATCGTCAACGGCTTGTGGCTGGCCAATGCGCCGCGTTGGATGTTTGCCGGCCTCGCGGCGTGGTGGTCGCTGCTGATCGCAGCGGCGATCATGCTCCAGCGCCGCGGCTTCGCTGTCGATACGTATCAGGCGATCTGGGGGCCAGACCTCCGGCATCCAGGCAACCGTTCGGCCCCGATCGGCTCGGGCATCCGCCGCCCCGGCGACGGCGCGTAAGGCATGTTCCATCGATCGCTGTGCCGAGGCATTGACATCCGAGCCTCGGCGACAGACCGTCGCTGTGATCAGGGGGCATGATAGTTCAACGACCACCACGCGAGAGCCGGATTCAGAGCGCCTTGAGCGCTGCAGGGCTGCCGTGGCTGGAGCCGCGGGAGCGCCTCGAACAGCGCTTTGGCATCCGTTCGCACCCCGCCTACCGATGGGACGTCATCGAAATTCCGACAGCCGCGGCATTCCTGGATCACCTGCTCTGGCCGTTGTCGGTGCAGGTCCAACCGCAGTTCGCGCCGTATCTGCCCGCCACATATTTTTCAGGCGTCACCTCCTTTGGCGAGAATTCCCGCGACAATCTCCGGCTCACGAAGCGGCAACTGGAGCCGGGGTTCGGGACATCGCGAACGATCGAAAGCGGCAATACGATTGGATGTGAATGGTCGGATGGCGTGGCCTCGGTTCGCCTGAGGGTGTGGCCGCTCGACCGGCAAGAGGACACGCCGCTCGACATCCCGGCTCACGGCCGCGAGCCGCGGCTGGCAACGGCGTGTCATATCGACATCGACACCGGATTCCGATTGAGCGCCACGCCTGAAGACATGGCGTGGGTGGCGAGCTTCGTGCCCATCGGCAAGATTGCTCATGGCAGTCATCGTTCCAGTGAGTACGACCTGGAGTATGTGCGCGCGTCCGTCGCAAATTCCGACCGGTTGGCGGGATGGGTTGGACGTTCGGCAGACAGCCGGGCGCTGATTTTTCATCACGCAGACCTTTACATCTTGCCGCTGTCCGATGTCACCGGGATTACTGTCGATCGCATGCTGCCGGCAAAGGGCGGCGGCGGATCAACTTTGAGAGTTGACTGTCGCAGCGAGTGCAAAGCCGCCGCCGTGAAGTCGCTCGTCGTCAGCACGGCACCGGCCGCCGATGATCTCAACGATCTGGCAGCGGCGTTGGCGGCGGCGATCGGAAAGCCGCTGGTGATCGGTGACTACGTCCACGACTGTTAGGCCGACGAATCAGGTACGCTGACGGCGATCTTGATGAGGGCTCGCCATGTCAAACGCCATCGCATGCGCGGCACGTGCAATTGGCATGCTGAGCTTGGCCTGTGTCGGCACAGCCAGCGCCCACGAGAGCCGCCCGAACCGCGCGACCTATGCGGCACCGCAAGCCATCGTGTTGCCGCCGGCCGAAGGCGTCGGCTGTTTTTGGCATCTCGGCCACCGCTCCTGCAGCCGCTATTGCTATTGGGAGGTCGATGGCTATCGTTATTGCACGACCCACGAACGCGATGCTTACAGCCAGACAATTCATCCCTTTGCCAGGCATCACGGCCGTTCAACGGAGCCGCCACGGCGGGCTCACGTGCTGAAGTAACCATTGTGGCGCGGCGTTTGCAGAGGCGTGATCAGAACATCGGTGCCGTTCCAATTTGGCCGGCGCTGGGCTGGAAAAATCAGGGAGCTACAACATGAAGCCTGAACTTACCCATGGCCGCCGCCGCGGCGATGCGCGGGTTCGGACGGTGGCGTGGGAGCGGCAGCAGCAGGTCGAGTTGGCGATCCTCTCCAGCACATTCCTGGCGCTCGCACTGCCCATGCTTTACGTGGTCAAGTCTGCTCTGGGCATCGACCTGCTGGATGGCCCGTCGCCGCTGCATGATTATCTTTTCTGGATCGTGCGCTAACCGATCTCCGCCCGAGATTGGTCCGGAGATATCAACCCGCGCTGTCCGCGGAGTTGGCGGGCAGGCCCAATAAGCGCAAGAACGCCTTCAGCCGCGCGACGTCCAAATACTCGTCGCACTGAAAAATTCTGTCCTCACGGACACGCCAGACATGGCGCAGCGTCCCCTCGAAAGTCTCGCCGGTGGCGATGTGGCGCAGTACGAAAGGGCAGCTTGCGCGGACGGTCAATTCGTCGGCGAGAAGGGTTTTGGGGCGAGCCTCGTCGAAGGACCAGTCCGCGAAGATCATCTCGATCCGGGCTTTGAATGCGTCCTTCCCACTCGTGGTGCCAGGAAACGGCAAAGCCGAATCTTCGAAATGCTGGGAGAGCTGCATGTCGTTGGCAATGTAGGCGAGCATGGCCGGCACATCGCGCGCGAGCCAAGCCGTATAGAATGCCGCGACCACGGCTTCTGGATCATTCTGTTTCAAACGTCAGTTCCCGCAACCTTGGCCCCGCACGAACCGGCCCCGCACGGACCAGACCGTAAGAGTATAACGTGCAACCGGCCGTTGCAGAGGTGGAAATGTACAAATTACGTGAAATTTAGGGGGTGGCAGCAACGCCCTGACGCCTGTGCGGTCAACACATCCCGCTATTTGATGGCTTGGGGATTGATCGGCGATCCGGTGCCGCCGGTGATCACGAGGGGCGGCGCGACGAACATGAACTCGTAGGCTTTGTCCTTGGCGCAGTCTTCGGCCAGTTCCTTGACGTCCGCTACAGAGCGCAACTCAATCGCCGGTCCGCACGACGTCTTTTCTCATGCTCGACCAGCCGTGAAAGTGGGAGCGCTGAAACGAACCGATTTGATCGTTATGTAAGGATCTTCATCGATGTAGATGACTTGAATATTCGGCATGTCATGAGCGTAAGACCCTTCAAAAACGAATGACCTTGCCAGGCCGCTTTCGGTCAACGGATCACCTTTCGTCGGATCTCGGGACAATACCCACTCTATCATCTCCCACGCATCATCAACGCGCGGCCACGCGCGGCGCGCATCGTCCAAATCCGCGTCGACCACTGAATCTAAACGAACTGTCCGCATCATTTGAGGCCAAGCCGAACGGCCTCTTTCCGCGCCCAGTCCAACTCATCGTCCGATTTTGGCTGGCGAATTCGCCTGGCCAGGAATGCGGAGGGGGGCAACTCTTCGCCCATCGCAGCTACCTCCCATCCATAATCGTGGGATAGGTCACTGATCGAAGCGGCGGTGTGCTTCTCCGCAATCTCTCTTGTCCACCAATCGATCAACGCAAGCTCGAGCATTGAAAAGAGTGATGTGTCCGCAGGCTGATGGGAGCGATAACGAATTGTGCTGTAGGCGTGTGCAGGTTCGACAAACGGTTCAATAAGGCCGGCATCCTCAAGCTCAGCGCATACTTCTTTCAAGTGTTTGGACCGGGGCCCGAATTTGTCCCGAACAAACTGCTCACCGGTAATAGGACTACCGTGAGCTTCGAACGCACGCGCCTCAGAGAACCACAGTGCCTTGTTGAGCTTTGTGGACCCGAATCCGTCGATGTGGCTTGTCCTCCAGATAATGTAGAGGACGAGCGCTTTGAATTTGTCTTTGTTGAATTCCATGTTTTGATACTAACAGATTTCCATTGACTCGACTAGGGCGATGTGAATTGCCGGAGCAACGGAATCGAGCGCAATACTCAGCCGCGCGGCATCGCTGGCCGCTATTTGATGGCCTGGGGATTGATCGGCGATCCGGTGCCGCCGGTGATCACGAGGGGCGGCGCGACGAACATGAATTCGTAGACTTTGTCCTTGGCGCAGTCTTCGGCCAGTTCCTTGACGTAAAGAATTTCCGCCATTGCGAGGCCCATCGCCGGGATCACGACCCAGTGCCAGGGCTGGCTGACGTCGGTGGTTTCGTTTGGCCGGACCTCGACACCCCATGTGTCCGAGCAGATGGCGGCGATTTCTTTCTCGTGGCACCAATAGCAATTCTCGAATTTCACGCCGGGGGCGTCTCCACCGGCATAGCGGCCCCACTCGCCCTTCTTGAGGCAGCGCTCCATGTGACCGGTGCGGAGGATAACGAAGTCGCCACGCTGAATCTCGACGCCTTGTGCCTTGGCGCAGGCGTCCAAGTCATCGTTTGAAATGCCGTAGCCATCGGGCAAACTCTCTTTTTTCTTGAAGCGCGCGATGTCGAGGAGAACGCCGCGGCCCACCATCTTGTCGCGCGTATGCTCGATGCCGAGCTTTTGTACGCCGCCGCTGTCGACCAGCGCCGCGTCAAAACCGTTGTACATTTTGTCGTCGAGAAAGATGTGGCCGAGGCTGTCCCAGTGCGTGCCGCCCTGCACGCAGAGCGACAGCGTGTCATCGGAATAGCGGAGCTTCATATCCTTGTCGAAGCGGCCGGCGACGGCATCGGTGCCGGTCGCGATCATCTGGTGGATGGGATTGATAGCGGCCGCCCCAGGCCTTCTGCTGCGGGCCATTCTGATCGAGCGGGATACCCATGCCGAAGACGCGGCCCTTCTTGACGAGCTTGCTTGCCGCGACGATCTCTTTCCCGGTCACATAGTTGAGCGTGCCGATGCGGTCATCCTTGCCCCATTTGCCCCAGTTCGAGAGCTTTTTTGCAGCCTCGCGAACGGCCTTTTCGCTGACCTTCAGATCCATTCCCGTCTCCTCACCTGTATATCGAGTAGCGCTTGTCCGTGGCTTGCGCTCCGGCGCTTTATTGCGCAATCGTTCATAAGCGGTGGCGGCGCGTCAATCGGATTTACTCCGGCGGGTCGCATAGGAGATCAGCAGATGACGGCAAGGTTTGTGTTCGAGGTGAATGGCCGTCGGTCGCGACGTGGCGGCGGGCGAGGACGTGCCGCTGC
This sequence comes from uncultured Alphaproteobacteria bacterium, assembly GCA_963779515.1. GTDB lineage: Bacteria > Pseudomonadota > Alphaproteobacteria > Rhizobiales > Hyphomicrobiaceae > CAVZYN01. The sequence goes on from CAVZYN010000009.1 coordinate 292,666, forward strand.
TGCACGTGTTGCGCAACGAGCTTGGTCTCACCGGAACGCGCTTTGGATGCGGCACCGAAAACTGCGGCGCGTGTCTTGTGCTGGTCGACGGCAAGGCGGCCTATGCGTGCACCTTGCAAGCCACCAGCGCCGCAGGCTGCAAGATCACGACAATCGAGGGCTTGGGCACGCCTGAGCAGCCGCACGCGATCCAGCGCGCGTTTCTCGAGGAGCAGGCCGGCCAATGCGGCTACTGTCTCTCCGGCATCATGATCTCGACCAAGGCGCTGCTGGACGCGATACCCAATCCGACGCGCGCGGAGATCGCGGCGGCACTCGACAAGACCCTCTGCCGGTGTGGTGCGCATCTGCGCATCATCCGCGCGGTCGAACGCGCCGCCGAGTTGTTGGCGACAGAGGCCCGGGCATGATTCCAAATGCGCTGCCGCAAAGTCTCATCGACAATCCCCGCCTCGGTCAGTGGATCGGTTTTGAGGCGCCGGGCACAGTTCGGCTGTCGACCGGAAAGGTCGAGATCGGCCAAGGCGTGCTGACGGCGCTTGCGCAGATTGCCGCCGAGGAACTGGATATCGCGCCGTCGCGTTTGCGCATCGTCTCGGGCAATACCGGGCAGTCGCCGGCCGAGGGCTATACGGCGGGCAGCTTCTCGATCGAAGTTGGTGGCGGTTCCGTACGGCTTGCGGCGGCGGAAGCACGTCTGGCGGCGTTGGAGCGTGCTGCCCAAAAGCTCGGCGCCGATGTCGCCGAATTGAGCGTTGCCGATGGGGCTATTTTGCGCAAAGGCCAGGCAACGGGCCTCGACTACTGGGCAATCGCAACGGACCTCGACTTCAGTGTCAAGGTCACGGGTCGCGCACCGGTCAAGCGCCGTGCCGACTACAAGATTGTCGGCAAAAGCCTGCCGCGCATCGACTTGGCGGAAAAAATTCACGGCCGCGGTTTCATCCACGATATGGCGCCCGCGGGTGTTGTGCATGCGCGCGTGCTGCATCAGCCGTGGCCAGGAGCTATTTCATCCAAACTCGACGCCGCCGACGTGGCAAAGGCGGCGCGTGGCGTCGTCGAGATCGTGCAACGGCATCACTTCGTCGCCGTGGTTGGGCGCGATGAGGCCGCCGTGGTGCGTGCCCACGCGGCGGCAGAGCGGCGCATCGCCTGGAGCGGCGCGCGGCGCGAACCCAATAGTCAGCCGGAACTGCTGCGCTCGCTCCCGACGATAGACCGCACCATTGAACATCCCGGCAAGGCGGCAGCAGCAAAGGCCGTTCGCCGTCATGACGCCGTCTACACCAAGCCCTACATCGCGCACGCCTCGATCGCGCCGTCTTGCGGGCTGGCGCGGTTCGAGGCCGGCAAGCTGACAGTGTGGACGCATTCGCAGGGCGTCGTTCCGTTGCGTGGCGCCATGGCGCGCGGCCTGAAGATGGAGCCGGGCGATATCACCGTCATCCACGCACACGGTGCGGGCTGCTATGGCCATAACGGTGCAGACGATGCGGCATTCGATGCGGCGGTCATCGCCTGCGCGCGTCCCGGCGAGACCATCCGCGTGTTGTGGACACGCCATGATGAGTTGGCCGCTTCACCGCTCGGCAGTGCCATGGTCGTGAAGATTTCCGCAGGCCTCGACGCCGACGGCCGTCCGACCGATTGGACGAACGAGTTATGGAGCGGTCCGCACGGCCAGCGCCCGGGCGCCAGTGGCAACATCAATATCCTCTCGGCGTTCGCGCTGCCCGATCAGCCGGAACTGAAAGTGGCGCAGGACGTGCCCGACGCGTCGGGTGGCGGTGGCGTACGCAATGCGATCCTGCTCTACGATCTGCCGCCGCAAAGGATCATCCACCATATGATCCCGGATATGCCGCTGCGGGTATCGTCCATGCGCGGTCTCGGCGCGTTCGCGAATATTACCGCGCTCGAAAGCTTCGTCGACGAGTTGGCGGAAATCGGCGGCGTCGACCCGGTTAAGTATCGACTGAATATGACGTCGGATCCGCGCATTCGCCGCGTCATCGAGCGGGCGGCGAGCATGGCGCAATGGCGGGAGCGAGGGCCGGCGGGCACCGGCAAGGGGCGGGGGTTTGCCTTCAGCCGGTACAAGAACCGCGCCGGCTATTTGGCACTCGCCGTCGACGTCGAGGTCGCCGAGAAGGTCCGTTTCGTCAAAGGCTGGTGCGCGGTCGATGCGGGGCTTGTCATTAATCCGGATGGATTACGCAGTCAGGTCGAAGGCGGCATCCTGCAGGCCGCAAGTTGGGCGTTGAAGGAAGCATTTCAGCCGCCCGAGGCTGGTGACGCAATGACGTGGGACAACTATCCGATCCTGACATTTTCGGAGCTGCCGGAACTGGAGATTGAGCTGGTGGACGGCGGCGACAATCCGGCGCTGGGCGTGGGGGAAGTGGCGCATGGACCGACAGGAGCCGCGCTGGCCAATGCCGTCGCGCATGCGTTGGGTCTCAGGATTCGTAATTTGCCGCTGACGCGCGAGCGCATCGCGGCGGCGGCGCTGGCGGCGCCATGATCGGGCGAGGATGACGATGGACGAGCAACGCCGCGCCATCATTATCGGCGGGTCTTTGGGTGGGCTCTTTGCGGCCCATTTCCTTCATCGCGCGGGTTGGCGCACCGACATCTATGAGCGAACACCGACGCCGCTGACGGGACGCGGCGCGGGGCTCGTCACGCATCCCGAGATCGCGAGCGCCCTTGACGGCGATCGGCATCGATCCGTCGCGCAATCTCGGCGTCCTGCTCGAAAAGCGCGTTGTCGTGGACCAGCAGGATCGCGAGATCGCGGCGCGTGAGCATCCGCAGATTGCGACGTCGTGGAACCGTCTGTTCGAAATGCTGCACGGCGCGTATCCCGTCCGCTACCTATCACCTCGGCAAGGATCTCGCCGGAGTCGAACAGACGGCGGGCGGCGTGACGGCGCGGTTCGCCGACGGCACCGTGGAGACGGCGGATCTGCTCGTCGGCGCTGACGGTTTCCGCTCGGCGGTGCGCGCGCTGCTGTTGCCCGATGTTCTGCCGCAGTACGCAGGTTACATCGCCTGGCGCGGCATGGCGCCCGAAACCCTCTTCAGGGAGCCTGCGGATCAGCATCGCTTCGATCTCTTCACGTTCACGCTGCCGCCGGGCGAGCAGATGCTCGGCTATCCTGTCGCCGGCGTGAACAACGACATGCGGCGCGGGCATCGGTCGTATAATTTCGTCTGGTATCTGCCGGCGGACGAGGCGCGGGACGTGCCGCGACTGCTGACCGACCGAAACGGCCATACGCACACACTGTCGATCCCGCCGCCCTTGATCGCGCCCGATGTCGTGAGCGAGATGCGTGCCCATGCCAGCAAGGTGCTGTCGCCGTGGTTCCAGCGCGTGGTCAACATCATCGAGCAGCCATTCCTGCAGCCGATCTATGATCTGACGTCGCCGCGCATGGCGTTCGGGCGCATCGCGCTGGTGGGGGACGCCGCCTTCGTGATCCGGCCGCATGTGGGCGCGGGCGTGGTCAAGGCAGCGGAAGATGCGGCAGCACTGGCGCGGGTGCTCGGGATGGGTGGTGATATCGCGGCGAGGCTCGAGGCCTACTCCACCGAGCGCTCAATCGTCGGCAATCGCATCGTCGAGCAGGCGCGGCGGCTCGGCTGCTACCTGAAGCATTCGTTCGCGACAGATGCGGAGCGCCGCTATGCCGAGGAGCGCGGCGCACCGATGACGGTGTTGAAGGAAACAGGATCGCTGGCGTTCATGCGCGCGTGACACGCGGGGGCGTGTCGCCGACGGCGGACGGCCGATCCTGCGCCTAAACCCCGGACGAACAGGGCGCCGCCGAACCGAAATCTGCGACCCATTTTTTGTGCGATGGGAGCCCATCGCCGATTCCACCAAAAAACATGCCGTCATGCCGAATTTCTGATCTCGCTCCGCAACCGTGGGCGGGCTTTACCCGCCTGTCGCGCCTGGTGTCGCGGCAACGGCCGGCTTGGCGAAGATGAGTTTTTGATAGACGAGGCCGATGCCCATCAGCACCAAGCCAAGCACGATGAAGGAGAGCGCGCGCCAGAGTCCCGTGATGCCCGAGAGATCGAACAGGAAGACCTTGACGACGGAGAGCACGATCAGCGCGGCGGATGCGAGCCGCGCCTCGAGCGAGCCGCGCATGAGGCCATAGCCGAGGAACGCGAGGCCGAGCGCGAGCCACGCCGCGGAGTAAGACCAGATCTCGGGCGCGAAGGTGCGGCGGAAGAAGCCGATGCGTTCGCCTTGGAAGGCGTGGCGCACTTCGAGCGTCACGTATCCAAAGAGCAGCGTCAATGCGAGGATGGCGAGGCCTGTCACGTACCAGTTGGGACGCACGCCGCGGGCCGCGCGCGCGGCGATCGCCGCGACCGCGCCCGGCAATAGATAGGCCGGGATCAATGTCGAGAAAACCGTTCGCCCGCCGACCGGATCGTTGGCAAACAGCGGGTTCTCGATGATGCCGAGGCCGACCAGCGTGAAGGCTGCCGCACCCACCCCTGCGATCAACGATGCCGCGCGAAAAATCGGATTGCCGCGCATCAGATCGAGCTTCGAGAGCACGTAGGAGAACCCGAGCGATGTGGTTGCAAAGAGCCCCATCTCGACATGTCCGCTGACGGGTTTCAGAATATCGCCGCCGTTCATTGCGTGACGGATTTGGAAGAATGCGAGAAGTGCTGCGAACAGGACGCCGAGCGCATCGCACATGCGGGAGGCTAGATCTTCGTACTCACGTTTCAAGATGTAACCGGCGCCGAGAAAGGCCGCCGCTGGCGCGCCATACCCAAGCAACAGCCAGTTGAAAATCGGCCAGGTGCCGACGTCCGCGCCCATGATGCGCGGATCCCACGCGAGGCGCCCGAGAACGATGAAGCCGATCGCGGCAACCACGTAGCGCAGCAGGGGGATCTTGTCGATGATCGCGAATAGCGCGGTGGTGGCGGCGGTGACGGCGAACGCGACGGTGAGATAGCCGCGGTCGAGCGAGAACGTGAAAGCAAGCGCCATGGCGGCGGTGACGCCGGCTGCGAAGGCGCCACAGGCGAGCTTGGTTGTTTCCGTCTTGTTTGCCGCGCCGACATTGTCGAAGCGGTCGGCGATCAGATAGAGCAGTGCCGCAAGGATAACTGCGATGAATCCAAACGACAGCGAGCGATCGAACTGGGTGACGCGCAGGTAAGTGACAATCAAAACCAGCAGCGGCGTTGCGATCGCGCCGAGCGCATAGAGCGCGGCGGCCGGCAGCGGCAACGTTCGCCGTTGCCAGAGAATGAAGGCCGAGACGGCGAGCACCGCGAGTGACAACAGCGCCACAAAGATAAGATAACTCGTAACGCTCTCCGGCAGGCGCATGATGTCGCCGACCTGCGGCCACAGCAATTGCCGATCGATCGGTGCGCGCAGCCCTGGCCACGCTGACGCAGCGGCGAGCGCGACAAGGCCAGCGATGCACGATGCGACCGCGGCAGGCGACGATCGATAGGCCGTGAAGAGCAACAGCGCGACACTTGCAACCACGAACAATGTCCATCCCGCACTGTCGAACCGCGCGGCAAACAGCATCATCGCGGAGACGACGCCGAGGGCCGCAAGTGCTGCAGACGCGATCCAATCGGGTGAGGACTCGCGATCCGGGCGGCCCAGATGTGGCTCGATCGCCATGAAAAGTGCGGCGAGGCCGAGCTGCACGAGGCCATGCGCATAAGCTGCAAGCGTATCGGCCGATCCGATACGAGCAAGAATAGGCAGCATGGGCAACGTCCACACCACCGCGCCAGCGACGACGCAGGCAGCCAGCCATAACCAGCGGCGCGTGCGCGCAAGCCAATAGGCGGCCGCCGAGACGACGGCGAGATAGATCACCAATGGCCAAAGTTGCGGCTTGTCGGATGCGACCAGCATCGGCGTGATGAGCGCGCCTGCAAGCCCAAGCCCCGCAAGTGCGGGACCATGCAGCGCGGCGGCAAACATGGTCGCGATGCCTGTTATCCCGAGCAGTACGAACGCGGTGCCGCTGCCGATAAAATCGTAGAGCGCGTGCGCCGCGTAGATCGTCGCAAACGCCGCGACGGTACCGGCGGCGGTGAGAATGCTCGGGATGTGCGCCGAGGGCACGCCTTGGATGTCGAGCGCTGTCTCGGTACGGCGAAGCCATTCGGCGCCGCCGATCAACGCCGCCGACAACAGTGCTGCAAGGGTAATGCGCATGCCCGGACCGAACACACCTTGCTCGATGGAGTACTTGACCAGCAACAGCGCACCGAGCGCCAACGCGAGGCCGCCGACCCAGACGGCCCAACGTGTGCCGAGACGCTCCTCCAGCGAAGGCGTCGTCGCGGCATGGGGGGCGCCGCTTTCGTACGAGATGGGCGGTGTGGTGGAACCTGATGCCACAGCGGCGGCACGCGCCGCGGCGGACGTTGGTTGCGAGGCTGCGGAGTCTGCGTCATCCGCGACGGCCGCTTCCTTGACTGCGGTTTCGACATTCGCGCGTGTCGGCTGCGGTGTCGTTGGCGGCTTTGGCCATGGGCTGGCACCCATCTCCATTTGCAGCGCCTCGATCTCGGCGCGCGCCTGCTTCAGTTCCGCCTCCGCGGAGCTCATCCGCTTCCGTAGCGCCAACGCCATCAGGAACCCGATGAACCCCAAAATGAGAAGGATGAAATCCATGCGCCGCTCCGAGGTTGCGGTAGAAAAGAGCCGCTCCTTACACGCGTAAATATACGATGTTCAATTGTTTGTAAAGAGCCGTCGAACCCGCGCTGCGGCGTCGGTGCCTATACCGCTACAAGGAGCGCGTCAGTCGAGATTGCCGGGCTGGATCCGGCCTCACCGGACGACCGGGACGCTGCGGACCTCGGCGTCACCCGCCGTTTTCAAGGTCAGGCGCAGATACGTTGCGTCCTTGATTTTTCCGGTGGCTATCAGCGTCGCTGGTTGGTCGCCCGCGCGCGTCGCGAGATTGCGGATCTGGTAGTCCTCGGCTTTGGGACCGATCGCCTGCATAACGACATTCTCAGGCGCGGGCGTGGTCATGGGCGCGCCTTGCGCCGTCGAAAATCGCAGTTCGAAGGCATCCGGTGCGATCAGTTTCGCTTCGACCTGCGTTGTCTGAAACCGGACCAGTGATCCGCCGCTGCTGCCTGCCACACCCGGTGCGGTCGTCCTGCCGGGAAGCAACGCCTCACGCGTATGGAAATGATCGCCATGCATGACCATGACGCGCGCGCGATAGGCACCGGCGACATGACCGGCGGCGAACACCGAAGACGGGCTACCGGCTGCAATCGCAAGCGGGTGGATCTTTCCGTCCGAGTCGATCGCCTCGACCTTGATATCGCTGATTGGTGGTGCCTGATATCCGGCGATGCCGTCTTGACTGAAGACCAGCTCCCATAGGTCCGGTCCATGCGCAACGATGTCGACCATTTGGCCGTGCCCCATATGGATTCCGTCGTGTTGCGGCATGCGTCATATCCTTTCCGGGGGTCAGAGCAACTTTGCGACCGACTTGAATTCGTCGATAAGATCCTTTGAATTTAGTGGCAGATTTCCGGCTACCTCTTCAAGACAGTGGTCGATATGATCCTGGATCAACAGGCGCTTGGCGTTGGCAACGGCGGACTCGACCGCCTGCAGTTGCTGGGCGACCTCGATACATGAGCGTCCGTCCTCGATCATGGCGACGGTCGAGCGCAAGTGCCCTTCGGCCCGCTTGAGGCGCGAGATCACCGTCTTGTGCTGCTTATGCGCTATGCGACGGTGTTTCTCGTCATCCATTGGGCGTGTCCACATCGACGATCGTATTGCCATGCCGCATTCGCGCGTTCTGCTTGACAATATCCTCTCCCCCAGGATTGGATAATGCATCTCTCCGCCGGGAGCAAGGCACCGAGCCGATCGACCGCTGGACCCTGAGGCGTCATGGACACCGCCGTCGATTTGCCTAGCGGCTTGAAGCTCGAACGGCTCGGCGATGAGCCCGGTGCGAGGCATACGGCGGCGCGCACGTTTTGCCTGGGTGTCATCAAGGAATTCTACGGTTTCGACTATCGGCCCGATTGGCACGGCGATCTCGACTCCCTCGAAAAACCGGCCGCACAATGCCACTTCAGCACGGTCAATCGCGGCGCCTTTTGGATGGCGACCGAACCTAATGGATCGATCGCGGCATCGGCTGGTATCAAGCGCCTGAGCTGGCATCCGAATGTGCTCGAGAGCCTGCCCGGACGATACCCGCGCCCCGAGGTGGTGGCGACGCTGATGCGTGCCTATGTGCGCAAGGATCTGCGTGGCGGCGGCGTCGGCCGCATGCTCAGCAATATTTGCGAGCGCGAGGCGCGCCGGCTCGGCTACGAGACAATCTATCTCCACGCAAGTGCGGATGCAGTAGCGACGATCGCTTTCTGGACTGCCCGCGGCTACACGCCGATTGGTGCATTCGGCTTCAGCATGCACTTCGATAAGTCCTTGCGTCAGGAACGGCCGTCAAGCCTGCTTGCACCAATCTGAAAAGGAACCGTCTTGCTCAACTTTCAGGATCTGCTTGCCCAAGGCGCGCAAAACGCGTGGCTGTTCGTGCCGACGGCGATCATGCTCGGCGCCTTGCACGGCCTCGAGCCGGGCCATTCAAAAACACTGATGGCAGCCTTTATCGTCGCCATTCGCGGCACAGTGTTCCAAGCGTTTCTGCTCGGTATCGCGGCCACGATATCTCACACGCTCGTCGTCTGGGCGATCGCGATCGGCGGGATGTATCTTTGGAAAGGTCTCAATCCGGAACGCGCGGAAGCATGGTTGCAGCTGGTGTCGGCGATCATCATCATCGGCGTCGCCCTGTGGATGTTCTGGCGCATAAGGAAAGACAATCAGGAAGCCGCGAGCGCCAAGGCAAAGGCTGATGCCTATGATTCTGCGAATGCCGGTCGCGCGACGGCCAAGCGCGTTGATACCGGTCACGGTTTCATGGCGGTCGAAATCGATGGAGATGGAGCCTCGGCGCGGTGGCGCATCAAAGTACTGGGCGGCGATAAATGGCAAGGCGAGTACGTCACGCTCGTGACCGAGCGCGCCAACGGGAGCAAGCAGACATTCACGTTCCTCGATAGAGACGGGTACATGGAGTCGGCTGAAACCGTTCCCGCGCCGTTCGACTTCAAGGCCCGGCTCATTCTCGATCACGGCGACCATGCGCACGAACAGGAGATCGCCTTCGGTTCGGCGGACAACGCATTTGCGTCGATGGAGCACGATCACATGGATGCGCATGCGCGCGGGCATATGGAGGACATCAAGAAGCGCTTTGCGGGCCGTGGCAATGTGACCAACGGCCAGATCATCATGTTCGGTTTGACGGGAGGACTGATCCCCTGTCCCGCGGCGATCACGGTGCTGTTGCTGTGTCTGCAGTTGAAAGAGATCACGCTCGGCGCGGCGCTGGTGTTCTGCTTCTCGATCGGATTGGCGATCACACTGGTCGGGGTGGGTACAATCGCTGCGCTCAGCGTTGGTCAGGTTGCGAGCCGGACCAGCTGGTTCTCGACGATCGCCGCGCGAGCCCCCTACTTTTCCAGCGGCCTCATTCTTTTGGTTGGCATCTACATGGCCATTCATGGCCTGGCCGGGATCCGATCGCACAAGACTGCTGAACAGGCGCCGGCGGCGTCGCAGATCACCGTGGCCATGCCGCTGTTGCGAAATGGCGAGGAGCGGTACCGCACACATCCTTGAACTTGTATTTGCGCCTGACAGACGTCAATCTGCCCGAGTTTGCGGCCTTAGGATCGGACACGAGAACTCGAGCCCCACCGGAGTAGTGAAGATGCGTACACTCGCAGCAACGACGTCATTCCTGTTGATGACGGCGGCCTCCGCTTATGCGCAAGGCAGGATCGTTGTCGCTGAAAATTTCGCGCCGCGGGCCGGGTTCGCGCTGGAAACGGACGACGCACAAGTTCTCACGCGGGCCGGTTGTCTCGAGGCGCTCGCCCGTGTCGACCACGACGGAACGCTGAAGCCCGCGCTCGCGGCATCCTGGACGCAGACATCACCCGTAACGTGGGAATTTACATTGCGGAGTGGTGTCAAGTTCCAGGACGGACAGCCGCTCAGCGCGGACGGCGTCGCATCGGCTCTCACTGCGACGTTGATGGCCAAGACGCCCTCGCGCGGCTTCTCTCCGCGCGTCGTCAAGTCGGTCGAGGTGGGCGGGGCCAACGTGGTGCGCGTAACCACGCCCAGCCCATCGCTGCTGGTGCCCTTCATCATGGCAAGCCCCAACACCGGCATACTCGCGCCGGGCGCCGTCGCCGATGGAAAGGTCAATCCGATTGGCAAATGTTCCGGCCCGTTCGCGATTACAGAGGTCAACGGCCAGCAGAATCTCAAGGTGAAGCGCAATGAAAGTTGGTGGGGCGGCAAGGTGACGTTCGCCGAAGCCGAGGTGAGGTTCCTGCCCGACGCCAACGTGCGCGCCACGCAGGTCCGATCCGGCGAATCTCACATCGGCCGTACCGTTCCGGCGTCCACACTCGCGCAGATCAAGCGCGGTCCGGGCACAACGATCGTGTCGATCGATACGCCCCGCACCACCCAGATGCTGATCAACACCAAGAAGGCGCCGCTCGACAACGTGAAGGTGCGCCAAGCGCTGCAAGCGGCGCTCGATCTCAAGGCTATCGCCGCAAGCCTTTACGAAGGCTCCGTCGAGCCGGCCATCGGTCCGTTCGCACCGCACGAGCCGTGGGCGCCGAAGGGCGTGCAAAGCCTGCGGCGTTCGATGTTGCCAAGGCCAAGGCGTTGCTTGCCGAAGCCGGGATCGCGCCCGGCAGCTTGACACTCGAGCTTTTGGCGTACTCCGAGAAGGCCGAGTTCAAGGATCTATCGGCGATCATTCAGGAGCAGCTCAAGGCCATCGGCGTAACAGTCAATATCCGGCTCGCCGCCTACGCGGCATTGGAGCCCGACATGCTCGCTGGCAAGTACGACATCGCGCTGCTGTCGCGCAGCCACTTGACCGACGTCGCCGATCCGTTGGCGTTTCTCACCTCGGACTATACCTGCAAGGGCGGCTACAACCTCTCGCAATACTGCGATACGGCCATGGACGATGCGCTTGCCAAAGCCGCCGGCGAGCCCGACGTGGCTAAGCGCCACCAGATCTACGCGGCGGCCGCGAAGACGTTGCAGGAGCGCGCCGTCAATGTCTTCATCATCCACGAGCGCGGCAACGATGCGGTGTCGAGCAAGGTGAAGGGGTATGCCCTGCATCCGCTTTATCACTACACGCTCACCGCGGGGTTAGCCGTCGAGTAGCGTTCACGTAATGAGTGGGATCCGAGCGGTCGAAATGGGAAAGGCAGCATGAGATGTGGCGGTTCGCGTTTCGCCGGTTATTCATGCTGCTGCTCACCTTGTTTGTCGTCTCGGTCATCGCGTTCCTGGTGCCTTATGTGTCGCCCGGCGATCCAGCACTGATGATCCTGCGCTCGCGCGTCGCTGAACTGGCGACTGATCCCGCCACCGTCGCCGCGCTGCGAGCTGAGTTTGGCCTGGATCGGCCGTTGGTCACCCAGTACCTCGGCTGGCTCGGCAGCGCACTGCGCGGCGACTTTCGGTTATTCCTTCACCAGCCGCGCGCCTGTTGCCGGTGAAATTGGTCGCGCCGTCCTTGTTTCGTTCACGCTCGCCATGTCGGCGCTGGCGGCGGCGCTGCTGGTCGCCTTGCCGCTCGGCACGCTCGCGGCCACGAAGCCCGGCGGAAAGATCGACGCGTTTGCAACGCTGTTGACGCAGACATTGATTGCCGTGCCGGAGTATTGGCTGGCGCCGATGGGCATCCTGGTGTTCGCTCTTTGGCTCGGCTGGTTGCCGTCGGCCGGATGGGGTTCGCCGTCGTCCGTCATTCTGCCGGCACTGGTGCTGTCGTTCCGGCCGATGGCCTATTTCACGCGCGTCGACCGCGCCGCCATGATCGACGTGCTGCAGGCGCCATACATTACGGCCGCCCGCAGCCGCGGCCTCAGCCTCGGCGAGACGGTGGTGCGCCATGGTCTTCGCAACGGCGCGCAGCCGGTCGTCACGCTGTTCGGGCTGTGGCTCGCGGGTTTGCTCGGCGGCTCCATGGTGATCGAGGTGATCTTCGCCATTCCCGGCATGGGCCGGCTAATCTACGATGGCGTCGTCAACAAGGACATGCCGATGCTTCAGGCCGGCTTCGTCGCCATCGTGGCGCTGTCGGTGCTCATCAATACGGTCGCCGACATCGCCTATGCAGCCCTCAATCCGATGGTGAGGTATGACCGCGCCAGCGGATGAGACTGTCGCCCCGCCAGTCCTGCGGCTGCATCCGGCGAAGCAGTCCTTGCTTCGCGGCCTCGTCGACGGGCATCACGGCTGGACGTTCCGGATCGGGCTCGTGCTCTTCACGGCGATCATCCCTGTTCTCTGCTAGCGCCGCTGCTGGTCTCCGCACGATCCCGCCGCGCAGAGCCTGTTGCGGCGTTTCTCGACACCTTCCGCGCAATACTGGCTCGGCACCGATCATCTCGGCCGCGACGTTGCTCAGCCGGCTGCTGATGGGCGGCCGCTTTGCCCTGGTGATCGCCGCCGTGACGCTGGTTCTGTCCTGCGTCATCGGCACATCATCGGCGTCGTCAGCGCGCGCGTCGGCGGGAAGGTGGACGAAGTCGCCATGCGCGCCGTCGATCTGCTGATCTCGTTTCCCGATGTCATCGTCGCCGTGTTTCTCACGGCAATTCTCGGCACCGGCATCGGCACGCTCATCCTGGCGCTGACCATCGTCGGCTGGACGCCGTTCGCCCGGCTCGCGCGCGGCCTCGCGCTCGAGATCAACAGTCGTGACTACATCCGCGCCGCCGAAATCCTCGGCTGCTCGCGCAGCTTTCATCATCTTCCGCCACATCATTCCGAATGCAATGCGCCCAATCGCGGCGATGTCGTTCCTGCGCTTCGGCCACAAGTTGATCACGGTCGGCGGGCTGTCGTTCATCGGCCTCGGCGTGCAGCCGCCGACGCCGGACTGGGCCGCGATGATGGCGGAGGCGCAGCCGTTCCTCGAGCGAGCACCCTGGCTCGTCGTCTGTCCCGGGCTTGCGATTTTTCTGACCGCTTTGAGCGTGACCTGGATCGGCCAGGGTCTCGAACCGCCGGCGGAAGCGTCGGGAGCGCTATCGTGAGCGCAGCCGGAGCAGATCTGGTTGCGACGGCCGCCGGCGCCGCGGGTCAAACGCTCCTCGACCTCGAGCAGCGTGAGCATCGCGCTGTCATCGGGTCACGGCAGCACACGCTCATCGACCGGCTCAGCCTCACGGTCGCCACGGGCGAGACGGTGGCGCTGGTCGGCGAGTCGGGCTCCGGCAAGAGCCTCACGGCCCGCGCGATCATGGGTCTGCTGCCGGCCCGCATTCGCGTGGTGTCCGGCGTCCATCCGGCTGGACGGCGAGGATCTCGCGTCCCTGTCGCCGCGCGCGATGAACGCGATCCGCGGCCGGCGCATCGGCATGATGTTCCAACAGCCGCAACAGATGCTCGATCCGACATGCCGGGTCGGCCCGCAGGTCGTCGAAGCGCTGCGTAAGCATCGCGGCCTGCCGGCGGCGGCGGCGCACACGCGAATGATCGAGCTGTTGCGCGACGTTGGCATTGCCGATCCGGAGCAGCGCGCGCGCGCCTATGCCTTCGAGCTTTCCGGCGGTCTCGCTCAGCGCGTGATGATCGCCGCGGCGCTTAGCGCCGATCCCGACCTCCTGATCGCCGACGAGCCGACGACCGCGCTCGACGTCACGGTGCAGGCGCAGATCCTGCGGCTCCTCGACGAGCAGCGCCGCAAGCGTCACATGGCGATCTTGCTCATCTCGCACGATCTCGTCGATCGTCTCGGCCGTCGCCTCGCGCGTGGTGGTGATGTACGCCGGCCGCATCGTCGAGGAGGGGCCGACGGCGCGTATCCTCGGCGCGCCACGCCATCCCTACACAAAAGCGCTGGTGGACAGTTCACTGTTGCAACCGAACGCCAGTGGTCTGTTGGCCTCGATCCGCGGGAGCCTGACGGCGGAAAGCCGGACCGGTCGTGGTTGCCGGTTCCACCCACGTTGCGACGTAGCGCAGACCTTGGGCCAACCGTGTCAGTGCTCGCACTTGGAGCCTGAGCTCAGGCCGTTGGCGGACGGCGCCCGCTGCAGATGCTGGGCGGTTGAACTGGCGGACAAGACCTAGATTTCAACTAGTGCCGCTCGTGCAGGCAATGCTTGTGGTTCGCCAGAACGTCGATGATGCGGCAATCGGCGACCACGCCTTTTTGGCATTCCGTGATCATGCGTGCGACTTCGGTCTTGAGCGCCTTCAGCCGCCGAATTCTGCTCTCGATTTCGAGCAGATGGCGCTGCGCAATCTCGTCAACCTCGCGGCAATGGCGGTCGGGCTGATCGCCGAGTTCCAGGAGTTGGCGAATGTCGTCGACTTCGAATCCCAACTCACGAGCATGGCGGATAAATCGCAACCTCTTCACAGTCTGCTGGCCGTAGAGCCGGCGGTTCAATTCGGTGCGCTCTGGCTTTGGCAGCAGGCCGACGCTCTCGTAGTAGCGAATGGTCGGGACCTTCACCCCCGTGGCTGCGGCGAGGGCGCCGATCGCAATATCTTGTGGCATATTTGGCCTCTTGATCCTCTAGTGGCTAGAGAATGTATCTATCCGGCCAATCCAAGCAAGAGGCCATGAAAATGACCGATACAGCCCAGGCCACTTCCGAGAGCCAATTCCGCATCGGCGGGATGGATTGCGCCAGTTGCGCCGCAAAAATCGACACGGCCGTCCGCCGAATCAATGGCATTTCGGACGTTGCGGTCTCGGTCGCAGCGGGAACCATGCGGGTCACACACAATTTGGGCGAGGTGATCAGCCCGCGTGTCTTCAAAGTGGTGGAAGCCCTGGGATATACGGTTGCGCCATTGGCGCCACGAGTGCGGGACGTGCCCACTCTGCGATCCGCGGTTCATGAGCGCCATCAGGCCGATGGGCACGTTCACGGGCCGAATTGCGCGCACGACCACGCGCACGATCATGGTCACTCGCACGGCCACGATCATGCCGCCGGGCATGTGCACGGCCCGGAGTGCAAGCATGACCATGCCGAGGTTCAAGGCCACGCCCGCGATCATGGTCACACTCACGGCCACGATCATGCCGAGGGTCATAGTCACGCCCGTGATCACGGCCACTCGCACGACGGCCACCTTCATGCCGCCGGGCATGTCCATGGGCCAAACTGCACGCACGATCACGGCCACGATCACGGCCATGATCATGGTCCCAATCGTGGCGTCAGTGCTGGGCATAAGCTCCGCCTGCAAAACGAAGCGATGGAAAGCCGCTTTCGAATTGGCGGCATGGATTGCGCCAGCTGTGCCAGCAAGGTCGATACGGCGGTGCGCCGCATTGCGGGAGTTCGCGATGTCGCCGTATCCGTCGCCGCCGGTACGATGCGCGTGACCCACACAATCGACGCCGCCGTCGGTTCGAACATCAACAAAGCCGTCACGGCTCTCGGCTACTCCGTTGCACCACTTGCGGCGCGCGGTGCGGCTTCTGCCACGGCGGATCGCGTCCGTTCGTCGGGAGACGGGCATGTCCATGGTCCCGATTGCGCCCACGATCATGCGCGCCCCCACGAGGCACAACATGGGCATGACCATGCACATGCCCTTCTGGACGGGCCCTGGTGGCAAACGCCCAAAGCCCGTCTGACGCTGGCGTGTGCCGTCGCCATTGCCATGGCGTATGTGGTGACCCTGGCAGTACCGGCACTCGGCAGTTGGCCGTATGTGGCGGCCATGGCCATCGGGCTGGTGCCGATCGCGCGGCGCGCCTATCAAGCCGGCCGGGCAGGGACACCATTTTCCATCGAGACTTTGATGACGATCGCGGCGGTCGGCGCCGTCTTCATCGGTGCGGCGGAAGAGGCCGCGGCTGTCGTCGTGCTGTTCCTGATCGGCGAAATGCTGGAGGGTGTCGCGGCGGGGCGGGCGCGGGCGAGCATCCACGCCTTGACTGCACTCGTGCCAAAGACGGCGCTGGTGGAGCGGTCCGGATCGACGACGGAAGTGCCGGCCGACAGCCTACGCATTGGGGAGACAATTCTTGTCCGGCCGGGCGACCGCATGCCGGCGGATGGCGAAATCGTTGCTGGCGAAAGTTCCATCGACGAGGCGCCCGTGACGGGCGAGTCGATGCCGCAAAACAAAAAAGCCGGTGACGCTGTCTTCGCCGGCACCATCAATCTTGATGGCGCCTTGCGCGTGCGCGTCACATCGGCGGCGGATGACAACACCATCGCGCGCGTCGTCCGTCTCGTCGAAGAGGCACAGGAGGCCAAGGCGCCAACAGAGCGCTTCATCGACCGCTTTGCGAGATACTACACGCCGGCCGTTCTTGTCGCCGGAGCGCTGGTCGCGATCGTGCCGCCACTGCTCTTCGGTGGCGCATGGAGCGCGTGGATCTACAAGGGACTTGCGATTCTCCTGATCGGTTGCCCCTGCGCCCTCGTCATTTCGGTGCCTGCCGCCATCGCCGCGGGGCTCGCGTCAGGCGCACGGCGCGGATTGCTGCTCAAGGGTGGCGCCGTGCTCGAAACCATGGGCAAGGTCACAACGGTTGCGTTCGATAAGACAGGGACCCTCACCGAGGGCCGTCCCACTGTCACGGACATCGTCGCCCTAGGCCGCACGGACAGCGAAATCCTGGCGATCGCGGCAGCGCTCGAATTGGGTTCGAGCCATCCGCTTGCCAAGGCCATTCTCAATCGGGCCAAGGCGGACGGAGTCAAAGTGCCGGCTGCTACGGGCCTTGCCGCCATGAATGGAAAGGGCGTCGTCGGCATGGTCGATGGTACACATTGGATGTTCGGATCGCCGAAAGACGCCGAGGGTCGTGGCGTTTCTCTCGATGAACTGCGATCGCGGATCACCGCACTCAATGATGCCGGCAAGACAGTCTCGGTTCTGACTGCGGGGAACACGGTTGCGGGCTTGTTTGCCATGCGTGACGAGCCTCGTGCCGACGCCAAGGCCGGCATCGAGGCGCTTGCTGCGCAAGGAATCCGATCCATCATGCTGACGGGTGACAACCGCCGCACGGCCGATGCAATCGCGCGGTCACTCGGAGTCGAAGCGCGATCGGAATTGCTGCCCGAAGACAAGCTACGGCTGGTCGAAGACTTCAAGCGTGCGGGTGCCATCGTCGCCAAGGTCGGTGACGGGATCAACGATGCGCCGGCGCTCGCCGCGGCACACGTTGGTATCGCCATGGGGGGTGGAACTGATGTTGCTCTGGAGACGGGTGATGCGGCCGTGCTGCATGGCCGCGTCGGCGACGTCGCGGCGATGGTCGACCTGTCGCGACGCACCATGGCGAACATCCGCAGCAACATCGTCATTGCGCTCGGGCTGAAGGCCTTCTTCCTGGTGACGACTGTGCTCGGGGTCACAGGGCTCTGGCCGGCTATTCTTGCCGATACCGGTGCGACTGTCCTTGTCACATTGAACGCGCTTCGTCTGCTCCAAGTGCCGCGCACCGCCGCTTGAGCAAGGCAGGAGCCCTACTATTCGCTGCGCAGAGCCTCTTTCGCTTTGTGCCATGTCCATGTGGTTCGTCCCCGGTGACGACCGGGTACGCGGGAAGACGGCGCCCGAGTTACCGCCATCGCCGCGCGAGATCCACGAGATGGGTGATCAGCGCGGCCGTCAGCGGGGCTGCGACCGCGTACCAGGCGCCGCCCGTCAGCGCGATCCGAAGTGCGATCATCAGGCATGCGCCCGACGCAAGCGTCCATAGGACCTCGCGCAGCGCGATACCGCGGCCGGTCGCGCGATGATAAACGGCAAGGGCGATGGCCTCGGCCAGCACCAGCACCAAGATCGCATCGATGATGCGGCCATTTGCGAACCACGCCGACATATTCCTCCTGGGCCTGCTAAGCGCTCACGTTCGACGATCCGGCTTGCGCCGGTCAAGGCAGGGCAATCACTCTGCCCAACTAGCGCTGAAAAATCACCTCCCGTCGCGGATCGACGATCCCGCGCATCGCATCACCTTGGCCGCGCCGACCGCTTAAAGTGGGCGGTAGATGTCAGAACGGCGCGTTCAGGCGCACGACGGCCCCGTTCAAGATGCCGGCAAACGTTACCCAGGCGAGATAGGGAATCAGCAGCACGGCCGCGCGCGGCGACCATCGCTTGATGACCACGATCAGCGCCACGATCGACAGCCACAGCACCACGACCTCGATCAGCGCCCAATCCGGCCGGCGCAATTTGAAAAACAGGACACTCCAGAGCACGTTGACGGCGGCGTTGACGGCAAACAGCCAGACCAGCGTGCGCCTGTGCCCCGCGTCCGGTGCCGAGCGCCACGCGATCGTCCCCGCAGTCGCGATAAATCCGAAGATGACCGTCCATGCCGGCCCGAACAGCCAATCGGGCGGCTGCCAGGACGGCTTGGCGAGACCGCGATACCAGGGGCCGATTTCGGTGGCGAGGCCCCCGAGAATCGCCACGGCGCAGACTGCCGCAATAGCCACGGCCGCCACGGCCGTTACGCCATGCGGCTCGGCCCTCATGCGCGCGCAAGCCCGAGCAGATGCGCCAGATCCTTGAGGAAGATACGGGCGTGCACCAGCGGCTCGCGCGAGACGAGCCGCTTGTTCATGTAGGAGTCGAACGTCAGCCGCTGCACATCCGCGTCGCGGCAGATGGCGACGAAGCGCTCGCGGCGAGCGTCGTTGCGATACCAGAAGTGCTGCATCATGCCGAGGATCCAGAACACCCGGCCATGTGCGCGCATGAACTCGCGACGGGCGCCGGCCAGCTGGCGCGCATTACCGGTCATGAGGAAGGCGTCGACGGCGCGCGCCGCCGTGCGGCCCGACGCCATGGCGTAGTAGATGCCTTCGCCGGACGCGGGCGCGACGACGCCTGCGGCATCGCCGGCCAGGACGATGTCGCGACCGTTGTCCCATCGCGCCAGCGGTTTCAGCGGGATCGGCGCGCCTTCGCGGCGCAGTGTCTCGGCTTTATCCAGACCGTTTTCGGCGCGGATCTTGGCGACCGCGGTCTTGAGCGAGAAGCCTTTCTGCGCGCTGCCGGTGCCAACGCTCGTCGTCGCGCCGTGCGGAAACACCCAGCAATAGAAATCGGGCGACGTGTCACCTTTATAAATCACGTCGCAACGGCTCGCCTCGAAGTGATCGTTGCCCGGCGCGGGCGCCGCCGTGCTGCAGGCGATCGGCGAACGAATGACCTCGTGGTAAGCGAAGACACACTTGGGGCGTGCGTAGGGCATGGCAAGGCGGGCGACGGTGGAGACGGCGCCGTCGGCGCCGATGACGGCGCGTGCTCGAATGCGTTGCAGCGGTTGCTCCTCGCCCGGCGACCCGGCGGGGGCTCCAGTGCTGGCTCCAGCACGGGCTCCAGTGCGGACTTGGACGACAGTGATACCGTCGGGGTCGCGGTCGAGCGCGACGACGCTACCCGTCATGCGGACGGCGCCATTGGCTTGGGCGCGGTCGCGGAGCCAATCATCGAACACGTCGCGATCGACCATGCCGACGAATCCGCCATCGATTGGAATGTCGACGCGGGCTTTTTTCGGCGACACCATGCGTGCCGAGCGAATGCGCGCGACCAGAAGTTCTTCGGGGATCGAGAACTCGGAGATCAGCCGTGGGGGAATCGCGCCGCCGCAGGGCTTGATCCGGCCAGCCTTATCGAGCAGCAGCACTTTGCGGCCCATGTTCGCCAGATCGGTGGCGGCGGTGGCGCCCGCCGGACCACCGCCAACCACGACGACATCGAAAGTTTCGAGCGGTTGCATCGGCTCACCCTCGGCCGGCGTCGGGGACGAGCTGCCCGATCGGCTCGGCTGATGGCCGTTTTGGCGCCATGATCCAATCGCTGCCGGCAGCACGGCCGAGCCGCATCGCCAGCACAGCTGCGACGACGAACAGGCCAGCCTCGGCGGCAAACACTGCGGCGTATGCGAGCGCTTGCGATCCGATCAACAGGCGCGCGATGTCGCTCGCCAGCGCGCCCGCGAGGCCGCCGATGCCAAAGGCGATGCCTTGCGCCGCGCCCCACAGTCCCATGCGGACACCCTCGCGGCCCTTACGGCCCTGGCCCGCGAAATTCATCATCGATCCGATGGCGGCGATAGCGAAGGCACCGTTGGCGACGCCGAGCGCGAAGACCGACGTGCGGAGCGGCCATGACGGGCCGACGATGCCGGCCATCACGAGGCTCATGAGGGCGGCCGCCGATGCGAGGCAGCCGCCGACGATCCACAGTTTCAGCGATCCAAACACGGGACCGCCGATCACGCTCGCGGCGATCCCGACGGTGACCATGCCGGCGAACACTCCGCCATGTTGCAAGCCGGACAACTTTGTCGATTGCCCTGGCGTGTAGGCGAAGATCGCGCCCGCGAACGGCTCGAGGATCAGATCCTGCGCGCTGTAGGCCAGCATCGAGACAAAGATGAAGATTGTGAAGAGCCGGGCTTGCGGTTCGGACCAGACTTCCAGCAATGCGTCGCGGAAAGAGTGCGCGGCGGCGTGCGGACCGAGAGCGGCGTGGGGAGAAGCTTCGGCCGGACCTTCAACGCCGGACACCGCCAGCACGGTGACGATGACCGCCAGAACCGACACCACGGTTGCCACGGCGATCAGCCGCGATGGCGAATAGGGATCGAGATTGTGGCCCGCCATGATGGCTGTGATCGTGAAACCAAAGATCATCATCAACCAAACGATGGTCGCGGCGGCGGCGCGCTGATGCTCCGCGGTACGCTTGGCAAGCAGGACCAGTAGCGTCGTTCCCGCGGCGCTCACACCGGCACCGATCGCCAGAAACGCAACAACGGCGAGCGCCAATCCGGCCGTGGGCGACGTGCTCATCCAAGCTGTCGCCACTGCCGCTAGAATGCCGCCGGCTGCCAACACGCACATGCCGCCAATGATCCACGGCGTGCGCCGGCCGCCGACATCGGATCCAAACCCCATGCGGGGGCGCAGGACTTGCACCGCGTAGTGCAGTCCAATCAGCACGCCAGGAATGAGTGCGGGCAGAGCCAACTCCACCACCATGACGCGGTTCAGCGTTGACGTCGTCAGCACGACGATCGCGCCGAGCGCGGTCTGGACGAGCCCCAGTCTGACAATTCCGAACCATCCGAGTGGTGCTTGGACCATCTTTACCCCTCTCTGATCAGGCCAGCGATCACGCCGGCCGGATTGCAATCGCACTGATGAGCATTCCCAAAACGAACAGGCCGACGCCGGTCGCGTTGTACCAAGGCGCGCGTTCCGCCGGATTCTCGAGTAGCCGGCGCATCAAGACGACTTGTGCCGCGATGAGGGCGCCAACGACGGCGGCTGGCAGCACCAAGCCCCAGATCACGAGACATGCCACCACGGCGATCTGCGCAAGCGTCATGAAGAGACAGGCGACGAGACCGGCCTTCTCCGCGCCGAGACGCACCGGCAAAGAGCCGATGCCGGTACGCGTGTCGCCATCGATGGATTTGAAATCGTTCAAGGTCATGATGCCGTGGGCACCGAGGCTGTAGAGCATGGCCAAGACGATTGTGCGCGGCTCGGGCCATGCGCCGCCGGTCATGATGGCGGCGCCCGTCACCCAGCTCAGGCCTTCATAGCTGAAGCCGCAGGCCGCGTTGCCCCACCAGCCGTTCTTTTTCAAGCGCACGGGCGGCGCGCTGTAGGCCCAGGCGAGGATCAAGCCGATGATCGTGGCGCCCGTCACGACGGGACCGAGCATCGTTGCGACCGCCAACGACAGCAGCGACCACGCGATGGCGATGTAGAGACCCCAGCGGCCCGGGATGCGACCCGAGGGAATCGGACGGTGCGGCTCGTTGAGTGCATCGACGTGGCGATCGAACCAGTCATTGACCGCTTGGCTGGCGGCACACACCAGCGGCCCCGCCAGCGCAATGCCCAACACGATCGCGGGCCAGCGGCCGCTGGCAGCGACGCCCGTCGACACCACCCCGCATCCGAAGGCCCACATCGGCGGAAACCAGGTGACTGGCTTCAGCAGTTCGAGAACGGCGCGCGGCGCGGGAACCGCCAAGGGGGTGTCAGCAAACATGACAGCATTATCGTCAACAAAAACTGACAGTCAACGGCTATTGACCTTAATGGAGCCGAACATGGAGCGGACATGGAGCGGCGAAAATGCAGCCGAAAACGCAGTGCTGATACCGATGCGGGCGGTGATGTTCGCGACAGATGGGAGCCCATCGCGACCGCTGTGTTAGCCCATCGCGAAAACAGGTGTCAGCCGATGGCGAAAACAGTTTGAGTGGCGCAAGTGGTGGCCGAAACGGAAGCCACGCACAGCGCCACCGTTGGAGCGCTGCTCGCGCGCGGCGTCTCGCTCACTCGTCGGTGGCGGGGTCGCTCAAGCCATAGCGGCGCAGTTTGACGTAGAGACTTTGACGGCTGAGGCCGAGCATTTCGGCGGCCGAGGCGCGATTGTCGCGCACGAGTTCGAGCGCGGCCTCGATGCAGAGACGCTCAATCAGATCCGTCGTCTCGCGCACGAGATTTTTCAGCGGCACTTGCCCGACGAGGCCGGTCAACTGCTTCACGGAGCGCGGCAGCTCGCGGCCCGCGAGCGAGTCGGATGCGAGACGGCGCCCGACCGACCGGATGGTGAGGCCGATGCACGGCTGCTCGCCTTCCACCACCGAGACGGCTGAAACTTCGACATCCTCCACCGAGCCGAATTCACCGCGCATGATGGTCGAGAAGTGACGGACGGTGCCGTGCTCGGTCAGGTTCGATCGCAATGTCTGCAGCTCGACCGGCGAGCGGCCGAGCCAGCGCTCGAGCGGCTCGGTCCGCGCTTGCTCGGCCGACGCCAATTGCGCCAAGTCGAGGAATGCGGAATTGACTGTCAAGATCCGCTGGTCTTCGCCCACCACGGCGAAGCCGTCGGGCATGCTTTCGACGACACGCTGCAGCGTCGCGTTGGCCTTGGCGTTTTCGCCGGGGCTCGCGGTGCGCTCGGGCGCCAGCCGGATGAGGAGATGCGAGGCGTGCTCCTGGCGGAACAACGAAGCCGAAACCTGCACGTCGGGCCGGCCGGATTTGCTGCCCATGAATTGTATCCGGGTCTGCTCGGGCCGTCCGGTTACGCGGATCGATTGCGCCAGCGCCTTGGTGGCATTGACGCTTGCCGGATCGACGAACTCAAAAAACTGCCGGCCAATGATCCGCTTTGAATCTTTGCCGAGAAGCTGGAGCGCCGCCGGATTGGCCTCGATGATCTTGAGCGTCTGCGCCTCGGCGATGATGACGGCTTCGGCCGCCATCTGAAACAGCTGGCGGTAGCGCGTCTCGGCAAAGCGCAGGCGCGCGTACTCGCGCTCCATGGATTGTTGCGCATCGACCAGGCGCTGCTGGAGCAGCGACATCGATCGCAGTTCGCGCCCGACGGCGAGAATGCGGCCGTTGCTGCCCATGTGGAGGGCCGAATAGCGGACGGGCAGATCGGCGCCTTGTGTCGGGTGATTGACTTGGCGCCAGCGCGGCGCCGCTTTGGTGGAGGCGTCGCGGATCAATTCCTGGACTTTTGGCCGGCTTTCAACGGTAACTGTCTCGATCCAGGGTTTGCCGATCCAGCTCGAAAATTTGGTTTCGCCGGTCAATTCGTCATTGCCGACCGCAAGGTCGCGGACGACGCCTTGCCCATCAACCACGAGCGCAATATCGGTCGCCGCCGTGACAAGCCGGGAGACGGCATCGGCATCGAGGCTCCCGAGCGACTTTTTGAGGCCTTTCACGGCGCCTGTACCTTCTCCAACGCCATGTGGCCTCCAGCGCCAAGTGGCTCCAACGCCAGCGGCGATTTGGCGACCTCAGCACATGCAGAGGCGCCAACGCATCAGTTTACCAACGACGTGCTGAATCGCCGAGGAAACGTTCGGCCTGCAACACCGCTTCGCGCGCATCGACGGCGGTGGCATCAGCTCCGACCAGCGCCACTCGATCCGGCTGCTGTGCGAACGCTGGTCCCCCCACCATTATTCCGACAGCCTTGTTGGTGCTGGCACGACGCAACGACCTAATATCCGAACCCATTTCTTCAAGCAAGACGTCACAACTGGCGGAAAGGCAGATGACATCGAACCGCTCTCGTGCAACCAGCGCGGTCTGATCTTTCGGGCGCAGGCCGTCAGCCCGCACCACATCCCAGCCGGCGCGCCGGAGGAAGACCTCCAGCATGGCGATGCCAAACGTGTGCTGCGTGTTCTTCGGGGGGATCAGGAGTGCGCGGCGGCCCGGGCTCCAGGGCGGCGTGTCGCGCTCGAAATCGGAACTGTAAATCCGCAGCAGCTGCTGTAGACGGGTCATGCCGATCGTGACGTCGGCAAAGGTGCAGGTGTCTTCGATCCAGTAGCGGCCGAGCCTGACGGCGGCCGGTGCCAGCAGGTCGAGGAAGATCGACTTCGAGCGCGACGCCGCTGGCCAGCAGGTCTTCGACGTATGCAGTGGCGCCGGCGAGATCGTCGCCGACGACCGTATCCGCCAGGGCGGTGACGTCGCCGGCAGTTATGCGGTGCGATCGAAATCCTTTGAATACTTTTTGCTGAGAGGCGCTGTTTGCGAGGAGCAGCCGGGGGATTATTTCGGACTCTATGGTCTGCGCCAGGCGCAGCGCACGCTGATTGGCACGCTGGGTGTCGTCGATGCGGGGCGGGGCGTGAGGTTTGGGTTTGCGATGCGGCCAATAACCGGGCGTAGAGGTGATTGCGCCGACATCGTCGTGCTTGAGCTCCGCCATTTGCCCCTCCTGGATTCACCGACTGTCAAGCAGTCGGGACACTTCTCATTCGAACCCTGCATTTGAACCCTGTTCCGGAACTCCCGAGGCCGGGTTCAATCCTTGCGACATGTTCGCAAAACCACTCTGGCACCGCTGTTTTTGGCGCTTGGATCTGCGTCACTCTTACTCACGCAAATTTCTGACGGTGAGAAAAGGTGTAGTTCTACTCTTGTCGTAAGGAAAACTTTACGTCTAGTTTGGTTGACAGTCTCTGGGGCAGCAAGATAGCCTCTGAATATCAAGCTCCACATGGGAGCACAGCGGAGGGCAGACCGTTGCGAGCCGGACGTGAGCCAGCCAACAAGCAATCGCTCTATACCGCCGAGCAACGCCGGCGCCGCGATGCGTCGCGCTGGACGCTCGTCCAAGGAATTCTCGCCCCGGTTCAGTTCGTGGTTTTTCTCGTCAGCCTTTGGCTCGTGCTTCGTTTTCTCGTGACGGGCGACGGTTTCATGGCGGCGTCGATCTCGATCGTCGTGAAGACGCTGACGCTTTACACCATCATGATCACTGGCTCGATCTGGGAAAAGGATGTTTTCGGCCGTTATCTTTTCGCGCCGGCCTTCTACTGGGAAGACGTCGTCAGCATGGTCGTGCTGGCACTGCACACCGCCTATCTTTGCGCTTTCGTTTTCAACTGGATGACGCCTGCTCAGCAAATGCTGCTGGCGCTGCTGGCTTATGCGTCTTACGTCGTCAATGCCGCGCAGTTCTTGTTGAAACTACGCGCGGCGCGCCTCGAGCAACCAAGCTCGGCGTATCGGTCTGTTCCAGCGGTAGAGGCGGCCGAATGACCGACACGCTGGCTCCATCACGCGCGGCGGGTACCTCCGCCGAAGCAGGTACGAAGCCAATCCTGCGCGAGCGCGGCCAGCGCGAAGTCTTTTGCGGGTTGACCAGCATCGTCTGGCTGCATCGCAAAATTCAGGATGCTTTCTTCCTCG
The DNA here is from genome assembly GCA_963779515.1 of uncultured Alphaproteobacteria bacterium. Lineage (GTDB taxonomy): Bacteria > Pseudomonadota > Alphaproteobacteria > Rhizobiales > Hyphomicrobiaceae > CAVZYN01. The sequence continues at coordinate 318,556 of CAVZYN010000009.1, forward strand.
TCGTGGGCTCACGGACGTGCGCGCACCTCATTCAGTCTGCTGCTGGAGTGATGATCTTCGCCGAGCCTCGCTTCGCAACGGCGATCATCGATGAACGCGATTTGGCCGGCATCGCCGATGCGAACGAGGAACTCGATCGAGTCGTCGCGCGACTGTTGGACCGGCGGCCGGACATCAAGCTGCTGTTTCTCGTCGGATCGTGTCCGTCGGAAGTGATCAAACTCGATTTGTCGCGCGCGGCCGCGCGGCTGTCGCAGGCCTATGCGCCAAAGATTCGCATCTTGAACTACTCGGGCAGCGGCATCGAGACGACCTTTACGCAAGGCGAAGATGCGTGTCTTGCCGCACTTGTGCCCTTGATGCCCGAGGCCGCAGCGTCAGCGCAAAAGACACTTCTGGTGGCGGGTGCGCTTTCCGACGTCATCGAAGACCAATTTCAGCGCATCTTCGATGCGCTCGGCGTTCGGGTGAAATTTTTCCCACCGCGTCGCGCGGGCGATGTTCCCGAAATCGGACACGGCACGCTATTTTTGCTTGCCCAACCGTTTCTCGGGGATACGGCGCGCGCACTCGAAGCACGCGGCGCGCGTCATCTTTTGGCACCTTTTCCAATTGGCGCGCGCGGCACCACAGCATGGCTTTGGGCCGCCGCCAAGGCTTTCGGTGTTGACCAAGCCCGGTTCGAGGCGGCGACCAATGTGGCTGCGGCGCGCGCACATAAGGCGCTCGTACCGCTGCGCGCTGAGCTCGCCGGCAAGCGGCTGTTTTTCTTTCCCAACTCGCAACTCGAAATTCCCATTGCGCGCTTCCTGGCCAATGAGCTCGGCGTGCGGTTGATCGAGGTCGGCACGCCCTATCTGCATCGCCAGCATCTTGCCGCGGAACTGGCGCTACTGCCCGATGACGTCCAATTGAGCGAGGGTCAGGACGTCGATCGTCAGCTCGATCGCTGTCGTGACGCGCGCCCCGACATCACGGTTTGCGGTCTGGGCCTCGCCAACCCGCTCGAAGCCGAAGGGCTCACGACCAAGTGGTCCATCGAACTGTTGTTCACGCCGATCCATGGCTATGAGCAGGCTGCCGATCTTGCAGCATTGTTCGCGCGGCCGCTGGATCGCCGCACGCGGTTGAGGGTCTAGCGGATGCAACTCACCGTGTGGACATACGAAGGCCCACCGCATGTCGGAGCGATGCGTATCGCTACAGCGATGAAGGGTGTGCATTTCGTCCTGCATGCGCCGCAGGGAGATACCTATGCTGATCTATTGTTCACGATGATCGAGCGGCGCAAGGAGCGCCCTCCGGTCACGTTCACAACCTTCCAGGCGCGAGACCTTGGCGGCGATACCGCGGAGCTGTTCAAGACTTCGGTCAGCGATGCCTATGAGCGGTTCAAGCCTGATGTCATGCTTGTCGGCGCCTCTTGCACGGCGGAACTGATCCAGGATGATCCGGGCGGACTTGCACAGGCTCTCGGGCTGCCGGTACCGGTCGTGCCGTTGGAGCTACCGTCCTACCAGAAGAAGGAAAACTGGGGCGCTGCCGAGACGTTTTATCGGTTGGTGCGCGCGCTCTGCCAGTCCGCTGCCCCGGCGCCTGGGCAGCCACGGTCCGCGCGTGCCGCGGGGCAGCAGCCGAGTTGCAATCTGCTTGGTCCAACGGCGCTCGGTTTCCGGCATCGCGACGATGTGCGCGAGGTTCGAGCGCTGCTCGAGCGCCTCGGCGTCGATGTGCGTGTCGTCGCGCCATTGGATGCGACGCCGGCTGACGTTGCTCGGCTTGGAGAAGCGGATTTCAACGTGGTGCTTTATCCAGAAATTGCCGGGCAAGCCGCGCAATGGCTCAAGCGCACTTTCAACCAACCGATGATCGGGACGGTGCCGATTGGAGTTGGCGCCACCAGGGACTTCATTGTGGAGGTTGCGGCGCTCACTGGACTTGACCCGGCACGGGTGTTGGATGGCGCGCCGTCGCGACTGCCGTGGTACTCGCGATCGGTCGACAGCACGTATCTGACGGGCAAGCGTGTGTTCATTTTTGCCGACGCTACCCATGCGGTTGCCGCGGCGCGGATCGCGACCGAGGAATTCGGATTCACGTTGGCGGGGCTTGGCACGTACACGCGCGAGTTTGCGCGCGAGGTTCGTGAAGCCGGGAAAAAATATGGCGTCGAGGCGCTGATCACCGACGATTATCTCGAGGTCGAGGAGCGTATTTCGGAACTGCAACCCGAACTCGTGCTGGGCACGCAGATGGAACGGCATATTGCCAAACGTCTCGGCATACCGTGTGCCGTGATCTCGGCTCCGGTTCACGTTCAGGATTTCCCGGCACGCTATTCACCGCAGATGGGCTTCGAAGGCGCGAACGTGATCTTCGACACCTGGGTCCACCCTTTGATGATGGGTCTCGAAGAGCATCTGCTGGCGATGTTTCGAGAGGACAAAGAGTTTCACGGTGAGGCTAGGCCATCACACCTGGGGCACACGTCAGCAGTAGAAGCCGCTCAACCGTTGCAACACTCCGCTCCTGCCGAGATCCAGAGTCCAAGTCAAACTTTCAACGCCAATTGGGCTCCGGAAGCGGAACAGGAACTCAGAAAAATTCCATTCTTTGTACGAGGCAAGGCGCGCCGCAATACGGAGCGTTTTGCGAACGAGCGCGGCCTATCACCGATAACAGTCGAGACACTCTACGATGCAAAAGCGCATTACAGCCGCTGAGCGGACATCGATACGGGTCGTGATTGTCACGCTGGACAATCACTTGTCCGGCGCAGTGGATCGGGCGGCGCAGTTACTTGCGCGGGAATGGCCTGGTCTCGAACTCAGAATGCACGCCGCCGCGGATTGGCAGAGCGATCCGGCTGCTCTCGATGATTGCCGTGCAGATATCGAGACCGGCGATATCATCATCGCCAACATGTTGTTCATGGACGATCATATCCAGGCAGTATTGCCCTGGCTGAAGGCTCGCCAAGAGTTCGTGCGATGCGATGATAGGCTGCATCGCCTCGAGCGAGGTCACCAAGCTGACAAGGCTCGGCCGGTTCCGCATGGATGGCCCCGAGCGAGGCGCCGTGGCGTTTCTGAAGCGGCTCCGCGGAAAGAAGACAGAAAATGGCAGCACGACTTCGGCGTCGGATCAAATGAAAACGCTGCGGCGAATTCCTCAGATCCTGCGCTTCATCCCGGGTACGGCGCAGGATATGCGCGCCTATTTTCTGGCGATGCAGTACTGGCTCGCCGGATCGGACGAGAATACGGCAAACATGGTGCGCCTTCTCGTCCAGCGGTATGCGGATGGGCCACGGCGTCATCTTCGCGGCGCGCAGATGGTGCCGCCGCCGATCGAGTATCCCGAGGTCGGTGTCTACCATCCGCGCCTTGCCGGGCGCATTGGGGACCAGCTTTCAGCGCTTCCGGCCAGCAGCAAAAATTGCAAAGGCACGATTGGGCTCCTGCTGATGCGGTCATACCTGCTGGCCGGAAACTCAGATCACTACGATGGCGTCATTGCCGCGCTTGAAGCGCGCGGCCTTGCTGTCATTCCGGCCTTCGCCAGTGGACTTGATGCCCGGCCGGCAATCGAGCGCTATTTCATGCGCGACGGCGTTGCGACGGTCGATGCTCTGGTCTCGTTGACGGGCTTCTCGCTGGTGGGTGGCCCCGCTTACAACGATGCCGCCGCTGCCGAGAAAGTCCTCGCTGCCCTCGACGTTCCATACATCGCGGCACAGCCAGTCGAATTCCAGACGCTCGATCAGTGGCAGCAGTCCGAGCGCGGTCTGTTGCCGATCGAAGCGACGATGATGGTCGCTATCCCAGAGCTGGATGGCGCCACGGGGTCAATGGTTTTTGGCGGGCGTCCGAGTGGGATAAACGGGGGGCCGCGTTCAATGCAGGCTCATTCTGAGCGCGCCGACATGCTCTCGCGCCGGGTTGAGAAACTTGTTTTGCTGCGCCGCGCTGAACGCGCAAAGCGCAAAGTTGCGATTGTCCTTTTCAATTTTCCGCCCAACGGCGGCGCGACTGGTACCGCGGCGTATCTGTCGGTCTACGCGTCGCTCTTCAACACGCTGACCGGCCTATCCCGCGCGGGATACACCGTCGAGTTGCCGGCGGACATCGATACGCTGCGCTCGCGAATCCTTGAAGGCAACGCGGCACGTTTTGGCGCCGGCGCGAATGTGCATGCCCGCATCACGGCCGACGATCACGTTCGCCGTGAGCGGCATCTGGCCGAAATCGAAGCCCAGTGGGGGCCGGCACCAGGCCGGCAGCAGAGCGATGGCTCGGCCATTCAGGTGCTTGGCGAACGGTTCGGCAACGTATTCGTCGGCGTGCAACCCGCCTTCGGCTACGAGGGTGATCCAATGCGCCTTCTGTTTGAGAAGGGATTTGCACCGACGCATGCCTTTTCGGCGTTCTATCGCTGGATCCGGGAGGATTTCGGCGCGCATGCCGTCCTTCACTTCGGAACGCATGGGGCGCTGGAGTTCATGCCAGGCAAGCAATCCGGATTGTCATCGGCATGTTGGCCGGATCGGCTCATCAGCGATTTGCCAAACATCTATCTTTACGCCGCTAACAATCCGTCCGAGGGAACGCTTGCAAAGCGTCGCTCAGCCGCGACCCTCGTCAGCTATTTGACGCCACCCGTCGCAATCGCCGGGCTCTATCGAGGCTTGCTCGATCTCAAGTCGTCGCTCGATCATTGGCGCCAACTGTCTCCTGAGGAGCGTGCGCCGAATGGCGACCTCGCACAGATGATTCAGGCGCAGGCCGCGGTCGTCGAGCTTTGCACGGCGGAGCCGCATTGGGGCGACACCGCCGAGCGCGAGATCGCGAAGCTCGGTGACGCGATCCTGGAACTCGAATACACGCTCATTCCGCATGGGCTGCATGTCGTTGGTTCTCCACCAACGTCTGAAGAGCGCATCGATCTGTTGCAGGCGATTGGTGAAAGCACAACCGGTGAGTTGCTCGACAAGGCTGAAATCGCGCGCTTGATCAGTGAAACGGCGACAGTGAAGCGCACTAAGAATTCCGAGGTTGCAACAACTTCGGGACTGGGTGATCTCGCGCGGATCGATAAGCTTCTTGCCGAGGATCACGAGTTGCCTGCAATTCTGCATGCGCTCGATGGCGGCTTCATCCGGCCGGCGCCGGGCGGCGATGTCATCCGCACGCCCGCAATCCTGCCTACCGGCCGCAACGTGCATGGCTTTGATCCGTTCCGCATCCCGAGCGTCTTCGCATTGAAGGACGGGGCACAACAGGCCGAGCGATTGCTTGCCCGCCACATGGCCGATGGCCATCGCCTGCCAGAGGCGGTTGCACTCGTGCTTTGGGGCACCGACAATCTGAAATCCGGCGGCGGTCCGATCGCACAGGCGCTCGCCTTGATCGGTGCTCGCCCACGGTTCGATAGCTACGGGCGGCTCTCGGGAGCGGTGTTGATCCCGCTAGCCGAATTGGGTCGTCCGCGCATCGATGTGGTGGTCACACTGTCCGGCATTTTCCGCGATCTCTTGCCGTTGCAAATCAAGCTTCTGGCAGAGGCGAGCTATTTGGCAGCCGCCGCGGATGAGCCGATCACACAGAACTTCGTGCGCAAGCACGCTTTGGCGCACCAACAGAAAACCGGTTGCGATCTGGAGACGGCAGCCCTGCGTGTGTTTGGAAACGCGGAAGGCGCCTACGGCTCCAACATCAATCATCTGATCGAGAACGGACGCTGGTCGGAAGGTGATGAAGTTGCCGAAACCTATTCTCGCCGCAAAAGTTTCGCCTACGACCGGTCGGGTCATTCCGAGCAGAAGTCCGAGCTGCTCGCTAGCGTGCTCGTTGATGTGGAGTTGACTTACCAGAACCTCGAGTCGGTCGAACTCGGCGTCACGACGGTTGACAATTATTTCGATACGCTTGGCGGCATCACCAGTGCCGTGCGCCGTGCCCGCGGCGGGACGACGCCGGTCTACATCGGCGATCAAACACGGACCGAGGGGCGAGTGCGCACTCTCGGCGAGCAGATCGCACTTGAAACACGGACGCGTGTGCTCAACCCGAAATGGTACGAGAGCATGTTGCGGCACGGCTATGAGGGCGTGCGCCACATTGAGGCGCATGTGACGAACACCGTCGGCTGGTCGGCGACGACCGGACAGGTGGCGCCGTGGGTCTATCAGCACATCTCGGAGACCTTCGTGCTCGATGATGTGATGCGGGATCGGCTCGCGAGCCTCAATCCAGCGGCATCCGCAAAGGTCGCCAATCGCCTGCTCGAAGCGCAGGCGCGCAAATTCTGGTCGCCTGATGACGCTACTTTGAACGCGTTACGCCGTGCCGGCGAGCAACTCGAGGACCGGCTTGAAGGAATCGTCAGCAAGGAGTCTGCAGCATGACGGTCGTACTCGATACGCTTCCGAAGACGCGAACGCCGCCAAAGCGATCCGATGGCGAAGGAAGTGTTCAGGTCAAACTCGACCCAAACATCCAGATCGGCACGCGCGCAAAGGTTTTCGCGGTGTACGGAAAGGGAGGGATCGGGAAGAGCACGACGTCGTCGAATCTTTCGGTCGCGTTTTCGAAACTCGGCAAGCGGGTACTCCAGATCGGCTGCGATCCGAAACACGATTCGACGTTCACGCTGACAAAGAAGTTGATGCCGACTGTTATCGATGTGCTCGAGTCGGTCGACTTTCACACCGAGGAGCTTCGTGTCGAGGACTTCGTGTTCCAAGGCTACAACGGTGTGATGTGCGTCGAGGCAGGCGGTCCACCAGCCGGAACAGGTTGCGGCGGCTACGTTGTCGGCCAGACGGTCAAGCTCCTCAAGGAGCATCACCTGCTCGATGACACCGACGTCGTGATATTCGATGTTCTGGGCGACGTGGTCTGCGGCGGGTTCGCCTCGCCACTCCAGCACGCCGAACGTGGACTGATCGTCACGGCCAACGACTTCGACTCGATCTTCGCCATGAATCGCATTGCTACGGCAATCCAGGCCAAATCGAAAAACTATAGCGTGCGGCTCGGGGGCGTGATCGCGAACCGCAGCGCCGGGACAGACGAAATCGACCGCTACAATGCGGCGACCGGCCTGAAGCGGCTTGCGCACTTTCCGGATCTCGATGCCATCCGGCGCAGCCGTCTCAAGAAGTCGACGCTGTTCGAGATGGATCGGACGCCTGAGCTCGACGCCGTCCAGGCGGAGTACATGCAGCTCGCAGAAACGCTTTGGGCCGGCACCGAGCCGGTCGATGTGAAGCCGATGAAGGATCGCGAGATCTTCGATTTTCTGGGGTACGAGTGATGCCAACAGTCTCATATCTGGAGCGGCGTGAGCAGCTCGAGACGTACTTCGATCATACGGCTGTCGATGCATGGTCGCGGCTGACGTCGGATGCGCCGGTCGGGCGTATCCGCGCAACGGTGCGGGCCGGGCGTGACCGCATGCGGGCGACGCTGTTGTCGTGGCTGCCGGACGATCTTTCAGGCAAGCGCGTTCTGGACGCCGGTTGCGGCACGGGACTTCTCTCGATCGAGGCAGCGCGACGTGGTGCGCACGTGACTGCGATCGATCTGTCGCCGAAGCTTATCAAGCTCGCCCAGCAACGCAGCCCCGCGGATCTCGGGCGGGGCCACGTCGATTTCAAGGTCGGGGACATGTTGCATCCGAGCCTCGGTCAGTTCGACCACATCGTTGCGATGGATAGCCTCATTCATTACGAGGCACGCGACACGGTGCAGGCGCTGGAGCGACTTGCGGCTCGTGCGAGTGCGTCGGTTGTCTTTACGTTCCCGCCAAGGACCGCCGCATTGGCGGTGATGCATGCCGCGGGACGGTTCTTCCCGTCGAAGAACCGTGCGCCGGCCCTCGAGCCGGTTGCAGAGTTGACGCTGCGCGCATTGATCGGCGCGGAGGCGCGGCTGCAAGCGTTTTCCGTCGCGCGGACACAGCGTATCGACAGTGGGTTCTATACGTCGCAAGCCATGGAGCTTCGCCGTCCATGAGCGCGCTCAATGACATGCTTGCACGCCAATGGAGCAGGTTTGGCCCGCGCTTCCTGCCATTTGCCGACGCGGCGTCGGTCGAATTGCCGCTTGGCCGCATGCTGCGTCTGGCGTTGTTTCAAGTCTCTGTCGGCATGGCTCTGGTGTTGCTGAATGGTACGCTCAACCGCGTGATGATCGTCGAACTTGGCGTGTCGGCGTCGCTCGTCGCCATGATGCTGGCGTTGCCCGTGCTTGTCGCGCCGTTCCGGACGCTGCTTGGATTTAAATCTGACAACCACAGATCGTTCCTGGGATGGCGGCGGGTGCCCTACCTCTGGTTCGGAACGTTGCTTCAGTTCGGCGGTCTCGCGATCCTGCCGTTTGCGTTGATCGTTCTATCTGGCGATTCGACCGCGCCAGACGCTCTTGCATATGTTGCAACCGCACTCGCGTTTCTGATGGTTGGCGCAGGATTGCATACGACTCAAACCGCGGGGCTTGCGCTGGCCTGCGACTTGGCACCCGCTGAAAAGCATCATCGCGTCGTTGCAGTGCTTTACGTCATGCTGTTGATCGGAATGGTGGCGAGTTCGCTTGTGTTCAGCGTGCTGCTCGCGCCGTTTTCGCAGATCCGGTTGATCCAGGTCATCCAGGGTGCGGCGGCTGTGACGATGATTTTGAATATTGCGGCGCTATGGAAACAAGAAGCGCGCCGCCCGCATATGACAACGTTCGATCGTCCTGCACAGTCGTTCCGCGAAACATGGCGCAAGTTCTCGGCCGACCGCAAGGCCACAAGACCGTTGCTGGCTTTGGGGCTCGGAACGGCGGGCTTTTGCATGCAGGACATTCTGCTCGAGCCATTCGGTGGCGAAATTCTGGGGCTCTCCGTGAGCGCGACGACGATGCTAAGTGCGATATTGTCGCTCGGCACACTTTTGGGATTTGGCTTGGCTGCGCGTGCGCTCAGTGGTGGGATGGATCCTTACCGGCTGGCGGCCCTCGGCGCATTGCTCGGCGTACCCGCATTCTCGGCGGTGGTGTTCTCAGTGCCTCTGGAATCGGCCTGGCTGTTCCGCACGGGTGCTTTCTTGATCGGCACCGGCGGCGGACTGTTTACGATCGCTACTCTGACCGCCGCGATGCGGGATGCGGCCGGAGGCAGCAGCGGTCTCGCGCTCGGGGCTTGGGGCGCCGTGCAGGCGACAGCCGCTGGTTGTGCCATCGCGCTGAGTGGATTGCTGCGTGACGGAGCTTCGGCCCTCGCCGCGTCGGGCGCACTCGGCCCCGCGCTCAACACAGCATCTACCGGATACATGATCGTCTATCACGTCGAAATCGCATTGCTTTTTGCGTGCCTCGTCGTGATTGGGCCGCTCGTCGGCAGCCGGCGATCGTCGGAGCAGCAAGTGAATACCCGGATTGGCATGGCCGAGTTGCCGGGCTGAAACAGAGTGCGCAATGGAGGATGACGATGAAAGGTACCATTACCAGCTATATCGACGTCGCACAGGTGACGCTCTACGTGTTTTGGATTTTCTTCGCAGGCCTCATCTACTACCTGCATCGCGAGAACAAGCGCGAGGGATATCCGCTTGAATCGGATCGCTCCGAATACATCACTGTTCAAGGGTTCCCTCCAATCCCGGAGCCAAAAACCTACCTGCTTCCGCACGGCGGCACGCAGACAGCGCCGCGCGCCGAGCGCGAGCAGCGTGAACTCAAAGCGGCGCCGATCGCGCTGTTTCCAGGCGCGCCGCTATCGCCGTTCGGAAATCCGATGCTTGATGGAGTGGGACCTGCGGCTTGGGCGGAGCGCTCGGATGCACCCGATTTGACGGTCGATGGCCAGCCTCGGATCGTTCCCATGCGCAGCGCGGTCGCCTATCACATCGAGCAGCGCGATCCAGATCCGCGAGGGATGGTGGTCGTCGGTGCCGATGGCTCTGTCGCGGGTACCGTCAAGGATGTGTGGGTTGATCGCTCTGAGTGTCTGATCCGCTACCTCGAGATCGATGTCGCTGGAGCACGGGGCGGCGATGGTGCGACGGCAAGCACCAAACTCCTGCCGGTGAATTTTTCTCGTATCGATGGGCAACGGCGGCAAGTTCGCGTCAAGTCGATCCTTGCCAGTCAGTTCACCGACGTGCCAGCCACGCGTGCCACCGATCGCGTGACACGGCGGGAGGAAGACCGGATCTGCGCGTACTACGGAGGCGGGCATCTCTACGCAACAGCCTCAAGATCGGAGCCGCTGCTGTGAAAGACGACTTCGAAGTTGAGCCAGTTCCCGGACTGCCCGAGCATCCGCCCGGTGGCGAACGAATCCTCTGGCAAGGATCGCCAGATTGGCGCATGGCGGCGCGGCGCATTCTTCATGTCGATAAGCTCGCCGTCTATTTCGCGCTTCTGTTGGCGTGGCGTGCGGCGAATGCCATGCAAAGCGGCGCATCGCTGACAGACGCGATGCTCTCAGCCTTATGGCTCGTCCCACTAGCGTTAGTTGCGATTGGTGTGCTCTGCCTCATCGCGTGGCTCATCGGCCGAACGACGATCTATACGATCACGACTGCGCGCGTCGCGCTCCGATTCGGCGTTGCGCTCCCCATGACTGTCAATCTGCCCTTCAAGTCGATCGCTGTGGCGGACGTGCACAAGGGAGCACAAGGCTCGGGTGATCTGATTTTGACGCTCAACGACACGGGCAGGATTGGATACGCGGTGTTGTGGCCGCACGCGCGGCCATGGCACTTCGCCCGGCCCAAGCCGGTGCTCCGTTGCCTGCCTGGAGTCAGTCATGTGGGAGAGATCCTCGCGGATGCTCTGACGGCATCGTTGGCGACGGCTCGCGGGCCTGTAGCCGCGAGTTTGGCGGGCACTCCAGACAGCGATCGGCCCCAACGGGCGATTGCTCGAGGAGCTGCGCTTGCAGCGGCAGAGTAATCTTGTGACAGGAGGTAGCAGTGGACGACGTGCAATCTGAGCAAATTGTGCCCCGAGGCCTCCTTTTTGGAGCGGTCGCGCTCGTCTGCCTGGCAATGGCCGCGGCCGGCGCGAGCAGCCACTGGGACTTTGGAAGCACGCGAATAGCCTTGGCGGCGCCAATCAACACGACGGACCTTCGTTTTGAGGATCGCGCGGACGGCGCGATCGTCGTTCGATCCGTCGAAGCGCCGGCAACGGCGCGTGTTCTGGAGCCCGGCACGAACGGCTTCGTCCGCGTCGCACTGCGATCGCTCGCGCGCGAGCGCCATGCGGCCGGTACCGGAGCCGAAGTGCCGTTCCGGCTTACGCGCCAACCAGATGGCCGGTTCTGGCTCGAAGACCTTGCAACGGGCCGCCGCATCGGCCTCGATGCCTTCGGTGCCGCGAATGCCAAGTCATTCGCCCAACTTTTGACTCCGGAAAGGTCCGTCAGATGATCCAACAGCTTTTCAAGCCGCGCGAAGTGTTCGACGTGCCCTGCACGATCGAGATCGAGAACACTTTCGAGAGCCTGCACGCGCATGTCGATCTCGATGGTGACGTCGAGATCGAGGCCGGTGACGAGGTGCTGGTGCACGGCGACGTGATCCGCGTGCCTTACGGACAAAAGATGACATTGCGGCGCAATGCGACGGTGACGCGGGCCAATTGGCTCGATCGCACGCTGACCAAGATCGGCGCGAGGTTCGAGCTCACCGAGCTTTACGAAGTCAGTTTCTCTTCCGGGAGGAAGCTATGACCATCGAGACATTGGGTGTTGCTCCCAACGAGGCAACGCGGGTGGCGCAAGAGGACTCACTCCTCACGCCCCGCTTTTATACAACCGATTTCGCTGAATTGGATCGCATGGATGTGAGCTCGGTGCGCGGTGAGTGGGATGAGCTGCTCGCCGAGATGCGGGCAGACCCCAACAAAAGCCACTTCCGGCGTACAGAAGCCTGGGACGCAGCTGACATCGAAGCCCTGCCTGAGGGCCTGCGTAAAGAGTTCAAGGATTTCCTCGTCAGTTCTTTAACGGCGGAGTTCTCGGGCTGCGTGCTCTATGCGGAGATGCGCAAGCGCGGCAAGAATCCGGACATCGTCGAGCTCTTCAAGTACATGAGCCGCGATGAGGCGCGTCATGCTGGTTTCATCAACGATACCCTCAAGGACAGTGGCATGGGGGTCGATCTCGGCTTCCTGACGCGCGCAAAGAAGTACACGTTCTTCCGGCCGAAGTTCATCTTCTATGCGACATATCTGTCGGAGAAGATCGGCTACGCGCGTTACATCACGATCTATCGGCATCTGGAGCGCAATCCGGACCGTCGCTTCCATCCGATATTCAAGTGGTTCGAGAAGTGGTGCAACGACGAGTTCCGGCATGGTGAGGCCTTCGCGCTATTGATGCGGGCCAATCCAAAGCTGCTCACGGGCGTCAACCGCCTGTGGATTCGGTTCTTCCTACTTGCCGTGTTTGCAACGATGTACGTCCGCGATCACGCCAGACCAGAATTCCACAAGGCGATCGGCATCGATCCGGTGGACTACGACTTCAAGGTCTTCCGCCTTACATCCGAGATCTCGAAGCAGGTGTTCCCGTTGACGATCGACGTCGATCATCCAGCGTTCCTGCCCTGTCTCGAGCGGTTGCGTGTCATCAGCGAGAAGATGGGCGAATGTGAGAAATCCAAGGGTCCCTTGGCCAGCATTCGCCGCGCGGGGTTGGGATTGCGGGCGGCGCTAGCGTTCGGCCGCCTGTTCATCATCCCGGCGAAGAGCAACGAGCTTCCCGCCAGCAGCCGCATGGTGCCGGCATGGTGAGGGCCATCCAATGACACAGCTGGTCGAGATGGGATTGCCCGCACTCTTCGTCGTGCTCGTCTGGTGGACGAGCACGGGGCTCATCCTGTTTCTCGACAGTCTGCCCGAGCGCACGTATGCGGCAAGCCTGAAGGTGGCATGTGTGGCCAGCACGCTTGCTGTGGGCTTACTCGTTTGGTTCTCAGACGATACGTCACCGGCAAGCGCGTACGTGTCGTTCGTTGCGGCGATCATCGTCTGGGGTCTCGTCGAGATGGCGTTTCTGATGGGTTATGTGACGGGGCCCAGAACAACGCCCTGCCCCGAACCTTGCAACGGCGCGCCGCGGTTCTGGTTTGCCTCGCTCGCCATTGCTTATCATGAGGCTGCACTTGTGCTGCTGCTGGCTCTGCTGCTGTGGCTGACATGGGGGCAACCAAATCAGGCAGGTGCTTGGACGTTCGGCGTGCTTTGGATCATGCGGCTCTCGACGAAGTTGAATATCTTTCTCGGCGTCGCCAATTTGCCGTCGAGCCTATTGCCGCCCCGCATCGCATATCTCGAAAGCTATTTCCGCAAGGCGCCAATGAATTGGCTGTTCCCATTGTCGATCACAGCGACGACGGTGCTGTGTGTGGCACTTGGTTGGAACGCGGTGACAGCCGCATCGCGGTTCGATGCAAACGTATTTGCCATGCTCACGACGCTCGCCATCCTAGCGCTCATCGAGCATTGGTTGCTGATGGTGCCGTTGCCAGCCGAAAAAATGTGGGGGTGGAGCATGAATCGCCCGTGCGATGTGGAGCAGCGGGCCACGGTCAACGAAACGGTGCAGACTTCACTCGGACGGCAAGCGGCATCGACAGTAATGTAGACGACTGAATTTGGAAGAATCGAGTTTCGACTGGAGGCAACGATGGACTACGAAGCGGCGTTCGGACAACACCTCGATAATCTCAACACCGAGGGACGCTATCGCGTCTTCGCGGATATCCTGCGCCAGCGTGGGGCGTTTCCAAAAGCCAAGCGCCAGTCTGGTGTCGGCGTGAGCGACGTGACCGTCTGGTGCTCCAACGACTATCTCGGTATGGGACAGAACCCTGCGGTGCTCAACGCCATGCATGAGGCGATCGATGCTGTGGGCGCGGGCTCTGGCGGTACGCGCAACATTTCAGGCACAACCCACTATCATGTCCAGTTGGAGCAGGAGCTGGCCGATCTGCATGGCAAAGAGGCAGCCCTGCTGTTTACGTCCGCTTATGTGGCGAACGATGCGACGCTGTCGACGCTCGTCAAGCTGCTGCCTGGTTGCGTCATCTTCTCGGACGAAAAAAACCACGCCTCGATGATCGCCGGCATACGCCACGGTGGCGGCCCGAAGCACGTCTTCCGGCACAATGACCTCGAGGATCTTGAGGCCAAATTGAAGCTTGCCCCGCGCAATGTGCCAAAGCTGATTGTTTTCGAGAGCGTCTATTCCATGGACGGTTATATCTCGCCGATCGCGGAGTTCTCGGCTCTCGCCAGAAAGTATGGCGCGCTCACCTACCTCGATGAGGTGCACGCCGTTGGCATGTATGGCGCCCGCGGCGGCGGAATTGCTGAACGTGACGGCGTTATGGACGAAATCGACATTATCAATGGGACGCTGGCGAAAGGCTTCGGGGTGATGGGCGGCTACATCGCTGCGAGCCGCAAGTGCTGCGATGCGATCCGCTCCTATGCATCGGGCTTCATATTCACAACCTCGCTGGCGCCAACGATCGCGGCGGGCGCGCTTGCGAGCATCCGGCACTTGAAACTCAGCGGTTTCGAGCGCCGGCGTCATCAAGAACGGGCGGCAACGCTGAAGCGACGGCTCGCCGCTGCTGGAATTCCGGTGTTACCGAATCCGAGCCATATCGTGCCCGTGATGGTCAATAATCCGGTTCACTGCAAATCGTTGAGCGATACGCTGCTGGATCGCTACGGGATCTACGTGCAGCCGATCAATTACCCGACGGTGCCGCGTGGCAGCGAACGGTTGCGGCTCACGCCGACCCCGCTGCACACGGATGCCCAGATGGATCACCTGGTCGGTGCGCTGACCGAGTTGTGGTCGGCCTGCCCGATGGCCAACGGCAGCTTCGTCCGGTTGGCCGCCGAGTGATGAGTTGAGCGCGGAGCGTTCCGCAATACATAGTTGGTGCCATGACAGTCTCGAGCAAGACGCCCCTGCTGGATACAATCCGAACGCCGTTCGACGTCCGACGCCTGTCAGAAGCGGAATTGCCGCAATTGGCCGCAGAGCTGCGAACAGAGACGATCGATGCGGTGTCGATCACCGGTGGTCATCTCGGTGCCGGGCTCGGGGTCGTGGAGCTCACCGTGGCATTGCACCACGTTTTCGAGACGCCGCGTGACCGGATCGTCTGGGATGTCGGGCATCAGGCCTATCCGCACAAGATCTTGACCGGTCGGCGAGAGCGAATACGCACCTTGCGGCAAGGCGGTGGGCTGTCTGGGTTCACGAAGCGGTCCGAAAGTGAATACGATCCCTTCGGCGCCGCGCATTCCTCGACATCGATCTCGGCCGGACTCGGCATGGCGGTTGCGCGAGATCTCGATGGGCGAGACAACAATGTGGTGTGTGTCATCGGTGACGGCGCGATGAGTGCCGGTATGGCCTATGAAGCAATGAACAATGCCGGCGCGCGCGACGAGCGCCTGATCGTCATTCTCAATGACAACGACATGTCGATTGCGCCGCCAGTGGGGGCGCTGTCGCGATATCTCGCGCGGGCGACGTCGAGCGGCACGTACCTGCAGTTTCGTGACGGCTTGAAGCATCTTGCGAAGAAGCTGCCGAAGCAGTGGGAGCGGCGCGCGGCGCGAGTGGAGGAGTATACGCGCACGTATTGGACCGGCGGATCGTTGTTCGAGGAACTGGGATTTTACTACGTAGGCCCTGTGGATGGCCACGATATCTTGGGGCTGCTTCCGATCTTGAAGAATGCGCGCGACGCAAAGCAGGGACCGATCCTGATCCACGTCGTTACAAAGAAAGGCAAGGGCTACGCGCCGGCGGAAGCTTCGGCCGACAAGTATCACGGCGTCAACAAGTTCAACGTCGTGACAGGTGCGCAGGTCAAGCCGGCGTCGAATGCGCCGAGTTACACGAAAGTGTTTGCCCATAGCCTGATCGAGGAGGCGCGGAAGGACCCGAAGATCGTTGCAATCACGGCAGCAATGCCTTCGGGAACTGGCCTCGACCTGTTCGAACGAGAGTTCCCTGATCGCACATTCGATGTCGGAATCGCGGAGCAACACGGCGTTACGTTCGCCGCCGGGCTCGCGACCGAAGGCTTCAAACCATTCGTGGCAATCTATTCGACGTTCCTTCAGCGCGCCTATGATCAGATCGTCCACGATGTCGCGCTGCAGAAGTTGCCGGTGCGTTTCGCGATCGATCGGGCGGGACTCGTTGGAGCCGATGGTGCGACGCATGCTGGTTCGTTTGATGTCGCCTATCTCGGCAATCTCCCCGGATTTGTGATCATGGCTGCCGCCGACGAGGCCGAATTGAAGCATATGGTCGCCACTGCGGCTGCCATTGATGACCGGCCATCCGCCTTTCGGTACCCACGGGGAGATGGTTCCGGTGTCGATATGCCGGCTGCGGGCATGCCGCTTGAAGTTGGCAAGGGGCGGATCATGCGCGAAGGCAGCAAGATCGCGCTACTCTCGCTCGGCACGCGGCTTGAGCCGTGCCTCAAGGCTGCCGATCGCCTCGCGGCCTACGGCCTATCGACGACCGTTGCCGACGCGCGCTTTGCAAAGCCGCTGGACACCATGCTGATTGCCAGATTGGCCCGCGAGCATGAGGTCCTATTGACTGTCGAGGAAGGCGCGCTTGGTGGATTCGGATCTTTTGTGCTGCATGAGCTCGCAAATCGAGACCTTATGCGCAATGGTTTGAAATTCAGAACTCTGGCTCTGCCTGACGCGTTTCTGGACCACGACAAGCCGGAAAAAATGTATCAACTGGCTAGGCTCGACGAGGCAAGCATCGTGGCTGCGGCGCTCGAGGCATTGGGCATACCGGTTTCAGATGCCGGTATGGTGGCTGCGGGTCAATCCCACTCTTGAAGCCAGAACTTGGCATTGGTGTCTCGGCACAATGTCTCGATGTCGATCAGCGGCGTGGGCTGACCAATTTGAAGTCTGATGCCGACATTTTTTCCGCCCAGAGGGATCTCGGCGATCGAAATTCGCGGCGACCGGCCACGTGCAAAAGGGTCGCGATCGGTCCGTCCGGCCAATGAGCGGCAAATCTTTGGGTGAAATAGCGGCCTACGTGTCTATAGTGTTGCTGGAGTGCACGCCTGTTCGTCTTGGCCGAACACGGCGAACGGTAATGATCGAGAGTTCATGTCCCGCAGTTTCGACCTTGGATCGGATGCTCAGACGACGACGGCGGCGCACCGGCGTCAGCGGCTGCGTGTGGCGACGCACGAGGCGCATATGCGGCTCGAAGACACGGTGGCCGCTCGCGGATACTTCGAGACGCCGGCCAAGTACGGAGAGTGGTTGAGGCGCAGTCACGCTTTCCATCGGGCCATCGAGCATCAGGTCCGCGCACCGGCGCCGGGGACGGACTGTGGAACACGATCGGCGGATAACGATGTCAATTCGGGATGCCGCATTCTCATCGAGCAAGATCTCGCGGACCTCGATCTGGTGCCCTATGCGGTCGATGTTGCCGATATGGGGCTTCCCAAGCTCGCCCCTGGCGGTAGCAGTGGTCTGCTGGCGATCCGATATGTCGTCGAGGGGTCGAACCTCGGTGCCCGGGTCCTTTATAAAAGAGCCCTGGCATTGAATTTTGGGCCGCATCGCGGTGCCCGCCATCTTGCCGACCGGGCTGCGCGAACTTCGGACTGGCGCGACTTTGTCGCGGAACTGGAAAGCCTCCGTTGTTCAGAGATCGAGGACGAGCGCATGTGCCAGGTTGCCAAGCGGACTTTCGATCTCGCGCAAGCAATTTTCGGCCGAACGATATGACAGCACCCGATCTTTCGAGTTGCGATCGGGAGCCGATACACATCCCTGGGAGCATTCAGCCGCATGGAGCGGTGATCGTTTGTTCAGCGCAGAATTGGCAGATCACGCACGCAACGGCGAACAGTCGCGATCTGCTCGGTGCGGCTTTCGAAAGTCCGCTCGGCAAGGATCTCTCGCAGATCCTGGACCATACCCTGATGCATGCATTGACCAATGCGATGTCAGCGTCGATCTCGCCCGGGCTTCCTGGCCGATTATTCTCATCACAGCTGCCGGACGCGCGAACGGCGACGGCTTCTATTCACACATATGCTGGGCGAACGATCATCGAATTCGAACCAGTCACGACCATTCCTGACGGTAACAAGCCGCTATTGCTTGTGCGGACCATTCTCGATCGCATGCAACAGGCGAGTTCGGTTTTGGACGCGTGCGCGATCGTTGCCAATCAACTCAAGCTGCTGATCGGTTTCGACCGGGTGATGATCTATCGTTTCCTGGACGATGGATCGGGAAGCGTCGTCGCCGAGAGTGTCGGCACAGGGTTGCAGTCGTACCTCGGACATCACTATCCCGCCTCGGACATTCCGCAGCAGGCCCGCGCACTCTATGTCAAGAATTGGTTGCGGGTGATCGCCGATGTCAACGCGTCGAACGTCCCGCTTCTCGCGCATGCACCGGGGGATACGCCGGTCGATCTCAGCTACTGCAGTTTGCGCAGCGTTTCGCCAATCCACATCGAGTATTTGCGCAATATGGATGTCGGCGCGTCGCTGTCGGTCTCGATCGTCGTTGGCGGTGTTCTGTGGGGTTTGATTGCGTGCCACCACGCGCATCCGCGTGTCGTGCCGGCCGAAGTGCGCGTCGCCACCGAGCTGTTTGGCCAGACACTCTCGCTACAGTTGCAGTCCTTGCAGCGCATCGACGTCACAAGGCTGCTGCGTGCGGCGCGCGAGCGTCTCGATCGGATCGTGTCTGAGCTGCCGGCGTCACTTGCGCTGAAGGAAAGTCTAGGCGGGCGCTTGGCCGACCTCGCGAGCATCGTGCCGTGTACGGGCGTCGGACTTTGGATTGCAGGCGATTGGCAAGTCCATGAGGCCGGGCCCTCGCGGTCCGACATGGAAGGATTGGTGGAATTCCTCAATCGAAGTTCGGGCGGCCAAATCTACGCTACCCACGAACTGCCGATCGCATATCCGCCGAGCGTCCGCTTTGCCGATGTCGCCAGCGGCGTGCTTGCCGTGCCGCTCTCGCGCGAACCGAGAGACTATCTGATCTTTTTCCGCCGGGAGTTCGTCCACAATGTGAACTGGGCGGGAAATCCCTCCAAGCCGGCACTGCCGACCGCACAGGGTGAACGGCTGACGCCGCGCAAGAGTTTCGAGTTGTGGCGTGAGGAAGTGCGCAACAAATCGCGCCGGTGGGAGTCCTCCGACCGGCTGATGGCGGAGGCGCTGCGGATCTCTCTGCTGGAGGTCGTGCTGAAATTCAACGAAGTCATCGCGAGTGAGCGGGCGCGATCCGAGCGGCAACAGCGCATGTTCGCTTCGGAACTCAATCATCGCGTCAAGAACGCCCTCGCTTTGGTCGGCGCACTCGTGCGACAGAGCACCGTCAGGGACGGTTCGATCGAAGCGTTCGTCGCCGATCTCGAAGGCCGTATTCGATCCTTGGCCTTGGCGCATGATCAGGCCATTGCCTCGGAAGCGGGAAATCTGCAAGCGTTGCTGCGAACGGAACTTGATCCATTCGCGGATCGCGAACGGCAGCGGATCTCGCTCGATGGCCCCGATCTGCAGCTCGACAGCAGAGCCTATGCGGTATTGGCGCTGGTGGTCCACGAGCTGACGACAAATGCGGCCAAGTATGGTGCGTTTTGCCTGCCAGGCGGCCACTTGGACGTGCAATGGCAGCTCGATCCGAATGGTGATTGCCGGCTGCGGTGGATCGAAAGCGGGCTCGCTGATCTGCGTCCGCCCAAGACGACAGGATTTGGGTCAACCTTGATCCTGCGGCAGATTCCTTTTGAGCTCGGGGGCAGGGCAGAGGTCGACTATGCAGCGACGGGTGTGAGAGCAGAATTTCAGCTGCCAGCGCGTTACTTCGCGGTGGGGGCAACGGCGCCTGTGCCGCGCCGGCGGACAGTATTGGCCATCGAGCCGATCCCCGCTGGCCGGCTGGCCGGCGTTGCAATTCTCGTGGTCGAAGACAGTCTTTTGGTTGCGCTGCAGACCGAGGCGATCTTGCGCCGCGCGGGCGCAGCATCCGTCATCGTCTGCAGCGGTACGGACGAAGCGTTGGCGCAAATTCAAGACTCGACGCCTGGTGGCGCCATCCTCGATATAAATCTTGTCAGGGAGACCTCGGTTCCGATTGCGGATGCCCTGCTCAAAGCCGGTGTTCCGTTTGTCTTCGCTACCGGCTATCATGGCAACGATGTTTTGCCGGAGCGCTTCGGGCATATTCCCCAGATCGCCAAGCCGTATACGAGCGAGGATTTGATCGCGGCTTTGTGGGGCGAAATGCTGCAGCGCAACAAGCGCACGTGATGGTGGTTGTCATGGTTTGTCGATCGAGCTGCGAAATCGAATGAGAATGGCATGAAGGCTACGATCAATATTGCTCTCGTCGACGACGACGCGCTGTTTTTGCTGACGTTCGCAGAAAAGCTCTCGAGCCACGGAATTGAAGTGCGAAGCTATCCAGCAGGCAAGGATCTGCTGAATGAGTTGGAGCGCGGCCGGCACATCGAATGCGTGATCGCGGATGTCCGCATGCCTGGAATGTCAGGCCTCGAGCTGCAGCAGCGGCTGGTCGCATTGAAGCATCCCCCTCCTTTGATTTTGATTACCGGGTTCGGTGATGTCGATGTCGCCGTATCCGCAATGAAAGCAGGTGCGCTCGACTTTCTCGGAAAGCCCGTCGATGAGGCGCGTCTGATCGCCGGCATTCAAAGCGCCGTGGCGGTCTTCCGGCAACTTAGGTCGGAGAGCGATCAGTACGAGCAGCTTGCGTCCCGCGTGGCCGAACTGAGCGAGCGACACAAACAGGTCCTCGATTTGGTGGTCGATGGACTGACGAGCAAGCAAATTGCGGCCAAACTCGATATCAGCCATCGGACCGTCGAGAACTACCGGGCTGTCGTGATGGAGCACATCGGTGTCGGCAATATTGCCCAGTTGGTGCGATCGGCGCTTCGAATCCGCCAACGAAACGGCAGCCACCCACCGCCGAAGGGCGCCAGCCCCGGTTCGATCGGGTAAGTGAGTTCTCGCGCAGAGCCACGCCATCGCTCGAGCGTGAGCGATCAAAGCCATGCTGCGCCGCAGCAAAATCTTCGATAAAGGGATCTCGACAAATTGTCCATTTTGAGTGACACTTTTTGTGATCGTTTCAATTGACACATCGCGGAGAGGTAAGAGATGGACCCGAGAGCGCGCATCGAGACCGCACTCCAGCAGGCCGTGGCGAGGGCGAGTGGACTTGGGTGTCCCGCGGGCCTGCGGGCAGCGGTTCAGCATGCGGTGTTTCCGGGCGGCGCGCGGATCCGGCCACAACTGTGTCTGGCAGTTGCAGCCGCGTGCGGCGATGCACGGTTGCGAAGCGCGGGCGGCGCCGCGACGGCCATCGAGCTGTTGCATTGCGCGTCGCTGGTGCATGACGATCTGCCGTGCTTCGACGATGCTGCAATGCGGCGCGGTGTGCCATCGGTGCATCACAAGTTCGGACAACCGCTGGCGGTGTTGACGGGCGACGCGCTGATTGTCCTCGCCTTCGAGACCCTCGCGCACGACGTCGAGCTGACGCCGCAGAAACTGGCGAGTTTGCTGATGATCGTCTGTCGCGCGACGGGAATGCCGCATGGGATCGCGGCTGGACAGGCATGGGAGCTGGAAGAGACCATTCCCCTGCGGCAATATCAACGTGCGAAGACGGGCGCGCTGTTTGTCGCCGCGACCACGGCCGGCGCGGTCGCCGCGGACGCCAATCCGGCGGAATGGACCGCCTTGGGCGAACTCATCGGCGAGGCGTATCAGATCGCCGATGATATTCGTGACGCCGTCTCGACGATGGAAGAAATCGGCAAGCCGGTCGGACAGGACGTCGCGCTATCGCGGCCGAGCGCGGTGCGCGAGTTCGGATTGGACGGCGCCTATGGGCGGTTAGAAGAGTTGATGGGGGCCGCAATCGGTTCGATTCCGAATTGCCCAGGGGCGGCGGAGCTGCGCCAGAGCTTGCTGCAACAGACCGCACGGTTGACGCCGAAAAACCAAGCTCGCGTTGCGGCTTGAAAGAATGCCTTGGCTTTGATCCGCGTTCAAACGGAGTGGCACGCGCATGACTGTTCAACGTGAGGCGCCCGTGAAGGCCCGGTCCAGTCCCGCCCAGCGGGCGCGAGTGCAGGCGCCGCGCAGTCCGGCTCCACCGTCAGGCGCATTCGGGGCCGCGCCGCCTGTCGTGCGCGCCGCTGTAAAGTTGCGGACCGATGCGGCTGTTGCGGTGGCGGCATCAGCGGCTGCCGCATTTCCATTCGCCGCGATCGTCGGCCAAGATGACATGAAGACCGCGTTGCTGATTGCCGCGTTGGATCCGACGATCGGCGGGGTGCTCGTGCTGGGTGATCGCGGGACCGGAAAATCAACGGCGGTGCGTGCGCTCGCGGCACTACTGCCGCCGCTGCGTGTCGTCGCCGATTGTCCTTATGGGTGCGATCCATCGGATCTCGCCAGCGCGTGCGAGCAGTGCGCGAGACACTCGGCGGGCAGCAGCCCTGCCAGCAAAGACAGCCGCGTGCCCATGGTGGATTTGCCGCTGGGCGCGACCGAGGACCGCATCGTCGGTGCGCTGGATCTCGAGAAGGCGCTCGTGCAGGGCGTCAAGGCGTTCCAGCCCGGCCTGTTAGCGCGGGCCAACCGGGGGTTTCTCTATGTCGATGAGGTGAACCTCCTGGAGGACCACCTGGTCGATCTGCTGATCGATGTCGCAGCGTCCGGAACCAACGTCGTCGAGCGGGACGGATTGAGTGTGCGGCATCCGGCGCGATTTGTGCTGGTTGGCAGCGGCAATCCGGAAGAGGGCGAGCTGCGACCGCAGTTGCTTGACCGCTTTGGGCTCTCCGTCGAGGTGAAGACGCCGCAAGATGTCGGAACCCGTGTCGAGGTCGTACGGCGCCGCGACGCCTACGAGCGGGACCGGAGCGGATTTGCCGAAGCATGGAAGGACGCCGAAGCCGACCTCAGCCGGCAGATCGTCGCGGGGCGGCGGCGGCTGGAGACAATGCAGGCTCCGGAGGAGATTTTGTATCTGGTCGCAAAGCTGTGCATGGCGCTTGGCACCGACGGTCTCAGAGGCGAGTTGACGTTGCTGCGCGCGGCGCGGGCAATGGCGAGCCTCGACGGCAGCGAGGTGGTCCGGCCGCAGCATGTGGCGCAAATGGCGGCAAGTTGCCTGCGGCATCGCCTGCGCCGCAATCCGCTCGACGATACGGGCTCGACCGCGCGGGTCGAGCGGGCGGTCAAAGAGGTGATCGGGCCGTGACGGCGAGCGCAGAGCGCAGGCAGCAGGACTGGCGTGATGCCATGCTGGCGGCCGCGCTGTTTGCGATGGCGCCGGCAAAGCTCGGCGGCGTTATGGTGCGTGGGACTGCGGGTCCGGTGCGCGATCGATGGCTCGCCCACGTACGATCGATGATGGCGCCCGGCGCGCCGTTGCAACGGGTGCCGATCAACGTGTCAGCGGACCGGCTGCAGGGCGGCCTCGACGTTGCCGCAACACTTGCCGCGGGCCAGAGGCGCGTCGAGCGCGGTGTGCTGGCGCAAGCAGATGGCGGCGCGATTGTGCTGCCGATGGCCGAGCGCTGGAGCGCATCGGCGTTTGGTCCGATCGCGGCGGCGATGGATGTGGGTGCCGTCCGGTTGGAGCGGGATGGTTTGCAGGCCGTCCAGCCGGCGTGCTTCGGTGTCATCGCGCTTGTCGAGGATGCGACGGACGACGAACAGCCGCCAGCGGCGTTGACCGACCGATTGGCATTCGTCATCGACGTCAGCGCGCTCAGCCATCGCGATTGCAGCGAGGTGCCCGACACGGCGTGCGAGATTGCCGAAGGCCGAGGCCGGTATGGCCTGGTGGCGGTGCCTGACGCCGATATCATTCAGGCGCTGTGCACGGCGGCCCTCGCGCTGGGTGTCGCATCGCTGCGTGCGGTCATGCTTGCGGTGGAGGCCGCGCGGGCGCATGCCGCAATGGCTGGGCGCACGTCCATTACAAGCGAGGATGCGCAAGCGGCGGCACGCCTCGTGCTGGCACCGCGCGCTACACAGGTGCCGGTGGCACCCGAAGAGGCTGAAAATCAGGATCAAGCTCAGGACCAAACTGGGGCAGGCGAGGCGCCCGAGCCCGCGGATGCGACCGGCGAAGATACGCCAGAGACTGACAGCATCAGTGCGGCGCAGCTCGAAGATCTGCTCATCGAGGCGGCGGTGACGGCGCTACCGCCGGGATTGCTCGCGGCCGCTCCAGAGCGGGGCTTGGGCGGCCAGGGATCGTCCAAGCAGAGCCGCCAGACGGGGACGATGCGCAAAAGCACGAAGCGCGGGCGCCCGATCGGCGTGCAGTCCACCCGCGCAGCGACGGGCAATCGCCTCAACATGGCCGCGACGCTCCTTGCTGCTGCACCGTGGCAACGGCTGCGCGGCGCGGATCGTAGCGCGGATCTCAGCGCGCTGGGGCAACGGCTTCGTGTCATGCCGGATGATTTCCGTGTCACGCGGTACAAGGCGCGGGCGGAATCGATAACGATCTTCGCTGTCGATGCGTCCGGATCGCTGGCGCTCAATCGCTTGGCCGAAGCCAAGGGTGCCGTCGAGCTGCTGCTGGCCGATTGCTACGTGCGCCGAGACAAAGTCGCGCTGATCGCGTTTCGCGGTCGCAGCGCCGAATTGCTGCTGCCGCCAACGCGATCGCTTGCCAGAGCCAAGCGTTGCCTGTCGATGTTGCCGGGCGGCGGCGGCACGCCGCTGGCGAATGCGATCGATTCCGCGGGGCAACTGGCACAGTCTGTCACCCGCGGCGGCACCGCGGTGATGGTCGTGCTGCTGACGGATGGACACGCCAACATGACGCGTGCAGGCGAGCCTGATCGCGCGAAGGCCGAAACGGAAGCGCTGGAGGCCGCGCGTCAGATGCAAACGCAGGGCGTGACCGCGCTCCTGGTCGATACCTCGCCGCGGCCGCAGCCAAAAGCACAGGCGCTGTCGGCAGCACTTGGTGCCCGGTACGTTCCTCTTCCGCACGCAAATGCTGTATCCATGGCGCGCGTCATCAGCGGGGTTGCGGCGGAAGGCCGGCGCTGACACAGAATGTCCAGTTGACGCGGCGCCCAGGTGGCCACCATGACGGATCGTTTGATATGGGAGCGCGATGGCGGTGACTGGCCCAACCGGGCCCACAGCCGCTTCGTGACGACGGCGGGACGCCAATGGCATGTCCAGCGATTTGGCAACGGCCCGCAGATGCTGCTCGTGCACGGCACCGGGGCATCGACGCACTCCTGGCGTCACCTTATGCCCTTGCTGGCCGATCGGTTCGACGTCTGCGCCATCGATTTGCCCGGGCATGGGTTCACAGATGCATTGCCCGCCGCCGCCATGACGGTTCCCGGCATGGCGCATGCCCTGCATGGCGTGCTGCGCGAGATCGGTTTCGTGCCGCGCGTGATCGCCGGCCATTCGGCGGGTGCGGCCATCATGGTGCGCGCGAGTCTCGACGGGTTGTTTGCAGATGCACATCAGTTGATCGCGATCAATGGCGCGCTGCTGCCGTTCGGTGGGATCGCTAGCCGTTTTTTTTCGCCCGTTGCGAAACTGGCTGCGCTGAACCCGTTCACGCCACGCCTGTTTGCATGGCGCGCCGAGAGCTTGGCAGCCGTCGAGCGCGTGATCACGGGCACGGGATCGAAAATCGACGAAGACGGCTTAAAGTTCTATGCACGGTTGTTCCGAAGTCCGTATCACATTTCGGCCGCTCTCTCGATGATGGCCGGCTGGGATCTTGAGAATTTTCTTGAAGAGATGGCGCGCCTGACGTGCCCATTGTCACTGATTGCTTGCGGCAACGATCTCGCGGTTCCAGCCGACAGCGCGTTTCGCGTGGCGGATCGTGTCGCGGCTGCGCGCGTGACGTTCCTGCGTGGCCTCGGTCATCTTGCGCACGAAGAGCAGCCAGCGGAGATTTTCGAGACATTCATGAACATTCTCCAAGCTGAGCGCGGGACGGAGCGGGCGGGGGGCCAGCACGTCCTGAGCGAAACCGGCACTGTCGCCAAAGTTTGAAACGGAGTTCACGGGTGCAGCTACCTCGCAATCACCAGCATCGGATCGAACTCAACGACGAGGCACACGCCCGGCCACCGGAGGCGCTGACGCCGCCGCTGCGGATTTCGTTTTTTGCGCTCTACAACACGGCTCAGTCGGCGGAACGGGGATCAAGATCCATCAGCGATTTAGCGCGCCGCTTTGACGCCGAGCCGCCGCCCGATGGTGCAAATCACTTCAGCTGCGACTTCGGGCCGTTTCGCGTCAAGTGGGAGCGGCATACCGAATTTACGCGCTACAAATTCATTGCGCCGGGCCTGACCGGAGACCCTTTCAAGACGGTCGCACTCAACCTCGTGCCGGCCGATTGGATCGCGGCACTTCCCGGGGAGATGTTGGCCGCGACGCACATCGCATTCGAGAGCCGGGGCCAATCGCCGCTCGAGCCCGAGGACCTGTCTCGACGCTACTTCGGCGGCAATAACCTGATCGGCGCGATCGTCGCGGATGGACTGGGCGCGGCGTTCACGGACTTCAAGATTCATGACGATGGGTTTGGCCGCCTCTACCTCGAGGACAGGGGCATGACACCCCGGCAAGCCGGCCGCACGATGCAGAGGCTGGTCGAAATAGATGCCTATCGCATGCTGGCGCTGCTGGCACTGCCGGTGGCGCGGGAGCTCACGCCGTTGTTGTCCCGCGCCGAGGCGGAGCTTGCCAATATCGCGGGCGCCATGGTGGAGGCGAAGGGCGACGACGAGGCTGCCCTGCTTGGCCGGTTGACGCGGCTGGAAGCGGAGATCGAGAGCCGGCACGCCGAGAATTTCAACCGCTTCAGCGCGGCATCGGCCTACTATGACTTAGTGCGACGCCGGATCGATGAACTCCGGGAGACCCGGGTGGAGGGCCTGCAGACTTTCCGCGAATTCACGGAGCGCCGATTGGCGCCGGCGATGAATACGTGCGTGGCCGTGTCGGCACGGCAGAGGGCGTTGTCGAGCCGGGTCGCACAATCGACCCAGCTGTTATCGACGCGCGTCGATATCGCGCGCGAGCAGCAAAATCAGTCGGTTCTCGAGTCGATGAACCACCGGGCAATGCTGCAATTGCGGCTGCAAGAAACGGTCGAAGGTCTTTCAGTTGCCGCGGTCACATACTATGTCGTCGGCATCATCGCGTATTTTGCGAAGGGCCTTGCGGCGGGCGGCATGGCCCTCAAGCCCGATGTCGTGACCGCCATCAGCATTCCGGTCGTGGCGCTGCTGGTTGCCTTGGGTGTTCGACGGGTCCGCCGCATCGTGTCGAGCGGACAGAAAAGCGGCCGCGGTGCCGGCCGCCCGGACACGACATGAGACTGGTGGAGCGACATCATGGACTTCGAGAACAATGCTGGACTGATCGAGATGGCGTTCGTCTACACCGTCGTTCTTGGGTTCGGGCTCTGGCAAATCATCTCCATCCGGCGCCAACTGCGGCGCGACAAAGAGGCGGCCGATCGGACGCCGCCGGTTGATCCGCCACGGACATGAGGGCGGCGGTCATCCGCGCGGCGGACAGCTGCGCCGCGGCATCCGGAATGGTAGCATCGCTTGCACGATGGGCCGGCGAAAGCGCGCCAATGAGAGCGTTTCGTGAATTGCGGACACAGCGTCACCGGCGATGGACGTGTCGATCAGCGAGCGCGCATAAAATGGTCCGTCTTCCCATGTGCTGCGGACTTTCGGCTGCGCACCGCGGTCGGCGCGAGTTTGGCGTTCGAGCCGCCAAAAGGTCCGCCCGAGATCGGCCGCGGGTGGGACGTCCACCGGCACGACGGCGCCCGAGGCGTTGCAATCGAGCGCCAAGGCCGACAACTCGCCCGTCGGCGTGGTCACGTCGTAGAGAATCCGCGTGCGATTGCGCTCGATCGTGCGTGACCAATCCCAACGTTCGAACCCCGCTTCGAGCGGAACATCGCCGCTATTGGAGTCAAAATAGCCTTGCCCACTCCACTCCATCTTAGGCCGATCGAGGCGCACGCGCACGCGCGCGACCGGCGCGAGCGGCCGCCAGCGATGCCGCTCGTTGGTGTCGAGCGTCGCTGAAAAGCCTGTGAGGCAGAGCGGCTCCAGCTCGATTTCACCGATGATCTTCGCCGGCAGCGGCGCAGTGACTTCCTCGATCTGAGCTACCAGCTTGCGTCCGTTCCAACTCAATTGGCTTGGTCCAATGGCCAAGCGTTGCGGCGTTGCGGTCATCGATCCTTTGCCGCGTTCCGTCATCGCCCACCAATGCCGGCCGCGCTCGTATAGCGCGATATTGAAGGCGCAATGTGCTTCGGGCGTGGATCGGCCGCGGCGCCGGGACCATGCATAGTACGGCGAGAAAACGCTGCCAATGAAGGCGATCATGGTCAGTCCGTGGTTCTGGTCGTCGCTGAGGGCATCGACGTACCACCACGCATAGCCACCCGGGACGACGTGCGCATCGAAGCGAGGTCCGAGATCAGGCTCGCGGCGGCTTGCCGCCCCGACAAGGCCGCCATCGGCAGGCCAGGGCCTGGATGCACGCTCGCGCCCGCGAAATAAAGACCAGGTAGCCGGGCTCTCGATCCGCTGCGGCGAAAGGAGGCCATCCATCCGTGCGAGGCCATCCCATAGAGGGCTCCGCCCGTCGCCGGAAACAGCTGGGCGAAATCCGGAGGTGTCGTGATCAGCGTTGCGTCCGGGCGAAAGGACGCTTTCAGCCCGCATTGTCTCAACGTTTGATCCATCGCGGCGATGCATGACGTGAACTCCACTTGCGGTTTAGACGGTTCTGGAGGCTTGCCGGTGACCGGCGGTGCGTTGACGATGCAGAAGAAGCGCTCGGGGCCGGCGGTTTTTGTCGTGCCATGCACGTCGCGATCCTGAGCACACACGTAGACCGTGGGTGACAGGGGAGGGCGGCCGCTGGCGATCTGATCAAATTCCGCCGCGTAGTCGCCGGAGAAGAACACCGTATGCCGGTGCAGCGGAAAGCCATGAACGTCGGCAACGGCGGACAGCGTCACCGCCGACAGGGAGAGGCGGGAGGAGGGACCGGGCGGCACCTGATGGCCAAGGACCAGCCCTGAGGGGCCAGCGGACAAGGCCGCGACGTCACCATTGAAGATGACCGAATTGGCGGAGAGGACCTCGCCTCCGGCAAGCCGCACGCCGCTGACGCGGCCGCCGGTCGCGATGATATCCGTGACCTCGCTTTGATATCGAAATCGGGCGCCATGCCGGGTCGCGATGGTTTCGAGCGCCTGGGCGATGGCGTGCATGCCCTGGTCAGGAAGCCATACGCCTTGCCGCTCGACATGCGCGATCAGCATGAGGGTTGCGGGCGCTAGAAAGGGGGAGGAGCCGCAGTAGGTCGCATAGCGGCCGAAGAGTTGCCGCAGGCGGGGATCGGGAAAGTAGCGGCCGAGCTCGCGCCAGAGCGTCGAGAAGGGCTTGATGCGCCAAAGCGCGCCGAGGCGGCGCATGCCGATCGCGGCCGTCAGGCCTGCGAGCGAAGGCCGCTCGGCACAGATGTAGGGTCCTTCGAGGGTTTCGTAGACCGCCTGGGCCTCAGCGCAAAAGCGGCGATAACCTTGGGCATTGGCTGCCCCCGCGAGGCGGCCAATGGCGTCGGCCGATCGGTCCATGTCCGAGAACAGGTCCAGCCGGTCGCGCTCGGTCCAGGCGTGGCGCGCAAGCGTTTCGCTTCGCCGGAACGTGATGTGTTCGTCGAGGCTGGAGCCGCAAGCAGAAAACAAGTCCTCGAAAACCCAACGCATGGTGCAGACGGTGGGGCCCGAGTTCGATCGGCTGGCCGCCGGCGATCGTCTCGCGCAGCTTGCCGCCTGGACCTGCCGCCCTCTCCAAGACCGTGACATCGAGACCGCGCGCTGCGAGGCGGCCTGCCGCTGCAAGTCCGCCCATGCCAGCGCCGATGATGATGACGCGATCCGGTTGCACGTGTGTCCTATCGAGCGAAGTGACGCCGGGGGCGCCAGCACATCCCGCGACCGCCGTTATGTCAATATAACTCGACAAATATCGATGTACATTTTAATTTACAACTCAGTTCGCGCCCGACGCACGGGATGACGCGGATCGGGCAGAAATTTACGAAAGGCGCAGTTCAATGTTGAGCGCTCGTACGTCGGCATTTCGAGGTGGCCCGGCCAGGGACGTGAGCCGGATGGACCGGATCCTGGCGTTCCGCGACAGGCTGCTCGCGAACCCAAAGTTTCAAAGATGGGCCGCGACATCGCCGCTGACGCGCCGCATCGCGCGTGGGCAGGCGCAGGCGGCGTTCGATTTGTGCGCGGGCTTCGTGTATTCGCAGATCCTGTTCAGCTGCGTCGAACTGCGGCTTCTGGACCGGCTGGCTGAGGGGCCGCAGGAGCTCGAGGCGCTGGCGGCGGGTGCGGACATTCCGGTGCGCTCGATGGAGACGCTACTGTCGGCGGCGGCGTCGCTCGGATTGGTGTCGCGCCGGGGCGAGGGGCGATTTGGGCTCGGCATGCGGGGCGCGGCGCTGGTGGGGAATCCGTCGGTGGCGCAGATGGTGCGTCATCACGCGATGCTCTATCGTGATCTCGCGGATCCGGTCGGGCTGCTGCGCAGTCGCGACGCGCCGACGCGGCTGTCGCAGTATTGGCCGTACGTAACCGCAGAAAACCCAGCAAAACTCGATGATTCCGCGGTGGCGCCGTATTCGGCGCTGATGGCCGCCTCGCAGGCGATGCTGGCGGATGACATTCTCGACGCCTATGCACTGAGCGCGCATCAGGGGCTGCTGGATGTGGGTGGCGGCGAGGGCGCGTTTGTGACTGCGGCGGGAGCGCGGGCGCCGCATCTCCGGTTGGGCGTGTTCGATCTTCCGGCCGTCGCCGAACGGGCGCGCGCGCGTCTTGAGGCAAAGGGGCTCGGCGCTCGCGCGCAGGTTCATGGCGGCGATTTTTTCGCGGACCCGCTGCCGCGCGGCTACGACATTATTTCGCTCGTGCGTATCGTGCACGATCATGACGATGACGCGGTTTTGACGCTGTTGCGGGCGGTGCGGGCGGCATTGCCGCGAGGCGGAACGCTGTTGATCGCGGAGCCGATGTCGGGGGCGGCCGGATCGGAGGCGGTGGCGGACGCGTATTTCGGATTCTATCTGCTGGCGATGCGCAGCGGCCGGCCGCGAACGCCGAAAGAATTGATGCGCTTCTCGCGCGAGGCGGGATTTTCCGGGGCGCGGCAGGTTGCGACCGCGCGGCCGATGCTGACGGGTCTGGTGCGCGCCACGGTGTAGATTGAGTGTAAGGATAACTTGACAACAATAATTGTAATTATAAGATGACACATTCTGGACCAAGGTCCGGTGCCGTTCCGTCGAGAAGAAGGTCGCACGATGAAGACCCTCGCCGTCGTCATGAAGGAGCCCGGACAGTTGGCGCTCGAGCCGCTCGAGCTCAGCCAACCGGTACCGCATGACGCCGTGGTCGAGATTGCCTGGAGCGGAATCAGCACGGGCACCGAGCGCCTGCTGTGGGAGGGCCGGATGCCGGCGTTCCCCGGCATGGGATATCCACTGGTGCCGGGCTACGAGTTGGCCGGCATTGTCGTCTCGGCAGGCCCTGACGCTGGCGTTGCTGCAGGCGAGCGCGTGTTCGTGCCGGGCGCCAATTGCTACATGGGAGCGCGTGGCCTGTTCGGCGGGGCGGCGCGTCGCGTCGTGGTGCCGGGGGCGCGGCTGCTGCCCATCGCCGGCGTCGCAGAGCAGCAAGCCACACTGCTGGCGCTGGCGGCGACCGCGCATCACATTTCGCCACTTACATCGACGCTGATGCCAGATCTGATTGTCGGGCACGGCGTGCTGGGGCGGCTGCTGGCGCGGCTCGCGGTAATCGCGGGTGCCTCGCCGGTGGTGTGGGAACGCAACCCGGCGCGGCGTGATGGGGCGAGCGGATACGAGGTGCGTGATCCGGACGC
Source organism: uncultured Alphaproteobacteria bacterium (assembly GCA_963779515.1). Classification (GTDB taxonomy): domain Bacteria; phylum Pseudomonadota; class Alphaproteobacteria; order Rhizobiales; family Hyphomicrobiaceae; genus CAVZYN01. The sequence continues at coordinate 350,650 of CAVZYN010000009.1, forward strand.
CGACCCGCGCCGCGACTACAAGCTGATCGCCGACGTCAGCGGCGACGCAAGCCTGCTCGATACACTGATCACGCGGCTCGCGCCGGGCGGTGAGATCGTCCTCGGCGGCTTCTACAGCACGCCGATCTCATTTGCGTTCCCGCCCGCGTTCATGCGCGAGGCGCGGTTGCGGGTCGCGGCACAATGGAACCGCGACGATCTGGTCGCGGTGCGCGATCTCGTCGCGGCGCGGCGGCTCTCACTCGATGGGTTGATCACGCACGCGGCGGCAGCGGATACCGCAGCCCGCGCCTATCCGCAGGCGTTCGACGACCCACGATGCCTCAAAATGGTTCTGGATTGGAGACATCTCGCATGACGTTGTCCTGTGGCGCGGCCGTGGCAGACCTTGAGCGGCAAGTGATCGTCGATAAGCTGCGTCAGGAGGCGGCGATGGAGCCACCTCCGGTCTCGACGGCGCCCGTAACCAAAACCACGCAGATCATCGCCATCTACGGCAAGGGCGGAATCGGCAAGAGCTTCACGCTCGCGAACCTGTCCTACATGATGGCGCAGCAGGGCAAGAAAGTGCTACTGATCGGCTGCGATCCGAAGAGCGATACGACATCGCTGCTGTTCGGCGGCCGCGCGTGCCCGACGATCCTCGAGACATCAGCGAAGAAGAAACTGGCGGGCGATGCGGTCGCGATCGGCGACGTCTGCTTCAAGCGCGATGGCGTGTTCGCAATGGAACTCGGCGGCCCCGAGGTTGGGCGCGGCTGCGGCGGGCGCGGCATCATTCATGGCTTCGAATTGCTCGAAAAGCTTGGCTTCCATGAGTGGGGCTTCGACTACGTGCTGCTGGATTTCCTCGGCGACGTGGTCTGCGGCGGCTTCGGCCTGCCGATCGCGCGCGACATGTGCCAGAAGGTGATCGTGGTCGGCTCGAACGATCTGCAGTCGCTGTATGTTGCCAACAACGTCTGCTCGGCGGTCGAGTATTTCCGCAAGCTCGGTGGCAACGTCGGCGTCGCGGGCCTCGTCGTCAACAAGGACGATGACACGGGCGAGGCGCACGCCTTCGCGGCGGCGGCTGGCATTCCGGTGCTGGCCTCGATCCCGGCGCATGACGACATCCGCCGCAAGAGCGCCAACTACGAAATCATCGGCCGCCCGGGCGGCCGATGGGCGCCGATGTTCGAGCAGCTCGCAATTGGCGTCGCCGAGGCCCCGCCATTGCGCCCGAAACCGCTGACGCAGGATGGACTTCTCGCGTTGTTCAAGGGCGAGCAGGTCGGACGCAACGTCACGCTCGAGCCCGCGCTGATCACCGACTTGATGCCGGCCGCACGCGCTGCCGAGAAGAAATCCCTCGAAGTCATTTACGAGACGGTCTGAGAGGCGCCCAAGGCAGACAAAACTGAAGACAAGAGATCATCAAGATCCCTGAGGCACTATGCCAGTCGATAGTCGAATGAACGGTGACATCACATCCGGCCCGGATCGCGATCTGAGCGCAGCCGGTGGTGCGGCCGACGACGGTCGCGGGTTCGCCGGCTCGATCGTCAACGATGCGGCAGTGCGGGTGCCGAACCTGGCGGCGACGAAGAGCGACGGTCTCGGCTGCCACGCCGGCAAGGACGAGATGCGCCGGGCAGCGGCCGCCGCCGGCAAGTCGGACGTGCTCGACCGCTATGCGGCGGACTATCCGACTGGGCCACACGACAAGCCGCAAAGCATGTGTCCGGCGTTCGGCTCGTTGCGCGTCGGCCTCAGGATGCGACGCACGGCGACGATTCTTTCCGGTTCGGCATGCTGCGTCTATGGGCTGACTTTCACCGCGCACTTCTATGGCGCGCGGCGCACGGTCGGCTATGTGCCGTTCGATAGCGAATCGCTGGTGACAGGCAAGCTGTTCGAGGACATCCGCGACGCGGTCTTCAAGCTTGCCGATCCGGCGCTCTATGACGCCATCGTCGTGACGAACCTGTGCGTGCCGACAGCGTCGGGCGTGCCGCTGCAGCTCCTGCCGAAAGAGATCAACGGCGTGCGCATCGTGTGCATCGACGTGCCGGGCTTCGGCGTGCCGACGCATGCGGAAGCCAAGGACGTGCTGGCTGCGGCGATGCTCGGCTATGCACGGCGCGAGATCGAGCAAGGTCCTGTCCAAGCCCCACGCGCGGGCAAGAGCGAACGCCCGGCCCTCGCGTTGATTGGCGAGATGTTCCCGGCTGATCCGGTCGGCATCGGCATGATGCTCGAGCCGCTGGGCCTCGCGGCCGGTCCAACGGTGCCGACGCGCGAGTGGCGCGAACTCTACGGCGCGCTCGATTGTCCGGTCGCAGCAGCGATCCATCCCTTCTACACGGCGGTGATCCGCGAGTTCGAATTGGCGGGCCGCAAGGTCATCGGGTCCGCGCCGGTCGGTCATGACGGTACGGCGGCATGGCTCGTCTCGGTCGGCGATGCATTCGGGATCGCGCGCGATAAGGTCGATGCGGTTGCAAACCGCCTGTTGCCGATGATCAAGGGCGCGCTCGCGAAGATGCCGATCAAGGGGCGCATCACGCTGTCGGGCTACGAAGGCTCAGAGCTGCTGGTGGCGCGGCTGCTCGTCGAGAGTGGCGCCGATGTCCGCTACGTCGGCACGGCCTGCCCGAAGACCGCGTGGTCGGCCGCCGATTGCGACTGGCTGACGTCGCGCGGCGTCGATGTGCGGTATCGGGCCTCGCTGGAACAAGATTATGCGGCGATGGACGAGTTCCGGCCCGACCTTGTGATCGGCACTACACCGGTCGTGCAGCGCGCCAAGGAGCAGGCGATCCCGTCGCTCTATTTCACCAACCTGATCTCGGCACGGCCGCTGATGGGTGTAGCGGGCGCGGGCTCGCTCGCCCAGGTCGTCAACACTGCGCTGGCATCAAAATCCCGCTTCGACACGATGAAGGCGTTCTTCGAAGGCGTCGGCACCGGTGCGACGGCGGGCGTCTGGGAAGACGTGCCGAAGGACCGGCCGGAGTATCGCGAGAACTACAAACGCAAACTCGCCGCCCAAGCCAAGGCGCGCAAGGCCGAGGAGATGATCTGATGCTCGTCCTCGACCATGACCGGGCGGGAGGCTACTGGGGCGCGGTTTACGTGTTCACCGCGATCAAGGGGCTACAGGTCATCATCGACGGCCCGGTCGGTTGCGAGAATCTTCCCGTCACCTCCGTGTTACACTACACCGACGCGCTGCCGCCGCACGAGTTGCCGATCGTCGTCACGGGGCTCGGTGAGGAAGAACTCGGCCAGCACGGCACGGAAAGCGCCATGAAGCGGGCGCATCGCACGCTCGATCCGGATCAACCGAGCGTGGTGGTGACGGGGTCGATCGCTGAAATGATCGGCGGTGGCGTCACGCCGGAAGGGACCAATATCCAACGGTTCCTGCCGCGCACGATCGATGAAGATCAGTGGCAGTGCGCGAACCGCGCGATGACGTGGCTGTGGACCGAATATGGCGCCCGGAAAGTTCCGGTGCGCAAGCGCAAGGCCGGCGAAAAGCCGCGCGTCAACATCATCGGTCCCTGCTACGGCACGTTCAACATGCCGAGCGACTTGGCCGAGATCCGCCGCCTAGTCGAGGGGATCGGCGCCGAAATTAATCTCGTCTTCCCGCTTGGATCGCATCTCGCTGACGTGCTGAAGCTCGCCGACGCCGACGCCAATGTGTGTCTCTATCGCGAGTTCGGGCGACTGCTGTGCGAGAAGCTGGAGCGGCCGTATCTGCAGGCGCCGATCGGTCTGCATAGCACCACCAAGTTCCTGCGCACGCTTGGCGAGATCCTGGGGCTCGATCCGGAACCGTTCATCGAGCGCGAGAAGCATACGACGATCAAGCCGCTGTGGGATCTGTGGCGCTCGGTGACGCAGGATTTCTTTGGCACAGCGAGCTTCGCCATCGTCGCCAACGATACCTACGCGCGCGGCGTGAAGAATTTCCTCTCCGATGAGCTCGGCCTGCCGTGCACGTTCGCCATTGGCCGCAAGCCGGGCGTGAAGCCGCAGAACGACGAGGTGCGCAAGGCCGTGCGCGAGAAGACGCCACTGATTTTGTTCGGCAGCTACAACGAGCGCATGTACCTCGCCGAGACCGGCGGCCGGGCGATCTTCATTCCGGCGTCGTTTCCGGGCGCGGTGATCCGCCGCCACACCGGCACGCCGTTCATGGGCTACGCGGGCGCGACGTATCTCGTGCAGGAGGTGTGCAATGCGTTGTTCGACGCGCTGTTCCACATTTTGCCGCTCGCCACCGAGATGGACAAAGTCGATGCAACGCCGGCGCGCTTGAGGTCGGAAATCCTTTGGGACGAAGACGCGAAGGCGGCGCTCGACGACTACGTCGATCAGCAGCCGGTGCTCGTGCGCATCTCGGCGGCCAAGCGGCTGCGCGATGCGGCCGAGCGCGGCGCGCGCACCGGTGGGCAGGCGCGTGTCAGCGCGGCGCACGTCGCTCAGTCACAGCAAGAAATTGTTCAAGGAAGGCCGATCTAGACGCGGCTGATAGCATGATAGCCGCGGCATGAACGAGGGAAAGGACTTGAAATGCAGGACATTCATCACAGGCGATCGATCAGTGATCGCGAGGTTCGTTCCACGGATGCGATCCACTATCGCTTGATCTTGCTGGTCGCCTTCATCGCCCTGTTCATTCCGATGGCGCTCGCGCGCTTGTTCGCATCGGAAACGTACTATGCGCCGCAAGCGGCGCGCTCCAAGTCGTTGCTCATCGAAGTCCGGGACGCGGCGCATCGCTGTGCCGGCATCTCGATGCAAGGTTAGGACTTATCGAATTTCGCGCGGCCTGTGGCCTCGTGAAAATGCGTCGCGGCATCTGCCTCGACGATCCTCGCCAGGCAGGACCAGCGTGGCAACGGCCGCAAGGCTAGAGAATGGGAGAAGGCAAATGGCAGCTGACAATCGACCAGCTGGCTCAGTGTCAGGATTGACGGAGAATGAGGCGAAGGAGTTTCACAACCTCTTCATGACGAGTTTCTTCGCCTTTACGGCCGTGGCGGCAGTCGCACATCTTCTCGTGTGGACATGGCGCCCATGGTTTCCGGGACCGAGAGGCTACGTCTCGCTCAATGATGGCGTGATGCAGTCGGTCGCGTCGATCGCATCCGTTTTGACATAGGAGAGCCGGCATGTGGAAGATTTGGACCATGTTCGACCCGCGAAGGTCGTTGGTCGCCCTTTTCACGTTCCTGTTTGGCTTGGCAATCTTGATTCACTTCATCTTGCTCAGCACCGACAGGTTCAATTGGCTCGAGGGGCCGCGCGCCGCTCGTCCAAAGGCAGCGTTACACGATGTGGTTCCGGCATTGCCGGCCCCCGTCGTCAAGATCGGTTAGCGGGTTCCCCGTCCGGGAGGGCAGGCCGGCCGGCCTGCCTTTCTGGCGGTGCGCCAAATCAGACCGGCGCGGGTTGATCAGCCCGCAATGCCGCGGCCCGAAGACTTGGGAGGAAGCTTGTCATGGCCATGCTCAGTTTCGAGAAGAAATATCGCGTTCGTGGAGGAACGCTGATCGGCGGCGACCTTTTCGATTTCTGGGTCGGGCCGTTCTATGTCGGATTTTTCGGCGTCACGACGTTGTTCTTCGTGTTCGTCGGCGTCGGCCTCATTCTCTTCGGGGTTTCACTCGGGCCGACGTGGAACCTGTGGAAGCTCAGTATCAATCCGCCGGACGTCAAATACGGGCTCGCGCTCGCGCCGCTGCAGGACGGTGGCATCTGGCAACTCGTCACGATCTGCGCGCTGGGGGCGTTCGTGTCCTGGGCGCTGCGCGAGGTCGAGATCTGCCGCAAGCTCGGGATCGGTTATCACGTACCGATTGCGTTCGGCTTTGCGATCTTCGCCTACTTTACTCTGGTGGTGATCCGGCCCGTGCTGATGGGCTCGTGGTCCTACGGATTTCCGTACGGCATCATCAGTCATCTCGATTGGGTGTCGACGACGGGATATCAGTATGGAAATTTCCACTACAATCCTGCGCACATGATTGCCATCTCGTTCTTCTTCACGACGTGCCTGGCGCTCGCCTTGCACGGCTCGCTGATCCTGTCGGCGACCAATCCGCCGCCGGGCGAAGTGGTGAAAGCGCCCGAGCACGAAAACACGTTCTTTCGCGATACGATCGGGTACTCGGTCGGAACGCTCGGCGTGCACCGGCTCGGACTGTTCCTGGCGCTGAGCGCCGGGTTCTGGAGCGCGGTGTGCATCGTCATCAGCGGCCCCTATTGGCCGGAGAACCTGCCCTGGTCCGAGTGGTGGAACTGGTGGCTCAACATTCCAATCTGGCGGACGTGAGAGGGTATCATGGCTGAATATCAAAATATCTTCACCCGCGTGCAGGTGCATGGTCCGGCGGATATGGGCGTGGCGTTGCCAGCGGGAGATTCACCGCGGCAAGGCGGGACGCGGCTGTCCTACTGGATGGGCAAGTTCGGGGATGGCCAGATCGGGCCGTTCTATCTCGGGCCGATCGGGCTGATCTCGATCGTGTGCGGGATCATCGCGATCGAGATCATCGGGCTCAACATGTGGGCGTCGGTGAATTGGGATCCGGTGCAGTTCATCCGGCGGCTGGCGTACCTGTCGCTGGATCCGCCGCCGGCCAAGTATGGGCTCGGGATCCCACCCTTGAACGAGGGCGGGTGGTGGCTGATGGCGGGCTTCTTCCTGACCACATCCATCATTCTGTGGTGGGTGCGGATGTATCGCCGCGCGCGCGCGCTGAAGATGGGGACGCATGTCGCCTGGGCGTTTGCCGCAGCGATCTGGCTGTACCTGGTGCTGGGCTTCATCCGGCCCATCATGATGGGTAACTTCAGCGAGGCGGTGCCGTTCGGGATCTTCCCGCATCTCGATTGGACGAATACGTTTTCGTTGAACTACGGCAACCTGTTCTACAATCCGTTCCATATGCTTTCGATCGTGTTCCTGTATGGCTCGGCGCTGCTGTTCGCGATGCACGCCGCGACGATCCTGGCGGTCAGCCGCTACGGCGGTGAGCGCGAGATCGAGCAGATCACGGACCGGGGAACCGCGTCAGAACGGGCGGCGTTGTTCTGGCGCTGGACGATGGGCTTCAACGCGACGATGGAATCGATCCATCGCTGGGCGTGGTGGTTCGCGGTGCTGTGCCCGCTTACAGGCGGCATCGGTATCCTTTTGACCGGGACGGCGGTGGATAACTGGTACGACTGGGCGGTGAAGCACAACGTCGCGCCGGCGGCGTACAAGTAAGCGTGCTGCGCTGCAGCATGAAAAAATCAAGGCGCCGGCTCGACCGGCGTCCGTGATCGCCGGTTTCATGCGGCGTTCAGACAAATCCAGATTTAATCACTGGCCGTACTAATGACGTCGCTGGCCAGAATAGGACCAGTACCGACAAGAACCGAAGGGAGAGTGCCGATGCTCAAGCTTGCCGTTTCGCTCGCAGTGGCGGGCTTTATCACCGTGGTGGCACCGAGTGGCGCCGCACTAGCCCAAGGCAGTGCCGAAGACGGCGAGGCGGTGTTCAAGAAATGCATGGCGTGCCATCGCGTCGGGCCCGAGGCCAAGAACCAGGTCGGGCCGGTGCTCAATGGCGTAATCGGCCGCCCGGCCGGTACGGCTGAGAGCTACGCCTACTCCGAGCTCAACAAGGGCGCAGGCGGCAACGGCTTGGTGTGGACCGAGGATCTGATCTTCGCGTACCTCGCGGATCCGACGCCGTTCCTGAAAAAATTCCTGACCGACAAAGGCAAGGCGGACATCGCGGCGGGGGCGACCAAGATGGTCTTCAAGCTGCCCGACGAGAAGGACCGCAAGGACGTCATTGCCTACCTGAAGAAGTTCTCGCCGCCGAAGTAAGCGGAGTGTTGGCGTCGCGGACCTCGAGCTCGGCGGACATTGTCGAACCGCCGGTCTCGACCGCGACGAGACCATCGGCCCAGAGCGGTCGAACTCGCCTGACAACGTCGTGAAAAAACCAAGACCGTTTAGAATGGCCGCTTGATCGCAGCTCATCTAAAGTTGGCCGTGGTCTGTCGCTGGGTGATTGGCATCCAAGACGCTGATGGGCTCGTCGCGGGGTCGTGAACGGCGTCGATCAACCATCAGTTGGAAATCAACAGTCCCACACCATTGCGCTAACCTGGTGCCCGGCGCACTCTGGGCCATGACCGTTGATTTCAAGAAACTGACGAGCTTTGTGAAGATCGTCGACGCCGGCAGCATGTCGCGTGCCGCGCATGCCTTGAACATCGCGCAACCCGCGCTGAGCCAGCACGTTGCGGCGTATGTCACTTCATTGAAGGCACGCCCGATGTCGAGCAAAACCGTCGATTTCGACGACCCAATCACACTGCAGGTTCTTTGGAACCGTCTGGTATTCATCGCTGATCAGGCCGACCGCGCGCTCGGCCGCACGGCCTTTTCGCCGATCGTCCGCGAGAACCACGACTACGTCACCGTCCTCATGGACGCGAAGGGGCGGGCCCTGTCCCAATGCACCTGGGCGATCCCTGTTTTCATCACGTCGCTGCCGATGGCAGTGCAGCACTATTTCCTGCCCGCGTTTCCGCCCGAGACGCTTGAGCCAGGCGATGACAAGCGTCTCGTCGTCGCGATGATCGAGACCGTAGAGGCGCTGGGCAATCTCGATGCGATCCTCGCCGTCGAAGGTATCGATGTGTTCTTCGTCGGCCCCGGTGACCTGTCGCAATCGATGGGCTTCATGCCATCCGTCCCACGCGGGCAGTCACGGCCGCGCGAAGTGCTCGATGCCGTCGAGAAGACACTCGCCCACATCCGCAAGGCCGGCAAAATCGCCGGCACGCTGGTCATCGAGGAGGACATCGCGCACTGGTCCAAGCACGGTGCGCAATTGCTCTACTGCCACATCGATCCTTTTCTGCGCGACAAGATCGAGGCGATGCACAAGCACGCGCGCGTGTAAATCATTGACGACATTGGAGGGAAGAGCCGTGGTCGCACTGTCGCAACGTGTCGGACGCATCCGCGTCTCGCCCAGTTCCGCCGCCGCACAACGGGTGCGCGATCTCAAGGCCGAAGGCCGCGAGATTCTCGACCTGACGATCGGCGAGCCCGATTTCGATACACCGGAGCACATCAAGGACGCGGCGATCGCTGCCATCAAGCGCGGTGACACGAAGTACACGCCGGTCAACGGCATCCTGCCGTTGCGTCAAGCAATCGCGGTCAAACTCAAGCAGCGGACGGGACATGCCTACGATCCGGGCTGCATCACGGTCGGCGGCGGCGCCAAGCAGATCATCTTCCTCGCACTGACCGCAACACTCGATCCCGGCAGCGAGGTGATTATTCCGGCGCCGTACTGGGTGTCATACCCTGACATGGTCGCGGGCAACGACGGCACACCGGTCATGGTCACGTGCCCACAATCGCAACAGTTCAAGATCACGGCCGCGCAGGTCGAGGCGGCAATCACGCCGAAAACGCGTTGGCTGATCCTCAACACGCCGTCGAACCCGACGGGCATCGCCTATAGCGGCGATGAATTGCGAGCCATTGCTGCCGTGCTCGTCAAACATCCACACGTCGGCGTGCTGACCGACGAGATCTACGACGAACTCTGGTACGAGCCGGGTGCAATCGCAAGCCTCGTGCAAGTCGCGCCGCAGCTGGCCGATCGGGTGCTGCTCGTCAACGGCGTCTCGAAGACCTATGCCATGACAGGGTGGCGCATCGGCTATGCCGCCGGCCCGCAGCCCTTGATCGATGCCATCAACGTCCTGCAATCGCAGAGTTCGTCCTGTCCGTCATCGATCAGCCAGCAGGCGGCGCTGGCCGCACTGACGGGACCGCAAGCGAGCGTCGGCGAGTACGCCGGGGCCTATGCGCGCCGCCGCGATCTCGCCATCGATCTGCTGAACGCCATTCCCGACATCAGCTGCGTGCGACCGAGCGGTGCCTTCTATCTGTTTCCTAGCTGTGCCGCCGCGCTCGGCAAGAAGACGCAGCAGGGCGTCAGGCTCGAAACGGACCAGGATTTCGTCATGCATCTGCTCGATGCGGCCGGTGTCGCGACGATCCATGGCTCGGCGTACGGGCTACCCGGCTACTTTCGCATGTCGATCGCGACTTCTGACGACGTGATCAGAGAAAGCTGCGCGCGGATCGCGAGCGTCTGCCAACGGCTGGGCCGGTAGACAATGTACCCAACGGTGCGGCACAAAGGCAGCGCCGCACAGCAGTTGTTCCGGGTATCTGAAACTTGGGTGGGATCACATCCACGGTCGCGGCTCTGGGTGTGACAAGTGTTTTGCGTTACCTCATGCCGTCCTGCGAAGAATCCGCCAAGTCGAACCTCGCGGCATTGAGACGTCAGTTCGATTTTCGCGTGGGCGGAGAAGCCACGCGGCGTCCTCAGCAGTTCGGATCAAGGTGGGTCGTCCACGTGGGCGGGGAAGCGAATGGTCCACGTGGGATGGGCAGCGATCAATCGGCGCGTTGCTTCGAGGCCGATCAGATCGGTGTACGGTCCGTCGCCTCCGAGGCGATGCCTCGCCTTGCCGCGGGAAAGATGCGCCGCAAGATCAAGCGGACAAAGTACTGTCGCTTATGGCGTTTCGAAACCAACGGGCGTCCGCCCGGGTCCCAAACCTTCGACGCCCCGCTCGAAAGTTTGGGAAAATTCTCAGAAATTCAATGAAATCATTCTGTAGATGCGCGGGAGTTGCTCGCCGACCAGGGTCGATCTCCGCGTCGTGATCCTGGAACAGGCGGCCACGCTCTGCTTCATCGGCCACGCGCCGGCCGAGTACTGGCGCGGCCTCATCGTTCAGGCCGACGCCACGATGGCGTCGCGCCGGGCCGAGCGCGAAGCCGGTCTCGTCGTGATCGAGCGGCACGATTTGGCATCAGATCGCCGCCTCACATTGGTGACTGACAAGGATTCGCTATCTGTTTGTGCTTAGAACTGGGCGCTGCTATGAACTACAAAATATGGAACAGCAGTTCCATTTTCTGCAACTTGATGCGGAGTTGTTGGGTGTCGATCTTGCAAAGTGCCGCGCGGGTTTTGCAGTGCCTCACTGATGATCAAGCCGGGTTGACGATGACAGATATCGTCCATCGTCTCGGCATCCCAAAGAGCAACGCGTCCCGCCTTTTGCGAGCGATGTGCGACGCCGGCCTGCTCGAAAGGGTGGGTGACACCAAGCGATATCGACCAGGGCTCATGCTGCTCGATGTCGGTCGGGTATACCGGCGCTCATCGACATTGATTGCACGAGCCGATGCTCTTGTTGCCACGTTGTCCGCAAGCTCAGGCCATACCGGCTATGTCAGCAAGCGAAGCGGTCGGGAAGTGACAGCCATTCTCGACCATGCCGGCACCAACACCTTGCGTGTCGACAGTTCAATTGGCCGCAGATTGCCGGCTTTTGCGTCGGCGACGGGGCGAAGCTTGCTCGCCCGGCACACAGATGCCGAAGTCATAGGGCTTTACGGCGGCAAACTACCATCCGTTCCCTCGCCTCGTGCGCCACTCACGATGACCGACCTGCTCGAGCGTCTGGCGATGATACGGAGAACCGGGTTCGCTATCTCGGAGGACGAAGCTTACAAGGGCGTAACCGCGATTGCTACCGCGGCCGGAGACGGCGAAGACGACGTGTCAATCTGCATTGTCTTTCCTTCAGCAACGACGACGAAAGCCGAACAGCGCCGGATCATTGAGGCCATGCGTACCGGCGCGAAGGAGCTTGCCCGCGCGATCGGTGATCCGCTTGCGTTCGAGCGTCATTCGCGCGCCAAATTCAATGCTGCATAAGGCTCACAAGATGCGGATAGCTCCGGACACATCGCAACCACGCTTTCGCATCGGTTTCGATATCGGCGGCACATTCACCGATTTCATCCTGCAGGACCAGACCACCAACACCGTGCGCCTGCACAAGCGCCTCACATCGGCGCACGATCCGGCGGAAAGTGCGCTCTTGGGATTGGATGAAATCGTTGCTGCGGCGGGCATAAGCCTCGCGGACATAGCGGAAATAATACACGGTACGACGCTCGTGACCAACGCGATCATCGAACGGCGCGGGGCCAAGCTCGGGCTGATCACCACTGAAGGGTTTCGCGATATTCTTGAGATGGGGACGGAGCAGCGCTACGACATCTACGATCTGTTCCTAACCTTTCCTGAGCCGCTCGTGCCGCGCCAGCGACGGCTCGAAGTGGCGGAACGGCTGGATCGCAATGGATCGGTGGTGACGCCCCTCGATGAAGACATGGTGTGCGAGGCCCTCGCAAGGCTCGTCGCGATGGGCGTGGACGCTGTCGCGGTCTGCTTCCTGCACTCTTACGCCAGCGACGCTCATGAACGCCGCGTGGCGACGATCGCCCGAGACCTCTATCCGCAGCTGACAGTATCACTATCTTGCGACGTCGTGCCCGAACTCGGTGAGTATCAGCGCTGCGTGACGACGTGTGCCAATGCATATGTCCAGCCGCTGATGGCGCGCTACGTTGCGCGGCTTGGTCGCGAACTCCGGGTGCGTGGTTTTTTCGGCGCCCTGCGGCTCATGCATTCAGGCGGAGGGCTTGTCTCTCCGGAAACTGCGGCGACGGTGCCGATCCGGCTTCTGGAATCTGGCCCCGCCGGTGGAGGATTGGCAACGGCTCTGTTCGGACGCCTCGCCGGAAAACTCGATCTCATTTCCTTCGACATGGGCGGCACCACGGCCAAAGCGTGTCTGGTCGAGAACGGTCGCACCGAAATTGCACCCATAATGGAGGCAGCACGCGTTCATCGCTTCACGCGCGGCTCTGGCCTGCCGATCAAGGCGCCAGTCATCGACATGATCGAGATTGGGGCCGGTGGTGGTTCAATTGCGCGTATCGACGAAGTCGGACTGCTACGCGTTGGCCCTCATTCTTCGGGCTCATCGCCCGGGCCGGCCTGCTATGGCAACGGCGGTACGCAGCCGACCGTCACAGACGCCAATTTGGTGCTTGGCTTCTATGATCCTGCATTTTTTCTCGGCGGCCGGATGCGCCTTGATGTCGAGGCTGCGCGCAAGGCCTTACAGGCGGTCGCCACCCCCTTGGGCCTCAGCATCGAGGCTGTGGCGCTGGGAATTCATGCCGTCGTTACCGAGAGTATGGCCGCGGCGGCACGTGTGCATCTCGTCGAGAAAGGCAAGGATCCGCGTGCCTATGCGATGGTCGGTTTTGGCGGCGCTGGACCGGCGCACGCCGCGGGCGTCGCACGATCCCTCGGGGTGCGTGAGGTGATCATCCCGCCGGCATCGGGGGCCGCATCGGCGCTCGGGTTCCTGACAGCGCCCTTATCGTTCGAGAGTGCGCGCTCGCACATCATCGCGTTCGAACCGGGGTTCGATGCGGCTGGTCTCAATGCGCTCCTCGCATACCTGGAATCCGAGGGGCGGACGCAGTTGAGCGCGGCCGGGGTCAGTCCCGAGAGTGTTCGTGTCGATCGTACCGCCGACATGCGTCTGGTCGGACAAATGCACGACATCGCGGTGCCGTTGCCTAGTGGACCTCTGAGTGATGCGGCCATTGCCGATGTACGTGGGGCTTTTCATGCTGTCTATGCAGCTCGCTACGCCGAGGTTCCGATCGCCGCACGCTTCGAGGCTCTGAACTTCCGCGTCCGCGTCAGTGCGCCGGACCCGCAAGTCCACATCAGCGGTGCCGTTGGCGGTGTTGCCGGCAGTAAGATAAAGGGCAGACGTAAGGCATGGTTCGACGGCGGTCTCGCGGAGGTCGACATCTGGGATCGTTACGCGCTGGTGCCCGGCGATCGCATTACAGGGCCAGCGATCGTTGAAGAGCGGGAGGCGACCACGGTCATCGGCCAGGGCGACCGCATCGAAATTGATGACAGCTTGAATTTGCGCATTCTGGTTCATGTGCCAGATGCACCTGCCGCCCGTATCACAGCTGAGACGCCGCTCGCCGATGCTGTCCGACTGATCGAAAGCGATCCGGTATCGCTCGAAATCATGTGGAGCCGCCTCGTCAACGTGACCGAGGAAATGTGGCTGACCGTCTGCCGGACGGCATATTCGCTGGTCATCTCGGAAGCGCAGGATTTTGCATGTGAACTGCTCGACTCAATCGGAGAGACGTTGGCACATTCGCCGCGCGCCATGCCGGTGTTCAATCTGACGTTGCCGCGTGCTGTGAAAGCGTTGCTTGAGGCCTATCCTCCGGAGACGCTCAAGCCAGGCGACGTTCTCGTCACCAACGATCCGTGGCTTTGTGCCGGCCACCTGTTCGACATTGCGGTCGTGACACCCGTGTTCCGTGGCGATGAACTGGTCGGCCTGACAGGCACTGTCGGTCACGTCTCGGACATTGGCGGTACCAAGGATTCTTTGCGCGCGCGAGAAATCTATGAGGAAGGATTCCAGATCCCGCCGATGAAGCTCTACGACGCCGGCCGGCCCAACGAAACCCTGCATCGCTTGTTGGCCGAAAACGTGCGCAATAGCCATCAGGTGCTCGGCGACGTGCAGTCGTTCGTGGTTGCCAACGCGCTTGGCGCGCAGCGCCTTCTCGCGCTCATGCGCGACTATGGTTTACAGGATCTGCGCGCGCTCGCCGCGGTCGTTCAAGGGCGCTCGGAGAAGGCCATGCGCGATGCGATCCGCGCCCTTCCAGACGGCGTCTACCAGAGCACGATCAGCAACAATCCCCTCGGCACGCCAATGACCTTTCCCGTCGCCGTGACGGTCACAGGCGACGAGATCGCGGTCGATTTTGCTGGCGCGCCGCCCACCGTGCCGCAGGGCGGCTTGAACTCGACGCTGAACTACACAGCCGCCCATGCAACTTACCCGTTGAAATGCATGTTGACGCCCGGCGTGCGAGGCAATGCCGGGTGCTATCGCCCATTCAAGGTTGAAGCGCCTGAGGGTTCGATCCTCAACTGCCGCAAACCCGTGGCGGTGAATCTCAGAACGCGCACGGGATGGTATATTGCACCGAATATATTCCGCGCGCTCGCAACCGCAGCCCCGAAGCAAGTACAGGCGTTCACCGGCCTGCCGATCGCGGCGAACGTCTACGGCCAGTTGCCCGACGGGACGATCTACTCGGACATGCTGTTCATGGGCGGAGGCCAGGGCGCATCAGCGCATAGAGATGGAAAATCGGGCATGCTGTATCCAACCTCGGCTGCGAATACGTCGATCGAGATGTTCGAGTCACGCGTCCCCGTGCTGGTGCTCGAGAAAACCTACTTGGCCGACAGCGGAGGCGCAGGCGAGCAGCGCGGGGGACTGGGGCAGCGCGTGAGGTTGCGCCGTCTGAACGCCGGCGGTCAGGTGACGCTCGTGTCGGTCTACCCTGAGGGCGTCGGGCTCAATCCTGAGGGGCTTTTCGATGGTCAACCAGGTGGGGCCTCACGCGGCCTCGTCACCGATCAAACGAGCACGGACGTACACGATTGCGGCACAGGCGAACTGGTGTCACTCGCCGATGAAACGCAAATCATCGAGATCGTGCTTGCCGGCGGTGCCGGTTTCGGCGATCCGAAGCGACGCTCCCGCCGCGCCGTCGAGACGGACCTTGCCGAAGGCTACGTGACGCTTGAGAATGCTGCAGCGATCTACGGCTTGCGATCGGCTGCCAAATCGGCGGCTGAATAGGAACGAACGACAACCTAACGACAATCTACTGAGCGACACATCCAAGGGAGGACCACATGATTATTTCCAGACGTGCCGTTGTGGCGGGCGTCGGTGCTGCAGCTGCTTCCATGTCACTTGCCGATGCCACGCTGGCGCAGGGCGTGCGCAAGGTCCTGATCATCGCGGCCGGTCAGGACATTCCCAATTTCGATCCGCATGTCGCGACCGGCTATTCCCCCGCGTGGTTGCTTCGCAATGTCTATGACAGCCTGGTTCGTATCGAGGACAATCCGCCAAAGCCCGTGCCAAGCCTCGCTGCCTCCTGGACCACTTCGGCTGACGGGAAGACTTTCACATTTAAGCTCAATCCGGCAGCCAAGTTCCAAGACGGCTCACCCGTTGATGCAGTAGCGGTAAAGTATTCGTTCGACCGCATCATGCGGCTGAAGAAGGGCAACGGCTGGATGGTCAACTCGGTGCTCGGTCCAGATAGCGTCAAGGTCATCGACGCGGGGACGGTCGAATTCACTTTGACCAAGCCGTTCGTTGCCTTCCTGCAAGTTCTGCCGTGGCAGTGGATCGTCAATCCGAAGCTGGTCGAGGCCAACAAGGCTGCCGATGACGGCCAGTCCTGGCTTGCCAAGAATATCGCTGGTTCTGGCGCCTTCACGGTCAAGCGCGCCGAAGTGGGAAATCTTTATGAACTGGAGCGCATGCCGAACGCTTGGCGCCAAGGCGGCGGCAATGTCACGGGCGCGATCTGGCAGATCGTCCGCGAGACGATCAAGCAACGGAATATGATCCAGGCGGGCCAGGCCCACATCGCCATGGACCTGACGTCGGAAGATATGGACGCGTTGAAAGGCAAACCCGGCGTGGCACTCGTAATCGAGCCGGAGTTCCGTACGTTCTCGATCAAGATGAATACCGCGCATGGCCCGATGGCCGACATCAACATGCGCCGCGCCATCAGCCATGCGTTCGACTATCAGGCCATGCTCGATCTTGCGGGCTACGCGCAGTTGATGGTCGGGCCGTTGCCGAACGGGATCTTCGCACACGATCCAAATCTGAAGGTGCCGCGCACGGATCTGGCGCTGGCGAAGTTGTTCCTGGCCAAAACCAAAACACCCAATGGCGGGCTCAAGCTGACCATGACGCACGTGACCGGGCTCGAGCAGCAGCGTCGCTGGGCGCTGGTGATGCTGGACAGCTTGAAAAAGCTGAACATTGACCTCGACATCAAGCCGATGGTCTGGCCGGACATGGTCGCCTTGACGAAGGCACCACAGACCGCGCCGGATTTCTTCCCCGTCTATCAGACGGCCAACTACGGTGACACCGACAACATCGCCTTTGCCGCTTATCATTCGATCAACAACGGCAACTGGCAGAACATGGTCTACAAGAGCGAGAAAGTGGACGGATTGATCGAGCGCGGCCGTGCGGAGACGGACCTCGCCAAGCGGGCGGCGATCTACAAGGAACTGCAGGAGGCCATCGTCGAGGATGCACCGGACATCTTCGGTGTGCTGGAAAAGCGCAAATTGGCAATGCGCACAGACGTCGAGAATTTCAAGTTCATTCCGGTCGCCTCCAACGCGCCGGAACTGTTCGGACTGTCGCTCAAGGGCTGATCGGCGAGCGGTATCCGGCCTCGGGCCGGATACCGCTCGTGCACGGGACAGGCCGTTTCGCCATGCTTCGCTTCATCATCCGCCGTGTGCTTCTGCTGATCCCGGTGTTCATCGGCTTGTCGATGGTGGTGTTCATCATCGGGCGCATTCTGCCGGGTGATCCGGTGCAGCTCGCAGCGGGGCCGCACGCGACCAAGGAGGAGATCGCGGCGCTCGCGCACGAGTTCGGTCTCGATCAGCCGCTGGTGTTGCAATACCTGAACTACGCCAAGGGGCTCACAGTCGGCGATTGGGGACGTTCGATCCAATCGCGTCAGCCGGTGCTCAATGATCTCAAGGCATTCCTGCCGGCGACACTCGAACTTGTTGTTGCGGCCATGGTCTTTGCTGTCGTGATCGGTATCCCGATGGGCTTGATCTCGGCGGTCTGCCGAGATCGCTGGCCGGATATCTTGTCGCGCGCCGTGTCGCTCGGTGCGGTGTCGATTCCGCGGTTCTTTCTCGGCCTATTGTTGCAACTTGCATTTGCCATGTGGCTCGGTTGGCTGCCGCTCGGTGGTCGCATTCCGATCATCATGTCACCGCCGCCCGCGTGGACCGGCTTCTATACGATCGATACGCTGATCGCGGGTGATGTCGCCAGTTTCGGCCTGGTGCTGCAGCACATGCTGATGCCGGCGTTTGCCTTGTCACTGTCACCGCTCGCCACGATAACCCGCATGATGCGGGCGTCGACTCTGGAAGTGCTATCGCAGGACTATGTTCTGACTGCCCGCGCGCTCGGCTTGTCGCAGCGCCTGATCGTGTTCAAATATGTGCTTAAGAACGCGCTGTCGGCCAGCCTGACCGTGATTGGTCTCTATTTCGGCTGGCTGCTCGGTGGCACGGTGCTGGTCGAGACCGTTTTCGATTGGCCCGGCATCGGCCTCTACGCGACCAAAGCCATCACCTCGCAGGACTTCATGCCGATCATGGGGGTGACGCTCTGTATCGGTCTGCTGTTCGTCTCGGTCAATCTGCTGGTCGATCTTGCCTACGGCCTCGTCAATCCGAAGGTGCGGCTGTCGTGAGTGACCTTGCATCGATAGAGCGATCGGACCGCGCTGAAGCCTGGGCGGCGCGCGTCGATGCCTGGCGACGGGGTCTCTACAGGTTTCGCGGCTCGACGCTGTCGGTGGTCGGTTTTGCGATTTGTATCTGCCTGCTGTTGATCGCGATCTTCGCGCCTCTGCTTGTGCCCTACCCCGAGCATGTTAGCGGCGGCATTGCGCCTCGCGCCCGCTTCCAGTCACCTTCGTTCAAGCATCTGTTCGGCACCAACGAGCTTGGACAGGACGTGTTTTCGCTTGTCCTTGCGGCCACGCGTGTGTCGCTGTTGTGCGGCTTGGCGGTCGTCATCGTCGGCGCAAGCGTCGGGACCTTGCTTGGCGCGATTGCCGGCTACTTCGGTGGCTGGGTCGACGATATCATCATGCGCCTGACCGATCTCAAGCTGACCATCCCGGGTCTCATTCTGGCCATGGCTGTGGCAGCGGCGCTCGGCCCCGGCATCGTCAACATGATCATCGCGGTTTCGCTGTCCTGGTGGCCCGGGTTCGCACGGCTGGTGCGCGGCGAAGTGCTCGCCAAGAAGGAAGAGGTGTTCGTTCTTGCGGCACGCGCGCTTGGCGCCTCGCATGCTCGCCTGCTGCGCCATCACATCCTGCCCAACATCTTCGGCCCCGTCATCGTGAAGATGTCGCTCGACATGGGTTTTGCGATCCTAACGATCGCGGCCCTTGGCTTCATCGGCATCGGTGTCAAACCACCGATGCCGGAGTGGGGATCGTTGCTTGCGATCGCGCGGGGCTACATGCCGGAGTACTGGTGGACAGCCGTGTTTCCGGGCCTCGCGATTTTTCTCGCTGTGTTCGGCTTCAATCTGCTTGGCGACGGCCTGCGTGACGTGCTCGATCCGAAATCCCGGCGGTGATGATGACGTTGCTGGCAATCCGCGATCTGCACCTGACCATGCGCAGCTACGACGGCGAAGCGCATGTGCTCGACGGTATCGACCTGTCGCTGGATCGCGGGCAGATCCGCGGCCTGGTCGGCGAAACGGGATGCGGCAAGTCGCTGACGGGATTGTCCATCTCGCGCCTCGTCGCGACGCCACCGGGACGCTACCCGCGCGGGCGCATCCTATTCGACGGCCAGGATCTGATGTCGTTCGATGACCGGGCGATGCGAGCACTGCGGGGCCGGCGCATCGGCATGATATTCCAGGACCCGACCACCAATCTCAACCCTGCGTTCCGCGTCAGCGAGCAGATGATCGATGTCGCGCTGCATGCCGGCGCGATCGATCCGGACGTGCTCGGCGTCGCGGCCGGTGCCTCCACACGACAGCGGCGGACGGCAGCGCGCCGGATCGCAATCGGCATGCTCGGCAAGGTCGGCATCCGCGATCCGGAGACGCGGGCGGACGATTATCCGCATCAGTTTTCCGGCGGCATGCGCCAGCGGGTCCTGATCGCCATGGCATTGATCGGCCGGCCTGACGTGCTGATCGCCGATGAACCAACGACGGCGCTGGATGTCACCGTGCAGGCGCAGATCTTGACCCTGATCAAGGGCCTAGTGACCGAGTTCCAGATCGGCGTCCTGCTGATCACGCACAGTCTCGGCGTGGTGGCACAGACGTGCTCGCACGTTTCGGTCATGTATGCCGGCACTATCGTCGAGGATGGCCCCGTCCGGTCCGTCTTCGCCGCGCCGCGCCATCCCTATACGCGCGCGCTCCTGGAGGCACTGCCGCGTGCCGACACGGCGCGCGGCACGTTGAAGGGGCTTGCCGGATCGGTTCCCGACCTGATCCGTCCGCCCGTCGGCTGCCGGTTCGCGCCGCGCTGCGCGCACGCCGCGGCGATCTGCGCATCGACCAAACCGCAGTCGAACGAGATCGGTCCGCAACATGTTGCGGCCTGTCTCCGTCTGGCGGAGGTTGGTGCATGACGTTGCTCGCACTTGAAAACGTTCACAAAGTCTACCGGTCGAATCGGCGCGACCCGGACGTTGTGGCACTGGATGATGTTTCGCTGTCCATTTTTCGCGGCGAGTGCCTGGGCCTCGTCGGCGAATCCGGCTCTGGAAAATCGACACTCACTCGCCTCGTTCTTGCGCTCGAGCCGCCGACGGCGGGCAGGATTTTCTACGATGGTCGCGATCTTGCGACGATTGCCGCTCGCGACCTGCGAGCATTGCGCGAAAAGATGCAGATCGTCTTTCAGGATCCTTACGCCTCGCTCAATCCGCGCATGAGCGTGCACGACATCATCGCGGAGCCGTTGGTTATCCATGCCGACCGCAGGCCGATGTCTCCGCGCCAGCGAAGTGCGCGCGTGCTGGAGCTTCTGATAACCGTCGGCCTGAAGCGCGAACACTTATGGCGCTACGCCCACGAGTTTTCCGGGGGACAGCGACAGCGCATCTGCATCGCCCGCGCGTTAGCTCTTGAGCCGGAGTTTCTCATTCTCGATGAACCGACATCTGCACTTGATGTTTCGGTGCAAGCGCAGGTTCTGAACATGCTTCTGGAACTGCAGCAGCGGCTGAACCTGACTTATCTGTTCATCAGTCACGACCTTGGCGTCATTCGCTATATGGCTGATCGCGTGATGCTCCTGCGACAGGGTCGCGTCGTGGAAACCGGTGACACCGAAAGCATTTTCCACAGTCCAACTACGGAGTACGCACGGGCGCTGATTGCCGCAACCCCAACTCTCGAGTTTTTGGAATAGCTCATGCGACCCAACGTAATCCGATCTTCCTCCGAGGCTTTTGGGTTCTCGTTTTCAGTGAGAGCCCATTGCTGCGGTGCCGGCGATTTTCGATGCGTGGTTCGATGTCCGGATTGTCTTAGCGAAGCAGACGATACGCGGGTTAGATTGAACTGGCTGTAGCACAGCCGCGTGCTGCCAAGCCGCAAAGAAGAAGCCGTCAACAATCAGCTGCGGCCGTTGCACGGCAAGCTTTGGAATGGGCTCAAATACGTTCTCACCCGGCGCGGGCCGCTCAGCCTCAGTGTCAACCAAGGTGGCGGTTTCTTCCACTCACGCCCCGGACTGAACCGGCCGAATATTCAGCTCTACTTTTCACCAGTCAGTTACACCAAGCCCACGCCTGGTAAGCGGGCCTTGCTCAGTCCCGATCGGGAGCCAGGCTTTCTTCTCAGTGTCCAACCTTGCCGGCCGGCAAGTCGCGGCTATCTGCAGATCCGGTCCGCCGATCCCTTCGACACCCCGGTGATCGTTCCCAACTCTCTTGCAGAACCAAGTGACATCGACGACTTGTTGGAAGGCTGTGCCTTCCTGCGCAAGCTGGCGGCAACGCCCGCGTTGTCGGCCGTGATTGCTGACGAACTGCAGCCGGGTCGGACGGTTCAGACCCGCGACTAGATGATTGACGACATGCGCAACAGAGCCGCGACGGTCTATCATCCCGTATCGACCTTCCGGATGGTGCCGGACCAGGCAACATCGGTCGTCGATCACCGGCTCAAGGTCCACGGGCTGGACGCTTTGCGGATCGTCGATGCATCCGTGTTTCCCGCCGTGACATCCGGCAACACCAACGCGCCTGTGATCATGGTCGCGGAAAAAGGCGCCGATTTGATCCTCGCGGAGGCCGCCCAATGCTAGTTCCGCGCTTCCCGCCAATGCTGCCGGTCAGCCACACCGGCTACCAGGAGAGCTAGAAACGTGCCGACAGATCTGTTCACGCCCGACAGCAAGATGGGCCCCTATTGGTGGGACCATGTGCCTCGTCCCGACCTTCCGCATCGAGACGTGCCGGCCAAAGCCGATGTCGTTGTTGTCGGCTCGGGATACACCGGGCTGCACGCCGCACTCCAGACCGCGCGCGGCGGACGGCACACCGTCGTTTTGGACGCGGAAGTTGCGGGTTTCGGTTGCAGCACGCGCAATGGCGGCCAGATCTCGACGAGCATCAAACCGTCCTACGAAGACTTGGCAAGGCGATACGGTGCCGAACGGGCATTCGCCATCCTCAAGGAGGGACACGCCTCACTCGCTTGGATCAAGGACTTTGTCGCAGCCGAACAACTCGAATGCAACTTCGGCGTCGTTGGCCGCTTCCATGCCGCACACAACGCGTCGCAGTACGACGCCCTGACCCAGCGAATTTCGAACCAACCGAAGGGGCTCGAAGTCGAAGCGCATGCCGTGCCACGCGCAGAGCAACACAGTGAGCTCGGGTCCGAGATCTACCCTGGCGGGGTCGTCTATTCATCCCATGCGTCTGTGGATCCGGGCCGGTACCATCAAGAGCTTCTTGAGCGTGTCCGTGCTGCGGGAGCAGACATCATCGCGCATTGTCCGGTCACTGCGATCGAGAGCACGAACGGCGGTTTCCGCATACGAACCTCGCGCGGCGTTGTCATTGCGCGCGGTGTGGTAATCGCAACCAATGGCTACACGGGCGGACTGACGCCGTGGCTCCAGCGCCGGGTGATACCGATCGGCAGCTACATGATCGCGACCGAACCGATCGAGCCATCCCTGATGGATCGTCTGATCCCGAAGAACCGGATTGTCAGCGATACGCGGAAGGTCGTCTATTATTATCGCGCCTCACCCGATCGGCGTCGCATCCTGTTTGGCGGACGGGTGTCACTCAACGAGACTGATCCCCGTGTTAGCGGGCCGAAACTGCACGCCGATATGGTTCAAATCTTTCCCGAGTTAGCCTCGACGAAAATCAGCCATTCCTGGTGCGGCTTCATCGCCTATACCTTCGACGAATTGATGCACGTGGGCCGCCACGAAGGGATGTACTACGCCATGGGATATTGCGGCGCCGGTGTCGGCACCGCCAGCTACTTCGGCATGCGGATCGGACAACAAGTTCTCGGTCGCACCGAGGGCAAGACAGCGCTCGATGGGATCAAGTTCGAGACCCGTCCGCTATACTACGGCAATCCCTGGTTCCTGGCCCCGTCGATCCTCTACTACCGCTGGCGGGACACGCGAACCGCTTAGTGGCCGACCGAGGCGGATCTCGATTGCCGCTCGCTTATGCCTTTTGTTCGGCCTGATGCGCCTTCACCATTTCCGCCATGCTGGTGAACTTGAAGTCGGTGTGCGGGATGGCGCCGGGATCCATGGTGGCCCCGAAGCCCTGATCGGCATGGCGGCGATAGATCCAGGCCGACTTCAAGCCGACCTTGTTGGCGGGCGCGTGATCGTGAAACATGCTCTCGGCGGTGTGTAGGACTTCACTTTTCTTGATGCCGATCGATGCGAGGTTCTCCAGCATATAGTCGAAATTGCGCAGGTCGGGCTTGTAGCTGCCGATGTCCTCAGCCGCGTAGATGGAGTCGAAATCGACCTGTAGCTGCCTGTTGCTGAGCGCGAAACTGGCGTTGTCGACGTTGGACAGGATCACCAGCTTGTAGTGCTGCTTCAAGTATTGCAGCGAGGCCGCCAAATCCGGGAAGGCCGGCCAATCGCCGACCGAGCGACCGTAGGCGAGGCACTCGTCCCACGTCACCTAGACGCGCCATTCGTCGGCAAGGCGCTTGTAGACGACCGCCAACAGATCCCGATAGACCTTGGCTGGCGTGAAGCGCTGCTGCATCAACTCATGCCGCGCATGCGCTTCGAGAATGACGTTGCGGGTCAGCGCCGGCTTCACTTGCGACGTCAACGGCACGAGCGCCGCGATCATGCCCAACTCCCAGTCGATGAGCGTGCCATAGCAGTCGAAGGTAAGAGCCTTGAAATCGGACAAGCGCATTGTGTCGTCTCCTGAGAAATTGGGATCGGCGCGCATGACGTTGCTGCGCGCCGCGAAGCGAATGGGAGGATCAGGTGTGCCGCACTTGATGCATCCCGTCGAGATACTTGCGGTAATCGTCGGTTTCTCCGTATGCGACCGGCGCGGCCATCACAGGGCCCGGCACAAGCGCATCGAATCTAGGACCGCGGCTTGGACGTTGCGGCTCGCGACCGCGTCACCAACGCGATGAAGCTCGAACGAGCCCTCCGGGTTTATCGTGAGCGGCTGCTCCTGCAGCGCCAGCAGCGCGTCGATGTCGGTGACGCCGGCGTTCGACGCGTCTATTCGCAGGTCATGATAGAGCGCGTCGGCCGGCATGGTGCCGTGGTCGACGATCAACTGGTCGGTGACGCGCTCGACCGTCTTGCCCGTGGCGAGATTGCGGAAGGTCACGTGCAGGCGATTGCCGCGCCGCTCGACCCTGTCGAGCTGGTGGTCAAAGAACATCGGAGCGCCCAGTTCGTAGGCGTGCTTTTTCCAGATGATGCGTTCGGCGTAGGTCAGCTCCTGCGCCAGCTGGTTGTCTATCGAGTAGAAGTTGACATGCCGGCCGTCGCGCGCCGCCAACTCCATGACCTGGCTGCCGGGATGCCGGCCAGTGCCGTCATAGACCACGACGTCGTTCACCAGCGGTACCGTGCCGGTGATGATGTCCCAGGCCGACGTCACGTGTTCGGCGCCCTTGATCCACTCGATGTCCGGCGTGCCGCCGGTGGCGATGATGACGACATCGGGGCTCAAGGCCACGACATCCTCGCGCTCGGCATAGGTGTTGAGGTGAACCTCGACGCCGAGCCGCTCCAGTTCCGACCGGCGCCAATGGACGATGCCAATGACGTCGCGGCGCCAACTCGCGTGCTGTGCCATCAGCAGCTGGCCGCCGAGTTCCCGCGCCGCTTCGAGCAGCACGACCTTGTGGCCGCGCTCGGCCGACACGCGCGCGGCTTCGAGGCCGGCCGGGCCGCCACCGATGACCACTACCTTGCGGCCGGCGCGGGGCGATTCAGAAATCTCGTGCGGCAGGATCGTCTCGCGGCCGGTCGAGGGATTGTGCAGGCAGCTCGGTCGGTAGGGCGATTGGCAGTGCGTGGCGCCGACACAGGGACGGATCTCGGCTTCGCGGCCGTTGGCGATCTTGGAGACGAGATGCGGATCGGCGATCTGCGCGCGAAGTCATCGCCACCATGTCGAGCAGGCCTTCGGCGATGGCGTGCCGGGCGCTCGACACGTCCGCGACGCGGGCGGCATGGAACACCGGCAGGTTCATCTCGCGCTTGAAGGCGCCAACAGGCTTCAGCCACGGCGCGATGCCCGACGCCATGCCCGGCATGTTGTCGACCGCAAGCCCGATCTCGGTGTCCATGCGGCCGTAGATGGCATTGAAGAAATCGATCAGTCCCGTCGCCTCGAAGATCTTGGCGATCTCCAGGCACTCATCGAAGTTCATGCCGACCGGACCTTCGTCGACCACGTACCGGAAGCCGAGCAGGAACTTGTCGCCGACCTGTCGGCGCATTTCCTCGTAAACCATCAAGCCGAAGCGACAGCGATTTGTTACCGATCCGCCCCATTTGTCGGCGCGCTTGTTCATCGACGGCGACAGGAATTGACCGATCAGATGCCCGCCGGCCAGCGTCTCGATGCCGTCGAGCCCGCCCTCCTGGCAGCGCTTGGCCGCCGCGCCGTAGGACTTGATCACGCGGGCGATGTCGTAGTCGTCCATCTCCTTCGGGAAGCTGCGATGCAGCGTTTCGCGGATCGGCGAGGGGGCGATCGTCGGCAGCCAGTTCGAGGCATAGGGCTCGCCGCGCCGGCCCAGATGTGTGATCTGGCACATGATCGCGGCGCCGTGGTCATGCACGCGTTCGGAGAACTGCTGCAGATGCGGGATCACCTCATCGGTGCCGACGTTCAACTGCCGGAAAATGTTTGGGCTGTCCGGCGCGACGTTGGAGGAGCCGCCGAACATGGTCAGCGCCAGGCCGCCCTTCGCCTTCTCGGCGTGATAAAGCTGATAGCGCTCGGTCGGCATGCCGTTCTCTTCGAGGCCGCAGGCGTGGCTCGTGCTCATGATGCGATTGCGCAGCGTGAGGTGCCGGATTGTGAGCGGAGCGAGCAATGGGTCGGACTGGCGGGCGCCGGACTTCGTCGCTCCTGCAGATCGGATCATGCCAGAGACCTCGATTTTCGACGATGAGCGAAACTATGCCGCGCGGCGACAGCGATCCGCAATAACATGCAGGCGTCCAAACTGCAGTTCAGCCCTGCACGTTGCTGAGAGTGGACGTTGTCGTTCGCGGGTATGCGCCCTCGTCGGTCACAACGGGCCAAAGTCCGGCATCGGCAAGCGTTTCAGCCGCGTGCACGCCCGCCGGTCCGGCCCCGATGATGATTATTCGCGTTCATCGAGACGGATGAGGCGCGCTGGCGTGCTCATGCGGCGCGGTCCGCCAATTCGGCCAGGGTGCCAAAATGGAAGTCCGGGGTGACCAGTTTGTCGACCGCGATCGTTCCACCGAAACCGCGCTGGCCTTTGCGCCGCTCGATCCAGCAGGTCGTGTAGCCGAGGGCCTTGGCGATCGCGATGTCATGATACTGGCTCTGAGCCACATGCAGGATCTGGTCGCGCACAAAGCCCGCGCGCGAGATCCGCCCGCGCGCAAATCCGAAGAAGTTCGGATCCGGCTTTTCGCACAGCGCGTCATCGACGCTGACGGTGTCCCAGAACGGATTGCCGAGCGTGCGGGCGAAATGATCGAGCGCCCACCGCTGCGCATTGGTCATCGCAACCAGCCGGTAGCGCCCGCCCAATCGCTGCAGGGCCTCGACCGAATCCGGGAAAGCGGGCCACTGCTCGGCGGAATCGCGGAAGCCGCGGGCAAGCGCAGGGCTGTCCTTGAGATGGACATCGCGCACGAGATCGAAGTAGGCGCGCTCGAGATCATCGGGGTAGCGCCACGTCTTTCCCGCCGTCCGAGAGGCACGATAAGCATCGAGAATGGCGTCGTCCGAAAGACTGGACGGGGCTGCGCCGGACTTGCGGAGATAGCCGAGTATACCGCCCTCGAAGTCGATGAGTGTGCCGACCACATCGAAGGTCATCACCTTGAATGCGGCAAAGGATGCGGAGGCGGACATGGCAAGGCTCGTGATGACTGATCAGTTTGATGGCAGGCTAAGCGAGGACATACGCGTGAAACGTCTAAATCTTTCGGGCGGCCGCGAAAAACTTGCCGAATTGGGAAAGGCGACGGCATGTTATGCGGCACTCAGTCATCATGGCCGAATAGACGCTCGATTGGATAGTGGTTTTTCACGAACGGTGACTTGATGACGATGTAGCTGAAATACTTCTCGATGCCGATGTTGCGCTCGAGCAGCCCCTCGATCACGCTCTGGTAGTGGTTGACGCCGTTGGTGACGAACTTGAGCAGATAGTCGTAGCCGCCACTGACGAGATGGCATTCCACGATCTCGGCCACGTTGCGAATGGCGGCCTCGAAGCGGGAGAAGTCGTCGCGGCGATGGTCCGACAGCGTGACTTCGGTGAACACCAGCAAGACATCGCCGAGTTTTCGTAATTGTAGCTGCGCACCGTAACCAGCGATGTAGCCCGCAGCTTCCAGCCGTTTGACCCGTGTCAGGCAGGGACTCGGCGACAGGCCCACGGCCTCGGCCAGATCCACATTGGTGATCCGGCCGTTTTTCTGCAATTCGGCGAGGATCTTGAGATCGATCCGATCCAGTTTGGCGGACGCAGGCATTCGGCGGGCAACCCTGTGCATTAAGGACTTTGCGGCAGATTGTGCCGGACGGCTCGATCCTAATCCAGGACGCCGCCAAACGACAATGCCGCCAGCCGCCTGCCAGGGTCACTTGAGGGCGGCTCGGACATCACGATCCGCAAGAACGGAATCGAGCGTCTGCCGCAGGCGGTTCAAGAGGAGTTCCATCTCGGCGTCCGTGCACGAAAGAGCCGGGGCCAACCCGATGGTGCCGTCTGCAAAGGCGCGGAACACTATGCCGTTGTCGTAGCCGCGCCGGAACAGGCGCTCCGATAGCCCGAGCGCGGGGTCGAACGGCACCTTCGACACCTTGCTCGTAACGAGTTCCAGCGCGCCGAGCATGCCCCGTGCCCGCGCTTCGCCGACCAGCGGGTGGTTTGCCAGTGCCGCAAGACCCGACTCGAACTGGCGGCCGACGCGCTGGCCGTTGGCGAGAATGCCGCCCTCTGTGTAAAGGCGGATCACCTCGAGGCCGACGGCGGCACTCACGGGATGGCCGGAATAGGTTTGGCCATGCCCAACGACAGCCTCGGGTGCTGCGCCGTCGGCAATCCCGGCGTAAACGGTGTCGGATAGGATCACTGCGCCCATGGGCGCATAACCGGCCGTGAGCCCCTTGGCGACGGTCATCAGATCGGGCGACACCCGTTCGGCCTCACATGCGAACATCGGCCCGGTCCGGCCAAAGCCTGTGATCACTTCGTCGGCAACAAAAAGAATGTCGAGGGCGCGCGCTGCTTCGCGCATCGCCTTCAGCCAGCCGACGGGTGGGACGATGACGCCGCCGGAGCCCTGAATCGGCTCGCAGAAGAAGGCGGCGACGTTTTCGGCACCGAGTTCAGCGACTTTCGCCGTGAGAGCGGCAACTGATGCGGCGATCACCGTCTCCGCGTCACTGCCGGCTGGATTGCGGTAGGGGTATGGCGAGGCGATGTGATGCTGGGTCGGCTGCGGCAGATCGAAGTTGCGATGGAACACGGGCAGCGCCGTCAATCCGGCGCCGATCGACGAGGATCCATGATAGCCCTTCTGCAGCGCGATGAAGTGCTTCTTCGCCGGCCGCCCCGCAGCGTTGTAGTAGTACGTGATGAAGCGGATGGCGCTGTCGACGGCGTCCGAACCGCCGAGCGTGAAGTAGACGTGATTGAGCCCGGCGGGCGTCAGTTCGGCGATGCGCGCCGCCAATCGGATCGCTGGCTCGGAACCGAAGCCGAAATAGCCTGTGGCGTAAGGCAATTTGCGCATCTGCTCCGCCGCCGCCTGCACCACGCTTTCGTGGCCGTAGCCGATGTTGACACACCACAGCCCGGCGAAGGCATCGAGTAATTCATTCCCCGCGGCATCGCGCACGAACATGCCGCGCGCACTGTCGATGACAGTCACGCCCTTGGCTTCGTGCGCACGATAGGCGCTGACGGGATGCATCAGATGCTCGCGATCGAGCATGGCGAGTGAATTGGTGAGCATCGGGTGCCTCAATCTCAAATGATCCGGGACGCTAAACCGTTCGGGTCCCTGATTGGCTCTTTCGTGCCGTGGTCCAGCGGTGCGCCCTGTCGAAGTTGCGCGGCGGGCGGCAGAATATGCCGCGAGAAAATGGTGCACTTGGGTCAATAGCCGCGCGTGCGATCGACGAGCCCTCTGAGCGGCAGGCCCTGGCAGTGACTCGCGATGGTTTCCAGCACGAACGCGACCGCAGTTTCCGGCTGAGTCATGCTTGCGACATGCGGTGTCAGGATCACCCGCGAATGCGACCACAGCCAATGTCCGCTTGGCAACGGCTCGGGATCGGTCACATCAAGGACCGCGCCGGAAAGCTGGCCGCTATCGAGTGCGGCGCGGAGGTCGTCCTGGACGAGGTGGCGGCCGCGCCCGGTATTGACGAGGCCTGCTCCCTTGGGCAGTTGCTCAAACAAGCGCCGATCGAGAAAGCCTGCGGTCTCTCTGGTCAAAGGAAGCAGGCAGACGAGGATGTCCGTTTGGGCCAAGAAGGCCTGCAGTTCCGCATGTCCCGCGTATACTTTGACGCCGTCGATCTCCCGTGGCGCACGGGTCCAGCCGGCCACGGGAAAGCCGAGGAGGGAGAGCCGGCGGCAGACCGCCTGCCCAAGCCGGCCAAGTCCGGCGACACCGATGCGCCGTTGTGTGGCGGGGACAAGGCGGATCGGGTTCCAACGGTGCTCGGCTCTTGCGACGGCATAGTCCGGCAGATTGCGGTGCAGTGCCAGCACTCCGAGTGTCGCATATTCCACCATACCATCGACGATGCCGGGCTCCAGCATCCGAACCAGCGGTAGGTGATCGGGGAGTTTGGTGAGATCGAACTGATCGACGCCGGCGCCGATCGACATCACCAACTCGAGGTTCGGGAACGTCCCCATGATGTCGTCGGGAGGAACCCAGGTTGCGAGATAGCGCACGGCGGCGAGGTCGCCCGTCTCCGGCCAGACATGGAAGGCCAAATCGGGAGACTTGGTGGCCAGCAGCGCCTTCCACTGCACCCCGCGCGCCCGATCGGCTTTGTAGACGAGTGCCATTAGCCGGGCGCCTGATTGACGAGTGCGAAGGCTTGCAGCTGGCCCCTGGACGTCCCGGCAAGACACCCCTGCGCATAGGCTGCTAGCCCATCGCCAATCGTATGTACGAACTGCCAATCCTCCAGCCGGTGCGGCCACTGCACGGCGCGTGGACGATCCGGGAAATCCTCAGCGGTCAATGGCATGAGCTTGTTATGGAGGGCACGCCGCGGCTTTGTCACTGGAGTTCTCGCACAGAAGGTGAGCCCTGAGGTCCTGAGAGGCTGACGCTATCTAGAAGAGAGTAACATGGGGTCTCGGGCAATCGCCACCGCGCTTCAATGGGCTGCACGCCGTGATGGTTGCTGACCCGTTCCAGCATAAAAAGCTGCTGACCGGCAGGGGACTAACGGCAGAATGTGCCAAATCGGCCGTGCGAGTTTTCCTGTCAATTGGTCTGCGTCATGCCAGAGTGGGGAGGCGAGTGCTGGTCGCGCTCGGCCAGCACGTCGCACGCGCAGTGGAACGGGGGAGGCAGCGAATGACCGTCTTCAAGCCAAAATTCGTCACCTTCGATTGCTACGGCACGTTGACGCGTTTTCAAATGAGCGACATGACGCGCACGATTTTTGCCGACCGCGTTCCGGCAGAGAAGATGGACGACTTCATCCGCGATTTCGCGACCTACCGGCTCGACGAGATCCTCGGTCCCTGGAAGCCGTATCGCGATGTGATCGTCAACGCCGTGCAGCGCACCGCGAAGAAATGGGGCATCAAAGCCTCGATCGAGGAAAGCGAGTCCTATTACCTCGCCGTTCCGAGCTGGGGGCCGCACCCCGACGTTCCCGCGGGCCTCGCCAAGGTTGCCAAAGAGATCCCGCTGGTCATTCTCTCGAATGCATCGAACAACCAGATCAATCAGAATGTCGCCAAGCTCGGCGCCCCGTTCCATGCCGTCTACACGGCTGAGATGGCACAGGCCTATAAACCGCGCATGCGTGCCTTCGAGTACATGTTCGACCAACTCGGCTGCCGGCCGGAAGACGTGATGCACGTTTCGTCTTCCTACCGCTACGATCTCATGACGGCGCACGACATGCGGTGCGGTAAGCGGGTCTTCGTCAATCGCCGGCATGAGCCGCATATTCCCCATTACGGCGCTGTTGAAATTCAGGACATTGGCGGACTGGCGGCCACAATCGGGCTCTGAGATCCAAGGCGACTGGGCGGGTGGGGATCTAAACTATGAAGCCTGTGTCCTTCTGGCTCGACACGGCTCCGGCCTTCAAGGCCCGTGTAAAAGGCCCCGTGAGTGGCCGCACCGATGTCGTTGTTGTGGGCGCAGGTTTCACTGGGCTGTCGGCGGCGCTGACGCTGGCCAAGCGCGGAATCGCAACCACCGTGCTAGAAGCCCAAGGCGTCGTCTCGGCCGCATCGGGCCGCAATGGCGGACATTGCAACAACGGCCTTGCCGTTGATTTCGCTGGCATCACCGCGCGCTTCGGTTTCGAACGGGCGCGCGAAATGTATCTGGCTTTCAACTCCGCCGTCGATCTCGTCGAGACGATGGTCGTCGGCGAAGCGATCGATTGCGATTTTTCGCGCTCGGGTAAGCTGAAGCTTGCCGCCAAGCCGGCGCACTTCGACGGATTGAAGCGGGCGCAGGACCTGCTCGCGCGCGAGGTGGACGCAGATACGGCGATCATCGAGAAGCCGGCGCTTTCGAACGAGATCGGATCAGATTGCTATGCGGGCGGGCTCTTGCAGAAGCGGTCGGCTTCGCTGCATGTGGGCAAGTTCGGAATCGGTCTCGCGTACGCCGCGGAGCGTGCAGGAGCTGTGATCCATGAGGATGCCGCTGTCACCGCGATCGAGCGACGTCCAGGCGGTCGCTTCCGTGTCGCAACGCACAAGGGCGCGATCGACGCCGATCACGTTGTGCTTGCCAACGGCGTGCCGCTAGAGGGGCCTTTCGCCTGGTTTCGTCGCCGGATCGTTCCGGTCGGCAGCTTCATTATCGTCACCGAATCGCTCGGCCGGCAGCGTGCGCATTCCATCATGCCGGGACGGCGCACGTGCACCACCACGCAGAATATCGGCCACTACTTCCGCATGACGGCCGATGATCGCCTCGTCTTCGGCGGCCGCGCGCGCTTTGCCATGTCGAGCCCCACCTCCGACCTCAAGAGCGGCGCCGTTCTGGAGGCGGCGCTCCGTGAGGTCTTCCCGCAGCTTGCCGGCTGCCGGATCGACTACTGCTGGGGCGGGCTGGTCGACATGACCAGTGATCGCTTGCCGCGCGCCGGCGAGCACGATGGAATGCATTACGCCGTCGGCTACTCTGGGCATGGCGTGCAGATGTCGAACTACATGGGGGATCTGATGGCCCGCCGTATCGCCGGCGACGACGTC
Organism: uncultured Alphaproteobacteria bacterium; assembly: GCA_963779515.1. Taxonomy (GTDB): domain Bacteria; phylum Pseudomonadota; class Alphaproteobacteria; order Rhizobiales; family Hyphomicrobiaceae; genus CAVZYN01. The sequence continues at coordinate 383,491 of CAVZYN010000009.1, forward strand.
GCCAATCCCTGGCGTGACATGCCCTGGCCGGCTGTGCCGCTGCACTTTGGCAAGCCGTGGTTCCTCCCACTGGTTGGTGTTTATTACCGAGCCCTCGATCGACTTCAATGATTGGAATGCAATAAAGTCCAGCAGTCCTGATGCAATTGCCGTAACCCCGAAGCAACGGAGATCGTCGATGACAAAACTCACGTCCGATAGCCTGGCACTCCTGTCATACGCAGAACGCGAACGCCTCGACGCCGCGGTCCGTTACGGCGCCAGCCGGCGCGAAATGCTCGGTCTCTTGAGCGCCCTTGGTATCGGCGCCGGGTTTGGCGGCACGCTCATCGGCGCCGCCACGTCCGCCCACGCGCAAGCCCCGAAGAATGGCGGCAAGATCCGCGTCTCAGGCTTCGGCTCCTCGACCGCCGACACACTCGACCCTGCCAAGCAGTCCTATTCGACGGACTATTGCCGCTGCACCATGTTCTACAATGGGCTGACCGAGCTCGACGAGACCATGAACCCGAAGCTGGCGCTGGCTGAATCCATCGCGAACGACAAGGCGACGGTATGGACGATCAAGCTGCGCAAGGGGGTGCAGTTCCACAATGGCAAGGAGCTGAACGCCGAGGACGTCGTTTTCTCGCTGAAGCGCCACCACGATCCGGCGACGGGCTCGAAGGCGAAGGCGCTTGCCGATCTCATGAAGGAGATCACCGCCACCGGCTCGCACGAGGTCAAGATCACGCTCTCCGGCCCCAACGCCGACTTCCCGGTCGTGCTCGGCACCTATCACTTCCTGATCGCTCCTGCCGGCACCACCGACTTCAACAAGGGCATCGGCACCGGCCCGTTCAAATGCAAGGAGTTCACGCCCGGCGTGCGCTCCATCGCGGTACGGAACGAGAATTACTGGAAGCAGAATGCCGGTCCCTACCTGGACGAGATCGAGTTCATCGGTATTCCCGATGTCGGCGCGCGCGTCAACGCACTGCTGGCGGGTGACGTGCAATTCGTCGGCAACGTCAATCCGGCGTCGGCCAAGCAGATCCTCGCCACCAAAGGCTTCGAGATCCTCGAGACCAAATCGGGCAACTACACCGATCTGGTGATGCGCGGGGATAGCGCGCCCGGCAACAATCCGGACTTCGTGCTCGGCATGAAGCACCTCATGAACCGCGACCTGATCAAGCGCAACGTGTTCCAAGGCTACGCCGAGGTCGCCAACGACCAGCCGATCCCACCGCTCAATCGCTACCATGCGGCCGATCTGCCGCAGCGCAAATTCGATCCGGACCTCGCCAAGTCGTTGCTCACAAAGGCGGGTGCTCTCGCAGCACCCCTGCAGATCGTCACCTCGCCAGCCGCGACAGGCTCGGTCGAGATGGGTCTGTTGTTGCAACAGGCGGCTCAGGCGATCGGCATGAAGATCGATCTGAAGCAGGTTCCGGCGGACGGCTACTGGTCCAACTTCTGGATGAAGGTGCCGGTCGGCTACGGCAACATCAACCCACGGCCGACGGCGGACATTCTGTTCAGTCTCTTCTTTGGGTCCACCGCCACCTGGAACGAGTCGGCATGGAAGAACGAGAAGTTCGACCAGCACCTGATCGCCGCCCGTGCCGAAACCGACGACGCAAAGCGCAAGCAGATGTACAAAGAGATGCAGCTGATGGTCCACGAAGGTTCGGGCATCGGCATCCCAGTGTTCATCAATGGTCTCGATGCCCACTCCGACAAGCTCAAGGGTTTGAAGCCAATGGGCACGGGCTCGATGATGGGCTACGCCTTCAGCGAACATGTCTGGCTCAATGCATGAGCCAGATGTGGCCAGGGCCGTCGCAGCACGCGGCGGCCTTTTGACCGATGAGCGCAAGCGTGGGAGCGAACGCGGAGGCCGGGAATGAATAAGTTGATCGGCCGGCTTCTGCTCCAGCGCCTGTTTGCGGCCATTGCGACGCTCTGGTTCGTGGCCACGACCGTGTTTGTGATCACGACACTGTTGCCGGGGGATGTCGCGCAGGAACTGCTGGGCCAGAGTGCATCGCCAGAAGCGGTTGCAGGCTTGCGCAAGGCCCTCGGCCTCGATGTGCCGCTGCTGCAACGCTATGGCATGTGGCTCGGCAATATGCTCACCGGTAACCCCGGAAATTCTCTCGTCAACGGAATGCCGGTCGCGTCCTTGATCGGATCGCGGCTCGGCAATTCGCTGCTGCTCGCGGGTGTGACGGCAGCGGTCGCGGTGCCGATCGCCTTGCTGCTCGGCATCGCCGCGGCCGTGACGCGCGGCTCGTTGCTCGACCGGATCATTGGAGCCGGAACTATCCTGATCGTGTCCGTGCCCGAATTTCTCGTCGCCTCGACGGCAGTGCTCATTTTTGCGGTCCACCTCAAATGGGTGCCCGCACTCTCCCAGTTCGGCCGCATCGATACCGCCTGGGATATGGTGCGCGTGTTCGCGCTGCCGGTATTCACATTGAGCTGCGTGATCATCGCGCAGATGGCGCGCATGACTCGCGCGGCACTGATCGACGCGCTATCATCGTCTTACGTCGAGACGGCGGTTCTGAAGGGCGCGAGCCCCTCACGCATCATTCTCCATCACGCGCTCCCAAACACCATTGGCCCAATCGCCAACGCCATCGCCTTCTCGCTGTCGTTCCTACTCGGCGGCGTGATCATCGTCGAGACGATCTTCAACTATCCGGGAATCGCCAAGCTGATGGTCGATGGCGTGGCAACACGCGACCTGCCTCTCGTTCAAGCCTGTGCGATGCTGTTCTGCGGCGCCTACCTCATTCTCGTGACCTTTGCCGACATCGCGGCGATCGTCGCCAATCCCCGGTTGAGGCACCAATGAGCAGCGGGCCGGCATCCATATCGCCCGCATCTCGATCCATTGTGCGGTGGATCCCACCGGCCATCGTCCTCTTCTGGTCGGCGATGACCGTGGTCGGCCCGCTGATTGCGCCGTACGATGCCGCAGCCATTCAGGACGCCGATCTCTTCGACGGCATGAGCCCTCGCCATCTTCTAGGCATCGACTATCTCGGCCGTGACATGCTGTCCCGCATCCTTGCCGGCGCGCGCTACACGGTCGGCATTGCCTTCACCGCGACCATGCTGTCGGCCACATGCGGCTTGCTGCTCGGCCTTGCGGCGGCCGCCGTCGGAGGAACCTTCGACATGGTTCTGAGCCGCGTCCTGGACGCCTTCATCTCAATTCCGTCCAAGCTTTTCGGCCTTGTCGTCGTCGCCGCGTTCGGCTCGTCCGTCCCTGTTTTGATGACGACGCTCGCCATCATCTATCTGCCGGGCTGCTATCGCATCGTGCGGTCCGTCGCCGTGAACGTCGCAGCGCTCGATTTCGTCACCGTCGCGCGCGCGCGCGGCGAGAACACTTCATATGTCATGCTGCACGAGGTATTGCCCAATATTGTCGGTCCGGTGCTCGCCGATTTCGGCCTGCGCTTCATTTATGTGGTTCTGCTGCTGTCGAGTCTGTCGTTTCTCGGTCTTGGCGTTCAGCCGCCCGCGGCAGACTGGGGTTCACTGGTGCGCGAGAACATCGGCGGCCTCGCCTACGGCGCGCCGGCCGTGATCACGCCCGCGCTGGCGATCGCTAGTCTCACCGTCGCCGTCAATCTCACCATCGATGCCTGTTTCGGCCCGCAGGACAGGGGCCACTGACGTGAGCCCGCTGATTGAAATTAAAGATCTCCGTGTCGCTGCGCGGCTGCCGGACGGATCCGAAACTGAGCTCGTCAAGGGCGTGAGCTTTTCTGTGGGCCGCGGCCAGGTGATGGGCCTGATCGGTGAATCCGGATCGGGCAAGACGACCATCGCCCTCGCGGTCATGGGCTACGCCCGGTATGGCTGCCGGATATCCGGCGGCAGCGTGCGCATCGGCGACATCGACGTCACGGCCCTCGATGCGCGGGGCATGAGGAACCTTCGTGGCCGGCGTATCGCCTATATCGCGCAGAGCGCCGCAGCGGCGTTCAACCCCTCGCGCACGATCATGGCGCAGGTCATCGAAAGCGCCCTCATTCACGGCACCGCCAGCAAGGCGGACGCCGCAGTCAAGGCGATCGCGATCTTCAGGTCGCTGGCCGTACCCGAACCCGAGACGATCGGCTCGCGCTATCCCCATCAGGTTTCGGGCGGTCAGCTGCAGCGTCTGCTGGCCGCCATGGCGCTCATGACCGATCCAGAGGTCGTGATATTCGATGAGCCGACCACCGCACTCGATGTAACGACGCAGATCGACGTGCTGAAAGCTTTCAAGACGGCCATTCGCGATCGCAACACCACCGGCATCTATGTCACGCACGATCTTGCCGTGATCGCCCAGATCGCCGACAGCATCACCGTCCTGCGCGGCGGCGAGGTGCGAGAAATCGCGACGACAGACGCGTTGATCCGCGCGCCCATCGACGACTACAGCCGCAGCCTGCTCGCCGCGGCCGATCCGCCGCTGCGATTGACCACCGCGCAACAGGAGGGGGCGGCGCCCGTTCTCGAAGTGTCCGGCCTGCTCGCTGGCTATGGTGGTGTCGATGCGTCGGGCGCGCCGCGAATCCCAATTCTGCGCGATATCGATCTCGCCATCGCTCCAGGGCGCGCGCTCGGCATCATTGGCAAATCCGGCAGCGGCAAATCCACCCTCGCGCGCGTCATCGCCGGCCTCACGCCCTTGGCGCGCGGCGACGTCAAGCTCGCCGGCGAAAGCCTGCCGCCGACAGTCGCTGGTCGCAGCAAGGATCAGCTCCGGCGCATTCAAATCGTCTTCCAGATGGCCGATACCGCACTCAATCCGCGCGTCACGGTCGGGGACATCATCGGCCGGCCGCTGACGTTCTACTTCGGCCTGACGGGCGAGGCGCGCGACAAGCGCGTGCGCGAGCTGCTCGATCTCACGCATCTGCCGGCGTCGGTCGGCACGCGCCGGCCGGGCGATCTCTCCGGTGGTCAGAAGCAGCGCGTCAACCTCGCCCGGGCACTCGCGGCCAAGCCCGACGTGCTGCTCTGCGATGAGGTCACTTCGGCACTCGACACGGTGGTCGCGGCCGCGATCCTCGACCTGATCGCCGAGCTGCGTCGTGACATCGGTCTGACCACGATGTTCATCAGTCACGACTTGAAGACCGTGCGCGCCGTCTGCGACGACATTCTTGTGCTCTATGCCGGCCGCGTCGCCGAGAAGCTGCCGGCCGCTGCGCTCGCCGCGCCGCAACACCACCCCTACACGCAATTGCTATTGGCGTCCGTGCCGGAGATGCGGACCGGATGGCTCGAGACAACGTCCGCCGGCGCACCCGGCGGTTCGCGCACATCGAGCGAGCCGATCAGCGCCGATCAGGCGGCGACGGGATGTGCATTCGTGTCGCGCTGCGTCTTTCGCATCGAGGCGACCTGTGACCGCGTGGCGCCGCCCCTGCGAACGCTCGGCCCTGGCCGGCTCGTGACCTGCCATCGCCAACCGGATCATCTCTGAGATTGCGCATGTCCTTGATCATTGGCGTCGATATCGGTGGGACGTTCGCAGACTTCGCCGCGGTCGATACCGAACGCGGCACCATCGAAACGCTCAAGGTTCTGACCACCCCTCAAGAACCGGGTCGGGACATCGCGGCGGGCCTGCAGCGTCTCGCGGAAGGCGGATTGCAGCTCGGTGCCGTCGCGCGCTTCGTTCACGGCACGACTGTCGGCGTCAACACCATCATTCAGCGGCGCGGCGCGCGCGTCGCACTCTTCACTACCCATGGCATCACCGACATTCTCGAATTGGCGCGCCTGCGCATGCCGAACCCCTATAGCCTGTTCTGCGAACGGCCGCCGCCGCTGGTGGCGCGCGAGCATGTCTTCCCGATCAATGAGCGCATGTCGGCGACAGGTGAAACGCTCATCGCGCCCGAAGAGGGTGACGTCGCCGCCGCCGTCGCCAAGGCACAGGCGGCCGGCTGCGAGGTGATCGTGGTCTCGTTCCTGCACGCCTGGCGGCAACCTGGTCACGAGTGCCGCGTTGCCGACATGATTGCCAAGCTCGCGCCGTCCCTGCGCGTCTTCTGCGGCAGCGAGGTCTGGCCAGTGATCCGCGAGTACGAGCGCACCACGACCGCCGTGCTCAATGCATACGTCCAGCCACGGATTGACGCCTATCTGAAACAGGTATCGGCCGAGCTTGCGATGGCCAGCATACAGGCACCGCTGCTGCTCACGACATCGATCGGCGGCACCATGACCGCCGACGCCGGCCGGCGCGATTGCGTGGGGATGCTCCTGTCGGGGACCGCATCGGGCGTTGTCGGCGCATCGCTTGTGGCAAAGGCGGCCGGCATTCGCTCCGCGCTCACGCTCGATATCGGGGGGACCAGCGCCGACGTGGCCTTGATGCACGACGGCGAACCGTCGTTCGCGACCGGCTTGTCGATCGGCGAATTCCCGCTCGCGACGACAACGGTCGCCGTGCAGTCGTCCGGCCAGGGTGGCGGTTCGATCGTCTGGATCGACGGCCAGGGTGTGCTGCAGGTCGGACCCGTGAGCGCCGGATCCACCCCGGGCCCTGCCTGTTTCGACCGCGGCGGTACAGCGATGACCGTGACGGATGCAGCCTTGCTGGTCGGCATCCTCGGACACGGTGTGATCGGCTTTGGCGCCATCACGCCGCGCAAGGAGCTGGCCGAAGCCGCTGCACGGCCCATCGCCGTCAAACTCGGCATCGATCTCGCGAAACTTGCCGAAGGCGTTCTCAAAGTCACGGTCAGCGGCATGCTCATCTCCATCGAACAGATGCTGGCGCGCGCCGGCGTCCACGCCAGTGAAATGACTTTGATGCCGTTTGGCGGCGCCGGTCCCATGCTCGGCACGCTGCTGGCTGAAGCCGCCGGAATCAAGCGCATTCTCGTGCCGGCAGCGCCCGGCACTTTGTGTGCGCTCGGTGCCGCCGCCGCCGCCATCCGCCGCGACACCATGCGAACGGTACTGCTGCCGCTGGCAGAGGCGACGCAACTGACGCTCGTCACCACGCTGGCCGAACTCGAGCGCGAGGCGGAAGACGCCGTCGCTGCCATGGTGGGGGCGGGCCGCTCGCGCATTAGCCGCGCCGCCGATCTGCGCTATCGCGGCCAGTCGTTCGAGATCTCGGTCCCTGTGGACGCATCGATCGACGTGCCCGCACTGATCGCCACGTTCCATCAGACTTACGAGCGCACCTTCGGCCACGCCGATCCGCAAGCTCCCGTGCAGGTCGTCAATCTGCGCGTATCCAGCGCGCGACCGCCGCCGGACATCCGCCTCTCACGATCCGAACCAAGGCCCCACGGCGCGCGCCCGGCGGGACACGTGCAGTTGCACTGGTCCGGCCGCTGGCACGACGCGTCGTTGTTCAATCGGGCAGCGCTGATCCCGGGCGCCACTATCGATGGCCCCGCCATCGTCGTCCAGGAGGACACCACGCTGGTCATCTCGCCCGGCTGGCACGCCGTTGTCGATGCGTTTTCCAATGTCATTCTGGAGCAAGCCTGATGCGGACCGACCCGATCACACTGCAGATCCTGCGCAACTTCGCCCGCGCCACCGCCGAGAGCATGGCCACGACGCTCTATCGCACCGCCCACTCCACGTTCGTGAAGGAGACCGAGGACTTCACGATCCAGCTGCTCGACGCCGACGGCAAGACGGTCGCCTCGCCGATCGATCTCGGCGCCACCTGGTATCCGGGCCACGACTACGGCAGCGCCATCGCCCTCGTCCAGGACGGCTACCAGCCCGGCGACGTCGTCATCACCAACGACCCTTACTCGGGGTTTCTCGCCACCCACGCGCCCGATATCGTGATGTGGAAGCCGGTGTTTCATGAGGGGCGCCTCATTTCGTTTGCCGGCGGCCACATCCATAACGTCGATGTCGGCGGCGCCGTTCCGGCAAGCCTTTCGCGCGCGCTGACCGAAGTGCATCAGGAAGGTGTGCGGACACCGCCCGTGAAACTCTACCGGCAAGGCGTCCTCAACACGGACCTCGTCCGCGTCATCCTGACGAACGTGCGCATTCCCGAACAGAACTGGGGTGATCTGCAAGCGCTCGTCGCAGCCGTCGACGCCGGCGAGTGGCGCACGCTTGATCTCGTCAAGCGCTTCGGCGCCGACACTGTCGTCGACGGTTTCGCCGACCTGCTCGATTACGCCGAAGCGCAGGCGCGCGACGTGCTGCGCGCGTTACCCGACGGCGAGTATCGTTTCCAGGAATACTGCGACGAGGATGGCCCGGACGGCGATCCATTGCGGCTCTGCCTCTGCCTGCGCATCAAGGGCGATGGTGCCGAACTCGACTTCACCGGCAGCGACCCGCAGACGTTGTCCTCGCTCAATGTTCCGACCGGCGGCCATCCCCGCCATTCGCTGCTGCTGGTTGGCGCGTACTACGTGCTGTCGGCGCTGAAGCCAGGGATCATGCTGAATTTCGGCACGACGCGCGCGTTCACGTGCCATGTCCCGGCCGGCAGCGTGCTCAATCCGCAGTTTCCCGCGGCCGTCGGGATGCGCAGCCTGACCTGCGGCCGCCTCCGGAGCTTGATCTTCGGCGCCTTTGCGATGGCCGTGCCCGAGCGCATGCCCTCGGCACCGGCCGGCGCCACGTCGATCGTCAATATGGCCGCCGAGGATCGCCGCACCGGACGCCGCACCATCACCGCCATCGCGCCAATCGTCGGCGGTGGCGGCGGCATGCCGCATCGTGACGGCACCGACGGTTCCGGCGCTGATTCCGCCTATCTCAAGAACAGCCCGATCGAGATCACCGAGTCGGAAGCCCCCGTGCGTATCCTGCGTTACGGCTTGATGCCCGACAGCGGCGGTCCCGGCACCCATCGCGGCGGCATGGCGCAGGTGATGGAGTTCCGCGCGACATCGCCGGATGCGTTCGTCACCGCACGCAATCGCGACCGGTCGATTTTCCAGCCCTGGGCCATTCTCGGTGGCATGCCCGGAAAGACCGGCAGCTTCACGCTCAATCCGGACACGCCCGAAGCGCGCGAGCTCGGCAACATCGACACTGTGCGCCTCGGACCGGGCGACGTGCTGCGCATCGTGTCGCCATCCGGCGCCGGCCGCGGCGATCCCTTCTTGCGCGCCCCGGAGGCGGTTCTGCGCGATTGGCAGGCCGGACGTGTTTCAGTTGAAGGCGCGCTGCGTGACTATGGCGTCGCGCTGGCCGATGGCCAAATCCAGACCGCCGAGACAAGCCGCTTGCGGAACAGCCGCGCGCCGCGACATGGCTTTGACCCAGGGCCGGCGCGCGTCAGCCACGAACAGCGCTGGACCGCGGAAGCCTACGCCGAAATGCACGCGCTTCTCGGCGAACTTCCCGTGAGTTGGCGGGCACCCGTCAAGAAACGCCTGTTCGCCGCCGTGCGGGCCGCACCACTACACGCAAACACGATCGACGTGGTTCAGCGAACCTTCGCAGCGTACATGCAGCAATCATAGTCCCTCGCCGCACCATGAGACATCATCAGCGCTTTGATCTTCATTATCGGGTAGCATGAGCCCGGCAATATCCGCTCATACCTCATAAATGTTGCCATTGGCTGCCGCTGCGAGCGGACGTTATCGCAGCCTCTATGAAGGCCGTGGCCGCCGCCGCGCCGCACCCGGTAAACCGCGCGGCCATGAGCGCGCGCCGGCGTGTAGCAAACATCACGGCTGAGGCTGGCTTCACGCGCAATATTTCGCAGACACCGGTCTCGTAGCACTCGAAAGAGGGTCGGCTCGGTCAATGGGCGCCAACTGAATCTTTTCTGCCCAAGAGCGCGCCGATCCGGGATGCTACAGACGGTATGGACCAGTGGATTGCAAAGATAGTGACGGCTGCAAGCATCGCGCTGACGGGACGGGTGAAGAACGGCATGATGCTGCCATCCGACAGCACCAGACCACGTGTCAGATTCTTCTCGAGGAGATCGCCAAGCACGAGACCAAGGATCAGCGGTGCCATCGGGAATTTCAATTCGCGCATGATGAACCCGATCGCGCCGAAGAATAGCATCACATAAATGTCGAAAATGCGCGACGTGATCGCGAAGGCACCAACGAAGCACAGCACGAACACCATGGGCATCAATCGTTCACGCGGGACCAGGAGAATCTTCAACAATGGCCGCACCAAAATAAAACCGAATAATAACTTCGCCATATCCGCGATCACCAGCATCGCGACAATCTGGTAGAAGAACTGCGGCGTTTCGAGCATCAAATTCGGGCCCGGATTGAGGCCGTGGGGTTCACGGACTGCTCGCCCGGCGACATGTCCGTGACAGTCGCAGCCAAGAGCGGCTGGCACCCGGTCGGTGAACGTATCGGTTCGCTCGTCACCAGCATCAATAAATCGTTCTCGACGGGACGCGTCACGTTGCACTCGTCCGATCCCCATGAAGGGCCCGAGGTGCGGTTCAACATGCTGTCGGACTATCGCGAGCGCGAGCGTTTGAAGGATGCACTGCGCATGTCCGCTAAGGTGTTGGACCATCCGAACCTGCGAGCGGCGGCTCTCGAGGTGTTTGCCTCGAGCTACAGCTGTCCCAACTCGGCGAGCGGATCTTGCAGCTGCGTCAGGAGATTGAAGGCGCCATCGGCCGCGCCGGCTTCGATGGCTACGTCGACGATCATTGGCTCGAACGCTTCGGATCGGCGCTGCTGCTGTCGATTGTCAGCGATGCCTCGCAGTTCGCTGGACAGCGCCTGCAGCAGGGCAGCAACGTCCAGGCGAACGGCAGCACCCAGGCCGGCAAGCAGGGCGCGGCCATTGCCGTCGAGCAGTCGATCGACATCCCGCCGAAGCTGATCAAACACCAGGGCGAGCTGGTCAACAGCGGGACCGCGAACACGGTCTATTCCAGGGCCGCCTGGGGGCAACTGCGCTCCGGGCGGCCTTTGGTTGCCGGGAGTTGCTGAGTTGCCGGTGATACGGCCGGGGATACGGCAGGCAACTGGGCAGAGTTGCCGGGCAACTTTGGGCAGTTACAAACCGACCGCGCTTCGAAAATTGTGTGCAGCGAGAGCTAGCACGGACTTCAGCGTTGCAAGATTTCTGGGAACCCCACGGGAACCCCAGAGGATTTTCGGGGTTCTTGCAAAACGCTAAGTTCCATAATCAGCGCGCAATCGACGCGCTAAAGCCCATCGATGGGAAACGAACAACCTACGTGTCCGAGGTCGTGGTTGGCCTGGTCCTAGAAGCCATGCCAAGCGGTGCAAAGAGCTGGCGCGTTCGTTACAGAACCAACGGTGGGCGGCAAGGCCGGACACGCGCTTTTACAATCGGTGATGCGAGCATCATTAAGCTGGGCCCGGCATTGGACAGGGCACGCGAAGTTCTGGCGGCGGTGCAAACCGAAGGGCGCGACCCCCAGTCGGAGAAGCAGGCTGTTGGTGATACTTTTGGCGCACTTTTTCTCGATTGGCTCGAACGGCATGCTAAGGCGAAGAAGAAGTCATGGAAGCACGATGAAGAAATGTACTACCGGCACGTAGAAGGCCGCATCGGTCGACTGCGTGTCAATGAAATCAAGCGTGCCGATGTCGCAACAGCACTTGACGATATTGCAGAGGCCGCTTCAGGAACGCAGGCCAATAGAGCTCAATCGCTCATTGGCGCGATCTTCAATTGGGCAGTGAATGAAGGTCGCCTTGAGAGATCGCCGACTTACCGAATACCCAAGCGTGGTGTCGAGGTGCCGCGCGAACGTGTTCTTACTGATCGCGAAATCCAACTGTTCTGGAAGGGGCTATCGGGCGGCCCACTTGGACTTCGAATGGAGCGCATTCTGCGGCTGGCCCTTGTCACCGGCCAGCGGCGAAGCGAAATAGCTCTCGCGCAAAAAGTCGAATTTGACCTTGCCGATCCAGACCCATCATGGGTGATACCAGGAGGTCGAACCAAAAACGGCATCATACATAGAGTGCCGTTGACGCCATTGGCCATAGAGTATTTTGCGGCGGCTATTGCTGAGAGCGACACTGCGCATGTGTTTTCGGGTCGAGGACGTGATGACCGAGCCGTCGACCCTCATGCTGTGACACGCGCAATGTCACGGCTCATGTCAGATCTCAAAATCGAAAATGCCACTGTGCACGATCTTCGCCGTACCGCCGGAACCAATCTTGGGCGGTTAGGCGTATCGAAAGATGTTCGCGCCCGCGTTCTCAATCACATCGACGGTGCGCGTAGTGTGACCGATGCAGTTTACAACCAGCATGAGTTTGCTGCTGAAAAGCGCGCAGCTCTCGAGCTTTGGTAAGCTGAGTTGCACAAAATAGTTGGCCGAGGAAATCTGAGAACCTAGGCGAAACTCAGAACCAAGAATTGCCGCAAGTGCCCACCAACCGATCTGTGCAGCGATGTTCGCAACACCGTAAGCGTCCGGCGGGGCCCCGCCGGACGCTTACGAAAATCCCACAAGAGATGCCGCTTGAAAAACGGATGGTTGAGAGGCATGGCAGGATGTGTGGCCGTAGCACTTTTGAGGGTGGTCTGCGTCAGTGCGACCGCACGTCATCTGTCGGCGATCTTGGCTTCCAAAACTGCCACCATCGGCGCCGTTGAATTGTCGGAGCAATAATCTGCCGCGGCGTCTCTACACTCGGGGCGTGAGAACCAAGAATGTCGTGGGCCTCTACCTTATAGCTGCTTCGAGTCCGACGCCAACTACTTCCCTAGGACTCAATCCTGATTTCTACTCGTCGCTCAATACAATTTCCGCCGCTGGCGCGACAGGTTCGTCTGATGCGGGGATCGGCGGCACATCGCGGTCGTCAGCCTTCATCGCGACGGTCGCACGCTGCACCGCTTCCGCGGCATTCATCTCAGTAGATTGTATGCGCGCTGAGTTGGTTGCGGCCTCAACCGCTCAGATGCTAGCTTTGATGTTCCAAGTATCCACTTTGAAATCAGCCCGACCAAGCACGAAACTGGAGACTCGCTTGTCTAGGTTCCGTCGCCATACGGCTATGATTGGCTTACCAAGCGATCGAGCGTACTCAAGTTCCCACCGGAGCCACTGTCGACGCGTCGCCACATCCAGTCTCGGCAATGGGCAGATTGCGCACTTCGTGGTTGACGTCATCGAGGGTGATCCGAGCACTCGGGACCCGAGCGGCGAATTTTTCGCTCGACACGCCTTCCAATTTGATCGTGAACCCGATCCTCCCAATAGGACAATCGCCCACCAGAACCGTTAGTATGTTGCTACTAAGCTCAGGTGGGCCACTCCCAGAAATCGACCGCAGACGAGCGGCGCATCGCACGATGGGAGCACGAGCACGTACTCGAAGCGGTGCAGGAGCGGCTCGACATCGATCCGCAGGCGATGCGCCGGCGCCGCGAGACCGGCGAGCATCCGTGCTGCACCCTGAAGATGCGCATGGGTGCGACGCATTTTTTGATGAAGCGCCTGCCGAAGGTCGCCACCGAAATGGCGCTGCACGTGCTCGCTTATAATCTCACGCGCGTCATGAACATCGTTGGCGTGAAACCGCTGATCGCGGCAATGAAAGCGTGAGGGCCGCCGCCGGGTTGCCACGCTATTGGTTTTCGCGAGACGAGATTGCTGCACGGCCAAAGCGCATGCCAATCTAACGGCAAAGATCGCGGCTTTGCCATGACCTCAGTTGCGTCTTCGGGTCGGCAACATCCGGTTTATCAGGCGATCCCTAAGACCGAAGTGATGGGCCAGGACGAGGCCGAGATGGGCGCCGAGTGGTAACAGCAGCAGCATTGCGCTCGATACATGCGTCCACTTGGCGATTGCAGCGAGACCTGGAGCCGATCCGATCGGGTTTGGTAAATCGAATAGACCGAACAGCTGCACTCCGAAACCACCTGCGAACACGTAGACGAGCCCACTCAAGGGCATGATCAACATGGCCGTGTAGAGTAGCTGCTCGGCCCTGTGAATGATGATCTTCTCAACTTCGCCGATGCCGGGAGCCCACGGGGGCAGTTCGCCGACGCGGCGATTGATGAGGCGAGCGAGCGTGACAATCAACGCAATCAATCCGAGCGACTTGTGCCAATTGAAGGACGTGTCCTGCGTCAATCCAAGGGTCGTTCCATTGGCCGGAGTGCGCAGCATGATGACGGCCGAGACGTATTGAAGCGCAAACAGTAAGGCGATAAGCCAGTGAAAAAGCTTGGTCAGCGAGCCGTAGCCGCCGCTCGAGTTGGTCATTGCCATCGCTTGACCCCGTGTCTGGACCAGTCTGCGCGGGACATTTCCACCTCTTGAACCGCCCCCGTTGCTGGACCACTCGGAGCTGGAAATTCCGGCCTGTTTTCGTCAGGGCGAGCCGTGCGCCGCTGACGGTCCGACCAACGATTTCGGCGGCTTGTTGCTGCGCTGTGCAGGCGGGCGTTCCACGCAAAGGTCGCTTTTCGGAGTGCATCCACTCTTGATCCACACTGCGCCGCACTACTCCAATGCGTGCGCCTTGCGGCCGCCGCGCTGGATGATCGCGGCCTGCGTATCGCTGTTGATGAGCCGGCCGGCATAGTCGAGGCAACGCTTGGCCAACTCCTCGGCGCCCTGCGCAAGTTCTTTCGAAGTGCGCACGACGTCGACATTCTTTTCCATGTCCTCGCGCGACCAGCCACGCGAGTGGGCGATGTAGGGGAACTGGGGAAAGGTGAATCCCAGTTCGGAAAAGAAGCCGAGCATCTGGCCAGCGAGACCCTGTACGTTGTCTTGGCCGCCGACGATGATGAAGCCCGCCACCTTGTTGCGGATCAGCACATGATTGTGGGTGGTCGTCTGGTTCTGCACGCAGTTAAGTCGCTCCGCCATCTTGAAATAGAGCGATGAGCCGGTGCCCCAGCGGATCGGACTGCCGACGATGACCGCATCGGCCCAATGCACGAGCGCTTCGTAGACTTGGTCCATTTCGTCGGTGGCATCCATCTGCGTGATCGAGCACGGCCAGGTGCAGGCACGCGAAGATTTCGAATAGTAACCTTCGCAGGCGCGGAACTTGAGAGCGTTGAGACGGATGAGGCGGGTCTCGGCGCCCGCCGCCTTGCCGGCATCGAGCGCGACCGAGAGCAAATGATCGGAGCCCGAAAATCGCGGGTTGTCCTCATCCATCGCAGTGGTCGAAATACCAGCGAGGCGTAAGGCCCCTGGCGCTCGCTCCGGCTTGCGGGCGAGCGGGTGCGGCGCGTGTGGGAGCCGCGAACGGCGGCTTGGCCCGGCGACATTGACCAGCACGCGGCCGCCCTCGACCTTGACCGGATAGGCCGGCACCATGTCCTGCTCGAAGCCTGGCTCACCCTGACCCGAGATGCGGTGGAACTTCCAGCCATGCCAGGGGCAGCTCACGTAATCGCCCACGAGCCGTCCCTCGCCGAGCGGCCCACCGACGTGGTTGCACGCATTGTGCACAGCTCCGAACTGTCCGTCCTTGCACGACAGCGCGAGCGGCGCGCCGTTGGCCGTCACTTTCCGCAAGGCACATTGAGACAGCTCTTCGGCAGCCCCAAGATCGACCCAGTTCTCTGCATTGGCCAAGACGGCTGCCCTACCCAGAATTGCAATCTGATATCAAGGATCGACCCGATCACGGCGAGCACATGCAGTCAATCCGTCTCAGACTCGATCAAGTGCCCTCAGCTCCAGACGTCATCTTGAGACTAGATCCGCGGCCCGCCGCTCAATCAGTCGATGGCCGCCATTGGGATAACCTGTTGGCGCCACCGAATCAGCCGCCGCCATGCCCAGGCTCGGTCAGTCAGTGCATTGACCCGCCGGGGTGCCAGTTGATCAGGCTGTTCGAATCTCGCGCGGCGAGCCGCTGCTTCACAACCGCGATTGCTTCCAGTTCACCGACCTTCTCGACGAGGTCCTTCCAAACCGCGACGTCCTTGTTCATCGCGAGGAAGTGCGAGGCCAGCCTGTCAAGCTCGGCATCTGTGAACGACACTTTTCGATCATTGGCCGGATTGAGCCAATCCGGCTCGCTTGCATCTAGTTCTTTGCCGGTCACGGGCAACACTCTGTCTGTCATTCCTGCGGCGGGCCCCGACCCGGCGCCAAGAACTCCGCACTGACAGATACTTGCATCATCTTTACACCTGCTGACAAGTTGCCTACGTCAGCAGTGATCCCATCGCGTTATTCATCCGACGACGTTGAGGGCCAGAAGCTGCCTAACGCATCTACTCAAGTGTTTCACCGCACAAAGTTGTTTGTTCCAGTTTGCGGACATCGGCAGCACTGCAACCTGCGGCACCAAAGACGCTGCCAACCACGTCCGGTCTCAGGAGTGTTGCGACGGAGTAACAAACTCCGATCTTCTCAGCGATCTCACGTGCATTTTCGACCTCGACGCCGATGAGACGGACTGTTGTTTGGATCTTCAAGAGAGCGATCCGATGAGGTGCACTTCAAAGCCTGCTGACGTAATCGCGCAGAGGGTGGAATAACAGGCCCGCGCTCTGCGGCAGTTGCCAGCAGCACATGATCGGGCACGCGCAAATCGCGCTTGAACCAGACGACGCAGGGTGTTTGTGCTACCAGAATGCTGAATTTTTTCGGTAATGACTGTCGCGCCGATCTGCGTCGCCCGGTTGATACCGGCACTCGCGACAAAGTGACCACAGCATTGCCGCGCGTCGCCCACGCAACATAACACCCGCTAGTTCACAGCGGACCAATCGGCAGAGCACCTACTCAACGTCATCGCAGCACGGACGCCTGCGCAGTCAGGACGCGTGCTCGACTGGGCTGGCCAGGAGGTTGCACCGTGACATCGTCGCTCGTCACGTCGGCGCGACCAGCGGATCTCGCTCGGCTTAGCGAGCTCACAGCTGCCGCTCAGTAAAAGCAAGCTACGCAGTCGCGGCTACACGTAGTTTGGAAAGGGCATTTCAAGGGGCTACGCGAAAAATATATAACATATTTCATCAGGTTCGCGCCCTGTGGCGCAAGTCCAGTCGCTACATCTCCGCGTTCTAGCTGATGTGGTTGGCCCACTAAATCTGGCGGCGGCGCTGACGTGCTTTGCTCCCAGTCTGGCCTACACAGTCTCGAACTGAACAAAAGGGATAAGACCCATGAAGCGACTTGCAGCAATGACCTTCGCGACCGTGGCGCTTTTCGCCTCAACAGGAGCGCAAGCCCAAATGAAAGATATCGTCGACACAGCCGCTGGTGCGGGAAAGTTCAACACGCTAGTCGCGGCGGTTAAGGCAGCCGGACTGGTCGATACCCTGAAAGGTCCTGGTCCGTTCACGGTGTTCGCACCGACTGACGACGCCTTTGCAAAGCTGCCGAAAGGCACGGTCGAGGATCTCCTGAAGCCGGAGAATAAGGCGAAGCTCGTTGGCATCCTCACCTACCACGTAGTGCCGTCGAAGGTGATGGCGGCAGACATCGCCGGCAAGAAGATGGGCGCGAAGACCGTCCAGGGCACAGAGATCGCAGTCGATGCGACGTCTGGCGTCAAGATCAACGCGGCGAATGTTGTCACCGCAGATGTTGGTGCATCGAATGGTGTCATCCACATCATCGATGCCGTGCTCCTGCCGAAGTAACAGTAATGTAGCCGGTTGGCGCGGTGCGCCAGCCGGCTGCTCATCGCTCTGCCAGACCAGCACTGTACGATGCTCGTGCCGGATCAGATATCCTTTTTGCGGCCTGAAAGCGTCGGCTGCTTTGCTCAACTCGCGGACATTCGGGGCCGATCGTGACGCAGCAAGCAGGCGCTTTAACAGTGTTCTACGACGGCTCTTGTCCACTCTGCGCTGCTGAGATCGGGGTCTATCGCAACTGCACTGGCGCGGAGGCCTTGGAGTTCGTCGATGTGGCGGCGCACAACGACGGGCAGGTAACCGCTGGGCTGCAAAAGGCAGACGCACTAAAGCGTTTCCACGCACGCCACCGTGACGGCAGCTTCTCCTCTGGCGCCAAGGGCTTTGGGCAGATGTGGCTTGCACTCCCGCGCTGGCGCTGGCTCGGGCGCATCGTTTTGCTTCCGGGTGTGCTGCAACTCTCAGAGCTGGCGTATCGGGCGTTCCTCGTCATTCGTCCAACCTTGCAGCGCCTCTGGCGCGCGGCGGCAACCCGTTGATCTGTCGCCTCCGGTTTGGGTACACGGCCCGGTACCGCGGCGAACCGGACGCCGGCATGGACGCGTACGGCGACCGCGTTATGGAAAGACAACACAGACACATGCTCGATCGCACTGCTACGCGCGCACACGGCCTGTCCCGACTGCAGGCTTTTTCGCCAGCCATGGGGCGGCGCTACACCAACGGGCGCAACTATGATCACGGCCCGGGTCAACACACGGCGGTGTCGACACTCTCGCCATGGATCCGGCGCCGGCTGGTGACCGACGCTGAAGTGGTTGCGGCAGCCCTCGCAGCGCATGGCCCAGAATCTGCCGACAAATTCATCGAAGAGGTCTTTTGGCGCGGTTATTTCAAAGGCTGGATGGAGCGACGCCCACAGATTTGGGACAGTTATCGCATGGGGCTACAGAGCGACTGGGCAGCGTTGGATCAGGACCACCGCCTGCGCCGCGACGTATCCCGCGCAGAAGATGGCAAGACTGGCCATGAGTGTTTTGACGCCTGGGCCAAAGAGCTTGTCGACACGGGATACCTGCATAACCACGCGCGAATGTGGTTTGCGTCAATGTGGATTTTTACTTTGGGCCTCCCTTGGCGGCTCGGCGCAGACTTCTACTATCGCCACTTGCTTGACGGCGACGCGGCGTCGAACACGCTGGGTTGGCGTTGGGTTGCTGGCTTGCACACACGTGGCAAACCCTATCGCGCGCAGGCCTGGAACATCAAAACATTCACTGGCCACCGGTTCACCCCACGCGACGGCGATCTGGACGAGGTGGTAACTGGACTTGAGGCAACCGAGCCCGACGGATTGCCCCCGCTGCTACCATTGCGCGGGGTCACACTGCCGCAGCCCGGCCGGCCAACCGGTCTCCTCATCACGGACGAGGATTGCCGCGTCGAGGAATTTGCGTTGGATAGCCTCGACATTCGCGCAGCTGCAACGCTGTCTGCCAGCCACCTTCGCTCGACGCTGCCTGTAGCAGATATCGTCATGCACTTTGAGGAAGCGGCGCTGGCCGATGTCGCGGCGCGCGCCCAACTGACCGCGACTGCCTTGCGTGCCGACCATCCCGACGTGCTGGCGCGCTGGGCCTCAGCTGCGGGTGTTACCCAGATCGTTACGCCCTATGTGCCGCGTGGCCCCCTGCACGACTGGATGACCGAGGCCACGCCATATCTCGCGGCGCGCGGGGTTGCCTTGGCTGAATGGCGGCGCGACTGGGACAGCGCGATCTGGCCGCATGCTGCGGCAGGCTTTTTCAAGGTGAAACAACAGATCCCTCGCATTCTGGCGGAGTTGAAGCTGACATGATCAAGGCTGTGATCATCAGAGCGGGCATCGCTGAGGTGCTGCAGGAGCGCCCAACGTGATGACAGACCCGCGCTTTGCCCGCTTGATATCCCTGTTGCATGCGGCGCTGCACGCTCCAGCGGGGGCGCCGCGGATTGTGCTTGCACTGGTGTTGGGATTCGTCTGTCACACGCTTTTCGCGGCGGCGGTGTTGGCGATGATCGCCGCCATGTTTTTCGGCCTGAGCGAGAGTCTCGGCCGCGTGCCGTGGCCATGGGCGCTTCTCGCCAACACCGCGCTGATCTTGCAGTTCCCGCTCGGCCATTCTCTGTTGCTGACTGGGCCCGGCGGGAGGTTGCTCGCCCGATTGGTGCCGGGGCCCCACGGCACGACGCTCGCAACCACCACCTACGCCACCATTGCATCGATCCAGCTTCTTGCGCTGTTCGCACTTTGGACGCCGTCAGGCATTGTCTGGTGGCGGGCCGACGGCACGGCATTCTGGGCCATCTGCACTGTTTATGTGTTGAGCTGGCTGTTGCTCATCAAAGCAAGCTTCGACGCCGGTGCCGAGGTTCAGTCGGGCGCGCTCGGCTGGCTGTCGTTGTTGGCGCGCATCCGCCCGGTGTTCCCCGATATGCCGATCGATGGTCTCTTCCGCGTGATCCGCCAGCCGATCTACGTGGCCTTCGCGATGACACTGTGGACCGTGCCGGTCTGGACGCCGGATCAGCTCGCGTTGGCTGTCAGCTATACCGCCTATTGCCTGCTAGCGCCGCGCCGCAAAGAACGCCGCTTTGCCGCGCGCTATGGTGACCGGTTTCAATACTACCGCGCCAAAGTGCCCTACATCGTTCCGCGCTTAAACCAAACCAAGGGCCGCCCCGATGCGCAATGACCTGAAGCGTCGGCTTGACCTCACGTTCGGGCCACTGCCCTTGAGCGCAATTCTACACTCGGGGCTTGCGCACAAGCCGGAGGCATCGGGATGTTGACAGCTGCACTTCTCACAACGGCGTTGCTGTTTGGAGGCATGGTCCTCTTTTCCTTCGGCTTTGCAGCCTTTCTCTTCAGGGTCTTGCCGCCCGATGTGGCGGGCACAACAATTCGGCGTGCATTTCCACTGTTCTACCTGTTCGTGATCAGCACGGCCATGGTGGCCGCGGGGCTGATCTGGCGGTTTGATCCACGGGCTGCGATGCTCCTCGCCACCATTGCAGTGACAACGCTACCGACCAGGCAAATCCTGATGCCGGCAATCAACCGCGCCACCGACTGCGGAGGGCGGGCGCGGTTCAATGCCCTTCACGGGCTGTCGGTCATCATTACGTTGGGTCATATCGGGCTGGCTGGCATCGTGCTCTCGCGCTTTGTAGGCGGAGTGTTGGTATGAAACGCGCGTTGCACGGTGCTGCTGACGATCACGACTTCCGTCGACGCTGAATGCGAAATGTCCACTGCCCGCACTCGCGGCATGACTGTGCAAGGAGTTCAATGCCAATGCGCAAAATAGTCTCGCTCAGCCTTGCGGCCCTTTTGGTGGTAACAGGGCCCCAGCAGCTCTCGGCTCAACCGTCGACGATCGAGGACTTCACAATGCAGCCCGAAACCCGCTGGAAGTTTCTCACGGATGGTGTGATGGGCGGTGTATCTTCAGGGCAAGTCGTCTTCAAGCTTGACGAGGGCGGACAGTTTGCACGGATGACCGGCCGCGTCAGCACCGCCAACCGCGGCGGATTTATTCAAATGCGGCGCGATCTGGCAACGTCGCCGCCGGAGAACTCTGTTGGCGTGCGGCTTGTCGTACGTGGCAACGACCAGCGCTACTTCGTCCATCTGCGCACAGCGGGCACGCTACTGCCATGGCAATACTATCAGGCTACATTCCAGGTGACCCGCAGCTGGACAGAGGTCCGCTTACCGTTTTCTGATTTCGTCGCATCGAGCTCCTTTTTGCGCGCCAAAGTCCAGCCTGGCAGCCCGAAATCGGTCGCCATCGTTGCCTTCGGCCGAGACCACGAGGCCGAGATCGATGTCCGCGAAGTCGGGTTTTATTGATCCGCGTCCACGACGCCCGATCAGTTGCCAGACAGCAGATAGACTTCGCAAATCTCACAAGGGCATCACATTATGTCGGCTGACGTGCATGCATGGGCCGCAGACCTCAGAACGCTTCATGCCCATGTCTGGGACCGGCTCGTTCGCGGTGTTCACGACCGGAGAGCGGCTGCGCGCCACCCGACCCTTGCGACCGTCACGCCCGACGGTCTGCCAGAGGCGAGGACTGTGGTTTTGCGTGCCGCGAACGCGACGACAGCCAGTCTCGATGTCTACACAGACCTGCGCTCAGCAAAGGTCGCGTCACTTCGGGCCACGCCGCGTGCCGTTCTGCACGTCTGGGATCAGTCTGCGCATCTGCAGACTCGCATCGAGGTGACTGCAGAGATTCTGACGGACGACGTTGTCGCCGTGATTTGGTCGCGTGTGCCTGTTATCTCCCGCCAGAGCTATGGCACGATGCCGGCCCCTGGCCAGCAGATCCCGGAGGCACTCGCCTACGCTAAACATATGGATTTCAGATCGTTCGCAGTTTTACGACTGAACGTTCACGCAATTGACGCGCTACATCTTGGCCGTGATCATCGCCGCGCGCGGTATGAGCGCACCAGTAGTTGGGCAGGGCAATGGTTGGTTCCTTGAGTGCTGAATGGCCTCTCACTAGACCGATCGTCTGCCGGCAAGCGCGCGCCCACCGCGCGTTATTGCTCCGAAGGCCACTTGCAACGCTGTTCTATGGTCGCACTGGATTTTGCGCCCCGGCGAAGAACAGCAGATCGCCGCGTTGGTCAAAGATCGGTCGAATGCGCAAGCGGTTCAAAAACAACGTGCCATCCTTTCGGTAATTGATGATGTTGATGGTGAAGCGGGTATCTGCACTGTCATCATCTCTACCACATGGCGACGGGCATGATGACGGAGGTTCGGGTCATGTGACAGTCGCGCTGATCGACGCCTGAAAGGCTGGAACGCATCGGCGACTGCAATTGTTTGGGGGCGATCGTGAGAATGATTTGGAGCAGCCAATCGCAAGTGGTTGCGATCATCGTTGCAACTCTTTCGGTCGGCGTATTCGCGCCGGCCAGTGGGCCTGCCCGTGCGGCGGACCTCAGTCGTGGCGAGCAGATCGCAGGGCGACGCTGCGGCGCTTGTCACGCGGTCGATGCCAAGAGCCCCAGCCCGCACAAGATCACGCCGCCATTGCGCGACCTGCATCTGCGCTTCCCGATCGATATGCTGATCGAGGCCGTGAACACCGGTGTCGTTTCGGGGCATGATGAAATGCCGATGTTTCAATTCAGCATCGACGAGGCGCGGGCGCTGGTCGGTTACATCGACAGCCTTTCACCGCCGACCGCCCGTTATCTAAAGAAGTGAGACCGTCGGGCCTACTTGCCGGTGGCATCCGGATCGGGGAAACCTGCCCGCATGTAAGCGATGATCCGCCAGATATCGTCCCGGCTCAGCTTGTCGTTGAATGCCGGCATTTCCGAGTCGAACTGCTTACCGCCATCGGCAATAGCCCAAAGCAGGTACGGGTCGACGGCGATCGGCCGGCTGATCATGTAGGCGAGCAGCGCCGGAGACGGCGCAACAGAACGTGTCGGCGCACCATCGCCCATGCCGTCCTTGCCGTGGCAGCTGGCACACTGTGCAGTAAAGAGTTTCGCTCCAGCCGCGATCGTCTCCTTGCCTGCGGGCACCGTCGATCGCGCCCCTTCGTACGCCTTGGGCACGCCCAATTGGGTGAACGTGAGATGGCGGAGCAGCCGCACCGCCATGCCCTTGGGCATGTGACCTGGTCCCCACAATTCGCGGATCATCCAATCCGGCTGCCAATAGTCGAAAGCCCGTGGCGGCTGTACCCTCTCCGGTACCTTTTCTTGCGCAAAGACGGCCGACGTTCCAGACAAATGCACGGCAAGCAGCTGCGCCGCGATGAGTACTTTGAGCGCAGATTTGATGCGTGAGACGGCCACGGTTATCCTCGGCTCTGGTGTGACGACCAACTCTACGCGACACTGCT
Source organism: uncultured Alphaproteobacteria bacterium (assembly GCA_963779515.1). Lineage (GTDB taxonomy): Bacteria > Pseudomonadota > Alphaproteobacteria > Rhizobiales > Hyphomicrobiaceae > CAVZYN01. The sequence goes on from CAVZYN010000009.1 coordinate 406,974, forward strand.
ACCCCTTTGGATCGGGTCGCATATGGTCGGTCTGCTTGAAGTATGCGCGGGCGTGGGCAACCAGCTGTCGATCCGTCGGATGGTCTGACGTTTCAACGGCGATTTCTCCGAGGCACTTGCAGCCTTGCTCGGCAAGGACGCGGCGGGCCTGTCGGCGTCCGCCATCGGCCGCCTCAAGGACGGTTGGCAGGATGACCACACGCAGTGGCAGAAGCGCGATCTCTCGGCCAAGCGCTACGTCTACGTCTGGGCGGATGGCATCCATCTGCAGGCGCGCCTCGAAGACGAGAAGCAGTGCATCCTCGTGATCATCGGGGCGACACCGGAGGGCAAGAAGGAACTCGTCGGATTTACCGATGGCGCAAGGGAAAGTGCGCACGATTGGCGCGAGCTGCTGCTCGATCTGAAGCGCCGCGGGCTCGACGCGCAGCCCGAGCTGATGATCGCCGACGGCGCGCTCGGATTCTGGAAGGCGGCCGGCGAGGTGTGGCCCAAAACGCGCGAGCAACGCTGCTGGGTGCACAAGACCGCAAACGTGCTGAACAAGTTGCCGAAGAGCCAGCAACCGAAAGCCAAGCGCGCATTGCAGGAGATCTGGATGGCGGAAACGAAAGCCGCTGCCGAGGTCGCGTTCGACGCCTTCATTGAAATCTACGAGATCAAATACGAGAAGGCCGCCGGCTGCTTGAAGAAGGATCGCGACACGCTGCTCGCGTTCTACGACTTCCCCGCCGAGCACTGGAAGCACCTGAGAACCACGAACCCCATTGAAAGCACCTTCGCCACGGTGCGGCACCGCACGACCCGATCGAAAGGCTGTCTCTCCAACAAGACCGCGCTCGCCATGGTCTTCAAGCTGGTCGAAGGCGCGCAGAAGAGCTGGCGCCGCCTCGACGGTCACGCCCAGTTGCCAAAACTGATCCTGGGTGTGAAGTTCACCGACGGGCTCGAGGTCGTGGCTCACAAGGCCGCCACTCAGTCCGCAACCGCCGCCGCCTGACCGATCAGGCCGTCACCAAGAATTGGCGATAGCTCCCTATGATGTGATCCGAGTGGGTATGTGCATGTTTATGGACATACTTCACCAACTCCAATTTGGCTGAGCCGGGGCCAGTAATCAGCCACTCCGTCGCTGGCTTCAGGGCCGCGACGATTTCCGCATAGTACGTTTGGTCCTCAGGTGAGCGCTTGCCCGACAGACTACCGCTCTTTTGATGCAAGTGATGGTGTAGTGAATTGCTGGCCACGTCCGCCTCGATCGCCGCATGGCGGTCAAAAAAGAAGATGCGGGCCTGGGCGTGATCCAACCAGACAACGGCATGATAGTTCTGCATGGGACATCCTGCTGAGCTACTGTTGCGACACGGAAATCGATCTATCGCCTCTTCTGGGTCTTGCTCGGCTCCAGGCTCTTCAGATAGCCGACGATCGCGTTGATCTCAGGTGGCTGAAAAACGAAAACTGGCATGTCCGGATGCCCAGTCGAAATTCCCTCAGCCAACGCCTCGGCAAGATGCTCCACATTGTATTTCTGATGTAGATCGCGGAACGTCGGTGCTTTCGCCAACGGACTTTGCCCGGTCCTCCCGACGGCGTGACACGCGCCGCATTTGTCAACGACAATTGCCTGACCGCGCGACGCAAGCTCGTCGGCACGGGCAGCACCTGCCAGGAAGGCGAGGCCCGTCGCAAAGATAAGGCGTGCTTGCAAAGTGTGTCCCTCGGCCTTGACCTTTTGCCCAGTACGACGGTGTCGACTGTCGGTCCCTGATCTGGATCAATGGCAGCAATGCGAACTACGGATCAACCGGCTGGCGACCAGCGCCGCGCAGGAGGGGACGTGATGCAGACTTCGAACCCGCGGAGCGCCGCTGCGGCCTCATTGATGCTGTCGTTGGCCTTGGTCGTGTTGGTCGCAACGGCTATTGCCGGGCCGGCAAGCACGCTTCTGTTTACGATTGTGGCCAGCGCAATTGTTCCCGGCTTTCTGCTGCAGCGCATCTTCCCGAGTAGCCGGCTGCTCTGGATCGCTTTTGTAAACCTGGTCGCCGCTTACGCGTCAGTGTTCGCGGTTTTTGTTGGAAGAGGCGTTCGTCGAGCTCCGTCCGCTAGGGCTTTCGACTGGTTTCGCGTTGCCAGTCGTCTCATTCGTCGCGGGGTGTTGGTGGCAACGGGATACGGTCAAGGCAGCGATTTCCGACCCAGCACTGCGAGCGGAACGCAGCTTGCGACAGTCGCTGTTCTGGTTGGCGCCGGTCGCCTTAGTCGGAGCGGTGGTGGTGGCCGCCTCGCAAGTTGCCCCTGCCAGACTTGATGGAGAAGCCGTGTTCATTGTCGCCATGCTCCTGATCGCGGGCATCGTCCTTTCAGTCAGCCGCGATGTCGCGGTCTTTCTCGTCGAAATCGGCCTGTTGTTTGAGGAGTTCTTCAAACGCGTCAGCCATTGTTGGTGCCCGCATTCGCGTTCCTCACGGTCTACTCGCTCATTGTGATCGTGTTTGCCTCCGTTTACTCGATCGCGTCGAAGATCGGGCTGCAGGACCATTTCCGTATCGCGAATGCAGCGCGAGCGCTGGGCTTCCCGGAAGCGCTGCACTTTTCCATCACGACGCTGAGCACGGTCGGCTACGGTGACATCGTACCGGCTAGTAGCGTCGGCCGATCGCTGGCCGAAATCCAGGTCATCATGGGTACGCTCCTGCTGCTGTTCGGGGTCTCGGAGATTTTAGAGTACTCGCGGGAACGCCGCAGGCAGCGTGGAGGCTGAGCGCGACGCTAAGCGTGCATCACGCCGTCCTCCCGATCAATATCCATCCCGCCATGACGCAGTCGGTGTTCGAATTCCTCACTGAGGGAACCTACAAGGCCGTTTACAGCCGAGGACGGTTGAGGGCGAGTTCGCGATACGAACGTCCATGGAGACGTGAAGGCCGTGCCACCCTGCAGATGACCGATGGCAGGCTGGTCGAGGCGGCCGAGCGCACGGAAAGGCTCCCGCTCGTCACCGCCCAACTTCGCTGAGTCGGCCTTCTTGCCGCTCGGTTGCCATCGGCGCGCTGTCAGTCACGCCGTCGCTGTTTGGACCGATCTCGCCGTGCCAGGGTGTCCGCCATTCCAAGGCGACGACCACGGCCGTCAGGGCTGCCGCAAGGCCCAGGGCTACCAGCCAGAATGGCAAGCCAAGGAGCCGGTCGACGCCGAGTTTGTCGCCTTTTTCGGCGAACAATGCTGTGATGGCGGCATCGCTATAGCCGTAGGCCATGGCACCCGCGATGCCTCCTGCCACTACGAACAGCGCGTCCCGGTAGCCGGCACCGACCTGTGCCAGGGACGTCCCGGGACAGGCTCCCGCAATTGTGATGCCGACGCCGAGGACGAGGCCGCCGATGATGTCGGCCTTCCACAGCAACGGCTTGAGGCTCAGCTTCACGCCGAACACGCCGTTGAGCACAGCGAGCACGATGAGGCCGGTGATCACGGCGGCGAGGAAGATCTTCAGCATGATGAAGCTCTTCAGCTGCATCTGGCCCACGATGATTCCCGGCTCGAACACGCGCGATTTCTCAAGCGCGAAGCCAAACACGAACCCGGTCGTTAGACCGATCAAGAGCCCCGAAAGAACCGACATGGTGATGACTCCTTGAGGTCAAGCACGGCGCAGTAGCGTGGCGCTCAGTATGCCGCCGGCAAACATGGCAGCGACGGCGATGGTGGAGCCGACCGAGAGCTGGGCGATGCCGGAGATGCCATGACCGGACGTGCAGCCCCCGGCGATGCGCGCGCCGAACAGCATGATGAAGCCGCCGAGGAACGCGACCGGAGCGCGGGACATGAGCGAACCCGTGGCCATCGTCCGCGCCCAAACCGGGGATATCGACTGCCGGCGCGCGCCGGAAAGCGTCATCGAGATGTAGGCCCCGATGGTGATGCCGGCAACGACCGCGACCTGCCACCAGTTCTTGGGGCCCCACATGTGGCTGGCGAAGTAGCTCACCTTCTGCACCTCGGGATCGATGAGTGCAGCGAGATGGGCCGCCACGGTGACGAACGAGGACGAGGCGCCGAGTGCGGTATCCATCAGCAGGAAGGTCGGGATCTGCAGGAGCCCGATCACAACACCCGCGACATAGGGAGACCAGGATTTGTCGGTTAGTACGGCCATGGAAGCCTCCCATTTCATTGCATCGTGGCGCCCGAATGCCACGAAGCGGGGGTGCCAGCCTTGAGGTCCATCAAGTTCGGCTGGCTCACTCGAATGCTGCAGCGACGATTCGGCACTGGAATCATGGGCGCAATGCCAAGCCATTCTTCGAGCCGCAGAGGCCGAAGTCTGTGGTCGAAAGCTTCGCCAAATATTGTGGCTAAGGACCTTCCGTCGTCACCGAGCCTATGTCCGGAGCTGGAAAATGCTGACGTCGTTGGCACCTTCACGGAGTTCGGCAGCTCATGGCCCACCTCGAAATCAGAACGAAAACGGTCTCGGGTGAGAAGCCGTCATCGTCGTCCTGGCGAATCCGAACGAGGAGTTGGCGATATTCGAACCGCGCAGCGTGCAAAAACAAGCGCGATTGTTGTCGTCTTCGAATCAAACCAGCTCGTAACTGACCTGAACCAGTGTCACCCTATCGGCTCAACGTCGACGGCAACCGACATCCTCTGGTCACCTCCGCCGAGCAACACACCGTTAATCGGACTGATGTCGTCATAGTCGCGGCCGTAGGCGAGCGTGATGTGCTCGCCGACAGGGACGATTCCATTGGTCGGATCGAAGTCGACCCAACCTGCTTCGGGTGACCAGACGGAGAGCCAAGCATGGGACGCATCGGCTCCCTTCAACCTCACCTGTCCGGGCGGCGGGCGAGTCATCAGGTAGCCGCTGACGTAACGCGCCGGCACGCCGATGGAGCGCAACGCAGCAATGGCAAGGTGCGCGAAGTCTTGGCAGACCCCACGCTTGATCTCCAGCACGCGCGCCACCGGCGTCGACACGTCGGTGGCCTTTGGATCAAACACGAATTCCTCGAAGATCCGTCGTGTCAAATGCATGGCGCCAGCCAAAACCGGACGCTCTGGCGGAAATGAAAGCAGCGCGAATTTTCTGATGTCTTGGTTCACAGCCGCGTGGCGCGATCGGCAGACAAACTGTCGGACGTCAATGTCGATCACCTCGCCCGTGCGATCCGCCAGCCGTGCGATTGCCTCCCATGCGGTCCCCTGATCGAACACTGGCGGCGGCTGTCGCGTCGTCGCAACCGTGCTGCGGGCATGGACAATGAATTCTGTGTGCGCGTCCTCGATGCGCAGCAGCGACGCGCTGTTGCCGAATACGTCTGTGATCTCGGTAAGTGAGACCGGCGCCGGCTCGATCAGCAGACTATGGTGAATCACCGACTGGGTCTGGGTAGGACGCGGCTTCAAGTGCACCAGATGATGGGACTGCGCGACCGGGGCGCGATACGTGTAGGTGGTCCGATGACTGATCTCGAACTTCATGGCTCCTGCCGCGACCGCGTCCTGACCCATTTCGGTTCCTTCTCGACCACGCTGAAGTAGCGCCGCGTGATAGCGTCGGATAACAGCGGCATGCGCTCGATCTGCGCGCCGAGCATGCCGGCGAGCGCGACGCGCTGTCCGCTGCCGTCCAGTTCGGCGAGTCCCACGACATCTGCCAGCCGCACAGCATTGAGCATGCCGAGCGCTGTGCGCTGCACCTCCGTGCGGCCGCCTCCGTCGCCGGTCTGAGGGAGCGTGTCGATATGGGTTGACAGTGCCGCGAGTTGATAGCCGAGGCTGCGCGGGTTGGCCTCGTCGACAATTAGCAGGTCGAGCACCGGCGCAATCATCGGATTCAGCCGGTAGCGCGAACGATAAGTGATGAAGCAGTCAGCCAGTTCCAAAGCGAGCAACAGGCCAGCCCCGTCGTCGTCCTGGAGCACCTTGTCCGTTCCGAGCACCGTCAGCAGCATGTGCGACAGGTTGAGCGCCCGGGTCATGCGGCGGCCCATGTCCAGGAACGACCACCCGAAATTACGCGTCATGTTCTCGTGGGTCAGGCCGTTGAACGCCGCGATGGCGCCAAGGCCAGCGTCGATCAGATCCAGCGACTCGCCGATCGAGGCTGGTAACGCTCCCGCCTGCCACCGCCGGCCGACGTAGAATGCATTCAGCGTGCGCCACGCCTCAAGCGACAACCGGTCGCGTGTCAGACTTGCAATGCGGTGCACGTGTCCCAGCGTGCCCTGCAAACCGTTGACATGATCGAGCGAGGTCATCACGGCATGCGATAGCTGCGCGATAGCGCGCGCGTCATCTCCAGGCGACGTCGCAAGCGGGGGCCCGTCGTCACGTTCCAGCAGACCGGCGAGCATGGCGCGGGCAAGCCCCAGGCTCTGGCGAGTGCTGTTATCCGCCTCGATCCGGCTGAGGCAGGTGCGCAGGACGCGGAACGTCCAGTCGACCTGTTCGGTATAGCGGCCGAGCCAAAACAGATTGTCGGCAGCGCAACTCGGCAGCTCCCGCGGGTTGCGCTGAATCTGTGCCGCTTCAAGTGTTGGTCGCCACAGACTCTTGAATACGGGCTGGGGAGTATTGCTGATGACCCAGACATCACGCGATGCGCCGTCTGGCACCGTCAGAGCCATGGATGCTCCGGGATCGACGGTCATTGCGAGGCCACCCGGCATGACGGCAAAACCGCCTGGAACAGCGGTTGCAAAGATCCGCACAGCGAACGGCTTGGCTTCCAAGCCGTTCGGTCCGTACGAAGGCGCGGTCCCCATCGCAACCTTCTCTTCGGCCACCAGTGTGGCACCGTCAAGTTGGATCTCCGCGATCAACGCTGCGCGGTCCTCGGGTGCCATCTTGGCAGGATCGCGGGCCGGTGCTGCTCGCCCGGGGCGCGCCGTCTGTTCGTTGGCGCGGCGGATGAAATAGCGGTCAAGATCGCCGATCACGGTCTGGCGGACGGATGCGTCGCCGAGCCACCACTTGGTGACATCCCAGATGGCGAGGTCTTCGCTGAGCAAGGCCGTGCACAACGCTGGCAGATAACTACCGAGGCCACGGTTCTCGGCGAGCGCCGTGCCAAGCGCATTAACGACTAGGTCGGGCTGCTGGCGCACCGACTGCACCAATCCAACGGGACCGAGGAACCCAGACGGGTCGAGTTCCAGGGCATCGCTCGATGCGCCGGCAACACAGCGCACGATCAGATCAATCGGGTGCAGACCGTCGAGGGTCTTGAGGAAAACGCGGCCGTTCTCGGCGCGCACATCATCCCCTTCAACGAGCAGCAATCCGAGATAGCGCGCGAGATAGGCGTGGCTGAAAAAGTCGTTGTGATAAGGCCCCGGCGTCAGTAGCGCGATGGTCGGATCTGGCCGGCCGACCCGTTGCGACAGGGCATCCTGCATCTGCTGGAAGAAGGGCGCCAGCCGCACCGCCTTGCTGGCGCTGAACATGTCGCCGGACACATGCGTCAACACAGTGCGGTTGGCCAAGGCGTAGCCGATCCCGGCAGGCGTCTCGACATGGATATCGACGACCCGCCAATTGCCGTCGGGACCGCGCGCGATATCGGCCGCGAAAAACTGGATTCGGCCACTGACCGGCTTGATGTCCTGGCACGCGCGCAGATATGCTGGATCGCTGAACACGAGTTCGGGCGGAATCATGCCGCGCTTCAAAGTCTCCTGTGGACCGTAAACGTCCGCTAGCACGGCTTCGATCAGGCGCGCGCGTTGAATGATGCCCGTTTCGATTGCGGACCACGTTTCCGGCGGAAACACCAAAGGCATGAGGTCGAGCCGCCACGGCTGCAGATTGCGCGAGGGATCGGCAAACAAATCATGCGCAATGCCGGTTTCGCGCACCCGGGTATTGATGCGATCGATCCGCTCTAGCCGCTGCTCGTGCGTGAGCGCGTCAAGGCCCGCCAGAACCGGTTGCCAATGGTGCCCGATCGCACCGTCGGCGCCGATGAGCTCGTCGAATGCGCCCGAGGCCTTATAGCCGTTGGCAATCGGCGCCGTGCTGGCTGTTTTTGGTGAGGCTGCAGCCGGCATGCTGGTGGTAACCTGTTCATTGATCTCGGAGGCACTTTCAGTAGCGCGGACTTCGGTGGTTAGCGAGTTGCCCGTGGCGAATGGAATGTACCAGCCAGCCAACCGATTCCACCAGCCGCCTGCGGCAGTTTTGTTGCGCGCCTTGTCGGTCATCCGGCGCGTCGCAGGTCCAGGGTCAGGGGAAAGTCGGGATGCACACCGGCCAGTCTGACGCTAGTGGCGCCCGGGGTGTGCCCCATGGACTCGAAACGCGCGAGTCGCCGGCCCTCGGCTTCGAAGGCATTGATCGGAAGCACCTCAAGGCCGCGCCCGCCCGGATGCGCCACGTGATAACGGCAGCCGCCGACCGAGCGACCCGACCAGGTATCGACGACATCGAACGTCAGAGGCACATGCGTGCCGATCGTCGGATGCAGGATCGAGGCGGGTTGCCAAGCCCGGTAGCGCACGCCTGCGACCGTCTCGCCGAAGGTTCCGGTGGAAGCGAACGGCATTGCAAAACCGTTGCACGTGATTTTATAGCGTCCTGGCGCCTCGCCAGTCACACGCGCCTGGATGCGCTCCAGCGATGAATCCACATAGCGCGCTGTGCCTCCGACCGCGCCTTCCTCTCCGAGCACGTGCCAGGGCTCCAGTGCCTGCCGTATCTCGATGCCTATACCTGCGCGCTCGATTCGACCACAGACGGGGAATCGGAATTCGAAGTGCGGCTCAAACCAGTCGGACTGAATGGGAAAACCGGCGGTCTTCAGATCTGCGACCACGGAATGGAAGTCAGCCTTGACGAAGTGCGGCAGCATGAAGCGGTCGTGCAGCGCCGTGCCCCACTTGATGAGCGGGCGCCGGTAAGGCGTTTCCCAGAACCACGCAATCAGCGCGCGCACCAGCAGTTGCTGCGCGAGGCTCATGCGTGCGTGCGGTGGCATCTCGAACGAGCGGAATTCGACGAGACCGAGCCGACCGGTAGTACTGTCAGGCGAATAGAGCTTGTCGATGCAGATTTCCGCACGGTGCGTGTTCCCGCTCACATCGACCAGGAGATGGCGGAAGATGCGATCGACCAGCCAAGGCGGGATCGCACCACCTTGCTTGGACTGCACTTCGGCGAGCGCGATCTCTAGCTCATAGAGCTGGTCGTGTCGGGCCTCGTCGACGCGCGGGGCCTGACTGGTCGGGCCGATAAATAGGCCGGAGAATAGGTAGGACAGTGACGGATGGTTCTGCCAGTAGTTAATCACGCTGGCCAGCAGATCGGGCCGCCGCAGAAATGGGCTGTCAGCCGGCGTCTTGCCGCCGAGCACAATGTGATTGCCGCCGCCGGTGCCAGTATGCCGGCCATCGAGCATGAATTTTTCCGCCCCCAGACGGGTCAACCGCGCCTCATCGTAGAGGGCGGTGGTGACGTCGACCAGTTCAGGCCACGTCGTCGTCGGGTGGATGTTGACCTCGATCACGCCTGGGTCCGGCGTGACCTTGATCACGTTGAGGCGCGGGTCTGGCGGCGGCGCATAGCCTTCGAGCCGGATGGGCAAGCCGACCTGATTGGCGGTTTGCTCCAGCGCTGCGGTCAGCGCGGCATAGTCCTCCGCATCGGCGACAGGCGGCAGAAACACGCACAAATGGCCGTCGCGGGGTTCAACGACCATCGCCGTTCGCACCGCCCCGATCACCTCGTCGGTGGCGTTGGTCCCCGCCGGCAGAGCGAGGAGACCGGCCGCATGACGTTGCCGCTGCAGCACTTGGCGATCCGGCAGCGGCTCGCGCGGCGCAAAGGGATCCGCCGACTCGACGTTGGGATAGTTGATCGGAGCGATGAAGGGCAGCGAGCCCAGCGGCAAGCGGTAACCGACCGGCAAATCGCCGGGCGCCAGATAGAGGCGTGCCCGACGCAGCTTCCAGCGTTCCGTTATCCAGCGCCGGCTTTTATCCTGGGCCTGCCAGACCTGGATCGGCAGCACATACCCGGTCGGCTTGCCGAGCCCACGCTCGAACACTTTGACCAACCGCGCACGTTCAGCCGGATCTTCGAGCCGGTTGTCGGCTGGATCGACGCCGAGCGGCAGCTTCTGCTCGACCAGCGCGAAATGCCCGGGGTCTTCAAAGGCAGCGATGGGAGCGTCGGCGGGAAGGCCGAGGTTCCGGCACAGCTGCAGTTGCAAAACGCTCAGCCTCGGCGATCGTCGCTGGCGCTCGCGGCAGTTCGCGATCAATCAAGTCGGGATTGGTCCATAACGGCAAGCCATCGGTGCGCCAGTGGACCGCATAAGACCAACGCGGAAGCTGCTCGCCCGGATACCATTTGCCTTGCCCGTAGTGCAGCATCCCACCTGGCGCAAATTTCGCCGTCAGGCGTCGGATCAGATCTTCGGCATAGCGCTGCTTGGTCGGGCCGACGGCAGCATTGTTCCATTCCGCGCCGTCCATGTCGTCTATGGCGACAAACGTCGGCTCGCCGCCCATACTGAGACGGACGTCTCCGGCCTTCTAGGCGCGCATCAACGGCATTGCCTGCATCGACGATCTCCTGCCACTGCGTGTCGGTATACGGCAGTGTCACGCGCGGGGTCTCCCGTATGCGCGCGACCGACATGGCGAAATTTGAACGTGACTTCGGCTTCGTCATGCGCACCAGAGATCGGCGCCGCACTCGAAGGGCTCGGGTTGACGGCGAGCGGAATATGTCCCTCGCCGGCAACCAGCCCCGACGTCGGGTCAAGGCCGATCCAACCGGCGCCGGGCAGATAAACCTCGGCCCAGGCGTGCAGAGTCCGTAAAGTCGACGTCCGTACCTGACGGGCCATCCAGCGCCTTCACGTCCGGTTTCAACTGGATCAGGTAACCAGACACAAAGCGGGCGGCGAGACCGAGCCGGCGCAGGATCTGCACCAGTAGCCAGCCCGTATCGCGGCAAGAGCCCGAGCCGAGCGCCAAGGTATCATCCGGCGTCTGAACGCCCGGCTCCATCCGGATCAGGTACTTGATCTCCTGTGATAGCCGCCGATTGAGATCGCAAATGTAGTCGAGCGACGTACCCGCCGAGGTCCGGTCGAGCTTGCGCATGTAAGCGTCGAGCCGTGGCCCGCCTGCCGACGGCTCCAAGTAGGGTTTCAGCTCGGCCGCGAGTTCAGCATCGTAGTTGAACGGCCATCTCTGCGCGCTTTCGTCCAGGAAGAAATCGAACGGATTGATGACTGCCAGATCGGCCACAATGTCGACGGTGACTGAGAATCGCTCGGTCTTCTCCGGCACCACGACGCGGGCGAGAAAATTGCCGAATGGGTCCTGTTGCCAATTGATGAAGTGTTCGGCCGGTTCGATGCGGCACGAATACGATATGATCGGCGTGCGGCAATGCGGCGCCGGCCTCAGCCTGATGGTGTGCGGCGCCAGCCCCACGAGCCGATCATAAACGATACTCTGTTCGATGCGTCAGTGCCGCATGCAATGCCATCAAGTCCCCGCTGTTCGTCCACCGCCGAGTGCTGGACATACCAGCGTCATGTTAGGATTGTGTCTGCCTCGGCTCTTGTGTCTGACTTTGTATTTGCTCCTGGCCTTGCGGCGTTGCTGTCGATCGGCGTCCCTCGGTGCCGTGAGGGCGATTCTGGTGTGCGTTCGGCCGGTGGAGCACGGAAGAATGCCGACCCGATCTCGGCGCTCAAATCGATCAGCGTCCGCTGCACCCAGTCATTGAACTCGTGCAACCGGCCGAGCAATTCGGTGTCCCGACCTGCGGCCTGCAGGCCCCCCATCAGAATCTCGCACGCTTCCAGGCCGGCGCTGGCCCGCGGCAGCCGAAATCCGCTCCGCAACATCTGCAATGCGTCGCCGATTTCGCGTGCGCAAAATCCGATCGAGCGTGGATGGCTTGGATTGAAGGCCAGGAACCGTGCGACGCGCTCGGGGGTCGGCATTGTTCGGCTCCAACCGGTGAAATACCTGATACGCCCCAACTGTGCGCAAGATTGTCGACCAGAACACGAAATCGTCGGCAGAGTCTGTCGTGCGCTTCACCGTTGCGCCCTGCGCGAACTTTACATCGAGCAGTCGGCTCGTTTGGTCCGCGCGCTCGATCATCAGTCCCAGTTTGAAGAAGTGATAACCCTCGTCACGGTACAACAATCCCTCAGCGACGCCGATTTGTGTGAGGCAGCCAGCTCTGACCTGGACACAAGTGCGCGGCAATTGCGAGAGTCGGATATCTTCGGCGCCGATCTGCTCGACCATCCCGTGAAATGCATTCAGCTGCGCCCACATTTCAGTTGGAATGAACGGCCGAAGCGCGCGCGCATTTTCGCGTGCCCAGTGGACCGACGAGCGGATCGAGCCGGAATTGGCATGGTCGGTCAGGTAGAAGGCGATGATGTTGTCAGCTGACGGCTCGAACCGCTCACGGAAGGTGGTTCGTCCGAGTGCAGCGTCAAAAGCCAAGTCCAACTCGTCTCCTTCTCGTGGCCGCCGAATGAGGATTGCATCTCGATGACCCGCGCGAGGCTCGACGCACGCTCAAGATAGCGGGCCAACCAGAACAGGCTTTCGGCGTTGCGCGACAGAAGCCTCACGCGTCACTCTCCAGCACCCAAGTGTCCTTGGTACCGCCCCCCTGCGATGAATTGACGATCAGCGAGCCTTCCCGGAGCGCGACCCGCGTCAAGCCGCCCGGCAACACCCAGGTGTCACGACCGGTGATCGCATAGGGCCTGAGGTCGACGTGGCGCGGCCGGGCTCCGCCATCGACCAGAGTGGGCGACACGGACAGATCAATCATCGGCTGGCTGATGAAATTGCCTGGATCGGCCTTCAGCTTGGCGGCCGCCGCCTCGATTTCGGCCTTGCTCGACTTCGGGCCGATCACGATGCCGTAGCCGCCCAACTCGCCAACCGGCTTGAGCACCAGCCGCTCGAGATTGGCAAGGGTGTAGGCGAGCCCTTCGGCCTCGCCGCAGATATGCGTTTCGACGTTGGCCAGGATCGGCTCCTCGCCTAGGTAATAGCGGATGATGCGAGGCACATAGGCATAGACGGCCTTGTCGTCGGCGACGCCGGTGCCGATCGCATTTGCCAGCGTTACTGTGCCCTGCCGTGCGGCCCTGAGCAGGCCGGACACACCGAGCATCGACGTTGGGTTGAACGCTTCGGGATCGAGGAAATCGTCGTTGATGCGCCGATAGATGACGTGTACGGGCTCGCGCCCGGCGATGGTCTGGGCGAAGACACGATCGTCGTCGACTTGCAAGTCGCGCCCCTCGACCAGGGCCACGCCCATCTCACGCGCCAGAAACACGTGTTCGAAATAGGCCGAATTGTAGATGCCGGGCGACAACAGCACAACGTTCGGATTGTCGACGCCCGCTGGCGCGACTTCGCGCAACTTGCCGAGCAGGCGCTTGCCATAGTCCGACACCGGCCTGACGTTCAGGCCGGCCATCAGGTCGGGGAACGCCCGTTGCATCAGATGTCGGTTTTCGATCACATAGGACACGCCCGACGGGCTACGGCCGTTGTCTTCCAGGACCAGAAACTCGCCGGCCGATCACGCACGATGTCGGTACCGTTGATGTGGATATAGGTGCCACAGGGAAGATCGAGGTCCACCATCTCCGGTCGAAAGCAGATATTGGCCAGCACCAACGCGGCCGGATCACGCCGTCCTTCAGAATTTTTCGCTCGTGATAAACATCGTGGAGAAACAGATTGAGCGCCTTCACCCGCTGCGTCACGCCAGCTTCGATCTTCGCCCAGGCTGGCCGTCAGCACCCGGGGAATGACGTCGAACGGCAGGATCCGATCGATGGCATCTTTTTCGGTGTAGACCGTGAAGGTGATGCCAAGCTTGAACAGCTCGTGTTCGGCGTCACTCGCGCGTTGTCGGAGCGTGCTCAGTTCGCTGGTCTCAAGCTATGCCACAGGCGAGCGAACTGGCGGCCGGGCTGCTTGTCGGCGCCGAGCAGTTCGCAGTAGAAGGCGCCGGGATCATAGCCATCGAGCGCCG
>CAVZYN010000010.1:0-35266 GCA_963779515.1 uncultured Alphaproteobacteria bacterium
CACCAAGGCAACCGCTGTATGAGGCCGAAATAGATGGGAACGCCAAACAAGAACAAGAACGCGGGATGACGATAAACGCGATAGATGATCCGCTGCAGGAGCGTGCGCGATTGATACTCTTTCACGGTCAAAGTCTCGATGTCGCCGATGCCGCGCCGCTCGAGATGGCCGGAGCCTGCGTGGTGGATCGCATGTTCACGACGCCGATACCGTAGGGCGCGAGCGTCAACACGCTCATGGCGCGGCCGAGCCAGTCGTTGCCAATCGTTCGGCAGAAACGAACCGTGCCCGCAATCGTGCTGGATGATGAAGAAGCGGACGAGCAGGCCGCCCGCGGGAAGCGCCATCAGCAGAGTCTCAAGATATACGCGAACTGGATAGTCGACACCATCAGCGCGATCAGGCCGAGTAATGGCAGACCGGTGTTGGCAATCTGGAAAATCGCGCGCTTGGTATCGGCGCCACGATAGTTCGCACAATGCTGAGCGATGTGCCGCGTTGCGGCTTTGCGAATTCTGTTCAACGAGTTCAGATCCTGCGATGCAGCGTCATCCCCCGGTGCGACGTCAAATGTCGCTTGCGTGACCTTCTGGAAGTTGGCGCTCCCCATCCCAGCTGCGCACAAAATCACTCAATTGCGGCGTGATTTGCATCGATGACCAGCCTGTTCCCTAGCATGGGACGACGTCTGCACGCATGGGCCAGTTCAAATCCGCACCTCTAACAAAAGTTGCAGAACGGCCACGCTCCCCAAGCCCTGCGCTTGATATGCTGGATAAGAACGACGTCTCCGAATGCTCTTTCCGGCATGCATCAGGTCGAATGCCTCGTTGATGCGCTCGAGCGGCATGGTGTGGGTCATTATTGGATCGATCTGGATCTTGCCGTCCATTAACCAATCGACGATGCTGGGGCAGGTCTGTGTGGCCTCGCGGTGCTGCCGAAGGCCGGGCCTTTCGGACGTGTCCGGTGACCAGCTGGAAAGGCCGGGTTTTGATCTCCTGGCTGGTGCCGGCGACGCCGATGACGGTCCAGTTCACCCTGGCTGCCATGGGGAGGAGTTCCAGCGCCTGGCGCATGACATCGACATTGCCGGTGCAATCGAAGGTGTAGTCGGCGCCGCCGATCTGGTCGGCTCCGCGCTTGGTCATGTTGACCAGATGGGCCACCACGTCCCCGTTGAGCGGACTTGGGATTGACGAAGTGCGTCATGCCGAACTCCGGCCCCAGGCTTCGCGGTCGGGATTGATGTCGACGCCGATGATCATGTCGGCGCCGGCGAGCTTGAGGCCCTGGACGACGTTGAGCCCAATCCCGCCGAGCCCGAACACGATCACGGTGTCCCCAGGCGTCACCTTCGCGGTGTTGAGGACGGCGCCGATGCCGGTCGTGACGCCACAGCCGATGTAGCAGATCTTGTCGAATGGGGCGTCCGCGCGCACCTTCGCCACCGCGATTTCGGGCATGACTGTGTGGTTCGAAAACGTCGAGCGGCCCATGTAGTGGAACACCGTCTTGCCATATCGGAGAACCGGCTGGTGCCATCCGGCATCACGCCTTGGCCTTGCGTGGCCGGATCGACGTGCACAGATTTGTCTTGCGCGACAAGCACGACGGACAAGTGCGGCACTCGGGCGTGTAGAGCGGGATGACATGATCGCCTTTCTTTACCGTCGTCACGCCGGGTCCGACATCGACCACGACGCCCGCCCCTTCGTGCCCAATGATCGCGGGAAAAAAACCCTTCGGGATCGGCACCCGAAATGGTGAAGTCGTCGGTGTGACAAATCCCCGTCGCCTTGATCTCGATCAGCACCTCGCCGGCTTTGGGGCCTTCCAGATCGACTTCGACAATTTCGAGAGGTTTGGCTTTTTCGAACGCTACGGCGGCGCGGGTCTTCATGGGATCAGGCTCTCCAAGGCAAACAATCTGGGCAATCCGGCGCCTATGTACGATCGTTTCCGCCATGCCCGCAATGCTGGCGTGCCAATCGCCACATTGTCATTCGGTCACGGTCTGCGATGGCACCTGCATCGCTCAGGACGCCAACGAGCCCATGCCGCTGCTCCTCATCTTCATCGTGCCTGCAGCTTTTGGGCTCAACCCGGTCATCGCCCGGGCACTGTCCGGCATCTACGAACCTGGCACGCTGACCTTCGTGCGCTGGCTGATTTCAGCGCTGCTCGTGGGCGCGATCGCCTGGGTGCGCGGGCGCGACGAGACGTGGAAAATCTCGGCCCGGGAACTGCCACGGCTGTTGTTTCTCGGCGCTCTCGGCATGGGGTTCTGTTCGTTCGCGGCCTATGCCGGAGTCAAGACGACGACGGCGACGACTGTCGGCCTGATCTACGCGTGCACCGCAGCATTCGTTACTCTCTATGAACTCCTGCGCGGCCTCACCCGCCCGTCACTCACCTTGTTCGCAGGACTTTTTGCCTGCGTGACTGGGGTCGCGGTGGTCTTGACGCGCGGAGATCTGGGGCAACTTGCGATTGTAACAATCGGACAAGGCGAACTTTGGGGGCTGGCCGGAATGCTCGGCTGGGCCGGTTATACGATTGCGATGAAGCGCCAGCCACCGGGTCTCACGCCACTGGCACTGTTCACGGTCACGAGCATCCTCGGCGCCGTTGCGATGCTGCCGATCACGATCGTCGAAGTTTCGGAGCACGGCCTGCCGCCATTGAATGGTTCGATCGCCCTGTGGCTCGCCGGGCTGGTCTTCATCTCCGGCGTCGGCGCGTTCCTCGGATACAATTGGTCGATGACGCTCAACGGTGCGGTGCTGACGTCGGCGTCGATCTGCCTCGTGCCGCTCTACATCGCCGGCATGGCCATCGTCCTGATCGGCGAAGACGTCGCCTGGTACCACGCCGTGGCCATCGCGCTTGTCGTCGGTGGCCTCGGGCTGATCAACCTCGCCAAGGTCCGCGCGGCGAAGTTGCAGCAACAGACGACTGCCGCGCGGACGGGAGGGTCACTGCCCCGGCCACACGCGCACGGCGGCCGCTGATCCGCGCCGCCGTCGAGGGCGGGCCGCTCCAGCATCAGCGACCAGAACGTCCATGATTTGGCATCGAGGATCCCGCGCGGCGCGTTGTCGAAGGCATGCTGGAAATCGGCATGTGAAAAGTAGCGGCAGGTGACCTCGAGATCATCGAGGGTCGTGTACATCATTAGGTGACACAGAAAGTGCACAGGATCGGCCAATGCCGCCTTCGGCGATTTGAACCAGACGACACGCCGCGCCACGTGCGCAAGATCGGCGGGCGGCCGCTTTCCAGGCTGCCATTTTGGTTTGGTCTTGCTCATGCGCGATCGAGATCGCTGACGAGGCCAAGCAGTTGCACATTGCCACCCGTGGCCGTGATGTCGGTCGAGCGCACGCGTTCGGTCGCAAACCGGGCGAGATAGTGCGGGCCGCCGGCCTTCGGGCCGGTTCCCGATAGTCCCTCGCCGCCAAACGGCTGGACGCCGACGACGGCGCCGATCTGGTTGCGATTGACGTAGATATTACCGACGCGCGCGCGTTCGGCGACGCGCTCGGCGACGGCGGCAATACGGCTATGGATCCCGAGCGTCAAGCCGAAGCCCGTCGCGTTGATCTGATCGATGACGGCATCGAGCCGGCCACTGTCGAAGCGTACAACGTGCAGCACCGGCCCGAAGACTTCGCGTTCGAGCACGCCCATGCGATCGATTTCGAAGATCGCTGGCGCAACGAACGTGCCGGCGCGGCAGGCTGGGCTCAAGGGCGTCTCGGCGACGAGCTTTGCCGTACGCGCGAGCCGCATCTTGTGCGCATCGAGCGCATCCTGCGACGTCTCGTCGATCACGGGACCGACGTCGGTCGCATAGTCGAGCGGATCACCTACCGTCAACAGCTCGGTCGCGCCTTTGAGCATTTCCAAAACGCGCGGCGCGATGTCATCCTGCAGAAATAGAACGCGCGCGGCGGAGCAGCGCTGCCCTGCGCTATCGAATGCCGATTTGACGACATCGCGCACGACCTGCTCGGGCAGCGCGGTCGAATCCGCGATCATGGCGTTGATTCCGCCGGTTTCGGCGATGAAGGGCACCAATGGGCCGCGCTTCTCAGCCAAGGCTTTCTGGATCGCCCACGCGGTGTCGTTCGATCCAGTGAAAGCGACGCCCGCGATGCGCGGGTCCTTGACCAACGCCGCGCCGACGGCGCCGCCGCCGGTCAAAAGGTGCAGGACGTTCGCCGGCACGCCCGCTTCGTGCAGCAGCTGAATGGCCAGAAACGCTGTGATAGGCGTTT
The DNA here is from genome assembly GCA_963779515.1 of uncultured Alphaproteobacteria bacterium. GTDB lineage: Bacteria > Pseudomonadota > Alphaproteobacteria > Rhizobiales > Hyphomicrobiaceae > CAVZYN01. The sequence continues at coordinate 4,284 of CAVZYN010000010.1, forward strand.
GCGGCGCGGGTTTTGCCAACACCGTGTTGCCGGCTGCCAGGGCAGCCGCGACTTGGCCTGTAAAAATTGCCAGCGGGAAGTTCCAGGGGGCGATACAAACGAACGCACCGCGACCGCGGAGTTCGATCGTATTGCGCTCGCCGGTGACGCCCTTGAGGTTCAGGGGCGTTGCAAATAGCCGCCGCGCCTCCCGCGCATAATAGCGGAGAAAATCGACGGCTTCGCGCACGTCCCCCAGCGCATTGTCGAGCGTTTTGCCGCCTTCGCGGACAATGACCGCCATCAGCCGCGCACGATCGCGCTCCATAAGATCGGCAGCCTTGTCCAGAATGTCGCCGCGCTTGCCGCCACCGAGCTGATCCCAGCCATGTTGGCTTGCGACCGCGCTGCCAACGGCCGCCGCACACTGCTCCGGCGTTGCCGTCCGCACGGTGCCAAGCCGCATGCGCAGGTCATGCGGACAGCGCACGAGCGCTGCCTCGTCGCCACCGGCGGTCGGCTCGCCATCGACGATGGGCCCCGCCGCAAACGGTGTCTGCAGCGCGCCCGTGATCTGCGCCAGGAGCTGCTGTCGCGCCGTCGTCTCGGTGAGCGGGATGCCCTGGCTATTCCGGCGTTCGGGTTTGAAGATCTCCGGCGGGCGCACGAGTGCGGCCGGCCGGCGATCGGGCGGCAACTCGCGGATGCGTTCGGCGGCTTCGACCGGATCACGAATGATATCGGCGATTGGGGCCGCGTCATCTGCCAGCCGGTTCACGAACGAGGTGTTGGCGCCATTCTCGAGCAAGCGCCGGACGAGATACGCCAGCAGATCTTCGTGGCCGCCGACGGGCGCATAGATCCGGCATACGCGACCGAGCTTCTTCTCACCGACGACTTCGCCGTAGAGCGTCTCGCCCATGCCTTGCAGGCGCTGGTACTCGTATGCCGCGTCCCCGCCGCTGACGTGGATCGCCGCAACGGTGTGGGCGTTGTGGGTCGCGAACTGCGGATAGAACGCGGCTGCGTCCGACAACAGGAAGCGGACGGACGCCAGATAAGACACGTCGGTGTTGATTTTCGAGGAGAACACCGGATAGTCGGCGAGGCCCAGTTCCTGCGCCCATTTGATCTCGCTGTCCCAATAGGCGCCCTTGACGAGCCGCACGGGAATGCGCCGTCCGCCCTGGTGGGCAATCGCGCGCAACCATCGCAGCACGGGAATGGCGCGCTTGCCGTAAGCCTGGACGGCGAGGCCGAACCCGTTCCAGCCCGATAGTGCCGGGTCAAGAAAGCATTTTGCGAACTGCGCGAGCGTGAGATCGAGGCGATCCTGTTCTTCGGCATCGATCGTCAAACCGATGTTCCACGCCTTCGCCAACCGCGCGAGTTCGAGCAGACGCGGACCAGCTTCCGCCGACACCTGCTCCGCTTTACCAGGCTCGAAACGCGGATGAATGGCCGAGAGTTTCACGGAGAGACTCGGACGAGACATCAAAGCATCCGCATGGTTCTGCGGTGATGGTCCGGCGGCAGACCCGACAGCCTCCAACGCTTCCAGATAGCGTGCAAAATAGCGGTCGGCATCCTTGGCGGTGCGGGCGCCTTCACCCAGCATGTCATACGAAAAGCGATAGCCCTGCCGCGCCAGCGGTTCCGATCTGGCAAGCGCTTCCTTGATATTGCGCCCCAGCACAAAATTATCGCCGAGGACCTTCATCGCCCGGCGCACGGCTTGGCGGATCACGGGCTCGCCGGATTTGGCGATCAATCGTTTCAGGGCGGACGTGGGTCCACTGCCTTTGGCATCTCCGAATTTGACGACGCGCCCGGTCAGCATCAATCCGAACGTCGAGGCGTTGACGAAGACGCTGCCGGATTGGCCGAGATGTTTCTCCCACTGCCCGCCGCCGATCTTTTCGGCGATCAGGCTATCGGCGGTTTCTGAATCGGGAACCCGGAGCAAGGCTTCGGCGAGGCACATCAAAATGATGCCTTCCTCGCTCGACAGCGCATACTCGGCCATGAACGCATCGACACCTCCATGAGCCGCGGATGCCGTACGTACGGATTGGACCAACGTGCGCGCGAGGTCGGCCGTGCGGCGGCGCTCATCGTCGGTGAAGACTGCCCGATCGATCAGGCCGGCGACGAGACGTTGCTCATCGACGAGATGATAGGCGCTGATCTCGTCACGAGAGGGCAGGCCATCGCGCGGTGGGTCCTGGTGTGCCTGACGTGAATTTGACATGGCAACCATGGAATACCTCGTCTCTCCGGATCGAGCCTCGGCTCCCGAATCGTCGGGCTTAATCTAACAGAAGACATCCCCCGCGCTAGGCTGCGGGCGTCGCACCTTCGGTCACACGACAATCTTTTGTTATTGATTTACCGCCATTTGCGCGCTGCGGCGTGCGTGTTCGCGCCGTTGCCTGCAATTGTAGCGATTTTCGCAAGCGTTTGTTTGAGCGCGGCTTCTAGGTTGGCCTCTCCTGCAGAATCGCATGAGGCGTTCCAAATGGCACAACCCCAATCCTTCCAGGAGCTGGCGCGTGAGTTGATCACGCAGTACGGCACCGCGGGAGACGATGAACTGCTCGGCAGCGCGCTTGACGACGCGCTGCATGGCATGCGCGGCAACGATGTCGTCAAAGGCCTGGCTGGCAACGACGTGCTTTGGGGCGGCGCCGACAGTGACCATCTTTATGGCGGCTCGGGCAACGACCTGCTGCTCGGACGCGCCGATGACGATAGCCTGTACGGTGGCTCGGGCAACGACATGCTGTTCGGTGGCCGCGGCTTCGACATGCTTCTGGGCGGCGCTGGCGACGACGCGCTGTTCGGTGGTGAAGGCATGGACATACTGAATGGCGGCTCGGGGAATGACGAGCTGTCCGGCGGCCGGGACGACGACTGGCTTTGGGCGGGATCGGGCAACGATATCGTTCGCGGCGGTCAAGGCAACGACGCGCTGCAAGGACGCGCCGGTGACGACCTGCTCGATGGCGGCGCCGGTGACGACCATATCGTTGGCGGCTCGGGCAACGACACGCTGATCGGCATGAGCGGAAACGACAAGCTGCTTGCCGGCTCTGGCGACGATGTCCTCAATGGCGGGCGCGGCAGCGACATCATGTACGGCGGTGCCGGTCACGACACCTTCGATTTCTCGCTCGCCGAGAAGGCCACGGACGTGATCCTCGACTTCAACGACGATCAAGACGTGATCAGCTTCGCCGGGCGTGGCCTCAGTTTCGCGGATCTTGCGATTGCGAAGGCCGCCGACACGATCTCGATCACGGTCGGGGCGCACACGATCACCCTGATGAATGCGGCTGAGACCGAACTCTCCGCCGACAATTTCCTGCTCTGAACCGTCCACGGTTCGGGCTAGGACGCGCGCCTCGCATCACCCCATGCGAGGCGCGCGCCGTTTCGGGTACGCGTCAGGCCGCGCGCACGAGGCGCCACATCTGCCAACCCGACAGCGTCAGAACCAGCGCGCCGACCAGCAGCATGAAGGGCCGCGCCGGCAGATGCCGCGCGACATATCCGCCGAATGGCGCTGCCAACAGGCCACCCGCGACAAGCGCCGCGACCGTCGGCCAATGATCGATGCCGATGAAGGCAACATAGGTCGCCGATGCAGCGATCGCGACAAAGGTCTGGCAGAGATTGACGGAACCGATTGTATAGCGCGGCGCATGTCCGCGACCGACCAGCGTCGACGTCACGATTGGTCCCCAGCCGCCACCGGTGGCCGACAGCGCGCCGCCAACCAGCCCCAGTGGAATGACGACGCGATCGTCGGTCGTGGCGCGAGAGCCGCAGGCCTTGAACGCGCGCCATAAAATGTAGACGCCGAGGGCCGCGAGATAGACCGCAAGCATCGGCTTCAGAATCGCGCCATCGATCTTCGAGAGGGTCGCCGCACCGAGGATCGCACCGATCACGCCGGCTGGTGCGAGCCGCGCCACGAGCCGCCAGTCGACGTTGCGGTACCAGGCATGTGCCAGGCCCGAGGCCCCGCATGTCACGATCTCAGCGAGATTGACGCTCGCGCCAACGACGGCGGGCGGCAGGCCCAGCGCCAGCAAAGTCAGCGCCATGATCGTGCCGTAGGCCATGCCGAGGGCACCATCGATCAACTGGGCCGCGAATCCGACGGCCGCGATAAAGGCGAGCTGATCCATGCGATGCTCCGCCGCTTGCGTTGGGTTGAATTTTCCCGTGTTGCACGTTCTTGCGTGAATTCCGGACCTCCCGCCCGCGCAAGCCCCGTCAGTAGGCACATCGCGGATGATGTGGGGCGTGCGCCACTGACTTACTAGGCCCGTCATTTCTCTACATTGTGGCGGCCACCAGCTTGCCAATCCACACTCCGGCGTGCGACGTCCGACCTTGAGTTGCAGTGGCCGATTCGGACGGGTGGAACCCACGCGTCATGCGCTGTGCTGACCCATTTTTGATCTAAGGTGCTGGTATAAATGGCTGGATCTCGCGATCTGTTCGCAAAACTCGAATCCGAATTTGACGGCAAACGTGGGCGAGGTAAGTCCGCTGAAGAGAATTACACCGCCGCCGACATCGAGGTTTTGGAAGGCCTGGAACCCGTGCGCCGCCGCCCCGGCATGTACATCGGCGGCACCGACGAAAAGGCGATGCACCACCTCTTCGCCGAGGTAATCGACAACGCCATGGATGAAGCGGTCGCGGGCCACGCCTCGTTCATCGAGGTGCATCTCGACGCGGAAGGCTATCTGGCGGTGACCGACAACGGCCGCGGCATTCCGGTCGACGCACATCCGAAGTTCAAGAACAAGTCCGCGCTCGAAGTGATTATGTGCACCTTGCACTCGGGTGGCAAGTTCGATGGCAAGGCCTACAACACCTCGGGCGGCCTGCACGGTGTTGGCGTCTCGGTCGTCAACGCGCTCTCGGAGACGCTCGAAGTCGAAGTCGCGCGCGGCCAGCAACTCTATCGCATGGTGTTCTCGCGCGGCGCGCCCGAGGGCAAGCTGCAGAAGCTCGGTTCGATCCAAAACCGGCGCGGCACCAAAGTGCGCTTCCGCCCCGATGAAAAAATCTTCGGCAAGGGCTGCGCGTTCAAACCCGGCCGGCTGCTGACGATGGCGCGCTCGAAGGCCTACCTGTTCGGTGGCGTCGAGATCCGTTGGTCGTGCGATCCCGAAATCATCAAGGACGACACGCCCGCCAAGGCGACGTTCCACTTCCCCGGCGGCTTGAAGGACTATCTGCAGGCAACCATCGAAGGACAGACACTCGTCACCAAGGACGTCTTCAGCGGACGCGTCGAGAAGGAGGCGGGGCACGGCACCGTCGAGTGGGCGATCGCGTGGATCGGCGACGAAGATGGCTTTTCCCGCTCGTACTGCAACACGATCCCGACGGGTGAAGGCGGAACGCACGAGAACGGCCTCAGATCCGCGCTGTCAAAGTCGCTGAAGTCTTACGGCGAACTCGTCAACAACAAGAAAGCCGCGCAAATCACGGCGGAAGACGTGATGAGCACGGCGGGCTCGATGCTGTCGGTCTTCATCCGCGAGCCCGAGTTCCAGGGCCAGACGAAGGATAAACTCGCGACGCAGGAAGCCTTCCGCATCGTTGAATCCGTCATCAAGGACGCGTTCGATCACTGGCTCGCCGATACGCCGCAACAGGCCAACCGGCTGCTCGAATGGGTGATCGACCAGGCCGAGGACCGCCTGAAACGGCGGCGCGAAAAGGAGATCGGGCGGCAGTCGGCGACGCGCAAGTTGCGGCTCCCCGGCAAGCTCGCGGACTGTTCGGCGAATTCCAATATCGGCACTGAAATCTTCATCGTCGAAGGCGACAGCGCCGGCGGCTCGGCGAAGCAGGCGCGCAATCGCGAGACGCAAGCGATCCTGCCGTTGCGCGGCAAGATCTTGAACGTCGCCAACGCGTCGTCCGCGAAACTCTCGCAGAACCAGCTGCTGTCGGATCTGATCCAAGCACTCGGCGTCGGCACCGGCGCCAAATACAAGGACGAGGATCTGCGTTATGAGCGCGTCGTCATCATGACCGACGCCGACGTCGATGGCGCCCACATCGCGTCGCTGCTGATCACGTTCTTCTATCAGGAGATGCCGGAGCTGATCGAGAACGGACATCTCTTTCTCGCGGTGCCGCCGCTCTACCGGCTGACGCATGGCGCCAAGACCGTCTATGCGCGCGACGAAAAACAACGGCAGGCGCTCTTGAAATCCGAATTCGCCGCGAACGCGAAAGTCGATGTCGGCCGCTTCAAAGGTCTCGGCGAAATGAATGCGTCGCAGCTCAAAGAGACGACGATGGATCCGAAGAAACGTTTGCTGCTGCGTGTCGCCGTCGGCGAGGGCGACAAGTCAGCGATCGCGGAGGCCGTAAATGCGTTGATGGGCTCGAAACCGGAGCTCCGTTTCAAGTTCATCCAAGAGCGCGCCGCCTTCGCCAAAGACCTCGACATCTGAAAGCGGCTCAGCGGCGGCGGCTGTTCGGCTGGCGTGACGGCACGTTTCGGCGAGCCCTCGGCGGCCGGCGCGCAACCGAATCGGCGATGGGCTCCCAAGTGGGTTCGCGGCTGGTGCCGGACGCCTCATCTTTGCGTCAACGGTGTTGCCCGACGCCCGTGTCTTTTCCAACGCCGTGGCCGCCAAACGATGAGTTAATCAGCCCGCATCTCAATCGCATTGGCTCTGTTCAGCATTGACGTAGCGGCTCATGCGACGGCCGCGAGTATGTAGTGCGCCGCACTGGCGTCGTCGCCATCGCGGTCGATCATGCGGCGCCAGCCGAGATAGCTCGGCAGATACCGCGTTGCCACGCCGCGAAAGCGAACCATCCAGGTCTTGAGATTGCTGGTGTAGGCGTTGACGTTCTGCACGTGATAGCCCTGCCAGACGTGCTCGCCCTTCGAGGCAACGATCCAGACATGCAGAATGCCGTGGCCGGCCGCGAATGCGCCGTAGGATTTTTCGCCGTCACTGATCAACAGCGTGTCCTTGGCAACCACGGGCGCAAGGTGGGCCGTGACGTTTGCGGTGTCGACTTTCGGGAGCACCGCGTCGGTCGTGGCGCCGGTGCGATCGCGGGCGATGAGAACCGGGGTGTGCTCGTCCGAGAGGCCGGATTTCGTGGCCTTGCCGCCGCGTTTTCGGGCGCGCCGTCCCGTCACTCTGCGGCCGCCCTTCTCGGATTTCAGAAAATAGGTCTCATCGGCCTCGACGATGCCCGACATGGTCGACGCCTTCGCATCCTGCGGCATCTTCAAGAAACGGTGGCGCCAGCGGAACGAGGTGTCGAGCGCAATTCTGCAGCGCTTGGCGGCCTTCCTGAGGCTGACGCCGTCGGCGAGCGCCTGCGCGTACTTGAGCCAAGCATCGCGCCGGTGCAGATGCGCCAGCGGCGTGCCGGTCAACGCGTTGAAGGTCTTGCCGCACGCCTTGCACTTGTAGCGCACGAGCGGGTTCACCTTGCTGGCTTTTGCCCACGTCGTGACCGTGTCCGATTGGCAGTGGCCGCATCGCGGCGCCGCCGCAAACCGCGTCTCGATCAGCCGGATCGCCTCGTTCGCCGGCGCCTTGCACTTGACGGCTTCGATCAACGCCTCGCGTTGTTCCGGCGTCAATCCGCCGAGCTGCTCGACAAGTGCTTGGAAATCCTTGGCTTGCATCGCGCGCTCCCCGTATCGATTCGACAAGGAAATCGTCGCACTACTTTATGTCAGAACAGAGCCATCGCATTTGGCGACTGAGACCCGCCGCCCCGAATTGGACCACCGCCAGTACATTCTGTTAACGCACGCTGGCGGAATTCTCCGCCAGCTGCGGAGGGAGGGAGGCCGGCAAGTTTTTCTTAAAGTCTGAAGCTCATTCTCCGTAAGCGAAGGAATTTTCGAGGTTGCAATGTTTCACCGCGCCAACTTTTTCAATCTTGCACGCGACGAGCGCGGCTCGACGGCAATCATTTTCGCGCTGATCTTGGTTCCCTTGATGGGTGCGCTCGGCATGGCGGTCGATGGCGCACGCTGGTACAGCGCACGGCAGGCGACCAGCAGCGCGGTCGATTCAGCCGTGCTCGCGGGTGCCCGCGTGTTGCAGATGGATCCCGATAACGCCGGCGCCGCGCTGCAGGCCGCCGCCAACACCTACACCGCCAACACCGCCGGCCGAGGCCGCGTCAAGAACGATACGATCAAGTTCGTGACCGCCGACAACAACGCGGCGATCTCGGTCGAGGGCAACGCTTATCTCAAGACGACGTTCCTCGGCGTTATCGGCATCACCGAGCTGCCGCTCGTCGCCAGCGCGGGAAGCCGCGTCGCCAAGGCGACGCTGTCGGGCGGCGGCAACAACAGCAGCAACATCGAGGTGTCCGTGATGCTCGATGTCACCGGCTCGATGTGCGACGACGGGCAAGGCCCGTGCGCGAGCGGCGCGAAACTCGACGGCATGAAGGACGCCGCGCGCGAACTCGTGAAGATCGTCGTGCAGGAGAACCAGAGCCGCTACAAGTCGCGGGTAGCCCTGGTGCCGTTCTCGACCCGCGTGCGCGTCGATCGCGACAACGGCGACGGCATGGTGATGAAGAAGCTCACCAACCTGGAGCCCACTTGGAGCGGCTGGCTCGACGAATGCATCGTCAGCAACAACGGCTCCGGCGGCGGCGAGAGCGCCGGCACCTGGTCATGTCTGCAGCGGGGCTCGGTCTACAAGAGCAACTGGAAAATTTTCCCGTGCGTGACGGAGCGCGTCTACGGCACCAGCTGGAACGCCAGCGACCAGGTCGACTACACGGATGACGCACCCGGCGCCGGCCGCTGGCTCAACGCGCACGGCGGCAATCGCAGCCCCCTCCATCTCGACAGCTCCGACAGCAAACCGCTCCCCAGCGGCCAGGGCCTGACTGCGGACAAGCCGGTGTCGCACTGGAACTACGGGTCGTCTGGTTCTTGCGCGGATGTCGACCAGGGCAACGCCGTGCTGCCGTTGACCGCGGACAAGACGCTGCTGCGCGAACGCATCGGCCAATTCCAAGCCAGCGGCGCGACCGGCGGCGTCGGCGGCACGTCTTGGGCCTGGTACATGCTGTCGCCCAAATGGGGTTCGATCTGGACTGGTCCGGCGCAGCCCGGCTCCTACGCGGATCTGACGGCGAAGCAGGCGAGCGGCGCGCCCGTGTTGCGCAAGGTCGCGGTGCTGATGTCGGACGGCGTCTACAATTCGCTGCGTGGCAACAAGGGCCAGAGCCCCGCGGATGTCTCCAATCACGCGAAGAAAGTGTGCGCCGCGATGCACGCGCAGAAGATCGAGGTGTTCACGGTCGGCTTCGCGCTCGACACGCTGCCGGGATCGGACCGCAGCGTCGCCGAAGACATGCTGAAGAGCTGCGGCACCGATCTCAGCCATTTCTATTCGACGCTGACGGTCGCCGATCTCAAGGCCGCCTTCCGCGACATCGCCATGAAAGTCTCGCCCGTGCGGCTGACGCAGTAGGCCTCAACCTCACTCCGTTTTGCCTCCCTCTGTTTGATGAGAGGTCGACCGCGAGAGCATTCTCCGGCGAGGTGGACTCCGGTTCGTCGCAGAAAATGCGACAAACTAAAGAATCTGGAGCGCGTTCCGATTCCGTGGGATCGGAATGCACTGTAGTTCGCGCGTTGTTAGGACACCATTCATTACTAACTGCAGCACGCACTGCGATCTGACGAATTCATCCGTGCGCGCAAGAGTTGCTTAATCTGGAGACGCGACGCTGCGTTGAAGATCGGCATGTCTCGCGAGGGCGGAATGTTGGGTGCATCGAAGACGGCGCAGGCGGATCGCAGCAAACGCCGCCGCTCCATGTGGGCGCGCGGACTGGTCTCCGTCGTGCTTCTGGCCGCCGCCGGTGCCGCCTACGACGGCTGGCGCTGGTATCAGGCTCGAGCGCAGGTGATCAGCGCCATCGAGGGCGCGGCACTCGCTGGCGCGCATTCACAAATGATGGGATCTCGACGGGAGCAGACTCTGTCTGCGGCCAAAGCTTTTTATGACGCATCGACCGCAGACCTGACGGCCGTCAGTAGCACCAACTCGCTCGTTCTTGTTGACGACAAGACGTCATTCACCGTCACGGGCAGCGCGTATCTGAGAACGACTTTCCTAAACATTGCGGGGATCGGCAAGTTGCCGCTGTACTATCGCCCGAGTTATTTCACCGCCAACGAGAACCTCATTCAAAGTCCAACCAAGGTCGAGATTTCGCTGTTGATCGATGTTTCAGGGTCGATGTGCGACGACGGTATGGTGCCTTGCACCAGTAGCCGCACACTCGATGCGCTGAAGCGCGCCACGCAAGAATTCGTCGATATTGTCATCCATTCCGACCAAAGGGCCCGCGTTGCCCTGGTCCCCTGGACATCGAGCACCGAGACGATCACGCCGCTGACAGCAGAGAAAGCTGATTTGAGGGAGCAGATCGCGCAACTTTCGGCGGGTGGCCGGTCCGATGCTGGCGGAATCGCGCACGCCGCGCATCCCCTCTCAACACAGTGGAGTTCCGACTGGCCAAAGTCTGCGCAACCAGGATCGTCATCTGATCTGACGAAACGCAATCGACGGGGCCATCCACTTTTGCGCAAAATTGCCGTCCTCGTGACCGACGGCGTGTTCGATGGGCATCGTGGGAAAACGCCCGAGGACATCGCTGCCGGCGTGGACCGGGCCCAAAAAGCCTGCACGTCCATGAAGGCGCTGCACATTGAGGTCTTCGCCGTCGGCGTTGGACTAGACAATCTGCACCCCAGCGATCGGGCATTGGCCGAGGAACTGCTGGTGAGCTGCAGTACCGATCAACCCCACTACTATGCTGCCAACAGGTCCGACCGCGACTTCAACGTCCTGCAACAGGCGTTGCGAGACATTGCGTTCAAGTCTAACCCGCTCTGCGGGATAGCTTGCTAGCCTGAGTTGGCCGCCGGTCGAGTTGGGCCGCCGCTTGCATGCCAAGCCCCTTGGTGCCACGATGGGCTCATGAACAAACAACTGACCCCGGACGAGCTCCGACAGCTCTCCATCGCCGAACGACTGGAGTTGATGGAGATCATTTGGGACTCGTTGGCCGAAACGCCCGAAGCTCTCGATGTGCCGGATTGGCATAAGCAGGAGCTTGACAAGCGACTCGCCGCCCATGCGGCTGATCCTTCGGCCGCCGCACCCTGGTCCGAGGTCAAAGCCAAAATCCTAGATACGCTGCGCAAATGACGCTCCGCGTCCGGCCAGAAGCGCACGCCGAAATCTTGGAGGCTGGCCGATGGTACGAGCAGCGGCAAGCCGGCCTTGGTCCCGCCTTCGTGAATGAAGTCGATCGCGCTCTTTCACGCATCGATCATGGCCCCGAGCGTTACGCGATCTCGTACCGGACACTGAGGCATTCCATCATATTCGCCGACGCCTGTCAGCAGGCGAGAAATTCAACAGCCTGTTAGGGGAAGAATCTCGCGCGATGGAGCCAACGCCATCCGCCCGATCAGCGCCCGCGACACCGCGCAATCGCGCGAGGGGGCGTGAGCCCTGATGCCACGGCACCCCAACGCCGGCCGCACCGTCGTCGATCAGCGCCATGCGAACACCGCTTTTCCCGCACCACCAGAACTGTCCCCAGAACTACCCCAAGTGCTCGCCCTCGACAATCTCGGGTGGTATAGCTGCCGACAGCCGCGACCCGCACCACTGGCGCGCTATGCCGAGGAAGCGGTCCACGCCTCGACACAGCCGTCCCGTCGGAAGCACTCGACCATGATCAAGGACTTCGACCTCGTTGCCTTCACGCGCGCGCTGCCCGAGCACAACCTCGAGGCCGGCGATGTCGGCACCGTCGTGCTCGTGCATGGCAAGGGCGCCGCCTATGAGGTGGAGTTCATGACACTCGGCGGCGACACGGTCGCCGTGCTCACGATCGACGCCGCCGACGTGCGCCCGGTCGATGAGCGCGAGATCGTGCACGCGCGGGCCGGTGGGGTCTGGGGCACCACCAAGACAACGGGTGGTGCAACCGCCCACCCCCACCTTGCCTTCCCGCCCCCCATCCCCTATACACCCGCAATCTCAACGACTTCTGAGATCGCGTAGGGGCACCCTTGGAGGCCCTGCGTGCCACTCATGGGCCTTCTCCGGCCCTTTTTCCATTGGAGTTTCAACGTCATGGCTGTGACTACAGAAATCAAAGCCGCGGCGCGACCCAAAGCCGGCAAGGGGGCCGCTCGGGCAGTGCGTCGTGAAGGCAAAGTTCCAGGTGTCATCTACGGCGACAACGCGCCGGCGCAAACCGTCGCGCTCGACTTCGCCGATCTCGTCAAGGTGGTCGGCAAAGGCCGCTTCCTGGCAACCGTGTTCGACCTCAACGTCGATGGCAAAATCTCGAAAGTGATCCCGCGCGACGTGCAGGTCGATCCCGTCAAGGATCTGCCGCTGCATGTCGACTTCCAGCGCATCAGCGGCTCGGGCCGCATTCGCGTCGCCGTCCCCTGCCGCTTCATCAACGAAGGCGCCTCGCCCGGCTTGAAGCGCGGCGGCGTCCTCAACATCGTGCGCCACGATGTCGAAGTCTATTGCCCAGCCGACAAGATCCCGGAGCGCTTCGACTTCGACATGACCGGACTCGACATCGGCCGCTCGGTGCATATTTCAGCCACCAAGCTGCCGGCCGACGTCAAGCTCGTGATCTATAACCGCGACTTCACGGTGGCGACGATCGTCGGCGCGAAGGCGGAAGAAGAAGCAACCACCACAACGACGGCCGCAGCCGAAGGTGCAGCACCCGCCGACGGTGCAGCTGCTCCCGCCGCCGCTGGCGACGCCAAAGCCGGCGCCGCACCTGCCAAGGGTGCTGCCGCCGCGGCACCAGCCAAGGGTGGCGCTGCCCCGGCCAAGGGCGCCCCTGCAGCTGGTGGCAAGGCCGCGGCGCCCGCCGCCAAGCCTGCAGCAAAGAAGTAAGCTCCACTCCGAGGAGCGACACCACGCAGAGCCTCGGCGTCCAACCGAGGCTCTTTTTTTGAGAGCATGAGGCACACGCGCCATGAAGCTCTTTGTTGGCCTCGGCAATCCCGGCGCGAAATACGCGGGCCACCGGCACAATGTCGGGTTCCACGCCGTCGAGCGCATCGCCGAGCGGCACGGATTCGGGCCGTGGCGGAAGAAGTTTTCCGGCTTTGTCACCGAGGGCACATTGGGTGGTGAAAAAGTTCTCCTGCTCAAACCCGACACCTACATGAATGACAGCGGCCAGTCCGTGGGCGACGCCGCGCGCTTTCTGAAAATTTCCGAAGCCGACGTCATCGTCTTCCACGACGAACTCGATCTGGCGCCCGGCAAGCTGCGGGTCAAAACCGGCGGCGGCAACGCCGGCCATAATGGCCTGCGCTCCATTTCCGCCCACCTCGGCAACGACACCAAGCGCGTGCGCATCGGCATCGGCCATCCGGGGGCGAAAGAGCTCGTGCACCACTGGGTGCTCGGCGACTTCGCCAAGTCTGACCGCGTTTGGCTGCTGCCGCTGCTCGACGCCATCGCCGATGCTGCCCCGCGCCTTGCCGCCGGCGACGACGAGCGCTTCATGACCGACGTCGCCCGCCTGACGCAGGACGATGGTGCGGCCCCCAACCCGCGCGAGAAGACGGCCGAACCTCCGTCTAAACCCACTGCCCCGCATCCGACCGGCGAACGCTCCTCCAAGCGCCAATCCGCTCTCGCCGAGAACCTCCGCCGTTGGATCAAGGGCCGCCAAAGCGACGAGTCCTAATCACTCTTGACACAAAAAACTTGTTACACTATTTTCGTGTCACTCTAATTTCGGCCTTCGAGGTTCCGCAAATTCAACTATAGGTTGTGCCATGAAAAACGTGACACTAACATTGCGGGAAGACATCGCCGATTGGCTCCGCATCGAGGCAGCAAAGGCCGATCTCAGCATGTCGGGCTATGTCGCCGAGTTGCTGGAGGACCGCATGGGCCGTGGCAAAGACCAAATGGCGGCCCTCGAAGAATTCCTCGGCGCGGCCGACTTTGCCGGTATTTCGGCCAACCTACCCAAGCGGGACGACCTCTATGACCGGCCGGCTCTTCGTCGACACCAACATTCTGATCTACGCGCTCGATCCAGCCGATCCACTGAAGCAGCAAGTGTCGGCGGATTTGCTGAGGACGGCGATCAGAACACGTACGCTGACGCTGAGCCCACAAAACCTAAATGAGTGCTATCGGGTTCTGACGCAGCGGCGCCGGTTGATACCCGTTGCCCGGGTGCGAGGGTACATCCAAACCCTCGCACCATGGGCCATCGCGCCCCTTGACGCCAAGACCACCGAACGCGCCTTCGCCATCGAGGACGAGGTCGGCACCAGCTGGTGGGATAGTTTGCTGCTCGCCTCCGCCCTGCTCGCCGAGTGCCGCCTCTTCATCTCTGAAGACCTGCAAGATGGCCGCGACATCGACGGCATGCGCATCGCCAATCCATTCACCGCTTCATTCGCGAAGGTCATGCGTGGGCGATAGTGCCGATGTGGTATGCGACCGGATGCGTACGATCGTGGACGAAGCATTCTTTAAACGCTTGGCGATATTCTAGTACCCGGAATTACAAGTCCCTAAGACGGCGGCCTTTGACGCGGCGCTGGTGAACTTTGGATTTGGTCCACACGAAGGGTTCAGCGTCTTCGTTGTAGGCTTTGATGAAGGCATCGATGTGCTCCCGCACTTGCGCGACCGAAGTGAAGGAAGCGCCCGTCAGCGATTGGCCCTGCAGGATCGAAAACCAGCCTTCGACCTGATTGAGCCAGGAGGCCCGCGTCGGCGTATAGTGGAATGTGACACGCGGATGGCGCTTCAGCCAATCGTCATTCTTCCTGTGCGTGTTCAAATTGTCGAGGATGACTTCAAGGCGGCGGTTGGGATAGGCCGCGACGATTTCGTCCATGAAGTCGAGAAATTCCTTGCGGCGGCGGCGCTTCTTGTGTGCGGCCTTGACCTTGCCTGTGGCCACTTCGAAGGCCGCGAACAACGTCGTTGTGCCGTGCCGCTTGTAGTCGTGGCTGTGGCCCGTCAACGCACGGCCATTGGGCAGTTTTAAATAGCCCTGCTCCCGCTCCAGCGCCTGGATCGACGGCTTTTCATCGATGCAGAGAACGACCGCGTTCTTGGGCGGCGCCAAATAGAGCCCAACCACATCGGCGGCTTTGGTGGCAAAATCCGGATCGTTGCTCTCGCACCAGCTCTTGCGTCCAGCGAGGTCGATCTTCTGCTTGCGCAGCGATCGCCACACGTATTGCACATCGACGTTGCCCAACGCGCCGGCGATCAACGGCCCGCTCCACCGCGCAAAACCCTTCGGTGGCGGAGAATCGAGAACCTTGCGAATGGCCGCGTCGGTCTTCTCGCCGTAGAGTGCAGGCGGGCCGCCACGGTCGCGATCTTCCAACCCATCAAGACCTTCTTGCGCGTAACGGATGCGCCAAAGGCTCACTGTGGTCGGCGTCGTATCGAGATCGCGGCCGATCACACGCGTCGCTAGCCCCGTAGCGGCCGCCAGCACAATGCGCGCCCGTAGAGCATGACGCTGCTCAGTCGTGGGCGCCCGCACCCGCGCCTCGAGGATCGCGCGATCACCACGCCGCAACCGGACTTTCTGTGCCGCTGTAATCATGCCATGTTGAATCACGACACGACGCAGCGCGATAGTGCAATCGTGACTCAGTCATGTGTGATAGCGGGCACTAGTTCCTTCGGGGGATTGGAACATGCGCAATATTCCATGGGTCGGACTTGTTCAGTCCGCAGCACTGACCGCACTGGTACCAGTGGCGTTGTTTCTATGTTTTTTATTTGCAGTTGGCCTTCAATCCTGGGTCGGCGATATCGCGGCTGGGGAGGCCTCGATCAGCTTCTGGGGAACACTAGGATTATTGATCGCGACAATCGTGGCCGGTGTGTGGATCGCCATAACAGCGTCTGGCGTATCCCTATTTTTGGCGGGCCCCTTCGCCATTATCACCTACCTTTGTTTGCGATGGCAGGGTCGCCTCAGTGTGCGAGCAATTGTTGCCAGCGCGACCGTCATTTCGGTAGTTCTAATGATGTTTCTATCTGAACTTGTGCGTAGCCCCTCATCGGGAGCCGAGCGCACTTGGCTCATGCTGGTAGGGCTCGGGACGTTTGCTCTGATATCAGGCTGGTTGTCCGGAACCGTCTTCGCCAGACTCATGCAATCTCACGATGGTAAGCGTGGATACACTTGGTGACTAAGGACCCGCCGAACAACAAACGCTACGCATTCGATTACAGGAGTAATTGCGCGCAACTCTCTCCTCCGTCATCCCCGCGACGGCGGGGACCCAAGCAATGTGCGGCATATGCTTGGTTTGCTTGGGTTCCCGCCGTCGCGGGAATGACGAGTTGATGGGGCGGCGCCAATCTGCTCCGATCGCAGACCGCGATTCACTTATTGGTTGGAGCATCCTAAGTGCAGCACCGCCGCGCCAGCGATGGCAGATGACACACCACGTTGGGGAACTGAGCAGGACGCCCCTTGATAAAGGCGCCCATTGGATCGGACCGCTCCACTCAGCGCGTAAAGCCCCTTCCCCCATCGCGCGCGCCAGTGTACGCCCTCCCCAACCCAACATCCCGCCGCAAAACCGCTGGCGGACGAACACGCGAAAGGAGGCCGTCGGCCATCGGCACTCGGCATCGGAGCGGCGCCCAACATCCGCGCCCCCTGTTGTCCGTGGCCCGTCGCCCGCTGCCTGATCACCCATGGGCTTCAAATGCGGCATCGTCGGCTTGCCCAATGTCGGCAAATCGACCCTCTTTAACGCGTTGACGCAAACCGCGTCGGCGGAAGCGGCCAACTACCCGTTCTGCACGATCGAGCCGAACGTCGGCGAAGTTGGCGTGCCCGACCCGCGTCTGACCAAGCTCGCCGAAATCGGCAAGAGCGCGCAGACGATCCCGACGCGGCTGACGTTCGTCGACATCGCCGGCCTCGTGCGCGGCGCCTCCAAGGGCGAGGGCCTCGGCAACCAGTTCCTCTCGCACATCCGCGAAGTCGATGCCGTCGCCTACGTGCTGCGCTGCTTCATCGATGACGACATCACCCACGTCGAAAACAAGATCGATCCGATTTCGGACGCCGAAACCGTCGAGACCGAGCTGATGCTCGCCGATCTCGACAGCCTCGAGAAGCGCGTCAATGCGCTCGAGAAAAAGGCCAAGCAGGGCGACAAGGAAGCGAAGGCGATGCTCGGCGTCGTCGAAAAGTTCCTGCCGCTGCTGCGCGAAGGCAAGCCCGCGCGCCTCGCAACGCTGACCGACGAGGAAAAGCCGTTCGCGCGGCTGCTGCAATTGCTCACCGCCAAGCCCGTCGTTTATGTTTGCAACGTCGACGAGCCGTCGGCGAAGGACGGCAACGCCTTCTCGGCCAAAGTCGCCGAACGCGCCAAGGCCGAGGGCGCCGCCGCCGTCATCATTTCAGCCAAGATCGAAGCGGAGTTCGCGGGGCTCGCACCCGAAGACCGCGACGCCTTCCTCGCCGATCTCGGCCTCGAGGAGGCCGGCCTCAATCGTCTGATCCGCGCCGGCTACGGCCTCTTGGATCTCATCACCTACTTCACCGTCGGCCCGAAGGAAGCGCGCGCCTGGACGATTTCGCGCGGCACCAAGGGCCCGCAAGCCGCCGGCGTCATCCACACGGATTTCGAGAAAGGCTTTATCCGCGCGGAGACCATCGCCTACGACGACTACGTGGCACTCGGTGGCGAAGTCGGCGCAAAAGACGCCGGCAAGATGCGGCTCGAAGGCAAGGAGTACGTCGTTCGCGATGGCGACGTGATGCATTTTAGGTTTGCGAATTGATCCGGCGCAACATGCGCGCCTGAGATCCATCACCGCCCGCGCTGCGTAAAAGGTCATAGCATGCGCTATGATTGAGGTCGCCCGTGGCGGGTACGATTTTCGCTCCTTTCGATCCCCCGACACGTGCCTTTGCGCTGCAGCGGCTCGCCACCATCGTGCCAAACGCCGGCCGCGCCTATGCGGCAACGCGCAACTTCGACAATGGCCCCGCCGTGCGCGGCAACGTCTCGATGCTGTCCCCTTTCATCCGTCACCGCGTGATCACGGAGGACGAGGTCGCGCGTGCGGTGCTCGCGACCCACAGCCTTGCAGCGGCCAGCAAGTTCATCCAGGAAGTGTGCTGGCGCACCTACTGGAAGGGCTGGCTCGAACAGCATCCCAGCGCTTGGACCGGCTACCTCGAGTCGGTGCATCATGAACGCGCGGCGCTTCGCGAAGACGACGCACGCGCCGCCGAAGTCGCGGCGGCGGAGCGGGGCGACACCGGCATCGCCTGCTTCGATGCCTGGGCGCGCGAACTCGCCGAGACCGGCTACCTGCACAATCACGCGCGCATGTGGTTCGCCAGCATCTGGATTTTCACGCTGCGACTGCCGTGGGTGCTCGGCGCGGATTTCTTCATGCGGCATCTTTGCGATGGCGATCCCGCCTCCAACACGCTGTCATGGCGATGGGTGGCGGGGCTGCACACGCGCGGCAAGACCTATCTGGCGCGGGCCAGCAACATCGCAACCTACACCGGCGGCCGCTTCACCCCGCAGGATCACGACCTCGCCGCGTTCGCCCCGCCTCTGACCGAGGCGGCCGTCTTCACGCGCACGGTGCTGGCCTTGCCCGCGCAGATCCCTCCCCGCGCCCGCGTCATCGTACTCGTGAGCGAGGAGGATTTGTCTCCCGAAACATGGCCATTGGCGGACGCCATCGTTTGCGGCATCGCTTCGGTCGACTTGGCGGAACTTGGCGTGACATTTTCCGCATCTGTCGCGGCCTTTAAGCGCGGCGCGGCGCTCGATGCGCGTGCGCGAGCCTCGTCACTCTGGGAACAACCGGCCGTTGCCGTCACGGACGCTGACAGCCTTCTCCAGTTCGCGCGCGCCAGGGCCGCGACCCACATCGTCACGTCGCATGTTCCCGTCGGCTACGTCCAACCCATCATCGCCGATTGGTCGCGGAGCTGCGCCAGCGCCGGTGTGCCGCTGCTGCAGATCGCGCGCGCATGGGACCAGCAGTTCTGGCCGCATGCCAAAGCCGGATTCTTTCAGCTGAAGGACCACATTCCGGCGGTTTTCGCCGCGCTTGGCATTGTGGCGGCTGATGCGTCCGGCGGCGATCGCACCGCCGCCACCGGAGCACGCTGATCCCATGCCGCGCGCCAAGACACAGCCGAAAGTCCGAAATCTGATTGTCGTTCTCGGCGATCAGCTCTCGCCATCGATCGCGAGCCTCGCAGCCGCCGATCCGCGCCAGGATCTCGTGCTGATGTGCGAGGTGGCCGAGGAGACCACCTACGTCCGCCATCACAAAAAGAAGATCATCCTGCTGTTCTCGGCGATGCGCCACTTCGCGAAAGAGCTGACATCGCTTGGCTGGCGCGTCGCCTACACAAAGCTCGACGATCCCGGCAATGCCGGAAGCTTCACCGGCGAAGTCGCGCGTACCGCAGCCACCCACAAGCCTGCACGCATCATCGTAACGGAACCCGGCGAATGGCGCGTCCGCGCCGCGATCGATACATGGGCGGACGCCTTGAATGTTCCCGTCGATGTCCTGGCCGACACGCGCTTCATTTGTTCGATCGAGACATTTGCCGCCTGGGCCAAGGGCCGCAAGCAACTGCGCATGGAGTATTTCTACCGCGAGATGCGCCGCGCGACGAACCTGCTGATGGACGGCGATCAACCGGCGGGCGGCGCCTGGAATTTCGATCACGACAACCGCAAGCCGGCCAAGGCGGATCTCTTCTTGCCGGATCCCATGCACTTTCAGCAGGACACGATCACGCGCGAGGTCGTCGCCCTGGTGAAACGGCGCTTTGCCGATCACTTCGGCGATGCCGATCCATTTTGGTTCGCCGCGACGCGCGCCGACGCGGAGGCCGCGTTCGACCACTTTGTCGACGTTGGTCTTGCGCGCTTCGGCGACTACCAAGACGCCATGCTGGCCGGGCAGCGCTTTCTCTATCACTCCGTCATCTCGATGTACCTAAACTGCGGCCTGCTCGATCCGTTGGCGATCTGCCGCAAGGTCGAGGCCGCCTATCGCGCCGGCCGCGTGCCGCTCAACGCTGCCGAAGGCTATATCCGGCAGGTGATCGGCTGGCGCGAGTACGTGCGCGGCATCTATTGGCTGAAAATGCCCGGCTATGCGGCGTCCAATGCGCTTGGGCATACGCGGTCGCTGCCGGACTTCTACTGGACCGGCGACACCCGCATGAGGTGCATCCGCGAGACGGTCACGCAAACCAAGGAGGACGCCTACGCACACCACATTCAGCGCCTGATGGTCACCGGAAACTTCGCGCTTCTGGCCGGCATCTCGCCGCAAGCGCTGCACGAATGGTATCTCGCGGTTTACGCCGACGCCTTCGAATGGGTCGAACTTCCCAACACCATCGGCATGAGCCAATTCGCCGACGGCGGGCTGCTGGCGTCAAAGCCATACGCGGCGAGCGGGGCCTACATCAACCGCATGTCGGACTATTGCGGCGCGTGCGCCTACGACGTGAAAAAGCGCACGGGCCCTGACGCGTGTCCGTTCAACGCGCTCTATTGGGATTTCATTTCGCGTCACGCCGATCGCATCCGAAGCAATCCGCGCATGGCGCAGATGGTGCGCACCTACGATGCCTTTGCCGAGCCTGAGAAGCAGCGCATTCGCGCGAGCGCGGCGGATTTTTTGGCGGGCCTCAAGCCTTCGCCGGAGTGGTCTTAGACTTGCCTTTGGCGCCGCGGCATCGGTCGGAGCAGTACTTCACCTCGTCCCAGACCCGCGCCCAGCTCTTGCGCCACGCGAACGGACGCTGGCAGCTGACACAGACTTTGCTCGGCAACGTCGCTTTGGTGAAACGCTTCGGCTTGATGTCGCGCGTGGTCCCTTTGTCTTTCGGCATTGATCCGCTGTCCGCTCATTGTTCGTGAACCAATTGACACTACCGTTGCGTGCAGGAAATTTCGCGCACGCGGGGATAGGCATGTTTGTCGTCGAGCTATTGACGTCATGCAAGGGCCGCATCGGCCGGCTGACGTACAATCTCACACTGTTGGTGATATCGGTCGTCAATTTCATCGCCGATAAGACTCTTGGTCCGGTCAAGATCACAGGCAAATCGAACCTCCCACGCTCCGGGCTTGAGTTGGTCCTTGCCACTTTCATCTGGGCCATCACGGTCAAACGCGCGCATGATCTCAATTACAGCGGCTGGTGGGCCGCCGGCTGGACTGCTGGGATCTTTGCTGCTGTCCTGCTGCTCTTGGCCGCCGGCAAAGTCTTGATTTTGGGAAATCCTGGGTCCGCTTCGCTTCTGACCTTGGTGGCGATTGGGCTGTTCCTCGTCAGCTTCTTTCACGTCGTGGTCAAGCTGGTGAGTTTCGCAGGCACCCCCGGCAACAACGATTACGGTCCGCCGCCGCAGCTTGCGCAGATGTTCCTGAACGATGACGAAGGCACTCTGCCGCAGCAGGCCGCGACCGCCGCGCCGCGCGCTCAGGCCGTGGCCCCACGTCCCACGCGCTCCACCTCGGCTGTCTCGCCGCGGCCGGCATCGGGTCCGGCATCGGCAGCGCCCTCCGGCTTCGGCCGCCGAAACCCGCGCATAGCCTGACGCCTCCAACGGGTGGGCGCGACATTGCGGCGCCCCGCGCCGCCCTTGACCGTGCCGCCTATTCTGGGGCCAACGTGACCTTGGCCCCCAACGGCACGGAACATCCATGCTCCACCACGACGACCTCGAAATCGGCGCAACCGTCACGCTTGGCACGCGCACGATCACCAAGGACGAGATCATCGCCTTCGCCAGGGCCTACGATCCGCAACCGATCCACATCGACGAAGCTGCCGCCAAGGCATCGATCGTCGGCGGCCTCTGCGCCAGCGGATTTCACACCTGCGCGTTCCTGATGCGCTCGCTCGTCGACGATATGTTCGCCAACGCGACGTCGCTCGGCTCGCCCGGCGTCGACGAGGTCAAATGGATGAAGCCCGTCCGTCCTGGCGACCGGCTGACCGCACGCTACACCTGCACGGGCAAGCGCGCGCTCGGCTCGCGGCCCGGCGTCGGCGTCAGCCAGATCACGTTCGAACTCATGAACCAGGCAGGCGACAGCGTGATGAGCTGGGCGTCGAACCAGTTTCTGCGCATGCGCAGCGGTGCCACGACGCTGCCTGCGGCCAAGCCTGCCGCGAGCAGCAAAGCGGCGACACCCTCGATCACCTCACTTTGGGATCGCAGCGACAAACTCCCCGCCGCCCGGACCTCGCAATACTTCGAGGATCGCCATGTCGGCGAGATCATGGACCTCGGATCGCACACCTTCGCGCGCGACGAGATCGTCGCCTTCGCCCGCGCCTTCGATCCGCAGCCGTTCCATCTCGACGAAGACGCCGCCAAAGCCTCCCTCTTCGGCGGTCTCTGCGCCAGCGGCTGGCACACGGCCGCGGTCTATGTGCGCCACAACGTGGCGTTCCGGCAGACGGTCGAGGCCGAGATGCGCGCCAACGGAGTCCGCCCCGCGATCTATGGGCCTTCTCCCGGATTTCGCGATCTCAAGTGGATAAAGCCCGTGTTCGTTGGCGATACTATCGCGTTCCTCGCGCGCGTCAGCGAACTGCGCGATCTCAAGTCACGGCCCGATCGCGGCATGATGATCTGGGACGCGCAGGGCCGCAATCAGCACGGCGACATCGTGTTTGCGATCACCGGGCAAATCCTGGTCGAGCGACGCACGCCGCTCACAACCGTGTAGCCTTCGCTCAGGCGACGCGCACGGCATCCGCTGGCGGCTGGCCGCGCGGTTTGATCCACTTCTGCAGAATATCGGCAAGCTGGCGGTCGGTGAACGGCTTGCTGAGATAATCGTCGGCACCGGCCGCGAGCGCGCTCAAGCGATCGCTCTCGTAGGCGTTGGCGGTCACCATGATGATCGGCTTGTGAGCAAGCTTCAGTTCCTGCTCGCGTGCGCGCAGCGCCCGCGTCGCCGTCAGGCCGTCCATTTCTGGCATCTGGCAATCCATCAGGATCACGTCGAACTTCTGGCGCGCATGGCGCTCCAGCGCCTCACGGCCGTTCTCGGCGATCGTGACCGTGCAGCCGAACTCGCGCAGATACTCGAGCGCCACTTCCTGATTGACGATGTTGTCTTCAACCAACAACACATCGACACCGAACCAGGGGAATGCGCGCGCCGGGCGTTGTCTTGCCGATTCCGTCTCCGCGACGGTCTTCAACATGCGCCAATCCCGGACATGCATGGCATGCTCGACGGCTTTCAAGAGATCGCTGCGGCGCGGCGGCTTGCTGAGGAATGTGCCGACGCCGAGTTCTTCTTCCAGGGCCTGATCGCCGCGCCAGTTGATCGACATCAAGCTGACGACCGCGAGACCGTTCAATGCGGCATGTCCCTTGATCGCGCGGCGGAAGGCAACGCTGCTCGACTTGGGCTCGACGCGATCGGCGACGACGAGGTCGAAGGGCTGGTCCGCCGCTGCCGCCGCCACCAGCCGCTCAATCGCTATTTTAGGGCAATCGGAGTACTCGACCGATGCCGCCGCGACGCCAAGCTGGCCTGCGATCATTTCGCGGTTGGTTGGACGGTCGTCGACGATCAGTACGCGCTTGCCACTGAGATCCAGCAGGCTCTGCGCCAGGCGCGACTCGGACTTGACCTCGAACGGCAGCGTCACGGTCACGGTCGTGCCAACGCCGAGCTTGCTGTCGAGTTTGACGTCGCCCCCCATCAACTGCACCAGATGCCGCGTGATGACCAAACCAAGGCCTGTGCCGCCGAAGCGGCGGCTGGTCGAGGTGTCGGCCTGCGCGAAGGGATTGAACAGCTTTTGCTTTGCTGCCTCGTCAATGCCGATGCCGGTATCTTGGACCGTCAATGTGACGAGCGAGCGGCCATCGACGGGATCGGTTGCCGAGATCCGCACCGTGACTTCGCCGCGCTCGGTGAACTTCACCGCATTGCTGATCAGGTTGATGAAGGCTTGGCGCAGACGGCCCGGATCGCCGCGCACGACCTCGGGGATCGGGTCGGTGACAATCAGGTTCAGTTCGATGCCCTTGCGATAGCCGGCGCCAGCGCATAGCTCGACGGCGTCCTCGAAGCAGGGGCGCAGCGCGAACTCCTGCATGTCGAGTTCGAAGCGGCCGGCCTCGATTCGGGATATATCGAGGATGTCGTTGATGATGCCGAGCAGCGTCTTGGCCGACTGGCCGAGAATTTTGACCAGACGGTCTTGGCGGTCGGTGAGATCGGTTTTCAAAAGCTGGTCAGC
Source organism: uncultured Alphaproteobacteria bacterium (assembly GCA_963779515.1). Lineage (GTDB taxonomy): Bacteria > Pseudomonadota > Alphaproteobacteria > Rhizobiales > Hyphomicrobiaceae > CAVZYN01. The sequence goes on from CAVZYN010000010.1 coordinate 28,664, forward strand.
CATCCCGAAGATCCCGTTCATCGGAGTCCGGATCTCGTGGCTCATGTTGGCGAGAAAAGACGACTTCGCTTGGTTGGCCTTCTCGGCCTCGCCGAGCGCCTTTCGAAGTGCGGCGACCAGCTCGCGGTTCTCGGCTTGCTGCACGAGCGCGTTCTTGGTCGCATTGCTGAAATTGCGGGCGCTGCCGAGGAGAACAAAAAAGCCGAAGGCGAAGACCGCGCCCATGAACAGCTGCAGTTCGCCGCCTGTCGCGAAGATGCGGGTCGCATAGGGGATCATGGTCGGAATCAAGAACAGCACGTAGGCTCTGAGATGCACACCAAGCGTGCCGATGGCGCCTGCCGACATGCAGGCGAGGATAAAGCCGAGAAACACCTGGCGCAGCAGATCTTCAGCCGGGAACATGAACGTGGCGGCAAGCGCCCAAACCACGCCCGATGCCAGCGAACCCATTTCGAAGATGCGAAGCCATTTGGGGGCGGCCACGAGATCTGGCCGTGCCGCGTTGAAGGCATAAACCGTTGCGAACCGCGCGCCACAGACGGCAACCATCGTCGTAAACCAGCCCACGGCAACCATCGACGGCACGTGACCGATCATGGCGTAGGCAAACATGCCCGCGATCACGAGGGTGCCGATGAGACCGAGCGAGAGGTTCTTGTAGAGGAGCTGGGTTTGGCCAAATGCCACGTGGGCATCGCGGTCGATCATCGTCACAGGAGGCTCCGCGTCGGTCGACGCAACATCAGGTGGGGGAACATGAAACCGCGATCAACGCCCGGCGCAGACCGGGCATTCAGTCCCCAGACTTTAAATGGACATCGCTAATGGCGCGTTAATCGGGCTCAACCGGCGCGGTCAAATCCTGTCAGGTCAACACGACGGGAATCGCCAAAAAGCCCCGGAAACGGGCACGTCCGCCGCGTATTGCAGGGCCCTTCAAGCGGTAGTTCGGGAACCGCTTCAGGAACCGGCCGATGGTGACGCGCCCTTCCATCCGCGCGATCGAGAGGCCGACGCAGAAATGCGGTCCCGACGCGAACGCGACATGCCGGTTGGGCGCGCGCGAAACATCCAGCCGGTCAGGCTCCGGGAATTCGGCCGGGTCGCGGTTGGCCGCGCCAATCGCGATGGTGATGAACGTGCCCGCCGACATTGGTACGCCGCCGACCACGGCGTCCGCCGTCGCCATGCGATTGCCGAGTTGTACGGGGCTGTCAAAGCGCAAAAACTCGTCGACCGCGGTGTTGATCAGCGCCGGATTGGCGATCAGACGCGCCTTCTCTTCGGGCCATTGCAGCAGGCCGTAGAGCCCGTTGCCGATCAGATTGGTCGTCGTCTCATGCCCGGCATTCAAAATGAAAATCACGTTCTGCAGCAGTTCGATTTCCGTCAACTTGGCGCCATCCTGCTCGCCGGCAATGAGCCGGGTCAGCACATCGCGGTCGGGATCGCCCGGACGCGCGCGCCGGGCCGCAACGAGGATGCGGAGATAGTCGAGGAACTCGGCGACCGCCGTCTCGCCGGCTTCCAGCATCGCGGGCGTCGGCAGCGGCTCCAGCGCGCCCAGGATCGCCAGCGACCAGTCGCGCAACGGCCCGCGCTCGCTGTGCGGAATGGCGAGCAGATTGCCGATCACCTCGATCGGGACGGCGGCGGCGAGATCGGCGATCAGATCCGCCTCGCCCTTTTCCGCCATCCGATCCAGCAACTGGTCGACCAGCAGCGTCATCGGCGCTTCCATATCCGCGACCGCGCGCGGATTGAGCGCGCCGGCGATGATCTTGCGGACGCGCGTATGCAGCGGCGGATCATTGAAGATCAGGCTCGTCGTATGGTGCTGATAGAGCAGCCCGTCGCCGAACTTCGGCTTGAACTCGGCCCGCTTGTCCGACGAAAACAGTTTTGGGTCCTTGTAGACCGCGATGCAGTCCTCATAGCGCGTCAGCAGGTAACTGCCCGGCCCCAGCGGATGCACCGGACTGATGGTCCGGAAGGCATGATAGGTCGGGAACGGATCGTCATAAAACGCTTGCGGCGGCCGCTTTAGATCGAACGCCGCGACGATCGCCCGCGGCGACTTCGGCGAGTCGCCACTCGACTGATTCGCCATGATCGCCCGCCCTTCGCCGCAATTGAGTTGGGGATTGAACGCCGTCTTTTCCCAATCCCGTCAAATTGTCCAGGCAAAGCTAGCAGCAACCGGTTGACCGGGGTAGCGCATGGCGCGATAGGCGTGGACGATCAAGAGTTCGATCCATGGTGCGCCGGAACCCCGAACCGCCCAAAGTGCGAGACAGCTGATGTCAGAGCCGCAATTGTCGATGACCGACGACGATCTGCCCCGCACGCTGCGCCGCGAGCGCGACGCCCAGCAGGCCCGCGCCCGGGCCGCCTCGAACCCGTTTCCGGCCGCGACCGAACTCGGCTCCGTCCCCGACTACTTGGCCGATGCGCCGTCGGGCCAGGGGGTCACCGTCTCCGCCCTCGATATCCCGTTCGGGCGACTGGTTTCGTTCTTCATCAAGGCGGCCTTTGCAGCGATTCCCGGGTTGCTCGTCCTCGCCGCTCTGATCCTCGGCCTCGGCAAGATCCTCTCCCTGTTCTTCCCCGCCCTCGTCAAAATGCAGATCCTCATCCACTTCCCGAACTGAGGCCAGGCGTGCGGTGAGCGCGTGCTCCGCGCAGGGCGGTGGTGCCCGGGGCGTAGCTCAGCTAGTGTCGCGCCGAAAATTGGGCTCGGGGGATTCGCGTGGACGCCGTACTTGTTGAATGGGGAAGTTTGCTGATCCGCTGGGTGCACATCATCACCGGGATCGCCTGGATCGGCTCGTCGTTCTATTTCATGCACATCGATGCGTCGCTCAAATCCACGCCCAAGATCGCTAAGGGTGGCGAAACCTGGGAAGTGCACGGCGGCGGCTTCTATCACGTGCAGAAGTATCTCGTCGCCCCCGAGAAACTCCCCGACGACCTCATCTGGCACAAGTGGGAATCCTATGCGACCTGGGTGTCCGGCTTCTTCCTGCTGGTCTGGGTCTACTACCTCGGCTCCGATCTCTATCTGATCGATCCGGCGGTGCGGCAGCTGTCGCCGATCGCCGCCGCGACAATCGGCACCGGCGGGCTCGTCATCGGCTGGCTCGTCTATGATTTTCTGGTCAAATCGCCGCTCGCCAAAAACGACGTCGCGCTCGCCGCTGTCGGATTCGCCTTCATCATGCTGATGGCGTGGTTTTTCCAGCAGATGTTCTCGGGCCGCGGCGCGCTGATCCACACCGGCGCGTTGATGGCGACCATCATGTCCGGCAACGTGCTGCTCAACATCATCCCGAACCAGAAAAAGGTGATCGCCGATCTCGTCGCTGGAAAGACGCCCGATCCGGATCTCGGCAAGCAGGCGAAGACGCGCTCGACGCACAACAACTATCTCACGCTACCGGTCATCTACCTGATGATCTCCAACCACTATCCCCTCACCTACTCGTCGCCCTACGCCTGGATCATGGTCGGGTTCATCCTGGTGGCGGGCGCGCTGGTCCGGCACTACTACAACGAACGCCACGCCGGTCGCGGCGACAAGTGGTGGACGTGGGCCGGCGCCGCTGTTGCCATCGCCATCGCTGTCGCAATCAGCATGATGTCTTCTCCCGCCGCGCGCGAACGGCTCGGCTTGAAGCCCGAAAAAATCGTCAAAGTCGCGTCGGCCGCCAGCATTCCGAAGCCCGTCGACGAGATCATTTCCAGCCGCTGCTCCATGTGCCATGCCGCCGAGCCGGTCTGGCAGGGCCTCGCCATCGCACCAAAGGGCGTGATCCTGGAGACGCCGCATCAGATCGTGCGCCAGGCCGAGGCGATCCGTATCCAGTCAGTCATGACGCATGCCATGCCGCCAAACAACATCACTGGGATGACGCCCGACGAGCGCCGCACACTTGCCGCTTGGATCGCCCGCCGGTAGATCTCAGTTCGACCTGCTGCGAGACCCTGATGCCCGCTTCCGACGATACACCCCATGCTCTCGGCGCCCGCATCAACGCGCGTCTCGACGATCTCAACCGCTTCTCCGACGATCCAACCGGCCTGACTCGGCTTTATCTTTCGCCCGCGCACCGGGGGGCGGCTGATCTTGTCGGCCGCTGGATGGGGGCCGCCGCCATGAGCGTCACGCTGGATGCGACCGGCTCGGTCATCGGCCGTTATGAAGGGGCGACACCTGGCGCGCCCGCGCTGCTGCTCGGCTCGCACATCGATTCCGTCCGCAACGCTGGCCGCTTCGACGGCCCGCTTGGCGTGCTCACGGCGCTCGCCGTCGTCGAGGAGCTTGCGCGCAGCAACACGCGGCTGCCGTTCGCGGTCGAAGTCGCGGCCTTCGGCGACGAGGAGGGCGTGCGCTTTGCGACCACGCTCGGCGGCTCACGCGCGCTCGCTGGAGGCTTCGATCCGGCTTGCCTCGACGAGCGCGACAGCGACGGCATCACGCGCCGCGCAGCACTTGCCGCATTCGGCTGCGATGCCACGCAAATTCCGAAGCTCGCCCGCGACCCCGCACGCACACTCGGATATGTCGAGGTGCACATCGAGCAAGGCCCGGTCCTCGAGGCCGAAGGATTGCCCGTCGGCATCGTCACCGCCATCAACGGCGCCTCGCGCGGCACGATCGACCTCAAGGGCATGCGCGGCCATGCCGGCACAGTGCCGATGGCGCTTCGTCGAGACGCGCTCGCGGCCGCCGCCGAGGTCGTGCTCGCCGTCGAGTTGCTCGCCAATGACACGGCCGATCTTGTCGCGACCGTTGGCCAGCTCGAGGTTTTAGGCGGCGCCGTCAACATCGTGCCGGGCAGCGTCCGGCTCTCGCTCGACGTCCGCAGCGCCAGCGATACCGTGCGCCATCACGCCGTCGCCGGTGTCAAAGCCATGGTCGAGACGATCGCCAAGGCGCGCGGCATCGAGGCGGTGGTGGCGATGAACCACGATGCGCCTGCCACGCCGTGCGACAGTGCGCTTGCCGAGGCGCTCGCTGCCAGTGTCGCGCGGCTCGGGTTCAGCGTCCGCGCGTTGCCGAGCGGCGCCGGCCACGACGGCATGGCGTTCCGCGGCAAAATCCCGATCGCGATGCTGTTCGTGCGCTGCCGCGGTGGCATCAGCCACAATCCGCTAGAATTTGCGTCCGCAGCCGACATCGACGCCGCTGCCCGCGTCCTCCGCGATTTCGTGCTGAATTTCCGCTCCCCTCTACTGCCCCCTTGAGGGGGGCGGTCGGCGCGGCCTATCTGTGGCGACACGGTTGCAGCGATCCGCGGCGGGTGGGGGGTGGCTCCTCGCACGCGCGAACGTGGGCACTTTCACCCCCTCCCGACCGGCAAGAACGATGTCACTTTTTCTTGCGCGCGGCCGCCTCCATCCCGCGCGCGTGACATCGTGCCGGTCGACCTCCCCCCTCGAAGGGGGAGGCGCACTCACTTCGGCAGCGCGCCATCGACGCCCTGGACGTAGAAATTCATCCCCGACAAATCCTTGTCGGAGATCTTTTCGCCGGCCTTCAGGACCTCGGTGCCGTCCTGCTTCTTCAGTGGGCCCGTGAACGGATGCAGCTCGCCCTTGGCAATCTTCTCGCGCGCGGCGTCCGCGAGCTTGGCCACGTCGGCGGGCACCGCCTTGTTCCACGCCGGCATCGTCAGCATGCCCGAGCTGAACCCGCCCCAGACGTCGCCTGACTTCCAGCTGTTGTCCATCACCGCCTTCACGCGGCTGATGTAGTAGGGGCCCCAGTTGTTGATCAGCGATGTCGCCTGGGCGTTGGCGCCGAACGCCGCCATGTCGGAGGCCTGCCCGATCGCCCAGATCTTCTTGGTCTCGGCGAGTTTCATCGCCGCCGGGCTATCGGTGTGCTGGAACAGCACGTCCGCGCCTTGATCGGTCAGCGCCTTGGCGGCATCCGATTCCTTGCCCGGATCGAACCAGGTCGAGACCCAGATGATCTTGAACTTGACGTTGGGGTTGACGGACTTGGCGCCGAGGTACGCCGCGTTGATGCCCATCACCACTTCGGGGATCGGGAACGAGGCGATGTAGCCGATCGTGTTCGACTTCGTCAGCTTGCCGGCCGCGACGCCGGCGACATAACGGCCTTCGTAGTAGCGGATGTTGGCGGTCGCCAGATTGTCGGCGCGGCGATAGCCGGAGATGTGCTCGAACTTCACGTTTGGGTTGCGCTGCGCGACCTTGAGCGTCGGGTTCATGAACCCGAACGAGGTCGTGAAGATCAAGTTGTTTCCAGCGGTCACGAGCTGATCGATGACGCGCTCGGCGTCGGGACCTTCCGACACATTTTCGACGTGCGTCGTCTCGACCTTCGGGCCGAATTCCTTCTTCACGGCCTCGAGGCCTTTATGATGCTGATAGGACCAGCCGTGGTCGCCAATCGGGCCGACGTAGACGAACGCCACCTTGAACTTCTTGTCTTGGGCGAGCGCGGTCCAGCCCGCGACACCGGTTGCGACCGCTGCGACGGTGGCGGCTGCGGCCTTCAAGATCAGTCTTCGTGTCATGATGTTGTCCTCCTCCAGTTCGGCAATTTTTATCACAGCGAACGCGCGTCAG
>CAVZYN010000011.1:0-206404 GCA_963779515.1 uncultured Alphaproteobacteria bacterium
TAGACCACGGCGCCCTGCGCGACGAGGGCCTCGATGACGTCGCGCGCCTCCTGCATCCTCGCCCGGGCGTGGTCGTCCAGGACCGCGGGCACACCGTCACGGGCAACAGCCTCGACGTCCGCGATGGTCAGGTTCGCCCCGGTCAGGACGATTGGCTCGGTCACGGATCGAGGATAGTCGGCTACGCTTCCCGCCGTGTTTGACTTCCTGAACGGACCGGTTCGAGACCTGGTGACCCAGATCTACGAGGCGGTCGGGTACGTCGGCGTCGCGCTGTGGGTCGCCCTCGAGAGCGTCATCGTGCCCATTCCATCGGAACTTGTCTTGCCGTTCGCCGGCTTCCTCGTCGGCCAGGGCAGCGCCCTCGAACCGATCAGCGGGCAGCCGTGGAGCTACTGGCCGACGGTCCTCGCGGGCACGATCGGGGCCACGCTGGGCGCATTGATCGCGTACGGCATTGGCGCCCTGGGCGGCCGCCCGCTCCTCGAGCGTTGGGGCCGCTACGTCGGGATCTCACCCGCGGATCTGGACAAGGCTGACGCGTTCTTCGCGCGCCACGGCCAGGCCGCCAGCTTCTTTGGGCGGATGATCCCGGTGATCCGCTCACTCGTGTCGTTCGCAGCCGGGATCGCCCGGATGCCGCTCGGCAGGTTCGTGCTGTTCACGTTCCTCGGGTCGCTCCCCTTCACGGCCCTGCTCGTCTTCGCGGGCGTCCAGCTGGGTGCGAACTGGGAAGAGGTCGGAGCCGTCCTCAAGCAATTCGAATACGTCGTGCTGGCGGTTCTCGGGGTGATCGTCATGGTCTGGATCTGGGTCCGGATCATCAAACCGCGCCGGGCCGCGTCCATCCCACCGGCCTGACCGGCTGGCGCAGCAGCACGGGCGAACCCCCGATCCCGGTCCGGATATTCCTCCCACGCTTATCCCCCGGGGATGGGAGTCGATAGCGACGTTCGGAACCCGGGCAACACGCTCAGATCGAGTGCCCGCAGGTGCGCTGATCGAGCCTTCCATCGCCATAACGCCACCAAGCCCCGCCCGTAAGCGTACGGGGAATACCGGCGCCGACATGCCCTCGTGTAGCCCGTCTGAGGTCCCGGTGGCCTCCGCCTAAGGCTTCTGCCGATTCCGGACCGTGACCCCTTAGTCCCATCGTGGCAGCCATCGACTCGGAAGTATCGAACCGATGGGAGACCCACGATGAATGACACCGGACGGCTGCTTCTGCTCCATACCAGCCAGCACGAGGATGACTGGCGCAGCGCCGACGCGTGGCGCCGGTTGCACACCCGGCCGGACGCCCTGCCAATGCCGACCGTTGAGCGGCACCCGTCGCGCCCACTGACCACACTCCGCCGCCTACTCCCACGGCACGCCTGATCCAGCGGTGGGCATTGCCCGACGAACCGGGGAGCCGCATGATCGTCGGTGTGACCCGCCGGATCAGCAGCCCGGTCTTCGTCGGTCGACGCGCCGAGCTCGCTCGGCTCGAGGCGGCGTTCGATCGCGCGGCCGTGGGACAGCCGTCCCTCGTCCTCGTCGCGGGCGAGGCGGGCGTGGGCAAGAGCCGGCTCCTGGCCGAGTTCGCTGCACGGGTTGAGGCGGGCGGCGGACGGACACTCAGCGGCGGCTGCCTCGACCTCGGTGAGGGGAGCCTTCCCTATGCGCCCTTCGTCGAGGCCCTTCGCAGCCTCGCCCGTGCGCTGCCACCGGAGGCTCGCGCGGCGACGTTCGGAACGGTTCCAGCGGAACTCGCGAACCTCGTCCCGGATCTGCTTCCGCTCGACTCGCCGGCGGCGCTCCCGCTCGAGGGCCTCACCGGCCGACAGGCGCGCCTGTTCGACGCGATCATCGACGTGCTCGGCCGTCTGGCCGCCGACCGCGCCGTGGTCTTGGCCCTCGAGGATCTCCATTGGGCCGATGGCTCCACCCGGGATCTCATCCGCTTTCTCGTCCGGAACATCCGCTCGGAGCGGCTGCTCCTGCTCGCTACCTTTCGCAGCGACGATCTGCATCGGCGACACCCACTGATGCCGCTGCTGTCTGAGCTTCAGCGCTCGGACCGGGTCGAGCAGGTCGACCTTCGGCGATTCGACCGCGACGAGGTCGCCGAACAGCTGACCGGGATCCTGGGGGAACCGCCGACGACCGAGCACCTGGATACCCTGCTCGATCGATCGGATGGCGTGCCGTTCTACGTCGAGGAACTCGTGGCGAGCGACGATCTGGACCGGTCGCGCATCCCGACGACGCTCCGGAACGTCCTCGAGCTTCGGCTCGCCTCGCTGTCGGATCCGACCATGGAGGCCGTGAGGGCAGCCGCTGTGATCGGAGGACGGTTCCGCCATGAGCGCCTCGCGGCCGTGGCCGATCTCGACGAGCCGGCGTTGCTGGACGCGCTCCGGGAGGCGATCGATGCTCGAATCATTGCGTCGGTTGAGAATCCCGAGGGTCCCACCTACACATTCCGACACGCGCTGCTGCGAGAGACCGCCTACGACGACCTTCTGCCCGCCGCCCGCGTGCGCCTCCATGCTCGGTTGGCGGATCACCTGGGCACGATCCTGGAGGCGGGCGGAACACAGGATGTCTCCCTTGTCGCGGACTTCGCGATCCACGCCCATCAGGCGCACGACCAGGTGCGGGCGCTCGACGGCTCGGTCCGCGCTGTCCTCGCCCTGGCGGAATCGGCCGCCTATGCCGAGGCCCTCGAGCACGGCCAGCGCGCCCTCGAGCTCTGGGCACGGGTCCCCCATATCGAGCGCCAGGCCGGGATCGACCGGCCGGAGCTGCTCCTCCGGGCCAGTGCGATCGCCGCCAATGCCGGCCGTCCGGAGCGAGCGGTGGCCCTCGGTCAGGAGGCGATCCGGGAGCTTGACTCAACCGAGGACCGAGACCGAATCGTGGCGGCGCTCGCAGACGTGGCCCGATATGCCTGGGAGGCGACTGAGTTCGCCGTCGCGTCCGCCGCCGCCGAGCGGGCGTATGCGCTGATTGGGATTGGCGAGACGTCGAGTCTCAGCGTTTCGGTGATGTCGGCGCTCGGGTTGGCTCGATACTCGGAAGGCCGACCTGAGGATTCGGTTCGACTGCTCGAGAAGGCGATGACCGCGGCGAGCACGATCGGCGACCGCCGCAGGTGGGCCTCGGCGGCTGGGATGCTCGCGGAGACATTGGTAGGCCTCGGACGACCGGGTCGCGCTGCCCGCGTGGCGGACGAAGCGACCGTCGCCTTGGCTGAGCCCGGCGGCGAAAGCTGGGAGATCTACGGTTCCGCGTCGAGCGCATTCGCGATCTGGACCATGGGCCGACTTGAGGAATCGGAACGGATCGGGCGGGATGGACTCGAATGGGCCAACCGCTACGGTTTCGGCGAGCGGCAGGGCCAGTACTACCGGATGACCAGCATCGAGGCACTGGTCGAGCTTGGGCGCTACGAGGAGGCTGAGGAGCTCGCACGGCCCATCGTCGCTGGTCGTCACAACACCCCAGCGGCCATTTGGATCCTGCAAGCCACGGCCCGAGCGGCCGTCGCCCAAGGAAGGCTCAACGAGGCCCGGACGTACCTCGAACGCGCGAACCGCATCCATGGGCCAAGCCAGAACGAGGTCTGGCGGCTCGAGGTGGAGATCGTCCTCGCGCGTGCACAGCAGCATTTCGAGGTGGTTGAGTCGGCAATCGATCATGCGATCGCAATCGCTTCGGTCGGAGAGTTTGGTGCCTCGATCTGGCAGTGCCTGGCGACAGGGACCGGCGCGGCCGCCGACGAAGCGATACGCGCCCGAACGCGGCGTCGTGCGGACGAGGCGGCGGACGCAGCAGGTCAGGCGCGTCGCTGGCTGGGTCTCCTTCGCGCGATCGTCGAGACCGCCGAGGCCGACGGCGGAGCGGGGCCGTTCTGGCTTGCGTCGCTGGCGACGGCCGAGGCCGAGGCCACCCGCTCCGAAGGCGCGACCGACGCGGCGCTTTGGGCTGAGGCAGCCCATCGCTGGAGCGCGCTACCGCACCCCTTGCATCAGGCGGAAGCTCGGCTCCGGCAAGCCGAGGCGATCCTGGGTGTGGGCGGCGGCGAACGCGCCGAGGCGGAAGCGGCGGTTCGCGCGGCCTACGCCACCGCGGTGGCCATTGGTGCCGCACCATTGAGAGCGGAGCTGGAGGCCTTGGCCCAACGCGCCCGGATCGTATTCAACGATCAAACGCGCCTGCGGGTCGATGGCGCCGACGCGGTCGCCGTCACGCCGACGGTAACGCTCACGGCCCGCGAACGCGACGTCCTGCGGCTTGTGGTCGGGGGTCAGACCAACCGCGAGATCGGCGACCGCCTGTTCATCAGCGAGAAGACCGTCAGCGTCCATGTCTCCAACGCGATGGCCAAGCTCGGTGCCCTGTCACGCTACGAGGCGGCGGCATCGGCCGAACGGCTGGGGCTCCTGTGAATCAGTCGCACTGACGCTCCTAGCGCGGGCGTCACGGCTTCGGCGCCTCGTCCGGCAATGCGACGTTTCGAAACGCTCGAAAGACCAGCAGGTCGTAGCCAATCTTGAGAACGCCCGCGAGGTAGAACGGGAACGCGGCCAGCCCCGCGGTCCCGATCAGGACGGACGAGAGTGCCGGCGAAATCGCGCCGCCCGTGGTGCGGGCGATCGCGGTCACGCCGGCCGCGGCCGATCGCTCGTCCGGATCCACCAGCGCCATCACGAAGGCCTGCCGCGTCGGCACGTCCATGTGGCTGAGGGTGGCCCGCAGCAGCAGGAGTGCGACGGCCAGCGGCAGGCTTGGCATCAGCGGGATCGCGATCAGCATCAGGTTCGCGGGGATGTGGCTGAACACCATCGTCCGGATCAGCCCAAAACGCGCTGCAACCCGAGCGGCTGACAGGACGGACACGGCCGCGAGGAGGTTCGCTGCAAAGAAAATCGACCCGAGGACCGCGGGCCCTGCGGCGAATGTGAAGTGGAACCAGTACGCCAGGAGCGTGATCGGCACGAACCCGCCAGCGAACGCGTCGATCGAGAAGAGCAGGGAGAGTCGCAGCACCACGCCCCGCGAGCGACCAAGGCCAAACCGTCGACGGATCGCGCCGACGCCGCCCGTGGCTGGTGTCGTGGTCAGCGCCTCAATGGCTACACCGAGCCGCCTGGACGCGACCGCCATGGCCACCCCGACCAGCACGTAGCCGATGACGACCCATCGATAGGCCTCCACCGCCGCGAGCCCCCAGGTCAGCAGCGCCTGCGTGATCAAACCAGCCAGGAGCGCACCAACGGCCGTGGCCAAGAGACCCACCAGGTTGTACCAGGCAAACGTGGAGGTCCGCCGCACGCCGCCGATCACCTCGGAGAGGGCCGCCTGCTCGACGGCGAGAAACGGACCCACCTCATTCCCGGTCGGCGAGATGACCCCGATGATGGCCGCCAAGATCAGGAGGGGCGGCCAGCTGGTCAGTGCAAAGGCGACCCCGGCCAGGACCATCAGCAGCGAGCCCACGGTCAGGACCCGCCGTCGCCCGATTCGGTCCGCGTTCGTGGTCAACCACAGGGAGATGACCGTGTCACCGACCAGCGTGAGCGTGAGAATGAGTCCAATCGTGAGGGGATCCAGGCCCAGCGCGGCGAGGTAGAGGACCAGGACCACGGACAGCAACCCGTAGCCGAGCATCCGCAGGGTGCGGAGCGCGAACAGCAGCCGGCTGTCTCGATCGAGCCCGACGAGACTCGCGATCAGCCCTCCGTCGACTGGCGTGCTGGGCATCGACATCGGCGCGGCGAGTCTACGGGCTCAGCGACGGCTTCACGGTGCCGCGTCGGGTGCCGCGGGCTCGGCGGCGCTGCCACGGCTCCGCGACCCTGCCACGGGTGTTCGGCCGACCTGCCAGAATGCCGCCCGGAGGTAGCGAAACCCGCATGAGCGACACCCACGCGACCGATGCGCCGGGCCACGCGAACGTGGCGCCGGGCGACCACCACGACCCGTCGGACCACGGCGACGATCACGGCCACGACGACCACGCCCACGGCGAGGATGCGCTCGGACCGATCGACGTGTGGGCGTGGGGCGCGGGGATCCTGGGCCTTGCCGTGGCCGTTGGCATTGCCGCCTGCTTCGCGCTGGCGACGGGCAGCCTCGTCTGACAGGTGCCCGCGCGATGGGCGGACCGCTTCGCCGGCCGCGCCCGCCTCAGGGGCGCCGCATCGGGCGCGCCGGCCTCAAAGACGCCGCGCGACCACCAGCAGGTCGTAGCCGGGGTTCACCCGCACGGAGCGGCGAGTCAACCAGCCGGGCGCGCGCCAGCCGCCGAAGAGGCCCAGGAGCGCGAGCCCGCGCTCGACGGCAAACCCCGCGGAAACGGTCAGGCTCGCATAGCGATGGCGGGCCGGCGCGAACCCCTCCTGGAGCAGGCCGCAGGGTAACCGTTCGCCCAAAGGTGGGTGAGGAACTTATGATGGTTTTGTCGAGTGTTGCTCCGTCTGCGCAGTCGCCGATTTCGATTTTCGCCCCTTCGAAAGTTAGTGGGCGCGCGTCGTCGCCGGCGTCTTCATAAACGATCTTGTGCTCGGTAATCCGGAACGCCTCGCCGGAATTGATGTCGAAGATCGCCTTCAATTTTGCGGCGCCGTTGGATTCGTCTTCAATCCGGAATTCGACCTCTTCCGCCGCGCAACAGAGCCCGGCAGTCAGCGCGTTCTTGATACCCGCGCATGATCGAGGAAGCGATTTACGAACACCCGAGCGTCGCGGAATGCATCGTCATCGGCGTGCCGGACGCCTATCGCGGCGAAGCAGCGAAAGCGTTCGTGACGTTGAAGCCGGATGCGCCGGAGTTTTCGTTGGAAGACTTGCGCGCGTTCCTGACCGATAAGCTCGGCCGGCATGAGATTCCGGCCCACCTCGAATTCCGCGCATCTCTCCCCCGCACCCCCGTCGGCAAGCTCTCGAAGAAAGAACTGGTCGCCGAGGCAAGCAACTCGCGCGAATCCCCCTCCCCAGCGGGGAGGGGTTAGGGGTGGGGGATTAGTCTACCGGCTGTAACGTGATGGCCAACAACGTCGCTCGTCATCTGCGCAAGAACCCAACCATCGCCGAAACGGTGCTGTGGAAAGAATTGCGTCAGCTTCGGCGCGAGGGTTACCATTTCCGGCGTCAAGCTCCGATCGATGAATTCATCGTCGACTTTGCCTGCTTGGCGCACCGGATTGTCATCGAGGTCGACGGTGTGCAGCATGATGAGAAGCTTCGATTTTGGAATTTTGAGGTGATGGACGAACGCGAGGGCGTCATGCTCGAAATTCTTGCCGCGCTCGGCAACATTGAACGGCAAGAGTGATGCAGAACGCACCAACGCAGATCGGGATCACCAAGTCCCGTCCCCCGCCGACGTCTTATCCCTCTCCCCAGCGGGGAGGGGTCAGGAGACGGGGTCAGACCATGGGAGCGTGAGATGCGAAAAATATGTTCGAGACGGGTCCGAGGTCTGACCCCTTCGAGGTCAAACCATCTTGCCGAGAATGGCTTTCATTTCAGTCAAGGAGAACGCACGCAGTGTTTCTGAGCGCACATTGCCACGCGAGGCGACGCTGAGCGAAAGAGCAGTGGCGGTCTCGTCGTCCGGCGCCTCGCATATGGCAATGATATCGCGAGATCCGAGCGTCCAATACATGTCCTTGATGGTTGCGCCGGCTTTGGTGGCCATTTGCTTGAAGGCGTCGGCACGCTCAATCGTCTGCTTGACGTTTTTGACACCTTGGTCGCTAAAGCTGGCGAGTACGACAAATGTGGCCATAGGAACCTCCATACGTTGCCCCCGAGCCGAGCCGCACATTACTCCGGGTCGATGCTTTGGTACAGGCAAGTTGCCGCATTTCCATTCGGTTCAAGTGGCACGGAGTCAGACCTCTGACCCCAAGGTTGGCCAGCCACGGGGTCAGGCCCCAGGAGTGAGAGTGGCGTCGGCAGGGCTCGACCCGGCGAATGTTTTCGGGTAATTTTCGAAGTATGACCAAGTTCGAAGACATCAAGTCTGCGATTGCGAAGCTGTCGGCCGGCGAGATGGCCAAGCTGCGTGTTTGGCTCGATGAGCTCGATGCTCGCGCATTTGATGAGAAGATCGAGCGCGATGCCAAGGCGGGCAAACTCGATGAGCTCGCATCGAAGGCGATTGCAGACGATAAGGCTGGCCGCACGCGTGACCTCTAAGCCAGTGTTCCAATCCAAGTTCTCTGGGCATCTAGCCAAGAGTGTCCAGAATGCGTCATCGGGCCAACGACACGTTCTGGGATGCATACGAAGCGTTGCCGAAGACTGTGCGCAACCTTGCGGACAAGAATTTCAAGCTTCTGAAGAGTAACGCCAAGCATCCCTCCCTCAGCTTCAAGCGGGTAGGTCCCTATTGGTCGGCCCGTGTCGGCCGGCGTCATCGAGCCTTGGCGGTCGAAAGAGACGATGGCTTCGTTTGGTTTTGGATCGGCACGCATGCCGAGTACGACAAGCTTCTTGGTAATTGAAGATCCAGGGTCAGACCCGTCGGTCGGGATCCGTGGATCGGACCCTGGGAGTGAGAGACATGAAAATCAGCTGGAGACGGGCCCGAGGTCTGACCCCATGATCACACCTGACGACATTCGCGCCGCCAACGCGCGCATCGATCCCTATATTCGCCGCACGCCAGTGCTGGCGCTGCCGCGAGGCGGATATGGACACGCGGGGCCGCTGTCGCTGAAACTGGAGCTGACGCAGCATGCTGGCTCGTTCAAACCGCGCGGCGCGTTCAATACGCTGCTGTCGATGGACGTGCCGAAGGCCGGTGTCGCGGCGGCATCGGGCGGCAATCATGGGGCGGCCGTCGCCTATGCGGCGCAGCAACTCGGGCACAAGGCGCGCATCTTCGTGCCGGAGATTTCCGCGCCGGCGAAGATCGCCAAGATCCGCGAGTTCGGTGCCGACGTGGTGGTCGAAGGCGCCCGGTACAACGATGCACTGGCGGCGTGCGAGGCCTACCAGAACGATAGTGGCGCGCTCGGCATCCATGCCTATGACGCCTGGCCGACGATGGCAGGGCAGGGCACCACCGCGCTCGAATGGGAACAGCAGGCCGGCGCGCTCGATACGGTGCTCGTCGCCGTTGGCGGCGGCGGTCTGATCGGCGGCATGGCGGCGTGGTGGCAGAAGCGCGTCCGTGTGGTCGGCGTCGAACCAAAAGGATCGCGCGCCCTTCAGGCAGCGCTCGCCGCCGGCAAGCCTGTCGATGTCGATGTCGAGAGTGTCGCGGCCGACTCGCTCGGCGCCCGTAATGTCGGCCAGCGCGTCTATGACGTGAGCAGCCGGTTCGTTGAACGGGTCGTGCTGGTCGAGGACGATGCGATCCGCGCGGCTCAAAGAACGCTCTGGTCTGAGTTCCGGCTGGCGACCGAGCCCGGCGGCGCGACGGCCTTCGCGGCCCTCGCCAGCGGTGCCTTCCAGCCCGCCAAGGGCGAGCGCCTCGGCATCCTGGTCTGCGGCGGCAACGTAGACCTCGCAAAACTCGCGTGATAGGACCGCTCCACCTGTTTTGAACACCCCGCCCGCCAGGAGCCCTTATGGATCTTCGTTTCACCGAGGATGAAATCGCCTTCCGCGATCATGTGCGCGGCGTCCTGACGACGGAAGTGCCGGCCGCAATCCGCAAGAAAGTCGGCGAAGGCCGCCACCTCGACAAGGCCGAGATGGTGACGGCGCACAAGGTCATGCACAAGCACGGCTGGGCGACGCCGCACTGGCCGCGCGAATGGGGCGGCTCGGACCTCGACCCCGTAAAACTCTATATTCTGTCCGAGGAAACGCAGGCCTGCTCGCTGCCGCAGCCGCTGCCATTCAACGTCGGCATGTGCGGGCCCGTCGTGATTGCATTTGGCACCGAGGCACAAAAGAAGAAGTATTTGCCGCGCATGGCGGCGCTCGACGATTGGTGGTGCCAGGGCTTCTCGGAGCCAGGAGCTGGATCCGACCTCGCGAGTTTGAAGACGACAGCCGTGCGTCAAGGCGACCACTATATCGTCAATGGTCAGAAGACCTGGACGACGCTGGCGCAGCACGCCGATTGGATCTTCTGTCTCTGCCGCACCGATCCCGCGGCCAAGAAGCAGCTCGGCATATCGTTTATTCTAATCGACATGAAGACGCCCGGCATCACCGTCCGTCCGATCGTGACCATCGATGGCGGCCGCGAGGTCAACGAAGTGTTCTTCGACGATGTGAAGGTGCCGGCCGAAAATCTGGTGGGGCAAGAGAACCGCGGCTGGGATTGCGCGAAGTTTCTGCTCGGCAATGAACGCACCGGGATCGCCCGCGTTGGCCTCTCGAAACAGCGCGTGCAGCGCATCAAGGAGTTGGCCGGCCGCGTCATGGCGGGTGATCGCCCGCTGATCGAGGACGAGCGGTTCCGCGAGAAAGTCGCCGCCGTCGAAGTGGAATTGAAGGCGCTCGAGCTGACGCAGATGCGCGTCCTGGCGGAGGATCGCAAACGCCGCTCCAATCAGCCCAATCCGGCGTCATCCATTCTCAAGATCAAAGGCAGCGAGCTGCAGCAGGCGACGACGGAGCTGCTGATGGAAGTGGCGGGGCCGCTGGCGTTGCCGTTCGGCGAGCATGCCGATAACGACGACTGGGCGAGCCCACTGGCGCCGCAGTACTTCAATTATCGCAAGGTCTCGATCTACGGTGGGTCCAACGAGATCCAGCGCAATATCATCGCCAAGGCGGTATTGGGATTTTAGTTCCTCTCCCCATCGTTGCCCTTGATGGGGAGTAAACGTAGGTTGGGTTAGCGCGGGTAAAGGTCGCAATGAGTCCATCGATGGCGAGCCGCGCGTAACCCAACATCCTATCGCACGTGCCAATCCATGTTGGGTTACGCGCGGCGCGAACATAGAGTGATCTAGCAGAACACGATGCCGCGCTAACCCAACCTACGAAAACGACGAAAACATCATGGATTTCGATCTTTCCGACGACCAGCGCCAGATCAAAGAGAGCGTCGAGCGCCTGCTCGCCGATCGCTATGGCGATTTGAAGCAGCGCGAAGCGTATCAGGCGGAGCCCGCCGGCTATTCAAAGGCCATCTGGCAGGAATTCGCGGACCTCGGTTTGCTCGGCATTCCGTTTTCGGAAGAGCACGGCGGCCTTGGCCAAGGCTTCGTCGAGACGATGATCGTATCGGAGGCGTTCGGAAAGGCGCTCGCGATCGAGCCGTATCTGGCGACGGTGGTGCTTGGCGGCGGCGTGCTGCGGCATGCGGCGAGTGCTGCGCAACAGGCGAAGCTGATCCCTGATGTGGTGGCCGGAAAGCTGACGCTCGCGCTCGCGCATCAGGAGCAGCAGGCGCGGTACAATCTCGCCGACATCGCGACAACGGCGAAGGCTGATGCCACGGGTTACGTCATCGACGGCGAGAAGCTCGTCGTGCTCGGCGGCGACAGCGCCGACAAAATCATCGTTGCAGCCCGCACGGGCGGCGCACGAACGGATGCGGCCGGGATCGGGTTATTTCTCGTCGACGCTTCGGCAGCCGGCGTGACCCGAAAGGGCTATCGCACGCAGGATGGCGCGCGCGCGGCCGACATCACGTTCAAAGGCGTGCATGTCACAAAAGACGCCGTGCTCGGCGATCCAGAAAAGGGCCTCGACATCCTCGCCCGCGTGATCGACGAAGGCATCGCGGCACTGTCGGCCGAAGCCGTCGGTGGCATGGCGGCGCTGACGGATATGACGGTCGACTATTTGAAGACGCGAAAACAATTCGGCGTGCCGATCGCCTCGTTCCAGGTGCTGCAGCACCGCGCCGTCGACATGTTCACACACCTCGAGCAGGCGCGCAGCATGGCGCTGTTCGCGACCATGATGGCGGCGGAACCCGAGGCCAAAGAGCGGCGCAAATCGCTATCGGCGGCGAAAGTGCAGATTGGCAAGAGCGCCCGCTTCATCGGCCAAGAGGCGGTTCAATTGCACGGCGGCATCGGCATGACGATGGAGTACAAAGCCGGTCACTATTTCAAGCGCCTGACCATGATCGACCTCGCCTACGGCGATCATCAGCATCACCTGCGCGAGTTGGCCCGCATGGGCGGGTTGAACTCTTAAATCCCTCTCCCCATCGTTGCGCTTGATGGGGAGAGGGTAACTTGCAGGTTGAGCCGAAGGCGAAACAGCAAGTGGGTGAGGGGCAGCCACACGAAGATAGAGCTGGTGTCGCGGTCAGGGCGTCGTGTTTGCGGCCGCCCCTCACCCCGACCCTCTCCCCGTGTAAGGACGGGGAGAGGGGGAAGATGTTACAAAAACAGCTTCATGCCGTGGTGGCTGGCGGTGAAGCCGAGGCGTTCGTAGAAGCGGCGGGTGTGGTCGCGGCGAACGTCGGTTGTGAGTTGCACCAAGTGACAGCCGCGGGCGCGGGCGCGGGCGATGGCGTCGCGCATCATGGCGGAGCCGAGGCCGCCGCCGCGCAAGGACGATGCGACACGCACGCTCTCGATCTGCGCACGTTCCCCGCCAGTGTAGCTCAAGCCGCGAATGAAGGTGAGCTGGTAGCAGCCGATGATCGCGCCGTCGCGCTCGGCGACGATGACGCCATTGTTGGGATCGGCGGTCATGGCGCGGAAGGTGTCGAGATAGCGCGCGCTGGCGTCGGCAAACACGGGGTTGCGTGCGCGGCCAAAATCGTCGTCGTTGAGCAGCGCGACGATCGCGGGGAGATCGGCTTCCACGGCATCGCGGAACTGAGTGGAATGGCGCGTGATCCATAGCTACTTCGGCAATCCGATGCCCTTGAACCTCGGCCGATCCGGCCCTTTCAGCGTCGCGCGATCGACGGCCTTCTTGGAGAAGCGTGGCACGACGATGTGCGCATCGATCCAATCCGACACATAGAGATCCGCGCCGCCGTCGCCCTTCACCACGACGCGCATGCGATGGCGTGAGCTTTGATCGACAATAAGCGGGAACAGTCCGCGGAAGGTCTTGGTGTCGGCGTCGAGCAGGTAGCCGATGTTCTTGCGCGCGGCATAACGGATGCCCTCCGAGCGAATGACGATGCGATCCTTGAGATTGTAGCTGATCTGGCCAGCACCCAAGCCGTCGGGCGCGTAGATCGGTATCGGTGCGACAAAATCCGCGATCACAGGTTCGACGCCATCGCGCGCGCTTTCGACGATCATGCGGCCGATGATCCACACGCCCTTGCCTTGCTGATCCACGATTGAAACGGCTGGATTGGCCTTCAGCCAAGCGTCAAATCCCGCAGGCGCACCAGCGGCCTTCTTTTTCAACCGGCCATCCGGCAAGATATCGTACGGCGATGATCGAACCGCGAACTGATACATCTTGAAATCCGGCATCGCCTTCGCGAGCCCATCCGCCAGCGAGAAGAACGCGAAATCCTGGAACGGGCCGACGACCGACTTGTGCGCGTAGCCGCCGTCGCGCTTGGCCTTGGTGATCTCTTCGATCCGTTTGCGTGTCGGCTCGGCAAGGCCCACCACGTCGTACTCGAGCGTCGCGCGCTTCACGTCCGACCAGCCTTCGTTGAAGAGCACCAGCTTCGCGAACTGATCGGACGGGCTGGCGAGCCCGAGATAAGGCGCGTTGTCCTGGACGCTCTGTTCGACCTCGACGACGAGTTCCGACAGCGTGATGACCTGTGGCGCGTTGCGGCGCGCGATGATGTCGAGCAGCGGATAGGAGAGCGACCACGGTGCATCATCGCCCGGTGAGAAAAAACCGTATTCCAGCGATTTGATCAGCGGCCGGCCGCGTTCACTCGCGCTGACGAAATAGTCGAGCCGCGGGATCATCTTGGTGGCCTTTGGCGTCGTCGTCGTCTTGAGGTCGTAGGCGAATTTGAATTGATCGCTGGCGTCGCTGAGCATGGCTTGCACGGCGTCTTCCTCGGGGTCCGCGAGCGTGAAGTCGACGACGATCGGCGACGGCTTTGGCGGCGGCGCATCGGGCGGCGGCACCAGATAGATCGGATCGCCGCCGAGCGAGGCATAGACGAACGGCCGTTGCTTCTGATCGGTCGCGGCAAGCACGGAATCGCGCACGCGGCCGAGCACTTGCCGCACATCGACGCCGGGCGCGCGCAGATGTTCCGTGAGCGCCTTCGCAAAGGGACTGTTGCCGCCATCGGGTCCGTCTTGCGCAACCTGTCCCGCGGCGGCGGCGTAGCTGACGAGCACGTCGCCGCTGGTCTCGATCGGCGCGAGGCCGGTGCCGAAACTGCGCGATTTGCCGTCGGTGACGCCGGATTTCGCAACCGGGTTGTCGCGGCAGGCGTCCAGGATCAGCAGCTTGAGCTTCTTTGCGCCACTGACGGCGCGGATCGCGAGATCGATCCCGACCGCCTCGAAGGCGATATCGATGTCCGACTCGAGATGCGCATCGACCGGCACAAAGTAGTTCTGGCCATCGGCCTCGAGGCCGTGCCCCGCGTAATAGATGACGGAGACGTCGGCGAGGCGCGACTTCAGGGCGAAATCGCGCAGCCGCTTGCGCAGAACATCCGCCGTCGCGTCGCGGACGATCTCGATGTCGTCGAACGCGAGGTCCTTGAGTGTGGCCGCGATCGCTGCCGTATCCACTGGTGGGTTGATGAGGACCGGCCCGTGTTCGTATTTCGCGTTGCTGATGATGAAGGCGACGCGCCGTTCCTTGGCGTCAGAATGCGTTGTCGCGCCAAACAGCAGCGTCGACGTCAAAATGAGAAGTGCAATGACTTTGTTCAACATCCGATACGCCCCCACGCGCGGTCGAAAAGATCACGCAAAGGCGCATGCTGCCCCGCGACGGGCGATGCCGCAAGGGCGATCGAGGTGTTATCAGCAGCGGTGAGATATCTCCGCCTCGTCGTCGCCAGCCCGGACGCCAGATCTGGAAAATGTGGGGCGGGGATAAAAAATGTCGTCGGTACTGGCAGCATTAAGGACGGCAGCATTAAGGACGAATGCGAGGAAAGTTATCCCCGCCAGGGAGTTGACGTCTGGCGTGGCCGGTCGCCACGCGACGGAGCCAGCCGAACCGAGCGCCAGACACCACCGCCGAACCTGCGACGAGTTCAGTTTCAGCGGCGACGGTTCGCGATCGAAAAGGTCGTGTGCTGCTGAGCGCGACCGTCAAAACAAGGCGTGCAAAAACGGCATGTGCCAGCCCATGGCGAACACGCCTATGAATCACGCAGATGTGCTCCCCACGCGCGACCGCGCGAGGAGGAATCATTCTTGCGACCGTCAAAACAGGGCGCGCAAAAAGTCACGTGGGAGCCCATCGCCGATTTCACATCGGAGCACCCCGATTTTCTCCCCGCGTGATCGCGCGGGAAGGAAATCGATCGCACAATCACGCGCGTTTTTTATTCTGCCGGTTGTTGATGAGATCATCGACGACGGCGGGATCGGCGAGCGTCGAGGTGTCGCCGAGATTGGAAAAATCATCTTCCGCGATCTTGCGCAGGATGCGGCGCATGATTTTTCCTGAGCGCGTTTTCGGCAGACCCGGCGAAAACTGGATGAGATCCGGCGACGCCGTTGGTCCGATGACGGTGCGCACGGTCTGCACGAGTTCCTTCTTGAGATCGTCCGAACCTTGGTTGCCCGACTTCAACGTAACGTAGCAATAGATGCCTTGTCCCTTGACGTCGTGCGGATAACCGACGACGGCGGCTTCCGCGACTTTGGGATGCGAGACCAGCGCGCTCTCGACTTCCGCCGTGCCGAGGCGGTGACCGGAGACGTTGAGCACATCGTCGACGCGGCCCGTGATCCAGTAGTAGCCGTCCGCATCGCGCCGGCAGCCGTCACCCGTGAAGTACGTGCCGGGATAGGTCGCGAAGTAGGTTTCGACGAAGCGCTTGTGATCGCCGTAGACCGTGCGCATCTGCCCCGGCCAGCTGTCGGTGATGACGAGATTGCCGGTCGCCGCGCCTTCGAGTACAGCGCCCTTGTCATCGACCAGCGCCGGCTTGATACCGAAGAACGGCCGCGTCGCGGAGCCCGGCTTCGTCGGCGTCGCGCCGGGCAACGGCGTGATCAGAATGCCGCCGGTTTCCGTCTGCCACCACGTATCGACGATCGGGCAGCGGCCGTCGCCGACGACGCGATGATACCACTCCCAGGCTTCCGGGTTGATCGGCTCGCCGACCGAGCCGAGCAGCCGCAGCGACGAGCGATCCGTGCGCTTGACGTAGTCGTCGCCGAGCCCCATCAACGCGCGAATGGCCGTCGGCGCGGTGTAGAAAATGTTGACGTCCCACTTGTCGATGACGTGCCAAAACCGCGATGGCGTCGGGTAATTCGGGATGCCCTCGAACATCAGCGTGGTCGCGCCATTCGAGAGCGGGCCGTAGAGAATGTAGCTGTGGCCCGTGACCCAGCCGACGTCGGCCGTGCACCAGTAGATATCGCCGTCGTGATAGTCGAACACGTACTGGTGCGTCATCGAGGCATAGACGAGATAGCCGCCCGACGTGTGCAGCACGCCCTTCGGTTTACCGGTGGAGCCCGAGGTGTAGAGAATGAACAGCGGATCTTCCGCGCTCATTTCGACAGCCGGGCAATCGGGGCTGACTTTGACAAGCTCTTCGTGCAGCCAGACATCGCGGCCGGCCGTCATGGCGACGGCACCGCCGGTGCGGCGCACAACGAGAACCTTCTCATCGCCTTTGCACTTTTTCAGCGCCTCGTCGGTGTTCTTCTTCAGCGGCACCGGCTTGCCGCCGCGCAAGCCTTCGTCCGACGTGATGACGAACTTTGAGTCGGCGTCGACAATGCGCCCCGCCAGGCTATCGGGCGAGAAGCCGCCGAATACGACCGAGTGCACCGCGCCGATGCGCGCGCAGGCGAGCATCGCGTAGGCCGCCTCCGGAATCATCGGCAGATAGATGGTGACGCGGTCGCCTTTCTTGACGCCATTGTTCTTCAGGACATTGGCGAACTTGCAGACCCGTTCGTGCAGCTGCCGGTAGGTGATCTTGTCGTCCTGGGTCGGGTCGTCACCCTCCCAGATGATCGCGACCTGATCGGCGCGTTTCGGCAAATGCCGGTCGATGCAGTTGGCCGAAACGTTGAGCGTGCCGTCCTCGTACCACTTGATCGAGACGTTCTCCGGCGCATACGACGTATTCTTGACCTTGGTGAAAGGCTTCATCCAATCGACGCGCTTGCCGGCCTCGCCCCAGAACCCGGTCGGATCCTCGACGGAACGCTTGTACAGGGCCTGATACTTCTCGTTATTGACCCAGGCCCGCGCCGACCACTCGGCGGGCACGTTGTAGATTTTGTCGGACATTGGCGTTCCTCCGGCATGGTTGTTGGGCCGGATCATAGTGGCCGGTTTCAGTGGCGCAACTTCCACGTTGGTCGAACAGCGGCAGGGCGGCGGTACTGCGGCGACCGGCCGAGCCGCATTGCAACTTATTGTTAACTCGTTTCGAGCAGACTCGCCGTCAAAGAGCTTGGCCGCTGCGGCCGGATCGCGGGAACTCGACAATGGCCGTTACCACAGTTGTCCCTGCCGCCACCGAGTGGCGCTGGCTTCGATCGCCAAATTTCGATCTCGCCTTCGTGGTCGGCATCCCCGCGCTCAGCGTCGTGGTTTTCTTCACGATTGCGATTCAGCCTGCGCTGTTCATTCCGATCCTGTTGGTCGACTTGTGGTTGCTCGGCTACCACCACGTGATTTCGACCTATACGCGCATCTGCTTCGACAAGAAGAGCCTCAAGGAAAACGGCATCTTGCTTTGGGGTTTACTGCCGGCCGTGATCATTGGCACGCTTGCTGTCGCTTGGTACGTCGGCGTCTGGGTGATCGTCAGCATCTACTTCTATTGGCAGTGGTTCCACTATGCCCGCCAGAGTTGGGGCATCTCCAAGGCCTATCGCGGCCGCGACCGTGACGCGCTCTATGAGGATGGCGCGATCGATCAGGCAATATTCTACGCGGTGCCCGTCCTTGGCATTCTGTATCGCTCGAACCAGGACCCCGGCAAGTTCATCGGTCTCGACCTGAAGGTCATTCCTGTTGCTGATTGGGTCGTGACCGCAGTTGCAGCGATCACTGTCTGTCTGGTCGCCTATTGGGGGATCAGGCGCTTGCAGGCCGCACGCGCCGGCCGTCTCAACGCCGCGCACACGCTGTACATGGTCACACATTTCTTTGTGTTCACGATGGGCTATCTGGTCATCGAGGACATTTCACTAGGCTGGCTCTTCATCAACATCTGGCACAATGCGCAGTACATCCTGTTCGTCTGGATGTATAACACCAAGCGTTTCAAGAACGGCATCGACCCTGAAGCGCGCTTCCTCTCGTACATCAGCCAGCCGAACCGTTTGTGGCTGTATTTGCTCGTGTCTGTGACGATCACGGGCGTGCTGTATGGTTTTCTCCTGAGTGCAATCGAGGCGCTGTTCCTGCAGACCGTTTCGGTGACGATCGTCCTCTATCAAATCGTGAACTTTCATCACTATGTCGTCGATTCCCGCATCTGGAAAATCCGCACCGGTGAAGTGAAAAAGACGCTCGCCGTCGAGGGTTGAGCGGACAGCATGGATGCGCTCAGATCCTATCTGCGGTTTGAGCCCAAGCCCCGGGAAAATCCTTGGCTCGATCTTGTCCGCGCGATCGCGATCGTGCTGGTTCTGCTCCGTCACGGCCAGGTCGCCCTGACGCGGTCCAGCGGTGCGGCACCATCCACCATCGAGACCATCTTTCTCAACGGCTGGATCGGCGTTGACCTGTTCTTCGTTCTCTCAGGTTATTTAATCAGCCAGCATTTGCTGCGCGACGGCCTCGACAGCGGCCGCTTCTCGTTCTCGCGCTATCTGACCGGCCGCGCGCTCCGGATTTTGCCCGCGTATTTCGTTGCATTGGCGATGACGGCGGCAGCCGTATTCCCGCTCTTCCCTGTCGATCCAAGCGCCCTCGGGCTGCGGATCGCGTATCATGTGCTGTTTCTGCAGGACTATCTGCCAGCCAACATCAACGTGGTGTTCTGGTCGCTCGGGGTCGAGGAAAAATTCTATCTGTTGGCTCCGGTCCTGCTCTCGACCGTGGTCGCGCTGCGTTCGCTGAGGCAACGCCTGCTACTGTTGGGGGCGGTCGCTGCGGTCTCGATCTTCGCGCGTCCCGCCACATACGCACTGCAGGCCACGGCGCTGGACTATGGTAGCTTCTTCACGCTGCTGCGCAGTCCGTTCCATATGTGCCTGGAGCCGCTGATCGCCGGCGTCGCCATTGCCGTGATCCAAAAAGCTGGCCGGCTTGACGGATCCAGCCGGGTGGGTCGCGGGCTATTCGCCGCCAGCGCAATTGCCCTACTGGCGTTGCTTGCCAGCCACGAATTCGTCGCGGTCATCAATCTCTACGACACGATGCTACAGCCATTGTTGATCGCGGCTGGTGCTGCTGGACTGACGGTTGGTGCAGTCATGCTGCGGACAACGCCGATGCCAGGGGCCGCGATCGTCAGGCCCATCGCTCACCTCAGCTTTGCACTCTACTTGATGCACTTTCCCTTGACGCCGCTCGCGCTCGCCCTGGCCGGCGAGACCGGTGCAGCGACCCTCACCTTTTGGTTTGTCTACCTGGCTCTGTCGGCTTTGCTCGCGGTCGCCCTGCACTTTGTTGTTGAGAAGCCGTTCCTGCTGCTTAAGGATGGCGGTCGAACAGGCGAGCCTTTGGTCCTGGAGACGCGGCGCGAGGCATAGTCCACCGGTGCCTCGGCACGTGGGCCTGCTCGCAACCGCTTATGTCAACGAGACGAGAGGTCAGCATGACTGGCACGGAGACGGGTACCGTCAAAGTAATCGGGCCCAACGAGGGCGCAAGTTTCTGGCAACCGGTGCCGGCCAATGGGTTCGTGCGCAACATTGTCAATCAGCGCGACGTCAATGGATCTGCCAACTTTTCGATGGGGACTCAGACCGTCGCACCGGGCTGCTTCATCCGCGAGCACACGCATGCAACGAATGAAGAGGTGATCTACGTGGTCGAGGGCCGCGGCATCGCACGTCTCGACGGCGTCGATCATCCCATCGAGAAGGGCTCGTGCGTCTATATCGGCCGCAACCGCAAGCACCATTTTCTCAATCCCAACGCTGGGCCCAACGCCGAACCCATGACGTTTCTTTGGCTGATGATGCCGGGTGGCTTGGACGAGTTTTTTGCCGCGATCGGCCGTCCGCGCACACTGGGCGAGCCAGCGCCAGAGCCATTCCCGCGGCCCGAAAACGTCGCCGAGATCGAGCGGCGCACGGTGTTCGGCTGGGCCGACCAAAGCTTCAACAACAAGGAGTAGGACGATGACCGGGCGGATTGCAGGGAAGATCGCGTTGATCACGGGCGGCGCGTCGGGCATCGGCCTCGCGACGGCTGAGTTGTTCATCAAGGAAGGTGCGACCGTTGTTATCGCGGACAAGAATGGCGCGGCAGCCGAGCAGGCAGTTTCGGTCCTCGGCGCAAAGGCGAGCGCGTTCGCGTGCGACGTTTCGAAATCCGATGAGGTACAGGCCATGGTCACCGCGGCCATGAAGCGCCACGGCCGCATCGATATCCTGATCAACAACGCCGGTTACGGCATTGCCGGCAGTGTCGTCGAGACCAAGGAAGACGACTGGGACGCGCTGATGTCGGTCAACGTGCGCGGCGTCTATCTCGGCTGCAAATATGTCATTCCGATCATGGCAAAGCAGGGTGGTGGCGCGATCGTCAACACCGCGTCGACCACCTCCCGCATCGGCATCAAGGACCGGGTGGCCTACGTCACCTCGAAAGGCGCCGTCGCCGCCATGACACGCGCCATGGCGTTGGATCATGTGGATCAGAACATCCGCATCAATTGCGTGGCGCCCGGCACGATCGAGGGGCCGTACTACGAAAAGATGATGGCGAAAATGCCCGATCCCGCCGCGTGGCGCCAGTCGCTCGTCACGCGCCAGCCGATGAACCGCATGGGCAGCCCGGCCGAAATCGCCAAGGCGATGTTGTTCCTGGCGAGCGATGATGCGTCGTATTGCACAGGCTCTACGCTCTTTGCCGACGGCGGCTGGACGGCGCGATAGTCGAAGAGTCAGGTGAGACAGAAATCAATGCGTCTGTTGGCCTTCAGTGACCTTCACCGGGACGTGGCAAAGGCGGAGTTGATCGCAGCGGCCAGCGCTAGCGCGGACGTTGTCGTCGGTGCAGGTGATTTCGCGACAATGGGAATGGGCTTGGCCGATACACTCGGAATCCTGCGCCGCGTGACAGTTCCCGTGCTGTTGGTCTGCGGCAATCACGAAAGCCTTGCGGATCTGAGAGAGGCGTGCGCTGGCTGGGCAGCGGCCCGCATTCTTCATGCCGAGGCGGTGACCCTCGAGACGGTGACCTTCTTCGGCCTCGGTTATGAGATTTCGACGGTGCCGAGAGGACCCTGGAACAGCCAGATCAGCGAGGAGCAGGCATCTCTAGACCTTGCGGACTGTCCCGCAGGCGCTGTTCTGATCACGCATGCGCCGCCCTTCGGCGTTGCCGATACCCAAGCCGATGGCACCCACGACGGCAGTCGCGCGATACGTGCCGCGATCGAAATCAAGAAGCCGAAACTCTCCCTCTGCGGCCACATTCACAACGCCTGGGGGCGGTCCGGAATGATCGGTGCGTCCCCTGTTCACAATCTCGGTCCCGCGCTGCGTTGGTTCGACATCTAGCGAAAAACCTCGGCGGCTGGACGGCGCGATAGTCGCGATTGCGTCACACTTCCCCCGGTGCGTGTCTTGGCATAAGGGTGCGCGAACGTTCACGAGTGGCGATCCGGCGGCTTGCCGCCGCGGTGATTGCTGGGAAAACACGCGCATGATTCGTCTCGACAGCATCAGCAAGCAGAACGGCCACCAGATCCTCTTCATCGAGGCATCGGCGGCAATCCACAAGGGCGAGAAAGTCGGCCTCGTCGGCCCGAACGGCGCCGGCAAGACGACGCTGTTCCGCATGATCACGGGACAGGATCATCCCGACGAGGGCCAGGTCGCCGTCGATCGCGGCGCGACCATCGGTTACTTCAGCCAGGACGTCGGCGAGATGTCGGGCCGCAGCGCCGTCGCCGAGGTGATGGATGGCGCGGGACCCGTCAGCGCCGTTGCGGCGGAGCTGAAAGAGCTCGAGGCCGCCATGGCCGATCCTGCGCGCGGTGGCGAGATGGAGGACATCGTCGGGCGCTACGGCGAAGTCCAAGCGCGCTTCGAGGAGCTTGACGGATACGCGCTCGAAGGGCGCGCGCGCGAGGTCCTGTCCGGCCTTAGCTTCACGCAGGAGATGATGGACGGCGACGTCGGTGCACTTTCGGGCGGCTGGAAGATGCGCGTCGCCCTGGCGCGCATCCTGCTGATGCGCCCCGACGCGATGCTGCTGGATGAGCCGAGCAACCACTTGGATCTCGAAAGCCTGATCTGGCTCGAGAGTTTTCTCAAGGGCTATGACGGTGCGTTGCTGATGACGTCGCACGATCGCGAGTTCATGAATTGCATTGTCGACAAGATCGTCGAAATCGACGGCGGCGCACTCACCGCATACTCGGGCGATTACGAGTTCTATCAGCGCCAGCGCGCGCTGAGCGAGAAGCAGCAACAGGCCCAATTCGAGCGGCAACAGGCGATGCTCGCCAAGGAAATCAAATTCATCGAACGCTTCAAGGCGCGCGCCTCGCATGCCGCCCAAGTGCAGAGCCGCGTCAAGAAACTCGAAAAGATCGATCGCGTCGAGCCGCCGAAGCGCCGCCAGACGGTCCTGTTCGAATTCCCGCCGGCGCCGCGGTCGGGCGAAGACGTTGTAAGTCTGAAAAACGTCCACAAGGGCTACGGCAGTCGTACGATATACGAAGGCTTGGACTTCATGGTGCGCCGCAAGGAGCGTTGGTGCGTCATGGGCATCAACGGCGCGGGCAAATCCACATTGTTGAAGCTTGTGGCGGGCTCCACCCGGCCGGACGAAGGCACGATTGCGTTGGGTGGCAGCGTCAAGATGGGCTACTTCGCGCAGCACACCATGGAGCTTCTGGACGGCGAGCATACGGTGTTTCAATCGCTCGAGGATCAGTTCCCGCAGGCGGGCCAGGGCTCATTGCGCGCGCTGGCTGGCTGCTTCGGATTCTCCGGCGATGAGATCGAAAAGAAATGCCGCGTGCTGTCCGGCGGCGAGAAAGCGCGTCTGGTGATGGCGCAGATGCTGTTCGACCCGCCAAATTTTCTCGTCCTGGATGAGCCGACCAACCACTTGGACATGATGACCAAGGAGATGCTCATCTCGGCGCTGGCGCAGTACGAGGGCACCATGCTGTTCGTCTCGCACGATCGCCATTTCCTGGCCGCCCTCTCGAACCGGGTCCTCGAACTGACCCCCGAGGGCATCCACGCCTACGGCGGTGGCTACACCGAGTACGTTGCGCGGACGGGCCACGAGGCGCCGGGGCTGCGGAGCTAAACCCGCCTCATGCCTCGTGAATTTCAACGCGCAATCAGTTGCGGCGGCGGTGCTACAGCGATGATCCAGAGCAGCCATCTCGACCGTAGGACAACGAGACGCTCAGATCGAAGGAGCCGCCCATGCGCTATGTGACGACGTATTTCGCGACGGCGGTACCATTCTGGATCGCCGATTTGCTCTGGCTCGGTGTCGTCGCACGCACGTTCTATCGCGATAGCCTGGGCCCCCTCATGGCCAATCCATTCGATCTCAAGGCTGCGGCGGCGTTTTACCTGATCTTCCCCATCGGCATCGTGATCTTCGCGGTTGCGCCAGCCCTGGCGGCGGTATCGGCATCGCAAGCGCTGCTGATGGGCGCGCTGTTCGGCTTCTTTTGCTACGCCACCTACGACTTGACCAACCTTGCAACGCTCAAGAACTGGCCGCTGAAGATGTCGTTGGTCGACATGGTGTGGGGCGCCGTGCTGACCGGCGCGACGGC
Source organism: uncultured Alphaproteobacteria bacterium (assembly GCA_963779515.1). GTDB lineage: Bacteria > Pseudomonadota > Alphaproteobacteria > Rhizobiales > Hyphomicrobiaceae > CAVZYN01. The sequence continues at coordinate 23,957 of CAVZYN010000011.1, forward strand.
CTGGGCCGGGTACCAGATCACGCGGATGTTCGTCTGATGCGGTTTGGTTTCAGACCGCGCCCGCCGCCCGCACAATTCGTGTGATAACCGCGGACGAGGCTTCGAGCGTGCGATGAACAGGGCATTTGCCGGCGATCTCGACCAGCTTGTCGCCGAGCGCCTGGTCGATGGCGCCGTCGATTGAGATGATGCGCTCGAAACGATCGATGCGGCCTTCGCGGCCTTCCGCGGCGTGACCGCAGTCGGCGCAATGCTCCGCCGCCACTTTGCCGTGCCTGACCTCGACGGAGATCCGGCCGAGCGCCATCTGTTTGTGCGCGGCGTACATTCTGAGCGTCATCGCGGTACAGGCGCCGAGTGCGATGGAGAGATAGTCGTAGGGGTTCGGGCCAGTATCGAGCCCGCCGGCGGCCACGGGCTCGTCGGCGAACAGGCGGTGCTGTCCCGTCATGACGATGTTCTGGAATTTGCCCTCGCCCGTCTCGCGCACGAGCACATGATCGGCGTGCGCTGAGTCTGCGCGGGCAGCGGGAATATATTTCGAAGCCCAGGCGACAATGACGTCGGCCGCATAGTTGGCAGCGGTGGCACTCGAGACCAGATGATCAGCATCGTCGAGCGAGACGAAACTTTTCGGATGCTGCGCGGCCACGAAGATTTTCGTCGCATTGTCGATGCCGACGACGTTGTCGAGCGGCGCGTGCATCACCAGCAACGCCTTGCCGAGAGCGCGAATGCGCGCCGCCAGTGACTGCCCCTCGGCATCCTCCACGAACGAGCGCTTGATCTTGAACGCGCGGCCGGCGAGGGAGACCTCCGCTTCGCCCTTGTCGCGGATCTCGTCGAGCGAACTTCCGAAGTGGTGCAGGATGTGTGCGACGTCGGCGGGCGCTCCGATCGTCACGACGGCCTTGGCTTCCGGGATCGACGCAGCCGCGGCCAGCACTGCCGCGCCGCCGAGCGAATGGCCGATCAGAATGGCCGGTGCCGCATAGCTATCGCGCAGATATCCGGCGGCACGAACCAGATCCTCGACGTTCGAGGAAAAATTTGTATTGGCGAACTCGCCCTCGGACGATCCGAGGCCGGTGAAGTCGAAGCGCAGCACGCCGACGCCCGCCGCCGCCAATCCCGCAGCGATACGCTTTGCCGCCAACACATCCTTGCCGCAGGTAAAGCAGTGCGCGAACAAGGCAAAAGCCCGAACCGGGCCAGCCGGAAGGTCTAGTCGCGCGGCCAATTCGCCGCCGCTGCTACCTGTGAACGTCACGCGAAGTACGGATGCGGAGGTCATATGCGGGCTCCTAACCGAGTGAGAGCTGCGGCCGGCGAGCTTTCACGTCGGTCCAACGTTACACGACGCAATGGGACCCAGCGGATCGCAACTGCGTGATATCGCGCAGTGATGCCAGCCGGATCGCTTCTGCGAGCCAGATCTCAGCTGGTGAGCTGCGCGAGCGAGCGCTCGATCGCAGCGAGCGTCTCGTCGACATCGGCGTCCGTGTGTGCCGCTGAGATGTACATCTTGTTTTCGCCCTTCAGCACGCCGTTCTCGAGCATCAGGTCGTTGAAGCGCTTGAGCCGCTTGGCGTCGCCGCGCGCGGTGTCGCGATAGTTGGCCATCTCGCCCGTGGCGAACACGACGTCGAACAGCGGCGGCTCGCCAACCACCGTCGCTGGGATGCGGGCGTCCTTGAGCAGCGCCGAAAACCCGTCCTTGAGGCGCTGTCCCGTCGCAAACAGGTTCTTGTAGGCGCCGGGCCGTTTCAAAACCTCGAGCGTGGCAAGGCCTGCCGCCGCCGCGAGCGGATTGCCATTGAGCGTTCCCGATTGCGAGACAGCGGCCTCGTCGCTGACTCGGCCCTTGTCGAAGTGCGCCATGATGTCGGCACGGCCGGCGACCGCGGCGAGCGGAAAACCGCCGCCGATGATCTTGCCAAGTGCGCACACGTCCGGGACAACGCCGTAGTACTCCTGCGCGCCGCCCCACGCGAGCCGGAAGCCCGTGACGATCTCGTCGAAAATCAAGGGGATATCGTGCTTCGCCGTGACTGCGCGCACGGCTTGGAGAAAGCCAGGCTTCGGCGACAGCAGCCGCTGCATTGGTTCGACAATGACGCCGCCGAGCTCGTCACGATGCGCCTCGATCATGCTGACGGCAGCATCTGCGTCGTTGAACGGCGCGATCAGCATCTCGCCGCGAATGACGTCGGGAATCCCGGCAGAATCCGGCATTGCTTGGGGAAAATTCGCCAGCACCTTTGGCGCCGTGCTCATCTGCGCATAGTCGGTGTTGCCGTGATATCCGCCCTCGAATTTCAGGATCTTGCTGCGACGCCGGTACGCCCGCGCGACGCGCATCGCAAAGAACGTCGCTTCAGAGCCGGTGCCGGTGAAGCGGAGTTGTTCAGCGCACGGCACCGCATCGACGATCATTTGCGCGAGGCGGATGCCATGCGGCGTGCCGGTGTAGAACGTCGTGCCGAGCACAACCTGCTCCTGCACCGCCGCGACGATCTCGGGGTGCGCATGACCGAGCAGCATCGGCCCCGAGCCGAGCAGGAAGTCGATGTAGGTATTGCCCGAGACGTCCGTCACGCGACCACCCGCACCACGCGCAATCACGACGTCGTAGGGCGCGTTGCCGAAGCCGCCCGGCAGTACGCGCTTGGCCGTCTCGGCGAGGGCAAGTTCGTCGGCGCTGCGTGAGCGAAGGGACATGGCCGGTCATGGCTCCATGAGCGAAGTATGAAGCGATGATACGTAGGTTGGGTTAGCGCGGCAACAGGCGGAACGGCGTCGGACACTTTCGACCCGCGCGTAACCCAACATGTCGCCGCGTGCCAGACCGCGTAGGGTTATGCTTGAATGGACGCCTCAGCAAGAATCCAAGCCGGTTCGCCACGCTGACCCAACTTACGCTTTTGGGCGAAAGTGCCGGCGGTTGGCGAGATACCACAGCACCGAAAGCGCTTGCAGCGCGAGGAAAATGCCGAAGGCGATTTTGTACGCGGCGGCGGGATAGGTGCCGGCAGCCGTGCGCGGGAAGAGGTCAATGATCCCGCCGATCGCGGCTTGCACCGCAAACGCCGTCGAGAAGATCAGCATGTTCATGGCGGTATTGGCGCGGCCCGACAGCGCCGTTCCGAAGTAGCTGGACAGCCACGGATAGGCGAGAATGGCGACTTGCCCGCTCATGCCAAAGATCAGCCAAGACGCGACGCGCAGCGGCGCCCAGTCCGAGATCATCACGGCTTGGGCGCCGAGAAAAAGTGCCAGGAACCCCAGCATCACCGTCAGCGAATCGACTCCGCGCCGGCTGAACCAATCAGCGATCGCGCCGCTGACCAGGATCCCGGCAAAGAACGCCGCCGCCATCAGGAACAGCATGTTGGCCGTCGCCGTCCGGTCGAGGCCGACGACATCGGTGAACCACGGCGCCGCCCATAGGGTTTGGATCGCAATATGCGTCCCCGCCGTCAGCGACAACATCGGTGCGAGTGCTAGGAACGCCCGGTTCGACATGATGCCGGCCACCGCCCGCGTCTGCTGTCCGAGCGTGCCCCCAGCGGGAGCCGTCACCCGATCAGGTACCACGAGCCGCACGATAACTGCCGACAACAAAGTGACGGCTGCCAGCATCAAAAACGCGGGCCGCCAGCCGACTTGCTGGACGATCCACTGCATCGGCGCCGTCGAGATCAGGAGCCCAATGGCGCCGAACGACATGACGAGCGAGTTGGCGAGCGCGCGGCGAGTCTCCGGAACCCAGAGCACAACCGCCTTGAAGCTCGCCATCAAGCCGCCGGCAAATCCGATGCCGATCAGCGTCCGCGCCGCGGCGAGCGTCATCGCGCTGTTCCCAAAGGCAAACAGCGCGGCACCGAGTGCGGCGATTGTCAGCAAAGCGGTTTGCACACGCCGCGGACCATACCGGTCCAGCAGAATGCCGAGCGGAATTTGGAACAGCGCGAACGAGAACAGGTAGGCAGCGGTGAGGACACCGAGGTCGGTCGCCGAGAGCTTGAGGTCTGAAACGAGTTCGGGCGCCACCACCGCGTTTACGGCGCGCAACAGATACGAGAGGAAGTAGCCGAGCCCGAATGGCAGCAGGGCCTGAATCATGACCCCAAGCGTCGTGGGGCGAGCGGTGGTCTCGGCCGTAGTGCTGGTCACGCCCTCTCCCGTGTGCAACTTTCTTTCCTCTCCCTTGAGGGAGAGGATGCCCGAAGGGCAGGTGAGGCTGCCGTCTTCAATTTGCGTCAATCACGAAGGCCCCCTCATCCGGCCTTCATGCTGGAAGCATGTCTTCGACATGGCCACCTTCTCCCCACGGGGAGAAGGCACACAATCAAACGATTCAACTAGGCAATCTGCGCATCGGTGACAATGCACCTTGCCGCATGGCACCCATCAGGTGGCAAGCGCTTTGCCTGCGATGTAGCCGAACGTCAGGGCTGGACCGATTGTGATACCCCCGCCGGGGTAGGTTCCGCCCATGACGCTCGCGGCGTCGTTGCCGGCGGCATAAAGCCCAGGGATCGCTTGTCCGAAATGATCGACCACGCGCGCCGACGCGTCGGTTCGCAAGCCCGCGAACGTGCCTATATCGCCGGGAATAAGCTTCACGGCGTAGTAGGGGCCGGTCTCGAGTGGCGCGACGCACGGATTGGGTTTCTGATCGGGCGCGCCGTTGAAGCGCTGATAAGCATCGGTCCCGCGCCCAAACGCAGGGTCGACGCCGCGCGCCGCATGCGCGTTGTAGTTTCGGATCGTTCCAAGCAATCCCAACGGATCGACGCCGATCTGCCGCGCGAGCTCTTCGGGCGTTGCCGCCGACTTCAAATATCCGGACTTCAAATAAGGTGCGATCCGTCCGGGATAGGGCGGCACCGCGCCGAGGCCAAAGCGGCGCAGCGCCTTATGGTCGGCAATGATCCAGCTCGCGATCTCCTTGTCGTCGCGGCAGGCCTCGATCATGGCCGGCACGAACACATGATAGGATTTCGACTCGTTGACGAAGCGGCGGCCGCGCCGGTCGACGGCGATGATGCCCGGTTTGCCGCGATCGATGAAGTGCGGGAATGGCGTCGTAGTGCCATCGCCGTTCGGCACCAGTGAAACGGGCGTCCACGCGGCGGGATGAGCGACGTCGTCATGGAACGCGCCGCCAACGGCTCGGCCAACGCGGATACCGTCGCCGGAGTTCGAGGCAGGCGGCACGGATTGGTGACGCTGCCCCGCCGCCATGTGGCCATAGAGTTTCGACTTGAGGTCCTCGTCGCCGGGGAATCCGCCGCAGGCCAGCACCACGCCGCGCCGCGCCTCGATGCGCACGTCCTCGCCTTGGCGGCGCACTGTCGCACCAGTGACGCGACCGCCGCGCAACGTCAGTTTCAAAAGTGGCGCCTCGAGCCACAGCGGAATGCCTTTCTCGACTGCGGTGAGTGCCAGCGCGGCAATGAGGCCGTTGCCGTTGGTCAGCCGCGTGCCGCGCGTATGCTTCAAGCGATCTTGCGCGTGGCGCGCGACCATTCCGGCGACATGCAGCGCCGATTGCGGCGAGCGCGTCATCTTGAAGAGATGCGGCAGGTCGTTGCGGCCGATCATCATGCCGCCGAGCAGCGTCATGGTCGCGAGCGGTGGCCGCAAAGACCGGAAAAGATCGCCCAGCCTGCGGCCGTCGAACGGCTCTGGCACCAGCGAGCGCCCGCCTTTGCTGCCGCCGTCGAGGTCGGGTTCATAGTCGGCCCAAGTTGGTGCGAGGCCAAACTGCGCATACGTGTTGCGCTCGAAGTAGTCGAGCATTTCGGCGGCAGTGGAGCAGAATGCCGTCGCGCGATCGATGTCGAGGTGGTTGCCGGCGATCGTTCTCAGATACGTCAGCGCGTCTTCGGGCGAATCCGCGATGCCCGCGCGCCGCGCGTGTGAATTCCCAGGAATCCAGATCACGCCAGCCGAGTAGCACGTGGTGCCGCCGAACACCGGCTCCTTCTCGACCATCAGCACGTCGAGCCCGCTCAAGCGGGCGGTGAGCGCCGCCGCGAATGCCCCGGCTCCTGAGCCAGCCACCAGCACGTCGCACGTCTGCGTACTCATCGCACCCTCATCCCCTTCGAACGGGGCTTCTTAACAGTTCTAACCGCTCGCCGGAACGGCGCCCAATGCTTTCGCGCATCAGTATTTCAATCGCGTAAGGAATGTTCGAAGTCTCTATACGAAATTTACGATTCGTTAACCCCACCGGATGAGTTTTTCGGGCAATGGCCCAGGAGCGCAGCGATGCCGCAACCGACGCTCGACGACATTTTCAACGATGGACGGCGCTTGCCACTGGGCGATGACCTGCGTCAAGCCGTCGGCGCGTGGCTCGCGCATCTCGTCGCGCAGCGCGGCGCTGGCGACAACACCATCGATGCCTACGCCCGCGACATCCGCCAATTCCTCGGCTGGCTGCGCGTCTATCTCGACCGCGCGCCGTGCCTCGGCGATCTCGGCGGTCTCAAAGCCAAATCCTTCCGCGCTTTCATGGCGAGCCGGCGCCGCCAGGAGGTCTCGAGCCGGTCCATCGCCCGCACCATGTCGGCATTGCGCGCGTTCTATCGTTGGCTTGAGACGGAAGAGACGCTGAAGAACCGCGCCGTGCTGCAGGTCGCGTTGCCGAAAAAGGCGCACGCGATCCCAAAGCCGTTGACGGTCGCGAAAGCGGCCGCCGTCATGGATAGCGGCGGCATGGACGCGAACCTCGCGTGGGTGGCGGCCCGCGATACCGCCGTGCTGTTGCTGCTCTACGGCTCCGGCTTGCGCATCTCCGAAGCGCTCGCCATCACGCGCCGCGACGCGCCGGTGCCCGGTCGCGAGGTGCTGCTGATCACCGGCAAAGGCGGCAAGCAGCGCATGGTGCCGGTGCTGCCGGTGACGCAGGCGGCGATCAAGGATTACCTGGATCTCTGCCCGTATCCGTTGGACATCGACGAGCCGATGTTCCGTGGCGCCAAAGGCGGGCCACTCGATCCGCGGCTCATCCAATTGACCATGGAACGCCTGCGCGGCGCGCTGGGCTTGCCGGATACGGCGACGCCGCACGCCTTGCGCCACTCGTTCGCGACGCATCTGCTGTCGGCGGGCGCGGATCTCCGCCAGATCCAGGAACTGCTCGGCCACGCGTCGCTGTCGACGACGCAGGTCTACACCGAAGTCGACCGCGACCGCCTCCTCGCCGTCTACGACGCCGCCCATCCCCGGGCGTAATCACACTTCTTCCCTCTCCCTTCGGGAGAGGGTGCCCGAAGGGCGGGTGAGGGCAGCGACGGGTTCGGTGGCCAACACAGTTAAATGAAGAAGTTCGAGCCGAACGGGCATAAACGAGACTATTGCGCAGTCCGGGCATTTCTGGCTCGTCGCCCTTCGATCCCAATAATCTTTAGTAAGTCGTCAACATCGGGCGAGGGCGCGCGCTTCTCGATGTGAGGAATGTATCTCGCTGAGTCGGCCCCCATCGAAGTACAATCCAGTTCCGGCTTCCTGCAGTGATATTGCGTGCTCCCGAGAAATCTCAAGTGACTGCGACAAGAGGCATAGAAGGCATGATCACCGAGCAACTTGGCATGAACTTCAAGCGTGTACTTTCCCTCGACGAAACGAACTCAGCACCATCTTTTGGAGTTAGCAAATGATGGTTGGCAGATACGCCAGTCTCGCCGACAAATAGTCCACTTCCTCGGACAAGCTTCTCGTCGCCATGGATCCACATATTGAAGTATTGCCGCGTTTCATTTCGAGCAAGGCTCACATGGATGCTTTCAATGATCCTGCCTCGCTTGGAGGACGAGAACAGAAGAGTTCGTATGTAGATTTTGGATTTGCCGCCGCCTCAGGAAAGCGGAGGGCGTCAGCGCCCCAAGTATATCAACAGTTGGCTGCGTCATCCTTACCGTGCCGCGCCGAAAGAGCGTCAGCCAAGCCGTCACCGACGAAACAGCCAAGGCTATGAGAGAGATCGTCGTGGCGACGGGGTCAGCCATAGTCAGAAGCTTTCAGAAATCTCAGATGAATGCACTCTACCATGTCGGAATAATTTGGGCGATTTCTGAAGCGGTTGTCCCCAACGAGTTGGAGCAGTCTCGCCGACCTTTCTGATCGCAGCTATCCTGCGACTTTGGCGTCACCATTTGATCGTTCGAGCCCGCCGCCACCCCCCTCACCCGCCCTTCGGGCACCCTCTCCCTCAGGGAGAGGGAAGAAGCGCGCAGCCCAATCCATCCACCATCCCCATCCGTCCCACTTGCCTATCGCGCCGGGGTGGTGCACCAAGCCGCGAAACAGGCATTGAGATCCTCGGAGCGCGCGCATGACCAACGTCCTCGTCCTTGTCCGCCACGGCGAAAGCGAATGGAACAAGCTCAATCTGTTCACCGGCTGGAAAGACCCTGATCTGACCGAGAAGGGCGTCGCCGAGGCCATAGCCGGCGGCAAGCGCCTGAAAGCCGAGGGCTTCAAGTTCGACATCGCCTATACGAGCGTGTTGACGCGCGCCAATCGCACGCTCGATCTGATCCTCGCCGAACTCGGCCAGACGGGGTTGAAGACCATCAAGGACCAGGCCTTGAACGAGCGCGATTATGGTGAGCTGTCGGGCCTCAACAAGGACGATGCCCGCAAGAAATGGGGCGAAGAGCAAGTCCTCATCTGGCGCCGCTCATTCGATGTTCCGCCCCCCGGCGGCGAGAGCCTGAAGGATACGGCGGTGCGCGTGCTGCCGTACTACGAGCAGCACATCTGGCCCGACGTCAAAGCCGGCAAGAACGTCATCGTCGCCGCGCACGGCAATTCGTTGCGCGCGCTGATCATGAAGCTCGAAGGTCTCACGGGCGAACAGATCCTGAAGCGCGAACTCGCGACCGGCATTCCGATCGTCTACCGGCTCAACGCGGATGGCACCGTCGCAAGCCGTCACGATCTCGTTGCGTAGGTTGGGTCGACGCAGGAGACCCAACACTTCGATATCCAAAATTCAAATGTTGGGTCTGCGCGTCATCGTGGAGCGATGCTAGAGATGCCCCGCACCGACGCTTGACCCAACCTCCAGGGGCCGCGCATGCCGATCGAAAAAGTCAAAGAGACCATCGCCACCGACAAGGACGCGCGCGACAAGTGGATCGGCGTCTACATCGGCATCATTGCGGTGATGCTCGCCGTCTGCGGCATGCTCGGCGGCAACGCGTCGAAGGACGCGACCCGCGCCAACATCGAGGCAGCCAACATCTGGAACTTCTTCCAGGCCAAGAATCTGCGCCGCAACGCGGTACGCCTGAACACCGACGACCTCGAGATCCAACTGGTGGCCAGCCCTGCGATGCCCGAGGCTGCGCGCGTCAAAATCTCCGAGAAAATCAAGGCCAACAAAGACCTCGACACACGCCTGACGTCTGACAAGGCCAGCAACGAAGGCCTCGACGAGCTGTTCCAGCGCGGCAAGGCCCTCGAGAAGGAGCGCGACATCGCGCTGCGCAAGGATCCCTATTTCGACTGGTCGCAGGCGCTGCTGCAGATCGCGATCGTGCTCGCGACCGTCTGTCTCGTCACCGGAAGCTTCTGGCTGCTGTCACTCAGTGCCAGCCTTGCGGCACTCGGCGCGCTGCTGATGTTGAACGGGGCACTGTTGCTGGTGGCCGTGCCCGGCATCGGCTAGAGTGCTTCCGGAAAAGTGTGAAGCGGTTTTCCGATAAGAAGCACGACAAAATAAGGAACTAGGATGCTCCTATGATTCAACCAAAATCAGCAGCACCCTAGGTCACGCATGGATTTTGCGGACGGCCCGATCATCGTGTTCGACGGCCATTGCGTGTTGTGCTCGGCCAACGCGCGCTTTCGTGTTGCGCTACGATCGCGCCAAGCGGTTCAGGCTCGCGGCCATGCAAGGCGCGGTTGGCACGGAACTCTATCGCCGCAACGGCATCGATCCGGCCGATCCGGAGACGCTGATCGTCGTCGACGGCGACCGCGTGTTGCGCCAGTCCGATGCCGTGCTGGCGATCTATGCGGGACTCGGATGGCCATGGCGCATCGCCGCCGTCGCCAAGATCGTGCCGCGCCCGCTCCGCGATGCGGTCTATCGCACCATCGCGCGCAACCGCTATCGCGTTTTCGGTCGCCACGACGTCTGCTGGCGCCCCGATCCGGCTTTTTCCGACCGCATCTTGCCGTAGGGTCAAGCCATCATGGCTTGATGTACGTGTAACCCTTGCTCTGCAGCAGCGAGAGTTCCGCGACGCCCGATGGGACGATGTCTTCCTTGAAGACCTCGAACAGATCCTTGTCGGGATCGATCTTGCGCTGCGTCAGCGTGTTCTTGCAAACCAGGAACTGCACCTTATGCGTCGACTTGAGGTCAGCGACTTCGCCCTGCAACGTCAGGTTCTTTTTGGCACTGGCGAGGATGCCGAGACCATCGCCGTGCATCACAATCTTCACGTCCGCATTGCCCGGGCCCACCGCCTCGATGTGATTGCGCACATTGCGCAGAGCCTGCATGTAGGCCTTGTCGCCCTCGCCGCCGGGGCCGTTCAGATGGTAGGCCACTTTGACCTTGCCATAGCGGTTGTCTTGGGCATTGGCGGGGCTCACGGCAGGGGTCGCAAGCAGCAGCGTTGCGAGGATCAAGGCGAGGATCTTGGCCATGGCGGGCTCCTGAGCGTAGCAGGCGTTCCAAACAGTCATAGCCAAAGTGTTGCACACCGCCACCGCCCGGGCTAGCACTGGCCGCAAATCACGCCCGTGAAAACTCGACCGGCAAAGGCTCCGCGATATGACGACCAAATCCCTGCTCCTGCTCCCTGGTGATGGTATCGGCCCCGAAGTGATGGCCGAGTTGGAGCGGATCATCGGCTTCTTGTCCAAGAAGGGCCAAGTCCAGTTCAGGACCGAGACCGATGTGGTCGGCGGTGCGGCGATCGACAAATATGACGTGCCCGTCACCGACGCGGCCGTCGCCAAGGCCGACAAGGCCGACGCCGTAATCTTCGGCTCTGTCGGCGGGCCCAAGTGGGACAAGGTTGCCTACGAAAAGCGCCCGGAGGCAGGCCTCCTGCGCTTGCGCAAGGACCTCGATCTCTTCGCCAACCTGCGTCCGGCGATTTGCTATCCCGCCTTGGCAGAAGCGTCCTCGCTGCGGCGCGAGCACGTCGAAGGCCTCGACATTCTGATCCTGCGTGAGTTGACGGGCGGCACGTACTTTGGTGAACCCAAAGAGATTGTCACACTGGAAGACGGCCAGAAGCGCGCCGTCGATACGACGGTCTACACCACCAGCGAAATCGAGCGCATCGCCCGCGTCGCCTTCGATCTTGCGAGGAAACGCAAAAACAAGGTCCACTCTGCCGAAAAGCGCAATGTCATGCGCACCGGTGTGCTCTGGAACCAAGTGGTCACCGCCGTCCACGCCAAGGAATTCAAGGACGTGCAGCTCGAGCACATTCTCGCCGATGCCTGCGCCATGCAGCTCGTCCGCAACCCCAAGCAATTCGATGTCATCGTCTGCGACAACCTGTTCGGCGATATGTTGTCGGACGAAGCTGCCATGCTGACCGGCTCCATCGGGATGCTTCCGTCGGCCTCGCTCGGTGCGCCCGACAAGTCTGGCCGCCGCAAGGCGCTCTACGAGCCTGTGCATGGCTCGGCCCCCGACATCGCCGGCAAGGGCTTGGCCAACCCGATCGCCCAAATCGCGAGCTTCGGCATGGCCTTGCGCTATTCCTGCGACATGGGGAACGAAGCCGATCTGATCGACAAGGCGATCGCGGGCGTGCTCGAGCAAGGCTACCGCACCGGCGACATCATGCAGCCGAACATGCGCAAAGTCGGTACAACCGAGATGGGCACTGCCATTCTGAACGAGATGCAGCGCCTTACTGCGTGATTTCCACAACTCTCTCCACGACTTGCGGCGATTGGCGCTTGGGCAAGGCTTCGTTTCGTGTGTGCAGCATGATCTAGTAAGCCAATGATTCGGTGCGCCCAGGGGACCAGGGGCGAATTGGATCTTGCGGGGGACGGGTGATGAACGCAATGAACGATCTGCGCGGCAGCTTGCTGGCGATAGCCAAGCGCTCCATGGGCCATGTGAAGGCCTGCAACAACGAGGAGAGCACCAAGCTCTATCTCGTGCTGCCGGTCATCGGCCTGCTCGGCTACGATGCCTCCGATCCGCTGGAAGTCTATCCGCGCCACGAAACCGACCCGGTGGGTAAGGATAGCCGCCTCTACCGCGCCGATTTCGCGATCCTGACCGACGGCAAGCCTATGATCGCCTTCGGCTGCGTCAAGGCCAGCCTCGATGCGACGGCCAAGCTCGACGAAGTCAGTGGCTACTTCAAAGCTTGGCCCTCGACCAGGCTCGGCATCGTCACCAACGGCATCCGCTTCGATTTCCACGTCGACTCGGGCGAGCCCGGCGTCATGGACCGCGAGCCGTTCCTGTCGCTCGACCTCGAAACCATCTCGCAGAGCGGCGCCTCGGACGAAATCCTCGAGACGCTGAACTACGCCACCAAGTCGAATTTCGACGCCGAGATGATCGCCGAGGTGGCGCATCTCCAGTTGGTCAAGAAGCGGCTCCGCAACGCCTTCATCGAAGAGGCGCAGGCGCCGTCGGAAGAGTTCTGCCGCGCCATGCTGCAGCGCATCGGCTTCGGCGGTGTGCCGAAGATCGCCATCGATCGCCATTACGCGCCGCTGATGAAGACGGCTTTCGAGGAAGCGCTGGTGCTGCCCGTCGTGCACCGCCTCAAGGGCAGCCCAACCGGCGACAACAAAATGAACCAGGCAAGCCAGCGCATGGCGACCGCCGAGCGCGAACTGTCGATCTTCAATCGCATCCGCCGCCGCCTCGCGTATCTCGCAGCCGACGAAGCGGGCTTCCAGGCCATCGATCGCGTCGACTACCGCGATTATGTCGGCAAGATCGTCGTCTATCTCGATCGCGATCCGCGCGGCCGGCTGTTCGAGCTGGTGCTCGGCCTCGACGGCGCCAACAAATTCATTTTCCCGGACCCGTTCGGTGCCATCATCACCAACAACCTGCTTGACATCGACGAGGCCTTGAAGGCGACATTCGCCGGTCGCGTGCGCGAGTTGGAAGGACAGGCTGCTGTCCCGCAGAAGATGAGCCGCATCGCCTGAATGTCCTTGAGCCAGCCTGAGAGTAACGCGTCGTGACAAGCACAACGAACTGGTCGGCTGACATTTTTCGCGAAATGAAAGCGCGAAAAATCTCGACCGTCTGCACCATCCCTGATGGTGGCCTCACCCAACTCCTGAAGCTGATCGGCGGCGACCCCGCCATGCGGCTGATCACCCTCACCACCGAAGAAGAAGGCGTCGGCGTCGCGACGGGCACATGGCTCGGCGGCGGTCGCGCCATGATTGCGATGCAGTCGTCCGGCGTCGGCAATTGCATCAATGCGCTGGGCTATCCGCTGACACTGCGCGCGCCGTGTCTGATGCTGGTGACCATGCGCGGCCAGTGGGGCGAGTTCAATCCATGGCAGGTGCCGATGGGCAGCGCCGTGCAGACGGTGCTCGAAGCCGTCGGCGTCCGCTGCTTTCCGGTCGACAAGCCCGAGGAGGTCGGCGAGACGTTCGTTGCCGCCGCCGACATGGCCTATCACGGCAACCTCTCAGCCGCCGTCCTGATCAGCCAGCGTGTCATCGGCGCGAAAGGGTTCGGCCTCAAATGAGCGCGCAAACCTCGAACCATATCCAGCGGCGGCCGTTCGTTGCGGCTTTGATGAAGGAGCGCAACGGCGCCCTCGTGGTGCCGGGCCTCGGCAGCCCGACCTGGGATCTCTCGGCCGCTGGCGACAGCCCCGAATACCTTTATTCCTGGGGCGGGATGGGCCTCGCGGTGCCGACCGCCTTGGGGCTAGCGCTCGCCCAGCCGCAGCGCCGGGTCCTCTGCTTGACGGGTGACGGCGAGGTGATGATGGGCATTGGCTCGCTCGCGGTGGTCGGCGATCAACGCCCGGCCAATCTATCGATTCTTGTGCTCGACAACGAGCACTTCTCCGAGACTGGGAAACAGCACGGCTTGACCGGTAGCACGACGGACCTCTGCGCCGTCGCGCGCGGATTCGGCATCGCCAAGACCATGTTGGTGACCGAGGTGAGCCAGACTGCGGCGCTGGCCGAGCTGCTGTTCCGCACGCCGGGTCCGTGCTTCGCCGTCGCCAAGATCGCGATCAGCGAAGATCCCTGGACCCTGCCGGAAAAGGATGGCGCCACCATCGCGCGTCGATTCCGCATCGCCCAGGGCCTCGATAAGGCTTAATGCCGCATGCGCACTGGTATCCGGACCTCGCACCCCTTACATCTCGGGTCCAAACACCTGGGAGTACGACGTGTGACCAAAGGGATGAGCCTGGGATTGTCGCTGTTGGTGCTCGCCGCCGCGAGCGGGCCGGCCGCCGCGTTCGACGACTACGTCGGTCGCAAGCGCCCGATGATCGTGTTCGCGCCGAACGCCGAGCATCCGAGTTTCGTCCTGCAACGCAACGTCATCAACGGCAATCGCATCGGCTTTTCCGATCGCGATCTCGTCGTCGTCTATGTGATCGGCAGTGAGGTCAAAACCGACTTCGGCGCTGGACCGGGCCTGAGCGCCGCGGCCATTCGTCAGCGCTTCCGCATCAGCGAAGGCCAATTCCGTACCTTCCTCGTCGATAAGGACGGGAAACTGAAACTCGAAGTCGGCCACGCCCTTGAGCCGCAACGACATCGTCGGCGAGCTGGACCGCGCGCCGCTGACACGCGATCAACGCAAGCGGGTCGGCCAACCGATTGGCCAGTAGTGGCGGCCAAGTGGGAGGCGCCGTGAGCGACAACGAACAGAAGATCAAGGCGTGGCTCGCCGGACAGCGTCAGGCGATGATCGATCTCCTCCGCGAGGTTGTCGACATCGACAGCGGCAGTTACGACAAGCAGGGCGTCGATGCCGTCGGCGCCCGCTTCATCCGCTTCTTTGATGCGCATGGCCTCGTCACGCACCGCGAAGCCAACGACACATTCGGCGATGCGATCCACATCCGCCTCGACGACACGCCGTCCAACGAGAAACCGATCCTGCTGATGGGCCATCGCGACACCGTGTTCCCGAAAGGCGAGGTGGCGAAGCGGCCGTTCAAGATCGCGGGCGACCGCGCCTACGGCCCCGGCGTCGCCGACATGAAGGCGGGCCTTGTCATGAACGCGTTCGTTCTTGCCGCCTTCAAGAAATTCGGCGGTGCGCCGGCGCCGCTCGCAGGCCTCATTACGAGCGACGAGGAAATTGCCTCGCCCTCCTCGCGCCCAATCATCGAGGTGGCGGCCCGCAAGGCGCGTTGCGTCCTCAATTCTGAACCCGGACGCGCCAATGGCAACGTCGTCACCGGTCGCAAGGGCGGCGTGTTCATGGCCTTCGAGATCACCGGCCGCGCGGCACATTCCGGCGGCAACTTCGAGAAAGGCATCAGCGCCATCGGCGAGCTGGCACACAAGGTCGTCCGCATCCATGCGCTGACGGATTTGAAGCGCGGCATCACCACCAACGTCGGCCTCGTCAAAGGCGGTCAATCGGTCAACACCACGGCGCCGAGCGCGGAAGGCCAGATCGACTTGCGCTATGTGAAGCCGGCGGATCGTGATTGGGCAATGGCCCAGATCCAGAAAATCATGGCGGAGCCGAACGTGCCGGGCACGACGGCGTGGCTCGAGATCCGCGGCGAGTTCCTGCCGCTGGTGCAGACGCCGGAGGGCGAATCCCTGTTCGCCGCATATCAGGCGTCAGCGAAGGACGCGGGCCTGACGATTGCCGGCGAATTCTCGGGCGGCTGCGCCGACAGCGGCTTCACGGCGGCGATGGGCTGCCCGACACTCTGCTCGGTCGGCCCCGTCGGCGCCAACGCCCACACGGCGGAAGAGTATCTCGAGCTCGACAGCATCGTGCCGCGCGCGCAAGCAATGGCATTGACGATTTTGCGGATGCCGCCAGCGTCGTGAATCTTAGGTTGGGTCGAGCGTCGATGCGGAGCATCGCTCGGCGATAACGCGAAGACCCAACATCCAAGCAAAGTGTTGGGTCATTGGCGCAAAGGGCGCCTCGACCCAACCCTACGCCGCCGCTTCCGTGCGCGCCCGTTGCATCATCCAGGCCACCGCGAACAGCACGATACCAGCCACAACGTTGTAGCCGATCCGGACGCCGACGCTGCTCAACGCCGGAATGAACGCGCCGATGTCGAACCCGGTCAGTGGACTGGTGATCGCCCCGACCAAGATCGGGAACACCAGACACAGGCCCGCCAGCGTCAGCAGCACCGCTTCGACCCAATTGTTGCGCTTCAGCATGCGACCCTGCATCGCGCACGCGAGAATGGCGATGCCGGCGGCCGTCTCCAACGTGATCTCGACGATGTCGATCCAGTTGCCGCCTTTCGGAACCTTCAGCAACAGGCCGATGCCCTGCGGGTCGCACACGAACACGAATGGCACCATGAACGCGGGCATCGTGTATTTCCACGACTGCAGCGTCGTCTTGTAGGGCGAGCCACCGGTAATGGCAGCGGCGGCGAACGGCGACAGCGCGGTCGGCGGCGAAACCTCGGACAACACGGCGTAATAGAAGATGAACATGTGCGCGGCATAGTCCGGCACGCCGAGCTTGATCAGGGCCGGCGCCGCGATCACGGCACACATGATGTACGACGCCGTCACCGGCACCGCGAGCCCGACGATCCAAACAATCAGGCCGGTGAAGACGGCGGTCAGCAGCAAGCTGCCACCCGCATAGCTGATGATGATGTCGGCGAAGCGTTGCGCAAGGCCCGTCTTGGTGACGACACCGACGATGATTCCGGCCGCAGCGCACGTGGTGGCGACGTTGATGACGCCGGTCGTGCCTTCCTTCATCGCCAGCAGCAGCCGGTCGGAATAGCGCCACAGGCCCGGCTTCAGCAGCGCTTGCAACAGAATGAGCAGCAGCGTTCCGAACACCAGAACGCTGGCGGCTTGGTTCTGGTACGGCAGCTTGATCCCGGCGTACTCGAGGACAACTGTGCTCATCGAGAGCAGCAATGGCCACGCGGCCCAGCGGGGAATGATCGAGGTGTCGGATCTCAGTGCGCTGGCGGCAATCGCGAGGATTGTCGCCCAAAAAACCGAAAGCACCGGCGAAAAGCCAATCAGCATGAACGCGATGATTGAGACCAGCGAGCCGAAGTGGAACCAGTAGTCACGCGCGATCGCCCACAGATTGCTTGCTGGAACGAGACGCTCGTCGCCGCCGCCATACTTCCGCGCGTCGAGTTCGACCATCACCAGGATCGCAAAGTAGTAGAGCAGCGTCGGAATTGCGGCCATCGTGATCACGTCGAGATACGAGATCTTCAGGAATTCCGCGATCAGGAAGGCCGCGGCACCAAGGACCGGTGGCGAGATGATCGCGCCAAGGCCACCGGCCGCGAGAAGACCGCCGGCCGCGTTCTTCTCGTATCCGGCTTTCTCCAGCAGCGGATAGGCGACGGTGCCGATCGTCACTGTGGTGGCGACGCCCGAACCCGAAGGCCCGCCCATCAAAAATGACGACAGCACCACAGCGCGTCCAGCGGCGTTCCGCTTGCCGCCCATCGCCGCGAACGAGAAGTCGATGAAGAATTTTCCAGCGCCCGAAAACTGCAGCACCGCGCCAAAAATCGTAAACAGAATGATCAAGCTCGACGAAACATCGACGGTCGTCCCGAAAATCCCTTCGAGCGTCATGTAGAGATGCGCGACGAGATCCTCGAATTCATAACCGCGATGCGTCCACGGCTGCGGCAGCCGATTGCCGTAGAGGCCATACGCGAGGAACATCATCGCAACGACCGGCATGATCAACCCCGTCGAGCGGCGCGTTGCCTCCAGAAGCAGCACGATCAGCACAACACCGACATAGTAGTCCATCGTTGTCGGCGCCGTCGCGCGGTCGCCGAACTCGTCACCCTGCCAGATGATGTAGGCCGTGACCCCAAGCGACAGGATCGCCGGAATCCAATCCCAAATGTGGATCTTGCCGCGCCAGCGCGCCAGCATCGGAAACAGCAAGAACGCGAGAAACATCATGCAGCCGACGTGCGCGGGGCGCAGAACGTGCGCGGGCACGATGTCGTAAGCACCATAGAGATGGAACAGCGAGACCGCGACGGCGAAAGTCGTAATGAATCCGGCGATCCAGCCAGAGAGCTTGTTCGTCGCGCCTTCTTCTTCCTCGATGAGTTCCTTCAGGCGCCGCCGCGACGCGTCGTCGAGTTCCGCTTCCTTCAAGCCCCCTGCGCTCACAGCAGAGCCTTGATCAGTCGTCGACATTGGCGGTCCCCCGGGGCTGGCATCAACCAGCAGCCCAATCGCCGCACACTATCCGCCTGACCTCGGGGCGGCAACCGTATCAACGTTTCAGATGAGGGCTGAGAAACGACAAGAGCCGCGTTTCATAGGCATCTTTTGCGAATTCATGGAAGTCGACGTGCGCGGCGCCCGCGATGATCCAAAGGTCCTTTGCGCCGGGCGCACGATCGAACAGCCGCTGTGTCTCGGCGCGCGAAACATGCCGGTCGGCAGCGCCGGCTATGAACAGCGTTGGCGCATTGAATGCGTCGAGCCGGTCAATCGGACGCAGCAGCGCCGGATCGACGCCGAGGCGCGGCTTCACCTGTTTCATCGCCGCTGGCAACAGCCAAGATCCAAGTGGGCCAAGATAGAGCTTGAGGCGGTTCTCGGTCGCGGCCTCGAACGTCGCGTAGACCGCCTCGAACACCAAGGCATCGGCTTTGATTGGCGGATCGCTGAGGAGTACCGCCGCGCCTCCCATCGACACGCCGATAACACCAACGCGCTCAGCTGGCGTGCGCTGCTTCAGGGCGTCGAACGCCGCGCGCGCATCATGCGCCTCGAGGAGACCGAATGTGATCTGGCGGCCCGGACTCTCGCCTGAGGCTTGGAAGTCGATCAGCAGCACGGAGTACCCGTGCCGGTGCAGGAACTGCGCCCGCGTCAGCATCGACAGCCGATTCGCGCGCACGCCGTGCAACAGCAGCACAGCCCCGGCGCCGGGCTGTCCGCGCGCGAACCAGCCCGCCAGCGTGCCGCCCGAGCTGCTTGAGATCGCGACTTGCTCCGCGGGAAAATCCCGCGGTGGCGGGCCGATTGCGACCACCGCCGGAGCGATGAGCCACGCGGCAAACGCCATGCCTGCGCCGGCTGCGAGCACAACGGCGGCAATAACAACAGTGATGTATTTGGCAATGCGCATAACGGCGATCCCCTTCCCCTATCGGAGAAGGGGATCTCGTGTTCACACGATTGTGCATACCTCATTGAAGGCGAAGCGTGGCGAGCGGCCCATCACCTTGGCGGGATCGCCGTAGCCGAGATTGCACAGGAAGTTCGACTTGACCTTGGTTCCGGCAAAAAACAGCTCATCGACCTTTGCATTGTCGAACCCGGACATGCCGCCGGCATCGAGGCCGAGCGCGCGCGCGGCCAGCGTCAGATAGCCGCCCTGCAGCGTGCCGTTGCGAAACGCGGTTGTTGCGATGTGGTCGGGCTTGCCGACGAACCAGGAACGCGCATCGGCATGCGGGAAAGTTTTTGGCAGATGTTCATAGAAATCGAGATCGTGACCGATGATGGCGGTCACCGGTGCGCTCATCGTCTTATCGACATTGCCCGGCATCAACGCGGTTTTCAGCTTTTCCTTTGCGGCCTTCGACCTCACGAACACCAACCGCATCGGCTGACAGTTGGCCGATGTCGGCCCCCACTTCGTCAGATCATAGAGTTGATGCAGCAGGTCGTCAGTGACGTCTTTCGCGAGCCAGCCGTTCTGCGTCCGCGCAGTTCGGAACAGTTGATCGAGGGCAGCAGCGTCTAGGGCCTTGCTCATGTCGAGTTCTCCAGTCTTGTGATTATTTTGTTTCGCGCCGGACACGCGGTTTGGTGCGCCGCGAACGGAGCACTCTGTTATCGCGTCATAAGGATCTTTGCACCAAGGAATGTCGCCGGCCCTTGCGGTCTAGCCGTGCGGCGGGCAGTGTGCGGATGCTTGAATCGAGGACACAAATGCAGCGACTGATCGCGCTGTCTGTCGCGGTCGTACCGCTGTTTGGCGCTGCAATCCTTTATCTGGGGCTGACAACGCTTGCCCCACCCATGATGCAGGCCGCCGGCCAGGCGCCCGAGGCGTTCGGATGGCTCGCCGGCGCCTTCGGGCTCGGCACCTTGTGGTTCTCGGCCAGCAATCACGCCATCACGCCCGCCTTCGGTCCGGTCCGCACCCTGCAAGCGGGACTGGTGGTAGCCGCCTGCGGTGCGCTGCTGATCACCACGGGCCACTGGCCGGCGATGTTGGTTGGTGGCGCGGTTATTGGCCTCGGTTATGCGTCGACTGCACCGGCCGGCAGTCAGATTCTGGCCGACTACACGCCGCAATCGCAGTGGTCGACGCTGTTCTCGATCCGCCAGGCTGCCGTCCCCGTCGGTGGCGTCATGGCAGGACTCGTGGCTGCCACTCTGGTGACGCCGCACGGTTGGCAAATGGCACTGGCCGCGATGGCGGCCTTCGCGCTCGCCTGCGCGGCGGCGTTGGGCGTCGTGCCGCGCTCATACAATGAGAAGCGCGCGCGCATCCCGCTCTCTCTGTCCCATGTGTTCGACCTCGGCAATTGGCGGCGTCCATTCGCGACCCTCCGCACGATCCCAAACCTTGCGCGTCTAACCGCCGTTGGAGTTGCCTTCGCCGTCACGTTCGGCGCCACCGCAACGTTTCTGGTGACGTTTTTCAACATCGGTCTTGGTCTCGACCTCGTCACCGCGCAATTGCTTTTCACGGTGTTCCAGGCTGCCGGTCTCGGCGGACGGTTGTTGTTTGGGCTTGTTGCCGACGTGATCGGCTCGCGCCGTCGCGTCATGCGCCTGCTGGCGGTCTGCGCCGCACTCTCGATGATGGTGCTGGCGATGATGACGCCCGCGTGGCCACTCGCCGTGGTCTATGCGTTTGCCGCCATCACCGGTCTTGCCGTCGCCACCTGGAATGGTCTTTATCTCGCGGAAATCGCGCTGATCGGCGGCAGCGACAAGGTTGGCGAAGCCACGGCCGCCGCTGGCTTCTTTAGCTTTGCGGCCTACATGCTGGCGCCGCCCCTGTTCGGAACGATCGCGGCCTACAGCAGCTATCGCGTCGCCTTCTTTGTCGCGGCTGCATCGGCGATCCTGGCATCGCTGCTGCTCGCGAACCTCGATCGTGAGAGCGGCAAAGAGGCTTAAGCCCGGCGTGATCGCGCGGTATGCGCAATGAGCGCAAGCGCCTCTGTCGCGTCCAGCCGGCCATCATACAACGCCCGCCCGGTGATCGCGCCTGCGAGCAAGGCGTGCTCTGGCAGCAGCATCGTCTTGACGTCGTCGATCGAGGCGAGACCTCCTGACGCGATGACGGGAATCGTCGTGGCGCGCGCAAGCTCCGCCGTCGCCGGCCAATTGATTCCGGCCAGCACGCCGTCGCGATCAATGTCGGTGTAGATGATCGCCGAGACGCCGGCGTCCTCGAACCGCCGCGTGAGATCGATCGCTGTCATTGTGCTGGTCTCGGCCCAGCCTTGTACGGCGACCTTGCCGCCCTTGGCATCGATGCCGACCGCGACGTGTCCCGGAAATTTTCGGCAGGCAGCCGTCACGAGATCCGGATCGCGCAACGCCACCGTGCCAAGAATAACGCGGCGGATGCCCTTTGCGAGCCACGCCTCGATCGTCGCCAGATCGCGAATGCCGCCGCCGAGCTGGCACGGCATTTTGATCGCCGCGAGGATGGCATCGACCGCTGCTCCGTTGACGGGCTTGCCCGTGAACGCGCCGTTGAGATCGACGATGTGGAGATATTGGAAGCCCTGGCGCTCGAAGCTCCGCGCCTGCGCCGCCGGATCATCGTTGAAGACCGTCGCTTGGCTCATTTCGCCGAGCTTCAGCCGCACGCATTGGCCGTCCTTGAGGTCGATGGCGGGAAAGAGGATCACGGCCGGCCCAGTGTTGCTTTGCTTTAGGCGTCTTGCTTTGCGTCGAGTGTGAGTTTGGTTGTAAGGGCAAACGTATGCCCTCGGATTGCTGTATTTGTCGGGCAAGAACAAGACAAACCGCGCCGGGTCAAGTCTGCGCTACATTTACGTGAGTTGTGCCCATGTTCGATATCACCCCGCCGGTCGATTCCAAGCGGCCATTGCCGAAGCGCCTGAGCGAGGCGGACGCCATCGACATCTGGATCGCCCGCTGGCTGCGCTTACGGCGCAAGGACATCCTGTCGCGCTATGGCTGCGATTCGCGCCGCATCTACGAGGTGTGGGAGGGCACGCGTCATCCCGCCAGCCGCAAGAAAGCCGAGGCGATCTTCGCAGCGCGTTTTCCAACCTTGATGGACCGCGTCGATTTCAGCCACCACCGCCGCATCTCGCGGGCGCTGTCGCCCGAGGCGCAGCCGGGCTTGTTTGACTGAGGCGCAGCCGGGCTTGTTTGACTGAGGCGCAGCCGGGCTTGTTTGACTGAGGCGCAGCCGGGCTTGTTTGACTGAGGCGCAGCCGGGCTTGTTTGACTGAGGCGCAGCCGGGCTTGTTTGACTGAGGCGCAGCCGAGACTGTTGACTGAAGCGCGGCGATCCATGTGTTCTCCGCGAAAACTCGAAAAACTCTCTGTCATGTCGGCATCAAACAAAAAAAGAACATAACAGAAACTAAAGCTGGACTCATGAAATGAGTCGTGGCATGTTCTTGTCATGTTCTCGCGGCCAATGTGAACAGTGCGCGTAAGTGCCCGGGAATAGCCCCTCCTCTCGAAGCCCAGCGAGCTGAACCATGCGCACCTTCCTGATCTCCTACGACCTCGCCAATTCCGCAGCCCGTCACAGCCTCTCGGCCGAAATCATGGCCATGGGTGAAAGCTGGGCCCGTCCGCTGGCGACCACCTGGTACGTCCGCACCAAGGAGCGCCAGAGCGCAGTTGAAGCCCGCATGCGCCGCCTGATCGACGCAGAAGATGGCGTGTTGATCCAGGAAGTCGCAGGTGACGCGAGCGTGTTGAATACGGCGCTGCGCTGGTTCAAGAACCGCCGCACCGACATCGCCACCGGCGCCGACAACATTGTCGCGTTCCCGATGGCACCGGCCGAACTGCCGGCCCAAGCGGCCTGAAAGAATCGCGCTACGGTTTCCAGGCCAGGAAATTGGCAATCAGGCGGAGACCGAGCATCTGGCTCTTCTCCGGATGGAATTGGGTGCCGGCGATATTGTCGCGACCGACGATCGCCGTCACCGGCCCCGCGTAGTCGGTCTCGGCGATCACGGCGTTTGCATCCGTCGAAACAAGATGGAACGAGTGCACGAAGTAGGCGTGGTGTCCCGTATCGCCGGTCGTGAGGCCGGCAAGCAGTGCGTGATGCGCATGGGCTGGCCGCACATGAAGCGTGTTCCAGCCCATGTGCGGAATTTTCAGCGCTAGATCTTTTGGTTGGATGGCCGCGACGTCGCCCGGGATCCAGCCGAGCCCTGGCGTCACGCCAAATTCGAGGCCGCGTTCCGCCATCAACTGCATGCCGACGCAGATTCCGAGAAACGGCCGCCCGTGCCGGCGAACCGCGGTGTCCAGGACCTCGCGGATGCCCGCTGCGGCATCGAGCCCGCGTTTGCAATCCGCGAACGCACCGACTCCCGGCAGCACGATGCGATCCGCTATCGCGACGGCTTTTGGATCATCCGTGACGACAATCCGCGCGTTGGCCCCGCTCTCGCGCCCCGCGCGCTCGAACGCCTTCGCTGCCGAGTGCAAATTGCCCGACCCATAGTCGATGATGGCGACCGTTTGCGTCATGCGCTTGCGGCTCAGCTCCGCCCACCTGAGCTGCTGTCGATCAATCCGCCGATGACGCGTCCCGAACGGCTCTGACTGGAGGCGGGCGCCGACGGGGTGTAGCCGGAAGTGGCCGACGTGGAGGATGGCATCGCGGATCGACTGAACATCGGCTGCTCCGGCAGCCACAACTCGAAAAAGCGGCGTTCGCAGTCGTCGCGATTGCGCCCGCCCACCGAGGCGAGCGTCGTCCAGCCCTTCCGGTCCAGCCGCCAGCGCTGGAGGCTATCCGCCTCGAATCCGACCAGCAGATTGAGCCCGGCGATGGCATAAAGCCCCCATCGCCCGCCGATTCCGAGCCACGGCAGCCCCCACTGCGCGAGGGCAAAGATTGCCGCATAGCCAAGCAACGGCAGCCACAGCTGCTGGCCGAGCAGCCAGAACGGCGCGAAAGCGGCAGCCTGCGGATGAAACCCGTCCTTCACGAAGGCAAGCGCCTCGGCCCGCGCTGTGCGGTCCGCGGGTGGGCGCGGCGGTTCGTGAACGGTGCACGTGATCATCGGGCGGCCCTGAATGTGTCTCACATAACGAAGCGGAGCCCCGTATATCTCGGCCCCGGCAGATTGTCGAAGGTCACGCGGGCGCGGGCCGGATCAGTCGAGGGCATCGACAAAGTCTTCGATGGTCAGCCCGGCAGACCGGATCAGGCTGCGCAGGGTCCCGCGCGCAACCGGACGATGATCTGGGATGGACAAGGTGGCGCGATGATTTTCTTTCACCATGATGATGTGGCTGCCCTTGCGGCGGGCAACCGTCCACCCGAGTTTTTCGAATGCAAAGACGACATCCGCGCCATCCAGAACCGGCAAGTGCTGCGCGATGCTCAGGCGACAACGTCAACTTGGCGCGTCTCGATCGATAAGGGCATGCCGCGTTCTGCTCTGACTTCAAGGCACGCAGCGATCGCCTCTTGGACGTTAGCCAATGCCTCATCTCGAGTGTGGCCTTGGCTAACGCAGCCGGGAATGGACGGACACTCCGCGATCCAAACACCATCTTCGTCGCGATCGAGAGTAACAATGAACTTCATGACCTATGCCGTACTGTTCCGAATTGAGCAACAAGGTAACAGAAAAGGCTCGATTCAGCAAAGGATCAACGGAATCCCAGGAACCGAATTGGTCGTTTGGTATCAGTTCACAGATACGCCGCTGCAGGTTCTGGCATGCTGCTCAAGACCGGCGGGGATAAGCCAGTGTTGACATCCCCGCCCACTTGGCGGCATAAGCCGCTCATCCACGGCCCGTCATGAACGAGCCGCCGCCTGACACAGGGTGTCCGAAACTGGACGCCGGGAGGTCAGGGGGCAAACATCCGACAGCGCGATGCGCCCTCGGGTGCGCTTTTGCTTTGTCCAGCCGCATCGTGGCTGGCTGTCAAGTGAGGAGAGCGTGCACATGCTGAAGATCTGGGGCCGGGCCACCTCGTCCAACGTCCAGAAGGTCATGTGGACCATCGGCGAGCTCGGCCTGCCGCATGAGCGCATCGACGCTGGTGGCAAGTTCGGCGGTCTCGACACCCCAGACTACATCGCCATGAACCCGAACAAGCTTGTGCCGACGCTGCAGGACGGCGACCTCACCATGTGGGAGAGCGCCGCCTGCGTGCGTTACATCGCCGCCCAGTACGGCTCAGGAAAACTCTGGTCGCCCGACGCGAAAGCCCGCGCGCGCGCAGACAAGTGGATGGACTGGAACACTAACATCCTCGGCGCCGACACTTGGGCGGTGTTCGGCGGACTGGTCCGCACCGCACCCTCGAAACAGAATCCCGCCGCCATCGCCGCCGGCGCCAAGGGCCTTGGCGAGAAATATGCGATCGTTGACCGCGAGCTCGCCTCGAAACCGTTCATTGCCGGCGACCAGCTGTCCATCGGCGACATTGTCGTCGGCACCGGCCTTTACCGCTATTTCACGCTGCCGATCGCGCGCCCTTCGCTGTCCAATCTCGAGCGCTACTACGCGGCCCTCGTTGCGCGCCCCGCCTACAAGTCCCATGTGATGGTCAGCTACGAAGACCTCCGCGTGAAAGACTGACCATGGCCCTACGCTCCAACACTCGAGGCAGCCACCTTTTCCTCTCCCCAAGGGGAGAAGGCAAACAACAACTGATCGCATTGGTGCGGTAGACATGGCCTTGTTCCAATCGCTCTCGGACCGGATCTCAGGCGCCCTCGACAAGCTGACGCGGCGCGGGTCGCTCACTGAGGCCGACGTCGCCGATGCCATGCGCGAGGTGCGCCGGGCGCTGTTGGAAGCCGACGTCGCCCTGGACGTGGTGCGCAGCTTCACCGACAAAGTGAAGGCGAAGGCGGTCGGCATCGAGGTCGTGAAGTCGGTGAAGCCCGGCGAAATGGTCGTCAAGATCGTCCACGACGAGCTTGTCGCGATGCTCGGCGCCGAAGCCGAACCCATCGACCTGATGGCACAGCCGCCGGTCCCGATCCTGATGGTCGGCCTGCAGGGCTCCGGTAAGACGACGTCGACGGCCAAGATCGCCTATCGCCTGACCAATCGCGACAAGAAAAAAGTGCTGATGGCCTCGCTCGATACGCGGCGGCCAGCGGCGATGGAGCAATTGCGTGTTCTCGGCCAGCAGACCGGCGTCGACACGCTGCCGATCGTCGCCGGCGAAACGCCGGTCGATATCGCCCGCCGCGCCATGGATGCCGGCCGCCTCGGCGGTTACGACGTCGTCATGCTCGACACCGCCGGCCGCACGACGGTCGACGACGAGCTGATGGCGGAAGTCGCCGCCGTCAAGGCATCCACCAATCCGCATGAAGTCTTGCTCGTCGCCGACGCGTTGACCGGCCAGGACGCCGTCAACACGGCGAAGGCGTTCCAGAACGCCGTTGGCATCACCGGCATCGTGCTGACCCGCGTCGACGGCGATGGCCGCGGCGGCGCGGCGCTCTCCATGCGCGCCGTCACCGGCAAGCCCATCAAGCTGATGGGTGTAGGCGAAAAGTGGGACGCGCTCGAGGACTTCCATCCCCAACGCATCGCCGGCCGCATTCTCGGCATGGGCGACATTGTCTCGCTCGTCGAGAAAGCCGCGCAGTCGATCGACGCCGAAAAGGCGCAGGCGATCGCCACCAAGATGCGCAAAGGCGCCTTCGATCTCGAGGATCTGTCCGAGCAGCTGAAGCAGCTCGAAAAGCTTGGCGGCATGCAGTCGATGCTCGGCATGATGCCGGGCATGGGCAAGGTCCGCCAGAACGTGTCGGAAGCCCAGCTCAATCAGGGCGAGCGCGATATGAAGCGCCAGCGCGCGATCATTTCGTCGATGACGCAGAAGGAGCGGCGGCACCCGAAGATCCTCGACGCCAAGCGGAAGCGCCGCATCGCCGCCGGCTCCGGCACCAAGGTCGAGGACATCAATCGTCTGATCAAGATGCACCGCCAGATGGCGGAGATGATGAAGTCGATGGGCAAGAACCGCGGCATGATGCAGCGCATGGCCGGCGCCATGGGCCTCGGCGGCGGCATGGGCGGCGGTGCGGCACCAAGCGCCGCCGAACTCGAGGCGATGCAAAAGGAACTCGCGCACCTGGATCCGAAGGCGCTCGAAAATTTGCCGCAGGACGTTCAAGACACGCTGAAGGACCTGCCTGGCGCCAAACCGTCGCCCGCCGGCAAGCCGCCACTATTGCCGGGGCTTGGCGGCGGTCCAAA
This sequence comes from uncultured Alphaproteobacteria bacterium, assembly GCA_963779515.1. GTDB lineage: Bacteria > Pseudomonadota > Alphaproteobacteria > Rhizobiales > Hyphomicrobiaceae > CAVZYN01. Next base: position 51,586 of record CAVZYN010000011.1, read on the forward strand.
GTTTCCCGGCCTTCCCGGATTGGGTGGGCCAAAGTTGCCGCCCGGTTTTCCATTCGGCGGAAAAAAGAAATGACCGTGACCGTGCCGGCATTGGAAACGGAACGCCTGCGGCTGAGACCATGGCGTAACGAGGACATTGATCCTCTCGCAAAGCTGTTCGGTGACGAGACCCTCGCGCAGTACATCGGCGGCGTCTGTTCGCGCCGCGACTCTTGGCGCCGCCTTGCGGCCTTTGCCGGACATTGGCAATTGCGCGGCTTCGGCAACTGGGCCGTCGACGAGAAGGCGACGGGCGAATTCTGTGGCTTTTGCGGCCTCTGGTATCCCGATGAGTTCCCCGAAATCGAAATGGGCTGGAGCCTGGCGCGGCAGAAGCACGGCCGCGGTTACGCAACCGAAGCCGCAACCCGCGCCCGTTCCTTCGCCTTCGAGACGCTGCATCTCAAAACGCTGGTGAGTTTCATCAGGCCAGACAACACGCCCTCGCAGCGCGTCGCCCAAAGATTGGGTGCCGCGCCTGATGGCGAAACCGAAATTCAGGGAAAGACCGTCGTCATCTGGCGGCATCCGGCCCCGAAGCATTGAGCTAGACTTCGCAACAACAACCAAACTGGAGAAGACCAATGGCAACGAAAATGCGCTTGAGCCGCGGTGGCACCAAGAAGCGCCCGTACTACTACGTCGTCATCGCAGACGTCGCGGCACCACGTGATGGCCGCTACATCGAGCAGATCGGCACCTTCAATCCGCTGCTGAAGAAGGACAACCCCGAGCGCATGAAGCTCGACCTCGAGCGCGTCAAGCATTGGCTCTCCGTTGGCGCGCAGCCGACCGATCGCATGCTGCGCTTGCTGGATGCGGCCGGCGTGAAGAAGCGCGAAGCCCGTAGCAACCCCGAGAAAGCGAAGCCGAAGAAGAAGGCGCAAGAGCGCGCCGCCGAAGCGGCGAAGGCCGCCGAAGCAAAGCCGGCTGCTTGATCTTCGTAGGTTGGGTAAGCGTGGCCTGCGACTCTCCATGTGCTGTGTCGCGGCGCCACGCGTAACCCAACATCTTCTGACGAATTCAAAAAATGTTGGGTTAAGCGCGGATCGGACGCCGTGAAAAATCGCGATAGCACGAACCGCGCTAACCCAACCTACATTCTCCTCGGCGCCATCACGGGTGCGCACGGCATCAAGGGCGAGGTCGTGATCAAGACGTTCACCGCCGCGCCCGAGGATATCGCGGCCTATGGTGCGTTGAGTGATGAGAAGGGCGCACGCCACTTCGAGATCGAAAGTGTGCGCGTGACGGCGAAGGGCGTGCTCGCGCGTCTCGTGGGCGTCACGGATCGCACGGCGGCGGAGGCGTTGCGCGGCATCGGCCTTTATGTGCCGCGCGATCGCCTGCCGAAAGCCGAAGTCGCGGAATATTATCATGCCGATCTGATCGGCCTCGCCGCAGTTGATCCCGCAGGCAACAGCATCGGCACCATCACCGCCGTCGAGAATTTCGGCGCCGGTGATCTTCTCGAAATCCGCCGTGACGGCCAGAAGGACACCGACTACGTCCCTTTCAGCGATGCCTGCGTGCCCGAGATCGACTTCGCCAACAAGCGCGCCACCATCGTCATGCCCGTGATGGTCGGCGACAAAGAACCGGACGAGTCGTAGAAAGGGGGCTGCCACCGCAACGCACCAACCGTACAGGAGCCCATGATGCAACAGCGACCGCTCGGCAATACTGGATTGAACGTTTCGGCCCTGTCGTTCGGGTGCGGCGCCGTTGGCGGCCTGATGACGCGCGGCGCACCCGCTGACCAGGAACGTGCTGTCGCCCGCGCACTCGATGCCGGCATCACCTACTTCGACACCGCGCCCCAATACGGCCTCGGCACATCCGAAGAAAACGTCGGCCGCATCTTCGCCAAACTGAAACCGAAGGTCGCGCTCGGCACCAAGGTGCGCCTGACCGAGGCGGACTACAGCCGCGTCGGCGCCGCCATTGCCGCCTCCTGTGACGCGAGCTTGAAACGCCTCGGCCGCGATCATGTCGATCTTTTTCAGTTGCACAACCGCATCACCGCCAAGACCGCGGGCGACGCCATGGCCGTCGAGGCCGTGCTCGGCGACGTCGTGCCGGCGCTGGAGAAATTGCGCAGCCAAGGCAAGGTGCGCTTCATCGGTATCACCGCGCTCGGCGATACCGCCGCGTTACATCGCGTCGTCGACTCTGGCGCCTTCAACACCGCGCAGATCTGTTACAACGCGCTGAACCCGAGCGCGGGCGTCGCCGTGCCGAAATCTTATCCGGCGCAGGACTATGAAAACCTTTTGGGTGCCGCGAAAAAGGCCGGCATGGGCACGATCGGCATTCGCGTGCTGGCGGGTGGCGCTTTGAGTGGCAGCGCCGCGCGTCATCCGTTGAGCACCCAGAACGTCGAGCCGATCGGTTCCGCGTTCGATTTCGCAGCCGACGTCGCGCGCGCCGGGCGGTTTGCCCCGCTGATCAAGGACGGTCATGCGGCGAGCCTGACGGAACTCGCGCTCCGGTTCGCCATGGCGGAGCCCGGCCTGTCGACGACGCTCATCGGCCTCGCGACCATCGAGCATCTCGACATCGCGTTGGCCGCCGTCGCCAAAGGCCCGCTGCCAGCGGAGGCCATCGCAAAAATCCGCGACATCCAATCCACCTTCGCCGGCGAGCCGCGGTGATCATCACATCTGCTTCAGCGCTTTGAGGCTAGCGTAGCCCTGTCGCCCGACGATGATGTGGTCGAGCACGCCGACACCGAGCGGCCGCCCCGCATCGATGATCTGCCGCGTCATATCGATATCGGCGCGCGACGGCGCAGGGTCGCCCGAAGGATGATTGTGCACGAGAATGATCGCCGTTGCTGAAAGTTCGAGCGCCCGCTTCAGGACTTCGCGCACGTAGACCGGCGTGTGATCGACCGTACCTTCCTGCTGCACCTCGTCGGCGATGAGCTGGTTCTTCTTGTCGAGGAACAGGATACGGAACTGCTCCTTATGATCGAATCCTTGTGCCGCCTTGCAATAGTCGAGCACGGCTTGCCAGGAGTTGAGCACCTTGCGGCCCATGATCTCGCCGCGCATCAGCCGCGTCGCCGCCGCGCGCGCGAGCTTGATCTCGTCGATGGCGCGAATGCCGCAGCCTTCGATCTCCGAGAGCCGCTGCTCGGGCGCATTGAGCACCTCGGCGAACGAGCCGAACTCGGCGATGAGCCGCTTCGCCAGCGGCTTGGTGTCGCCGCGCGGATAGGCGCGATACAGGATCATTTCCAGGAGTTCGTAATCGGCGACGGCGTCGGATCCAGCCTCGCGAAAGCGCGTCCGCAGCCGCTCGCGATGTCCGGCGCGATCATCGACGGCGGGCGCCGAAGCGGGCGCTTCGAAGAGGCTCGATTGCGCCGGCATGTCGCTCGTGTCGCCACCCTCCGGATCCTGCCCGCGCCGCCGGCCACTCATGTTCGACGCACCATGCTTGAACTTGGGCCGGTCAGTTGCCCGATCCATTGAACGGCGGCTTGTGGAAACCGCCGGGCGAGATCGTGAAGATCTCGCAGCCGTTTTGGGTGACACCGACGGTGTGCTCGAATTGCGCGGACAGTTCGCGATCACGCGTTACGGCGGTCCAGCCGTCGGACAGCACCTTCACGTGCGGCTTTCCGAGATTGATCATCGGCTCGATGGTGAAGAGCATGCCGGGCTCGAGCACGATGCCTTCGCCCTCTTCACCGTAGTGCAGAATGTTCGGCCGGTCGTGGAACACCTGGCCGAGACCATGGCCGCAGAAATCGCGCACGACGCTGCAGCGCTCGGATTCGGCGTAGGCCTGAATCGCGGCGCCGATATGCCCTGTCGTGTGACCAGGCTTCACCGCGCGAATGCCGCGCCACAACGCCTCGAAGGTGACATCGATCAAGCGTTCCGCTCGGCGCGGAATCTCGCCGACAGCATACATGCGGCTGGTGTCGCCATGCCAGCCGTCGAGGATCAGCGTGACGTCGATGTTGACGATGTCGCCCTCCTTCAGCGGCTTCGGCCCCGGAATACCATGGCAGACGACGTGATTGATGGAGGTGCAGATCGAGTTCTTGTAGCCGCGATAGAACAGCGTTGCTGGCACCGCGTCGTTGGCAAGCGCGAACTCGAGCGCGAGTTCGTCGAGTGTATCCGTCGTAACGCCGGGCTTCACGTGCGGCACCAGTGCATCCAGCGCCCGCGCGGCAAGCTGACCGGCCCGCATCATGCCGGCGAAGGCGTCGGCATCATGCAGCCTGACCTTAGCTTCTTGGTTGGTGGACGCGGCGAGTTTCGTTGTCAAAATCGGGGTTCCAATTGCGCGGCGAACGAGCCGGGTAATTTGATACTTAGGACCAAAAACCGCCTCGTGCAATCTATGAGGATAGTGTGCGGCATGTTCTCGCGCCGGTTGCGCGGATCAATCGGCCCGGATCGGGAAGTAGCGCAGCATGAGTTCCTCGTAGCGGCCGGTCGCACGAATGCGCTTCAGCGCGATGTTGATCAACCCCTTGAGTTCGGCGTCGTCCTTGGCGACGGCGATCGCCACTCCATCACCGAAGAACTTTGGCTCGAAAAACGGTCCACCCTTGAACTCGCAGCATCCTTTGGAGGCGGTGCCGTTGAGCCAGAACACGAGGCCGATGCCGTCGTCAAAAACGAGATCGACGGAGCCGGTGGTGAGCGCGTCGCGCGCGACGTCCTGGTTCTCCAATGGAACCAGTTTGCTGCTGCTGAAGAACGTCCTGAGATAAGCCTCGTGCGCCGTCCCGCGCGCGACACTGATGCTTTTCCCCTGCAACCCGTCCGGTGTCAGTGCGAGTTTGCCAGCGCCCTTCTTGCCGGCAAAGCGCGCAGGCGTCAGATAGTAGTGATCCGAGAAATCGACATGGCGGAGCGCGCCCGCCGAGATGGAGTGCGATGCAATGACCGCATCGGCGTCGCCCTTCTTGAGCGCGGGGAGCAACTGCTCCCAAGGGCGCACTTGCACGTCGCAAGCGGCCGTCAGCTCAAGGCAGATGGCGCGCGCCATATCGACGTTGAAGCCCACCAGCACATTGTCTTCGTCGTAATAATGAAACGGCGGGTAATCCGCTTCTGTCAGAAAGCGGATGGCCGAGCGCCGTGGCGCGGTCGGCTTGTCCGATGCCGCCTCGGATGTTGTGGCCCCAATCGGGTTTTGCGCCGCAGCCGGCCGGGTAACGGTCGAGGTCAGCGCAAGCAGCTGCGCGCCGAGGCAGAGAAAGACTGCCACACGCCTTAAGTGATGTTGCAGATAAAAAACAATCATAGATTGCATTACAACCAGAAGATGCATTAGCGTCAAGCCTTGGCACGGGTGCGGTGACGAGCAGGCGACAGGGCGCAAATGCCGACGCATGGGAAAGCTCAGGAATATGGCGCCAAGACGCCGATTGATGCGAATCTCCAAGGAAATGTAGCGCGCCGCCCCGTCGGACGCGAGGTCGGAAGCGACGTTGCCAATCCAGCATCGAATCCGCTCGGCGCGGCCGCATTTCTATTGAGCATCGGCCTGGACGGCGTCGAGTTGGCCCAATCGATCGGCCTGGCGCGGCGCTGGGGTGTGCCTGTGCATCAGGTCCTGCTGTCGACTGGGCAGATGACGGCGGAGGAATATGTTGCGGCCGTCGCGGTGTACTTGCGCTTGCCAGTGCTGGATGCGTCGTTCAAGTTTGAAGCTCGCGCGCAAGATCCGAACTGCCCCGTCTGGCTTTCGGCTGTGCGCGCTGGCGCGATGCAAGCCTGGCTGATTGATGCCACAGCAGCCGACGTCGATGTGATTGAGAGTTACTTGCGACGCTTGCCGCGCGACGGCCGCCCAGTCTGGGTCGCGGCCGCATATCTGATTGCACGCGAGACCGAGCGCCAGCGTGCACGCGCCTGTTTGCGAGAGGCACGGTTCGGCCTCAGAGGCCGTTCGCCAGAATTGTCAGCCGCGACAGGCTTAAGGTGGTGGCAACGCATTGCACTCTTTCTGCTGATGGCGCTCGGATGCGGGGCGGCCAGCATCGAGCCCCAAGCGACGGCAGCGGCCCTGGCTGCTATCTTGGCGATACCGTTTCTGGGTGTCTCCATTCTACGGACATTGGCCTTGCTAGGAGCCTTGCGGCAGCCGCCTCCACGCTCGTGGAACGCTGAAACCTGGCGGCGTTGGGACAATACACTGCCGGTGTATTCCATCATCGTGCCTCTGTTCGAAGAACCCGAGGTCCTGCCCGATCTCATCTGGGCGTTGCGCACGCTCGATTATCCCGCCGCCAAACTCGACATCATGATCGTATTGGAAGCGGTGGATCGGGTGACGCCGCGGCGCCTTGCGGGCCTCGAACTACCGTCAACATTCCGCGTCATCACGGTGCCCGATGCAGCGCCCAGAACCAAGCCCAAGGCGGCCAACTATGCGCTGCAGTTCGCGCGCGGCGACTATGTCGTCGTCTACGATGCCGAGGATCGCCCCGAGCCCGATCAATTGCGGGCGGCCATCGCCGCTTTCGCCAGAGCGGGCAAACGCGTCGCCTGCGTTCAGGCGCGCCTCAACGTCTATAATGCGTATCACTGCTGGCTCTCGCGCCAGTTCGCCATTGAGTACAGCTCATTGTTCGATGCAGTGCTGCCGGCGCTGATGCGGCTCGGCGTCCCGGTCCCGCTCGGCGGCACGTCTAATCATTTCCCGCGCCATGTCTTGCAGGAAATTGGTGCGTGGGATCCCTACAACGTTACAGAGGATGCCGATCTCGGCGTCCGGTTGGCGCGGCGCGGCTGGACGACGGCGGTGATCGAATCGACCACATGGGAAGAGGCGCCAGTCACCCTCGGCGTCTGGTTTCGCCAGCGCACGCGCTGGATGAAAGGCTGGATGCAAACCTATCTCGTCCACACCCGGCATCCGTGGCGCCTCTGGCGCGAACTCGGTTTTGGCGGAACGATCGGGTTTCACGCGCTGACAGGCGGATTGATCCTGTCGGCGCTGGTCCATCCGGTTTTTTGTGCAACGTTGCTGATCGGAGGAACTGACTGGCTCCTCACCGCGCCAGCGGTCGATGAGGCATCCGATTGGACCATCGCGCTTTGGTGGATCGCGTGGATCAATCTGCTGTTCGGATATGTCGCGTCGATCCTGCTCGGCGTCGTCGCGCTGATCCAGCGCCGCGCCTGGTGGCTGCTGCCGGCGACTCTCGCAATGCCGCTCTATTGGCTGTTGATCTCTGCCGCGGCCTACCGCGCCGTCTACCAGTTCGCCATCGACCCATTCCGCTGGGAAAAGACGCCACATGGGCAAACATCTATGGACGACGATGAAGCGTGACACGGCCGCAGATATTGAACAGCCGGTCCGCGGCCTCACCCGAACCGCTTGCTGCTCTCTTCCTGCACGTCGGCGAAGGTGCGAAAACCCGTCGACTGCGCGTTGACCAGCACCGCCATGTTGCCGGGTTTGTGCTGGTTTTTCAGCATCCGCATGTGCGCTTTCGGGATCTGTTCCCAGGCGAACACCTCGCTCATGCACGGATCGACGCGGCGCTCGACGACGAGTTTGTTGGCCTGTGCGGCCTGCAACAGGTTGGCGAAGTGCGATCCTTGCACACGCTTTTGATGCATCCACAGATAGCGCGCATCCATGGTGAGATTGTAGCCCGTGGTGCCGGCGCAGATGACGACCATGCCGCCGCGCTTCACCATCAGCACAGAGACCGGGAACGTCGAGGCGCCCGGATGTTCGAACACGAAATCGACGTTGTTGCCCTTGCCGGTGATTTCCCAGATCGCGCCGCCGAACTTGCGCGATTCCTTCAGCCACGTGCCGTACTCGGGCGTGTTGACCGTCGGCATCTCGCCCCAGCAATTGAATTTTTTGCGGTTTATGACACCCTTGGCACCAAGGCTCTTCACGAAGTCGATCTTCTCGTCTTCCGAGACGACGCCGATGGCATTGGCGCCCGAGGTAGCGCAGAGTTGGATCGCCATCGAGCCGAGGCCTCCCGACGCGCCCCAGATTAGGACGTTATGACCGGGACGCAGCACATGCGGGCGATGGCCGAACAGCATGCGGTAGGCGGTCGCGAGCACGAGCGTGTAGCAGGCGCTCTCTTCCCACGTGAGGTGCTTCGGCCGCTCGAGCAATTGCCGATCCTGCACGCGCGCGAACTGCGCGAACGAACCGTCAGGCGTCTCGTAGCCCCAGATGCGCTGCGACGGCGAGAACATCGGATCGCCGCCGTTGCACTCTTCATCGTCGCCGTCGTCCTGGTTGCAATGGATGACGACTTCGTCGCCGACCTTCCAGCGCTTCACCTTTGATCCGACCGCCCAGACGATGCCGGACGCATCCGAGCCGGCGATGTGATAGGGGTTCTTGTGCACGTCCTTGATCGGTGAAATCGGCGTCCCAAGTGCTGCCCACACGCCGTTGTAGTTGACGCCCGCCGCCATCACGAGAACCAGCACATCATGGCTGTCGAGGTCCCAGGTCGGCACCACTTCGACTTGCATTGCCGTGTCGGGTTCGCCGTGTCGGTCTGCCCGGATCGCCCACGCATACATCGTCTTCGGCACGTGCCCGAGTGGGGGAATCTCGCCGATCTCGTATAGGTCCTTGCGGACACCGTGGCCCGCGTTCTGTCCTTTCGCGAGCGGAACGACGTTCGAGGCTGGTGCTGGCATGTGGGTCTCCCTGGTGCGATGCGACGGGTGCGCCGCGTTGGGGCTGGCTGCGGGGCCAGTCTTGAGTTCAGAGTGCGCCGCAGCATAGAAATGCGATAGTTTGTGCGCGCTCGCAAGGTATTTTCCGCAACGCAGCATCAGGACAGTTACGGACTGTTAACAATTCAGGAACCGTTGCCGCTTAAAACTTTGGGTGTAGGCGCGAATCAGTGGCGCTGACTAACTGAGGCGGAAGACCATGGATTTACTTCTCAAGCATGCCATCGGCATTGTCTCGATCGACAAGACCACCCTGATGTTTTTCGTAGCTGTCTGCGCGGTAGCGTGCTGGATCGTCAAGGATTCGCTGGCCAATCCCGCCATGATTATCTTCATGACGCCGCTTCTGGTCTTGTTGAGCATGGTGACATACTATTTGTTCTTGCAGGGTGAGTACGTCATTACAAACAAGCTCCACAGCTGGCTGTTGTGGTGCATCGTCTCGGCGACCATTGGATTGGTCATCGGCCTTGGTCTCATCGCGGGCGTCACGCGACTTATGGATCGGGACGCCCCAGGGCATTCGGTCGGCTAATCCGGCCGATCGGTCCAAGCTACCGCCGGTTGCCTCGGGCACGCCTGATTTTGCGGCGCAGCAAATATGCGGTATTCAGGGCACTGCGGCGCTCGCGTCGCGCGTTGAGCCTGGACCCGGAGGCGCCGATGACGACCAGCCGAGACACCCCGCAGCGCGATAAGCCGTGGTTGATCCGGACCTATGCGGGTCATTCGACGGCGGCGAAGTCGAACGCGCTCTATCGCCAGAATCTGGCGAAAGGCCAGACCGGCCTTTCGATCGCCTTCGATCTGCCGACGCAGACCGGCTACGATAGCGATCATGAGTTGGCGCGCGGCGAAGTCGGCAAGGTCGGCGTGCCCGTCTCCCACATCGGCGACATGCGCACGCTGCTGACGTCGATTCCGCTCGCCGAGATGAATACATCGATGACGATCAACGCAACGGCGGCGTGGCTGCTGGCGCTCTATACGGCGGTCGCCGACGAGACGGGTGCGCCGCGCACGAAGCTGACGGGCACGATCCAGAATGACATCATCAAGGAGTACCTCTCGCGTGGCACGTATGTGTTCCCGCCCGAGCCGTCGCTGCGCCTGATCAAGGACACGATCGTGTTCTCGGCGGCCGAACTGCCGAAATGGAATCCGACCAACGTCTGCTCGTATCATTTGCAGGAGGCCGGCGCGACGCCGGTCCAAGAGTTGGCGTTTGCTTTGGCGACGGCGATCGCGGTGTTGGACGCGGTGAAGGCGTCGGGCGACGTCAAGCCCGAGGCGTTCGGCACCGTCGTCGGCCGGATGTCGTTCTTCGTCAATGCTGGGCTGAGGTTCATTACCGAGATCTGCAAGATGCGGGCGTTTTCGGAACTCTGGGACGAGGTCTGCCGCGAGCGTTACGGCGTCACCGATCCAAAGAACCGCCTGTTCCGCTATGGTGTGCAGGTGAACTCGCTCGGACTGACCGAGCAGCAGCCCGAGAACAACGTCTATCGCATTCTGATCGAGATGCTGGCTGTGACATTGTCGAAGAATGCACGCGCGCGCGCGGTGCAATTGCCGGCCTGGAACGAGGCGCTGGGTTTGCCGCGGCCGTGGGATCAGCAGTGGTCGCTGCGCGCCCAGCAGATCCTGGCCTATGAGACGGACCTGCTGGAGTACGCCGATATCTTCGACGGATCGCGCGAGATCGCGGCCAAAGTCGAGGCGTTGAAGGCGGCGGCGAAGGCGGAGCTGGCAACCATCGAGCAGATGGGCGGCGCTGTCGCGGCGATCGATGAGATGAAACGGCGGCTGGTCGAGAGCAACTCGGAACGGCTGCGGCGCATCGAGACCGGAGCGCAGGTTGTCGTCGGCGTCAATCGCTGGACCGAGACGGAGGTGTCGCCGCTGGCGGGCGGCGCGGCGGCGATCGAGACGGTGGATGCGGCCGTGGAAGCCGAGCAGATCGCACAGCTGGTGGCCTGGCGCGCGAGCCGCGACGGCAAGGCGGCCGATAAGGCGCTGAAGGAACTCGAGCGCGCGGCGCGCGACGGCTCTAATGTGATGCCGGCCTCGATCGCGTGCGCGAAAGCGGGAGTGACGACAGGCGAATGGGGCGCATGTCTGCGTCAAATCTTCGGCGAATACCGCGCTCCAACTGGCATCGGCCGCGCGGCCGCGGCGACCGGCGAGGGGTTGGCTGACGTTCGCACCGCCGTCGACGCGGTGTCGGCGAAGCTCGGCCGCCGCGTGAAGATCCTGATCGGAAAGCCCGGGCTCGATGGACACTCCAATGGCGCGGAGCAGATCGCGGTGCGCGCGCGCGATTGTGGCATGGAGGTCGTCTACGAAGGCATTCGCCTGACGCCGGCGCATATCGCGCGGGCGGCCCTCGATGAAGCGGTGCATGTCGTCGGGCTGTCGATCCTGTCGGGCAGTCACGTGCCGCTGATCCGCGACGTGCTGGCGCGCATGCGCGCAGAAGGATGTGGCGACATCCCAGTGGTGGCCGGCGGCATCATTCCGCCGGAGGACGCAAAGACCTTGAAGGCGCTCGGCGTTGCGGCGATCTACACGCCGAAGGATTTTCAATTGAACGACATCATGGCCGATATCGTGCGGCTGGTGGATCCGGCGGGTAAGGCGGCGTAGGCCGGCGACGCGTTCGGTAAACAACCGGCCTGACTGACGTATGTAAACCGCTCCAAAGCGATTCCAGGACGCATCGCCAGCGATGCAGCCTTTACCTGTCGCATTTCTCTCCGCTGTTGCCACCCATCGCAGGCGGTCAAGGTCCCGGATGCCGACCCATGCGCCGGCTCCGGGAAAGCGGTCGAGAGGCGAGAGTTCATCTCACGCCGCCCGCTGCTGCGACAGCGCCTCTCGACGATACGACAGCGCTTCCGCGACGTGCGCGCGTCCGACATCGTCGGCACCATCGAGATCGGCCAGCGTGCGCGCAACCTTGAGTGTACGGTGAAAGCCGCGCGCGGAGAGCTGCATGCGTTGCGCGGCCTCGTTGAGCAGCGATTGTCCGGCGGCATCGAGCGCGGCGATCGCTTCGAGCACTTGGCCTGAAGCGTCCGCATTGGTGCGCAGCCGCGTTTGCCCCTGCGCTAGCGCCTTGAAGCGGGCGCGCTGGCGCTCACGCGCGGCAATCACACGGGCGCGCACCTCGGCGCTGCCTTCGCTCGGCGCCGGCAGCACGAGATCGGCGGCAGAGACCTGTGGCACTTCGATCTGCAGATCGATGCGGTCGAGCAGCGGCCCCGAGATCCGCGCTTGATAGTCGTCGGCACAGCGCGCGCCGCGCCGGCAGGCCTGACCCGGACCGCCGCCACATTTGCAGGGGTTCATCGCGGCGACCAGCTGAATGCGCGACGGGTAGGCGATGCGGTGATTGGCGCGCGCGATCACGACCTCGCCGGATTCGAGCGGCTGACGCAGCGCGTCGAGCGTGTTTGGCTGGAACTCGGGCAGCTCGTCGAGAAACAACACGCCAAGATGCGCGAGCGAAACCTCGCCCGGCCTGGGCTTCGATCCACCGCCGACGAGGGCGGCCATGCTGGCGGAATGATGCGGCGCGCGAAACGGCCGCTGCGTCGCCAGCCGCCCACCGGCAAGCGCGCCCGCGAGCGAATGCACCATCGAGACTTCCAGCATTTCTTCCGGCGACAGCGCGGGCAGGATCGACGGCAGCCGCGCCGCGAGCATCGACTTGCCGGAGCCGGGCGGCCCGATCATCAGCAGGTTGTGGCCACCGGCGGCTGCGACTTCGAGCGCGCGTTTCGCCATCTCCTGGCCCTTGACGTCGGCGAGATCCGGCATCGGCGTGGTGTCGTGCGCGACGTTCGGTTCGGGTCGCCGGAGTGTTTGCGTGCCCTTGAAGTGATTGACGAGCGACAAGAGATGCGGTGCCGCCAGAATGCTCATATCTTCCGCCGCCCACGCGGCTTCGGCACCGTTGGCTTCGGCGCAGATGAGGCCTTTACTCATGGCGTTGGCGCCGATGGCGGCGGGCAGCGCGCCCGGGACGCCACGGATCGCGCCATCCAACCCCAGTTCGCCGACCGCAGCGTAGCCCTCGATGGCATCAGGCGCGATGGCGCCCATGGCGGACATCAAGGCGAGCGCGATCGCAAGATCGAAGTGACTGCCCTCCTTCGGCAGATCTGCGGGCGCGAGATTGATGGTGATGTGCCGGAACGGCATGCCGAGTCCGATGGCATGCAGCGCGTTGCGAACCCGCTCGCGGCTTTCCGCCACCGCCTTGTCGGGCAGTCCGACAATGGCAAAGGCGAATTGTCCGCCGCTGATCCGGACCTGGACGTCGACCGGCTTGGCCTCGATCCCAAAGAACGCCAACGTCGCCATCTGCCCGAACATCACGCCCTCGCGGCACAACCGGTGGATGCGAAACGCTAGGCCAAGCAGCGCAAGTGTGTCAAGAACAATATAAGAACATCGTGCAGTCAACGTGTTTGCGCCAGCGGCATGTTGCGCGCCGCGGGTCTTGCGGTGCCCACTGTTGCATGCGAACGAACACCGACCGCACGTCCCCCGAACTCGGAAATTTCATGTCACAGACCGCCCTGCTCGCCCCCGTCTTTCTTCAAGTGCTGCTGACGTTCGTTGTGCTGATCGCGATGGGGTCGGCGCGATCCCGGTCGCTGCAGTCGACCAAGACATCCATGAACGAAAAGTCCGTTTCGCTCGGGGCGTACGCGTGGTCCGAGGAGGCCACCAAGCGCGCGAATAGCTTTCGCAATCAGTTTGAGCTGCCGGTCTTGTTTTATGCAGCTGTCGCGTTCGCGCTGATCTTGAAGCAGGCCGACGGACTGCTCGTTGTGCTGGCGTGGGCCTTCGTGCTGAGCCGCATCGCGCATGCCGCGATCCACCTCGGCGCCAATATCGTCTCGCAGCGCTTTGCGGCCTACGTCGCGGGCATGGTGGCGCTCGCGGCGATGTGGCTCGTGCTGGCGTGGCGCGTTGTCGTCACGGGAGTTTGACGCCGTGCAACCCGCCGCACGCGTTCAAGCCGCGATCGAGGTCCTCGGCGACGTCTTGACTCGCCATCGCCCAGCGGCCGTGGCCCTCGCCGATTGGGGCAAGAGCCATCGGTTCGCGGGATCGGGCGATCGCGCGGCAATTGGTAATCTCGTCTATGACACGTTGCGTGTGAAGGCGTCGGCCGCGCACGTGATGGGCAGCGACACGCCGCGCGCCCTCGTGCTGGGCGCACTGCGTGTCGCGTCGAAGCTCGACGCCGCCGCGATCACGCGTCTTGCCGATGGCGGTTCGCACAATCCGAAAGCGCTGACGCCCGAGGAGACGTTGCATCTTTCCCAATCGCGCGATGTCGACGCACCGCTGTGGGTCCAAGCGGACATCCCGGAGCGGCTGCTCGCATCGCTGCATCGCAGCCTCGGTGATCGCCTTGTGGAGGAAGGCCGTGCATGTGCCGCCCGCGCGCCGGTCGATCTTCGCGTCAACACGCTGAAAACGGCGCGCGCAGATCTCTTGAACGCATTTGAAAAATATGGCGCGACAGCAACCCCGCTCTCACCGTTGGGGCTGCGCATCAAAGCTGGCGACGGCCCAGCCGCCCGCACCCCCAACGTCGAGGCCGACATCGAACACGGCAAGGGCTGGTTCGAGGTGCAGGACGAGGGCTCGCAAATCGCTGCGCTCATGACCGGCGCCAAGCGCGGCCAGCAGATCCTCGACCTGTGCGCGGGCGCGGGTGGCAAGACGCTGGCGCTGGCCGCCCAGATGCAGAACACGGGCAAGATCTTTGCCTACGACGGCGACAAACATCGCCTGCGGCCGATCTTCGAGCGCATCACGCGGGCGGGCGCCACCAACGTCGAGGTGCTCACGCCCGGCGACGAGGCCGCACTCACCGCGCTCGGGAGCCGCTTCGATACGGTCCTGATCGATGCACCCTGCTCGGGGTCCGGCACGTGGCGGCGGCGGCCGGACTCGAAGTGGCGGCTGACCGGCCAACAACTCATCCAGCGGCAGGCCGATCAGCGCGCGGTGCTCGACCGTGCCGCGGCGCTGGTCGCGCCGGCTGGACGATTGGTCTATGTCACCTGTTCGCTGTTGCCAGAAGAGAATGTCGATCAGATCGATGCGTTTCTGGCGCGTCGGCCAGAATTTTCTGTCCTGCCGTGGCGCGACGTGTGGTCCGCTCATGTGGGCACGCCGTCGGTGTCGTCTGCCGACCGCCGCGACAATTCACTCCTGCTGACACCAGCGATGCACGGCACCGATGGATTCTTCATCGCCGTGCTGACGCGGCATGCCTGACCGGGTTCAGCGCAGCCGTGAGTCTCAGTCTTTTGCACGCCCGCTAGTGGACAACACTCATCCACAGATATTGAATTGACTCCCAAAGTCATCCGCATAAGTTGCTGTGCGTTACAGCGGTCTTGTTCGGGTCGCTGACGAGGTCCGCCGATGTTTCGGCGTCGACGGCCCGCGCACGCTGTGAGAGCGCTCCGTCGGCCGCATGATCGGCGATTTGGAGGACATGCGTCCATCATGGCACTTGCTTCGAAACCGAAGCGGCCCCGCCGGCCACCTGTCCGCTCCTGTCTTGGTCCCGTTGCCGATCTCGAGCAGCATTTGCCCGAAGAGTGGTGGCGCAAGCTTTTCAACGCGCTCTATGTCAAGACCGATGGCGATGTCGTCGAGAACGCCGAAAATACGCGGCGGGAAGTCGATTTCATCGTCTCGGCGGCAGCGATCCAACCGCACAGCACCATTCTTGACCTCTGCTGCGGTCAAGGCCGCCATTGTCTGGAGTTATCACGCCGAGGATTCAAGAATGTCTTGGGCGTCGATCGCTCGCGCTACTTGATCCGGCTCGCCAAGAAGCGTGCCCAAAACGAAAACCTCAGCGTCCTTTTCAAGGAAGGCGATGCCCGCAACCCGCGCGTGCCGGAGACGTCGATCGATTGCGTCGCGATCATGGGCAATTCGTTCGGCTATTTCTCCAACAAGCAGGACGACGAGAAGGTTCTCGCGTCCGTCGGCAAGATTCTGCGGCCATCGGGCCAGCTGGTGCTCGACATCACCGACGGCTCGCATATGCACGAAAATTTCGATCGCCGCTCTTGGGAGTGGATCGACGAGCATCATTTCGTGTGCCGGGAGCGCTCGATCAGCAAAGAAGGCGATCGCCTGATCAGCCGCGAGGTGATTGTCCACGACGAGATGGGCGTGATCGCGGATCAGTTCTATGCCGAACGGCTTTATACGCGCGAGAGCATCACGAAGCTGCTCGAGAAAAGCGGGTTCCGCAACGTGCGGCACCACGGCATCGCCGAATCGGTCTCGGATCGTGATCAGGATCTCGGAATGATGGCGCGGCGGATCCTGCTGTCGGCGGACGCCCCGCTGCTGCCGGCGCGCAAGCCACGCGGAAAAACACCGGTCTATGACGTGACCGTGCTGCTGGGCGATCCCAGATTGCCGGATACGGTAAAGCGCGGCGGCCAATTCAATCCGGAAGATCTCGACACCGTGCGCCGTCTCAAGGACGCGCTGTCGGAACTGCCGAACTACAAGTTCCGCTATCTCGATAATCACGCGACGCTCGAGCGCGATCTGGCGGACCTGCGAACGGACCTCGTGTTCAATTTGTGTGACGAAGGCCTCAACAACGACGCGTTCAAGGAACTTCACGTCCCAGCGATGCTCGAAGTTCTTGAACTGCCCTACACGGGCGGTGGACCAAACTGCTTGGCGGCCTGCTACGATAAGGGCCTCGTGCGCGCGGTGGCGCAGTCGATGGACGTTCCCGTGCCACTGGAAACCTATGTGCGCGCGGGCGACCAGGGCGCCACGTTGCCGTCCGTGTTCCCGGCGCTCCTGAAACCGAATTTTGGCGATAGCTCGATCGGCATCACCAAGGACGCCGTTGTCGGCAACGAGCGCTCGTTGATGGACTATCTCGAGAAGTTGCGCGCCGAGTTTCCGAAGCGCCCAATTCTGGTGCAGGAATATCTGACCGGCGCGGAATACTCGGTCAGCCTAATCGGCAATCCCGAGCAGGGTCTGCGGGCGTTGGCGGTCCTCGAAGTCGATTTCTCGAAACTCGATCCAGCGCTGCCACAAATTCTCGGCTACGAATCCAAGTGGGAACCGGACAGCCCCTATTGGACTCAAATCAAGTATCGCGAGGCGACGCTGCCGGATCACAAGCAGCAACAGATGATCGACAACTCGGTAAAACTTTTCGAGCGGCTGAACTGCCGCGAGTACGCGCGCTTCGATTTCCGCGCTGATGCGAAAGGCGAGATCAAGCTGCTCGAAGTCAATCCAAATCCTGGCTGGTGCTGGGATGGCAAGCTCAACCTGATGGCGGGTTTCCAAGGCATGCGCTACTCGGAGATGCTGGGCCTCATCCTGCAAGCCGCGATCGAGCGCACAGGCGTCATCGCCAAAAATCAAAATGCCGCGACGGGTCAAGGACCGTCCGCGACCGCGCTGTAGGATTTCGGGCGATTTCGCCATGTGTCGCAACCCGTGTTCGCCATGGGCTGGCACCGCCTTGGCGAACTCATCCGCGCCCCGTTTCGCCCCCGCTCTGTTCAGGCATCGCTGTGATCATTGCGTCGCGGCTCTACCGTCCGCTGACGCCGTGAGCGTGAGTCTCTTCGTCCGAGCGCGGAAGCATTTTTAGGCCCTTCCGCGTCGCCCAGGTGTTGATTTGGTAGTGCAGCGGAATGATCGCCTGATCTTCGAACGCAATGTCGGTGGCCTTTGCGAGCAGTTCGGCGCGTTTGGCATCGTTCACGGTCACCATCGCCTCGTCGAGCACCTTGTCGAAGTCTGGATTGGAGTAGCGGCCGCGATTGGCCGTTCCGGTCCCTTTGTCGCGGTTGACGGTTGCGAGTTGCGGTCGCAGCGCACCCGCGTTTTCGCCGGAGCTCGGGCTCCAGCCGACCAGCACCATGCTGAACTCCGGCGTGCCGCCTGGGCCGCCGGTCGTTGCCCGCGAAAAGAAATTTCCTGGTGGTAAAGCTTCCATCGTCGTTTCAATGCCGACGCGCGTGAACATCTGCGCGACCGCTTCCATCACCTTCACGTCGTTTGTGTATCGGCCATTGGGGCCATGGATCGTCAGCTTGAAGCCATTCGCCAAGCCCGCTTCCGCCAGCAATTTCTTGGCGCCGTCCGGATCGAAGGCCATTGGTTTCAGACGCGGTGAGATGCCAAAGTAGCCATCCGGCAAGTACTGGCTGGCTGGAACGGCCGCATTTTCCATGACGCGTGCGACGATGGCGTCGCGATTGACGGCCTTCGACAGGGCAATGCGCACACGGCGATCGCGCAACACGTT
The DNA here is from genome assembly GCA_963779515.1 of uncultured Alphaproteobacteria bacterium. Lineage (GTDB taxonomy): Bacteria > Pseudomonadota > Alphaproteobacteria > Rhizobiales > Hyphomicrobiaceae > CAVZYN01. The sequence continues at coordinate 69,676 of CAVZYN010000011.1, forward strand.
CTTGATCGCGCTGCCGTCCTTGGCCTTGATATACGGGCTGTCGTCACGGAATTGATCCATATGAAAGAAGATGGAGCGGTTCGAGGGCGTCTGTGCGATCTCCACCTTGCCGTCTTTCTTCAGCCGCTCGATGTCGGCCGTCGGCACGTCCTCGATCAGATCGACGTCGCCTGCGAGCAACGCAGCAACCCGCGCCGGTCCGATCTTGATTGGTTTGAACGTGACTTTCTCCCAGGCGGCCTTTTCGCCCCAATAGGCATCGTTGCGCTGCAGCACGATGCGATCGCCGGGCGTGTATTGCACGAACTTGAAACGCCCGGTGCCGATCGTTACCTTGCCGCTATTGAAATCCGGCGTCAGGGCGCCCGTGCCGTGCTTCTTGGAGATGATCAGGACCGCCGCCATCTCGTTCGCCATCGTCGGAGCTGGCGCCCCCGTCGAAATGTTGACCGTCAGGTCGTCGATTTTCTTCAGTGTCTTGCCCTTCGTGGCGTAGGCAAAGGAGCCGGGGCTATTGGCGACGTTCGGGACACGATCGAACGTGAAGAGCACATCGTCGGCCGTGAACGGCGAGCCGTCGTGCCACGTCACGCCTTTGCGCAGCTTGAATTCCCAGGAACCATCATCGAGCACCTTCCAGCTTTCGGCGAGGCCGGGGGTCAGCCGCTGTTGCGGGTCCATTTCGATCAGGCGCTCGAAGACGTGCGACAACAGCGCGTTGTTCGGCGACAGCGCGTGATAATGCGGGTCCATCGCCGTCGGCTCCGCCGCCAGCCCGATCCTCAGGGCCTGGGCCGCCAACGAACCGGCCGCGCCCAACCCAAATGCGAAACAAGCCCCTGCCAGAAATGACGAACGGCGCATCACAACGTCCTCCCCTGAGTTCCTTGCCGGCAAGCCTAGCACGGGGCATGACGTGGACCATAGGCGGCGACGGATGCGGCCTCAGAACGCGCGGCGCGGCCCGGTATCGACGTGGAACAGACCGCCGCCGTAGTGCTTCAATCCGCCAACGCTGCCGTGCCCGCGCAGATAGGCCATGACAGCGCCTGACTTGGCGAACACGCGGAAGTCAACGGCTCGGCCGGAGAGGTGATACGAATGACTGGCGCCGCCAGCGCGCCGGTTCTGCGCATAGCCGCGGCAGGTCGAGCCGACGCGCACCGGCCCGAATTTATCCGACACCTCCGCGACCAGCCCTCGCAGCTGCCCATTCAAGCACGACGCACTCGCCTGCCAGGTGACGCCGCCCGAGAGGCTCTTGCGTTCGCTCGTGTCGTCGCTGGACGGAGGGCGGCCAAGCCGCGACGGCCGGCTGTCTTTGGTTGCGAACTGATCCTTGAAAAAGGTGTCACCGGAGTCTTCCGCCGCGACCGCCGTGCTGGCAAAAATGGTGAATGCTGCAGCAGCGAGTACCGCCGCGCGCGCCATCGAATGCGTCATGTCCAAATCCTCCCATGTGAAAAAACCGCTGGGGCGGCTCACGGGACGGATTTGCAAGAACGGGTGTTGGATGCGGCGCCTCTGGACCGCTCTCTGGGTAACTCTTCGTTCATCGTAAACACGAAGCCCCGCCTTTGCGGGGCGGGGCTCGAGGCCTTTCAAGACAGACGCGCCTTTACCAGCTGCGGCGGTCGCCATTGTCGATGTGGAACAGGCCGCCGCCGTAGTGCTTGAGGCCGCCGACGTTGCCATTGCCACGCAGATAGGCGTAGACCGCGCTGGTGCTGCCGCGGACGCGGAAGTCGGCGGCATCGCCAGACAAATGCTTGGAGCGTGGCGCCCCGCCAACGCGCGCATTGTGCGATCGGCTGCGGCAGGTCGAGTTGACCGTGACCGGCCCGAAGGTCGATGCGATGGCGTTGATGACCGAGCGAAGCGAACTATCCAGGCAACCGGAACTCGCGATCCAGTTGACGCTACCACCAGACAAGCTCTTGCGCGCCGGGCGTTCCGTAGCTGTCGACGCCCGGCCGAGGCTTGCGACCCGGGTCGCGGGCTTTGGCTTTGCCGCGGTCGTGATCTGCTTTGGCGGTGTTGTCGACACCAGCGAGCCGCCGCCAAGTCGCGATGGCTTTGGCAGTGTGGCGCGCTTCTGCGCCTCTTCCTGGGCGCGCATGTCCGCGATCACTTGATTGGCCCAGCTATCTTGAGCCATCGCCTGATCCGGCGCGCCCAACAACGTAGATCCAAAAACCGCTGCAGCCGTAAAGACGATCGTGGCAACTTTATGTGAGGCTCGCGCGCCCACGGACTTCCCCAGATTGATCCCAAACATACTCTTCCTCCTGAACGCACTCGCGTTACGCGACGCCGCATGATGCCCAGTCTTTGCGGAGGCATCGTCGGCACTGTGGTAGGGTTAACTTGGCGCCCCGCCGTGTTGGTGGGTACACGGCTCTGTGCCGGATTGGCACACGGAACACGGGAATTGGTTAACCCGGCTCGGGCGTTAGGCGCTCGCGGAGGGGCGTCTTACCAGGTCCTGACGGACCCATTGTCGATATGAAAAAAGCCGAGCGGATAGCGCTTGAGGCCGCCGACTTCAGGCCGCGCGCGCAGATACGCCTCGAGCCCCGCGGTGCGCCCAAACACCATGAAATCGATGGCGCGGCACTGCAGATGGAACGACCGAGGCGCGCCACCAACGCGGGAATTGTGCGCCGGGCTCCGCATCGTCGAAACGATTTTCACCGTGCCGAAGCGCTCGGCGACGTCGTAGATCACACCCATCAGATCTTCGGACAGACATCGATCGGGCGTGTGCGATTGGAAGTGAATTTTGTGCGCCAGGGCTTTGCGGCGTTCGTCGGTGAGCGCGCCACCCGGGCCCGGTTTCGGCTTCGCCTTCGGCAGAATCGCCATCAGGCCCGCTAAGGCGCCACGCGCGGCCGCAACTTCGATCTCGGCGTCGCGCGTTCGCTCAGCATCCTTCAGGCGCTCGGCCTCCGCCTGACTGCGCCTGATGCTGTCGGCGAGATCGCTCGGCAGATCCGTCAGCGCGGCCGTCGTCTGCGGCGCATCGGCGCGCGCGCTACCATAGGTGACGGTTGACGAGATTGCGGACCGCATTTCCAGTGGCGGCGCGCGCAGCGCCAGCGCCCCCTGAATGAATATCCCGGCCGTCACTGCCGTGCCGAGCGCCACGTTGAGCCAGTTGACGCGACGCCGGCGCGGCATCGCTGGCGCGCGCACCATCACCGATGCCTGCGCGTCGTTCCCGGTCAGCTCTGTCGTCCGTTCGCCCACTGCCCTGCACGTCCCCGCCCATTAACGGGCCGCTGGTGCACACCGTGGACCAAATTCATAAAAAATTAGAGAAGATCGTCTGCCGACGGTTAATCCGCTTTTCGGACGATGTCGCTGAAGCCGTCTCCTTCCGCTCCCGGCGACTGACGCACCTCTCCCACCCCGTCGTCATCCCGGCGCAGGCCGGGACCCAAGCAAGCCGATGAGAGGCACTGTGTCGCGCGACTTGGCACTCCCCAAATCATCTCGGCATCTGCGGGACGCGTCGCACGGCATCAAGAACTGTCTGCCGTCCACTCCGCCCCTGCATCAATCGGAAACACCGGGCGCGGCAATCGCGTCCACGCGATCCGCTCCAGCACCGGCGATGTCAGCCCGACGGTATCCACTTCGATCACCTGCGCGGGCTGAAACCACGGCAGGAACCCCGCGCGAAAATGCCCGCGCGATTTCACCACCACCGTATGCGCCGCCGCGATATCGAGCCCGAACACCTCGAAGAACATCGGGTCCGCGCATTGATAGCGCCGCGAGATCACGACCGCGGTGACACCGCCGATCCGCAGCGCCGCCGCACGCCCCACATCCAGCGCCCGCCCGCCATAAAGCCCAAGCCGCCCGATGAAAGCGCCCTCGTGCAAACCGGCCACCTCGGCGTCCGCCTCGAACGGCGCATCGCACGCCAAGCCCTTGTGCCCGTTGAACACCGCGCGAAACGTGGCCGCCCACCCCCGCGCGATGCGCCGCCTCCGCCAGCGGGGAATCGAAAAACGCGCCGATCAGCACGCCCTCCGCACCACTCCACACCAGCGCTGACAGCAACTCCGTCGTCCGCCCCGTGCCGCCGCCGCCGGGATTATCGCCCGCATCCGAAAAGATCAGCGGCTTGCGCACCTGCTCGCGCGCGAGCTTTACCGCTTCGCTCAACGGCGTCAGCGTCTTCACAAACCGCTGGCGTTCGTCCCAGGCCTTGATCGCCAAGTCGCGCGCCAGCACATCGGCCGCGGCCTTGTCGTCGCGCGCCGTCACGATGATCGCGACGCCGTTCTTTTCACTGTCCGAGAAAACAAACCCACCGAAGATCGAGACATTGAGGATCGCGCCCGCAGCTTCCGCGCGCCGCCGCACCCCAAGATCGATCAAATCGCCATAGGGTCCGCTCGCCGTCAGCAATGACACCGATGCCGGCGTCAACGGCAAGCGGATGAAAGCCGATTTGGGATCGGTCTGGCCCGCCAGCATCAAGCGCAGCGCCAGCGCCGCCTCCTCGCCACGCTCCTGCATATCGACGTGCGGGTTGGTGCGGTAGCCGACGATCAGGTCGACGCTCTCCACCATCACATCCGAGATGTTGGCGTGCAGGTCGAGCGTCGCAACGATCCGCGCGTTGGCGCCTGCGATCTCGCGTGCCAACGCGAACACCTCGCCGTCGGTATCGTCGCGATCCGTGCCGATCATGCCGCCGTGATTGGCGATATACACCGCGTCCAGCGGCCCCGCCGCGCGCAAGCCATTGCCGATCATGTCGAGAAACCGATCCATCAGCGCGCCGTCGATCGGCCCCGCCGGATGGCTCGCCGTCAGCAAAACGGGGATGGGCTCCCACGTGCCTGTTGCGTCCATCGTCGCAACGAACGCCGCTGCCTCGCGCGCGATATGCGAGACGGGCTTTCGCGCCTCCGCCAAAATCTCGGCACCCTCGAGCCACGTGTGATCGCGAAAATCCGCCTCGCCCGCCACCGGCGCCTGCCGGTTGCTTTCGAGGATCACGCCAAGGATGGCAACGCGGGGGCCGGGCATCTTCTTCTCCTTCTCCCCGTCCTTCACGGGGAGAAGGTGCCCCGCCCAGCGAAGCTCGGCTTCGCGACGAAGGGGCGGATGAGGGGCAGCCAAATCCTACACCCCTTGGCGCACCAGCGCACCGGCTTTACCTCACTGCCGCGGAGCTGCTAGCACGTCGGGCATGAAACACGGCGAACTCGGCGCTATCGCCCACAACATCGCGGACTCGATGGCGAGCGGCCTTGGCCTTTTGGTCGGCTTTCGCCCGATAAACATCTACGCCGCGGCGGCGAAAAGCCCCGACGGCCATGTCACCGTCGACCTCCTCTCCGGCGCCATCAGCGGCGGACCGGTCTCGCCCGGCCTCGCCGCGGTCATCGCGGACTACTGCGGCATCTTCCCGGACTTCTGTGCGCGACACGGTGGAGACGTCAGTGATTTCGCGGTCTGCCGCGTGCGATTCTGGAAAACGCATCAGGACGTCCGCTTCCGCGTCACGGTGCGCGATGCCAAAGGACGCGAATCCGAGACGGACTACGCAGGCAATCCCGCCAAGCGCGTCCGGCGCCTTGCACATTTTTGAGTGCCGACTCCGCGGACTCGCCATCCGATATGCAGCCGGGCAAATCGGGAACAATTGCAAGCCAACCGCCCCTCTCCTCGGCATCGAGGGCGCGCAGGATGACTGGGTATTCGCGTGGCTCGTCATCGATCTAACCTTTCACCGCGTCGATGACGACCCATGCAAATTTGCCGATCGGACCGCAGAATTCAAACGCTATCGTTCACGCCATCATAAGACTTAAGCTCACCTAGCTGGCCCATCCCGCTTCAGGAGGAGACTATGCCCCACATCCACAATGAAACGACCCACTGCACCTGCTGCAACGGAAGCCACGGCATGACGATCCTCAACCGTCGCGGCTTCGTGACCGGCGCCGCCGCCGTCTCCGCATTCACAGCCCTCGGCGGTGCGCGGCAGGCAGTGGCACAAGCCAAGCCGCATCGCATCGACGTGCATCATCACGTGTCGCCGCCGAAATGGCTCGATGCCATCAAAAAGGCGAAACGCGACAATCCGCCGATGGCCAACTGGTCGGTGCAGAAATCGCTCGACGACATGGACAAGGCCGGCGTCGCGACCTCGATGACATCGCCGACGACGCCGCAAGTCGGCTTCCTCGATAAGGACGAGGCGGCAGCCCTCTCCCGCGACTCCAACGAGTACGCAAAAAAAATGATGACCGATCATCCCGGCCGCTTTGGTGTCTTCGCCATGCTGCCGTTGCCCCACATCGACGAAACCTTGAAGGAAATCGCCTACGCGTTCGATACACTCAAGGTCGACGGCGTCGGCATCATGACGAGCTACGGCGACAAATGGCTCGGCTATGCGCACTTCGCGCCGGTGTGGGAAGAGCTCAACCGCCGAAAGGCCGTCGTCTACACGCATCCGACCGGCGCCAATTGTTGCGTCAATCTCGTGCAAGGCGTCACCGAATCCGCGATCGAGTTCGGCACTGACACGACGCGCACGATCGCCAACCTGATCTTCTCGGGCACGACGCAGAAATACAAAGACATCAACTGGATCTTTTCGCACGGTGGCGGCGCGCTCACCGCCTTTGCAGAGCGGTTCCAGATTCAGATGGTTTCGGTGCCGCCGCACAAGGACAAGTTCACGCGTGAGAGCGTCGATACCGAACTCAAGCGCTTCTATTACGACACCGCGCAGATCGCGAACTCGGTCGCAATAGGCGCGCTTGCGAAGCTCGTTCCGATATCGCAGATCGTCTATGGCACCGACTATCCCTATCGCACCGGACTCGATCACACGAAGGGCGTGACGGCGAACTTCAGCGGCGCCGATCTCGCCGCCATCGATCGCGAAAACGCCCTGCGCCTGATCCCGCGTCTCAAGGCCTGAGACGGCATGGTCTCCAGCGGCAGCACCCTGTTCGGCCAGGGTGTCGGCCAATTGCGACGTGTCTGATGATGGCCGCAAGTCCCGTTTCGCGCCCGATGGCGGCGGCCGGGGGATTGATCCCAACTTAGCTTCAGTTCACTTTGTGGTTGTTATCCCACATCCAAGAACCCTAGACTCCAAGTCGAAACATAAGCGTTGTTCTATTCGCGAGGGTCTCTCCGTGGCCGCTCCAACCGGCGAAACAGAGCTGAGTGCCGTGGCGGAACCCCAAGATCTGCTCGAAAGCATCGCCGCGTTCTGCCGTGAACGCGCGATGGCCGAATCGACGTTCGGCCGCCGTGCCGTCAATGATGGTAAATTCGTCGCCCGCCTCCGCGACGGCGCCCGCATTACCCCCGAAACGCTGACCCGCATCCAGGATTTCATCGAGCAGCACGGCGGCACCGCCCCCACCGCCCCGCGCCAGCTGAAGCAGCTGATCCGCGTCGCCCCGCCGAAGTCCGCCGCCCCCGAGCCGCCCCGCGACGCCGGCTCCGCCCGCAACTTCCGCTTCTTCGACAACCGCCAGAAATATCTCCTCTTCGTCAACACCTGCAGCGAAAAGGAAGTCATCGCCCAACGCGTCGGCCTCGAACTCGCCAACATCCACCCCGAGCCACCCGCCCTCCGCGTGTTCGACGCCGGCATGGGCGACGGCACCGTACTGACCCGCGTCATGCGCGAGATGCACCGCCGCTTCTCCACCGTCCCCTTCTACATCGTCGGCAAGGAAATCAGCCTCGAGGATGTCCGCCTCTCGCTCGACAAGATGGCCGACCGCTTCTTCGAGCACCCCGCGACGGTCTTGATCGTCACCAACATGTACTACACCGAGGCGCCGTGGCTCGCGCCCAAGAGTGTCGCCGCCGCCACCTCCCTGGTCTGGAAGGACGTCGCCCTCACCGGCAACACCGCGCACGACTTCTCCGAACAGATCACCGCACTTGAACCCTTCCTCGGCCAGCACTGGCAGGCGCGCCACAGCCCCAAGACCGGCAACCCCATCTACGACCGCCCCGTCGCCCTCGTGATCTATCGCGACGATTTCCGGTTTCTGCTGAACGACATCATCCCGCGCCAAGGCCGCGCCGAGGCCGGCTACGACCTCGTCATCGCCTCGCAGCCCTATCGCGCCCGCATGCCGCCCGAGTTCAAGGCGCAAAAGGTGATTGCCCCGCTCGCCCGCGCGCTCCGCTCCGGCGGCCGCTTGCTCGGCATCCACTCCTGCGGCCGCGATCCCGGCCTCGAGATCGTCCGCAAGGTCTGGCCCAACGAGGACCCGTTCAAGACCACACGCCACGACATCCTGCGCGCCGTACGCGACGACCTCGGCCGCGACGCCCGCCACTATAATTTCAACGCCTACGCCGACGCGCGCGCCGAATTCCGCTACCACATGCACACCCTGCCGACCGAGATAAGTGGCTCTGGCATCGGCACTTCTACGCTGTTCGCCGCCTGGAACGCCGCCGTCTACGTCGCCCAGATCGAAGATGAGCGCCTCGCCGATGCGATCGGCGACAAGCGCTATCTGGAGGCGACGCGCGAGGTGCTGCAACAGCACGGCAGTCTCTGGTTCCAGGACGAATCCTACATCGTCTCCAAGAAGCGCGATTGAGGTGACCATGCTCCCCACGACGGACGCCACGCCAAACACCGCCACCCCCACCCTGCCGCGAAAGGCCAAGCCCATGAGCACGAGCATCGCCCCCGAGATCGCCGAGCTGGTCGCGTGCGGGTCGCTCGAGATGGGCGCGCATCGCCCGGCCGACGCCGCCAAGATCGCCGAACTGCTGCCGAGCGGCACGCCCGTGTATGTCAATCATCTGCCGCGCCACGCGCTCGCCGAAACCTTGCGCGCGCTGTTCGCGGTGCGCGAAGCCGGCCTCGAGCCGGTGCCCCACATCGCCGCCCGCCGCGTCACCTCCGCGGCTGAGATCGAGAGCTTCCTGATGCGCGCCGTGCGCGCCGCCGGCGTCTCGAAGGTGCTGTTGATCGGCGGCGACACCACGACACCGGAGGGCCCCTACGCCGATGTCGCCAGCCTGTTGTCGACCGGCGTCCTCGCGTCGACCGGCGTGCGCGAAGTCGGCTTCGCTGGATTCCCCGAGGGCCATCCGCGCGTCGCGACCGATGTGATCAACGCAGCCCTCCTCGACAAGCTCGCCATCGCGCAAAGCCAAGGTCTCGGCACCCGCGTCGTCTCGCAATTCTCGTTTTCGCCGGCGCGCGTCATCGAGTACAGCACGTGGTTGCAGCATAAGGCGCCGCGGGTGCCGCTCTATGTCGGCGTGCCCGGCCCGACCAGTCCGGCGAGCCTCTTGAAGTTCGCGCAGGCGTGCGGCGTCTCCGCCTCGTTCCGCGCGCTTGCAGCCCAAGGCTTCGGCGCCGTGCGTCTTGCCACCCACACCGATCCGACCGAGCAGCTGACGCAGATCGCGCGCCATTGCATGCTCGATCCACAAACCAACATCGTCGGCGCGCATCTCTACGCCTTCGGCGCCATTGAAAAAACCGCCGCCTGGATGCACCGCTGCATCACGTCGCGCGCCACCGTCTAGCGGCCCAGCGGTGTCGGATTTTCGCGTCGGACACAAAAACGGCGAGCCTCACGTGACGAATTGGCGATGGGCTCCCATCACGTTCTTTGCACCCTCACCGCCGCTCTGAAAACCGCCAGCGTCGCCGCCGCGTCCGCACTGTCGGCCGCGCAAAATCCGCGCCCGGCCCCACCGTCCGCGCCGCCACATTCACTGAACAAAACCATCAGCCCTCTGATCTCCCCGCGAATTCCCCGTCCGCCACCCCGCGATGGGACGTTTCCCACTCCATTTTCCCTCTCCCCATCCCTGCACGTGATGGGGAGAGGGGGACTTGCATGTTGAGCGAAAGCGAAACCTGCAAGTGGGTGAGGCCGCCAGCCGCGGGTTTTGCACTCTGGCACTTTTTCGACACGATCCACTGTCGCGCGCGTGACGCTCGCCCGCAGGTTGGGGCAGCCGCGGGTTTTGCACTCTGACTTTTTCGACACGATCACTGTCGCGTACATGACACTCGAACGTAGGTTGGGTCAGCGCGGGCACCATCGCCGTGATATCCACCGCTCCCAATCCGCGCGTCACCCAACACTTGGCCCCACCTCCGGCTTTCTTCCTTCTCCCATGGGGAGAAGTGGCGCGCCTGAGCGAAGCTCAGCTTCGGTGCGTCCGTGATGTTGCGTTGTCGGGTTGGTGGAAGTCCAGCCCATAGGAGGTCACGACCTATGTAGCCGAAGGTAACTGCGTCGCCGTGAGGCGGGGTGGGGAGCAACCGGAGGCGAACGAGCAGCCCGTAGGATGACGAACCCGTTTCGGCGGTGTGGTGCGGCGAGCTTGCCGGAGCTACGGCGAAGCCTGGGTCGCGAGACCCATCTCGATGCGCTGAGGTGACTGGCAAAGCGACATCGAGGCACACGACGTGGTTGGGGATGGGATGCTCGGACGGCAATGCAAAGGAAGCGGAGAGACCTGTCGGCGTGTGCGAGTCCGGCAGGAGTCAGAGCCCGCATAGTACCGATGCGGTCCGGTCCAAGTGGGCCGCGAGAGGCCCGGGTAGCATAAACCGGGCCGAGGGAAGGTGGGGCAGGAAGGTGGAGACGTGAAGACCATGACTGAAGCAAGAAAGCATCGGGAATGCCGGAGACGGCTGCGCACGATGCAGAGGCCCGTCCCATGATCGCGGGGGCCGAAGCTGCGGTGTGGACGGAGCGGATGCTGTCGGCGCTGGTCAACGGCGTCAAGGGCGGCAAGTGGTTCAGTCTGATGGACAAGGTGTTCGCGCCCAAGACGCTGGCGGTCGCGTGGGCGAAGGTCCGCGCGAACAAAGGCGCGGCGGGTGTGGATGGGCAATCGATCGAGCAGGTTCGCGGCGAAGGCAGACTCTATCTGTCGGAGCTGTCGGCGGCGTTGCGGGACGGCACGTACCGTCCGCAGGCCGTCAAGCGAGTGGACATTCCGAAGGGCGATGGCAGGACGAGGCCGCTGGGGATTCCCACGGTCAAGGATCGCATCGTGCAACAGGCTGTCCGTCTCGTGATCGAGCCGATCTTCGAGCATGGGTTCGCGGAAGGGAGCTACGGCTTCCGTCCGGGACGCGGATGCCACGAGCGTTGCGCGAGGTCGATCGGCTGATCAAGGAGGGCTACACCTATGTGGTGGACGCCGACTTGGCAGCCTACTTCGATACGATCCCGCACGATCGTCTGGTGGCACGGATCGAGAGCCAAGTCATCGATGGCAAGGTGCTCGATCTGATCCGCGGCTGGCTGACGGCCGATATCCTGAAGGGTCTGGAGCGATGGACGCCGACGCAGGGCTCGCCGCAAGGCGCAGTCATCAGCCCGCTGCTGGCCAACATCTATCTCGACCCGCTGGATAAGCTGATGGCTGCGCATGGCTTTCGGATGGTGCGGTATGCCGACGACTTCGTGATCCTGTGCAGGACGCGCGAGGACGCCGACGCCGCGCTGGCCGAGGTCCGAGCGTGGGTCTCAGCGAACGGCCTGACGCTGCATCCCGACGAAGACGCATGTCGGCGACTGCCGGGTGCCAGGACAAGGGTTCGAGTTCCTGGGTTACCGGTTCGAAGCCGGCCGGCGCTTCGTGCGCAAGAAGAGCATGGACAAGCTCAAGGATGGCATCCGGGACAAGACGCGGCGCACCTGGGGCGACAGCCTCGAGCGGATCATCGCGGAACTGAACCCGGATGCTCCGCGGCTGGTTCGGCTACTTCAAGCAGGCCCACCCGACCACCTTCAGCGATCTCGACGGGTTCATCCGCCGACGGCTGCGCTCGCTACTGCGCAAGCAGAACAAGCGGCGCACGTCGGGTTCAGCATCGACATCCATCGGCTCTGGCCAAATGCCTACTTCGCGAATGCCGGGTTGTTCGCACTTCACACAGCCTGGCAAACAGCGAGACAGTCTCGATGAAGAAACCACCGACTGGAGAGCCGTATGCGGGAAAACCGCCTGTACGGTTCGGAGGGCGGGGTGGCGAGAGCCATCCCGACCCCTATCGACGAAGCGCCGGATGAGGGGAGCCCCCGAAAACATGCCAGTCCTTGTCCCTGGCATCTATTCGCCCTCGAATGACAACTTTGATGTGGTGAGGCGTGAGTGTGAAACGCGCCCGCTGCCCCACCCACAGCCGTCATCATGGGCCTCGTGCCCATGATCTATAAGCCGTGACGTCGCGGTCAGGCACGCGCGCAGCCACACGGTCATTCTCAATCGCGCCAACGGTGATCCTGGATCCGTCGCACAATGCGCACAATGCCTCCGATGACAGCTGTGGGTGTGGCAACGAACGCGCAACGCATCAGGTGTTATACACTCACAACCCCGGCCGCGATCTCGCCGCCGAGCGCGACCGCGCACTTCCCTCTCCCCGCCCGCGGGGAGAGGGCGACGATCATGCTGAGCATCGCGTGCTTCCGGAAAAGCTTGTCCTCGGACTTGATCCGGGGATGCGCAGCGGTTTTCCGATGAGAAGCACGACAAAAAACAGAAGCCTGATCGTAGGTGAGGGGCAGCCACAGTCTCAGGAGTCCCTCACGCCGCGCGATTGACGCGGCGCTCTTCCCCCACGTCATTCCGGCGAAGGCCGGGACCCAAGCAAGCCAATGATGCAACTCCCGTTGCGCTTGATCGTTTCGACCGCCGCCCGTCACCAAATCGTCGCCATCGCCGATCCGACAATCGACGCAAGTGACCCTGAGGAGACATCCAAGGCCGAGTATTTCCCTCTCCCCGTTCCTTCAACGGGGAGAGGGCGACGACGGCTTGCGCGCGAAGCAAAGCACGCCGTCGTGGGTGAGGGGCAGCCACGTGCTCGGGTCGCTCACTTAAAGACTTGCGTGCGCGCGGATCGATCACCGACAGTAATCGTGGCTGCCCCTCATCCGGCCCCACTCTTTTTGCGCTTCGCGCGGGGCGGCCACCTTCTCCCCGTGAAAAACGGGGAGAAGGAAGAGACCGCCTCGACTTCTCCTTTTGGCCCATCGCGCCGGCCCTAACCTCACCCCCCCACAACCCCCGCCGCGATCTCCGCCGCCGAGCGCGGCCGCGCCTCGGCCGCCTCCGGCTGCACCGCCTGCCGCACCAACGCCACCGCCGCCGCGGCTGCCATCGCCGCTGAAACCGCGGGCGCCGCATGCTCCGCCTGCGCCGTCACCGCCGGCGCCACCACCGCGTCCGCCACGCGCGCCACCTCCGCCTCCGCCGCCACCGGCATCGCAAATCCCGGATGCGCCGCACCCATCGCCGCCATCGCCGCGAACGCAACCGAGGACACGGCAGGCGCACCCGCATCACGCGCCACCGCCACAACAGGCGTCGCCACGTCTGCCACCGCCGCCGCAACCGGCGTCGCAGCCACCGCCGCCTGCGCCGCCGCCACAATCGCCCGCGCCGCCGTCGACGGCACCGCTGCAACCACCGCCACCGGCACAACCGCCGCCGCCAGCCTCCACCGCCCGGCCCTTGATCATGCCGCGCTGCGCCATCGCCGCCGCGATCTCCTCCAGCGTCGCCGGATCATCCACCGTCGCCGGCATCTTCCACGCGTCGCCGTCCGCGATCTGCCGCAACGTCGCGCGCAAAATCTTCCCCGACCGCGTCTTCGGCAGCCGCTTGATCGCCAGCACGTTTTTGAACGCCGCAACCGGCCCGATCTCCTCGCGCACCAGCGCCACGATTTCCGTCTCGATCTCGCCAACCGGCCGGTTCACGCCCGCGTTCAGCACCACGAATCCTGCCGGCAACTGCCCCTTGAGATCGTCCGCGACGCCGACCACCGCGCACTCCGCCACATCCTTGTGCCGCGCCACCACTTCTTCCATCTGCCCCGTCGACAGCCGGTGCCCGGCGACGTTGATCACGTCGTCGGTGCGCGCCATCACATAGACGTAGCCATCCGCATCGATGTAGCCCGCATCCGATGTCGAGTAGTAGCCCGGGAAATCCGCGAGATAGCTGCTGCGGAACCGCGCGTCGTTGCCCCACAGCGTCGGGAAGCACGACGGCGGCAGCGGCAGCCGCACCGCCAGCGTCCCTGGTTGTCCGGCGGCAACCGGGACTCCTTTTCATCCAGCGCCTGCAGATCGTAGCCCGGCATCGGCACCGTCGGCGATCCATGCTTCACCGGCAGTTGCCCGAGCCCGACGGGATTGCCGCAAATCACCCAGCCCGTCTCCGTCTGCCACCAGTGATCGATCACCGGCACCTTGAGTTTCGCTTCCGCCCATTTGATGGTCTCGGGGTCCGCCCGTTCGCCCGCCAGGAACAGCGTCCGGAACGCCGTCAGATCGTAATTGCCGATCAATTTGCCGTCCGGGTCCTGCTGCTTGATCGCGCGAAACGCCGTCGGCGCCGTGAACAGTGCGGCGACCTTGTGCTCCGCGATCACGCGCCAGAACGCGCCTGCGTCCGGCGTCCCGACCGGCTTGCCCTCGTACAGCACCGTCGTCGCGCCATGCAGCAGCGGCGCGTAACAGATGTAGCTGTGCCCCACCACCCAGCCGACATCCGACGCCGCCCAGAACACTTCGCCAGGCTTGATGCCATAGTGGTTCTGCATCGACCACTTCAGCGCCACCATGTGCCCGCCGTTATCGCGCACCACGCCCTTCGGCTGTCCGGTCGTGCCGGAGGTGTAGAGGATGTACAGCGGATCCGTCGCTTGCACCGCGACGCACCCCGCCGCCCGGCCGCGCGCCTTGGCGTCGCCGGTCGCCGCCGCCCAATCGATATCGCGTGCAGCGATCATACTCGCTTCAGTCATCGGCCGCTGCAGCATCAGCACGTGCGCGGGCTTGTGCCGCGCAAGTTCGATCGCCTTGTCGAGCAGCGGCTTGTACGCCACCACCTTCGCACCCTCGATCCCGCACGACGCCGACAGGATCGCCGCCGGTGTGCAATCGTCGATCCGCGTCGCCAGTTCCGCCGCCGCAAATCCGCCGAATACCACCGAGTGCACCGCGCCGATGCGCGCACACGCCAGCATCGCCATCACCGCTTCCGGAATCATCGGCATGTAGATGATGACGCGATCGCCGGTCTTGACGCCCATGTCGAGCAGCACGCCACCGAGCGCCGCCACCTCGTTGGTCAGCTCCGCATAGGTGTAGGTCTTCTGCGTTTTCGTGACGGGGCTGTCGTAGATCAGCGCTTTTGCGCCGCCCTGCCCGCGCGCCACGTGCCGGTCGAGGCAATTGTAGGCCGTGTTGCACTCAGCGCCCGCGAACCAGCGGCCATATTCGCCCTGATACGGATCGAACACGGTGTCCCATGGCGTGAACCAGTCGATCTCGCGCGCGGCCTCGGCCCAGAACCCTTCAGGGTCCTCTTTCCAGCGCGCGTAAACCTCATGATACCGGCTTGCCATGATCGTGTTCCCCCGGAAACTGCCGAACCTTTTGTTTCGCCGATACTCAGCATCACGCGCTGCGGGCGGCAATAGGTAATGCGTCGCATCACATCCGCCCAACGCCGCGCAAGGACGGGTCTGAAGTGTGGGAGACGGCAATGCTGGCGGCACCGATTTGGCGATGGACATGGGGCCTTTTGGCGGCGAATGCGGCGGCAGCGGCCGTCCTCGGCGCGACCCTCGGCTTCACCGTCGAACTGTCCACCTTCGCCCCGTTCGCCGCCGCGCTGGCGCTGGTCCTCGCCGCCCTCTGCCGCGCCCGCCGGGTCCGCAATTCAGCCGCGCTGTGCGCCTTCGGCCACATGCTGGCCGTCACCATCGCCTTCGTCGCCGTCGTCGTACCCTTCACCTACATCGTTGCGGCCATCGAAGCGCCCTTGCGCGACCAGAGCTTCGCGGCCTTCGATCGCGGCCTCGGCTTCGATTGGGCGGCACTCCACGACGTCGCCGCGTACCACACCGCTATCGCCACGCTCGCGCGCCTCGTCTACGCCAACACCCATCTCGCCCTTGCCGCCGTCTGCGTCTGGCTCTTGCTCACTGGCCGCCTCGTGCGCTTGGCGCAGCTGTACCTCGCCCTCGTCATCGCAGCGACCCTCGGCCTCGGCCTCGCCGCCGCGATGCCCGCCGCCGGCGCCTATCATTTCTTCGACGCCGATGATTCCCTGGTCGCCGGCCTCGCCGGCACCGGCGCCGGCCGCTTCCACGTCGCCGATCTGCTCGCTGTCCGCGCCGGCACCTTGCGCCACCTCTGGCTCGACCGCATCGAAGGCCTGGTGCAGGCGCCGTCCTATCACACCATGGCCGCGATCTTCATCGCATGGGGCGCTTGGCCGTCCCGCCGCGTAGCCGCCGCCGTCTCCCTCTTCGCCGCCGCCGTTTGTTTCACCGCGCTCGTCATCGGCGGCCACTTCCTGTTCGATGTGCTTCTGGCGATCACCGTCTGCGGCTTTGCCATCGCGCTCGCCGGCTGCATCTGCGACCACGAACGCGCCATCACGGCTGAGCGGCCGGTCCAAGCCGTTCGGGTGCGCACATGAGTGCCGTCTGCCACCTTAACCCTCTCTTTACCGGCTCCTGGCAGCGTCGGCTCGACGGATACTGCGACCTCGAGGACGGCCTTCGTGACCACGCCCAAAGCCCCGAACGGTTTCGCCTGGCGCGTCGTCGGCCTCTTCGGCTGTCTGACGCTCGCCATGGGCGTCACGCAAGGCTTCACGCTCGACGCCGAAGTCTTGCCGCTGCTCCCCCTCGTCGCGGTTCTGCTCCTGGTCAGTTTCTTCTACCGGACCATGCGCCCCAATCGTGCATTCGCCATGACCACCGGCATCCTCGCGTTCTTCATGTCGTTGATGCTCGTGATGGGGCCGCTGAGCTACGTCGTCGTCTCCTACGATCGCCCGCTCTTCGACGCCGAACTCGCCGCCCTCGATCGCGCGCTCGGCTTCGACTGGCGCGCTCTGCAGCAGGCCACCGCCTCCAGCGCCTGGGCGTCCAAGTCCGGCGCGCTCATCTACGGCTCTTCGGGGCTGCAGATGATTCTCGCCTGGCTCGTCCTTGGCTGGACCGGTCAGTTCCGCCGCCTCAGCATTTTTCTTGGCGCCCTGGCGCTCTCGACCGGCACGGTGCTGCTGCTCTCCGGTCTCTTCCCCGCTGTCGGCGCCTATGTGCACTACGGCGTGCCCAACAGCGACCTCGGTCACCTGAAAGGCACCGGCGCCGGCGTCTGGCACCTCAACCACTTCCACGCGCTGCGCGACGGCAGCCTGCGCCATCTCATCCTGTCGAAATCGGAGGGCCTGATCACCTTCCCGTCCTATCACACTGTCGTTGCCGTCCTCTCCGGTTGGGCGCTCTGGCGCATCGGATATTGGAAATGGCCCATGGCGATCTACAGCGGCCTCGTCGTCGCGACGACCCTGCCCATCGGCGGCCACCACCTCGTCGACCTCATTGCCGGCATCGCGGTCACGGCCGCGGCCGTCGCCCTCGCCACCGCCGTCGAGCGCTCCTACGAAACGCCGGCTGCTCATGCCGAGCCCGCCGGCCCCCGCAGCCTCGCCACCCGCCTCGTCTATTGAGCACACGGAACGCAGCCCGACCGAATTCACACCACGCGGCTGCAAAAATCAGTGATCTATTTGCTTCGCACTTGCGATATCAAATGCACGAAACGTCAGAAGCGCGTACGAAACCAGAACGCGCCCCTCGAAAAGTCATAAACCAGTAACCATCTACTTATAGCTCTGCGTGTGAGTCCGCGCCGATGCGTGCGCTGATGCAACTCGATCATGAGCAGATGCAATCTGAAAAACCGGCCGCCGCGTTCAACGATGGTCTGGGAGGACACGATGACAACGAACACCGCAAAAAAGCGGGACCATCGCATCGATCTGCTGCGCGGCTTTGCGCTCGCCTCGATCTTCATCAATCACATGCCCGGCAACCGCTTCGAGCACTGGACCTCGCGCAACTTCGGCCTCTCTGACGCCGCCGAGATTTTCGTTCTGCTGGCGGGCTTTGCCGCCGCACTCGCGTTCTTCACACGCTTTCAATCCGGCCAATCCGGCTCATACTGGACCGCCAGCTACAAGGCCATTCGCCGTGCGGGCACGCTCTACGGCGCCCATCTTTTGGCGACCATCTGGGTGGTCGCGCTGTTTGCTGCCGCCGCCGCCATCCTCGGCAACCCCGACTATCTCGATCAGATCGGCATCGGCCCTCTCGTCACCGATCCGGTCCCCGGCATCATCGGGCTGAGCTTCGGCGGCTACCAGCTCGGCTACTTCAACATTCTGCCGATGTACGTCGTCCTCCTGCTGATGCTGCCGGCCTTCATGTGGCTTGCCGCGCGCAGCATCTGGCTCGCGCTCGCCGCCTCCGCGGCGCTTTATGTTGCAACGCACGCACTTGCGCTGACCATGCCGAGCTACCCGCTCGACGGCGGCTGGTACTTCAATCCGTTCGCCTGGCAGTTGCTGTTCGTCATCGGCCTCTGCGCCGGCGTCGCAAAACTCCAGGGCCGCGAGCTCGCCTACCACCCCGCCGTGATGATCGCCGCGCTCGCCTACGTGGTGTTTGGCGCGGTCTGGGCCGTTGGTAGTTTGGGTGGCGTGATCGGCGCTGGCGTTGTTCCTGAGGCGGTCGGCACCTTGCACAAATCCAACCTGCCGCTGACCCGCCTGCTCCACGTTCTGGCCCTGGCCTATGTCGTCAGCTATTCGCGCATTTGGGACTGGCTGTCGCGCGTGCCGGCGCAGTTCGCCTTGACCCGCATGGGCCGCAATGCGTTGCCGGTGTTCGTCGCAAGCTCGCTGCTGTCGATGGCCGGCCTCATCGTGCTGATGGAAACCGGTGGCGGCTGGATCATCGAGACGGTGCTGGTGACCGCCGGCTTGGCGCTCATGTACGGCATCGCCGTCGCGCTTGAATCGAACCTGCCCGAGCGCGTGCGTGCTCTGGTCTTTGCCCGCGTTGCAACGGTCGCGGATGTTCCGGCGTCGCTCGAAATCGACGTCCCCGCCGAGCGCACCATCACTGTACGGGGCCCATCCGGTCAGTAATCCAGATGCGGTGCTTCATGCGCCGCATCTGTTGCGCTCGACCACGCCCAACCGTAGTGTCCCGCGATCCCTTCAGCGCGCGTGACACCGGGTCCCATGTACGTCAATCCCTTCGACCAGCATCTCGGCAAGACCCCCGCCAATCACCAGGCCCTGACGCCGCTTTCGTTCCTTGAGCGCACCGCGGCCGTCTATCCGGATCACTGCGCGGTCATTCACGGCAGGCAGCGCTATACCTACAGCCAGCTCTACGCCCGCAGCCGCCGCCTCGCCTCGGCCCTCGCCTGCCGCTACATCGGCCCTGGCGACTGCGTCTCCGTCATGCTGCCGAACACGCCGCCCATGATCGAGGCGCACTACGGCGTGCCCATGACCGGCGCGACGCTGCATTCGATCAACACGCGCCTCGACGCCGCGATCATCGCCTTCCAGCTCGATCACGCCAACACCAAGATCCTTCTCGTCGATCGCGAGTTCTCCGCCGTCATGAAGGAGGCCCTGAAGCTCGCCAAGGTGAAGCCCTTCGTCATTGACGTCGACGACAAGGAGTTCCCGCAGTCCGGCGAGCGCCTCTCCTATCTCGAGTACGAGGAGTTCCTGGCGAAGGGCGACCCTGAATTCCGCTGGCGCTTTCCCGAAGACGAGTGGGAGGCGATCGCGCTCAACTACACGTCCGGCACCACCGGCAATCCGAAGGGCGTTGTCACGCATCATCGCGGCGCCGCCCTCATGTGCTACGCCAACGTGCTCGCCGCCGGCATGGACCGTCACCCGGTTTATCTGTGGACCTTGCCGATGTTCCACTGCAACGGTTGGAGCTTCCCCTGGACGCTCTCCGCCGTCGTCGGCACCCACGTCTGCCTGCGCTGGGTCCGCGCCAAGGCCATGTACGACGCCATCGCCGATCACCAGGTCACGCACCTCTGCGGCGCCCCGATCGTGATGTCGGCGCTCCTCAACGCCAAGGTCGATGAACGCCGCGATCTCACGCATAAGGTCGCCTTCGTCACGGCCGCGGCACCTCCGCCCGAATCCGTCCTCGCCGCCATGGCCGACGCTGGTTTCAACGTCACCCACGTCTACGGCCTGACCGAAACCTATGGTCCCGCCGTCGTCAACGAATGGCACGCCGCCTGGGACGCTCTCGACCCTGCCGAGCGCGCCGCCAAGAAATCCCGCCAAGGCGTGCGTTACGCCGCCCTCGAAAATCTGACCGTCATGGACCCCATCACCATGACGCGCGTTCCCGCCGACGGCGCGACGCTCGGCGAAGTCATGTTCCGCGGCAACATCGTCATGAAGGGCTATCTCAAGAATCCGAAAGCCACCGAGGAGGCCTTTGCCGGCGGCTGGTTCCATTCCGGCGATCTCGGCGTCTTGCATCCAGATGGCTACGTGCAGCTGAAGGACCGCTCGAAAGACATCATCATTTCCGGCGGCGAAAACATCTCCTCCATCGAAGTCGAGGACGTTCTATATAAACACCCAGCCGTCGCCTTCGTCGCCGTCGTCGCCAAGTCAGACGAGAAATGGGGCGAGACGCCGTGCGCTTTCATCGAGTTGAAGCCCGGCGTCGCGGCCACCAAGGACGAGATGATCATCTGGTGCCGCGACCGTCTCGCCGCCTACAAATGCCCGCGTTACATCTCGTTCCAAGACGTCCCCAAAACCAGCACCGGCAAAATCCAAAAATTCAAACTCCGCGACCTCACCAAATCCGTCACATGACTTTCTTCCTTCTCCCCTTGGGGAGAAGGTGCGCCGCCCTGCGCGAAGCGCAAAACGAATGAGAGGCCGGATGAGGGGGCCTTCGCCCGCTCTGCACGCGCCGCTTGATCATCCGCGCCCCCCGAACGCTCGCACGCCCCATCCTGTGGCCACTGCTCCACAGTGCGGCGGAGACGCGTCGCGCGGCACATCTGCGGCGTGCGTAACCGGGTTCGTCTGCGTTGTGGCGCTGGCCAGCGGCTGCTACCGACCAGATTGAGAATCGGTTTGGGAGCGAATCACCATGCGCAGCACAGTCGATCGAGCCGGGTATGCGAGCGTCCTCACCGCTGTTGCGCTGCTCGCGGGCTGCGCGGGCGACCTCCCCGCCGGTACCACCACGGCGTCGCTTGCGCCGGCAGCGGAAGCCGTCACCAACAAATTCGTGCCGGGCGTACCAAAGGGCTATCAATGCCCGCTGGTGCCGAACGGTTTCGATCCCGTCGGCTCCATCTATCGACTGGACAAGGACGGCGCCTACTACCGCGTCAAGGACTTCGCCACTGACCCGGAAATCATGGCGCTCGGCGCGTTCAAGCGCGAGGTCAAGATCTCGAACTATCAGCTCGCCGATACGCAGCAGGCGAGCGCAGGGCTATCGTTCGACCTGTTGCAGAAGGTGCTGCCGGGGCTCTCGGCATCGGCCTCCGCCGACTACAAGAAGGCGATGACCGTCGAAATCACGGTCGAGGACATGGTCGGCGAAGTGATCGATGACGCGGTCGCCGACAAAATCGTCGAGCGGTTCGAGGCAAGCATGAAGC
This sequence comes from uncultured Alphaproteobacteria bacterium, assembly GCA_963779515.1. Taxonomy (GTDB): domain Bacteria; phylum Pseudomonadota; class Alphaproteobacteria; order Rhizobiales; family Hyphomicrobiaceae; genus CAVZYN01. The sequence goes on from CAVZYN010000011.1 coordinate 91,233, forward strand.
CGAAGCCCGGCAGCCAGTATTTCCTGGTGCGCGAAGCGGTGAAAGCGGGGGCCGTCAGCTACAAGTTGAAGCAGACCGATCTGGCGCGCGTCGGCGGCAAGGCCGCAGTCGAGCAACTCGCCCAAGGTGCCGCCAACGTCACCGTGCGCGACAACGATGGGCTCATCGAAGTAAAGCAGACGTTCAAGCCCGAGCGCATGTCGGTGTGCATCAAGTCCGCAGCGGTGGTTGTCCAGCCCGCCCGTGGCGGCGAAGCGGTCGCAAGCGTCGCGTTGAAGCGCAGTGCCGACACGCCGCCGCCCAAGATCAAGCGCATCGGCGTCAACTGAATCGGCATCTCTTCTTCCTTCTCCCATAGGGAGAAGTGGCCGCCCTGCGCGAAGCGCAAAAAGAATGATCGCCGGATGAGGGTGGCTTCCTTCACCTCTGACATTTTGCGCAATAAAACGTCGAGCGCCCGCTCTGCACCCGCCGTTTGATCACGCCTGCGCACCCCGACCGCTCGCACGCCTCGCCCTCGCGCCCATAAACTTGAAATGCATTCTGGAAATACCCAAGCGCACCATCGGCCGCGCGATAATCGCGCAACGTCGAGCCGCCCGCCTGGATCGCCGCCTCCAGCACCGCCGTGATCTCCGGCACCAGCCGCACCGCTAGCTCCGTCGGCTTTCCCGATGTCGTCGCTAAACTCTTCGCCCCCTTCAACGGCGACAACCGCGCCCGATACAGCGCCTCGCACACATAGATATTGCCGAGCCCGCACACGATTCTCTGGTCCAGCAGGAACGCCTTCAAATCCGTTTTCTTGTCCCTCGCCGCCCGCGCCAGAAACGCCGGCGTCAATTCCCCACCCAGCGGCTCGATCCCGATGTCGCGAAACAATTTGTGCGAGGCGAACGCCGCGCCCTCGATCAGATCCATGAATCCAAACCGGCGCGGATCGTTGTACGTCACCGTCGCGCCCCCCGACATATGGAACACGATGTGATCATGTTTTTGATCTCCGCCGGTCTCATGAACGAACGCACCGGGCGGCGCGGCGGCACCTCCTTGTAAGATCGAAAACCGCCCGCTCATGCCGAGATGCATCGCCAGCACCTCGCCGCTATCCAGATGCCCGACGAGATACTTCGCGCGCCGATCCAATCTTATGAGCCGCTGGCCTTCCAGCCGTTTCCCAAAGTTGCGCGGCAACGGAAACCGCAAATCCTTCCGCCGCTGTTCGACGCGCGTAAACGTCTGCCCTTCCATCACGGGCTGCAGCCCGCGGCGCACGGTCTCGACTTCGGGGAGTTCAGGCACGGGATGCGCTCATCGTGTGGGGAACATCCAAGCCAGATAGCACAATGCCAACCGCACGCGCCGCCGCCGCGGTTCCAAATCCGCGCCTTTCGCAGTCGCATCTGCAATCCCAAAATCATTCAACCACATGACTCCGGATATTCTCCCGATGAATTCAAATAAAAACATAAAAATCAGCAAGTTAAATCAAAAAACAAACGCCGGAATACATCCGATTTAAGGCCCCTGCATACTAAAACAATTAACACTTTAAGGCGAGAGTACGGATATAAAACAACCCAGAGTTGTGATTCGCAATCCATTCCAGTGACGCCCGCCGCGTCGCTACGCGCCAAGAAGGGGACCTCCAATGACCAAGCGCCAGCAGCCCGCCGCCGACACCCGATCCGCCCGCCCCGACCTCGGCCTCGAGCCCATCGCGCTGCTGCGGCATCTGGAGCCCCGCACGATGTACGACGCGGCTGCCGCCATCACCCTCGATGCGCTCGCCGGATCCACGCCCGAACCCGCCCCCGCTGACGTGCCGGCCCCCGCCGAACCACCCGTCTTCGATCCGAGCGTCTTCGACACCGGCACCACCGCACCCAACGGCCCCCCCACGTCGATCATCTTCATCAACTCCCGCGTCGACGATCCCATCGCCATCCTGTCGGCTGCATCGCGCGACGCCACAATCGTAATGCTCGACGCCGGTCACGACGGCCTCGCCCAAATCGTCGCCGCCCTCGCCGGCCACGAAAATCTCGCCAGCATCCACATCGTCAGCCACGGCGACTCCGGCGTGCTCCAGCTCGGCAACAGCGCCATCGATCGCGGCACGCTCGCCGCCCGCGCCGCCGACATCGCGGCCTTGGGCGCAGCGCTCTCCAGCGACGGCGATATCTTGATCTACGGTTGCGACGTCGCCGCCGGCGCCCAAGGCCGCGCCTTCGTCGAAGACGTGTCGAAATTGACCGGCGCCGATGTCGCCGCCTCCAACGACGCCACTGGCGCCGCCGTTCAAGGCGGCGACTGGGATCTCGAGGTCAAAGCCGGCGCCATCGAAACCGGAATTGTGATCTCCACGGCCGCCCAACAAACCTATGCCGGCATTCTCGATCTCGCCATCACACCCGCCGCCAACAACGCGGCCGTCGGCACCATCTTCACCAACAACTTTGTTGGACCCGGCATCACGGCCACCAACTTCCAGCAGATCGGCGCCAGCGCAAGCTTCGGCACGTTCACCAATGACAGCGATGGACTCGGCCCGAGCCGCGTGCCGATCAGTGACGGCGTGATTTTCGTCACCGGCACCGCGACATCCGCCGTCAATCCGCTCGGCAACACCATTGACTTCCAGGGTTTTGGCGGCGGCGTGTCCACCGGCTCGGCCGCACCTGTCAACGAGCCCGATCTCAACGCGCTGTCGGGTTTCGCCGGCATTTACGACGCCGCGGGCTTCGATTTCGACTTTACGTCGGCGACTGACCGCGTCGGCTTCATTTTCAGCTTTGCGTCCGACGAGTATCCAGAATTCACCGGCACGATCTTCAACGACGCCTTCGGATTCTTTATCCACGGCGGCACCGAGTATACCGCAACGACAAATCTTGCTTTGGTTCCCGATACCAACCTCGGAATTTCCGTCAACTCGATCAACAACGGCATTCGCGGCACGGCGGCTGCGCTCAATCCAACCTATCCCGCCCCGTTCGACGCCACCCACACCGATCTCTTCATCTCGAACTCGATCTATTCGGGTGATCATACGGTCGGCCCATATCTGCAGTACGATGGCCTCACCGTGATGCTCACCGTCGATGCGGACATCACCCGTAACACGACCTACGACATGAAGATCGCGATCGGCGATGCCGGCGATAATGGGTGGGACTCGGCGGTCTTCTTCAAGACTCAAGGCTTCCTCTCGCTCACCAGCGCCACCGACAATGCCTATTCGACAACCGAGGACACCGCCGAGTCCGGCAATGTCATCACCGATGACACCGGCAAGAACGTCGACATTACGCCGGCTGGCAATCAGGCCGGCATCACCGTCATCGGAGTCAACGGTGCGCCGCTCGGTACAGGATCGTTCACGCTCGCCAGCGGCTCGACGCTCACCATGGGATCGAACGGCCACTTTACGTTCACGCCGGCCGCCACCTACCAATCCCTCCTCACGGGGCAAACCGCGACCGAGACCTTCACGTACACGATTGCCGATAGCCTCGGAGTCACCGACACGGCCTCCGTCACCGTGACAATCACCGGCGTGAGCGATGCGCCTGTCGCCGTGGACGATGTCAAATCCGTAACCGAGGATACGCCTGCGACCGGCAACGTCATCACCAATGCGCCTGGTGCTGACAGCGATCCCGACTCGGCGTCGCTCTCGGTCACGCAGTTCACCATCGACACCAACGGTGATGGCACGCCCGAGCTGTTCGTCGCGGGCGCAACCGCCACCATTCCCGGCGTCGGCACGCTGACCATCGCCTCGACCGGGGCCTATACGTTCACGCCGGCGCTGAACTACGCCGGCCCGGTGCCGGTCGCAACCTACACCCTCTCCGACGGCATCCTCACCGACACCGCCACGCTCACCCTCACGATGACGCCCGTCAACGATGCGCCCGTTGCCATCAATGACGGCACGATCACGGTCGTTCCGGGTGTCAGCACCAGCATCGCCGTGCTCGCCAACGACAGCGATGCCGAAGCTGACCCGCTGGCCATTTCGCAGGTCAACGGCACCACAATCGCCGTAGGCGGGACGGTTACGCTAGCGTCCGGCACCACGGTAACGCGCAATGCCGATGGCACGCTGAGCGTCGTGATGGCACCAGGCAGCTCCGACTTAGAGACATTCAATTATACTGTTTCGGACGGCAATGGCGGGACTGCGACGGCAAAAGTAACTCTCGCTCGCGACAGTGACGGCGATGGCGTCGCCAACACCACCGACATCGACGACGATAATGACGGCATTCTGGATACGGTTGAGTTGCGGCCGGGTCAATTTGATATCGCGGACTTCTCTGGTTGGACGCAAGGTTCGCTCACAGGAACCGTACTGATGCCAACTGGCGGCACAGTAGCAATCAATACTGCGCTGAGCTATTCGCCGGGCGGCTACGTTGCAGTTGCTGGATATCCAAGAGGTACGACTGCACCAGAGCTTGCAACTTTTGTTGGCCAGCCTGAATTCAATGCCGCTTTCCCTGATGGGCTTTTAGGGCCTACATCCGGCTTGACCATTTGGACTGGAACTGCAGCGGCAAGTCCTGTGACCCACAAGGTTTCACTCGACTTTACAAACACAACGGCAGGTGTAGCCAATGAATACACCGTCTTCGGTATTTCTGGCATCTACCCTGACTATCTGACCGTCTATGATGCGAGAGTAACAATCACGGCAATCAAGGCCGATGGAACGCTTGAAACCGACTACACGGCTTGGGACGCAATTAATCCAGGTCCCGGATACGGTGGGGTTGACGCCAATGGTGCGATCCTAAGCACCGCACTGGAATCGGCAACCGCAACGCCAACAGGGTTTGTGCTCGATCCTGCAAACATTTCCACATATACGGGCAATCAAGATCTTGTCCCCGTTCTCATCAAGTTGCCAACCGGTTCGGCCTATACTTCTATCATCATCTCGCGGGAGAAACTCGGTTCCGGCTCAGACTATGAGTATATGACACTGTATCTTGGCGAACATACATTGCCGCCAGACACAGACTCAGATGGTCTGATCGACGCTCTCGATATCGACTCTGACAATGATGGCATCACCGACAATATCGAAGCGCAGACCACCGCTGGTTATATTGCACCATCAGGTGTTGGTTCAGGCATTGCCGATGCCAACCATGACGGTTTGGATGACGCTTATGACGCGGGCGCTTTGGGCACGGCGGGCGGCATCGGCCTCACACCTGTCAACACAGATGGCTCCGATAAGGTCGATTACCTTGATCTGAATTCCGACAATGATGCCCTGACGGATGCGCAAGAGAGCGGCCTCGGCGTTCCGATGGTGTCGGGCCTATCTACAGCTCTGAACGATGCCGACGGCGACGGCTTGTTTGACGTTTACGAAACCGCCATTGACGGCAATGCCAACGATGGTTTCGTGGTCAATGAAGGCAAGACGCCTTTGCCTGCCGCCGCAACTGGCTACTTGCCGGATGATGGCGACGCGATCGTAGGCGCGATCACGCCGATGACGCATGACTTGAACTACCGCGACACAACGCCTGACAATACGCCACCCGTGGATGGCAACGAAACCAATACTGTTACAGAAGACATGACGCTGACCGTATTAAACGGTGCAACTGGTGACTTGCTGAACAATGCCACGGACGCTGATGGCGATCCGTTGACGATTACGGGGTACACGATATTCGGAGTAGCTGGCACACAGTCCATCGCTTCAGACGTTCTCATCGCTGGCGTTGGTACAATTACAATCAATGCCAACGGCAGCTATTCGTTTGTACCGCTGTTAAACTACGCCGGAGCCATACCGGTCATCACGTACACTGTCTCGGATGGCCGGGGCGGCACAGACACGTCAACGCTTGCACTCTCGATGATCGCCGTCAACGATGCGCCTGTCGCCGTGGACGATGTCAAGTCCGTGACTGAGGACACGCCTGCGACCGGCAACGTCATCACCAACGCGCCCGGTGCCGACAGCGATGTCGACTCCGCGTCGCTCTCGGTCACGCAGTTCACCATCGACATCAACGGTGATGGCACGCCCGAGCTGTTCGTCGCGGGCGCAACCGCCACCATTCCCGGCGTCGGTACGCTGACCATCGCCTCGACCGGCGCCTACACGTTCACGCCAGCGCTGAATTACAACGGTCCCGTTCCCATCGCGACCTACACGCTCAGTGATGGCGCACTGACAGACACCGCGACCCTCACCCTCACGATCACACCCGTCAACGACGCGCCAGTTGCGATCAATGACGTCGGAACCGTCACCGAGGATACCCCCGCGAGCGGCGTCTTGCTTGCCAACGATACGGACGTCGACGGCGGACCTCTGTCCGTCACGCAGTTCTCAGTCACCGGCATTGGCGGAACATTTGTCGCGGGCCAGACCGCGAACATCCCCAACGTCGGCACCCTGCAAATCAATCCCAATGGCACCTACACCTTCACACCGGTCGCAAACTTCGCAGGCGCCGTGCCGGTGGCGTCGTACACGGTCTCCGATGGCAACGGCGGCACCGCGACGGCCAACCTCACCTTGATGATGACGCCGGTGAACGATCCGCCGGTCGCCGCCGCCGACAGCGGCTCCGGCCCGGAGGATGCGCCCGTCGTCATCAACGTGATGGCTAATGATACCGACATCGACAGCGCGCTCGATCCGCTCAGCGTCGTGATCACGACGACGCCACCTGGCGCGACGCTCAGCCTCGACGGCAAAACGCTGACGGTGCCTGGTCAAGGTGTGTGGGCCGTCGATCCAGCCACCGGCGCCATCACGTTCACCCCAGTTGCGGACTTCAATGGCACGCCGGCGCCGATCAGCTATCAGGTCGCGGACGTAGGCGGTCTGCTCTCCAATACCGTCTCCGTCAGCGTCACGATCACGCCGGTCAACGATGCCCCGATCGTCGATCTCAACTCGGTGGCGACGGCGGCCGACACCGCGCGCGACCATGCAACGATCTTCACGGAAGGCGATGCACCGCTTCCGGTCGCGCCGGCAGCTGATGTCAGCGACATCGGCGAGAACGACATCGCCTCGCTCAAGATCGCGGTCGCCGGAATTCTGGATGGCGCCTTCGAGGTCGTCGCGATCGGTGGCACGACCTTCAATCCGACGGTGACGTCGAGCGCGATCATCACGATCGGAGGCACCGACTTCCAAGTCACCTATACCGCTGGCAGCGCCGGCACGGGCACCTTCTTTATCCAGCAGGTCGGTGGCGGTGCCATTCCGCACGCCGATCTCGATGCCCTGGTGCAAAGCGTGACCTACGCAAACATCGACCAGATGCCGGTCGCAGGCAATCGCACACTGACCTTCACGGCCAAGGATTTGAGTAACGCCACGAGCGCACCGGCCGTGGCGACCATCGCCGTCGTACCGGTCAACGACCCCCCCGTTGGTGTTGACGATGCGGCAAGCCTTGGCGAAGACGCCGCGTCTGTTGGCGGCAACGTTCTCACCACCGCGCCCGGCATCGACACAGACGTCGACGGCGGCCCGCTGACAGTCTCGGCAGCAATGCAGGGCACGACGGCCATCACCATCGGCACGCCGTTCACGGTGGCCGGCGGCGGCGTTCTGACGTTGAACGCCGACGGCAGCTACACCTTCGCACCCGGCACCGCCTACAACGGCCTCGACGTCACCGAGACCGCGACCGAGACGATCAGCTATACCATCGACGACGGCAACGGCGGTTTTGACACGGCACTGCTGGTTATCACCATCAATGGCGCCAACGACACGCCCGTCGTCATTGATCCGCTGAATCCCGGCACGCCCGAAAACCCGATCCCCGCCACCGATCCGTTGAACATCATCCCCGATGTCGCGGCGACCGACGGCGCCAGCCCCGTGACCATCGACGTGACGGATTACATCGTCGATCCCGACGGCGAACCGCTGACCTTCGCGGCAACGGGCCTGCCCGTGGGCCTCTCGATCGATCCCGTGAGCGGTCTCATCACCGGCGCGATCGATCCCGACGCCTCCCAAGGCGGCGACGATCCCGTCGCGGCACCCGGCGTCTATCTCGTCACCATCACCGCCACCGATCCGGATGGCGCGCTGGTCACGACGACGATCACCTACACGATCACCAACCTCGCGCCGGTGGCGCAGGATGACGCCGCAAGCGCCGGCGAAGATGCGGCAGGCATCGCCGGCAACGTCATCACCGACGCATTGACCGGCGACGCCGACACCGCCCCCGACAGCGATCCCGTGACCGTGTCGCTGGCCGAACAGGCCGGCACTCCGATCACCATCGGCACGCCGTTCACGGTGGCCGGCGGCGGCGTTCTGACGTTGAACGCCGACGGCAGCTACACCTTCGCACCCGGCACCGCCTACAACGGCCTCGATGTCACCGAGACCGCGACCGAGACGGTTCTCTACACCATCGACGACGGCAACGGCGGCACCGATACGGCACTGCTCGTCATCACCATCAATGGCGCCAACGACACGCCCGTCGTCATCGATCCGCTGAATCCCGGCACGCCCGAAAACCCGATCCCCGCCACCGATCCATTGAACATCATCCCCGATGTCGCGGCGACCGACGGCGCCAGCCCCGTGACCATCGACGTGACGGATTACATCGTCGATCCCGACGGCGAACCGCTGACCTTCGCGGCAACGGGCCTGCCCGTGGGTCTCTCGATCGATCCCGTGAGCGGTCTCATCACCGGCGCGATCGATCCCGACGCCTCCCAAGGCGGCGACGATCCCGTCGCGGCACCTGGCGTCTATCTCGTCACCATCACCGCCACCGATCCGGATGGCGCGCTGGTCACGACGACGATCACCTACACGATCACCAACCTCGCGCCGGTGGCGCAGGATGACGCCGCAAGCGCCGGCGAAGATGCGGCAGGCATCGCCGGCAACGTCATCACCGACGCATTGACCGGCGACGCCGACACCGCCCCCGACAGCGATCCCGTGACCGTGTCGCTGGCCGAACAGGCCGGCACTCCGATCACCATCGGCACGCCGTTCACGGTGGCCGGCGGCGGCGTTTTGACGCTCAACGCCGACGGCAGCTACACCTTCGCCCCCGGCACCGCCTACAACGGCCTCGACGTCACCGAGACCGCGACCGAGACGGTTCTCTACACCATCGACGACGGCAACGGCGGCACCGATACGGCACTGCTCGTCATCACCATCAATGGCGCCAACGACACGCCGGTCGTGATCGATCCGCTGAACCCCGGCACGCCCGCGAATCCGATCCCCGCCACCGATCCATTGAACATCATCCCCGATGTCGCGACGACCGACGGCGCCAGCCCCGTGACCATCGACGTGACGGATTACATCGTCGATCCCGACGGCGAACCGCTGACCTTCGCGGCAACGGGCCTGCCCGTGGGCCTGCTCGATCGATCCCGTGAGCGGTCTCATCACCGGCGCGATCGATCCCGACGCCTCCCAAGGCGGCGACGATCCCGTCGCGGCACCTGGCGTCTATCTCGTCACCATCACCGCCACCGATCCGGATGGCGCGCTGGTCACGACGACGATCACCTACACGATCACCAACCTCGCGCCGGTGGCGCAGGATGACGCCGCAAGCGCCGGCGAAGATGCGGCAGGCATCGCCGGCAACGTCATCACCGACGCATTGACCGGCGACGCCGACACCGCCCCCGACAGCGATCCCGTGACCGTGTCGCTGGCCGAACAGGCCGGCACTCCGATCACCATCGGCACGCCGTTCACGGTGGCCGGCGGCGGCGTTCTGACGCTCAACGCCGACGGCAGCTACACCTTCGCCCCCGGCACCGCCTACAACGGCCTCGACGTCACCGAGACCGCGACCGAGACGGTTCTCTACACCATCGACGACGGCAACGGCGGCACCGATACGGCGACTGCTCGTCATCACCATCAATGGCGCCAACGACACGCCGGTCGTGATCGATCCGCTGAACCCCGGCACGCCCGCAAATCCGATCCCCGCCACCGATCCATTGAACATCATCCCCGATGTCGCGACGACCGACGGCGCCAGCCCCGTGACCATCGACGTGACGGATTACATCGTCGATCCCGACGGCGAACCGCTGACCTTCGCGGCAACGGGCCTGCCCGTGGGCCTCTCGATCGATCCCGTGAGCGGTCTCATCACCGGCGCGATCGATCCCGACGCCTCCCAAGGCGGCGACGATCCCGTCGCGGCACCTGGCGTCTATCTCGTCACCATCACCGCCACCGATCCGGATGGCGCGCTGGTCACGACGACGATCACCTACACGATCACCAACCTCGCGCCGGTGGCGCAGGATGACGCCGCAAGCGCCGGCGAAGATGCGGCAGGCATCGCCGGCAACGTCATCACCGACGCATTGACCGGCGACGCCGACACCGCCCCCGACAGCGATCCCGTGACCGTGTCGCTGGCCGAACAGGCCGGCACTCCGATCACCATCGGCACGCCGTTCACGGTGGCCGGCGGCGGCGTTTTGACGCTCAACGCCGACGGCAGCTACACCTTCGCCCCCGGCACCGCCTACAACGGCCTCGACGTCACCGAGACCGCGACCGAGACGGTTCTCTACACCATCGACGACGGCAACGGCGGCACCGATACGGCACTGCTCGTCATCACCATCAATGGCGCCAACGACACGCCCGTCGTGATCGATCCGCTGAACCCCGGCACGCCCGCAAATCCGATCCCCGCCACCGATCCGTTGAACATCATCCCCGATGTAACGCGACGAACGACGGCGCCAGGCGCTGACCCCGATCGACGTCGACAGATTACATCGTCGATCCGGATGGCGAACCACTGACGTTTGTCGTTGGCGCCACCACGCCATCTTGGATCAGCATCAATCCGGTCACGGGCGAAATCACCGGCACCCCGCCGGCGGATGCGTCGCAATCAACCAACACCGGCAATCCCGGCGAATATTTCATCACGATCACCGCAACCGATCCCGATGGCGAGAGCGTAACGACGACCGTGACGCTGACCATCGTCAACCTTCCACCGGTCGCGAACAATGACACGGCCACGCTATCCGAGGACGGCCCGGCCGCCACCGGCAACGTCATCACTGACGCCCTGACCGGCGACGCCGACACAGCTCCCGACAGCGATCCTCTGACGGTCACCGCGATCAACGGCGATCCTTCGCTGGTTGGCGCGCCCGTGGCTGGTTCGACCGGCGGCACGTTCACGCTCAACCCCGATGGCTCCTGGACATTCGATCCGGGCCAGGACTTCCAGAACCTCACACCAGGCGCGACGCGCGAGACGGTGATCTCGTATCGTGTGTCTGACGGCCAGGGCGGCACCGCTGAAGCAACGATCACGGTCACGGTGACGGGCGCCAACGACGCGCCGGTCGCGCTCGGTCCGATCACGGCTGAGACGGGCGTCGAAGGCACGCCGATCGCACCAATCGCGACGGCGCCTGCGTTCGAGAACCCAACCAACATCTCACTCACGTTCTCGGCAACCAACCTGCCTGAAGGCCTGACCATCGATCCGGTGACGGGCATCATCTCTGGTACGCCCGCGAACGACGCGTCTGAACAGGGCCCGTATGTGGTCCTGGTGACGGCGGTCGGCCCGAACGGCGAGACGGCGACGATCCCGGTTCAGATCGCCATCACCAACCCGGCGCCTGTCGCGGTTGCTGACAACGCCGCGACTCCGGCGGATACGCCGGTGGTACTGGCGCCGCTTGTCAACGACACGGATGCCGACGGCGACGTGCTGACGGTGACGGCGGTGACGCCCGCCGCCAACGGCACGGCAACGTTGAACCCGAATGGCACGATCACGTATGTGCCGGCTCCAGGCTTCGTTGGCACGGAGACGCTCACGTACGCGATCACGGATGCGCAGGGTCAGCCCTCGCTCGCGACGATCACCATCGTTGTCGGCGCCCCGCCCGCGGACGCGCCGGTTGTTGCCGGCACGGTTCCGGCGCAGACCGGCACGGATGATCAACCGATCACGCCGATCGACGCCGCAGGTCTCTTCACCGATCCGGATAGCCAGCCGCTGACGTTCACGGCGACGGGCTTGCCGCCCGGCCTCGCGATCGATCCGGTGACGGGTATCATTACCGGCACGCTCGAGCCTGATGCATCTGTGAGCGGTCCATACCCGATCACCGTGACCGGCGTTGATCCGGACGGCAACCAGGTCTCGACCACGTTCGTGCTGGGTGTGTTGAACCCGGCACCTGTTGCGGCTGACGATACGGCCGAAACCCCGATGAACCTGCCGGTCGTGATCGGCGCCATGGGCAACGACAGTGATCCGGACGGCGATGCGCTTCAGGTGACATATGCCTCTGATCCCGCCAACGGCTCTGTGACGATCAACCCGGATGGCACGCTCACCTATAGCCCCGACGCGAACTTTGCCGGCACGGATACGTTCTCTTACACCGTCTCTGACGGCGAAGGCGGCACGTCGGTTGCGACCGTCACTGTCTACGTCGGTGTGCCGAACCCTGATGCTCCGGTTGTGACAGGTCAGCTGACGGCGCTCGGCGTCGATGGCTCGCCCATCTCGCCGATCAACATCGGCGCGACGATCACGCACCCGAACGGTGATCCGCTGGCGTTCTCGGCGACAGGTCTGCCTGAAGGTCTTGCGATCGATCCTGTCACGGGCATCATCACTGGCACGCTCGAGCCCGGTGCCTCGACGGATGGACCGTTCCCGATCCTCGTGACGGCGGTTGACCCCGCCGGCAACCAGGTGACCACCACGGTTGTCCTGACGGCGGCGAACCCGCTGCCCGCTGCCGGGGACGACACGGCTGGTACGGCCGTCGATCAGCCTGTCACCGTCGGCGTTCTCGCCAACGATCACGATTCCGACGGCGACGTCATCACCGTCACGGCGGCAACCGATCCGGTCAACGGCGCGGTCGTGATCAACCCGAACGGCACCATCACGTACACGCCGGACGCGGGCTTCACCGGCACGGATACGTTCACTTACACGATCACGGACGCGGATGGCACGACCACGACGGCAACTGTTACGGTCAACGTCGGCACGCCGTCGCCGCTTGCCGCCAGCCCGGCGATTGCACCGATCACCGGCACGGACGGCCAGCCGATCACGCCGGTGGTTGTCGGCCCTGCGTTCGGCGATCCCGATGCGCTGGATACGATCACGCTCTCCGTCGATCCGGCCATGCTGCCGCCCGGCCTCGTGTTCGATCCTCTGACGGGCACGTTCTCCGGCACGCCTGCGAACACCGCCAGCCAGGGCGCGACGCCGGGCGAACCAGCCGGCACCTACATCGTGCCGGTGGTCGCGACCGACGCCAATGGTCTCACCACCACCACCTACGTCACCTTCAGCTTCACCAACCTGCCGCCAGTCGCGATGGATGACGTTGGCACGGTGTTCGAGGATACCACGATCACCGGCAACGTCATCACCGACGCCCTGACCGCCGACGCCGACACCGCCCCCGACAGCGATCCGCTGACGGTGACGGCCTACTCCGTCGCCGGCCTCCCGGGTCCGATCGCCGCCGGAACGCCCGTGCTCATTCCGAGCATCGGCACGTTGGTGATCAATTCCGATGGGTCTTACACGTTTACGCCAATGCTGAACTATAACGGTCCGGTCCCACTGATCACCTACACGCTCTCGGACGGCAATGGTGGCAGCGATACAGCGACATTGACGCTGACCGTCTCGCCCGTGAACGACGCGCCGCTGCTGACCGCCCCATCCGCCGTATCGGGCGTGCAGAACACGGGGCTTCCAGCCGATCAGTTGGCGATCCCGGGTGTCACCATTGCCGACATCGACTCCGCGACCGCGCCCGTGCGCGTCACTCTCAACGTCGCGCATGGAACGCTGTCGCTGCCCCCCGGCAGTGGCGTCGCCATGGTGCTCAGTGACAATGGCAAGACGATCACGTTGACCGGCACGCCAGCCGATATCAACGCCGCGTTGGCCACACTACGCTACATCGGCGACTTCGGCTTCCACGGCGCCGACGCGCTCGACATCACGGTCGACGACATCGCCAACGGCGGTGCCGGCGGCGCACGGACCGCCATACAGACCATGGCGATCTCTGTTGCCGAGGTGGCCTTGCAAAACGTGTCATCGATTGCCGGTGCCCCGCTCAGCATGCTGCCCGACAGCATCGATGTCGTCACACCCACGCCCGGCGAGATCGATGTCTTGTATCCGAACAACACCTTCATTCATTACGTTGTCACGGATCACGCCCATTACATCGATCGCCAGTACGGCGTCGGTGACGGCAGCGTGATGATTGCCAACACCATTGCGACGGCTGCCGATCCGTCGCTCGACAATGCCGGCCTGCTCGCGACGTCACGTGGGACCGGGATCGAACTATGGCCCAACTTCGCGGGGTCAGAGGACAAAGAGGTGCCGCGCGCCAATCCGCAAGACGATCCCGGGACGGCCACGCCGCCGGTGCGCAATGGCTTGCTCCGGCCGACGGATCCTTTGGCCGTCGACGTCGCGGCCTTGGATGACGCCGCGTTGGGACTCGATAGCGGCACACCCGCCGCCATCCCGTTCGGCCGGGCGCTGCAGATGCGCGTGACCGCGTTTGATCGTGGCGCACGCCAATGGGCCCTCGATGCCGCGTAACTGCGCGCTTGCGACATGACGAGGGCCGGGGCGCAAGCTCCGGCCTTTTCGTTCCCAACCGCACCGGCATGTGAGGGCTTTTCCACTGTTGCGCGACGCTCGTGGACAACTGCAACTAATTAGAGAATTCCATCACGAATCAACCTAAGGTTGTGAAATCGGCAAGTTCGTGACCAATTCGGGGGATTTCATATGTTGCGGTCCAAGTCCGCTTTCGCGGCAAATCAAGCAAAACGCGCCAATTCAACAGGTTTCGACACCATCCGTCGCTTGCTTCTGCGCACCACGGCGGTGGCGACACTCGCGCTGGCAGGCTGCGTCGGCCTCGATCCGGTCAGCGAGGAAGCTGTTGCAAATCGCGTCGGTGCCGATCTCGGCACCATGTACGCCGATCAGGCCCCTCTCGGCGGCCCCGTCGATCTCTACGAAGCGCTGGCACGCGGCATCAAATTCAATCTCGACAAGAAACTGAAATCGCTCGAGCGCGAGCTTGCGACCGATGGCCTGCGCCATACGGAAATCGGCTTCCTGCCGCAGCTCGCTGGCAACGCCGGCTGGCGCGCCCGCGACAGCTTCCGCGGATCCTCCAGCCGCTCGCTCATCACTGGCAACCAGTCGCTCGAAGTCTCGACCAGCGAGGACAAGCGCGTCCACGCCTTCGACCTTCAGGTCGTCTGGAACGTCCTGGATTTCGGCCTCACATATCTGCGCAGCAAGCAGGAAGCCGACAAGGTGATGATTGCGGAAGAGCGCCGCATCAAGGTCGTCCAGAACCTGGTGCAGGACATCCGCTACGCCTACTGGCGCGCCGTCGCCGCCGAAAATCTGATGCCGGAAGTTAACCGCACCATCGCCGAACTCAATCGTGCGATCCTGCGCTCCGAAGCAACCGCCAAGAGCGGCGTCGGCGAACCGTCCGACGAACTGAAGTCGCAGCGCCAGCTCGTCACCCACATGCGCGATCTGGTCGAGGTGCGCCGCAAGCTCGCGCTCGCGAAATCCGAACTCGCAGCCCTCATCAATGCGCCCGCCGGAACGCATCTGAAGGTTGCGGCGCCCGCCGCGCGCAAACTTGCCGTGCCGCGCCTGCGCGCCAACGTCGGCGATCTGGTCAACGTCGCACTGCAGAATCGCCCCGAGCTGCGCGAGGAAGACTATAAGCGCCGCATCGGCGAAACCGAGCTGAAGATGGTCTACGTCCGCCTCCTGCCCGGTATCGAATTCCGCGGCGGCCGCAACTACGACTTCGAACTCCTTCCTGTTCGAGAACCAGTGGTCGAGCGCTGGCCTCGCCATCACCAAGAATTTGATGGAATTGGCCTCCGCCCCGCGCAACATCGCCTTTGCCGAGCGCAACGTCGAAGTCGCCGATGCGCGCCGCATGGCCTTGTCGGCCGCCATCGCCGCGCAACTCCACATCTCGCTCGAACGCTTCGGCCTGGCCAACGAACTCTTCGATGTGGCGTCCCGCCTGCACCGCGTCGAAGGCGAACTCTCGGACGTCACGTCCCGGTCGTACGCCAACAAGGCGGCCTCCGAAGTCGATGCCCTCGAGGCGCGCTCGCGACGTCTCGTCACCGCGTTGCAATACTACGCCGCCTACGCCGACGTGCAGAACGCTTACGGCCGCGTGCTCAACTCCGTCGGCGCCTATCGCTGGCCGGAAGGCATGGAGTCCGCCAGCGTCAAGGATCTGACCGTGCAAATGCGCACGCTCTTGCAGGATTGGCGCTCGCCCGTCCCCGAGATCAAGCTCGCGAGCAAGTGAGCATGCGCAACGACGGCCCAAAGTCAGTACGCCTTGGCGGCTTTCCACGGGTCCGCCGGGTTACGGTGGCGGCGATCTCGATATTCGGGATCGTCACCATCGTCTGCGATGCGGACATTGCCCGTGGCGCTGGCCCGCAGCAGGTCGCGCCGGTTGCCAACGGCGAGCCGCCGGCCATGCCACGCAGCGCCAGCCGAATCCGTGGCCTCGTCGTCGCGCGCCAGCAGGCGACCATTTCCGCGGCCCTTCAGTCGACGGTGCTGAGCATCGGTCCCGAGAATGGCGAGCGCTTCGCCAAGGGCGACATCCTCGTCACCTTCGATTGCCGCATCCATCAGGCCGAGTTGCGGCGCGCCCGCGCCATCGCCGAAGCCGCCAAGGACACCCTCGACGCCAAGGTCTCGCTGGCATCGTCCGGTTCGATCGCGCGCTTGCAAGTCACGCTCGCCGACGCGGAACTCAAGAAAGCCCGCGCCGACGTGATCGTTGCCGAAACGCGCGTCGCCTACTGCGACATTCCGGCCCCTTACGGCGGCCGCATCGTGCGCCGCATCGCCAACGCGCACGAAACCGTCGCCGCCCGCGACCCGCTGATCGAGATCGTCGACGACAGCGCCTATGAAGTCCGCGCCTTCGTTCCCTCGCATTGGCTGGGTGTGATCCGCCCCGGATCCCCGCTCGTTCTTAAAATCGATGAAACCGGTGAAAGCCTGCCGCTGAAGGCGATCACCGTCGGCGCCATGATCGACAACGTCAGCCAGCTCATCGAGGTGCGCGCCGCCGTCGACGGCAAGACCGCGGGCCTCGTTGCCGGCATGAGCGGCGATATCGAGCGCCCCGGCATCGCGGGTCTTGCACGATGAATGCCGGGCCGCACACCAGCACCGCCTTGTCCAACCAGGTGATGGGCCTCGGCCGCCTCGCGCAATTGGAGTTGGACGTGCGGCAAGCGGAAAGCCCGCTCGCGGTCGCCTTCATCGCCGCCAACGACACGCATCGGGTGGTCCCCTATGACCATGCTCTGGTGTGGCTGGCCGGCACGGGCCGCATCGCTGCCATCTCGGGCGGCATGAAAATCGAGCCCAACGCGCCGCAGATCCGCTGGTACAGCGCGTGCGCGCGCCACCTTGCCGCATTGGCGGCCCCGTCCGGTATCGTGCCCGTCGACGCGGCCCTGTTGCCGGCCCGGCTCCGCACCGACGCGCCACGCCACCTGCCGGTGCACACCTGCTGGGTGCCCTGGCTCGGTCCCAGATCGCAGCAGGCCGGTGGCCTCTTCGTCGTGCGCGACACACCATTCACGGCCCCCGAGCAGCGTCTGCTGATGCGTCTCGGCGGCGCCTACGGCAGCGCCATCACTGCGCTGTCGGCGCCATCGGCCACACCGGCCGCCTGGTGGTCGCGCAAGCACTGCGTCATCGCCGCCGCTGTCGCCGCAACGCTCCTGGTGCTCGCGCTGCCCATGCACGTCGTCGCCTTGGTCGAGGCAAAAGTCATCCCAGCCGAGCCGAAGATCGTCGCGGCTCCCATTGATGGCGTGATCCAGCGGGTTCTTGTCGCCCCGAACGAAGCCGTCGAACCCGGTCGCCCGCTTGTCCGCTATGACACGACGGAATTGTCCGCCGCCGAGGACGTAGCCGCCCGTCGCGTCGATGTCCTGTTCGCCGATCGCCGCCGCGCCGAGGCCCAAGGCGTGCGCGATCCCAAGGCCCGCGCAGAAATCGGCGCATTGATGGCGCGACTTGCCGAAGGCGAGATCGAATTCGCGCACGCCCAGCATCGCCGCGCGCGTGCGGTCGTGATGGCGCACGACGCCGGCGTCGCCCTCCTCGACGATCCCGTTGCCTGGGAAGGCCGGCCCGTCCGCGTCGGCGAGCGCATTCTCGCCATTGCCGATCCCCGCCGCGTTCGTCTGGAGATCTACCTGCCCGCCGAGGACGCGGTCGTCGCCGTGGCGGGCGCCGATGTCGATTTCTTCATGGCGGCCGAGCCAGCCAATCCCATCCGCGCGCGCCTGATGAAGATCAGCCACGAAGCCCGCACCCTCGCCAATCAGACCGTCGCCTTCGTCGCCGAAGCCGAATTCGACGCCAGCATCCCGCCACCGCGCCTCGGCCTCACGGGCACCGCCAAGATCTACGGCGCCCGCGCGCCTTTCGCCTATCTCCTGGCGCGCAAGCCTCTCGCCGCGATCCGCCGCGTGTTGGGCCTGTGAACGCCATGACCGCAGCGCTCCACACGCCCGGCCCGCCGTCAACCGAACCGAAGCGTGTGCCGCCGCTGCGCCAGGACGTCGAGCTGCACCTTGGTCCGCGCACCCGCGCCGGCGCCCCCACCTGGGTGCTGCGCGATCCCGCCGCCGACGCCTATCTGCATATCGGCGCGCGCGAATTCGAGATCGTCGCGCGCTGGGACATCGGCGAGCCGTCAGCCATCGCCGGCTGCGTCAATGTCGAAACCACCTACACCGCCACCGCCGAAGACGTCGCGCGCGTCGCCCAGTTCCTCGCCCGCCACGGCTTTCTCAAAGCCGACGGCGCGACGCTCTACAAGCACCACATGGCTGCGGCCGAAAGCGCACGCACCAATCTGCCACAGCGCCTCGGCGCGGTGTTGTTTCAGCGGTTCGCCCTCCTGGCGCCGCAGCGCTTTCTCGATTCCACCGCCTGGCTCGCCGCACCGTTCTTCACGCCCGCCTTTTGGTGGGCGATCCTCGCCGCCGCCATCGCCGCCGCCGCCCTCATCGCGCGCGAGGCATCCCGGTTCGTCTCCAGTCTCTCCGCCATGATGAGCCTCGAAGGCGCACTGCTGGTGGCCGTGCTCCTGATCGTTTCCAAAGCCTTGCACGAACTCGCCCACGCCTACGCCGCGCGCCGTTATGGCGCCGACGTGCCCGTGCTCGGCGTCAGCATCGTCATCCTTTATCCATTGCTGTTCGTCGAAACCAGCGCCGCCTGGACCGTCCGCGTCCGCCGTCACCGCATCGTCATCGCCGCCGCCGGCGTGATGGCGGAATCAGCGCTCGCCATCCTCGCGCTCGCCGCCTGGCCCTTTCTCGAACCCGGCGGCTGGCGCGACGCCGCGGGCTTTTGCGGCACCACGCTGATCCTGCTCTCGCTCGCCTTCAACGCCAATCCGCTGATGCGCTTCGACGGCTATTACATTCTGAGCGAATCGCTTGGCCTCGATAACCTCCAGTCGCGCAGCCTCGACCTCCTGCGCTCGACCTTCCGGCGCTGGGTCACCGGTGCGCGGACGTCATCGCCAGAGCCATCGCCTGAACCGGAGCTGTCCCGCCGTTTCCGGATCATCATGCTGGTCTATGGCTTCTGCGCCCTGCTGTGGCGTGGCGTCATCTACCTCGGCTTTATCTATGCGGTGCAATGGCTCTTGCCCGCCGCTCTGGCATTGCCCTTGTCGATTGCGATTGCCGTCATCTTCATTGCCATGCCCGCGGTGACCGAGATTTGGCAGATGATGACGGCCCCGCAGGCGCAAAGTGTCCGCGGCCGCCTGCGCCTCGCGCTCGTTGGATTAGCCTGCCTCGGCCTTCTCGTCGTGCCATGGCGCTCGACACTCACTCTGCCGATGCTGTTCGATGGCGGCGAAACGCACGACGTGTTCGCGCCCGAACCGGCGCGGCTCTGCGAGCTCGGCGTCGTCGACGGTGCGATTGTTACGACGGGCCAAACCATCGCCCGCCTGTGCGTTCCCGAAGTCGATTTCGAGCTGCAGCGCGCGCACCAGCGCCGCGCCGGGCTCGACCGTGCGATCGCCCAGCACCTCACCGGCCAGGTCCATCACGCCGCCGTGCCGATGCGCATGGAGGAGCATGCGCGCGTTGCCGCCGAGATCGCGGGTCTCGACGCACGCCAAGCGCGATTGACGATTGTGGCGCCTGCCGCCGGGCGCCTGCGCGTTGCCGAGCGCGGCCTCGCCCCCGATCAATGGGTGCGCACCGATCAGCCGCTGTTTCGCATCGTCACCGCCGAAGTGCGCAAGGCCACGGCCTACGCCGAAGAGCGCGATCTGGCGCATATCGCCACTGCGGCCGATGCCGAGTTCTGGTTCGAGGGGTGGCCGCTCAGCACCTTCAAGGGCCGCGTCGAGGCGGTGCAGCTGGAAGGCCTGCGCATCCTCGATGATGCCTCGCTCGCGATTGCCAATGGCGGGCCGATCGCCGTGCGTCCCGGCGCCAATGGCACGCTGATACCGGATCTGGCGCTCTACAAGATCCGCGTTCGCGTCGATGCCGCCGGCCACCTGCCACACGCCCGCCTGCGCGGCTATGCGCGCATCGCGACACCGCCGCGCAACCTGCTCGACCGCATCGTCCAGCGCGCCATCGGTCTGTGGCGCCGCGAACTAGGATAATCAGCTGCGCGACGCCTGCTTCCAGCCGGCCGACTGCGCCTCGGCTTCCGAGCAGAACCAGCGTTCACCGCGGCTCGTCCTCACCTTCACGCTCTCGTAGTCGGGCGACCACGGCAGCACATACGTCTTGCCCGACGACGACACCGATCCCTTGATCGGGCAACCATCGGGCGCCGCCTTTTTCGCGACATCCCATTGTTTCGCGCGCAAAGCCGACGGACGTTCGTTGTCGCCACCCCAGAGCCCCGCCTTGGCGGTGCGCGCCTCGGTCTCTTGCGATCCATACTTTGAAAACAGACCCGCCTCCGCGAATACATGCCCTTCCTTGACGAGCTGCGCCGCGACGTCCTGGCCGCCGCCCGCGCAGGTCGCGAGTTGCCGGCCGGTCTCGTCCTTGCCGCCGAGCGTGCAGGTCAACGGCTTGTTGCGCACGATCCGCTCCAGCGCGCCGCGTGCGGCTTCACCGCACGCGAACTTCTTGCCGCCACTCTTGTTGCACTTCTGGTCGCGATCCGGTGCCTCGATGCCGGCAAGTCGCAGCGATGTGGTGCCAACGCGCAACGTATCCGTTCCCGTCACCTGCGCGCGGCCTTCCAGCGGCTTCGCGCCGGTCAACGAGAAATTCGAGAGCTGCGGCATCGACATGCCGGAGAGGCTCGCGGGCATGATGGCCGCCAGCGGCGCGTGCCCCTGGTTCGCCGCCCACGCCAACGCCGCCGTCAATCCCGCGCCGACCAGCAGCGACACCTGCTGGAACCGGTTGAGACGCGGCAGCGTCACCCGCTTCAGCGACATCAACAGCGGCACGGTGCCAAGCAACAGCGTCAGCCCGAGCGCCAGCGCGATATAGGTATCCGTTCCCGCCATGCCGTTTTTCCATCGCAAGATGCCGGCAGTGCCCGCGATCAATCCGGCCAGCGCCAATGGGATCGACACATCCGGTCGCGAGAGTACATCGAACAGCCCGCGCGCCGTCAGGCTGACGCCCTTGCCGACTTTCTCGGCGCCGACCCGCGCCCCCGCGCCGACGGCGGCGCCTGCGGCTTGCACTTGATCTGCGGCGGCTTGTTTCACGTTCTCGACCTTCTGGCGGCGGTTGTCTCGCTTCAGTTTGATCGTCGTGCGCACATATTTATGCCATTGAAAGCCATCGCTCTTCTTGCCCCACCCGAACATACGCCCTCCCCCGGATTGAACGCGTGTCTCAACACCGTTTCGTAACGCGCCGTCACACTTGCTTTTTTTGTCCGAGCCCCGGGGCTGCTCCCCCGAGCAGGCCACCAGCGCCTATGATTCGGCACCCCAAACGTTGCGTCACGATCATGACCGAGATGGGGCAAGTTGATGGTTCCTGCAATGGCATCCCCAGTCAAAAATTTCGTCCGTGTGCTTGTTGTCCCGTGCTACAATTCGGCCCAAGATCGCGCTTATGTCTCCACCACGTTTCCATGAGGAGTTCCCTGATGATGTCAGCAGCCCGTTGGTTGGCCAGCACCTTTGCAGCGTTCGCCCTGTCGATGGCTGCGATGCTGTTCACGGCGAACGACGCCGCCGCCCAGAAGGACGACGCGCCGAGCGGCTCGCGCTGCGATCGTCTGAAGAAGAACAGCGCGGCCTGGAAAAAGTGCGTCGCCCAGACCAGCTTCACGATGTCCGACAACGAACTCTACTATGCCGGCTATTGGCTGGCGCGCACCGGCAAGTACCAGGAAGCGCTCGGCTACCTGACGCGCGCGCGTACACCCGACGAAAAAGTTCTGACTTACATCGGATTTGCCACCCGCAAGCTTGGCGACCATGACACCGCGATGGGCTACTACGCCCGCGCGATCGACATGAACCCGAACTACACGGTCGCCCGCGCCTATCTCGGCGAGGCCTACCTCGACGTCGGCAAGGCGACACTCGCCAAAGCACAGCTCTTGGAAATCGAGCAGCGCTGCGGCACCCACTGCGCCGACTACGCCGAACTCGAATCGCTCATCACCAAACACGAAATCCAAGTCGTAAAAGTCCTTGCGGAACGTTGCCTTCTCCCCTTGGGGAGAAGGTGGGCGTCCAAGCGAAGCTGGCTTCGCAAAGACTGCCGGATGAAGGGCCTTGGCCAAGGCCCGTATCGGCACGCCGAGGCTTCAGCGAACCTGCCGCTTTGACAGCTCGCTCAGCCGGCCTTCATGCCAATTTGTCGATCTCCCGCATGGCCTTGGCGTCGCGGGCGGAGAGGTCGGGGTATTTGGAGTCGCTTCCGACGTCCGGCGTGATGCGCCAGGAGCGGGCGCACTTCTTGCCTTGGGCGAGCGCCGGCACGACGGCGACGCCGGCGACATCAGGCGCGGTGAAGGCCCCGCTAGCGGCGGCGCCGGATTTCACCGCGATGGCGCTGGTGATGCAGACCTCGGCCAAGTCGATGCCGTCGAGGGATTTCATCAGGTCCGCATCGGTGATGAAAACCTCGGGGGCGGCTTCGAGGGAAGAACCAATCTTCTTATTTGCGCGTTCGATTTCCAGCGCGCCGGTGACGACGCGGCGGACGCGGCGGATCTTTTCCCACTTGGCGTCGAGCGCGTCATCGCGCCAGTCGGCCGGGATTTTCGGGAAGGTTTCGAGGTGGACCGAGCCCTCACCCGACGGATAGCGGGCAAGCCAGGATTCTTCCGCCGTGAACACCAGGATCGGCGCGAGCCACACGGTGACAGAGCGGAAGATCGCCTCGACGCACGTCAGCGCGGCGCGGCGTTTCAAGCTGGACGGCGCCTCGCAATAGAGCGCGTCCTTGCGGATATCGAAATAGAACGCCGACAGCTCCGTATTCATAAACTGCGCCAGCGTCGAGACAACCTTGGCGTAGTCGTAGTCGATGTAGGCTTGGCGGATGACGCCATCGAGCTCTGCCAGCCGATGCAGCATCAGCTTTTCGAGGTCGGGCATGTCGCGGCGCGCGACGGCTTGGCTTGCGTCGTAGTGCGCGAGCGTGCCGAGCATCCAGCGCAGCGTGTTGCGGGTCTTGCGATAGCTCTCCGACGCCGCCTGCACGATGCTCGGCCCGAAGCGGATGTCGTTGGTCGTATCAGCGGAAGCGACCCACAGGCGCAGGATGTCGGCGCCGGAATTCTTCATGACGTCTTGCGGCGACAGCACATTGCCCTTCGACTTCGACATCTTGTCCTCGCCCTTCTCGTCGAGGATGAAGCCATGCGTCAGCACGACGTCGAACGGCGCGCGGCCGCGCGTCCCGCTCGATTCAATGAGCGAGGAATGGAACCAGCCGCGATGCTGATCCGAGCCCTCGAGGTACATGACGCGGTCGCGGCCGCCGTCGACCTTGCGCTTGATGCCAGCGAGGCCAGGGAAGTGCACCGGGTCTTCGAGCACGTAGGTGTGCGTGGAGCCTGAATCGAACCAGACGTCGAGGACGTCGTTGACCTTTTCATAGTCGGCGGGGTTGTACTCGGGTTTCAGGAAGCGCGCGCCGTCGGTGTCCGAGAACCAAGCATCGGCGCCGTCCTTGTACATGGCGTCGTAGATGCGTTTGTTGACCTTGGCATCGACCAGCACGTCGTTGGTGCCTTTCTTGACAAACACGGTGATCGGCACGCCCCAGGCGCGCTGGCGCGAGATCACCCAATCGGGCTTCGCTTCGATCATGCCACGGATGCGGTTCTCGCCCGACGCCGGCACCCACTCGGTGTCGCGGATCGATTGCAGCGAGACCTGGCGGAGCGACCATAGCCCCCTCTCCCCGTCCTTTAGGGGGAGAGGGTTGGGGTGAGGGGCGGCCACTTGCGCCGGTGTTTGTTGCTGCCCCTCACCCTGACCCTCTCCCCGCGCGCGGGGAGAGGGAATCACGGACTTATCCATGTGGATGAACCACTGGGGCGTGTTGCGGAAGATGACGGGCTTTTTGCTGCGCCAGGAATGCGGATATTGATGCTTCAGGCGCCCGCGCGCGGCCATCATGCCGGCGGCTGACAGCGCGTCGATGACGGCCTGATTGGCGTCGCCCTTCTCGCCCTTGTCGGTGATGACGCGGCGGCCTTCGAAGCCGGGGGCGTCTTTTGTAAACGCGCCGTTTTCGTCGACGGTGTAGGGGATGGCGGGATCGATGCCGCGCGATTGCAGGTGCCGCGTCGAGGCCGTCCAGATGTCGAAGTCCTCGCGGCCGTGACCCGGCGCGGTGTGGACGAAGCCGGTGCCCGCATCGTCGGTGACGTGATCGCCGTCGAGCAGCGCGACGTCAAAATCGTAGCGCTGGCCCCGCAGCGGATGCGCACACATGATCTCCGCCAGATGGCTGGCCTCGACGGTGGCGCGGCGTTCGAAGGCATCGACTTTCGCGGACTTCATGACGTCGGCGGCGAGTTTGTCGGCGAGAATGTATTTCTCACCGGTCTTGGCCCAGTTGTTGTCAGGCGCGGCGGTGACTTCGTAGAGGCCGTAGTTGATCTTGTTGTTGTACGAGATCGCGCGGTTGCCGGGGATCGTCCACGGCGTCGTCGTCCAGATGACGACATAGACGCGCTGCAGCTCGGTTTTCGACGCCGCTCCTGCGTGGCTGACAACATCGTTGAGCACCGGAAATTTCACCCAGACCATGTCGCTCTGGTAGTCGTGGTACTCGACCTCGGCTTCGGCGAGCGCGGTCTTTTCGACGACGGACCACATCACGGGCTTGGAGCCGCGATAAAGCTGGCCGGTCTCCGCGAACTTCAACAATTCGCGCGCGATCTGGGCCTCGGCCGGAAACGTCATCGTCGAATAGGGGTTGGCCCAATCGCCTTCGACGCCAAGCCGCTTGAACTCCTCGCGTTGGACGGCGAGCCAATGTTCGGCGAAGGCGCGGCACTCGGCGCGGAACGCCTTCATGGCGACGGGATCTTTCAAGTTGGGCTTGGCCTTGCCCTTCTTGATGTAGTCCTCCTCGATCTTCCATTCGATCGGCAGGCCGTGGCAATCCCAACCCGGCACGTAGTTGGAATCGTAGCCCAGCATCTGCTGCGAACGCGTGACGAGATCCTTCAGGATCTTGTTGAGCGCATGCCCGATATGGATGTTGCCGTTCGCATAGGGCGGGCCGTCGTGCAGGACGAACTTGTCGCGCCCTTTTCCGGCCTCGCGCAGCTTTCTGTAGAGATCGATCTTGGTCCAGCGCTCCAACAGCTTCGGTTCGGTCTGCGGCAGGCCCGCGCGCATCGGGAACTCCGTCTTCGGCAGATAGAGCGTTTCGCTCCAATCGCGGCCGGCGGCAGCAGGTTTGGCGGGCGTGTCGTTCGCCATAGGGTCAGGACTTCCATCGTTCAGGTGATTTGCGTTGGCCGGGTTCTAGCAACCGAGGCCTGGATAATAAAGAGGCGGCAAGAATGTAGGTTGGGTCAAGCGCCGATGCGGAGCCGGCTCCGCGATGACAGCGCAGACCCAACGCGATGGTTCGATGCCGAAGAGGGCCCTCATCCGGCCTTCGGCCACCTTCTCCCAAAGAGAGAAGGCGAAGTCGTTAAATCACCCGGATGACGACGACGGTGGTGTTGTCCTGGTGAGGTCCGCCGAACTGGTCGACGCGCTCGACCAGGGTGCGAGCGATCGCGTCGGCGGGTTCTCTCGCGCGGGCCGCGATGAGCTGCGCGATTTGCGCGAGTTCCAAGGTGTGAATGCCGTCGCTGGACAGCACGATGACGTCGCCGGGCTCCAGCGGCAACGGACGCTCCGAGCGGTCGATCATCTCGATGTCTTCGCCAGAGATGGCGGAGCGCAGGAAATGGCGCTGCGGGTCGTCGCGCGCCTCGTCCCAGCTGATCTGGCCTTCGCGCGCCATGCGGTCGATGATCGGCGCCAGCGAGTGATCCTCGTTGATGACGACGAGCTCGCCTTGCCGCCAGAGATAGAGCGGACTGTCGCCGACGCTGACCCAGCTCACGCCCTCCGGCGTGAAGGCCGCGCCGATCAGTGTCGAGCCCATGCCCTTGAGGCGCGGGTTCTCGCGCACCTTGCGAGTGATTGCGGTGTTGGCCGCTTCCAGGCCGTCGGCGAGGCCCTGGCGATGATCGTTGGTGTTGGCGGCGAAAGCCGACAGGAAACTCTCGCAGACGAGGCGGCTCGCCAGTGCGCCACCAGCATGGCCGCCCATGCCGTCCGCCAGCACGGCGAGCAGCTCGCCCTCGGCGCGCGTCGTTGCGGCAGGCGCGAGCGCATCGACGCCGCCCGGCCAGAACAGCGCGGTGTCTTCCTGATAGCGCCGCCGGCCTTGGCTCGCATGCATCGCAATGTCGAAGCGCACAGCTGTCCTTGCGTGACGTTAGTCTTTGATGTCCGACAGCTCGGACCAATCGAATTCCTTGCCGCAGAACGGCACGAAGGCGAGCTGCGTGCGGCCCATGCTGATGACGTCCATCTGCACCAGCTGGACCGCGGACGTCGGCTTCTTTTCATTCACCGCGACGACGTTGGTCTTCGAAAGGTTCGGCACGAACAGGAACGAGCGATCGGCGGCGTCGTAGCGGATGTAGGCCTGCTCTTCGGACGAAATCGTCTCATCGCCGAAATCGATGGGGATGCGTTGCGACGACGCGCGGCCGATGGTGTTGTTGCCCTCGAAAATCGGGCGCGACGCGCCGAGGCCGGGACCGCCGACGACGACCAGCCAGCCGACGATCGGATCCTGATGGAAGGCGCCGCGCGTCACTTTGGTCTTGCCGCGCAGCAGCTGCGTGCGGGCGGGCGGTTTGGAGTTCGACCGGCGCGGCCGGCACCGTCACCGGATCGATGTCGATCGACCGGCGTCTTGGCGATGCGCACCGCGTCGGCGGCCGAGGCCTGCATCGGCAGCACCGGCGTGACCCGCTTCGATACCGGCTCGGATGCGGCCAGCTGCGCTTTCGTCTCCGCGACCCGAATCATCGCGCGCGGCGGCGCCGTTTCGTCGCGGCTTGCGGCCGCCAGCGCGTCGCGCAGCGTTCCGAAGATGCCGGCCGGCTTTTTGGTTCCCGGCTTCGCGTTGTTCATCGTTTCAGTCTCCCCGCTCACTCAGAAAAATCATATGGGCCGCGCGACGAACTTGAGCCGCTCCCGCCCGACCTCGATCACATCACCGTCGGTGAGCTGCGCTTTGCGCCGGCGCTCACCATTGATGCGGATGCCGTTACCCGTCTCGCCGCTGACATCGGTGATGAAGAAGTGCGCGTCCATCGTCCGGTATACTATGGCGTGATAGCGATGCACGGCGTCGGCTTCCAGTTGAATCTCGTTGTCGTCCTGGCGGCCGATGCGGATAAGCCCAGGGCCGATCGGCACTTGCGCCGCCTCGGGCTCGTCGACAGCGATAAACCCTTGGGCCGGCCAGACGCACTCCGACTCCGGCAGCGTCTCGGGCACCCGGCCGAGGGCAATCGTCTCGCCGCGCCAACGATTTATGGCTTTTGCGGCGCGGGCCGCCACGGCCGCGACGATGAGGCCGAGACCGAGCGCCGATGCGGCGACGAGGGCGGGGGCCGTGGCGAGCGCTTGTTCGACACCGGCCTGCGCACGCGCGAGATGGAGCGCGCGCGGATCGGAGAGTTTCGGCAACGACTCGGCCAGCGCGGGGCCAAGCACCGGATGCAGCGCCAGCACCGCCGCGACGCCACACATCACGGCGACGGACGCTGCGATGCTGACGCCGCGAAACCGCGGCTCGGCCTCGTGATCGTCCGCTGGCCGGTTGATTCTGGTCGTGTCCACGCGAACCAAATTCCCTGCACCTCGGGTTGCGTATACGTATGCCGTTACATGACGGCAGCACCGTGGCCGCTGGTGATTCTGCAGTCGGCTCACAAAGCCCAGCCGGAAGTATGGAGCGGACTTCAGAATTGCCACACTAGTCCACTTTGGTCGCACGATGACCAACTGTGCTCTGGACACCCCATCGTTCCGCCACATTATTGCCCGCAACTGGCACTGATTCTCGCACGTGGCGGCGGACGGGGATTCGCGTTCATAGAGGCCATCTTGGACGAACAGCCTATTCCGGCTGCGCTATTGTTGTTGCCTCGGAGCTCATGACCAATATCGTCGCCCTACCCGGAGGAACGGAGCTCGTCGGAGACTATCGCATCGCGAAAGTTCTCGGGGCTGGCGGATTTGGCATAACCTATCTCGCGGACGAGCTGGCGCTGGATCGCCGCGTCACGATCAAGGAATACTTTCCGACAGACTTCGCAGCGCGCGCGGGCACGCAGGACGCGAGCCCGCGATCGCAGGAGTGCGCCGGCGATTACAAGTGGGGCCTCGATCGCTTCATCGACGAAGCGCAAACGCTCGCCAAATTCGACCATCCCAACATCGTGCGCGTGTTCCGCTACTTCCGCGCCAACAACACCGGCTACATGGTGTTGCAGTTCGAGGAAGGACAGAGCCTCAAGACCTGGCTCAAGGGCCTCAATCGCGCACCCCGCCAGGCCGAACTCGACAAGATCATCGCGCCGCTGCTGGATGCGCTCGAGGTCATCCACAAGGGCGATTTCCTGCATCGCGACATCGCGCCGGACAACATCATCGTGCGCAAGAACGGGCAACCGGTGTTGATCGATTTCGGCTCGGCCAGGGGCGAGATCGCGCAGTCGCGGACCGTCAGCGCGCTGGTGAAGCCCGGCTATAGTCCCTATGAGCAATACGCCTCGACGAGCCGCAATCAGGGGCCATGGACGGACATCTACGCGCTCGGCGCGACGCTCTATCATGCGGTGACGGGAAAGCGCGCACCGGACGCGCCGTCACGGATGGTGGCGGATGAGTATAAGCCGGCCCGCGAGGCGGCGACCGGCAGTTATCGGCCGGCGTTCCTCGCTGCGATCGACAAGGCAATGCGGCTCGATGTCGAGAAGCGGCCGCAGTCGGTGGCGGCGTGGCGCAAGCAGTTGCTTGACACCGATGCCAAGGCCGTAACGGCGAAGGGCATGACGCTGCGCGTCGGCAAGGGCGGCAAGACACAGGTGGCGAAAGCCGCGACCGCCATGGCACGACGGCCGGCAGGTGCGGAAACGATGCGCGCGGGTCTCGGCTACGGCCCGGCACCGATCGAGCCGACGCCGCCCTCACGGCCACGCACGCGGCGGCGCACGGTGACAAAGCCGCAGGCGGGAAAGGCTGTTGCCGTGGCGACGAAAAAGGCGCTGCCAGCGGTAGTGCCCGCGCGAGCGGGTCGCAGCCGGTCGCAGCGCCGGTCGCAGCGATGGCGCCGGCGCCGATAAAAGCTGTTGTCCGGGCAGACCCTGTGCCGCAACCGCGCACGACGCCGCCGCTGCGCGGCAAGACCTGGAAGCGTACGATCGGGCTCAGGCTGTTCATCGCGCTGTCGGTCGCGACACTGATCGTGATGTACGAGGACCGGCTGAGTGAGCTGTTCGAGCGGCTTATTCGCTAGAAAACATTGCAGGTGAGCCGGAGCCATGCGAGCGACCGAGCAACTCACCGGTTGATGCGGCAAAATGCCGATCGTCCGATGAACGTCGCCGGCGCGACACTTGTTCATGTTGCGGGCCGCGAAAACATCGCGGATAGCCTCACCATCGATCACGACGATTTCGAAACCTACCGCTTCGGGCGCAACCGGAAGTTCCGAATTACACCTGCGCGATGATAAGCTGCGGGGAGCAACGTCAAAGGCAGCTCGATGTCATCCGCACGCGAAAACTCTGCAACCCTCGACCCCCGCGAGGTCGACCAGTTCGCCCGCATCGCCGCCGAGTGGTGGGACGAACATGGCAAGTTCCGCCCGCTGCACAAGATCGGCCCCGCGCGGCTCGGCTATTTGCGCGCCGAAGTGGTCCGCCACTTCGGCTGTGACGCAAAGGCGCTGCGCCCGCTCGGCGCACTCTCCATCCTCGATATCGGCTGCGGCGGCGGACTCATTTCCGAACCGCTTGCAAAACTCGGTGCCGCCGTCACCGGCATCGATCCCGCCGCGGAGAACGTCGAAGCCGCGCGCCGTCACGCCGCCGAGCACCGGCGTCGCCGTCACCTATCGCGCCTGCCGCGTCGAAGATCTTGTCGCCGAGGCCGCCCAATTCGACGTCGTGCTCTGCCTCGAGGTCGTCGAGCACGTGCCGGATGTCGCGGCATTCCTAACGGAGGCTGCAAAGCTCGTCCGCCCCGGCGGCCTGATGCTGATCTCGACGCTTAACCGCACCATCAAGTCCTATGCGCTCGCGATCGTCGGCGCCGAATACATCCTGCGCTGGCTGCCCGTCGGCACGCACCAATGGGAGCGCTTCGTCACCCTCGACGAAATGGCGAGCCATTGCGCCCGCGCCGGCCTCGCCAAGCCATCGTTCGAGGGCCTCTTCTACAATCCCATCAGCGATGTCTGGTCCCTCTCCTCCGATACCGACGTCAACTATTTCGCGTCGGCCAAGAAATTGTAAAAACAATCACCAGACGTCATCCGAGGCCTTGTGCCTCGGATCCAGGACCACAGGTCAAGCGATCGACGAAGTGTCATAGCCCAGCAATAGCTGTCACGGGGCATGGATGCCAGGCACGGTGGCCTGGCATGACGGCTGAGTTTGGATATGGACGTGTTGGGTCTTTGCGTCGTC
Organism: uncultured Alphaproteobacteria bacterium; assembly: GCA_963779515.1. Lineage (GTDB taxonomy): Bacteria > Pseudomonadota > Alphaproteobacteria > Rhizobiales > Hyphomicrobiaceae > CAVZYN01. The sequence continues at coordinate 122,600 of CAVZYN010000011.1, forward strand.
CCGGAGCGATGCTCCGGCGCTCGACCGAACCTGCGCAACTACACAGCGCCCAACCGATAAAACCGCTCAGCCGTGCCGCCGAGGATAGCGGCTGAACCTGGATGCGCGCCGACCAGCGCCAGCGTCACCGCGCGCCACGCGTCATAGGAGCCATTGAGATTGACCACCGGCCAATCCGAGCCCCACATCACCCGATCCGGCCCGAACGCCGCGATGATATGATCGACGTAGGGCTTGAGGTCCGGCAGCGTCCAGCCCGGCGGCGCTTCCGTCACCAGCGCCGAAAGCTTGCACAGCACCGTCGTCTCGCGCGCGAGCACGGCGATCTCCGTCGCCCACGGTTCGAAGTCCTGCGCGCGAATGCGCGGCTTCATGCCGTGATCGAGCACCACCGGCAGCGCCGGATAGCGCTCCAAGCAGCACGCGCGCGACTTCGAGATGCTGCGGAAATCCAAGAAACTCGAAATGCAGATCGAGATCTCTGAGCGCATCGAACGCCCACGCCAGCGACGGACGCAGCACCCAACGTTCATCCGCGACATCCTGGATCATCGGCCGCACGCCGCGGAACTTCGGCTGCCGCGACCAGCGCTCGAGATGCCGGCGATGCGCGGCGTCCTCGAAGTCGATCCAGCCGACCACCGCGCCGACCCATGGCGTCTCGCGCCGCGAGCTCCAACAAGAAATCTGTTTCCGCCACGCTCGGCGCCGCTTGCACCAGCACCGTCTTGCCGATGCCATGATGCTTCAGATGCGGCGCCAGATCCGCTGGCAGGAAATCGCGATAGATCGCGCCTGCAGCCGGCGTCAGCCAGCCGTAGTCGCCGCGCGCGATCGCCCAGAAGTGCTGGTGGCTATCAACAAGCATGACGAGACCGGCATCGAAATCCGCGTTGCGTGGCGAGTTTAACGCCGGCCGCTGCGTTTTGGAACGCCGAAGGCGCGCGCGCCTATGCTTCTGCCTTGAATGGCCGCGCCAGCAGGCCTTCGATGGCCTTGTCGACCGCGAGATCGCCGCGCACGATCGCCGCAACCGCGGTGCAAATCGGCATGTCGATGTTTTTCATCGCCGCAATTCGCGCGACGGCCTCGGCGGTGTAGACACCCTCGGAGACCGATCGGCGGCTGCCGAGAATGGCGAGCAGCGTTTGCCCCTGCCCAAGCCCGCGTCCAAGGCTCATATTGCGCGATTGCGCACTGCCACACGTCAGCACCAGATCGCCAAGCCCCGACAACCCAAACAGCGTTTCCGGCCGCGCGCCGTGCGCTTGCCCAAACCGCACGAGTTCTGCCAGCCCCCGCGTCACCAGCGCCGCATGCGCGCTCGCCCCGAGCGCCGCGCCGTCGACGATGCCAGCGGCGATCGCCAGAACGTTCTTCACCGCGCCGCCGAGCTGTACGCCGGCGAGATCGCTCGTCCAATAAATTCGGAACCGCCGATCGCCCAGCAACTCGGCATACTGCGCGCCGCGCTCTTCATCCGCCATGGCGAGCGTCACGGCCGCTGGAAGCCCGCGTCCGAGGTCCGCCGCAAAACTCGGCCCCGACAAGACCGCAACTGCTGCCGACGGCAGCTCATGCGCCAAGATGTCCGAAAGCAACGCGCCGGTCGCTTGCTCAAGGCCTTTCGAGCACAGTACGACCGGCGTTCCGGGTTTCAATACAGGCTGCAGAAGCTTCGTCATGGCCCGTGTCTGCTGCGCCGGCACCGCCAGCAGCAGCACGTCGCGCGCCGCAACCGCCGCAAGATCGGATGTCGCGCGCAGGCGCTGATCGAGCGCGATGCCGGGGAGATATGGCGTATTGCGGTGCGCAATTGTGATCTCTCGCACGACGTCGGCGTTGCGCGCCCATAGCATCACGTCGCGTCCCGCTTGGCACAGCATGTGCGCCAGCGCCGTGCCCCACGCGCCGCCGCCGATTACCCCGATGGTCGTGCCTTCAGTCATGCTCTCGATCCTAGTGCTCGGCCTCGATCAAAATGTACCACGTCATCCCGGACGACGAACCGCATTTGAGCGGTGAGGAGATCCGGGACCCAGCACGAGAATCGCCGAGGGCACCATAGTCAGTTGAATAGCGTGGCTTCGCCGCATTGTTTCGCTGGACCCCGGATAACGTGCGGCCTAGCGGCCTTCCGTTTCTGGGATGATGGGCATCTGCGTCACGCCTTGGTCCCGAGTTCGGCCCGATCCGAGCACAGGTCGCGCATCCGTATCCAGCGGCCAGCGCGCGCGTGCCGTGACATCGAGCGTATCGGTAAGCCCGCGCGCAAGCCGTTCGGCACCCGTCCAGGCAATCATCGCACCGTTGTCGGTGCAGAGCGCCGGTGGCGGCACCAACAGGCGATATCCCATGCCGGCGCACGCGTCGCCGAGCGCCACGCGCAAGCGCTGGTTGGCGGCCACCCCACCCGCGACGACGAGCGTGCGCGCAACGCCCGTGGCATCGTCGCCGGCAAGATCGTCTGCCAGTGTCATGGCGCGCCGCACGCGATCGACAACGGACGCCGCAACCGCCACCTCGAAGTCGGCGCACAGATCGGCGATGTCGCGCTCCTTGAGCGGCGCCAGCGCCTCCGCCTGCAGCCGCACCGCCGTCTTCAACCCGGCGAACGAAAAATGCGGCTCCGGCCGCCCGATCATGGGGCGGGGCAGCGCGAACCGCCCCGGCGTTCCCAGTTGCGCGGCCCGCTCGACGGCGGGGCCGCCGGGGAAGCCGAGCCCCAGGAGTTTTGCGGTCTTGTCGAAAGCTTCGCCGAGCGCATCGTCGATCGTGGTGCCGAGCCGCGTGTAGCGGCCAACGTCCCGCACCAGCAGCACCTGCGTATGCCCGCCCGACACCAGCAGCATCAGGTACGGCGGCGCGACCCCGTCGGTCAGGCCGACGGTCAGCGCGTGCGCCTCGAGATGGTTGACCGCGATCAAGGGCCGATCGTGCACCAGGCAGATAGCCTTGGCCGTCATCAGCCCGACATGCAGCCCGCCGATCAGCCCCGGCCCCGCCGTTGCGGCCACGGCATCGAGATCGTCAAATCCGCACCCCGCCGTCCGCATGGCGTCGGCAATCAGGTGATCGAGGCACTCGACATGCGCCCGCGCCGCGATTTCGGGAACGACCCCGCCGAACGCCCGGTGCTGATCCCACTGCGAACGGACAATATTGGACAGAATCCGCCCGCGCCCGTCCGGCGTGCGCGATACAACGGCGGCGGCGGTCTCGTCACAGCTTGTCTCGATGCCGAGCACGAGACTATCTTTCATCTGCGCCATACCATCGGCCGCCTTGCCGCTGCGTGTCGAACGTCCTATTCATCGCCGCGATAGCACCCTGGGAGATCCCGTTGCAAGCAGCGTCAATCCGGATCGGCACACGTGGTTCGCCGCTCGCTCTGGTCCAGGCGCGCGACGTGCGCGATCGGCTGGCCGCCAGTCATGGCATCGATCCCGCCGCCATCGAGATCCGCATCATCAAGACCTCCGGCGACCAGATCCAAGACCGGCCGCTCTCCGAAGTCGGTGGCAAAGGCCTCTTCACCAAGGAGATCGAGGACGCCCTCTTGGCGCGCGAGATCGACCTCGCGGTGCATTCCATGAAGGATGTGGCGACTGTGCTGCCGGAGGGGCTCATCATCGCCGCCTGCCTGCCGCGTCAGGACGTCCGCGACGCCTTCATCAGTTTGAAGGTTCAGCGCCTCGCCGATCTGCCACAGGGCGCGACCGTCGGCACATCGTCGCTGCGGCGCCAGGCGCAAATTCTGCGCGTCCGCCCCGATCTCAAGGTCATCGGCTTTCGCGGTAATGTCGAGACGCGCCTGCGCAAACTCGCCGATGGCCTCGCCGACGCGACGCTGCTGGCCTGCGCCGGATTAAATCGTCTCGGCATGAGCGATCGCATTACGTCGCCGGTTGCGCTGTCGGAAATGTTGCCCGCCGTTGCCCAAGGCGCCGTCGGCATCGAGTGCCGCGCTGGCGATTCCTTGACGCGCGAACGTGTGCAAGCGCTCGACCACGCCGAGACGTCGGTCTGCGTCGCCGCCGAGCGCGCGTTCCTCGCCACGCTCGACGGCTCTTGCCGCACGCCGATCGCGGGCCTCGCGAGGCTTGCCGCCGGCAAGCTGTCGTTTCAAGGTGAGATCCTGACGCCCGACGGCCGCGAGCATCATGCGGCGAGCCGCGACGGCGCGCCCGTCGATGCCGCGCGCCTCGGCGACGATGCCGCCGCCGAACTTCTCGGCCGCGCCGGGCCGGCATTCTTCAAAGCACAAAGTTGATGCGGCTGCTCGTCACCCGTCCCGAGCCCGAGGCCCTCAAACTTCGAGCGGCGCTCGAAGAGATGGACTGCGAGGCAACGGTCGAGCCGCTGATGCAGGTGCGCTTCGATGACCCCGACGAGATCGAACTCAGCGAAGCCGAAGCCCTGATCGCGACGTCGCGCAACGCCATTCGCGCCATCAAGATGCAGCCGGGCCTGCTCGCGATCGCGCGCGGCCTGCCGCTGTATGCCGTTGGCCAAGCCACGGCACACGAGGCGCGCAATGCGGGCTTCGAATTGATCATCACCGGCGCCGGTACCGGTCGCGACCTGGTGCCCCAGATCATCTCGACCCTCGATCCGGCGAACGGGTTCCTGGTGCACCTGGCCGGTGAAAAACTCGCCTACGATCTCGCCGCCGAACTCGAGGCGCATGGCTTCCGCGTGCTGCAACCCATTGTATACCGGACAGAACCTCTCACGGCGTTCTCGAACGATACGATCGAGCAGCTGGCGACGGGCGAGATCGATGGGGTGATCCTGATGTCCCCGCAAACGGCGGCGATATACGCGTCACTCATCAAGCGGCACGACCTGGTTGCAGCCGCACGCCAGCTCGTTCATTTCTGTCTCTCGCCCGCGGTTGCCGCGCGTTTGAAGCCGTTGGGTGATCTATCGCTTGAAGTCGCCACCGAACCCAAGCTAGAAGAAGTTCTTGCCCTGATTGATGAAACCCGGGCAAATTCAGATCTATAAGCAAACTCGGAGGTTCAGGCGCTCGCAGCACTGACGAAGGCGCTGCGGCCAATGTGGTGCAGCCTGTGAATGGCTCGAACAATGTGCAGCCATCTCGCCCGCCAGTGCCCCGTTTGAGAAGTCCCCTTGAGAGATCCCTGAGAGTTCCGAGTTCGAGTATAGTCCGCAGAGTGAGAGGTCAGCGTCCCCCATGGCCAACAACAACGACCAAAACAACAAGTCCGGCGGCAAACCCGTCGATCCGAAACGCCCTTACGCAACGATCGATCTGAAGGCGACCGAAGTCAAAGCGTCGTCCGAGACGAAGCCGGCATCGCCGGGCACCACCACGCCATCGACGGCGGCGACGGCGTCAGCCGCTGGTGCGGCTGCCACAGCCGCCGCGGCAAAATCGTCTTCGGCTTTTGATGCTGCATCGTCTCAGACGCGGACCACCGCCGAGGCGTTGAAGACGGCGGTCGACAACAGCGCCGTCAAGGATACGGTCAAAGACGCGGGCAAGGCATCGCTCGCCGGTGCGGCGAGCACGGTTTCCGGCACGGCGAAGACGGCGGCCGCGGCCGCGCCCGTGGTGGCGCGCAAAGGCGGCGGATTTCTCTCGCACATGGCCGCCGGCATTGCGGGCGCCGCGTTGACGCTCGGCGCCGGCACGGCGTTCTGGCCCTCCATCGCCCCCATGGTTCTGTCGCAGAGCCAGGGCGGCCCCGACATGACGCGCCGCCTCGCCGAGTTGGAGCGCGCCGTCAAGGAGCGCCCGGCGGCAACGGCGGCGCTGCCCGCCGACATCGCCCAGAAATTGACGGCGACCGAAGCGCGCATCGGCAAGGTCGAGCAGGCGAGCGGCGACGTCACCAGCAAGATCGCGTCCGAGATCAAAGCAGCCGAAGAGCGCCTCGCCAAGCAAACCGGCGGCGCCGAGGCCGGCCGCATCGCCAAGCTCGAGGAAACACTTTCGACGCTGTCCAAGGCCGCGCAAGCCGATCCAAACAACGCCGGCCGCCTGCCGCAGCTCGCCGCCATCACCGGCAAGCTCGCCGATCTCGAAACCAACCTCAATACGCGCACGACGAGCCTGCGTCAGGACGTCATCAAGGAAGTCGAAACGCCGCATCGCCTCCATCGCTGAAGCCAGCGAAGCCGCCAAGTCCGGCACCGCGCGCATCGACCGCGACGTCTCGACCATGAAAACCGACGCGGTCCGCCTCGGCCAGCGCACCGAGCGCATGGAACAGACGTTGAAGTCGGTGCAGGAAGAGTCCGGCGGCTACAAGACCTCGATCGACGGCCTGAAGGCCGACCTCGACACGCGCCTGAAGTCGGTCGCCAAGCCCGCCGACGTCGCCGCCGCCCTGCAGCCCGTCGCGACCAAGATGGCGACGCTAGAGCAGAACGTCCAGAACGTCGTCAAGGGCGAGCAGGACCGCAACTCCAATGCCGAGCGCATCGTGCTCTCGCTGGAACTCGCGAGCCTGCGCCGCACGCTCGATCGTGGCCTGAAGTACGCGCCTGAACTCGCGGCGGTGAAGAAGGTTGCTGGCGACAAGTTTAACCTCGCGCCGCTCGAAGCGGCGCAGAACACCGGCGTCCCGGCGCTGCCCGATCTCGCCAACGAGTTCCGCCGCGTCGCCAACGCCATCCTCGACGTCGACGCCGATCAAGCCGACGCCTCCGTCGTCGATCGCCTGCTGACCGGCGCCAAGTCGATCGTGCGCGTCCGCAAGGTCAACTACAGCCCCGAAGACAAAGGCACGGAAGCGAGCGTTGGCCGCATGGAAACAGCGCTGCGCGACAACCGGCTCGGCGACGTGCTGGAGGAAGCCAAGAAGATCCCGCCACGCTCCGCTGCTCCCGCGCAGGATTGGCTGAAGAAGATCGAGGCGCGTCACGCCGTCGATAAAGCGCTCTCGAGCCTCGAAGCCGAATTGAAGTCGTCGCTGAGCGGCGGGAAAGGCACAAAATAATGTCACGCCTCGTCCTCATACTGCTCGGCGTCCTTGCGTCCGCCGCTGGCCTGCATTGGCTCGCCGACCGCCCGGGCACACTCGTCGTCGAGTGGCAAGGTTATGTGATCGAGCGCACCGTGTTCGAGGCGCTCGTCATGCTGGCGCTGACGATCGCGCTTGTCATGTTCGTGTGGTCTCTGATCCGCACCATCTGGAAAAGCCCCGCCAAGGTCGGCCAGATCATCACGAGGAAGCGCGAACAGCGCGGCCTCGAGGCGCTCTCCGCTGGCATGATCGCGATCGGCTCCGGCGATCGCAACCAGGCGACGCGCGCCGCGGTCCAAGCGCGCAAGGCGCTGCCGAACGAACCGCTGACGCATCTGTTGCGCGCCCAGACCGCGCAGCTTTCGGGCGACCGCACCACCGCGCGCCGCCTGTTTGAAGCCATGCTCGCCTCGCCAGATACCGAAGCGCTGGGCTTGCGCGGCCTGTTCCTCGAAGCCGAACAAGAGAAGGAATTCGACGCCGCCCGCCAATTCGCCGAGCGCGCGTTGAAGCTCAACCCGAAGTCCGAATGGCCCGTCGATGCCTTGCTCGAATTACAGTGCAAGGCGAAGGACTGGAACGGCGCCCTCGAGACCATCGGCATCGGCCGCAAGCACGGCCAGCTCGAAAAGTCCGCCGCTGACCGGAAGCGCGCCGTCATCCTCACGGGCCAGGCCATGGCGCTCGAAGACGGCAATCCCGAGCAGGCCATGGCCTACGCCCAGGAAGCGCACGCACTGGCGCCGCACTTGGCTCCCGCCGCCGCCGTTGCTGGCCGCATTCTCGCCTCGCGCGGCCAGACCGGCAAAGCCGCGAAAATCCTGATGCGGACGTGGAAAGACGCCCCCCATCCAGAACTCGCGACCGTCTACACCTACGCCCGCCCCGGCGACAGCCTGCGCGATCGCCTCGAGCGCTCGAAGCAGCTGATGCAGGCGCTGCCCGGCAACGCCGAAGGCGCCATGGCGTTCGCCGAAGCCGCCATCGCCTCGTCCGCCTGGGACGACGCGCGCGCCGCCATGCAGCCCTACCTCGACGCGCGCCTGACGCAGCGTGTGTGCACGACCATGGCCCGCATCGAAAGCGGCGCCGGTCACGCCGGCGCCGTCCGCGAATGGCTCGCCCGCGCCGTCAACGCGCCGCGCGATCCGGCCTGGACCGCCGACGGTGTCGTCTCCGAAAACTGGGCGCCGATTTCGCCCGTCACCGGCCGCCTCGACGCCTTCCAGTGGAAGATCCCCGTCGAGATGCTGGAGAAGCCCGAAGGCGCACTCCTCACCGCCAAGATCGAGGAGTTCGTGAAACTCGGCCTCCCCGAGCCGCGGCCGATCGCGGCGGCCCCAGTCGCGGCGTCGCACATCCCGCACGCCGAGCCGCGCACGCCGGCGCGTCCGCCGATCGTCGACATCGAGGATGCCGAAGAGCTGCCGGTCACGATGCCCGCCGATCGCGCGCGTCCGGCCGCGGCCTCCACCGCTGCAGCCAAGCCGCCACCGGTCGTCATCATCGATCGTCACGCTGACGCAAGACTGCCTGAGGCAAAATTGGCGGACGTGAAGCTGGCGCCGCACCTCGCCGGCAATGGCGCGGGCAGCGCCAGCCACGTCACACCGGTCTCGAAAGCGCGTGCCGTCGATCCGATCGAGACGGCGCGCAAGTCCGAGCCGAAAATCTACGTGCCGCCGCGCGCGCCCGATGATCCCGGCCTCGACAACGCGGTGCAGGACACCGGCAGTACGCCGCTATCGCGCTACCGGTCGTCGGCCGGCGGCAAATAGGAAACCACTGAGCGAGCCCGGACTCGCTCGTCATCCCGGCCAAGCGAGGCCTTCAAGGCCGAGTGTAGCGCCGGGACCCAGCGGAAAATGTGCCGGAGGCTCAAAACATGGTGCCTTCGGCGAGTCTCGCACTGGATCCCGGATCTCCTCGCCGCTAAAGGCGGTTCGTCGTCCGGGATGATGCTGCCATTTGATTTATCGGCCCATGCCCTCCCTCAATCAGCACGTCTCCGACACCGGCAGCCCGCCGATTCCCGAAGCCTATGGCTGGACCGAACGCTACGACGGCCGCCACGGCCCGCTGATCCTGCTGTCGCAAGCGGCGCCCACCGATCCGCCCCCCGCAGCCTTCCTCGATCGCATGGCGGCGGCCGTGCGCGATCCCGACACCAGCCGCTATGGCCCCATTCGCGGCGACGCAGTGCTGCGCGACGCCTACGCCGCGCACGTCTCTGAAATCTATGACGCACGCATCGGCGCCAACGAGATCGCGATTACGCCCGGCTGCAATCAGGCCTTCGTCGTCACCATGATGGCGCTAGCGCCAGCGGGCTCCGCCGTGATCCTGCCGAGCCCCTGGTACTTCAATCACAAGATGACACTTGATCTCCTCGGCGTTGAAACACGCACGCTCGCCTGCGACGCCGCGCAAGGCTTCGTGCCGCGCGTCGAAGACGCTGAACGCCTGATCGACAGCCGCGTCCGCGCCATCGTCCTCGTCACGCCCAACAATCCGACCGGTGCGATCTATTCGCCCGAGACAATCGCCGCATTCGCCGATCTCGCGCGCCGCCGCGGCCTTTGGCTCGTCATCGACGAGACCTATCGCGACTTCCTGCCGGACGATGCCGGCCGCACGCATGATCTCGCCTGCGCCGGCGCGTGGCCGGACGGCGTCATCCAGCTCTACAGCTTCTCGAAGAGCTACTGCATCCCCGGCCACCGCCTCGGCGCCATTGTCGCCGGCGCGGCCGTGCAGACGCAGATGGCCAAGATCCTGGATACCTTGCAGATCTGTCCGCCGCGCGCCGCCCAGGCGGCGGTGGCGTGGGCGCTGCCGAACCTTGGCTCATGGCGCCAGGCCAATCGCCGCCGCATCAACGCTCGTGGCCGGCTGTTTCGCGGCATCTGCAACGATCTGGACGGCTGGCAGCTCGCCTCGATCGGCGCCTATTTCGCCTATCTCCGCCATCCCTTCGCCGGTGTCGCGTCCCCGCGCGTGGTCGAACGGTTGGCGGCCGAACGCGGCGTCCTCTGCCTGCCCGCCACGTACTTTGGTCCGGATCAAGAGGGATTCCTGCGCGTCGCCTTCGCCAACGCGGATGAGCCAACCTTGGCGGCGCTTCCAGCCCGCTTCCGCGGCCTGCAGGTCGCCTGACGGATGTCAGTCCACGTAGTCACGGCCCCATAAATTGAATGTGAGTAAGGATTGCCGCATCGGCTGTGGTAATAAACACGCCGGTGTGCGTCGACTCCGCTGCACAACCCGAGACAGACCGAGGATCCGCCCCTGTGAATATTGTCGTCAGACCACCTCTCGGACCTGTCAGCCCCGCCAAATTCAAGAACCCCGATCGGACCGCCAAGGGCGACGCGCGCGCCCGTGTGCCGCTGTCGAAGCTCGAGACGCTCTGGATCAACACCGGCACGCTCTGCAACATCACGTGCCAGAACTGCTATATCGAATCGAGCCCCACCAACGATCGCCTCGCCTACATCACCGCGAGCGAAGCTGGTAGTTACCTCGACGAGATCGCGACACTGGCGCTCGGCACCCGCGAAATCGGTTTTACAGGCGGCGAGCCGTTCCTCAATCCCGACATCCTGATCATGATTGGCGACGCCCTCGCACGCGGCCACGAGGTGCTGGTGTTGACCAACGCCATGCAGCCGATGCTGCGCCCTAAGATCAAGCAGGGGCTCCTGAAGTTGCAGGCGGCGCATGGCAGCCGCCTCAAGCTGCGCGTCAGCCTCGATCATTTCACGCAACTGCTGCACGAGAGCGAGCGCGGCGCCAAGACGTGGGCGAAGACGATCGCTGGCATGGACTGGCTCGCCGAGAACGGCTTTGCCGTCGCCATCGCTGGCCGCACCTGCTGGCAGGAGACCGAGGCGGACTCGCGCGCGGGATATGCCAAACTGATCGCCGGACGCGGCTGGCCGATCGATCCGGCCGATCATGCAGCGCTGCTGCTGCTGCCCGAAATGGATGCCACCGTCGATGTCCCGGAGATTTCGACGGCGTGCTGGTCGATCCTCGACAAAAAGCCGTCCGATATGATGTGCGCCACCAGCCGCATGGTGGTGAAGCGCAAAGGCGAGGACAGGCCGACGGTGCTTCCGTGCACGCTGCTGCCCTACGACGCCGCCTTCGACATGGGCGCGACCCTCGCGGCCTCGATGGCCGCCGACGGCGGCATGTTCGACGCCGGTGCCGTCAAACTCTGCCACACGCACTGCTCGAAGTTCTGCGTGCTGGGCGGCGGCTCCTGTTCCGTCCGCAGCGACTAAAAAACCCCCGGCGTCGCCGCCGAGGGTCTCTCATTTCAGATCGAAAAAACGCTCAGCGCTTGACCAGCGCGTCGCGGATTTCCTTGAGGTAGAGTTCTGACGCGGCCGGCGGTGCCGGTGGCGCAGCAGCGGCTTGCGTCTCGAACTTCTTCTTCATCTGGTTCATGGCGCGGATCAGCATGAACAGCACGAACGCGATGATCGCGAAGTCGACGATCGTCTGAATGAACTCGCCGTACTTGATCAGTACCGGCTTGGACGGCGTCGGCAGATTGATGGCGAGATCGCCGAAGTTGACGCCGCCCATGAGATAACCGATCGGCGGCATTAGAATGTTCTTCACAAGTGAGTTGACGATCTTACCGAAGGCGGCGCCGACGATGACGCCGACCGCGAGATCGACAACATTTCCTTTCAAGGCAAAGTCCTTGAATTCGCTCATCATGCTCATAGGGTCTGCTCTCCTCATTGCCGGCGTCTGCCGGACGATGTCTTTGTGACAGTCGCGATCAAAAGCGTACTGAGTGTTGGTTCCGGGCCCTTGACGTGCGACTTCTCCCCGAATCAGTCTGAAAACCCTAGGTGAGGGTCTTAATATGTTCAATATTTCCGAACCGAGCAATTGTCGCGGCACGGGTATCCTTGCCCGATGTGAGATAAAAAATATAACGATTTCAATGGATTGAATGTTGTTACGCTTTGGACGATAATAGTGTTTCGCGAGCCTGAGACGGACGGCGGGCAGTCAAGCACGGACAACGCGGGCGGTATCTGATGATTGAGGGATGGACCGTCGTCGCGTTGGCGCTCGGCTACGTCGGCATTCTGTTCGCCATCGCCTGGTTCGGCGATCGCCATATGCGCTATCGCAAGGGTGGCGACGGCCGGCCAGTGATTTTCGCGCTCTCGATCGCGGTCTATTGCACATCGTGGACGTTTTTCGGCAGCGTCGGCCTCGCGGCCAAGACCGGCTACGATTTCATTCCGGTCTATCTCGGACCGATTCTGTTTTTTCTGTTCGGCTGGCGGCTGTTGTTGCGCATCGTGCGTCTCGCCAAGAGCCAGAACATCACATCGATCGCCGACTTCCTCGCCGCGCGCTATGGCAAGAGCCCCGCCGTTGCCGCCATCGTCGCGATCATCGCGGTGATCGGGTCGCTGCCGTATTTCGCGCTGCAGCTGAAAGCGGTCGCGACCTCCGTCGAGACGCTGCTGGGACCGAGCCTGCTCGCCGAACTCAACTTCGCGACCGATACCGCGCTGATCATCGCCATGGCGATGGCGGCCTTCGCCGTGCTCTTCGGCACGCGCCACATCGACGCCACCGAGCATCAGGAAGGCCTGATGCTCGCGATCGCAGCCGAGTCGCTGGTGAAGCTCGCCGCCTTCCTGATCGTCGGCTTCTTTGTCTTGTTCTCGGTCTTCGGCGGTACCGGCGATCTCTTGAACAAGGCGCGCGAGAGCGCCCAGATCCAGTCGATATTCGCGCAAGGGTTCAACGGCGCGACGTGGCTCACGGTCACGTTCTTGAGTTTCACGGCGATCATTCTGCTGCCGCGTCAGTTCCACGTCACCATCGTCGAGAACAACTCGGAAAATGAGATCCGCCGCGCCGCGTGGCTGTTTCCGGCCTATCTGGTGCTGATCAACATCTTCGTGGTCCCGATCGCCGCCGCGGGCATCTTGCTACTGCCGCAGGCGAGCGTCAGCGCCGACGGATATGTGCTGGCATTGCCGCTCGCCAGCGGCAGCCACGTCATGACCATGATCGCTTTCGTTGGTGGATTGTCGGCGGCGACCGCCATGGTCATCGTCGACAGCGTCGCGCTCGCGATCATGGTTTGCAACGGCCTCATCGTGCCGCTCATCCTGCGGCGCCGGATCGAAGACGGGCCGCGCACCGCCGACGTGTCGGCCCTGCTGCTCATGGTCCGGCGCGTCGCGATCTTCGTGATCGTCATGCTCGGCTACGCGTTCTATCGCCTGCTCGGATCCACTCAGGGCCTCGCCTCGATCGGCCTCGTCGCGTTCGCGGCGTTCGCGCAATTCGCGCCGGCGTTTTTTGGCGGCCTGATCTGGCGCCAGGCGACTGCGCGCGGCGCCATCGCCGGCATGTTGATCGGCTTTGCGGTATGGGCCTACACGCTGTTGTGGCCCTGGTTCGTGACCGCGGGCTTCTGGTCGCCGGCGGTTCTGACGGAAGGCCCGTTCGGTCTCGGATTCCTGGCTCCGCAGTCGCTGTTTTACCTGCGCTTCGATCCACTCTCGCACGGCGTCTTTTGGAGTCTCGCGGCCAACGTTTTCGCCTTCGTGACCATGTCGCTGTCGCGCGCTCCTGAACCGGTCGAGCGGCTGCAGGCACACATCTTCGTCAAGGATGATCCGGTTCCCGCGCCTGTCGCGCGCAGCTTCAGGCTCTGGCGCACCACCATCACTGCCGGCGATCTGCAGCGCACCGTCGCGCGCTATCTCGGGCCCGAACGCACGGAGCGCTCGTTCACGGAGTACGCCGCGAGCCAGGGCATCGCCTTCTCGCCGGACGCGGAAGCCGACATACATTTGCTGCGTTTCAGCGAACGTCTGCTGGCGAGCGCCATCGGCGCGGCGTCGTCCCGCCTCGTGATGTCGCTGCTCCTGCAGCGCAGCTCCGCTGGCAGCCAGTCCGCCATGCGCCTCCTCGACGACGCATCCGAGGCGCTGCAATACAATCGCGATCTGCTGCAGTCCGCCATCGATCAGGTCCGCCATGGTCTCAGCGTGTTCGACAAGGACATGCGGCTGATCTGCTGGAACCGGCAGTTCCGCGAATTGCTGGATCTTCCGCCCGACACAGGACGCGTGGGTGTGCCGCTCGACGAGATCCTGCGCACATGCGCCGCGCGCGGCGATTTCGGCGAAGGGCCCGTCGACACGCTGGTGGCCGACCGGCTGGAGAAATTGAGTGCCCGGCGCGAGACGTTTCAGGAGCACTTCCGCTCCGGCCGCATTCTTGAGTTCCGCACCTCCGCCATGCCGCAAGGCGGCATCGTGACGACGTATTCGGACATCACCGAGCGGGTCGGCGCCTCGCGAGAACTCGCCCGCGCCAACGAAACGCTGGAACGCCGCGTGGCTGAGCGCACCGCCGAATTGCTCGATGTCAACGACGCCCTGGCCATCGCCAAGATCAAGGCCGACGAAGCCAACCTCGACAAGACGCGATTTCTGGCAGCGGCCAGCCACGACGTGTTGCAACCGCTGAATGCCGCGCGCATCTATGCCGCCAGCCTGATGGAGCGGCCGATCACCGGGCCCGATGCGCAATTGGCGCGCAACATCGACGCCTCGCTCGACGCCGTCGAAGAAATTTTGGGCGCATTGATCGAAATTGCCCGCCTCGACACCGGCCGGCTCGATCCCGACATCACCGAGTTTCCGCTGCAGGCGTTGCTCGACCAGATCGCCGTCGATTTCGCGCCGATGGCCCGCGAGAAGAACCTCGATCTCTGCTTCGTGCGCACCAGTGTGTGGGTCCGGTCCGATCGGCGCATGCTGCGGCGCGTGCTGCAGAACTTGATCTCCAATGGCGTCAAGTACACGGCCGCCGGCCGCGTTCTGATCGGTGTCCGGCAACGCGCGAGCGAGGTCGTCGTGCAGGTGCTCGACACGGGTCCCGGCATTCCGATCGGCAAGCAGGAGCTGATCTTCCGCGAGTTCCTTCGCCTCGAGGAAACCGCCAGTGCCGTGCGCGGCCTTGGTCTCGGTCTGTCGATCGTCGAACGCATCGGCAAGGTGCTGGATCATCCGATCGCCATCGCCTCGACGCCCGGAAAAGGGTCGGCGTTCAGTGTCACCCTGCCGCGCGCCAAGTCGCGTCAGGCGCAGGATCACGCTCAGCCGCAGGTCGCGGCCACCGGCCTCTCGTCCGTCGTGGCGCTCTGCGTCGACAACGAGCCAGCCGTGTTGGATGGCATGGAAACGTTGTTGCGCGGATGGGGCTGCACGGTGTTGAAGGCCGCCAGCACGGCCGCCGCGCTCGACCTGCTGGCCCAACCCGGACGCCTCCCCGACATCATCCTCGCCGACTATCATCTCGACGCCGAAACCGGGCTCGATGCGATCGCGGCCATACGCGCCAAACTCGGCGGCGACATCCCGGCGCTGGTCATCACCGCCGACCGCTCGTCGGAGGTGCAGCGCGATGTCCGCCTGCTAGGCCTGACGATTTTGCGCAAGCCCGTGAAGGCGGCCTCGCTGCGCGCCATGATGACCCAGCTGACGGTCCAGCGCCGCGCCGCCGCCGAATAGCGCGGGACATTCAAGTCAGGACGTCGTGGCGTCGGTATCAGTGACTGCCGCGGCGGAAGATCGTCGAGGCGGCGAGCCCGGCAGCGAGCGCGGCGAGCACCGTCGCGATACCGTAGAGCAGCGGATACTGGAACGCTGAATCGTGCAGGAACCGCTCGACACCCTCGCGTTGCAGCTCGAATCGGCGAGTGTACTGGCTGAGCAGTTTGTCGCCTTGAAACAGGTAAACGTGTGTGTTGAACGGGCCGACCGTCACATTCGCCGGCAACTTGATCCGCGAGCGAAACAGGCTTCGGCCGATGAACGTCACGTCGCTTTCCGCTTGCTGATAGAGGCCTGATTTCTGTTTCAGCCGAATGAGGGCGTTGCGGAAGTCGGTGAGATCCTGCGCGGTATAGCCTTTGCCTGTTGCCGCGGCACTCAAGCGCATATTGGTCAGCCCGAGATCGTTTTCCTTCAGGAGTTCGGGCGTACCGATCTCGTCGAGCGGGCGGTTCGATGCGACGGCGTAGTAGCTCGGGACCGCTTCGAACCGCAGCGATTCCGTATTGATCCAGATGCCGCCGACATTGCTTTTGCGCCGCGCCGTTATCCGGCTCGGCGCGCCCTCGACCACGATCACGAGGTCGTAGTAGTTGGACTCGGAACTCGGCTGCTGGCTGTTCTCGACCGCGCCGAACACGACGATCTCGGTACCCGTAAAACTGGATGTCACCGCGACGGTGCGCGTCGAGACGTCCGCCTGAACGCTCTCGGCGACGTTGGCGGCGCGCTTCTGGATCGCTGGACCGTCAGGAACGAGTGCGGGTGGCGCGGGTGCCGGTGCAGGTGCTGCTTTCGGTGCCGGTGGCGGCGTTGCCTGCTTTTTCGGTGTCTGCGCGCCAGCGCCAACCGCGACGGCGGCCAACAGCACGGTCGCGACCAGCGTCGATGCCCATCGTCCCCCCGCCCCGTCGCGCATCAATGTCCTCCGGCCGTTGAGGAGGATATCGAGAACAATTCACCGGGGTGGGCGATCAGGCCGTAGGCCATGCGCAGGCAAACCAGCAGCACCGTGCCCGCCAGCACGAATCTGAGCTGCTCGCCTTTCAGCTTTTCGCCCGCCATCGCGCCGAACTGGGCGCCGATCACCCCCCCGATCATGAGCTGCAGCGCGAGCACCACATCCACCGTGTAGTTCTGCGTCGCGTGCAGGATGGTCGTCGCCGCCGTCACGAACATGATCTGGAACAGCGACGTGCCGACAACGACGTTGGTCGGCACCCGCAACAGATAGATCATCGCCGGCACCATGATGAAGCCGCCGCCGACGCCCATGATGGCAGCCAACAGGCCGACGAACGCGCCGATCACGAACGGCGGGATCGCGCTGATGTAGAGCTTCGACCGGTGAAACCGCATTTTCAACGGCAGCCCGTGGATCCAGCTGTGCTGACCCGGCAGGCGCGAACTTGCAGGCTTCCCGCTGCGCGACTTGCGGATCGCATTGACGCTCTCGATCATCATGAGAACGCCGATGATGCCGAGAAACACGACGTAGATCATCGAGACGAAGAGGTCGAATTGCCCGACGCGGCGCAATACCTTCACGAGCTGCACGCCGACCACCGACCCGAGCACACCGCCGACAAGCAAAACCACGCCAAGCTTGATATCGATGTTGCGCCGCCGCCATTGCGCGAGTGCGCCCGACACCGACGAGGCGACGATCTGCGCGGCCTCGGTGCCGACCGCCACCGCCGAGGGGATGCCGGAGAAAATCAGCAGCGGCGTCATCAGGAAGCCGCCGCCGACACCGACCATCCCGGACAGGAACCCGACGGCAGCACCCATGCCCATGAATAGAAAGATGTTCGCCGACATCTCGGCGATCGGCAGATAGAAATTCATTCGGTGTATCCAGTTCTGATGCGGCGGCCGCGGCCACTGCCTCAGGTGGAATTGGGAGTGCTGGCCGGCGGGCGCTGCGGGCCTCGGCGAATGTCACAGTGTGACGGGCCAAGGCGCACGGGAAGCAGCGAGCCACCGTACGGCGAGAGATCGTAGTGGTGCCTGCCGGGGGACCCTTCGTCAACGCAAGGGTGTGCGTCAAATGGTTCCGTCAGAGTCCCATTGGGACACTATGTCCACAGGAAACTCAAGTGACGATCAGTGGAAACAGCCCGGCGGTCCGCCGCGCAGACCCGAAGGGGTTGCCCGGAATTCGTAGCGGTCTCCGGCACGTAGCGGCGCGGCGCCGCAACTGAGACCAAAGATCAGTTGCCCGACTGCTGATCGCGCTCGCGCCAGGCATTGCCGGCAACGGTGGGATCGTTCACGGCCTTGTCAACGGCGATCCCGCGCCAGAGGCCGAGTTCGTAGTCCATCTGGCTGCGATCGTCCGGGGCGAGCTTCTGACCGGCGAGGTCGCGCCGCCGCACAGATTCCTTGTCGCCGCTGCGGGCGGCCAAGGCGAGCCATTTGTAGGCGGTCTTTTCGTCCTTGGCGACGCCGAGGCCGTTTTCGAACAGTACGCCGAGATTGAACTGACTGTCCGAGAGACCGCGATTGGCAGCTTCCGTGAACCAGTGCGCGGCGGTCGGATAGTCGGGCGTGGTGCTTTCGCGGTTTGCGCTCAGGACGGCGAGATTGTGCATCGCCTTGACGTTGCCGAGTTCGGCAGCGCGCTTGTACCAGATACGGGCGCGGCCAATGTCCGGCTTGGTGCCGAGACCGCGCTCGAACAGTGTCGCGAGGCGGTATTGCGCCGGCGCGAAACCGCGCGCCGCTGAGCGCTGGTACCAGTCGAGCGCTTGCTCGAAGTCTTGCTTGATGCCTTTGCCTTCGGCAAGGCGGGCGGCGACCTCGAATTCGGCCGAGGGATCGCCCTTCGCGGCGGCGATGCGCAGCGACAGTGGGCCGACGCTTGCGGGCGGCAGATCCTTGAGATGGATGGCGTGGCCGGGACGGCTCGAATCCCCCATCTGTCCAGGGACCTGTGCTGGCGCGACCGCGATTGTTTGCGGCTGCGTGTGCAGTTCGCCCTGCGGCGTCTGGCGCAGCTGGCGCATGCGCATCAGGTCTTCCGGCGAAATCTGACCAGCGTTGGTCGCGAGCGCGATGCCAGATCCGACCGGAATTTGCTGCGGCGCGCGCACGACGTTGTCACCGCCGGGCGTGGACAGGGGACCGATCAGGCTGTCTTGCGCGGCGCTCGACTTGCCGGGTGCGGCAGCGGCGGGCGCTCTGGGGGCGCGCGGCTTGGGCTCATCGTCCGGCATCAGGCCGGGCGGCTCGCTGCTGCTGGCCGATTTGGCGGATGCTGTGGTCTTCTCGGCCGGGGCGCTGATCGCGGCCTGCTCTGGCGCGCCTTGACCGTTCATAAAGAAGGTGACGCCGAGGAATCCGCCAACCGCCGCCACCAACGCGGCGACGCCGATGACGACCGGCGACGCGCGTCCGCTCGACGGCGCGGCCGCGGACTCCGGAGTCTCGGCCGGCTTCAGACTGCTGAGGTCGATCTTCGTGCGCAGCGCGGCGATCGACGCCGGCGGGGCGGCCGACGAATGCGATTTTAGTTCGATATGCGCCGGCGCGGGCTCGGCGGTAATCGCCTCGCCGCTGATCGCCTTTTGCTTGGCGCGGAACGCTTCGGTACGGAAGTCACGGCGCATCTCCATGATGGAGGCGGCGGGCTTGCTGATGGTAGGCGCGGGCGTAGGCCCCTCGTCGGGCGGCATCGGCCGGCGCGACATGGCGGCCTTGGGCGGTGGCGGGAGATCCAACGGCTCTGTTGCCCAATCGGGCTTGTCAGCCGGGTGTTCGGCGACGGCGTCCGCGACGTGGGGCGGCTCCTCCGGAAGCTTCGGCTCGACGTGTTGAAATCTTTGCGGCGGCAGCTGCGGCTCGGGCGCGGCGTCGCGCTGTTCGAAATCGGCGGCAGCACTGCGGAAATGCTGCACATTGGCGGCGGGCGCGACGGCGTCAGCGGCCTTGCGCTCCAGATGGTCGAGGCGATCGATCAGGCCGATGATGGCTTCCTGCAGCGTCTCGAGTGCGCTGTCGGATTCGGTCTTGCCGGCGTGCGTCTGATCTATGAGACCAGAAACGAGATCCTGCAATTCGTCGAGCCGGCCCGTTTCGGCGACCGCGACCGGTGCCGCCGGCTGCATGTCGGCGAGGCGCTGCGAGGCCTGCTCGGCAGCCGTATGCACGATCGCTTCGATATCGAGATCGGCAGGCGCCGCGCCGCCGCCCTGATCGATCCGGTCGGCGATTTCCGTGAGCAGCGTTTCGATCGCGTCGATCCGCTGGAATTGCGACTGCGCGTCGGCAAGCTGCTGCGTCACGTCCTCGAAGCGGCCGTCGAGCATTTGCAGCGCCTCGACATCGGCGCGCGAGGCGACGCCCGCAAGCGCGGTGTCGAGCCGGAATTCGAGGCCGTCGATGCGCGTCGCGACGCCGTCGAATTGCGCTTTCGAGACGGTATCGGCGCGCGATGTCTCGACCAGACGCGCGATTTCAGCGAGCTGGCCTTCGATCCACGAGCGATCGGAGCCCGAGAGACCGGCAGCTTGAACGGGAGCAGCGGCAGCGGCGGCGGTGCTGGCGACGCGCGGGGCAACCAGCGCGAGCGCCGCAACGGAGGTCGAGGGCCCGGCGGTCTCGCGCGGGGCTTGCTGATACAGCGCCACCAGCGCTTCCGCCGACTGCAGGTCCCACGGATCATCGTCATTGACCGGCAGCCAGACGTCGGGTGAGCTCGCAGGTAGTGTGAACTTCGGTGCGGGCGCCGGCGCTGGCGGTGTTTGCGCCATGCGGGCCTGGTTGGCGAGCCGCACATGCATGTCGTGCAGGGCGCGCTCCTGGCGCCGCTCGATGTCGGTGAGGCGCGACAGCACGAGATCGAGGCTCTTCGGAATATCGTCCGCGATGCCGGTCGCACGCTCTGACGGTGCCGGTCCAATGGCTGACGACAAACCCATCGCAAGTCCCTTCCATCCATCGCTGCGTAGCGGCTGGCGGCATCTCGAGTGATCGAGTGGAAGCAAAAAGCGTCCGTGCTGCTGGCCGTTTGAAATCCCAAAAGTCTGACGCAGCACGAATCGGGAGCCCGTAGGCGGAGGTTGGCCGCCGCCAGTAAACATTGGGTTAAACTGAGAAATACGCAAAAAATCTCCATCAAATCATGAAGTTAAAATGGAGGACGAGGTGTGAGAAAAGGCGTGGCAGCGCCGCCGCCGCGGTGATTCGGCTGGGTCCGCCCTAACCTGGCCCCAATAAAGCCCCATATGCTCATTGCGAACGAGCCGAGGCGCATCGAGGCCAGTGTGCGCGCCGCGATGGAGGAACCCATGCCAAACATTCGATCTGTGACGGCGCTGGCGCTGGCGCTGGCAACCGGACTGGCAGCGGGCGCGATGACGCTGCCCGCCATGGCCACCGGCGGCGTACCGGGCCGCTACACGCTGACCCCCGCCGATGGCGGTGCCTTTGTCCGCCTCAACTCGCAGACCGGCGAGGTCTCCGTCTGCAAGCGCCAGGACGGCCAATGGGCCTGCGATGCCGTCGCCGACGACCGGCGCGCGCTGCAGCAGGAAATCGATCGCCTCAACACTGAGAACGCCGATCTGAAGTCGGCGGTGCGGCGCCTCGAGGATATGGTGGGATTGGGCGAAAGCGATCCTTCGAAGAACAAGCGCGCTGAATCGCAAGTGCCGGTGTTCAAGTTGCCGTCGGAGCAGGACATCGATCAGGCCGTCGGCTACGTGCAGCGCATGATTAAGAAGCTGAAGGACAAGCTGCGCGAGTTCGAGGAGGGTGGCGAGCCCAAGAGCCAGAAGCTCTGAGCCGGCTCAGGCCTTCGCCGGCTGCAGCGCCGCCTTGAGGACGCGGGCATAGTTCTCGATGGCGATCTTGCGGATACGCTTTTCCGGCACCTTCGATTTCTGCCAGTGTTCGACGACGCGGCGCACATCGACATAGGTCGACATCATCGCGTAGGGCCCGAGCCCATTGATGTCAGTGCCAAAAGCGACGTGATCCTCGCCGATGAGATTGGCCATATCGAGAAGGCGCTGAGCATACTGCTCAGTTGTTTGCCCAACGTCCAGCTTCATCGCCCAAAGCCCGACGACGCCGCCGGCGCGCGCGATGATTTTCGCATCATCGATCGAGAGCTGCCGCGCGCGCCAGCCGACCATCGTAAATGTCGGCTTGATGCCGCTCGCGGCAACCGATCCGTGCGACCACACCACAGGCGCCTTCGAAACCGCCAACGCTGCCTTCACGGCGTCGGGTGTACAATGCGCGAGATCGACCAAGATGCCGAGACGATTGCATTCCGCGATGACCTTCTTGCCGAGTTCCGTCAGGCCGTTGTGCTCGGGCTTCTCGGTCTGGAAGTCGCCAAGGGGGTTGCGGATGTAGTGGACGATCTGCAAATGCCGGACACCGGTATCGTAGGCCACCTGCACATGAGCGGCATCTTCGACGAATGAAGCACCTTCGACGGCGAGCACGATGTGCGGATCGCCTTTGAGCGCCAGATCAACGTCTGCTGGACCTTTCACAAGTTTCAGTTTCTGTTCCGCGACATGCGCCTTGATCTGCCCCATCTGAACGTTGAAGCGGCGCATGGTTTGGCCCGGCTCCGGCACGCCGATCTGTTTGTATCCAGCCTCCGTCGCCTTGATCCATTGACTGTCGCCGACTTGCTTCCAGGCGATCAGCGTTGCCTGGCCGTCGCTCAACGCCTTGCCGACGGGGCGCAAATGCGGGTCGGTGGGCCCGAAAAACGAATGGAAATGCATGTCGCCGATGTAGATGGGATCGGCGGCGAGGCTGCGCGTCGCGCCCGCAAATGAAGCAATCGGCAGAGCAACGGCACCCGTCAAGAGATCGCGGCGGCGCATGGGATCACCTCAAAACGGATAATGTTCAGGGCCGAACCCAGAAGCTAGACAATCCGCGCACTGATGGCAATGCTGGCGATCAAGCGGCGAGATCTACGCGCTGAACCGCCGGGTCGCCGAGACCAATTCGTGGATGTTGCCTCGTTCGGTCATGGCATGCCCGGCGTCGGGTACGATCCGCAGGAGGGATTCCGGCCAGGCGTCGTGCAAATCGATGGCGTTCTTGACCGGCGTCACGACGTCGTAGCGGCCATGCACCAACACCGCCGGCAAATGCCGGATGCGATGCACGTCTTCGAGCAGCTGGTTCTCGTGTTCCAGGAATCCGCCATGCCTGAAGTAGTGGCACTCGATCCGCGCGAACGCGATCGCATAGGAATCGGTGCTGAAGAGTTTCAGCCGCTCAGGATCTTGCAGCAACGCGATCGTACTGCCCTCCCAGACCGACCACGCGCGCGCGGCCTGGATCTGCACGACGCGATCGGGATGCGTCAGCCGCTTGTAGTAGGCGCCGATCATATCGCCCCGCTCCGGCAGCGGAATGATCTTACGGAATTCGGCGAACGCCTCGGGAAACAGCCAGCTGCAGCCGTCCTGATAGAACCATTTCAGTTCTTCGGGGCGCAGCAGGAAGATGCCGCGCAGGATGAATTCGGTGACGCGTTCGGGATGCTTCTGCCCATAGGCCAGCGACAGCGTCGAGCCCCACGAGCCGCCGAACAGTTGCCAGCGCGCAATGTCGAGGTGCTGCCGCAGGCGCTCCATGTCCGCGACCAGATCCCACGTCGTGTTGGCCTCAAGGCTCGCGTTCGGCACCGATCGCCCGCAGCCGCGCTGATCGAACAGGATAATTCGATAGCGCGACGGATCGTGAAAACGGCGCATCGTCGGATTGGAGGCCCCCCCAGGCCCGCCGTGCACCAGCAGAACCGGTTTGCCGTCGGGGCGTCCGCACTGCTCGAAGTAGATCTCATGGCCGCCGGGCACACTGAGCCGCCCTTGGTGATAGGGCTCGATCGGAGGGTAGAGGTCTAGTCGAGCGGACGCCGCCATACTGTCTTCCTGATCAACGCCGCGCCAGCAACGGCTTCTGTCTCAATCCGTGCATGTAAACGTATAGTGAAAGCAAAGAGATCATCAAGCTCCGAGCGCCGCGCGATTCAGTCACGTTGTTTTGCGCGATTTCAGGCGCGCGAGCCGCACATGGCGGTCAAACAACGTCTCGCCGCCGGGAACGCGAAGGTCGCGCACCATTTCGAGCACATGCCGCCCCGGCGCATGTGTGATCTGGCTCGCCACGATCGCGGCGGCCGCGGCCAGCACGCCGCACAGCGGACCGGCAATGACGATGCCAATCTCGATCTGCCGCAATTCGCAGATCGCAAGAATGGCTGCGGCGTTGACAAATCCGCAGACGAGCCCCGCGATCGCACCCCATTTGGTCATGCGCTTCCACCAGATCGCGAGCACGAGTGTCGGGAACAGCGTGGCGCCGGTCAGCGTGAAGGCCCAGTACGCGAGCCGCAGCGGGTCGCCGGGCAGGCTCGCGACGGCAAAGCCGGTGGCGGCTGCCAGTGCGGCAGCGATCCGGGCGGTCCTGAGATTGGCGGTGACGGTGTCTTGCCCGATCACATCTTCCGAGAGGATCGCACCGAGCGTTCCGATACCGCCCGCGACAACGATCAAGGCCGCCGCCAGAATGCCGGCGAGACTGAGATAGACGAGCGAGGCAGGCAGCGTCCCCGCGATCGCCGTCGCAAACAGCGTCGAATCCCGGAGCACGCTGATGTTGCTGAGGCCGATGACGCGCGCGGGGCCGTCGATCCGGGCGAGGCCGAGCGCTTGCAGCGTCTGGAACCAGGCCGGCAGGTTGTCGGGCGTCGTGCCGACCACCTGATCGACAATGAGAAACCGCAGAAACACAGCCGACGCCGAGATCGTCAGCACCGCAAATCCAGCGACGAGCACGGCCCACGCCATCGACTTGCGCGCCGCATAGATGCTGTGCGTGGTTCCGGCGCGGGCGAGCAGAATCGGCGAGGCCGCGATGCCCGCCATCACCGTGAACATCGACAGCGCGAAGGTGAGGCCGCTGGTGCTGCCGTACATCTGCAGGAAGCGCCGCTGCAGCGGCTCGAGGCCGGCGGCCGGCAGGTCGAACACCCACAGATCCGGTTGGATGGCCGGAACACCACGCGCAAGCTCGAGGCGGGCGACCTGACGCAGCACGTTGCCTTGCGACATCTGCGGCAGCGGCAAGCCAGTAAGGTTCAGCGCAACGAGCGTTGCCGGCACCGCCAGCGCCAGCAACGCGACGATCGCCTTGGCGGTGCTCGACCACGTCGTGGCGCGCATGCCGCCCGCGATCACGATCAGCGCCATCAGGCCCGAGATCACGGCCAGCATCGTGCGCTGCGATTGTCCGGCGAGCCAGCCGCTGGCCATCGCCGCGATCTTGATTTCCGCGCCGAGCACCAGCGCCGCCGGAATGAAGGCCAGCGCCGCCGCGAGAATCCGCACCGCATTGCTCTCGAACCGCCGGCCAAGGAAGCCAGGGATGGTGTAATCGCCGGACTTGCGCAGGAACGGCACGATCAGCACCGCCATCAGCACGAGTCCCGCGATGACGCCGGTGGTGAGCGCCAGCGCGTCGATGCCGATGTGCATGAATGTGCCAGCGAAACACGCAAGCCCGATGCCGCCGATGGCGCCGATGCCGAGCACGCAGCCGTTGACGATGGCCGTGACGCGCCGCCCGCTGGCGAAGAACTCGGCCGGGTCGGAGGCCGTGGTGCAGGCGGCAAGCGCGAGATAGAGCAGCAGGGGGCCGGCGAAAATGGTGACGCCGAGACTGCGCGAAGCGGTGCCGAGCTGCTCGAACATCAGCGCCAGCAGAAAGAAGCCGACGATCAGGCTGAGCACGATACCGTAGTAGATCGGGATGCGCGGATTGGCGACCCTGCTGCTGTGCGTCATGGCCATGGCGTCAGAGATCCTCGTTGGCGCCGTGCTCGTGATCGATGGCGTCCTGCTGGCCGACGAACCGGGCGACGAGCCCGAGCGCCAGCAGAATGACCCCGTGACAGGCGAGGAAATACCCGAGCGGGGCGCCGAGGACGCGGCTACCGTTGAGGCGGTCCACATACAGCGGCAAGGCCGTCAGGATGCCGAGAAATGGCAGCAGGATACGGAACATGTGCCACTTGGTTTCGCGCCAGTATGGCTTGCGCTTCTTGCGATCGATCATGAACGGCCCCTTTGCCGTGAGACTACCATGCGGCGGGGCCGCGGCGGAGCGTCGAACGGTCAATCCACCCACTTATGAAGGGGTTTGTGGTGAGACCGGGGCGGATTTGGGCGCGTGCCCGGGGCTGATTTTCCGCTGGGCGGGTCAGGCTGTCCGCTGATGCCGCCCGCAGCGCCACTTTACTGGATTGGCGAAGGGCCCCGAAACACATTAGAGATAGGGTTGGTTCGTCTCGAGGCCGGCTGGCAAAGCCCCTTCCGAGCCCGTTCCAAGGCAAGCGTTTCAAAAGGCTCTGAGCTTATGGCCGCGCCGCGGTTCATCATTGTCGACGATCACCCGCTGTTCCGCGGTGCGCTGCGGCAGGCGCTGGGCGTGGCCTTCGCGGATGCGACGATCCTGGAGGCGGGCTCCCTCGACGAATTGACCGCGCATATCGAGGCCCCCGACGACATCGACCTCGTGCTGCTCGACCTCTCGATGCCGGGCGTCAACGGCCTCTCGGGTCTGCTTTATCTGCGCGCGCAGCACCCCGAACTGCCGGTCGTCATCGTCTCCGCCATCGATGATCCGCAGACCATCCGCCGCTGCTTGAACTTCGGCGCCTCGGGTTTCGTGCCGAAATCGCAACCGGTCGAGAAGATCCGCGAGGCGATCCGCAGCGTCATGGCAGGCCAGGTCTGGACCCCGCCCGAACTCGACCTCGCCTCGACACCAGCGGAAGACGAGAGCGCGCAACTGGCGATCCGCCTCTCGACGCTGACGCCGCAGCAGGTGCGCGTCCTGATGATGCTCGGCGAAGGCCTGTTGAACAAGCAGATCGCCTTCAAGCTCAACGTCTCCGAGGCGACCATCAAGGCGCACGTCTCCGCGATCCTGCAGAAGCTGCGCGTCGACAGCCGCACGCAAGCCGTGATCGCGATCAACAAGATCCGCTCGCTGGAGCCGCCGCAATCGTAGCGCGGCGCGGGCGGTTCACTCTCGCCCTCACCACATCCACAGCCGTCATCCGAGGCCTTGTGCCTCGGATCTAGGACCACCGTTGGTGCGATAGACAATGATCGTGTGGCGCGCGCATGCCCGATCGCAACAGCACGGGGTATGGATCATGGGCACAAGGCCCATGATGACGGCTGCGGGTGGGGCGGCGCGCGCGTTTCACCCTCACCCCTCACCCTTCACCACATCCACAGCCGTCATCCGAGGCCTTGTGCCTCGGATCCAGGAGCACCGGTTGTGCGGTTGACAATGATTGTGCGTCGCGCGCGGGCCCGATCGCAACAGCACGGGGTATGGATCATGGGCACGAGGCCCATGATGACGGCTGCGGGTGGCGTGGTTGCGCTTGCGTCGTACTGCGCAGCTCACTACCCGGACCGCCCTATGGCAACGGCGCGCGGTGCTGCATGCGGGCGCTGCAAAATGCGCCGTTGCGCGCGTGCGCGGCTTCGGGTGACGGTAACCCATATCCGGAGCCATTCGCGTCCATGCCCTTGCTGTTGATCCTTGCCGTTGCCTGCTTTGCCTCGGCGGCTTCGATCCGTGTGATTGATCCGCTCGTGCCGGGTATCGCGCGGGAATTTTCAACCAGCCTAGAGCAGGCGGCACTGCTGGCGTCGGCCTACACGCTGCCCTATGCGCTGGGCCAGCCCGTGCTCGGCGCGCTCGGCGATGCGCTCGGCAAGGTCAGGATCGTGCAGGCGTGCCTGGCGCTGATGATCGTCGGTCTCGCTGGCTGCGTGCTGGCGACCAGCTATGAGGCGTTGTTTGTCTTCCGCGCGATCTCTGGCATCGCCGGCGGCGGCATCATTCCGGTGACGTTCGCGATCCTCGGCGATCGCATTCCCATGGATGGACGCCAGGTGGCGTTGTCGCGCCTCGTCATGTCGTCGCAGTTCGCGATTTTTCTGGCCGCCGCCGCGGGTGGCTGGATCGCCGACAGCATCGGCTGGCGGTCCGCGTTCGGTTTGGTGCTGGCGGTGACGCTCGCGGCCTTCGTCATGACGGCGATCTGGCTGCAACCGCAACCGAACGCACACCGCCCCGCGCTCAGCATCGCCAACATGCGCAAGGGCTACGCCGAGGTCTTGGCCAATCCGATTTCCATCATCTGCTATGGCGGCGTCTTCATCGAAGGCCTCGCGATCTACGGCATGATGCCGTTCATCGCCGGCCGGCTCGAGGGCCTGGGCCTCGGCGGCTTGACCGAGGCCGGGCTCGTGATTGGCGCCATGAGCATCGGCGGCATCGCCTTCACGTTCTCCGTCGGCCGTCTGCTCGCCTGGTTCGGCCGCACCGCGATCATCCGCGTCGCCGGCGCCGTCTGCGCGCTGGCGCTTGCGCTGTTCGTGATGAGCAACTCCTGGCAGCAGCAAGCGGCCTGCTTCGCGCTGCTCGGGTTCGGCTTCTTCATGGTGCACAATTCGCTGCAGGCGATCGCGACCGAGCTTGCCCCGCGCGTGCGCGGCTCCGCCGTCGCGCTGTTCGCGTTCTCGCTGTTCCTTGGCCAAGCGCTGGGCCCGATCGTCTACGCGCCCGCCTTCACCACGCTCGGCCCCCACGCGCCGCTGCTGATCGCGGCGGCGCTGATGGCGGTGATGACGGTGGTGGTGGCGCATTTTCTCGCGCGCGAAACAAGAACGTAGATTGGGTTAGCGCGGGCATGGTGTGCGCGAAGATGCGCAGGTGTCGATCCGCGTGTAACCCAACACTTTTCACACCGCCGCGCACTGTTGGGTTACGCGGGCGCGGCCGATCGCGCGCTCTCGACATCCGTGGCCCGCTAACCCAACCTACGTCTGCATAACCACGCGGCCGTCATCCCGGAGGACGGAGCGTAGCGACGGACATCCGGGACCCAGGGCGACACGCGCAATACTGGGTCCCGGATCGGCGCGCGCGGATCGCGCGCTGGTCCGGGATGACGGAGCGTGACGTTACCGCCTCGCGCCGACTTCGCGGGTGCTGTCGACGATGGCGACGGCGGCCATGTTCAAGAGGCCGCGCACCGTGATTGACGGGGTCACAATATGCACAGGCTTGGACGCGCCGAGCAGGATCGGGCTTATCGCGACGGCGCCTGAAACAACCTTCAACATGTTGAAGGCGATGTTGGCTGCATCGAGGCTCGGCATGATCAGCAGGTTCGCTGGTCCCTTGAGGCGCGCGTTCGGGAATATCTCGTCGCGAATGAACGGCGACAGCGCCGCGTCCGCGTGCATCTCCCCTTCCGCGTCCAGATCGTGCGCCCAGCCTTTGAGAAACGCCAGCGCCTGACGCATTTTCACCGACGAGGGCGTGTCGGACGAGCCGAACGAGGAATGCGACAGGAACCCGACCTTCGGCTCGATGCCGAAGCGGCGCACCTGTTCGGCCGCCATCATCGTCACCTCCGCGAGCTGCTCGGCGGTGGGATCATAGGAGACGTAGGTGTCGGCGAGGAACACGGTGCCGGACGGCAGCAGCAGCGCCGACAGCGCCGCGTAATCCTTCACGCCCTTGGCTTTGCCGATCACTTGATCGACGTGATGCAGATGCCGGTGGAACTGCCCGATCGGGCCGCAGATCAGCGCGTCGGCGTCGCCGCGCTTGAGCAGCAGCGCGCCGAGCGGCGTATTCGAATTCCGCGGAATCCGCTGCGCCTGCGCCGGCGACACGCCCTTGCGCTCGACGAGGCGGAGATATTCCTCCGCCAGCGCGTCCATCCGCTTGTCGGTGTCGGGATCGACGATGTCGTAGTCCTGATCCGCTTTCATGCGGAGGCCGAGGTGCGAGGCAGCCCGCGTAATATCGCGGCGGTGGCCGATCAGGATCGGCCGCGCGATCTGCTGCGCGATGATCTGCTGCGCCGCCTGCAGCACGTAAGGGTGCGTGCCCTCGGCCATGATCAGCCGCTTCTTCGACGCCGAGATCTGCCGCGCCGCATCGAACATCGGCTTCATGACGAAGCCCGAGCGGTAGACAAAGCTCGAGAGTTTTTCGCGATAGGCGTCGAAATCCGTGATCGGCCGCGTCGCGACGCCCGTGTCCATCGCGGCCTTGGCGACAGCTGAGGAAATCTCGACAATGAGCCGCGGATCGAACGGTTTTGGGATGATGTAGTCCGGGCCAAAGACGAAGGTGTCGGCACGATAGGCCGACAACACGATGTCGGAGGCTTCCCGATCGGCGATGCTCGCGAGTGCGACGCAGGCCGCGCGCTTCATCTCCTCGTTGATGGTCGAGGCGCCGACATCGAGCGCGCCACGAAAAATGAAGGGGAAGCACAAGACGTTGTTGATCTGGTTCGGGTAGTCCGTCCGGCCCGAGGCGATGATGGCGTCTGGCTTGACGGCTTTCACCTCGTCGGGATCGATTTCCGGATTGGGATTGGCGAGCGCGAACACGAGCGGCCGCGGCCCCATCGTCGCGACCGCTTCCTTGGAGAGGATGCCGCCGGCGGAGAGGCCGAGGAAGATGTCCGCACCCGGCATGATCTCGGCGAGTTTGCGTGCGTTTGTCTCCTGCGCGAACGGCGCCTTGTAGGGGTCCATCAACTCCTTGCGGCCCTTGTAGACGACGCCCTTGATGTCGGCGACCCAGATGTTCTCGCGCTTCATACCGAGGCCGACGAGCTGGTTGAGACAGGAGAGCGCGGCGGCGCCCGCGCCCGAGCAGACCAGGCGCACGTCCTCGATCTTTTTGCCGACCACCTTGAGGCCGTTGAGAATGCCGGCCGCGACGACGATGGCGGTGCCATGCTGGTCGTCGTGGAACACCGGGATCTTCATGCGCTCTTTCAAGCGCCGCTCGATCTCGAAACACTCCGGCGCCTTGATGTCCTCCAGATTGATGCCGCCGAACGTCGGCTCGAGTCTGGCGACCGCCTCGACGAACGGATCGACTTCCTTTTCCGCGATCTCGATGTCGAACACGTCGATACCAGCGAATTTTTTGAACAGAACGCCCTTGCCCTCCATCACTGGTTTGGACGCGAGCGGCCCGATATCGCCAAGGCCGAGCACGGCGGTGCCGTTGGTGATCACGCCGACGAGGTTGCCGCGCGCCGTCAGCCGCGACACCATCGCCGGGTCCTCGGCAATGGCGGTGCAGGCGTGCGCGACGCCGGGCGAGTAGGCGAGCGCCAAATCGGCCTGGTTGGCGACCGGCTTGGTCGGAACGACGGCGATTTTCCCCGGCGGATCGGCTTCGTGATAGTCGAGGGCGGCGCGTTTCAGAATTTCGTCGGACATGGTCCCCCGCTCTCGGAGCGTCGTGTGTGGTGATGAACTCACGGGTATTTGCCGGGCGGGCCCAAGCGCGCGCAAGCTAAAAACGCGGCGCGGGGTCATAGGCGGGCGCCAAACATGCGGCGAACGCCCTTGATCGCGCGCGCCGGGGCGAGGACAGTGCCGGGCGCAGACGAATCGCAGTGGGATGGCGAAGCGCGGCGGGATGGACCGATGAATGAGCAGACCAAAACATTTCTCGACGATGTGAGTAGCCTCGCGCTCGGTGGCGATCCGGGCGCGCTGGAGGCGATGCTATCCCCCGGCGCGGCAACGGCGCCGCGCGGCCGCGCCTGGAGCCAGGCCGAGCGGTCGTTGATCGCGGCCTATCGCGCGCGCGGCCATCTCGCGGCAAATCTTGATCCTTTGGGTCTCACGCCGCCCGCTCACGTTGCCGAACTCGATCCGCGCCAACACGGCCTCGATGCGCGCGCCGCGGCGGCTCTCGTGCGGCATTTGCAGACGTCCTATTGCGGCACCATCGGCTTCGATATCGGCCACATCCACGACACCGCGCGGCGGCAATGGCTGGAGCAGCAGGCCGAGAGCGGCGCGCGGCCGCTGGCGGAGCGGCAGCGGCTGGACATTCTCGTGCTGCTGGCAAAGGCGCGCGCCTTTGAAGACGGCCTGACCAAACGCATCCCGGCCGGAAAACTGTTTGGCCTTGGTGGCGCGGAAAGCTTTCTCGTCGCCCTCGAAGGCCTGCTGATGGCGAGCGTCGCGGCGGGCGCCAGCGAGGTCGTGGTCGGCGGCATGCATCGCGGCCGCTTCAACATGCTGGCCAACACTTTTGGTAAGCCGCTCGGCCCCATGATCGCGGAAATTCTCGGCGCCCCGCCCGTGCCCGAAGGCCTCGATGTGTCGTCGGATGTCTCCTATCACCTGGGATATTCCGGCGTGCGCGAGATCGCGGGCCACCCGCTCAAAATTTCCGTCTCGCCACATCCCTC
This sequence comes from uncultured Alphaproteobacteria bacterium, assembly GCA_963779515.1. GTDB lineage: Bacteria > Pseudomonadota > Alphaproteobacteria > Rhizobiales > Hyphomicrobiaceae > CAVZYN01. The sequence goes on from CAVZYN010000011.1 coordinate 154,528, forward strand.
GCATCTGCAGCTGGTGCCGATCATTGCACAAGGCCGTGCGCGGGCGAAGCAAACGGTGCACGGCCACGACGGCCGATCCGCCGTTTTGCCGTTGTTGCTGCACACCGACGCGAGCTTTGCGGGCCAAGGCCTCGTCGCCGAGATGTTGCAGCTCTCGCGCGTTGTGCCGTTTGACATTGGCGGCGCGATCCACGTCGTCATCAACAATCAGATCGGCTTCACGACGATGCCGGAGGAGGGCCGCTCCGCGCGTTTCCCGACCGACATCGCCAAGCTCATCGAAGCGCCCGTGCTGCATGTCAACGGCGACGATCCGGAAGCGGTCTGGCGCGCGGGCGACATCGCCGCCCGCTATCGCGCGACGTTCCACCAGGACATTGTGATCGATCTGGTCTGCTATCGCCGCCCCGGCCACAACGAGCTCGACGAGCCGCGCTTCACGCAACCAGCCATGTATGCCGCGATCGATGCGCTGACACCCCTCGATCAGGCCTATGCCGCGACGCTTGCCGCGGCGGAGATCGATACATCGGCGGCGGAGGCCGCGCGCGCGGATCTCTTGAGCCGGATGCGCGAGGCGTTCGACGCCGCCAAATCTTACGCCGTCAATCACGCAGATTGGTTCGAGGGCGCGTGGGCTGGGTTTCGCTGCGGCACGCGCGCCGATATGCAGGCGCCGGTCGCAACGGGGCTCGCCGCCGCCGATCTGCGCGCCCTCGCCATCGCCATCACCACCCCGCCCGCTGGATTTTCCATCGACACAAAAGTGCAGAAATTCCTCGACGAGCGCCGCCGCAGCATCGATGACGGGCAGGGGATCGTCTGGGCGACGGCGGAAGCGCTCGCGCTCGCCTCGCTGCTGGCGGGGGGCACGCCGGTACGGCTCGGCGGCCAGGACACCGTGCGCGGCGCCTTCACGCAGCGTCATCTCGAATTGCACGACCAGGCGACGGGCAAGCGCCACGGCGTGCTGTCAGGGATAGCGACCGGACAGGCCGCGGCCGAGATCCACAACACGCCGCTGATCGAACACGCGGTGCTGACATTCGAGTACGGCATCACGCTCGCGGATCCAAACCGGTTGGTGATCTGGGAGGCGCAGTTCGGCGAGTTCTTGAATTATGCGCAGCCCGTGTTCGATCAGTGCATCGCCTGCGGTGAGGATCGCTGGCTGCGGTCGTCGGGCCTCGTCATTCTGCTGCCGCACGGCCTCGATGGCGGCGGCCCCGACCACTCGACGGGACGGCCGGAGCGCCTTCTCGCCGCCTGCGCGGGCGCCAACATCGCCGTCGTCAACGCCTCGACGCCCGCTAACTTCTTTCATGTATTACGACGGCAAATGCATCGCGATTTCCGAAAACCGCTGGTCGTGCTGACACCGAAAGCGCTGCTGCGCCACAAGGCGTGCGTGTCGGCGTTGGCGGAAATGGAGAGCGGGACCAAGTTCCTGCCCGTCATCGGCGATCCGCGCGTCGCCCGTGCTCGCCGCCTGATCCTGTGCAGCGGCAAAGTCTATTACGATCTCCTCGCCGCGCGTGCGGCGCGAGGTCTCGACGGCGACGTCGCGCTCGTGCGTTTGGAAGAACTCTATCCGCTGCCCGAGGACGCGATGCGCGCCGTGTTCCAGCGCCACGCCGGCGCGGATTTTATCTGGTGCGAGGAAGAACCCGAGAACATGGGCTATTTCCGCCACCTCGATCGCGCGCTCGAACGTCTCGCGGGCCGCACGGTCCGCCGCGCCGGCCGCCCCGCCGTCGCGACACCAGCCGTCGGCGTCAAATACTGGCACGAGGCGGAGTTGAAGGCGCTGCTCGATGCGGCGTTGGGGTGACGGCGTTTGTAGGTTGGGTTAGCGTGGGCAAATCTGTTGCGTTACGAGCGCGATGCCGATCCACGCGTAACCCAACACTCACTCGCGGCCGGCCCATTCTGGCAGCGGCGGCAGATCTTCGCTGCCCCACCACGCATCATATACGCCACGCTCGACCCACGTGCGGAACGTGGACTCTGGCCAGTCGATCGCCCGCGCAACAAGCCCGTGTTTCACTGGGTTGATGTGAATATAGTCGACGTGCGCCTGAAAGTCTTTCTCGTCGCGGATCAGATGTTCCCAATAGCGGCGTTGCCACAAGTCACGCTCGCCTTTGCGCACTCGGCTCTCGTTGGACGATAGGCAGCGCGCGGCGGTTGCCACAGCCTTCGAGAAGGCGGTCTTTATGAGCCGCACTCGCGTCGCGAAGTCTGCATCATTCTCCGGCAACGTCCAGATCATGTGCACGTGATCCGGCAAGACAACTTGGGCCTCGATGATGAAAGGGCGCGTGCCTTGGACTTTCGATACGGCGCGATGCCAGTGAGCGACGTTTCCACCATCGGCGAACAAGCGTTGACGCCGATACGTGATCAGCGTGAAGAAATACGATGCTCCGGGAATGGCCGCACGGCGGTAGCGCATCGTGATCAAGTGTTGGGTTACGCGCGGAGTGACGCCAGCGTGTCATAGCGCACCCTCGGTGGCCGCGCTAACCCAAACTGTATGTCCCTTCCTCAGATGAGGCGACTCACCCCCGATGTGCATTCGAGGGTTACCCGGATTGGCCGGGCAGAGCCTCACACAAGGAGGGCGAGTTGTGGAGCAGTTTAGCGAAGCTTTCATTGGGATTGATACGTCGAAATTGAAGAATGCGGTGGCTGTGGCCGAGGCCGGGCGCGCGGGCGAGGTGCGCTATCTCGGCGAGAGCGACACGACCGATGCAGCGGTGCGCAAGCTCGCAGCCAAGCTTTCGGCCAAGTACAGCAAGCTTACGTTCTGTTACGAGGCGGGGCCGACCGGCTACGGGCTCTACCGGCTGATCAGGAGCCTCGGGCACGATTGCATCGTCGCGGCCCCGGCGTTGATCCCGAAGCGACCGGGTGATCAGGTCAAGACCAACCGGCGCGATTTGGAGAACCTGGCGCGGTTGCTGCGTGCGGGTGAGCTCACTGCGATCTGGGTGCCCGATGAACGCCACGAGGCGATGCGTGATCTATCGCGGGCCCGTGAGGCGGCGATGGACGACCTGAAGAGCAAACGTCAGCAGGTCTCCTCACTGCTTCTGCGGCTTGGCCTTCATTATCCGGGCAAGAAGACGTGGGGCCGCGCGCATCGCGACTGGCTTTGCTGCCAGAAGCTCGCCCATCGCGAGCAGCGCATCGCCTTCGAGGAGCTGCTGCTAGCGGAGCGGCAGGCGCAAGAACGGGTCGGGCGGCTCGAGGCGGCGATCCGTGAGGCGGTGCCGGAGTGGTCGTTGGCCGAGGTCGTCGGAGCGCTGCAGGCGATGCGCGGGATCCAACTCGTCGCCGCTGTGACGATCCTGGCTGAGATCGGTGATCTCGCGCGCTTTCGCACGCCACGCGAGTTGATGGGCTATCTGGGGCTCGTGCCCTCGGAGCGTTCGACCGGCGACAGCATCAAGCGCGGCAGCATCACCAAGGCCGGCAACCGGCGGGCGCGGCGTATTCTCGTCGAGGCGGCGTGGAGCTATCGCCATCCTCCGCGCGTTGGCCGCGACAAGCAGCGGCTCGTCGAAGCGGCGCCGCGTCCTGTCGCAGAGATCGCGTGGAAGGCGCAAACGCGGCTCTCGGCGCGGTTCCGGGCGCTGTCGAGAAAAGGCAAGCGACCGACGATCGTTGCAACCGCGATCGCACGCGAGATGTGCGGCTTCATCTGGGCGATCAACCGAGCCATCGCTGACGACCGTCGCGTGTGACACTGCGACCAGCCGTCGAACCGGCCACGCAACACGGAGATCCATCAGCTGACATCAATCGTGCAGAGGCGGGGGCGGGACCCATCGAGGGGAACCCTCAGGTAGGTTGTGTGGCCGGTCTCGACCGACGCCCGAACCCAAACAGAGGCAGCCCCGGACGAATAAACGGACATGCGGTATCCAACCCGCGGATCAGAACTTGCTCACCGACGTCCAAGGTCCCGCCCCCTCTTCTGCACGATCTGCAAGCCAAAACACCGCCCGAACGGCGGTAACGACAAACTGCGCGCAAGGTGATTGACTGGGGACATCAGAACCTACGCCTGCTATCCGCCGCGCCGGCCGCCGCGCCGTCGCGACACCGGCCGTCGGCGTCAAATATTGGCATGAGGCGGAGTTGAAGGCGCTGCTCGATGCGGCGTTGGGGTGACGGCGCGTAGGGCGCAATAGCGTTTCAGCGTATTGCGCCGTGCGTGGCGCGTTGGTTCCTGCTTTTTCTCGATTTGCGCTGTCACCCGCCCCGGCGCAATACGCGAAGACGCTATTGCGCCCTACGGCCTGCAAGACGTGAGGACAGCTGCGATCTGGCGCAAATGCGCGCGATGCTTTACACCGGGCTCGTTTTGCTTAAGTGCACCACGTGCTGGGTCGGCCACACCGCAGCACTGGACTAGCCCGTGGCCCCGTTTGGAGGAAGACGATGCTGAACAAACTCGTTGGCGGCCTTGCTGCAGCCGCCCTGTCATTCGCGGCTTTGGCGAGCACCGCCCAGGCACAAGACAAATGGCCCTCGAAGCCCGTGACGGTGATCGTGCCGTTCGCGGCCGGCGGCAATACCGACGTGATGGCCCGCATCTTTGCCGACCACCTCGGCCGGCGCCTCGGCCAGCAATTCGTGGTCGAGAACAAGGCTGGCGCTGGCGGCGTCACCGGCCTGAATGCGGCGGCGAAGTCCGCGCCCGACGGCTACACCGTCGCGGTCGCCACATCCGGCGGCATTGCCATCAACCCGGTCCTGACCAAGGACAAGATTCCGTACAACGTCGACAAGGATTTCACGTATCTCTACGGCATGGCGGCGATGCCGAACATCTTCATCGTCAATCCGTCGGTGCCGGCGAAAACCATGCCGGAGCTGATCGCCTGGCTGAAGGCGAACCCTGACACGCCGTATGCGACGTCGGGCATCGGCACATCGCAACACATCTGCGGTGAGATGCTGGCGCTGCAAGCGGGTGTGAAGATCGCGCCGGTCGCTTATCGTGCTTCGAACCAATCACTGCAGGACCTCGTCGGCGGCCAGATCAAGCTCGCATGCGACAACTTCGCGACCGCCTGGGAGCAGGTGCAAGGCGGCAAGCTGCGCGTCATCTCGATCACATCGGCGGCGCCCTATCCGCTGGCCAAAGACATCGAGACGACGGCGAAGACGCTGCCGGGCTTTGAAATGATGCCGGCCTTCGGTTGGGTTGCCCCGGCTGGCCTTCCGGCCGACGTCACGAAAAAGCTGACCGACGAGCTGGTCGCCATCGGCAAGTTGCCGGAGGTGCGGACGGCGATGGAGAAGTTCGGCGTCCAGCAAACCGAACTCGCGGGCAAAGCTTATGCCGACGCGCTGACGAAGGAGCGGGCGGGCTATGCGGTCGTGATCGAAAAAGCCGGCATCAAGGTTCCTTGAGGAATTGCTGGTCACGAACCTCTCCATGTGCGTTCCCGGAATTGACGCGCGGCGCGCGGCAATGTCCGGGACCTCCACCTCGAGTGATTGGCGCGTCGATAGTGCCCCAGGTCCGCGAAAGATCCCGGACGTGCACGCGCGCTATGGCGCGCGGGCATCCGGGAAAACGAGGGAGAGTGTGGAGGAGTTCGATGTCTGCTGACCCGAGGCGGACCGCGGGGCTTGCCGGCAAGCGGGCACCGCGACTTCCGCTGAGCGGGGGTGGAGCGACGGTTGGCTTAGACCTTGATCTCAAGTTGAGACGCTCGCAAACGGGCCGTTAGCCGGGCGAAAAGCCAAATTTATTGATTTTCTGTCATCCTGCCCTGCGGCATTCATAGATTTTTCGTCGTGCGGGCGGTGTCATGACCACCAGAAAGTTGGCCGGTGCAGGGGGGGAACCGTTCTTCACACCAGAGGAAGCGCGCGTGCTCGGGCGCGCGACCAATGTCGAAATGGTGGGCTTGCTGGTCAGCATTCTCGTCGGGTTCGGCGCTGCACGCATGTTGAATTATTCGGCATTCGGCATCGCACTCGGCTTTGCTGCATTCTTCCTCTGCGAGGGCCTCGGACGCTTCATATATTGGCGGATCACGCGCCCTCTTGCGCATCTCGCGACCGGTGAAAATCCGCGCTTCGATCGCGCCTGGAAATCGAGCCGAATGTCCGTCAGCAACATGGCATTGGCGGTCCTGCCACTCGTTGCGGTTTCAAGATACGACTTTTCCGACTGGTGGGTTGCGTTCGGGTTGATCGTTGCCGTCGCCGGAAACTACTTGGCCGAGAAAGGTCTGCATAAGCATCTGAACCGCCTCAACGCGCGCGATGCGGCAAGAGGAGTGACAGCATGATCGATATCGCAATGGTTCTCGTTCCGGGCCTTGTGTTCGTCGTGGGTATGGTGCTGCTGTTCCGCGCTGAGCAACAAGTTCATGCGATCCCCGACGAGGCATCGCGTCGGCGTCGGGTGTTTTGGCCCGTCATTTGGGTCATTCACCTCATGAGCATCATGGTGACGATTACTGTCGCCCTGCGTGTTCGCGATGCGTTAGTCCCTTATGCCTTACCATCAGTCGCCGCCGTCATTGTCGCGGTGATCGCCGCCTTGGTCGTCTTTGCCGTGAGCCGGGTTCTCCTGTGGCGCGTGACACGGCCGTACGCGTCGACGACGCCTGCGCGCCTGCCCGCATGGGATCGGGCACGGCTCTGCAACATCGAACCCACGCTTTTGATCCTCGCGGTGAGCGCTTCGCCGAAGGGGCTCCCCTTTCCGACGCTCGAGCTGGTGGGCGCGGCCTTAGCACTCGTCGGCTGGCTCATCTGGTTTGTGCTGAAAGGGCCGCTGGAGCGATTGAATGCCCGCGATGCCGCGCGCAACGCGGAGCGCACGGCATGACAGAGACCCCTGCAATCCCGTCCGATCAGCGACCTCGATTACAGCGCGCCGCATGGCTGTGGCTGGCGGGCGGGACCATCGCGACGGTCCTTATCCTCGGAACGGCAGAGTCTTTGGCTCCTCGCAGCGTCGCCCTCATAGTCATGTTTCGCACTCTGATGCTTGTCGGTATCACATTGAGCTGTGTCGCTTACTGGCGTGCATCCCGTATTCGCGCCGGCGATCGCCGGCGCGCCGAATTGGTTGGCATCGTCGTGTTTTCGTCGCTTGCAGCGGTGACCGGGCGATCGACGTCGGATCTGCTCATGCAGGCCGCGTGGTTGGACAACGTTTGGAACACGCTGCAGATTGTGTTAGCGGTCGGTGTCGGTCTGGTCGTCACGAAATGGCTGATGGCCGTCGACGCGCGAGAGGCGGCGCGGAACGCTGCAAGCGAGATGGGAACGTCGCCATGACCTCACTTCTTCTTGGCATCGTGTGGCTTGCGGCGTCTCCGGTTGTCCTGCTTCGCAGCATATCGCCTGCAGCCGTTGCGCGATTCTGCGGCAAAAATCGCTGATGCTGAGCAGCGCAGCCGAACAATCGACCCGGCTGGATGCACGATGGGCCGTCACGTGTATCTCGTCACTTGCGGCGCAAGCGCGTATCTGATCTTCGGCGTCTTCGTGCCCGCGATCATCGGCTGGCGCACTGCAGTTGATCGTTGATGTGCTGATTGTCCTGCCGTTGCTCTCGCTTTCCATGATGCTTCTTCGCGCCGACTGGTCCCGGACCGCCTTCGCGCCGTCGTGGCGCATCTACGGCGCTGTCTCTGACTCGGTCAGATGCTCATCCTTCTGGTCCTGCTGCCGGTCTTACTCACCCACTTCGCGGCTCCGATCTGGGTCTATCCGCGCGCTGCTCTCGTCGCGGCTCTCGTCGCCATGATGCTCAAGGCGTACCGCAAAGCCAACGTAGGCGCGAAACCAACAGGAGCCTCAGCATGACCTCGAAACTTTGGCTCTTCGCCGTGCTTGCCGCCATCGCGGTCGACGTGATCGTGGGGCTCGCCTACTCGTCGGTGCTGACGGAGCGAGCCGATGGCATGACTGATCGGGCGAAGGCGCGCCAACTTTATCGCTGGGCGAACCTCGTCAGCAGCTCGGGGACGGGCGCGATGTTTGCGTTCATTGCAACTCCACACTCACCGGCGGCCTTCGATTGGCCGCGCCTGTTGGAAATCAGCCCCATCCACGCGCTGATGGGGAGCGGGGTCGTGCTCGCGATGGCGTGTGTCTGGCTTGCCGCACAGCCTGCTGCGCAGCGCTCGGCTTGGCAGTTCGGTGCGGGTGCTGCTTACGGCTTGTGTACGCTCGCCTTAATCTGGCTGATCCCGGCTGAACTTGTCGCGCTAAACGCGCCGTGGTGGGTCTTCGCGCTCACTTCGTTTATCGGGTTCACGGCGCTATTTGCAGCCAACGATGCTGACAAGCAAGCGAAACGTGAAGTCCAGCGGGCATCGGCTCATAGCGGGCTTGCGTCATGACGATCGACGCCGTCCTCTGGCGGGCAAGTTTGTTGGCGCTCGCGGGCGCGGCCGTCTCGATGGCGCTTGGCGGGATCGTCAACTACATGATGGCTCCAGGCTTGGCGCAGCTCGCGATCTCGACGCTGGTGACCGCCATGGGGCTCGTCATCACCGGCCTTGTCGTTTGGACGGGCACGCGGGACTGTGCGGGTGATGTTCGGCGACCGGGCCTCGTCTCAGTGCTGGCGTTCCTCGCCGTGCATGAGCGTGCCTGGCTCGACTTTCTTCAGCTGGAAGGATCGCATCAGGTCATCTCGGCACAGTTCGTCCTGACATGCGTCGCCTTTGGCCTCGCGATGCTCGTCTTCAAATCGCTCGCCCCGATCGATGCGCGCGAAGCCCGCGCCAACACAGCTCATGAGCTACCGCCAAAAGGAGCACCACTTCCATGACTGTCGACCTCCGGATGCTTCTCACATTCGCGCTTGGCGCGCCGCTGGTGGCAGGCCTCCTGTCGCTCATCACGCAACTCAGCGTCGTCCGCGACCGGAGAAGCCGAACGGGAGACGGCTGGGACGCGCGCGACACGTTCGAGATCAAGGATGCGATCCTCGGCGCGGTGACCTGGCTCTCGCCCATGGGCGTGATGTTCGTCAGCTTCGATTGGATGAAGACGCTATCGACATGGCAGTGGTGGGTCGCATTCCTGGCGATCACTCTGCCGCTTATACCGTTCTCGATCTGGTACGGGCGGTGGTCGGTGGCGACCCGCAAAGCGTTCGAGGACGCCGCGGCCACGAAGCGCGGAGAGCAGCCCACGCCGTAAGCGACTGGCATGATGTCCGCACGCGGAGAAAATGGACGTCGGAGCGACGTGGTGGAAAAGGCACGGGGCGGTGTGACATCGCGTGCGAAAGATGGTGAAGGCGAAAACGCTAACCATGCGCGAGAATGAACGCGGCAAAGATATCCCCGCGCGCTTTTGCGTGCCGGCGCTGCGCCGGTCTCAGCGGCGGCACGTGGCGGCCAGGGCACCGGCCGGCAGGGTGCCGACATGGCGTCCGTTGAACTGCCGCCGCTGAGCGGCATGCAGTTTTTACGATGGGTTTTGGCGGCGGTGCGATGCAGATGTTAGCCCATCGCGAAGCACGTGGGAGCCCATCGCCGAAAGTGCGTTGCAACACCTGAAGGTGCCGAGGCGGGCCGATATTCCGGCCGAACAGACCGCCGCCGCTGAGTGTCATGCTATTTTTGCGATCGGTTTCGGCGTCGTCGTCATGCCCATCGCAAGGGAGGTGTTAGCCCATCGCGAAGCACTTGTTAGCCCATCGCCGAAAGTGCAAAAAAACCCGTCACGGCACACGATCGAGATTATTGCGCGGTGATTCCGCCATCGACGACGAGCGCCGAGCCGGTCATGAACTTCGCGTCATCCGATGCGAGAAACACGATCGCAGCCGCGATGTCGTCGGGCACGCCGAGCCGTCCGATCGGATGCATCTGCCGTGACGCGGCGCGCGCGGCGTCGATGTCATTCGACTTCATCATCGTCATGCGCGAAGCAAATGTCTGTTCGCCCATGTCGGTCTCGATCACGCCGGGATGCACCGAGTTGACGCGAATGCGATCGCCCTTGCGTCCGAACGAGAGCGCCGTCGATTTCGTGAACAGTGTCACGCCGCCTTTCGTCATCGAGTAGAGTTGATCGAGTTGCGATCCGACGATGCCGGCGATCGACGCGAGGTTGACGATCGCGCTGCCATGCGGACTGGTCTTGCCGCTGTCGCGCAGAGCGGGCGCGGCGATCTTGGTGCCGAGAAACACACCCGTCATGTTGACGGCGACGAGCTTGTGCCAATCGGCGAGCGTCGCCTCCTCGAAATCGCGGCCGATGAAAATGCCAGCGTTGTTGACGAGAATGTCGAGGCGGCCGAAGCGTTTTACTGCGGTCTCGACCGCCGCCGACCACGAAGCCTCGCTCGTCACGTCGAGGTCGACGAAGGCGGCGCCCTCGCCAAGTTCGGCGGCGAGCGCCCGCCCAGGATCCGCGAGCACATCGCCGATGACGATTCTTGCGCCAACCTTGCGCATCATGCGCGCCGTCTCCGCGCCTATGCCGCGCGCGCCGCCTGAGATCAGGGCCACCTTGCCGTCTAATCTGTTCATGGAGTGAGGTCCGCTTACGCCGGCAAGATTTTTCCGGGATTGAGGATGTCGTCGGGATCGAGCGCGCGTTTGATCGCACGCATCATGTCGAGGCCGCTGCCGAGTTCGGCCTTGAGATACTTGACCTTGCCCTGGCCGACGCCGTGCTCGCCGGTGCACGTGCCGTCCATGCGGATCGCGCGCGCGGCGAGGCGCTCGAGAAATCCGCGCACCGCCGCGTGCTCTTTCGGATCGGCGGCGTTGAACAGTGGCGACGTATGAAAGTTGCCGTCGCCGACATGGCCAACAATGGGTGCAATGAGCCCGAGTTGCTTGATATCAGCTTGCGTTTCGAGCACGCAGTCAGCGAGCCGCGAGATCGGCACGCAGATGTCGGTGGCCAGTACGTCCTTGCCCGGCCACGCTGTTTTTACGGCCCAATAGGCGTCATGCCGCGCTTTCCAGAGCCGGCGGCGATCCTCTTCCTTCTCCGCCCAATCGAACCGGATCGCGCCTTCCGCTTCCGCGATTTGCCGGAACATCTCGACTTGATCGCGCGCCGACGCCTCGGTGCCGTGGAACTCGAGGAACAACGTCGGCGCCTCATCGAGGGCGAGCTTCGAATGCACGTTGCAGGCGTGGATCTGCACCGGATCGAGCAGCTCCATGCGCGCGATGCCGAGCCCGAGCTGGATCGACTGGATGACGGAATTGCACGCGCCCTCGAGCGTTTTGAACGGGCATACCGCCGCCAGGACCTTCTCAGGGATGCCATAAAGGCGGACCGTCAATTCCGTCGTGATGCCGAGCGTGCCTTCGGAGCCGACCAGCAGTTTCGTGAGGTCGTAGCCGGCCGCCGACTTGCGTGCGCGATTGCCGGTTTTCACGATCGATCCGTCGGCGAGCACGGCCGTCAGATTGATCACGTTCTCGCGCATCGTGCCGTACTTGACCGCGGTCGTGCCCGAGGCGCGCGTGCCGGCCATGCCACCGATGGTGGCTTCCTCGGCGCCCGGATCGACGGGAAAGAACAAGCCGAGATCGCGCAGATAGTCGTTCAGCTGCTTGCGTGAGACGCCCGGCTGCACGACGCAATCGAGATCGCGCTCGTTGACCGAAATAATTTTGTTCATGCGTGAAAAATCGATCGAGATGCCGCCCTGCGGCGCATTCAGATGGCCCTCGAGCGAGGTGCCGGCGCCGAACGCGATGATCGGTGCGCGGTGCGTGCGTGCGACCTGCACGATGTCGGCGACCTCCTCGGCGGTTTCGACGAACACCACCGCGTCCGGCGGCTGGTTCTCGATCCAGGTGAGCGTGTGCCCGTGCTGGCGCCGGATTGCGTCGCCCGTCTGCAGGCGGTCGCCGAAGCGCTGGCGCAGGATCGCGACAGCTGTGGATATGTCGCGGGATTTGGGATGGGCGTGAAGCGTGGCGCTCTGCGCCATGGGCGTCTCCTGCGGGTCTAAGTGTCAGGCGCACCATAACCATATCACGCACACGTGTCGCCGGTGCGTCCATGCCGCCCTTGCAGCGCAGCCTCTCGCCTGTAAGCTCTGTAAAGGTCGCGATCAGCGCCTGCCAGCATACCAACCCGCTGGAGTAAGCCGATGTTCAAAGCCATTTTTCGCCGATTTTTTTCAAATATTTCACCGTCCGAACCACCGAAACCACACGATTTCGATGCCATGCACGGCGATGCGCGCGCGCTTGCAACCGAGGCAGCGCTCGCGGCCTCGAGTGATGCGAGCTTGGCGTCATTAGTCTCGCTTTGGGAGCATGAACATGAGGTGCATGACCTCGAACATCCGCATCCGCGGGGTGTGCGTCATACTTGACCTGTGACTTTTTTGTTCTTTGATTCGACCGAATTGTGCGCCGGTGACTGTAGTGAGTCGCCTTTCGTTTTGCGGTCTAATACGGTACCGGCTCCTGTTGAAGCTGGGTTGCTTCAAGTGAAATAAGGGAGTTTCAGCATGTTTCGGAGGCTGCTTGTGGCCGGCCTCGCCTTCGTGGCGATGGGCCTCACATCCACTGCGAACGCCCAGATCAATGATGATGATCGTTGGGTGTTGTTGGGGACCAAGAATGTCGACGACGGAGGCAAGGACAGTATCGACCTTCTCTCCGCCAAGGGCACCTATAAGGCGATCCGTTTGATCACACCACGCCGCGGCGCCGAGATCTCCAAGGTCGAGGTCGTCTATGGCAATGGCCGCTCGCATAACGAAGAGCGGCGTATGAACATGAACGCGGGCGATCGGACCCGCGCGATCGATCTCAAGGGCGACGAGCGCTTCGTCGACCGGGTCAATCTGAACTACGCCATGAAGCCCGGAAACTCGCCGATGGTGGTGGAAGTGTACGGCTTGCAGAGCCCGAACGGCGGCCGCGCAATTCGCCCGGTGACGCAGCCGGGTGTAGCGGTCGCACCTCCGGTCGCGACGCCAGCAACTCCCGCTCCTCCGGCGGCGGCCGTCACCGGCCAAGTTCCTGCCAAACCAACAGATTCGAAAGCTGCTCCACTTCAGCCGGGCCAGCAGTCCGAGTCTGGCGACGTGCTGTTCGGTTCGCAGTATGTGGGCTTCGGCGTTGATCGCGACGTGATCAAGGTCGGCGCCGACGTTGGCAAGTTCGATCGCGTGCGCATGCGTGTGCTCGACAACGACATCTTCATCAACAGCATGAAGGTCGTCTATGCCAATGGCGATGTCGAAGATGTGGCCTACAACGCCGAAGTGAAGAAAGACTCGCGCACGCGCTGGATTCAGCTCAAGGGCGATCGCTTCATCAAGGAAATCCAGCTCAACTATCGCTCGAAGCCGAACTTCCGCGGCCAGGCCTACCTTGAAGTCTACGGCCAGTATGCCGAAGGCTGGCTTGGTCCGAAGGGCGCGGGCAAAGACTTCAACAAAGGTTGGGTGTTGTTGGGCGCACAGACGGCTGGCTTCACCATTGACCGCAACGACCTCGTCGCGGTGCCGAAGAACGAAGGTGGGTTCCAGAAGATCCGCGTCAACGTGCGCGATCAGGCGATCACGCTGTTTGAGCTGCGCGTCGTTTACGGCAACGGCGACGTGGATATCCTGCCGGCGAACCGCACCAGGGTCGATGCCGGCGCCAGCTATGGCCCGATCGATCTCAAGGGCGGCACGCGGGTGATCAAGGAGATCCGCCCGACGTACCGCACCCGCGTCTTCCAGCAGGGTGGTGTCGCCCGTGGCCGCGCGGTGGTCGAGTTCTGGGGCCAGCACTAGTCCCAAGCAACTGATAGAAATGATGGAAAGGCGCCTTAGGGCGCCTTTTCTTTTTGTGCGGATCGCCGAAGTCACGGAAACGACAGAAATAGTCTCAACATGATGTCTAAGTGCGGCGCTCTCGTGCCAATGTTCAGCGCACGGCGGTCTGCTACACTCGCGATGCGTGCGCGCAAGAGAGCGTGCGCCCTAACATCAGCGCCATGGCGCAAGGAGCAGCGTATGAGATCAAGACATGCAGTCGTGGCGTTGGTCATTCTTGTGACCGCGTTCTGGGCCGCCGTGCTGGCCGCGACCACGGCCGACGCGCAGCGCCGGCCACCGCCGCAGGACAACTGGGTCCGGCTTGGCGAGCAATCGGTCTCGCTCGGACAAGACCACGACGTCATCGCCGTCGGCCGTCGCGAAGGCCGGTTCAAGGCCATCAAGCTGATCGTGCGCGGCAACGACGTCTTCATCGAAGACCTCAAGGTCACCTATGGCAATGGCCAGTCGGAGGATCTCGTCGTCCGCAAACGCGTCCCCGCCAACAGCGAATCGTCGCCCATCGACCTGCAGGGTGAAGCCCGCTTCATCGAACAGATTGAATTGGTCTACCGCGCCCGTCCCGGTGGAGGCCGCGCCATCATCGAAGTGCAGGGACTGCCGCAAATTGAAGGCGGCCGCCCCGAGCAGCAGCAATTGTCGGGTTGGGAAGAACTCGACGCCCAAAGCGTCGATGTCAGCGAAGACCGCGTCGAAATGCCGGTCGGTCGCGGCGAAGGCCGCCACGCGCGCCTGCGCCTGCGCGTCCTCGAAGAGCCGTTGTTCGTGCGTCGTATCAGCGTCGTCTATCTCAACGGTGAGACGGGTGAACTCGACTTCCGCGGTGCGCTCGAGCCCGGCAAATCCACACCACCGCTGGAACTTGCCGGTGATCGGCGCCGCGGCATCCGCCAGGTCGTCGTGTCGTTGCGGCCGCAGTCCCGCAATCGTGGAGCTGCTCGCCTGCAACTGTTGGGTGATGGCGCAGCCGAAAGCGGACGCCCCCCCGTCGTTGACGCGCCTGCGCCGCGCGGCGGCCAGATCTACAGCGATATCCCGAAAGGCTGGGTGTTGTTCGGCACCAAGGAAGCCGACTTCACGGCCGATCGCAACTCGATACAAATCGGCCGCGAATTCGGTCGCTTTGAAAAGATCGCCATCCGCGTGCGCCAGAATGACGTGTTCATCCGCGACCTTCGCTTCGTCTATGCCAATGGCGAATCTGACACCGTGGAAGTCCGTCAAGTCATCCCGGCGAATTCGCGCACTCGCGAAATCCAGCTGAAAGGTGATCGCTTCCTGCAACGCGTCGAAATCACATACCAGTCGCGGCAGAGTGCGGGGCGCAGGGCGCAAGTGGAGCTTTACGGCGCGTTCGCCAACAATTGGCTCGGTGAGCAAGGCGAAGGCCAGAAGCACAATCAAGGCTGGGTCCTGCTCGGAGCGCAGAAAGCCAGCATGTTCAAATCCGATACGGATGCGTTCGCCGTTGGTCAGCAGTTCGGAGCCTTCAAAAAGATCCAGCTGACGGCGCGTCGCAACAAGGTCGACATCACCGGCCTTCAGATCACCTACGGCAACGGCGAGAGCGAGAGCGTTCCAATCAGCGGCACGCTGGTCGAAGGCGGATCCTCGGCGGTCTACGATCTCTCGCGCGGTCGTGGCCGCCACATCGAGAGCATCCAGGTGCGCTACCAGTCGCGGCTCTCGTTGCGCGGTGATGGGCTCGTCGAAGTCTGGGGTCAGCACTGATCCCAACGTTGAGTTCGTACAAAGCAAAGGGCGCCCGCGATGTCTCCGCGGGCGCCCTATTGTTTGCAACGACCTTTGTTGGGTGTTCACTGCTTCGGCGCGGAGGGCTCTTCTTGCTTGCCTTTGAAGGCTTTCGAGATCGCTTGCTTAGTGGCAATGGCCTTCTGTTTCACGGTTTCCGCCGCAGCCTTCGCCGCGAATTTGGCCTTCTGCGCGACGCCGGCGGCGCCCGTCTTGCCCTCTTCCCGAGGGTTGGGGTCGCTGAGCCCGCGGCGCGGACCGCCGGGCTCGCCGGGCGCCAGCAGCGTGCCGAGACCGCGCGTGCCGACGTACATGGCAAAGCCCATCTCATCGAGCTTCTTCTTCGCAGTCTCCATGTTGGCGCGATTTGCGAGATACTCGACGACAAAGATTTTCTTGCCCGCCGTCTGTGCGCCCTTCAGCAGATTTGAACTCCAGTCGACATCGTCTTTGGTGTTGGCAATGTCCTCTTTCTTGATGCCGTAGAGCAGGCTCTCCTTGGCGATGCCGTCGATCGAGGCCACATAGTTCGGGCGATCGAGCAGCTCTTCCGCGTTCTGCGCAAGGATACCAGCATCAGGCTTCTTGGAACGAATGTAATCCGTGAGCTTGCCGACGAACGTCACCATGCGATCGCGCATCTCTTTGGTGTCGCCGAAATAATAGTAGGCATCAACGCGATCCAGATAGAACCCGTCGAAGCCCTGCTCGAGCATGCGATCGACCATCGAGTAGACGATGGTCTGCCACTCAGGCTCCCAATATTTGACGAGGAAGTTGCCTTTCCAATCCTTGTTTTCCTTGCCGGCCCACGCGGGCTTCTTCTTGTCCCACTCGGGCTTCCAATAGTAGCGGTAGTTCTCCAACTCGCCGATGCTGAGATAGGCGATGATCAGGCGCCGGCTGCCGTCGGGCTTGCGCTTCATGCCTTCGATGTCGGCACGAGAGAGCGGGATTTCTTTCGTTTCATCGCCATCCTGTGGCGACTGTTCGCGATCAATGACCACCAGATCGTAGGGCGAGGCCGCGATCTTTGCCTGCTGCGCGGGTACGAGGTCTGTGAGCTGATACCCCCACAACTTCGAATCCTGGAACATGTTCTTGCGCGGCGGCGTCTGCGCCTCGGCGACGGTTGCGGCGGCCATCAGGGCGATGCCGGCAGCAAGAGTTCGCAGCAGTCTCATGAAGTAAACTCCTCAGTGAATCGGGACGAAGGTCGAGGGAGGCCGGAGCGTCAAGCCGATCCGTCCGTATGGAACAGGATCTCATGCGCATCAAGAGCAAATGCCGTGCCGTTTTCTAGGCCTATACACCTAAAATACCAATGCATTTCTCGGTCCTCCGCCCACCAACTGTGGCCGTAGCGTCATACAACGCGGAGCTACCTAAGCATCATTCAACGTTTGCCCCTAGCCAGCCGCATTTCTCAGCCGCTATAGCTGCGGTAACTGGGATAGCAGGCACAACTGGGGATCGATCATGTTGGGATTACGTCTTGGCTCGCGGGCCACAGTCGCGCTGGTTGCACTCATAGCTACGACCGTCGCGGCGGATGCGAAGTGCACGCGGCTAGGTTTTTCGGTGAACGATTATGGCAAGGATGGTCCGACGAAGGACGCCAAGTCCTTGCTCGACAAGTACATCGCCACTTGGGCCGCCGAGAATGGCATCAAGAAATATTCGGTCGGTAAGAAGGACGTGAAGTGCGAGCTGTTCCTCGACGTCATCTTGTTCGATGAACATACCTGCCGTGCTGAAGCCCCGGTATGCTGGGATGGTGCAACGACGGCGGCAAAGACCGCAACACCAGCCGCGACGCCGGCGCTCGCCAAGGCCGCTGCAGCTCCCGAAGCTTCAGCAGTAAAGGCTGCCAAGCCCGCCGCCGCTGCCAAGGCACCTGCGAAGCCCGAGATTGAAACCTCATCGATCAAGGCCGTGGCGCCAGCCGTGAAAATTCCGGCGACCGTCGCGCCTGCCGCGGTGACCCCAGCGGCGGTCCCGGCCGCGGTCCCAGCGGCAGCGCCGGCGGCTCCCGTTACTGCTGCGCCAGCGGCCGTTGCGCCGCCAGCAGCTGCGCCCGCCGCAGCCAAGAAAGAATAAGCCTCGCGACAGCGATCAGCTTAAGATTTTGTGCCGCCGCGGTCCGTGCCGCGGCGGTTTTTCTTTGCCGCCTCGGCACCCGCGATCTCCCCCGCGAGCCCCCCCGCAAGCCCCAGGGCTCGCGACAGAAACGCCAGTTCTGCGGTCAGCACGGCGATGATCGTATCGCTGCGGCGGAAGCCATGTCCTTCGCCCACGAACTCGTGCGCCTCCGCCGCGATACCGCGCGCCGTCAGCTTCTCCAGCATCACGCGCGTCTGCTCTGGTGGCACGACTTTGTCGTCGAGTCCTTGAAAGAAAATGATCGGCCGTTTCACGCCATCGACGAGATTGAGTGGCGAGCGCGCAGCGAACACGTCTTCCCATCTGTCCGGCGCCGTGCCCATCAACCGGTGCAGATAGCCGCTTTCGAATTTGTGCGTGTGCGCGAGCAACAGCGCCATGTCGGAAATGCCGTAATGGCAGCTTCCGGCGCGGAAAACGTCCGTCGTTGCCATCGCCATCAACACCGTGTATCCGCCCGCTGATCCACCTGCGATCGCACAGCGCTCCGGATCCGCGCGGCCATCAGCGGCCAAGGCTTTCGCGATCGCCGCGCAATCCGCCACGTCCGCGATGCCCCACTGGCCATCGAGCCGTTGCTGGTACTTGCGGCCATAGCCGACGGAGCCGGCGTAGTCGACATCGCACACGGCAAAGCCGCGACTGGTGAAGTATTGGATTCGCATCGCGAGGCCGCGATTGGCGCGGCTCGTTGGCCCGCCATGCGCAAGCACAAGCAATGGCGGTGCGCTGCCCTTCGGGCCTTCGTGCGTTGCGCTCTTGGGCGGATAGTAGATTGCGTGCACGGCAACCCCGTCATCGCGCTTGAGCGCCACGATCTCGCCCGCACTGATCAGATCCGGGGCGAGATCGGAGGTTGGCGCAGGGCCGACCGGTTTGAGCATTCCATCGCGGCCGATGTGGTAGATTGCAGCCGGCGCGCCGGCCGTGCTGACGAGGGCTGCGAGGCCCGAGCTAAACGGCACGGGATCATCAACGCGGCTTGTGGTTTCCGGCAGCGGTATACGCACCGATTTCCCCGTGCCTTTGGCGATGATTTCGATGCGTGGCGCGCCTTGATCGAGAAACACACCGGTGACGCTGCCGTCTGTCGCGGTAGCGTACGACCGCATGCCGAACACCCATTGCGGCCGCATCAAGTCGGCGGCGATTGGTTGATGCGCAGGCTTGATCTCGGTGCCATCCCAAGCCATCAACTGACCCATGCCAGTCAGGTCAGACACGAAATACAATGTGCCATCCGCCGCCCATTCCGGCTGAAAAATCGCACTGAACGTCTTGCCGTCGCCGTTCGCTCCTCCCGCAATCCGCCGCGTGCGGCCAAGCCCCGCGCCTTTGAGATCCGCAACGTAGAGCGCCGCACTGTCCCACGGCATATCGGGCAGGCTCCACGCCAGGAACGCGATCTTCTTGCCGTCCTTCGAGATCCTGGGACTCGCGAAGAAGCTCATGCCCTGCGTCAGTTCGACGATATCACCCGTCGCAACGCCATCGAGGCCGATGGTGACGAGCAGGTTTTCCGGATGATGATCCTTGGCGTGCCGTTCCGCGACGGCAATCAAACGCTTGCGCGAGGCGTCGAACTGCATGTCGGCAAAGCGCAGTCCTTCGGCGGCCGTGAGCCGCTTCACCCTTTGTCCGGGGACGAATGTGTAGATGTCCTGATCGGCGTTGTTGATGAAATAGACTGCTTCATCCGTCGCCAGAAACTCGCCGCCGCCGTATTCGTGCACGCCCGATCGGGCGGAGTAGGGCGCTGGCAACACGTCCTCAACCTTGCCGTCGGCGCCCGCGCGATAGATTACCTGCCGGCCTTTCTCCTCGGGCCGCAACTCTGTCCACCAGACATGCTCACGCGTAGCTTGGATCGAACCAAACCGGCGCGTGCCCGCCGCGGCGCGCTCCGCGGTGATCGGCGACGGCCAGGAACCATAGGGCGCGATCGTTCGTGCGGGCATCGGTCGGTCCACGGCTGTGCTTCATTGCGTTCGAGACGCCACGATCTACCGAAAAATGTCGCATCGGCCACCCGGATTGTACAATTCAGCTTTTCAGATCAAATTAGGTCAGCTATGTTGACCTTATGGTGGGGCGTTCCCGCGATGATGACGGACCCTTGGGCGATCCGAGTTCTGGGGGCCGTTGCCGTCCGCAGGACCCACCGACAGGGTGAGACCTGCACTGTGTGTTGCCCGAGAGTGCTCCGGCCTGGGATGATCCGTCCGATCTGGTAGACGGGCCCCTGGCGAAAACGGAGGCTTTCCAACGGTCACGCGGCGTTCCGGCTCAGCAAGACTGTGGACTGTTTCAGCGCTCTGTCCCAAAAGGGCCGTGCGCCTGGACCGGCGCCGTCTTGCGCCAGGACATCCCTGGATCGCAAACGCTAGGCCATTCCTAAGAAGGGTTCGACGACCATGGCTGAGATCAAGACCGCTGCGACCACACCGTTGGACCGGCTCCAAGTCGAGCTTCCGCGCGCAGAAGGCCTGTTCGATCCCAAACGTGAGCACGACGCTTGCGGTGTCGGCTTCATCGCCGATCTGAAAAAGCGCGCGAGTCACAAGATCGTCTCGGATGCGCTCGCAATCCTTGAAAACCTCGAGCATCGCGGCGCCGTCGGCGCTGACCCGCTCTCCGGTGATGGCGCAGGCATCCTGATCCAGATCCCCGACGAGTTCCTGCGTGCCGAGTGCAAGAAGCTGAAGTTCGAGTTGCCCAAGCCCGGCCACTACGCCGTCGGTCATCTGTTCATGCCGCAAGACGAGCGCCTGCGCGAGCATTGCGAGCGCGTGTGGCAACGCCTCATCCGCCAGGAGGGCCTCGAGTTCATCGGCTGGCGCACGGTGCCTGTCGACAACTCTTCGCTTTCTGAAATGTGCAAGGCGACCGAGCCGGTGCATCGCCAGATCTTCATCGGCCGCCCAAAGGCAATCAAGGACCAGGACGATTTCGAGAGGAAGCTCTATCTGATCCGCAAGGTCGTCTCGAACGCTGTCTATGACGCCTACAAGGGCCGCGACATCGGCCATTACACCGTGTCTCTGTCGTCGCGTACCCTGGTGTACAAGGGCATGTTTCTGTCGTTTCAGGTGAAAGCCTATTACAAAGACCTTTCCGACAAGCGCATGATGTCGACAATGGCCCTGGTGCATCAGCGCTTCTCAACCAACACGTTCCCGTCGTGGAAGCTCGCGCACCCTTACCGGATGGTCGCCCACAACGGCGAGATCAATACGTTGCGCGGCAACGTCAACTGGATGGCTGCTCGCGAGGCATCCGTCTCGTCGCCGCTCTGGGGCGAGAACATCTCAAAACTCTGGCCGATCTCCTACGAAGGCCAATCCGACACTGCCTGCTTCGACAATGCGCTCGAATTCCTGACCATGGGCGGCTACTCGCTGGCTCATGCGGCGATGATGCTGATTCCGGAAGCCTGGGCCGGAAATCCGCTAATGGATTCAAAGCGCCGCGCTTTCTACGAGTACCACGCTTGCTTGATGGAGCCCTGGGACGGCCCAGCCGCCATGGCCTTCACCGATGGCCGCCAGATCGGCGCCACGCTCGATCGCAACGGCCTGCGTCCCGCGCGCTATCTCGTCACCAAGGACGACATGGTGATTATGTCGTCGGAAGCCGGCGTGCTGCCGGTGAAGGAAGAGAACATCGCCAAGAAGTGGCGGCTTCAGCCGGGTAAGATGCTGCTGATCGACCTCGACAAGGGCCGCATCATTTCCGACGACGAACTGAAGAAGGATCTCGCCGCCAAGCATCCTTACGAAACTTGGCTGAAGCGCACGCAAGTGCAGGTCGGTGATCTGCCGTTGCCGAAGAAGCCGGTAAAAAAGAAGACCAATGTCTCGGTCATGGACCTGCAGCAGGCCTTCGGTTACACGCAGGAAAGTTTGAAATTCCTCATGGCGCCGATGGCGCAAACCGGCCAGGAAGCCGTTGGTTCCATGGGCACCGACACGCCTGTGTCCGTGTTGTCGTCGAAGCCGAAGCTCCTGCACACCTACTTCAAGCAGAACTTCGCGCAGGTGACGAACCCGCCGATCGACTCGATTCGCGAAGAACTCGTCATGAGCCTCGTGTCCTTCATCGGTCCACGACCGAACCTGCTCGATCTCGAAGGCACCGCCAAGCAAAAGCGGCTCGAAGTCTATCAGCCGATTCTGACCAATGAGGATCTCGAGCGCATTCGCCAGATCGGCCTCGTCAAGGACAACCAGTTTTCGTCCATCACCATCGACATCACCTATCCGTCCGAAAAGGGCGCCAGCGGCATGAGCTGGGCGCTCGATGTCGTCTGCGCCGAAGCAGAAGAGGCGGTCCGTTCGGGCGAATACAACATCATCATCCTGTCGGATCGCGCGACGGGGCCCGATCGCGTGCCGATCCCGTCGCTCTTGGCAACGAGCGCTGTCCATCACCATCTGATCAAGCAGGGCCTGCGCACGTCGGTCGGCCTCGTCATCGAGACGGGCGAGGCTCATGAGGTGCATCAGTTCGCGACCCTCGCCGGCTATGGCGCGGAAGCGATCAACCCGTATCTGGCGTTTGAGACGCTCGAACAGATTCTTCCTGAAATCGATGAGAAGTTGACGCTGAAGGAAGCGCAGAAGCGCTACATCAAGGCGATCGACAAGGGCCTCCTGAAGGTGATGTCCAAGATGGGCATCTCAACCTATCAGAGCTATTGCGGCGCCCAGATCTTCGATGCAGTTGGCCTCCGCACGTCATTCGTGAAGCGCTACTTCACCGGCACCCATACGCAAGTCGAAGGCGTGGGACTCCTGCAGGTCGCACGCGAAACGTTCGAGCGCCATCGCCAGGCCTTCACTGATGTTCCGCAGCTGGACGGCATGCTGGATGTCGGCGGCGACTATGCATATCGCATCCGCGGCGAAGCGCACATGTGGCGCCCGACCGTAGTCGCTGATCTGCAGCACGCCGTGCGCGGCACGCCGGTCGCCGATGCAATGGCGGGTAAGGTGCCGCAAAAGTGGCGCGACTACGCCCGGCAGGTCAACGATCAAAACGAACAGCTGATGACACTGCGCGGTCTATTCCGCATCAAGACCGCGGAACAGGCAGATCGCGCACCCGTGCCCCTCGCCGGCGTCGAATCCGCCGAGAAGATCGTCAAGCGCTTCTCGACCGGCGCAATGAGCTACGGCTCCATTTCGCGTGAGGCGCACACGACGCTTGCCATTGCCATGAACCGCATCGGCGGCAAGTCCAACACCGGCGAAGGTGGTGAGGAATCGGATCGCTACAAGCCGATGCCGAATGGCGATTCCATGCGCTCGGCCATCAAGCAGGTGGCCTCGGGCCGCTTCGGCGTCACCACCGAATACCTCGTCAATTCCGACGTGATGCAGATCAAGATGGCACAGGGCGCAAAGCCCGGTGAGGGCGGCCAGTTGCCCGGCCACAAGGTCGACGCGACCATCGCCAAGGTGCGGCACTCGACGCCGGGCGTCGGTCTCATTTCGCCACCGCCCCATCACGACATCTACTCGATCGAGGATCTAGCGCAGCTCATCTACGATCTGAAGAACGTCAATCCCAAAGCTGATGTGAGCGTCAAGCTTGTGTCGGAAGTGGGCGTCGGCACGGTTGCCGCGGGCGTCGCCAAGGCGCGCGCCGACCACGTGACCATCGCCGGCTTCGAGGGTGGCACGGGCGCATCGCCTCTGACGTCGATCAAGCATGCCGGCAGTCCGTGGGAAATCGGGCTTGCCGAAACCCACCAGACGCTGGTTGGCAATCGCCTGCGCGGGCGCATTGCCGTGCAGGTGGACGGCGGCGTCCGCACCGGCCGCGATGTGGTCATCGGTGCATTGCTTGGTGCCGACGAATTCGGCTTTGCGACCGCGCCGCTGATCGCTGCCGGCTGCATCATGATGCGCAAGTGCCATCTCAACACCTGCCCGGTCGGTGTCGCGACGCAAGATCCGGAACTCAGGAAGAAGTTCAAGGGGCAACCTGAGCACGTCATCAATTTCTTCTTCTTCATCGCGGAAGAAGTGCGTGAGTTGATGGCAACCATGGGCTTCCGCACGTTTGGCGAAATGGTCGGCCAGTCCGATCTCCTCGACAAGGATCGAGCCATCGGCCACTGGAAGGCGCGCGGTCTGGATTTCTCTGCGCTTTTCCACATGCCGGACGTGCCGGATGGCGTCGCCATCCATCACTGCGAACGCCAGAACCATGGCCTCGAAAAGGTCCTGGATCAGGAGCTTTTGAAGCAAGCCAAGCCCGCACTCGAGAACAAAACGCCCGTCAAGATTGAAATGTCGATTTCGAACCGCGACCGTGCGACGGGCGCGATGCTGTCGGGTGAAGTCGCTCGGCGCTACGGCCACACCGGCCTCGCCGAAGATACAGTCCATGTCACCTTGAAGGGCACGGCCGGGCAGTCATTCGGTGCGTGGGCCGCCGCCGGCGTCACGCTCGATCTGATCGGCGAAGGCAACGACTACGTCGGCAAGGGGCTTTCCGGCGGCAAACTGATCGTGCGGCCAGATCCCAAGTCCGGCATCGTGCCCGAAGAGAGCATGATCGTCGGCAACACCGTGATGTACGGGGCCATCGCAGGCGAATGCTACTTCCGGGGCGTCGCGGGCGAACGGTTCGCGGTGCGCAACTCGGGCGCGGTCGCCGTCGTCGAAGGTACCGGCGACCACGGCTGCGAGTACATGACTGGTGGCGTCGTCGTCGTGCTCGGGCCGACGGGTCGCAACTTCGCGGCCGGCATGTCGGGCGGTATCGCCTATGTCTTGGATGAAGCCGGCGACTTCGAAGCCAAGTGCAACCTCGCCATGATCGACCTCGAGCCCGTCGCGGCCGAGGAAGAGGTCATGCGCAAGCTCTCGAACCAAGGCGGCGATCTCGAAAGCCACGGCCTCGTCGACGTCATGCAAGATATGACCGGCCACGACGCCGAGCGCCTGCATGCCTTGATCACGCGCCACGCCCACTACACCAACTCGGCGAAGGCGAAAACGATCCTCGCCGACTGGAAATCCTGGCAGAAGAAATTCCGCAAGGTCATGCCGGTCGAATATCGCCGCGCGCTTGCCGAGATGACCAAGCACCAAGACGCCGACAAAACCGGCTTCGAGGTGATGGAAATCGGCGTGCCCGCCAAGGCGAAGGGCAAATCCAAGGCGGCTGAGTAACTTCCTTCTCCCCGTTTTGCGCGGGGAGAAGGTGCCCGTCCAAGAAAAGCTTGGCTTTGAAAATTCGGGCGGATGAGGGGCAACGACGCACGCTGTCCTCACATCAGAGCACGAAGTTAGCAGAGATTGAAATGCAAACTGAATTCGCCAAAACACTCGCGCCGCCCTACCACGCTGTGATCTTCACGTCGCAGCGGACCGCACATGTCGGCGCGGGCAACGGCGTCGTGGCGGACTGGTACGCGCATTTTGAACTGCGCGTAGCCAAAGGCGAGCGCGCCTGCAGCGGACCGGAGGGGCACACATGAAACGGTTTTCGGCCGCACGCACTTTGCCAAGCACAGTCGCCATGTTTGCCGGGGTTCTTTCTGCAGCAACTCCTGCAGCGCACGCGTCGACGATTACATGTCTCTTCGGCGATTCGACGGGTGTCGGATTGAGAAACGGCACTTGGGAGCACGGCAAAAAGCCCGGTTCGCAAAGCATCGTCTACCGGCGCGACGGACATGTTGCGCGCGGCACACGCCAGGCCGATGGCGACGCGGCCATCGGTGCGGTGATTGTCGTCTCCGGCGACAGCGTTTCGCAGTTCATCGCGACCTGGTCTGTGGCATCAGCGTCGGTCGTCGAAGTCACGACGATGGAGAGCAAGGACCGCGTCATCTCTGCTGTTCGGACCATCCAAACGGCTGGTGGATTTGGTGGCGCCTCGGCCATGATCGACCATGGCCGGTGCGAGGTGCGGCCATGAAAATCCACGGCGACCTCAACTCCGGCAATTGCCTCAAGGTGAAGGTCACCGCTGATCTGCTCGGCCTGAAATACGAGTGGGTCGCGGTCGACATCACCAAGGGCCAGTCGCGCACGCCGTCATTCCTCGCGATGAATCCGCAAGGTCAAGTCCCCTGCGTCGACTTCGGTGGTGGCAAAGTGCTGGCGCAGTCGAATGCGATCATCCGTTATCTCGCGCGCGGCTCGCGGCTCCTCCCCGATGATCCCTGGACGCAAGCCAAGATCGACGAATGGCTGTTCTGGGAGCAGTACAGCCACGAGCCGTATGTTGCCGTCTGCCGCTATCACATGGTCTATCTCGGCAAGCCCAAGGAGACGCGCGATCCCGTCAAGGTCGAACGCGGCGAACGCGCGTTGGACTTCATGGAGCGGCAATTGCACAACCGTTCCTATCTCGTCGGCGACAGCCTGACGGTCGCAGACATCTCACTTCTCGCCTACACCTGCGTCGCCGACGAAGGCGGCTTCGATCTCGGATCGCGTCCCAATCTCCGTGCGTGGATCGCGCGTTGTGAGGCGGGCCTAAAAGTTTAGGTTGGGTCGAGCGCAGCAATGACCCAACATGACGAATGAAACGGAACTGGCTGTTGGGTCTGCGCCTTGCTTGACCCAACTTACAATGCAAAACCTGATTGAGACGACGGGAAACGACAATGGGTAAGATCACAGGTTTCATGGAATTCGAACGCGCCGACCGGGCCTATGAGCCCGTCGAGAAGCGCGTCAAGGCTTGGACGGAATTCGTCGTCCCTCTCGGCGAGAAAGACACGAAAACCCAAGCCGCACGCTGCATGGATTGCGGCATTCCGTACTGTCACAACGGCTGTCCGGTGAATAACCAGATCCCCGATTGGAACGATCTCGTCTATCGCGGCAACTGGAAGGAAGCGCTGAAGAACCTGCACTCGACGAACAACTTTCCAGAAGTGACAGGTCGCATTTGCCCCGCGCCCTGTGAGGCGTCGTGCACGCTCAATCTCGACGACAACCCCGTCGCCATCAAGACGATCGAGTGCGCCATCGTCGACAAGGGCTGGGAGGAAGGTTGGATTGTGCCCCAACCTCCAGAAAAAAAGACCGGCAAGAAAATCGCAATCATTGGCTCGGGACCAGCCGGCATGGCGGCCGCCCAGCAACTCGCGCGCGCGGGCCACGACGTGCATGTTTACGAGAAGAACGCGCGCCCTGGCGGCCTGATGGTCTATGGCATCCCCGACTTCAAGATGGAAAAGGGCGTCATCGATCGGCGCGTCAAGCAGATGGAAGCCGAGGGCGTGACCTTCCATTGCAACGCCCACGTCGGCGTCACCCACAAGATCGAAGATCTCGAAAAGAAGTATGACGCCGTACTTCTGACGGGTGGCGCGGAGAAGCCGCGCGATCTCAACGTGCCGGGCCGCGATCTGCGCGGCATCCACTTCGCCATGCACTTCCTGCCGCAACAAAACCGCCGCATCGCCAAGGAGCCTCTCGGCCTCGGCACCGAGGATCTCGCCGAAGGCAAGAACGTCGTCGTAATCGGCGGTGGTGATACTGGCTCTGACTGTATCGGCACGTCGATCCGTCAGGGCGCCAAAACCGTGACCCAGCTTGAGATCATGCCGGAGCCTCCGGAGAAGGAGAACAAGGCGCTGACATGGCCGCATTGGCCGCTGAAGATGCGCACGTCGTCCTCGCAGGCCGAAGGCGCCAAGCGCGACTTCGCCGTGACGACCAAGCGCTTTGACGGCAAGGGCGGCAAGGTGACAAAACTCGTTTGCGCTCGCGTCGACGACACATTCAAGGAGATCCCCGGCAGCGAGTTCGCAATCCCGGCCGATATGGTGCTGCTCGCCATGGGCTTCGTCGCGCCAGTACAGGACGACGTGATCGCCAGCCTGGGACTCGAACTCGATCAGCGCGGCAACGTCAAAGCGAACGATCGCGAGTACAAGACGTCGCGACCGAAAGTCTTTGCGGCGGGCGACATGCGGCGCGGCCAATCGCTCGTCGTCTGGGCCATCCGCGAAGGCCGCCAAGCCGCGCATGCGATCGACAAAGTTCTGATGGGAAAGACGGACTTGCCGCGATAAGAGAGACAGAGTTACCCAATCGCCTTCGGCTCGGGCACTTCCTCGGCCTCACGCGTGTCGCGATCGACCTCATCGCGGATGATGCGCGTCGTCGTGTCGGCTAGGAACGCGGCAAGTGCCTTGTTCAACGCGCTGAACTCGGGCCAGAGCACACTGTCGAGAAACGATTGCGGCGCCCGCACGACGATCGACTGCCGTTTCATGCGGGGATAGCGGTAGGGTTTCAAACCATACCGCCGGCAGAGCGCCGAAAATAATTGCCGCGACCAGGGATCGTGTATCGCAAACCGCATCTCGATGAGCGGCTCTACTGCCTGAGCGGATTTGAGCCGAGCGCGAATGCGGTCGGCGGCGGCCCCCGCCGCCGCTTGCTCGCCCGGTGTCTTCGCGCCTGCGAAAAGCGCCTCGATTTTTCGCAATTTGTCGCGCAGTTCATCTTCGGGCATCATGAACGTCTGGCTCCGCAAACAGTCGGGATTGTTTGCCAACGGCGTCACTTGAAGTCCATTTCCATGGCTTTGAAAAGCGCGCCGTCGAGAGCCGGTCCTCGACGATGCGCTGATGGCCACGACCTATCTGCCGTTTCGAAACCGGAATTGAACGGTCGACGCACTCCTTACGCGCAGGGATCGGATGAATTAGGCGTCGCAGCTCCACTTGACCCATGACAGCCCGCGACCCACGTGTTTGAATGAGGGTGTTGACGGTCAGTTGAAGCCGGAAAGGGCGACTTATGGATACGCCGGTCGAAATTCATTTTCATGGTCTGGAGAAGAGTGACGCGGTCGAACAACGGGTTCGAGAGAAAGTCGCAAAACTCAAGAGACATTTCGATCGCATGACGCATTGCCGGGTGGTGCTGGAAGCGCCGCACAGAAATCCAGCCAAAGCCAAGGTCTATCAGGTGAAGATTGAAGTCGGCGTGCCGGGCCAAAACCCGCTCGTCATCACGCACGATCGCGAAGGCGCCCACGCACAAGACGATCTCGGACTGGCTGTCCGCGATGCCTTCGAGGCGGCCGTCCGCCGGATCGACGAAGTCTCGGCCAAGCTCGCGTCTCGCACCAAGCAGGAGCGCGGCCGCCGCCGGCCAAGCCCGCTCAACGGGACAACTGAGCCGGCGTCAGACTCGGACTCGGACTAACGCGCGATCAGCCTTTGGGTTGCTGCTTGGGCGCCGCTGGCTGTGGTGGAATCACGCGTGCCGGTGCCGTCTGGGATGGCCGCGTGACACTCGGCGGCTGGGCCGAAGCGGCAGGTGCGAGCGCGATCGGCGCTTCGCTGCGCGGCCACGTCGCATCGTCCGCTCGGCCCGGTTTCGATGGCAAGCGCTCGCCTTTGACCAGAACCTTGTAGTCGGGCGTGTGCGTCGGCGGCAGCTTGCGCCGCCCCGTCGTCGCGTTGG
This sequence comes from uncultured Alphaproteobacteria bacterium, assembly GCA_963779515.1. Lineage (GTDB taxonomy): Bacteria > Pseudomonadota > Alphaproteobacteria > Rhizobiales > Hyphomicrobiaceae > CAVZYN01. The sequence goes on from CAVZYN010000011.1 coordinate 183,712, forward strand.
TCTGCGCCTCTCCGGACGACGTGATCGTGTTCATAACCGAGAGACCATTGCCAATGTCGTCGATAACGGCGTCGCCGATGACCGCCGCTTGGTCGGCTCTCTCGCGCCGCGTCAAGAGCGCGATCACGGCGGCAGGAATAGCCGGTCGCACAATATCGATAGCCTGCGTTTCCTCTCGTCCCGTCGCGCCAATCTGACGAATGGAAACGCGGACGGTCTCCGCCTTTTGGTCTCCCGACGTGTCAGCGGTTGACTGCAAATTTGTCGCCTGTGGCGTTCGTGGCTGCTGGGCGCCGGCGGCGGGCGTCCGACCGTCTTTCTCTGGCGGCGAGCCTGGTGCTCGCGCCGCGGCGGCTGCCGACTTCGTTGGGTTGACGCGCTGTTGCTCGGCATCGCTGCCGGCCAGTGGAATCACACGTGCACTGCGCGCGGCCGCTAGATCACGCTTGATCTCGCGTTCGACAAAGTTGGCAAGTTTCCGGTTGCCGATGCTGGTGAACAAAATGCCATCTGCCTCGCGCAGCAACTGGGGCTTGCCGCTGATATCCGGGCCATAACGATCATAGTTGCCTTCCGCGTCGGCAAATCCAGTATAGATATCGACGAACTTTACGCCATTGAGGAAAGCGCGCTCCCGAACCACCTCATTGATGATGACGGCATCGTCGTTGGCTTCCGGGCGGCGCAAGATCGGCAGGCCAACCCAGTAGACCGCGGTGTTGCGTCGTTTCAGCGCTCGTATGACGCGGTCGACGCGGCGGCCATACTCGGCGCGCCATTCGTCAGTTCCCAGCTGGATCCGCTTGCCGCCTGGGACGCGAAAATGATTGCGATCGCCGTGGCCGAGCATGACGACGCCGACATGCACAACCTCGCGGGCCGTTTCTTCCGCCTTGAATTCCTCGTCGAATTCAGGCTTCACCAGTGGGCCGACGGGCTTGATCTTGCGCTGGATCTGCAGGCGTTGATCCGCCGCCATGCCCTCGATGAGCCCAGGCATCATGCCCTCGGCGAAAACGTCGCCGTAAATCTGCAGCCGATAGATATCGCTCTCTACAAAAGGCGTGATGTACGTCTGACCGGGTTCGTCGGCCGAGGGCGCCTGCGCCAAGGCGCAGAAAGGTGCTCCGCCGATGACGGCCAAGATCACGAAGGTCTTGAGAGCAGCGGCGAGCATGACGGAACGTCTGGCCTCAATTCGCAACAGAGCAGCAAATCACGTGCACGCATGATCACTTGGAGCGGGCTTATAGGCAAGTCCAGTCGAGCGGGCCACCGTATTCCGCCAGTGCATTGATGTTGGCCAGCATCATGGCCTGTTCAAGGCCTGTTTTCGCGGCGCAGACGGTCCAGGAGCGCGCCGTTCGGGTGACCATCGGGAGGTACCCCGCTCGCGGCCTGATACGCCCGAATCGCGGAGCGCGACTGGGTCCCGAGGATACCATCAGGCTGTCCGGCGTCATGTCCGCGCGTGGTCAACAGCCGCTGCATCTCTTCCCGCTCCACCCGCGACAGGCCCTTGTCACCCAGAGGCCATGGCGTCGAGAGGGGATCAGCGTCGGCAAGTCGATCCGCGAGATGGCCGACCGAAAGTGCGTAGGGAACGGCGTTATTGTAGCGCAGGATCGCGCGAAAGTTGGTGGTCACCAGAAATGCGGGCCCCGTCGCGCCAGCCGGCACAATCAATTGCAGCACACCAAACGTTTCATCGTTGGCCAATTTGCCAACTGGCGCAAGTCCGAGCGCCCGCCAGTCCGTCAGGTTTTTGGATCTGGTAGGATCGGCGAGCGCGAAGTCGAATGCCTGAGGCAATCGCACCTCGAATCCCCAAGGCCGCCCTGTCGTCCACCCCGACGCCTTGAGATAGTTCGCAGTCGACCCAAGCGCATCGCCAAGCGTTTCCCAGATGTCGCGGCGTCCGTCCCGATTGAAGTCGACGGCATGCTGCAGGAACGTCGAGGGAATGAATTGAGTGTGTCCCATTGCGCCGGCCCATGAACCGATCAGCGCATCGATCGTCGTGTCGCCGCGCTCGAGGATGCTGAGCGCTGCAATCAGTTCGCCCCGCCAGAACTTTCCGCGTCGGGCATCTCCTGTGGCAAGCGTCGCAAGCGAACGCACCACGCCGCGCGTCCCCATTGACGCGCCATAGGCGCTCTCGATGCCCCAGATTGCGAGAACCACGTGCCGGTCAACACCGTACGCGGCCTCGACATCGGCCAGGAGAGCGTCATGCGCGGCGCGTTTTTCGCGGCCATTGGCAATGCGCGTGTCGGACACCAGCAGCCCAACATAGTCGCCGGTGCTGCGTGCATGCTCGGGTTGATTGGCGTTGGCCTCCAGCACGTCGGGGTCTGGCGTTACGCCGGCAAACGCGCGCTCGAACGTTGCGCGGCTGACACCTTTGGTGTTTGCGTCGGCCCAGAGCGCGTCGAGAAAAGCGCGGAAGTCTGGAGTTGAGGCGCCCGCCTGCGGTGCCGAGATGGGTGGCGGGTTTGCAATGAGCGACACGGGAATAGGCGGCGATCTCAGCAGATAGAATCCGAGCAAAGACGCAACAGCGATGGCGCCCGCGGTAATCGCAGCAATGGGCAGCCATTCACGCATCTGGTTCATTGCCCCGCTGTTTGCCGCAATTGCCGAAGCACTGCGTCAGACGGCCAGCAATTAAGCTTCAAATTCTGGGCTTTTTGATAGGCGCCGATCTGGTTCCTCGTATTCATGCCGGCTTTGCCATCGACCTTTTCGATAGGGTAGCCCGCAGCCTTCAACCGCTCTTGCGTTTCCTCAATGTCCCGCGTCGCGAGTTGCTTCAGTGGCGCCCATTTGGCGTTGAAGTCACCGCCACCGGCGATGCGATCGGCAAGATTGCCGACGAACAGCACATAAAGATCCGAAGTGTTGTACCGCTTGATCACCAGATAGTTTTCGGTCGCAAGAAATGCCGGACCATAAGGTCCAGCAGGCTGGATCAGGAAAGCCTCGGTCGCCATGAGGGTATCCGTCATCTCCATTTTGACCAGCGGCGCGAAGCCGGCGGCAATCCAATCCCGAATCGGTTTCTTTTTGGGAATACCTTCAAGCAGGCACGTTGCCGATGCAGGCGCGCGGACTTCGAAGCCCCACGGCAGGCCGGGCACCCAGCCCTTCTCTTTCAACTGATTGGCCGCGGAACCGAGAGCGTCCGGCACAGAGCTCCAGATATCCGTTCGGCCATCCCCGTCCATGTCGCGCGCGAGAGTGAAATACTCCGATGGCATGAACTGCGTGAGCCCCATGGCGCCCGCCCATGAGGCTTTCATGGCCTCGGGCGCGATCACTTTGAGCTCTACCATTTTCAGTGCATGCAGCAGTTCCGTGCGGAACATCTCCTTCCGCCGGCCGGTAAAGGCCTGCGTCGCGAGCGCGCGGATCGCGCTATGCGTAGGCTTGTAGCCACCATAAGCTGTCTCGCGACCCCAGATCGCGAGCACGACATGGCGGTCGACACCAATCTGCTGCTCGACCGATTGCAGTGTTGTTGCGTGCTGGCGCAGCAAGGCACGGCCCTGGTCGGCAAGGCGGGCAAGTTGTGTCGCGTTGATATAGTCGGCGGGTGTCTTCGTGAACTCCGCCTGTCCGGCGCCCGAGGGCCGCTGTGTTCCAGGAAGGATCAGATCGGGCAGCGTCAGATCCGGCGTCAGGCCACGAAAGGCCTGATCGAACGTTGCCCGCGAAATGCCGAGCGCTTGCGCTTCTGGCCACAGGCTCGTCACGAAGGTCTGGAATGACGGACTGGCGATCACCTGCCCGCGCGCGGGCCGAGACGGCACCCCGGCGGCCGCAACGATCGCTATCAGTGCGGCGGCGCAACTCCTGCCGATGAATTGGTCAAGCCCCGTTTTGCCCCAAATCGAGCCCACACCCGCCTCCCGCGCACCGGCTATCGCCGGTGGCATCTTTAGCGGATTTTGGGCCGATTTGCGACCGCTGATCCCGGGGGCCTACGACGCCTTCGCGAGTTGGCCGAGATGGGCTTCCCACGCAAGCGCATGCGCCACGATCGTGTCGAGATTGTCATACTTGGGCGTCCAGCCGAGCCGGGCGCGAATCTTGTCAGGCGCGGCAACGATTTGCGGCGGATCGCCCGGGCGGCGCTCTTTCATTTTTACAGCCATCGGCCTGCCCGAGACGCGCTTGACGGCCTCCAGCAGCTCAAGCACCGATGTGCCCTTGCCGTAGCCACAGTTGAAAATGTCCGACGCGCCGCCGCTGCGCAGATGCTTGAGGGCGGCGGAGTGCGCGCGTGCAAGATCGCTGACGTGGATGTAATCACGAACGCAGGTGCCGTCGCTCGTTTCGTAGTCGGTGCCGTAGACGTCCATGCCCGGCCGTTTGCCGAGTGCCGTTTCGCAGGCAACCTTCAAGAGATGCGTGGCGCGTGGGGTGGATTGCCCTGTGCGGCCTTGCGGATCAGCGCCTGCAACGTTGAAGTAACGCAATGCCACATAGCGGAAATCATGCGCCGCCGCGACATCGCGCAGCATCAGCTCTGTCATCAGTTTCGACGTACCATAAGGCGACATTGGGTCGACCGGCGTCGTCTCCCGAACCGGCATTTCCTTGGTCATGCCGTAAACGGCCGCGGTCGACGAGAAGATGAATTGCTTGACGCCTGTGGCCACCGCGGCTTCGATCAGCGTGCGCGATTTGACGGTGTTGTTGTTGTAGTAGAAAAGCGGATCGGCAACGGACTCAGGCACGACAATCGAGCCTGCGAAATGGATGATTGCCTCGACCTTGTGTTTGCGGATGATGGTACGGACCAAATCCTGGTCACCGACGTCGCCGACGACGAGGCGCACTGCGGCCGGAACATTCGATCGGAAGCCTGTCGTCAGGTTGTCGAGAATGACGACCTCTTCGCCAGCGTCGAGCAGCTCGACGACCATATGACTTCCGATGTAGCCGGCACCGCCCGTAACAAGAATGCTCATTGTCGCTCCTATTGACGTCTTTTTTGGTCCGCGTCTTGCGTCCGGCTTGTCTAAGTCCGCCCCAGTGTTCCATACACGAAGCGATCTCTTAAGCCGCCGTTAACCCGTTGCGGTATCTTCAGCGTGCATTCAAGCATCGTGCCATCCGACCGCGGAGCAGTAGCAATGGCAAGTCCCGTTAAACCCATCCGAAAGGCCGTTTTTCCCGTGGCCGGTCTCGGTACCCGCTTCCTGCCGGCAACCAAGGCAATGCCCAAGGAGATGCTGACCGTCGTCGACCGCCCTGTCATTCAGCACGTTGTAGATGAAGCCCGCGACGCTGGCATCGAACATTTCATCTTCGTCACCGGCCGCAACAAGGGTGTAATCGAAGACCATTTCGACAGTATGTACGAGCTGGAACAGACACTTGCGAGCCGCGGCAAGAAGAATGAACTGGATCTCCTGTCGCGCGACCTGCCGGAAGCCGGCCAAACCAGTTTCACCCGGCAACAAGCGCCATTGGGTCTCGGCCATGCCGTCTGGTGTGCCCGCGAGCTGGTCGGAAACGAACCGTTCGCCCTCCTGCTGCCGGATATGCTGCACCACGGCAAGACGTCCTGCCTGAAGGAAATGATCGAGGCCTACAACACGCATGGTGGCAATCACATCGCCGTGAAGCCTGTCCCAGAAGATCAGACCCACATGTACGGCATCGTCGGTGTCGCGGACTCCAAGGCCAAGACGTCACCCATCACGTCCATGATCGAAAAGCCGCCGCGCGGCAAGGCGCCCTCGAACCTGCACATCACCGGCCGTTACATTCTTCAGCCCGAGATCATGAAAATCCTCGAGACGCAGGAGCGCGGCGCAGGCGGCGAGATCCAATTGACGGACGCGATGATCACGCTGCAGGAGCGCGACAAGCAGGCGTTTCACGCCGTGCGTTTCGATGGCGAACTCCACGACTGCGGCTCGAAGATCGGCTGGCTGACCGCGAACTTCGCCTATGCCCTGGCGCGCGACGATTTGGGACCGGCGTTGCGGTCGGAGTTGAAGAAGCTGCTCTGAGGTTGGGCTGGGTCCGTGGTCCCAGCCGATCACTTCCTGATCCTCATCCCGATGCGAACCGCGTCGCTGGTATAGTCGCCACCTGGCGCGTTCGTGTCGAACACCGTGTGTGCGTAGCGCCCGAACAACGTCACCTCGCGGTTGAAGAAGTACTCGACGCCGAGTTCGTTGACGTACTCACGCTCTTTGAGGCCTATGTCGTCAAAATTCGTCGTTCTGAGGCGCGTGGCTGCTGTACCGATGATATGGCGCTTGAACGCGTGTCGCGCTTCGAGACTGAATTGGCGCTCCACGCCGCCGTTTGCGTTCGGTGCAAAGCTTTCAACAATGTCCGAATTCGCGGTCAACAAGAACGTGGTCAGCGCGCTCATGCGATAGGCGAGGTTGGCATCGAGCAGCAGGCCACTTACGCCGCCAAGGCGCGAGTTGTCGGGCCGTTGTTGACCCCAGCCGAGGCTGACCTCGCCGCGCAGGTACTCGCTGGCGCTTCCGAACGCGACGCCGAAGCGGAAGCGTTCGCCGTTTGAGTCGCGCGTGATCCCGTCGCCTGCCGGCGCTTTGAAATCGCGATTGACGATACCAGCCTCGGCAAACGCCGAAAGCGTCGGCTTGAACTGCCAGGTCGCCCGCGTTGCGGCTTCGTTGGAAGTGTAGTCCCGCTCGGCATTTGTGATGAAGCCGCCCGTGTTGGTGAGCACGCCATCATAGTCGGTGTCCGTCACCGATCCACGAAGCTGGACCGAAAGCCGGTTGAAGCGGTGATTGAGGGCGCCAGAGATCCGATTCGTATGGATGTCGGTCCGTCCGGCGGCAGCGTCAATTGCGTCACGTGCCGTGCGGCCTTCTTGTGTCAGCGCGGTCACCGCCAGCACCTCGATGTTGGTGCGGCGCGAAATGTCGAGCCGGCCACGCTTTTCGAGTGCATAGCCACGGTCGTTCTGGCTGCTGTCTTCATTGAAGAACGTCGCGAGCCCGGTTGCCCGGAACTCCATCGCATGCCGGCGCCAGTCGCTGACGGCCCGCACGGAAGGCTGCAATTCGAGTGCGCTCGCGCCTTGGCGGCGGCCCGCGCCGGTCAGATTGTTTGTCGCGAAACCCGCGATCTCAAGGGCCGGGAAAATGACGAATGAGCCTTTGCGAATGCCGATTGGATCGTAGGGCTCGAACCGGAACAGCCGTTGCGGCCGCTCGTCGAGCAACGGTTCCAGCTCCTCGATCTGGAATGCAAGTGCGTCATAGCCAGCTGCCGGACGCTCAAAGGCGTCGATGTCGTCACGGAACCGCGCATCCACCTGGCCAGGATCGGCGCTCGGATCGTCGGGATTGGCGGCCTCAATGGGCAGACCGTCTTGTTGTTGCTCAGGTTCGCGTGGAAACGACAGGTCACCATCTTGCGGGACCTCGGGCGTACGCTGGTTCGCGGTGCGACGCTGTCCGTTGCCGTTGCTGTTGTCAGCGGTTTCAGGCTGCTCGGGATCCCCATCTTCCGGCGGTCCATCGCGGCGCGGGGCGCGCGGAACGACGACTTGTTCCTCGTCTTCGGCGCGCGGGCGCTGGGTTGCGCGCTGCCGCTGCCGTTGCCTTTGGCTGCCAAGGACCGGCTGGGGCGCCTGCTGAACGGTGGTATCGAATCGGCTTTGTGCTTTCGCCGGTGGCGCGCCAAACATCACGACGGCCACCGCGGATGCAGCAAACCCGATTGAAAACCAAAGTATTTCCCGACGGCCGATCACGAGCGGCGTTCCCCTGACTCGAAGCAGAATCATCTGAACGCACACCAATCGAAGCCCCACGCTACGTGGTGTCGGTTAATGACCCGTTGAAGCCGGTGGCTGCCAATGGCTGGCCCATGGCTGGAATGCCGGATTGGTATCTGCTACCCACGATGACCACCGCAACACGAATCAGGAGCCATTCGGATCCATGGCCAGCGCCTCGACATCCCGAAAACTCCACGCTGTGGCGTCGGCCCTCCATAAACAGGATGCACGCAAATCAGCGGTTCGCACGCTCACACTCGAGCGCGATGGCGTCGCTGCCCTGGCTGATGCGATGCAGGGCGAACTCGGGGCCAATTTCAACCGAGCAGTGGCCATCCTGGCCGGCGCCAAGGGCCGCGTGATCGTGTCGGGGATTGGCAAAAGCGGACACGTCGGCCAGAAGATCGCCGCGACCTTTGCCTCGACGGGAACACCGGCGTTCTTCGTGCATCCGAGCGAGGCGAGCCACGGCGACCTTGGCATGATCACGCCCAACGACGCGATTGTCGCGCTCTCCTGGTCGGGCGAAAGCGTCGAGCTCGGCAACCTGATCACTTATTCGCGACGGTTCAAGGTGCCGTTGATCGCGCTGACGTCGCGTCTGGAGTCGACCCTCGGCAAGCATGCCGACGTGCCGTTGATCCTGCCGCGCGCCAAGGAAGCCTGTCCGCACGGTCTGGCGCCCACAACATCGACCACGATGCAACTGGCGCTCGGCGACTGCCTTGCCATTGCACTTTTGGAAGCTAAGGGCTTCACTGCGCACGATTTCAAGGTGTTCCATCCCGGCGGGTCGCTTGGCGCGCAATTGAAACACGCGTCAGATCTGATGCACAAAGGTGCGATGCTGCCGATTGCGCATGAGGATCAGCCCATGAGCGAAGCGTTGGTGATCATGACCACTAAGGCGTTCGGCTGCTTGGGCGTGGTTGATGCCAAGGGACGTCTCGTCGGCATCATCACCGATGGTGATTTGCGCCGCAAGATGGGCGAAAATTTGCTGGCCGCCCGCACTGGCGACGTCATGACTAAGAGGCCCAAGACCGTCGCTCCGTCAGCGCTCGCTTCCGCCGTTCTCGAAATGCTCAATGCCGCGCGCATCACAGCCCTGTTTGTGGTCGACAAGGGCAAACCCGTCGGCATCTTGCATGTTCACGATCTGCTGCGCGCGGGCGTCGTGTAACTCCCAACATCAGCGGCTCAGCGCCCGCCTGCCGCTGCAATCACCTGCATCATCTTCGTGAAACCCCGGCTGCGCGCCAGCGCGAGCGGGGTGGCGCCGTTGCGATCCGCCAGATTGGGGTTGGACCCAGCAGCCACCAGAAGCTCCACGCACGCCGTGTGGCGCGCGCCGCCATCGCCGAGCACGATCGCTTCGATCAGCGCGGTCCAACCGAGGTTGTTGACATGATTGAGCGGCGCGCCTGACTTGATCAGCACGTCGATCACGCGATGATGTCCGAGATGCGCGGCAGCGATCAGCGCGGTGCCATCATAGATACTAGTGATGGCCTTGGCGTCGCCGCCGATCTCGATGGCGGTCTTGACGTAGTCGGCATCGTCGCGAACGGCCGCGATCGTGATGGCGTCGTAGCGGCGGCTGTCCAGCAGCTTGGGATCAGCCCCGCCGGCGACAAGCGCGCGCGCCGCCGCGTGATGGCCAAAGTGCGCCGTGACATGCAATGGCGTGCGGCCATGGCCATCACGCGCGTTCGCGTCCGCGCCTTGCTTCAGCATCGCCGCGATGCCGGAAGCATCGCCCTTGGCGGCAGCAGCGTGGAGGCCTGTGTAAGCGGCAAGTTCCGCCGCACTCGGCGGCGTCTGCGCGATCGCACGACTCGCGCCAAACGGCGCCAAGAACAGAATAAGTCCAATGGCATGCCGTCTCGATACCAAGGCCATGAGTGCACCTCTGCTCGCTCGCAGAGAGCCTATTCGATCCAGTTCGAGAAAAAAGTGAAATCGCCTCGCGATTAGACCGCTTGCACGCTGCTATTGCGCAGCCGCGCGAACCAAGCGACGACCATTGTACGCGCATGCGGCATAATCAGGAATCCAACCAGCACAATCGCTCCGGCGGCAAAGGCTCCGAGGATGACGCCCGTGCTGCGGCTTGAGGTATGGATGGTGAGACTGGCGATCGCCGCCGCCGGGATCAGGTAGACGAGACGCGACAGCAGGATCCTGGCGTGTTCTGCCGACCCGAGCCGGCTGCAGATATAGAGCAACGAGGCACATTCGCCGGCAACGCCGATGGCGGCGATTGTCGCAAGTCCATAACCCGTCAGCGCCGCCCATGCCGCTGGCAACAGCGCGAGCGCACGGATTAGTGCGGAGGGCAGCAACGGTTGCGTATGACCGCGGGCGATCAACGCGTAGGCCGGCACCGCCGCGATCGAACGCAAGGCCCACATGCATGCGAGCCAGGCCACCACCGTGCCCATGTCGGCATAGGGTTTTCCAAATGCCGTCGCCACGATGGCGCCGCCAGCGGCAACGAACATGGCAAGAAAGCCCGCGGCTGAAATCACGACGATTTCCGTCGTGATGGTGAAGCGGCTGGTGAAGCGTTTCTCATTGTCAGCCGAACTGGCAAGCAGTGGTAGAATGAGCGATTGCCCGGCGCGCGATGCGATCAATCCTGGGACCATTGCGACCATGAAAGCGGCGGTATATCCGGCCAAAGCTTCGACGCCGAAGATCCCGCCGACCAGCGCGCGCTCTCCTTGCACCACGACAGCATGCGGTAGCGCGCTCGCAAGCAACGGCCAGCCGAACGCAACGATGCGCGCGAGCACAATCCGGTCCATCGCTAGCCGGTAAGGCGTGGTCGCGATCACATGCGACACGGCAACGGCCAGAACCGCTTGTGCGGTGACGAGACCGACGACGATCGACGGATCGGCCATGAGCTTCACGAGCGGCAACGTCAGAACAAGCACGATGGCCTGCGGGATAAGTTCGACAAGCATCGCCGGCCCGCCATCGTAGAGCCTTTGCCGTCGCCGAGAATCGAGATGTTGGAACCCCTTAATCAGTGGCGCCAAGGCGAGCCACGCGAAGTCGCCCGCCGCATCTGGAATGCCGAACAAGCGTGCGGCCAGCGGTGCGGTCAGAAAGACGAGGAGGGCAGCAAACAGCCCCCGCAAGACCATCGCTGCGTGGCCAGCAGCCATCATGTGCGGGGTGTCACCGTCGGGCGCCTGCACGATCAAGCGCTCTGGTCCGAATTCCGTGATGGCTTCGATGAGCTGCAGCACCAGTAACAGCGCGGCGGCGACACCGAAGTCGCCCTTAGAAAGTCCGTAGGCGAGCAGCGCATTGCGTGCAAACGCCAGCAGTTGCGCCAAACAGGTGCCGCCGACCAGCAAAACGCTCTGGTTGGCAATTCGGCGTCGGAGCGAGAGGCGCGGCGCGGTCATGGCCTATCGGGCTCCCGATGGCGCGAGCGAGGAAAGGGCCGGCGCGGACCGCGGAAATCCACTGAGCCACTCATGACGGCGCAACCAGATCTCCCGCCACGTGCGGCCGCTGTCGCGCTGTGCCGCGTTGCGCGTTACAAGCCCCGCCATTGTCAAGACGATCGCGCGCGACAACGGCCACGCAGCGAGGAGTCCGACACCGAGCCAAGCCGAAGCGGGTGACAAATGGCGCCGAATCAGCAGCGCCTTCGCGGCAAGAAGTTTGACCATTTTGCCCGCGCGCGTCGCTTCGGACGCGCCGCCATAGTGGATGATCGTCGCCTCCGGCGTCACCCGAGGGCGGGCGCCGAACTTGCGCGCCTGGAGGCAAAAATCGGCTTCTTCGCCATACATGAAAAAGGCAGGATCGAAGCCACCGAGCTTCTCCCAGAGCGCGCGTGGCACCAGCAGAAAGCAACCAGAAACGATATCGACTGTGCGCTCCGTGTCACGCGGCCAGCCGCCATAGGCTTCCGGATTGAACAACGCGCTGTTCTTGAACACGCCCGTCAACCCCGTTGCGCGGCAGATCAGATTCCAGAGCGTGATTTGGCGCCAGCACGATGACGGATTGAGCCGCCCATCGGCGAACAGCGTGCGGCCGCCCCAGATTTGTGCCTCGGGCGCGCGACGCGCAAAAGCCATCAGCCGGTCGATGGCGCCATCCGTTACGAGCGTGTCCGGATTGAGCAAGAGAATGAAGTCGCCGCGCGCCTGCTTGGCCGCGATGTTGTTGCCGCCCGCAAAACCGTGATTGATTTTCGATGCTTTCAGCCGCGGCATGCTGGGATGCGCGGCGATAGCCTCGGCCGATCCATCCGTCGACGCATTGTCGACCACGATGATTTCGAAGCGGGTTTCCTTGGTTTCGGCAACGATAAAGTCGAGGCACGCAAGCGTCATGGCGCGCGTGTTGTAGCTCACGACGAGGATCGACAACTCGGGCGTGCGGCGGTCGTACATCGTGTCCGGGCGGGTGAGGGTTAAACTCCCTTCACCCTAGGACGCCTCTGCTAAGCTGAGGTTAAGTATCGCGGCCTCGACCGAGAAAACCCCTCCAGGACGCGTCAGCCGAGGCGCATGACCCAGTTGTGCCGGTCAGGCGCGGCGCCGCGCTGAATATTGACCAGCCGCTCTTTCAGTTTTGCAGTCAGCTGCCCTGGACCGCCGGCGCCGATCGTGAACGTGCCGTCCGGACCCGTCACGCTGCCGACCGGCGTGACGACCGCTGCCGTCCCGCAGGCAAACGTCTCGGTCATGCGGCCGCTTTCGGCATCCTTGCGCCACTCATCGATGCCGTAGCGCTCTTCCCGAACCGTCAACCCCTCTTCGCGCGCCAGTGTCAGGAGTGAATCGCGCGTGATGCCGGGCAGGATCGTTCCGCCGAGGGGGGGCGTCTGAATCGAACCGTCGTCGAAGACAAAAAACAGATTCATGCCGCCCAGTTCCTCGACCCAGCGGCGCTCGACGGCGTCGAGAAACACCACCTGATCGAAGCCCTTCCGCATCGCTTCGGCTTGCGCAACCAAGCTCGAGGCATAATTGCCGCCGCATTTTGCAGCACCGGTGCCGCCCGCCGCCGCGCGCGTGAAATCCTGCGAGACCCAGAGTTTGACCGCCGGTGCGCCGCTCTTGAAATAGCCGCCGACCGACGAGGCGATCACCATGTAGATGTATTCCGACGACGGCTTGACGCCGAGGAACACTTCGCTGGCAAACATGAAGGGCCGCAAATAGATCGACCCACCCTCGATTTCAGGAAACCAGTCGCGATCGATCTTGGCGAGCCCCCGCACCGATTCGATGAACAGATCTTGCGGCAGCTCGGGCATCGCCATGCGCCGCGCTGAGTTCTTGGAAGCGGCGTGCATTCGCATCCGGCCGGAACAGTGCCATGCTGCCGTCCGCCAGCCGATAGGCCTTCATGCCTTCGAAGATTTCCTGCGCGTAGTGCAGCACCGCGGATGCGGGATCGAGCGTCAGCGGTTTGCGCGCCGAGATCTTGGCGTCATGCCAGCCCTTGCCTTCGGTGTATTTGATCATCGCCATGTGGTCGCTGAACACGCGGCCGAAACCCGGATTCGCCAAGAGTTTGGCCCGCTCGGCCACCGGCACCGATTGGCGGTTCGGTTCGACGACGAATTCGGTGGCCATTGCGTTGTTCCTCGAAGAAGCGGTGCATGCCCGCCGGGTGTGAGAGTCGATTGCGAAGCGTGCGAGCGTAAGGCAATCTGGCAAGATGCGTCAACGTCGCTGTCCCAATTCCTGTTCCGCGTGATGACGGGCTTGTCGTTCCTCAGCTTGCAAAGTAGCCGGTGATGAAATGCTCGTAGATCGCCGTGAGGCGCTCGAGATCGGCGATCGCGACGCGTTCGTCGACATGATGCGCGAGCGCATTCATCAGCCCGAACTCGATCACCGGACAGTGCGCCTGGATGAAGCGTGCGTCCGATGTGCCGCCATTCGTCGTGAGCGCGGGAGTTTTGCCTGTGACGGCTTGGACCGCAGCCTGCATGGTTTTGACGAGCGGACCGGGCTTGGTCAGGAACACATCGCCCGTTCCCGAGAAAGCGACGGTCCAGCGCGCGCTGGTCTTCAGCGCGCCCGCTTCACACTGGAGTCGCACCCATTCTTCCGCCTTCGGCCGCGTCCACAACGTATTGTAGCGGATATTGAACTTCGCCCGCGCCTCGGACGGAATGACGTTGGTCGCGGCGTTAGGGGCCGAGATGACGGTGACTTGCAAACTCGACGGCTCGAAGTCCGGCGTACCGGCATCCATCGGCATCGATGACAGCCGGTCGATCAGATGGGCGAGCTTCGGCACCGGGTTCTCGGCCAGCGCGGGATAGGCCGCATGCCCCTGCTTGCCCGTCACCACCAGCTCGCCATTGAGCGAGCCGCGCCGGCCAATCTTGATTTCTTGCCCAAGCTCCGTCGGGTTCGATGGCTCGCCGACGACGCACGCATCCATACGCTCGCCGCGCGCCGCCATCCAGTCGAGCACCTTCATCGTGCCGTTGATCGAGGGACCTTCTTCATCGCCCGTGATCAGAAACGAAATCGACCCTCGCGGCGCTTTCGTCTTCGCGCGATATCGATGCGTCGCCGCGACGAAGCACGCAATCGCGCCTTTCATATCGACTGCGCCGCGGCCATACAGCACGCCGTTGTCGATCGTGGCCGCGAACGGCGGATGCCGCCACGCGCCCTCCGGACCCGGCGGCACCACGTCGGTATGCCCGGCAAAGCAGAGGTTTGGCCCCTCGCTGCCGGCGCGCGCATAGAGGTTCTCGACGTCCGGCGTGCCCGCTTCGGTCATCGTCAGCCGGTGCGTCTGAAACCCCGCCGCCTTCAGCACATCGTCGAGCAGCGCAAGGGCGCCGCCCTCATCCGGCGTCACCGATGGGCAGCGGATCAAGGCTTGCGTCAGGGCGATGGGGTCGTGCGCGTCGAGCGGCATGTGTGGTCCGGCGTTCCTAGGGTCGCTGCACTCTAGGCGATTTGAGCGGCACCGGATATCGCCGCCAGGATCGAATTGTCGAACACGTTCAACGCCCCAATCCGTTCACTGAGGCCCGCGTGCCACAACGGCCAAAATGCTTGGGGAAAAGCGCAAATTTGGCTTCTGCGCTGCGGCGCCAAAACCTAAGATCCGCCAGCGTATTGTCTGTGCGGGGTCAGTGATGTTGCGTTGGTGTGAAGCGGCCGGTTAATGGCCGCATGTGGCGCGCGGTTGCGGCCATCGCGAGTTTCGTCGTGCTGTCGGGTAACACCTCCGCGCCCATCGACGCCGTGCCGGCCAGAAAGCCGCTCGCTGCTGGTCTCGCTCCCCAGTCCATTGTCCCCAAGCATCGTCGCCCCCTGTCGAAAGAAACCGCCGTGCTGCTGGCACACGCGGGCGTCACCGTGCGCGATCCGATCTACATCCGCGTCTTCAAGGAAGAGTCGGAGCTCGAGATCTGGAAGGCCCGCGCCGATGGCACCTACGCGCTGATCAAGACCTATCCGATCTGCACATTCTCCGGCGGCCTCGGCCCCAAGACCCGCTATGCCGATTACCAGTCGCCCGAAGGCTTCTACGCTGTCACCGCGCGTCTGCTAAATCCCAACAGCGCCCATCATCTGGCCTTCAACATCGGCTATCCCAACGCGCTCGATCGCGCCCTTGGCCGCACCGGCGATCTCATCATGGTGCACGGCCGATGCCAATCCGTTGGCTGCTTCGCCATGACCGACGCGCCGATGGAAGAGGTCTACGCCTTCGTGCGTGACGCGCTCGCGGGCGGTCAAACCAGCATCCCGGTGCACAGCTTTCCGTTTCGCATGACCGCTGAAAACATCGCGCGGCACGCTTCTCACAGGCACGCCGCCGGCTGGGCACCGCTCGAGCAGGCTTACCGCGATTTCGCCGCGACCGCGCGCCCGCCCGCGACCGCCATGTGTGACCGCCACTATCTCGTCAATCCGGTGTGGGCCGCAGCCGCGCCTGCATCGCTCGATGCCGCCGCTGCCTGTCCCGCGCATGCGCGCGTCGAGACACCCGATATGTTCCGCGATGAAACCGCGACTGGCGAAACTGTCGAGCCCGCACGTGTCGTCGCCGAAGGTCCGAAGCGCCGCACGCCGGAGAACATCGCGAGCTGGGGCGCGACGCGCGCGCGTGTCGCCATCGCCGCCGCCGTGCAACGCCGCGTCCGCCGCGAGCAGGTCCGCGTCGCGCTCGCCGCCCGCGATCAGGCCGACATCGCCACCCGCTCGAACCTCGGCATGACCACCGGCAATTGAGCAGCGTCTCGCGTCATACGCGCGCGCCCATGTCCATGTGCTGCAAAAAACAGTGCATGTGTTCGCCCGCGAAGCACGTTTCGCGATGGGCTAACACATGCCTCGCCATGGGCTGGCACCGCGTCCGTTCGTGGGCGGGGGGCAGCCACGAGTTCCGCTTCGCCTCCCCCCTCGTGCCGAAGGCGCGGCTTCGCCACGACAGCGCACGCACCACTTCCCTCTCCCCGTCCTCACGGGGAGAGGGCGACGATCATGCTGAGCTCGCGAAGCATGATCGTGGGTGGCTTCGGTGCGTCCGTGATGTTGCGTTGTCAGGCTGGTGGAAGTCCAGCCCATAGGAGGTCACGACCTATGTAGCCGAAGGTAACTGCGTCGCAGCGAGGCGGGGTGGGGAGCAACCGGAGGCGAACGAGCAGCCTGTAGGATGACGAACCCGTTTCGGCGGCGTGATGTGGCGAGCTTGCTGGAGCTTGGCGAAGCCTGGGTCGCGAGACCTATCTCGATGCGCTGATGTGACTGTGAAAGCGATATCGAGGCACACGACGTGGTTGGGGTCGGGATGCTCGGACGGCAATGCAAAGGAAGCGGAGAGACCTGTCGGGTGTGTGCGAGCCCGGCAGGAGTCAGAGCCCGCATAGTACCGATGCGGTCGGGTCCAAACCGATCGTGAAAAGCCCGGGTAGCAAAACCGGGCCGAGGGAAGGTGGGCAGGAAGGTGGAGACGTGACGACCACGACTGAAGCACAGACAGCATCGGGAATGCCGGAGACGGCTGCGCGCGATGCAGAGGCCCATCCCATGATCGCGGGGGTCGAAGCTGGAGTGTGGACGGAGCGTATGCTGTCGGCGCTGGTCAACGGCGTCAAAGGCGGCAAGTGGTTCAGTCTGATGGACAAGGTGTTCGCGCCCAAGACGCTGGCGCTGGCCTGGACGAAAGTCCGCGCCAACAAAGGTGCGGCGGGCGTGGATGGGCAAAGCATCGAGCAAGTTCGCGGCGAAGGCAGAGCTGTATCTGTCGGAGCTGTCGGCGGCGCTGCGGGAGGGCACGTACCAGTCCGCAGGCCGTCAAGCGGGTGGACATCCCGAAGGGCGATGGCAGGACGCGGCCGCTGGGCATTCCGACGGTCAAGGATCGCATCGTGCAACAGGCTGTCCGGCTCGTGATCGAGCCGATCTTCGAGCATGGGTTCGCGGAGGGGAGCTACGGCTTCCGTCCGGGACGCGGATGCCACGACGCGTTGCGCGAGGTCGACGGGCTGATCAAGGAGGGGTTCACCCATGTGGTGGACGCCGACTTGGCAGCCTACTTCGATACGATCCCGCACGATGCGTCTGGTGGCACGGATCGAGAGCCAAGTCATCGATGGCAGGGTGCTCGATCTGATCCGCGGCTGGCTGAAGGCCGATATCCTGAAGGGTCTGGAGAGGTGGACGCCGGTGCAGGGCTCGCCCGCAAGGGGCGGTGATCAGCCCGCTGCTGGCCAACATCTATCTCGACCCGCTGGATAAGCTGATGGCTGCGCAGGGTTCCGGATGGTGCGGTATGCGGACGACTTCGTGATCCTGTGTCGGACACGCGAGGACGCCGACGCCGCACTGGCCGAGGTCCGCGCGTGGGTCGCAGCGAACGGCCTGACGCTGCATCCCGAGAAGACGCATGTCGGCGACTGCCGTATGCCAGGACAAGGGTTCGAGTTCCTGGGCTACCGGTTCGAAGCCGGCCGGCGCTTCGTGCGCAAGAAGAGCCTGGACAAGCTCAAGGACAGCATCCGGGAGAAGACGGGACGCACCGGGGCGACAGCCTCGAGTGCATGATCGTCGATCTCAACCCGATGCTGCGCGGCTGGTTCGGCTACTTCAAGCAGCCCATCCGAGCACCTTCACCATCTCGACGGAATGATCCGACGTCGGCTGCGCGCACTGCTGCTCAAGCAGAACAAGCGGTCGCACTTCGGCTTCAGCATCGACGATCCATCAACGCTGGCCAAATGCCTACTTCGCGAATGCCGGGCTGTTCGCACTTCAAACAGCCTGGGAATCAGCGAGACAGTCCCGATGAGGAAACCACCGACTGGAGAGCCGTATGCGGGAAAACCGCCCGTCCGGTTCGGAGGGCGGGGTGGCGAGAGCCATTCCGACCCCTATCCACGACAGCGCACGCACCACTTCCCTCTCCCCGTCCTCACGGGGAGAGGGCGACGATCATGCTGAGCTCGCGAAGCATGATCGTGGGTGAGGGGCGGCCACATGCTCAGTATCCACTCTTCCTTCGCTTTCCCGGATGCCCGCCGGCCAAAGCCCGCTTGCACGTCCGGGATTTCGCGCCCACCCATCACTGTCATGCTCGGACTTGGTCCGAGCACCCATTGCGCATCACGCGCCGGCCTGTCGTTCTCGCCGTCACTCGCTCCACCCAAACCGTCGTCATCGGGCTATCGAGACGCCGGTGTGTAGGAGACATGGGTGCTCGGACCAAGTCCGAGCATGACAGCCGCGAGGGGCGCACGAACGGTGCGCCATTGCAGACGTCATCGTCTCCGACACTCTCTCCGCTTGCGTCCCCGGGCGCTGCGCGACAGCGCGAGACCCGGGGTCTTGCCGCACCGATGGGGTCGACTGGTGCGCCGGTGTGCTCATCTCGACATGCCGATCCCGGACATCGCCGCGCGTCGCGCGTCAATTCCGGGAATGCAACCGGAGAGGGTCGTGCCACACCTGCACCATCCCGTTGCACGCACTCCCCTCTCCCCGTCCTCACGGGGAGAGGGCAACGATCAAGCTGAGCATCGCGAAGCATGATCGTGGGTGAGGGGCAGCCGCGAGTTCATGCGCCCGTGCGGCAAACCAGTTACTCGAAATCCGACGGGTGTGGCGGGCATTCATTGGCGCCGGGTTCGCCATTTTCGACAAGAGCTTTCACAAACCCTATTCCAAACATTCGACCAAGGTTCAGCGCTTCAAGATCTGATTTTTCCGTTGATCCCGCATAGATCCCAAGAAATTCAAGGCCCACCGTCTTCATCTGCTCTGTATTGATTGACGTGAGCAAAGACAGTGGATCTTTGTCAAATGCTGCTTTTTGCTCTGCAGTAAAAAGTCTGGCGGATGATAACGCATAGACCGGCGCTCCAGACATGCCTGGGCGGCCAGGCATGTCGAGCATCGTCTGAGCTATGCCCTGAAACAAAAATGCCGGTTCGTGGGCGATCATTGCGCGCTTCCAAATTGGAAAAGGCACGTCTCGGCTATGCGGAAAAGGAAACCCAACGACAGCCACTTCCAGCCCCGGCTCCAACGCACTTTTGCCCTCGCTTGCGAAGTCTTGGACCACTATTGCAGCAAAGTCGTCGGGCAGCTCTTCGGGCAGCTCTATTGCTGCAACATCAATCCCATTTACACGTTTGTACTCTCGCCATACCGGCTTTTCGTCCCTGTACAAATCTAACTTTAGTGGGGCACTAAAATACCCTTTTTGCTTCAGAGGGAACGTTATTCCAATGCGATAAGGGCTCCATGGATAGTTCTTCAATGGGACGTCCGGGCGTTCAGGGTGTCTAGCGGACAAGACGTGCCAGTTCGTGACGAGCCAAGTTCGGCTTGCATTCTTATACAGAAAGCCTGTTCCGAATTCCGGCTCAATATCTCCGTCGATGGTTGCGCAAATCTTCTGAATAAACACGGAGCATAGAGACGCCGGTCGCGGCGATCGAATTATCATACCCCATCCTCCAATAGCTCAGCTGAGATCCACCAACTACGCGCAATTCTTGGCATAAACACGATCGGCATTGTTTGGGCCTACGATTTGTGACTGTTGGTTCCATGTCCGTACGTGGCCCTATCGCGTCGCCGCCTGCCTAGTCGGTTCAAACCGGGTACAGTCCTGACAGACTAGACCGGGAGCCTACCTGACAGGTCAAGGTTGTCGTTTGATTCGGGGGAATCGAGCGATGCCGTTCAAGGAGACCTGTGCTGTGGAAGAGCGGATTGCCATGTTCCGGGACTATGACACGGGGGCTTTCGACGTCACCCAGTTGGCGGCGCGGCACGGCGTCACTCGCGAGACATTCTACGTTTGGCAGCGGCGGCGGGAGAGTGGCGACCCGCGCTGGTACGAGGAGCGCTCGCGGGCGCCGTTGAGCCGCCCGCACACGACCTCTGTGGCGGACGCGGACGCCATCATCGCGGCGCGACGGCGTTTTCCGCATTTCGGGCCGAAGAAGATCAAGGCCTGGCTGGCTGACAAGCAACCCGGGATCGACTGGCCGGCGGCCTCGGTGATCGGGGACATTCTGAAGAAGGCTGGTCTCGTCGAGGCGCGCAGGTTGCGGCGTCCGTCGGTGGCGCAGGGTGCGATTGTGCATCCGGCAGCTCTGCCCAACGAGGAATGGGCGATCGATTTCAAAGGATGGTTCCGCACCCGCGATGGAACGCGCTGCGATCCGCTGACGATCACCGATGCGGCGAGCCGGTATCTGCTGCAGGTGCGCGTCATTGATCAGACGTTTGCGGATGTCCGCTGCTCGCTGGAGCGGCTGTTCGACGAGGCAGGACTTCCCGACGCGATGCGCTCCGACAACGGAGCACCGTTCGGATCGATCGGTGCGGGCGGCCTTTCTGCCTTGTCGGTGTGGTTGCTGAAGCTCGGCATCGAGCCCCGCTACATCCCACCGTCGAGCCCGCAGCACAACGGCCGGCACGAGCGCATGCATCGAACCTTGAAAGCGCAGACGACCCGCCCGGCAGCCGCCACCACGGCCGAGCAGCAGACGCGTTTCGACGACTTCCGCCAGCACTACAACGAGGAGCGGCCGCACGAGGCGCTCGAGCAAACGCCGCCGGCCCGGCACTGGCAGCCGTCGCCGCGGCGCTATCCCGCCAAGATTGCCGATCCCTGGTACGACGCGGATCATGAGGTTCGCCGCGTGCGCCACCCGGGCGACATCAAATGGCGCGGCGAGCACGTGTTCATCGGCGAAGCCTTTGCGGGCGAACTGGTCGGACTGGCAGACCAGGGCGACGGACGCGCGCTCGTCCGGTTCTGCGGTCGCGATCTCGGCGTGATCGACACCACGTTCCGTCTCCTCCGCTTTGCTCCGCCGCGTGCGCGGCTGCGCGTCGCTGCGGAGACGGAACGTGGAACAAAAGAGAAAATAGTGTCAGGCATGCCCCCGGTCTAAAGTGTCAGGGAAGTTCCCGGTTGCACCGTCGCTGCCCCTCACCCCGACCCTCTCCCCGTGAAGGACGGGGAGAGGGAGCGCCCCGCCACAAACCCCGCCACCGCATCCATCACCGCTCCCTCCTGCTCGCGATGCGGCGCGTGCCCACACCCCTCCAACACCACGCTCTGCGTCGGCCCCTGCGCCGCCGCAGCGATCGCCTCGATCTGCGCGATCGTCCCGTAGTCGTCGCCCGTCCCCTGGATCAGCAGCGACGGCACCGTCAGCCGCGCTGCCGCATCGACGATCGACCACGACCGGAACGCCGGATCGAGCCAGATCCGCGACCAGCCGAGAAACGCGTCGTCCGGCCGCGCGTGATAGCGCGATAGCCGCGCCTTCAGATCCGTCGTCGCATACGTCTCGGTGATCCGCGCGATGCTCGCGACCGTGATCTCCTCGACGAACACATGCGGCGCCATCAGCACGACGCCCGCGACCGGCCGCTCGGCGAGCGCCGCGTGGATCAGCGCGATCGAGGCGCCATCCGAATGCCCGATCAGCAGCGGCCGCTCCATCTGCCAGTGCGCAAGCAGCCGCGGCAGAACCTCGAGCGCTTCTTCATGCATGAAACGCGGCGTGCGCGGGCCCAAAATCCCGTCCGACTGGCCATAGCCGAAGCGCGAGTAAATCGCCGCCCGCGTGCCGAGCCGCCGCGCGAGCTTGTCGGGAAAATCCCGCCACAGCGCCGCGCACCCGAGGCCTTCATGCAGGAACACCAGCGGCGGCACATCGCCCGCCGCACCGGGGATCAAGCGGTACTCGATCTGCCGTCCATCCAGCGTCGCGAACGGCATGCGCCCCAATCCAACTCGATCCCAGTCCACTCCGTGTTTCAACTCAGTGATGCTGATGCGCGCCGTGGCCGCTCTTGCCCTTGTGGCCCGCGGCCTTCGGGTCCGGCGCGTGCCCCGGCTGATGATCGAAGCCGTGCGGCCCCATCGCGCCAATCTTTTCCACGCCCGCCTCGATCTCGATATCGCCTGCCTTCTCGAACGTCAGCGTGATCTTGACGAGGTCGCCTTCCTTCAGCGGCGCCTTCAGATCCATCAGCATCAGATGCAGCCCGCTCGGTTTGAACACCACCGAGCCGCCCGGCTGCACCGGCACCGCATCGACACGGCGCATCTTCGCGATGTTGTTCTCCATGATGTGCGTGTGGAGTTCGACCACGCCCGCGGCCTCGGTCTTGGCGCTGACCAGTTTGTCGGCGACGCCCGCCTCCGCCTTGATCTCGAGAAACGCGACGCCGACCTTCGAGGCGCCGGGCGTCGCCCGCGCCCAAGGATGCGCGACCGTGACGCCCTTGCTCGAATATTCATGCGCTGAGGCTGTAGCGGCGAGGCCGAGTGTCAATCCAAAGGCCATGAGAAACGTCCGTTGTATCAGGCGCATCTGCGCGATCTCCTGGCTGCAATGACTTGAAACAAATAGCTGGT
>CAVZYN010000012.1:0-78556 GCA_963779515.1 uncultured Alphaproteobacteria bacterium
GCTTCATCGGCCTCGGCCTCATGGGCACGGGTTTCACGACGCGACTGCTCGCCACCGGGCACATCGTGATCGGCACCGACATTGATCCCGCCAAGCGAGACGCTGCCGCCCGGCGCGGTATCAGCATCGCGGCCTCTGCCGGCGATGTTGCGCGTCGCTCCGATCTCACACTCGTCTGCGTCATGACGAGCCAACAGGTCGAGGCGGTCGTCGCAGACATCTCTGCCGCCGGCCGTCTCGACGGCAAAGTCCTTGTTGATCACTCGACGACGGAGATCGAGATCACAAAGGCGCTGGCCACCAGCCTCACGGCCAAGACCGGCATGGCCTTCGTCGACGCGCCGGTGTCGGGCGGTCCCGGCGCCGCCGAGACCGGCACGCTCGCCATCATGGCAGGTGGCGATCCCGTCGCGATCGCCAAAATCGCGCCGATCATGCGCCACCTCGGCCGGTTCACGCACATGGGTGCGATCGGCGCGGGGCAGGCGACCAAACTCGTCAATCAGACGCTCGTGCTCACCAATTACTGCGTGATGGCCGAGGCGCTGCGGCTGGCGGAAGCCTATGGTGTCGATGCGCGCAAGGTGCCGGAGGCGCTCGCGACAGGCCACGCCGGCTCGAACCTGCTGCCGGTTCTGTTCGAGCGCATGATCGCCCGCGATTTCACGCCGAAAGGCTATGCGCGCCAGGTCCTCAAGGATCTCGAAATGCTGAACAGCGCCGCCAAGGAGCAGCATCTTGCCATGCCGATGTCGGCGCAGGCGCTGACGCTGTTCCGGATGCTGGTCGCCAGTGGCAAAAGCGAGCTCGACGGCGCGGCGATCGTCACGCTGCTGCCGGAGCCCGTCAGTCGAGCTTAATCCCAACCAAGCCCATCGGCTGCATCACCGTCTCGTGGCCAAGCAGCGTCACGAAGAGCGTGACGAGCCCGACGCCCGCCGCCATGGCGAGGAGCGCGATGCCGCCGCCGAAGACGGCATTGACCGCGCGTTGCCGCCAGCTCAGCTCCAAGCCTTGGCTGACAAAGGTCTCGACCGCCGTCGGGCGGCGGCGGTTTTCACGGCCAATGAAGAACGCCAGGTAGTACCGGCGGCCGAAGACGCGCCAGGATTTCCGCACGGCGAGGCTATGACGCGCGTTGGTCTCGACCACGGCATCGGCGATGGCCTCGAGCTGCAAAGGGGTCAGCGATGCGCGGATGTGGGCGGGCAGCCGGCGCATCATGCGCTTGAATGCGGCATTCTTCTGCGGCGACACCGCTGGAGCGGCGTGCTGATCACCGGCCATTGCAAATCCCCTGCAAAATGTCCGCGCGCGCTCACGCGCCGTGGCACACCTTGTATAGGGTCAGAACGCTAACGCTTCGTTAGCCTTGGGGGCCGCGTACCGACTACCCACCCCAATTGCAGCGCATCTCCTGGCAGCTCGTGCGGCCGCCCAGCGCGCAGGGCACGCGGACCAACCCGCAAGCGCGGCACGAATAGGACGAAAGGCAACCGCGCACCGGCGCGCCACGGCGGAACTCGCAGGTCCGCACGGTCTGGCAGTCGCGCTGCTGCGGATTGCTATTGGGCGCGGATTGCGCATGGACACCCCCGGCGAGGATACTCGCGCTCAGAATGCCCAGGGCGACTATGACCGCCGTTCGAACTCCGCGCATCCAACACCTCCAGCCGCTGCTGCGCCGACTGTCCCGCAGCCCGCTCCGCACCGCAAGCTATCCAGGTCCGCAAAGCTAACGCCCGCCCGCCGCTGTGTCCGGCAGTCAACACTCCGGGCAACACCCTGACCCGCGCCTCCCCTTCTCCGACGGCTTGCGAGGTGTTAATCTTGCTTCATTCAATCTGGGAGCGCCGGATATTTGATGCTTCGTTGGGCGGGTCTACTTTTTGCGATCACCACAGCCATCTTCTCGGTGTCCCGAGCCCATGCCCAGCCAGCCCCCGCGCGCATCGCACTGCTGATCGGCAATCAAGGCTATACCGACGCCGTTGGCCCCCTCAAGAATCCGCACAATGATATGGCGGTGGTTGGTCGCGCCTTGGGCGCCGTCGGCTTCAAGCTGCAGGAGCCCGTCAAGGACGGCACGCGCGACGACATGCTGTTCGCGGTGCACGAACTGGCGGCAGCGCTGCGCAAGGCGGGACGCGGGGCGATAGGGTTCTTCTATTACACAGGGCACGGCATCGCAGTCGGCTTCGACAACGTGCTGATCCCCAAGAATGCGCGCGGCACCAGCGACGCCGAACTGAATGTGCGCGGCGTCAAGCTCGCCGAAATTCTCGACATTCTGAAACGCGACGCGCCCGACGCTGTGCATTTCGTCGTGCTCGATGCCTGCCGCAACAATATTCGCGGACAGCGCGGACCAAAAGGCTTTGCGCCGGTCAACGATCAACGCACGGGCGTAGTGTTGGCGTTCGCCACCGCCGCCGGAGAAACCGCATCCGACGAGGGTGCGACCAGCGGGCCCTATGCCGCGGCTCTCGCCGAGGAGATCGTCAAACCCGGCCGCAACGATAATGGGCCGTGTTCAATGCCGTCCGCTCCCGCGTCGTCAGTGCGACACGCACGCAGACGCCTTGGACGCATGACGGCCTGATCGGTGAGCGAGTTGTGTTCAATCAAGCCGCCGCGCCACCGGCTGCGCTGACCTACCAGCGCTATGTAGAGTTTTTCGAGGCGGGGCTACCCGTGCTGCGCGCCACGCCCTTCACGCGGGACGAGATGGGGCGATTGCCCTCTTCAATACTCGACACCGCCATGACCCGGCTCAAGGGCACGCGGTGGCTCGGTGGCACCGGCTGGGGGTCGGTAACATTCGACGACAGTGGCCTGGCAAG
This sequence comes from uncultured Alphaproteobacteria bacterium, assembly GCA_963779515.1. Classification (GTDB taxonomy): domain Bacteria; phylum Pseudomonadota; class Alphaproteobacteria; order Rhizobiales; family Hyphomicrobiaceae; genus CAVZYN01. The sequence continues at coordinate 2,844 of CAVZYN010000012.1, forward strand.
CAAGCTACGGCAGCGGCGACGCGCCGGGACGGATACTCCTGCAAGGCGTGTTCGGCGATGCCGGCAACTATTCAGGCTCGACCCGTTCTGCCGTTGTCGATCCGATCTTGATCGGCGAATGGTACCAGGGCGACGGCAAGGGTGGTTTCATCTTGAAATTCGACGGCGCGGTATTGAAAATCTTGTGGGGCCCGAGATTCCTGCGCGAAAGCGCGTGGCGTCGCGATGAGAGCGCGGCCGCAAGCGGGGCCGACGCGGAACGCCAGCGCGTCGCAGCGGAACAGCAGCGGCAAGACGATGCGAGGAAAACTGCGGAGGCTGCGAAGCAGGCAGAAGTTGCCAAAAAGAAGGCCGACGACGAGGAAAGTTCTAGAGCGGAGACGGAGCGCCAGCGCGTCGCAACGCTGCCGTCACCACCCCAAGTGAAACCGAGTACACGGCCAGAATTGCCGAGACCACTTGCACTTCGCGACGATGCCGCCTTTGTGTCCGAGCTACAATTGGAGCTCAAACGTGTGGGCTGCTACAAAGCAGACATTGACGGCAAATGGGGCAAGGACACAGAAGCAGCGCTTGGTCGGCTGCTCCGAAGGCAAGATCAGCCCACAATCTCCGAACCCACCGCTGCGGAGCTTCAAATCGCCAAGGCTGCTGCATCAGACAGCGCTTGTAAACCAACTCAGAATCAGCCGCCGTCCAACGCTGCTACGCCCCAGCAACCCACAGCTCCCATGTCCATGGAGGCGAGTAAGAAATCAGATGCGCCAAGTCAGAAACAAGGAAAGGATGGGGCTGCATCAGAACGGCCCGCGACGCGGAGTGGTCAAGGGTGCGTGATGTTCGCTGGAAAGTGCTTCTAGCCGGGATGGCGTGTGGAGAGGGAAATGGTTCTTAGAATAGTGGCGATAGCCGTCGCCACAGTGATGTTTGCGTCAGTAGCATTAGCTGACAGGCTGGACGAGACACTTACTGCAAGCGCGGCAAAGCCGCCTAATTCTGCTATCGCGCAAGCGCTTACGAGCGCATAGACTTGGACCCATTCGAACTTTCGACTGTCGAGGAAGCAAAACGATTGGCACTCTCAAACTGTGAGAAGAATACCAAAGGAGGCTGCCAAATCATCGCTGTGAACGGCAAGTTTAACGGCCGCGAGAGGCGAGAATTTGCGATCCCGGCTTCAATCTTAGTGTTCGACCACGTGTCTGGGGCGAAGCAGACGATAAGCGGTGTTTTACGTCGGACCAACGCTTATGCGGAGATCAGCGGCTTCCAACTAAGAACGACCGCAGGGAAAGCGCTTTGCTCGGGCTTGACAACGTTCACTGGCAAAAACTGGCTTGGCGTTCCGCAGTTTTTGGCGAACGGGACATGCTTCGGTCAGAAGTTGAGTCGAGACAGCTTCTGGGGATCAGCGCAACATTCGCTGGGAATATGGCGGCTCATACATCGAGATAACTTTGGAGTTTTGAGCACGTTCCCCGAATGTATCATTGTTTGTTGGTTTGGCTTACGCCGCCCGCACGCAGCAATCTGATGCGTTCCGGCTTACCCCGCCGTCTTCGGCCGCACTGCCGCAGCGTACGCATGCACCAGCGTCTCGCAGATCTTCGCGGGCATGTATGTGTGCTGGCCGATTTCGGAGACGGGCGTTATTTCGGCGCCGGTGCCACTGAGGAAGCACTCATCGAAGCCCGCGAGTTCGTCCGGCATGATCCGCCGCTCGACCACGTCAATTTGATGAAACCGCGCGATCTCGATCACCGTGCGCCGCGTGATGCCGTCGAGGAAACAATCGGCGATCGGCGTGTGGATCTTGCCATCCTTGACGAAGAACACGTTGGCGCCCGTGCACTCGGCGACGCGGCCCTGCCAGTCGTACATCAGCGCGTCGGCATAGCCCCGCTTCTCGGCGCGGTGCTTGGAGATCGTGCAGATCATGTAAAGGCCGGCCGCCTTCGAATGCACTGGCGCACACGCCGGATCGGGGCGGCGATAGTCCGCGATATCGAGGCGAATGCCCTTCATCTTGGTCGCGGCGTCGAACATGGACGGCCATGGCCACACCGTGATCGCGGTATGGATCGTCGAATTCTGGGCGGCGACTGCCATCATCTCGCTTCCGCGCCAGGCGACCGGGCGCACATAGAGATCGCCGCCGCCGTTGAGGCGGACGACCTCGGCCTTCGCCGCCTCGATCACATCGACCGCGTAGGGAATCGTGAAATCCAGCAGCTCCGCCGAGCGGTGGAAGCGTTCCGTGTGCTCACGCGACTTGAAGATCACGCCCGAATATGCCCGCTCGCCCTCGAACACGCACGATCCGTAGTGAAGCCCATGGCTCAGCACGTGCAGCTTGGCCTCGCGCCACGGCACGATCTTGCCGTTCATCCAGATGAAGCCATCGCGGTCGTCGAACGGGATCAGGGCTGCCATGTCTACCTCCAGGGACCGTCGCCGCAGGTGCAGCCGACGCCCGTTGCTCGGGACAAATTGCGCGCCGCGTCTTGCTGGAGGCGATCGACGGCGGCCGCCCCAGGTCTGCCGCAAGGCTTTGCTTGATCGGTCCCCCGGGCCGCGGCGAACGTGATACGAAAGCGCTTGCATCCGGTAACAATCGGGACAAAATAAGTCAACATGGCTGACATAAATACACAGACGTTGCGCCCGCCCCGTCCCGCGTCCGCGCGCGCCGGAACGGCCGCAGCGCCCGATCTCATGATACTGGTCGAGTTGATCTTCTTTGCCTATCGCGACTTCACCGGTCGCGCGGATGCGGTACTGGCCGAGTACGGTTTTGGGCGCGCGCATCACCGCGTGCTGCATTTTGTCAATCGCCAGCCCGGCTTGCGCGTCGCCGAGTTGCTCGAGATCCTGAAAATCACTAAGCAGAGTTTGGCGCGGGTACTGAAGCAGCTCGTCGATGACGGCTTCATCGCCCAGACCACAGGGCCCGAGGACCGGCGCGAGCGCCGTCTGCATCCGACGGAGAAAGGCAGCGCGCTCGCGCGCCGTCTCGCGGCGTCGCAGATGGAGCATATCGCCACCGCGCTCACGGCCTTGCCGCATGAGCAAGCGGCCGCGGTCAAGACATTCTTGCACGGCCTGATCAGCGAAGAGGGACTGCGCCACATCGACCGGCTGCACACCAGTTTGGACGATCAGCGCGCAGCGCGGGAGATGTCATGACCGAGACCCAAAACCGGCGGGTCGATCCGCTGCCCGATAACGCGCCGCATATTCTAATGGTCGATGACGACCAGCGGATTCGCGATCTGCTGTCGCGCTATCTCTCCGAGCACGGGTTCCGCGTGACACCGGCGGCGGATGCCAATTCCGCCCGCGCCGCCATGCGCGGCCTCACATTCGATCTCGTGATCCTCGACGTGATGATGCCGGGTGAAAGCGGGCTTTCCCTCGCGCGTGAACTCAAGCAGGTCAGCCACATCCCGATTTGTATGCTGACGGCGCGCGCGGAGACCGAGCACCGGATCGAAGGCCTCGAAATCGGTGTCGATGACTACGTGGCCAAACCGTTCGAACCGCGCGAGCTGCTGCTGCGGCTGCAGAACATCTTGCGGCGCGGCCGCCAGCCGACCGGCAGCCGCGAGGAAGTCAGCATGGGCGACTTTGTTTTTCATGTCGGGCGAGGCGAACTCAAGAAGGGCGACGTCACCATCAAGCTGACAGAGCGCGAGCGCGACTTGATGCGCCAGTTTGCCCAGCGCGCCGGCCTCCCCATTGCCCGCCATGAGCTGACCACCGATACGACGACCGGCAGCGAACGTGCCATCGACGTGCAAATCAATCGCCTCCGCCGCAAGATCGAAAGCGATCCGGCCAACCCCGTCTATCTGCAGACGGTGCGCGGCCGCGGATACATCCTCTACACCGACTGAAATCGAGATCGAGCGCCACATGGTTGCCACGAGCCCCTTTGCCGACCGGTGGAAATGGCTGAATGTGCCGGCGGTGACGACGGCGTGGCGCCGCTTCAAGGCCGTGATGGCCGAAATCGGCCCCAAGGGCCTCTATGCGCGCACGCTCATCATCATCATCGCGCCGATCGTGCTGCTGGAAACCGTGGTCGCCTTCATCTTCATGGAACGGCACTGGAACCAGGTGACGCGGCGGCTCTCTGAAACGACCGCGCGCGAAATCTCGGCTCTGGTCGCGATCTACAAGAGCTATCCCTTCAACGACGACTATACGCATCTGACCGAAATCGCGCGCAAGAACCTCGGCCTCAGCTCCGTTCAAGTCATGCCACCCGGCGACTTGCCGACCACCTATCAGCGCCCTTTTTTCGGGCTGCTTGATCTCGCGCTCTCGGACGAGATCCGCCAGCACGTCGGGCATCCCGCCTGGATCGACACGGTCGGGCAATCGGGCCTGCTCGAAATCCGCGTGAAGCTCGATGATGCCGTCTTGCGATTCGTCGCCCCCCGCAGCCAGGCCTACGCGTCGAACTCGCATATCTTTCTGGTCTGGATGGTCGGCACATCGGTGTTCCTTTTGACCGTCGCGATCCTGTTCCTGCGCAATCAGATCCGGCCGATTCTGAAACTCTCGGATGCCGCTGAATCCTTCGGCAAGGGCCGGCCGTTCCCACCCGACTTCCAACCGCGCGGCGCCCGCGAGGTTCGGCAGGCGGCCGTCGCTTTCATCGAAATGCGCGACCGCATCCGCACTCACGTCGAGCAGCGCACGACCATGCTCGCTGGCGTCAGCCACGACCTGCGCACGATCCTCACGCGCTTCAAGCTCGAACTGGCGCTGCTGGGAGACGCGCCCGAAATCCGCGCCATGCAGGCCGACGTCAACGAGATGACGCACATGCTCGAGGACTATCTGGCGTTCGCGAAGGGCGACGGCGGCGAGGAAGCGCACAGCACCAGCGTGCGCGAGCTGCTGAACGAGGTGGTGGAGGACGCCGAATATCTCGATGTGCCGGTGGAGCTGCAGATGCGCCGCCGCGGCGACATTCTCGTGCCGCTCAAGCGGCAGGCCTTCAAGCGCGCGCTGACGAACCTCGTCACCAATGCGGCGCGCTTCGGCGAGAACATCGTCATCCGCTCCAGCGTCCAGCGCGGCACGCTCTGCATCGACGTGGAAGATGACGGTCCGGGCGTACCGCCGGAGCAGCGCGAGTCGGTGTTCAAGCCGTTCTACCGCCTCGACCACGCCCGCAACCAGGACACCGGTCATTCTGGCCTCGGCCTCGCGATCGCGCGCGACATCATCCGCGCGCACGGCGGCGAGATCCGGCTCGGCGCCGCCAGCATTGGCGGCCTCAGCGCGCAAATCCGCGTGCCGTTGTAGGCGTTTAGATCAACGTCCGAGAAAAAGCGTCGGCAGCCACGTCGTCAGCGGCGGCCAGACCGTGCAGGCGACAAGAACCGCAAGCAGCGGCATCAGCCACGGCACGATCGCCCGGCTCATGGCCTCAAACGAGATTCCCGCAATCTTTGATGTGACGAAGAGCACGACACCAACGGGCGGCGTGATCGTACCGATCATGAGATTGAGCACAAATATCAACCCGAAATGGACGGGATCGATGCCAAGCGCGATCGCGGGGGGCACCAGGATCGGAATCAAGATCAGCATCGCCGCCAGTGCTTCCATGAAACAGCCGACGACCAGCAGGATAATGTTGACCACGACCAGATAGAGGAGCGGGTGGTTGATGTTGGCAACGAGCCACGGCCCGACCGTCTGCGGCAAGCGACTGACCGATAGACACCAGCCGAGGGCGGCGGCCGTCATCACCAGCGCCAGGACGACACCCGTCGTCTCGACCGTATCGACGATGATCTTCGGCAAGCTCTTCAGATCGAAGTCGCGATAGACGAAGAGTCCGAGGATCAGCGCATAGGTCGCGGCGACCGCCGCCGCTTCCGTCGGTGTAAACCAACCGCCGATCATGCCGCCAAACAGGATCACCGGCGTCATCAGCGCCCAGTGTGCACGCTGGTAGGCGAGCCAGAGATCGGCGAGCCCTGGAAACGGACTACGTGGCATGTTCCGGCGGCGCGCGACCTCGCGCACCATCAACATCAGCATCCCCGCCATCAAAAAGCCGGGGATCACGCCCGCCAGAAATAGCTTGCCGATCGAGACATCGGCCGTCACACCATAGATCACCATCGGCAGCGACGGCGGGATGATCGGCCCGATCGTCGCGGACGCCGCGGTAATCGCCGCCGCTGTCTCGGCATCGTAGCCTTCGTCCTTCATGGCTTTAATCTCGAGCGTGCCGACTCCGCCCGCATCCGCCACCGCCGATCCCGACATGCCCGCAAAGATTACGCTGGCGAGGATATTGGCGTGGCACAAGCCGCCGCGCATCCAGCCGACGCAGGCGGTCGCGAACGTGAAGATCCGCTCGGTGATTCCGGCGCCGTTCATGATGTTGCCCATCAGAATGAAGAGGGGCGCGGCGAGCAGCGGAAACGAGTTCGCCGCCTGCGCAATCTTCTGTGGCACGATCGAGAGGCCAAGGCCGCCGAGCGACACGAACGCCATGGCCGCCAATCCCATGGCGGCGAAGAGGTGCACGCCGAGCAGCAGGGCTGCGAGCCACACCAGCAGCACCTGCGTCATCATCCACGTCACAACGCCTGCCCCCCGTGGTCGAGGGCGGAGCGGCTTTTGCCACGGACGACGTCGCGGATTTCGAGGCCCGCTTGCGTGATGAGGGCGGTGCCCAGGATCGGCAGCAACGCGTAAAGCATCGCCGAGGGAAACGGCAGCGTAACCGCGTAGACATCGCTGTTGCGCTGGATCAGGCCATACGACTGCCAGAGCAGTACGACGGCGAAGATTATGATGGCGAGTTGAATGATGATCTCGACCGTTCGGCGCGCGCTATCGGGCAACTTGTCGATAAAGATCGTGATGCGAATATGATTGCGCCGCCGGCTGGCGATGATCCAGCCGACAAATCCGAGCCAGACCAGCAAGTATTGCGCGAGTTCGTCCGACCAGACCAGCGGATTGTTGGCGGCCCGGAACGCGACGCCAAGCACCACCACGGCAAGCATCGAGAGCATGAGGACGACGGCGGTGGCATGGAGGATTGCATCCGACATACCGGACGTTGCCAGACCCTTGGGTCTGACACCTGGTTGATCTCCGTCGCTCAACATGCCCCCGTCCCTGACGCCATCCGGCTGCCTCACATCGCCAGCAGCTTCTCGAACAGGCCTTTCCCCCACTTCTCCTCGAACATCTTCGGCACCGCCGCGAGCACGGGCTTGCGGAAGCTCTCGAGGTCGGGCTCGATCACCGTCATGCCCGCCTTCTTGAAAGTATCGACCAGCGTTCCCTCTTGACCGGCCAGTTCTTTGTCCTGCCAGGCTGCGCCATCCTTGATGGCCGCCATCAAGAGATCGCGGTCGGCGGCCGGCAACGCGGTGAAAGCCTTCTCGTTCACCAGCACAAGGCGCGGCGTGATGATATGGCCCGTCATCACCAGGAATTTCTGCACCTCCTGGAACTTGCCGCTCTGGATCGTCGGCAATGGATTTTCCTGCCCATCGACGGCGCCTTGCGAGAGGGCGAGATAGAGTTCGGGAAACGCGATGGGCGTCGGCCGCGCACCCCACGCTTCGGCCATCGCCTTGAATGTATCGACCGGCGGCACGCGCAGCTTGAAGCCCTTCATGTCATCCGCAGACTTGACTGCCTTGTCCTTGGTGGTGAGATGGCGCTTGCCGTAATAGGTCGGCGCCAACATGCGCATGCCGCGCTTCTCGACAAGCACCTTGTTCATATCGTCGAGGATGCCGGAGTTCAGACCCTTCGCCATGTGCGCTGCGTCGCGCCAAAGATATGGCGCCTCGATCAGCGAGATCTGCGGCAGGAACTGGCCAATGGCGGCGCCCCCGTCTGTGGTCATCGTCAGGTTGCCGGCGGAGACCGCCTCGATCATGTCCTTGCCGGAGCCGAGCTGGCCGCCGGGAAAGCTCTGGATCTCAATGCGGCCCGAGGTCTTCTCCGTCACCGCCTTGGCGATGCGATCGACCATCTGCACCTGCGGATGCGTCGCCGCCAAAAGCTCGCCCCAGCGGATGACGGTCTTGCCTTGACCGCGCACGACCGCCGGCGCTCCGACCGCGCCCGCAACAACCGACGCAACTGCGCCTCCGAGCACGTGTCGCTTGCTGATCTTCGCCGATGCCATTGGGTGATCCTCCTCCGTTGGGCGGATTGCCGCCTGTTCTCTTGCGTTCAGTCTTGCGTCAGACGTTTGCTTTGTCCACCGCCTCGCGGCACGCCGCGGCCATCCGCTTCGCATCCGCGGCCGACATGTCATCGAGTGGCGGCCGCATGTGCAGCCACCCTGGGTCGTTGGTCTTTTCTGCGATCAGGGCCTTTATGCCAGGGAGCACCGGAAATTTGACGATTGTCTCGACCAGCGCATTGATACGCGGCTCATCGCGACCCTCGTGCACCATGGGGCGCAGGAGTGCCGCCTCGACGTTGGCGACGCCGCAGATGGAGCCCTGCCCGCCCTCGCGGACGGCGCGGCCAAGATTGCGCTCGTCGCCGACGAGCACCGCGATGTCGCGGTGCTTTGCGAGGAATGCTTCGGTGGTCGGCCAGTGCGCGGAGCTATCCTTGATGCCGACGATGGCTTTCGGGAACTCGCGCCGCAAAGCGTCGACGACGGGAATCGTGATGTCGACCGCCGTCTGCCCGGGCAAGTGATAGAGAATGATGTCGCGAAGCTTACTGCCGAGCGCCTGGAACAACTGCCGGTGCCAGCCGATGTTGCCCGCGTCGCTGATGTTCTTGAAATAGAACGGCGGCGCCAGCAAAATATGCCGGCAGCCGTGTGCGTAGGCGAGATCGGTTTGCGCGGCTGCCTCCTCGACCGTTGCCGCCATCACGCCCGATCCCACTTGCCGGCGCAGATCAAAACCTGCCTGCTTCAAAGCCTCATAGACAGCAATGCGTTCCTTCGGGCCGATTGAAAAACCCTCACCCGTCGTGCCAAACAGCGTGATGGTATCGCAACCCTCTTTCATGCAACGCTGCGCATGCGCGACCAGCCGCGGGAGATCAATTGCGCCGTCCGCCATGAACGGCGTCGACAAGGCGGCACTTAGGCCGAACTTTGTGGTCATGTCCCTTAGTCTCCCGCTTCATTCGCTCGAGCATAAGATAGTCAGCAGACAATAGACAGCGGACCGCCCGCGGCGCATAGCTGCGCTGCCGGACCTCACGCCAGCGCCGGGATCTGGTCACGTTGATAGAACCGTGCCTTGTAGACGGTGTTGTTGGTTTCCCCCATCGGGCCGACCTCGAAATGCGGGTTGATGTACTCCCATACGACTTCCTTTTCGCGCGTGACCTCGAACATGCGTCCGCGCGCCCCTTCGGTAATCAGCAGGTTGTTGTTCGGGAGCTCGTCGACGCCCGAGATATGCGGGCTATAGAAATAGAAGTGCGGCGTGTCCTTGTAGTCCCAGACGATCTGTTTCGTTGCCCGATCGATCTCGAGGATTCGGGATGAGGGTACGATGCCGAATTTGGACCGGTAGGTGCCGTTATCAAAGATCAGCAGATTGCCGTTCTTTCTGAGTTTTGGGTCGTGCTGGCCGACGAAGAGATCGCTGTCGAGACCGCCGATGCGCTCGACGATTTTTCCAGTTGCCTTATCGACGATGAACACGCTGGAGAGATGCCGCGCCGACAGCATGATGCGCCCGCCCTGCAGTGGCACGACCGTGTTCATGTGCGTCCACTCGAAGCGAGGCACGTTGAACATGGTCGGTTCGGACTCTGGATCGAGATGGTCGAGCGCGCGCCATTCCCAAATGACTTTGCCATTTGCATCCACCTCGACGACTTTGTCTGCGTACATCGGCGCATCGCCGACGGCGTGGCCGCCCTTGATCTTCTTGGAGATCTCCGCAGGGATGCGCTCGGTTGAGAGATAGATCACCCCACCTTCGGGCGTGCGGCGGGCATCATGATGTTGAAATGGATCGCGGTGCTCCCAAACGATTTTGCCATCCCAGGTGATTTCGCGCATGGCGCCGCCCTTGAAGTAGCGGAACGTCGGCCACAGCTGCCAGTTCTCGTCGCGCACCTTCGCCATGTAGAAAAGATTGCCGTTCGGCAGCAGATACGCCCACTGCCCCGCGTCGACATCATGCGTCCAACGATGAACAACCTCGCCGCGGCGATCGAGCAGCAGCGTCAGCGGCACGTTCAGCGGGCTATAGAGTATGAATCCGTCCAGCGCCTTTGCGGGATTGTGAGCCGTCAGCCCGGTCCGCATGATCCGTCTGAGCGTCAGTTGATCGATGGTCATGAGGACTCTTTCGGTGGACGGTGTCAGACCCTTGGGTCTGACACCTTGGGGGAACAGCACGGACGACAAGTTATCAGACCCAAGGGTCTGACACCGCCCGATCAGACTTTCACTACGTAGTCGAGGCCGATCTTGAAGGCGTCGCCGGCGGTGCGCTTGTCGATGAAGGCGGCCTTGAACCCCTCTTCGGCCGACCTGACTCGCTCATCGGGTGTGCCGTGGTGATCGGGGCTGCGAACATTGAAATCGCCGATCTGGAAGATCTTCTCGCCGGCCTTCCAGAACGAGGCGGACGGGTTGCGTGCCTTAAGGATGCCCATGTAGTAGCCGCAGAGAAAATCAGCGTGCAATTCACTGCGCTTCACCGTGCTCTGGCCAGTATTGACCTTGTCGTAGAGACCTGACTTGAAGAGCCAGACGTGGCCGAATTCGTGCGCGGCGGTCGCCAGGATCGCCACGCCGGAGGGATCGAACTCAAGCCATTTCTTGAAATAGGTCTGGCCAAAACCAACCGTGCCGTCGGTGTTTGGTACCAACGGCTTGCTCATGGCCCAGGCGTTGGGCTCGTCGCCGTCGTCGTAGAAGCCGAAGCCCGGAAAGATCTGGAACGTTTCCGCGAGCTTGTAGAGCGCGGCATCGAGCGCCAAGTCCATGTCGCGGTTGCCGGTCGTGCGCACGAGCTTGGTTTCGTCCGCGCTCGATGAGTGGCTTGCACGCGCAGTGTTTCCGGCCTTGAAGCCGCGCTCGGTCAACAGATGCGAAAGACCATCCGGCAGGCGGCAGCCCTTGACTTCGGAGCGCTTGAGTTTCGTGATCTGTGGCGTGCCTTGTGCCGCGATGCTGGACGCACCGCCGCAGCAGGCGCAACCCGCCAATAGTCCGATCACCACTCTACGGTCGAGAATCATCAGTCGCCTCGCTCATTACTGCGCGGTCTGCACGCGGAACTCGGAGATCGCGGTATCCTGGAACTTCTCGCCCTTAAAGACCGAGACGATCTTCACCTGCACCCAGCGCGCCTCGATAGCTTCCGGCATGACAATATCCTGCGCGCCATCGCGATCTTGCAGCGAAATCTGCTGCCTCTTGCCGGACGAGAAAACCACCTCGGCCTCGCGCACGCGATTGTTCTTTTTGAACACGTCAACGTTCTTATGATAGCCGTTGAGGAGGCGGATCGCGGTGACGCGCTTCACCGCGCCAAAATCCGCGACGATCCACTCGCCAATGCCGTCGCCGCCCTTGCCCTCGACCCACGCCGTCGTCAGATTGTCGTCGACGAGATTGCGCGGCACGTAGACATTGCCCGCCTGAGGACTCAACACCGAACTGCCGCAATAGGTGACGCCACCGACGGCATCGCAAACTTCCGTCGCGGCTCGCGGACGTTCTGCATGCGTGACCGCAGCCGGCGCTGGCTGGGCGCGCGGCGCTGCTGGCTCTGGTTTCAGAACCTGCGGTGGCAGAGACGGTAGCGGCGTTGGTTGCGCGCCGCCCGGGCATTCGAGGAAGTAGCAGCGCTGCTGGGCCGCTGCCGGCGCGACGCTGGCAAAAACGAGCAGGCACGCCCAACCCAAAAAGCCACGAATACCCCGCACTGCCCCGCTGCCATCCATGGTCATGCCCAATTTCCAAAGCAATAAAAGGATGCCAGGACTATAGGTCTGGGTGGGATGATGACAAGGCACCGGGCGGCAACACGTCCGGGTCTCAATTGGGGGTTGCGCGTATGCCGCGTCTCATTCGCCGGTGGATTCAGCGCCGCGCAGTTCCGTGGGTACTCACCGCCGTGAGCATGCTGACGCCCAACGGCGCGCCAGCGCAGCCGCTCCCCGCCCCCCTCGTCTTCCTTGCTGAAATCGACGCGTCGATCGCGCAAGATATCCGCTATGCCACGGTCCACAATTTTACCGGGGCCAAGGTGCCAGGCTATGACGGGGCCGAATGCGTGCTGCGGCGCGAGGCGGCCGAAGCGCTGGCCCGCGTACAGGCTGATCTGCGCAAGCGGCGCCTCTCGCTCAAGGTCTACGACTGCTACCGGCCAGAGCGGGCGGTGCGCGCCTTTGTCGACTGGGTCGAACGGGGGGCTACGGCACGCGATACGGCCGCCTACTTCCCATCAACGTCGCGGCGCGAGCTAATCCGGCAAGGCTATATCTCGGCACGTTCCGGCCATGCGCGCGGCATGGCCGTCGATCTCACGCTTGTGCCGTTGCCGATCCCGGAAAGCCCAGTCTCCAGAGGCAGGCCGCGCCTACGGCTCATGCACGGCGCCCGCGGCACAGCGGATGCCGGACAACAGTCTGGATATGGGAACCGGGTTCGATTGCTTCGATGCCGCGAGCACCACTTTTCACGACGGCATCACCAAAGACCAGGCAACGGCGCGCCGGACGCTCCTCGAAGCCATGCACCGGCACGGATTTCGCAACTATCCGCGCGAATGGTGGCACTTCACATTTGTACAGAGGGCGGGCGACAACAGCGCGAGCGGCGGATCGTTCGACACGCCGGTCCCTGCGCGCCGCTAATTTTTTGGATTTGGCGCTGCTCTGGCACTGGTGATCACCTTGATCACCTCGGCGTAGGTCGGCTTTGTCAAAACGGCGTCCTCCGGCAGAACCGTGCGGCCCTCGAGCTGCTCGGTGATCTTCCATCGGCCGTCTTGCCGGTGCACGACGAGTTCCTGCAGACGACCGTTCTCGAATTCGCGGGTCCAACCTTTGCCTTCGCTAAACCGGAAAACCGGTGCCGTATGGCGGATGAGATAAATTTCGTTGGGCTTGACGTCGATGGCCGTGCACTCGAGACCGCGCGCCGCGACATGCCCATTGAGCGCAGGGGCTGGAAGGTTTTTGGCGGCCTCTGGTGTATTTGCCGGAGTGGCCGGCGGCACCGATTTCGGCAACGCAAATGGCGTCCGCGCTTCAGGTTTCATAGCGTACGCCGAATACCACTGCCCCTCTCGCTCGAACCAGCGATCCCAGAAGTATTCGTGGGCGGCGGCGATCGCGGCGGTCCGCTCGGAATCATGGACGCCAAAGCAGATTGGTGGGGCAGCCTTGAGTTGCGTGGCGGCGACACTCACCCCGATGGCAGCAAGCAGAACCACGTTTCCTGACTTCATGTTTGCTCTCCGGCGCCGCGCCCCCGCTTGCGGCATTTGGTTTGATTTTTGTACAGGCCGCACAATAAGCGCGGCGCGTTCGCGCCAAGATCCAGGCCTCTTGACGAGGTTAACACACCAATTCAGATGACGGCTCTGAATTGCAGTGCAGTCCAGAGGTTTGCGCGCGCAAGCCGCGTGCCTTAAGACGGGACCCATTCAACAGGAGTACCGCATGCCAGGTCAAAATCGCCAAGTGAAGCTCGCGAAGCGGCCGAAACCCGGCCTGATCACGCCCGATTGCTTCGCCATTGGCGAGGCACCGATCCTCGAACCGGCGGACGGCGAATTTCGCGTCAAAGTCGCCTACATTTCACTCGATCCTGCGATGCGAGGTTGGGTCAACGAGGCGCGCTCCTATGTCGCGCCGGTTGCGATCGGCGAGGTGATGCGCGCGTATGCGGTTGGCATCATCGACGCCTCCAAGCATCCCGGCTTCAAGGCGGGCGACGCGGTGCAGGGCCTGTTCGGCGTGCAGGCGTACGCGATCTCGAATGGCAAGGGCGTCGTCAAGGTCGACACCAAACAAGCTCCGCTCGAGCGTTGGATCGGCGGTCTCGGGATGCCGGGTTGGACCGCCTACTTCGGGCTGCTCGACGTCGGCCAGCCGAAAGCGGGCGAGACGGTCGTCGTCTCGGCCGCCTCCGGCGCCGTCGGCTCGATTGTCGGCCAGATCGCGAAGATCAAGGGCTGCCGCGTGGTCGGCATCGCGGGTGGCAAAGACAAATGCGACTTCGTTGTCAAAGAACTCGGCTTCGATGCGGCCGTCGACTACAAAGCCGGCAACCTCGCCGCCGAGCTCAAGGCCGCCGCGCCCAAGGGCATCGACGTCTACTTCGAGAACGTCGGTGGCGAGATCCTCGATACAGTGCTGCTGCAGATGAATACGTTCGGGCGTATCCCGGTGTGCGGTCTGATCTCCGCCTACAACGCGACGGAAATGCCACCGGGTCCGAAGAATTTCCGCGCCGTGCTGACGCAGCGCTTGCGCATGCAGGGCCTGATCGTGTTCGACTGGGCTGATCGGATCCCTGAGGCGATTCGTGAACTCGGTGCGTGGCATGCCGCCGGCCGCCTCAAGATCCGCGAGGACGTGCGCACGGGTGGTCTCGATGCCTTCCCCGCGGTACTTAATCTGCTCTACACGGGCGGCAACAACGGCAAGCTGGTGCTCAAGCTCTGATGCTACGTCCGGGACTCACGCTCTATTTCGTTCGCCACGGCCAGACCGACTGGAACGCCGCTCAGCGCTATCAGGGTCAGACCGACATCCCGCTCAATGCGACGGGCCGGGGGCAGGCGGCGGTGTGCGGGCGCATCTTGAAGGCGGCGTTGGGTAATGCGGTGGGAGCGGTCGACTACGTGGCGAGCCCGCTGTCACGTGCGACCGAAACGATGGAGATCCTGCGCCGTGAACTTGGCCTCGATGCCAAGTCCTACAGATTGGACGGCCGGCTCAAGGAGCAGCACTTCGGACATTGGGAAGGGATCGTCTATTCGGATCTCAAAACCATCGATCCCGAAGGCCTTGCCGCACGCAAAGCCGACATGTGGGGCTGGGTGCCGCGCGGGGGCGAAAACTACCAGATGGTGAGCGATCGGCTCGCCGCGTGCCTTGCCGAACTCGACCGTGACACCGTCATCACATCGCACGGCAATGTCGGCCGCTCGCTGCGCGGCTTGGCGCTCGGGCTCTCGAAGACCGAGGTTCCCCGGCTCGACGCCCCGCAGGACCGGGTTCTGCGCATCCGCACTGGCGAGATGACCTGGTTATAGTCAAGTTGCGGGGTTCCATTAAAAACGCCTTAACGACCCGCGGCTACACTTGCCGGAGACGAGTGTACGTTGGGAGCACGGCGGGTCATGGAAACGAATGAAGCCAGTCCATTCGATGGTGTGATCTGCATCGGCGGCGAGGACTGGTGGTATCACAACCGCGGCCACTTCGATTTCCAGATCATGCGCCGGATCGCGCGCAAGATGCCGGTGCTGTTCGTCAACTCGCTCGGGGTGCGCATGCCAACCCCCGGGACGTCGCTCGACGACGGCCGCAAATTCATCGGCAAGATCGGCCGTAAGCTCAAGAGCCTATCGAACGGCGTCACCAACGTCGAAAACAAGTTCTGGGTGTTCTCGCCGGTCATGGCGCCCGGCGCCACGGGGCAGAAGCTGACGGCCTGGGCGCTCGCACCGCAAATCAAGCTCGCCGCACTGCGCGCCGGCATTCAACGGCCGTTACTGTGGATCCACTGTCCTGCCGGCGCCGCGTTGGTCGGCGCACTGGGTGCCGTCGCAACCGTGCTGCAGCGGACCGACCGGTTCGAGGCCTTTACCGAGGCCGACGGCACGACGGTCGGCGATCAGATCCGGCTCCTCAAGACCGCAGCGGACCTCGTCGTCTACGCAGCACCGCACCTGATGCAGGAAGAGACAGGCACAGTCACGCGCCAGCTCCTCGTCACGCACGGCGTTGAACTCGATCGCTTCGTCGCAGACGGCCGCAGCCCTGGCCGCGGCCCCGCCGATCTCGTGGCGCTGCCGAGGCCACGCGTTGGCTTCATTGGCGGCATCGATGCCCACACTTTCGACCCCGAGCTGTTCCTCGATGTCGCCAACCGTCTGCCGGACCTTCAATTCGTGCTCGTCGGAGGCAGTTCGCTGCCCGAGGGCTGGTGCACGCTCCCGAATGTGCGCATGACCGGCCGCGTTCCCTACGAAGTCGTCTCGCGCTACATGGCCGCCATGGATGTGCTGATCATGCCGTGGAACAAGAGCGAGTGGATCAAGGCCTGCAATCCCGTGAAGCTGAAGGAATACCTGGCGATCGGCCGGCCGGTGGTGACGACCGAGTTCCGCGCGCTCGACGGCTGGCGGGACGTGGTTCGCGTTGCAGAGGACGCGGAAAGCTTCGCCGCCGCCATCCGCGCCGGGCTGGCTGAAGGCTTCAACGTTGGTCGTGTGCTGCCGCGCCTCGAGAAAGAGACTTGGGACGCCAAAGCCGATCTTGTGCTCAACACGCTGAAGGCCGTGGCGCACGCCCGCCAAACCGCGCCGATGGAAATCGGCCAGCCCGTGCTCGCCTGAGCTGGCGGTTCAATTCGGTCAGACGCTCAGGCCGGGACAAGATCCGAGCCGCGGACGCCGGCTGCAGCGCGCTGCTGCTTCAAGCGGCGTTGCTGCCAGGTGTCGAAGGCTGGGGCTGCGTCCGCCGTTGCGGTGACGCTACGGCGCACGCGTACAGGGTCCGCGAACACGCCGCCCATGCCCACCAGAAAAAAGAGATAGGCGTAGAGCACGTTCCAGAAATGGACGGTGATGCCGATCAGGCAGAGCGCGATCAACGACATGGTCCAGCCGAGCATCAGCGGCCGCATGCTGCGATCCGGATGGCGCTTGCCGACCTTCCAGGCACCACGCAGCATCAGCACAAACCCGAGCACCAGGGTGGCGATTGCCGGCAGGCCCGCGCGCAGCGGGATCACCAGCCAGAATGCGTCGATCGAATCCGAGTGCATCCACCACGGCCGTTCCCAATCGGCCAGACCGATCCCAGTCATGAAGTTGGCATAGAAATTCTGAATGCCGTGTTCCCAGATCACCAAGCGATAATAGCCGGTCCAGCTGTCGAGGGTCATGCCGGTCGCGATGATGCCGATTGGCGTGCGCGACCCGACGAGACTCGCACCGACATAGAGACCCGCAAAGATCGTCATGGTGATGGTCAGGCGATTGGCGACGCCGCGCGTGCCGCGCTCCCAAGCGATCATTGCGATCTGGAAGCCGAGGCAAAGGAGCGGCGCCGAGGACAAGCCGAGCAAGGTCGCGCCCGCAATGATGCCAATCCGGAGATTGCGCTTTGCGATGCGGCGCTCCGTGAACCACACCATCGCCGCCACCGACGCACAGAAGGTGCCGTAGTGAATCGGATGTTCGAAGGTCGAGTAGGCGCGCTCGAGGCCGAGACGCGCTTCGTACTTCAGCGGAAACCCGTAACCGGTCAGGGCGTTCATGGCATCATGCGCGAAATGCTGGCCGAGCAGCGTCTCGGGCAACGCGATCAAGCCGGCGACGGCCACGCCCATGAACAGCAGGCGGACAACGGCGCGGAACGTATCGCCGTCGCGGATGTAGGCGCGAGCGATGACATAGGCCGCCAGACTTTCAAGCGCCAGCGCGCCACCGTACTGCAGACCGCCGCTGGAGCCTTGGTTCGACGCGGCAACTTGGCCGCCTTCACCGTGATAGACAAAGATGCCGACGGTCCAAAGGTTGTAGAGGATGAATGCGAAATCGAAGCCATGAGGCTTGAGGTCGCGCGCCCGGATCAGCTTGTAGAACGCGAGCGGAAAGAACAGCAGGAACACGAGGCGATGCGGCGAGAAACGAGAGCCGCCGAGCCAGACCGACATCTCGACCGGGCACAGGAACGCGATCACGGTCAACGTCACCGGCAGCGGAACGATTTTTAGAAATTGCCGCATGCTGCTGTTTGCTGTTTTGCGCTCAGAGGGCGTTGCGCCCGGTGAAACCCATAACCAGAGTCATGGCGAGGATCTTGAGATCGAGCCACAACGTCCAACTGTCGACATATTCGAGGTCGTGCTCGAACTCGCGACTGCATCTTTTCGTTGGTTTCCGTCGGTCCGCGATGCCCGTTGACCTGGGCCCACCCCGTCATGCCGGGCTTGACCTGGTGGCGATTGGCATAGCGCTCCACCAACTCGCCATAGTGATCATCGTGAACCAAGGCATGCGGGCGCGGGCCAACCAGCGACATCTCTCCGCGCAGCACATTGATCAACTGTGGCAACTCATCGAGGCTTGTCGCGCGAAGGAAATTACCGATCCGGGTGATGCGTGGATCATGATGCCGCGCTTGGCGCACTTCGGTCCCATCTTCCATCACGTGCATGGTGCGAAACTTCAACACCTCGATCACGCGGCGGTTGAGGCCATGTCGGCGTTGACGGAACAAGACAGGCCCGGGGCTGTCGAGGCGTACCGCCAGCGCGACCAGCGCCATGACCGGCAGAGCCAGGATCAGCAGCACCGCCCCGACAACGTAGTCTTCCGAGGCTTTCAGATGCGGCGCCCAATCGCTCAACGGCTTAGTCTTGATATCGAGAAGGCCCACCGGACCTATATTCGAGACCTGGTGCGTCGGCGCTTCGCCAATCACATCGGTGGAGAGGTGCGTGCACACGTGCAAGCTGACGGGCAGCTGTTCGAGGCGGCGCGCGATCTGCGCAAGCCGGCCTTCCGCCGTCGGCGGCAACGCGATGATAATCTGATCGACCGCGCCGGTCCGGCCGAGCGCAATGAGTTCCTCGAGCGTCCCGCAGGCGAGATCGCGCGCATAGGGCCGGCGTTCGCGCACAACGCGATCGTCGTAGAGGCCCGCAAAGCGAATTCCGAGTTTCTTGTCCGCCAGATGGTCGCGGATCCGCTCCGCGACGATACCATGACCGAACACGGCGACGGTCCGATCGAAGATCCCGCGCTCCGCCAGTTTCGACAGGATGCCGCGCGCAACCAGACGCTGCGCCATGATCATGCCGAAGCTGGCCACCAGCCAGGTCGCATACCAGGTCCAGAGATAGGAACCGCCGAAATCAAGCGGCAGGCCAACGCCCAGAACCGCGAGGAATGCGATGAGCAGCGCCAGCAACGTCCTGAGCGGATCGACCGGCAAGTCATGCACCTTGTTGACGTCGTAGAATCCGAAGTGCCGCATCGGCAGATACGCGAACAAGCTCGTCAGCAGACAACTCTGCAGCGTCGTTTGCACTGTCACGGTCAATTCGCCGTACGTCGCATAGATCAGCGCGGGGAGCGCGCCGCCAACGAGAATTGCCAGGACGTCACAGAACCCGACGATGTCCACCGCCACGCGCCGCGATCGCCGCGCGTTGGCTGGCACTATCTGTGAGCCGGCGATACCCACACTCGGGGCCGGTGAACCCACAACGGTTGTCATGATGTCCTCCCTCGTCCGTGCGCCGACCGCACGCGGCTCTTGCTGTCGCTGCTCATTACTTGACGTGCCCCGAAGTCTTTTGCGTCGTATTCAGTCATGCTGCGCTCCTCATGCGGCCTTGTGGGGCCGCATCGGCCCGCCGTGTGAACCGTTGTAACCGTAGCCAAAGCTGTCGGTCATTTCGCCGGCTGCAACCTTGTTGGCGATGATGCCGGCGATCTTGTCGATGTTGGCGCCCAGAGATTTCAGCGCGCGCTTCGCGAGTTTTTTCGGCGTCTTGCGCCAGACGAAAGTCATCACGATCTGATCGGCGTGGTCGGCGAGGATGCGGCCGTCCACCACGGGCAGCAGCGGCGGCGCATCGACGATGATCACGTCGAAGTACTGTTTCAGATGAGCGAGCGTCCGGGCGAGCGCCGGCGAGGACAATGCCTCTGGCGGCGAAAATTGCGAGGCGCGAGACTGCAAGGCTGGCAGCACATAGAGCGCCGACTTGGGATCGTGCAGCAGGGCCGAGACAGGGTCGACCGCGCCGGAAAGTACGTCGAGCAGTCCCGCGCCGTCAGTTATTCCGAGCGTGCGTGTGAGGTTGGCACGCCGCATGTCGCCATCGATCAACAGGGTCCTGAGGCCGCTTGCCGCGTAGTGATGGGCAAGGTTCGACGAGATCATCGTCTTGCCTTCTCCGGGCAAGCTCGATGCTACGAGGATCACGCGCGGTCCCTTGGAGGTGCTGACAAAGTCGATTTCGTGGCGTGCATTGCGGATCGCCTCGGCGACGAGACCGCCCGGTTCGATGTTGACCATACGCACTGCGCGCGCGGATGGCACGCTCGAGCCGTCCGCACGCTCGAGGGTTGGGATCTCGGCGATCTGCGGCGCTCCGAGCGCACGTTCGACTTCCTCCGGACGACGCATGCCCGGCACCATGAATTCCTGCAAGAAGGCCAGACCGAGCCCGAGCGCCAGGCCGGCGACGATCGCCAACATCATCATCTGCTTGCGCTTCGGCGTGCTCGGGTAGAGCGGCACGTCGGCGTATTCGATGATGCGGCTATCGGGGAGCTGCATCGTTTGGGTTTCGACCATCTGTTTATGGCGGCCGAGGAAACTTTCGAACACTTGCTTCGAGGAGTGCACTTCGCGCTCGAGTTCGCGCAGTTTCACGGCCGCTTGCGCGGCGCCAACCTGCTGCTCCTTCAATCCATTGAGGTTCGCCGCCATCTGGCGCTCGCGATCGGCCGCGACCTCGTAGTCCGTCTTGAGGTTGGTGACGATCTGCTGGACCTCGACGTCGATCTGGCCTTGGATGTCCCGGACTTCGGCCTGAATTTTCTGCATTTCGGGATGGCGAGGGCCATAGCGCGTCAACAATTCGGCCTCGCGGCGCGTGACCTTGGCTTGCTGCTCCTTGAGCATGCGGATCGTGTGACTCTGCAGCACATCGCCAATGCCAGCTTTGTCGCGGCCTTGCTTCATCAGCGCCACGACTTGCTGATACTTGGCAGCCATCTCGGCCGTGGTATTGCGCGCCATCACGGTTTGTTCCATGACCCGCGCCATCTGCTTCTCGGACAGCAGCTGGCCTTCGCTATCGACGATGTTGTTGTCGGCCTTGTAGCGGGCCACGCGGCGCTCGTCTTCGGCGAGCTTGAAGCGCAGCCCCTCGAGCTTGTTCTCGAGGATGTCGGTGGCGACGGTCGTCGCCTTGATCTTGTCGTCGATCTGATCCTGGATGTAGATCTCCGCGACCGTGTTGGCGATCTTGGCAGCCTTGACGGGGTCCTTGGCGTTGAAGCGGATCTCGATCACGAGCGAGTTGCGCACGCGCGAAATCTTGAGGCGTGAGCCAAAGAGCGCCGCGACCTCGTCGTGGACGGGGTCCGACTTGCTCATGGCCGGCGTCTTGAGCAGCGCGCCGATGGGATCGGAGTTCTCGGTCGCGTCGGCGCGGTTTTCCTTGGACTTCTGCAGCCGCCATGTGTTGAGCCCCAATGCCGCCAGCGTCTTGCCGATCGGGCCTGGCTCCTTGAATTCGGGGTCGGTGCGCAGATTGAGCTTTTCGATCACACGCATCGCGAGCGGCGCGGATTTCAGGATCTCGACTTCACTTTCGACGACGGATGTATCGGTGCGCAGGTCCGAGACGACGTTTTCAAGCTGCACGATCGTTCTCTTGCGCGGATCGATCTGGACCGTCGCTGCGGCATCGTAGCGATTGGGAATGAGCATGAGCCCACCGGCCGCGACGGCGCTGACGAGGACCGTCAAGCCGATGATGACCCACATGCGACGGCGGAGCAGCGACAGCACGTCGCTCAACCCGAAGCCACCTTCGGGTTCCTCCTGACCGTTGATGTTGTCATGTTGGCCCATGGGCGCTCAGTACCTGTACTTCACGCCAAACATCACCTTGTTCTGCGTCACCGGCTCGCGCAGGGTCACGGACTCGCGCTGGCGGTATTCGTAGTTGAAGGTGAAGAGCCAATTTTTGGTGTGGTAGTATTCCGCGCCCAGGCGGGCGAACCACGTGTCGTCTTCTCGCGTCGACTGATGGAACTCGTCGATCCGGTACTCGGCCTCCGCTGTCAGGATCAAATTGCGCCAAGCCTCGTACTGGGCGCCGGCAATGAAACTCGTATTGACGCGCGCGGAGGCATCCGGGCTCGAGGTCGGCTCGACCGAGCGTTTTGTCTTGGCCTCGAGAGTGAGGACCGGCAACACCAGCCACTGGGCGCGTGCTTCCCACACCGCCTTGGTGATGCGATCGAATCCAGCGTGATCGAAATCCATGGAATGCACGCCACCCATCAGGGCGAATTTGACGAGCGGCGACATTTCCATTTCGACACCGGCGCGCAATTCGTAGCCGCGGCCGTTGTGGTCGACGATGCCGTCGCCACGCGATGTCTGCCAAATGCCTTTGGCCTCACCGACCCAGGCGTAGCCGGGCGAGGGGCGATAGGCGAGCCGCATGAACGGTCCCGTGCGGGAGATGTCACGGAAATCCTGGTCTAGCAGCGAACCGTCGATCGCGTCGACGTCACGGAAGTTCCACGATTCATAGCGACCGCCGAGGGATACAGCGAGTTTGCCGGCATCGCGCGTCAAGCCCGCTTCGATATGATTGCGCAGCAGCGGCACCGGCTTCTTGGCGGTCGACGGCGTTTCCACTTCGACATGCTCTTCGTGGGTCAGTTCGGACTTAGCGCTGCCGAAGATCTTGTGCGCATGGTCGATGTCGATGCGGAACCGCAAACGCGCATTGCCGTCGGCATAGCGCATTTCCGTGTGATCCTGCAGCGTTACCGCGCGGCCCTGGGCCATGAATTCCAGCATGTGGCGCGGCAAATCGCTTTGCACATGCACGCCGGTCGACAATTCATGCCGCAGGTCCGCCGACTTGTGGCGCATCGTGCCGTAGATGTTGTCGTTGTAGGTCAGGTTGTAGCCGGCCTCGGGGATGACGATGAAATTGCCGATCCGCAGGCCATCGGGACGGAACGCCGATCGGTCGCGGTCGCGAACGCTGACCGCGCCATAGGACTTTGCCTCGTCGTAGTGCGGGTCGCGCGACTGCGCAGCCGCCGTCACGGGCAGGGCAACAGCGGCAGTTACCGCTGACCCCAACCGGAGCGACCACGACAGACATTTTGACATCGACTGCGACATGAACTTACTCAGCGCCCCCCGGCGCAACTTCAGAAGAACCGTTCAGGAATGCGGATATTGTCCCCGGGCATCAGTTGAATTTCGCTCGGCATTGGTATTCGTGAGTCGCGTGCTTCGCCTTCGCGCTGGATCAGCACGAATTTTTGCTCAGCGCGATAGGTGTAGCCGCCAGCGATCGCGATCGCGTCCCGGATCTTGATGCCGTTCTTGAAGGCGAACTCGCCGCCGTTGCGCACTTCGCCGTGCACATAGATTGGGCGGTAGCTCACGACCTCGACGCTGACCTTGGGATTCTTGATGTAGCCTTCAGCCAGACGCCGCGCGATCATCTCGCGGAGATCGTTGGCGGGTATGCCGCGTGCCGGAATGTCGCCGACCAGCGGCATCGGCACGTTGCCTTGCGCATTGATCTCGAACTGACCGGAGAGATCCTGTTCGCCGAAGACAGTGACTTTGAGCTTGTCGCCGACGCCAAGGCGATAGACGCGGCTGTCCGCTGGCGGCAGTGCCTGGACTGCGCGCGGATCGGGCGCGCCATACCCATCGGAGCAGGCGCTGAGCCCTGCCAATGCCATGACGGCAGCCGCCGCGACGGCAGGAGGAGACCAGGATGAGGTACGCAACACGAGGATGACCCGTTACGAGTTACAAAAAACCGGGACCCCGAGAAGGTGGGCACGCCCAAACACCTTCTCTGGCCATACTCGTAAGAAACGCCCTTCGCGCTTAAAGTTGAGCTAACAAAACTGAGAAAATTTCTAGAAAATTGAATGTATTATCGAGTTATTAGCGAGAGCCGCAAGCATTCGCAAAGTATCAACCATGCCGCCCACTACATCCGGTAGACCGATGCGGCGCCATGCACGATGTCATACTCACAGAAGACATTGGCGCCTTTCGAGCCGGCGACAAGAAACAGGTAAGGATTCCGGTAGCGCGCGTTCCACATGGCATGATCGACTTGCCAGAACTGGACGTCGAGGTTGGACTTCCCGATCACCAGACTGACACTCGCGGGCCGCTCCCAAGCAGGCGCCGCGATACCGAGGGTCGCGCTCTTGGGGTCTTTCTGGCAGGCATCGACGGCGCGCTCGCGGTAGGCGCTGACGATCACATCGCGCGCCGAGGTCCGGAACAAATATTCCTGATAGCCGATCTTCACGGCGGCAAGCAGCGCGAGAAGAAACACCACGGCTCGCATGGATGGCCGGTCCCGATCCCAACGCGACGCGCATATAAAGAGACGCGCGCAGCACCTCAACGACGATTGCGGGTGGCCCGGTCAGGCAACCCGATTCGTCCAGTGTTGCCGGTGATGGTGAATAAAGTGTTGAGATGCGCCCGGGTGAGATGCGCGCTCAACTCACCAGCAGCGTGCCGATGCGCTGGATCGCTTTCTTTATGTTCTCGGTCGAGTTGGCGTAGCTGAAGCGGATGTAACCCTCTCCGTGAATGCCGAACGAGGTGCCGGCAACCGTCGCGACGCCCGCCTCTTCCAGCATGCGGTTCTGCAGTTCCTTCGCGGTCATGCCGGTGCCGGTGATATTCGGGAACGCATAGAACGCGCCGCCAGGGTTCACGCAACTGAACCCCGGAAGCTGGTTCAACATCGGCACGATGACGCGGCGGCGCTCGTCGAACGCCTTGACCATGTCGTGGACCGCGTCTTGAGGGCCGGTCAGCGCGGCGATACCGGCGAACTGGGTCGGCGCATTGACGCAAGAGTGCGAATTCACGCACAGCCGTGTTGCATGATCCACGAGGTGCTTCGGCCAAATCGAATAGCCGAGGCGCCAGCCGGTCATGGCGTAGGTTTTCGACCAGCCGTCCAGGACGATCAGGCGATCGCGCAGCTCGGGGAACTTCAGCAGCGAGATATGCTCGCGTCCGTCATAGAGCATCTGGGAATAGATCTCGTCCCACAGAATCGCGACATTGGGATGCTTGGCAAGGCCGGCGACGAGCTTGCGGATCTCGGTTTCAGGCACCGCGCCGCCGGTCGGGTTGCCGGGCGAATTCAAGATGATGAGCGACGTGTTCGGCTTGATCCCGGCTAACACTTCGTCCGCCGAGAACGCAAACTCGTTGGCCTCGCGCAGCGCGATCGGCACCGCGGTGGCACCGGTGTACTGGATCATCGAGCGATAGATCGGGAAGCCCGGATCGGGATACATGATCTCCTTACCGGGCGTGCCAAACATCATGATTGCGAAGAACATCGTCGGCTTGCCGCCGGGCATGATGACGATATTGCCGGGATCGACCTCGACCTTGTGGCGCTTGTTGACGTCGGCGGCGACGGCCTCGCGCAGCGGCAGGATGCCGTTGGCCGGCGTGTAGCCGTGGTGGCCGTCGCGCAGCGCCTTGATGGCGGCTTCGACGATGTGCTGCGGGGTTTTGAAGTCAGGCTGACCAATGCCGAGGTTGATGACGTCCTTGCCTTTGGCGGCGAGATCGGCGGCGCGCGCCAAAACCTCGAAGGCGGTTTCGGTTCCAAGGCGATTGAGGCTATCGGCAAGCTGCAGCATGGGGGCGGCCTCCAAAGGCGAGTGTTGGCATGAGCAAGTGATAGATCAGCCCTGTTCGGCCAAATGCTTGACCAGCCAACGGGCGGTCCGGAGCAGGCGGGCATCGTCACGACGCGCGCCGACCAGCTGCACGCCGAGCGGCAGGCCGTCGACATCCATCAGCGGCAGCGTCACGCACGGCACGCCGACATAAGTCCAGAACGCGTTGAAAATGGGATTGCCGGTGGCCTCAAGCCCTTTCGGCGCGGGACCGGGCGCGGCCGGCGTCAGGATGTAGCCGTAGTTCACGAACACTTCCTCGATGCCGCGGTAGAGGCGGTCGCGCTCGGCAAGCGCCGTCACGTAGGCGGTGCCCTTGAGGCTGCGGCCCTCCTCGATCTGGGCCGCAAGGCGGGGCGAGATCAGCTCCTTGTGGCGGTCGAGGATCGGACCGTATTGGGTCGCGAGCTCGACATTCTGGACGATCTTCGCGTTCTCGAGGCCTCGGGCGATCGAGTGGTCGAGCTGTTGTTCTTCGACTTGCTTGCCAAGCATATCGGTCAATTCGCCGAAGGCTTCGCGCATCTCGGACGTGCCGGGATCCGCCCATGCCGCCGATTTTACAAAGGCAAAAAGTGGCGGTACCGGACAGTCTTCGGTGGCGGTGCGCAATGCGCTTGCGGCGCTGCGGGGAAAGCTTGCGGCGTCGCGCGGATCGTGGACGTTCAACACATCGTACAGCAACGCGAGGTCTTCGACGGATCGGCCATAGAAGCCGACGGTGTCGAGCGAGTGCGCTTGATCGAGGACGCCTGCGCGCGGGATCGTGCCGTAGGTCGGCTTCATGCCGAAGATGCCGCAGAACGAGGCCGGGCGAATGACGGATCCGCCGGTTTGCGTTGCAAGCGCCGCCGGGATCATGCCGTCCGCCACGGCCGCGGCGGAACCTGACGATGAGCCGCCGGGCGTGTGCTGCGGATTGTGCGGATTGCGCGTCACGTTCGGCGTCAGCGTCGCGAGTTCCGTCGTGATGGTCTTGCCGAGAATGATTGCACCCGCATTGCGCAAGGCCGTCACGCAGGCAGCGTCCGCCGTTGGTTGCCGGCCCTTGAAGGCAGGCGAGCCAAGTTCGGTCGGCTGATCGGCCGTGTCGATGATATCTTTGACGCCGACGGGCACACCGTGCAGCACACCCGTGCCAAGCCCCGAGCGCCGCGCGGCATCGGCGGCCTTGGCCTCGGCGAGCGCGCGATCGAAATCGATATGCGCCCAGGCTTTGACGTCGCCTTCACGGGCACGGATGCGATCGAGGCAGGCTGACACCAGCTCTTGCGACGTAATCTTGCCCTGGCCGATGGCAGCGGCGGCGGCGACTGTGTCGAGTTTGGTGATATCGGTCATATTACGAATGTCTCTTCAAATTCCGGACAGGAGCCTAGGCCCCGTACAAGAAGCGCGGCAGCCACAAGACCAGGCCGGGCCAAATATACATGAAGACCATACAC
The DNA here is from genome assembly GCA_963779515.1 of uncultured Alphaproteobacteria bacterium. Classification (GTDB taxonomy): domain Bacteria; phylum Pseudomonadota; class Alphaproteobacteria; order Rhizobiales; family Hyphomicrobiaceae; genus CAVZYN01. The sequence continues at coordinate 29,995 of CAVZYN010000012.1, forward strand.
AGGATCACGATGAGCATGTAGGGCATCATGCCGGCGAAGATCTGATTGATCGTCACGTGTTTGGGTGCGACGCCCTTTAGATAGAAGGCCGACATCGCCACCGGCGGCGACAAGAACGCCGCTTGCAGATTCACAAACACCAGCGTGCCCCACAGGATCGGATCGATTCCGAAGTGCTTCAGGAGTGGCAGAAATATCGGCACGAAGATGACGATGATCTCGGTCCACTCCAACGGCCAGCCGAGGACGAAAATGATCGCCTGCGACAAAATCATGAACTGCAGTGGCGTCAGGTTCATCGACAGCACCCATTTCTCGATCAGCGACTGACCGCCGAGCAAGGCGAACACCGCCGAGAAGATCGCTGAACCGACGAACAACCAGCATACCATCGAGGTTGTTTTAGCCGTCAGGAACACAGCTTCCTTGGTGCGCTTCCAGTTGAGCGTGCCCGCTTGCAGGGCGAGCAGAAAGGCGCCCGCCGCACCGACCGCCGCCGATTCGGTTGCTGTCGTGATGCCGAACAGAATGACGACAAGCACGACGGCCGTCAGCAATCCTAGCGGCATGATCGATGTGGTGAGCAGCCGCACGATCACGAGTTTTTCGGCCGTCATGCGCTTGTAGTACACGGCCATGATCGTCGCCATGATCGCGGTGATGATCGACCACCACATGATGAAACCTTGTGGCGGCCCCTTCGGCGCGTCGGGCGTCACCGGTGCGCTGCCGAGCGACTGCAGTCCGCCGCCGAGCGGTTGCAGACCGCCATCGTCGGGCGCAGCGCCGGCTTGTTGATGAATGACCACATACCAGTACGCCAGCGCCAGCATGCCTGCGACCAGCATCAGCGGCACGAGAGAATAAATGAAGTTCGAAACTTGCGCTCCATAGCCCATGCGCTTGCCGTCGATGTCGATCGCACGCGCCTTGCCGGGCGAAACAAACGACTTCAACAGTCCTGCGAACATGTTGGTGCCGTAGCCTTGCTGGAACTGCCGCATCCAAGCGGGAACCGGCACCTTCTGCTGCTCTTCGGGTAGCGGCGGCGCAACCTTCGGGTTCAGCAGCGCCCAGCCTACAATGTAGATCAGATAAAGCAGCGCGAGGAAGAAGCCTGGGAACATGGCGGCGGCATAGAGCTTGACCACGGATTGGCCGGCGACCGCCGCATAGACGATGATCATTACGCTTGGCGGAATGAGGATGCCGAGTGTGCCACCCGCGGTGATGACGCCGGACGCTAGCCTCACGTCATAGCCCGCGCGCAGCATTGGATTGTAGGCGATCACACCCATCAGCACCACGACGGCGCCGACGAGACCCGATGCGATGCCCCAGAACGTGCACACGATCAGCGAGGCGACCGCCAGCGACGCCGGCACGCGACGGAAAGCGAGTTGGATCGAATAGAACATCTTGTCGACGAGCGCGCCGCGCTCCATCACGTAACCCATGAGAACGAACAGCGGGATCGAGATCAGTACGTCGTTCGTCATGGCGCCGTAGGCGCGCTGCACCATCAGGTCGAAGACAAGGTTGTCGGTGAATGCCTGCCCAGATTTGAAGTAGGCGGCGAAGCCGAACATGATTCCGAGCCCCATCAGCGTGAACGCCGTCGGGAAGCCCAGCATGATCGCGACGACGATCAGGGCCAGCATCAGCAGGCCGAGATATTGACTGGCCATTGGGCTACTCCCCGCGTCCGCGCTGGCGCGCCGCTTCGTCGATGCGGGCCGCATTGGCGATGGCGGCATCGCGCGTCGCCTGATCGACATGTTCGCTAGCAGCCAATTGCTGCTCGATGACGTCAGCTTCGGCGACATCCTTCAGACGCGCAGGCCACTCGCCATTGCGCAAGCAAACCATGCAGCGGATGACCTCGGCGACACCTTGCAGCAGCACCAGCGCGCCGGCGATCGGAATGACGCTCTTGAAGTGATAGACGGGCGGGCCGTCCGACGTGACATTCGAGTGTTCGTTGATACGCCAGCTTTGCGCTGCGTAGTCGTAGCCCGCATAGCAGAGCGCCAGGATGCCGGGAAAAAAGAACAAAAAATACAGCACTAGATCGAGCGAGGCTTGCGTGCGCGGCTTCATCGATGAATAGAGAAAGTCGCCGCGGACATGCGCGTTTTGAGCGAGCGCATAGGCGCCACACAGCATGAACAGTGTGCCATAAAACATATTGGAGGCGTCGAAGATCCAAGCGGTCGGTTTGTTCAGGATGTAGCGCTTGAACACCTCAGCGCAGACCAGCAGCATCAAGCCGACAATTAGCCACGCCGCGCCTTTTCCGATCCAGGTGTTGAACCGGTCGATGGCCAGGACGAGTTTCATCACGCCACCCTCGTGGCGTTCTGCATCACTTGTCATACACTTCCCCAAATGGCGCCGCGCTGGATGGGGTCAAACTCACTGGGCCTGACCCCAACTCGCGTCAGCCCTTCTTCGCGCCGGTCGGGCCGAAGTAGTGGTCGTAGGCCATCTTGCGGCCGACAACGGTGTCTTGCTCCCACTGGGTCGCGCGTTTGGCGAAGGCAACCTGGCTCGCGACGATTTCCTTGAACAGCGGATTATCGGCGCTCTTCTTGGCCTCGACCTGGTCATAGAGTTCGAGTTGCTTCTTGAGGATCGCGTCCGGCGTCTTGAAGAAGCGCACTTTGTCCTTGGTCTGCAGCTCAATGTAGTCAGCTGAATACCGGTCGATCGCCTTCCAGCTCATGTCCGATGATGCGGCTTCGACGGCGCTTTCGATGATCGCCTTCATCTTGGCCGGCAGCGCGTTGAACTTGTCCTTATTGAACATGATCTCGAACTGTTCGGCGTTCTGGTGATAGCTCTGCAACATGCAGATCTTGGATACGTCGGCGAAGCCGAGCAGGCGGTCGGAGGTGGCATTGTTGAACTCGGCCGCGTCAAGCAGGCCGCGGTCCATGGCCGAGACGATTTCACCGCCCGGCAGCGCATTCACAGCCGCACCCATGCCGGTGAAGACGTCGATCGATATACCGACGGTGCGGAACTTGACGCCCTGCATGTCCTCAAGCTTGGCCACCGGCTTCTTGAACCAGCCGAGCGGTTGCGTCGGCATCGGGCCATAGGGGAACGAGACAACGTTGGCGCCGATCGAGGCGTAGAGTTTTTCAAGCAGCTGCTTGCCGCCGCCGTACTTATGCCAGGCGAGCAGCATGTTGGCGTCCATGGCATAACCGGGGCCCGAACCCCAGAGCGCCAACGCGTTCTGCTTGCCGTAGTGATAGACGAGCACGCCATGACCGCCGTCGAGCGTGCCTTTGGAGACCGCGTCGAGGAGCTGGAAGGCGGGCACGACGGCGCCTGCCGGCAGCACTTCGATCTTCAGGTCGCCACCGGTCATGTCGTTGACCTTTTTGGCGAAGTCGTTGGCGTATTCGTGGAAGATGTCTTTGGATGGCCACGTGCTCTGCCACCGCATGTTGATGGGGCCTTGCGCCTTCACAACGGTTGGGGCGGCGACGGCGGCGGTTGCGCCAAGCGCGGCGGTCCGCAAAAATTTGCGGCGATTTACGATTTTGGACGGGGTCTCTTCAGTCATGGCGTTCTCCCAGGGTTGCGCATGTGTAGTAGCCGGCTACGATGTTGTTTTTGAGCGCATGTTCGGCGTTTCACCGGGCCCGGCCTGAGCATCAGTTAGTCCGATGTTCAATCGCTGGCAATCCATTTTCATTTGCAATTGCGAGAATGGTCCGGGGGACGATTCGGGCCATTTGGTCTTGATCACGCTGTCATGCGGGAGGCGCTACTCTGTGAACACCACTTCCCGGCTCTTGCGGATCGACGGCAGCAGGGCAATCGTGATCAGGATCACGGACAGCGCCAGCAACGTCGCCGCCAGGGGCCGGTTTATGAAAGTCATGAACGACCCGCGCGAAATCACCAGGGCCTGACGCAGTTTCTCTTCCATTAAGCGCCCAAGCACAAAGCCCAGTAGCATCGGCGCCGGCTCGAACCCGAACTTAATCAGCGCGTAGCCGAAGAGGCCGAACGCCGCCGTCAGCAAGACGTCGACGGGGGCGTTGTTCACGGAGTAGATGCCGATGCAGCAGAACAGCACGATCGCCGGGAACATCAGGCGGTACGGCACCTTCAGCAGCCGGACCCAGAGGCCGATCAGCGGCAGGTTGATGATCAGCAGCATCAGGTTGCCAATCCACATGGAGGCGATCATGCCCCAGAACAGGTTCGGCTGCTTGGTAATGATCTGCGGGCCCGGCACGATGCCGTGAATGGTCATGGCGCCAACCATCAGCGCCATCACGGCGTTGGGCGGGATGCCGAGGGTCAGAAGCGGGATGAAGGCCGTTTGCGCGCCGGCATTATTAGCGGATTCAGGTCCGGCGACGCCCTCGATCGCGCCCTTGCCAAAACGGGTGGGGTCCTTGGCGATCTTCTTTTCGACCGTATAGGACGCGAACGGCCCGAGTACGGCGCCGTTGCCCGGCAGCAGCCCCAGGAACGAGCCGATGAACGTGCCGCGCATGATGGGCGCGAACGACTGCTTCATATCGGCCATGCTCGGCAGAAGCCGGCCGATCTTGGCGTGCACGACGTCGCGCAATTCCGGGTTCTCGAGATTGCGCAGGATTTCGGCAAAACCGAACATGCCCATCGCGATCACTGCGAAATCGAGCCCATCGGAGATTTCCGGCCAGCCAAACGTCAGTCGCTCTTCGCCCGTCTCGAGATCGGTGCCAACGGTCGACAGCAAGATCCCCATGATGATCATGGCCAGCGCCTTCAGCACCGAGCCGCGCGCCAGAATCACGGCGAACATCAGGCCGAGCACCATCAGCGCGAAATAGTCGGCAGGTCCGAACAGTAACGCCAGTTTGGTCAGCGGCGCGCCCAAGGCGGCGATGACCAGCGTCGCAATGGTGCCGGCGATGAACGACCCGATCGCCGCCATGCCGAGCGCCACGCCGGCGCGACCCTGGCGTGCCATCTGGTGGCCGTCGAGCGTGGTCACGACCGCCGTCGCTTCACCTGGAATGTTGACCAGGATCGCCGTCGTCGAACCGCCGTATTGGGCACCGTAGTAGATGCCCGCGAGCATGATCAACGCGCCGACCGGCGGCAGGCCGAAAGTGATCGGCAGCAGCATGGCGATGGTCGCGATCGGCCCGACGCCCGGCAGAACGCCGACGAGGGTTCCGATCAAGCAACCGAGGAAGCACAGCGCGAGATTCTGCCACGTCATGGCGACCGCCATGCCGAGCGACAGGTTGGAATAGAGTTCGAACATCGTCGCGCCCCTTATCGGCCAAAGAGACCGAAGACGAATTTCTTGATCGCAATTTTTGCAGTGATGTAGACGTCATTCAGCGGACCCATCAGGCCCAGCGGATCGAAAGGGATCGGCAGACCCAGCATCTCCTTGAACAGGAGCCCGCAAAGCGTCACCAGGATCACGGCGTAGATCACCAGCTCGACGAGGCGGCTCTCCTTGTCGGCGAGGCCGGAGATGATCACGGCAAGCGGGCCGGCGACGACGAGGCCTAGCGGCCGTATCGACGCGGCAAACACCAGCACCGCGCCGAGCACGAAAAACATCCCCCGGATCGACCAAGCGTCCATGCGGTCACGCACCGACGTGAGCCCCTGCACGACGAGCATCAGTCCGAACGCGGCGACGATCGTCGCGGTGACTTTCGGCATCAGGCCGGGACCGATGCCCGAGAGCTGTCCGAAGTTGAGTTTGTAACCGCCGAGCCAAGCGATGGCCGCCAAGGCGATCAGGAACAGCCCGGCACCGACTTCGCGCGCGATGCCCCCGGCATGCGCACGATCTTGCTGGGCATTGCTGCCCGGCGTCTGTGGTGACATCTGACCTCCCCGGCCGTAACGGAACGCAAAGTTGGCTTGAGTTTCTTTGACTTGTGACAGGATCGAGCCCGCGCGCTCTAGCTACACTGCCGGACCGGCGACCGTCCATGGGATTTTGGCCGCTGGACCATTGGCTCAGCGGTTTCCATGGCGGGTGTGGCATGCCCAATCGTGGCCGCGGCGAGTGGACCGGGTGCATGCACCGATGCCATAACTGGCCTCCCGACAACTGCTACCCGGATCTACTGCCCCATGACCACCGCCCCTCCCGAACTGATCTACGAGATCGCCGACGGCATCGGCGTCATCACACTCAACCGGCCCGAGGCGCGCAACGCCCTCACGTTCGGGATGTATGACCGGCTAGTGGAAATCTGCGACGGCTTGAAGATCGGCGGTCCCGTCAAGGCGCTGATCATCACCGGAGCCGGCGGCAAGGCGTTCGCGGCGGGAACGGACATCTCTCAATTCCGCGCCTTCAAGACGCCCGAACAAGGCATCGGCTACGAGAAGCGGGCGGATGAAATCTTCAAGGCGATCGAGGCCTGCCCGATCCCGATCATCGCGGCGATCTCGGGCGCCTGCACGGGCGGCGGCGCGGGGATCTCCGCTTGCTGCGACATTCGCCTCGGCACGCGCGACATGAAGTGGGGATTTCCGATCGCCCGCACGCTCGGAAATTGCCTGTCGGCTGCGACGCTCAAACGGCTGGTGGCTTTGCTCGGCCAATCCAAAACCGTCGATCTGCTCTTCACGTCGCGGCTGATGGAGGCGGACGAGGCGCTGGCTTGCGGCCTCGTCAAAGAGCTGCATGCCGATCACGCCGCGGTTCTCGCGCGGGCGCATGCCATGGCGAAGGAGATCGCGGGCTTTGCGCCGCTCACACTCAGCGTGACGAAAGAACTCTTGCGGCGCTTGCGCGCGCAAGGCGATGCGGTCGACGACCACGATCTGGTCGCCAAGATCTATACCAGCGCCGACTTCCGCGAAGGGCTCGAGAGCTTCCTCGCGAAACGCAAGCCGAACTGGCAAGGCCGCTGACGTCTATCCAAGCACCAGATCGAATTTTGCGGCAAACGCACCCGGCTCGACGCCGTCAGCCGGATCGAAGCGCGCGATCACGCTGTCGCGCTGGCGTGGGTCGCGAATGCCGTTGAGCACGCCATCGCGCTCATTCTGCTGCTCGCCGAACACATAGAGCTGTGTGACGAGTGCCGCGCCGCCCGCACGCGCAACCTTGAAATGAATGTGCGGTGTGCGGCCCGGATAGGCGACGGGCTTGATCGTGCGGAACGTGTAGCGTCCCGAGGCGTCGGTCAGCGCGCGGCCGCGTCCCTGAAACCCTTTGTCAACGCTGCGCGATCCGCGTTCGTCGCGCGGATGGCGATAGACGCCCTTGGCATCACATTGCCAAATCTCGACCGTCGCGTCCTTGATCGGCTGGCCCGCGAGATCCAAGACGCGGCCTTCGACGTGTGCCACCTGCCCCAGCGCCTTGGCTGCCTCGCCTTGCACGACGACCAGATCGTTGTCGGCGTCGCCGGCCCAACTGACAGGATAGAAGGGCCCTTCGGTCTGCCGCGGGGTTGCGAGGCGCGTCTCTTGCGCCCGCAGCATGCCGCCCGGCAGCACCACTGCCGCCACCGCCGAAGCCGCGCCCATGACAATCGTCCGGCGTCCAATCCAAGGCGTTGCGATCCACGTCATCCGCCACCATCCTTGCCGCTATTCCGGCTCTGGCCCCGCCGTTTCAGTTGCTTCAACGGGCGACTCTATCCATTTCCGGCGGCGCTTGGACTGCAGTTGCGATCACGTTCGATTGAACCGGTCCCCTGCGTTCGGCACATTTGAGTTCCGCTGGCACCTCCGTTAGACCTGGGGAGATACGATTAGGCGCACGCATAGGATGGGTCATGGCACGCATTGCGGTTATCGGACTTGGCAACATGGGCGCGCCCATGGCCGGAAATCTCGTGAAGAAGGGGCATCAGGTCTTCGGCTTCGATCTCGTCAGAGCCAATCTCGACGACGGCGTGAAGCGTGGCGTGACGGCCGCCGCCTCCGCCGCTGACGCCGCCAAGGGCGCCGATGCCGTCATCACGATGCTGCCAGCCGGCAAGGACACGGTCGCGGTCTACGAAAAAGCTGGCGTGCTCGAAGCGGCATCGAAAGGCACGGCCTTCATCGACTGCTCGACGATCGACGTTACCTCGGCGCGGCGCGCGCACGAGCTCGCAACCGCCAAGGGCATGCTGGCGCTCGACAGTCCCGTTTCGGGCGGGGTCGCAGGTGCCGAAGCCGCGACGCTGACGCTGATGGCGGGCGGCAGCAAGACCGCGTTCGATAAGGCCAAGCCGATCCTCGAAGGCGTGGGCAAACGCGTGGTCCACTGCGGCGATGCGGGCGCGGGCCAGGCCGCGAAAATCTGCAACAACATGATGCTCGGCATTTCCATGCTCGGCGTATGCGAGGGCTTCACGCTTGCCGAAAAGCTCGGCCTTTCGCCGCAAGCGCTGTTCGATGTTGCCTCCACCTCCTCGGGACAGAGCTGGGCGATGATGAACCACTGCCCGGTCCCGGGCCTGGTGCCGACGGCGCCGTCGAACAACGGCTACAAGCCGGGCTTTGCCGCCGCGCTGATGCTGAAAGATCTGATGCTCGCGCAGGAGGCCGCGCGCGCCTCGGGGGCTGCGACGCCGATGGGGGCGGAAGCCGCGCAGCTGTTCCAGCTCTTCGTCGCCAATGGCAACGCGGGTGTCGACTACACCGGCATCATCAATTTTCTTCGTGGCGCAAAGGGGACGGCATGAGCGGGCTCTATGTCTTCGACGCTTATGGCACGCTGTTCGACGTGCATGCGGCCGCGCTGCGCCACAAAGACGAGATCGGCGCCAGTTGGGACAAGTTCTCGCAGACGTGGCGGCAGAAGCATCTCGAGTATTCCTGGATCCACGCGCAGACCGGCCGCATGGTGCCGTTCTGGACGCTGACCGAGCGCAGCCTCGACTTCGCGGCCGCCTCTGTCGGCGGCATTCCGCCAGCGACGCGGGATAAGCTGCTCGCCTCGTTCCGGACGATGCAGTCGTACTCCGAGGTGCGCGAGGTTCTGGAGGCACTGAAGGCGCGCGGCGCCAAGCTTGCAATCCTCTCCAATGGCGATCCCGACATGCTCGCCGACGCAATCACATCCGCCGAACTCGACGGCGTGCTCGATGCCGCGATCTCGATCCAGGGCGCGGGCATCTTCAAACCCGCAATGCGCGTCTATCAGCTCGTGCTCGACCGCTTCGGCGGCACGCCCGCCGGCGTTACTTTCATGTCTTCGAACCGGTGGGATATCGCTGGCGCCAAGGCGTTCGGCTTTCAGTGCGTCTGGATCAATCGTACAGGTGCACCCGACGAGTATCCCGATATGAAGCCCGACGCCGTCGCCAAGGATCTCCGCGTCCTGCTTGCCGCCACCTGAGGATCACACATGGCCATCGTCGACTACTACATGTCGCTCAACAGCCCGTGGACCTATCTCGGCTCGGCGCGCTTTGCGGCGATGGCAAGCAGCACGGCGCAACGGTGCGCGTGAAGCCGACCAACTTCGGCGAGGTGTTCTCCAAGACCGGCGGCCTGCCGCTGCCGAAGCGGTCGCCCGAGCGGCAGGCCTATCGCCTGATGGACATGAAGCGCTGGCGCGATCAGTTGAAGATGCCGATCAACGTGCAGCCGAAGTTCTTTCCGACGGATGAAAAGCCCGCGACGCGTCTCGTGATCGCGGCCGCGCTCCAAGGTCTCGATGCGCATGCGCTCGCGACGGAACTCGGCCGCGCGCTGTGGGAGCGCGAGGAGAACCACGCCGAGGCCGCGGTGCAAGATGCCGCCGCCAAACGCGCCGGGCTCGACGCCGCCAAGATCCGCGCCGTGGCGCCCTCCGACACCGACCTCGACGCGATCGTGCATAAGAACACCGAGGAGGCGATCGCACGCGGCGTGTTCGGCGCGCCGAGCTACGTGTTCGCGGACGGCGAGATCTTCTGGGGCCAGGATCGCCTCGAGTTCGTCGAACGCAAACTCGCCAAAGCGGTGACGCTTTTCGCGAGCCGCAAGACCGCTACTGCTTCCACATGGATGAACCTCAAACCGATCGCCTCAAGGACGCAGTTGAACAGGCACGGCAGTTGCCGGCCGAAGCGCAGCATGCGCTCGCGATCGAAGTGCTGGACCGGATCGAAGAGTTGAAGCGCACGCGGCATCTTGAATCGGCGATGGGCTCCATCGCATCCAAAACCGTAGTCGCCATGGGTTGGCGACACGTCCAAAATCATCGCCGCACCGCGCATGAACTCGGCGGTCCTTGACCGGCGCGCGAGAGTTTTCTGTGCCCGGACTTCCCTACCTCTCATCTACGTGGGCGTGCCCGCGACCTTGGAGATCGTTGCCGTCTTTCATACGGCGCGTGATCCCGACAACAAGCGCCGCCCTTAGCGGAGGCCGGGCCTATCCGGCCGGAACGAATCAGCAAGATGCTCGGGTCACTCGCTTTTTTGGGTTATCCACAGGCGCGATCATGCCCGCGCGAATAAGCCCGGCTCCGGCCCGTTGTCCTATCACTTGCGGCGCTGATGCAATGTAGGTTTCGCGTCAGTCGCATCGGTGCCGCGCCAACGTCTCGCTTGTAGCCGCGTCAAGTTTTGTACCTGCGTACCGGACAGTTTGCGTAACGTGTATCGCGTCAGTGTTCTGCGTTTCCGGATGAGTAGTGCGTAACTGAGTACTGCGTATTGGCCTCGAGACGTCATTTTTGACGAGGCCGGCCCCGCCAGGCCGGCCTCGTCTTTCTGTTGTTTTTGCGCGCGGCCGCCCCACCAACCCCGCGCGCGAGATTGTTTGTTGCGCGCGGCCGCCCCACCAACCCCGCGCGCGAGATTGGAGTCTACGTGTGTTCTTGACTGGAATTCTGTTTCTCATCGCGTCATTGGCGCTGCTCGTCTGGGCGATCGCCGTGGCGTTCGACGACACCGGCGAAAGCACGCACGATGATCTCTCTGCCATCTCTGATGCGCTTCAAGATGCGCCGGCGCGCGCCACGGAAGACCACGCCACGCGGGCGGATCTCGACGCAGAAGACGCCGGCGCTGCGGATGCTGCCTCGCGCCGCGCCCAATCGGCCGGTGACACGCGCATTGCGTTGATGGCGTAAGCTCGCTCGATCTCGCACATCCTCAGCGCGCTGCGCCGACAAACGAACGCGCGTCGAAGCACCTCGCTACACGACACAGCACGCCAGTCGCCCACCGCTTTTTGCCATCGCACACCGTCGCGTTTGCGCTGTTTCGCTATGGGCTGGCACCGGGTTGGCACGCCGTTGCCAAATGACCGGCGACCTTGGCTGCGGCCGCGCATGGATGAGCGCCGCTGCGCACACGCGGGGCCAATGTTGCAGATGCGACGCCCGCCGCCGCAACTCCCGGCTGTACAGAGACCAACCGTTAACGCATATTTAACCAATTGCGGTGTGTGGCGTGGGGGAGTGTGGGGATGGGACTGGAGTCGCTGGGGCTGAGTCAGCATCTGATTTGGTTTTTACAAGGCTTTGCGGCCACCGTCACTATTTTCACGGGTGGTTACGGCATTTACAAATGGTGGTCATATGCGGAACGTCGGCTGTTTTTGAGGCTAACAGAATACATCGAGCGCGAAGAGCACCGCCTCGCAGAGGCACGAATACTGTTGCTGAATTCTCTGAAGAGGCTGGAGCCTCACACACCAACGATCGGTCCATTATTCGCTTCGGGCCAGATGTGTTACGCGCTTCGGCAGATGAGTTGGGGCTGGGGCGATGAGGCCGAATCCAACCTATTAGAGGTAGTCGCGAAAGCGGACCGTCAGAAACTATTGGCTTTGAGAAAAGCAGAGTTTCACGACAAAGAAAAAGCGACGGCTCATGTTCTGATCGGAGCTCTGGCGGACGCACGGGGCCAACATGGAGTTGCCTTGGATCATTTCAATCAAGCCATGGCCATCGATTCCGGAGACGCCGAAGCATTCGAGTATGTCGCTCATCAAAAGTTGAGACTTGGCGAACCGCAAGCTGCCCTTGAGCAGTTTGAGCAACTCGAAAAAATTGGCAAGAAGCAAAAGGACAGGGGAATAGTCTCGAGATCACGGCTCGGTCAAGGACAAGCATATCTTGCATTGCCAATACCCCAACCATTGAACGCCATGTCCTGCTTCGAAGGGGCAATCGAGCAATTTCCAGAGAATGGCGATCGCGTTGATCTCGCACTTCTGTATGAAATGGAAGCTTGCGTCAGGCATCGCCGCCCGCTTGCACATGTCATCGAAGCGCGCGCACGCTACAAGACCGCGGAAAGCATCTACAGCACTGTTAGAACGCGCGAAGGCGTCTATGGCCAGTCGAGGATTCGTGAAAAGTTGAAGGAATTCGAAACTCAAAATTCAAGTGGCCGATCGACGGGATAGATTCGAGTTACCCTCCGAAGAATACAAACTTTGTACCAACACCCAGCGCCCACGCGGCCGCGCCAGCCATCCAGCCATTGGCGAGGCTCGCTAATCCTGCCATGGCGAGCATGTCGTTTGCGCCAACAGCGGCAAAGCGCGTGCGCAGCTTCTGCTGTTCGAAGATGCTCATGGACGCGAGGACCGTGCCGCCGATAAGCGCCACCCACCAGGGAGCGCCAAGCAGCGATGCAAACGCCGTCGCGACGATTGTCAAATAAGCCAGCATCCAGCGTCTCCGAATCACCTCTCAGGTCTGCGGTCAGTCTCAGATCCGCGCCCGCGCTCGCAAGGGCGCCCGGGGCGTCAGACGTGGATAAGCGCGCTTCGGTCACGCGCTGTGCCGCGGCTGCACCTTAAAACGGGATATGGGAACACCATCGCTTCGCGAGAAGGGCATTTCCCTTTGTGCGCCTGCGCGCACTCGCTATTTGTGCGCCTGCGCGCACCCCTTCTACCCGCTCGAGGGGACACCCCTCAAACTCCCCGTCTTCTCGTTCAAAAAAAAGCGGGTGGCCTGGCGGGTGTCCCGCCAGCGGGGTTTGGGGCTGGCCCCAATCGCGCAGCAAACCCTCACCCCATCCCCAGCATCCGCCCCTCGATCTGCAAAATCGCGTGATCGATATTGATGCTCGTCGTCGCCACCGCCTCGATCTCCTTGGCGATCTCGCCGGCGCTGCGACGGCGCTTCTTGGTGACGACCGCGCTCGCCATGCCGAGCAGCCCCCAGAACCCGCGCGTGACCAAGCTCCACGCCGTCGCGCCCCACGTCACGGGCTTGGTCCGCTCTTCACGGTTGTTGGCGGCCTTCAGCTGCGCCGCAAGCACCCGCTTCAGCAAGGCGAGCTCGCGCTTCTTGTGGCGCAACTCCTTCACCGCCAGTTTCGCCTCCGGCAGCGTCGCCGCGGTAACGCGCACTTCGACGCCTTCGATCACTGCGTGTTTCATGGGCGTCAATTGCATAGGCAGGCATCGGTCCTGGACGTTTGCGCACTGGCAGTCTCACCGCCTGCCTTTAGCGCAATTTGGGAAAATTGCGAAACGATCCGTGCCGCCGTAAGGTACGCACCGCACTCTGAACCCGGACCCGCATGACCACCTCTCGCTCAACCCTCCTCGGCCTGCAAATCCTCGTCGCCGCCGTCGCGCTCACGATCTGGCACGTCGGCTCGACGATCCCGTTCGGCCTCGGCTCCGATGGCAAGCCATGGTTCCTGCTGCCTGAATTTTTCTTCGCGCAACCGCTGAAAGTCGCCCAGCGCGTGTTCGAGCTGTTCTGGAGCGGCAAGATCTGGCGGCATCTCGGCATTACGCTGCTCGAAGGCGTGCTCGCTTTTGTGATCGGTTCGGCGCTCGGCGTCATCCTCGGCTTCTGGTTTGCGCGCAAGCCGCTGCTCTCCGCCGTGTTCGATCCCTACATCAAGATGATGAACGCGCTGCCGCGCGTCGTGCTGGCGCCGATCTTCATGCTGTGGTTCGGACTTGGCATCTGGTCGAAGGTGGTGCTCGGCGTCACGCTCGTGTTCTTCATCGTGTTCTTCAACGTCTATCAGGGCGTGAAGGAGGTAAACCCGGTGATCCTCTCCAACGCGCGCATGCTCGGCATGACGGAACGCCAGCTGCTGCGCCACGTCTATTGGCCGAGCGCACTCTCGTGGATGTTTTCTTCGCTGCATACCTCCGTCGGCTTTGCCATCATCGGCGCCGTCGTCGGCGAATATCTCGGCTCTTCCGCCGGGCTCGGCTATCTGATCCATCAGGCCGAAGGCGTGTTCGACATCACCGGCGTGCTTGCCGGCATGGTCATTCTGATGGGCTTCGTGCTCATCATCGACTGGCTCGTCACGCTCGCCGAAAACCGCCTTCTCGTCTGGCGCCCGCAAGCGCAGACTGGGCAAACGTAATCATCAAACGCGTCGCATTCCCGGCCAAGCGCGGCCAAAGCCGCGCACGAGCCGGGATCATTTTCGGGTGCGATGCATGGCGACGGCGCGAATAAAACCGCACCACGTAAGGATCCCGGATCGATCGCTGCGCGATTCGTCCGGGAACGCGTCTGGGGAGGCTTGCCGCCCTCACCTCGTCTCGGTCTGAAACACCTTCTGGGCGATCTGCCAGCGACCGTCGATCTTCAATAGCGACAGCTGGTCGGTGAAATAGCGCGGCGGAATCTGGCAGCGCACCTTCACGAACGCCATCGTCGGGCCGGCCACGTCGATCGTCAAAATCTCGTCGCCCCGGGCGAGACCTTGCGTCTTGGGCGACGGGCGCGTTTTCACGGCCGCGAGCCAGGTATCGCGCGGCGTCACCTGAAGCTTACCGTCCGCCGTTTGCGCCAGCGCGCTGGTGGGATGGAACGCGGCGGCAAGCTTCTCCGCGTCGCCCTCGTAGAGCCCGTCGAGATAGGTCTTGATCACGCCCTCGATAGCGGTGCGGTCGGCCTGATGTGCCGCTGCCATGACTGCCTCCATGCGTTGTCGCCGCCACCTTCTAGCACATCATTGACGCCGGGTCGCGCCTGAGAGACAACCGCGTCAAGACCGGGTACCACCGGCCAAACAAACAGCGGGAGGTCACGACATGCTTCGTCAGATCATCGGCGCCGCCACGGCGCTCGCATTCTTCACCAGCGCGGCGCAGGCCCAGGCGCCCGAAAAGAAGGACGTCAAACTCGGCGTCGGCGGCGGCGCGGCGCTCTACTATCTGCCGCTCACGCTCACCGAGAAGCTCGGCCACTTCAAGGAGCAGGGCCTCAACGTCGAGATCAGCGACTTCAAGGGCGGCTCGCAATCGCTGCAAGCCCTCGTCGGCGGCTCTGTCGACGTTGTCGCCGGCGCCTACGAACACACACTCCGGATGCAGGCCAAGAACCAGGACATCATGGCTATCGTCGAGATGGGCCGCTATCCGGGCATCTCGCTCGCCGTCAAAAAGGATCGCGCCGACAAAATCAAATCGGCGGCCGATCTGAAGGGCGCCAAGGTCGGCGTCTCGGCGCCCGGATCCTCGACCAACATGATCGTCTGGTATTTGATGGCGAAAGCCGGCCTCAAGCCTGACGACGCCTCATTCGTTGGTGTCGGCACCGGCGCCACCGCCGTCGCCGCCATCCAGAAAGGCGAGATCGACGCGATCTCGGGGATCGAACCGGCCATTTCGAAGCTCGTCTCGACGGGCGACATCGTGCTGCTCAACGATACGCGCACGACCGAGGGCAACAACAAGGTGTTTGGCGGTCCGCTGCCTGCCGCCGTGCTCTACATCAAGCGCGACTTCACCGAGAAGAACCCGAACACGACGCAAGCGCTCGTCAACGCCATCTACAAGACACTCGTCTGGATGCAGAAGGCGACGCCCGAGCAGATCGCCGACGCGGTACCGGCCGATCATCATCTCGGCGACAAGTCGCTCTATATCTCCGCCGTCAAAGCCTCGCTCGAATCCTATTCGCGCGACGGCATCATCAGCGCTGACGCCACCAAACGCTCGATGGAGTTCCTGCAGCAGTTCGACAAGGAAATGAAGGAATCCAAGATCGACACCGCCAAGACCTGGGATGGTCGCTTTGTCAAAAGGGCCTCGGAGCTGATGAAGTAGGATCCGCCTTCGCTCGCTATCCGCCTTGAAAAGGGACCACCATGGGTCGCCCTTAGGTCCAGTTTCGTAATTCAAATTGAATTGCTGCAGCCAAATCTGGACCGACGAGCTTGATCCTGGCATAGTCTAGATTATGAACGCACGCACCGAAATCGCCATGGACCCGGAAATGCAGCGCCGCGCAGAGGAGAAGGCGGCGGAGCTTGGGATGACGTTTTCTGAGTATGTCGGGACCCTGGTGGCGATGGACCTTGGCCACGCGGCGCCGACGACGGACATTTCGTGCATTTTTGATCTTGTGACTGATGGCGAACCTACGGACATCGCGCGCGACAAGCATGCGATGATTGGCGAATCCATACTGGCTGAGCACGCGGAAGATTCCCGTCAAACGCGTCGCGATGTCAAGCAATGACGCTGTTTGTCGACACATCGGCGTGGTTCGCTTCCGTTTCCAAAAATGATAGACAGAACCCCAAGGCAAAATCCTTCCTTGCCTCCACGCCACGCCTCGTGACGACGGATCTGGTTGTCGTCGAAACGTGGGGTTTGCTTTTTCGGAAGTTCCATTGGGCGGCTGCAGAGCGTTTCTGGGAGGGCCTTCGCACGAGCGGTGTGCGAATAGAACCTGTCGCCCCGGAGGACTACGCACAAGCAAGCATGATCGGCAAAAGCTATGCCGATCAGGAATTCTCTCTGGTTGATCGCACGAGTTTCGCCTGCATGGAACGGCTCCGGATATTGCAGGCTGCATCCTTCGACGATGACTTCACCATATACCGCTTCGGACCCAATCGCGAGAACGCCTTCGATGTCCTGCGATGAGGACGTCGAGGGCAGTAAGACTTGCGTGAGCGACTGATCGCATCTTATCCAGCGCGAACAACCAAGTGGGCCGAACATGGCAAAGCCGAAGAAAGCCAAATCGAACAAGCTGACGATCGCGGTCATCCCGGGCGACGGCATCGGCCACGAGGTGGTGCCAGAGGGCATTCGCGTGCTTGAAGCGGTCGGGCGCAAGTTCGACATCGCCTTCAAGTGGGAGCGCCACGACTGGAGTTGCGAGCGCTACAAGAAGAAGGGCGCGATGATGCCCGAAGACGGCCTCGACAAGATCCGCGACACCGACGCGATCTATCTCGGCGCCGTCGGCTTTCCCGGCGTTCCGGATCACGTCTCTCTCTGGGGCCTGCTGATCCCGATCCGGCGTGGCTTTCAGCAGTACATCAACCTGCGCCCGGTGCGCCTGTTCGAGGGTGTCGCCTCCCCCCTTGCTGGACGGAAACCAGGCGACATCGACTACTGGATCGTGCGCGAGAACAACGAGGGCGAGTACTCCTCCGTCGGCGGGCGCATGAACGAAGGCACGGAGTACGAGGCCGCCATCCAGCAGGCGATCTTCACCAAGCGTGGTTGCGATCGTGTGATGCGCTACGCCTTCGACCTCGCCATGACGCGCAAGCGCAAGGAGGTCGCCAGCGCCACCAAATCCAACGGCATCTCGATCTCGATGCCCTACTGGGACGAGCGCTTCGCCGCCATTTCGAAAGAGTATCCCAAGGTCAAAACCAGCCAGTATCACATCGATATTCTGACGGCGCATCTCGTCCGCAACCCGCACTGGTTCGACGTCATCGTCGGCTCGAACTTGTTCGGCGACATCCTCTCTGACCTCGGCCCCGCAACCACCGGCACCATCGCCATCGCGCCGGGCGGCAACATCAATCCCGAGCGCGAGTTCCCCTCGATGTTCGAGCCGGTGCACGGCTCCGCGCCCGACATCGCCGGCAAGGGCATCGCCAATCCGATCGGCCAGATTTGGTCCGGCGCGATGATGCTCGACCACCTCGGCCACAAGGACGCCGCCGCCCACATCGAAAAGGCGATCGAGAAACTGCTCGCCACCACCGACATCCGCACCCGCGACATGGGCGGCAAGGCGACATGCAAAGAGATGGGCGACGCCATCCTACAACTCGTCAAATAGCCGGGTCATGAGTGGACGCGGCCACGGCAAAGGCGCATTCGCCGAAGTGGAGAAGTACGACGGGCACCGCAGACTCTGTCTGGAAAGAAGTCGCAATGATGACGCGCCGCAGCGCGCAACAGGTCGCGACTGAGGCGCACGGTGGCCTGGTTCTTTAGGTTGTCTTCATGTCGCGTCGTGGCCGCCGCGCGCGCTTCGGCGTTACCGGTCCCGGCGGGCAGTAGAGCGCTTGGAGGTGGCCGAGCAGCACCTCGGTGCGTTCGTCCCTGATGCGATACCAGAGCGTCTGGCTGTCGCGGCGGAAGGCGACGATGCCCTCCTCGCGCATCTTGGCGAGATGCTGGGAGAGTGCCGACGGCGACAGGCCGACGGCCTGCGCCAGCGTACCGACCTTCGCCTCCCCCCATTCCACCAGTTTGCACAGGATCATCAGGCGCCGCTCGTTGGCGAGTGCGCGCAGAACGCCCGCAACGGCCGTCGCGTTGGCTTCGAATGTTGCGAAAGCAGCGGGGGCTTGCGGCATCTCTGGATCGTTCCTATCTCAGAATTTGCTAAATAAGCACTCTCTAATATATGTCAAGCGAAGCCACTGGAGTTTTCCCATGACCAGCCGAGCCCCCGAAATCCGCGCCTTCTTCGACGAGCCGACCAATACCGTCAGTTACCTCGTCTTCGATCCCAGCGCGCGGCACGCCGCCGTCATCGATCCGGTCCTCGACTACGACCATCGCACCGGCAAGGCCTCGACCAAGTCGGCCGATGCGATCCTGGCTGCGGCACAAATCGAAAAACTGACCATCGACTGGGTGCTGGAGACGCACGCCCATGCCGACCATCTGTCGGGCGCGCCCTACATCAAGCTCAAGACCGGCGCCAAGGTCGGCATCGGCGAGCACATCCGCGACGTGCAGAAGATTTTCCGGCCGGTCTTCAACGCGACCGACCTCAAGGGCGACGGCAGCGAGTTCGATCACCTGTTCAAGGACGGAGAGCGCTTGCGGATCGGCGGCATCGAGGCCGAAGTCATGTATGTGCCCGGCCACACTCCGGCGGACATCGCCTATAAATTCGCCGATGCCGTGTTCGTCGGCGATACGCTGTTCATGCCGGACTACGGCACGGCACGCGCCGACTTCCCCGGAGGCAGCGCGCGCGATCTCTATCGCTCGATGCGCAAGCTGCTGGCGCTGCCGCCCGAGACGCGGCTCTTCATGTGCCATGACTACAAGGCGCCCGGTCGCGATCACTACGCGTGGCAGACCACGGTCGCCGAGCAGCGCACCAGCAACGTGCACGTCAAGGACGGCATCAGCGAGGACGCATATGTCGCCATGCGCGAGGCTCGTGATGCCAAGCTCGCCGCGCCGCTGCTGCTGATGCCGTCGATCCAGGTCAACATCCGCGCCGGGCAACTGCCGCCCGCCGACGTGGACGGCGTGCACTATCTGAAGATCCCTGTGCGGCTCACCTGACCGCGCCCGTAGCCGCGCCTAGGCCGCCCGTCAGCGGCACGCGAAGTTCGCGGCGTCCTCGATGTTGCCGTGCCCGTGTACGTCGCGACCTTCGGAAAGGCGCAGAGCGGTCGCGTGCGATCCGGCCAGGGCACGTCCGGCGCCTTGCGGGCTTTCGCGAGGATCAGCTCGGGTGCCATGCCTTTCTCGACCCAGGCATCGAGGGCCGTCAGCGCATCGAACTGATCGGTCGCGGGGCCGCCCGCGCAGTGGGCCATGCCCGGCACGAGGAATAGCCGCGCGAAGGCGGCCGTATCCGCACCGTAGCGCTTGGTCAGCTGATCGACGTAATCGACCGTGTCGAGCGCGGAGAAAATCGGATCGGCGACGCCGTGGGTCAGCAGGATCTTGCCGCCGCGCGCGCGGAACTTGTCGAGATCGGTCGAGAAGGCCGTCTCGAATTCGATGCCGGCCTCGAATCCGTCCTTGGTCTGCATCACCTTCGGCGGGTCGCGGTCGAAGTCGAATTTTTCGACGAACGCGGCGAGGTCCTTCGCTGGCTCGGGCGGGCTCATAAAGGCGAAGGCGATGGAGCCCGGAATGAGCGTCATGTTGCGCGCGTTCGGCGGCGACACTTTTGGTGTGCCGAGTTTCCAGGCGCGCCAGCCGGGGCTCGCGAGGCCGGGATCGTAGGGCCAACGTGCGTAGATCAGATCGCCCTTGGTATTGCGCGTGCCTTTGAACACGCGATCGAGGACTTTGGTTTTGGCGTCGGGCAGGCACGGGCTGTTGCGGCCGGGCGTGCAGGCGAGCGTTGCCGGATCGAAGGCGCAGGCCTTGACGTTCTGGACCATGCCATCCTTGACGCCGTCGGTTGCGTCGCAGGCATCGAGCACGGCCTCGGCGACGAGCTTCAGCTCAGCGTCGGTGAACGCCGAGCCCATGTCGGGGCGGCCGTCATCGCCCTTCGGCGCGATCGAGAGGAACGCCTGATTGTGGCCCATGGCGTCGATGGCGGCCAGCGGCACGCGATGCGCGGGGGCGGCGGCGATGACACCGTCGAACAGCTCAGGATAGCGCTGCGTCGCCATCATCGCCTGGCGGCCGCCGTTGGAGCAACCGACGAAATAGGCGCGGGCTGCTGGCTTGGCGTAGAGCTTGGCGATGGCGGCTTTGGCGGCCTCGGCAACAGGTGGAATGGAACTGTAGCCTTTGTCCTGGCGCGCCTTCGGATCGAGACCAAAGAGATAAGGTCCGAGCGGGCCGGGCTCTTCCAGGTGTCCCGCATCGGTGGAGGCGACGGCATAGCCGTTCGAGAGACCGTTGGGCGGCGTGACGCCGGAGCCGATCAGGCCCAGCGCGGGTCTGAGGACCCCATCCATGCCGCCGCCACCCTGGAAAAAGAACTTGCCGTTCCAGGACGCGGGCAAGCGCAGCTCGTAGCCGATGGCGTAGGGCTTGCCGTCGATGCCGGTGCGCTCGCCGATCTTGCCGCGCACCAGGCAATGATCGGGCGCCGGCCCGGTCGCGCCCTGCGGCGCGGGCGGCGCCAGCTGCACGCCGCCTGCGGCCATGAACTCGGCCGTGACGATGCGGCCGCTACCGGTAAAACCTTGGGCCAGCGCCGCGCAGCTGCTCTTGAAGTCCTGCGCGGCCGCCGCCGCCGCAAGACCGAAGACAGCCGTCACGTGGACCACGACCCTCGCTGCAAACATGCGGCTCTCCCGTTTTGCGCTGCGGCACTTACTCACGCTCGCAATTCCAAATTCAGAAAGCAAGCGGGCTGCCTCACGCCCTGGCGCGGATCTTCTCCAGCACCGGCAGGATGTAGCGGCGGAACTGGGCTGGGTTCTCGCTCATCGGGAAGTGGCCGATCTCAGGCATCACCACCACCTCCGCGCCCTTGATCGCCGCCGCCGTGCGCCGCGTGTCCTCGGGCGTGCAGGAATAATCGTACTCGCCCGTCAGCAGGTAGAGCGGACAGACCGATGTGTCGATCGCCGCCGTCCGCCCGCGCAGATCGCCGTCGACGCGATAGAAATAGAGATCGCCCTTGAACACGCCGGGCCCGCCCTGCTTGTACATCCAGAGCGTTTCTTGCCGGCGCGCGTTGGGGCTCTGCGGCGCAACCAGCCCCGAAATCAGCGCGGCGCAGACTTCGCCGCCGTGCACATCCGGGCGATTGAGCCAGGTCGTATCGTACCACGGCGCCTGAAAGTCGGCGGCCTCGAGCCCGATCAGCGCCCGAAACAGCGCCGCGTGTTCGATCGCGAGATTGAGCACGACGCGGCCGCCGATCGAGCACCCCATGACGACCGGGCGGTCGAGCGCCAAGGCACGACAGAACGCCGTCACCATCTCCGTATAGGCCGCCGTGGTGAGTTTATAGTCTTCGCGCTCGAAGCCTTCAGGTGGGAACGACTTGCCGTGCCACGGCATATCGAACGCGAGCACGCGATAGTGTTTGGTCACAGCCTCGTCCAGCATCAGATGCCGGAACTGGCGCCCGTCGGCGCCGGCGGTGTGCAGGCAGACGAGCGGGATGCCCTGGCCCGCCTCCTCGAAATAGATGCGGTTGGGGCGGCCGCCGAGTTGAAGCGTCATATAGCGCCCGACGATGGGCTCGAGCGTGGCGATCATCGCGGTGCTCCGGCAATCGTTTGGGCCGGCTGCTTGCGAGGTGCCGCCAGCACATCCTTCACGTATTGCAGGTTTGCCATCAGCGGCTGCAAGTTGCCCTCGATGGTGGCGGCGCCGCGTTTCGCCAGCGCGAAGATGTCATGCCAACCAGGTTCGGGGACGGGCTGCCAGAACTTGCGCCACGCCTCTTCGGTCGCTGCAATCGAGAACTGGTAGGTCTTGAGAAAAAACGGACCGCGGTCAACGCTGGCGATTTTTCCGTCCGCTACTGTGACGAGAAACGGGATCTCGCCGATCTTCAGCTGGAACGCGCCGCTGAACCATTGGCCGCGCCGTTCGATCTCCGGATCGATGAGCGACGGCAGCTTCAGTATTAGCGCCGTCAGCCGTGCCGTCGTCTCGTTCTCGTGTGTGGTCATCGCCTGCGCTCCAGCTCTCGACGCGTGATGATAGGCCGGTCGCCGCTGGTGACAAGCCGCAGCGTGCGTGCGCCAAGGTTTGCCGGACCCACTCAATGGTGCTTTGCAGCGCACAAACAGATCGCGGCGCGCGTGCCATTTTACGTTGCGCTGCAATGATTTCTTGCACACGAATTCGTCCCTGGTGCCGACTTGCCACGCAGCGCTTCCGGCGAATCACGACACGCTCAGCGGCGTCGGTCCACTCACGAGCGCGAGCACCACATGAGACACATCCTCACGGCCTTCAGCCTCAGAACGACAGTCCGCGCGGCATCTGCCGCCCTCTTTTGTGCCCTGCTTCTCACGCCCACGGCGCCCGCCGGGGCCACCGATCCGGCTGTTCGCTGGGCCTGCGCGGGCGACTACTTGTCCAACTGCAGCAAGCATCCCTCCGACAGTCCGGCGACGCGGCAATGCATGCGCGCGCTCGGCGCCAAGCTCTCGACCAAATGCGTCGACGCGCTCACCAACGCCGGCGAAATGAGCCGCGCCGAACAAGAACGCCACCGTCAAGCCCAGCGCAGCGCCTCGACGCGCTGAAATCGTTCCCGCCACGACCCCGCCGCCTCCGGCGCGCGGGCGGTATTGGTGTGCGTCTCGCGGTCTGCGCGGTCTCTTCCTTCTCCCCGTTTCTGCAACGGGGAGAAGGTGGCGCGAAGCGCCGGATGAGGGGCAGCCCCGATTGCTGCCGGTATCGATCCGCACGCACGCACGTCTTCGAGTGAGCGACCGAGCACGTGGCTGCCCCTCACCCACGACGGCGTGCTCTGCTTCGCGCGCAAGCCGTCGCCGCCCTCTCCCCGTTGAAGGAACGGGGAGAGGGAAAGTCGCGCGGTCAAGGCCGCACCAGATCGGACGCAGACCCGAACTCCGCCCGCCCTCACCCGATCTCGCCGCCATAGGCCTTGATGACCTCGGCTTTCAGCTCGGACCAGATCGCCTTGTGGAGGTCGTGAAAGCGCGGGATCAGGCGGATCTCGGAAATGTCGCGCGGGCGGTCGAGATCGATTGCGTGATCGCCGATGATGCGCGCCTCTGGGCCAGCACTCATGATGATAACGCGATCGGCGAGCGCGATCGCCTCTTCGAGATCGTGGGTGACGAACATCACGGCCTTCTTGTCCTGGCTCCACAGATCGAGCAGCAGATTGCCCATGATCAGCCGTGTCTGCGCATCAAGAGGACCGAACGGTTCGTCCATCAGCAGGATTTTTGGATTGCGGATCAACACCTGGGCGAGTCCGACGCGCTTTCGCTGCCCGCCCGACAACTGGTGCGCATAACGGCCGCCGAACGATTTCAAGCCGACGCGCGTCAGCCACGCCTGCGCCTTGTCGCGCGCTTCGCCCGTTGGCGTCCCCGCGATCTCGAGCCCGATCGCGACATTCTCCAGCGCCGTCTTCCACGGCATCAGTGCGTCTTGCTGAAAGAGGTAGCCTGCGCGGGCGTTGAGCCCATCGAGCCGTTCGCCGAAAATCTCCGCCACGCCCGAGGCGGGCTTCAACAGCCCCGCGGTCACGTTCAGCAACGTCGACTTCCCGCAGCCCGTCGGCCCGACGATCGCGACGAACTCATTGGCGCCGACGGTCAGATCCGTCGCGCCGACGGCCTTGAACACGCCGCCGTTCTTTTCCAGGAACGCCACCGTCACGCCCTTCAGCGCGACGACCGGCGCGGGTGTCCGCGCCGCTGCCTGTTGACTACTCAATGCCCTCGTCTCCCGCGCCTTTGCAGCCGCTTCCGTCCAGCCCGGCCGCCACCTTTGCCGCGCCCGATATGGGCGGTCAATCGGCAACGCCAAGCCGCGTCTGCAATTTCGCGAGCACGCGCGGCAGCACCTCGGGCAGATCCTCGGCGATCAGCCCCGGGCCGAACATGACGGCGGCGGCGCCGTGCAGCCACACGCCCGCGCACGCCGCCTCGAACGCCGGCATCTCCTGCGCGAGGAGCCCCGTGATGAAGCCCGCCAGCACGTCGCCGGAGCCGGCCGTCGCCAGAGTTGGCGGCGCGTTCTCGTTTATCGCCGCGCGCCCATCGGGCGCCGCGATCACGGTGTCCGCCCCTTTCAAGACGACGATCGCGCCCGACTCCTGCGCCGCCTGGCGCGCCTGCTCGACCTTGGAGCCACCGTTGCCGTGCTGGCCGAAAAGACGCTGGAATTCGCCCATATGCGGCGTCAACACCACCGCGCGCTTCGGGTGCGCGTGGATCGCGCGAAACAGCTGATCGGCGGCGCCGTGCGCGAAGATCGTCAGCGCTTCCGCATCGAGCACGGCCGTGGCCGTGCCATCGAGCGCCGCCAGAACCTGATCGCGCGCCCATGCATCCGTGCCGAGGCCCGGGCCGATCAGCACCGCGTTCTTCCGCTTGTCGTCGAGCATGCGGCGCAGGCCGTCGCTGCCCTCGAACGGCTTCACCATGATCGCCGTCAGCTGGGCGGCATTGACCGGGAACGCCGCGCGCGGCGAGGCCACCGTCACGAGACCAGTGCCGATCCGCAGCGCGCCGCGGGCGCCGAGCCGGGCCGCCCCCGTACTCTCCGGCGGCCCCGAGACGACGACCGCGTGGCCGCGCGTATATTTGTGGCCGTCCGTCAGTGGCCACGGATAGGTCTCCCGCCACAGCTCTGGCCAATTCGCGGCCGTCTGCGGCTTGATTTCGCGCAGCGCCGCCAAGGGAATACCGATCTCCGCCACCACCACGTCGCCGCAGTGCGTGCGTCCCGGCAGCAGCAGATGCCCGGGCTTCCTTCGAAAAAACGTCACGGTTTTCGCGGCCTGGATGACGACGCCGCCGATCGCCTTGCCGGTCGTGCCGTCGAGGCCGCTCGGCACGTCGACCGCCAGCATCGGCACACGGGTTCTATTCGCGGCAAGGATCACCGCGCGCGCCGGCTCCTCGATCCGGCGCGAGAGGCCGGCGCCGAAGATCGCGTCGATGACGAGATCGGCGCCGTCCAGGATTTCCGGCGAGAGCGGGCGCACGTCGCCGTCCCAGCGCGCGGCCATGACGGCGGCGTCGCCTTTCAGCGTCTCCCGCAAGCTCAGAAGCGCGAGCCGGATGTCGAAGCCCCGCACTTTCAAGAGACGCGCCGCGACGAAGCCATCGCCGCCGTTGTTGCCGGGGCCGCACAGGATCGCGATCCGCGCGCCGGGTTTGACCAACTTGCCGGCTTCGTCCGCGACGGCGCGGCCAGCGTTTTCCATCAAGGTGAGGCTCGGCACGCCCGCATCGACGGCGAAGCGATCGGCCGCCGCCATTTCTTCGACCGTCAGCAGGGCGAGGTCGGCGCTCATGCGGCGGGCTTGGTCCCGTCGAGGTACTGGCTGAGTTCGATCAGATTGAGATCGGGATCGCGGAGATAGTAGCTGATGATGCGCCCGCGCGCGCCGGTGCGCTCCACCGGTCCTTCGAGGATCGCGACGCCGTTTGCCTCGAGCTGCGCTTTGACCGCGCCAACATCATCGACAAGAAAACAGAGATCGCCCGAGCCCATCGTTGGTTGCTCGGCCCTCGGTTCGAACATGTTGTCGGCCTGGTGCAGATTGATCTTGTGCGGGCCGAACCTCAGCGCGGAGCGTTTGTCCGGCCCGAACACCTCAGGTGCCATGCCGAGCACGCGCTCGTAGAACGCGATCGTCGCCGCGATCGACTTCACCGTCAGCACCAGATGATCGAGCCCGATGACTTTCATGCGTGCTCCACTCAGCCTCCCGCTCCGCCGCATCACCCTCCCCTTGACGGTGAGGGGTTTGGGGTGGGGTGAAGATCCAGGCGGGATCGGCATCAGCGGCCAGCAGCTCCGCCAAACCACCGCCATCACGCTCGCGACGTTAGCCCCATCCCTACCCCTCCCCGCAAGGGATCTGGATCGCAGGGACGATAACACACGCGGATCATGGCCTGTCCAAGAGATTGACGAAACATAGCATTTTTGATATAATTCGCGAAATGGCATGGACGGTTTCAACGCTCAACTCCGTTGTGGACGCTGAAGTCGAGGCGCTGCCGCCCGACATGCGTGCGCGACTGGTACGGCTTTCGGAAATCATCGAAGCCCATGGCATTGGCACTCTGCCGAGAGACACGGTTGAGCATCTCGAAGGCAAGCTTTGGGAACTCAGGCTCAGGGGACGATCCGGCATTTCGCGCGCAATTTACGTCACGGCGACGGGGCAGCGCGTCGTAATCGTGCGCGTATTTGTCAAAAAGACCCAGAAAACGCCACGCAATGAACTGAGAATAGCTCGAGAGCGGGCGAAGGAGGTCCCATGACAAAGATTCGAGATCTTCACAAGAAGTGGATGCGGGAGCCGGACTACCGCAAGGAGTATGAGGCGCTCGAAGAAGAGTTTGCGCTTGCCTCCGCGCTGATTGCCGCGCGGTCGCGTGCAGGGCTGACGCAGGAGCAGTTAGCCCAGAAAATGGAGACGTCGCAAAGCGCGATCGCACGCTTGGAAAGCGGTCGCTCGATGCCGTCGGGGTTGACGCTCAAGCGGCTTGCCCGAGCCACCGGCACTCGCCTGCGCATCACCTTTGAACCGGCGAAACCAGCAAAGCGCGCCTGATAATTTCGCTCAGAACATGCCCACGGCGAGCTGGGCTTCTTCGCTCATGCGCGACTTGTCCCAGGGCGGATCGAAAGTAAGGTTGACACGCGTCGACTGTATGCCCGGCACGGAGTTGACCGCGTTCTCGACCCAGATCGGCATCTCGCCGGCAACAGGGCATCCGGCCGCCGTCAGGGTCATATCGACGGTGACCGTCCGGTCGTCGGCGATGTCGATCTTGTAGATCAGACCCAGCTCGTAGATATCGGCCGGAATTTCAGGATCGTAGACGGTCTTCAGCGCGGCGACGATGTCCGCCGTCAATTGCTCCAGCTCCTCGGCCGATAGTGCGGATCCGGGCACGGGCGTGCCACCCTCCGCCAATGAAGGCGGACGCTCGGCGGTCGCTGCCGCCATCTCCAAATCCGATGTCACTTTTCCGTCCATCACTGTCTCACTCATGCGAAGAAATCATGCGCCTTGATCAGCGCCTCCGCAAGAGCGTCGACGTCGGCCTTGGTGTTGTACATCGCGAACGAGGCGCGGCACGTCGCCGTGACGCCGAGCCGATCCATCAGCGGCTGTGCGCAGTGGTGGCCCGCCCGCACCGCCACACCCGACCGGTCGATGATGGTCGAGATATCGTGCGGATGCAGCCCGTCGACCGAGAACGCGATGATCGCGCCCTTGCCCTTGGCGCGGCCGTGAATCTTCAACCAATTGAGGCCGGCCAGCCGCTCATTGGCGTAGGCCAACAGATCCGCCTCGTGCGCCGCGATGTTTTCGCGCCCGATCTGCATCATATAGTTGAGCGCGGCGCCAAGCCCGATCGCCGGCACGATCGATGGTGTTCCCGCCTCGAACTTGTGCGGCGTCTTGGCATAGGTGATCGCGTCGGTTTTGACGCTCTCGATCATCTCGCCGCCCCCCATGTAGGGCGGCATGGCGTCGAGATGCCGCTTCTGGGCGTAGAGCACGCCGATGCCCGATGGCCCATAGGTTTTGTGGCCGGTGAATACGTAGAAGTCGGCATCGAGTTCGCGCACATCGACCGGCATATGAACCGCGGCCTGACTGCCGTCGACGAGCACCGGGATGCCCTTGGCGTGCGCCATGCGGATGATCAGCTTCAGCGGCACCACAGTGCCGAGCACATTCGACATGTGCGTGATCGCGACCATCTTGGTCTTGGGCGTCAGCAGCTTCTCGAACTCATCGAGTAGGAACGTGCCGTCGTCGGCGATCGGCGCCCATTTCAGCACCGCGCCGCGCCGTTCACGATGGAAGTGCCACGGTACGATGTTGGAGTGGTGCTCCATGATCGAGAGGACGATCTCGTCGCCCTCCTTGATCGCCATGCCGCCAAATGACTGGGCGACGAGGTTGATCGCCTCGGTCGCATTGCGCGTGAAGATGATCTCGTCCACCGAGCCGGCATTCAAGAAGCGGCGTACGGTCTCGCGCGCGTCTTCGAACTTCTGCGTCGCAGTATTGGAGAGATAATGCAGCCCGCGATGCACATTCGCGTACTCCATCTTATAGGTGTAATCCATCGCTTCGAGCACGGAGCGCGGCTTCTGGGCCGAGGCGCCGTTATCGAGATACGTCAGCGGTTTGCCGTAGATGTCGCGGAACAGGATCGGGAAGTCGGCGCGGATGGCGTCGACGTCATAGCGCCGAAGTGCTGCCGATGCTGGGGTGCGGTCTTGCATTTTTAATCCGTTGGTCTTTGCCGAGAACAGCGCCGGGATGGGCGCCTCGCAACTTATGCCTTCAATCCCTTGAGCCAGCTGCCGGCCGTCTCACGCAACGCATCACGCAGTGTCTCGTGTTCGATTTTTTCGATCACTTCGCCGATGAAGGCTTCGATCAAGAGCGCGCGCGCTTCGTCTTTCGGAATGCCGCGGGACGCCAGATAGAACATCATGTCGCCGTCGATCTCGGCAGATGTCGCACCATGCCCGCAGACAACGTCGTCGGCGAAAATCTCGAGTTCGGGTTTGGAGTCAAACTCGGCGTCCTCCGACAGCATCAGAGCTTGCGACATCTGCTTGCCGTCGGTTTTCTGTGCGTCGGGACGGACGATCACTTTTCCCTGGAAGACGCCGCGCGCGCGATCGTCCAGCACGACCTTATAGAGTTCACGGCTTTCGCAGGACGGCACCGCGTGATCGATCACCAAGGTCGTGTCCACGTGTTCATTGCCGCGGCCGAGGAATGCGCCGGAAATGTCGAGCTTGGCGCCCTCGCCGCCGAACGTCGCGAACACCTGATTGCGTGCCAGGGCCGTGTCGGTCGTGAACAGAAATGCGCGATAGATGCTGCCGGTGCCGAGCTTTGGCACCCAAGATGCCAAGTGGGTCGCCGCGGCGCCCTCGTTGGTCACTTTGACATGCGTGACATTGGCATGATCGCCAATGGTCACCTCGGTCGCCGTGTTGGTCTGGCCACTGGCCGCGCCGGTAACGGCTGATTGCACCTCGATGATCGTAGCTTCGGCCTTGGCGCCGACGCTGATCACGTGCCGCATCGAAATCATCCGCGCCGAGCCCGCCCCGCGCAGCGCGACCAGCAGCAGCGGCTTATCAAGCCTGGCGCCGGCAGAAATTCGTACCACGGCGCCGTCCGTCATCAGCGCCGTGTTGAGCGCGACGATCGCTTCGCCCGCTGGCGCGCCACTGCGTGCAAGGCCTTCCGCAACGGCATCCGGCGCTTTGCCCAGAATGTTCGCGAGCGACATGACCTCGAGGCCCGACGCCCCATCGATGCGCGACAGTTCAGGGTCGTACTGGCCGTCGACGAACGTCATGCGATAGGCATCGAGCCGGGCGAGCGCACCGAGCGCCTCGTCGGCATGCGCCTGCGACACGGCAGCGCCGGCGCCCGCGACGTTGACCGCATCCTTCAGCGCCGCACGCAAATCCGTATATTTCCATTCCTCGACACGGCGATGCGGCAAGCCGAGTTCCTGGAACCTGGCCATCGCCGAGCGCCGGAGCGCGCCGACGCCCTTGCCGCCCGGCAGCTTTGCCGCCACGGCGTCGAACTGCTCGGCGAGCGCCGTTTCAGCCTTGGTCTTCATCACTGC
Source organism: uncultured Alphaproteobacteria bacterium (assembly GCA_963779515.1). Lineage (GTDB taxonomy): Bacteria > Pseudomonadota > Alphaproteobacteria > Rhizobiales > Hyphomicrobiaceae > CAVZYN01. The sequence goes on from CAVZYN010000012.1 coordinate 60,147, forward strand.
GACGGTCATGATCTTTTCCGAATGCAAAACGTAGGTTGGGTTAGCGCGGGCAAACCTGGGAGCGAGGCTTTCCGTTTTCGATCCGCGCGTAACCCAACACGATCGAAGTCCGGCAAGCTGTTGGGTTACGCGTGGATCAAGGGCTGGGCAATCGCTCTTGATCTGGACCACGCTAAACCAACCTGCGCCTCACTAGTTTCAGGCAGCCTTGGTCTTGAACTCGGCATAACCCGATCTTCTCGAGCTCGAGTGCCAGTTCGGGGCCGCCGGTTTTCTGGATCTTGCCGTGTGCGAGCACGTGCACCTTGTCCGGCTTGATGTAGGTCAAGAGCCGCTGATAGTGCGTGATCACCAGCATCGCGCGATCGGCGTTGCGCAGCTTGTTGGCGCCCTCCGATACGATCCGGATGGCATCGATGTCGAGGCCTGAGTCGGTCTCATCGAGCACGCACAGCGTCGGCTCCAGCATCGACATCTGCAGGATTTCCATGCGCTTCTTTTCGCCGCCCGAGAACCCAACGTTCAATGGCCGCTTCAGCATCTCGTCCTTGACGCCGAGCTCGGCGGCCTTGGCCTTGATCACTTTCAGGAACTCCGGCGTCGAGAGCTCCTTCTGCTGGCGGCGCTTGCGCACGGAATTCACCGCCGCGCGCAGGAACGTCATGGTCGCGACACCCGGGATCTCCATTGGATATTGGAAAGCGAGGAACACGCCTTTGGCGGCGCGTTCATCAGGTGCCATCTCGAGGATCGATTCGCCGTTCCAGAGGATGTCGCCGTCCGTCACCGCGTAGTCCTCACGGCCCGCGAGGACGTACGCCAGTGTCGATTTGCCGGAGCCGTTCGGGCCCATGATGGCGTGTACCTGGCCCTTGGGCACGGTGAGGCTCACGCCTTTGAGAATCTCCGTGCCTTCTTCTGCGATCTTTACGCGTAGGTTCTTGATCTCGAGCATTGCGTCCGACGTCTCCAGGTACAGGCATTCAAAGCGCACGTGCGCCTTACTTCTTGTTTGTGCCGATCACTTCGATCTCGGCTGGATAGACAACGCCCATCCATTCGCAGCCCGGCTTCTTCGCCTTCGCCGCGCTATTGAATTCGACGAGGAAGGCAGAGCCCTTCTCGAAGGTCTCGACGACAGTCACGACATCGCCGGCCTTGAGGGCAAGCCCAGGCTTCGTCACCGACAGAGCATTGCGCTCGCGTGCTTCGCGCTCGTCAAACGCCCGCATCAGCCGCGCCGTCATCACCACGCCCTGTACTTCCGCCATATCCCTCATATTGACCTCCTACAATGGCCAGCGGTTGGGGGAACCAACCGGCCGATCCTTGGAAAAATTTCCTCTGCACTCGATTTTCAGCGTGGTCATTCGCGAGCCGCGCCTTACGCACACAGACTTCAACTACCCGACCGAACCCTCAAGCGAGATCCCGATCAGCTTCTGCGTTTCTGCCATGAATTCCATGGGCAATTGCTGCAACACGTCACGGACAAAGCCGTTGACGATCAGGGCGACCGCTTCCTCCTCGGAAAGGCCGCGCTGCATGCAGTAGAACAACTTGTCTTCCGAGATCTTCGATGTCGTCGCTTCATGTTCGAAGTGGGACGAGGCATTCTTGGCCTCGATATAGGGCACCGTGTGGGCGCCGCACTTGTTGCCGATCAGCAGGCTGTCGCAATTTGTGAAGTTGCGCGTATTCGTTGCCTTGCGATGGGCCGACACCAGACCGCGATAGGTGTTCTGCGAGTGGCCGGCGGCAATGCCCTTCGAGATGATGCGGCTCGACGTATTCTTGCCGAGGTGGATCATCTTGGTGCCGCTGTCGACCTGCTGATAGCCGTTGGAAATCGCGATCGAATAGAACTCGCCGCGGCTGCCGTCGCCGCGCAGGATGCAGCTTGGATACTTCCACGTGATCGCGGAACCGGTTTCGACCTGGGTCCACGAGATCTTGGAATTGCGGCCCCGGCAATCGCCACGTTTTGTGACGAAATTGTAGATGCCGCCCTTGCCATTCTTGTCGCCCGGATACCAATTCTGCACCGTCGAGTATTTGATCTCGGCATCATCGAGCGCGACCAGTTCGACGACCGCCGCATGCAGCTGGTTCTCGTCACGCATCGGCGCGGTGCAGCCCTCGAGGTAGGACACGTAGCTGCCCTTGTCGGCGATGATGAGCGTGCGCTCGAACTGGCCGGTCTTCTTCTCGTTGATGCGGAAGTAGGTCGACAGTTCCATCGGGCAGCGCACACCCTCGGGGATGTAGACGAACGAGCCATCCGAGAACACCGCTGAGTTGAGCGCCGCGTAGTAGTTGTCCGACTGCGGCACGACTGTGCCGAGGTACTTCTTGACCAGTTCGGGATGCTCGCGCATCGCCTCCGAGATCGAACAGAAGATCACGCCGGCCTTGCGCAGCTCATCCTTGAAGGTGGTGACGACGGAGACGCTATCGAACACGGCATCGACGGCGACGCGCGATGAAGTCACGCCCGCCAGGATTTCCTGCTCCTTCAACGGAATGCCAAGCTTCGCATAGGTCTTCAGGAGTTCGGGATCGACGTCCTTCAGGCTCTTGGGGCCTTCCGTCGATCGGGGCGCCGCGTAGTAATGCAAATCCTGGAAATCGATCTTCGGATAGTTGACGCGCGCCCAGGTCGGTTCTTCGAGCACTTTCCAGCGGCGATAGGCGTCGAGGCGCCATTCCAGCATCCAGGCCGGCTCGGCTTTCTTGTCCGAGATGAACTTGACGATGTCTTCGTTCAAGCCTTTCGGCGCGAGGACCGTATCGATCTTCGTCTCAAATCCGTACTTGTACTGGTCGACGTCGATCGTCTTGACCTGATCAATCGTCTGTTGAACCGCTGCCATTCCAAACTCCAGTTCGTGGTCTCGATAGTGCCAGCCGCGGCTAAGCCGCCAGCGCTGATTTCTCCGTCAGTCGCGTCCACGCCGCGACAAACGCCTGCACATCTTCATCCGTCGTCTCGGGCCCAATGCTGACGCGCACTGCGCCGCGCATCACGTCGGCGCTCAAACCCATCGCCTTCAGCACATGGCTTTCTGCGACCTTGCCGGATGAGCATGCCGAACCGGCACTGATCGCGAAACCGGCTAAGTCCATAGCGATCACGAACGTCTCCGCCAAGCGGCCAGGTGCTGCGAGGCAAGTTGTATTGTCCAGGCGAACCGCGCCATTGCCAATCACTACGGTCGCCGGTGTGGCTTGGAGCACCGCACGCTCCAACATGTCGCGGCGGCGGCGCACGTCCGGCCGTTGGCCGAGTGCTTTTAAGGCAACCTCCGCCGCGGCACCGAACCCGGCGATCGCGGCGACGTTTTCGGTTCCGGCCCGGCGGCGGCGTTCCTGTCCGCCACCCCGCACGAGTGCCGGTAGATCGGTTCCCGCACGTGAGATCAGCGCGCCGATACCCTTCGGTCCGCCAATCTTGTGCGCGGCCAGCGCAACATAGTCGACATCCTCGAGCAGCGCCGCCAGAGGCAACCGGCCCGCCGCCTGCACGGCGTCGCAGTGCATCGCCAGGCCATGCGCGCGCGCGAAGGCCGCGGTCTCGGCGACCGGCTGCAGTACACCCGTCTCGCTGTTTGCGGCCTGCAACGCGACAAGCGCGCGGCCGAATGGCTCTGATCCACGCAGCCAGTGTGCGGCAATGGTTTCGGCCGCGGCGATGCCGTCACGCGAGACCGGGATTTCGACAATGCGTGCGCCCGACGCCCGCGCCGGTCCCAGCACGCTGTCGTGCTCGATACCGCTCAAGAAAATCGTATCCCAACCGGCGGCCATCACCGTGGCGTTGGCCTCGGTCGCACCGGAGGTAAAAATCACATCCGCCGGATTGGCGCCGGCCAGCGCCGCGACGCGCTCGCGCGCATCCTCGATCACGGCGCGCGCACGGCGACCCTCGGCATGAACCGACGACGGGTTGCCCATCACATCCAGCGCCGCAATCATGGCGGCCCGCGCCTCGGGCCTGAGCGGCGCCGTCGCGTTCCAATCCAGATATGTGCGGGCCAAATGTGTGCGGGGCGCCGTCATCGGAAGACCAGTCCGATCTTCTGATGCGTTGCAGACGGCAGCCGCTGCCGCCTCACGCCATCCACCACGTCCTGCAGCGAGACCCTGTCGAGAAAGTCTGAAATATGATCGCCCAGCGCATCCCACAGCCCATGCGTCAGGCAGCGCTCGCCGCGCACGCAGGGGGTTCCTTCTTCGCCATGGCAGCGGGTCATCTTCACCGGCTCTTCGACGGCGCTCATGATGTCAGCAACGGTGATCCCGGCAGCAGGCTTGGCCAAGCGATAGCCGCCGGCCCGTCCGCGGGCGCTTTCGACCAGCTCCGCGCGGCGCAGCTTGACGAACAGCTGCTCGAGATAGGCGAGGGAAATGTTCTGACGGTCCGCGACGGTCGAGAGGGCCAGGGCCCCATCACCCGCATGCTTGGCGATGTCGGCCATAGCCATCACCGCGTACCGGCCTTTTGTCGTCAGCTCCACGAGCCACTCCAACTCTACTCAGCCACACTGGCGTGCCATCGGCGACGGCACTGGGCGCTCAGTCGACGCCCGGACGCCTTGCGACACGGACGCCGTGACGCACCGCTTGCAATCGATCCCCCGAACCGTGCTAAAGGTCGCCCGCATACGCGCCCGGGGCCCAGGTCTCACGAGATCGCCATTGCTTGACTGCAATGGTCGTCCAGTGACGCCCGCTATATGGAAATTCCGAGCGGCGTAGTCAAGTATAATCGGTCGTATTCGTTCACGGCCACCGTAAACGCTGGCGCCGTCATGGCCGCCTGACGGTGTCCACCTGCCTTCCTCTGCTCGAACTCCAAGGGATCTTCATGCCCGAACTGATCATCAACGGTCCAGCTGGACGCCTTGAATCCCGCTATCACCATGAAAACAAGCCGGACAGTCCGATTGCGCTGATCCTGCATCCGCATCCGCAGTTCGGCGGCACGATGAACAATCAGATCGTCTATGCCCTCTACTACGCCTTTGCACAGCGCGGGTTCTCGACGCTCCGGTTCAACTTCCGCGGCGTCGGCCGCAGCCAAGGTTACTTCGACAATGGCCCTGGCGAATTGGCGGATGCGGCGTCGGCGCTGGATTGGCTGCAGCTCCAGAACGCCGACAGCCGGTCGTGCTGGATCGCAGGCGTCTCATTCGGCACTTGGATCGCGATGCAGCTGCTGATGCGCCGCCCCGAGATCGACGGCTTCATCTGCGTCGCCCCGCCGGCGAACCTTTATGATTTCACATTCCTCGCGCCCTGCCCGTCGTCCGGCATCATGGTCAACGGCGACAAGGATCGCGTCGTGCCGACCGCCTCCGTCGCGGAGCTTGCTGCCAAAACCAAGGTCCAGAAGGGCATCAAGATCGAGCACGCCATCGTGCCGGGCGCCAACCACTTCTTCCAGGACAAGACCGAGGAGCTCGTCGCTGTCGTCGGCGAGCACGTCGATCGACGCATGATCGAGATCGAAAAAGCCAAGCGCGCCAAGGAAAAAGAATAGGGCCAGGCACTGCCTTGCCTGACCCTGCTGCCGTCATCGTCACTCAGTGCAGGCACTCAGTGAATGCCAAGCGCCTTCGACACTTGGTCGATGGTGGCTTTTTCGCTGTCACTCACTTGGGTCCCGCCAAAGCCCAAGAAACCACCTTCCTTTGACGCTTCCGCCACCTTCTTGCTGGTGTTCAGGATCCAGATCTTGAAGGCTGGAGCCTCGTCCGGTGCCTTGGCATCGACGATGGATGCGACTTCACGCAGCGTATCGACGCAGCGCTGTGAGATCTCTTTCGGCTTGGCGCCGGCAAAGCGCTGCTTCAGCGCGTCGCGCGTTGCCGTGCGGCCCTCGGGCGTTTCCATATGCTGGACCACCAACTTCACGAGTTGTGCCGCGCCGGGGTCGGACTTGACAGCCGCCATCGACGACCCGCTGGCTGCGGCCTCCTTGAGCGTTCCGAACAAACCGCTCGGCTCGGCGGCCGTGACGGCGATACCGGACATCATCACGCCCTGGACGACCTTGGTCCATTCGTCGGCTGTGAAATTGTCTTTCGTTGCCATGGTTGAACTCCTGACTGTTCCACGAGGAGTGGCACCCTAGTCCCGCCGGCGCATCGTGACCAGCCTACGGACGATCACGATTTGTGACGGGTGAAATGGCCTGAAATCGCTGAATTTTTTCACGGCCATACTCAGATTCCCCAACCTCGATTCCAAGGTCGCTATGTGAGCCTATCCTCACGAGGTTCAATGCGTCGGTCCCCACTTTGCGAACAGCAACACGACGTCGGGCCGGACGTGGCAGTTTCGACAGTCGTGCCAATTGCCGATCATGGCATGGTCGTGAAACTTCGCCGCCAGCGGTTGGTCGATCATCAAAGGCCAAGAACGATCTCAAGATTTGCCTTGATCGTTTCTGCGCTGGCGCCCCGCATCAGGCGCTTGAGATCTTTGCGAAAGACTTTGGTTTGCTCAAGATTCGCATCTTTGAAGAGCTCTGCAACGCTGCCGACACGCTCGACGCGGCCGGCGCGAGCATCCTCGATCGCCTTGATCGTATCGGTGTTGGGGATCAGCGGTTCAAACGGAAGCCGTTCTTCCGCGACCACCCGATAGAGAAGCAAACGGAGCGCATCGGACGTGGTGAGACCGATAGCGGCCAAAATCGCCTCCGCCTTTCGCTTCACATCTTCGTCGATACGGGCCCGGACGAGCGCATTTTGTGCCATAGCATCACCTCTTGAGCCACAATGTAGCTCAGGCTATCGCATTTGACTCAACCGGCCGAGCATCTCCAGCATGATGTCGTGGTTCCAGCCGGCGCTTTTCAGCTTGGTCGTCAGTGAGCCCTTGCTCGGGTCGAGGCGCGCGACGTCGAGGGCGCGGCGGCGGAGCACGGCGATGTTGGCCGGTCCGTGATCCTTGCGGTTGCGCGCGGCGTCCTCGCCGAACGATACGTCGAGCTGCCAGTGCAGGGCATTCTCGATTTGCCAGTGCGCACGCGCCGTCTCCAGGAGCTTCGCGGGCGAAAGCTTCTTCGACAGCGCGAAGATGCGCACGTCGGTCGTGATCTCGCCGTCGATCTCGCGTGTTGCGGTGACGCGGCCGAATGCCTTCAGGCCCGGGAACTCGTGATGCTCGGCGAGTCCCTTCGCCTCGACGACAACGCCGACGCGCGTCTCGATGCGCCCGTGCCCCTTCGTCTCGGTCTTGGCCGTCGGGGGCTGCTTTGCTCCGGCCTTCGGCGTGTCCGCCGCCGACAGGCAGGCGCGCGCGTCAGACAGCAGGGATTCCTGATTGCCCTTCAGGCCGATGCAGTAATCGCCGCCCTTGTCGACGATGGCCTTGACCATCCGCCTGTTGCAGTGGAGCGCATCGCCCGTCACGATCCGGCCCTTGAGATCGATGAGCCCGATCACCTCGAGCGCCGCATCGACCTCGTTGCCGTTCTTGGCCGCCACGGTGGCGAGCGTCAGACGCAGGCCCGCCGCGTAGGCCGACACCATCATCTTCGGCGAGCTTTTCTTGCCCTTGTCGTAGGCGCCCTTCAGCGACTTGCCGTCGATGGCGATCACGCCGCCCTTCGCCAGCGCCGCGACCAGCCGCGCGGTGATCTCGCCGAACGCGGCGTCGAGCGCCTTCGGATCGATCATGCGGAACACGGTCGAGAATGTGTCGTGCGAGGGAATGCCGTGCTTGAGCTTCAGGAAACGCCTGAAAAACTTGAGCTTCACGCGACCGAACTGGGCCATCTCAGCGCAGCCCTGGGCGCCGCACAGCACGGCGATAAACGCGATGATCAGGATCTCGCCGAGGTCGTGCCGCACGTTCTCGGCGCGCGGATCGGGAACGCTCTCGAACGCGGTGATGAAGAGCTGCATGGCGGGCTCCTGCGTTGAGGAGCCCTCTCAAGAATCCACAATTCGCGACTTTGCAAGCGCCATCACGTCAGGTCATATGCGATTCCCCTCGGAGACATTGGTCACAGGCAACACCTTGCGTTACATGATCCGTCGGCACGTCACAACGCGCGGACATATGAACGTATATAATCCGACATTGTCATGGCCATCCAATGATAATTCCGTAACCGCGGATAGAAAAATTCGGACACACGGCGATTTTTATCCTTCGACCGCCACAATGTCATCATGTTTTCTTAATGTTCCTTAATCATTTGGTACCCTACTCCTTCCCGTCCTCCTCGATGCCCTCGAACAGCGTCGGCTGCTGGACGGCGGCGCGGGGCGAGACGGTCGCGCCCATGTGCCGATAGGCTTTGGCGGCCAGCATGCGGCCGCGCGGCGTACGTGAAATGAAACCCTGCTGCAGCAGATAGGGCTCGACGATCTCCTCGAGCGCATCGCGCGGCTCGGAGAGTGCGGCGGAAATGGTCTCGATGCCAACCGGGCCGCCGTCATAGTTCTTCAAAATGCAATTCAGATAGCGATGGTCGAGCGCGTCGAGGCCCTCGTTGTCGACCTCCAGCATCTTCAACGCCTTGTCCGCGACCTTAGCGTCGATCATGGGCGCGCCATCGACGGCCGCGAAATCGCGCACGCGCCGCAGCAAGCGGCCGGCGATGCGCGGGGTGCCGCGCGAGCGCCGCGCGATTTCCATGGCGCCGTCCTTTTGCATCGGAGCGCCGAGCACGCGCGCGCCGCGCGAGACGATCAGCTCCAGTTCCTCATGGGTATAAAAATTCAGCCGGATCGGAATGCCGAAGCGATCGCGCAGCGGATTGGTCAGCAGCCCCGCCCGCGTCGTCGCGCCCACCAGCGTGAATTTTGCCAGATCGATCTTCACCGACCGCGCCGCCGGCCCCTCGCCGATGATCAGATCGAGCTGATAGTCCTCCATGGCGGGATAGAGGATTTCCTCGACCGCCGGGTTCAGACGGTGGATCTCGTCGATGAATAAAACGTCCCGCTCTTCGAAATTCGTCAGCAGCGCCGCGAGATCGCCCGCCTTCGAGATCACCGGCCCCGAGGTGCCGCGAAAGCCGACGCCGAGTTCCTTCGCCATGATCTGGGCGAGCGTTGTCTTGCCAAGGCCCGGCGGGCCTGCAAACAGCACATGATCGAGGGCATCGCCGCGGGCCTTGGCGGCTTGAATGAACACCTTGAGGTTGGCGCGCGCCTGCTCCTGGCCGACAAAATCGTCGAGCGCCTGCGGCCGGATCGTCTGCTCGAACGCATCGATCTCGCGCTTGGCGCCGGTTACGAGGCGGTCATCGTCGGCCATTCATGGGTTCCGCTTGAGTGCTTCCGGAAAAGTGGGACCCGGTTTTCCGATGAGAAGCACGATAGACACAAACCTTGCGTCGCTCGGAGCGACTCAAGGTCTGCGGCAGCATACCCCAGAAACGAAGCGGGCCGCACCTTTTGGGGTACGGCCCGCGTCCAGTGCTGGCTGGCAACGGCGTCAGTAACCGAGGCGCTTGGCCTTGCTGCGCGGGATATCGCCGCTGTCGACCGCCGCCCGGATGCACTTCGGCGCGATCGAGTTGGCGTTGCTTTCCATACACGCACGCAATTGCGCCGAGCCTTCCTTGTAGGATGGGCACAGGCGCTGGTAGTCATCGGCGCAAGCGGCGCGGGTTTTCTGGCTGAAGGCGACGCTGGACGTGGCGCCGGCCGCGACGATGCCGAGGGCTGTCAGAGCGACGGCTGCCATACGGCCCGCGGAATTGGACAATCGAAACATCGGAGTCTCCATGCTATTGCGCTCAACGTTGCGCCCGAACGCGATCCGTTGCCTGTTTGCTGCACGCAAGTTAGCGGCGATGCAAGTCTCGGGACCGGGTTCGGCGTCACTTTGGTTAATCTTGTAAGCCTAAGGCAAACTATCGCCGGATTGCGGCGAAGCCGCGCCGGCGCACCGCGGCAGAGCACCGCAGCTGCTGAAACTGCAAGTTAAATCAACGTCCCCGCCTCAACTCTCGATCGCGCAGCCAAGCCGCTTTAGCGCGGCATCGACCCAGCTGCGATCGACCGTCCCGGCCTTGATCGCTTTGATTTGATCGACCTCGGCGGCCTGTTTCGCCTGCGTCGCCTTCAAGACGCTCTCGACATGATCGAAGGGCACCGAGAGCACGCCGTCGTCATCGCCGAGGATCAGATCGCCCGGCTCGATCACCATGCCGTCGATGGCGATCGGCACATTGATTTCGCCGGGGCCGTCCTTATAAGGCCCGCGGTGCGAGACGCCGGCAGCGAACACCGGAAAATGCCCGGCGCGGATCGCTCCCGCATCCCGTATGGCCCCGTCGATCACCACGCCGGCGATGCCGCGCTTGATCGCATGCGCGACCATGATCTCGCCGATCAGAGAGTTCGTCAGATCGCCGCCGCCGTCGCAAACGATCACGTCACCGGGCTCCGCGAGATCCAGTGCCTTGTGCAGCATCAGATTGTCACCGGGCCGCGCCTTCACCGTCAGCGCCGGACCGGCCAGCATGCCGCCCCCGTGCATCGGCCGCAGGCGCGGTCCACCCGCCGTCATGCGGCTCATGCAATCGCTGACATTGGCAACGGGAAGCTCGCGAAACTTGGCGACGAGCGGCGCGCTCACCTTGCGTTTGCGCTTGAGAATGCGAAAGCCGATCATGGGGCGCTCCGGAGACGGGGAATGGCACGATATAGCGGCGCTGCCGATCGGCTGGCAAATTTGTTCGACCGACATGGCTGCATGGCTGCCGTTCCGCGGCGGCACGAGCCTCTCGGAGACAAGCGCCGCGCCGCATGCCATGTTTTCAAAGCTTAAATCTCCGGGAGGATCTCGCATGACCTTGAAGCACCTCGGCCTGACCGCGCTCGCCGCCGCCGGACTTGCACTCTGTTCTGCCGCCGCGTCGGCCCAGACGTGGCCGGCAAAGCCGATCAAGATCGTCGTGCCCGCGACGCCTGGCGGCGCCATCGACACGATCGCGCGCGTCGTCGGCGAGAAGCTGACCGCGTCGCTCGGCCAACCCGTGCTCGTTGAAAACAAGCCGGGCGCCGCCAACAACCTCGGTACCGACTTCGTCGCCAAGAGCCCGCCCGACGGCTACACGCTCGTGATCATCGCCTCGAGCCACGCGACCAACAAACATCTCTACAAGACGCTGCCCTATGATCCGGTGAAAGACTTCGAACCGGTCGTGTACACGCATGTGGTGCCGCTGTTGCTCGCGATCCATCCCGCGGTGCCGGCAAAATCGGTTCCGGAACTGACGGCATGGATCAAGGCCAACCCCGAGAAGGCGAACTACGCCTCGAGCGGGGCTGGCAGTTCGCTGCACATGGCGGCCGAACTCTACATGAGCATGACCAAAACCAAGATGCTGCACGTGCCCTACAAGGGCAGCTCGGCGGCGCATCCCGATCTTCTCGGCGGCCGCACGGCGATGATTTTCGACACCATCACCGCCATTCAACCGCACGTAAAATCCGGCGCGGTGCGTGGAATCGCCGTCACGACGGCGAAGCGTTCGTCGTCGATGCCGGACCTGCCCACCATCGCGGAAACCGGCCTTGCGGGATACGACGCCAGCACCTGGGGCGGCATCCTCGCGCCCGCCGGCACACCCAAGGATGTCGTCGCCAAGCTCAACGGTGCCATCAACGCCGCCCTGAAGATGGAGGACGTCCGCGCGAAGCTCTCGGGCGCGGGCATCGAGATCCAAGGTGGCACGCCGGAGCAATTCGCCACCGTGATCGCGGGCGAAATCGAAAAATGGGGTAAGGTCGTCAAGGAGGCTGGCATCCAGCCCGAGTGATCTTGGACAGCAGATTTCGCTTTGCGACTAGGCGTCCGCCCAAACCTGATCGGAGGGTCCCCCTCCGAGCCGCCCATCTTTTGCAACAGAGCGTTTGAAACGTAGCTGAGGACACCACCGACCGTGAGCACATTGAAGCCCGCCACCCGCGACAAACTCAAACAAGTGAGCACCGCTTCGATCTGCACTGCGTTGTTCAAGCGTGGATTGCGGTCGCAGATGATCCAGGATGTGCGGCCGCTGAACCCGAACGTCGAGACCATGGTCGGGGAAGCCTTCACGCTGCGCTACATCCCGGCGCGAGAAGACCTCAACCCGATCACGGTCTTCACCGATCGCAGCCATCCGCAACGCAAGGGCGTCGAGGACTGCCCGCCGGGCGCGGTGTTCGTCATCGATAGCCGCAAGGATGCGCGCGCGGCCTCCGCGGGCGGCATTCTCGTCACACGCCTAATGAAACGCGGCTGCGCGGGCATCGTCACCGACGGCGGCTTTCGTGACAGCGCCGAGATCGCGAAACTCGCGATGCCGAGCTTCCACCATCGCCCCGCCGCGCCGACCAATTTGACGCTGCATCAGGCGATCGACACCAACGTTCCGATCGGCTGCGGCGACGCCCCCGTCTGGCCCGGCGATATCATCGTCGGCGACACCGACGGCGTCGTCGTGATTCCGGCCGGCATCGCCGACGAGATCGCGGACGAAGTGTTCGAGATGACCGCGTTCGAAGATTTCGTGATGGAGAAGGTGCAAGAGGGCCGCTCCATCGTCGGCCTTTATCCCGCGACCGACGAGAAAACCAAAACCGATTTCGCCGCCTGGCGCAAAAAGCACAAACGCTGAAGCGGCTGTTGCGCGTCCGGAACGCGACCCGTTCGACGCAATTCCACGTGCCGAATTGGACGAATCGGCGATGGGCTAACACGTGGCCCGCGATGGGCTCCCCGATTTCGGCGAATGGGACCGTTTACGATCGCCGTCCGTGCTCGATACGCGTCGTGATCGAGAGCGGTCCCTGTCTGCGGCTTCGCCCGTTTTCCTCAGATGCCGCGGCATCCGGGCCGCGCATGGTTCGACGGGCTCACCATGAGGCGGGTTTGATCATCCGATCCGCCTCACCCTGAGCGTGTCGAAGGGCGAGCGGCCGAGCTGGCGCGGCAACAGGTGCGCAGGGTGAGCCTGTCGAACCATGCGCGGCCCGTGTCCCGCTGCGGGCGCCGGTTTTTGGGGCGACCGGCGCGCGGCAAGCGCTGCAGCGCCACAGTCCGTCAGCTGATTGTGTGGTTCACGCGCCGGCGGAGGGTGTGCTGGCCATAACTGCTCCTCTGGAATGAGGAGTAGAGAGCGCCGCTCAGCCGCGATAGTAGCGTTGCGGCACGAACGGGGTCTTGGCCACTTCCATCGCGACGCGCTTGCCGCGCACTTCGGCGAAGACCTTGGTGCCGGCCGGCGCGAACGCGCTCTCGACGTAACCCAAAGCGACGGGCGAGCCGAGCGTCGGCGCCGGCCCGCCGCTCGTCACGCGGCCGATCTTCTTCGCGCTCGCCTCGGCACCAGCAAACAAATCCGCGCCCTCGCGAACAGGGGACCGCTCGAGACCCCGCAGGCCAACGCGTTTGCGCGCCGCGCCTTCGGCGAGCTGCCGCTCGATCGCGGGCGCACCTGGATAGCCGCCGGCGCGGACGCCGCCGGGGCGGCGCGCCTTCGACAACGCCCACACGAGGCTGCCTTCGACCGGTGTCGTGGTCGTGTCGATATCGTGGCCGTAAAGACAGAGCCCGGCTTCGAGCCGCAGCGAATCGCGTGCGCCGAGCCCGATCGGCTTGACCTCGGGTTCCGCAAGCAGACGGCGCGCCAGCGCGGCGGCCTCGCTCGAAGGCACGGAGATCTCATAGCCGTCCTCGCCGGTGTAGCCCGAACGTGAGATCACGCAATCGGCGCCGAGCAGTTTCACGCGGGCGACCTGCATGAACGTCATGGTTGCAACCTCGGGCGCGAGGCGCGCGAGTGCCTTGCTGGCCTCTGGCCCCTGCAGCGCGAGCAAGGGCGCGATCGGGGAGCGGCTCGACCGTGCACTTCCCGGCAAGGCCCGTCTGCATATGCGCGATGTCCTGCGCTTTGCAGGCGGCGTTGACGACGATGAGCAGGTCGTCGTCAAGGCGCGCGACCATGAGATCATCGAGAATGCCACCGGTGTCATTGGTGAACAGCGCATAGCGCTGCTGGCCGGACTCGAGCCCGACGATGTCGATCGGCACGAGCGTCTCCAGCGCCATTGCGGCACCGCGACCAATGAGCTTCACCTGCCCCATATGCGAGACGTCGAAAAGGCCGGCTTGCGTACGCGTGTGCTCATGCTCCTTCAGCACGCCCATCGGATACTGCACCGGCATTTCGTAACCGGCGAAGGGCACCATCTTGGCGCCGAGCTCGACGTGAAGGTCATACAAAGGGGTACGGAGAAGGGGCGAGGTGCTCATAGCGATGGTTCCAGAAATGGGGTGCCAGAATATGGGTGAAGCGCTGGCGCGGCTGCGCTGTTATGTCGGCGCGCCGCTCAGTCGCCACGGTGCCTCGTGATATCGACCATCAGTTCGTTGGCGAGACTTTCGATGGATTTGCGCACCTTCTCGCCGCTAACGCCTGCGGGGAGTTGCAACGTCGCACGCGCTTTGAACATCGGCTCGCCCGAAAATGAACCGGCTGTGCGCTCCGACTCCATCTCGACGATGCTGACCTGCAACGCCGCAAGTGCCCGGGAGAGATCGCGGACGATGCCCGGGCGGTCATGGCCGACAAGTTCGAGCGACAGGCTCTCGCCGGACGCCGGTGCCGAATTCTGAGTCTGAGTGTCGGCGGACGGCTCGACCAGCAATCGAAGCCCCTGCAGTCTCGAGTTTCCGAAGCGACGCGATCAGCGCGCTCTCTTTCTCGCGTGGCACCGAGACGAGGACGATCCCGGCGAACTGTCCCGCGAGGCTCGCCATCCGCGTATCGAGCCAGTTGCCGCCGCCTGATGTCACGACCTCCGAGACGGCGTTGATGAGGCCAGGCCGATCGCGGCCGACGAGAGCGATGACGAGATGAGTGTCCATGGTGGCTGTTCCTCTCAAGCGCCAGAGTTTTCGACTTGCTCGTAGTCGCTGAGCGGCGGGCAGCTGCAGACCAGCACGCGGTCGCCGTGAACATTGTCGACCCTCCCGACAGGGGGCCAGTATTTCGTCGCCTTGAGCGACGCTGACGGGAACACGGCGCGCTCGCGCGTGTAGGGATGCTTCCACTCAGCGGCCAGCACCATTGCCGTGTGCGGCGCGTTTTTCAGCGGATTGTCGTTGCGATCGAGTGCGCCCCGCGCCACGTCGGCGATCTCGCGGCGGATCTGGATCATGGCGTCGCAGAAGCGATCGAGCTCGGATTTCGGTTCGCTCTCCGTCGGCTCGATCATCAGCGTGCCTGGCACCGGGAACGACATCGTCGGCGCGTGGAAGCCGAAATCGATCAGACGTTTGGCGACATCCTCGCCACTGATGCCGGTCTCGTCCTTGATCGGGCGCAGGTCGATGATGCACTCGTGCGCGACCATGCCGCCCGCCCCCGCGTAGAGGATCGGGTAATGCGGCGCGAGGCGATGCGCGATGTAGTTGGCGTTGAGGATCGCGATCTCGGAAGCGCGCTTCAGACCCTCTGCGCCCATCAGCAGGATGTAGGCGAAGCTGATCGGCAGGATGCTCGCGCTGCCCCAGGGCGCCGACGCGACGGCGCCATCCTTGCGGCCGGGTAGATGGCGGTGGCCTGGCAGGAACGGCGCGAGATGCTTGAGCACGCCGATCGGGCCTACGCCGGGGCCGCCGCCGCCGTGGGGAATGCAGAACGTCTTGTGCAGGTTCAAGTGCGAGACGTCGCCACCATACTGGCCCGGCAGCGCAAGGCCGACTTGCGCATTCATGTTGGCGCCGTCGATGTACACCTGTCCGCCGTGCGCGTGTACGATCTCGCAGACCTCCTTCACGCGCTCTTCGAACACGCCGTGCGTCGAGGGATAGGTGATCATGATGGCGGCGAGGTTCTTGCTGTGCTGCGCCGCTTTCTTTCTGAGATCGTCGACATCGACGTTGCCCTGCTCATCGCAAGCGGTGACGATCACCTGCATGCCGCAGAGCTGCGCCGTCGCGGGATTGGTGCCGTGCGCCGACGATGGGATCAGGCAGATATTGCGATGCCCCTCGCCGCGACTCGCGTGATAGCCGCGAATGGCCAGCAGGCCCGCATACTCGCCTTGCGCGCCGGAGTTCGGCTGCAGTGAGACGGCGTCGTAGCCGGTGCACGCGCACAGCATGCGTTCGAGTTCGGTTGTCAGCTCTGCATAGCCCTGCGCTTGCTCAGAAGGTGCGAACGGGTGGAGCCCGCCGAACTCCTTCCATGTCACCGGGATCATCTCGGTCGTGGCGTTGAGTTTCATCGTGCACGAGCCAAGCGGGATCATCGTGCGGTCGAGTGCCAGATCCTTGTCCGCGAGGCGGCGCAGATAGCGCAGCATGTCGGTCTCGGAATGGTAGGTGTTGAACACCGGATGCGTCAGGAACGGCGACGTGCGCTTGAGCGCGGCGGGCAGTTTGTCCGATGCGTTCGCTTCCACCTTGGCGAATTCCGGCGCCGTCTTGCCCGTGCCGGCAAACAGCGACCACAGCCGCTCCACGTCGGCGGGCGTCGTCGTCTCGTCGAGCGAGATGCCGACGTGCGACGCATCGATTTCGCGCAGATTGACGCCGGCTTTGCGCGCCGCTTCGTGCAGCTGACCCGCCTTCGCCTCGACCACGATGGTGTCGAAGAACGCGGCCGTCTGCACCTTGCAGCCGAGGCCGGCGAGGCCCGCTGCAAGCGTGGCGGTCAAGCGATGAATGCGCTCAGCAATGGTCTTGAGGCCCTTCGGTCCGTGATAGCTGGCATACATGGCCGCAATCATCGCAAGCAGCGCCTGCGCCGTGCAGATGTTGCTCGACGCCTTCTCGCGGCGGATGTGCTGCTCGCGCGTCTGCAGCGCGAGGCGATAGGCTTGGTTGCCCTGTGCATCGATCGAGACGCCGACAAGACGGCCCGCCATGTCGCGCTTGAAAGCGTTGCGCGTCGCAAAGAACGCCGCGTGTGGGCCGCCGAATCCCATCGGCACGCCGAACCGCTGCGACGACCCTACGACGACGTCGGCTCCCAGTTCACCTGGCGGCGTCAGCAGCGTCAGCGCCAGCAGATCGGACGCGACCGCTACGGTCGCGCCTTTGGCATGAACGGCTGCAATGAGTGCGCGGATATCGCGCACTTCGCCGCTCGTTCCCGGATACTGCAGAAGCGCGCCGAAGCAGTCCGTCGCCGCCAACTCCGTCATCTCGTCGCCGACTTTCACGTCGATGCCGAGCGGCTCAGCGCGCGTTTTCACGACGTCGATGGTTTGCGGATGGCAATCGCGTGAAACGAAGAAAGTCGGGCTCTTGGCCTTTGAAACGCGCCGGCACAGCGTCATGGCCTCGGCGGCCGCGGTGCCCTCGTCGAGCAGTGACGCGTTGGCGATCTCCATGCCCGTGAGGTCGCTGACCATCGTTTGGAAGTTGAGCAGCACTTCGAGACGGCCTTGCGAAATCTCTGGCTGATACGGCGTGTAGGCCGTGTACCACGCCGGGTTCTCGAGCAGATTGCGCAAGATGACCGGCGGCGTGTGGGTGTCGTAGTAGCCCATGCCGATGTGCGATTTCAGCACCATGTTCTTCGACGCGATCCGGCGCAACTCAGCCAGCACATCGGCTTCGGGGCGTGCCGGGCCGAGCGCCAGCGGTGCGCGTGAGCGAATGCTCGCCGGGATCACAGCGTCGATGAACGCCTGCAGCGACGGCTGGCCGATGACTTCGAGCATGCGCGCTTGCTCGGCCTCCGACGGACCAATGTGTCGGCGGATGAAATCATCCTGCTGGGACAGTTCCGCGAAGGAGCGTCGGGTTTCGCCGGGCATGTGCTTTCAACCTTTCAATCTTTGAACTCCGCGGCACGGCCGCCGCGCCTACCTATCCTCGCCGCAGTCTAGTCGAGACGGCGGGAGCCGGCATCTACTCTCACGCGCCGGTCTCGACGAATGCGTCGTAGGTGGTACGATCCATGAGGCTCGCCAGCTCGCTCTTGTCGGCGATCTTGATCTTGAAAAACCACGCCGCAGCTTCCGGGCTCTCGTTGGCCATGGCCGGGGTCGCCACCAGCTCCTCGTTGGCGCCGACGATCTCGCCCGACACCGGCGCGTAGATGTCGCTCGCGGCCTTCACGCTCTCCACGACCGCGACGCGATCGCCGCGCTTCACCTTCGTGCCGAGGGCTGGCACCTCGACGAACACCACGTCGCCGAGCTGCTCGGCCGCATGCTTGCTGATGCCGACCGTGCCGGTATCGCCGTCGACGCTGATCCATTCGTGGTCTTTGGTGAAGTAGTCCATTTCCTTGCTCCAGTTTGGTTGATTACAGTTTCTATCAGCAAGCGACGACGTTGACCGCGAGCCTGCCGAGGCCGATCTTGAACAGTTCGAACACCGAGAGAAACACCCTATTTCTCCTCGCTCTATATCCCGCCGCGAATCTGAAC
>CAVZYN010000013.1:0-109487 GCA_963779515.1 uncultured Alphaproteobacteria bacterium
GCGCCGCCCCAGTTGCCGCCGCCGACGCCGACGGGAACAGCAGCGAACCGCGCTGCGAGGGCGGCGTATACATGCCTTCGTAGCGAAGCTGATCGAAGCGCCGCTGGCAGGCGAGCCGATCGAGCGGCGTAGGCCAAACAACTCGTCACGCTTCATCGTCTGCCGCGCGAACGTCACCATGCCGGTAGGCACCGGCTGGGTCTTCGACGCGAGTTCGCCCGGTACATCGGACGCCGGTACGGCGCGTTCGACGATTGGCCACAGTGGTTTGCCACTGTCGCGCTCGAAGCCGAAGAGCCAGCCCATCTTCGTCTGCAGCAAAGCCGCTGGCACGGTGCGGCCATCGCGGCGGATGTCGACCAGCAGCGGATGGCCGACGAGGTCGTAGTCGAACAGATCATGATGCACGACCTGCCGGCTCCACTTCACGGCTCCGGTCGCACCGTCGAGCGCGACGATCGCATTGGCGAGCGGGATGTCGAAGCGGCGACCGCCGCCGTAATAGTCCGTCGACGGGCTCGTCGTCGGCAGGAACACCAGATTCGCGCCGTGTCGACGCTGATCGTCGACCAGACGTTCGCCGCGCCGCTCAACTCGCGCTTGTCCGCCGGAATGGGATTGAATTCCCAGCGCACCTCGCCGCTGCGCGCGTCGAACGCGCGCACGATGCCGTCTTTGGCGTTGGCGACGCCGTCGTTCACCGACGTCCCCGAGATCACGAGATCGCCGAGCACGGCCGGCGGTGAACTGGCCGAGCCCACGATGCTCTCGCCATGACCGGGATAGTCAGCGTGGACCACGTATCCCGGATGACCCTTCGCGGCGCCGAAATCGCGGCACAGCGCGCCGGTATCGGCATCGAGCGCGTAGACGCGGCCGCCCTCGCCGTTCTTGAAGATGCGCTTCGTGCAGGCCGTCGCCGCCACGGGCGCGCCGTTGCGCGCGGCGGGAGCCGCAGTGTCCTGCCAGTACGCGACGCCGCGGCAACGACCCGGCACACGCGTTGCGGTGTTGATCCGGAACGGATCGAACACCCAGCGCTCGCGACCCATCGCAGGATCGAGCGCGAATACACGATGCAGCGGCGTGCAGAAATACAGCGTGCCGTTGACGTGCAGCGGCGTGGCCTGGAACACCGTGCCCTTGGGCAGCGCGGCATCGACGAAGTCGCCGGAGCGGTGGACCCAGGCGATCTTGAGCTTCGCGACGTTCTTCGTGTTGATCGTCTTCAGCGGCGAATGCTGGCTACCGCCTGCATCGCGACCGAATGCCGGCCAGTCGCCGGCGGGGCTTGCCAATAAAGGCATGGCCAATACAGGCGTGGCCAACACGAGCACAGTGAGCGAAGCGAGCAACAGCGATGCCGCGGCACGCGGCAACATC
Organism: uncultured Alphaproteobacteria bacterium; assembly: GCA_963779515.1. Taxonomy (GTDB): domain Bacteria; phylum Pseudomonadota; class Alphaproteobacteria; order Rhizobiales; family Hyphomicrobiaceae; genus CAVZYN01. The sequence goes on from CAVZYN010000013.1 coordinate 1,384, forward strand.
GGCGAGTGCCGCATCACGCAGTCGGCTCGGGCGCGGGGCTGAGCGCGCTCTGCACTTCCTCGAGGAAGCGCTTGCGCTCACGCGTGAGGCGCTCCTTCACGGCGGGCGTCGGCTGCCAGGCATCGATCAGCTCGCTGCTGGTGATGCCCTTCTCGGCCAGCATCGCTTCGAGCACGATCTGCCGATCGCGCAGCAGCCACAGCTCCTTCGCAAGCGTCAGCGCAAGTTGTGCGGCAGGATCGGCGCGGACGGCCTGATCGCGGGACAACTTCGTGGCGGGATCTGTCGCATTCATGCGGGTTTGTGACCGTAGACGAACCAGGGATACTTCGCGCCGCGGAAGCCCTCCGAGCGCACGTTGACGAAGCCGGCCTGTTCAGCGGCCAGCTTCAGATCCAGCCGCGCCGCTTCGCGCCAGAATGGCTCGCCGCCATTGATCGCGGTGTACTCGGCCCAGAACTCGCCGGCGCGGTCGAGCGCCGCGTAGCGGGTGACATCGGTGAACAGCAGATCTCCGCCCGGACGCAGCAGCCTGAAGGCTTCGCGCATCTGCGCGCGCGTGATGTCGGCCGGAAGCTCGTGCATGACGATGTACGAAGTCACCAGATCGACACACGCCGCGTCGAAGCCGGTGTCCTCGCCGGCGAGCTGGAACAGCTTCCACGCGAGGCCGCGCTCGTTGGCGACCCGCTGCGCCTGTTCGAGCATGCGGATGCTGAGATCGCAACCCCAGATCTGCGCCTGCGGGAACGCCGCCGCGAGCTGCAGCGTGTAATGCGCGCTGCTGGTGCCGATCTCGAAAACGCGCTCGTAATCCTTGCGCGGCAGCACGCTCAAGATCTCGCGGCGCTGCGCGAAAATGTCGCCCGGATAATTGCGAGCGACATACTCGCGATGAATCAGCTCGCCGTGCACGAAGCCCTGGTAGTCGTGGCCGTCCCAGCCGCCCGTGGTGCGATGGATCCAGTGATTGAAATAATGCGGCAGCGGGCCACGCAGCCGGCGCTCGATTGTCGTCGAACCCCGCTTCTGCAGGGATTCCAGCTGCGGCAGCAGATCGGCGCGCAGTTCATCGAACGCGGACTGTGCGATGCGACCATGATTGCGGCCGCTCCATTCCGTCAGCATCGCGAACGCCGCGTAGGCGGTGGAATCGGCCATCGTGCGATCCACCTGCGCGAGCCGGTCGTCGAGATCCGCAGCCAGCGTCTGCTCGTTGAGACCGCGGCTGGTCATCTCGGCGCCGATCTGCGCACGCACGCGCGCACCCAGGCCGCCGAAGTCCCCTGCGAACTCCATCGCCGCGCGGCCTGTCTGCTTCAATGAATAGTCCATGTCACTCGGCTCCTTGCTCCGCGCTCAAGTCTAACGCCGGTATGCCGGCAAACTGTACTTCGGCCTCCCACACTTGCTGCGGTACGGGCAGGCCTGCGAGATGGCGCGGATCGAGCCGCGGCGCGCACGGCAGCGCCAGCACCGCCGCGGCGATATGGTCGAGTTGCCGGGCGTGCTGGGCCACGTGCCAGGCCGTACGCTCCAGCACCTCATGCAGCGGTCGTGCGCCGTAATAAGTCAGGACAGGTTCGTCCGGAGCGCGGCGCTGCAGGCGCGGCAATGCCTCTTCCAGGGCGACACGGGTCGTACGCAGTTCCCGCGCCAGCGCGTGCGGATCACCGGCGACCGAAGCCTCGGGCCGGCGCTCGAAATGGGCGTAGGTCAATTCGGCGTCGCGTCGTGGGTCGGCCGCATCGAGCAGCCCTTCGACGATCTGTCCGACGTGATGACACAGGTCCGCGTAACGTCGCGGCCGCGTGGGAATCAGATCCGCCATCCGAAGCGCCGGCAGCGACTCTGTCACCGCAGCCGCAAATTCCAGCAGCCTGTCGATACGCCGCAGCAGCACGTCGGGCGGCAGGCGAACCGGTGTCAGCGAAACGCCAACGAAGCGCGCAACGTCGGACAGTTCCTGAGCGAACACGAACCGCTCACCGCGCGCCACGACAGGCACCGAACGCGCTCCGAGCCGTCGCAGCTGATCCGCCGCAGCAGGATCTTCGAGGACGTTGATCGACTCGAAGGCCAGGCCCTGAGCCGTCAGGAATTCGCGCGTGCGCAGGCAGCTGGTGCAACCGGGCATCCAGTACAGGCGCAACAGGGGTTCAGCGGATTGCATTGCGGACGATCATAGGCCGCTCTGAACCGAGTGTCCTGTCCCGGCTGGTATCCTGACCGCATGGATCATGCTCGCACGCTGCTCGACTTCTGGTTCGGTCCTCGCCCCTACAGCGCGGCGGGCCTGCAGCAGCGCATGCGCTTCTGGTTCGGCGGCGAGGAGCCCCAGGAAATCATCGATGCCCGCGATCGGGACATCGAGCGGCGTTTCGGGCCGTGGATCGCGCGTGCCCGAGGGGGTGAGTTCGATTCCTGGGCTGACAGCCCGCGCAGGCGGCTCGCACTGATCTTGCTGCTGGACCAACTGCCGCGCAATGTGCATCGCGGCAGCGCGGCGGCGTTCAGTGGCGACGAACGCGCCGAGCGGCTGACGATGGACGGCCTGGAACAGGCCGCGGATGCTGCGCTGGATCCGGTCGAACGGATTTTCTTCTACATGCCTCTACAGCATTCGGAGTCCGCACAGATCCAGGACGTCTCGGTCAACGCGTTTCGGCGCCTGCAGGAAGAAGCGCCGCCCGCATTGCGCAACCTGTTCGCCTCGACCCTCGACTATGCACAGCTGCACCGGGACATCGTGCAGCGCTTCGGCCGGTTTCCGCATCGCAATGCCGCACTCGGCCGGGACAGCACGGCCGACGAAACGGAATGGCTGCGTGAGCAGGGGCTGCGATTCGGCCAGTGACGGCGGGGGTTCAGCGCCGGCTGGCGGCGAAGTCCTCCGCCGCCAGCGGCAATTCCTGCACGGTGCCGTACGCTCGCGCCGTCTCGCGAATCTTTGCCGCATCGCCGATCATCACGATCGCAAGGTCCTCGGGTTTCGGAAACGCGGCATTGATCACCGCGCGCGCGGCCGCAACGTCCACCGCGCCGAGTGCGGGGCCGTAGGACTCGATGTAGCTGCGGTCCAGTCCGAAGAATTCGAGGTCGGCGAGCGCATTGGCCCAGTTGACGGCGGTTTCGAGGCCGGTCGGATACTGACCCAGCACGTAGGCGCGCGCGGAATCGACCATCGGCGCATCGGCGCCATCGCGGTACAGCCGCTCGAGTGTGGTGATCGCAAGATCGATCGCCTTGCCCGTGTTCTCGGTCACTGTGAACGACTGAATCGCAAACTCGCCCGGCACGGTACCGCGATTGAATGCCGAGCTTGCGCTGTAAGACAGCCCGGATTTGATCCGCAGTTCCGTGTTCAGGATCGACGTGAAGCGCCCGCCGTACAGCGTGTTCACCACATCGAGCGCCGCACGCTCGGGAAAGCGGCGCGATACACCCACGTTCGCGAGCCAGAAATAGGTTTGCGATGAGCCCGGCGAATCGACCAGCAGCACGTGGCGCCCGGCAAGCCGTGTCGGGACGGCCAGTACGTCGGGCTGTGCAGCGGCTCGCCCCCATTTGCCGAATGCGCGCTGCACGGCTGCCCGGATCCACACCGGATCCACATCACCGGCGAACACCAGTGCCGTGCGGTCCGCGCCAAAATTTGACTGCACGTAGTCGCGTACGTCGCGGTGGGAGATCGCGGCGAGCGAGCGTTCGCTGCCACTGAGCGGGCGAGCATAGGGATGATCGCCGAACAGGAAGGCCCGGCCGTAGCTCGCGAGCAGCGACGATGGATCCGAATCCTTCGCGGCCTTGATGAACTCGATCTGGCGCGACCGCAGCGTCTCGAACTCGCGCTCATCGAGCCGCGGACGCAACAGCGCATCGGCGAGCAGATCGATCATCAATTGCCGATCGCGCGCCAGGAACTGCCCCGAGACTCTGATGGTCTCGGTGCCTGCGCCTGCGCCGAAGCTGCCACCGACATTGGCGACGGCGTCGGCAAACTGGAACGCATCGCGTGGACCTGCGCCTTTCTCGAGCAGGCCCGCGGCGATCGATGCGAGCCCCGCGTTGTCCGGCGTCTCGCCGAGTGCGCCGCCGCGCATCACCACGGTGAACGCAGCGAGCGGAACTTCTGGACGCCGCATCACGACCAACGTCAGCCCGTTGGGCAACACCTGCCGCTCGAATGCCGGCACACGCACGGCCGCGGCTGCCTGCGCCGCAAACGCATGCGACGGAACCATGTTTCCGAGCAGCGCGAGGGCCATGGCGACAACCATGGCGACGAATGGGCCTCGAATCATGGGGCGACCCCTGGCTGCACCACGCCCACCGTGCGCCGCTTTTGCTGCAGCAGATCACCCGCCACCTTGCGCACTTCGTCGCGCGTCACGGCATCGATGCGCGCCGGCGCGTCGAACAGCTTGCGGTAGTCGCCGTGCATCACTTCGAACTCGCCGAGCAGTCGCGCCTTGCCGTTGATCGTGGCCAGCGACTTCCAGAGCCCGGTTGCCGCAAGGTTCTTCGCGCGCTGCAGTTCGACTTCAGTCACTCCGTCACGCACCACCCGCTCGAGTTCCTCATCGAGCAGTTTCTCCACTGCGGCCACATCTCCACCCTCAGGCAGATTCAGCATGAACCACAGCAGGGACGGATCGAAGCCCTCATCCCAGTAGCCACCGACGCTGATCGCAACCTGGCGCTGTTCGACCAGCGAACGATGCAGGCGCGACGCGTCGCCCCCGGTCAGTACGGACAGCAACATCTCGATGGCGGGCGCACGCGGATCCGTCGCATCAGGAGCCTTGTAGGCGTACTGCAGCAGTGGCGTCTGTGCTTTGCGCTCGATGCGCACGCGCTTTTCGCCGAGCTGCTCGGGCTCGCGCGTCCGTACATCGGGCGGTGCGGGCTGGCGCGGGATCGGCTCGAAGTACTTGCGCGCCAGTGCAAATCCTTCCTGCGGAGTCAGGTCGCCGACGAGAACGATCGTGCAGTTGTTTGGCGCGTAATACGTCCTGAAAAACTGCTGCAGATCTTCGACGCGCCAGGCGCGGATATCCGACGGCCAGCCGATCGTCGGGATTTGATACGGATGCGCGACGAAGGCCGTCGATTGCACCTGTTCGGCCAGGAAGGATTCGTTGCTGTCCTCGACGCGCAGGCGCCGCTCCGAAAACACGACACTGCGCTCGCTCTCGATCACTTTTGAATCGAACGCGAGGTTCGACAGCCGATCCGCTTCGAGATCGAAAACGAGATCGAGGGCCGAACGCGGGAACCAGTCCTGATAGACCGTGACGTCGCTGGAAGTGAAGGCGTTGTTCGCGCCGCCCTGCGCTTCCATCTGGCGATCGAAGTCACCGGGCGCGCGCTTTGCAGTGCCGTTGAACATCATGTGCTCGAAGAAATGCGCGAGGCCGGTGATGCCCGGCGCCTCATTGCGACTCCCGACGCGAACCCAGTTATAGAGCGCGACGTTCGGGATGTCGTGATCGCTCCAGACGATCACGCGCATGCCGTTGGCCAGCGTCGTGGCCTGCACAGCTTCCGCGCCGGGGATGGCTGGACGCGTCGGTGATTTCGCCGCCTGCAGGGCAGAAGACAGCAACAACGTGAGACTGGCAATGCCGCAGCGGGCAACGCGGCCGAGATTCCGATGATTCATGGGGTGACATGATCGATGATCCACCGCTCTGCGGCAAAAAAAACGCCGCAGCAGGACTGGCCTGCGGCGGCGTGGAGGGTTGCGAACGCCGGGGAGGCAGTTCGCGTCAGGGTCGAAATCGAATTCCTCGGGGGTGGCTCAGCGACGGTGCAGCGCCAATGACGTTGCGGCCTGCGCCAGGCGCGCGTCGATGGCCGCAAAGCTCACCGTGCCGTCGCGACGCTGGACCCACTGCGCGGCTCGCGCGGGTGATCGCGCCGTGCTCGTGAGCGCAGGCGTTGTCGGCATCAGGATGGCCCAGGGGCTCAGCGGCACGTCGTCCTCCAGCGCGGGGTCACGCTCCCGCCTGGAGGGAACAGCAAAGCCCGTGCCAGCGGCACAGGCTTTTGCACATCAATGGGTTAGGACAATGGGCCGCAAAATGCCGAGATGCGCCCTGACCAAAATTGTCAGTTGCGGACGTAGATGCAGGCCTGGCCACCGGCCTTCAGCTTCGCGCAAAGATCCCGCGCACTCGCTTCCGTATTGAGCGCGGCCTGCAGCCGGTAAAGCTTGCCTGAGCCGGTCTGCGCGGCGGTGACGAGCGGCGTCAGGGATTTCAGCTCCGCAAAGCGGCCGCTCACGCGGCGCCACTCGGCCCGCGCAGTCTCTTCCGATGAGAACGCACCGAGCTGCACGCGGAACTTGCCGGCGGCAGGCGCGGGCTCGGACCGAGGCGGCACGCTGGGTTTGGCCGTCGGTACCTGGACCGGTGCTGGGGCTGGTGCTGGGTCCGCTGTTGCGGCTGGTGTTGGGCTTGACGCCGCGCCACCGTCCATCACATTGAAATTCTCGATGCGTCGAGATCGACCGAGACAAGTTGGCTCACGCCCTTCTCCCCCATCGTCACCCCGAATAGTCGATTCATGCGCGCCATCGTCATCGGATGGTGCGTGATCACCAAAAACCGCGTCGCCGTATCCGCCGCCATCTTCTCCATCATCGTGCAGAACCGGTCGACGTTGGCATCATCGAGCGGCGCATCGACTTCGTCGAGCACGCAGATCGGCGACGGGTTCGTCAGGAACACAGCAAAGATCAGCGACAACGCCGTCAACGTCTGCTCGCCCCCCGACAGCAACGACAGTGTGGCGGGCTTCTTGCCCGGCGGTTTAGCGAAGATTTCGAGCCCGCCTTCGAGCGGATCTTCCTCGCTCTCGATCATTTCGAGTCGCGCTTCGCCACCCCCGAACAGCGTCGAAAACAGCGATTGAAAATGGCCGTTGACGGTCTCGAACGCCGCTTGCAAGCGTGTCTTTGCCTCCTTGTTGAGCTGCCCGATCGCGCCGCGCAACTTGGCGATCGCGTCCTCGACGTCCGTCTTCTCTTTGTCCATGCCCTCGAATTGTGCGGACAAGGTCGTCAGTTCGTCATCCGCGGCGAGATTGACGCCGCCGAGCCGTTCCCGATCGCCTTTCAAGCGCTGCAACGACCGGTCGACGTCCAGCAGCGCCGGCAATGCTGTGCCAGGAACCACCTCGGCCAGCGACAACACGGCGTCGGGCATGCAATCGAGATTTTCACGGATCTTGCGTCCTTCCTCGGTCCTGCGCAGCCGCGCGTTCTCGAGCCGCGTCTCCGTCCGCGCGCGATCCTCCCGCGCTTGCGCCACATGATCCTGCAACCCGCGCAGCTCCTGTGCCGCCTTGCGTTGCGCGGTCTCCGCCGCCGCCAGTTGATCGGCCGCCACCTGCCGCTCTTTTTCTGCCTCCGAAAGCTTGTCCATCAGCTTTGCGCGCTGTTCGGCGACGAGCGCCGGCAGATCCGCCAGCTTCTCGAGTTCCGCCGTCGCGTCCGTGATCCGCTCCTTCAACGAGGCGATCTGCTTCTCCGCGCCAGCACTTCTGTTGGTCCACCGCTCGCGCTCTGACACGATCGCCTTGGCGCGCTCGGACCGCATCCGGTGTTCCCGCTCCAGCGTCGTCAGCTCGGCTTGTGCCTTCGAGAGCCGCGTCCGCTCACCCGTGGCCTGCTCTTGCGCCGCCTTCACCTGGGCTTCGAGCGGCGCAACATCGCCCAATGTCTCGAGTGTCATATCAATTTCTTCGAGCTTTTCGTTGGCCTCGACCAGCGCCTCGCCCGCTCGCTCTTTCGACTCACCAATCGCCTGCAGCCGCTGCTCCGTCTCGCGCGCCTGCCGATCCATCGCCGTCAACAGTTCGCGCGTCTCGGCAAGCTTCGCCTGTGTGTCGCGCCACACCTGCCGCAACCGCCGCTCATCGGCTTCCGCCACCCTATGCTCTTCAGTCGCCGCCTTCTCACGTGCCGCACTGTTGCTGGCTTCGAGATGCAAGGCCTCGCTCTTATCCGTCAGTTGGCCAAGCCGGTTGCGTTCCGATAGCCGCACCGCCGCCGCCGTCACGCCGTGCGCAGCGGCAACAAACCCATCCCAGCGCCACAGATCTCCCTCGCGCGACACCAGCCGCTGCCCCGGCTTCAACACCCGTTGCAAGCGCGGCCCGTCGGCACGTGTGACGACGCCGATCTGGCGCAGCCGGCGCGATAGCTCTCGCGGCGCCTCGACAGCGCTGCTCAACGATGGCACCCCGTCCGGCAACGCCGCATCACCCGCGCCATCAGAACCAAGGCCCCAATGCACTGGCGCCGTCGGCTCTACGGGTGCTTCGAGATCATCGCCCAGTGCCGTGCCGAGCGCGAGTTCGTAACCGGGTTGCACCTTGATCGCATCGACCACAGGCGGATAGTCACCCTCGCTCGCAGGCTTCAACACCTTGAGCAGTGTCTCGATTTCCGTGCGTATCTGTCCCGCCACAAGATTCGCCGCTGCCGCCGCCTCGCGCGCCTCTTTGGCCGATCGGGCCGAAACCTCGACGCGATCTTCTGAAGCCTGCGCCTGCGCCTCGATGTCGACCAGCTCGGTCATGAGTGTCTGACCGAATTCGGTCGTTGTCTTCAGCTTCGCCGCGTCCGGCGCTCGCCCGACCGTCTCGCGAAACTGCGTCTCCAGCGCCTGCAGTTGACGCTCGAGTTTGACGACCTGTTCCTTGCGCTCGGTGCGTTGCTGCTCCAGCGACTTTTGCTTGGCCCGTGCCTCGGCCGCCGCCACGGTCAACTGCGAAAGCCGCACCTCCGCCGCCTTCACCGCCGCGTCCGCGAGATCATGCTCGCCGAGCGCCTTGCGCTCGAAGTCGACAGCATGCCCGTTCGTCTGCTCGATCTCCGTGTCCTCGGCGAGCAACCGCTTCAGCGTTTCGCGCGCCTCAGCGATCAGGCTTTCCTCGCGATCCATGTCGCGCTTGAACTGATCCGCCCGCTGGCTCAGTTCCCGCTGCCGCTCACCAAGCCGCCGCGCCTCGCGCTCGAAATTGTCCTGCTCGACCTTCAGCCGCTGCAGGATCGCGCCTTTCACGGCCTCCGCCTCCCGCAACGGCGGCAATGTCTCGGCGGTCTCCGCTTCGAGCCGCAGCGCGGCACCCTCGCCTTGCGTCACTTCGCCAAGCTTCTGTAGGGCGACCGACAGTCCGGCTTCTTCCGCATCGACCTGCGCCTGCGCCTCTGTCCAGGAGAGATGCGCCAGCAACGCCTCGTTCTTGCGGATCTCGACCGATATTTCCTTATACCGCCGTGCCTGCCGCGCTTGTCGCTTCAAGCTTTCGATCTGCGACGTGAGCTGCCCGAGAATATCGCCCAGCCGCGCCAGATTGCTTTCAGCAGCCTTGAGCCTCAACTCCGCTTCATGCCGCCGCGAGTGCAGCCCCGCGATTCCCGCCGCATCTTCGAGAATCCGCCGCCGGTGTTCGGGCTTCGCGTTGACGATTTCCGAGATTTGCCCCTGCCGCACCAGCGCCGGCGAACGCGCGCCTGTCGCTGCATCCTCGAACAGGATCTTCACGTCGCGCGCGCGGGTTTCGCTACCGTTGATGCGGTACGCCGAACCCGCCTCGCGCTCGATCCGGCGCGTGATTTCAAGTATGTCCCGATCGTTGAATTCGGCCGGCGCCTTGCGATCGCTGTTGTCGATGAAAATCGTGACTTCGGCCATGTTGCGCGCCGGCCGCGTATTGGTGCCGGAGAAAATCACGTCCTCCATCGAGGAGGCACGCATGCTCTTATAGCTGGTCTCGCCCATCACCCAGCGCAGCGCTTCGAGCAAATTCGACTTGCCGCAGCCGTTTGGACCGACGACGCCGGTCAACCCCTGCTCGATGACAAGCTCGGTCGGCTCCACGAACGATTTGAAGCCCAGCAGCCGAAGTCGATTGATATGCATCGCGATTCTTCCCGTCACCGCCCATGGCAGCGATCAAAGTAGAGCGCGCGTCAACCGTTCGTGGCGGGACCTTTGCCGGCGAGGATCGGATCCACCATCTCGCGGATCTCTTTCATGCCGACGACGGACTTCACCAGGCGGCCGTTGACGAAGAAGTTCGGCGTCCCGATGACCCCGAGTGTTCGTCCGCGCTCCTTGACCCAATTCAGCGCAGCAATCATGCCGCGATTCTGAAGGCAAGAGTTCAAACTCGGCCCGGGTCATCCCCACCTGGCTTGCGACGCCAAAAATCGCATCCGTCTTAACCTCTTGCGCGACCCAAGCCGTCTGCTGAGCGAGATATTTCTCGTAAAGCGCGAGGTACTTCTCCGGCTTGGCGCAGCGCAGCGCCACCGTCGCCGTCCCAGATGCCTTTCCGATCGGGAATTCACGAATGATGAAGCGCACTTTGCCCGTGTCGATGTAGTCGCGCTTCAGCTGTGGATAAGTCTCAACTTGAAACCGCTTGCAGAAAGGGCACGTGAGCGAGGCGTACTTGATGATCGTGACGGGCGCGTCGGCCCTTCCCCAGCTCATTTCTGGAAGCTCACCGGCCTTCATCACCTCGGCAACCGGCGGGTCCTTCATGACCTCGCGTTGGCCGAACGACGTCTCCGACTCTTGTGAGAACGGATTGAAGCCGGCCTTGTCCGCCGACGCCGACGACCCCGGCAGCGTAAGATCTCCCCCACACGCAACGAGTGCCAGTGCGGTCAATCCGAGGCCAAAGCCGCTCAAAAACCGCATCCCGCGTGGTCTCACTTCTTTTCCGCGGCAGCGATCGCCTTGTCGAAGGCGTCAAGCGTCGGCGCATCAGTGAAGCGGCGACCGTTGATGAAGAACGCCGGCGTGCCCGAAACACCGAATTTTTCAGCCGCACGCTCGCGGCCCGCGGTCAATTCATCGAGCAGCTTTTGATCCGTCAGGCACTTGTCGAACGATTCCTGCGTGAAGCCCGCCTGCTTCGCGATCTTGAACAACTCCGGCACAGGATTGTTGCGCGTGAACGCCCACTCCTCCTGCTTCGAGTACAGGATCGACGCCAGCGGCAACGTCTTGTCGCCACCGGCGCAGCGCGCCAGCATCGACGCCGCCGCCGAGAGATTGTCGAGCGGGAACTCGCGATAGACGAGGCGCACTTTACCCGTATCGATGTATTTGGTTTTGAGCTCGGGCAGCACCTTGGTGTGGAAATTGCCGCAATGCCCGCAGGTCTGCGAGGCGTACTCGACGATCGTGATCGGCGCTTCGGCCTTGCCCATGACGAGATCAGGCAACGCGCCCGGCTTCATCAACTCCTCGACGGGAACTTCTGGCGCAGCGTCTTTGCGCTTTTGCGCCGAAGCTGGCAGCCCGGCCCCGACGATGACGGCAGCCAAAATCCCGACCCCCACTGCACGGCGGCTGACGTGGCTGAAAGGCACAGTTACGCGAGGCAAGTCGATCACGGTCGTCACTCCAAGGCTCGGGATCAGCAGATGCTGGATCCACGTTTTGCCATCCGATTAAGACAAATCCGGGCTGAATGCCACCTGAAGGAGAGGCCATCTGGTCACAGGTCGGTGACAGAATTGGGCGCCCTAACGATTGCGGCGGCCCTTCGCTCCCAAAATCGAGCTCCCGAGCCGCTCCAAGCTCTGTTTCAGGGTCTCGTCCTTGACGGCCGCAACCACAGTGGACGCAGCGGGCGCGATGGGCGCCGGCACCTTCTTGGCGGGTTTCGCCGCGATCGGATCCAGCGGCGCCTGCAGCAACCGGATATCTGTCACCGCCCGATAACCGAAATAGGCGTTGATGCGCTCCATGATCTGCCGGGTCTGGTACTGCACCTCCAAGGCACGGGTTTGATCGACTCGGACGATCAACGTCGCCCCTGGCCGCCCCGCCGTGCCCTCGCCGGCATCATCGTACACAACGCCCTTGGGCCACTTCAGTTTGTCGGGGCTCGTCGCCGCGGCGATGTCGCGGCCAACGATCGTCGCCCAATCGGTGATCAACGCCGCCGCCGAGAACCCGTGCTTCTCGAACGACGTCTTCGTCAGACCAGGAACGAAGCTGCCGACGGTTCGCGCCGAAACATAACCGGCGCGTCCCTTAAGCGGCCGCAGTGCGGCAGGCTTTGGCGGCTCCATGGGCGGTTTTCGGACCGTCATCGGCGATGGGCTCCCACGCGCGGAAAAAGCACTTCTATCCAAGCGCTCTATTCCCTGTACCATAGCATTGGAGTGCAAGCGATTCGCCCTCGATTGGAGCGCATCCATGCCTGCTGTGATGTCTGCCGTTGCGCGCAAGCAACTTACCCTGAGACCAGCCGGGACCGATACCGTCGCTGGCCTGCTCGCCTGGTACGACCGCGACCGTCGCGACCTGCCGTGGCGCTATAGCCCCGGCAAACGCGCCGACCCCTATCGGGTATGGCTCTCCGAAATCATGCTGCAGCAGACGACGGTGAAAGCCGTCATCCCGTATTTCGAAAAGTTCGTCGCCCGCTGGCCGAACGTGAAAGCGCTCGCCGCCGCTCCACTCGATGACGTCCTCGCCGTTTGGGCGGGCCTCGGCTACTACAGCCGCGCCCGCAATCTGCACAAATGCGCGGTCGTCTTGGCCAACGAGCACAAAGGCAAGTTTCCGCGTTCTGAAGCAGCCCTGCTCGAACTACCAGGCATCGGCCCCTACACCGCCGCCGCTATTGCCGCGATCGCGTTCGGCGATAGCGCAACGCCCGTCGATGGCAACGTCGAGCGCGTCGTCGCGCGCCTCTTCGCCGTCACCGCCCCCTTACCTGCGAGCAAGGTCGAACTGAAGCGTCTCGCGGCAACGCTGACGCCGCAGGACCGCGCCGGCGACTTCGCTCAAGCCATGATGGATCTCGGCGCCACGATCTGCACACCAAAACGCCCCTCGTGCCTGATGTGCCCGCTGCAGCAGGACTGCGCCGCCAGTGCCAAAGGCATCGCCGATCAACTGCCGATGCGCGCGGGCAAAGCCGAACGCCCCGTCCGCCACGGCATCGCCTTCCTCGCCCTCCGCGAAGACGGCTCAGTGCTCCTCCGCCGCCGTCCCGACGCAGGCCTTCTCGGCGGCATGATGGAGATCCCGTCGACCACCTGGGGCGACGCACTGCCGCCGCTCAAGGAAGCGATGCGCGCCGCACCCGTCCGCGGCGACTGGTGGCAAGTCCCCGGCACCATCGTGCACATTTTCACGCACTTCCGGCTGGAACTCGTCGTCTATCGCGCCATCGTGCCGACCGACACGTCGCTGACGTTCTGGTCCGATCCCCAGCACTGCCGCTGGGTGCCGCGCCGCGACCTCCACGCTCAAGCCTTGCCGAGCGTCATGAAAAAAATCATCACCCACAGCCTCAAGGAAACGTGACGCCGCGCCGATGCATCACCCCTGCCCGATCAACGCCAGCCACTCGTCTTCGGTCAGAACCGTCACACCGAGCTCCTGCGCCTTGTCGAGCTTCGATCCCGCTTCCGCGCCCGCGATCACATAGTCGGTTTTCTTCGAGACCGAGCCCGCGACCTTGGCGCCGAGCCGTTCGGCCTGTGCCTTGGCCTCGTTGCGGCTGACCTTTGTCAGCGTGCCCGTGAACACGACGGTCTTGCCGGTGACGGCGGACTCCTGCGTCGCCGGACGCACGAACGCCTCGACCGTCACATGCTTCAAGAGGTCGTCGACGGCATCCGCATTGTGCGGTTCCGCGAAGAACGCGATCAACGCATCGGAGGACACTTCACCAATGCCGCTGAGCCCCGCGAACGACCGGTAGTCCTCGCCTGGCATCTGCTGTGCGGCCGCGCGCGCCGTCTCGATGAACTCAGGCACCGACTGGAACGCGCCCGCGAGCGCATCCGCGCTGCTGGCCCGAACACCCTTGATACCGGCGATCGCCGCCGCAAACGTCGGCGGGCCATCCGCGAACAGATCGCCGCCGCGCGGTTGCGTCGATGCCATCGCCTGCATCAACGTCTCGGCGGTCTTTGGCCCGAGCCCCTTGATGTTGACGAGGCGGCGATAGGCGGGCCCCGGCGCGGCCTTTGCAGCAGTGGTAAGCGCTTCGTGGAATGCGCCGTAACTGCCGAAGAGTTTGGCGATATCCCGCGACGTCGTCTCGCCGACATGCCGGATGCCAAGCGCAAAAACAAAGCGATCAATCGATATTTTCCGGCGGCTGTCGATCGAGCGGAACAAATTCTCGATCGATTTTTCCCCGTACCCCTTCTGATCCTTGAGCCTCTTCTCGCTTTTCGCGTCGCGGGCCTGCAGCGTGAAGATGTCCGCCGGACGCATGATCAGTCCCTGATCGAAGAACGCCTCGATCTTTTCATCGCCCAGGCCCTCGATGTCGAATGCCAGACGCGATACAAAATGCTTCAGCCGTTCCTTCGCCTGCGCCGGACAGATGAGCCCGCCGGTACACCGCCGCACGACATTCGCCTCACCCGCATCGTCCGCGTCACGCTCGGCGGCACTGCCGCACACAGGACACGCCGCCGGATAGACAAACGCCTTGGCCCCCTTGGGCCGCTTGTCGAGCACGACGGCGACGACCTGAGGAATAACGTCGCCTGCGCGCTGCACGATCACCGTGTCGCCGATACGCACGTCCTTGCGCGCGATTTCGTCCTCGTTGTGCAGCGTTGCATTCGAGACCACGACGCCCCCGACCGTGACGGGTTCGAGCTTGGCGACCGGCGTCAGCGATCCCGTTCGCCCAACCTGGATTTCGATATCGCGCAGGATGGTTGTCGCTTGTTCCGCTGGAAACTTGTGCGCGATGGCCCAGCGCGGCGCGCGCGAGACGAAGCCCAGCCGCTCCTGCAGCGTCAGATCATCGACCTTGTACACAACGCCATCGATGTCGTAGCCGAGCCGCGCCCGGTGATCGCCAAGGTCCCGATAAAACGCGATCATCTCATCGGCGTCGCGGCAAATCTTCATTCGCGGATTGGTCGGCAGCCCCCAGCTCTTGTAGGCCGCGACAACACCAGACTGCGTCTTGCCCGGCAGCGTCGAGGCCGCACCCCATGCGTAGGCAAAGAACCTGAGCGGCCGCTTTGCCGTGATGCTCGAGTCGAGCTGCCGCAGCGATCCCGCCGCCGCATTGCGCGGATTGGCGAACGTCTTCTCGCCCTCCGCCGCCTGCGCGTCATTCAGCGCGCGAAAGTCATCGTGACCGAGATAGATCTCGCCGCGCACGTCGATCAGATCCGGTACGTCCGCGCCCTTCAGCGCGTGCGGGATCTCATTGATGGTCATCACGTTCTGGGTGACGTTCTCGCCCTCGGCGCCGTCGCCACGCGTCGCCGCCTGCACCAGCCGTCCCTTCGCATACCGAATCGAGATCGAGAGACCGTCGATCTTGGGTTCCGCCGTGACCGCCAAGGGAGCGCTCCCCGCCAACCCAAGGAAGCGGCGCACGCGCGCGACGAAATCCGTCACGTCCTCGTCGGCGAACGCGTTGCCGAGCGACAGCATCGGCACGTCATGGCGGATCTTGCCGAACGCTTCCGCCGGCGCCGCCCCAACCCGCCGCGACGGACTATCGGGCCGAACCAAATCAGGGAATTGCCCCTCGATCGCGGCGTTGCGGCGGACCAACGCGTCATACGCCGCGTCGGTGATCTCAGGCGCATCCTTCTGGTGATAAAGGGCATCATGGCGCCCGATCTCAGCCGCGAGATGCTGCAATTCGGCGCGCGCCTGATCCGCCGAGAGATCCTCGACCGCGATCGCTTGGAAACTGTGTTTGGACGACTTGTTCATGCGCGCAGTTCTGCACACACTGTGGCGGCTGCCAAGATCGGTCAGAAATCCTGACGAGGAAAAACCGTTTCAGCGCAGCGACGCCGAGGCGCCGCCCGCACCGATTTTCGGCTTCGGAGATTGCGCCACAGGCACATCGCTCGCACCCTTGGGCGCCGGCAGCTGATCGGGTGCCGGCAACCCTTCGGGCACGCTCTGCGGCGCCGGATTGGACTGCGGCTTCGAGCCCGGAACGATATTCTTCCACTGCTGCGCGATCCAGGTGCCTGGCGCATTGGCCGGCGCGACACCGCCGGACTTCAGCAAACCGTGCGCGTCGCGATACCACGTCGAATCCGGGAAGTTGTGCCCGAGCACAGCCCCCGCCGCCTGCGCTTCCTGCACGACGCCGAGCGCCAGATTGGTCTCGACGATTCGATACAACGCTTCTTCCACATGCGCCGTCGTCTGGAATTCCGCGACCACGATTTTGAACCGATTGATCGCCGCGACGTGATTCTGACTTTTGAGATAGTAGCGGCCGACGTTCATCTCCGATGCCGCCAGCACGTCCTCGGCGATGCGGACACGATTCTCAGCCTGCTTCGAATATGGGCTATCCGGATAGCGCTGCCGCAACGTCTTCAGCTCGGCGAGTGCGCGCCGCGTTGCGGTCTGATCGCGCGCCGGATCGCGAATTTCGTCGAAGTGCGCGGACGCAATGATGTGATGCGCGAGCGCAGCTTCCTTGGTGCCGGGATGGATGGTCGTGTAGCGGCGCGCGTTTGCGATCGCCTCGGGAAATTTCCCGGCCTTGTAGTAGGCGTAGGCGGACATCACGAGCGAACGGCGCGCTTCAGCGGCATAAGGGTGATCGCGATCGAGATCCTCGAAGCGCTGCGCCGCGGCTGTCCACGATCCCTTTTGCAAAAGACGATCCGCCTCGGCGTACATGCGATCTGGCGGATCCGGATTGAGCAGCGCTTTCTGCGCATCGTTCGAAGACGCACAACCACCGATGCCAGCCACGACGCACATGAGCATCGCGGCGCGGCGCACCAACCCATGGCGGCCTCGCACCGTCTGCTCCCCCGTCGTACGGCTATAAGCCATTGTGGCTCGTCCCTTCCGATCCGTCTGACGTCCGCCAGCTACCGCTGCGGCCTCACCGAGTGCTCGTGTACCCGAGCTACTTCAGCGCCCCTGCTCAATTCGTAGCACAAGATGACGATGCGACAAGTCCAATTGGATCAAGCCCAACACTTTGTTGGGACTTGAGAATCGAACGAATCGAAAATCGTTCAACAATGTGTTCGCGCAATGGCGAACGCGCACCTTTCGGCGCGCGTCCAAGAGACAATGAATGTGAGTTAGCTGCGGTCGGCGGCGTAGTTGACAGCGGCAATGCCGGCCGAGATATCCACGATCGCTGCTTCCCGCGTCCTCGGTGCACGCACAAGCGTCCACGCATCCGCGTCGGCGAACAGCGCTTGGAGAACGTGTGCGTTGAGACGATGCCCACCGCGCGACGACCGGAATGCACCAAGCAGCGGCGCCCCCGCCAGCGCCAGATCGCCGACGGCATCCAGCATCTTATGACGCACGAATTCTTGGTTGTAGCGAAGGCCTTCGGTGTTCAGGACCCGATCATCGGTCAGCGCCACTGTATTTTCGAGCGACGCACCGAGTGCGAGCCCGGCCTTCCAGAGCTTCTCGACATCGCGCATGAAACCAAACGTGCGCGCGCGCGAGAGTTCATTTCGGAATGCGCCAGGACTGACTTCGAGATTGAGTCGCTGACGGCCGATGAGCGGCGTGTCGAAATCGATCTCGACATCGAGGCTGAACCCCGAGTGCGGCGCGAGCTCGCCCCAGCAGTCGCCCTCTTCGACGCGAATCGGCTTGAGAACCTTGATGAACTTGCGCGGCTCGGAGAGCTCGCGGATGCCGACTTCGTCGATCGCTTCCACGAACGCAGCCGAACTGCCATCCATGATCGGAACTTCGCGGCTGTCGATTTCGATGTAGCAGTTGTCGATCGAAAGGCCGCGGAGCGCTGCGAGCAGGTGCTCGACAGTGCCGACCGTTGTGCCGGTGTCGTCGCCGATCACGGTGCACAGCGTCAAGCTCTTGACGTACCGGTAATCGGCAGGAATTTCAGAAATGATGCGGCCACGTTTGGTGACCAGAAAGCGGAAACCGACATCGGCTTCAGCTGGATGCAGCACCACCGATACCGGTGCACCACTATGGACTCCCGTCCCCGACAACTCCACCTCGCGAGCGATGGTGGTTTGTCGTGCCCCAATAAACCGCTTGGACATTGAGCGCCGTCCCTCGATCCGTTTCGGCTCTGACGCATCGGTATACAACCGACACACCTGAGCCCCCCAACTCGACCCGACGCAGTTCTAACGCCTACTTTGAACCTTAACTGGAGACCCGACGTTTACTAACGAAAGGCCCGTGGCGCAGTACTTCTGCATGAGCGATGACCATCTTGTAACGCCACGTCCTAATTCGACACAAATCACCAATTCTTACGTTCTGTTACCGCTGTGCAATACTTCCCAATGCGGACCAAATTCAACGCTTCGCTCGATTGAAGAACACCGGCAAATCCTCGGCCGGGGCCCGCTCTTCGTTGCGTGATCTGGCCTCTTGCGAGGCCCGACCTGAACCAGTTAGTCGTTGGAAAAGACTAGCTTTTTTAGGTTCCGCCTGCGGCTGTTGATAGACCAATGGCTTGTCTGACCTTGGATCCACAGCCGCGTTGGTTTTCGCCCTGTATTCCTTCTGACCGATCATCGGAAAGTCTTCGACGTCAGGCATCCGGCGTTGCGCGCGGCGGACATCGGCTGGCGGGGAGGGCGAGAAACCGTCAGCGCGTCGACCGTAAACTGATTCGGTTTCGTTGGAAGCGGGAATCGCCCGCCCTGCGACCGACTGATCCATCAGGTGCGGGGCACCCTCTTGAATGTAGACGTCTCCTGGTGCCATCCACCCCTCGCGCGGCGAAGCAGCCGGCGGCTGCGCGACCGGACGTGCCGCTGGCGCCGGCCGGCCCCAGGGATCGAATGCGGCGGGTGGCGCGCTTTGCGGCGGGTTCGCATGTTTTGGATAGGTCTGCAGCGGATGCGGCGGCATCGATTGCAGCTGCCCAGGCAGCGGTGGCGCGCCTGGGACGACGCCCGCACGCGGTAGATTGGGCTCTGTCGCGGCCATCCGTGGCGCAGCTTCATGCGGCACCCGCGACATGCCGGAGGCCACAATCGAGACCCGCACGCGATCCCCCAACGATTCGTCGAACGTAGCGCCGACGATGATGTTGGCCTCCGGATCGACTTCTTGCCGCACGCGGCTGGCGGCTTCGTCGACCTCGAACAGCGTCATGTCCCGCCCGCCGATGATCGACAGCAGCAATCCTTTGGCGCCCTTGAGCGTGACATCGTCGATCAGCGGATTGGAAATCGCTTCCTCGGCGGCAGCGACCGCACGCCGCTCCCCACCCGCTTCGCCGGTGCCCATCATCGCGGTTCCCATCCCCGTCAGCACCGTCCGGACGTCCGCGAGATCGAGGTTGATCAGGCCTTCCTTCATGATGAGATCGACGATGCAGGCGATGCCCGAATAGAGCACCTGATCCGCCAACACGAAAGCGTCCGCGAACGTCGTGCGCGCATTGGCGATACGGAACAGGTTCTGATTTGGAATGACGATCATCGTATCGACGTGCTTCCTCAGCTCGGCGACACCCGCTTCCGCGATCCGCATCCGCCGCGAACCTTCGAACTGAAACGGCTTGGTGACGACGCCAACCACCAGGATGCCGGATTCCTTGGCGATGCGCGCGATCACCGACGCAGCCCCCGTGCCCGTGCCGCCACCCATGCCAGCTGCGATGAACAACATGTGCGCACCTGAAATGCGTGCGCGAATTTCTTCCAGCGCCTCCTCCGCGGCCGCTTCCCCGATCTCGGGTTTCGATCCCGCGCCAAGCCCCTCGGTGAGATTCGCACCGAGCTGAATGCGGCCTTCCGCACTCGATGCGGCCAGCGCCTGCGCGTCCGTGTTGGCGACCAGGAATTCCACACCTGACAGCCCCGCCGCGATCATGTTGTTGACCGCGTTGCCGCCCGCGCCGCCAACGCCGACGACGGTGATCCGCGGTTTCATATCTGCGATTTTTGGCAGGTCGAGCTTGATGGCCATGGCAGCCTCACTTTCCTTGCTGGCAGAGTTTCAGGACGGGTGTCCAAGTCGATTGAGGAGTTGTCGGCACTAGTGTGATGATGAGAAGTCCGTTTCATACTTTCGGCAAATGTTTCGGCGGACTTCTCGATCTGAATCACACTAGAAAGCATGATTTTCTGGTGTCCTCTTCGATCGCGAAGTTCGAATTGAGGTCGCCGGGAATGCAACGAACATCGCGATCGGGACACTAGAAGCTCTCCCTGATCCACTGGCCAAAGCGGCCGAGATAGTTCGGGACGAAATCTGGCGCGGTCATCATGCGTGTCTTGGCGATCGCCGGATCCGAAACGGCTTTCATCGCCCCGATCGTCGCAGCAAACGCCCCGGTGCACATCGCCGCCGGCATGGCTCCGATGGCTTCAGGCCGTGCAATCCGCACCGGACGGCCCAGCACGTCCGCCGCGAAATCCCCAAGCCCCACCAGCTGACTGGCCCCACCTGTGATGATCGCGCGCTGGAACACGCGCGCCGGCAGCCGCGTCGCCGCGATGCGCTCATGCACGAGCCCGAACACCGCCTCGACCCGCGGGCGAATGACGTCGCGCAATCCGGCGCGGGTCACCTGGCCCGGCATCCGATCGGTGCCGTCCACGATCTGATAGGGAATAATCTCGTGCGCATCGGAGTGCGCCGCCGCCAGCGACCCATACAGCGTCTTGATGCGCTCGGCGTCGTCGAGCGTGGCGCCAAGCGCCCTCGCCACGTCGTAGGAGATATGATTGCCACCGACCGCGATGCTGTCGACTCCGGCGAGAGAACCATCGACAAAGAATGACATCGTCGTCGTTCCGGCCCCCATGTCGATCGAGATGCAGCCGTGATGACGCTCCTCGCCGGTCGTCACCGCCAGCGCGCTGGCATAAGGCGCCGGCAACGCATCTTCGGGTTCCAGATAGCAACGCTCGATCACATGCAGAAGATTTCGCAGCGGCGCTTCGTCCGCCGTCACGGCGTGCAGATCAGCCGCAAGTTCCCGTCCGGCCAGACCGCGCGGATCCGCGATTCCACCCGCACCATCGAGACGAAAGCCAAGTCCGTTCAAATGCAGCAGCGTGCGCCCATCGCGCTCCGCATAGGCGCGGCCGGCGCTCGCAACGCGAGCGACATCGTTGTCACTCACGACTCCGTCCTCGAGCCGCGCGCTCGCGGCGAACGTCTGCGACTTCAAACGCCCGCACGAAACCGCCAGCACGATCGATTGTAGCGTCAGTCCGGCCATGCGTTCGGCTTGATTGACGACGGCACGAACCGCCCCCTCGGCCGCCTCGATATCGGTGATGACGCCGGCTTTCACGCCGCGCGCGCGCTGGTGCCCGATACCGAGCAACTCCAGCGGCCGGCCTCGCCCGCCCGCAAAAATCGCGCACGCGACCTTCGATGTCCCGGCATCCAGTACCGCGGTCAATTCAGCACCGCCGTTGCGCGGACGACTTTTCATGACCTGCCCCCGCTCGAAGGGTCAGGATCGGGTAATGCGGGCGCAGGTCGCGCCGCACGCACCACCGTACGCGCAGGCTGGCGCAGATCGATCGTCTGCGGCGCGCCGATGGCACCGTCCGCCTTCAATGCCGAGAACCGGCGCAGCGCCGCTTCCATATGCGATTCCGGCAGTTCGATCGTGACACCGCCGGCCAACGCCAGTGTCCAGCGCCGCGCAGCGACACGTGTCGCAAGTTTAAGCGACGCTGCAATCTCTTTGTGATGCTGGAGTTCAGAGAACAAAGCGCTGGCGGCATCGTTGGCCCCCGTCCCCGCCACCCGCGGCAACTCCGGCATCGCCGTCGAAGGAACAACGCCAAGGGCGCGGCCCGAGGCATCGATCAGCAGCGCGCGCCCGCCGTCGGTCCAAACCGCAAACGGCGTTCGTTCCGTGATTTTTATTTCGAGCCGGTTTGGAAACACCCGGGCGACATCTGCGCGTGCGACCCAGCTCAACTGCTCTATGCGCATCTTGGCCGCCGCGACTTTGAACCCGATCAGCGACGAATTTTGGCCAAGCCCAAGTTGTTCGTAGATATCCGAATCCTGCGCGAATCGATGGCCGGAAATCACGACTTCCGAAACTCCGAAATCCGGCATTGATCGCCGCGCGTTCGAGTTCGGCGGCGACTGCGTCCGCGCGGCTCGCAACCCGCTCGGGGTCTGCGATCGCGATCGCCGAGAGCATCACGGCGACGCCCGCAACGATCAGCCAAGGCGTGCGCCGCGCGCCTTGCGGCGCAAGCGCGCGACGTGACTGCTGCGGCCGGGCGCTGATCGCCTCTGCCACATCGCCATCGCGTCGATCACCACTCTGCTGCCACCCACCCATTGCCGACCTGCACCGCCTGCCCGTGTTGCCGCATCCGCGAGATCTGGCTTGCAGATGCAGCCAACCTCACGGACCCGAAGCATTAAGGGCCGTTAGTGATAACCTTCGGCAGGAGCAGTTAATTTTCGATGAAGTCGCGGGGGAGACGCCTGAATTGCGTGGGTCTACGCCAATCAGCCGACCCGACGCGCGCGGGGTTGGTGGGGCGGCCGCGCGCAAGAAAACAACCTCCGGCCGGCAAAACCACACCGAGTCAGAACTTCGGCCGGACGGTATCAGACCCGAACAGCAGTGACGCATCGCCGTAGGAATAGAACCGGTACCCCGCCCCGATCGCGTGCGCATAGGCCGCGCGCATCGTCTCGAGGCCCGCCAACGCCGCCACCAGCATGAACAGCGTCGACTTCGGCAAATGAAAATTCGTCAACAGCGCATCCACCGCGCGAAACCGGTAACCCGGTGTAATGAAGATCGCCGTCTCGCCCGAAAACGGCTGGATCCTGCCCGTTTCCGCGGCCGTCTCCAGCAACCGCAGCGACGTCGTTCCGACAGCGATCACACGCCCGCCGCGCTGCCGCACCTCATTCAGCGCCGCCGCCGTTGCCGCCGTGACCTCGCCCCACTCGGCGTGCATCACATGATCGTTGGTATCGTCCGCCTTCATCGGCAGGAACGTGCCCGCCCCCACATGCAGCGTCACGAAATGCCGTGACACGCCGCGCGCATCCAATCGCGCGAACAACTCGGGTGTGAAATGCAACCCCGCCGTTGGCGCCGCGACCGCCCCGTCATGCGCCGCATAAATGGTCTGATAGCTCACGCGATCAGCCGCATCCGGCGCCCGCTTTCCCGCGATATACGGCGGCAGCGGCACCTGCCCGGCGACCGCGATCGCCGCATCGAGATCAGGCCCGGCCAGATCGAACGCGAGTTCCACCTCGCCGGCCTCGCCCTTCGCCACGACCGTCGCATCGAGCGCCCCCATCAGACAGCTCGTGTTGCCATGGCCGAACCGCAACCGGTCCCCCGCCTCTAATCGCTTCGCCGGCCGCGCGAACGCCCGCCACCGGCTCGGCGCCACCCGCTTCGTCAAATTGAACGTCACCCGCGCCGCAACGCCCCCCTCGCGCGTGCGCACGCCATCCAGCGCGGCCGCGATCACCCGCGTATCGTTGAAGACCAAGGCATCCCCCGGCCGCAACAGGCATGCGAGGTCCGACACCACGTGATCATGCAATCCGCCCCCGACCACCAGCATCCGCGCGCTGTCTCGCGGCTCCGCTGGTCTGAGCGCAATCCGGTCCTCCGGCAGCTCGAAATCGAATAAATCCGTCCGCATGAGACCTTTTGTTCGCCAAAATCAGTCGAGAATCAGCACCACCATGATTTGACTAAGGCAGCCGAGCCCCCTATAAGGCGCCCATCCAATCGAGGCAACGAGCGGTAACGGGCGGTCGACGTCTGGCCGCGCATTTTGCCGGGCCCAAACTCAACGCCCATGGGGCGGCACGGAGACGTATCGTGAAACGCAGCTATCAGCCCAGCAAACTCGTGCGCAAGCGCCGCCATGGATTTCGCAAGCGCATGGAAACCGTTGGTGGCCGCAACGTGCTCGCGCGCCGTCGCGCCAAGGGCCGCAAGCGCCTGTCGGCTTAATCCAATTTTGCACGATGGAAATTTGCGCGCCGGGTCCCGTGGGTCCGGCGTGACGTGTTTTAGCGAACACGCGCGCAGGGTAGGCGGGTCGGCCGCGCGCAAACAAAAGTATCCGACATGAGCGGCCCGGCAATGACACCAAGCGCACCGCCAAATCCCACACGCGGCCCACCACATGGCCGCATTCCGACGCTGAAGCGGCGCAGCGAGTTCCTCCGCATTCGCGGCGGCGGCCGCTGGTCGTCACCCGCTTTTGTGCTTGAAGGCAAGCCGCGCGAGCCGTCCGCTGGCGCGAGCGCGCCAACGCGGCCCGCGATTTGGCTTCACGATCACCAAGCAAACCGGCAACGCCGTCGAACGCAACCGCATGCGCCGTCGCCTGAAAGCCGCGATCTCCGCACTAAAGGCGGAATACGCGCACTCTGATTACGATTATGTCGTGGTTGCGCGCCGTCCGGTGCTGGACAACGCCTTCCCCTCTCTTGTAGCTGATCTCACGAAAGCGTTCGCCCGCGTGCACACCGCGCCAAAAGGCAACCAGCCGAAGCCAAAGCCGCGGCGGTGAACGCGCATCCTCTCATTGCAGCGATCCCGCAAAGATCGCCCGCGCAAGCCCTGTCGTTTCCGGATTGACCATGACACAAGACCCCGAAAGTCAAAAAAACCTAATGCTGGCAATCGTTTTGTCAGTCCTTGTGCTGGTTGGCTGGCAGGTCCTCTATGCCAATCCGAAGATGAAGGAAGAACAGGAGCGCCGCGATCGCCTGAAGCAGGGCCAGCAAACGCAGCAGCAGACGAACCCGCAAGGCACCACCACCGCACCCGGCGCGTCACCCGGCACGACCGCGACGCCGCTGCCGCCTGGCGTCACCTCCAAGCCCGGCACCGATGCGCCTGCCGCCGCCATCGCCGGCGGCTTCCTCACGCGTGAAGCAGCCCTTAAGGCCTCCCCGCGCTTTGCCATCGAAACCCCGAGCCTCAAAGGCTCCATCGCCCTCAAGGGCGCGCGCATCGACGATATCGTGCTGCAGAAATATCGCGAGCAAGTCGACCCCAAGAGCCCCAACGTCGTTCTGTTTTCGCCGTCGGGCACCAAGGACACGTTCTACGCCGAGTTCGGTTGGCTGTCGGGCGCGGGCGCGACCATCAAGCTCCCCGATGCGCAATCCGAGTGGCGCCTCGAGAAGGGCGCGACGCTGACGCCCGCATCTCCGGTCACGCTCGCTTGGGACAACGGCCAAGGCCACGTCTTCCGCCGCACGTTCGCGATCGACGACAACTTCATGTTCCAGATCGATGACAGCGTGCAGAATACATCGGGCACGCCGCTCACGCTCGATCATCGCGCCATCATCTCGCGCCACGGCACGCCTGTGACGCAAGGGTTCTACATCCTGCACGAAGGCATGATCGGCGTCGTCGGCGAGAAGGGCCTGCTGCAGGAGATCACCTACTCCGACATCCTCAAAGGCGTGAAAGACGGCGAAACCGGCCAGAAAGCGCTGGAAAAGATCACCGGCGGCTGGCTCGGAATCACCGACAAATATTGGGCAACCGCGCTCATCCCCGACCAGAAGGCCGAACTCGACGGCTTCGTCTCCGGCTTCAACAAAAGCCCGACACGCCGCGAGACCTATCAGATCGACTACATCCAGCGCGGCGTTGCCTTGCCCGCAGGCGGCACCGCGACGGTCACACAAAATCTCTTCGCCGGCGCCAAACAGGTTCAACTGATCGAGGCCTACCGCGACAAGCTCGGCGTCAAGCAGCTCGACATGCTGGTCGATTGGGGCTGGTTCTATTTCATCACCAAGCCGCTGTTCAAACTGATGAGCTGGCTGACCGCCATGCTCGGCAACTACGGCCTCGCCATTCTCGCAACCACGGTGCTCGTCAAGCTCGTGTTCTTCCCGCTCGCCAACAAGAGCTACGAGTCGATGGCGAAGATGAAGAAGCTGCAGCCCGAGATGGAAAAGCTGCGCGAGCAACACAAGGACGACCGCGCCGCGCAGCAGCAGGAGCTGATGAAGCTCTACCAGAAAGAGAAGATCAATCCCGCCGCCGGCTGTCTGCCGATCTTGCTTCAGATCCCGGTGTTCTTCGCGCTCTACAAGGTGCTGTTCGTCACCATCGACATGCGCCACGCGCCGTTCTTCGGCTGGATCAAGGACCTCTCCGCGCCCGATCCGACATCGGTCTTCAATCTCTTCGGTCTGCTGCCGTTCCAGGTGCCGGAGTTCCTTCTCGTCGGCGCATGGCCGCTGATCATGGGCGTTACCATGTGGATTCAGATGCAGCTCAATCCGCAACAACCGGATCCGTTGCAGCAAAAAATCTTCAACTGGATGCCGGTGATGTTCACGTTCATGCTGGCCTCGTTCCCCGCCGGCCTCGTGATCTACTGGGCTTGGAACAACGTGCTCTCGCTCATCCAGCAATACTGGATCATGAAAAAGAACGGCACCGAGATCCATCTCTGGAAGAACATGGGCCTCGAGAAGTGGATCTCTCCCAAGAAGACGTGACGCATCATCACGAACGCGGACGGCGGAAAAAAATCCGCGTCCGCGATCGAATCTGGCGATGCACAATCGCACGATTCGGCGATGGGCTAACACCGCGTGTCTTCGATACCATCGCGAAAGTGCGAGCGTCTCGCATCGGCGGCACTGGCGGCTGCCAGCATCCTCAGCGGCTGCCATGACGGCTGAGCGTCGGCCGGGGCCCGTCCAGGCACCGGCTGCTGCCGACCGAACGTCGTCAGGCCACGCACAATCGCCGCCGCGCCCGATCCGGCCCATCTCGCAAAAACGGGGATAAATTTTCGCCTAAATCGTCGCCCCGCTGGTTAACTCATCAGCCGCACTGATGGCTCGGCGCCGCCCTTTCCATTTCCCCCCACTGCCGTCTTGCCCTACACCGGCCCCAACACGTCACGCGTTCGAAAGCCATCCTCAATGCCCCTCGCCCTCGATTTCACCCCTGACGAGCTTGCCGCCGGCGAAGCACTCGGCCTCCACCCCTGGCAATTTCTCAAAAGCGCACCCGCACTGGAGTTCCTGCCTCCCGCCGATCGCGTCGAGATCGCCTTCGCCGGCCGCTCCAACGTCGGCAAATCCACCCTCATCAACGCACTCGCCCGCCACAAGGGCCTCGCCCGCACCTCCAACACGCCCGGCCGCACCCAGGAGCTCAATTTCTTCTACCCCGACACGCATCCCCTCTACATTGTCGACATGCCCGGCTACGGTTTCGCCAAGGCGCCGAAAGAAAAAGTCGACGCCTGGACCGCCTTGGTCCGCGCCTATCTCGGCG
Source organism: uncultured Alphaproteobacteria bacterium (assembly GCA_963779515.1). Taxonomy (GTDB): domain Bacteria; phylum Pseudomonadota; class Alphaproteobacteria; order Rhizobiales; family Hyphomicrobiaceae; genus CAVZYN01. Next base: position 28,648 of record CAVZYN010000013.1, read on the forward strand.
GCCGTCCCAATCTCGCGCGCGTCTTCGTCCTGATCGACAGCCGCCACGGCGCCAAAGCGATCGACCAGGACATAATGCAGATGCTCGACGTCGCCGCCGTCTCCTTCGAAATCGTGCTGACAAAATTCGACAAGCTCAATCATCACGAGCAGCAAGCGATCTTCACCGCCACCGAGCAGATCGCGACGGCCCACCCCGCCGCCTACCCGCGCGTCATCGCCACCTCCGCCGACACCGGCCTCGGCATCGATCACCTCCGCGCCGAAATCGCCGCCATCCTCGCCGACCGCAGTCATCGCTGAATTGTAAGGCCGGTTGCCTGGACGGTGTCAGCCCCTCGGATAGATAGAGAAAAAAGCCGTCGGCAAGTCCCGGTTCGCGATCGAGCAACGCCATCGGTCGTGCGCATCCTGCGCACTTTTCACCGCAACGTCATTCCGGAAAGCCAAGCAAGCCATTGCCCCTAGTCGCAAGGCAGCAGGCCGCCGCGACGTATTACACCGCCCCGACCCAGCGCTATCGCAACAAATCCGAAGACGCCCTCGATCAGATCAAAGGTTTGGCCTTCTCGAGTTCGCCGGCAATGTTTTGGAGCCCCTGCCGTCGCAAACCGCCGATGTAATCGTCCGCACTGATAGGCGGATTGATCAGCGCAGCCCGCGCCTCCTTCACGATCTGAAGGAACTGCGTTTCGTCTAGCGTGCGCTGGTAGCTGAAAAACACATCCGGATGCTGCGCCTCGACACCGAATTGGCCCAAAGCTTGGATCGGGTAATCCTTGAGATTGAACGTAACAATGACATCGGCCCTGGCAGCGATCGCCGCGGCGAGAACATGACGATCGTTCGGATCGGGCAGCGTGAGCGCTTCCGTGAGGCTCTCATATCCAGCGACCAGAGCCTGAGGCATCGCGCGATCCATTTGATCGCGGCGTCGTTGGATCTGCTGGTGTGTCAGATGCGGCTTGGTCTTTCCGACGGCTCTCATCCATTCATCGTGGATGTCGGCAGTCCACAAGATGCGGTACAGGCCCGTTCGCGCCAAGCGGATCGCGAGGTCTGTCAAACGGATTGATACGAGAACGTCGGCGTCAAAGAGTGCTGCGAAGCTGGCCACCGACGATCACTCCCAGCCCGCCTCTTGCGCTTCGCGCGCCATCTCGTCCGAGACGTCCTTGCTAGTCACCATCACCTTCTCGCGATACTCGATAAGTTGGCCAAGCTGGAGCCGGCGATGTGTACCCACCATCCGGCATTCGAGCTCCCCCTTCTCGATCAACTTGATCAAAAACGGACGCGAGACTTGCAGGAACTCGGCAGCTTGCACGGTCGTGAGTTCCATTCCGGTTGGCAGGACTTGAACCGCACGGTTTTGCGACAGGTCGATCAACATTCGACGCAAAAGTTCGTAAACCGGCTCTTCGAGTTCGATTTTGTAATCCGCTTCGCGGTCCCAAAGGACGAACCTCGCTCCGCCGTCATCCAGGTGCTGCAAAAGTTCCTCTGCATGCTTGCGGAGTTTCTGGCTTGGCAGCACGGGCGCATCGAAAGCGCGGGGTTTCATGGTCATCTCCAACAGCAACGCGACACAGATGTCCAAATGCAATATACGCATCAAATGAAATATATGCAATTAGACCAACGCGAAATAGTTAGCTTCGGGTTAGGCCCATCCGGGCAGCACTTGAACATCAACAGATTGATATTTATTATTTTTATTCGATTTGACGATCTTCATTCACATCACCCAAAGGCAATTTCGACAGCATCGCTCCACCCTCCTTGCCCATGCCGACCCCACGCCGCTACACCGATCACATCCCGACCTCAATGGACGCCCCACATGCCCGCCTCCCCCACCCCCTCCAACCTCCGCATCAACGGCGACCGCCTGCTCTCGCGCCTCATGACGCTGGCCAAGATCGGCGACACCGGCGACGGCGGCGCCCGCCGCCTCGCCCTCTCCGACACAGACCGCCAAGGCCGCGACCTGCTCGTCTCCTGGCTTAAAGACCTCGGCCTCGACGTCCACATCGACAAGATCGGCAACATCGTCGGCATCCTCAAAGGCCAGACCAACGACGCCCCCATCATGCTCGGCTCCCACATCGACACCGTCGGCAGCGGCGGCAAATACGACGGCGCCCTCGGCGTCCTCGGCGCCCTCGAGGTCATCGAGACCATCAAGGAAACCGGCATCACGCCGCGCCGCGCCATCGCCCTCATCGCCTTCACCAACGAGGAAGGCGCCCGCTTCCAGCCCGACATCCTCGGCTCCTGCGTGTGGACCGGCGACATGACGCTCGCCGAAACCTACCCGATCACCGATCTCGACGGCAAAAGCGTCGGCGATGAGTTGCGCCGCATCGGCTATCTCGGCGCCGCCGAACCGGGCTTCCTCAAACCCGCCGCCTACCTCGAACTCCACATCGAGCAGGGCCCCGTGCTCGACGCCGAAGGCGGCGGCATCGGCGCCGTCACCGGCGTGCAGGCGATCTGGTGGTCCGAAATCACCATTGAAGGCGAGCCGAACCACGCCGGCACCACGCCGATGAAGTATCGCCGCAACGCCGGCCTCGCGGCGTCCCGCATCGCCGTCTTCGCCGATCAGCTGACGCGTGAGATCCCCGGCACCGTCGCCAACGTCGGCCGCATGATCTTCGAGCCCGGCAACGTCAACGTCGTGCCCTCGCGAAGGTCACACATGACGCTCGATCTCCGCAATCCCGACGACACCAGCCTCGCCGACGCCGAACGCCGCCTCGAATACTTCGAAGAAACATCTCCGCCGCGATCTCAACGTCTCCGATCACCCGCAAGGACCTCGCGCGCTTTCCCGCCCAACCCTTCGATCCCAACATCGTCGCCGTCGTCGAAGACACCGCGAAATCTCTCGGCATTCCCGTCCGCCGCATGGTCTCCGGCGCCGGCCACGACGCTCAGATGATGGCGACCGTCACGCCGACCGCCATGATCTTCGTGCCCTCCGTCAAAGGCCTCTCGCACAACCCGAAGGAGCACACCGATCCCGCCGACCTCACCGCCGGCACCAACGTGCTCCTCGCTGCAACCCTCCGTCTCGCGAACCAACCGTGACCCGCCTTATCGCCAATCCGCTCTGCGATCGAACGCGCGCCTACGGCTCCGACGAGCGCGCGATCCTGTCGCTCGCCGCCGCCGCAACCGCCCGCGAGACGCGATCACCCGCTGGCCCGGCTACGCACCAACGCCGCTTCTCTCGCTCGACACCATCGCCCGCGATCTCGCGATCGCTTCGATCGCCTACAAGGACGAAGCCCATCGCTTCGGCTTGAAGAGTTTCAAGGCCCTTGGCGGCGCCTACGCCGTCGCGCGCATCGCAGCCGCACGCGGCACCGCAAATCTCACCGTCACGTCGGCCACCGACGGCAACCACGGCCGCTCCGTCGCCTGGGGCGCACAGCGTTTGGGGCTCCCCTGCATCATCTACATCCACGAAACCGTCAGCCAAGGCCGCGCTGACGCCATCGCCGCTTACGGTGCCGAAGTCCGCCGCGTCCCCGGCAACTATGACGATGCCGTCCGCGCCGCCGCACAAGCCGCCGACGACAACGGTTGGGTCGTCGTCTCCGACACCAGTTGGCCCGGCTACGACACTATTCCAAAAGACGTCATGCAGGGCTACGCGCTGATGGCGATCGAAGCGCAAGAGCAAGGCGCCCATCCCACCCACGTCTTCGTCCAAGGCGGCGTCGGCGGACTCGCAGCCGCCATCCTCTCTTACTATCTGGGAGCGCTTTGGCGCCGATCGCCCGCAGCTCTGCGTCGTCGAACCCGGAACCGCCGCCTGCCTCTATGAAAGCGCCGTGGCGCGTGAGATCGCCATCGTCGGCGGCGCCCTTGACACCGTCATGGCCGGCCTCGCCTGCGGCGAACCCTCGCTCCTCGCCTGGAAAATTCTCGGCCCCGGCGCCGACGCCTTCATGACCATCGACGACACCCGCGCCATCAAAGCGATGCGCACCCTCGCCGATCTCGGCATCGTCGGCGGCGAATCCGGCGTCGCCGGTCTCGCTGGCCTGATCGCCGCCGCCCACGATCCAGCAATGCGCGCCACCCTGCGCCTCGACGCGTCGTCCCGCGTCCTCCTCTTCGGCACCGAAGGCGCCACCGACGAATCCGTCTACACCCGCCTCACCGGCCGCCCCTCTTCATCCGTCCGCCCGCGCTAAACTCCCCACCCACAGCCGTCATCATGGGCCTTGTGCCCATGATCCATACGCCGTGACGATCGTGATGTTTTTGGAACAGCGGTGATCCTGGATCCGAGGCACATGGCCTCGGATGACGGCTGAGCATTTGGCGCGCGTAACCCAACATCGCGCCATACCCGGCTTTTCTTTCCTCTCCCGCGCTGCGGGAGAGGATGTCACGACCAGCGCAGCTGGACGTGACAGGTGAGGGTAGGCCGGCAAATAGTGCAGACCCTCATCCGGCGCTTCGCGCCACCTTCTCCCAGAGGGAGAAGGATGAAGCCCTCACCACACCCCGCGCGTAACCCCCGCCCAAAGATACCCCGGCAGCGTTGGATGAAACCACTGCCGCGACGGCAGCGCCACCTGCTGCGGCGCCAGCCTCCCCGACAGCGCATCCTCGATTGCCCGGATCATCAACGGCAACGCCGCAGCCATCTGCCGGTGCTGAAACGTCGTGATGTTGTCGCCGCGCGCAACCGGCGTCACCGCCTGATACAGCACCGCGCCCGTATCCACCCCGCGATCGACAACATGCACCGTCACGCCCGCGTGCTCCGGATCGCGCTGCCGCAACGCCCAATAGGCCCCGTTCTGCCCGCGATACTTCGGCGTGATCCCCGCGTGATAGTTGATGAACGGCGCCGACACCGCCGCCAGCGTGTCCGGCTTCAGGATCCGCGTCCCATACACCGCGACCACATCCGGCTTCATCTGCTGCAACACCCGCCGGCATTCCGGACTGTTGACGCTCGTCACCTGACGCACGCCCTCGCCCGTCACCGCCGCCGGATCGAGCCCGAGCTCTGCATAAATCTGCCGTTGCTTGGCGCGGCTCGCTTTATCGATGAACCGGCTGCACACGCCGAACGCCGCCTGCCCGATCGCCGCCGGCCAGCCGAGAATCCGCGCCCGCCGCTTGACGATCAGCCCCTTCGGCTCCTGCGGCTCCTGCAGGATCTTGATCCCCGGAAACCGCGCCTTGAGCCCATTCGCCATGATGTGCCCGAGCGTCCCGCCCGCGAACAGCAGCACGATCCGGGGCGCTGCAGCGTCCGCCAGTGCTTCATTTTGACGATCGATCATGGTCATGCGGCTGACGTCACGCGGTGGTTGGACGATAACCAAACCACATGCAAAAAAAAGGCCGGTACTCCTACCGGCCCCCCTGCCTCTACAACGTTAACCCGAAGACGTGCTCCGAACCGCCGCATGAATCCCTGCCCTCACGGGACGGTGAATCACTTACGCCTTCTGCTCTTTCGTCCGGATCTGCCGCAGCGTCTGGCGCACGGCGTTGGTCTCGTTCCGCCACGTCGCACCCATGATGTCGTTGGTGCCGAACAGCCAATGCTTGAACCCGCCCGAGTCACGGTCGATTTCAGCCAGCGCCGCGCGCTGTAGCAGCTGCACGTCGTTCGACATCTTCTCCAGCAACTCCACCGGCCGTGTATTGGTCTGCTCGAGTGAGCCGATCCGGTTCGAGATGATGCCGATATCGCCGCTCTGCTCGAGCCGCCACTGATCGAGGTTCTCCGACAGCGTCTGCTGGTTCGAGCCGAGCTTCAGCAGCGCGTTGTGCAGTTCCGAGAGATCCCGCTCGTGCTGCCGCGTGCTTTCCTGATTGACCGTATCGATGCTCACGACCCGGTCCGCCAGCGCCTTCAACACTTGCGCGCTTTCATCATGCCGGCGATCCACCTGGCCGACGATCTGCTGCACCACGGCCGCCGCATCGCCGCCCTGATCCATCGCCGAGGTCAGCGTCTGGAACCGGTCGTTGATCAAACTCTGCAACGCCGGCGCGCTCTGCTGCTGCGAGACCACCAGCCGGTCGATCGCGGTCTTCAGCTCGGTGCCGACGCTGTTGCGCAGCGCCACCGTCTCGTTGCGTTGTGCAGCGATCGTCTGATCCAGCGACGACAAGCGCTCCAGAATGCCGTTCATACCCCGCTCGAACGCCGACAGACGCTCGCTCACGGCCTGCATCTGGTTCGTCACGCCCGACATGTCGATCTTGCCGCCGCCCGACGTCAGCGCCTGGTCGAACACCTTGAGGCGCTCGGCCATCGTCGCCCACTGGCGCGCGCCTTCGCTGCTGCTGCCGGCGACCGACCGCTCGATCGTGCTGAGCTTGTCGGTCAACGACTGCGTCGTCTTGCCGAGCGTTTCGAGGTTCGATTCCATCGCCAGCTCGACGTTCTCGAGCTGCCGGATCACGTCGTGCGGGATCTGCGCTTCCGATCGCGGCGCCGCCACATCCCGCTGCACGTCGCGAATGAGATCACCGATCATGCGCCGGTCGCCGGCAATCTCGTTATGGAGCACGCGCAGCGTGCCTTCCAGCTGATCGATCCGATCGTAGACGCCGTCGAAATTCGGTTGCACGACCACCGGCTGCGCTACCGGCTCGCGTTCGCGCCGCGCCGGCGGCGCCTCGACATAGACCGTTTGCTGGCGCGGCGGCGGTCCCTCGACATAGACGGTCTTGGGCGCCGGAGGAGCCTCGACATAAACCGTCTGCTGCGGCTGTTGCGGCGCGTCGACATACATCGGTGGCGGCGCATCGACATAAACGGTTTCGCGAACCGTCTCGCGGCGCGGCGGCGCGTCGACATAGACCTGACGCTGCGGCGCGTCCATGTAGACCGCCTGCTGCCGTGGCGGCGGCGGTCCTTCGACATAGACCGTCTGCGTCTGTTGACGCGGCGCGGGCTTCTCGACGTACACCGTCTGTGTCTCGACGCGTTGCCGCGGCTGCTCGGTGTAGACGACGTGACGTTCGACGACGGGAGGTGTGGTGGTGCGCATGTGTGGCCAGTCCCAGCTTTGCCAATCGTTGGCATGACGAAGCAACAGAGCAATCGCGGGATTATCGCGATTGTAATTCAACAGAACCCAAAGCAGATCGTGCACCGTCGCGCTCTGCGACCGCTGTGCGGCATGATCGCTGGCGCGGCGGAGCACGTCGGAAAACTCGCTCGATGCGCGCGGCTGAGCGGCGTGCCCGCGCCCCATCGGAATATCACTTGAAATCACGGCGGCGCTTTCGCGTCGCAGATGCGCCTCGCGAATGCCGCGCTGCTCGAGAATCTCGGCGGCAGCCTCCACGCGCGTCATCGCATGCAGGAGATGCTCCAGCCGGACTTCACTCGAGCCGTGCGCGTGCGCGACGTCGAAAGCATGGTTGGAACACGCCAGCACCGTCTCGTCGGCATAGAGCGGATCGGACCGCCCACTCGACGCCCGCGGCCGCCATCCGTTCAGCTGCGGCGCATCATCGACGCCATAGCTCGGACGCGACACGCGCCCGTGCCCTATTCGAATGTCGAGGTCTTCACCTCTATACGCCATACTCACACTCTCCCTGCCGCGCGCTCTGACTTGGGCGCTTACGGCATTACGCGTCACTTGCGGCGCCAATACGCTCCCCGGGCCCCTATACCGAGCAAAGAGCGCGCCAATTCCGGACCGAAGTCTCGAGCCCGCGCGACAACAGCGTCCCGCACGGCTGACCACCGCTACCGGCAAAAACCGGCAAACTCTTGACAGTCAGAGATTATCTCGTTTCCCCGGCTGCGGCGAGGGGCTAGCCGCCGAGTTATGGAACTTAGTCAACGCCGCCCCTGGTTCCGCCGGAAACCCCGTCTCAGAACAAGGATTTCTGGGGCTCCGAGCGATCGATCGGCCCAGAAACCACCTCGATCAGATCGGCACTGTCGTACCGCGAGTTGTTCAATTTGGGCGAAACCCGGACAACTTCGAGCAAATCTTCAGGCGCCGGCCGCAGCAAATCCTCGATCGGCAGCGCCGACCCCGGCGTCACATCCAGCCACGCGTCGAAATCGCTGGGCGCCAGAATGAGCGGCATCCGGTCATGCACCTGTCCGGCCGTCGCATTGGCCGCAACGGTCAGGATTGCCATGCTCTCGAACTCGCTGCCATCCGCCCCGAGCCAATGCTCCCAAAGCCCGCCGAACCCGACCAGCCCGCCCGCCTTCGGCCGGATGAGATGCGGCAGCTTCGCGCCCGTCTTCCCCGTCCACTCATAAAATCCATTGGCCGGCACCAGACAGCGCCGATGCCGCAGCGACGCCCGGAACGACGGCTTCTCCGCCGCCGTCTCCGCCCGCGCGTTGATCAGCGTCGTGAACTCGCGCGGGTCCTTCACCCATCCGGGCACCAGCCCCCACCGCACCAGCGTAAAGATCCGTTCGCCCCGCCCGTCGGTTCTGACGATCCCGACCGGTTGCGTCGGCGCGATATTGAAGCGCGGCGGGAACGCCACCTCGTTCCCGTGCTTGAAATAAGCGCGCACGGCCTCAGGCGGCGATGTCAGATTATAGCGCGAGCACATTTCTATTGCGGCCAGATAGGCTTCGAGATCAGCTTCGACATCATCTGACCACTCTAACGCAAAGGCCGCCCGGAATGAATGCCTCGCAACCGACCTCTGCGCCCTGGCCCCGCTGCGGCGCCAGCGCCGCGATCTTCCGCGGCAATCAAATTCTCCTGATCGAACGCGGCAAAGGGTCGTATCGCGGCCACTGGAGCCTCCCCGGCGGCCACGTCGAACCCGGCGAAACCGCCAGCGCCGCCGCCAAGCGCGAAGTCGCCGAGGAAACCGGCATCACCGCCGAGATCGCGGGCCTCCTCGACGTCCACGACATCATCATGCGCCGAGACGACGGCGCCCTCGCCGCCCACTACATGATCGCCGTCTTTTTTGGCCGCCACGTCTCGGGCGAACCCATCCCCGGCGACGATGCCGCCGCCGCCCGCTTCGTCGCCCTCTCCGATCTGGCCTCCATGCCCCTCACCCCCCGCGCCGAAGACTTCATCCGCCGCGCCGCCGCCCAACGCGGCAACGAGCGCCGTTGACCCCGCAATGCCTGCCGCTAGTTTGCCCCAGTGTCGCACTAACGAATGATTCGGGATCACCGATCCGACGTAACCCCGGGAATGAATGCGCACTTCTTCGCCCATCGCACGCACGTGTCTGGTCGCAGCCCTCGCGCTGACGGCCGCCATCGCTGTTGGCCCCACCGCCGCCCGCGCGCAAGCCAGCGACACCAAGCCCTACGACGAAAAAATGTTGCGCCTCTCCGAGATACTGGGCGCCGTTCACTATCTGCGTGAACTCTGCGGCAATTCCGACGGCCAGCTCTGGCGCGACCGCATGCGCGAGTTGCTCGATTCCGAAGGCGCGACGGCACTACGCCGTCAAAAACTCACGCGCTCCTTCAACAGCGGCTATCGCAGTTACAGCCGCACCTACAGCACCTGCACCCAGTCGGCGCAAACCGCGATCAACCGCTTTCTCGTCGAGGGCTCCGACCTCGCCGACGGCCTCGTCAAGTCGATCCCTTAGTCCGGAGGTCGGCTCTGGTGATTTTCATAGGTCTCGTGTCATTATATTCGAATTATTGAAAAGGCACGAGCGGGGACGGAGCAAGTGATGCTGGCAAGTGAGGCATGGTCCGCGCTGCGGTTACATGTCGTAACAATTCGGGGTGCATTCGCGTTGCTCGGATTTTTGTGTTTCCTAAGTAATTTTGGTTTCTATATTGGGTTTCCTTTTTTTGTTGCCGTCGTGATTGCTGCGGCGAACAAAAAATCCGATGATGAGAAGATTGTTTTGCACCATCGGCGGCGTGCTGTACGGACATCCTTCTCTAGATTTCTAATCTTTTGTGGGGCGTATTCGGTTTACGCAATATTCTCCGTTGTCGTTGTGAGTATTGTTTTGTTCAGCTTGATTTTTGCGAAAGTGATTCCGGCACTGCTGCAGACCCCGCTGTTCGATATTCCGATTTCGATTGCATGCACGGTGCGAAGCGTTGTGCCCGACGCGCTTCCCGTCTGGGGATGGCAGGGTTCCGAATCCGCCAGCACGCGCTGCAAGTATCATGTGGTGATAAGCTTTCTTCTTCCAATGGTGGGTGCGCTCATGTTTCTGGCGCTGACCCGGAAATTCGGATCTCTTGGCGATGCTATGAGAATTCGTACCGCAACGAGGAAATCTTCCATCCAAGCTATTGTTTGGCTGACTTCTTTAATTGTCTTTTTTGAAGTGTTGACAACGGCGAGCAAGGTGTTCGTTGCTGGGGGGGGCAAGCGGTCTTCGAGTAGTTTGTTGAAGCATATTTGGAGAAAGGCACAATTTAGAGCTCCCTACGACTATATGGAGATCGCCTACGGTCATTTGGTCTTACGGTGTTTTATTGTTTTCTGTCTTGTCTGGTTGACGGCCTTCGTTTTTCAGCGGTTGATCGAGCATAGCGACGCGGGAGCAAATTCATGAGCACTATTTCGATTTCACAAGCTGAGAACTCTGCATACATGTATGGAGACGTGACGAACCATGAACGCGACGCAGTCTGTTTCAGGAGCAATTGCGCGCAACTCTCTCCTCCGTCATACCGGCGAAGGCCGGTACCCAGGCAACGTGCGGCATATCACTGTTTTGCTTGGAGTCCCGCCGCAGCTTGTACCCAGCCCCACTCGGATCGCAGATCGCGACGCACGTGGAGTTGCGAGCATCCTTAGTCGCGCGCATGAGCCGCCTCAACGTTACCCACAATCAGATTCACATTGAATCGTTGTAGCGCGAAGACAGCGCAAATCGGCATGCTAAGGCATTTTCCGGGAGCAGAGGCTCGGACGCGCAACAGGATCGGCGCGTCACAATTGGGGATGACACGATGCAAGGTTTGGGACTGGCGGAGAGCGATGATGACAGCCTCAAGGCGCTGAACATCATTCTGGAAGCCTGGGAAGACGGCACCGAACGCGGCATCGCGCCGGAGCAAATGGCTTACGCGGCGCTCTACACGGCGCTGACCGATCTGGTCGCCGCCTTCGGCGAAGAAAACGTCGTGACGCTCGTGCAGGGCCTGGTGCCGCGCGTGCGCAAAGGCGAGTTCACGCTCTACCAGGCGCCCCGCCAATAAGACCTACCGTGGAGCGGCCACGCGTCCACCACCCAAAAAACGGCACGCGTCGTAGGGCGCAATAGGCGTCCGCTGCACTCTTGGCACGCTCGACGGTTGTTGCCGTATTGCGCCAAAAAATATCACAACAGCGCCGGCGTCCGCTTCAAGATCATCTCCGCGATCAACAGCCCGCCGAATCCGACCAGGATCAGGCCCGCGACGCGATTGATGATGCCCATCCGCGCTTCATCCAGCAGGTGGCGAAAACTCGAGATCTGCTGCGACACCACCACCCAATAGGCGAAACTCCCGCCCATGATCGCCGCCACCATCACGAACGCGTCGATATAGGATGAAACCTCCACGAACGAACTGACGCCGCCGAAAATCGCGATCATGCCGATCACGGCACCCGGATTGGTAATGGTCAGCAGAAACGTCTCCGGAATATCCCAGAGATAGTCCTTCAGCGTCGCCTTCTCGGCGTCACCCGCCGACATGAACACGGGTTTCGTGAAATAGAGCTTTGCGCCCGCGATGATCAGCGCCAATCCGCCGATGATCTGGATCGCCGTGCGATAATCACGCAGCGCGCCCGAAATCGCATTGACGCCCAGCGCCGCGCACAGTGCCAGCAGCCCATCGCCGATCATGATGCCGAGCCCGGCCGCCATCCCGCCGACAAACCCGCGCTCCGCCGCCCGCTGCAGCCCGAGGAGATTGACGGGACCGATCGGCAGCGCCAGAAGAATTCCGATGATGAAACCGACCGGAACGATGAACGGATTTGGCAGGTACGTCATGGGCGGCCCAAAGCCCGGCCCGATGCGACCTGATCAGAGCACGGCTGCCAGTCCACCATCGGCCGCATCACGATTACGACCGGGTCTCGGACCAAGCCAAGTCGATAGAGACGTGAAAATACGGACAAACGTGACACCGGCGGGCTCGAGGAAGGATCGGCTCAGCGTCGGCGCAGCGAGCAGCCGACGCACTGTCCTAATGGTGCTGGCAGGGGTTGTCTATTGCACACACCCCGCAAGTCTTTCGGCCACCGAGAAGAAAGCGCAAAAACAGGGGAAAAGCCGTCCCAAATCGAGCGCCGCGCCGCAAACGCCGCCCGCCGCCGGCGCATTGCCCGCGCCGGTCGAGGACATGCGCCAGGCCATCCTCGACGCCGTCCAGTCCGGCCGCCTCGCCGATCTGCGCATTGCGATCGAACTCAACGAACTGAAACCCGACATCGCCGCCGCCCCGAACGAAGATCCGATCAAAACCTTCGAGCGCCTCTCCGGCGACGGTACCGGCGCGGAGATTCTCCGCGTCCTTGGATTACTCTTCGAAGCGCCGCCCGCGATCCTTCCGCTCGGCCGCGATCTCGAGAACAATCGCCTCTACGTCTGGCCGGGCTTTGCTGAAAAGCCACTGGCCGAGTGGAGCGCCAGCGACAAAGCTCTGGCTGAACAATTTGTGTCAGCCGCCGATCTCGCACGCCAGCACGCCGAAGGCCACTACCTCGGGTGGCGCCTGATCATCGGCGCCGATGGCACCTGGCACGCCTTCCGCAAATTCGACGCCCCCGCAAACCCGAAATAATACACCCCCAGCCGTCATCATGGGCCTTGTGCCCATGATCTATACGCCGTTTCACGCCGTCGCGGTCAGGCACACGCGTCGCCACACGGTCATTCTCAACCGCACCAATGGTGGTCCTGGATCCGAGGCACAAGGCCTGGGATGACGGCTGAGGAGAAACTGTCATCTTGGACACAGAAGACTCACCCACCCAAAGCCGTCATCATGGGCCTTGTGCCCATGATCCATACGCCGTGACGACGCGGTCAGGCACGCGCGTCGCCACACGGTCATTCTCAATCGCGCCAATGGTGTTCCTGGATCCGAGGCACAAGGCCTGGCATGACGGCTGAGGAGAGGCCGTCATCATGGAACACAACACTCATCCACCCAAAGCCGTCATCATGGGCCTTGTGCCCATGATCCATACGCCGTGACGACGCGGTCAGGCACGCGCGTCGCCACACGGTCATTCTCAATCGCGCCAGCGGTGGTCCTGGATCCGAGGCACAGGCGCACAAGGCCTTGGATGACGGCTGTGGATGGCGGGATCATTCGAATGACACAACACTGCGACGTCGCCACAACGTGCCTTTGCCCTTTAGGGTTGCGCAAGACTTCTTCTCTACTCTGACATCACTTGATTGAAGCCGCAGCGCCATCCAGCGCACTGCGGGTGGCATGACGCCACGACGCCCGCCGCGGCCATCTTCACGCATGATGCGCATCAAGCACACCGCTCGCCAACGCCCGCTCTGCAACGGATGCGCACCCATGCCCGCACACAAATTGCCCGCGACCCATCTGCCCGCTACCGATAGCCAGGACTACCCCTTCGATCTCGCCCGCGACCGCCCGGCCGCCCTGCGCCGCCGGCACGATCGCGTCGCGACCGACATTCCAGCCATTCTCCATGTCCGCGGTCACTTCCGCGGCGTCACCATCCGCAACATTGCGCCCGGCGGTGCCAGCCTGCGCGGCGGCTTCGCCCTCTACCGCGGCGACCCGGTCGACATCGAACTTCTCAACGGCCGCCGTCTGCCCGGCCGCATCGCCTGGTCGCTCGGCGACCGCTGCGGCGTCGCCTTCGCCGAGAGCCTGCCTTCCGATGATCCGCTTCTGAGCGAAGCCGCGTGGGGCTCCGCACGAAAATGTGCGCGATCGGGCGCGAAACCAAACCCAGGGGACGACCGTAGCTCTCCCGCACCAAAAAATAACGCATCAGGAAAATCAGGGGCTTGAGATTTACCGGAAACGCGATTCACGTTCTCGGTAACCATATGCTCTCTTGGCCATGGTTTCCCAGATGCGATACTCTTACATCCCGCGTCTGGTCACTCCACTCCCACAGAAGGCACCTCGCATGAAGCGTATCGGCGTAGCGGCACTCGCGCTTGCAGCTCTCTCGTCACCCTCCGTTGCCCAGGAATGGCGCCCATTCGGCGACGTTCCCGGCTTCGTCATCCGCTCGCCGCGCTATGCGCCCGCGCCGCGTTTCGCTGCCCCCCCGCGCCGCGGCAACGACAACAGCGTCTTCGCAGCGCCCGCAGTCGCGGCCCCCAGGAGCGGTGTGAAGTTTCCTGAGACCATGAGTGGTGGTCCGCAGCCGAGCATCGCCGCATCCGCGCCGCCGACCGTCAATTTCCCCAACAGCTACGGCAACGGCTCGATCATCATCGATACCTCCGGCCGCGCTCTCTATTACATCCTGTCCAGCACCCAGGCCTATCGCTATCCGATCTCCGTTGGCCGCGAGGGCTTCACCTGGACCGGCACTGAAAAGATCAGCCGCGTCGCCGCCTGGCCCGATTGGCGCCCGCCCGCCGAGATGATCGAGCGCGATCCCAACCTGCCGAAGCTGATGTACGGCGGCCTCAACAATCCGCTCGGCGCCAAGGCCCTCTACCTCGGCAATTCGCTCTACCGCATCCACGGCACCAACGACTCGCGCACCATCGGCTACGCCGCCTCGTCCGGCTGCTTCCGCATGCTCAACGCACACGTCGTTCACCTGGCCGAACTCGCCGGCGTCGGCACCAAGGTGGTCGTCCTGAACAGCTTGCCGCCGTCCAACCGCCGCTTCGCCGACGACTCCTCCGCCAAGAAAAAATCGTAACCTCCCCTCTCCCCGTCCTTCACGCGGAGAGGGCGACGATCATGGTGAGCCATGGCGAACCATGATCGTGGGTGAGGAGCAGCCGCTTGCTGGCCGCTGGCCTCGCATGGCGGCTTGATCGCCCGTTTGACGCCAAGGGCCATTGCACGACCCTCTCCACTTGCGTTCCCGGAAGTGACGCGCGCCGCGCGGCACTATCCGGGATCTCCAAGTCGAGGGTGCGCACACAGCGCTCAAAGGCGCCGTCGATATCCCAGCTCGAGCGCCCTACGGCGCCGTCACTTCCCCGTCTGATGCACCTCGATGATGTTGCCGTCGGGGTCATGAAAAAAGATCTGATACCAGCCGGCCATCGCCCACGTCCCGTAGTCCGAGTACGGGATCTTCTTCTCATCCAACCGGCGCTTGAACGCCTCGATGTCGTCGGTGCGGAAACAGAAATGCCCGCGATCCAGAGGATTGATGGCATGCTTCATGCGAAACCCGAGATTGACGTCTCTGCGGGCGATATGAAATTCGACAGCGCCGTCGGTGACGAAATCGACATTGCCGCCATACCCATTGGCATCACTGGCGTTGACGCGCTGATAGTTGACCGCGCCGAGATCCAGCACCAAACGATAGAATTCGGACAACCGCTGCACATTCTCGGTGCAGAGATTCATATGGTGATACTGGAATTTCATGGGCGCATCCTTTGCTGTTGATGGTGTGGCGTTCGGGCAAATCATCCGCTGTCGATCATGGGCGAATCTCTGATCGGCACAACAAAATAGAGACAGCGGGTGTTTACGATGGCATCTGATAACGCATGCGCGCAATCTGACGGAGCGTGCGTTGAAACCGGCAACTGTGCCGCAAGCTTGGATATGGAATGAGCTTCGAACCTCTAAAAGGCTTGCGCGTTTTGGACCTGACGAGCGTCGTCGTCGGTCCCGTCACGACGTGGCGGCTCGGCCAATACGGCGCCGAGATCATCAAGCTCGAAAGCCCCGACGGCGACCTGATGCGCGGCCTGGGCGGCCTATCGCCGACCGGTCAGCATTCCGGTGCCTACCTGCATTTCAATCGCGGCAAGCGGAACATCTGCCTCGACCTCAAGAAGCCAGGCGCTCGCGACGTCATTGACCGGCTGGTCGCGTCGGCGGACGTCGTCATCGCCAACATGCGGCCACAAGCGCTCGAACGCTTGGGCCTCGACGCCACAACGATCCGAGGCAAGCACCCCGGCAAGGTGTACTGCCTCATCACCGGATACGGCACCGATGGGCCGTACGCCGGTCAACCTACGTACGATAGCGTGGTGCAGGGCGTCACCGGCATGGCCGGCCTGACACTCGCCCGCGATGGCGTTCCGGCCTATGTACCGATGCTGATTTGCGACCACGTTGTCGGCGAAATATCGGCAGGCGCCATTCTCGCCGCCGTCCTTCAACGCCAGGCCACGGGTCAAGGGTCGAGCATTGAGATCCCGATGTTCGAAACGATGGCCGCGTTCGTGCTGCAGGAGCATTTGGCGCAACACAGTTTCGATCCCCCCGTTGGGCCCATCGGTGATCAACGCCTCCTCAGTCCGCACAACAAGCCCGTCGAGACCGCTGACGGTTGGATCTCATTCACGATCAACACCGATCACCAAGTCCGCGCCTTCCTCAACGCCATTGAGCGCCCGGACCTGCTCGACGACCCGCGCTTCAGCACGGTCGCGTCCCGCGCCACGCACGTTGCCGACTGGTTCGCTGTCCGCGGCGCGCCGCTCACCAACCGCACAACCGCCGAATGGTTGAAAATTTTCCAGGCGGCCGATATCGCGGCGATGCCATGCCATACGCTCGAAACACTGCGATCCGATCCGCATCTTGCCGCCGTCAACCTCGTCCGCTTTGAAGATCATCCGATCGAGGGCCGGTCGGCAGCCATTCGCTCGTCGATCCGCGTCGACGGCGACTATCCAGCCCTGCGATCGCCCTCTCAGCCCCGCGGTTGGGAGACGCATGAGATCCTCAGGGAGCTCGGCTACACCGCAACCGAGATCGACGCTTTGACATCATCCGGCGCCGCCCGCCCGCCCGCCAAAACCCGCCCTCGCCCGGTGTGACGCTTACCTACCCTCTCCCCGTCCTTCACGGGGAGAGGGCGACGATCATGGTGAGCCATGGCGAACCATGATCGTGGGTGAGGAGCAGCCGCTTGCTGGCCGCTGGCCTCGCATGGCGGCTTGATCGCCCGTTTGACGCCAAGGGCCATTGCACGACCCTCTCCACTTGCGTTCCCGGAAGTGACGCGCGCCGCGCGGCACTATCCGGGATCTCCATGTCGAGGGTGCGCACACGGCGCTCAACAACGTCATTTACAATTGTCACGGCGTTGGCAGCGGCCGAGTTCGCACGCGTCCTGGCTCGATGATGGTGAGGAACCCGGCGCACCGATCCGCGACCTCGACAACCTTGTCGACCGCATGCACGCCTACCCCGCTGCGGCGATGCCCTCGTGAGCAAGATAGTCGGCCGCGTAAGCCTGCGCCGCAAGGATATCCTCGGCGGTCAAATGCGGGTAGTTGGCGAGGATATGCTCGACGCTGTCGCCGGCGGCGAGGCAGCGCAGAATGTGCTCGACCGTGATCCTAGTTCCAGCGATCACCGGCTTACCCATCATCACCTTGGGGTCGCGCTTGATGCGGGGGTGGCTCATGCAGCAGCTCCTGATGCAGTTTCGATCGGCTCACGCCTCAAGTGACAGGTACGATATCAACTCCACCGCATTTTGACAGTCTTTCCGTATGACGCATCTTCCCCCTCTCCCCGTCCTTCACGGGGAGAGGGCGACGATCATGGTGAGCCATGGCGAACCATGATCGCGGGTGAGGGGCAGCCGCTTGCTGAGCGCTGGCGTCGCATGGCGGATTGATCGCGCGTTTGACGCCAAGGGCCATTGCACGACCCTCTCCACTTGCTCTCCCGGAATTGACGCGCGCCGCGCGGCAATATCCGGGATCTTCACCTCGCGCGATTGGAGCGCCGAGCGTGCCCCACCGTTCCGCGAACGATCCCGGCTCGCGCGCTGATCGCGCTTGGCCGGGAACGCAGATGGAGAGTCTTGTGCCACGTCTTTTGTGGGCTGGGCACGACTTCATGCTTGCATCAAGACTTCTTCTTCGATGTTTTCTTCGCATCCGGATCGTCGCTGCAGGTCGTCTCGGTGAACCTGGTGCATCGTTCGCGACGCTGCTTGCTCCAAGGCAGTGTTTGAAAAGAAGCACTGTCCGCTCTCATGCAGGAACACCCATCAAAAGCTAATTGAGCCTGAGCTTGGTTGGGGAAACCTTGCCCCACCAGCACGACAACCGCCGAAGCGGCGATAAATCGACTAAGCATTTGTGAATTCCTCTAAAAATACGTTGGACCTTTCGCATCGCAAAACGCGGCATCTCCCAACTATTTGGAGATCTATTGGTGTTCGAAACATGCGATCACCCCAAACTACATACAATCCTGGCAATGAAATCGCGAGCATGAATTGTCCGTCAAGCAGCGAACAGCAGATTACACAATCACATCCGACTGATAGCACTACTGCCGTCAGATAAGCAGCCGCTTGGGTGGAGCATGTTCAAGACTTGGGTCAATGATGTCCTTGGCATAGACGTTCCAATCATACCTATCCCCTTAGTTCAGGCGTAATTGCGCGCTACGTGAGTTCAACCAAGGAGTTGGATCATGACCGACACACTGCCGGACGATCTGTGGCGTGACTTCCCGAAGACCGCGACCGAGTTTGATGCGCGCTTTTCGTCCGAAGCGGACTGCCGCTCCTACTGGATCCAGGCCCGCTGGGGCGGCAAACCTGCATGTGCCCGTTGCGAGAGCACGCGTGTGTGGACGATCCGCAAAGGCACCACGTTCGAGTGCGCCGAATGCCACCATCAGACGAGCCTGACGTCCGGCACCGTGCTGGAGAAGACGCGCAAACCGTTGAAGGTGTGGTTCCGCGCCATCTTCGAGATCTCGGTGCGGCGCACCGGCGTTTCGGGCAAGGATTTTCAGCGCATCATGGGCTTTGGTTCTTACGAGACGGCCTGGACGTGGCTGCACAAGCTGCGCTCGGCGATGGTCAGATCCGAAAGCGAGCCGCTCGGCCCTTTCGTCGAGATGGACGAGGCGCTGGTGGGCGGCAAAGGCGGCCCACACAAGCAACTCGTTCTGGTGGCGGCGGAAAAAGACGCCAAGACAGGATTGGGGCGCGTGCGCCTCGCTCACGCCGAGACCAATGACGCTGACACGTGCAAGCGCTTCGCTGACGGCGAATTGGCCGCCGACGCTGGCGTCGTGACCGACGGCCACGCTGGCTACAACGACAAGAGCCTCGGCGAGCGGTCACACGACGCGGTGATCCAGACCAAGGCCGAGAAGCGCGAGGCCGACGCCGTGCAGATGTGCCACTGGACGATCTCGCTGTTGAAGCGCTGGCTGATCGGCACGCACGCGGGCGCTGTGAAGCCGAAGCATCTGCAGGCCTATCTCGACGAGTTCGCGTTCCGCCACAACCGGCGCCGCACCAACGGCGTCGCGCGCATCGCCGCTCGTGTCATCGAAAGTGTCGTTGCCAAGCCGCCGATCACCATGCGCAACCTCGTCGACCAAACCCGGCCGCATCGCCGCTTCAACTCAATTCAAACGGCCAACCTGAACTAAAGGGATAGGTATGCGTTCCAATCGTCATGGCTCCGATGGGACGGTCGGCAGATCCAGCACTGGCGGCAGCGGTCAGCGAAGCCGGCGCGCTCGGAACACTTGCCGCCATGGCAGCGGAGCCCGATGCTCTGCGCGAAAAAATCAAACAGGTGCGTGCGAACACCAACCGGCCATTCGGTGTCGGTTTCATCACATATCAACTTGGAGCCCGGCCACCCCATTTTGAAATCGCGATGGAAGCCCGCGTCCCAGTTGTAACACTGTCTTTCGGTGACCCGTCAGCTTGGATACCACGCGTTAAAACATCCGGCGCCAAAGTTGTGTGCCAAGTGCAGTCGTTCGATCTGGCGAAACGGGCGATCGAGGCAGGCGCCGATGTTGTCTGCACCCAAGGAAACGAGTCCGGCGGTCACACAGGGCGGGAGAATCTAATCCCTTTTCTTGTACAGACCGTCACGGCATTTCCGCACGTGCCCGTAATTGCTTCAGGAGGTATCACTTGTCCGCGCAGTTTCGCCTCCGTGCTTGCCGCTGGCGCCGAAGGCGCGTGGATCGGCACGGCTTTCCTGATGGCCAAGGAGGGCGAAGCGGTGCGGCCAGTGACGCGCGAGGCAATTCTGAATTCAAATGGACGCGATACTGTCTTCAGTTCGGCGACCGATCACGTCATGGACCATGGCCTCAAGCGGCCTGGCTGGCCGGAGACAGTAGCGGTGCGCCACAAGCCGAACGAGATTACTGAAACATGGGGCGGACGAGAAGACGAACTCGCGAATTCGCCCGAGGTGCTGGAAGCCTACTACAAGCGAATGTCCGAAAATGATCGAGCGGTCGCGATGATCTACTACGGGCAAGGTGCAGGCATGATCAACGAGGTCAAGAGTGCCAAGCAGATCGTGGACGATCTTGTCTTGGGAGCTTTGAAGCGCCTCCGAAGCTTCGCTTAGTCTCGGATCGGTCGACGTTGAGGGAAGATCGTCTCCTATGGGTCTGACAGTTCCACCGATCGCGCGGCCCTTCCTTCTCCCCACCCTTCAGTGGGAAGAAGGTGCCCGCCCTGCGCGAAGCGCAAAAAGGGATGGGGGCGGATGAGGGACAGCCGCTTGCTCGGGCGAAGTTCGATCCCGCAATCCGTCAGATGCTGAAGCGGCAACCGAGCAAGCGGCCGCCCCTCACCCACGTCGGCGTGCTTTGCTTCGCGTGCACGCCGTCGTCACCCTCTCCCCGTGAAGGACGGGGCGAGGGAAGGACGCAACGCCTTCGACGCGCCACCCCCTTACACCCCCTCATAAAACCTGACCGGCTCGCCGTTTGCCGCGGCCGCGATCTTGCCCTCCCACATCGCCCGCTGTCCGCGCACCACCGTGCCGACCGGCCAGCCCGTGACGCGCATCCCGTCATACGGCGTCCACGCGCAGCGCGACTCGATCCAATCGTGCCGGATCGTCTCCGTCCGCTTCAAATCGACGACCGTCAGATCCGCGTCATACCCGACCGCGATCCGCCCCTTACCGCGCAATCCAAAAATCCGCTGCGGCCCCGCACTCGTCAGATCGACGAACCGGGCCAGCGACAGCCGCCCCGCGTTGACGTGATCGAGCATCACCGGCACCAGCGTCTGCACGCCCGTCATCCCCGAATGGCTCTCCGGATACGGGTGATCCTTCTCCTCGCGCGTATGCGGCGCGTGATCCGATCCGAGCACATCGACGGTGCCATCCGCGATGCCCGCCCAGATGCCGGCCTGATGCCGCGCATCCCGCACCGGCGGATTCATCTGCGCGTAGGTGCCGAGCCGCTCGTAGCAGTCCGGCGCAACGAGCGTCAGATGATGCGGCGTCACCTCGCAACTCGCCCACTCTTTATGATCGCGCAGATACACGATCTCATTCGCCGTCGAGATGTGCAGCACATGCACGCGCTTGTGATGCTTCTCCGCCAATCCCACCAGCCGCCGCGTCGCGATCATCGCCGCCTCTTCGTCGCGCCATAACGGGATGCGTCGATGGATCGCCATGCTTGCGCACACCGGCGCGCGCGCGCAACCGCATCTCGTCTTCCGAATGAAACGCCGCCCGCCGCGAAATCCCCGCGATGATCTTGTCGAGCGACGGCCTCATCCTCGACCAGCAGATCCCCCGTCGATGCGCCCATGAAAACTTTGATGCCCGCCGACGCCTCCAGCTTCTCGAGCATCGGGATATCGCCGATATTCTCCCGCGTCCCGCCGACGTAGAACGCAAAGTCACAGAACATCCGGTGCCGCGCGCGGCGCACCTTCTCCGCCAGCGTCGCAGCACTCGTCGTCAACGGCTTCGTATTCGGCATCTCGAACACCGCCGTCACGCCGCCCATGACAGCCGCGCGACTGCCCGTTTCGAGATCCTCTTTGTGATCGAGCCCCGGCTCGCGAAAGTGCACCTGGCTGTCGATCACCCCCGGCAGGATGTGCAAATTCTTGGCGTCCACGATCTCGGCTGCCGTCGCCGTTCCGAGCTGCCCCAGCGCGGCGATCCGCCCATTCTTGATCGCGATGTCGCGCACGCCCGCGCCGTCGTGATTGACGACCGTCGCACCCTTGAAAACAAGGTCGTATGTCTCTGACATTGTGCGTGCTCCCGCCCAAAACTGCGACTTGGCTGCGTCATGGCTTGCGCGATCCGCGCCACGCCCTTACCTGTTGCGGCCGAGTATAGCAGAACCGCCCGCCTGACCAGGTAAACTGACTAGGTGAGGCCCACCCGTCGAGAGAGGACGTCCGCCACGATGTCCACCGCGAAAATCGCACTTTTGGAAGATCGCGGCGTCGTCAGCGTCAGCGGCGCCGACGCGCGGTCGTTCCTTGACAACCTCATCACCAACGACATGGCCGTGCTGGAAAGAGAGCCCGCACTCTTCGCAGCCCTTCTCACACCGCAAGGCAAAATCCTGTTCGAGTTTTTCGTGATCCGCGTCAACGACCAGTTCCTGCTGGAGACCCAGCGCGAGAAGGCGGCCGAACTCGCCAAGCGGCTCGGCATGTACAAACTCCGCGCCAACGTCGCCATCGAAGACATCTCGGCGAACGGCGTCACGGTCGCGGCCTGGGGCGGCGTGGCGCCAGAGATGTTGCTCACCATCGCCTTCGACGATCCGCGTGACCCGCGGCTGGGCCAACGCTTCCTGGTCCCTTTGTTGGCCGCAAAGCAGATGGACGATTGTCTCGACGCCGCCGCCTATCACGCGCATCGCGTCACCCTCGGCATCCCCGAAGGCGGCAAGGACTACGCTCTCGGCGACGCCTTCCCACACGAAGCCAACCACGACCTGCTCGACGGCGTCTCCTTCACCAAAGGCTGCTTCGTCGGCCAGGAAGTCGTCGCCCGCATGCACAACAAGACGGTCGTGCGCAAACGCGTCGTGAAAATATCCGGCGCCACGCTCACATCAGGCGCCGAACTGAAACTCGGCGACGCCGTCATCGGCACCGTCGGCACCGTCGCCGGCACCTCCGCCCTCGCCCTCCTCCGCCTCGACCGCGCCGCCGAAGCCGAGGACAAGAACCTCCCCATCATCGTCGACGGCGTGGCCATCACAATCGCGCCGGAGATGATCAAAATGTACCGCGACAGCGTCGCCAACAAACCCGTGATCGACCTATGAGCTCAAAACTGACGCGTTGCACCTGGGCCGGCATCGATAATTCCGAATACGCGCGCTATCACGACGAAGAATGGGGCATCCCCCACGCCGACGACCGCCGCCTGTTCGAAAAACTCATCCTCGAAGGCTTCCAGTCGGGCCTCTCCTGGCTGACGATCCTGAAAAAGCGCGACAACTTCCGCCGCGCCTTCCACGACTTCGACGCCGAAAAAATCGCCCGCTACGGCGCCAAGGATGTCGCCCGGCTGATGGCCGACGCCGGCATCATCCGCAACAAACTCAAGGTCGAAGCCTCCATCGACAACGCCAAGGCACTCTTGAAACTGTCGGAGAAAACCTCGCTCTCAGCCTTTCTCTGGAGCCATCTCGACGGCAAACCGCTGATCCACAGCCGCGCCAGCTCCAAGGAGGTCCCAGCCGTCACCGATGAATCGACGGCCATTTCCAAAGCCCTGAAGAAGGAAGGCTTCCGCTTCGTCGGCCCAACCACGCTCTACGCCTTCATGCAATCCGTCGGCATGGTCAACGATCACCTCGTCACCTGTCATCGACACGCCCCCTGCGCCAAGCTGCAGCGCGCCTTCAAGTTGCCGAAGCGATGACCAAGCGATGACCACGCAAAAACCGCCGCCGCGCGCCTGGCAACGCATGCTCTCCGGCCGCCGCCTCGATCTCCTCGATCCCTCGCCGCTCGACATCGAGATCGAGGACATCGCCCACGGCCTCGCGCGCGTCGCCCGTTGGAACGGCCAGACACTTGGCGATCATACATTCTCAGTCGCGCAGCACACGCTGATCGTCGAAGAGATTTTCTCGGCCAGCCATCCGAACCTGGACCGCGACGCACGCCGCGCTGCGCTCTTGCACGACGCGCCCGAATACGTCGTCGGCGATCTCATCAGCCCCTTCAAGGCCGCCATCGGCCTCGACTACAAGGCCTTCGAGAACCGCCTGCTCGCCGCCATCCATCGCCGCTTCGGACTTCCCGAGGTGCTCGCTCCCGAGCTCACGCAAAAGATCAAGGACGCCGACCGCACCGCCGCATACTTCGAAGCCACCGCACTCGCCGGCTTCGCCCACGACGAAGCCGAGCGCTTCTTCGGCAAGCCCAATCTGACAGCCGTGCTCACTAAAAAACTGACGCACCTCGAAGCGCGTCCACTGGCGGAAATTCAGGCGGCCTTCCTCGACCAATTCGAAAATCTCTCGGAGTAACCATGCCGCGCATTCACGTCTGTTCCCTTGATCGCGTCCCCGAAGCGGTGGCCCGTCTTGGCGCCTCGCGGCTCGTCACACTGCTGCGCGAACCGCCGGTGCCGACTCCTGCGAGCCTCGCGCCGGATCATCATTTGCGCCTCGCCATGAACGACATCGCCGCACCGCAACACGGCATGGTGCATCCGGGAGCAGAACACATCGAAGAGTTGCTGCACTTCGTCCGCGCCTGGGACCAGCGCGCACCGATGGTCATCCATTGCTGGGCCGGCATCAGCCGCTCGACGGCCGCCTGCTTCATTACGCTCTGCGCCTTGAACCCGGCGCGCGCCGAGGTTGAATTCGCGCGCGAAATTCGCAGCATATCGCCGCCCGCAACGCCGAACGCGCTTATGATTCGGCTGGCCGACGATCTGCTGCAGCGGCGTGGACGCATGCGCGCGGCGATCGACTCCATTGGCCGCGGAGAAGAAGCAGCAGTCGGAACACCTTTCAGCATTCCGGCGACAACCGATTGAAATTCAGACGTTTTTATATCGTTGCGTCACGACTCTGCCTCAATTATGGTCAGTTTTGATTATCTCTTTTGCCCAAAATTGCCATGATTGGCACTTACTCCATTTTTCAAGTTCTTCTTCAAACGTTTGGGGATCATCATGACCATTCCGGCAGGCCAACTCAGGGCCGCACTTCGTCCGCAATCGGCAGATTTCTCGCCTGAAACCGCACGCGCACGCGCTGACCGTGTCGAGGTTATGCTCGCATCGACGTTGGTGGCCATCCGCAACGACGAACCCTGCGTTCTTGTTCGCGCCGTCGAAGCCGACAAAGCCGTCACCATGGGCTTGGCGGGCGGACCTTTTGATGCGGCGCAATATGACACCGTCGATAGCGCCGCGCGCGCGCTGATCACGGCGACGACGCGTCAGCCAGCGCCCCGCCTCGATCAGCTTTGCACCATCTCCGGCCATGGCAAGGCGAATGGCGCCGTTGCAGTGCCGACGTTGATCGTTGGCTTTCTCGGCCTGCTCGGCAATCCGGAGGCCATCACCTCGTCCGCGCTGAACTGGCAGAGCTGGTACACGTTTCTGCCCTGGGAAGATCGCCGCCCGTCGGCGCAGCATCCAAATGCCTTCGAGACAGCCGTTCTCGAGCGCGCGGAAACCGTGGATTCCCAAGCACAAAGTCGCACGTCCACGACCGCGACTGTCAACCGCCGCCGCCAGGTTGAATGCCTGTTCGGCTTGAACGGCCATGTGTGGGACGAGACCAAGGCCGTCGAGCGCTTCGAGGTCCTGCGCGCCATCGGCCTGATCAGCGAGCATGCCGTCAGCCAGCAGCTAGCGGTCGTCGATCAAGCCGCGCAACCGCCGCTTCCGGCCGCAGGAACGGCGATGCTGCCCGGCCATCGCCACGTCCTTGCCGCCGCCATTGCCCGCTTGCGGTCGCGCATCAAGGACAACCCGATCGTTCCCGAACTGCTGACGGGCGAGTTCACGCTGTTTGAACTGCAGAAGGTGGTGGAAGCGATCTTGAAGCCGAACCTCCACAAGCAGAACTTCCGCCGTCAGGTCGAGAGCGCCAATCTGGTCGAATCCACCGGCCACCAAAAGCGCGACACGGGCGGCCGGCCGGCGGAGCTCTATCGCTACAGCAGCGACGCGCTGCTGCGCGCGCTCTGATCGCGATCAAGCATTTCGATCGGACGATCTTGCATTCATGGAAGGGCCGGTCCACATGACGTGGAGCGGCCTTTTGGCTGCGATCTTCGAGGCAATCGATATGGACAGTTTCGGCACCTTCGTCGCAGTCTACGGCACCTTCGCCCTGGTCTCGGCAATCACCGCCGGCGTCATTGCCGCCTACAAACGTCGCGACTACTCCTATTGGGTCGCCGTTACCTTCCTGCTGCCGTTGATGCTGGTCGTGCTGCTCTCCACCCCCTCCAACACCGGGCCGCGCAAACGCCGCGAAACCCTGGATGAAGAAGAAGATCGTCAGTTGGCGGCAGCCGAGCGCGACTGATCTTTTCTTTCCGCACTTCCCCTTGTCACTTCCAATGTATACATTGCGAAGGCCGCGTGTCGGCTGCTGTGGGGACCAATGACGACAACCAACACACGCTTCCGCATTGCCTCGCTGCCAGGCGACGGCATCGGCAAGGAGATCATTCCGCCTGCCATCGCCATCATCGACAAACTCGCCCGCGCGATGGGCGGCTTCGCGTTCACCGTTGAAGAGCGCAAGGATTGCGGCGCTGAATATTTCAAGGAAAGCGGCAAGGACTGCTCCACCGAGGCGTTCGAAGCCGCCCGCGGCGCCGACGCCATTCTGCTTGGCGCCATGGGCTTGCCGAGCGTGCGCTACGACAATGGCACCGAGATCGCGCCGCACCTGCGCATGCGCGAGGAGTTCGGCCTCTACGCCGGCGTCCGCCCCGTCAAGGCGTTCCTCGGCACGCCGCGCCGCCTGCTCGATGAGCGCGCCGAAAAAATAGACATGATCATTCTGCGCGAATCGACCGAGGGCCTCTTCTTCACCCAAGGCCGCGGCGAAGTCATCGGCGACTTCGAAGCCCGCGAGACGCTGCGCATCACCCGCCCGACCACCGAAAAACTCTGCGACACCGCCTTCCGCCTCGCGCGCCGCCGCAAATCCAAAGGCCGTCCCGGCAAAGTCACCTGCGTCGACAAAGCCAACGTCTTTCGCGCCTTCGCCTTCTTCCGGAAAATCTTCGACGAGCGCGCCAAAAACTTCCCCGACATCGCCGCCGGTCACAACTACGTCGACGCCATGGCGCTCGATCTCGTCCGCCGCCCGTGGGACTTCGACGTCCTCGTGATGGAAAACATGTTCGGCGACATTCTCTCCGATCTCGGCGGCGGCCTCGTCGGCGGCATGGGCATGGCGCCCTGCGCCGAACTCGGCGAAAAGCATGCGCTGTTCCAGCCCGCCCACGGCTCCGCGCCCGACATCGCCGGCCATGACATGGCCAACCCCACCGCGACGCTGCTCTCCACCGCGATGATGCTCGACTGGCTCGGCGATCGTCACGGCATCGAGAAACTGGGCGAAGCCGCGATCATCCTGGAGCGCGCGGTCGAAACCGGCTTTGCAACGCAACGCCTGCGCCCTATGGAGTTCGGCGGCGATCAAGGTCTCGCGGCCGCCATGGCATCCGTGAACGACCTGATCGACCAAGAACTGAAACGCTGAACCCGGAACACCCCTGATGTCAGCAGACCTGACCGTAGCCGTCGTCGGCGCCGGCTATTTCGCCCGCTATCACCATGACGCATGGAACCGGCTCGGAGAGGCAAGACTGGTGGCCATCTGCGATCAGGACCTGTCAAAAGCCAATGACGCCGCATCGTTGGTCGGCAATCCGCGCGTGTTCGACGATGTCGCCACCATGCTGGAGACAGTGAAGCCTGACATTGTCGACATCGCGACGCCGCCGACGACGCACGCGGCCTTCATCCGCGAATTGCTGACACGAAAGATCACGACCGTCTGCCAGAAACCGTTCTGCCTCTCGATCGACGAAGCCAAATCTGTGGTCGCGCTCGCCAAGGCGAACAACACCCGCCTGATCGTGCACGAGAACTTCCGCTTCCAGCCTTGGTTCCGGTCCGCACGCGACCGCATCGACAGCGGCGACCTCGGCGACCTCTACAGCATCAGCTTCCGGCTGCGCCCCGGCGATGGCCAAGGCCCCGACGCCTACCTCAATCGCCAGCCGTATTTCCAGAAGATGCCGCGCTTCTTGATCCGCGAAACCGGCATCCACTTCATCGATACGTTCCGCTACCTGATGGGCGAGGTCACCGGCGTCTTTGCGCGCTTGAACCGGCTCAATCCCGTCATGGCCGGGGAAGACGCGGGCATCGTCCACTTCGATTTCACATCGGGCGCGCGCGGCCTCTTCGACGCCAATCGCCTCTCGAGCCACGCTGCCGCCAATCGCCGCCTGACGATGGGCGAAATGCTGATCGAGGGCTCGAAGGCCGTGCTCACCATCGACGGCTTCGGCCGTCTGTCCATCCGCGCCCACGCCGACAACGCCGCCAAACCCATTTCCGGCGAGTGGCAAGCCCGCGGCTTTGGCGGCGACAGCGTCTTGCGCTTGCAGGAGCACGTCATCAACCATCTGCGCGCCGGCACGCCCCTCGAAACCGGCGCCGACGGTTACATTCGCAATCTCGAAATTGAAAACGCCATCTATAAGTCCAACGAGACGGCGACTTATATTGCGATATAGTGCCATGTTCCCGCGTGAGGACTGCTGATGCCCACGGCAAAACGTCAAGCAACCGAGGTTCGAGATCCAGCCTCAGGCCCCGCCGGGATCGTCGCCGATCGCGGCTCCAACACCCAGCGTGCCTACACCGAAATCCGCCGCCGCATTCTCGACAACACGATGCCCGCCGGCAGCCAATACCTCGAGCAGGAGTTGGCCGCCCTGCTGGGCATGAGCCGCACGCCCGTGCGCGAAGCCCTCATTCGCCTCGCTGAAGAGCGCCTCGTCGAAGTCCGCCCGCGTCATGGCGTCCGCGTGCTGCCGCTGTCGCCCGCCGACATGCGCGACATCTACGAACTGTTGACCGAACTCGAATCGCTCGCTGCCCGCCGCGTCGCCGAGAAAGGCGCGAGCCCCCATCAGATCCGCGCGCTCGAGCAAACCATCACCAACATGGACCAAGCCCTTGCTCACAACGACCTGATCGGCTGGGCCGCGGCCGACGAACGCTTTCACAGCCTCCTCGTCGCCTACAGCGGCAATTCGCGGCTTGTCGCAACGGTGTCCACCTTCATGGATCAGGTTCATCGCGCCCGCATGCAGACGCTCGCACATCGCCCGCGCCCCATCGACTCGACCCGCGACCACGCCGATCTCATCAGGGCCATCAAAGCCCGCGATCCCGCCACCGCCGCTAAAATCCACCGCGCCCACCGCGAACGCGCCGGCACCATGCTCGTCGCCCTCCTCGAACGCCTCGGCCTGTCCGCGGTGTGATCTTCCCGGTTCTTCCTTCTCCCTGAGGGAGAAGGTGCCCCGAAGGGGCGGATGAGGGGGACGTCATCGGCACATCTGCGTGTGGAACCACCCCTCATCCGGCCTTCGGCCACCTTCTCCCGATGGGAGAAGGATGAAAACAACGGGCGCTGGTGCTCGACTTCTTCCTTCTCCCTGAGGGAGAAGGTGCCCCGAAGGGGCGGATGAGGGGGACGTCATCGGCACATCTGCGCGTGGAACCACCCCTCATCCGGCCTTCGGCCACCTTCTCCCGATGGGAGAAGGATGAAAACAACGGGCGCTGGTGCTCGACTTCTTCCTTCTCCCTGAGGGAGAAGGTGCCCCGAAGGGGCGGATGAGGGGGACGTCATCGGCACATCTGCGTGTGGAACCACCCCTCATCCGGCCTTCGGCCACCTTCTCCCGATGGGAGAAGGATGAAAACAACGGGCTTTCGTGTGCGCGAAGAGACGGCCTTTGGGCACGGCAATTGCGGTTTGGTAGTATCATCGATAGTTGAGTCGCCTCGCCGCGGCCTTTGGATCGGGTCTCATGAAACTCGCCGACCTCATTGACGCAAACGTTGCAGCGCCCGCCGCCGCGACGGCACGCGACGTCACCGGCCTCACCGCCGATAGCCGCAAGGTTGCGCCCGGCATGATCTTCGCAGCACTCGCCGGCGCCAAAACCGACGGCGCCAAATTTATCGCCGACGCTGTGGTCAAAGGCGCCGTCGCGATCCTGGCCCCACCCGGCACCACCGCCCCCGCCAACACGCCTGTCCTTGAAGCCCGCGAACCGCGCCAGGCGCTGGCCCGCATGGCCGCCCGCTTCTACGGCCGCCAGCCCGACACCATCGTCGCCATCACCGGCACCAACGGCAAAACCTCCGTCGCCGACTTCACCCGCCAGCTTTACGCGGCCCTGGGCCGCCAAGCCGCATCGGTCGGTACAATCGGCGTCGTCAAGCCCGATGGCGCCGTCTACGGCTCACTGACGACGCCAGATCCCATCACCCTGCACGCAACCCTTGCCGATCTCGCCAACGACGGCGTCACGCACCTCGCCTTCGAAGCCTCCTCGCACGGCCTCGATCAATTCCGCCTCGACGGCGTCAAACTCGCCGCCGCCGCTTTTACAAACCTCGGCCGCGATCACCTCGACTATCATCCGACCATCGAAGACTACCTCGCCGCCAAGATGCGGCTCTTCAAGGAACTCCTCGCCCCCGGCCAACCCGCCATCGTCAACACCGACGGCCCGCGCGCGGCCGACGTCATCGCCGTCGCCAAGGCCCGCGGCCTCGCCCTCATGACCACCGGCATGCACGGCGATACGCTGAAGCTCATCGAGGCCAAGCCCGACGGCTTCGCCCAGCGCCTCATCATCGCGCACGCCGGCCAGACTTACCGCGTCCGTCTCGGCCTGATGGGCGACTATCAAGCCTCCAACGCGCTCGTTGCTGCCGCTCTCGCCATCGCCACCGGTGAAAACCCGAGCGTTGCCATCCGCGCCATCGAAACCCTCGAAGGCGTCAAAGGCCGCCTCGACATCGTCGGCGAACACCGTGGCGGCATCGCCGTCGTCGACTACGCCCACAAGCCCGAAGCGCTCGCCGCCGCCCTCGACGCGCTCCGGCCTTTCGCGACTGGACGCCTGATCTGCGTCTTCGGCTGCGGCGGCGACCGCGATCGCGGCAAGCGGCCCATCATGGGCCAGATCGCCATCGACAAGGCGGATGTCGTGATCGTCACCGACGACAACCCGCGCACCGAAGCACCAGCCGCCATCCGCGCCGAAGTTCTGGCTGGCGCCATCGGCGCGACAGAAATCGGCGACCGCCGCGAGGCTATCCGCGCCGGCGTCGCCCTGCTCGGCAAAGGCGACGTCCTTCTTGTCGCCGGCAAGGGTCACGAAAACGGCCAGATCATCGGCACAACCACGCTGCCCTTCTCGGACCACGACGAGGTCCGCGCCGCATTCGACGGAGATTAGCGTTGTGACCTCTCTGACCGCGCTTTGGACCTGGGACGCGCTCGTCGCCGCTTGCGCCGCCGTCACCGACGGCAGTCCTGCATCGGAAATTACCGGCTTCTCCATCGACACCCGCGCCCTTCAACCCGGCGAAATCTTCGTCGCCCTGAAGGACGTGCGCGACGGCCACGACTTCGTGACACAAGCCTTCGCCAATGGCGCAGCCGCCGCCCTCGTCTCCACCAGCTACGCGCGCAAATCCGGCGATGGCCCACTGCTCCGCGTCGCCGATCCCCTGCGCGCGCTCGAAGACATCGGCCGCGCCGCCCGCGCGCGCCTCTCCCCATCGGCAAAGGTCATCGCGCTGACCGGCAGCGCCGGCAAAACCGGCACCAAGGAAATGCTGCGCGCCTGCCTCTCGCCTTATGGCGCAACCCACGCTCCCGAAAAATCCTACAACAACCACTGGGGCGTGCCGCTGACGCTCGCCCGCATGCCCGCTGACACCCAATTCGGCGTCTTCGAAATCGGCATGAACCACGCCAACGAGATCACGCCACTTTCGACAAATGGTCTCGCCCCACATCGCCATCATCACCAACGTGCTCCCCGTCCACATCGGCAACTTTTCCGACGGCGAAATCGGCGTCGCCAACGCCAAGGCGGAGATTTTCGATGGCAGCAGCCCCGGCGCCCACGCGATCCTGCCGCACGACAGTCCGCACTACGAGCGCTTGGCCGCCGCCGCCAAGGCCGCCCGCCTCGCCATCACCAGCTTCGGCACCGATTCAGCCGCCAAAATGCGCGCTGCCACCCTCGACACCTTCGAAGATCGCAGCGACATCACCCTGACCTCGGGCGTGCGCTACACGCTTGGCGCGCCCGGCCGCCACCTCGCCGCCAATTCACTCGCGGTCGCGGCCACGCTCGACATCCTCGGCCTCCCGCTCGATCGCGCCCTCGCGCCGCTGGCAAAAACCGTAGCCCCAGCGGGTCGCGGCGCCCGCACCCTGCTGCAAGCGCCCGGCGGCGCGATCCTGCTGATCGACGAAAGCTACAATGCCAACCCCGCGTCCATGCGCGCAGCCCTCGCCGCCATGGCCACCACGCCACGATCGCGCTTTGCCCGCCGCATCGCCGTCATGGGTGACATGCGCGAACTCGGTCCCGCGGCCGATGATCTGCATCGCGCGCTCGCCGATGCCGTCGCCGCCGCGGACGCAGACCTCGTCTTGGCCTGCGGTCCGCACATGCAACGACTTTATGAAACACTTCCTGCGCAAAAGCGGGGCGCCTGGGCTGAAAAGTCTGGCGATCTCGTGCCCGCACTCCTGCAAACCGTGCAATCCGGCGATGTCGTGATGATCAAAGGCTCGCTCGGCACCCGCATGGCGCCGCTGGTCGAAGCCCTCAAAGCGCGCTATCAAGCGGTCGGCTAATCACACAATGACTGTCCGGGCAGCACGCCTGAGGGAAGACGAGGGGCATGTTCTATCAGCTTGTGAATTTCAGCGACCAGATCGGCGCGCTGAACGTCTTCCGCTACATCACCTTCCGCACCGGCGGCGCCATCATGACCGCGCTGCTGTTCGTGTTTCTGTTCGGCCCCGCGATCATCGATCTCCTGCGCGTCAAGCAGGGCAAGGGCCAGCCGATCCGCGAAGATGGCCCCAAGACCCATTTCGCCAAGCGCGGCACGCCCACCATGGGCGGCCTCATGATCCTCGCCGGCGTCACCGTCTCGACGCTGCTCTGGGCCAACTGGTCCAACAAATACGTCTGGATCGTCCTCGGCGTGACGCTGGCCTATGGCGCCATCGGTTTCTATGACGACTACCTGAAGGTCACCAAGCAAACCACCGGCGGCTTCGGCACCCGCGCGCGTCTTGCCCTCGAATTCCTCGTCGCGGCCATCGCCGCCTACGCTGTGGTCCGCGTTTCCCCACCGGACCTCGCCGGCAAACTCACCGTCCCCTTCTTCAAGGACGTGATGCTTGACCTCGGCACCTATCTCTTTGTCATGCTTGGCGTCGTCGTCATTGCCGGCGCCGGCAATTCCGTCAATCTCACCGACGGCCTCGACGGCCTCGCCATCGTCCCCGTCATGATCGCCGCCGCCACCTTCGGCATCTTCGCCTACGTCATCGGCCGCGTCGACATCACCCGTTACCTCCAGCTCCACTACGTCGCCGGCACCGGCGAACTCGCCATCATCTGCGGCGCCTTGATCGGCGCGGGCCTCGGCTTTCTCTGGTTCAATGCGCCCCCCGCCATGATTTTCATGGGCGACACCGGCTCGCTCGCCCTTGGCGGCTGCCTTGGCGCCATCGCCGTTGCCACCAAAAACGAGTTCGTCCTCGTCATTGTCGGCGGCCTCTTCGTGCTCGAAACCCTGTCGGTGATCATCCAGGTCGCCTCCTTCAAGATGACCGGAAAACGGGTCTTCCGCATGGCGCCGCTGCATCACCACTTCGAGCAGAAGGGCTGGAGCGAATCGACCGTCGTGATCCGCTTCTGGATCATCTCCGTCTGCCTCGCCCTCGTTGCCCTTTCGACGCTGAAGTTGCGCTGACGGCCACCGCCGCCTGCGCTATCTTGGCGCCCATATCCTGCGCTATCCTGGCGCCATGATTCGCATCACCACATTCGCCGGCAAAACCGTCGCCGTCTTCGGCCTCGCCCGCAGTGGCATCGCCTCCGCCGAGGCCCTACGCGCGGGCGGCGCCCACGTCGCCTGCTGGGACGATGGCGACGCCGGCCGCGCCGTCAGCCCAGAAAGCCGGCCTCGCCGCTGGTCGACCTCAAGACCGCCGACTGGTCCACCTTCGCGGCCCTCGTGCTCTCGCCGGGCGTGCCCCTGACCCACCCAGAGCCGCACTGGACGGTCCAAAAAGCCCGGGCCGCCGGCGTCGAGATCATCGGTGACATCGAACTCCTGTTCCGCGAGCGCGCCGCGCATTGCCCCGCGGCACCCGTCATCGCCATCACCGGCACCAATGGCAAATCGACCACCACGGCGCTGATCGCCCACATCCTGAAATCATCCGGTCGCGACACCCAGATGGGCGGCAACATCGGCCGCGGCGTCCTCGATCTCGACCCGCTCAGCCGCGACCGCACCTACGTCATCGAAATGAGCTCGTTCCAGATCGATCTGACGCCGACGCTCACACCGACCGTCGGCGTGCTCCTGAACATGTCGCCCGATCACCTCGATCGCCACGGCACGATGGAGAACTACGCCGCCGTCAAGGAACGCATGGTCTTCCGCGCGGATCACGCCGTGATCGGCGACGACGACGCCTGGTGCCGCGAGGTCATCGCCAATGCCCGCGCCCTTGATCGCCCCGTCACGACGATTTCCGCCATGACCGACGAAGACGTCACCTTCCGCGGCGGCCACCTCTACGCCCGCGGCAGCGCATCGTCCGTCGCCGAACTCACCGGCGTCGGCACGCTACGCGGCGACCACAACGGCCAGAACGCCGCCGCCGCCTTCGCAACCCTTGCGTTGCTGGGCCTCTCGCACGCCGGCATCGCCCGCCACATGCGCACGTATCCGGGCTTGCCCCACCGCATGGAAGAGGTCGGCCGCCTCGGCAAGGTCCTCTTCATCAACGACAGCAAGGCAACCAACGCCAACTCCACCGAAAAGGCGCTGGCGAGCTTCGACCGCGATATCTATTGGATCCTTGGCGGCAAGGCCAAGGACGGCGGCATCGCGGCACTCAGCCCCTACTTCCCGCGCATCGCCAAAGCTTATTTGATCGGCGAATCCACCGAGACTTTTGCCGCGACGCTTGCCGGCAAGATCCATTTCGAAACCTCCTGGACCCTCGAGCGCGCCGTCGCCGACGCGACCAACGACGCCCAGCGCGCGCGCGGCACGGAACCGATCGTGCTGCTCTCGCCCGCCTGCGCCTCCTACGACCAATTCAAAAGCTTTGAACACCGCGGCGACGCGTTCCGCGCCCTCGTCGCGACCATTCTCGCCAGCAATGACGCCGGCGCCGCATGAGGATCGACCGCACCGATCGAAGTCTCTTCGCCGGTTGGTGGTTCACATTTGACCGCGCGCTTTTCGCAGCCATTGCAGCCATATGTGCAGCCGGCATCGTCGTCTCGCTCGCCGCCAGTCCTGCCATTGCCCTGAAGCGCGGCCTGCCGACCTTCTACTTCGTCGAGCGCCATGTTGCTTTCGTCCTGCTCGCTCTCGGCGCGATGATCGCCGTCTCCATGCTGACGCCCAAACTCGTGCGCCGCGGCGCAGCCCTCCTGTGTCTCGCCGCCATCGCCGCGATGATCGCAACCCTCACCGTCGGCCCCGAGATCAATGGCGCGCGCCGCTGGCTTCGCCTTGGCGCATTCTCGCTCCAACCTTCAGAATTCGCCAAACCCGCCTTCGCGGTCCTGACCGCGTGGCTGCTGGCTGAATCGAAACACCGCCCCGACATGCCAGCCGTCGCGCTCTCGATCGGCCTGTTCGCGATCCTCGCCGGCCTCCTGACCCTGCAACCCGACATCGGCCAGACGCTGCTCATCACGATCGTGTGGCTCGCCCT
Organism: uncultured Alphaproteobacteria bacterium; assembly: GCA_963779515.1. Classification (GTDB taxonomy): domain Bacteria; phylum Pseudomonadota; class Alphaproteobacteria; order Rhizobiales; family Hyphomicrobiaceae; genus CAVZYN01. Next base: position 64,606 of record CAVZYN010000013.1, read on the forward strand.
GTTCTACATGTCCGGCCAGCGCCTGATCTGGGTCACGAGCTTCGCGACCGCTGGCGCCGCCGCGTTGGCCGCTGCCTATTTTCTCCTGCCCCACGTCCGCTCCCGCATCGACCGCCATCTCGGCGGCGCCGGCGACACCTATCAAGTCGACCGCGCGCTGCAGTCGTTTGTCGAGGGCGGCTTCTTCGGCAAAGGCCCGGGCGAAGGCGCCATCAAATCCATTCTGCCCGACGCCCACACCGACTTCATTTTCGCCGTCATCGGCGAGGAGTACGGCATTCTCGCTTGCCTGGCCCTTCTCGGCCTCTACGCCTTCATCACGCTGCGCGCCCTCGCCCACGCGGTCGAAAGCCGCGATCTCTTCACCCGCCTCGCCATCGCCGGCCTTACCCTGATGTTTGCCATCCAGGTCCTGATCAACACCGGCGTCAGCGTCGGGCTGCTCCCCGCGAAAGGCATGACGTTGCCACTGATTTCCAGCGGCGGCTCGTCCACCATCGCCATCGGCGTCACCCTCGGCATGCTGCTTGCGCTGATGCGCCACCGCTTGCCCGCCCGCGCGACGTGGTATCAATCCGGCACGACCACGCGATCCGTCGCGCACCGCGAGACTGATCTCCCCGTATCGTCTCTCGAAGAGGCCTCCCGTCCGTGACTGAGAAAACCGTGATGCTTGCCGCGGGCGGAACCGGCGGCCATTTGTTTCCGGCATTTGCGCTGGCTCAGGAGCTCGGCCGCCGCGGCCACGCCGTCGAGTTGATGACCGATCATCGCGGTGATCGCTACGGTGGCGATTTTCCCGCCCGCAAGATCCACACGATCCCGTCGGCCACGCTCGCCGGCCGCTCGCCCGTCGCGATAGCCAAGACCGGCACATCGCTCACCCGCGGCGTCGCCGCCGCCTATCGCATTCTCGGCCGCGTCAAACCCGCAGCCGTCGTCGGCTTCGGCGGCTATCCAACATTCCCGCCGCTGATCGCCGCCCGCTTGCGCCGCATCCCAACGGCGCTGCACGAACAGAACGCCGTACTCGGCCGCGCCAATACCATGCTGGCCAAGCGCGTCGACACCATCGCGACGTCATTCCCCGACGTGCTTCGCCTCGACGGCGCGCTGAAATCCAAATCCCGCTTCACGGGTAATCCCGTCCGCGACGTCGTCATCGATTGGGCCCAGCGCGCCTATCAAGCGCCGGGCGCCAACGACCCGATCAGAATCGTCGTTTTCGGCGGCAGCCAAGGCGCCCGCTACTTCTCCGACGCCATGCCGGCAGCCTTCGCCCTTGTGCCGAGCGACCTGCGCGCGCGCCTCTCGATCGTCCAGCAATGCCGCGACGAAGACCTTGCAGCGCGTCGAGGCCGCCTACGCCGCGCACGGCATTAAGGCCCGCCTCGCCCCGTTCTTCGCCAACCTCCCCGAAGAAATGGCAACCTCCCAACTGGTCATTGGCCGCGCCGGCGCCTCCACCATCGCCGAGCTGACCGTGCTCGGCCGGCCCTCCATCCTCGTGCCGCTTCCCCACGCCCTCGACAACGACCAGCTCCAGAACGCACTGAATCTCGCCAAGGCCGGCGGCGCCTGGTGCCATGAGCAAAAGTCGCTGACGCCTGAGCGCCTCGCCGCCGAAATCACCCGGCTTTTGACGACGCCCGGAACATTGTCCGCCGCCGCTGCGGCAGCGAAGTCACAGGGCCGCCCAGATGCGGTCATCAGACTGGCCGATCTTGTCGAAGAGCTGATGGGGCTTCGGCGCAAATCAGCTTAAGATGTAGTCCGGCGATCCGTTGACGGTCTGTTGGAAGGAACCTCAAGCATGCAGATGCCACACGACATCGGCACGGTGCATATTCTCGGCATCGGCGGCATCGGCATGAGCGCAATCGCCGAAATCCTGCGCGCCAAGGGCTACAGCGTCCAAGGCAGCGACCAAAAAGACAGCGCCAACGTCAAGCGCCTGCGCACCAAAGGCATCCGCGTCTTCGTCGGCCACGACGCCATCAATCTCGTCGGCGCCCGCTATGTCGTGATCTCGACCGCCGTCAAACCCGGCAACCCGGAACTCGAAGGCGCCCGCGCCAAAGGGCTCCCCATCATCCGCCGCTCCGAAATGCTGGCCGAGCTGATGCGCCTCTACTCGCCGGTCTCCGTCACCGGCACCCACGGCAAGACCACCACCACGTCGCTCATCGCCCACATCCTCACCTCCCAGGGCCTCGACCCGACCGTCATCACCGGCGGCATCATCAATGATTGGGGCTCCAACGCACGCCTCGGCGCCGGCCGCTGGATGGTCGTTGAAGCCGACGAGAGCGATGGCACTTTCGTCAAGATCCCAACCGAGATCGGCGTCGTCACCAACATCGATCCCGAGCATCTCGACTACTTCGGCACCGTCGAGCGCATGCACGACGAATACGAAACGTTCCTGCGCAACATCCCGTTCTACGGCCTCGCCGTCACCTGCATCGACCACCACGTCGTGCGCACCATGGTGCAAAAGCTCGGCCTCCGCCGCGATGGCCGCCGGCTCCTCACCTACGGCGAAGCCAACGACGCCGACCTGCGCCTCGGCCCCGTCACCATCGAGGGCTCCGTCACGCGCTTCAGTGCCGATCTCGGGCCCCGCGTCAAAGGCGGCGCCCGCAAGCTTATCGACTGGCAGGTCCCGATCCCCGGCACGCACAATGCCCTCAACGCACTCGCCGCCATCGCCGTCGCAACCGAAGTCGGCCTCTCCGACGAGCAGATCAAGGAAGCCATGGCGGCGTTCGCCGGCGTCAAGCGCCGCTTCCAGCCGACCGGCACCTGGAACGGCGTCACCATCTACGACGACTATGGCCATCACCCCGTCGAGATCTCCGCCGTCCTCAAGGCCGCGCGCGCCGGCGCCAAAGGCCGCGTCATCGCCGTCGTCGAGCCGCATCGCTACACCCGCGTCCGCGACCTGTTCGACGATTTCGCGAATTGCTTCGCCGACGCCGACAGCGTCATCGTCACCCAGCTCTATTCCGCTGGCGAACCACCGATCCCCGGCGTCGACAACGTCGCGCTGGCCGCCGCCATCACCAAGACCGGCCACGGCTCCGTCACCGTCATTCACCACGAGCGCGAACTGGTGCCGATGCTGCGCGCCGTCGCCAAACCCAACGACATGGTCGTCTGCCTCGGCGCCGGTAACAGCACCGAATGGGCGCACGCCTTGCCCAACTGGCTTGGGGGCAACACGTGATCTTCCCCGACATCACGGCCGGCCTCAAAGCCAAGCTGCCAGACCTGCGCGGCCGCCTTTCCGCCAATGCCATGATGGCCGACATCACGTGGTTCCGTGTCGGCGGTGCAGCGCAAATCCTCTACGCGCCGGCCGATGAAGCCGACCTCGCCTACTTCTTGAAAAACGCAGCCCGCGATCTCCCCATTTTCACCGTCGGCCTCGGCTCCAACCTTCTCGTCCGCGACGGCGGCGTCCCGGGCGTCGTCATCCGTCTCGGCCGCGGTTTCTCCGACATCAAAGTCGAGCCCGATCACCGCCTCCGCGTCGGCACCGCCCTCCCCGACGTCAAAGTCGCCCGCGCCGCCGCCGACGCTGGCATTGCGGGCCTCGCCTTCTATCGCGGCATTCCCGGCTCCATCGGTGGCGCGCTGCGCATGAACGCCGGCGCCCACGGCGCCGAAACCAAGGACGTGCTCATCGGCGCCCGCGCCGTCGACCGCGGCGGCACCATCCATCAGCTGTCGCTGGCCGACATGAAATTCACCTACCGTCACTGCGGCATTCCCGAGGACTGGATCTTCACCGAGGCCCTCTATCAAGGCCGCCCCGGTGCATCCGCCGGCATCCTCAAGGAGATGGACGACGTCGCCCAATACCGCGAGGCCAATCAGCCGATCAAGGAGCGCACCGGCGGCTCGACCTTCAAGAATCCGCCGGGTCACAGCGCCTGGAAACTGATCGACGCGGCTGGCTGCCGTGGCCTCAAGATCGGCGGCGCCAAAGTCTCCGAAATGCACTGCAACTTCCTCATCAACGCCGACGCCGCCAAGGGTGAGGACGTCGAAAAGCTCGGCGAAACCGTCCGCGCGCGGGTCAAGGCGTCATCGGGGATTGAATTGCAGTGGGAGATCATCCGGCTTGGCATGCCGCTTGCGGGACGAGCCATCGGCGAAGATCTGGTGTGAGAGCCTCAATCTCAAGCCGGGGCGCGGTAAAGGCGCAATCGATCCTTCGCCGTGTCGATCAGTACTCTCCGTCACCGTCGACAGAAACAGAAATCTACGGCCGCAAGATCTGCACAATCGCATCGACGACGCGCGTCAATGCTGCTGCGGTCAACACGCCAACCTCAGAGACGAGAAGGCTTTCGTGAGCGGTGAACAGTTTTCCTGGCCGCGCATAGCTGACGATCCGCAACGAACCATGGGCGAAATCCGCAGCATCGATGACGATGGCCCGTGGATCGGCATAGGCATTGCTCGTCACCTGACAAAGCACCCAATCGTGTCCGCCGGCATCGGCAATGGCGATCGCAGGCCGGAGTTTCGATTGCGCCAAGTTGGAAAAAGGAAATGGGACGAGAACTACCGCACCGGCTGCAGATGGGACCACGCGGCGTCCTCCTCTGGACGGTTCCAATCCCGGGCCAGCGAAGGTTCGGAAAGATACGTTGCCGCATCAGGAGGGAAGATCGGCTCTTCTTCGAGGATCGTCACCAACGCGCGACGCACCAACGGCAGCTCAACCTGCTCCAGCAGGTGCACCTTACCATCTTCGTCGATCACGGCTTCGACCGTGCGGATCATCAGTCACTCCTTGATCGGTAATCTTATCACGCAAATGAGCGCGTCTCCAGCGCGCTTTTCCAACCATCATGGGCCGAATTTTGCCTGATGCCTGCGGGAACTCTATTGTACCACCCAGGTGAGTCGCACCGAACGGAATGCTGCCGATGCCCAATGCCCCTGTGCCACCGCGCAAATACAACCACGTCGCCGTCCTGCTCGGCGGCTTTTCGGCCGAACGCGAGGTCTCGCTCTCGTCCGGCAAGGAATGCGCCGATGCCCTCGAAGCCGAAGGCTACCGCGTCACCCGCGTCGATGCCGGCCGCGATCTCGCAACCACGCTGAAAGCTTTGAAACCCGACGCCTGCTTCAACGCGTTGCACGGCCGCTGGGGCGAAGACGGCTGCGTCCAAGGCATCCTAGAAGTGCTCCAAATTCCCTATACGCATTCCGGCGTCATGGCCTCGTCCGTCGCCATGCACAAGGAACAAACGAAACGCATCGTCGCTGCTGCCGGCGTCCCCGTCGCGCATGCGCTCTGCGTGACACCTGCGGAAGCCCTCGCCGCACATGTGATGGAGCCGCCCTACGTCGCCAAACCGATCGCGGAAGGTTCGAGCGTCGGCGTCGTCATCGTCAGCGCTGGCGCCAATCGCCCGCCCGAAACCATCCGCCAGATCCCCGTCACCCGCGACGGCCACCTGATGGTCGAGCGCTTCGTCGCCGGCAAGGAACTCACCTGCGGCGTCATCGGCGACGCTGTCACCGAGGTCATCGATATCGTCGCCGCCGATCACCTGCAGTTCTACGACTACGAAGCCAAGTACGCGCCGGGCGGTTCGAAGCACATTCTCCCCGCCAGCATTCCAGCCGGCGTGCGCGACGCCATCCGCAAGCACACGCTGACCGCCCACCAGACACTCGGCTGCCGCGGCGTCTCCCGCTGCGATTTCCGCTGGGATCCCGACAAGAACGATCTGATCTTCCTCGAGATCAATACCCAACCCGGCATGACGCCGACGTCACTGATCCCCGAACTCGGCGCTCACGCCGGCCTCAGCTTCGGCCAACTCGTCGCCTGGCTCGTCGAAGACGCCAGCTGCGACCGCTAATGCCGGAACCGCCTATTCGTCATCCCACTCCACGGCAGTCAGGTCGATCTGCGTGCGATCCGAACGCGCGTGAATAATCAACGTCAAACGAAGTTCATCGTCGTCAAAATCATAGAGCAGAATGAACGGCGTGCGTGCGATCGGGTAGGTATACACGCCAAGCGTCTGATCAAACGATCCGATAGCCGGATTGAATGCCAAAACGTTCGAAATGACGTGCGAAATCCGCGCCCGCTTTTGATCAACCACACGACTGCCAAAACGAGTCTCACCGAAAGCGAGCAGGTCTCGCAGGGCCGCCGCATACGACGCCGAGCCGCGAATGCGCCTCATTCCTTTACGCGCATGGTCCGCAACATGGCGTCCATCTGCGCCTCGATCTCTTCGAATGTATGAGTGCGTCCGGCGCGAAAATCGTCTTTGGAGCGCTCGAGCGCAGCCGCCTGGTCTGGCGTCAGCACCAAGCCCATCTCATTTGATGCAGCCGCTTCCGCAATGTCAACGAGAGCCTCGCGCTGTGCGTCGCTGAGTGCTGGCCAGAGTTCAACAATGCGCCGTGGTGTCGATTTTGGCATGCGCACCGCTTAGCATATTCGCGTGCTTGCCGCGACCAGGAAATCACCCCCTGACCGCACGCTAGACGCTCAAACTGCCCTTCGTCGACGGCACCCGGCCGGCCTGACGCGGATCGATCTCCACAGCCTTGCGCAGCGCCCGCGCCAATCCCTTGAAGCACGTCTCCGCGATGTGGTGATTGTTCTCGCCATAGAGACACGCGATGTGCAGCGTGATCCCGGCGTTCTGCGCGAACGCCTGGAACCACTCGCGGAACAACTCGGTGTCCATCTCGCCGACCTTGGGCTGCGAGAATTTCACATCCCAGATCAGATACGGCCGCCCCGACACATCGAGCGCCACCCGCGTCAGCGTCTCGTCCATCGCGAGATGCACGTCCGCATAGCGCCCGATCCCGGCGCGATCGCCAAGCGCCTTCGCCACCGCCTGTCCGAGCACGATGCCGCTATCTTCTGTCGTGTGGTGGAAGTCGATATGCAGATCGCCCTTCGCCTTCAGCGTGATGTCGATCAGCGAATGCCGTGCCAGCTGCTCCAGCATGTGATCGAGAAATCCAACGCCGGTCGCGACGTCATAGGCGCCGGTCCCATCGAGATCGACGGTCGCCTTGATCTTGGTCTCTTTGGTCGTCCGGTCGATCGTCGCGTGCCGTTTCACGGCTGGCTCCCTTGCTTGCGTCCCACCGCCCGAGCCTTTAACAGCTAGTGTGATGGTTCCGAAATGCCGACTGAGACTGCCGCGATTCCGGTTCGGCATTTCGGAACCTGAATCACACTAGCAAACGAAACTTTCTAGTGTCCCTTTTGTCCCGCAAATGCCGAAAAGCGCCCGCAACAAATTGGTCGGCATTGGCGGGACGGGACACTACCCTCTTGCGGCATCAACTTGCCGACCCAACTTAACATGCGTTGATTGACAGGCCGTTCACTGCCCAGCCCCATCAGGTATACATATGAATAATAACGATAATTCGTCCAACATCTGGCATGGCACCACGATCCTGACGGTCCGCAAGGGTGGCCGCGTCGTCATTGCCGGCGACGGCCAGGTGAGCCTTGGGGCGACCGTCATCAAGGGCAACGCCCGCAAAGTCCGCACCCTCGGCAAGGCCGACGTCATCGGCGGCTTTGCCGGCGCCACCGCCGACGCCTTCACGCTGTTCGAGCGCCTCGAAGCCAAGCTCGAGCAGTATCCGGGTCAGCTCACGCGCGCCGCCGTCGAACTCGCCAAGGATTGGCGCACCGATCGCTTTTTGCGCCGCCTCGAAGCCATGATGATCGTCGCTGACCGCGAGAAGACGCTCGTCCTCACCGGCACCGGCGACGTCCTCGAGCCCGAGCAGGACGTCATGGGTATCGGCTCCGGCGGCAACTACGCCCTTGCCGCCGCCCGCGCGCTCCTCGACACCGATCAGAACGCCGAACAGATCGCCCGCAAGGCCATGTCGATCGCCGCGGAGATCTGCGTCTACACCAACACCAACGTCGTCGTCGAAGCGCTGGACAGCAGCCGCTGAGCAAGGACGTGTCGTGAGCTGGACCTATCTGATCCTCGCCGGCCTGTTCGAGATCGGCTTCACCACGTCGATGCGCTACATGGACTGGTCGCTGAAGCCGCTGCCGATCCTGGCCTTCATCGTCTTTTCCGCATTGAGCTTCGGACTGCTCATTGCCTCGATCAAAACGATTCCCCTCGGCACCGCCTACGCCGTCTGGACCGGCATCGGCGCCGCCGGCACGGCGCTTGTCGGCGCCCTCTACTATGGCGAACCGGCCACCACCGCGCGCCTCGTCCTCATCACGATCCTGATCGGCGCCATCGCCGGCCTCAAACTCGTCTCCGCAGAATAGGCATTGCAATGACCAGCTTCTCGCCGCGTGAAATCGTCTCCGAACTCGACCGCTACATCGTCGGCCAGAACGACGCCAAACGCGCGGTCGCGATCGCGCTGCGCAATCGCTGGCGCCGCCAGCAATTGACCGGCGATCTCAAGGAAGAAGTCCAACCAAAGAACATCTTGATGATCGGCCCGACCGGTTGCGGCAAGACCGAGATCTCCCGCCGTCTCGCCAAACTCGCGGGCGCGCCATTCCTCAAGGTCGAGGCCACCAAATTCACCGAGGTCGGCTACGTCGGCCGCGACGTCGATTCGATCGTGCGCGACCTCGTCGAGGTCGGCATCGGCCTCGTCCGCGACAGCAAACGCCGCGAAGTCAAAGCCCGCGCCGAAAAGAACGCCGAGGAACGCGTGCTCGACGCCCTCGTCGGCCCAGGCGCCCAGCCCAACACCCGCGAAACCTTTCGCAAGCGCCTCCGCTCCGGCGAACTGAGCGAAAAGGAAATCGAAGTCGACGTCGCCGACGGCGCCCCCAATCTGCCCATGATGGATATCCCCGGCGGCCAGGTCGGCATGATCAACATCGGCGAAATGCTCGGCAAGGCTTTTGGCGGCCGGACCAAAAAACGCCGCACCACCGTCTCCGACAGCTACGAATTGCTCATCGCTGAAGAGAGCGACAAGCTCCTCGACGCCGACCAGATCACCCAGGAAGCGATCCGTTCGGTCGAGAACAACGGCATCGTCTTCCTCGACGAGATCGACAAGATCTGCGCTCGCAGCGACGGCGCTCGTATCGGCGGCGACGTCTCCCGCGAAGGCGTACAGCGCGATCTGCTCCCGCTCATCGAAGGCACCACTGTCTCGACCAAGCACGGCCCCGTCAAGACCGACCACGTCCTCTTCATCGCCTCGGGCGCGTTTCATCTCGCCAAGCCCTCGGACCTCTTGCCCGAACTGCAAGGCCGCCTGCCGATCCGCGTCGAACTGAAATCGCTGACCCGCGAGGACTACCGCCGCATCCTCACAGAGCCCGAGGCGAGCCTCATCAAGCAGTACATCGCCCTGATGAAGACCGAGGGCCTCGAGCTCCACTTCACCGAAGACGGCATCGATGCGCTCGCCGACATCGCCGTGCAGGTGAACTCGACCGTCGAGAACATCGGCGCCCGCCGCCTACAGACCGTGATGGAACGCGTCCTCGACGAGATCTCCTTCGAGGCCTCCGATCGCACCAATGAAAAGGTGACGATCGACCAAGCCTATGTCCGCAGCCGCCTCGGCGATCTCGCCAAGAACGCTGATCTGTCGAAGTTCATCCTCTAAATGACCGGGTCCTGCGAAGGACCCGGCGCATTTTCCTCTCCTTAAAGTTTCGACCTCAGGCTGCGTTTGAATAAAATGCGACCCCTGAGGATGCCATGCCGTCAAGGTTCTTCCGATCGATCCGCGCCAGCGCGGCACCGTCCTTCGACCTCTTCGACAACCACGCGCGTCACGCCGATGCCGAACTGACCCGCACCCTGCGCGTGCTCGATCGCGAAGCACGCAACATCAGCCGTCTCATCGCCACGACGACGTCAGCCCTTAACCTGTGGGCCGCGCAGTCCGATCAATTCACCGATGACATTCGCGCCTACCTGCCCGCCGACCCGGATGTCTACAAAGGCCTCGCGCCGCAGTTGCCGCGCCTCACGATCGACAGCCGCACGATCGACATGCTGCAATCCTTCTACGCCCGCCTCGCGCTGGCCAAGAATCTCATATTGTTTTTCCCGGCCCGGACGTCTTTGCCACCCGACGGTTTCGCCGCTGAAATCGTTCATGTTCGCGACGCCTGGCGCGGCATCTGCGCTGCCGCCATCGACGTCCTGCGCGAACTTCACACGCTGATCGTCACGCGCGAACGCCATCCGTCATTGCCCCCGCACGACGCCTTGCGCGCGTTGACCGCCGCCCGCGATGGCGGCGACATCGCCATGATTGCCGGACGGCCAAGCGTGCTGGGCTGGGCCGAGCGCCGCCGCACCCCGCGCATTCCAATCGAACTAGCGGCCATCGCGTCGTTCGCTGGACAACATTGGACTGTGGCGGTGACCGACGTGTCGAGTGGCGGCTTTGGCCTGGCCAATGCCGCCAGCTTGCCGCGCGGCCGCACCCTGCGCTTGCGTCTCGACACCGGCCGCAATTTCGAGGGCCGGATTGCCTGGATCGACGGCGACCGCGCCGGCTTCATGTTGGACGAAGACATGACCGCGACGGATCCACTGCTGGACCCGTCGCACGCGCGTGCCGCACCGGACCTTAGATCGGCTTGAACTCGATCCGGCGGTTCTTTGCACGCCCCTCCGCCGTATCATTTGGCGCGAGTGGCTTGGCCGAACCGACGCCGATCGCCGACAGCACCGCCTTGGCCCCCTTCGTCGCCAGGAACTCGATCACCGCCTGCGCGCGCGATTGCGACAGCCGGTTGTTCTCGTCCGCGTCACCCGACGAATCGGTGTGGCCAACCACCTCGAACTTGCCGGTGGCGAAACACGGCACCAGCTGCTCGAGCGCACGGCGGCCCTCTTCCGTCAGCGTCGCCTTGCTGCTCTCGAACGCGATCTTCGCGCCCGATTGGATCGTCGCGCACACCGCCGGCACTGCTGGCACAATCGCGACGGGTGTCGCCACGGCTGGAGCTACGGGTGGCGGAGCGACGGGTGGTGCGACCGGCGCCGGTGCTGCGACGACGATCCGGTTGTCAATCGCGGCATCCGCCCCGAACAGACCGCGTGCACGCTCGCCGCGGGCCTGCCGTTCCGCATCCGAGGGCACGGTGCCAGCCAGCGTCACCGCCGTTCCGTCCGCGCGCACCGACCCGAAGCTGCCCCAGCCTTTCAGTTCCGCCAAGATGTCACGGCTGGCCGATGGCCACTTCGAGCCGTTGATCCCAGCATCGACCTCCAAGGCATCGGTCACATTCCCGCTGCCATAGACAGTGTTCGCCGCCGTCACGATGGCCTGCCGCGTTTCGGCACTATCAACCCGGCCCGACAATCGGACGCGTCCATCCACCGATTGCATATCGACCGACAGCGGCAACTTCGGCGCCGCCACGGGCACGGGCGCGGGTGGCGTCACGACAGCGATGCGATTGTCGATCGTCACATCCGTGCCGAGCACCACCTGCATGCGCGTTCCCCGCACCCCCTTCTCCGCGGTGCTCGGCACCACGCCGACCAGCGTCGCGATCGGGCCATTGCCGACCAGCCCCGTCATCTGCTCCGCGACCTTCAGCTCGCCCAGCACGTCACGGGCCCGCCCGATCCACGGCAACATACCAACGCCGCCATCGACGCTGAGACTGTTCATGACGTTACCCGCTCCGAACGTGGCAGCCGCGGCATCGCCGAGTTGCGTACGCGCGACATCGTTCTCGACACGCCCGGTCAACAGCAGCTTGCCGTCGAACTTCTGGATCTCGATCGACGACGGCACCTTGGGCGCGATCGGCGGCGGCGGAGGAGCTGGCGGTGGCGGCGGTACGACAACCGCGATCCGGTTGTCGAGCGCGACGTCGTTGCCGACCAGCGCTTGCAGACGCGTTGCCCGCGCCAGTTTTTCAGCTTCGCTCGGCGACACGCCCGCCAGCGCGGCGACCCGGCCGCTCGCGAACAGCCCGCTCACCTGCTCGGTACTTTTGAGTTCGGCGAACAGATCCTTCGCCCGCACCGACCAAGCCAGCGGCAACACGTTGCCATCGACGCTCAAGCCGTTGGTGACATTCGCCGCACCGAACGCCGACGCCGCAGCTTCACCGAGCAGCGTTTTCGCCTGATCGCTGTCGATCCGGCCGGCAAGGTTCAGTTTTCCGTCGGCCTTGACGATATCGACTGTCGCCGGCGCTTTGATCGGCTGCGGCGGGGTTGGCGGTGGCGGCGGCGCCACGACCGCGATGCGGTTGTCGACCGTCACCTCCGCGCCAACCAGCGCTTGCAGCCGCGTCGAGCGGACCAGTTTCTCGGCCTCGCTCGGCGAAACGCCGACAACCGACGCGGTCCGGCCATTCGAAAACAGCGCACTGATCTGATCGACGCTCTTGAGTTCGCCGAACACATCGCGTCCGCGCGCCGCCCACGCAACCGGCTCGACGCTGCCATCGACCACGAGCCCGTTCGTCACATTGCCGGTTCCGAAGGCAGCCACTGCGGCATCTCCAAGGGATCCCTTGGCGGCATCGCTCTCGACACGGCCCGACAAACGCAACTTGTTGCCGTCGAATTTCTGGGCCTCGACCGTCGCTGCCCCTTTGGGTGCCGGCGGCACCGGTGGCGGCGGCGCCACCACATAAATCCGGTTGTCGATCGCAACGCCTGATCCGAGGAACCCGGCAAGCTTCGATTGCCGCGCCGTCTTTTCCGCCTCCGACGCGACAACGCCGGTCAGCGTCACCGCGCCGCCGTCCGTCCTGAGCGTGGCGCCATCGCCCCAGCCCTTCATTTCAGTCATGAGATCGCGCGCACGATCTTGCCACGCGAGCGCCGTCGTGTTCGCTTCGACGGCCAACGTGTTCGTCACATTGCCCGCGCCGTAGGCGGCAGCCGCGCTTTGCTCGAGCGCGGTCTTGGCCGCCTCGCTATCGACGCGGCCGGCGAGCCGCAGCCCTCCGTTGATCGCCTGCATGTCCACGGCGGCCAACGTCTTTGGCGCTGGTGGCGCGGCCGGCAACGCGACCGGCGGCGCCACTGCCGCCGTCGGCGTCGCAGGCAACGGACATCCCGCGAAGCTCGAGCCTGGGCCCCGCCCATTGGTCCACATCAGCCACAACAAAGCGAGAAGCCCGAACAAAACCGCCAACGCGATCCTATCGAAACGGCGCCAGGACGAAGTGCCATCTGCACGACTGGTCATTTTATTACTCCTCAACCCTTGTCATTCGACTTTACACCGGCGACCAGTTCGTCTTGCAGACGGCGCAAGGCCGCCCAATCGCCGTGCGCGCACAGCCGTGCCTGTCTGGGCCACGTATCGGGCTTTGCCAGCGAGAACGACGATCCGCCTTTGGTGAGAATCGCCTCCAATTGCGGCACCGTCGCATCCGCCACCTTCTCGAAGGTCGAGAGTTTAGCGGCCACCAGCAATTCCGCGATCTTCGGCCCGACGCCTTCGATGATGCTCAGATCATCACGGCCGCCCTTGCGCGGCGTGAAGCCGAACTCGGCGGCTTTCGCATCGCTCGGTTTCACACCGCCGATCAGCTCATCCTGATAGGCGCGCAGCTTCTTCCAGTCGCCATCCGCCGCATGCCGCGCCTGCCGTGCCCACGATGCGGGATCCGCCATCCGGAAGCTCGGGCCGCCTTTGTCGAGGATCTCTTGGATCTTTGCTTCCGGCATCCCGGCGAGCTTCGCAAAGCTGTCGACGCCGGCTGCAACCAGCAGTTCATCGATCTTCGGGCCGATCCCTTCGATGATCGTCAGATCGTCACGGCCGCCCTTGCGGGGCTTGTAGCCCTCGCCGGCCGCTGCATCCGCCTTGGCAGCCGACGTCGCCGTTTCCTGGGCCGTTGCCTGGGCCGTTGCCTGGACCTGGCCCTTCAACCGCTCGATCTCGGCGCGATAGGTGTCGGCCGTGGCCTTGCTGGCCTCGAGTTCCGATCGCATCAAGCCGAGCGATTTGACGCCGGCGTTCGCGTCGCCGCGCGCGGTCTCGAGCTCGCCTTTCAACTTGCCCAGCTCCCCGGCCTTGGCGTTCGCCGCTGCCAGCTCCGCCTTCAGTTTCATGGCATCTGCCGATGCCGCAGCCGATGCCGTCTTCGCCGCGTCGAGCTCGGCGCGCAGTTTTTCAAGCCCCGCTGCCTTGGCTTCGATCGCGGCCAAATCGGTCTTCAATTTCGCGGTGTCGGTTGATGCCGTCACGACGGACTTCCGCGCCGCCTCCAGTTCGCCGCGAACCTTCTCGATCTCCGCCGCCTTGGCTTGCGCGGCAGTCAGATCGGCCTTCAGCTTCGCCGCATCCCCCGCCGATGCCTTCTTCACCGTTTCCAACTCGACCCGCAGTTTTTCGAGGTCCGCGGCCTTGGCCTGCGCCGCCGCCAGATCCGTCTTAAGTTTTGTAAGCTCGCTGCCTTGGGTCGACGCCGACTGCTTCGTGGTCTCGAAATCGGTCTGCAACAGCCCGAGCGTCGCGGTCGCGGCAGCCGACGCTTTCTTCGTCGTCTCAAGTTCGCCGCGCAGCTTTTCGAGGTCTGTGGCTTTGGCCTGCGCCGCCGCCAATTCGGACCTGACTTTCGCCGCTTCCGCCTGCGCGGTCGCCGAAGCCGCAGCCGACGCCTTTTTCACGGAGTCGAGTTCACCACGCACCTTTTCGAAATCCGCGGCCTTTGCCTGTGCCGAAGCCAGATCCGTCTTCAGCTTGACAAGTTCGCCGCCTTGCGTCGATGCCGATGCCTTTGCCGTGGTAAGTTCGGTCTGCAGCAAGCCGAGCGATTTCGTACTGGCGTCATGCTGCGTCCTCAGCGTTGAAAGCTCGACGCGAATCTTTGCGGCCTCGGCGGCCTTGGTCTGCTCTGCCGCAAGATCGGCTTTCAGCTTCGCGGTGTCCGCGGCCGATGCCTTCTTCACTGTCTCCAATTCGACCCGCAGTTTTTCGAGGTCCGCGGCCTTGGCCTGCGCCGCCGAGAGATCCGTCTTCAACTTGGTGATCTCGGAGCCCTGCGTCGACGTCGATTTTTTCGTCGTTTCGAAATCCGTCTGCAACAGCCCGAACGCCTTCGTGCTGGTGTCATGCTGCGTCCTCAGCGCCGCCAGATCGACGCGAAGCTTGGCCGCCTCGTCCGCCTTGGCTTGCGCCGCCATCAGGTCCGATCGCAACTTGCCGATATCGGCCGTGGCCGCGGCCGACGCCTTGCGCGCGGCCTCCAACTCGCCGCGCACCTTCTCGAGATCCGCGGCCTTGGCCTGCGCCGCCGTCAGATCCGTCTTCAACTTGGCAAGCTCGCCACCCTGGGTCGCCGCCGACGTCTTCGCCGTCTCGAACTCAGTCTGCAGCAACCCATAGGACTTCGTGCTGCCGTCATACTGCGACCGCAGCATACTGAGATCGCCGCGCAACTTCGCCGCCTCTGCGGCTTGGGTTTGCGCCGTCGTCAGATCGGCGCGAAGTTTTCCGATGTCCGAGGCAGCCGTCGCAGAGGCACGTTTCGCCGCCTCCAACTCACCGCGAAGTTTCTCCAACTCTTGCGCCTTCGCCTGTGCGGCTGAAAGGTCCGACTTCAATTTACTGATTTCGCCGCTCTGCGCCGACGTCGATTTTTTCGTGACCTCGAAGTCCGTCTGCAGCAAGCCCAGCGCCTTGGTGGTGCCCTCGTATTGCGATCGCAGTGACCCGATCTCGGTGCGCAATTTCGCGGCCTCCTCTGCCTTCGCCTGCGCCGCCGTCAACTCGGTCCTGAGCCTCGTAATATCGGCCGTCGCGGACGACGCTGTCTTGTGGGCCGCATCCAGTTCGCCACGCAGCTTGTCCAAATCCTGCGCCCGCGCCTGCGCCGCCGCCAGATCCGATCGCAGCTTCGCGATATCCGACGTGGCGGTCGCCGCAGCGCGCTTCGCCGCATCGAGTTCGCTCCTGACTTTATCGAGCTCGAACGCGCGCTGACGCGTCGTCGTCAGATCCGCGGACAGCTTCGCGATTTCCGCCGAGTAATCCGTCGAGACCTTCTTCGTTTGCGCGAATTCGGTCTGTAACAACCCGTAGGATTTCTTGTCGGTCTCGAATGTCGATCTCAGCGAATTGAGTTCGCCGCGCAGCCGCGCCGCCTCGTCGCCCGACGCCTTCGCGGTGGCAAGGTCCGCCCGCAGTCGCTTGAGCTCGGCCTCGTAGTCGGCGGCGATGCGATAGCTCTCGACCAGTTCAGTCTCTTGCGATTTCGAGCGCATCGTCAGCGACGAGATCTCGCCGGAGCGGTCGATGGCGGCCGGGCGATCGCTCGCGACCACCTGCCGGCCTTGCCTGAAGATCCGGTCGAGCAGCCAGTACCCGAGCCAACCCGCCGTCGCGCCAGCAAGTGCCCACCAGAGATTCAAGCTGCACCAGAACTCATACATACGCGCTCTCCCGAGACGAAAGGCGGCCCATCGCTTGGACAGCGATGAGCCAACTCAACCCGGGTCATCGTGAAACGCCTTCCGTGCAAACACAATATGCAGCGCTAACAGATCGATATCCTAGTAAAGATCCGTGCCACGCAGCGCCGCGCCTTCAACTCGAAGTTGGAAGAGTTGTCGAAAATATTGGACAATGCGCGTGCGCTGCTCACGCCGCTACTTGCACTGCGCTGGCAGAACCACTTGCAACATCATGTTCTTGAGGATCGGGTCTTCGATCGTCACCTTTTCGGCCCGCCCGCGCCCGCCATCGGCCGCCAGCGTCAGCCCAGCGGCGGCCTTGAAGCGGACCCCGCTCACCTCTTGCACGATTGCGATCGCTCCGCCGTCGTCATCGAGCACACAGCTCATGGCGTTGAGCTCGTTCTTGCAGGGCCCCTCGGCGGCCCAGGCAACGCTATCGCCCTGGAACCACATTTTCAGCCGCGCCACCGGCTTGGCGCCACTTTCGACCGTCCGCAACGTTTGCAGTTGCAGCCGTTGCACGGACTGGCCGCTGTGACGGCGCAAGTACCGCGCCGGAAACACCCGCTCGAAACAGCCGTGCACGGCTTGCGCATGAACCGGGCCGGTGTCGAATGGCGCCGCGAGAACGATCAGCACGCCTCCGAGAGCCAAGCGGCGCAGGTGTCGAGGCATGGATGCAAGCCCCCTCATCGCACCACGTCGAGCCGCACCCGCGCGAGACCCTTCGCCGTCATGCCGAGCGTCTCCGCCGCCGCCTCCGACAAATCGATCACGCGCCCCGCGACGAACGGTCCGCGATCGTTGATCCGCACCAGCACCTCGCGGCCGTTCTCCGCATGCCGGACCCGCACCATGGTCCCGAGCGGCAACGTCTTGTGCGCCGCCGTCATCGCCCGCTTGTTGAAGCGCTCGCCCGACGCCGTCATCTGATCCTGCCAATAGTAGGACGCGATCCCCTCGAGCCCATGCGATGTGGTGGCGAGGGACGTGGCACCGAGCGACGCCGGACGCGCGACACCGGCCGCGGCCAGGGCATGCGCCCGCACGACGGTCGTCACCCAGCCACCGGAGACGCGTGGCGCATCCCCGACGGCGGCACCGGCCAAAATGGCGTTCAGGTCACGCCAGCCGATGACACCGATACACATGCGCCCAGACCACCCGTCCGCACGACCATTGAAGCTCCTGCCTGCCGCTGCTCGTTGTCCCTTGCCGAATCTCTAAGGCGATTCGCCCGCCCAAACGCAATTCGGCGGCGGGCACGTCACGCGCCCACCGCCGGATCCGAACTCGAATGCAACAACTTTGGCCGTTCAGCGCCCCCGTTCAGCGACCGAGAACGGCGACCTTGACCCGCGCCAGCCCTGCCCCGGTCATGCCGATCGACTGCGCCGCCCGGCGCGACAAATCGATGATCCGTCCCGACACGTAGGGCCCACGATCGTTGATCACGACGTCGACGGAGTTGCCGTTGTCGAGCCGCGTCACCCTGACCCGCGTCCAGAACGGCAAGGTCTTGTGCGCCGCCGTGTACGCGTCCGGATTGAACCGCCCGCCGGTCGCCAGCGCCTGCGGCTGCCAATAGTACGATGCAATGCCGGTTTCGCCGCCGGACGTCGCCAGACTGCGCTCGGCGACAGCGGGACGCTCTGTCCGGCGCTGCGGCCGTGAGCCATCGTCAGCCGCGGCCGACGCCGTCCGCTGGCGGCTGCGCCGCCCGGGCGCGGTCGCCGTCCGCCGCGTGGTCGTCGCC
Organism: uncultured Alphaproteobacteria bacterium; assembly: GCA_963779515.1. Classification (GTDB taxonomy): domain Bacteria; phylum Pseudomonadota; class Alphaproteobacteria; order Rhizobiales; family Hyphomicrobiaceae; genus CAVZYN01. Next base: position 82,777 of record CAVZYN010000013.1, read on the forward strand.
GGCGCGCTCTGCGCCTTTTGATCGGCAATGATCTTCTGCCACCAGTCCTGCGCGTTGGCCTCGTGTGTGGGCGCGGCCGCCCCGATCATCAGGGCCAGTGCCCAAAGCACGCGATGTTTCATGAGTGTACTCCGTGTTGACGCCACAAGCAGGGCTGGCCCAGCGCAAGCGCGGCGGCCATACGGCTCTAGTGTGATGATCGAGAAGTCCGTTTCATGCCATCGGCACGTGTTTTGACGGACTTCTCGATCTGAATCACACTAGAAAGATTGATCTTCTAGTGTCCCTTTTCGATCGCGAAGTTCGAATTGAGGCCGCCGAGAACGCGACGAACTTCGCGATCGGGACACTAGCCGAACTCCAGCGCTCCATCGGGGAAAGCACCCTCGTGCCCCTGCAACGGCCGCAAAACACCAGCCCCTGGCGGCAGCGTCAACCAAAAACTATGAACCCGATTCAAAGGGTTGTCGCAGCGCATGGTGAAGGGGTGTGAGGGGTGGGCGCTTGAGAAAGTCTGGCATCTTGGGCCAGACAGGTATCCCACCCAAAGCAGTCTTCATCGCTTGGGTCCCGGCGTAGGGCAAGCCTGCCTCAGCCCCTCGCGCCGCGCGACTAGGGTCAGTCGCTCTTCGACTTGGATGCAAATAGGTAGCCAACAGCACCTGTAACCAGTGCAAAAAACAATTGGAACGCTTTGTCAGCCAATTGGTCCTTTGCGAACGAAATAATGAGCAACGAACCGACCACTCCTGCGAAAAGGATAAAACATGCCGTAAGTCTCGGAAGCTCACCCAAACACATACGCAAAAAACGTTCGCGAGGCGTTTCCCCGCGAACGTCAAAGACAGATCCCTTTGGCAACGCATCGTCGACAGTGCGTTTCTCAGTCATCTGTCATCCATCGATGTGATGAAGAAGAGGCTACGGGCCCTTATTTCTGTGCGGCCACGCCAGGGTGTAAAGTCAACTGGCTCCGGCGTCGTCAGAATGCCGACAATTTCCAGGTCAAGCTTATCGTCATCTTTCGCAAATCCAAGATGGGTACGGCCTACCTTGATCTCGCTCACGATAAGTTTTGAGCACTGCTAACGCGCGTCGAACAATCTCAGTACGCGTCACGACCTCCTCTTCAGCGAGACTGTCGAGGAGTTTCGCGAGATCTTCGCTTACCTCGATATTCAGGCGAACTTTGTTGGTCATTTGGCGCTCCGTCTCTCCTCTGGCGGCAGACACAACAACGCATCGCTCGTTCAAGCGGTTAAGGACGAACATGCGTACGTGGTTGGCTGCCAGGTTCAGCGGCACACAGGGGCATGCACCGCGATTGGCAATCTCGCCAAATGCATCGACATTCGGCGATTCCTCCGCCAGATCATTGTCGCAAGCAATGGTCTGGTGTCGGCAACGTTGACGATACGCAAATCACCCAACATCGTCAACACAAAAAATGAGCGAAAAATGAGTTGTTAATGTGCGTGCAATGTGTTAACTATTGGATGTTGAGCTTCATCTTGTCAATCATAGCGTGCGTCGGAGCGAGGGGGACGGGCTGGCATCCATAGCGATATGGCCGCCAAAATGATCGGGCCAATGGAGAGGGCGCATGCCGCACCACATCTTCGACAAAATGCCAAAATCTGAACTTGCGGAGAGTAAATGGCAGATGTTGACGCTCGACCAACGTGATCAAATCTTATTCCGGTTCATGGAGGTACTGCTCTCACCAGATCGAGCAAAATACATTCAATTTCATCGAGACGTTGTGAGAGTAAATATATCGGATGATGCGATTTACCATTGATCTTGGATTCGGATGGATCGCCTGCACGATGGTAAGAAGAAAAGCTGGCCCAATGGCAATCCTGGATCTGCACGTCGAGCCAACGCTCATGAAGTCAGAAGTGCTATCAATCTCCGGTTCGCACTAGCAACCCCAAAGCGGGGGGTGCCTATGATCCATACGCCGTGCGCTTGCATTCGGTCTGTGTTCGCCACGCGATCATTTTCAATCGCACGCGCGGTGATCCTGGATGCCAGGCACGAGGCCTGGCATGACGGCTGACGAGGAGGCCGTCATCTTGGGCCCAGAAAGTCATCGGAAAAATGGGGGAAAAATGGGGACAGTTACCATATAGGTCACAACCCGCGGAAAAATGGGGACAGTTACCATATAGGTCACGAACCCGCGGTCCATTCGAATCGTCCGCCCTGGAAACGCCCCCATTTTCCACCCGCTGTCCCGGATGTCCGCGCGGCCTGAACGCGCGTGCACGTCCGGGATCTTTCGCGGGAGTGTCGGGCACCATCGACGCGCCAATCGCGCGCGGTAGAGATCCCGGATAGTGCCGCGCCCCGCGCGTCACTTCCGGAAAAGCGAAGGAAGAGCTGGCGCGGCAGTTTGCTTGCTCGCCCTTCGACAGGCTCAGGGTGAGGCGGGTCGGGATCGTGTCCTTATTGGTAGTAAGCGCCTCATGAACGTCCTGGACGTCACGGATCGCATTTCGCTTGACGGGCGGCGGGTGGGCCAGCGACGCTATCGCGTCGGTTTCAGCGCGCCTGTCGCGGCGTTCCAGGGCAGCAGCGCCTCGACGTCCGCCAGCGTCTTCGCCTGCGGCAGTTTTTCGAAGATGTGACGCAGATACGCGAAGGGCTCGAGCCCTGCCGCCTTGCAGGTTTCGATGATGCTGTAGAGCTTCGCCGAGGCGTGCGCGCCGGCGGGCGTGTCGGAGAAGAGCCATGCCTTTCTGCCGACGACAAACGGGCGGATCGCGTTTTCGCACAGCACGTTGCTGACTTCGATGCGGCCGTCGTCGAGGTAGCGCGTGAGCTTCGGCCATTCCGCGGCGAGATAGTTGATCGCCTTGCCCGTGTATGTCTGCGGCGGTGCCGCGTTGCGGTTTCGATCGAGCCAGGCGCGCAACTCGTCCCAGATCGGCCGCGCTTTCTCCTGACGCAGGTTGTGCCGCTGTTCTGCGGACATCTTCGCTTCCCGCGCGATCTTCTCGACCGCATAGATCTTGCGCAGGATCAGCAGCGCCTCCGGTGCGAGACCGCGTTCGGTGCCGGCAACAGCATGCTGCGCCTTCACGGCCTCGACGAACTTGCGGCGCGCATGATCGAGGCAACCGACATGGATGACGCCATCGCGGCGGCCCGCCGCGTCGTAACCACTATAGGCATCCGATTGCAGATAGCCCTTGTACTCGTCGAGTAACCGCATCGGGATCGCGCCCGCACGTGACGGTGCGTAGTCGTAGAGGATGATGTGCTGTCCCGGCACTCCGCCTCGTCGCACCCACATGAATGACTTCGCCTGCGCGCGGCGATCATCTTCCTTCAACACCTGCACCGTCGTCTCATCCATCTGCAGGATGTCGTAAGATAGCTGCGTCTCGTGCATCAGGTTGATCAGCGGCGTGACGAGATCGCCGAGCTTGATCATCCAGACCGCCATGGTCGTGCGCGACAGCGCGATCCGGTAGCGCGCGAGAATGCCTTCCTGGCGATACAGCGGCAGGCCATCGGCGTATTTCGACACCGTGATGAATGCGGCAAGACCCGGCGACGCGTTGCTCTTCGGTAGAGGCTGTGCCGGCATATCCGCCGTCACGACGGCCGCGCGATCGTGGCTCGTACCTTCGCATGACCGGCATGCGTACTTGAATCGCACATGCTGCAGCACCTGCGCGCGCGCCGGGATCAGGTCGAACTGTTCGCTGGTCACTTCGCCGATGCGCGTTAACGCGCACCCGCACGGGCACGCCTTTTGGTCATCGGCAATATCGTGCTCGATCCGCACGCGCGGCAGCGTCGCGTCGATCGGCTTCCTCTTGCCACGCTCGCGCGTGTGGGCGGGAACTGTGATCTCGCTCGCGCCCGGCGCGGATGCTTCGTTGCCATCCGCAGCGCCGCCAAGATGCTCCACTTCGTTGAACAGATCGAACTGCGCCAGCGTGGAAAGCTTTTCCGATTTCGGCGCGAACGTCTTCACTGTCGCAAGCCGCAATTGCTCCTCAAGGATCGCGATGCGCGCTTTGAGCGCTGCGATCTCTTCGCGCTCAGGCATTGATGATGTGTCAAAAGTGCCCACGTCTCAGGCATAACTGATTTGCGCGTGCTTCGCCCGTCACGCTGGAGAGTTCTTCACAATACGCTGCGATATTCGAGGGCGCGATGGGGCTTGAGATGCTTCAGATCGAGCCCTTCGAGCAGCCATAGGAACTGCGCTTCGGTGAGCGTCACGACCGGTGGCCGTGCCGTTTCGCTCGCGAGCGGCGCCAGGTGCACCGGCCACTTGAAGCGCTCCTCTTCCAGCCGCTTCTGCCACAGGCAGAAGCCCGAGCGTTGCCAGTAGAGCACCTTGATCTGGTTCTTCCGCTTGTTGGTGAAGCAGAACAGATTGCGGCTGAACGGATCGAACCGTAGCGTCGCCTCGACCACCACGGAAAGCCCATTGATGCCGAGCCGGAAGTCCACTGGCTCCTGCGCGATATAGATCGTGATGTCCCCAAACGTCGGCGGAGACACCGCCGACCTGCGCTTGCCCAAAACGCCCGCCATGACCGCCCCGCTGATCGATTGCAGCGGTCAATATGAACGCATTCAAGCCTCAACGGCAGAAGCCGATCATGAGGCGCTTACGATTGGTAAACTGTCCCGGCATTTTCCCCACGTTCCTTCGTCATTCCGGCACCCGCGGCACGGGCACAAGCTCCGGCCGGAACCTAAGCGAGCTGCCCCGAGTTCGATGGCTGCTTGGGTTCCGGCCTTCGCCGGAATGACGTGGGGAGAGAGGCGCGGTCTGGCGCGACAGTTTGCTTGCTCGCCTCTGGCAAGAGCTTTCTCTCGCTCGCCTCCGGCAAGACGGCCGCTCGCCCTTCGACAGGCTCAGGGTGAGGCGGGTCGACGGCCCTCGGGTGCCCAATCCGCCTCATGGTGAGCCTGTCGAACCATGGGCGGCCGGGGTGGCGCGACAGTTTGCTTGCTCGCCTCCGGCAAGACGGCTGCTCGCCCTTCGACAGGCTCAGGGTGAGGCGGGTCGGGATCGTGTCCTTGATTGGTAAACTGTCCCGGCATTTTCCCCACGTTCCTTCGTCATTCCGGCACCCGCGGCGCGGGCACAAGCTCCGGCCGGAACCTAAGCGAGCAGCCCCAAGTCGATGGCTGCTTGGGTTCCGGCCTTCGCCGGAATGACGTGGGGAGAGAGGCGCGGGGTGGCGCGACAGTTTGCTTGCTCGCCTCCGGCAAGAGCTTTCTCTCGCTCGCCTCCGGCAAGACGGCTGCTCGCCCTTCGACAGGCTCAGGGTGAGGCGGGTCGACGGCCCTCGGGTGCCCAATCCGCCTCATGGTGAGCCTGTCGAACCATGGGCGGCCGGGGTGGCGCGGCAGTTTGCTTGCTCGCCTCCGGCAAGAGCTTTCTCTCGCTCGCCTCCGGCAAGACGGCCGCTCGCCCTTCGACAGGCTCAGGGTGAGGCGGATCGGGAGAACCCCGCGCCCTCCACGTCAAACGGAGCGTGCGAACCGCCCGACGCTTTGCCAGATCCACGTCGAGAGCAAAATGGGGACCCCATCGCGGGCCACGTGCGAGCCCATCGCCGAAACGCGCAAAAAATGCGCATCATCATCGCGGAAACGCGCGCGCGAGACGCGCAACGAACGTATCAGCCGCGCGCGTCATCGATCACAACGGCCCAGGATACCCGCCGCCGTCGATCAACACGTTCTGTCCGGTGATGTAGCCCGCGTGCGCCGAGCACAGGAACGCGACCGTCGCGCCGAACTCGTCCGTGGTGCCGAAGCGTTTCGCGGGCACCGCGGCACGCCGTTCCGCATCGATGTCCGCCAGCGCCCGGCCGGTTTTTTCCGCCAGCGACTTCGACGTGTTGCGCAGCCGGTCCGTATCGAACGGTCCCGGCAGAATGCCGTTGATCGTCACGTTCTTGCCCGCCGCCTTGCGCGCAAGAATAGCGACGGCGCCGGTCAAGCCGAGACGCGCGCCGTTCGAGAGCTCCAAACTCGCGATCGGATTCTTGATTGACGCCGACGTGATGTTGACGATGCGCCCGAACCCGCGATCCATCATGCCGTAGATCGTCGCATGGATCAGCGCGATCGGCGTCAGCATGTTGCCCTCGACCGCGGCGCGCCAGTGATCGAGTGAGAAGTCCTTGAAGTCCCCCGGCGGTGGACCCCCGGCATTGTTGATCAGGATGTCGGGATTGGGACAGGCGGCGAGCAACGCTGCGCGCCCCGCCTCCGTCGTCACGTCGCCGGCGACGGTCGTTACTTTCACGCCGGTCGCCTTGCGGATCTCCTCCGCCGTCGCCTCCAGCGCGTCCTTGCCGCGCGCCGTGATCACGACATTGACGCCATCCTTCGCCAGCGCCATCGCGCAGCCCTTGCCGAGCCCCTTCGACGCCGCGCACACGATCGCCGTCTTGCCTTTGATACCGAGATCCATGACTGAGCCCTATGCTGGAAATTGCGCGCCCAGCATGGGCATTTATCGCCTGTCCCGCAAGCATTTCAAACGCATACCGTCATCCCGGACAACGACAGCGCAGCTGGAGGCAGATCCGGGACCCAGCGCAATACCAGGCGCAGCCGCCACTCTCTCACTTGATCCCGCGGCGCACCCGCCAGATCTCTTCCTGCACGCCGATGTCGGCCAGCATGCGGTCGATCAGCAGGCAGGTGCGCTTGAACAGGTCGGAGCCACGGCGATAGTCGGCGGCGGCGAAGAAGTCGCAGCGCCCGGCCTTGAACAGATCGACGCACTTGGCGCGGCCCTTGCCGCCCGCCGGATGCACCGCGATCGCGTGCCCGCCGCTCTTGCGCACCACCGCCATCGACGGCACGTCCGTATCGCCATCGCCGAAGTAGATCATGTTCGAGAACGGGATCGGCCGTTGCGCCTCAGGCATGTGGTGATTGATGCTGTCGCCGAGGTTCTCGATGCCTTTGTTGATGCGGAACAGATACTGCGTCTTGCCGGTGTCGGTGATCACGCGCTTCGGATACGGCAGATCGTAGGCGTCGAACCAGTATTCGCTGGCGAACACATTGTGGAATTTGCCGTAGATCGGCGTGCCCTCGACGATCTCCGTCAGCCCCGATGAAATCAGATAGTGCCGAAGCTCCACGCCTTTGCTCTCCGCGCGCAGCTGCACATAGGCGCGGATCTCGTCGAACCACTCCATCACGCCCGGAAACAGCTCGACATCGCGCCCTTGCGCCACGAGATCCGCGCGATCGACGCGCACGCCCCGCTCCTTCGCCTTCTTATAAAGCAGGTGCATGTACGTGATCAGCGAATCCGCACCCTGCTCCTTGGCAATTCTGTTGCTCTCCGCCCAAAACTCCTTCGCATCGACCCCGAGCTTCGGCAGAAACGCATATTCCTGCATCGGCTTCGGCGAAAGTGTGCCGTCAAAATCGTAAACCAGCGCGATGGTCTTCTTGTCGTATTGGCCCTTGATCGGCCGCTTGGCCTTGGCGGCTTTGCCGGCCGCTTTCGCTGCTCGGCCCCGCTCGAGTCCGTCTGCATTTCCGGCGCGCTCCGGCCCGAGCTTGTCGACGGCTGCTTTGTGCCGCCCTGTCACGCGTTCGACCATGACCCACTCCGCGTCATTGTTGCCTTATGCAACCCATCCGAGATCCATGCCCGATTCGCCCGCCGGCAACAAAGAATCTGTCTTGGCCAGGGGCCGGACCTCGCCGGACGGCGCCGTCGCAGCTTTACGGAACATGCAATGCAACAATCATCGAAGCGAGAACTAAAACCATATAATTTCAATGCATTATGCAGGGGCGCCCGGAATATTCAACGATTGAGCGAAGCTTTCGTCGTTTTTGAGAACAGATCGCTCCTCCCAAAGTCGAAGGCCCAACCACCTCGATTTGCGCCTACGGACGAAAATTAACGCTCTGCTGTCAAGCCCACCGGCGCGCTTGTCCGTATACCAACACCCAGAGAGCAAGGGCGAGTTCCGAAACGGTTTGATCGCCTGTTTTACAGATAAACAGTAGAGCCCAAGGGCTGGAGACGACCATGAGAGCCAACACCCGCACGAGCCGCCTGGATGGCTCGATCCTTCACTTGCTGCATCGCGCCGGCCAGCAAGCCGAGGGCGTATTCATTGTCGAATGCCCGCCAGACGCGCTGACGCCTCGTCAGTACGCCGTTCTGCTCGCCGTCGACAATAACCCCGAAATCAGCCAGACCGGCCTCGTCGAGGAAACCGGCATCGACCGCTCGACGCTTGCCGACGTGGTCGCCCGCTTGGTGAAAAAGGGGCTGATCAGCCGCGAGCGCACCCGCACCGACGCTCGCACCAATGCGTTGCGCCTGACGCCAGAAGGCCGGGCGGCCCTGGAGACTGTGCACCCTGCCGCGCTCAAGACCGACGACCGCATTCTGACGGCGTTGAAACCAGAACAGCGCGCCGAACTGATCCAGGCTCTGCAGCAAATCGTCCAGAGCCTGAAGACCTCGGTGCCGGCACAAAACTAGAGCTCACGGCGACATCCAGAGTTCCACGCGCGGTCGCAAGACCGCGCGATGCGAAGCGCGCGCCGCGGGGGCGGGGCGGGGGAGAAGACGCGCCGTCGGGGGGCGGCGTGATGGGGAGAGAAGACGCGCCGCCGGGGGGCGGCGTGATTGGGGAGAGAAGACGCGCCGCCGGGGGGCGGCGTGATTGGGGGAGAAGACGCGCCGCCGGGGGGCGGCGTGATTGAGGAGACGCAGTCGAAAGATAAAGGCGCGTGGCGGGGGCTGCGCGCCTTTATCTTTTCAGATCTGCCAGCTCGAGTCCGCCATTGCCCGCGTCGAGATGCCGCGCTACGGTGCCTGCGGAAAAAGCGGAGATCAACATGTCCACCCATACCGAAACCATCGGCTTCATCGGCCTCGGCGCCATGGGGCGCGGCATGGCCGCAAACTGTGTCAAGAAGGGCTTCAAACTCGTCGTCCTCGACATCAATCCCGTGCCCGTCGCCACCCTCGTCAAGCTCGGCGCCAAGGCCGCGACGTCCATCGCCGATATCGCCCAAGCAATGTTCGATCGTCATCACCGTACTTCCCTCCGGCAAAGAAGTCGCCGAAGTCATCATGGGCGCCGGCGGCCTCTTCGCCCTGCTTGAGAAAAACGCGCTCGTGATGGATCTCTCCACCATCGAACCCGAAATGACCGATCGCTTGCATGCCGAAGCAAAGCATCACGGCCTCCGCGCCGTCGATGCACCGATCGGCCGCCTCGCCTGGCATGCCGAGCGCGGCGAAAGCCTGTTCATGGTCGGCGCCGAGCCCCAGGACTTCGATCGCGTGAAGCCGCTGCTCGAGGCTATGGGCACCACCGTCCACCATTGCGGCGCACCGGGCTCTGGCACTCGCACCAAACTCGTCAACAACTACCTCGCCATCACATCTTGCCAGCTCAACGCCGAAGCTCTCGCCCTCTCGCAACGCTTCGGCCTCGATCTCGCGAAAACCCTCGACGTGATCCACGGCACCACCGCGACCAACGGCCAGCTCAAGATCAATTTCCCAAACAAAGTGTTGGCCGGCGACACCTCGCCCGGCTTCACCATCGATCTCGCCCACAAGGATCTGTCACTGATCGTCCAAGCCGCGAATGCCGCACGGTTGCCGATGCCAATCGCCGCATCCGCCCGCGAGGCTTTTTCAGTCGCGCGGGCGCGCGGCTTCGGCGGTCAGGACTTCTCGGCCATGGCTGACGTACTTTGCGATCTCGTCCAGACCGAACGCGCCCGCTTGAACCCGAACAGCACCAAGAGCTGACGTCACTGTCGTCGCGGCCTATCCACCCCGGCGGTACTTGCGCCAAATCAGCATGAGACCAATGAAAATCGCGAGCCCGCCGACAACCGGAATGAGAGCCAGCGGCAACAACGCGATGCTCTTCAAAATTGCAAACAACAAGCGCTTATTCGAACCAGGCGCTGCCGATGGTTGCGCAGCGGCTGGCTGCGCGGCCGTGCGCTGCCCCGTCGCGCCGCGCTGAACGTGCGGCACTGTGGACCCTGCGGCGGCCTGCTGCGCGCCATCGCCACCACGCCCGGCCTTGGGCGGTGCAATCACTTCCAACTGTGGCGCAACAGGCTCTGCCGGTGTCCACCACCCATCACGTGGCGCGCGTCCTGCGGCCGATGCCGCTCGGAAATCCATCGCCGATCGCGCCGGCTTCCGGCCCGGCGCGGCACGCGGGCCACGCGTGACCGCTTTCGTCCGCGCCACCAGCGGCCCGCCTTGCTTGGCATCGACCATGGCGAGATAGCTCGCAAAGCCAAGCGCGTCGGACGGCACACCCTTCCCGTTCGTCCACTCGGGCAGCGGCATCTTGTTTAGCAGCGCAGCTTCAGCTTTGTGCAGCCATGCCCGGAAGCGCCGCCGCTCGTGGCGCGCGACCGCCGGCCGCGCATTCACCACCAATCCCGTCACGTCCTGACGCGCGCCCGACCCCATCACGCGGGTCTTCTTGTCGTTGAAGGCAAATCCCTCATCTTCGGAGATCTTGCGCAACTGCCACAACAGCTGGCGCACCTCCTTCGACCCGGGACCGGCGTCGCCCGAGAACGTCATGTCATCGGCATAGCGCGTGTAGGTGAACCCATACTTGCGCGCCGCTCCCAGCATGCGCTTGTCGAGCCGCGTTGCAATCAGGTTCGCGATCGCAGGCGATGTCGGTGCCCCCTGGGGCAGCCGCCGGTCGCCGCGCGCGACAGTCCAGGTCTGGCCGTCCACTTGAACCTTGTCACGCTCCGCGTCCGTGCATATCAGCGCCAACGGCGCGGCCACTTTTTCGGGATAACCGAGACGAACAAAAAAGCCTTTCACGCGGCGATAACTGATGGTCGGGAAGAAATCCTTGAGATCGATGTTAATGACCACGCGCCGACCGGCATGTGGCCGCGCATTGGTCAGGATCGAGCGCTTGGCACGAAAACCGTGCGCCGCGTCGTGCGCTTCCAACGGCTGCAGGATGTTGACGAGAACCCAATACTGCGCCCGCTTCAGGCGCGGCATAGGCGCTGAAATCTCGCGCACGCCACCGCTCTTTTTGGGGATCGTAAATCGCGCGTAGTGATCGACCTTTGCGACGGTTCGATCGTACGCGAGAAAACGCAACTCGCCGATCTTGATCCCCATCGCGGTTGCCAATGCCGCCGCATCCGCCAACGCCGGCAACTTTTTCGTGCCGAGACGCTCTGGGCTACCCGGCTCGCTCGTCAGCGCAGCCGAGACCGACTCGCCAAGATGCGTGACCTCCTTGGCCTTCCGCGCGTGCCATGCAACCGCCCGCTCGTGCCGCTCCTTGGCGTGCCGCTGCTTTGTTTCCAATCGCCGCTCACGCGCCGCCTTCATGCGCTCGCTCTGGAGCTGCTTCAGCGCGCGGTCGGAGTTCTCGTAAACCGATGCGTCCTTGGCGAGCGTCTCGAGCTCACGGCGCACCTCCCCCTGCCGCTTGATGAGCTCGGCCGGCAGAGACGGCTGCCCGGCGCGTTCCTGCCAGAACCCGCGCCGGATCATTTCGTCGAGGATGACCTCGTCCTTGGACGTTTCCTGCACGCGTGCGCGGATAGCCGCGCGCTTATCGTCGCTCATGGCCGGCGCGCCTCGCGTGCCGGCACGGGACAATGTCTGATGTAGAAATTTGAGATGGTGTGCCGGTCGCTTTCGAAAACCTTCATGGGGCCGGATCGGTCAACTCGAAGCCGGTGCACCCATGTGTGGCCGTTCGAGTCCGTGGGACTCGAACCGCGAACGCGACACATGGGTGCACCGGCCCAGTCAAGACCGAGCCGGCGACGCATGTGTGGTCGGTCTGCGTGGATGGCGAAACACCATCCGGTAGGCAAGGCGCCGACACACCATCTCAAAAACAAGTTAGACAACATCACCCGTTCAATCAACCGCAGAAGCCTACGATCACTGTGCATTTTTCGCAGCTCCCCAAGGTCCCTTCACCACCGCCGGACCGCCGCCCGCCGCCCGATCCCGGTCGAACGCACGCCTGAGCGCCAGCATATGGACGCACGGCCCCTTGTGCAGTTTGTGCTGCTTGAAATGCGCGCAGCTGCAAGCCGCTTCGACAATTCGATCATCGCCATCGAGACGCGCGCTGGTCTGCATATTGCGGCCATCATCGACCACAACACCCGCAAACTGGATGCCATCCGCCACCGCCTCCTTCTTCCGCAGCGTTACCGTTCCGGCGCGCAGCAGCGCCGTTGCCGCCTCGTCCTCCGCCGACGCAAACCTGAGCGTCTCGAACGGCAGCGGCTCGCGCGTCAATTCGCGGTGACGCCAGACGCCCTTGTCGAGATCATAGATCGCGCGCCCCTGCTGCGTCAGCAACGTCAACGCCGACAGCGTCGTCGGCCGGTCGAGACCGCACGCATCGGCGAGCGCGCCCGCGTCCGTCACCCACATCTGCGCAAGTTGCGCTTGAACCGCGCGTACGGTATCGCCGGAAACCGGCCGGCGCGGTTCGAGCAAATCGAAACGCGCCGAGCTGGACCAATCGTTGGCGCTCCATCCTGATAAGCCAAGCGTAAACCGCATCGGCCCAAGGTCGGCCGTCAGGAAACTCGGCAACCCCGACCCCATCAGCCGCCATGTGAAGCCACGCGCGATCGGGATCAAGCGCTCCAGGATCAACAGCCGGCGGCGGCCCCAGATACGGATTTCGACCTCGTCTTTCCCCTCATACGTCGATCGCGGACAGGCAAGCACCGTGTTCCACGGCTCAAACAACAGTTCGACTGGTTTCCCGGGCTTCAAGCGCACGCGGATCGACCTTGGACCCTGCCGCTCCTTCTTCGACCGCAACATAAAGCAGATATTGTGGACATCGAGCGGATCCAGCCGCACCACATGCAGCGGCTGCGTCATCGCCGCCGAGACTTGCAGGAACCCGCGCACCCAGCTATCCGGCAGATCGATCTTTCGCTGGAAGATCTCGGCGCCACCGCTCGTCGCGGCGTTGAATCCGCCCGGCTCGATCCTGAGCTCGGTCTTCCGGTAGCTGCGGATCTGCTGGAATGAATTGTAGAGCTCCCAGCTGTAATCGATGTTGGTGACGCCTTTCTGGATCGCTTGCGTCGCGTCGAACATCTCGAGATCGCAGGCGAGCCGGCCATAGCTCGATTCATCCAAGCTGAAACACTCGAATGCGATCTCATCCGGATGCACGGCAATCACTGGATCGAGTACGATCCAAGCGTCCCGATCATGCGTGTAAAGCCATTTGAAGTACTTGTCGCGCGCACTGTAGAACGGCTGCATGATCGCATGCGCTTCTTTGCCGAGCCGCGCCAGCTCCGCGCGCAGCACATCGGAGCGCTCCTTCGCGGACTTGCCGCGCGTCGCGGCCTCGGCCAGAAAGGCGTCCTTTTGCGTTTCGAGCCACGCGAAGTATGCGACCCGATCTTTCGGCTTCAGCCGCATGTCCGAGACGACGACACGATGCAACGCCGATATCGCCTCGCGAAACGGCACGTGATTGTTGATTTCACCGGTGAAGTAGGTCGGATCGCGCAGCGTATCGGGCGCAAAGCTCACCTGGCTGTTGGCAGCCCCATGCGAAACCGCGCTTTGACCGACGTAGCGATGATTGAATTCCATTAGCGGCGCGCCTCCCGCGGCAGGATCACGGCACGGGGCGCCAGATCGGGATTCTTGTGCTTGATCGACGCAAGCAGCGAAAGCGCGCGTGCGCGGTCCGCCGTCGCGCAGGTCGCGACCGACCGCTCGAGAACGGGTGCGAGAATAGCCAACCGCTCCCCGCCGCCATCTGCGCTGGCCTCGAGCTGCTCGGCGATGAACGCGAACACCTGATCCTTGGCGGCGCGGCTCTTGCGCACCTGCAGCAGCGTCGATTCGATCGTTGGCACGAGCTGGCGCAGCCGCTGCGTGTCATCCTTCACATAGTCACGCATCAGCCGCGCTACCAGCAATCGAAAGCCCGGTGCGGGATGCTCCGCCAACCGGCCCAGCAGGACATCGGCATTCTTGGCCTCGAACACCTTGCCGATCATTTCACGGCCGAACCGCTGCGCGGGCTCCGTGATCGAGTCCGACAGCGCAACCAGCGCTTCCCCCGTCCAGTCTTCAGGCTTGAGTTCGCCCCGGTACAGCGCATAGCCCGCATCACGGGCATCCTCGAACGCACAGTCGAGCAAAGCAAAGCCGGCCTCGGGCTCGGCCCGCACGTCCTCGATGCGCGCGTGCAATTGCGCCAGCGCCCAGCGCCGGGCCTTCACCTGATCGTTGCAGCCAATGCGGGCCAGCTGGCGAATGCTGAAATCTGTGGCCGTGAACCCGTCGAGAACGTCCGCGCCGAGACGTCGCGCCGGTTCCGCGCGCGCCCGCAGTAACGTCCAGGTCGTCTCTGACCCGAGTGCGATCACACCGCCTCTCAGATCCTTGCTGAGCACCTGATAGACGTCCTCGCGCAGGCCCTCGTGATCCTCGGCGCGGTAGATCGCTGGCAACAATTTCTCCGCAAGCGCCCGCGCGGCATCCGGCCGCTCCCGTCCAATGCTTTCTGCGATCGGTCGCGCCGCCTCTCGCGGCTCCTTGGCATCGGCGGATAGAAATGCTGCAACCGCATCGAGATCCGCGACGAGGTCGTCGAGCGGTCGCTGCGCAAACAGCGAAATCCCAGCCGCCCTGAGTTCCGGATTGGTCGATTGCGCCAGCGCCGCGACATCGACAAGGCGCGCGCCGTCCGGCCGTGCACTGGCAAGAATGGCGGCAACTACACGCGCCGGATCGCGATCACTCTGCGACAGACGCCGAAGCACATCGCCGTCAAGTTGCACAATCTCAGCCGGAAACAACCGTGTCACCAGCCGCGCCAAAAGCCGGGCACGCGGAAGATCATTCTCGACCTCTGGTGCCGCCTGAACGCCCGCGATCACGCGCGCCAGAACGTCTGCTCGGACAGCGGGCGTCGCCGCATCGGCCGCCTTCTGCGCTATTGCTTCGAACCACGCATGATTGCCGGCAGCACACCCCAGAAGCGTCGCGGCGAAAACATCTGGCGCCGTCGCAAGAAATTCAGACCTGCCGCCGAGATAGAGTTTGACCAATGCGCCACCTCGGTCCTCGTCGCTCATCAGCGCGGCCGCGAGATCCGGCTTCAATCCCTCGACCGAGATCCGGCGCTCGGCCAGCATGATCGCGAGGTGACGGCGCTCGATGCTGGATTTGCCGGCCAGCAACAGTCGCGCGATGTCCGAGGTCGGAATGGTATCGATGAACGCCGTGTTGGCCGCAAGCCCGCGCGCGGCAAATCCGACGACGATCCCCGCCCGGGCGTTCACCGCGAGACGCCAAAGCGCTTCCGGATGCCGATCCCAAAGCTCCGGAAAGCGCTCCTCGCGCCGCATTGCGCGTTGTCCAGGTGGAGTGCGAAACCGCCAGCGCAGCGTCATCGGCGAGACCAGCACGCGATCATGCGCCCCATGCATGATATGATGTGCCGCGTACCGGTCCTGGTACTCGGGCGCGTACGCGTCGACGCGATGCGGCTGGACGGCCGGCGCAGTCCCGACCAAAACCGCATCTTCCGATGGCTTCGCCCAGCGCGCGTCATCGAGGGTCAGCAGAACCGCCACCGCCATCGCGACATACGCTGGATCGCCATCTCGGCCGAGCCGTCGCAGCGTACGCCATCCGCGGCGTCGCAGATAAGTGCGTGTCGGGCTCGCATAGGCGACGCGCGCGTTCGGCTTGGCACCTTCTGCGCGCAAGGTCACGAACTGGCCACCGATCACCGCGCGACGCTGTCCACTCGCATCCGAATAGCCGAGCTGCACCTTCGATCGCTCGTCATCGAACCGCGCCAGCAACAGCGCAAACACCTCGGCATCATCCGTCGCCTCCGCCACCTGCCAGATCCGGCGGATGGCGATGAAGAGCGGCGGCTGCAGCAGGGCACTCGACAATGCCGTCAGCACCATCGATCGCGCGACGGCATCATGCGCACCGCGAACATACAGCGCGCGCAAGGCACCCGCCGCCGTTTTCGTCGACGTATCCCACCCCCCCGCCGGATTTGGCATGCTGCTTGTCGAAGTGGTCGCTGCGAGAAAATAAACGCGAGTAGCGGCATCCCGCGCCTCAGCGTCGGGGAGCCCTGCGGCACTGCTCAACACGAGTGGCAACGCATTGAAGCCCGGCGCCAAGCTCCCATCCCGCACCGCGCGAAGCATCAGCGCTGTCTCTGCCGTCGGCACGTCGACGCACGTCGAGAGCTTTTCCAGCAAGGGCGACACCAGGCCCGAGCCATCGTCGATGCGATGCAGCGCATACGGCAGCGTCCTCAGCGCCGCCAGCCGATTGCGCTCAACCAACAACGACCGCCCGGCCGCCACGACGGCCGAACCGAGCCGCATCATGCGGAGTTCGCCGACGCGTCGCAACAACCCTGCGGCCTTCAGGTCCGGCAGTGCATCGAACGTCCGCAGCCGCGCCGCCAATATAGCATCCCGCGGATGCTCGCCTTCGCCCACCACTGCCACAACCGGGGCCTTCGCCGTCGGCGCGACCACATCCGGCGCAACGTAGCCCTGATTCTGGCGCGCCAAAATCAGGCTCTCGAAGATGCGGATCGCTTCCGCCTCGGTCACGGCGTTGGGCGTTCGAGTCCCTTCTTCCAGGACCGCACCCTGCCATCCATAACGAAAATTGACGAGATACCGCGCATCCTTTGCGTTGGCGAGATCGACCAGATCGATCTCATAGATCCGTGCACGAGTCCCATTCAAGACCATTCGCGCCTGTCGCACGGTTCTCATTTATGCTCCCCTCGACGTTTGGCCGGATGGTCGACGCCAAAACCTGACACACCAAACGTTGGAACGTCAAAGGCAATGTGCGTCAACGCATTATTTGCGCGAGTCTGGCTGAACTACCGCGACGGACTCGCGCGTTGTTGAACCGAGGTGGCCGCCGGCAAGTCATCCAATGCAACGCGAATGCACCGCTCGAATTGTTCGGCATCGCCGATCTCGTGCGCGAGCGTCAGCGCGAGCCGGGCGAGGAACAGGGCTTCCTGCTCGGGGCCGGCCCGATCAATCGCCTGCGCCAGGCTCTCGTACGCACGCTCCATTGTGTGCGAAGTTGCGGTCATCGTCCCTGGCCTCCGAGGCAAACGGTGAGCAGCTGACGGACGTCTTCCTCTTGTCGTACTTTCCATCGCCCGGCCACATGCAAGTCCGGCCGCAACAAATAAAATGTGTCGAGCCCGGCGCCATAAATCTGCGCAATACGCCCGTGCGGATCTCTGATCTCTATCGCGTCGCCCGGAAGGGCTTCCTGCGGCTCCACCGTCACGACGACGCACTTGAACATTCGGTCCAGTCGCAGACACGCCGCGAGAGATGCGCTGTCCTCTTCGCCCCATGCCCGATCCAAAAACAGGACGCCGGTAAAACCCTCGCCCGCACAATCCAGCAGATAACGACCATCGTCGAGCTTCACATTTGCCGCCGCGGTACCGCTCGGCGGGCCAGAGACGAATGCGCGATCAGCCTCTTGAAGCATGGACAACGGACCACCCGCATAACTGTACGGCTGCATCTGCCGCGGATTGGCGAGATCGCGCGTGAACGCGTGATTGACCGCCAGTGACAATGCCGCGGAACGCGCGAGTTTCCACCCCCGTGTCGGCGGCGTCATGAACCGCGTGCTCTTGGTCGCGTTGGCAAACACATCGAGCGTCGCCCCGCGCCGCTCGGGCGAATAACTATCGAGCAATGCGGGATCCGCCCCTCCACTCAGGACGTACGCGAGCTTCCAGCCGATGTTATGCGCATCCGCGAGCCCATTGTTGAGCCCGCGCACACCAAAAATCGGCACGATGTGCGCGCTATCGCCGATGAAGATGACCTGGCCATGCTTGTAGTCATCGAGACAGAGCGTATTCGCCGTGTAGATGCTCCACCATTCGAGGTCCCATGGGCCGGCGTGGCCTATATCATTCAAGATCGCCTGGACGCGCGCGCGGATGTTCTCTTCCTTGATCGCCTCGTCGTCGCGCTCGCCATCGCGGAGTTGGTAGTCGACCCGCCAGATATTGTCGGGCTGCTTATGGATCAGGACGGTGCCGCCGGGATTGCCCGCGGGCTCAAAGAACGCGCGACGCTCTGTCGGGAAGTCGTGATCCATGCGAATGTCGGCGATCACATACTTGCCTTCGTAGTTGTCGCCTTTGAGCCGGAGCCCCAGCATCGACCGCAGCGGGCTCCGCGCGCCGTCGGCTGCAAGCACATAATCCGCGTCGAGCTGGTACTCACCAATCGGCGTTTTGACGGCAAGCGTCGCGCCCTCCGAATTTGTCTCGATGCCGGACACCTCGCTCTGCCAGCGCAGATCGATCAGATCCGACCGCGCCACCGCCTCCCACAAAAACTGCTCGATGTACTGCTGTTGCAGATTGTACATCGGCATGTATTTTTCATCCTCGCTGTGCGGCATCTCCAGGCGATAGATCTGGTGATCGCCGTAGTAGCTGCGGCCATGCCGCCAGCCGAGCGCCTTTTCGAGGAACGGCGCGACGGCGCCGATGCGCTCGAGGATGTGCATGCTCGGGCGGGCGATACAAATGGCGCGACTGCCATCATTGAACGTCGGCTTCCGATCCAGCAGCACACTCTTGACGCCATAGCGCGCAAGCGTGAGCGCCGCCGTCATGCCGATCGGTCCTGCACCCGCGATAATCACGGGGTGACGCGGCCTCCGCCCCTCCAGTTCAGCTACCATGGGGGCGCTGAAAGTCGGATACGTGAAATAGAGTGACTCGAGCGGACCTTTGCCGGCGGGCCTCATATCAGCACTCCATTCGAGGAAATTTCAGGC
Organism: uncultured Alphaproteobacteria bacterium; assembly: GCA_963779515.1. Classification (GTDB taxonomy): domain Bacteria; phylum Pseudomonadota; class Alphaproteobacteria; order Rhizobiales; family Hyphomicrobiaceae; genus CAVZYN01. The sequence goes on from CAVZYN010000013.1 coordinate 101,663, forward strand.
GGAAGGACCGGATCGCGATGGACTTCGGGTGACATCGCCGACGGCGTCAAGCGCCTTGCGCAGTAACCGCAGCAACGTGGCACTTTCCCCTTGCGACAATCCCTTCAGCATCCGGTCTTGCGCACGTCGCACATGCGGCGTCACCGCGCCAAGCGCAACTTTCCCCGCTGGCTGCATATGCAGGCGCCGCGAGCGGCGATCGCCTTTGGCGATCTCGCGCCGGACATACCCCTTCTGTTCCAAGCGGTCGACCACGCCGCCTATCGTCACCCGATCATAAGCGATGGCACTGGCCAGCGTCGCCTGATCAAGCCCTGGCTGCGCGGCGATGACCGTCAGCGCCGCATACTGCACCGATGTCAAATCGAGACCGGCTTCGCGCGTCTCGACATCGAAAATGGCGGTCGAGGCCTGATGCATACGTCGAATGAGGTGACCCGGCATCTCGAAGATCTCCTTGCCGTCACCCAGTGGTTCATTCTTGCGCGCGGTTGACTGACGCATGGTATCATCTCCTCGCCCGATCCCGCCGTGTCCCGGCACGCGGTCCCGTCCTAAAAAACAAGCAGTATAGTCATTCCAACGCTATTGACAAGCATACTTATCATTAGTATTAGACGAGAAAGGCCGGTTAGAGCCGATCAAGTCAGTCGAGGAGGACGCCATGTCGACCCAGCTTGGAACACTCGAAGAGCTGCCGCAGGACTATCGCGATGCGATGACGCGCACCGGCGTCGCGCCCTTGTGGCCGCAGATGCGCAATGCGCTGCCGCACAACGCGCCGCAACCGGTCACCAAATCTCATCTCTGGGCCTTCAATGATGTTCGTCCGCTGCTGTTGCGCGCCGGCGAACTGACGCCGGTCGAAAAAGCCGAGCGTCGCGTGCTGTTCCTCGCCGATCCCGGACGCGGCAATGGCGCCATGCAGGCGACATCCACCATTTACGTTGGCCTCCAATTGCTTCTCCCAGGTGAAGCGGCGCCCGCGCACAAACACACCGCCAGCGCTGCCCGCATCGTCGTTGAAGGTGAAGGCGCCTACACCGTCGTCGACGGCGAAAAACTGCCGATGCAAGAAGGCGATTTGATCCTGACGCCCGGCGGCTGCTGGCACGATCACGGCCATAGCGGCGCTAAACCCGTCATCTGGCTCGACGCATTGGATCTGCCGTTGTTCGTCTACCTTGAAGGCTCTTACGCTGTCGAAGCGCCGCTGCAGAAACCACGCAATCGGCCTGATCCATCTGAGGTCGAGTATCGCGCCGCCGGCCTGCTGCCAACGCGCCGTCGCGACAAGGCACCCGCCGCATATCCGATGATGCGCTACCCCTGGGATCGCACCGAAGCGGCACTGCGCAAACTCGCGGATCACACAGACGGCGCCATCGAGCTCGACTACGTCAATCCGGAGACAGGCATGAGTTGCCTGCCGACGATGGGCTTCACCGCCATGATGCTGAAACCTGGCGAGACGATCCGGCCGCAATTGCGATCATCGAGCGCCGTCTTTCATGTCGTCAGCGGCCAAGGCACGACCACCGTCAACGGCAAGCCGCACAAGTGGAAAGCCAAGGATAGTTTCTCCGCGCCCGTGTTCGCGGCAATCGAGCACACGGCGGAAGATGCACCAGCCTTCCTCGTCCGCATCCACGATGCGCCCCTGCAAGAAAAACTTGGCTACTATGAGGAACGCGCGCGATGACCGCCTCTACGCCAAGTTTGCTGTTTGCCGCCGCATCAGCGCCCGTCGTTCCCGTGGCCGGCGAAAACCGCGGCTATCCTGTAAACCGCATCTTCTGCGTCGGCCGCAATTATGCCGAGCACGCCAAGGAGATGGGCTTTGCGGTTGACCGCGAGGCGCCTTGGTATTTCTTGAAATCCGCGACCGCGATCGTCCAATCCGGCGCGACAATTCCCTATCCACCGGAGACCAAGAATTTCCATTACGAGATGGAGCTGGTCGTCGCCATCGGCAAACCGGCGTTCCGTGTCAGCATCGATAAGGCGCTCGACGCGGTCTACGGCTATGCGACGGGCCTCGACATGACGCGGCGCGACCAGCAGATGGCCTCACGCGAAAAATCGCGCCCCTGGGATCTCGGCAAGGATTTCGAGCAATCCGCGCCGATATCGACGATCACGCCGGCCGCCAACTTCGGCGCCATCGGCCCGCAGCGCATTTCGTTGAAAGTCGGCGATACCGTCAAGCAGGATGCCAAACTGTCCGATCTGGTCTGGAGTGTGCCCGAACTGATCAGTCATCTCTCACGCTTCTACCACCTCGGACCCGGCGATCTGATTTACACTGGCACGCCGGCCGGCGTCGGCCCAGTTAATCCCGGAGACAAGATCACCGGTGAAATCGAAGGTCTGGCGCCAGTCACACTCACGATATCTAACCCCGAGTAACGCCGCGCGGACGTCGCACGCAATTATGTTCGCCAAGCCAGGTGTTGTCATGAAATTCTATGGCTACTTCCGATCGTCGGCCGCTTACCGCTGCCGCATCGCGTTCAATCTCAAGGGCGTGCGACCGGAGTTCGAATCCGTTCACTTGCGCTCCGGCAAGCAACACTCACCCGAATTTTTGGCGCTCAATCCGCACGGCTTGGTCCCAGCACTTGAAGCCGACGGCCACCTGCTGACCCAGTCACTCGCCATCATCGAGTGGCTGGACGAGACTCACCCGAACCCACCGCTGCTGCCCCGCGACCCGTTCGACCGCGCCCACGTGCGCGCTCTGACCCTGTCGATCGCCTGCGACATTCATCCACTGCAGAACCTGCGCGTTCTGAAGCACCTGAAGGACGAATTCGGCCAAGACCAAGCGGGCCTCGATCGATGGTGCCGCCGCTGGATCGAGCCTGGACTTGCGGCGGTCGAGGCAGCCGTCGCCTCATCTGGAAAATCCGGTGCGTTCTGCTTCGGCGATACGCCGACCCTCGCCGATATCTGCCTCGTCCCGCAGATGTTTTCCGCCGCGCGTTTCGGCGCCGACGTTAGCCGGCTGACGAACCTGCAACGCATCTGGAAGTCGTGCGAGGCGCTCCCCGCTTTCGCGGCCGCCCACCCCTCGAAACAGCCAGATGCCGAAGCCTGAAAGTCAATCACCTCCTGTCCCGCGAAGTACCCGACCATGAAAAACGACCAACCCATTCTCATCGCCGGCGGCGGCATTGGCGGCCTGGCCACGGCCCTCGGCCTTGCGCAAAAAGGCTATAAGTGTCTCGTGCTGGAGCGCGCTCCAGAGCTCGGCGAGATCGGAGCAGGAATTCAGCTCGGCCCTAACGCCTTCCATGCCTTCGACTACCTCGGCATCGGCGATCAAGCGCGCAAGATGGCAGTCTTCATCGACAAGCTCCGGCTCATGGACGCGATGACGGGAGAGGACATCGCCACGATCCCGCTCGACGAACCCTTCCGCAAGCGCTTCAAAAACCCCTACGCCGTGATCCATCGCGGCGATCTGCATGGCGTGTTCCTGCGCGCCTGCCGCGAGAGCTCCCTGGTGACATTGCGGACAGCCGCCGAAGTCGTCGGCTACAATCAAGACGGCGACCAAGTCTCCGCCATTCTCAAAGATGGTGAGCGGGTCACTGGCAGCGCGCTGATCGGTGCCGACGGCCTCTACTCGCGCGTCCGCGAAAAGCTGGTCGGCGATGGAGCGCCGCGCGTGACAGGCCACACGACCTATCGCTCCGTCATCCCGACCGAGGAAATGCCGGAAGATCTGCGCTGGAACGCAGCCACCCTATGGGCCGGCCCCAAGTGCCACATTGTCCACTATCCGCTGTCGGGTTGGAAAGTTTTCAATCTCGTCGTCACCTATCACAACAACGCGCCGGAACCCGTCGCCGGCAAGCCCGTCTCCGCCGAAGAAGTGATGCGCGGCTTCCAGCATGTGGCGCCCATCGCCCGCAAAGTCATCGAACACGGCCGCGATTGGAAACTCTGGGTGCTCTGCGATCGCGACCCCATACTGAACTGGGTCGATGGCCGCGTCGCCTTGCTGGGAGACGCCGCCCACCCGACGCTCCAGTACATGGCACAAGGCGCCTGCATGGCGATGGAGGATGCCGTCTGCCTGTCTCACGAGGTTGCGGCCCATGATGGCGATCTGGCACCTGCCTTGGACTCCTACCGCAAAAAACGCGTCCACCGCACCGCACGCATTCAGATCCAGTCGCGCATGATCGGTGATCACATCTATCACCCCGATAGCGGCCACGCCGCCCTGCGCAATGCCATGATGCGCGCGATGTCGACCGAAAACTATTACGACAGTTTTCAATGGCTCTATGGCGGGTCGGGACTCGCCGAGGGCGCTGGCGCCGTCATCTAGCCATACCCCCGGCCAAGCGATAAACAACCATCCAGAAACTAGGGAGAAAGCCATGAAACTCAATCGCAGAAATCTGATGATCGGCGCCGGCGCGGCGCTGACGGCACCGGCCGTCATTACAGGCGCGCGCGCGCAAGCCCCGGCGGTCACCCTCAAATTGCATCACTTCCTGCCGCCGGTCTCCAATGGCCACGCCAAGATGCTGGCACCGTGGGCGAAAGCGGTCGCCGACGACAGCCAGGGTAAAATCAAGATCGATATTTTTCCATCAATGCAGCTCGGCGGTACACCACCGCAACTCTACGACCAGGTGCGTGATGGCGTCGTCGATATCTGCTGGACGCTGCCGGGGTCCACACCCGGCCGGTTCCCGACCACGGAAGTGTTCGAGCTGCCCTTCATCGGCGCCGAGAAGGCATTGCCGAATGCGCGCGCCGCCCAGGAATTCGCGGACCTCCACCTCAAGGACGAGGTCAAGGACGTGAAGATCCTCTCCTACTGGGCGCACGACGGCGGCCTGATCCACGCGACCAAACAGGTCAAGACCATGGACGACCTGAAGGGCCTGAAGCTGCGCAACCCGACGCGGCTTGCAGGCGAGGCTCTGAAGGCGCTCGGCGCCACCAGCATCGGCATGCCTGTGCCGCAAGTGCCGGAGAGCCTGGCGCAGAAGGTGATCGACGGCGCGGTGGTGCCTTGGGAGGTTGTGCCAGCGATCAAGGTGCACGAACTGGTCAAGTTCCACACCGCCATCCCCGGCTCACCGACGCTTTACGCCGCAAGCTTCTTCCTCGCCATGAACAAGGCGAAATACGAAGCCATGCCGGCCGACCTGCGCGCGATCATGGACAAGCACTCCGGCATGGCGTTCGCGACTCGTGCAGGCAATATGTGGGACGAAGCCGGCGCCGGCGTTCTCGACATGGTCACCAAGCGTGGCAACACGATCTCCGCTATTTCCGAAGAAGAAAAGCAGAAGTGGATCAAAGCCTGCGAGCCGGTGACGGCGGCGTGGATCGAACAGGTCAAGGCCAAGGGTCTCGACGGCGCCAAACTGATCGCGGAAGCCAAGGCCCTGGTCGCAAAGCACTCCAAAACCTGATTGAACTCCTCACTGGTTGAGGGACTGTGGCGCTACCCTCCGGTCACCCCAGTAAGTGGGTGGCCGGAAGAGGCATCGCGCCAAGCTTCCTGGGAGAACGTCGCATGAGCGTACCTGACCTGCCTGTCGAGGCCGGGGGACCGGGATCGACGATGCCACCTCATTCCGGGCTGCTTGGAATCACGGGTGCCATTGCCATCTTCGGCGGTCTCATCGCCCTCGCTGTGGCATTGCTCGCCACCACCAGCGTAGTCATGCGCTGGCTCCTCAATTCGCCGATCGACGGCGACTTCGAGTACGTCAAGATGGCGACCGCCGTCGCAGTCTTCGCCTATCTGCCTTATACGCAGGCGCGGCGCGGCAACATCATGGTCGATACGTTCACCAGCTGGCTGCCGGCCAGCGTGTGCCGGATCATGGACGCCTTCTGGGATCTCGCCTACGCGGCACTCATGGGATACGTCGGATACTGCCTCGTTTACGGAACACTCGACGCCATCAAGAGTGGCGAAACCACCATGCAGCGTCAGCTGGTGCTGTGGCCCAGCATCGCGCTGTCGACACTGCTCTGCATTGTGCTGGCACTGACCGCGGTCGCAACTGCCGTACAATTGTTCAAGACACGTGCCGCAGGAGCCCGCCGATGAGTGGCACGTCCGTGGCGCTGCTTGGCTTCGCCATCATGCTCGGTCTCATGGTGCTCCGCGCGCCCATTGGCTTTGCCATGTTCATCGTCGGCGCCTTTGGCTACTCGTACCTGTCGAGCGGCACAGCGTTCTTCGGTTACATGAAAACCAACGCCTACCACCAATTCGCCAACTACACGCTGTCTGTCATTCCGTTGTTTATTCTGATGGGCGCGCTGGCGGAGCGCGCGGGAATTGCGGCGGCACTGTTCAAGTCGGCAGAGGCGGCGCTTGGGCGCTTCCGCGGCGGTCTCGCCATGGCGGTCATCGGCGCCTGCACGGCGTTCGGTGCCATCTGTGGATCGTCGGTCGCGACCACCGCCACCTTTGGCCGCGCCGCTCTGCCCGAACTCAACAAATATAAATATGACGGCGGCTTTTCGACCGGAACGATTGCGGTTGGCGGCACCCTCGGTATCTTGATCCCGCCTTCGGTCATCCTCGTCGTCTATGCGATCACCACCGAACAGAACATCGCCAAGCTGTTCCAGGCCGCTCTCATTCCCGGGCTCCTCGCCGCAGTATTCTACTGCCTGACGATCGCAATCGTCGTGCGCCGCAATCCAGCGCTCGCCCCGGAGTCCATCAAGGTCGCTATTGAGCGCGGACCACAACCATGGTGGCCCAAAGCCCTTGGGCTCGCGGCCTTTGCCACCATCGCCGTACAGGTCTATCGCGGACAATTGGCGTGGGACAACGCGGCGCTCTTCGCCGCGTTGTCACTGCTGGCCATGGTCGTGGATGCGACGATCATGCCAGCCATCATGATTGCGCTCGTTGTGGTCGGCGGCATATATGGCGGCGTGTTCACGCCGACGGAAGGCGCGGCTGTCGGCGCCATCGCGATGCTGCTGGTCGGGCTCGCCCAGCGCACCCTCGGGTGGCGGGACGTGTTCGAATCGATCAGGCAGACCGCCGAGACGGCAGGCATGATCTTCATCATCCTGCTCGGCGCCGAGGTGTTCGGCGCGTTCCTCGCACTCTCACGATTGCCAACCACGGCGGCGGAGCTGATCGGCGGCTCGGGCTTTTCCCCCTACGTCGTACTCGTCGCCATGCTGTCGTTCTACATCCTGCTCGGCGCGGTGATGGACGAACTGGCGATGATCCTGCTGACGCTGCCGGTATTTTTCCCCGTCATCCAGGCGCTCGATTTCGGCATGACACCCGACGAGGTCGCGATCTGGTTCGGCATCCTCGTCCTCATCGTGGTCGGCATCGGACTGACGGCACCGCCCATCGGCATGAACGTATTCGTCATCTCGGCTCTGGCCCGAACCATTCCGATCACGGCGACTTATCGCGGCGTGCTGCCATTCCTCGTTGCCGACGTGATCCGCCTCGCCCTTTGTGTCACTTTCCCGGCCCTAACTCTTTGGCTCGTCCGCGCCTTGAACTAGGCGTCCAAACGCCAGATGCGGCAATTCGGCCAGCAGGGACCCAATCTCCCGATTGCGCCAGGGCGCGATCCCGACTATAGAGCGGGCGCGCGCTCCCTTCGTCTATCGGTTAGGACGTCAGATTTTCAATTTGAAAAGACGGGTTCGACTCCCGTAGGGAGCGCCAACTGAACAAATCAACATTGATTTCATTGAATTTTTGGAATTTTTTCCCAAACTTCTGAGCGGGGCGCCGAAGGTTTGGGACTGGGGCGGTCGCCTGATGCTGTCGCAACCGTTCGACGGCGGCTTTCGC
>CAVZYN010000014.1:0-33285 GCA_963779515.1 uncultured Alphaproteobacteria bacterium
ATTTTTCCAGCTTGTATTTTCTGCGGCCCGCTCGAAATTGGGTGGCGTGCTTGCGCCCCGTCAACACGGTTTGCCCCCCACATAACTGCGTTCAAAAACTACATCACAGGGCTGACCAAATCATGTAGTCTCATAAGCGGGAACGCTGCACGACCAGGGGACACGAGATCTCGGCGAGCGGCGATGGGAGATCAAGCGTGGTGCGCGCGCTCAAAGGATTGACGTGCTTGACCGCTGTGTGCTCCTCGCTGTTCGTGGCGGGCCTCCTGTTCTTTGCCTCATCGATCCACCGCTACGAAAAGGCCGAACTGCAGCCCGCCGATGGAATCGTGGTGCTGACAGGGGGCGAGCAGCGTGTCCGCGAAGCGATCAAGCTGCTGGCGGACGGACACGCGCGCCGGCTTTTGATCTCGGGTGTCAACCGGCAAACCACCCGCGATGATCTCCGCCGGCTGACGGGGCTTGCCAGCGTACTGTTCGATTGTTGTGTCGATATCGGTTACACGGCGCTCGACACGATCGGCAATGCCGAAGAAACCCGGGATTGGGCAAAAACCTGGCAATTCAACAAGCTGCTTGTGGTGACGTCGACTTATCATATGCCGCGCAGTCTCGCCGAGTTCAGCCGCGCCATGCCAGCTGTCGATCTGCTGCCGCATGCGGTGGCGTCCCGCAACTTCCACACTGAGGCGTGGTGGTTGCACGCGACGACGGCGAAGATCGTCGCCATCGAGTACGTCAAATACCTGTCGTCGCTATCGGGCCTCACCGCCCTGCGCCTCTTGCGTCAGCAGGACGGGGGCGCTATCGCAGCAAGCTCGGGTGCCCGCATGCGTGTGTCGAGGCTTTGACGCGGGCGCCCGCCACCTTGGGTTTCGCCGCCGATCATGCTTTTTTCCCTGCTCTACGCTCTCGCATTCTACGTGACGACCACGCTGTTTCTGGTGTGTGGCATCTGGCTGCTGTTGGCGCCGCGGTCGTGGGCCATGCAAGGTTTGCTGCTGCACGGACGCGCCTGTACGTGGCTTCTCAAGGTCATATGCGGCACGACGTTCGAGGTGCGCGGACAATCGCGGATTCCGCGTGATGGCTGCCTAGTCGTCGCCAAGCATCAGTCGGCGTGGGACACTTTCGCGCTCCTCCCGCTGTTCCGCGATCCTGCGGTGGTGCTGAAGGACGAGTTGAAGCTGATCCCGGTCTACGGCTGGTTTTGCGTGAAATTCGCCCACATTCTGGTGAAGCGCGAGAAGGCCGCTATTGCACTGAAATCGCTGATCCGGGACGCTCGCGCGCGCATCGCCGATGGGCGTCAGATCCTGATTTTTCCGGAAGGAACCCGGCGCACGCCCGGTGCACCGCCCGACTATAAGTCGGGTTATGTGGCCCTCTACGAGGCACTTGGTGTGCCATGCGTTCCGCTCGCGCTGAACTCCGGCCTCTTCTGGCCGCGCCGCTCGCTGATGCGGTATCCCGGCAAGATCACGGTGGAGATCCTGGAGCCCATCGCACCGGGGCTGCCGCGCGCGGAATTTCGCCGGCGTATCGAAAGCGAAATCGAGACCGCAACCGCGCGTCTGGTGATGGAGGCGCTGAGCGAGCCAAATCCTCCGCCCAAGCCCGTGCAGGATCCGCAGGAGCAGCGTGCGGTGGCATAGTGAGATCAAAAAGAGAACTTAATAAGAACATTTATTGACTTTTTACAACCAATTGGCTATCCTCTCCCGCAGTACAGTGGACTGTGTTTGGGTCGCCGCCATGTCAAAGCCTCGCGTATGGCCCCCGATCTCCGCCAAGATCTGGGACATGAAGTACCGGCTGAAGAGCGCCGATGGCGCGCCGGTTGATCAGACGATCGACGATACGTTTGGGCGCGTCGCGCGTGCGGCCGCCGCTGTCGAGAAGGGCAGCCAGCGCGCCGTCTGGAGCCGGCGCTTCGACGAGGCGCTGCGCGATTTCAGCTTTATTCCCGCAGGCCGCATCCTGGCCGGCGCCGGCACCGGGCGGCAGGTGACGCTTTTCAATTGCTTTGTGATGGGCCGGATCGAGGACGATCTGGGATCGATCTTCGAGCAAGTGCGGGAAGCTGCGCTGACGATGCAGCAGGGTGGCGGTATCGGTCATGATTTTTCGACTTTGCGGCCGCAAGGCGCACTGGTGAAAAGCATCGGCGCGGATGCGTCGGGGCCGGTCAGCTTCATGGACGTCTGGGATTCCATGTGCCGGACGATCATGTCGGCGGGCGCGCGGCGCGGCGCCATGATGGCGACGCTGCGCTGCGATCATCCCGACATCGAGCGCTTCATTGACGCCAAGCAGACCGCCGGACGGCTGACGAATTTCAATCTGTCAGTGCTCGTGACCGACGCCTTCATGCGAGCGGTTGCGGACGGCGCTCCGTGGGATCTGGTGTTCGGCGGCAAAGTCTATCGGACAGTCGCGGCGCGCGCATTGTGGGAGCACATCATGCGCGCGACCTATGACTATGCCGAGCCGGGCGTCATTTTTATCGACCGCGTCAATGCCCAGAACAATCTCGGATACTGCGAACAGATTCACGCGACCAATCCGTGCGGCGAACAACCCCTGCCGCCGCACGGGGCATGCCTTCTCGGATCGATCAATTTGGCGGCGCTGGTGCGCGAACCGTTCACCGAGCGGGCAACCATCGATACGGCGCGTCTGGAGGACCTGACGGCGGTGGCCGTGCGCTTTCTCGACAACGTCATCGATGCATCGCGCTATCCGCTGCCCGCGCAGCGCAAGGAAGCGAAAGACAAGCGCCGCATCGGCCTTGGCGTGACGGGGCTCGGCGACGCCCTGATCATGGCCGGCGCGCGCTATGGGTCGGATCGGGCGGTGGCACTGGCTGAGACATGGATGGCGGCGATCGAGACCGCGGCCTATCGGGCAAGCGCCGCAATCGCGGCGGAAAAGGGCAGTTTTCCCCTCTACGACGCCGAGAAATACCTAGCCACGCCCGGCATAAGGCGTCTGCCCGAGCCGGTGCGGCGCGCGATCCGCAAGAACGGCATGCGCAACGGGCTGCTGACCTCGATCGCGCCGACGGGCACGATCTCGCTGCTGGCGGGCAATGTGTCGAGCGGCGTTGAGCCGGTGTTCGATTTTATCTCCAAGCGCCGGGTGCTGATGCCTGACGGGACCACGCACGAAGAAACCGTCGAGGATTTTGCGCACGCGGCGTATCACGCGCGCTTTGGTGCGGACGCGGCCCTGACGGACGCGTTTGTGACCACGGCCGATCTGACCCCCGCCGATCACTTGAAGATGCAGGCGGCCCTGCAGCGCCACGTCGACAGCTCGATCTCAAAGACGATCAATTGCCCGGAATCGATCAGTTTCGACGCCTTCAAGGGCATTTATGCGGAGGCCTATGCGCTGGGCTTGAAGGGCTGCACTACGTATCGGCCAAGCCCGGTGCGCGGCGCGGTCCTGGTGTCGGCGCGCGCGCCGGCCACAGGGCCACAGATGCCCGAACTGCCAAAGACGCAGGTGGCGAAGGCCGCATCGATCGCCGTGCGCGCCGCGCCCGCTCGCGAAGTCGTGGAACAAGGAGCTGCACCCGCACCCATGCCCGCGGCACCAGGCAACAGCGGTGCGGTCGTCTACATGTCGGAACCCCTTGAACGCGAGCCGGCGCTGGCGGGATACACGTACAAGCTGCGCTGGCCCGCGAGCGACCACGCCCTCTACATCACCATCAACGACATCGAGCGCGATGGACGGCGGCGGCCATTCGAGATTTTCATCAACTCGAAGAACCTCGAGCACTACGCGTGGACGCTCGCCTTGACGCGGATGATCAGCGCGGTGTTCCGGCGCGGCGGCGATGTGTCGTTCGTGGTGGAAGAGCTGAAGGCGGTGTTCGATCCGCAAGGCGGGCATTGGATGGCCGGACGGTATGTGCCGAGCCTTCTGGCCGCCATCGGCGGCGTAATCGAGACGCACATGCGCCGGATCGGGGCGTTGACCGCGCCAGAAAACCACGATTTGAACGAAGATGCGAACGACGCTATCGGCGAAGATGCGCGCGCACCGAAGCGTCTACCGGTGAGCGTGGCGGCGCGGGCACCGCAGGAGCCTCAAGGCCGAGCGGACGCGATGCCAAAACATCGTGATGCCACGGGAGGCACGCGGATAGACGGTGGCCGGGCGGATCAGAGCCCACGCGGCTCCATGGTCACACGGTCGTGTCCTCGCTGCCACGCCCTCACGTGGGTGCGGGAGGAAGGCTGCTGGGTGTGCCGGACTTGCGGCCACTCGAAGTGCGGTTAACGACCTCAGGTCAAGATCGGATTCCGCGCGAAAGGCTTGATATCGCGCTGAAATTGCGGCGCACACACAAGTTGTGGAGAGTGCGTAATTCGCGGTTGAGGCCATGGTCGTAATTTGCTAGCTTCTCCGCATGGGTGGGTACATGTCTGTATTCTGAAGCCGCAGGCGCTGGGGAGCGTGTCGGTTTTGGGTAGAGTAGATGGTGTGCGCATGTTGACCCTCGATCCCCCTGTCCGGCCGATCCTTCGATCTTCGACGAACGCAACGGCCAAAGCGCCGCTGGCGCGCGGGCGTGGCACGTCCAAGGAAGCGCCCAAGCAGGACGAATTGCGCGAGCCTGCTCGCAGCCAGAAGGCACCCCGCGCATGCACATGGCAAGGCGCGTCGGGCCGAGTCTATCTGCATCGGGTGTACGACTTCATTTGGTGCCCTGAAATTCCCAACGCCAACGTCGTGTTCGTGCACCGCGCCTGCCTGGGGCCACGCACCGTGCTGCATGCAGGCGTCGTCGAGAACGGCGCGCCGTCGTTGAACCTCGCTCAAATCCGCCAACTCGGCGCCCAGCTCGGCGCCAACGAGATCCATGTCTACGACGGCGAGGACGATCCGGCGGAGAGGATTGCGATCGCAGACGACGTGCATCGCGGCCAAGCCGACGACGACAACGTTTGAGATTGCCTCCTTCGCCGCCGCAATGGAAGGCGCCGACAGGTCGCTGAATCGTCAGGATTGGCTTCGGAGCGCGCCCAGCCCCAAGCGGTTGCGATAGAGAAAGCGACGGCGCTCGAGGGGGCGCAGTTTCTGGATAACCAAAGTGCGAAACGGCAACGGTTGGCGGGCGACGGTGGCGCGCAGGCTGTGCGACACTGGGCTTTTGTGATCCGATCCCATGAAGCCGGCAGCGTGGGTGCATGAGAGCGCGAGCACGCGCTCGAGCGCGCGTTCGCGGATGCCGAGCGCTTTCAAATGCGCGACAGTGTTGATGAGGTAATCGAGATTGGCGCCGGAACGGCCGCGCGCGCCGCGGATGTAGCGAGCCTGCGTGGTGACGCAGAGTCTGCCGGCATAGCTTGGATGCGCGCGCTCGACGATATACGCAAGGGCCGCGACGGTGCGATGCGGCGTGGTCGCGAGCGTGAGTTCGACATGGGCTTCGCGATAGACGCCATTGACCTGCTCGCGTTTGCGCAAGTAGCGCAGCACGCTGCCGGCAAATTCAGCACCAATCCGGAACGCGATGCCGTCGCAGGACTGGCCGCGGTCGAGGCCGAGCACAAGACCGGGGCGCTGGGGTGTGCCGCGATGATGCGTCGAGGTGATGCAGAACGCACGGTGCCAGCCGTCGAGCCGCGCGCGGTGGGACTCGACATAGTCGAAGCCTGGATTCCACATCAGCGAACCATAACCGAACACCCAGAGCTCGCCGCGGGGCCCCGTCATTACGTCAGGACACTTTGGGAGGCGACGCGGAGGGGGCGGCGCCACGGCCGAAGTCCGGGGCTGCAGTATCCTGCCCGGCCTGGATGATGCCACGGCGAATCGCACGCGCATCGGTGAATAGCTTGAACAGCGTATCGCCGTCGCCATAGCGGATCGCGCGCTGCAGCATCGTCAGATCCTCGCTGAAGCGAGCAAGCATCTCCAGCACGGCTTCCTTGTTGTTGAGGAAGACGTCGCGCCACATCGTTGGGTCGGACGCGGCAATGCGCGTGAAATCGCGGAAGCCGCCGGCCGAGAATTTGATGACTTCGCTGTCCGTGACGCGCTCGAGGTGCGCGGCGGTGTTGACGATGTTGTAGGCGATGAGATGCGGGACGTGGCTGGTGATGCCGAGGACGAGGTCGTGGTGGTCCGCGCTCATGATCTCGACGTTGGAGCCGCAGGCCTCCCAGAACGCCTTGAGTTTGGCGACCGCCGCAGGATCGGCGTTTTCGGTGGGCGTCAGCACGCACCAGCGGTTGTCATAGAGCGTGGCGAAGCCGGACTCTGGCCCCGAGTGTTCGGTGCCGGCGATCGGGTGGCCGGCGATGAAGTGGACGCCCGCTGGAACGTGCGGCGCGCAGTCACGCACGATCGCGGATTTGACGGAGCCGACATCGGTAACGATGGCGCCGGGCGCGAAGGCGGCAGACATTTCGCGGGTGAGGTCGCCGCAGACGCCAACGGGCGCGCACAGAATGACGAGATCGGCACCCTTGGCGGCTTCGGCGGCGGTGGCGTAAGCGGCGCTGACGAGGCCGAGGCGGAGCGCGGTCGCCCGCGTTTCTGACGTGCGGGCGTGGCCGACGATCTCGCGGGCGAGCCCGCGCCGGCGCATGGCGTGGCTGAGGCTCGAGCCGATCAGGCCGATGCCGATTAGCGCAACGCGCTCGAACATCGGCTGCGCGGACGGCGTCATGCCCGCCCCATGAACTGCGCGAGGGCTGAGATGACGGCGCGATTGTCGTCTTCGGTGCCGATGGTCATACGAAGCGCGTTCGGCAAGCCATAGGCGCCGACGGCACGAACGATGATGCCTTTGGACTTGAGCGCGGCGTCGGCGGCTTTCGCGGTCTTCGGCGAGCCCTCGGGGAAATGAATCAGGATAAAGTTGCCGACGCTCGGCGTCACCTTGAGGCCGAGCTTTTCCAGTTCGGCGGTGACCCATGGCAGCCAGCGCTCGTTATGGAGAATACCTGCTTCGACGTGGCCCTTGTCCTCGATCGCGGCGATGCCGGCGGCGAGTGCCGGCGCCGAGACGTTGAAGGGGCCGCGCACGCGGTTCAGAACGTCGGCGATCGCAGCCGGGCAATAGGCCCAGCCGAGACGCAGCGCCGCAAGGCCGTGGATTTTCGAGAACGTGCGCATCATCAGGACGTTTTCCGAGTTGCCGACGAGTTCGATACCAGCTTCGTAGTCGTTGCGGCGCACGTACTCGCAATAGGCGGCGTCGAGCACGAGGATCACGTGCTTTGGCAGACCGGCGTGTAGACGACGGACCTCCTCGAACGGGATGTAGGTGCCGGTTGGATTGTTTGGGTTGGCGAGGAAGACGATTTTGGTTTTGGGCGTGACACGGCTGAGGATCGCATCGACGTCGGTCTTGAAGTCCTTTTCGGGCGCGACGACGGGGACGCCGCCATTGGCGAGCGTCGCGATGCGGTACATCAGGAAGCCGTGCTGAGTGTAGATGGCCTCGTCCCCTGGGCCGACGTAGGCGTGCACGGTGAGACCGATCAGTTCATCGGAGCCTGCGCCGCAGACGATCCGGTCGGCGTCGAGGCCAAACTGGCGCGCAATGGCGCGGCGCAGCACGGTCGCGCCACCGTCCGGATAGCGCTCGAGGTGATCGGCCTCTGCCTTGAAGGCGGCGATCGCCTTGGGGCTGGCACCGAGCGGCGACTCGTTCGAGGAGAGCTTGATGGGTTTGAGGCCACCCGGGATGGCGCTCTCGCCGGGCACATAGGCGTTGATGTCGAGAATACCGGGCTGCGGGCGCGGTCCGGTCGTGGCAAGGGGAGCGGTCATCGTTGAGCTCTGGTCGAATGCGGCGGTCGGCCAGAGTGATAGTCGAGAGAGTGGGAGGATGCAAAGGCGGCAGATTGGCAAGCGCCTGGGTTTCGCGAATAAACTCCTGACCGTGATTAAAGTCGCCACGGAGGGGTGCGGTTGGGGCCGCGGGTCTACCCGAGCGGCACCGGCGGAATGAGTGGCGTGATGAGGGCGCGGATGCCGGCGGGTGTGACGCCTTGCGCGCGCAGCGCCGCGAGGCTGACATCGCCGGCGCTTTTCGAGAGTTTGCGGCCTGCGGGGTCGGTGTAGAGCGGGTGGTGGAAATAAAGCGGCGCGGGCAGATCGAGCAGCACCTGCAAGAGACGATGCAGGTCGGTCGCGGCGTAGAGATCGCGTCCGCGCGTGACGTGGGTGATGCCTTGGTGGTGATCATCGATGACGACCGAGAGATGATAACTCGTCGGCGTCTCCTTGCGCACGATGACGGGATCGCCCCAGCGAGCGGGATCCGCGACTACGATCCGGCCGCGCTGATCTTCGGAGAGTTCCGTGAATGTGAGTATCGCCGGCCCGATTTTCGTGCGGGCGAGCGCCAAGGCCATCGCCATATTGAGGCGCAGGACAAACGGCTCACGCGCGGCTTTGCGCCGCGCGATCTCGGCGGGCGTAAGGTTTTTGTGGAGACCGGAATAGAGCGGCGCGCCATCGGGATCGCACGCGTTGGGGTTGGTCACGGCGGCAATTTCTGCGCGCGTCGCAAAGCAAGGGTAGAGCAGCCCGAGACCGTCGAGGTGCCGCGCCGCCGCGCGATAGCGATCGAAATGCTCTGATTGGAGCAGAACCGGCGCGTCCCAGGTGAGGCCGAGCCACGCCAGATCCTCGAACACGCCGGCGACGAACTCCGGCCGTGCACGGGCCAGATCGATGTCTTCGATGCGGATGAGGAACCGGCCGCCGAGCGCGCGGGCGTGCGCGGCGACCGTCAGGGCGGACAGCGCATGGCCAAGATGCAGGCGGCCATTGGGCGAGGGCGCAAAGCGCAGGACGGGCCGTCCGGTCATGAGCCGATCCTGCGCCGAGGCGCTACGGCTTGCAGGCTTCGGGCCCGTTGACGGAGCGGAACGAGCGCGCGATGCGCTCCACCACGCGGTCGTATAGCGCGCCCTCGGCTTCAGGGTATGTCATGGCCCAGATATTGATCATGCGGCCGCCACAGGTGAACGAGACGCGCTCGTAGAAGACTTCATCGCCGCGATTGCCGGAGACGACGAACCACGTGTTAGACGTGCGCGCGTAGGTGATCTTGGCGTCGGCATAGCTCTCGGCGAGGTTTTGCCGGCGGTAGTCGGCGATAGAGACCGCATCGGTGTTGACGGCGGCACCGGCAACCAAGCGTGCCTTGCCATCACGCGATACAAAGGTAATGGCCGAGCGTCCCTCGACTTTGTCGCGGGCGTCGTCATCCCCTTTGGGTTTGACCTGGCGGAACAAGGCGGCTGGATAGGTCATCGAGAAACCGAGCGTGTCGTCGCGATGCGGTGTCCAATCGAGTTGATCGACGTTGGCGAGCGCCAAAGTGGCGAGTGCCGGCGCCGCAACGGCTAACGCGGCGACGGCGAGTATCTGTCGAATGCGAGAGAAGTGGGGGAGCATGGCACATCATCCTGGGGGATCGAGAGATCGCGCCTTTGCAACGGCTGCGCAAGGCTTGCATACTATGGAAGATGGCACCGCACGTTAAGGGGGACAAGTGAGCCAGACGCGAAACAGAAACGCGCGGATCATTGAAAACGAAAAGGATATCCGGGCGGGTGTGCGCGCCCTCACCAAGGCGTGTCCGCACATGCGCACCGCACATGACGCGTCCGGCATGCCGCCGCTGCGCCGCCAGCTCGGCGGGTTCGAGGGCTTGGCACGGATCATCTGCGGCCAGCAGGTGTCGGTCGCGAGTGCCGCGGCGATCTGGGCGCGTTTTGCTGCGGCCGCGCAGCCGGTCGAGGCGAGGCGGATTCTCCGCATGTCCGATGATGAGATGCGGGCGGCGGGTCTGTCGCGACCCAAGATAAAGACCCTGCGTGCGGTGGCCGCGGCCGTCAAAGACGGATTGGATTTCGACGACCTCGCCAGCCGGGACGATGCCGAGGTGCGGGCGCGGCTGGTGTCGATCTCGGGGATCGGACCCTGGACCAGTGATGTCTACCTGATGTTCTGCATTGGCCGGGCGGACGCGTTTGCGCCCGGCGATCTCGCTTTGCAGGAGGCGGTGCGGCTGTTGATGGGGCTCGACGCGCGGCCCAGTGCAGACGAACTCGAGGTGATCGCCGAGCGTTGGCGGCCTTGGCGCGGCGTCGCGGCGCGGCTGCTGTGGTCCTATTACCGGGTCGCCAAGGCACAGAAGTCGGGCGTACCGGTGTGACGGGGCCTGGGACAGAATCGCCACAGCCAAAGGTCACGGGAGTCAAGGGGTTGCATCGCAGGCGTGACGCTCAAGCCTCAGAATACACGGCAGTTTTAGCGGCTCTAGGTTCCCTGCTTCACACGGCCGTCATGCCCGGCTAGTATAACAAGTGCGCGAGTGCGACGTGCCAACCGATCAACCGGTTACGAGTACGTGCAGGAAAAGCAAGACGTGACAGGAGCCTTGGCCCACGCTGAACACTTCCCGGCATTGGTACTGAACGCCGACTTCCGGCCGCTCAGTTACTATCCATTATCGCTGTGGAGTTGGCAGGACACCGTCAAAGCGGTCTTTCTCGACCGCGTGAATATCGTGTCCGAATACGAACGCTTCGTGCGCAGCCCCAATGTCGAGATGAAGCTGCCGAGCGTCGTCGCGCTTAAAACCTATGTGAAGCCCGCGCTCTACCCGGCCTTCACACGGTTCAACGTGTTCCTGCGCGACCGCTTCAGCTGTCAGTACTGCGGCTGCAAGCAAGAGCTGACGTTCGACCATCTCATTCCGCGGTCGCGCGGCGGCATGACCCGCTGGGACAACGTGATCACGGCGTGCGCGCCGTGCAATCTCGCAAAGGGCGGGTATCTGCTGCATCAGACGAAGATGCGGCCCTATCAGATGCCGTATCGCCCGACGGTGTTCGAACTGCACCGCAACGGCCGGCTGTTCCCGCCGAACTATCTGCACGATAGCTGGTTGGACTATCTCTATTGGGATACCGAACTCGAGCCGTAGGGTGGGATGGCTCGATCTCTACTGTGAGAACCGTTGTATGGCCGCCTGTTAATTCTTCACACAACGGATCTTGCAATGAGAGTACGGGCCGAAAGTCAAAGCATTCGCTGCGATATCACTGGTTCGAGCTTATCGTCATCCGATGCGCTCGGCGGAATTTCTTTCGTTGGGGAAGGCATTATTGAGTGGATCGGTGAAACGGAATTTGAGCGGGCCAACGCTGACGTCTTGAAGCTGTTGAGAGTTGGCAATAGCTGCACATGGTCAATCCACTCCGTCGCGGCGGGGCTTCGCAACCTGCAAGACTTTGGAAAGCTAAAACGATTCGAACATGACTTGTCTTTGGCGCACGACACCGGTTTTGGGTTGGCGACAATTCATGGCGGCGACCTGTTCCTCAGTCTGCATCCTCGCGACGTAGATCTTCAAGCGTGCCAACGCATGCTTCGTGACGCTTTGAACTATTTACATCTGTCGCTGGAAGTTTGCGCACATTTTTGGGGCTTTAGAGTTCCAGAGCATCAGTCGTCTCTGACTACGAGTGATGAATTTTTAAAATTGGCAGTCCCATTGCTAGCCGACGACATAAGTGTCGGCCTCAAGCGCGCCGAACCGCGAGAGGCAAATGGGGGACGATAGCCGGTCGACTGCCATTTAGCTATTAGAGAACAAATTCAATCTTCGTTCGAAAACATGGAGCCGTGTCGCCCAACGACGCGGGAAAAAATGTCTATTTCTCGCCCTTTTCGGCGCACGACAAGACAGCTTGTAGATGGTTCGTACGCCATCAACGGAGCTGGTGCTTACGTCATGCATCCTCGATATGCTTCTTCTCCCCAAAATTTCATTCGAGCCTTTGAAGTTCTCCAAAAAGACTTTGTCAAGCTTTTGGACTACATCGAACCCGCAGATGCCAATCTGCCTTGCTTCTCATACCGCATCCACGAGCTGCTAACGCGCGCAAGCATCGAAATAGAAGCAAATTGCCGAGCAATTTTTGCTGACAACGGCGCTCAAAACACTGATGATCTTACCATGAAAGACTATCGCAAGATAAATGTCTCGCATCGTCTCTCGTCGTACAAGGCTCGACTACCCAATTGGCAAGGCACGAGGAGCACCCGTGTTCCGTTTGGCGCGTGGGCTATAAATAGTCCGCTTGTTTGGTATCAGGCTTACAATCGGACCAAGCACAATCGCCAGCACAACTTCCATGTCGCGAATTTTGATGCTCTCGTCGATGCCATGTGTGGGCTCGCAATCCTTTTGTCGGCACAATTTCATCTGCAGGACTTCTCACGCTCAAATTTGCTTAGCTGGTCAGTTGAGCCAAAGGATGGCCTCTATCAAGCGATAGGTGGATTCTTTCTCGTTGCCTTCGCTAACGATTTTCCGCCGACCGAACGGTACGACTTCAACTGGACGGTGCTTAAAGATGAAGCCGATCCATTTCAGAATTTCAATTTCGCGGCTGTCCCGTAACCTTTCAAAGTTGAGCTGTGGCTGCCGATGACTGCGCTGGTCCAACCGCCATGATCCAGGATCACCACGGCACGTGTTCGGCACATGGTGACGTCACGGCGTATGGATTATCGGGACAAGCCGGACAAGCCCGATGATGACGGCTGTGGGTGGGATGCTTCGGAGACCAGAGCCTAATACAACCGCCCGCCGTTGGGGGTGGGGAGGGTTGGGTTGATCAGGACGACTTCGCCGGCCGAGTCCGGAAAGCCGAGCGTCAAAACTTCGGACATGAACTTGCCGATCTGGCGCGGCGGAAAATTGACGACCGCGGCAACTTGGCGGCCGATCAGCGCGTCGCGATCGTAATTCTTCACGATTTGCGCCGCGCTCTTTTTGATGCCGATGACGGGGCCGAAGTCGATCTTGAGTTTCCAGGACGGCTTGCGCGCCTCTGGAAACGCCTCGACCTCGACAATCGTACCGACGCGAATGTCGACCTTGAGAAAATCATCGAACTTGATTTCAGGCGCGCGGGTGCTGCTGGTGTCGAGATGCATGGCTGAGCTCAGAGTGGTTTGGCGGTGTCGCCCGGTTGCGCGGTGCTGGACGCCGAGGGGCCGCGTCCCGCGAAGATCGAACGGATGGCGTCGGGGATCGCGGTCGCGATCTTGTAGGCGCTGTCGCAGGTGCTCTCGATCGAGGTGATCGTGCTCTCGCCGCGTTTGAGACGCCGATCGAGGGCGGCCATGGTGCGGGCAAGCCCGGCGTCGTCATCGGCGAGCCAGGTGCGGAACACCGACGCATAGACCGAGCCGAGGCCCGCGACACGCAACGGCCCACTCCAGCCGTCGGTGCCGATGCCGGCGGTCGCCAACATCCAATGCTGCGAGGCGAGGAAAGGGCGAATGAGGGCGGGATCGGCAAGGCCCGCGCCCGCGATCGATTTGAGCGCGTTCTTGTAGGGCGCGAGCGCATCGAAGCGCGCCATGACGACTTCGAACAGTGCATCGCGACGGCCCTCGCCGGGACCAGCGGCGGGGGGCTTGGCCATCACCGCATCGTCAACGGCGCGCGTGAAGGCGGCGATGATCTCGGACTTTCCCGCGAAATCGCGGCGCAGATCGACGAGCGTGACGCCAGCTTTGTCGGCGATTTCAAGAAGCGTGATTTCGCCCCACGGTTTGGCCGCCGCGAGCGCGAGCGCCGCAGATACGATGCGGCCTTTGGAGGTGCTGGTGTCGAGCATGGAAACTCCTGCGGGGGTGCTGAGTCGCTTTCCTATGTAGGCCCGCTCGTGCTGCTGTACCAGAGGACCAGACGGCGCATGGCACGCAAAGGTAAAACGGGGCAAAGGCTTTACGAGGGGGCCAATAGCCCGTATCGATCTGGCCGGCGCGGACGTGGTGGAACCGGTAGACACACAGGACTTAAAATCCTGAGACGGCAACGTCGTGCGGGTTCAAGTCCCGCCGTCCGCACCACAGAAATCAGGGCATTCGCGACATGCGCGACTACGTGACGTTTGTGCTGAATGGTGAGGTGCAGCGCGTTCGGGACATCGATCCGACGCTGACGGTGCTGAACTATCTGCGCCGCGAGCGGCGGCTGGCGGGCACCAAGGAAGGGTGCGCCGAGGGCGATTGCGGGGCGTGCACGGTCGTCGTCGCGGAGCTGGCCGACGGCCAGATGCGCCGCCGCGCGGTCAATGCCTGCATTCAGTTCGTGCCCATGCTGGACGGCAAATCCGTGACCACGGTGGAAGGCATCCGGGAGCCCGGCGGGCCGCTGCATCCCTGCCAGCAGGCGATGGTCGAATTGCATGGCTCTCAGTGCGGCTTCTGCACGCCGGGGTTCGTGATGTCGCTCTATGCGGCCTATGTGAGCGGCGCGCCCGAAGAGATCGGTGAGATCAATGACCTGTTGGCCGGCAACCTCTGCCGCTGCACGGGCTATGGACCGATTCAAGCAGCGGCCCGCGCGATGCGGGGACTGCCAGCCTCGCCCTGGCAGGCGGCGCGGCTGGTGCGGGAGCATGAGCTGCTGCGGGCAATCGCGGATGGCGAGACGCTGGCGATGGAGACGAGCGGACGGCGGTTCTATGCGCCCGCAACCGCCGATGAACTGGCGCGGATTTACGCCGAGCAGTCTGAGGCGACGATCGTCGCGGGAGCAACGGACGTCGGCCTCTGGGTCACGAAGCAGCATCGCGTTTTGCCGGCGATCATCCACCTCGGGCGCGTGGCGGAGCTGCGCACCATCGAGACGGCTGCGGGCCATCTCACGATCGGCGCAGGCGTGACGTACGCCGACGCCGAAACGGCGATCGCGGCGCACTATCCGGATTTCGGGGAGCTGATCCGCCGGCTCGGATCGCGCCAGGTGCGCAACGCCGGCACCATCGGCGGCAATATCGCCAATGGGTCGCCGATCGGCGACACGCCGCCGGCCCTGATCGCACTTGGCGCAACGGTAACGCTGCGCAAGGGGGCCGCGCAACGGACGCTGCCGCTCGAAGACTTTTTCATCGCTTATGGCCGGCAGGATCGCGCACCCGGTGAGTTCGTCGCCGCGATCACCGTACCGCTGCTCGACAATGCCGAGGATCTGACGTGCTTCAAGATTTCGAAGCGCTTCGATCAGGATATTTCCGCCGTTTGCGGCTGCTTCAATCTGAAAATCGAAGAGGAGCGCATCGCCGCCGCGCGCATCGCTTATGGCGGCATGGCTGCGACGCCGCGGCGCGCCCGCGCGGTCGAGGCGGCGCTGGTCGGCGCGCCATGGACGGCGGCAACCATCGAAGCGGCGGCCGCCGCCTACGATCGAGATTTTCAGCCGATCTCCGATGTGCGTGGATCATCAGATTACCGCTTATTGACCGCAAAGAATCTGCTACGCAAGGTGTTTCACGAACGGCCGGGCGCGCGTCCGCAATCGCGCCCATCGACGCGACTCGTTGGACGAAACGGAGCCTTCGCCTGAGCACGCAAGAAGCGACAGATCAAATGCCGGTACGGCTGTTTGTCGAAGGCCTCACGAAGCAGTTCGCGGCGCTCAGGGCATGCGACGGCATCACGTTTGCGGTAAAGCCCGGCGAGATTCATGCGCTGCTCGGCGAAAACGGCGCCGGAAAATCAACTCTCGTGAAGATGATCTACGGCGT
Source organism: uncultured Alphaproteobacteria bacterium (assembly GCA_963779515.1). Classification (GTDB taxonomy): domain Bacteria; phylum Pseudomonadota; class Alphaproteobacteria; order Rhizobiales; family Hyphomicrobiaceae; genus CAVZYN01. The sequence continues at coordinate 15,600 of CAVZYN010000014.1, forward strand.
GCTGCGGCCCGATTTCGGCACGATTCGGATCGACGGCGAAACATTTGAGCCCAAATCCCCCCACGATGCGCGACAACGCGGCATCGGCATGGTGTTCCAGCACTTTTCGCTATTCGAAGCGTTGACGGTCGCCGAGAACATCGCACTCGGGTTGACGCGCGCGGCGGCAGCGGGGGATCTTGCGTCCCGGATTGTAGGCGTTTCGGAAACCTATGGAATGAAGCTCGATCCCGGCCGGCTGGTTGGCACGCTGTCGGTCGGCGAACGTCAGCGCGTCGAGATTGTGCGCTGCCTGCTGCAGAACCCGCGGCTGTTGATCATGGATGAGCCGACATCGGTGCTGACGCCGCAGGAGATCACGGCGCTGTTTGCGATCCTGCGGCGGCTCGCGGCGGAAGGCCGGTCGATCCTCTATATCTCGCACAAGCTCGACGAGATCCGCGCGCTCTGCGATCACGCGACGATCCTGCGCGGCGGCCGCGTGGCCGCAACATGCATTCCGAAAGAAGAGACCGCCAAGAGCATCGCCGAGATGATGATCGGCAAGACTCTGGTGCCACCGAAACGCGATGTCGTGCGGCGCGGTGCGGCGCGCCTCGCAGTCAATCGGCTGTCGTTGAAGAGCGAGGCGCAATTCGGCGTCGATCTCGCAGATGTGGCGTTCGAGGTGCGGGCCGGCGAAGTGCTCGGCATCGCCGGCGTCGCGGGCAATGGTCAGGCGGAGCTGACGGCGGCGCTGATCGGCGAACGGCCATCTGCCGACAACGCGGCGATTCTCTTCCATCAGAAACCGATCGGGCAGCTGGGGCCGGCGGCGCGGCGGGCGCTTGGCATGGCGTTCGTTCCGGAAAACCGCCTCGGTCACGGCGCCGTTCCGGATATGACGCTGTGGGAGAACACGGTGTTGTCTTCCGGTAAGAACCAAGACGTGGTGCAGGGCGGGTTCATTCAACGCGCGACGGCGGCCGCGATCGCCGATGGCATTGCCAGTGCCTTTAGCGTGAAAACGCCGGGTGTGCAGGCGATGGCGCGCAGTTTGTCCGGCGGCAATCTGCAGAAGTTCATCATGGGCCGCGAGATCATGCAGGAACCGTCGGTGCTGATCGTGGCGCAGCCGACATGGGGCGTCGATGCAGGTGCTGCCGCCTTCATTCATGAGCGGCTGCTGCGGCTGGCGGAAAAGGGCGCCGCGGTGGTCGTCATCTCGCAGGATCTCGACGAGCTGTTCACGCTCTCGGACCGGATTGCGGTGCTGGCGGGCGGGCGGCTGTCGGCGGCCGAGGCTGTCGATGCGCTGACGGTCGAAGCGATCGGGCAGCGGATGGGGGCCGCGCGCGGCGGCGAGGTGCGTCATGCTGCATCTTGAGCAGCGCCCCGAGCCATCGACGGCGATGCTCTATGCGGCGCCCATACTGGCCGTCGGACTGACGCTCGTTGCAAGCCTCGTGCTTTTTGCGCTGCTCGGCAAAGATCCGTTGCAGGCGATCCGGCTGATTTTCGTCGAGCCGCTGCTTTCAAAAAAGAGCTTTTCCGAATTGATCGTCAAGGCGACGCCGCTGATCCTGATAGCACTCGGACTGGCCGCCGGATTTCGGGCGGGCGTCTGGAACATCGGCGCCGAAGGACAATTCGTCATGGGTGCGCTGGCGGGCGGTACGGTTGCGCTCGCCGCCTATCCGATGGATGCCGTCTGGCTGTTGCCGCTGATGTGCCTGGCAGGTGTCGCCGGCGGCATGGCGTGGGCGGCGATCCCGGCGCTCTTGAAAACCCGCTTCAACGCCAACGAGATCCTCGTCAGCCTGATGCTTGTCTATGTTGCAACGCTGCTGTTGTCGGTGCTGGTGCATGGGCCGTTGAAGGATCCGGAGGGTGCGAATTTCCCCGAGAGCCGTCTGTTTCAGGCGTCGGCGGCGATGCCCATCCTGATGGCTGGAACGCGCGCGCATGCCGGGTTTCTCGTGGCGCTGGCGGCGGCATTCGGCGTTTGGGTCCTGCTGATGCGGCACATCATCGGTTTCCAGATCCGCGTGTTGGGCGAGGCACCGCAGGCGGCACGATTCGCTGGGTTCTCGAGTGAGCGTTTGACGTGGTTCTGCATGCTGCTCTCGGGCGGCTTGGCCGGTTTGGCCGGGCTGTTCGAGGCGGCGGGACCGGTCGGCCAGCTGGTACCGGCCCTGCCGGTCGGCTACGGCTTCACGGCGATCATCGTCGCGTTTCTCGGCCGGTTGCATCCCGTCGGCATCGTGCTCGCGGCCTTCCTTCTGGCGCTGACATACATTGGCGGCGAAACCGCACAAATCGCGATGGGACTGCCAAGCGCGACCACCAGCGTGTTCCAGGGGCTGCTGCTGTTTTTCCTGCTGGCGGCGGACGTCTTCGTGAAATTCCGGCTGCGGCTGCGCCGGAGTGGCAGCGGCAAACCTGAGGCCACGGCCGCAATTGCAACCGCGCCGAAGCCGGCCGAATAGGATCAGCACGTGGATCTAGTCGTTGAAATTCTGCTGGGCGTGATCATCGCGGCGACGCCGCTGGCGTTTGCGGCTCTCGGTGAGGTCGTGGTCGAGAAGTCGGGTGTGCTGAACCTCGGTGTCGAAGGCATGATGATCATGGGCGCAGTCGCGGGCTTTGCGGCGACGATCAGCACGGGCAGCGCCGCGATCGGACTACTGGCGGCAATCATCGCCGGCATGGTGATGGCGTTGCTGTTTGCTGTGCTGACGCAGACGCTGCTTGCCAACCAGGTTGCAACGGGCCTCGCGCTGACGCTCTTTGGATTGGGACTTTCGGCACTTTGGGGGCAGGCCTATTCGGGGCAGTCCACCGGGGCCTTCCCGCGCCTCCATGTGCCGGGGCTGAGCGATATTCCGGTGCTCGGGCGGCTACTGTTTTCGCACGATGCCCTGGTCTACCTGTCGCTCGTGCTGACGGCGGCGGTCGTCTGGTTCTTGAACCGGACGAGAACGGGACTGGTGCTGCGCGCGATCGGCGAGAACCACGACGCGGCGCACGCCATCGGCTATCCGGTGGTCGCCTATCGCTATGGCGCGCTGTTGTTTGGCGGCGCCTGCGCGGGCCTCGGCGGGGCCTATCTTTCGCTGGTGCAAACGCCGCTGTGGGTCGAAAAGATCACGGCGGGGCGCGGCTGGATCGCACTCGCCTTGGTGGTGTTTGCCACCTGGAAGCCCGAGCGCGCGCTTATCGGAGCCTATCTTTTCGGCGGAATCAGCATCTTGCAGTTGCACGGACAGGCCGTCGGCCTGCGGATCGATGGCCAGATCATGTCGATGCTGCCGTATCTGACGACGATCCTGGTGCTGGTCCTGATTTCGCGGGATACAGTGGCGATGAAGCTGAATGCGCCCGCGTGCCTGGGGAAATCTTTCCACGCGCCGTCCTGACGCGCGTTCGCTGTGATAAAAATTGCCGAACCGGAGGAGGACAACATCATGACACGAAGACTGATCTTGAAGGCCGCAGCCGCCACCGTCGCAGCGGTCGCAACCGGTGTCGCGGGCTGGACCGCGCTCGCCCAAGACAAGAAGTTCAAGGTGGCGTTCGTCTACGTCGGCCCGATTGGCGACCACGGCTGGTCCTATCAGCATCATAAAGGCCTCGAGGCCGTGAAGAAGGAATTCGGCCCGAAGGTCGAGACGACGCACGTCGAGAATGTGTCGGAAGGTCCCGACGCCGAGCGCGTCATCGATCAGCTCGTGACCGCTGGAAACAACTTGATCTTCACGACCTCGTTCGGGTTCATGAACCCGACCCTCAAGGTCGCGCAGCGCAATCCGAACGTGAAGTTCGAGCACATCTCCGGCTATCGCCGCGCCGACAATCTGGCGACCGCCAACATCCGCTACTACGAAGGCCGTTATGTCGCCGGCGTCGCGGCCGGCAAGCTGACGAAGTCGAACACGATCGGCTACATCGCCTCGTTCCCGATCCCCGAAGTGGTGATGGGCATCAACGCGGCATACCTCGGCGCCAAATCCGTCAATCCCAACGTCAAATTCAAGATCATCTGGGTCTCGACCTGGTTCGATCCGGGCAAGGAATCGGATGCCGCCAAGGCGCTGACCGATCAAGGCGCGGACGTGCTGTTCCAGCACACCGATAGCCCGGCGGCGATGAAACTCGCCGAGACCAAGAAGATATGGGCGATCGGGCAGGCCTCCGACATGGCGGCGTTCGGCGCCAACGCCCAGGCGACATCGCTGATCAACAACTGGGGTCCCTACTACATCAGCCGCGTCAAGGCGGTGATGGACAACAGCTGGAAGTCAGGCGACGTCTGGGGCGGGTTCAGCTCGGGCATGCTGACGATGCCGGCGTGGAACAAGGCGGTGCCCGCCGATGTGGCCAAGCTCGCGGACGCCGCGCGCGAGAAGATTGCAAAGGGTGAGCTGCATCCTTTCACGGGCCCGCTGAAGAAGCAGGATGGCTCCGAGTTCCTCAAGGCCGGCGAGAAGATCTCCGACAAGGATTTGTCGGGGATGAATTTCTACGTCCAGGGCGTCGACGGCGCGCTGCCGAAGTAAGCATCATCCCGGCCAAGCGAGGCAATAGCCGAGCGCTGAGCCGGGACCCAGCGAAGAGTGCGTAGCGCACGTCACGTCATATTGTGCCTTCGGCAGTTTTGCGCTGGGTCCCGGCTCTGCACGCGCGTGCCGTTTGTCCGGGATGACGGAAAGTTTTCTACAGCCGCTCGGAAATTCAGCACGAAATCGCGGAGGACGCGGGCGGCGGCATCGATGTCGGCTGCGGACGCAAATTCCAGCGGATTGTGGCTGATGCCACCGCGGCAGCGCACGAACAGCATCGCGATCGGGATTTTGCCGCGGAACGCCATGCCGTCGTGGCCGGCGCCGCTCGGCAACGCGCGGACGCTGAACCCGAGCCGCGCGACACTGGCAGCGAGCGCCTCGGCAAGCGCACTGTCGCACGGCGTGGCAGGCGCATCGTGGTTCATCGCCACCACCGCCTCGATGCCGCGCGCCTTGGCGATCGTCTCGACCATGGCTTTGACACCGGCGACGGCGTGATGGCGCACGGTATCGCTGGCGCTGCGGACGTCGAGCGAGAGCCGGACGCTGCCCGGCACGATGTTGACGGCGCCGCCCAAAACCTCGAGCTGGCCAACGGTCGCGACAAGATCGGCCGTGTCATTGGCGAGCAACTCGACGGCGAGCACGACCTCGGCGGCGGCCGCGAGCGCGTCGCGGCGAAGCGCCATCGGCACCGTGCCGGCATGGCCGCGCATGCCCTTGAGCTCGATCGTGCCGCGCGAGGCGCCGTTGATGGCGGTGACGATGCCGACGGGCAATCCTTCGGCCTCGAGGACCGGGCCTTGCTCGATGTGCACCTCGACATAGCCGAGTGTGCGGGCGGGGTCGCGGGCGAGCTTCGGAATTTGCGCGGCATCGCAGCCGAATGCGGCAAGTGCTGCGCGGCGCGTGATGCCGTCGCTGTCGCGCTCGTCGAGGCAAGCCGGATCGAAGTCTCCTGCGAGCGCGCGTGAGCCGCCGAGCGTGGTCGCAAAGCGCACGCCCTCCTCGTCGCCGAAGGCCGCGACTTCGACCGCGAACGGCAGCCGCGTGTTGCTGCGCGCAAGCTCCTCGACGACGGCGAGCGCCGTGAGCACGCCGAGCGGGCCGTCATAGCGGCCGGCGTTGCGGACGGAATCGATGTGCGAGCCGAGCAGCAGCGCGGGCGCGCCAGGTGTCGCCCCTTCATAACGGCCGATGACCGAGCCTGTCGCATCCAGCGTGACGCTCATGGCGGCGGCCCCCATCCAGCGGCCGACAAGATCAGCCGCCCCCCGGTGCGCGGGCGAGAGATAAAGCCGCGTCAGGCCGGTTGGATCGTCGGAGAAGCGGTTGAGATCGTCGAGACGCGCGTTGATGCGGGCGCCGAGAGCATGGGGTGTATCGTCGGAAGCGGGCATCAGGGTCTCGCAGCAGGTCGAACTGAGATCTACCGGCGGGCGATCCAAGCGGCAAGTGTGCGGCGCTCGTCGGGCGTCATCCCAGTGATGTTGTTTGGCGGCATGGCATGCGTCATCACCGATTGGATGCGGATCGCCTCGGCCTGGCGCACGATCTGATGTGGCGTCTCCAAGATCACGCCCTTCGGTGCGATGGCGAGACCTTGCCAGACCGGCTCGGCGGCATGGCACATGGAGCAGCGGCTGGAAATGATCTCGTCGACGGGCTTCGGGATGCTGGCGGCCGACGCGACTTTGACGATTTTTTCGGGCTTCAAGCCGAGCCGTTCGCGCGCGGCGGGAGAAGACAGCATGCTGATTACGACAGCGATGGCGATGGCAACAGCGGCGCCGGCCCACGTCCACCACTTGTCGCCGCGACCGGCGTGGCGTTCGTTGTAGTAGTGCCGGACCAGCGCGCCCGCCACCAGGATGAACCCGACCATGATCCAGGCGTAGGGCGACGAGTAGGTGAGGGGATAGTGGTTGGAGATCATCAGGTAGATGACCGGCAGCGTGAGATAGTTGTTGTGCGTCGAGCGCGTCTTCGCCTGCTTGCCGAGATCCGGATCGGGCGTCTTTCCAGCGACGAGATCAGCGATCACCTTTTTCTGGTTCGGGATGATGTTGAGCAGCACGTTGCCGGACATGATGGTCGCCATCAGCGCGCCGGTATGGATCAGCGCGCCGCGGCCCGAGAACATCTGCTGGAAGAACCACGCCATCAGCATGATGAAGGCGAATCCGACAGCGGCGAGCGCCATGTCGTTCTTGGCGAGCGAGGATTTGACCAGGAAATCATAGACGAGCCAGCCGATGACGAGCCCGCCAGTGCCGATTGTCGCGGCGGCGAGCGGCGACAGCTGCCGCACCGCCGGATCGATCAGATAGAGATCGGAGCCGAGATAGTAGACCCAGACGAGCAGGAAGAAGCCCGAGACCCACGTCGCGTAGGATTCCCACTTGTGCCAGATGAGGTCGTCGGGGAGTTTCTCGGGGGCGACCAGATACTTCTGCACGTGATAGAAGCCGCCGCCGTGCACTTCCCAGGTTTCGCCACCCTTAGCGATCTTGGGCGTGGATTTGAGCGACGCATCGATGTGCATGAAATAGAACGACGAGCCGATCCAGGCGATCCCGGTGATGATGTGCACCCAGCGGATCAGCAAACTTCCCCATTCAACAAGTACGGCGTCCACGCAAATCCCCCGAGCCCAATTTTCGGCGCGACACTAGCTGAGCTACGCCCCGGGCACCACCGCCCTGCGCGGAGCACGCGCTCACCGCACGCCTGGCCTCAGTTCGGGAAGTGGATGAGGATCTGCATTTTGACGAGGGCGGGGAAGAACAGGGAGAGGATCTTGCCGAGGCCGAGGATCAGAGCGGCGAGGACGAGCAACCCGGGAATCGCTGCAAAGGCCGCCTTGATGAAGAACGAAACCAGTCGCCCGAACGGGATATCGAGGGCGGAGACGGTGACCCCCTGGCCCGACGGCGCATCGGCCAAGTAGTCGGGGACGGAGCCGAGTTCGGTCGCGGCCGGAAACGGGTTCGAGGCGGCCCGGGCGCGGGCCTGCTGGGCGTCGCGCTCGCGGCGCAGCGTGCGGGGCAGATCGTCGTCGGTCATCGACAATTGCGGCTCTGACATCAGCTGTCTCGCACTTTGGGCGGTTCGGGGTTCCGGCGCACCATGGATCGAACTCTTGATCGTCCACGCCTATCGCGCCATGCGCTACCCCGGTCAACCGGTTGCTGCTAGCTTTGCCTGGACAATTTGACGGGATTGGGAAAAGACGGCGTTCAATCCCCAACTCAATTGCGGCGAAGGGCGGGCGATCATGGCGAATCAGTCGAGTGGCGATGCCGTCGCGACAGACAAAGACGCCGCGCGGGCGATCGTCGCGGCGTTCGATCTAAAGCGGCCGCCGCAAGCGTTTTATGACGATCCGTTCCCGACCTATCATGCCTTCCGGACCATCAGTCCGGTGCATCCGCTGGGGCCGGGCAGTTACCTGCTGACGCGCTATGAGGACTGCATCGCGGTCTACAAGGACCCAAAACTGTTTTCGTCGGACAAGCGGGCCGAGTTCAAGCCGAAGTTCGGCGACGGGCTGCTCTATCAGCACCATACGACGAGCCTGATCTTCAATGATCCGCCGCTGCATACGCGCGTCCGCAAGATCATCGCCGGCGCGCTCAATCCGCGCGCGGTCGCGGATATGGAAGCGCCGATGACGCTGCTGGTCGACCAGTTGCTGGATCGGATGGCGGAAAAGGGCGAGGCGGATCTGATCGCCGATCTCGCCGCCGCCGTCCCGATCGAGGTGATCGGCAATCTGCTCGCCATTCCGCACAGCGAGCGCGGGCCTTTGCGCGACTGGTCCTTGGCGATCCTGGGCGCGCTGGAGCCGCTGCCGACGCCCGCGATGCTGGAAGCCGGCGAGACGGCGGTCGCCGAGTTCCTCGACTATCTCCGCATCCTCGTTGCGGCCCGGCGCGCGCGTCCGGGCGATCCCGACCGCGATGTGCTGACCCGGCTCATTGCCGGCGAGCAGGATGGCGCCAAGTTGACGGAAATCGAACTGCTGCAGAACGTGATTTTCATTCTGAATGCAGGTCATGAGACGACGACCAATCTGATCGGTAACGGGCTATTTGGCCTGCTGCAATGGCCCGAAGAGAAGGCGCGTCTGATCGCCAATCCGGCGCTGATCAACACCGCGGTCGACGAGTTTTTGCGCTTTGACAGCCCCGTACAACTCGGCAATCGCATGGCGACGGCGGACGCCGTGGTCGGCGGCGTACCAATGTCGGCGGGCACGTTCATCACCATCGCGATTGGCGCGGCCAACCGCGACCCGGCGGAATTCCTGGAGCCGGACAGGCTGGATGTTTCGCGCGCGCCCAACCGGCATGTCGCGTTCGCGTCGGGACCGCATTTCTGCGTCGGCCTCTCGATCGCGCGGATGGAAGGGCGCGTCACCATCGGCCGGTTCTTGAAGCGGTTCCCGAACTACCGCTTGAAGGGCCCTGCAATACGCGGCGGACGTGCCCGTTTCCGGGGCTTTTTGGCGATTCCCGTCGTGTTGACCTGACAGGATTTGACCGCGCCGGTTGAGCCCGATTAACGCGCCATTAGCGATGTCCATTTAAAGTCTGGGGACTGAATGCCCGGTCTGCGCCGGGCGTTGATCGCGGTTTCATGTTCCCCCACCTGATGTTGCGTCGACCGACGCGGAGCCTCCTGTGACGATGATCGACCGCGATGCCCACGTGGCATTTGGCCAAACCCAGCTCCTCTACAAGAACCTCTCGCTCGGTCTCATCGGCACCCTCGTGATCGCGGGCATGTTTGCCTATGCCATGATCGGTCACGTGCCGTCGATGGTTGCCGTGGGCTGGTTTACGACGATGGTTGCCGTCTGTGGCGCGCGGTTCGCAACGGTTTATGCCTTCAACGCGGCACGGCCAGATCTCGTGGCCGCCCCCAAATGGCTTCGCATCTTCGAAATGGGTTCGCTGGCATCGGGCGTGGTTTGGGCGCTTGCCGCCACGTTCATGTTCCCGGCTGAAGATTTGCTGCGCCAGGTGTTTCTCGGCTTTATCCTCGCCTGCATGTCGGCAGGCGCCATCGGCACGCTTGGTGTGCATCTCAGAGCCTACGTGCTGTTCTTGATTCCGACCATGATCCCCTATGCGACCCGCATCTTCGCGACAGGCGGCGAACTGCAGCTGTTCATGGGCGCGGTCTTCGCCTTCGGCTTTTTTGTTCTCCTCGGCAGCGCCCGCAATTTCAGTGATGCGACAAAGAACGCGCTCGTGCAGCAAGCCGAGAACCGCGAGCTGGTCGCCGCACTTCGAAAGGCGCTCGGCGAGGCCGAGAAGGCCAACCAAGCGAAGTCGTCATTTCTCGCCAACATGAGCCACGAGATCCGGACTCCGATGAACGGGATCTTCGGGATGGCTGACCAGCTTTTGAAAACCGATCTCACCGACCGCCAAGACCGTCTGGTCAAAATTCTCGGCCAGTCGGCCAAGACGCTGCTCGGCATCATCAACGACATCCTCGATATATCCCGAATCGAGGCCGGCCGCTTCGAACTCGACATGCAGGAGTTCGCGCTGCGCCCCTGCTTTGAGGACGCCGTCGAGCTATGCGCTGGCGCCGGCTATCGCAAGGGCATCGAACTGAACCTGATTGTCACCGACCCGATCCCCGAGGTCGTGCGCGGCGATCCGGGCCGTCTGCGCCAAGCCTTCATCAACCTGATCAGCAATGCGGTGAAGTTCACCGAGCGCGGCGAAGTCACGGTGCGGATCTCGGCAACCGATCCCGTCGATGGCCGCTCGCTCGTCACATTGACGGTCCAAGATACCGGCATCGGCATTGACGAGGCAGCAAAGCAAAAGCTGTTCAATCCCTTCGCGCAGGCCGACACCTCGACCAGCCGCCGCTTCGGCGGCACAGGCCTTGGTTTGGTCATCACGCGGCATCTGGTGCAGTTGATGGGGGGCGACGTCAAACTCGACAGCAAGCTCGGCGTTGGCACGACCGTGACCGTGACGCTGCCGTTCGAGGTCAAGTCCGAGTCGCGCCTGGCGCAGAGCCTGCTGGATCTCAGTGGCAAGCGCGTACTGATCGTCGACGACCGTCCAACCAACCGCGAAATGATCGCAGGCCAGCTTGGCGTCGCGGCGGCATCGGTCGAGTACTCCGATTGCCCTAAAATAGCGATTGAGCGGCTGGTGGCGGCGGCAGCGGCGGACCAGCCCTTCGACCTCGTGATCGCCGATCGCGTCGAGCCCAAGTCGAGCAGCGTTGCCTTCCGCCGCGCGATCAAGGGACATGCCGCATTGAACGGTCTCGCGGTCGTCAGCTTGATGTCGATCAACTGGCGCGGCGATCAGGCCCTGGAAGAAGAACTCGGCGTCGGCACATTCCTCAGCAAGCCGCCGCGCCGCAGCGATCTCTTGAAAGCCGTCGAGCATGCCATGCATGTCCGGGATTGGCGCATGTTGAAGACCGTCGCGGAGACGGAATCGGCAAGACAACGCCCGGCGCGCGCATTCCCCTGGTTCGGTGTCGATGTGTTGTTGGTTGAAGACAACATCGTCAATCAGGAAGTGGCGCTCGAGTATCTGCGCGAGTTCGGCTGCACGGTCACGATCGCCGAGAACGGCCGTGAGGCGCTGGAGCGCCATGCGCGCCAGAAGTTCGACGTGATCCTGATGGATTGCCAGATGCCAGAAATGGACGGCCTGACGGCGACGCGGGCGCTGCGCGCACGCGAGCAGGAACTGAAGCTTGCTCACAAGCCGATCATCATGGTGACCGCCAACGCCTACGAGAGCGATCGCTTGAGCGCGCTCGCGGCCGGTGCCGACGATTATCTCAGCAAGCCGTTCACCGACCGCCAGCTTGCCGATATTCTGCAGAAGTGGATCAAACCGCGCGGCCAGCCGCCAGCGGATGCCGTGCGCGTCGCCTGAGCGAAGGCTACACGGTTGTGAGCGGCGTGCGTCGCTCGACCAGGATTTGTCCGGTGATCGCAAACACGATGTCGCCGTGCTGATTGCGGCCCTGCGCGTCCCAGATCATCATGCCGCGATCGGGCCGTGACTTGAGATCGCGCAGTTCGCTGACGCGCGCGAGGAACGCGATAGTATCGCCAACGAACACGGGCTTTATCCACTTTAGATCGCGAAATCCGGGAGAAGGCCCATAGATCGCGGGGCGCACTCCGTCGGCGCGCATCTCGGCCTCGACCGTCTGCCGGAACGCCACGTTGTGGCGCACATAGACCGCGGCCGTGTGCCAGCCGCTGGCGCAGAGACCGCCGAAGAGGGAGGCTTTGGCGGCGTCTTCGTCGAGATGGAACGGCTGCGGATCGAAGGCGCGGGCGAAGGCGACGATCTCGTCGCGCGCGAAGGTGTGCGATCCGAGGTCCATGATCTCGCCGACATGGCGATCCTCGAAGTATTGCGAGGTCCGGGCGGCGGGGAGTTTGTCGCTGCGATCCCAAAGTGAGGTGATCGAGGGTGTCGCCGCTTTGCTGCTCGCGGCAGGCTTGGCCGCAGGCAGCGTCGTGGCACCGCTGCGCATGCGCAGAAATTGGTTCGACGCCCAGCTCATCACGCTGTCGCCTGCCTGGTTCATGAGTTCGAACGTGATCTGGCTGACGCCGACGCCGGGCCGCGAGCCGAGCGCGCGCTTGCCCGTGCAGGTGTAGCGTGCGGTCAGCCGGTCGCCAGGACGGACGGGCTTCATCCATTTGACCTCGTCGATGCCGGGCGAGCCGAGCGACGTCGCGTTGGCGAACATATCGTCGACGAGCGAGCGCATCAGGAACGCGCAGGTGTGAAATCCGCTGGCGCAGAGGCCGCCGACGATCGATGCTTTGGCGGCAGCTTCGTCGATGTGGATCGGTTGCGGATCGTAGGCCCTGGCGAAGGCGATGATCTCGTCCTTGGTGATCGTGCGCGTGCCAAGCGTGACGGTTGCGCCGATTTCGAGGTCGTCGTGGTGGAGCATGGATGTTCCGTGCCGTTGGGGGCCAAGGTCACGTTGGCCCCAGAATAGGCGGCACGGTCAAGGCCCAGCCAGCGTGGGACGGGGCGATGCAGTGTCGCGCCGCCCGGTGGAGGCGTCAGGCTATGCGCGGGTTTCGGCGGCCGAAGCCGGAGGGCGCTGCCGATGCCGGCCGCGGCGAGACAGCCGAGGTGGAGCGCGTGGGACGTGGGGCCACGGCCTGAGCGCGCGGCGCGGCGGTCGCGGCCTGCTGCGGCAGAGTGCCTTCGTCATCGTTCAGGAACATCTGCGCAAGCTGCGGCGGCGGACCGTAATCGTTGTTGCCGGGGGTGCCTGCGAAACTCACCAGCTTGACCACGACGTGAAAGAAGCTGACGAGGAACAGCCCAATCGCCACCAAGGTCAGAAGCGAAGCGGACCCAGGATTTCCCAAAATCAAGACTTTGCCGGCGGCCAAGAGCAGCAGGACAGCAGCAAAGATCCCAGCAGTCCAGCCGGCGGCCCACCAGCCGCTGTAATTGAGATCATGCGCGCGTTTGACCGTGATGGCCCAGATGAAAGTGGCAAGGACCAACTCAAGCCCGGAGCGTGGGAGGTTCGATTCGCCTGTGATCTTGACCGGACCAAAAGTCTTATCGGCGATGAAATTGACGACCGATATCACCAACAGTGTGAGATTGTACGTCAGCCGGCCGATGCGGCCCTTGCATGACGTCAATAGCTCGACGACAAACATGCCTATCCCCGCGTGCGCGAAATTTCCTGCACGCAACGGTAGTGTCAATTGGTTCACGAACAATGAGCGGACAGCGGATCAATGCCGAAAGACAAAGGGACCACGCGCGACATCAAGCCGAAGCGTTTCACCAAAGCGACGTTGCCGAGCAAAGTCTGTGTCAGCTGCCAGCGTCCGTTCGCGTGGCGCAAGAGCTGGGCGCGGGTCTGGGACGAGGTGAAGTACTGCTCCGACCGATGCCGCGGCGCCAAAGGCAAGTCTAAGACCACTCCGGCGAAGGCTTGAGGCCCGCTAGAAAATCCGCCGCGCTCGCGCGAATGCGCTGCTTCTCAGGTTCGGCAAAGGCATCGTAGGTGCGCACCATCTGCGCCATGCGCGGATTGCTTCGGATGCGATCGGCTGACGCGAAATGAAATCCCAATAGAGATAGTTGAACGGGCACGCCTTCGCGCCCGCTTCGCTTCCACATCGTAGGCGCAGAGCCGCAATAGTCCGACATGCGGTTGATATAGGCGCCGCTCGCCGCATAGGGCTTCGAGGCGAGCAGCCCGCCGTCCGCGAATTGGCTCATGCCGACCGTGTTCGGCAGTTCCACCCACTCGTATGCGTCGGCGTAGACGGCCAGATACCATTCGTGCAGCGCGTGCGGATCGATGCCGGCGAGCAGCGCAAACAACCCCGTCACCATCAGCCGCTGAATGTGATGTGCGTAGGCCTCCTCCTGGTCTGCGTGACCGCTCGCGGACGCACCCCATGCCCGTCTCGCCCGTCCAATAGAAAGCGGGCAGGGACGCGTATGCGCAAGCACATTGAACGCCGTACCCCGGCATGTTCAGCCAATAGATGCCGCGCACATACTCGCGCCAACCGATGAACTGCCGGATGAAGCCTTCCGCAGCATTCAGCGGCATGCGTCCGGCGCGATAGTCGGCCTCCACCCACGGCACACCTCAAGCGGATCGAGCAGCCCGCAATTGATGTACGGCGCAAGGACGCTATGGAACAGCGTCGGCTCGCCAACGCGCATCGCATCTTGGTAGTCGCCGAACTGCGGCAGCGCGTGTTTCAAGAAATGCTTTAACGCGGCTTGAGCCTCGGCGCGCGTAACCGCAAACCAAAACGGCTCCAACGCCCGAAGGGAGGCAAATCGCCGCCCACCAGCGCCAGCACCTCGCGCGTGATCGCGTCGGGTTCGAACCGCTTTGGTCCGGCAGGGCGCGCACCGTCTTCGGCCCGCTTGCGGTTCTCCGCATCGAAGTTCCAGGCGCCGCCTTCCGGCGATCGCCGTCCATCAACAGACCCGTCTCGCGCCGCATCTCGCGGTAGAAAACTCCATGCGCAGTTGCTTGCGGCCCTTGGCCCAGGCGGCAAATGTCTCGATCGAACAAATGAAGCGCGTGTCGGCCAGGACATCGACGGGAACATTCAGGGCGTCCGCCCATGTATCGATCGCGGCGCGGACGCGCCATTCGCCGGGTTCCGTTACGATGATGCGGTGCAGGCTTGTGGGTGGCTGCGGTACGCGCGACTTCGCCGGTGAAGCTTCCGGCATTGCCAGGATCGTCGAGCTTTGTGTAGGCGACGCGCCAGCCAAGCGATGTCAGCTCTTTCGCGAAGTGGCGCATCGCCGAGAACAGCAGGATGATCTTCTTTTTGTGATGGCGGACGTAGGTGGTCTCCTCGGCCACCTCGCACATCAGCACGAGATCCTGGCGCGGATCGGCGGCTGCGAGGCTCGCGATCGATGGCGAGAGCTGATCGCCGAGAACGACAATCAGATTTCGGACTTTCGGCTGTGTCTTGGCGCGCGGCATGGGATCAGCGTGCTCCGGTGGCGGCGGTGCGATCGCCGCCGGACGCATCAGCCGCCACAATGCCAAGCGCAGCGAAACCGCCGGAATGTCGTCCTGCGGCTGAAAGAATCCGGCTTTCGGCATGCGGCCAGAACTGCTCGTCCCATGCGCGCGCGATCTGCAGCAGCGGCACACCGGCGCTGGCGCAGCTCCGCGACCAATCGGCGATGATGGGTTGGACGTAGCCGACGGGAACATGCGACGTGACGATGTGGGTCGCGGCCCTGGCGCGCGCGAACTGGAGAAGGCTGTCAGCGTCCGTGACGGCAACGGCCGGTTGTTCCCAGAGTGACGAGGCTCGCGCACGCGCATCGAGCTGCCGCGCCGCGCTTAAAGGCCGCGACAGATGCGGAAAATGTCGCGCCAAGTCCGCCAAGTCGACCGAAGCGATGCCGCAAACGATGGCGTCCGCCAATGGCCATGTTTCGGGAGACAAATCCTCCTCGCTCACGAGTACGATGACGCGGGCGCGGGGGGAGGGATCTGCGCGGGCAAGGCCAGCACCGTGCGCGTGATGACGGCCGCCTCGGTCAGAGGCGGGGCGAACGCGGCGAGGTCGTGATCCTGCGGGGTGAAGCGGCCGCCGGTGTAGGTTGCGATGTTGCTGGCCCGCGCCAGATAGGTCTTGCCGCGCGTGTGCAGCCCCGCCACCCATCGCCATGACAGCGTGTTGGAGGCGGGATCGCCATCGCAAAGATGCCGCATGAAGAAATCCGCGCCGAGCACCCACGGCAGTCGCAGCGTGAAAATCCAGATGCTGGCGAACCACATGCGCGCGTGATTGTGCAGGTAGCCGGCACTCGGCGAGTTCGCGCGCCCAGGCATCGAAGCAGGCGATGCCGGTGTCGCCCCGCTCCGCCGCCGCGACTTCGGCGGCGCGCGCGTCGTCTTCGCGAAGCGCCGCGCGTTCATGATGCACCGACTCGAGGTAGCCGGTCCAAGCGCTGGGATGCTGTTCGAGCCAGCCCTTCCAGTAGGTGCGCCAGCACACTTCCTGGATGAACTTGCTGGCCGCTGCAAGGCTGTGGGTCGCGAGCACCGCCCGCGCGACCTCGTCCTCCGTGATCAAGCGGTGACGAATGAAGGGCGACAGCATCGAGACGTTGCCGCGCACGGCGGGGCCATTGTCGAAGTTGCGCGTTGCCGCATAGGCGCGGCCGGCGTTTGGCACGATGGTGGCGAGCCGCTGCAGCGCAAAGGCACGTGTCGGGGGATCGAAAGGAGCGAAAATCGTACCCGCCACGGGCGACCTCAATCATAGCGCATGCTATGGCCTTTTACGCAGCGCGGGCGGTGATGGATCTCAGGCGCGCATGTTGCGCCGGATCAGTTCGCGAAGCGGAAGTGCATGACGTCGCCGTCCTGCACGACGTACTCCTTGCCTTCGAGGCGCATCTTGCCGGCGTCCTTGGCGCCGGCTTCGCCTTTGAGCGCGACGTAGTCGTCGTAGGCGATGGTCTCGGCGCGGATGAAGCCCTTCTCGAAGTCGGTGTGGATGACGCCGGCCGCCTGCGGGCGCCTTGGTGCCGCGCGTGACCGTCCAGGCGCGCGCTTCCTTCGGGCCGACGGTGAAATAGGTGATCAGGTCGAGCAGGCCGTAGCCGGCGCGGATCAGGCGGTTGAGGCCGGCTCCTCGAGGCCGAGGTCGGCGAGGAACGCGTCGCGATCTTCCGGCGGGAGGCCCGCGAACTCCGCCTCGATCTTGGCCGAGATGACGACGCTGGCGGCGCCTTCGGCCTTGGCGCGCTCGGCGACTTTGGCTGAGAACGCGTTGCCGTCTTCGGCCGACGGCTTCCTCGACGTTGCAGACGTAGACGACCGGCTTGGCGGTCAGCAGCTGCAGAGCCGCGGAAGCGGCTTCTCCTCGTCGGTCACCTTGGCGATGCGGGCGGGCTTGCCGTCGCGCAGCGGCGGCAGGAGCCTTCTCGATGACGCCGACAAGGGCCTTCGCTTCCTTGTCGCCGCTCTTGGCTTTCTTCTCGAGCGAGGGCAGGCGCTTCTCGAGGCTCTCGAGATCGGCGAGCATCAGTTCGGTCTCGACGATCTCGGCGTCCGCGAGCGGATCGATGCGGTTCTCGACGTGGGTGATGTCGCCGTCCTCGAAGCAGCGCAGCACGTAGGCGACGGCGTCGACCTCGCGGATGTGCGAGAGGAACTGGTTGCCGAGGCCCTCGCCCTTGGAGGCGCCGCGCACGAGGCCGGCGATATCGACGAAGGTCAGCCTGGTCGGGATGATCTTCGCGCTCTTGCCGATGTCGGCGAGATGGTCGAGGCGCGGGTCGGGGACGCCGACTTCGCCGACGTTCGGCTCGATGGTGCAGAACGGATAGTTGGCCGCCTCCGCCTGCGCCGTCTGCGTCAGCGCGTTGAAGAGGGTCGACTTGCCGACGTTGGGCAAGCCGACGATGCCGCATTTGAAGCCCATGGATGTTCAGGCAGCGGGCAGTGGGCAATGGGCAGCAGGGGGCGCCGAATGTCGGCGCCGCTCCGACTGCCGAGTGCTCGACGGCCCACGGCCTTCCTTTCGCGTGTTCGTCCGCCAGCGGTTTTGCGCGGCGGGATGTTGGGGTTGGGGAGGGCGTACA
>CAVZYN010000015.1:0-50000 GCA_963779515.1 uncultured Alphaproteobacteria bacterium
CGGCCGCGAAAAACCACCGGCCCGTGGCGTGGCAACCTGCCACGCGCACGCCAACATCACCGCAAGTTCGAGGCCAGCTTGGCATTGCCACCCTTCAGCTGCGATATCCCCGGCCGGCATTGCTCGTCGGCCGGCAGCGGATCGCACTTCGTCGTGCGCGTGCACGTCTCCAGTGCTTCGCTCAGGATCGGCGTCCAGATGCCGTCGATCGGCCCCGTGTACAGCCGGTTTTCCGTCAGCCCGCATTGATAAAGCTTGATCATGCGCTGGCCGCCGTACCGCATCGAGAGTTCGTAATCCGCCAGCGCCGCGTCGGCCTGCCCCATCTCCTGGCGGATGTGCGCGCGCGTGTCGTAGGAGTGCGCGCTCACCGGCGACAGCGCGATCGATTTCTCGACATCGATGAGCCCGTCGCGGCCGCGCCCCCACTTGTAGTAGGCCCATGCGCGATTATTGAGCGCCACCGCGAAGTCCGGCACCAGGCCGATCGCCTCGTCGTAGTCGCGGACGGCATTGCCGTATTGCCCTTTCAGCGACTGCGCCAGTGCCCGCGCCGCATAGGCCTGCGCCAGTTCGACCGCGTTCAGCCCGCCACCTTCGATCAGCGCGGTACATCCCGCGATGCGCCGCTCCCAGTCCTCGCCATAGCAATCGAGCGCGCTGTCGGCACGAGCCGGCTGCAGGACCGCCGCGACCAGCAAAAGCGCCATCACACCGATCGCGCGAAGTTTTGACGTAGCGCGGGTGGTGAAGCGCGCGCGGGGTTGGTGGGGCGGCCGCGCGCAAGAAAAAGTGAGTACCGGCCGATCGACAGGAGAAACCAAACGAGACATTCGAACGGACGGTACGAAACGCCGGATCATGTCACGCCTCACGTTTCCCAGCCGGCCTGTTGTCGGGGACCTCGATCATCAGGCCGAGCACCAGAAAGCTGAATGACTTGCCGTGGCTGTCGAGGTTCAACGATGAATTGACCCCGCCTTCCAAAGCATCCTGCAGCACGAAATTCAACCCGTGCAGATGATCGAGATTCGTAGCGAACCACCGCGCCCTGAATAAGGCGCGGAAACGCCGTTTTGAGCCGATCCGCCGTCACTTGCGCCTTGATCAGCGCATAGTCGCCCGGGTCCAGCGCCCACACCGAGATATTCGAGGTGTTGCCTTTGTCGCCAGCGCGCGCGTGCGCGATCTCGCGGAGGGGGATCTGGCGGGTCATGCGACGTGCATCCGGAATGTGGGGGTGGCGGCGGCGCGGTCGATCAATGTCGAATGCGTGACGACACTCGGCGCGATCTGCCCGCGATAGCCGCCGCCGCCGGCCGGCCCGCAGCACAGCATCGCCTCCACCTCCCACAGCATCGTCTCGATCGCGCCCCGGTCGTGCGACCTGAGCGCCACGCGCACGCGCACGTCGTCGGCCTCCTCCGCCCCCGGCCGCGCCGTCGCCCACGCGGTCGCATGGATCGACGACATCCCGATCAAATCGATCCGCATGTTCTCGGCAAATCCCGCGTGCCGCGACAGCCGCTCACGCAGGATATCGGCGGCGAGCCGCCCGCGTCGCGCCGCATTCGGTCCCGCATAGCTGATGCCGCCTTCGCCGGTGAATCCGCCATCGAAGCCGATCGTGACTTTCAGCGTGTCGGGCCGCGCCCGCCCGCTGGCGCCCGAGACGCGTACCCGATCGCGGCCGTCGGGCCGCACCGCGACGCGCGAGAAATCCGCCGTCACATCCGGCGTCAGATACGCTACCGGATCATGCACCTCATACATCAGCTGCTCTTTCACCGTCTGCGTCGAGACCACGCCGCCGCTATCCCCGAGTTTGGTGATCAGCGCGCCGCCGTCCGCATCGACCTCGGCAATGGGGTATCCACAATCCGCAAGGCGCGGCACATCCTTGATACCCGGATCGGCGAAATACCCGCCCGTGATCTGCATCCCGCATTCGAGCAGATGCCCAACCAGCGACCCTTGCCCGAGCCGCGCCCAGTCGTCGCGCGCCCAGCCATAGCGATGCACCAGCGGCGCGAGGAACAACGACGGATCCGCAACGCGCCCGGTGATGACGACATCGGCGCCCGCCTCCAGCGCGGGCAAAATCGCCTCGATGCCGAGATAAACGTTGGCGCCGACGAGCGTCAGTCCCGTATCGGCGATGCTGCGGTTGTGATGATCGACCAGCACCGTCGCCGGCGACATCAGCGCCGTCACGTCGTCGCCCTCGACGGCTGCAACCTTCAATCCGCTGAGCCCCAGCTCCCGCGCGACTTTGATCACGACCTCGGCCGCCGCCGCCACATTGGCGACGCCCATGTTGGTGACGATGCGCGTCCCGTTTTTCCGGCAGTGTCCAAGCACGCCGCGCAGCCGTGCCGCCAGCTGCGGATTATATCCCTTCGTGGAATCGAGCTTTCGATCGCGATGCCCGAACGCCATCGTCCGCTCGCCGATGCACTCAAACACCAGAAAATCCAGCGCGCCCTTCTCCGCCAGATCAATCGCGGGCTCCAGCCGGTCCGACGAAAACCCCGCCCCGCATCCAAGCCTCACCGTCGTCCCAGCCATCACCTTCACCCCACCCGCAGCTTGCGTAGGTTGGGTTAGCGCGCACGCTCAACACGCAGCGTGAACCGCCGTCCAACGCGCGTAACCCAACACGTCCCGCCCACAATTTCAATGCTAGCACCACGTCTCTTTACTCGCTTTCCCGGATGCCCGCGCGTCAATGCGCGCGGTGCACGTCCGGGATCTTTCGCGAACGCGTGGGGCAGGATCGTCGCGCCAATCAATCGAGGTAGAGGTCCCGGACATTGCCGCGCGTCGCACGTCAATTCCTGGAAGCCGTTTGGCGCGTGTGAGGAAGTCGATGTCTCCCACCCCACTAGTGCGCCGCTTCCCAATTATCCGCCGCCTTCGCGTCCACATGGATCGGCACCGCGAGGCGCAGCGCCGGCTCCGACGCTTTCTCCATCACGCCCTGCACGATCTTCAACGCCGTCTCCACCTCCGCGCCCTTCAACTCGAAGATCAATTCGTCGTGCACCTGCAGCAGCATCGTCGTCGCCGTCAACCCCGCATGCTCCAGCGCCGCCGGCATCCGGATCATCGCGCGCCGGATGATGTCCGCCGCCGACCCCTGGATCGGCGCATTGATCGCCGCGCGCTCCAGGAATCCGCGCATCGACGGGTTCTTCGTATTGATCTCCGGATAGTGAATCCGCCGCCCGAAGATCGTTTCCACATAGCCATAGTCGTGCGCGAATTTCTTCGTCGCCTCCATGTAGCCGCGGATGCCCGGAAACCGCACGAAGTAGGTCTTGATGTAATCGCCCGCTTCCTGCTTCGAAATGCCGAGCTGCGCCGCCAGCCCAAACGCCGAAATCCCATAGATGATGCCGAAGTTGATCGCCTTGGCGCGCCGCCGCACCTCGGACGGCATGTCCTTCACTGGCACGCCGAACATTTCCGACGCCGTCATCGCATGAATGTCGAGCCCCTCGGCGAACGCCTTTTTCAACTGCGGAATGTCGGCGATGTGCGCCAGCACACGCAGCTCGATCTGGCTGTAGTCCGCCGAGATCAGCTTCGCACCCTTCTCCGCGATGAAGGCGGTACGAATTTCGCGGCCTTCCTTGGTACGGATCGGGATGTTCTGCAGATTGGGCTCCGACGACGCCAGCCGCCCCGTGGTCGTCGACGCCAGCGAATAGCTCGTATGAATCCGCTCGCCCGCGCCGAGAATGTACTCCGGCAGCGCATCCGTATACGTCGACTTCAGCTTCGACAGCTGCCGCCATTCCAGCATCGTGTTGATCAGCTTGCGCGCGTCCTCCGGCAGATCCTCGTTGGCCGCAAGATCATCGAGCAATCCCGCGCGCGTCTCCCACTGCCCCGTCTTCGTCTTCTTGCCGCCGGGCAGTTTCAGATGATCGAACAAAAACTCCCCGAGCTGCTTTGGCGACCCGAGATTGAACCGCTGCCCCGCCAGCGCGTGGATCTCTTCCTCCAGCCGCGCGATCGACTGCGTAAACGAAGACGACAGCCGCGACAGGATCGCGCGATCGACCTTGATCCCCGCCCGCTCCATGTCGACGATGATCGGTAACAGCGGCCGCTCCAGCGTCTCATACACCGTCGTCATCCGCTCCGCCGCCAGCCGCGGCTTCAGCGCCAGCCACAGCCGCAGCGTCACATCCGCGTCCTCCGCCGCATACTCTGTCGCCTTGTCGATCGGCACATCGGCGAACGTCTTCTCCGACTTCTTGGCGCCTGGCGCATGCGCGATCACATCGTTGAAACTCATGCACACATGACCGAGATGCCGCTCCGCCAGCGTGTCCATGCCGTGATTGGCGCGACCGCCGTCGAGCGCATACGACAGCAGCATCGTGTCGTCGATCGGCGCAACCCGCACGCCATAGCGCAGCAACAGTAGCGCGTCATACTTGAGGTTCTGCCCGATCTTGAGAATCGCGTGATCCTCGAGAAGCGGCTTGATCGCCGCCACCGCGTCTTTGACCGCGATCTGATCCGGCAGCAGTCCGCCACTGCCGAACAGATCACCCGAACCGCCCGTGTGCGCCAGCGGCACGTAGCACGCCTTGCCCGGTGCGATCGCCAGCGAAAACCCGACCAGATCCGCCGTCATCGCATCGAGGCTCGTCGCCTCCGTATCGAACGCGACCCGCCCCGCCTCACGCGCTGCCGCGATCCACGCCGCCAGCTGCTTCAAATCCCGCACCGCCTCGTAGCCCGCGCGATCGAACTTCACTCGCGCCGCCGCCCGTCCCGCCGCCACCCCCGCCGCTGGCGTACCCGCTCCGGAATCCCCCTCCCCTTCGTGCCGGAGGCGCGACTGGGTAACGACATGGGGAGGGGTTAGGGGTGGGGGGACTCCCGGATCGTGCGATGATGTGCCTGGTGCAGAAAATCGTGACACCGTCGACCCGACCGACCGTTCCAGCGGCGGCGGCACCGGCGCCCCGAGCGTCTCCGCGATCTTCTTTGTCAGCGTGTTGAATTCCATCTCGCGCAGAAACCCGAGCAGTTTGTCCGCAATCGGTTCATGCACGCCCGCCTGATCCAGCGCCACCAGCACCGGCACGTCGTCTTTGAGCCGCACCAGATCGCGTGAAATCCGCGCCTGATCGGCAAATTCGATCAACTTCTCGCGCCGCTTGGGTTGCTTGATCTCGGACGCGCGCGCAAGCAGCGTATCGAGATCGCCATACGCATTGATCAGCTCCGCCGCCGTCTTGACGCCGATCCCCGGCACCCCCGGCACATTGTCGACCGAATCCCCCGCCAGCGATTGCACGTCGATGACCTTGTCCGGCGCGACACCGAACTTCTCGATCACCTCGTCGCGCCCGATCACCTTGTTCTTCATCGTGTCGAGCATGCCGACGCCTGGGCGCACCAGCTGCATCAGATCCTTGTCGGAAGAAATGATCGTGACATCGCCGCCCATCTCCAGCGCCTGCTTGGCGTAGGTCGCGATGATGTCGTCCGCCTCGAATCCGTCCTGCTCGATCGAGGCGATGTTGAACGCCTGCACCGCGTCGCGGATCAGCGGAAACTGCGGCACCAACTCTTCCGGCGCCGGTGGCCGGTTGGCCTTGTACTTGTCGTAGATCTGATTGCGGAACGTATCCTTACCCGCGTCGAAGATGACGGCGATGTGCGTCGGCCCGCGCGCGCCCTTGGCCTCCTGCACCAGCTTCCACAGCATCTGGCAGAAGCCGTGCACCGCCCCGACTGGCAGGCCGTCCGAAGGTCGCGTCAGGGGAGGGAGCGCATGAAACGCGCGGAAGATGTAGCCCGATCCATCGATAAGATAGATGTGGCTGCCTTTGATCACGGGCACGGCCTCGCCGTCGGGCGTCGTGTGCGTACGGTTTGATTTTTTGCTCTCGGTGCTCATAGCCCCAGTATAGGAGCTCAGCCCCCGCTGGTCAGCCGCCTTTTCTCGCGCCTCAACGGTTTCCGAGCGCGAGCCGCATCCGGTCCGGGGCGACCGTCAGCGCCTGTCCTCCGTCCGCGCGCATCGAGACCTTGGTGCCTGCGCGGCGCCCCGCCCAAACCAACGCTGCCGGCCGCTCGAACAGGAACCTGAGCGGTGTCCGGCGCAGCACGGCATGCGCGAGCAGCGGCGAAAGTAGCGCCACCCCCATCACCACCTGCGAGACGAACGCCACGTCATTGAACAGTCCGGACTTGACGAGCACGATCCGCGTCGCCGCCATCGGCAGCACGAAGCAGCAGTAGATCACGATCGAATTCTGTCCCGCATACCTGACGATTTTGGCCAGCTCGAACCGGTCCATCAGCGCCGCGATCGCGACGATCGCGAACGCACCTATCAGGCCGATAACGATACTGACCAGCGGCAGGCTCGCCAACGTCTCGAACCGGGCGACGCCCGACGGCGTGAATGCGAGCGCCCCATTGAGGACCCCCCAGAACGTGATGCCGGCAAGCGCGGTCCAGACGCGCACCCGCGCCCACGCTGCGATCGCATGCGCCAGTGGCGCCAGTAGATATCCGGCGAGAAAGAACACGAAATAGGTCGCGGCATAATCGTCGAACGCATCCCAACCTGTGTGCATGGGGACGACATTTAATACAACGCCGACGCCGAGCAGCGCCCACACCGGCAAACGTCGCAGCAGCTTGGCCGCCACAAAAAACAGCGGCAGCACATAGAGGAACCACAGCGTCGGATAGGGCGAGATGAGCGCATGCGCATAGTGTTCGACAAACGCCGACGGGCTCGAGAACACGACGATGCCGCTCTTTAATCCGCATTGGATGATGGTCCAGAGCGCATAAAAGTACGCGAAATGAATGACCTTCCGATCGAAGTACGTGCGCCAATCGCGGTCGATGGTCTGAGATAGAAACAGGCCCGACAGCAGGAAGAAATCCGGCATCCGGAACGGTTTTGCGAACGCAACGACCTGGTGCATCCAGCCCTCGCCGCCCATCGCCTCGCCGACGCCGAGCGTCGAGTGCATCATCACGACCAGGATGATGCAGAGGCCCTTGGCATAGTCGAACCAGGCGATCCGCCCTGCCGGCGCCGCGGCCCGTTCCTCGGACGCGGCCGCAGAAACCAGCGTAAACGTCCTATTGCGAGACGCGGACCAAGGCCGGCGTGACTTGATTTGGGACAACGGGGGCATGACTGTTGGCGCCTGTGGCTAAGTTGAACGCCACCACGCATATCCCCGGCCACGCCCGGCTAAATCTGGCCTGCACACACAATCGTGACGCACACTCTCGATTTTCTTTCCTCTCCCTTGAGGGAGAGGGTGCCCGATTTCGTCCTTCTCCCCTTGGGGAGAAGGTGGCCGAAGGCCGGATGAGGGGGGCCTTCGTGATGGAAGTGAAGATGGGCACCCTCAAAGGTCACGTCACAAAAGTCTTCCCCGTCAGCTTCTCGATGTTCTTGAAATAGATCTTGTCGCGATCCGCCTTCGAAATCGGCAGCGCGTCGATGATCTTAATCGTCTCGCGGATGTACATCGGCCCGCCTTCCGGATCGAACGGGCAATCCGACGCGAACACGACGTTGTCCGCACCGTAGAAATCGAGACCGCAGATTGTCGCCGAGCGCGAGCCGAACACCGCCGTGTCGGCGTAGAAGTCCTCTTTGAAATAGTCGAGCGGCCGCTTCTTCAGACTCTTCAGCAGCGAGAAATAGTCTTCATCCGACGTGCGCTTGCCGAGTTGATCCCAGCCCGGTCCAACGCGACCTTCGAAGTAGGGCACCATGGCGCC
This sequence comes from uncultured Alphaproteobacteria bacterium, assembly GCA_963779515.1. Lineage (GTDB taxonomy): Bacteria > Pseudomonadota > Alphaproteobacteria > Rhizobiales > Hyphomicrobiaceae > CAVZYN01. Next base: position 7,786 of record CAVZYN010000015.1, read on the forward strand.
GAGATGATGCGCGATGATCTTGAGGTTCGGATACTTGTCCAGCGTTTTCGAAAACACGAGCCGCGCCATCGCCACGCTGGTTTCATAGGGCCAGCCGAACGTCCACCAGATCTCATAGAGCGATTTCTTCTCGTCCATGTAGTCCGGAGTGCTCGCGCCGCGCTCCGGATGCAGCCAGATCGGCTTCTTGATGTCGTTCATCGCCGCGAAGAACCCCTCAAACTCCGGCCGATCAATTGGTTTGCCGCCAACATTCGAATAGATCTGCGTGCCGATCGCGCCGAGCGACTTGATCGCGCGCTCCGTCTCCTTCACGCCTGCTTCCCCTGCCGATAGCGGCGTCTGCGCGATGAACGCCGGGAACCGCTGCGGATACTTGGCAACGAGTTCCGCAAGCCCGTCATTGGCGATCTTCGCAAGCTCGAGCGCCCGCTTTGGATCGCCCTTGCTGATCGTCTCGAGCGTCGGCGCCGGCAGCGACAGGATCTGCGCATACGCGTCGAACGCATCCATGATCTTGAATCGCACATCGAGATTGTGGATCGACGGCACCGCGCGCGCGCGCCGGAACATGTCCTTGAGGTCGCCACCCACCTCCTCCATCTTCTTGTAGTAAGGCGCCGGATAGAAGTGGTTGAAGGCATCGATACGCATGGGGATGTCCTCGGGGCGTAGGTTGGGTTAGCGCGGGCAAGCTCGTGAAGTTGGGCACGTCGGAAGAGCCGCGCGTAACCCAACGTGATCGTGTGAGGCCGTCTGTTTAGCAATGCGTAGCGGCAATAGTGCAAGTTCGATTAAGTTGAGTTATAGTTCAAGCCAGCCAGTGGGTCCCCAGAGAAGCACAGAAGTGCTCTCAAATACCGGTCTGAGTTGCGGAGCAGCTATGCCATTAAAACTGATCCTCGTGCGAGCTGATTGGGACGATGACGCTGGCGTATGGGTTGCGTCCAGCGGAGATGTTCCAGGCTTGGTCACAGAAGCGGAAACGCTCGAGATTTTGACAGCCAAAGTTAAAGTCATGATTCCCGAATTGCTTGAGGCGAACGGGATCATCTGTGATAGCCCGGAAATTCCTGTTGTCATCACGTCCAGTCAATCGACACGCGTGTTGGCGCCAAAAGTAGCTGCTTGATGCCGGGATATGAACACGATGTCCGCCGCATACTTCTAGAACACGGATGCAGTTTGGTTCGTCAAGGCAAAGGCGATCACGAGATCTGGCAAAGCCCAATCAACAATCGCCGCTTCGTGGTAGACGGCAAAATCAAGTCGCGGCACAGCGCCAATGGCATCATGAAGCAAGCTGGAATCGATCATCGATTCTGACCGCGAAATCGAGACTCATATCCAATTGCCGCTATCGCCGCGATTGCACCGGCCAGCGAGATCCAATGCCCGCCGGCAACTGCGGAGGGCGGAAACAAAACCGCCGCCGCAATCCCGGCATAGAGCACGCGCACCGCCGCCGGAATCGGCGCCTTCAAGAAGCCGACCACCGCCAGCGAACCCATGAAGATCCCGAGCAACGCCAGCGACAGCGCCGTGATCACCGCAACCGGCCCGCCGCGCATGATCAGCGCCGGCGAATAGGCGAATAGAAATGGGATGAAATACGCGCACCAACTCATGCGTGTCGCCGTCCACCCGGTTTTCCATTGATCCGATTGTGCGATCGTCGCAGCCGCGAACGCCGCGAGCGCGACCGGCGGCGTCACCATCCCGAGAATCCCCTGAAACAGCACGAACAGATGCGCCTGCATCGGCGAGATCCCCGCCTGGACCAGCGCCGGCGCGGCGAGCGTCGCCAGGATCACATAAACTCCGACCGTCGGCAGCGGCAGTCCAAGAATGAATGACGCCAGCGCCGTCAACACCAGCAGCAGCAACAAACTACCGCCCGACGCTGTGAGAAGCTGCTGCGTCAGCGAGAACGCCACGCCCGTCAGCGACATGGCGCCGATCAGGATCCCCGCCACCGCCGTGATCGCGATGATATCGACCACTGCCCCGCCCGCGCCGATCGCCGCCGACCCGGCCCCGCTGAGCGACAACCGCCGCCCCTTGTACGGCACGCTCATGGCCAGCACGATCAGCACGGCGGTCGCAAGCAGCGCCGCATACTCGGCCTCCATGTTCCAGCCGAGCAACCCGCCGACCAGCACGCCGAACGGCACAACGAAGTGCCAGCCCTCGCGCAAGACCTGCCCGGCGGAGGGAAGCTCATGCGCCGGCGCACCAAGGATGCCCTGCTTCGCCGCCTCGAGATCCACCTGGAAGAACAGCGCCGCGTAATAGAGAAACGCCGGAATGATCGCGGCCACCAGCACGTCCGTGTAGGAGACCTGCAGGTATTCCGCCATCAGGAACGCCGCCGCCCCCATCACCGGCGGCGCGATTTGTCCACCCGTCGAGCCGACCGCCTCTATCGCTGCCGCCTGGTTCGGCGGATACCCCGATTTCTTCATCAGTGGGATCGTGATCGTGCCGACGCTCGCGACGTTGGCAACGGCGCTGCCCGAGACCATCCCGAATAGCGCCGAGCCGAACACGGCGATCTTCGCCGAGCCGCCCCGGTAGCGCCCCATGGCAGCGCTTGCGAGATCCGCGAAGAACTCTGATCCGCCGCACCGCGTCAGCACTGCGCCGAGAATGATGAACGGGATCACCACGATCGCCGCCGTCTGCAGCGTCGTGCCGAGCAGCGCGTTGGTATCGATGGCGAGATAGACGAGCAGCCGCGACGGCGCCACAGGACGGCTCGCGAACGCGCCCGGCAGCAGGTAGCCGAACAGCGCATGCGCGCACAGGATGAGCACGATGATGATCAGCGCCGTCCCCGCCACGCGGCGGCTCGCCTCAAAGACGGTGAAGACAATGATGGCGGATATCAGGACGCCGTACCACGGCCGCGCCACCAGCTCCTTCACCAGCTCTGGATAGCGCACCGCGACGTACATGCAGGCGAGAAACGCCGCCGCTGCCAGCGTCACGTCGATCCACCCGACCGGCGCGTCACCCTTGCGCCCCTCGAGCGCAACTTTGGCCACTGCCTCTTCGCCGACCTCCTTGCGCGACAGTGGAAACTGGAAGAAGCACAGCGCCAGCGCCGTCCCGAGCACTGCCGCCAGCATCTGCTCATTGAACAGACCAAGGCCGAGCCGGCCATGCAGATTGACCACCCACGCCACCACCAGTGTGATGATCAGCGCCCGCAGCGCCGTGATAATGGTGTCCGATGTCGCTTGCGGCATGTGCTGTCGCGCTTTCAGGTGCAGATCACGTTGAGCAGGGCCTGCCGCTTTTCAACCGTGACCGCATGGCGCGCCGCGCGCAGCGCCTCCGCGAGATCGTCCGGCCGCTCGATGCGGCGCGCATAGCCGCCTTGCGCCGCGACCAGCGCTTCATAGGGCGGGCTCGGCGACAGATCCGCGAGCAGTCGCCCATCGTTGATCCCCGCCGCCCCATCCGCGAACATGTGCAGCGTCGAGCGTCGCACCGCGCCATAGAGACTGTTGTTGAAGATAATCGTGAGAACCGGTAGCTTGAACGCCTCGGCCACCCAATGGCACGCCGTCGGATTAGTGAAGACGTACGCCCCATCGCCAACCGTCGCGACGATCGTGCGCTCCGGCGCCGCGAGCTTGGCGCCGAGCGCCGCACCGAGCCCCCAGCCAAGCCCACCCGCCGGCGACAGTCCAAACAGTGTGCCAGGTTTCTCACGTCGCACCTGATCGAGCACCAGCGGATACTCGTTGAAGACGATGTCATCGTCATCGAGCATGCCGGAGATCGCGCGGCTGAGGAATGCTGGCGTGATCTTGTCGCCGGTGCTTTTGCCCGCCGCATCGGCGGCGGCGCGGCGCTTGGCGGCAAGCGGCCCCAGCCGAGCCCGGCGTTCAGTGATGCGCGACGCATTGGCCTTCGATGCCACCGCCGCATCGAGCGCGGTCAACGCGACCGCGGGTGTCGCCGCGATCGCGAGATCGCACGCAAATGAGCGCATCGGATAGCGCTGGTGCGCCGGATCGATCGCGAGCTCTGCGACTTTGCAGCCGGCTGCAGGCGCTTGCAACGCCGGAAACCACGGCACATCCGCCTCGAGCACGATGATGAGATCCGCTTCCGTCAACAGCGCGCCCGGCTCGTTCCCAAAGTGCATCGGATGCGACGTCGGCAGCGACAGAAACCGCGGGTTGACGGTAACGACCGGCACCGCCCATCGCTCGGCGAACGAAGAGATCGCCGCAAAACCTTCAACCTCACGCCCACCTGCGCCGGTGATGATCAGTGGGTTGCTCGCCGTCGCAACCCACGCCGCCAGCTCCTCGATCGCGGCCGCATCCGGCGCCGGTGGCGCCGCGATTGCGCGCGCTGGCGCCAGTGCCGCATCGTCCGCCGGCGCCGACAGCGGCTCGCGCGGCAACACCAGATAAATCGGCCCGCGCGGATGCGTCATTGTCATTTCAACGGCGCGATTGATCACCGTGTCGATGCGGCCGGGCGCCCGGAACTCGTAGTCCCATTTGACGATCTCGCGCACCATGCCCGCCTGATCGAACATCTCTTGCGCCCAGTGGATATGCCGGTTGCGCGATCCGAACGCGCCCGACTCAGTGATCGGCGTGCGCCCCGCCATCAACAGCAGCGGCGTGTTGTCGCGCGCAAGATTGGTGAGATTGTTGATCGCGTTCGCGGTGCCGACGTTGACGTGCATCATCGCTGCTTGCGGACGCCCGGTCATCAGCGTCGCGCCATGCGCCATCGCGACGGCGAGGTTCTCGTGCGGCACCAAAATCGGTCGTGGCGTTTTCGTATTGCTGCGTGCCGCCCGCGCGAACGCCTCCACGATCGGCGGGAAATCCGTGCCTGGATTGGCGAAGAAAAAATCCACCCCATGCGCCGCCAGCGCCCTCAGCATCACATCCGCCGCGATCGGCGTTGGCGCGTTGGTCATCTGAAGCCCAATCTCGAGCAGACGTCATCCCGGTCAAGCGAGGCCCCTTCAGGCCGGGCGCCGAGCCGGGACCCAGCAAAAGAACTCGGCGACGCCGCAATATCTATATCGTGCCTTCGGCGTTTCTTTCGCGGGGTCCCGGGTCTCGTCGCCGCTGAAGTGCGGCTTCTCGCCCGGGATGAGGGAGTGTTGTGTGGCGGTCATCATTTCACCGGCTGGATGCCCTTTTCCTTGTAGTAGGCAATCGCGCCATCGTGGAACGGCACGCCGACATCCTTGTAGTTGCGCTCAGGTCTCATGGCATTGAACGCCGGCATCGCTGCCGCCAGCGCCACCTTCTGCTCCGCGATCACGCCTGTCAGCGCCTTGACCTTGTCCGCCGGCATGTCGGCGTTGGCGAAAATCGTGTAGTCGTAGAGCATCGTATGGATCGGCTCTTTCAGACCTGCGATGTTCGGGCGCGGTTCCGCCTTGCCGATATAAGACGTGCGGAACACCTTGCTCAGTGCCTCCTGTGCCGCGGGCTCGTTGCCAAGATCAAGCCAGCGAATGCCGCCGACGGCCGCGTCCGCTTCCTGCGTCTTGGCGCCGCCGAGCGCGAACGTCGTCACATCGACGCGCCCCGCCATGAATTCCTCGACGCCGCGAATGAGGTTCGGCACCAGCACCGGCTGCATGTCCGCGATCGTCAGCCCCGCCGTCGCCAGCATCGCATCGACCGTCGTCTTGATGATTTCCTGGCTCGTAAAGCCATAAGCGATGCGTTTGCCCTTGAGATCCTTCACCGACTTGATCGGGCTATCGGCCCTGACGAACAGTCCCGTCACCAGCGGGAAGATCGTCGCCACCTGCCGCAGCTTCGGGTTCGGCCGCTTGTCGAACGTGCCGATGCCGCCGAAACTTTCGATCAGCTCAAGCGAATTGCAGAAGCCGATGTCAATTTCCCCCGAATTGACCAGCGGTATCATCGTGCCCGTGCCGCTGTTTGGCTGCACTCGCGCTTGCCACTTCAGTGTATCCGTCAGTGACTTCGCGAGTGCCGCCCCCATCTGATACGTGACGGTGCCTTGCGGGCTGGTGCCGATCCCGAGCGGTTGCGCGCGCGCCAGCTCCGTGCCGAACACGAGCCCCGTGCCAACAGCAAGCGACGCAACAGCGCCAAGACGCAGCAAAATGGTACGGATCACGGCAGCCTCCCGGGGTCGATTTTTGAAGTTTGTAGCACGCTCGGCGCATTATGGGACGGATCAAGTTTCGAGATGGACATCTCCGATTGACAGACACGCGCGACAGACCCGAGAACAGAACGTAAGAAACTGCCAAAGGCTTATGGGAGTGCAATGCACATGACCAAGATCAGTCGCCGTCGAGTGGCAAAGGGATTCGCCGCGGTGCTCGCCGCCCCCGCACTTGTGCGCTCGGCGTTCGCGCAAGGCGCCTATCCGGCCGGCCAGCAGATCAAGGTTATCGTCCCCTACCCCGCAGGCGGTGCCACGGATGTCATCGGCCGCATCGTCGCCGATCGTCTCGCAAACCTCTGGAACGTGACGGTAATCGTCGAAAACATCCCGGGTGCTGCCGCAAACATCGGCATGGATCGCGTCGCCAAGGGTCCACAAGACGGCACACAGATCCTGATGGTGCCGCCCAACATCGCGACCAACCAGTTTCTCTACGCCAAGATGGCGTTCGATCCCGAGAAAGACATACTCCCGATCGCGCAGGTGACGCGCCTGCCGAACATCTTGGTCGTCAAGAAGGGCCTCGAGGTCAACTCGGTCAAGGACTTGATCGCGTACGCCAAGGCCAATCCAGGCAAGCTGAACTACGCCTCGTCCGGCATCGGCACCACGATCCATCTCTCGGCGGAACTCTTCAAGCGGTTGGCCGGCGTCGACATGGTGCACGTCGCCTATCGCGGCAGCGCGCCGGCCGTGAACGATCTCGTTGCTGGCCAGGTCGATCTGATGTTCGACAATGCCACGTCGATCGTCGGCCAGGTGAAAGGCGGCACAGTGAAGGCGCTCGGCGTGACCTCTCTCGCCAAGTCGCCGTTGCTACCCGAAATCCCGGCGATCTCCGAAACGATTCCCGGGTTCGATACCGCCTCCTGGTTCGGCGTCGGAGTCCGCGCCGGTACACCCAAGGAGATCGTCGACAAGATCGAGCAGGCAGCCCAGACCCTGACCAAGGAAGCGATCGTCAAGGAGCGGATGGCGACGGTGATCGCCGAACCAGTGGTGTCGGATCAAAAATCCTTCGCCGAGCACATCATCGCCGAACGCAAGAAGTGGGGGACCTTGATCACCGACCTCAAGATCAAGGCCGAATAACGTAGGTTTGGTTAGGCGGCCGTTGTTTGTCGTTGGGCACGCAACGTGATCCGCCGTAACCCAACAGCCCAAGCTCAAAGCCAGCATCTTACGACCCCGGAATTGTCATGAGCCAGAAGAAAGAATTCCACAATCTCGACGACCCTGCCGACGGTCTGTTTCGCGAACTTGGCCCCGGACTGACGACTCGTATCTTTGCCGGCGAGCAGGCGATGCTGTCGGTGGTCACCATCGCGCCCAACGCCGAAGGCACGCTGCATCATCATCCCGAGGAGCAGTGGGGCGTTTTGCTGGAAGGCTCCGCCATTCGCGTCCAGGGTGGCGAGGAAATTCCGGTGAAGAAGGGTGACTTCTGGCGCACCCCCGGCAACGTCCCGCACACAATGCGGGCTGGTCCCGCCGGCGCGCGCGTGCTCGATGTCTTCAGTCCACCGCGTCCCGAGTACAAGAAGCCCGGCACTGGCTTCGCGAGTTCTTGAGACCCACCGTTACGGCTTCGCCGCCGGCAGATCGTGCGCGGCAAAGCTCACTTGCGCAATCACTCCATCCTTGATCATCAGAGTGAACATCAGGCGCGTGATGCCGCCGTCCTCGGCCCGCACATCGAGTGACGCCTGCGCGAAGTCATGCGTGCCCGTCACGGCGATGCTGTCCTTGATCGGCGAGCCATACCCCGCCGAGCCGATCAGCGCGACCACCACCGCCGGCTTGACCCGCAGGATTGGCGCGTAGCCCGCCTCTCGATACTGCACGACATCGGCCAGCAGCGCTGCGGCTGCCGCCGCATCGCCATCAGCGAGCGCTGCGACGAAATCAGCGGCCACGGCCTTGCCGCTGCGCCCGCCCGGCATTTGCTGCCCCCGCTCCAGTGTCTCCAGGACGTCTGCGATCACGCGCGAACCTCGCGGCCGGCGCCCCTGTGGCGGCGGCAAACTCGGCGCTTGAGCCGAGCTCGTTCGCCGATACCACTAGTAAATGCGCTTCGGCCCGGCCGATCACGCGTCTTACTGGAGAAACTGATATTTCAAACCGTTGGCTGAAATCCCATTCTGGCGCCCAGGACTGGTGGCGGCCCACGATGCATGACAGCTTTGCGCTGAAATCAAGAAAAGCGGCCCGCGCTTTGGGGAAGCGCGAGCCGCGAGCGCGGGTGGCGGCATAAGGGGATGGCCACGCCGTCGCTGCCCTACGAAGCGCATTTGAGGGTGATGATTCAATCAGATGGTGGCAGATCAGTTTCCACGAAATAATGAAGTGGCCGTGTAAAACGGTTTGAGATTGTGGCGTCGCTTGGGAACAGGGCATGTTCTGGAAGTACATCGAGCCGAACATGACGCCGCGCCTCGCGGCCGCGGTGGACGCGTCCTACGCAGCCTTTGCCGGCTACCGCCTTTGGGGCAACATCGTCGCCTGTCATTGCAACTCGTGCATGACGGAGGAGACCGAAAAGGAACTCGTGCGCACACCGCTGCGTCAGATTTCGACCGAGCTTCTGTCGGAGTACACTAATTCCGCGCATGGCTACGACACCGACGTGATCGAACACGAGTTCAAGTATTTCTTGCCGCGCTATCTCGATTTGATCGCGCACTGCAAACCGCCGCACTACATGGACAGCAACACGTGCTTGCATCGGCTCGGCGACGCCAACTTCCGCGCCGCCTGGCCACGGCACGAAGTGGAAGCCGTCGATGAATGCCTGGACGCTTTTGTGGACGCATGTCTATCTCAAACCGGCCTGGCGCAATGGCCAGTCGGCTGGCGGCTTGAATTCGAGATCAACGATGTCATCGTCATGATCGCCACGGCGCGCGGCGATGTGGAGCGCGCGCTCGCGACGTGGGAGCTTGGCGCGGATCCTGCCGCCGCCTTACATCTTGCCAATTTCCGCATCTCCAACCTTGAATTCAAGGATGGCGCCTTTCGTTCGGCCTCGCCGTTCCTGACGTCGGATTTTCCCGCTGCGGCGCAGCGCTTGGGCCAATGGGGCATGCAGGAGAGTTGGACCAAGCGGATCGAGGACGCCTACCTGACGGTGGACGACCCGCGCCAGCGAGAGATTCTGGAAGCCGCGCTCGGTGGCGCCTGAGCCGTACGATCAAGAAGTTGCGGCTGGAAAAACTAGCGCCGGCGCGATCGGCGCGCTGTCGAGCCGCACCACGATCCCCTCCAAAGATGTCTTGGGCGCAGGATATTCCTGCATCACATAGGGGTCGTGACCGGGAATGATGTGCCGCGGCGTCGGCGCCAGCTTCTCCAGCGTCCGATAGGCGTCGATCATTTCGCCGATATGGAAACGCGGTGGTGAACGGTCGGTTCGTCGCCATGTTCTCGTAGTAGTGCGTGGCATCCGACGCGAGCACCAGCCATCCGCGCCGCGTGTTGACGCGCACCGCCTGCAGACCGTCGGAATGTCCCGGGTGTCGGATGCAAGACGATCCCGGGCGCAATCTCGATCTCGCCGCCGTGCATCTCCACCCGGCCCTTGAAGTTGAGGCGCACCATGCCGACCACGTCCTCGACGTGATAGCTGTGGCCGATGCGCGGATACCGCATGTACTTGCCCGTTGCGTAGGCCATCTCGCGCGCCTGCAGATGGAAGCGCGCATTCTCGAATTTGTCGAAATTGCCGACATGATCGTAGTGCATATGCGTTAGGATCACATCGCGCACGTCACCCGCCTGCAGTCCCAGCAATGCCAAGCTCTCGACCGGACAGCGCAGAAACGTGCGGTGGCGCTGCTTTGCCATCTCCGCCGTAAAGCCCGTATCGATCACATAGGCGCCACTCGGCCCGATCGCGACCCACGTATAGTAGTCCATCGGCATCGGCCCATCGTGCGGATCGCCGCCGATGAAATTGTTGCGCCGCAGCGCCTCTCGCGTCGCATAGCGCAGCGCATAGACCTCATATTGCGGCAGAGCGGTCTGCATGGTGCGTCACCCGGCATGGCGCGAATCTCGAAAATCACCATATCATGCCTATTCGATGCGATGCGCTGCTACAGTGCGCCCAATTGCAACATCCAAAACGAGAGCAGTGCCATGGATCTCAAAGGCTCAGTCGCGGTGGTGACGGGTGGCAATGGCGGCCTCGGCCAGCGGATTTGTCACGCCCTCGCCGCCGCCGGCGCGCATATCGCCGTGGTCTACGCCAACAGCGCCGCCGATGCTGGTGCCGTCGCCGCCGATCTGCGTCAGACCCATCAGGTCGGCGCCCATGCGTTCGCCTGCGACGTGACGTCCGAAGCGCAAGTGCAGCGCCTCGTCGGCGACGTCGTCAAGCGTTTCGGCCGCCTCGACATCCTGATCAACGACGCCGCCTACAACAAGGCGATCCCCTTCCCCGACCTCGACAATCTCACCCACGAGGTTTGGTCGAAAATCATCGACGTCAATCTCACCGGCCCGATGCTCTGCTGCAAAGCGGTCGCGCCGATCATGCAGGCGCAGGGCCGCGGCCGCATCGTCAACATCGCGTCCATCGCCGGTCTGGCACCCAGCGGCTCTTCGATCGCCTACGCCGTCTCTAAGGCGGGTCTCATCCACCTCACCAAGTGCATGGCTGTCGCACTCGCCCCCCACACCCTCGTCAATTGCGTCGCACCAGGGCTGATCGAAGGCACGCGCATGACGGCAAACCTGCTCCCCGCCCACATCGAGCGCGCCACCAGCACATCACTCTTGAAAATTCCCGCTGACAAGGACGACTGCGCCGATCAGGTCGTAACCCTCTGCCGCACCAACACGACCACCGGCCAAACGGTCGTGATCAACTCGGGCCGCATCTTCCACTGATCACCGCTTGGCGGGTGGTCGCTCACTGAACAGCACGCCGCCCTTCGCCTTGTTGTGCTGCGCCAACTCGATGATCTGGATCATCACCGTCTCCGGCGGCACGTTGAAATTCTTGGCCACCGCAGTGGTGATGTCTTGAATCAGCGCGCGCTTCTGATCGAGCGTTCTTCCTTCGACGGCATGCACATAGATCTCAGGCATCGGACTCTCCCGTTGTCGGCACCACTTGCTCGGATCTGGCCAGCATGACACGTTGGGCGAAACCCAGCGATCAAAACCGAGGCCACCCGATGACCACATCTAACACGCCGTTGCGCATCGGCATCCTCGGTGCCGCCAAGATCGCCCGTGCCTTCATCGCCGGCGTGGCGCCGTCGCAGCTCGTCAAGGTCGCGGGGGTTGCAAGCCGCGAGGCGAGCAAAGCCGAGGCCTTCGCCAATGAGTATGCCATCCCAAAGCATTACGGCTCCTACGACGCGATGCTGGCGGATCCCAGCATCGACGCCGTCTACAATCCGCTGCCGAACAGCCTCCACGCCGAATGGTCGATCCACGCGGTGCAGGCGGGCAAGCACGTGCTCTGCGAAAAACCGCTGGCGGTGAGTGGGCAAGAGGCGCGCGCCATGTTCGATGCCGCCAAGCGTAAGGGCGTGCATCTGGTCGAAGCCTATCCCTATCTCGCGCAGGCACAGACGCAGAAAGCGCGAGAGTTGGTCAAGAGCGGCGCGCTCGGCCGCCTGCAACTGATCCGCGCAAGCTTCGGCGTCCAGTTCACCGACATGACGAACATTCGGTTGAAGCCGGACCTCGCCGGCGGATCGCTGATGGACGCGGGCAGCTATCCCGTGAGCCTGGTGCGCGCCATCTCCGGCGAGCGCCCCTCACGCGTGCACGCCGTCGCACGCTGGACCGAGACGGGCGTCGACAAGACATTGGCCGCGACCCTCGAATTCGAGAGCGGCCTCATCGCCCAGATCACCTCGAGCTTCGCCACTGGCTATCACCGCCATGCGCAGATCGCAGGCGATGCCGGCACGATGGAACTGACCTATCTCAATCATCCCCCGATCGGCGGACCGCCGTCCGTGACTCTGCGGCGCGGCATCATGGTGACGCACGACGTCGAGACCATCGACGTGCCCGGCGGCAACGGGTTCCAACTGGAAGCCGAATCCTTCGCCCGCCTCGTCAAGCAAGGGCCGTCGCAATGGACCGGCGCGACACCCGAGGAGTCGATCGACATCGCCCTGACCTTGGAGGCGCTGCTGAAGAGCGCGCGCGACAAGGCCACCGTCGCCGTATGATCGCAATCAGATAGCGAGAGAGAAAGCGGCCCGTACCATGCAAGTTTTTGGTACGGACCGCGGCGCGCGCCAGAGACTGGCCGTGCACGGCCGAAACTCGCAGTCAAAGGTTAACAATCTGCATTCGGAGTAGATTCCTGGAAGGCAAACGAGCTTTTCACTCCGGACAAGATTGAAGCCCCGTCACGCAAGCAAGGCACGGAACCCTCATGGCCTCGACAGTTCTCGACAGCGACATCTTCAAGGACGTGTTCGGCAGCGCCGAGATGCGCCGCGTTTTCAGCGACGACACGACGCTCGCGAACTATGTCCGCGCCGAGGTCGCCCTCGCCGTCGCGCAAGGCGAGACCGGCGTGATCTCGCGCGCCCACTCTGATGCGATTGCCCGTCTCGCGCCAGCGATCGTCCTCGATCGTGTGGCGCTGAAACACGAGACCGAAAACGTCGGCTACCCGATCCTGGGGCTCGTCCGCCAGCTCTCCGCCAAGCTCGGCGATGCCGGGCGCTCGCTGCACTGGGGCGCCACCACCCAAGACATCATGGATACCGCCGTTGTGCTGCAGGTGCGCGACGCCCTCGCGATCGTCGAGCGCGACATGGCCGCGGTCTCGGCAGCACTTGCCATCCTCGCTGAACGGCATCGCGACACCGCCATGGCGGGGCGCACGCATCTGCAGCAGGCGCTACCAATCACATTCGGCTACAAAGGCGCGATCTGGCTCGCCGCCATGCAACGCCACGCCGAACGGCTCGCGCAGTTGAAGCCGCGCGTTCTGGTCGCTCAACTCGGCGGCGCCGCCGGCACGCTCGCCTCCCTTGGCGACAAGGCGCTGGATGTCCGCACCGCCTACGCGCGCGAACTCGGCCTCGCCAACCCGCTCATCACTTGGCACGTCGCCCGCGACGGGTTGGTCGAGACCGTCAATTTTCTCGCCCTCGTAACCGGCACCCTCGGCAAGATCGGCTTCGACATCATGCTGCTGATGGCAACCGAAATCGGCGAAGCTTTCGAGCCGTTCGCCGCCCACCGTGGTGCCTCGAGCACCATGCCGCAAAAGCGCAACCCGATCTCGTCCGAAATCTTGGTTGCCAACGCCAAGGCCGTTCGCCAGCACGCGGGTCTGATGCTCGATGCCATGATCCAGGATTTCGAGCGCGCCACGGGCCCTTGGCACATCGAATGGATCGCGCTGCCCGAGAGTTTCATCCTCACCGCCGGCGCCCTCGCGCAGGCAAAGTCGATGCTCGAGGGGCTGACGGTAGACGAGGCGCGCATGCGCGAAAACCTTGGGTTGACGCGTGGCCTCATCGTCGCCGAAGCCGTCATGATGGGGCTCGCCCCCCACATTGGCCGCCAGCCCGCGCACGATCTCGTCTACGATGCGTGCCGCGCCGCGATTGCCTCAAAGCGCGCGCTCGCCGACGTCTTGAAAGACGACGCCCGCGTGCGCGCCGCGCTGTCTGACGCGCGCATCGACGAACTCTGCGCACCCGCCAACTACGTCGGATCGGCGCCGCGCATGACCGATGCCGTGGTCGCGCACTACAGAGCGTCTACAACCAGATAACCGCGCAAGCCCAGCAAACACCGGCTTCACTTTATTGTGCTCGACATGAGGCGATGAATTTCGTTTCGGCCGTTCGCGGTTGCGGTCTAGCATTTTGACGGGTCTCACGCCGATGGACAACGAAGCAGGAGTTTCTCGTATGAGTATCTTCGGAAAAATCATGTCATCGATCTTCGGTGGCCCCGCCGCCGCCAACCCCGCGCCATCGCCGCTACCGGGAAGCGTGCCGTCTCCGGCCTCCGCAGGCGCGCCGTCGGCTCAGGCGCCGGGAGGCACGGCCACACCGTCGCCGTCCGCACTGTCGAAGGTCGATGTCGCCGACATTATGGATAAGCTCGCGGACGAATCCGACGAGGATCTCGACTGGCGCAAATCGATTGTCGATCTGATGAAGCTGCTCGACATCGACAGCAGCCTCTCCGCCCGCCGTCAGCTCGCCGACGAATTGAAATACACCGGCGACAAGAAGGATTCAGCCACCATGAACGTGTGGCTGCACAAGCAGGTGATGCTCAAACTCGCCGAGAACGGCGGCAAGGTCCCGGCGGATCTAAAGCAATGAAGTAGGTTGGGTCGAGCAACGCGAAGACCCAACATCTCGGGCGAGGATCATGTGTTGGGTCAGCGCGCCATCGCGGAGCAAGCTCCGCATCGACGTTCGATCCAACCTACAACAAGATGCCGTTCAAACAATCTTCTGCCCGGTCTTCTTCCAATCCGCGACGAACTGGGCGAGCCCCTTGTCCGTCAACGGATGCGAAACGAGTGCCTTCAGGATCGACGGCGGAATAGTCGCCACGTCCGACCCCGCAAGTGCGGCATCCTTCACGTGGTTCACGGTACGGATCGACGCCGATAGGATCTCCGTGCCAAGCAGCGGATAGTTGTCATAGATCTGGCGGATCTCGCGGATCAGCTCCATGCCGTCGAGTCCGATGTCGTCGAGCCGGCCAAGGAACGGCGACACGAACGTCGCCCCCGCCTTCGCCGCCAGCAGCGCCTGCGTCGCCGAGAAGCAAAGCGTCACGTTGACCATCGTGCCTTCGCCCGTCAGCACCTTGCAGGTCTTCAAACCGTCCATCGTCAGCGGCACTTTGACGGCGACGTTCGGTGCGATTTTCGCCAGCACGCGGCCCTCCGCCAGCATCGTCGCGTGATCGGTGGCGGCCACCTCGGCCGACACCGGCCCGTCGACGATCTCACAAATCTCGGCGATGATGGTCTTGAAGTCGCGGTTTGCTTTCGCCACCAAAGACGGATTCGTGGTCACGCCGTCGAGCAGACCGGTCGCCGCCAACTCCTTGATCTCGTTGACGTCCGCCGTATCCACGAAGAATTTCATGTGTTGTCTCCTGCTGCCATCGGATCGCCTGATCGTGAGTCCTAGGCTATGTCTCCCGAATCGATTGTCTAGCCTTCGATTGAGTTGAGCGGAAGCGCAAGTGTGAAGACCCTGTTTGATGAAACCGACGAGACCGCGCCGGAACCTGCGCAAGCGATAGCGGGCTGCGTGCCCGTGCTCATGCCGGTGGCGCTGGACCAGACCTACGACTATCTGCTCCCCGACGGCATGGACGTCACGCCCGGCACGTTCGTGATGGTGCCCTTCGGCCCGCAAACGCGCATCGGCGTCGTCTGGGACAAGCCGCTCGGCGCACAAAAGCCGCTTGATCCCAAGAAACTGAAATCCATCTCGGGCCCCATCGAGGACGTCCCGGTGCTCCCGCTGATGTCGCTGCGCTTCGCCGAATGGGTCGCCAAATACACGCTCACTCCCCTCGGCATGGTCGTGCGCATGATGATGAGCGCGCCCGTCGCCTTCGAGCCGGTCCGGCCGCGCTTTGGTGTGCGTGCCGTCGCCGGCGCGACACCACCGCCGCGGATGACGCCGGAACGGACGCGCGCGCTCGAGATTGCCGCCGATGGCCTCATCCGGCCGAAGAGCGCGCTCGCCGCGGAAGCCGCCTGCACCTCCGGCGTTGTTGACGGTCTCATCAAGGCCGGCTGCCTCGTCGAGGTCGCGATCCCCGAGAAGCGGTTTGCCCAGCCCAATCCGAAGAACGCAAAAGTCGAATTCCAAGGCGCCCAGGCTGAAGCCGTCGAAACCTTACGCGCCTCCGTCGATGGCAAGGTCTTCTCCGTCTCGCTGCTCGATGGCGTCACCGGCTCCGGCAAGACCGAGGTCTACTTCGAGGCCGTCGCGCGCACGTTGGAAACCGGCAAGCAGGCGCTGATCCTGCTGCCGGAAATTGCGCTGACGTCGCAGTTCATGGGCCGCTTCCACGCCCGCTTCGGCGCCCCACCCGCCGAATGGCACTCCGCCCTCTCGCCCCCCGAACGCGCGCGCACGTGGAAGGCAACCGCGTCCGGCGAAGCCCGCGTCATCGTCGGCGCGCGCTCGGCGCTGTTCCTGCCCTATGCAGATCTTGGTCTTATCGTCGTCGACGAAGAGCACGACCAGGGCTTCAAGCAGGACGACCGCGTCCATTATCAGGCGCGCGACATGGCGGTCGTGCGCGCGTCACTCGGAAAGTTTCCCGTCGTTCTCGCCTCGGCGACACCCTCGATCGAGAGCCACGTCAACGCCCGTACCGGCCGCTACCGACATGTCGTGCTGCCGGGGCGGTACGCGGGCGCGGATCTTCCCGAAATCGAGCCGATCGATCTACGCTCCGATGCGCCCGACAAGAACCGCTGGCTCGCGCCAAAGCTGGTTGAGGCGATCACCGAGACCATGGCGCGCAAACAGCAAACGCTGTTGTTCTTGAACCGCCGCGGCTACGCGCCGTTGACGCTCTGCCGCAAATGCGGCACCCGCATCGAGTGCCCGCAATGCACCGCCTGGCTGGTCGAGCATCGCTTCCGCAATCGCCTCAATTGCCATCACTGCGGGTTCTCACTGCCTATCCCGGACAAGTGCCCCAAGTGCAGCGAGCCCAATGCGCTGGTCGCGTGCGGCCCGGGTGTCGAGCGTATCGCCGAGGAAGTTGCCGAACGCTTCCCCGAGGCCCGCGTCGCGCTGCTCTCGTCCGACTTGATCCCCGGCCTCACCGAAATGCGCGCCATGATCAAGAGCATCGAGGCTGGCGAGATCGACATCATCATCGGCACGCAAATTGTCGCCAAGGGCCACCACTTCCCCGACCTCGCGACCGTCGGCATTGTTGATGGAGACCTCGGCCTTGCCCAAGGCGCCGACCCGCGCGCAGGCGAACGTACGTTCCAACTGCTGCATCAGGTGACGGGCCGCGCGGGCCGCGCCTTCGCCAAAGGCACCGGTTACATCCAGACCCACATGCCGGAACATCCGGTCATGCAGGCGATCATTTCCGGCGATCGCGAAGCCTTCCTCGACCGCGAAATCCACATGCGCCAGGCCGGCGGTCTCCCGCCCTATGGCCGTCTCGCGGCGATCGTCGTCTCCGCGCGCGACAAAGAGACCGCCGAGCTCGTCGCCCGTGACGTCGCCCATCGCGCGCCGAAGTCGGAGAAAATTTTGGTGCTGGGCCCTGCCGAGGCGCCGATCGCCGTCGTCCGCGGCCGCCACCGCTGGCGGCTCCTGGTGAAAGCACCACGCGAGATGGACATTCAAGCGTATCTGCGCGCCTGGCTCGACGAGTTGCCAGCGATCAAGGGCGACATCCGTCTCACCGTCGATATCGATCCTTACAATTTTCTGTAAGTGTCTCGCCGATCATGCGAGCGGCGATCGAACAGCGGCACCATTCGAAACGGCGACCTTGTTCTGTGCGCTGGATCCAGTCGTCGCCCCACTGCGCGTTGAGGCCAAAGTAAGCTGTAATTCCCGCAAATCCGGGGTCCGTCTCACGGAGATAGAGGGGTGCATCGTCGCATTGGACGATCAAGCCCACCTCGTCCGCGAGTGACATCAGCCGCGTCGATTGAAGCGCGCGCACGTGGTCGAACGAAATCGCTTTCGAGTTCAGCAAGCCGCGCCTGACGAAACACAATCGCTCAAGATGGATCTCAGCAGGGGCCATTCATGCTGTTTAACATTTTTGCGGCGGCCCCGTCAAAACTCTAAGGTGGATCGCCTACTGCGGCCGCTGCACACCGGCATGCTCGGCGAGCTTGTCGAGTGCCGTGCCAACGCGGTGGTTCTTGATGGCGTCGCGCAACTCCCGCACCACCAGCACCGCGCCCGCGATCGGGCCATATTTTTCGTTGAGCTTCTCGCGCGTGCGGTCGGCCTGTTCGGCCCCGATCAGCACAATGTCGCCCGCGAATTCGTTGCCACGCTTGGCGTAGACAATGCTCGCAATTTCACCGTCGACCACGTAGTTCGTGATCAGGAATTTCGCGTTGGCATCGAGCCTGCCGCCAGCGATGGGGTTGACGGTGATCGCGCGAATGCCGAGTTCCGACGCCGCATAGGCGCACGCCGCGCCGCCAAGACTGTGCCCGACGCATTCGGTGATGAAGCCTTGCCGCTGATAGCGCTGGATCACCGATCGCGCATAGGTCTTCGCCATGAACGCCTGCTGCGGCAGCTGCGACTTCACCAGTGCCTGCCAGATGTCGTTCGCGACGAAATCGCGCCGCAGATCTTCCGAGCCCGCGACCGCGACGACGATCGTCTTGGTCACTTCGTTGATATAGGCGTTGGCCTCGAACCCGACCGCTTTGGCGGCAGCAAGCTCGTCTTGCGACAGCGCGTCCGTCGCCCGTTCCAGCACGCGCCAATCCGTGCGCGAGCGGAAAATCGCCGAGCCTGATCCAGACATCTCGTTGTAGGTCCGGTTGGAGAGTTCGAGTTTCACGAGATCGAGCGCGGCTTGCGCCTTCTCGGCCGCGGCGATCAACGCCTGACCGGCTTCGGGTGTGATGATCGACGGCCGTGCTGGCGCCGGCGCGCGCGCTGGTGGTGGCGGCACCGCCAGCGCACCCGTCACGATCGGAGAATCCGCAGCCTTCGGTGCGGCCTGAACCGTTGGTGCGACGATAACCGGCGCCGCGACCTTCGGCGGTGCCAAAGGTGGTGCGGCTAGCGTATCGAGCCCCGGATTGTTCGGCGCAACGGGAACCAGCCGCGTCTCGGTTGGCAACGCGTCAGCGGGCGCGATCGGTTTTGCAACGGCGACGCGTGTCGCGACAGGCGCACGCCGGCGCGGTGGCGCGTCGGCCACAAGTCCCGTGGTCTTCAGCGCATGATCGACGTACGAATAGAGCCAGTCGAGCGTATCGGGCTCCGGCTTCGCGGCGACACGCTTTGGCGCGCGCGGCGCGGCGATCTTCGGCCGCGGCACCCGCTCTAGCAACTCGTCCGTCGGCACCATCACCGCATTGCGCACGACAGTCTGCGCCGAGGCGTCGTCGGCGCGCGCGGGCGCGGCCAGCAGCCAGACGGGAACAGCCAATACGGCCATCACTTGGGAAATCGCTTTCGCCACGTGCAAAGTCTCCGAACGAAGTGAGGAGGCCGACGTGAGCAGGACAAAAGCGAATCGCCGGATACAGCGAAACTAACAGGGACAGGGCCCTGTCGAGGGGGCAGGAGGCCGTTCGCCCCCGCTATTCACAGGCTCAAAACCGAAGGGGCAGCGTGGTTGACGCTGCCCCTTGTCATGACCGAGACGATCCGTGGCCGTTGTGGCCAATCCGCACCAATTACTTGATGGGTGAATAGCTGGCCGGCAGCAGGATCTTGTTTTCCATGTTGACGATCATCTCGCGCGCCTCTTTCAGAAACTCGCCCCATGCCGGGTCTTTTTGCATGTTGGCGCGCCGCTCCGCCCGGTCGTTGAGATCTTTGTAGCCCCACATGTGGATGATCTGATTGAGCGGCCCGATCTCTGTATAGAACCAGCCGATCGGCTGTCCAAGATGCTTGGTCTGCGTCGGCAATCCCTTTTCCTGATAGACTTTCATGTACTGTGCGGTCGTTCCGGGCTTCAGCGTGTAAGTGCGGTGGTCGATGACCATGTGGGATTCCTCCATGACGATTTGTGGATCTGTGACGCGACAGTAGCCGAGCGCGTTACCCGCACAAGCGCAGCCGTGATCAGGGACGTATGCGCGCCGTGCTACCGTCCGACGTGCCGACGCTCACGACGGGCTTGCCGCCCTCGGTCGCGAGCGCGAAATTGCCTGTTGCAGCAGACGGCAATGGATGCCGCGACAGCTCGCGCGCGCCGCCTTTGAACGTGAGAATGCGCACGCTGCGACGATCCCGCGACGGGATCGCGAGATCCATCACGCCATCACCGTTGAAGTCCGCGACAGCCGCCAATCCGAGCTTCGATGAGCCAATCGCGTGATTGGAGGAGTCTTCCAGGGTCGCGATTTCAGCGAGTTTGCCCCCGCGCATTGTCCAGACCCTGAGCCGCCCGAGCACATGCGGCATCTGCACTTCCGCGATGTCGAGCCGGCCGTCGCCGTCGAAATCCGCGATGCCGGCCGGGTTGCGCCACGTGTTGGCATTCCCCGTCGGCGGCGTTTCGGCGACGATCTGCAGGCGGCCATCCCGCACGCTGACGACGGCGACCGCGGCGCCACGGCTCAGATACGACCGCACCACGACGATGTCGTCCGCGCCGTCGCCATCGAGATCGGCGATGCGTGGAATGCGATCCTCGAACACACTGTCCTCGGGCAGCGTCAGCGTCAGGATTTTTCCATCCTTCAGCCGCACTTTTAGCGCCGCTGCCTCATAGTCCGCGCCGAGCACGAAATGCGTATAACGCCGCGTCGCATCCGCGAGCCACGCCTCCGCGATGGTGCGAGATCCTTTGGCGACGCGCCGATCCGGCAGACTACCCGGATAGTCTTGCGCAAGCGCCAGCACGCTCGCCAACGGTTGCGCCAGAACCAGCGCCGTCACCGTGGCCGCGAGAAACTTTATCATGAGGGATTGTACTCTCGTAGGTGGGCGTCAAGCGCTGCCGATCAGCACCCCCGCACCGAAGACGATGAGCCCGCCGACGACGACCTCGAAGGCCGCTCGAAGGAACGGCGTGTCCATATAGCGCGCCCGGATCCACGCGATAACCCACAGCTCGATCAAAACAACGAGAACGGCGAGCGTCGTTGCGATTTTAAAGTCTGGGATCAGAAACGGCAGCGTATGCCCGACGCCGCCGATCGCCGTCATCGCGCCGGTAATGACGCCGCGCAACCACGGCCGGCCCCGCCCCGTCAGCGAGCCGTCGTCCGACATGGCTTCCGCCATCCCCATTGAGATGCCCGCCCCGACCGACGCCGCCATCCCGACCAGGAACGTCTCCCATGGATTGTGCGTCGCAAATGCCGCGGCGAACAGCGGCGCCAGCGTCGACACGGAACCATCCATCAGGCCGGCCAATCCCGGTTGGACCACCTGCAACACGAACATGCGCTTGCCGGCCTCTTCCTCCGCCTGCTTGACGTCGCCTGTCAGGTGCTCCTGCCCGAGCTTTTGTGCCAGCGACACATGCTCGCGCTCCGCCTGCGCGAGATCGCCGAGCAATTTCCGGATGCTGACGTCCGACGTCCGCGCCGTCGCCCGCTCATAGAATTGCCGCGTCTCGTATTCGATCGCCTCTGCTTGCCGCCGCACCTTCTCGAGGCCGAGCGGCCGCACCATCCACAGCGGTTCGTGCTTGACGAAGCCTTTGACATCCTGGCGCCGGATCAACGGAATGTGGTCGCCGAATTTGCCGCGATAAAGCTCGAACAGCTGCCGCCGGTGCTGATCCTCCTCGGCGGCCATCTCGGTAAAGACTTTCGCCGACGCTGGAAACGTCTCTTTCAACCCGTCCGCATAGTCGGCATAGATGCGGCCGTGCTCTTCCTCGAGACTGATGGCGAGGGCGAGCACTTCCTGCTCGGTCAGGTCAGCGAACGCTTTCAAGGTGGACCTCCGGAGTGACGGCGAGATCTCTATAGCAATTTAGAAGAATTCTAAACAAGGTGCTTGGCCTCGCGGCCTTGCATGCCTACGTTGCGGCCCATGACAGCAGCACACGACATCGTCGGCGTCATCCTCGCGGGCGGGCAATCGCGCCGCATGGGCGGTGGCGACAAAAGCCTCCTGAACCTCGGCGACAAGCCGATGCTCGGGCACGTTGTCGCGCGCTTTGGACCGCAAGTCTCAAGAATGGCCATCAATGCCAATGGCGAGCCCGATCGGTTCGCGCCGTTCGGCCTGCCGGTGGTCTCCGACACCATCGAGGGTTTCGTTGGCCCGCTCGCGGGCGTCCTCGCCGGCATGACTTGGGCCCGCGCCGCCGCACCTGAGGCGCGCTGGGTCGCGACCGTCTCCGCCGACGCGCCCTTCATTCCGTCCGATCTCGTGGCACGGCTCGCCGCGGCCGTCGCCATGCAGCCCACGGCCATCGCCATTGCGGAGTCCGCCGGCGAACTCCATCCCGTCATCGGCCTCTGGCCGGTCGCCCACCTCCAGGATCTCGAGTCCGAACTGAAAGCCGGCGTTCGCAAGGTCCTGCGCTGGACCGATAAGCACGGCACCGTGCCGGTCCAATTCTCGCTCGTCAAAATTGGCGACGTGGAGATCGATCCCTTCTTTAACGCCAATACGCCCGAAGAACTGGACGAGGCACGCCGCCTGTTGCAGAAGTCCGCCTCATGACGATGCCGAAGACGATCACGCACAGCAGCAGCGGCACGCCCCTTATCGGCGTCGTCGGCTGGAAGAACTCAGGCAAGACCACGCTGACGGAAAAGCTCGTCGCGGAACTTGCGGCGCGCGGCTTTTCGGTCGCAACCGTGAAGCACGCCCACCACGCGTTTCAGATCGACGACGGCGAGGCCGACAGCGCCCGCCACCGCCGCGCCGGTGCACAGCAAGTGGCGATTGTCGCCGCCAGCCGCTGGGCCATCATCCGCGAATTGAAAAACGCGCCCGAACCGGACTTTGAAGACGTCGTCGGCTGGCTCGATCCCTGCGATTTGATCATCGTCGAGGGCTACAAGAGCCAGCCTATCCGCAAGATCGAGGCGCGGCGGCTGCAGTCCGTCACGAAAGACGCGTTGGCGGTGAACGATCCGAACGTCATCGCCATCGCGGCGGATCATCCCGTCGCCGGCCAGCGGCTTCCGGTATTCGATCTCGGCGACATCGCGACCATTGCTGATTTCATCGTCGCGACCACGGGCCTCGCTACGCGGAGAACGTCGTGATCGGACGCACCATCGCCGCCATGACGCTGGCATTGACCGCGTGTCTTGCCGCCGCTAACGCACAGACCCCCACGCCCTCGAAACCCAAGGTCCCGCCAGGCCGCGATCCCGGCGGTGTCGCCGTCGCATTGATCACGACCGGCATCGACTATACCGACCCGCGCATTGCCCTATGCCTCGCCCGCGACGGCGAAGGCGAGCTGATCGGCTGGGACATGATCGATCGCGACCGCCGTCCCTTGGGCATCGATCGCGACAAGACACCTCCAAACTGGGGAGGCGACGGTTCCATGCATGCGCGTGCGCTCCAGTGCGGCGACCGAGCCCGCTTGATCCCCGTGCGCGTCAACCCGGCCGATCCTATGTCCTTCGGCAACGCACTGGCGTTTATTGCCCAAACGCCGTCGCGCATCGCCGTCCTGCCGATGTGGAGCGAACGCGCTGAGGACTGGGAGATGTTCCGCCGCGCCGCCGAGCAGTTCAAAGACATCCTGGTGATTGCCGCCGCTGGCGACGAGCGCCGCGATATCGACACTTCTCCGGTCTGGCCCGCGGCCTTCAAACTCCCCAATGTCATCGTCGTCTCGACCGGCATCGGCGACGCCAAGAAACTCGACATGCACGCCAATCGAGGCCCGAAAACGCTTGATGCGGTGGTCCTGCAGGGCTCGGTCGATCGGCCTGGTGCGCCCGAGGCGCCGCAATATCCGTCAGGCTGGGCCGCCATGCAGGCGGCGTGGTCGCTTGCGTGCGCAAGTCATGATTTCACACGCATGCCGACCGCTGCCGAACTGAAGGCGCGTCTGGCGAGCTTGATGCGCCCGTCGCCCGCCGCCGACGGCCATCGCTTGCTCGATCCGCAATGCAAGGTGACGCGCCGTACCAAAGCCAAGTAGATTGACGCAGAAAACTCGAGCGAGGGACACGCACCGATGAGCATCAAGGGGCAAGAGCACTGGACGACGAAAGCGACGCTTGATGGCGACGTGAATTTGTATCTGTGGGAAAAGCCTGCCGCCGCCGGCACGCCAAAGCGCGGCACGATCCTGTTCGTGCACGGCTCGTCCATGGCCTCGACCCCGACATTTGATCTCCATGTGCCCGGCCGCCCCGACAGCTCCGTGATGGAGTACTTCGCTGTGCGGGGCTATGACACCTGGTGCGTCGACATGGAAGGCTACGGCCGCTCCTCCAAGCACCGCAACGTCAATTGCGACATCGCCAACGGCGCCGAGGATTGCGCCGCCGCGGCGGCCTACATTGAAGAACACCGGAAAGCCGGTCCCTTGTTGGTCTATGGCATCTCTTCCGGCGCTCTGCGCGCAGCGGCCTTTGCCCAGAAGCATCCAACCCGCGTCGCCCGCCTCGCCCTCGACGCCATGGTGTGGACGGGTGAAGGCAGTCCGACGCTCGCCGATCGCAAGAAAAAGCTGCCGCAGTTCGAGGCCATGAATCGCCGCCCGATCGATCGCGCCTTCGTCCGCTCGATCTTTGAGCGCGACCACCCCGGCACCGCCGACGAGGCGACGGTCTCCGCTTTCGCTGATGCGATCCTCGCGCTCGACGACAGCGTGCCGACCGGCACCTATGTCGACATGTGCAAGAACTTGCCCGTCGTCGATCCCACCAAGCTGCCGATGCCAACCATCGTCATGCGTGGCGAGTACGACGGCATCGCCGGCTTCGACGATCTCGTAGCGTTCTATGCGCGCCTCCCCAATGCGGATAAGCAGTTCGCCGCCATGCCCGGCATTGCGCACGCGAGCTTCCAGCAAAAGAACTATAAGCTCGTCTATCACATCCTGGAATCGTTCTTCGCCCAGCCCGCGCCGGTCTATCGGGGTTAGCTCGAGCCGCCAGCGCGACACGTAAACCGGGCATCACATTTTCCGTTGTCAGTCGATGTGGCGATCCGCAATGGCCAATGCGGTTGTCGGCCATTATGGTTCGTACTGGTTTGCATCTGCGGTCGCGATGGGTCGGGCCGCCGACAGCCTCGATTGACAAACCATTCTGGTCCGGGCCCAATCCTGCGCGCAGACGATTGAATCGTGTGTGGAGGAGGCAGTTCATGGCAATGTTCAGTGGCGGCGCGACGCGCAGAGCCGTCTTGGCGGGTTCGGCGGCTTCGGCACTACTCGGCGCGCGCGCCATTCCGGCCGCACGCGCCCAGGGCAAGTTCCCGTCCCGCCGTTTCAGCGTCATCATCCCGACTGGCCAAGGCGGCGGCGCTGAACGCCTGGCGCGCGCCTTCGACACCATCTGGTCCAAGGCGTTGGGTCAACCCTTCGAGTATGAGTTCCACCCTGGCGCCTCCGGGCAGGTCGGCTACACGCTGTATGTCCAGAAGCGCGAGCGCGATGGCCACAACTTGCTGTTTGGCAACATGGGCCCCGAGATGATCATGTACGCCCTGCAGAAGCCGGCCTACAAATTCCCTGAGGACTACATCTACTTCTGCCGCACTGACATCGACGACAGCTGCATCTTCGTGAAGGCGGATAGTCCGTTCAAGCGCGTCGAGGATGTCGTCGCGGAGGCCAAGAAGCGCACGCTCAACGTTGCGACCAGCCGCATCCCGCATCCCGCCTCCATCGGCATGCTCGCGCTCGGCAAGGAAACCAACTCGAAATACAACCTCATTCCCTTCGGCGGCGGCAACCCGACGCAGATCGCGGTGCTCTCGGGCGAGGTCGACATCGGCGTGCTGCCGGCCGCCGGCATCGTGCGGCTTGCCGACAAGCTGCGCATCCTCGGCATCTTCAATACCAAGGACAACGTTCTGGCGAAGTACACCAACAACGCGCCGCTGATCAACGCAGGTGTTCGGCACCAAGCTGCCGGATCTCTATTCGTCGCGCTCGTGGGCGGTTCATGCCGAATTTGCGCAGAAGAATCCCGATGCCATGAAGCTCTTGGTCGACAGCTCGAAGAAAGTGTTCGACAACTCGGGCTTCCTCGATGCGGCGCAAAAGGCGGGCGAAGCGCCCGAAGTCGCTCAAGTTCGGCGACCAGAAAACCTGCACCGAATATGCGCTTGCGATGGTTGAACTCGCCAAGGAATACGCACCGGTCCTTTCGGCCAAGAAATAGCCAGGCTGGATCGGGCGCGGGGGATGAGCATTGGAACGTGACACCGAAACGTCCGTGTCTGGCGAAGGCTCGGTGCGCGTTGGCCTCGCCGCAGAGTTGATCATTCCGGCGCTGGGCTGCCTTTTGACCGGGTATTACCTGGTGTCGACATCCGGTCTCTCCTGGGAAGCCAAGGCCACCGGCACCGTCGTCGGCGTGGTACTGTTGGCGCTCTGTGCGGTCCACCTCGCGCGCATTCTTCTGCGTGCCGCGCAAGGCGCCGGACGCTTCGACTTTGGCGATCTGTTCGCCGTGACAGCTTTCAATCGCCAGCGCCTGCAGC
The DNA here is from genome assembly GCA_963779515.1 of uncultured Alphaproteobacteria bacterium. GTDB lineage: Bacteria > Pseudomonadota > Alphaproteobacteria > Rhizobiales > Hyphomicrobiaceae > CAVZYN01. Next base: position 34,296 of record CAVZYN010000015.1, read on the forward strand.
TTCTCCTGCTGACCTTGGCCTTCATCGTCGTGGCGCGCTGGATCGGCACCACGCTCGGCCTCTTCCTTGTGATCATTGCCGGCATGTGGGTCCTCGGCGTCCGCAATTGGCGCCAACTCATCGGGATCGCGGGTATCACTGCGGCGACGGTTTATGCGTTGCTGATCTGGCTGCTCAACACGCGCCTGCCGCGCGGCATTCCGGAGCAGATCCTCGGCTCCCTTTTGGGTGGTGGAGGCTGAGGCATGGATCTCTCCGCCAGCATGCTATTCGACCTGTTCCTGCGCTCGCTGGCGCTGTGGTGGATCATCATCCCCGGCATGATGATCGGCGTCCTCGTTGGTATCCTTCCGGGCTTCAGCGCCCAGAACACGCTGATCATCCTGCTGCCATTGACGTTAAAAATGGACGTCGAGGCCGGCATGGCCTTCATGATCGCACTCTATTGCACGACGCAGCTTGGTGGCGGCATCCCAGCGATCCTATTCAACATGCCCGGCGAAGGCGGCGCGGCGGCGACCACGCTCGACGGCTATCCAATGACCAAGAAGGGGCAGGCGCAGCAGGCGCTGGTGCTGTGCTTCGCCGCCTCCGCTTTCGGCGGTCTCGTCACAACGCTCGCGACGATCGCCCTGCTGCCGTGGCTGAGCCAGCTCGGGCTGATCTTCAAGAGCGTCGAAATGGTTGTGGTCATGGTGTTTGGCCTGACGTTGATCGCCGCCATCGCCGCCGAGGATCTCTGGAAAGGCCTGATCGCGGGCTTCTTCGGTCTCATGATTGGCGCCATTGGTGCCGACCCGGTCTACGGCGAGGCACGCGCCACCTTCGGCCTCCTCGAACTCTACGACGGCGTGCCGCTGATCCCGGCGCTGATCGGTCTCTTCGCGATCTCGGAAGCGCTCGTCATGCTCGAAGGCGAGACGATCGTGAATCAGAAGGATGTCGTCCGCGCCCACAGCGCCAGCTGGGCCGATACCTTCGACGGCCTCCGCATGAACCTGAAGTATTGGTGGCAGACCGTTTGGACCTCGATGATCGGTCTCGTCGTCGGCATCTTGCCGGGCGCCGGATCGACGGTCGCGGCGTTCCTCGCCTATCACTACTCGAAGCTGCTGTCGAAGACGCCGGAGCTCTACGGCACCGGCCACCCGCCAGGCGTTATCGCGCCTGAATCCGCCAACAACGGCGTGACCTCCGGTACGCTCGTCCCGGTTCTCGCTCTCGGCATTCCCGGCGGCACCACCGGCGCGATCATGATGATCGTGTTGACCTACCACGGCCTCGTGCTCGGGCCTCGCCTCTTCATCGAGAAGCCACAGATCGCCTATGGCGTCTTCATGCAGATGACGGTGTGCTACTTGTTCATGGCGGTGATGATCCTGCCGCTCGCGCGCTACATGAGCCGGGTCGTGTGGGTGCCGACCAAATTCCTCGTGCCGTTGATCCTCTCACTGGTCACGATCGCCGCCTTCTCCGAGCGCGAATACATCTTTGATATGGGCCTCGCGCTCCTGTTTGGCGTGATCGGCTACATCGCGCGCAAGACCCGCTACGAAGTGACGGCGCTGCTGATTGGCGTGCTGATGGGGCCGCTGTTCGAACAGTATCTGCTGCGCGCGCTCCGCGTCGGCCAGGGCGACGTGCGCGTGTTGTTCTCGTCCACCATCGGCAACGTCCTATGGGCGATGGTTATCGCGGCCCTGCTGTTGCCCTGGTTGCGCAACCGCAAGCGCCAAGGCGTGCTCGCCCAAACCATCCGCGCCGGTCACGAGTCGTAGTGCGGCGCGTCTTCAAACACCACCACCGTCATCCCGAACCAACGCGCGGAGCGCGTGCAGATCCGGAACCCAGCAAAAGAATCGTCGAAGACCCGATATATTGAACCTCCGGCAGTTTTTCGCTTCATCCGGATCTTCCTCGCCGCTGGAACGCGGCTCGTCGTCCAGGATGACGGTTGTTTGATGATGCAAGTCGTTATGGTTGGCAGGCAACCCGCACCAGCTCGCGTGCCGCAGTTGCGACATCTGCGGCGCTGTTGCCCGGCGCATAGAGCGTCGAGCCGATCCCGAATGCGGCGGCGCCAGCAGTCCGATACGCCGGAATATTCGCCGCCGAAACACCGCCAACGGGAATGAGGCGCGTGCCCTTCGGCAGAACCGCCTTCATCGATTTGACCACCGCCGGCGTGATCAACTCCGCTGGAAAGAGCTTCAACGCGTCGGCCCCAGCGGCAAGTGCTGCGAAAGCCTCCGTCGGTGTCGCGATGCCCGGCGTGCACCATAGGCTTGCCGCCTTCGCCGCGCGGACGACCGCAAGGTCCGCGTGCGGCATCACGATCAGCCGCCCGCCCGCGTCGCGAATGCGCGCGACGTCGGCCACATCCTGCACTGTCCCGGCACCGATCACGGCGCGATCCCCGAAACGTTGCGCCAGCCGCGCGATCGATACCAGCGGCTCGGGCGAATTCAGCGGCACCTCGATGATGCGCACCCCGGCATCGAACAAGGCGTCGCCAACAGCATCAGCCTCGCTCGGCGTGATGCCGCGAAGAATAGCGATCAACGGGCACGCGCCCAGAGCATCGGTGAGATCCATCACGCCACATCCTTCAAGAGCCGCGCCCGCCGCGCCAATGCGAGATGCCCGTGCACCACACAATCGTCCGGCGCGCGACGGCACGCGACACCGAGAATTTTCGCAGTTGTCTCATAGCGCGCGCTGAGATCCGCATTGGCGATGATCGTGAACGGTTGCGCGGCGTCGAGCGCATCGACAAGCTCCGCGCCGATCAACAGGCCGGAGAGATAATCCGAAATCTCCGCCGGCGGCAGCTTCGAGAACAATCCGAGCGTCCGCGCCGAGAACACCAGATTGAGCAAGCGTCCCGGTGAGCCAGAAGCCTCGCGCGCACGCGTGACACCGTCTTCGAACCCGCGCCCGGCTCCGGGCTCCGCGCTGATCAAGCGCCCGAGGATCGTGTGCCCCTTCAGCGCCGCGAAGATCTCGCCCGTCATGTAGGTCCGGAACGACGTAATGACCCCATCAGCGAACGTGGACCCACTTGGCGTGCGACCCTGGCAGCACGAACACGCCGTCCGCGATCCCCATCGCGGCCAAGGCGCCGACGATTTGCGTTTCCTCGCCGCGCATGACGTCCGGCACGCCCATGGCATCCTCGAACGAGAGACCGGGCACGAGGTGGATCTCGCCGCACGTCGCGGATGGAACCTTGACAAGATTCTGTACGAGTTCCTCGCCACCCGCCGGACACGCCGCATAGGGCGCCTCGATCCAGCCTTGCCGGCTCCCGATCATGCCCGACATCATGATCGGCAATCCGGGATGCGCCCGGCGCCACGGCGACACAGCCTCCGCCAACACCGTCTCGAACTGCCCGTTCTCGACCGTCAGAATGCCGCGCGCACTCTCGCGCCGCTCAAGGGTACCGCCGCCGGCCGAAATGAGATAGGCGCGAAATGACGATGTGCCCCAATCGACGCTGATGAGGGCAGGACTCACTTCACGCCCATATAAGCGAGCACGATCGCCTGGATCAGCAGCACGCCGAGCCAGTGCCCGCCGTCGATCACCGTCAGCGCTCGCTTCTGTTTCTGGTAGGCATGGTTGGTCGCGAGCGTGGTGATGACGAAACCGAGCCAGATGAAGGCCGCCGAGATCATCGCGCCCCGGATCGTCGGATTGCCTTTCGCGACATGCCACAGCAGGCCCGACATCACATAGGCCATGACGAGCCCGCCGATGAAGGAGATCACGAACGGCATGACACTGCCACTCTTGACATCGTCATCGGTCATGCCCGACGCCGCCATCCACTGCTTGGACAGCACGCCGTACCAAAGTCCGCCGAACAGGAAGCTTGCGACCGCCGCCGCGAGGATCGCCCAGAAATTCACGGCAAGAAATGACATTGAAATCTCCCGATTGAGGATCTGAATGGCGTAGCTCTAACCGGGCGCGCCCGCAAGCAGGCGCCGGGCGGCAAATGCAAACGGCCCGCGAGACGCTCGCGGGCCGCTGTTAGATCGTGCGGGCCTATTTCACTTCCTGAATGCAGCGACCACGGCCTCGCCTTCCGCGCCGGCCTTCTTCAACCAGGTCGACGTCAGATCCTCGCCGAACTTCTTGAGGCCAGCCGACAGCTCAGGCGATGGCGCCAGAACCTTCATTCCCTTGGCTTTGAGCTCGGTGACGTACCAAGTGGCTTTTTCCTCGGCGGTCTTCCAGCCGCGCGCTTCGGCGTCCTTGGCGGCCTTCGTGACGGCGTCCTGCTGGTCCTTCGGCAACGCGTCGAAGATGCCCTTGTTGATGAACGTGATGTTCTTCGGGATCCAAGCCTTGGTGTCATACCAATGCGTCAGCGACTCCCAGACCTTGGAGTCGTAGCCCGTCGATCCCGACGAGATGAACGATGTGACGACGCCCGTCGCGAGCGCCTGCGGCAGTTCAGCCGCCTGGATCGTCACCGCTTGCATACCGGCGAGTTCCGCGATGCGGGTGGTGCCCGCATTGTAGCTGCGGAACTTGATGCCCTTCATGTCCTCGACCTTGTTGATCTCCTGCTTGAAGTAGAGGCCTTGCGGTCCCCACGGCACAGCCATCAGTACCATCAGGCCTTGGGTTGCGAGCTTCTTCTCGATGGCGGGCTTCGACACCTCCCAGAGCTTCTTCGACTCAGGGAAGCTCGCGGCGAGGAATGGCACGACGTCGACGCCGAACATCGGATCTTCGTTCTCGTGGATCGAGATCAGCACCTCGCCGATCTGCGCTTGCCCCGTCGCGACCGCACGCTTGATCTCCGGCGCTTTGAACAGCGAGGCGTTGGCATGGACCGTGATCTGCAGCTTGCCGCCGGTCGCGGCTTCCACGTCCTTGGCGAACTGCACGAGATTTTCCGTGTGATAGTTCGTGGCAGGATAAGCGGCCGGCAGGTTCCATTTGGTCTGCGCCGTTGCCGCCATACTCGACAGGCCAAGTCCCAGCCCCGCGACGGCGCCGAGTGCCAGAACGTGTCGTCTCGTCGATCGTGTCATCAAGTGTACTCCCTAGGTTGAACGCAAGAAGGTTGAACGTCAGAGCCGTTTCATCGCCGCTGCATTGTTCGCGGCCCACCAATCCGGCAGCGCCATGACAATGTTCGGGAAAATCGTGATCAGTGCAACAGCCACGACGAGCAGCCAGAAGAACGGCAGCGCCGCGCGGGCCACCGTCATGCTATCTTTTCCGCTCATGGTTTGCAGCACGAAAAGGTTGAATCCGACGGGCGGCGAAACTTCGGCCATCTCGACGATGAGAATAAGGAAAATCCCGAACCAGATCAGGTCGAACCCGGCCTTCTGGATCATCGGCAGCACCACCGCCGTCGTCAGCACGATCATGGAAATCCCGTCGAGCGCGGCGCCCAGCAGGATGTACATGACCGTCAGCGCCGCAATCAGCATGAAGGGCGAGAGCCCAAATCCATCGACCCAGTTGGCAAGCGCCAGCGGGATCTTGGTGTAGGCCATCGACGTCGACATGAACGAGGCGCCCGCCAGGATCAGCATGATCATCGCGGTGATGCGAATCGTGCCCATGATGCTTTGGCCGACGTTCTCGCGCGTCAGCGCATTCGACCACCAGGCAATGGCGAAGGAGCCGGCAACGCCCCAGGCCGCACTCTCGGTCGCCGTCGCCCAGCCCATCAGCAGGGAAGCGAACACGAGAATGATCAGCAGCAGGCACGGAATGAGATTGGCGGACTCGCGCACCTTCTCCATAAACGACATCTTGGGTTCAGGCGGCGGCTGCTTCGATGGATTCAACAGCGCCCACACGACGATGTAGCCCGAGTACAGCGCCATGACCAGAAATCCGGGGATGAACCCAGCGAGGAACAGCTTGATGATCGAGACTTCGGCGGCGACCGCATAGACCACCATCGTGATGGAGGGCGGAATGAGAATGCCGAGCGTGCCCGAGCCCGCCAGCGAGCCGAGGCTGACTTTGTCGTCGTAGCCGCGCTTCTTCAGTTCCGGCAGCGCGATCTTGGCGATCGTCGCGCAGGTTGCCGCCGACGATCCCGAGACCGACCCAAAAATCCCCGACGCCAGCACGTTGACATGCATGAGGCGCCCGGGAAGCCAATTCAGCCACGGCGACAGGCCGCGGAACATTTCTTCTGAAAGCTTGGTGCGAAATAGAATCTCGCCCATCCAGATGAACAGCGGCAACGCCGCCAGCTCCCACGACGCCGCATTGCCCCAGATCTTTGTCGCCAGCACGTTGCCAGGGCTCGGTACGCCCTCGACGAACAGCATGCCGACCCAACCGACCGCAAGGAGGCTGATGGCGATCCACACGCCACCCGCGAGCAGCACGACGAGGACGAGTAGGAGGATGCCGGCAATGGTGATCAATTCCATCGCTCAGACCCCGCTCGCGATGGCGCGTTCGATGGCTTCTTCCGCCGTCTTAGGCGGCTCCTTGTGGTAGGTCGGCAAATTGCCGCCTGCGACGCGGATGAGTTCATCGACGAAGGCGATCGCCAGTATGACAAGACCGCTGGTGTAGCCGAGCTGCGGAATCCACAGCGGGATCGCGACGACGCCCGTCGACATCTCGCTGAAACGATAAGTGTCGATGGTGAACTTGACCGCGTTCCACGCGAAGTAGCCGACGAACGTGAGCCCGACGAGCAGCGAGATGAACTCGATGATGTGCCGCGCCCGGCCCGTGAACCGGTCGATCAGCAGGCCGACGCGGATCATCTCACCGTGCTTGAAGGTATGCGCCAGGCCAAGGAACGCGCAGGCCGCCATGCTCCAGGCGGCGAAGTCGTCGCCCGACGGGATATTGTAGCCGAACTGCCGCCCGATCGACATGTAGAGCATGATGATGAAGATGACGACGAGGAAGGCGCCGGCAAGATAGCCGGACCAGAGATAGAGCCTGTCGAGTGCCGTGCGCATTAATTCCCCCGTCTTCGCAGCCGCCGTCACAGCGATGTCGCCGCCCGCGCCGCCTGATCATAGTGTCCTGAAAGCGCGCGCAACAGTGCGCCGAGCTCTGAAAGTGCGGGATCTGGCAAACCTGTGGATTTGACCGGTCGCACCAGCAGACGTTCCCTGATCTGATGATAGCGCATGCAGGCATCGGCGCCAGATTTGGTGGCGACGATGGTCTTTTCCTTGCCCTGTTTGTGGGTGGCGACGAGCCCGGCGGAGGCAAGCTTCTTGATCGCGTAATTGACGACGTGGGTATCCTCGATGCCGAGCACGAGGCAGACGTCGGCGAGCTTCTTCGGCTTGTCGCGGTGGCGCACGGTATGCAGCACGAGCACGTCGATGGGCGAGAGATCGCCGACACCCGCCGCCGCCATGCACCGCACCATCCAGCGTTGAAACGCATGTCCCGCCAGGATCATGCCGAACTCGACCTCCGAAAGTGCGGGCGATGCACCGGCCGCCAGATGCGCCGACGAAACAATGGGCCCGGACGCGTCGGACGCCGGAGTGACGGTGACCTTGATCGCTGACTTTCTAGATCGTGCGCTTGCCATGGGTCGGCCGCCTTGAAACGTCGATTTGCGCAGCAGAGCCCAACATCGATAAATTGTCAACAAAATGTTGACGTTTTACAGAAGGCTTGCAACACTGCCCTGGCAAGCCTAACGGACGGGGACAGCAATGAGCGGCGCCAAGTGGGATTTCTGGATCGACCGTGGCGGCACGTTCACCGATATCGTCGCCCGTGACCCGGCCGGTCAGATCCACGCGCGCAAACTCCTGTCGGTCAATCCCGATGCCTATGATGACGCCGCGCTGGAGGGCATCCGTCAGTTCCTGGGCGTGCCTTCCAATGCCGCGATTCCCGCCGAGCGCATCTCTACGGTCAAGATGGGCACGACCGTCGCGACCAATGCGTTGCTCGAACGCAAGGGCGATCCGACGGCGCTGGTGATCACCGCCGGTCTCAAGGATCAGCTCGAGGTCGGCTATCAAAACCGCCCCGATATCTTCGCCAAGAAGATCGTCAAGCCCGATATGCTCTATGCGCGCGTCATCGAAGCGCATGAGCGCGTGCGTGCCGGCGGCACCGTCGAAACGCCGCTCGATCTTGCGGCACTGAAGACGGATCTAGAGGTCGCGCGCGCAGCCGGCATTACGTCTGTCGCCATCGTCTTCATGCACGCCTATGCCTATCCCGCGCACGAGAAGGCGGCGGGCGAGCTGGCACGGTCGCTCGGATTTGCGCAAGTCTCCGTCAGCCACGAAGTCTCGCCCTTGATCAAAATCGTCGGCCGCGGCGATACGACCGTCGCCGACGCCTATCTCTCGCCCATCCTCAGCAGATATGTCGCAAAGGTTGCGGGCGCACTTTCTTCCCCCTCTTCCCGCGCGCGGGGAGAGGGTCGGGGTGAGGGGCGGCCACAGGTTCAATTCATGGCCTCTTCGGGCGGTTTGAAATCGGCGAACCTGTTTCAGGGCCGCGACGCGATTCTCTCGGGTCCCGCCGGCGGCATCGTCGGCATGGCGGAAACCGCGAAGATTGCAGGTTTCGAAAAGGTCATTGGCTTCGACATGGGCGGCACATCGACCGACGTCTCGCACTTCGCCGGCGATTACGAACGCGCCTTCGAAACCGAAGTCGCGGGCGTGCGCATGCGCGTCCCGATGATGCGGATTCATACAGTGGCGGCAGGGGGAGGCTCGATCCTTTTCTACGACGGCACGCGCTTTCGCGTCGGCCCCGAAAGTGCCGGATCCAATCCTGGACCAGCATGCTACCGTCGTGGCGGCCCGCTCGCCGTCACTGACGCCAACGTCATGGTCGGCAAATTATCGAGCACGTTCTTTCCTGCGATCTTCGGCCCCAAGGGCGACCAGCCGCTCGACGACGCGGCGGTGAAATCCGCCTTCGCCGCGCTGGCGGAAAAGATCGGCGACGGCCGCACGCCGGAACAGGTCGCCGATGGCTTCATCCGCATCGCCGTCGAGAACATGGCCAACGCCATCAAGAAGATCTCCGTCCAGCGCGGCTACGATGTGACGGAATACGCGCTGCAGTGCTTTGGCTCGGCAGGCGGCCAGCACGCCTGTCAGATCGCTGACACACTCGGTATGGAGACGGTGTTGATCCATCCGCTGTCGGGCCTGCTCTCGGCCTACGGCATGGGCCTCGCCAACATCCGCGCCAGCCGCGAGCAGTCGGTCGAAAAGGCTCTGGAACCATCCACGCTTGGCGAGATCGCGTCACTACAACATCAACTGAGCCAGGACGTCCTGGCCGAACTGGCAACCCAGAGCGTTGCCGCCAAGGATGCAACCGTCAACGCGTTCGTGCACGTGCGCTACGACGGCACCGACAATGCGCTCCCCGTCCGCATGGCCGCGGTCGATGTCATGCGCCAAGCCTTCGAAAAACAGCATCTGCAGCGTTACGGCTTCATGTCGCCGGAAAAGCGGATCTTTGCGGCGGCGCTCGAAGTCGAAGCGGTCGGCGGCGGCGCCGTTTTGTCGGCGGAGGAAGGTCCAGCCGCCTCCGCGATTCAGCAACCCGTCAGCCAGACGCGTTTCTTTTCCGCCGGACGCTGGCACGATGCGCCGATCTACGATCGCAGTCGCCTCTATCCTGGCGGTTCCCGGATCGTCGGCCCCGCCCTCGTGATCGAACCGCATCAAACCGTGGTGGTCGAGCCGGGTTGGGAGCTCGAGTTGTCGACGCGCGACAACCTCGTCATGCGCCGAGTCGCCAAGCGCCAGCGCGAACAGCTCGGCGCCAAGGCCGACCCGGTCCTGCTCGAAGTCTTCAACAACCTCTTTATGTCGATCGCCGAGCAGATGGGTGAGGCGCTGCGCAACACCGCGCAGTCCGTCAACATCAAGGAGCGTCTCGACTTCTCCTGCGCGATCTTCGATGCCAACTCCCAACTTGTCGCCAACGCGCCGCACATGCCGGTGCACTTGGGCTCCATGGACAAGAGCGTCGAGACCATCGTGCGCGAGCGCCTCGGCGACATGCGGCCGGGCGATGTCTATATGCTAAACGCGCCCTACAACGGCGGCACACATTTGCCCGACATCACCGTCATCACGCCGGTGTTTGCGACGGGTGGGCGTGACATTCTCTTCTACGTCGCCTCGCGCGGCCACCACGAAGACATCGGCGGCGTGACACCGGGCTCCATGACGCCGCGCGCCACCCACATCGACGAGGAAGGCGTCTACATCGACAGCTTCAAGCTGGTCGATCGCGGCCGCTTTCTGGAAGCTGAAACGCACGCGCTATTGACGGGCGCGAAGTATCCCGCGCGCCGCCCCGACAAGAACATCGCGGATCTGAAAGCGCACGTCGCCGCCAACGCCAAGGGCGTATCCGAACTCGAAAAGATGACCGCCCACTTCGGTCTCGACGTCGTCAAAGCCTATATGCAGCACGTCCAGGACAACGCTGAAGAGAGCGTGCGCCGCCTGCTGACGCGCCTCTCCGACGGCCGCTTCCGCGTCGAGATGGATCAGGGCACGCACGTCGAGGTCGCGATCACCGTCGACAAGAAGGCGCGCACAGCCCGCGTCGATTTCACCGGCACGAGCGCGGCGCAGGCCAACAACTTCAACGCGCCGGCGCCCGTCACGCGCGCGGCGGCACTCTATGTCTTTCGCGTCATGGTCGACGAGCCGATCCCCATGAATGCCGGCTGCATGAAGCCGATCGAACTCGTCATCCCGCCAGGGTCGATGCTCGCCCCGCAATATCCCGCGGCCGTCGTCGCCGGTAACGTCGAGACATCGCAGATCGTCACCAATTGCCTGTTCGCCGCGCTCGACGCCATGGGCCCGAGCCAAGGCACCATGAACAATCTGACGTTCGGCAACGCGCGCGTGCAATACTACGAGACCATCTGCTCAGGCTCGCCCGCAGGTCCCGGCTTCGACGGCACCAGTGGCGTCCACGTGCATATGACCAACACCCGTCTCACAGATCCCGAAATCCTCGAGCTGCGCTATCCCGTGCTGCTCGAAGAATTCTCGATCCGCCGCGGCTCGGGCGGGCGCGGCAAGTGGAGCGCGGGCGACGGCACATACCGCCGCATCCGCTTCCTCGAGCGCATGGACTGCGCAATCCTGTCGGGCTTCCGCATCGTTCGACCCTATGGCCTCGCGGGCGGCGCACCCGGCCAATGCGGCCGCAACGCCGTCCGGCGCAATGATGGTCGCACGGTACCGCTCGACGGCTGTGCCCAGACCGAACTCGAGGCGGGCGAGGCGATCATCATCGAAACGCCGACCGGTGGCGGCTACGGCCAAGCGTGACCGGCGGCATGACGATTGACGATCCGCAAAGACGGCGTTCGTGCCGGATCGGGTCTTTTCTTCCCGGACCCGGCTCCCTAGATGACATCTGCGCCGCAGCCTTCGGGGGTGGTGCTGGGTGCATGCAGCCGGGAACAGCCGCTTCGGGACGGTTCGGCGGGTAGAGGAAGCGACACATGAACTTCGAGAAATATTCAGACCGCGCCAAAGGGTTCGTCCAATCGGCTCAAGGCCTGGCGCTACGTGAGGGTCACCAGCAATTCAGCAGCGAACACCTCTTGAAGGTTTTGCTGGATGATGCCGAGGGGCTCGCTGCCGGTTTGATCCGCAAGGCGGGCGGCCGCCCGGAAGATGCGTTGCAGGCCGTGGAATTGGCGCTCGCCAAGAAGCCCAAGGTGTCGGGCGGTGGCGCCGGACAACTCTATCTGGCGCCCGAACTCGCGCGCGTTTTTGACCAAGCCGAGAAGATCGCTGAGAAGTCTGGCGACAAGTTCATCACCGCCGAGCGTCTTCTGCTTGCGCTTGCAATCGAGGCGTCCGCCGAGAGTGCAAAGTTCCTGAAGGACGCGGGCGTGACGCCAGCGTCGATCAATCAAGCGATCAACGATCTGCGCAAGGGTCGCACGGCCGACACCGCCTCCGCCGAACAAGGTTATGACGCCTTGAAGCGTTATGCGCGCGATCTCACGGCCGCCGCCAGCGACGGCAAGATTGACCCCGTCATCGGCCGCGACGAAGAAATCCGCCGCACCATTCAGGTGCTTTCACGTCGCACCAAAAACAATCCCGTCCTGATTGGCGAGCCGGGCGTCGGAAAAACCGCGATCGCCGAAGGCTTGGCGCAACGCATCGTCAAGGGCGATGTGCCCGAAAGTCTAAAAGACAAGAAACTGCTCGCGCTTGATATGGGCGCGTTGGTGGCCGGTGCGAAATATCGCGGCGAGTTCGAGGAACGTTTGAAAGCCGTCCTCTCCGAAGTCCAAGCCCAGGACGGCGGCGTCATCCTCTTCATCGACGAATTGCACACCATCGTCGGCGCCGGCAAATCAGAAGGCGCAATGGACGCCTCGAACCTGCTGAAACCCGCGCTCGCCCGCGGCGAACTGCATTGCGTCGGCGCCACCACGCTCGACGAGTTTCGCAAGCACGTTGAAAAAGATGCGGCCTTGGCGCGCCGCTTCCAGCCCGTGTTCGTGACGGAACCCAACGTCACCGACACGGTGTCGATCCTGCGCGGCCTGAAGGAGCGCTATGAGCTGCACCACGGTGTCCGCATAATGGACAGCGCGCTCGTTGCCGCCGCAACGCTCTCGCATCGCTACATCACCGACCGTTTCCTGCCCGACAAAGCCATCGATCTCATGGACGAGGCGGCCTCGCGCCTGAAGATGGAAGTCGATTCCAAACCGGAGGAGTTGGACCGCCTCGATCGCGATCTCATTCAGATGAAGATCGAGCGCGAAGCCTTGAAGAAGGAAACCGACGCCGCCTCCAAGGAGCGGATGCAGACAATCGAAAAGCGGATCGCCGATTTTGAGGAACAGTCGCGCATTCTGACGGCGCGCTGGGATAGCGAAAAGCAGAAGCGCGGTGGAGCGCAAAAGCTCAAGGAGGATTTGGACGCGCGCCGCATCGAACTCGAGCAGGCGCAGCGGAAGGGCGAGTTTCAGCGCGCCGGTGAACTCACCTATAGCGTCATTCCTGATCTCGAGCGGCGCATCAAGGAGACGGAAGGCGGCGATGACGACTCGCTCGTCGAAGAAGCCGTGACGCCGGATCACGTCGCCCAGATCGTGTCGCGCTGGACCGGCGTCCCGGTCGACAAAATGCTCGAAGGCGAACGTGACAAGCTTCTACGCATGGAAGACGCACTCGCAAAGCGTGTCGTCGGACAGCGCGAAGCCGTGAGCGCAGTCTCGACCGCCGTGCGGCGCGCCCGCGCGGGTCTGCAGGACCCCAACCGTCCGATCGGCTCATTCATGTTCTTGGGGCCGACCGGCGTCGGAAAAACCGAACTGACCAAAGCGCTCGCGAGCTTCCTGTTCGACGACGACAGCGCCGTCCTGCGCATGGATATGAGCGAGTACATGGAGAAACACTCGGTCGCGCGATTGATCGGCGCGCCCCCCGGATACGTCGGCTACGAGGAAGGTGGCGCGCTCACCGAAGCCGTGCGCCGCCGGCCGTATCAGGTCATCCTGTTCGACGAAATCGAGAAGGCGCATCCGGACGTGTTCAACGTCCTGCTGCAGGTCCTCGATGATGGCCGCTTGACGGACGGCCAAGGCCGCACCGTCGACTTCAAGAACGCGCTCATCGTTCTGACCTCCAACATCGGTTCGGACATTCTAGTCAATCAGCCGGAAGGCGAAGACAGCGGCACCGTTCGCGAGCCGGTAATGGACGAGGTGAAAGCCCGCTTCCGGCCGGAGTTCTTGAACCGTCTCGACGAGATCATTCTCTTCCATCGCCTGCAGCGCAATCAGATGGCGGAGATCGTCGACATCCAGTTGAAGCGGTTGCAGAACCTGCTGGTGGATCGCAAGATCACACTCGAGCTCGACGGCGCGGCGCGCACCTGGCTCGCCAATCGCGGCTATGAACCGGCCTATGGCGCGCGGCCCTTGAAGCGCGTGATCCAGAAGCATGTGCAGGATCCCCTCGCTGAGGAGATTCTGGCTGGCCGTATCAAGGACGGCGAGACGGTGCGGATCGGCGTAGAGAACGGCGCGCTGGTCCTGAACGGTGCGCCAGCAAGGGCCGCGGCCTGACGTCCGGCCGCGCGTTGCAGGGGCTCAGCTCAGGCGCTTTTCGCATCTCGCGACGACAGATAAATGAGCGTTGTCACGAGAAGGCACACGGCAAAGCCCATGTGGAGATAGGAGTAGGTTTCGACGGCGGAGCGCCCCGCCGAGCGCATCAGATCGACGTACCAGCCGGAGACCAGCTGAATGACAACCGTGCCGCCGATAAAGAGAAAGTTCAGAAACGTAATGCCGCGCCCCAGCAGGTGATCGGGTAGAAACGCGCGCCCGTGCGCCATTAGGACCGCGTACGTCATGCCCGTGACCCCGACAAACGCCAGCAATGACGTCGACGTCGACACGGAAGGTGATGGCCAGACCGCCAACGCGCCGAAGCCAAGCGTCGTCAGCGTGCTTCCAAGAACCGTGATCCACTTGCGCGTCTTGAACATCTGATCGAGCGGTCCGTAGAGCAGCGCGCCCGCCGAAAGTGCGATTGCGAACACGAGCGTCGCATTGCCGCGCTCGATTGGATCGAGATTGTAGACCTCCGCGAAGAAGGGACCCACCCAGAGTCCGCGCTCGGCCGCCATGATCGCGTAACTGAACGTCACGAGCGGCAGCAGCGGCCACAACTGCCGGATGGCCAGAACCTCCGCGATGCCTCGCCAGAAACCGGTTTTTCCATTATTGTCGCTGTCGATTTTGGGCGGGTCGCGAAGACTTAAAATCAACAGCAACACGGCAAAGGCCGTAATTCCCATGATCAGCGCGAACGTTGCGCGCCATCCGATTTCTTCCGAGGCGAACGCAAGCGGCGTCGCGCTCAGCAGATTTCCGATCGATCCAATGCCGATCAGCCACGACGAGAGCAGCGCGAATTGCTTGGCGGGATAAATTCTGCCGAAGACGTAGAGCGCGCCCATGTAGATCGGCGCGCAGCCAATGCCGATCAAGATCATGGCGAGCATGCAGTCCCAGCGGCCACGCGCCATGCTGAACAGCAACGACCCTACCACCGCCGCCAGCATGATCAGCGGAACCGTGCGGCGCGGGCCATACCGGTCGAGCGCCCAGCCAACGGGAAACTGCGCCAGCGCGAACGACCCGAACCACAACGCCGACATGTTGCCGAGATCCGTCGCGGTCAGGCTCAGGTCGCGCGCGAGCTCAGGCGCGATCACCGCGAGAAACGCGCGGTAAAACTGGCTCAGCGTATAGGCGAGCAAGAAAATCAGAAATGTCGTCACTGAAGCCCGTCACATTCGCCTGCGGCCGGCTCGCCGCGCCGCATCTGTCTAGATGCTTCGCTCCGGCATCGCCAGCAAAAGCAAACAAATTTCAGCGATGCGCAATCATAATTGTCTAAGGCCGAGTTGCCGCTACGTCATAAACTTTTGTCGCGACGGGTGGCCGGCGAATGAGATCTTCCAGGCGCGCGCGCTCTTTCAAGAAATCCTGCAGCTGCTTGCCCTGCAAGCGCCGTTCGCGCGGTACTTGAATGGACATGGGATCGACATGCTGATTGTTGACGAGCACTTCGAAATGCAAGTGCGGCCCTGAAGATAGGCCAGTATTGCCGATGTATCCGATGATTTGACCTTGCCGCACGATCGCGCCTTCGGTGATGTCGGCGCCAAATCGCGACA
>CAVZYN010000015.1:60000-71823 GCA_963779515.1 uncultured Alphaproteobacteria bacterium
TCTATCCCGAGCCGGCCCTCCTCGCGCATGCCGCAAAGACCCTCGGCCGCCCCGTCAAGTGGACGGCAGACCGCAGCGAAGCCTTCCTGACCGACACGCATGGCCGCGATCAGGTCTCCGAGGTAACGCTTGCGCTCGATGCGGAGAAGAAATTTACAGCCCTCAAGGTCGATACCATCGGCAACCTCGGCGCCTGGTGCGGAACCATGGGCCCGTTCACGCCAACCGGCGGTACCGCGCGCACGCAAGGTGGGCCGTATGCCATTCCGGCCATGAACTACACCGCCCGCGCGGTCTTCACCAACACGTCGCAGACCGATCCCTATCGCGGCGCCGGCCGCCCCGAGGCCTCCTTCCACATCGAGCGAATCGTCGAATACGCCGCGCGTCAGCTCGGCGTCGATCCGATGCAGCTGCGCCGCAACAATCTGATCCCCGTCGCGGCTCTCCCCTACAAGACGCCGATGGGCCTATCGATCGACAGCGGCGATTTTCCTGCCGTGTTCGAACGCGCGCTGGTGTTGGGTGACTACGAAAACTTCCCCGCCCGTGCAGCGAAGGCAAAGGCGGCCGGGCTGCGGCGCGGCTTTGCCGTCGCGCCCTATCTCGAATGCACCGGCGGCGTGGTGAAGGAGGAGGCGACCGTCAGCTTCGCGAGCGACGGCTGGGTCGAGCTCTCGGTCGGAAGTCACTCGACTGGGATGGGCCACGAAACTGCGTTCGCCCAGATCCTCAATCAGCGCCTCGGCGTCGCGATCGACCGCATCCGATTCAGACAAGGCGACACCGCCGCCACTAAGATCGGCGGTGGCCACGGCGGTTCTCGCGGCCTCGAAGTCGGCGGCAACGCGGTGTTGAAAACGGCGGACGTCATCGCCGGCAAGGCCCGCGCCATTGCCGCGCATCTTCTGAATTCGCGCGCCGAGGACATCGATTTCACCAACGGCGTCCTCCGCGATGTGAAAACCAATCAGAGCCTGAAGTTCTCGGACGTCGTCGCCGCTGCCGCCGATCCGAGCCGCTTACCCGCCGGCATGACCGCCAGTATGGGGGGGTGCGCGCTCAACGCGAGTGAGGTGTTCGAGCGCGAGGCCATCACGATTCCCAATGGCGCCCACGCCGCCGAAGTCGAGGTCGATCCGGAAACCGGCGTCGTCCGCGTTGTCGGCTTCTGGGCCGTCGACGATTTCGGCGCGGTTGTGAACCCCATGCTGGCCGATGGCCAGGTGATGGGCGGCATCGCCCAGGGGCTCGGCCAAGCGCTGCTGGAAGAGATCGTGCACGATCCAGAGTTGGGCCAGCTCTTGACGGGATCGTTGATGGACTACGCGTTGCCGCGCGCCGACCATATGCCGCCGATGGTGATCGAATATTTCGAGGGCGCGCCGACCAAGCGCAATCCGCTTGGCGTCAAGGGTGCGGGCGAAGCCGGCTGCTGCGGCGCCCCGCCCGCGATCGTCAACGCCGTGCTCGACGCGCTCGCCGAGTACGGCGTGCATCACATCGACATGCCGCTGACGCCCGAGAAGGTGTGGCGCGCGATCACCGCGACCTCGTCGCGCACCTGACGCCGGCCGCGACATCGTTCTTCACTTCATCCTTCTCCCTTTGGGAGAAGGTGCCCCGAAGGGGCGGATGAGGGCTCACACCCTCACCTGTCACGCCCAGCTGACGCTGCTCGTGACATCCTCTCCCGCACGCGGGAGAGGAATGAAGATATGCACCTACTCGTCCTTGACCGATCCTGTGTCGCGATAGGCCCAGCAGACGTCGCGCGGGATCGAGACGGGAATGTCGGCGCCGACCTGATAGCGGGCGGCGGTGCCGAGTTCGAGCACCTCGAGTTTGCGGCCGAACAGATCGATGTCATAGACCGTCTGTGTGCCGAGATAGCGCCGGTCGAGCACCTTGGTGCGGAACGCGTTGCTGGCATCCTGCCGGCCGAGCGCGATATTTTCCGGTCGCAATGCGAGACGCACGGCGTCACCCGGTGCGAGCGAACCGAACAGGCGAACCTCCGCCGCCCCACCACCGAGATCGACGACGCCAGCGCCATTCTCGGCCTTGATCAGACGTCCTGTTACCTCGTTGGAAGCGCCGGTAAAGTTGGCGACGAACAGATCGGCCGGGCTGTTGTAGATCTCGTCCGGCGTGCCGAGCTGCAGAAGCTTGCCGTCGCGCATGACGCCGATGCGATCGCCGAGCGCCACGGCCTCGGCCTGATCGTGGGTCACATAGAGTGCGGTCATGCCGGCTTGCTTCAAAATGCGCCGCAGATCATCGCGCAGCCGCAAGCGCAGTTTCGCATCGAGGTTGGAGAGAGGCTCATCCAAGAGGATGAGCTGCGGCCGATAGACGAGGCTTCGCGCGAGGGCGACGCGCTGCATCTGCCCGCCCGACAGCGAAACGACGGGACGATCCGCGTACTCGGTGAGACCGACGAGCTCGAGTGCGCCAGCGATCATCTTGTCGGCTTGGCCCGCCGCCGACTTCCGGTGCTTCAGCGGGTAAGCCACATTCTGGCGCACCGTCATGTGCGGCCACACCGCATAGGATTGAAACACCATGCCGATGTTGCGATGCCGCGGCGGAATGAGGATGCCTTTCTCCGGCGCGGAGACAACTTTGTCGCCAATGCTGATGGCGCCGCCGGTCGGATGTTCGAGCCCGGCGACACAGCGCAGCGTCGTCGTCTTGCCGCAGCCCGAAGGCCCGAGCAAGACGACGATTTCGCCTGCTGGCACGTGAAAGCTGACCCCGTCGACCGCGGCGCGGCCAACGTTGAAAGCTTTCTTCAGATCCTTGACGTCCAGCGGTGCCGACATCGTTCAAACTGCCCTTACTGGCGGTAGTTGTAGGTCTTGTTCCAGTCGGCGATCCACGTGTCGCGCAGTTTTTCATACTGCTCGAAGTTCGGGATCCAGACTTTCACGGTCTTCGGGTCCCAGCCTTTGGGATAGGCCGGCGGGTTCTTCAGCGCCGAGATATTGCCCTGCTGCGTGACCATGAACGTCTGGCCTTCGATGGAGGCGCGCCAATTCAGGAACAGGCGCGCGGCGTTCGGGCTGGCGGCGTTCTTTGTGACGCCTTCCGCGTAGGGGTTCACCGGCACACCTTCCGGCGCGAACACGGCATCCAGCGGCGCACCGTCACGGATCTTCGTGTAGACGATGTTGTAGAGCAGCGGCGAGATCGAGATTTCGCCGCGCACCAGCGCGTCCGACGCCGGCGCACCCGAGGGATAGAGCACGTTTTCGAGTGCTGCTTGTTTGGTGTGATAGTCCTCGCCCATGGTCTGGCGCTCGAACATCACGCGTGTCCACGTCGTGCCGCCCGACGGCGCGATCACCTGGCCGATCAGTTTGCCCTTATATTCGGGCTTCGTCAGATCTGCCCAACTCTTCGGCGGGTTCTTGACGAGCTGCGAATTGTACGCGATCGACCAGCCAATGGTCACCGACGGCCACAGCTTCGGCGAGATCTGCATCCCCGGTGTGAAGTCGGCTGCATTCGGCGGCGCGTAGTCGGCGAACAGATCGTTGAGATCCTTCAGGAGACCGCGATCCGAGTGGCTGATGATGTCGGCGGTCAGCTTGTTGGCGGCGGCTTCGGTCTTGATGCGGGTAATCAGCTGCCCGCCGGGCGCGCGCACCATCTCGACCTTGATTTCCGGGAACCGCTTGTTGAAGGCTTTGATAACCTCCTGCTCGGTCTCGGCGAAGTTCGCCGTGTAGAAGACGAGCTTGCCTTCCTTCTTGGCGGCGGCGATCAAGTCCGCCGAGCCATACTCTTGTTGAGCGAGCGCCGGTCCCGCGGCGAGCCCCAATGCCAGAGCGGCGATGGTGGTGCGTCGTGTCAGCATGTCAATCCTCCTGGTGAAGTGTTTCAGTGTCATGTCTGCTTATCCTGCGCGGCCCACGCTGGTTTGTGTGCCACTCGAAATCAAATTCAAGATGCCGATCAGAACGCCGAGTAATAGCGTCTGTATCAGGCTGAACGCGGCGGCTTTGCCGATGTTGCCGCCCTCGTAGTAGTCGAGCAGCAGCACGGCCATCACGGTCGTGTCGCTCGAATAGAGGAACAGCGACGAGCCGAGCTCGCGGATCGCCAGCACGAACAGCAGCGTCATCGACGCCACGACGCCGGGGCGCGCCAACGGCAGCACGACGGTGCGAATGGTGCTGAAAATACTGCGGCCGCAGATCCAGGCGGCCTCTTCGAGTTCCTTGTGGATCTGCATGAACGACGTCGACAGTGCCTTCACGGTATCGGGCATGAAGCGCGCGACGAACGCCAGCGCCAGGATCCAGATCGTCCCGTAAAGTCCGCCTGGAAGGCCGATCCACGCCCAGAGATACGCGACGCCGACGACGAGGCCGGGAATCGCGACCGGCACCGTCGAGAGCAGATCGATCAAGCCGCGGCCCGACAAACGCGTGCGATGGATCGTATAGCCGATCGCGAATGCGAGGATGCCGCCGACCACCGCTGTGACGACGCCGACTTTGACCGTGTTCCAGATCGACCGGATCGTCAGCGGGTTGTCCAACACGCTTTCAAAGTGCCCGAGCGAATACTGGTTGAGATCCACGAGGCTCGCGAGATCGCGAATGAACATGAACTTGCGGAACGCGGCGATGATGAGGGCGGCAGTCGGCAGCACCACGACAACAAAGAGATAGATCAACGCCAGCGCGAACGTCAGCCAGCGCCAGGGCCCGAGCTTCAGGCTGCGCGGCCGGAACGCCTTGCCGGCGACGGTGGTGTAACTCTTGGCCGAGACGATGCGCTGCTGCAGCCACACCAGAAAGCCCGTAGCGATCATCAGAATGATCGCAACGGCGGCAGCCGTGCTGTAGAGCGGCGGATTCCACGCGGTCAGCTTGAAGATGTAGGTCGTCAGCACCTGGATATTGGCTGGTGCGCCGAGCGCCGCCGGAATGCCGTAGATGCCGAGCATGACAATGAAGGAGAGTAGCGTGCCGGAGATGATGGCCGGCATGATCAGCGGGAACGTGACGGTGAACAGCGTCGTGAACGCGCTCGCGCCGGAGACCTCGGAGGCCTCCTCGAGGCTCGGGTCCATGTTGCGCAACGCCGGCGCCGTGAACATGTAGACGTAGGGCGCGTAGTAGATGCCGAACACGAAGATCAGGCCCCACATCGTGTAGAAATCGAAGCGCCAATCGATCCCCCACCACTTCAGGACCGTATTGAGAAGACCAGTTTTCGGCGACGCCAGGATGACCCACGCGATGCCCGCGACCAGCGGCGGCACGAACAGCGGCACCATCGACACCGCCGCGATGAAACCCTTGAACGGCGTATCCGTGCGCACGACGATCCACGAGAATACGAGGCCGATGACGACGGCGAGCGCGGTGCCGCCGGCGCAGGCGATGATCGAGTTGATCAGCGCGTCGATGACATTTGGGTTGCCAAGAACCTTGACGAAATTGTCGAGCGACGGCCGGAAGTTGCCGAAACCGTCGATGACGGGGTTGGTGTCGGTCAGCGCGCCGAGCACCAGCATGGTGATCGGGTAGACGACGAGAAAAGCGAGGATGGCTAGCAGGCCCGTGACCCACGCGCCTTCGATCAGGCGGCGCATGCGGCCACCCAACGGCTCTCGGCGTGCGCCGGGTCGGATTTCAAGCGTTTCCCCATCGACAGCGTTGACGGCTTCTTGTTGGGCGAGAGCCTAGCACGGCGCGCGGCCGCGGGGACAAGTTTTTGGTAATTCCTTCGTCCTTCGCCCCGTCCTTCGCGGGGAGAAGGTGGCCGAAGGCCGGATGAGGGGCGGCCCCAATCTTGGAGTCTGCCGCTGCCCCTCACCTGCCCTTCGGGCATCCTCTCCCCGCACGCGGGGAGAGGAAATCACGCGAAAAACCGCATGAAGTGGTCGAACACCTCGTCGGGGGCTTCTTCGGCGAGATAGTGGCCGGAGGTCACCGGGCTGCCCGTCAGCGGTCCGGTGCTGTAGGCCCGCCAGAGTGCCATCGCGTCATACCAGGCGCCGATCTTGGCTTTCGAGCCCCACAGCACCAGCAGCGGACAGGTGATCTTTTTGCCGCCCGCACGGCTGGCGCGATCGTGCTCGAGGTCGATGGTCGCCGCCGCGCGATAGTCCTCGCACATGCCCCGGATCATGTCGGGCATGCGCACGTGCGCGAGATAGTCGGCGAGCGCGTCCTTGTGAAAGAAATCCGGTGGCTTCGGCTCGCGCGTCGTGTGCGCGCGGAACCACGCGTCCGGCGCCGCCGAGATGACGTTTTCCGGGAATGGATGCGGCTGCGCGAACCAGAACCAGTGATAGTAGCCCATCGCGAATTTCATGTCCGCGCGCTCGAAATGCTCGATCGTCGGCACGATGTCGAGCAGCGCCGCCTTCTTCACGCGCTCTGGATGATCGAGCAGCAGGCGATGCGACACGCGGGCGCCGCGATCGTGCGCGCCGAGATAAAAGGTCTGATGACCGAAATGCGCCATCAGCTCCACCATGTCGCGCGCCATTTCGGTTTTGGCGTAGGCGGCGTGATCGGCGGACGCCGCAGGCTTGAACGAACCGCCATAGCCGCGAAGGTCAGGGCAGACGACGGTGAAGTGCTTGGCGAGCCGCGGCGCCACGAAATGCCACATCGCATGCGTTTGCGGGTTGCCGTGGATCAAAAGCAGCGGTGGCCCCGAGCCGCCATGGCGCACGCGCAAGCGCCCGTCGCGCACAGTGATGTGGTCGAGCGTGAAGCCATCGAAGAACATGCGCGCAGTTCCTGCAAAAAAGAGAGCGCCGCAGCAAACCGTGGCGCCCTCCAAATAGTCAACCCAATGCGGGCGGCGTCAACCACCCACCTCGAAGGTCACTTTGCACGTCACCCGATAGCTCGAGATCTGGCCCTTCTTGTCCACATGCGCGGATTGATCCTGCACCCAGACGGACTTGATGCCCTTCAATGATTTCGACGCCTTGAGAACGGCATTCTGCGTCG
This sequence comes from uncultured Alphaproteobacteria bacterium, assembly GCA_963779515.1. Classification (GTDB taxonomy): domain Bacteria; phylum Pseudomonadota; class Alphaproteobacteria; order Rhizobiales; family Hyphomicrobiaceae; genus CAVZYN01. The sequence goes on from CAVZYN010000015.1 coordinate 66,987, forward strand.
CGTCTTCCCAGCTTTTCGTGCTTTCGGCCATCAACTCGATGACTTTCATAACGGCCACAGGGTGACTCCTTTCGATTTGGGGGAACTTATCGTCAGACGCCTGATCCTAGCCCTGCCCGCGGCGCGCCCGTCACGCCCTCAATTGGCGTTCGGAGACCCGTGACAGGCGGGCGCCAATGCGTATAGTGCGCCGCAACCAGAGCACTACGGAACACCCATATGCCGACGATCGCCGCCACCGCCACCAAACCACGACCAGCCGATGGGCCAACTCCGCCCCAAGGAGAGCTTTCAGGATCTGATCCTGACGCTGCAGCAGTTCTGGGGCGCGCAGGGCTGCGTGATCCTGCAGCCCTACGACATGGAGGTGGGCGCGGGCACGTTCCATCCGGCGACGACGTTGCGCGCGCTCGGGCCGAAGACCTGGAACGCGGCCTATGTGCAGCCCTCGCGGCGGCCGAAGGACGGGCGCTACGGCGAGAACCCGAACCGCATGCAGCACTACTACCAGTTCCAGGTGATCATGAAGCCGTCGCCGCCGGACATCCTGGATCTCTACCTGAAGAGCCTGGACGCGATCGGCATCGACACGGCGAAGAACGACATCCGCTTCGTCGAGGACGACTGGGAGAGCCCGACGCTCGGCGCCTGGGGTCTCGGCTGGGAGGTGTGGTGCAACGGCATGGAGGTGACGCAGTTCACCTACTTCCAGCAGGTCGGCGGCTACGATTGCCGGCCGGTGTCGGGCGAGATCACCTATGGGCTGGAGCGGCTCGCCATGTACGTGCAGGGCGTCGACCGGGTGTGGGATCTGAATTTCAACGGCCGCGACGATGCGCGCAAGCTCACCTACAACGACGTGTTCCAGCAGGCCGAGCAGGAATATTCGCGCTACAATTTCGAGCATGCCAATACGGACATGCTGCTCGCGCATTTCAAGGACGCGGAGGCGGAGTGCAAGGCGCTGTTGGAGAAGGGCACGCAGGCGGCCGACGGACAGCGAGCGCGCGTCATCTGATGGCGCTGCCGGCCTACGACCAGTGCATCAAGGCGAGCCACATCTTCAATCTGCTCGATGCGCGCGGCGTGATCAGCGTGACGGAGCGGCAGAGTTACATTCTGCGCGTGCGGGAACTCGCGAAGGCCTGCTGTGGAGCGTGGCTGGCGACGGAGGGCGGCGGGACGTAGGTTGGGCGAGCGTGGCCACCGGAGGTGCGAGTGTCGCGCCTTTCAAGCCACGCGTAACCCAACACTGAGCGCCAGATGCCCCATGTTGGGTTACGCGTGATCGACATCCAAAAATGCGTCGACTGAACGGCACGCTAACCCAACCTACGGCCTACCGCGCCGGGGCCCGCTCACGGTCTCGCACGTGCAATCCGGAGATGCCACACCACGGGGTGAGCCCGCAAAACAGCCTTCTCCGGCCAGCCACGATTTTCAACGAGGTCACGTTCGCGATCGCACCCGGCGCGACGCTATACATGGCCCCGCCCGCTCCCCACACAAGACCCGCGGGAAAAGTTTTTTGGCGGTTATTTTTTATTGCGGATTTCGACCCGGCCCAGTCTTCGAGCACCTTGGCGACGACGGTGAAGTCCGGAATCCGCGCCGTGCTTGGCTTGCGTCACGTTCCACATCTGCCGGACGGCGCCGCCGACCACCATCGGCACGCCCATGGCTTCGGCTTCATCGACGCAGAGTTTGACGTCCTTGTAGGCAAGGCCCGTGGTGAAGGCGTAATCGAATTTGCGCGGTCAGGATCGGCTGCCGGGAACATGTCCATCGTCGCGGTGTTGCGCCCGCTCGAGACGTTGATGATCTCGAGCAGCAGCGTCGCCGGATCGAGCCCGGCCTTGGTGCCCATCGCCATGATCTCGACGGTCAGCGGCCATCGCGGTCATGGAGAGCAGGTTGTTGCAGAGCTTCGCCGTCTGCGCGAGGCCGGGCGTCTCGCCGACAAAGAACACCTTGCCGAACACTTTCAGCACCGGGTCCAGCGCCGTCGCGAAGTTTGCCGAGGGCCCGATACCATGACGCCAAGCGTGCCGGCGGCAGCGCCCAGACGCCGCCGCTGATCGGGCAATCGATCCAGGTGATGTTGCGCTGGGCGGCGGCGGCGCGCGCATCTCGACCGGCGACCGTCGGCCCCGTGGTCGAGAGATCGATCGGCGTTTTCACCTTGAGCCTGCAATCACGCCGGCCTCGCCCATGGCAACGGCCTTGACGATGTCCGGTGTCGGCAGGCTGATGAAGACGGTCTCGCGCTGCGGACGCGACAGCTTGGCCGAGGCGGGGACCTTGGCGCCACGCGCGGCCAGCGGCTTGGTGGCGGCCGGATTGCGGGTCGTAGATGCAGAGCTTGTAGCCGGCATCCAGCAGCGCCCCGACATCGGTCCGCCCATGCGGCCAACGCCAACGAAGCCGAGTGTTTGTCCTGTCATAATTCGTCTCCCGAAGTGCCGTTCACCGGCGATGTGCGCGCGGGATTATAGGCCCGTCAGCGAGATCAGCGTGGTTTTTTCCATGTCGTCGCCGTACAAGGCGGTAATGGCAGCCTCGCGTTTGCCGATGTAGGCGGTGACGCCGTTCGTTTGCGTCATCGGCAGATCGTGGCCCGGCACCAGGATCGAGCCGGGGCGGCGGCGCCACAGCTCCCAGATCATGTCGATGGAGGCGCGGCTGATGGCGGGATCGTAGGTCATGTCGGTGTCGCGGGAGACGAGTTCGGCGCGGTTCTTGGCGGCGTCGCCCGTGAAGATCATGTCGCGATCCCTACCGCGGAACACATAGACGAGACAGCCGGGCGTGTGGCCGGGCGCAATGTACGCGGTGATGCCGGGCAGCGCCTCGCCGCCATTTTCGACCGTCGCGAGCGTCGGCCAGGTCTCGAGCTTCTCCATGTAGAGTTCGGGCACCGGGGTTTCGCCCCACGGTTCCTTCAGCGACCACGCGAGTTCCGTCCGCCCAATCGCGATGCGCGCATGCTTGAAGAGCGTCCAGTTCACCGAGTGATCGTAGTGCGAGTGCGTCAGCAGCAGATCCGTGACGTCGCCGGGCTTGAGGCCGCGCGCCTTCAGCCGCTCGATCAGCATCTTGCGCATGCCGAAGTTGCCGGCGTCGATCAGGATGGTGCGGCCATGTCCGCGCATCAGCACGACCGTGCTCCAGCCGAGCCCGCCGTGGCAACGGCCTTGCCGGGGAAACCTTGCACGACGATGTCGATGTCGTAGCCGTCGACGGAGGCGAGAAGGCTCATGGATCGGTCTCTCCAGATGGATCTGTCATTGCGGCAGTTGAACGCCGGCTTTCTTCATGATGGCGATCCAGCGCTCGACCTCCGCGGCGACATGCTTTTGCATATAGTCGCCGCCCTGCCGATCAGGTTGGGGACGGCCGCGCCGATGTCGGCGAAGCGCTTCTGCAACGGCCGGATCCGCCAGCGACTTCGCGACGGCCTCGCGCAGCTTGGCCAGGACCGCCGGCGGCAAGCCCTTCGGCGCGTAGAGCCCGAGCCAGCTCTCGGCCTGGAAATCCGGCAAGCCCGGCCTCCTTGGAGGTCGGCACGTCCGGCAGCTGCGCCGAGCGCTCGTCGGCGGCGACGCCGAAGGCCTTCACCGAGCCGCCGTGACATGGCCGCTGCCGAGGCGATGAGATCGCAGTGCCATCGATGGCGCCGGACGAGGATGTCGTTGATGGTCTGGCCAAAGCCGCGATAGACGACGTAGGTCGGCTCGACGCCGATCAGCTGGAAGAACAACACGCAGGTGAGGTGCGACAGCGAGCCGGCGCCGTTGTGGCCCATCTTCAGGTCCTTGCCCTTCGCCTTGGCGTAGGCGATGAACTCCTGCAGCGTATTGGCCGGAAAATCCTTGCGCACGATCATGAGGTGCGGCGTCGAGCTGAGATGCCGAGATAGTCGAAATCGGTGCGCGGTCGTAGGGCAGCTTCGGGTTGGTCGCCGACGGAGGCCGCGTGCGTGCCCATGTGGCCGAAGCCGATGGTGTAGCCGTCGGGCTTGGCGTTCTTGCCGCGCAGCGAGCCGGTGGCGCCGCCGGCGCCCGCGACATTCTCGATGATGATGGTCTGGCCGAGAAGCTTCCACATCGCCTCGGCCATGATGCGGCGGAGACGTCGGAGGCGCCGCCAGCCGCAAACGGCACGATCAGCGTGATGGTGCGCTCGGGGTAGGATTGGCGCCGCTAGGCCGGCGCTGAACAGTACGGCGCCAAGTGCGCCCGCGACGGCGGACCGCCACGCGCAGGGACGGCTGACGATATCCGGCCGAGACGATCCATTTTCCGCTCCAACATCAGTGACGGTCGAACATAGGCTTTGCCCGTCACCCGAGCAATTCCTATAAGCATGCCGATCAATCATGGGTTTTGATGACCGCCATCACGATTGTGCGCGCGCTGAGAAAAACCGCTGCCGAAGGGGTTCGCAAAAATGCGCCTGATCGTGTTGCCCTGCGATGGTATCGGCCCCGAAATCGTCCGCGCCGCCATGGACGTGACGGAGGCCGCGAGCCGGAAGTTCGGGCTGGGCCTCACCTACGATTACGAAGAGGTGGGGCTCAAGAGCCTGAAAAAGCACGGCACGACCATGCGCCAGGAGGTCATCGATCGCGCCCGCACTTACGACGGTATCGTGCTTGGCACCCAGTCGCACGCGGATTATCCCGCGCCCGAGAAAGGCGGCCGCAATATCTCGGCGTCGTTCCGCGTCGGCCTCGATCTCTACGCCAACGTGCGCCCGGCGCGCTCGCGGCCGTTCCTGCCGACCAACATGCCGGCCGGCCGCAGCATCGATCTCGTGGTCATGCGCGAGGCGACCG
>CAVZYN010000016.1:0-40306 GCA_963779515.1 uncultured Alphaproteobacteria bacterium
GCGGCTGCGGGCTCGCGGCATCGATGCCCAGCCGCTCTGCAACGCCCGAGCCGAAGTTCTCGATGGCGATATCGGCGGTCTTTGCGAGTTTATGGGCAACCGCAGGCCCGGCCTCGGTCTTCAGATCGAGCGCGATCCTGCGCTTGTTTCTGTTGACGCTTAACAACACGACCCCGAGACCGGGACTGCTGAAGGGCGGCCAGCCGCGCGAATCGTCACCGAGGCCGAGCGGCTCGACTTCGATGATGTCGGCACCGAGATCGCCGAGCGTCTGCGTGCACAACGGCCCCGTCAGCACTTTGGAGAAATCGAGCACCCTGATGCCGGCGAGGGGTTTCATGGCTCAGGTCTTCGGCGTCTTCATCATCAGTCCCATGCGCTTGCAGGTGCCGACCAGCTCGTTTCGCTGATTGAAAGCCTCGTGCAGGAATGTGGTGATGCCATTGTTCGGGCGCGACTTACTCTCGCGCAATGCGATCACAGTTGTGCGCACGTGGATCGTGTCGCCATGGAACACTGGCTTAGGGAAGTTGACATCGGTCCAACCGAGATTGCCGACGGTCGTGCCGAGCGTGGTATCGCCGACCGAAATGCCGACCATCAGCCCGAGTGTGAAGGCGCTGTTGACAATGCGCTGGCCGAACTCGGAATGCTCGCGGCAATATTCCTCATCGAGATGCAGGGCCGCCGGATTGTGAGTGAGGGCCGAGAACAGGACATTGTCCATCTCGGTGACGGTGCGGCGGATGGTGTGCTCGAACACCTGTCCGACCGTGAATTGTTCAAAGTACAAGCCGGGCATGTGGAGCCTTTCGCGCTTCAGTAGGATTTTGGCAGGCCGAGAACGTTTTCGCCGATGAAGTTCAGGATCAAGACGCGCTTGCGAAGAGGCACTGAACCGCGAGACATTCCCCTGCTTTTCGATGCTCGTCGAGGGGTTCTGACGGCCGGACTCACTCTCACACATCCAAATCCAATTGGTCAGGGTCGCTCTTGGTCGCGCGCGAGCGCCGGCGTGCCGATGACTTTGGCCGCTGTCCGATCATTGGCAACTGGCTTTTGCGGCTGCCGTGCCGGCTTTGGATCGCATCGGCTGCCGCATGAAAGGCGTCGCCGCGCCGCGCGCCGTAAATGATGTCTTTCGCTGCCGCGGTCGAAACCTTGAGATCAACGATGCGCTCCGGGTAGCGTTGCCCGACAATGCGGTTTTGACCATTCATCGTCCACGGTTCTTGTAGGTATTGATCTGGGACATCTGCCAGCTCCGGCACCCAACGCCGCACAAACGCACCTGTCGGGTCCTGATCATGGCCCTGCTTGACCACTGAATAGATCCTGATCGTATTGATCCCCGTCGTGCCCGATTGCATTTGCGTTTGCGGCCAGTGAATGCCGGGTTCGTAGTCGGTGAACTGCCGCGCCAGATGCAGCCCGGTCTCACGCCACGGCAGCCATAGATTGTAACTCGCGAACGACATCACCATGGCCCGCATCCGGAAGTTCAGCCAGCCCGTCGCGGTCAGGCTGCGCATGCAGGCGTCGAGAAACGGGTAGCCGGTTTGCCCCGTGGCCCAGGACTGCAACAGCACCGGATCGGCGACGCCCGGCCGGAGCCCACGCAACGCGGGGTGAAGTTCGCGCATTTCGATGGAGGGCGCGCTCTCAAGTTTCTGGATGAAGTGGCAATGCCAATGAAGACGGCCGGTGAAGGACACCAGCGAAGCGCGCAGAGATTTGGCCTCTGCCGTCTCGTCACCCTTCAAGTCCTGCAAGCGCGACCACGTCGCCTGCGCGGTTTCACGCATGCTGACGGTTCCAAACGCGAGATGCGGCGATAGTCGCGAGCAGGCCGAGGCACCCGCCAACGGGTTCGACATCTCGCGCCGGTAATGTCTGCCGCGACCAGCGAGAAAACTATCGTGCAACGCAATGGCGTGCCGCCTGCCACCGGGCTGCCGCATCATGCAACCGTCGTCCGCGAGACCAAGATCACTCAGCTCCACGGGCCGTTGTGCTGGGATCCCCGGAACCGGTGCCAACGCCAAAGGTGGATCGACGCTCGTCTCTGCCATCTGCCGGTCCCAGGCCTGGGCCCAGCCGTTGCGGTCCGCCAACCGGCGCTGCACACCGTGTTGTGGGATCTCATGCCATGGGATGGCGTGTTCGCGCGCCCATGCGGCGACCGCTTTGTCCCTCGCGAACGTGTACGCATTGCCCGTTTCCTCGTGCGACCAAAGTGCGGCAATGCCATGCGTGCGCTGGATGTCGGCAAGCACATCAACGACGGCGCCGACCCTGACAATCAGCGGTTGGCCCAACTGGCCAAGGGCGTCAGTCAAATCACGCAGGCAGTCCAGTAAGAAATGCCAGTGCCGGGCTGACGCATCCGGCTGCCGCCAAAGCTCAGGCTCGACCACGTACAAGGGCAGCACAAGGCCACGTTGCACCGCTTGCACGAGCGGTCTGTGGTCGTGGATGCGCAGATCGCGCTTGAACCAGACGATTTGAAGGGGCATCCGAGTCATTGGGTTTGCGACCACGTTTCCGTTCGGGCCTGCTGCTCACTGGTGTGGCGATTCTGAAGTCCGCTGACCAATATAACCGAAAGTATGGTGCGGACTTCAGAATCGCCGCTCTACAGCGCGTCGAGGCCGATGCGGCCGAAGCCCGGAAGTTTCAGGGCGGGCCGGCGGATATCGAGGCCGGCCACAAGGCCCAGGATATTGATCTCGAGGCCTTCCGCCCAACCAACCGTCACGCCGCACAATCCAAACAGCGACACCTGATAGCCGGTGCCGCTCGGGCTGCGGCCAAACACCTGACCGTCAGCGCGATAGTCCTTACCGATGGCCGTCGGCGGCAGGGCAATGCCGGCCTCGGGCACGGCCATCAGGATCGAGGCCACGAACGAATTCGAATTCGGCCCGGGCCAGACGCTGTAGCCGCCAATGCGATTATGCGGATAGCGCGCAACGGCAGCGCGGACCTTGGCAACAATCGCCTCGGCCGCCGGCCCTTCAATGGCGCCGATCAACCGTGGCGCATGCCCATACCAGCGCCCGTCCGGCGCCCAGCCATCGATGCGGACGGGCCGGCCCCAGGCGACCTTGTCGAACCGGGTGTAGGCCCTGGCGCCGCGCTCCTTGACGACGATCCAGGTGTGATCGGCGAAGACACCACGCCAGCGGCCGACACGTGCGGCATAAACGTGCACCATCGCCTCCGGGTTTGCTGTCGCGGGCGGCAACATGCTGGTGCTCGACCAGTCGACCTCGTTCCAGGCCTTCGCGGGATCGGTGGAGAGCCACCAGACCGCGTGCAATGCCAGCGGGAGCAGGAAAATCAGCGTGAACCAGCGAGGAATGCGGCGGGCTTGGCGCATGTTACATTGTGGCTCCGGATTGCGCCGTCTTCATGACCCGGCCCCTGCTGCGGGCTTGGCTGCCGCGGCGCCGTCCACCGGTGGCGCCAACGCCTGCAACAAGCGGTCGCGAATGGCCTTCTGCCGCGACGGGGCGACAATCTTCTTGTTGGTGAGGTCGGTCACATAGAACACATCGACGGCCTTTTCGCCGAACGTGGTGATATGCGCCGACGTGATATCGAGATTGAGATCGGACAGGGCGCTGGTCAAATCATACAGCAGGCCTTGGCGATCGAGGCCCGCGACCTCGATGACGGTGAACTGATCCGAGAGCGCGTTGTCGACCACCACCTCGGGCGCGACCGTGAAGGTGCCGATCCCGGTGCGGGTTTCGCGCTGCTTGCTGAGGAGCTTGCCGAGGCGGATGTCGCCCTTCAAGATCTTGCCGATGCTGTCGCCGATCCGATGGGCGCGCCGCAACTCATCATCGTCGCGTTCAAACGCGCGCTGGAGGAGGAAGGTGTCGAGCGCGAAGCCGTCGCGGGTGGTCGAGATGTAGGCGCCGACGATGTTGGCGCCGGCGGCCGCGCAGGCGCCCGCGAACAGCGCCAGCAGCCGCGGATGGTTCGGAGCCAGAACGGAAAGCTCCGTCACGGCCGTGAACGCATCCGAGCGGACGTCGGTCGCGAAGTGCTCGCCCGCTGTTTCCGTTCGACGCACGAGTTCGGCGTGCTCGATCTGCTTGCGCAGTTCTGTTTTGAGCCAATAGTCCGGGTAATGCCGCGCGATGTAGCGCTCGACATCGGGCGCCGGCCAACCGGTAAGAGCCGTGCGGAAAGTCTGTTCGGCGGCGGCGGCGCGCTGTTTGAACCCCACTTGCGTCGCCCCACCCGCGATCAAGGGCTCCGCCTCATGATACAGGGTGCGCAGGAGCTGACCTTTCCAGCCGGTCCACGTTCCGGGGCCAACGGCGCGAATATCGGCAACCGTCAAAAGCAGCAGAAGTTTCAGCCGCTCCTGCGTTTGGACGATATCGGCAAAGCTGCGGATGGTTTTGGGATCACCGAGATCGCGGCTCTGCGCGATCGTGCTCATGGTCAGGTGCTGCTCGATCAGCCAGGCAACCGTTTCGGTCTCGGCTGAATCGAGACCAAGGCGTGGGCACAGCTTGCGCGCGACACGGGCGCCGATGACCGAGTGGTCTTCGTCCTGGCCCTTGCCGATGTCATGCAGGAAGGCCGCCACATAGAGCGCGCGGCGGTTTTGCAGTGTCTTGAAGATTTTAGTCGAGAGCGGCAACTCTTCAGCGACGGCGCCGTGCTCGATCGCGGAGAGTTCGCCGATGGTGCGCAGCAGATGCTCGTCCACCGTATAGTGGTGGTACATATTGAACTGCATCATCGAGACGACTTTACCGAAATCCGGAACGAAGCGCGCGAGCACGCCGGTTTCGTTCATGCGGCGGAGCGTATCTTCCGGATTGTCCTGGGAGGTCAGCAATTCGAGAAAGATGCGATTGGCCTCCGCGTCCGCGCGCAACGATCCATCGATCAACCGCTCGGATCCGCGCAGCAACCGCAGCGCCTCGGGATGGAAAAACGTCTTGGTCTGTTCCGCCTGAGCGAAGAAGCGGATGAGGTTTACGGGATCGCGCTTGAAGACATCGCGGTCGGCGACGTTGAGGCGGCCATTGTCGACGCGAAAAACTGTCGTACGCCGCACTTTTCTGCGCGCGCGCCAACCCAAAGGATTGAGCAAGCTGGCGAACCGCGGCTGTTCCTTCACTTGCTGAATTTCAAGCGCCGAACAGAGAATGGTGGTCAGGTCTCCGACGTCCTTGGCGATCAGAAAGTAATGCTTCATGAAGCGCTCGACGGCCGGCACGCCGCCACGGTCGCGATAGTTCAGGCGCTCGGCCATGGCGCGCTGATGCTCGAAGGACAAGCGCTCCTCGGGCCGCCCGGTCATGAAGTGCAGATGGCAGCGCACGGTCCAGAGAAAATCCTCGCATTGGCGGAAGGTCGCGTGCTCGGCATGGGTAAAGATATCGGGTGGTAGCGCACCGGTGCCGGGGCCTGCGCCGTAGAGATACTTCGCAAGCCAATGCAATGTGTGCAGATCGCGCAGTCCGCCTTTGCCGTCCTTGATGTTCGGCTCGACCTTGTAGCGGGAGGAGCCCGCGCGGGTGTGGCGCTGGTCGCGTTCGGCCATCTTCGCGGCGATGAAATCCTTTGCGGTGCCAGCGGTGACGTCGCGCGCGAAGCGTTGCATCAGATCGGCATGGAGGCCGGCGTCGCCGAACATCAAACGCGCATCCAGGAGCGAGGTCCGGATCGTCATATCGGCGAGCGCAAATTTGACGCATTGATCGATCGTGCGTGTGGCGTGCCCGACCTTGAAGCCCAGATCCCACAACATGTAGAGCACGGATTCAACCACACTCTCGCCCCAAGGCGTCTGTTTCGACGGCAGCAGAAACAGCAGATCGATATCGGACCCCGGCGCGAGCAGGCCGCGCCCATAGCCGCCGGTTGCGATCACGGCCATGCGCTCAGACGCGGTCGGATTCGAGAGCCGGTAGACGTGGGCGACGGTGTAGTCATGGATCAGGTGGATCAGCTCATCCTGGAATTTCGAGAGGCCGGCGGCGCAGCGGCGGCCATTGCCGTCGGCTTCCAATTGGAGCCGCGCCTCAGTGCGCGCATCCTTCACGAGTTGCTTCAAGCGCGCCGCGATCGGATTGCGGGCGGATTGCGGATCTTCGCCGTGACTGCGAAAGAGCGAGGTGAGGTCCGCGCGCAAGGCGACGGGATCGAAGTACGGGGGCGGCGTATTTGGGAGGGAATGGGGCGCGTGCGCAGTCATTCTTGTTTGCTCCCGCGCGCGGCGTCCTTGAGGCGATAGAGCGCCTCGAGCGCTGCCTTCGGCGTCAACTCGTCTGGATTGATTCCGGCAAGCGCCTTTTCGACCGGCGAGGGGCCGCGTTCCGCGACCGTCATGCTCTTTGGTCTTGCGGCCGCAAACAACGGCAACTCGTCCAGCAAGTCGCCGGCGCCGGGTCCCTTCTGCTCTTTCTTTTCGAGCAGGCGGAGAACCTCACCCGCGCGGCCGATGACGGCGGCGGGCAGGCCTGCAAGTTTCGCGACTTGAATGCCGTACGATCGATCGGCCGCGCCGGCTTTGACTTTGTGCAGGAAGCGGATTTCGTCCTGCCATTCCTTGACGTCGATGGTCACGTTGGCAACCTCGACGAGCCGGCCCGCCAAGGCCGTCATCTCGTGATAATGCGTGGCGAACAGTGCGCGGCATTTGCTGACATCGTGCAAGTACTCGACCGTCGCCCACGCGATCGACAGACCGTCGAAGGTTGCCGTGCCGCGGCCGACCTCGTCGAGAATGACCAGCGAGCGGTCCGACGCCTGGTTCAGAATAGCGGCGGTCTCGATCATCTCGACCATGAAGGTCGAGCGGCCGCGCGCGATGTCGTCCGAGGCGCCGACGCGGGAGAAGAGCCGATCGACGATGCCGATGTCAGCCGCGCGCGCCGGCACGTACGATCCCATTTGGGCCATCACGGTAATGAGCGCATTCTGGCGCAGGAACGTCGACTTACCGGCCATGTTCGGGCCGGTCACCAGCCAAACGCGCGCATGCACTGCTTCGTCGAACCCCGCGGGGCGCGGCGGGAGAGCCGGACGGCCCAACAAGCAATCGTTCTCGATGAAAGCACCCGATTTGGCCGCTTTCAAAGCCTGCTCGACGACCGGATGGCGGCCACCGCGGATTTCGAACGCCGTGCTGTCATCGAGGTGCGGGCGCACATAGCCCTGCTCTTCGGCGACCTCGGCGAGCCCGGTCACACAATCGAGCGCGCCGAGGGCTGCGGCAAGTGCCAGCAGTTCGGCTTCGGCTGCGGCAATGCCCGCCGCCAGCTCGTTGAAGATATCTTGCTCGAGGCCAAGCGCGCGTTCGCCGGCGGTGGCGATGCGGCCTTCAATGCCGACGAGTTCCACCGTCGTAAAGCGGACCGCGTTCGCCATCGTCTGGCGGTGCCGGAATGTGTCGCTCAGCGGTGGCGACAGCAGCGGCTTTGCGGTATTGGCCGTCGCCTCGATGAAGTAGCCCAAAATATTGTTGTGGCGGATCTTCAGCGACTTGACGCCGGTCTCGGCGAGATACTTGGCCTCGAGGGCCGCCATGACGCGACGGCTGTCCTCGCGCAGCCGCCGCGCCTCGTCGAGTTCGGTGCGATAGCCCTCGCGCACGAATCCGCCATCACGCCGCAAGGGCGGCGGTTCGTCGACCAGCGCCTCTGCGAGCATCACCGACAGCGGCCCATTGCTGGCGCCAAGCCGCGTCGCGGTGTCGGCTAAGTCGGCCGGCAGCCCCATCATGCCGGACGATGCATCGAGCAGCTTTGCGCACGCCTTGGACACTGTCAGCCCATCACGAACGGCTGCAAGATCGCGCGGGCCGCCACGTTGAAAAGCAAGGCGCGAGATCGCCCGCGCGATGTCGGGTGCTGCGCGCAGGCTGCGGCGGAGATCCTCGCGCAGAGTGTCATGTTCGAGGAGATAGCCGACGGCGTCGAGCCGGGCGGCGATCGCTCTGCCGTCGCGCAAGGGACTGGCAAGACGCGCCGCAAGCTCGCGCGCGCCCGCCCCCGTCACCGTGCGATCGATGGCGCCGAGCAGACTGCCGGCTTTTTCGCCCGACGTCGAACGCAATAGCTCGAGACTGCCGCGGCTGGCGGCATCGATCACCATGACGGCGCCGGCCCCGGTGCGTCGCGGCGGGCGCACGACGGGGCGCTTTCCGAGCTGGGTCAACTCGATGTACTTCAGCAGCGCACCGACGGCTGCCAATTCCGCGCGCGAGAACGCACCGAACGCTGCGAGGTCGGAGACACCGAGATACATCTTCAACAGCCGCTCACCCGCCATGCTGTCGAAGGATGGACCGGCCACGGGCGTTGCGGCGCCGCCTGCCATTTCGATCCAGGCCTTCAGGTCGGCGTCGGCCAAGGTGGCGTCGGTCGCCAACACTTCGCCTGGCGCCAGACGCACAAGTTCGCCCGGGATATCCTCGGTGGAGATTTCACCGATTTCCGATTCACCCGTCGAGATATCGATCGAGGCGAGCGCGAAGGTCGCGGGGCCATTGGCGGACTTCGGCGCAGCAAAAAGCGCGGTCAGGTAGTTGCGGGTCTTGGCATCGAGGAGTGTTTCCTCGGTCAACGTGCCGGGCGTGACGAGGCGCACGACATCGCGGCGCACGACGGCTTTCGAGCCGCGCTTTCGCGCTTCTGCAGGATCTTCAAGCTGCTCGCAGACGGCGACGCGGAAGCCTTTGCGAATGAGCCGCTGGAGATATTCGTCGGCGCGATGGATCGGCACCCCGCACATGGGGATGTCCTGGCCAAGATGCTTGCCGCGCTTGGTCAAAACAATACTGAGGACCTCGGAGGCAACGACGGCATCCTCAAAGAACAGCTCATAGAAGTCGCCCATGCGATACCAGAGGATGCAATCCGGGTTAGCCGCCTTGATCTCCAGGAACTGCTGCATCGACGGCGTCACGCCACCGGTTTTCGTCTCGACAGACGCTGCCGGCTCATCGGTCGCGCGCGCCTCGTCCGGTTCGGGCTCCCGCACGGCCTCGGCTTCCCCGTCGATCGCGAGGTCGTCGTCCTGAGGCTCTGGCTTTGCTTTGCGGGGCATCGGCGTCCGGCGTTCGAATCCTGGACCCTACGCATAGCCTCGATTGGCGGGGGATGGAATACGCGGAACTCCTCAGGTTCCGCGCAGCCCCCCAATGCGTTCATTCTCAGGCTGCGGCCGGGTCGCCACGCGCGGCGCGGTCCTTGCGCGTCTGCCCGCACCAGGTCTCCAGCATGGCCTCGAGTTCGTGGCGGTCGAATGGTTTTGACAGATACCCATCCATGCCCATCTCGAGGCAGCGGCGCCGATCCTCCTCGAACGCATTCGCGGTGAGCGCCACGATCGGCGGCGCCTGATGACGGCCGCCTTCGGCGCGGGCGAACATTTCCTGAATTTTTGCGGTCGCTTTGAGGCCATCCATCACGGGCATATGGACGTCCATCAGGACGATGTCGAAGGGCAGGTCGATCTCGGCGATCGTGCGCCGCAGGCAATCGACGGCATCCCGGCCATTCGTCACGTGCACGGTTTCGCAGCCCGCGCGTTCGAGCATGCGGCGCGCAAGCAGCGCGTTGATGTCATTGTCTTCGGCAAGCAACACGCGCCGCAGTCGCGCGCTCAGGGCTGTGCCAACACGCGCGCCCGGAACCGGCTCGTCGGTCTCCAGCAGAGCTGGGGCGGCGTCGGACAACTGCGCCAGCAGAGACTTTGGGCGGATCGGGCGCACGAGGTAGCCGTCGAAACCGGCGGTGCGGAACTGATCGAACGCCGCGCGGGCAGCCGGATCCACGATCACGAGACCGCGCACGGTGCGCCCGGGGACCGCATCCCGCGCCAGGCGCAAAAGCCGGCTCGCCGCTTCGACATCGCCGCGCCCATCCATCACCAGCACGTTGAACGCCGCGCTCTCGGCGGCCGCCGCCGCGATCAGCGCCGGCGCGCGTAACGGATCGACCACTTCGGCGGGCACATGCCCACCTTCGCAGTTCAACCGCATAGCCGCGGTTTCAATGCCGGGCGCCATGGCGATCAAAAGATGATGCGGCGGAATTTCCGCGCCGATCGTGCGCAGCTCCAAGTTGGGCTCGGCGCGGGCGACCGTCAGCGTCGCCGTGAATGTCGATCCCAGCCCGACTGTCGTCTCAACCGTCACGTCACCGGACATGGCGCGGGCGAGCCGCCGTGAGATCGCGAGACCCAGTCCGGTTCCGCCATGACGGCGGCTGACGCCTGTGTCGCCCTGCTCGAAGTCGGTGAAGAGCGTCGAGAGCATTACCGGCGAGATGCCGTATCCGGTATCTTTCACCGCGATGGCGATGCGCAGATCGCGCGGCCCGGCACCCACAAGCGCCGGGGCGGATGCGACAGTCACGAGAACGCCACCGGCATCCGTGAACTTGATGGCGTTGCCAACGAGATTTGTGACGATCTGGCGAATACGCGCTTCATCACCGACGGCAAAGCGTGGCACGGCGGGATCGATCGCCCAGCCGATCTCGATGCGCTTCTCGTGCGCGCGCGTCGACAGTAGCTCGACAACGTTCTGGATCGAGTCCTCGATCGAGAACACCGCGCGCTCGAGTTCCATCTTGCCGGCTTCGATCTTCGAGAAATCCAGGATCTCGTCGATCAGCGCCAGCAGGGTCTTGGCGGACCGGTCCACCGCTTGCACGTAGGTGCGCTGCTCGTGCGACAGCGGCGTGTCGCCCAGCAGATTGGCCATACCCAGGATACCGTTCATGGGTGTGCGAATCTCATGGCTCATGGCCGCGAGAAAACGCGATTTGGCGCGGTTCGCTGCTTCGGCATCGGCGCGGGCTTCGCGCAACTCCGCTTCGACGCGGCGCTGCTCGGTGATGTCGCGGCCAAGCGCCTGCACCTCCGGCATGCTGCCCTCGATGGCGGGGACCGCGTACTCTTCCCACGAAATCCAACGGCGCCCCGAGGTCGTTTCCACGCGCTGCACGTAAGCCTGCCGGCGCTTGCCGTCTTCCGGCATCAACGGCTCGGCATTGCTGCCCTCGATGACGCGCGGCCAGAACTCGGTGCCGAGCACGTCGTCGCGCTCGACGCCAAAGACGCGGCAGAAGGCGCGGTTCACAAAGGTCAGACGGCCGCGGCCATCGCGGCGCAAAATGATATCGTCTTGGCTATCGAGAAGATTGCGGAAGCGGACTTCGGATTCGCTCAACTCCCAGCGGATGTCCTGGAGCACTTCCAAGCGCTCGGCGATGTCGCCCGCTTCGGCCACAGACCGGCCGCGCCCGGGACGCGGCGCCCAAAGGCGCATACGCTCTCCCCAGGATCTCAAGCGATCCAGACCTGCACTCAAAACTGCCACGCGCTTTTCACGCTCTATTTCGTTGACGCCTCTTCTTGCCTTTCAATCAAACACATCCTGATTGAGAAATAGTTGTCCTCCGTTCACGCTTTTCACTATTCATTGACCAAGACATGCGCGCCCAATCCCGTGCATCCAGCGTTTGGGGCAATGATAGAGAAAGCCGTAACCACGATGGGGCCACTCGCTGGAATAACGATCGTTGAACTTGCCGCGATCGGGCCGGCGCCATTCGCCGCCATGTTGTTGTCCGACATGGGCGCGCGCGTTATCCGCGTCGACCGGCGGGAAGCGGTCGATCTCGGCCTGCCGGGCCGGGCGGCAAAGTTCGAGGTTCTGCATCGCGGCCGAAAAAGTGTCGCCGTCGACGTCAAAACCGGCGAGGGACGCGACGTGGTCTGCCGCCTGATAGCCAAGGCCGACGGCTTGATCGAAGGGTTTCGGCCGGGCGTCCTGGAGCGGCTTGGTCTTGCACCTGATACGCTGCTTGCGCTCAATCCGCGCTTGGTGATCGGCCGCATGACCGGCTTCGGACAGAGCGGGCCGATGGCTGAGCGCGCAGGGCACGATATCAACTACATCGCGCTTGCGGGCGTGCTGCACACGATCGGGCGCAAGGGTCAGGCGCCGGTGCCGCCCCTCAATCTGGTTGGCGATTTCGGTGGCGGCGGGATGTTTCTCGCGTTTGGCATGGTGTGCGCCCTGTTGGAGGCAAAGCGCTCCGGCAAAGGCCAAGTGGTCGACGCGGCCATGGTCGATGGCGCCGCATACCTGATGGCGTTGATGCACGGATTTTATTCGCAGGGCACATGGGCCGATGAGCGTGGCGTCAACGTGCTCGACACCGGCGCGCCGTGGTACGACGTCTATGAGACCAAGGACGGAAAATGGCTCGCGGCCGGCGCGATCGAAGGACGGTTTTACGAGGCGTTCGTCGCCGGGCTGGACCTCGATCGTGCGACTTTGCCGGGCCAGCATGACCGCGCCCGCTGGGACGAACTGCGCGCGACGTTCGCGGACCGGATCAAGCGCAAGACACGCGCCGAGTGGGAAACGATCTTCGAGGGGAGCGATGCCTGTGTGTCGCCGGTGTTATCGCTGGCCGAGGCGCCGCAGCATCCACACATGGCGGCGCGCGGAACATTCTTGATGCGCGACGGCGTCCTGCAGCCGGCGCCTGCCCCGCGCTTTTCGCGCACACAGGCTGAGCCCGGAGCGCCACCGGCAGAGCCGGGCATCGACACACGCGACGTCTTGCTCGAATTCGACTTCAGCGCCGGCGAGATCGATCAGCTGATCGAGCGCAGGATTGTTGGGCGCGCCGACGTAGAATAGAAACCGGCCCGCGATCGCAGCGGGCCGTTCGATGTGAGCCACTGCTCAAAATCAGAAGTTGAAGATGCTCTTGAACAGGTTGAAAGGCTCCTGCTGCCGCCTCACAACGACGCGCTGCTGGCGCTCTTTCGCTTCCTTGCGCCAATCCGACACCTTCTCTTCCTTCGGCTGCGGAATGAGGTGCGCTTTGCCTTCGATGCCGAGATTGATGCGGCTTTCGTGACCGTAGAGGTCGCTATAGACGCGGAGCTTGCCGTCGGCCTCAGCCATCAGAGTGAAGTAGGTAACGTGTACGGGAATCTTCTTGCCGAGCTTGATCTCGTTGTTCTCGGGGCCGGCGTTGGCGAGTTGGCGCACTTTGGCGCTGTCCCAGCCCTTGTCGTTGGACAAGATGATCTCGGCGAATTTCAGCGGATCGCGCACGCGCATGCAGCCATGGCTGAACGCGCGCGTCGATGAATTGAAGAGCGGCTTTGTCGGCGTATCGTGCATGTAGACGTCGTGCTTGTTGGGAAACAAGAACTTGACCTGACCCAGCGCGTTTCCTGGACCGGGCGGCTGGAAGATGTGGAATTGCGTCATGTCGGCGTCCGCCCACTCGACGTTCTCCGGATCGACATCCTTGCCATTGCGTTGTGCTTTGAGGCCGGCTTTTGCGAGCGCGCCACCCGAACGTGACAGCTGCGGTTGCAGCTCTTTCCACTTGATGCTTTCCGGCACATTCCAATAGGGCTGGAACACGACGAGTTCCATCTCGTCGGAGAAGATCGGTGTCTGCGTGTCCGGCTTGCCGGCGATGATGCGTTCGCTATGGACCACGGTGCCGCCGCGCACGATCCGGAACGCGAACTCCGGAATGTTGGACCAGATGTGGTAATCGCCCATCTCGGGCATCCAACGCCACTGCTCCATGTTGGCCAACAGTTTCTTCAGAGTAACTTTTGGCGCTGGAGGCGGCGTCGAAGCGTTCTTCTTGTTGTCCAACTTGGGCGGCGGCGGCGGGTTGGCGATCTCGATTTCCTTGCCGGACTTCACCGCGAGGTAGGCTTGCCGCAGCATTTCAAACTGCGGATGTTTCGGATGCAGGCCACGCAGCACTGCGTCCGGCGCTTTCGCCGCCGCGAGCATCTCGATCACACGCGCCGGATCGAGCACCTGGGCCGTGCGGTCCAGGTTCTTGTTGAGTTGCAGCGGCTCAGTGCGGCCGCCTTTGGCATGGCGCGCATATTTGAGCGCCGCCAGCGACAACGTCATTTCCGCATTGGCCAATTCAGCACGAGAGGAGGCGCGACCAGCAGCAGGCGCCTCCGGCGTCTTGAACGCGCCCGCCTCGAGGCCGTAGTCGTCGGCCTTCTCGATCTCGGATTTCAGGGCTTTCGCCGCGGGCGTCAACCCGGCCTCGCTCACCCATACAGGCGCGAACTGCCGGCCCTCGTAAAATTTTGCGAGCGCCTTGCGATCGCTCTGTTCGCCATTGCGCCCGGCATCCTTCAGCCGGTCTCCGAGTTCTTCGGCCAAGGCGAAGGATGGTGGTGGGGGAGCAGGCGTCGCCACCGCGGCTGGCGGCGGCACAGGTGCCGCATTCGCCGCCTTGGGTTCCTCGGCTTTCACAGCCGGAAACGGTGCGATCGGGAGGTTGAGCGGCGGAACGATGATCCGGCTCGGCTCGGTGGACGGTGCCGTTGCAACGGCGGTGTCCGCCGGCTGCGCCGGCAAGCCAAATCTCGGCGCTTGTGGGGGCCAGTTCAAGGCGTTGGGTGCC
Organism: uncultured Alphaproteobacteria bacterium; assembly: GCA_963779515.1. Lineage (GTDB taxonomy): Bacteria > Pseudomonadota > Alphaproteobacteria > Rhizobiales > Hyphomicrobiaceae > CAVZYN01. The sequence goes on from CAVZYN010000016.1 coordinate 14,463, forward strand.
GGCATCGGCGCGGTCACTGGCCCTGGCGATTCCGAGGACATGACGGGCGGCTTCGGCGGCCAATTGAGAGCGGTTGGCGCTGGCATGTTCGCTGTGTCCGTCGCCCGCAGGGCCACAGTCGACAGCAGAAGCGTCATGAAGCTTGTGATTATAACGCTCGAGCGCATAAGTGCTTTGTCTCCCAAGTACGCCAAACTAACTGATCTCGTGAATCGCGGCTAGGGCTTCACTGGTCTTACGTTTCGGCCGATCGACTTCTGGTGCCGATGTGTCCCAAACGCCATCGATCACCCAATAACGGCAAAATAGCGAAAGGCCGTTTCCGGCCTTTCTCATTAGTCTTTCCGGCGTTAGTCAGTCCGAGATCAGATCAATTGATCCGCTCTTCGAGACCGAACTCGCGCATCTTCCGGTAGAGTGTCGAGCGGCCGATGTTCAACCGCTTGGCGACTTCGGTCATGTGACCCCGGTAGCGACCGAGGGCAAGACGGATCATGTCCGCTTCGATGGCTTCGAGAGAGCGGATCTCACCGGCCTCATCAATAGCTGCGATGCCGATCGAGCTGCTTCCGTCACTCGCCACTTCAATCGTCCGCGGAATGATGTCCTCCGCGCCGAGCATCACCGGACCCGTGATAACGGGACGCGGATCGACATTGGCGGGTGCGACCGGAACAACCGCGCGGAAGCCTTCGACATGGGCCGCGATCTGCGGGAAATCGTCCACCGTCAGCTGATTGCCATCGGCGAGGACGACCGCGCGGAACACGGCGTTCTCGAGCTGGCGCACGTTGCCGGGCCAGGAATAGCTCGACAGCATCTCGACGACGTCTTCAGAGATGCCGGTCAGACGTTTGCCCTCTTCGGCCGCAAAGCGGGCAAGGAAGTGACGGGCCAGTTCCGGCACATCGTCCAGGCGTTCGCGGAGCGGGGGAACCCAAACCGGGAAGACGTTGAGGCGATAGTAGAGGTCTTCGCGAAACTTGCCGTCCTTGACCAATTGGATCATGTCGCGATTGGTCGCGGAGATCAGGCGGAAATTGACCTTCACCGGCCGTTTGGCGCCGACCGGATCAATCTCACCTTCTTGCAGCGCGCGCAGCAACTTGACTTGGGCATCGAGTGGCAATTCGCCGACTTCATCGAGGAACAGCGTGCCACCGTCAGCTTCCTGGAATTTGCCGATCCGCTTGTCGACGGCTCCCGTGAAGGCGCCCTTCTCGTGACCGAACAGAATGCTTTCGACCAGGTTTTCAGGGATCGCACCGCAGTTGACGGTGATGAAGGGCTTGCCCGCACGTTCGCTCTCGCCTTGGATGGCACGGGCGATCAGCTCTTTGCCGACGCCCGATTCACCCTCGATCAGAACCGGGATGTTAGAAGCCGCGGAGCGTTTGCCCAGCGAGATGACGCGGCGCATCGCTTCACCGCGAATGATCAGGTCATTGAACGTCAATGTGCCTTCCGCGGTCTTGCGGATGCGCGTGATTTCGCCCTGCAACGCTTCGATTTTCAAAGCGCTCTTGATGGAGATCTCGAGACGTTCGATCGAAGCGGGCTTGACCACGAAGTCGGTGGCGCCAGCGCGCATCGCGTTGATGGCCGCGTCGATCGATCCGTGCGCAGTCTGCACGATGATCGGCGGGGTGCCGGGTTTGTTACCGACGCGCTCCAGCACGCCCATGCCATCGAGGCCGGGCATCACCATATCGAGGAGGACGAGGGAGATCGATCCGCCATCAGGGGATTCGAGGATCTGCAGGGCTTGTTCACCGCCCTGAGCACTCTTGGTCTCGTAGCCGAGACGCTTGATGGCTTCTTCGAGAATACGACGTTGAACAGGATCGTCATCGACGACCAATACGCGCTTGACCATGGCTTCACTCGGCACTCTACGCTACGGGACACAACATGCAGCCCTGACCCCGAAAACGGTTCAGGATCAAACACAAGGCTACGCTCGACTAACTTACAGGCGTTAGAATGCCCGACATCGGTAAACGTTTCGTTTCGATACGATCGCAAATGACGCTTTTCGCCGGAACGGTGCGCGAGCGCCGCTCTTTGGGTTGTGCCAAGCCTGGACGCATGGCACATGCGTTGGCCAGAAACGTCATGACGGAGACTGCAGAATGGCCGTTCGCGCGCAGATTGGACTGGCCGGGATCAGATTGGCCGCAGCCGCTTCGGGCGGCACGCTGGAACCCGACCTCGGCGCGATGCCCGAGTGGCGTCTCGACGATCTCTATCCAGGGCCCCAGTCCAAGGCGGTCGCGACCGACCTTGCCAAGGCCGCCAGCATGGCAGCCGATATCGAGAGCCGCTACAAAGGAAAGATCGCGGCGACGGCGGCGAACGGGGCGGATCTGGCGGCTGCAATCCAGATCTACGAGGACCTGTCTGATCTCGTTGGACGGCTCGGGTCTTATGCCGGGCTGCTGTATGCCGCCAATACGGCGGATCCTGAGCGCGCAAAATTTTACGGCGACATCCAAGAGAAAATCACCAACATCACGACCGATCTGATCTTCTTCGAACTCGAACTCAATCAGATCGACGACACCACGCTCGAACAGGCGCTCGAGACCCCGGCGCTGCAAAGGTATCGCTCGTGGTTCGCGGATCTGCGTAAAGAGAAGCCGTATCAGCTCGACGAACAACTGGAAAAGCTGTTCCACGAAAAGTCGATGACGTCGCGCGCCTCTTGGAACCGCCTCTTCAACGAGACGATGACGGCACTGCGCTTCAATGTGACGGGCGAAGCTGAACCGCTGGCGCTGGAGCCGACACTCAATCTGCTGACGAGCCCGCTTGGTGCAAAGCGAAAAGCCGGCGCGGAGGCACTGGCCGTTTCGTTCAAGGACAACATCCGGCTGTTCACGCTCATCACCAATACGCTCGCCAAGGACAAGGAAATCTCCGATCGCTGGCGCGGCTTCAAGGACGTCGCGGACAGCCGCCACCTTGCCAACCGCGTCGAAGGCGAGGTGGTCGATGCGCTGGTTGCCGCGGTTCAAGATGCGTATCCGAGGACCGCGCACCGTTACTATGCCATGAAGGCCAAGTGGCTCGGCATGAAGCGGCTTGCGCATTGGGATCGCAATGCGCCGCTCCCCGAAAAACCCGAACGCGTCATGACCTGGCGCGACGCCGAGCGCACGGTCTTGACCGCCTATGCCGGGTTCGCACCCGAGATGGCGGCGATCGCCAAGCGCTTCTTCGACAGCAACTGGATCGATGCGCCGGTGCGCGATGGCAAATCGCCGGGCGCATTCTCGCATCCGACCGTTCCGTCGGCGCATCCCTATATCCTGATGAACTATCAAGGCAAGGCGCGCGATGTGATGACGCTCGCGCACGAACTGGGCCATGGCGTGCATCAGGTGCTGGCCGCTCCACAGGGCCCGTTGCTGGCCAATACGCCGCTGACGCTCGCGGAAACAGCCTCCGTCTTCGGCGAGATGCTGACGTTCAAGGCACTGCTGAAAGAGACAACCGATCCGCGCGAGCGCAAGGCACTGATGGCGGGTAAGGTGGAGGACATGCTGAACACGGTCGTCCGTCAGATCGCGTTCTATTGCTTCGAGCGCAAGGTCCACGAAGCGCGCAAGGCGGGAGAGCTGACGTCGGATCAACTGGGATCGATTTGGCTTGAAGTGCAGACCGAGAGCCTAGGGCCGGCGATCGAGTTCCATCCGGGCTACGAAACCTTTTGGGCCTACATCCCCCACTTCATCCATTCGCCGTTCTACGTCTACGCCTACGCCTTCGGCGATTGCCTCGTGAATTCGCTCTACGGGCTCTATCAGGAGGCCCACCCCGGCTTTGTCGACAAATACTTTCAGATGCTGAAGGCGGGCGGATCGAAGCATCACTCCGAACTGCTGGCGCCGTTCGGGCTCGACGCTTCTAGACCAGAGTTCTGGGGTAAGGGGCTCAAGGTGATCGAGGGGATGATCGACGAACTCGAGGCCATGGACCGGGCCGCGTGATCACGCAATCCCATGAAATATAATGATAACTCTTTCCTGATCGGTCGATGCGGGTGCGCGCGGGGCTGACGGGCGTGACAAATCCGCAAGATCTCTTCCCCGGCGCAAGACATCAGAGTATAAGCCGCCCCCATTCGCCCTAAACGGCGTACACATAATCGAGGTGCCTCATGGCACAATCCACCACCGCGGCGGGCGAAGCAGCGGACCAATCGCATCCCGGCAAGCTATGGGCGCTCACATTGGGCTCCATTGGGGTGGTGTATGGCGATATCGGGACCAGCCCGCTCTACGCTTTCAAGGAAGCGATCACGGCGGCCAAAGAACATGGCATGGCCGGTGAAACGGCAATAATCGGCATTCTGTCGCTGATGGTTTGGACACTGATCTTGATTGTGACGCTCAAGTACGTGTTCGTTTTGTTGCGGGCGGACAACCGCGGCGAAGGCGGAACATTCGCGCTGATGGCATTGGGGCAATCGGTTGCAAAGCGATCCGCGCCGCTCTTGCTCCTCCTGGGCGTCGCCGGAGCAGCCTTCTTCTATGGCGACTCGATCATCACGCCCGCGATCTCGGTGCTCTCGGCCGTCGAGGGTTTGAGCCTAATTACGCCAAGGCTCGAGAAATTCGTCGTTCCAACCGCTGTCGTCATTCTTGTGGCGCTGTTTTCAGTGCAGTCGCGCGGCACCGAGAAGGTCGCCAAATTCTTTGGACCCATCATGGTCCTGTGGTTCGTCGTTCTCGCGATCGGCGGCCTCATCCACATCGGTGATGATCTTTCTGTCTTCCGTGCCCTCAACCCGCTGCGTGGCGTGCAGTTCGTGACGTCGCAGGGTTTTCTCGGTCTGACCGTCATGGGCCTCGTGTTCCTCGCGGCGACCGGTGCCGAAGCGCTGTACGCCGATCTCGGCCACTTTGGCCGAAAGCCAATTCAGCTGGCGTGGATCCTGCTTGTCCTGCCAGCGCTGATGTTGAACTATTTTGGCCAGGCGGCTTTGTTGTTGGCCGATCCCGAAGCGATCAAGCATCCGTTCTACCGGCTTTATCCAAACTGGGCGCTGGTGCCGATGGTGTGCCTCGCGACCGTCGCGACAGTGATCGCCAGCCAAGCCGTGATCACGGGCGCATTCTCGATCACGCGACAGGCGATACAGCTCGGCCTGTTGCCACGCCTCGAGATCAAGCACACGTCGGAGAGCATGGCGGGCCAGATCTATCTGCCGCGCGTCAACTACCTGTTGCTCGCCGGCGTTCTAGGCGTCGTTTTCATTTTCAAAAGTTCGAGCAATCTTGCGGCGGCCTATGGCGTGTCCGTCACCGCCGCCATGGTGATCGACAGCCTGATGGCGTTCTTCGTCATCTGGAAATGCTGGAAATGGCCCGTCTGGAAGGCGGCGGCCTTGATCGTGCCGTTGCTGCTGATCGAAGAGGCCTTCTTGACGGCGAACCTCATGAAGGTCGCGGAGGGCGGCTGGTTCCCGTTGATGATCGGCGCGATCATCGCCCTTCTGATGCTGACGTGGACGCGGGGCTCCAAGGTCCTGATGCGCGCGACCCGCAAGGGCGAAGCGGAGCTCGACTGGCTGGTTCGCAAGCTCGAGGCCAAGCCACCGCATCGGGTGCCTGGCACCGCGGTGTTCTTGACCGGCGATCCCAATGCCGCGCCGACCTCGCTGATGCACAACCTCAAGCACAACCGCGTGCTGCATGAGCGCAACGTCATATTGACAATCCGGACAGAAGACACGCCGCGCGTGGCGCGTCACGACCGGATCAGCGTCGAAGAGATCTCCGACACGTTTTCGCGCGTCACGGCCCGCTACGGCTTCATGGAAACACCCAGCGTTCCGAAAATCCTGGATCACTGCCGGCGCAAAGACCTCAACATCGACATCTCGGCGACATCGTTCTTTCTCTCGCGGCGCTCGCTGAAGCCGACGGTGAAATCGGAAATGCCGCGCTGGCAGGAATACATTTTCATCTGGATGGCGGGCACCGCGGCGGACGCCACGGAGTACTTCCGGATTCCGTCGGATCGGGTGGTCGAAGTCGGCACACAGGTGCTCGTTTAATCAGCGGCTCGCGGGCTCGGCCGGCTGGCGGCGATACCACGCCGCCATCACCTCCATGGCGATGGCCGCCATCGCCGAGACCGCCAGCAGAACCTGCGTGCTGACCGTGTAGCCATATCTTTCCGCGAGCACGGCGAAAACCATCGGCGCGACCGCGTTGAGCAGCAGATAGGGCGTCGCTAGAATGCCCAACACGGCGCCGTAGCCCTCACGCCCGAACAGCGCCAGCGGCACCGCGCCGCGCACGATCGTCGTCAAGCCATTGGCAATCCCAAACACCATCGTGAAAGCGAACGCTGTCGTGTAGCTGGCGCCGCCGAGCAAAAGTATTGCGAAGGACAGCGGCAGAAACGCCAGCGTGATGCGCCCGAGCGTGACTGGATTGAGATTGCGCCCGAAAACCAGCTCGCAGACGCGGCCACCCACCTGCGCGAAGCCCTTCAGCGATGCCAACGTCACGGCGGCGGCAAGCGAAACTCCTGACGCCTCGATGAGCGGCACCAGATGCGCCGCCATGGCCCCGTAGACGAACGCCGAGATGGCCAGGACCAAGCCGAACAGGATCATGCCACGCGTGCGCGCCGCACCTTGGAGCGGTGGCGCGGACGGTGCGGCGGCGGTCTGCGCCTCCGGTGAGCCGGCCGACGCCGCCGCCTCGCGCCGTGCGAGACCAAACCAATGCAGCGGCAGGCAGACCAGCAGATTGATGGCGGCGAAGATGATGAGCGTCGTGCGCCACCCATAGGCGCCGTTGAGCCAATGCCCGATCGGCCAGAATACGGTCGATGCAAAGCCGCCGAAGAGCGTGAGGTAGGAGATGGCGCGCCGGCCGCGCGTTGGCGTCACCTGTACGATCGAGGCGAACGCCGCATCGTAGAGCGTCATGCGCATGGCAAGGCCGACGATCGCCCACGCGGCAAGATAGGCCCACGGCGCCGTCGCCATTGCGACCAGCGCCAGGCTCAACGCCGTCGCGATCGAGCCGGCGGACATGATCATGCGGCCGCCCTTGGCGTCGATCAGCCGCCCCATCGGCGCGGAGATGACCGCGGACGCGAGCAAGCCAGCGGTCAAGCCGCCGAAGACCAAACCTTGGCTCCACCCGGTTTCGGCGGCGATCGGCCGGCCCAGAATGCCGAGGGCGTAAAGCGTCGTGCCCCACGCGATGATCTGAGTGATGCCGAGCGCGGTGACGGCCTGCACCACCGGATCACGCAGGCCTTGCGACGGGCGCGACGGCATCAGAGGCGCGACCTCTTGGAAACAGCCTCTTGGGACATGGTGCGGGCCTGGAATCGATGATCGGCAAAGAGTAGTTCATTCTGTTGCCCGGCGCACGCGACGCCGGCGCGCGGCAGCCTTGCTCGCGATCCGGAGACGTCAGGCGACCTCTGCTCACGTTGCGTGTAAAATTCCGCGCCGCACACCGGCAGATCAAGGTTACGAAAGATCGTAAATTCATGATGCGGTGCACGCGTCACCGCATTCATGCCCGCACCTCACTGTTCGTGGCATCGACAGCTGTTGTCATTTTCGCTGCGGCAATGGTGGTCCGTGCCGGCAACGTGCCGCAAGGGCGGCGGCGTCCCGTGACCTGCCAAGCGGGCGGTTGGCGATGAATGTGGGAGCCCATCCCCGACGGGTTGCGAGCCCATCGCCGATTCGCGCAAAAAAAGCGCTTGGCGAGATGCCTGTGCCCGTTGAAGCGACGCAAGGGCGGCCGACGGCATGCCAACGCGTCGTGCCGTGACCTGCCAAGCAGGCGATTGGCGATGGATGTGGGAGCCCATCCCCGACGGGTTGCGAGCCCATGGCGAATACGCGCAAAAACAATCGCTTGGCGGGGTCATTCCGGCCGTGCGGCGATCACCGATCTCGTTTGAGCGGCGGGCCTACAAGCCAGACGCCAAGGCACGCCGCCGCCATGCCGGCCCAGACGAGTGGCGGGAACGGCTCGCCAAGAACGAGCCACGCGAAGGCCGCGCTGCAGGGCGGTACAAGAAAGAGAAGCGCCGTCGCGCGTGTGGCTTGGCCGTAGCGCACCATCGCCAAGAGAAGCGTCATCGCGACAATGGAATTGCCGACAACGAGATAAGCGAGCGAGATCGCGAACGGCCAATTCCAATCGATGTGGAAACTTTCGAGCGGCCAGGCGATTGCGAGCGCGATGACACACGCAACGCCGCACTGCACGATGCTCGCGACGATCGGATGCTGGGACGAGCCGAACCGCTTTTCCCACAGCGTGCCGGCGGTGATGAAGAGGAGCGCGAGGGCCGCCGCCGCGATGCCAGCGCGGGTCGCATCGCCGGAGCCCGCCTTGGCGAGCACCACCACGATGGCGCCCGCGAGCCCGAGCAGAAGTCCGATCCACACCGTGCCGCCGACCTTTTCGCCCGCGATCTTCGGCACGCACAGCGCCACCAGGATCGGCTGCAAGGCGAGAATGATGCCGAGGCCCGCCGCCGAGACGCCGACTTTCACGGCGATGTTGGTGAGCGCGAAGTAGATGCCTTGGATCAGCGCGCCGACGATCGCGAGGTTGATCCACTCGCGCCGCGTCGCGGGTAGCGGCGGGCGCAGGATGAGGTAGGCCGGGATCAGCAGCGCCAGCACGCCGAGATAGCGGACCGCGAGAAAGAACAGCGGCTCGCTCGACTCGAGCCCGACGCGCACGGGCACGTAGCCGGCCGACCACAGCAGCACGAACGCCCACGGCGCGAACTTGAGCCACCGAGGTGGCACGAGCGGCGGCTGTGACGGGACCGGCTCAGATTGTGCGGACGACACCAAGTGGCCTCTCGACTTCCCGAGCGGACCCAAGCTGGATCACGGGGTCACTTGGGGGCCACTTGGGGGGGCCACTTGGAATGCGGGCGACCCGACAGTAGCGCAAGCCTGCTTGCCGCAGGCCTGCGTTGCGTCCGTTCCTAGTCATCCTTCTTGGTCTTCGGTCCGCCGTTGGCTTTGGCCTTTGCCTTGGGACCGGGCAGGGCTTTCTTTGGCGTTGCATCGACGAGGGCGGCGACGGGCTCGTCGCCGTCATCATCGTCGTCTTCGCTTTTGGCCTTCTTGATCGTCGCTGGATCCGCGGGGATGAACTCAAAGCCGAGATGAGCCTTCAAGCCCTCACCCTGCTTGAACACTTTGACGATGCCGCCGTGCTTGAGTTTGCCGAACAGCAACTCGTCCGCGAGCGGCTTCTTGATGTGCTCCTGGATCACGCGCGCCAATGGGCGGGCGCCGAACTTTTCATCATACCCGGTTTCGGCGATCCACTTGGAGGCATCCTCCGTCAACTCGATGGTCACGCCGCGGTCGGCAAGCTGCGCTTCCATTTGAAAGACGAACTTCTCGACGACCTTCATGATGATCTCCGGGCTGAGACCAGCGAAGGGAATCGTGGCGTCGAGACGATTGCGGAACTCGGGCGTGAACATGCGATTGATCGCCTCGGTGTCCTCGCCTTCGCGTTTCATGCGGTTGAAGCCCATGGCTGGCTTGGCCAAATCCGACGCGCCGGCATTCGTCGTCATGATCAGAATGATATTGCGGAAATCGACAGCCTTGCCGTTGTGGTCGGTCAGCTTGCCGTGGTCCATCACCTGCAGCAGGATGTTGAAGAGGTCCGGATGCGCCTTCTCGATTTCATCGAGCAGTAAGACGGCGTGGGGATGCTGATCGACGCCGTCGGTCAGGAGACCGCCTTGATCGAAACCGACATAGCCCGGAGGCGCGCCGATCAGACGCGAGACCGTGTGCTTCTCCATGTACTCCGACATGTCGAAGCGCAGGAGCTCAATCCCCATCAAATTGGCGAGCTGCTTGGCCACCTCCGTCTTGCCGACGCCGGTCGGACCGGAGAAAAGATAGCAGCCAATGGGCTTTTCCGGCTCCCGCAGGCCCGCGCGCGCGAGCTTGATCGCCGCTGACAGCGAAGAGATCGCCTGATCCTGGCCGAACACGAGACGCTTCATGTCGCGCTCGAGATTGGCCATGACTTCGGCATCGGACTTGGTAACCGACTTTGGCGGGATGCGGGCCATGGTTGCGACGGTCGCTTCGATCTCGGCGACGCCGATTTTTTTCTTGCGCTTGGCCTCGGGCACCAGCATCTGCGACGCGCCGGTTTCGTCGATGACGTCGATCGCCTTGTCGGGGAGCTTGCGGTCATTGATGTACTTGGCCGACAGCTCGACCGCCGCCTTGATGGCGTCGTTGGTGTACTTCAGCTTGTGATAATCCTCGAACACGGTCTTCAGACCCTTCAGGATCTCGATCGTGTCCTCGATGCTCGGTTCCTTCACATCGATTTTCTGGAACCGGCGCACGAGCGCGCGGTCCTTCTCGAAGTGCTGGCGGTATTCCTTGTAGGTCGTCGAGCCGATGCAGCGCACCGCACCGGACTGAAGCGCCGGCTTCAGCAAGTTGGACGCGTCCATGGCGCCGCCCGAGGTGGCGCCGGCGCCGATGACGGTGTGGATCTCATCGATGAAGAGGATCGCGCCGTCGTGGGCCTCGACTTCCTTCATGACGGCTTTCAAACGCTCTTCGAAATCACCGCGGTAGCGCGTACCGGCCAGCAGCGATCCCATGTCGAGCGCGAAGATGGTCGCGTTCTTGAGAACATCCGGCACCTCGCCATTGATGATCTTGCGCGCCAAACCCTCGGCGATGGCGGTCTTGCCGACACCGGGATCGCCGACGAACAGTGGATTGTTTTTCTGGCGCCGGCACAGCACCTGGACGGTGCGGTTGACCTCCTGCTCGCGCCCGATCAGAGGGTCGATGCGGCCGTCCTTGGCCTTCTTGTTGAGATTGACGCAGTAGGTATTGAGGGCGTCCGTCTTCTTGCCGCCCTCGCCACCATTGCCTTCGGAGCCTGAATTCTCATCGTCCGTTCCACGCACGGGGCGGCTCTCCGACATGCCAGGGCGTTTTGCGATCCCGTGGCTGATGTATTGCACGGCGTCGAAGCGCGTCATCTCCTGCTCCTGCAGGAAGAACGCGGCATGGCTCTCACGCTCGGCAAAGATGGCAACGAGGACGTTTGCGCCCGTCACTTCCTCGCGGCCGGAGGATTGGACGTGCACGACGGCGCGATGGATCACGCGCTGAAAGCCGGTGGTCGGCGTCGCCTCGTTCGGACCATTGACGACCAGCGATGTCAGCTCGGTGTCGAGATAGGCCGTGACGCGCTTGCGCAGTCCGTCGATGTTGACGGTGCACGCGCGCATGACGGCTGCGGCATCATCGTCATCGAGCAGGGCGAGCAACAGATGTTCGAGCGTGGCGTACTCGTGGTGCCGGTCATTGGCATACTCGAGCGCACGATGGAGGGCCGTTTCGAGATTCGAGGAAAATGCGGGCACTCGGCCTTACTCCTTTTCCATGGTGCACTGCAGTGGATGCTGGTGCTGGCGTGCGAAGTCCATCACTTGCGATACTTTCGTTTCGGCGATCTCGTAGGTGTAGACGCCACAGATCCCGACACCCTTCTGATGGACATGAAGCATGATTTGTTGGGCTTCTTCGCGGCCTTTGTTGAAGAACCGCTCCAAGACGTGAACGACGAATTCCATCGGCGTATAATCGTCGTTTAATAACAGCACCTTGTAGAGATTTGGCTTCTTGGTCTTGGGCCGGGTCTTGGTGATGAGGCCGGTCTTGCCCTCGTCGTCACCGCCGCGCTGGTTGCCTTTGCCCGCCATCTTCAGCCCGCCTGTCACCGTCGTCACCCTCTCACTCCAGATACTCCCGAGATACTCCCGACCTCTCGCCACGGATTGGCGGTGGGTGCGGGCGCAACCGGCTTTCTGGGAACCCCATACTAACGGCAGCAGGCGGTTCGGCGCAAACGATCCGGACATGATCGCCGCGACAACCGCCAAGCATCGCATACGTAGGAACGAAAAAGGGCCCGGCAAGAGCCGGGCCCGCAATTCTCAAATTCGCTCTTTCGACTCAGCGCGCTTGCTGGAATGCGCGCTCGAGCGGACGATAGGCTTCCTTCGCGATTTCCGCATACATGCCGCCGATTTTCGACATCTGGTGCATGTAGTCGTCGTAAGCGCGCTTGGCATAGCTCGTCTGGATTTCCAAGGCCTGCTCCATCGACTTGGCGGAGACCAGCTTCTCGAACGTATGGGTGCCATCTTCAAACGACCGCTTGGAGTAATCGGTCATTTCAGTGGCGATCGTCTGCCAGCTCTTGCTCCAGTCGCCCATGAGCTTCATGGCGGTGTCGACGTTGGTTTGGCCGAGTTTCTGAAAGTCTGGAAAACCGTTCATCATGGGCGTGTTCCTTGAAAAAAAGTTGTGCTGAGATGAGTGGGTGCGGGTCGTGCAAATCCGTTCGCCACGCCAGATCGCGCTGCGATGCAGCATTCATAGGAGCGCCGGACACCGTCTGTCAAGAGATTTTGCTGCGCTGCAGCAAATTAACCGATCTCCAAGATGCAGCTGCTAACGTCTTCGTTCGACTGGCGGAATTCCAACGCCGGAGCGCCGCAAATGAGCCGGAAATCTCTGCTCCAAAGGCACATTGGGGCTATGCATCGGGTGAGCCGGTGCTTTCGGGTGGTTGAGGGAATTGCGTGCGTTTTCAGTTTGTTGAGCGTTTGATGTCGCGCCAACGCACTGGCTGTTGGCTGGTGGCGCTCATGCTTTCTTTGGGTAGCACCGCTACCCTGGCCGCGCCACGGCAAGCCGCGCTTGTGATCGATGGCAACACTGGGGCCGTGCTTCACAATCGCGACGGCGATAGCGCCCGCTATCCCGCGTCCCTGACCAAAATGATGACACTCTACCTCGTGTTCGAACAGCTCGAACAAGGCCGTCTCACGATGGCCTCACGCATCCTCGTTTCGGCATCGGCGGCCGATGCCGCGCCTTCGAAGCTCGGCCTGGATGCTGGTACGTCGATCATGCTTGGTCACCTGGTGAAGGCCATCATCGTCAAATCCGCCAATGACATGGCGGTGGCCGTCGCCGAGCATATCGGCGGCAGCGAAGACCAGTTTGCCGCCTCTATGACCGAGAAGGCTCGCGCGCTCGGCATGCGCCAGACGACCTTCAAGAACGCGTCCGGCCTACCGCACGATGAGCAGGTGACGACCGCACGCGACATGCTCACTTTGGCGCTGGCACTGCAAGATCATTTCCCGAAGTACTATCCCTTGTTCGCCCATCGTGCGTTCACGTACGACGGCAATGCCCATCGCAGCCACAATACGCTGCTCGGCTCGTTTGAAGGCACGGACGGCATTAAAACCGGATACACGAGGGCGTCGGGTTTCAATCTTGTTTCGTCCGTCAGGCGCGGCCAGAAACATATCGTGGCAGCCGTGTTCGGAGGGACCAGCGCCGCCGCCCGAAACACCCAGATGCGAACGCTGCTGGCGCTCGCCATCACCAAGGCGTCGGTGTCAAAGACGCGACAGACGGCACCGCAGCTGATCGCACGCACCAGACCGCAAGGGGACACGAGGGTTCGCGTCGCCGAGGCACCTGCGCCGGCGCCCGCGCTGAAACTTGCTCCAGAGCCTGTGAAGCGGGTTGCTGCACCGGCGACGCAACAGGTCGACGTTCCGGCGGCACTCCCGACGACTACCACCGCACGGCCTGAACCCGAAGCGGTTGCTCCGGCAGCGGTTGCTCAGCCGATGCCTCCTGCCATCGAAATCGCGAAAGTGCGCACCGTCCAGATCACGCTATTGCAGAGAACCGCACGTGCTGAGCCGGCGCTTGAGCCCGCAGTTGCTGCTTCGGCACCCACTTCCGTACCGGCAGCGGTCGCGCCAGTCGTCGCCTCAGCTCCGCCGCCAAGGCCCGCCCTTGCACCGCAGCCGGTGACGATGGCTGGTGCTTCGAACGCGACGATTTTTGCGCCTGCTGCACGTGCGCCGGCTCAGGCTCCACTCGCCCCACCGTCGCGTGGTACACCACCCTCGACTTTGCAGCAGCAAGCAGCGGCACTCGACGGCCAGCCCGCGCCAAACGTCGCGAGCCCAGCCGTCCAGTTCGCGCGGGCGAACGCGGCGGAGCCGGCCGTCCGGATTGCGGCCCCCGCGGCGCCGTCAGTGGTCGGAGGTGGCGTCCAGATCCAGATTGGCGCCTACGCATCGCAAGCCGACGCTGAACGCCAGCTCGCCACCACACGTGAGCGCGCGGGTGGGATTTTGAGCAATTATCAGGCGGTCGCGGTGCCGGTCCAAGCGTCCGGCCGTGCGCTTTATAGGGCCCGCTACGCCGGCTTTGACATGCAAACGGCGGCGTCGGTCTGCACCGAGCTTCGCCGCCGTCAGATCGATTGCCTTGTCACGCGGGATTAAGCGGCGACGGCTTCGCGGAAGGTCACCATCCTCTGGCGATCCTCATCCCAGAGCGACAAGCTCACGCACTTCATACTTTGCCAGAACGTCAGACGATTGATGTCCTTCAGTTCGGGCATCGCATTGATGCACTCCTGCAGCCGATAGTTCGGGATCATGCTGTTGAGATGATGCACGTGGTGGACACCGATGTTGCCGGTGAACCAATTCAGCCACTTCGGCAGCGCGTAGTAAGACGATCCATAGATCGCCGCCACCTGGAAGTCCCACGACTTCGCCGCGGCCCAAAATGTCTCTTCAAACTGGTGCTGCACAAAGAACAGCCAACCTCCGACGGAGGCGGCCACGAACACGATCGGGATCATCACCATGGCGAGCGTGCCATACCCCATGAACCAGCCAACGACGCCATAGAAAGCAACCGCCGCGATGTTCAGGCCCATCACGCTCTTCCAGCTGTCACGTGCCGATAAGCCATGCCACCAAGGCAACCGCTGTATGAGGCCGAAATAGATGGGAACGCCAAACAAGAACAAGAACGCGGGATGACGATAAACGCGATAGATGATCCGCTGCAGGAGCGTGCGCGATTGATACTCTTTCACGGTCAAAGTCTCGATATCGCCGATGCCGCGGCGCTCGAGATGGCCGGAGCCTGCATGATGGATTGCATGTTCACGGCGCCAGAGACCATAGGGTGCGAGTGTCAACACGCTCATGGCGCGGCCGACCCAATCGTTGGCCAATCAATTCGGCAGAAATGACCCGTGCCCGCAATCGTGCTGGATGATGAAGACGCGCACGAGGAGTCCGCCGGCGGGAACCGCGATCAGCAGAGTCAAAAGATAGGACCAACCTGAGGTCCACACCATCAGCGCGATCAGGCCGAGTAATGGCAGACCGGTGTTGGCAATCTGGAAAATCGCGCGCTTGGTATCGGCGCCACGATAGTTCGCACAATGCTGAGCGATGTGCCGCGTTGCGGCTTTGCGAATTCTGTTCAACGAGTCCAGATCCTGCGATGCAGCGTCATCCCCCGGTGCGACGTCAAATGTCGCTTGCGTGACCTTCTGCAAGTTCGTGCTCCCCATCCCAGCTGCGCACAAAATCACTCAATTGCGGCGTGATTCGCATCGATGACCAGCCTGTTCCCTAGCATGGGACGACGTCTGCACGCATGGGCCAATTAATCCGCACCGAGCAAAAGTTGCAGAACGGCCACGCTCCCCAGCCCCGCGCTTGAGATGCCTAGAATAGAACTACGCTCCGAATGCTCTTTCCGGCATGCATCAGGTCGAATGCCTCGTTGATGCGCTCGAGCGGCATGGTGTGGGTGATCATCGGATCGATCTGGATCTTGCCGTCCATGTACCAATCGACGATGCGGGGGACGTCGGTGCGGCCTCTGGCGCCGCCGAAGGCGGTGCCTTTCCAGACGCGTCCGGTGACCAGCTGGAAAGGCCGGGTTTTGATCTCCTGGCCGGCGCCGGCGACGCCGATGATGATCGATTCACCCCAGCCGCGATGGCAGGATTCGAGCGCCTGGCGCATGACATCGACATTGCCAGTGCAATCAAAGGTGTAGTCGGCGCCGCCGATCTGGTCGGCGCCGCGCTTGGTCAGGTTGACCAGATGGGCCACCACGTCGCCGTTGACCGTCTTGGGATTGACGAAGTGCGTCATGCCGAACTTCCGGCCCCAGGCTTCGCGGTCGGGATTGATGTCGACGCCGATGATCATGTCGGCGCCGGCGAGCTTGAGGCCCTGGATGACGTTGAGGCCAATGCCGCCGAGCCCGAACACGATGCTGGTGGCGCCCGGCGTCACCTTCGCGGTGTTGAGCACGGCGCCGACGCCGGTCGTGACGCCGCAGCCGATGTAGCAGATCTTGTCGAACGGCGCGTCGGCGCGCACCTTCGCCACCGCGATTTCGGGCATGACTGTGTAGTTCGAAAACGTCGAGCAGCCCATGTAGTGGAACACCGTCTTGCCCTTATAGGAGAACCGGCTGGTGCCATCAGGCATCACGCCTTGGCCCTGCGTCGCCCGGATCGACGTGCACAGATTTGTCTTGCGCGACAAGCACGACGGACAAGTGCGGCACTCGGGCGTGTAGAGCGGGATGACATGATCGCCTTTCTTTACCGTCGTCACGCCGGGTCCAACATCGACCACGACGCCGGCCCCTTCGTGCCCCATGATCGCGGGAAACAAGCCTTCGGGATCGGCACCGGAAATGGTGAAGTCGTCGGTGTGACAAATCCCCGTCGCCTTGATCTCGATCAGCACCTCGCCGGCTTTGGGGCCTTCCAGATCGACTTCGACGATTTCGAGAGGTTTGGCTTTTTCGAACGCTACGGCGGCGCGGGTCTTCATGGGATCAGGCTCTCCAAGGCAAACAATCTGGGCAATCCGGCGCCTATGTACGATCGTTTCCGCCATGCCCGCAATGCTGGCGTGTCAATCGCCACATTGTCATTCGGTCACGGTTCTGCGATGGCACCTGCATCGCTCAGGACGCCAACGAGCCCATGCCGCTGCTCCTCATCTTCATCGTGCCTGCAGCTTTTGGGCTCAACCCGGTCATCGCCCGGGCACTGTCCGGCATCTACGAACCTGGCACGCTGACCTTCGTGCGCTGGCTGATTTCAGCGCTGCTCGTGGGCGCGATCGCCTGGGTGCGCGGGCGCGACGAGACGTGGCAAATCTCGGCCCGGGAACTGCCACGGCTGTTGTTTCTCGGCGCTCTCGGCATGGGGTTCTGTTCGTTCGCGGCCTATGCCGGAGTCAAGACGACGACGGCGACGACTGTCGGCCTGATCTACGCGTGCACCGCAGCATTCGTTACTCTCTATGAACTCCTGCGCGGCCTCACCCGCCCGTCACTCACCTTGTTCGCAGGACTTTTTGCCTGCGTGACTGGGGTCGCGGTGGTCTTGACGCGCGGAGATCTGGGGCAACTTGCGATTGTAACAATCGGACAAGGCGAACTTTGGGGGCTGGCCGGAATGCTCGGCTGGGCCGGTTATACGATTGCGATGAAGCGCCAGCCACCGGGTCTCACGCCACTGGCACTGTTCACGGTCACGAGCATCCTCGGCGCCGTTGCGATGCTGCCGATCACGATCGTCGAAGTTTCGGAGCACGGCCTGCCGCCATTGAATGGTTCGATCGCCCTGTGGCTCGCCGGGCTGGTCTTCATCTCCGGCGTCGGCGCGTTCCTCGGATACAATTGGTCGATGACGCTCAACGGTGCGGTGCTGACGTCGGCGTCGATCTGCCTCGTGCCGCTCTACATCGCCGGCATGGCCATCGTCCTGATCGGCGAAGACGTCGCCTGGTACCACGCCGTGGCCATCGCGCTTGTCGTCGGTGGCCTCGGGCTGATCAACCTCGCCAAGGTCCGCGCGGCGAAGTTGCAGCAACAGACGACTGCCGCGCGGACGGGAGGGTCACTGCCCCGGCCACACGCGCACGGCGGCCGCTGATCCGCGCCGCCGTCGAGGGGCGGGCCGCTCCAGCATCAGCGACCAGAACGTCCATGATTTGGCATCGAGGATCCCGCGCGGCGCGTTGTCGAAGGCATGCTGGAAATCGGCATGTGAAAAGTAGCGGCAGGTGACCTCGAGATCATCGAGGGTCGTGTACATCATTAGGTGACACAGAAAGTGCACAGGATCGGCCAATGCCGCCTTCGGCGATTTGAACCAGACGACACGCCGCGCCACGTGCGCAAGATCGGCGGGCGGCCGCTTTCCAGGCTGCCATTTTGGTTTGGTCTTGCTCATGCGCGATCGAGATCGCTGACGAGGCCAAGCAGTTGCACATTGCCACCCGTGGCCGTGATGTCGGTCGAGCGCACGCGTTCGGTCGCAAACCGGGCGAGATAGTGCGGGCCGCCGGCCTTCGGGCCGGTTCCCGATAGTCCCTCGCCGCCAAACGGCTGGACGCCGACGACGGCGCCGATCTGGTTGCGATTGACGTAGATATTACCGACGCGCGCGCGTTCGGCGACGCGCTCGGCGACGGCGGCAATACGGCTATGGATCCCGAGCGTCAAGCCGAAGCCTGTCGCGTTGATCTGATCGATGACGGCATCGAGCCGGCCACTGTCGAAGCGTACGACGTGCAGCACCGGCCCGAAGACTTCGCGTTCGAGCACGCCCATGCGATCGATTTCGAAGATCGCTGGCGCAACGAACGTGCCGGCGCGGCAGGCTGGGCTCAAGGGCGTCTCGGCGACGAGCTTTGCCGTACGCGCGAGCCGCATCTTGTGCGCATCGAGCGCATCCTGCGACGTCTCGTCGATCACGGGACCGACGTCGGTCGCATAGTCGAGCGGATCACCTACCGTCAACAGCTCGGTCGCGCCTTTGAGCATTTCCAAAACGCGCGGCGCGATGTCATCCTGCAGAAATAGAACGCGCGCGGCGGAGCAGCGCTGCCCTGCGCTATCGAATGCCGATTTGACGACATCGCGCACGACCTGCTCGGGCAGCGCGGTCGAATCCGCGATCATGGCGTTGATTCCGCCGGTTTCGGCGATGAAGGGCACCAATGGGCCGCGCTTCTCAGCCAAGGCTTTCTGGATCGCCCACGCGGTGTCGTTCGATCCAGTGAAAGCGACGCCCGCGATGCGCGGGTCCTTGACCAACGCCGCGCCGACGGCGCCGCCGCCGGTCAAAAGGTGCAGGACGTTCGCCGGCACGCCCGCTTCGTGCAGCAGCTGAATGGCCAGAAACGCTGTGATAGGCGTTTGCGGCGCGGGTTTTGCCAACACCGTGTTGCCGGCTGCCAGGGCAGCCGCGACTTGGCCTGTAAAAATTGCCAGCGGGAAGTTCCAGGGGGCGATACAAACGAACGCACCGCGACCGCGGAGTTCGATCGTATTGCGCTCGCCGGTGACGCCCTTGAGGTTCAGGGGCGTTGCAAATAGCCGCCGCGCCTCCCGCGCATAATAGCGGAGAAAATCGACGGCTTCGCGCACGTCCCCCAGCGCATTGTCGAGCGTTTTGCCGCCTTCGCGGACAATGACCGCCATCAGCCGCGCACGATCGCGCTCCATAAGATCGGCAGCCTTGTCCAGAATGTCGCCGCGCTTGCCGCCACCGAGCTGATCCCAGCCATGTTGGCTTGCGACCGCGCTGCCAACGGCCGCCGCACACTGCTCCGGCGTTGCCGTCCGCACGGTGCCAAGCCGCATGCGCAGGTCATGCGGACAGCGCACGAGCGCCGCCTCGTCGCCACCGGCGGTCGGCTCGCCATCGACGATGGGCCCCGCCGCAAACGGTGTCTGCAGCGCGCCCGTGATCTGCGCCAGGAGCTGCTGTCGCGCCGTCGTCTCGGTGAGCGGGATGCCCTGGCTATTCCGGCGTTCGGGTTTGAAGATCTCCGGCGGGCGCACGAGTGCGGCCGGCCGGCGATCGGGCGGCAACTCGCGGATGCGTTCGGCGGCTTCGACCGGATCACGAATGATATCGGCGATTGGGGCCGCGTCATCTGCCAGCCGGTTCACGAACGAGGTGTTGGCGCCATTCTCGAGCAAGCGCCGGACGAGATACGCCAGCAGATCTTCGTGGCCGCCGACGGGCGCATAGATCCGGCATACGCGACCGAGCTTCTTCTCACCGACGACTTCGCCGTAGAGCGTCTCGCCCATGCCTTGCAGGCGCTGGTACTCGTATGCCGCGTCCCCGCCGCTGACGTGGATCGCCGCAACGGTGTGGGCGTTGTGGGTCGCGAACTGCGGATAGAACGCGGCTGCGTCCGACAACAGGAAGCGGACGGACGCCAGATAAGACACGTCGGTGTTGATTTTCGAGGAGAACACCGGATAGTCGGCGAGGCCCAGTTCCTGCGCCCATTTGATCTCGCTGTCCCAATAGGCGCCCTTGACGAGCCGCACGGGAATGCGCCGTCCGCCCTGGTGGGCAATCGCGCGCAACCATCGCAGCACGGGAATGGCGCGCTTGCCGTAAGCCTGGACGGCGAGGCCGAACCCGTTCCAGCCCGATAGTGCCGGGTCAAGAAAGCATTTTGCGAACTGCGCGAGCGTGAGATCGAGGCGATCCTGTTCTTCGGCATCGATCGTCAAACCGATGTTCCACGCCTTCGCCAACCGCGCGAGTTCGAGCAGACGCGGACCAGCTTCCGCCGACACCTGCTCCGCTTTACCAGGCTCGAAACGCGGATGAATGGCCGAGAGTTTCACGGAGAGACTCGGACGAGACATCAAAGCATCCGCATGGTTCTGCGGTGATGGTCCGGCGGCAGACCCGACAGCCTCCAACGCTTCCAGATAGCGTGCAAAATAGCGGTCGGCATCCTTGGCGGTGCGGGCGCCTTCACCCAGCATGTCATACGAAAAGCGATAGCCCTGCCGCGCCAGCGGTTCCGATCTGGCAAGCGCTTCCTTGATATTGCGCCCCAGCACAAAATTATCGCCGAGGACCTTCATCGCCCGGCGCACGGCTTGGCGGATCACGGGCTCGCCGGATTTGGCGATCAATCGTTTCAGGGCGGACGTGGGTCCACTGCCTTTGGCATCTCCGAATTTGACGACGCGCCCGGTCAGCATCAATCCGAACGTCGAGGCGTTGACAAAGACGCTGCCGGATTGGCCGAGATGTTTCTCCCACTGCCCGCCGCCGATCTTTTCGGCGATCAGGCTATCGGCGGTTTCTGAATCGGGAACCCGGAGCAAGGCTTCGGCGAGGCACATCAAAATGATGCCTTCCTCGCTCGACAGCGCATACTCGGCCATGAACGCGTCAACGCCTCCATGAGCCGCGGATGCCGTACGTACGGATTGGACCAGCGAGCGCGCGAGGTCGGCCGTGCGGCGGCGCTCATCGTCGGTGAAGACTGCCCGATCGATCAGGCCGGCGACGAGACGTTGCTCATCGACGAGATGATAGGCGCTGATCTCGTCACGAGAGGGCAGGCCATCGCGCGGTGGGTCCTGGTGTGCCTGACGTGAATTTGACATGGCAACCATGGAATACCTCGTCTCTCCGGATCGAGCCTCGGCTCCCGAATCGTCGGGCTTAATCTAACAGAAGACATCCCCCGCGCTAGGCTGCGGGCGTCGCACCTTCGGTCACACGACAATCTTTTGTTATTGATTTACCGCCATTTGCGCGCTGCGGCGTGCGTGTTCGCGCCGTTGCCTGCAATTTTAGCGATTTTCGCAAGCGTTTGTTTGAGCGCGGCTTCTAGGTTGGCCTCTCCTGCAGAATCGCATGAGGCGTTCCAAATGGCACAACCCCAATCCTTCCAGGAGCTGGCGCGTGAGTTGATCACGCAGTACGGCACCGCGGGAGACGATGAACTGCTCGGCAGCGCGCTTGACGACGCGCTGCATGGCATGCGCGGCAACGATGTCGTCAAAGGCCTGGCTGGCAACGACGTCCTTTGGGGCGGCGCCGACAGCGACCATCTTTATGGCGGCTCGGGCAACGACCTGCTGCTCGGACGCGCCGATGACGATAGCCTGTACGGTGGCTCGGGCAACGACATGCTGTTCGGTGGCCGCGGCTTCGACACGCTCCTGGGCGGCGCTGGCGACGACGCACTGTTCGGTGGTGAAGGCATGGACATACTGAATGGCGGCTCGGGGAATGACGAGCTGTCCGGCGGCCGGGACGACGACTGGCTTTGGGCGGGATCGGGCAACGATATCGTTCGCGGCGGTCAAGGCAACGACGCGTTGCAAGGACGCGCCGGTGACGACCTGCTGGATGGCGGCGCCGGTGACGACCATATCGTTGGCGGCTCGGGCAACGACACGCTGATCGGCATGAGCGGAAACGACAAGCTGCTTGCCGGCTCTGGCGACGATGTCCTCAATGGCGGGCGCGGCAGCGACATCATGTACGGCGGTGCCGGTCACGACACCTTCGATTTCTCGCTCGCCGAGAAGGGCACGGACGTGATCCTCGACTTCAACGACGATCAAGACGTGATCAGCTTCGCTGGGCGTGGCCTCAGTTTCGCGGATCTTGCGATTGCGAAGGCCGCCGACACGATCTCGATCACGGTCGGGGCGCACACGATCACGCTGATGAACGCGGCTGAGACCGAACTCTCCGCCGACAATTTCCTGCTCTGAACCATCGACGGTTCGAGCTAGGACGCGCGCCTCGCATCACCCCGTGCGAGGCGCGCGCCGTTTCAGGTACGCGTCAGGCCGCGCGCACGAGGCGCCACATCTGCCAACCCGACAGCGTCAGAACCAGCGCGCCGACCAGCAGCATGAAGGGCCGCGCCGGCAGATGCCGCGCGACATATCCGCCGAATGGCGCTGCCAACAGGCCACCCGCGACAAGCGCCGCGACCGTCGGCCAATGATCGATGCCGATGAAGGCAACGTAGGTCGCCGATGCAGCGATCGCGACAAAGGTTTGGCAGAGATTGACGGAACCGATTGTATAGCGCGGCGCATGTCCGCGGCCGACCAGCGTCGACGTCACGATTGGTCCCCAGCCGCCACCGGTGGCCGACAGCGCGCCGCCAACCAGCCCCAGTGGAATGACGACGCGATCGTCGGTCGTGGCGCGAGAGCCGCAGGCCTTGAACGCGCGCCATAAAATGTAGACGCCGAGGGCCGCGAGATAGACTGCAAGCATCGGCTTCAAAATCGCGCCATCGATCTTCGAGAGGGTCGCCGCACCGAGGATCGCTCCGATCACGCCGGCTGGTGCGAGCCGCGCCACGAGCCGCCAGTCGACGTTGCGGTACCAGGCATGTGCCAGGCCCGAGGCCCCGCATGTCACGATCTCAGCGAGATTGACGCTCGCGCCAACGACGGCGGGGGGCAGGCCCAGCGCCAGCAAAGTCAGCGCCATGATCGTGCCGTAGGCCATGCCGAGAGCACCATCGATCAACTGGGCCGCGAATCCGACGGCCGCGATAAAGGCGAGCTGATCCATTCGATGCTCCGCCGCTTGCGTTGGGTTGAATTTTCCCGTGTTGCACGTTCGTGCGTGAATTCCGGACCTCCCGCCCGCGCAAGCCCCGTCAGTAGGCACATCGGGGATGATGTGGGGCGTGCGCCACTGACTTACTAGGCCCGTCATTTCTCTACATTGTGGCGGCCACCGGCTTGCCAATCCACACTCCGGCGTGCGACGTCCGACCTTGAGTTGCAGTGGCCGATTCGGACGGGTGGAACCCACGCGTCATGCGCTGTGCTGACCCATTTTTGATCTAAGGTGCTGGTATAAATGGCTGGATCTCGCGATCTGTTCGCAAAACTCGAATCCGAATTTGACGGCAAACGTGGGCGGGGTAAGTCCGCTGAAGAGAATTACACCGCCGCCGACATCGAGGTTTTGGAAGGCCTGGAACCCGTGCGCCGCCGCCCCGGCATGTACATCGGCGGCACCGACGAAAAGGCGATGCACCACCTCTTCGCCGAGGTAATCGACAACGCCATGGATGAAGCGGTCGCGGGCCACGCCTCGTTCATCGAGGTGCATCTCGACGCGGAAGGCTATCTGGCCGTGACCGACAACGGCCGCGGCATTCCGGTCGACGCACATCCGAAATTCAAGAACAAGTCCGCGCTCGAAGTGATTATGTGCACCTTGCACTCGGGTGGCAAGTTCGATGGCAAGGCCTACAACACCTCGGGCGGCCTGCACGGTGTTGGCGTCTCGGTCGTCAACGCGCTCTCGGAGACGCTCGAAGTCGAAGTCGCGCGCGGCCAGCAACTCTATCGCATGGTGTTCTCGCGCGGCGCGCCCGAGGGCAAGCTGCAGAAGCTCGGTTCGATCCAAAACCGGCGCGGCACCAAAGTGCGCTTCCGCCCCGATGAAAAAATCTTCGGCAAGGGCTGCGCGTTCAAACCCGGCCGGCTGCTCACGATGGCGCGCTCGAAGGCCTACCTGTTCGGTGGCGTCGAGATCCGTTGGTCGTGCGATCCCGAAATCATCAAGGACGACACGCCCGCCAAGGCGACGTTCCACTTCCCCGGCGGCTTGAAGGACTATCTGCAGGCGACCATCGAAGGACAGACACTCGTCACCAAGGACGTGTTCAGCGGCCGCGTCGAAAAGGAGGCGGGGCATGGCACCGTCGAGTGGGCGATTGCGTGGATCGGCGACGAAGACGGCTTCTCACGCTCGTACTGCAACACGATCCCGACGGGTGAAGGCGGCACGCACGAGAACGGCCTCAGATCCGCGCTGTCAAAGTCGCTGAAGTCTTACGGCGAACTCGTCAACAACAAGAAAGCCGCGCAAATCACGGCGGAAGACGTGATGAGTACGGCGGGCTCGATGCTGTCGGTCTTCATCCGCGAGCCCGAGTTCCAGGGCCAGACGAAGGATAAACTCGCGACGCAGGAAGCCTTCCGCATCGTTGAATCCGTCATCAAGGACGCGTTCGATCACTGGCTCGCCGATACGCCGCAACAGGCCAATCGGCTGCTCGAATGGGTGATCGACCAGGCCGAGGACCGCCTGAAACGGCGGCGCGAAAAGGAGATCGGGCGGCAGTCGGCGACGCGCAAGTTGCGGCTCCCCGGCAAGCTCGCGGACTGTTCGGCGAATTCCAATATCGGCACTGAAATCTTCATCGTCGAAGGCGACAGCGCCGGCGGCTCGGCGAAGCAGGCGCGCAATCGCGAGACGCAAGCGATCCTGCCGTTGCGCGGCAAGATCTTGAACGTCGCCAACGCGTCGTCCGCGAAACTCTCGCAGAACCAGCTGCTGTCGGATCTGATCCAAGCACTCGGCGTCGGCACCGGCGCCAAATACAAGGACGAGGATCTGCGTTATGAGCGCGTCGTCATCATGACCGACGCCGACGTCGATGGCGCCCACATCGCGTCGCTGCTGATCACGTTCTTCTATCAGGAGATGCCGGAGCTGATCGAGAACGGACATCTCTTTCTCGCGGTGCCGCCGCTCTACCGGCTGACGCATGGCGCCAAGACCGTCTATGCGCGCGACGAAAAACAACGGCAGGCGCTCTTGAAATCCGAATTCGCCGCGAACGCGAAAGTCGATGTCGGCCGCTTCAAAGGTCTCGGCGAAATGAATGCGTCGCAGCTCAAAGAGACGACGATGGATCCGAAGAAACGTTTGCTGCTGCGTGTCGCCGTCGGCGAGGGCGACAAGTCAGCGATCGCGGAGGCCGTCAATGCGTTGATGGGCTCGAAACCGGAGCTCCGTTTCAAGTTCATCCAAGAGCGCGCCGCCTTCGCCAAAGACCTCGACATCTGAAAGCGGCTCAGCGGCGGTGGCTGTTCGGCTGGCGTGACGGCACGTTCGGCGAGCCCTTGGCGGCCGTTACGCAACCGAATCGGCGATGGGCTCCCAAGTGGGTTCGCGGCTGGTGCCGGACACCTCATCTTTGCGTCATCGGTGTTGCCCGACGCCCGTGTCTTTTCCAACGCCGTGGCCGCCAAACGATGAGTTGATCAGCCCGCATCTCAATCGCAT
>CAVZYN010000017.1:0-556758 GCA_963779515.1 uncultured Alphaproteobacteria bacterium
TAGACATTGAAGCCGCCCGACAGGATCATGTCCTTCTTGCGATCGACAATGAAAAAGAAGCCGCTCGCGTCCATGTATCCGACATCGCCGGTCAACAGCCAGCCGTCGACAAACGCCGCCGCGTTGTCTTCCGGGCGATTGAGATAGCCCGCGATGACGTTCGGCCCCTTGATGCGGATCTCTCCGGTCTCGCCGACGCTCAACACGCAGCGCGGATCGTCGAGCGCGACCACATCCATCTCGATCCCCGGCAGCGGCAGGCCAATCGTGCCGCGCTGAACCTCGCCATACATCGGAATGTTCGTGCCGGCCGGTCCCGTCTCCGTCATGCCCCAGCCGCCGCCGAGGCGATGCCCCGTCAACCGCTCGATCCTAGCCTCGATCTCGACGGGACACGGCGCGCCACCGGAGCGCAAAAACTTCAGCGACGAGAGATCGCGGCTTTCGATGCCCGGCCGATTGGCCAACGCGATCCACATGGTCGGCACGCCCGCGAAGTGCGAGATGCGGTGGCGCTCGATATCGTCAAGGACGGCCTCGAGATCGAAGCGCGGATGCAGCACAATCTCCGCGCCCGTCTGCACGCCCAACAGGAGCGCCACGGTCAGGGCGTAGATGTGGAATAAGGGCAAGACGCAGAGGATTTTTTGCGTACCCGGGCAGGTCATGCCCTGCGGCGCGCTCCAAGCGTCGAGGATCGCGATCGTCGCGGCCAAATTCGCATGCGTCAGCAGCGCGGCTTTCGGGCGGCCTGTGGTGCCGCCGGTGTACTGCAGCACGGCGATATCATGGGGCTCAGGGCGTTGATCGCGTGCGCGCTCCCCCGTCGTGGACGCGAGCAGCGACGCCCCCGAGAGACACGTCGACGACGCGGAGGCGACCGTCTTCGCGTCACGCCAAAAGCCATCCTCCCCGACGATGACGCGTTCGACATACCCCGCCTCGGCGAGGCGCTGCGCCGTGGCCGCCAACGACCCGAGATCGGTGGTGACGAGCGTGTGCGCGCCCGAATCCGTCAGCTTGTGGATCAGCTCGCGCTCGGCATCGAGCGGCGAGAGATGCACGACCGTGACGCCCGTCTGCATCGCCGCGAAGAAAAACACCGGATGCCACGGCGTGTTCGGCAGATAGAGTGCGAGGCGGTCGCCGCGACCGCAGTCCCAGCGCATGGAGCGCACGCGCCGCCTCGTGCACCAACCTTTCAAGCTCTCGATAGGTCGCGCGCCACGGGCCGTACGTCAACGCTCGATGGTCCGGATACGTTGCGACAGCCGTATTGAACATGGCGGCGAGCGTCGTGGGAACAAGCTCGACGTCCCAGCTCACACCGGGTGGATAGCTCGCTTCCCATGCGAACGGTCTTTTGCCCCCCATTTCAGGTCCTTCACCACTTGAGCCAACCGGCGCACTGTCTTTATTGTGACCCTAGGTGGCCGCCGCGGGACTTGGCAAGACGGTGGCACATGAGGACGCGATGGCCATTCCAGCACTGTTCGAACTCAGCGGCCAGGTGGCGCTGATCACCGGTTCGAGCCGAGGCATCGGCCGCGCCATCGCCGAGGCGATGTCGAGCCTCGGCGCCAAGGTCGTCATTTCAAGCCGCAAGGCCGATGCGTGCGAGGAGGCGGCGTCAGCGATCCGCAAGAGCGGCGGCGATGCCGATCGTCATCCCCTGCAACATCTCGCGCAAGGCGGAGGTCGAAGCACTGGTGCAGCGCACGTTCGACCACTATCGGCGGCATCGACTGCCTCGTCTGCAACGCGGCGGTCAGCCCGCACTTCGGCCCCATGACGACGCTCGACGACGAGGCGTTCGACAAGCTCATGAACGTCAATGTCCGAGCGAATCTCTGGCTCGCCAATCTCGGCGCGGCCGAGCATGGTCAAGCGCGGCGGCGGCTCGATCCAGATCATCTCGTCGATCGCGGGCATTCGCTCGACCGGCAACCTCGGCGGTTACGGCATCTCGAAGGCCGCCGACTTCGGCCTCGCCCGTGCGCTGGCCGTCGAATGGGGCGCCGACAACATCCGCATCAACTGCATCGCGCCGGGGCTCGTTAAAACCGACTTTGCCAAGGCCCTGTGGGAAGACGAAAAGCGGCTCGCACCGCGCCTTGCGGCAACGCCGCTGCGCCGCCTTGGCTTGCCGGAAGACATCGGCGGCATTTCCGCGTTCCTCGCGTCGAAGGCCGGAAGCTTCATCACCGGTCAGGTCATCGTCGCGGATGGCGGCATCACCAGTGCCTGAGGCCAGCTTGGTGGCGTTTCCCATCCGCCACCGTTGCATCATTTACCAGCAATACGCCGCGGCCCGCCTTTTGTGCGCGTTTCAATACTGCTAGGGTTCTACTTTGACCGGTACACTCTGAACCGGCACACTCCGAGACGCGCATGACCGCATTCATCCTCCGGCGCCTGATGCAAAGCGCGTTTGTCGTCGTGGTGATGTCGATGATCGTGTTCTTCGGCGTGCACGTCGTCGGCGACCCGGTTTACATGCTGATCAATCCGCAGGCCGACCAAAAGGATATCGAAGCCGCGATCCGAGCGCTTGGGCTCGACCGGCCGATCTGGGAGCAATACGCGCATTTTGTGATGGGGGCGCTGAAAGGCGATCTCGGGAAGAGCTTCATCTTCGGCGAAAGCGCGCTGAAGGTGATCGTACAGCGGATGCCGGCGACGATGGAACTCGCGCTCGCCGCTGTCGTCATGGCGATCCTGCTCGGCATCCCACTTGGGCTCTATGCAGGGCTCTATCCCGACCGATTCGGATCGAAAGCGATCATGGCGACGTCGATCCTCGGGTTTTCGCTGCCGACGTTCTGGGTCGGGTTGATGCTCATTCTCCTGTTTGCCGTGGTGCTCGGCTGGCTGCCGTCGACGGGGCGCGGCGATACCGCCACCTATTTCGGCATGACGTCGAGCCTCTTCACCGTCAACGGGCTCAAACACATCTTTCTGCCGGCACTCAATCTCGCGCTGTCTGAAGATTAGCCTCGTGATCCGCCTGACGCGAGCCGGCACGCGCGAAGCGATCCACCAGGACTACATCAAATTCGCGCGCGCGAAGGGGCTCTCCAATCGGCGCGTCATCGGCGTGCATCTCCTCAAGAACATCCTGATCCCGGTGGTGACCGTGCTCGGCCTCGAGTTCGGCAATCTCGTCGCCTTCTCGGTCGTGACGGAGACGATTTTTGCGTGGCCCGGCATGGGCAAGCTGCTGATCGGCTCGATCCAATCGCTCGACCGGCCCGTCATCGTCGCCTACCTCATCATGATTGTTCTGATGTTCATCGTCATCAATCTGATCGTCGATATTCTCTATTCTGTGCTCGATCCGCGCGTGCGTCTTGGGGAGAAAACCGCATGACCGCCGCAGTTGCTCCCAAAGCCGTCGCCGCACCGGAGCCGATCAAAGTTCCGCCCGTCGAGACGCCGTTCCGCCGCTTCATGTCGGAGTTTCTCGAAAGCCGGCTGGCGGCGACCGCGCTCATCGTCTTGCTGGCGCTCATCGTGCTCGCCTTCATCGCGCCGTGGATCGTGCCGCAGAACCCCTACGATCTCGCCCAAGTCGATGTGCTCGACAGCCGCCTGCCGCCCGGCACCAAGAGCAATTACGGCTACACGTTCTGGCTCGGCACGGACGGGGCGGGCCGCGATCTCGTCTCGGCGATGCTCTATGGCCTGCGTATCTCGCTGATCGTCGGGGTCATGTCGGGCGTGATCGCGATGGTCCTCGGCTCGGTCATCGGCTTGATCGCCGCCTACGTTGGCGGGCGCACCGAGACGCTGATCATGCGCATTGTCGATTTGCAGCTGTCTTTCCCCGCGATCCTGTTGGCGTTGATGCTCATCGCCGTGCTCGGCAAAGGGATCGACAAGATCATCATCGCGCTCGTCACCGTGCAGTGGGCCTACTACGCCCGCACCGTTCGCGGCACGGCGCTGGTCGAACGGCGCAAGGAATACGTCGAGGCGGCAAGCTGCCTCGGCCTCTCCAATGCCCGCATTCTGTTCCGCCACATCCTGCCGAACTGCCTGCCACCGCTCATTGTCGTCGGCACGATCCAGACCGCGCACGCGATCGCGCTCGAGGCGACGCTCTCGTTCCTCGGCGTCGGGCTGCCGCAGACCGAGCCGTCCCTCGGGCTGCTGATCTCGAACGGCTTCGAGTACATGCTGTCGGGCAAATACTGGATCAGCTTCTTTCCCGGGATCGTGCTGCTCGTCACGATCGTGGTCATCAATCTCGTCGGCGATCAGCTGCGCGACGTTCTGAATCCCCGGCTGAGGCGGTGATCTTGCGCAAAATGCGGAAAATGTGTATTTTATGCACTCCCACTAGGAGGATCGCGCCATGAGCCCCCGTCGTCCGCCAGGTTTCGAAGAAACAACACCGCAGGCCACGTTTGAGCCCAACGCCGAGTCACTCGGCACCAAGGCTCCGGCCAAAGAGCCATGGCCGAAGCCGCGCCGCCAAGTCACGTCCGCCGAACTGGTGCGCAATTTCGGCGAGCTTTCGGACGTCGCCTTGAAGGAGGCGGTCCACATCACCAAGAACGGGCGCGAGCGTTTGGTACTGATCTCCGAAGAGGAGTACCAGCGGCTCACTCATGGTGAGCGGGTGGTGTGGCGGACGGGCGAGATGCCGGACGACCTCCTTGCGCTGATCGAAAAGACCGAGATGGACCCGAAGTACGACTACCTCAATGAAGAATTGAAAGATTGGAAACCGTGACGGTTCCAAAACCTTTGCCGGGCCTCGTGATCCGATATTCGTTCCTTTGGGCGGACGAACATGATCTGGACCGAGAAGATGGTACGAAGGATCGACCGTGCGCGGTGCTTTTGGTGGTTGCCAGCGAACAACCCGGCGTTGACCGTGTCGCGGTGCTGCCGGTCACGCACTCCGCGCCGCGCGATCCTGCAGATGGCATCGAGATTCCGGCGGCAGTCAAACGCAGGCTGAAGCTCGACGATGATCGATCTTGGGTCATCTTGACCGAGGCGAACGGTTTCATTTGGCCCGGACCAGATTTGAAACGAATAAGTGCTTCGGCGGAGAGTGGATTTGTTTACGGCCACCTCCCTCCCAGTTTCTTCGCAGAAGTTCGCCGGCGATTCCTTGGTCTGCACAAATCAGGACGCACTCGCTTGATATCGAGGACCCAGTGACCGTTCTCCCCACCCTCACCGTCACCGACCTCAAGACGCACTTCTTCACCAAGGCCGGGGTGGTGAAAGCCGTCGATGGCGTGTCGTTCTCGGTCAATGCCGGCGAAGTGCTCGGCCTTGTCGGCGAATCCGGCTGCGGCAAATCGATCACGGGATTCTCGATCCTCGGACTCGTCGATCCGCCGGGCCGCATCGTCTCGGGCTCGGTCAAGTTCAAGGGCGAGGAACTGACGACAGCCAGCCCCGAGCGGATGCAGTCGCTCAGAGGCGACCGCATCGCCATGATCTTCCAAGATCCGATGATGACGCTCAATCCGGTTCTGCGGATCGACACGCAAATGGTCGAGACGATCCAGGCGCATCGCCCAACCGATAAGAAAGCCGCGCTCGTTATCGCGCGAGACGCGCTCGCGCAGGTTGGGATCCCGAGCCCCGAGAGCCGCCTCAAGAATTATCCGCATGAACTTTCTGGCGGCATGCGCCAGCGCGTCGCCATCGCCATCGCGTTTCTCAACAAGCCAGACCTGATCATCGCCGACGAGCCGACGACCGCGCTCGATGTGACGATCCAGGCGCAGATCCTCTACGAAGCGCAGCAGCTCGCGGCCAAGACCGGCACGGCGCTGATCTGGATCACGCACGATCTCGCCGTTGTCTCCGCACTCGCCGATCGGATCGCGGTCATGTATGCCGGCCGCGTCGTCGAGCAGGGGGCCGCGGACGATGTGATCGGCGCGCCACTGCATCCTTACACGCAAGGCCTGATCGGCTCGGTTCCAAGCCACAATCAACGCGGCCAGCGCCTCACGCAGATTCCCGGCATGACGCCGTCGCTGCTCAATCTGCCAATAGGATGTGCCTTTCAGGCGCGCTGCACGTATGCGGCGCCCGAGTGCTGCGAGGATCCGAAATTCCTCGAGCCGGAGCCCGGCCGCAGCGTCCGCTGCTGCAAACCGCTGATCGCGGAGGCCGCCGGATGAGTGAGACGAACAACGCGGCGCCGATGATCGAAACGCGCGCCCTTTCAAAGAATTTCGTCAAGCGGCTCGACCTCGCGGGCCGCATCGCCGCGCGCCTCGGCTCGGAGGCGCGCGATGAAACTGTGCACGCCGTCGACACGGTAAATCTGACCGTGCGCAAGGGTGAAGTCGTCGGACTCGTCGGCGAGTTGGGTTGCGGCAAATCCACGCTCGGGCGCATGATTGCTGGCATTCTGCCGCAGACTTCGGGACAGGTTTTGTTCAAGGGACGCGATCGCGCGACGCTCGACGAAACGCAAACCAAAGCCGCGCGCCTTGCCGTGCAGATGATCTTCCAGGACCCGTACGCCTCGCTCAATCCACGCACGCGGGTCGAGACGATCGTCGGCGAAGCGCCGCTTTTCCACGGGCTCGTTTCGCGACGCGAACTCCCTGACTATGTGAGCGAGATGTTGCGGTGCGTCGGACTCGATCCGGATTTTCGCCGCCGTTATCCGCATCAGTTTTCGGGCGGGCAACGCAGCCGCATCGGTATCGCGCGCGCGCTCGCGGTGAAGCCCGAGTTCTTGGTGTGCGACGAAGCAATTGCCGCGCTCGATGTTTCGATCCAAGCGCAAGTCATCAATCTCTTCATGGACCTGCGGCAACAGTTCGATCTCACCTACCTCTTCATCAGCCACGATCTCGGCGTGGTGCAGCACATCTCCGATCGCGTCGTCATCATGTACCTCGGCCGCGTCGTCGAGACGGCGCCGACCGAAGAGCTGTTCGCCAAGCCCAACCACCCGTACGCGGCGGCCTTGCTCGCCGAGGTGCCGCGGCTGCAACGCGGCAAGCGCACATTCTCACCCGTCAAGGGCGAGATTCCGTCACCGTTAAGCCCACCTTCCGGCTGCCACTTTCATCCGCGCTGTCCGCATGCGACCGCCCGCTGCCGGACGGAAGTGCCTCAATTAAAAGAGATTTCTCCCGGCCGGCTGTCGGCCTGTCACCTCAACGACGGCGGTTGATGCACCGCCTGGGGCATCCATTCTTCCGCCGGGATTGCAAAGGACTCTCATCGAGTGTGGCCGGCAAGCGAGAGCGCATCCCGCGCTTTCTTGATAGAGCTTGTCGCTCGTGTGGAAGACAAGTCCGGGGGTCCTTCTGGCATGGACGATAGCAATCCGCTTCGCGCGCTCCGAAAGGGCGAACTGCCGCGCATGGTCGCGTGGTATGATCCGCGCCTGCTCGCCCGCGTCGGCGTCCGGACCATGGTCTCGAGCGTGTTCGGGCAGTACGCCGATCAGCGCCTGATCCAAGCCGCCACCGACAACAGTGACAACGGCGACGTCGTCAACCGCTACGACTTCCGTGATCCGACGCCCGACGATCCGATGCGCCGTATCGATCTCGACGGTGATGGCGCCTACTGGATCGACTACATCGCGGATACGGGTGATGGTTTCGAATCGACGTACGGGATGGCCTACCTGCTGGCGCAGGAGCAGCTCAACGTGCGCGGGACCACGGCGCCGCTGCCGTATGGCGACATCCTGATCATGGGCGGGGATCAGTGCTATCCGCAAGCGACCCGCGAGGAATACAAGAAACGTCTGCTGACGCCGTTCGAATGGGCGTTCGACGTCGCGGAACCGCAGCGCAAGCTGTTCGCAATCCCCGGCAACCACGACTGGTACGATGGGCTCGCGGCCTTCGATAGCCTGTTCTGTTCCTCACGCGACCGGCTCTCGAAATCGAAAGGCAATGCGATCGGGGGCTGGCAATGCCAGCAGCATCGCAGCTATTGGGCGCTCCGGCTCCCGTACAATTGGTGGATCTGGGGCTGCGACATACAATTTTCGCAATATCTCGATCTGGCGCAGGTCAACTACTTCGCGCAGATCGCGGAGCACATGGGCCCCGACGACAAAGTCATCCTGTGCATCGCGGAGCCGTCGTGGCTGATCGCGGACCTGCATGGCGAAGACGAGGAGCAAAACTTCTTCAAGATCACGGCGCTCGCGCGCAGCCGCGGCGCGCGCGTGTGTGCCGTCATCGCCGGCGACTGGCATCACTACAATCGCTATTACCAGCCTGAACTCGACGTGCATTTCTTCACGGCCGGCGGCGGCGGCGCGTTCCTGCATCCAACGCATGTACTGCGCAACGAGATCTCGGTGCGCTGGCCACAAGAAGAAACGGCCGATGATGTCTCGGCGACGTCGCGCCCGCTGACGCCCGGTGGCGGCCGCTGGAAGGCGCAGGACTACGACATCCGCCTCGGGAAAAGCGAAGGTCAAAGGCAAAGCCAACGCCAAAGACATCGTCGCGGACGTCGGCAAGGCCGTGCAGAACGTCGGCGACGCCGTGCAGGAGACGGTCATCGATCCGATCATCCGGGAGACCGGCGGCGGGAAACCCAGAAAGCCGAACCGTCCGCTGAAACCGATGGAGCCGAAGTGCTATCCGGAAAAATGGACCAGCATCCTGCTGAGCCTGCGCAATCTCTGGTTCCCGCTCTACAACAAGTGGTTCGCGGCCGGCATCGGCATGATCTACTGGCTCGTGACCTGGCAATTTTCGACGCTCGTCACGCAGCACGACATCTCGGTCGGCAAGATCGATAGCGTCGGCGTCGCGACGAGCTACTG
The DNA here is from genome assembly GCA_963779515.1 of uncultured Alphaproteobacteria bacterium. GTDB lineage: Bacteria > Pseudomonadota > Alphaproteobacteria > Rhizobiales > Hyphomicrobiaceae > CAVZYN01. Next base: position 8,789 of record CAVZYN010000017.1, read on the forward strand.
GAGCGTGCTTCGCTTCATGCCGCTCTATCTCACGCAGGCGGCGCTGGTCTCGATCTCGTTCGTTGCAATGATTGCCGGACTCTATGCCGCGCTGATCTGGTATGTGTCGGCGCCCGAAAAACCGCGGTGGAAGCATATTCTGACAAAGTTCGGCGTTGGAACGGCGCATTTTCTCGCGCACCTCACGGCCATGTTCGCGCTCGGCTTGCTGTTCATCATGTTGAACAACTGGATGTCGCCGCCGATCGAAAAGTGGGTGAACGAGACGTGGCGCAACCGGGAAGCCGGCATCGTGCGCGAGGTCTTGAACGAGACGCTGGAGCCCTTGACGTCAGCGCGGCAAACCCAGCGCGAGACGTACAAGACCGACCGGCAGCAACAGCAAGCTGCGGGCGCGGTGAAATCAGCGCCGCCGCCGGCCGCGGCGATGACCGGCGTTACTGCAAACACGCAGTCGGCTCAGTTCCGGCAGCTGCTCGGCTTCATACTCTACCCGATCGAAATGATCTTCATCGGCGGCATGGTCGGCGGGTTCTTGTGGGGACTCTACTGGGTCGTCACCGGGATTTTGGGGCGCATGCACGCCGAGGACGCGTTCGCGGCGCTGCGCATCAAGGACTACAAGAACTTCCTGCGCTTGAAGTTCGAACGTGACCAGCTGACGATCTACCCCATCGGGCTCGATCGCATGCCGCGGCATGGCGATTGGTCGAACCGGAGAAAAGACGTACCGCCGACCAGCAGCAATTCCTGGCTGGTGCCCGTGCGCCCGATCGATACGCGGCTGATCGAGGCACCTATTGTAATCAAGGCTCATCCGCCATCGTCGAGCTAATTCGCACTTTTGCGAGGGGTCACCGAACTGGCGCGGCGCACTCCAGGGCCTGACATAGGGTGCGCCCAGCGCGCCGTAGATCTCGATGGTATCGCCGAGCACACGCGCCGATGTGCCCTTCGCCGAGGGTACTGTTTCGGGCGGGGCGCGCGGCGCGACATTGACGCGCAGATTGATGACGTCGCGCAGTACATCGACGGCCCCAGATGCCGTAATCGAGACATCCTCCGCCGTGCCTTGGATCTGTTCGACGGCGATGGTGCCGTCCTTTACCAGGGCCCGCGCCATCAGACTGTTCAGAAACAAGCGGCCAGCGGGGAGCGACGACCATCCTGGGGGAGACGAGGCCGCAACTTCCTTGATTTGCCGCAGGTCCGTCTGCAGCCGCGCGCCCTCCGGCATTGTCACGGCGATCTCGCCCGACAGTGTCCCGCCCAATTGGCGCAACGTCGCGCCACTGGCCAGCAGATCGATGCGCGCTTGCGCCCGGCCGCTGACAATGTCGGCGGCATTCGGAAAGATGTTGCCAAGGACGCCCGAGACGACCGGATGTTCCACCAGCCCACGGACTTTTCCGATCGGAGGATTCGCGGAGGCGTCGAAGCCGATTTGCAGGCGTCCGGCGCGGCCCAATACATCCGATCGCGGGACATCGGCGAACAACTTGCCGGATTTGGCCGTGATCGTGGCTGCGACCGCTCCAAGTTCTAGACCATCGAACCTGAGCTTCTTCACCGAAAGCCGCAGATCCGCATCCATTGCGCGCCAGAGTTCCAAATTGAGGTCCTCGTTGATCAGCGCAGCTGGTCCAGCATCGAACAGCTTCGACAGGTCGAGGGTTTGAAAGGAGAGCGTCGCATCGATCGATGGCCGCTTGGCCCCATGATCGATGGAGACCGCTCCCGTCGCTTCATTGCCGTCGATCTCAATTTTGGCGCGGTCCATGGACAACGCAGAATCGCTCCATCGCGCGCCACCCTTGATGGCGATGGTCTCCAATCCGTTCCGGCCTTTCAGCGGCAATCCGAGCCACGTCAGTAAGGCGCGGGCTCGCGTTGCCGCGAAATCTGCATTGCCTTCGAACCTCAACGATCCGAAAACGTCGACTTTGCCATCGAGCGTCGCGGTCAGGCCACCGGTCTTCAACGTCAGCCGCAAGGGATACTGGTAGAGATCGAGCGGGCGTTCGGATTTCTCAGGGGGCAGGGACAAGTTCGCGTCGAACGTGACGCTTTGTCCGGCGAGACTGAATTGCCCCTTAGCCGTGATCTGCCCGCGGCTGCGGACGACGATCTCGCTCTTCAGCCCGCTCAATTCCAGGTCGGGCCGAGACATTCCGGTGATGGTCAGCCGGCCATTCTCGATGAACAGCCGCGCAAATCCGAGATTGGTGATGGTGCGGGTCAGCGGCGAGCTGCTATCTGCAAGCGCGACCTCGCGGGCGCCACTCAAGTCGGCAACGAACACGGGTGCGTCGAGCAGAAGTTCGCCTTCGCTTTCCCTCAGGCCCGCAACACTGTCGCTGAAAATGCTGGCTTGGCGGAGTGCCACCAGTGGCCGCGCCACGATCTGGGTTTCCGACACCACCACGAATGGACCGGATGACGCCGACTTCACCCGCGCTGGATCCGCGCGCCGCTCCTCCGCCACGTTGGTCACCAGCATCGGCACCAAGGCCGCCAGAAACAAGCAACCGAACATTCCGAGGATGACAACGGACCCTTTGGCGAGCACGCGCTTCTTGACTTGCGCTCGCACATCTTTGGCAGCCGATGTCGCCCTCGTCATTCCTGCACTCACTCAGGGTTCACTCGCGAACCCGCGTCACGCAAGGTACGGTCAGCCGAGCGCAGCCGCGGTTGCTGCTTCGAGATCGGCTTTGCTGACACCGGGCGCCATCTCCTGCACCTTCAAGCCGGATTTTGTCACCTCCATCACAGCCAGGTCGGTGATGATCAAGTTCACGACGCCCACGCCCGTCAGCGGCAATGTGCATTTCGGCAAAATCTTTTGGTCGATCGAGCCGTCCTTTTTCTTGGCTGTATGCTCCATGACAACCACGACACGGTCGACGCCGGCGACCAAATCCATGGCGCCGCCCATGCCCTTGACCATCTTGCCGGGGATCATCCAATTGGCAAGATCACCGGTTTCAGAGACCTGCATGGCACCGAGAATGGCGAGGTTGATGTGGCCGCCGCGGATCATGCCGAAACTGTCGGCCGAGGAAAAGAAACTCGATCCCGGCAGGGTCGTCACGGTCTGCTTGCCGGCATTGATCAGGTCTGGGTCGACTTCGTTTTCCATCGGAAACGGCCCGATACCGAGGAGGCCGTTTTCGGACTGGAGCATGACCGTCATGCCGTCGGGGATGTAGTTTGCGACGAGTGTCGGCAGGCCGATGCCGAGGTTGACGTAGAAACCGTCGCGCAACTCCTTGGCGGCGCGCTGCGCCATCTGTTCACGTGTCCAAGCCATGTGCGGTTCCTTGAAGTGAAGAAGGTGAAGTGGGTGAGTGGTCAGTCGTGAGTGGTGAGTGGTGGGTGGCAAGAGCGTCCCGATTGCTCGCGACGCGACTTCAACTGCTTCTATCTTGGTGGCTCTCCAAACTTCGGATCAAACCGCGCAACATCTTGCTGACTCGAACGGCCATTGCCCTACACGGTTCGACTTTGTCGGCCGCAACGAGCCTCAACCTGGATGCCAACAGCAAGTGGGTTTCGAGTTCTCGCGCCGAACCCTGCGAAACCCTAAGGAAATGAATGAAATTTCCCGTTTGATCTCGACCATAACCTTCCGCAATGTTTGCCGGGATCGAGACGACGGCGCGTCGAATTTGAGACGTCAGGCCATAGACTTCTTCGCGCGGGAAGCCGCGGGTCAACTCGTAGCAATGCTCAGCAAGAGTCATAGCCAATTGCCACACTTCAAGGTCTTCATAGGACTTGATCGGGTCGGCTGACATTCTGAACTCTTCGCGCGCAAGCCACTCACGACTGACCACTCACCACTCACCCGCTTCACTTCCTTACTGTTCTTTGCTCGATGCGCTTTTCGGGATGCGGATTGTGCACCACGCGCTTCACAAAGATGCCGGGTGTATGGATCTGATCAGGATCGAGGGCTCCGACCTCCACCAGATGCTCGACTTCGGCGATCGTGATCTTGCCGGCCGAGGCGACCATGGGATTAAAATTGCGCGCGGTTTTCCGGTAGATCAGGTTGCCGGCCTTGTCGCCCTTCCAGGCCTTGACGAGTGAGACATCGGCGCGAAGTGCGCGTTCCATGATGTACTTCTGGCCGTCGAACTCCTGCACCGGCTTGCCGTCGGCAACGATGGTGCCGTAGCCGGTCTTGGTGAAGAATGCCGGGATGCCCGCGCCACCGGCCCGCAGTTTTTCAGCGAGGGTGCCTTGCGGCGTGAACTCGAGTTCGAGTTCACCCGCCAGAAATTGACGCTCGAATTCCTTGTTCTCACCCACGTAAGACGCGATCATTTTCTTGATCTGGCGCGTCTCCAGCAGCAGGCCGAGGCCGAAACCATCAACCCCCGCGTTGTTCGAAATGGCCGTCAGACCTTTGATGCCGCTGTCACGCAGAGCCGCGATCAGGGCTTCGGGGATGCCGCACAGGCCAAACCCGCCGACCGCGATGATCTGACCATCTTTGGCGACGCCTTCGAGCGCGGCCTTGGCGCTCGGGTAGACCTTGTTCATGGGTGACGTTCCTTGAGCAACGACCTCAACAGCCAAAACCGGCGTACCTATACACCCGTCACCCCGTTCGGCAAGGGTCCGGGGGCGCCCGCCATGGCGACGCTCGTAACGATAATTGGCAGAGGTGTCGATCAAACTCGATCGTGTCCAATGCTCGGTGTATGATTGGCGCATGCGTCAGGCGTTCGTCATTGGGGGAATGGAGGTCGCGGCAGGCGAGCGCAAGCTCGTCGATCTGCCGGTCTCGAAGCTGTCGAACCACACGCCCGTCACGCTGCCCGTCCACGTCCTGCACGGCCTGCAGCCAGGCCCAACAATGTTCATTTCCGCCGCGATCCATGGCGATGAACTCAACGGCGTCGAGATCATCCGCCGCGTCTTGCGCACGCTGCAGCCGGGCAATATCGCCGGCACTCTGCTGTGCGTGCCGGTCGTCAACGCCTATGGTTTCATCGGCCGATCGCGGTATCTGCCCGACCGGCGCGATCTCAACCGATCGTTTCCGGGGTCGGCCGGTGGATCGCTGGCGGCGCGGCTCGCGAACCTCTTCCTCAACGAAGTGGTCAAGCGGTGCCAATTCGGCATCGATTTGCACACGGCCGCGGTCCATCGTGTGAACCTGCCGCAGATCCGCTCTGATTTCGTCAAGAGCCCGCGCTGCCGGCAACTCTCGGAGGCGTTCGGGGCGCAAGTCGTGCTCGAGTCGCCTGAACGGCCCGGATCGCTGCGCCGGGCGGCACGCGATGCCGGTGTCGACGTCTTGGTGTACGAAGGCGGCGAGGGGCTGCGCTTCGACGAGTTCGCCATCAAGGCCGGTGTCGATGGCGTCGCAGGCGTGATGCTGGCGACCGGCATGCTGTCGCTCCCGGATGGCGTCGAGGCCTCGCAGCTCAACGAGGAACTACGGCCGCCGATCTTCACCAACGCCTCGAAGTGGGTTCGGGCGCCCGATGGCGGCGTGTTCCGGACCACCAAGAGGATCGGTGAAGCGGTGTCCGAGTTGGAGCTGATCGGCTTCGTTGCCAACCCTTACGAAGACAACGAAACCGAAGTCCGTTCGACGCGACGCGGCATCATCGTCGGGCGCACCACGCTGCCGATCGTCAACATGGGCGATGCGCTCTTCCACATCGCCTGGTCGGAAGAGCACGACCGCGGCAAGGCGCGCGATACCTCGGCAACCGATCCGCTGATGGACGAAGACGAAATCATCTGAAATCGAAATCCGGCCGCGTGCCATGCGGCCTATGGGGCTTGCCCGCGGCGCGGCGCTCCATTACCCCTAATTTCAACAGTCGATGAAAGCAGGAGTGGCACCTCATGGCCTACGAAACCATCCTCGTTGAAACGCGCGGCAAGGTGGGCCTAATCACCCTCAATCGGCCGAATGCGCTGAATGCCTTGAATTCGAAACTGATCAGCGAAATGAATGTGGTGCTCGATCAGTGGGAGGCCGACGAAAAGATCGGCTGTATCGTCATCACAGGCTCGGAAAAAGCGTTCGCGGCCGGCGCCGACATCAAGGAAATGAGTTCGAAGAGCTACATGGAGGCCTACAAGGGCGACTTCATCGGGACGTGGGATCGGGTCGCACGCGTGAGAAAGCCCGTCGTTGCAGCAGTTGCTGGATTTGCGCTCGGCGGCGGCTGCGAACTCGCGATGATGTGCGATTTTATCATAGCGGCTGACACGGCAAAGTTCGGGCAGCCCGAGATCAAGCTCGGGGTGATGCCCGGCGCGGGCGGCACGCAGCGCCTGACGCGCTTCGTCGGCAAGGCGAAGGCGATGGAAATGTGCCTGACGGGGCGCATGATGGACGCGGCGGAAGCCGAGCGGGCGGGGCTCGTTTCGCGGGTGGTGCCGGCGGCCGACCTGATCAGCGACGCCCTGAAAACAGCAGATACGATCGCCGGGATGTCCTTGCCCGCGACGATGATGACCAAGGAGAGCGTCAATCGCTCCTACGAGACGACACTGTCCGAAGGCATTCGCTTCGAACGCCGTGTGTTCCACGCGATGTTCGCCATGGACGACCAGAAGGAAGGCATGGCGGCGTTCATCGAGAAGCGCAAAGCGAGCTTCAAGAACGGCTAACCTAGGGGGTTAGCCGGCCTTGGCTTCGGACCGGCTGCGGAGCGACAGCATATAGGCCGCAATGAGTGCGATGCCGATCGCTGACGCCATTGAAACGTTGATGGCAGCCCACTTGGCCTTCATGGAGAAGCCGTCGATGGACAGGCGCCCGGCAGCAAGAAGGCTGCCGAGGGCGACACACGTAAAGAGCAAATGGCCCCAGGCCATCCAGTCGACGAGGCTGACCAGATTGGTGTCGCTGGTCCGATCTTTTGCCGCGCGCGCCAGAATCGAGCTCACGAACAAGCAGATCGCTGAACCCATGATGAGGATCATCAAGATCGGCGTCGCCTTCGGCCACTCCAGCAGCCACGTGTAGGTGATCGTCACGACCATCGTGCTCCAGCACCACAAGAACCCCATGGCGCGCGCGCCGCTCGCCGCAAGTTCGACCTCGCTGGCGCCGTTGGCGGCCAGATTGCGCTGATCCCGGATGGTGGACGCCGCAACGAACAGGGCGATGACCATCGCCACGGCCAAATGCGCATCCTGCCACATGGCGCCAGCTAGAATGAGCAATGCCGAAACCGACATCGACAATGCAAACATCCAAATGACAATAGCAGCCATGTTTCACACCAGAGAACGAGCGATCGGTGGACAGTGCCATGACTTTCCTAATGCGACGTTAACCTCTCGCCCGGCGGAGCCAGGACCCTTGAAGGCGCAAATGCGCGATTTCATTGGCGCATCGTTGACGGCTGCCGCCGGCTGGCGCTATAGCAACCCGTCTTGACCGGCCAGGGGACCTTTTGGCCGGCGAAAGTCTTTGCCGAGGGCGGCCGCGATGGTCACATCGCTCCGGCGCTCGACGATCCGATACTCGTCAGTTCACGCACATCAGGAGCATGGCCCATGGCCAACACAAAGTCGGCCCAAAAAGCAACGCGGCGCATTGGGCGCCAAACCGAAGTCAACAAAAACCGCCGCTCGCAAATGAGGACGGACGTTCGCGCCGTTGAAGAGGCAATCTCAAAAGGCGACAAGACCGCGGCGCTGGCAGCGTTGAAGTCTGTCGAACCTGTGCTGATGCGTGCCGCTCAGAAAGGCATCGTCCACAAGAAGACGGCATCGCGCAAGGTTGGCCGATTGGCGAAACGCGTTGGCGCGCTGAAAGCCTGAACGGGATTTTGTTAGAAAAGCGTCGCAATCGAGAATAGTGGTAATTTTGCAGCGCACTCACGTATGACAGCCGGCGCCCGAGTCTTGCGAGCTGCAAATTAAAGTCACTTGAATCAAAGCTCTAAAATTCGGACGCGCGTTTGCGGGCATGCGTGCGAAAATCCTGACCTGATCCTCACAAGAAGAATCTGCATCGAAACGGCGTCCTCGCGGGCGCCGTTTTTGTTTCTGCACGATTGATGATCGTGGAGGGATTCCTTCCGCAGACTCAAAGTGCTTGGCGTCGAACTTGTCCCCAGGCTTGGAAAACTCTTCACACCCTGCGTGATCGAACGGTGCGCCGACGACGGACGTCGACGGGTTGCCAGAGCGGAAGGCGATGGTTAAAAACCTGTGAGCGAATGGGACGGGATCGAGGCCGATCCAAGATCTCATCCGGCGGTTGCCAAATGTACGGCAAGTCGAGAAACACGCCGCGAAATCAACTCACTGCGGTGAGGTGCGTTGGCGGCAAGACGATCGGGTCATCCACAAGCCAAGGCTCTGGATAACCCGCCGTCAGAGATTGCGGCGCGGCCGTTTGGACGCGGACGCACGTTGAGGAGCAAGTAGCGTGGCGGCATTGGACACTGTCCACATTGATGATGTGCCTGTGGATGAAACATGGGCGCGACTGAAGTCGAACCCGCATGCGGTTCTGATCGATGTGCGAACGAAGGCGGAGTGGGCGTTTGTAGGCCTTCCAGATCTCGCATCGATTGGTAAGCGGCCTGTCCTCGTCGAGTGGCAGACGTTTCCCGATAACCGGGTCGACGCAAGCTTCGTCGATCGTCTGAAAGAGACGTTGGATGGAGCAGGAGCGGATGCCAACAGCGAGTTGCTGTTCATCTGCAGGTCCGGAGGGCGCAGCCTCATGGCTGCTCGGGCCATGGTGGCGGCAGGCTTTCCGAACTGCCGCAATGTTGCTGATGGATTTGAAGGGCCACTGGATCCGCAGCGACATCGAGGGCAACTCGCCGGCTGGAAAGCCCGTGGGTTGCCGTGGGCACAGGGGTAGTCCTGCAGCTCTGACTGACGATGTGATCAATGTTCCCATTTTGCGAGGGCAGATGGGTGCGGCGGGCGCATCGGAGTGGTGTGTGACGTTCATCAAGTAGGGGGTAGGCAAGATGGATAACAATGATTTCGGCGGCGGAGCTTCGTCCGGTGGTGGTAGCGGCGATCAGCCGAGCCAAGATATTCGCGGACAAGGCCAGAAAGTACGCGCAATGCTGCGCGCACGGCTCGGTGAAGACGTTTTCACGAGCTGGTTCACGGCGATGGAATTCGACGAGTTCGATGGGACGACCGTGCGCGTGTCGGTGCCTGTCAAATTCCTGAAGAACTGGATCCAATCGCACTATTCAGACGAACTGCTTGCGTGCTGTGGCGCCGCCTTCAAAGGCGTCGAGCGCGTCGATGTCACGCTGCGCCAGCCCGGTGGTACTGCCACTGCGCGGCCGGCGGCCAACAGCGCGACTACGCCCGCAACGCAGGCCAACATGTCATCGCAGGAGCCGCGCCGCCCGATCATGCCGCGCACGACACCGGCTCCCGCACTTGGTCGCACGTCGGTCAACGGTTTCGAGGGCTCGCCGCTCGATCCGCGCTGCACATTCGATACGTTCGTCCCGGGCCCGGCCAACCGCATGGCGCACGCTGGCGCGATCCAGGTTGCCGAAACGGTGCATGCCGAAGAACGCGCCTTCAATCCGCTCTTCATCCATTCGTCGGTGGGTCTTGGAAAAACGCATCTTCTGCAAGCCATCGCCTGGGAAGTGAAGCGCCGCAATCCTTCGGCGCAGGTGCTCTATCTCACGGCCGAGCGGTTCCGCTATCAATTCGTCGAAGCGCTGAAGGCGCAAGACGCGATGGCCTTCAAGGACAAGTTCCGCTCGATCGACATCCTGCTGATCGACGACCTCGAGTTCATGCAAGGCGAGAAAACCGAGCAGGAGTTCGAGCACATCATCAATTCGCTGCTCGACGGCGGCCGGCAGGTGGTCGTGGCCTCGGCCCGTCCGCCGAGCCAGCTCGATCGCATGAACGACCGGATGCGTTCGCGCCTGCAGCGCGGCCTCGTCACCGAGATCGGCATTCTCGATCGGGACCTGCGCAACAAAATCCTGGACAAGCGACTTCAGGAAAAGCGTTCGGTGGACCCATCGTTCGAACTGCCGCGCGAAGTTCTCGATCTGCTTGCCGACCGCCTTACGGAGAGCGGCCGGGAGCTCGAGGGCGCCGTCAACCGCCTTTATGCGACGTGGCAGCTGATGCACACGCCGGTCACGTTTGAAACGGCTGACGCGGTCATTCGCGACCTGGTACAGGGCATCGAGCCGCGCCGGATCAAGATCGAGGACATCCAGCGCATCATTTCGCGCCAGTACGCGGTTTCAAAGGCGGACCTCCTGTCCCAGCGCCGGCATCGCTCGGTGGTCTGGCCGCGCCAAATCGGTATGTATCTCGCCAAGCAGCTGACCTCGCGATCGCTGCCCGAGATTGGCCGCCGCTTCGGCGACCGCGATCATACGACGGTGCTGCATGCGATCCGCAAGATCGACAAGGAGCTCGACGGTAACGCGCGGCTTCGCGACGAGATCGAGGATCTGAAGAAGCAGCTGACGACAAGCCGTTAAAGGCAGCTTCAGGCCAGACTTTCGAGGGCGGCGCATCACGCGTCGCCCTTAGTCTTTTCCAGTGCTGTTTGCGGGGTCAATTGCGGCAGGACTTGCAAAAACAACCAAGGCGCGCCAAGGTCCAAGCCCGTACGAATCGACTCGGACTATCCTCTTGTTTTTCTTGATAAGTCTCGGAGACGACCCGCACGGGCGGCAGGTCGGACAGTTTTTGTCGCTCTGATCGCTGGACCGAGACTCTGTCAGAGAACAAGACGCCGAGGCACGCAATGAAGCTGGTTATCGAACGCGGTGAGCTGCTCCGAGCCCTGGGCCACGTCACCAGCGTGGTTGAGCGCCGCACGACCATCCCGATCCTGTCGAACGTGTTCTTGAAGGCCTCGCCGTCGGGTCTCGGCCTCAAGGCAACGGACCTCGAGCGCGAAGTCATCGAGCAGGCGCCAGCCGACGTGGCGCAGCCGGGTGCGGTTACCGTTCCCGCCCATCTGCTGCACGACATTGTGCGCAAGCTGCCGGATGGCGCCGAAGTCGAGATCACCCGCGATGCCGAGAAAGAGCGCCTGACGCTGACCTCGGGGCACTCGCGCTTTGCGCTGCAGACGCTGCCGGCCGAGGATTTTCCGGATCTCGCTCCCGGCGAAATGACCCACAAATTCGAGATCGGATCGGCGGATCTGCGCCGCCTGATCGACAAGACGAGATTTGCGATCTCGACCGAAGAGACGCGCTATTATCTCAACGGCATCTACGTCCACATCGCCCAAGTGGGCAAGAAATCGACGCTGCGGGCGGTAGCGACCGACGGACACCGGCTGGCGCAGGTCGATCTCGATCGTCCCAAGGGGGCCGACGGCATGCCGGGCGTGATTGTTCCACGCAAGACCGTGCATGAACTCCATCGCCTGCTCGAAGGTGGCGAGGGCAGCGTCAATGTCGCCGTCTCGGCCTCCAAAATCCGCTTTGAGATCGGCACCATCACGCTGACGTCGAAACTGATCGACGGCACGTTCCCGGACTACGGCCGCGTCATTCCGCAGGGCAACGACAAGGAACTCAAGGTCTCCAACGCCGAATTCATGAATGCGGTCGATCGCGTGTCGACGATCGCCAGCGAGCGCGGCCGGGCCGTGAAACTCGCAATCGGCAAGGACAAGCTCGTGCTCTCGGTCAACAATCCCGAAGGCGGGAGCGCTACGGAAGAGATCGGCGTCGATTATGGCGCGACGCCACTCGAAATCGGCTTCAACGCGCGCTATCTTCTTGATATCGCGGGACAACTCGAGAGTGAAACGGCGCACTTCAAGCTCGCGGACGCGGGCTCGCCGACGGTCGTGCGCGACGCCGGCGACGACAGCGCGCTCTACGTGCTGATGCCGATGCGGGTCTGAGCCCATCGCGAACGGCTTAATCGGAGCGTTACGGTATGTGGGTTGAGCGGCTGACGCTCACGAATTTTCGCAGCTATGCGTCGCTCGTGCTCGAGGCCCGGCCCGGTCCCGTGGTTCTGGCCGGGTCGAACGGAGCCGGTAAAACAAATCTGCTCGAAGCAATTTCGCTGCTGGCGCCGGGCCAGGGCCTCAGACGTGCGCCGTTTCCCGAACTCGCGCGGGCCGGCGGCGCTGGCGACTGGGCGGTTGCCGCGCGTCTGAACGCCGCCGGCGGGCCCGTCGATATCGGCACCGGATTGAAGCCGGAAAGTGCGGGGCAAGCACGGGCGGGGCGCATCGTGCGCGTCAATGGCGAGGCGCATGGCGGCTCTGGCGTGCTCGCCGATCTTGTCGAGATGGTGTGGCTCATTCCAGCGATGGATGGGCTGTTCACGGGTCCCGCGGGCGACCGGCGCCGCTTTCTCGACCGGCTCATCCTGTGTTTTGATCCCGGCTATCGTACGCGGCTTGGCCATTTCGAGCGCGCCATGACCAGCCGCAATCGGCTGTTGTCCGACGGTATTCGAGATCGCGCGCAGTTCGAAAGCCTCGAACGGATCATGGCCGAGACTGGCGTTGCCATGGCAGCGGCCCGTGCGGACGCCGTCGCCGCGCTGGCGGCGACGATCGAAGCGCGGCGCGAACGCAACGCGGATAGCCCATTTCCTTGGGCATCGTTGGCGCTCGACGGAGCGATCGAGGCTGCGCTGGTCGCGCGTGCCGCCGTCGACGTCGAGGACGATTACTTCAAGACGCTGCAGGTAAATCGCGAGCGCGACCGCGCGGCGGGTCGCACACTCGACGGCCCGCACCGCAGCGACCTCATCGTGACGCATGGACCGAAAGCGATGGCCGCCCGGTTCTGCTCGACGGGCGAGCAGAAGGCGCTGTTGATCGGCCTGGTGCTGGCGCACGCCGAGCTGGTCAAGCAGCAGCGGGGCGGCACGCCGCCGATCCTGTTGCTGGATGAAATCGCGGCGCATCTTGATCCCCAGCGCCGAGCTGCGCTGTTCGACGAGATCCTGTTGCTCGGCTCGCAAACCTGGATGACCGGAACCGATCCGGAGGCCTTTTCAGCGCTCGCCGGAAAGGCCCAGATTCTGTCGGTCGAAGACGGTAAAATCATGCCGTTTTTGCAGCGCCTCTGAATGCCCCTGATACGCACCCATAAACATATGAAATAATTAGATTTTATTTGGCATTTCGAAGCCGCATTAGAGCGTGCTTTTGGGGCCCGGTTCGTGTAGACATCCGGCACCAAGATCGACGTGCGAAAAAGGACCCTCGCGATGAGCGAAAAGCCCGACAAAAAGACCAAAAAAGAGGCTGAGCCCGCCACGTCTCAACCGGCATCTGTGGCCGCATCTCCGGCCCCAGCTCTGGCGCCTTCGCCGAGCCCCTCGCCAGCCGCGCCGAACGGTAATGCCGACTACGGCGAAGACAGCATCAAGATGCTCAAAGGGCTCGATGCGGTGCGCAAGCGTCCCGGCATGTACATCGGCGACACCGACGATGGTTCGGGCCTGCATCACATGGTCTACGAAGTCGTCGACAATGGCATCGACGAGATTCTCGCAGGCTATGCCAGCGAATGCCACGTCGCGCTCAACGCCGATGGCTCGGTCACGGTGCGCGATAACGGCCGCGGCATTCCCACCGGCATCAAGAAGGACGACGATCAGGATCCGAAGCGTTCGGCGGCGGAGATCGTTTTCACGGAACTGCACGCCGGCGGCAAGTTCGACCAGAATTCGTACAAGGTGTCGGGCGGTCTGCACGGCGTCGGCGTCTCGGTGGTGAACGCATTGTCGACATGGCTCCGGGCGCGCATCTGGCGCGACGGCAAGGAGCATTTCGTCGAGTTCAACGACGGCGTGACGAAAGCGCCGCTCAAGGTTGTCGGTCCGGCGCAGCATAAGGATCAGCGCGGCACGGAAGTGTCGTTCCTGCCGAGCCCGCAGACTTTCACCAACATCGAATTCGATTACGCGACGCTGGAGCATCGCCTGCGGGAGCTCGCGTTCCTGAACTCGGGCGCGAAAATCGTTCTGCGCGATGCGCGCCACGCGGACATCAAGACCGAGGAAATGTATTACGAGGGCGGCGTCGCCGCGTTCGTGCGTTATCTCGATCGCTCGAAAACGCCACTGGTCGACGCGCCCGTCATGCTGCGCGGTGAGAAGGACGGTATCACCGTCGAAGTCGGCATGTGGTGGAACGACAGCTACCACGAGAACATGCTGTGCTTCACCAACAACATCCCACAACGCGACGGCGGTACACATCTCGCTGGCTTCCGCGCCGCGCTCACGCGCGTCATCAACAAATACTCCGAAGAAAGCGGGATGGCGAAGAAGGAGAAGATCAGCCTCACCGGCGACGACAGCCGCGAAGGTCTGACGTGCGTGCTCTCGGTCAAGGTTCCCGATCCGAAGTTCTCGAGCCAGACCAAGGACAAACTCGTCTCGTCGGAAGTGAAGCCAATCGTCGAAAGCGTGGTCGGCGAGCAGCTGACGGGCTGGTTCGAGGAGCATCCCAAGGACGGCAAGATCATCATCGCCAAAATCTTCGAGGCGGCGCAGGCGCGCGAGGCAGCCCGCAAGGCGCGCGAACTGACGCGGCGCAAAGGCGTGCTCGACATCAACTCGCTGCCCGGCAAACTCGCCGAGTGCCAAGACCGCGACCCGGTCAACACCGAGATGTTCATCGTCGAAGGCGACTCGGCCGGCGGCTCGGCCAAGCAAGCGCGCAATCGCGAGTTTCAGGCCGTGCTCCCGATCCGCGGTAAAATCCTGAACGTCGAGCGCGCGCGCATGGACAAGATGCTGTCGTCGCAAGAAATCGGCACGCTGATCACAGCGCTCGGCACCGGCATCGGGCGCGGCGAGGACGGCTCCGGTTTCAACCTCGCAAAGCTGCGTTATCACAAGATCATCATCATGACGGACGCCGACGTCGACGGCGCCCACATCCGCACGCTGCTGCTGACATTCTTCTACCGGCAGATGCCGGATCTCGTCGAAAAGGGGCATCTCTACATCGCCCAGCCGCCGCTCTACAAAGTCGCCAAGGGCAAGTCCGAGACGTATCTGAAGGATCAGCGCGCGCTTGAAGACTACCTGATCGACAGTGGCTCGGATGATGCCCGCCTGGTGCTTGGCTCGGGCGAAGCGCGCACCGGCAAGGACTTGCGCGACGTCGTTGAACACGCGCGTGGCGTGGTCGCGACAATGGACCTCTTGCATTCGCGCTATTCGCGGTCCGTCGTCGAGCAGGCGGCCATTGCCGGCGCGTTCGACGCGAAGGCGCTGGCGTCGCCCGAGGCCGCAAAGGCCACGGCGCTGGACGTCGCCCGGCATCTCGACCAGATTTCGGAGGAGACGGAGCTCGGTTGGACCGGCACCACCAGCGACGAAGGCTTCATGTTCAAGCGGTCGTTGCGTGGCGTCACCGAAGCGCATGCGCTCGATCGCGCGTTCCTTGGTTCGGTGGAAGCGCGCCGGCTCAATGATCGGCATGCGCAGTTGAAAGAGGTCTACGCCAAGCCCGCGATGCTGCATCGGAAAGACACGATGACGCCCGTGCATGGACCACGGTCGCTGCTGGATGCGGTGTTCGAGACGGGCCGCAAAGGGCTGTCACTGCAGCGCTACAAAGGCCTTGGCGAGATGAATCCCGAGCAGCTTTGGGAGACGACGCTCGACCGTGAACAGCGCACGCTGCTGCAGGTAAAGCTCGGCGATCTCGGCGAGGCGGACGAAATTTTCTCGAAGCTGATGGGCGACGTCGTCGAGCCGCGCCGCGAGTTCATCCAGGAAAATGCGCTCAACGCGAGTGTGGACGTGTGACCTTCAATTGACGATCGTCTCACCTGGCGCGTATGTCCGCATCGCCATGGCGTGGACGCGGCCCTGCATCAGATCGCCGAGCGCTTCGTTGACCATGCGGTGGCGCTCGACCCGGGACTTGCCGGCAAACTTTGGTGAGACAATCAGCAACCGGAAGTGACTTTCACCCGTACCGGGCGAACCGCGGTGTCCAGCATGCAACTCAGATTCATTGACAACGTCGAGCCGCTGCGGCTCGAGGGCGATCATCAGGCGTTCTTTGATCAAGGCTTCTGCCGACATCCTCAACTCTCATTTTTGGCCGTAGTGCACGGCAGCCACGGCGAAGCAGTACGCTTTGTCAAGACCTTGTGTGCTTCATTGAGCGGGACGATACTCGGTCACCATGAAACTAGAGTCGAAATATTTTGACAGCATCCGGATCCGCCGCGGCGACGACGCCAAGGCGAAGCCGAAGCAGCAGGCGCCTGTCTGTCAATGGAAGGGCTGCGGCAAGCCGGGCGAGCATCGGGCACCTGTCGGCCGCGGCCGTGACGGGCAATACTATGCTTTCTGCATCGATCACGTGCGCCAATACAATGCGACCTATAATTACTTCGACGGCATGAGCGATAAGGACGTCGAGGACTTCCAGAAGGACGCCCTTACCGGCCACCGGCCGACGTGGAAATCGGGCGCCAACGCCTGGGCGCACGGCAAGACCGCCCAGGGCAGCAAGAAGACCGCAAAGCCCGACACGGGCAGCGGATGAGCGCATCAACGATCCGCATGCCTTCTTTGCGTGGCGCTCAAAGCGCACGGGCGAAGAGGACGATGGGACGCAGCGCCGTCCGCTGCGGCCGCTCGAGAAAAAAGCGCTCGAAACGCTGAATTTGGACCGCTCAGCCTCCCGCGAGGACATCAAGGCGCGATTCAAAGAGCTGGTTAAGCGGCACCACCCCGACGCGAATGGTGGGGATACCCGCTCCGAAGAGCGGTTGCGCGAGATCATCCAAGCCTATAATCAACTCAAACAAGCTGGCCTCGTCTGAAGCCGGATTTGTTCGTCGCCGTCGCGACGGCCGGGCTGCTCCGCGGGCCGGATGCACCACCCTAGATCCGGAACACGACAGCATGCGCGCAGCAGCCCAAGCCGGCGCTCCCGGCCTCCCGGACATGAAAGTGTCCGTGAAGCAGCTTTTTGGTATCGACAGCGACCTCGAAGTACCGGCCTTTTCAAAGGCCGACGAGTATGTGCCGGACCTCGATCCGGACTATCTGTTCAACAAGGACGTGACCCTCGCGATCCTCGCCGGCTTCAAACACAACCGGCGCGTCATGATCCAGGGCTATCACGGCACTGGCAAATCGACGCATATCGAGCAGGTGGCCGCCCGCCTCAACTGGCCGTGCATCCGCATCAACCTCGACAGCCACGTCAGCCGCATCGATCTCGTCGGCAAGGACGCGATCGTGTTGAAGGATGGCAAGCAGATCACCGAGTTCCGCGAGGGCATCCTGCCGTGGGCGCTGCAGAACAACGTCGCGCTGGTGTTCGACGAGTATGACGCCGGCCGCCCGGACGTGATGTTCGTCATTCAGCGCGTGCTCGAAGTTTCGGGCAAGCTGACGCTGCTCGATCAGAGCAAGGTCATCCGCCCGCATCCGTCGTTCCGGCTGTTCTCGACGACCAACACCATCGGTCTCGGCGATACCTCGGGCCTCTACCACGGCACGCAACAGATCAACCAGGGCCAGATGGACCGCTGGTCGATCGTCTCGACGCTCAACTACCTGCCGCATGACGACGAAGCGCGCATCGTGTTGTCGAAGGTGAAGGCCTTCAACAAGAGCGAAGCCAAGCGCAAGCAGGTCTCGAACATGGTGCGGGTCGCGGACCTGACGCGGTCGGCGTTCATCAACGGCGATCTCTCGACGGTGATGAGCCCGCGCACGGTAATGACCTGGGCCGAGAACGCCGAGATTTTTGGGAACATCGGTTTTGCTTTCCGCGTCACGTTCCTCAACAAGTGCGACGAGCTCGAGCGGCCACTGGTGGCGGAGTTCTATCAGCGTTGCTTCGGCGAGGATCTGCCGGAGAGCGCCGCAAACGTGGCGCTGAGCTAAAAGGGGAAAGCGGGCGGCAGGCGACGGACGGGCCCTACCCGTCGCCTCTGCCGGTGGCGAGTGTCTGATGGCAGCACCCACAAAGAAAGAAGCACCGACAGAACCGTTCAAGCGGACGCTTGGACTGACGGTGCGCGCGATCGCGGGTGACAGCGAAGTTCAGGTTTCCTACGCGCCAGGCAAGCCGGAGCTCGACGGCAAGCATGTGCAGCTGCCGGAGCCCGCGCGCGCGCCGACGGCGAAGGAACTTTCGGTCATTCGCGGTTGGGCCGACAGCCTGGCGCTGACGGCCGCGGTGCATGACGCAAAGCTGCATCGCAAACTTGCGCCGGACGCGGGCCCCGCGCGCGCAGTCTTCGAGGCGGTGGAACGCGCGCGCATCGAGGCGATGGGCGCCAACCGCATGCCCGGCATGGCGAAGAACCTGACCGCAAAGATCGAAGATCAGTATGGCCACGGCCGCTTTGAAGAGATCACCGAGCGCGCGGACGCGCCGATCGAAGACGCACTGGCACTGATCGTGCGGCAACGATTGACAGGTGCGCCGCCACCGCCCAGCACCGCCAAGATGGTCGATCTGTGGCGGCCGTTCATCGAAGAGCGCGCCAAGGGCACGCTGGACCGGCTCGAGAAATTTTCGGGTGATCAGGCGGGCTTTGGCCGCCAGCTGCGCGATCTGCTGCGCTCGCTCGAACTCGTCGAAGAGCCGGCGCAGGGCGATCCGGAAGACGGCGACGACGAGAACAACGAGAACGAGGAAGGCGGCGACGAACAGACCGAGCAAAACCAGCAGGGCGAGGAAGGCGAAGACGCGCAGGCGCAAGAACAGAGCGCCGACGGCGAAGAAGGCGAGCAGTCCGAGTCGGCCGAGATGGCGGACAGCGACGACTTCGACAGCGACATGGACGGCGACGACATGGCGGACTCGGACGAGCCGTGGCGGCCGAACCAGTCCGTGCTCGATAACCCGGAAGCGTTTGGCTACAAGGTTTTTTCAAAGGCCAACGACGAAGAGATCGACGCCGACGAGCTCTCTACGCCAGACGAACTCGAGCGCCTTCGCACCTTCCTGGACAAAGAGCTGCGCAACCTGTCGAGCGCGGTGGCGCGCCTCGCCAATAAGTTGCAGCGCAAGTTGCTCGCGCAGCAAAGCCGGGCGTGGGATTTCGATCTCGAGGAAGGCGTGCTCGATGCGGCGCGCCTGCCGCGCGTGATCATCGATCCGATGCATGCACTCTCGTTCAAGCGCGAGCGCGACAGCGATTTTCGCGACACGGTTGTCACTCTTCTGATCGACAACTCAGGCTCGATGCGTGGCCGCCCGATCATGGTCGCGGCCTGCTGCGCCGACATACTCGCGCGCACGCTCGAACGCTGCGGCGTGAAGGTGGAGATTCTCGGCTTCACGACACGAGCCTGGAAGGGCGGTCAGGCGCGCGAAGCCTGGCTCGCCGCCGGCAAGCCCGCAACTCCGGGGCGGCTCAACGATCTCCGCCATATCATTTATAAGTCCGCGGATTCGCCGATGCGGCGCGCGAAGCGCTCGCTCGCTCTGATGATGCGCGAAGGGCTTTTGAAAGAGAACATCGACGGCGAGGCGCTTGCCTGGGCGCATCGGCGCCTGCTCGGGCGGCCCGAGCGCCGCCGCATCCTGATGATGATCTCGGACGGCGCGCCGGTCGATGAACTCGACGCTCTCCGTCAACTCGGGCAACTACCTTGAGCATCATCTTCGGCAGGTGATCCACGAAATCGAGTCGAAGTCGTCGGTCGAGTTGATCGCCATCGGTATCGGGCATGACGTGACGCGCTACTACCAGCGCGCGGTGACCATCACCGATCCGACAGAACTCGCCGGTGCCATGACCGATAAACTCGTCGAACTCTTCGAAGAGAAAGAGATCAAGAAGGCCGCGCCCGTGCGTACGGCACCAAAGCGAAAACTCAGCTTTTCGTGAGTGGATGCAAGAGCTGGCGCGTTGGATCGTCAGCACTATTGCGCCCCGCCTTTGTGTAGCCCGAAATTCCTGAAATGCGTCGAGCGTCGCGGCAGAGGTCAATACGTGAGTGATGCGATCAAACATCCATTGACCCGGCGCGGGGTGCTGGCTGGTGGCTTTGCTGGTGCGGCCACGTTCGCTGTGCCGCACACCGCCGCTGCACAACAACGCGTGGCACCGGCCACCTCACCGCCATCGCCGATCACGGTTGAAGCGCGCCAGATCTCATCCTTCAGCAAGATCGGCGGCGGCAATCGCATCGGCCAACTCGAGTTTCGCGGCGGCTTGATCCTGACGTCATCGAATTCCGACTTCGGCGGCTTTTCGGATCTCGTTATCGAGGCCGATGGCCGGCGGATTCTGGCTGTCAGCGACGAAGGCCATTGGCTCAGCGCCGAGATCGACTATGACGGTGCGGCACCCACCGGACTGTCGAAAGTGATGATCGCGCCGCTGCTTGCCTCATCAGGGAAAGAACTTTCGCGCAAACGCGACGCGGACGCCGAATTGATGGCGCTGCTCGATGGAAATCTCACGAACGGGACCGTGCTGATCGGCTTCGAGCGCAATCATCGCATCGGCCGCTTCCCCATCGTCAAAGGCGTGTTGCAGCCGCCGGCGGGTTACCTGAAGCCGCCGGCCGACGCCAAGCGCATGAAGACAAACAAAGGCTTCGAGGCGCTCGCCATTCTACGGGGCGGTGCCAACAACGGCGCCGTGATCGCGTTTTCCGAGCGGTTCCCCGATCCGGCACTGACGCATTCGGGCTGGATCTGGATCAAGGGCGAGCCGCTGCGGATCCAACTGAAGGACATCGGCGATTTCGAGGTGACGGCCGCGGCTGGTCTGGCGGACGGTTCGCTCCTCATTCTCGAGCGGCGGTTCCGCTGGCTCGAAGGCGTGAAGATGCGATTGCGGCGGATTGCGGCGGTAGATATCGCGCCAGGCGCCGTATTGGATGGCGAGGTTCTGCTGGAGACCGGCATGAGTGCCGAGATCGACAACATGGAGGGCCTCGCGGTGCACCAAGGCGCGCGTGGCGAGACCGTGCTGACGCTGATCTCCGACGACAACTTCAATTCGTTTCTGCAGCGCACGATCTTGCTGCAGTTTACCCTCGCCGATGAGCGGCCGTCGCGGGCCGCGGCACCAAGCGGTGGCGGCTGAGCGGGGACAGCAACAACACCCGCCTGCGATGCAAGCGGGTGCGCACTTTTCCAACTGGACGGCGCCGTCAGGCCGCTTTCTTCTCAGTCTTTGCTTTCTGAATATCGCGCTTCATCTTCAGGCAGCGCTCGGACAATTCTTCGTTGCCGGCCTTCAACAGATAGGCGTCGAGGCCGCCGCGATGCTCAACCGTCTTCAGCGCGTGCGTGCATACGCGCAAGCGGACCGAGCGCGCGAGCGTGTCGCTGATCAGCGTCACGTTGACGAGGTTCGGCCGGAACGTGCGCCGTTTCTTGTTCTCGGCGTGGCTTTTATTGTTACCGGACATCGGGATCTTGCCAGAAAGCTCGCAGCGGCGTGTCATCGTCTCGTGCCCTATCGTAAAATGACCACCCGGCACGACCCGCTCGTGACGGGCGGCTCAGAGCCAGCTGGATGGTCGGAAAGCTGATGTTTCGGGCTCGCAAGGTCAAACTGCGCGCCGCGCGTCGTTTCTATAGGGTTCTGCCTCTTAAGCGTCAAGGCGATACCGCCTTTTGTCTCGATGGAGGCTTTCGTTGATCGAGCACGCAGCTGCGGCTTGCGCGGTGCCGAGAGGATTTTTTCCGATAGTTGTATGTTCGAATCTCTGGCTTGGCGTGGAATTTGCGATATAATTCAGCAGGCTCCAGCGCCCTTCCAGGCCTGAGCGGTTTGACTTGTTTGTTTCGTTCAATGATCCGGAGACTGTTCAATGCGTCGATATCTGAGCAGCCTAGCCCTGGCTCTCGCCCTGGTATTCGGTGTCACCACCCTGAGTGCACAACCCGCAGAGGCGCGCCGCAGCGGCGTTGTCGCTGGCGTGGTGGTTGGCGCCCTCATCGGCGGACTGATCGCCAGCGAGATCTACCGCAACAAGCGTAAGCGCTACTATCAGCAGCAGTACTATGGCTACGGCTATCAGCCGAGCTACTACTACGCGCCGCGCCACCATTACCGTCACCGCTACTACTACTGAACCGCGGTATTCACGACTGAACGCACATGCGGCCCCGCCACGCGCGGGGCCGTATCTCGTTTGGGGCCTGCGCATAACGCGTCTGTGCAGAAGACACTTTCGGCCGGACGCACGATCTGCGCAGGGTGGGGCGCAATGAGCGACCGCAATCTCGACCCCGATGCGCCCTCGACGGCGGCGACCGCGCCGGCTGTCTGGACCTTTTTCTCCGGCCTCCCGCGCCCGTTGCTCGCGATCATTCTGATGGTCGCCTCCGGTTTTTTCGGTTCCTTCATGCAGGTCGGCTTGCGTTATGTGGCACACCTCCCGACCATCGAGATCGTCTTTCTGCGTGCCTTCTTTTCGATCCTCTGCACCGTTCCGTTTGTTTTGCGCGCGGGACAAGAACGTTCGGCGTGGCGCACCAATGCCCTCGGACTGCAGATGTGCCGTGGCCTGCTCAGCGTGGTCGCGCTGACGTTTTGGTACTACGCGCTCGTTCATATGCCGTTCGCGGAGGCTGCGGCCTTGGGACTAACGACCGCGATCTTTCTCGTGATTGGCGCGGCGATCGTGTTTCGCGAAGTGGTCGGGCCGGTCCGGTGGGCCGCGACCGTTGTCGGCTTGATCGGCGCCATGATCATCATGCGGCCGGGTGCTGCGCCCTTGAACTGGGTGGCCGTCGGCGTGCTGGCCTCGAGCCTGTTGTGGGCGATCTCGATGCTGCTTGCCAAGCACATCGCGAAGTATGACTCGACGCTGACCACAACGTTTTATCAACCGCTGATGACTGCGCCGCTGGCGTTTCTCGCCGCTATTCCGGTGTGGGTTTGGCCCGATGCGACGACCTGGATCATTCTGATGGCCATGGGCGGGCTCGCGGGATTGGCGAATTCATGCATGATCCACGCCTTGCGCATCGCCGACGCGAGCCTTTCGGCGCCGGCTGAATATGTAAGACTTGTGTGGATGGCCCTGTGGGGCTACCTGATTTTCGCCGAAGTTCCGATTTGGACTACGTGGCTTGGCGCGTTTTTCATTGTTGCCGCCACCGCGGGCATGACGTGGCACGAAACGCGCCGCGGACGGGGATAAGCGAACGATCGTCGAGTGCGGTGCGACTGCGCCGAAACGGGGGACGCTATGATTTCTGATACCAAGACAGATACGTCCGAGATTCTGGACGGGATTCGCAGCTGGGTCGAGATCGAGAGCCAAACGGCCGATACCGATGGCGTCAATCGCATGATGTCCAAGGTCGCCGCGGATTATGCAGACGCTGGCGCGACCGTCACACGGATCGCTGGACGCGATGGTTATGGCGATCATCTCAGCCTGCGTTCGCCATGGGTTGGCACCGGGGGTGGCGACGGGCCCGGCATCCTGGTTCTCTGCCATGTCGATACGGTGCATCCGCGTGGCACGCTGAGCGCGCACTTGCCGTTCCGGGTCGATGGCGATCGCGTCTATGGCCCCGGAATCTACGACATGAAAGGTGGGGCGCATCTCGCGTTCGCGGCGTTTCGCGAATTGACGCGCACTGGACAGACGACGCCGCTGCCGATCGAGTTTCTCTATACGTCGGACGAGGAGGTCGGCAGCCCAACGTCGCGGGTGCTGATCGAAGAGGCGGCCAAGCGCGCCAAGTTCGTGCTGGTGACGGAGCCGGCGCGCGATGGCGGCAAAATCGTGGTCGCACGCAAGGGCGTTGCGCGCTACGTGCTCACCGCGCACGGGCGGCCCGCGCACTCGGGCGCGCGACACGACGAAGGCCGCAGCGCGATCCTGGAGCTCGCCCGGCAGATCGTCGATCTCGAAGCGATGACCGACTACGCGCGCGGCACGACCGTCAACGTCGGCCAGATCGGTGGCGGCACCGCCGACAACGTGGTGCCGCAGCTTGCCTGGGCCAATATCGACATGCGCGTTGCGACCATCGCCGACGCGGATGCCATGCATCTCAAAATGAAGTCGCTGAAGGCCTACAACGCAGATGTGACATTGGAGGTCAGTGGCGGGCTCAACCGGCCGC
This sequence comes from uncultured Alphaproteobacteria bacterium, assembly GCA_963779515.1. Lineage (GTDB taxonomy): Bacteria > Pseudomonadota > Alphaproteobacteria > Rhizobiales > Hyphomicrobiaceae > CAVZYN01. The sequence continues at coordinate 32,829 of CAVZYN010000017.1, forward strand.
CCTACGAGCAGAACGACGGCGTCACGAAGCTGTTCGCGCATGCACGAGCGCTGGCGCGCGGTCTCGACATCGACCTCGTCGGCGTCACGACAGGCGGCGGCAGCGACGGCAATTTCACCGCGCACATGGTTGCAACACTCGATGGCCTCGGCGTCGACGGCGATGGCGCGCATACGCTGCGTGAGCACATGCTTGCCTCATCACTCATGCCACGCATGAGCCTCATGAAACGGTTGTTCGAAACGCTGCAATAATCCACTCAGGGTAACGACATGGACCTCCAGATCAGCGGGCTTCGCGTTCTCGTCACGGCGGGTGCGGCCGGCATCGGCCTCGAAATCGCGCGAGCCTTTGTCCGCGAGGGCGCCAAGGTGCACGTCTGCGACGTCGATGCAAAAGCGCTCGCGGCGATCGCGAAAAGCGATCCGGCGCTGACCCGCTCCACCTGTGACGTCGCCGACCGGGCGCAGGTGGCGCAGCTTTTCAAGGATGCTCAAGCCACGCTCGGCGGCCTCGATTGCCTGGTCAATAACGCCGGCATTGCGGGCCCCACCGGGCGGGCCGACGAGATCCATGTCGAAGATTGGGACCGCTGCATCGCCATCAATCTGACGGGCCAATTCAACTGCGCCCGGCTCGCCATCCCGTTGCTGCTGAAGAGCCAGAACCCCAGCATCATGAACCTGTCGTCGCAGGCTGGGAAACACGGCTTCGCGCTCCGGTCGCCGTATGCTGCGTCGAAATGGGGCGTGATCGGATTTACGAAGTCGCTGTCGATCGAACTCGGCGAGCACGGCATCCGCGTTAACGCCCTGCTGCCTGGGATCGTGGCGGGTGACCGGCAGCGCCGCGTCCTCGAGGCCAAGGCGCAAGCAAAAGGCATCGGATACGCCGAAATGGAGACGCTGGTGTTCGGGAACACCTCAATTAAGGACTATGTGACCCCCCAGCAACTCGCTGACCTGGTTGTCTTTACTGCCTCACCACGGGCAAAAACGGTGTCCGGGCAGTCACTTTCTGTTTGCGGCGATACACGAATGTTGAGTTAATCTTCAAGCAACTGTGAGTAGGACTTAAATTCGGCACAGATCCTGCTCATGTGATACTCTCGTAACAAGACACGTGATTTGTTCACACCGCGTTCACGGCGACCTGCCATGATGCGATCAACGGATGGAGGCAGTAATGAAAGCTATGATTTGGAAGCCGATGGCCGTGATGGCACTCGGCGTTGCGATGATGACGGCGTCGGTTCAGGACGCTGAAGCAAGCCGCCGCGGCCGCATCGGTACCGGCGTTGCCGTTGGTGTTGTCGCAGGCGCGCTGGTTGCTGGCGCACTGGCCACCTCGCGCCCCGCCCGCGCGGAGCCGATCTACGTCGAGCGCGGACCGGATTGCGGCGAGTTCCGCCGTCAGGCGAAGTACTATGAGAGCCGTGGCCGTTGGGCCCGCGCCGAAGACGCCTGGGATCGCTATCGCGATTGCCGCGGCGAGTAAGCCCGGCCCAAGCTATGACTTTTGAAACCCGCTGGGCCTCGTCCGGCGGGTTTCGCTTTGTGGCGGCGGTTGGCTATGCTGCGCGCGGATCGCAGCTGGAGCCGCACATGACCGCAACGCCCCTACCCTATCCGACCTTCCCCGACGGCTGGCGCCAGTCGACGCGCTATCCCGATCCCGCCATCGTCGCGCTCGATCCGCGCTTTGAGAAGTACTGGCTGAAGCTCTCGTGCATCGAGCGCATCGCCACCGGCTGCCGCTGGGCGGAAGGGCCGGTCTATTTCGGCGACAGCCGCGCTCTGCTCTGGAGCGACATTCCCAACAATCGCATCCTGAAATGGGACGAAGAAACCGGCGCGGTCTCGATCTATCGGCGCCCCGCGAATTTTTCCAACGGGCACACGCGCGACCGGCAAGGCCGGCTGATCAGCTGCGAGCATGGCGGACGGCGCGTGACGCGCACCGAGTATGACGGCGAGATCACCGTGCTTGCCGATCATTTCGAGGGCAAGCGGCTGAATTCGCCGAACGACGTCGTCGTCAAATCGGATGGTACGATCTGGTTCACCGATCCGGTCTTCGGTCTGCTCGGCAATTACGAAGGCAATCGCGCGGAACCGGAACTGCCGATGCACGTGTACCGGCTCGATCCCGCCTCGAAGAAACTCACGATCGCGGCGGAGGGCGTGCTCGGCCCCAACGGCCTCGCCTTCTCACCGGATGAAAAGATTCTCTACATCGTCGAGAGCCGCGGCGTGCCGACGCGAAAAATTCTCGCCTACGATGTCACGGGCAACGGCGCACTCGCGAACAAGCGCATCGTCATCGACGCAGGCCCCGGCACGCCCGACGGATTCCGCGTCGATGTCGACGGCAATCTGTGGTGCGGCTGGGGCATGGGCGATCCCGCGCTCGACGGCGTGCGCGTGTTCGCGCCCGACGGCACACCGATCGGGCACATCCATCTGCCGGAGCGTTGCGCCAACGTCTGCTTCGGCGGCCAGAAGCGCAACCGCCTGTTCATGGCGTCGAGCCAATCGGTCTACGCGCTCTATCTCAACGCGCAGGGTGCGGCCGGCGGTTAGATCGAGTCAAATTCTCGCGTCCGGCCCCAAAACGGCGACCCTCGCACACCGAATCGGCGATGGGCTCCCATCGCGTTATTTGCACCCTCTCCGCGCTCGCAAAATCGCGCGCATCGGCACGCGCCGCAGTGTCGCGCGACGCGGTCCCCCCTCCCCTCAGGGGAGGGGTAGGGGTGGGGTGGTGATCCAGGCGTGATGGTGCGCCTGTGCGCCGTTGCCGGCACGACGCGCCACCTCCAAATCACTCGCACCGTTCCGCCCGCCGCCTCGCCCCACCCCTAACCCCTCCCCGCTGGGGAGGGGGATGCGCGCCTGCGCCACTGGCCCGCATGCGGGGAGCGCGTGACGATCATGCTGAGCGCGCGACGCAAGATCCTGGGTGAGGGGCAGCCGCGGGTTCGGACGAAAAACGGGGACAGTTTCCTGAGTGAAAAAATGGGAATCGGCCGCGACTTATGAAGTCATGGTAACTGTCCCCGTTTATTCCCCCCGCCTCATGGTGAGCCTGTCGAACCATTGGCGGCCCGAATGCCGCAAAAGCTTGGCCGCGCCCGCCCTTCGACAAGCTCAGGGTGAGGCGGGTCGAGACCTTCACCCCTACCCGACGGGCCAGCCTCGCAGGGCGAGGCGAAGCGGCGCAAGACGCGACGGTGCGCCACTGGCCCTCTCCCCGCCCGCGGGGAGAGGGCGACGATCATGCTGAGCGCGCGACGCATGATCGTGGGTGAGGGGCTTGCGTTGCAGAGTTTGCAGACATCGCGGCCCAAGGTAGCCTTGGGCCGGAGGGCGGCGGCAGTGATGTCCGCAATGCCACCTCAACGGATGAGAACGAGTACGGACCGAGCCACATCCGACGCGCAAGGTGCGAGCCGCCTCGGCACTTGCGCGCAAAGGTAGCTTCGTCCTAGGCCTACATAGATCCGGACCGAACCCTGCAGAATTTTTCTTTCAGGGGCGGCGAATAAGTTCGCAAAAGGACCTGCAACGATGGCTGATGCGGAACGCCTCGGAAAAATCGCCTCAATTGGCCGAGACCTCATCACAACGCAGTTGGCGATGGCAATGGAAACGCCATCTCAAGCCCTCGAAAGCGGTTGGGTGCTCGGGTATTGCTTCGGCGTGTTCGACGCACTTGCTCAGCAAGTAGAACTTGATGACGACGATGACGTTTTCAGCCTCGTCACCCTTGGCTTCCTCAGTCTCTTTGCGGACCCTGCCGATCCCGAGGCGGCAATGTTCGTTCGCCGATCCTTGGACTATCAGGACAGTCCGCGTTTTCAAGAAGGTGCTGCAGCTGGAGGCAGCGACGTCTTCGTTTGGATTGCTGACCGCGCGAAGGCACCCAAAGCACTGTTCGAGCAACTCAACCGATGACCAAGAAGACTAGGCACACATAGCTTCGCAGAAGGGCACCCTCAGACACTGTCTAGTAAGCCCGCCCCTCACCCACCCCCTTCACTCCCGCGCCGCGATGTAGGCACCGAGCGCCACCTCATCGCCAAAGGGTGGCTCGTCTTGGGCCGCGCTCTCGCCTTTGACGCGATTGAAGGCGCCGAAAATGTTGGCGCCGGTGGATTTCGGCGCGGGGCCGCCGGCTTGGCCGGTGCTGGAGGACCCGTCGTTCCACCGCGCATCGATGTCGGCGCGGCCTCGCAATTCGCCGAGGTCGCGCACGCGCACGATGCCCGACGGCGGGACGTCGAGGGCGGTGCGCTTGCCGAGGAAGGGAAGCGCCACGCCCTGCCAGCTGAGCGCCTGGGACGCGGCTGGATCCTCCAGCACGATGACCCACGTGTGGGTGAAGCCCGGCGGGGCGTTGAGCGTGAGCAGCGGCGGCGGGTCCCAAGTTGATTCATAGAAGGTCGCGATCACCGCGAGCGCGCCGGCGCCGATCCCGAGCGCGCCAAGACCCAGGCCGGCCGATACCCGCTTGGACCCGCTCCAGCCGAAGCGGTGGGCCAACATCCGGCTCAGCAGGAGGCCCACGCCGAGGCCTGCGGCGATGATCAGAGCCATCCCGATCAAAATCGCCTGCGCCAGTCCGTCCCCTTGCATGCCGGTCCCTCTTTGAAATGATGGAGGCGACAGCCGCGTGCTACGGCAGCTTCATGCCCGACTTCTCGACCAATGCGCCGATGGCGACGCGCTCGGCGCGGGAGGAATCTTCGTAGCCTTTGGCTGTGAGCGCGGTCTGCTCGACGCCGAAATCCGTAAGCCGCTTCTTGATGTCGGGATCGTTGCCGATCGCCAGCAGCTCGGCCTCGATCCGCTCGGCGACCGCCTTCGGCACGCCGGCGGGCGCGAGCCAGCCGAACACGACATTGACCTCGTAGCCGGGAATGGTCTCGGCGACCGCTGGAATTTCCGGCGCGAAGCTGTAGCGCTTGAGCGATGTAATCGCGATGCCGCGCACCTTGCCGCCGCGCACCTGCTCGATGGCCGACGAATAGTTGTCGCACGCGAGCTTGATCTGGCCGGCGATCAGATCCTGCATCGTCTGGTTCGAGGCGCGATAGCTGACGGGCGAAATCTTGACGCCGGTCGCCTGCGCCAACGCCTCGCCGCAGATGTGCTGCGTCGATCCAACGCCCGAGGTGCCATAGGCGGTGCCGGGGTTGGCCTTCAGCCACGCGATCAGCTCCGCCAGCGAATTGACCGGCACGGAGGGATGCGCGAGCCAGACGTTGGGCTGCTGCGCCATGCCGTAGAGATAGGTGAAGTCCTTCTCCGGATTGTAGCTGAGCTTGTCCTTTTGCAGCGCGGGATTGATGGCGAGGCCGCCCGTGGTCGCGACACCGATCGTGTAGCCGTCACCGGGTGCCTTGGCGAGGGCGGAGAGACCCACGGCGCCGCCCGCGCCGGTGCGGTTTTCGACGACGAACTGCTGGCCGAGACGCAGCGACAGCCGCTCGCCGAACAGGCGCGCCAGGACATCCGTATTGCCGCCGGCGGCAAACGGCACGATGATCGTGACCGGCTTTGCGGGCCATTTGTCCTGCGCCGCGGCGGACGCCGAGACACTTATCACCCCGCAAAGGGCCAGCACGCCCGCCGCAAAACCCGACATTCTTTGCATTCCGTATCTCCCGTGCAAGGTCCGGCGGTCGTGAATGCCGCCGCCGCTCGCGGCATCGTCCGCGAGATCTGCGCGCGCCGCAAGGGGCTCCGCGGAACATCGCTCTGGACACGCCGCCGCCGGCGCGCCACGGTGCCCAAATGTAGGTTGGGTTAGCGCGGCCAAGATATTGGTCACGGCGCCACTCTTGAACCGCGCGTAACCCAACAGCCGCGATTGCCGCAGCGTGTTGGGTTACGCGCGGCGCTATGTTCGCGGGCATCTGCGGGTGCCGGTGGCCGCGCCAACCCAACCTACACAACGAATGCAGCCTTCCACGAGGACCACCATGCTTGAAGCCTTCATCTACGACGGCGCGCGCACCCCCTTCGGCCGTCACGCGGGCGGCATTTCAAAGGTGCGGCCGGACGATCTGCTCGGCGGCGTCATCAAGGAAGCCGTGCAGCGCTCGGGCATGAAGGCCGACCAGATCGACGACGTCACCATCGGCTGCACCAATCAGGCGGGCGAGGATGCGCGCAACGTCGCGCGGCACGGGCTGCTGCTGGCGGGCTTGCCCGTCGATACGCCCGGCGCGGTGCACAACCGGCTGTGCGGCTCGGGGCTCGATGCGCTGATCCGTGCGTCGCACGCGATCACATGTGGTGAAGCGCATGTCACCATCGTCGGCGGCGTCGAGAGCATGTCGCGCGCGCCGTTTGTCATGGCGAAATCCGAGACGCCGTTCCAGCGCGACTTCCGGATGTTCGATTCGACCATCGGCGCGCGCTTTCCAAACCCGAAGATCGAGAAGATGTTCGGCGCCGACACGATGCCGGAGACGGCCGACAACATGGCGCGCGACTATCAGATCGCGCGCGAGGATTGCGACGTGTTCGCGCATGCCTCGCAACAGAAATACGCCAAGGCGAAGGCAGCGGGCTTCTTCGCGGGCGAGATCCAGCCGGTGACGATCGCCGGCAGCCGCGGCAAACCGGATACCGTGATCGCCGAGGACGAACATCCGCGGCCGCAGACGTCGCTCGACGATTTGAAGAAGCTGAAGGCGCTGTTCGCGGACGGCGTGACGACGGCGGGCAACGCGTCCGGCATCAACGACGGCGCCGCCGCGCTCGTTCTCGGCAGCCGCAAGGCCGGCGAGGCCGCCGGCAAAAAGCCGATCGCGCGCGTGATCGCGACCGCCGTCGCCGGCGTGCCACCGCGCGTGATGGGCTATGGCCCGGTTCCAGCGTCCGAGAAGGCGCTGGCGCGCGCGGGGCTCACGATCAAGGATATGGACATCATCGAGATCAACGAGGCGTTCGCCGCCCAGGTGCTCGGCTGTCTCAAGGGTCTCGGCGTCGCCTTCGGCGATCCGCGCGTCAACCCGAACGGCGGCGCGATCGCGGTCGGCCATCCGCTCGGCGCCTCGGGCGCGCGGCTTGCGCTCTCCACGGCGCGCCAACTGCAACGCCAGGGCGGCCGCTACGCCCTCGTCTCGATGTGCATCGGCGTCGGCCAAGGCATCGCCGTGATTTTGGAGCGGGCTTGAGCTTACCGTTGAAACCAGGAAGGACATTTTCATGGCCAAAGCATATTGGGTCGCGGCCTACCGCTCGATTTCGGATCCCAAGGCACTCGCCGCCTATGCCGCCCTTGCGGGCCCGGCCATTCTAAAGGCAGGCGGCCGGATTCTGGTGCGCGGCGAACCCGCGAAAACATACGAGGCCGGCCTGAAACTGAGGACCGTCGTCATCGAGTTCGACAGTGTCCAGCACGCACAAGACGCCCATGACAGCCCCGCCTACCAGGAAGCCCTGCGCCTGCTCGGCAAGGGTGCCGAACGCGATATCCGCATCGTCGACGGCGTCTGACACTCCGCCTCGCCCTGCGAGGGGGGAGGTCGACCGGCACGATTTCGCAGAAATCGTCCTCGCCGGTCGGGTGGGGGGTGAAACTCTCGACGTTCGTACTCGATCAAAAATCACCCCACCCGTCGCGGATCGATCGCTGCGTATCGCGGCGGCTCCGAGGCCGCACCGACCGGCCCCCCTCGAGGGGGCGGTAGAAATGCCGGTTTGGAAACCATGGCTTAACCACGTCAGTGGAAAGCGATGTCCGCGCGGCGGTTTGGTGCCCCACCGGCGGCTGGATTTTCCGAATGTGAAGATGAGCCGCGTAGTCTCGACGCGTTCGAGGTCGATTGCCGGATCCGGACAGTGTCCGGCGGCGACAGGGCTCGCCAAGCTCGATCTCCCGCGTCCGGTGTCCGCGCCCGAGCTGTCCATGTCCAACCCAAGCAGGTGACTCCATGATCAGCAATCAGTCAACGCCGCAAGCCGCTCCCAACTCGACCGGCGACGCGACGCAAATGCTGCGCGGCGCCCTGTGGGCAATGGCTTTGGCAGGTGGGCTCATGCTGGCTGTGGCCATCGCCGACAGCGTTGCAAGCGGATGCCGGGTTTCGCCAGACTCTGTCGTGCGGATCGCTTCCGGACTGTCGTTCCTGGTCTTTGGCGGCGGCAACCTATACATCCCTCGCAGACACGGGAGCGCGCTTGGCGTGTTCATGCTGACGCTGCTCGGCACCGGATTTCTTGTGCGCGGGTGGGCATCACCCTCGCATTTCGATGCCGCCCTCGGCACGGTGTTCGTCGTCGTGGCAGCCCTGATCGCGATTTTCGATCCCAAGTTGCCGCTCGCAAATGCCAGTCACCCCAACCGGAACAACCCCATCTCATGACCACCGAGACAAGCGAAGTTTATGCCGGGCCAGTGCGTCTGATGCGGTACTTCCAGGTGATCGCCGCCGCGGGTTTGCTCGGTCACGTCGCCTGGACGGTGTTTGTCACGGGCCGGCATTTCGATCCGAGCGAACTGTGGATCGTCGCCATCGCGCTGTCGTTCGGGCTCGATGCCGCTGCCCATTTGTTTTTGACGAGGGTCAACGGTTTAGCGCTCAGCATCTGGTCGACGACGTTGCTCGGGGGAATGTTTGTCGCGACGGGCGTTTCCACGCGGTCGTGGCTGCTGGGCGGTATCGGCGCCGCGCTGATCATCGCCGCCGCTGGCCTTGCCCTGTTCGAGCCCTATGGGCGCGCCTGGGGTGACGCTCGCCGCGACGCGGACGGCGCCGATGGAAAGCACGCGGACGGCGCCGGAGTGCGATAATCCGTCCAAGGTTGGCGTGCCATCCGCCTGCGCGGTTGCGCTTGCCCTGGAGGTCTGCTACGCGGAGCGCTTCCGGGGTGACGCTTGTTCTGGCGAGCTGAGTTTGCTAGATGAACGGCGCCTGCGACGTGCGGTCGTGGCGGAATTGGTAGACGCACTACCTTGAGGTGGTAGCGCTGGAAACGGCGTGAAGGTTCGAGTCCTTTCGACCGCACCAAAATTCACTGTTTCATCGTCTGAAACGCAAACCGGCGGCAGAAATGCCGCCGTTTGTGTTTTGTCGATCGCGGCGGTGGGGCCCCTACGTGTGGCGCATGCCGTCTGGCTTGCTAACCTTCCCAAAACTTGCGAGGCTCAGCGCCTTGCAATTGACCCGTTATCAACCTATAAGTCTTATAGGTCATAGAGCAAAGCGCCAGATGCCCTCCAAGCCGCCCAGGCCGCCGAATCCGGGAGACTTGATAAGGACCATTCGCAAGCTCGCCGCTGAGCAACGCTACGCGTTCTCCGTCCATGCCCTGGATGAGCGCATGGGTGAGCGGAGCATCGAGATCAGCGACGTCCTGGAGATTCTGCGGCTTGGCGACATCGAGGGTGCCATCACGCCCGGCAAGAACCCTTGCGAATGGAAGTGTCTGGTGCGCGGGAGACCGAAGTGGGCATCGCGGGATGCCGGAGTTGCGACAGTCGTTGTGCGCGCAGATCGCCTGATCATCGTCACAACGGAGTGGATGGACAGATGAGCACGCGCATGGAGTTCTACATCAGCGGTAAACCCAAGCTGGAAAAGCCCTACCACCTCAAGGGCATTGGCTTGCCGAACGTCTACTTGCTCAATGGCGTCGAAATCGAGAACGATCCCAACTACGGCGAGCTGATCACGATCACAAAACTGACAGACCTGCATCAGGCCATCGGGCTACACATCGTTGCGAAGCGTGATCCCCTGACCGGCGCCGAGCTGCGGTTCCTGCGCAAGCAAATGCGGATGACGCAAGAGGAGTTGGCGAAACATCTTCGGGTGAGCGATCAGACGGTGGCGAACTACGAGAAAGGCAAGACCAAAGGTGCAGACCTAGGGCCAACCGACCTCGCGGTGCGTGTGCGCTACATGCTGCACGCGTTTCCCGAGGACCAGAACTCTGATTTGCTGCGCGGGTGCCTGGAGGCCATCAACCATATGCGGGCGTTTCCGCCGATCCCGAAACCCGTGCGGGCCAAGATTACCGGGCCGTGGCGGGAAGACGGGCTCGCATTGGCGGCCTGACGCCACGTTGAGTGCCGGACAAGCTCCGGACGGCCTGAAACGCAAAACGGCGGCAGCAATGTCGCCGTTTGTGTTTTGGGGTCCCGGGAAAGTGTCAAAAACACAACGGACGATCCGAGAAGTGCGCATCTCGGTGGAAAGCGTGCCCAAACACTTGCGCTTCCGGTTTTTTAACATCTATGGATGTAGAGAAATCGGAACTGATTCGAGCGAACATGAAACAAGCAATTGCCCGAGAGCCAGAAGAAATCGATCAAGAATTGTCTAATATGGGGTTGCCCGGAACCGCGGCAATCTTTGAACGTGCGGTAACGGCGGGCTATCTCGCAAGGACGGGATGCACGGCCCATCACCCAAAGACCCACCCCGGCACGGTGCATCGCGCCCAGTCGGTCTGCTCGCTGCGAAACGAGCTCGTGCCTTTGCTTGGCTGGAAGGCAGATTGTGCGAGCAATCAAGAACTGGTGGTCTCGCCGGACGGATCAGCAGCAATTGCTGTGATCAGCGGCGACCCGTTTACGGGGACGTCAAAAACACCATCGACGAAGTACGATAGCGGCACTCTTGCCAGGCGCTTCGTTGCGGTCAACCAGGCAGAACAAGGCGAGCTGTTTCCCGAAGAATCGAAGCTTGCGCCCGATGGGCCCGCAGAGAAACGGTTGACCTGGGTGCTATTGAGTTACATCGCGAACAATGAGCTTAGGTACGAGCTTTCCCTTCCGACTAACGTTGGCGAGAACGGATTTATCAATCTCTGGTCGCGCCGGATCATATTTCCTGCAATTCCGATTGGTGAAGTTGGTTTGCCTGAGCTACCTCCCCACGCTAAACAGCAAGATGTAGACATCCAGCTGAAGTCGTAGCGGCCAAATATGTTCAATCCGACCCGACTGACCCTGGCTCGAATGAGGCGTGGGCGAAGCAAGACCGCGCTCGCTGGAGCTATTGGCGTAGATCTGCGCTCTGTCACGGCATACGAGGACGCTGACTTTGCGCCTTCTGTGGAGACGCTCAGCTCTATCGCCAAGGAGTTGAAGTTTCCGGTGCAATTCTTCGGCGGCCCCGACGTTGACATCCCGACGCCGAAGACGGCGAGCTTCCGCTCACTGGCACGTCGAACCGCAGCACAGCGCGACGCTGCTCTTGGTGCCGGCGCCATAGCTTTTTTGCTGAACGATTGGCTGGAACGGCGCTTCAAGCTACCGCCAGTGAACTTTTCTGACGTCGTTGATGCCAGCCCGGAAGGCGCGGCCATCGACCTTAGAAACCGCTGGGGTCTGGGCGAACTTCCAATAAAGCATCTTCTACAGTTGCTTGAGGCAAACGGTATTCGCGTGTTCTCGCTTGGTGAAATGGCAGACGAGATCGATGCCTTCTCCCTCTGGCGAAATGATACGCCTTTCATTTTTCTCAATACCTCGAAGTCTGCCGAGCGAGGTCGTTTTGATGCCGCGCACGAACTTGGTCACCTAGTTCTGCATCGACAAGGGCCTCCTGAAGGAAGGCAGGCAGAGGATGAGGCCAACGCTTTTGCATCTGCGTTCCTCATGCCGGAGCGAGGGATAAGGGCAAGTTGCAAAGGGCTGCTGGGAATGCCCAACCTGCTGGTTGTCAAACGCCATTGGGGGGTCTCGGCCATGGCGTTAGCGTTCAGGCTTCACAAAATCGGTGCAATCACCGAATGGCATTACAAAACACTGTGTTTCGAACTTGCTTCTCGCGGATATCGTAAAGGTGAGCCTGACGGGCTTGAGCGAGAGCGCTCGCGGCTTCTGGAAAGAGTATTTGAAGCACTGAGGAAGGCCGGGACCTCCAAGACCCAATTGTGTGACGATCTTCAGCTTTATTCGAATGAACTTGATGGTCTGGTTTTTGGGCTCGTTACGATTGCGCTGGAGGGAGGAAGGACAACGAGTACCGTGTTCCCCCGTAGTGCGGGGCACCTAAAAATTGTGAAGTAGCCGCTATTCTAAGTTTGTTTGCCGCCACAGAAGGCATTGCGGCAAGCCGGAATTGGCATACATTGCAACGACCCAAACGCAAAACGGCGGCAGAAATGCCGCCGTTTGTGTTTGTGGGGCTCGAGATCGCCTCAACGCGGCGCCAGCACCATCACCATCTGCTTGCCCTCGAAACGGGGCTCGGACTCGACCTTGGCCAGCGCCTCGGTGTCGGCCTTGACGCGCTGCAGCACTTCCATGCCGAGCTCCTGGTGGGCCATTTCACGGCCGCGGAATCGCAAGGTGATCTTGACCTTGTCGCCTTCTTCGAAAAAGCGGCGAATGGCGCGCATCTTGGTATCGTAATCATGGTCATCGATGCTCGGACGCATCTTGATCTCTTTGATTTCGACCACTTTCTGGCGCTTGCGCGCTTCAGCCGCCTTCTTCTGCTCTTGGTATTTGAATTTGCCGTAATCCATGATCTTGCAGACCGGCGGATTGGCGTCCGGCGAGATCTCGACCAAATCGAGGCCGAGCGAATCGGCCTTGGCCTGGGCATCAAGTTTCACAACGACCCCGACATTGGTGCCGGTTTCATCGATCAAACGGACGTCTCGGGCGCGAATAGCTTCGTTCATTCGCGGACCGGATGGCTCGCGCTCGGGCGCGGCTCTTTGGGGACGACGTATGTTAGGCCTCCTGTGGCTGTTGGACTCTTAGGGTCGTGCGTTTTGGGATCGTGTAGGTCATGCTGTTAGCGGACTTGCGCGCAATGCGACGCAATTTCCGAAATCAGAATCATGAAGATGCTGCCACAAGTCAAGGTTTGACCGCTGCAATGATGCCATTTGCCAACCGCTCTGCTGCGGTCGTGCCTAACAAAGCGTCATAAACCTGCAAAGTCTGGCGCTGCATAGTCTGAACCGTGAATGTTCCGCGTGCGTGGACCGCCGCCCGCGCGCCCAAGGCCTGCCGCTCGGCCGGTCCGAGGGCCAGGGCCTCGGCGAGGCTTGCCGCCAGCCGCTCCGGATCGTCCGGCGGGACCAGCCAGCCGGTCGTCGCGGCTTTCGGCACATGCGGATCGGCCCTGACGGTCTCGGGCGGCGCACCAATATTCGTTGCGATCACCGGGCAGCCAACGGCCTGCGCTTCGGCTCCGGAGCGCCCGAAGGCTTCCGGCTTGGTCGAGGCGACGACGGTGACATGAGCCGCCGCATAGGCCGCCGCGATGTCCGTGACATGATCGACGATCTTGACGTGGCGCTCGAGCCCGGCGGCGGCGATCTCGGCGTTGAGCTGGCGCACGTACTCGTCGCGGCCCTGGGCGTCACCGGCGAGCACCACGACGCAATTCTCGAGCGCGCCGCGCTGCCACAGCTTGGCCGCCGCCGCGATCAGCACGGACTGGCCTTTCCAGCCCGTCAATCGCGCCGCCTGCAGGATGATACGCGCATCGGCGGGCACGCCCCAACGGCTGCGCAGCGCCGCGATCCGATCCGCGTCGATCCGCGCCGCATCGAAGACGTCGAGATCGATGCCGCGATAGATGATGCGGATCTTTTCGGGCGCCGTGCCATAGCGGCTGGCGATCAGATCGGCCGTGAATTTCGAGTTGGCGATGACGACGTCGCTGCGCGCCATGACGCTGTTATAGAGCCGCTTCAGGCGGCCCCGTTCGTTGTAGGCGCCATGATAGGTGGTGACGAACGGAATGCCGGTCTGCCGTGCCGCGATCAGCGCGCTCCAGGCCGGGGCACGGCTGCGGGCGTGGATCAGCGCGACGTTCTCGGACCGGATCAGTTTCGCCAGCGCGCGCGCGTTGACGAGCATCCGCACAGGGTTCTTGGTCGCCGCCGGTAGATCGATGATTTCGCCACCGGCTGCGATGACATCGGCGCTGAGGCGGCCCTGTTCGCCCACCACCAGCGCGCGCCCGCCCGCTTTCACCACCGCGTCGGAGATTTCGACCACGGCACGCTCGGCGCCGCCGGTGTCGAGACGCGGGATAATCTGCAATATGGTCGGATGGCGGCGCGGCACCGTAGTGGTCCTCGTGCACTCAGATGGACGCTTCTAGGATGGCTCACCCCGAACTGCAATTCATCGATGCCGGCGACGGTGGCGCCGTCCGCCGCATCGCTCATCTCAGGCGGCCGGGCGCGTCAGACCGGCCAGGCCTGCTTTGGCTCTCCGGCTTCAAGTCCGAGATGACCAGCCTCAAGGCGACGGCGATCGACGAATTCGCGGCGCAACGCGGGCTCGCCGCGACGCGCTTCGACTACATGGGCCATGGCGCCTCCAGCGGCCGGTTCGAAGACGGCACGATCTCGCTCTGGCTCGAGGACGCGCTCGCGGTGTTCGATCGCCTGACATCGGGTCCGCAGATCCTGGTCGGCTCCAGCATGGGTGGCTATATCGCGCTGCTGCTATTGCGGCGGCTGATGCAGGAGCGGCCCAACGAGGCCCGGCGCATCACGGCGCTGATGCTGATCGCGCCGGCCTGGGACATGACCGAGCTGATGTGGTCGCGGTTCTCGACCAGCGCCCGGCGCGCGATCACCGAGGACGGCGTGTTCGTGCGGCCATCGGCCTATGGGGACGGCGCCTATCCGATCACGCGCGCACTGATCGAGGACGGCCGCACGCATCTGATCGCCTCGGCGCCGCTCGATCCCGGCCGGCCGGTGCATGTTCTGCACGGTCTGCAAGACGAGGACGTGCCGTGGGAGCACACGCTCGATCTCGCCGCGCATCTGACCGGCGATTGGGTGCACGTCGAGGCGGTGCCCGATGGCGAACACCGGCTGTCGCGTCCCGAGGATCTCGCGCTGTTGACGCGGATGCTCGATGGCCTGATCAGCGGTCCGGCAGGGGGCTCCACGTGATGGCGCGCGGCGCCTGCTGCGCTTGTCCGGCGGACGCGAGGCGCTGCAGCGCATCAGGACCCGCCTCGCCGGCGAGCGTTTCCGGCACGACCCACATGGTGTAGTCACCGGTCGTAATCGGCCGTTTGCAGCTCAACTGACCGCGCACCATGGCGCACGAAGAGTCCGCGCGGATCACCTGCGCCTCGCGGCGGTCATGCGAGATCACGCGCAGATCGACTGGCTGCAGATACGGATCCTTCAAGTCGACGCTGCGAAACACGCAGCCGAGCGCCTGCGCGCACGCTCCGGCGCGCGGGCCGTTCTGCTCTGAAAATCCATAGACGCGGCGCGGCGATTTGAGTTCGGCCGCGAGTTCGGGACCACGGCTCACCCAGCAGCCGTCACTGTGCGTGCACAGCACCGGATCGGCGGACGGGTTGTTGCGGCGGATGCCGCGATTGCCCGGCATCATGCTCAAGACGATCGTGTAGCGCGTGTTGGCCACGAGATCCTTGGCGGGTCCAGCGCCCAGTGCCGTGCGCTCGGATGTGTCGAATGCCGGGCTCTTCTGTTCTGTTGCGACCACCTCGGTCTGCCACGGCAGGATCTCGGGTTTCTTCACGATACCGGCAGCGATCTTGGCCTCGCGCGCCTCGCGCGCCTTGCGCAGCTTGTCGGAAATGCGTGCGAGCTCATCCTTGCGCTGGTGCTCGAGTTGCGCCGGCGTCGCGGTCGCGGCGGCGGACTTTTGTGCTTTTTCTGCGGCGGTGCGTTCGGCGGCTTCGCGACGTGCGTTGGCCAGCATCTCGGCCTCGTCCGCCGATTGCGGCTTCGCCGCTTTGGCTGGTGCGGTTGCCGACGTCGTTGATCTGGAAAATTTCTCGGAGAGGGCCTGGGCCGCGTCGTTGGCGGCCGATATCCCTGAACCTGCCCCCAAACCTACAACGACTGCGATTGCGAAAGACGTCATGCGCCCGTGCGTCGCCATATCGTTCCCCTCCTGCCGCCTCGCGGCCGTCCCCCGCCCAAGAGGAACTTCCGTTTTGATTGCGGCAGAAAACAGTATTGACCCTGAACCAAGTCTGAACGCGGATGACTGCGCCTCAGCGCTGATCCACGAGCGCCAAAATCCCTTGTCTGTACGTGGGATAGCGCAGCGTTATGCCCAGCGCCGCCTTAACCCGGTCATTGCGGACGCGCTTGTTCTCGGCATAAAAACTCGCGCCCATCGGCGTCATCTTTGCCGCCGAAAATGGGATTTCCGGCGGCAGCGGCAGACCCATCACTTCCGCCGCGTAGGCAATCACATCCTGGGGCGGGGCGGGCTCGTCATCCGCGACATTGTAGATCTGGTGCCGTCCTGATTCCGGTGTTGCGTCCAACACGGCGGCTGCAAGAATTTCCGCGATGTCGTCGACGTGGATGCGATTGAAAACTTGGTCTGGTTTGACAATGCGCCGCGCGGTACCGCCGCGCAGATTGTCGACAACGCTGCGGCCCGGTCCATAAATCCCCGCCAGCCGGAAGATCTCGACGCGGCGGCCGGTCGCGGCGGCAAAGCTCTGCCATTGGCGTTCGGCCTTGACGCGCCGCATGCTGCGCTCGGACCCAGGATTGACCGGCGCGGTTTCGTCGATCCACGCGCCCTGCCGGTCGCCGTAGACGCCGATGGTCGAGAGATATCCGATCCACTTCAGATCCGGCAGTGCCTCCATCGCGGCGCCAAAGTCGCGCAACACCGCATCGCCTTCGAGATCCGGCGGGACCGAGACGAGAATGTGGGTCGCGCCCATCATCGCCGCGCGGGCCGCCTGCGCCGGCGCGTCGCCGCCATAGGCCGCAAGCGTGATCGTGTGACCGGCAATCACGACGCCGGCCGCATCGGGTCGCGTCCGGGTGGCGGCGATGGTCAAGTCCTGGCTCGACAGCCGCTGCACCAGCGCCGTCGCCGAAAATCCCAATCCAAAACAGAAGAGCTTCATGAGAGTGCGCGCTCCCATTCGGCGTCGACGCCGGGATCACTTTCACGGACGCGCGCGGACGCGGCAAGCGCTGCGACGCGGTCGCGATCCGTCAAACGCCGCAGCGCCCAGATCGCCATGGCGCGCACCAGCGGGCTTGCATCGCCCAGCAGTCGCGTCACGCCCGGAACGTGCGCGGGATCGCGCGAATTGCCCACGGCAATCAGTGCATTCCGCACCACGCGATCGCGGCCCGTCCGCTTTACGGGCGTGCCGGCGAAGCGCGCGCGAAACGCCGCATCGTCCATCGCGATCAGCTCGGCGAGTGGCGGGTTGTGGGTCTCGGGGCGGGACTGCAAGCGCATCTCTCGGGTTGCGGCGGCGAACTTGTTCCAGGGGCAGACGGCGAGACAATCATCGCAGCCGAATACGCGATTGCCCATCGGTTCGCGGAACTCGGGCGCGATGTGGCCCTTATACTCGATTGTCAGGTAGGCGAGACAGCGCCGCGCATCAAGCTGATACGGCGCCGGGAAGGCTTTGGTCGGGCAGACATCGAGGCAGCGCTGGCAGGTGCCGCAATGGTCGGCCTCGGCGGCATCGGGCGGTAGTTCCGCCGTCGTCAGGATCGCGCCGAGAAACAGCCAGCTGCCATGTTCACGTGAAACAAGATTGGTGTGCTTGCCTTGCCAGCCGATGCCTGCCGCCGCCGCCAGCGGTTTCTCCATCAACGGCGCGGTATCGACGAAGACTTTCACATCCGCGCCAGGACTTGCCGCCGCGAGCCAATGGGCGAGACGTTTCAGGCCGCTCTTGACGATGTCGTGGTAGTCGCGGCCTTGGGCATAAACTGAAACGGCGCCGCGCGAAGGATCTTCCAGCGCCAGCATCGGGTCTTCAGTTGGTCCGTAGTTGAGGCCGAGCATCACGATCGAGCGCACCTGCGGCCACAGCACGCGTGGATCGCGGCGGCGATCGGCGTTGGTCTCCATCCACGTCATGTCGCCATGGCGGCCATCGGCGAGAAACGCCGCGAGCCGCGCGCCCGCCTCGCCCAGCGCATCGGGCCCGGTGACGCGGACGCTATCGAAGCCGGCCGCATTCGCTTCGGCGACAAGCGAAACTTTCAAAGCGGCACTCATCGGTGCGCGCCCGCGCCGGTCAGAAATCGAGATCCGCGTAGTGCATCGGCGGCGCCGTGCCCGGAATGCGCTCCGCCAGCACCGCGCGCACCGCGGGGCGCGATTTCAGACGCTGATACCAATCCTTGGTGACCGGATACTCGTTCCACGGCACTTCATCGAGATAGTCGAGACACGACAGATGCGCGGCCGCGGCGAGATCCGCGAAGCTTGCCTCATCGCCCGCCAGCCAGCGGCGCTGATACGCCAGAAAACCGACATAGCTCAAATGATAGCGCAGATTGGCGCGGAGCGCGCGCATCAGATTGGCGTCGGGCTGATGTGCGCCGTTACTGCGCTGACGCGCGTTGACCTTCTCCTCCAGCATCTCGCGCGTCACCTCGCGGTCCATTTTGCGATGAAACCAGTCGACCAGCCGGCGGACTTCGGCGCGGTCCTCGCGATTGGACGGGAGCAGGTGCATGGTCCGCACTTGGGCCGCCGGACGCCGCGTCTCCTCGGCGAGGAACTCGAAAATCGAGGCGGCGCCGCACAGCACCGGCCCGCCGTCGAGTTCCAGGACCGGCAATTCGCCGGCCGGATTGAGCGCGAGGAAGGCCGGACGCCACTCCCACGGCCGCTCCTCGACGAGTTCACACGGCACGCCGTACTCGCCGAGCGCAAAGCGGATCGAGCGCGAAAAAGGACAGAGCCTGTAATGCCATAGCCGGTGCATCGTGATGCACCTTGCGCTGCGTCGCGTTAACAGTTTGGAAACGCGGCGCGGTCAGATGGGGGCGGGCAGATGGGGGCGGGCAGAACCGGAGGCGCACGCGGACTTTCACCGCCGCCGGTGCAGTTCGGCAACCTCGGGTTTGCGTTTTCCTGATTTAAACCGCCTCAATCTGCTCCCGGACGCTGGAGATTCGCGCCTCATGTCGACGTTGCACGCCATTCTGCTCGGATTGATCGAGGGGCTGACCGAGTTCCTGCCGGTATCCTCTACCGGGCATCTCGTGCTCGCCGGTCACTTCCTCGGCTTCCAGTCGCCCAAGCGCGCCTTCGAGATCCTGATCCAGCTCGGCGCGATCCTCGCCATCCTGACGGTCTACAGCGCCAAGCTGCTGCAGATCCTGACGCAGTTGCCGAGCGACAAGCGCACACAACGGTTCGTGCTCGCGGTCCTGCTGGCGTTTCTACCGGCGGCGCTGATCGGCGTGATGCTGCACAAGTTCATCAAGACCGTGCTGCTCGAAAGCCCAGCGCTCGTCTGCGTGTCGCTGATCGTCGGCGGCATCATCCTGCTGGCCGTCGATCGCATGAAACTCAAGACCGTGCACGACGATGCCATGGATATCCCGCCGGTGACGGCGTTGAAGATCGGGCTGTGCCAGTGTTTGGCCATGATCCCAGGCGTTTCACGATCAGGCGCGTCGATCGTCGGCGCCATGCTGCTGGGCACCAGCAAGCGGGCGGCGGCGGAGTTCTCGTTCTTCCTCGCGATGCCGACGATGGCCGGCGCCTTCACCTACGATCTCTACAAGAATTACGGCGATCTCGACGCCGCAACCCTCAAGGGCATCGCCATCGGCTTCGTGGTGGCGTTCGTCGTCGGCGTCATTGTCGTGCGCTATCTGCTCGACTTCGTCAGCCGCCACGGCTTCGCACCCTTCGCCTGGTGGCGGATCGTGATCGGTGGGATGGGGCTCGGCGCGCTCGCCATTCTCGGCTGAGCGCCGCCAGACACGGCGCGGGGTCAGGCCGCGTGCGAGGCCAGAGGTTCCGTCAGCACGGAATAGAGCGCGGCCTTGTCGCGCGAGGCGCGCAGCTTCTCAGTGGTCGCTGGTTCGCGCAGTAGCCGTGAGATACGCGCCAACGCCTTCAGATGGTCGGCGCCGGCCTGCTCGGGGGCCAACAGCAAGAAGATCAGGTCGACCTTCTCGTCGTCGTGGGATTCAAAATCGATCGGCTGATCGAGACGCGCGAACACCGTCACAATCCGGTTGATCGGCAGCCGGCCATGCGGGATCGCGATGCCGCGGCCGACGCCGGTCGAGCCCAAGCGCTCGCGCTGCAGCAGCGCCTCGAAGATCACGCGGCCGTCGAGCCCGGTGATTTCGGCGGCCTTGGTCGCAAGGTCTTGGAGGGCCTGCTTCTTGGTTTTGGCTTTGAGGGACGCAATAATGGCGTCCCGCGATATCAAGTCACCAAGGTCCATCTTGTAATCTCGCTCCGAACCGGGGTTACCGGATAACAGGTTTTCGTCTCGGGCTTATTTGCTCAGTGTACGATGGGTAAACTCAACGTACAGGCGGCAATTGTATCGACGGCGATGTAGATCGCATTTGTGGCTCGCAATGGACACTGTCGACGCGACGGGAGCTATCAGCTTCCTTCGCGACGGCACAGGCGATCTATCTGTCTGATAATTAAGCTGACTTTATCTTTGCAGCAGCTCGCTAAGCTGATCAATTCCCCAGAGGATGTGCTGTTTTTCCCCAATTTCGCGGGACCGTAGTCGAGGCCCCCCGCCGAGTCAATCACACCAGGTGCGCTGCCGTATTGCACCGCAGCATCGCTCAGCTCGCGCGGCTCAAGCGGGCGTCCATTTGCCGTTCGCGGCGGCGCAGCACCGACGAGGGGATGCGCATCGACTCGCGATACTTCGCGACGGTGCGGCGGGCGATGTCGATGCCGTCGGTCTTCAGGCGATCGACGATCATGTCGTCCGACAACACTGTGTCCGCTGTCTCGGCGTCGATCATCTGGCGGATGCGATGGCGGACCGACTCGGAAGAATGCGACTCGCCGTCGCCGTTCGAGGCCGCGATCGACGACGTGAAGAAATACTTGAGTTCGAAGATGCCGCGCGGCGTCGCCATGTACTTGTTGGACGTGACACGGCTGACCGTCGATTCATGCATCTGGATCGCATCGGCGACGGTCTTCAGGTTGAGCGGGCGCAAGTGCTGGACGCCGTAGCTCAGGAAGCCGTCCTGCTGACGGATGATCTCCTCGGCGACGCGCAGGATCGTGCGCGCGCGCTGATCGAGGCTCTTCACCAGCCAGTTCGCGGTCTGCAGGCACTCGTGCAGATAGACCTTGTCCTTGTCGTTGCGCGCGGTGCGCGACACCAGCGTGTAGTAGCTGCGGTTGACGAGCACGCGCGGCAGCGTGTCCGCGTTCAGCTCGATGAACCAGCTGCCGTTGGAGGCCGTGCGCACCAGCACATCCGGCACGACCGATTGCACCTGTGACGTGCCGTACTTGAGGCCCGGCTTTGGATTGAGCTTCTTGATTTCCGAGATCATCTCGGACAGTTCATCGGCATCGACGCCGACAGCGCGGCGCAGTGCGGCGACGTTGTGATTTGCCAGCATATGCAGGTTTTCCAGCAGCTTGGCGATGACCGGATCGTAGCGGTTCTGGTCTTTCAGCTGCAGCATCAGGCATTCGGCGAGGCCGCGCGCAAACACGCCCGCCGGCTCGAAGGCTTGGAGTTTCTTCAAGACCTTGTCCATCAGTCCGGCTGGCGCGCCGAGCTTGTCGGCGACCTGGTCGAAATCGGGCGGCAGATAGCCAGCCTCGTCGACGAGATCGATCAAATGCAGGCCGATCAGCCGCTCGACGCCCTCGGGCCATGCCGTCGTCAGTTGCGTGGTCAGGTGGTCTTTCAGGGACGGCAGCTCGGAGACGTACTCTTCCAGATTGGAGTCGTCGCCACCGCCGAGCTGGTTGTTGCCCGAGCCCACTGTCGCCCAGCTCGACGATTGCGGCGCGAGATCGCGGCCCAAGTCGGTCGGCGAGGTATCCGGATAAAGGGTGCTGTAATCGGTGTCGTAGGTGTCCGCGGCACTCGTCACCGCGCGGTCGAGGCTCAAGTCGCGGTCGATCGCGGGCTCCACGGCCGGGCCGTCGTTGGCGCCGTAGTCTTGTGCATTGGCGTCGAAGGGGTCGGGTTCGCGCTCCTCGCGCTCCAGCAGCGGATTGCGCTCGAGTTCCGTTTCCACGTACTGCACGAGTTCCATGTTCGACAGTTGCAACAGGCGGATCGCCTGCTGCAGCTGGGGTGTCATCACCAGCTGCTGGCCCTGCCGAATTTCAAGTCTTGTCGTGATTGCCATGCAATCCCCGATCGTCCCTTTGACGCCTCTTCGGGGCTAACGTGCCTTACGCCGATTAAGCAAACATATCGCCCAGGTACACCCGGCGCACGTCTTCATTATTTATGATTTCCTGAGGGTTACCATGTGTCAGAACTTGACCATCGTAAATGATGTAGGCGCGATCGATGAGGTTCAGGGTTTCGCGGACGTTGTGGTCGGTGATCAGCACACCAATGCCGCGGTTGGTCAAATGTCTTACCAAAGCCTGAATATCGCCGACGGCAATGGGGTCGATGCCGGCGAACGGTTCGTCCAGCAACACGAAATTCGGACGTGAGGCGAGGGCGCGGGCGATCTCGCAGCGGCGGCGCTCGCCGCCCGAAAGCGCAATGGACGGGCTCTTCCGCAGCCGCGTGATCTTGAATTCCTCGAGCAGGCTGTCGAGCTGCTCCTTGCGCTTCTTCTTGCTCGGCTCGACCAATTCGAGCACGGCCATGATGTTCTGCTCGACGCTCAAGCCGCGAAAGATCGACGCTTCCTGCGGCAGGTAGCCAATCCCCAAGCGCGCGCGGCGATACATCGGCAGGCGGGTGACGTCGCGGCCGTCGACGGTGATCTTGCCTTCGTCGGCGGGCACCAGGCCGGTGATCATGTAGAACACCGTCGTTTTGCCAGCGCCGTTCGGCCCGAGCAGACCGACGGATTCGCCGCGCCCGACCGCGAGGCTCACGCCTTTCACGACCTTGCGGCCCTTATAGGATTTCTGGACGTTGTAGGCCGTCAGCCAGCCTTCCTCGCCAACAGCCTCCGGCGCGAGCTGACCGTTACCGGCGTGGCCGTTGACGCGCGTCTTTCCGGCCGCGGGCTTCGGCGTCTTGGATCCGAGGTTGAAGGGGAAGATTTTCATCCAGGCGACTTACATCTCGTTTGTTGCGTCTCACGGGGCCAGCCCCCTAGATCAAGGCGCGCGTTGGGCCGGGCTCGCGGTCGTCGCCGGCTGCCACGCGTCCTTGGGCTTTGCGGGCAATTTCTCGCCAGCTTTCTCGCCTGCCTTTTGGCTGTCGCGCTCCTGCGCCTTGTCCTTCAATTCCTTCGGGTAGAACGTGGCGCGTAGGCGTGAACCCGACGGCGCGACCTCGGACTGGGCGCCGCCCTGACCTTCGCTTTTGGCGGGCGCGGCGGCAACGGGGCCGGCGCTGCACGTCGAGAGCCCCGTCGTCAAATTCATGACAACCGTATTGCACTCGGTGGTGTTGCGGCCTTGCTGCAGGAACACTGGACGTCCGTTCAGCGTCACCAGGTTGGATTTGACGTCGAAGACCGCGTTCTCGCCGGTCGCAGATTGGCCTTCCTTCGAGGTCACCACGACTTTTTGCTTGGCTTCGACGCGCGAGAGCTGCGCGCCTTGGCCACCTGCCTCCTGTACCGGTGCGCCCGGCGTCGCGGTGAGGCCGGTGCTGCCCGTATAGAACGCGTGCAACTCGACCGCCTGCACAATGAAGTCGCCCTGCTGGGCGCGCACGCTGCCGCGATAGATCGCGATTTTCTGCGCGTCGTTGATATCGAGCGTGGTCGCGTCGATATCGATCGGCGCATTGGGATCGGATTTGAATTGCCCGAACAGCGCAGAGCCGGCCTCGGTCTCGGCGGCGGCGGGTTTTGGGCGGGCCGCGGCGGCCGCCTTGGCGTCGCCCTGATAGAACACGGTCTTGATGCGGCCTTCCGCGACGCCGGGTGCCGCCGGCGCATCGAGCCGCGCCCTGCCGGTCTTGCGATCGACGGCGAGGCGGCGGCCTTGCATGATGTTGCGTGCCTGATTGATCACCACCGATTGCCCCGTGAACACGACCTTCTCCTCGATGGCGTCGTAGTCCATGGCGTCGCTGGTGACGCGACGATCGGGGGCCGATGTGATGACGACGCCGCTCTTGGCCTGCAAGCGCTTGAGGCGCGCGGCGTCTGCGGGATTGGCGGGTTCGGCCGGCTTAGCCTTCGGGACGCCCGGAACCTCGGTTTTGCCCTCGTAAGTGATGTGAAGTTCGGCTGCCTGCAGCGTCGAGTCGCCCTGCACGGCCGTGACGTTGCGCTGAAAATGCGCGAAGCGTTTCGTGTCGTCGACGTCGAGCCGATCGGACACGACGTCGATCGGTTGGCGATTGTCGCCGCCGATACCGATGCTTGGCCGGTTGGCGGATTGGCTCGCGCCCGGCAGCAAGCGGACCTGAACGTTGCCATCGAAGGCGGCGACGCGGGTTTGCGTCTGCAATGTCATGCTGCTCGAGCGGATCGTGCCGGCCGGCATCTCGGCCGTCACCGGCTCCTTCGATACGATGCGATGCTCTTTCTGGTAGACCATCGCATGCGAGAGCCGCGCCTTCATGCCGTTCGACGTATCAACGCGGATATTCTCGAACAGCTCGAGCTCGTTTTTCTTGTTGTCGAAGAGGCCGCGGTCGGCGGTCAACGTCGCCTTGACGCCGCTCGCTTGAACAGAGTCACTGTCGATGCCGAACAGCTTGATGGGCCCGGTGCCGCCGAAGTCGACGGCGGCCTCGCGGGCGCGCACTTCGAAGCGGCCGCCGTCCTTGGTTTGGCCGTTGTAGACCGGCGCTTTCATCTTGAGGTCGTCGGCGGTGACCTCGATCTGCTTGTACGTCACGCCCTTGGCGCGCAGCAGCAGCGTCGATCCAAGGGTCGAGGCATAGAACGC
The DNA here is from genome assembly GCA_963779515.1 of uncultured Alphaproteobacteria bacterium. GTDB lineage: Bacteria > Pseudomonadota > Alphaproteobacteria > Rhizobiales > Hyphomicrobiaceae > CAVZYN01. Next base: position 57,612 of record CAVZYN010000017.1, read on the forward strand.
GGCAAAGCCGAGCGCCGACAGCGGAAACAGGATGCGCAAGCCGCGCACGAGGACGGTATGGCGCCGCGACGCGCGAAAGGCCGCAAGCTGGTCACGCCGCGTGCGTGCACCCGCGAGCCGTTCTGACGGCGTCTCGATTGTCGCGTCCATCGCACCCATTTCGGAAGGCCGCCCGTGGCGGCTCTGCCCTCAATGCCCCCGTTTGCCGCAAACTCGTCCGCAATTGGGGTATTAGTGGGGCCGGGCGCAAGCGCTGTCGCTGGGCAAGCCCCATGATTCACAGGCATGATGCACAGTTATTGAACGACGTCTTTTCGGCATGGCCGCGCCGACGTCAATGCCAATCAATGGGCAAAGATATCGACGTCGTCGAACCCGGCCAAATCGAGCCCGGCGCGGACGGACAGGAACTTGAAGCAGGCCTCGGCCTCCGCCGCCCGGCCATCGCGCGCGAGCATGGCATCGAGGCGGGTCTTCAAGGCGTGCAAGTGCAGCACGTCGGCGGCGGCATAGGCCTGCTGCTCGGGCGACAGTGTCAATGCCGCCCAATCCGAGCTTTGTTGCTGCTTCGACATATCCAGGCCGAGCAGCTCGCCGCTGAGGTCCTTCAGGCCGTGGCGATCAGTGTAGGTGCGCACGAGCTTTGAAGCGATCTTGGTGCAGTAGACCGGCGCCGTCTCGACGCCGAGATACTTCCGCAGGACCGCTAAATCAAACCGCGCAAAATGAAAAATCTTCTGGATTTTTGTGTCGGTCAGCAGTGCCTTCAGGCGCGGCGCCGACCAATCGCGACCGTCGAGTTGGACGAGGTGCGCGGTGCCATCGCCGCCCGATAGCTGCACCAAACAGAGCCGGTCGCGGTGCGGCTTCAAGCCGAGCGTCTCGGTGTCGATCGCCACCGCGCCTTTGAACGTCACGTCGGCCGGCAGATCGCCTTTGTGCAGGCTGACAACCGGCGGCTTCACTGTCGCGCTCACGGAACCTGCCTTTGCGGATGAAAAGGGGCCCTGGGCAGGATTGCCAGAGCACAACGATAGGTCGTTGTTATTGATCAATTATTTTCAACGCCCTCTGCTCAATGTGCCCCGGACGCGCAGCCCGTGTCAACGCTGCCGACGTCGCACGCGGCGTGTTTCAGTTTCGCTCGGCGATCGACTTCAATTGCCGCAGCCCCTTCTCGAATTGCCCGCCCAGCATTTTGTCCATGTTGAAGAGCGTGCCCATGACGCGATGCAAATACGGCCAGGGGCCTGTCATCGCCCACGTGACGATGGTCGACTGACCTGCGGGCCGCAGGCTGAAGCGGATCTTGTTTTGGGCGGCCATGGGCCGGATCATGACCAGGTTCATGTCGACGCTCGTCGCGTGTGAACAGCCGGTGATTTCGACTCGCCCCTTGCCGGCTCGCCCGGCGATATCCCAATCATACGCCGCGCCCGCCCCGCTCTGCGGACCGCTATAGACGATTGAACTCGGCGGATGGCCTTCGGCGAAGGGATTCCAACCGTTCATGGCCTTGAGATCATTGATCAGCATGAACACCCGATCGGGCGGCGCGCTGATGGTCATCGACCGCTCGACCTGGAACGTGTCCGGCTTCAGCGCCGCGACAATCAGCACGCCCAGCAGCGCGATCGAGATCAGCGCAACCACGATCATAAACACGTCGGCCATGTCCATCTCCTCAATTCCGCGGCGGACGGCCCTCGCGTCACGGCTCGACTTGCACCATGTGACCCGGCTCGACCTCGCGGTAGTGCCGCTGCGGCGTGACGTAGGCCGGCGGCCGGAAGGGGCTCGGGATCTCGTCGACGGCGATGGCCTGGCGCGCCCGCCGCCGCGCCGGATCAGGGATCGGCACCGCCCGCAGCAGTTTTCGGGTGTAGGGGTGCTGCGGGTTTTCGATGACGGCGGCGCGCGGTCCCATCTCGACGATCTCGCCGAGATACATGACGGCGATGCGATGACTGACGCGTTCGACGACCGCGATGTCGTGCGAGATGAAGAGGTAGGATAGGCCGAGATCTTCCTGCAGATCCATCATCAGGTTGAGCACCTGCGCCTTGATGGACACATCCAGCGCGGAGACGGCTTCATCCGCCACGATCAAGCGCGGCGACAGCGCGAGGGCGCGCGCAATGCACAGCCGCTGCCGCTGACCACCGGAGAACTCATGCGGAAAGCGGGCGGCCATCTCGGGCGGTAGTCCGACCTTGTGCAATAGAGCTGCGACCCGTTCGCGTGCTTCGGACTTCCCCGCGATGCCGTGCACGATCATCGGTTCTGCAATCGCGGCGCCGACGGTCTTCCTCGGATTGAGGCTCGCGAACGGGATCCTGAAAAATCATCTGCATGCGCTGGCGGGCGGCGCGCAGCTGATCGCGATCCATGGCGCGGACGTTTTTCCCTTCGAACAAGACGGTTCCCGCCGTCGGCTCGATCAGGCGCAAAACCGAACGCCCGGTGGTGGACTTGCCGCAACCCGATTCACCCACAAGCGCCAGCGTTTCGCCGACGCCCAGGCTGAACGATACGTTCTCGACGGCATGCACGCGCCCCGTGACCTTGCCGAGAAGGCCGGACTTGATGTCGAAGCGGGTGGTCAGATCCTTGACCTCGAGAATGGGGCGCTCGGACCCCTTCACCGTCGAGGCGCGATCCGGCGGCGCGGTGGTCGCGCCGCTGTTCGGATCAACGATCGGGAAACGCAGCGGATCGGCGCGGCCCGTCATGGATCCGAGCTGCGGCACGGCGGAGAGAAGCGCGCGCGTATAGGGATGCGAGGGTGCCCGGAACAGCGCGCGGGCTTCGCCTTCCTCGACCTTCTTGCCCTGCCACATGACGACGACGCGATCAGCGATCTCCGCCACCACGCCCATATCGTGGGTGATGAAGAGAACAGCCATGCCCTCCTCTTCCTGCAGCATCTTGATGAGCTCCAGGATCTGCGCCTGGATCGTCACGTCGAGCGCGGTTGTTGGTTCATCCGCGATCAGCAAGCGCGGCCGGCACGCCAGCGCCATGGCGATCATGACGCGCTGGCGCATGCCGCCGGAGAACCGATGCGGATACTCGTGCAGGCGCTCGCGGGCCGCCGGGATGCGGACGCGCTCCAGGATCCGCAACGTCTCGGCCTCGGCCGCGGCCCGGTCGAGGCCGCGATGATAGATCAGCGCTTCGGAGATCTGGAAGCCGATGGTCAGCACCGGATTGAGGCTGGTCATCGGTTCCTGAAAAATCATCGAAATGCGGTTGCCGCGCACCTGGCGCATCTCGTCTTCCGTGATCTCGAGCAGGCTGCGGCCTTCCAATCGGATGTCGCCGGCCATGCGGCCGTTGACCGAGGGCACCAGCCGCATGATCGACAGCGCCGTGACGCTCTTGCCGGAGCCGGATTCGCCGACCACGGCCGTGGTCTTGCCGGCCTCGATGTCGAACGAGACGTCGTCGACCACGGGCCGCCAGGCGCCATCGACCCGAAATGACGTCGTCAAATTGCGGATCGACAGCAGGGCTGGCGAAACGAGCGCCATCACTCGCCCCTCAGCTTCGGGTCGATGGCATCGCGCAGCCCGTCGCCCAGCAGATTCAAGGCGAAGACGACGACCAGAATGGCCATGCCCGGCATCAGGGCGAGCCAGGCGCTGTCGAGAATGTTCTCAAATCCTTCGCGGATCATGCCGCCCCAGGTGGGGGTCGGCGGCTTGACGCCGAGACCGATGAAGGCGAGCGAGGCCTCCGTGCGGATCGCGGCTGCCAGCCACAGCGAGCCCATCACCAAAATCTCGGGAAAAATGTTCGGCAACACGTGCAGGCCCATGAGCCGCGCATCCGAGAACCCGAGTGAGCGGCCGGCCTCGATGTACTCTCGGCCCTTGACGGCGATGGTCGGCGCGCGGGCGATGCGGGCAAACGGCGGAATCGAAGTGATCGCGATGGCGGCGATGATGTTGGTCATCGAGGGACCGAGCATCGCCACGATGATGAGGCCGAGGATCAGCGAGGGGAACGCAAGCAGGATGTCCATTGCCTGCATGATGATGGCATCGAGGCGTCCGCCATACCAGCCGGCGAGGATGCCGATCAGCGAACCGATCACCATGGCGATGGCCGTCGAGGTGATGCCAATGATGAGCGAAATACGCGCGCCATAGAGGAGGCGCGAGAAGATGTCCCGGCCAAAGCTGTCGGTGCCGATCAGATGGGCGTCCGATGGCGGCTTCAAGCGCTGCAGCACGTTCTGTTCGACGGGGTCGTGCGGCGCAAGCAGCGGCGCGAAGATCGCCGCCAGGACCACCAGCACGAACACGACAAGCCCGATCCACGACGTCTTGTTGGTGTTGAAGGCCTTGATGAGCTGTCCCGCCAGATAGCGGGCGGGCGAGGGCGGACGTTGCGCGGCGGGACGGGCCGGGGTGTCGATGGTCATTGCAGTTTCACCCGCGGGTCGGCGACGCCATAGGCGAGGTCGGTGATCAGATTCACGAGCACAACGACAAGCGTGTAGATCACCATCATGCCTTGCAGCATCGTGTAGTCGCGCTGGTTGAGGGCGCCGACGATCAGCTTTCCGAGGCCCGGCCGATTGAACACGATCTCAGTCAGCACGGAGTTGCCGATCAGAATGCCGAAGTAAAGCCCCACCACCGTGATCACAGGGATCAAGGCGTTGCGCAACGCATGGCGCCACACGACGGCGCGCCACGGCACACCCTTGGCACGCGCCGTGCGGACGTAGTCCTCTTGCAGCACTTCCAGCATGGCGGAGCGCGTGACGCGCGTGATGTAGGCCGCCATGATGAGCCCGAGATTGAGCGCCGGAAGCGCGATCGACTGGAACCAGGCGACGAAGCTTCCCGACCGCGCGCTGATGACGGGGAACAGCGGGAATTGGATCGCGAACAGCAATAGCAGGATGATGGCGGAGACGAAGGGCGGGAACGAGAGACCAATCAGCGACAGAATACGCGTCACATAATCGAGAAACCTGTTCCGGTTGATCGCTGCCCACACTCCGAGCGGAATGCCGATGATGGCGCCCATCAGCACCGACACAAGCGTCAATTCGATTGTCCACGGCAGGACTTTCAGCACCTCCTGGATCACGGGTTGGCCGGTCACCATAGACGTACCCCAGTCGCCGCGCAGCGCGCCGCTCATGAAGGTCACATATTGCCGGAAGATCGTTCGATCGAGGCCGAGGCGTGTGCGCAGCGCCTCGATGGCCTCACGTCCGGCCTGCTCGCCGAGAATGACCTGCGCGGGATCGCCCGGCACAATTCGGACGAGCACGAATACAAGTGTCAGCACGGCCCAGAGCGTGAAAATGGCAAGGATCAGGCGTTTGGCCAGAAATGCCTGCATCGTCCTGCGAGATGTTCGAGATGTTGATGATGGAAAGACACGAGGAAGGCGCCATTGCTGGCGCCTTCAGATCGGGTGACGATCCTTATTGCTTGAACTTCGTCTTCTCGGTGATGGGTACCGATAGATTCAACGCGCCCTTCAGGTCATAGCCAAGGTCGAGCGTGTCGCGCCAGGCCCAGACCTGCAGCTGCTCGAACAGGCCGATGCCGCAGACGTCCTTGATGAGTTTGTCCTGCGCGCTCTTCCAGAGAGCCTTCTGCTTGGCGGCATCCGGCTCAACGCGGGCGGCTTCGATGTCCTTGTCGGCGACCGTGCAATGCGTGAAGTTCGTCACCGCCGTCGGGGTCTTCACCTGCGACCGTGAGTGGTAGAACTGCGTCAGATACACATCGGCGACGGGGAAGCGTGCCGCTGCGTAATGCACGATCGGCGACAGGTCCTCGCGGATTTTGGCGTGAAATGTCGCATGCTCGACAAGTTCGATGTCGAGCGTGATGCCGGCCTTTTTCAATTGTGCCTGCACGGCCTCGATGGTCGACTGCATGCCCGGCAATGTGGTGTGGATCGTCTTCACCGTGACACCGTTGGGGTACCCGGCTTCGGTCAGCAACGCTTTCGCCTTGGCGATGTCGAGCGTTTGCTGGGCGGACGCCTCGTCGGTGCCGAAATAGCCCGACGGCACGATCGAGACGGCCGGCCGGGAGACGAGCGCGCCCTTGAAATCGACCAGACCTTTGCGATCGATGGCGTGCGCGATGGCTTGGCGCACGCGCACGTCGTCGAGCGGCTTTGCCTTGGTATTGAGATAGAGGCCCGACAGCTCGGCCGGCTCGATCACGCCGACGACCACGCCCGGCAGTTTACGCACGCGCTCGACCCACGTCTGATCCTGCTTGCCGTACAACAGGTCGATCTCGCCCGACTGGAACGCCAGATCGCGCGTCGCGTCCGACGGAATGTAACGATAGACGATTTCGTCGAGCGCCGGCGCGCCACGGAAATACTTCTTGTTGGCTTTGAGCTTCACGAACTGCTGCGGCTGATATTCCGCGAACTCGAACGGCCCAGTGCCGATCGGTTTTCTGGAGAAGCCATCCTTCAGTTCCTCGGCGGCCTTCATGCAGACCATGTTGCCGCCATGGTAGTTGGCGAGGTAGCCAAGGAAACCCGGCACCGGGTTCTTGAGCGTCACCTTGACGGTGTATTTGTCCGGTGCCGTGACGCTATCGACCGCGCTGAAATCGTTCGAGAACGACGACGTGGCTTTGGTTGCGGCGCGCTTGATGGAGTAAACTGCGTCCTCGGCGGTGAACTCGCCGTAGTTGTGATGGCACTGCACCCCCTGGCGCAGCTTGAAGGTCCACTCGGTCGCCGTCGGGTTGGACGACCAGGTTTCGGCAATGTCCGATTCGATCGTCTCGGGGCTCGACGTGCCCGGCCGGAAGCGCACGAGACCATTGAACATCCAATGCAGCAGACCTTTGTCCGGCGTCGTTGCGGTGAGATGCGGATCGAGCTTGCCGGCATCGGCCGACGCCATGCCAACCGAAAGCGTCTTCTTCTGGGCCAATGTTTCGCCTGCGCCTGCGGCAAGCGCTGCGATCGCGAGCCCTGCGATCCATGCGGTACGTCGTGTCATGCGTGGTGTCCTCCCTACGGCCGATTGTTGAGAGGATTGTCACAGTATCCCGAGGGTGGCGCAAGCGCCTCGACCGTTCCCGATGCAAACGACTGCCTAAACCATGCCCTCGAGGCGGCGGTTGACGAGCAGTTTGGCGACCGAGGCCGGGGGATCAGGCAGGCTCTAACCATGCAGCGTGAGCTTCGCCTGCGACGAGGCGCGCGCATCGAACCGCGACAGCTTGAACGGCGCGATTGGCAGGCGCGGCGCGCGTCCGATGGCAAGATCCGATACCAACTGACCCGTCACCGGCCCAATGCCGAAGCCATGTCCCGAAAAACCCGCCGCGACAACGAGACCCTCGATGCCGTCGGGCCGATCGATGACCGGCAACGCATCGGGCGTCAGATCAATCAGCCCGCCCCAGACACGCGGCGCACGCGACGCTTCAAATGCCGGCACGACGTGGCCGACCAATGCCTTGAGACTCGCGACCGCATCTACTCGCGGCGTGAGGTTCGTGTCGCGCCAGGCTGATGCTGTTCCCGGCCAGCGCCCAATTCCGGACGTCACCCGCAGCCGTCCATCGACCTCCTGCCGGCCCGCGCAATCGGCATTGGCGACGCCGAACACCTGCGCCAAGCCGTGCGGCAGCGGCTCGGTCTGCAGCACGGTCACGACGTTGATCTCGAGCGGGAGCGTGTGGCCCAACGGCTGCAAGAGATCGGGCGTCAGGATGCCCGCGGCCAATACCACGGTTCCGGCCGGCACGAAGCCGTCGGTCGTCTCGAGACCAGTGACGCGCCCGCGTTCGACGACAACGCGCTTAACGGCGACGCCTTCACGCACGATCGCGCCCGAGCGCGTCGCAGCGGCAGCAAACGTCGCCGTCGTCAGCGCCGGATTGGCGTGACCGTCCGTCGGGCAGAACGATGCCGCGAGCACATGCTCCGAGATACCCGGCGCGACGGCACGCACCGCGCGGTTGTCGGGCAAAAACGTCAGATCGAGGCCGAGCGCGCGCTGCTCCGCGACGATACCGCGAATGACGCCGACTTCGTCTGGCGTACGTGCGAGCCGAACATTGCCGTGCTGGCGATACTCGACGTCACGGCCGAGGCGCTCGGCAAGCGTCGGCCAGAGTTTTACCGCTGCTTGCGCCAACGGCAGCTCAGCCGGATCGCGGCCCGATTGGCGCACGCCGCCGAGCGACCAGCCGGACCCCATCGCTGCAATCGTGTGCGCCTCCAGCAGCAGCACCTCGTGGCCTTCGGACGCCAGCCAATAGGCCGCCGTGGTCCCGACAATTCCACCTCCGACAATGACAATATCCGGCACTCCCACCTCCCTGATCCACGCGCCAGCCCAGCATGCCGCTCCCGCGAGCGCTGAGGCAAGCGGGGTCAGTGGTTCGCTTGAATGCACACAAATGTATCCGAGCTGACTCCCGATCGAGACCAAGAGGCGCAGTGCTCGTCTGGCAACATCAGGACGGCGGGTCCGAAAAATTGGATTTTTTGACAAGATCCTATCGATACGGTCCCCAGAAGCGGACTTCTAGCATTCGTTTTCACGGGTCGGCGTTGATTGGCCCGTTGACAAGCATCAGCGCCTCAAGATGGCACAGGAAACATCGGATTTGGGGTTTGATCGGCAGGTGACAACAAGGGAGGGCCCGATCGATTGGTTCGAAGTGTTTCCGCATAGGCAACGCATGTCATGCGTCATCGGAATGAAATACGAAGTCTGACTCGGAACAGAGATTTCGATTGGACTGCAAAGTCGACTTGGCATCGAATGATCTTCATGGCCTCAACCAAGCGTCCACGGTTAGGCCAGGCTGAACATAGCCCGCCAACGCTTCGTGAACTTGGAGCCGGACTGTTGGGAAAGCTTCTTCAGTCGAGACGTGGACCAGACGCGTCGATGTGCCGAAGAGGACGGCTGCAGCACTCTTCTTCATACTGGGATGTCATTGTCCTCGGCCGAGGAGTTAGCTCGATCTGAATACTGGCGCAGATTTAGCAGTCGCATTGCGTTGGGTTGGCATGCGTCTGTGCCGCTGCATTGCCGACAACTCACGAACCGAACGTTCTCAAGTCACACGCTTCATTTTGAAGAGAGGCGACGGTAATGGCAATTACTCTCGATGGAAATCTAGCCGATTGGACAGCGGCCGACCGTTTGGAGCTGCCGGGCAGCGGGGTGACGGGCTACGAACTCTATGGTCGCCATGAAGCCGGCAACTATGCCTTCGCGTTGCGCGCGCCGGTTGCGATCGGTGTCAACACGACGTTCTGGCTCAATACCGATCGCAACCTTTCGACCGGTTACCAGGTCTGGGGCTTTGCCGCGGGCGCAGAGTACAACATCAATTTCGACGCCGCAGGCGTGCCGCGGTTGTACACGGGCGCGGACGGTCAGACCCTGGTCGCAAATGCCGTTGTCAACTACGCCTACAACGCGGCTCGGACGGAGATTGAGTTTTCCATTTCAGCGGTACAGCTCGGTGGAACGCAGGCGCTCAACGTTTATGTAGACGTCAACAATCAGGTGTTCCTGCCGACAAGCTACGCCAACTATGCCTACACGGTGGCGGTGGCCAATTCAGTGCCCCCGCCTGTGGTCGTCGGCAACGCCACCCTTGATGGCAGCCTGAGCGAGTGGTCGGCAGCCGACCGCATCGACGCCAGCCTAGGCGTTGCTGGCTATGAAATATACGGTCGAGTGACGGGCGACAACTACGTCGTCGCGCTCAAGTCAGCGACTGCGATTGGCGCCAACACGACCGCGTGGCTGAACACCGACCGAGACGCGGCGACCGGTTTCCAGATCTTCGGATTCGCTGGCGGCGCCGAGTACAACGTCAACTTTGATTCCCTGGGCAACGCAGTGCTGTACTCGGGGAATGCTAGTCAGACGGTTGTCGTCAACGGCGACGTCGTCGAGCGTTTTTCGACCGACAAGATGATTGTCGAGTTTGCGATTCCAAAAGCGTTGCTTGGCTTCACCGGCGCGCCGGGCGCGATCAATACGTTGTTCGACGTCAACGACAGCGTTTTCCTACCGACGAGTTACTCGGCCACCCAGTTCACGATTGCGCCCGCCGCAGCGCCGGTCGTCGGCACTGTGACGCTTGATGGTGCACTCACCGACTGGACGGCTGCGAACCGCATCGATGGTGCCGCACCGGTCGCAGGCTATGAGGTTTATGGCCGGACCTCCGGTGACAGCTACGTCTTCGCGATCAAGGCACCCACGGGGACCTCGATCGGCGCCAACACGACTGCTTGGCTCAACACGGACCAGAATGTTTCCACTGGGTTCGATATCTTCCCGGAACCGCCGCTCGAAGGTGGCGCGGAGTACAACATCAACTTCGACGCCAACGGCGTACCGCATCTTTATTCCGGTGCCGCGGGCGGAACTGCGGTTTCGGGAAACCAGGTTCTGTTCGGACGGAGCAGCGACGGTTCGATTGTCGAATTCGCGGTCACGAAGGCAGCGCTTGGCAGCCCAGCCGGGATCGGCACACTGTTCGACGTCAACAATGCCACCTTCCTGCCCGGCTCATACTCAGGCCCCGCCTACACCGTCCTCGACACCTCCGGTTTGCCGCCCCGCACCGACGTCTCGAAGAAGGTCGCGATCGTCTATTCGGAGTCGACGGCAGCGCGGTTCTTCGGCAACGCCGACGTCAACATCAACAAGACGGGCTACTCGCAACTGTTCATGGCCGCGCAGAACCAAGCGGCGATGGCGGGTGTTCCCTTTGATCTGCTAACCGAAGCCGACCTCACCAACCTCGCAAATCTGGTCAATTACGACGCGATCATCTTCCCGTCGTTCCAGTTCGTGAACTCGGCCAACGTCACGGCGATCTCCAACAATCTGATGCTCCTGGCCCAGAACTACAACACGAGCTTCATTACCGCCGGCAACTTCATGACCTCCGACCAAAACGGCGTGGTGCTGGCGGGCGACGCGTACGCACGAATGAAGGCCTTTTTCGATCTGCAGGGCGATGGTGGTGGTACGGCGGTGTCGAACGTCATCACATCGGCGGGCGCCGGATTTGGCGGCGTCGGCGGCTATTCCGCGGGTGAACAGATCCATGCCTATGCAAATACAGGCTTTCTGAAGTTTGCCGACGCGACACCCGGCGTTTCGGCCCTCACAGTGATCGACAACCAGACAGTCGCCGGGGTGACCTCGGCGGCCGTTGTCGCGAGCAGCATCAATGGAGACCGCAACGTCCACTTCGCGACGGAGGCGCTGCTAGGCGACAACAATCAACTGTGGCAGGCCATTCAATACGCTGTGGGCGGCGCGACCGGTCCGACCGTCGGACTGCAAATGGGGCGCCAGTCCGCGATCGTCGCTTCGCGCAACGACATGGACCAATCGCAGGAACTTGAAGAAGTCAATCCTCCAGGCGGCACTCCCGGGATCTACGATCTGCTGCTTCCGATCCTGCAACAGTGGAAGGCGAACTATAATTTCGTCGGCTCCTACTACATCAATATTGGCAACAATCCGGCCAACGGACAAAATACGGACTGGGCCGTTTCGAGCGCCCTACTATCAGCAGCTGCTTGCGATGGGCAACGAGATTGGGACCCACTCGTACACTCATCCCACCGACACCAATCTTCTGACGACCCGCGCAGATCGAGTTCGAGTTCAACCAGTCGCAGCTCATCATCGAGCAGCAACTCGGCATCAACATTGCCGGCGCGGCAATTCCGGGCGCACCGGAGCGTCTGCCAACGTCACTCGCAGCGATCACGTACTTCGACTATCTTTCGGGTGGATACTCGGGAACAGGCGCGGGCTATCCAGGCGCCTTTGGCTACCTCACGCCGACGGCGCAGAGCCAAGTTTACATTGCGCCGAATGCCACGTTTGACTTCACGTTGAATGAGATTCCGCAATATGACGCCGGCGCAGGCCGACGCGTTCTGGGCTGCCGAGTGGGCAGCACTCACGGCCCACTCCGACGTTCCCGTCGTCGTCTGGCCTTGGCACGATTATGGACCGACCGAGTGGATTACAGATCCGGCGACCGCCTCACCGTACGATATCTCACAATTCACCAATTATGTTGCACGAGCCGCCGCCGCCGGCGCGGAGTTCGTAACACTCGCCGATCTCGCACAGCGCATCGAGTCGTTCGAGAAGGCTTCCGTCACGTCGTCGGTCGCCGGCAACGTCGTGACCGCGACAGTCACCTCGACGGACGCCGGCAAATTCGCGCTCGATATCGACAACCTCGGCACGCAGGTCATTAGCAGCGTCGCCGGTTGGTACGCATACGACAACGATAGTGTGTTTACTGACCGCGACGGTGGCACCTACGCGATTACGCTTGGAGCGGCGGCCACTGACGTGACCCACATCACGGATCTGGGCGACCGCAACGAGCTCGTTTCACTCACGGGCACCGGCACAAATCTCAATTTCACGATCGTTGGCGAGGGCAGGGTTATCATCGACCTGAAAAACCCAGCCGGACAGTCGGTCGGGGTGACCGGCGCAACGATCGTCAGTCAGGTTGGTGACATCCTGACGATCGATGTTGGGAGTATCGGCACGCACGCGGTGACGATCACGCAGACGCCAACGGTCGTAAATGTTGCACCCGTCATCACTTCGAATGGTGGTGGCGCCACTGCAGCGGTTTCGGTCGCGGAGAATGGGACGGCCGTCTCGACCGTGTCGGCAACGGATGCCAACGCCGGTCAATCTCTCACGTACAGCATTGATGGCGGTGCGGATGCCGCGTTGTTCAATATCAACGCGACATCGGGGGCCTTGACGTTCAAGTCCGCTCCCGACTTCGAAACCCCTCAGGATGCGGGGCTCAACAACGTCTATGACGTGATTGTACGGGTTTCGGACAATGGCACGCCGCTGGCCAGTGACACGCAGGCGCTTGCGATTTCTGTCGCCAATGTCAGCGGCACAACCTTCAATGGCACAGCGGCCGCCGACGTCGCCAATGGCACCTCCGAGGCTGATGCGCTCAACGGCATCGGCGGCAACGATACGCTTTCGGGCCTTGGAGGTAACGACACGTTGAGTGGTGGCGCCGGCAGTGACTCGCTCAGTGGCGGCGATGGCAACGACCGGTTGACGGGCGGTACAGCTGTCGACGTGCTGGCAGGCGGGGCCGGCGCGGACACGTTCGTCTTCGCCAGTACCGCCCAGATCGGCAACAGCACTGTTGCCGCCAGCCGGGAGCATGTCACTGACTTCGTGCCAGGCCTCGATAAGCTCGAACTGTCAGCGATCGACGCAAACACGGCAGTGACTGGAAATCAGGCGTTCGGGCTGCTCGCTGAGAACGCTGCGATCACGGCAGCTGGCCAGTTGCGGTGGTTCTTTGACGCGGCAAACAACGAGACGATCATTGAAGGCAACGTCAACGTCGCCGTGACGCCGGACTTCCGGCTCGCGCTTTCGGGTCACCACTCACTCACCTCTGGCGACTTCATTCTGTGACGGAAAGCTACCTTGCAACAGGACCGATCGCGATCCAACCGCACCAAGAGCCGCGATCTCGCCATGGCTCTCAAAGGGTTCCGTGGCGCAGCCTTCCGGATGTTCTTCATTTCCGGCGTGATCAATCTGCTCGCGCTGACTGGCTCATTCTACATGCTGCAGGTTTACGATCGCGTTCTGACTAGCCACAGCATACCGACGCTGATCGCCCTTTCGGTGCTGGCGATCGCGCTATTCGCATTGCAGGGGCTCCTCGATGTGCTGCGGAGTCAGGCCTCAGGCCGTATCGCGACTCTGTTCGATCGGCGTGTGGCCGGTCTCGTTCAGAAGCTCGTTGTCCGCCAACCGATGCTGGGCATGTCGCGCGCCGACGCCCAGCAACCTATGCGAGATGTCGACATCATCCGTGGCTTTCTCGCGAGTCCAGGCCCAACAGCATTCCTCGATCTACCCTGGATGCCTCTCTATCTGGCGTTCGTCTTCCTGCTCCATCCCCTGCTGGGCTTGATGTGCTTCGGCGGCATGGTCCTGCTCGTCGGCTTGACCTACATGACTGAGCGACTGACGAAAGGCGTGACAATCGCAGCGACGCGGGCCGATTCGAGCAGGCGTGTGATCGCGGATGCCAATGCTCGAAACTCCGAAGCCTTACAAGCAATGGGTTTTGCAGATCGAGCCGTGAGGCGCTTCGAACATGCAAATCTCCAGTTCCTCACCTTGCAAACCAGAGCCAGCGACATTATCGCCAATCTGACCGGCGTATCGAAGGTGCTGCGTTTCTTCTTGCAATCTGCAATCTTGGGGCTTGGGGCCTATCTCACGATCCGCGGGGAAGTCACCGCAGGTGCGATCATCGCGGCATCAATCACGACCTCACGCGCGCTGGCGCCAGTCGAGCAGACAATTGCTCACTGGCGCGGATTCGTTGGTGCAAGACAAAGCTATAGCCGACTTGGTCAAGCACTCGGCTTCTTTGCAAGCGAACTTGAGCCCCTCGCGCTTCCGGCGCCGACACAAAGCCTTAGCGTCCAGGATGTAGCTGTCGTCGTACCCGGTACTGAGCGGGCGGTGCTGCTCGATGTCAGCTTCGAGTTGGAGCGCGGTACTGCGCTCGCAATCATCGGACCCAGCGCGGCTGGCAAGTCCTCGCTGGCACGTGCGATCACAGGTCTCTGGCCGCTGGTTCGCGGCTCAATCCGACTTGACGGCGCCGAGCTTACCCGCTGGGCACCTGATGCCCTTGGGCAATACATCGGATATGTGCCGCAGGATGTGACGCTGTTCGAGGGAACCATCGCTGACAACATCGGCCGCCTCGAGGACGAGAGGGACAGCCGCGCTATCATTGCAGCGGCCAAAGCATCTGGCATTCACGAGATGGTACTTCGCCTTCCGGAGGGGTACGAGACGAATGTCGGGCCTGACGGATGCGCACTTTCGGCCGGGCAGCGCCAGCGCGTCGCCCTCGCGCGTGCCCTGTTCCGCGATCCCTTCCTGGTTGTGTTGGATGAGCCAAACTCAAACTTGGATGCGGAAGGTGAGGCGTCACTCACCGCCGCCATCCAATCGGTGCGCAATCGTGGCGGTATCGTCATCGTCATAGCCCATCGTCCGAGCGCGCTCGCAGCCGTCGACAAAGTGGCAATGATCAATGGCGGACGATTGAACGCGCTTGGCCCAAAGGACGACGTCCTTAGAAACGTCTTGCTGCAGCCAGTGCGTACCAGTGTCCAGTCGATGTCCTAGTGCGTGAGGGTCCCGTAATGACGTCAGTTGCCCCACGTTTCGACAATCGCCGGAAAGCTTGGCCTGGAGCGGAAACCCAACTGCTTGGAGGCGACTTTGGTTTGCGGCGCCGCCTGTCGGTGGGCGTCTTCACGGCAGGCATTGTTGTCCTCGTAATCTTCGCCTGGGGCGGTTTTGCGCAACTGTCCGGCGCGGTCGTCGCTTCTGGCAGCATTGTTAGCGACCGCAACAACAAGAAGGTGCAACATCCGCAGGGCGGCGTGATCAGCGAGATTCGCGTCAAGAATGGTGACCGCGTGGTCACCGGTGATCTGTTGATCCGGCTCGATGATACGCAGGCGCGGGCCACTTTCGCGATCATCTCGACCCAGCTTGTCGAGTGGCAAGGGCGCAACGCGAGACTCGCTGCCGAACGGGATAATTCAGAGCGTATCTCGTTCCCGCCGGGGTTCGACGCGTATGGTGCGGAGGCCGCACGCGTTGCGGCAGGTGAGCAACGGCTGTTTGAAGCCCGAAAGCAGTCAACAAAGGGCAGGAAGGAGCAACTTGCCGAGCGGATCAAGCAGAGCGGAGAGGAAATCAAGGGGCTGGTTGTGCAGCGGACGGCAAAGCTTCGCGAGCTGGCGCTGATCCACGAAGAACTTGCGAGGATGATAGATCTGCAGAAGCGCAACTTGTTGCCTGTTACTCGGGTGTTGAGCATGCAGCGGGACGAGGCGCGGATTGACGGCGAGAATGGTGTACTGCTCGCCCAGATCGCCAGGCTCGGCAGTCAAATTGCAGAAATGCAGCTGCAGATCATCGGGATCGATCAGGACCGGTTCTCAGATGCACAGAAGGAGCTGCGTGACGTGGAAGCGCGGCTGGCCGAACTTCAGGAAAAAAAAGTTACAGCCAACGACCAGCTCCGGCGCGTCGACCTACGATCTCCGATAGATGGCGTGGTTCATGAACTCAATGTCCATACGGTCGGCGGCGTTATTGGCCCTGCCGACCAACTCATGTTCATCGTTCCGAGCGACGATGCCTTAAGCATCGAGGTTCGCGTTCCTGTAGCGGAAATCGATCGGATCGCAATCGGGCAGAGGAGCGTGCTGCGCTTCCCCGCATTCAATCAGCGCACCACGCCAGAAGTAAAGGGAACGGTCACGCGACTTTCTCCCGATATCAGCCGGGATTCTCAATCAGGGCAGCCTTTCTACACGGCTCGTGTCACGCCTGATGGCGATATCTCCGATCTGCTGCAGGGCCAGGCTTTGATTCCGGGAATGCCCGTCGAGAGCTTTATCGAGACCACCCCGCGTACTGCCCTGTCCTATCTGGTCAAGCCGTTTACCGATCAACTCAACCGCGCCTTCCGCGAGCGATGAGTCCCGAGCCGGAATAAGAGGGCGGCACGGCCACAACCACAAAACCGGTTTCATCGCGCTCCTTCATGAAACCATGACGCACTGCATGAGGCTCTTCGTCGAAAGCACCCGGTTCACTTGGTTCATTCGCGACGTCAGTGGGACAGACTCCAGCATATCGCGCTTGGCGCACCGGGCGGTCAACGCGAGCGATGACTGCGAGCAAGAAACTCTGATGTGCAGCAGGGCATTTCGATGGACTCATTGGCGGAGCGGTTGTCATTGGAGCTGAACGGTCGCCCGAGTGCGACACGCTCTTGCAACGAGTGTCCTGGCCATGATCGACACAAGAGGGGCGGCATTTACAGTTGTGAATTTCTGCACTAGGCGCGACCGTCGCCCGCAGCTCCGCTTGCTAACGGTCGCACTGGTCGCGGCTCTAGCCACATGGGGCAACATCATTGCGCCGCCTGCTCGGGCTGGCGTTCCGGTCAAGCGCGAGATTCTTGCGCTCTACGACGGCACGCGTGAGGGCAGCATCAGTTCGACGCGAATTCACCGCTTTGCCGAGATGCCGCTAAACCATCTTGGTTTTATCCTGCGGTACCACGACGTTCGCACACCGCTGCCTAGTTTGACCGATGTCGAACGCTACAGAGGGGTCCTCAGTTGGTTTGCCGGCCCGATCCCGGATGGCCATACCTATCTCACTTGGATGGGCCAAATCTCCAGGATAGGACCGCGCATCGTTGTACTGGGGGATGTCGGCGTTTCGGTCACTTCTCATAATCTGCGGCTCGTCAATTACTTCCTTGGAGCACTCGGACTGCGCCATGCTGGTGACTACATCATGCCGACACGCGGCACGCGTGTCATCCGGAAGGACGAGGAGCTGATTGAGTTCGAGTGCAAGCTCGATCCGGTCCTTCCTGGCTATCCGATCATCGACATCGTTGGGGCGAATGTCAGGGTCGGTTTGGCGCTTGAAGCTTCGCCGCACGAGGGGCGGTTATCGACGAGTCTTGTGACGGTCAACGATAAAGGCGCCTATGCAGCCTTCAACTATGAATTCTGTCATCAGCGGGCCCCGACGCATCGCGGCCGGTGGTTCGTCAACCCATTCTCATTCTTCGAAATCGCTTTCGGCGCCCATCGATTTCCAATTCCAGATACGACCACGGTATCTGGCCGCCGACTGTATTTTGGCCAGCTGCATAGCGAGGGGTGGACCAACCAAACCGAGATCGAGCGTTATAAGCGGACCAATGCGATTGCGTCCGAGGTAATCCTGACCGAGTTGCTTGAGCCCTACTTTGACCTGCCTATGACGATAGATCTGCGGGACCTGGACGTGGAGAGGCCCGCCAGAAAAGCCGAGAAGGCACGTGCGATCGCGCAACGCATCCTCGCACTTCCCCACGTTGATCGGCCTGGCCGGAACAGCATCGGGACCATCGTCTCTCGTTTCGATTCGTGGTTCCCATCGATCTCCAGTCTTTCCGCATTGGCGACGCCTGGACCAGCAAAGGTATTCTACACCGCAACAGGTGATGAAACCGCGTACGCCGAGGCTGGCCAGCGCGCATTGATTGCGTTCCATAGCCTCAGTGAGACGCTGGCAAAGACAGAGGCGCCGCGCCGGCTCAAGGGGTTCAATCTCAACTACCATGTCTTTGCGGGGCAGCATGCGGCGTTGCTCCAAGCCGTTAGGGAGCATCTAGTGGCGGCCCGGACCGCGAAACTTGCTCCAGTGTCGGCAAACGCTTACGCGGAAATTGCCGCGGGATTCTTCACTGCCGCAATCGAGCAGATCGGGAGTTCAAGCTGGCGGATCAGCAATCGCGGCATGCTGCAGACCATTCGCTTCGATACCGCCGAGGAGCTAGAAGTTGATTTCCAAGCAAGCGTCGGTGTGATTGGCCAAACGCGCCATGGCAGAGCTCTCTACGCCGCTCTCGATGAATCGGTTGAGTCCGTGTCTCTGGTCCTGCGATCACTGCATTCGCTTGGCAGTCACCACAGGGGCATGGCTTTGGTCGACAGTCGCTGGCGCATTCGCAACTTCATCCGCAATGAATGCCTGCTGAGTTTCGACGCAATGGGCTACGGCCAAGGCGAGTTCACTTGGTCTGGCGCTGTGCCAACACGCTACGAGATCGCTGCCAGCCGCCAAGGCCTTGAGTTGTGGCGCGACTTTGCTATTGCCGGTGTCGACGGTCGCCTTTCCTTTGTCGTCCCTGTCGCGGCAATTGATCCCGTGACCATCGAGGTGAGTTGCAGTGGAGCGAGGACGCCCTGATGCGACGCCACATTGTGCTGATTGTCGTTGTCGGCATTGCCGTTTTGGTCGCGGGTTACCTGCTGGTTCCGCGTCTCGAAGAGCACGTGACGATGCTCACGCGTGATGGCTTGTACGACACGGCCGCGCGAGAACTTTCGGCGTTGCGTGAGTCAGGCGACCGTCGACCGCCGATTCTAATGCAAATCCATCTGCTGCATGAAAGGCAGGGTGACAGGGTTAGAGCTCTCAAGGCGCTCGAAGACTACGTCGCCGTGCGGCCCCGTGACATATCGGCTCTTGAGAAAAGGGCCGAGCTTCTGCTCCAAGCCGGCCAACTCGAACGATACCTCGAGGCATTGTCAGATCTGGTCGCGATGAGGCCGAGTTCCGACCGGCTAAACCTGTTGCTTGCGCTGTATCGACTGCACGGACGGTTCGATGCCGAACTGACTCTGATGCGGGCACATGCGGGAAGCAAGTATTTGGGACACAGTCAGCTTGAGCGATTCGGCGCGATATTGGCCGAACGCGGCGATTGGGCAGCGGCGGAACGGTGGCTGGAGCGGGCCAATCAGATTGCCCCGCCGAATGACAGCTCCGGCAGGTTGCTGCTGTTCGATGTGCTGGTCCAGCGAGGCCGCGCCGCAGTTGCCTTTCGGCTGGCGCGCCATTGGATTCCAGAATGGCGAAGCGCCTATCTTTCGGCAAAACTGATACTCAGAATGGCGCAAGCCGGTCTCGATGCGGAAGCCGCAGCACTCGCACAGCTGTGCTTGGACGTGATGCCGGACGCCACATTCGACATTGTGGGAGTCCTGACAAGTCGAGGCCATGCGACTGTTTCGCAACAGATGCTTGCACATTGGTCCGCCCGCACCGCCAAGCCATCGGGAGATCAGCTGCGAAGTTATGTCTACGCGTCTGTCCGGGCCGGCAATTCCCAGAGGCCGTTTCTGAAATTGGCGCAGCTCGTGCGAAACGGAGCGGCTCCGGTCATGCAGGCCCGGCTGGCTGAAGAGTTGGCTTATGCGTACGGATTTGCTGCGCTTGCGCCGCTCAGGTCTCTGCTCTCTACAGACGTACTTGCAACCCGGCCATTGTTTTCAGCGGAGCTCGCCATTTTCGAGGGCAGCCCGCACTTGGCGCGCTGGCTCGTGATCAAGCTGGACCCTACCAATCTGTCTCCGGAAGAGCGGTTGGCGTGGCTCATGATCTTGCGGAAGGTCGAGCCGAGGCGCGAGGTGTTCGACCGGCTCGCTCGCTTGTGGGTTGATAAGCGCCTGCCACTGGAATTCCAGCGCATTTTGATGGATGAGGCCCGGCAATTGGGCGAGGTGCGCTTTCATGATGCCGTATGGGCTTCCATGAGCCAGTGAGCTCGACAATCGGTTCTACAAACAATGGACGGCCGTGGTCCCAACTCTGATGAGAGTCAGGCATATCGAATAGCTTCGCCCAGAGGCTCTAACTAGACTTTCTGGAGGTAGGCCAATGTGTGAGGTTAGTCGTCGTGTCGTACTCGCTGCAACCACGTAAGTTCATTTCGCCGGCACGTTTTCAGTCTGTACATGTCATGCAAGACGCGCCTTGGGCGTTCGAGCTCTTCTTTCTATTCTCGCTACTTCTTTTATTGGAGTTCGTGCTGCCCGGATCGGTGCGTTTGGCGTCGATGACTCCACATCCTTTCTGGCTTCCGGTGATACTGCTGAGCGTCCAATATGGCACTGGCGGTGGTTTGGCTGCCGCTCTGACGGCCATTGGAATCAGCTGGGTGATCGGTTGGCCTGACCAAGCTGGTGGCGAGGACTTCTACGATTATGCCCGTCGCATCTGGGGTCAGCCGATGCTATGGCTTGGTGCATCGATCATCCTTGGCGGATTGCGCTCGCAGCACTTGTACACGCTCGATGTATTGCGCAATGAGCTCGCCGATGCCGATGAGCAGCGGAAGCAGATCGGCGCATTGTGCACCACGCTCAACTCTCGTTGCGAACACCTTGAGCGCCGGATGGTCTGCGAACGCGATCGTTCGATCGAGGCAGGGCTCGCCGTGCTTGCTGATGTGCGAAATTCTGAGCCAAAGAACTTGCCAGATGCGCTAGGCGCGGCGGTTGCATTGCTGCTGGGACAGGCGACCTATGCGGTTCTGCTTTACCGCGATGGACGGCTCAGTGAACGATCCGACTTCACACCAGCCGGTGATTTCGCCGGGAATGCTCCTGGGGTCACGAAGCTGCCGACCGTGCTTGAAGATGCACTGGTCCATGGCAAGCGATACTTGTCGATCATGCGCGAGGACGATGCTTGCCTGCTTTCCGGCACCGCGTTGTTCGCTGCGCCAATTGTTTCTCCAGGAAGGGATCGCGTGCTCGGTGTATTTCTAATCCAGAGCATGGACGCCTCGCGCATCGGGCAAGATGTTGAACGCAGTTTTCACGCCGTTTGCCGTGAGCTGGCGCACGCAGTTGCACGAGAACTCGTGGTGATGAACTTTGCGCGCAACCGCAACCCAGTTCGAAACGCGCAGGCTCGTTCGGGCAAGCAACTTCGCAACGGCTGGGCCACGAGAGAAGAACGCCTCGCTGGCGCGATTGAGCGTACTCCCATCGTTGAGCCTGTGGTGATTGGCGGAACGCGCCGCCGAGCCCAATCGCATGGCAACGCTGGGCCTGATGCCAGAGGATAAAGCAATCGGCTTGGGATGGTCGTGATGCCGAAAAAACCTGACGTTGTATCCGTTAGTCGCGTGTTCGGGCTGTTGGCTGCAGTCGAGTGCATGCTGTTCGCCGCGGCCGTGTCAGGCGGCATCGGGGTGTGGCTTGGTATCCTCGCACACGGAATGCTCGTGATGCTAACCGCGGACTGGCTGAGACGGCATCTCGCAGGGGACAGGGCTCTGGGGGCCATTGGAGTTCTTGCCACCGGCATCGCCGGCCCATTGGGGGCGCTTTGCGTGATGCTGCTTGCGATCGCGGAGCAGCACGCACGGCCCTCGCATGAATTGCTGGCGGCCTGGTACAGGCGGGTCTCAGGTGATCATTCACCAGATCAGGCAGAACAGATCCACGAGGCGATTGTGACGGGTCGGGCAGCGCGGTCAGGCTCAGCTGAGTCTCGGCGTTTCGCAAAAATACTCGAGGCTGGAACGCTACCTGAGAAACAAGCTCTGCTCGCGGTTATCGGACTGAAGTATCACAATGACTATTTCCCAATTCTCGGGGCGGCGCTGCGACATCGCGATGCCTGCGTTCGCGCCCAGGCAGCGGCGGTTTTCGTAAAGCTCAAAGAGGAGTTCAAGAGCCGCCTTAAGTCTCACGTTGCATTTCAATCGGTTGGCACTGGCCCCAACGATTCGGAAGAGTCCATCCGTCGCGTCCACGCGATCCTCTCGTGCACAGCATCCGGTTTCATCGAACCTGCCGTAGCCCGTGATGCGCATGCGGCCGCCAAGGCCCTTTGCACAAGGGCAATTCGTAACGGACAGGCGGCCGGTGCGACTGAGACACTGCGTTGCCGTGTGCTGGCTGCCGATGGCGAACACTTGGACGTGGTCAACATTCTTCAATCGCGTTTGCCAACAACACTCGATCCGGAGGCGCGGGTTCTGCTGGCGAACAGCATGATTGCGCTAGGGCACCATCGTGGACTGCATGAACTCCTGAAACAGATGAATGTGGATATGGCTGGTCAAACAGGTCGAGCCGTTCGCTCGAGTTTGGCTGCCGCTGAACTGGCGCTTGGCTGAAGAAAGGGACGCTTGTGCCATCGATGCCAAACAAGATTGCCCAACAGGCACCCCTGCAACAGGCAGACATTTGCCTCATCGTTGAAGGTTGCTATCCCCATGTTGCTGGTGGCGTATCGTCATGGATCGATTGGTTGATGCGGACCCAGAGCCAGCATCGTTTCGCTGTCGTCTCGATCGTGAGAGATCGGGAACCACGGCAGCAGCGCTACGTTTTCCCTGATAATCTCGTGCATTTCTCCGAGCTCATTCTGGATGACCGCGGTCCAGCACATCCATTTCAGCTACTTCCGCAAGGGACAGTACGCGGCGAAGAACTGGCACAAAAAATGATAGCGTTGGCGCGCGGCGGTGGGCTGGCTGAATTCGCCCGGATCGGCGAGATCGTCAACGCAGGGCCTCGCCAATTTTCGCTCAGTGAAATCCTGGAGTCGCGATTGTCGTTCGACGTGATCCGCCGCATGTATCATGAGATCATGCCGCATGCGTCTTTCATTCAATTTTACTGGGCGTGGCGTTCGTTGTTCGGCGGCCTCTTCGCAGTCTTGAAGTTCGACCTTCCAAGGGCCAGCGCCTATCACGCGATTTCGACCGGATATGCGGGCTTGGTGGCAGCACGCGCCGCGCTGAATACGGGACGGCCGGCCGTGATTACCGAACACGGCATCTACACCAACGAGCGGCGCATTGAGATCCTGATGGCTGACTGGATATCGGATAGCGTCGAAAAGGGACTGGCGCTCGACGATGAGCGAGTGGATATGCGCGATCTCTGGATCGGGGTTTTTGAAGGCTATGCGCGCGCATGCTACGAAGCATGCACTGTCATTACGACTCTCTACCGCGACAATCAGCATCTTCAACTCGCTCTCGGCGCCGAGGCGCGAAAGCTGGAAGTCATCGCCAACGGCATCGACGTCAGTCGTTTTCAGTGCCTTAGTTGCGCATCCCAGGACGAACGGCCGACCGTCGCCCTGATCGGCCGCGTGGTCCCGATCAAAGACGTCAAAACATTCATTTCAGCGGCGGCGATCATTCGCCAGCGGATTGCAACTCTTCGGGTGCTGGTGATGGGACCTACCGAGGAGGATGAAGCCTACTTTAAAGAATGCTGTCAGCTCGTGACCGAGCTTGGCTTGTCGGATTGCGTCACATTTACTGGCAGCGTCCGGATCACGGATCTGATGCCAACGATCCATGTGATCGTGTTGACGAGTTTGAGTGAAGCTCAACCACTCGTCCTGCTCGAGGCGGGCGCAGCAGGAATACCGTGCGTGGCTACCAACGTCGGTGCCTGCCGAGAGATAATCGAAGCATTGGGCGAAGAAGGGGCTGCTCCGGAACCGGGCGGCTTTGTTACCGATGTCGTTGCGCCGGATCAGGTAGCGGACCGCGTGTGTCAGCTACTGGCGAACGAAGCGCTCCGGCGCCGGTTCGGTGAGACGCTACGCCAGCGTGTCATCCGGCACTATGCATCGGACATCGCGCGACAGAAGTATGGCGCACTTTATCGCGATCTCCTTGAGCGTCCCACAAACGGAGTCCGGTAGGGGAGTCTTGAAATGGCAGGCATCGGATTCAGGCTGAGGCGCCTTGGCGAGCAAGACAACCTGCTGGCCCCGATCGCATCGATTGGGCACGCAGCAGTGATCGTCGCTGGACCGTGGCTTTTTACAGTGATTGCGCTGGCCTTGATCAACCTTATCGCATCGGCACATGTACCGGCGGAATTGCTGGAGGGTTTTCGTCTTTTCATCGTCTATGCCTTTGCAATTTCTCTCATCGCAACCGCCCCGATTGTCCTCGTCGCTACGCGCCTTGTGGGCGATGCGATGTACCTCCGTGCGTTCTACTGGATCAGACCGTTGTTCGTGGCGGCACTCCTGTTCGCGGGCGGGACTGCGGTCCTGACTTCAGTGCTGTTCTATGTTTTGGCTTTCTCTCTCCCCGAACACCTCGTCGTGGCTGGGGCAAGCTGCAGCGGTCTGGTGGGGTTGATCTGGGTTGGCCTGGCGTTCTGCGGGATCGTTCGTGACTATCGTGGAATTACCGTCGGCTTTCTGGCCGGACTTTGCGTCTCGGTGCTGGGCGCGGTCTTAGCCGCGCGGTCAAATGCGGGCTTAGTAGGCATGATCTGGGCATTCGATGCTGGTCTAGCGATTGTCTTCTGCAGTTTGACCGTGCGCGTGCTGGCAACCTTTCCCCAGCCCGTATTGGACATTGAAGAACCTGTACGCGTTTTATGCCGCGGCATCGCACGTTACTGGCGATTGGCGCTCGGCGGTTTGGTCGCGGCGATTGCGATCTGGATTGACAAGTGGATCGTGTGGTTGGGACCATCGGGCACAGTCCACCAGACGGGCTTGATCCATGCGCCACTCTATGACAGCGCGATGTTTACCGCCTACTTGGCCATCATACCGGCGCTGTCACTTTTTATGATGCATGTGGAAACGGCTTTTTCAGAAAGATACACGCGCTACTACTACGCCATCAGAACCCACGCCACTCTGCATCAGATTGAACAGAATGCTCGGAACCTTGAGCAGGTAACGGTGCAGGCGTTGACCCAAATCATACTTATACAGGCGGCAATTTGCGTCATAGTGGTGCTGGGGGCGCCCTCGATCGTCGAGACGATTGGCTTGCATTACCAGCAAGTCGGGATTCTCAAACTCGGGGCTCTGGGGGCGCTTTTCCAGTTTGTCTTTCTGGCCGCAACGTCACTGCTCTTGTACTTCGAGCGGCATACCAATTTTTTATCTCTGCAGGCGCTTTTTCTAGTTCTGCAGGGTCTGCTGACCGCCGTCACGGCGTCGCTCGGCACCAACTACTACGGACTTGGCAACCTAATCGCGTGCGTAATCTGCGGCTTGATAGCTCTCGCGGTGCTCACGCACACGCTGCGACATCTGACCTACATCACATTCATCGTACGCAATTCCAGCAAGGCAACTCTAGCAGGTTCAGATCTTTTGACCCGGAGCACCCCCCGGTCTCCGGTAACCAGACAAGGAGTCGTGTGATGCTCAAGGCTAACCTCCGAATGAGATCGTCAAGCGCTGTGTCATCCATCCTGATACTCGTCACCGCTCTGGCCATGGGCTCCGGCTCGGCCGCGCAGGAAGCGACACGCGATCGACCCGGCCCGGACCAAGCTGCAAGCACGCGTTCCGGCAAATCTCAAGCTGGTCCGACGGGAACCCAATTGGGCATCGGCGATCGGCTCAAGATCACGTTCTTCGAATTGATTGATGTTCCTGCCGGCGGGAATGCCGCGCCAAGGGATGCAGCAATAGCTGCCGCCGCCTTGACAACGTTCTATCAGCGCATGGATCTCAGTGGCGAATATGCGATCGACCAGGACGGCGCGGTCTCATTTCCGCGCCTTGGCCGCTTCGAGATCAAGGGTTTTGGCCTGCACGAGCTACAATCTGAGCTTGCGTTTGCTTTTGCACGGGTCATGGGACGAACAGCGGATGTCAGCGTTGCGATCATCGAAAGGCCCCCAATCTATGTACTGGGGCCAGTGAAGAACCCAGGTGCATATAAACATGTGAACGGCATGCTTGTCTTGCAGGCAGTGGCACTTGCCGGCGGGATCGATCGGGGCCCAGGCAGAACCTCTGAGCTGATCGAGAGTGTTCGGGAAATGGAACGGCTGCAAAAGTTGTCGGATCAAAAGAAGCGGCTACTCGCGCGTCAAGCCCGGCTCGATGCTGAAAGCAAGGGTTTGGGCTCGTTGCATGCACCCGCGCAGCTGATCGCACTGGCAGGCGAACAGGGAGCCGACCAGCTCCTAGCAATAGAGAATTCACTCTTGCGTATTGAGCAAGCGAGACGTCAGCAACAGCAAAACGAGTTGGCATCGGCGGCCAAGGCAGCGCGCAGCGAATTGGCAGCCTCGAAGAACAAACTTGCGCTGCTCAATGTCCAGCGGGACCTTAGGGTCGAACGTCTGAATGACCTGCAGAAATTGATGGCGAACGGGCATACGACACGCAACACGCTCGTCACTGTTCGCACTGAGCTGTCAGACATTGAGGCGCGACGGCAAGACATCTCACTGGCGGATTCGCAGGCCGAGACTAGAGTGGCCCAGGTGGAGCAGACCAAGGCCCGGCTGGCACTCGATAATGCTGCGAACCTCATGAAGGCAATTGCCGCGACCAACGACGAGATAGCCGACATCCAGCATTCACTCGTGTCGACCGAAATTCTTGCAGCAATCATGGACGAGAGCATGGCAAAGGTTACGCTCGCTCGATCAGCGGCTGAGCCGATATACGAGGTGGTGCGCCAGGGACCAGGTGAGCCGATCGTGATGCTCGTGAAGGAGACATCAGCTCTCATGCCCGGCGATGTCCTGAAAATCAGCATGCGTGCCGTAAAGCCAAAAGACGATTATCTTGGCTCGCGGTGGCAGGCCCGGGTCGACGAGGGTCGCCTCCCGCGGTGATCATCTAGCACTTGCGCATTTTACGATCTCATGAGGTCGCCGAACGATGCCGCGTCGCTTGCTGCCTGGTCTCATCGAAGTCTTTGGGCTTGCGTTTGCCATGACTTTTACTGCGATCGTTGAGGCCGGCGCGCAAGAGCCGATGACGACGGCACTCACGCGCGACGAAGGCCGGGTCCTCCTATCCCGGGTTGAAAGCTGGGGATGCCAGTATCAAAACATCGATCTGCAACGAATTGCTGGATCCTCACTCGATCTCATCGTCATCGATCCGATCTTGGACGGGGCATCCGGACGCGTTGCCAATCGGAATGAAATCTCGGCAGTGCAGCGCAAACCTGACGGCGGTCGGCGTCTCGTCTTCGCTTATCTGAGCATCGGTGCGGCAGAGGAATACCGCACCTATTGGAATCCGCGCTGGCTGGATGAGAAGCCGTTGTGGCTCGGACGCCACGATCCGGACTGGCCGCGCAGCCACTCCGTGAAATACTGGTATCCCGATTGGCAACGCATCGTTGCCGACGCATTGAAGCAAATCGTTGCTGCGGGTTTTGACGGCGCATTTCTGGATCGCGTCGACGCTTACGACGATTGGCGCAGTGATCATCCGCAAGCCGTCGATGACATGGCCGATTTCGTCATCCGACTATCGGACACCGCGCGCAAGATACAGCCGGGCTTCCTATTGATCAGCCAGAATGCCGAAATTGCACTGTCAAAGGCCCATTATCGGGCCACCATTGATGCGGTCAGCAAGGAGAGCCTACTAACGGGCCTCCAAGGTGAGGGCACGGCAAATCGTCCTGACCAGATTGCGTGGAGTCTCAATCATTTATTGCAAGCGCAGCTGACTGGCCTCACCATCCTGACAATCGAGTATCTCAGAGCGCACGAGGATGTCGCTGCTGTGCAAGAACGTCACCGAACTATGGGTTTCGTGCCGTTCCTCGCCAATCGGCTGTTAGATCGCTTGCCATGAATTGAGACAGCACATCCTGACTCCCAACCGAGCGACGACGGGCGGCCTCGTCGGGGCGTGGTGGTGTTGCGCGGCGGAGTGCGGAGTCGCGCAGCAGTCACCGCACGACGTTAAGTCTCATCTGACCCAAATCAACGACCAGCGTTACTAAACCACTTAGCTAGTAATTCTTCATGAGGAATATCGCATGTCTGCTGGACGAGCGATGAACATTTGGGAATGGACCGTATCAATGCAAAAAGTTTTGATATCACCTCAATGGAAGATGACTAGTAAGTTTGGTTCGTCCCATGCGACTTTGGTCCATTGCGATGATCGATCCTTGGATTAGATTGGTAACGATCCACATAAATTATACTCAAAATAAGCATTCGACCGAATGCGGCAAGATATTGGCTGTTCAGGTGCATTGTGTTGTTCAACCCAACATCCTCCAGTCGAATTGAACGCCAGATAGGATGCTTTGGGCTTATTGCCAGTTATCGGCGGTCATACTCAGCTGAACATCTCAGGGCCACTGCCAACCCAGCAACAACCGCTTTGACGCATTTGCAATGCTGTCTCGACGTTGAAGCTCGCCCAATCCCGGAGGGCAATGCATGACACGTTCCGCAAAAAAAAACGGAGCTGTCGATCCAGATTGCACAACCGGGGCATTGGGCCCTAACGAACTTGCACATCCGCTCAGTGTGGCCGGCGTTCAGGGGCGTCTGATCCAATTGCGCCCACAGCAAAGGCTGGCGCACTCTATGATTTCTGGCGGAAGCTTGCTCGCGGTGCACGACGGTGTCCTTGCGATTGATGCTATGTCGAGCAAGAGCGAGCGTCAGATTCTGGATTTTCTCATGCCTGGAGATATCGTCTTTGAAGCCGCTTGCCTGTCCCCTCATAAAGTATCGCTTCGCGCGATCACCATCGCATCTTTGACCCACGCCGTTGGAGCGGAGATGAGTCATACCGAACTCAGCGCCGCAGTTCTGGCAGTTTCTCTTCGAGCAAGCAGAGGCGCAGCTTGCTCGAGCCAACATCCACCAACTGATCATCGGGCACCTCGATGCGGAAGCTCGCGTGGTGTCCTTCCTCTTGGCACTCACCTTGCGCAGCAGTGGCTATTTGCGATCCGGAATGCTGCTGTCACTTCCAATGTCCCGCGACGACATCGCCGACTATGTGGCAGTTAATCATGACACCCTCAGCAGGGTCATGATGAGACTCGAGACGCTCGGACTTATCCAGCGGATAAACCGCCATACGGTCCGCATCGCCAACATCGAAAAGCTAAGTCAACTCACCCCAATCTGGGGCATGCTTTCGGTTGTGCTGGAGCGTCAAGCCGCGTTGCGCGGGCTAGGGTCTGACTCGCCCTGAATGTTAACTCCACAATGCGGTGCTGCAATGCGCTCCGGCGACGCGGCAGGGTCAGGCCGTGAGATTGCTCCAGCAATCAGATCAGTCGCCTGCATGATTTTCGTCAAATCTGATTCAGGGCAGCGTATGCCGATCGTTCGCAATCGGAAACGGTATTAATTGTAAGTCGCAGAATTGCCTTAACCGTATCGTTTGATGGGATATTAACGGCATAGGCGGAAGAATGCAGACTAGCACCGCCTCCGCCTTGGAAGTCCGGATCCATGATCGTGCTGGAATGCGACGTCGATGATGTCGAGAGCCAAGGCGACGCGCTTCACCGCCTAGTGTGTTGCGCCGGTCTTTTGGGCCAGGAGGAGGGACGCGCCCAGTTCAACCGCCACTGGCGCCACCTTCTGATGAAACACGATTTGCCGCACCTTCATCTCAAGGAGTGGCGACAGATGGCCCAGAACAGAGGATGGACCCTCTCCAAGAGGCGGGAAGTGCTGGCTGAATTTGTCCGCGCAATTGACGAGCAGGACTTTCTTGGTTTCGCCGTTGCCGTGGATACCAACGTCTGGGGTTCCCTCAAGTCGAAGCAGCGAAAGGTATTTGGAACTGCGAGCGACTTCTGTTTTCAACGATTGATGCGCATCGTGTTCGATCGTTTGGAGGTGGCAAAGGAACTGGATGCGATTGTTATTGACCTTGATATTTGCATGAATAAATTCGAACGGAGATCAAAAGCCGTTCGTGCCTTGTTCAACGCGGACAGTCGAGCCTCTTTCCGTGTGGGTTCCGTTCAGTTCTCCGACCCAAACAGATACTGCCACTTGCAGGCCGCCAAACTGCTAACCTGCATGACGAAACGGAGCTTGGCGGTGCGCACTGGCACCGAACTCCACATGCCACAATGGCTGAAAAACTTGCCGGAATTACCAGACCCTCAGGACGGCATCGTCTGTGAGTATTGGGACCGGGCATACTCCGATAAATATTTTGCCAGTATCGAGTGGCTCGTATCGGAAGGATCTGAGGCGTGATCTACACGGAATTGATGATCTGTCGACGGCTGCTCTCGCTGGAAGTGCTGGAGCCGCGCACGGATCGGGCCGTTGCCAAGCGTAACCCTCCGTTCCCCTTCTCCAGCGGACCGCATTATTCGACGGTCACCGACTTCGCCAGGTTTCGAGGTTGATCGACGTCCATCCCCATTACGACCGCTGTGTGATAGGCTAACAGCTGCAGTGGTACCGCGTACAGGAGTGGAACCACGAATGGGTGCACCGTCGGCATTTTGACAATTCCTTCGATCTTGCAGCCGATCTCCTCAGGATCGGCATCCGTGATCGCGACAATTCGACCCCCACGTGCTGCGACCTCTTGCATATTTGAGACTGTCTTCTCGAATAGATCGTCCTTGGGGGCGACGACAATCACGGGCACGTGCTCATCGATCAGCGCAATCGGTCCGTGCTTCAATTCTCCCGCGGCATATCCCTCCGCGTGGATGTAAGAGATTTCCTTGAGCTTCAATGCGCCTTCAAGCGCCAATGGGTAACTAATACCGCGACCGAGGTAGAGAACGTCGCTGGCTTTTGAAAGCCACTGCGCTAGCGCCTCATATTGAGCTTGATCGCGGACGGCTCTTGAGATGTGACGCGGGACCTCGACCAGCGCAGTAACAAGCTCGCACTCCTTAGCTTCGCTTATCACTCCGCGCGACCGGCCGGCCTCGAGAGCAAAGGCGGCGAGCACTGCAAGCTGACAGGTGAATGCCTTGGTTGAAGCAACGCCGATCTCCGCTCCAGCAACGGTCGGCAGAACGACATCTGACTCCCGCGCAATTGTGCTCGTGGGTACGTTGACGATCGACGCAACGTGCTGCCCCATGGATTTACAATATCTCAGCGCAGCCAGCGTATCAGCGGTTTCACCGGACTGCGTCACGAACAGCGCAAGCCCGCCGTTTTCGATAGGTACTTCGCGATAACGGAACTCCGACGCAACGTCGATCTCAACAGGAAGGCGCGCATAGCGTTCTAACCAGTATTTTGCAATCTGACCTGCGTAATGGGCTGTTCCGCAGGCTGAAATTGTCACTCGGCTAATCTTGGCGAGATCAACGGGCAGATCTGGAAATTTCACGCGGCAACTGATCATGTCGAGATAACCTGCGAGCGTGTGGCTGATGACCTCTGGCTGCTCACCAATCTCCTTCAGCATGAAGTGGCGATAGTTGCCTTTGTCCACGAGGAGAGAGCTTGCGACTGAGTTCAAGATCGGCCGACTAAGCCGAACGCCCGACATGTCGCGAAACTCGACACTCGTTCCTGTGATCACCGCCCAGTCCCCATCTTCGAGATAGGTGATCCTGTTTGTGAACGGGGCGAGAGCTATAGCATCGGAGCCCAGATACATTTCGCCATCGCCGTAGCCGATAGCAAGCGGGCTTCCCCGCCGGGCCGCGATGATCAGGTCGTCGTGACCAGCGAAGATGATTGCCAATGCGAAAGCACCCACCAGCCGCTGCAGAGCATTTTGGACAGCGGCTTCCGGAGAATGGCCGGACTTGAGCTCGTGCGTGACCAGGTGCGCAATGACCTCGGTGTCCGTGTCAGACGAAAAAATGTATCCCTGCTGCGTGAGTTCACTGCGAAGCTCGCGGAAGTTCTCGATTATCCCATTGTGGACAACCGCGACGCCATCAGAAATGTGCGGGTGCGCATTTCTCTCGCTTGGGGCGCCATGTGTCGCCCACCGAGTGTGGCCAATTCCAATCCGCCCACGTAGGGGCTGCTTTGCAAGGCGCATTTCGAGATTTTTGAGTTTTCCGTCAGCTCGACGTCGCGCCAGATAGCCATTCTCTATGGTTGCGATACCGGCCGAGTCGTAGCCGCGATACTCCAGTCGCCGCAGAGAGTGAACAAGACTGGGGGCAACCTGGGTTTTCGCAATGATCCCAACAATTCCACACATATCCTCAAGCCTTCAGCGAACATTTTTCTCAGTGGTTGTTGCTCAATTTTTGGTTCATCTGGGGGCGCAAACACGTGGCCAAGACCAGAGAGCCTTTATAGTGTGGTTGACCACTGACCGCCGCACCGAAACTCTGACGTGGATCAAAATCAGATGGTAACCTCGTTGCCGCGCTGGCGGTTTCCGTGCCCGCCGGCTATGCGCTTGCGCGGCTGCGACTGCCGGCGTGGATCGACATCATGATTTGATTCAACTTGCCGCCGGCCATTCCGTCGATCGCCCTCTAAATCTATGCGGCGCAGATTTTCTATAGCCGGGGACTCAAAGGCACGATCAGGGCGTGGTTTCGTTTTTGTATGTGCGGCGCACGCGCTGGTTTACTCGTTGTGAACTTCGTCCGCAGCCGTCGATGCCGATCTCGAACATGCGGCCCGCAACATTGGCGGGTCGTCCCTACGAACATTCGGTACCGTGAGCTAGAGTCTTTCCGACTTCAATTGAATCGGGAGGGATTCCCAACGGCCGCGAGCAGTGATTCATGCTGGGTGCTGGGCGGAGGCCAGCCCGCATGGCACGAGCTTATTCTCTCGATCTGCGCGAGCTTGTGGTGGCAATGGTGAATGACGGCGAGTTGGTGCGAGGTGCCGCCTTCGACGTGAGCGTGTCGAGTGTTGTGAAATGGGCGCAACGGGCGCGGGCGACGGGCAGCGCGGCTGCCAAGGCGATGGGCGGCAAGCGTCCGTTTCTGCTGGCGCAGCAGCGGGATTGGTTGATCAAGCGGCTCGAAGAAAAATCTGATTTGACGCTGCATGCACTCCTCGATGAATTGCGTGAACGAGGCACGGTCGTCTCGTGTGACACGCTGTGGCGGCTTCTCCGGCGTGAAGAGATCACGTTCAAAAAAAACCTTGTTCGCCGCCGAGCAGGACCGGGCGGACGTGGCGCGCCGTCGTGAGCGCTGGAAAAAATACCAGGGCAGGATTGATCCCAAGCGTCTCGTCTTCATCGACGAGACCTGGGCCAAGACAAATATGACGCGCGCACGCGGCTGGCACGCTTTGGGCAAGCCGTTGGTGGCGAAGGTTCCGCACGGCCATTGGAAAACGATGACATTCCTGGCGGCCTTGCGACACGACCGGATCACCGCGCCATTCGTCCTCGATGGCCCGATCAACGGTGACGCATTTCTGGCCTACGTCGAGCAAGTGCTGGTGCCGACGCTCGGCATCGGCGATGTCGTGATCATGGACAATCTCGGCTCGCACAAGAGCGACAAGGTTCGCCGGCTCATCCGAGCAGCCGGTGCAAGGCTGCTGTTCCTGCCGCCCTACTCGCCCGACCTCAATCCGATCGAGCAGGTGTTCGCCAAGCTCAAAGCACTGCTCCGCAAAGCCGAAGAGCGTACAGTCGAGATGGTTTGGAAGCGCATCGGAACGCTGCTCGAGTGCTTCAAACCCGACGAATGCGCCGGCTACCTCCGCAACAGCGGATATGCTTCAATCTAAGTCGGAAATACTCTAGTGTTCGAGGCCGCGATCTTCGACTACCTGGACCGCCACAACGCGGCACCGAAGCCGTTCGTGTGGACCAAGTCCACG
This sequence comes from uncultured Alphaproteobacteria bacterium, assembly GCA_963779515.1. Lineage (GTDB taxonomy): Bacteria > Pseudomonadota > Alphaproteobacteria > Rhizobiales > Hyphomicrobiaceae > CAVZYN01. Next base: position 91,590 of record CAVZYN010000017.1, read on the forward strand.
GCCGTCATTCTCGAAAAAGAACCACGAGCCTTGGACCTTCTGGATAACATCAAAGCCGGGTATCAAGTGTCAGGGTCAGAACACTAGGGCGTCGATCATGAATGGCACACGCGACGGCGCGCAACCGGCCGAGGCAAGACATCAGCGCGCTGGCGAACTGGTCTGGCGCCTGTGGCAGCACGGAGATGTGACAAGCGACCTTCCGGCCGACCTCAAGCCCCACACGCGCGCGCAGGGCTACGCCATCCAGGCCGAGTTCGACCGGCTGTCGGAGACACCTCGCGCCGGGTGGAAGATCGCCGCGACGAGCGCTGGCGGACAGAAGCACATCGCGGTCGACGGGCCGATCGCTGGCCGGATCTTCGCTGCACGCGTTCTCAGTTCAGGCAGTACCACGTCGATCGCATCGAACCGCATGCGCGTCGTCGAGCCGGAGTTTGCGTTCCGCCTTGGCCGCACGTTGGCGCCACGACCGGCTCAGTCCTATTCGGTTGCCGAGGTCATGAGCTCCGTCGACACTTTGCACCTCGCGCTCGAATTGCCGGATTCCCGCTTCTCGGATTTCACTGCAGTCGGCGGCCCGACCTTGATTGCGGACAATGCTTGCGCGCATGAATTGGTAGTGGGCCCGGCGGTGCCGGCGGCATGGCGCGGGCTCGATCTGGCGCAGCATGCCGTCGTCGCACGCATCAGCGAAAAGCTCACCCGAGAGGGCCTCGGCGCAAACGTTCTCGGCGATCCTCGTGTCGCCCTGACTTGGCTCGTCAACGAACTGGCGGGCCTGGGGCTCGCACTCAACGCCAGCGAGTTCGTCACGACCGGCACCTGCATGACACCGGTATCAGTCGTTGCAGGTGATCACGTCACCGCCGATTTCGGTGCGCTCGGCAGCATCTCGATCAACATTGCCTAGGCTCGAGGTTACACGTCACGACGTACGCTGGCGGCTGGCCGGCACGGATCGGCTCCTCGTACCAGCCGAGGCCGCAGGTCGAGATCTCGCACAGTTGGGACATGGCCGTATCGAGGCCGGGCGTCGCATTGGGGCAGCCAGAATTCGGATCCGGCACGCTCAGGCGAGGGCGCCCCAAATTCGACATTCATCAATGAATTCAACGGTACGTGGTGCCCAGAAGAGGACTCGAACCTCCACGATCTTGCGACCGCTAGCACCTGAAGCTAGTGCGTCTACCAATTCCGCCATCTGGGCAAGCGCGGCGAGACTTAGAGGCGATGCGCGGGGTTGTCAATTGTCCGTCGCGCATCTGATTTGCGCTGGCCGAGCTTGGGTTTAGCTTGGGTTTTGACGGGGCGCGGCTTAGAACACCCCGCAAAGAGGGAGATATGGCCATGAAAATCGCGATCGTCGGCGTCGGCGCCATGGGTTCGATCTATGCGGCGCTGCTGGCATCGGGCGGCCACGAGGTTTGGGCGGTCGATGTCTGGAAAGACCATGTCACGGCGATGCGCGAGAAGGGCCTCAGGGTCGAGGGCGCGAGCGGCGACCGCACCGTCAAGCTCAACGCCACCACCAACCCCGCCGACGTGCGCGACGCCGACCTCGTCATCATCGCCACCAAGTACGACGGCGTGGTGCCGGCCGCCAAGGCCGCGCTCGCCATGGCGAAGCCCGATGCGCCAATCCTGACCATTCAAAATGGCCTCGGATCAGCCGAGAAGGTCGCCGAGGTCGTGGGCTCCAAGCGCATCATGATCGGCGTCGTCGGCGGCTTCGGCGCGTCCATGAAAGGCCCGGGCCACGCGCATCACAACGGCATGGAGTTCGTGCGCCTCGGCGAGATGGATGGCGGACTGACGCCGCGGCTTGCGTCCGTCAAAGCCACCTGGGAGTCGGGCGGCTTCAAAGTCCTGACGTTCGACGACATCCACAAAATGATCTGGGAAAAGCTGATCTGCAATTGCACCTATTCAGGGCCGTGCGCGATCACGGGCTTGCGCGTCGGCGAGATCCAGGCCGATCCCAGCGCCTGGAGCGTCGCGTCTGCCTGCGCGACGGAAGCCTACCACGTGGCCCGCGCGCACGGCATCAAGCTCGATTTCGATGATCCGGTTCGTTATGTGCGGGACTTCGGCCAAAAGATCCCGAATGCGCGGCCGTCGATGCTGCTCGATCATCTCGCCGGTAAAAAAGCCGAAATCGACAACATCAATGGTGCGATCCCGCGCCTTGGTGCCGCCAAGGGGATCGCGACACCGGTCAATTCGATGCTGGTGGCGCTGCTGCGGGCCAAGGAATCCGGCTTCAAGGGCTAGGATTGCACGCCGTGCGCCCCGCCGAAGCTAAACGGCGGCTGCACGCTCCATTCAGACTGGGTTCAGCCCTCAGCGAGTAAAACCACGCTCGAGTTCGCCGGGGATGTCTCCGGCGCGGGCCGGGACCCCGCTCTGCGTCCTCTTTGTGTGACACCTGTCACGCGGGCCAAGGGGGCCCCAAAGCAATGTCGATCAAACGCTCTGTTGCCACCGCTGCGCTCGCGCTTGGTGTCGTTGCGATGAACGCCGTCTCGTTTGCCTCGGTCGCCGAAGCGTTCCCGGGTCAGCGTCACGGCCGCGGCGCGCCGTTCGCTCGTCACGCGGCACCGCCCGTGCGTCATGCGGCGCCGGTCTACCGGCACCACGCGCCCGTCGCCCGTCATTACAACGACCGTCATCGCGGTGTCGGCGCCGGTGTCGCCCTCGGTGTCGGTGCGCTGATCATCGGCAGCATTCTCGCCTCTAAATCGGCGCGCGCCGAGCGCCGCGTGATCGTGCGCGAGCGTGACGACGAAGCCTTCCAGCGCTGTGCGGACGACTTCCGCTCGTTCGACTGGGATTCGGGCACGATCGTGAACCGTCACGGCGACCGCGTTGCCTGCCCCTACCTCGACTAGTCAAGCTTTCTGATCGCGCTCTTCGGCCGGACCTGCCCCTCGCAGGTCCGGTTTTTTTATGCCGTTCGAACGTCACGGCAGGAAGAACACCCGCTTCAACAGCACCTGCACCGGCACGTTGTCGGGATGTGTTTCCATGATATCCGCCATGAACTTCCACCACCGCTGCACGATCTCGGTGCTGGGCAGCTGGTCCATGGTGTGGTCATCCGTCCGGGTCAGAGTGCCGAAAAGGTGCCCGGTTTCGGGGTCCAACCAGATGGCATAGTCCGAAACTCCCGCAGCCTTCAGCGCTCGCACCAGCTCGGGGAAGATCTCGTCGTGCCGCTTCTCGTATTCGGCCGCTTGGCCGGGATTCAGGTTCATGCGGAAGGCGATTTTTTCGGGCATGGCGCTCCACCTGACATCCACCTGACAGGGCCTCGGTCATTGACTAATCTAGCGCATCTTGCCCATCGGAATGCCATGGTGGTCCGCGGCTGCGGACGAATTCGGGGAGCCTCGTCGCGTGAACTTCGATCTCGCAGCCCGCCGGCAGGTCGGTCGCACGGCATTCAGCCTCCCGCCGTTCGGGTTCGGCGGCGCCCATCTCGGCGAGCTTTTCAGCACGGTCGATGAGGCAGACGCCCGCGCCACACTCGACGCTGCCTGGGAGAGCGGTGTGCGCTACTTCGACACTGCACCCTGGTACGGTCGCGGCCTTTCCGAGCATCGGCTCGGTGGATTCCTGCGCACCAAACCGCGCCGGGCGTTCCAGATCACAACCAAGGTCGGCCGGACGCTGCACCGGCCGAAGTCTCCGAGCACATTCGACCGTTCGCCTTGGACGGGCGGCCTCAACTTCGAGGTCAACTTCGACTATTCCTACGATGGCATCATGCGCGCCTACGAGCAGGCGCTGCAACGCCTCGCGCTCGATTCGGTTGATGCGCTGGTGATCCACGATCTCGACACCGGCTATCACGGCGATAATACCGCGGGCCACCAGAAGCAGCTCGCCGACAGCGGCATCCGGGCACTGGCTGAGCTCAAGAGGTCGGGCGACATCCAGGCCTATGGCATGGGCATCAACACCGACGAGGCGCTCGAGCAAATCGCGACCGGCGTCGATCTCGATTTCTGCCTCGTCGCCATGCCCTACACGCTCCTCGACCAGGCGAGCCTGCATCGCGGCATGGCGGCCTGCGTAAAGCGTAATGTCGGCGTCATCATCGGTGCGCCCTTCGCCTCGGGTATTCTCGTCACCGGCTCCGGCGCTGCCGCCACCTACGCCTATGGTGCCGCGCCGCCGGATGTGCAGGCCCGCGTGCGCGGCATCGAGTCGGTGTGCAAGGCACACGGCGTGGCATTGCCTGCCGCGGCGCTGCAGTTCGTGCTCGCGCATCCGGCGGTTGTCTCGGTGATCCCGGGCGCCAAGTCCCCTGTCGAGATCAAGCAGAACCTCGCCTCGTTGCAAGTTGCCATCCCCGCTGAATTCTGGGCCGACCTCAAGGCACAGGAGTTGATCGTTTCCGATGCGCCGGTGCCGGCCGGCCATTGACCAAAGGCAAAGCCACTATGAGCCTCAACGAACGCTACCAGGCCCTGATCGACGTCATCCGGCGGCGGCGCAGCGTACGCCGGTTCGAGCCGGGCCGCGAGATCGAGCGCGCGACCCTGCTGGACATTGCCGAGGCGGCGCGATGGGCGCCGACGGGCGCCAACTCGCAGTGCTTCGATCTGATCATCATCGATGCGGCGGAGATGCGGGAGCGCGTCTTGGACGTGTTTCTGGACCAATCCAACCGGTTGATCGATCACGTCAAAGGGTTTCCGGCGGTCAAGAAAACCTACATGGCCAATACCGTCGCGATCATGATCGTGCTGGCGGACGCGCGGTGGAAGGCGTCGTTCCCCAATGCCACCGATCCCGCCTGGGCCGACGAGTACCGCGACAACAACGAACGCATCCTGCTCGCCTCGATCGGGGCGGTGGTGCAGAATATTCAATTGGCGGTGACTGCGGCCGGGCTGACGTCGGCGTGGCTGTCCGGCGGCGGCGAGGACACCACCAATGCCGCTTTGGCCGAGCTGCTCGGTTACGACAGGCGCTTCTTGCGCGCCATCGGTACGATTCCCATCGGCTATCCGGAGAAGGATCTCGCCTCGCGCTATCGCCGCCCGATCGGCCAGATGGTGCACTGGAACGGATACGACAAAGACAAGCTCCGGCCCGACGCGATGGTCGACTACTATGTCGCGCGATCTCCGGCAATTCGCGATGTATCGCGGCGCGGAGGACATCACCACGTGGGATGACGCCGATAAACGGCTCGGCCCTTGGCGCGCGGCCTTCACGGGAGAGACGCCCGGGCAACCGGATTGAAGGCCGCTCGTTGCGTGACGACTACGCTTCCTTGAAAGCTTCTTCGCGGGTTTTGCCGAAGGCTGGCAGCAGAACGAGGCAGAGCAAGAACGCCGCGAGCCCGAGCATGGTTGCGCTGATCGGGCGAGTCACGAGCACGCTCGGGTCGCCTTTGGAGAGCAACAGCGCACGCCGCAGGAACTCTTCCATCATGGGCCCCAAGATAAAGCCGAGCAGCATCGGCGCTGGCTCGCAATCGAGCTTCTTGAAGACATAGCCGAGCAGCCCGAACACCACCATCAGATACACATCAAACGATGTGTTCGACAGCGAGTAGACGCCAATGCAGCAGAACACGAGGATCATGGGATAGAGGTAGTGGTAGGGCACCGAGATCATCTTCACCCAGAGACCGATGAGGGGGAGGTTGAGCACCAGCAACATCACATTGCCGATCCACATGGACACGATCAGGCCCCAGAACAACGCTGGCTGCTCGGTCATCACGGCGGGTCCCGGTTGGATGCCCTGTATGATCATGGCGCCGATCATCAATGCCATCACGGGGTTCGATGGGATACCCAGCGTCAGCATGGGAATAAACGACATCTGCGCGCCGGCATTGTTGGCGGCTTCGGGGCCGGCCACGCCTTCGATGGCGCCCTTGCCGAGTTCGTGGGCGTTCTTGGAGGCTTTCTTCTCCAGCGCGTAGGAGCCGAACGAGGCGAGTGCGGCGCCGCCGCCCGGCAGAATTCCAAGCATCGATCCGAGCACTGTGCCACGCAGGATCGGCGCAATCATGCGGCGAAAGTCTTCGCGCGTCGGAAACAAGCCGGTGACCTTCTTGACCATGACATCACGCGTGCCCTCCGTTTCGAGGTTGGCGATGATTTCGCCGACGCCGAACATGCCCATGGCAACGATGACAAAGCCGATGCCGTCGGCCAGCTCTGGCAATCCGAACGTGAAGCGCTGCGCACCTGAATTGACGTCCGTGCCGATGATCCCGAGCAACAGGCCGAACACGATCGTGCCGAGCGCGTTGAGGACCGACCCGTTGGCAAGCACGATCGAGGCAACGAGGCCGAGCACCATGAGCGAGAAGTACTCGGCTGGTCCGAATTTCAACGCAACTTCAGCCAACGGCGGCGCAAACAGCGCGATCAGAAATGTACAAACCGTGCCAGCAAAGAACGAGGCAATGGCAGCGGTTGCGAGCGCGCGACCGGCTTTGCCCTGACGCGCCATCTGATGGCCATCCAACGCAGTCACGACGGACGACGTCTCACCCGGCAGATTGACCAGGATCGCGGTCGTCGAACCACCATACTGGGCGCCGTAGAAAATCCCCGCGAGCATGATCAGCGCGGAGACGGGCGGCAACCCAAAGGTCGCGGGCAACAACATGGCAATGGTTGCTGCTGGGCCGAGGCCGGGCAACACGCCGATCGCGGTACCGAGGAACACGCCGATCAGGCACCAGCCGAGATTGAGCGGCGTCGCCGCCGTTTGAAAGCCGAGGAGGAGATTGGCAAAGAGATCCATGTCGCGCTCCTCACCGCAGCCAGGGCAGGAGCGGTCCGAGAACCGGCTCGAGGACGGAACCCAGCAAGGGCATCGGAACGCCTAGTCCTTTCACGAACACCAACACACAAAAAGCAATCAGGCCGATCATTCCGAGCGTTGCCTTGGTGTCAAAACGGAACTCCTGGCTCGCCGCCGCGCTCAAGAGGCACAACGCCAGAAGGGCGACGATGAGCCCGAAGGGGGCCAGTAGCAGACCGAATGCTGCGCAGGCCGCAAGAACGAACACCAGCGCCTTCCATACGATGGGCGTGACGGGTTCGCCCTTGGTCAAACACCCGCGCACGATCGAGAGGCAACCGAGAAGGACGAGCATCCACGCCAGAACGATTGGAAAGTATCCTGGCCCCATGCGGCCCGCCGTGCCGAACCGGTAATTGCGGCCAATCCACAAAAATGCCGCGCCGAACGCGACGTAAATTGCGCCGGTCCAAAAGTTCTTGGGGCTCTTGATGAGTGACGACACCGGCCTATTCCTCCCTGCTCCCCTTTTGCCGGGGATGCTTGGCATGATTTGCACTGATCGCCAGGAGTTACGCAACTGTCGAACAGCTCATCCGCTGCCTTCTGCGCCGCTTTAGTCACTTGTCGGGTAGGCTGCGGCGGCCGTAGGCCTGATCCAGCCAACACGTCGTGAACTTGCCGCTCACGCGATCGCGCGCGATGCCGCCGGCCGAGCGGCTTCCTGGCGGGCCATAACCGCCGGCGCCTGGCGTCTCGGCGCTCACCGCCTCGCCGGGCGCCAGTTCCATGCGGCCGGTCTTGGGTGGCAGATCCTTGGTCGCACCGTCCGACAGGCGCATCCGGAAACACCCTCTGGCGCCCGGCGCGCCACCAAAGACACCCCACGGCGCATGCCGGAACCTCTCGCCCACGCCATTGAACTCGCAGGTGTGGCCGATCGGCGTGACGATGCGGCGGAGGCCTAGGCCGCCGCGATACTGACCAGCGCCGCCCGAGTCTTCGACAAAGCTGTACTCGATGACGCGCAACGGATACTCCATCTCAATCGCTTCGACCGGCAGGTTCGACGTATTGGTGATATGCACCTGCACGCCGTCCTTGCCGTCGCGATCCGACCGGCCGCCCATGCCGCCGCCGAGCGTTTCGAGATAGACGTATGGTTCGCCGGTCTCGGGATTCACGCCGGCAAACACCATTGATGTATTTGCGCCGTTGGCCGCGCCGATGGCCTGTTCGGGGAGGACCGGCGCCAGGGCGCCGATTACCACGTCAATGACGCGCTGGCAGGTGTTGGCGCGCAGCGCGACGGCACCGGGTGCAATACAGTTGGCGACCGTACCTGGCGGCGCAACGATCTCGACTGCATCGATGGCCGCCTGATTGTTCGGCAGGTCTGGATCGAGCAAGGCCTTGAGCGCGTAACAGACCGAGGATTGCACGGCGTTGAGCGTCAGATTGACGTTGCCCGGCACCTGCGGCGAAGAGCCCGTGAAGTCGAAGCGCATCGATGCGCCGGTTTTGTCGATCTTGAGCGCAAACTTGACGTCGCGCGCTTTCAGGCCGTCATCGTCGAGCACATCGGAAAAGCTGTAGCTGCCGTCTGGGATCGACGCGATCGCGCTGCGCATCCGCCCTTTGGTGCGCTCCAGGATTTCACCGAAGGCCGCCTGCACCTGATCCGTGCCATAGCGTTCACAGACTTGGATCATGCGTTGGACGCCGAGACGGCAGGCGGCAACCTGTGCGTTGAGATCGCCCTTGCGTTCCTCGGGAAGGCGCATGTTGAGCAGCAAAAGCTCGAACAGTTCGCTGTCGATCTCGCCTTTGCGGTAGAGCCGCATGACGGGAATGCGCAGGCCTTCCTGATAGATCTCGAACAGGCCGCCAGCCATGGAGCCCCGCGCGGCGCCGCCCACGTCGGCGTGATGTGCGAGGTTGGCGACGAATGCAACGAGCTTTCCCTCGACGAAAACCGGCATCGCCATGTTGATGTCGGGCAAATGCGTGCCGCCGGCGACATGCGGGTCGTTGGCAATGAAAAGGTCGCCCTCGTGGATGTCGTCGCCGTATTTGGCGATCAAAATCTTCATCAGCCCGAGCATTGAGGCGAGATGGATCGGCAATGACATTTCGGCTTGCGCGATCAGGCGCCCTTGCGCATCCGCAATCGCCGTCGAATGGTCATGACGCTCCTTGATGTTCGTCGAGTAGGCGCTCTTCTGGATGGTGATCCAGCTTTCGTCGTTGACCGACTTCAGGCCGTTCCAGATGATTTCGAGAGTAATCGGGTCAAGCGCGGACGTCTGGCTCATGCTGGCACCTCGATCGACAGGCTGCCCGACGGCAGGACCGTGAGCGTCGCGCCGGGCGGCAACAGCGTCGTCGCGTCGAACTGCGTAATCACCGCGGGACCTTGGATCACGTCGCCGGGCGCCAAACTCTCGCGTGGCACGAAGGGTGTCTTGACCGGAATTTCAGCGTCGAACCAGACATCCTGGATCGCCGGCGCCGACTGCCGCGATGCCGGCGCGGCGATGGTGGATACCGGCAATCTCGGTGCGAGATGCGCGCGGGCGACGAGCCTGACGTTGACGATCTCGACCGCGCCGTCGGGGTTGAAATGCCCGTACTTGGTGTTGTGCGCCTCGAAAAAGGCTTGGCGGAGCAGGTCCGGCGCCAAAGCGTTCGCTTGATCGAGTACGATCGGTAGCTCGTAGTTCTGGCCAACGTAGCGCACGTCGATGATGATCGTCCTGCGGCGCGCATCGGGGACGACGGCTTCGCGGACGAACCACGCCTCGGCGGCGGCTTTAAGCCTTGCCAATTCCGCTTTTGGCATCTCCAGCTCGCCGGCCAGCGGCGTGCGGCACGTCGCAACAAAGCTTTCTTCGAGGTCGGAGACGGCGACGCCTTCGGCGCAGAGGATGCCAGGTGCGGGCGGCACAATGATTTTTTTGATGCTCATCTCGCGCGCGACGTCGACGGCATGCAGCGCGCCGGCGCCGCCAAACGGCATCAGCGCAAAGCGACGGGGATCGAAACCGCGCTCGACCGACACCGCGCGAATGGCGCGCACCATGTTCGAATTCACAATGCGCAGGATACCAAGTGCTGCGTGCCGTGCGCCGAGCCGCAACTGTTGCGCAACACGCGAAATGACAGCTTCGGCTTCAGCGACGGCGAGGCGCATGCCGCCGCCAACGAGATCTGCGGGCAGCCGACCGAGATATAGATTGGCATCGGTGACCGTCGCCTCTACCCCACCCTGGCCGTAGCACGCAGGACCTGGCACCGCGCCCGCACTTTGCGGTCCGACCTTCAAGAGGCCGTCGCGGCCGAGGTGGGCGATGGATCCGCCACCGGCGCCAACGGTGTGAATGTCGATCGAGGGTAAGCGCACGGGAAAGCCCGCCACGCTTCGCCCGAAGGCCATTTCGGCGCGGCCGCCTTGGATCAGACAGACGTCGGTGCTGGTGCCGCCCATGTCGAAGGTGATGACGTCGCCAATGCCGGCACGTTTGGCCACGGAGATCGCACCGACAACACCGGCGGCGGGACCCGACAACGCGGTGCGGATCGGCATCTCGGCGGCGCGATCAACCGACATCAGGCCGCCGGACGACTGGCAAATGCCGATGCGCGCGCCGGTCGAGGCGTTCGCAAACGACCGCTTCAGTCGCGCCATGTATCGTCCAACCTCGGGCTGCAGGAACGTGTTGAGGACGGTAGTCGACAGACGCTCGTACTCGCGGAATTCGGGCTGCACATCCGACGATAGCGAGACGTCGAGATGAGGATGCGCCGTGCGCAGCGCGGCGCCCAAGCGCTGCTCGTGGCTCGGATTGAGAAATGAAAACAGGAAGCAGACGGCGACGCAATCAATGTCGAGAGTGCCTACGGCTGCGACGGCGCGGGCGATCTCCGCGTCGGTTAACGGCACGATCGCGAAGCCTTTTGCATCGACACGTTCGGATACTTCCAGCCGGCGCTCGCGTGGAATGAGCGGTTCGGGATGATCCGCTTTCAGGTCGTAGATCTTGGGGCGCGTCTGACGGCCGATTTCCAAAAGATCCCTGAAGCCTGCCGTCGTCAGCAGGGCCGGGCGGCCGCCGCGACGCTGGATCAGTGCATTGGTCGCGACCGTGGTGCCGTGCGCCAGTACCCGCACACTCGTCGCGATCGTTGTTTTTGAGGCGAGCGTCGTGATGCCGTCGATGATCGCGCGCGAGGGATCATCGGGTGTCGATGGTGCCTTGTGGATGTGAGTTTCGCCGGTCCCCTCGTCGACGAGGAAGAAATCCGTGAAGGTTCCGCCGACGTCGACACCCAAAATGGCTGACATGATTGCTCTGAAGGTTCACTGCCCCATAAGGTACCCCATACCATGGTCCGATAGCCAAAGCGCAAGCCCGTCGAGGCTGCGAAAATCACCTCACTGCTCTTCGCGCAAGACTGTCGCGGGATGATCCAGGTTCCAGTAGTGTCCTCCCAACCATCAGACGAGCCAACGCCGGAGCGCAATCCCATGCAACTCGCCGAATACGCCAAACACGATGCGTTGGGGCTGGCCGACCTCGTCGCCAAGAAGCAGGTGACGCCAAAAGAGCTTGCACTGACTGCCGCAAAAGCCATTGCGGCGATCAATCCTAAGATTGGCGCTGTCGTCGAAACCTATCCCGGACAAATCGACGGCCTCGACGAGCGTTCGTTGGGCCAGGGGCCATTCCACGGCGTGCCGTTCTTGATCAAGGATGTGTTTGGCCATGAGAAGGGGCGAAAAATCGAGTTCGGCTCCCGGCTCTGTGAAGGCATGACGGTCGAAACCGGCACCTACATGGTCGATCAGTTGAAAGCTGCCGGCGTCAACATCCTCGGACGCTCCGCAGCTCCCGAATACTCCATGTCGCCAACCACCGAAACGGCGTTCTATGGAAATACGTCCAATCCCTGGAAGCACGGCTACTCGGCGGGCGGCTCTTCGGGCGGCGCGCAAGCCGCGGTGACGGCTGGCATGGTTCCGATCGCGCACGGCTCGGACATCGGCGGTTCGATCCGCATTCCGGCGAGCTGGTGCGGTGGTGTCGGCCTCAAACCGTCGCGCGGGCGGGTCTCGATTGGTCCGGTGGTCGATGAAGGCGGCCTTGGCTTCTCGATGAATTTCATCCAGACGAAGACCGTGCGCGATGCAGCCGTCATGATGGATTGCCTCTCGCATCCGCAAGTCGGCGACCCGTTTGTGATCCCAAAGCCAACCGAGACCTACGCGACGCTCGCGCATAAAAAGGCGCCGAAACTGCGAATCGGACTGATGTTGACGGAACTCGTCGGCGTGAAAGTCGATCCGGAAGTCGCCGCAGCCGTGACAGCGACTGGCAAGATGCTCGAGAGCATGGGGCACAGCGTCGAACCCGTCGACGGCGATCTCGGCGGGGTCGATGCGCTGCGCACCATGAACGAGCTGTTCTTCTTTGCATTCGATGCCCGGCTCGACGGCTATGGCAAGAGAACCGGGCGCAAGCCGAGCGCGGATACACTCGAACCCGTCATCCACTCGATCTACGAATGGTCGAAGAGCATTACGCCGGCTCGGTTCATGGCGGCTTTGAGCGCCTGTAATACGGCGCGACGGCGGATGGCGCAGGTCTACACGAAATGCGACGTGCTGCTGTCGCCGACGACCGCACGCGTGTCAGAGCCTTGGGGCACCTACAATTTATCGATGCCCGGTGTCGATGCTCTATCGATCGTCGATCGCCAATTCGCCGCGCCGTGTCAGTTCACGATCCCGCACAACATCATGGGCACGCCGGCAATGTCGCTGCCGCTCGCTATGCACTCCACGGGCGTGCCGATTGGGGTGCAGATCGCGGCGAAACCGGCCGAGGAGCATGTGTTGCTGCAATTGGCGACCGCGCTCGAACAAGCGATGCCCTGGAAGGACCGTGTTCCGCCGCTCCACGTCTCAAAAGTTTGAGGCACCGGGACCGGTAATGTCCGATGTACTTTCCACTGTCGTGCCGGTGTTCGGCTTGATCGCGCTCGGCTTTGCCGGTGGGCGCAGCGGTTATCTGTCGGAGACGGCGGCGAAAGGATTGCCCGAAGTCATCTTCAAGCTCGCGATGCCGGTTCTGCTGTTCCGCACGATCGGCATGGCCAAGTTGCCAGACGTTCCGATGTTGTCGCTGCTCGGCATGTTTTTTGGTGCAGCTGGCGGCACATGGGTGCTCGCCACGCTCGCCACCTGGTGGCCGTTGCGCCGGACGGCCGCCGATGGCTCCGCCATCGCCATGGCGAGTGTGTTTTCCAACAGCGTGATGCTTGGAATTCCCATCTGCATCTCGTTTTTCGGGACGCCGGCGGCGCCGATCTTGGCGCTCATCATTGCGGTCGATACCGCGATCTTCTGGCTATGGGCGACGTTGCATCTCGGCGCGACCGAGGGCGCGAAGTCTGGTTCGATCTTAGGCATGATAAGCGCGCTGATGTGGCGTCTCGTGACGAACCCGATCATCGCTGGCTGCGTGGCGGGTCTGGTCTGGCAGACGTTCGCAGCGCCGCTGCCGCCACTCCTCGACAAGATCATCACAATGATCGCGGGCGCCGCGGTGCCGGGCGCGTTGATTGCGCTCGGCTTGGCTCTGAACAGCTATGGCCTGCGCGGTCAGGCCACTTCCGTCGTGGTGATCACGACGCTTAAAATGCTCGTCATGCCAGTACTGGCGTGGCTGTTGTGGACGTTTGTGTTTCCGCTTCCGGCTATGCCGGCTGCCATCATACTCGTGCTGGCCGCGATGCCGGTCGGCGCCAACGCCTATCTCTTCGCGGATGCCTACAATCGCGCGCCAGCGGCAGTCTCCGGCGCGATCGCGCTCTCGACGCTTCTGTCGGTTGCGACGATCTCGGGTCTGCTTCTTGTGATCGGAAACCTTGGAGGCTGAGCCGTTGTTGCAAGCACTCGCGATTGTCGTCCCGGTCTTTGCGCTGATCGGCCTTGGATATGCGGCGGCGCGGTTCGATTATTTTACCACCGAGGCGCGGCGCGGGGTTTCACAATTCGCTTTTACGTTCGCCATTCCGGCGTTGCTGTTCCGCACGATCGCAGGCGCGACAGGGGGCGCACTCGATCCCGTTCCGGTCTGGGTTGGATACTTCGGCACCATCGCCATCGTGTGGGGGACCGCCGCGCTACTGACGCGGTTTGTGCTGCGCCGGCCGCAACAAGATGCAGCCTCGATCGCGATGACGTCCTCTTATGGCAATGTGGTCATGCTCGGCATCCCACTGGCGCTGTCCTTGCTCGGGCCCACCGCTGCAACGCCCATCGCGATCATCCTGTCGATTCATACACCCGTGATGTGGCTCTGCGGCACGCTGCACATGCAGCTGGCGGTAAGCGTGGCGCAGGGTGAGGGCAAGCGCTTCGGCGCGACGCTGCTCGGCGATCTCTGGCGCGAGATGTCGAGCAACATTCTGTTGATCTCGATTCTGGCTGGGACGGTATGGCGGCTGACGGGGCTCGGTCTCGCGCCCGTGGCCGACACGACGCTGGCGCTGCTGGCACAAGCCGGCGTGCCGTGCGCTCTCGTCGCGCTCGGCGCAAGCCTCACGGACTTCCAAATCAGGGGCCAAGTGCCGACGTTGACGACGGTGCTGGCCTTGAAGCTTGCCGCCATGCCCGCGGTCGCGGCGGTGATCGCATATTGGCTGCTCGGGCTGCCGCCGGTCAGTGCCGGCGTGATCGTTCTGTTCGCTGCCATGCCGGCCGGGGTCAACGCCTATCTCTTTGCGAACAGATACGGCCGCGCCGTCAATTCGGCATCGGGCGCGATCGCACTCGGCACACTGTTGTCGGTTGCGACATCGAGTTTGCTGGTGGCGCGGCTGGCGCCCTGAGAAAGCGATTGGTCGTGCGGATCAGGCGGCCAGGGCTGCGCTGCGCGGTCGATGCTGTTCGCTTGCGACAGGCACGACGTCGAACATGACGATGGGATGGCGAACCACGAGACGAGCTTCCGTCAACAGCCGGCGGAGCGCGAGTTCAGCCGCATCGATCTGCAGGGCCGATGCGCGCTGCGCACTTTGAATGACATCGGCGCGGTGGACCGCGTCCTCGATGACGCGCGAGAGTTTGGTCCAGGTCGTTTGAGACGTCAGACGCACCGGACGTGCGAGTTTGGTCGCCTCAGGAGGCGCTTTGCGCGACATCCGCGGCAAGATCCGGAGCGACGGCCGTTCGGCGCGCCACGACGTGCGTGTCAAGCGCAGCCCCGCGAACGCGGCGGCCAGGCCCGCGATCATCACCCAAAAGCCTGGCAGACTCTCCAGAACGTCCATCGTTGCTGCAAACAGTCCCTTGGCGGCTCAACTCAAGGCGCAGTCTAGCGCTTGCCGGGCCACCGGCATCCAAATGATTCCCGACGTTATTAACGTCAGATAATATGATTTAGCGATTTCGATAAAACAATTGATTAACGTCCGTATCAATTCATATGGACTGAGTCTTTATTGGCTCGACATGTATAGGGCAATCTAAGCGATAATGGGTTATTTCGCGAGAACGGCGCCATTGGCGCGGCTGGCCTGGCGGGGGACCGAGGTCCGCGGCGCTGTGGCCGGCGATGCTACGATGGGCTGACATGCAACCGGGCGCGCCTTGAGCAGGCCACTGTATTCCGGCCCACCGCAGCTGCGCGGGCGCGACAGCGGAATGGGAGCAAGTGCACCGGTGCCCATCGCGGCATAGGCCGCGGGTGAGGGCCTTGCGACCGCTGGATTCGGCAATTGTGGCGTTGCTTTCGGCCGCTCGGCCAGCAACGGCGCGCTCAACCCTATGAACCGATAGTGACCGGTGATGCGATCGACGAACAGCGCATCCTCAACCTGAGTGCCCCAACCGCGATTGTGAATGATCATCGGCCGTCCTGACGGCGCGATCTCGGCACTCACGATGGCAATATGTGCGGTTGAGACACGGCTATGGGGACGATAATAAGTGACAATATCTCCGGGCTGATAATTCTCTTGGAAATCTGTAATCGGCAAACTGGTGCCGTAGGCCGCGAAAAACCGGCGCAGCGTTTCAGTGCGGCGATGATCGATGCTGCGATCGCCGACGCCCGAGCGGCTCTTGTAGACGAGCTCTTGCAAGTCGATCCCAAGCGCGCGGTAGGCACGGATCACGACATCGGTGCAGGAGCCCAGCAGCGATGCCACGTCGCCCATCGGGTATGAGATCGGTGTGTAGCGCGCGCTATAGATCACGAACTCCTTGGTTTGTGCGGTTGCCACCGCCGCCAGGCGGTCGCCGAAATTTTCCGGCGTTGCTGCAATCTCAGGCGGCACCTGAGACGCCACCTGTGGCTCGCGCTCCGGCAAGCTGCACACGTGCGCTTGCTGCGGAGCGGCTCGCACGTCCGCAACCTGGGGCACTTCAGCGCCGTGCCTCGACGATGGCGGGTCTTGGGTCTGCGGAATATGTGGCGGTGCGGTTGGCAAAACCAACGGAAGCGCAAGTTTGATCGTGATTTCGGGGCTGAGAACCGCTGGCGGCTCGGCTGGCAGTGCCAAAGCGCCAAGCGTGATCGATCCTTCGGGCAATGGAATTACTGGGCCCTTGGTCGGAAGTTCGAGCGGCAATGCCAACTTGATCGTGATTTCCGGTGCTGGCACCAGGGGTGGCGCCGCCGGCAACGCCAGCGCATCACGTGCGATCGATCCTTCGGTCAAGGGAATTACCGGGCCCTTGGTCGGAAGTTCGAGCGGCAATGCCAACTTGATCACGATATCAGGCACAGGAATGTGGGGGGCCTTGAGCGGCAATTCCAACGGCAGCGCCAGCTTGATGATGATTGGCGGCGGCGGGCTCAGCTCGTCCGGCAGTTTGCTCGACATGGCCTGCGGCGCAAGCGACGCGATGCGGCGCGTGATTTCGGCGTCCGTGAGCACAGCGGCCGGTTGAGCGGCATTTCCAGCGGCATGTTGTTCGGCCGTGGTGCCGGCAGGGCTGGTGGCCGTCACTGGCGCTGGCATCGGCGTGGTCCGCCGCAGCCGGCTGTCGATCTGCCAGGCCGCTAGCGCGATGATGGGCAATAGGAGGGCTGCAGCGATTTTCGTATAGGTCGATCTGGTCCGCGCAGCGGCGCGCACGTGCGCCACGGGTCGCGCATCTTCGCGGTCACTCGCATCAAAGTCGGCGGCCGGCGCAATCGGCGCGACTGCGACCGCCTCAACCGCGCGCAACTGCTGCTGACTGACAGTCTGCGTTGCCGAAGGCTGCGGCGCGTGGTTTTGAACTTTTTGAGAATACCGTGCCGGTTGCGAACGGCCGCCGGAATTTGCCGCCGCATTTGACCGGCGGCGCGCGCGCTCGCGGGCCCGCTGCTTGCCTCGCAACTTGGTCGATTGCGCATGCGCTTGGAATTTTTTAGGCTTTTTCACGCGTACGCCGGCCTGCTGTGTTGATCTAGGACGTGTGCACCCGTGACATGCGAGCGCTCTCCCAAGACATTAAGAACTAGCGGTCAGTTCGCTGAAATCTATGGCAATTGTGCAGCATCGGCAAGGAATTGCGCGGGGTTGTCCTCATGTTCCGGCAGATGCAACCCGTGTCGCCGGACGCACCTCGCTCGTTAACTCTGCCGCAGTATCGCCTCATGCCGGACACGGGAATCTCGCATTGGACGTTTACGAGTTCTTAAGGACAAGGGATTAACCAATACATTCACTTACGTCGCTGTTTCGGCAGCTCAAAATGCGTCCGGGGGAATTTTCGGGTCGCGAGCTGACGGACTGATGGCGCCTCTCGACGGGGGACTGCTTAGTGGTATTGCGTAAAGGACGCCTCCTCGCGGGCCTCGCCGCCGCGGCTTTGCTTGCCGTTGCCGGTGCGCCGCAGATTATCGCGTTTGCGAACCCTTCGCGCACGATCGCGCTCTACAACATCCACACCAAAGAAACGACGACCGTCCTCTTCAAGAAGGACGGCAAGTACATTCCAAGCGCTATGGAGAAGATCAACTGGGCGCTGCGCGATTGGCGCAAGGATGAACCGACGACGATGGATCCCGAGCTCGTCGATCTGCTCTGGGAAATCCACAACGAGCTCGGCTCTAAAGAACCAATCCATATTATCTCCGGATTTCGTTCGCGCGCCACCAACGAAGCGCTGCGCACTTCGGTCGGCGGACAAGCCAGCGAGAGCCGGCACATTCTCGGCAAGGCCGCCGACGTTCACTTCCCCGATGTGTCCTTGAAGAAACTCCGGTACTCGGCGCTGATCCGCGAGCGCGGTGGCGTCGGCTACTATCCAACCTCGGCGATCCCGTTCGTGCATGTCGATACGGACCGCGTGCGCCATTGGCCGCGGCTGCCGCGCTATGAACTCGCGCTGCTTTTTCCCAACGGGCGCACACAGCATCAGCCAGCCGAAGGTGGCGCCATTTCGCTCGAGGACGTGAAGGTCGCGCAGTCGCGGCATCGCGATCTCGCGGTGCAGGTCGCCTCATTCCATGACGAACGCAAAGGTGTGAAGCCTGCAATCGCGGTCGCACAGAACGCGCCTGCCGTGGCCGCGCCCGGCGTCAATCCGGCCGTGCAGCAGGTGGCTTTGATTTCGCCGCCGGCGAGCGCGCCCAAACTGATCGAATCGCCGCGCGTGGTTGACCGCCCGACACCGCTCATCGCACGACCCAGCGCCGACGAGCGACGCAAACTCGCCGACATGGCCGCGCTCGCGTCGCTCGCGCCTGCGCTGCCGCAACTCGTATCCGGCCCGGTCCCGGCCGTCCGCCGCGCCACGGGACCTGCGGCCCTGCCGAGCCTCTCTGGCGTGGCACCTGCTGTCGACCTGAGGCCGATCGGCCGGCCGCAAGCGGAACCGCCGCGCGTCGCCGCGTTCGATCCGAACATTGGCAATCGCGCCTCGGACGCAAACACCGGCTGGTCGACGGGCTTCGTCAGCGCGCCTGCATTCGACGAGGAGCATCCGGAAGAGCTTTCGTATCGCCCATTCCCGCTTGCACCCTTCATGACGCAGACGGCATCGGCTGACGATCCGGCGCTGGTGCACATGGTGCATCCAGATCTTTCGAAAACGTTCGAACTCCTGGATCAGGCCGGCGCGATGCCACCGATGCGGCTGCTGCCCTCGCAAAAGACCGCGCAATTGCTGTTCGCGCAGCAGTTCAAGGGCGAGGCCATCAATCTCGGCGCGTTGACGCTCTCCGATGCCGGCGCTGCCAGCGGCCGCAAGGTCAACACCACCAAACGCTGACGCAACGGCGCGCTGGCCTTCAAGCCTTCTCGGCTTCGAGGCGGCGCTCTTGCTTCTTGCGCTCGTTCGGGTCGAGCCAACGCTTGCGCAAGCGCACGGACTTGGGGGTGATTTCGACCAGCTCGTCTTCCTGAATGTAGGACAGCGCACGCTCCAGCGTCATGCGGATCGGCGGGATCAGGATCGTCGCCTCGTCCTTGCCGGAGGCGCGGACGTTGGTCAGCTTCTTACCTTCGATGATGTTGACGACGAGATCATTGTCGCGAGTGTGCTGGCCGATGATCATGCCGTCGTACACGCGGGTCTGCGGATCGATGAGCATAGGGCCGCGATCCTGCAACTTGAAGAGCGAATAGGTTGTCGCCTCGCCGGTGGCGTTGGAAATCAGCACACCAGTGGCGCGGCCCGGGATCTCGCCCTTGAACGGCGCGTAGTCGTGGAACAAGCGGTTCATCACCGCGGTGCCGCGCGTGTCCGTCAGCAGTTCGCCTTGATAGCCAATCAGGCCGCGCGTCGGCACGTAGAACACAAGACGCGTGCGGCCACCGCCCGACGGGCGCATCTCCTGCATCTCGCCTTTGCGCTCGGAGAGCTTCTTGACGACGACGCCGGTATGCTGATCATCGACGTCGATGATGACTTCCTCGATCGGCTCCAACTTGGCGCCAGTCGCGTCGTCCTTCTTCATCACCACTTGCGGACGCGACACCGTCAACTCGAAGCCTTCGCGGCGCATGTTCTCGATCAAGATGCCAAGCTGCAATTCACCGCGGCCGGCCACTTCGTAGCTGTCGCCTTCGGCGGCTTCCGTCACGCGGATCGCGACATTGCGTTCGGTTTCCTTGAGCAAGCGATCACGGATGACGCGGCTTTGCACCTTGTCGCCTTCTTGTCCGGCGAAGGGGCCGTCGTTGATACGGAAGTTCATGGCGAGCGTCGGCGGGTCGATCGGCTGCGCCTGAATTGGGTCGGTGATCGAGGGATCGCAGAGCGTGTCAGCAACGGTCGCGTCGGTGATGCCGGCAATAGCGATGATGTCGCCGGCTTCGCCAACGTCGATGGCGGTACGCTCGAGGCCGCGAAAGGCGAGAACTTTGGTCACGCGCGCGGTTTCGACCAGCTTGCCGTCGCGGCTCATGGCCTTGATGGTCTGGTTGGGGCGCACGCTGCCCGAGCGAATGCGCCCTGTCAAAATACGGCCGAGATAAGGGTCAGCTTCGAGCGTCGTTGCCAGCATCTTGAAGGCGCCGTCGTCTGCCTTAGGCGGCGGTACGTGCTGCAAGATCAGATCGTAGAGCGGCGCCAGATCGACCTTGGGGCCGGCGGGGTCGGTCGCCATCCAGCCATCGCGGCCAGACCCGTAGAGGACTGGAAAATCAAGCTGGGCGTCGGTTGCATCGAGATTGGAGAACAGATCGAAGATCTCGTTCAATACTTGATCGTGACGTTCGTCGGGACGATCGATCTTGTTGATCACCACGATCGGGCGCAGGCCCTGCTTTAGCGCTTTCGAGACGACGAACTTGGTCTGTGGCAGCGGCCCTTCGGATGCGTCACAAAGGACGACCACGCCATCGACCATGTTGAGGATGCGCTCGACTTCGCCGCCGAAGTCGGCGTGACCGGGCGTATCGACGATGTTGATGCGGTGGTCCTTCCACACCAGCGACGTGCACTTGGCGAGGATGGTGATGCCGCGCTCGCGCTCGAGGTCATTCGAGTCCATCGCCTGCTCAACGACCTTCTGATTGTCGCGAAAGGCGCCGGATTGCTTCAACAGGGCGTCGACGAGTGTCGTTTTGCCATGGTCGACGTGCGCGATGATCGCGATATTGCGCAGTTGCATAGCCTGTCCTGATCTGGGGTGTGCGCGCTCTCATGCTGCGCTGCATCAAAGTTGGCGCTCGGTAGCACATCCCTCGGCGGCTGGCCAGCCATTCCGCGCCTTTCCAAGGCTTGTCACGATCCTTGCGATACCCGAAGCAACAGCAAAGACCTGTTCTGGAACGGGACATTTGGGAGCCTACGGATGTTCGAACGGAACAAAGTCGACAACGCCGACCAAGGGACAGTCTCGGTCGAGATCGGTCTCGACGACGGACGGGAACTCAAGGGCAAATTCCTGATGGCCGCTGGCCGGACCTTGTTCGAGGTGCTGAACGGGGCCTCGATGTTCGTCGAATTCGAGCCGTTCGGCGGCGAACGGGAATATCTCGCGAAGTCGAGCCTGCGCTCCGTCAAGCTGATGCAGGTTCCGCGCGCGCATAACCTCGGCGCGAAGCTGCGCGAACTCGACGGCTTCGATCCATTCGCGGTGCTCGGCGTTCCGACCGGTTCGCCGTGGGAGCAGATCCGGGCGGCCTATCTGCAGCTCTCCAAGGCCTACCACCCCGACCGCTACGCGACCGCCGAACTCCCCGAGGACGTTCGCGACTACCTCGCCAATATGGCGCGTCGCATCAATGCCGCGTACCGCGCGCTCGAAATCCCTCATCAATCCCGCAAGGAAGCGGCGTCGATCCGCCAGGCACCAATCTATCAATCGAGCGGCTTCCCGCGCTGATCGTCCGGCTACGCAACGCTTGGTTAACGACAAATTGCTAATCTCCGTCCGGTTCTAGTCACCCGCGGAGAGTTCTATGGGTACCGACATCAATCAATGGCGTCGCCAGAATAGCGACGTCGTGAACCTCGAGGTCATCCTCGCCGATGGTTCGGTGATGAAGGGCGAGTTCTTGCAACCGCGCGACAAGACACTGCGCGAAATCTTCAACATGCCCGAGCTGTTCATCGATCTCGATTGCATGATGAACGGCCCGACGGTCATCGCCAAATCGCAAATTCAAACGGTGCGCGTCAACACGCCGCCCAAGGCCGATCAGATTGAGCGGCGTGAAAAGTTGCTTGAAAAGTCTGATGCCTGGGGTGTGCTCGGAATTCAGCGCGGCGCCGATCGCGACGCGGTGCGCAAAGCCTACATCGCGCTCGCGCATCTCTACCATCCCGATCGCTACGACAACATCGAGCTGCCGCGTGAAGTCGCCGCTTACATGAATGCGATGGCACGGCGCATCAACGCGGCTTATGCCGAATTGAACGCACTGTTCGGCGCCTCCGGCAAAAAAGACGAAGCAGCCTGATAACTTCGTTTCACTCGGCGGCCAAGAGGCCGCTTCCTGCGCGATCGTCGTCGGTCATGTCGAGGCCTTGCTCGCGACCCAAATGCAGCATTGCGCGTTCGGCCAGCGCGGTGATTGTCAGCAGCGGGTTGCATCCGAGCGACCGCGGGATGATCGAGCCGTCGATCACATAGAGGCCAAGATGGACGTCGGTTGCGCCGCGACCCGCACCGGCGTCGAATACTTCACCCTTGTGATTGACGACGCCGCCGTCGCGGTCGATGCTCATGCCACAGCCACCTAGCGGGTGCGCCGTCGCCGGCTGATGTCCCATGACGCTGCCGGCGAGCGGGTTCTTGACATAGCTGCCGCCCGCTTTGGTCACGAGGGCATCGAGGGCCGCGTCGAGACGCGCAAAGACGGGTTCATCCTTGGCGCCGGGCCAGGCGACGCGCAGCTGATCGCCCTCGAGTTCCAAGCGCCCCGACGCGCTATCATGCGACACCGCAAAGAATGTCTGCAGGTTCGCGAACGGGCCCTTATAGACACCGCTGACGAGGCTTTGCAGTGCGCCGAGCAGTCGGCCATTGGGAAGAAACATTACCGGGAGCGCCGGCGCAAACGCGGACGGCAGCACACCCTCCTGAATGGTCATGGAATTCTCGAGGCGCTCCGGATCGACGATCTCGATCTGGCCCGAGACGGCAGCGCCGACCTCATGTCCTTCGATCTTCTTCGGGTGGCCGACGCCGACCGCGTTGACGGGGATGTTGGCGCCGTAACCGAACGCGATGATGTCGCCGTTGGCCGAGAAGCCATGGCCAGCACGCGCCGAGATGGCGAGGCCTTTTTCGCGCGAGCGCAGCAGGATCTCAGTGGAGCCGAGCGTGCCCGCCGCCAGGATCACTGTGTCCGCCGTCAGGGTCAGCGTTTCAGTCCTGGCTTCGACGCGCGACATCAGCACGATCCAGCGGCCATCGGCGCCCTTTGTCACATGCGAGACGCGGACCTGCGTGAAGATCTCGGCGCCGTAGCGGGCTGCTTCCGGCAAGTACGTCAGTGCGACGGTATTCTTGGCGCCAACATTGCAACCGCCGCAGCAATCGCCGCAGAGCGTGCATGCGGGCTGCTCGATACCAGCGGGATTGACGTTGGCCTCGAAGCTCACGGCAACCGGTGGGGCAACCGGCGGCGTTGCCAAGGCAACGCTGCTCGTGTGCAGGGCCTTGAACTTGACCATGGTGGCGGCACGGGCGTGGGGGGTCGGACGCAACCAGCGCGTGGCGCGCGCATAGCCTTCGTCGAGCAGGCCGTCCTGGCGGATCTGTCCTGGCCAGACTTCATCTGCAAAAACGCGCGGATCGGGTCGCAGTGCCACGCCTGCATTGACCAATGATCCGCCGCCGAGACCACGGCCGACCAGCACGTGCATGTCGTCGCCAAGGCGAACGTCGTACAGCCCGGTCTCTGAGCCGACGGACATGCGCTTGCCGGTGACGCGCATTTCGTTGCGCATGTCGGGGAAGCGGCCCGGGAATTCACCGGTGACGACTTCGCGGCCGCGTTCGAGGACGCACACACGTTTGCCGGCGCGTGCCAGCCGCGCCGCGCTCACACCGCCGCCGTAACCCGATCCGACGATCACCACGTCATAGTGCGTTTTGATCGTATCGAGCGATCGCGCCAACCGAACCATTCAACCCCGCCGCGAAACCTCAGCGCGCAACCTAAGGCGTCCGGCCGGCTTCGCCAATGCAGCAGGTGGTCTCATGTGATCTGTGGTTAAACTCTTTGTTTCACCGTGACTTTTTGGCATGGGCTCTCTGCATATCCTGACGGCGAACCGGATCGCCAGTTGCGGTGGCGGCGTGCTAGAAGCACCGCGCTCGCGGCCGTTAACGCCGTTAGCCTGTCGCCAACGCCATCCCCGAGAGATTCGCATGACCAGCCAGTTGTTCTCGCCCTATCGCCTGCGCGGCCTCGAGCTTCAGAACCGCATCGTCATCTCGCCGATGTGCCAGTACTCGGCCGACGATGGGTCGGCGACCGACTGGCATATGATGCATCTCGGGACGCTCGCAAATTCAGGGGCGGGCCTCTTGATCGTCGAGGCGACGGCCGTGCAGCGGAGTGGGCGCATCACCCACGGCTGTCTTGGCCTCTACTCGGATTCCAACGAGGTGGCGCTCGGCAAGGTGGTCGCTGCGTGCCGCAAACTCGGCTCGGCGAAGCTCGGCATCCAAATCGGCCACGCCGGCCGAAAGGCTTCGGCGAAACGGCCCTGGGAAGGCAAGTCACTGCAGGATCCGCTGTCGGAAGACACTTGGGTTACCAAGGCGGCGTCGGCACTGCCGAACGGCCCGGGCTGGCATATCCCAGAAGCGATGACGGTTGCCGATATCGAAAAATTGAAGGCCGACTTCGTCTCGGCGGCCCAAAGGTCCGACCGGCTCGGATTCGATCTCTTGGAGCTGCATGGCGCGCACGGCTATCTGCTGCATACATTCCTGTCGCCGATTTCGAACAAGCGGACGGATCACTACGGTGGATCGCGCGAGAACCGCATGCGGTTGCCGCTCGAAATCCTGGCCGATGTCCGCAAAGTATGGCCGGAGTCGAAGCCACTCGGTATTCGTATTTCCGCGATCGATTGGATGGACGGCGGGCTGACAATGGACGACAGCGTCGCGTTCGCCCGCGAACTGCAGAAGGCACGTTGCGACTTCATCGATGTCTCGTCGGGCGGTATCGATCCGGCCGCCAAGGTGGTCGTCGGCCCCGGCTATCAAGTGCCGTTTGCCGAGCAGATCAAGCGCGAGGTCGGCATTCCCGTGATGGCGGTCGGCATGATCACGGAGGCAGAGCAGGCGGAGGGCATCTTGCGCGACGGCAAGGCGGACATGGTCGCCATTGCGCGCGCCTTCCTCGACGACCCGCACTGGGGCTGGCATGCCGCCTACAAGCTCGGCGCAAATCCGCCGGCGGTGCCGCCACAGTACGCCCGTTCCGGCATCAAGCTGTGGCAGCCCGCCGAACGGCACAAGGCGCGGGCGTAAGCTTGCGCTACGCCAAATCGCCGTCGCTGAAGTGGTACTTGGTGGCGCAGAACTCGCAGGTGACGGAGATGGCGCCGTCACTTTCGCGCATGTCCGCCAGTTCGACGGGGCCGAAACTCTTCAAGAACGTCGCGATGTAGTCTTTGGAGCAGCGGCAGCGCGCCTCGATGTGCGCGGCCGTTCCCGCACGCACGCCTTCCTCGTGAAACAGCCGGATCAAGAGCCGCTCGGGCGACAAGCGTCGGATCCAGCATTTCGTGATCTTCGACGGTCGATGCCAAGAAGCGCACGCGATTCCAGTCTTCGTCGTCGTCACCCTCGAGCGTTGCGTCGCGCTCCTCACCGGTTTCACCCGGCTTCAGAACTTGCCCGCGTTCCGCCAGCAGATGCTGGATCATCAGGCCGCCGGCGCGCCACGTCCACGAGCCGCCGATGAAGGCGCGCGCGACGGCGAGACGGATGAAGGTCGGCAACTGCTCGGAGCGGCGGAAATAGGTATGCGCCGCGTCCACGAGCTTCTGATTTTCGAGTTCGACGATACCCTGATAGCGGGTTTTCTCGTCGCCTTGATCGAGCGTCATCATCAAGTGGCCGGTGCCGAGCAGGGCGGCTTGATCGCCAGGTCCACGCTCGGCCGCGAGTGCCTGATCGGTCTTGTCGAAGTTGGCGTAGCCGCGAAGGCGGCCGGGTGCGTCGTAGTGCACCACCAGGAACGGCAAGCGGCCATCGGTCTTGGTTTGCAGGATCAGCTTGCCGCCGTCACGCAGGCTGGCGCCCAGCATGGCCGCAAGGACCAATGCCTCGCCCAGCGTATGGCTGACCGGCTCCGGATAAGCATGCGCCTTCAGGATCGTTTCGACGGATGGGCCGAGGCGTGCGACCTTGCCCATGATGCGTGAAATTTCGGTGCGGAAGGCAATGACGGAGTCGCTGCCTGTCTGGCTGGCCATGTCTGCTCCGCTGCCTGGCTCTGGCGCCATGACGCATCCTTTCAGTCGACTCCAAGGCACCACGCAAGGATGGCTTTCTGCGCGTGCAAGCGGTTCTCGGCCTCATCCCACACGACCGATTGCGGGCCGTCTATCACAGAGGCCGTCACCTCGTGACCACGATAAGCTGGAAGGCAATGCATGAAAACGGCGCCCTTGGCGGCTTTCCTCATGATCGCGTCATCGACGGCGTAGGGGCCGAGCAACTGCTTGCGCTTGGGCGCATCGGTCTGGCCCATCGACACCCACGTATCGGTGACGACGCAATCGGCGCCCTTGACGGCGACGTTGACGTCGTCGGTCAGCTCGACGGCGCCGCCTTCTTTCTTGGCCCAGTCCAGCACCGCCTTCTCGGGATTGAGTTGCGGCGGGCAGGCGAGACGGATCTTGAAACCCAAGCGGACGGCGGCGTGAATCCAGGAGGCGGCGACGTTGTTGCCGTCTCCCGCCCACGCAACGGTCTTGCCGGCAATCGGACCCCGGCTTTCCTCGAAGGTCATGATGTCGGCGATGATCTGGCAGGGATGGGAAAAGTCCGAGAGGCCGTTGATCACGGGAATGTTGGCATGCTCGGCGATGCCGGTCAGCGTCTCGTGCTTGTTGACGCGCAGCATGATCGCGTCGGCGTAGCGCGACAGCACCTTGGCGGTATCGGAGACGGGTTCGCCACGACCGAGCTGCGTATCGGTGTGATTGAGGACGATGGTTTGGCCGCCGAGCTGGCGCATGGCGACATCGAACGACACCCGCGTTCGCGTCGACGGCTTTTCGAAGATCATGACCAGCACGCGTGTCGCGACGTCGTGCGGCGTCAATGCGGGCGGCGGACGGCGCCCGGCTTTCTTCATCTGGTGGGCCATATCGACGATGCGCCGCACGGTCTTGGCGTCGAATTGATGGATATCGAGAAAGTGGCGCGGTGACATCGGCGAGACGGCTTTCGTAGCAGTGCGTTGCAATCAGACTTTGGCTTTGGCGACGGCCTTCAAAGCCCGCGAGAAGCGGGCCATGGATTCGCTGACGTCGGCGTCGGTGACATTCAGCGGCGGCATGATGCGAACGACGTTGTCGCCGGCGCCAACGGTCAAGAACTTCTCAGCCGTGCAGGCCTTGACGACGTCTCCCGACGGCGTCGTCGCCTTGAAGCGTACGCCCATCAGCAGCCCAGAGCCGCGGATCTCCTCGATCATGTCCGGATGTTCGTCCTTGATGCGGACAAGTTCCTGTTTAAAGCGGAGCGTGCGCTTCTGGACGTTGTCGAGGAACTCAGAGTTGGCGACTTCGTCGAGCACGGCATTGGCGACGGCCATCGCCAGCGGGTTGCCGCCAAATGTCGAACCGTGCGTCCCCGGCACCATGCCTTTGGCCGCTTCGGCGGTCGCCATGAAGGCGCCGACCGGGAAGCCGCCGCCGATGCCCTTTGCAATCGCCATGACGTCGGGCGTTATACCGGCCCATTCGTGCGCGAACAGTTTTCCGGTGCGGCCGACGCCGCACTGGACTTCATCGAACACCAACAGCAGCCCGTGCTTGTCGCAGAGTTCGCGCAGGCCCTTGAGGCATTGGTTGGGGACCGGACGGATGCCGCCCTCGCCTTGCACTGGCTCGATCATGATGGCCGCGGTTTCAGGACCGATGGCCTTCTCGATCGCATCGTGGTCGCCGTAGGGCAGGACGTCGAAACCGGGGGCGGGCTCGCCGAAGCCTTCGAGGTACTTTTCATTTCCGGCGGCGGCAATCGTCGCGAGCGTGCGGCCGTGGAAGGCGCCCTTGAAGGTGATGATCCGCCAGCGTTTTGGATTGCCGTTCGCGAAGTGATAGCGCCGAGCGAGTTTGATCGCGCCTTCGCAAGCCTCCGCGCCCGAATTGCAGAAGAAGATCTTATCGGCAAATGTCATCTCCACGAGGCGCTCGGCCAAGCGCTCCTGACCCGCCACGCGGTAGAGGTTCGACGTGTGCCAGACTTTGCCCGCCTGTTCGGTCAGCGCGGCGATCAACTTCGGATGAGCATGGCCCAAAGAGTTCACGGCGACGCCCGAGGCGAAATCGAGATAGCGATCGCCGGTTGTGGAAATCAGCCAAGAGCCTTCGCCGCGCTCGAACACGACGTCCTGGCGGGCGTACGTCGGCATGACATGGGGCGACGGACCCGACGACGGTTTTGCAGCAGATTGGGCAGCGGATATAGCGGATTTTGCCATGATGAACCCCGAGAGGTGTCTGAAAATAAAAAGAGCCGCGCGGTGGCGCGGCCTGCGACGGATCGACTGATTACAGCCGCATCATCGCAGTCGCGCTGGACGGGGCGCGCTACGACGTCGGAGATCAATGGTCCACAGTGTCATCATCATTACCATATGCGGCTTTCAGGCCACTCATGTCAATGCCGAGACCCCAAATAAGCGCTGTGGCACTGCGCTTTGTCACGCTTCGCCGCCCTTGGGTCCCCAGAAGACCACCCACGTGCCGAAGTCGGCGGTGAAGTCGACGAACCGGTGGACATGCCCGGCGGGTACGAAGATCGCGTCGCCGGGTCCATAGGACTTCGTCTCAAGTTTCGCCTCGCTCGGGCCGGAGACGACGCTGCCGCGGCCGCTCGCCACGATGTAAATTTCGTCCTGATCGTGCGGCGATTGCGCGTCGACGCCTTTCGGCGCGTAAAAGCGCAGCGTCATGGACCCATGCTGCATCAGCAGCGACGACTGCCGGCCGGGCGACGGCGGCGCGGCCTTGGCCGTTGCGAGCGAGACGACCCAATCTTTCATTGCAACCTCCTCGGCATTCTGTGATCCCAGGCTAAGCCGAGGCCGGTGACCTGCCAACCATTCACTGCTTGGGCATTCAGTGCTTGGGCTTTGGAAGTTCGTCGAGGGAGGAGATGTACCATTCCTCCGCTTTCACGATCGCGGGGTTCTCGCCATTGGCGTAGATCCAGCTGTCGACCGCCCAGCGCTGGCCGCCGGGCGTGGCGCCCGCTACCGCGGTCCCACCCTTACCCTTGACCGGCGGAGGGGCGAACGGCTTTTCGACCAATACGGCCGTCCAGTGCGTCCAGCCCGAGACGCCGCGGAGAAAGTTCTCCTTGGCGAACGGCGTCGAGACGGTGTGATGACGAAGAAGCCCTTTGTTCTGGAGCACTGTCAGGTAGCTCGTCGTGTTGGTCGCCTCGTCGACGCAATCCTGCTGGGTCGGATCGCCGGAGGCCGCAAAGTCCATGCCTGCGCGATCGTCTTTGGTACCAATGGCATTGCCGACACGGGTTTCAATCCAGCCAATCGCGTAGGCGACAGCCCGGCGCTCCTGCTCCGGACTGTCAGGCTCCTTGCCGCGGGTCTTTTTCATCAGATCGCTGAGGTCGGCGAGATCCTTGTCATTGAATGTAAACTTCGTTCGCTGCTTGCAGCCGTAAGCACTGCACACATGGACTGTCGCGCCCTTGGGCTCGGGAACTGAGAACGTATTGAAATGGCCTTCGGGCGAGCCGAACCCGTCATAGGTGCAGCCGGCGAGTACCAAGCCGAGCCCCGCCAGGGCCAAAACCCGCCGTATGCAACCTGCCAACATTATGTCCCGCGCCCTTTGCAACCGACTCGCGTCGCCGTGTCCTCTCGTCTGGGCTAGCACTCAACTGATTCGGAGCAAAACGGGTGGTGTTGCGACCACACCCGCTGCACAGCTTGTCCCCGGTTTGCGCACATGGTCCGGCACGCCCGTGCGGTGTAGGATTGCGGTCATCGCGAACACGCTGGGACGCCAGAAATGTCACGCATCATCACTGTTGGCGCAGCACAGATGGGGCCGATCCAGCGCAGCGACAGCCGCTCCGCCGTCGTCAAGCGGATGCTCGACTTGCTCCGCCAGGCGGCGTCGCACCGCTGCGATCTGATCGTGTTCCCGGAATTGACGCTGACCACGTTCTTTCCGCGCTGGTGGATGACGGATCAGGACGAAATCGACCAGTTCTTCGAACGCGAGATGCCATCAAATGAAACGGCCCCCCTTTTCAACGCGGCGCGTGAGGTGTCGATGGCTTTCTATCTCGGGTTTGCCGAGATCGACCGCCGAAGCGACGGCCTGCATCGCTTCAATACGTCGATCCTGGTCGACAAATCCGGCGCGACCGCCGGCAAGTACCGCAAGATCCATTTGCCGGGCCATGCCGAGCATGAGCCGTGGCGCGCCTTCCAGCATCTCGAGAAGCGTTATTTCGAAGTTGGAGATCTCGGCTGGCCCGTCTGGAACACGATGGGCGGGAACATGGGTATGTGCATTTGCAACGACCGGCGGTGGCCCGAAACCTATCGCGTGATGGGGCTACAGGCGGTCGAGATGGTTCTGCTCGGCTACAATACACCTCGGCACAATCCACCGGCGCCGGACCACGACCGGCTTTCGGAATTTCACAATCAGCTGTCAATGCAAGCTGGCGCCTATCAGAACGGCACCTGGGTGGTCGGCGTTGCGAAGTGCGGTGTCGAGGAAGGGTGCGAGATGATCGGCAATTCATCCATCATCGCGCCGACCGGCGAAGTCGTGGCGCAGGCGCTGACGCAGGCTGACGAGCTGGTCATCGCGCGGTGTGATCTCGACGCATGCAACAGCTATAAACAGACGACCTTTAACTTCGCCCGGCATCGTCAACCAGACCAGTATCGTTTGATCGTCGATCGAAAAGGTGCTGTGCCGCCGCGTTCAACTTGAAATAAATCACAGCAATTCGACGTCTCTAAATGTCAGACATAAATCAAAATCATCTTTCTCCGGTGAACTATACGCTATCGTGGACGTAGGCTCAGAAATGGCATTGCTCAAAGGAACGACGATGACACGCACGCGACACTGGCTTGGGGCTCTGGGGCTTGGGGCTCTGGCAGCCGCGGCACTGACGGCGTCGACCGTTCAGGCGCAACCCGCCGACACCAAGATCCTTCGCGTCGTGCCGTTCGCCGACCTGCAGATGATCGACCCGATCACAACGACCGCCGGCAACGTGCAGAGCCACGCCGTAATGGTCTACGACTTCCTGTTTGGGCAGGACGAACAACAGACGATCAAACCGCAGATGGTCGACACCTGGACGATGAGCCCTGACGGTCTCGTCTGGCGCTTTACGTTGCGGAGCGGCCTTGCCTTCCACGACGGCGCGCCGGTGACGACCGACGACGTGATCGCGTCGCTGAAGCGGTGGGGCGCGCGTGATGCCTACGGGCGGCAGATCATCGCATCGACCGACGCGATGACGGCCATCGATGCCAAGACCTTCGAGTGGCGTTTGAAGCAGCCCTATGGGTTGATGCTGCTGGCGCTGTCGAAGTCCGGGTCGAACGTGCCCGCCATCATGCCAAAGCGCATCGCCGACACCGACCCATTCAAGAATATCGAGGACGCCACCGGCTCGGGTCCATTCATCTTCCGGAAGGACGAATGGCGGCCCGGCGTGAAGGCCGTCTACGTGCGCAACGAAAAGTACGTTCCGCGCGCGGAGCCCGCCAGCGGTACCACCGGCGGCAAAATCGCCAAGGTCGATCGCGTCGAGTGGATCAACATGCCGGACCAGCAGGCCTCGATCTTCGCGTTGCAGAACGGCGAAGTCGATTTCATCGAGAACACGCCCGTCGATCTGATCCCCGACCTGAAAGCCAAGGGCATCCAGCTACCGGTGACCAACAAGCTTGGGCATCAGGGCATGCTGCGGATGAATCATCTGCATCCGCCGTTCAACGATGCGCGTGCGCGGCGCGCGCTGCTCTATCTCGTCGATCAGCCAAACTACCTCAAGGCGATGTGGGGCGACGCCGACATCTGGAAGCCGTGCCGGGCGTTTCTGGCCTGTGGCTCGGTGCTCGGCTCGGAGGCGGGCGCCGAACCCGACTTCGGAAAGTCGAAGGACAAGGCCAAGGCGCTGATGACCGAGGCGGGTTACAAGGGCGAGCCTATCGTCCTGATGCAGCCGACGGATATTGCATTCTTGGCTAACGCGACGCTTCTGCTTGCACAGGATCTCAGATCGATCGGCATGACGGTCGACGTTCAAGCGATGGATTTCTCGACGCTCGCCAAGCGGCGCACGATCACCAAGCCGGCCAAGGAGGGCGGCTGGCATATCGCGCTCACCTGGTGGAACGGTACGTCGTCGTCCGATCCGGTCGGCAACCTCCCGGTTGGTGCGGCCTGCGAGAAGTCCTGGCCCGGCTGGCCCTGCGATGCGCCGCATCAGGCGCTGATCGACGCGTTCGGCCGAACGGTCGACGAAGCAAAGCGAAAAGAGCTCGCCGTCAAGATCCAGGAGAGCGCCATGACGCTCGTCCCATACGTTCCGCTTGGCATGTGGTTCCAGCCTGTGGCCGCCAGTCCGCGGCTCAAGGGCCTCATTAGCGTTCCTGGCGCCATGGTGTTCTGGAATGTCGAAAAGGCGCCCAAATAGGCGCATACTGGGGGTGATGATCGATTTCGCCGCCGCCCTCTGGCCTTTCGTGACCCTCATGGTGACCGCCTTTTTGGCCGGTACGCTGCTGCCGTTCTCCTCCGAAGCGGCGCTCGCAGTCTCGCTGAAGGCGGAACTGGGGTCGCCGGCAGGACTGCTGGCCGCTGCAACAATCGGCAACGTCGGCGGCAGCCTTTTCAATTGGTGGGTCGGCCGACACGCCCTGCATTTCCAAGAGCGCCGCTGGTTCCCGTTCACGCCGCCTGCGATGGAAGCCGCTTCGACGCGGTTCCGAAACTACGGCAGCTGGACGCTGTTGCTGTCGTGGGTCCCCCTCATCGGCGATCCGCTGACCTTCATGGCCGGGGTCTTTCGCGTGCCACTCTGGACGTTTCTGCCCCTGGTCACGGCGGGCAAGCTTGGCCGCTATTTCGTAGTCTTTTGGGCCTTTAACGGCGCCTGACGCCATAGATTTCCGCTTGCCCGCTGTCACGGCTTCAAGCATAACACCGCCATCGAATTTGCTTGGTTGCGCCTCGTTAGCCGTCCCCACGGTCCACACGTCGATCCCTCCAATGCCAATTTGATACCCGGCTCCCGTGGGGCCGGGCTCGCACCACCGCTTGGAGAGACACATGGCTACCGGTTCCGTGAAATGGTTCAACTCGACAAAAGGCTACGGCTTCATTCAGCCGGATGAAGGTGGCCCTGACGTCTTCGTGCACATCTCCGCAGTCGAGCGCGCAGGCATGCGTGATCTTCGCGAAGGCCAGAAAGTATCGTACGAGCTCGAAAAAGGTCGCAATGGTAAGTCGGCTGCCGTCAATTTGCGCGCCGTCTAAGACCGCACTCGCTCGTCCGTTGGAGATCGCATGGCAAAAGAAGAAATGCTCGAATTCGAAGGTGTCGTGGAGGAGGTCCTTCCCGATGCCCGTTGCCGTGTGAAGCTCGAAAACGGGCACGAGGTGATCGCCTACACCGCCGGGCGAATGAAAAAAAACCGTATTCGCATTCTGGCTGGTGACAAAGTGACGGTGGAAATGACGCCCTACGATTTGACGAAGGGACGCATCAACTTCCGTCACAAGGACTTCGCGAGCGGGTCCGCCACCAGCCTCGACCGGTGGCCATAGACCGCCACCGCGCCGGCCGCGTTGATTAGTGCATGAGCTGAAAATGTCAGGGGCCCGCGAGACGATCGCGAGCCCCATTTTTTGTGAGCTGCAGCATCGACACGCGCTTATTCGCGCTCGAGAAATTTATAGATCAGCGCCGTTGCGACACCAAATCCACCAAGGATGCAGAGCGTTGCCAGCATGCGCTGCGGATCGCCACCGGCGAAGTACACTTGGTTTTTCATGCCGAGCATTTCGCCCCTTATGAATGGCAGGATCAAGAAGTTGCTGAATAGCGCGATCAAGCCGCCATAGATCAGGCCCTTGACGGCGGTCGAGTTGCCGGGAAGCTTCTCGTGAATCAACCCGAACAGCGCGCCCCACAATCCACCCCAGAACATGCCGTTGAGTAGCTGCGGAACACCATAGGGAGCGACGCCCGCAAAAGACCACGGCGTGCCTTTGATCCAACCCAACTGGGTGAGCAGAAAGACGATGCCTTGATGCACTGTCAGCACCGCGAGCGCTGCCGCGATAAATCCAATCACAAGACGTCCTGCCGTTCCTGACATTGTAATCTCCTTAAGTGTGCTCCCTCCGGATGACCCTGGGAGTGCCCAATGAGGCCGGCGAATCGCCGAGACGCGAGTATCGGCGGTATAATTCAAGAGCGAAAGCCTTGAGGTGTGCGCCGCAAACTGTGCGCACGGAGCATGGTCAACATCGATGGTGAATCGGCGTGGACGATGCAAAGACCTGTGCGATCCAGGGTTCTATAGGCTAGTTTGATCCGGCGGCGCGCTGCTGGGCGCGGGCTTAGACGAGCGAGCGGGCGGGCGATTGAGGTGAGCCGGTGACATTCATGGTGCGGCAATTGCGGACGGTGATCACAGCGGCTGTTGCTTTGGCTTGCGCGACGATCGCGGGCGTGGCGCAGGACGCCGACATGACCGCGACGTATCAGCAGAAGAGCCGCGTGCTCGAGCGATATAAGGATCTCCCCATCGCACTGGATACTCCGGCGCTCGCGCCTGGACGCGCGGCGCTCACGACTCAGGAGGAGCTCGATCGCTATATCGGCATCTTGGCGACGGGCTCTAATGTCATTGCCGCCCGCGTGTTGGGCACGACACCGCAAGGGCGCAAGCTGCATCTCCTCTATCTCACCAAGGAAGGTCATACGACGGCGCAGCAGATCCGTGCACTCGGCCGCCCGGTCGTTTGGTTGATCGGCCAGCAGCATGGCAACGAACCGGCTGGTGGCGAAGCAATGTTGGCGCTCGCGAAATCGCTCAGCCAAGGCGAGCTTGCGCCACTGCTCGACAAGCTTACTGTCGTCATCGTGCCGCGCGCCAATCCGGACGGCGCGGCCGCCAATACGCGCGACACCAGCGCAAAAATGGACATGAACCGCGACCACGTGGTGCTGGCGTTGCCCGAAGTGCGCTTGCTGCATCGCGCGGTGCTGGAGCTGCCTCCGGATCTCGTGATCGATGCGCACGAGTTCTCGGTCGCGGCGCGCTGGATCGAGAAGTTCGGAGCGCTTCAGGCCGTGGATCTGATGTATCTTGCCGCAACGCATCCGGATATCCCACGGACGGTGCGCGACCTCGCCGAGACGGTGTTTTATCCGGCGCTGCAAAAGGCCACGGGCGCCAATGGTCTGGCGACGTTCCTCTATCACACGACCGCGACGCGGATCGAAGACAAGTCCGTTGCCATGGGCGGTAATGCGTCGAGCATCGCCCGCAATGCATTCGGCTTGATGGGTGCGCTTTCGTTCCTGCTCGAAACGCGTGGTGTCGGCATCGGTCTGGAGAGCTATCAACGGCGGGTCGCGACGCACTACATCGCTGCGAAGGCGCTGCTGGAGACCGCGGCCCAGAATGCCGATCGGCTTCGAGATACCGTTGCCGCCGCGCGCCGCGGCATCGCCGAAAGCCGGGACGACCTGATCGTCGCACATCGGGTGTCGCGCGATCCGGTCCAGCTCCCGCTGGTCGATCCAGAGACGGCGGCCGACAAACCGGTGGACGTGGTATTTTCCGACTCGCGCAAGATCGCGGTGGTCGCCAAACGCGCGCGGCCCTTCGGTTACGTGCTGATGCCGGATGCGAAGGACGCGATCGATGAATTGCAGATCTTCGGCGCGGCGCTTTGCCGGATCAATGCCGAGGTCGAGATCGATGGCGAAGTCGCAACGGTGACCGAACGTGCCAAGGCCGATCGGCGCTCGATCAATCCCGACCAATCGCTAAAGGTCTCACTGACACCACGCCGCGTGCTGGTGCCGGCTGGTTCTGTCTTCGTGCCGATGATGCAGGCGGCCGGCGCACGCATTGCGACGGCACTGGAGCCGGATGCGCCGGGCGGTTTTCTCGGGCTCGATGTCATTCGCGTGCCGGAGGGCAGCTTCGATCTACCGCTGTTTCGTGTGCCTTTGGGCGCTCGCTTGCCGCTGACCGCGATGGACGATAACAGCCGCGATGCGTGCAGCCGCCAACCTTGACCTTCACCCTACTTCATCATTCCTGGCAGCCACAGCGACAGAATGGGGAACGCGATCAGTATCCCCAATCGCACAATATCGGCGATGACAAACGGTATGACGCCGCTGAAAAGCGTCTGCGTCGAGACTTGCGGCAGCAGCGCCTTCAAGACAAACAGGTTCATGCCGACCGGCGGACTGATCAGGCCGATTTCGACCACGACGACAATCAGGATGCCGAACCAGACCGGGTCGAAGCCCAGGTGCATGACGAGCGGAAAGAACACCGGCACCGTCAGCAGGATCATCGACAGTTCTTCCATCGCGGTGCCGAGAATGACGTAGATCGCGCAGATCGCCGCCACCACCATGATCGGCGACAGATTGTAGTTGGTGACGAACGCCTTCAGATCGTTCGGCATCGACGTGTAATTGATGAACTCGGCGAACATCAGCGCGCCGATCAGGATCGCGAACAGCATCGCCGTCGTGCGCGCCGATTCGATCAGGCTGTCGAGAAGACGCGTGCCAGGTGAGCGCACGCCGCGCCAACGCAAAACACAACGCGCCGAACGCGCCGATCCCCGCGCCCTCCGTTGCCGTGAATACGCCGCCGTAAATGCCGCCCATCACGACAGCGAACAGCAGCACAACCGCCCACACATCTTTCAGCGCTGACAGTCTTTGCGCCCACGTCGCGCGTTCGGCCCGTGGACCCGCCGACGGATCGCGCCAGACAACCCACTGAACCGCAAGGCACAGCAGCAGCGTCGCCAGTAGACCCGGCACGATTCCGGCGGCGAACAGTTTGGCGATGCTGGTCTCCGTCATCACGCCGTAGATCACCATCAGCGTCGACGGCGGAATGAGGATGCCGAGCGTACCGCCCGATGCAATCGCGCCGGTGGAGAGACGATCCGAATAGCCGAGTTTGTTCATGGCCGGATAAGCAACCTTGGCCATGGTCGCGGCGGTGGCGATCGACGAGCCGCAGATGGCGCCGAAGCCCGCGCACGCCATGATGGTCGCCATCGCAAGACCACCGCGCAGATGACCGAGGAAGGTGTGGGCGGCGCGGAACAGTTCGTGCGACATGCCGGCCCTGGTCACAAGATTGCCCATCAGAATGAACAGCGGCACCACCGAGAGCGTGTAGTTGCGGCCAGTCTCGAACACCTTGGTCTGCACCATCGCGAGAGCCGGCGCAAAGTTCCAATCGCGCAGATACGCGACGCCGAGGAAGCCAACGACGCCCATGGCGATGGCAATCGGGATGCGCAACAGCGCCAGCACCATCATCAGGCCGAGCGCGATCAGGCCTTCGGTCATGTGGTGCCAACTTTTTCGGGGTCGAAGGCTGATTCAGCCACTGGCGCACCGGGCCACGCTGCCTTGGCGATGTGCACGAGACCGGTCACCGCGACCATCCCGGCCATGAAATAGACAAATGGGGCAACCGGCACCTTCAAGACATCGGTCGTGTCGCCGTAGGCTGCAATCTTGCCGGCCTTGATCCACACCTGCCAGGCGAGCGCCAGAATGATGCCGCCGCACACGAAATCGACAAGCCGGCGTATGAACCGGCGACCGGTTTCACTCAGGATGCGGTCGATGAAATCCATGGTGACGTGCTGATCGGCGCGCGACACCAGTGGCAAGCCCGCGAAAATCAGCGTGAGAAGGCCAAGTTCGGTTATCTCGAAGGCGCCGCGCAGAGGCCAATTGAGGAGATAGCGGCTGACGACGTCGGCCGCTGTCATCAGCATCAAACCGAGCAGCAGGATAGCGGCGGCGGCGCCCAGGATGCGATCGAGGACGGCGCCGCCGTGTTGATTTGGAGTTGTCACACAGCCCGCTTTCGTTACTTGCCGGCTGCGACGTTCTTGATTTCCTCACGGAACTCGGCGAGCACCTTGGCGGCATCGATACCCTTCGCCGACGCTGCCTTGATCCAGGCGTCCTCGATCTCCTTGGCCTTCCCCTGCACGCCCTTGATCAGCTCGGGCGATGCGTCTGTGATGGTGATGCCGACCTTCTTCATCTCTTCGAGTGCTGCCTTGTCGGCTGCGTCCCAGGCCTTGCCCGCGAGCCGCGCCAGCGCTTCGCCCGAGAGCTTCTCGATCGCGTGCCTGATCATCCTTCGAGAGCTTGTTCCACTTGTCTTCGTTCATGAAGAAGCCGAACGCGGAACCATAAAAGCCGCCGGGGAACAGCGTTGCATGCTTCACGACTGTCGACAGCTTGAAGGAGTTGATGGATTCAAGCGGGAAGAACGTACCGTCGGCAACGCCTGAGTTCAGCAGCTCGAACGATTCAGGCGCCGGCTTCACGAACGCGGAGGTACCGAGCGCACGCGCCATCTCTTCGGCAATACCGCCACCGGTGCGGATCTTCATGCCGGCGAGATCCTCGACCTTGGTGATCGCGCGCTTGGTGTTGAACATCTGGCCGGGGCCGTGCGTGAACACGCCGAGCTGCTTGACGCCCTTGTATTCGCCGACCTGGTGCATGTGCTTCCAGTAGATGCGCGAATAGGCGACGGAATTGATCTCAGCCGTTGCGCCGCCGCCCGGCAGTTCCGGCATTTTCGGCAGGATGTGGCGCGCCGGCGTGTAGCTTGCCGTCACGTACGACAGATCGACGAGGCCGTCGCGCACGGCGTCGAAGGTGTTCGGCGGGGCGGCTGGATGCTTCGGCAGCATTTGGAATTTGACGCGGCCTTGCGTGGCGTCCTCGACCTGCTTCGCCCAAACCGCGAGCACGTCCTTCGTCAGGGCGTGGGACGGCGGCACCCAGCTCGACATCGTCAGTGTCGTCTGTGCTGTAGCGGCAAACGGCAATGCCACGGCAACGAGTGCCGCAAGGCCTGCGCTCTGGATGGCGTGGCGAATGGATCTAGTGGACATTGAACAACCTCCCGGTCTCGTTTTCTGTGCCTATCCGGTCATTACGTGCCAGGCTCCGTCAAGTGCGAAGTGGCGCCGTGCCCTACTTATTTCGTCGTGATTGGGTTTCGGATCTCACTCGTTCAACCAATCCGCGGCGCCCGCATGCGTGACGGCGCCTTCGCGAGCCGGGCCGACCAGTTTTGCGTACTTTTCGAGTACGCCGGAGAGGCGTTCGCCATGGGTTAGCACCGGGAGCGCGCGACGGCGGGCGAGTTCCTCGGCAGCGACCTGCAAATCCATGGTCGCGCGTTCACAGTCGATGCGAATGAGATCGCCGTCTTGGACGTAAGCAATGGGTCCGCCGGCCGCCGCCTCTGGGCCGACGTAGCCGATCATCATGCCGCGCGTCGCGCCGGAGAATCGGCCATCGGTAACGAGGGCAACCTTCTCGCCCATGCCCTGGCCGTAGACCAGCGCCGTGACGCCGAGCATCTCGCGCATGCCGGGGCCGCCTTTCGGGCCTTCGTTGCGGATGATCAGGACGTCACCTTCCTTGTAGGCGCGGGCTTGCACGGCCTTGAAGCACGCTTCTTCGCCGTCGAAGACCCGGGCGCGGCCGTCGAACACCAGCGACTTCAATCCTGCGATCTTGATCAGCGCGCCCTCGGGCGCGAGGTTGCCGCGCAACACCACGAGACCGCCGGTCGGATGCAGAGGCGCGTTGGTCGCACGCACGATCGTGCCATCGGGTCCGGGATGGTGTGCGAGGCGCGCGGCGAGGGTTTCGCCGGAGAGGCAGAGCGCCTCGCCATGCAGATGCCCGCCATCGAGCAGCGCTTTCAACACCAGATCAGTGCCACCGGCACCGTGCAGATCGACGGCAAGGTACCTGCCACCAGGCTGCAGATCAGCGATCAAAGGCGTGCGCGCGAAGACGCCGGCGACATCGTCGAGCGTGAAGCGGATGCCGGCCTCGTGGGCGATCGCAGGCAGATGCAGGCCCGCATTGGTTGAGCCGCCCGTCGCCGCGACAACAGCTGCGGCGTTCTCAAGCGATTTTCGCGTGACGAGATCGCGCGGCAGCGGCCCGCCGTCGCGCTGAATTTCCGTGACGCGGCGGCCGGCGCGGCGCGCAAGCGCCATGCGTTCGGAATAGACCGCCGGCAGCATCGCCGATCCAGGCAGCGCGAGGCCGAGCGTCTCGGAGACCATCGCCATCGTGTTGGCGGTGAACTGACCGGGGCAAGCGCCGATCGTTGGCGCACACGCGCGTTCGAGGCTGGCGAGATCGGCTTCCGTCATCTGGCCCGTCAGCACCGCGCCGATGCCTTCGTAGGCGGTCAGGATCGTGACATCGCGGCCTTTCCAGCGGCCGGGCAGCATCGATCCGCCGTAGACGAACACGCTTGGGCAATTCAAGCGCACCATCGCCATCATGATGCCGGGCAACGTCTTGTCGCAGCCGGCGAACCCGACGAGACCGTCGTAGGCGTGGCCGCGCATCACCGCCTCGACGCTATCGGCGATCAACTCGCGCGAAACGAGACTGAGGCGCATGCCTTTGTGGTTCATCGAAACGCCGTCGGAAACCGAGATCGTCGAGAACGGCACCGGCACTGCGCCACCGGCCGCCACGCCGAGACGGCAGGCATCGGCTTGGGGACCGAGCGCCATCGAACATGGCGTGTTTTCGCCATGGGTCGACACAATGCCAATCATGGGCTTGCGAAGGTCGTCATCATCGAGGCCCGCCGCGCGCATGAAGGCGCGATGTGGCGTGCGATCCATGCCATCGATGGCGATGCGTGAACGGTTGGGTTTTGGCATGGGGTCTGCGCCTGTGGACTCCGGACTGGGGTCAGATCTGGCCCCGCTTCTCACGGGTGGCATGATAACAGATCGGCCAGGGGTCTGACCCCGCCAATCAACGCTGCTGAGGCCTGATCCCTATGAACCGACGTACCGCGCTGATCCTGGCCGCTGGCTTTTTTGTGCTGTTCATCGGCGGCGGGGCGCGGTTCGGCATCGGGTTGACACTGAAGCCGATGGTCGACGACCTCGGGTGGGGCCGCAGCACGCTCGGCGGCGCCGTTGCGCTGTTCATGGTCATTTCGGCGGTAGGTATGTTCGTCGCCGGCCGCATGGCGGACCGCGCGAACCCCCGGCGTGTCATCGGCGCGGGCCTAGCGATGAGCGGCGTTGGTATCGGATGCATGAGCCTCGTCGACGCGCCGTGGCAGGTCGTGGTGCTCTACGGGATCGTGTTTGCGATCGGGCAGGGCGCGGCGTCGGTTGCGCCGGTCGGCGTGATGGTGACGCGAGCGTTTCCGGGACGCGCGGGGCTTGCCAACGCGGTCGCCATGTCGGGCATGTGCGCCGGGCAGCTCGTGATGATTGCAGGGCTCACGGCCGTGCTCGCGAACACGGGCTGGCGCTCCGTCTATCTGTGGCTTGGGATCGTGCACGCGATTGCTTTGCCGATCGCGATGCTGGCGATGCGCACGGATACTCCGGCCGACAAGGCTGCGCACGCCGCGGCGGCGGACGGCATGAGCTTTCGCGAGGCGATCGCAAGCCGGCGCTTTCTCGTGTTGCTTGCGATCTATGCCATCTGTGGTTTCGATGACTTCTTCGTCGCGACGCATGTAGTTGCGTTTGCCCAGGACCAGG
Organism: uncultured Alphaproteobacteria bacterium; assembly: GCA_963779515.1. GTDB lineage: Bacteria > Pseudomonadota > Alphaproteobacteria > Rhizobiales > Hyphomicrobiaceae > CAVZYN01. The sequence continues at coordinate 133,393 of CAVZYN010000017.1, forward strand.
GCGTCGATACGTGGCTCTCTGGCAATCTGCTGGCGCTGATGGGATTGACGGGTTTGATCGGCGTGATCGCTGGAGGCATATGGAGCGATCGCAGCGGACCGGCGTGGCCGGCGATCGCGAGTTTTGCACTGCGGATCGCAGCATTCTGTCTTGTGATGATCGACCACAGCGTCGCCTCGGTGGCGATTTTCGTGCTTGTCTTTGGTTCCACATTTCTCATGACGGCGCCGCTGACCGTCATCTTCGTCAGGGACGCGTTCGGCAACCGGCACATCGGCGCGCTGACGGGGCTGATCACCATGGTGCATCACATCGCTGGCGGGTTCGGCGCCTGGCTTGGCGCCGCGCTGTTCGATCGCGATGGGACCTATGATACCGCGTTTAGGGCGATGCTTCTGGCTACACTCGTCGCGCTGTTGTTGTCAGCGAGCTTACTCAAACGCAAAGAGCCCGCGAGGTGATCGCGGGCTCTCTGATTTCTTCTGCTCGGTCGAGGATCAGAACAGGCCGTCGATCTGGCCTTTTTCGTTGAACTTGATGAACTCAGCGCTCGGTGCCTTCGGCAGCCCCGGCATGGTCATGATCTCACCGCAGATCGCAACGATGAAGCCCGCGCCCGCCGACAACCGCACTTCGCGGATCGGCACCGTGTGGTTCACGGGCGCGCCGCGCATGTTCGGATCGGTGGTGAACGAATACTGGGTCTTGGCGATGCAGATCGGTAGCTTGCCGTAACCCATCTGTTCCCAGGTCTTCAACTGATCGCGGATCGACTTGTCGGCGGTGACTTCGCCGGCGCGATAGATCTTCTTTGCGATGGTTTCGACCTTGTCGAACAACGGCATCTCGTCGGGATAGAGCGGCGCGTACTTCGACACGCCGCTATCGGCGATCTCGACGACGCGACGCGCCATGGCTTCGATGCCCTTGGAGCCCTGCGCCCAGTGCTTGCAGAGGAACGCTTCGGAGCCGAGGCTCTTCACGTACTCCTGGATCGCCGCCACTTCGGCGTCGGTGTCCGAAATGAAGTGGTTGATGCCGACGACCGCCGGCACACCGAACGACTTTACGTTCTCGATGTGACGGCCGAGGTTGGCGCAACCCTTCTTCACGGCCTCGACGTTCTCTTTGCCGAGGTCTTCCTTCTTGACGCCGCCGTTCATCTTGAGCGCGCGCACGGTTGCGACGATCACCGCCGCCGACGGCTTCAGGCCGGCTTTGCGGCACTTGATGTCGAAGAACTTCTCAGCGCCGAGGTCGGCGCCGAAGCCCGCTTCCGTCACCACGTAGTCGGCGAGTTTCAGCGCGGTTTTGGTGGCGACGACCGAATTGCAACCGTGGGCAATGTTCGCAAATGGACCGCCGTGGATGAAGGCCGGGTTATTCTCCAGCGTCTGCACGAGGTTCGGCTGCATTGCCTGCGCCAGCAGCACCGTCATGGCGCCGTCGGCCTTGATGTCGCGGCAATAGACGGGGGTCTTATCGCGGCGATAGGCGATGATGATGTCGCCGAGACGCTTCTCCAGGTCCTTCAGATCGTTGGCGAGACAGAGGATCGCCATGACTTCGGAGGCGACCGTGATGTCGAAGCCGGCTTCGCGCGGATATCCGTTGGCCACACCGCCAAGCTAGCACACGATCTCGCGCAGCGCGCGGTCGTTCATATCCATGACGCGGCGCCAGGCGACGCGGCGGGTGTCGATGTTTTGCTCGTTGCCCCAGTAGATGTGGTTGTCGATCATGGCCGACAGCAGATTGTGCGCCGACGTAATCGCGTGGAAGTCACCCGTGAAGTGGAGGTTGATGTCCTCCATGGGAACGACCTGGGCGTAACCACCGCCGGCGGCCCCACCCTTGACGCCGAAGCACGGACCCAACGATGGCTCACGCAAGCAGATAGCGGCCTTCTTGCCGATGGCGTTGATGCCGTCGCCGAGGCCGACGGTCGTCGTGGTCTTGCCTTCGCCGGCCGGTGTCGGGTTGATCGCGGTGACGAGGATCAACTTGCCGTCTTTCTTGGCGGCAAGGCTCTTGATGAAGCTTTCCGAAATCTTCGCCTTGTCGTGACCGAACGGCAGGAGATGATCGGACGCGATGCCGAGCTTCGATCCGATCTCCATGATCGGCTTCTTCTTGGCTTCACGGGCAATTTCAATATCGGATTTAACGGCCATCGTTCTGGCTCCCGTTGAATGGACCCGCGGTCGAGCTCTGTGACCGCAACATCACTGTCTTTGAAAGGCCATGCATCGAGCGCGAAGTCTCTGCCACGCCCGGCGCCAGCCAAAACTCTCAGGCCGCCGGTTTGGGCGCCGGCCTGTCGAAGATGTCGCCGACCTTGAGGCCGGCCGACTTGGCGTATTCGGTCGCTGCGATCTTCTGGCCGCCGGGCGCGCGCACGCGCTTGGCGAGAATGGCGCCGTGGTCGGCGGCGATGGTGATGCCGTCATCGTTGATCGCGAGGATGGCGCCAGCCTTGCCGGTGCCGGCGACTTTCGCCGCGTCATAGATATCGAGCTTGACGCCGTTGATCGAGCCCCAAGCGCCGGGTGCCGGATTGGCCGCGCGAATGGTGTTGTAGAGAGCCTCCGCCGTCTTCGAGAAATCGAGCTCGGCGATGTCCTTCTTGAACCAGCTTTCGTAGCTGCCGGCGGCGAGATCCTGCTTGTGCTTGAGGATGACGCCTGCTTTCACGAGATCGAGGCTCTCGAGCATCGCATCGACACCCATCGGGAACAGCTTCTTGAAGTAGACGTCGCCGAGTGACTCATCCGGTCCGATCTCGACCGTCTTCTGCAGCAGCACCGGACCCTCATCGAGACCTTCGTCGGGCCAGAAGATCGTCAGGCCGGTGCGGGTCTTGCCCATGGCGATCGGCCAATTGATCGACGACGGGCCGCGATGCGCCGGCAGCAGCGACGGGTGGTATTGGAACGTGCCGAGCCGGGGCGCGTCGAGCACCGGCTGCGGAATGAACAGCAGCACGTAGGCCATCATGCAGACGTCGGCGTTGAAGCTTTTCATCAGCTCCAGCGCTTCCGGCGTCTTCCAGCTTTTCGGCTGATGCACCGTCAGGCCCTTTTCACGCGCGAAGACTTTCAGCGGGTCTTCCGGCTTGCCGGCTTTGTCGGGTGCACAGCAAACGGCAACGACGTTTTCGCCGCGGGCGAGCAGTTTCTCGAGGACGGCTTTACCGAAAGCATCCTGTCCATGAACGACGACACGCATTTCTCTCTTCTCCCTCTCCCCGTCGCGCCTGGCGATCGCGGAAATTGTTTCAGCTGCGATGCGCGACGGGGAGAGGGTCGGGGTGAGGGGCGGCCTCACATCCGGCGCTCTCGTCGCGCCATTGTTACGTTGCAGGGTCAGGCCGGTTAGGCCTCACCCCCGGCTCACTATTACTACTCCGCCGCCTGCTTCTTCTCTTTGACGGTCGTCGCACCCGCGGCCGCGAGCGCTGCGATATCGTCCGCTGAATAGCCGAGCTGGCTCAGCACTTCGCTCGTATGCTCGCCGAGCAGCGGCGAGCGCTGCACGTCGGCGGGGCTATCCGACAACTTGATCGGATTGCCGACGGAGAGATACTTGCCGCGTTTTGGGTGATCGACCTCGACGACGGTGCCGGTCGCCCGCAGCGATTGGATCCTCGGCGATTTCCTTCATCGACAGGATCGGGCCGCAGGGAATATCGAATTCGTTGAGGATGTCCATGGCCTCGAACTTGGTCTTGGTCATGCACCACTTTTCGCAGCGTGCGAAGATCTCGTTCAGCCGCGGCAAACGCGCCTTCGGCGTCGCGTAGTTGGGATCGGTTTTCCAGGCCGGTTCGCCGATGACGTCGCAGATCTTTTCCCAGACCGGCGCTTGGGTGATGAAATAGATGTAGGCGTTGGGGTCCGTTTCCCAGCCTTTGCACTTCAAGATGCGACCCGGCTGGCCGCCGCCTGAATCGTTGCCCGCGCGCGGCGTCGCGTCGCCGAACGGAATGCCTTCGCCGTACTGGCTGTATTCGGTGAGCGGCCCATGCGCGAGGCGCTGCTGATCGCGCAGCTTGACGCGCGCAAGGTTCAAGACGCCGTCCTGCATGGCGCAAGTGACGCGCTGGCCCTTGCCGGAGTGGGTGCGCTGATAAAGCGCCGTGACGATGCCGAGTGCGAGATGCAAGCCCGTTCCGCTATCGCCGATTTGCGCCCCTGTAACGAGCGGCGGGCCGTCGCGAAATCCGGTGGTCGAGGCGGAGCCGCCGGTGCATTGCGCGACGTTCTCGTACACCTTGCACTCTTCGTAGGGGCCAGGACCGAAGCCCTTCACGGAGGCGTAGACGATGCGCGGGTTCAGCTCCTGGATGCGCTCCCACGTCAGGCCCATGCGGTCCATGGCGCCGGGCGCGAAGTTCTCGACGATCACGTCGCAGGTCTTGATCAGGCGCTCGAGGATTTCGAGGCCTTTCTTGTTCTTGCTGTCGATGGTGATCGAGCGCTTATTGTGGTTCAGCATCGTGAAATAGAGGCTGTCAGCGCCTTTCACGTCCATCAGCTGGCCGCGCGTGATGTCACCGACGCCTGGCCGTTCGACCTTGATACAGTCAGCGCCGAACCAGGCGAGCAGCTGCGTGCACGTGGGGCCGGACTGCACATGTGTGAAGTCGAGAATTTTTACGCCTTTGAGTGCTTGCGTCATCGGGATCTCCCCCAGTTTCAATCGGATCTCTGATTACCCGGCACATGTGCGCCAACGAGCGACGCCATGGCCTCGGAATTCGGTGTGGTTTCGCTCTGCAGGCCCTGATGGACGCCCACCCGATCCGCCTCGGGGCGGTTCTGGCTGACCTTCCACTTGCCTTCGATGCGGGCGATCGGAATTTCGATTCCAACGATGCCGCGCATCTGCGCTGCAACGAAAGGCTCCGGCGCATCCGTCACCGCCCAGGGTGCCGCGCGTGGTTCCTCGTGTTGCAGGGTCAGCGCGTCGATCTGGTGGCGCACCCAAGCGGCGTCGTCCATCACCTGCGGCCGTCCCCAGCAGTGCACCGTCGCATAGTTCCACGTCGGCACAACCTTGCCGTGTTCGCGCTTGGAGGCATACCAGGATGGCGTCACGTAGTGATCCGCCCCCTGGAACACGACGAGGCACTCCGTGGCCGCCTGCAACTCCTTCCATTGCGGATTGGCTCGCGCGACGTGACACTTCAGCGTGCCGCGCTCCGAGGCTGCCGCATTGAGAACGAACGGAATGGGATTGGCGACGAGCCCGCCCGGGCCATTCGAGATCAACAGCCCGAGCGGGCATGCGCGGATCAGCGCATGCTGCACGTCGAGCCGATCTTCGCGGAAATGGGCGGGCTGATACATCAGGACGCCTTCTTGGCGACGACGCTTTGCGGGTTGAGATTGCCGATGCGACCGCTCTCCGTGCCGGCCTTCTCGTCGATGATGGCGTTGATCAAGGTCGGCTGGCGCGAGTCGATCGCGGCGTTGACGGCCGCCGTCAGCTCCGACGGCGAGGTCACCCGCACGCCGACGCCGCCGAAAGCCTTCGCCATCAGATCGTAATGCGAGTCCTTCACGAAAGTGGTCCACGCTGGGTCGCTGCCGCCCGGGTTGGTGTCGGTGCCGCGATAGATGCCGTTGTTGTTGAAAACGACGACGCAGACCGGCAGCTTGTAGCGGCAGACCGTTTCGATCTCCATGCCGGAGAAACCGAACGCGCTGTCGCCGCAAACGGCGAGCACCTGCTTACCGGTCTCGACGGCGGCCGCCACCGAGTATCCCATGCCGATGCCCATGATGCCCCAGGTGCCGACGTCTAGGCGCGTGCGCGGGCGATAGATATCGATGATGGAGCGTGCAAAATCGAGGGTGTTAGCACCTTCGTTGACAAGGATGGTCTCGGGGCGCTCTTTGAAGATTGCTTTCAGCGCGCCGAGTGCCCCGTGGTAATCCATCGGGTTGTTGTTGTTCTTCAGTCGTGGCGCCATCTTGGCGACGTTGTCCTCGACCTTGGCGCGAATGCTGCCGGCCCAGGCCGTGGGCTTCGGCCAATCAGCGCCGATTTTCGGCAGCATCGCGGCGACCACCGATCCGATATCGCCGACGACGGGGGCCGCGATCTCGATATTGCTGTCCATCTCGCGGGGTTCGATATCGACCTGGATGAATTTTTGCGTACCCGGTGCTCCCCAGGTCTTGCCTTTGCCGTGCGACAGCAGCCAGTTGAGCCGCGCGCCGATCAGCATCACGACGTCGGCGTCCTTCAGCACCAGCGAACGCGCGGCGCCCGCCGACTGCGGATGCGTGTCGGGCAGCAGGCCCTTCGCCATGCTCATCGGCAGATAGGGAATACCGGTGCGCTCGACGAGGCGGCGGATGTCCTCATCGACCTGCGCATAGGCGGCACCCTTGCCGAGGATGATCAACGGCTTCTTGGCGCTCTTCAGCAGGTTCAATGCGCGATCAATCAACTCGTGCGAGGGGATCTGCGCGGGCGCCGCATCGATCACCTTGACCAGCGAGCGCTTGCCTTCGGCGGCATCCACCACTTGGCCGAACAGTTTTGCCGGCAGGTCGAGATAGACGCCGCCTGGGCGGCCCGAGACGGCCGAGCGGATCGCGCGCGCGATGGCAATGCCGATGTCCTGGGCATGCAGCACGCGATAGGCGGCCTTGCACACACCCTTTGCGATCGCAAGCTGGTCCATCTCTTCATAGTCGCCCTGCTGCAGGTCGACGATCTCGCGTTCGGACGAACCTGAGATCAGGATCATCGGGAAGCAGTTGGTGGTGGCGTGCGCAAGCGCGGTCAGGCCGTTCAAGAAGCCTGGCGCGGAGACGGTGAGGCAAACGCCCGGTTTCTTGGTCAGATAACCCGCAATCGAGGCGGCATAGCCGGCGTGTTGCTCGTGGCGGAAGGCGACGACGCGCATCCCGGCGGCCTGCATATAGCGGCCGAGGTCGGTGATCGGGATGCCCGGCACGCCATAGATCGTGTTGATGCCGTTCAGCTTGAGCGCATCAATGACGAGATGGAACCCATCGGTCAGATTTTGCACGTTGGTGTCGGATGACATTCTGAGTGCTCTCCCTATTGTCCCTGAATAAGGGCTCTTGTGCATTGTTGGCGGCGGTGGCGACGCCCGCGGACGTCGCTTTTCTCAACCGTTTTCAATCAATTTCGACATGACGCTCCACGTGTTCGCGCAGGCGTAGCGTATGTTCACGCACGAGACGCTCGGCGCGCTCGGTGTGGCGGCCCTCGATGGCGTTGACGATTTCCTTGTGATCAATGATCGAGCGGCGGGCGCGATCCTGCTCGAAGATCGTCCGCTGGCGGATAGCGCGCACATGCATGAACAGATCGTTGGTGAGTGTCGTCAGGAGCGGACACTTGCCGAGCCCGATGATCGCCTGATGGAAGCGGATGTTGGCGTCGGAGTACTCGCCCATTTTGGTGGCGACCTCGTCGCTGGAGAACTTGTCGACCAGGTCGTGCAGCGACTTGTATCTCGGCGTCGCTCGCGTGCTGCGTCGCAAGCCGCGCCGCCATGCTCTCGAGCGCCGCCCAGACGGTGATCATGTCGAGGATCTCGGCCTTGGTCTTGCGGACAATGAAGATGCCGCGGCGGGCAACGATCTTGACAAAGCCTTCGGAGTCGAGCTGAGCCAAAGCTTCGCGCAGCGGCGTGCGACTGACTCCGAAACGCGCCGACAGATCGCGCTCGTCGAGACGAAGCTCTGCGTCCGGCGCGTAGATGTTCATGTTCATGATTGCGGAACGCAGCGCGTCATAAGCCTTGACCTTGAGGCTCTGGCCTTCGCCGATCGGCGTGATCTTCAGCTGCGTATCGGCCATGGTGCCGAACCCAATCTCTGACGTTTCCCGATGGCGCGGTATCCGCGCTCTTCTTTGGTTTCTGGCATACCATACACCAATGAACTTTGAGACCGCAAGACAGTCCGTCGTCGACGGGGTCGCCTAAAACGATTGCTGTCAGAAAACTGTCAACGCCACGGTTGCTCACTGCGACCATTAGGCATATGGTATGCCACAATGAGAATACTGGCCGGGAAGGCCGACATAAGCGGGCATGACCTCCGGTCAAAGCTCGCGACGGAAATAACCGGGAGGGGTTAGGCCGATGGACGAAATTGCCTCGCTGATGCAGGGCTTTCAGACCGCGCTCACGCCGTTCAACCTTGCGCTGATGATGATTGGCATTCTGCTCGGGGTGATCATCGGGGTGCTTCCGGGGCTCGGCGGCGCGAACGGCGTCGCGATCCTGCTGCCGCTGACATTCACGATGCCGCCGACGTCGGCGATCATCATGCTGTCGTGCATCTACTGGGGGGCGCTGTTCGGCGGCGCCATCACGTCGATCCTGTTCAACATTCCGGGCGAGCCGTGGTCGGTGGCCACCACGTTCGACGGGCATCCGATGGCGCAGCAGGGCCGCGCCGATGAAGCGCTCACCGCTGCGTTCACGTCGTCGTTTGTCGGCGCGCTGGTGGCCGTCGTCTTGATCACATTCCTGGCGCCGCTGGTGGCGAAATTCGCGCTGAAGTTCGGGCCGGCGGAGTTCTTCTCGGTCTTCTTCCTGACGTTCGCGAGTTTCATCGGCATGGGCAAAGGCTCGCCGCTGAAGGTGCTCGCCGCGATGTGCCTCGGTTTCGCGCTCGGCTCGGTCGGGCTCGACAAGATGACCGGCACGCTGCGGATGACCTTCAACCACGACCATCTGCTCGGCGGTTTCGACTTTCTCACCGCCGTGATCGGCCTGTTTGGCATCGGCGAGATTCTGACCTCGATCGAGAGCGGCCTCAAATTCCAAGGCGCGCAGGCGAAAATCCGGCTCGATGCGGTGCTGACGACCTGGAAAAAGCTGCTGAAGTACTGGGCGACCTCGATCCGCTCTTGCTTGATCGGCTGCTGGATGGGCATCACGCCCGGCGGCGCGACGCCCGCGTCATTCATGAGCTACGGCCTCGCCAAGAAGTTCTCGAAAAACGGCGACAACTTCGGCAAGGGCGAGATCGAGGGTGTGATCGCGCCGGAGACCGCCGCGCACGCCGCCGGCACCAGCGCGCTCTTACCGATGCTGACGCTCGGAATTCCCGGATCGCCGACGGCAGCGGTTCTGCTCGGCGGCCTGATGATCTGGGGCCTGCAACCCGGGCCGATGCTGTTCGTCGAGCAGAAAGAGTTCGTGTGGGGCCTGATCGCCTCGATGTATCTCGGCAATGTCGTCGGCTTGATCGTGGTGCTGACGTGCGTGCCGCTGTTCGCCGCGATCCTGCGCGTGCCGTTCCACATCATCGCACCGGTCATCCTGGTGGTGTGTGCGGTTGGCGCCTTCACGGTCAAGAACAACATGTTCGACGTCTGGATGATGCTTGGCTTCGGTATCATCGGGTACGTGTTCCAGAAACTCAGCTATCCGCTGGCGCCGTTGGTGCTGGCGATCGTGCTCGGTGACAAGGCGGAGGAAGCCTTCCGGCAGTCGATGCTGACCAGCCAAGGCAACGTGCTGGTGTTCTGGTCGAACCCGCTGGTCGGCACCATCATGACGCTCGGCATGTTGCTGTTGTTCTGGCCGGTCATCACTTGGTTGAAAGACAGCCTACGATCGAAACGGATCGCCACTGCCTAACGCTGACCACATCATCGCTTAAACGGCAGTTCAGTTATTCAAACGCCGAAATCCGGATTGCCGCAATCGCCAACTAAAAGTGAGCCCATCAATGGGCCCAACACCCTAGGGAGACAAACGCCAATGACCCTCAGAAAAGCGCTTACAGCCGGCATTTTCGCGATCACCGCCGCGACCACAGGCGCGCACGCGCAAGGCTGGGAACCAACCAAACCCGTCACGTTCATCATTCCAGCGGGCACCGGCGGCGGCGCCGATCAGATGGCGCGCTTTCTTCAGGGTGTGATCGCGAAAAATAATCTGATGAAGCAGCCGATGGTGGTGGTGAACAAGAGCGGCGGCGCGGGTGCTGAAGGCTTCCTCGAAGTCAAAGGCGCGAAGGAAGATCCGCATAAGATCATCATCACACTTTCGAACCTGTTCACGACACCCTACGGCACCGGCGTGCCGTTCTCCTGGAAGGACATGACGCCAGTCGCGATGCTGGCGCTCGACCAGTTCGTGCTCTGGGTCAACAGCGAAGCGCCCTACAAAACCGCGAAAGACTATCTCGACGCGGTGAAGGCCGGCGACGACAAGAAATTCAAGATGGGTGGCACCGGCTCGAAGCAGGAAGACCAGATCGTCACGGTCGCGCTCGAAAAGCTGACGGCGCCGAAGAAATTGACCTACGTGCCATATCAGGGCGGTGGCGCGGTCGCGGTGCAGCTCGTCGGCAAGCACGTCGACTCGACCGTCAACAACCCAATCGAAGCGGTGTCGCAGTGGAAAGCCGGCGCGCTGCGCCCGCTGTGCTTGTTCGATGAGAAGCGCAGCATCTACACGACCAAGGTCACGGCGACCCAAGCGTGGTCCGATATTCCGACCTGCAAGGAATCCGGCGTTGACGTCAGCTATCAGATGCTGCGCGGGATTTTCATGGGACCCGGCGTGAAGCCTGAGCAAGTCGCCTACTTCGTCGACCTCTTCAAGAAGGTGCAGGCGACCGACGACTGGAAGAAGTTCATGGAAGACGGCGCCTTCAACCAGTCCTTCATGACCGGTGACGATTTCAAGAAGTGGGTCGAGAACAACGACAAGCTGCACTACGACCTGATGAAGGACGCTGGATTCCTGGCACCCGGCAAATGAGACTCGGATGGGGCGGACCGGCTGCGGTCTGCCCCTTTTGACTTTTGGATCGACGGATCACACACTATGCACAACAGCGACGCCTCCGGTGACGAACGCTCTCTCGTTTCGAATCGTACGCTCGACATCGTGGTCGCGCTGCTGTTCATCGGCGCCAGCGCGGTGGTCATCCACGACAGCTTGCGTCTCGGTGTCGGCTGGATCGAGGGACAAGGCCCGGCGCCCGGCTATTTCCCGTTCTGGATCGCGGTCGTCATGGCGCTCGCGAGCGCCGGCAATCTGGTGCGCGCGATCCTCGGAAAAGAAAAGGGCGGGGCTGAATCGTTCGTCAGCACCATTGGGTTCGGACGCGTATTGAGTGTGCTGGTGCCGACAGCGCTCTATATCGCCGCGATCGGCGGGCTCAACGTCGGCGGTGTCGAAGTCAACGGCCTCGGCATCTATGTGGCGTCGGCGATCTTCATCTTCCTGTTCACGATCGTCTTTGGACGCGAGAACATTTTCCGCGCGCTCGCCATCAGCATCGGCGTGCCGCTGATGTTGTTCTTCATGTTCGAAAAGTGGTTCCTGGTGCCGCTGCCGAAAGGTCCGCTCGAAGTGATGCTCGGCGTCGGTTGAGCGCGATTCTGCGTCGATTCACACTCGAATTGGCGATGGGCTCCCACATCGCTTTTTTGATGCAGATTTTTGCGTGGCGCATCCTGTCCGGCGGCATGTTTTTCAGCGGCGGCACCGTGTTCGGCTGGGGTGTCGGCCGCGTGTCGGCAGCTCAGCCGATGGCCGGCCGCGATGCGTTGCCCTCGAAACGGCCGCCATGGCATACCACGGCACGTCAAACGCGGTTAATCCATCACTTGAGCGGTGAATTCACCTGCTGTCTGTCTGACGTCGGATCAATTTGCATGACTGCGGATGATGTACTTGACGCGCATCGCCAGCGTTTCCCAAGACACCGGCTTGGTGATGAAGTCGGTGGCGCCGAGATCGAAGCCGCGCTGCATCGAGTTGAGATCGTTCAGGCCCGTCACCAGCAGGATCGGGATGTTTTTGGTCGCGACGTGACGGCGTAGCTCGTCGCACACCGTGAAGCCATCGAGGCCCGGCATCATGACGTCGAGCACGATCAGGTCGGGTTTGACGACGTAGGCCTTGGCGATGCCGTCGGGGCCATCCTCGGCTTCCTCGACGGCGAAGCCTTGGGCTTCGAGGGCATCACGTGCCAGCAGCCGCTGCGTCGGGTCGTCATCGACGACGAGCACAACGCGGCCCTCGAGCGCGACGTCGACGATCCGTGGCCGCTCGGTGCGTCGGTGCAGGTCTGGTTTGTCGATCATGACTGAGGTTGGCGCCGCTAGAGACTCCGAGGCACGGTACGCCTTGGATGCTAACGGTCCGGTAACCCGCTCGACTAAACAGCCGCCGAAACGGAAAAACAAACGTGCGCCGCATGCACAGGCAGGCGCACGGTGCAGTTTGTTAATCTGCTGGAAACCTTAAAGCGCTGCCGGCGTCTCAACCGGCGCGCTTGACCTCGTCGGTGATCTTCTTGGCGGCGTCCGCCAGATTGTCGGCGCCGACGATCTTCAGGCCCGCTCTCGGCCATGATCTTCTTGCCGAGTTCGACGTTGGTGCCTTCGAGGCGGACGACGAGCGGCACCTTGACGCCAAGTTCGCGGGCGGCCGTCACGACGCCTTCGGCGATGATATCGCAGCGCATGATGCCGCCGAAAATGTTGACCAGGATGCCCTTCACGTTCGGATCATTGAGAATGATCTTGAAGGCGGCCGAGACCTTCTCCTTCGACGCTGATCCGCCGACATCGAGAAAGTTCGCCGGCTCCAGCCCATAGAGCTTGATGATGTCCATGGTGGCCATGGCGAGGCCGGCGCCGTTGACGAGGCAGCCGATCTGGCCATCGAGCTTGACGTAGGAGAGATCATATTTCGAGGCTTCGACTTCGGCCGGATCCTCTTCCGTGATATCGCGCATGGCGACGACATCCTTCTGACGGAAGAGCGCGTTGGTGTCGAAGTTCATCTTGCCGTCGAGCGCCAGCAGCTGGCCGTCCTTGGTGACGACGAGCGGATTGATTTCGAGCAGCGCCATGTCCTTCTCAACGACCATCTTGTAAAGGTTGCCGATGATCTTGACGCACTGGCTGGCCTGATCGCCGGTGAGGCCCAGCGCGAATGCGATCTTGCGCCCGTGAAAGGGGAAGAAGCCCGACGCCGGATCGATCGACATCGTGAAGATCTTCTCGGGCGTGTCGTGGGCGACCTTCTCGATGTCCATGCCGCCTTCCGTCGAGGCGATGAAGGCGATGCGCGAGGTTTCGCGATCGACCAGCGCGGAGAGGTAGAGTTCGCGGGCGATGGCGGACCCATCCTCGATGTAGAGACGCTGAACCTTCTTGCCTTCGGGTCCGGTCTGCAGCGTCACCAGCGTCGAGCCGAGCATCTGGCTTGGCGAATGTCTTGACCTCATCGATCGACTTCGCCAGCCGCACGCCGCCCTTGTCACCGGCGGCTGCTTCCTTGAATTTGCCCTTGCCGCGTCCGCCGGCGTGAATCTGGGATTTCACAACCCATACCGGACCTGGCAGGTTTTTCGCCGCTGTGACCGCCTCATCGACCGTGAACGCCGGGAAGCCCTTTCCGGTCGGGATGCCATACTGGCGGTAGAGGTCCTTGGCTTGATATTCGTGGATGTTCATGGCCTATCCCTTAGCCGGCGTTCGACATGGTCGAGCGAGGGATACCCTGGCGTGCGGCGGAGCACAACCCTTCGAAAAGCGAGCCTTCAATGAACTCAAAAGCAAGATGCGGCGCCAACGCGGCACCGCATCAATTTTGTTCAACGCCTGATTTTACCGGGCCCGCCACTTCTTGCGGCTTGGCCGTTTCTGCTTACTTTGTAAATCGCAGTGCCGAGATCTGTTCGCCGATTTTCTTAAAAGCTGTCTTCAAACTCGCGCCGTCCTTGGCATCGAAAAATGCGGCGGCGCCCGAAGCGCACTGGGCCAGCTCGGTGAGCGCGCGCGGATCATCGACCTCGAAGCCAATAGTGTAAACCGTGACCTTCTGCGCTTTCATGTTGGCGCACAGCTGCTGGAACTGCGACGTAGGACTCATCGACCTGTTCAGCACTCGGCAGCGCCGTGCCCGACTTGAACGAGGTATTGAACTTGCCATCCGACATGATCAGCACGTTCTTGCCGACTTTCTTCGGGTCGTTGGGCTCGGGCTTGCTCGGGCCCGTGAAGATGCCGTTCCAGCGCTCCGATAGAACGTACCAGCCCCAGGCGGCACCGATGTGGCCGGCTGTGGCCCCCCTGCCCTCCATGCCATCGATGTAGTTTTTCAACGCATCGCGCTCACTCTTGCCTTTCAAGGGCATGATCGGGGCGGTTGGACATGTGTAGTTGCCATAAGCCGGAGTTGTCATGCGGCGCACACTGGCCGCGCCGCCGGGGGGACTGTCGGTCGCCGCCTCACTGCCGGTCCGTTCAATCACACAGTTGTCGGCGCCAGCTCCACCGCTTGCGGCGGCGGCATAAGAACCTGCATTGACCGAGGCGGCCCATGGCACAACGGCGATGCGCGTCGCAGACTCGCTCACTGAATCTTGCAAGAGCGTCTCGATCACGTCCTTGGCTGCGGTCTTCAAATTCGACAGCCTGCCATTCTCGTTCATCGACCCCGTGATATCGAGCGCCATGGCGAACTCGATCTTTCTGATCGCATACGTGACCTCGGATTTTTTCCGGAAATTCAAGTCGTCGCGGCCGACCGCCTTGCCGATCGTTGCCGCGATCTTCCCGTCCGCGGTCGCAACGACGGTCTTGGTCGTCGTGTCGGTGACGATGTTGAGCGGCGCAACCCGAATGTCGGGCCGGTTCTGCTGCTTCATGTAGGCGTCGAAGTACTTTTGAACCGTGAGGTTCACGTCCGATGCTTGCGCATTGTCCTCGGCCAGGAGCTTGGCGCCCGCCAGGGCCGCGGCATCCAGCGCCGCCATGACCCGGCCTTGCGCGTTGTAGGTCCGGGCACCGTCCACCGCGAGCGCGACCGCGCCCAAGAGAACCAGGAACGTGAGACCAAACATGATGGCGACGCCACCGTCCGTCGACGACCGGAAGCGGCCGGCAGCGTCTCTCACTCTGATCATTGTCATTACTCCACCCCTCAATCCGGCCGGTAGTAATGCGCATTGAGAGATAAGTTTTTGTTAAATCTAGACGTCCAGATACTTTGCTTTTTATGTAATGTCAGCCGTGGTTCACGG
Source organism: uncultured Alphaproteobacteria bacterium (assembly GCA_963779515.1). Lineage (GTDB taxonomy): Bacteria > Pseudomonadota > Alphaproteobacteria > Rhizobiales > Hyphomicrobiaceae > CAVZYN01. Next base: position 148,452 of record CAVZYN010000017.1, read on the forward strand.
CGTCACTCTATATGTTTTATTCTGAAACGTTTCAAACTAACTCCGGGTTATTCTGAAAAAGAACGAGAGCGCATCCAGGGGCGGAGGATGCGCTCTCGTCGTCAGCGGCTCCAGGGAGGAGATCCGCCGATCTCGGGTGATAGCTTACTGCGAGAGGCGGAGTGCCGAGATTTCTTCGGCAATGCCGCGGAAGATCGACCGCAGTTGCGCTCCATCGTAGGCCTGGAAACTGTGCGAGCTCGAGGTGGCGCACTTCGACAACAAGTCACGTGCGCCAGAGTTATCCAGTTTGAAGCCGACGGTGTAGACGATCAGGCCCTTGCTCTTCATGGCGTCGCAGAGCGACTTGGCCTGCTGCTGGGACTTGCTGGTGTTGCCGGCGACGCCGCCGAAGGTGTTGTACTCGCCGTCGGTCATCAGGATCGCATACTTCTTGGTGACCTTGGGATCGTAGGCCGCGCCGGTGTCGGCACCCCAGACGCCTGACCAGTTCGGCGACAGCGTGTACCAGGCCCATGCGGTGCCGAGGTGGCCTGCCGTATATCCATCGGCGGCGAACGCGTCGACCTTGGTCTTGATCTTGGCCTTGTCGTTGGTGAGCGGCAGGACCGACGAACCTCTGGAGCAGGTGTTGGCGCCCGGCAGGTCCGATTGCAACTTCAGGCTATCGTTGTTGCCCGTCGGCGCCGCGTCGGTCGCATCGTTACCTGCGGTGCGACGCTCGTAGACGCACGTATTGCTGGTGGAACGGCTATTCGTGACGGCCTTGGCGAAGGAGCCCGCGTCGACGCCCGCGGCAAACGGGGCCAGGGCCACGCGCACCTTGTTCGGCGTGCCGCCGTCGGGCAGCATGATGTCGACGAGATCCTTGGCGGCGACCTTCAAGTCGGCCAACTTCTGGCCGCGCATGGAGCCCGTGACATCGAGCTGCATGGCAATCTCGATGTCGACTGGATTGTAGGCAGCCGTGGTCTTACGCGTGACCTTGATCTTGTCGATGCCGGCGGCGCGGGCGAACAGCGTCTTCACGTCCGCCGAAGCGGTGATATTGACATCGGTCTTCGAAGAAGTGACATCGAATTGCGTAATCGTGTGATACGTGCTCGCCTGACCCTTCATGTTCTGGTCGAAGTGGGCGCGTGCGACGGTTGCGACATCGATGCCGTTCTTGTCGCGCATCGCCTTGGCGGCGGCCAGGGCCGCGGCGTCGATCGACGACGAGATCTTGGAGCTCGAATGCACGGCGCGGCCATAGTCGATGGCGCAGGCGAGGACGAGCATGAAGACCATCAGGCAGGACGCGAAAATGATAGCGACGACGCCGCGTTCATCCTGGTTGAAATCTTTCAAAGTGCGGGTGGTGATGGCCATGTGTGTCTCCTTGAACCATCGGTGACTGATGGCGGGGGAGGTGCAATCGGGATGCCTAGCCGCGCTTGCACAACATGGTTTGCGGTATTGCCTTAGGGATGCGGTATATAATCCGTTAAACGCCGCCAATGCCCGGCACTTTCCCGGGATTCAAACTCGGGTTTTCGGTAAATTACACGCATTTTCGCGGCTTATTCGGCGCAATTTGTTGCCAATCTCTAAATGACACCGAATATTTGTCCCGGATCGGGACGCGTTTCTATTTGGGACGGTTCCAGCTAAAAATCCGAAACGATCCCGGCCTTTTCCCAGTCGCCATAGCGCACCGGATCGGGGCCTGCCTGGCCACCGACCTCACGCGGACGGCTGGCGGCGGCGGCATCGGCGGCGCGGCGGCGCTGCTCGGCCTCGGCGAGGGCGCGGCGTGCCTCGGGCGACAGCGGCCGTTCGGATGGGGCTGGTTGCCGGTCTTGATCTGTCGTGTCTCGATCTGCCGTCGTGTCTTGATCTGCCGTCATGGTCGCTTGATCCGTCTCGCTGGCCGATCTCAATGGTCCATCTGGGCGCGGGGCCCGGCTCTTCCTATATCGTTTGCAACGATGTGACGTGGTTTACGGATTGGCAACCCTATAGGATCACGCCGATCACAAGAGTAGGACCGTCAGCAATGCCCATGAACTATGCCCGTACCGCCATGTTGCTGGTGCTCCTGACCGGGCTCCTGGTGATGGTCGGCGCCTTGGTCGGCGGCACGACGGGGTTGGTGATCGCTTTCCTGGTGGCGATGGTGATGAATGTCATCAGCCTTTGGAAGTCGGACAAGATGGTCCTTCGGCTGACGAAATCGCAGGAGGTGGACGCGCACTCCGGCGGCCGCCTTTATCCCATCGTTGCAGAAATGGCGGAGCGCGCCGGGCTGCCGATGCCACGCGTCTATGTGATGGCCAATCCGCAGCCAAACGCCTTCGCCACCGGCCGCAACCCGCAGAATGCCGCCGTCTGCGCCTCGACCGGACTGGTCGAGATGCTGAGCAACGAAGAGATCGCCGGCGTGATCGCGCACGAACTCGCGCATATCAAGAACCGGGATACGCTGACGATGACGGTCGCCGCCACGATCGGCGGCGCGATCTCGATGTTCGGGCAGTATTTGCAGGTCGGGATGATCTTCGGCGGTGGCAATCGCGACAATGCGCGCGGCGGATTTCTCGGAACCCTCGCCGCCATGATCCTGGCGCCGATGGCGGCGGCGGCGGTGCAGATGGCGATCTCGCGCTCGCGCGAGTATCAGGCGGACCGGCTCGGCGCGATGATCTGCGGCAATCCACTCTGGCTCGCTTCATCGCTCGCGCGCATTCACGAAGCGACGCGGCGCATTCGCAATCCGATCGCCGAACAGGTGCCGGCCACGGCCTCGATGTACATCGTCAATCCGTTGACGGGCCGCGGCGTCGACAGCTGGTTCTCGACGCATCCCAACATCGACAACCGGATCGCGCAGCTCGAACTGCTGGCGCGACAGATGGCGGAATCCGGGCCGCTGCCACGCTCATTGACCACGCGCTTTGCCCAGAATTGGAACCAGACGCCGCTGCCGCGCGGACCGTGGGGTTGACCTTGTCCCGCCCCGCCATCGCACCTCTGCCCGGAGTTGCCGCCCGCAACGCGGCCATTACCGCCATCGATGCGGTGATGCGCCTGAAGCAGCCGCTGGATGAGGCCCTCGAGCGGTCATTGTCGCGCACGTCGCCGGCGCTCGAGCCGCGCGACCGCGCCTTTGCGCGCCTGCTGACGGTGACGGTGCTGCGGCGGCATGGCGAACTCCGCCGCGCGGTCACGGCGTTTCTCGAGAAGCAACCACCTACGGACAGCGGCCGCCTTTGGCCGATCCTGCTCGCGGGTGCGGCGCAATTGCTTTGCCTTGCGACGCCGCCGCACGCGGCCATCAGCTCGAGCGTCGACCTTGCGCGCCTCGATCAGACCACGCGCCGCTTCGATAAGCTCATCAATGCGGTGCTGCGGCGCGTCAGCGAGCGCGGGCCGGCCCTGCTCGAGATTGCCGATGCCGCGGTCTCGAACATCCCTGCGTGGCTGATGACGCGCTGGCGTGCGGCTTACGGCGATGCGGTGGCGCGCGACATCGCGGTTGCATCCCTGACGGAGCCGGCACTCGATCTTTCGGTGAAATCCGATGCCGCCGCTTGGGCCGCGACACTCGGCGGCGCGGTGCTGCCCACCGGCTCCGTCCGGCTCGCCAACGGTGGCCGCATCGAGGCGCTCGCCGGCTACAGTGATGGCGCCTGGTGGGTGCAAGATGCCGCCGCCGCGCTGCCCGCGAAACTGCTCGGCGATGTCGCGGGGCTTGCGATCGCCGACCTCTGCGCGGCGCCCGGCGGCAAGACCGCCGAACTCGCTGCCGCCGGCGCGCGCGTCACCGCGGTCGATCATTCCGAGCGCCGGTTGAGGCGGCTCAGCGAGAACCTCGCGCGGCTCAAACTCGATGTCGAGATCATCACGGCGGATGTGACGGGATGGGCTCCTGGACGGCAGTTCGATGCCGTGTTGGTCGATGCGCCCTGTTCCGCAACTGGCACCATCCGCCGCCATCCCGATCTCCTGCACACGAAGGCGGACGACGACATCCCGCGGCTTGCCGAGCTGCAGCGCCGGCTGCTTGCGGCTGCGGCGGCGCTCGTCCGTCCCGGCGGGCAGCTGGTCTACGCCACCTGCTCGCTCGAGCCCGAGGAAGGCTGCGATCAGATCGCCGCGTTCCTCGATCTGAACCCCGATTATCGCCGCGTGCCCATTCAACCGGGCGAAGCCGGGATTTCCGCCGGCTGGCTGACCGGGACGGGCGACCTGCGCACGCTGCCGCAACACGCGATCGACGGCTTCTTTGCCGCGCGGCTTGTCCGCCACAGTTGAGTTCCGGGGCCGACTTCCCCGAGTTATGCACAGGGCGACGGCTTGTTGCGCCGGGGCGCGCGGACTAAGCCCTGCGGATGCAAAGCTCTGACCTCACAGCGAAAGCGGAATCGCGATGACGGCTCAGCCCATGTCCGAGCGTTTGAAGCTCGCTGCTTTTGGTCTCTCGCAGTCGCGCAAAGTTGCTGGCGCGCGGCTGAAGGCGCTGCCCGGCCTCTCCTGGCGGCACAAAGCGCCGCGCATCGAAGAGCTCCTGATCTGCCCGATCGACTTGCGCACGCCTGACCCGAGCTTTGCCGATGAGCTGGCGGCCGGATACTTCGGTCTTGCCGGGGAAACATTGGATCTCAAGGGCGGCTCGCCGTTTGACGTGCCGTCTCCCAGCCGCGAATTCGCTGTGGCGCTGCATGGATTCGACTGGTTGCGCCACCTCGCGGCGACGCGCACCGTCGAGGCCGAGCAGTTGGCGCGCGCGCACGTCGATGGCTGGATTGGCCGGTGCGGCCATCGCCGCCATGGCGTTGCTTGGCAACCCGGATTGACGGGACGCCGGCTGCTGAGCTGGCTCGCCTATGCGTCCTTGATCATGACCAGCGACAACGAGGTCCGGTACGACCGCGTGATGCGCTCGATCTCGGATCAGCTGTCGTATCTGTCGCGCAGCTGGAACAGCGAACCGGTGGCCGAAGAGCGCGCGCACGCCTTGATCGCACTCGCCACCGGGCACCTGTGCTATCGCGGCGGCGAACTTGCCGCGCGCCGGGCCTCGGGCTGGCTGGTCGCGGAACTTGGCCGGCAACTGCACGCCGACGGCGGGCATGTCACCCGCAATCCAAGTGTCACACTCGCGTTGTTGCTGGACCTGCTGGTGTTGAAGCAGTGCTATGCGGAGCGCGCGCTGGAGATGCCGGCGGCGATTGCAGACCTCATGCAGCGCATGCTCGGGTTTCTCCGATTTTTACGGCTTGGCGATGGGAGCCTCGCATCGTTCAACGGATCGCACGGCAACGTGCGAGATGCGCTGGCGACGATCGACAGCTTGGATCACGGCGATCGCGTGACACTCGCCGCTGCGCCGCAATCCGGCTACAGCCGCCTTGCGTGCGGCGACACCGTCATTGTCGCGGATACCGGTGCGGCCCCCGCACTTCGCCACTCGTCGCGCGCGACCGCCAGCTGTCTTGCGTTCGACATGAGTGCCGGCGGCCAAATCCTGTTCTGTGGAGCGGGCGCTCCTGCGGGCGGCGATGCGTCGAACATGCTGCGCGCGCGCAGCACGGCGCAATACTCGACCCTTGCGCTTGGCGAAACCACCTATGCGCAACTCGTGTCCGGGCCTCTCACCGCCTCACTCGGCGCACCCGGACTGAAAGGACCGGGACGCGTCCGCGGGGCAATCACCGAGAGCGACGCCGGGCAACAGCTCGAAGCCGATCACGACGGCTATGCGCGGCTTTACAATCTCCGGCACAAGCGGCGGTTGACGCTCAGCGCCGATGGGCGCCGCGTCGACGGTCTCGACACGATCGATGCCGCCGATGCAAAGGCTGCGACGCCATCGGGCATTGCTTTTGCCGTGCATTTTCATGTTTCGCCCGACGCGCACGTGCGCTTCGGCGCGACCGCCGAAGAGGTCGAGATCCGCGTGCACAATGGTGCGACCTGGACCTTTACCAGCGCGTCGGCGCCGATTTCGATCGAGGACGGCCAGTTCTACGGGTCAACGAGCAGTCCGCTCGCAGTTCACCAGATCGTGCTGCGCGGCGTGGCGGCGCCCGGGACCACGGTCGCGTGGGTGCTCAGTGAAACCACACCCGGGATCGTCAGCGAGCCGTTGGACCGCATTGGCACGCCGCGCCGCAAGCTGAGCGACCGGCTCGCCGAAGTCATCGCCGAGATCAATGCAGCGACGCCCGACGACGACACCACGGCCTGAACAGGCGTGGCATCCGTCTGACGGCTTATGCTACCGGCTGACCGACCTATTGCGGCCATAGGCGGCCGCAAACGTGAGACCGGGAGCACTCCCATGGCACATCATCCAGGCGTCCGCAAAATCGCGCGCGCATTGATTTCAGTCTCCGACAAGGCCGGCATTGTCGACTTTGCGCGGGCGCTCGCGCAGCAGGGCGTCGCGTTGATCTCGACGGGTGGGACATCGGCCGCGCTGAAGGCCGCCGGCCTCTCGGTTCAAGACGTCGCGGACGTCACCGGCTTCCCCGAAATGATGGATGGGCGCGTCAAGACGCTGCATCCCAAGGTGCACGGCGGATTGCTCGCGATCCGTGACAACGCGGAACACGACAAGGCCGCGGCGGCACACGGCATCGCGCCGATCGATCTGCTGGTCGTCAATCTCTATCCGTTCGAAGCCACCGTTGCGAAGGGCGCGTCCTACGACGAGTGCGTCGAGAACATCGACATCGGCGGCCCGGCGATGATCCGGGCGGCGGCGAAAAACCACGACGGCGTCGCCGTCATCGTCGATCCCGCCGACTATGCCGCCGTGCTCGACGAGATCCGCCAACACGGCGGCACCACATTGGCGACTGCGCAAGCGTCTCGCACATGCCGCGTTCGCCCGCACCGCGGCCTACGACGGCGCGATCTCGAACTATCTCGGCGCCGTGCTCGAACATCCAGACGGCAAGGCGGAAGGCTTCCCACGCACGTTCTCGGTGCAGTACCGCAAGGCGCAGGGCATGCGCTACGGCGAGAACCCGCATCAGCAGGCCGCCTTCTATGTCGCCCGCACGCCCGGCGAGGCTTCGGTCGCGACCGCGCGCCAGCTGCAGGGCAAAGAACTCTCCTACAACAACATCGCCGATACGGACGCTGCACTGGAATGTGTGAAGGCGTTCGCCGACAAACCCGCGTGCGTGATCGTGAAGCATGCCAATCCCTGCGGCGTGGCCGAAGCCGGCTCGCTTGCCGCCGCCTACGATCGCGCCTTCAAGACCGACCCGGAGTCGGCGTTCGGCGGCATCATCGCGTTCAATCGCCGCCTCGACGCCGAGACGGCGCGCCTGATCGTCGACCGTCAGTTCGTCGAAGTGATCATCGCGCCGGATGTCGATCCCGCTGCCGAGGCCATCGTCGCCGCCAAGAAGAACGTGCGTCTGCTCGTCTGCGGTGAGTGGCCGGCGACGCCGGCGCCGCGCCTCGACTACAAGAAAGTCACCGGCGGGCTCCTAGTGCAGGACGCCGATCTCGCGCTCTACGACAGCCTCAAGGTGGTGACCAAGCGCCAAGCGACCGAGGCCGAAATGCGCGACCTGCTGTTCGCTTGGACGGTCGCAAAATTCGTGAAATCGAATGCGATCGTCTATGCGAAGGACCAAGCCACTATCGGCATCGGCGCCGGACAGATGAGCCGCATCAACTCCTCGCGCATCGCCGTGATAAAAGCCGAGATGGCAAACCTGCCCGTCAAGGGATCAGTCATCGCATCCGACGCGTTCTTCCCGTTCGCGGACGGCCTCTTATCTGCTGCCGGCGCCGGCGCCACCGCCGTCATCCAACCCGGCGGCTCGATGCGCGACGCCGAAGTCATCAAAGCCGCCGACGATCAAGGCCTCGCCATGATCTTCACCGGCATGCGGCATTTCCGGCATTGAGCGCTACGCACTCAGTCCGACGACTACACCCGCCATCGCGTCCCAGCCGGAGCAATGGCCAATGCGATCGAGGGCGGCAAAGTGCGGCGTGAAATCCGCTGCATCATCCTACAGCATCGCCGCCATCGCCGCGTGCACCGCCTCCGCGCCCTGGCCTTCGGCGGCAGCCCTGAGATGCGCCGCGCTCAAGGGCGACGTGCGCTTCCCGAGCGTTGGCGCGATCGCGGCCCAGATCTCGTCCGCCTCGCGTCCGCGACCCGTTGCGCGCAACGCCACCAGCATGCCACCGACAAAATCATCCCCCGACGGCGTCAGGCCCGGCCCCAGTCCTAGGAGCTCGATGCAAGCATTTGTTCTCTTTCGCGGCTCAGCGCGCAGCGATGCGATGAGCGGGTCCGCCGCCCGCAACACCGCTGTCGATGTCACGTCATCTGCAAACACCGCGCGCGACAGCCCCATCTCCGGCGCGCGCGCCCTCGCCGCCGCGATGAAGTCAGCCACCCGCGCGCGGCTTGGATCGGAGGGAACAGGCGGCGGGGTCCAGATCACCGCGTCGCGCAGCGTGAACCGGGCGGCGCCGCCGATCATGATGCAACGATCGACGACGCTGTAGGGCGCATCGACACCGGCGCCCGGACCGTCCCACGCCGCGCCGGCCGCCACGCAGACATTCAACGGACCGCGGCCGATGCCGGCGATACCGATGCAGGCCCAGTGCGTATCGTCCGTGACGTAGAAGCTTCGCTCGAAGACGGCGACGATGCGCCCGCGCGCGCCGCCGCGCAGCAGCCGTGCCGCGACGACGCCGATATCCGTGACCTCACGCATGGTCCGGCACGATCAGCGTGCCAGTCTTACCTTCGAGCGCGGGCACCGCGGAGTCGAGCGCGCAAATGTAGACCTTCTTGCCGCCGCCTTCGAGAAAGCGGATTGCGGCCTGGATCTTCGGCCCCATGCTGCCCGGCGGGAAATGTCCCTCTGCGTCGAGTTTCTTCAATTCGCTCAGTGTCACCCGGTCGAGGAACCGCTGATCGGGCTTGCCGAAGTTGATCGCGATCTTCGGCACCGCCGTCAGAAGCATCAATGTATCGATGCCGAGCACCTTGGCCATGTGGGCCGACGTCAGATCCTTGTCGATCACCGCCTCGATGCCATGGCGCACGCCCTTGGGCCCGCGCACCACCGGAATTCCACCGCCGCCGCCCGCGATCACGATGGTGCCGCGCTTCGACAACGCCTCGATCAGCGAGATATCGCAGATGTGGCGCGGCATCGGCGACGGCACCACATGGCGCCACCCGCGCGCGCCATCCTGCTTCATCTGCCAGCCGAGTTCGCGGCCGATGATGCCTGCCTGCTCCTCGGTGAAAAACGCGCCCACATATTTCGTTGGATTTTGGAACCCTGGGTCGTTGGGATCGACCTCGACCTGCGTCAGCAATACCGCGACATGACGCTGGTTATCCGCTTCGCGCAGCGCGTTCTCCAGCGCCTGCATCAAGAGATAAGCAATGCCGCCCTGGCTATGGGCGACGCAGATATCCAGCGACATCGGCGGGATGCGGTCGCGAGTCAGCGCCTGGCGCATCAGGATTTTTCCGACCACCGGGCCATTGCCATGCGTGATGATCAGTTCCGTATCCAGCAACGCCAGCGGTAATATCGCCTCAGCCGTCAGCTTGGCGATCGCCTTCTGCTCTTCGGACGTGCCGGTGATGCCTTCGGGGTGCGTGGCGTTGCCGCCGATGGCGATGACGATGCGGGAGGGAGGGGCAAATCCGGGAAAGTGCATTGTCAAGCTCACCTCAGATTACGATCGTCATGCCCGCGCAGGCGGGCACCCAAGCAATTCTCACACTCGAACGTTTCTTGCTTGGGTCCCCGCCTTCGCGGGGATGACGAACACTGAAACGCATCTGTTGGGTTGAATGTCTATCACGCGCCGGTGATCGATTGCACCGCCAACATCGCCGCATCGGCATTGGACGGCGCGACGATGTCACCGGCCTCGCGCTGGTCTCAAAGACCGATGTCAGTTGGGTCAGGTGCATCTCGTGCCGTATGGCGAATGTGCAGGATGACGACCTGATCCGACTGGATCGTATAGTAGATCCGGTACGGATATCGGGTCGGAATTCAGAAGCCGGATCTCGGGGACACCTCGTGCCATCACTCCAGACATGGGCAGCCGACCGAGCTGTCGGACACGCGCAACCAAGTGTTTGCGCACGCGTTCGGCGACATTGGGATCGACTTTCGCGATGTACTCGCGGATTTCCAACAAGTCTCTGGCTGCCCGCCTATCGTAACGGACGCGCATCACTTCCACGGTTGTTTTAGAAGCTTTTCGACCTGTTCGTCGTCCGCGAAGTCGCCCATCTTCGCGCGTTGCAGGGCTGGTTTCAGGACCGAGAGTTCCTCGTCGGACAACTGATACGTACCCTCGGCCTCGGCCTCGGCAAGACTGTCGAGAAAATCGCTCACCATATCGACCTGCTCAGCAGGAAGGTCCCTGATCCGAGCGATGGTGCGCTCTTTGGTGTTCTGATCATCTGGCATGGCATATGTCCTTGAAACCATCTCCCCAAATGTATACCCGAACCGGCAGTCAGCGATAGTGTGGAGCTAGCGCGCCACTAGGTTTGCGGCCAATTCGGCCGCATCGGCATTGGACGGCGCGACGATGACGCCCGCCTCACGCAACTTCGCAATCTGGCCCGCGTAGCCTTGCGGATCGCCGTCGACGCCGGTGACAGAGGCGACAATCGCCGGGCGCGATTTCGCGGCCTTGCTCAGGGCCGCCACAAAATGGCCTGCTGGATCGAGATGGCCGCCGTAACCGAGCACGATATCGGTCAGGATCACGCCGACATTCGGATCGGCCAGCGCCGCGGCCAACGGCGCGTCACGCACCGACGGCTCGATCATCGGATGCGGGCGGCCGAGCGTATATTCGTCGTCGCCGAGATCGATCAAATGGTGCGGGCTCTTTGATTTACCGATCGCCTCCGTTCCCGGTACCGGGACGTTCGACGCCGAGACGATGCCGCGCTCCAGCAGCACGATCTGCGCCTCCGCGCATAGCGTACCGCCCGAATAGAGTCCGCGGATCACCTTGCCCTTGGCCGACGCGACGGCCACAGCCTGCGCGCCCTCCGACAACGCCTTGCCGACCGCCATTTCGGCTGCTGCCTTCAGCGTCGGCGCAAGTTTGGCGTTGGACGGCAGCGCCAGGTTTTTTGCGCCGAGGAAGCACACCGTGAACGGCTTCTTGGATTCCGCCACGCGCGCGATCACCCGCGCTGCGACATCTGCCGCGGGTGGCTTCGAGATCAGGACAATGTGCGCGGTCCCGGCGTCCGCATCGAGCAGGTCTATCGCCTGCAGCGTTGTGATGCCGCCGACGTCGCTCTTCAAGTCGCGGCCGCCGGTGCCAATGGCGTGACTGACCCCGGCGCCAAGATGCGCGATCAGGCACGAGACTTCCTGGATGCCTGTCCCGGACGCGCCGACAATACCGATCTTGCCGCGCGGCACCTTGTTGGCGAAGGCGAGCGGCACGCCGTTGATGATCGCCGTGCCGCAATCCGGCCCCATCACCAACAGCCCAAGCGCACGGGCTTCCTGCTTCAATTCGACTTCATCGGTGACGGAAACGTTGTCGGAGAACATCATCACGTGCAGACCGCGCCGCAGCGCCTTGCGCGCTTCGGCGGCGGCGAAATCACCGGGCACCGAGATCAGCGCGAGATTGGCATCGGGTACTGCTTCGACCGCGCCGCGGATCGTTCTCGGTTGCCAGGCTTTGCCAGCAGCCGATGTCGCGCGTGGCTTGTCGAGCGCGTCGCGGGCGGCTTGCAGAGCGGCTGTGGCTTTGGCTTCTGACGCAGCGCGCAGGGCGAGGATCAGATCGCCGGGCTCAGCCTTTTCGCCGTCGCGATTGAGGACGTTTGCGTCGGCGAGAATCCGCTTGTTCGCCGGCGTGCCCATCATCAGGCCCGCCTCTTCGACACCGTCGCCCGAGGCGATGGTGCGCGAGATGCGCATCAAGGCGACCGAGTCCATATAGAACCCGCGCCGGACTTCGTTGATGATGACAGACATTCGCACTCCAAAGACCCGGCCCGTCGGGCCACTACCCTATGTTATCACCACGCAGACAGCCGACCAGAGGGCAACCTCAGCACGACACGGCCCCATTGCGCCGAAGCGCCTGCAACAACGCTGCAACCTCGGCTTCGCGGCCACGGCCTTCCGCTTCTCGCCGGTCTGACGGCACGTCATGATAAGCAATCGGCTGCTCGAACTGCGACGCCGTGAAATCGTAGCGCTTGCCGTCGATGACGTTATAGAAGTGATCGCCGCCCGGCGTCGGCGTTTTGAGGATGTCGCCGCCGAACAGCTCCTGAACGACGATGGCTGTCACATTGCATTGACCGGCCGCCGGATTTTGAACCGTCCATTGCCGGGAGGTTTCAAGCGACCAGGATTGTTCCAACGCCGCGACGATAGCGATCGGATCGAATAGCATGCTCACTGGCCTCGAACAGCGCTAACGGGAGCCGCAGAGACATTGGTCGCTGGCCCAGGCATGACACCTTGGACCGCAGGGGGACCTGTCTCGCCGAAGACCGCTTGTACCGCGTTTGCGGTCCAGACGTTGCCGCGTGCAAGGTCACGCTCGTAGAACTCGGCGCGCGGAAAGCGGGCGCGGCGCAAAGGTTCGGCTTCGGTGAAGATCATGCGGCGGCGGAAGGCGATCGGGCTCTGGACAAAATACCAGCCCTTGTAGCGCTCTGTTCCACTTGGAAAGTGCGGGGTGGCGAGAAACCGGCTCGGATGATTGGTCCATCTAGGCTTTGTCAGGAACCACCGATCAGCGAGATGCTCGCCGATGGCGCCGAGCTGTCCCTGCCAGACCGGATCGGCGACAGGCGCCGGCTCGGAGTTCGAGACAGGATTGCGGGCCGGGGCCGGGGTAACCGCGCAGCGCGAAGTAAAACGTGTCGAGAAACTCCGGCAGCGCGATATCCCACGCAACGCCGGCCTCAACACGGCTCACCACCTCGGCCAAAGTATGTGGGCGTTGATACACCTGCGGCTCCGCGCTCCTCAAACAATTCGTACAACCGTTTTATCCCATTTTCCACCCGGCCTGAAACTTCCCCGCGGCTGTAAAAGCGGCTGACCAGGGCAACGGCCTCGGCAGGCGTATTCAAATGCAGCAAGGCGGTCAAATTGGCGAGGTCCTCGTAGTCCTTGGCGCCCGACCCTTCGATCCGCAAGGCGATGAGTTTCAACGCGCACATGTACTCGGGGCTCGGCACATAGACCCGCAGTCCGGGTTCCGAGCCCGCAGGATAGCTTTGGAACAGTGAGTGCTCAGTCGCGATGCCATCGACCTTGTCGCTCAAGTAAGGAAAGACCTGATCGTTCAGCCAACCCTCTGGAAGGTTCTTGTCAGCCGCGACCTTGGCTGCATAACGCTCGAGCAGTGCCTGGTTAGCGTCGTCGGCAATGGCGTCGACGTCAAACGTGCTCGCACGGAAATTGGTCACGAGCATCAGCGCCGACCCGCCATAAACGGCGATATCGATGACGCACCCATCCGCGCGGGCGTAGGCGCCGAGCGCATGAAACGCCGCCTCGATCACCTCGCGCGAGAAGGGCGTCGCCGCCATCACACCCCCATCGTGCGCGCGAACGCTTCGACCGCCTGGCGGAAACAGGCGAGCGGCGCCTTCACCACGCCGGCGCCGACCTGTCCGACGCCCGGCTTCTTATGCGCGACGCCGGTATTGATGGTCGGCGCGATGCCGGTCTCGACAACGCGACGGATATCGATACCTGTCGGCACGCCGCGATAGTCCATGGCGGGGATCGTCCATTCCGGATTTTCTGCGAGGCAGATCTCGGCCATGGCGCGCGTGAAGTCGCCGGCCTCGGACGCGTTGCCGGCGCCGATGAAGCCGACGACGGCAGGTGCCGCTCCCATCGCGAAACCGCCGAGCCCGATCGTCTCGACGATCGCGCTATCGCCCATGTCCGGGTTGGCGTCGGCCTCGGAGTAGCCTGGGAAGTACAATCCCTTCGGCATTTCGACGGGGGCCGTGAACCACTGGTCGCCCGTGCCGGAGACGCGAATGCCGAAGTCGGTGCCATTGCGGCACATGGCGGTGACGATCGTCGCGCCTTCGATGTTGCGCACGGGATCGGTCATCGCCTTGCCCATCGCCATCGCGACGTTGAGGAAGAACTGATCGTTGGCGCCGATGAAGGCGAGCTGCTTTGCGAGTTCCGCGCTGTTGGTATTCGTGCGGGCGAGGGCGGGGGCGAGCTGGCGCAGCAGCAGGCCGGAGCAGCCGACATTGCGCTGGTGCATTTCGTCGCCCATCGACAATCCACGCGCGATCAGCGCCTTCAGCGGAATGCCGCCCATCTCGCGCAGCGCCGTGCTCATGGCGGGGCCGAGGCTCGACGTCAGCCAGCGGATGCGATCCAGCACTTCGGCATCGTTGCCGCCAAAGCGCATCACCTTGCCGAGGCCTTCATTGATGGCGCAGTAGGCGCGATTGCCGAAGGCGCGGTTCTCGACCACCATCAGCATCTGGCCGCGCGTCGTCATTCCGGTCATCGGACCGACCGCGTCGTAGTGATGATTGGGCGCGAACTGGAACGCGCCAGACGCCGCCATGCGCTCGGCATCCTCGAGGTCGTTCGCCCAGCCTTCGAATACGGCGATGCCGGTCACCGCGCCGCGCATCGGCCCGCACATGCGCTCCCAACCAATCGGCGGCCCCGAATGCAGGATCGTCTTGCCGGCGAGCTTCGGCAGCGCCTCGCGCGCCGGGATCACGTCGATCAACCACGGATCGCTCGCGAGCAGCCGCTTCATCGCCTCGGCATTGGCGGTATCGATTTTCTTTGCGATTGAAGTCACGGTTTCGTTCCGATTGTTCCCTCTCCCGGTGCGCGGGGAGAGGGTGCCCGAAGGGCGGGTGAGGGGCGGCGGCGTTCTCTATTCGGCCGCTTCGAGAACCTTGGCCAAAGTTTTCCATCTGGCAGCCGTTGGCGGCGGTAGTGGCTCGCCATCAGCCTTGTAAAGCTCCACAATCTCTTCGACGATCTCGCACAGTTCGTCGAACACTTTGCGTTCGTCGTCGCCGTGGCAACCACCGTACATCAAGCCTGGGACCCGTCCAATGTAGCAGCCATCTTCCTCGGACCATTCCACGATCTTGGCGTATCGAGCGCTGTCCTTCATCTTTGCGACACCTCGGTGCACATGGGGTCAGATCCGCAGGGTCGGACCCCGTCCGGAATCATGTCCCCAACTTCGCCAATAGCGCCGCCATCTTTGCATCCCCACCCGCAGGCGGCGCCCATTGCACATGCGTCACCGCCACGCCCTGGCCTTCGAGCTCTTTGGCGAAGCCCTCGAGGCCGACGTTGATGACATTGACCGGTTGGCCCAGCAGTGGCTTCGGCTTTGCAGCCGTATCATCGCGTTTGTCAGACATCGTCATAGGCCTTGTAGGCGGCATCGATGCCCGCGCCGGCGGGCGCCGTGTAGCCGTTGCGGCGGAGGACGACGTCGAGGGCCGAGAGACAGCGCAGCACGTTCGGCTTGCGGCAGACATAGCCCATCGTGCCGATGCGCCAGACCTTGCCATGCAAGGGCCCGAACGATGTGCCGATCTCGATGCCGAAATCGTTCAGCATTTCGGCGCGCACCTTGTCGGGGTTGGTGATCGCCGCAGGCACGATCACACCCGTGACGTTTGCCATGCGGTGCTTTGGATCACCGTAGAGTTTTAGCCCCATAGCCTCGAGCCCGGCGCGCAGAGCCTTCGATGTCTGCGCATGGCGCGCGATACCCTTATCGAGGCCTTCTTCCAGCACGACGCGGGCGCACTCGCGCGCGGCGTACAGCATGGAGGCCGCCTCGGTATGGTGGTTCAGCGCGCGTGGGCTCCAGTAGTCCATGATCATCGCGAGGTCGAAGTAGTTCGACTGGATGATCGGGCCGTTGCCTTCGATCAGATCGGGCGGCTTGATGCCGGCCTCGACGTGCTTCCTGTGCTTCAAGATGTCGACGACGCGCTCGTTGAAGGTGATCGGCGCGATCCCGGGCGGACCCGACAGGCACTTCTGCAGGCCGCAGGCGGCCATATCGATCTGCCAGTCGTCGGTCTCGAATGGGTTGCCAGCGAGCGAGGCCGTGCAATCGGAGAAGAAGATCGCATCGTGCTTACGCGCGATTTTGCCGAGCTCGTTCAATGGCTGCAGCATCGTCGTCGAGGTATCGCCCTGGCAGAGCGTCACCATCTTCGGCCTATGCTTCTTGACCGCGTCCTCGATCTGGTCCGGCGTGAACACCGTGCCCCATTCGGTCTCGACGGTGACGACCTTGGCGCCGGCGCGTTTTGCGATTTCTGTCTTGAGGTGTCCGAAGCGGCCGAATATGCCGACCAGCACCGTGTCGCCCGGCGCAATGACCGACGTCATGCAGGCCTCGAGCCCACCGCGCGCGGTGGCGTCGACGCACATCGTCCACTCATTCTTGGTTTTGAAGACCTGACGGTACAGCGCCATGGTCTGGGTCATGTAGCGGCGGAATTCGGGGTCGTACTGCCCCTGGATCGGCACCGACATGGCGCGATAGACGCGCGGATAGACATCAACCGGCCCCGGCCCCATCAGCAGGCGCGGCGACGGCTCCAATTCTTCGAAAATCTCTGGCTTGGCAGACACGGTGGCTCCCTCTCTGTTGCCGCCAGTGATAGGGCCATTGGCCAGGCCGGGCAATATCAGCGCCGGGCAAAATGGCGTTAAGTCGCACGATCTGCAAACGCCGCGCGCATCAGCTCCTGGGTGTAGGCCTCGCGGGGGGCGGAGACGATGGTCTCAGCAGGGCCCTGTTCGACGATTTGGCCATTGCGCATCACCAATATTCGATCCGACAGCGCGCGCACCACGGCGAGGTCGTGCGAGATGAAGAGATAGGCGAGGCCGTATGCTGTCTGCAAGCGGCGCAGTAAATCGACGATTTCCTTCTGCACCGAGCGGTCGAGCGCAGATGTCGGCTCGTCGAGCACGACAAGCTTCGGCTGCAACACCATGGCGCGGGCGATGGCGATGCGCTGGCGCTGGCCGCCGGAAAACTCATGCGGGAAGCGATGCCGCGAGGCCGGATCGAGCTGCACCTCCTCGAACGCACGCACCGCACGGCGGTCGCGGTCGCCGTGACCGATGGCGGGTTCATGGACCAGCAAACCCTCTGTCACGATCTGCCCCGCCGTCATGCGCGGCGACAGCGAGCCGAAGGGGTCCTGGAAGACCACCTGCATATGACGCCGCAGCGGTTGCAGCTCCTGGCGGCTTAGCGGCGCGAGGTTGCGGTCCTCGAAGCGGACCAGACCGGACGCCGGGACGAGCTTCAGGAGGGCGCGGCCGAGCGTCGATTTGCCCGACCCCGAATTCGCCGACGACGCCGACGGTTTCGCTGCGCCTGACGCTGACATTTACACCATCGACCGCGACAATATCCGGCGTACCGCGACCGAGCAGCGGGCGCTTGCCCTTGAAGACGACGCGGACATCCGTTGCATCCACCACGACCGGTGCATCGGCTGGCGGCGAACTCTGCGCCCAGCCGGTTCGGCATTGACCAACATCTTCGTGTAGGGATGTTTTGGCGACGCAAAAACTTCTGCCGCCGGTCCGCTCTCGACCACTTCGCCATGGCGCATGACGTAGACGCGATCGGCGATGCGGCGAACGACGTTGAGATCGTGGCTGATGAAAACCATCGAAAGGCCAAGCGTGCGTTTCAAGTCCGCCATCAGCCCGAGGATTCGCGCCTGCACCGTGACGTCGAGCGCTGTCGTCGGTTCATCGGCGATGAGTAGATCCGGTTCATTTGCCAGCGCCATGGCGATCATCACGCGCTGACGCTGGCCGCCGCTCATTTCATGCGGATAGGCGTCGATGCGATGCTCGGGATCGCGAATCTCGACGCGCCGCAGCAGTTCGATCGCGCGGGCGCGGGCGTCCGGCTTGCTCAAGCCGGCGTGCTTCATCAGCGGCAACGCCATCTGCTCGCCGATGCGATAGAGCGGATCGAGCGAGGTCATCGGCTCCTGGAAAATTATGGTCAACTTGGAGCCGCGCAACTTATCGAGTTCGCCCGCCGTCATGCCGACGAGTTCGGTGCCGCGATAGCGCGCCGAGCCGGACGCTGCCCCATTGGATGCCAGCAGACCCATCACCGCCATCATGGTCTGGCTCTTGCCGGACCCCGAACTCGCCGACGATCGCGACCGTCTCGCCCTTCGCCACATCGAGGTCGATGCCTTTGACGGCGTGCAGCTCGCCGTCCGTCGTGCGGAAGCGGACGTGCAGGCTGCGGACTGCGAGGATCGGCTCCGCCATCGTCACCGATCCTTCGGATCGAGGGCGTCGCGCAGGCCGTCGCCGATGAAATTCAGCGCCGACAGCATCGCGACCAGAACGAGCGACGGGAACACCAGCATGTAGGTCGCGCCCTGAATGCCGCGCGCGCCATCGGAGATGAGGACGCCGAGACTCGTCAACGGCTCCTGCACGCCGAGCCCCAGAAACGACAGGAAGCTTTCGAGCAAGACCACCTTGGGGATCAGCAGCGTCATGTAGACGACGACGGGTCCGAGGGTGTTCGGCACAATGTGGCGCCAAAGGATTCCGCGCGACGAGACGCCCAACGCCTCAGCCGCGGTGACGAACTCCTGGCGTTTGATCGAGAGCGTCTGGCCGCGCACGATACGGGCCATGTCGAGCCACTCGACCGCGCCGACGGCGAGAAACATCAGGATGAAGTTGCGGCCAAAGAAGACGACCAGAAGAATGACGAAGAAGATGAAGGGTAGCGCGTAGATCACATCGACAATGCGCATCATGACGTCATCGGTGCGGCCGCCCGCGTACCCCGAGATGGCGCCATAGGCGACGCCGATCAGCAGTGCGACGCCGGTCGCAAGCAATCCGATCGCGAGCGAAATCCGCCCCGCGATCATCGTCCGCGTCAAGAGATCGCGGCCATTCTGATCGGTGCCGAAAAGGAAGTGCCGCTCGGTGACGGGAATCGACAGCGTCATGCTGCGGCCCTCGCCGGCGCGCGCCGAGATCTCGGCCTTGCCGAACATGTCGGAGCGTTCGAAATAGGCGATCAGGCGCTCGTCGATCGGCCGCGTACTGGTGATGGCGGCGGTAATCCGGTCGCCGTCGCGCTGATAGCTTTCGAGCTTCGCCCGCATGCGCGCCACCGTCTTGGTCAGCGCCGGCTCGATCTGCTCGTGCTTCGGATACGCCGTCAGCGACGGGCCGATGCGCACGTATTCGGTATAGATCTTGTCGTAGGCATGACCGGTGATAAAGGGCCCGAGCAACGACGCGAGTGTCAGGACACCCAATACAATGACACTCGCGACGGCCGCACGATTGCGCCGCAGCCGTCCCCACGCCTCGCTCCATAACGAACGGCCTATCGTTTCACCCATACCGCACCCTCGGATCGAGGAGCGCGTAGGCGATATCGACCAGCAAATTAAACACGACGACGAATACCGCGATCAGGATCACGGTCCCCATCACCAGCGTGTAATCGCGATTGAGGGCGCCTTCGACGAAGTAGCGGCCGACGCCCGGCAATCCGAAAATCGTCTCGACCACGACGGAGCCCGTCAGCAGCGCGGCGGCAGCGGGGCCGAGATAGGACACCACCGGCAAGGCGGCGCCACGCAGCGCGTGCCGCACAACCGTCGCCGTTCCCAAGCCCTGCGCGCGCAAGGTCCGGATATGATTGGCGCGCAACGTCTCGATCATCGCCGCCCGTGTCATCCGCGCGATCACAGCGATCTGCGGCAGTGCCAGTACGATCACCGGCAAGATCACGTTGCGGAGCGCGCCACCGCCCCAGCCCGCGACCGGTAGCCACGCGAGCCACAACCCGAATACGATCTGCAGGATCGGTCCGACGACGAACGTCGGAATCGTGATTCCGATCGTCGCCAAACCTGTCACCGTGTAGTCGCTCGCCGTGTTCTGGCGCAACGCTGCGATGACGCCGAGGGTGCCGCCGACCACGATCGCAAGCGCCAGCGCCGACAGCCCGAGCCGGATCGAGACGGGCAGCCCCTTGGCGAACAACTCGCGCACCGAGAAGTCGTGCATGACGTAGGAGGGCCCGAAATCGCCTTGCGCCAGCGCCTTGATGTACATCCAGTACTGCACGATCAGCGGCTGATCGAGGGCATAGATCCTGCGCAGGTTTTCCAGGATCTTGGCGTCGAGCGCCCGCTCCAAATCAAATGGTCCGCCGGGTGCCAGACGGATCAGGAAGAACGTGATCGTGACGATCGCGAACAGCGTCGGAATGCTGGTCGCAACGCGGCGCAGGATGAATGAAAGCATGACTTTTCGCGCCTCGCGGACCGGCGACCTTGCCTGAAGCAAGGCCGCCGCGTCACGACCTATTGCAGGTCGTAGTAGCGCGAGGGGAAGGCGCCGCGCGGGTTCGGGGTGAAGCCCTTCAGCTTCGAGGACACGAGGTTGCGGTTGGAATAGTAGAGCACAGGAATGACCGGCTGGTCCGCCATCCAAACCTTTTCGGCCTCGAACATGATCTCGGCGCGCTTCTTGATGTCGATTTCGGCCTCGCCCTTCTTCACCAACTCGTCAAACTTGGGGTTGTTGTACTTGGGGTAGTTGAGGCCCTTGTTGTCGGAGAGGCCGAGGAACAGAAAGTTCTGCGGGTCGGAATAGTCGCGCGATCCAGCCGACGCGGGCGACGTCGTAATCGCCGCCTTCCCGCAAATGCGCGAAGTGCGTTTTGGCGTCCGTCGAGACGAAGTCCGTCTCGATCCCGATCGCCTTCCATTGATCCGCGACCGCGATGACCGTCGCCTTGTTGTTGTCGGTCATGTTGTAGCGGATCTGGACCTTCAGCGGCTTGCCGCCGGGACCGAAGCCCGCTTGTTTCAAAAGATCCTTCGCCTTGGCCTCGCGGTCGATGGGCGACTGAGCCTTGAAATCCAAGGCTGCCGGTTCGCGATAGTTGCCGACGCCGGGCGGAACGAAGCGAATAGGCCGGCAGCATCGTGCCGGACCAGACCTGCTCGGAGATGAACTCACGATCGATCGCCAGCGACAGCGCCATGCGGACCCGCGCGTCGCTGAACGGGGCCTTCGATGTGTTGACCGCAAGGTAATAGGTGCCGAGATACGGCGTGACGGAGACTTGCTATTGCCGAGTTTTTCGCGCAGGAACTTCACCTGGTCAGCTGGGATGTCCGTCGTGAATTGCAGCTCGCCGGCCTGGAACTGGCGCGCGGCGGCGGCGAGATCCGAGCGTGGATAGAAGCGTACTTCATCGATCTTTACGTTCGCCGCGTCATGGAAGTGCGTGTTCTTCACTACGACGATCTGCGCGTTCGGTGTGTTCTCCTTCAGTTTATAGGCGCCGTTCGAGACCCAGTTCTCGGGCTTCACGAAATCCTTGCCGTGCTTTTCGACGGAGGCTGGATGGACCGGCAGTCCGGTCTGGTGCGTCAGCAGTTCGAGGAAGTACGCCGTCGGGCGTTCGAGCGTGATTTCCAACGTGCGATCGTCAACCGCTTTCACTGCCAGTTCGTCGGGCTTCAAGCCTTGATTCTTGTTGATCTTCTCGCCGTTCTTCAGCGGATAGAGGAGGTTGGCGTACTTGGCGCCGGTTGCAGGGTCCATGATCCGGCGCAACGAGAACACGAAGTCGGCGGCTTTTACCGCGTCGCCGTTCGACCACTTGCCATTGGCGCGCAGCTTGAACGTGTAGACTTTGCCATCGTCGCTGATGGTCCAACTTTCCGCCGCGCCCGGCACGACTTCGCCCTTCGCATTGTGGATCACCAAACCTTCCGAGAGATCGCGCAGCAAATGCGCCTCCGACACCGTTTGGGTCTTATGCGTATCGAGCGTCTCGGGGTCGCCGTCGATGCCGCGATGGAACACTTTTTGTGCATCAGCCGTGGTTGTGAAGGTTGCGAGCGCCAGCGCGATGGCGGGTACCAGACAGCGGACTTTTTTGAACATGATCGATCTCCCAAATAGACGGGGCGAATAGGCCTTATTAGGCGGACGTAACGGTTAGACTAGGCCCCGCGCCACCACCCTGACAACAGGGCGCTGCAACAAGCCAGACTCGGTGGCGCCTTTGCCGCTGCCGTTGCTCCCGTGTAGGGTGAGAGACCCGCCATCACCGCAAGAGCCCGATGCCCGCGCCCCGCCACCCGCGTTTTGATACCCTCTCGCTGCACGCCGGCCAGCGGCCCGATCCCGCCACCGGATCGCGGGCGGTGCCGATCTATCAGACAACCTCGTATGTCTTCGACGATACGGATCATGCCGCGTCGCTGTTCAATCTGGAACGCGCGGGGCACATCTATTCGCGGATCTCGAACCCGACCGTCGCGGTCCTCGAAGAGCGGATCGCGGCGCTGGAAGGCGGCGTTGGCGCCGTCGCGACCGCGAGCGGACAGGCGGCGCTGCATCTCGCGATCGCGACACTGATGGGCGCGGGCGGGCATATTGTTGCGTCATCGCGCCTCTACGGCGGATCGCACAACATGTTCGTCCACACGTTGCCGCGCTTCGGCATCGAGACGACGATGGTCGATCCGCGCAACCCGGCGAACTTCGCCAAGGCGATCAAACCCGAGACGCGGCTGATCTTCGCCGAAACGCTCGGCAACCCCGGGCTCGAAGTGCTGGACCTGAAGGCGGTCGCGGATGTCGCGCACGGGCACGGTCTGCCGCTGATGATCGATTCGACGTTCACGACGCCCTATCTCTGCCGGCCGTTCGATTTCGGCGCGGACATCGTCATGCACTCGGTGACCAAGTTTCTCGGCGGCCATGGCATCGCCATCGGCGGCGTGGTGGTCGATCGCGGCGGATTCGACTGGATGCAGTCGGCCGACAAGTTCACCACACTGACGCGGCCCTACGCTGGCTATCACGGCCTCACATTCGCCGAGGAGTTCGGGCCAGCCGCCATGATCATGCGCGCGCGGGCCGAAGGCTTGCGCGATTTCGGCGCCTGCATGAGCCCGCAGAACGCGTTCTATCTGTTGCAGGGAATCGAGACGCTGCCCGTACGCATGGCGCGGCACGTCGCCAATGCCGAGGCGGTCGCGAAATTCCTGTCCGCGCACGCGGCCGTTGCCTGGGTGAAGTATCCGGGGCTCGAGTCACACGCCGACCACGCGCTGGCGCGCCGGCAGATGCCGCGCGGATGCGGTGCCATCATGAGCTTTGGCATCAAAGGTGGACGTACTGCTGGCGCCAAGCTAATCGAGCGGCTGAAGATCTTCTCGCATCTCGCCAACGTTGGTGATGCGAAATCGCTGGTCATTCACCCTGCCAGCACGACGCATCAGCAGATGAGCGCCGAGGAACTGCAGAAGGCCGGTGTCGGCGAAGATCTCGTGCGGTTGTCGATTGGGCTCGAAGATGCGCAAGATCTGCTCGAAGACCTCGACCAGGCGCTGCGCGCGTCGCAGAAGGGCTGACGCATGGACGTCCTCGTCGATGGAACGCGCATTTACGCCGCGACAGGCGGCAAACCGTTCGACCCAAAGCGCCGTGTCATCATCTTCCTGCACGGCGCCGGCATGGATCACTCGTACTGGCCGCTGCAGAGCCGCTGGTTTGCGTGGCACGGCTGGTCGGTGCTCGTTCCGGATCTGCCAGGGCACGGCCGATCCGATGGCGAACCGCTGGCGTCCATCAGTGACATGGCCGCATGGGCCGAGAGTTTTATGCGCGCAGCAGGTGTGGACGCGGCAACGCTTGTTGGTCATTCGATGGGGGGCGCGATCGCGCTTGAGGTGGCCGCGCGGCTTGGGGCGCGCGCGACCGGTCTCGCGCTGCTCGGCTCAGCGGGCGCGATTCCCGTCCACCCGGAGATGCTTGCAACGTCAAAAGCCAATGACCCCACCGCGTTCGACTACATGACGGTATGGGGGCATTCGGCCGGCGCGCGGATCGGGCGCAACGCAACGCCCGGGATCTGGATGACGGGCGCGGCATCAGCCTTGCTCGCGCGCAACCGGCCTGGCGCGCTGCATGCCGATCTCGCGGCCTGCGCGGCGTGGACGACAGGTGCCGCGGCGGCCGCGAAAGTCACCTGCCCGACGCTCGTCCTCGCCGGCGCCGAGGACATCATGATCCCGGCGAAGAAGTGCATGGAGTTCGCGAAACTGATCGCGAACGCGACGAGCGTCACGCTGCCGCGCACCGGTCACATGCTGATGCAGGAAGCGCCCGACGCCACGCTCGACGCGCTGATCGCACATTTCGGGCGGACCTGACAGCTATTCCGCCGACTTTCCCGGATCGGGAAACAGTCCGGGCATCAGCCGAGGCGCAAGTTTCGCCGGTAGTGCGATTTGCCAGTCTGCGCGCGCGCCAGGTGCGAATATGATGCCCTGCCGGCTGAGCGCGTTCGTGATGTTGGTCGCTGTCCGTGCGGATTGATCGAGCACCGTAGCAACCTCGCTTCGAGGCAGGGAGCCCCTGAAGAGGATCGCATCAAGCACTCGAGAAGAATTTGCGGGCAGAGCCTTGTAGTGAATTTCTTCCTCGGCCCACTTCAAGACCCGGTCACGAAAGGCTCTAGGCTGCATCAATGCCTCCATGAATCTCACTTGGTCAAGACACGCGTCCAAGAAGAATTCTGCGAAGGAAATGGTGGCCGCTTCGCTCAAATGACCACGACCGTCGCGATCCCCGCGGCGCACCATGTCGCACGCAGCCAAATGCTTCTTGTAGTCTTGGTCGCGGCGCGCAAGACCTCTGGCGACGGACCAAAGCGCACCGGAGTCAAGTGTCTTCAGCAAGGTGGCATGCGACATCAGGCGCGCGACACGCCCATTGCCGTCGGCAAACGGATGAATCCAAAGAAGGCGGTGATGCGTGGGCCCGCTGGCAAGGAGCAGTTCGAGGGTACCAAGGCCAGTGTAGCAGGTCTCAAAGCGGCGCATAAAGCGTGGCACGGCGCCAGGACTAACAGCACGATGTCGTCCGACTTGGACGTCGCGGTCACGCAATCCACCTGGGACAACTCGTATCCGCTCTCTAGTTTGCGGATTTTCGACCCAGCACAATTTCTCCGGAAGCAATGCGATGAACCGCCGGTGCGTTTCGCGGAGACCAGCCTCCGTCAATTCACGTCCCTTTAGCCCTCCCTCGTCGATCCACTTTTGGACTGCAATGTGAGCTTTGGCCTCCAATTGAAGATCTCGCTTCTTGGGATCTTCACTGAGGTCATCATGCAAGGCACGCTCGATGTCGACAGGGTGCGTGTTATGGCCCTCGATGAGATTGCTGTAGTAGCAGTTCATCGAACGCACGAGGTCCGCCAGAGGATCAGCAAGCCCTTTGGGCAGACGCGATCGGAAGGCCGTCGATCTCTTGGTCAATTCCAGGACCAATTCCGTCAGCCGCGGGCGAACCTCAGCCTCGGAAGACAGGACCATGGGTTCCATCAAAGAGATGTCCTCGCCATCGTCGCGCGGGGTGGTGGCGGTTGCCGTCCTTTTTGCTGGTTTTTTTGCCGGTTTTTTTGCCGCTTGCCGGGTCATGGTGCACGCCAATTTTTGCATTATAATGCAAGATATTCAGTCGCAGTCCCACTTGGCAACCGGTGATTTTTGCGGCAATTTTTGCCGCTCATACTGCCGCTTGAATTGCCGACTGTTGCGCACTGCCTCGTCTTCACAATCCCAGCACGTCGGCCATTGAGAACAGGCCCGGGCCTTTGCCGCGGCCCCACAGCGCGGCCTTGACGGCGCCGCGGGCGAAGATGCCGCGATCGGCGGCCTTGTGGGTGATCTCGATGATCTCGCCGTCGGCGGCGAACATCACGGTGTGATCACCAACGACGCTACCACCGCGCAAGGTTGCAAAGCCGATATCTCCGCGCTTCCTCGGCCCGGTATGGCCGTCGCGCACGCGCACTGCGACGTCCTTCAGCGCGCGCTTGCGGCCTTCGGCAGCTGCCTCGCCGAGCATCAAGGCGGTGCCGGACGGGGCGTCGACCTTCATGCGATGATGCATCTCGATGATCTCGATGTCGAAGTCTTCGTCCAAGGCCTCGGCGACCTTGCGCGTCAGGGCGACGAGCAGATTGACGCCGAGGCTCATGTTGCCGGCCTTGACGAGGGTGGCGTGGCGCGCGGCGGCTTGGAGCTTTTTCTCATCGGCGTCCGTCAGGCCCGTGGTGCCGATGACGTGGACGATGCGCGCATTGGCGGCGAGGCCAGCGAACTCGACGGTTGCCGCGGGTGCTGTGCAATCAAGCACGGCGTCGACGCCGGCAAACAATTCCAGCGGATCGTCGGTGATCATCACGCCAAGCTTACCGAGGCCGGCGAGCAAACCCGCATCCTGGCCCAGCGCGAGAGATCCTTTCTGCTCGATCGCACCCGCAAGCACGCACGAATCGTTAGCGTGCGCCGCGCGAATGAGTTCGCGGCCCATGCGGCCTGCGGCGCCCATGACGGCAATCTTGAGCTTGCTCATTTGGTGGAACCCCGGACATGTGATGCTGTCCTATACCAACACGGACGCACACGCGAAAGGCGGGCAGGCGTCGATCCTGTTTAACGACGCGACAACGATCGGGACTCAGGGGCATTCATTCAGGGCCAAGCATTTAGGGCCAAGCATTCAGGGCCAAGTGAACGCGGCCTTCTCGAGCTTCTTGCCGCCGATCGACTCCATGACGCTCGCCACGGGCCGGCCGCCGCGACGCCAGTAGAAGTGACAGGCGGCGGAATTATCGACGAGAGCCCAGACCACGAGCCCGCGCAGGCGGCGCGAATCGAGGATGCTGCGGCAGCCTTCGAACAGATGCTCGCCAAGTCCAAGGCCCTGATACAGCGGGTCGAGATAGAGCTCGAAAATCTCGCCCTGCACGTTGCCACGGCTACGCGCGGGGCCGCACGTCGCATAGCCCGCGACTTTGCCGCCGACCTGCAGCACCAGCATGTTGCCGTCGCTGCGCAGGTTCGTGCGCCACCAGCCAGGACTGCGGCG
Organism: uncultured Alphaproteobacteria bacterium; assembly: GCA_963779515.1. Lineage (GTDB taxonomy): Bacteria > Pseudomonadota > Alphaproteobacteria > Rhizobiales > Hyphomicrobiaceae > CAVZYN01. The sequence continues at coordinate 175,478 of CAVZYN010000017.1, forward strand.
GCTGATCATGGTGCGGAGATGATTTTCAGGAAGGATGCCGGTGTAGGCAAGAGACCATGAGCTGGCGAACACCGCGGCCAGGGCCTCCGAGTTGGCCGGCCTCGCTTTTCGAACGCGGACACTTGTTCGCTGCTCAAGCATGCGCCGACTATAGCGCGACGCGGCTACCGGCACTCAAGCGAAATCTCTTGCGCACCGATGGTTTCAGCGCTTGACAAGAGATCGGCCCGAAGCGTGCGCTCCGGGCCGATTTCTTTCAGCAAAAGCGAGCTTTTCTGCTCAGCCTGCCTTTTTAACTTGTTCGAAGGTCTTGGCCGTCGCCGAGTTCATGGTCTCGAACGTTTGCTTTGCCACCTGCGCCGAGAGTTCGAAGAACTCTTTCGTCTGCAAGCCAGCCATTTCAAACGAGCGGCGCATGAAGTCGGCCTGCAACTTGGCGACTTCCGGGAGCGATTTCGCGCGCGCGATTTCCGACGCGGCCGCGAAGACCGCTTCGGTGTTGCGCGTGGTGTTGTCGAGCAAACGCTCGCCCAGCGCGCGGGCGCCGGTCTGGGCGACCGTCATCACGGTCTGTGCGGTTTTGGCATTCTCTTGTGCGACGGTGGCGAACTGGGCGTATGCTTCGCGGGATTTCGCGACGCCTTGCTCAGCATAGGCCTGCACGTTGGCGGGGATTTCGCCAACCTTGGCGGAGGCAAGGAAGGCTTCTGCTTGGCGGTTGAATTCGATCATTGGTCTCACTCCGAGGGATCAGTTGTTGGCAATGTCCGAGCAGGCTTCAGCCCGCTGGTGCATTCGACAATTAGTTTGTACCAGATCTAATGGTGCAGTGCAATATAAAATGTTGCGCCGCACTTATTTTTCTTTTAATCCGCTGAAAAACAATAATTTTTCGAATTTATGACCTAAAGAATGCTGTCAAAGACATCGCGGTAGCCGAGCACCGCGCGATCGAACAGGATGTCCGTTGGCCGCAGGGGGCGGGCCAGCGCCATGCCCTCCAGCGACCGGCAGCGGGACAGTGCGACGTAGGCCTGTCCGTGCGCGAAGGTGCCGCGGCCAAGATCGATGTAGACCTTGTCGAGCGTCAGGCCCTGGGCCTTGTGGATCGTCAACGCCCAGGCGAGACGGAGCGGGAACTGCTTGAACGTGCCGGCGACCGTCTCAACGATCTTCTGCTCGGTCTGATCGTAAGCGTAGCGGCGCTGCTCCCACGACACCGGTTCGACTTCGTGTTCGTTGCCGCCGATTTCGATCCAGATGCGCTTTTCCTCGAGCCGCGAGACCCGGGCGATGCTGCCGTTGACCCAACGCCGTTCGGAGTCGTTGCGCAACAGGATCACCTTGGCGCCAGGCTTCAGCGCCAGCGTCGTGTCGGTCGGCTGGGCGGCCTGATTGAAGTCGCCCGTCACACCGGCTTGGTAAGTCTGCGCCGTGCCGGGCAGAGCCTCGAGATAGGCCAAATTGATGCGCAGCGCCGCCGCGTTCGTCGGCGTCAAGATGACGTAGGGATCGCCCTCTGCAAGCGTCCGCACGGGATTGACACGTTCATTGAGGATCTCGAGATCGTCCTCGTTGGCATCGCCGTCGCGGACGCGATTGAGTACATGCAAGAGCCGCTCGTCGCGCTGGCGAAAGACCTGCGTCAGTTCGACGAGTGCGGTTCCGGCACCTTCCTTCAAGGCTGGCACCGAGAAGAAGAACGGACCGCCGAAATTGGTCTCGAGATGATCACCGACCTCGGCTTCCTGCACGACCGGCGGCAGCTGATGCAGATCGCCGAACATGACGAGCCGCACACCGCCGAAGGCTTCACGCGGCCGTCCGCGATTGACGCGCAGCGACTGGTCGATCGCCCACATCATGTCGGACCGCACCATCGATACCTCGTCGATGACGAGGAATTTGAGTTTGCGCATGATGCGGCCATTGCGGGCCCGGCGGATGTCGTCGGGCCGGATCAAGCGCGGCGGCAGTCCGAAAAACGAATGAATGGTTTGACCGCCGACATTGACGGCGGCAAGACCTGTCGGCGCGACGACGACGGTTTCGTCGGTCACCAGATCCTTGAGACAGCGCAGCAGCGTCGACTTGCCCGTGCCGGCCCGGCCGGTCACGAACAGATGGCCCTCGCCTTCGCGCAGATAGTCGTAGGCGGACACGTACTCGTGCGTCGCCTCGACGCCGGCGGGCCAGCCGCTGGCGAGCAAAGATGTCGGAGGCTTGTCTGGCAGCGTTGTCACAACATCAGGGTCCGGTGCGGGCGCTGCGTTTGCAGCTCAACCCGTTCCATATCCTGAATCGGCTAGGACGTCATGTTGCTTGCGCGCGGCCGCCCCACCAACCCCGCGCGCGATCTGTTTTCGCCCCGCCCCACCAACTTCTTGTTGCTTGCGTGCGGCCGCGTCATGCCGGAGGCATGCGCGCTTCAGAGGCCCAGGACGGCGCGAACGGCTCTGATCTGTTGCGGCGTGACTGTCGGCGGCAACTCCAGACGCTCGCCCGTGCGCAGCGTCATCACCACCGTATCGCTGCGATAGCCATCGCGATCATACTGCGTGTTCGCCTTGACGCTGGCGACGCTCGAGAGCGGCAGTTCCGTGGTGCGGGTCGCGAACATGCCCTGATAGTTGAGGCGCGCGACCATTTGCTTGGTGTCGACGACCACGGCGGCCAGTTCACCCGGGATCAAGACGCTTGCCGTGTAAACACCAACGGCGATCAACATGGCGACGATGAGCAGGGGAACCAGCACTGCCGTTGCGCGGCCCAATCCAAAGGGATCGATGGCGATCGCCAATATGATGGGCAGAACGCCACCAATCAGGATTGGCGATAGAGCCTGCGCCTTCGCTTTGCCGGACGCGGCGGCCTCATCACCCAGAACAAATCTCGATACTGGCATCGCCGCAACGGTCATGTGACAGGACTCCTCTAAATCTGCGAGGAGCCTACAGCGACAGCATTGATTATTTGTTAGTCCATCCGTAAACGAACGCAGTGAATACGACGTTAAAGCGCGCGTCCGCCTGCGACATCGACGAGCTGCCCAGTGATGTAAGAGGCTTGCTCCGACATCAGCCAGAGCACCGTTTCCCCGACCTCTTCCGGCGTGCCGCCGCGCAGCATCGGGATCGCCGTCTTCAATCTGTCGACACGATCGGGCTGGCCCATGGACGGCGTGGATCTCGGTGTAGATCAAGCCCGGCCGCACCGCGTTGACGCGAATGCCTTCGCCGGCGACCTCCTTCGCGAGGCCAACCGTCAAGGTGTCGATCGCGCCCTTGGATGCGCCATAGTCCGTTCCATCATTGGGGGCGCCGGCCTTGGCCGCCATCGAGCTCATGTTGACGATCGCGCCGCCGTTGCCACCGAGCCGGGTCGACAATCGGCGAACCGCTTCCTGCGCGGCAATGAATGCGCCGACGGTGTTGATCGCGAACGTCTTCTCGATGCGTTCGACGGGCATGTCGACGATCTTCGACATCGGACCTGCGATACCGGCGTTGTTGAAGAACGCGTCGATGCGGCCCATCTGTTTGTCGACAGCCTCGAACAGCCGCTTGATCTCGGCGGGCTTGCTCACGTCGGCTTGGATGGCGACGGCCTTGCGGCTCTGCTTGCGGATATCAGCCACCACCGATTCTGCCGCTGCAGCGTTGCCCGCGTAGTTGATGGCGACGTCATAGCCGCGTGCCGCCGCCAGCCGGGCGGTTGCGGCGCCAATGCCGCGCGAGCCACCCGTGATCAAAAGGATTTTCGACATTGCAGTCTCTCCGGCATACTCTTGTTGTCGTCGGCGTGGCGTTCGCATGAGGTATAGTTGCGAACGTCATGCCGGTTCAGTCCGCCCACATTGCAAGGAGCGCATCCATGACCCGGCCCACACCTATACCCGGCGTCGCGGGCATTGAACACATCGGCTTGACGGTTCCGGACATCGAGGCTGCCACGCATTTTTTCGTGGATGTGCTGGACGCGTCGCCACTCTACGATGTCGGACCCTTCGAGTCCGCCGACGACTGGATGGCGGCGCATCTCGCCGTGCATCCACGCGCGCGGATCAATAAGCTCAGGGTTCTGGAGGTCGCCAACGGCCCTGTGCTCGAGCTTTTCGAGTTCGTGTCGCCGGACCAGAACAAGATCCAGCCACGTAACAGCGATGTGGGCGGCTGGCATATCGCGATCTACGTCGCGGACATGGACAAGGCACTGGTGGCGCTGAAGGCGCACAACGTCGAGATCCAAAGTGGGCCGGTGCTGATGACCGAAGGCCCGAGCGAGGGGCTCTCCTGGCTCTACTTCAAGGCGCCGTGGGGCCAACAGCTCGAACTTGTCAGCTATCCCAACGGCATCGCCGCCTATCGCGCGCTGCGCCGCCAGATCTGGCGGCCGCAGTTTTCGTGAGGCTTACACGACGGTTCCAAAGACTTTGCCGATACCCGCGGTGAGCGCCATGGCAAGCGCACCCCAAAAGGTCACCCGCATTGTGGCGGTCCCTATATTGGCGCCGCCCGCCCTGGCACCAATCGCGCCAAGGAGTGCGAGAAATCCCAGCGATGCGATCGTGACAACGGGGATCAGCTTGCCAGCCGGCGCTGCCATAACCATCACGAGCGGCATGGCAGCGCCGACGGCAAATGTTGCCGCGGACGTCAGTGCCGCCTGAACCGGGCGCGCCGTGCTGATCTCGGAGATCCCAAGCTCATCACGTGCATGCGCACCAAGCGCATCCTTGGCCATCAACTGATCGGCGACTTGGAGGGCGAGCGCATGCTCGACGCCGCGTCTGACGTAGATTTGCGCCAGCTCTTCGCGCTCGAACGCTACGTCCGTGCTGAGTTCCTTGCGCTCGCGTTCGAGATCGGCCCGCTCGGTGTCGGACTGAGAGCTGACGGACACATATTCACCTGCCGCCATGGACATGGCGCCTGCCGCCAATCCCGCAACTCCGGTCAAAAGGACGTCGCCGGGCTTGGCGGCTGCGGCGGCCACGCCGACGATCAGACTCGCCGTCGAGATGATTCCGTCGTTGGCCCCGAGGACCGCCGCGCGGAGCCAACCGATGCGGTCGACACGGTGCGTTTCAGTATGCACACGCAATCGGCTCATGAGATCCTTCGCGGTCTATGTCGCGGCGCACGCCAAGGCGCTGTCTGTGTACGATCGACACAACGCGTGCTTTGATGCGTGTCAAGACGCGCGTTGTTCGGCGTTTGCAAACTTCGACAATGACACCCGGACCCGCGCCTTACTCGGCAGCGATCGGACGTGATGGTTCGTGGCGCTGTTCGGGCAGGCGATAGACCGGCTTTTCGCCGATGTCGGGACGGGCGGCGACGGGCGTCAGCGTCATCTTACGCACGGCACCGAATGCCTTGATCTGGCGCATCAGCGCGCGACGATAGTCTGTGTAGTTGGCTTCGAGTTTGTGGCGATCGGAGGCGACGAAGGACCCCTTCGGCATGCCGTTCTCGCCAGAGCTGCGCCGCGTCTTGAACGCCGCCCATTCGCGCGGCGCTTTTGCCGCGGCAATGATCGCGTTGGCGATGATGGCGCCTTGGTAGTCAGCAAGGCGCCAGATGCTGCCGTTGGCTTGAATGAGGCCGGCGGCGAAGAGCGTGTCGTGCTCCTGGTGCGCGGTGTTGAGATAGAATCGCGGGCGGCCAATGGCATCGGTGGCGATGCCGTCGTCGAGAAACGGGAACGTGATCTTGTAGCCGGTTCCGAAGACGATGGTGTCGACCGTTTCGCGCGAGCCATCGCTGAAGACAACGTCGTTGCCGTCGAAGCGTGCGATCTCCGGCTTCACGATCAGGCGGCCGTGGCCAGCGAGGCGCGGGATATCGTCGCTCATGGTCGGATGCGCGGCGTCGATCGCGTACTCCGGTTTCGGCAGGCCGTAGCGCTGTGGTGGGCCCTGCAGCACCCAGAGGCTCGCCTGGAACATCCAGCGTTTGACGAGGCGCGGCACTGGCAGCATTTCGACGATCGACACCACGTCATGCGTCGGAAAACCGAGCAGATATTTCGGCACAAACCAGGTGCCGCGGCGCAGGCTCATCACGACTTTCGCACCCGATCCGTGGACGGCATCACGAATGATGTCGCACGCGGAATTGCCGGCGCCGACAACAAGCACACGCTTGTCGCGCAGTTGCCGCACGCTGCGATAGTCGCGCGAGTGCATGATCTGCCCCGCGAACGTTCCCGGATAGGACGGCATGCGCGGCTCGTTGTGATGGCCGTTCGCGAGCACGACGCCGAGATAGGTGCGCGGCGCCGCCTCGCCCTTGATCTTCACGTCCCAGCCGCCGTCGCCGCGCGGCGACGCCGTCTCGACATCCATGTTGAACCGCAGGTTCGGCGCCACGCCGAACTGTTCGGCGTAGGCGCGGAAATAGTCGAGCACGACGGCGTGGCTCGGATACTCGGGGAAGTTCTCCTCCGGCATCTTGAAGTCATCGAAGTCGGTCGAGGATTTGGCGGAGACGAGATGCGTCGAGTCATAGACCACGCCCGAGGCGGCATTGATGTTCCAAAGGCCGCCGAGGTCGCTTGCTTTCTCGAGGCAGTCATAAGGAATGCCCCGCGCCGAAAAATTCTTTGCGACCGCGAGGCCCGAGGCTCCCGCGCCAATGATGCAATACTTGCCGGAGATCGCCACGACCAGAACCCTATGCACGCTTTATAGCTACCATGCGGAAATAGCAGCGTCCGCGCCTTGACCCAAGCCAAAGCTCACTCTCTTGGTGAACATTCCGCATTTTCAATTCGGTTGCATCGGCTCTTGCCGGAAAATCTGCACCTCTTGGCTCGACATTTGTTGACTTATGTAATGCATTGCATTACATTGAATGATCATGGTGATGGGCGAAGTGCGTGATCCAGAGCTTTCGCAGCAGGGCGCTTGAGCGTTTCTGGATCAAAGGGGACGCTCGCCGTATTCAGCACGCGCATGTCGCCAAGCTGACCGTGCTTTTGTCGACCTTGGACTCGATATCGAGTCCACAAGGCATGAACATCGGAGGGTGGAACTTTCATAGACTTTCAGGAGATCAGTCAGGCCGGTTTTCTGTCAAGGTCGATAAGAATTGGCGCGTGACCTTCGGCTGGTCGACTGATGGACCCAATGCAGTCGACGTAGACTACGAGGACTATCATTAGATCACACGAGCGCTTCAAATGAGCCAAAAAGCCAAACTCACTCGCCGCAATGCATCGATCCGCCCCAGCCATCCGGGCGACGTGATCGCGGATAGTCTTGCCGAGACGGGCGTCTCAAAAGTGACGCTTGCGAAGGCTTTGGGCATTAGTCGAAACACACTGTACATGCTGATTGATTGCCGCCACGCCGTCACGGCGACAATGGCGTTGCGACTGGAAGCCGTTCTGGGATCGACCGCGGAAACCTGGCTCAACCTCCAGAATACGCATGACCTGTGGGTGGCCAGGGCCAAATTTGATGTGTCAAAACTCAAGCGTATCGAAGCTGCATGAACCGGCTTGCTTGAACGGGCCCGGGTTTCGGGTTAGTCAACGCCCGACTGCCGACGGCGGCAACTGACACACTTGCACTTACCCCACTCGATGGAGACCTCTCATGGCGCGCACCAAAATTGCGCTGATCGGCGCTGGCCAGATCGGCGGCACCCTGGCCCTTCTCGCCGGCCTCAAGCAACTCGGCGACATCGTTCTTTGCGACATGATGGAAGGCACCGCGAAAGGCAAGGCGCTCGATCTCGCGCAGACCGCCGCCGTCGAAGGCTATAACGCAAAGCTCTCGGGCGCGGGCGTCGCCAGCTACGAAGGCATCAAAGGTGCGGACGTCTGCATCGTCACCGCGGGCGTGCCGCGCAAACCGGGCATGAGCCGCGACGATCTGCTCGGCATCAATCTCAAGGTGATGGAGTCCGTTGGCGCGGGCATCAAGCAGTACGCGCCGAACGCCTTTGTGATCTGCATCACCAACCCGCTCGATGCGATGGTGTGGGCGCTGCAGAAATTTTCCGGCCTCCCGACCAACAAAGTCATCGGCATGGCGGGCGTGCTCGATTCGTCGCGCTTTGCCTGCTTCCTCGCGGAAGCCGCAGGCGTCTCGATCGAAGACGTGCGCGCGATGACGCTCGGTGGACACGGCGACGACATGGTGCCGATGACGCGCTACTCGACGATCGGCGGCATCCCGCTGCCGGATTGCGTCAAGCTCGGCATGTTCAGCCAAGAGCAGCTCGATGCGATGATCAAGCGCACGCGCGGCGGCGGCGGCGAGATCGTCGCGCTGCTTGGCAACGGCTCGGCGTTCTACGCGCCCGCCGCATCCGCGATCGCGATGGCGGAGAGCTATCTGCGCGACAGTAAGCGCGTGCTGCCGTGCGCCGCCTATCTCAAGGGCGAGTTCGGCGTGAAGGACATGTACGTCGGCGTGCCCGTCGTGATCGGCGCGAACGGCGTCGAGCGGATCATCGAGCTCGAAATGAATGCTGCCGAGCGGCAGATGTTCATGAAATCAGTCGAGAGCGTCAGAGGTTTGTGTGACGCGTGCAAGGCAATCGCGCCCGCACTCGCGTGACGCGTCGCGGGCATCGCGATTGCATCTCACCGAGAAAATCGCGAATTTTTCGTGCCGCATTTGACGAATCGGCGATGGGCTCCCACATGCCCCGCGGGGGGCTCCCCGATTTCAGTGGCGGCGGGCTGTTCGACCGCTGTGCTCTCGCCGCCGATGACCTCTGCACGCCGTACTTTCGTTCGACTTCCCCACACGCGATGGAGCACCCGCATGACCCGCAAGGCGATTGAAACACCAAAATCGAAGGCGATCGGTCCCTACTCGCTCGGCATCGACACCGGCAACATCGTGTTCCTCTCCGGCCAGATCCCGCTCGATGCCGCGACCGGCAAGCTGGTCGAGGGCGGAATCGAGGCGCAGACTGAGCAGGTGTTCGCCAACATCAAGGCGCTGCTCGAGGCTGCGGGCCTCACCATGGATCACGTCGCGAAGGCGACCGTGTTCATGACGGACCTGAAAGAGTTCGCCGCAATGAACGGCGTTTATACCAAGCACGTCGCCACGCCCTATCCCGCCCGCTCGACGATCCAAGTCGCCGGCCTGCCGATGGGCGCCAAGGTCGAGATCGAGATGATCGCGGTGCGGTCGTAAGTGCTTTCGGGTTGTTTGTCCGCCGTCGGTCTTGAATTGTACGGCAATTTGCCGTATATAACGCCATGACCAAACAAACGAACACCCCGACTGCCCGCCTCGAGGCCCGCCTTCCGACCGACGTGCACGCACTCCTGAAGCGTGCCGCCGAGCTGGAAGGGCGGACACTGACGGACTACGTCGTCGCGGCCGCCAGCGCGGCGGCACGCAAGACCATCGAGGATGCCGAGATCAGCAAGCTGTCGGCAGGAGACCAGCAAAGATTTGCGGATGCGCTGATCGACCCTCAACCGCTGACGCCCGCCATGAAGCGGGCGATTGATCGGCATCGTCGGCTGATTGGCCCGACAACCGCCAATGGCTGAGGCGTCACTCCCCTACAAAATCGAAAGCCTTTCGGCGAATCACGACCGGTTTGGTTTCGCATGCGGCGTTGCACCGCTCGACCGCTACATCGCCACCCAAGCAACTCAAGACATCCGCCGCCGCGTGTCGGCCTGCTTCGTCGCCGTCGACGCGGGAACGGCGGCGATTGCCGGTTACTACACGCTTGCCGCAACCAGTATCCCGCTTCCCGACATTACGGCCGCGACGGCCAAGAAGCTGCCGCGATATCCGCTGGTTCCCGCCGTGCGGCTTGGCCGTCTCGCGGTCAGCACGATCCATCGCGGCAAGGGGCTGGGCGCAGCATTGCTCATCGATAGCATCACGCGCGCGCTGAGGGCCGAGATCATGGCGTTCGCTCTCGTTGCGGATGCCAAGGACGATGCAGCGCTCGCCTTTTATCGTCACCACGGCTTCACGGCATTTGAGAGCGTCCCGATGAGCCTCTATCTGCCGCTAAGCGAAGCCGCCCGCCATCTCGGTCTTGGGCGGCCGTGATATCTTGTTCGACACCGCAACAACCACGCGCAGTACCATGCTCCCCAACTATCGCATCGACGATTTCGGCGTGATCCATCAGGTGGACTTTACGCCGATCACCTATGACAAGGCCTACATCTCCTACTACGAGGACAAGAGCGACCGCACGATCAAGCTCGGCTATCAGCGGCTCGGCTGGATCTTGGGACTGCTCGACCGTATGCCCCAGTCGGTATTGGAGATCGGCTATGGCACCGGGACCTTCATCGAGGCGGCGCAGATCACCGGTGTGCCGCGCTGCGCGGGCTGTGACATCGCCAACTTCCCGCTGCCCGCCGGCGTCGCGTTCCTGGACTGGGAGGCGGCGCTCGCTGCATCATGGGACGTGGTCGCGATGTTCGACGTGCTCGAGCACATTCCCGATCTCTCGTTCCTTGCGCGGCTCAAGACCAACTATCTCGCGATCGCGGTGCCCTATTGCCGCTGGCGCGAGCTGGGTGATGCGGGCGATGCCTGGTTCGAGACGTGGCGGATGCGGCTCCCCCATGAGCATCTGCATCACTTCGATCGCGAGTCCCTGGTGGCGCTGCTTGCCCATCATGGCTTCGCGTGCGTGACGCTCAACACCTTCGAAGACGGCATTCGCCTGCGCACGGGCGAGACCGGCCCCAACATTCTCAGCGGGTTTTTCAAAAGGACCTGAACCCCAGCTCACGGCATCCCGGACCAACGCGCGGCCCGCGCGTGCAGATCCGGGACCCCATAGCCGTCATCGTGGGCCTTGTGCCCACGATCGATACGCCGTGCTGTTGCGATCGACAAAACCTTCATCAAGGGACGCGGTTGCCTCAGCCGAGCCGACGGTGATCCTGGATGCCAGGCACAAGGCCTGGCATGACGGCTGCAGGATGTTGTGGTCTCTTTCTCGCGGAATAGGAAAGAAGAGCCGTCGCCATGAAGGCATCCGACATCAAAATGCAAATCACACGCGGCGCCGCCGAGATCGTGCGGCTGCATCAGCGCATCCATGAGACCGTGCTGGAGCGCGACAAAAACCCTGCGGCGTGGGCCGACTGGAAGCAGGCGTGCGCGGAGTTCCACCGGCGGTACAGTGCGCTGGCGTTTCCGGGCGGATATATGCAAGCGCTGGAGAAATTTCGCAATGACGACCCTTCGGTGATCGAGCCCGCACTGTGCTTTCTCGAACTGCGGCCCTACTTCTTCCGCTCGGGCTATATGTTCTCGATGCTCATGCGCCGCGTCAAACGTGCGCCGCTCTCGGCGAGCCAGCGCGAACGCCTCGACGCCGTGCTCGCCCGCCGCGACGCCTGGCGCGCCCGCAAAGGGCGGCACACCACATAACCGCACGTCATGTGTGGACGGCACCCTTCGCGCCGATCCGGGATGACGGATCGCACGGGGACTACGGTCCCGCGACGATCACCTCTCCGGGTTTCGCGTCGTCGATCGCTCGGCGGACGCTTGGCATGAGCGAGCGGAACGCCGTTGGCGTCTGGGCTTGCACCCGCATGACGACAACCGCGATTAGCCGACCAGAAATCTTCTGCTGATACGAAAGGTTCCGGTCGAGCGTGACAAGGACGTCAAAGCGCCCCTCAATGGCATCGAGTAGATCTGTATCGGAAAGTTGATCGAGACCGGCATAATGCGCGGTTGTCACTGCTGCAGCACCGAATTCGTTTCGCAACCATTGCGGCACGCAGGCATCCAGAAGAATTGCCCGCATTGGGTACCTGTCTATTCGGCGGCACTCGGCACGGCTTTATTCGCCAACTCGATGACGGCCACCGCGTGCTCGCGCGACACGCTCGGATAGGCACCGAGGAACGAACCCAGGGACTCGCCATCTTTAAGGAAATCGAACAGCGCCTTGATCGGGACCCGCCGGCCCGTGAAGCACGGTTCACCACCGAGCCAGTCGGCTGAGACCGTGACGAGCGGATCGGGGAGCGGGTAGGTCGTGTTGGGCATCGTTTAATAATATCACGATCTTCCTCCATGCGCGAGCGCCTTGCAGCTGTGATCCGGTCTCGAACCCTCAGGCAATCCTTAAGTTTTCACTGACATCTGTTGCTGACACTGAGATGGATAGGAACTGCATTGTGTCAATCGCGGAAGTGGTGGACGCCGCCCTCAACGGCCTGCCGCCATATGTCATGCTTGGCCTTCATTTCGGCGGCCTGTTCTGGCTGATCCCGTTCTTGCCAACGTCGCTCGTTTGGCTCTTCAAACCGACATGGGCAAAGCGCGTCTCCTTTGCTTGGCTCACACTTACCTCTGCCTACTTATTTTTGTTTTTTGCTGCATCTGCTCCCGGATACTTTGCGATCCCAATTGGCGTTCGCAGTTGGATTGGCATCGTCGATCGATACGGCTTGATAGCGTTTACTCTAGCCATTTGCACATGGGCGCCACTCGTCGTGGCCTGGATCGGCGGCGCACGCGTTGGGCAATGGCTCGCGGCGGTGTTGTTCTGTCTGACGCTCGCGATCGTCGGCTTCGCGCTGGATACGATCCAAAACTCCGCGGACCATCAATTGTTCGGCTATGCGGCCAACATGATGGCAATGACTGCGGCGGCGGCACTCACATTCAACAGCGGTTTGATGGCGCGCTATTTTGGGCCGCCGCTCCCGATCTGGAAACGCGTCCGCGCTGCGCGATAGCCATGATCGCCCGTTGCTTTATCCTTCTCCCGCGGGGAGAAGGTGGCGCGCCTGAGCGAAGCTCGGCTTCGCGAAGAAGCGCCGGATGAGGGGGCGGCGGCATTTGCTGTGGCTGGCGAGAAGTCTAAGAGCCAAGGACGTGCTCGTTCACCCTCACCTGTCACGTCCAGCGTGCGCTGGCCGTGACATCCTCTCCCGCATGCGGGAGAGGAAAGAAGCGTCACGCGCATTCCACGCGCCCATCGACGACGCGGATCTCGCCGCCCTGCAGCGCGGCCACATCCACCTCCACCACCGGCGGCGCCTTCCAGCCCATCTCGCGGGCGACGAGGCAGCCGACGACGATAATGGCGTCGGCGCGGCCGAGCAGCAGTGCGGCGGGGGCATTGCCGCTGTGGATCAACTCCAGCATCACGTAGGACGACGACGACGACCCGATCGGCTCGGGAATCGCGAGCACCATCCCCCTCACATTGCAGCCACGCTCGGGATGGCGCCCATGGATGATCGTGCCGGTGGCGGGATCGATGCCGCCCCAGAGGCTCAAGGGTGCGGTGAGTTTCAACAGCGGGCCGGATGCGGCGCCTGGAAACAACACGCGGCCTTCGATGCGCGCCGTCATGACCACACCGCCTCGTCGGTGACGAGCGCGCCCGTCACCGCCGTCTCGATGCACTCGGCGAGCGCGGCATAGCGCACCGCCCAGCCGGTGTTGCCCGGCGCGTAGTTGGCGAATTTTCCGGAGTTGGTCAGCAACACGCCAACATCTGCCGGAAGGATCGGCGTCACGACGATGCATGTATCCGCGACGATCGTGATGCCACCCGATTCCAGCGCCGCCCGCGCGCCACTCTTGTCCAACTCCGCCAGCACGTGCCGGCCCGTGTGCGCGAATACCGGCATGCGCGTCGTGCGGCCATTGAGCAGGCGCAAGATCTCCAGCATCTCATCATGCGACAGATGCGGGCTGCCGACGGCGACTGCGTCGATGCGCGCGCTATCCTCAGCCGTCGACAGCCACGCGCGCGCGGCGAAGATCATTTCGGGCGTCAGCCGAATGATCGCCTCAGGCGGCTGATCCTGACAGGCAGCCGCGCGCGTCGGCGCTTCGGGCGTCACGCCGGCGATATGAAAAAGCCCCACCGCGCCGAACGCCGCCGCCGCCGCGCCGAGCGCCTTCAACCGATCCTCCGTCGCGCAGCCTTGCAGACCGTCGACAACCGCAATCGTGCTGCCGGTTTCGCGGCCGAGCCAGGCGCCGAGCACCGGCCAGAAGGCGTCGAGCGTGCGCAACCGCTCGGACAAGCCCGACGCATCGACCACCACCCGCGCGCGGCGGTTCTCGGCGAGATGCAGGCCATAGCGCGGCGCGCGGCCAACAATCGCGCAGGCGATGTCGAGGAAGTCGCCGTAGCGGTTGGTGCGCGCGCCGAGCGCCGAATTGCAGAACGCGACGGCGTTGCTCTCGCCCCAGGCGACATCGGTGCCGGCCTTGGGGCGATGCCCCGCCTGATAGGGCGAACACGTCCAGGTTGGCTTACAACCCATCTGTTCGTAAGCCTGCATCAGCCGCAGCGCCATGGCGCGCTTGTCGCCCGCGAATTTGCTGCGGCTGGGATGCATCAAATCCAGCGCGCCGACATTCAGCGTCGTCGGAATCCTGACCTTGCCGCCGTCAGCCACCAGCTTCTCGGCGAAATGCACGCCCGAGTCGCCGTGATAGAGCGCGCCGTCGATATGCGCGGACGCCACCGGGATCAGCCGGTCCGCGCCCAACAGGCGGCCCGACTCCGCCACCAGCCGCAGCGCCATGGCCGCGGCCTCGCCCTTTGCGCCCGCGGCGATTGCCTGCTCTTCGTGCGACAACTGCATGACCGTTGGATTCTCCCGTTCGCCGGATTAAAACCCTAGACGAGCGTTCTGTCACATTGAAAAACGACCCCGTCATCCAGGTCGAGGAGCTGCACTACAGCAGCGACGAGAACCGGGACCCAGCGGAAAAAGCGCCGAAGGCCCAAAGGACATCTCCATGCCGCATACCATGAAGCTCCTGTTTATTGCTGGCTCCGCACGCCAGGCGTCGCTCAACAAAAAGCTCGCGCGGCTCGGCGCCGATATCGCGCGCGCGAACGGCATCGCCGCCACGTTCGCCGACCTCGCGGACTACCAGATGCCGATCTACGATGGCGACCTCGAGGCCGCCGAAGGGCCACCCGAGAACGCCCGCAAGCTGAAGGCGCTGATGAGCATCCACGATGGCATATTCATTGCCGCGCCCGAGTACAACGCGTCGCTGGCGCCGCTGCTGAAGAACGCGCTCGATTGGGTCAGCCGCATCAAGGACGATGGCGAAATTCCGCTGCAGGTCTTCAAATCGCGGGTGTTCGCCGTCGGTTCGGCTTCGCCCGGCGGGTTCGGTGGCATTCGCGGCCTCATCCACCTCCGTCAGTCGCTGGAACTCGGTCTCGGCGCGCTTGTGTTGCCGGATCAGATCGCGGTGCCGCGCGCGATGGAGGCGTTCGACGATCATGGGCACCTCAAGGACAAGGCGAACCAGGAGCTGTTCAAGGGCGTCATCTCGAAGCTCGCGCGCGCCGCCAAGATCATGCACGGATGAGCCGCGCCTTCTATCTCACGCATCCGCAGGTGCGGATCGATCCGGCCGTGCCGGTGCCCGACTGGGGGCTGTCGGACGTTGGCCGTGCGCGCGCCGAGGCGGCAGCATCCGCCGACTGGACGCGCAAGATCACTCGCATCGTCAGTTCGGCCGAAACAAAAGCGATCGAGACGGCGGACATCTTTGCCGCGCTGCGCGGGCTCACGGTCGAGATCCGCGCCGCGATGCACGAAAACGACCGATCCGCGACCGGCTTTCTGCCGCCGCCGGAATTCGAGCGCGTCGCCGACCAGTTTTTCGCGGAACCCGATACGAGCGTGCGCGGCTGGGAAACATCGCGAGACGCGCAAGCGCGCATCGTGCGTGAGGCTGAAGCCGTGCTGGCGCGTCCGGCGCATGGCGATCTCTTGCTGGTCGGGCATGGCGGCGTCGGCACGCTGCTATACTGCCACCTCGCCCGCGTGGCGATCGCGCGCCGCCATGACCAGGGTGCGGGTGGAGGCGGCAACGTGTTCGCGTTTGACATCGCCACACGGCACGTGATCCATGCATGGCGATCGCTGGAAACCGCCACGATCGGAGCACCCTGATGAGCCTTGCACCGAGAGATCGTCTGTTTGTCGCCGTCGACGTCGCCGACGTCGATGCGGGCCGCGTCCTGGTCGCGGCACTCGGCGACAGCGTCCAGTGCTACAAGGTCGGGCTCGAACTGCTGTTCGGCGGCGGCATCGCGTTCGCGCAAGGCCTGAAGGCCGCCGGCAAGACCGTGTTCCTCGACATGAAGCTGTTGGACATTCCCAACACCGTCGAGAAGGCCGCGGCCAACATCGCCAAACTCGGCTTCGACTATCTCACCGTACACGGCACCGACCGCAAGACGCTCGACGCCGCCGTCAAAGGCCGAGGGTCGAGCCCGCTGCAGCTCCTGGCCGTAACGGTGCTGACGAGCCTCGAGAAATCCGATCTCGACGAGCAAGGTATTCGGGGCATGAGCCCGGCCGATGTCGTGGTGCATCGCGCCAAGCTCGCCAAAGCCGCCGGATTCAATGGCGTCATTGCCTCCGGCTGGGAGGCCGCACTCGTCCGGCAAGCCGTCGGCGAGGATTTCAAGATCGTGACGCCCGGCATCCGTCCGCAAGGCACATCCGCCGGCGATCAATCGCGCGTCGTCACGCCCACAATCGCGATCGGGTCGGGCGCGACGCACCTCGTGGTCGGGCGGCCCATCAATGCCGCCCGTGATCCGCTCGCCGCCGCCAAAGCCATTCTCAGCGAAATCGAAACCGCCACCAAACCCTAGGAGAGATCTGATGCCCAAAGGCTATGTTATCGCGCGCGCCGCCGTCACCAATGCGACGCAATGGGGCATCTATGCCGCCGCCGCCGGTGAAGCGATGAAGAAGTATGGCGGCAATCCGATCGCGCGCGGCGGGCGCTGCGAGATCGCCGAGGGCGAAGGCCGTTCCCGCAACGTCGTCATCGAATTCGCGAGCTTCGACGCCGCGCGCGCCTATGCCCACTCGCCGGAATACGCCGCGGCGCGCAAACTGCGCGAGGGCGCCGGCATCATCGACATCATGATCGTCGAGGGCGCGCCCTGAACCGCGTCATTTGATGGTTTTGCGCAAGGCTACTCCGGATCGGAGTGGCCTTGCGCTGTTATTGCTTTCGGTTAAATTTCCGGCATGACGCGGCCACAGAACCGCGTGCATCAACCTCCAGGGAGACACCTTCATGAAACGTCGCACGCTTCTGGCGCTCGGCATCGCCGCCGTCGCCGGCATTACCGGCGCCCACGCGCAGCAGTCCAAACAGCTTTCCATCGCCACGGGCGGCACGGGCGGCGTCTACTATCCGCTGGCCGGCGGCTTTGCGAGCATTATCGCCAAGGAAATCCCGGGCTACACGGCAACCGCCGAAGTGACCGGCGGCTCGGTCGCCAATCTGCAGCTGCTCGGCTCCGGCAAGGCCGACGTCGCGTTCACGCAGGTCGATGCGACGTGGGACGCCGTCAACGGGCTCGACAAGTTCGCGAGCGGCAAGCTGCCGATCCGCACGCTCGTCGTCATGTACGCGAACCACATGCACGTCGTGACGGTCGACGGCACGGGCGTCAACAAGGTCGAGGACTTGAAGGGCAAGCGCGTCTCGACGGGCTCGCCGGGCAGCGCCACGGAAGTGTTCGCGTTCCGCGTCATCGAAGCCGCCGGCCTCGACAAGGACAAGGACATGAAACGCGAGCGTCTCGGCGCAGCCGAGAGCGTCAACGCCATGAAGGACAAGAAGATCGACGCGTTCTTCTGGGTCGGCGGGTTGCCGACGTCGGCCGTCACCGACCTCGCCGCGACGCCCGGCACCAAGATCAAGATCCTGGATTACGCGCAGTACGTCGACAAGATGAACGCGAAGTACGGCCCCTTGTATGCGGCGGCCAAGATTCCAAAGGCAACCTATCCCGGCATGGAGAAGGACGCCGAGGACATCACCGTCTGGAACGTGATGTCGGTCAACGAGAAGTTCGACGAGGAGCTCGCCTACAAGCTGACCAAGACGATGCTCGAGAAGCGCGAAGACCTTGGCCGCGTGCACGCCGAGGGGCTGAACATCACGGTCGCGAACCAGAGCGTCAAGAAGGCCGGCGCCCCGTTCCATCCCGGCGCGCTGCGCTACTTCAAGGAAAAGGGCATCAAGGTCGAGTGACCAAGACCTGATCGGCCAAAAGAAAACGGCGCTCCACGGGGCGCCGTTTTTTCATTCTGGACGTCCAAATATAAAAAAGGCCGCGCACCTTTCGATGCACGGCCCATTCTAAAACTCGAAGCGTCAGCTTATGGCTTCTTTGCCGGAGCCGGTGCTGCGGGAGCAGCGGCGGCTGGTGCGGCAGGCGCTGCCGGTGCGGCTGCTGCTGCCGGCGCTTTTGCGGCGGCTGCGGCGGGCTTTGCGGCAGGAGCGGCTGCGGGTGCTGCGGCTGCCGGAGTGGCGGCCTTCGCATCTGCTGCCTTCTTGGCGACGCCCGCGACCTTACGGCAGTACGGGTTGTCCGCCTTGCCGGTCTTCTTGTCGACCTTCGTCGGCACGATCCAAGCGCACTCGGCGGTGTTCGCCTTGCACGTTGCTTCGTCGACTTTCGCGCATGCTGACGCTGCCTTTGCAGGTGCGGCGGCGGCGGGCGCGGCTGCCTTGGCGACAGGTGCAGGTGCGGCAGGTGCCTTAGCTGCTGCTGCGGGTGCGGCAGGGGCTGCAGCGGCAGGTGCTGCGGGTGCCGCGGCCGGAGCCGCAGGTGCCACAGGCGCCTTCTGCTGCTGCGCTTGCGCAGCCAATCCAAACATCATGAGAGCTGCGGCCGAAGCCGAGACGCCCATTCCCCAAGCGATCGTTTTCTTCACGGCAGTCATCTCCAATGTTGATGCCACTCGCACTTATATCACTGTAAGTGACGTCAAAAACACGGCGGCGTGATGAATACATGTTCACAACCTGCGCAACTCATCGTGCCGCGTCTCGCGCAAAAAGACCTGCGCGCGGCGGCTTGGCCGGTGATGCAATTCCCGTTCGCGCGGCGCAACGCCCGCGCGACAATCCAGGGCGACACCGGAGAGCGACGCTGAGAACGCTCGATTAAATGGGCGTTTTCAAGGCCTAAGTTGAGACGTCTCCGTAAGCGGCCGATCGTGCCGCGGGCAACGACTGGCGGTCGCTGTGTGCATCGGCCAACGCACCGCGACTGCCGATTCGGATTATTCGCAAATCAAATGTGACGGTGCCTCGCCTTTAGTCGTGGGGAAAATCAGTTGTACGAAACGGTGCCGCGCGACACGTGCCGCGAATCAGCGCGCTGCGATTTGTGCCAGCCGATTCGCGCATCCATGCCGGCCGCGACTGAAACTCGTGCTGCATCGGGCGGCGCGCCAGTTGCCGGTCCGGCCAAGGCCCGCATGGCCCGCCCCCCATCTTGCTTGGCTTAATCTACGCTTGCGCCAAACCTTGCCCGGTATCGGTTCTTGCCTATAGTGCGCCCACTTTCCGTCCCGCCCTCGAGAGGTCAATCGATGTCCGCCGCCGCCAAAGGTAAAATCAAGAAAGTGGTTCTGGCCTATTCCGGCGGCCTCGATACCTCGATCATCCTGAAGTGGCTGCAGGAAACCTACGGCTGCGAGATCGTCACGTTCACCGCCGACCTCGGCCAGGGTGAGGAGCTGGCGCCCGCCCGCAAGAAGGCCGAGATGCTCGGCATCAAGAAGGGCAACATCTTCATCGAGGATCTGCGCGAGGAGTTCGTCAGCGATTTCGTGTTCCCGATGTTCCGCGCCAACGCCGTCTACGAAGGCGTCTATCTGCTCGGCACCTCGATCGCGCGGCCGTTGATCGCCAAAGCGCAAATCGACATCGCGCGCAAGACCGGCGCCGACGCCGTCTGTCACGGCGCCACCGGCAAGGGTAACGACCAGGTGCGGTTCGAGCTCTCCTATTACGCGCTGGAACCGGGCATCAAGATCATCGCGCCGTGGCGGGAGTGGGCGTTCAAGAGCCGCACCGACCTCCTCGAGTTCGCGCGCCAGCACCAGATCCCGATCGCCAAGGACAAGGAGGGGGAGGCGCCGTTCTCGGTCGACGCCAATCTGCTGCATTCGTCCTCCGAAGGCAAAGTGCTGGAAGACCCGGCGCAGAAGGCACCAGAGCTCGTCTATCAGCGCACGATCTCGCCAATGACCGCGCCCGACAAAGTCACCAAGATCAAGATCGGATTCGCGAAGGGCGATGCGGTGTCGATCAATGGCAAGAAACTCAGCCCGGCGACGATCTTGAAAGCGCTCAACGATCTCGGCCGCGACAACGGCATCGGCCGGCTCGATCTGGTCGAGAACCGGTTTGTCGGCATGAAATCGCGCGGCGTCTACGAGACCCCGGGCGGCACGATCCTGCTCGCCGCGCACCGCGCCATCGAGAGCATCACGCTGGATCGCGGCGCCGCCCACCTCAAGGACGACCTGATGCCGCGCTATGCCGAACTCATCTACTACGGGTTCTGGTTCTCGCCGGAGCGCGAGATGCTGCAAGCGATGATCGACAAGAGCCAGGAGCATGTCGAGGGCGAGGTCACGCTCGAGCTCTACAAGGGCAATGTCATCGTCACCGGCCGCGACAGCCCGAAATCGCTCTACTCCTCGACGCTCGTCACCTTCGAGGACGACCAGGGCGCCTACGACCAGAAAGACGCGCAAGGCTTCATCAAGCTCAACGCGCTCCGCCTGCGCACCCTCGCCATGCGCGGGAAGAAGAAGGGGCGGTAGAGTTCGGTCGAGGCTCCGTGCCGTATTGAACCGCGAGCGTTTTGGCTCGCACCCACAACGCATCGACCAACTGGTCGAGGATGGGTGCCTTCAGGCCAGCGGCGCGACATTCGTGAAGCTGGCCAAGAGCTTCACCAGGCAAACGCGCCAGAAGGTCTCGCACCTGCGCGAGGGCACGTGCGGGATCGTAATCGGCGTCGCGCGCGAACAGCTGCCAATGGCGCGGCATGATCTCGTCCATCTCATAGTGACCGCCGATTTTCATGGCGAGCTTTGTCCCTTTCGCCTTTTTATCGAGATATGGGAGAAAGCTGCCGATGTCGTAGAAGGGGGCGAGGCGCACTTTGCCGGGATGGAGCACGAGGGAATAGTTTTTTGCGTGCGCGTCGGTGCCGCCGATAACGAAGTTGAAGGCCAGCGCGCGCACAAACCGATCACGATCCTCGTTGGCTGCCGACGATACCGTGCCGAGAAGCTGCATGATCTGCAAGGCACTCGGGCCGCTCTCGTTCTCGTATTTCTTGCTTGGATGCACGGCGAGCGCTTGGCATGTGTCCTCCTGGTGCAGGCGTACATCTTGCCCATCGGAATTTTTTGCACGGTCGTAGCGGGTTGAGCAGAAGGTCGGGATGCCGGCGATCGACAAGACTTCACTGGTCGCGACACTCATGCCAACGCGGTCGGCTAACCGTAAGCAGAAATGTTCGTTCTCAGGCATGGCATCGCGCTGGTCCGCCAGTGGCTTTAGAATATGCGTGGTGGGCCGGCGTCCCTGCGGGATGCCCCAGCGATCGCCGTCGCGGTAGAGCGCGGTTTTGGCTTGAGCGCCGGCCAAACTGAACTGGCCTCCGGTTGCCGCCAATCGCGTGCGGCCAGAATTGCGGGCGAGCTGTTCGATCAAATCTTCCAGGCGCTTTTGATTGAGCCATTCGATATCTTGAGAGCGGTTGATGCTGTCGATCTTGCCGGGTGGCACGAACTGGATCGCACCTGAGGTATCTTCGCCGACGGCGCTGAGCAGCGCGAAGCAGTTGTTCGCCGATACGTGGTGCATCTTGCCCCAGGTCTCGAGCGTGATGTTGTTGTCCGGCAGCAAGCCCCACATGAAGGAACTGATCGTTGCGTGGTCGTGCTCGGCTTTGGCGGTCGGCATGGAGAGGGAGAGTGGAAACGCATCTTTGAGCGCCTGCCACGCCGGGTCGTAGGCGAACGACAAGCGATTGTTTGCTTGCGTGACCACGCCGCAGCGGCGGCCATTCATGAGAACAAGGAGTTGCTTGCCACTCATCGGGGCAACTTCTTCTTCGGCGCGACAATGGCATCGATGTCGATCGAGGCATCGGGGATCGGCTCATCGATGACGACGGTGGCGGCCGCCGATGGCGCGGCGGTGGCTTTTCCTTGGCGATCAGTGATCGCGATATTCAGGCCCAGGGCCGCAATGAGCTGCAGCACTTTTCCTATATGGGCTGTTGCTTTCCCGTTCTCGACCTCGGAGATTGTCCCTTGGCGAACTCCGGTTCGGGCAGCGAGTTCGCCTTGCGAAAGCTTTTGCGTCTTGCGGGCGGCGGCGATGGCGGCCCCGACGTCAGCTGCTGTTGTGATGGGTGTCATTTTCTATACTCGATCGCGTATGGCGCGCTTGGCTTTGCTGCCTTTCATACGCGATCGCGTATAAACTTTCAATGAACATTCAGTTTTTAATACAGTCGTGACTGAGACGGTATTTTATGCGCGATCGCGTATTGTTTTTCGATGTCTCCCCCTTTGCATACGCGATCGCGTATGGATTAGTGAACCCCAATCTCATTTATATACGCTATCGCGTATTTTCTGGTCTTGCTTTTGTCTATACGCGATAGCGTATAAACGCTACTTTCCGGGCGAATCGTTGCCTTCGACCTGTTCGCACTCGAAAACGCCCTGCTGGTCGCGCGCGATGCTTGCAATCACCGTCGGCATCGCAAGAGTACGTTTGCCACCGACGGCCGCAGAAAGGCCCCACATGTCCACACGCATCGAACTCGGCCGCATCGCCGGTATCCCGATCTTTCTCGATCTCTTCTTCGTGCTGGTCGCGGTGATGTTCACGAGCCGGTACTTCACCTCGGGCAACAGCCAGGTGATCTCGGCTGGCGTCGTGATCGTGATCGGGCTGCTGGTATCGATCCTGCTGCATGAATTGGGACACGCCTTCGCGGGGCGGCTGTTCGGCCAGGAGGTCAGCCACATCGAACTCAACGGGCTCGGCGGGCTTTGCCACTTCACCCGTTCGCTGCCGCGGTCGACACTGCTGCGCACGGTCGTGTTTCTGGCGGGGCCGGCGGCCAACCTGCTGCTGTACTTTGTCTTCGATCTGCTCGCCGACATCGACGCCGTGCAGTCGAAGCCTTTGCTCGTGTTGGCGCTCAATACCCTCTCGTACAGCAACTACTACCTGATGCTGTTCAATCTGTTGCCGGCCTACCCGCTCGACGGCGGGCAGACGCTCGACGCCTGGCTCGGCGCCGTCATCGGTCCGGCGTGGGCGATGCGCGTCGTGGCGATGATCGGGCTCGTTATCACCGCCGCGATCGCGTACTTCGCGTTTCCGCGCGATATCTGGATGCTGTTCCTGGCGTTCATTCTGTTCCAGAGCAACTGGCTCGCCTTGCAAAGCGTCGGCGGACCGACGGGGCGCAGCTAGGAGTAATGGGCAGAAGTTAACTTGACATAGGTACGTAAGTTACGTACTCATATGAAATGCATTCGGTTGCCCTGACGCACGCTTTTGTTCGCGCCGCAGCCGGAGCTGGCATGTCGGACGACGAGGTTGATACCCTTGTCACCCATCTTGCAGAAAACCCAAAAGCCGGTGTGGAAATTTCCGGCACTGGTGGCTGCCGCAAAATGCGCTTGGCCGGACGCGGCAAAGGTAAGAGTGGTGGATACCGCATCGTGACCTTTTACACCGGAGCCAACCTACCTGTTTTCGTGATCACTGTGTTTTCAAAAGGAGAACGCAGCAACTTGTCCAAGTTGGAGCGGAACCGTCTTGAAGTGATGACCAAGGCCATTGCGTCGGTGTATCGGTCACAACATGGCAAGATCGCCAAGAAGGGCGCGTAGAAAAATGGGCAAGAAAGCATTCGACAAGATTTCGGAGGGTCTTGATGAGGCACTCGCGATTGCTCGTGGCGAACGCAAGCCCGCCAAGCTTTGTGTGCCTGCAGAACTTGATGTGAAGTCAATCCGGGCTAAGCTCGACTTGTCGCAGGGTGACTTCGCCACGGCCTACGGATTCACCGTCAATCAAATCAAAGATTGGGAACAAGGACGTTCACGGCCTCTTGGAGGGTTGCGTGCGTACCTGATGATGATCGATTTCGATCCGAATGGCGTTCTCGCGTTGTTGCGCACAGCAAGCACAACCAAGAACGCTGCATAGTTGGCCATGCGCCCATCGATTTTTCGGTCGGGCAGATCGTATCCTAGGCATTCTGATCGATAAGCCGATCTCCTTTTTTCGGACGCACTTCATGCCGCTGCAAAATCGCGTCACGCCCGAGGGTGACATCGTCGCGGTCAGCGCCCGCGGCACGATGATGGGCATTCGCGGCGGCTGCTTTCATCGCGACGATCAGACGCTCAAGGCGCGGCATTGGGCGAGCGCGCGATGGATCTGCTGCGTGCTCGCCTTCAAAAACCGGCGGCGGCGGGTCATGAGCCCCGGCCTCCTCACCGAACTTTTCTTTCTCGACGAGGCAACGGCGCTGTCGGCCGGGCATCGGCCGTGCTTTGAATGCCGGCGCGCCGATGCGACGCGGTTTGCCGCGTTGTGGGGGACCGCGCATGGTCTCGACGCACCGCCCAAGGCGCCGGAGATGGATGAGATTTTGCATCCCATTCGCACGGCGCGTGCGCATTGGACGGCACCGCTCGATGATCTGCCGGACGGCGTTTTTGTCTTGCACGCCGGCCTGCCGCATCTCGTTCACCGCCGCGCATTGCTGCCGTGGTCGCACGCGGGCTACGGTGATCCGGCGCGACGGCCCACCGCGCAGACGCGCTTCACCGTTCTGACGCCGCAGCCGATCACCACCGTGATCGCCGCCGGATACGCCCCGATGCTGCATCCATCGGCGACGCGGGCGACGCAGTGACGTCATCCGCGCCGGCGCCTCGCGCGGCGCGCAACTCCAAACGACGCGTGCTGCCAGTCGCGATGGCGCACGCTGACGGTCCTTGTCCGGCACGCGCACGTTACTGAGACACAGCGCGCGAAATGCGCGCGAGCATCGCGATCTCACGCGCGACATGTCGTGCACCTTGCAACGGACAAATGCTCGCCGCCGCGTTTACCAGCCGTTGAAATACGGCAACGCGCGCCGCGCGAACGCCTTAGTTTCGGCCCGAGGTTCCGCTGATCTTGCAGCGGAATTTCGAAAGTAAAGCTCAGTTGCGGGGGCTCGCCATCTGTACTTCAGAAGACGGAATCGCCCATGGCCGATGTGACGCTCGCACCCCACCACGCCGAGGCACTGCGGCTCGATGCCCTTGCTGACGCCGATGTCGCCCGCATGCTGCAGGACGCGCTCGATTGGCGCGACGAACTCGGGAATTTGAAACCTTCCTACGCGTTGCATTTGAGTTTTGGTGAGTGCCATCCGCGCGAGGCGCGATGGCACGGCGCGGTCAGCACGGCCATTCGCTGGGGCATTGCGCCGGTGCTGCTCGGTGCGACGCTGCCAATCGCCGTCACCATCTTCGCACTGGCGATGCCGCCGCTGACCGTTATTCCCATCACGGCGTTCGTGCCAGGCGCATCGATCGAGGCACTCGACTCTCTGGCGGCATCGCCCCTGGGCAGTGGGCCCGCGAGCACGGGGCTCGCGAGCTCCGCACTTCCAGCTTTGCCGGCCTATACCGAGTCCCTGCGCGGTGCGGGTGACTTTGCGACGTCGCGTTTGGCGCGCGTCGCCGCGATCGAAGAGGCGCCAACAATCGCTGTTCCAGCCGCGCCTGTCACGGTCGCCGCGCTCGCGGACCACGCCCGGCCGATCGCGACGCCTGTCAGCCTGCCGGAACCGGCCACATCGATCCCGCTCCGCATTCCCGTCAGCCTCGCCGCAACCGTGCCGCGCGACAGCTTGCTGTTCGTGACCGGCGTGCCGCCGGGGGCCAAGCTGTCGTCGGGGCATCTGCTCGACGCCAGTGGGATCTGGGTGATCGAACCCATTCATGCCGCGAGCCTCACCATGACGGCGGCCGCGCCGTTGATGCGGCGGCATCACCTCAGCGTCGACGTGCTGCCGGCCGACGGCATGATGTCGACGCTCGCGTTGATCACCATCGAGCCGCCGGCGGCTCCGCCGCTTGCACGAGCGCAGCAGGCGGCAATCCCGGAGGTTCGGCCGGAGACGCGCACCGTCACGGCCAACGCGCCACCGCCGCGGCCGGCGAAAGAGGCACGCATCGCGCGAACCGAGGAGACGCCAAAGGCCCGCCCGGCGCGACAAGACAAACCGCAGCGCGTTGCCGCCAGCGCCAACGCGCCCGAGACAGCACGGCCAAGTTTGACCGCGTCGCGCAAGGTCGCCGCCGCGGCGACGCCAGGGAAGGCCACCGATGAGCTGCCAGTGTTCCGGCCCGCAGCGACGCCGAAGCCCCGCGTCGTCGTTCTGCCCAAGGGCACGGCGATCGCGCGTGGCGACACCAAGCCCCCAACTCCGGCGCCACCGCCGGCACGCAAATCCGATCCGGTCTGGACACAACCTTGGGCTCGCTCCGCCCTCGGCGCCGGCAACGGCCCGTGAGGGCGGCTCGCGCGGATGTCACTTGTCCTTCGCGTGCAATATCGCTAGGCGTTGTGCGGATGGAGTTCGATCCTGCATGACGACGTCTGGCACATTGACGCGCGCGGTACGCTTGCTTTGCATGGCGGGTTGGCTCGTGTCGTGCTTGCTGGCCGTCAGCGTGGCAACGGCGACGACGGTCGATGCGCATCCCGGGCATCGGCATGTTGCTGCCGGCGTTGAGACGCAGGCGTCCTCGGGTTCGAGCAACACCGAGGCGGCGCCGGCATCTGAACGCGCTCTTGACGCCACCCTGGCGGCTGATCTCAGCGGACCGCATGAGCGCGTGACCGTCGCGACGGCCTCTCCAGCCGCCAGCGCGAAGACCACCGGCCACTGCGCCTGCGGCGGGACTTGCGGATCGTGCTCGTCGATGTCGTGCTGCCCGGCCATTCTCACGGATGTACGCGACTTATTCCAAAGCGCCACGACGCAGTCCGGCGCGTTACCGCACGCTTTCGCCCTGTATGGCGGCAGCGTCGCGCCGCTGCCGCGACCACCCAATCTGCCGCTGATCGTCTGAAGCCCGCGCGCCGTCGCGCGTCTCGTCGTCAGCACAGCAGTGGATCATCATGACCTATTTCTCTCGTAGCGCCACGCGTCGGCGCGCGCACACTTGGCGCGCTCTCGCATTTGCATCGCTTTGCGCCGCCGCGCTTGGGCTGCCAACGACCCTGGCTCGGGCGCATGGCGGCCACGATCACGGCGCGGACAGTGCCGCCCTGGAAATCACCAGTCTCAATCGGGCGGCGGCCGCGTCCGAGGCGTATCAGCTCGTCGCGGTGCTCGACCGCGAGACCCTGGTCATCACGCTCGACAGGCTCGCGACCAATGAACCCGTGCGCGGGGCGACCATCGCGGTCATGGTCGGCACATCCGAGAAGGCGGCGGTTGCACGCGCGGATGCCACCTACGCCGTCGCCGCCCCGGAGCTCGCAAAACCAGGGCGCCACGAACTCGTCGTCACGATCACCGACGGAAAGACACGCGATCTGCTGATCACGGCGCTCGACGTCTCAGAGCCACCGAAGGTCACGGGCAAGCCGCGGATCGTGGCGGACACGCCGGCGCGGCTCTCCGACGGCAGTGTTTTCCTGCCAAAGCTGACACAGCGTCTTGTCGGCGTTCGCACCGAGGCCGTGGCGTCGATCGCGATCGAACCTGCGATCACACTGGTCGGCCGTATCATTGCGGACCCCAATAGGTCGGGCGTGGTGCAGAGCACGATTGCCGGCCGGATCGGGATGGTCGATGGCGCGTTGCCAAAGCTCGGTCAACCCGTCACGGCAGGCCAGGTGTTGGCCCTGGTCACTCCCGCCTACGCTGCGATCGATGCCACCAACGTGGCGCAAACGGGTGGCGATCTGGATCAGCAGATCGCACTCGCGCAAAACAAGATCGAGCAGTTCCGGCCGCTGGTGCGCAACAACACGCTCTCACCGGAACGCCTGCGCACGATCGAGATCGAACTCGACAATCTGAAGAAGCGGCGCACGACGCTGGCAACCAGTCAGCGCGGCGCCGAGCCGCTGACCGCTCCGGTCGATGGCGTCATTGCCGGCATGCGGGCCTTGCCAGGGCAGGTCGTGTCGCCGCAGGACATTCTATTCCAGATCGTCGATCCGAAATCGCTCTGGGTCGAGGCGCTGGTGTTCGATCCGACGGTGCCGTTGCTGCGGACCGAGGCGACCGCGTCCACCGGTGGGGCGACGCCGCTGAAGCTCGCCCTGATCGGCCGCAGCCGCGCCCTGCAGCAATTGTCGACGGTAATCCATTTTTCCGTCGCCGATCCGCCGGCGTCGCTCAACATCGGTAGTCCTGTCACCGTCTTCGCGCGCACGCTCGATCGCGTGTCCGGGGTGGTGCTGCCGAAGCCGGCTCTGACCACGGCCGCATCGGGCGAAACTCTGGTCTGGGTGCACACAGAGCCCGAGCGGTTTCTGCCGCGTGCCGTGAAAGTTCGCGCCATCGACGGCGCGCGTGTGTTCGTCGAGGCTGGTCTCGAGGCCGGCGAGCGCGTCGTCACCACGGCCGCCGAACTCGTCAATCAGGTGCGCTGATGTTCAACTTTCTCGTCACGCGCAGCCTGCAGAACCGGCTGCTCGTGCTCGCGGTCGCGCTGATGTTGACGCTGTACGGCGCCAGCGTGCTGCCGCGCGTGCCCGTGGACGTATTTCCCGATCTCGACAAGCCGCTGGTGACATTGCTGACGGAAGCGGAGGGGCTGGCGCCGCAGGAGGTCGAAAGTCTTGTCACGTTTCCGGTCGAGGCGGCGGTCGCTGGCCTCCCCGGCGTGACGCGTGTGCGCTCGACATCCGGCGTTGGCTTGTCGATCGTCTACGTCGAGTTCGACTGGGGCAGCGACATCTACCGCAATCGCCAACAGGTGAGCGAACGGCTCGGTGTAATCCAGTCGCAACTGCCGCGCGGGGTGCAGCCGCAGATGGGGCCGATCACATCGATCATGGGCGAGATCATGCTGGTTGCCGTGGCCGGCACGTCGCAGAGCGCCATGGACCTGCGCGAGATCGCGGACTTCGTCATTCGTCCGCAATTGCTAACGCTCACCGGTGTCGCCCAGGTGATCCCCATCGGCGGCGAGGTTCGCCAGTATCGCGTGACGCCGAACCTTGCGGTCATGCAGCAGGCCGACATCACACCCGAGATGCTGGAGGTGGTGTTGCGCCGCTTCGGCACCAACACCGGCGGCGGGTTCGTCGACCAGAATGCGCGCGAGTTTCTGATCCGCAACATCGGTCTGACAGAGCGGATCGAGGATCTGCGCAATCTCGTCGTGACGGTGCGCCAGGGGCAGCCGATCGTGCTGCGCCAGATTGCGGAGGTTGATTTCGCCGCGCGCGTAAAACGCGGAGACGCCGGCTATCAGGGCGCACCGGCGGTGATCCTGTCGGTCCAGAAGCAACCCGGCGCCGACACCGTACGGCTCACGCGCGCAGTTGAATCGGCGCTGGCGGAACTGCAGAAGTCGCTGCCGGCCGGCATCAGCGCGACCAACATTCAATTCCGGCAGGCGACATTCATCGAAACGGCCATCGCCAACGTGAAGCGGGTGCTGCTCGAAGCCGCGGCGATCGTCGCCGTGATCCTGCTGCTGTTCCTCGCCAACTGGCGCGCGACCCTGATCTCGCTCACCGCTATTCCCGTCTCGATCCTGGTGACGGTTCTGGTGTTCCAGGCGCTCGGCATGACTATCAACACCATGACGCTCGGTGGCCTCGCGATCGCCATCGGCGAGCTGGTCGACGACGCCGTGGTCGATATCGAGAATATCGGCCGGCGCCTCAGCGAAAATGTGGCCAAGGGCACACCCTTGCCGATGCTGCGCGTCATCGCCACCGCGAGTCAGGAGGTGCGGTCGGGGATCGTCTACGCGACGATGATCGTCGTCCTGGTGTTTGTGCCGCTGTTTGCGCTGACGGGCATCGAGGGCCGGCTTTTCGCACCACTTGGGATCGCCTACATCGTTGCAATCCTCGCGAGCCTGGTCGTTTCAATCACGGTGACGCCAGTGATGGCGTCATACCTGCTGCGCGCAGGGGCGACGGGACACGCGGACACCTGGCTGGTTCGCCTCTTGAAGCGCGGCAATGACCGGCTGGTCGGCGGCGCACTTCGCGCGCGCTGGTTCGTGCTTGGGCTCGCCGCGATCGGCGTCGCGGCGGCGGCCACTGCCGCGACCCTGCTACCGCGGACGTTCCTGCCGCCTTTCAACGAAGGCACGTTGACGATCAACATGACGGTCGCGCCCGGCATCTCGCTGGCCGAGTCGGTGCGGCTCGGCACCCTTGCGGAACGCCTGATCCAACAGGTGCCGGAGGTGGTATCCGTCGGCCGGCGTACGGGGCGCGCCGAACTCGATGAACATGCCGAGGGCGTGCATTCCGCCGAAATCGATGTCGATCTGAAGCGATCGGCGCGGGGCAAAGAGGCCATCATGGCGGACATTCGCGCGCGCCTCGTCGCTTTGCCGGTGTCCGTCAATGTCGGCCAGCCGATCTCGCACCGGCTCGACCATCTGCAATCCGGTGTGCGCGCCGAGATCGTCGTGAAGGTGTTCGGTGCCGACCTCGACCGGCTGCAAGGTCTCGCGGAAGGTGTGCGACAGCGCCTCTCCGGCATTGCCGGGTTGGCCGATCTGCAGGTCGAGCGGCAGACCCGCATCCCGGAAGTGCGCGTCGTCGTCGACTATGAGCGGCTGGCCCTCTACGGGGTCAGCGCCGCGTCGGTGACGGAAGCCCTGGAGGGGTTGTCCAATGGACGCGTGGTCTCGCAGATCATCCAGGGCAATCGGCGCTTCGACGTCGTCATGCGGCTCGCCGAAAAGGACCGGACGACGGCGGGGCTGCAACAGCTGCTCGTCACCGCCGGCGGCCATCATGTGCCGCTGCGGCTGCTCGCGCGGATCGAAGAGACGACGGGGCCGAACCAGATCCAGCGCGAAGGCGGGCAGCGACGCATCGCCGTGATCGCCAACAGCGACGGCACGCGTGACATGGCCGCCATCATCGCCGACATCCGCGCCGGTCTCGACACGATGACGCTGCCGCAAGGTTACTTGGTGAGGCTCGATGGCAGCTTCCGCGCCGAGGAAGACGCCAGACGCCTGATCGGCGGCCTTGCTTTGGTGTCGCTCGCGCTGATCTTCCTGGTATTGATGACGCGCTACCGATCGGTGCCGCTGGCGCTGGTCATCATGGCGTCGATCCCACTCGCTCTGATCGGCAGCGTTGCGGCGCTCTGGATCGCCGGTCAATCGCTGTCGGTCGCCAGCATGATCGGTTTCGTCACGCTGGCGGGCATTACCGCGCGCAACGGTATTCTCAAGGTCAGCCACTACCTCAATCTCGCCCTGCATGAGCGTGAGCCGTTCGGACGCACTTTGATCCTGCGCGGCTCGCGCGAACGGTTGACGCCCGTGCTGATGACGGCGCTGTCCGCGGGGCTGGCGCTCATCCCGCTGCTGATCGGCGCCGATGAGCCCGGCCGCGAGATCCTGCACCCCGTCGCGGTGACGATCTTCGGCGGCTTGATCAGCGCGACGCTGCTCGACGCGGTCGTCACGCCCGTGCTGTTTGCCATGGTCGGCGAGACAGCCATCGCACGCGCGCGTCAAACGGCCGCCCCTCCGGAAGCCGCGACCACCGCACCTATCAACGTCTACTGACCGCAGGAGATCAACATGACCCGTCGTGCTTTGCTTGCAGCCCTCTGTCTCATCGCGCTCGCCTCGGCATTGGAGGCGCATGGCCCCAAGGGTTCGAAGGTCGCAGGCGCGAACGGCGGCGATATCGTCGATGTCGAGGGCGGACATCTCGAGCTGGTGATCGGTGCGAGCGAACTGTTGCTCTACGTCACGGACCTCAAGGATGCGCCACTGATGACGGCCGGCCTCGCGGCTCGTGCCATCATCCAGGATGCATCAAACCAGGCCGTTGTCGCGTTGGCGCCGCGGGAACCGAACCTGCTGGTTGCGCCGCTCCCCGCGCCCTTATCCAAAGACGCGAAGATCGCCATCTCGACGACACTCGCCAAGGACGGCAAGCCCGTCCAGGCCCGCTTTGTCGTGAAATGAACGGACAGAATGTCCGCTGGCGAGCGCCCGGGCCGTGTTGCGACTCTCATCTGTAGCGACGGCATGTCGCACGTTACGGCGACGGCGTGGTCTTGGTTGCGATTCCTCAATTCCGAAGGTCCATCGAAACGGTTATTTGCAAGTTCCGGTGATCGAAAACTCCGCGTGGCTGGCTCGTTGGCATGCGCTAGCCCCTAGCTGGAACTCTTTTAAAGAACCGGGGACCCCTATATAGGACACTTGGAAAAAGGCTGAGCAGGATTGGATAGAACATGACGAGTGACGGCAAGTGCCCGGTCATGGGCGGACACGCGACGGCGGGCGGCAGATCAAACCGCGACTGGTGGCCCAATCAGTTGAACTTGAGCATTCTCCACCAACACTCCGCCCTCTCCAATCCGATGGGCCAGGCATTCAGCTACGCCAAGGAGTTCAAGAGCCTCGACCTCAATGCCGTCGTCAAAGACCTGCATGCCTTGATGACCAACTCGCAGGACTGGTGGCCGGCCGATTACGGTCACTATGGGCCGCTCTTCATCCGCATGGCGTGGCACAGCGCGGGCACCTATCGTATTGCCGACGGTCGCGGCGGTGCGGGGATGGGCACGCAGCGCTTCGCGCCACTCAACAGCTGGCCGGACAACGGCAACCTCGACAAGGCGCGCCGGCTGCTATGGCCGATCAAGCAGAAGTATGGCCGGAAACTCTCGTGGGCCGACCTGATGATCCTCGCCGGCAACGTCGCGCTGGACTCGATGGGGTTCAAGACATTTGGATTTGCGGGCGGGCGCGCGGACGTCTGGGAGCCGGAAGATATCTACTGGGGCTCCGAGGGCACTTGGCTCGGCGACGAGCGCTACACTGGCGACCGTCAACTCGAGAACCCGCTCGGCGCCGTGCAGATGGGCTTGATCTACGTCAATCCGCAGGGCCCGAACGGCAACCCTGATCCGGTCGCCTCAGGCCGCGACGTGCGTGAAACCTTCGCACGCATGGCCATGAACGACGAAGAGACCGTCGCGCTCGTCGCGGGCGGCCACACCTTCGGCAAGGCGCACGGCGCGGGTCCGGAGTTGCATGTCGGCCGTGAACCCGAGGGCGCCAGCATCGAAGAGCAGGGCCTTGGCTGGAAGAACACATTTGGTTCCGGAAAAGGTGCGCATACGATCACCAGCGGCATCGAAGGCGCCTGGAAACCGCACCCGACCAAGTGGGACAACGGCTATTTCAACACGCTGTTCGGCTACGAGTGGGAACTATCGAAGAGCCCCGCTGGTGCGCATCAATGGCATCCTAAGAATTGCGCTGAAAAAGACATGGTGGTGGATGCGCATGACCCGTCGAAAAAGCACCGGCCGATGATGACCACGGCCGATCTCTCGATGCGCTTCGACCCGGCGTACGAGAAGATCTCGCGCCGCTTCCAAAAGAACCCGGACCAGTTCGCCGATGCGTTCGCGCGCGCTTGGTACAAGCTCACGCACCGCGACATGGGACCACGCGCACGCTATCTCGGTGCGCTGGTGCCGAAGGAAACGCTGATTTGGCAGGATCCGGTTCCCGCGGTCGATCATGAGCTGATCGGCGAACCAGACATCGCGGCGCTGAAGACCAAGATTCTCGCCTCGGGCCTTTCGATCTCGCACCTGGTCGCGACGGCGTGGGCGTCGGCATCGACGTTCCGCGGCAGCGACAAGCGCGGCGGTGCCAACGGCGCGCGCATTCGCCTCAGCCCGCAAAAGGACTGGGAGGTCAATCAGCCGGCCGAACTCGCGAAGGTTCTGCCGAAGCTGGAAGCGATCCAGAAGGAGTTCAACGGCACCGGCGGGAAGAAGAAGGTCTCCTTGGCCGACCTCATCGTGCTTGGCGGTGGTGCCGCGATCGAGGCGGCGGCAAAGAAGGCCGGGCACGACGTCAAGGTTCCGTTCACCCCGGGACGCACGGACGCAACGGCGGCGCAGACCGATGTGGCATCGTTCGCCGCACTCGAGCCGGCCGCGGACGGGTTCCGCAACTACGTCCGCAAGGGCAACAAGGGATCCCCGGCTGAAATGCTGCTGGATCGCGCCAACCTGCTGACACTGACGGCGCCCGAAATGACGGCGCTCGTCGGCGGCCTCAGGGTGCTCAATGCCAACTCCGGCAAATCCGCACATGGCGTCTTCACCAGCCGTCCCGAAACGTTGACCAACGACTTCTTCGTCAACCTCCTCGATATGAGTACGACCTGGCAGAAATCCGCCACCGCCGACGGCGTACTGGAAGGCCACGATCGCAAGACCGGCAAAGTCAAGTGGACGGCGACCGTCGTCGATCTCGTGTTCGGCTCGAATTCGCAGCTCCGGGCGCTCGCGGAAGTCTATGCCTGTGGCGACGCGCAAGCAGCGTTCGTGCGCGACTTCGTGGCGGCCTGGGCCAAGGTGATGACCGCGGATCGCTTCGACGCCGCCTGATCCGCGACACGACACTCGGGGCGGCGTTTCTCACCTTGAAGCGCCGCCTTCGTTCATGAGAGACGGTTCATGAGAGCCGGGCGCCAAACGTTTCCCGGAACACACGTTCGCCCTTCGGCGTGATGAGCACGGCCCGGCTGCCGGTCACACGGCGCGTCCATCCGGCGTCTTGGCTATACGAGCAGATCGCTGCTCCGACGGCGCCCGCCAGATGCGGGCGGCGCTCGCTCCAATCGAGACACGGGCGGCACAGAACACGCCCCGTTCGCTTGGTTCGCCGTGCCAGCACGGCATCCATGTTCACGCCAATGCGGCCCAAGAACGTGAGACCCGCATCGGTGACGATGCCGGCGTCGCTGGTGAGCTCGACGAAGTCTTGTTCGATCATCGCGTCGGCGAGTGCCACGCCCAGTCGGCCCGCGAAGTGATCGTAGCATGTGCGCGCCTTTCGCAGCGCGGCGTCCTTTGGGCCAACGGTCAGGGTGTTGCGAACGGGCGTGAACTCGGCTGCGACCTGCATGATGCTCTCCAGCATGTGCGCGACGGAGGGACCTGCGAGACGATGATAGCGATGCCGTCCCTGCTGCTCGACCGAGACGATCCCCGCCGTGGTCAGCTGCGCGAGATGGCCACTCGCGGTCTGCGGCGCGATGCCGGCCACTTTGGCGAGCTCCGTGGCGGTCATGGCGCGTCCGTCCAACAGCGCATGCATCATGCCCGCACGCGCCGGATCGCCTGCCAACGCCGCGATCTCGGCAAAAGCCGCCGTGTTCGTCATTGGATTTGCCTTCTGTCGTTTTGGCCTTCCGCCGTTTTGGCTTCCCCGCACTTTGAAACGCGTGCGCGCCTGGATGCTACGGCTATCTCCGTAGCATCTATCGGTTTGTCCGGGCCATCGATGAGCTATGAAACTAGCTCGTGCACGGTGTTGCCGGATCTTGGGCTCCATCTCTCGGACGGTCGGGGCCTGGCGACGCCGGTCGCGCACGCGGGCCGCCTTGGGCGATCTTTGCGCCCGGATGCTCGCCGACGTCGATCTGACAGCGGCCGAGCGGCAGCGGGAATGCGCGAAGTGGTTCTGGCAAAAGTAGGAGGAACGCCAATGCCCGGCAACAACGATGCGAGGTTAGCGACCAGCGAAAAAGTGCGCGAGGGCTGCGATATCGGCGTCGCCGATACCTTGCATGACGCCGATCATGGTGGTGTCGCTGCCGCTGCGGCGATTGTCGCGATAGGCGGTCATGGCTTCGATCAACACGTCGATGCGCTGCTTCGCGAGACGCGGAATCTGTTCGCGACCGGCATAAGTCGGCAAATGGCATGAGGCACAGCGCGTTTTCGCCGCGATCTCACCGCCGCGTTTGGCCAGCGCGGGATCGACCGGCTCTTTGCTCGCAACAGGTGCCTGCTTGGCATAGTGCTGCGCCAGCGCGACGATGTCGTCGTCCTTCATGCCTTTGACGAACTCGGCCATGGGCGGGACAACGCGAATACCCTCGCGCATAAGAATCAGCTGATTGGTGATGAAGAGTTCGGGCTGGCCGGCGAGCGATGGAATCTTGTCCATCTCGGAATTGCCGGTGGCACCGTGGCAGGTGCCGCAGATCTCGCGGCGTTCTTTCAGAGATTGCGCCGGTGCGGCCGTTGCGGTCAGCGCAATAAAAAAGGCCGCCAGCAAAATCGCGGGCGACCTCCGATGTTGTCGAGTTCGGATCATATCAGATCAGTTGCTCGCAACCTTGGCCTTGGCGGCGTAGCTGATGCGGTAGATTGCGCCATTGTGCTCGTCGGCCACGAGCAAGGCGCCGTCCGGCATCTGCAGTACGTCGACGGGACGGCCCCAGAAGGTGTTGGCTTTGTCGTCCTTGAAGCCGGTCAGGAAGGGCTTCAGCGTTGCAGTGCCATTGGGGCTCGTCGTCGCCATAACCACGTCGTAGCCGAACTTCTGGTCGCGATTCCAGGAGCCGCGTCGCGCGACAAAGGCCACGTTCTTGTAAGCCGCCGGGAACATGCCGCCGGTGTAGAAGCGCATGCCGAGAGCTGCCGCGTGCGGGCCCATCAGCGCCGCCGCTTTGACGACGCCGGCGCAGGCGTCCGGCTTTTTGATATCCGGGTCCGCGATGCCCTGGGCGTGACAGAACGGGAAGCCGTAGTGCGCGCCGATCTGCTTAGTGCTGACGCGATTGAGTTCGTCCTGCGGGCCATCGTTGCCGGCCCAGTCGCGGCCGTTGTCGGTGAACCAGAGTTCCTTGGTCACCGGATGAAAGTCGAAACCAACCGAGTTGCGCACGCCGCGCGCGACGATCTCCATGCCGGAGCCGTCCGCATTGTAGCGGCGGATCTGGCCGTGCATGCCGGTGTTGATTTCGCAGACGTTGCAGGGTGAGCCGATCGGGATGTAGAGCTTGCCGTCGGGGCCGAACGCAAGGAACTTCCAGCCGTGGTGCTGCTCTGGCGGGAGGTTGAATTTATCGGTCAGATCGACGGGCGCCGGAAGGTTGTCGAGCTTACCTTCGATGCCGTCGTAGCGCAGCACCTTGTTGATGGCCGCGATATAAAGCGCGCCATCCTTGAAGGCGACGCCGTTCGGCTGCACCAGACCTTGCGCAAGCACTTTGTGTTCGCGCTTGCCGTCCTTATCGGTGATGACATAGACGCGGCCAATCGCGCGCGTGCCAGCGAAGACCGTGCCTTTGTCGCCGCGTGCCATCATGCGTACGCCCGGCATGCCATGCGCCCAGAGTTCAACCTTGAAGCCTTCGGGCACTTTCAGCTTATCGAGCGTGATCTTGTCGGGCGCGGTCACCGTCATGGGCGTAGCGTGTGGTGAGAGCGTGGAATTTTCCATGCTCTTTGGGATGCCTTGCTTCCATGCCGGCGGAGGTGCCGGTGCTGCCGCAGCGGGAGCTGCCGGCGCCGGGGCGGCGGGAGCTTGCTGTGCGAGCGACGGCGCGATGCCGATCAGCGCGATCAACGACGCACCGAGCGCCGTCTTGTGCAGATGGGGACAATACATGTGAACTCCTCCCACTTTCGATTTGCGATCTCGATTTGCGTCCGTGCGCGTGGCGCTCCAGCCGTCTCGCCGACTATAGGCGGCGGCTTTGGACTGTCCATCACCGCCCGCGCAGGGCTGCCGGGATCAACCGCTCGGAGACTGGGCTTTCTTGATGGCCGGGATGACTTTGGCTTCCAGGCTTTCCGGCGTGATCGGGCCGACGTGCTTGTAGACGATCTCGCCGCGGCCGTTCAGCACGAACGTTTCGGGCATGCCGTAGACGCCCCACTCGATGGCGGTGCGGCCGTGCACATCGACGCCGACGGCCGCGTAGGGATTGCCATAGCGGCCGAGGAAGCGGCGCGCGGCCACAGCTTGGTCCTTGTAGTTGACGCCATAGAGCGCGACGCCTGTGCGCTCCTTCAACGCAATTAGCAGCGGGTGCTCGGCGACGCAGGGCGCGCACCACGACGCCCAGAAATTGACGACGGAGACTTGGCCTTTGGCGAGGTCGACCGAGGCAAATCCCGGCACGGTGCGCGGACCGTCGGTCAGCTCCGGGAGTGCCGGCACCGTGATCTCGGGCGCGCGCTTGCCGATCAGGGCCGAGGGGAGTTTGGATGGATCGCC
Source organism: uncultured Alphaproteobacteria bacterium (assembly GCA_963779515.1). Classification (GTDB taxonomy): domain Bacteria; phylum Pseudomonadota; class Alphaproteobacteria; order Rhizobiales; family Hyphomicrobiaceae; genus CAVZYN01. The sequence goes on from CAVZYN010000017.1 coordinate 213,608, forward strand.
GCTCTTCAGCGCGAACAGGAACACGATCGCCATGGCGCCAAAAATAATCAGCGGCAGGGCGACGAGCCCGAGGCGACGGCGGGGCGGTGCGACCGGTTGCATCAAACGTCTCCACCGCCACTCGATCGGCGGCGGCCGCTGCGGACTTCGAGCTCTTCGAGGCGTGCGGCGCGGTTGCGGCCTTCGATCACCAGCCAGGCAACGAGACCCGCGAGCACGAGCACGACGGCGGCGTAAGAGAGCCAGATGAACCACGCGTGGGGACCGAGATCCATGGACACCATCACTCCGCGGGGCTGACTTGGACGCTGGGTGCTGAGCGCGCGGCGACCGCCATCTCGAGCGCCTTGATGCGGCGGCGCAGCACTTCGTTGCGCATCGCTTTCATGTGGAGTGCCAAGAACAGCAGCGTGAATCCCAGCGCCATGATCAGCAGCGGCGTGCGGAAACTCGCGTCGACCGTCGATGTCAGTTTTGTCGACGGCTGGTGCAGCGTGTACCACCAGTCGACCGAGAACTTGATGATCGGCAGGATGACGATGCCGACGATCGCCAGCACGGCCGTCAGTTTCGCCGCGAGCGATTCATCATCCAGCGAGGCGCGCAACGCCATCAACCCGAGGTACATGAAGAAGAGTATCAAGACGGACGTCAGCCGCGCATCCCAGACCCAGTAGGTGCCCCACATGGGCTTGCCCCACAGCGCGCCGGTGAGCAGCGCCAGGAACGTGAAGGCAGCGCCAATGGGAGCGGCGGCTTTCGCAGAGACATCGGCGAGCGGATGGCGGAACACCAGCAAGCCGAAGCTCGAGACGGCGACGATGGTGTAGCCCATCATGGCGAGCCAGGCGCTCGGCACATGCACGAACATGATCTTGACGGTGTGGCCTTGCTGGTAGTCGGGCGGCGTCGACCCGAATGCGATGGCAAGGCCGATCAGCAGCAGCGCGGCAGCCGCAGCCGAAATCCACGGCAGCAGGCGCGCGGATAGCGCCATGAACCGCGTTGGGTTCGCCAGTTGCTGCGTGATGGTCTGGGTTTGCGTCATGACGTTGATCTAAGGCTTCATGTGGATTGGGGCAATTGCCCGTTGTGAGACCATTACGAGCCGATTTGCAGCCGCAAGGCGGCGGCGGCGGCCAATGGGCCCACAACCAGAGAACCCAAAGATATAGCCGCGAGAATGGCGAGGGACGCGGCCGTGCCGCCGGTCGACGTGGTCAAACTCGATTGGATGGCGGAAATGCCAAAGATCAACGTCGGGATATAGAGCGGCAGCACGGTCAGCGCCAGCAAGAGGCCGCCGCGCCGGGTGCGCAGGGTCAGCGCCGCGCCGATCAGGCCGATAAAACTGACTGCCGGCGTGCCGATCGCCAGCGTCGCCAGCAACGGCGCATAGGCAGCACCCTCCAAATTCAGCATCAGGCCCAGGATCGGCGTCACGATCGTCAGCGGTATGGCGACCGCGATCCAGTGGGCGAGGCCCTTGGCCCCAGCAACGAGTTCGAGCGGGATCGGCCCGGTCGCCAGCACATCAAGCGTGCCGTCGGCATCGTCGGAGTCGAACATGCGGCCGAGCGATAATAGCGCGGCCAGGAGCAGCGCGATCCACAGGATGCCCGGTCCTATACGCGAGAGCAGATTGAGGTCCGGTCCCAATCCTAGCGGCAGCAGCGTGACGACGATGACGTAGAAGCCCAGCGCCGTGCCGAGCGCGGCACCGTTGCGGCGGGCGAGCAGCAGATCGCGGCTGAGCAGCGCGAGAAAGGCCGTCATGCGGCCTCCGCAGCGGCGCCGAGCCGAAGTTCACGCGTGTTGATGAGCCCGAGATCGACATGGGTCGCCGCGACGACCAGCCCGCCCGACCGGCGATGGGATTCGACCAAGCCGCCGAGGGCCGCGACGGATGCCGTATCGAGCGACACGCTCGGCTCATCGAGCAGCCAGATCGGGCGCTTGGCGGCCAGGATGCGCGCGAGGCCGAGCCGGCGGCGCTGACCCGCGGACAGATACGCCGCTGGGATATCGGCGAGGTGCGTCAATTGCAGCGGATCGAGCAGGCGTTCGGCATCCGCCGCGCCGCCGAGGAAGGCCGCCCAAAAGCGCACGTTCTCGAGAACCGTCAGCTCCTCTTTGACCGCATTGCCATGGCCGACGTAGTGGCATTGCTCGGCCAAAGTGCAGTCCGGATCGCCGCCTTCGAGACCAATTGAACCGCCCGAAGGCCGCAGAAACCCTGCCAGGGCGCGCAGCAGCGTGGTCTTGCCGGACCCATTTGGTCCGGTCAGCAGCAACGCCTCGCCTGGCCCTGCGGTAAAGCTGATCCCGGCCACGACAATCCGGCCACCCCGCACCAGGGTCAGGTCTTGCACCAACAGGTTCATCGGAGGGTCATTGTCCCGGTTCCAGCCCGGCGCATCGACCCTCCCGAAGTTGCATGCCTCAAGGTATGGCCGAACCGAACAAGCCGCTTTATAAGGCGGGCGCGGCGCCGGAAGCCAGTCCCTCCAAGATTAGTGTACGCTTGGTCCATGTGACGCTCTCCGCGCGCCTAACCGATCCATTTCGACCCGCACCCCAGGAGGCACCCGGTCATGAGCCTTACTCCGACCTCGCTCGATAGCTTCAAATGCCGCAAGACGCTGACTGTCGGGGCCAAGAGCTATGAATATTTCTCGCTGCCTGACGCCGAGAAAAACGGCCTAGCCGGGATCTCTAAGCTCCCGTATTCGCTCAAGGTTTTGCTTGAAAACCTGCTGCGCTTCGAGGATGGCCGGTCGGTCAAGGCCGCCGACATCAAGGCGATGGCCGAGTGGCTGAAGACCAAGACCTCGCAAGCCGAGATCGCCTACCGCCCCGCCCGCGTGCTGCTGCAGGACTTCACGGGTGTGCCCTGCGTCGTCGATCTTGCGGCGATGCGCGATGCCATGAAGACGATGGGCGGCGATCCCTCGAAAATCAATCCGCTGGTGCCGGTCGATCTCGTCATCGACCACTCGGTGATGGTCGATCACTTCGGCACGCCGGACGCCTTCAAGAAGAACGTCGACATCGAGTATGAGCGCAACAAGGAACGCTACGAGTTCCTCCGCTGGGGCGGCAGCGCCTTCAACAACTTCAAGGTCGTACCGCCGGGCACCGGCATCTGCCATCAGGTCAACCTCGAATACTTGGCGCAGACGGTCTGGACCAAACAGGCCGGCAAGGTTGAGCAGGCGTTCCCCGACACCTGCATCGGCACCGACAGCCACACGACGATGGTCAATGGTCTCGCCGTGCTCGGCTGGGGCGTCGGCGGCATCGAAGCGGAAGCGGCGATGCTCGGCCAGCCGGTCGCAATGGTGATCCCGGAAGTGATCGGGATGCGCCTCAAAGGCAAACTGAAGGAAGGCATCACGGCCACCGACCTCGTGCTGACCGTGACGCAGATGCTGCGTAAGCGGGGCGTCGTTGAAAAATTCGTCGAATTCTTCGGCGACGGCCTCGATCATCTCTCGCTCGAGGATCGTGCGACGATGGCCAACATGGCGCCGGAATACGGCGCGACCTGCGGCTTCTTCCCGGTTGATGCCGACACTATCAAGTATCTCAAGGCAACGGGCCGGGCGGCCGATCGCGTGGCGCTGGTCGAAGCTTATGCGAAGGCGCAGGGCCTGTGGCGCGAAGCCGGCCACGAGCCGGTCTTCACCGACATTCTCGAGCTCGACATCTCGTCGGTCGAGCCGTCGCTGGCAGGCCCGAAACGCCCGCAGGATCGCGTGCCGTTGAAGGACGCGAAAGTGGGATTTGCGAAGTCGGTTCCCGAGATCGTCAAGGGCGCGAGCCTCGGCAAGACCGTCAAGGTCGACGGCCAGAGCTATGAACTCGGCCATGGCAACGTCGTGATCGCGGCGATCACGTCGTGCACCAACACGTCGAACCCCTCGGTGCTGATCGCTGCCGGCCTCGTCGCCCGCAACGCCCGCGCCAAGGGCCTCAAAGTGAAGCCGTGGGTGAAGACGTCGTTCGCGCCGGGCTCGCAGGTCGTTACCGATTACCTCAACAATGCGAACTTGACGCAAGAACTCGATGCCATGGGCTTCAACCTGACGGGCTATGGCTGCACGGTCTGCATCGGCAATACCGGGCCACTGCCGGAGCACGTCTCGAAAGCGATCAAGGACGGCGATCTGATCGCCGCGGCCGTGCTCTCGGGCAATCGCAACTTCGAAGGCCGTGTGCACGCCGAGGTGAAAGCGAACTATCTCGCCTCGCCGCCGTTGGTGGTCGCCTACGCACTCGCCGGCACCATGAACCTCGATCTCACAAAAGAGCCGCTCGGCAAGGGCAGCGATGGTCGCGATGTCTACTTGAAAGACATCTGGCCGTCGTCGATCGAGATCGCCGATCTGATCCGGTCGTGCGTGACGCCGGATACGTTCGCGAAACGCTACAGCGATGTGTTCAAGGGCGACACGCAATGGCAAGGCATGGGCAAGGCGCGCGCGAGCCTCACGTACGGCTGGAACACGGTCTCGACCTATGTCGCCAACCCACCTTACTTCGACGACATGCAGATGACGCCGGCGCCCGTCACCGACGTCAATGGCGCGCGCGTGCTCGGGATCTTCGGCGACTCGATCACCACCGACCACATCTCTCCTGCAGGCTCGATCAAGAAGGACGGTCCCGCCGGCAACTACCTGATCGAGCGTCAGGTGCGCCCGAACGATTTCAACTCGTACGGCGCGCGGCGTGGCAACCACGAAGTGATGATGCGCGGCACATTCGCCAACATCCGCATCAAGAACCTGGTGCTCGGCGGTAAGGAAGGCGGCAACGCGCGGCACTATCCGTCGGGCCAGGAAATGCCGATCTACGACGCGGCGATGCAGTACAAGGCTGAGGGCGTGCCGCTGGTGATCTTTGCTGGCAAGGAATACGGCACGGGCTCCAGCCGCGACTGGGCCGCGAAAGGCACGCGTCTCCTCGGCGTGCGCGCCGTGATCGCGCAATCGTTCGAGCGCATTCACCGTTCGAACCTCGTCGGCATGGGCGTGCTGCCGCTGGTGTTCGAGGGCGGGCTCTCCGCGCAAGACATCGGCATCAAGGGCGACGAGCTGATCACGATCGAAGGCCTTGCTGGTTTGAAGCCACGGCAAAAAGTGATCCTCAAGATTACCTATGCCGATGGCGTCACAAAAGACGTCCCAACGCTCTGCCGGATCGATACGGAAGACGAGATCAGCTACTACCGCCACGGCGGTATCCTGCCGTACGTGCTGCGGAATCTCGCTGCGGCGTAACGATTTAGGATCTCGTCAAACAATCAGCCGGCCGGGCAACCGGCCGGCTTTTCTGTAACACTTGTTTAACCAAATTCAGTGCGTTTGATCACACCGAGCGTCACCCATTCGTGACTCGCTATTGATCCGCGATTCCCGAATAGTTCCGCATAGACCTGTCATCACGAAGTGCGCCACTCCCATGAAGTTCCTGTCCCGGGCCGTCCTGTGCGCCTTGCTTGCGGTCCCGTCCGCCGCATCGGCGCAGGAGCGTCCGGCGCGGCCAGCGCCAACAGTCACGCAGATCGCCTCGGTCGTTGAATTGTTTACGAGCCAGGGCTGCTCGTCGTGCCCGGCGGCCGATGCGCTACTGGAAAGTTATGCCAAGCGACCCGACGTGCTCGCGCTGTCCTACTCGGTCGACTACTGGGACTATCTCGGCTGGAAGGATACGCTCGCCAGTCCGAAGTTCACGCAGCGTCAGCGCGCCTATGCCAAGACGCGCGGCGATGGTCAGGTTTATACGCCGCAGCTGATCGTAAACGGCGGCGCGCATATGGCCGGCAGCCGGAAAGCCGATATCGATCGCGCGTTGCTGAAGGCGTCCGCGTCGGATGCGGCTCAGCGCGTGACGTTGGACGCCAAGATCGAGAACGGTCATCTCGTCGTCGATGCCAGCGGCCTGCCGGAAGGTGCGGCACCCGTCAAGGACGCGACGCTCTGGCTGGCGGTGATGGCCCCAAAGGTCGAAGTGATCGTCCGCCGCGGCGAGAACCAGGGCAAGACGCTCGCCTACCACAACGTCGTGCGTGAACTGACGCCGGTCGGGATGTGGAGCGGCAAGCCGATGACTGTGCGACTCGAGCGGCATGCCGTCATGCAGCCCGGCACGGAAAGCTGTGCGGTGTTCCTGCAGCAGGGACCGGCCGGACCCATTCTCGCCGGCGCGCTCGTCCGCCAGTGGTGATCAACGCCTTGGCGCTATAACGCGCAGCCAAGCACAAGCGCCGGTCAAAATAAAAACGGGCCAGCGTCAGCCGACCCGTTGGGAGTCTTTGGCGTTTTGCCTCTTCGCGACTTGCGATCCGTGGTGCTAGGCGCCGGAGGGCTGGGGGCTGAGGTTCCGGCGTTCGCCTTACAGATCCAGGGAGGCTTGAGGACGTGATCGCATCAATTTGCGGCGCGGCAAGGACGCGATTGCGGCGAACTGACGAATTCGCGACGACGGCTGATTTTTTGTTGGGAGCGGCCTCGGCAAGATCCCGGAGAGAAAACTCGGGGGCTGGGGGGCAAGAACCGAGGCTCAGTCAGGACCCGAGCCAAGGCCGCAGAGATACTCATGCGCCGCGATTGCGGCGGGCCATGGGAGCATTCGTGGCGACGGCGTGATTTCTGAGATTTGGCTCTGCCGGACCAAAGACGCGGCCCGCATTTTCCCACGCGCGAGGGCCCGATCGGTGCTTGAAAGCGGCCCGAGATCGCGCAATCATCGAATTCTGATTGGGAGACGCGCTTGAGCGACGCCGAACCGATACAGTTGAGACCACGAACCGGGGGTGCCGCGCCGTCACCCGGTCCGGGGCAGTCGCCCGCGACGGTCGCGTTTTCGCGCGGCGAGCTGCTCGACATCCTGAATGTCTATGGCCGGAATGTCGCCGCGGGGGAGTGGCGTGACTACGCCCTCGATTTTGGCCGCGAACGCGCGGTTTTTTCGATCTTTCGCCGCACCAGCGAGGTGCCAATCTACCGCGTCGAGAAGAACCCGAAACTCGCACGCAAGCAGGGCGCGTTCAGCGTCATCACGGCGACGGGGCTGATCCTGAAGCGCGGCCACGATCTGAAGCGCGTGCTCGACGTGTTCCAAAAGAACCTGCGCGTCGTCGACTGAGCTCTTTGTTGTCGTGCTTCTTGCCGGAAAACCGCTTCACACTTTTCCGGAAGCACTCTTGCGGCCCGGAAGAGGCGGCGCGGCGGTATCCCCCGGCCCCAAGGCGCGCTGCATGAAGACGCTGTCGAGCCAGCGGCCGTGCTTGTAGCCGACGGCGTGGAGGGTGCCGGACATCGTGAACCCCGCTGCCCGATGCAGCCCTATCGAGGCGTGATTGGCGCTGTCCCCGATCGCTGCGATCATCTGGCGGTAGCCCAATCTGGTGCTGGTCTCGAGAAGCGTTGCGAGCAAAGCCCGGCCGATGCCTTTGCCTTGCGCTTCTGGAGCAATGTAGATCGAATCCTCGATCGTAAACCGATAACCCGGGCGTGCCCGGTAGGCGGTGGCATAGGCGTAGCCCGCCACGCAGCCATCATGTTCGCCGACAAAATAGGGTAAGCCCGCGCCGGTGATTGCGACAAAGCGCTTCGACATTTCGGCTTCGCTGGGCGGGTCGATCTCGAAGCTGGCGCTTCCCGTCAACACGGCTGGCCGGTAGATCGCAGTGATCGCTGGAATGTCGGCGGCGGTTGCCGACCGGATCTTCGGCGTGGTCATCGACGTCGCTGCTGTCAGTTCCTGGACGCTTTGATTTGGCATGATTTGCTGGACAAAAGCAAAGGGCCCGGTTTGCACCGGGCCCTCGCTCAATTCAGGGTCTACTGGCTTCAGTCATCGCTGCCGAAGATGCCGAGCAGGTTCAGGATATGCGTGAAGAGCGTCACGAAGCTACCGTAGAGCATGAAGGCTCCAAAGATCGCCGAGCGAGCGACGAAGTTCTCGCCACCGCCATAGTTCGCTGCGTTCACGTACATGTCCTTGATCTGCTGCGTTTCCCAAGCCGTGATGGCCGAGAACAGCAGGACGACAAGGCCGGAGACGATCATGCTCATCGTCTTCGATGTGCCGGGATCGGTGATGAAGAAGAAGCTCACCAGAGACACGATCAAGAGGCCGATCGATGCCATGCTGAGGAAGCCGCCCCAACCGGTCATGTCACGCTTCGTGGTGTAGCCGAGCAGGCTCGTCGTACCGAAAGTGACCGCTGTGATCGCAAGGGCTTGGAACACGAGGTTGCCAGCGCCTTTCGCGAAGAACAGGAAAACCATCGGCGAGATGAGAGCACCCCACATCGCGCAGTAGAGCCAGTAGGCGCCGTGCGCCATCACGGTGCTGCCGGACATGATGATCTTATGTGCGAAGAAACCGAGGCCGAGGATGCCTGCGAAAAGCACCCACTTACCAGGGCCGACCGCGATGGTGCGCATCAGAGCCGGAGAGTTCATCAGGAACAAGGTAATCGCCGCCGTAAACGCGACGCCAAGCCCCATGTAGTTGTAGACGCGCAGCATGTACGCGCGCAGGCCTTCGTCGTACGTCGCCGCGGCTGGCCGCGATCCCGTTCCGACTTGCGCATACCTGTTGTCGATTTGAGCCATGTGTATGACCTTCCCTAGAGACGGACGCGGGCACGTCTGCCCGCTGACCGACTATGGCTGCGTCGCTTGAATGTTTCAAGGCAGCCGCAGGCCATAATCTTGAGCGTTCAGGTAAGGGGCGCAGACAGGGTTTACAAGGGATTGCCGTCGTTCCGCCGCCAATATTTGCTGAACGTTATTCAGAGCGCAGGTGTGGCACCGGACGAGCCTGCAAAACCCGCCATGTCCCGATACCGCCGAAGGTGGCGATCAGAGCCAGCGCGATCAAGACTGCTTGGGCGACGGCCCAACCCGAAAACACGAAATCGAGCTTCATCACCCGGGCGACGGTCACCCAGGCGGCCACCGTGCCAAGCAAGGTGGCGATCGCCGCGGTCACCAGGGCGAGGATCCCATACTCGGCAAGGTGCGAGAGGAGGATGCGGCGGCGGGTGGCGCCAAGCGCCTTCAGGATCACGGCCTGCTTGATGCGGCGGCGTTGGGCCGTCGCCACCGCGCCGGCGAGCACGAGGGCGCCCGCGACCAGCGTCACGGAGCCGGCCACGCGGATCGCCGTCATGATGCGGTTGAAAATGGCGTTGAACGTGTTGATGCCGTCCTTGACGCGGATGGCGGTCGCCGCCGGAAATTCGCGGCCGAGTTTCTGGGCGATGTCGGCTTCGGCGGCCAGCGGGGCATCTTTCGGCAGCGTGATGGTCGCCAGTAGATTGTGGGGCGCGGACCGCAGCGTGTTCGGCGAGAACACCATCACGAAGTTGATGGCGAGACTTTCCCATTTCACGTCGCGCAGGTTCGCGATGCGCGCCGTGAGGTTGCGGCCAAGAACATTGACCGTGACCGTGTCGCCGACTTTGACGCCGAGTTTTTTGGCAAGTTCGCCCTCGAAGGAGACGAGCGGCTCTCCGGCGTAATCGGCCGGCCACCAGGCGCCGTCGGTGACTTTCGATCCTTCTGGAACGGTGTCGGAATAGGAGAGACCACGATCGCCCGTCAGCACCCATTGGGCTTCGGGAGGGGCCTTGATGGTTTCGACCGGGCGGTCGCCGAGTTTGACCAATCGGCCGCGCAGCATCGGCGCGGTGTGTACTTCGGCGGCCGGATTCTCGCGCTTTACGAGGGCGACGAACGGCTCGGCCTCGGCCTTCTTGATGTCGAGTACGAAATAGTTCGGGCTGGTCTCGGGCACGCGGCCGGAGAGTTCGCTGACGATGGAGCGATCGGTCAAGGCGACCGCCACCAGCAGCGACAGTCCCGCGCCGAGCGAGAGCACGACGGATTTGGCGAGCCCGCCGGGGCCGCCAATGTTGCCAAGCGCCAGCGCCAATTCGGGACTACGTGGGCGGGGAATGCGCCGCGCGGCCCAGCCAATCGCCGATCCGAGTACCACAAAGACGGCGAACACGCCGATGACGCCGAGGCAATAGTAGAAGGCTAGACGCGGCGCCTCGGAGCTTGCAACCGCCAGCGCCATCAGCAGCGCCGCGACCGCTGCCGTCAACGCGATGATATAGGGCGGCGGCAGCGTGCGCTCGGCGCCGACTTCATCGCGGAACAGCGTGGCGGGGCGCACATATTCGGCGCGGCCGAGCGGCCAGAGCGTAAACAGCAGCGTCACGAGAAAACCGTAGCCCGCAGCGGTGCCGAGGCTGCGCCAGCCGAACGTCAGATCGGCCTTGATCGGCAGCGCATTCCCGGCGAATGCCATCAGCGCGGATGGGATCAACATGCCGAGCAACAGACCGCAGGCGATGCCGATCGCGGCGATGAGCATGACCTGCGTCAGGTGCACGCCGAAGATCACATTGCGTTGGGCGCCGAGGCTTTTGAACGCTGCAATGGTTTTGCGGCGGCGATCGATGTAGGTCGCGACCGCATTGGCAACGCCGACTCCGCCGACAATCAACGACGTGAGCCCGATCAGTGTCAGGAACTGGCGCAGGCGTTCGAGTGTGCGGGTGATCTGCGGCGAGGGATCGCGGCGATCGCGGACCGTGAAGCCGCCTTCCGGCAGCGCGGCTTTGGCTGCGGCGGAAAACGTCGTCAGACCCGCATCGCCCTTGGATGTTTGCTCCGGCAACAGGAGCGCATAGCGCCACGTGGACAGGCTACCAGGGTCGACGAGGCCAGAGCGCTCAAGTTCGGCCAGCGACACGAAGACGCGCGGGCCGACAGTCAGGCGATCCGCGATCTTGTCGGGTTCGGCGTCGATGGTGGCGCGGATCGGCAGTTCAAGATTGCCGAGCTTCAGCGGATCGCCGATTTTGAGCTTCAGGCGCTCGAGAATAATCGGTTCGACCGCGACGCCACTCGAACTCTGCAGCGCCGCGATCGGGAGACCGCCCGAGAGCATGACATTGCCGACCAATGGATAGGCCGCGTCGATGCCCTTGATTTCGACGAGCGCCTGCTCGGCGCCATCGGCGCGGCGGGCCATGGCGCGCATACTGGCCATTTCGCTGAGACGGCCTTGGGATTGCAGCCATGCGCGCTCGGTGGCGCTGGCCTTCTGGTGCGGCCGGGCGAGAGTCACGTCGCCGCCGAGCAGCGTCTTGCCCTGGCTCTCGAAGCTTGCGCGCATCGAATCGGCGAGTGCGCCGACGCCGGTGATGACCGCGACACCCAGCGCGATGCAGGCGATGAACACATAGAATCCGCGGATGCCACCGCGCAGCTCACGCACGGCCAGGGTGAGGATCAGCGATGCCGGCGCCGACGATTTGGCCGCGCCTGGCGCGATAACATCGGTGGTCATGCGGCGGCGCTTTCAGTATCGGCGACAATGCGGCCGTCGGCCATGCGCACCACGCGTTCGCAGCGGCGCGCCAGGGCCTCGTCATGGGTCACCAGCACCAATGTCGATTGGCTCTTCTTTTGCAGGCCGAACAACAGCTCGATCACCTGCGCGCCGGTCTTGGCGTCCAGATTGCCGGTTGGTTCATCCGCGAACAAGATCTTGGGTTTCGGCGCCAATGCACGGGCGAGTGCGACGCGCTGCTGCTCGCCGCCAGATAGCTCGGCTGGAAAATGCGTTGCGCGCGTGCCGAGGCCTACTTCGCGCAGCAGGCCTTCCGCCGTTGCGAATGCGTCCGGACGGCCGGCGAATTCGAGCGGCAAGGCGACGTTCTCGATGGCCGTCATGGTCGGCACGAGATGAAACGACTGAAACACGATGCCGATCGCGCTGCCGCGCGCCAGCGCCAGCTCATCCTCCGACATGGACGAAAAGTCACGGCCGACGACGCGCACGAAACCGGACGTGGCCCGCTCGAGCCCCGCCATGATCATCAGCAGCGACGTCTTTCCAGATCCGCTTGGGCCGACAATCGCGACCGACTGGCCGGGCTCGACGCGGAAATCCACCGCCTTCAAGATCTCGACAGGTCCGGCGCGACTGGTCAGTGTCAGCGACACGGAATTCAAGGCGATGGCAGGCTCGACGGGCGGTCGCATGTGATCCTTCGAATTTCCCGTTGGGGGCGAATCGAGGACTTGCCTCGATGCGTACATGTTCTTACGTCAAAGAGCTGAATCAGATGATCGAACCAATAGGGCAAAGTGCGATGGGCATGTTCACTTTCTCGGGTCCACTTCGCCAGATGGCGATCCGTCTCGCCTTGTGCAACGGTTTGATTGTGGCGCTTTTGGGCTCAGCAATGGCACAGGCAGTCGATAAGCCGCTGAAACTCGTGGCGTTCGGCGACAGTTTGACGGCCGGCTACCAATTGCCGCCGCCGGACTCGTTTCCGGGACAGCTCGAGCGCGCGTTGAAGGCGAAGGGCCATGCCGTGACGATCATCAATGCCGGCGTCTCCGGCGACACGACGGCTGCCGGCCTCGAACGCCTGCAATGGTCGGTGCCGGAGGGCACGGACGCGGTTGTGCTCGCCCTGGGTGCGAACGACGCGATGCGTGGGCTCGATCCGGGACAAGCCAAGGCGAACCTCGATCGGATGATCCAAATGTTCAAGGTGCAGGGTGCGAACGTGCTGCTGGTGGGCATGTATGCGCCACGCAGCATGGGCGACGCCTATGTCAAATCGTTTGACGGCCTCTATGCCGAGCTCGCAAAAAAGCACGACGTGCCGCTTTATCCGTTCTTTCTCGACGGCGTCGCGCTGAAGCCGGGCCTCAATCTCGCCGATGGCATTCATCCCAATGCAAAAGGCGTCGCCGTGATGGTCGAGAAGATCATGCCCTCGGTCGAGGCGCTGATCGCGCGCACCAAGGCCGTCAAAGCCGCGAAGAAGAGCTGATCATGCCGCGCTTGTTCTCAGCGCTCGAGGTGCCGGCGCCGTTGCGGCTGCGCTTGTCGTTGCTGCGCTCGCAGGTGCACGGCGCGAAGTGGATTTCACCCGACGACATGCACATCACGCTGCGGTTTGCCGGCGACGTTGCAAACACGGCGGCAGAAGAGTTCTATGCGTTGCTTGACGATCTCCGCGAAGACCCGTTCACGGTGCGATTGACGGGTGTCGGGGTGTTCGGTGGTCGCGATCCGCGGGTGCTTTGGGCCGGTGTCGAGGGCGGCGAGCCGCTGGCGCGGCTGCAGCGTGCACATGATCGTGCCGCGCGCGCCGCCGGTCTTGGCGGTGACCCGCATCCCTTTCATCCGCACGTGACGCTGGCGCGGCTCAGGGGTGCGCGCGGCGACGAGGTCGCGCGATTCCTCGAAGCGAACGGCGATTTTCGTGCCGAGCCCTTCACCGTCGACCGGTTCGTCGTGTTCTCAGCGAAACCCGGCACCGGCGGCGGTCCCTACGCGATCGAGGCGGCGTTCGCGCTCGGATCGGACTATGATACGGACGAGGGCGTGACCTAGGAATTGGAGCGCGAGATGGCAACGATACTCACCACCGACCAACGCGCCGCAGCGCTTTCGACACTTCCGGGATGGGCTCCCACGAAGGATCGGGACGCGATCGCGAAGACATTCAAGTTCAAGGATTTCAACGCGGCGTTCGGGTTCATGACGCGTGCCGCGTTGACCGCGGAGCAGATGAACCATCATCCCGAGTGGTTCAATGTCTGGAACCGCGTCGATGTCACGCTATCGACTCACGATGCCGGTGGCCTTACGGACCTCGACATTCGCCTCGCCAAAAGCATGGACGCGATCGCGGGTCAGTAGCGGCGCTGACCTGCTGGCTGCGCCTCGCCGGGCCACGCGTATTTCTGTTGCGGCCATGACCATGCGGCAACTGATGGCGGTGGTGGTGCGAGCCGGATCGGCGCCGGCGGCGTCTCTTGCTGACGGGCCGGCGAGACGACAACGCGCACCCTATCCGACGTTGCGATCGCAGGCTTTGGCTGCACGACGATGCGTTTGAAATTCGACGCCTTGCCCGACGTGGTGTCGGGCTCGGACGTCTTCACATCGACCTCCGCCGTTTTTTGCTGCTCGGTCGTCTTCCGCGGTTCGGCCGCCGCGACGTCGGCATCTTCACCTGGTTTATCCTGTTTTGGGTTTTCGCCCTCGGCCTTCGCATAGGCGCGGTGGCGCGACATCTCGGCGTCGGACCAGGGCTCGGGGCGGCAGCGGCAGCCATCGACCAAGGCCTTGCGATACTTGAATGCGATCGGCATGCGGCCATAAGGCCTGCCCGACAGATCGACCGCGCTGTCCATTTCGGTGCTGCCGACCGGCAACGTGAAGAGACGTCCGTCGGCGCCGCAGCTCGCTTTGCAGAGGCTTGCGTCCTTGTTGATGTGGGCGCGCGGGGATGAGGCGTTGACCGGGAAATAGTAGCCATCGCACATGCGGACGCAGACGGTTTTTACCCTGCCGCCACCCGAGTTCGATTGCTCGGTGCCATTCGGCTGATACGGCGAAAACGTCGGGCGCGCGCCGCTTTGGGGGAAAGGCTGGCCGCCCGGTGTCAGCACCGTGGGCACCGACTGAGCGGGATTGCCGAGACTGGAGGCCGGGGCTTGTGGTGCGGGTTTGTTGCCCCAGCCGAACAGGCCTTCGAACAGCCCCTGCGCCTCGGCAGGCGCGGCGCCAGTCACGATGAAACCGATGGCGAGACAGACATGCCGCCAGCCGGCAGGCGGGAGCCGTTAACGCAATACAAACGCATGACGCACTCAACAGGACCGACGCAACAGCCGCACGCGCGCGAACGTCACGCACAGCAGCACCACCATGCGTTATGCGCCGAAGTTACAAATTTTTGGTTGCCAAGCGGGCGATTTTGACGTGCGCAGACTCTAGCCGCTCGGCTGGAAAGCGGACTTGCGCCAATTTTCGCCGCTGATGGGAGGCGGACGGCGGTTGATGATCGGCGGGAACGTGATGACGGACTTCTGGCTGCGCGGCGGACTGGCAGCAGCGGCGCTTGCGCCGAGACGCAGGATCACCGCGCCCTTCAGGGCATCGCTCCGTGGCGCGCCACTGGTCGAGGCGGCCGCCACTTTCGCGACCGGCGCTGCGGCAAAGGTCGCGGGGGCCGGCGGCCCCATGAGATCCGCCGCCTGCGCGCCGGCTCTGATCTTGCCCGTGCGGAAGGCGGGATCCAGCGGAGATGGAGCTTCGGGCGCTACGGCCGTGACCGCCGGCGTCTTTGCTGTTTCGGCGACAGGCTGCGATGATTTCTTCTTGGCGGTCGCGAGTTTGGCCAAGTGCGCTTGTGCCGCCAGCGACTCCTGCTGCTTGGTTGCTTCAACCCGCGCAATTTTTTCCGCTTTTTCGAGTTTGTCTTTCAGCGCCTCGATGTCCTTGCTCGCGACTTTGTTGGTGCCTTTGAGCTTCGCGGCTTCGAGTGCGTAGAGCCGGTGGCGATCGCGCGAGGCTTCCTCCCACGGATGGGGCTGGCATTTGCATTGCGCGTCGTACTTGGTCCGGAACAGATAGGCCGTGCTCAATTTCTTGTAGGGCAACGCCCTTCAAGTCTTCCATGTCGTCGAGTTCGCTACCGGGATTCTTGTAGACGAAGAGACGCGCCTGGCCGCTACAGCTATTCTCGCACGTCTTCTGGTCGCGCTCGAAGTAGTCGCTGGTCGTCGAGAAGCTGATGGGCCAGAAAAAGCCGTCGCAGGTGCGCACGCAAACCGTGCGGTAATTTTCGCCGACATTTTCGGCCGCCTCTTCACTGCCAGCGGGCGAAAACCAGCGGCGTGGGTCTTGACGCGTCGCGCCGTTACGCGGCCCCCAATCGCGCGGCCAACTGACGACGACATTGGCGGGTTTCGAGGATCCGCCTATGCGGCGCTTTGCCCAGAATTCCGGTTTCCGGAGTTGCTCGGCCCAGTCGTCGTTGGTCTGGGACATGCGGACCGAGCGCACGATCTCTGGCGATGATGTCGTTGCCGGCGCCACGGCGGGTCCAAACGACATCACACCGGCATGCTTGATGATTGATTGGCTCGAGCCACCGTTTTGCAGCGTGACATAGCCGAGGCGCACGATCGCATTGGCGGCGACGGCCAGCCCCAATGCAGCGGCGCAACCCCACAGCACGGCGCGGCCTATGCCGGACCTATGAACGCTGGCAGGGGAAACATGCGAACGAAGGGACACGATGATACTCAGGCGCAATCGGGGGGCAATCGGGGGCCAATCGGGGCCAAGGCTACTGCTGGCACCATAGAAGCTTGCCAAGCCGATGCAACGCGGCTTCGCCGATTTGGTTGAGGCGCCGACCGGCAAGGTCAGCGCGGGGCCAGCCGGATCGACCCGTCGAGGCGGATCGCGGTGCCGTTCAGCATGGCGTTTTCGCAGATGTGGCAGGCGAGTGCTGCGTATTCCTCGGGCTTGCCGAGCCGCGATGGGAAGGGCACCGACGCCGCCAAGGCATCCCGCGCCTCGGGCGGCAACCCGTCAAACAACGGGGTATGAAAGAGGCCCGGCATGATGGTCATGACGCGGATGCCGGACTGGGCCAGATCGCGGGCGACAGGCAGGGTCATGCCGAGGATTCCGCCCTTCGACGCGGCATAGGCGACCTGGCCGATCTGGCCATCTTCAGCTGCGACCGATGCGGTGCTGATCATCACGCCGCGCTCACCGTCCGCGGTCAGCGGCGCAAGCGTCTGCATGCTGGCGGCGCATTTCGCCATCATCAGGAACGTGCCGATCAAGTTGATCTGGATGACCTTGGCAAAGCTCGCGAGATCGTGCGGCTCGATAGCGCCGGTCTCCTTGTTCTTGCGGGTGATGCGCTTGGCGATGGCAATGCCGGCGCAATTGACCAGCACCCGCTCAGGGCCGAGGGCTGCGCGTGATGCGGCCAGGGCGGCGCTGACGCTCGCTTCGTCGGTCACGTCGCATTTGAAGAACTGGCCACCGATGGCGGCCGCGTGTCGTGCGCCGAGTTCGGCGTTGAGGTCAAAGATCGCGACTTTGGCGCCCTTATTGGCAAGGGCCGCAGCCGTGGCGCCGCCCAAACCGGAGGCGCCGCCCGTGACAATCGCCGCAACCTTCGAGTCGATGTTCATCTGATGGTCTCCCGTGCAGGGCGCGAGACTACAATAAAAAAAGCGCGGCTACAGCCGCGCGTTTTATTCTCGAGGTGCAGGCGGATCAGGCGCGCAGCGGCTTCGAATTGGTTGGCCCGTCGTTGCCGTTGCGAACGTGCAAAGTGCCCTGACCTTGTCCGGGGCTGTGGCCCGCGCCGAACCGGTGCAACGGCGCTCCGGCCGAGCGTCCCGAAAACAGCCAGTAGGCCAGCCCGCCGAAGAACCCGGTCGCGAGGAAGGCGGTCAACGCGTAGTTGTTGAGGATCGACGGTTGGTTGCCGACTTCACTGGTGTATTGCGCCATCAGGCCGACGCCCGCGATCGCGAGCCCTGCAAGCACATAGTATGTGATGTCGCGAATGCGCCGCCATTCGCCGATCGCTGCCGCAACGAGCGCGAACGGCGCCGAGAATACCGCGGTGTGCGTGGCGAGCCCAAGTGCCTTGTCCCAAACCTGCGCCATGCGATCGGATGCTTGGTCGGCCGGCAGCGCCGAGATCTCGGCCGGGGTAAACGCAAACAGCACCTTGGTGAGGCCGGCCGCCAGACACGCCATCACGAAACCAATCAGCACGCGAAAAATTCGTGCAAGCATACGAGCGCTCCCAAAGTTCTTGTTTCCAGGCCGTAGTAAAGCCTCTTCAAGGGCTGATTACAACGCTGAATCAAGGCGCTATTAACCACCCCTCACCGAATCCTAGTGTGATGATCGAGACGTCCGTTTCATACTATCCGCACGTGTTTCGGCGGACGTCTCGATCTGAATCACGCTAGAAAGTTCAATTCTCTGGTGTCCTTATCGATCGCGACGTTCGACTTGAGATCGCCGGGAATGCAACGAACGTCGCGATCGGGACACCAGGGCTTCAGGCGTTACGGCCGGCCACCAGCCAGTAGATGAACCCGGCCGTGAAGCCTGCGGTCGCAAAGACCTGCCAAACGACCGGCGAGGTTTCGAGAATGCCGCCCTGACTGGCGCGCGCCAGCAGCGGCACGGCGGCCAGAGCCGCGCCACCGCCGAGCACATAGTACATGGCGCTACGGATGCGCGCGACCTCGCCAACGATGATGAGCAGCAGTCCTGGCAGGATGGTCTGCAGCGAAAACAAGCCGCGGACCAGTTTCAAGAGATCGAAGGCATCGCCAAGGCCGATGTCACTCGGGCGACGGCCGCTCAATCCGGTGACGACGCGTTCCTGGCCAACCGACACGAGCACGAACAGCGCGGCGGCAATGGCAAGGACCACCGCGAGCGGCACAACCAGGATACGGCCCACCGCGCGCAGCATTACGATGCCGGCTCCGGCGCGGTCGCAGTCGCGCTACGTTCGCTGGCGCGCAACTTCACGCTTTCGGATCGCAATTGGCCGCAGGCCGCGAGAATGTCGCGACCGCGCGGCGTGCGCACGGGGCTCGCATAGCCGGCGCGATTGACCAAATCCGCAAAGCGCTCGATCTGCGACCAATCGGAGCATTCATACCGCGTATTCGGCCACGGGTTGAAGGGGATCAGATTGATCTTGGCTGGAATGCCCTTGAGGAGGCGCACGAGTTCCTTCGCGTCGGTCATGCTGTCGTTGACGCCCTTCAACATCACATACTCGAAGGTGATGCGGCGCGCGTTGGATAGGCCCGGGTAGTCGCGGCAGGCCTGCAACAATTCGGCGATGGGATACTTCTTATTGATCGGCACGAGCTCGTCGCGCAGTTCGTCGCGCACCGCATGCAGCGATATCGCCAGCATGGTGTTGGTCGCGGCACCCCAGCGCGGAATCTCCGGCACGATGCCCGACGTCGAGAGGGTGATGCGGCGCTTCGACAGCGCCAAGCCATCGCCGTCCGAGGCGACCCCGATGGCGCGCCGGACGTTGTCGAAATTGTAGAGTGGCTCGCCCATGCCCATCAGCACGACGTTGGTGATCTTGCGTTCGCTGTCGGGCAGCAAGCGGCCGTCGCCGGGCGGGGTCGCGCCGGGCCAGTCACCGATGCGGTCGCGGGCCAGCAGGATTTGGCCGACGATCTCCTCGGTCTCGAGGTTGCGGACAAGTTTCTGCGTGCCGGTATGGCAGAACGAACACGTGAGCGTGCAGCCGACCTGGCTCGAAATGCAGAGCGTGCCACGGTCGCTTTCCGGGATGTAGACGGTCTCGACCTCGGGCGCGCGCGCTTCGTGACCGCGCTTGGGCAAGCGCATCAGCCATTTGCGCGTGCCATCGACGGAAATCTGTTCCGAGACGATCTCGGGCCGCTCAAGCGTGTAGGCCGCGGCCAATCTGGCGCGCACATCCTTGGAGACGTCCGACATCTGATCGAAGGCGGTGATCCCACGCACATAGAGCCAGCCCCAGAGCTGGTTCACGCGCATGCGCTGCTGCTTGTCCGGGATGCCGATGTGGGCAAGGGCTTGCGTCAAGCCTTCGCGGTCAAGGCCTGCGATCGAGGGCAGCTGTGGCGTGACAGCGCCGGGCGCCGATGTCGATGCCGTGTCGAGAACGAGAACCATTTGTATGCCCGGATTAGAAAGACGTGCGTCTATGTAATGCCGATCGGGCTCGGCGCAAAGATCTGAGTTACTTGGGCTTTCGTTCGTTCCAAATGGCGCCGTCGTTCAGGGCATCCAGCATCTGGCGCCGTGGCATTGCCAACAGGCGGGCCTTGAACTCCTGGAACTGTGGCCAGGCGCGCGGGGGCTTTTTCAGCGAGACGAGCCGCTCGCGCCAGTAGAGCAGGCGCTTCCAGGCGCGAGCATCGTTGCCGTCGTCGGGTAGGGCGGCGCCCTCGCGGACGATCTGACGGGTCATGGCTTGGGCAGCTTTTTCCGGTGTGTGGCCCTGTTCAATCAGAACATCCAAGCATGCCGAAACGCGCGCCATCATCGCGTCGGAGGGGCCCGTGCCCCCACTTTTGCGCCGCTCCTCGAAACGCGCGGAGCCCTTGGGATCGACCACGTAAGGGATGATGTCGAGAAGGGGGGCGATGACATCCTCGGAGCCATGGGTCTCAACCAGCAGATCGGCGACCTCGAACAGATACTCGACCGCCAATTCGCGCCGCTGACTCAGAGTTGCCGTCCCATAGGACGCCGAGAGCTTTTGAAGCGCGGCGATGCGTGCTTTCGCAGAAGGTGTGCGTTCCGCCATGATATGCCGTTACCTGAGCGATTTCTTAGATCTTACGTAATCGTTAACACAGACCTAAATCGGTGATTCTTCGGTAAAAACCCAATCAAATCTGGCCAAAATAGTCCTTCTTTTTTGCAAGAAACCGCGTTTGGGTCGATGCCCGTTGCCTTGGTGTCGTCCTCATCGCTGGCCAAGCTGGTTCGAGGCGCGTAAGACGCAGCTGGATCCGCCGGCCAACATGAGACATGCACTGACGATGATGTTCGATGGCACGCGACGAACACTTGCCCGCCGTGCATTGGGGTGGATTGGGGCGGTCGCAACATGGCTGATGTTGAGCAGCCCGACACCAGCGGCCGAACCGCAAAAGGAGTTCAAGTCCAACAACGGGTGCCGGAACACTGGGCCCGGGTTCGAGACGTGGCTTGCTTCGTTCAAGAAGGACGCTGCCGCCAAGGGCGTGTCGGCGCGCTCGATCGCGGCGGCGCTCGACGGCATGACGCTCGAGCAGAGCATCATCAACACCGACCGTGGCCAGGCGTTCTTTTCACAACCGTTCGTGACGTTTTACGACAAGCTTGCCTCGCGCGGGCGGGTTGAAAGCTCGCAACGCCAGATCCAGAAGCATCGGGCGACGTTCGATCGCGCCGAGCAGCAGTACGGAATTCCGCCGGCGGTGATTACGTCCTTCTGGGCGCTCGAGAGTGATTTCGGCAGCGGGATGGGCCAGAAGCCGGTGCTGCGGTCACTGGCGGCGTTGGCCTGGGACTGCCGCCGCGGAGAGATGTTCCGAGAAGAGTTGCTGGCGGCCCTGAAGATCATCGACCGTGGCGACCTGCAACCGGAGGATATGCTCGGATCCTGGGCAGGTGAGCTTGGTCAAACGCAGTTCCTGCCGACGCACTACTTCAATCATGCGGTCGACTACGACAGCGACGGCCGCCGTGATTTGATGCGCTCCCCAGCCGACATCATCGGCTCGTCCGCCAATTTCCTCAAGATACTCGGGTGGGACCCTGGGAAGCCGTGGCTGGAAGAGGTGCGCGTTCCCCCCGTGATGGCATGGGAACAAGCGGACCTCATGATCAAGCACCCCGTCTCCTATTGGGCCGCGGCCGGCGTGACCAAAGCCAATGGTCAACCGCTTGCCGCCGACTCGACGCCATCGACCTTGCTATTGCTGCAAGGCCGGTCGGGCCCAGCCTTCCTCGCCTATCCGAACTTCGATATCTTCATGAAGTGGAACCAGTCGCTCAACTATTCGGTGACGGCCGCGCATCTGGCCAATCGCATCAACGGTGCCGGCGTGTTCGCACGCGGCCAGCCAACGCTGCTGCTCGAACCCGCCCAGCTCAAGGAGCTGCAAGTGCTGCTGGTGCGGGCCGGCCTCTACACCGCGGAACCGGACGGACGCTTGGGGACTGCGACACGGCAAGCCGTCAAAGCCGCGCAGCTCAAGTTCGGCATGCCCGCCGACGGCTACCCCGCCTTGGATATTCTGGAGCGGCTGCGCGGCCGGCGCTGAATGGCGAACCGCTGCGAACCGGTCTGTCAGCCATGCGCGCCGGAGGTCGGTTTTCGCTTGATCGGCGGCGCCCGGAGCGCCAGCTTTACGCCGCTGTTCGGGGTTCCGGGGGATCATCATGGGCGTTGAAAGTGCCGTCAATTTCGATGACTTGAAGCGGCTGGCGCGACGGCGGTTGCCGCGGATCGCCTTCGATTTCATCGAAGGCGGCGTCGATGGCGAGGTCGGCCTCGACCGCAACGAACAGGCGTTCCGCAAATACGCAATCGTGCCGCGCTATCTCACCGACGTTTGGAACCGAAGCCAGGCGACGACGCTGTTCGGCCGCCAGTATTCGGCGCCGTTCGGCATCGCGCCGACGGGTGGCGCGGGTTTCTTCCGGCGCGGCAGCGATCTGATGCTGGCGGAGGCGGCGCGCGACGCCAACATTCCTTTCATCATGTCCGGCGCCGCGACGGCGACGATGGAGGAGCTTGCCAAAGTCGCCCCGGACCACGGCTGGTATCAGCTCTATCCGGCGCGCGACACGCACATGTCAGACGATCAGATCAAACGGGCTGAAGCGTGCGGGTTTTCGACCTTGGTGGTGACCGTCGATGTACCGGTCGATGCCAAGCGCGAGCGCAATCTGCGCAATGGCTTTGCGCGACCGCCACGACCGTCAGCCTCGGCGACGCTCGAAGCGTTGCTGCATCCGAGCTGGCTGATGGAGTATTTCAAGTTCGGCCAACCCCCCGTCTCCAACTACCTTAAGTATGCCGGGCCCAATCCGACGGCAGACCGGACCATGGAGATGTGGTCAGAAAACGTACGCTCACCGATGTCGTGGGCGTTGCTGGAGCACTATCGCAAGATTTGGCCGCGCAATCTCGTCATCAAGGGCCTGATGCATCCCGACGATGCGCGGCGGGCCGCGGCGATCGGCGCCGACGGCGTGATGGTCTCGAACCACGGCGCCCGGCAACTCGATCTTGCGCCCGCACCGTTGGAAGTTCTACCCGCGATCGTCGAGGCCGTCGGCGACAAGATGACGGTCATGCTCGACAGCGGAATCCGGCGCGGGTCCGATGCCGTCATCGCCCTCTGCCTCGGGGCGAAATTCGTGTTTGTCGGCCGATGGACACTCTATGGCGTTTCGGCGGGCGGGCTTGCGGGCGCCAAACATGCAGTCGGCATGATCCGCAAGGAGATCGACCTCAACATGGGGCAAATGGGTGCGCCCGACATCAAGAGCCTCGGGCCGCAATGGCTGATGACCGATACCCCAGATGACCTGATGCGCAATCGGCGGCCTTGAGTAGTTTCGCTCGGCGGCGCGCGGTGATAGACTTCCCGCATGCAACAGGATCTGCGTAGATCAGCACTCCAAAGCCTCGTCGACACGGCACCCCGTGATCCGGAAGCCTTTATCGCCTGGGCTTACGAGCGAGAGGGCCGCTGGGAATTGTCGGCCGACGGAGCGGTGACGATGCAAGCGGGGGGATCGCGATATCACGGACGGATCGCCCTCAACGTCGCAATGGCGCTCAGTCGCGGTCTCGACACCAATTTGTACCATGTCTCGACGGCGGAAGTTGCTGTCCGAATCGGACGCGCCGTCCGCTATCCGGATGTGTTGGTCGATCGACTGGCGTCGCATGACGACGCGCTGAAAGCCGACGCGCCAGTCTTTCTCGTCGAGGTGCTGTCGCCGTCCTCGATCGATACCGACATGATCGAGAAGCCATCCGAGTATTTCGGCCTCAAGAGCCTCGACGCCTACCTCGTCTGCAGCCGTGATGAGCCTCGCGTATGGCTATGGGTCAAGAAGCGGGGCCGCTGGCCGAAGACGCCGACCGTGATCAAAGGGCTTGAAAGTACAGTCACGCTAGCGCATCTCGATGTTGCACTGCCCATGACGGACATTTATGCGGGCTTGCCGTTGAAACTCACCGGAGCGTAGCTGCCTCGCCATCCGCGGACGCTGGCACTGGACGCCGGCACCTCTCACGGGCTAAGCGTCGGCCATGCTGAAAACCCGCATCATCCCCTGCCTCGACGTCAAGGACGGCCGCGTCGTCAAGGGCGTCAATTTCGTGGATCTCGTCGATGCCGGTGATCCGGTGGAAGCGGCGGCGGCCTATGACGCGGCCGGCGCGGATGAACTCTGCTTTCTCGACATCACGGCGAGCCACGAGAACCGCGATACAATCTTCGACATCGTCGAGCGGACGGCGGAGCGGTGCTTCATGCCGCTGACGGTCGGCGGCGGCGTGCGCGCGGTCGAGGATATCCGGCGTCTCTTGAAGGCCGGTGCGGACAAAGTTTCGATCAATACGGCGGCGGTGACGCGGCGCGCCTTCGTCGGCGAGGCCGCCGACAAGTTCGGAGCGCAGTGCATCGTGGTCGCCATCGATGCCAAGAAGGTTTCACAGGCCGGTGAAGCCGACCGCTGGGAGATCTTCACACACGGCGGGCGAAAGCCGACCGGACTCGATGTGATCGCCTACGCGCGAGAGGTGGTCGCGCTCGGCGCCGGAGAACTTTTGCTGACGTCGATGGACCGGGACGGCACCAAAGCAGGCTTCGATCTCGCTTTGACGCGCGCGGTCGCAGATGCCGTCACGGTTCCCGTGATCGCATCGGGTGGCGTTGGCACGCTCGATCACCTGGTGGATGGCGTGAAGTCCGGGCATGCCAGCGCGGTGCTGGCGGCGTCGATCTTCCACTTTGGCACTTACTCGATTGGGCAGGCGAAGCAGCACATGGCTCGCGCGGGCATTGCCGTGCGGTTGGACACGGCTACGGCCTGATCCTGCTTATGCTCACGATGTTTTTACGCGCCTGATTCGCGGCCTCGGCGTGCAATCCGGGCGCTCATTCGTTTTTGAACGCCGCAAACACGTCGATAGCAGTCAACATTCGCGGCTGCCAATGCGGGCACACGCTCTGGCATACCAGCGACGGCGCGACAGCGTGCGACACCGAAGGTGCGGACGAACAAACAAAAAGTGATTGCGATGCCGGTATGCGATCCCCATCTCCGAGTCTCGCAGTGTTGCCTGTTTCGTGCGCATGCGGGCCTTATCCGCAACGTCTCTCAAGAAACACGTTGTATTCTAATGCCCGCCTCAATGTTTTGGTTTACTGTCAGCACTGCGTCGTGGCGGCAGAGGCGGTGACCGATGGCTAACCAGGACAATATCTTCGACATCTACGCTCGTTCTTACGAAGGCCAGAAGCAGCATCGGATGTCCCTCAGGGACTATCTCGACGGCTGTAAGGCTGACCCCAAGCTCTATGCCAGTGCGGCGGAGCGGATGATTGCCGCTATTGGCGAACCTGAGCTCGCCGACAGCGCGAAAGATCCGCGGCTTGGCCGCATCTTCATGAACCGTACCCTCAAGATCTATCCGGCCTTCAAGGATTTCTACGGTCTTGAAGAGACGATCGAGCGGATCGTCGGCTTCTTCCGGCATGCCGCGCAGGGCCTCGAAGAACGCAAGCAGATCCTCTATCTCCTAGGACCGGTCGGTGGCGGGAAATCCTCGCTAGCAGAACGGCTTAAGGAGTTGATGGAGAAGTGTCCGATCTACGTGCTCGCGGCCAAGGACGAAATCAGCCCGGTGTTCGAGAGCCCGCTGGGATTGTTCGATCCGCCAACGATGGGGCAGATGCTTGAGGATCGTTACGGGATCCCGCAGCGGATTCTGATGGGCAACATGAGCCCGTGGGCGGTGAAACGCCTCGATGAGTTCGGCGGCGATATCTCCAAATTCTCGGTCGTTACGCTGCATCCGTCGAAGCTGCGCCAGATCTGCGTCGCGAAGACGGAGCCGGGCGACGAAAACAACCAGGATATCTCGGCGCTGGTCGGCAAGGTCGATATCCGCAAGCTTGAGCACTACGGGCAGAACGACGCGGATGCCTATTCCTACTCGGGCGGTCTCAATCGCACGACGCAGGGCCTCCTAGAGTTCGTGGAAATGTTCAAGGCGCCGCTGAAGATGCTGCATCCGCTGCTGACGGCGACGCAGGATCGCAGCTACGTCGGCACCGAGAATGTCGGCGCGCTGCCTTATCAGGGCGTCATCATCGCGCACTCGAACGAAAGCGAGTGGCAGAGCTTCCGTGCCAACAAGAACAACGAGGCGTTTCTCGACCGTATCTGCGTGATCAAAGTGCCGTACTGTCTGCGCGTTCTCGAAGAGCGCAAGATCTATGAGAAACTGCTGACGGCCAGCGAGCTTTCCAAAGCGCCGTGTGCACCTGGAACGCTCGATATGCTGGCCCGGTTCTCGGTGTTGTCACGCCTGAAAGAGCACGAAAATTCGTCGCTCTATTCGAAGATGCGGGTCTATGACGGCGAAAGCCTGAAGGATACCGATCCACATGCCAAGACCATCCAGGAGTATCGGGACGTCGCTGGCGTGACGGAGGGCATGGACGGCGCATCGACGCGGTTCGCCTACAAGATCCTGTCGGAGACGTTCAACTTCGACACCAACGAAGTCGCGGCCGACCCGGTGCACCTGCTCTATGTGCTGGAGCAGTCGATCCGGCGCGAGCAGATGCCCGAGGAAACGGAGCAGCGCTACATCGAGTTCCTCAAGGAAGAGCTGTCGCCGCGCTACGCTGAATTCATCGGCAACGAGATTCAGAAGGCCTATCTCGAAAGCTATTACGATTTCGGCCAGAACCTGTTCGACCGCTACGTCTCGTATGCCGATGCCTGGATCGAGGATCACGACTTCAAGGATCCCGATACGGGGCAGCTGATGAGCCGGCAAGTGCTGGAGCAGGAACTGTCGAAGATCGAGAAGCCGGCCGGCATCGCGAATCCGAAGGACTTCCGGTTCGAGGTCGTGAAGTTCGCGTTGCGCGCACGCTCTCGCAACGGCGGCAAGAACCCAAGCTGGACGAGCTATGAGAAGATCCGCGACGTGATCGAACGGCGCATGTTCAGCCAGGTAGAGGATCTGTTGCCGGTCATCAGCTTCTCGAAGAAGCAGGACAGCGAGACCGAGAAGAAACACGACGAGTTCGTGCAGCGCATGGTGGCGCGAGGCTACACGCCGCGGCAAGTTCGCCGGCTGGTGGAATGGTACATGCGCGTCAAGAAGGCAGGCTGAGTTGCACTGATTGACATGCGTAGATAGTGGCCGTTCACTGCGCTTCTGATCGCTTCCAATCGAGGGCTCCCGAGAGGGCCGGGATCCCTTGATTGCCCTCCGGCTGAACCGAGAGGGACATCCCGAGGCTGCCGCACTATGCAAATCGTCGATCGCCGGCGTAATCCGAAATCCAAGAGCCTTGGCAATCGTCAACGGTTCCTGCGCCGCGCCAAGGCGGAGATCCGCGACGCGGTGCGGGAATCGCTGCGCTCGCGGCGTATTTCCGAGGTCGATGGCGGCGAGAAGGTCACCATTCGCTCAAAGAACCTGCGCGAGCCGTCATTTTCGCTGGGGCGGGCGTCAGGCACGCGAGATTTCGTGTTGCCGGGCAACGAAGAATACCAGGTTGGCGACCAGATTCAGAAACCGCAGGGCGGCGGTGGCGGACGCGGCTCGGAAGGCAGTCCTGACGGCGAGGGGCAGGATGAATTTTCATTCGTGCTTTCGCGTGACGAATTCCTCGACATCTTCTTCGAGGATTTGCAGCTTCCCAATCTCGTCAAGGTGAAGCTCAAGGATCTCAAATCACCCAAGCCGGCACGCGCGGGCTTCACGAGCGAGGGCCCGCCGGCGCGGCTCAATCACGTCCGAACGATGCGCCGCAGTCTCGGGCGACGCCTAGCATTGCGCCGGCCGAGCCTGAAAGAAATCGAGGCGATCGAAGAAGAACTCGCCGCGGCAGAGGCCGAGACGCCGCGTGCCGAGGGCCGAATCGCGGAAATCAAGTCGCGGCTGGAGCACAAACGGCGCCTGCGCAAGACCATCGCCTACATCGATCCGCTCGATCTGCAGTTCAACCGCTTCGATCGGGTGCCGAAGCCGACGACGCAGGCGGTGATGTTCTGCCTGATGGATGCGTCGGCGTCGATGACGGAGAACCTCAAGGATCTCGCCAAGCGCTTTTTCATGCTGCTGCACGTGTTCCTGACGCGGCACTACAAGGAAGTGCACGTTGTCTTCATTCGGCATACCTCGACGGCTGCGGAAGTGGACGAGGAAACGTTCTTTCGTGGCGTCGATACCGGCGGCACCGTGATTTCGAGCGCGCTCGAGGAAATGATCAAAGTCGTGAAGGCGCGCTACTCGCCAGCAGATTGGAATATCTACGCGGCGCAGGCCTCCGACGGCGACAATTTCCACGATGACATGCCGCGCTGCATGGAGTTGCTGGAGCGTGAAATTCTGCCGGTCTGCCAATACTACGCCTACATCGAGACGGCGCACGGCGAGCGCTACGCCGACACAATGGAGACGCCCGTGTGGGCGGGGTATGCACCGGCCGCCAAGCGGACCGACATGTTCGCGATGCGCCGCGTCACGTCGCCGGAGGAGATCTTCCCGGTGTTCCGCGAACTGTTTGCCGCCAATGGCATCTCGGGGTGAGGCCGCGACCGATGATCGATGACACTGGGATCAAGCTTCCCGACCGCAAGACCGCGACGCTGAAACCTTTGTTCGACGGTCCGGAATGGACGTTTGATCTGGTGCAGCGCAGCTACGACGTCATGGGCGAGATCGCGCTTGGCGAGATGGGGCTCGACATCTACCCCAACCAGATCGAGGTAATCACTGCGGAACAGATGATCGACGCGTACTCGTCGATCGGCATGCCGCTGATGTACCGGCACTGGTCGTTCGGCAAGCGGTTTGCCTATGACGAGGCGATGTATCGCAAGGGCATGCGGTCGCTGGCTTTTGAGATCGTCATCAATTCCGATCCCTGCATCAACTACATCATGGAAGAGAACACCATGACGATGCAGGCGCTGGTGCTGGCGCACGCTGCTTACGGGCACAACCACTTCTTCAAGAACAACTACCAGTTCCGGCAGTGGACACAGCCCGATCACATCATCGACTACCTGAGTTTTGCGAAGACCTATGTCGCAGAGTGCGAAGAGCGCTACGGACAAGAGATCGTCGAGTCGACACTCGATGCGGCCCACGCGCTGATGAACCAAGGCATCACCCGCAACATGCGGTCGAGGCCGCGCAACATCGCGCGAGCGGACAGCGAAAAGGCGGCGCGGCGAAAGCTGCACGAAGAAGAGACTTTCGACGTTCTTTCGCGCACGCTGCCGCAAATAAATCGCGGCGTGGATCTCGACAAGGGCAGCGGTGAGAACGAGCAGGAACAGCGACTGCTGGGATTGCCGGAAGAGAACATTCTCTACTTCCTCGAGAAGAACGCGCCGAAGCTTGCCGATTGGCAGCGCGAACTTCTGCGGATCGTTCGAAGCCTCGCCCAGTACTTCTATCCGCAGCGCCAGACCAAAATGATGAACGAAGGCTGCGCAACCTTTGTGCACTATGAGCTGCTGAACAAACTCTATGAGCGCGGTTTGCTCACCGACGGCTCGATGCTCGAGTTCCTGCACTCGCATTCGTCGGTAGTGTTCCAACCTACCTTCAGTGATAAGCGCTATAGCGGAATCAATCCTTACGCGCTCGGATTCGCGATGATGCGCGACATCCAGCGCATGTGTACCAACCCGACGGACGAGGATCGCGCGTGGTTCCCTGAGTTCGCCGGGAACAACGACACCATGGGGACGCTGCGGGACGCGTGGGCGAACTACCGCGACGAAAGCTTCATTTTGCAATATCTTTCGCCGCATCTGATCCGGAAATTCCGTTTGTTCGGGCTGCGGGACGATTCGCGTGAGAGCGCCGTGAAGGTGACGGCGATCCATGACGAAACGGGCTATCGCGAGGTGCGGCGGCGGCTTGCCGCGTCCTACGATGCGGCGGCGCAAGATCCCGATCTTCTCGTCACGGACGCGGACCTCGCGGGCTCACGGCGGTTGACGCTGACGCACAATGTGCGCAACGGAATCATGCTCGACAAGGTCGAGACGGAGCGGACGCTGCAATGCATCGCGCAGCTCTGGGGCTATCGCGTGAAGCTCGTTGAATGCGAGGCAGATGGCGGCAGGGTTCTCAAAGAGCACGAAGTCCTGCCGATGCCGTGAAGGTAGGTCAGACGCGGCGGCGCAGCAGCTGCTCATACTTGGCGATCCACTGACGTTGCGTTTCGGTTTCTGGCACGACGTGCCCGCGCGCGGCCGACAGCCGCTGCACGGCGTCGTCCGATGAGAGCCCGAGTTTGATCAACACGCAGGCGGCCACTGTCGGCGATCGGCCGCGGCTGGCATAGCAGTGGAACCCGGCGGCTCCGCCTGCCTCGATGTTCGCTGCGATCTGTTCAATGGCCTCGCGTGCGGCGGTCGCGGAGGCTGGGACGCCGAAGTCATCAATGGGAAGCCACACGAATACGATGCCGGCGGCGCGACAGGCGGCTGCGGCGCGGTCCAATTGCAGGTCCTCGACTTCAACGTCCGCGAGCAAGCTGACGACGATGGAGATGCCACGATCGCGGAGGGACGCGAGATCGCCATCGAGGTGCTTGCCGCCGCGTGGACGCCGGATGATCGCAACACGACCTGTAAGCTCCGGGGCCTCGACCCATTTGATCCAGGGTTCCATGGCTCTTTGTTTCTCGTGCGTCTTATCGGAAAACCGCATCACACTTTTCCGGACGCACTCTAGCGCGCCACGAATTCGAGGCCTGCCGATGACAAGACTTCGGCGCCCGACGCACCGACGAGGGACGTGCGGCCCAGGGTCATGGCGAGGCCAGATGCATCGTCAAAGATGATCATGTGCAGGAAGAAGACCATGCCCGGCGCCAGCTCGAGCGGGTTGTCTTTGAAGACCATCGGCCAATCCATCCAGTTCGGGGCGAACGTCGTGCCGAGCGAATACCCGCAGGCGTTGAGCCGGAACTTTGAAAGCCCGGCGTTGTCGAGCGTGGCGGCGTGAGCCTCGAAGACGTCGCCGACGGTGCGGCCCGGACGTAGGGCGGATTCACAGGCGAGAAGAGCATCGGCAGCGGCCTTGTGCAGATCGATCTGGCGCTGCGGCGGTTTGCCGATTCTGAGCGTGCGCATCAGACAAGAATGATAGTGGCGATAAGCGCCGGCGAATTCCAAGGTCAGCTGGTCGCTGGCGTCCAGATGCCGCCGGCCCGTGAAGTAGCGGCACATCATGGCGCCGGCGCCGGACCCGATGATGAATTCATTGGCGGGATCGTCGCCGCCGCCGCGATAGATCGCGCCGTGCATTGCCGCGAGAATGTCACCCTCGAACGCGCCAGCTTTGGCGGTGTCCTGGGCGGCGTGCCAAGCAGCGTCGGCGAGTTGCGCGGCTTTCCGCACGTAGACGATTTCGGCCGGGCTCTTGACCAGGCGGAGCGTGGAGACGAGACCGGAGGCGTCTTCGAGAGAGGCAAAGCCCTGCAGCTCGAACTCCAAGCGCTTGGCATTGGCGGCCGTCAGGCCATAAGCGTCATACTCAACTCCGAGGGCTTTGCCGAACAGGCCATGTTCCGTGAGGATCGCCGTCAGATCTTCGGCTGGGTTAGCGCCAGCGCGATCGGTCCAAATGCGCACATCAGCGATGTCAGACGTGAACTTGGCTTGGCGGAGGTCAGGGGCGCGCGTGAGCAGTGTGGTCTTGCCGTCGGCCGTCAGGGTCAGGCACTGGAAGTAGACGTAGCCGAACGTGTCGTAGCCCGTGAGATAGTACATGCTCTCCTGGCGAAAGCAGAGGAGCGCGTCGAGGCCGCGGCGCTTCATCTCCGCGCATGCGGCTCGGCGGCGGGCGATGAATTCATCTTTAGGAAAATGCAGGGGCATCGTGCCGGTCCAGACTTGGTGTCACAGGCCGTGTTTGGCCGTGTCGCCAAGCCAAATCTACCAGCTTTCAAGGCGATATAATGGGCAAAATGGCAGCCGGGGTGGCTTGACACTCAGATCGCCGCCGCGACCGCGCGAACGGGCACCGACAAGGAGCGGGCGCGGAGGCGTTTGCCGGTGTTGGCCCGTTCCGGCGCGGGAAGGATGTCGTGGCTCGGCCAAATACCCGTCACCAGGCTCTTGGCGTAGCCGTCAGCATAGGCCCAGCGGCGCATGGCGGCGGCGGCGGACCGGGCGTCGTAGGCGAGGCGATGGGTCGAGAGTTTGATGCCGTCATCAACAATCTCGATGAGGCCATACCAGACATCGGCGGTGCCGTCGTCAGCGGGCATGCCGATGACACCGGGATTAAACCAGACCTTGCGGCCCTGGCTCGCGATGAAGGGGAGGCCCGCATGACCGGCGATGACTACGTCCGCATCGGTCTTCGCCAACTCTTCGGCAAGCGTCACTTTCTCGGATGCAAAAATGAACTGATTGATGATGTCATTGCCACCATGCACCACCTGGAATTTCACGCCAGCGAACTGAAACGCAAGGTTGGCTGGCAACGTGCGCATCCATGCGCGGCTTGGGTCGGACACGCGCTGGTTCGCGAAGGGATACCAGCCTTTGGCGAGAAGATCGCAGGCGGTGCCTTCTTCGAAACCGCAGCCGCAGTCACCGGCACCGGCCGCCAGTTGCTCCTCGCAGTTACCGGCGATGACGTGACAGCCCCAATCGCGGATTGCTTGAGTGGTTTCTTCCGGTTCGGCGCAGTAGGCGACCACATCGCCGGTGCAGATGACTTCGCTTGGGGCGCATCCGAGCTCCGCGGCCTTGGCGCGCAGCGCTTGGGTCGCGCGGAGGTTGGAATAGGGTCCACCGAAGACAAGCAGTCTCGTGGTGGAAGGGCTGCCTATTGAGTTCACGCGGCTCAGTCCGGATTCATTGCGCTCGGGATCTAGAACCCTGGATCGGGGGTAAATGCAAGTCACACCGAAGTTACGGTCTTTATCAGCCCGAAATTGGCGCTGGCTACGCCTTCAGGCACGGCGGCGGGAGGCTCGGCCTGGCCGCGGCTGTTGATCGGGCGATGCGTCCGCGTCGGTCTTGCTGTCCTTGAAATTCCAAAGCTGCTGGACCAGCTGCTGGAACTGGGCTTCACGCCGCTCGATCTGGGCGGCGCGCCATTCCTGCTGATCGACGACGTCGCGCAAGAGAATGCCGGCGACGCCGCGATCGGCCTCGCGATAGACGAGCCGTTTGCGGGTGAACTCGTGGTTGCGCGCGCGATCGTTGAGGGCCGTCGGGAGCAACGCGAGATTGCCGATGGAGCTGCAGAACCGCGCGCGCTGATTGGCATCTGCGAACCACTGTTGCCAAATGCTCGTTGAACTAGGTTTGGTCGGCAAAATGTGCTCGACGGTCAGTTCGCCCTCGACCGCCGGCGACACGGTGCCGGCCATCGCATCGGCAAGCCGCATGAGAACCAGTTTGCAGGTCTGCTGGCTGCGGCCGTAGAGGTCCTTCATGTTGTAGGTGATCGTGCGGCGTTCGTCCTTGGTAAGGGACATCGCTTCAATTTGCGGGGTCAATACATCGCCCCGGCGAATGGCCGTGCTGATGGACGCGAAATCGTTGCGTACGTTTGTCCAGGCCATGGCCGAGAATGCGGAGACCGTAGGACAATCGTTCCAGCGCCTCCAAGAACCACAGCAGCTCCGCGCCGTCGTCTCCATGGCGTTGCCACCACAAAAGCAGAGGTGGCACCCACTCGCTGCTCGGCAACCAGCCCAGGTACGTCAGATGCCGGTTGATCGCGGCGGACTCAGCGGCGCCGGTATGCTCGGCCTTCAAGATCGACGTGTAGATTTCGGCATAAGGGCCGATGACGTCGCGAACGAAGGCCTGCGGACCGCCGCGTTTGGCTGAAATCGCACGGACGGCTTCGATGATTTGGCCGCCAGACGAGCCCTCCGCGGTTCGCACGTGGCTGAAGAACTTCTCGAAATTATCGATTCCTATGCCGGCCGCGGCACGATTCCAGATGGCTACGCTCATCTCGGAGCCCATCGCATCTTGCTTTCCGAGAATCTCAGCCTTCAAGATGTCGTTGCGCGAAAGTGGTTTGCCGCGGCCGTTGAGGGCGCTGAACATTTGGTGGGCGCGATCCACATCGCTGGTGGAGATGACCACGAGGCTGCATTTTTCCAGCAGGTAAGCCTTGAGACGGGCGCGCTCGTCGCTATCAAGCGTCGACAAAGCATCACTCAAGCACTTGCGGACCTCTAGGATCCGATTGCCGGGGCCTTCGAGTTCGGCCTCTTCGACGGGCCGTTGCGTCGCTCCACGCGGCAGCACAAAAGTATCGAGGGCCCCGGCATCGGACACATGCGGCCGCATGCGATAAATGGATTGATCGCCATCGTCGTAGACCGCACAGGCCGTGACCAAGGCGGGATCGGGGTTCACGAGTCCGGCGCTTGCCTCCAGATCACGAAGCACAGCGAACAATATGGTCAGTGTGATCAGGCGCTGCTGGCCATCCACGACTTCGAAACGCCGCGGCAGCTCGCCGAGATCGCCATAGAACTCTCCAACCTGGTCGGCTTCTGAATCGACCAGCAGAATCGAGCCGAGGAAGTATCCACGCGCGCCGCCGGTGTCGTGGAGGGTCTCCGTCACGTCGTCCAACAGCTGTGAGGCCTCAACTTCGGTCCAAGAATAGGGCCGCTGATAGGGGGGCGATTCGATCACATAAGGATCGGCGAACAGCTCGCCGAGGCGAAGCGGCTTGGCGTTGAGTCCATCGGGCATGTGACGCTACTTTACTTGCTGTGAGAGCTGCTGAGACTGCTGGGAGCATTCAAACGTTGGCGCTTCGAAAGCTTATCTTGCGAAGCACACTCGGATTACCGAGCCTCAGACAGATCAGTTTATGCGTTGGAACGAAAATGCGGGTCATGCTAACCGAATTGTCAAACGTCGGGGAAATACGCCCGCTGCGCAATGGTCGAAAGTCCAATGACTAAAACATCGTCCGTCATTCTACAGGCGGTTCCAACAGCCGCAATCTATAAAATCACCAGACGTGACGCGTGGGCCACGGCTGAGGCAAGCGGCGTTTACACCGGCTCGCCCGACGATGTCCGCGACGGGTTCATTCACTTCTCAACGGCGGCGCAAGTTGCGGGAACGGCCCGAAAGTTTTTCTCGCAGCAAGCCGACCTGCTCATCTGTTCGATTGATGTAAGGGCTCTGGGCGCACACCTGAAATGGGAACCATCGCGCGATCAAATGCTGTTTCCGCATCTCTACGCACCGCTGCCATTGCCGGCGGTTCTGTGGGTCAAGCCGTTGCCGCTTGGGGCCGATGGTGTGCACAAAATTCCCGCTGAGGTGATCTGATGTTGTCCGGACTGTTCGACCTGGCACGGCCGCTCCTGTTTGCGCTCGACCCCGAGCAGGCGCACGAAGCGACGTTGAAATCGTTGGAAGCAGGGCTCTATCCACGGTCATCGCGGGCCTTCGATCCGCGGCTCGCGGTGACGTGGGGCGGTCTTGCATTCCCTAATCCTCTCGGAATTGCAGCCGGATTTGACAAGGACGCCCGGGTTCCGGACGCCGTACTCGGCATGGGGTGCGGACATGCGGAGATCGGCAGCGTCACGCCGAAGCCGCAAGACGGTAACCCGAAGCCGCGGGTGTTCCGGCTGATCAATGATCGGGCCGTGATCAACCGGCTCGGATTCAATAACGGGGGACATGGCGCAGCGCTCGCCCGGCTCGAGCGCCGGGCGCGCGAGGGCATCGTTGGCGTGAACGTCGGCGCCAACAAGGATAGCGCGGATCGTACTGGGGATTATGTCGCTGGGATCTCAACGTTTTATGATGTGGCCAGTTACTTCACAGTCAACATTTCATCGCCGAATACGCCAGGATTGCGCGACCTGCAGGCACCGGCGGCGCTGGATGAACTGCTTGGGCGGGTAATGGCGGCGCGGTCGGATCAGATGGCGCGCGGCAAACCAAGGCGTCCAATTGCTGTGAAGATTGCGCCAGATATCGCGGAGGACGATCTGCCGGCGATCGTCGAGCGGCTGCAAGCGCACAAAGTCGATGCCATCGCGGTCTCGAATACGACCTTGTCGCGTGTGGGACTTAAAGACGCCGCGACAGCTAAGGAGCCAGGCGGCCTCTCGGGCCGGCCGGCGTTCCACCGGTCGACCGTCGTCTTGGCGCAAGTCTACCAGCTCTCAGGCGGCACGATTCCGTTGATTGGAATTGGTGGAATTGATTCCGGCGCGTCAGCCCTGGCCAAAATCGAGGCGGGGGCGACGCTGCTGCAGCTCTATACGGGGCTGATCTACGAGGGTCCCGGGTTGATCGGTCGGATCCTCGATGGGTTGGCGGAGGCCTGCCGGACACGCAATCTTGCCGCCATCGGGCAACTGACGGGAACGCAGGCGGCGGCTTGGGCGGCGAAGGGGTTAGAGGTCTAGGGCCGTGGCTGCTGTCAGCGACCGTCGTCGCGACCGCGCCCGAGGCTCCCGATCAAGCGGCTGATGAGCCAAATGGGGACCACAACCACGGCGCCGAGCAGGAAATACTGGAGTGCGGACTCGATCGCGCCAAAGCCGAGCGAATAGATGAAATCGACAAACCGCTGAAAATGATAGATCAGGTCGCGGGGACGAATGTTCAGCGCCGACAGCACGATGCCGACCACTATCGACAGCAGGACAAGGCGGACAACGACGCCGAGACCGCCGCGCGAGGGTTGCTGTTCTGCCATCGGTTCTTCCCTTTTTTCTGGCGTGTCGTTCGACCTCAAAAGTAACCCGCCGTGCGGCCGACCACTACGCGGGACCGCCATAGCACAGCCCTGCGGTTCGTGCCAAAAGGCGATATGCGTCCGCGTCGAAAACAGGTTCCAACCGAGGGGCTTGCGCCACCACCGGTGGAGCAACTTCCGCAACCGTTCGCAGGCTGGTTTCAAAATCGGGGATGGGCTCCCAGGGCGCACCAATTGCAGCTTTTGGCGCAGGCGCGGGACAGACGTTCCACGCTACTGATCGCGCCGACCGGAGCGGGCAAGACGCTCGCTGGGTTCTTGCCATCGCTGGTGACATTGGCGGAGCCGGCGCCGCGCAATGCGCCGCGTGGCCTGCATACGCTTTACATTTCGCCGTTGAAGGCGCTGGCGGTGGATGTCGCCCGCAATCTGCTCGATCCGGTGGCAGAGATGGGGCTGAAGATCCAAATCGAGACACGGACGGGCGACACGAGCACCGCGCAGCGGCAACGGCAACGGACGCGGCCGCCGCACATCCTGCTGACGACGCCGGAGCAGATCGCCCTCTTGCTCAGTCACCCAGACGCGCCACAGCTGTTTGGCGATGTGCAGACGATCATTCTCGACGAGTTGCACGCGCTGGCGCCGTCAAAGCGGGGCGATCTTTTGGCGTTGGACCTCGCGCGGTTGCGGCAACTTTCGCCGGGGCTGTCGATGATCGGGCTCTCCGCCACGGTTGCGCGCCCGACTGAATTGCGCGCCTATCTCGTGGGGCAAAACGCGCTGGACGCCACGCATCTGGCCGATTGCGTGGTGGCGGCGGGTGGGGCGGCGGCGGACATACGCATTCTCGAGACCGAGGATCCGCTGCCGTGGTCGGGGCACACAGCGCGCTATGCGTTGCCGGAGATCTACAAAGCGATCAAGGGACACAAGTTGTCGCTGGTGTTCGTCAACACGCGCAGCCAGGCAGAGATCCTGTTCCAGGAACTTTGGCGCATCAACGAAGACAATTTGCCGATCGCGCTGCATCACGGCTCGCTGGACGCGACGCAGCGCAAAAAGGTCGAGGCGGCCATGGTTGCCGGCAGGCTGCGCGCGGTCGTTGCGACCTCGACGCTCGATCTGGGGATCGATTGGGGTGACGTGGATCTCGTGATCAATGTCGGGGCGCCGAAGGGCGCGAGCCGGCTGATCCAACGGGTGGGGCGTGCGAACCACCGGTTGGACGAGCCGTCGCGAGCGCTGCTTGTTCCCGCCAATCGCTTCGAAGTGCTTGAGTGCCGGGCGGCCCTGGAAGCAGCCAGGGATGGCGCGCAAGATGTGCAACACACCCGGATCGGGGCGCTCGATGTCTTGGCGCAGCATGTCTGGGGCGTTGCATGCAGCGGGCCGTTCGATCCGGGCGTACTCTACGCCGAGGTCCGATCGGCTGCACCCTATGCCGGGCTTTCGCGCGACACGTTCGATCGCGTGTTGGCGTTTGTTTCGACGGGTGGATACGCACTGAAGGCCTACGAACGGTTCGCGCGGCTCAGGCCCACGGACGATGGGCGGCTGCGGCTCTCGCATCCGCGGCTGGCGCAACAATACCGGCTCAATGCCGGAACAATTGTCGAGTCGCCGATGATCAAAGTGCGGCTGGTTGGGCGGCGCGGTGGCGGCAAGAGCGGTAATAGCGGCAGGCCTGGGTCGCAGCGCGCGCTGATGGGCGGACGCGTTCTCGGCGACCTCGAGGAGTGGTTCATCGAGCAATTGGCACCGGGCGACACGTTTATTTTTGCCGGCGAGGTGTTGCGGTTCGAAGGATTGCGGGAGACGGAAGCGTTCGTGTCGCGCGCTGGCGCGGTCGATGCGAAGGTTCCGTCCTACCAGGGTGGCAAGTTCCCGCTTTCGACGCATCTTGCGGAGCGGGTGCGGCGGATCTTGGCGGACCAGATGTCGTGGCGGGATCTGCCAACTCCGGTCGCCGAATGGCTTGATCTGCAATCGCGGCGGTCGCTGTTGCCGCAGCCGGACGGTTTGCTGGTCGAGGTATTTCCGCGCGGCGGCAAGCACTACCTCGTGACTTATCCGTTCGAGGGGCGGCTCGCGCATCAGACCCTCGGCATGCTCCTGACGCGGCGGCTCGATCGGATGGGCGCGAAGCCGTTGGGGTTCGTTGCGAGCGATTATGCACTCGCCGTTTGGGGCATGGGCGATTTCACGCGACTTCTGGCGGACGGACGGATCGATCTGGCGGCGCTGTTTGCCGAGGATATGCTGGGGGACGATCTCGATGCATGGCTTGCCAAGTCGAGCCTGATGAAGCGCACGTTTCGCGTGTGCGCGGTGATTTCGGGACTGATCGAGCGGCGGCATCCGGGCAAGGTGAAATCGGGGCGGCAGGTGACGATTTCATCGGACCTGATCTACGACGTGCTGCGCCGCCACGAACCAAAGCACATTTTGCTGGAGGCGGCGTGGGCAGATGCGGCAACGGGCCTCCTGGATATCGGACGGCTCGGCGACTTTCTGCGGCGAATCCAGGGTAAGATTACGTGTCAAATGTTGCCGCACGTGTCGCCGTTGGCGGTGCCGGTGTTGCTGGAGATCGGCCGCGAACTCGTCTTCGGCGGCAACGTCGCGGACGATATCTTGCGGGAGGCGGCCGACGAGCTGATCCGGGACGCGATGAAAGAGATGACCTGAGGGTTGGGGGTGGGGCCATGCTGGAATTGAGACCCGAACGGTTGTCGCTGCTGGACAAGGCCGGGCAGAACATCTCGGTGTGCGGCAAGGCGTTCGTCGCGGACCCTTCCGGCGCGCTGTATTGGCCGGGCGAGAAGGCGCTGCTGGTTGCGGACTTGCACCTCGAAAAAGGATCGTCGTATGCCGCGCGCGGGCAGATGCTGCCGCCGTACGACACGCGCGAGACGCTGACCAAACTTGCCGAGGCGATCGATCGCTACGAGCCGGCGACGATCATCGCGCTTGGCGACAGTCTCCACGACGGCGGCGCGGATCAGCGCATGAGCAGCGACAATCGCGACATTCTGGCGATGCTGCAGGAGAACCGCGAGTGGATCTGGGTGACGGGCAATCACGACCCCAAGATTCCGGCGTTGTTTGGGGGCACCGTGGTGGACGAACTCGAAGTCGAGGGGATCGCGCTGCGGCACGCGCCGCGGGCAGGGCGCATCACGCATGAGATCGCTGGCCACTTGCATCCGGCGGCAAAGCTATCGCGCTATGGACATACGCTGCGGCGGCCGTGTTTTGTCGGCAATGGGCGGCGGCTGGTGGTGCCAGCGTTCGGAGCCTTCACTGGCGGGCTCAATGTGCTCGACGATGCGTTCGTGCCGCTGTTCGGCGACGATGGCTTGAGCGTGTGGATGCTCGGGCAGGACGCGCTCTATCCGGTGGCGACGCGGCTGTTGAAGGGGGATTGAGGGGCACTGTTGCTGGTTGAGTGACCTAAGGCCCCCGCTGGATCAATCGCATATACGCATCGTGAGTGCCAATCCAGACCCAGAGCAGCCCATCGTCGACATCAACAGCTAGAGCGCGATGTCTATGGTCGATTCGAGCTGACCAGAAGGCACCTACTCTCTTGAACTGCAGTGATGGATGCTGCGGATCAGATCGAAAGAGCGCGTATGCTTTGTCAGCACGTTCGCGAACATCGGCAGGCAGGTTTTTCGTAGGCTGCCCAAAATCTGGCTGAAGCGCGGTTGGTCATGGGTCGCCTGTCGCGACGACAACGCAATGATCAACGGAATTAGGGCAGTTTTCGTGTTCGACCCGCAGCATGCTCGGCCCGAGCTTCTTCGGCCAACCAGTCTAATTTTCCAGCTTTGATATCGCGCTCGATGTGCGCATCAAAGTGTTTGGCCTCCAACTCTTCGAACCACGCGCGAAATTTCGCAAGCTCTTCCGGGGAGAGCTGCTCAACTGCTTTTTCGATGTCCTCGAGTTTTGTCATCGTGCATCGATCCTAACATGAAGCACGCATTTCTGAATGGTTTTTTCACTTTCCCGACGTCACCATTCACTTCACGCCAATGGGTAGGAGCGTTTGGATGTTGGGCAGGACGCGCTCTATCCGGTGACGACACGGTCGTTGAAGGGGATTGAAATCGGTGACGAGGGTCAGACCCGCTGGGTCTGACCCATCTTCACATTACTTCGTCAAACCGAGGTCCTTGAGGACGCCGCTCGCCATGGTGCTGAATTCGCCGGCGAATTTTTTGGTTTCGTCGGACGATTCCCAGATCGGCGTCAGGCCGCGTTCGGTCAGCAGTTTCTGCACCTCGGGATCGGCGTGGGTTTTCTTCGCGGTCTCTACGAAGGTCTTGCGGATCTCAGCGGGGACGCCCTTCGGCAGCACGAGAGCGAACCAATTGACGAACTGCCAGTCGAGGCCAGTGGCTTCCTTCAAGGTTGGCACGTCGGGGAAGCTGGCGTTGCGCTTGCCATCCATGACCGCCAGCACTTTGACCTTGCCGCCATCCGACAACGCCTTGGCCTC
Source organism: uncultured Alphaproteobacteria bacterium (assembly GCA_963779515.1). GTDB lineage: Bacteria > Pseudomonadota > Alphaproteobacteria > Rhizobiales > Hyphomicrobiaceae > CAVZYN01. Next base: position 254,536 of record CAVZYN010000017.1, read on the forward strand.
GAGCGGCGACGTACCAGTCATGCTGAGGCCACCGGCGGCGAGATCCTGCAATGCGGGTGCGCCACCTTGGCTCGGCACATACTTGATGTGATCGGCGGGCAGGCCGATCGCCTTGGAGAGACCAGCAACCGCGAGATGCCAGGCGCCGCCGGGGCCTGTGCCGGATGCCGAGATGGCGCCTTTGGGCGAGGCTTTGAGCGCGGCGATCAGATCGGCGGCGGTCTTGTAGGGGCCGTCGGCCTTGACGGTGAGGCCCGAGGGTAGGGTCGTGACGCGCGAGATCAGGTCGTAGGAGTCGGGCGTGATGTCGGCGAGGCCCATGGTCTTGTAGGTCGCGATTTCGGAGGTCGCGAGACCGAAGGTGTAGCCATCGGGCGCGGCGGTCATGATGGCAGTGTGGCCGGTGACGCCGCCGCCACCGGTGCGGTTTACGACGTTGACGGGCTGTCCGAGGTCGCGCTCGAGCTTTGACGCGAAGATGCGCGCGACCGAGTCGGCGCCACCGCCAGCTGCCCACGGGATGATCATGGTGACAGGACGGTCGGGATATTTTTGCGCGACGGCGGGGGCTGCGGCGACGGCTGCAAGGATCGCGGTTGCGGCGATGGTGGCGAGTATAGAACGGCGTGTTGTCATATGTTGGTCCTCCCAGTGACGCGGCATCGTCGGGAGCCAGAGACGCCACGTCAACTGGTGAACGCGACATAGCAGTATGCAAAGAGCCAAATTGAGTCAGACCCGTTGGGTCTGACCCCTCCACTAGGGCAGTACGCCGCGCAGCAGCTTTGGGATTTCGCCGGTCTGGCCGGCGGCTTCTGAGACGAAGAATTGTTTCAAGGCGGGCAGCCGATCGACGAGGCCAAGGCCGAAATCGCGGGACGTGCGCAGGATCGTGTAGTCGGTCGAGAACAGCCGATTGAGGGCGTCGAACGTTGCGGCGGAGAGGGCGGCATCGAGGCGGCGCCAGCGCTCGTAGCGTTCCAGCGCAATCGCGGAGCCGATGTCGAGTCCGAGGCGAGCGGTGTCGATGGCGACTTCAGTCAGGGCCGCGACATCGCGCAGGCCAAGGTTGAGGCCCTGGCCGGCGATCGGATGCACGCCGCAGGCCGCATCGCCGACGAGGGCGAGGCGGGGCGCGATGCGCGTGCGGGCGAGGTGCATCTCGAGCGGCCACGATTGGCGAGGGCCATCGACCGTGATTTCGCCGAGACGCAGGCCGAAGCGTTTTTCCACCTCGGCGTGGAAGCCCGGATCGTCGAGGGCGAGGATGCGGGCGGGCTTCGGCTGCGTCCTCGGTCCAGGTGATGCAGGCACGGTTGCCTTGCAGCGGCAGGATCGCGAAGGGGCCGGCGGGGAGAAAATGCTGAATGGCGCGGCCGCCGTGCGGCCTTTCATGTGAAACGGTGGTGATGATGCCGGTCTGGGGATAATCCCAGCCGACGACCTTGATGCCGGCGGCCTCGCGCAACGCGGAGCGGCGGCCATCGGCTGCGACGACGAGCGTTGCCGCGAGCGCGCGGCCATCGGCGAGGGTGATGGTGCTGGCGTGGCTGCCGGGTGCCGCGGTGCGGATTTCGGACTTGTCGAGAAGGACGATGCCCGGCGTAGCGCGGGCAGCCGTTTGGAGCGCGGTGGTTAGGCGGGCGTTCTCGACGATCCAAGTGGCGGGGGCGCCGTCGATGGCGTTGTCGTAAGAGAGAACCGGTTGGCGGAAGGCGTCGTCGAGGCTCGAATCGGTGATGTCGATCGCGGTGACGGGCTGGGCATGACCGGCGAGTTCCGGCCAGACGCCAATGGCTTCGAGGAGGCGGACCGAGCCGAGCGAGAGGGCCGAGGCGCGGGCGTCGGGGATCGCACGGGTCGAGCTCAGATCACCGCGCTCGATGACGGTGATGCGGGCGTCGCCGCCAAAAGCGCGGCTGAGAGCAATGGCCAGCGCCAAGCCAGCAAAGCTGCCGCCGGCGATCGCGATGTCACAATAGCTGGAGGTGGAACTGGTGGTCACGGGCCGGGCTCAACGCTGACATTTGAGGTTTGGGTGTCGGAACTTCGCATCTCCCTGTCAATTGGCGAAGCATCGCAGCGGCTTTTGCTTTGCAGCAGGAGCCCTCACGGCTATTGATCGGGCGAACTCTTGAAGCTCGGACTCGCTCGTCATGACCCACTCTTCAGGCCTTGCGGCACTTGCGCAGGGCGCCGTCCTGTCGCCGTTCACGCGCAACAACCGGCTGCTGGCCGATATCAAACCCGGCAATCCTGACATCATCATCATGACGGCGGGCGACCCGAAAGAGGAGATGCCGGGGTTCGTCGTCGACCGGATGGCGGAGGCGAAGGCGTCGCTCGGGACCTATCCGCTGATCCGCGCCTCGGACGAACTCAGGCAATCGATCGCGGCCTGGATCGGGCGGCGCTATGGGCTATCAACCAAGGTTGATCCAATGCGCGAGGTGCTGCCGGTCAACGGGTCGCGCGAGGGCTTGTTCTTTGCCGCGTTGCCAGCGGTTGGCCGGAAGCAGGTGGAGGGGAAGCCCGCGATCCTGATGCCGAACCCATTCTATCAGGCGTATCTGGGCGCGGCGTTTGGCACGAATTCGGAGCCGATCTATCTCAATGCGACGGCAGAAACCGGGCACCTGCCGGATCTCGATGCGCTGGAGCGCGATACGGAGACGCTGAAGCGGACGGTTGCCTTTTATCTTTGCTCGCCGGCCAATCCACAGGGGGCGGTGGCGAGCCCGGCTTATGTGGAGCGCGCACTGGCGTTGGCCAGAAAGTACGATTTCATGTTGTTTTTCGACGAGTGCTACTCGGAGATTTATACAGGCGCGAGCGCGCCGACGGGTGGATTGGAAGTGGCGGCGAAGACGCCGGAGCGGTTCCGCAACATCGTGGTTTTCAACTCGCTGTCGAAGCGGTCGAACCTGCCGGGCCTGCGCTCGGGATTTGCGGCGGGCGATGGCGATTTCCTGGAAACCCTCGCTGAAATCCGCAACCTGGCGGCGCCGCAGATGCCGGGCGTGGTGCAGCATGCTTCGACCGCCGTATGGTCCGAGGAGCAGCACGTCTCGGTGATACGGCAGGCCTACCGGATCAAATACGACCTGTGCGACGAGATCCTGAAAGACCGTTTCGGCTATAAGCGGCCAGCCGGGGGCTTTTTTCTTTGGCTGGATATGTCTCATTTGGGCGGAGGCGTTGAGGCGACGGTAACCATCTGGAAACGGTCGGGTGTCAAAGTCGTTCCTGGCGCCTACCTGGCCCAGGACGATCGGAACGGGGTCAATCCCGGCCGGGACTTCATTCGTGTCGCGCTCGTGCACGACCCGAAAACGATCAGGGAGGCGCTCAATCGCATCGTCGCGGTTGCCGCGTAGCGTCTCTCAGTTGTGTCAGTCCGCGTATGTCCTTTCAGAGTTTTGGCGAAAATCCTGGTGCTCAGCCCCAACGGCTGCTGCCCGGGCCGGTCGAAGGCCGGCTGACGGGGTGGCTTGCGCGCGTGGTGGGGCTCGCCCTCGTATTCGCCGCCGCCGCCGGCTGGTTCAGCCTGCTGACATGGTCGAATGCCGACCCCAGTCTCACACATGCGACCAGCGGCGTGACCCGCAACCTGCTCGGGCCGCTTGGCGCGATCGTTGCGGATCTGCTGATGCAAATGCTCGGCTTGGCCGGCGCCATCGCCCTGCTGCCACTGGTCTTCTGGGGCCTTAGACTTGCGACCGAAGAGCGACTGAGCAAGATCCAAGTCAAACTCATTCTGGCGCCGATCGCGATCCTGTTTCTGGCCGGCGCGCTGTCGGCGCTGCCAACACCTAAGTTGTGGCCGCTGCATCATGGATTTGGCGGCATCCTCGGGGATTTGACGCTCGGCGTCATGACGAGTTTTCTCGGCTTCATCAATCCCGATCGTGCAGCGGCGGCGGGCGGCCTGTTCTACCTGGCGGGCGGGCTCACGCTAATGGTGACCGCGCTTGGTTTGACGCAGCAGGATCTCGCGCGCGCGCTGGCGCCGGCCGCGGGAGCACACACGGCGCTGGCCGGGCCTGGATTCGACTTTGCGGCTGGCGAGCAGGATGCGCCGCGCCGCGGTTGGCGGTTGATCCCGGCGTTTTTGAAGCGGCGCCCGGACGTTCCCGCGCGTGATGCACAACCCATGTATGCGCCGCAGCCGCAAGGCTACGGAGCTCCGCATCAGGCGATGGCGTATCCGCCGCCGCACTATGTTGCCTATCCCGCAGCGCCGCAGCCACCACCTGATCTCGACGGCTACATTCCTGGCGTCGATGCCAGTGGTGCGATGCGGTCCAATGCACGCGCAGCCGTTGCGTCCCAGCCGCCGCTCGACCGGGGTGCGGATTTCAATTCATCGACCGATCGCACGAGCCGGACGATCGCAGAGCGTTTTGCACCTTCGGCGATGGCCGCTGATGCACAGCATGCTTCCCCCACGAGCGTCGAGCCGAAGACCGGCATGTTGGCGGGCGTCGCCGCGGCATTCCGCCGTTCGGAGGTCTATAAGCGACCCTCGCTCAACATGCTGCGACATGTGCCGCCGGCCAAAGCGGGGCCCGAGTTCGCGCAAAATGTTCTGCGTGGCAATGCGCGGCTGCTCGAAGACGTGCTGGCCGACTTCGGCGTCAAAGGCGAGATCAAAGACATCAAGCCCGGGCCTGTCGTGACGCTGTTCGAGTTCGAACCGGCGCGCGGGACGAAATCGTCGCGCGTGATTGGTTTGGCTGACGACATCGCGCGGTCGATGAGCGCGATTGCGGTGCGTGTCGCGGTCGTGCCCGGACGCAATGTCATCGGCATCGAGTTGCCGAACACGCAGCGCGAGAAGGTGTATCTGCGCGAGCTCCTGGACGCCGAGAACTACAAGTCCGACGAGCTCAAGCTGCCACTGACGCTCGGCAAGGCGATCAATGGCGATCCGGTGGTGACGGATCTGGCGCGGATGCCGCATCTGTTGGTGGCGGGGACCACGGGGTCGGGTAAGTCCGTCGGCGTCAACGCGATGATCCTGTCGCTGCTCTACCGGCTGTCGCCGGACGAGTGCCGTTTCCTGATGATCGACCCGAAAATGCTGGAACTGTCGGTCTATAACGGCATTCCGCATCTTTTGGCGCCGGTCGTCACAGACCCGCAAAAGGCCGTTGCGGCGCTCAATTGGGCGGTGCGCGAGATGGAAGAGCGCTACAAGCGCATGTCCGAACTGGCGGTCCGCAATGTCGATGCGTTCAACAACCGCGTGCGCGTCGCGCAAAAGCGCGGTGAAAAACTGACGCGCACGGTGCAGACAGGTTACGACCGCAAGACCGGCGAAGCCATCTACGAGACGCAGAAGTTCGAACACCAGACGATGCCGTACATCGTCATTGTGGTCGACGAATTCGCGGATCTCATGGTGGTGGCCGGCAAAGACATCGAGGGCGCGGTGCAACGCCTCGCGCAGATGGCGCGGGCGGCCGGCATCCATCTCATCATGGCGACGCAGCGGCCCTCTGTCGACATCATCACCGGAACAATCAAGGCGAACTTCCCGACGCGGATTTCATTCAAGGTCACATCGAAAATCGATAGCCGGACGATCTTGAACGAGATGGGTGCGGAACAGCTGCTCGGCCAGGGCGACATGCTGTTTGCACCGGGCAACGGCCAAGTCGTGCGCGTGCACGGGCCGTTCGTTTCGGACGAGGAAGTCGAGACGATCGCGGGGCATCTGCGCGGGCTCGGCCAGCCACAATACATCGACGGGATCACCGATACGCCGGAGCAGGGCCCGGTCGAAGAGGTGGGCGGCCGCATCAGCGAGGACGATCTCTATGACCGCGCGGTCGCAATCGTCGTGCGCGATCAGAAGGCCTCGACCAGCTATATCCAACGGCGGCTCTCGATCGGCTACAACCGGGCGGCGGACCTGATCGAACGGATGGAGCGGGATGGCGTGATCAGCGCGCCGAACCATGCAGGCAAACGGGCGATCCTGGTCAGCGAGAGCGGTGGCGCCGTGACGGGGCGGTGAGCCGCATTTCATTGCGCCTTGAGCAACCTTTTGTGACGGAACGCGATTCAGTGTTGCAGCGTGCCGAATTTGGCGTCGCACGCTTCCCGTCGTCGCAGGGATGCGTCAATTTCTGGACGCATTGTTGCGGGACCAGAGGTACCATCTGCCGCGAATCAATTGGCGAGAGCCGCACTCAAGGGGGCATTATGACATCCGGATCGCGCACCGTGATCGCTGGGTTGGGCGTGTTTGGCGCGATGGCGGCCGGGCTTTTGATGACAGCCGCCGCTGCGCAGGACGCCAAGAAAGCGACGCCGATTCAACCGGCACCCGCGCAAGCAAACATTCCGGCGTGGACGCAGACCGTCAACAAGGACGGCAGTCTGACGCTCGACGAAAAGCAGATCGGCGCCTTGAAGCGCGTCAGCGGGTACTTCAATGACCTGAAGAACCTCAAAGGCTCGTTCGTTCAGTTCAATCCGGACGGCAAGCGGATGCGCGGCAAGTTCTCGATGAAGCGGCCAGGCAAGTTCCGGTTCGACTATGGCTTTGGCAGCAAGATGATCATCATCTCGGACGGAACGAACCTCGCCATTCAGGACCATGACATCAATAGCGAGAGCAACTATCAGCTCGATCAAACGCCGTTCCGGATTCTGTTGCGCAAGGATGTCGACCTTATCCGCGACGGCAAGATCCTGGATGTGCAGGAGTCCGACGATCTCATCGTCGTGAATGTTCAAGACCGGAGCCCCGATACGGTCGGCAGGATCAAGCTGTTCCTGTCCAAAAAAGGGCCAGCGCTCGACCTCAAGGAATGGGTCACCACCGATGCGCAGGGGCTTGATACGCGGGTCGAGGTCAACGATCTCAACAAGGCCGACGAGATCGACGCGGCCCTGTTCAAAATCGAGAGCGTCGGGTTGAAAGCGCTTAAACAGAACAATTGAACGGCGCTCTTACAGCCAAATCATGCCTGATCACGTGCTCTTTTGGCTTCATGCAATCGATTTTTGACCGAAAAGACGGCTGCCGCTGAAATAATTGGTAACAACCGTGTGAGGCGTGGTCTCAGGTCTTGGAAATTGAAGCTGCAACCCCTATTTTGGCTGTATCAGACGATGTCGCTTAAATCGGTAGTGCCCCCCGTCTAGCCGAAGACATCGTCTGGGATATCGGCTTCCCTCCCGATATCCTGCGCTGCAAGGCGCTCATCGACGCCCGATCCCTCCCCCGGGGATCGGGCGTTTTCTTTTTGTCTTGCGCGCGGCCGCATCATTCTGGTGGCACGCTTCGCATGATGGCAACCCCGCGCGCGTTGTTATTCTTGCGCGCGGCCGCCCCACCAACCCGGCGCGCGATCAGTGCCGGACGATCGCGGCCGGTGCTGGTAACGCCGCCGGCGTCAAGGCCGAGACGAAATGCTCGTCACCGGCGGCTTCTTCGGCGTCGGTGCCATAGCCGCCAAGAGCCGAATCGATCCTGCGCAGCTCGTCGGCGACTTTGACGAGGCGGCTGGCGATACGCTGCATCAAGTGCTCTGCAAGTGCTGGATCCGCCAACATTTGCTCGTGCATGGCTTCACGCGTGATTTTAAGCGCGCGCACTGGTCCCCGTGCGACAACGGTCGCGCCAAAGGTGTGCTCGATCAGCATGCCCATTTCGCCAATCAGAGAACCGGCTTCGACCTGCTGGGTCGCACCATTTTCGCCGATATAGTCGACGTCACCCGCGACGATCAGATACGCACCGTCGCTGTCAGCGCCCTCGGCGGTGATCACGTCGCCGCGCTTGAAGACGATGCGATCGGCTTGACGCGCAATCTCTGTGATCTGGAGGGGCTTGAGGCCCTGGAATAATGCGACGCGCAAGAGCGGCGCGATGAGCGCTTGAATGGACATTGCTGGCGACCCCGGTGAGCGGCGTCCCATCCGACAAACTCATATCGGACGAACACACGCACTGACATGGGGCATGCCACGACGCGCAGACCTGCGCCCCTCAACGACGGCGACAATAGAGCTTAAGACCGGCACGTCCAGGGGGCTGTGGATCTCCCGTGGACAGATCTTGATAACCCGTCACTGAAGCGCATCACCGGTGGACGCAACACGCTGCTTTGATGCGGCTTTTCAGATTGAGGCGCGATGGTCGCCTTCACGGGACAAGTTTGTAGCCGCCGGTTTCCGTCACCAGGAGCTCGGCCTGGGACGGGTCCTTCTCGATTTTCTGGCGCAGACGATAGATGTGGGTTTCGAGGGTGTGCGTGGTGACACCCGAGTTGTAGCCCCAGACCTCCTGCAGCAGCACATCGCGTGTGACGACCTTTTCGCCCGCGCGATACAGAAACTTCAGAATCGAGGTCTCTTTCTCGGTCAGGCGAATCTTGCCGCCCTTCTCATCGACCAATATCTTGGAGGCCGGCTTGAACGTGTAGTGGCCGATGGTGAAGACCGCATCCTCGCTTTGCTCGTGCTGGCGCAGCTGGGCGCGAATGCGCGCCAGAAGCACGGCAAACTTGAACGGCTTCGTCACATAGTCGTTCGCGCCGGCATCGAGTCCGAGGATCATGTCGGCGTCAGAGACGTTGCCGGTCAGCATGATGATCGGCGATTTGAAACCGGCTTTGCGGAGAACCTTGCATGCCTCGCGGCCGTCCATGTCGGGCAAACTGACATCGAGAATCAGGAGGTCGATATGCTCAGCCTTGGCACCTTCGACGCCCTTGGCCGCGGTGCCGGCAGTCGCGACCTCGAACTCGTCGTGCAAAGCCAATTGTTCCCTGAGCGACTCGCGCAGCTCTTCATCGTCATCGACGAGGAGGATCTTACGGACATTGCTCATTAGGGAACTCCGGGGGCGTGGTGTCTTGGTCCTCTACGTCATACCATCAGTCGGATCAAGGAAACCAGAGTTTGGTCGAGAACATGACAAAACTTGACATCGCCGTGAGGCGGCGACCGCGTCGCGGCCCGGACCTGGTTGTCAGGCTGTTGTCAGCATCAGCCACCCGCGGACGATTGGCCATCGGACCTTGGTCGGCGCCGTGCGCGATCGGACGAGGCGGTCTCAAGCCGGTCAAGCGCGAAGGCGACGGCGCGACGCCGATCGGCTGCTGGGTGGTTCGCGCGGTTTGGTATCGCGCCGATCGGGGACGGAGACCGGCGACTGGACTAAACGTGCGACCGATCCGCCCGCGCGACGGCTGGTGCGACGCAACGCACGACCGGAACTACAACCGGCCGGTGACACATCCGTATCCGGCGAGCGCCGAGCGGATGTGGCGCGAGGACGATCTCTACGACGTCGTCGTCGTGCTGGGGTACAATGACGTTCCGCGGCGGCGTGGCCGTGGCAGTGCCATTTTCATGCATCATGCGCGAAACGACTATCGCCCGACGGAAGGGTGCGTCGCGATGGCACCCAGGGATTTGCGATTTGTCTTGGGCCGCCTCAGCCGCAGATCGCGCATTCAAATTGGGTAGGAGCGGCAGGGCCCCTCGGGGGGATGAGGCCCTGCCGGACGTCCTTTAGTTGCGCGCGGCCGCCCAATGCCGAAGGCATGCTGCGCATGCTGGCAACCCCGCGCGCGGTCAGTAGTTGTACGCTCGCTCACCGTGGTCAACGAGATCGAGGCCTTCGCGTTCCTGGTCGGTTTCAGGACGCAGACCAACCAGCACGTCAACGATCTTGTAAATGATGGCAGACCCGACCGCCGACCAAGCAAGGGTCAATAGTACGGCCTTCGCTTGCGTGATGACCTGGGCCATCATGTCGTAGTCGCCGACTTTGCCGGCCGTGTAATCGAACACGCCGGTGCCGCCGAGCAAGGGCGCTGCGAAGATACCAGTGCCGATCGCGCCAATGATGCCGCCGACGCAATGGACGCCAAAAACATCGAGCGCATCGTCGTAGCCGAAGCGGTTCTTCACGGCAGAGCAGAACACATAGCAGACGGCGCCGGCCGCCAAGCCAAGCGCGATCGCACCCATGGGGCCGACGAGGCCAGCAGCCGGTGTGACGGCGACAAGGCCCGCAACCGCGCCGGAGACGGCACCGAGCAGGCTCGGTTTGCCTTTGCCGGCGTTTTCAACGAGCAGCCAGGAGAGCGCCGCAGCGGCCGTCGCGACGAAGGTGTTCAGCATGGCGAGGGCGGCGGTGCCGTTGGCTTCCAGCGCCGAGCCGGCGTTGAAACCGAACCAGCCAACCCAGAGAAGCGCGCCGCCGATCATGGTCATGGTCAGCGAGTGCGGCGCCATCGGCTCCTTGCCGTAGCCGACGCGCTTGCCGATCAACAGCGCGCCGATGAGGCCGGCGATCCCGGCGTTGATATGCACGACCGTGCCGCCGGCGAAGTCGAGAGCTCCCCACTGGAACAGCATGCCGGCATTGCCCTGGGCCGCGGCAAGTGCTGCCTCGGCGGCTGCCTTTTTCACCGGATCAGCGGCCGCATCCGCAATCGCCTTGGCCGCGGCGACCAGTGCGTCAGGCCCCGACCAATACCAGACCATGTGGGCAATCGGAAAATAGACGAAGGTCACCCACAGCGGCACGAACAAAGCGACAGCGGAAAACTTCATGCGTTCGGCGAAGGCGCCGACGATGAGGGCCGGCGTGATGCATGCAAATGTCATCTGGAAGGCAATGTAGGCGAGTTCAGGAATGACCACGCCCGCCGAGAAGGTCTCGACGGTCGAATCTGGCGTTACGCCCTTCAGGAAGATTTTCGAGAAGCCGCCGATGAAGCTGTTGAAGCTTTGGCCTTCGGTGAACGTCACGCTGTAGCCGTAGAGCACCCAGATCACAGCGACACAGCAGACCGAGTAGAACACCTGCATCAGAACCGAGAGCATGTTCTTCGAGCGCACGAGGCCGCCGTAGAACAGCGCGAGACCAGGAATAGTCATCAGAAGCACGAGTGCGGATGAGACCAGCATCCAGGCGGTATCGCCTTTGTTGGGAACAGGTGCGGCAGCCAAGGCGGGAGTTGCCAGCAGTAGCGATAGCAGGAGCGCTGGCATCAAGGCTCGCGCTGTGGGGTTCAACATGGGTGTCAGCTCCGTGGATTTCTGTTCTGCGAATGGATGATCAGAGAGCGTCGTCGTCGGTCTCACCGGTGCGGATGCGTACGGTGCGCTCGACGGGCGTGACGAAAATCTTGCCGTCGCCGATCTGGCCGGTTTTCGCGGCGGCGACGATGGCCTCGAGCGCGCGATCGACGGCGGCGGACGGGACAACAACTTCGATTTTGACTTTCGGGAGAAAGCTGACGGCATATTCGGCGCCGCGATAGATTTCGGTATGGCCCTTCTGGCGGCCATAGCCTTTGACTTCGGTGACGGTCATGCCTTGGAAGCCAAGATCCGTCAGCGCAGAGCGGACCTCTTCGAGCTTGAACGGCTTGATGACTGCGGTAATGAGTTTCATGGCACCCCCCGTGGATCGGGCGCGGTCAGTTTGGACGACGCCTGGGGAAAGCCACTCAAGCTGCATGCCAATTGGGCAATCGCTCGTTACTATATTGATTTTGCTTATTTTACTCGTCTTTGCCGTTGGCGCCCTCGTGTGGAGCCAGCCCTACTAGGCCTATTGCTTGGGCAGTTTTGACGTCTTTGCCTATTATCTCACCATGAAGGCTGTATCGCGCTTTCTGACCAGGCCCTCTTGAGTGACGGAGGCGACGAGGATGCCGTCGCGCGTGTAAATGCTGCCGCGACAGAAGCCGCGCGCGCCGTGCGCGGAGGGACTGTCCTGAGCGTACAGCAGCCACTGATCGGCGCGGAACGGCCGGTGCAGCCACATGGCGTGGTCAAGGCTCGCGAGCTGGATGTCATGGTCGAAGAGCAGCTTGCCGTGGGCGATGAGAGCGGTATCAAGCAATGTGAAATCGGAGGCGTAGGCAAGCACGCATTGATGCAGCGCGAGGGCATCGGGGAGCGTGCCGTTGGCCTTGATCCAGACGTGTTGGATGGGTTCGCGCTTTTCGCGATCGAGATAGCGGCGCACATCGACGGGGCGCATTTCGATCGGGCGTTCGCGCTCCCAGTAGGATTTCATGTTGTCGGGCAGCAGTTTCAACATGCGATCGCGGAGTTCGGCTTCGGTCGGAAGATCCTCCGGCATCGGCACCTTCGGCATCGTGCTTTGGTGCTCGTAGCTCGCCTCGGCCTTCTGGAACGAGGCGCTCATGGCGAACATGGCGCGGCCATGCTGGATGCCTTTGACGCGGCGGGTGGTGAAGCTGCCGCCGTCGCGAATGCGTTCGACCTCGTAAATGATCGGCACCGCCGGATCGCCCGGCAGCAGGAAGTAGGCGTGCAGCGAGTGGGCGACACGCTCGGGCTCGACGGTGCGGACGGCGGCGACAAGGGCTTGGCCGAGGACCTGACCGCCATAGACGCGCTGCCAGCCGGCATCGGGACTGCGGCCGCGGAAGAGGTTCTGCTCCAGCGGCTCGAGATCGAGGACGGAGAGGAGGTCTGCCAGCGCGGCGGATTTTGCAATGGGCGAGCGGGTCGCGGGCGAGTTGGTTTTCGCTGGTTTTTTTGGGGCCATTCCTAGACGTGCAATCCTTCGTTGGCGGCGCCCGTGTCCTCGAGCGCCTGATAGACGACGGCGCGGATGAGCTGGCGATAGCGCATGCGGATGAGGCCGGGGGCGGCGGCCATGAAGACGGCGGATAGCTGTTCCTTGGGATCGATCCAGAAGTAGGTACCGAAGACGCCGGACCAATAGTAGTCGCCGGCCGAGCCCATCAGCGCGGCGACGCCATCCTGGCGGCGGACGGCGAAGCCAAGGCCGAAGCCGTAGCCGGTAGCCGCGGGATCCATCGCGTCGGCAATGCGGTTGCCGAGGTTGGCGGCGAGATGATCCGACGTCATGTAGGCGACGGTCTTGGGGCCGAGGAGGCGGGTGCCGCCAAGCGCGCCGCCTTGGCGCACCATCTCGCAGAATTTCAAATAATCGGCGGCGGTGGAGAGGGCGGCGGCTCCACCGGGTCCCCACTTGAAGGCATGCGGGCCGGCGTGAACCACGGATTGCTTGGCGCCGGTGAGGGGATCTTTCTCCAACGCGCGGCCGTAGCGAACGCGCTTCGTCTCGGGGAGTTCGAAGCTGGTATCGATCATGCCGAGCGGCTGCCAGATGCGTTCGGACAGAACAGTTGCGAGCGGCTTGCCGGTGACGGCTTCGACGACCATGCCGAGCACGTCGGTCGAAGATCCGTACTCCCAGTTGCTGCCCGGATCGAACAGCAGCGGCGCCTTGCCGAGATGCGCAAGGAACTGATCCTTCGACAGCGTCAGCGCGGATTCGAAGGTCGGCGGCGGATGCAGTTTGTGGGCAGCACTGGTGCCGCGCTCGCGGTAGGTGAGGCCCGAGGTGTGGCGCAGCAAATCTTGTATCGTCGGCGCGCGGGCGGGCGGGCGCGTCGTCACGCGATCTGACGCGAGCAACTCGGCGACTTGCATGTCAGCGAGCGCCGGCAGATATTTCGCGATGGGATCGCCGAGCAGAAGATGGCCTTCCTCATGCAGCTGCATGGCGGCGACCGACGTCATCGGCTTGGTCATGGAGGCGATCGAGAAGATCGTGTCGGGCGTCATCGCGGCCTTGGTCGCGGGATCGCGATAGCCGACGGCTTCGACGTACGCCACCTGGCCGCGCCGCGCGATGGCGACGACGCCACCGGGGATGCGGCCCGCCTCGACTTCGCGCGTCAGCGTTTCACGGATGCGGGCGAGGCGCGATGGTGAGAGGCCAACGGTATCGGGCTTTGCGTGGGGCAATGCGGGCATCGTCATGATTGTCACTCTCAGTCGACCAAGGCTTGCAGGACCAGCGTATTCATAAGCTGGCGATAGTAGAGGCGGATCTCGCCGGGGGCTTGCGACAGGAACACGACGGCGAGCTGCTCCTTGGGATCGATCCAGAAGTATGTGCCGTAGGCGCCGCCCCAGTTGTAGTCGCCGGCGGTGCCGGTGGTGCCAGAGATCCCCGCATGGCGGCGCACCGCAAATCCGAGACCGAAACCATAGCCGTTGCGCGAGGCGTCCGTGCGCGGCACGTTGTTCTCGATCTCAGGGCCGAGGTGATCCGCCGTCATGTACTCGACGGTTTTCTTGCCGAGAATGCGGCTGCCGTCCAGCACGCCGCCGTTGAGCAGCATCTGGGTGAAGCGAATGTAGTCGGCGGCGGTGGACACGGCGCAGGCGCCGCCACAGTCGAATTTGATCGGTTTGCCGGCCGCATGCATCACCGACTGAGGTTTGTTGGTGATGGGGTCGTTGGGCAGCGCGCGGGCATAGCGCGCCTGCTTTGCCTCGGGGATCGCAAAGCTCGTATCGATCATGCCGAGCGGCTTCCAGAGGCGCTCATCGAGGAAGGCGCCAAGCGATTTGCCGGAGATGGCTTCGACGACGAGGCCGAGCACGTCGGTCGAGAGGCTATAGTCCCACGCGGTGCCGGGCTGATGCAGCAGCGGCAGCTTGCCGATGTGAGCGAGGAATTCGGGGCCGGTGTACTCGAGCACGGCGGTTCCGGATCCGGCGGGCCAGAGTTTGTGGACTTCGGTTGCGCCGCGGCCGCCGTAGGTGATGCCCGAGGTGTGGCGCAAGAGATCTTAAATCGTCGGTTGGCGTTTGGCCGGAACGGTTTCGATCGTCGCCTTGCCATCGACGGATTTCACCGTGGCGACTTTGAAGTCGGCGAGTTGCGGCAAATATTTGCCGACCGGATCGGCGAGGAAGAGCTTGCCTTCCTCATACAGCATCATGATCGCGACCGAGGTCATCGGCTTGGTCATGGAGGCCATGGAGAAGATCGCGTCGCGGGGCATCGGTGCGTTCGCGGCCTTGTCGCGGAAGCCGACGGTTTCGAGATAGGCGAGCTTGCCGCGGCGGGCGATGGCGACGACGGCGCCGGGGATGCGGCCCTTGTCGACTTCGGATTTCAAAACCTCGGCGATGCGCGCGAGACGATCCGGCGCGAGACCAACGCTGGCGGGATCGGCGATGGGGAGCGGCGGGCCGTTGGCGCGTGCGGGCGTTGCGACGAACGCGAGCAGCAGCGCGGTGGCGGCAAGGCGGCAGATGGTGGCGTGCATCGGCGGCGTCTCCTCATGCGGGATCACCGCGCCACCGTAGGACGGTTTCGGCGGGTTGGCCACATGATGCCGCCGCACCAGACAGTCAATTCTTGCACGTGTTCGCGATGGGCTGGCACCACCCTCACCGAACCCCCACTCACCGGCCTGAACCCGCCTCATGGTGAGCCGTCGAACCATGCGCGGCCCAGCTGCGGCCAAGGTTTGGCCTCGCCCTTCGACAGGCTCAGGGTGAGGTGGGCCGGGCGAGGAAGGCGCGGCCGGCCTCGGTGGCGATGACGCAGAGACCGAAATCGGCGATGGGCTCGCACACGACATAGCCGCGCTCGACGGCGTCCTCCCAAACGGTCAGCCGCGGGCACGAGGTGCGCCAGGCGTCGAGCACGTCGGCATAGAGCCGGGGCTCGGTCGAGACCCAAGCGACAAGGTCGCGGACGAGGGGGTCGAGGGTGGACATGACTGGAAGCGTAGGCTGATCTGGGATGGTTGGCGAGCGTGAGCCGGGGCCCCCGACATGGTCGCACCGGCTCGCCTCTCCACGAAAGATGGGTCTACGTCAGACGGGCACACTCTCAGCACACGTCATCCCGGCGAAGGCCGGGACCCAAGCAACCTCTGCAACCGGAACACGCCACCAAACATGCTGATCTTGCTTGGGTCCCGGCCGGAGCTTGAGCCCGCGAAGCGGGTGCCGGGATGACGTCGCGGAGGGAGTGCGGGATGACGTCGGGGATTATATTCCTGGACGGCTCTGCGTCCGTAGGGAGAAAAATGCGGTGATTACGCTTCTTCCGGAGGTTTGGTGTGCTGCATGGCGTAGAGGAGGGCGAGGTCGTAGGCGATCTTGAGGACGCCGCAGATGATCAGCGGCGCGGCGTGGTGGCCGGCGGCGAAAAGGTAGCCGGCAATGGCGGGGCTGATGGCGGCGGCGAGGCTGCGCGGGACGGAGGTGACGCTGGCGGCGGCGGGGCGCTCGGGCGGCGTCACCACGGCCATGACGTAGGACGAGCGCGTCGGCACATCCATCTGCGACAGCGCGGCGCGGACCAGCAGCAGACCGAGCGCGACCTCGAGGCTTGGTGATACCGCAGCTGCAATGAGACAGAGGCTCGAGGGGATGTGGGTGTAGACCATCGTGTTGATCAGGCCGATGCGGGTCGAGAGCCAGGCGGCAACCGGAAACGAGAAGGCGGCGAGCACGCCGGTCCAGAAGAAGAAAAATCCGGCGGCGGCGAGCGACATCCCGAATGTGTTGAACAGCCACAGCGCCATCAGCGATTGCACGACGAAGCCGCCAGCGAAGGCGTCGACGCTGAAGAGGGCGGCGAGCTTGTAGACGATGCCGCGCGAGGGGCCGAGGGCGGAGACGGGTTTTTCGGCGGCCGGCGTCGGATCGGCGGGGAGGCGCGCGTAGAGCAAGGCGGCTGCGACACCGAGTGCGGCGTAGAGCACGAACATCAGCTTCAGCGCGGTGATGCGCGAGAGGCCGAAGGACGCAAGCAGATCCGGGCTGCCGGAGATGAGCGCGCCGGAGGCCGCCGCCAAGGCGCCGATCAAGCTGTAGCGCGCGAACATGCGCGTGCGGTCCTTGTCGGCCACCGCACTCGACAGCAGTGTGTGCTCGAGCGGCACGAACACGCTGACGCTGCCGGCGGACGGGTTGATGGTGCCGGCGAAGGCGATCAGCAGGATGATCGCCGTGGTGGCGGTACTGGCGAACGCGAGTCCGGTTGCAGTCATGAGGATCGACGCGGCGATCAACAGAAGACGCTGATCGGCGCGGGCGCCGAGCAGGCCAATCGCCAGCGTCATCAGCGCCGAACCGAGCAGCGACGCGGTCGCCACCAAGCCGATCTCGAAGGCGCCGAAACCGATGGACGTCAAATAGACCGGCAGCAGCACGGCGATAAAGCCATCGCCAAAATCGCGCAGCGCGCGGGCGGCGTAGATGGTGTGGGTGGTTGTGGCAAGTTTTGTATCGGGTAATGCTTCAGACGTCATTGTGTCCAAGTCTCCGACGCTCCGGGTTCGCCCGCAGGCGTTCCGACGAAGCAGAGCTTGGGCGCAATTTGTTTAGTCGTGCTCCTTATCGGAAAACCGCTTCACACTTTTCCGGAAGCACCACTCCCTATTTGTCGTGCTTCTTCTCGAAAAACCGCTTCACACTTTTCCGGAAGCACTCCAGCGCGCCTGTCGTATGGGGAGCCTGCTTTGTCCCCAGTGCGTGACACTATCGATCGGGACCGCCGCGGGCAATATGATGATGTTTAGAACAAACTCTCCTCTCACCACACGTCATCCCGGCGCAGGCCGGGACCCAAGCAACGCGACGATTCAAGCAAGGCGATGATAGATGTCATGCGGGATCATGAAAAACAGCCCTGCGTTTACTTGATGGCGAGTGGACCCAATGGGACGCTTTATATTGGTGTGACGAGCGATCTGTGGACGCGCGCGATGGAGCATCGGGAAGGCACGTTCGAGGGCTTTTCGAAAAAATATGGTGTTAAGACCCTCGTCTATTTCGAGTTTCATCCGACGATGGACCAGGCAATTCGCCGCGAGAAGCAAATGAAGGAATGGAAGCGTTTGTGGAAGATCCGGTTGATCGAGCAGACGAACCCGACGTGGGAGGATTTGCTCGGAGCCGACGGGATTATTCGGGAGGTTGGCAAGAGCGGACAAGAGTTCGATCGGGGAACTTTCGGATCGTGAAAGCACGTTGCTTGGGTCCCGGCCTGCGCCGGGATGACGTGTGGTGAGAATTGTGACCACGACAACACGCACAGCTCACTGAGCTATAACGCGCGCCGCCAACGCGCTGCTTGTTTCACATTCCGCACTCTCACCACACGTCATCCCCAATACCGCTGCACTGAACGAGAGGGGAAGGGGAAGTGCTCACATGCGGCCAGAGCGGACGTCTTCCTCGGGGTTGGCGCTGATCTTGTGGATCGAGAGGTCGGCGCCCTGGCGTTCGTCGTCGGGCGAGAGGCGAAGGCCCATCACTTGATCGAGGACGCCATAGACGATGATGCCGGCGAGCAGACCGAAGCCCGCACCCATGAGGCTGCCGACGAACTGCGAGGCGAAGGTGACGCCGCCGAGACCACCGAAGGTCTTCAGACCGAAGATACCGCAGGCAATACCGCCCCAAAGGCCGCAGAGCCCATGCAACGGCCAAACACCGAGGACGTCGTCCATCTGCCATTTGTTGGTCATGACCTGGAACATGTAGACGAAGATCACGCCAGCGATGCCGCCGGTGAAGAAGGCGCCGATCGGATGCATCACATCGGAGCCGGCGCAAACGGCGACGAGGCCGGCCAGCGCGCCGTTGTGGACGAAGCCTGGATCATTGTCGCCGGCGATGAGGGCTGCCAGAATGCCGCCGCACATGGCGAGCAGCGAGTTGATGGCGACGAGGCCCGACACGGTTTTGAGTGACTGCGCGCTCATGACGTTGAAGCCGAACCAGCCGACGCACAGCATCCACGAGCCCATGGCGAGCCAGGGCAAGGACGACGGCGGAGTGGCCATGGAGCGGCCTTTGTCGTAGCGGCCGAGGCGGGGGCCAAGCTGGCGGACGGCGGCGAATGCCATCCAGCCGCCGACGGCGTGGACGACGATCGATCCGGCGAAATCCTTGAACTCGGCGCCGAGCTTGGCGGCGAAGAAACTCTCCTGCAGGCCAAAATTCTTGTTCCAGACGATGCCTTCGAAGAACGGATAGAACAGGCCGACGATGAGGCCGGTCGCGATGCACTGCGGCGCGAACTTCATGCGCTCGGCGATGCCGCCGGAGACGATGGCGGGGACGGCGGCGGCGAAGGTGCAGAGGAAGAAGAATTTGACGAGCGAGAGGCCCTGGGCGTCAAACCCCTTGGCGCCGCCGCTGATCGCTTCGGCGTTGACAAAGAACGTGATGCCGTAAGCGATCGAATAGCCGATCAGGAAGTAGGCGACGGTCGAGATCGCGAAGTCGACCATGATCTTGCAGAGCGCGTTGACCTGGTTCTTGTGGCGGACGGTGCCGACCTCGAGGAACGCGAAGCCGCCGTGCATGGCGAAGACGAGGATCGCGCCCATCAGCAGGAACAGAACGTCCGCACCCGTCTGGAGGCCTTCGAGGCCCTGTTTCAGTTCTGGCATGTGTGACGTCCCCCGTCGGCGTGCTTGTGTTTTGGGCGGTGCGCATGGATTTGCGGCGGCCCACTCGATCCTGGGGCATATGATCAAGAACCGTGCCAAGTGGTTAAAGAGAGATTAAAATTAGTTATTTCAATAGTTTGATACATCAGGCACAGGTCGTGATTTGAGCTTATGCCTATTTATTGGGCGACGCGGGAGGCTTTTCTGCCTTTACTTTAGGCATATTGTCAGCCGCGCGACCCGAAGATGGCGCTGCCGATGCGGACGTGCGTCGCACCGAGATTCACGGCGGCCTCGTAGTCGGAGCTCATGCCCATGGATAACTTGGTCACTCCGTTTTCCTTGGCAATCTTCGCAAGAAACGCGAAGTGAACAGCAGGCTCGTCTTCGACAGGAGGAATGCTCATCAATCCGGAAATGGCTAGCTTCAAATCCTCGCGGCAATGGTGGATGAAGGCCGCGGTCTCGCGCGGCATCACGCCAGCCTTCTGCGGCTCCTCGCCGGTGTTGACCTGGATGAAGAGTTGCAGCGGCTTCTTTTGTTTCGCCATTTCATCAGCGATGGCCTTGGCGATTTTTGGCCGGTCGATGGTGTGAATCACGTCGAACAGGGCGACGGCTTCGGCGGCTTTATTGGACTGCAGCGGGCCGATCAGATGCAGCACGAGATCCGGTGTCGCGGCGCGTAGTTCCGGCCATTTGCCTTTGGCTTCCTGGACGCGGTTTTCGCCGAAGTGGCGGTGGCCGGCGGCGATCACCGGGCGGATGTCGTCGGCTTCGAACGTCTTCGAGACGGCGATCAATGTCACGCTCGCGGGATCGCGCTTGGCCTCGCGCGCGGCGGCGGCGATGCGGGCTTTGACTGCGGCGAGGGCGGCTTTGGGATCGTGGGTCATCATGTCGGCATATCCGACTTGTCGACTAAAACAAGATTCATCGACATATCGCGACGAACGTGTCGATCAAATGCGATTCCGTCGACATATGCGGGTCAACATGTCGATTGAGGCGACACATCAGGCAGGATCTGTCGCCGGACCGGCGGAATCTCGACATATGCGGCGACGACGGCCGCCACGCCGCTTGACCCACCCGGACGTTTTGGGCTCTTTAGCCGCAAATCCGCGATTTCACTGAGAAAGACCGATGGCCTCCGAACGGTACAACGCGCCGGTGCGCGAAAAACACTGGCAGAAGATCTGGGACGACAAGGCGGTGTTCACGACCGCGACCGACCCGTCGAAGCCGAAGTGCTACGTGCTCGAGATGTTCCCGTATCCGTCGGGCCGCATCCACATGGGGCATGTGCGCAACTACACCATGGGCGATGTGCTGGCGCGGTATAAATCCGCCAAAGGTTTCAACGTGTTGCATCCGATGGGCTGGGACGCCTTCGGGATGCCGGCGGAGAATGCCGCGATCGAGCGCAAGGTGCATCCGGGCACCTGGACCTATTCCAACATCGACGCGATGAAGAGCCAGCTGAAGGCGATGGGCCTCGCGATCGACTGGAGCCGGGAACTCGCAACCTGCCACGAGAGCTATTACCGGCATCAGCAGAAGCTGTTCGCCGACATGTACCGGAAGGGTTTGGCGTACCGGAAGTCGTCGAAGGTCAATTGGGATCCGGTCGACCACACCGTGCTCGCCAATGAGCAGGTGATCGACGGGCGCGGCTGGCGCTCCGGCGCGCTCGTCGAGCAGCGCGAGCTGACGCAGTGGTTTTTCAAGATCACGCAGTATTCCGACGAGCTGTTGTCGGCGTTGGGCACGCTCGACAAGTGGCCGGAAAAAGTGCGGCTGATGCAGGCCAACTGGATCGGCAAGTCCGAAGGCCTGATGGTGCGGTGGGCGTTGAAGGCCGAGACCGCGCCGGTTGGCCACAGCGAACTCGAGATCTACACGACACGGCCGGATACGCTGTTTGGCGCGTCGTTCATGGCGATCGCGCCGGATCATCCGCTGGCGAAAGCGGCAGCGGCCACGAACCCGGCGCTCGCCGCGTTCGCCGACGAGTGCCGCCGCATGGGCACGTCCGTCGTCGCGCTCGAAACGGCCGAGAAGAAAGGCTTCGATACGGGCATCAAGGCGGTGCATCCGCTCGATCCCACGTGGGAGCTGCCGGTCTATGTCGCGAACTTCATTCTGATGGACTACGGCACCGGCGCGATCTTCGGCTGCCCCTCCGGCGATCAGCGCGACATCGAATTCGCGCGCACCTACAAGCTGCCAATCATTCCCGTCGTGGTGCCGAAGGACGACGCGGCGCGCAAAGCTGCGCTGACCGATATCGCCGCGGGCAAGGCCTACGTCGGCGACGGCGTGATGATCAACTCGCGCTTCCTGGACGGCAAAGACCCGGCCGCGGCGTTCGACGAGGTCGCGCGGCGGCTCGAAACGGACAAGCTCGGCGGGCGCGCCGTGGCGCAGCGGAAAACCAACTTCCGCCTGCGCGACTGGGGAATCTCGCGACAGCGCTATTGGGGCTGTCCGATCCCGATCGTGCATTGCGACACGTGCGGGCCGGTGCCGGTGCCGGACAAAGACTTGCCGGTGCGACTGCCGGATGACGCCACGTTCGACGTGCCAGGCAATCCGCTGGACCGGCATCCGACCTGGAAGCATGTGAGTTGCCCGGCGTGCGCGAAAGCGGCGCGGCGCGAGACCGACACGATGGATACCTTCGTCGACTCGTCGTGGTACTTCCTGCGCTTCACCGCACCCGACTCGACCACACCCGTCGATACCGTAGCTGCGAACTATTGGATGCCGGTCGACCAGTACATCGGCGGCATCGAGCACGCGATCCTGCATCTGCTGTATTCGCGGTTCTTCACGCGGGCGATGGCGGACAGCGGCAACCTCGCGACCAACGCCGATTTGCGCGAGCCGTTCGCGGCGCTGTTCACGCAAGGCATGGTGGTGCACGAGACGTACAAGTCGGGGACCGGCGCCTGGCTGCTGCCAACCGAGGTGCGGTTCGACGGCGAGGGCGAGGCCCGCCGCGCGACCGAGATCGCGACCGGCAAACCCGCCGTGATCGGCGCCATCGAGAAGATGTCGAAGTCGAAGAAGAACCTCGTCGACCCGGACGACATCATCGCCAATTACGGCGCCGACTGCGCGCGCTGGTTCATGCTGTCGGACAGCCCGCCCGAGCGCGACGTGATCTGGACGGAAGCCGGCGTCGCCGGCGCCAGCCGCTTCATCCAGCGCATCTGGCGCCTGGTCGAGGAGGTCGCCGACGGCAAAGGCGCCAAGCGGGGCGAGCCACGTCCCGCGGCCTTTGCTCCGGAGGCGACCGCGCTCAGGCGGGTCACCCATAAGGCGATCGCGGCTGTCGGCCAGAACATCGAGGGTTTGCGGTTCAATGTGGCGGTGGCGCAACTCTATGAGCTGACCAACGCGCTGTCGTCCGCCATGGCCAAGCAGGGCGGGAGCCCAGCAAACGCCGACATGGCGTGGGCCATTCGCGAGGCGCTGGAAACACTTGTTCAATTGGCCGGCCCGATGATGCCGCATTTGTCGGAAGAATGCTGGGCGCGTCTTGATTACAACACCTTGCTGGTGGAACAGCCGTGGCCCATTGCGGAGGCGGCGCTGCTCGTCGATGATGATGTGGTCATCGCCGTCCAGGTGAATGGCAAGCGGCGCGACGAGCTTCGCATGGCGCGAACGGCCACCAATGGGGAGGTCGAGGCGGCAGCTTTGAAGCTCGACAGCGTGGTGAGAGCCCTCGACGGCAAGGCGCCGAAGAAGGTGATCGTGGTACCGCAGAGGATCGTGAATGTTGTCGCGTGACCGATCGCAGATGCCGACATGGGCCCGGCTCGCCGCCGTGGTGGCCGTGGCGCTGCCGTTGGCTGCCTGCGGTTCTGGCGGATTCCAGCCTTTGCACGGCCCGACCGCCTCGGGCGCACCGCTCGACGAGCGCTTGGCGCAGCTCGAGGTGGCGCCGATTCCGGGCCGCGTCGGACAGCGGATCCGCAACGAACTCGTGTTCCAGAACACCAACGGCGTGGCGCCGTCCTCTCCCACACATCGCGTCGAAGTGGTGACGACGGAAGCGCTGCAGTCGGCGCTGGTGAAAATCGACGGGAATTCCTCGAGCCAGGTTTATCAGCTGGAAGCCAACTTCCGGATCCTCGATCTCAGGAGCAAGAAGATCGTGTTCCAGGGCCGCAGCCTCGGCCGCGCCGGCTTCGAGCGCTTCGAGTTCGATCTATTCCAACGTGCGCGCCCGCGAGGACGCCGAGAACCGCGCCGCGCGGACCGTCGCGATGGATCTGAGAACGCGGCTCGCCGCATACATGTCCGGCACCGTTCAATAGTCATCGTGTGGATCCCATGGTCGCGCTGAAGTCGCACCAAGCGGATGCGTTTCTGAAGGCCCCCGACAAAGCCATGATCGCGGCGCTGTTTCACGGACCCGACGCCGGGCTCGTCAGCGAACGCGCGCAGAAACTCGCCGACGTGCTGGCGGCGCGCGACAAGCCGCCCGGAGAGATCCTGCGCATTGGCGACGCTGAACTCGAGACCGATCCGGACCGGCTGCTGGTCGAAGTGCAGACACGGCCGATGTTCGGCGGCGGCAAGATCGTGCGCACGCAGGCGGGGCGGCGCGTGACCGCGCAACTGCTGAAACCCCTGATCGAAGAGAACCGCCTCGATGCCTTCCTGATCGTCGAAGCGGGCTCGATGAAGCCCGACGAGGGCCTGCGCGGGCTGTTCGAGAAAGCCGCCAAAACCGTTGCGATCGCCTGCTACGCCGATGAAAGCATCGATCTCGACCGGCTGGCCGGCGAGGTGCTGGCTGCGCATCGGCTGCAGATTTCGGCGGAGGCGAAGACGCTGCTGCTGGCGCGGCTTGGAGCGGATCGCATTTTGTCGCGGATGGAAGTCGAGAAGCTGGCGCTTTATGCGCACGGCCGGGGCCGCATCGAGGAGGCCGATGTGGAGGCGATCGTCGGCGATGCCTCGGAGCTCGCGATCGACGGCATCATCATCGCCGTTGCGGGCGGACGCCGCGCGCCGGCGCTGGCCGCGTTCGACAGCGCGCTGGCGGCGGGCGAGAACGCGCAGATGATCATCGCCGCGCTGCTGCGCTACATGCAGCGGCTGCATCGGGTGGTCAGCACGGTCGCGGGCGGACGATCGCTCGAAGACGCGATCCGGCAACTGCGGCCGCCGTTGCACTTCAAGCAGCAGAAGACATTTCAGGAGCACTGCCGGCTGTGGCGGCTCGGCGATCTGGCGCGGGCGCTCAGGCAAATCGATGTCGCACAGAAAGCGGCGCGGCTGGCGGGGCCGCTCGACGGCGCGCTGGCGGAGCGGTTGTTGATCGATGTCGCGGGCATCGCCGCGGCACGGGCCGCGAGCCTCAGGAGCCGGTAGGCGCCCGGTTCAATGCCTTGCCCTGTGGAGGTTCCGCACTATAGTGCGGCCCGATCCAATCCCACCAGAGGCCGGCGCGACCGGGACCAGCATGAGCACGCCTTCCTATGACGTCGCCGGCATCGGCAATGCGATCGTCGACATCATCGGGCGCTGCGACGACGCCTTCCTCGCCAAGCACGGCTGCGCCAAAGGCAGCATGCAGTTGACGGACGCCGCGGGCATCAAGCGGCTTTACGACGCGATGGGGCCAGCGGTCGAGATCTCCGGCGGGTCGGTCGCCAACTCGATGGTCGGCATCGCCTCGTTCGGCGGCAAGGGCGGGTTCATCGGCCGGGTCGCGGACGACGAGTTCGGCCGGATTTTCGCGCATGATATCAAGGCGTCGGGCATTACCTTCGCGGGTAAACCGGTGGCCGGCACGCTGCCGACGTCGCGGTCGCTGATCCTGGTGACGCCCGATGGCGAGCGGACGATGAACACGTTCCTCGGCATCAGCACGAACATGGATGCAGGCGCGCTCGACGCCGACATGATCAAGGGCGCGGGGATCGTTTATCTCGAAGGCTATTTGTTCGATCTGCCGGATGCGAAGGCGGCGTTTCACAAAGCGGCGGACCTCGCCAAGTCCGCCGGCCGGCAGGTGGCGCTGAGTTTGTCGGACGGCTTTTGCGTCGACCGGCATCGGGCGGAGTTCCTGAGCCTGATCAAAGACAAGGTCGATATCCTGTTTGCGAACGAGAGCGAGATCACCGCGCTCTATCAAACGACCTCGTTCGACGACGCAGCGCGACGCACCGCGACCGACACCAAGCTCGCCGCACTCACACGGAGTGCAAAGGGCTCGGTGATCCTCGGCCAAGGCCAGCACATCGTCGTTCCGGTGGAGCCAGTTGCAAAAGTGGTCGATACGACCGGAGCGGGTGATCTTTATGCGGCGGGATTCCTGTTTGGAATCGCGCGTGGTCTCGGTCTCGAGGTTGCGGGCAAGCTCGGCAGTCTCGCCGCGGCGGAGATCATCAGTCATGTCGGCGCGCGTCCGGAGAAAAACTTGAAGGATCTGGCGCGCGTGCGCGGGTTGCTGAAAGCCTGAGATCAGAAGGCGTTATCGCCGCGCGTTCGCACGGGCGGCGATTATTGCTTTTATTTTTGTCCGAGATCGTGGATTATATTCCGCAAGATTCGGCGCCGATGCCCAGGCGTACCGCGTAAGGGCTTCTCATGTCATGACCGCATCAGTCCGCCGTCGCGGGCGTCCCAAGGGGACGGGGATCGACGATTCCACCACGCTCGCGCGCATCGCCGCGCTGATGGCGGCGAACCAAACGCTGAAACCGACGACCGCGATCAAGGCCGCAGGGATCACGGACCCCTCGGTGGTGCGACGCTTGCGCGAAAAACTGAAGGACGCGCCGGTTGCCAGCGCGGTGAAGAAGCTGTCGCTGGTGCCGCCCGTTGCAAAGCCTGCGGCCGCGGCCGCAGCAGCTTCGACGTTGAAGCCCGTTGCACGTGAAACGGCTCCAAAGGCGGTTCCCGCTGCGTCGAAGGGGTCCGCAAAACAGGACACTGGCGCCGCAGCGTCCCCTCAGGATGCAGCACGCGAGACGCCGCCGCCGAAGCCGGTTGCGACGGCGCTGCCGCCGGCGATGGAGGCGGCCATCCGAGCCGCGATGGCGGCGGCGATCGCACAGCCGAGGACGCTCGGGCTGCCACCACAGAGCACCGGCCAGAAGCCTGAGCCGGCTACCCAAGCGGCCGCGCCGCCGGTCCCCCCGCTGGCACCGCCGGCATCCCCGCGGACATCACCGCCACCGTCACCGGGGCCGGCGCTGCCGTTTCCGGCATTTCCTGGATTGCAGATGTTCGGGCCGCTGGTCCAGCTCGGGTTCAGCACCATGTCCGCGCTGATGAACGCGCATACGCAGTTCTATCAGGCGGTCGCGCAGCAGCATCCGTTCGCCGCCAGCATGAAACAGCAGAACCAGCTGATGACCGAGCTGATCCAGGCACTGGACCGGCACACCGAGGCGATGCGGAAATCCTCCCCGAAGGGAGGGGATTCTTAATCAGAGGCGGCGCAGCGAGACCTGGGCAATGCGATGATCCGAGGCTTTGCGGAGAATAAGGCTGGCGCGCTGGCGCGTCGGGATAATATTCTCCGAGAGGTTCTTCAGGTTGATGGTGGTCCAGATCTCGAGGGCGCGGGCGCGTGCTTCCTCCTCGGTCAGGGCCGCATAGCGGTGGAAATAGGCGGCCGGATCGCGGAACGCGGTGCGCCGCAGCCGCATGAAGCGGGTGACATACCAGTCCTCGATGACTTTTTCATCCGCATCGATGTAGATCGAGAAATCGAAGAAGTCGGAGACGAACGGGATCGCCTCGCCGCCCTTCGGCAGCCGCGCCGGCTGCAGCACGTTCAGCCCCTCGACGATCAGGATATCCGGCCGGTCGACCACGATTTTCTGACCTGGAATAATATCATAGTGGAAGTGCGAATAGACCGGCGCCTCGACGGCGGCTTTTCCCGACTTGACCTCATGGAGGAAATTCAGCAGCCGGGCGGTATCGAAGCTCTCGGGAAAACCCTTGCGGTTCATCAGGCCGCGGCTCTCGAGTTCGGCGTTGGGGAGCAAAAATCCATCGGTGGTGATCAGATCGACGCGCGGATGATCGGGCCAGCGCGCTAGCAGGGCCCGCAACACGCGTGCGGTCGTGCTCTTACCCACAGCGACCGACCCGGCAGCGCCGATGATAAACGGGACCTTGCCGTCTTTTCGTCCTAAAAACCGGTTGGTGACGGCGTGAAGGTCCTGCGAGGCCGCCACGTGCAAATTCAGTAGCCGCGACATGGGGAGATAAATTTCCTCCACCTCGGTCATCGACAGCTCTTCGATGAGACCGGAGAGCGATCCGAGGTCGCGCTGCACCAGCGTCATCGGCGTGTCGGCACGCAGCTTCGCCCAATCATCGCGGCTGAAGAGGCGGTAGGGCGAGAACTGCAGCTGGTTTGGCATGGCGGCGTCGAGCATGGGGTTGACCGGGCGTTACGCGCGCGCGGCTTTTTCCTCCAAACCGGACTGCGCCATGCGCGCTTCGAGACGCGCGGCGACGGCGGAGAGAGGAATATTGCGGCTCTCGAGCACGACCAGCAGGTGATAGAGCACATCGGCGGCTTCGGCCTCGATGGCCGCCGGATCGGTCGCGACAGCGGCCAGCACCAGCTCGATCGCTTCCTCGCCGAATTTCTTGGCGCAGCGTTCAGGGCCCGCCTGCAGCAGCTGTTTGGTGTAGGATTTGGCGCCATCCGCGGCGCGGCGGGCGTGGATCGTGGCGGCGAGACGCGCGAAAACGTCTGAGGTCATGGCAGCCGGGTCCTGGGCGGTGGGTCCTGGGGCACTCACGGTTCCAAACTCCAACAACGACCCGACCAGGGCGTCAAGGCTCGTCCACGAATGAGCTTTATGGCTCAGCTCGACGAGCCGCCGGCCAGCCGGGTGCGCAGATAGTCGAGCTGATCGAAGTTGCCGTACTTGATCATCAACACGCCGCTCTCGCCCGAACCGCGCTTGATCTCGACCTTGAGGCCGAGATTCTGCGCCAGGTCCTTCTCGAAGGCGCGGGTGTCGGCATCCTTCTCGCGTGGGCGGCGGGGCGGTTTGCCGGCACCGCGATCAAGCTCTTGCACCAGCGCTTCGACGGCGCGGACATTGAGATCCTCGGCGACGATTTTGGCGGCGAGCTTTTCGGCGTCATCACGGCCGACGAGGGCGCGCGCATGACCGGCGGTGAGGCTGCCTTGCTGCACCAGACGGCGAACGCTCTCCGGCAGCTTCAATAGCCGCAACGTGTTGGCCAAATGGCTGCGGCTCTTGCCGATCACGTCGGCCAACTGATCCTGCGTGTAGCCGAAGCGCTCGACCAGCTCGGTGTAACCGCTCGCCTCTTCGATGGCGTTGAGATCGGCGCGCTGGACGTTTTCGATGATCGCGACTTCGAGCACGTCCTGATCGGTCAAATCGCGGACGATGACCGGCACCTGATGCAGGCCTGCGCGTTGCGATGCGCGCCAGCGGCGTTCGCCGGCGACGATTTCATAGCCGCCCGCGGGATTGAGGCGGACGATGATCGGCTGCACGACGCCTTTCTGGCGGATCGATTCGGCGAGTTCCGCCAATTCAGCCTCGGGGAAATCCTTGCGCGGGTTGAGCGGACTGGCGTGCACCTGATCCAACGGCACCACGCGCTGCTCGCCTTCGGCGGGCAGCCGCGGTTGATTGAGAACGGGCTCGCCGATCAGCGACGCCAATCCGCGCCCGAGCCGACCCTTCTGCATTGGCATCACCATCTTGTCCTCGCTTCGTCGTTGTTCTCTCCGATCGAAAACCGTTCCCACTTTTCCGGAAGACTCTTTTTCGTGCTTCTGATCGGAAAACCGGTTCCCACTTTTCCGGAAGCACTCTCTTACTTCTCGTGCTTCTGATCGGAAAACCGTTCCCACTTTTCCGGAAGCACTCTCTTGTTTCTCGTGCTTCTGATCGGAAAACCGTTCCCACTTTTCCGGAAGCACTCGGTGTTTGTCGGCGTACAGACGCACTCGGATTTGGTTACGCGGCTTTGATGTGCCGCTCGCGCTCGATCATCTCGGTGGCGAGGCGGATATAGGCTTGGCTGCCGGCACAATTGTAATCGTAGAGCAGGATCGGCTTGCCGTGCGAGGGGGCCTCGGCGACGCGGATGTTGCGCGGAATCGTGGTCTCATAGACCTTGGGGCCGAAGAAGGCGCGGACGTTGTCGGCGACTTCGCGCGAAAAGCCGGTGCGGATGTCATGCATGGTGAGCACCACGCCCTGGATCTCGAGGGCCGGATTGAGGGTCGCCTTGATCTGGTCGATGGATTCCTTCAGCTGGGAAATCCCTTCGAGGGCGAAAAATTCGGTCTGCACCGGCACCAGCACCGCATGTGCGGCCGTGAGCGCGTTCAAGGTGAGGAGACTTAATGATGGCGGGCAGTCAATCAGCACGTAGGTGATGGATTTTCCATCCGCGGATTTGGCGGCGCTGGCGCGCTGATCGGCGACAAGCTTGGCCAAGGCGTCACGCAGGCGATAGGCCCGGTAGGCGTCGGCCATCAGCTCGCTTTCAAGGCCGACAAGGTCAGCATTGGCCGGGCACAACGCCCAGATTCGGCACGAGCGTCGCCACGGTCGCCTGTTCGAGCGTGGCGGTCCCCGCGATCACATCATAGGTGGTCAGCGGGCGGTCTTGCGGGCCGATGCCGAGGCCGGTCGAGGCGTTGCCCTGGGGATCGAGGTCGATGATCAGGACTTTTTCTCCCACGGCGGCGAGCGCGGTGCCGAGATTGATGGCGGTCGTGGTCTTGCCGACGCCGCCTTTCTGGTTGGCGACGGCCAGCGCGCGCAAGGGCGGGCGGGGTTTCGGAGACGCTGTCACGCTTTTTCCTCTCTTTGACCGGCCTGGGAATGCACCCGTACCGAACTACCGGGCAGACAGCTCAGTGATCACGGCCATTCCGGCTTCGGAGTCCGTGCGACTCGGCTCGACGACACACGCAAACGACCATTTTTCGCGGGCCTGGTCCAATTCGGCGGCCAGATCGCGGCCTTTTGGAAAGATGCCGACGGTTTCCGGGCCGAAGAAGGGCTGCGCCAGTCCCAAAAGTTTGGTCAGCGGGGCCAGCGCCCGTGCCGACACGACATCACTGACGCGCACCGTATCGGAATTCGCAGCACTTTCGATTCGGGTGGCGACGATATCCACCGCGATCCCGGCCGTGCGGGCGACTTCGCGCAGAAATGCGGCCTTGCGGGCGTCGCTTTCGACCAGCCGAACCCGGGTTTCTCCCAGCTCGGCCCGCAAAATGGCGATCACCAGGCCCGGAAAGCCGGCGCCGGATCCGAGATCGAGCCAGGTCTTGGCGCTGGCCGGGGCCAAGGCGTCGAGTTGGGCGGAATCCGCGAAATGGCGCTGCCAGACGTGGTCGAGGGTGCTGGGGGCCACCAAATTGATGGTGTTTTGCCAGGTTTTCAGCAGGCTTTCATAGCGGGCGAGCCGATCAAGGGTTTCACGTGAAACGCCGAAGGCGCGCGCGAAATCCTCGGGCCCGCGGATGTTCAGTTGAGTATTCGAGGCTTTGGTCATCACGCCGACTTACGGGAAACCGCCTTTTTCAGGTGCATCAGAAGCAGCATTTGCGCGGCCGGCGTCATGCCATCGATGCGGCCGGCATCAGCGAGTGTGCGCGGCCGGTGGCGGATCAGCTTCTGGCGCACCTCGTTCGAAAGCCCTGGAATCGCCGCGAAATCCAGATTTTCTGGGATCGCCACGCCCTCGTCCTTGCGCAACGCGGCGACATCGATGTCCTGGCGCGCCACGTACGAGGCATAGCGCGCGTCGGTTTCGAGCTGGGTTTCCAGGTTTCCGGGGATTTCGGCCAGTTCTGGCCAGATCTGGCGCAGTTTGGCCAGCGTCATGTCCGGGTAGGCCAGCAATTCGTGCGCCGAGCGGCGGCGGCCGTCGCGATTGAGGGTGAGGCCGTGCCGTTCAGCTTCGGTTGGCGTCAACGACAGCGCCTTCAGGCGGGCGGTGCCGGATTTCAGGGCCCGATCGCGGCTTTCGAAGGCGCTTTGGCGCTCGGATCCGACGCAGCCGAGCGCAACTCCGAGGGGCGTCAGGCGCTGATCGGCGTTATCGGCGCGCAGCCGCAGCCGGAACTCGGCGCGCGACGTGAACATGCGATAGGGTTCGCTGACGCCGCGGCTGACCAGATCGTCGATCATGACGCCGATATAGGCGTCAGCGCGAGAGATCACGCAGGATTCGGCCGCTTTGGCGGCCTTCAGGGCGGCGTTGAGGCCGGCCATCAGGCCTTGTGCGCCGGCTTCTTCGTAGCCGGTGGTGCCGTTGATCTGGCCTGCAAGAAACAGCCCCGGCAGGCGGCGCAGTTCCAGTGTCGGCGCCAGTTCGCGCGGATCGACGTAATCGTATTCGATGGCGTAGCCGTGGCGCTTGATGACAGCGTTTTCGAGCCCGGGAATGGTCGCCAGGAACGCGGCCTGCACGTCGGCTGGCAGCGAGGTCGATATGCCGTTCGGATAGACCGTGTCGTCGTCGAGGCCTTCGGGCTCGAGGAAGATCTGATGGCCGGCGCGGCCGGCGAAGCGGACGACTTTGTCCTCGATCGAGGGGCAATAGCGGGGGCCGACGCCCTCGATCTGGCCGCTGTAGATGGGGGCGCGGTCGAGATTGGCGCGGATGATCTCATGCGTTGCTTCAGTTGTAGAGGTCACGCCGCACGAGATCTGCGGGGTTGTGATGGCGGTGGTGAGGAACGAGAACGGGACCGGGATGTCGTCGCCGGCCTGCATCTCGAGGGAGGCCCAATCGATGGAGCTGGACAGCAGCCGGGCCGGAGTACCAGTCTTGAGGCGCGCGACCGCGAGGCCAAGGGCGCGGAGGCGCTTGGCGAGGCCGATGCTTGGGGCTTCGCCGAAGCGGCCGGCGGGGGTCTTCTGTTCGCCGAGGTGGATGAGGCCGCCGAGGAACGTGCCGGTCGTCAGTACAACTGATGCAGCCCTGATCTCGGTGCCATCGGCGGTGATGATGCCTTGGACGGCCGTGGTCGACCCGACGGTTGTAACAATTAGATCTTCAACCGCAGATTCAATGACTTGAAGATTGGCCGTGGCACGGATCGCGGCCTGCATGGCCTGACGATAGAGCTTGCGGTCGGCCTGGGCGCGGGGGCCTTGCACCGCGGGGCCCTTGGACCGGTTGAGCAGGCGGAACTGGATCCCAGCCGCATCCGCGACCCGGCCCATCAGGCCGTCGAGGGCGTCGATCTCGCGGACGAGATGGCCTTTGCCGAGACCGCCGATGGCGGGGTTGCACGACATTTCACCGATGGTGGCGAAGGCGTGGGTGACGAGGGCGGTGCGGGCGCCCATGCGGGCGGCGGCGGCAGCGGCTTCACAGCCGGCGTGGCCGCCACCGACGACGATGACATCAAAGGATCGGGCGGCTTGCATGTGGTCCTGCGGGGTTGGCGGAGGCATCGCATTTCGGCACTCGGACTGCAAGGCTGTTCACGACCAAATCCGAACCGCCTCACCCTGAGCCTGTCGAAGGGGGAGGCCGGATGCGGCGGCATCACGGCCGCCTATGGTTCGACAGGCTCACCATGAGGCGGGTTGGGGAGGCGGGTTGGGGAGGGAGGCGGTTGGCTTTCGATCCGCCTCACCCTGAGCCTGTCGCAGGGGGAGCGGCCCGGATGCGGCGGCATTACGGCCGCCTATGGTTCGACAGGCTCACCATGAGGCGGAAGGGGAGGCGGATGGGGGGCGGATGGATGCCGCGGATCCAACCTTCTCCCAGAAGGAGAAGGATGAAATGCCGAATTATCGACTCTTTTGGCGTGCGGATTTAATGTCCTGGCGGTGGGGAGGATATCATCGCAGGGGTCCTGGATTGTGCAAACAGCCTCCCCAATCGCAGGACGTTTCACGTGAAACGGATTGAATCTCTCGACCTCCGGAATTTGAAGTTGAATCCCGGCGGATAATTGGTGAGGCGGGATCTCTGCGGATTTATTTCCCGATGCAGAAACGGCTGAAGATCTGGCCGAGGACGTCCTCGGGATCGACGCGGCCGGTGATACGGCCCAGCGCGCGGGCGGCCAGGCGAAGGTTTTCGGCGGCGAGTTCAGGCGCGGACGCGTGGGCTTCGGCATCGGAGAGAAAGTCCGATAGGGCCGCAGCGCAGGCCTCCAATTCGGCGCGGTGGCGGGCTTGGGTCAGGACGGGCGCGAGGCCCAGCGCCGCGTCATCGCCAACGCGGGCGCGGGCGCGGCGGGCTATTTCCTCCGTCAGGTCTGCCAGCCCGGCGCCGGTCTTGGCCGAGACAGCGAGGCCGCGCGCCGAATCCGCTTGCGCCGTCAGGTCCGCCTTGCTGGCGATCCGCACCAGCCGCTTCGCGCGGTCTGACATATCCTCCGGCGGGGGTGAGACAGGCGCGGTCTGGTCCTCCACCCAGAGGATCAGGTCGGCCTGGCGCGCTTGATTTAGACTCCGCCGGATGCCCTCGGCCTCGATTTTTCCTCTCGCCTCCCGGATGCCGGCGGTGTCGCTTACAACCACCGCGAGTCCCGCCAGATCGAGCCGGACTTCAATCACATCCCGCGTGGTTCCGGGCTCGTCGGAGACGATCGCGACATCGCGGCGGGCGAGCGCGTTCAGCAGACTGGACTTGCCAGCGTTGGGGGGACCGGCGAGGACGACGCGGTAGCCGTCGCGAATAATCTCTCCTCTATTATCATCCCTGAGATGTAGATGAATCTCGTGGTGCAGTCGGATGACGCCGGTCCGTGCCTGTCGGAGTGCGTCGGCGGCGACATCGGCTTCATCGGAAAAGTCGATCGCCGCCTCGACCAGCGCCATGGCGCCGATCAGCTCGGAGCGCCAGCGCTCGTACAGCTTTTCGAGCACGCCGCCGGCTTGTCGAAGCGCTTGCCGCCGCTGGGCGTCGGTCTCGGCCTCGAACAGGTCGGCGAGACCTTCGGCGCGGGTGAGGTCGAGCTTGCCGTTCTCGAAGGCGCGGCGGGCGAAGGCGCCGGGTTCGGCGAGGCCGCAGCCGTCGATCGCGCCGAGCGCCGCCAGGACCGACGCGACGACGGCGCTGCCGCCGTGGAGGTGCAACTCGAGCAGGTCGTCACCGGTCTCGCTGGCAGGACCTGGAAACCAGAGGACCAGGGCTTCGTCGAGCAGGTCATCGGTGCCGGGCCGCCAGAGCTTGCGAAGCGCCGCGTAACGCGGGGCAGGGCGGGGCTTTCGGGTGAGGAAATCGAGGACATGACCGGCGGCGGGGCCGGAGACGCGGACGACGGCGATGCCGGCGCGGCCGGGCGCGGTCGAGAGCGCGAAGACGGTGGGGGATGAGGGCATTACGCGACCAGCCTTCGGGCATCACATGTTACACCACGCGTTCTCTGGTGAACTCTTGCAGATGCGTCAAGGACAACGCTCATGGCACCGTCTCACTCCGAAACGCAGCGCAACCGACAGAACGACTGGATCAATCAAATGTTCGGCGCATGGCAGGCTGTGTGGCATGATCTCTTCGATCACGACACCGCCCTGCAGGCAGCAGGCGAATTCGAGCGACCTGATCCGCTGCCCGAATATCCAAACTCAGACTACCGTTTGGTCTTGGGATTCTGCCACGCGCTGCCTGAGACACGGCGGGCCTGCTTTGCTCTGTTTCCCAACGACGCGGAGATGCACCGGCGTTTCGAGAGCCATCTGGCCGGCCGGCCTCCGGCCATCACCGAGATCGCCGCACGCGAGTTGTTGGCCGACGTGGCACGACACATGCCGGCGGCCAATCCCAATGCAGCGGTCGGATGGGCCAACATCGAGATCGTGGATCGTGACACACCGGAAGGGTTTGCGAGACTGGCCCAGACAGACGGCATCGCTACCCTCTTCGAGCGGAACTTGCTGAAACCTGTCCCTGAGGACGAGCTGCCAGCTGTTGCCGCAAAGCTGTTTCTCAAGGAGCCGCTTTACGCCTCGGCCGGCAATTACTACGAACTCGGCAACTGGGTCACCGCTTCGATGTTCGATCCCGCGCGTGACCAAATCCATGGCCTGATCTATCGGCTCTGGAATGGGGGCTGGCAGATCATGCTGGCGGAGAAGGGTGTCATTCTCGCACGGCACCGCTCGCTGCGACATGCAGGTCCCTGACACCTTTGGGCTGCGCTCGGCAAAGGATTTGTGCCCTCACATGAGGCCGTCAAAGCGGGTGAGCCGCGCGAGCTGGGCCGCCCATGGTTCGACAGGCTCACCATGAGGCGGATGCAGCAGTCGCAGCTTGCTCGCGCTCGCTTCGACAGGCTCAGGGTGAGGCGGGTTGTATACCGTGCAGGTCCTGCAGCCGCTGTCGTTGCTGGCCGGCGGCGTCGAAATTGGTGGGGGAGAGCCAGGCCTCGTAGGCCTGCTTCAGTTTCGGCCAGTCGCTGTCGAGAAGCGAGAACCAGGCGGTATCGCGGCTGCGGCCCTTGGTGACGACGGCCTGGCGGAAGATGCCTTCGTAGGTGAAGCCGTAGCGGGCGGCGGCGGCGCGCGAGGGCAGATTGCGGCTGTCGCATTTCCATTCGTAGCGGCGGTAGCCGAGTTCGTCGAAGACGCGGCACATCAGGAGGAACATCGCCTCGGTGGCGGCCGGTGTTCGCTGCAACACGGGTGCATAGTGGATGTGGCCGACCTCGATGACGCCGTTGGCGGAGTCGATGCGCATCAGGCTCGCGACGCCGAGAGGCTGGCCTGAGGCCTTGTCGATGATGGTGTGGCAGAGCGGGTCGTCGGACGTGAAGACGCGCGTCAGGTAGGCCGTGTACTCGGGGAGGGTCCGGATCGGCTCGCTGGCGAGATAGGTCCAGCTCGCGCCGGACGTGTCCTTGGAGATCGCCTCGAACAGCGGCGTGGCGTGGCGGGCTACATCGAGCGGTTCGATGTGGCAGAAGCGGCCGTCGATCAGCGTTTTGGGCGGACGCGGGCGCGGCGTCCAAGCCGGGAGCGGCGGGCCGATGGGTTGGCCGAGGGTGTTCTCTAGGTCACGACTAACCATTGACTATACGTCCTACTAATCGAGGCCGCCTTCTTGGGCAAAGTCGCTCCAGTCCGCCCCAAAAATCATCGACCGTTAGTGGCTAGTTCTCCGGTGGGTCATACATCCGAGGCCGAGTATAGATCGGTTGGCCGTTGCCATCGGCTTTAGACTGCGAAAATAGATGCTGCCCAATGCGGCCAGGCGTCAGAGTGTAGTTCGTGTTTAGGCTGCGTGCGTGATTATGGCGCCCAGGCGGTGCGACAACGAACACATGTTTTGTTGGAAACTTTGATCTGACCAGATTCAGTGCTGGCGCCAGATCACTGTCGGCCGTGATCAAGATTAGCCTATCGAACTTGTTCTCGAACGCGTCAAATACGATCCGTGCCGCGATATGTACATCGGTCTCCTTTTCTTCGTGCTCAACCCAGTTAGCGCCACAGGATTTGCACTCTTTAGGCTTGTTCTTAAAGTGCCCCATGTGACAAGTGACGCCAGCATGCTTGAGAGCCTTTACGTATTCAAGATGTCGCTTATGAGCATCAAATCGCCAAGTCGCAAATGCCGAAAAGTAGTTGACTTCCGCCAGCGTCTCGCCGCTCCGCGCGAGGCTCTCACACAAGCTCCAAAGGTTGAGCCACTTTAGGTGCGGCTTGCGGACCTGCGCAGCCTTAGGCCTTCGGGGATCATGCTTCCCGAGGTCATCAATCGCATGATAAAGATTGAAGCCATCAATGTAGGCAACGATTCGCATCTGAAATCTTAACATCAAAATGCAAAAAGGCCGCAGCTTACGCTACGGCCTGTCCACCGAGCGTGCCCGGCGGGAGTGAACATCTTTAATATAGCGAATCACTTGGTGTTTTGCAAGAGTCAAGACGCGATATTGTATTCCGAATTAACAAACGTCGCGATCGCGCAACACATTGACTCTACAACATAATATCATCTGGTTTTCAGTTCTTCGTGCTCATGGAGGCGAAGAACTCGCCGTTGGTCTTGGTGGAGCGCAGCTTGTCGACCAGGAATTCGATGGCGTCCATGGTGCCCATCGGATTGAGGATGCGGCGCAGGACGTACATCTTCTTGAGCTGATCGGGCGGTACCAGCAGCTCTTCCTTGCGGGTGCCGGAGCGAGCGATGTCGATCGCGGGGAACACGCGCTTGTCGGAGACCTTGCGGTCGAGCACGACTTCGCTGTTACCGGTGCCCTTGAACTCTTCAAAGATGACTTCATCCATGCGCGAGCCGGTATCGATCAGGGCGGTGGCGATGATCGTCAACGAGCCACCCTCTTCGATGTTGCGGGCGGCACCGAAGAAGCGCTTGGGACGCTGCAGGGCGTTGGAGTCGACGCCGCCCGTCAGCACCTTGCCGGAGGACGGCACGACGGTGTTATAGGCGCGGCCGAGGCGCGTGATGCTGTCGAGCAGGATCACGACGTCGCGTTTGTGCTCGACCAGGCGCTTTGCTTTTTCGATCACCATTTCCGAGACTTGTACGTGGCGCGTCGGCGGTTCGTCGAAGGTCGAGGCGATCACCTCGCCCTTCACCGAGCGCTGCATGTCGGTGACTTCCTCCGGGCGCTCGTCGATCAGCAAGACGATCAAATAGCACTCGGGATGATTGGTGGTGATGGCGTGGGCGATGTTTTGCAGCAGCACGGTTTTACCCGTGCGCGGCTGCGCGACGATCAGGGCGCGCTGGCCTTTGCCCATGGGTGCCACGATGTCGATGACGCGCGGCGAAAGATCCTTCAGCGTCGGATCCTCGATTTCCATCTTCAGCCACTTGGTCGGATAGAGCGGCGTCAGGTTGTCGAAGTGGACCTTGTGGCGGGCATTTTCCGGCTCTTCGAAGTTGATCTTGTTGACCTTCAGAAGCGCGAAGTAGCGCTCGCCGTCTTTGGGACTTCTGATTTCGCCCTCGACGGTGTCGCCGGTGCGGAGCGCAAAGCGGCGGATCTGGGAGGGGGAAATGTAGATGTCATCGGGGCCGGGCAGGTAGTTGGCGTCCGGCGAGCGCAGGAAGCCGAAGCCGTCCTGCAGCACCTCGACGACGCCGGTGCCGATGATGTCGGTGTTGTTGGTGGCGAGTTGCTTGAGGATCGCAAACATCTGCTCCTGCTTGCGCATGGTGCTCGCGTTCTCGACGCCGATTTCCTCGGCGAAACTCAGCAGTTCGGTCGGGGACTTGGTTTTCAGATCCTCGAGCTTGACTTGCTTGGCTGGTTCGGTTTTCGGCGCTTCGGCCTGGATGGTTTCAGTATCGGACATAGTCGTCTCCGGAAGGATCCGCGGTTCTTGGTGGGAGATCGCGCTGGCGGATCGGGAGGATGGGTGGGACAGGCGCCGGATAGCGGACTGGGGTCTCACGCGCCGGATCCCATGTCAGGGACAGAGGCGGGAGGGCTGCGCAACCAGAAGCCCTACGTCGTGATGAGCATGCTATAGCAGAGTTGACGGCTGACGGATAGAGCTTATCTGCAAAGGGTTTATCGGACGTTGGCGCAAGGGGGGCGCGGAAGGGGGCCAGACCGCGGTTCGGCCTCAGAACGGCTTGACGATGACGAGAACGACGATGCCGATCATCAGAAGCGTCGGGATTTCGTTGGCGAGCCGATAGAACCGGTGATCGCGCACGTTGGCGTCCGTGGCGAAGTCCTTCACCCAGCGGCTTTGAAACCCATGCGCGATGCTCATGACGACAACCAACAGCAGTTTGGCGTGCAGCCAGCCGCCGCGGAATCCAAAGCCGGTATAGGCAAGATAGAGGCCGGTGACCCAGGCGACCGCCATCGCCGGCGTCATGATGGCCTTTAAAAGACGCCGCTCCATCACCTTGAAGGTCTCGGACTGGACCGAACCTTTTTCGGCGGCGCAGTGATAGACGAAGAGACGCGGTAGATAGAGCAAGCCCGCCATCCACGAGATGACGGCGATCACATGCAGGGCCTTGATCCACTCGTACATGCGGATCTCAAGGTTTATGCGTGCGAATGAGTTCAATCAGGCGGGCGACATTCTCGGGCGGTGTTTGCGGGATAATGCCGTGACCAAGATTGAATATGTGCCGCTTGCCGGACATCGCATTCAGAATATCCCGAACCCTCTGATCGCAGGCGGGGCCGCCGGCCGCTAATAACAGGGGATCGAGATTTCCCTGCACCACGGTTCGGTCCGCCAAGGCGCCGGACATGATCGGCAGCGGCAGTGCGGTGTCGCAACTAACGCCGGAAACGCCCGTCTTTTCAACGAACTCCAGCATGCGCGTGCCGGCGCCGCGGGGAAAACCAATGATCGGCACGCTCGGATGCCGCGCGCGGATTTTCGAAACTATAGCTTTATTCGGGGCAATCACCCACTTATCGAATTCAGTATCCGCCAAACTCCCGGCCCAGCTATCGAATATCTGCAGGGTATCGGCGCCGGCATTTATTTGCAGTGACAAATATTCAAAAGACGCATCGATTATAATATCGATCAGTTTCTGAAAACCACTCGGATCACGATAGGCAAATAACCGGGCCGCTGCCTGATCGGACGATCCTTCGCCGCCGATCATGTAGGTCGCGACCGTCCACGGTGCGCCGCAGAATCCGATCAGCGACGTCTGCTTCGGCAGATCCTGCCGCAGCCGCGCGACCGTCTCGGCGATGCGGGCGAACTTGGTCTGAGTCGCGTCAGGCCGCAAGACGGCAAGGCCGGCTTGATCCTTGATGGCGTCGAGCCGCGGGCCCTCGCCTTCGACGAAGCGCACGCCCTGGCCGAGCGCGTCGGGCACGATCAGAATATCGGAAAACAGGATCGCGGCGTCGAAGCCATAGCGGCGGATGGGCTGCAGCGTCACTTCGGCGGCGAGCACGGGATTGTAGCACAGATCGAGGAAGCTGCCGGCCTTGGCGCGGACCTCGCGGTATTCGGGCAGGTAGCGGCCGGCTTGGCGCATCAGCCAGATCGGTGGTGGGGAGAGGGAGGATCCCTTGAAAACCTCTTGGAAGCGTCGTGCGGGGGCGTTGTTCATCGGTGCTCTACTTAAAACCTTAAGGTATTTCAATGTGTTGTTATTGTTTCTTTTATAGGTCGAATTACGGAGATTACGGCATTCTACCAGACAATTCACAGGATCGCCGCTGTGCGGCGTGGCCGTGCAAGGTCTGGTAGGGTCGAGTTCGTGATGGCGGCTAGAAGCTAAAACGGCAATCGGGCCAACTGTCTAGACATCATCATGACGCCGGTGGCGGTGGTGGTAAGATGTTGATAGGCGGTCTAAGACTGCGCGGCTCGCGCGATATCCCCGGTGACAACTTTGGTGCGTGGGATTTCGTCCCGGCGTGAGGACGTGTGGAAAAGTCTGCTGGGAAGTTCAGGGTGTGAGTGTGGGTGACCGGGCGCGCGGCTGCGGCCGGTGGATAAGTAGGGAATTGATCCACAGATGACCAACGCGCTGCCAAGCTACTTCCATCTGCATTTGATTTCGGATTCGACGGGCGAAACGCTGACGACGATCGCGAAGGCGGCCGTCGTGCAATACTCGCAAGTGCGGCCGATCGAGCATGTGCATCCGCTGATCCGGACCACGCGGCAGCTCGAGCGCGTGCTCAAGGATATCGAGCAGGCGCCGGGCATCGTGCTCTATACGGTCGTCGATCGCGCGTTCACGGTCGAGATCGAACGGCACTGCCGGGCGCTGAAAGTGCCGTGTCTCTATGTGCTCGAACCGATCATGAAAATCTTCGAGGCCTATCTCGGCGCGCCGGCGACGCCGGTGGTGGCCGGCCAGCACGTGGTCGATGCCGATTACTTCCGCCGCATCGATGCGCTGAATTTCACGATGGCGCACGACGATGGGCAATTGCCGCAGGATCTGAGCCAGGCCGACATTATTCTCCTTGGAATATCGCGCACGTCGAAGACGCCCACCAGCATCTATCTGGCGCAAAAGGGATATAAAACCTGCAATGTGCCGCTGGTGCCGGGCGTCGATCCGCCCGAGGCGCTGGCGCGGCCGCACGGGGCGTTGGTGGTGGGGTTGGTGGCGAGCGCCGACCGAATCGCGGAGGTGCGGCGCAATCGCGTGCAGTTCCTCGGCGCGCGCAAGCTCGACGACTATGTCGACCGCAGCCGGATTCAGACCGAGATCCAACAGTCGCGGCGGCTGTTTGCGCGGCATGGCTGGGCGGTGATCGATGTGACGCGGCGGTCGATCGAGGAAACGGCGGCGACGATCATCCGGCTGCTGCACGACCGTGAGGAAGGGTCACAGGACACGGCGGTGTCGGAAGATGGCTGATTTCAGATTGATCTTGGCGTCGTCGAGCCGGTTTCGGCGGGCCATGCTGGAGGCGGCGGGCGTCGTGTTCGACGTGGTGGCGGCCGATGTCGACGAGGTGGCGCTGAGGGCGAGGCTTGCGATCGAACAGCCGTCGCTGCCGCCGGCGGGGGTCGCGGCGGCGTTGGCCACGGCGAAGGCGGCCGAGGTCAGCGCGCGGTATCCGGCGTCGCTGGTGATCGGGGCCGATCAGGTGCTCGATTTCGAGGGAGATATATTCGGGAAACCCGATCATCTGGCGATGGCGCGGACGGATCTGCAACGTTTGAGAGGAAAAACCCATGCGCTGCACAGCGCCGCGGTGCTGCTGCGCGGCGGGGCGCCCGTGTGGTCGACGGTCGGCAGCGTCACGATGCACATGCGGGCATTTTCGGACGCGTTTCTGGACAGTTATCTGGCGTCGTGCGGTGAAGACGTCTGCCACACGGCCGGCGCGTACGCGCTCGAGGGGCTCGGTGGACAGTTGTTTGATCAGGTCGAGGGAGATTATTTTACGGTGATCGGGCTGCCGTTGCTGCCGCTGCTCGCGGCGTTGCGCACCGAAGGACTGTTGGAGACATGAGCGCGTCCTGCATCAAAAGGGAGTTTTTATGCTGATCATCGGCCTGACAGGGTCCATCGGCATGGGGAAATCGACGTTCGCGGCGCGGTTCCGGGCGCTTGGGATCGGCGTTTGCGACGCGGACGCCGAAGTGCATAAACTCTATGCGGGGGCGGCGGTGGCGCCGGTGGAGGCCGCGTTTCCAGGCTCGACCGAGGCGGGGAGAATAAATCGTGAGACGCTGGCGGCGGCGTTGTTGCGGGACCCTGCGGGGTACAAGCGGCTGGAGGCGATCGTGCACCCGCTGGTGCAGGCCGCGGAACGCGACTTTCTGCGCGCCGAGCATCAGCGCGGGGCAGCGATGGCGGTGCTCGAGATTCCGATTGTTGCTGGAAACGGGGGGCGAAACGCGTGTCGATGTGGTTGTGATTGCCAGTGCGCCGGCGGATGAGCAGCGCCAGAGGGTGCTCGCCCGGCCCGGCATGACGGAGGCGAAGTTCGCGCAGATCCTAGCGCGGCAAATGCCGGACGCCGAGAAGCGCAAACGCGCGCATTTCGTTGTGGATACGGGCGGCACGATTGCCGCGAGCGCCGCCGAGATCGACCGCATCATGGTTGCCTTGCAGGGGCGAATCGGGTCGGCCTACGCACAGTATTGGGCCTGAAGCCTTACTTGTTTGTGGTGCTTCTGGCCGGAAAACCGGTTCCCACTTTTCCGGAAGCCCTTGGTGGAGACGACCGCATGTTGCGCGAAATCGTGATGGACACCGAAACGACCGGTCTCGACGCGCGCAAGAGCGATCGGCTGATCGAGATCGGTTGCGTCGAAATCGTCAACCGGCGGCCGACGGGCCGCGAGTTCCATCGCTTCGTATATCCAGAGCGCTCGGTGCCACCGGATGCGGTACGCATTCACGGCATCACTGACGACATGCTGGTGGGAAAGCCGCTGTTCGCCGCCGTTGCCAATGATTTCATCGACTTTATCGGTGACGCGCCGCTGGTCATTCATAACGCGACATTCGACATCGGCTTCCTCAACATGGAGCTCGAGCGGGCCGGCAAGACGGCGCTCGACATGGCGCGGGTCGTCGATACGCTGATGCTGGCGCGGCGGAAACATCCGGCCGGTCCGAATTCGCTGGATGCGCTGTGCAAGCGCTACGGCATCGACAATTCGAAGCGCACCAAGCACGGCGCACTGGTCGATTCGCTGCTGCTGGCGGACGTCTACGTCGAGTTGCTGGGCGAGCGGCAGGCGACGCTGGTGCTCGGGTCGGCATCGGCGATGGCGCAGGCTGCGGCGCGGACCAGCACGGGTGGACGGTCCGGGCCAAGTGCGCCGCCGCGGCCGATGCCGTTGGCGGCGCGGCTGACGACCGAGGACGAGGCGGCGCATGCGGCGTTCGTCGCAACGCTCGGCGCGGCGGCGCTGTGGAGGCGCTACGGCGTCGCGTCTTGATTGTTGGCGCTTACGGGTCGTTCGTTTGCTTGCTTGGGTACCGGCCTTCGCCGGTATGACGAGGGGATGGATGGATGGTCACCTTCTCCCGAAGGAGAAGGACGAAGGACGGTCAGCTGAGCGCGGTCGCGGCCGATGCCGTTGGCGGCGCGGCTGACGACCGAGGACGAGGCGGCGCATGCGGCGTTCGTCGCAACGCTCGGCGCGGCGGCGCTGTGGAGGCGCTACGGCGTCGCGTCATAGAGGCGGCAACCTCACCGCCGAGCCGCGCTATCCGCAGAGGTTTGCAGCACCCCGAAAGCCGCGATCTCCACGCTGGCGCGATGGGCCAAGAAGACGACCATGGGCATCGTCGACAATCTCCGGGGGTGACGTGTGCGGCCTCGGTCGCGCCCGCGTCCACTTTGGTACCATTGCGACGGGGAGTGTGTATGCTCCTATTTCATCGAACGACGAGAGCAGTGCTCGACCAGGAGGATGCATCATGATCGCTGATCGCGTTCGGCACGTCGCCACTGCTGCAGGTGCCGCGCTGGCAGGATGCCTGCTGGTTGCGCACGGCACGGCGGCCGGCGACGCGGCAGCCGGCGCACGGCTCGCGGCGGTGCGCTGCGTATCCTGCCACTCGTCCACGGAAACAATCCACTCGTTTGTGCCGCTACTCGAAGGGCAGCCGAAATCCGCCTTCATTGCGCAGTGGCGTGCCTTCCGGGAGCGCAAGCGCACCGCCATTGTAATGGTAGGCCTCGCGGAAGAGTTCAGCGATCGGGATGTCGATGACCTCGCAGAACACTACGCGGCACTCCTGCCGCCGCGCGCCGCGGAA
The DNA here is from genome assembly GCA_963779515.1 of uncultured Alphaproteobacteria bacterium. Lineage (GTDB taxonomy): Bacteria > Pseudomonadota > Alphaproteobacteria > Rhizobiales > Hyphomicrobiaceae > CAVZYN01. Next base: position 298,974 of record CAVZYN010000017.1, read on the forward strand.
TTGTCCGGCAGCGATGCCGGCCGTGCGTTGGCTGATCGCTTGCGATGTGCCGACTGCCACGGTCCGGCGTTGCAGGGGACGAACGTCGGCGCCGCACGGCTCGCCGGCCAAAAAGCGAAGTACACCGTCTGGTCGTTGTCGCTGATGCGGGGCGGCACCCGGTCGCACGGAACCGCCGCGAAGCCGGATCCGCTCCTTGCCGACCTCAGCAACGCCGATATCGAGTCGCTGGCGGCGCACCTGGCGTCGCTGCGCTGACCCGAGGACGATGCGGCGCACGCGGCGTTCGTCGAAACGCTCGGCGCGGCGGCGCTGTGGACGCGCTATGGCGTGGCGTCGTAATTGTTGGCGCGGTTTTCCCGAGCCTTACGGGTCGTTGCTTGGGTACCGGCCTTCGCCGGTATGACGTGGGGATGGATGGATGGCCGCATTCTCCCAAAGGGGAGAAGGAAGAAGCTCAGCTGAGGGCGGTGGCGGGGCGGGGCTGGCCGCCTTGTTCTTGCTGGCGGCGCATGTAGAGGCCGGCGAAATCGACGGGATCAAGCAGCAGCGGGGGAAAGCCGCCTTCGCGCGTCAGATCGGCAGCAAGGCGGCGCAGAAACGGGAACAGCAGCGCCGGGCAGTTGATCAGCAGGAACGGCTCAAGCGCCTGCTGCGGCATGTTGCGGACCTCGAAAATGCCGGCGTACTCGATCTCCAGATTGTAGATCGTGCCGATCTTGGTGTTGCTCGCCATGGCCTTGAGGTCGATGGCGCTCTCATAGAGATTCTCGCCGACGGCCTTGGCGTTGACGTTGACCTCGAGCTTCAAGCCGGGGTTCTCGCCCGGGCCGTTGAGAAGCTTCAGTACGTTGGGATTTTCGAACGAGAGATCCTTCACATACTGATTGATGACGCGGACCTGCACCTGATCACCGGCTTGATCCGGGCCCTGGTTCTGCGCCGCCGTTTGCCCGTTCGCGGGGGTGTGTGACTCAGCCATCGGATCTTCCTTTGCCGCGTTCGAGGTGTGTCAGATGCGGCTGGCTATCATGGCGCGCGTGCGGGGCAATCGTCGCGCGCGTGCTTGCACCAAGGTCTTGCTCGAGAGCAGTTTTTCACGTCGGACCGATTCCTACTTCGACTAAACCGCTCACGACGGCTTGCGATTGCGGTTGGGATCGACGGTGCGTTCGTCGAGCCGCTCGAACTCGCCCTCGATCACGGGGCCGCTCGAAGGGGGTGCGTGACCATTGGGCTTTGGGCCATTGGCTGCCGGTCGCTCCACCCGGGGATCGTGCGCGCCCTCGCGGTGTTGGGCGGCCGGATCGCCGGCACCGGCTTTGTCGCCAAAGACGTGGACGTGCACGTTGCCGGATCGCATGGCCTTGGCGAGGCCCTTGCGCGCGATCCATGACCGCAACGGCGGGATCAAAAGCAGTAGCCCAATCGTGTCTGTGATCAATCCGGGGGTCATCAGGCACATGCCGGCGATGAACAGAAATGCGCCGTCGATGACCGGCGCGATGGGTGGTTCGCCGCGCGCCATCGACGCTTGCACCTTGCGGATGACCTGGAAGCCTTGGGCATGCAGAACGCTCGCGCCGAGGATCGCGGTCGCAACCACGATGGCGATCGTCCACCAGAAGCCGATCAACTGGCCAATTTTAATCAAGATGGCGAGCTCGACCAGCGGCAGTGCGATGAAGAGCAAAAGCAATCCGAAATACATCCGGCGACGTTCCTGCAGATGCGACCCAAGGCGGGCAGCGCCACTATAAACTAATTTTGAAGCGATTGGCTTGTACTGGGCTATGGCCTATGGTGGTGCCTCAGCTGCGGTTCGTTCGACCGGACGGGCTGCGAGGGTCCTCTATGAACGATTTGTCACTCGCCAGGATGCCTCGCTGGCCCACATATGGCGTGGCTGGCAAAGCGGGTCGTGCGGGTCGTGCGGCAATGGGTGCCCTGGTTCCTGACGGCCGGGTCCCCACATGATAAATGTAGGGTCCGAGTATGGCCCGGTGCCTTAGCCCAGGGGCTGGCTCGGTGGTTTGGCGTTCGGACGTGAACAATGGACGGTAGTAAGATGGATCTCACCACCCTCATTTTTTTGGCGATGGCCGTGGTGATCTTTTTCAAGATCCGGAGCGTGCTGGGGCGGCGGACCGGTGACGAAGAAACGCGGATCGAGCAGTACCGCTCGCGCGTTCCGGGACAAGGCACGCCGCTTGGGCCGGATCCCACGCGGGACAAGGTCGTGACGCTGCCGCGGCGTGAACGCGAGGAAGCACCGGAGGCCGTGCAGGCGCGCGCCGAGGACCAGAACAAGGTGATCGAGACACGCGCCGCGGCCGTGGCCAAGGGCAACACCGCCGTGATGTCGGGGCTGATGCAGATCTATCGCGCCGATACCGCGTTCGATCCGGAAGAGTTCATGACGGGTGCGCGCGGCGCCTACGAGATGATCGTCACCGCGTTCGCGAAGGGCGATCGCCGGGTGCTGAAGGATCTGCTCGAAAAAGACGTCTTTGACGGGTTCGCCGCGGCGATCGCCGAGCGCGAGCAGCATGGCCTGCAGATGGAACAGACGTTCGTCGGCATTAAGTCCGCCGACGTCTCGGATGCCGCCGTGCGCAATGGTGTCGCCGAGGTGACGATCAAGTTCGCCACGGACATGATCACCGCCGTGCGCAACCGCGACAACGAAGTGGTCGATGGCGATCCCAAGGCGATCATCACCAAGCGCGACACGTGGGTGTTCGAGCGGCCGGTGCCGTCGCGCTCGCCAAATTGGAAGCTGGCTGCGACCTGAGACGTTTGCAGCGTCACCCAACGGAAGCCCAAAACCTGCCACGATCTGGCGACATCCCCATGATCATACGCGTGGCATTCTTAGAGCTGGCATGGTCAGACCGGGATGATCAGACTTGTGATGATCAGACGGGTCACGCACGAAGGCAGATCCGGGGGAATTTCGTGCAGGTGCGGCGAGGCTCACATCGTGTGGTGGCGTGGATGCGCGCGAGTACGCGGCTTGGATGCTCATTGGTTGTTGGGGATCGGGTCATGCCGCCGTCTGATGAGGCCTGCCGCTGCTGGAAGAAGCCGGTGCCGCGCGCGGCGCGCCCGCAGACTCGCCTATCAGCCTGTCACGTTCAACGATCTCGCCGATTGGGCCCGTGACGATCATGCCGCCGCCCTTGGTGCCTTTCGCCAATCGTGCCCGCGGTTGACGGATTTGGCGAAGGCGAACGGCGCCGGTGGAAAGCCGATCCCGCCGGTCGCGCTCTTGGCCGCGTGCGCGGCGGCGATGGCGTTACCGGCGACGCCCGGCGCCAAGGCTGCCAAGGCGTTTTTCGAGACGACGTTCGTGCCGCATCGGGTCGTGCACTCTGGCGAAGGATTGCTGACGGGTTATTTCGAACCGCTGCTGCAGGCCTCGCGCGTGCCAACGCCGGTGTTCAAGACCCCGATCTACCGGCGCCCGTCCGATCTCATCAATCTGGTCGATGAAGCGCAACGCGGTGCCGTTGGTTCGCAGTTCACGCACATGCGCAAGACCGCGACGGGCACAGAACCGTTCGCGACGCGGGCGGATATCGACAAGGGTGCGCTGAAGGGCCAGGGGCTGGAGCTGCTCTATCTCGCCGATCCGGTCGATGTGTTCTTCCTGCAGGTGCAGGGGTCGGGGCGCATGCAGCTGCCGGACGGGACCACGATCCGCATCACCTACGACGGCAAGAATGGGCATCCCTATTCCTCGATCGGGCGCTACCTGATCGACAAGGGCATCATCGATGCGGCGCGGATGTCGCTGGATGCGCTAGCAGGGTGGCTCAAGGCGGATCCGGCGCGGGCGCAGCCGATCCTGTGGCACAACAAGTCGTATGTGTTTTTCCGCGAACTCGCGGGCGAAGAAGCGAAGGCGCCGCATGGGGTGCACAACATTCCGCTGACGCCGGGGCGCAGTCTCGCGATCGATCCTGGGCATCACGATCTCGGCGTGCCGATTTATGTGTCCGCGGATTTGCCGCATGTTTCGAAGACGGGCGCGTTCAACCGGCTGATGATCGCGCAGGACGTCGGCTCGGCGATCAAGGGGCCGGAGCGTGGCGACATCTTCTTCGGCTCCGGACCGGACGCCGCCAAGCTCGCCGGCGTCACCAAGCATCCGGGCAAGTTTTATGTGCTGCTGCCGCGGCCTTAGCAAACCCGTCTAAAAGTAATTCCGAGTCCTCCAACCCGCCTCACCCGATCCGCCTCACCCTGAGCTTGTCGAAGGGCGAGTGGCCCGTGGTCGTACCAGAGGCGAGCGACAAGCAAGCTCCTGCCGGAGGCGAGCAAGTAGGACGCTGCAGCACCTCGGCCGCCTATGGTTCGGCAGGCTCTGGTTCGACAGGCTCTGGTTCGACAGGCTCACCATGAGGCATGAGGCTGGTCCAGGGTGAGGCGGATCGAGTGAGGCGGGTTTGTTGTGTGGCGGGTTGGAACGTGCGGGTTGATGGAAATAAGGATCACGCCTATCGTTTCTTAATGGGTGCGTTCGTCTACATCGTCCGGTGCGCTGACGGCAGCTACTACACGGGGTTGACGCGGTCCGGAACTCGACACGCGGGTTTCCGAGCACAATTCAGGGTTTTTTGACGGCTACACGAAAAGCCGTCGTCCGGTGGTGCTTGTCTATGCCGAGGAATTTCAATGGATCACAGATGCTATTGAAGCCGAGCGACGGATCAAGGGTTGGAGCCGCGCGAAGAAAGAGGCGTTGATCCATGAGGACTGGTGCGAGCTGCAAAGACTTGCGAAATCGCGAACTCGGCCATCTGAAAAGGGTTGAGGGTCTCAATCCGCCTCAGGTGAGCCTGTCGGGGCGAGCGGCCGAGCTGTTGCAGCATCCGGGCCGCCTATGGTTCGACAGGCTCACCATGAGGCGGGTCGGAACTGGTGACGCGGGTCGGGACCGATGAAAAAGTCCAAACGGCCTGGTGCATTGTCGGGTGATGACGCGGAGGTGTGGGCGCATGTGGCGCGCTCGGTGAAGCGGGTCCGGTTGAAGGCGCGGGTGCCGGATGTGGATGTGCCGGAGGCGCTGGAGCGGATGGTCGCGGCCGCGGCGCCGAAGAGTGCGCCGGTGAAGCGTGAGAAGGCCGTGGTGCATCGGCCGCTGCCGCCGGTGCCGCAGGTGAAAGCGAAGAAGGCGCCGCCACTGGCGGAGATCGAGCCGCGCAAGGTCAAGCGGGTCAGCAAGGGGCAGGTCGAGATCGAGGCGCGGATCGATCTGCATGGGCACACGCAGGCGGAAGCGCATCACATGCTGGCGGGCTTCATCCGGCGCTGTCATGGGCGCGGGTTCAAGATGGTGCTGGTGATCACGGGCAAGGGGCGGCCGGAGGCCGTGCGCGAGAGCGATGGCCTCGCCGGCATGATGGGCGGGCGATCGCGCGGCGTGTTGCGGCGGATGGTGCCGCTGTGGCTGGCGGAGCCGGAGCTCAGGCCGCTGGTGGTCGGGTTCACGACGGCGCATGTGCGGCACGGGGGCGATGGGGCGATGTATGTGGAGTTGAGGCGGCGGGGGTAGGGTGTGCGCACGGCGCGACGATGCGACCGCTCGCCGAAAAGTCGTGGTTAAGATCCGTAGTCCCGCTCATCCGCCCTTCGGGCACCGTCTCCCCAAGGGGAGAGGGACGATGCGGCAGCTTGGATGGGTGGCCGCCTGCGCGGGCATGACGTTAACCCGCCTCACCCTGAGCTTGTCGAAGGGCGAGCGGCCCGGCTGCTGCGGCGCGCGCAAGCTCCGGCCGGGGCTCAAGCGCGCAGTACCTGAGCCGATGGTTGCTTAGGTTCCGGCCGGAGCTTGTGCCCGCGAAGCGGGTGCCGGAACGACGAAGGTCGCGGACGCGCCGCAGTATGAGAACGGGGATGGGTTGTTAGCCCATCGCCGATTCGGGTTGGCGCGGGGGGCTAACGGCTATTGGCGGCAAGGTTTGATGGCGCGCGGTGGCGTGAGGGTCTGGCCGGCGGGGAGCTCGAAGATCGCGAGATAGGCGTCGAGTTTGTTGAGGCGATGCACCGAGAGCTGGCGATAACCGACGGCCAAAAGTTCGCAGCGCAGAAGTTTGGGTGGGATGCCGTGGTTCTTGGTCGGCTTGTCGCTGTCGACGATGGCAATGCGCGCGTCCGGTTTCAACGCGGGCGCGAGATTGGTGAGCAGCGCCGCCGGCGACTCGACCTCGTGATACATATGGACCAGCAGCGCGACGTCGATCGATGCCGCCGGCAGGCGCGGGTCGTGCGGCTCGCCGAGGCCGAGCGTGACGTTTGCGAGTTTCAAATCAGCGACGCGCTTTGCGAGATCGTCGAGATATTTCGGCGTCACGTCCTGGGCGATGATGCGGCCGGCGGGGCCGACAACGGGTGACAGCCGGATGGTGTGATAGCCGCTGCCGGCGCCGATGTCGGCGATGGTCATGCCAGGTTTGATGTCGAGGAGGCGCACGAGTTGGCCGGCTTCATCGGCGCCGTCGCGTTCGGCTTCCGTGTGCCAGATGGGGCTGACGATGCTCGCGACCGGGCGATCGGGTTTTGGAAAGGCGGAGGCGGGTTGTCCGGTTGGGCCGAGGAACGGGATTTCGGCGGCGAGGGCGGCGGCAGAGAGTGCGAGTGTGAGCGCAAGGGCTTGGATCGCGCGGGATTTGAAGATGTTCATTTTATGTTCTCGATTGACTCTTGACGAATTGCCTTGCTCGTGGCATATAGATTACGGCGGGCAAGCGCCGGAACTTCCCCAAGTTGCTTTCGAGCGGCAGCATCCGATGCGATGTGAATCAGGGGCCGGGGGCCCGTCACTTTCTTCCCTTTCAAAACGCTTCGAAGAAACGCCTCTGATGAGCGTTGGGTTCTGATTTGTTGAGGCTAGGAACGGGCGTTACTCCAGTTCCAAGAGCACGATTGGTAGTACGCCCAACGATGACTGTGGGCTTGAGTATATTCGCGTATTGAGGTTCGTAGTTTCCATAGCCGTTCGCTTCCACGGCGTTAAAGAACGCGCTTGTAGCGGCGTCAGCCATCTGCAGTCCAGCCCATCTTTCGTGAGGTTCGACCACGATATCGGACGGATTAAAGACCTGCCAATTTATGGAACGGACGCGGCGAATTTGTTCCCTGCCATCACGCATGAGCATCATGTAGTCGTACATGTGCTGGTAGTCGGTGTTGCTACGTCGAGAGAAAACAACTTTGAGTCTGGGGTGGGCAATGCCTTCTGCTGCTGCGTCATCAGCGCAGTAGGTGGTTACTCGTTCCAACAACCATCGTGTAAGGAAATTGTATAGATATCCGGGCCGCTTGAACGTGTCAGCCCACTGGCTTCCTGGGATGGTGGCCTTGTTCGAAAAAGTAATGCACGATTTGATTGGGTGGGCTGAAATCTCTTGGCAGACAACGACTTTCTGTTCATGTTTGAGGTTTCTGAAGTGTAGGTCTTTTGATTTCTTCTGCGGGAATCGTGCCAGGATGTCGTCTCTCCATCGCGGGAGGTATTTGTCGTCTTCGCCGCGGACTATTGTGGCTCCAAGCAATAGCCATTGAGATTGTCCTCCACCGTCCGCCCGACGAATCTTCCCAAAGCCTTCGTCCCCCGCTTCGTCGATATATGTCACGTGAGAAAATGCCATGAGTCTGGCTCACCACTCGCCGAAGCGGTAGCCGCGCTGCTTGGCCGAGCCGGTGACGCGCTCGATGGTGTCGTGCGAGACGGTGACGCGGGTCTTGCGATTGAGCAGCCACACGAACAGCCGCTCCTTCATCTCGGCGCGCACGCCTGCGTGGGCGGCCGATGTGCCGAGGTCGGTCTGCTCCTGCGGGTCAGCGATGAGGTCGAACAACATCGGTGGGAACTGCTCGAAGTAGACGTACTTCCAATGCTCGGTGCGCACCATGAAGCCGCGCGCCTGATCGGGGCCGAGGCCGAGCGTGCGGCGGGCGTGGCGGCGCGAGTAGTCGCTGTCGCAGAAGGCGGCCGAGCGCCAGGCGGCGGGCGTCGTGCCGTCCAGTAACGGCCGGAGCGAGGCGCCTTCGTGGCGATGCGGCGCTGCCGGTCCGCCGGCCCAGTCCAGAAACGTCGGGGCGAGGTCGATCAATTCAACCAAGGCGCCGACCGTCATGCCGCGGGTCGCGTCGGCACTGGTGCGCGGATCGGCGACGAGCATGGGAATGCGCACGATTTCCTCGTGAAACAGGTCTTTTTCGCCGAGCCAATGATCGCCGAGGTAGTCGCCGTGGTCGCTGGTCAGGACGACGATCGTGCGCTGTGCGAGGCCGCTCGTTTCAAGAAACGTCATGATCCGGCCGAGGTGGTGATCGAGCTGCGTGATCAGTCCCATGTAGGCGGGGATCACGGTCTCGCGGACCTCGTCGCGCGAGAAGTTGATGCTCTCCTCGTGCTGCATGAAGGCGGCCATGACCGGGTGCGGCGCGGCACGTTCCGCAGCGGTACGGTTGGCCGGGATGACGTGCGCGGGGCCGTACATGTCGTGGTAGGGGGCCGGCGCGATGTAAGGCCAGTGCGGCTTGATGTAGGAGAGGTGCAGGCACCACGGCTGATCGCCGGCGCGGCGCATGAACTCGATGCCGCGATCCGTCATGTAGGCGGTCTCGGAGTGCTCTTCCTTGACGCGGGCCGGACGGCGGGCGTTGCGCATGGACCAGCCCGACAGCACCTCGCCGTTGTCGCCTGCGACCGAGTTGGCCCACTCGTGCCACGGGTTCATGCCGGAATAACCGAGCTGGCGCAGCCAGCGATTGTACGCGGGATCGGGGCCATAGAGCGCGCCGCCGACCTCGGGATGCAGGCCATCGTCGCGCTCGAATGGCTCGAAGCCCGCGTGCATGAGCGGCAGGCCCGGATCGATGCCGGGCGAAAGGCCGAGGCGTTTCAGGGCGGCCTCGTCAGGGGCAAAGTGGGTCTTGCCGACAAGCGCGACGCGGTAGCCGAGCGGGCGCAGGTCATCGCCGATCGTCACCTCGTCGACGCGCAGCGGCACGTTGTTGTACGTGGCGCCGTGGGTGATCTGGTAGCGGCCGGTATAGAAACACATGCGGGAGCCGCCGCAGACGGGCGACTGAATGAAGGCGCGTGAGAAGGCGACGCCGCGGGCGGCGAGCCGGTCGATGTTCGGCGTCTTGATGTGGGGGTGGCCGGCGTGGGCGAGATAATCCCACCGCAGCTGATCGGCCATGATGAAGAGGATGTTGGGTTTTGAGGTCACGAAGGGTCCGTTGGTGAGAACGTGTCCGAGCATGCTGGCTCGCATTCACTTCCGCAAGAGCGCTTGCTTGCCGGGATTTGGGCGGCGTGGGAGAAGCGCTTTATGACCGATCAACCTCAGAATCCGCCTGTATCGCTGTGGCGGGCGACGGTGCTGACGCTGTTTCCCGAGATGTTTCCGGGGCCGCTCGGCGTGTCACTGGTCGGGACGGCGTTGGGCGAGGGGCGCTGGAGCCTGGAGACTTTGCAGATCCGCGATTTCGGGATCGGCCGGCATCGCGCCGTCGATGACACGCCTGCGGGCGGCGGTGCCGGCATGGTGCTGCGCGCCGATGTGATCGGTGCGTGCGTCGATGCGGCGCGGGCGCGGGATGCGTCTTCGCCGATTCTCTATCTCTCTCCGCGCGGAGTGCCGTTGACGCAACAGAGGGTGCGGGCGCTGGCGCAGGGGCCTGGCGTTGTTCTGCTGGCGGGCCGGTTCGAGGGCGTCGATCAGCGTGTGATCGATGCGCGCGGGCTCGAGGAAGTTTCGATCGGCGACTACGTGCTGTCAGGCGGCGAGCTTGCGGCGATGGTACTGATCGATGCGTGTGTGCGGCTGTTGCCGGGTGTGCTCGGGGCGACGGAGTCGCTGTCGGAAGAAAGTTTCGACAACGGGCTGCTGGAATACCCGCAGTTCACGCGGCCGCGCGAGTGGGAGGGGCGGCCGATCCCCGACGTGCTGCTCAACGGCGATCATAAGAAAATCGCGGCGTGGCGGCGGGCGGAGGCCGAGCGTCTCACCCGCGAGCGGCGGCCGGATTTAATGAATTCGGGCGTGCAAAAGATCTAGCCCACGACTCGGATTCAGCTGCAATTCACTTAAAAAATCTGGGACTTGGCGATTTGTCGCGTGACGCGCGACAGAGCGATAGATGTCACCCCAATGTGGGCACATGTTGGACGCGCGACGCATTCGCCACAAAGGGTTGAAGCTACTCTATGCCCGTGGGGATGGCCGGCTTTTGAATGCGGAATGGGTGGCTAAGCTCAAGCGTATTCTCGCAGCACTCAACGTGGCGACCACGCCTTCCGAAATGGAACTACCTGGGTATCGGTTGCTTGAATTGCGCGGCGATAGGGACGGTACCTTTTCGGTCACTGTCAGGGCGAATTGGCGCGTTACCTTCAAGTGGAACGAACTTGGACCGTACGACGTTGATTTGGAGGACTATCATGGCCGCTGAGCGGAGTATGCCGGGCTTTGAACCGCCACATCCTGGCGACTATCTGCGAGAAGACATTTTGCCGGAACTCGGTATGTCAATCACGCAGTTGGCGTCGCATCTGGGCGTCAGCCGGGCGTCGTTGTCGGAGTTGGTCAATGGCCATAGGTCCGTGTCACTCGACATGGCGCAGCGCTTGGGCCAGGCATTCGGAAATGGCACCCGTTTCTGGATGGCGCTTCAGATGCAACGCGACATTTGGCTGGCCGAGCGAGGGAGCAGGATTGTCGTGAAGCCGGTTCGTCGAAAAAATCGGGCGGCTTGAGGCGAGAAGGGCTGCGACGTAGCAGTTTGGTGGCTTTGCCGCGCCGAATCTGGCCTCGCGGCGTATCGACAAGGCCCCGCACTTTCCGCTATGACGCGGCCATCCACCCAGCCTTTGGGTCGCCCGCATGGGCCGCATGAGCTGTACCCCGCCCGCAAGGCGCGGTCTCCGCTCCTCTGCCATGACAGATAAAACGTTTAAGGAACAACGTCATGAACATTATTCAACAGCTCGAAAAAGAGCAGATGGACGCCATCAAGGCGAAGCGCGGCGTGCCGCAATTCGAGCCGGGCGACACTGTCAAAGTCATGGTCCGCGTCGCTGAAGAAGCCGCCGCCGACCCGAAGGACAAGAAGAAAAAGGCCGTCGAGAAAAAGGTCACGTATCGCTTACAGGCTTATGAAGGTCTCGTGATCGCGCGCGATGGCGCCGGCATCAACGAGAGCTTCACCGTTCGCAAGATTTCCTACGGCGAAGGCGTCGAGCGCGTGTTTCCGGTCTACTCGCCCTTCATCGCCGAGATCGAAGTGTTGCGCCGAGGCGCCGTGCGCCGCGCGAAACTGTATTATCTGCGTGGCCGCCGTGGCAAAGCCGCGCGTATTTTCGAGCGTACGGACGCGCGCGCCCGCAAGCTCAACGCTGCCTTCAAAGGTTTCAAGCGTCCAAAGGGCGAGGCCGACGATCTGACGCAGATCAAGGGCATCACACCGGAACTGGCGACGCGCCTGCAGGGCCTGAACGTTCTGCGTTACGATCAAATCGCGCAGTTCTCCGATGATGACATCGCCAATGTCGAAGAGCTGCTGAGCCTCAATGACGTATTCGCGAAGGGCGATTGGGTTGGTCAAGCGCAGAAGCTGATGGCCGAGGCCACCGCTGGTGAAGCGGTCGCTGCCGCCGAAGACAAGAAGGCCTGAAGGGCGGTTCGCTGGCCAGTCGATAGAGCTTTCAAGACCCGGCAGAAATGCCGGGTCTTTTGCGTGGTGCGGGGCGGCGCGGTGCATCGCTTTTGGCGGGATCGTGCTGATAATAATATGATGTTTTTGGAGTTTGATCGATGTTGGCGACCGCTCGTTCTTGGATGTTGGATCTGATTGCCGATCTCCGCCTGCGTGCAAGCGGACGACACAAGAAGTACAAGTCCATCAGCCGGTTTGCGCGCGAGGTCGATGCCACCCAGATGGTGCGCGGCGCCGGTAACGAGTTCGAGCGCCTGTTCTATGCTCATGATGGGCGCCTCATCCACAAGTGGCACCACTACTTGGCCATTTATGATCGCTACTTGGCACCTCTGCGCGGCGGTTTGCTGCACGCCGATGGGGTCGCGCGGCCGCTCAGGGTGTTGGAAATTGGCGTCTCGCAAGGCGGGTCGCTGCAGCTCTGGCGCCGCTATCTCGGGTCGAAAGCGATTATTTTCGGCATCGATATCGAGCCGCGCTGCGCGGCACTCGACGGGCCCGATGCGTCGGTGCGGATCGGATCGCAAGCGGATCCCGCATTTCTGGCGGCGGTCGTTGCGGAGATGGGCGGCGTCGATGTGGTCGTCGACGACGGCAGCCACGTCGCGTCGCATCAGAAAAGCAGTTTCGAGACGCTGTTTCCGCTGTTGTCGGACGGCGGCATCTATATCGCGGAGGATTTGCATACCGCTTATTGGCGTCGCGGGTTCGAGGGCGGCTATCAACGGCCCGGAACGTTCATCGAGCTTTGCAAGGCGTTGGTGGACGACATGCACGCCTGGTATCACAACCAAGGTTCAAAGGTGTTGCCTGCGCACACGTCGATCCAGTCGATCGCGTTCCACGACTCGGTTGTCGTGCTCGAGAAACGTGCGAAAGATGCGCCGTTTCATGTCAGAGTCGGCGCGCCAAGTTTTTAGAACGCGACCAACATACAGGACGATTGCGTGGCGAAGGAACCGAAAGCTGGGCCGCCCAAATCCGGCGACGCTCATCCGGCCCCCAAGACCGGACCCGCCGTCGACGACGGCGACACCCGGATCGCGCCCGATCCGCTCGCCGTGGTGCTGCCGGCGCTCTCGGCGCTGGGCGCGGTGACGTCGATCGCAGCGGTGCATTGGGTGGCGCAGGAGCGGGAGAACGGGCGGCCGCGGCCCAAACGCAAGGTCGATGTAACGCTGAAGGATCTCGAGTCCTGCTGCATGGGGCTGAAGGAGATCTTCCGGCGGCTCTATGCCAATCAGAAGGCGTTTACGGGTGAGGGCGGGCACATTGCCGCGCCCATGAAATTCGGCGTCAACGGCCCGCGCGTCGATGCCGCCGCGCTGCGCGGCTTTCACCGGCTGGTGAACGATACGGCCTCGATGCTGGTGCTGGCCTGCCAGAACGCCGTCGATGTCATGGCCGCTGTCGAGGACGGCGAGATCGATGCACCCGAAAGCGTGTTTTTCGCGCTCGGCGAGCAGCAGGAGCGGCTCAACGGCTTGCTGCAGACGCGCGCCTCGATCAAGACCATGGTCGAGACCGGGTTCGAGATCGCCGAGCGGCTGGCGCAGCTGGTGCGCGAGCTCAAGGCGCACCGGGTCGAGAAGTAGCACGATCAGGTCCGGACAGCTTGCCGCAGTCCACCGGTCTTGTGCCAACGTAGCGTTGACATGTGCAATTGCGAAATCCACAGTCGAGAAGAACCTTTTTGCTTGCGCGCGGCTGCCCCATCTACCCCGCGCGCGAACACCAACCGCGCTGCGTTAAAGCTTCGCACGTTTGGTGTGAAACCTCAGAAAAGTGCACATATCCATGGCTGAACTGACGCTTCCGAAGAACTCCAGAGTCACACCGGGCAAGACCTGGAACAAGGCGGAGGGCAAGGGCGACTGGACGGAGTTCCGGGTGTATCGCTGGAACCCAGACGATAGCGCCAATCCGCGGGTCGATACGTATTGGGTCGATCGTGCCGATTGCGGGCCGATGGTGCTGGATGCGTTGATCAAGATCAAAAACGAGATCGATCCGACGCTGACATTCCGCCGCTCCTGCCGCGAAGGCATCTGCGGGTCGTGCTCGATGAATATCGACGGCACCAACACGCTGGCCTGTCTCAAGTCCATCGAGGACGTGAAGGGGGCGGTGAAAATCTATCCGTTGCCGCACATGAAGGTCATCAAGGACCTGGTGCCGGACATGACCAATTTCTATGCGCAGCATCAGTCGATCCAGCCGTGGCTCAAGACCACGACGCCGACGCCGCCGAAAGAATGGCGGCAGGCGAAGCAGGATCGCGAGCAGCTCGACGGGCTCTACGAGTGCATTCTGTGCGCGTGCTGCTCGACGTCGTGCCCGAGTTACTGGTGGAACTCGGACCGGTACTTGGGGCCGGCTGCGCTGCTGCAGGCGTATCGCTGGGTGATCGACAGCCGCGACGAGGCGACCGGCGACCGGCTCGATGATCTCGAGGATCCGTTCCGGCTGTATCGCTGCCATACGATCATGAATTGCGCCAAGGCCTGCCCCAAGGGGCTCAATCCTGCGAAGGCGATCGCGGAACTCAAGAAGCTGATGGTCGAGCGGCGGGTGTGAGGCTTGGTGTCGGGTTGGTGGCGCTCGGCCGTTTGGTGCCGAAGTCTAGAGACTTGATGCGCTTTCTCGGTTAGATGGCCTCATGACGGGCGAGGGTGCGCGCCTATCGTGAACATTTGTCAGGAGTTTGCGTCACATGCTCGATCACGTTGGCATTCCGGTTTCCGATTACGCGCGGTCGAAGGCGTTCTACGCGGGCGTGCTGAAGCCGCTCGGCTATGGCCTCGTGCTGGAGGTGTCGTCGGAAGAGACGGGTGGCGCGAACAACGCCGGTTTCGGCGCTGGCGGCAAGCCACAGTTCTGGATCGCGGCGGGTAAGCCCATCAAGGGCCGCGTGCACTTCGCCTTCGTCGCCAAGAGCCGCGAGGCTGTCCGGTCGTTTTATGACGCCGCGCTGAAGGCAGGCGGGCAAGAGAATGGCGCGCCGGGTCTCAGGCCGCATTATCACGAAAACTATTATGGGGCGTTCGTGCTCGACCCCGATGGACATAATATCGAGGCGGTTTGTCATTTCGCCGAATAGCGGTTTTTGTTGCGCGCGGCCGCCCCACCAACCCCGCGCGCGTACGGCCGTCAAACCAGCGCCTCAAAAAGATCAAGACCGAAGGTCTGCTGACCTCCGGCCTCGAAATCTTCCGAAGAAGTGGCGGTTGCAATCTCGCAGAGCAGCCCGGTGCCCATCCGGCGCTAGCGCGATTACTCCCGAGCCAATTCAGCGGCGCTTTGCTGCCTTCTTTGCAGTCTTCTTCGCTGCCTTCTTCGCGGGGGCCTTCTTCTTTGCTGCTTTAGCCATGGTATTTCCCTCTCTCTGAGAAACGTTCGAATCATTTCGAACTCGTCAACCATGACCTAAATAAATTGGTTTGTTGACATGTAATTGGGATTCGGCCTGCTGATTTGGCCGGATACTCCCTATTCTGTTGCATGCATTCAACACATTTGGGGTATCTGAGGGGGTTTTGGCTTATTTATTTCGGTACGGCGTGAGTATCTCGATTTGAATGCGCGATGTTTGCGGATGCGATGTTTCGAATGTGATCTGCATTATCGGCATGACGGTCGATGCGGCGCGGAACGACTTTAAATCGTCGAGCGATGCCGTGTCGGATCAATTACTGCGGGTCATAAAAACAAGAACGGCCGGACCCTGCATTGCGCACGAGGTCCGGCCGATTCATTCGATCGGGTTATGCGGCGGGGGACGCCGCATTCGCCGTCGTTCGCTCAGCGCTTCGTGCGCTTCGCAGCAGCCTTGCGGCGAGCCGAGCCAGCGCGCTTCGCGACGGCTTTCACTTTCGTCTTACGCTTCGCGGCGGGTTTTGCCTTCTTTTTTGCAGCAGCTTTAGCCATGTGATCTCTCCATCTCTCTCTATAGGGGGTTGATATTTGCCCAGTGCGACTCACGAATTACTGTGGAAGAGTATCATTTGCGCACAAGAGTTAACTTCGCGTTAATCGGATTTACTGCGCGATGACTCTCTTTAGCAACGTCGATGACTCGGAGCCGATACTTGAATAGTTGCGGGTGGGAATCACTCAACCGGCAGCGCGCATGTCGACTGCTTTGGCCATCCGGGTTTGAAGCTCGAGGACCGCCATCATAAAGCCGACGCGATCTTCAACGGCTTCAGCGAACATCGAAAGATAATCAGCAGCTTCCGGGATAATCTCGCCAATTACTTCGCCATATTCCAAACGCAGCTGGGCCTCGTATTTGCGCGCGATAGCCTGGATTTTGGTATTCTGGGCGAGGCAGCTCATATATAGCCGCTGCAAACCGCGGTTGCGCGCGGCGCGCACGATACGGCCCATGAGATCGCTGCCGACGCCCTGGTCTTGGTATTCCTTTTCGACGGAAAAGGCGGCTTCTGCTTCCGTGCCCCAATGGTCGCCGAGTTTGCGCATCTCGGCCACGGCACGAACGTGACCATCGACGATGTAGCCGTAGACGATGCTGCCCTGGTCGCCGAGGCGGCTGGCGTAGTCGGTGATGAAGCTGTCAGTCACGGCATGCGCGAAGCGATCGCGCCTGCTCTCCTTATCCAGCCGTAGGAGGTGGTCCCCGACTTTGCTTATTTCGGTTGGCCAGAGGCGGCGGATCGTGCCGGTGGCTTTGCTCGAGGTTTTGCGCGGTGCCGGGCTTGGCGTGGTCTGTAGTGTGTTCATGCGTGCCTCCATTTCAGACGCCCTCGGATGAGGGCAGGCTGCTGGACGATTTACTGCGTTGCAGCATAGGCTCCGAACATGACGCGTGGGTGAACAAAGCGACGGGTAACTTGCTCAATCTATTGTGAAAAAATGTTGCCGCGGGCGTGTTTCAATGAGGCGGTTTGACGCTGGGGCGGTCAAATTTATTGCATCTGCGAACAAATCGGACGTGGACAGGCGGGATTCGGGCAATCCCTGCGCCGTGTCTCGCGTTGACGGTCACTGGAGGCCGGGATAGCCCCAACGCTCGATAAGGTGGGGAGCCGTGACAGGTCCATGGCAAGCGGAGTTTTGCAGCGGCTCGAGGCGCAGGTTGCGGCCGGCGAGCTGGATCTTGATCCAGCGCAGCTGAGCCGCCGCGGAGCGTTTGGCCGAGCTCGACCGGCAGCTTGCGGACTGGCGGCCGTCGCGCGGCTGGTTCCTTGCCGGCTTGCGCTGTCGGCCCCAAGGCGCCGGTTCCGCGCGGGATCTACATTCACGGCAAGGTCGGCCGCGGCAAGACGATGCTGATGGACCTGTTTTTCGAGAGCGTCTCGTTCCAGCCGAAGCGCCGGGTGCACTTCCACGAGTTCATGGCGGAGGTGCACGACCGGATCGGGGCGGCACGAAAGAATTTCGACGGGGACCCCATCCCCGTTGTCGCGCAAGAGATTGCCAATTCCGCCGGGCTCATCTGTTTCGACGAGTTCCACGTCACCGATATCGCTGACGCGATGATTCTGGGGCGGCTGTTCAAGGGGCTGTTCGATCATCGCGTCGTCATGGTTGCAACATCGAACGCGCATCCGGACGACCTCTACAAGCGCGGCCTCAATCGCCAGCTGTTCCTGCCGTTCATCGACATGATCGGCGCGCATATGGACGTGATCGAGCTTGCCGCGGCGAAGGACTACCGGCTCGAGAAACTCGCCGGCCGGCCGCTCTATTTCACGCCGCTCGGCGCGACCGCCACCCGGGATATGCGCGATACCTTCACGCGACTGACGGGCGTGAAATCCGGCCAGCCGATGACGCTCGACGTCAAAGGGCGGCCGGTGGTGGTGCCGGAGGCCGCGCATGGCGTCGCGCGGTTTACATTCGAAGACCTCTGCATGCGGCCGCTCGGGGCGGTCGACTATCTGTACATCGCGCACGCATTTCACACGGTGCTGGTCGATGATATTCCGATCCTGGCGCGGGAGCAGCGCAACGAGGCGCGGCGCTTCATCGCGCTGATCGATACGCTCTATGACAGCCGCGTGTGTCTCATTGCCTCCGCTGCCGGCGAGCCGGACGAGCTCTATACATCGGGTGATGCGGCGGAGCTGTTCGAGCGCACCGTGTCGCGCTTGATCGAAATGCGCTCGGAAGCCTATCTCACGGCGCGGCGCACGCGTGCCGAGGTGCCATTCACGCCGGTGGAAACGTAGGTTCTTCGACGTTCAGCGGACCGACCAGACGTCGAGCAGCGACTGGGCATCGTCCAAGACGTCGGCGAGTTCCGGCAGCAGGGCGCCCGGAACCTGAAACTGGAAATAGACGCCGGTGCGGACGTTGTGGGCCCAGCCATCGCAGGCATAGAAGCGCGAGAGGTTGCCACCGTCGCGCTCTAGTTCCGGCATGGTGCTGCAGCGGAAGTAGCCGTCGAGCTCCTTTTGATCGACGAAGGTGCCGACGTGACTCAACTGGTCCTTGTCTTTCTGGCGGAACACGCGAACGCCTTTGTTGGCAAGCGTGTCGGCGCCCGCCGTGTACGCGGCCTGGGCATCGGCCAATTCCTTGGCGAGTTCCTTACGGGTTGCGACCCAAGGCGCGTCGCTGGCGCCAACCGTGATGATGCGCACAGCGAAATCCGTGCGCGGGCGCTCGTTGTTGAGATCGGTGAAGGTGCGGGCCAGCGCCTGGGCCGGGGCCTCGGCCGCCGGTTTCAGGCTCGGCCATAGAAATCCGAATTGGAAGCGGCGCGTTTCCAGCGTGGTCCCGGTCGTTGCCGCGCCATAGCGGAATGCATTCGGGACATTCAATCTGAGGCCGCTGGCGACGTTGGTCTGGCGAATATCGCCGGTGACGATCCGTCCCGGTGCTTGCGGGCGCGTTTCGTCGGCGGGGCGTCTGTCAACATCGGCCCGGACGCGCTCACGGTCAGTGCCGGTGCTGGGGTTTGGGCCTGGACCCGGCCGCGGCGGCGCGCCGCGACGCGCGGGATCGGGCTGGTCCGCCTGACGGAATTGCTCCGAGGCTCGGTTTGCAGGCCTTGCCGGTTCGGCCGGGATTGCGGCCTTGGCCTGACGAATGGCGCACTTACAGCCTGGCTTCGGCTTGTGGGCTGCAGCCGTCGCCGACGACAGACTCGCCGCAATTACGAGGCCAGCGAGGATCGTCGCTGCCCGGCGCACAAGCTGCCGTTGTCCTCGATCATTCATCGGTCGTCTTCAATCCAAAACGCTCACGGCAACACGTGATGAGCCGAAGCCGTGCGTCCGCCCGGCCGATCAACCTTAACTGGCCCGGGTTATACCGCGGAAATCGGTTTCGTCGTGGGGGTCCAGCCGGTTTGGTTGACGGGTCGCGTTCTGATGTACACGCTGCTTGGCCCAATCGGACGGACGCTCAAAACAACTTCATGCCGGGCGGGATCGGTAAGCCGGCGGTCGCCTCGGCCATCTTGGCCTGCATGGCGCTTTCGGACTTTCCTTTGGCGTCGCCGAAGGCGGCAATAATGAGGTCTTCGACCATTTCCGCATCTTCGGGCTTCAGGAGCGAGGGGTCGATCTTCATCCCGCGCATCTCGCCCTTGCCGTTCAATTTCACTTTGACGAGGCCGCCGCCGGATTGGCCTTCGACTTCCAGGGCTGCCAGATCCTCTTGCATCTTCGCCATTTTGGCCTGCAGGTCGCGTGCCTGCTTCATCATGCCCATGATGTCTTTCATGCTGTTTCTCCTTCGATCTTGTGCCGTGCTTCTGATCGGAAAACCGGTTCCCACTTTTCCGGAAGCACTTTAGCCCGTACCAGTTTCGTCTTCGGGCAGTGTGGTCATCGCCTTGAGGCTCGTGATTTCGGCGTCCGGGAATTCCTTCAGCACGGCGGCAATGGCCGGATGCTGCTTCAGTTGTTCGATTTCGGCGGCGATCCGCGCGCGCTCCGCGACGCCGACCGGCGTTTCGCCCATCTGTCGTGACAGCGCGATCATCCACTTCTTGCCGGTCCAGGCGTTGAGCTTTTCGCGCAGTTCATTGCCGAGTTCATTGGGCGCGCCCGCCAGCAAATGAAGTTCAATCTGGCCAGCGGGATCGAACTTGACGAGGCTCACGTGCTCCTCGAGATGAACCTTGAGTTTGGCGGCGCGTTTCAGGCCGACGAGTTGAATCACGTCGAGAAACGTGCGCGGTACGACCGGCATGCCGGCTGCGCCCGCCATCGGCACGTGCTCGTCTTCGTACTCCGGAGCATCGATGTCGGGCAGTTCGCCGACCGGCTGCATATCCTCGAAATTCGGCGCTTGGGGTGACGGCGTCGTTCCGGCACGTTCCGCACGCGGCTCGGGCGCTGGTGCTTGATTGAGAGGACCTCGGGATGGGCTCCCACGCGGAGCGTCCGCGGCCGCGCCTGGCGCGCGGACCGGTGCGCCGCCAAGCGTGCGGATCAGCTCATCGGGGGCCGGCAGATCGGCCGTATAGGCAAGACGAATGAGTACCATTTCAGCCGCCGCCGTCGCGTTGGGCGCACGCGTTGCCTCTTCGATGCCCTTGAGCAGCATCTGCCAGGCGCGGGAGAGAATGCCGGGTGAAAGTTGTCCGGCTAGCGTTGCCGCGCGCTTGCGCTCTTCGCCGGTCAGGCCGTCACCGGCACCATCGGCGCCCGCGACTTTGGCGCGCGTCGTGGTGTGCACGGCCTCGGCGAGATCCGAGAGAATTTGGATCGGGTCCGCGCCATCACGGTTGAGGCCGCCGAAGGCTGCCAAGGCGTCGCCGGCCTCGCCCGCAAACAGTTTGTCGAGAAGATCGAAAATGCGGCCGCGATCGGCAAGGCCCAGCATCTCGCGCACGCTCGCGCTTGTGACGTTGCCGGTGCCCGCACCTCCCGACGAAATCGCAATCGCCTGATCGAGCAAGGAGAGGCCATCGCGGACGGAGCCCTCGGCGGCGCGCGCGATGAGGGCCAGCGCTTCAGGTGCTGCGGTCGCGCCCTCTTTGTTTGCAATCATGTCGAAGTGCTTGGTCAGCGCCGGCACGTCAACGCGGCGCAGGTCGAAGCGCTGGCAGCGCGAGAGCACTGTCACCGGCACCTTGCGGATCTCGGTGGTCGCGAAGATGAACTTGACGTGCTCAGGCGGCTCTTCCAGCGTCTTCAAGAGCGCGTTGAAGGCGCCCTTCGAGAGCATGTGGACTTCGTCGATGATGTAGACCTTGGTGCGCGCCGACATCGGCTTGTAGCGCGCGCTTTCGATGATTTCGCGGATGTTGTCGACGCCGGTATTCGACGCGGCGTCCATCTCCAGGACATCCGGGTGGCGGCTTTCGATGATCTCGGCGCAATGGCGACCGAACTCGGGCATGTCCACCGTCGGGCCGTTGACGCCGTCGCGTTCGTAGTTGAGGGCGCGGGCGAGGATGCGGGCGGTGGTTGTCTTGCCGACGCCGCGCACGCCTGTCAGCATGTAGCCTTGAGCAATCCGGCCGGTGGCGAACGCATTGCGCAAAGTCGTCACCATCGCTTCCTGGCCGATCAGGTCGTCGAAGGTTGCCGGGCGGTACTTGCGCGCCAGCACGACGTACGGGGTTGCAGCGGCATCGGGCGTGCCGTCCTTTTTGCCGTCCGTCGGTGTCGCCTTGGATTTTGCCATGATGGTCCGGGATACCAGCCGTTGTAGGCTGTGGGGTCGCCTCACGCGCTGTATGCCATCGTGAGCGCAAGAGTGAGAGGCTGGCAAACGACCCGTATCGAGCTCGTTAGGGCTGCTTCTTCCGATCTGACCCGGTTGGCGAGGAATACGTCCGCCGCCAACCTCCCGCGCCCTATAGGGGTGATTTTTTTCGTGAAGTCAAATTTTGTGATGGAACCCGTTGAATTCGTTATGCACTTGCGGCGTTCCGCACATGCGCAGCGGTGCCATTGCGCGGCTATCTCGCGCATGCTCTTTTGCGGGCGCTTGGAGGCCATCCATGAAACCAACGCTTGGGACCACAACCCGCCTCGACCGGCAAGGGACGCGGCGCGGGGACGAGAGTTATCTCGACAGCCTGCTGAACCACAGTGCGGCGCGATTCATGGTGCTGGCCGACGGCAAGCCCGTGATCACGTCCAACGCCAATCGCACCGACTCCGCTATCCGTTGGTATGCGCGTAAAGATCTCGAAGCCGCGGGTCTCGAGATCATGGCGCCGCTGTTCCTGGGGGTTGATCGCACGACAGGTGCCGGGCACTTCGCGCTTGCCGTGACCGAGCACCGGACGCGGAACGTGCCGGGGGCGGTCGAATTGCTGCGGCCGATCGTCGATCTCAGAACGCTCGCCATGCAAGGCGCGATGGAGCCCGAGGATCTCTCGCTTGCCGGCCAGGCCAAGGCCTTGACCCACTGGCACGAGGCGACACGGTGCTGCGGCCATTGCGGCGGCACGACGCTGATGAAGGAGGGCGGCTGGAAGCGCAAATGCTGGGCCTGCGGGCAGGAGCATTTTCCGCGCACCGATCCCGTTGTGATCATGCTCATCGTTGACGAGAAGAACGGCCGTTGTCTGCTGGGGCACGAAGCGCGGTTTTCCAAGGAACCGCGGATGTATTCGACGCTCGCTGGATTCATCGAGCCGGGCGAGGATTTCGAGCATGCGGTGCAGCGCGAGGTGTTCGAAGAAGCTGGCGTTCGTGTCGGCGCGGTGCGTTTTCATTCGATGCAGCCGTGGCCATTTCCGCACTCGCTGATGATCGGCTGCATTGGCGCGGCCGAGACGACGGATATAAAGATTGACCCGACGGAGATCGAGGAAGCGCGCTGGTTTAGCCGCGAAGAGGTGCGTCTCATGCTCGACAAAAAGCATCCCAAGAACTGGTGGGTGCCGGGCCAGCAGGCGATCGCGCGGGCGTTGATCCAGTCGTTCGCGGAAGGGTGATGCGGACACCAATTCTCTCAGATCAAGCGGAGACGACATGACACGCGCTGCAGCGCAGGGCTCGGTTCAGCAGGATGCGCAGTATGATGCGTTGATCATCGGCGCCGGGTTTTCGGGCCTTTATCAGCTTCATGCCTTGCGGGATCGGCTGGGGCTGTCAGCGCTGGTGCTGGAGGCGGCGGATGGTGTGGGTGGTACGTGGTACTGGAACCGCTATCCTGGGGCGCGCTGCGATTCCGAAAGCCATTCGTACTGCTACACGTTCTCCGAGGACTTGATCCGGGAGTGGGAGTGGACCGAGCGGTATCCGGCGCACGATGAGATCCGGCGCTATCTCGACCACGTTGCGGACCGTTTCGATCTGCTGCGAGACATTCGCCTCAACACGCGCGTTGCAGCGGCGCGCTACGATGCGGCCGTCAACCGCTGGACCGTTACGACCGAGACGGGCGATCGGCTCACCGCCACGTATCTGATCACGGCCGTCGGCTGTCTTTCGACCGCGAACGTGCCGAAGATTGCGGGGCTCGAGACGTTTGCCGGCCGCTGGTATCACACCGGGCAATGGCCGCACGAGGGGGTCGATTTCTCCGGCAAACGCGTTGGCCTTGTTGGCACGGGTTCGACCGGTATACAGGCCGCGCCGGTCATTGCGGAGACCGCGCAGCATCTGACGGTGTTCCAGAGAACAGCGAACTACAGCGTGCCGGCGCGCAATGCCCCGCTCTCGGCTGAGTTCCGCGCCTATGTCCGGACCAATCACGCGGACATCCAACGCGTGATGCACAGTACGACGAACGGTCATCCATTCATTATCGAGGACCGTTCCGTGTTCGACGTGACGCCCGAGGAGCGCAATGCGTTTTATGAGGCGGCATGGCGCAAGGGCGGATTGCAGTTCCGCGCCAACTTCAAGGATATCCTGCTCGACAAGGCGGCGAACGATACGGCGGCGGAGTTCATCAAGGGCAAGATTCGCCAGATCGTGAAAGATCCAGCGACAGCGAAAAAACTCGCCGACATCGACCACCCTTACGCGGCGAAACGGCCGCCGATCGACACGAACTATTTCGAGGCCTTCAATCGCAAGACTGTCGCGCTGGTCGATGTTCGCGCGGCGCCGATCGAGGCGATCACACCGGCCGGCATTCGCACGCGCGATGCGATGTACGACCTCGATATCATCGTGTTTGCAACCGGGTTCGACGCGATGACAGGTCCGTTGTTGCGGATGGATATCAAGGGCCGCGATGGACTTTCGCTGGCGGACGTTTGGAAGGCGGGGCCGCGCAACTATCTCGGCCTGCAGGTGGCGGGTTTTCCGAACCTGTTCACGATCACCGGGCCTGGCAGTCCCTCCGTATTGACCAATATGCCGGTTGCGATCGAGCAGCACGTCGATTGGATCACGGACTGCATCGCGCATCTGCGTGACAAGGGAATTGCGCGGATCGAGGCGCGACCCGAAGCGATGGATCAGTGGGTCGGTCAAGTGAACGCGGCGGCGCATGCGACGCTGCTGCCGCAAGCGCATCATTCCTGGTATCTCGGCGCTAATGTTCCCGGGAAGCCGCGCGTGTTCATGCCTTATGCTGGCGGAATGGCGCACTACCGGAAGATCTGCGCGGACGTCGCGGCGGACGGCTATCGCGGGTTTGCGCTCAGCAGGTAAGCGCGCGCGGCTTCAGTCTACTGTCGTGACATCGCCAGTTGCGGCCGAGCGCGTGATGGCGTCAAGCACCGCGATGTTGTGGCGCAATTCAGCGCGCGAAAACCGGTACGTGCCGTTGCCGGCGGTTGCATCTGCCCAGGCTTCGAAGTTTGCACGCACGGTGTCGTCGCGCGGCAAAAACGCGCTTGAGCGTTTGCCGGCGTGATCGACGACGATCAGCTCGGTCGGATCTTCAGCATCGACGTTGGCGGTGTCGCGCACTTCCATGGAACCATGTTCGCCGAAGACATTGAAGCGTGCGTAGAACGGCGTCGATGAGAGACAGGTGATGGTGCCGCTGGCGCCGGACGCGAACTGGAGCTGAATATTCAAGACGTCCTGCGCCGGTGGTGTGAACACGCGCGTGGTGGCGTAGGCGCGGACGGTCCGGATGGGACCCGCGAAGCTCTGGAACAGGTCAGTCAGATGGATGCCGAGGGCCGTCATCGCACCGGCCGGGGCGTCGGCGGCCTGCAGCCGCCAATTGCTGGGCGCGACGCGCTTGAAATTGTCGTGGCTGACGTTGGCTTCGAGATGCAGGATCTGGCCCAAGTCGCCCACGCTGATGCTGTGGCCGATCCGTTCCATGGCCGCTTCGTAGCGGCGTTCATGGCCGATCCCAAGGATGATACCAGCCTTATCGGCTGCGACGAGGATGCGGTCGGCGCTGGCAAGCGTCAGGGCCAGTGGCTTTTCGCAGAAGACCTGTTTTCCGGCGGCGATGGCTTGCAAGGCCTGCTTCTCGTGCAGGCGATGCGGCGTCGCGATCACGATGCCGTCGATGTCCGGCCGCCGCAAGGCCTCTTCGGCGTCCGAGACGGCAGGTTTGCCACTTTGCGCGGTGAAGTCTTGCCGATTGCCGGCGTCGACATCGACGCCGAGTGCGACGGACAGCTTGGTGCTAGGCTGAAGCGTGCGCGCGATGTGCTTGCCCCACCAGCCAAGGCCGACAATTGCAAGACGCATGGCATTTTCCCGTGATCAATGAGGTCACGGACTTTGCTGCGTCAGATCTGGCCGGTCAAACTGTTGTTGCCTTCGCCATGCGCAGGAAAGCGTCCAATTGCGGCGCGTCCTGGTACTCGTCGCAGGATACGACGCGCGAGGCATCGACGCGCCAGACATGGCGTTTGTGGCCTTCGAGCAGCAAGCCCGATCGACGATGGCAGACGCGAAACTTGACGAACTCGCGGATCGTCGCGCGGTTCGGCGCGTGCGCAATGGGCGTTAACTTGGACTGAAACTCCTGGAATTCCCACGCCGCGCAGACCGCAGTCAGATAGGATTTCAGAGCAGGTTTGCCCGTGATTTTTGCGCCGATACCGGTGATGCCGGGCGGCTGATGCACGGTATAGCGGATGGTGTCGTGACAATAGGCCAGGGTGCTATCGACGTCTTGGATTCGCCATGCGGCGTACAGTCCGACAACAATGCCTTCAGCATCGCAACGCATGATGAGATGTCCCGCGCGCAGTCATAAGTTGCGCTAGCGGACTATGGGCTCACTTACTTCAACCGTCAATTATGTTCATGTTTTGGCTCAACTACATATAATTATATCATCCGTGAAGGTGGACGCGTCACAATTGCTTTTCGCGCGGAGAAAACCAGGGATGCCTAATTAGGTCGGCGGCGGTTTCCAGGAGCATATCGGCGTGCGGCGCCAAGTCGTCTCGCGTTCCAGTGCCGCTCAGAACTGCAATTTTGAGACCGTATCCCGCGCGGGCGCCCATTTCCAAGTCGTGGGACGAATCCCCAACGATGGCCGTTTCCTTAGGATCAAGGCCAAGGGCGGCGCAGAACGCGAGGCCCATCCCAGGGCCGGGCTTGCTGCCATGGCCTGAGTCGCAGCCGCAGCGAAACTCGAACATCTCGAGCAATCCCGGGTGGCGGCCAAGCGAGGCGTCGAGGCCGCCGTGCGTGTCGTTGGTGGCAACGCCCAGCCGGAAGCCGCGGGCTTTCAGCGTTGCCAATGCGGTCGCGACGCCGTCGAGCAACACCGCATGCTTGGCGCCGCCGTCACGAAACAACCGGCTGGTTTCGGCCGCGAGATTTTTTGGCGCGCGATTGCCGAGGATTTCCGCGAAGGCCGCGACGATGCCGTCCATGCCGGCGGCGGCCAAGACGGAGCCGGGCGTCACGCGATCGGTGGCGGGGTCATGACCGCCATGACGCAGAAGTTCGTTGGCGAGTGCGCGATCGCCACTTGCAGCCATCAGCGCGACCTCGCGGTTGATTGGAATCCAGGTCTTCCAATAGTCGAGAATGGTCCCGTCCTTGTCGAACAGGATGCCCTTGATCGGTCTCATGCGGCGCACACGGCGGCGGTCGCCGTCGCTGCGTGGATCGACAGATCGCGTATGGTTGGCGCTTGGCCGGAGAGTGGGTTGTCCGGGTCCCAGGCGATGCGCACTTCATCGAATCGGGTGGTCAGCGCGTCGTAGATCTTGAGGCGGCCGGCCAGCGTTTCGCCGATGCCGAGGATTTCCTTCAGAACTTCCGTTGCCTGGAGCGTGCCGACGACGCCGACGATGGCGCCGAGAACGCCGACTTCGGAGCAGTTGGCGACGGTGCCTGGGGGCGGCGCTTCCGGGAACAGGCAGCGATAGCTTGGGTAGGGTTTGTCTTGGCCATCCTTGAGATGCGGCTTGAACGTCGACAGGTAGCCGTCAAAGGGGCCGACGGCGGCGTACACCAGCGTGCGCTTGGCGAGATAGCACGCGTCGGAGACGAGATAGCGGGTGGCGAAATTGTCGGACCCATCGGCGACGATATCGTAGCGGCCGATGATCTCGAGCGCGTTTTCGGACGTCAGGCGCGCGTTGATCGGCTCGATCGCGACGTGCGGGTTGAGACGGGTCAGGGTGTCGCGCGCGCTCGCGACTTTGGGCTGGCCGACATGCGGCGTGTCGTGCACGATCTGGCGTTGGAGGTTGTCGAGCGAGACCGTGTCGTCATCGATGACGGCTATTGTGCCCACACCAGCGGCCGCGAGATACATCAGCATCGGCGCGCCGAGGCCGCCTGCGCCGATGATCAAGACACGGGCCGCTTTCAGTTTCTGCTGACCTTGGCCGCCAACGTCGTGCAGCACCAGGTGGCGTTTGTAGCGATCGATTTCTTCGGGCGTGAGGGTCATTTTGTGAGTCTTGGCTGTAGAAAGTTCGACTTCGTCATCCTGCACGACGAGCCCTTGGTTGGGGCGAGAGACGCAGCGTGAAGAGTGCCGACGGCACAGCATTGTGTGCTTTGCACGCTTTTTGCTGGGTCCCGGCTCTCGTTGGCGGCGCTGCCGCCGCCTCGGCCGGGATGACGGCAGGATTTCACAAACTTAGATAGCCTTTCTGGCCTGAAATGGAAACGGGCCGGACGTTGGCGTCCGGCCCGCGGGCAGTGCTGCTATCGTAGGGCCTCAGGTTATTTGGCGAGGTAGTTCCGGTGTACCCAGGCGCCGTCGCGGCGTTTGGCTTCGACGTAGAGCGACTCCTTGGCGTCGCGCACGTCTTGCGTCATCAGGTTTGCGATCGCGCGCTGCTCGCCTTTGCCCGCCTCGGCATTGCCGAGGAAGGTTTTGACGGCGTCGACGGTCGGGAGTTCCGAGGCCGTTGGGGACGCCTTTTCGCCGATGGCTTCCGTGGCGCTGGCCGTCAGCAAGCGGTTCCACATTTTCTTGAAGAGGCCGCTGGAGGGATAGATGTCGGCGCTGTTGAGTTTGCCATTGATGGCGAACACATAGCCGACGACGTCGTCGGCGTCCGCAGCCTTGCCTTGCAGCGCATCGATGTATTCAGAGCGGGCCTTGGTCACCGCCTCGTTTTCGAGGCTCAGTTGCAGGCTGGTCGCCGATTGTGGCGCGGCGACTCGGGCCTTCAGCGAGCCCGACAGCTTGTCTTGGGTCTTGGCGACTTCGTTCCAGACCTGCTGTTGACGCGTGGAGGTGTCATCGCCACGACCCAGCAGCACACGATTGGGCCGCTGTCCGGCTACCGGTTCGCTGGCTGTGGCGGCGGATGCCACGGCCTTCGGCGCGTTCATCGCGAGTTTGGCTGCGCGCGAGGGCAGCGATTCGGCGGCGCTCGCGAATGCCTTGACGTCTTCCTTGCCGCGCGCGGTCCAGCGGCCCTGCTCGACGCAGAACGAGGCGATCGGCACTTGTCCGGATTTGGGCGGCAACACCATCGAGATGGTCAGGACGCGGTCCTGCTGGCCGCCTTTCACGATGTCGCCCGATTGAATGAAAATCTCTTCGGTGCCGGTGTTTTCGATCTTCAATTCATTGACGTTCTGGGTTTCGATGACGCGAACGGTCTTTTTGGTCAGCGCTTCGTGCAGCGTCAGGGGGATGGGTCCGGGGGAGCTGGGGCCGTGCACGAAATAGACGGCGAGGTTGTTATGGGTGAAGGGCCCTGAGATGCGTTGCGGTTCGGCGGCGGCGATGGGTTCGGCAATGGCCGCCATCAACGCGGCGGCACCGGCAATGAACGAGATGACACGCATGACATCCGTCCTTTCTCATGTGTGGCGATGAAACTGATGTACGATATAAGCGCGCATTAGGGCGCCAGCGCGCTCGCATCAGGGCGGCGCGGCGGTGAGGTGGTGGCGGATTGGGGGCGGGGAAATTCAAGAAGTGGCTTCAGCGACGCGGCATATCCGGAATTCGCCCGAATCAGCGTCTAACAATCGAATTGTCACGCAGAACGTGGAGATGCGGAATGGGCGATCCGTTGCTGGACCTTGGTAAGCTGGTCCCAAAGGAAACACTTACGAAGCTTTACGACGACGCTGTGGGAGGTCCTGCCAAGGAGTTGGGCAAGCTTGGTACTGACGCAATAAAGGTAGCGCGCCTAATTCTCGCGCCACTGCAAATTGGTGCGGCATTTCAGGACCGCTTCGAGAGGATGGTCGAGCGAATTCGTTCGCGAGTTCCAGAGGACAAGAGAACGGAGATACCACCAGAACTTTCAGGACCCGTGCTCGAAAAGATGCGGTTCGTTGCCGAGGAGGGCGAACTTTGGAAAATGTTTGAGGAGATACTGACGAAGGGCATCGACAAAGATCAACTTCACCGGGTTCATCCGTCATTTGGGCACATCATTGCTCAACTTAGCCGTGACGAGGCTTGGATGCTCTACCTGCTCCGTGATCAAAGCTTTCAGGTAATCGACACAATGGATTTGGATCGCGCATCCAACCGTTTTAGCAATCGCGTGGTGGAGCAAAGCACGTTTCCTACTGCAGAATTGCATACGCCTAATCGAATTGACCTTTACTATTCACACCTTGAGTCTCTCTGTCTTGCGACGTGGCCGGTTGATCGGCAAGACCCGATTATTAGTGCTGGAATGCAATCGGGGGTTCGACGAGTCAGCACTCTCAAGCTGACTAATTTTGGCCGCTTGTTCGTAGAGGCCACTATCCCAGCGGAAGGATTTGGCATTAGCGGCACCAGTTGAGGGGAACGACTTCAACTCACTTGTGTTGTTCGAGCAGATCGGATGCGGCGCGTGCTGCTGACTTCTTGGACGCCGATAGCGGACCGAGGTGAGGGGTTCGAGCATGTGGCTGCCCCTCACCCACGACGGCGTGCTTTGCTTCGCACGCACGCCATCGTCCCCCTCTCCCCGTTGAGAACGGGGAGAGGGAAGGGAAGGTTCGTGTTATCGCGGACGTGGCGGTTTTTTGGGTGAAGATTTTTTCGCGGCCTTCGTGCCCGTTGACCCGAAGCCGCCGGCGCCGCGGGCGGTGGTGCGCACTTTGGTGGTTTCGATCAGCAGCGCGTGCTCGTGGGCGGCAATGATCAACTGCGCGATGCGCTCGCCGCGCACGACGGCGAATGGTTCGGTGCCGTGATTGATCAGCAGGACCTGCACTTCGCCGCGATAGTCGGCGTCGATGGTGCCGGGACTGTTCAGTACGGTCACGCCGTGGCGCAGGGCGAGGCCGGAGCGCGGGCGGACTTGGCCTTCGGTGCCGCGCGGCAGTTCGATGATCAGCCCGGTCGGGACAAGGGCGCGGGCGCCGGGTGCCAAGACCGTCGGCGTTGCGGCCGGGACGGCTGCGACGAGGTCCATGCCGGCGGCATCGCGCGTCTGGTAGGCGGGCAGCGGCAGGCCCTTGGCGTGCGGCAGGCGATTGATCGTCACGCGCAGGCGTTTGCCTGGGACCTTCTGCTGCATCAAACGACTCCGGTCGAGAGCGCCAGCCAGTCGGCGATGCGCGCGACGAGTGCGCGGGCAACGGCGTCCTTGTCCATTTCGGGCCAGCTGTCGACGCCATCGGATGTGATCAGGTGCACCGTGTTGCGATCGCCGCCCATGATGCCGGTCTCGGGCGAGACGTCGTTGGCGACGATCCAGTTGCAGCCCTTGGCTTTGCGCTTTTTCTTGGCGTGCTCGATGACGTTCTCGGTTTCTGCGGCGAAGCCGACGACCAGCGGCGGGCGTTTGGACGGCGCCTCGTGTGCGATCGATTTCAGAATGTCCGGGTTCTCGCCGAGGTCGAGCTTGGGCGACTTGCTCTTCGGGTCCTTTTTAATCTTTTCGTCGGCGGCATTGATGACGCGCCAGTCGGCGACGGCGGCCGCGAACACGCCAGCGTCTGCGGGGAGAGCTTTCTTCACCGCTGCCAGCATTTGTTCGGCGGTTTCGATGCGAATGACGGTGACGCCGGCGGGATCCGGCAAGCCGACGGGGCCGGAGACGAGCGTCACGCGTGCGCCGAGGTCTGCCGCCGCGCGGGCAATGGCGTAGCCCTGCTTACCAGACGAGCGATTGGCGATGTAGCGCACCGGATCGATGGGTTCGTGCGTCGGACCGGCCGTAATCAGGATGTGGCGGCCGGAGAGCGGAAGTCCCCCTCCGCGACCCTCCCCCACAAGGGGGGAGGAAGATTTTCCGAGGATCTTCTCCACAGCCGCCAGGATTTCCAGTGGCTCGGCCATGCGGCCGGCGCCGGCTTCGCCGCGTTCCGCCATCTCGCCGGAGTTGGGTCCGACGCAATGGATGCCATCGACCTCGAGCAGGCTGGCATTGCGGCGTGTGGCCGGATGAGACCACATGCGTGGGTTCATGGCCGGCGCGATCAGGACAGGCTTGTCGGTTGCCATCAGGACGGCGGTCGCCAGATCGTTGGCGTGACCTCCCGCCATGCGCGCCATCAGATCGGCGGTTGCGGGCGCAACCACCAGGATGTCGGCCTCGCGCGAAAGCCTGATGTGGCCGATCTCGCGTTCGTCGTTAAGATCGAAGAGATCACTGTAGACGCGATCATTGGTCAGCGCGCCGACGGACAAGGGGGTCACGAACTCCTGCGCGGCCTTGGTCATGACGGCGCGGACGGCGTAGCCCTGCTCGCGGGCGCGGCGGATGAAATCCAGGCATTTGTAGGCGGCGATGCCGCCGCCGATGATCAGAAGGATACGTTTCACGCGTCCCCACCTTGCTGGGAATAGCTGCACGCGGCGACCCTAGCATAAGAACTGCGAATGGCTGGTTTAGGACGGTTGTAGCGGCCGATCAGCGTCAGCGCCGCTTTTTTGGGCCGCAGGGTCCCGCTTCGGCGATGCACGAGATGCGGCTGCCGGAAGCGTTCCAGTCGCACGAGATCGTACGGTCGGCGGAGTAGTACCAGTTGGCGTAGACGCGGCCCGGACTGCGGCGCACCCGGCTTTCCCAGGCGGCGATGGCGTTATTCTGGGCGCCGCGATAGGACGAGCTGACGGCGCCACGGGCGCGGACGAACTCATAGCACGTTTCGCTGCCGAGGGCATAACCGAAGGCCGCCGCTGGGTTCGAGGTCTGAGCCGACAACACAGTCACGAGGGCTGCGGCCGCAAGGCCTCGCACGACCAACTTACGCATTTTTCACTCCAGGACGCGGAACAAGGACTGGTGACTGCGTGAGCAGTAGCAAGGCCGGAGCGAAAGTCCGATACTGGATCGGAAAATCAGTTAATTTGAAGGACTTGGCGTTGCCAATTGATCACGCATATCGGCTCTTTTCGGCCTGATCCGCAGCTGGCGATAACGCATTTTCAACGCTGTTTGGTGGAATGCGGGGTGCCGCGCATGTCGTGGGGTTCCTGCTGAACCTCAGCACCGCCAAGAAGCTCAATCTTAAGGTTCTGATGCGACAACATACGGTGCGCTCGGACGTTGGCCGGGCGTGCGGGTGGGCGCGTGGCGTTTCGGATTGTTGCGTAATGGCGGTGAAGATCAAACGGGAGCGGCCTGATCAGCGGCGGCATCACCGTGTCACCGCGCCATTGTTCGTGGTGGTCGACGGCCACCGCATGCGGGCCGCCGACTGGAGCCTCGGCGGCCTGCGGATCGAAGGCTATCCGGGCGAACTTCCGCCGGTCAGCGCCGAAGTCGCGCTGCACCTGACATTGCCATTCCAAGGATTCGATGTCTCGTTCGATGCCAAGGCCGACGTCGTTCGCGTCGATGCCGAGCGCGGGATGTTCGCGGTCCGGTTCACGGAGCTTGGCGAACGCGAACGCGAGCTGATGCAGCACTTCATCGAGGAGCTCGTGCGCGGCTCGATGATGGACGTGCAGGATACAATCCAGCGCATCGACCTTCCGGTCACGCCGGCGTCGCTCGAGCCGGACAAGGCGCCGACGCTGGCGAACGTGCCGCTGCGGCGCTGGCCGGTCAAGGCGATCGCGATGACCGGTCTCTATGCCGTGCTGGGCCTCGTGGTGTTCGGGTATACGGCGCTGCTCAGCTATACCAATTTCTATCGGATGGAAGTGCAGACGGCCGTGATCACGGCGCCGATCGAGACGGTGACTGCGCAAGCGGATGGCCGCGTCGAGTGGACGAAGCTGCAGCCGGGCGACACCGTCAAATCCGGTGATGTGATCCTCAACGTCGTCGACAACCTGCTCGAGCGCGAGCTGGAGCTTGCCGATATCGTCATCAACGAACGCAAGGCGCAGCTGCTGTTCATGAAGCGCCGGCAGGCGAACGAAATCGAACGTATGAAGGGCTTTGCCAACGTCGAGACCAAGAACGTCGAGCAGGCCAAGCTCGATGTCGACGGCATCAAGGCGCAGTTGACGGCGGCTGAGCAGCAATACGGGCGGCTTGCCGTTCTGCACCGCAAGGGTTTTGCGACCGACACCAAGCTCGAAGAAACCGAGAAGCTGCTCGCGACCCTCAGATCGCAGCTCGAAAGCCGCCAGGTCGAGTTGAAGTCGCGCGCGGAACTCGCTGTCAATCTCGGCGGCAAGTACCACTACACGGGCCAGAACATGGTCGGCGATGTCGATCAGATCGAGGCGCAGGTCCGGCTGGCCGAGCATGAGGTCATGCTGGCGCAACAGAAGCAGATGGCGCTGGTCAATCACCGCGCGCGGATGTCGGTGAAGGCGCCATTCGAGGGCACCATTCTCGAGTTGCCGCATGTCGATCGCGGATCGGTCAAACGCGGTGATGTGATCGCCATCATCGAGCAGCGCCGGCAACGCGAAGTGACGGCGTTTCTCAATCAGGACGAAGTCAACCGCGTCGGGCTCGGCGACGAGGCGCTGCTGTATCTGCCGGCGCTGGGAGAAACCGTAAAAGGCCGGATCCAGAAGATCGACCGCACGTCTGGGTTCATTCGTGAGCAGAACCAGGCGCAGTCGGGAGGTTACCGGTCGCGCAGCGCGTCGGACCGGTCGGCCAAAGTGACGATCGCGTTTTCTGATGCCGCGAAGGTACAAGACGCGGAGCGCTATCGCGCGGGTCTGCCGGTCGTCGTGGTGTTCCCGCAGCGCTCGACGTCGGCGCCGCTCGGCACTATGCGTCAAAAACTATCGACGGCGATGTGATCGGGGTGGCGATGTCATGACGCAC
The DNA here is from genome assembly GCA_963779515.1 of uncultured Alphaproteobacteria bacterium. GTDB lineage: Bacteria > Pseudomonadota > Alphaproteobacteria > Rhizobiales > Hyphomicrobiaceae > CAVZYN01. The sequence continues at coordinate 333,139 of CAVZYN010000017.1, forward strand.
CACCGCCTGTCAGATCCCGATCGCAAGCCCACTTTTTTTGAGAAGTGGACGCCGCTCGTTCAAGTCAAACTCTTGATCTACATCGCGTGCTGTTTCATCGCGTTGTCGACGCTGCCGAACTCGATCTGGGATCCGAGCGTCCGGGAGTTCACCTACGTCATCGGATTGCTCGGGGTATGGCGCTACAGCTGGTGGTTCACGCATTTCGCGCGGGCCAAGATCTATGAGAAGTCCGCCTACCCGCGGATGGCCGCGCGTGCGGCGGAGGTCTGGGAGTCGGGCTGGCGGCCACGGCACATCCATATCCAGATGACGACGTTTCGCGAGCATCGCGAGATCTCGGAAGCCGTCATTCGCGGCATTTGTGATCAAATTCGCGAGGCGGGCGTGCCGGCGACGCTGTGGCTCGGTTCGAGCGAACTCTCGGACGAGGTCAAGATCGGCCGGCACCTGCAATTGGTCGCCAATGATCTCGACATCACCTTGCGGATCATCCGGCAGAACCAGCCGGGCAAGCGCGTCGCGATCGCCCTCATCCTGCGCGCGATGTCACGCGCGGGCGTCGGCAAAGACGATCTCGTGATGTTCATGGACGGCGATTTCGTCTTGCATCCCGGTGCTTTGCGCCGTTGCTTGCCGTTGTTCGCGGTCGATCCCGATCTGCATGCGATGACCACCGACGAGCACGTGATCGTGAAAGGTCCGTGGTGGATGCAATCCTGGCTCAATATGCGCTTTGCGCAGCGGCGTATCGCCATGCAAAGCCATGCGCTGTCGAACCGCGTGCTGACGCTGACGGGGCGCATGTCGGTGTTCCGCGGCGAGCACATCACCAGTCATGAGTTCATCCGGCTGCAGGAAGCCGATTTCCTCAATCATTGGCTGTGGGGCACATTCCGGTTCTTGTCGGGCGACGACAAGAGCACCTGGTACACGCTGCTGAAGTACGGCGTGAAGATGACCTATGTGCCGGACGCCGCCGGCACGACGATCGAAGTCGTCGATGGTTCGGGCTACCAGCGCATGGTCGAGAACCTTCGGCGCTGGTCGGGTAACATGTTGCGTAACGGCGCGCGCGCGATCGCGCTTGGTCCGCACCGCATGCCGTTCTTCATCTGGTGGTGTCTGATCGATCAGCGGCTCGCCATGTGGACCATGCTGTTCAGTCCGATGCTGGCGTTCGCGGGGGCTTTGAAACTCGGCGCGGTGTTTCTGGTCGCTTATTTTATTTTCATCGCCATTACGCGTATGATTCTGGCGCTGGTTCTATTTACCTACGCGAAACAGGTCGATTTCAACTATGTTTGGATTCTGTATGTCAACCAGCTCCTGAACGCGGGCGTCAAAATATATATGTTGTGGCGGCTCTCCAAGCAAAAATGGGCGAACCGCGGTAATCAAAAGCAAGGATTTGCAGGTTCCGGCTTGGCCGTTATGGCGCGCGGCGCGATGGCGGTTTATTTGACCGCACTGTCATTTTGCGGGCTGTTTCTCAGCGTCGTGCTTTATTCAAGTTTATTGACTGTTCCAAGCTGGGGCATGTTTACGAGCATGTTATTTCACTGATTTAGATCCAATTTTATCAACTCGTTTCAGCGGATTACCACCACTTCCTGGCATTCTCTCACGGTCTGCGATGCAAAGCGTCGCGGATCGGGGTGCAAAAATGGGCTCGAAAAGAGCCTCGGTGTCGGGAGAGTGCGGGTAATGAGTTACGTTCTACCAATCGGTGGGGAGCAGCAGCGCGTCCTCAATACAGAGTTCGCTGCAGACGTTTCATCTGAAAAGCCTTCGATCAGCGTGGTTGGCCTCGGCTATGTCGGCGCCGTCTCCATGGCGTGTCTTGCCCATCTCGGCTTCCGCATGGTGGGCGTCGATGTCAGTCTCGATAAGGTCCGTTCCATCAAGGAGGGCCGCTCGCCGATCGTCGAGGAGCGCCTGGGCGAATTGCTGGCAGACGGCGTCGCACACGGGCGTATCGATGCAACGCAGAATCTGGTTGCCGCCGTGCTCGGTACGGATGTGACATTCATGTCGGTCGGCACGCCGACGGCAGCCGACGGCAGCTGCGACCTGACATATGTGCGTCAGGCGAGCCGCGCCATCGGGCAGGCGCTGGCGATGAAGCGCGAATTCCATGTGGTGGTGCTGCGTTGCTCGGTGCCGCCTGGTACGACGCTCGATGTCGTGGCGGCCGAAGTCGCCGCCGCGTCGGGCAAGACCTTGGGCGCCGACTTCGGCATTTGCTTCAATCCCGAGTTTCTGCGTGAAGGTGTCGCCGTTGCCGATTTCTACGCGCCGCCGAAGACCGTGATCGGTGCGTCGGACAAGCGCTCGGAAGCGATCGTGTCGCGGATCTATTCGGCGGTGGACAAGAAGATCTTGTTCACGTCGATCGCGGCGGCGGAGATGGTGAAGTACGTCGACAACGTCTGGCATGCGACCAAGGTCGCGTTCGGCAACGAAGTGGGCCGTCTGTGCAAGTCGCTCGGGATCGACAGCCACGATGTCATGAACATTTTCGTGAAAGACACGAAGCTCAATCTGTCGCCTTATTATCTGCGCCCCGGATTTGCGTTCGGTGGTTCGTGCCTGCCGAAGGAAGTGCGCGCGGTCGGGCATCTTGCAGAGACGCAAGGCGTCGATCTGCCGCTCATTCAAAGCCTCGTCGCCACCAACGACCGGCACATCGAGCAGGCCGTTGAGCTGCTGAAGCCTTTCAAGGGCAAGCGGATCGGCTTCCTCGGCGTGACATTCAAGCCAGCGACCGATGACTTGCGCGAGAGCCCGACGCTCGAGCTGATGGCGCGCCTCGACACGCAGGGCGAGACCATCAAGGCTTATGATTCGAACGTTCGCTTCAACGAAAATCTTGCGGGCCAGGTGGCGTATGTGCGCCACGCCTGCCCGAGCCAGGCGCAGCTGATCGATCGCCTCGAGGATCTGATGATGCCGCGGGTGGATGCGTTGGTTGCGGAGAGCGATGTTGTCGTCGTCTCGCATGCGACGGAGGAGTTCCGCCGCGCCGTGAAGTTGCGTGGTCCCGGCGTGCATGTGCTGGATCTTGCGCGTCTCTTTGCGGAGTTGCCGCGCGAGACGACGTATCAGGGCATCGCCTGGTAAGAACGTAGCATCTTCTGAGTTGCTTTTGACGAGCCGCCCGCGCACCGGGCGGCTCGTTTGCTTTTGCGCGTCGCACCGCCGCATGCTTTCGCGCAGCTTTCGTCGTGCGGAAAAGTTTGAATCTAATTCGCGGCAAATTGCGGGGCGTGCTTGAACCGGATGTTACGCCGCCGGTGGTAATTCTATGCGCAGTCGATGCCGAAGGAGGCAGTCCGGCCAGCGCGGCATTTCGTGTCGCGGCGCTGTGCGGACTGCTGTGTAGAGAACCGTTCGGCGTCGAAGGCGTGCACGTTGGACGATCAGGGAGCGGCGAAGGCCGGTATGTGACGTAATGACAGTTTTCAAGGGATCAGGGCGATCCGATGTGCTCAATGGCACAGCCAACGCCGACTTCATGTCTGGCGAGGGCCGCGCCGATGTGATGTCGGGAGGCGCCGGTAACGATCTGATGCTCGCAGGCGGCGGCGACGATCAGGTTTCGGGTGATGCTGGCGACGACACCATGTTTGGATCGTCCGCATCGACCGGACGCGTGGATATGAGCAAAGTCGTGATCGCTGAAGACGTCACTGGGACAGTGACGTTCAACTACGAGAGCGCGGGCTACAAAAATGCGCTCGGCATGTACAAGATCGCCGATGACGGTTCGATCTATGATGTCGAGATGCTGTTCGCCAACGCCTCGTTGAAGGGTTCAGGCGGCGATCTGATCGGTGGCAAGAGTTCCGTCAACGTCGATCTCAAGGCCGGCGACCGGGTTGGGTTCTTTGTTGCGCCGAATGCGTTCGCGCAAAAGGGCATGGACAAGTTGCTGGCGGACCAGAAGGGTTCGTTCCGTCTCGTCGACGGCGCTGGCCAAGACGGCAACGTCAACGGTGGCAGCGAGCTGAAGCTGGTGCACGTCGGAGCCAATGGCAAAGAGACGGTCATCAACACGCAGTATGGCCAGTCGATCTTCCATTCGTCGTCGGGCGCAGGTGATGGGCTCAATGGCGACAAGCTGAAACATGTGACCGGCGACGTCGATGTCGGCCGTGGTTCCATCAAGGTCGGTTTCGAAGACCTGAAGTGGGGCGGCGACAAGGACTTCGACGACAGCGTGTTCACGTTCTCGGTCGGCCAGACCAACGCGGCACTTCTGGCGCGTGAAGCCAATAAGCCGGCGAAGTCATCTGACAACGACACGATGTCGGGCGGCGAAGGCCAAGACAAAATGTTCGGCATGGCCGGCAACGACAAGGTCGACGGCGGCGCTGGCAATGACAGCCTTTGGGGCAACTCGGGCAACGATGTGCTTACGGGCGGCGACGGCAACGATCGCATTTCCGGTGGATCCGGAAACGACGTGACGTTCGATGGTGCTGGCGACGATGTCGTTTTCGGAAACTCCGGCAACGACCGCTTGGTGGCGGGTCTCGGCGACGACCAGTATGACGGCGGCTCGGGCTTTGACACGCTGGACTTCTCGGGCGCTGGAAACGGTGTTCGCGTTGACCTGCATGCCCATACCGCGTCTGGCTCTGGTAAGGATAGCATCAGCGGGGTCGAGGCCGTCGATGGATCGAACTTCGCTGACGTGTTGATCGGCAGCAAGGCTGCCAATCAGCTCAACGGCGGCGGCGGCGATGACACTCTTCGCGGCCTCGGTGGCGCAGACGTTCTGACCGGCGGCAAGGGCAGCGATACATTCGCCTGGCTCGCCAAGGACGTGGTCGATGCCAAGGGCAACCATCTCGGCGTAGACCGGATCACCGATTTCGGCGCTGACGATACGCTGGACCTGCACAAGTTGCTGCAGGGCCAGGTGGGCGACACGCTCGACGACCTGGTGGTGGTGAAAGACAGCGCCGAAGGCTCGCATGTCTATGCGCGCGCCGGTGCGTCGATGGTCGAGGTGGCCCTGCTCGAAGGCTTCCACGGCTATACCGCCCAGGACCTCGTGAAAGATGGCATGCTGCTGACGTAAGCTTTGTCGTGCATTCGACGATCGCCGCGGCAGCTGGGTTAAACCAGCTGCCGCAGCTGTTGCTTGTTATGATGATGGTTCAATATATCCAAGTAATATCGTATTATTATTCTGTTTCCAATTCAAAAAGATCAAATTAAAGCCAAATATTCGGCAAATGCATCGAGGCATTTGAACTTGAGTTTTATATGTTTCGATTATGCTCATCTTTCGATGCAACTGAACCGCAAAGTCTCATCTCGGGCTTGGCGTGTGGATGCTTCGTGTGGATGCGGTCGGCGGCTTCACGAGCTGCGATCGCATATGGGCAACGTCTCGGGGGCCTGTTGCAGGTTTCTTGGGGAATTCGATAAAGGGCTGAGGAATGGCTGACTTCAAGGGTACGGCTGGCGCTGATCAAATTCAGGGCACGTTATTGCAGGATCTGATCCTGGCGGGCGGTGGTGACGACGTGGTCGATGCCGACGAAGGCAATGATGTCGTCTACGGCGGCGAGGGCAACGATCAGATCTCGGGCGGCATGGGCGACGACATGCTGTACGGCGGCAAGGGCAATGACTGGCTGTCGGATGGCAATGGCAACGATGTCGTCAACGGCGACAGCGGTGACGATGTGGTCTTGGCGGGCCATGGCGACGATGCCTACACCGGCGGTTCGGGCTTCGATACGCTCGACTTCTCTGCGGCAACGCAAGGTATGCAGGTCGACGTCAGCAAGAGCATCGCAACCGGAATGGGCACCAACTCCTTCAAAGGTTTCGAGAAAGTTGTCGGGTCTTCGTTCGATGACTATCTGAAAGGCAGCAAGAACGCCGACACTCTCGTTGGTGGCGACGGTAACGACACGTTCCGTGGTCTCGGCGGCGCGGATGTGATTACCGCTGGCGAAGGTTTGGACGTGTTCCAGTGGCAACTCAAAGATATCGTCGATGCCAATGGTGCGCATCTCGGCGTGGACCGGATCACGGACTTCCAGACTTACGACTCGCTGGATCTGCGGGCCCTTGTCACCGCGGAACGCGTGTTCGACGGTACGATCAACGATCCCGTGCCGGAAGACGAAGACATGGCCTACAATGTCGATGATTACGTCAAACTCGTGGATGGGGCCGAAGGCTTCACCGTGCAGGTCAAGCACCACGGGGAATTCATCGACGTCGCGGTGCTCGAGGGCGTGCACGGGACATTCCCGGCCAGTGCCTGGGCATCGGACAACACGATCCTCGCCTGATAATCTCAGAGTAATTGCGATTTAACGAGTGATGAAGCTGCGTTTCGCGACGCAGCTTCATTGCTGTTTTGGGCGTCATTCACTTTTGTTTGCGCGCGGCCGCCCCACCAACCCCGCGCGCGTTTCGCCAATTACTTCGAATTTGACGGTTTTGGCCCGCGTTTCCTCAACGCTTCTTCGATAGTTTTGGGCGCTGCATATAGCGGTTTTTCTGTCGGGAGTGCGTTCCAGTGGCCAACATCATTCGCGGTACCTCTAAGCAAGACTGGCTTTATGGAACGGCTCAGGATGACGACATCTTTGCGCTCGGCGGGCACGATGTCCTCTCCGGCGGGGCTGGCAACGACCGGCTCTATGGCGATGATGGCCATGACACGCTTGACGGCGGTGCGGGCAATGACCGCTTTGTTGGCGGTGCCGGCCATGATGACATTCGCGATCTAGCCGATGAGAGCAACGGCGATGTCGATACGCTCGATTACACCGCGGAAACGCGCGCTGTTTATGTGAATTTGGCCGCTGGCGAAGCGGATGTCGCGCAAAATGGCGGGCACGATCGCATCGGCTTCTCGTCGACCGGCAGCAGCGTCATCGAGAACGTCGAGGGCGGGTCGGGCGCTGACATCATCATTGGCGACAAAGACAACAACACGCTGTTCGGCAACAACGGTAACGATTCCCTCGACGGTGCAGGCGGCAACGACACGCTCTCGGGCGGCAACGGCAACGACACCGTCAATGGCGGCCTCGGCAGCGATCTTTCCTTCGGCGATGCGGGCAACGACGTCTATCTGGACAACAACAGCGCGACCGACATCGATGTCGTCGATTATTCCTGGACCACTACTAGCGTCGTGGCCGACTTGATGGCCGGTACGGCGGTCGGCGTCGAAAGTGGCAGCGATCGCCTGGTGCTGGCGTCGGCCGGGCACAACTTCATCGAAGGCCTGAATGGCGGGGCTGGCAACGATCGCTTCGCCGGCGATCTCGATGGCAACATTTTCAAGGGTGCTGCTGGCGACGACGTGCTGAGCGGTAACGCGGGCAACGACACGCTGTCGGGTGGTGACGGCGCCGATACGCTGCTCGGCGAAGGCGATAACGATTCGCTCGCCGGCGAGGCCGGAAATGATCGCTTGAGCGGTGGACTTGGCAACGATTCGATCCGCGCCGGCTCTGGAGATGACATCGTATTGGCCGACGCAGGCGATGATCTCATCGATGGCGAAGCCGGTGTTGATTTCTACGACGCATCGGCGGCCCTGCAGAAGGTCGAGGTCAATCTGTCGACGGGCGTCGCATCAGGCGTCGATTTCGGGCTCGACACGCTGGCCGCCGAAGCAACCGGCAACAGCAGCATCGAGAATGTTACGGGTGGCCTCGGCGATGACCGGCTGATCGGCGACAAAGATGCCAACATGCTGCAGGGCGGCGCGGGCAAAGACCACCTCGACGGCGGCGACAACAATGACGTCCTCGGCGGTGGCCTTGGCGACGACACGCTGTACGGTGGCGCTGGCAACGATGCGCTCGACGGCGGCGACGGCTACGACCAGCTTTGGGCCGGTGCGGGTAACGACAATCTCGACGGTGGCGCTGGCAACGACAAGCTCTACGGCGAAGCGGGTGCAGACGTGCTGTTCGGCGGCGTCGGCAACGACGCGCTCAACGGCGGCGCGGATCGCGATAAGCTGTTTGGCGGCGATGGCAACGACAGTTTCTTTGGTGGCGGCGAGAACGACTATATCTCCGGCGACATGGGCAACGACAGCATCTGGGGTGACGGCGGCGACGATGTGATCCGCGGCGGCGCAGGCAACGACGTAATGGCCGGCGGCCAGATCCGCCTTGCGCCGTTCTCGTGGGGCCGTGAGACGTACGTTTGGGAGCAGGCCGACGTTGTCGACGGCTCGGGTGCGCGGGTTGGATTTGATCGGATTACGGACTTTGGTGTTGGCGACCGGCTGGACTTCTCGATGCTGTTCGCGGGCCGCCCGGCGCCGGGTCCCAATGACATGGTGCACGTCGTCGACACGGCGGCCGGTACGGTTGTGGCGGCAGCCTTGGGGTCGAATGGACAGTTCGTGGATGTCGTGCTGCTCGAAGGCATTCACGGCGTCGACGTCGACGACCTGATCAGCGATGGATCGCTGGTCGTCTAACGCTCTCTTGTTTGCGCGCGGCTGCATCATGCCGGAGGCGTGCTTTGCACGTTGGCAACCCCGCGCGCGAATGCCAACCGCACTGCGTCAGGACGTCGGCGCTTGGAATTAATGGCTCGTTAAGTGTTGCGGGTTCAAGGCCTCTGTTTGCCGTGGTTACGAAACGGTCGCCGGCTGCACTTGATTTTGCGGCCTTCAGTGAACGTTTAGGAAGCCATGACATAGTGGAGCTTGGCCCCGGAGGAGCGGTTTCTCCGGCTGCTGCGTTTGTCGGCCCGGATTTGTGATGCGTACGTCGCGGCATTGTCTGAAACAGGTGAGGCGCGCCCTTGTGGCTGCGTTCCTCTTCAGCGGGTTCATCAACCTGCTGATGCTGGCGCTGCCGCTCTACACATTGCAAGTGTTCGAGACCGTCGTTCCAACGGCGAGTGTCGAGACCCTGACATTACTGACATTGATGGCGGCTGGCGCGGTGATCGCGCTCGGCTTGCTCGAGGGTGTCCGGGATCGTTTGATGCTGCGTGCGGGCTTGTGGCTCGATCACATGCTCGGCCGCCATATTCTGGAAAACGGCCTCAAGCTCGGGCAGCCGACCGTCGAAATAAAGGCCGATGCCAAGGCTCTGGCGGTGGTTAAAAGCATGATTTCCGGCGGTGCCATGGTCGCAATTTTCGATGCACCGTGGGTTCCGGTGTTTCTTGTGGTGCTGTTGTTCGTGCACCCGGCAATGGCCGTTGTCGCGGCTGTTTTCGCGGCTCTTCTCATCGCGATTGCCATCATGCAGACGTTGACGACGTCGCGTCTGCACCAAGAGCATGCGCGCGCGCAGGAGCGTGCCGAGCAGTGGTGGCAGGCGGTTGCGGGCAACGCGGCGCTGACCGGATCACTTGGCCTGGCGCCCGGTGCGTCGGCGCAGTGGGAGCGGTTCAATCGGGGGGCAATTGCCGCGGGATACTCGCTCGGCAAGCGTTCGAACTTCTTGCGGACGATCGCGCGTTCGGCGCGCGTTGCTTCGCAAATCGCGATTTACGGTATGGGTGCGTGGCTGGTGATCCGCAATGAGATCACGCCGGGCGCCTTGGTCGCCAGTACGTTGTTGCTGGGACGGGCACTTGCGCCGCTTGAAGCGCTGGTGTCGTCATTGAAAGGCGTGCAAGGCGCGCTGGCGGCGTATCGCCGTCTTCGCGGGATGCAACCTGATGCGCAGAGCCCGCACATCGAGCGTGGCGATACGGCGATCAAAGGCCGGATCTATCTCAAAGAGGTGACGTGTTATCATCCGCAGCGCCGCTTGCCGGCGTTGAGAGGCGTCAGCTTTCAACTCGAGCCGGGCGAAAGCCTTGGCATTGTCGGGCCGAACGGGTCGGGCAAGTCAGCGTTGGCCGCGCTGTTGGGCGGCGCGTTGGTCCCGAGCCACGGCGTTGCCGATCTCGATGGGCTTCCGATTGCCAAGTGGCAGCGCGGCGAGGCCGAGGTTCCCATCGGCTATCTGCCCGATGATCCCATGCTGATCGAGGGTACCGTCCACGAGAACATCGCGCGCTTTCGTGATGCCAGTCTGATGGCTGTTGCACGGGCGGCCATGCGCGCCGGTGTTCATGAGGATCTGGCCGCGTTGCCTTCGGGCTATGATACGCCGGTTGGACCCAATGGCAGTGGGCTTTCGTTGCGGGAACGGCGCGCGGTTGCGCTTGCCAGAGCGCTGTTCGGATCGCCGCGCCTCGTCATTCTCGATGAGCCGGAAATCGGGCTCGATGGTCAAAGCGTCAAGCGTCTGATGCGGGTGCTCGCGGCCCTCAAGAACGAGGGCGTTGGACTGATTATCGCGACGCAGGATCCACGGCTGCTGCACTTGACCGACAAGGTCGCTGTGATGGGCGCGGGCGCGCTGCACACATTTGGGCCAAGCCGTGATCTCGCGCGCCAGATGGCTGGACCACAGGCGGGGCCACAGGTTTTGGGCGATGCGCTGTCCAGTCAACAGGGCCTGCATCTGCACGCGGGAGTTCGCGCGCATGCTTGATGCGATGGACCACCTCGAGCGACCTTTACGGACTGGCGTGGATCAGCCGAAAACCGCGGCGCGTCTCGATATTCGTGGCCCGCTGGTGATGGGCATACTGGTTCTGGTGCTGTTTTTCGGTGCTGGGCTTGGCGCCGCGGCGCTGGCGCCGATCGATCGCGGTATCACGTTCCCTGGAGCATTGATCGTCGAGTCCAAGGTCAAGGCGATCCAGCATCAAAAGGGCGGGATCGTCGGCCGTATTCATGTCACCGAAGGCGCCGATGTCGACGCCGGGCAATTGCTGGTCAGTCTCGATACCAAATCGCTGGACGATCAGATCGCGGCATTCAGGGCGCAAGCTGACGCCGCACAAAGACAGCTGATGCTGGTCCGGCAAGAGGCCGCGACCATGACGGATTTGGCCGATCGCAAACTTGCCGCGCGGTCACGCGTGCTGACGCTCGAGCGGCAAGTCGCCGAAGTCGAGAAAGAGACGGCGGGGCTCGCCGCGCGGATTTCGATCGCCGAGCAGGAGTTGATGCGATCGGAGGTGCGGGCGCCGGTGGCGGGGCGCGTTCTGTCGCTCGCCGTGCACGGACCGGGCGCGGTTATCGCGGCCGGCGGCACCGTCCTCGAGCTTGTTCCCAAAGACGATCGCCTGGTGATCGAGGGCCGATTGGCGCCGCTGCACGTCGATGCCGTGAAGCCGGGCCTGAAGGCCAAAGTCTGGCTGACGTCGTTGAGCTGGCGCGAACAACGTCCATTGAGCGCGAAGCTTGCCTGGATCTCGGCGGATACGGTCGAGGACAAGCGCTCGGGCGCCGCATACTTCCTGGCACGCATCGAACTCGACGATACACGGTCCGAGATTTCGAAGGTTGTCACACTGCACCCCGGCATGCGAGCGGAAATCCTCGTCGTGACGGGGGAACGAACTCTGCTCGATCAGCTGATCGATCCGATCTTGCGTAACATCAACCGCGCTTTTCGCGTCTGACGGAAGTTGAGAGACTGCCATGAAGATACCAAGTGTGAAAGTGATCGCGATCAATGGTGCGATGATCGCCACGATGATCGGTGGCGCGTACGCGGGCGTGAGAAGCTTTTTTACGCCGCCCGCGGAGGTCTGCTCGAAGCGCTACAACGTGGTGTCCGCAATGGCGCTGGAGCGGTCGGGCGTGCTCATTTCCGGGGTCGATCTGCAGGCTAGTGCCGCGGGTCAGGATTTGGGCGTGATCCAAAACGTCAGCATCCGGCGCACGGCGCAGGGGCCGTCCACGACGGTGATGGGGGTTCGCATTCCGGCCGGCGATACGGATGCTCCGAAGGGCATTTCGTATCCGTGGTCGCCGCGCGTGTTGCAGGGGAAAACGGCTGGCTGCTTGTCGTATCATGCCTTCATTCCACAGGACTTCGTTCTGGGTCCGAATGGTGGCACGCTGCCGGGACTGTCTGGCGGCTTGACCACGGGCGATGATAAGTCCGGCGGTTCGGTGCGCGTTTGGCCGATGTGGACGCACAATGGCGGCGCGGCCATCGTCGCACGCGTTGCCACCAAAAGCGACGATGTCGCCACAATGCCCTACAGTCGCGAGGGCGTGGAACTTCCGCGGGGCCGTTGGGTCAGTATCGAGCAAGAAGTCGTGCTCAATGCAGCGAACGAACAGAACGGGCTGATCCGGCTCTGGCTCGACGGCGAACTCGCCGTGGAGCAGACCAAGCTCAAACTGCGATCGGACGCGAACGTGCGGCTGACCGGAGTGGCAGCGAACGTCTACTATGGCAACTCGATCGAGGGGCGCGTGCCTCCGCAGCCGAAGGCGCCGACGATCTGGTTCTCGCCGTTCGAGGTGCGGGCGAGCAACTAAGCTCAACCGGCCAGCTTAGCGATCTGGTCAAGAGTCTTGGCGTCGACAGCGATGCCGTTGCGGCTGGCGGTTTCGCGGAGTGCGATGCGTCTTTGACCAGGCAAGCGCGTGCCGGAATCGGTCTCAATCATTTCAGCTAAGTCCGCGAAACGTTCAGCGAAGGCTTCGCGTCCAGCAAAGGCGCCCGGATCGATGGTGAGCAGCAGTTGGCCAACACCGGGCGGCGGGCCGTCGCCGTCAAAGAACGACGAGGCTTCCGAGGCGAAGCACGCACCTGTCAGGCCGGCGGCCAGGATCTCGACCATCATCGCAAGTGCTGAGCCTTTGGCGCCGCCCAATGGAACGAGCGTACCCTTGAGGGCGGCGTTGGCATCGGTCGTCGGCTGGCCGTGCTCGTCGAATGCCCACCCTGCAGGGATTGATTCGCCTTTTTGAGCGGCGGTCATGATCTTGCCGCGCGCGACTTGCGAGAGCGCCAGATCAATCACGACGGGCGGGCGATCGTCGAGGGGCGCGGCGAACGCAATGGGGTTGGTGCCGAACACCGGTTTGCGGCCGCCCCAGGAGGTCATGGCGTGCGGCGTGTTCGAGAACGCAAGCGCGATCAGGCCTTTCTCGGCGAGGCGCTCGCAATGACGGCCCATGACGCCGCCGTGGTGCGATCGCGTCAGACCGGCCGCTGCAATACCGGCGTTGGCCGCCAGTTCGGGCAGATCTGCGATCGCCAGGTCGATGGCGGGGTAGGCGAAGCCGTTCTTGGCGTCGATCATCACCGATGCGGCGCGGGTCTGATGGGCCGTTGGGACGGCGTGGCCGTCGACTTTCCCGGATTTGGCTTGGGCGGCATAGCTTCCGACGCGCGAGATTCCGTGACCCTTCTGGCCGTCGATCTCGGCTTGCGTGAGTGCGCGTGCGACGGAGGCGGCATTTTCTGGTGTTGTGTTCGACGCCATGAGCGCGGCGGCGATCAGCTTTTCGAGTTCGGCTGGCGCGATCGTTGTGGTGCTCACACGCGTGCTCCCAGAGCTCTCATGACGTTGTCGACGGTGACGCTGGAAATGCGATCGTTGCTCTCGCGGGTGACGCCAGCGATATGCGGCGTCAGGATCAGGTTTGGGGTGCCGGCGAAGATGGCGCCGGTGGCCTTGTCGATCGGCTCAACGTTGAAGACATCGATCGCGGCGCCGCAGAGATGCCCGGATCTCAAAGCTGCGGCAACGGCGGGTTCGTCAACGACGCCGCCGCGCGAGGTGTTGATCAGCAGCGCGCCCTTGCGCAGCTGCGCCAGTTGTTTTGCGCCGATCAATCCCTTGGTCTCGGCGGTCAGCGGGCAATGCAAGGTGAGGACATCAGACTGCGCCAGGAGTTCATCGAGCGACGCGCGTTTGGCATGCGACCAAGCTGTGCTCGAGGCAGGGACGTAATTGTCGTGGGCGATGAGGCGCATGCCCATGGCGCGGGCGCGCTCGCCGACCGTCTGGCCGATGTTTCCGAAGCCGATGATGCCGAGGGTCTTGCCGGCGAGCTCCGATCCGCCACCGGTTTTTTCGCGCGGCCACTCGCCACGCATGAGGGCCTCGGTCGATTGGAACGCGGCAAGGCGCATGAGCATGAGCGCCGAGCCGACGACATACTCGGCGACGGAGACAGCGTTGGCGCCAATGGCCGGGCAGACGGTGATGCTGCGCGCCTTGCAGCCGGGCATGTCGATGTTGTCGAGGCCGACACCCAAACGGCCGACCACTTTCAGCTTGGGCGCGGCGGCGAGGAGGTCGGCGTCGACCTGGGTGCGATTGCGCACGATGATGGCGATGGCGTTGGCCAAGCGCGCCTTCAGTTCGTCGCGCTTGTTCCACAGGGTCGTGTCGATGTGCACCGCGTAGCGTTGCTTCAAGGTCTCGAGGGGACCAGGATCGAGAAACTCGGTGACGATGACATCGGCCATGGTCGCGGAACTCCGTATCGTGGTGGCTGGACGCCGGCGCATCTGTCGGGGTCGCGCATTCACTGGCCACACAAAGAAAGAAACCGGCGGGCTAAAGCGCTCAAGCCTCAAAGAAGCTCTGCGCATGCACCGCCGGTTTCAGTCCGTCCCCCCGGACGGAGATGTAGTTATGCACTCCTGTAGAGTTTCGTCATCACAAATTCGCGGTGACCGAGGGCTTCCGCCGCCGTGAGCCGGCCATTCGACGTCCGAACGATCATATCAATCAATGCGTCGCCGGCCGTTTCCAGGGTCTGTTCGCGGCGCAAAATGCCGGACACGTCCAGATCGATGTGTTCGCCCATGGTGCGGATCGTCTTCGGGTTTCCGGAGATTTTGATAACCGGAACAATGGGATTGCCGATCACGTTGCCTTGGCCAGTCGGGAAGGTGTGGACGACGTATCCGGCGGCGGCCATCAGCGTCACGCACTCGGCGGCGGCCGACGACGTGTCCATATAGTAAAGGCCTGGGCCCTTGGCCGGAGCCTCGGCCGGCTCCAGGGCATCGATATAGCGGCACTTGCGGCCGATCTTTTCCAGGTTGCCAAGCGCCTTTTCCTCAATGGTGGTCAGGCCGCCGGCGATGTTGCCCTTGGTCGGCTGGCTGTCGGAGAGATCGTCGGTCTTGTGGGCTTCGATGACGTCGTCCTGGTAGGACTTCCACATCTTGTACCACTTGTCGCCGACGGCCTTGTTGATGGCACGCTCGCGCGCCAGGTGCTCGGCGCCGGTGATTTCAGAGGTTTCGCCGAAGCAGCCGTAGATGCCCTTCGGTATCAGCTTGTCGTACATGTTGCCGACGGTCGGGCAGGATGAGAGGCCGGTCGTCGTGTCGCTCTCGCCGCACTTGGTCGAGACCCAAAGCTCGGAGATGTCGCACTCTTCGCGCTTCAGTTCGCTCGCCCACTGGACCATCTTTTTGGTTTCGTAGGAGGCCTTGGCGATGATGGCGATGTCGCCGTGGCCTTCAATGCCGAAGCCGACGACGGGCTTGCCTGATTTTTTGATGCCATCGACGACGCGCGCGGTCCAACCATCTTCGATGCCGATGACGATGACAGCGGCGACGTTTGGATTGCTGCCGGTGCCGATGAGCGTGCGGAAATGCAAATCGAGGTCGGCGCCGAATTGCAGGCGGCCGTAGGCATGCGGCAGAGCCATCGTGCCCTTGATGTTGTTGGCGACGGCTTCCGATGCTGCGTTCGAGAGGTCATCGAGAGGGAGAATGACGACGTGGTTGCGGACGCCGACGCGGCCGTTCTCACGGCGCCAGCCCCAGAACGATAGATTGGATTTTGCTTTTGATTTGGTTGCGGCTTTGGCCATGACGCGATGTCTCTCTCTTACCAGCGTTTCGTTTTCATATTTTGCACGTGCACGTGCTCGCCGGTTTTCGCGTTGCCGACCATTTTGCCGATGTCTTCGCCGTACTTGATGACGGTGTCACCGGTCTTGAGGTCCTTCAACGCGATTTTGTGGCCGATCGGGATGTCGTTTTTTGCCTTCAATTTCATGGTCGTATCGGTCTCCGTTACGACGCCCAGCATGTCGGTGCCGGCTTTCAAGCCTTCAACAACGACGACGCCGACGTTGTCCTTGGGGCTGTGCACCAGGAAGTGCGGTGTGGCCACGGTCTTTCCCTCTCGCTCAGGTTCTGGTTGTGTAGCGGGTCGATGCACCCGAAGTCTTATATAAGACATGCTTTGTGGTGGGTCGGCAAGTGCAATGAACCAAGGCTAACGGGATGAGTGGCGGCGCCACAAGTGACGATTCCAAACCGCTCTATGCAAAAGTGCGGGCACTGCTCATGGAGCGCATTCGCTCGGGTGCGTGGCGCCCCGGGCAACTCATTCCCAATGAGTTCGAAATCGCCGCGGAATTCGGTGTGAGCCAAGGTACGGCGCGCAAGGCACTGGACGCACTGGCGGCTGAGGGACTCGTCGTCCGGCGGCAAGGGCGGGGCACGTTCGTCGTCGAACATACCCCTGCGAACATGCTGTTCCGGTTTTTCAACTTCTACACGGACGATGGGCGCCAGATCGAACCCGACAGCATCGATGTCCGGCACCAGATCGTGCGCGCGACCAAGGCCGAACGGCAGGCCCTCGAACTCGATCGGGATGCGAAGGTGATCCGTATTGAGCGGACGCGCACATGGCTGGAGCGTCCGATCATCTCAGAAACCATCAGCTTGCCGGATGATCTGTTTCCGGCGCTTGGCGACCGGGCGGAGATCCCCAACACGCTGTATGATCTGTTTCACAAAGAGTTTTCAGTTCTAGTGGTGCGCGCGGATGAGCGCATCACCGCGATCGCGGCGGATGCGTCGCTGGCCGCTGTGTTGTCGGTTCCCGAAGGCAGCCCGTTGCTGAAGGTGGATCGGACCGCTTTTGCGCTCGACGACCGGCCGCTCGAGTGGCGCGTCAGCATCTGCATGCTCGACAATGCCCACTATTTCGCGCGCCTCAAGTGACTCTTTATGTTTGCGCGCGGCCGCCCCACCAACCCCGCGCGCGCTTGTATGACAGGTTCAACAAACCACCCGGTTGCCCTATAGAGGGCTCCTCACAGGTCCAGGGAGATCAGAATGGCTTCGATTCAATTCCGGTGCATGGCGCTTTTGGGGGTGCTGTGGCTCGCCGTTACGCCGGCTGCACCCGCCCAAGCGCAATCGTATCCGGTCAAGCCGATCACGCTCGTCATTCCGTTCGCCGCCGGCGGGCCATCGGACACGATCGGCCGGCTTGTTGGCGCAAAAATGAGTGAAAAGCTCGGCCAGACGATCGTCGTCGAGAACATCGCGGGCGCCGGCGGCACCGTCGCGGCCAGTCGCGTCGCCAAACTGCCGGCTGATGGATATACCCTGCTGCTGCATCATATCGCGTTGCCGCTCGGCGCCGCGCTCTACAAGAACCTGACGTATGATGCGGCCACAGCTTTCGAGCCGCTCGGCATGATCAACTATGGACCCTATGTGTTGACGACGAAGCTCGGCTACGCCGCCAATTCGCCGAAGGAGCTGTTCGACAGCTTCAAAGCCAATGCAGAAAAGACGACGTTTGCGCATGCCGGGATCGGCTCCGGTTCGCATATGTGCGGTTTGATGCTGATGCAGGCGCTGGGGTTCAAATCGAACTTCGTCGCGTACAGGGGGACGGGTCCGGCGTTGAATGATGTGGTCGCCGGGCATGTCGATGTGCTGTGCGATCAAACGACGAATACGTTTCCGCAAATCGAGAGCAAGAAAATCAAGCCGTTCGCAATCACATCGGCGGAACGCTCGCCCAAGTTCCCCGACATTCCGACAATGGCGGAGGTGGGGCTCAAGGACCTCGATCTATCGGTCTGGCACGCGCTCTATGCGCCGAAGGGATTGCCTGCGGACGTGAAGGGCAAGCTGGTCGAGGCCTTGCAGCACGCGCTGTCGGACAAAGATGTCGCGGCGCGTTTCGACCAGCTCGGCACGTCCTTGTTTGCGGCAGCCCAGCGTAGTACAGACGCCCATAACGCCAAGCTGCAATCCGAGTTGAAGCGGATGCGCGAGGTCGTGGCAAAGGCCGGGGTCGAAGCGGCGGCGAACTGACACGAAAATAAAACATCAGGGAGGACTGCGAATGAAACGACATAAATTGGGTGTGATCTCGGCACTTGCACTCGGTGCGTTGACGGCACCGACACTTGCCTTGGCGCAGGCGTATCCGAACAAGCCGGTGAATGTGATCGTGGTGTTCGCGGCCGGCGGACCCTCCGACACGATCGCGCGGCTGCTGTCAGATCATCTCGGGCGGCAGTTCGGGCAACAGCTCGTGGTCGAGAACGTGGCGGGTGCCGGCGGGACGATTGGAACCGATCGCGTCGCGAAGGCCGCACCCGACGGCTACACGATCTTGACGCATCACAGCGGATTGACGGCAGCGCCAGCGCTCTATGCCAATCTCAAGTACGACGCGAAGACGGCGTTCGAACCATTGGGTCTGATCAACACCGGACCGATGGTGATGCTGTCGAAGAAGGACCTGCCGACGAAGGATATGAAGGAGCTGGTCGCCTATCTGAAGGACAAGGGCGACAAAGCGACGATCGGATTCGCGGGCGTCGGCTCCAACTCGTACGTGTGCGCCACGGTGCTGCAGCAGCTGATCGGTGCGAAACTGTCGATGGTTGCTTATCGCGGCACGGGTCCGGCGATGAATGATCTCGTCGGCGGGCAGATCGACGTGCTGTGCGATCAAGCGACGACGGCGGTTCCGCAGATCCAAGGCGGGACAGTCAAGGCCTATGCGGTGACCTCGGGTGAGCGGCTTGCGAGCTTGAAGGATGTGCCGTCGAACAAGGAAGTCGGATTTCCGGGCTTCGAGGTGACGATTTGGAATGGCGCGTATGCGCCCAAGGGTACGCCGAAAGACGTGATCGAGAAGTGGAACGCGGCGATCGGCAAGTTCGTCACGGATCCGGCCATTGTCGAGCGGTTTGCGGCGACGGGTACCGTGCCGTTTCCGCAGGATAAGCGATCACCTGCGGCGCATGCGCAGCATCTGACCCAGCAGTTCGCGTTCTTCGAAAAGATGTTCGCGGCAGCGGGCGTGAAGAAGGAAGAGGCGAAGTAAGTTCGCTTGTAATACTCAGAGCGGTTTTGTGGCCGGCCCTTGTGGCCGGCCACTTTCATTTTTGCCTGGGACTGTTAGCTTCTGCACGCCTTTGAGAGCGTTTGCAGACCCGAGGAGACGGAGATTTGGCGAGCCTTCATGTGAAAGAGGTCGGTTCGTTTCATCTCGGTGGGCGGCAGGTGACGCTCGACGGATTGCCGGTCAAGGACGTGGTGTACTCGCCCGGGATGGCGCCTGTCACGGTTGATCCCAACGGGGATTTCCACACCGGGCAGATGTACGTCCAGTACGTCACACTCGCAGCTCCGAAGGCGAAGTATCCGCTGCTGCTGTGGCATGGCGGCGGTCTTTCGGGCGTGACGTGGGAAACAAAGCCCGACGGGCAGCCGGGGTGGCAGCAGTTTTTCCTGGCAGCAGGTCACGATGTCTATGTGCCGGATGCCGTTGAACGCGGACGCGCCTCCTGGTCACGCACGCCTGAGATCTTCGAGGGTGCGCCGAACTTTCGGTCCAAGCAGGACGCCTGGGTGCTGTTCCGGATCGGACCGGACGGCAGCTATGCCCGCGATCCGGACCAGCGCATGGCGCATCCGGGTCAAAGGTTTCCTGTTGCCGCGTTCGATGCCTTCGCACGGCAGTTCGTGCCGCGCTGGACGACAAATGATGCGGCGACGCAAGCGGCCTACAACGCACTGGTCGACAAGGTCGGGCCGTGCGTCGTGATGGTGCACAGCCAGAGCGGCAACTTCGGTTTCAACGCCGCGTTGGCTCACCCCGACAAGGTGAAAGCCATCATCGCGATCGAGCCGTCCGGTGCGCCGCAATCCGACAATCCTGTTCTCGCGACGCTGACGGGTGTGCCGCACCTGTTCGTTTGGGGCGATTTCATCGACGCGCATACGATTTGGAAAGACAACATCGTGAAGGCGCCGAAGGCCTATGCGGAGGCGCTGCAGAAGCTCGGAACCGCGGTCGAGGTGTTGGATTTGCCGAAAGCGGGGATCGCCGGCAATTCGCATATGCTGATGATGGATAGCAATTCGGATCAGATTGCGGACCGCATTCAGGCATGGATGGTCAAGTCCGGCCTCATGAAGTAAGACCGGAAAGAGGCTGCGTTGGCGACCGTTCCGGTCCCGCGTATGATCGCAACAGGAGCCGTTATGACCATTTCCATGTATCAGGCGTCGGTGCCGGTGTTCGTGCACCAGTTGAAGGCGTTGTCGGCGTGTCTCGACAAGGCCGAGGCCATGTGTAAGGCGAAGAAGATCGAAGAAACTGTCGTAACGGGCATGCGGCTGGCGCCAGACATGCTGCCGATGTCGCGACAGGTGCAGATCGCATGCGACTTCGCCAAGGGTGCTTCGGCGCGCCTCGCGGGCGTCGATATTCCCGCCTACGACGATACCGAAAAGACGTTCGGCGAATTGAGAGCGCGGATCGCCAAGACGATCGCGTATGTCCAGACGCTGACGGCGAAGCAAATCGACGGCTCCGAGGAGCGCGAGATGCAGAACCTCAAAATCGGCGGTAATCCCGTCAAGATCAAAGGCCAACCGTATCTTTTGCACTTTGCGACGCCGAACTTTTATTTTCACGTGACGATGGCGTACGCGGTTTTGCGCCACAACGGTGTCGATCTCGGCAAGCGCGATTTCATGGGGCCGGTGCCGGGCCTTTCGTAATCCGTCCGGTTGGTGTGGTCATGACCGTCGAACTGTTTTCGCTGGCCGGCAAAACTGCATTGGTTACGGGCGCGTCGTCTGGTCTCGGGCGGCACTTCGCCCGTGTGCTTGCGCGTGCCGGCGCCAAAGTGGTGGTTGGGGCGCGACGAGCCGACCGGCTCGAAGACTTAGCGGTGGAGATCCGTAAGGACGGGGGGACCGCGCACGCCGTCGCGTTGGATGTGACCGATCCGGGCAGTGTTGCGCGCGCGTTCGATGCCGCTGAAGCAGCGTTGGGGCCGATCACGGTGCTGGTGAACAATGCCGGCGTTCCATCGGGGTCGTGGTTTCTCAAGACCAGCGAAGAGGAGTGGCGCGCGGTCTTGAGCGTCAATCTCGATGGCGTGTTTCGTGTCGGCCAGGAAGCGGCGCGGCGCATGAAGGCGCACGGTCAAGGCGGCTCCATCATCAATGTATCGTCGATCCTCGGGTTCGCGGTGATGAAGACGCTCGCGCCCTACGCCGCGTCGAAAGCCGCCGTGATCAGTCTGACGAAGTCGATGGCGTTGGAACTGATGCAGGATCGGATTCGCGTCAATGCGATTGCGCCGGGATACTTCGAAACAGAGATCAACGAGACGTTCTGGAAGACGCCGGCGGGCCTCAAGATGCTGGCACGCATCCCGGCGGGCCGGCTCGGCAGCCTGCCCGAACTCGACGGGCCGCTGTTGCTGCTCGCGTCGGACGCCGGGCGGTTCATGACCGGCAGTGTTGTCACCGTCGATGGCGGACACCTGTTGGCGACGGGTTGATCGATGGAGGCGCCAATCGATACCACCGAGACGATCGTGCGCGCGCTTGGTGCGAAAGGCATTGCAGCAGGCGATGGGGCAGCCGGCGGGCAAGGTGGCCAACGCATCGGCCGGGCGCTGCTCGCCGATGCGTCGCTTGTCGAATTCGGGCCGGATCTGGCGCGCAGCATCGGCGCCGCGCTCGGCAAGGTGCATGGCATTACGCCTGCGACGGACAGAACGTTGAGTTTCCTGCCGGTGCCGCTGTTGCCGCCGGCGCGGGCCGAGATCGGGCGGTTACGGCAAGCGCTGGATCGGGTCGCCGATCCGAGGCCGGCGCTCGAATACGTGCTGTGCTGGCTCGAGGAACGGGCGCCTGCGGCGGGGCCGCTGTGTCTGGTGCACGGCGCGTTCCACGCGGACAAGATCGTGGTTGCCAAGCGGACCATGACGGCGATCTCGGATTGGGGCGGCGCGCATTGGGGCGATCCGCGCGAGGACGTCGGCGCGTTCATCGCGCGATTTGCGCGGGGCGGAAACGACGACAAGGTGGCGGGCGGCCTTGCGAAGTTTGCGATCTTTCTCGAGGGGTACAATGGGACGGCGCCGCAAAAGGTGGCAGCGCCCGAGGTGCAGTATTGGGAGATCTTTGCGGCGGTTTCGGCGGGTGTGCATTCGGCCGTCCGGGGCGATCTGGCCGCATCAGCGGTTGCCAAAGATGGGGGTCGCGATGTTGCGGCATTGCTCGCGGGGTTGAGGGTTCCTGAGTTGGAGCTCGACGCGATGCTTGGGATTGAAGCCTTTGAGAAGGGCAAGCGATGAACAAGGTCTACGCACCCAAATCGTTGATCGCGCTGGCGGCGGCCGTGTTGCGGGATGACGTTATCGCTGATCTTGCACCTGAGAAGCGGCAGAGATGTCTGGATGCGATCTCGGCGTTGGAGATCGCGGGCCGGCAGGTGGCGGATGCAGGTGACGAGAACCTTTGGAAGCTACTCGATCGGGTTTACGACGATGGCGAAGGGTCGGCGGCGCAACTTGGCCGGGATATTCGCGCAGGCGCCGTCAATGACAAGGAGACACAGGGCTTGCGCGAGGCCCTGCGGCGGATCGTGGTGGCGGAATTGAAGGTGCGCAATCCCGCGTTTCTCGTCTCGCGGGGCGTCAAGGCGTGATCTGTGCGTGATAACGGTGACGCCAAGTCTACCGGCGTTGCTCGAGAGGTTCTGCAGTTAGATCGCTCAAATTCTTGGTAATTCCTGCTTTCGTGGTGGATTGGAGCGCGGCGCGCCTATGTTCTGCTGGCGCCGTGTTGGCCAGAATGATATCGGGCGAGCGCACATCGCACCTCGCCACCGGGAAATTCAGAAATGAAGTCGATCTGGGATGCCGTCGGGCGCTTCTTCGGCCCGTCGCACAACGACCGTTTGCAAGAGCTGCTCAAGGATCTTGCGCGAATCATGGTCAGCAGCTCCGAGCACCTGACCAAGACACTCGGGAAAGATCTGGCTGGTACCATCGATTTCGAGCGGAAAGCGGATCGGGTGGTCGATGAGATCCACGAGTTGCTCGATAACTCCTTCATCATGCGTTTCGATATCAGCGACATGATGAAACTGTCGGATGAACTCGATAACGTCGTCGACGGCATGCGCAAAGTCGCGATGCACAGCGACATTTTCAAGGCACAGCTCAACGATCTCAGGCCGGATGCGCGCGAACTGCTGGTGATCAGCGAGCGCATGGTGAAGAAACTCGTTCAGCTAATCGAAAACCTCGGCGATCGACGGCTGAAATTGAGCGAAGTGCGGGTCGTGGTGCGTGAGCTCGACGATATGGAGTCGGAAGCAGACGCGGTGCATGCCGCCGCGGTGAGACGCCTCGTGACCGAATACAGTCCCCCTGGTGCCAACCGTCTCGAGTACCTCGCGTGGGACAAACTCTATCAGCTGCTGGAAGATACGACGGATCACTGCAACCACTGTGGCAATCTAATCCTGTCGCTGGCGCGCAAGGAGGCGTGATGAGCGGGATTACGCTGGCACTCATCGTGGCGGTGACGTGCGTTCTGATCGCCGAATTCATCAACGGCTGGACCGACGCACCGAATGCGATCGCGACGGTGGTTTCGACGGGCGTGATGGCGCCGCGCACGGCGGTCGCGATGGCCGTCGTCATGAACACGCTTGGGGCGATGGCGGGTACGGCCGTTGCGACGACGGTCGGCAAGGGGATCGTCGAGTCCGCCTATTTGACGTTGCCGGCGATCACGGCGGCGATGATCAGCATCATCGCCTGGGGTGGAATGGCGGCGAAGTATGGCATTCCGGTCTCGAAGTCGCATGCCTTGCTGGCGGGGCTTGCGGGTGCGGGGTTTGCGGGTGGCGGCCTCGGCGCGCTGCAGTTGTCCGGGTGGATCAAGGTCGGGATCGGCATTGTCGCCTCGATCGGGCTTGGCATGTTGATCGCGGTCCTGCTCGGGCGCGCGGTCATCGCAATCGCGGGCGATAAGAAGCCGACGTCGACCAAGCGCGTGTTCGACCGGCTGCAGATCGTGTCGGCCGGATTCATGGCGTTCAATCACGGCATGAATGACGGCCAAAAATTTATCGGTGTTCTGGCGCTGACGCTGGTCGCGGGGGGCGTGACCAAATCGTTCGAGATCCCTGTCTGGGTGATCATCGTCTGTGCGCTGGTGATGGGGCTCGGGACGAGTTTTGGCGGATGGCGCATCATCGAGACGGTCGGCTCCAAGATGACGCGGATCGTCTCGTGGCAAGGCTTCGTCGCCGAGGCCGCTGCATCGACAACCATCTTGGGGGCGTCGATTTTCGGGATCCCGCTCTCGACCACGCATACGATCACGTCGTCCATCGTCGGTGTCGGCGCGTCACGGCGGATTGCGGACGTCCGGTGGGGGGTGTTGAAGCGGATCGTGCTGGCGTGGTGCGCGACGTTTCCGTTCTGCGCACTGCTTGCCTACGTCTCAGCGCTGATCGCCAACCGGGTTTTCTGATTGAGGGTGCTGCCGGCGAAAATTATGCGCAATTTTCGCCGGTGCCAGCCCATGGCGAACACGTCCAACAGCACGATGGAATCGCACCAATTTTCGTGGGGGCCTAGTCGATGTCCTCGACTTTGGAGCCGCCGCCGCCCTTCATGCGTTGGGCCAACGCGCTTTCGATGAAGAGATCGATCTCGCCGTCGAGGACACCTGCAGTGTTGCTGGTCTGGGTGCCGGTGCGCAGATCTTTGACCATTTGATAGGGCTGCAGGACATACGAGCGGATCTGGTGACCCCAACCGATGTCGGTTTTGTTCTGCTGATCGGCCATGGCTTTCTCTTCGCGCTTCTTGAGCTCGAGTTCGTAAAGCCGGGCCTTCAAGCGCCGCATGCCGATTTCGCGATTTTGGTGCTGGGAGCGTTGCTCCTGCGCGAAGATGATGATGTTGGTCGGTTTGTGGACGATGCGGACCGCAAATTCGGTCCGGTTGACCGACTGACCACCGGCGCCTTGCGAGCGTGTGAACGTGATATCGAGATCGGCCGGATTGATCGCGATGTCGATGGTGTCGTCGACGACAGGATAGACGGTGACGCTCGAGAAGGAGGTGTGGCGGCGCGCGTTGGAGTCATAGGGTGAGATGCGCACCAGCCGATGGACACCAGCTTCCGTTTTCAACCAACCGTAAGCGTTCTCGCCCTTGATTTCCAAAGTGCAGGATTTGATGCCGGCTTCGTCGCCGTGGCTGATGTCGATCACCGCAACCTTGTAGTCGCGGCGTTCGGCCCATCGCGTGTACATGCGCGTCAGGATCTCGGCCCAGTCCTGGCTTTCGGTGCCGCCAGCGCCGGCATGAACTTCGAGGTAGGTGTCGTTGGCATCGGCCTCGCCGGACAGCAGCGCTTCGACTTCGCGCTGGTGGGCCGCTTCAGCGAGCGATTTCACCAAGCCTTCACCTTCGGCGATCGACGCCAGATCGTCTTCGCTCTCGCCGAGATCGATCAAGGTCCGTGCGTCATCGAGATCACGTTCGAGCTTGGTGTAGCCTGTGATCTGGCGCTCGAGCGATTGACGCTCGCGCATGACCTTCTGGGCGAGGGCTTGGTTGCCCCAAAGATTGGGATCTTCGGCGCGGGCATTCAATTCGGAGAGACGTTTTTGTGCCGTATCCCAGTCAAAGATGCCTCCGGAGCAGGACCAGGGACTCTTCGATGCCGTCGATAAGCTTTTGAGTTTCGGCGCGCATTGTATGCTCCGGAATTTGAAAATGAGGCTGGCGAAGCTCTAGTTGGCGTTGCCAGCGCTGTAAAGCGCTGGGTTGCCTTGGTTCTTCGACGATCAGAAGTTGCCGCGGCCAGAGCTCAACTCGCGTGCGGCACGTGCCGCGCCGCCTTGCGCAAACGCGCCGCCTTCTTCACCGCCGGAGAAGCCCATGACGGAGTACGCATCATCGGGCTCTTCGAAGGGCTTGAAGAATTCCCACAGCGTATCCTTCTCTTCGCCCGACGCTCTGACGCCGGTCTTGGAGTTGACGCGGTGCTGCTTGATGCCCGGTGGTTGCCGGAAGAGGCCGGGTTTGCGACCGCCTTCGGCGAGCGCAAGCTTCAGGAAGTGGCCGAAGATCGGGGCCGCGACCTGGCCGCCCGTCTGCTTCTTGCCCATGGGTTTTGGTGTGTCGTAGCCGATGAAAACGCCGACCACGAGATCGGCGGTGTAGCCGACGAACCACGCGTCCTTCTCGTCGTTCGTCGTGCCGGTCTTGCCGGCGACGGGAACGTTCGGCACGTAGTCCTTGATGACCGTGCCGGTGCCGCGCTGGACGACGCCTTCCATCATGGATGTCATCTGATAGGCGCTGTGGGGGTCGATGATCTGCTTGCGATCATCGGGGATGTCGGGTTCGTCGTTCGGCGAGAACTTGTCGGACTTGCACTTCGGGCATTGGCGCTCGTCGTGGCGCCAGACCGTGCGGCCCCAGCGATCCTGGATGCGATCGATGAGGGTTGCGCGCACCTGTTTGCCGCCGTTGGCAAGCATCGAATAGGCGGTTGCCATGCGCAGCAGCGTGGTTTCGCCGGCGCCGAGCGACATCGACAGCACCGGAAGCATATCGTCGTAGACGCCAAAGCGGCGCGAATACTCGGTGATCAGCGGCATGCCCATGTCTTGCGCCAAGCGCACGGTCATCTGGTTACGCGATTTTTCGATGCCGATGCGCAACGTCGAGGGGCCGTAGGATTTGTCGCCGTCGTAGTTCTTCGGGACCCACGCGTCCTTGTTGGGGCCTTGATCGATCTCGATCGGTGCGTCGAGGACGATCGATGTCGGTTTGTAGCCGTTGTCGAGCGCGGCCGTGTAAACGAGCGGCTTGAACGATGAGCCAGGCTGGCGCTTGGCTTGAATGGCGCGATCGAATTGGCTCGCCGCAAAGGAGAAGCCGCCGACCACCGCGTGGACGCGGCCCGTATGCGGATCCATGGCGACCAGTCCGCCGCTGACTTCGGGAATTTGCATGAGCGACCAGACGGATCCGGGGCCGACTTTGTCCGGCTCTTTCGGTGCGATCCAGATGACGTCGCCGATACCGACCACGTCACTCGGCTGCTTCGGCGCGGCGCCGGCCGGTTTGTCGTGCGAGATGTATTTGGCGGCCCACTTCATTTCGTCGAAGAAAATTTCGACCGCCTCGCGTTCGGCGACGATGGCGCCGTCCTGGCGGCGCGGCGGGCGTAAGCCAACGACGATCTTGGTGCGCTGGGCATCGAGCACGACGCCGAGGCGCCATGGCGCGATATCCGACGGTGCTTCCATCTTGCCGAGAACGTCGCCCCAGTCGCCGGCAACATCGATGCGCTGGATGGCGCCGCGCCAGCCTTTGCCGCGATCGAAGCGGACGAGGCCATCGATCAAAGCGCGCCGCGCCAATCGCTGCAGTTTCGGATCGAGCGTGGTGCGCACCGACAGGCCGCCGTTGACACGGCCATCTCCGGTGCCGGCGCGCTCGGCGCGGCCATAGAGGCCGTCTTCGCCATATTGGCCAACCAGGGCGCGCCGCACTTCTTCGGCGAAATAGTCGGCAGCATAGATCTGGGTGCCAAACGGGCGAATGTTCACTTCGAGCGGTTTTTTCTTGGCGGCGTCGGCCTGCTCGCGCGGGACGTAACCGTTCTCGACCATGCGATCCATGATCCAGTTGCGGCGCTCGGTGGCGCGCTGCTTATGGCGGAACGGATGATAGTTGTTCGGCGCCTTGGGCAGTGCTGCGAGGTAGGCCGCCTCTTCCAGTGTCAAATCCTTGAGCTCTTTGTTGAAGTAGTTGAGGCCGGCCGCGGCGATCCCGTAAGAGTTCAAGCCCAGAAAAATTTCGTTCAGGTAGAGTTCGAGAATTCGATCCTTCGAGTAGGCCTTCTCGATACGGATGGCGAGGATGGCTTCCTTGACCTTGCGCTCTAGGGTTCGGTCGCTGGTGAGAAGGAAGTTCTTGGCGACCTGCTGCGTGATCGTGGAGGCGCCTTCGGTGCGCCGGCCACCGCCGCGCGCGAGGTTCTGCGCGAACTTCAGTCCGGCGCGGCCGATGCCCGTGAAGTCGATGCCGCCGTGATCATAGAAGCGGCTGTCTTCGGCGGAGAGATAGGCGGCGATAACGTGTTTCGGGATCGTGTTGATGGGGACGAAGATCCGCCGCTCACGCGCATACTCGGCCATCATGCTCCCGTCGAGGGCATGGATGCGGGTCATCACGGGTGGCTCGTAGCGCGCGAGGCTGTCGTAGTCCGGCAAGTCCTGCGAGGCTTTCCAGAAGAAATACCCTCCTACCGCGGTGACGGCGAGGAACACGAGCGTCATCATCCCAAAGCCGAAGCCCAGGAAACTCAACAGCCAGCTGCGCCGCCGCGGCTTCTTCTTGGGGCGGGCAGGGGGTGGAAGTATTGGTGCTCGCATACGCTTTCAGTGATTGGACGCGACCAAGTATGGCAACCGATGTGCCTGATCCGTTGCCACAAATGGATTCGCTGTGAGCCGTACAATACCACGGAATGTGGCGGTAGAGGGCCGCTGTCCATCGTTTTTGCGCGAAGTGCTCACACGTTTCTGACGACTGTGGCGGTCTCGCCGAGGCGGAATTACCTATTTCCGGCCAGACGCTTGGCGAAATAGGCATCGATGGAGGCGGCGATCGCCGTCGCGACCTGCCGCTGCCATGCCGTGGACCGCAGCAGTTCGGCGTCCTTGGCGTTGGAAATGTAGCCGAGCTCGAGCAAAACAGATGGGGTTTGGGTCTGTTTCAGCACCTTGAACGCGGCGGACCGCGAAGGGTCGCGCGCCAACGGCATCGCTGGTTTCAAGTTGGAAATCAGTATTCCGCGGAAATTGTTCGAGAACGCTTGGGTTTCCCGGGTCAAAAGGTCGATCAGAATGTTTTTCACCTGATCATCCTCGGATTCGGCTTTCACGTTGATGCCCGCACGTGCATCGACGGCGTTTTCTTTCTCGGCGAGGAGTTGAGCCTCTCGGTTCGAGGCCTGCTCGGACAATGTGTAGACGGTCGCGCCACGGATGTTCTGGGCGAATTCGCGCTGAGAGATGGAGTCGGCATAAATCGATATGAAGAGATCGGCGCCCGCCGCGCGGGATGCCGCAATGCGTTGATCCAGAGAAACAAATATGTCCGTCGATCGCGTCAGTTTGACGTTGTAGGTGCCGCGGGCATCGAGCGTTGCCTGAATGAACTTAGCAACGGCCAGGACGACGTCCTTTTCCAAGACCTCCGCAGTGTTGGCGCCGCCATCAACGCCACCGTGGCCAGGATCCAGAACGATTGTCGGGCGATTGCTGCCGTGATCGGGTCTTGCGGTCTGGTGGTCGTGGAGCGTGCCGCGCGGCGATTCGCTTGCTGTGCCAGCAATGGGTTGCTCGACGGGTGGTGATGGCTGGTAGCTGGCGGCTTCTGTGGGTGCCAGTTCCAGGGTCAGCCGTGTCGATTTCGCCGATCCAGTGGCAGCAAGAGCGTGCTCGACGGTCACCGGGCCGGTGGTGTCGATCACAATCCGCGACTTGCCCGGCGCGAAAACGCCAAAGCGGAAGGCTGCGATCAGGCCCTGGCGCTTGCGGCCGGCATCGGCGGGCAGGCGAAATGCCAGATTGGGGACGTCGATGACAATCCGATAGGGATCGGCAAGGGTCGCCAAGTTGTAGGTGACGGGGCCATTGAAGACGAGGCTCAGGCGCGT
Source organism: uncultured Alphaproteobacteria bacterium (assembly GCA_963779515.1). GTDB lineage: Bacteria > Pseudomonadota > Alphaproteobacteria > Rhizobiales > Hyphomicrobiaceae > CAVZYN01. The sequence goes on from CAVZYN010000017.1 coordinate 362,778, forward strand.
CCGGGTCTCCGTTCCCAGGATTTCGTAGGCTGTCGCGGTGAGTTCGGAAGGGGTTACTTCGGCGGACCAACCCGGGGTTGGTCGCTGATTTGGCGACGTTTTGGGGATTTCCGTCTGGGCGAGGGCCGGCGCCGCCAGGACGATGCAGGCGAGGGCGGACGCCGCCCGGCGCGCTCCCGCTCGCCAGCCCAACATAGCTCGACATTGTCGAATCCAACGCGCCATTAACGTTTTGTTTGCCGAATCTCGCCCTTAATCAAGTGCCGGTTTGCGATTTCCGTCACCTGCGGCTCGGGTCCATTGACCCTTGCCACAGTGGTCCGGACACCGTAAAACCGAATTATCGCATTCCGCTGCGTTCGTCTGTCGGCGGTGCTCGAAGTCCGGTGCCCAACCAAGGTGCTTACGCCAACTCGAGCCTTAGGCTGCAGGAACAGCGTTCAAAGACGCATTTTGCGTCGCCCCACGTTGACGTCCGCGTGACGACGACTGGCGGAAGGTGTCGATGTGAGTAGAAGCGGCGCGCAGGCTGATGTTCAGCTAGCGTCACCTGGTTCTACTCTCCCGAGATCAGCGATACGACGGAATCGTCGGCGCAGTTGCGCACGCGGTTTCGTCCGGAGTGCGGACCTCCGCTCAAGTTCGTGACATTTGCCCTGGTTTCCCAGGGCATTGGCAAGCTGGCGGTTTATCGATCGCATTGCTTGCAACTCGAGTTGGATCATGACGGCACAACGACACGTCGGCCGCCTCCAGGACCTGAAACCTCAGCGCAGGTTGTTTGCGCGTGACGGTTTTGCGCGTTCTGCCGGTTCAAGCCGCGGGTTGTCACCGCAGCGCCCCTCGCGCTGCCATTCCGGCCGCCTGGATCCATTGCCTTCCCACCTCATCTCGCGCACCGAAGTTCCGCGATCAGCGGCCGTGCGCGCACAGGAATTAAATCCATGGAAAACAAGAATAAAATGCTCATCGATGCCACCCATCCCGAGGAGACTCGGGTGGTGGTTCTCAAAGGTCATCGCGTAGAAGAATTCGACTTTGAAAGCGCGGCACGCAAACCGCTGCGCGGCAATATCTATCTCGCCAAAGTGACGCGGGTGGAGCCGTCGCTGCAGGCAGCCTTCGTCGAGTACGGCGGCAACCGCCACGGGTTCCTGGCCTTCAGCGAAATTCATCCTGACTACTATCAGATCCCAAAAGCGGATCGTGAGGCCCTGATCCAGGAAGAGGCCGACGCAGACGCGGAGGCCGAGGCGCAGGCCGATGCGCGCGCGGAGGCCCGTGACCGCAATGGTGGTGGTCATACGTCATCGTATTCTGGCGAGGAATCGTCCTACGGGAACGACGTGCCACACTACGACGCGCCTGTGACGATGGCGGAAACAACCGGTCTCGAGCCGCTTGCGGATCGCCAATACGATGAGGCGCCGCACAGTCAGTCCCACGACGACGACGCACATAACGACGGCCACGCGGAACACGGCAACGGCACGGATCTTCCGAGCGGTCATGTCGAGGAAGTCGCCGACGCGATCGAAGCGCCCGAGACACTGACGCCAACAGAAGATGCGTCGGATCGTGCGGAAGACGTCATGGAAGAAGTGCCGGAGCGGCCGCGCCGCCGCATGCGCTCATACAAGATTCAGGAAGTCATCAAGCGCCGGCAGATCATATTGGTGCAGGTGGTCAAGGAAGAGCGCGGCACCAAGGGCGCAGCCCTCACCACCTATCTGTCGCTCGCCGGCCGTTACACCGTATTGATGCCGAATACGGGCCGCGGTGGCGGGATCAGCCGAAAAATTGGCAGTGCGCAGGATCGCAAGCGGCTCAAGGCGATTGCGACCGAACTCGACGTGCCGGAAGGCATGGGACTCATTATCCGAACGGCCGGTGCTTCTCGCACCAAGCCGGAAATCAAACGTGATTATGAGTATCTGATCCGGCTTTGGGAAAGCGTACGCGACATGACTTTGCAGTCGGTCGCGCCGAGCCTCGTTTATGAGGAAGGCAATCTCATCAAGAGGTCGATTCGAGATCTGTTCACGAAAGATGTCCAGGAAATCGTGGTGGCGGGCGACGACGCCTACAAGGAAGCCCATGATTTCATGCGCATGCTGATGCCGAGTCACGTGAAGAACGTGATCAACTACGTCGAGCCCGAACCAATTTTTTCGCGCTATCCGATCGAGCGGCAGCTGAACGCGATGTTCAGTCCGCATGTGACGCTCAAGTCCGGCGGCTACATCGTGATCAATCAGACGGAAGCGCTGGTTGCGATCGACGTGAACTCGGGCAAGTCGACGCGCGAATTCTCGATCGAAGAGACCGCGCTGAATACAAACCTTGAAGCGGCCGACGAGATCGCGCGTCAGCTCAAGTTGCGCGACCTTGCAGGCCTTATCGTCGTCGACTTCATCGATATGGAAGAGAAGCGCAACAATCGCGCTGTCGAACGGCAAATCAAGGACGCGTTGCGATTCGATCGCGCGCGCATTCAAGTTGGCCGTATTTCTCACTTCGGCCTGCTGGAAATGTCGCGGCAACGGCTTCGCACGGGTGTGGTCGAGGGTTCGTCGTCGCAGTGCCCGCATTGCATGGGAGCCGGGACAATCCGATCGACCGAAAGCATCGCGCTTGCGGTGTTGCGCGGGATCGATGAGCATTTGACGCGGGATCACCGGTCGTCGATCAAGGTCGCGGCAAGCGCCGAAGTGGCGTTCTACGTGCTCAATCAGAAGCGTTCGTTCGTTTCAGAGATGGAACAACGGCATGGCGTGCGCGTTCTCGTCGAGGCGAGCGACCGCATGCACGGAGCAGCGTTCGCAATCGAGCGGTCTTCGGAACCGCTGCTGGCGCAGCGGCGTGCCGAGCCGCGCGCCGGGGCGGCCGTCAACATGGATTGGGGCTTCGAGGGCGAGGAGGTATCCGCGCAGGGCGATGAGCTGCCCGATCAGATCGAAAACAACGTCGAGGACGTGGGGGCGGACGACGATCAGGATGATGATCGCGGCGAACATGAGTCGCACGATAGCGGACGAGATCGGCAGAGCCATGAGGGCCGCAGCGATGGCCGCGACGGCGAGCGTGGCGACGATCGACAAGGCCGACGCCGCCGGCGCCGTGGGCGCGGCCGCGGCCGTGATCGTGGTGAGGGGGGCGAGCAATTCGCAGGTGGCGGCGAGGGCCGTCACGATGGTGGCGAGCGAAATGGCCGATCAAGTCGCGATGGCGGTCATGAGCACCCCGCCGATCCCAGCCCTTATCACGCGGACCAGGGCGAGCATCGAACCGTGCAGGCGCAGGAGTTGTCGGATGACGCGGGTCCCGAGGGCGAACAGCGCGAGGAAACCCATCGTGACCGGGACGACAACCAAGGAGATCAGCAGGGCCGCGAAGACGGAAATGGCGGTCGCCGGGGCCGTCGCCGTCGCCGGGGTCGCCGTGGCGGACGCCGCGGAGAGGGTGGATTTCGAACAAGGTCACCAGTCGAGCGGTGACGGTGATCGAGATCACAGCGATATGAGCATGGGGAACGTTTCGGGCGCGCAATCGTTGCTTGATCCTGTGCCAAGTGGCGGAGGGTATGCCGCGCGGGCGGCAGCGGCGCTTGTCGATGGGACGCAGCGTGTAGCGGAGCCGATGGGAGAGTCCGTTCCCGTCCGTGAACCTGCCTACGAGGCGCCGCGTCAGTGGCGTCCTGAACCTGAACCAATGGCAATCGCTACAGCTGAACCGGCCGTCGCGGCGGCACAAAGCCAAGCGTATGCGGCGCCGGAACGCGTTGCCGCCGCTCGTCACGAACCTGTTCGCGAGGCGGTGCGTGAGGAAATGCCAGCGGCGCCAAAGCCGGAGCCGTTGTTGACGCCGGTCTTGACGGAAGATGCCGACCCATCGCGGCCCGCACGCAAAGGCTGGTGGCAGCGCAAGTTCTCGTCAGACTGAGTTGAAATCTCGAAAAACCGAAATCAACGGCCGGGACGAGTTCCCGGCCGTTTTGCTATTAGGCTTGGCGGCTCAGCACGCGCCACGACTTCAAGCGCGCGACTGCTTCGGTCATGTCGGCGGTGGACCGCGCGTACGAGATGCGAATGAAGCGGTTGCCGCGCGCGGTGTCGAAATCGATGCCGGGCGTGGCAGCAATGGCGATTTCATCCAGCATTTGCTTCGAGAACGCGAGGCTGTCGTTGGTGTAGGCGCCGACATCGACGTAGAGATAAAAGGCCCCGTCAGCGGGCACGATTTTGTCGAGTCCAATTTTGGGGAGCGCATCGAGAAGGAGGGAGCGGTTGGCCATATAGGAACGCTTGTTGGCTTGCAATTCGTCGTGAGCATCGAATGCGCCAATGGCGGCGATCTGGGAAACTGTGGGTGGTGAGATGTAGAGATTTTGTGCGAGGCGCTCGATCGGGCGGACCAGCCGCTCAGGCACGATCATCCAGCCGATGCGCCAGCCAGTCATGGAAAAGTATTTCGAGAAACTGTTGATCACGACAACATCGTCCGAATAGCGGAGCGCGGTGTCTTCGGGCATGCCGTAGGTCAGGCCGTGATAGATTTCGTCGGAGATGAACCAGAGGTTCCGGCTTCGGCACACATCGATGATTGCCCTCAGGCGCGCGGGCTCCAGCATCGTTCCTGTCGGGTTGGCGGGGCTCGCGAGCAGTAGTCCTTGGACGTCAGCGGCGATGGCATCGATCTGTTCGGGTGCCGGCATCCAGCGATTTTGCGGGCCGGTTTCGACGATCTTCGTGTGCTGGCCAAGGGCGGAGAGGATGTTGCGATAGCACGGGTAGCCGGGCGAAGGGAGAGCCACCGTCGCGCCGACATCAAAAAGCGCGAGGAATGTCAAGACGAAAGCGGCGGACGATCCGCTGGTGACGACGACGCGTTCGGGGGATAGATCGAGACCATACCAATCCTTGTAGAGAGACGCAATTTTTTGGCGCAGTTCGGGCAGACCGAGCGCGAGCGTGTAGCCGAGAGCATTGCTGTCGATCGCGCGTTTGACGGCGTCGCGCGCAGTGACAGGTGCGGAGGTCGATGGTTGGCCGACCTCCATGTGAATGACGCGGGCGCCGGTTGCCTCTTTGGCTGCTGCGGCGGTCATGACATCCATGACGATGAAGCTGTCGATGGCCGCGCGGGCAGCTGCGGCGCGCGGCCGGCCGATATTGCCGCCGGATGCTGTTTTCGCTGTCATGCCACCTGCTTTCGGTCAGTGCCTCTGCCGATGCAGAAAACGTGCGCCGCCGCGATTTGGCAACGGTAAACTTGGCATGGTTGGAGTGGTTGGATGGCGTGTGCTGTGATTAGAGCACATTCCGGTTTCGTAGGATCGGAATGCGCTCCAGGTTCTTTTGTTTGTCGCATTTTCTGCGACGAACCGGAGTCCACTTCGCCGGAAAATGCTCAAGGTTCGCTATTTGCCGTATCTCGCCTCGAAAAACGGTTCCCACCTTTCCGGAAGCCCATTAGGGTGCGCAACCTTCGGACAAGCACTTCGATTCACCTGAGAGCCGCAATGCAATCTCTTGATCCCCACCTCAACGCTGCCGTCGCGGATGCCCGCGCGTGGCCGTTCGAGGAGGCGCGCCGTTTGCTGCAGCGGCTCGAGCGGATGCCCGGGGGCAAAGACAAGACCGTGATTTTCGAGACCGGGTATGGGCCATCCGGGTTGCCGCACATCGGCACGTTCGGCGAAGTCGCGCGCACCAGCATGGTGCGGCATGCGTTCGAGATTTTGACCGAGGGAAAGCGCAAGACGCGGCTCGTCTGTTTCTCGGACGACTTGGACGGCTTTCGGAAAGTGCCGGACAATGTGCCGAACAAAGAGATGCTGGCGGCGTTCATCGATACACCGCTGACCAGTGTGCCGGACCCCTTCACGAACGAGTATCCAAGCTTTGCGCATCACAATAATGCGCGGTTGCGGAAGTTCCTCGATCAGTTCGGGTTCGAGTATGAGTTCTTCTCCGCAACCGAAGTCTACAAGTCGGGCGCGATGGACGCGACGCTGTTGAGGATGCTCGAAGCGTACGATCAGGTGATGGACATTATTCTGCCGACGCTCGGGGCGGAGCGGCAGGCGACCTACTCGCCGTTTCTGCCGATCTCGCCGAAGACGGGAAAGGTGCTCTATGTGCCGATGGTCGCGCGCGATGCCAAGGCGGGAACGATCGTCTACGTTGATCCGGAGACCAATCAGAAGGTTGAAACGCTTGTGACCGGGGGACGGGTGAAGTGCCAGTGGAAGGCCGATTGGGCGCTCCGGTGGACGGCACTCGGTGTCGACTACGAAATGGCCGGCAAGGATCTGATCGACAGCGTGACGTTGTCGTCAAAGATCTGCAAGGCCCTCGGCGGGGTGCCGCCCGAAGGTTTCAACTATGAGCTGTTTCTCGATGACAAGGGACAGAAGATTTCGAAGTCGAAGGGCAATGGCCTGACGATCGAGGAGTGGCTGACGTATGCGTCGCCTGAGAGCCTGTCGCTGTTCATGTATCAAAAGCCAAAGAGCGCCAAGAAACTCTTCTTCGATGTGATCCCGCGCGCTTTGGACGACTATCTGCAGTTCATCGCGGCGTATCCATCGCAGGGTCCGAAAGAGAAGCTCGACAATCCAGCGTGGCATATTCATGGGGGTACGCCGCCGACCGCGGAGTTGCCGATTACGTTCGCGCTGCTTCTCAACCTGGTGGCAGCGTCAAATACAGATGACAAAGCGGTGCTGTGGGGCTTTATCAAGCGGCACGCGCCGGGGGCGTCGCCTGAAGAATTGCCGCTGCTCGATCAACTCGCTGGCTATGCCGTGAAGTACTACGATGCGTTCGTGAAGCCGACAAAGGTGTTCCGCGCGCCGACCGATCAAGAACGTATCGCGCTTACAGCACTTGATGCCGCTCTGGCGAATGCCAAGCGCGGCGCGACGGCGGAAGAGCTGCAGACGCTGGTGTTCGAGACCGGCAAGGCGAACGGCTATCCGAAAGAAAATTTGCGACAGTGGTTCCAAGCGATCTATGAGGTGCTGCTCGGTCATACGCAGGGCCCGCGCTTTGGGTCGTTCATCGAGCTCTACGGTGTGCCGGAGACAAGAGCGCTGATCGCGAAGGGGTTGGCGGGGCAGCTATTGAAGGCTTGATTGAAGGCATGATGAAAAGTTCCGTTCGGAGGCCTAGCGGTTCCGGCGGCGGTCAAAGGCGCGCGCGATCGAGACAACGCCGAATGTGATGAGCCCCAACATCGCTGAAACGGCGAGAAGGAACAGCACGATTGGCACGAAGTTGTAGAGGAAGAAGAGCCCCAGGAACGCTGCGGAGGCCATGAACCAGAGTTTGATGATGCTCACGGGCTGCAATCCTTTCACGTCGCTCTCCTTTCACGTCGCTCCGGTCATTCGATCGCCAAGGCAGATGCGCGTCTGCCGTTACGGGACATTCCTCGTCATGGACCAATCTCCACGTATTCCATCGCCGCTTGTCTGGCTCGGCGCAATGGTCATTGCGCCGCTTTCGATCTTTGTGATCGGGCCAATGTTGGGTCTGATCGTGCGGCCGTTCGCGCTCTATGCTTTGACAAGTTATGCGGGTTGCCTGCTTGGCTTCATGGGAGCAATCCATTGGGGCATGGCGATCATGGGGCGGAAGGGTGCCGATGGATATGCGATTGGCATTTTGGCGCTGATGACCGGGTGGTGGGCGCTGATGGTGCGGCCAAGTTATGGGCTGCTCATTCTGATGGCGGGGTTTGCCGCGCTGTTTCTCTATGATCGATGGGCCTCGTTCGAGGCGAAGGCGCCAGCGTGGTATGCGGTGTGGCGGTTGGCGCTGACCATTGCCGTGATTGCGCCACTGGCATGGACGTGGCTGCAGCTGCCGTGACAGCTGCGATCATGGCTGGGATCGGCGATAGGCGATCGCCGCTACAGCGGTGCCGACCACGCCTTGCGCGATGAACAGGCCAGCGGCCGCGCGGCCCACTTGCGGAAAACCGCCGATGCCGAGGCGCGTTGCGAACCAGACGAGCACCATGCCGGCGAGGGCGGCGGCGAATCCCGCAATCGGCAGCTTTTGCCATTGGTCGGCTTTGCCGCCCATGATCCAGGCGACGGCGAGCACAGCAGGATTGAAAAGTGCTGCGAGCGCAAACCAAATTGGGTCAAAGAAAATAAGTGGCATTGGCGCGTTAGGTCTTTTCGATCTGGTCGCGCAGTTTTTCCTCTTCGTATTGGATGAACCAGCCGATCATCTGCCGCCAGAGGGCTTCGCAGAGATCGGGGGGGACGCCACGCGCCTTTGCTTGCGCGCGGACGCGGTCAATGACCTGCTGATTGCGCCAGGGCACGTTGGCTTCCTGTTTCAGGGTCAGCTTGATCTGCCAGGCGCGTTCGACGTAGCCCATGCGCTCGCCGATCAGGTCGACCAGAGCCTGGTCGACGCGGTCGATTTCAGCTCGGACTTCAGTCATGTCTTTGCAATCGTCGGGGGAGCGCGGGGGCATTGCTGGTCCGTGGGTTGGGTTACGCGTGGGTCGAGATCGGTGCTCGAAGCTCGCTGTCAGTGGCCACGCTACCCCAACCTACAGATTTCTCAATACGTCTTTGCTTTCTCGGCGGCGGCTTGGCCGCGGGTTTCGCGGATGGCGGCTTGTGCGGCCATGGCGAGCAGACGGACGTCATTGATCAGGGTGCAGAACTGGTAGCCTTCGGCGTAGCGCTTGGCGGCGGTCTTGGGGCCGTCGGTGTGGACGCCGGCGATCATGCCCTTGGCGCGCGTCGTCTTGGCGATGGTTTGCATGGCCTCGAGTACTTCGGGGTCGGATGGATCGAGTGTCGGAGGTTTACCCAAGCTGAGCGAGAGATCCGATGGGCCGACGTAGACGCCATCGAGGCCTTTCACGGCTAGAATGTCGGGGAGGTTTTTTACGGCTTCGCGGGTTTCGATCATGGCGATGAGCAGGATCTCATCGTTGGCGTTCTGGATGTAGTCGGGCCCGGCGTATTGCGCGGCGCGGAAGGGTCCGGCGCTGCGCGCGCCGATTGGCGGGTAGCGGCCAGAGGTGACGAAGGCTTGGGCTTCGGCTTTGGTGTTGATCATCGGGCAGATGATGCCGTAGGCGCCAGCGTCAAGGACGCGCATGATCGATGCTGGGTCGTTCCAGGGGACGCGAACCATCGGCGTCACGTTGCTTTGGCAGACGGCTTGCAGCAGCGGCACGACATCGCTGAAGTTGACCGCACCGTGTTGCATGTCGAGGGTGACGCTGTCCCAGCCTTGGGCGGCATAGGCTTCTGTCGAGAATGGGCTTGGGATTGCGACCCAACCATTGATGGCTTTGGTGCCGGCGGCGAGCGATTTTTTCAGTTCGTTCTTGCGCATGGTGTCCTCTTTCGTTTTTGCGGCGGTCAGCGCTTCAGCACTTCCGGGTTGAAGATGTGGCTCTCGGGCAGTTTGCCGTCGACGAAATCAAGTACGTTCTGGGCAACCGTCGTCGACATGCGCATGACGCCCTCGGCGGTGGTGGCCGCTGAGTGGGGTGTGAGGATCACGCGATCGCAGGTGAGCAGCGGGTCGTCGGCGCGCGGCGGTTCGGTCACCTGGACATCGAGGCCGGCGCCCATGATGCGGCGGCTCGTCAATGCGTCAAGCAACGCCTTTTCATCGACAATGCCGCCGCGTGCGCAGTTGATGAGGTAGGCGGTGGGTTTCATGAGAGCGATTTCCTTGGCGCCGAACATGTTGCGCGTATCGCTCTGCAACGGGCAGTGAATGGTGACGAAATCGGCGCGCGGCAAGGCCGAACGGAAATCGGAGACCGGCTCGCAGCCCATGGCTTTTATTTCGGCGGGCTTGAGTGCCGGGTCGACGCCCATGCAGACGAGACCGAGGGCTTGAGCGGTCTTGGCGAGGCGGCTGCCGATGCGGCCGAGGCCGATGATGAGCAATTTTTTGCCGGCAACATCCATGGCTTCGAGCTTCATCTTGCGCATGTAGTCGCCGGTGCGGACGGCGCGGTCGAAGTCCGGCATGCGCTTGGCGAGCGCGAAGATCATGAGGATGGTGTGTTCGACGACGCTTGGAGCGTTGGCGAGGCCGACGGTCGCGACGATGACATCGTGTTCGGTCGCTGCGGCGATATCGATGTTGTCGACGCCGACGCCGTGACGCGAGATCAGCTTCAGCTTCGGGGCGGCGGCAATGACGCCGCGATCGATCTTGGACATGCGCACGACGATGGCCTCGACATCGCCGAGATACTTCTTGAAGGTTTCCGGCTCGCCATTCTCAGGCACAATGATTTCGAGATCGGGCCGGCTGTGCAGGATTTTCATGCCCTCCGGATGGATCGGCACGATGCACAGAACCTTGCGCTTGTTGGACGGCTTGGGCGGGTTCATCAGTGGATTTCGTCCATTTTTTGCAGCGCGTCCTTCAACTTCGCGATGGTGAAGCCGGGCTTGCGCGCCAGGTCGAGAATGACAGCTTCCTTGCGGGTCAGAAGGTCACAGGCGGCCGGGATTTTTGCGGCGGCAGTGGCGGGAATGACAACTGCGCCGTGTCGATCGGCGTGGATCAGATCGCCGGAGCGCACCAGCATGCCGGCGACGCGAATCTCCTTGCCGAAGTTGTCAAGATGGACGTGGGCGTGGCTCGGGGCGATGGAGCCGGCGAGGACGCCGAGGCCCGGCGCCCATTGTGGGATGTCGCGGATGCAGCCATCAGTGACGACCCCGACGCAGCCGAGCGCCTTGTGGACCGTGCTTTGGACTTCGCCCCAAAAGGCGCCGAAGCCAATGTCGGCGCCGTCCAAGTCCTGCAGGACCGCGATCGCGGGGGCGGGGCCACCGCTGGCAATGTACTCGTAGTAGCCGACGCGCTGGGCGCGGGCGTCCTTGCCAACCAGCTCGGAGGCGTGCGTCGCACGTATGGTGGCGGTGCGGGCATAGCCGACCATGGGTGGCAGGTCGGGGAACGGACAGACAAGGGGCTTCACCGTGAAGCCCGTCAAGCGCCGGTCAGGGGCGACGATTTCCAGGGCGTTGCAGATTGTCGGGGTGTCGAAGCTCTTGAGCTGTTCGAGGAGGGATGCGTCGATCATTGCGGGGCCTATGCCTTGATGTCTGGAATGTTGCCGGCGCCGAGGCCAAGGCCCTTTGCCGCGGTGACGATTGCTGTCCAGGTATCGGCTGGAAGCGGCACACCATTCTTTTCGCGCTCGATGCGCATGCGATGTTCCGGCTCGCCGGGCAAGAGGACTTCGCCATCCTGGGCCGTCGGGCGGGCGCTCTTGGTGTAATCGATGAAGCGGTTCAGCTCGGGCGGGAAAAGGCCCGCCGGATCGAACTTGGCGGGGTCGAGGTAGAAGGACATCATGCCATTGGAGAAGCGGCGATCGGGTTCGGCGGCGCCGGAGCCGGTCAGCGCGCCGCCGAGCACTTCGCACATGAAGGCGAGGCCCGAACCCTTGTGGTCACCGAAGGCGCGGATGGCGCCTTTGCCTTGGCGGTAGTTGCGCGCGCCGGATGGCGTGTAGTCGCCGTAGAGGCCATGCGGATCGCCGGTCATGGCGCCATCGGGAAGGACGATGGCGTCAGAGGGGATTTTTTTGCCGCCAAAACTGGCGTTCAGCACTTTGCCCTCGGCGACGACGGAGGTGGCGAAATCGAGAATGATGGGCGGTTTGCCAGGGCGGGGGACGCCAACACAGTAGGGCGCGGTCGAGAACCGGCGGTCGACACCGCCGAAGGGAGCGACGAGGACGCTGCCGGTGACGTTGACAAAGTGGATCGAGACCAGGCCGGCGTCCGTTGCCATTTCGGCCCAGTCGCCGATGCGGCCGATATGGCCGGTGTTGCGCAAGCCGATGGCGGAGAGGCCCATGGCCTTGGCCTTCTTGATGCCGATCTCAACGGTTTGCGGGGCAACCGTCTGGCCAAAGCCGTACTGGCCGTCGACAACCGCGAGGACCGGCGTTTCGGTGACGATTTGCACCGTGCGGTCGGCAATGAATTGTCCCTCTGCTTTCCACTGCAGATAGCGGGGCACGCGCTGCACGCCGTGGCTGTCGTGGCCGCACAGATTGGCGCTGACGAGGTATTTGCCGATCCGGGTCCCTTCGGCTTCGGAGCAGCCGGCCTTTACGAAAATGTCGCGGACGAAACTGCGGAGTGTGTCCGCCTTGATGGTGGGCATGCGGTCAGGGTCCTTGTCAGGGTGCCTCGGCACGTTAGAGGACGGCGGCAGCGCTGTCAGCGGACTTCGAGGGTGCAATGGCTTTTGGGGTCTCAAGGCTGGCATGCGCAGGGCGCGACCCGCGTCTATCGCTTGCTACGGCCTCGTGTCACGGCCTCTGGCCATTGGAGGTTAGACGCGGCATCATGGCCGCTTTCGCGCATAAGGATGGCGGCGATGACCACACCTGAGAAGAAGACGCTGCAGCGTGCCGGTGCGCACGGCCGCGCGGCGCACGATGTCGGCGGGCTCGATTTCGGGCCGATTGATCGCGATGAGCATGATCTTGCGCTGTGGGAGCGCCGCGTCGATGCGATGCTGATCCTGATGTATTCGCGCAAAGGTGCGTTCTCGGTCGATGGCATGCGGCGCGTGATCGAGGATTACGGTCAGCAGGAGTACGACAAGACCACGTACTATCAGAAATGGGTACGTGCGCTGCGGAACTTGACGGTCGAGCAGGAGATCCTGACCCGGGCGGAGATCGAGGCGAAAATGGCCGAGGTGCGGGCGCGACATGCAAAGGCCGGACGTAGCGTCAGCAAGGACGGTGTGCCGTGGTGAAGGCTGCAGCGAAGAAGGTGCGTGCCGCGCCTGTTTCGGTGGAAGCGGCGAAGCCCCGGTTCAAAGCTGGGGATCGTGTGCGGGTCGATGATCGGGCCGCGCTCGGGCATTGCCGGACGCCGTGGTATCTGCGCGGTCTGACCGGAACGGTGGCCTTGGTGCACGGGCGCTTTCGTGATCCGGAGCGGCTCGCCTATCACAAGCCAGGATGGCCGCCGCTGGTGCTCTACAAGGTGCGCTTTGCGCAGTCAGAGATCTGGTCCGGGTACACCGGGCCCAAGGCTGATCAACTGGAAGCCGATATCTACGAGCAATGGCTCGAGCCGGTTGCTGCCAAAAAGGAGCGGCGCACATGACCGCACATTCACATCACCCGCATGATCACGATCATGACCACGGGCACGATCACGATGATCACAGTCACGATCATGGCGATGCGCACGCGCCGCGCAGGGATCACGATGCCGGCGAGATGGGGGCTTACGAAGTTCTCGAAGAGGCGATGCGGCTGCTGCTGATCGAGAAGGGCGTGCTCACAGAGAAGGAGATCGCGACGCAGATCGACGTGATCGAGAGCCGGTCGCCGGCGCTGGGCGCGAAAGTGGTGGCGCATGCGTGGACGCATCCGGAGTTCAAGACGAAGCTGCTCGAGGACACGCGTGGCGCGCTGTTGGATCTGGGAATCGACATCGGCTCCATTGCCGAGTTTCGCGTCGTCGAGAATACGCCGAAGACGCACAATGTGATCGTTTGCACGCTCTGTTCCTGCTATCCCAAGATGCTGCTCGGGATTCCGCCGGCTTGGTACAAGAGCTTGGCGTATCGCTCGCGGACGGTGATGGATCCACGTGGCGTGCTGAAGGAGTTCGGCGTCACGATCGCGGAGGCCGTCGAGGTGCGGGTGCACGATTCGACGGCGGATCTGCGCTATATCGTGCTGCCGATGCAGCCAAAGGGGACGGAAGGCTGGAGCGAGGAGCGGCTTGCTGCGCTGGTGTCGCGTGATTGCATGATTGGCACGGCGCTGCCGTCTGGCCCGTCGAAATCGAAAGTTGCCTAAATGCTCCTGGCGACATCGCGAGGTCGGCCGAAAACGGTCTGAGGCCCATGAGCAACAGCATTGGACATAGCTTTAAAACTGGCGTCGAGACGGCGGCCTTGCCGGTGGCGCAGCTCGGCGTCTATCTCGATAAAATTGGTTTGCCGCTCGATCGTGGCGCGGCGCCTCGGCAATTTGCGACGGGGCTGGCCAATCGGAATTATCTGATCAGGGCGGGCGGACAGGAACTGGTGCTGCGCCGGCCACCGGACGGCGACCTGCCGCCTGGGGCACACGATATGGCGCGGGAGCACCGAGTGCTGTCGCGACTGTGGAAGAAGTTGCCGCTGGCGCCGCGATCGGTGCATCTGTGCGAGGATAAGAGCGTCATCGGCGTGCCGTTTCAATTGATCGAGTATCGTGCAGGGATCGTCATCAAAGGTGACGATACCAGCCGGATCGTGGGCAAGCCGGACGTCGCCGCGCAACTGGGCACGACGCTGCTCAATACGCTGGTTTCGATCCATAAGGTCGATGCGGCGGCGGTTGGCCTCGGCGACTTTGGCAAACCTGATGGCTTTGTCGATCGTCAGATCGCGGGTTGGGTCGGCCGGGCTGAACGTTTGAACTGGACGCCGCAGCGACTGGCGCTGGCGCAAGAGTTGGGAGCGTGGATCGCGGCGCAACCCCGCAAGGCGCGTGCGCCGGTGCTGCTGCATCTCGACTTCAAGCTCGACAATATGATTCTCGATGCAGCGACGCTGGTGCCGGTCGCGGTGGTCGACTGGGATATGTGCACGCGGGGTGATCCGCTGTTCGATCTCGCAACGATGTTGAGTTATTGGACCGAGCCCGGTGATCCGCCGTGCATGCACGCGCTGAAGCAGATGCCGACAGCGGCGGCTGGGTTCCCTTCGCGCGCCACCGTTGTCGAGCGTTATGCGCAAGCGATGGATCTCGACGTTTCAGACTTTCGCGCGTTTCGCGTGCTCGGCGTGCTGAAACTCGCGGTCGTCCTGCTGCAGCTCTACGCGCTGTATGAGCGCGGTACGGTCAAGGATCCGCAATATGCGCCGCTCGACCGGATCGGCGAAGAGCTGATGGTGTTTGCCAAGGACATCGCGCATGGGCGCGCGGATTGATCACATCTGGAAAGTGACATTGCGATGGACTTCACGATCCCAAAACCGCTCGCCGATCTTCGTGACAACGTGGCTGCGTTCGTGCGGCGCGACGTCATTGCATTCGAGGCAGATCCGCGCTGGGGGCATCATGGTATCCCGGAAGATCTGCGGCATGACCTCAACAAGGCCGCGAAGGCGGCGGGTTTGCTCGGTGTGAACTCGCCTAAGGAGTATGGCGGGCAGGGGTTCAGTCACATCGAGCAGGCGGTCGTGTTCGAGGCGGCGGGGTATTCGATCCTCGGTCCGATCGCGATGCATTTTCACGCGCCCGACGAGGGTAACATTCATATGCTGCACAAGGTTGCGAGCGCATCGCAAAAGCAGCGGTTCCTCAGCCGGCTGGCGACAGGTGAGGTGCGGTCGTGCTTCGCGATGACGGAACCCGGCCCGGGTGCGGGATCGGATCCGAGCGCCTTGATGACGCGGGCGACGCCCGACGGCAACGGCTGGGTGATCAATGGGCGGAAATGGCTGATCACGGGCGCGCAGGGCGCGGCGTTCGCGATCATCATGGCGCGTACAGGCGATGGCCCCGCCGATGCCACGATGTTTCTGACGGAGCTGCCAAATCCCGCGTTCAAGATCTCACGGGTGCTCGATACGATGGATTCGAGCTTCATGGGCGGGCACGCGGTCGTCGATATCGAAAATCTCAAAGTGTCAGGAGACGACATTTTGGGTGAGGTGGGACAGGGGTTTCGCTACGCGCAAGTGCGGCTGGCGCCGGCACGATTGACACATTGCATGCGGTGGCTGGGCTCCGCCATTCGCGCGCATGAGATCGCGACGGACTATGCGCGGACGCGCATGGCGTTTGGCAAGACGCTCGGCGCACACGAGGGCGTCAGTTTCATGCTGGCGGACAACGCGTTCGACATCCAGACGTGCCGGCTCTCGATCTGGCATACGGCTTGGGTGCTGGATCAAGGCTCGAGAGGTACGATGGAAAGCTCGATGTCGAAGGTCGTTTGCTCTGAGGCGATCAACCGGATCGTCGATCGCTCGCTGCAGATTCTCGGTGGAACAGGCATCACGCGGGATACCGTGGTCGAACGCATCTTCCGGGATGTGCGTGCCTTCCGGATCTATGACGGGCCGTCGGAGGTGCACCGCTGGTCGATCGGGCGGCGCATCGTCGAGGGTGACAAGAAGGCGAAAGGGTGAGCGGCGTGGCTGACGCGAAGCCGCAGTTGCCGGTCGATGATCAGGTCTTTCTCGATCATATCGGCTGGTTCGTGCCGGACATGGATGCAGCCAGCCGGGCGTTGGAGCGGCTTGGGTTTTTGCTGACGCCGTATTCGCTGCATGGCGATCGCGATCCAGCGACAGGTGTGATCAAGCCGGTTGGGACAGCTAATCGCCTGATCATGCTGGATCAGGGGTATCTCGAAATTCTGACGACGGTTGGTGCGATTGATTTGCCGGTCGCGCAGCACATGCGGACGACGCTCGCGGACCGTGGAGCCGGCGTGCATTTGATCGCGTTGGCGGTGGCGGATGCGACGCGGAAAGCGGAAGAGCTGACAACCGCCGGATTTACGATGCAACCGACCGTCAATCTCAGGAGGACGCTCGAGGCGGAAAATAGAATGCAGGCCGAGGTCGCGTTCACGGTGGTGCGGCCAGCATTCGCGCAGTTTCCGGAATGCCGGATGCAGGCGCTGACACATCATACGCCCGAACACATGTGGCAGCGGCGGTATATGGCGCAACCGAACGGGATTGTGGGGCTCGAGAATGTTTCCGTGGTCGTGAGTGATCTGATGGAGGCGGCGTCGCGGTTCGGACGTTTCTCGACGCGGCGTTCCGAAGGTGAAATAACGCGTGTTGAAGTTTTATTCGATCGCGGCAAGATTGAACTTGGAAAAGTCCCCTCACCCGCCCTTCGGGCACCCTCTCCCTCGAGGGAGAAGGAAGAAGTGAAGGCGCCTTACATTTCCAGGCTTGGGCTGATCTCGCGTGATCTCGATTTCACCCGCTGCTTTCTGGCCGATCGCGGCGTAGGGGTGGGCCAGGATGCAGATCGATTGATTGTGGATCCGGTGGATGCTCTTGGCGTCGAGCTTGAGATCACGGCTTCGTCGTGAGACGCGCGACGCAGTCCGCGACGCCAGTACGCCATTCGGGGAGCGTGAGGCCGTAGACGCGGGCGAGCTTCGAACAGTCCAGCTGTGAGTTGGCTGGGCGCCGGGCGGGCGTTGGGTACTCGGCGGTGGTGATCGGTTTCAGCACCGGTGTGATCGCGCCGCGGGTGGCGGCGACGCGGAAGATTTCACGGGCAAAGCCACACCACGTCGTTGCACCGCTTCCGGTGGCGTGAAACGTACCGAAGTGTTCAGGCTTTGGCGTGCCTGCGACTTCGCGTGCCATGTCCAAGAGTGCGGCGGCCAGATGCGGCGCATAGGTCGGTGCACCTGTCTGGTCGTCGACGACTTTCAGTTCAGGACGTTCGGCGCCGAGGCGCAGCATGGTCTTGGTGAAATTGCTGCCAGTGGCGCTGTGAACCCATGAGGTGCGGACGATAACGTGGCGCGGATTGGCGCGGCGTACAGCGTCTTCGCCGGCGAGTTTGGAGCGGCCGTAAACGCTCATCGGGCTAGTCGGATCGTCTTCGACATAGGGTGCCGTCTTCAGCCCGTCGAACACGTAGTCGGTCGAAATGTGAATGATAACCGCACCGTGCTTTGCCGCGGATTCGGCAAGGACACGAGCGCCCTCGGCGTTGAGAGCGTGGGCGGCGCCGGGCTCGCCCTCGGCCTTGTCGACGGCGGTGTAGGCGGCCGAATTGATGACAATGTCGGGACGGACATCATTGACGGTTCGTGCAACGGAGCCTGGATCAACAAGATCAAGCGCGGGGCGGCCAACAGCGAGGGCCGCGATTTCAGGTCGCGCGGGCGCGGCTTCGACCAGCGCGCGGGCGACTTGTCCTTGCCAGCCGGCGATGAGCAAACGCATTGAGAGCTCCGCAGTTCGACTAGGTTGCTTCTGATTTTGGTTGGATCACAGAAGCACCCTAGCTCCTTAATTTGTCGTGCTTCTTATCGGAAAACCGCTTCACACTTTTCCGGATGCACTCTAGGTTGCGCGACGAAGACTTGCGCCATTCGAGGCATCAAACAAATGAACGGCCGCCGTCGAGGCGGGGGCCACTCTGAGACCGCTGCCGTTGGGAATTGCCGATGACGCCGGCGTGACGACCACCAACGGAGATTCGCCCGCGATACCGTGGATCAGGCGGGTGGCGCCCAGTTCCTCGACGAACTCAGTCGCAAAGCCGAGACCGCCAGTCGTGAATGTCAAATCCTCGGGCCGCATGCCAACCTCGACCAGGCGGCCGGGCGCGGCGTCGACCTTCAGAGCGTCGAACGGCAGAAGACCAGCCTTGGTTTCGACCTGGCCTGATGCCGTCACTTTGCCCGGCATGAGGTTCATGGCGGGTGAGCCGATGAACGTCGCGACGAACTTGGAGGCGGGATGCTGGTAGACGTCGGTTGGGCGGCCGACCTGCTCGATCCGGCCCGCATTCATGACCACGACCTGATCGGCGAGGGTCATGGCCTCGACCTGATCGTGGGTGACGAAGATCGAGGTTGCCTTCAGGCGGTTGTGCAGGCGGCGGATTTCAAGGCGCATGGTCACGCGCAACTTTGCGTCGAGATTGGACAAGGGTTCGTCGAACAGGAAGACTTGAGGTTCGCGCACGATCGCGCGACCCATGGCGACGCGCTGACGCTGGCCGCCGGAGAGTGCTTTGGGTTTGCGCTGCAGATAGTCGGTGATCGCCAGCATGGTGGCGGCGGCGCGGACGCGCGTGTCGATTTCTGGTTCGGGCATACGGCGGTTGCGCAGGCCGTAGGCCATGTTGTCGTAGACACTCATATGGGGATAGAGCGCGTAGTTCTGGAACACCATGGCGATGTCGCGGTCGGCGGGTTCCACGTCATTGACGATGCGATCGGAAATCTTGCATGTGCCGCTGCTGATGGTTTCGAGGCCCGCGATCATGCGCAGCAGAGTGGACTTGCCGCAGCCCGAAGGACCAAGCAGCACCGTAAATGAGCCGTTCGGAATAGCGAGGGAAACGCCCTTCACGGCCTCGACGCCACCGGCATAGACCTTCTTGACGTCGTCCAGGGTAACGGATGCCATGCGCAGCAATCCTCGTGGTCTCGTGATGCTCGGCCACTAAATCGTGCGGACGGAGGCGGGTCAATCGACGACTTCAACTGGTGCGCGTCAGGCGGGTTGAAGTGGTGCGCCGGTCTTTTTCTGAAGGTCGTCGAAGGAAAGACCAGGCGCCATCTCGAGGACGCGGAGGCCGGACTGGGTCACATCGATGACAGCGAGTTCGGTGTAAATGCGCGAGACGATGCCGCGCGAGGTGGCGGGGTAGGTGATTTCGCGAACGAGTTTTGGTTCGCCGGTTTTGGTGGTGTGGGACATCAGTACGTAGATGGCTTTGGCGCCGGCCGCGAGATCCATGGCACCGCCCACGCCTGGGATGGCGTCTTTGGCTCCCGTGGACCAGTTGGCGAGGTCGCCATTCGCGGCGACCTGCAGGGCGCCCAGGACACAGACGTCGATGTGGCCGCCGCGGATCATTGCGAAGCTGTCGGCATGGTGGAAGTAGGCGCCACCCGGGATCAGCGATACGGGCTTCTTGCCGGCATTGACGAGATCGTAGTCGCGAGCGTTGTCGGAAGGCGCGGGTCCCATGCCGAGCAGGCCGTTCTCGGAGTGAAAGACGACGTCCTTGCCGGCCGGAATGAAGTTCGCGACGTTCTCCGGCATGCCGATGCCGAGATTGACGTAGGCGCCGTCGGGAATGTCGGCGGCGATGCGCCGGGCGATTTCGTCGTTGGTCCAGGCTTTGGCTGTTGTGGTGCTGGCGGTCATTGCGGGAGCCTCTTGAGGCCCTGTTTCAGGAGTTCGTGCTCCTCGGCGGGCGTGGGAACTTCTACGATGCGTTTGACGAAGATCGATGGTGTCACAATCGATTCCGGATCGAGTGTTCCCAGTTCGACGATCTCACGGACTTGAACGATCGAGACTTTTGCGGCCATGCACATGACGGGGCCGAACTGGCGTGCCGTCTTGTTGTAGACGAGGTTGCCCCAGCGATCGCCTTTCCATGCCTTGACGAGGGCGACATCGCCAACAATGGCCTGTTCGAGAATGTGGGGGCGGCCGTTAAAGGCGCGGACTTCTTTGCCTTGTTCGAGTGGGGTTCCGGCGCCGGTCGGCGTGTAGAATGCGGGGATGCCGGCGCCGCCAGCTCGGATACGCTCGGCAAGCGTGCCTTGGGGAACCAACTCAAGCTTGGTTTCGCCGCTGCGGTAGACTTCGTCAAAAATCGTCGAGTCGGCGCTCTTGGGGAACGAGCAGACCATTTTTGCGACGCGGCGCGCCTGCAGCAGAGCTGCGAGGCCGAACTGGCCGTTGCCGGCATTGTTGGAGACGATGGTGAGGTTGCGTGCGCCTTGGTCGAGCAAGGCGTGGATCAGCTCAATGGGGCTGCCGGCTCCGCCGAAGCCGGAGATGAGGATGGTGGCGCCGTCCTTCACGTCCTTGACCGCGTCTTGAACGGACGCGATTCGCTTGTCGATCATGTTAGCAGGCTCGTCGCTTGTGATTTATGCCGTGATCTGGGTTCAGGTGGCCCCGGCTGTCAAGGCGCCGGTGCCGTGCATGAGGCGCATTGGTTACGCGGCTGCGAGCCAAAGTGCCAGTGGCCGACCGATTGATTCCTTTTATGGCTCGGCTCGGGTATTGAAGCGACAAACGATTTGCTTGGGCCGGGGGCTTCGCTTTGCGGAAACTATACGACTGGATGATGCGCTTGGCCGGGACAAAGGCGGCGCCACACGCGCTGTTTTGGGTGTCCTTCATCGAAAGCTCGATCTTTCCGATTCCTCCCGACGTGATGCTGATCCCGATGGTGCTGGCGCAGCGTCTGAAGGCTTGGTTCTTTGCCTCGATTGCCACCATCGGCTCGGTATTGGGCGGCATCGCAGGTTATGCGATCGGCTACTATCTGCTGGAGTACATGGGCCAGCCGATCCTGAAGTTCTACGGTTATGCCGACCGGTTCGCGCAGGTGACGGAGTGGTTCCGGGAGTGGGGCGTCTGGATCCTGATCGTCAAAGGGATGACGCCGTTTCCATATAAAGTACTGACGATTTTGGCTGGGGCGGCGCACATGAATTTGCTGGCGTTCGTCGGCGCCAGCATCGTGGCGCGGGCGATGCGGTTCTTTCTCGTCGCCGGGTTGCTGTACTGGAAGGGGGAGCCGATCCGAATTTTTATCGAGGAGCGGCTCAACATCCTGACCACCGCGTTCGTGGTCTTGCTTATCGGAAGCTTCGTTGCCATCAAGTACGTGTTCTAGTTGGTCGGTGAGGTCTCGTGCGTCGCGTCTCTGATTCCTTTTCTGATCCGGCCTATCGGGCTGGGAGTTTTGTGCTTCTGCTGGCTCTGGGTGTCATCGTAACGGCGCTGGGCTTCGAGTACATTGGCGGCCATGTGCCCTGTCCGCTCTGCCTGCAGCAGCGATTCGCCTACTACATTGGCGTGCCTGCGACGTTCGTCGCCCTGGTTCTGCTGGCCAGCGGGCAAGTTGCGGTGGCGCGATTGCTGTTTCTGGCGGTCGCATTGGTGTTCCTCGCGAATGCGACGCTTGGCGTCTATCATGCTGGCGCGGAATGGAAATTCTGGGCAGGACCGTCGACGTGCGACGTGCCGGCGGGGGGCGTTACGACGAGCGCCAACGATTTGCTGAAGGGACTCGGGAACACGCGCGTTGCTCGCTGCGATTCGCCCGGCTGGTGGTTCCTCGGATTGTCGTTCGCGGGTTGGAACGCCCTCATGTCATTTATTTTGTTTGCCGGAGCCGTGCAGGCGGCGTTCGCGGCGACGCGCGGCCGCTGAACCAAGTTCTCACGTGATCTCAGACCCTTATGGCGGTCGCGGGCTTAAGCCCTCCTGCTTGGGTCGGGCTCGGCGCTCAACAGTCTGAATGAATGTCAAGCAAAAAACCCCGGGTTTGGCTAGATCGCGCCTTTTCTCCGCCTCAGTGTGGCAGTTAATTACCACTCGTTCGCGAACAACGAGCGAACATGAGATGAGGGACGGGGGGCCGGACGTGTTGCGCACCTCGAAATTGCCCAAGTCCAGGGAGTTGCCGCACGGGGTTTTGTATCAGCGTCGATCGCGCGGAGTTGCAGTCCAGGGTGTTGTCAAACCGAGTGCCGTTGCGTCCATTTTGAGTTCCAGTTCAGTACCGCGTTCTGTTGCGTACCGTCGCGTCTTGTTGCGTCCTGTAGCGTTCACGTCATGTGCGTATCCCCGGAACTTGCTGAAGGGCGTGTTCCAGAGGCTTCAGCGAACCGCTCGTACACTGTCTGTCGAGCGTCTTGTGCAGCGGTTCGCCACTCTGTCGTATTCAAGTTTGCGTACTACCAGTTGCGTCAGTTGCGTCAGTCGCATCCAAGCGTTTGGTCCCAATCGTGTTCACTAGTTCCGCGTGAGTTGCGTTGCGTACCGTTCAGTTGCGTTGCTTCTAGCGTTGCGTGTGTCGTGTTTCTGTTGCGTTTGCGTGATGTCCTTCAGGCGTCCAATTTGTGCCCTCATGTCCAGTTCAGTTGTGTTGCGTGAAAGTGCGTGGCGTTCGTTGAGTATTGTTGCGTCAAGCGTTGTGCAATCGTTGCGTCCGTTGCGTGGTGTCGAGCGTAGTGCGTCAACCGAAAAACCACGTCAGGAGAGGCTCGAACAGAGCTGATGCATCACCCGAAAGGGATCGAATTCGACGGCGGCCAAGCCCTGGAAGTTTGGCCGCCCGAACAGAATGGCAGGCGTATGGAGTGTGTGACCTGCAGTCACTCGAAGTCTCGCATTTCATGGTTTCGCGTAGTGGGACGAAAGCACTGTGTACGCCTGCCGCCTTCTGTCTCGATCCGACTGTCATCAACAATGCTCGCAGGTCAATCGAAAGGCCATTCCATGACTCCGCATCATATCCATCCAGTTCAATGGCAGCAGTCGCTCGGTGTCGCACGGCAAGTTTGCGCGCGAGTTTTCCGCGATGGCGGTACGCCGGCCGAGGCACTGAAAACCTTCGACGTCTCTGGTTTCGACAATGTCGATGACTGGAGCAAAGCGGTCGACCGGATCGCCGAAAAACTCTGCGCCGCGCCGTTGCGCAAGGCGGCTTGATCGCCGAATTCTGGTTCCTCTCATCTGAAATGCCCCGGTTCGCGTCCCGGGGCATTTTTCGTTTGTGGCATTGATGGGCGCACGCTTAATTGGCGTTATGAGATTCCCCTCTCCGCTGCTTCGCGGTACGCTCATCCAACGCTACAAGCGCTTCCTCGCCGATGTCCGTCTCGACGACGGCACGCTGGTGACGGCCACCTGCCCGAACACCGGATCCATGATCGGTCTTAAGGATCCAGGCGCCGTCGTGTGGCTGTCGACGAGCGACAAACCAACGCGGAAATACAAACACACCTGGGAAATGGTGGAAGCGGACCTTGGCAAAGGCCCGACGCTGGTCGGGATCAATACGCAGCATCCCAACAAGCTCGTCGCCGAAGCCATCGAGAGAAAAAAAATAAAATCACTGATGGGTTATGCGTCTCTCAAGCGAGAGCAGAAATATGGCCGGAACTCGCGCGTCGATCTTCTGCTTGAGGATCCTGCACGGGGGCTGGCCTATGTCGAGGTCAAGAATGTGCACTTGTCGCGCAAGCACGGCCTCGCGGAGTTTCCGGATTCTGTCACGGAGCGCGGGACGAAGCATCTCGGTGAACTGGCAGATATGGTGCGGGGCGGACATCGCGCGATCATGGTGTTCCTGGTGCAACGCGCGGATTGTGCGCGCTTTGCCTTGGCGCCGGACATCGATCCGAACTACGGCTTGGCTTTTGCTGCGGCTCAGAAGGCCGGTGTTGAAACGATCGTTCTGCGATGCCGTTTGAATACGGACGGTATTGTTGTTGATCGAACCATCCCAATCCGCGATTGATTTGAAGTTGTTATGGCTGTATACTGACAACGCTGGGTAGGGGATGCCTCGCAAAATTAAGACTTTGCTAACGCTTGGCCGGCGAAAAGTTTGATTGCCGGGATGGGTGCGTCTAGTGGTTGTGTAAATTGGGGGATAGACAATCTTCCGTGTCTGATAGCGTAACTGCGTTTTCGAACTTGATCGATGATGATGGTGAGGTCTGGGCGGCGTCCGCGCCAGAACTGCGCCGCCGGATGGTCGCCAGCCTTGGGGCCCAGCAATTCGTTCAATTCGCCGTATTCAATATGGGCTTTGTCCATGTCCAGAGCAAAGGACATGGCCTGGCGCTGAGGCTCAGGCCTGAGCTGGTCAACGGCCGAACGTTTGCCGGGCTCATGGCTTGGTTGCACGACCGGCGGGATGTCCAGGTTTCATTCAGCTGGTATCGCGACGGTTGGCATCATCAAATCGTGCCAGGACGCCAGCAGTTGCGCGATGTGCTGTCGTACTTGGACGGTGCCGTGGCGGTGAAAAGCCCAGCGGTTCTCGAGCGGATTTTGGTGCAGCCGAGAGCATTGAAGGGTTCGCCGTTCGCGGGGCAGATTGAAAAGTGCCGGCAGATTGCCGATGGACGCAAGCCATTGCCAGAGAGTGCACATGCTCTCGACTCGATGTTTCAACGCCGTTGGTCACTGGTCGCCCTCGATACGGAATCGGGACGGCTGACGCTGCGGCACTGCGCGCGGGGGTATCCTCCCTTCGATCCGATCTGGTGCTCGCGCCCCAATCCCAGCTTCGATGATTTGTACGACGGAGCCTACGGACAATCCGTCACGCGCGCGCATCGTGCCGCGGTGCGCCGGAAATCGGCTGTGATCGACGATGTCGATGCCATCGTCAGCTGGCCTAGATTTGGAGAGACTCGGGCTCGCTACACTCGCATGATCTTGCCAGTCGGCAGCGAGCCCGGCTCGTTGATTTTCCTAAGCGCGGCTTGCAACGCCTACGATGTCGATCTGCGGCGCAATTGAATTCAAGTATGTGTTCAGGCCGGCAAGAAGATCATCGACGTTCATCCAGATGATGACGCCGTCGTAGGATTGCCAATACGATCTGTACTTCATTCCTGGCTCGGCGTTCGGCAGGCCGTATCGCTTCACCAACGCGCTGTTTTCGTCGCCCGTTTTCACGAAACCAAAGTTGCATTCGATGTCCCATGTCGTCAGCGCGCAGGCGCGCGTGACGCGGGGGAGAAGCCCGGCCAATCGCAAGCTTCTGTAGTCGGGATGAACCCACACCGCGCCGCTATAGCAGGTGCGTCCGGTGATCTGGCCGCCGTTGGGCGCCGTCAGCTCGCAGATCGTCGCGATGCCATCCGGCCCGGGGGGTTCGATCGGCATGAATGCGCCCGAACTGACCGCGGTGCTGAGATTTGATCCGCTCAAATCGTAGAACCGCTCGGCGGTCATGCCGACGATCTTGCCGTTGGGGTCGCGCACCGCGATGCAAAAGGACTTCTCGCGAGGAATGTCAGTCACACGATGATCGAACGCTGGAATGAGGCTCGGCCAGTTCTCTACTTCTCGATCTTGGGTCGTGGCCATGTCTTCGAAGCTTGCGAAGTGGAGTGTCAAGCCGCGGTCGCGGACGAATGAGTTGGCGGCGAGAAAGAAACGGCCGAGTAAATTCGCTGGGCCGTGCTCGACTTGAATTCTGCTCAATAAATGACCCGTGGTCTGGTAGCGGCGCGGGTCTGCGCTGGCGAAAGCTGCTGACTGTTCGTTGTTGACCTTCGACTGTGCCGTGCTGCATGGTTGAATCTCCTGCTGGTTAGCAACCAGCAGTAGATTAACCCTTGGTTGAGTTTCATTGCAATCAGAGGTTGTTTTAGCCGTTGAGGCGCCAAAGGGTGCCGTTGAGAACGGTGGCGAAGCTGACCCAAGCCGCATAGGGCAGGAACAAGAGGGCCGCAGGTCGCGCCTGCCGCCAGGCCATGACGACAAACGCCAGGATCATGGCCAGCATCAACAAACTATCGACGAATGCCAGTCCGATCTGGCGCTGACCGAAAAACAGGAACGACCAAAGGCCGTTGAAGATCAAGCCAATAGCCCAGACGCTGACGAGGCGGCCAAGGCCCTCGGCGCGCCAGGCCAACCAGCCGGCAAGGGCGATCATGACGTAGAGCGCCGTCCAGACCGGGCCGAATACCCAATTGGGTGGATTCCAGGCCGGCTTGGTGAGGGAGATATACCAAGTGTCCGGCATGAAGAGCGCCCCGAACGAGGCGGCCGCGGCCGTTGCCAGCACGCAAACTCCCAAGGCGAGGGTGTTCGACATCAGCTGCTCCGTGTGTGAGCGGTGTGATTGCGCCCCAAGGCGGCTGTGATTGTTGCTTTCAGCTCCTGCAGTACGTCTGGAATGTGCCCATAGATCCACATGTGCCCGGCATCCGGAATGACATGAAGGGTGCAGTTGGGGAGCCGTTGGCCAAGTGTGATGGCGGCGACCGGCGGCACGATGCGATCGGCGGTGCCTTGCCAGAGACTGCTGGGGCAGAGGATCCGCGTGGGATCAAGGGTCCAATCGGACCCAAACACCTGCATGTCCGCCATTGCGCCTTCTATGCCGGATGCGAGTGCTTCTTCGGTCATTCTCAGCATGTTGGATTCAACGTACGGCAGAGCCAGCAACGGCCGGTCGCTGGGCGTGGCCAAGCGCGCAAAAAGCCGGAACGACCGCGCGGAAAAGCGCCGTTGTGTGAGCGCCGCGATCTTTGTCATGCCCCGTAGCAGGCGTTGCCGGCGTGGCAAGCGGCGAAAGAACAGCCAAAACCCCAGCGGCATCCTCTGCTCAAGGGCTGCCGGGCTCATGGGGCCGACTGGGCTCACCAACGCCAGTGTGGTGACGCGTTTGCCGAAATGGGCGGCGCAGTTTGTCGCGTATGGACCGCCGCCCGAAATGCCAAGAATAGCGAAGCGCGTGGTGATGCCGAGTGTTGCAAGCAGCTCGGCGACGTCGTCGTTCCAGCCGCTGAGGCCGCGATTGGGTGCGGCGGTCGAGCCGCCATAACCAGGCCGGTCAGGGCAGATCAAGCGCAGGCCAAGGTTTTGCGCGGCTGCATGGGCTGGCTCGAACATCAGGCTCGTTGCAGGGGCGCCATGGAATGCGATTACGGGGTCGCCTTCGGGCGCACCGTAGATGCGATAGGCCAGGGTCCGGCCGCCGGATAAGGCTATCGATTGGCGTTGCATCAGCCCGTGATTACCAATGCGGTTTGTCCTTGCATTGAGTGGCAATCCATTCCGGAGTGCCGACCTGCTTTTCATTGGCGACGCGCGGCATCAGAGGGTCGTCACCGTCGAGAGAGCGATGCGCAAAGGTCGGCACGATGCCGAGGCGTTCAAGCTCCTTGCGGGTTTCGTCCATCTGCTCCTTCTTTTCGAGATATTCGACGGCAAAGATTGGCTTCCAGTCGGCCATCAGGCGCTTTAATCGTTCGTGCGACCAGGCGATATCCGGCGCTTTATTGCGAACGCCGGTGCCGTCGTGGCCGAACAGCATGTCTTCCTTGCCGAGGCCGTCGATGACGTCGCGATAGCGCTTGTCTTCGAGCAAATCCTCAGCGTTTTGCGCGATTACAAGAAATTTCGGATTGATTTTGCGCGCGGTCGCGGCCATTTCCGTGACGAAGTCGATCATGTCGGCGCGGGCGGTCGGCCGCTCATTCTCTTGGCGTTCGTAGACGTCGACACGGTCAAGGTAGACGCCATCGAATCCCGCATCGAGGATGCGCTTGATGTAGGCGCGCTTGCCGCGATAGACGATGTCCTTCCATCCATCATGCCAGTAGCGCACCATGTGAGCTTCGGGCCAAGCGCAGTTTTCAGCGACGTGCCAACCCGGCATGTCATCGAGATTCCAATCTTTGCGCCAATAGAAACGGTAGGTCTCGGCTTCGCCGATCGACATGTAGGAGATGACAGTGCGCGGGCGGCCATCGGGGCGCATTTTGAGGCGCGCGATTTCTTGCTTCGTAAGGGGAGATTTGCCGCCGTCTTTGGCAAAGTCGATCACGAGCACGTCGGCGTCGGACTTTGCGATCTTGTCGACGTCGATGCTGGACAAATTGTAGTACCAGCTTTTGGCCTGCATCAGCGGGCGATTGCCGGACCAATTGTCGTGCCAGTGGCCGAACGACGTGCGCCAGTCGCTGACGGACGGAAGTGCAAACAGGACAAGGGCCAGGGCCGCGACCGCGAGTTTGCCACGCAGCGAGAGGCGACGCCAAACGGTCGCGATCACAGAACCGGTCCAGATGAGCCAAGGCTTAAGCGCCGTCCAGGTTGTCACTAGCGCCGGCCCGATCATTCGCCAAATGCTTCGCCCCGCCAATCTTGTTCGCACGGCCAGGTTTTCGAGCAGCGGGCGTACGCGCTCCGCAAACTGCTGCATCCGCGATGTCCCTTGGTCATTGATCACGCGCGTTACTCCGTCACACAGTCTCAGGCACTAAGAGAGCAATTGCTGCTTGGCAACGGTTCGTGCTCCGCAGGGTTGCCGCCGTCGCGCCGTTTCAGATCGTGGCAAAAAAAGCGGGAGCAAGGTGAACAAGTTTGCTGCGGTGCGCAATACGCTGCCTACGGTCTTCATGAAAGTTGCCTTACTGCGATGAATTGATGCGGATTTCATCGCCGTGGCGGCATTCGCAGATGCGTCAGCATTCGGATGCGATAGCTATTTAACTGTGGCGAATCCGCCTAAAGGCTAATTTGAGGCACGGGTGCGACACCGTAGCTTCGTTTCATGGGGAGTTGCGCGGGTTCGGGGGAATTTTCGGCCCGCATGTGCCTCTGCCCATTCAAGCCTGCCATGAGCAGGGCAAACTTCTGGGAGTGCCAAATGGCGGAAAATAGAGGCGACTGGTACTGGCGACGCACCAGCACCCTGATGTGGATCATGTTCGCATTGTGGGTGTTTTTCAGCTTCATCATTCATTTCTTCGTTGAGCCGTTGAACACGTTCAAGTTCCTCGGCTTCCCGCTCGGCTTCTATATGGCCGCGCAAGGCTCGCTGATCGCCTTCGTCGTGATGTTGTTCTTGTTCGCAAAGCGACAGGACACCATCGATCGCGAAGAAGGCGTGGCGGAAGATCTCTGAGGGAATTCAAACATGGCTGCACAAGCAAAAGCCGGGGGAGATTTCCTCTCCAATCTCGGCAAAATCTACGGACTCTATACGGGCGGATTTTTCTTTTTTGTGATCGTTCTTGCGGTCCTGGAGCAGATGGGCGTTCCGAACGTTTACATTGGTTACGGTTTCGTCTTCCTCACGCTCGCCGTCTACGCCGTCATTGGTTTTCTTTCACGAACAATGGAAGCCGGTGAATATTACGTTGCCGGACGAACAGTTCCTGCCTTCTACAACGGTATGGCGACGGGGGCTGACTGGATGTCAGCAGCGTCGTTCGTCGGTATGGCGGGTTCGCTGTTCTTGCTCGGATACGACGGCTTGGCCTTCGTACTCGGTTGGACGGGTGGCTATGTTCTGGTGGCCATTCTGATCGCACCGTTCTTGCGAAAATTCGGCGCCTATACCGTGCCGGACTTCTTTGCTGCTCGGTTCGAAGGAAATTTCCCGAGGTTGCTCGCAGTGATCGTTCTGATTTTTTGTTCGTTCACTTATGTAGTCGCACAGATTTTCGGAACAGGCCTCATCGCCCAACGGTTTCTCGGCATGGACTTCACTGTTGCCGTGTATGTTGGTCTGATCGGCATTCTGCTGTGCTCGATGCTCGGTGGCATGAAGGCCGTGACTTGGACGCAGGTGGCACAGTACATCGTGCTCATCGTCGCCTATCTGACGCCGGTCATCATACTTTCGGCAAAGAAGTACGGACTGCCGATCCCGCAATTGACTTATGGTCAAGCCATTGCGGATATCACGCTGCTTGAAAAGAAAATGCTTGCGGATGGTCTGGCGTCAGCTGCAACGCTGAAGCCCCATGCCACTCCATTCATCAACTACTCGCCTGCAAACTTCTTTGCGCTGATTCTCTGTTTGATGGTTGGTACAGCGTCTTTGCCGCACGTGCTGATGCGCTACTTCACGACACCGTCGGTTCGTGAAGCCCGCACGTCAGTTGCGTGGTCACTATTCTTCATCTTCCTGCTGTACTTCACGGCGCCAGCGTATGCGGCGTTCTCAAAGCTTGAGGTTTACAATCTCATCGCTGCGAAAACCGAACTGGCGAAGCTGCCGGCGTGGATCTTCACGTACGGCAAGCTTGGTCTCGTGACCATTTGCGGCAAGAACGCAGATACGGTGCAGAACGTGATCGCGAACTGTGGTGCGATTGCCAATCATCCTGGCCTGCTGAGGCATCAGGATCTCGGCATCAACCCGGATGCTATCGTGCTTTCGACACCTGAAATTGCAGGCATGCCCTACGTGATCGCCGGACTGGTTGCTGCCGGCGGTCTTGCCGCCGCGCTGTCGACCGCCGACGGTCTTCTGCTTGCGATTGCCAATGCCCTCAGCCACGACATCTACTACAAGATGATTGCGCCGAATTCGTCGACGGCTTCGCGCCTCGTCGTTTCGCGCATCCTCCTCTTTGTGGTGGCGCTCGCGGCTGCGTGGACGGCGTCGACACGTCCCGCCGACATTCTCGCGATGGTGGCATGGGCGTTCTCGCTGGCTGCTGCTGGGATCTTTCCGGCGCTGGTCCTCGGTGTGTGGTGGAAGCGTGCAAACAAGGCCGGCGCAGTTGCCGGGATGATTGTGGGCTTCGGTCTTTGTTTGTTCTACCTCGTTGTGACTCGGTACTTCCCGGGTTTTGGCGTCAAGTATGCGGGTATGTCTTCGCTCTTGAATCCGGTCTCGGGTGCGCCAATCATCGACCTTGCGAAGACGATGGCTGCTCCAAATGCCATGGACGGCTGGGTTCTGGCCTCGCATCCCATGGCGTCGAAAGTGGGTTGGTTCAACATCAACAATATCTCGTCGGGATTGTTCTCGTTGCCAGTCGGTTTCTTGACGATTGTCGTTGTGTCACTCATGACGCGGGCGCCGTCGCAAGCCATCTCTGATATGGTGGATGCGGCCCGCCGGCCGAGAGGTGACACTATTCTGCGTGAAAAAGGCGATGCGCTTCCGGCGCATTGATCCTTCGAAGGTGACGTTGAAGAGCGGGGCCGTGTGCCCCGCTCTTTAGTTTTCAAAACAATTAGACCTTGGCTGAAACGTTCACTCCATACTTCCGAAGCTCGGTTGCAAACAGCGAAGTTGGATCGGCGCAATTCATGAGCGTTACAGATAGCTTTTTCGCACATTGGTATTTCCATGTGCCCAATCTTATAATGGCGGCGTTGATCTATTCACTGATCGGACGATATTTGCTCGAACTGTTGTTTGCCAAGAAGCAGGATGCGGTGATCCTGAAGGTGTTTCGGCAGATTACGGATCCTGCGGTGCGGTTGGTCCGCGGAATTACGCCGGCGATCGTTCCCGACGGACTGGTGGTCGTATTTGCCATCGTCTGGCTGATGGCGCTGCGAATGTTTCTCTATCTCACAATCATTGCGACCGGCGTGAAGCCATTTCTTGGCGTGGAGGGATAGTCACATGCCGGACATGCAGGAACGCCAAGATACAATGCAGAAGGACGTCATGCTGGTTGCGACGGCTGGATTGTCGTTGATGAACGGAATGAACTGGTCGCCGGTGTTGTTTCCATTTGTGGTTTTATTGAAGGCGTTGTTTGCGGGATCGATTCTGTCCAGCCCGCTCGTGCTGACCTATCTCGCATCAATGCTGGCATCGGCGACGACGCTGCTGATCGCGGGCGTCCCGGCGGCGCTTTATGAGAGGGCGAAGGGGCTTACCGACTCGAGCCCGATGTCGATCGGGATCTGGCTGGCTGGCACATTAGTTCTCGTCGGACTCCCACATTTGCTGATTGGCTGACGGCCCGGGGTCACATCGCCGCAATGTGAAGGGCATGCGCTTGCGCGATCGCACATGCCCGCGATACGCTGCACTTTGGTGCAGCCTATGGTGCATCCATGATCGAGCGTATCGAGACTGTTGCGGAACAATCGGTCGCCCGGGCGTGCGGATTCGCCTGTCTCGGCGGGGCGACGTTCGTGGTTGGGCTGTCCGGCGACATGGCGCTTGCCATGAAGGCGGCGGGGCTGTTGGCGCTGCTGATTTGCTGTGTATTGTTGCTCAAGGCCGGATTTGCGCCGCAGAAGCATTACAAGACGACCGAAGTCTGGCTGATGCTGCCGCGGGACCAGCGGCCGAACGAGCAGGTGGCGCAGCAGCTGATCGGGACCGTGCTTCGCGAAGTTTACCTCCGATTTGCGCTGCATGCGGCTTTCATCGCCTTGCTGATGCTGGCTCTGGCCTTTCTGTACCCGGTGCTGCTGCCGCTGCCCGTGGGTCGCTGAATGGCCGATTTTGGGGCTGGCGCCTGTTGCTCCCGGGCCAAACTCCGCCTATAAGGCTCGCCAGAGCCGCCCGGCAGGGCATGCCGTGGCGGCTCATGATGCTTTGATAACCCATCACCTGGGCCAGGAAGCACCCTCCCGAAACTCGTTTCGCGGAGGGTTCGTGTGTGGTGCTTGCACCCCGCGATATGGCCCGTGACCGATAATGGAGAGCAAAATGCCCAAGTTGAAGACCAAGAGCGGCGCCAAAAAGCGCTTCAAGATGACTGGAACCGGCAAAGTGAAGGCCGCGGCCCAGGGCAAACGTCACGGCATGATCAAACGGACGGCAAAATTCGTTCGCACGGCGCGCGGCACGATGGTGCTGAACGACAGCGACGCAAAGATCGTCAAGAAGTACATGCCCTACGCCCGGTAAGGGCTTTCGTGAGTAGTGAGTGGTCAGTCGTGAGTGGTGATGCCACTTCTCCTGATGCTCTTTTCCGCTCACCACTGACCACTCGCCACTGACCCAGTTCATTTCGTCTTAGGAGCAGTTCCATGGCACGCGTCAAACGCGGCGTCACCGCCCACGCCAAGCACAAAAAAGTTCTGAAGGCCGCCAAGGGCTATTACGGCCGGCGCAAGAATACGATCCGCATCGCCAAGCAGGCTGTCGAAAAGGCGCTGCAGTACGGCTATCGCGATCGCAAGCGCAAGAAGCGTACGTTCCGCGCGCTCTGGGTGCAGCGCATCAATGCTGCCGCGCGCATCAATGGCATGACCTACGGGCAGTTTATTCACGGGCTCAACAAGGCCGGCATCGAAGTCGATCGCAAGGTTCTCGCCGATATCGCGGTGAAGGACGCTGCCGGATTCAAGGCGCTGGTCGATCAAGCCCAGGCTGCCGTGAAGGCCGCCTAATACCGGCCGGCCGGCCTATGCGCACTGAGTCAGAAGTCGGCCGGACGGTATTATTCTTTGTTCGCGCGCGGCCGCCCCACCAACCCCGCGCGCGTATACCAATCGCACTCAGTCAAGACTTCGCGCGCTTGGTATAACATCCCCACGCTTGCACGCGCGATCAGCCGGAAGGGGAGCCCCTTTTCGGCTGATTGCATTTCGGAAGCACTCTCGTGAGGTCTCCGCATGGCGGGTTCTGAACTCTCGACGCTCGAAGAGCAATTGCTGAAAGACATCGCCGCGGCGGGTGATCTCGCGGCGCTTGACGGCGTGCGTGTCGGCGCGCTCGGCAAGAAGGGCCAGGTGTCCGAGCTGATGGCGACACTTGGGAAGATGCCGCCCGAGGAGCGCAAAACGTTCGGTGCCGCAGTGAATACGTTGAAGAGCCGCGTGTCGGAGGCGCTGGATCAGCGCAAGGCTTCGCTCGAAGGGGTGGCATTGGCCGCGAAACTCGCGACAGAGAGGGCCGATGTGACGCTGCCGGTGCGTCTTGGGCCGATGAGCGAGGGGCGGATTCATCCGGTCAGCCAGGTGTTCGACGAGATCGCGGAGATCTTCGCCGACATGGGGTTCAGAATCGCGGAAGGTCCGGATATCGAGACGGATGATCTCAACTTCACGAAGTTGAACATTCCGCCGGAACATCCGGCGCGGCAGATGCACGACACGTTCTATCTGCGGTCGCCCGATCGGGCGGCGAAGGGCGAGGCGCCGCTGGTGCTGCGGACGCATACGTCGCCGGTGCAGATCCGCACGATGATGTCGCAAAAACCGCCGATCCGGATCATCGCGCCGGGCCGCGTCTATCGGATGGACAGCGATGCCACGCACACGCCGATGTTCCATCAGATCGAAGGTTTGGTGATCGATGAGACGACGCACTTCGGGCACATGAAGTGGTGCCTCGAGGAGTTCTGCAAAGCGTTCTTCGAGGTCGATCAGGTCAAGATGCGGTTCCGCGCGTCGCACTTTCCGTTCACGGAGCCGTCGGCGGAAGTCGATGTCGGGGCGGAGGCGATCGGCAAGCCCGGGCAGTGGCTGGAGATACTGGGCTGCGGCATGGTGCATCCGAAGGTGATCGCCGGTTGCGGGCTCGATCCGGACAAGTATCAGGGCTGGGCGTTCGGGATGGGGCTCGATCGCATGACGATGCTGAAATACGGCATCCCGGATCTGCGCGATATGTTCAACGCGGATTTGCGGTGGCTCAGGCACTATGGATTCAGCGCGTTCGATGTGCCGACGTTGGCGGGGGGCATGGGGGGATAGGCTGGGCGGCTCGCGTTCATCGCCGTGCGTTGCTTGCCGCAGCTACTGAAATTCATTAGTCTGGGCTATGGACTTCGAGTGGCATCCGGCAAAGGAGCAGGCAAACCTCAAGAAGCACAACTTGGATTTCTTGACGGCTTCGCGCGTCTTTCTCGATCCACACGTTCTTGAAATCGACGACGACACCGCCCACGACGAATTCAGGTTCAACGTAATCGGAATGGTCGACGGGCGATTGCTGTTCGTCACCTGTACACTTCGCGGAGACACAATCCGCATCATTTCGGCACGTGGTGCAGTAGGTCATGAAAAAAAGCGCTATCACGAAATTTAAACTCGATCCAAAGAGCCCGCCGCAAGCGGATTGGTCGCGGTTTGATGCGATGAGCGCGGCAAAGCGGCTGGCGGCTGCCAAGGCTGATCCCGATTGTCGTCCTGCGACCAAGGCTCGGCTGAAGCGCGCGCGCCGGATGCCGGACGTTGCGGCCATTCGACATGAGCTTGCGTTGACGCAGGAAGAGTTTGCGGCGCGTTTCCACATCCCGCTTGGAACGCTGCGTGACTGGGAGCAGGGGACGCATCGGCCGGATCGGGCGGCGCAAGTGTTGCTGACGGTTATTTCGCGAAATCCAAAGGCTGTGGCGAAGGCTTTGGAGGAAGAACCGGCGTAGGTCGATTCTCGGCTTTTGATGTGCCGACGCTGGCGGGGGGCATGGGCGGGTGATCGGCTCAACGGTACGGTTACGTAGTGACCCGATAATTTTGGGTTAGAGGAGCGGGCGTTGCCGCCCCTCACCCCGACCCTCTCCCCGCGCGCGGGGAGAGGGAGCAGAGGAATGGACATGAAATTCACATTGGCTTGGCTGAAGGATCATCTCGAGACGACGGCGAGCGTCGATGAGATCAAGACGACGCTCGATCGCATTGGGATCGAGGTCGAAAGCATCGACGACCCGACGGCGCAGCTCGGGCGATTCACGATCGCGCGGGTGCTCGATGCCAAAAAGCATCCGAACGCCGACAAGCTGCAGGTGCTGCAGGTCGAGATCGAAAAGGGCAAGCCCACGGTCGAGGTGGTGTGTGGTGCGCCGAATGCGAAGACGGGTTTGATCGGCGTGTTCGCGCCAATCGGAACGTATATTCCCGGCACGGGCATCACGCTGGATAAGAAGCCGGTGCGCGGCGTCGTCTCGAATGGGATGATGTTGTCAGAGCGCGAGATGCAGCTCTCGGACGATCATCAGGGAATCGTCGATCTGGACGCCAAGCTCGCGGACAGGGTTGGGCAGCGGTATGTGGATGTGCTGGGACTTGGCGATCCCGTCATCGAGGTGAAGCTGACGCCGAACCGGCCGGACTGCACAGGTGTGCGCGGCATTGCGCGAGATCTGGCGGCGGCGGGTCTTGGGACGCTGAAGCCTGAGAAGAAACTCGATGGCGTGGAAGGAACCTATCCTTGCCCAGTTGATATCAAGCTGGAGTTCCCGGTTGGCGCTGAGAGTGCATGCCCGGTGTTTGCGGGGCGGTATGTCAAAGGTATTGCGAATGGGCCGTCGCCGGCGTGGATGCAGGCGCGGCTGAAGGCGATCGGGCTCAGGCCGATCAGCGCCGTGGTCGATGTGACGAACTACATCTCGATCGATCGCGGGCGGCCGCTGCACGTCTATGACGCGGACAAGTTGAAGGGTGCCATTCGCGCGCGACTCGGCAAGCGGGGCGAGTCGTATCTGGCGCTCGATGGCAAGACCTACGAGGCCGACGAGACAATGTGCGTGATCGCGGACGACGCGGCGGTGCTCGGTTTTGGCGGCATTATGGGTGGTGAGGAGACGGGGTGCACGCTCGCGACCAAGAACATCCTGATCGAGTGCGCCTACTTCGATCCGCTCAGGACGGCGACGACCGGCCGCAAGAGCGGCATCATCAGCGATGCGCGATACCGGTTCGAACGCGGCGTTGATCCGGCGTTCGTGGAGCCGGGGCTTGATCTGGCGACGGCGCTGGTGATGCAAGTGGCGGGCGGCGTTCCTTCTCAGAAGAAGATCGCGGGCAAGGCGCCGATCAAGCCGTTCAGCGTCGATTTCGCGTTCGATCGGGTCGAGAAGCTGATGGGCTACACGCTGCCCGAGGCGGAGATGCGCACGACGCTGGAAGCGCTGGGTTTCAGCTTCGCGGGTGCGGCGCCCGTCTACAAGGTGACGGCGCCGAGCTGGCGACCGGACGTGCATGGGCCGGCGGATCTGGTGGAAGAAATCGCGCGGATCGCGGGCCTCGAAAAGGTGCCGTCGACGCCGCTGCCGCGTGGGGGCGGGGTGACGCGGGCGACGCTGACGGAGACGCAGCGGCGGGTCCGGCGGGCGCGGCGGACGCTGGCGAGCCGCGGCTTTGTCGAGGCGATCACATGGTCGTTCATTCGCGAGGGTGAGGCGAAGCATTTCGGCGGTGGCGCGGAAGCGCTGATGCTGGCCAATCCGATTTCGTCGGAGATGACGACGATGCGGCCGAGTTTGCTGCCGGGGTTGCTTGCGGCAGTGCATCGCAATCGCAATCGCGGATTTGCGGATATGTCGCTGTTCGAAGTCGGCCAGGCCTATCGTGATGACCGGCCGGAGGGTCAGTTCATTGCCGCGGCCGGAGTGCGGGCCGGCGCGGCAAAGCTTGCCGGGAACGGTGCGCACTGGAGCGGATCGGCGGCGGCGTCCGATCTCTCCGATGCCAAGAGCGATGCGCTCAATCTGCTGATGACGCTCGGGTTCGACGCGTCAAAGGCGCAGATCACGCGGGATGCGCCGGCATGGTTTCACCCGGGCCGGTCGGCGACGCTGCGGCTTGGCCCCAAGGTGGTGCTGGCGCACTTCGGTGAATTGCACCCAGAAACATTGCGGATGATGGACGTGACCGGGCCGGTCAGCGCGTTCGAGGTGTTCCTCGATGCGTTGCCGGCGGAAAAGAAGAAGGCGACGCGGGCGAAGCCAGCGCTGGTCCTGAACGATTTGCTGCCGCTGACGCGGGATTTCGCGTTCGTGATCGATCAGAGCGTCGAGGCGCAAGCCGTCATCAAGGCCGCGATGAATGCGGATAAGGCGCTGATCCGCGATGTCAGTGTGTTCGATGTCTATCAGGGCAAGGGGATCGCGGACGGCAAGAAGTCGATGGCGATCCAGGTGCTGCTGCAGCCGGTCGAGCGAACTTTGACGGATAGCGAGATCGACGCCGTCTCGCAAAAGGTGGTCGCGGAGGTGACGCGCGCCACGGGTGGGGAGATCCGCGGTTAAAATGACGTCGAGCACTTGCGGTGCGCGGAGGCGCCTTGCTGTTGCTTCATCCGCGCTGAGAGAGCGGCACGAATGGGCGCGGCGCCGGGCCGTCGTATAGCGTCAGCGGCCGGATCAGGATGTTGTTGTCGTGTTGCTCGAGGCATTGCACGACCCAGCCGGGAACTCGTCCGATGGCAAAGATCGGCACGAACAAATCGGACGAGACGCCGAGCAGGTAGTAGACCGCGCCGGAATAGAAATCGACGTTTACGTTGACGCCGTGCCGCGCATAGGGCGCCATGGCTTTCACAAGCGCATCCAAGATGGCGTACCACCGCGGTTCGCCGCGTTCGACGGATAGCTTCTTGACGCCCTCGCGCATATGCCGTGCGCGTGGGTCCTCAGTCCTATAGACGCGATGGCCGAAGCCAGTGATCGCCTCTTTTGCGGTCCGCTTTTTCGCAACGTAGGCAGCGACATTGGCGGGGTCGCCAATCTCGAGAGCCATGCGCATGACGTCCTCTGCGGCGCCGCCGTGAGCAGGTCCGGACAGGGCGGCAACGGCCGCAGTGATGGCCGCGTGCAGATTGGCGTCGGTGCCGATGACCACGCGAGCGGCGAATGAGCTCGCGTTGCTGCCGTGCTCGGCGTGCAGAATGAGATCGGTTTCGATCAGCTTCGCCGTATCGGCCGACGCTTTCTCGCCGTTCAGAAGCCACAATACGCTCGCCGCATGCGATAGTGTTGGATCAGGTTCGACCGGAGCTTTGCCTTTGCGGATCCGTTCATGCGCCGCCACGATCATCGGTACTTGCGACGTGAGCCGCTCACCTTTTGCGAGCATGGCCTGGCGTGACGAGTCGCCAGCATCGGGATCGAAGGCGCCGAGCGCCGAAACGGCTGTGCGGAGAACTTCCATCGGATGCGCCTCCCGCATGGCGGTCACGATGCCGATCACCTCTGGCGGCAGTGCCCGCGCCGCCTGGAGCCGGCGGTTGAACGCCCCAAGTTCGGTGGTTTTCGGCAATTCGCCATGGAGCAACAGATAGGCGGTCTCCTCGAATGTCGCGTTGGCTGCCAAGTCGTGGATCGAGTAGCCGCGATAGCGCAGTTCGCCCGCCTTGCCGTCGATCATCGTCGTGTGCGATCGCTCAAAGTAGACGTCCTTGAGACCACGGCAGATCTTCGGTTCGTTGGTTTCCTGCGTTGCCATGTCATTTGCCTTCGCTATGGTGCGATTCAGCGCGTCACGGCGCGGAATGAACGATTCTAAAGTTTAGGAGTGTGCATGAGTTGCGCCCAGACCGTGATAGACGCGTGTTGTCAAAAAATCCAAGGACGCGGCCTGGGCGTCGTGCTGCCCGAAGCTGAGGACGAGCGCGTTCTGGTTGCTGCGAGCCGTTTGATCGAGCAGAAGTTTGCTCGTCCCTTTCTGCTCGGCCAGCCCGATACTGTCAAGGCGACAGCCGATACCGTCGGGGTCTCGCTCAATGGAGCAATGCTGATCGATCCGGCGGTGGATGACCGGCGTGCGGGGTTGGCCGATATCCTGGTGGCGCGGCGTGGAAAAATGAGCGTCACTGCCGCGCGAAAGCTGATGCAAAAGCCACTTTATTTCGCGGGCGGGTTGCTTGCTGCCGGTATGGTGGATGCAATGGTTGCGGGCGTGACCAACCCGACCCGCCGTGTAATCGAGGCCGCGCTGATGACTGTGGGGCTCGCGGAGGGGATCTCTGCGCCCTCTAGCTTTTTTCTGATGCAATGCCCCCATGCGCTCGAGGGCGTGGCGCAACAGGTGCTGTTCGCGGACTGCGCCGTGAATGCCGATCCTGATCCGCAGACGCTTGCTGCGATCGCGATCGCATCGGCCGCGAGCGCGCGCCAGCTTTTCGGGGAGCCGCCACGGGTTGCCTTGCTGTCCTTCTCCACACACGGCAGTGCGTCACACGCGCACGTCGAGAAAGTCCGCAACGCCGTGGAGATCGTGCGACAACTTCAACCTGCTCTCGATGTGGATGGCGAGCTACAGGGAGACTCCGCACTGTCGGCTGCGGTCGCGGCACGCAAGGTCAAGCCCACGGTAGACGAGACGGCTTCCCCGCGTGCGGCCGGTCGAGCCAATGTGCTCGTCTTTCCGGATCTTGATGCAGGCAACATTGCCTACAAGCTGGTGCAATACCTCGGGGGAGCACAGGCCATTGGGCCATTTCTGCAGGGCTTCGCGCGCCCTGTTTGCGATCTCTCCCGGGGCGCCAGCGTCGATGATATCGTCGCCAGCGTGATCGTGTCGCTGGCGCTGAGCCAAGGGGACGCAGGGCAAGCTGGTGCGTAGTTCCAGCGCAAACGATACTGTTGTCGCGGCAAATTTTACCGTCCGGCCGAAGTTCTGACTCAGTGTGTTTTGGCCGGCCGGCATTCTTCTTTGCTTGCGCGCGGCCGCGTCATGCCGGAGGCATGCTGGCAACCCCGCGCGCGGTTACACTGCGAAATATTGCGTTATATCGCCTGTTTCTGTTGGGGCGGGAACAAGTTTGATCGCGCGTGGGGTTGGACTCCTGGCGCGATCTGCTTACATTCGGATCGGATCATATTGTCCTGGGAGGCGGTGATGCTGCCCAGCCTGCTGCGTGCCTTGTCATCATTGGCGATGATTTTGGTTGCTGGCGTAACGCCGGCGGCTGCGATCGGCGATTGCCTTGCGCTCGCCTCGGCGCCACCGCTGGTGCATCGTGTGGCGTTGCGATCGGTCAACGGAAAGCTCAAGTCGTCGGAAGTCGGGATCACTTTTGTCGGTCATTCGACGTTTCTGATCGAGACCGCGGGTGGCGTCAAAGCGGCGACGGATTACAACGACTATTACCGGCCACAAGGTCCGCTCGATATCGTGACGATGAACCGGGCGCACAGCTCGCACTACACGGACTTCCCGAGCCGTGACATCACACACATTCTGCGCGGGTGGAATCCGGAAGGTGGACCGGCCAAGCATGACGTCACGCAAGGCGATATGCGCGTGCGCAACGTGCCGACGAATACGCGGTGGAGTGATACCGGCACAGGATATGGCGCGTATGGCAATTCGATCTTTGTATTCGAGGCCGGCGGACTATGCATCGGCCATCTCGGACATTTGCATCACACGCTGACGCCGCAGCAGATCGCGCAGATCGGCCAGCTCGATGTCGTGCTGGTGCCGATCGACGGCGGCTATACGATGGATGTCGGCGGCATGGCGGACGTGTTGCGCAGTTTGAAGGCGCGACTCATTCTGCCGATGCATTACTTCAACCAGTTCACGCTGAACCGCTTCATCGAGCGGATCAAGGGCGAGTTCCCGGTGGAGATGGCAAATTCGTCTTCGATGGTCGTGTCGCAAGCGACGTTGCCGCAGGAGCCGAAGGTGCTCGTCTTGCCCGGGCCGTGATGGGGTGGGGATCAATTCGCGGGCGGCGAACAGCCTGCCCCGCTGAAATCGGGGACCCCCATTTTGGGCACGTGTTAGCCCATCGCCAATTCCGTCTAAGTCGACACGAAAAAATCGCGTTTTCGCCGGTGTGATGAGATCGCGTCATCTGTCACACGACATTATCGGCAGCGCGTGGCTGTGCGTGGCCGTGATCACCTAGGTTTGTCGTGGTCGTGGTCGTGCGCGTGGTCATGATTGTGATCATGGCCGCAGCCGCAGGCGTCACCGTGATCGTGATTGGCATGATCATGGCCATGATCGTGGTTGTGTTCGGGCGATGTGAGGGCCGCGGCCAATTTCTTTTCGATGGCAATGGATTGCTCGCGTGGGCCGCCCTTGTCTTCAATAACGAGGCCCATGATTTCGGCGGCGAGCAGCATGTCGTCTGGCCGGCCGAAATAGTGGCGGCGTAGGCGCCCGGCGCGGTCGAACAGCAACAGCGTCGGCGTGCCCTGCATCTGATAGGCGGCCATGGTCTTCGGAACGCTGTCGCCATCGGGTTGGTCGATGCCGATGGGGAATGGCCAGCGATATTCGTGCTGGAACACCGCGAGGGCCTCGGGTGTCATGACCTTGTGATGCTCGAAGACGGTGTGCAGGCCGATGACGGCGACTTCGCTGTCCTTGAAGCGCTGGCGCAGTTTGCGGGCTTGCGGCAGCCCGTGCTCGATGCAACCGGGGCAGAGCATCTGGAAGGCGACGAGGACGACGACGCGGCCTTTGAGGGCTGCGAGCGTAATCGGTTCATTGGCGCCGAGCCAGCGCGTGGTTTGCAGTTCCGGCGGACTTTCGGGGTTGAACATGGGGAGCTCCGGGCGAGGCCATGATGGGTGAGAGAGTTGGCGGAGGCCTAACATACGGGCTACCGCTTGACACGCAGTAACTGTTTGTGGCCTCGGTTCTGCACGATGGCTTCGGAGACAACAGATGGCCCATTACCCAGCTAAGGCGCGCTTGATCGCGGTCGTGAAGGCGCGCAGCGTGACGACCGGCACGACCTTCAAACTGGCGTCGGGCCGGACGTCGGATTTCTACTGCAATCTGAAGCCGACGATGATGGACCCGGAAGGCGCGCATTTGATCGGCGAGCTGATTTGTGAAGCGCTCTCGGGCGCGAAGATCGACATGGTGGGCGGGCTCGAGATGGGGGCGGTGCCGATCGCGACGGCGGTCGCGGCCGTCAGTTTCGCGCGCGGATGGCCGCTGCCGGCGTTCTTCGTGCGCAAGCAGGCGAAGGAGCACGGCACGCAGAGCCTGGTCGAGGGACTGCCGCGCGGGCAGACGCTGCAAGGCAAGCGCGTCGTCATTCTCGAAGATGTCACCACCACCGGTGGCTCTTCGATCAAGGCGATCGCCGCGGTACGCGCCGAAGGCGCGATCGTGGATCAGGTGCTGACGGTTGTCGACCGGCAGGAAGGGGCGGCAGAGGCGTTCGCAGCGGCCGGCGTTCCGTTCGGATGGATCTTGACGGCGACGGATCTCAGATAGCGCCTTGCGGTGGTTGGATCACTCAACTGTCTTCACACAATCTTGACGCCTGGGTTGCGCGGATCGCCGATCTGTTCAGACGTCAGGTCGCGTAGGTGATTTTGTAAATGTCACCCCTGTTTGAGGATTGATAAATGAAAGCCCTACAGAAAGTTGCAGTTGTCGCGGCGATGCTTGGCACTATGTCGCTCAGCACAGCCGCTCGCGCGCAGGACATCGTCGATACAGCGGTGAAGGCTGGCGGTTTCGATACGCTTGTCGCGGCGGTGAAGGCCGCCGGTCTTGTCGATACGTTGAAGGGCAAGGGCCCGTTCACGGTGTTTGCTCCGACGGATGCGGCGTTCAAGAAGCTGCCAGCGGGAACGGTCGAAAATCTGCTGAAGCCTGAGAACAAGAAGACGCTGGCGTCGATTTTGACCTATCACGTCGTTGCAGCGGATTTGCCGGCCGAGAAGATCTTGAAGGCGAAGTCGAAGAGGTTCGGCGTCAAATCGGTCGAAGGTTCTGAAATTGCCGTCGATACGACGTCGGGAGTGAAAGTGTCGGGTGCGACCGT
Organism: uncultured Alphaproteobacteria bacterium; assembly: GCA_963779515.1. Lineage (GTDB taxonomy): Bacteria > Pseudomonadota > Alphaproteobacteria > Rhizobiales > Hyphomicrobiaceae > CAVZYN01. The sequence goes on from CAVZYN010000017.1 coordinate 406,230, forward strand.
GACCAAGACGGATATCAAGACGTCAAACGGCACGATCCATGTGATCGATAGCGTGATCCTGCCGCCGAAGGTCAAAGCGGCACTTGCGAAGCCGGCGAAGGCAGCGGCTAAGCATCACTGAACTCAGAAATGAGCTGGACCCCGGTTCTCATCGCCGACGCAACGCGGCGTCGAGGCCGGGGTTACGGCTGTCGATACGTGTGATCTGTCAGGTTGATCGGGCGGCTTTACCTGATGTCGAGTCTCGGCGAGAATGCGAGCGGTCGGCTGTGCTTGGCAGCAGATGGAGCAAGATGAGGTTTATTCATGAGTACGGCGCAGGATATCGTCACGGCAGCGGTCCTGGTGATTGGCGATGAGATCCTGTCGGGGCGCACCAAAGACAAGAACATCGGGTATATCGCGGATCACCTGACGGCGATTGGCATCCAGCTGAAGGAAGTGCGGGTGGTGGCCGATGAGGAGGCCGAAATCGTCGCAGCGGTAAATGCGCTCAGGGCCAAGTTCACCTACGTGTTTACGACGGGCGGAATCGGGCCGACGCACGATGACATCACATCGGACTGTGTGGCAAAGGCGTTCGGCGTGTCGATCGATGTCGATGATCGGGCGCTGGCGCTGATGAGGCCTTATTACGAGCGCCGCGGAATCGAGTTGACGCCGCCGCGACTGCGGATGGCGCGAATCCCAATGGGCGCGGAGCTCGTTAAGAACTCAGTATCGGTGGCGCCGGGGTTCATGCTCGGCAACGTCATTGTCATGGCAGGGATTCCGAACGTCATGCAGGTGATGCTCGACGACGTGACGCAGCGCCTGAAGACGGGAGCGAAGATGATGACGGAGGTGATCGAGCTGTTCCGGCCGGAAGGCGAGATCGCGGAACTGCTCGGTGCGCATCAGAAGGAATTCGCCGAGGTGTCGATGGGGAGCTATCCGTTCACCAAAGACGCGCGGACCTTTGGCACCAACTTGGTGCTGCGATCGACGCAGCCAGAGTTGCTGGCGACGGCGTTCGCGGGGCTGAAGGGGAAGTTGAAGGCGAAGGGGATTTTGTAGGGTCAGACCCTCGGGTCTGACACCGTACGGTTACGTGATGTCGGCGAGCCGCGTATCGAGCGACAGGACCAGACACCAGTGCGGCTCGAAGTCGGCACCGAGCGGCCAGATGTTGTCCTTGAAGATCTCGAGCATCGGGGTCTCATAGGTTTTGAACCAATCCTTGCGGCAGAGCACAAACTTGGTGGCGGCCGTGATGGTTTCGCGATCGATGATTGCGAGGACGCAGATGTCGGGATTTTTTTCCAGGTAGTCGTGGACGGCGACCATCAGCGTCGGGTAGCCCGGGTGCAACATATCGTCGAGGACGATCAGGCCGTCGGGTGGCATGACGGCGGTCGCGAGTGCGAGATCGCGGGAGAGCGCGTGGCGCGAGTGCTCGCCGTCGATGTGGAAGAGACGGGGCCGCCGGCCGCCGAGCTTGGCGAGAAGATCTGCCGGTTCAGTCGAGCGGCTGTCGACCTTCCAGGTGATGCGCTTTTCTGCCGGCACGCCGTGCTTGGCGCAGTTGGATTCAAAACGGCCGAGAACCTCGGGGTTGGGCCAATCGAACAGGTCCATGCCGAGGGCGACTTCACCGGGCTCGAGCGCGTGGGCCATGGCGATGAAGAATCGGCCTTCGAAGGTGCCGATTTCGGCGACCGGGCCTTTGACGCCGAGATCGGACTGGAGCCGCATCAAGCGCGCGGTAATGGCGGCGGCGAAATGCGACGACATGCCGACGACGCTGGCGTAGCCCGTCTCCAGGTAGGCATCGACATGCGGATGGCCTGACTTCGGCATCGGTGCGGGGAACTTCGGTGCGTTGGCCGCGGTTGGGGCCTTCGACTGGGTCATAGCAACTCGCTCAAGGTTCAGGACACTGGGTTACTGGCTGATCCAAGTTAAACCGGGCCTGAACGGTTCGTGCCGTTAGGGATGCGGCAGGCGCGGATGAAGCCGTTGCGTTTCGGATCAGGGAACCGATGGGGAGAGCGCAAATGGCTCGGCGTCTGCCAGCAGAAGGCCGCCGACGATGGCGCGCGCGATTTGCTCAGCCATGCAGCGATGCCCAGTGTCATTCAAGTGCAGGTCGTCAGAGGTCAGGTAGAAGCGGTCACCGCGTTCGCGGGACAGCTCTTTCATGGCTTCAAAGCGATCGACCAGAAGGACGCGCCGTTCGCGCGCAACCTCGGCCACAGCATTCACGACCAGTTCGTAATAAGCGTCCTTGACCAACGCCTCGCCGTATTGCGGATCCACCAAGACCACGTCGAAGCGATTATCGCGCAACCAAGCCAGCGTGCGGTGAAGGCAGTTTTTGAACGTCTCGATATCGACGTGACGGATCGCGTCGTTGGTGCCGACTTGCCAGACAACCAGGTCCGGTTTCACGTCTTCGACGGTCTGGCGCATGCGGGCGGACTGGCCTTCCGCGTCTTCGCCCGACATGCCTTTGCCGACGACGTCGAAGTCGAGTCCTTTGAACACGCCTTCAAGACCGTTTTCCAGGCGGGCAATATAGGCCGCCGCGGGCCGGGATGCGCCGACGCCGACGGTCGAGGACGAGCCGATCGCGAGCACTCTAACTGAGTTGTTCGCTCGAACCGCGCGACGAAGAGATTTCAGGGGCCGGCGGTGGTCCTCGCCCGCGATTTTTCGCGAGCGGCAATCGGAGGACAGCACGGGTGGAGCGGCCGGATACGAGAAGGCTTGGGTTGAGGCCATCGCCAATTCTTGCGCGGTCGCGCCGCCGAGCATCAGCCAGCCATCGGCCACAGAGAGAGCCAGCAGTGCGAGAGCCCAGAGGAGCCGACGCATTTCAAAATCCCGCTAAGTGATTACCCCTCTGAGGAGTAAAACCGCTCAAGGCGCGGAGCGTCAAAGATAAAATTCGGGATCAGCAAACAAACAGTTGTTTGCAAATGCAACGAACGCGCCGCTGTGGCTGGTTGACACCATCAGGCCGGTCGCGCCTATACCGAATTCAGAACAATCTGGGCTGCTTTTGGGAGAAGGGGACCGCGCCGTGGCAAATGCACAACTCAAGACGATTGTCGAAGCCGCTTGGGACAAACGCGATTCAGTGAACGCATCGACGAAGGGCGAGGTTCGGGATGCTGTCGAGACGGCCTTGAATATGCTCGACAAGGGCATAGCACGGGTGGCGGAAAAGACCGGCGGGGAGTGGGTGGTCCACCAGTGGCTAAAAAAGGCGGTGCTGTTGTCGTTCCGGCTCAACGACATGGGCATGATTGCCGGAGCGCCAGGCGGGTCGAGCTGGTGGGACAAGGTGCCATCGAAGTTCGACGGAATGTCAGCGGATGATTTCAAGACCGCAGCGTTTCGGGCCGTGCCGGGCGCGGTGGTGCGCAGGAGCGCTTTTGTTGCGCCAAACGTGGTGCTGATGCCATCGTTCGTGAATCTCGGAGCTTATGTCGATAGCGGCACGATGGTCGATACGTGGGCAACGGTCGGGTCGTGCGCGCAGATCGGCAAGAATGTGCATCTTTCAGGCGGTGTCGGCATCGGCGGCGTGCTCGAGCCGCTGCAGGCCAATCCTACGATCATCGAAGACAATTGCTTTATCGGTGCGCGTTCGGAGGTGGTGGAGGGTGTGATCGTCGGCGAAGGATCGGTGTTGTCGATGGGCGTTTTCATCAGCGCTTCGACCAAGATTGTGGATCGTGCGACCGGCAAGATTCATATCGGCAAAGTGCCGCCCTACTCAGTGGTGGTGTCAGGGTCGATACCGGGCAAGAATTTGCCGGGTGAAAGCTGGGGGCCGTCGCTCTACTGCGCGGTGATTGTGAAAACCGTCGATGCGCAGACTCGCAGCAAAACTGGTATCAACGAGCTGTTGAGAGATTGAGTGCCCGACACCGTATACGCGCGCCGGCGAGGTTTGCTCGATGCTCGCGGGTGACGCGCGAGCCTTTGAAAGCGGTTCGTCGTGAAACCAACCGATCTGCGTCGCGCTGTTGGTCTCGCCATCACGGGCGAGGGGCTGCTAACTTTGATGGATGCGCTCGTCAAATCGTTGACGCCGCGGTATCCGACGTTCGAAATTGCATTTATTCGCTTCGCCATGGGTAGTCTTTGGGCGGGTGTTGCGTTTGCCTGGATGCGACCAGGCTGGCCCTCTCGAGAAGCCTTTGCCTACAACGGCGCGCGCTCGATCTTGATCGTGATCACCGCCACTTCGTTTTTCTTTGCGCTCGCGCACCTGCCGCTCGCCGACGTTCTCGCCGTCGCATTTCTATCGCCGCTGTTCATGGCGGTATTTGCGCGCATTATCCTGAAGGAGGCGGTCAACTCCGGTATTGTGAAAGCGCTCGCTGCCGGAATAGGCGGGATGTTCATTGTCGTCGGCGGCCAACTCGCAAGCTCCGACTATACCGCCAGCGCGTGGCTCGGCGCGGCCGCCGCTCTGCTCTCGGCGGTGGTCTATGCTTTGGTCATTGTGCTGCTGCGCCATCGCGCGACGCGCGATCCGCTGCCGACCATCATTCTGTTTCAAAATGTTGGCCCGGCGCTGCTGCTGGCATTGCCCGCGTTTGCCGTTTGGACGCCGCCGTCGCCACAAGATCTATTGACGTTTTTTGGTGTCGGTGCTTTGGGCGTTTGCGGCCATGCGCTGATCGTCGCTGCCTTTGCGCGCGCTGAAGCGCCGCGCCTCGCACCGGTGCACTATGTCACCCTCGTTTGGGGCATTTTGTTCGGCATTTTGTTGTTCGGCGACTATCCGGGGCTCGCGACATTGGCGGGGGCGGCGCTCATCGTCGCTGCCGCGTATGTCAGTCAGCGCAAGACCGTATAGCCCTTGGCCTTTTCCTCAACTTCCCCCGGGGCCTTGGTCGAACCGCACGCGATCGATCATCTCGGATGCTTGGCGGCGCAGCTTTGCGATCTCCGGCAACGGCAGCGCGTCCGGCTTAAGAGCGCCCCAGCTCTTCACTAGATCCGATTCTGTGATCCCTATCGCGGCGGGGTATTCGTGATTGGTCTCCGCGTAGAGCTTTTGAGCTGGCGCCGAAACGAGGAACTCCATCAATTGAATGGCGTTGTTACGATTGGGTGCGTTGGCGGCGAGCGCCATTCCGGAAATGTTGACATGGGTCCCGCGGCCGTTGGCATCGGGGAACAGAACCTTCACCGAGTTCGGCCCACGTTTTCTGTTCTGGATGCTTGAGCATAGCGCCCATGTAGTACGTGTTGCCGATCGCCAAGTCGCACAACCCCGAATGAACGTCGCGAACGGCTTCACGATCGCCGCCCGAGGGTTTGCGCGCAAGATTTGCCTTCACGCCGCGGAGCCACGCCTCTGCATTCACCGATCCGAGATGAGCGATCATGGCGGCTGTCAGCGCGACATTGTAGGTGTGTTGTCCAGATCGCATGCAGATCTTGCCTTTCCATTTCGGATCGGCGAGCTGTTCGTAGGTGATTGCCGTGTCGCTAACGCGCGACTTTGATGCGTAAATGACGCGGGCTCGTCGCGTCAGGGCGAACCAATGTCCTTCTGGATCGCGAACTGTGGCTGGTAGAGCCGTGTTGAGCTTCTCAGACGTCACGGTTTGGGTTACGCCCGCATCGCGGGCTTGCGTCAGAATCGCAAACTCATTGGTGAGCAGCAGGTCGGCTGGGCTGTTGCGGCCTTCCGCCGCCATACGTTCGACGAGCCCGTTCGGTGCGTAGACGACATTCACCGCGATCTTGGTCGCCTCCGTGAAGGCTTTCAGCAATGGTTCGACAAGGGGCGGTTCGCGATAGGAGTAAATGTTGATCTTGCCTTGCGCCGCGCCATCGCCGGCGCCGCAGAGTGCGCATAAAGCAACCGATAGTCGTGCGGCCGCGCGAGTTCCGGCGCCAAGTATATCGATAATCATCCGAATGCTCCCAAGTACCGGGGGTCAAGGCCCCGGAACCAGTCCAGTATCCGGCACGCGGCGTTTGCCGGAGCCTCACGCCGCTGATAGGCATGTGAAAGAGCCCCGTCAATCAACGGGGAGAAGAATGGAAATGCTCTAATTTCAATGTGTTGTGCGACCGTGTGGCTCGAGCCTGTCCTGAACGTTGCGTGGATCCGGCGGCGGTCTGTTGGTCACTTCAATTTGCCCGCACGTGGCGCTGGCACGATTTGGTCCTTGAGATATGGCGTTCGAGCCAGTAATTTGCGCCACCGTCGACCCGCTCGCACTCTTGCCGGGCGGCAGGTCATGGAAAGCCGCTTTAGCTCAGTTGGTTAGAGCACCAGATTGTGGATCTGGGGGTCCCCCGTTCGAGCCGGGGAAGCGGTACCAATGATTTCAATAGGTTGCTGAATTTGATGGTTCTTGGCGCGGTCAGCGGCGGGTGGCTAGGCGCCGCGCCGGTGCACAGAAGTGCCCGCTCGATTTGCGGATATCAGCGAGCAACCAAGTCATCCAGCGGCGCCTTTTAAGTGCGCGCGGACGGGCCCCCGCCGCGGTGGGCCCGACGAGCCGCGCACCACGAGATCGATGTCGATGCGCGTCGCCTTCGGCACGTGCCGGCCGGCGATCTTGGCGAGTAAGGTCTCGGCCGTCCGGGTCCCGAGGTTGGCGCAATGAACATCGATGGTCGTCAGTCCTGGCACCGTGTGCCGGCCGAGTTCGAGACCATCAAATCCGACAATCGAAATATCGCGCGGACACTGGAAGCCCATGGCCTGCGCCTCGAACAAGGCGCCGAGCGCGAGCACGTCATTGCCGCAGATGATAGCCGTGAGCGCGGGTTCGTTGGTGATCAGATGGCGGAAGCCGATGCGCCCGTCCTCCAGCGAGAACGGCCGATCGATCAGGCGGTGATCGGGAAGTGCCGCCTTGTGGCGCGCCAACTCCGAGCGAACGCCGGCCGCCTCGATCCGAAGGCTGTCGAATTCGATGCCGGTCGCGGCCAGCTCGTTGCCGTGAACCCGGCCTATGACGCGCTGTTCGATGGCTTCGCGCCGGAGGTCGTGCGTGGCAATCCAAAGGCGCGGCAGGCGTGGGCGGTCGAACAATTGAAACTTGCAGCGCAGGCCTCGCATCATCTCGGCCTCGATGTGCACGTGTCGTTCACCGGCGCGCTAGCGTGGCCGTACGTGTATCCCTGGCCGCAGCGCCCGGCAGGTCTTGTCGAAGAAGCGTTTGCAGAACTCGGCCGCCGTTGGCGACCGATCCTCGACGCCTACGACGCCGCCGGTGTCGATGTGTGTTTTGAAATTCATCCGGGCGAAGATGTGTTCGACGGCGCGATGTTCGAGATGTTTCTCGCCGCGACTGCTAACCACAAGCGCTGCGCGATCAACTACGACCCCTCGCACTTCGTGCTGCAGCATTTGGATTATCTCGCCTTCATCGATATCTACCACGAGCGCATCAAGGCGTTTCATGTGAAGGACGCTGAACTCAATCCGACGGGACGTCAGGGCGTCTATTCGGGCTTCCAACCGTGGGTGGACCGCGCCGGCCGTTTCCGCTCGCTCGGCGACGGTCAGGTCGATTTCGCTGGCATCTTCTCGCGCCTCGCGATACACGGCTACAAGGGTTGGGCCGTGCTCGAATGGGAATGCTGCCTGAAGGCGGCCGAGGTCGGGGCAGCGGAGGGCGCACCGTTCATCGCGCGCCACATCATCCCGGTCACCGACAAGGCCTTCGACGATTTCGCTGGCGCGGGCGTCGACCAGGCGCTCGTCAAACGGACTTTGGGGCTGTGATGAGCGATGTAGTAGCGCGCATTCGTCTCGGTATGGTCGGTGGCGGCGAGGGCGCGTTCATTGGCGCCGTACACCGTATGGCGGCACGGCTCGACGATCACTATGTGCTCGTCGCGGGCGCGCTGTCATCGCAGTCGGACAAGGCCAAGCGGTCGGGCATCGCCATCGGTCTTGTACCGGTGCGCAGCTACGGCAGCTACGCGGAGATGTTTGCTGCGGAAGCGCAGCGGCCCGACGGCATCGAAGCCGTTGCGATCGTGACACCAAACGCCTCGCACGCCGACATCGCGATCGCGGCGCTCGATGCCGGCGTACACGTGCTCTGCGACAAGCCGCTGTGCACGACCCTTGCCGAGGCTGAACGCATCGTGGCGGCGGTCGAGCGGAGCGGGCGCCTCTTTGCGGTCACCTATAATTACACCGGCTATCCCATGGTGCGCGAAGCGCGCGCGCTGGTCGCCGCTGGTGCCATCGGACACGTGCGCACGGTGCAGGTCGAATATGCACAGGACTGGCTTTCAGGACCACTCGAAACCAGCGGTCAGAAGCAAGCCGCATGGCGCACCGACCCTGCCCAATCCGGCGCTGGCGGCGCCATCGGCGACATCGGCACACACGCATTCAATCTGGCCGAATTCATCACCGGTGACACAGTGACGTCGCTGCTGGCGGATCTTCAGAGCTTCGTCCCAGGCCGCCGCGTCGACGACAATGCGCAGATCCTGTTGCGGTTCGGGTCGGGTGTGCGTGGTGCGCTGTGGGTATCGCAAGTGGCGCCGGGCAATGAAAATGCGCTGCGCATCCGCGTGTTTGGTGAAACCGGCAGTCTGACTTGGGCGCAAGAGCAGCCGAACCATCTCGATGTCGTTCGCCTCGGCGAACCGCTCCGCCGGATCACGCGTGGCAGCAGCACCGCCAATGTCGCCGCGCAACGCGTGACCCGAATTCCCGGTGGCCACCCCGAGGGCTACCTAGAGGCGTTCGCGACGATCTACACGGAGGTCGCGCACGCTATTCGCGCAGCGCGCAAACACGGCACGCCCGATCCTGCCGTCGCCTATCCGACCCTGGCCGATGGTTTGCGCGGCGTTGCATTCATCGAAGCCGCAGTGAAGTCCAGTCGCAGCGGCAGCAGTTGGCAGCATGTCTGAAGCGCCAGGACACTAGAAAGAATTGACTCTGGTGTGATTCAGATTCCGAAGTCCGCTCCCCAGTCCAGCCGCAAGATGGATGCGGACTTCGGAATCATCACACTACGATGCGATGGCCGAGGCGGTGGTCAAATCGAGCTGATCGGCCAAGTGGCAGCGCACGAAATGGCCGGGTTGGGGTTCGCGCAGGGCGGGCGTTTCCTGGCGGCAGCGGGCTTCGGCAAAGCGGCAGCGCGGATGGAAATAGCAGCCCGCTGGCGGGTTCGCTGGGTTCGGCACTTCGCCCTTCAGGGTGACCTCTCCGACGGGGATGCGCGGATCGGGAACCGGCACGGCGCGCATCAAGGCGGCGGTGTAGGGATGGCGTGGTCTGCTGAACAAGGTCTTGGTCGGCGCCAACTCGACAAGCTGCCCGACATACATCACCGCGACCCGGTCCGAGATGTGCCGCACGACCGAGAGATCGTGCGCGACAAACAGGAAGGTCAGATGCAGGCGCGACTGCAATTCGAGCAGCAGATTGAGGACCTGCGCCTGCACCGAGACGTCCAGCGCGGAGACGGGCTCGTCGGCAACCACGAGGCGCGGATTGGTCGACGAGCGCGCGCGCGATGCCGATGCGCTGGCGCTGACCGCCGCTGAAGGCATGCGGAAAGCGATGCATGAATTCGGCGCGCAATCCCACCAGGCGCAAGCAGCTCGGCGACGCGATCCGAGCGCTCGCTCGCGATTGGTCATGCCGTTGACGAGCAGCGGCTCGCCGACGTTGTCGAACAGGGTCATGCGCGGATTGAGCGAGCCGAATGGATCCTGGAAGATCATCTGGATCTCGGCGCGCAGCGGCCGCAGGTCCTGCCGGCGTCATCGCTGCGAGATCGACGATGTCCTCGTTCTTGCGGCGGAACAAGATCTGGCCCGACGTCGGTTCGATGGCGCGCAGGACGCAGCGCGACGTCGTGGTCTTGCCGCAGCCGCTCTCGCCGACCAGGCCGAGCGTCTCGCCTTCGTGCACGTCGAAGCTGACGTCGTCGACGGCGCGCACGTGGCCGATAGTCTTGTGGAAAACGCCAGCCGTGATGGGGAAAAACTTCCGCAGGTTGCGGACTTGCAAAATCGGCTTGGAGGGATCAACCGCTGCGCGCCCTGTCATGACGTGCTCCGGCCGATCTTGGTACAGGAAGCAGCTCACGGACTGCCCGTTGCCGACAGGACTTGAGATCGGGAACGTGCGTCGCGCACATCGTCGCTATCACCTCGTCGCAGCGCGGATGAAACGGGCAGCCCGTGGGACGGTTGAAGGGATGCGGCAGGGAGCCGGAAATCGTCGGCAGCGCCACGCTGGGTCTCCCCGACGATGCTCGGGATCGAGCGCAGCAGCGCGCGCGTATAGGGGTGCTTCGGCGCGTGGAAAATGTCGTCGACCGGGCCCTGCTCGACGACGCGGCCGAGGTACATGACCACGACGTCATTGGCCATCTGCGCGATCACACCGAGATCGTGGGTGATGAAGATGATGGCGGTGCCGTACTTGCGCTGTAGGTCGCGCAAGAGCGCCAGCACCTGCGCCTGCGTGGTGACGTCGATGGCGGTGGTCGGCTCGTCGGCGATAAGCAGCCGCGGCTTGCAGCACAGCGCCATGGCGATCATCGCGCGCTGGCGCAGGCCGCCCGAGAGCTGCCAGGAATAGGCATCGACCCGCTGCTCCGGCATGGAGATGCCGACGTCGCGAAAGAGGCCGACGACGATCTCGCGCGCTTCCTTGTCGCTGACGCCGTTGCCGTCCGGCCGCCACTGCCGATGATGCAGCTGGATCGCCTCGACGATCTGGTCGCCGACGGTGTGGACCGGGCTGAAGGCCGCCATCGGTTCCTGCGGGATCAGCGCGATCTCGGCGCCGCGGATGGCGCGCATGCGCGCGCCGTGCCGCGGCAGCTTGGCCAGATCGATGATGTCCTCGTCTTGGCCGGCGGCGAGCCCGGTGCGGCAGCGAAAGAGGATCTCGCCGCTCGTGATGCGGCCGGGTTCATCGACGAGCTGCAGGATCGCGCGCATGGTGACGCTCTTGCCGCAGCCGCTTTCGCCGACGATGCCGAGCACGTGTCCGGGCATGACGTCGAAGCTGACGCCGTCGACGGCGCGCACCGAGCCCTCGTCGAGGCCGAACGTGACGTGGAGATCGCGCACACTGAGCAGAGGCTGCGGTCATTGCGGGCTCACTTGCTGTAGGGATCGGCGGCATCGCGAAGCCCGTCGCCCACCAGATTGAAGGCAAGCACGGCGACAATGACCAGCAGGCCTGGGATCAGCAGCCAGGGCGCCAGCGCCAGGGTCTGGATGTTCTGGGCTTCCTGCAGCAGCACGCCCCAGCTGATCGCCGGCGGGCGGATGCCGAGACCCAGGAAGGACAGCGAGGTCTCGTTGATGATCATCGCCGGGATGGCGAGCGAGGACGTGGCGATGATGTGGCTGAGGAACGTCGGCACCATGTGGCGCAGGATGATGCGCGCGCGGCTGCAGCCGGCGAGTTCGCGCGGCCAGGACGAAATCCTCCTCGCGCAGCGCCAGGAAGTGCCCCCGCACCTCGCGCGCCAGCGTGGTCCAGCCGATCAGGGACAGGATCACGGTGATGGCGAAGAAGACCTGGATCGGGGTCCAGTCGCGCGGCAGGGCGGCGGACAGCGCGAGCCAGATCGGGATGGTCGGCACGCGACTGCAGCAACTCGATCAGCCGCTGGATCAATTGATCGGTCCAGCCGCCGAAATACCCGGAGATGCCGCCGAGAACGATGCCCAGGATCGACGCTCAGCGTCACGGCGACCAGGCCGATGGTCATCGACGTTTGGGTGCCGTGCATGATGCGCGACCACTGATCGCGGCCGAGGCGGTCGGAGCCCAGCAGGAAGATGCGTTGTGCCGGATCGCGCGGGACCAATGCAGGTGCGCCGTAGCGGGAATGAGCCCGAGAAAATTGTAGGGCTTTCCGGGTACGAAGAAGCCGACACGGCACTTTCTGGGCCGGGTCGGTTGTCCATTCCATGCGCAGCGTCACGGGATTGCGCTTGCCGACGACTGCCGGAACCCAGGGATCGAGCCGCCCGTCATCGAAGAGATGGAGGCCCTGCACCGGGATGAAGGCCTGCCGGGCCTCGGTGGGTTCGGGATCCTGTGTGCTGAAGAAATCGGGGCACAGCACGACGGTGTAGAGTGCCAAGCAGAATGCCGGCGCTGACCATCGCCAGGCGATGCTTGCGGAAGCGCCACCACACCAGCGTCCAGTTGGACGCGACTGAGATGCGGTCTTCGGCAGCGCGAGCCTGGTCCGGTCAGTGCAGTCATTCTACTTGCCCATCCGGATGCGCGGATCGAGGACGGCGAGCAGGATGTCCGACAACAGCGTGCCGACGATCGTCAGGAAGCAGTAGATCAGCAGGATGCCGCCAGCGAGGTACATGTCCTGGTTGACGAGCGCGCGCAGCAGCAGCGGCCCGATGTTCGGCAGGTTCATCACGGTCGCGACGATCAGGCTGCCGGAGAACAGCTGCGGCAGATACCAGCCGATCGTGCTGACCAGCGGATTGAATGCCAGTCGCACCGGATAGCGCATGACGAGCCGCCATTCCGACAAGCCCCTTGGCGCGGGCCGTCACGACATAGGGCTTGTTCAATTCATCGAGCAGATTGGCGCGCATGACACGCGTGAGACGCGCGGTGCCGGCGACCGCCAGCACCAGCGCCGGCAGCCAGATATGCTTCAAGAGGTCAATGAACTTGGCGAAACTCCAAGGTTGGCCCGCCATTTCGGATGAGAACAGCCCGGTAATGCCAATGCCGAAGTAGGAGAAGGCGACCCACATCAAAACCAGCGCCAGCATGAAATTGGGCGTTGCGACGCCGACGTAGTTGAAGACCGTCAGGACATAATCGAGCCACGAGCGCTGATGCGTCGCCGAATAGATGCCGGCGGGAATGGCGATCGCCCACGTGAGTACGAAGCTGAAGAGCGCAAGCGCAAGGGTCAGACCCAATTGCTCGCTGATCAGGTCGATGTTCGGCCGCTGATATTCGAGCGACAGACCGAGGTCGCCGCGCAGCAAGTTCGCGATCCATCGATAGTATTGGACGTGGACAGGCTGATCGAGGCCATACTGCTGGCGCAGGGCGTCCAGTTGCTCCATGCTAACGGACGATCCCGAGGACGCCAACGTGGCGGCGTACGAGGTCAGGAAGTCGCCGGGCGGCGCCTGGATGATCGCGAAAATGATAACGGAGAAGATCACCATGAGCAGCGGCAGCAGCAGCAGCCGCTGAATAATGAAACGAGCCATGAGAACTCTCGGATACCGCCGAAGTCACGCACGCGCCTCAACGCGTGCGTGACGTTCGGGTGTGCTTCTTATCGGAAAACCGCTTCACACTTTTCCGGAAGCACTCTAGCAGATCAGCGTTGATAGTAGAACTGCTCGGGGCGCGCGTTGCCGGGCGTCCGCAAGCGGCCAGTCGTTACCCAGCTGCGCCGGGACGTTTCGCATCCTGTTGTTCACGACCACCACGCCCTGGATCATCGGCGTCAGGCCGACGATACCGATCTCGTAGATCTGATCCGCCCAGATCTTGAAGAGATCCTGGGCGGCCTTGATCTGACCGTCGGTCCCGACGGTGCGCGCTGTGTCTATGAGTTCGACGATCTTCTTGATTTCGGCGGGTGGCTCGACGCCCTCTTTGCCTTTGGTATTGAACCACTGGCCATAGAGCGGTCCGAGGGTGAGGATCGACGGAGTTGCGCACATCGACTTTGGCGTTGCCGGTGAACGGGAACGCGGTCGTGTCGTCGTTCCAGATCTTCCGTCATCAGCTCGTTGGCGTCGCGCATCTTGAAGTGCAACGCGCGCTCGCGGATCTGTACGATGGTCTTGATGCCGACCTTTTCCCAGTCCTTGGCGACGAGTTGGGCGACGTCAGGCCATGCACCGAAAGCCGGCACGACGCTGATTTCGATCGTGGCGGGCTTGCCGTTGGGCAACAGGCGGATGCCTTGGGCGTCGCGCTTGGTGAGCCCAAGGCCGTCGAGCAGCTTGTTGGCCTGAGCGGCATCATAGGCGGTGTACTTTTTTGCATGTTCCTCGCCGGGGAAGTACGGGTGCCAGGGCGCCGGAACACCTTGGCGCGCCTCGCCAAGACCGAGGAAGGCGGATTCCTTGATCTGGTCGCGATTGACGGCGTGCGACATGGCGACACGGAAGTCCTTCATGGCCATCAGACGGCCCATTTCCGGGTCGGCTTTATAGGTCTGGTTGAACATCACGACGGCGTCGGCACCGCCAAAGGTCGGCCACGTGATGACCTTATACTTTCCGGTCTTCTCTTGATCCTTGAAGACGGGATAGTTGGTCATCTGGATGTGGCGTTCCTGGATGTCGAAATTACCGGCGATAGCTGCCAGGTTCAGCGCCTGCACATCGGCGAAGTAGGTGAAGCGCACTTCATCGATGTAGGGCAGCTGGTTGCCGTCCTTGTCGACGCCGACATAGTAGGGATTGCGCCGCAAGGTGAAGACCGGGTCACTGACGCGGCTCGTTGGCACCCAGGCGGCCATGGTCGGGCGCTCGACGTTTTCCGGCGGCGCATTGCGCGAGGCGAAGAGTTCGGTCCAGGTCTTGAAGCCAGCCGCTTGAATGGCCTTGTCGAGATCTTCTTTGCTGGCGTAGCTGGCATGGAACTTCTTGAGGTAATGGGCGGGTAGGAACGCCGCGTAGGTGCGGTCGCCACCGTCGGCGGCCACGAGCGCCGTCAGGAACATGGTCGCTGGCGCCTTGAACGAGAACTTGACCGCGACGTCGTTGACTTTTTCAACCAGCGCCGGGGTGCCGTCCGCATTCCGCATCCAGCCTGGGAGTGTCGGCGTCAGATCCTTGTTCAAGATGACATCTTTGTACCAGAACATGATGTCGTCGGCCGAGAAAGGCGCGCCATCGGACCACTTTGCGCCCTTGCGCAAGGTAATCGTCCAACTCTTGAAGTCGGCGGAGGATTCCGCGCCCGCCGCGATCTTCGGTTCGATCTTGCCGCCGTCCGGCGAGAAGCGGAACAGTGAATCGAAAACCACGCGCACGTAGTTGTTGGCGTCTGCAGGACCGAGAAACGCGCGGCGCCAGACTCCGCCGTATTGGCCAACAGAATCGACGGGGACCAGCAGTGGCTGCTCCGGCAAGCGCGCGTCGACAGCTGGAAGCTTGCTGGCTTTGACTTGCTCGGCGAGCGCCGGCGCCTCTTTGTATTTCGCGGTCTGGGCGCTGGCCCCAGACATTGCGGATACTCCGGCCAGCAATCCGCCGCCAAGCGCAAGCAACACTCGCCGTCGATTGATCGACATTTTGTCCTCCCTGAAATCAACGTCTCAAACCTGATCTAGCTTAGACCGATCTTCCCATTGCGCGCATTCTGATAGATCATAGCTCATGTGCGGGTGCTCGATGCAATGGCCATATTTCCGGCTGTGCGAGCGCTGTGTCATGCCCGGGTGGGGTCGCGCATGCATTAATCTGAAGCTGACTGGCAGATGGACTTGATCATGGATGTTCGGGTGTTTGATAGTAAAGGCGCCCTCGGCAAGGCCGCCGCTGAGGATGGTGCGCACCTCATTCGTCTCGCACTCGCGAAAGACGGACACGCGACCATCGTGCTTGCCACGGGCGCCAGCCAGTTCGAGATGCTGGATGCGCTGGTTCGTGCCGGCGGGATCGACTGGAGCCGGGTCACAGCCTTCCACCTCGACGAGTATGCGGGCTTACCTGCCACGCATCCCGCGAGCTTTCGCCGGTACTTGCAGGAGCGTGTGTTCGCGCACCTGCCGGCGCTAGGAACCTTCGTTCCGGTTAATGGTGATGCATCCGATTTGCCCGCCGAGATTGCGCGCTTGAACGCGACGCTACGTGGCCGCCGCATCGCAGTCTGCTTTGCCGGCATTGGCGAGAACGGACATCTTGCGTTCAACGATCCACCGGCTGATCTCTACACGCGCGACCCGTATTTGCTTGTGACGCTTGATGATGCCTGCCGCCGCCAGCAATTCGGAGAAGGATGGTTTCCGACCTTGGCGGATGTTCCGAACCGCGCAATTTCCATGTCGGTTCGGCAGATGCTGGCGGCGGACACGTTAATCCTCAGCATCTCCGATACCCGCAAGGCCAATGCGCTGAAGGCCACGATCGAGGGGCCACTGACGCCGAATTGTCCCGCGTCCATTGTGAGGTTGCACAAGGATTGCCGGATGTATGTCGATCAGGCGGCGATTGCGTTACTCAGCGTCCGTCCATGATTAGCACCGCGGGGCTATTCGATCTGCAGGTGAATGGCTTTGCCGGCATCGATTTCAATGATGCTGGGCTGACGCCCGCCGCGCTTGATCACGCCCTCGAGGCCATGCTCTCGACGGGCGTGACGCAGTGCCTGCCGACGCTGATCACGGCATCGGCGGATGAATTGTTGGAGCGCTTCGCGGCGCTTGATGCCGCGGTCGCCGGGAGCCGCCTCGGCCCATTGATGGTTCCAGGTTATCATCTGGAAGGGCCGTTTCTCAATCCGGCACCGGGGTTCTGTGGGTGCCATCCGGCCGCGAAGATGTGCGCGCCGGATATCGGCTTGGTCGATCGGCTGCAGGCGTCCATCCGCAAGCCCATATTGCTGGTCACAATCGCTCCGGAGCTCGTGGGAGCCGCCGCGTTCATCCAGGCAGCGCGGGCGGGCGGCGTGGTTGTTGCGATGGGGCACTCCGATGCGCGGTTCGACACGGTCACAGATGCGGCGGCAGCCGGCGTGACGCTCGCGACGCATCTCGGCAATGGCGTGGCGCATGCGCAGCACAAGTTCGATAATCCGATCATGGCGCAGCTTGCCGAGGATCGCCTGGCGGCCTGCTTCATTGCTGATGGCATTCATGTCGCGCCTTATGCGCTGGGCGTGATGCTGCGCGCCAAGGGCATCGCGCGATCGATCCTGGTCACCGATGCGGTCACTGCTGCAGCAGCGCCGGCGGGACGGTATGCGTTCGCCGGTATGACAATCGAGCGTAGCGCCGATGGTTCGGTACGCGAGCCGAACGCCACGCATCTTGCCGGATCGTCGCTCACCTTGGATCAGGCGGTGCGCAATGTCGTGGCGTGGGGTTTATGCGGTTTTGACGACGCTATCGCCATGGCTGGCGCAAACGCCCGTGCGGCCATCGCTGATGCGGCGCGTCACCACGGTGCTACGCTTGAGGCTGGCGACATCACGTGGACCTCCGACAAGCAGATCGCGCGATCATCATTGGCTGGCGAACGCGTGTTCGTCGCGGCCAGCGCGTCGTCGGGTCAGAGAATGCGTTGATCGGCTGAGATCTCCCGGTCATGCAGCAAGGCCACGCATCTCGGCGTAGAGGTCGCTCTTGCCCTCGAAGCCGATGCCGGGCAACTCCGGCAATGTCACGTGGCCGTCGCGCGGCTGCACGCCATCGGGGAAGCCGCCGTAGGGTTGGAACAGGTCCGGATAGCTCTCGTTGCCACCAAGGCCGAGGCCGGCGGCGATCATCAGTGACATCTGGTGGCCGCCGTGCGGAATGACACGGCGCCATGACCATCCGTGCTTCGTCAGCGCGTCGAGCGTGCGGCGGAACTCGACAAGACCGTAAGAGAGGGCGCAATCGAACTGGAGATAGTCGCGGTCGGGCCGCATGCCGCCGTAGCGCAGCAGATTGCGCGCGTCCTGATGAGAAAAGAGGTTTTCGCCGGTCGCCATGGGCGCGGGATAGAAATCGGCGAGGGCGGCTTGCAGTGCGTAGTCGAGCGGATCACCGGCTTCTTCGTACCAGAAGAGTGGATATTGCCGCAGCATCTTGGCGTAGGCGATGGCCGTCTCCAGATCGAAGCGGCCGTTGGCATCGACGGCGAGCTGCACGTTTGGGCCGATCTCCTTCAGCACCGCCTCGATCCGGCGCGCGTCCTCGGGAATGTCAGCGCCGCCGATCTTCATTTTCACGACATTGTAGCCACGCGCAACGTAGCCAGCCATCTCGCGGCGTAGCGCGTCGTTGTCCTTGCCGGGATAGTAGTAGCCGCCGGCTGCATAGACGAAGACGCGCGGATCGGCGGTGCGGCTCTCGCGTTCGGCAAGTAGGCGAAACAGCGGCTTGCCCGCGATCTTTGCGACCGCATCCCAAATTGCCATGTCGATGGTGCCGACCGCGACTGAGCGCTCGCCATGTCCACCCGGCTTCTCGTTCTTCATCAGTGCGGCCCAGCAGTTCTCGGCCGACAGATTTTCGCCGGTCGAATCGAGGAGCGATGCGGGATCGGCTTCGAGCAGCCGCGCGCGAAAGCGCTCTCGGATCAAACCGCCTTGGCCGTAGCGGCCGTTCGAATTGAAGCCGTAGCCGACAATGCGCTTGCCATTGCGCTCGACGTTGGTGACGACGGCGACGAGGCTCGTCGTCATCTTCGAGAAGTCGATGTAGGCATTGCGGATCGGTGAGGCGATCGGCTTCGTCACTTCGGCGATGTCGAGGATGCGGACAGTCATGCTGTTCTCTCTCGTCGTGATGCGATCAGAGCGAAGCGCCGCCGCAGATTGCGATTTCCTGTCCCGTGATGGCGGCGGCGTCCGGCGACAACAAAAAAGTGGCCAAGGCCGCGATCTCTTCCGGGCGTATTCGACGCCCCATCGGGGGCGTTTCCGGCGGGATGATGTCACGCTCGGGATCGGACAGCATCGCGGTCTCCGTCGCCGCCGGCGCCACGACATTGACTGTTATGCCACGTGCGATCAGTTCCTTCGCCCACGATCGCGCCAGGCCGACGAGCGCGGCTTTCGCAGCACCATACTGACTTTTTCCGACAACGCCTTTGGCGGCGCGGCTGCCGATCAGGACGAGACGGCCGCCGTTTGGCATGCGCGGCGCCAGATGATCCGCGAGCGCCATGGCCGCATCGACGTGAAGCCGCCACAGCAATGCGCCGGTCTCCTGGTTCAGTTCACCGAGCCGGGCGCCGCGCATGATGCCCGCCGCATGGACGAGCGCGTCGGCTGGTGCGAGCCTCTCAATGATCGGCGCGCGCGATGCATGATCGGCGAGATCGATGGCGACGGGTGTGAATCCGTCGGCTTCGATCACGGCGGGTGCGTTGTCGAGGCCGACGACCCGCCACCGATCATCAAGCAACCGCAAGGCAATCGCCTTGCCGATGCCTGAACTCGTGCCGGTGACGATCGCCGTTCTCATGGTTCCGCCGTCATGGATCTGCCGTCAGGCGGGCAGGAAGTTGACGCTCTTTAAGAGCTCCCCCGCGCGCACGATTTCGCTGCGGATGAACTTCTTGCTGTCGTCGATGCTTTCGGCCACCGGCTCGATCAACGTTCCGGTCAGACGCTTGACGATCGCTGGGTCACGCATCGTCTCCTGAACCAGCGCGTTGATCTGCGCCTGGATCTCCTTCGGCGTTCCTTTTGGCGCCCACACGCCGTACCACGACTGGAACTCGAAGCCTGACAGTCCAGCCTCGGCCATAGTTGGAACGTCGGGCGCCAGCACGGACCGCTTCGCCGTCGCAATGCCGAGGGCGCGCACCTTGGTTGCGTCCTGCGCCGCCGGCAGGAGCGCAAAACTGGGATCGATCAACAGTTGCACGGCACCCGCCATGATGTCCTGCAGAGCGGGTTGCGTTCCGCGATAGGGGACCAGCGTGATCTTGGCGCCGGTGCGCCGCATGAATTCGATCGTCGCGAGATGGCCGGCCGATCCGAGCGACGAAATCGCGAAGTTCCATTTCGATGGTTCGGCTTTCGCCGCAGCGATCACTTCCGCCAGGTTTTTCTGCGGCAAGCCTGCGGACATCACGCAAACGAGCGGTGCCACGGCGGTCCGCGCGACCACCTCGAGATCGACCTCCGGATTAAAGTCGGCGGCCTTCAGCACGATCGGCATCACGGCTGTGTTGAATGCGCTGGCGAGTAGCGTGTAGCCGTCCGGCTCTGCCTGGATGACGGATTTTGTGCCGACGAGGCCGGCGCCGCCGACGCGATTCTCGGTCAGTGTGGTGACTCCGAATTTCGCGGCGATACGCTCGGCAACAAGCCGCCCGAGTGCGTCGTTCGCTGCGCCTGGTGGCCACGGCACGATGACTTTCACGGTCTTGTCCTTGGCGGGCCACGCGCCTTGTGCAACGGCTGGCATGCCGAATGCGGCGGCAGCGGCCGCGCAACCAACAGCTTTCACGACGTCTCTTCTTTTCATGGGGTTTCCTCTTCCAGATGATTATTCGGCGGCTTGTTTATGCAGCAGCCCCGCAGCGGCAACGGCGGCTTCAATGCGCTTCAACTCGTCTTTGGATGGCGTGACCGTCGGCGGCCGCATCGTTCCATTTTTGAAGATGCCAGCGGCCACCATCGCGGCCTTCATATTGGCGTGCGCCTCGCCGGTCGGCTCGCCACCGCCGTAAACGGCGTCCTTCAACGGATCGATCTTAGCTTGGATGGCGATTGCGCGGGTGAGATCGCCCGCCTTCACGGCCTGCAGCAGATCGTGAATGAGGCCGGGGATGACAGATGCGAAGCCGACGAGTGCGCCGTCGATGCCCTGCACCATCGATGCGAGCAGGTATTCGTCATGACAGGTCAGCAACGCCTTGTCGGGCGCCGCCGCGCGGATCATCTGCAGATCCCGCTTGTACTTGTTCATTTCGCGGGTGCCGATCTTGAACGCGCGCACGTGGGGCAGTTTTGCGAGATCGGCCAGGAGTTCGGAGGAAAATGATGCCTTGGTCCATGCGGGATAGACGTGCACGATCAACGGCAGCTTCGAGGCCTCGCCGATGGCCTTGAAATAGTCAATCACATGGCTTGGCCTGAACCCGAAGCGCAGCCAATGGTGCGGCGGCATCACGTCGAGCGCCTGCGCACCGGCGTCCTTCGCCCATGCCGCCTGCTCAATCGCATCCTTGATGCCTTCACAGACAATCGAGGAGATGACGGGGCATTTGCCTTTGGCGGCCTTGGCGACGATCCGTGTCACCTCGGCGCGCTCGCGCGGCGTGAAGGAGAATACTTCGCCCGTGTGGCCGTTGGTCATCATTCCGACGATGCCGGGTTGCTCGGCGAGCCAGTGCGTGAACTGCGTCAGTTGGGGTTCATCGATGGAATGATCGGCGCGAAACGGCACGGCCATTGCCGGGATCAGGCCGTGAAAGTTGGTCATGACAGTCATTCTTACTCTCCGTTCAAGCTCTCATCGGGGTCGTGGCCGCCACGCCGCCCGCGGCCTGGATCGCGCGAGACAAGGTCTGGGCCGCCCGCGACACCGGCCCACGCATGGCCGCTTCAAATGCATCGAGAGACGTTGTGAAAACCGGTGTAGCAACAGATACAGCTGCGATCGGCGCGCCGTCGGCGTCGAGAACCGCCGACGCCAGCACACGGAGCCCCGAGACGTTCTCTTGATCCGAGAGCGCGTAGCCTCGCTTTCGAACGGCTGCGAGGCGATCGAGCAGTTTCGGGATCGACGTGATTGTTGTCGATGTGAGGCGACGGAGCGGGCCCTTGCCGAGCAGGCTTTGCTGGGCCTTGCGCGGCAGATGCGCCATCATGGCTTGTCCGACCGCTGTCGAATAGGCGGGGCGCGGCTGCCGATGCGGACGTCCACGAGACGGGCGATGAGGCCGCTTCGATGGGTGGGCCGACGAGATCGCGCAGGAGCGGTCGCGCGAGTTCGCGAAGATCCGTTCGCGCGATGGCGCAGAACCCGAGGTTCAGGCATTTCAGCGTCAGCCGGAACCGTTTGCCTTCGGACTTCTCCAAATAACCAAGCATCACGAGCGTGTTGAGAAAGCGGAAGGCGGTGCCATTGTCGATGCCGGCGGCGCGGGCAACCTCAGCAAGGGTCATTTCACTGCGTTTGGCGGTGAATGCCTCGAGCACGCGAAATCCCTTCGCCAGGGACTGGACTGTATTCTTTTCCGACAATGGAGCTTCCGCAGACGTCATGGGTTTTCGGCTGAATTCGGATTGCGAACAATCGTTCGATAGTCCGAACGTGCCACGCACAAGGACGGTGCGTCAAGCGACGCCCAGGCGCGTCCGGTCGAGCCGCGGCGGGCGCGGTGCTACACGCGTCAACGGCGCGGCCGCTCAAATGACTGCTGTTTCGATGAACGGCTCGTTCTTCTCAATGCGGGCATAGCCGAATGGCGTGAGGTCGAGCGTGCGGAAGCCGCCGTAGGTGATCAACTCCGAGAGACCTCGCCCCATGGCTGGGGATTGCTGGAAGCCGTGGCCGGAGAAGCCGTTGCAGAACATGAAATTCTGGATTTGCGTGTGCGGACCGAGGATCGCGTTCTGGTCGAGCGTGTTGAAGTCGTAGTGGCCGGCCCATGAATTGATCAACTTCACCGCCTCGAACTGAGGGATGCGCGCGGCAACCGCCGGCCAGATCTTCTCCTCCCAGATGCGGTGGTCCATCTCGAAGTCGTTGTAGTCGACCGCTGGGTCCTCATCCGGTGGACCGCCGGCCATGTAGTAGAGCCCGTCCGTGCGGCAATGCACGCCGGACGGATCGATGGTCAGCGGTAGATCGCGATCGAGTGGTTTCTCGGCGGCAAAAATGAAGGTGAAGCGCTTGCGTGGCTCGACCGGAATTTCAATTCCGGCCATGCGGCACGTCAGGATGCCGCGCGGGCCTGAGGCATTCACCACGGTGCCGCAGGCGACGACCTCTCCGCTTTTGAGCGTCACGCTTTCAATGCGGTTGCCGGCCGCATTCTTGGTCATGGCGACGACTTCGTTGGTGCAGTATTCGACGCCGCGTTCGCGCGCTATGCGTTTCCACCAATCGAACAGTGTGCCGCCATCGAAATAGCCTTCGTCGATCCGGTTGTGGTTGGCTGCGATGATGTCGTCGAGTTGATAGAACGGGTAGGCGGCGGCGATCTCGTCGCGCGACAGGTGCTTTGTGCCGGCGCCGCAGGCGGCCTGAACCATTTGCGCTGCCTTCAAAGTGTCAGCAAATGCCGGCGTATCGGCCATATACATGTAACCAAAGCTCTGTAGCACGGGCTTGGGTACGCGCGGATCGTTGCCCAAGTAGGACTGGAAGTTCTTGACGAAGTCCGCGCCGAACTGGGAGATCCGCACATTGATCTCAGCGCTGAACTGCTGGCGGATGCAGCTGTTGGTGTGGGAGGTCGCGGCGAACTGATAGGTCGGGTCGCGTTCGACGACAAGCACCGAGCCTTTAAAATCTGGATTGTCCGACAGGAACCACGACACCGACGAGCCCAGCATGGCGCCGCCGACGATGACGACGTCGTAGTTTGATTTTCTGGGCTGCGTGCCGATGGGAGCAAGTGCGACAGTCATCGATCATCCTTCAGTGCCGCCGTCACTGCGACGGCTCGTTCGCTGTCGCAATCATCGGGTGTTCGGCGGGTGATGTCGATGAGGCAATCGGTGCAGGCCTGGTGTCGTTGTCAGTCCAGGGGCCGGGCGACGCGGAAGCCGAAGGTCGGATTGCGTCCGGTTGTATTAGTGCGATAGCGGGCGGAGGAACGCGCAACGGACGCCGTATCGTTGTAAGCCCCGCCGCGCAAGACGCGGCTGTCGTCCTTGCAGACGGCGTCGTCGATGCGGGCGGTGCCGTCCGAGGGGGCGGGGCCATAAACATTATTGGCACTGAGTGCGGGATGGCGGCCGTAGGTGTTCACATAGCAATCCTCGACCACCTCCCAGACGTTGCCGTGCATGTCGTGGAGGCCGAAGGGGTTCGCGGGGAACGAACCGGCGGGTGCGATCTTGCCGTTGAACTGGCTACCGCAATCGCTGCAGTTCGCCTGACCCGCGCCGCCATCTCGGCCCCAGGGAAACCGTGTCGTGGTGCCGGCGCGCGCCGCGTACTCCCATTCGGCTTCACTCAACAGGCGATAGGTCTTGCCGGATTTTTTGGAGAGCCAAGCCATAAACACCTTGGCATCATTGAATGAGACGTTTGCCGCCGGTTGCTGGCCCCGGTGTTTCGGGCTTTGGTTTTTCCACGGCTCGTAGTCGCCGCAGCCGCCGTCCTGCAAACAGGCTTCCCAATTTTCCTCGGTGATTTCGAAACGTCCCACTGCAAAAGGCCGTGCGATCTTGACCTTGCGGATGGGCTGCTCGTCTTTCTCCGCGTCCGATCCCATCATGAACTCACCTGCGGGGACCACGACCATGTCGGGGCACGTGGGGCAATCGCGGAACGCCGTGCCGGCCGGCGTGCGCGCGTTGGCTGGGAGGACCGCTGCAGCCGGAAGTTTTGAGGGAAGCGGCGCCGTTCCAGCCATCTTGGTCTCGGGAGGCCGGGCACCGATGCTCGGGACGGGCGCCGCCGGTGGTGGTTGCGTGCGGGCCTGACGGAGGGCTGCAAGCTTTTCGCGCGCGAGGCCGGCATAGAAGGCGTCGGCGCCGTATTGCTGAACAAAGGCGTTGAGCGCGGTTTCGCTGTTCGAGGATTCGGCGAGCGACCAGGCTTCGGCGGCGGGGGAGCGTGGTGCGGCAGTCGTCGCGGCAGAGTCGCGGCCGGCGAGATAGACTTCCGGCAATGACGGGAACGACAGCCACGGGTCTTGCCCGATCGACTGCTTCACCTTCAGCTGGACGTTGCGGAACATGGTGACAGCTTCGAAGCCGGGTTTGACGATTTCGGCCGCGAGCGCCTTGGCATAGGGGCCGCCGCCGTCGCCGACGTCGGAGGCGGTTTGTTTGGGGGCAGTGGCGTAGGCGATGAGCAGGCCAGCGGTCTGGGCGACGGGGACGAAACCTTTCTCGGTGCCGATGGATTTGTTGCCGGGCGCCGTCAATCGCAATTCATTGCGGCAGGCGTCGAAGATCACATAATGCGTGGCGCGTGGGGCCTGCCGCGAGAGCTTGTCGATCAGGTCGCCCTGGTCGAACGATTTGATCCAAACTTCGGTCGTCTCGGTTTCCTGCACATCGGTCGGAATGAGGTAGTTGGTCTGGGTGTCTGGATTGGCCGCGCCGTGGCCGGTGTAATAGAAGAAGCTGACGGCGCCGGGGCCACCGGCTGCGACGTCGGCGATGTGCCGCTTGATGGCGGTGTCCATGTCGCGATAGCCAGCGTCCTTGAGGACCTTTACTTTGAACTTCAGTTTTGTGAGGGCAGCCTCGAGGAGCGCGACGTCATTGTGCGGGTTTTTCAGCGGGCCAACTTTGGCGGAGTAGGCTGCATTGCCGATCAGGAGGGCGATGCGGGGTGGTTCTTGCTGCGCCGATACGAGGGTGGCCGCGATGAGGGCGGAGAGCGCCAATATCGCAATCAGAGTGGTGCGCGTCGCTGCTCTCATCGTTGCTGCTCTCATCATGGCATGATCTCGTAGTCGGTGACGGCGTAAGCCCAGCGTTTCAGTTCGTCGGACGGAGTTGCAGCGCTCTTGCTGCGCGCGTCGATCTCAGTTTCGATCTGGCGGATGACACGCATCAGGTAACTCGGCGGATCGTTGCGCGGCGCAAAGCCCTTGGTGACCTCGGAGTGTTCGGCGGCAAAGGCCTCGACGTCGAAGTCGTCGGGGGCGACCAGTGCGAGGAGACGTCCTTTGCCGATGGGTTCGCTGGCTTGGAAGCTGGTGAAGCCCGGATAGGTGGGGCCGGGGACGGCCACGCGCACGCCGGCGGCGATCCGGCCTGGCGCACTCCGGTCGACGTATTGATTGGGATAGATCAACGTCACTTTGCGTTCGGCATCGATGTCGAGCAGCAGCAAGCGACCCGCGACCGCGCTGGTGGCCTCGAAGATCACCTTGTCGCCGAGTTTGACGCGATTGCCGCCTTGGATGCCGAGGGTGACGCGGCCTTTAGTGGCGCCGAGCAGGCTCTCGAGATGGGCCAGGCCTTCATCGAGTTGGACGGGTGCGAGGCGATTGCTGGCGATCTTGGTTGGCGCGGAGGTGGTGCCCTTCAACGAGCCTGTGTGTTTTTGAATCCAGTCGGCGTAATGGGAGACGCGCGTATAGACGCCGTAGGCCTGGGCGGCGGCGCAGCCCTGCCCCCAGCTCACGACGCCGATCTGGCGGGGACAGCCGTTGTCGTCGCTCATCACAAGCGGCCCGCCGCTGTCGCCCTGGCAGGAATCCTTGCCGCCGCGTTCGAGGCCCGCGCACACTTGTCCAGCGCCGATGGCGTCGCCCTTGTAACGGCTCTGACAGCGCTGCGGGTTGATCGTGTGCACCGTGGTTTCCAGGAGGCGCGCGGAGCCGGCGTAGAGTTCGCCACGCCCATCGGCGCGGGAAAACCGGTCGAGCGCTTGCGCGCCCGTGTTCTTCTCGGTCAGGCCGAAGCCAGCGACGCGCACTTGGGTGTCGGAATTTGGTGCTGGATCCGTTGCGGAACCGAGCGAAAGCGTCGCGATTGGACCTTGCCATGGGCGCACAAGTTTGAGCAATGCGATGTCGTCGCCGATGCCTGGGGCGATTTCAGCGAGGGATTTGGCGCGATCTTCAGTGTTTTTGATCTGAAGCGCGCGATCGATGGCCGTGCGATAGCGCTCGTGAATAACAACGCGTTCGACGGCGTAGGCTTTGTCGTCTTGCACGGTCGTCAAGTCGCCAACACCAGCAACGACTTGCAAAGTGCCTTGATGCACATCACCCTTGGCATCTTGGAACGGGGCGGTGAGCTTGCGCACGTATTCGGGCAAGCAATGTGCGGCTGTCAGCACCCATTGTGGCGCGATGACGGTGCCGCCGCAGAAATACTGCGAGACCTTGGCCTTATCGGATTGCAGGCGAACGGCCGCTTGCCATGGCCAGTTTTGGATGTTTGCGGTCAGGCCGCCGACGATTTTTGTGCGCTTGATCTGGCAGGACGGCGCTTGTGTTTGAGCCGCGGCCGGGACGACACCGGCCAGAGATACGAAACATGCAAGGATGCCGAGGTGACGCATCATGCCCCTAAAAGAAATGCTCATGCCGACCCGAAAATACCTTGGGCCTGCCCCGTGATATCAGCACACCTCGGGGATGGTGTTAAGGGGGAAGTCTCGGCGACGCGTGATGGTGGTGGGCTGGGTTATTGCGGGGGAGGATCGACCTTCGCCAACCCGTAAACGCGAGCAGATGGGTTCAGCGGTGGAAGCGGCACGGCCTGAGCCCGCCAGCATGGTGCCGACATGGCGGCCGTTGAGCTGCCGCCGCTGAGCGGCTTTCACGTTCGGGATGTCCGATTCGATAGAATTTTATCGCTCAGAAATCCTAGCGGGCGATGACGATGGTCGTGCAGGCGCTTTCGAGTTTTGGCATCTCGCGCGCGGTTGCCATGCGAATCGACAGCTTGCGCGTGTCGCCGCGCATGATCGGGCAATAGGGGTCCGGCGAGTCGAGTGCTTGCATCAAACGCCGGCGGCCGGAGCAGCCGCCGCGACACGCGGAGAGATGCTCGCAGGTGTGGCACGCGTCGGGAACGGAGCGCGCGGCGGCGAATGGCGGTGTGTCGACGACGTCGGCTCCAACGTCGAGCAAGACGTCGAGGTTGGAGCCGGTGCCCGGCCAATAGACGCACGGCTGCACGGTGGCGCGCGGCGTGACGCGGACCGTTGCCACGCCGCAGCCGCCGGTGCGTGGCGGAAGACCTGCCATGGCGCGGACGAGCGGTTCACCGATTGCGATGACGTCGGTTTCCGCGAACAATTTTTCGAAGCCGGTCCAATATTGGTCGTAGGTGAGCGCGAACGTGTCGGTGCGAACGGACTGATAGACGTTGACGCGGAGCGGTGCATCGTAGGTTTTTGCGATCTTTGCAATCTCAGCCAAGCGATCGAAGTTCGTCTGCATCATCACGGCGATGAATGTGACGGGAACGCCGAGGCGTTTGCAGCGGGCGGCCTGCTCGTGGAGGAGCGCCCAGTTGCCGGGGCCGCGTTGCTGATCTTGTTCAGCTTCCGTCGGATAGTCGAGGGAGAATTCAAGATCCTTGAAGGCGGGCAAATCCGCATCCGGTACTGCGGCAACCGAGAAGCCGTTCGACGTCATTGTCAATTTCAACGGTTGGTCGCGGAGATAGCTCACGATCTCAAGGAATTCGGGATGAAGGCCGTTCTCGCCGGTGCCGAGATTGACGGAGCGGACAGGAATGCGCTCGACAACGGAGCGGACCTGTTCGAGCGTCAGGCGATCGACGCGCGAGGGATCGCGGTAGCAGAACGAACACGCCAGATTGCACTCGTTTGTAAGGCCGAGGCCAAGGGCGAATTGTCGAGGCGGGCTTATCGATGCGCCGGAGGCGAGGTTTTGCGATTCTGACATGGATGTGTCTTGTGTGCCTGTGGTGTGACTGCTGATGTGTGGCCAACGGAGATTGCGAGGCGCTCCCGTGTGACAACCAGATCAGGATCCGCAACTCTGGGACAATCACGTCTCGGTGTACGAGGAGGTGTTCGAGCCGCTGACACAGACCTTTGCCGATGCTGCGATCGCGAGCCTCGACCTGAAGCCTGGACAGCTGGTTT
This sequence comes from uncultured Alphaproteobacteria bacterium, assembly GCA_963779515.1. Classification (GTDB taxonomy): domain Bacteria; phylum Pseudomonadota; class Alphaproteobacteria; order Rhizobiales; family Hyphomicrobiaceae; genus CAVZYN01. The sequence continues at coordinate 434,642 of CAVZYN010000017.1, forward strand.
TGGACAGTGGTGCTGGTGCCGGAGGTGCCGCCCTCGCGATGGCCTCGCTCGGGTTGCATGTGACGGCAATCGATATCGCGCCCGGCATGGTGGAGCGAATGCGAACGCGGGCGATCGCCGCGGGCGTCGCGCTGGATGCGAGAGTGATGAATGGCGAGGCGCTGGACCTGAGGACGGCCAGCTTCAACGCGGCTGTGTCCGTGTTCGGTGTCATTCTCTATCCTGATGCGATGAGAGGAGTCGCGGAAATGGTGCGCGTGGTCCGCCCCGGTGGGCGCATCAGCGTCGTGACATGGACCGAGCCGGAGCGTTACGAACTGGCGGCGAGGCCGCGCGCGGCGGCTTTGGCGGTCTGGCCGGAGATGCCGCATGCGCCGTTGCCGCCGCAACTGCGCTATCGCGATGGCAAGGACTTTCGGACGTTGTTTGAGAGTGCTGGATGCGGAGACGTCCTGGTCACGCGGGTCGAGGCAGTGCTGCATGCGCCGTCCGCGCGCTGGATTGGGGAGCGCATCGCGTTTGCGCCGGGAATGACCGCAATGCTCGCCGGACTTGGGGACCGGCGGAAGGCAGTGCTGGATCGTTTCGTGGGTGATCTGGAAACGGACTATGGCACAGGTGCAATCCGGTTGGGGGCCGTCGCACTCATAGGCACTGCGCGATTGTAGTGACACCAAAGTCGTGGTCACGCACCTTTGATTCAGTGCCAGCCCTTTGTGTAAGGACGCCGTTCACCGGCTCGGTCAATGTCGAGCGATGTTCAATTCCGAACGGGAGATTTTGAATGCTGCGTCGCGCGCTGTTGGCGATGATTGCCCTGGCCATTCCCATGACGGGCATAGCCAATGCCCAGCAAAAGACGCTGGTTTTCACTGCGATTCCCGATGAAGACGAAACGCGTCTCGTCGAACGTTTCACGCAATATGCCAAGTACTTCGAGGCAAAACTTGGCGTGCCCGTGAAGTATCTGCCCGTGAAGAGCTATCCGGCTGCGGTTACGGCCTTTACCAACAATCAGGTTCAGTTCGCCTGGTTCGGCGGACTGACGGGCGTGCAGGCGCGCTTGGCTGTTCCAGGGTCGCAGGCGATCGCACAAGGTGCAGAAGATGTCGCGTTCAAGAGCTACTTCATCGCAAATGCGACTACGGGACTGAAGCAAGGCAAGGATTTTCCGAGAGAGATCACGGGCAAGACCTTTACCTTTGGCGCGCGCGGCTCGACTTCGGGGCGTCTCTTTCCGGAGAATTTTATTCGCGAAGCAACAGGCAAGGGGCCGGAGGCGGTATTCTCGCGCGTTGGGTATTCGGGTGATCACAGCCGCACAATCCAGCTCGTTCAATCGGGGGCTTTCGAGGTCGGCGTGGTCAATCATCTCGTGTGGGAGCAAGAGCTCAAGAGCGGAAAGATCGATCCGAAGGCTGTTTCGGTCATCTGGGAAACACCAACGTATCCGGACTATCACTGGGTCGCGCGCGGTGATCTCGATGCGAATTTTGGCGCGGGGTTCCGAGACAAGCTCACGGCTGCAATCCTTGCGATCGATGACAAGAAACTATTGGACATCTTCGATCGATCGAAATTCATCGCGACCAAAAACGAGAATTACAAGGCGATCGAGGATGTCGGCAAACTGACAGGGTTGATCAACTGAACGCATTGCGACACCAGGCAAGCATTGAAAATCCGGCGTCGTTAGCGGCGCCGGAGTTGTGTTTTGAACTGAAGCGCGCGTCTGCCATCTATGGTGGTGAGCGCGTCCTATTCGACGTTGATATCGAGATTCGCGCTGGCGAACGCGTCGCGCTGATGGGGCGCAGTGGCGCCGGCAAGTCGACATTGCTCAATCTATTGCACGCGCAGGCCCCCGATAGGATCGCGCTGGTTCCGCAGGCGGCAGCGCTGGTCAGGCCGTTGTCGGTGTTTCACAATGTCTACATGGGGCGGCTGGATCGCCGGCGCACGTTAGAGAATTTGAGAACGCTGCTAAGGCCACGCGCGTCCGACATCGAAGACATCAGCCGCGTGCTAGGCGATGTCGAACTCGCGGATAAAATTCATGCAAGGGCGGGAGAACTTTCGGGTGGCCAGCAACAAAGGGTGTCGGTGGCGCGCGCGCTCTACAATGGGCGCGCGGTTTTGCTGGCTGACGAACCGGTTTCGGCGTTAGACCGCGTGCAGGGCGCTGCAATTTTGCGGCTGCTGAAGCAGCGCCACCAAACGCTGGTTCTCGCGCTTCATGACGTGCCGCTGGCACTCGAACACTGCGACCGGATCGTCGTGCTCGAATTTGGCCGGAAGATTATGGACGCACCGACTTCGGGGTTAAGTCCGGCCGCACTTTATAGCGTGTTTGGCGGTGCGACGTGAGCCGGTTGGCCTATGCGAATACGACGGGTCTGTTTCTGCTAACGGCCTTGCTGTGTTTTTTGGTCGCGGACATTGCCGTGACGGCTTCGAATCCTTGGTTTGAGATTCGCCGCCTCGCGCAGGCGATCCTTCGGCCAGATCTTTTTTCCATTGAAGCATGGAGTATCGTGCTGACGGTCGCGTTTGCGGTTCTCGGCGTTGGCCTTGGTGCCAGCGCGGGGATGTTGTTTGCGATCGCTTATCCCAAATGGCGCGCCGTTCGGATCGCCGCGACGGTTCTCCGGTCGATCCACGAACTGTTTTGGGCGCTGCTGTTGATTCAGGTGTTTGGAATTGGCGCGACCGCCGGGGTGCTGGCGATCGCGTTGCCGTATGCGGGGATCTTCGCCAAGGTCTATGCCGAGATGATCGAGGAGGCTGATCTTACGGCCGAGCGCGTGTTGCCATCAGGAACATCTGCCGTATCGGCTTTTGCTTTCGCGCGATTGCCGGAACTCGCCGAGAGATTCCGCACATACACTCTCTATCGGCTCGAATGTGGCATGCGCTCGACTTTGATCCTCGGGTTCATTGGATTGCCGACGGTTGGGTTTCATCTCGAGAGTTACTTCAAGCAAGGCAACTATCAGCAGGCCATGGCCTTACTTGCTGTGTTCTACATCTTGATAGGGACGCGACGGATCTGGGCGCGCGCCTGGACAATTCCGATCTTGGTGCTCGGCAGTCTTTTGGTTTTGCCCGAGGCGATCGGTGGCGGGTCGGTCTGGGCAAATTTCGTTCGGTTTGTGACACACGATATTGTGCCGTCACCACTGAGAAAACCTGACGCATCGTTGTTGGGTTCGATGAGCGCGCTGTGGTCGTGGTTTTGGGCAATTTTCACCGGACAAATTCTTCCGGGTGTTTGGCAGACACTCGTCTTGTCGCAGATCGCGCTGGTTGCGATGGGGGTGATGGCGCTCGGCCTGTTCCCGCTGATCTCGCAGCGCTTCACGGGGCGGATCGGGCAGGTCGCGGGTCGTGTGTTGCTGGTGGTCGTGCGCTCGACGCCCGAATACATGCTGGCTTACGTGCTGTTGCAGCTGCTCGGGCCGTCGATGCTTCCCGCCATTATCGCCTTGTCGGTGCACAACGCCGGGATTGTCGGATATCTGATGGGGCGGCATTCCGATACGATTGAGTATCGCGCGGACGCGCCGTCGGGTTTCAATCTCTACGCCTTCGAAACGGTGCCGCGGCTCTATGGGCAGTTCCTTGCCTATTGTCTCTATCGGTGGGAGATCATTGTCCGTGAGAGTGCGATCTTTGGGATTCTCGGAGTGACGACGCTCGGCTACTATGTGGATGCTGCCATCTCGGAACTTCGATTCGACGTTGCCGTTGTGTTGATACTTGCGACAGTCGTGTTGTCGGCGGGGATCGACTATGTTTCGCGGACACTGCGGACAGCACTGCGGTTGACGACACTACCGACGCGATTGGCGGAGGCGCCCGGTGCGGCGGGACCGAACGGTGCGACGCTCAAAGGACATTGTGCCTGATGCAGACGCGTGTGCCTATCATCAAGGATGTCGTATTGGTTGGTGCGGGCCATGCGCATGTCGGTGTGCTGCGCATGATGGGCATGAATCCGATTCCCGGCGTCCGTTTCACACTGATCACGCGCGAGGTCGATACGCCCTACTCCGGCATGCTGCCAGGCATGATCGCTGGTCACTACACGACGGATGAAGCGCACATCGATACGGGGCCGCTCGCGAGATTTGCGGGTGCGCGCCTCTACAACAGCGAAGTGACCGGTCTTGATCTTGCAAGCAAGCGCGTGATCTGCCGTGATCGCCCACCGGTGCCGTACGATATTCTCTCAATCAATATAGGGTCGACGCCGGGTGCGCGCGATGTGCCGGGCGCGGCCGAGCATGCGGTGCCTGTGAAGCCGATCGACGGGTTCCTGCCGCGGTTTGAGGCGGCGCGAGATCGTGTGATGAAGGCCAAGGGACGCGCGCGCATCGGTGTCGTTGGTGGGGGCGCAGGCGGTGTCGAGTTGCTGCTGGCGCTGCATCACCGATTGATGCGCGATGTGACGTCGGCGGGTTACGATGCCGCTGGGCTCTCATTCGTTCTGGTGACGTCGTCGCCGGACCTGCTACCGACGCTGCCGGCGGAGACGCGCGGCCGCTTCGCCAAGCTGATGGTCGAGCGTGGCATCGTGGTGCGCACCAACGCGCGCGTCACAGCCGTGCATGATAAAGCGGTCGAGATTGCGGGCGGCGAACGGATCGGTATCGACGAGATTTTCTGGACGACGCGCGCCGCAGCTGCACCGTGGCTGAGGGAGACGGGGCTTGCCCTCGATGACAAAGGCTTCGTCCGCGTCGGGCGCACGCTGCAGTCAGCGTCACACCCCGATGTGTTCGCCGTCGGCGATGTTGCTGCAATTGAAGGCGTCGATATCCCGAAATCGGGCGTCTACGCGGTCCGCAGCGCCAAGCCGCTCGCAACCAATATTCGCAAGCTGATCGGGGGCGAACCGCTGATCAAGCACAAGCCGCAGAGCGAGGCGCTGTATCTGATCTCGACGGGCGGCACTCATGCGATCGGCACGCGCAATGGGATCACGTTCGAAGGGCCATGGGTGTGGCGGCTGAAGGATTGGATCGATCGCCGGTTTATGGATCGGTTCAACGCATTGCCGGAGATGGTGCAGGCCGAGCCGGTCCATGTGGCGGGCATTGCAGACGTGGCCGCGATCAAGGAAATTTCCGCGATTGGCGATGCGGTGTGGCGGATGCGGCGCAAAGGTTGGCGCAACGGTTCTATCACGGGCGCTGGGCACCATTGTGCCCGTCGATCGCGACGACGTCGTGGTCGGGCTGGATGCGCCGGACGACGCGGCGATCGTGGACACCGGCGGGCCACGGCTTTCGGTGCAATCCGTCGACTACTTCCGTGCGATCGTCGATGACCCCTATTCGTTCGGCAAGATCGCGGCGACGCATGCGCTTGGCGACGTATTCGCGATGGGTGGCGAGCCGCAGTCGGCGCTTGCCATTGCGACTGTGCCATATGGACTGGAGTCAAAGGTCGAGGCCGATCTCGGCGCGATGATGACAGGCGCAAACGAGGTGCTCCGTGACGTCAATTGCGCGCTGGTCGGCGGGCACACCAGCGAGGGTGCGGAGTTGGCACTCGGGTTTGCTGTCAATGGGCTGGTCGCGCGGGAGGCGGCGACGCGCAAAGGTGGCTTGATGCCGGGTGATGCGCTCATCCTGACAAAACCGATTGGCACGGGCACGCTGCTTGCGGCGGACATGCGAGGGAAAGCCCGCGCACGATGGGTGGTCGCGGCAATCCGGCATATGACCCACAACAATGCAAGGGCGGCGGAGATCCTTGCGCGCCATGATGTGCACGCCGCGACGGATGTGACGGGCTTTGGCCTGCTTGGGCATCTCGTGGAGATGGTGCGGGCTTCGAATGTCGACGTGACGCTCGATTTGCGGCGCGTTCCGCTGCTCGATGGCGTGCGGGAAACTATGGCGCTTGGAATCTTCTCATCACTGCAGCCGCAGAATGTGCGCTTGCGGCGCGCGATCAGAGATCTCGAGGTGGTCTCTAAGGATCCACTTTATCCCGCGCTATTCGACCCGCAGACCGCTGGTGGTTTGCTCGCGTCGGTTCCCATCGAGGAGGCTGGCGCGTGCGTCACGGCCTTGCGGGCGGCCGGCTATGACAACGCTGTGGTGATCGGCAGTGTTCAGGCGCGTTCAACAGTGCTTGAGCCGATTGCAATCGATCTCGGTAGTACTGAAAGAATTCAACATAGCTCAGCCGCCAATAAAATTGGCGCCAAGGAGGCCACCCGTGCGCACGAACCCGTTTAATGACGCCTGGCTCTTCTTGCTTGGCCGTACCGATGATCATGTCAACAGCGGGATTGGCCCGCTGCTTGTTGTACTCTTCATCGCATTGCTCGTCGCAAGCGCGTGGATCGCGCGACAGAACTGGGTTCAGGATGCGGCACAGCGCACGTGGGAGCATCTGACCACCTGGCTGATGCGCGTCTTCATCGGCATCATGTGGTTTCAGGGCTCGCTCTGGAAACTGCCGTTGCCGGTGTCGGGCGGTCTGAAGGGGTGGACCGAAAACATCGGAACGAATGCGGCGTTCGATTTTCACCGTTGGATCGCGACGAACGTTCTGGTTCCAATGCTGCCGGTGCTCAACCCGATCGTGTTTCTGACTGAGCTGTCGCTTGGCATCGCATTCATTCTCGGGTTCATGGTGCGGCCGATGGCCGTGATCGGCATCTTGTTCGTCGCGCATCTCTGGCTCGGACTTTATCATCACCCGGCGGAGTGGCCCTGGCTCTATATCTTCCTGATCTTCCTGCAGGGGCTCTTCATCATGCATCAGGCCGGGAAGAGCCTCGGGCTTGATGCGTTGCTGAGCCGCAAGGCGTTTGGTCCGTTTGCAGGTGATGGGCGGATCGCAAAGCTCTATCGGCAATTCGCTTGAGCTTCGTTGTGTCTAGGTGTGCAGACCTTCGCGCCGCAATGTTCGCGCGAGACGCAGGAATGTCGTGGCGAGCACCCAGGCGACCTTGATCGAAACGGCGAAGTTGCCTGAAACTTTCGAGACGCCGCCGGCGCGCCGCTTTTGTCCGACGGGGATTTCGACAATGCGGAGGCCTTTTGCGGCGGCGCGCATCTGCATTTCCAGGTTCCAGCCGAACGTATCTTCGCGCATACCGAGGCGATCGAGAGCGGCTCGGCTGATTGCGCGAAACGGCGACATATCCGTGTAATGCACGCGATAGAGCATGCGCATCAATGCGCCCGCGAGTCGACCGGCGACGATTTGAGGCAGCGACAAGCTCCCCGGCTCCCGCACCCCGCCGAGTCGTGACCCATGCGTGAAGTCAGCGGTTCCGGCTGTGATCGGCGCGACGAGGGCCGGAATGTTTTCGAGCCGGTCGCTGCCGTCACCGTCGACGAAAAGCACAATGTTCGAGTTCGCGTTTCATTTCGGTGATGCCGGTCAGCATGGCTCGACCGTAGCCTCGTCGGCTTTCAGTGATGACGCGGGCGCCGGCGCGCAGTGCGCGTGTCACCGTCTCGTCCTTCGACATTCCGTCGATGACGATGACCTCGCCGACACCCTGCGCCAGGATGGCGGAGACGACGGGGCCGATCGCATCTTCCTCGTCGAGGCAGGGGATGATGACGCTGACGGAGTTGAGATGACGGCAGCGATCAGACACTTTGCTGGTTCCTCCGCTGGTTCGTACCATCAATTTGGTGCGGTGCACTCGCCGCGCGTTGATGCTCACCAGCGATTGAGTTGTGTTGAGCCGGCGGCTTCAGTAGCCTTGAGACGCGTGGATGTCCGAGAGGGTGCACATGTCGCACTTCGATTTGTTTCTCAGTTGGCTCGGCAATCGGATCAGCGGGCACGTGTCCTGCGTCCCTGACGCAAGCGCGACACCCATTCACACGGATGTTGAACGGATGCGCCGGATTCTGCAAACTGGCGACGTCTTGCTTGTCGATGGTTGCGACAAAGTGTCGGCAGCCATTCGTTACCTGACGCAATCGAGCTGGTCGCACGCGGCGATGTATGTAGGTGATGTGGTTGGCGCGAAAACGGCGAATGGCGAGCCGCACGCGCTGATCGAAATGAACCTCGGCGAGGGGTGCGTCTCCTCTCCTCTTTCGAAATACAGGCACTATCCGACGCGGATCTGCCGTCCGGTCAACCTGACCGAGGCTGATAGGCGGGCGGTGGTCCAATTCATGACCGAGCGCATCGGCCTCACCTACGACCCGCGCAACGTCTTCGATATTGCGCGTTATCTGATCCCGCATCCGCCTGTGCCGCAACGATGGCGGCGCAAAATGCTGGCTTTGGGCTCGGGAGAACCAACACGGGCGATCTGCTCGACATTGATTGCGCAGGCGTTCCAATCAATTCGCTATCCGATCCTGCCGCATATCGAACGCACCGGCGCCTCGAATGGTTATACTGCGGATGAGATTTTCCATATTCGGCATCACAGCCTTTTTGCGCCGCGAGATTTCGATGTGTCGCCGTTCTTCGATGTGATCAAACCGGCCGTGGCGGACGGCTTCAACTACAAGAGCGTCGCCTGGGGTGACGGTGGTCAACCGATCCCGCCGCCGACCCGTGCCATCGCATCAACCGCGACAACGCGAAACTGATCTCAGAGGCTCCACCGCAATCCGCAGTTGTTGCAGGCTTTTGGAGGATCATTCGAGAGAATCGCCTTGCGGAAATCCTGGTATGCGGGTCCGTTCCAGATCTCGCGCAAAGTCGCCTGAGAGGCGTCACCGAGGGTGTAGTTTTCATAGCCCTTTTGCGAGAATGGCGCGATGCAACAGGGCAGCGCGCGTCCATGCGCGGTGAAGTACATGACCGTCCAAGGCCGGCGGCAGAGCGACCATGGATTGGCGTCAGCCGCCTTCTTGAGGCTGGTGCCGGGTTCGGTTGCGCCCGAGGCATTGAAACTGATGCCGTGTTTCTTGGCCTCGGCTTCCGCCGCGTCGAGATGGTTCGCCTCTTCACGTGACATTTGCTCAAACAATGCCTGATCAGGCCGAGCCATGCCGATCGCGCCTTCTTCGAAATAGACGAGGCGCTGCAGATAAACCTCTTTGACGCCGATCGAGGCAGCTACCTTCACGAAGTCGGGTAGCTGGCTCATCGTCTCTTTCATGCCTGTCAGCCACAGCGACACGCGCGGGTTCGTCAGGTTTTCGCGCTGCTGCATCTCGGTGAAGGCGCGCACGTTCTTGACGATGCGATTGAAGAAGTCCTTGCCGCGGACCTGGATGAAGGTCTTGGCGTCGGCGGCGTCAAGCGAGACGCGGAGTTCGTCGAGGCCGGTGTCGACGAGTTCGCGGCCTTTCTTGGCTGTCAGCAGCGTGCCGTTGGTGTTGAACAGCACGTAGGCGCCGCGATCCTTGAGATAGCGGATCATGCGCGGAAGATCCTTCACCATCATCGGCTCGCCAACGCCGTGTAGGACGACGCGAGAGATGTTCGGCACTTGATCGACGATACTCTTGAAAAGATCCCAACTCATGTCGGCAGCGCGGCTCAAGCGTGTCATAGGTGCGCGGGCACGTCGTGCAGAGAAGATTGCAGCGGTTGGTCGTCTCCAAATAGAGACAGACCGGTTCGTTCTTGGTGGTCGGCGCGTGATGCGGATCGGCCGCCTCGTGATAACGGCGCGGATCGACGCGTTTTGCTGTGGCGGTGGTGGTCATGGGCGGTGGTCTCCGGTCACGCCGTTCAGCGGCGCGCGCAAGTGGTTGATGACGTCGAATGTGAAGGCGCCAAGGGCTGCGACGCGAAATAGGCCATCGCGGAGCTCGAAGTCCGGCAACGGGACATTGGCCACGGCGTCGTAGAGAACGAAACCGCCAACGGTGAGAACCCAGGGCGTGATTGCGCGACTGAGTGCCAGGAACGGCGCGAGTGCGAGGAAGTACCAAGGATAGTGCGGCGTCAGCAGAATGAGGAAGACAGCTATCAGAACACCAAGGGCGTTTACCGAATTCGCTTTGGAACGGTCGCGGCGAAATCCAATGCGGAGTGCAAGTGCTGCAAGGACTACTCCAGCCAAGGTCATGTAGATTTGACCGCTGTGGGGTAGTTTCCCGGTGATCATCTCGATCAGGCCGACGTAGCGGAAGCCAGACCCTGCGTTCAGACCTTCTTCGGCCAGGTAGTCGGGGAGGAAACCAAGGACTTTCCAGCCGACGCCGAGATAGGGAATGTAGAGCAGCGCGGTGATGGAGGCCAGTATGGCGGGCAGTTTCCAATTCCACGGCTGCCAGAAAATGGGCATGGCAAGGAGTGCGGTCGGCTTGATGAGTGCGGCGACTGTCGCGGCGGCACCGGCGAGCGTCACTTTTGCGTTGAAGTACAGCCAGAGCCCGAGCAACATCAGGCCGAGCATCGCCGCGTCTGCGTGACCGTTGCCGGCGATCTCCCATACCGGCAACGGATGCCACGCGTAGGCGGCGATGCGTGTCGCGGGTTGATTGAGAAGCTGCAGGATAGAGATCAGGCAGGCAATAGCGAGTGCCTCGAAAGCGAGCAAGCCAAGCTTCATGATGGGCAGCGACTCACCAAAGCGTGTGATTGCGAAGAACAGCATCTGCGCTGCGGGTGGATAGATTGTCGGCGCGTAGTCCGCCCGGTTGATGCCGGGATAGATGGTGGTGTCGCCAGAGCGCAGCGCTTCAAGTTCGGGTGCAGCTGGAATGAATCGATATGGATTGATGCCGGCGGCTTGGACGCGGCCGTCCCAGACGTAGCGATACATGTCCGAGGAGAGGATCGGGTCGCTGAACAGCAATGCGAGGCGGAGGCATGCCGCGACACCGAGAATGATTATGAGCGCTTGGCGCGAATGCAGGCGCGCGCTTTCGACGGTTGCCCAAGCTGCAGCCGCGGCCGTCACCAGTACAATCCCCCAGAAGACGTAGATGCCGAAGCTTCGATGCAGCCATGGTCCTGCGGCCGTCAGGGCAACCAGTAATGCGCCCGCGCTCGCGAGGGGCACAGCGGTATTGATCGTGCGGGAACTCGTGACAGCACTCGTCATCAGTGGGCCGCCCCCGAAGCGACGGGAGCGGCCGCTAGTCGGCCGCTGAATTGCGGTTGGCGAGCCAGGAAGGCGCGCGTCGCAGGCGCGGGGCTGCCACGGTAACCCGACGCATCGAAGGGCAGCCGGCTATTGTGGAGTTCGTCGAGGAGCACGCCCATGGTCTCGGCATCATCGACGTCGTACCAGGGCGCGAGGGTGGTGACAGGTAGGCCAACGCTGTTTGCTCGTGCGACTGTCGCTTCGAAGACGCCGGACGTGCTCCAGGGGATGCCGTCGAACAGTTCCGGGACGGCGTGTTTGAGGCCGATCAAATAGTAGCCGCCATCGGTCGCAGGGCCGAGGACCACGCGGGATTGGGGAGTACGGAGTGCGGTGATGGCGTCGATGAGGAGTTGGGGCGGCAACGTCGGGCTGTCCGCATTGATCAAAATCGCGCAGTCATGGCCGGCATCCAGAAAATGTTGCATCGCCCCCTGGAGCACCACGCCGAGCGTCGCATCACGACGGCAGAGCATACCGAACTCGTGCGGAAGGTAGTGCCGGATGGCGGCCTCAGTGCCTTCGGGGGCATAGACCGCATAGCCGCGGCGGCCGAGTATCGCAGGCACGGACTCGATGCTCGCAGCCACGTCGCGAAGAAAGCAACCGGCGAGCTCTGCGGCGCCACTGGGGCCGAGCAATGGGATCATGCGGGTCTTGCTTTTGCCCGGAATCGGCGTTTTGCAAATGATCCCGAGTGCTGCCGTCGATGTCATTAGACCCTGGTTCCCGTGAGCCACCACCGGAGGCTAACATTTTCCAACGCAATTGGGTCTGGGTTTGGGGCGCGCGGCCGATCACATACCTACAAGTCCTTGTGAAGAGGGGAGGGTGCGTGCGACGAAATTGGATTGCAGGGCTCGGCCTGATCGCCAGAGGCGTCACCATGGCCTTGGCGCTGGCACGATCAATCGCCGCACGTCGTGGGGCGCGAAAGTTGTTCGCGATGTTTCGAAATTCTATTATTTGTACCGGCAAGCCAGGATCGCACCAGGACGCCCCATGGGATCGCCGTCTGTCGAAAAGCCGCGTCTTTCAAGCGCCTCATTGGCTCTGGCGCGCGGCGAGGTTTTGCGTTTCGGTTACGATCGAAAGCGGCTTGAAACGGGAATTGTGCATCTGGGTCTCGGCGCCTTCGCACGAGCGCACATTTGCGACTACACGGATCAGGTTCTGGATGAGGCGTTTGGGCCGTGGGGCATTGCCGGGATAAGCCTGCGCAGCCCGGAGCAGCGCGATCGGCTGTTGCCGCAAGATTGGCTCTATTCCACGCTCAGTCGCACCGCCGAGGGCGAGGCCGCGCGTATCATCGGCAGTGTGACGAAGGTGCTCGTCGGTGCGGAACATCCTGGCGCGATGCTTGATCTGCTCGCGCAGCCGGCGACTCGTATCGTCAGCCTGACGGTGACGGAGAAAGGCTATTGTCACGATCCAGCCACGGGTCGCCTCTCGGAGAAACATGCTGATATTCAGCATGATCTCGCGCATCCGGATGCGCCGCGCTCATCGATCGGCGTGCTCGCCGCCGCGCTCGCGCGCCGCCGTGCTGCGGGGCTTGCGCCTGTCACGGTTGTCTGTTGCGACAATCTTCCGCACAACGGCGCCTTGGTCGGTGGACTGGTGCGCGATTTTGCAGCCTTGAGAGACGACAAGATCGCGCAGTGGATTGAGCGCAATGGCGCGTTTCCGAGCACGATGGTCGATCGGATCGTGCCAGCCGCGACGCCTGCCGATCGTGTGGACGCGGCGCGAGTGATTGGACTGGCCGACGCAGCACCCGTCGTGCACGAGCCGTTCCGGCAATGGGTGATCGAAAACACATTTGTCGATGATGCGCGGCCCGCATGGGAGCGGGTTGGCGCGGAACTGGTGGCGGATGTGGCGCCGTTCGAAAACATGAAGTTGAGGCTGCTCAATGCCTCGCACTCGGCGCTGGCGTATCTGGGCTATCTCGGGGGGCACGAGACAATTGGCGATTGCGCAAGCGATGGCGCGTATCGGGCTTATGTGCAGGCGCTGTGGCGGGAAGAAATTATTCCCGTCATGACCGCGCCGCCGGGCGCCGATCTTCATGCCTATGTCGCGAAATTGCTGTCGCGCTATGACAATCCCGCAATCCGGCATCGGACTTGGCAGATCGCGATGGACGGTTCGCAGAAGTTGCCGCAGCGTATTTTGGCGACGGTGCGCGAACGGCTTGCGCGCGGCCTGCCATTCGAACGGCTCGCGCACGCAGTTGCCGCATGGATGATTTATGTCGGCGGCATCGACGAGCGGGGTCAACCGATCGACGTCCGTGACCCACTTTTGGCGACAATTCGCGATGGGCTCCCAAGTGGTACCGCGGCGTCGGAATCGCAGGTCGCTGCGCTGCTCGCGATCGAGCCGATTTTTGGGCGGGATCTCGCGACGAACGACGTGTTCCGGCGCGCGGTGACGGACGCCTATGTCCAGCTGCGGCGGCATGGGGCGCGGCAGAGTGTGGCGGCGCTGGGGTAGTGTGGCGATTCTGAAGTCCGCACCATACTTTCGGCGGGGCTCGTGAGCGGACTTTAGAATCTAAGCCACACTACAATCGATAGCTTGCTAGTGTCCCTTTGCCCGCGAAGTTCGTTCGGAGCTTGCGGACGAATGAAACGAACTTCGCGGGCGGGACACTAGCTCTGGTGACGCTTGACTTCGCCGCCAGCCTCCGGCGACTTTGCGACCAGATTGGTTTGAACGTGACAGGCTTCCGATGGAACAGACATGGCGCTGGTTTGGTCCCGATGACCTCGTTCGCTTGGAACATGTCCGGCAAGCGGGCGCGACGGGCATCGTGACGGCTCTGCATCACATTCCTTATGGGGTGGTCTGGAGTGTTGAGGAGATCGAAAAGCGCAAAGCGTTGATCGCTGCCGATCGGAGCCTCGGATTGCGCTGGAGCGTGGTCGAGAGTTTGCCGATCCATGAGCAGATCAAGCTCGGTGAGGGGGATCTCGCGCCGCTGTTTGCGAATTATCGCCAGTCGATGCGCAATCTGGCGGCCTGCGGCGTTTCGACGATCTGTTACAATTTCATGCCGATCCTGGATTGGACGCGGACGGACCTCGCGTGGCCGCTGCCGGGTGGTGGTACCGCGCTCAAGTTCGATGCCGTCAAGTATTGCGCATTCGACTGCTTCATGGTGGCAAGGCCGGGCGCCGAGGGCGATCACGCACCAGACCTCGTCGCGCGCGCTCGCACGTGGTTCGATGCGGCCTCGGAGGCCGATAAAGACAAGCTGCTCGCCAACGTCAATGCGGGTCTTCCCGGCGCCTACGATCGCTATGACATTCCAAACCTGCGCAACATGCTCGCGCGTTACAAGGGTATCGACAAGGATGCGTTGCGCGCCAACTTCGCGCGGTTTTTGCGTGAGGTGATCCCGACGGCGCAGGAGGTCGGTATTCGCATGGCGGTCCATCCCGACGATCCGCCGCGGCCGCTGTTCGGGCTCCCGCGCATTGTCTCGACTGGCGACGATCTCGGGTTCATCGTCGAGGCGGTGCCGTCTCCCGCCAACGGCGTGACGTTTTGCACGGGCTCGCTCGGGGCAGGGGCGACCAACGATGTTCCCGCGCTGGCGGCGCGGTTCGCGCGGCACATTCACTTCGCGCATTTGCGTAACGTCGCGAAAGAGGCAGACGGCTCATTTATGGAGGCGGAGCATCTCGGGGGTGATACCGACATGGTCGCCGTCATAAGGACGCTGCTGCAGGAGCAGAAACGCCGCCGCGACGCGGGTGATGCCAACTGGCGCATCCCTTTCCGGCCCGATCACGGGCACGAATTGCTTGACGATGTGGGCCGCAAGACGCACCCCGGATACCCCGCCATCGGGCGGATGCGCGGGCTCGCTGAAATCCGTGGTGCCATGACGGCGATCAGCGCGCTGGAGCACCTGCCCGTCGCTTGAAGCGCCGGTAACGGCTAAACCGCGATTTTGCCGCCGCCTGTCTTGGTGATGACGACGATTGAAGGACGAGGTGGCGTATCCGGCTTGAAATCGGGCCATCGCGTTGGCGGATCTTCAAAGGACGAGGGGCGGCCGAATTTTTTCCACTCCTGGCCATCTTCGCCAGGGTGCTGGATTGCGACAAACAGCGTTTCGCCATCGGGCGTGAAAACCGGTCCGCACATCTCGCCGCCGACTGGGCATCGGAAGAAAAGCTTTGACGTGCCGCGTCCAGGCCCCTCCGTTTCCAGGCTCCAAAGTCCGTCGTTGCGCCCAGTGGTCTCGTCCGAATTGCCGTCCGTCGAGATCCAAAGCCTGCCATCGGCATCGAAGGCCAGGTTGTCAGGATTTGCAAACCATCCGTCTTTTGTTGTTGCAGGATTGAATGTCGCACCAACGGCTGCGACCGAGGGATCGCCGCACTTCAACAGGATGTCCCATTTGAACTTGTCGGACGCATGATCGCCTTCCGGCGGTGTCATCTCGACAATGTGGCCGAACTTGTTGGTGGCGGTCGGGTTCGCCGGATTGACCTCGCTTGCTTTCCTGACCTCATTCTTGGTCAGCATCACGTAGACTTTGCCCGTGCGCGGGTTAGCCTCGACGTCCTCCGGCCGGTCCATCTTGGTGGCGCCGAGCGCGTCCGCCGCGAGCCGCGCCGAGATCAGCACGTCGGCTTGATCCTTGAATCCGTTCTGCGCTGTCAGCGGCCCTTGTCCGTGCACCAACGGCAGCCACGTCACCGAACCATCCGCGTCGTAACGCGCGACCGAAAGTGTTCCGCGATCCAGGATATCGCGATTTTTCGATAGGTCTTGCGTGTCGACGCGATCGGCGGTCACGAACCGGTAGACGTAGTCGAAGCGCTGATCGTCACCCGAGTAGACGACATAACGGCCGTCCTTGTTGATGATGCCGGCAGCGCCTTCGTGCTTGATGCGGCCAAGTGCGGTGCGCTTTTTAGGCGTCGAGGCCGGATCGAGTGGATCGATCTCGACGATCCAGCCGAAGCGGTTGGCTTCGTTCGGTTCTTTCGAGAGATCGAACCGGGCGTGGTGGCGGCTCCATTCGTAGCGTCCGCCCGGGATGGCATAGCGCTTATGCGCGTTTTCTTCCGGATGCCCCACCGGCAAGGACTTGCCGAAGTAGTTGTTCGTGTTTTCCTCGCATGTCAGCCATGTGCCCCAGGGTGTCATCCCGCCTGCGCAGTTGTTGATCATGCCCAGCACGCGCCGGCCAGTTGGGTCGGCGGCGGTCTTCATGCGCTCATGACCCGCTGCGGGGCCCGTCAGGTCCATGGGGGTCTCGGCCGTGATACGGCGCGCGAATTTCGAGCCTGCAATGACGCCCCACGCTCCCGCAGCATCGCGCTTGACCTCGATGATGCTACCGCCGTGTGCCATCATCTCGATGCCAACGCGGTCCGCTGTCATCAGCTCCGGATCAACGCGCCGCGCTTTACTGGGTTTGAGGCCCGGCAGCATGATTTCGGTGCTGGTATACTCGTGATTGATGCACAGCAATCCGTGTTGCGAGGGATTCGCCGCGCCGGGCATCGGCAAATAGCCGATGAAGTCGTTGTTGTAGCCGAACTGGCCTGCTTGCGTTGCCGGCGTCTGTTGTTGCGGAGACAGCGCAGAAGCGCCCGGCAAGACCGGATCGCCCCACCGGATCAGAGTCTTTGCGTCGTAACCGTCCGCGACGGCGGATGTCTCATCGACGAGGGCTGCGACTTCCGAGAACTTGAAAGCCGGCACGGTGTGCGCGGCGGCAGGCGGGGTCTGCGCCATCGCTTTCGGCAGAGTGGCATCCGGCAGGAGGGCCGACGCGGCGGTGACCGCAAGGCTGCCGCGCATGAGTTCGCGACGGCTGAATCTGATCGAGATCACGTCGCCGAGCGTCGCATTTCCGGTATCGTTGGACGTGTTGTCCTCGAGGGCTTCGTAGTCGATGTAATCGTTATTTTCGGGCTGCATAGGCGCTGTTCCCTCGTCTCAGGCGAGCGTTTACGATGATCGTGCCCTAACACATCTATGTGACCATAGGACAACAGTGCAACGGTTGGACGGAACTGCGCGGGCCGCTCGGCGCGTTCCTGGGGCTATCTGTGCGGTTGCACTTGCATTAACGCAAGCCATATCCCTAAAGTTCGCCCGAAAATGACAGCTTGGCGACGATCGGCCGAAGCTGGCGGGAATGAAGCGACAAGGACAGGACCCAGATGCAAGCGCGGGAACTAGCAGCGCGGAGCCGTGGCCGCACGGCGCCAACAGATATCAACAATCCCACGTACTTCCATAAGGTTGTCGATTGCCAGTGGGCATGTCCGACACATACGCCTGTTCCCGAATATATCCGTTTGATCGCCCAAGGCCGCTACGCAGCGGCCTATATGTTGAATTGGGAGAGCAATGTCTTTCCGGGCATCCTTGGCCGTGTTTGCGATCGTCCTTGCGAGCCCGCGTGCCGCCGTGGCCGCATCCAGGTCGGCGACGAGGCCAACGCTAAAGACCCGTCTCACAAAAATGCCGAGCCGGTTGCGATCTGCCGGCTGAAGCGCGTCGCCGCTGACTATAAAGGCGACATCGACAAATTCATGCCGGCGATTCCGGCAACCAAGAACGGCAAGCGCATTGCCCTGCTCGGCGCAGGTCCTGCGTCATTGACGGTTGCGCGCGATCTTTTGCCGCTCGGCTATCACGTGACGCTCTTCGAAAAAGATCCGAAGGGCGGCGGCTTGATGCGCACCAACATTCCGTCGTTCCGACTTCCAGAGACGGTGCTCGATGAGGAAGTCGAGCGCATCGTCAACTTCGGTGTCGAGCGACGCTTCGGCCACGAAGTCAAAAGCCTCAAGAAGGTTCTGGATGAAGGCTTCGACGCCGTCTTCGTCGGCACTGGTGCGCCGAAGGGTAAAGACCTCAATGTTCCCGGCCGCAAGGAGGCCGCCGCCAACATCCACATTGGCATCGACTTCCTGACCTCCGTTGCCTTCGGTCATATCGACAAAATCGGCCGGCGCGTCATCGTCATTGGCGGCGGCAACACCGCGATGGATTGCTGCCGCACCGCGCTCCGCATGGGCAGCGAGAAAGTCACTGTCACAGTGCGTTCGCCGCGCAAGGTGATGAAAGCCTCCGACTGGGAAATCAAGGACGCGCTGCACGAAGGCATTCCGATCCTCGACAATCACGCGCCCAAGGAATTCGTGATCAAGAACGGCAAGCTTGCCGGCGTCGTGTTCGAGAAAATGATCGAGACCGGTGTCGATGCCAAAGGCCGCCCGCAGCTCAAATCGACCGGTGAACTCGTCACCATCGATTGTGATGACGTGCTGATGGCGATCGGCCAGGAGAACGCGTTCAATTGGATCGAACGCGACATCGGCATCGAATTCGGCGAATGGGACATGCCAAAAGTTGATCGCATCACTTTCCGCTCGACGCATCCCAAGGTGTTCTTCGGCGGCGACGCCGCCTGGGGGCCTGAGAATATCATCTGGGCTGTGAGCCACGGACATCAGGCCGCGATCTCCATCGACGCCGCCTGCCATGGCCGCACGATCACCGATCGTCCGGCGCCTGGGCACACGCTTGTCAGCCAAAAGATGGGCATCCACGAGTGGTCATATTCCAACGACTACCACGGCCAGCGCCGCACCGGCGTTCCGCATGCCGATCTCGGAACCTCACTCAAAAACCTGAAGATGGAAGTCGAGCTTGGATTTGACGACAAGCTCGCCATGAAGGAAGTCGAACGCTGTCTCAACTGTGATGTGCAAACCGTCTTCACCGGCAACCTGTGCATCGAGTGCGATGCGTGCATGGACATCTGTCCGGTCGACTGCATCAACTTCACCGAGAACGATGCTGAAGACGCACTGCGTCAGCAGCTGCGCGTTCCAGCTGTCAACAAATCGCAGGACCTCTACGTCTCCGAGGCACTGAAGACCGGGCGCGTCATGGCGAAGGACGAGGACATGTGCCTCCACTGCGGCCTGTGTGCCGAGCGCTGCCCAACGGGCGCCTGGGACATGCAGAAATTTTTCTATGCCGAAGCACAGGCGTCGAAAGCCTGTCTCAGCAGTCACAACGCCTACATCCGCTGACGAGAGGGCGGCTTCCACATGAGCGGTATCAACGATTTCGTCATCAAGTTTGCGACCGTCAACGGCTCCGGTTCCGCCAGCGCCAACACGATGTTCGCGAAGACCCTGTTCCGCATGGGCATTCCGGTCGCGCCGAAGAACATTTTCCCGTCGAACATTCAAGGTCTGCCGACCTGGTATGAGGTTCGTGTCTCGGAAGCCGGCTATGCCGGACGCCGCGATGGCATCGACCTGATGGTCGCGATGAATCCGCAGTCCTATGCGAGTGACGTGCAGGATGTCGTCAACGGCGGATGGCTGCTGTTCGACTCGACCATGCCGCGGGTTTGGAATCGTGACGACATCACGTTGCTGCCGGTGCCGATCGCCGACATGTGTGCGCGTAAGTGGAAAGATCCGCGGCAACGTCAGCTGTTCAAGAACATGGTCTACATCGGTGCGCTCTCTATGCTGCTCGATATGGACATGGACGTGCTGAAAGGCGTCGTCGCCGATCAATTGAAGGGTAAGGAAAAGCTCGTCGCCGGCAATATGGAAGCGGTTGAGCTCGGCCGCGTCTATGCGAAGGAGCACTTCACCTGCCCGCTCCCGATCAAAGTCCGCCACGCAACGGGCGCCAAGGGCAAGATCATGGTGACGGGCAACGAGGCGGCGGGGCTTGGCGCGGTTTACGCGGGCGCCACTGTGTGTGCGTGGTATCCGATCACGCCATCGACCTCTGTCGCGGAGGGCTACGAGAAGTACGCCAAGCGCCTGCGCGTTGCAAAAGATGGCAAGAAAAATTTCGGCATCGTGCAAGCCGAAGACGAACTCGCCGCCATCGGCGTGGCCATCGGGGCCGGCTGGAACGGCGCGCGCTCGTTCACGGCGACGTCAGGACCCGGCATCTCGCTGATGAGCGAGTTTCTGGGCCTTGCCTACTTCGCTGAAGTTCCTGTCGTGCTCTACAACATTCAGCGCGGCGGGCCTTCGACCGGCATGCCGACGCGAACCGGCCAACCCGATATCCTCTCGTGCGCCTACGCATCGCACGGCGACACCAAGCACGTGCTGTTGTTTCCTTCGGACCCAACTGAGTGCTTCTCGATGGGCGCGGACGCATTCGATCTGGCGGAGCGGCTGCAGGCGCCGATCATGGTGATGTCGGATCTCGATATCGGCATGAACGAGTGGATCACCGATCCATTCGTTTGGGACGACGCAAAGGTGCACGATCGTGGCAAAGTCCTGACGGCCGAGCAACTCGACGGCTTCAAGGAATGGAAGGGCAAGGACTGGGGCCGCTATCTCGACGTCGATGGCGACGCGATCCCCTATCGCACGTTGCCCGGTACGCATCCGACCAAGGGGGCGTTCTTCACGCGCGGCACGTCGCACGACGAGTACGCGCGCTACACCGAGGATGGCCGCATCCATGCACGCATGATCGATCGCATCCGCCGCAAGTTCGATACCGCGGCGACGCTGGTGCCGAAGCCCGAGATCGTCATGCGCGACAAGAAAGGCAAAGCCGGCATCATCTATTTCGGTGCAACGCGACCGGCGGTGCTCGAAGGCCTCGACATGCTGGAGAAGGACGGCATCCGCCTCAACAGCATGCGCCTCAAGGCGTTTCCGTTCTCCGAAGAGGTCAAGGACTTCTGCGCCGCGCACGACAAGATCTTCGTCGTTGAACAAAATCGCGACGCGCAGATGCGCCAGTTGCTGATGGTTGAAGCCAACGTGCCCGGCGAGAAGCTGATTGCAACGCTCAACTACGATGGCACGCCGCTCGCCGCCACATGGTTGCGCAACACGCTGCTCAAGACCCTCGCCCCGGCGAAAGCCGAGGCCGCCGAATAGATGATTTCCCTCTCCCCGCATGCGGGGAGAGGGTGCCCGAAGGGCGGGTGAGGGGCAGCCGCAAGCTCCGAACCCGCCGCTGCCCCTCACCCCGGCCCTCTCCCCGTAAACGGGGAGAGGGGGAAAAGGTCTAAATGAGTTACATCGCAAAACCCTCCGCCCATCATCCCGCGCTCCCGAAGAACGCGCTCGGCCTCACGCATCGCGACTATGAAGGTTCGATGTCGACGCTGTGCGCCGGCTGCGGGCATGACAGCATTACGGCTGCCATCATCGAGGCCTGCTACGAGATGGACCTGCCCGCCCATCGCATCGCCAAGGTGTCCGGGATCGGCTGCTCGTCGAAGGCGCCGACCTACTTCCTCGGCCGCAGTCACGGATTCAATTCGGTGCACGGCCGCATGCCGTCGGTCACAACGGGTGCGGCGATGGCGAACCGCGATCTCGTCTACATTGGCGTATCTGGCGATGGCGATACGGCCTCGATCGGGCTTGGCCAATTTTGTCATGCGGTGCGCCGCAAACTCAACATGACCTACATCGTCATGAACAACGGCTGCTATGGCCTGACCAAGGGGCAGTTCTCGGCCACCAACGATCGTGCGTCGCCGTCGAAGAAGGGCGAGGCCAATCCGTTCGAAGCGATCGACCTTTGCCAGCTGGCGATCCAGCTTGGCGCTGGCTTCGTCGCGCGCTCGTTCTCCGGCGACAAGCGGCAGTTGATCCCACTGATCAAGGCGGCGATCGGCTACAAGGGCTTTGCGTTTCTCGATGTCATCAGCCCGTGCGTGACGTTCAACAATCACCCGACATCGACCAAGAGCTACGACTATGTGCGCGCGCACAACATGGCGGCGGAGAACTATCTCGATTTCGTCGAGAGCAAGGAGGAGATCACCGCCGACTACGCCGAAGGCTCCTCCACCTCGATCAAGTTGCACGACGGCTCGCGCTTGAAACTCTACAAGGTCGACGGCGTGCATGATGCGCGCGATCCCGATGCCGCGATCATGACGATCCGCAAAAATGCGTCAAAGGGCACGGTGGCGACGGGGCTGCTCTACATCAACGAAGAGCAGCAGGACCTGCATGATGTGCTGGCGACGCCGGATGTGCCGCTCAATCAGGTGCCGATGAGCGAGCTTTGCCCGGGCTCGAAGGCGCTCGACGCCATCAATGCAAGGCTTAGGTAGACACACGCGGTGTCGGGGTTCTGGTCGGCGGCGGACTGTTCGGCTGCCATGCCGGCCGGCTGCAGGCATCCCGTGGCCGCCGCTCAGCCACGACCGATTTTGGTAAAGTCGGGCGGCCGCTTGTCGATGAAGGCCTGAAACGCTTCCTTGGCCTCGGCAGATCGCATCTGCCGGGTGAAGACGGCGATCTCGGCATCGATCATTTTGCTGATCTCCGCCGGGTCGCCACGCATCAGTGCGCGCGCCGCTATCAACGCCGCGCGCGGCTTCCGAGCCAGCGTCCGTGCCGCGCCGATCGCTTTGGCTTCGAGGTCAGCGGCGGGCACGACCGCGTTGACGAGGCCGCTGGCGGCCGCCCGTGCCGCATCCCAGGTCTCGCCCAAAATGAAGAGCTCGAACGCGCGTTGATAGCCGAGCCGCGCCGGACCGGTCAGGCTCGAGCCCGCTTCCTGCACCAGCGCCAAATTCAGAAACGGCGTCGAGAATTTTGCGGCGGGTGAGGCATAAACCAGATCGCAATGCAGCAGCAGCGTGACACCGACGCCGATGGCGAGGCCGTCGACCGCCGCGATCATCGGCTTCGTCGTCACGGGCAACTTGCGAATGAAGTCCGTGGATGGCGCGGAGATCTTGCCGTCGATCGGCACAGTCAGCGCCGACCGTTTGATAAAGTCATTGATGTCGCTGCCGGCACAAAACGAACCGCTCGAGCCGAGAAAGACATGCGCCGCGATCGCCGCATCCGTTTCGCCGTTGACCAAGGCCTCGCGCATGGCATCGTACATCGGACCGGTCAACGCGTTTTTCTTGTCCGGCCGCGTCAGGCGTATGATCTGCACGCCATCCTGCACGGTGATGGAAATTTCAGCACTCATGGCGCGGTCTCCCGGAGACGTTGGGGTTTGGAGCGACGTCGCACTGTTTTGGCAAGCAGATCGCGGTCGTGCAACCCATGACCGTTGGCGTCAGAGTTCGGCTGCCGCCGGTTCCGCAATGCTTGGGCGCTCCTTGCGCAAGTCCTTGTTACCCAAATCCTTGGGCGGAACGAGGCGCTGCGACATGTCCGCGTAGATTTGCCCCAACGCGTCGCGCGCCGCCTGCGCGTCAATCTCGGCGCCGGCGGTCTCGAACGCATCCAACGCCGCCATCATCGCCTGTGCCGCCGCGCTGAATGACGCGAGTTCGCCCGATGTCGCGGCGTGCCGCCACAGTGCGCTCGCGTACTCGTGCTGCATGCAGGCCCAGGTCATGGGCTCGAGGACGCCTTCCAATTGCGGCAAGACATCCCGGAACGCGTCCAAGGCTTGCCGCTCGGCCGTTTGGTCGCCGCGTGTCCGGGCCACGCGCAGCTCGGCGCGCACCAAATCGACGGTGATCTTGTCGCGCACGTCGCCGGAGAGGCCCGGGACCGAGGCGGCGATGCGCAGGGCGCCGATCGCCGCGTCATAGCGCGACGGATCGACGTCCGCTTGATCGAGCAGTGACCGGCCGATCTTGTAGTGCGTCTCGGCGAACAGGATCGGAAGCCGCTCGCGCGTCACGATGCCGGCTGCGGCGCGCCAGGCGGCCACGGCTTGGACCGGATCATCGTGTGCGCCGGTCAGCCGTCCGCGCGCCTCGAACGCATCACCAAGCTTGATCTGGGCGGCCGCCCAATCGTCCATCAAGCGCTTCTGTGAAAAGAGTTCGATGGCATCGCGGAAGTTACGGATCGCGTCCGACAGGCTGTCTGCGGCCCGCACCATCACGCCTTGCGCCATCAGTGCGTCGCCAAGCGCGAATTTCGTGCGCGCGAGGGCGTCTTGCTCAGGCGCACCCTCGGCCAATGGTAACGCGCCGACGAGGACTTCGATCGCCTCGGCCAGCAGCGTCGGATCGCGCGTGATCTCCACCTCGCGCATCAGCAGGGCGACCTGCTGGCGTGCCAGTCGCCATCGCTCGCCTTTGTTGCGCAGCGGCAGGCATCGCGCCGCGCTCCAGCAATGCCGCGCCGCGCGCCGGTAGTCGAGCCGCACCTGCGCCAGAACGGCGCGCGAGCTTCGCAAGGCGGCTGCCTGCGAGAGATACGCCGCTGCGCCCTCGATGTCGGACTGGGCGGCATGCAGCGCGGATTCCTCGGCTTGGCCCAACTGCTCGTCCGCATCGGTGAAATAGGCGGTCTTGATGGCCGCGATCGCCGATCGGATCGATGCTCCGCTCAGCGTGTCGCGCTCGGCCATCTTGGCGAGATCGTCGATCAGCGTGCGATACGCCGCTGTCACCTCGGCAATGACGTGCATCGTTTGATCGGGTGCGACGCCCTTGTAGGCCACCGTGCTGATGACAAGGCGAAGAACCGGTACGGGCGTGTTGAGGCCGCGCGCGAGATCGTCGATCGCGACTTCGGTTTCGCCGATGCGCACGAGATCGGCGCCCGGCGGTTGGGGTGCGCTGGCTGGCTCGACCTCGGCGACAGGCGTGGGGGCCGCCATTTCAATGATGGGTTGTTCCGGCTGGTCCGCGCCCGGTGGGTCAAAGAACGTAATGATCTCGGCTTGCAGCGCCTCGGAGATAGCGCCGGTAGCCAGCAAGCGCGCGAACAGTTGCTCGAGCAGGGCGGAGACAGTCGGGTCGTCGAGCTGATGCTCCGCCATCGCGCCGGCGGCGTCGAACCGCGCCAGAAGGTCGATTGCGATCCGGCGTGCGGCCGAGCGCGCGGTCGAGCCGTCTTCGTCGTCCAATGAACCAGCGAGAACGGCGTCCGAGACGAAATCCGCGTCGAGCCGCGTGTGCTCGAGCAGCTGCGGCAACGCGGCCAAGTGAGGTTCCGCGACGGCGGGTTCGAGGCCAAGCTCGGACCAATCGCGCCAGACGTCCTGCATCAATGCTTCGGCATCGGCGCGCGTGGCATCGTCCTGGCATTGCAAGAGGTGGTCGACGAGGCGCAAGCCGGCCTCGACGCCGCCGTCCGGCACGGCCGCGCCAAACGTCGGCGCGAGGGCCGCGAGCCCTGCACCCAAAACTTTGAAGAGCGCCAGATCCATGATCGCGCTGCTTTAACCCCTACCCCGTTACATTACCTACGCTGGTTCACACCCGTTGCGAAGGTAAAAAGGACAAGTCTGGCAGGGGTGTGGCCGATCAAGCTTGGAATCAGGTTGGGGGCTGTGCCCGTTGCATATAGTGATATTCCGCATTCGGCCGCATCTCCGTCGCCGCCGCCATCCGGTTCGACATGTTGTAGAAGGCGGCAACCGCCGCGATGTCCCAGATGTCGCGATCGGAAAATCCGGCAGCCCGTAGCGTCTGCCGGTCGGCTTCGACGATTTTGTCGGGATGCTCCGTCAGCTTGACGGCAAAATCCAGCATCGCCACTTGGCGCTTCGGCAGATCTGCCGCGCGGTAGTTCTGCGCCATCAACTCGCCCATGACCGGATCCTTCGCACGCTGACGAACGGCGGCGCCGTGCGCCGTGAGGCAATAGTGACAATGGTTCACGGCGGAGACGGCGACCGCGATCATCTCGCGTTCGAGTTTGGTGAGGCCGCTGTCGCCCAGCATCAAGTCGTCGACCATGTCGATGAACGCGCGGAGCTTGACGTTGTCGAAGGCGTAGGCCTTCAGCACGTTCGGGATGAATCCGAGCTTCTCCTGGCATTTCGCGAAGTATGCCTCGAGCCACGGCTCGAGCTTCGCCTGAGCGCCCGGATCGATGGCCATGGGCCGGTCGGATTTGGTCATAACGGCGGTCTCCAATGAACGTTCAACCGATGAAAGGCGCGGGGGGCTGTATTGTCAATCATGCGCGCGTTGGCGCGCGGCGCTCCATCACCATGGTCCAGCGCGGACCGGCGATCGGGTCCTGCCAGATGCGCCGCCAGGCAAAGCCTGCTTTCTCGAACGCGCGGACAGCGGTCTCGTTCCTGATCGAAGGAAAAACGCAGCAGGCACTGGACAGCGTGTTTGCAAACACCTCGCCGGTGAGCAGTCGCACCGCCGTGCCGCCGATGCCCTGTCCGCGGTGCTGCGCCGATCCGATGAACGCGTCGATCTCGTAGGCGCCCGGCGGCACGTCGCGGGGCAGCGGTTCGCCAGATAATCCGAGATCGACCGCGTGCGCGTAGCCGGCTGGCGTACCGTCGACCACGATCATGCGGCAGAGCGCGGACGAACTCTCCATCGCCAGCGTGATCTTGGCCTCGGCGCTGTCGCGCGTTCCCCACCACGCCGCGACGTGCGGTTCGGCAAGCCAGCGGCGGATGAGAAAGCGGTCGGCAGCCGTTGCCGGACGCAGGCTGACGGAAGCTCTTGCGATCATGTCAGACCACTGGCCCGGTGCCCATGCGGTGCACCTGATGGGTGGCCAGGTAGTCGACAATCAGGTCGGCGGCGCGACGGGTCATGCGCAAAGATACCTATGAAGGGGAATCACTCCACCCAGTACGCCAGTGGATGCATGGCCAACGCCGTTGCGCAACCGGACTTGCTCTCGGATCGCGAGCCGCTACACTCGCTCGAAATGCGCCACGACGTGCGCCTTACCGGGAGGACGACATGACCATTACCCGTCGCGACATGATCGCGCTGACGAGCGCTGGCGCGGCCGCAACCGCGATACCGGGATACGCCGGCGCGCAGGACGCCAAGCTGCCGAACCCGCTGTCGTGGACCGCGTACGACGTCGGCTCGTCCGGCTACAATCAATCGGTCGCCATCGGCAAGGCCATCAAGGACACGATGGGCGTCGATCTGCGCGTGCTGCCAGGCAAGAACGACGTTTCGCGCCAGGTGCCGTTGCGGCAGAAGCAAGTGCATTTCTCGGCGACGGGTGTCGGCGCCAGCTACATGGCGCAGGAAGGCGTTTTCGAATTCGGCACCAAGGAGTGGGGTCCGCAAGATGTGCGGATGCTGATGGCCGCGAACTCCGACTCCAACCTCTCCGTCGGCGTCGCCAACGATCTCGGCATCAAGACCCTCGCCGATCTGAAGGGCAAGCGCGTCGCGTGGATCGTCGGTTCGCCTTCGCTCAACGAGAACGTGACGGCGATCCTGGCCTTTGCCGGCCTCACCTGGGCTGATGTCAAAAAAGTCGAGTTTCCGGGCTTCGGCCAATCATGGGATGGGCTGATCGCCAACCAGGTCGACGCCGCGTTCGCGCAGACGTCGTCGGGCAAATGCTTCCAGGCGGCTTCAGGCCCCCGCGGTTTGTTCTGGCCGCCGTTGCCGCACACTGACAAGGACGGCTGGAAGCGGCTGCAGGCCAAGGGGCCTTTCTTCCAGCCCAACATGGGTACCGAAGGCGCCAATCTTGCAAAGGACAAACCGCACGAGGGCGGCGCTTACCCGTATCCGATTTTGATCTGCTACAGCGACCAGAATGCCGATCTCGCTTACAGCATGACCAAGGCGATGCTGGAGCTGTTCCCGAAGTACAAGGACACCACACCCGGCATCAACGGCTGGTCGCTCGATCGCCAGAACTTCGCCTGGGCGGTGCCCTACCACGATGGCGCGATCCGCTATTTCAAGGAAATCAAGGCTTGGAAGGACGAACACCAGAAGCACAACGATGGCCTCGTCAAGCGCCAGGGCATCCTGCAGGCGGCCTGGAAAGAGATGACAGGCAAGTCGATCACCGACGAAAAAGCCTACGAGGCCGAATGGATGAAGCTGCGCGCCGCGAAACTCAGCGCCGCCGGCTTGGCCCCGGTCTACGGCTGATCGCCGGGGCGTTCGAAGCGCATCGTGGTGGACGATACCGCCCGCCAGCGGATATAAACGGTGCGGACAACGGAGCGGCGCAGGTGTTGGATCGCGCAAGAACTTCAAACGTTTTGAGAGGAAAGACCATGGCTCGCATCACTCGCCGGCACTTCGTTTACGGCGGTACCACGGCCGCAACCTTGGCGCTTGGGACCTTCGGGTCCGCTCATGCTCAGACTGGAACGCGGTTGCGCGCGTTCTGGTGGGGCAATCCGGATCGCGACAAGCGCACCAAAGCCGCGCTCGAGGCTTATAAGGCGAAGACCGGCACCGATATTGCGACTGAATCGCTCGGTTGGGGCGACTACTGGACCAAGCTCGGCACGCAGACGGCCGGTGGCAACGCTCCCGACCTGATCCAGATGGACTACCGCTACATCTTCGAGTACGCGCGGCGCGGCACGCTGCTCGCCCTCGACGGGCAGAGCCCGAAGCCGCTGGATCTGACGACCTTCAGCGCCCCCGCCCGCGACAGCGGCAAAGTTGACGGCAAGCTCTACGGCGTCACGCTCGGTCTCAACTCCAAGTCCATGATCTACGACACCGCAATGTTCGAGAAGGTCGGGGTCAAGGCGTTGGCCGCCGACTGGACTTGGGATGACTTCGCGCGCATCGCCGGCGAGATCTCCAAGATCAATCCCGGCAAGTACTGGGGCTCGGGCGACAACAGCCGCTGGGAGCAGGGTTTCGAGCACTATCTCAACCAGCGCGGTAAGCTGCTCTATACTGCGGAGGGCAAGGCCGCCTTCACCCGCGACGACGTCGCCGCTTGGTTCGACCTGTGGGACAAGCTGCGCAAGTCAGGCGCCGTCGCTCCGGCCGAAATCGGTGCCACCAACACCGGTTCGGTCGACCAGTATGAAATCAGCCGCGGAACCGCGGCGATGAGCTTCGCCAACTCCA
The DNA here is from genome assembly GCA_963779515.1 of uncultured Alphaproteobacteria bacterium. Lineage (GTDB taxonomy): Bacteria > Pseudomonadota > Alphaproteobacteria > Rhizobiales > Hyphomicrobiaceae > CAVZYN01. The sequence goes on from CAVZYN010000017.1 coordinate 463,450, forward strand.
ATCAGATCGTCGCCTTCCAGGGCATCAACAAGAGCAAGCTTGCCATCAGCACGTTCCCCAACGTCAAGGGCGGGCCCTCCGGCCACTACATCAAACCGTCGATGTTGATGAGCGTGTCGGCGAAGAGCAAGACGCCGGAGGAGGCCGCCAAGGTCATCCAGTACATGGTCAACGAAGCCGAGGGCGTGAAGGCACTCGGCATCGAGCGTGGCGTGCCGCCGTCGAGCACGGCACAGGCGATGCTGACCCCCGATCTCGACGACCTCGGAAAGATGCAGGTGGCGTACGTCGCGGCTGTCTCGAAGGTTGCCGTGGCGCTGCCGCCGCCGCCGCCGAAGGGCGCCGGCGAAATCGAGAAACTGCTGCTCCGCGTCGCCGATCAGGTTGCCTTTGGGCGGGCCAGCGTCAAAGACGGCGCGCAACAGTTCTTCACGGAAGTTGAAAGCATCCTGGCCCGAGCATGACGCTCGCTGCAGGTTCTGCACTAAAGATGGCCCGCCAGGGCGTGCTCGGGTTTCACCGGCGCGATCTGGCGGGTTTCCTGTTCCTGGCACCGTGGTTGCTCGGTTTCGTCGTGTTCACGCTCGGGCCGGTGCTGGTCTCGCTCTATCTCTCGTTCACGAAGTTCGATCTGCTGACGCCGCCGATCTGGATTGGTGGAGGGAACTATGTCCGCATGTTCACCGCCGACATGCGGTTCTTCCAGGCACTGAAAGTCACGTTCATCTATCTGGTGTTCGAGGTGCCGCTGAAGCTCGCATTCGCGCTGCTGATCGCGACCTTGCTCGACAAGGCGGTGCGCGGTGGCGATGTCTATCGTGCGCTGTTCTACATCCCGTCGCTGCTCGGCGGATCGGTCGCCATCGCCGTGCTGTGGCGGCAGCTGTTCGAAGGCAACGGTACCGTCAACCAGGTGCTGTTCTGGCTGTTCGGAATCAAGGGTCCAAGCTGGATCTCCAATCCCGATACGGCCGTCTATACGCTGGTGATCCTCGCGATCTGGCAATTCGGCTCGCCGATGATCATCTTTCTCGCGGGGCTGCGCCAGATTCCGCAGGATCTCTATGAAGCGGCGTCGATGGATGGCGCCTCGAAGTGGCGGCAGTTCCGCCGCATCACACTGCCGCTGCTGGCGCCCGTCGTGTTCTTCAACATGGTGTTGCAGGTGATCGAAGGCTTCAAGGCGTTCACGCCGGCCTTCATCATCTCGGGCGGGACGGGCGGCCCCGTCGATAGCACCTTGTTTTACACGCTCTTTCTCTATCAGGAGGCGTTCGCCTATTTCCGGATGGGCTATGCCTCGGCGCTTGCCTGGGTGCTGCTTGTCATCATCGGCTGCTTCACTGCACTAAGCTTTCTGACGTCGAAATACTGGGTGCACTATGAAGACGATCCACGCTGAGGTCGCGTCCGCCCCGGGCGATGCCGGTTCAATGCGCCGCGCATTAGGCGCCATCGTGCGCCACGGATTGCTGATCGCGGCGTCATTCGTGATGCTTTATCCGCTGCTTTGGATGATTGCGTCCGCCTTCAAGCCTGAGACGGATATCTTCACGGATTTGTCGATCATTCCGCCGTCGCTCGACCCCAAAAACTTCCGCGAAGGCTGGACGGCGCTGCAGCCGAGCTTCACGACGTTTTACTGGAATTCGTTTGTGGTCGCGATGCTGGTCGTGATCGGAAATCTGATCTCATGCTCACTCACGGCCTATGCCTTCGCGCGGCTGGAGTTCCGCTGGAAGAAGCCGCTGTTTGCTGTCATGCTCGGCACGCTGATGCTGCCGTACCATGTGACGCTGATCCCGCAATATGTGCTGTTTCTCAACATCGGATGGGTCGATACCTTCCTGCCGCTCGTGGTGCCGAAATTTCTGGCGGCAGATGCATTCTTCATTTTCCTGATGGTGCAGTTTTTCCGGGGCATTCCGCGCGAACTCGATGAAGCCGCGCAAATGGACGGCTGCAGCCCGTGGCGCATCTACTGGAAGATCATCATGCCGCTGTCGCTGCCGGTGCTGGCGACCGCCGGTATCTTTTCATTCCTGTGGACCTGGAACGATTTCTTCGGGCCGCTGATCTATCTCAACGATAGTGCCAACTACACGGTGCCGCTGGCGTTGCGGTCTTTCGTCGATGCGACAGGTACATCGGCGTGGGGCCAGCTGTTTGCCATGTCGACGCTGGCGATTTTGCCGATTTTTCTGGTTTTCTTGCTGTTTCAACGCCTGATCATCGAAGGCGTCGCCATGTCGGGAATGAAGAGGTGATCTCAATGTCGAAACGTACGCTGCGATTTGCCGCGATCGGGCTTAATCACAACCACATCTACGGGCAAACAAAGGCGATGCTGGATGCCGGCGCCGAGCTCGTTGCCGTGCACGCCGAGGAGGACGATCTCGCGGCCGCTTACATGCAGGCGTTTCCTCAGGCGAAGCGCGTCGCGGACAAGCGGGTCATTCTCGACGATTACAGTATCAAGCTGGTGGTCAGCTCGATCACGCCCGACGTTCGGGCCGCCCTGGCGATCGAGGTGATGCGGGCCGGCAAGGACGTGATGGTCGACAAGCCGGGTGTCATCACGCTCGAGCAACTGACGGACGTGCGCCGCGTGCAGGCCGAGACCAAGCGGATTTTTTCGGTCTGTTATTCAGAACGCTTCGAGACGCGCTCGACGGCGATGGCAAGCCGGCTGGTGGTGGCAGGCGCGATCGGCCGGGTGGTGCAAACGGTCGGGCTTGGCCCGCATGCCCTTAACAACAATCCGCGCCCCGATTGGTTCTATCAGCGCGCCCGTTACGGCGGCGTGCTGACGGACATCGCCGCCCACCAGTGCGACCAGTTCCTGCATTTCACCGGCTCGACCACAGCAGAGGTGGTGGCGTCCCATATCGCCAACTACGCCAACCCGGAAAAACCGGAGCTTGAAGACTTCGGCGAAGTATTGCTGCGGGGGAATGGCGGCACGGGTTATGTGCGCGTCGACTGGTACACGCCGAAGGGACTCGGTACTTGGGGCGACGGGCGCCTCACGATTCTCGGCACCGACGGCTATATCGAGCTGCGCAAGTATATCGATATCGCTGGCCGGCCCGGCGGCGATCACTTGTTCCTGGTCGATCACAAAGGCACGCAGCACATCGATTGCCGCGAGGAGCCGTTGCCTTACGGGGCGATGCTGATGGCGGATGTACTCGACCGGACCGAAACGGCCATGGGTCAGGCGCACTGCTTTCTTGCAACGGAACTCGCACTCAAGGCGGAAGCCAAGGCTGTCCGGCTTGGAGGCGTGTCATGATCCGGCGTCTGGCAGTTGCGGTCGTGGGGCTCGGCGTCGGGCGCAGTCATCTCGAGGCTTACAAGGCGCTGTCTGGGGAGTTCGAGGTCAAAGTGGTGTGTGATCTCGACGCCGACAAAGCGCACTCCGCGGCAACGGAGTTCGGTGTGCCGCGTGCGGTCACGCAATTCCCCGATCTCATGACATTGCGCGACGAGATCGACGTCATCGACATCTGCACGCCACCAAACACCCATCGTGCGCTCATCGAGCAGGCGTTGGCGGGTGGATTTCATGTCATCTGCGAGAAGCCGATCACGGGATCGCTTGCGGATATCGATGCGATCGAGTCGGCAGCGGCCAAGGCGCGAGGCACGCTGTCGCCGGTATTCCAGTATCGGTTCGGCAACGGTCTGCAGAAGTTGAAATTGCTGCAAGCGAAGGGCCTTTGCGGCACGCCGTACCTCGCCACGATCGAGACGTCGTGGCGGCGCGAGGCCGACTACTATGTGATGCCGTGGCGCGGCAAATGGGCGACCGAACTTGGCGGCTGCTGTCTGTCGCAGGCCATCCATGCGCACGATATCCTGAGTTATGTGAATGGTCCGGTGAAGCGCGTCTATGCGCGGGTTGCGACGCGGGTCAATCCGATCGAAGTCGAGGATTGCGCGGCGGTCTCGGTCGAAATGGCGAACGGGTCGCTCGCGACGCTGGCCGTGACCATGGGTGCGACGGAAGAGCTGTCACGTTTGCGCTTCATGTTCGCCAACATGACGGTGGAGAGCCGCAGCACCCATCCCTATCAGCCGGGCAATGATCCGTGGCAGTTCAAGGGACGCACGCCCGAGATCGATGCGCAAATTGCGACAGCGTTCGCGGAGTTTGAGCCGTCGCATGAATCCTTTGCCGGGCAGCTGTCGCGCATTCATGCCGCGATCACGGGTGGTGGTGCATTGCCAGTGACGCTTGCCGATGCGCGCGGCTCGCTGGAGCTGATCACGGCGCTCTACCATTCCGCCGAAACCGGCGAAGCGGTCAGCCTGCCTATTCCAAAGAGCCATCCGAAATACGCGAGCTGGATCCCGGCCAGCCGGCGCTGGACGTGAGGATCTAGACCCGATGGCAGAACTGGCTCTGCGTGGCCTCGTGAAAAATTATGGCGCCACTCGCATCATCCACGGTGTCGATCTCGACATCGGGCATGGGGAGTTCGTCGTGTTCGTCGGTCCGTCGGGCTGCGGGAAGTCGACGCTGCTGCGGATGATCGCCGGGCTCGAGGCGATCACGGAAGGGGAGCTGCGAATCGACGGCCAGCGCATGAACGAGGTCGCACCCGCCAAGCGCGAGATCGCGATGGTGTTTCAGTCCTACGCGCTCTATCCGCACATGACGGTTTATAAAAACCTGGCGTTCGGGCTCGAGACTGCTGGGTTCGGGAAGGCCGTCATCGACGAGCGGGTGAAGCGCGTTGCGCAGATGCTGCGCATCGAGGACTATCTCGCCCGTAAGCCGAAGGCGCTGTCGGGCGGACAGCGGCAGCGGGTAGCGATCGGCCGCGCGATCGTGCGAGAGCCAAAGTTGTTTTTGTTCGACGAGCCGCTGTCGAATCTCGATGCCGAGTTGCGCGTTCAAATGCGCGTCGAACTCTCGAAACTGCACGCCGACCTCGGCGCGACGATGATCTACGTCACGCACGATCAGGTCGAGGCCATGACGATGGCGGACCGTATCGTCGTGCTTCGAGCCGGGCAGATCGAACAGGCCGGCACGCCGCTCGAACTGTACAACCGGCCGGCCAATCAGTTTGTTGCTGGCTTCATCGGCAGCCCGAAGATGAACTTTCTCACTCTCGCTGTTGATCGTGGCGCCGGGGGCGAGCCGCGGTTCGCGATGCCAGGCGGAGGTGATTTGGTTTTACCCGCTTCGGCATTGACTGGGTCTCAGGCGGGGCAAACCATTACCCTTGGTATTCGCCCAGAGCACGTCGAGATTGCCGGACAGGGTATGCCGGTGTCGATCGCGTTGACCGAGCAGCTCGGCGGCAGCACCGTGCTGTACGGCGCCATGGCGGACGGCCAGCAACTCGTTACGCAGGTCGTTGGTCAGGCGGAGTTCCGGCGCGGCGACGTCATGCAGGTGCGGTTTCCGCCAGCCCATTGCCACGTCTTCGATCCGCAGGGCCGAGCGCTGGCGGCACGTTGAGTTGTCTGGCACACGCCGCTGGTCGGACGGTGGTGCCTCCGCAAGCCATTGGACAATATGGTGAGCCGGGCGGGGATCGAACCCGCGACCACATGATTAAAAGTCACGTGCTCTACCGCTGAGCTACCGGCCCATATTGTCGGCCCGTGTTCGTCAGTGACTCGATCAGTCACAGGTTCATCAGACTCTTGGGCGGCTGGGCTGTAGCACAAGTGAATCGGCCTGTCGAATAGGCTGAGTCGTCGCGGCGGCGGTTCGTCCCGCGACACCTTAACCACGTATGCGCGCGCCGCGCGCCTCCTCGCCACGCGAATGGCTCACCGCCGCCCGAATCGCACGGTAAGGTCACGTTTCAACGATCAGGAGCCGGGTAGCGGGCCCAGCGACGATGCAGAAGGCAGTCGACCCTCCGGCAAAGGCGGCAGTGCAGCCAGCCGTCCAGGCCAAGACCAACAGCGGCAAAGCAATCGCCCTGATGTGCACGGCCGTCGCGCTGTTCACCGCCATCGATGCCACCGCGAAGTACCTGATGAGCGTTTCGGGCCTGCCGATGACCCAAGTGGTCTGGGTGCGGTTTCTCGGCCAATTTGTCGCAATCGTCGTGGCGCTCGGGCTGGTCGCGGTTCCGGCCTTGCTCAAGACGACCAAAATCTGGCCGCAGCTGTTCCGGTCGCTGATGCTGTTGACGTCGACGCTGTTCAACTTTCTGGCGTTGAAGTACCTCCGCCTCGATCAAACGACCACGATCAACTTCCTGACGCCGCTGTGCGTCGCGCTGCTCGCCGGTCCGGTGCTCGGCGAATGGATCGGCTGGCGGCGGCTCGTTGCTATTCTGGTTGGGTTCTGCGGCGTGCTGGTCGCGGTACGCCCTGGGTTCACGACGTTCGAGCCGGCGTTTCTGTTTTCGCTCTGCTGCGTCGCGAGTTACGCCGCGTTCTCGCTGCTGACGCGCTATCTCGCGCCCTACGACTCGAGCGAAGTCACGCTGTTCTATTCGCTGCTGATCGGCACCTACATCATGGCGCCGTTCGCCATCATCGACTGGGTCTGGCCCGCTGACACGCTGACATGGGTGCTGGTCGTCACGCTCGGGTTCTGGGGCGCGCTTGGGCACTACATCTTTATCGTCGCGCATCGATTTGCGCCGGCGTCGACACTTTCGCCGTTTATCTACTTGAGCCTGATCACCCACTCGACAGCGGGGTTCATGCTGTTCGGCCATCTCCCCGATGGTTGGACGCTTGCTGGCGCTGCTGTCATTATCCTTTCGGGGCTCTACATCTGGCGCCGCGAGCAGATCCGCAAACGCGAAGCCGAGTTCACGCGCGGGGCTCGCCCGTCCCGCTGAGGCGGGCGAGTGTTTCTTCACGCCAGGATGCAAAGCTTCCCTGCTCAATCGCGTCACGCATCGCTTGCATCAACTGCTGATAGAATGCCGTGTTCGACCACGATAGCAGCATGGCGCCGAGATACTCGCTCGAGCGCACCAGATGATGCAGATAAGCGCGGCTGTAGTTCAACGCTGCGGGGCAGGAGCTTTCAGGATCGAGCGGCCGGAGATCCTCGGCGTGGGCGGCGTTGCGGAGATTGACGCGGCCATTCCAAGTGAAGGCGGTGCCGTGGCGGCCGTTCCGCGTCGGCATCACGCAATCGAACATGTCGATGCCGCGCGCGACGGATTCGATCAAATCCTGCGGTGTGCCGACGCCCATCAGATAGCGCGGCTTCGTTAACGGGCAGGTGTGGCAACGTCTCTTCGAGCACGCGCAGCATGGTTTCCTGGCCCTCGCCGACGGCCAGACCACCGATCGAGTAGCCGGGGAAGTCCATATCAGCGAGTGCCGCCGCCGATTGGCGCCGGAGGTCCTGCTCGGTGCCGCCCTGGACGATGCCGAACAGCGCCTGGCCGGGCTTTCCATACTGTTCGAATGCACGCTTCGATCGCTCTGCCCAACGCAGCGACAACTCCATCGCCTGCTTCGTGCGCGTGTGCGTCGCCGGTAGTTCGATGCATTCGTCGAGCTGCATCTGAATGTCGGAGCCGAGCAGGCATTGGATCTCGATCGAGCGCTCGGGCGTCAGCAGGTGCTTGGCGCCGTCGATGTGTGATTGAAACTGGGCGCCCTGCTCGCTCATCTTGCGGAGCTTTCCGAGGCTCATGACTTGGAAGCCGCCGGAGTCCGTGAGAATGGGCCTGGTCCACCCCATGAAGGCGTGAAGCCCGCCGAGCCGCGCGATGCGCTCCGCGCCTGGCCGCAGCATCAAGTGATAGGTGTTGCCGAGCAGGATATCGGCGCCGGCATCTTGCACCTGATCGAGATAGACGGCCTTCACGGTTGCTGCCGTGCCGACCGGCATGAAGGCTGGCGTGCGGATCACGCCGCGCGGCGTGACGACCTCGCCGCGGCGTGCTGTTCCATCCGTCCGCAACAGACGAAATTCAAACGTATCGATCAAAGGCGCACGAGGGGCTGTCACGTGACTTCAGGCGACCTTCAGGACGATCTTGCCGATGTGCTGGCTCGTCTCCATGCGCCGATGCGCGTCGGCCGCTTGCGCGAGCGGAAACGTCGAGTCGAGCACGACCTTTATCTTGCCCGCCGCGATCAGAGGCCAGACCTTGGTCTCGATGGCGCGCGCAAAGCCCGACTTGATCTCGCGCGTGCGGGGTCTGAGCGTCGATCCCGTCAACGTCACGCGCTTCACCATCATGCGGCCGATATTTATGGTCGCATCTGCGCCGCCGAGGGTCGCGATCTGCACGATGCGGCCGTCGTCCGCCGCCGCGATGATGTTCTTCTCGGTGTAGGTGCCGCCGATCATATCGAGGGTGACGTTTACTCCGCGGCCGGCTGTTGCCTCCTTGGCGATCGCGACGAAATCCTCGGTTTTGTAGTTGACCGTCGCGTCGGCGCCGAGATCGCGACAGGCCTTGCATTTCTCGTCGGATCCGGCCGTCGCGATTACTTTGGCGCCAAAGGCTTTCGCCATCTGGATCGCGGTCGTGCCGATGCCGCTGGTGCCACCGTGCACCATGAACCATTCGCCCGACTTCAAGGCGCCGCGCTCGAACACGTTGTTCCAGACCGTGAAGACGGTTTCTGGCACGGCGGCGGCGTGGATCATGTCGAGGCCAGTCGGGACCGGCAGCGCCACGGTTTCTTCCGCGAGACAGTAGGCGGCATATCCGCCACCGTTGACAAGGGCTGCAACCGGATCGCCGACTTTCCAGCGCGTGACGCCGGCGCCGACGACGGCGACGGTTCCCGCGATCTCGAGACCCGGCAACACCGAGTGACCGGGTGGCGGTGGATAGGCGCCGATGCGCTGCTGGATATCCGGCCGATTGACGCCGGCCGCGGCCACCTTCACCAGGATCTGGCCCGCGCCGGCGACGGGTGTCTGCACGGTGCCAGCCTTCAAAACCTCGGGGCCACCTTTGGAGGTGATTTCGACAGCGGTCATGGTCGTTGGGACGCTGGACATGGATACTCCTCGGGCGAATGCAGGCTTTGGGCTACGTGGGACCTCTCATGCCAGCGCGCGCCCGTTGAGACAAGCCGCTAGACGTGATTTGCTAGCTATCGCGCGTTGGGACCGATCGCGAGGACTGCCATGGACTGGGATGACCTGAAGCCCAAACCGAAAAAAGTCGTGACCCTCGGCGAGGATCTCAAAACGCTCGGCGTTTCGGAACTCGAGGAGCGCGTCGTCGAGCTGCAGGCCGAGATCGATCGCGTCAGGATCGAGCAGAGCGTCAAGAAGGCGCATGAGGCCGCAGCGGCCGCTCTCTTCAAGGCGACTTGAGCGGACGCAAAAAGCTAACGAGACAATCGGCAACACATCGTTTGCCATTAACTCTTTGTTAGGCCAGTGCCGCTATCCTTCAGCCTATCCAGTCTCTGGATCCTGAGTGGCCTCTGTCCACTCTGTTTGACGCCTCCCTGTTAACTCCTGAGCCGCCTTCGAGGCGGCTCTTTTTTTGTGGGTAACGCCGCCGACGGCGCTGTTTTTGCACAGGGTCGATCCAGCGGCCATGAAACCATCCCATTTTGGGGCGATGTCTTAACCCTCGCCTGCAAGTGTAGAGTAGTGCTAGGCTAGATTTCGTTGTGTAGGTAACCTCGGTCAGTTGAGTATGAGCACCCGTACATCCAGTCCCGATCTTCGTATCGTCGCCGGTGAAACAATTTCGTTCGCCGAGCGCTTCGCCGCCTCATCGCAATTCGACGCGGTGTTCAAAGAAGGCATGGCGCTCGTGGAGCGCACCGCGAGTTATCTCGACGGTCCCGGCCGCAAAGAAGCCAAATTGCTGAAATCGCCACTGTCGCTGTCCTATGCGACGGAGAGTATGCGGCTCACCACGCGGCTTCTCGAGCTTGCGTCATGGCTGCTTATTCGCCGCGCGCTCAAAGAAGGCGAGATCACGCGCGACGAAGCGCGGGTCAAACGCGGCCGCGTGAAACTGCAGGCGCTGGGCCGCCCATCACATGTCAAGGATTTCGACCAGCTGCCAGCTGGCCTGCGTGAGCTGATCGATGCGAGCTTCTCGCTCAATGATCGGATCGTGCAGCTCGATCGCGCGCTGGCGCAAAATGAAGAGGCCAAGGCGACGGCGAACACAAGCGAACCTAACCCGGTCGAGAGCCAGGTTATCCGCCTGCAACAGGCGTTCGGCGCACGCACGCACTGAGCCGGGCGCTTCGCCTGATCCGAAAAAAAATCGGCCCGGAGTGTTCCGGGCCGTTTGCATTTCAGGTCCTGCGACGCGGCGCGTGTCATACCATTTGCGCGCGGCTGCCCAACCAACCCCGTGGGCTGGTATCAGACAAATCCTTCGTATTTCTTCTTGAATCTCGACAGACGGCCGCTGCGATCCATCAGCTGCTGGTTGCCGCCGGTCCAGGCGGGATGCGTCTTCGGGTCGATATCGAGGGCGAGGGTGTCGCCTTCCTTGCCATAGGTCGAATAGGTCGTGAACTCGGTCCCATCGGTCATCTGGACCTTGATCATGTGGTAATCGGGGTGGAAAGCATCTGACTTGTTCATCGGGCATCTCCGGTCGCAACGGCACGGCGCCCGTCCGAGGGCAGCCAGCTGCGGGTTTTGCAGGAAGCGGATGGGCGGTCGTATACTGGAAAAGCCAGGACCGCACAAGCTCGCGAAAGCGGTGGCACGCGAAACGATGGCGGGGCACCCAAACAAGGCCGAAAACGCAGCGAAACGCCAGAAAGTCACTTCGAAGATGACCCGCAAGCTCCTGGACGACTGCTTCCTGCACGATCGCGACCGGTTGAAGCACGCCGAGGCGCTGGCGATCCTCCGTGAGCGGCTATCTCCGATCGCGGGCGTCGAAAGCGTCGCACTGGACGTGGCCGTCGGCCGGATCCTTGCCGAGACGGTGGCGGCCAAGCTGCCTATTCCCGCGCATACCAACGCGGCCGTCGACGGTTATGCGTTTGCCAGCGCTGGTGCCAGTGCCGGTTATGACCGCGTGGCGGGCGCGGATCTTGTCATTGCCGGGCGCGCGGCCGCCGGCCACCCCATGGCGACAGCGGTTGCCGCCGGAGGCGCGGCACGCATTTTTACAGGCGCTGTCTTGCCGGACGGCACGGATACGGTCGCCATGCAGGAAGACTGCACGCGCGATGACGCCGGCCAGCGCGTGCACATTCCAGGCGGTTTGAAGCCCGGTGCTAATGTGCGCAAAGCTGGTGAGGATGTGCGCGCGGGTGAGACGCTGTTCGAACCCGGCGCGGTTCTCAGACCGCAAGATCTCGCCGCGCTTGCCGCCGCTGGTCTCGAGCACGCCCAAGTGTTCAAAAAGCTGCGGGTTGCGATGATCTCCTCCGGTGACGAGATCATTCGTCCTGGCGCGCCACTCAAGCTCGGGCAAGTGTACGATGCCAACGCGCCGATGCTGGCGGGTCTCATCAGTGCGGCCGGCGCGACGTGGAGCGATCTCGGCGTGCTGCCGGACGATGCCGCAACGGTGCGCGCGCGGCTTGCCGAGGCGGCAACACGCTTCGACGTCATCCTGACATCGGGCGGTGCGAGCCGCGGCGAAGAAGATCACATGATCACGGCGATGGACGCGCTCGGCAAACGCCACGTCTGGCAGCTTGCGATCAAACCAGGCCGGCCAATGAGCTTTGGCCAGATCGGCAACACCGTTCTCGTTGCCTTGCCGGGTAATCCCGTCGCGGCGTTCGTGTGCTTTCTGCTGTACGTGTGGCCGATGCTGCGCCGTCTCGGCGGCGGCACATGGCATGAACCGCGCCGCTACAAACTGCCGGCGGCGTTCGCGTTCGAGAACCGCAAGACAGGACGCCGCGAGTTCTGGCGCGGCATTCTGACGTCGACGGGTGGCACGCTCAGCGTCGACAAATTCGCACGCGACGGCTCCGGCCTCATCTCGGGCCTGCGCGCCGCCGACGGGTTGATCGATATTCCCGAAGACATTCCTGCCGTGAAGCCGGGTGATCTGGTCGATTTCATTCCGTTTTCGGAGTTTGGCCTCATCGGCCGCTGATCCCCTCCCGGTACGCGGGACTGCCGTTCCCGGAACCGCCTGGACTTGACGGCGAACTCGGCTACATCACCCGTTTACGCATGATGATTGACTGGAACCTCAATGCACGGCGCACACGAGACCATTCGCACATTGACCGAGACGCCGCCGGCGCGCGGCGAAACGCCCGACATCGTCGCCGGACTGCAGTGGCTGCGCATTCCGCTGCCGTTTCGTCTGAACCACGTCAACGTCTGGCTGCTCGATGACGGCGATGGTTGGACGATCATTGACACCGGCGCCAACAACGCCGAGACGATCGCACTTTGGGACGAGGTTCTGCAGGGCCGGAAGATCAATCGTATTGTCGGCACGCACGGCCATCCCGATCATATTGGCCTGGCGGGGCTGTTGGTCGAGCGTTGCGGCGTGCCGCTGCACATGACGCTCGGCGAATGGCTGGCGCCGCAAGTCTGGCGCGAGGAAGGCCTGAAGCCGATGCGACCCGAGGTCGAGGCCTATTATCGCGGCCATGCCATCTCGCAAACCGCGATCGATCTGATGAAGCGTGAGCGCGAGCATTCGAAATTTCGCAATCATCCGCTGCCGCCGAGCGTCCAGCGCATGCGCGACGGCGATGCACTCCGTCTTGGTGGCCGGACGTGGCGGGTGCTGGTCAACGGCGGGCATGCCGATGAACACGCGTCGCTCTACTGCGAGGCCGAGCGGATCTTGATCGCGGGCGACCAGGTGCTCTCCAAGATCACGCCGGTCGTCGGTGTGTTCCCGAGCCAGCCGCTGGCGGACCCGCTCGCGGACTATCTTGCGTCGCTGCAGCGGCTGAAAGCGCTGCCGGCCGATACGCTGGTGCTGCCGTCGCACGGTTTGCCGTTCCGCGGGCTGCACACGCGCCTCGACGAATTGGCAGCTCACCACGAGAAGCGTCTGGCGCAGCTCGCCGATGGGATGACGGGCGCCCATAGTGGCGTCGAACTGGCGCGCATTCTGTTCGCGCGGGCTATGGGCGAGGGGCAGACGGTGCTCGCGTTGGCGGAGACATTGGCGCACGCGCATCGCCTCGCCGCCGTTGGGCGCATCACGCGGCAGATGGCGTCCGATGGCGCGGTCACGTTCAAGGTCGTCCGCTGATTCCAGGAATTTTAGCGCCGAGGTGGCGGCTGTGACGTCCAGATCGATGTCGCCCAGCCGTCGAGAACCGCCGGTGGCCTGGATTGCACGGGCGTGGCCGGCCGGATAGCGATGTAGCCCGGCGCGGCGGTGTAGCGCCTCGGCTCCTTGGGCTCGGCGGGTTTCGCGGCCTTCGGCACGGTTCGTTTCACGGCGGGCTTGGCGGCGATGATTTTCGGTTCTTCGCCGTCGGCCGGATTCAACGTCGCGACTTTCGCCGTGGGCTCCGTCAGCGCCGCTTCTTCCTTGGTCGCGGCGGAAGGGCTGATGGCGCCATAGAACGGCAGCATCGTCTTGGCGCCGCCCGAGATTTTTGGCGCGACTTCAGCGACCAAGTCCGCCGCCGGTTTCATCGGCGTGCGCGGCACCAGATGCACGATCTTGTATCCGCGCGCGGTCAGTTCCGTCATGATCTGCGGCAGCGCGCGCGCCGTCGACGCCTTGATGTCATGGAACAGCACGATGCCGCCGCGGTTTTCCTCGATCTTCGCGAGCGTTTCGCGCGTCAGGCGCTCGGGGCTCGCGATGTAGCTGTCGTTCGACACCACATCGACCGTGAACGTGGCGATGTTTCGATCCTTCAAATGAGCGGCGAGTTCGACGCTGTCGTTCAAACCCGGAAACCGGAAAAACGGCGCGATCGGCTGGCCGGCCGCCGCCGACACCGCGGCAAAGCCACGCTCGATCTCGTCGACCGCCTTCTCGCGTTTCAAACGCTTCAGGCTCAGTGGATGGCTCCAGGTATGGGTGCCGAGCGTATGCCCGCGCGCCATGATGTCTTTCACGGTCGCGGGGTATGCCGCCGCCATGCGGCCGACGGAGAAAAACGTCGCCTTGGCGCAGTAACGGTCCAGCGTGTCCAGGATCGCCTTGGTGATCCAAGGCATCGGCCCATCATCGAATGTGAGGACGACTTCCTTGGGGGCGAGAAGGTTGGGCGCGGTCTTGAGCTTGGTGAGCTCGCCATAAATGGGGCCGCCCTTGGCGTCGACCTCGATGGTCCGGCTGGTGCCGACCGCGCATGACCTCGCAATGGCGTCGGCTGGCGCGAGCGCCAGCACGGCTGTGAACATCAATGCAAACGGACGGCGCAGCAATGGGACCTCGCGAATCGATCAGGCGAGGTCGAACTATCGGGGGGCATGGCATCATTCACAAGCGATGCCGAGACAACACGGTGAATTACGCGCCCGGCGCGGCTGAAATGCCAACACTCGGTCATCAACGCGCGAAAATCACGTCGCGCCAATCCGGTTCCTGGCGTGGACGGGCGACGCGCGGGCGTGGAGCCGGCTCGAACGCCGGCGGCGAAATTGGTACCGGCGGCAGAGGTGCTGCAGAAACGGGTGGAGCGGGTGGCGCAAACACAGGCGGCGATTGTGGTCTTGGCAATTGTCCCGTCAAGGAGCGCTGCGGCAAGGGGGCCGCCGGTGGCGCCGGATCGATCGGCTGTGCAGCGGCCACCTGCCTCGGCTTGCCGCCACGTGCGATGGTGTCGAACTCGGCCAGAGTCTGCACCGGCGCCGCCGGCACCATGTGCACAACGCGGAAACCCTGCGCCTTCATCGCCGCGAGCAGACCCGGCAGCGCACGCGCTGTCGATGGCTGGATATCGTGAAACAGCAGGATGCCTTTTCGCTTCGTGGCGAGCTCGCCCATGATGCGGCGATGCACATCGGCGGGGTCTTGCGAGCGATAGTCGTAGGAATCGATGTCGATGGAGACATTGCTGACGTTTCGCGCCTGCAGATGGCTCATCATCGCGCTCGTGTCCGCCAGATACGGAAATCGAAAGAAGGGTGCGACCGGACGCCCAAGCGCCTGGCTCACCGCGCTCAGGCCAAGTTCGATTTCGCGGCGCCCACCTTGGCCGGCCTTGCGGAGGTTCTCGTGTGACCAGGTATGTGTACCAACCGTATGCCCGCGCGCGGCAACTTCCCGCACCATCGCGGTGTCTTGCAGCGCGCGCTGCCCGACCATGAAAAATGTCGCTTTGGTACAATGGGCGGCCAACGCGTTGATCACGGCCTGGGTGTAGGCGCGCGCCGGGCCGTCATCGAAGGTCAAAACCACTTCGCCGTCGCCGAGGAAGTCGTCGTCCTTGTACTGCTGCTGACCAAAACGGGGGCCGCCCTTGGTATCGATGTCCTGCACGCGCGAGACGCCGAGCGCCTTCGGATTGCCGGGGCATTCCGCCGCCTCAGCAGCCGTCTGGCTGATGGGCGCCGCAAGGGCCGCCATCATTGCAACAAGTCCCGCAAAGCCCGCGCGCATGCTCGTCATCCATCTCAATCTGCATCCGCCGGCATCGGTCACGCGCCACGGGTGAACGCAGTTTTTCATTATTTTCCGGGGCTATGACATCGGACTGTGGCCGGAGCAAGCCCATTGGTCGATTAGACGATGTCGAATACTCGAAGCAATAGACAGAATCAGCCTCGCGCAGCAGTCTGGACGCCAATCCGCCGGTCAACTTGGCCACGATCGCCACCCGGTGTGGCCTCTGCGCATCACTTGCGTGTATTGAACTTGGACGCCGCGAATGGCCGAGCCTGCTCAACCTGCGGACCTCACGACGGCGACCACCGAACCGGTGATCCCGGACCGGGTGCAGCCTGTCTTGCAGGCGCTCGCGGCCGGTGACAGTGCGCGGGCACAGGTCCTCGTTGCGGATCTGATGGCGCCCGACCTTGCCGATCTGATCGAGTTGCTGCCGGCCGAACAGCGTGTCCCGCTGATCCAGGCGCTGGGCGCGAGCTTCGACTACGAAACGCTCTCGGAGCTCGATGAAACAGTTCGCGATCAGATCTCCGAGGCGCTGCCGAACGACATCCTTGCCAAGGCCATCACCGAACTCGAAACCGATGACGCGGCCTATGTCATCGAGAGCCTCGAAGAGAGCGACAAGCAAGACGTTCTCTCGCAGATCTCATCGAGCGATCGGGTCGCGCTCGAACGCAATCTCGACTATCCGGAACAGACCGCCGGCCGCTTGATGCAGGGGGACTTTGTCGCGGTGCCCCCATTCTGGACCGTCGGTCACGTCATCGATCACATGCGTGAAAGCACGGACCTGCCGGACAGTTTTTCCGATATTTTCGTGGTCGATCCGACCCACCGCGTGGTGGGAAGCATCGAGCTTTCGCGCCTGTTGCGCACCAAACGGCATGTCACCGTCGACACCCTCGTCGATACCGACCGGCATGTCGTGCTCGCGACCGAAGACCAGGAAGAGGTCGCTCGCCAATTCGAGCGCTACGACCTGCGCTCGGCGCCCGTCGTCGACGAGAACAAGCGCCTCGTCGGCGTCGTCACCGTCGACGATGTCGTCGAGGTGATTGAGCAGGAGGCGGATGAAGACATCAAGCGTCTCGCGGGGGTCGGCGACGAGCATTTGACGGACAGCGTCCGCCAGATCGCGCCGCCGCGCTTTGTCTGGCTGTTCGTCAATCTCTTGACAGCGATCCTCGCGTCCTCCGTCATCAAAGCATTCGATGCCACGATCGAGCAAATGGTGGCGCTTGCCGTGCTGATGCCGATCGTCGCGTCGATGGGCGGCAACGCCGGCACGCAAACGATGACGGTCGCGGTGCGGGCGCTGGCGACGCGGGAACTCTCCACCGGCAACGTCACCCGCTTCGTTTTGCGCGAAACCGCGGTGGGGTTGATCAACGGTTTCATGTTCGCGGTCATCGTCGGCGCGATCACATTCTTCTGGTTCGGATCGGACCGGCTCGGATTCGTCATCGCGGCCGCGATGGTGATCAATCTGCTGGCGGCGGCGCTGGCCGGGATCTTCATTCCGCTGGTGCTCGAGCACTATGACTTCGATCCGGCGGTGTCATCGACCGTGTTCGTGACGACTGTCACGGATGTCGTCGGGTTCTTCGCGTTCCTCGGTCTCGCGTCGTGGTGGCTGATCTAAAGGACTAATTTTTCTTCTTTGGCGGCGTGGGAGTCGATTCCGACGTCCAGCCGCCGATGACTTCCGGGTCGGCGGCTTTGCGCTGGGGCACGCGCGCGGGTTGCGTCTCGGGGGCCGGCGCGCTGGACGAGGCGCGTGTGGCGGGTGCCACGGCCTTTTGTGCCGGTGCCGGCGGTTCGGCGCGCGGTTGCACGCGCGGATTGCTCGGCGTCATCTGGAACACCTCGCGGAAGATCCCGGGCGTGACCAGCGACAGCGGGTTGACGATGACCTGCGGATCCGCGATCGAGCCTTTCACGCCGTAGGTGACGCCGAAAACGCCTTCACCCTTGGGGCCCGCCAGCAGTTGGCCCAGCACCGGAATGGCCCCGACCGCGCTGTTGATGCCCGACAGCGGCACATAAGTGCCGCCGACGTCCAGCGTGCGGCTCTTGAAGTCGACCTTGCCTTGGATGGTGGCGCCGATCAGCGGGCCGCTGATGGCCGCATCGTTCATGACGAACTGACCGAAACCGATCGAAAAAGGGACGCGTAGCCGGTCGAACTCGATGCGCTCGCGCACGACGCGCTTCTGTCCGCGCTTTGAAATCGCCGGCTGGCCGCTGTCGCTGGACTGCAGCACTTCGCTGACGATCGGATCGCCGAGGACCGCAAATTGGTCGACCCGCAAGAGGCCGGTCTTGTCCGCCGCGCCCTTGGCATCGAGATTGGCTTCCAACTCGAGTTGGCCGCCGATGGCGTTGGGATAAAAGCCGACGATCCGCAACGTTTGTCCAGCGTCGGCGGAGCGCGCGAGCAAGCGCCGTCCGGCGCCTTCGGTTCGCAATTCGGCGGCAAATGGTTTGCCGCCGTCGTGCATTGCGCGGACGTCGAGCGCCGTCAGCTTGTCATTGCGGCGCGCCACCTTGGCGCGCACGCCGCGCAGGCTCGTTTCCGCGTATCCAATGACGTTGTCGATTTCGGCGACGAGTTCGAGGCCGGCTTTCTCCTTGCTGGGCGCGATGGGACGGTCGGTGAGCTGGCCGACGTTGAACAGCGACCGGAAAAGATCCTTGCCGTCGTAGGTCGGGCCCTTCGCCTTGATCTCCCAGACATTGTCGGGGCGGAGCTTGCCTTGCACCTCGAGCCGCGTCACCACGTTGACCGAGAATTCCGGGAACATGAATTCCTTGAGTTTGTTGTCGGGGCCGAGCGCCATCCAGCCTTCGACGGCGACGTCGTCGCCGACGAGCTTGACGTTTTGCAGCTCGGTACGTCCCTGCGGTCCTTTGCCGACATCGAACTGAAAAACTGCGGCGCGGCCCGGCGGCTTGCGCCAGGCGACATTTTCGAGAACCAGGTCGGCCTTGGCGAGATCAGCGCGGACGCGCACTTGCGCCTCGCCACGGGTGTCGCGCGCGACGACGATTTCGACCGGAACCTCGCCTTGTACAATGTCGTTGACGTCGAGGCCCAATTGCGTGCGCTCGTTGGCATCGAGTGTGGCAACGACGCGTAGCGGCGGTTGTTTGTCGGCGGGGGTTTGAAACACATACTGCCACGTGGCTTTGGCGCTGACGCCCTTGATCAGCAGGTCGCCGCGGGCGTCGATCGCCTTGTCGGTGATATCGAACGCCAAGCTCGCGCCGGATACGTCATAGGGCCCGATCAGTTGCCGGGCGCGGCCGTCGCTGAGCTTCAATTTTCCATCGATCTTGAGTTCGGACGCCGATACATTGGCGTGCAACGGCACCACGACCTTGAGCGGGCCTTCGACCTTGCCTTCGACAGCGAGCGGATTGACCCCGAAGGACCTGAGGGACTGACCACTCAATCGCTCGACGAGTTCGAGGCCCGCGCCGAGCGGCCCCGTCAGGCGTGCGGCGATCTCGGCGGTCGGTTGATCGCCGGTCAGATCGACGGCCGTCAGACGTACCGTTTTGAGCGGGAAACGCCGGCCTTCTCCAACGACGAACGCGGCATCGGGGGCGTTGATTTCGAGCGATGTCCCTTCGAGCCGCACGAGCATGCGCGGCACATCCAGGGGTGGAAGACCCTCCATCGCCTGGATGTCGACGCCGGTCCCTTCCATGGCGAGCGAGGCGCGCGATGTTTGTCCGGCACCGCCGGTTTGGCTGTCGCCGACCGCAAGCTTGAAGGTTCCGCCTTGCAACTGGCCGCGTGTGATGCGCCGGGTGACCCAGGTTCGCGCGGCGGGCGCCAAGGCACGCGGCCAAAGTCCCTTTAGCAACGCGACTGGCATCGTGCCGATGCGACCGTCGAGCCGGCCTTGAATCGCGCCCGTCACGTCGGTGGCGAAGCCATCGGCGCGAAGTTCGGTGTCGGCGATCTTGGCCTGGAACTGCGACAGGATCACGCGACCGAGATCGGGAACCACGAAGCCGCTGAGCGTGCCGTTGGTCACGGGTGCGATGACTTGGCCGCGATCGTCCGCAACATTCGAGCCGGGCAGCGCCGCGAGATTGAGCGACCATCCGGGGCCTTCGGTTGGATGCTGGCCTTTGGCGAAGGTGCCGCCGAATTTTATGACGCTGGTGCCAAACAACAAGCTCGACGGCGCGATCTCGAACAGTTGACGGGCGTTGTCGTAGGTCAGATCGAGTTGGCCGCCGTCGACCGTCAGCGGTGTTCCGAGCAACCAGGGCAAGTCCAGTTTGCCGACGCCGACGCCAAGCGCCATTTTTCCCGCCAGTACCTCGCCGGTCTTGGCGAGGGTCAGGCGAATGTCGCCGGCCAGCGGCAAGGCGATGCTTTCGAGCAGGGCCAATTGCGGCAGCGTGCGCGCGAACCCGCGCGGCACGAGACGCTGCACGCCAAGCGTCAGTTCAACGGTGTTCGCCGCATCGAGCTCGAAGACCGAAAACGTGATGTCGGCATCGCCAGCGAGCGAACCGATGGTCGCGCGGCCGTCGATCAGACTGCGCGACCGGCGATGATCGATGTCGACCTGGATGAGCGGCGCGCGCCAGATCGACTTGCGCGCCGCCACTTCGACGACGATCGTCGCCTCGCTGAGCGTGATTTCCTTCAAAAACGCGCTCGCCGCTTCCCGGCGCCGTGCGCGCGATGTGGCCTCGACTAGCATTTTGATGAGCTCGGCGCGTCCGAGGGGCGCCTCTGCATCGGCTGCCGCGGGATCAGCGTTGACGGCGGTTTGGACCGGCGCTGCAACCGCCGGGGAAGCCGCATGCGAAGCACCAGCGCTCATGTGATCGCCCAAGGCGATATTCAGTCGCGGCGAAATGAGCTGAATGCGTTCCGGCGCGATCTGCCCATAGCGCAGCGCCCTGCTACTGACCTCGATCGTCGCCGTCGGCGCTTGGCCAATTTGCAGACCGTTGCTGTCCAACAGCCGCACATTGCGCAGGCCGAATTCGACGCGACCGCCTTGCGCCAGGCGCAGCTCGGCATCGTCGATCTTGAGCGACATGCCGGCGAGGTCCGCCGCGATACTTGATTCGATCGATTCCGCGAGCATCTTCAGCGAAATCGGACTGTGCAGCAGTTTGACGTAGAGGAGGGCCGCGACCACCGCCGTGGACCCGGCCAAGAGGCCGAGGCCCTTCGCCAGGAGCCTGGTCCACGGTCCAGCACGGAAGCGCACGCGTCGCGCGGTGCGGCGTGAGGTAGCCGTACCGGCGCCGGAACCTGCACCGGAACCTGCACCGGCCTGGCGCTGAACATTGGGGCGGCCCGTCGTCGTCACTCAGCATTCCTATATCGGCGCCCGCACAGGCGGACAGCCCAAGTTCCCAAACGCGCACTCACCCGTTCGACTGGGGCGATTGGCTGCCCCACGCAAAATCTCCACGCAGATACGGGCCCGAATCGAAGCGCTCGACCGAACCATCTTGAGTCTGCATGCGTAATGGGGGCATTGATAAGGCAAAAGCGGCTCAAGAAAGGCGAAACAGCATGGTCGATGAAGGCAAGAAGGCTCCCGACTTCACGCTCCCGAGCGACGCGGGGGATTCGGTTAAGCTCTCGAAACTAAAAGGGAAATCAGTGGTGGTCTACTTCTACCCCAAGGACGACACCTCGGGTTGCACGGCGCAGGCCAAGGATTTCAGCTGCTTGATCGCCGATTTCAAGAAAGCCGGCGCCGAAGTCATCGGCATTTCGCCCGATGGCGTCGCCAGCAAGAAGAAGTTCCGCGCCAAGTACGATCTGACGGTGCATCTGGCGGCGGACGAAGATAAGGCTGCGGCTGAAGCCTATGGCGTCTGGGTCGAGAAGTCGATGTACGGTAAGAAATACATGGGCGTGGAGCGGTCGACATTCCTGATCGACAAGGCGGGCAAGGTTGCCAAGGCTTGGCGGAAGGTCAAAGTTCCGGGCCACGCTGAAGAGGTTCTGTCAGCTGTCAAAGCCCTGACATCGTGAGTGAAAGCGGCGACATCCGTGACGGTGTGGCGTTGGTGCATACCGATCTCGTTGGCGCCGCGCGGGCGATCGTCGCGACGCCGGATCTCGCCGAAAAAGTCCGGCTGGCTATGGCGACCGCCAAGGCCTGGTACGGCGGCCGGCTGTCGCTCGGCAAGCTCTCGACCGATGCGCCGATGCCGGACCGGCCGGGGCGGCCCGATAGGCCGCTGCTGCTGGCGCCGCGCGAGATGCCGCGACGCTCGGCGGGCGGCATCAAGGGCCGCGTCGCGCTGCTGCACGCTTTGGCCCACATCGAGCTCAGCGCCGTCGATATGACGTGGGATCTGATCGGCCGATTTGCGCATGAGCCCGTGCCGCGGCCGTTTTTCGACAACTGGGTTCAGGTTGGGCTCGAGGAAGCCAAGCATTTCGATTTGTTGTGCCGGCGCTTGGCGGCGCTCGGCGCATCGTATGGCGATCTGCCGGCCCATGACGGTCTGTGGCAAGCGGCGCAGGCGACCGGCGATGATTTGCTGGCGCGCATGGCGATCGTGCCGCTGGTGCTGGAGGCGCGCGGTCTCGATGTCGGACCCGCCACCATCGACAGCCTGGTGCGTGCCGGCGACGAAGAGTCGGCGGACGTCCTGCGCATCATATACCGCGACGAGAAACGCCACGTGGCGTTCGGTGCCAAATGGTTTCGCTATCTGTGCGAGCAGCGACGCGTGCAGCCGGAGCCGACCTTTCATGCGCTGGTGCGCAAGAACTTTCGCGGCCCGATCAAGCCGCCGTTCAACGAGGCGGCGCGGACGGAAGCTGGGTTGACGCCTGGGTTTTACAAACCACTATCGGCGCTTGGCGCGCCGCGCTGAGATTGCGTCAAAACCTTGGCGAGTTTCGTTCCGGTGGCCGGACGCGCGGTGTCATGAACCATGAGGTCATGCAAAAGATCCGTCTCAATCATCGGCGATGACCAGCGCAACGGACCGTGATATGCCGTTCCGGTGGTGCAGCTTGGACGGAAGACACATTGCTGCCAGGGGGACGAGCGCACCCGGGGGAGAGCGCTCATGTGGTGTGGAGTACGCGTAGATGTTTACGAAGAAACCTGATCCGGCGCCGATCAATGATGCGGCACGGATGGCCAGTCTCAATGCAATGCGCGCGCAACCGGCGCAGCAACCGGTGACGCATTTCACGACACCGCCAAATGGCGCCGCGCCGGTATCGGGTCGCGCGGCATCCGGCACACCGTCTGTCATCGGACCTGACCTGCTGATCACCGGAAATCTGCATTCGAAGGGCGAGATCCAGATCGAAGGTGAAGTGCAGGGCGACGTCGACGCGGCGCATATCGTCATCGGTGAGCGCGCGAAGATTACGGGCGGTCTGCTTGCGGAAGACGTGGTCGTGCGCGGTCATGTGATGGGATCAGTGCGCGGCACGCGCGTGTCGCTGCAGGCCTCGAGCCGGGTCGAAGGCGACATCTTCCATAAGTCGCTGGCGATCGAGCAGGGCGCTTATTTCGAAGGCAAGTCGCGCCGCTCGGAAGATCCGTTGGCCCAACCGAAAGCCGCGAGCGGGCCGATGCCGTTGCCAGGGGCTGCAAACTGAGCCGTCAAAGCTCACTCGAATTCAAACGGGATCGCGCCAGCGCGGTCCCGTTTTTTGTTTACGGCAAGAATCCTTTGGTCAGGTCGAGGGTCTGCTTGATCCGCGGGGCGCCGGATGCGGGGCCCGCCTCGAACGTCCAGGCGACATCGGTTCCCGTGTCATACGAGGACGTGGATTTGACGCGGATGCTCAGCGTTTCGCCAGCTCTCACGTCGATCGGTTCTAGAACGGGCAGATAGAGTTGCTCCCAGTGCGTCGGCGCAGCGTCAGGGGCTGTCGACAGTGAAACGCCATCGGTCAGCTCGGCAGTCCACCACAGAGCAGCGCCCGTGATCGTCACGCTTTTCTTTATCGCCCATTGCGCGCGCCCGGATCGCGCCGGCTTATTGGGTTTCATGAAATCGACGCGGTCCCATTGCGCCGCGCTTGCGCCATGCTCAAAGAGATCCGCGGGGTTGAGGCGCCGCACGTAGATGTTGTTGCGGCTCATCGTCCGCGCGGGCGCCATGTCGAGTTCGATTCCGAGATTTGCGCCGACTTGGCGCCAGGCGTCGAGTTCGTCACTCATGTGCCGCGACACCACCGGTGCCATGAACTGGTCGACGCTGCCGGGGATGATGACGCCGCCGGGCTTGAGGAATCGGCGTCGCGCGTCCTCGAGTGTCTGGATCATGTTCTCTTCGAACGCATAGTTGCCGAGGGTCTCGGAGACGATGATGTCGGCCTGCTCGGGTTTGGCGACCGCGGTCGAATGCATCGGCACGAAATGGATGTTGCGCAGCTTGTTCGCGCGCGCGATCTCGCGAGCGACCTGGATCACTGCTTCGCTCTCATAGAGATATACGGCCTTCGCGCCGAGCCGCGCCGCCATGAAGCCGATGAGGCCGGTGCCCGCGCCGATGTCGGCGACGACGGATTGGCCGGGGACGATCACGCGTTTGAGCGCGGCCATGAGCGCTGCGTTGCGTCCGGTGTCGGCGATCAACGTGCGGTGATAGTCGATGCGCATGGTTCAGCTGCCGATCAAGGGACACACAGCTGTCGCTGACAGTGGCAGGATGTACGGAATGAGCGCGTGTGAAGGCCCCCTCATCCGGCCTTCGGCCAACTTCTCCCCAAGGGGAGAAGGCCAACGAACGCATCTTTGCCGCTTGCCGCGACAGATCGATGTGGGGTCCTCTCTCCTTGGGGAGATGATGCCCGCCCTGCGCGAAGCGCAAAAAGGATGGGGGCAGGTGAGGGGGCCTTCACAGACGAAAGGCGTCATGCCGGCGATCCCGTTTTCGATAGCACCAATTGCGGACCGCGGATCTGGTAGAGCGCCAGGGCCGTTGCGATCGCGAGGTTGAGGCTGTCGAGGTTGCCGGCCATCGGGATCTTCACGAGCTTGGTGCACGTATCCGCGATGACGCGCGATAATCCTGGGCCTTCGCCCCCCATGACCAGAAGCGTTGGTGCGCGGTAGGCGGCGTGGCGGAAGTCTTCTTTGCCGGAAAGATGCGTTCCGACAACGTCGCCCGGCCAGGATTTCATCAGGTCCAGAAACGCCGCCTGATCCAGCTTCACCAGCGGTACCGAGAAGATCGAGCCCATGGTCGCGCGGACGCACTCGCGCGAAAACGGATCGCAGCAGGTGCCGACGAGAATGACGCCGCTCGCGCCGACGGCATGGGCGGTGCGCATGATGGTGCCGAGGTTGCCGGGGTCGCGCACGTCTTCCAGCGCAATCCAGGTCTCGGTCGCGGCCTTGCTCGTGATCTGTGGCGGCGGGCTCCAGACCTGCGGGAACACGCCGAGCATCGTCTGCGGATTGTCCTTGGCCGCGAGTTTCCCCAGTACGGCTTCGGAAACTTCGAGCACCTCCGATTTTTCGCGGAGCGCCCAGGACACGAGCTGGCGGGCGACGCCGTCGCTGGCGGTGCCGGCCTGATAGGCCAGCATGCGCGGCGCGCGCTTGGCATCGCGGGCCGAAACCAGAATGGAGGCGCCCTCGGCGACGAACAGCCCGGTCTCGCGGCGTGTCTTGCGCATTTCCAGCGCGCGAATGAATTTCACGCGCTCGTTCTGCAGCGACGTGATGATCGCCGGTGCCGGGATGTCTTGACGGCCTCCCTCACGCATGGCGTTCACTGCTCCAGCGCGTAAAGAGCGATGTCGGCAGCAGCCGCCCGGTGCCGGTTTCGACAAGCGCGAGTTCGCCGCTCTCGATCGTGCCGCCGCGCGCGCTGAGGTGCTCGCGCACCAGGCCGTCGATCGCCAGTGCAGAGGCACGGATGGCGTACGAGGTCAGAACCAGAGACGCGTGCTTGGGGGCCAGCAGCTGCGCGCAATCGGCCATCAGCGCCGGCATGTGCTGGAAGAAATCCCAGATCTCATTCTCGGGGCCGCGCCCGAACTTCGGCGGATCGACCAGCACGACATGATAGGTGCGGCCGCGGCGGACTTCGCGGGCGACGAACTTGCGCGCGTCCTCGACGATCCAGCGGATCTGCGCCTCCTGCAGCTTCGATGCCGCTTGGTTCTCTTTGGCCCAGACGATCGCTTTCTTGGACGCATCGACATGGGTGACGTCGGCGCCGGTGCGGGCCGCGATCAGCGACGCAGCACCCGTATAGGCAAAGAGATTGAGTACGCGGGCACGCTCGCCGCGCACCGACTTGATTTGATCGAGCATCCACTGCCAATGCGGCAGCTGCTCGGGAAAAAATCCAAGATGGCGAAAGTTCATGAGGCGGCACTGCAGCGTGACATCGAGGACGTGCGCCGGCCAGGTCTCCGGCAGCGGCTTCACGAAGCGCCAGCGGCCGCCGTCGCCCTCTTCGTCGCCCTTCTCGTTCTTGAAGGTTGCATCGGCGCGCAGCCAGACGTTCGGAACCAGCTGCGGTTTCCAGAGCGCCTGCGGCTCCGGACGGTCGAACGCGTAGCGGCCAAACCGTTCGAGTTTTCGCCCGTGCCCGGAATCGAGGAGCGCATAGTCCTTGAAGCCCACGGTCGTGAGCAGAGACAGCGCGGTGGGAGGGGGCAACGACGGCATCGGCGAAAGGGCTCACGGTCGGGTATGGTCACGGGCCGGGCACCCGCAACGCGCCCTCCTACCACACCGCCCAGCGAATTGGCAGATCAGCGCAAAAACGCGGTTGCCAAGTCTAGATCCGCCTCACCCTGAGCTTGTCGAAGGGTGGGCGGCCGAGGTGTCGCAGCATCCGGGCCGCTTATGGTTCGACAGGCTCACCATGAAGCGGATTGGCTGGCACTTCTTATTTGAGCGGTTCGCGAACCGCGCTATGAATTCACCTCACCCCTTCGAACGCAACCGAGGCACTTATGCAAGACCGCGTCCCATTCGGCTACTCGGCGTGTCCGCATGATTGCCCGTCGACGTGTGCGCTGGAGATCGAACTGCTCGGCAACGGCCGCATCGGCAAGGTGCACGGCGCCAAGGCGAACACCTACACGGACGGCGTCATCTGCAACAAAGTCGCGCGTTATGCCGAGCGCGTGCACCACCCCGATCGTCTGCTTTATCCACTGCGGCGCAAAGGACCGAAGGGATCGAAGCAATTCGAACGTGTGTCCTGGGACGACGCTCTCGATATTACGGCCGCCGCCTTGCTGAAAGCCGAACGTGACCATGGACCCGAGGCGGTCTGGCCCTATTATTTTGCGGGGACGATGGGCCTCGTCATGCGTGATGGCATCAACCGGCTGCGTCACGTCAAGAAATACTCGAACCAGTATTCCTCGATCTGCACGACGCTCGCCTGGACCGGCTACATCGCCGGAACCGGTCTGCTGGCCGGACCCGATCCGCGCGAGATGGCGAAATCCGATTTGGTCGTGATCTGGGGGACCAATCCAGTCAATACGCAGATCAATGTCATGACGCATGCGACCAAGGCGCGCAAAGAGCGCGGCGCAAGAATTGTCGCCATCGACATCTACCAGAACGGCACGATGGAGCAGGCCGATCTGGCGCTCTGTCTGAAACCCGGCACCGACGGGGCGCTGGCATGTGCGGTGATGCACGTGCTGTTCCGCGACGGCCATGCGAACTGGCCTTATCTCGAAAAATATACCGACTGCCCGCGTGACCTTGAACGGCACCTGAAGAGCCGCACGCCGGAGTGGGCGAGCGCGATCACCGGGCTCGCTGTGGCCGACATCGAGACCTTTGCCAAGATGGTTGGTACGACGCCGAAATCCTATTTCCGGCTGGGCTACGGCTTTTCGCGCTCGCGCAACGGCGCGCATAATATGCACGCAGCACTTTGCATTCCGAGCGTCACCGGTGCGTGGCTGCACGAGGGCGGCGGCGGATTCCACAACAACGGCGCGATCTTTCACTGGAACAAGACCATGATCGAGGGCAGCGACGCCGCCGATCCCAAAGTGCGCACGCTCGACATGAGCCGCATCGGCGATGTGCTGCTCGGCAATCCGCGCGACATCGGCGAGGGCCCGCCCGTCACGGCGCTGTTCATCCAGAACATGAACCCGGTGCAGGTCGCGCCCGAGCAGCGCAAGGTGAAAGCGGGATTCGCGCGCGAGGATCTGTTCGTCTGCACGCACGAGCAGTTCATGACGGCGACGGCGGAACTTTCGGACATCGTGCTGCCGGCGACGATGTTCCTCGAGCATACCGACATCTATCAAGGCGGCGGGCATCAGCACATTCTGCTCGGCCCGAAGCTGATCCCGGCGCCGGGCGAATGCTGGAGCAATCACGACGTTCTGGCTGGTTTGGCAAAACGCGTCGGCGCCAAGCATCCGGCGTTCGACATGACGGACGCGGAACTCTGCGATTGGACGCTGCAGAACAGCGGTTGGGGGACGCTCGACAATCTTGAAGAAAAGAAGTGGATCGATTGTCAGCCGGACTTCGAGATCGCGCACTACATCAAGGGTTTTGCCTATCCGGACGGCAAATTCCGTTTCGCGCCGGACTGGCCGAAGGTGCCAGCGACGCGCAAGTTCGATTTCGGCCTTGGCAGCGACATGCCGGCGTTGCCGGACCACTGGGATGTGATCGAGAAGGCGGACGCCGCGCATCCGTTCCGGCTCGCGACGTCGCCGTCACGCAGCTATCTCAATTCGACGTTCAACGAGATGCCTTCGAGCCGGAAACGCGAGGGCAAACCACGCGCGAAAATGCACCCCGGTGATGTCGCGCGGCTTGGACTGGCGGACGGCGCGAAAATCCGGATGGGCAACGAGCGCGGCGAGATCATCCTGCACATCGAAACGTTCGCCGGCGTGCAACAGGGAGTCGTCATCGTCGAGGCGATCCCGCCCAACAGCGATTTCGAGAACGGCGAAGGCCTCAACACGCTGACGTCGGCGTTCATCCCGTCGCCCTACGGCGGCGCGGTGTTCCACGACAACCACGTGTGGATCAAAGCGGCGTAACGAGTAAGGCCCTCACCTGCCCTTCGGGCATCCTCTCCCAGAGGGAGAGGAATGAAACAACGACGATGGGAGAAGGATGAAGACGATTACAACGCCTTCGCTTTGCCCTGTGTGACGCTGGCGTCTGTCTCGGCTTCGACGATGAAGCGGACGGGGCGGGCAGTGGGCTCGCCGACGACGATGCAGGTGACGGCATGGAGCCCGACCGAGGCGGCATCGGCGACGCGCGAGGCGTCGGCGCATGCAGCGCCCGGACGTCGACGACTTCGAGGGTGCGTTCGCGGCCGTCGCCGCCTTTGACGGTGATGCGGTCACCTATTGTCATCGGCCCCGCAAATGGGGCAATCACGTCCGTCGAGTCGGACTTTGAGAGCCAAAACCCGCCATCAGCCGATCCCGCCGTTCGGGTCATGTCCAGAACGCTGGTATCGATCGCTCGCGTCCGGAGCGCCTCGGCGAATGCGCCCTCGACAGAGGAGCCACTGAGGCCTGCCAGCGCGGCGATCCCCAACACGGCCCCAAATCCGAGGCCCATTCCCAGACCCAACCGCCGTCGCATCATGGTCGTACCCTCGCTGTTCCGCCGCGCGTCACCCTTATATGGACTGATTACGGCGGAGTGTGGAGGAGGGATCATATCCCAAAAGCAGGATTAACCCCTCCTCCCACCCTCGCGCCGCGGGGAGGCGTACACGCGGCGGAGATAGCGCAGAATGGCAAGATTGAAGGCCGTCAGCAGGGAAATCCCGAGGGCGAACAGGGTCAGATGAACCGGGCTTACGCCGCGCAAGCCGGATGACCCGACGAAGTCCTGTTGTACCGGCAGGGAGACGAGCCCGATCGACTCAGTCAGCACGGTCTGGAATTTGATGGCGGGAACGGCGCTGCTCGGCTCCACCCCAATCAGGCTCGCGATGGCCACGAACACCACCAACGTCAGAAGGAAGTCGCGCGCGACCCGCACCATATTGGCATTGAAACTCAAAACCTGCTTATGAGACCCCGTCATCGTATTGTCCCTCTTGGTTTTGCCCGCAGTTTGCCCGCACCGGCATTGCTTCGTCGTTGGGCCAAATCCACCAGTTGAGTTGGGCAAGCGTTTGCCCGGCGTGTGGCATCGACTGCCTTAGTGCTGTTCAATTCTACTTTCGGCGCAGGTGTGGCGTGCTGACAACGGTTTTTCTTTCCCTGGCGCATAGCGGCACGCTGGCGCTAGAACCACCGCAACAACACGCCAAAACCGAGGAAACGCCCGTGCCAAAAATCAACTCCACGCTGTCACGCCGCACATTTATCGCCGGGTCGGCAACGGGCCTTATCGCAAGTCCCGCGCTCGTGCGCGCGCAAGCGGCGTGGCCCGTCCAGCAGATCACGCTGGTGGCGCCGTTTCCCGCCGGCGGCACGGTCGATCAGTTCTGCCGGATGGTGCAGCCGGGGCTCGGCGCCAAACTCGGCGCGACGATCATTGTCGAGAACAAGCCGGGCGCGCAGGGCTCGATCGGCGCGGCGCAAGTTGCCAAGGCCAAGCCCGATGGCAGTTCGTGGCTGTTCGTGTTCGATACGCACGCGGTCAATCCGGCGCTGCAAACACTGCCGTTCGATACCGAGAAGGATCTGGAGCCGGTGCTGCTGATCGGCACGTCGCCGCACATTCTCGTGTGCCATCCCGACAAGCCGTGGAAGTCGTTTGCGGACATCATGGAAGGCGCGAAGAAAGATCCGGGCAAGATCAACTATGGTTCGATCGGAACGGGGAGCCTCGGGCACCTGACGGGCGTACTGTTGACCAAGCGTGCTGGCATTCAGATGACGCACGTACCGTTCCGCGGTGGTGGTCCGCTGTTAAACGACACGGTCGCCGGTCACATCGACACTGGCATGGCGTCGAGCGCGCTCTACAATCAGCAAATCGGCGGCGGTACCTTGCGTCCGCTGATCCAGACCGGCGCCAGCCGCGCCGGCAACGCCAAGAACACGCCGACGGCGATCGAACTCGGCTACACGGGTTTTGAGAGCTACGCGTGGTGGGGCGTGTTCGGGCCCAAGGGGACGCCTGCGGAGCTGGTCGACAAGATGCGCGCGACATTGATCGAGATTTTGAAGGAGCCGGTGCCCTACAAGCAGGTGACCGAGAATATGCAGATCACGCCGACGTTCGGCGGGCCTGCAGAATTGCGTGCATGGCTCACCGGTCAGATGAAGCTGTGGGGCGAGGTCGTCCGCGAAAACGGCATCAAGGCGGGGAACTAGCATTCTCATTCATTCAAATAGTGCCGTCGTCATCCCGGACCATCGCGCGGCACGCGCGTGCAGATTCGGGACCCAGCACAAGACTTGCCGAAGGCACGATGTTCTGAGCCTTCGGCGCTCTTTCCGCTGGATCCCGGCTCTCGTCGCTGCTGGCGTGCAGCGCCTCGGCCGGGACGGACGATGAAATAGTCAAGTGACAGAACGCAAAATGGCTCAAATCCTCATCTTCGATTTCGACGGCGTGATCGCGGACAGTGAGACGCTGGCGAATACGTTGCTCGCCGATTTTCTGACGGCCGAAGGGAAGCCGACGACGCTCGAGGACTCGATGCGGCTCTTCATGGGGCGCCGCTGGTCCGACAATATACCGCGTCTCGAGGCGCATCTCGGCCGCACGTGGACCGCCGACATGGAGGCGCGGCATCGGCAGAATTCGCGCGTGCGCATGCGCGCCGAGGTGGAGCCAGTCGCGGGCGTGCTCGCCTTCATCGCGGCCAAACCGGCCATGCCCAAAGCGATTGCTTCATCGAGCTCGATCGAGTGGTTGACGGACACCACGCGCCGCTTCGGTATCCACAACACGTTCGAGAATCGTCTGTTCAGCGGCACGCAGGTGCCGAATGGCAAGCCCGCGCCGGATCTCTTTCTGCACGCCGCGCAAGGCCTCGCCGCCGATCCAAAGGCGTGCATCGTGATCGAGGATAGCCCGGCCGGCATCACCGCCGCCCGCGCTGCCGGCATGACGGCGATCGGCCTGCTTGCCGGATCACATATTCGTCCGGGCCATGCGGAAAAACTCGTAGCGGCCGGCGCGCATCATTTGTGCGAGAGCTATGCGGACGTCGCGCGCATTCTCGGTGTCTGATACATGCACGGCGAGAACCCAAGCCGATCCTGGACTGCACGCGTCTTGCCGCGCTGGCTGGTCCCGACCTGGCGGATCGAAGGCTGGGATACGTTTTCCAACCACCCCTATCCCTTGCCCGGACGGTTTTGGACCGAGTTCACAGGCGCGGCGCGCGGCGCAACGGCACTTGCGCGCGCTCGAGCGCCAGCAGCCAACAAAGACATCGGGCGGTCAATCCGGCATCCAGGATCAGGTAATGACCATTTCGCCTGAGGGCAAACGGCAGCGCGTGCTCTGAAGTTGTGCAATTCGGATTGACGTGGACGGTGCGCGCGCTTCAAAGTCGCGCCAGAAATCTAGACAAAAGTGGAGGAAATCATGCTCTCGACGATGCTGCGCGCCGGCGTGGCGATCGCACTTGCGGCCTCGGCCAGCGTTGCTGTGGCTCAACAACCCGCCAAGCCTGAGTGCCTTGTCGGCGCCAAGCCGGGGGGCGGGTTCGACCTGACCTGCCGCCTCGCCGGCACCGCGCTCGCCAATGCCAAGCTGCTGGAGAAGCCGCTCGCGGTGAACTACATGGAGGGCGGTGTCGGGGCGGTGGCGATGAACCACATCGTCGGCTCGCGCCCGGCGGAAGGCGGGCTGCTGGTTGCGGCCTCGTCTGGATCGGCACTGCTGCTGGCGCAGAAAAAATTCGGCAATAATGACGAGAATTCGGTGCGCTGGGTGGCGGCGCTCGGCGCGGATTTCGGCGCGATCGTGGTTGCAGCCGACAGCCCGCATAAGACGCTGAAAGACCTCGTCGAGGCGATCAAAAAATCGCCGAACGATTTTCCGGTCGCCGGTGGCGGCGCGGTCGGTAGCCAGGACTGGATGAAACTCGCGATGATCTGGAAAGCCGCGGGGCACGACCCCAGGACCATGCGCTACATCGCGCTGGAGGGCGGCGGTCCCGTCATCACCAATCTCCAGGGTGGGCACGTCAAGATCGGCTCGAGTGAGATCTCCGAATTCGCGCCGCATCACAAGTCTGGAAAAGTGCGCGTGCTCGCGGTGATGACCGACAAGCGCTTGCCGGGTGACGTCGCCGACGTTCCGACCGCCAAGGAGCAGGGCTATGACCTGGACTGGACCGTCTGGCGCGGCGTCTATCTCGGACCGAAGGTTTCGGACGCGGAGTATAACTGGTGGGTGGAGACGTTCGCGAAACTGCACAAGACGCCGGAGTTCGCCAAGGAGCGCGACGGACGCGGCCTGTTCCCGCTCGATCTCACGGGGCAGGCTTTCGCGGATAAAGTGAAGGCCGATACCGTCCGATTCCGCGCGCTCGCGAAGGACGCGGGGCTCTGAGGTCAACCGCCTTGAACAGCATCGGCCGCGCCATTGGAGCCAATGGCACGAGCTGCTATTTGTCGTCGCAATGTCCGAGGCCGTAGATTAACGAATGCCTGAGCTATGCCGATTTTTTGGCATCATCATTGCGATGTATCATCGAGAACATGGCGTGCCGCACTTTCATGCGATTTATGGAGAGCATGATGTTACGATTGCCATCGAGACCGGTGAGGTGCTGGTTGGCAAGCTTCCAAGGCGAGCGCTTGCGCGTGTCTTGAAGTGGCGGAAACTGCATTTGGAAGAATTAAGAAGCAACTGGCAAATGGCGTTAAGGCAAAAGCCTGTTGCGAAGATAGCGCCGCTGGAGTGACACCATGATCCCACGTCTTGTCGAAGCTCGTCATCTTGGTGAGTATCGAGTCTGGTTGCGCTTCAATGACGGCGTTTTGGGTGAGCTCGATCTGGAGTCCGAGTTGTGGGGCGAAGTGTTCGAGCCGCTCAAGGATCCGAACGTGTTCGCCAAGCTCAAGGCTGATCCGGAGCTTCATACGCTCGTGTGGCCTAACGGCGCCGATTTCTCGCCTGAATGGCTCTACGATCAGGTGAGCAAGCGGCAGGATGCAAATGCCGCAGCGGAATGAGGTCGACACCAGTCGCCGGAATGGCCGCATCATGGCGGCGCTGTTGCTGGCGCTGGCGGTGGTCATTGCGATCGGCGCGGCGAACATCACATTCGCGTTCTCCTCGGATCCGCTTGGGCCGCGGGCGCTGCCTTACATCCTCGCGCTGATCCTGGGGCTCTGCGCCGTTTGGTATTTTTTGCAACCGGGCGATGCCGAACCCTGGCCTGATCGAGCGATGCTCGGCCGGGCGGCGCTGCTGATCGGGGTTACAGCCGCGGCGTGCGGCGCCATGAACGTCATCGGCTTCCCGTTTGCCGCCGTCATCATGAGCACGGTGGCGGCCTATTGCTTCGGCGCATCGGCGCGCACCGCGCTCCTGATCGCCATCGCACAGGCGGCTTTCTGGTCAATTCTCTTCATCTACGGGCTCGGTACCTATTTGCCGACCGGCACCTTGTTCATGCGAGGCTGAGCGAACTCATGTCCCTCGACTATCTTTGGACGGGGTTCGGCGTCGCGCTGCAGCCGATCAATCTGCTCTATGCGCTGGTTGGTTGTTTCCTCGGCACCATCATCGGCGCGCTGCCCGCGATCGGCCCCATCAACGGCATCGCGCTGATCCTGCCGATCGCCTACACGATGAAGATCCCGGCCGAGAGCACGATGATTTTGCTCGCCGCGATCTACTACGGATCCGAATACGGCGGCCGAATCTCGTCGATCCTGCTCAATGTGCCGGGCGACGCCGGCGCGGTGATGACAGCGATGGATGGCCATCCGATGGCCAAGCAAGGACGCGGCGCCGAGGCGCTCGCCATCAGCGCGCTGTCGTCGTTCGTCGGCGGCATGCTCGCCGTCGTCGGTCTCACGTTTTTCGCGCCGCTGCTCGGTCAGCTGGCGATCAAGTTCGGGCCGGCGGAGTATGTGGCGCTGATGGTGTTCGCGTTCGCGACGCTTGCGTCCATGGTCGGCAATGAGCCCGTCAAGACGCTGATCGGGTGCACGCTCGGGCTGCTGCTGACGACCATAGGGCTCGATCCGAATTCGGGTGCCTATCGCTTCACCTTCGACGAACCGGAGCTGCACGACGGCATCGAGTTCATCATCATCGTCATTGGTCTGTTTTCGATTTCAGAGATCCTGTTGATGCTCGAGCATCAAATGGCCGGAACACTGAAACCGGTTCCGATCGGCAAGGGATTTCCGAGCTGGGCCGACATCAAATCATGCTGGTGGCCGACGATGCGCGGCACGGTCATCGGCTTTATCGTTGGGGTGCTGCCCGGCACCGGCGCCTCCGTTGCGAGCGCCATCTCCTACACGACGGAGAAACGCCTGCTCGACAAAGGCACCTTCGGCAAAGGCGACATCCGGGGACTTGCGGCACCGGAGGCCGCCAACAACGCAGCGGCTGGTGGCGCGTTCGTGCCGATGCTCACGCTTGGCGTGCCGGGTTCAGGCACCACGGCGGTGATGCTCGGCGCACTCATGCTCTACAACATCACGCCCGGGCCGCAGCTTTTTACGGAGAAACCCGAACTTGCCGGCGGTTTGATCGCCTCGATGTACATCGGGAACATCATGCTGCTGGTCATGAATATTCCGATGATCCGCATCTTCGTGAAAATGCTGCAGGTGCCGAACACGTGGCTGATTCCGGCGATCCTCATTCTCTCGGTGCTCGGCGTCTATACGGCCTATTCGAGCGTGACGAGCGTGCTCTTGATGCTCGGCATCGGTGTGATCGGCTGGGCGCTCCGGAAGCAGGGTTTTGACATGGCGCCGATCATTCTCGGCTTCGTGCTCGGCAAGGTTTTGGAGTCCAACCTGCGCAATGCGCTGGCGTTGTCGGGCGGCAGCCTGGACATCCTGTTCAAGAGCGGGATCTCGATCACGCTCTGGATCATGGCGCTTGCGATCGCCGTGTTGCCGTGGTGGCTGTCACGCCGCAGCAAAGCCAACGGAGCGGTGACACCATGACCTTTGAAACCACCCTCGCCTTTGCTGCCGTGTTCTTTCTGCTCGCGGTTTCGCCTGGCGCGGGCCTTGCGGCTATTCTCTCGCGCGCGCTTGGCGCCGGACCCAAGGCGGGTTTGGCGGTGACGACAGGCCTGATCCTCGGCGACTTCATCTTCATCGGCATTGCCATGATCGGCCTATCAGCTGTCGCCAGCGCTATGGGGCCGATGTTCCAGGTCGTGAAGTATGCGGGTGCCGCATATCTCATCTGGCTCGGGTACAAGGCGTTGACCAGCCGGGACGTGCCGGTCGAGATCGCGGCGCAAGCGTCGACGGCGCTGTGGCGCGATGTGGCGCTCGGTCTCGTCGTGACGATGGGCAATCCAAAGCCAATTCTGTTTTATGGCGCCTTGCTGCCGACGTTCCTGGACATGACCACGATCGGTCTCACCGAGTTTCTGATCATGGCTGGCGTCATCACGGCGATTTCGTATCCGGTCTATGGCGTCTACATCGCCTTGGTCGAGCGATCGCGCCGGTTGCTTGCTTCGACCCGTGCGGTGCGGCGGCTCAATCAGGCGACGGGGGTGATGCTGATCGGGTCGGGTATCGCGGTGGCGGCGAAGTAGCGAATATTCAAGTTGGTCAAGAAGGCCCCTCACCTGTCGCGTCTTGCGCGAAGCAAGCTTCGCTCTGACGTGACATCCTCTCCCAAGGGAGAGGAAAGAAGCTGCCGACGTTCAAGATGGAGTTGACTATAAACCCTTGACTCCGCAGGTCACGGGCGTAGGGTCCGGCCGCTTTCCAGCGACGATCAGCAACTCGCGATTCGCCCAACTCACGAAAGGCACACGCCATGGGCTTTTTTGCCGACAGTCTCAACCGCATCCAGCCGTCCGCGACGATCGCGGTATCGACGAAAGCGCGTGAGCTGAAAGCGAAAGGCCGCGACATCATCGGCCTCGCCGCGGGCGAACCGGATTTCGATACGCCGCAGAACATCAAGGACGCGGCGAAGAAGGCGCTCGACAGCGGCAAGACGAAATATACCGACGTCGATGGCATCCCGGAATTGAAGGCGGCGATTGTCGCGAAGTTCAAGCGCGAGAACCGGCTCGACTACAAGGCGAGCCAAGTCTCCGTCGGTACTGGCGGCAAACAGGTGCTGTACAATGCGCTGCTGTGCACGATCAATCCGGGCGATGAAGTCGTGATCCCGGCGCCGGCGTGGGTGTCGTACGCCGACATCGTCATGCTCGGCGACGGCAAGCCCGTCTACGTGCCAACGCGCATCGAGGATGGCTACAAGCTGCAGCCGGCCGCGCTCGACAAGGCGATCACGCCGAAGACGAAGTGGTTCCTGTTCAACGCGCCGTCGAATCCGTCGGGCGCCGCTTACACGCGCAGCGAGCTCAAGGCGCTGACGGACGTGCTGATGCAGCCGAAGAACAAGCACGTCTGGGTTTTGACCGACGATATGTACGAGCACTTGCTCTACGACGGCCACACGTTCTGTACGCCGGCGGAGGTGGAGCCTGCGCTTTACGAGCGGACGCTGACCATGAACGGGCTGTCGAAGGCCTATTGCATGACCGGCTGGCGCCTGGGCTATGGCGCGGGACCCGAGCCGCTGATCAAGGCGATGTGCAAGCTGCAGTCGCAGTCGACGTCCAATCCGTGTTCGATCACGCAGTGGGCCGCCGTCGAAGCCTTGAATGGGCCGCAGGATTTCATTCCGAAGCACAACAAGATCTTCAAGGAGCGCCGCGATCTCGTGGTCTCGATGCTCAACCAGACGAAGGGCTTGAAGTGCCCGACGCCCGAAGGCGCATTCTATGTCTATCCGTCGTGCGCGGGCGCGATCGGCAAGACCTCGAAATCGGGTGTGACGATCACCAACGACGAGGCGTTTGCGACGACGTTGCTGGAAGAAGAGGGTGTGGCGGTTGTGCACGGCGCGGCGTTTGCGATGAGCCCGGCGTTCCGGATTTCCTATGCGACGTCGACCAAGGATCTCGAGGACGCCTGCATGCGCATCCAGCGCTTCTGCGGCAATTTGAAATGAACCGGCGGTGTCAGATCCAGGGGTCTGACACCTCATCATCGCTTCGGGTTGACCAGCTCAAACGTGATCTTGAGACGGTGGCCGGTCGCTGTCGCATAGCTTTTCAGCGTTTCGACCGAAGCGCGATGGGCTCTCCCTTCCAGCCGGGCAACGGCCGATTGCGTTGTCTTCATGCGCTTGGCAACGTCATCCTGACTAAGCCCGGACGCGCGCCGCGCAGTGATGAGGGCCGACATGATCGCGAACTCTTCCTCCAAGGCGTCGTAAGCCTCGGTGTATCCACGCTCCTCGTGCCACTTCGCGAACAGGTCTGCCGCCGGAACGAGCTTCGCCTTTCGCGTTCCACTCTTCGATGTCGTCATTCGACCTCCCTCGCCCGCGCAATCGCGAGCCTGATCTCACGTGGCGGCGTCTTCTGCGTCTTCTTGGCAAAAACCCGCACGATCACAACCCTTCGTCCGCGGCGTGTGACGTAGAGCGCGCGTGCAATGCCATCCTTCCCGGTGAGGCGAAACTCCCACAATTCGCCTCGCAAATGGCGCACCAGCTTTGGCGGCAAATGGTCGAAGCCGTGCTCGGCTACGATCCCCACGATGCGTTCTAAACGCGTCCGAACATCCTGAGGCAGTGCCGCAGCCTCCACGGCGGCGGCCTCGTGAAAACTAAACGTCCAAGGCATGCGAAGTCCACTAACATAGCACATAAGCTATAAATAGCAAGCCGAAGCCAGCGTCGACTGCACGTTTAAATTGTATTTTGAGATGGAGCAACGCACGATAACCAAGATTGCGGATTTCGCGCGCAAAGTGTTTCCCCGTTTGACCGGACAATAGGGTGTCAACTGATCGTGTTGCTGTGCTGTTAGAGTGACCGACCATCCGTGGTGTGCGCTCGATGTTGGCGCTGGCCTGAGCTGAAGTGGCGCCGAGCTTCCGCAGCACCGACAGAACAGGGCGCGGATGCAGAGTGTCATGACAATTCGGTAACCCATCGCAGGGCCGTTGTTAGCCCATCGCCGAACCGTTCGAAAATGTCGCTGTTTGCGACCAGCGCGCGGCACAATCAGCATCGCGCGCTTGCACTCAGATCGTTGTCAAGCGAAGCTCTCGTTCAGCGTAGCTGCAACGCACTCGGGAGACCTTCGTGATTACACGCCGCACCAGTTTCGCCGCTCTCGTCGCCTTGACGAGTTCCGCCGCGTTGACGACTTCTGCGTTCGCGCAGGCCACCAAGTGGGATCTTTCCACGGTTTGGCCGGACGGGAATTTTCATACGAAGAATGCCGTCCGCTTCGCCGACGATGTGAAGAAGGCGACGGGCGGCGCGATCGAGATCACGGTGAAGGCCGGTGGTCAGCTCGGGTTCAAGGGGCCGGAGCATTTGCGCGCGGTGCGGGACGGTCTCGTGCCGATCGCAGACGTGCTCAACATTCAGCAGATCGGTGATGAGCCGATGCTCGGCACCGAAGGCGTGCCGTTCCTGTCGGGCTCGGTCGATGAACTCAAGGTGCTGCACAAGCACCTGCGGCCCGAGTACGAAAAGATCGCCGCGAAAAACAACCAGAAGATTCTCTACATGGTGCCGTGGCCGACGCAGTACCTGCACTTGAAAGTGAAGGTCGACACACTCGACGGGCTGAAGGGCATCAAGATCCGCGTGCCGGACAAGGGTGCGTCCGACATGCTGACGGCGGTCGGCATGAGCCCGGTGCTGATCCCGTGGGGGGAGACCATTCCGGCGCTTGCGTCAGGCGCGGTCGCAGGCGTTTCGACATCAGCGGTGTCGGGTGTCGATGGCAAGTTCTGGGAGTTCCTGAAGTTCTTCTACAAAACCAATCACGTCTGGTCGTCACAGATGATGACGGTCAATCTGGATGCCTGGAAAAAGCTGACGCCGGAGCAACAGAAGGCCGTCGAGGACATCGCGAAGAAGCTCGAACCCGAGTTCTGGGCGACGTCGCTGCAAGCCGACGCAGACAGCTCTGCGAAACTGAAGGCGCAGGGCATGGAACTCATCGAGCTGCCGGCGCCGATGATGGCAGATTTCCGCGCCAAGACGGCGAGCATCCTCGACGACTATCAGAAGCGCGTGCCGGCGGCGGCGGGGCCGATCAAGGCATATTTGACCGAGATGAAACGCTGAATTTGGTTATGCAATGGAGTCAGATCCGCGGGGTCTGACTCCTTCTTCGCTACTTCGGCCAGTAATCTCTGATCCAGCGCGCCAGCCCGTCCTCATCGATCTCGCCGGCAGCGAGCGCGAGCATGACTTCCGTCGCGAGTGGCTCGGGCGGTGCGAATGCAATGCCGTTCTTGCGCAGAAAGACGACCATGCACATGAAGGCTGCGCGCTTGTTGCCGTCGACAAACGGATGATTGCGGGCGATGCCAAATGCGTACGCCGCTGCCAGTATTGCGAGATCAGTCTCACCATACGCGTATTTGTTCTGCGGTCGTCCAAGCGCCGACTTGAGCATGCCTTGGTCACGAATTCCGGCGGGTCCGCCAAAGATCGCGAGCTGTTCGGCATGAATTCGGATCGATTGCGGCGTCGCAATCCACCGAGGTTCACTCATTTGGCGAGTGCCTTGAGCGTGTTCTTGTACTCGCTCATCACCTCGCGAGCGATACGCATGGTTTCGTTGTCGTCATCGGAATAGGGCGTGATGGTGATGGTCCGATCGGGGCCCTCCGATACTGTCAAACTGTCCCCCTGCTTCAGGCCGAGCCGGGCGAGCAGCTCTTTCGGCAGGATGATTCCGGTCGAGTTGCCGATTTTCTTGATTTCGAGCTTCATGGCCGGGCTCCATCGCGTATGTTATACAGAATGTATAACATACCCGGCGGTCTCAATCAATCGGCCGCGAATAGCGTAGGCCCTTGAACCGGCGGGCGAATGCGTGTTCGCTCCGGCAACACTTCGTTCGGGGGCACGACCACATGGCTATCCACGGGGCGCCGCATGGCGGCAGCCTGAACGCCGCCGCGCCCCAACCGCTGCGCGCCATTCTCGACGCGATCGATCGCCTGGGCCGCATCGACGGCTGGCTCGGCGCGCTCTGTCTCGTACTCCTCACCACTTTGATCTTCGCCGAGGTCCTGGTCAGATTCCTGTCGGGTTTCCTGCCGTGGGTTCCCGCTCACATTCCGGTGGCGTGGGAATACGGCTCGTATCTGATGGCCGCGACCTTCACGTTTGGCGCGGCGATGACGCTGCGCGCCGGCGGACATATCCGCGTGACGCTGCTGACGGGCAATGCGTCGCCCGTGGTGCGGCGTGGGCTCGAGATTTTCTGTGCGCTTGCGGCAACGATTTTTGTCGGCTTTCTTGCCTATGCGATGATCAAATTTGCACTCGGCTCCTATCAGCGCGGCACGACGTCGATATCGAGCAATACGCCGATCTGGATTCCGCAGGCGGTTGTGGCTTTCGGCATGCTGCTGCTGGCGATGCAGGCGCTGGCGCGGCTCATTCAGGCCTGCCTCGGCCTACCGCTGGAGAATCCCGACTTCAAACCCGCGTCCGGCATGGAGTGACGCGCCCATGCTGATCATGTCGCTGACAATGTTTGCGCTGCTGTTCGTACTGCTGGCGGGCGGACTGTGGATTGGGCTGACGCTTGCCGTGACCGGCACATTGATGCTCGCGTTCTTCAAGAATATCCCACTCGATAAATTGCTGTCGCAATATGCCTGGAACATCCTGACGACGCAGGAACTGCTGGCGCTGCCGCTGTTCATCGTGATGGGCGAGTTGCTGTTTCGCACACAGCTGTCGCGCTCGCTGTTCACGGGGTTGGCGCCGTGGGCGGGGTT
Organism: uncultured Alphaproteobacteria bacterium; assembly: GCA_963779515.1. GTDB lineage: Bacteria > Pseudomonadota > Alphaproteobacteria > Rhizobiales > Hyphomicrobiaceae > CAVZYN01. The sequence goes on from CAVZYN010000017.1 coordinate 504,829, forward strand.
GCTGCCGGGCCGACTGCTGCACGTCAACATTCTTGGTTGTTCAATATTTGCAGCGATTTCCGGCTCTTCCGCGGCGACGACACAGGTCGTCGGCCGGATGACGCTCGCCGAGCTGCTGCGCCGCGGCTACAGCAAGGATATCGCGATTGGATCGCTGGCGGGCGCCGGCACGCTCGGATTTCTCATTCCGCCGTCGAATATCATGATCATCTATGGCGTGCTTGGCGACGTCTCGATTCTGAAGCTGTTCACGGCAGGGGTCATCCCCGGCATCCTGCTCGCGCTCTGCTTCATGACGTGGGTGATGATCCACACCACGCTGAAGCCGTCGCTCGTGCCCGCGAGCGAACACGCGCTGCGCGATCAAACCTGGCGCCAGCGCTTCGCCGCATTGAAAGATCTCTGGCCGGCGCTGTTTCTCATCATCTGCGTGTTGGGATCAATGTACGGCGGGCTTGCGACGCCGTCTGAAGCAGCAGCCGTCGGCGTGTTCGGTGCCGTCGCCGTCTCGGCGGCACAAGGGAGCCTGTCGCTTGCGGCGCTGCGGGAGGTGGCGGTCGGTTCCGTGGTCACCTGCTCGATGATCGCGTTGATCGTGCTTGGGGCGTCGATCTTGGGCTCCGCCGCGGCATTTCTCGGCATCCCGAAAGCGATCGCCGACTGGGTGACGAGCCTCGGCCTGTCGCCGTTCATGCTGATGATGGCGCTGGTCGTTTTCTATCTCGTGCTCGGCTGTTTCCTCGACGGCTTCTCGATGATCGTGATGACGCTGCCGATTGTGATGCCGATCATCAAGGCAGCCGGCTACGATCCGATCTGGTTCGGGGTTTTTCTGGTGCTGGTCGTGGAGATGGCGCAGATCACGCCGCCGGTTGGATTCAATCTGTTCGTGATCCAAGGGCTCACCGACGACAGCCTCGGCTACATCGCCAAGGTAACGCTGCCGTATCTGCTGATCATGATCGGCTTCACGATCCTGGTCACGCTCTACCCGGGCATCGTGCTGTGGTTGCCGGGGGTGCTGTAGAGTTCGCGATCAAATAGCACCCATGTGGCGAGCATAGGAATATTGCAACCTTGACGCTAAGCGACGGTGCACACACAATGTGTGATGCCGCTAAAGTTTTTCCCTCGTGCCGGACAGATCTTCGTGTGTGACTTCACAAGTTTCGTCGAGCCGGAAATGACGAAAAAGAGGCCGGTGATCGTGATCTCCCCGCGCCTTCCTTACCGTAGCCAGATCGTGACCGTTGTCCCAATAAGTACAACGGCTCCGAAGCACGACTTGCCTTTCGTCGTTCGGCTTTCAAAGAATTACCATCCGTCCGATGACGAGACACTACCCACTTGGGCCAAATGCGATATGGTGACGAACCTGTCGCTCGCGCGCCTTGAAGCATTTAGGATTGGGCGCCGGAAATATACGTATCCGACTGTAACTCCAGAAGATTTATTGGCAGTTCGCGAAGGCGTCGTGCGCGGTCTGGGCATGGGGCACTTGCTCAAAGCGCCTGAGTCAACTACTTTGTGACTGTACCCCGGTCATCGGGCTCTAAGACCTAGCTTGCTAGGCAGGCTGCCCACCGGGCCATGACAAGCCCAGGGTAGTCTAGATACTGTCAAAGTCCGGAGCCCCGCCGAGAGGTGGGGCTTCGTTATTCCTACATCGTTTACATCTTTTGGTTGCATTGGTACGCTTTCCCATCCTTTGGTTGGGGGCGGATCATGGGGCGGTGGGCGTCATTCGGGCTTTGCGCTGTGTTGTCTGCGTGCGCGGTCAACCCGCCGCCGACCGAACTCAGGACCCGGGACGACCAGTTCAGCCCGTATCGCGAGATCTCGTCGGGCCAGCTCCGATCTGGCAGTGGCGACAGCCGGGAGCTCATGCAGCTCATCGGCCGTATCGATCGGAAGACCGCCGCGGTCTCGACACTGGTCCAGATCACCCATGTCTATCGCGCGTCGATGCGCCTCGGCTTCGAGACGGCGCGCAATGTCCGGGCCGAGCCACTGCGCCTCGCGCAGCTTGGCCGCACGTCCGATTGCAGTCCGAAAATCGGCTGCATCTATACGGAGATCTACACCATCGAGATTCCGGAATCCGAATTGAGCCTTGCCCCAGCCGCGGGCTACCAGTTCAAGATCTTTGCGCGGATCGGCGGTGAGCGTCTGATGACGATACCGAAGAGCCTGACCACCGATCTGCTGCAGAAGATCGATGCCGACCGCCAGCAGCATTCGCAGCAGGTGGCAAAACGCTGAGGATCGCCCATGCCACCTTTTTTGACGCTTGTGATCAGCGCGATCCTCGCCCTCGCCGTGATCGGCTATCTCGCCGACCAACGCGCGAAAAGCGGCGACACCAACGTTACGCCCGGACTGCAGCTGCTGCCCGGCGACATCAAGTATGAAAGCCCGAGTGGCAATTTCCGATTCTACTTCCCGATCACGACGTCAATCGTGCTGTCGATCATTCTCTCGCTGGCGCTGCGCTTCTTCTCCTGAACGTGTTCGCTGATTAGGCGCGTTGCAGGCCAGCGCGCAGTGCCTTGGAGAGGCGGAGGACTTTGCCGGAGGTTGAGACGAGCACGACCATGACGTCGGCCTGGAACAGCTCCAGGCCGTCGCGGGAAATGCGTTGATCGAGCGTGAGGGTGGCGGCGCCGATCTCTTTGACGCGCGTGGTGATCTCCAAAATCTCGTCGATGCGGGCGGGCTTCAGGAACTCCAGATTCATCCGGCGGACGACGAAAGCGGCCGGTTCGCGGTCCGCGCCGCCATCGATCAGGGCGCGGTGGTCGTTGCCGCCGAGGCGGAGGAAATCGGAGCGGCCGCGCTCGCACCAGCGCACATAGGAGCCGTGGTAGACGAGGCCGGAGAAATCGGTGTCCTCGAAGTAGACGCGCACGGGCAGGACGTGGCGGCGCGCGCCGTCCTCGTCGATGATGCGGCCGGCGAGATCGGGCCAAGATGTCACAACTTCAGCTCCTAGTGTGAGGTTCACGATCTCTGGCGGACACCCGAAAGAACGCAAGCCGCGTGCCGCTGGAACAGTGCCACAGGTGCCGCGGAAGCGGGAGGATTGAGGTCAGGCTCGATTTGTGCGAGGCCGGCTGATGCTGTAACGTTCACCCCATATTGTCATGTATTGGAGGTGTTGCGTGATTGTTCGTCGTGTTGGTTTGGCAGGCGTAATTTTGACGGCCGGTGTGCAAATGATCGCGCCGGCGTTCGCGCAAAAAGTTGCCCCGCCAGCGGCTGGTGCCGGTGAAACACTTGCGGCCGACCTCAACGAGACGATCGCACGCGTGCCTGTCACGGTGAAACTGGTCGACGGCATGTCGAGGACAGGCGACATGATCATCACGCATTACCGCCCGCAGGGTGGCGGGCCATTTCCGCTCGTAGTCATGAGCCATGGGCGTGCTGGATCGGCCGAGGAGCGCGCCAAGCCCGAGCGCCAACGGTTCGGAGCGGTCGCGCGCTATTGGGTCCGGCGCGGCTTTGCCGTCGTCGTGCCGACCCGGCTTGGATATGGCGCAACAGGCATCGAGCCCGATACCGAGTTTTCCGGCAAATCCTGCGATGATCGATCCTATGTCCCGATGTCGGAAGCCGCGGCGCACCAGATCAGGACGGCGGTGGACTTCGGCAAGTCGTTCGCGTGGGTTGATGCTGCGAAGATCATTCTGATGGGGCAATCCGTGGGCGGTTTCAGCTCGACGGTCGCCAACGCTAAGCGCATACCGGGCGTGATCGCGGCGATCAACAGCGCCGGTGGCGCGGGCGCCAATCCGAAGGAGCGTGCTGAAAAGCCCTGCGCACCGGAGAAGATCGCAGCCGTTTATGCGGCAGCTGGAAAGACCGCTTCGACCCCGATGCTGTGGTTCTACTCTGAGAACGATAAGTCCTTTGGCGCGCAACTGCCGAGGACTTGGCACAAAGCCTACACCGGCGCAGGCGGCAAGGCCGAATTCGTGATGCTTGCGCCTAATGGCGAGGATGGGCATCGCCAACTCGAAATTCTCGGTGTTTGGCGTCCGACCGTTGATCGCTTCATCGCCGGTCTTGGATTTGCCGTTCCCCGGGCGGATGGAGCCCCGGCCGCAACAAATTTTGCGCCGCTCTCCGACGCGAGCAAACTGCCGTCGAGCAACCGCGACAAGGCGGCGGAAGCTTACGAGAAGTTTCTCGCTGCTGATCTGCCGCGCGCATTTGCAATCGGGGCTAACGGCAACGGATTCGCCTGGGTGCAAGGCCAGAGCGATGCGCTGGCGCGGGCCCTCGCGCGCTGCAAGGAATTTGGAAAAGCGGATTGCAAAGCTTACGCGGTCGATGATGCTGTGGTCTGGAAGCCGTAACGCGGCGCTCAAGGCGGCCATCGCGCTTTCTTGAGCTCCTATGTTGCGCGGGTGCTTCTGGTTTTGGTTCAGGCCCAGAAGCACCGGTTTTCCGGCAAGAAGCACGACAAAACAAGGAACGAGGGAGGGTACGGACGTCTCGATCATCACGCGAGTGTAATGTGCACGATCTCGGGCGGGCAACCGACCCGCACGGGCATGATCGAGCAACCGAGGCCGCCGGAGACGATCAGGTGGCGATTGTCTTCGACGATATGGCCGTAGGCATAACGGTTCCCGAAGCGCGAGGGAACGACGGGTGAATAGCCAAAGAGGCGGACCTGGCCGCCGTGGGTGTGCCCCGACAGGGTGAGCGCGACGCGATCGGGGACGCGCGGGAAGATGTCGGGTTCGTGCGCGAGGAGGATGACGGGGGCTGTGTCGGTGATTTTTGCGAGTGTGCCGGGGAGGTCGTCGACGCCGCGGAAGCGGTCGCGGTTCCAGCGCTTGCCTTTGAGCAGCGCGATCTGATCGCCGAGGCCGGCGAGCCAGAAGGGCTGGTTGTCCTTTGTCAGCCGTACGGCGTCGTTGTCGTAAACGGGGATGCCGGCCTTTCGCAAGGCGTTGTGACTGATGGTCGGGCCGTGGCCGCGGCGCTGGGCGGTGTGGTCGTCCCACCAATCGTGATTGCCGAGCACGGCATGAATGCCGAGCGGGGCCTTGAGGGCAGTCAGCGCGTCAGCCCATTCATCGGCCGGCACCATGCGCGTCCGCCATTTGTGGCCCGTGGTGAAATCGCCGAGCAGGAGCGTGATGTCGGGCTCGAGGGCGTTGGTAGCCTCGGCGATCCGGCGGATGCGGGCGGCCGTCATGAAGGGTTCGCCGGCGTGGATGTCGGTGAGGACCGCGATCGAGAGTTTGAGGCCGCGTGGCCAGTTGGGTGGCGTCAGCGCGTAGCGGGTGATGCGCGTGCGCAGTGGCTCGATGCCGAAGCCGTAACCGGCGGTCGCAAGTCCAGTGAAAACAAAGGCGCCAAAGCCTTTGAGGAGCCGGCGGCGGGTGAGCATGCGGGGTCTCGGTTCTGATTGCACTTTGCGTTACAAAGAACAAGGAATGCGGGCGCAATGTGGCATTTGCTTTGTTTTGCAAAGTAATGTTTTTTGACAGAGTTTACGCGGGTTCCGGTTCCGACGCGTCGTTTGGCATCCGGGCCACCTATCCTTCGACAAGCTCAGGATGAGGTGGGTCTGGGTCCGCTAAATAACTTCTAATGTCGGAGTTCATTGCTGCCCCTCATCCGGCCTTCGGCCACCTTCTCCCCATGCCCAGTGTGGGGCCAACTGCAGGGGCATGGGGAGAAGGACGCCGTTATGGGTGAAGAACGCGGGCGACGAAGGCAGGGACGATCTGGGTGGCGGGGCCGTGGATGGTCTCGTGGAACAGTGAGGTGCCTTCGGAGGGCTCGAGGTTGAGTTCCACGGTGTGGGCGCCGGCCTGGAGCGCCTCGCGGACGAAGCCGGCGGCCGGATAGACGTTGCCGCTGGTGCCGATGGAGATGAAGAGATCGGCATTGGCGAGGGCTGCGTCGATTTCCTCCATCAAGTATGGCATTTCGCCAAACCAGACGATGTCGGGGCGCACGCGGCTGGTGGCAGCGCACGAGGGGCATTTGGTTTCGAGTGTGATGTCGCCGCTCCAGCCGAAGCGCGCGTCGCAGGCGCGGCACCAGGCGCGCATCAGTTCGCCGTGCATGTGGATCAGGTTTTTACTGCCGCCGGATTCATGCAGGTTGTCGACGTTTTGCGTGACCAGGAGGACTCGGCCTTTGTGCTCGCGTTCGAGGCGGGCGAGGGCGGCATGCGCGGCGTTGGGTTCGACGCCGGTGAGGCTGGCGCGGCGCATGTTGTAGAAGTCGAGGACGCGCTTCGGGTTGTTGGCGTAGCCCTCGGGTGTTGCGACCTCGCGGTAGTCGACCTTGGACCAGACACCGTCCTTGTCGCGGAAGGTTGCGACGCCGCTTTCCGCCGAGATGCCGGCGCCGGTGAGGATGACGATGTTGGGAGAGGAGGGCATATGTTGCGCCTTCGGCGTGGTTTTTCGCTGGGTCCCGGATCGGCGCGAAGGGCGCCGTCCGGGATGACGTGAGATCGGTTGGGAAGATTTGTAGCGGAAATTTACGGGCGCGCTTCCAATTCGGCAACCCGGGCTTTGAGTGCGACGTTCTCGGTATCGAGTTCGCGCACGCGGGCTTGGAAGGTTTTGATCGTATTGGCCACGTCGCCGGCGTGAAACATCTGCGGGATGTGCTGGGAGCAGTTGATGTCCCAGGCAGAGACGGTGATGAGGATTACGCGCTCGGGCCGCGCACGATAGCCCTCTGGCATGAGGCGGGTGATGAGATCGCTATCGCCTTCGACGACTCTCGCCGTACCCCAGACTTTGACTCGGCGTTTGGCCTGGTAGTCCATCAGAAAGAGGCAGACGCGGTCGTTCTCGGTGAGGTTGCCCGCCGTGATGTACTGCTTGTTGCCGGCGAAGTCTGCGAAGCCGATGGTCGCCTCGTCGAGCGGACGTAAGAAACCCGGCGGGCCACCGCGATGCTGAATGTAAGGTTGACCACTGGCGGTGGCGGTCGCGATGTAGCACGTGGCGATGGTTTCGAGGAAGCCGATGAGGTCGGCGGTCACGGCATGGTTCCAGCCGCCCGGACCCTCGCGCTTTTCGAACATAGACCGCGAACCGAGACGCGTTTGCGTCGCTTTGACCGCGTCAGAGAACATAACGTCGCTGGGGTTTATGGCCATGGCTGCTCCGCGTCCGAAAGCGCGAACCTAGACGATTGGCTCCACACATTCGACCCGGAACCTGTGACACTGATGTGAGTTGGCAGGAAAGTGATGGCGTGCCCTGATAGCGTGAACAACGGAGGCAGACGCGATGGCGGATTCCATTGGCATGGCAACGCAGTTGGCGACGCAGTCGCTGCGGTTCGGCTGGTATTTCGGCATTCACCAGGTGATGGATTGGCAGCGCGGGCGGCTCGGTGCGGCGAGCCCCTATAAACCGAAACGGCCGGTGCCGACGACGCAGGAATTATTTGCGGATCTTGGCGGCCTGTTGTTGCGCGATGCGATGGCCGTGCGTGACGGGATCTATCCGCCGAGCGACGATGCGCCGACGTCGGCGCTCGATCATTGGGCGCGCGTCAGGGCGATGTTCGCGGATCTGCCGGGCGCGCTGCAACGGCGCGAGTCCGAGGATGCGACGACGGCGCGCGCCGTGCCCGAAGCGGACGGATTGCCGGACTATTTCACGCAGGATTTTCATTTCCAGACCGGCGGCTATCTGACGGAGGAGAGTGCGCGGCTCTATGATGTGCAGGTGGAGACGCTGTTTCTCGGCACAGCGGGGCCGATGCGGCGCGCAGGGCTCCGGCCGATCGCGGAGTTCATGCGCGGGCGCGATCAACGCGGCGTGCAGTTGCTCGATGTTGCGTGTGGCACGGGCCGGTTTCTGCGTCAGGTGCGGGCGGCCTATCCGGCGATGCGGCTGACGGGAGTGGATCTCTCCAAGTCGTACCTGGCGGAGGCGGAGCAGAGTTTCAAGACGCTCAGGCCCGCGACGTGGGTGCACGGCAATGCCGAGACGATCCCGCTTGCCGACGCGAGCCAGGATATCGTCACCAGCGTGTTCCTGTTTCATGAGCTGCCGCCCGGGGCACGGCGGACGGTGGCCGCGGAATTCGCGCGGGTCTTGAAGCCCGGCGGCCTGCTCGTCTTCATAGATAGTCTGCAGATGGGGGATAAGCCTGGATGGGACGGGCTGCTGGAGGCGTTCCCGGTGCGGTTTCATGAACCTTACTTCCGGCACTACAGCATCGATGATCTCGACGGCCTGTTCGCGTCGGAGGGGCTCGAAAAAGTTTCGACGGAGACGGCGTTTCTCTCGAAAGTGATGGCAAGAAAAAAGGTCCCCTTGGTTCCTTCCGGAGGCCCCGCGTGTACGATCTGAAGTCGCTCATTCGCACCATTCCTGATTACCCGAAGCCGGGCATCATGTTTCGCGACGTCACGACGCTGTTCGGCGATGCGCAGGGCTTTAAGGCGTGCATCGCGCAGTTGTGCGAACCGTATCGGACGATACCGATCGATGCGATCGCAGGGATCGAGGCGCGCGGATTTATCATGGGCGGCGCCATGGCAGATAAACTCGGCGTCGGTTTCATTCCCATTCGCAAGAAGGGTAAGCTGCCGTGGAAGACGTATGCGCAAGAGTATCAACTCGAGTACGGGACGGACACGATCGAGATGCATCAGGATGCGCTGGCGAAGGGCCGGCGCGTGCTGATCGTCGACGATCTGATCGCGACGGGCGGGACAGCGGAGGCGGCGGCGAAGCTGATCACGCGGGCGGGTGGGGAACTGGTTGGGGCCTGCTTCATCATCGATCTGCCGGAGCTCGGCGGTACGCGCAAGCTCGAGAGCATGGGGCTCAAGGTACACAAGTTGATGGCGTTCGAGGGGCATTGAGTATTGAGTTGGTTCCGAGAGCGACGCTAAATCCGCCTCATGGTGAGCTTGTCGAACCATGGGCGGCCCGGATGGCGTATCGTCTTGGTTGTTCGCCCTTCGACAGGCTCAGGGTGAGGGGGATTGATATCGAGGAGATTGGTCATGCGTATTTCTGGGCGACTTTTAGTTGTTGGATTTGGCGGCTTGGCGGCGGTGGCTCTGCCGGCGGTGGCGCATCATGGCTGGGGCAGTTATGACGCGGCGAACCCGGTGACGGTCGAAGGCAAGGTTCTCACGTCGAAATACGAGAACCCGCACGTGACGGTCACGATGCAGGGTACGGACAAGGTTTGGACCGTCACGCTGGCGCCGACGTCGCGGATGGTCAATCGCGGGGCGCTTGCCGAAATGGTGGCGGCGGCGAAGACGGTTTCGGCCTTTGGCTATCCCTCCAAGGTTGAGAAGGACGAGATGCGGGCCGAGCGCATCACGGTCGATGGCAAGACCATCGAGATGCGCTGATGGATGCGGCGGCGCCGGCGATCCTGGTGGCGTTGGAGACCTCCGGCTTCGGGCAGGCGATCCGCGAGTTGGTGTGGGCGTATCCGGCGGCGAACGTCGTACATGTGGTGGCGGTGACGGGATTTTTTGCGGCTGTCGTGGTGATGGATCTGGCTTTGCTCGGCAAGATCGGCGGCTATGAGCGGGCCGCGATCGCGGGTGCGGCGCGGCGTTGGGCGATCGGGCTGTTTATCGCGGTGGCGGCGTCCGGCGTGGTGCTGTTCACGGCGGAGGCGAGCCATGTGGCGCTCAATCCGGTGTTTCAAGTGAAGGCGGCGCTGATCGTGCTGGCGCTGGCGAACGCGCTAGTGGTGGGGCGGCGGGCGGTTGCGTTGGTGGAGTCGACCAAGGTGGACGCGGTGGTGCCGGCTGTGGTGCGGCGGGCGGCCGTGGTGTCGCTGGTGACGTGGCTGGCGGTGGTCGGGGCGGGGCGGTTTATTGCGTATTGGTGATAGAGAATTTGGGTCCCGGCTCTCCTCACCGCTGAGACGCGGTTCGTCGGCCGGGATGACGGAGAAACTTGATGCGAGGGACGGATCTCGGTTTGCTATAGAGCCTCGCCGAGGAACGGTTTGAAGTGTTTGGTGATGGTGGCGCGGGGCAAGTCCTTGGTGATGAGCACGAGGCGCGAGCGGCGATCTTCGCTCGGCCATTTGTCGAGCGCGTCGGTCGGATAGAGAATGTGCTGCACGCCATGGACGACGACCGGCACGTCGTAGCCTTCGACATTGAGAATGCCTTTGAGGCGGAGGAGCCGCGCGCCATAGGCGGCGGTCAGCGTTTGTAACGCGAGCTGCAGGCCGTTGCCGTCGAGCGGTTTGTCGTAGATCAGGCTGAACGATTCGATGCCGTGCAGATGCTCGTGGTGGTGATCGGGGTGCGCGCAGGCGGGACCGCAGGCGTGATCGTGCGCGTGATCGTGATGATGATGATCGTGCGCGTCGGGGCGCGTCGTGGGCGAGCCAGCGCTCCATGTTGGCGCCGGCCAGCGCCGGTTCGTGCGCGCCGAGGCCGAACAGCTGCGAGGGCGCGATCTCGCCGTTGACGGCTGGCACGACATCAGCGGCGCGATTGATGGCCTTGGCACGGCCGGTGAGGCGGGCAGCGGTGGCGGCATCGACGCGATCGGTTTTGGTCAGCACGATGCGGTCGGCGATGGCGACCTGCTTGTTGGATTCGAAATGTTCGTCAAGCTGGGAGAGGCCGTGCTCGGCGTCGATGGTGGTGACGACGCCGTCGAGCATGTAGATGCGGTAGACGCTCTCATCCGTCATCATGGTGTGCACGATCGGGGTCGGATCGGCGAGGCCGGTGGTTTCGAGGACGACGCGCTTTATCGGCGGAATTTCGCGGCCGAGCATGCGATCATGCAGGCGGGCGAGCGTCTGGACGAGATCGCCGCGCACGGTGCAACAGACGCAGCCAGAGGCGAGGAGGATGGCGTCCTCGTCGACTTTCTCGACCAAGGCGTCGTCGAGACCGACATCGCCGAATTCGTTGATGATGACCGCGGTTCCGGCCATATCCGGATGCGCCAAGAGTCGCTTCAGCAGCGTGGTTTTGCCCGAGCCGAGGAAGCCTGTGAGGACGGTCAGGGGAATGGCGGAGGTCATGTCAACCTTATGGCGTGGCGTGCATCGATGGGATGAGCCGGCAAACTACCCGGCAAGGCACTGAGGAGCAAACGATCGTGACGACAGTGGCGGCAAATGCCGCTCGGGCCGGAATTGTCGCGACGGCGCAAACGATGAGACGAGACTTCACCCCCACCCGTCGCGGATCGAACATTTGAGCGAAACTCAGAGACCTGGGCCGCGCCGACCGCCTCCCTCAGGAGGGCGGTGAGCAAAACGCGGGCGAGGCGGAGCGCAGCAACCATGCAGCGATTGCATTGCTGCAGAGTGAGGGCCACGATACGCTCACGTCGATCACCAATATCTTTCAGCGAGTCATCATGTCCAAAACACCGATCGACGCCGCAGAACCCGCTGCGTATCTCGACATGCCGCCGGAGCGAAGGGCCGCCGCCAAGGCGCATGCCGCGATGCTCGGCAAAACCGCCGGCAAAGTGGCGCTCGAGTTGCCGCTCGGCGCCGATGTGGACGATTTTCGTCACGCGCTCGTCGCCAACGCGCCGAAGGCGAAAGGCTGAGCCCATGTCCAAGCAAATCCAAGATCTCGAAAAACTCTCGGCTCGCAAGCTGGCTGCCGCCATCGCCGCGAAAAAGATCTCGAGCGTGGAGGCGACCGAGGCATCCATAGCAAAGCTGAAGGCGGCGCATGAGCTAACGAACTGCGTCGTGACGCTGGAGGCCGACGAGGCGCTGGCCGCGGCCAAAGCCGCCGACGCGGCGATCGCCAAGGGCACGGCAAAAGGTGCGCTCGCCGGCGTTCCGTTGGCGCATAAGGACATGTTCGATCGCGCCGGCAAAATCGCGAGCTGGGGCGCCAAGATCCGCGCGGAAAAGCCGGCTGTCAGCGATGCGACTGTGATCGCGAAAATGAAGGCGGCGGGCAGCATTCAATGCGCCGCGTTGCATCTCACCGAGTTCGCGTTCGGCCCGACGGGACACAACTACATCATCGGGCATGCGCGCAATCCGTGGGATCCGGCGCGCATCACGGGCGGTTCGTCAGCGGGTACGGCGTGCGCCGTCGCCTATGGCGCGATTACCGCGGGGTTCGGCTCGGATACGGGGGGATCGTTGCGGCTGCCGGCTGCCGCATGCGGTGTGACGTCGATCAAGCCTACCTGGGGCCGCGTCTCGCGCGCGGGCGCGATGCCGCTGGCGGCCTCGCTCGATACGATCGGCTTCATCGCGCGCCACGTGGAAGATCTGGCGCTCATGACGGGCCTCGTCGCCGGGCACGATCCGCGCGACCAAGCGTCGGCGCATTTGCCGGTGCCAGACTACCTAGCCGCGCTCGATACGCCGGTGAAAGGCATTCGCATCGGCCTTGACGAAAAGGTCGCGGGCGAAGCGCATCCTGATGTGCAGAAGATGGTCGATGCGGTGCTCGACGTGTTGGGTAAGGCCGGCATGACGCGCGGGGCCTGCACGTGGCCCGACTGGCAGACGCTCGATCATCTGGTGCAGCTCGTGCAGCTGCCGGACTGCTCGGCGGCGCACAGCGCTTATATGCGGACGCGACCGGGCGACTACGGTCCGCAGGTGCGCGCGCGGCTCGAGATCGGACATTTCATTTCCTCGACGGATCACATGACGGCGCTGCGCGCGCGCGGCCCCTACGTTCAGCGCACGTTGACGGAGACGTTCAAGACCATCGACGTCGCGATCCTGCCGATCTTCGCCGATCCGCTGCCGACAATCGCGGATCTCGATGTCGCCGGCGGGCCGACGCTGCAACAGGCGATGGGCCGCGTCGTCAAGTTCACGCGGCCGATCAATTACCTCGGCCTGCCGACGCTGACGCTGCCGGTTCCGCGCACGGGCAAGGCGCTGCCGAACGGTATCCAGATCATCGCCAAGCCCTATGCCGAAGCGCTGCTGTTCCAGATCGGTGCGGCGTATCAGCGGGCGGTGCCGCCGGAGATCGCGCGGCCGTTGTGAGGCGGATTCGGAAGCCGGATTAGTGAGCGTGTTCCGTTTTTGTTCTTGACGTTCGGAGGGCTGCAGAGTACTCTTGGCGCAACGTCACGCAGGAGTGGTGGTGCGTCATGGATCTGCCGGCAGACGAGGGTGCGTGCGCGAGCGACGCGCGGAGTGAGAGTTTGCGGGTCGAGGGCGTAGATGCTGAACGCCCGAGGCTGAAAGTCAGGCGCGGGGCGGTGTCCCGGCGCATTGATGGGCGGCACGTTCATTTCGAGGCCAGTGCGGATGGTCGTGCGGACGGTTCTGGCCGGCTCTGGGTCGACCATGTTGCGATCGAGCTGCCGCTGGAGGCTTGGGACGCGGTGATCACGGCCTTGGCGGATGATACGCGCGCGGCGATGGCCGTGGTGCCACCTGCACCGCGCGTGGCGCCGCCGCGCATGCCTGGAACGCCACCGCGGACGGGCACATCGTGGTCACCGGATGAGGACGAGAGACTGATGGCCTTGTTCGAGGCCGGAAAAATTCCCGAGACCATCGCCTTCGAATTGCAACGCACGCGCGGGGCGGTGATCATCCGGCTGGAAAAGATGGGGCTCGTGAAGCGCGGCGTGCTGCGTCCCGATTTTGCCGGTGCGCAACGGCGATGGTCGTCGGAACAAGCGCTGGAAGACAGTTGGCCGCCGCCGCGCTAAGGGTGGTGCCTCGCGATCGAGGCGCCAAGGGCGCGACGCGGAGGGGCCAGACCGATGACGGAATTGATCGTACGCGAGTACCGGCGGCTGGATGCGGCGCGGATCATCGGGACGATCACGCAGCTCGAGCAGCGGATCGGCGAGCGGTTTCCCGGGGCCGGGCTGCAAAAGGTGTGCGGCGAACTGCGGGCGCTGGCGAGCGAGAGCAGCGGGCGGGTGGCGGCGATTGCCAAGCCGAATGTGCCCTTGCGATTGGTGGTTGCGGCCGTGCTCGTGGCCAGCATGGTGCTGTTGTTCGGGATCGTGGGATTGATGGATCTCTCGAAGACCACGGCGGACAACGTGTATACGGTATTGCAGGGCGTCGAGGCGACGATGAACCTCGTCGTGCTGATGGGCGTCGCGATCCTATCGCTGGTGACGATCGAGGATCGGATGAAGCGGCGGCGGGCGCTGGGCGCGTTGCACGAGCTCAGGTCGATCATCCATGTCATCGACATGCATCAGCTGACCAAGGATCCGAGCGCCCTCAACTCGGGCCTCGCGCCGACGGAGCATTCGCCGAAGCGGATGCTGACGGCATCTGAACTCGAACGGTATCTCGACTATTCGTCCGAGATGCTGTCGCTGACGGCGAAGGTCGCCGCACTTTATGCGCAGAGCTTTCCGGATGCTGTGGTGGTCGACGCGGTGAGCGACATCGAGCGGGTCTCGGCGAACCTGTCGCAGAAGGTCTGGCAGAAAATCATGATCCTCGAGGCGATTGCGGCCCAGGAGCGGGCGCTGCCAGCAGCGGCAGCGGTGGCACCGGTGACGGCGGCAGTGGCGATCGCGACGGCGACGGGGGCTGCGGGTGGGCCTTTGGTCGAGGACGACGCGCCGGATCCGACGCGGGTGTGAGATCTGCACGCATTGGAGTGTTTCGATGGAACAGCCGAGTGTAAGTTTGCCGTTTGCTGTCCTCATTCTTTGGACCGTCGCGCATTGCGTAATCTTGTTGTTTGGGCTTGGACCACTATCGAGCCTATCGGAGATTGCGTTGGGCATCTGGATTTTTGGGGTGCCCCAGCTGCTTCTAGCGGCGGTCTTTCTCAAGCGCGGCCGAACCTTCGCCTCGGGCGTGCTTGCCGCGACCGGATCTGCCTTTGCGCTGCTCGTTGGCCTTAGCGTCGGGACGCACGACAAAATGGGGATCGCCATCGGCAGTATATCTGGGTTTTTCGCGGCCATTCTTGGCGCATTGATCGGCCTGTTCGCCGCGCGAGATCGACTGCGTGACTTTTCTTGGCCTCTGTTCCTGATGGCTTTTGTGCCCACCTTCGTCATGGCGTGGGTGCCCTTTCTAGCGATGCTGGCGCATTACAAATGGCGGATGCAGTCGATCCGGCTTATCCTTTCGCCCAGTTAGGTCGCGGACCTGACACGGTGCGCCCTCGGGTCGCACAAAGTCTATGTTGCAACGCAGCCTTTCGCTGGGACGATCGAAGATTGGACGCAAAGTTTCGACTTGTGAAATCAGTGCTCTGCCTTTGCTCCCGCGTCGGGTTGCTTGGTTAGCTGTTTAAAAACGAAGGCCGTCAACCAGATAAGACAGAACACAATTAGACACCGCAAAAGAAAATGGCCGTAGACCGCCTCCATATAATCGTAACCACCTCTAAAATTCGCCTTACTCCACAACATTCCCAGCAACCCTCTCGCCCTCTCGCCTCCGGCAGTAAACATTTTAGAAGATGTCGTCGCTAGTTCTAACGCGATAATTGAAACAGTCAGTCTAACTATGGCTTGATTTAAATATTCTTTCGTGGCTGTGCGAGTTTTCAAAGTATCGCAAATAGATCCAAATAGGCGGGTCAGGGCATGAAACATGAGTGCACCCGCCATTGGAAGGAGAAAGCTTATCACCGCATAATACTTGCAGCGCATACCTATCCCCTTAGTTCAGGCGTAATTGCGCGCTACGTGAGTTCAACCAAGGAGTTGGATCATGACCGACACACTGCCGGACGATCTGTGGCGTGACTTCCCGAAGACCGCGACCGAGTTTGATGCGCGCTTTTCGTCCGAAGCGGACTGCCGCTCCTACTGGATCCAGGCCCGCTGGGGCGGCAAACCTGCATGTGCCCGTTGCGAGAGCACGCGTGTGTGGACGATCCGCAAAGGCACCACGTTCGAGTGCGCCGAATGCCACCATCAGACGAGCCTGACGTCCGGCACCGTGCTGGAGAAGACGCGCAAACCGTTGAAGGTGTGGTTCCGCGCCATCTTCGAGATCTCGGTGCGGCGCACCGGCGTTTCGGGCAAGGATTTTCAGCGCATCATGGGCTTTGGTTCTTACGAGACGGCCTGGACGTGGCTGCACAAGCTGCGCTCGGCGATGGTCAGATCCGAAAGCGAGCCGCTCGGCCCTTTCGTCGAGATGGACGAGGCGCTGGTGGGCGGCAAAGGCGGCCCACACAAGCAACTCGTTCTGGTGGCGGCGGAAAAAGACGCCAAGACAGGATTGGGGCGCGTGCGCCTCGCTCACGCCGAGACCAATGACGCTGACACGTGCAAGCGCTTCGCTGACGGCGAATTGGCCGCCGACGCTGGCGTCGTGACCGACGGCCACGCTGGCTACAACGACAAGAGCCTCGGCGAGCGGTCACACGACGCGGTGATCCAGACCAAGGCCGAGAAGCGCGAGGCCGACGCCGTGCAGATGTGCCACTGGACGATCTCGCTGTTGAAGCGCTGGCTGATCGGCACGCACGCGGGCGCTGTGAAGCCGAAGCATCTGCAGGCCTATCTCGACGAGTTCGCGTTCCGCCACAACCGGCGCCGCACCAACGGCGTCGCGCGCATCGCCGCTCGTGTCATCGAAAGTGTCGTTGCCAAGCCGCCGATCACCATGCGCAACCTCGTCGACCAAACCCGGCCGCATCGCCGCTTCAACTCAATTCAAACGGCCAACCTGAACTAAAGGGATAGGTATGCTTGCAGCGTGTGCTTGGGTATTCGGAATTCAGCCATCCCCAAACGGGAAACACATCGGGCACAATGCTTCGCGCAGTGCATGTAATCGAGATCGGAATATCGAACAGCGGATTCTGCAGGAGCGCCGGAATCACTTTAGCAAGAATTAAATTGAGCAAAATAATACTCACGACGACAACGGAGAATATTGTGAAAGCCGACTGTCCTCCACAAAATATGAGAAATTTAGAGAAGGATATCCGCGCCGCAAGCCGCCTATCGCGAAACGAGAGTTTCTCGTCGTCGGATTTGTTATTTGCGGCGACGATTACTACCGTAACAAAAAATGGGAGGCCAATATAGAAGCCACTATCACTTAGGAAACACAGAAATGCGAGCAACGCGAATGCGCCCCGAATCGTTACGACATGAGACCGCAGTGCGGACCATGCCTCACTTGCTCGCATCACCTGCAACGTCCCCACCGGTCCGGTTCCTCAGAGATCTGTTCGTCAGTCCAGATCATGCACCGAAACCCTTTAACAACCGGGTAGGGACAGCCAGAAATTGCAGTTGCGCCAAGACACTATCAACTCAAATGGCTGCTCGGCGTGCGCCCACGGGTCGCACAAAGTCTATGTTGCGACGCAATATAAATTTATCCTATAGATGGTCGAAGGATCAGCATCCGCTGCCGGATGTAGCCGAGCACGGTTAGGACAATGGCTAAAAAATACAAACAAATTCAAAATCATTGATTGAACTCAACGCGAACGACTGCCGTTGGCCCGAGGGCGACCCACGGCATGCCGATTTCCACTTTTGCGGCGCACAAAAAATGGATGGCCGGCCGTACTGCGCACAGCACTGGGAGCTGTCGTTCCTGCCGAACCGGCCGCGCACGTACACCAGCGCGCCCGCGCTCATGATCCGCCGCGCCGCCTGACGGCACCGCCGCGTTTGTTGACGCTTGCTCGGACATGATCGCCGCAGACTTCGATCCACGAAGCTGCGGCGTTCGCCGTTGCGGACGCGCTCAGCCGGCGAGTTTGCTGTAGACGAGAAAGCCGAAGCTAAGGCCGGCGAACACGAGGCTCGCCCAGGCTTTGACGGGATTGTTGTCGAAGAGCTGGATGGCTTCGCGCAGGCGGCCGGTGTTCATGGTCCACAGGTCGGCGCGCGTTTTCAGCGTCTTGTCGTGGACGAGGTGCAGGAGATCATAGAGCAGGCGCGTCTTGCCCAGGGCCGAGCGCTGGACGCCGGCGTAGTCGCCGGTGGTGAACGCATCGGCTTCGGTCATGCCCATCAAGAGGCCAGCGGTCGAGAGCTTGTTCAAGCGCGCGATGGCGTCGAGCGGCGGTGCCTCGATGTAGTTGGTGCCGTAGATCTCGACCAGCAGACGGGCGAGATCGATGCGTTGCAGGCTCGGGATCTTGACGGGCGTGCCGCCGAGCACGGTGTAGCGATGCTCGATCGCCTCGAACCCGTAGGTGATGTCGCGCATGTTCCAATGTACGAAGCGCATCGCCTGATTGAGGGTGAGGAAGGCGAAGAACTTCACCAGCAGCTGGTGCTCGAGCTGATCGAGCCGCGACAGAATCTGCACGGGCGCCAAGTGCGCGAATTCGGCCTCGGCGTGAATCGAGAAGCAGACGGTTTCGCCAGTGCCGAGATTGCGCGCAGCGATGGCGGTGACGCGCGGCGAGCCGAGACCATCGCCGGCGTTGAAGCGTTCGCAGGCGTAGTGGATCGTGAACACGGACGCGGGATGCGCGAAGAGTTCGGCGACCTTGTCACGCGCGGCGCGCTGTCGGGCTGGGTTCGGTGCCGCCATGGGTGTTGTTCTCGCAATCGGCAAAAGGCGAATCAGCAACGCGGGACTTGGGACCTGCTTCGGCGAAACGATGGCGCAAATCAAGACCAGTGCGGCGACAGTGGTGCATGGCGTGGTGGGGAGTAGGCAGTAGGCAGTAGGCAGTAGGCAGTAGGCAGTAGGCAGTAGGCGGTCGTTGAGCGGCGGGATCGGCATCCGGCATGGTGCCGATTGGGTGGCCGAACAGTCTGCCGCCGTTCAGGAAATGGGAGCCCATCGCGGGGCACTTGGGAGCCCATCGCCAAAACGCACCAAACTGCCAAGCGAAAACCCGGCGGCGCGCGGCGACGGCCGGTATGTAGACTTCGCGTGCGTGGTGTTCGATGCTGGCGGTCATGCCTTCATGCAGAGAGGATCGGGTCATGAGTGCGCTCAAGGGACAGACACTCTTCATCACGGGGGCGAGCCGGGGGATCGGTTTGGCGATCGGGCTGCGGGCCGCGCGCGATGGCGCCAATGTCGCGATCGCGGCGAAGACCGATGTGCCACATCCGAAGCTCGACGGCACGGTGCACTCCGCGGCCGAGGCGATCGAGAAGGCCGGCGGCAAGGCGCTGGCGCTGGTCTGCGACATTCGCGATGAGGCGCAGGTCGCCGCTGCGGTGGAGAAAACTGCTGCAACGTTCGGCGGCATCGATATCTGCGTCAACAACGCGAGCGCGATTTCTCTCACGCCGACGCTCGCGACGGATATGAAGCGCTACGATCTGATGCACGCAGTCAACGGGCGCGGCACGTTCCTGGTGTCGCGGACATGCGTGCCGTATCTGAAGGCGTCGCGCAATCCGCATATCCTGATGCTGTCGCCGCCGCTCGACATGAACCCCAAGTGGTTCGCGGGGCACGTCGCGTACTCGATGGCGAAGTTCAACATGAGCCTCTGCGTGCTCGGGATGGCGGCGGAGTTCGCGAAGGACGGCATTGCCGTGAATGCGCTGTGGCCGCGCACGCCGATCGCGACGGCAGCGGTGAACAATCTTCTCGGCGGGGACAGGCTGATGCGTATGAGCCGATCGGCCGAGATCGTCGCCGATGCGGCGCATGCGATTGTGACGACACCGTCGCGGCAGCTGACGGGGCAATTCATGATCGACGATACGTTTCTGTATTCCCGCGGCGTCACGGACTTCGAGCACTATCGCGTGGACAAAACACAGCCGCTGGCGGAAGACTTCTTCGTGCCTCCGGATGTTCCGGCGCCGCCCGGCGTCAAGACGGTGCAATTGCCAGGGCTTGGGTGAGGAGCGGACGATGACGGGCGAGATCGAGATCACTGGTATTCGCGTGCGACCGCTGGTGGTGCCGCTGAAGCGTGGATTGGCAACGAGCTTCGGGGTTTTCAAGGACGGACCGTTTCTCGCGATCGATCTCGAGACCAAGGGTGGCATTCCCGGGCGTGTGCTCGGCTTCACGTTCCATAAACTTGGGTTGAAGCTGGTGCCGCCCGCGCTCGAGGCGCTGGCGGTCTTTGCAAAAGGCAAGACGATCACATTCGCGGAGATGCCGGCGTTTCATGATGCGTGTCAGAAGTCGCTGATGCTGCTCGGGCATGAAGGCGTCACGCAATTGGCGCTGTCGATGTTCGATATGGCAATCCACGATGCGTTGGCGCGTGCCGCGGGAGTGCCGCTGTGGAAATTGCTCGGCGGACGGCCCGATCCCATCCCAGCGTACAACAGTTGCGGGCTTGGGATTCTCACGCCGGAGCTCGCCGCGACAGAAGCGCGTGCGTTGGCAGCCGAGCATGGCGGGTTCCAGCATGTGAAGATGCGGCTTGGACGCGGGGACGTCGCAGCGGAGGTGGCGGCGATCCGCGCGGTCAAGGCGGCGCTCGGCGATCGCGTCGCGCTCTCCGTCGATTTCAATCAGGCGCTGGCGTCCGCAACGGCGCTCGATGTCTGTCGCGCGATCGACGATCTTGGACTTGCCTGGATCGAAGAGCCGGTCGTGTTCGATGACTACGAAACGCAGGCGCGGCTGACGGCGAAGCTGAAGACACCCGTGCAGGTTGGTGAAACATGGTGGCATTGGCGAACAGGCAAGCGCGCCATCGAGATGGGAGCCTCCGATTACATCATGCCGGATATTCTGCGGATCGGCGGTGTGACGGGTTGGATGCGGGTGGCGCGCGTGGCGGACGCTGCGGCAGTTCCATTTTCGTCGCATCTCTCGCCGGAGTACTCGGCGCACGTGCTGGCGGCGACGCCAACGCGCCACTGGCTTGAGTTCATGGATTGGGGGCAAGAGCTGATCCGCGATCCGGTGGTTCCCGAGAAGGGGTTTGCGCGTGCGAAGGATACTTTGGGTGCGGGGATCGAGTGGCACGAGGCGGCAGTCGCGCGCTGCACCGTCTCGGTTTGACCTCTGGCCCGTCGCGGCATACATCGCTGACACGCATTGATATAGGCGCACGCATGACCACATTGCTTCTGACTCATCCCGGCTTTGTCGAGCACGACACGGGCATCGGGCACCCCGAGCGGCCGGATCGCATGCGCGCGGTCGACAAGGCGCTGGCGCACGAGATGTTCGCGACTCTGAAGCGGGCGGAGGCGCCATTGCGCGCCGATGTCGAAGACGCAATCGCACTCGCGCACCCGCGCAAGTACATCGATGCGATCAAGGCCGCGCGGCCTGGCCCCGGAGAAGACGCCGTGCGGCTCGATCCGGATACAGTTCTGTCGCCGGGCTCATGGGAGCCGGCGCTGCGGGCGGTCGGCGCGGGGCTCGAAGCGGTCGATCAGGTCATGCGTGGCGAGGTGACGAACGCGTTCTGTCAGGTGCGGCCGTGCGGGCATCACGCCGAGACGGCGCGCGCGATGGGCTTCTGCATTTTCAACAACGTGGCAATCGCCGGGATGTATGCCCGCAAAGCGCATGGGGCGGAGCGAATTGCGGTCATTGATTTCGACGTCCATCACGGTAACGGCACGCAGGATATCTATTGGAACAATAAGGATTTGTTCTTTGGATCGACGCATCAGATGCCCCTCTATCCGGGCACCGGCGCGCTGTCTGAGACGGGCGTCGGCAACATTTGGAATGCGCCACTGCGCCCCGGCGATGGCGGTGATCCGTTTCGCGAAGCATTCGAATCGCGCATTCTGCCCGCGCTCAAGAGTTTCGGGCCCGATCTGGTGCTGATCTCGGCAGGCTTCGATGCGCACGAGGACGATCCACTCGCGAACCTCCGCCTCAAGGAAGCGGACTTCGCGTGGGCAACGGCAAAGCTTGCCGAAGTCGCCGATAAGCAAGCGCATGGCCGTCTCGTGTCGATGCTGGAGGGTGGATACAATTTGGCGGCGCTCGCGCGCTCGGTATCGGTTCACGTCGCAGAATTGATGAAAGCCGGCGCCTGAGGGTCGCGTTGCCCGCACACAAGGAGACAATGGCATGCAGCAGATGGTGGCCAAAGCAGCGGCGAAACATCCCGATGTGAAGGAGATGACGTTCGAGCGGGCGTTGAAGGAACTCGAGTCCATCGTCGGCCGGCTCGAGCGTGGCGACGTCGAACTCGAGGAAAGCATCACGATTTACGAGCGGGGCGAGTCGCTGAAGGAGCACTGTGACCGGCTGTTGAAGCAGGCCGAGGCCAAAGTCGAGAAGTTGACGCTTGGGCCCAATGGCGATCCAACCGGAGCGGAGATGTTCCGCGACCAAGACTAGATCAGGGTGGCGTTGGCGTTGTATCCGCTGCCTGAGGTCAATTCCCAGCCCAGAGGATTGCAGGGCAGATCGCCGCAGCGTCACCACGCATAGGCTGCTGATGCCTGTTGCAACGGTATACTCGAGCCCACAAGGCCGATCTTCGTCGAGCTTCACCGCTCGCGTGTCGTGCTATGTTGCTGTAGTAACAGTGGCATTGCACATAAGTGCCGTGAGATCCCTATGAGCCAGCCGTTGAGTAAGACGCCCCTCCTCGACAAGATCAAGACGCCAGAGGACTTGCGGCGGCTTCCGGTTGCAGACTTGCCTCAGGTGGCAGACGAACTGAGGCAAGAGACGATCGACGCGGTATCGGTGACGGGCGGGCATCTCGGCGCCGGGCTCGGCGTGATCGAGCTGACGGTGGCGCTGCACTGGGTGTTCGATACGCCGAACGACCGGCTGATCTGGGATGTCGGACATCAGGCGTATCCGCATAAGATCTTGACGGGACGGCGCGATCGGATCCGCACGTTGCGGCAAGGTGGAGGACTTTCCGGTTTCACGAAACGGGCCGAGAGTGACTTCGATCCGTTCGGCGCGGCGCATTCATCGACGTCGATATCTGCAGGCCTCGGCATGGCGGTAGCGCGCGATCTTGCCGGCAAGAACAATCATGTGATCGCCGTGATCGGCGACGGCGCCATGAGCGCGGGCATGGCCTATGAGGCGATGAACAACGCGGGCGCGCGCAACGAGCGTCTGATCGTCATCCTCAATGACAACGACATGTCAATTGCGCCGCCGGTGGGCGCGTTGTCGACCTATCTCGCGCGCATTTCTTCGAGCGGCACATATCTGCATCTGCGCGATATCGCAAAGCAGCTGGCCAAGCGACTGCCGAAGTATTGGGAACGGCAGGCGGCGCGCGCGGAGGAGTATACGCGGACCTATTGGACCGGCGGGACGCTGTTTGAAGAGCTCGGGTTCTTCTATCTCGGACCGATCGATGGGCACGATTTGAATGTGCTGCTGCCAGTGTTGAAGAACGTGCGTGATGCGCGGCAAGGGCCGATCTTGGTGCATGTCGTCACCAAGAAGGGCAAGGGCTATGCGCCGGCCGAGGCGTCGGACGACAAGTATCACGGCGTCAATAAGTTCAATGTCATCACCGGCGCGCAGGTCAAGCCGAAGCCGAATGCGCCGGCCTATACGCGCGTTTTTGCTGATAGCCTGATCGAGCAGGCACGCAAGGACGACAAGATTGTCGCGGTGACGGCAGCGATGCCGTCGGGCACGGGGCTTGATGTTTTTGGACAGGCGTTTCCGGCGCGGACATTCGATGTCGGCATTGCGGAGCAACATGCCGTGACGTTTGCGGCGGGGTTGGCGACGGAGGGCTATAAGCCGTTTGCCGCGATCTATTCGACGTTCCTGCAGCGCGGCTATGATCAGATCGTGCACGACGTCGCGATCCAGAAGCTGCCGGTGCGGTTTGCGATCGACCGCGCGGGATTGGTCGGCGCGGATGGGCCGACACATGCCGGTTCATTCGATCTCGCCTATCTCGGCTGCCTGCCGGACTTTGTCGTGATGGCGGCCGCGGACGAAGCGGAACTGAAGCATATGGTGGCGACGGCGGCCGCGATTGATGACCGGCCGTGCGCGTTTCGATATCCGCGTGGCGAGGGCGTCGGCGTCGATATGCCGGCCGAAGGCATTCCGTTCGAGATCGGAAAGGGCCGGATCGTGCGCGAAGGCAGCACGATCGCGATCCTGTCGCTCGGGACGCGGTTGCAGGATAGTCTCAAGGCGGCGGAGCAGCTGGCGGCGCTCGGGCTATCGACGACGGTGGCGGATGCGCGCTTTGCAAAGCCACTCGATACGGCGCTGCTGCATCGGCTGGCGCGCGAGCACGAAGTTCTGCTGACGGTGGAAGAGGGCGGGCTCTGCGGTTTCGGCGCGCTCGTGCTGCAGGATTTGGCGCAGGCCGGCGCGCTCGATCGAGGGCTCAAGATCAGGACGTTGACGCTGCCCGACCGCTTCATCGACCACGACAAGCCCGAGCGCATGTACGAGGCAGCCGGGATCGATTCCGCGGGAATCGTGGCGGCGGCGTTGGCGGCGCTCGGCCGCATCGCAGCACCGGTCGCAGAACGGGCCTGAGCCGACTTTCGACGGCGCGAGCAAGCAGCGTCGGCGCTGGCTCTGAGGCCAACCTGTGGCAATTTTCGACTTATCCACAGAAATCAAAACGAGAACACCGACCACATAGGACCATCGTCTACTGTTGTGTGAATGTATGCGGACAACTTTCCTGCTGTCCTCGATCCCCCCAAATTGACTGCGGGAACCAGCCCTGACGCAAAACGTCAGGGCTTTTTTTTGCTCACTTCACAGTGACGGTGATGATCTCGCTTGCAACCAGTGGGTTGTGAGGGATGTGGTTGTGGTCGCCGAGTATCAGCTGCAGGGTGTGGGTTCCGGCGGGCAGCGTCAATTTGGTTTCCGTCTGGCCGGCACCAAAGTGGCGATGCTTGTCGTCCATCGGCAGTGGCGCCATCGGATCGGTCAGCTTCTGATTGACCAGGATGTGATGGTGGCCGGTGTCTTTCTTTTCGACGCCAGCGGGGGCGACACCCATGCCGGTCAAGCCGAACTTCACCGTCACAGGGCCAGTGATCTCAGCGCCGTTCTTCGGCTCAATAAAGTAAAGCGCGGCGCCAGCGGGCGATGGCTGGCGGAAGTCTTGAGCGGCTACCGGTGTGGTTGCGGAGATGGCCAGGAGGCCGAGTGCGATTGTCAATCCGAGTGGCTTGATCATGTTGTCATATCCTTTGTAAGTCACCGTCTCCATTACGTTTCTCCACGACGTCCAGATCTGCGATAGTATGGCGGGCGAGAGTAACGAGGCGCAAGTCCGGGTATGCAGCCCAAAACGCAGAGACTGGATGTTGCGTTGGTCGAACGTGGACTGATCGCGACGCGGTCGCGTGCGCGTGATTTAATCGCGCGGGGATTGGTTTTGGTTGCCGGTCAGGTCGCGATCAAGGCCGGACAGCTCGTGGCCGATTCTCAGACGATCTCTGTCGACGCGACGCATCGGACTTATGTATCGCGCGGGGCGGAGAAGTTGGTCGCGGCGCTCGATCGGTTCGGATTCGATCCTCGAAATCGCGTCGTGCTCGATATCGGCGCATCGACCGGCGGATTTACGGAGGTTCTACTGCAGCGCGGCGCGGTACGTGTTCATGCCATCGACGTCGGCCAAGGGCAGCTCAATGCGGCGCTGCGTGATGATCCGCGCGTCGTGACGCACGAAGGTTTGGACGCGCGGTCGTTGACGGCCGCACATGTTCCGGATCCGGTTGCCGGGATTGTCGCCGATGTGAGTTTTATTTCACTGCAAAAGGTATTGCCCGTGCCGTTGGGATTTGCGGCACCAGGATGTTGGCTCGCGGCATTGATCAAGCCGCAATTCGAAGTTGGACGAGGACACGTTGGCAAGGGCGGGATCGTTCGTGATGTCGCGGCGCGCGATCGGGCGGTCTCCGATGTGGCCGCGTGGGTCGCGGCGCAATCCAATTGGCGGGTCATTGGAACATGTCCATCGCCCATTGCCGGAGGTGACGGCAATATCGAAACTCTTGTCGGGGCGGTCTTCGATGGCTGAAGAGCGCGAGGTAATCATCGATCGGATTGGTCTGCAGGGCGACGGGCTCGCGGACGGGCCGGATGGTCACGTGGTGGCACCATTCGCGTTACCCGGAGAGCGTGTGCAGATTGGTGCGAGTGGCGCGTTCGCGCGTGTTGGCGAACCGAGTTCCGATCGGCAGGAGGCAGCATGCCCGCATTTCACGCACTGTGGCGGGTGCGTCGCGCAGCATATCGCGCCGGCGGCTTATGGCGCGTGGAAGCGGGACATTGTGGTGGGTGCATTCCGGCAAATCGGATTGACGCCCGATGTCGCGCCGCTAGTTGCGATCGAGCCGGGTACGCGCCGGCGCGCGATGCTGACGGCGCGGCGCGTCAAGGGACAAGTCCAGCTTGGATACCATGCGCGCCGTTCCGATGAGCTGATTAATCTCGAGGCGTGTCCGGTCTTGGCGCCGCCGATCATGACTGGATTTCCCGGATTGCGCGCGTTGAGCGATATCCTCGCCCGGGGCGGCGAGATCCGGCTGACGGTTTTGGCAACGGCAGGAGGCCTCGATATTGAGATCGGCGATCTGCCGGGCGAGGTGCTCGATCCGCCAACGCGCACGAAGATCGCTGAGATCGCGGCAATACACCAGTTCGCGCGCGTGAATGCCGGTGGTGAGGCTATCGTCTCACGCGGGAAACCGGTGTTGACGATCTCTGGCGTTGACGTCGCGGTTCCGCCAGGGGCATTCATGCAAGCCGTCGCTGAAGCCGAGGTGGCGATGGCGGAGATTGTTGTGGCGGCGACCAAGCGAGCCAAGGTCGTTGCGGATCTATTTTGCGGGGTTGGTACCTTTTCATTTGCGTTATCAAGACGCGCGCGTGTTTTTGCTGCCGATAGTGATCGGTCGAGTGTCGCCGCGCTTGCGACGGCTGCACGCGGAGCTCAGGGGTTGAAGCCGATCGAGGCGAAGGTGCGCGACCTTTTTCGAGAGCCGCTCGGCTGGCAGGAGCTTAGGGCCTACGACGCGGTCGTGTTCGATCCGCCGCGGGCGGGCGCCAAGGCGCAAGCCGCGGAGCTTGCGAAATCGAATGTGCCGACGATTGTTGCGATCTCCTGCAATCCCGCGACGCTCGCGCGCGACGCGCAGATCCTCAATGCGGGAGGGTACAAGATCGGGCGCGTCACGCCGATCGATCAGTTTCTGTGGTCACACCATGTCGAGACCGTCGCCGTTTTTCAGCGTTAGCAACGCGCGGGCGGACGCGATGCGCGGCGGCGGACACTTCAGCAAGCGCATCGGCTTTATTGGCTCGCGGTCTTCAGGTTATCCGGCAAAATGGGACGGGTCAGGAGTGGGGCCGCCTGCACGGCCGGCTTGCAGCTTTCCGGTGCCTGGATCAGGCCATGACCGTAAACATTGTCTTTGCCCGGGCTGCCGAGATCCAAGAATTCCAGATGCCGCAGAAGCGTCTGTTTGTCCTTCTTGGCGGAGGTCCGGTAGATGGAGGCGATGACCGACGTGACGTAAGGGACCGCGAAGGAAGTTCCCGATTGCAGGCTGTGGCGGTTGCCGGGAGCAGCTGTGAAAATTTCAACGCCCGGTGCCGCGACGTCGATGTACGTGCCGTGATTGGCGTAGCGATAGCTTCGCATATCCTTGTTGACGGCGGTGACCGCAACCACCGGCGCGTAGGCGGCTGGATAGCTGGCAGATCCGGTGGGCCCGCCGTTGCCGGCCGCGGCGATAAAGATCGTCCCCTCCGCGCTCATTCGCACGATTGCTTTTTCGATCAGTTCATCGCGCGGGCCCGACAGGCTCATATTGATGACCTTGACCTGCGATGCCTTCATCCATTCGAGCGCTTTCAAGAGGCTCATGGTGTCGGCGACCGGCTGGCCGGTTTCGTCAGCCGCGAAGATATCGAACACATAGAAATTGGCGTCGGGGATCAGACCCGGCGTGTTGCTGCGCGGGTCGCCGGCGAGGATCGCGAGGATGCCGGTGCCGTGGGTCTTGGCAGCTGACTTCGATGAGCTGGCCTCGACGCGGCCGATCTTCAGTGATCGATTCGCAAAAGCCGGGTGATGGTCATCGAAGTCAGTGTCGATGACGCCGACGTTGAGGCCTTGGGCGCATGTCGCCAGTTGGGGCTGCCAGCGGATGGCGGTCAGACCATAGCAGCGGTCGCCTTCACATCGCGGCGCTGCAATTGCAGGCGTCTCGGTTTTGACGCCGGTGGCGGCGCGCCAGGGGCGATAGACACGATTGAGCGCGACGTTCGCGGGCTGGAATTCGACGCCGAGGGCCTGCTGAGCCGCGACGGCGTTGGAGCCCTCGGGCACGATCAGCTTCGTAAGCGAGAGCCCGAGGTTCGAAAACGTTTGTGCGGTTTCGACTTTGTAGCCGAGGGCGGTTGCGCGCTCGGCGGCGGACGGCGTCAGGTTTTTGACGAGAACCTGGTTGTTATTGAACAGGGCCTGCGATGGCAGCGGCGCCGACATTCCGACCGCACCGCCAGCCCGAACCACATTCTTGGCTGATGGGACATTGGACGATGGATCAGCCGCCTTTCCTGGAGCCTCCGCGGACTTCACGGATGCGCTTGGTTCGCTCTTCGCTGGCGTCGTTGGTTTGGCTGGCGTCGCTGGTTTGGCCGCTTCGGCCTTCTCTGGTGCAGCGGCGCTCTTGCCGTTTTGGTTTGCGGCTTTGGCGTTGGATTCGGAAGCTGGCGATCCAATGCCGGACGAGCCCTGTCCGTTCGGTGGATTGTTGGCCGCTCGGCTCGGCGTCGCGGCGATGGCCGTTACCGCCGGTGCCGTCAAGCGGCCCAGCCATTCCGCAACGGTTTGAGGGACAGGTGCTGCTTGTTCCTCATTTGATTTTTTCGCTTTGGCCGCTGACGCGGCAGAGGCGGCAGCCGAGGTTTTTCCCTTGGGGTCATCGTCGTCATCATCATCGTCCTGCTTGGACGGCGAATTGTTTTTCTTCGCGGACGTCGCGGTGCTCTTGTTGTCGGTCTTGCTCGTGCTTTCAGCGACGGGCGCAGGTGTTTGCCGCACCGCAATGGGCAGCGTCACAACAGATGCAGGCGTTGCGACAGGCGCTGGAATGGCAACGGGAGCTGGAACGCTCTTTGCCACGATCGGTGTTGGCGCGGCAGGTGCGAATGTGGCGAGTGGTGCGGTTGCCACGCCCTTTGTCGGGAACTGCACGGCGCTCTGGATGGCAATGCTGCCACCGCCGCCGCCTCCGCCGAAGTTTCTTTTGTTGGATTTGTTGCTCTTGGCGGCAGCCGTGCTGATCAGCGCGTACTCAGACGTTTCAAGGATCGCGACGACCGCGATTGCACCGGCGCAAACCCCCGCCAGTAATCGCCGCGTGGCTGTCCATCCCGTTTGGACCCCCATGAACCGCCCCCATAAAGCACGCCGAACTTCGCAATATCCGCCGCCTTGTTCCCCCAAAGCGTCGCGCATGCTCAATCAACACCGAATTGTGTTCGGTTCAAAGCAATCTGGGCAACACTTTGTGGAAAACCCGACTTTTCTATTGCTTGCGATGAGAAAAACTCGGGGACCGATTCGTTTTCAGACGCTTCCTGTCATACCACCATCGACGTAGAGAATGTGTCCGGTCACGAAGCTCGCCGCATCTGATGCGAGGAAAACCGCCGCGCCAACGAGTTCATCGAGATCCCCCCATCGTCCAAGCGGCGTGCGGCCATTGACCCAGCTCGAAAATTTTTCGTCCGCAATCAGAGCTTGGTTGAGTTCGGTCTTGAAGTATCCGGGGCCAATGCCGTTGACGCGGATGCCGTGGCGGCCCCAGTCGGTCGCCATGCCTTTGGTCAGCATTTTTACGCCACCTTTTGAAGCGGTGTACGGCACGACGCTCGGGCGGGCGAGTTCGCTCATGACCGAGCAGATGTTGATGATCGAGCCGCGCTTGCGCGCGATCATGCCCTGCGCTGCCGCCTTCGAGACGTAGAATACACTGTCGAGGTTAGTCTTGAGCACCAGCGACCAGTCTTCATCGGAAAATTGGTCGAGGGGCGCGCGGCGCTGCATGCCGGCGTTGTTGACGACGATGTCGATTGGGCCGTGATCCTGCTCGATCTGGGGGATAGCGGCCGCAACAGCTTTGCCGTCCGTCACGTCAAACGGGGCTTGCACGATATTGAGTTTGAACGCGGCGAGGGACTTGGCCGCGGTCGCGAGCTTGTCCTTGTCTCGACCGTTCAAAATGACTTCGGCGCCGGCTTCAGCCAAGCCCTTGGCGATCGCGAACCCAATTCCTTGCGAGGAGCCGGTGACGAGCGCGCGGCGCCCATTCAGCTTGAATTTTTCGAGGCTCATCGCTGATTTCCTTCCTGTGTTTATTTTCGCTATGATCAGGTGTGGCGTACATTGCCGCAACCGATTTCATATCTTGCAGGGACATACCGAATATGCGCGCCGTCGTCATTCATGCTGCCAAGGATTTGCGGATCGACACCGTCACGGTGGGCCTGCCGGGTGTCGGCGAGGTGCGCGTTCGGATCGAGCGTGGCGGCATCTGCGGATCGGATCTGCACTACTATCACGATGGCCGGATCGGTACGATCATCCTGAAACAGCCGATGGCGTTGGGACATGAGATCGCGGGACTGGTGGAGTCTATCGGCCCGGGCGTCACGCGCGTCAAACCAGGCGATCGCGTTGCGCTGTCGCCGAGCCGTGCGTGCGGGCATTGTAGCTTCTGCCAGGAGGGCAAGCAGATGCACTGCCTGAACATGCGGTTCTATGGCAGCGCCATGGTGTTTCCGCATGTGCAGGGCGCGTTTCAGGAAGCGATCGTTGCCAGCGAGAGCCAATGCTTCGTCGTGCCGTCCGCACTTTCGCCCGGCGAGGCTGCAATGTGCGAGCCGCTTGCGGTTTGCCTGCATGCCGTGCGCCGCGCGGGACCGATGTTTGGCAAGCGCGTTCTCGTGACGGGCTGTGGGCCGATCGGCATTCTCGCGATCATGGCGGCGCGGCATGCGGGTGCCGCCGAGATCGTTGCGACCGACGTCACGGCGACGCCGTTCGCGCTCGCCCGCCAACTCGGCGCTGATGTGACGCTCGATGTTGGCGCCGATCGCGAGGCGCTGAAGCCCTACAGCCGCGACAAAGGCGTGTTCGATGTGCTGCTCGAATGCAGCGGTAATCAGCAGGCCTTGGTCGGGGCGTTCGAGGTCTTGCGGCCTACTGGCGTCATCGTGCAGGTGGGGCTTGGCGGCTCGTTCACGCTGCCGATCAACATGCTGGTCGCGAAAGAGTTCGAATTGCGCGGAACGTTCAGGTTTCACGAGGAGTTCGGGCTCGCGGCGCAGTTGATCGGTTCCGGCCGCCTCGACGTCAAGCCGCTGATCAGCGCCACGCTGCCGTTCGAGCGCGCCGTCGAGGCCTTCAATCTCGCCAGCGATCGCAGCCGCGCCATGAAGGTGCAGCTGGCGTTTGGGTAGCGAATCTTGCCGTTTCATCCTTCTCCCATTCGGGAGAAGGTGCCCGAAGGGCGGATGAGGGGATCTTCTGCGCCACTTGTTGTGTGTAAAGAAAATGCCCCCTCACCTGTCGCTCCGCGACATCCTCTCCCAAGGGGAGAGGAAAGAAGGATCTACCCTGCGTCCAGTTTTAGCGCGCGGATGGCGTTCTGCTTCAGGATCAGGTCGTGGACTTCGGGTTTGAAGCCTGCGTCCTTGAAGCTTGCGATCCAGCGATCGGGCGCGATCAACGGATAGTCTGAACCAAATAGCAGTTTGTTCTTCAGCTGGCCGTTGCCGTATTGCACGAGCTGCGGCGGGAAATACTTCGGCATCCAGCCGGAGAGGTCGATGTAGACATTGGGTTTGTGCAGGCAGACCGACAACGCCTCGTCCTGCCAGGGCCAGGATGGATGCGCGATGATGATCGTCATGTCTGGGAAATCGACGGCGACGTCGTCGATGTGAATCGGGTTTGAAAATTTGAGGCGCAATCCGCCACCGCCCGGCATGCCGGTGCCGATGCCCGAATGGCCGCTATGGAAGATCGCGGGCAATTTGTGTTCGGCGATCACTTCGTAAAGTTGATAGGCCATGCGGTCATTGGGAAAAAAGCCCTGCACCGTCGGATGAAACTTGAAGCCCTTGATGATGCCGTCCTTGATCAAGCTGCGAGCCTCGCGCACGCCCATGCGGCCCTTGTGCGGATCGATCGAGGCAAAGGCCATCATGATGTCGCTGTTGTCGCGGGCGGCGTCTGCGACTTCTTGGTTGGGGATGCGCTTGTTGCCGACCTGAAATTCGGAGTCGACCGTAAACATCACGAGACCGATCTTGCGCTCGCGGTAGTAGGCGATGGTTTCGGCGATCGTCGGGCGCTTGCCGGCCTTGAAGTATTTGTTTGCCGCGTCTTCGTAGGGCTGCCACGCCTCGTCGGCCGGTTGGCGGCACGACACCTCGGCGTGGGTGTGGACGTCGATGGCGACCAGGTCTTCGATCTTCATGGGCGGCTCTTGGGTTTGACGTGGTGTTCGAACGGCTGACCCATGTTAGCGTCAGTGGCTGCAATTGCCAGCATCGGCGATGGGCTCCCACGTGCATCGCAGGCCGCTGGAGGGCGCGTTTCGCCATGGGCTGGCACCGCCCGATTGGAGGTCGGCGCGCACTTGATCGATTTGGGGCTTCCTCGATGCGATGGGCCGGGATGACTTGACCGGGCGCTACTTGATTTCAATGGTCCTGAAGATGTGACGCCTCTAAATATCTCCCGACAGGCGAACGGCTGACTAGATTGTGACTCGCATGTTTGCTGCCACAACTGCAGAAGCCAGACTGGATGCTCAGGATGAAGCGGCAAATGCCGGGAAGGATCGAGCTATGGCGAAGCCCGTTTCTGTGATTGTTGGCGTCGGTGACGGGCTCTCCGCTTCGCTGGCGCGGAAGTTTGCAGCGCGCGGTCATGCCGTGGTTCTTGCCGCTCGCAATGCCGAGAAACTTGCGCCACTCGCCATAGAAATCGGGGCGAAGGCGATAGGTTGCGATGCCTCCAGCGAGCGCGATGTGGCGGCGTTGTTCGCCAACCTGCCGGGTGTGCCAGAGGTGGTGGTTTACAATCCGTCGTTTCGCGTGCGTGGCCCATTGGCGGAACTCAATCCGGCGGATGTGCGGAAGTCTCTCGAGGTGACGGCGTTTGGCGCGTTCCTGGTTTCTCAGGCGGCCGTGAAACAAATGCTGCCGCTGAAGCGCGGGGCGATCTTGTTGACGGGTGCGTCGGCCGGGATCAAGGGGTATCCGCAGTCTGCGCCGTTCGCGATGGGGAAGTTTGCGCTGCGCGGACTTGCACAGTCGATGGCGCGCGAAATGCATCCACAGGGCATTCATATCGGTCATTTCGTGATTGACGGCGGTATCAAATCCACGCGGCGCCCCGATGACGGCAACGACGGTCTACTCGATCCCGATGCCATCGCGGACAGCTATCTGCACCTGCTCGATCAGCCGCGCAGTTCGTGGTCGTGGGAGATCGAAGTGCGGCCATGGGTCGAGACGTTCTGAGGTCTATGCCTTCACCTTCGCGGCGACGCCGAGAATGCCGGAAGGCTTCACCATCAGGACGAAGATGAGAAGCACGAAGGCGTAGACGTCCTTGTAGGTGCCGCTGACGAAACCGGCACCGAGGCTTTCGACGACGCCAACCAGCAAGCCGCCGAGCACCGCGCCGGGCAAACTGCCGAAGCCGCCGACGACGGCGGCCGCAAAGGCCTTGATCAGGATGCCGATGCCCATCTGCACTTGGACGTAGTTGATCGGGGCAATCAGCACGCCGGCGGCGGCGCCAAGCGCGCACGCCATGCCGAAGATCATCGAGATCATCAGCGGCACGTTGACGCCGGAGAGGTAGGCGATGTCCTTGTTGTGGGCGACCGCGCGGATGGCGAGGCCAATCATGGTTTTCTTGAGGACCAGATTGAGGACGACCATCAGCACCAGCGCCGTGACGATGATCCAGATGTAGGACATCGGCAGCGTCAGATTGCCGATCTCCAGCGGCATGCCGAAGTTGACGGGGAATGCGAAGGGCTTTGGCCCCCAAATCAGGAACGCGATGTTCTGCAGCACGATCGACATGCCGAAGCCGACGATCACCATGCCCATGCCGGCGACGGTGTAGCCGCCGCCCGCCGCCGTCAGCCGGCGATAGAACACGCGTTCGATGAACATGCCGACGAAGCCCGTGAGGATCACGGCGATCAAGAGCGTCGGCACGTAGGGTAGCCCGAGTGTTTGTAGCAGCGTCAGGCCGATGAAGGCGCCGAGCATGTAAATCTCGCCGTGGGCGAAATGGATGATGTCGAGGCCCGAAAAGATCAGGGAAATCCCGAGCGCGACGAGCGCATAGACCATGCCGACCGAGAGGCCGATGATGACGAGATCAATGAAATATTCCATCGCAGTTTTCACTCAGCTCAGTGCCGTCGTGGGATGGCCTAAAGCTGTGCCTCCCTGTTTGCGACCGTGCCGCCGAGATAGGAGAGGCGCACGTTGTCGTCGTAGATGAGTTTGTCGGCGGGGCCTTCGATGTGGATGACGCCGTCCTTGATGACGTAACCGTAGCTCGCCAGCAGCAGCGCCATGCGCACGTTCTGCTCGACCATCAGCACCGTCATGCCGTCGCGGGTGATGCGGTGGATGGTGCGGAAGATTTCGAGCACGACTTGCGGCGCCAGTGCCGCACTCGGCTCGTCCAGCATGATCATTTTCGGTGACGACATCAGGCCGCGGCCGATGCAGACCATTTGCAGCTGTCCGCCCGAGAGCGTGCCGGAGAGCTGATTGCGCTTCTCTTTCAGGATGGGGAAATAGCTATAGACCCGTTCCAGCGCCGCCGCCGTCTTGGCGCGGTCACGCACGACGTAGGCGCCGAGCCGCAAGTTTTCCTCGACCGTCATGCCGGGAAACGCTTCCTTGCCCTGCGTCACCTGCACGAGGCCGCGGCGAACGATGGCGTCGGGACGTTGGCCATCGATACGTGCGCCGTCGAACGTGATGGTGCCGCTCCACGGCTTGAGAATGCCGGATGCGGCCTTGAGCAGCGTCGACTTGCCGGTGCCGTTGCCGCCCAAGAGCGCAACGATCTGGCCGCGTTCGACGTTGAGGGTCGCGCCATTGAGAATTTGAACGTTGCCGTAGCCGCCGACGAGGTCCTTGATTTGAAGCATGAGTGACAGTGCTTTCTCGCTGATCCCTTACGCCGACCTCAGATAGGCGCGCACTTCGTCGTCCTTCATTTCCTTGCCGAGATAGGCTTCGATCACGCGGTGATCTTCCTTGATCTCGGCAGGTGTGCCTTCGGCGATCTTTTCGCCGTGTTCCAGCACGGAGACTTTCTGGCAGGTATCCATCACCAGCTTCAGAATATGCTCGATGATGATGACGGTGAGGCCAAAGCGCTTCTGCAGCGCGAGCACGGTATCGAGCAGAATATCGACGTTGGTCGGTGACAGGCCGGCGCCGGGTTCGTCGAGCATCAGCAGCTTTGGTTTGGCGGCCATGGCGCGGCCGAGGGCGAGGAGACGGCGCTGGCCGCCGGACATTTCGCCGGCCGGCATCTCGGCGTAATCGGCGAGACCGATGAACGACAGCAGCTCCATCATCTCGGCGCGCATGCGCTTTTCTTCGCGCCAGACCAGGCGCGAGCCGACGACGGCGGAGGCTGATCCATAAGGCGTCATGGCGTGGTGGCCGACGAGCATGTTGTCGATGACGCTCATACCTTGGAAAATCCGCAGCATCTGAAAAGTGCGGGCGACGCCGAGACGCGCGATCTCATGCGACTCGCGGCCGGTGATGTCGTGGCCGTCGAAGATGATCTTGGCGCCGGGCTCGGGCTTATAGACGCCGGAGATCATGTTGAAGAGCGTGCTCTTACCTGAACCATTGGGGCCGATGATGCCGCGCACTTCGCCGGGCTCGACCGTCAGATTGATGTTGGTCAGGGCGGCGAATCCGCCGAACTTCTTCGACAGGTTGCTGATTTCAAGGAGCGGCATTGGCGCGTCCCCCAGCAGCGACGCCACCTTTCGCGTCGCGGATCGCCTTGAAGCGGCGGCGCATGAGATAATCGTCGATGATACCGCCGATGCCGCGCGGCATGAAGATCACGACCAGCACGATCACCATGCCGAACATCATCATGCGATACTGGTAATAGTCGCGTGTCAGATCGTCGATGATGGTGACGACAATCGCCCCGATCACGCCGCCCCAGATGTGGCCAATGCCGCCGAACACGACCATCAGCAGCAACGTCACCATTTCTGTCAGCGTATAGCTGTTGGGATGCAGGAACCCTGGCGCCAAGTGCGCCTGCAGGCTGCCGGCGCATCCGGCATAAAGCGCGGAGAGAACGAACGCGATGACCTTGTACTTGGCGACGTGCACGCCGCTGGCGGCGGCGGCCAACTGGTCCTCGCGGATGGATTTGAAGGCGCGACCGATATCCGAGCTCAAGATGCTGAAGGAAAAATAGAGGCCGAGCAGCGCGAGCGGCATGACGACATAGTAGTAGGACCGGTGA
Source organism: uncultured Alphaproteobacteria bacterium (assembly GCA_963779515.1). Lineage (GTDB taxonomy): Bacteria > Pseudomonadota > Alphaproteobacteria > Rhizobiales > Hyphomicrobiaceae > CAVZYN01. The sequence goes on from CAVZYN010000017.1 coordinate 541,187, forward strand.
TCGCCGAGCGACGTACCGAACAGATACGGTGGCGGGATGTTCTCGAAACCAACGGCGGCGCCGAGGAATTCCGTGCCGGAAATGATGATGCGAACCGATTCTGCGAGGCCCAGCGTGGCGAGTGCGAGATAGGCGCCTTCGAGCCGCAGCGAGGGGATGCCGACCAGCGCGCCCGCGCCGGCGGTTACGAGCATCGCAAGGGGCAGCGCGCCCCAAAATGGGATGCCGAAGTACTTAGAGAAGACCGCGGACGAATAGGCGCCGATCGCCGCGAGGGCGACGTGGCCGACGGTGACCTGACCCGCAAAACCCTTCACGATGTTGAGGCCGACCGCCAGGATGATGTTGATGCACATCACGTTGACGACGAACTGGATGTAGGCGTTCTTCAGGAACAGCGGCAGCGGCAGCAGCAGCGCGCAGGCAATGAGCCAAGGCACGATCGGATGGATGCGGTCCCGCCATGACACGGCGCGCGTATCGGGAGGTGCCGCGGCGGATACCCGGACATCGACGGTCACGATTGGTCCATAGCAATGTAGGAGTGACGTTCAGCGAAGGTGATCGCCAACGCGGCGATCACCCGGCTTTTCTGGATCTCAGAGACCGAAGCCCGGTTCGAACGACACGCGCGCAAGCACGCCCATGTCGTAGTCTTTGCCGCCCTTGGTGTACTCGATCAAGATGCCCGTTCGGTTGCCGTCGCGGCACTGTGGCGTTGCATCGGCGCAGAAGTTGATTGGACCGGACGCGAGACCCTGGAAGTCCTTGATGCCGGCGAGCGCGTCGCGGATGGCTTTGCGATCATCCTTTAAGGTCGCGTCCGTGAGCCCGAGCTTGGATTTCGACAGCGCGAGCTTGATGATCTGCGCGGTGTCGTAGGCTTGGCTGAAGTCGTGGTCGGGGCAACGAACTTTGTACTTCTCGTTGACCATTTTCACGAAGGCCTGGGCGACGGGACGCTCGTCCTTGCAGGAGAAAGCGGCCGCGAATGTGAGGCCTTTTGCTGCATCGCCGGCCAATTCAGGAACCGGTGCGTTGGATGCCGCGGAGGCTGCGACGCGACGGACTTTTGCCGGAATGCCGACTTCGTAGGATTGCTGCGTGATGCGTGCAATCGCATCGAGCTGGCCGCCGATGGCGAGAACTTCCGGATTCAGCGCTTTGATCTTCAAAAGGTTGGCGCGGAAGTCGAGATCGGTTTCCTGCATCTGCGCTTCAAACAGCGGATCGGTGTTGTAGGTCTTCTTCATGAAGGCCTGATAGTCCTTGGTGAAGCCGATCCCGGCGCCGTCCGTCGTGTAGAGATAAGCGACCTTCTTGCCGACGTTTTCGGACAGGTACTTGGCGTGCACGGAGGCGTAGAACCGCTCGGAGACCGCCGTGCGGAAGATCCAGGCGCTGTTCTTCTTGGTGATGTTGCCATTGGTCGAGTGCGGCACGATCTGCGCCACTTCTTCCTTGGCGGAAATGTCGACCAGCGGCAGCGTCACGGAGCTGCAGGTGGACCCCATGATCAAGTGCACTTTGTTCTGGTGGATGAAGCGGTTGACGTTGGCGATGCCCTTGTCGGGCTTGCACTCGTCGTCCAGCAAGACGACTTCGATCTTCTTGCCGTTGATGCCGCCCGTGGCGTTGACGGCCTCGAGCTCGTCTTTGGTCATTTGTCCGTATTTCAGACCATTTTCGACGACCATGCGCAGCGTCACGCCGATGCGGATCACGCCGTCTTGAGCCTGGGCTGGGGCGGCAAACGTGCCGAACGCCAGCATCGCAGCTGGAACCGCTGCAAGCGTTGTCTTGGTAAGGCTGAATGTCATTCTTGTTTCCTCCTCCTGAAACACTGCGTCAGTGAACCTGACGTTTGTCCACTGTGGACAATTGCTCCGGCCTTTGCGGCCTGTTGTTTTCACACACACGGCGCTTAGTCCGCATGACGTTCGGCACGACATTCTCATTCTTGCGCGTGCAGCGCTACGGTGAAGCGTATCGCGAGCAGGCGATCTGATGATCGTACTCTCAAGGTCCGGCAAACTGCGTCAAAGCAATCAGAGCTGTCAATCAAAACGATGCGAACCATGCAAAATTTGACGTTGTGAGGTGATTGACGGCGCCTCTAGCATGCCCGGCGACCATCAAAATGATGGAACGGCTGTGGATGCGGACGCATGACCCTTCTTGAACGCCGACCCAAGGTGTTGGACGTGGCCGCCAAGGCGGGCGTCAGTACCGCGACTGTCGATCGCGTCATCAACGGCCGCGGTGGCGTGCATCAGCGGACGGTGGCGCGGGTCGAAGAGGCTATTCGCGAGATCGCTGGCAATGGCCGGGCGGCGCACCGGACGGGCGGCCGTTTCGATGTCTTTCTGCCGGCGGACTCGGGTCGCTCGACCGAAGTGTTGGCAGAGGCCTTGATGGCGTCGGGCGAGGTGTGCAGCGCCGACGTCAATGTTGTTCTCGTCGAGCGCATGAATGCGACGGCGCTTGGTGAAAGCCTGATGGCCTGCGCTTCCAGCGGCAGCTCGGGCGTCGCCTTTCAGGGTGTCGACCACCCCATCGTGCGCGAGGCGGTCGCTGAGTTGAAGCGCGCGAAGATTCCGATCGTCACACTCTGTTCCGATGTCGCGGGCGGTGATCGCCTCGCCTATGTCGGCGTCGACAATCGCGCGGCGGGACGCACCAGCGGTTTGTTGATGGGACGGTTCTGCCGTGGTCCCGGGAAATTGGCGATCGTGTGGGGCGGCCAACTTTACCGCAGTCATGAAGAGCGCGAGATCGGGTTTCGCGCGGTGCTGCGCCACGACCATCCGGCATTGCAGATCCTCGACATGGTCAACGGCCATGACGATGCAGACCTGAATTTCGCGCGCATGACCGAGGTTATTGCCGAGCACCCCGATCTGCTCGGCGTCTATTGTGTCGGTGGCGGGCAAAAGGGTGTCGCCGCCGCGCTGGAAGCATCCGGGCGCGCGCACTCCATCGTCATGATCGGCCATAACTTCAATGATGAGACGCGGCCATTCCTGCTCTCTGGAACGATGGACGCGGTGATCCATCAAGACATGACGCGGATCGCGGAGAGCGCATTGGATTGCCTGATGGGGCGCTCCCCGCCGTCGCGGAGCACTGCTGTTGCAATCGAAATTGTCACGCGGGAAAATTTGCGATGACGGTCCCGTTCGAACGACTTGCACGAGATCTTGCTTCGGCGTGGTGCGACGGCACGGCCGTGCCGCTGCCACCGCAAGGCTCAGGACCTGCGACGCGACGCGACGCCTACGCCATCCAGGATCGCATGGCGGAGCTGATCGGCGGGCCGGTCGCGGGATGGAAGGTCGGGGCGACCGTGCGTGCGGTGCAAATCTTCGAAGGTCACGACGCACCACTGCCCGGACGAATCTTCGCCGATCGTCTGTTCGAGAGCCCGGCGCGTGTTCCGGCGCGCTGGTTTCGCGGCGCAAAGGTCGAGTGCGAGTTCGCATTCCGATTGACGCGCGCGCTGCCCGCTGGACGCGACCCGGTGACGGTCGCGATGCTCGCCGATGCATTGACGTTTCACCCCGCGATCGAAATCGCGGCAACGCGGTATGCTCCCGGCACCGGCAACCGCGCGGCGACGACGTTCGATGGTATTGCCGACAACGGTGGTGCCGGAGCAGCCGTCATTGGGGCCGCCGTCGCCGCGTGGCACGCGCTGCCGTTCGAAACCATGCCGATCATCGCCTGCCTCGATGGCAGTCCGCCGATCCAGATCTATACCGGTGCCTATCGACGCCCACCCGTCGAGATCATGGCCGAGACGTTGACCGAGTTGCGGGCGCGTGGCGTCGCCATTGAGCCCGGATGCGTGGTGCTCACCGGCTCGCTGTCGCTGCCGACGCCAATCCGTCAGGGTCAGACGCTGGTTGTGACATTCGCCGGGTTGCCACCCCTCACCCTCACGCTTACCTGAGTCCAGTATCTCATGGCCGCGCCGCGCTCATATGCCAACGTCCCGCTCTCGCTCGCACACTTGTGCGAGCTTGAAGTTGCACCTCCTGAACTCATCGACATCGCCGCGCGCGCCGGATTCGCATCTGTCGGACTGCGGACGTATCCCGCTTCGCCTGGTGGAGTCGCCTACGCTCTCCGCACCAGCGCCGAGCAAGCCGAGATGCGGCGGCGCATCGCTGCGACTGGCGTATCAGTGCTCTACATCGAGTTGATATCGCTCTCGGAGACGACGCGGGTCGCGGACTATGGGCCGATGCTCGAGGCTGGTGCCGCTATCGGCGCGAGGCGCGTTGCGGTGGCGGGTGATACGTCCGATGTCGCCGTGGTCGCGGACAAGATGGCCGAACTGTGCGTGCTTGCGCGGGGTTTTGGCATCGCGGTCGATCTCGAGTTCATGCCGTTTCGCGCAGTGCGCTCGCTTGCCGACGCCGTAGCTGTCGTCCGGCGTGCCGGCGAGGTCAATGCGCACGTGCTGATCGATGCGTTGCATGTGTTTCGATCTGGCAGCTCGCTTGCCGATTTGGCGGCGCTCGATCCGCGGCTGCTCGGCACGTTGCAGATTTGCGATGCGCCGCACGCGGCGCCGGCGGCGGCCGAGCTCGTGGTTGAGGCGCGCACGCGACGCCTATTTCCTGGCCAGGGCGGACTCGACCTCGCGGGGCTCATGGCGGCGTTGCCGCCGGAGATTCCGATCGGCGTCGAAGTGCCGCTTGCCGGCCAGTATCCAAACCTCGACCCGGCGGAGCGGCTGGCCCGGCTGGCGAAAGTGACACGCGCATTTCTCGAGCGGAGGTCCGCCACATGACCGCATTCGAGCACATTCTCGTTGAGAGGGACGAGGCGATCCTGTGGGTCACGATCAACCGGCCCGCCGCCATGAACGCGCTCAATCCGCAAGCGCATCGGGAGATCGCGGCCGCGCTCGATGCGTTCTCGGCGGCGGCTGATCTGCGCGTCGCCGTTCTGACCGGTGCGGGTGATCGCGCCTTCTGTGTCGGCAGCGATCTCAAGGCACGGGCCGCCGCCAACGCCGATGATCATCCAGAGTCGGGTTTTGCCGGCTTGACGCACCGTTTTGACCTCTTGAAGCCCGTGATCGCCGCGGTGAACGGGCTTGCAATTGGCGGCGGGGTCGAAATCGTTGCCGCCTGTGATCTCGCCATTGCCGCCGATCATGCCGAGTTTGCCCTGCCGGAGCCCCGCGTCGGACTTGCCGCATTGGGCGGTGGCGGATTGCAGCGGCTCGCGCGCAACATGCCGTTGAAGCACGCGATGGATCTGGTGCTGACCGGCCGCCGCATCAGTGCGACTGATGCCAAGCAGATGGGTCTCATCAACGAGGTCGTGCCGCGTGCGGACCTGAAGGCGCGGGCACGTGAGATTGCCGAGATGATCGTCGAGGGTGCGCCGCTCTCGATCGAGGCATCGAAGCAGGTGATGCTGCAATGCCTGGCGCACCCTGACCTCAAGTCCGCATTGTTGGCGCGCTATCCTGCTGCCGAGCGCATGCTGGCGAGTGAGGATGCCAAAGAAGGTCAGCGTGCCTTCGTCGAAAAGCGTAAGCCGAAATGGCAGGGGAAATGAAATGTCCGAGTTCTACGTAAAGGTTGGCGACAGTGCGCAGTTCTCCAAGACGGTCGGCGAGTTCGACGTCTATGGATTTGCCGGCATTACAGGGGATTTCTCGCCCAATCACACCAACAAGGCCTACATGGAAAAGTCGAGTTACGGCCGGCTGCAAGCGCACGGCGCGCTGATGGTCGGCTATATGTCGACGGCCTCCACGCTGGTCATTGCGCACACGCGCGCCGATGCCGATGAAACGCCGGTGTCGCTCGGCTATGATCGGATCCGCTTTCTGGCACCGGTGTATTTCGGCGATACTATCACGGTTGACTATCGCATCAGCGCGATCGACGTGGCCGCGCGCCGGTCCACGGGGGCGATCGAGATCAAGAATCAGGAGGGGACGCTCGTCGCCGTCGGCACCCACATCCTGAAGTGGGTGAAGAACAAGACTTGAGCAGTGCGCAAGGGATCACGACATGAAGACGCGATTGGACGGACAGGTGGCCATCGTGACAGGGGCGGCGCGCGGTATCGGCCTCGGCATCGCCAAGCTGCTCACCGCGCGTGGTGCCAAGGTGATCGTGTGGGATCGCGATCTTGCGCCACTCAAGGATATTGTTGGCTTTACACCTGCCGGCGCCGAGGTCGTCGATGTGGCGAGCTACACCTCCGTCGAGCGCGCGTTCAAGGCGGCCATCGCCGCCCACGGCAAAGTCGACATCCTGGTCAACAACGCCGGCATCAACGGGCCCATAAAACCGTCGTGGGAGTATCCGCTGGAAGATTGGGACCGCGTGGTCGCCATCAATATGACGGGTGTGTTCTATGCGAGCCGGCTCGCCGCCGAGCATATGCGCGCCAAAAAATACGGCCGCATCGTCACGGTTGCCTCGATCGCCGGCAAAGAGGGCGTGCCCAATATCAGCGCTTATTCGGCCGCCAAGGCTGGTGTGATCGGTTTTTCAAAAGCGTTGGCGAAGGAGCTGGCGGACTGCAACGTCACCGTCAATTGCATCGCACCCGCCATGACCGAGACGGATCTTCTGAAAGGCATGACCGAGGAGCATATTCGCAACATGAAGGCCAAGATCCCGATGGGCCGCTTGGTGCAGGTCGACGAAGTCGCGGAACTCGCGGCATGGATCGCGAGCCCGGCCTGCAGCTTCACGACGGGCTTCGTGTTCGACATTACGGGCGGGCGCGCCACATACTGAGATTGGCCTCCAACGAAAGTCGATGTGATGTCCTTTGAAAACCCGCGTGTTGTTGTCGCCGGCGCCGGCGCCATGGGCGGCCTGTTCGGCGGGCTTCTCTCCGAAGGGGGGCTCGACGTCACCTTGGTCGATGCCTGGCCCGAGCACATCGCGGCGATCAAGGCGCACGGCTTGCGCATCATCGGCGTTGGTGGCGATCGCGCATCTCGCTCAAGGCGACGACAGAGGCGCGCGAGATCCGCGAGGCCGATGTCGTGCTGTTCCAGTGCAAGTCGTTTGCGAACAAAGTGGCGGCCGAAAGTGTGAAACACTTGTTCAAGGGTGAGACTGCGGCCATCACGTTCCAGAACGGCCTCGGAAATGAGATGACGCTCGAGAGCGTCCTCGGCAATGGGCACTGTGATCGGCGGATTGACGGCGCAGGCGGGGCTGGTCGAGGCTCCGGGCGTCGTGCGCAACTTCGGCAATCTGCCGACGCACATCGGCGAAATGGCCGGTGGTCGTTCGGATCGCGCCGTCGCCATCGCTGCGGCGTTCTCACGTCACGGGTTGCCGGTGACCGCGACGGCCGAGATCAAGCGTGAGAAATGGAAGAAGCTGCTCGGCAACGTCGCATTGGGCGCGATCTCGGCGGTGACGGACTTCCGCTCGTTCGAGATCATGCGGGTGCCGGAACTGCGCGAAACCGCGTTCCGGCTGATCGATGAAGCCGCCGCTGTCGCGAAGGTCGAGGGCGTCGCCTTGGATGTCGCGGAAGCGCGCGAGGTGCTGATGAAGTTGGTCGACACGTCTGGAGGTGGCACGGGTTCCTCGAAATCCTCCATGCGCGAAGACATCATCCGCAGGCGCCAGACCGAGATCGATACGATCCATGGCGCGGTCGCGGGGCTTGCCCGCAAACATGGGATCGCGACACCGACGCTCGATGCCATGATCGCGCTGGTGAAGGGGCTGCAAGGCCAATATCTCAACGATGGGCAAGGCTGATGCATTTCCAATTGACCGATGAGCAGAGACTGTTGATCGAGACCGCGCGACGTTTTGTGACGACGGAGCTCGTTCCGCTCGAGCAGGCGGTGGAGGCCAATCGCGCACTCGACCCCGCAACCGCACGATCGATTTTTGAGAAGTCCAAAGCGCTCGGCCTCTACGCCACCAACATCCCGGTCGAATTCGGCGGCGGCGGCCTCTCCGCCCTCGATACCTGCCTCGTCGAGGAGCAGTTTGGGCACACGACCGACATCCTGATTCGCCGCGCGTTCGGCAACGTCTATGAAGTACTGCTGCTTGCCAACGAGGTGCAACGCAAGCGCTGGCTGGAGCCGTGTGTTCAGGGTGAGCGGACATTCTCGGTCTGCTTCACCGAGCCCGAAGCCGGCTCCGACGCTGCCAGCATCAAGACACGCGCGGTGCGCGACGGCGACGGCTGGCGCTTGAGCGGGCAGAAGATCTTCATCAGTGACGGCGCGTTCTCGGATTTCTTTGTGGTCTCCGCCGTGACAGACCCGGCGGCGGGCGCCAAGGGCATCTCGCTGTTCCTGGTCGACAAAGGCATGCCCGGGTTCACTGTTGGCCGTGATCAGGCGATGATGGGTCTCGGCGGCACAAGCCACGTCGAACTGTTCTTCGACAACGTGCGGCTCGGGCCGGAGCATCTGCTCGGCGAAGAAGGGCGCGGCCTCAATCACGCGTTCGAAACGCTCGGGCGCATTCGCCTCGCGCATATTGGCGCGCGCGCCGTCGGCAAGGCGACGCGCCTTCTCAAGATGATGACCGACTACGCGATTGCGCGGCGGCAGTTCGGCAAGCCGATCGGCGAATTCCAATTGGTGCAGCAGATGCTGGCCGATAGCGCGATGGAGATCAATGCCGCGCGCCTGCTGGTGCTGCAGGCGGCGGCTGACATCGATCAAGGGCTGGACGGGCGCGAACGCATCTCAATGGTGAAGGTCTATGCCGCCGAAATGCTTGGCCGGGTCGCCGATCGGGCGGTGCAGGTGCACGGCGGCATGGGCTATTGCAAAGACTTGGCCGTCGAGCGGCTCTATCGGGATGCGCGCATCTTCCGAATCTATGACGGTACGTCCGAGATCCATCGCGGGATCATCGGCCGCTCGATCATGAAGCATGGGTCATCACGGTTCGCGGACATAGCATGAGTGGGGCGCGCGCGAGCGCGGGAAGCAGATATGACCATCAATAAGTTTGTGACGGCAGAGGCTGCTGCGGCGCTGATCAAGGACGGCGACACGGTTGCGCTGATCGGCGGGGGCGGCGGGCCTCGTCGAGGCCACATGCCTGCACGAAGCCATCGAAAAGCGCTTTCTCGCGACGGCGCATCCGCGCGGACTGACGCTGGTGCATTCACTCGGGATTGGCGATCGCAATACGCGCGGCGTCAACCGGTTCGCGCATGACGGCATGGTGCGGCGCGTCTATGGCGGGCACTGGGTTTGGTCGCCGCGCATGCAGCAACTGGCGAAAGACAACAAGATCGAGGCCTACGTTCTGCCCGGCGGCGTTGCGATGCAGCTCTTCCGCGAGATCGGCGCGGGGCGTCCGGGCCTCCTCACGCATGTGGGCCTGGGCACGTTTGTCGATCCGCGCGTCGATGGCGGGCGGATGAACAGCGCGGCCAAGGACTCGGTTGCCGAGGTTATGACGATCGATGGCCGCGAGCTGCTGCGTTACAAACCGTTTCCCGTCAACGTCGCCGTGATTCGTGGTTCGTTTGCCGACGCGCATGGCAACGTCAGTCTCGATCAAGAGCCGGCCAACGTCGATATCTACGCGGCGGCACTCGCGGCCCACAACTCAGGCGGCAAGGTCATCGTGCAGGTGCGCACGGCTGTCGACGTCGGCGCACTGCCCGCGCGATCCGTGCGCGTGCCCGGCGCCATTGTCGATGCCGTGGTGGTCGATCCCGCACAGTCGATGGGCTACGATGTCGTCTACGATCCGACCATGTCGGGGGAGATGAAAGGGCCGCCGAACCCCATCGTGCCGCAACCTTTTACTGTGCGCCAGTTGATCGCGCGACGCGCGGCGGATGAACTGGTGGATGGCGCCGTGCTCAACTACGGATTTGGTATTCCCGACGGCGTCGCCAAGCTCGTCGCCGAACGCGGTCACCTCGACCGTTACTATCAAACCATCGAGCATGGCACGTATGGCGGGGAATTGCTGGAAGGTTCTCTGTTCGGGTACGCGCGCAACGCGACCGCCATGATCGATGGGCCGTCGCAGTTCGACTTCTATTCCGGCGGTGGCCTCGATCTGGCGTTTCTGGGCTTTGGCGAAATCGATCGTGCGGGCAACGTCAACGTTTCGAAGCTCGGCGGCGTGACCGTTGGCCCCGGCGGGTTCATCGACATCGCGCAGAACGCCAAGAAGGTTGTGTTCTGTGGCACTTTCGATGCCAAGGGCACGCAGCTCGAGATCGGCGCAGGCCGCCTGCGGATCGTGCGCAACGGCGAGGTCGGCAAGTTCGTGACGGACGTCGAGCAGATCACCTATTCAGGACGCGAAGCGATGAAGCGTGGCCAAGAGGTGGTCTATGTCACCGAACGCGCGGTGTTCCGCCTTACCAAGGACGGATTGACGCTGACCGAAGTCGCGCCCGGCGTCGATGTGCGCCGCGACGTGATCGAGCGCATGACATTTGCGCCGCTCGTGCCGCGCGAGCCGGTCCTAATGCCGGCGGCCCATTTCAACCCCTGATCGGAGCACTCCCATGGCTCAGGTACGTATCGGCGTGATCGGCGCGGGCCTCATCGGCCGCACGCATATCGGCGTTCTCCGCGCGGGCGGTCCGGACTATACGCTGGCCGGCGTTGCCGACCCATCGCCGCAGGCGAAGCAGGAGGCAGAGGCGCTCGGCTATGCCTGCTATGCGACGATCGAGGAAATGCTTGATAAGGCGAAACCCGACGGCGCGATCGTCGCGGTGCCGAACCAGTTGCATGTGTCGTCGGGGCTTGCTTGCATCGCCCGCAAGATCCCGATCATTGTCGAGAAGCCGATTTCGGACACGGTTGGCGAGGCGTTGAAACTGGTTGAGGCGGCCGAGAAGGCCGGCGTCGCGACGCTGACCGGACATCACCGCCGGCACAACCCGATCATGCGCGAGGCGGCGCGCGTCGTCCGCGAAGGCGGGATCGGCCGGGTGGTGGCGGCGACGGCTATGTATCTCTCGCACAAGCCGAAAGGCTATCACGACCTCGCATGGCGGCGGGAACCCGGTGGCGGTCCGGTGCTGATCAACGCCATTCACGATATCGATTGCCTCAGGATGCTGTGCGGCGAGATCGAGACGGTGCAGGCGCAGGCGTCGAACGCGGTGCGCGGGTTCGCCGTCGAGGATACCGCCGCAGCCGTGCTCCGCTTCAAGAGCGGCGCGCTCGGAACCCTGATCTGCTCGGATACGGCGTCGACGCCGTGGAGTTGGGAATGGGGCTCGCGCGAGAATCCGTCGTTCCCCTACGATGGCGAGAACTGCTTCATGCTGGCTGGAACCAAGGGCTCGCTGGCCGTGCCGGGTCTGGTGCATCGCTGGCATGAGGCGGGTGCGGAAAGCTGGCACACGCCGCTGACCCAGAAGCGGCTTCACGTCGCGCCGGCCGACGCCTATACAGAGCAGATGAAGAATTTCGCAGGCGTCATTCGTGGCACGGAGCAGCCGGTTCTCTCTGGCCGTGAAGGGATGATGACGCTGGCTGCGACGCTCGCGATCACCAAGTCGGCCAAGGCTGGTGGTGGCCCCATCCGTGTCGCGGATATGTTGACATAAGGTTTGATGGACAATGACGACGCGACGCGCTTGTGTGATCGGCTATCCGGCGAAGCAATCGCGCTCGCCCCTGCTGCATGGCCATTGGATCAAAAAGTACGGTATCGACGGCGACTATCGGGCCGAGGAAATCCGGCCTGAGGATTTTGCGGCGTTCATCGGCAACCTCGCGGGTAGCGGCTACGTTGGCGCCAATGTAACGATGCCGCACAAGGATGCCGCGTTGGCGCTGTCGCAACCCGACGAGCGTGCGCGCGCGGTCGCCGCGGCCAACACGCTGTGGCTCGACAAGGGAACGCTGCGCTCGACCAATACCGATGTCGAAGGCTTCATCGGTGCGCTCGACGAGGCTTCGCCCGGTTGGGACAAACGGAACACGTCAGCGGTGGTTCTTGGCGCAGGTGGTGCCGGCCGTGCCATCGCCTATGGCTTTCTCGAGCGCGGCATCGAGACCGTCCATGTCGTCAATCGCACGTATGAAAAGGCGGAAGCAGTGCGGTCGAGTTTGGGGTCCGCCGTGCATCCGGCGCGTTGGGCAGATGTGCCGCGATTGCTGAAAGGCGCCGGGTTGCTCGCCAATTCGACGTCGCTTGGCATGACGGGCAAGGATCCGTTGACGATCGATCTCTCGCCGATGGCGGCGAACGCCGTGGTGGGTGATGCGATCAACGTGCCGCTGAAGACGCCGTTGCTGACGCAGGCCGAGCAGCGCGGATTTGCGACATCCAACGGCCTCGATATGCTGCTGCATCAGGCGGTGCGCGGGTTCCATCTCTGGTTCGGCGTGAAGCCCCAGGTGACGAAAGAGCTGCGCGATCTCCTTGTCGCAACGTTCTAAACGTTGGCGTTGGCGCGCATCCAATCGGCATAGATTTTGACGGCCGCATCGAGCGTGTACTTCGGCGCAAAGCCCGTGTCGTCGCGCAAGCGTGTGCCAGCAAGCGGACCGCGGATGGCGGTGTAGGTCGTCCAGGGTTCGGTTCCGCCGCCAAGGTCGATGACGGCATTCGGGCACGCTTTCCGCACCGCATCCGCAGCCTGCCGTGCTGTAAAATTGATCCCGTGACCAAGATGGTAGGTATCATGGCGGAGGTCGGGTGCCGCCGCCGCCGCGAGCAGTCCGTCGATGACATCGTTGATGAACGTGAAGCTCGCCGCAAATTCGCCGCCGCCTTCGCGGATCGCCTCACCGCGCAGCGCGCGCATCAGGTACGATGGTATCGGCCCGCGCGTCGGCGAGTCCGAGATGACCGGAGGGCCGAACACCCACGAAATCCGCACGGTCGAGGCCGAGAGGCCGAATTCCGTGCGGTACATGCGGGTCAACAGCTCGGCGCTGTACTTGGTGGTGCTGTAGATGTTGGCGGGCGCGGGCGTTGCGTCTTCCGGGATTGGCGACGCAGTATCGGCGCGTTTCGAGAACACCGATCCCGTGCTGACGAAGATGAACCGCCGCCAACCGTGCGTCCGTGCGGCATCGAGCAGGTTTGCCGTCGCGCCGATATTGGTGTTGATGGCGTCGAGCGGATTGGGCCGCGCGTAGGCCTCGTTGGAGATGGCGGCGGCGTGAATGCAGGCATCGACCCGATGCGCCTTGGCGATCGCGGTCACGGCGGCGCTATTCGTGAGGTCGCATTGCAACCACGTGACGTTTGATCCGGCCGTCTCCGTGTCGTTGGCGCGCAGTTGATCGCGATAGAGGGCGATGACTTTGCCGCTCAACGCCGCTTGTCGCGTAAGGGCGAGGCCTATATGGCCCGTGGCGCCGGTTATGAGTAGCGTCATTGGGTCGCTTTCGTGCTCGAACCGAATCCGAACAGCCGGCAGGGCGTTTCCCACAGCACCTTGTGCCGGTCGGCGGGATTGGGAAAGAGCCGTTCGACCAACTTCAGCAACGGGCCATAGTCGGCGCGCTGCTCGGCGCGCAGGAACGGCCAGTCGGAACCCCAGACGCAGTTGTCGAGCGTGAATGCGTCGATAAGTGCGCGGACGTAAGGCCAGGCGTCTTGATGCGGAATCGGTGCTTGCGAGAATTTTGCGTAGCCCGAGAGCTTGACGCTGGCGCGGCCGCCACGTCCAAGCGCCAGCACGGTTTGAAAGCCGCGCTGATCCAATCCTGCCGCGACATCGGGGATGCCGCAATGATCGATGACGAGGTGCACCCGCGTCGTTTCGATCAAATCCTTGAACGCCAGGATCTGATCCTTCTCGACCTGCAGCTGCAGGAAGAGGTCGAGGTCCGCCATGCGCTTCAGAAGGCCCGTGGTGTTCTGCCAGTGGCCGACGCCGAGGCGGGTGGCGTTGAAAGCGATGCCGACGATGCCCTGCGCCTTGAGTGCGGCGAGGTCCGCCGTGCTGGTGTCGTTTGCGACAACGGCGACGCCCTTGAAGCGGCCGTTGCTTTTTTCGATAACATCCAACAAGCAACGATTGTCGGTGCCGTAGCCGGAGTTCGGGCCGACGACGAGGGCGTGGCGCACGCCGTAGGTGTCGAGCACGGCGTGAAACTGTTCCGGCGTCGCGATTTCCTGGCCGGATGGCCGGTAGGGCGTGTCGGGCTGGTAGGGAAAGCGCTTTGGATCGAGGATGTGATTGTGGCAGTCGATCTTGGCTTCGTCGAAGATGGACATGTGTCCGCGGTCCTTGATGGGGGCTTTATGTCAGCGGCAGCATCACATGCGCCTTGAACCCTGGCCGGGTCGCCAATCGGTCATACCATGCCTTGAGGTTTGGGAAATCGGCGTGATCCGTCGGCAGTGCGTACCAGCGATAGACGGCGCATCCCAACGGGATGTCGGCGACGGACAGATGATCGGCGGCGACGTAGGATTGTCCGGCAAGATGCGCGTCGAGGATACGCATCGCGGCGGTCACACTTTTTGCGCCATCCGCAATCGCTTTGGCGTCGCGCTTTTCGGGCGGCGTGCGGATGAGACCGAGGAACAGCGGGCTCATGCCGGGCATCAGCGTGGTCTGCTGCCAGTCCATCCACATCTCGGCCTTGGCGCGGGCGGCAGCATCCGTTGGGATCAGTTGGCCCGGCGCATACTTGGCGGCGAGATAGCGGATGATGGCGTTCGATTCCCACACGACCACGCCGCCGTCATCGATCACCGGCACGGTGCGATTGGGGTTTAGGGCTGCGAACCGCGGCTCATTGACGATGCCATGCGCCATGCCGGCGTCGATGCGTTCGGCGTCGAGGCCAAGTTCCGCGATCGTCCACATCACCTTCTGGACGTTGACCGAGTTGGTGCGGCCCCAGATTTTGAGCATGAGATGATGTCTCCTCTGAATGAGTGAGACTTAGCGGAAATTGGCGCGCCGTCGTAGATACAAAGTGCGAACACCCATATGCGGCCTCGGCAATGGCCGGTTCGCGAAAATTGTTACTTCGAAGGCGAATGCGGCTGAGTTGGTGAACTGTACCGTCAGGTAGCGGCCGTCCTCCGCTACAACGTCTTCTTCGATGGAGGCGGGCGTGTGAGTATCCTGCAAGCAATCGAAACAGAAAGGACATCCCATGGCCAAAAATACGATTTGCGTTTGGTACGACACAGATGCCGAGGCTGCCGCGCGCTTCTATGCCAAGACGTTTCCAGATAGTGCGGTCACGGCCGTTCACCGCGCGCCAGACGACTATCCCGGCGGCAAGAAAGGCAACGTGCTGACGGTGGAGTTCACGGTCGCCGGCGTTGCCTGCCTCGGCCTCAATGGCGGCCCGGTGTTCAAGCACACCGAAGCCTTCTCGTTCCAGATCGCGACCGAGGACCAGGACGAGACCGACCGCTACTGGAACGCGATCGTCGGCAATGGCGGTCAAGAGAGCGCGTGCGGCTGGTGCAAGGACCGTTGGGGTATTTCCTGGCAGATCACCCCGCGGGTGTTGATGGAGGCGATCGCCGCCGGCGGCGACGAAGCGCGACGCGCGTTCGCCGCCATGATGGACATGAAAAAGATCGATGTCGCCGCGATCGAGGCCGCGCGGCGGGGGTGATGCGCGTGAG
>CAVZYN010000018.1:0-737186 GCA_963779515.1 uncultured Alphaproteobacteria bacterium
TCAGGCCAGTTTCGAATCCGTCCGGTCCGCGTGCGAGGTAGACGCGAGGGCGCTTGTCCTCGGGGATGGTCGCGAGCGCACCGTCAAGGCGTTTGAACAGATCTTCCGTGAAGCGGGCGAGTGTCTCCCCGCGCTCCGGCGCGCCGAGCATTTTCCCGAGCAGGCGGAAGGACTGGGCCGTCGCCTCGAAGCGGCCGTCGACAAGTGCATAGGGGATGCCGGTGCGCTGTTGCGTGCTGTCGGCGAGTGAGATGAACGTGCCGCGCACGGAGCCGAAGTCGAGGATCAGATCCGGCTTGACCTTCAGCACTCCTTCGACGTTCGCCGTATCGCCGCGCCCGGTCAGCATGCCGACTTCGGGGAGATCGCGCACGCCGGGCAGTAGATAGGGCTTCTCCTCGGCACGGTTGGCGCGCGGCCAGCCGACCATGGCGTCTGGACGCATGACATAGGTGACGACGGACGCGGGGCCTCCGGCTGCGAAGATCTTGTCGATCTTGGGTGGCAACGTGATGGTCCGGCCGGCACTGTCGGTGATGGTGGTTTGGGCGCGCAGGCGCGCAGGTGCGGCGACGGGTGAAGCTGCCCCGACAAGCGCGCGGCGTCTTGTGATGCGAGGGACTCATGTGCGTGTGTCCCTTCTCGACGGCCATGTCTTGTCCGGCGCCAACGGCGAGTAGCTGGACCGGTCCCGCTTCAGGTCGATCAACGGCGCGCCATCGCGACAGTCGAACCCGCGCACGAGGACGGTGCCGTTCGCCGATGCATCCGCCCGGCCGGGGGACATGACCGTGACCTCGCCTGCGCGCAGCGTACCTCCGTCAGCATGCGAAATCGTCATCTTGATCCATTGGGTGAACCGACTTGGTGGAGCTTACACAGTTGAATCACTCGCCAGCGCCGAAGCCGAACTTGGCCAGAACTGTGCGGCCTGCATCGCTCCGGATGAACCGCGCGAGATCCGCGGCGGCGGCCGGCGCGTCCTTGAGCACCACGAGGCCGTAGTCTGCGCCGATATTGAGTGCGGGCGGCATTTCGACAATGCCGAGGCTCGGCACTTCGGCCTTGGCCAGGATGGCGTTCGTGCAGTAGGTCAGGAATACGTCTGCCTTGTTGGACGCCATGACCCAGCCGTAGAGGTTTTTGCCCTCCGGCGCTTTTTCCGAGGTCGGCCCGCCGGTCAGCTGCATCGCCTTCGCCTCTAAGGTTACCTTTGCGCCAGCTCGAACCGGTCGGCCTTGCCGAACAGCGCGAACGCGTAATCGCCGGATGGATCGGCCTTCGGTGTCGACGTGCCGAGCGGAGTCTGGGATCGAGCATCACGTCGAGCAGGGTCGCCGATGCAACGGCCAGGCCGTCGCGCACCAGCGCGCAGAGTTGGTTGCGCGCGAACACCGCGCGGGGGCGGTCGTTTTGCCTCGAGTTCCAACCGCTTGGGGTGCCCGGTGTCGGCGGAAGCGAAAACGTGCGCGGTCTCGCCTGTCTCGATACGCTCGCGCAGCAGGCCCGAGGCCCCGAGCACGAGTTCGACTTTCTGGGCACCTTTGGTGGACGCCTCGTATGCGCGGCGATGTCGGCCATCGCAGCCTTCAGGCTGCCGGCTGCATAGAGGCGGAAGGTCTCCGCCGTCGCGGCGGACGTCATGACCAGAAATCCAATGATGGTGAAGAGTGCAACGCGCATTTGAAGCTCTCGACGATGGATGAGTATGCGAGGCGCGCGGGGCGCCTCGCTCGTTAGAAAAGGTCAACCGGCCTTCTTCAATTTTGATGGCGTCGAAGTTCGGGAAGAACAGCTGCTGGCCGTCGATCTTGTAGGAGCGGATCGCGGTCTGGCCTTCGCCTGAGACGATCCAGTCGATGAACGCCTGACCCAGCTCCTTCTTCACGTGCGGGTGCTTCGCCGGGTTCACGAGATGATGCCGTACTGATTGAACAGCGCTTGGTCGCCTTCGACGACGATCTGCAGTGCGTCCTTGTTCTTGAACGAGATCCAGGTGCCGCGGTCGGCGAGCACGTAGGCGCCCATCGCGCCCGCCGTGTTGAGTGCGGCGCCCATGCCCTGGCCGATCTCGCGATACCAGGCGGGTTTGCTGCCGGCCGGATCGAGCGCCGCCGCTTCCACAGCGCCAGCTCGGCGGCATGCGTGCCGCTCTTGTCGCCGCGCGAGACGAAGGGCGCCGGCTTTGGCCTCGATCGCTTTCAGTGCGGCACGATGTCCTTGCCGCCCTTGATGCCGGCCGGATCGGCCTTCGGGCCGATCAGCACGAAGTCGTTGTACATCACGTCGAAGCGCTTCACGCCGAAGCCGTCGGCGACGAACTTCTCTTCCTGCGGCTTGGCGTGCACGAACACGACGTCGGCATCGCCGCGCCGGCCGGTGTCGAGCGCCTGGCCGGTGCCTTGCGCGACGACCTTCACGTCGATCCCGGTCTTGGCCTTGAACAGCGGCAGGATGTGGCCGAACAGGCCGGAATCCTGCGTCGAGGTGGTCGAGGCGACGACGATCGATTTGTCCTGCGCACGGCTGCGGACGCGAGCGGCGAGCGAACGCGAGGACGGCGAGCAAGGGCGAGATGGTGCAGTTTCATGTGGTTTCTCCTTGGTTTAGATGACGAGATCGCCGGCGAGGAAGCGGCGGGCTGCCTCGGTCGTGGGCTGGTGAAGAAGCGTGCGGCCGGCGCGTGCTCGACGAGGCGGCCATTGGCGAGAAACACGATGTCGCCGCGCCAGGCGGCGGGCCTGGCCGAGATCGTGCGTCGCCATGACGATCTTGACGCCCGATGCCGCGACGCGCGCGATGATCGTCCTCGACCAGCTTGGTCGCGGCCGGATCGAGGCTCGCGGTCGGCTCGTCGAGGAACAGGATCTGCGGCTTCGCGGGCGAGCGCGCGGGCCAGCGCCAGGCGCTGCTGCTCGCCGCCGGACAGGCGCCGCGCGGGGCGGTCGGCCAACGTGAGCGATGCCGGCGAGATCGAGCAGGCGTGCGACCGCGGCCGGCATCGGCCGGCATGCCGGCCGCGGCGAGCGCGAAGGCGATATTGGCGGCCGCCGACCGGCGCAGCATCACCGGCTTCTGGAACACGAGGCGCGGCTGCCGGGCGGCGCTGCGGCGCCAGCGGATGGATCCGCCTGCGTCGGTGCGAGCAGACCCATGGCGAGCTTCAGCAGCGTCGTCTTGCCGGAGCCGTTGGGGCCCATCGACGATCGTCGGCGCCGCCGGCGTCGAGCGTCAGGTCGACGCCGACAGGATCGCGTGTCGCCGAGCGCGCGTAGCCGACGCCTCGAACGCAGCGGGAGCGCCGTCAGCGTCGCTGCGGATCGCGCACGTGCTGCGCATGGCCGTGACTATCCCGCATGGCGCTCCGCCCATTGCCGGACGCCCCAGGCCAGCGCGTTGACGGTCATGATCATCGCGATCAGCACGAGCCCGAGGCCGATCGCGAGCGCAAGGTTGCCCTTCGATGTCTCCAGCGCGATGGTCGTCGTCATGACGCGCGTGAAACCGTCGATGTTGCCGCCGACGATCATCACCGCGCCGACCTCGGCCGCCGCCCGGCCGAAGCCGGCAAGCAGGATCGTGACGAGCGAGAAGCGCGCATCCCAGAGCAGCGTCGTCACCCGCCGCAGCGGGCCGACCTCCATCGCCGTCAGTTCGTCGCGGTACTCCGCCCACAGGTCCTCGATCACCTGGCGGGTCAGCGCGGCGATGATCGGCGTGATCAGCACGGCCTGGGCGATGATCATCGCCTGCCGGCGTGAACAGCAGGCCGAGTGACCCGAGCGGTCCCGAGCGCGACAGCAGCAGGAAGACCAGCAGCCCGACCACCACCGGCGGCAGGCCCATGAGCCCGTTGAGGACGACGATCAGAGCGTCGCGGCCGGGAAAGCGGGTCAGGGCCACGGCGGCGCCGAGCGGCATGCCGACGAGCGCGGCGAGCAACGTCGCCGACAGCGTCACCAGTCAGCGACAGGCGCACGATGGCGAACAGCGTCGCGATCGCCGGACAGGATCAGATCGAGGGCGCCGGTGCCGTCCAACGCAGGCACTCGCAGGAACGCATTGACTGGACGTGAAAGTCCCGTGTTTTCTTCCGTTAAGTCAAGAAATAGAAATAGTGCATAAAAATGCAATCAATGCAGGACTGCAATTGCTGACGACGGCCGAAGCGGCCGACTATCTGCGGATCAAGGAGCGCAAGCTCTACGAGCTGGTGGCGGAGCGGCGCGATCCCGTGCACGAAGGTGACGGGCAAGTGGCTGTTCCCGCGTGGCGATCTCGACCGCTGGCTGCTCGCCGGCATGGCGCGCCCGCTGGGTGTCGTGCCAGCCGACCCGCCGCCGATCGTCGGCGGCAGCCATGATCCGCTGCTGCAATGGGCGCTGGGCGAGAGCCGTGCGGGGCTCGCGATCCTGCCCGAGGGCAGCGAGAGCGGCTACCGGCGCTTCCTGGCCGGCGAGGTGATCGCCGCAGCGATCCATTTCCACGATCTCGACGATCCGGCGAAGGACGCCAACATCGAGGTCGTCTCAAAGGAGCCGACGCTCTACGACGCGGTGCTGATCGGCTTTGCCGCGCGCGAGCAGGGCCTGCTCGTCGCCGCCGGCAATCCGCTCGGGCTGTCGTCGCTTGAGCGACGTCGTCGCCAAGGGCGCGCGGCTGCGTCATGCGGCCGGAGGCGCGGGCGCGCAGCAATTGCTGCTGGCCTGTTGAAGCGCGACGGCATTGCGGCGCGTGACATCGCGCCCGGCGCTGATCGCGCCGACCGGCCCCGACATCGCGCAGGCGATCCGCTCCGGTCATGCCGATTGCGGCATCGCCACGCGTGCGGTCGCGACGGCGGCCGGGGTCGGTTTCGTGCCGCTGCTGACGGAACGGTTCGACCTTGTCGTCGCCAGCGCGACAGTTACCGCGGCCGCTGCAGGCGTTCCTGTCGCTGCTTGCGACGCCGATTTTCGCCGAACGTGCCGCCGAACTCGGCGGTCTCGACATCAGCGGCGCAGGGGTCGTCAGATGGGCGCCTTAGGCCTTTCCGCTTTCGGGCGGCGTCGCGGCGGTCGGTAAGGGTCAATCGCGTTGTCGAAGCGGGGCGCGTCGACAGCAGCACAGAGCGGACACAGGCGGAGCAGGCAATTAGTGGCGCGACCAAGTCGGAGCGCCAGTAATCTCACACTGCACGGATTTCGCGTCTGTTTTGTTGTCTTGGAAATTCCAAGATCACATCTCGCAGCTGACTTTGGCCTTTGGCGGAGCGATCGTCGCCCGAGAGGGGCGAGACCCGCACGTAAGCGGGGCTCGACCGCGCGGCCAATGCTTGCCGCGCGGCAGAGCGCGACCATCGCCACTTCGGCGAGGGGCCGCCCAAGTACTTTGCTCTGGTTCAAACTCAACCGTCTGCCTGCTCGCCGATTTTGAACACGGTCACGGCTTCATGAGCTGAGGAGACAGCTTAAGGATTGACGACGAGCCCGCGCATCCTTTAGCAGATACGCTTTCGATACATCTGAGGCACTGGCTTACCTCACCTACCCGCGAAACATCCTTCTCATCGAGGCGGCTGCGCGGCAGATGAGTCAGCAAGAGGCATAGCCTTGCAGATTAGGCAGGATGCATCTCGCGACATTCCCACATTTCCGGCAGGTTCCCGCGACGTCCTGGACGGTCCCGCGATTCCCTATTGGGTTGCCATTGCGAGTGATGCAAAAATTGCTCAGCCGCTCTCAAGCGCTCAAACTCACAGCCTTCTCAGGACATGGAAAATGTCGAAGACAGAGTCGCATTCTGAAGAAGAGAGATCACGCACCGACGATGAGCTGTGGAATGTTCGGGCAGTGGTGGCGAAGACCGGCCTCTCGCGCTCGACGCTTTACGCGTATGTGGCGGATGGACTCTTTCCGCGGCAACGGCGGCTCGGCGTGCGACGTGTCGCGTGGCTTGCGTCAGAAGTGCGCGATTGGATCGCGAGCAGACCGCAATGAGATCGTCGCGGCAGCGGTGACGATCGCACTGCGATCGATCGCATCACTTGGCGCTTGCGGCATCAACTCTGCGATGCGAACGTTCGCGACGAGAAACGAGACTGCCGCATTTAGAGAACTTTGAAGCGAGCGAAGTGGAGCGCGTCATGCACATTGATGACCAACTCGATCAATCGGAATTCATCGACAGTGCTTGCCACAAATTCGCCGCGTCCAGCCTCGGATTTTCGTGGGGCAAAGTGTGGGGCGCCGAATTCAGATCTCTAGAAATCTCAATAAAATCAATAGTTTCTGAAGGGTGGTTGGTGGAGCCGAGGGGGATCGAACCCCTGACCTCTTGCATGCCATGCAAGCGCTCTCCCAGCTGAGCTACGGCCCCGGATCTATGGGTTTTTGCCAAGGCCCATGCAGGCCGTGACGGCGATGTGTTATGACGGACCGGCCCGATGCGCAAGGCGAAACTTGCCGCCCGCGCCAGCCGCGCACAACGCGCCAATCAATCTGTCCCAGAGGCGCGATCCCAAGGTCTCCTGAAAGGCGTCGCGATCGTCCAAAGTGGCGACAACACGAGACTTTTGCCCCACTTGCTGAATTCGAGGAGCCTGCTAAATCGGGGGCACGCAGCCAAAGGATCCCGCGCATGGCCATTCTTGTCGACAGCTCCACCAAGGTCCTGTGCCAGGGCATCACCGGCAGCCAAGGAACATTCCACACCGCCCAAGCCAAATCCTACGGCACCAAGATCGTCGGCGGCGTCACGCCCGGCAAGGGCGGCACGACGCACGAAAACGCGGATCTCGCCAACGTTCCGCTGTTCAATTCCGTCGCCGAGGCCAAAGCCAAGACGGGTGCCAATGCGACCTCGATCTATGTCCCGCCACCCTTTGCCGCCGACGCGATCCTGGAGGCCATCGACGCCGAAATTCCGCTGGTCATTTGCATCACTGAGGGCATCCCGGTGATGGACATGGTCAAGGTCAAGCGCGCGCTGACGGGGTCGAAATCGCGCCTGATCGGACCGAACTGCCCGGGCGTCCTGACGCCCAACCAATGCAAGATTGGCATCATGCCGGGCAACATCTTCAAGACGGGCACCGTCGGCATCGTTTCGCGCTCGGGCACGCTTACGTATGAAGCCGTGAAGCAGACGTCGGACGCAGGGCTTGGCCAGTCGACGGCGGTCGGCATCGGCGGCGACCCTGTTAAGGGCACCGAGTTCATCGATGTGCTCGAGATGTTCCTGGCCGATCCCGACACGCATTCGATCATCATGATCGGCGAGATCGGCGGATCGGCAGAGGAAGACGCCGCCGAGTTCATCAAGAGCGAGGCTGCCAAAGGCCGCAAGAAACCGATGGCCGGCTTCATCGCCGGTTCGACTGCGCCTCCCGGCCGCCGCATGGGCCATGCGGGTGCGATCATTTCGGGCGGCAAGGGCAAAGCGGAGGACAAATTCGAAGCCATGCGTCGCGCCGGTATTGCCATCGCCGACAGCCCGGCAAGCCTCGGCACCACACTCGCCAAAGTCCTCAAGGGCTGAAATTGAAGAGGCGCCGCAAGGTGCCGCGGATGCCCGCCACGTCGAGCCCGATGGCGGCGATCGCATAGCTCCCGGCGCCCACGGCGCCCAGCACGGCCAATGGCAGCAGACCCGGCGGCCAGGGCAGCAGCGCGCGCACGCCCAGTGTGGCAGCCGCCATGATCGCCGTTGCCGCGATGACCCGCACGATCCCAAGCGGAAACAGGGGCAGCCGGTGCCCGTAGCGCATCAGATAGATCCCAAGCAGCAGCCCGCAGAACTCCGATACCGCGAACGCAATAGCCGCACCCATGATGCCATAAGTCTTTGCCGCGGGGACAATGAGACAGAATCCAAACACGACGAGTCCCACGCACTGCGCAATCAGAAGGTTTGGTTTGGTTGCGAGCTGATAGCTCATGTGCACGTATTGCTGTGACATCAGATTGGCGATCCAGGCGAAGGCCAGGATCGGCATGATGGCGGCGGCGGCTGTGCGAAACTCCGGCCCGAAAACGAGTGCGGCCAAGTGCGGACTGACGATCATCAGGCCGACGGCGCAAGGAAAAATACCAGCAGCCAATAGCTCTCCACTGTAGGCGAGCTGCCGGCGTGTCGCCTCGGCGTCTCCTTTTGCAAACGTCCGAACTGCGGCCGGCACAATAGCCGAAAACAGTCCAGCGACCGGCAGGATCATGCACTGGCGCGTGAAGTCGGCAATGGCCGAGAATTGTCCCGCCGCGCCGCTGCCATGGAAATAGCCCAATGCGAACCGGTCGAGCATGCCGTGCAGCGCGCTGGCAAATCCCGCGATCGTCAGTGGCGCGCCATAGGCGATCATCTTGTGCAGCAAAGCCGTGTCGAAGGGACCGTGCGATCCGCGGTGGACAATCACGACCTGATAGATCGCGGCGATCAAGAAAGCAGCCGCGGCACTCATGATCAAATACAGGCCGCCGCCGAACATCCAGACGGCGCCAGCACCCAACGCAAGTGCCAGAACACTGCGTAGAATCGACGCTTGGACGAAACGGGACACCGCTTGGCGCGCGCGCAGTGTCTCCTGGCCGAACTCGAACAGAGCGAAGGCGAGCGTGTAGGCGACCGTCGCGAGCACCACAGCGATACTCGCGGTGCCCGACAACGGAAACAACAGGATCGCGATCGGCACGGGCAGCGCCGAGACCGCGAATCCGCGCAGCGCCGTGCGCCACATGTCGACCCCGGCGCCTTCCGATTGAAAGCGCAGCGTCGCGTGCCGCAGCCATGCGAACAGCAACGCCGAGACCGTGAAGCCTTCGGCAACGGCGATGGCGTAGACGCCATACTCCTCGGGCGAGAGCAGACGCGTAAAGATCGCCACACCGGCGACACCGGCCACGGCCGTGACCAGGCTCGCCACTGCATAAATTGCTGACTGTCTGAGGATCATGAAGCGGCGGCGGCTTTCGAATCGAATGAGCGACTAGGATCTCAGATTTTGGCGCGGCAGAACGCGTCGATCGCGCTCAACATCGGCTTTGGCTTGAAATCGGCGTCGAGAGGCAGCGGGCGATTAGGTAGGCCATCCTTGCGCTTGAACCACGTCGGGACCCACGTGTAGCGATCGGAAAGCCCCCACGTCAGCACGGCCTCGGGCCGCGCAACGGCAAACACCGCGCCGAGAAAGTCACGCACGCGCCGGGCGCAAATCTCGTCGCGCTCGCCAATCGCCGCTGGCAGTTTATCGTCCGTGACGTCGAGTTCCGTGATGAGCACCTTCAGTCCCATGGCTGTCACGTCTTCGACGAATTTTGAAACACCCGCTTGGTCGACCGCGAGTTCTCCGCGCAAATGCCCTTGCAGCCCAATAGCCTGAATCGGAACGCCTTGATCCTTCAGGCGCCTGATCATGCCGATGTAGGCCGCGCGCTTGTTGCGATCCTCGGCCGTCGCCGCCTCGATCCCATACTCGTTGATGACGAGCTCGACATTGGGGTCCGCCCGGCGCGCGGCCTCGAATGCGATGCGGATATATTTCTCGCCCAGATGCTGGAACCAGATCGACGGCCGATGATCCGTCGCCAACTTTGCCTTTTCGGCCACCGGCTCGTTGACGACGTCCCAACTGTGGATGATGCCTTTGTAGCGCGAAACGACCTTCTCGATATGCGTGACGAGTTCGCGCTCGGCGTCCGCCGCACTGGAAATCGCTTTTGTCCACGCGGGGAGCGCCTCATACCAGCACAACGTGTGACCGCGCACGGCGAGGCCGCGCTCGCGGGCAAAAGTTACGATCGTGTCCGCATCGTCGAACTTGTATTCGGCCCGTGACGGCCGCAGGATATCCCACTTGAGCGCGCCTTCGGGCACCACCTGTTTGCAGTATCCGGCGAGCGCGGCTTTGTAAGGTGGATCGGCGATCAATCGGTCAGCACGCACGCAAGCGCCGAATGGCACGGCAGGTGTTGCGGCACGCGCGGGATGCGCAAAGCTTCCCGCAAACGCGGCCGATGACAGAGCGAGCGCTTGGTTCAAGATCTCTCTGCGAGACGGCATGTCTTCAAGTCCAATCTGTTCGCTCAGCAATTGGGTGTTCTGGCATTGCCGAAATACGTTGTGAGGAGAGCACCCCATGTCGCAATCATGGCTTATGCAAGAAGTGTGAGTTCTGAGTAACCCTTTGCCGAGCTTTGTTTGGTTTTGGAGCCTCCGACATAGTACGCGCACGCTGTAAAGTCATCGCCAGTCGCATGTGGTATGCAGAACCCTGGCCGCTAAATCGACTATCTTGCCGCCAAGGCGTGTTAATCAGCGGAACTCCAGAGGGTTTGAAACGACCATGTCGAAGAGTTCGTTGATGGCGGCGGCCTACGTCGAGGTGCAAAGCCGTTTCGGCTTCAAGCCGGATGTGACGCGTCGGATGAACGCATTGCTGCGCCGGCCCTCCGAAGTCGATTTTGTCGCGCTGAAGCGCTTCCGTCCAGCATCCGGCACCGTGATAGTCGACATTGGCGCCAACCGAGGCGAGTCGATCGCAGCCGTGAGGCTGTTTCACCCGGATGTGACGATCGTCGCCTTTGAGCCCAATCCCATCCTCGGCGAGCGGCTCGCGGCGCGCTTCAAGAACGATCGCGCACTCGAGCTCAATCATTGCGGCCTCGGCGCCAAGGACGGCGCATTTGAACTCTATGTGCCCTACTACAAGGGCGTACCATTTGATGGTCTGGCCTCATTTCATCGCGAGGAGGCCGCAAATTGGCTCAATGCCGAGCGCCTGTACGGGTTCAAGGCTCAGCACCAGTCGATCGAGAAATTTGTCTGTCAGGTGCGGCGTCTCGATTCGTTCAATCTGAAACCGTCGTTCGTAAAGATCGACGTGCAAGGATTCGAGCCGGACGTCATCATCGGCGGACGCGAGACGATCGCAACGTATCGGCCGGTGATCCTGATGGAGAACAACCAGCCCGAGAAAGACTCGGCCGGACTGACGGCGCTGGGATATCGTGCCTATTGCTACGAGAACGGCCGCTTGCACCCGAACCGGTTCGGCCAGTTGAATACGTTTTACATTCACGGTGAACAAGAGTCCGGCTTCGACCCTGGAATTTTCGCTGCCTAGATCCAATTCCGCCGGATCGCCATACCACTTGCACATTGTGACGATTAGTCCGAAAAGCGGCGTTGACTGTTAGGCCCGGTTCGGGCCCTTGTCCGCGCGCTCAGTCGGACGTCCAACAGGCAAGAGATCATGGCCCGAGAGAAGCTCAATCAGGCGTTTGCGCAGTCGTCTTTTCTGCATGGCGCGAATGCCGCCTACATCGAAGAGATGCAGCTTCAATACGAACAAAATCCGGGCGCGGTCCCCGAGCAGTGGCGCCAATTTTTTCAATCTATACAAGACGATAGCAATGGCGCCCGGCGTGGCGACCAAGGCCCGTCCTGGGGCGGCAGTCTCGACCGCCTGGACGACAACAAGGAGCTGCTTGGGGCCCTGACCGGCGACTACGGCGCGACGGAACGCGAGATCCGCGAGAAAATCCAGACCCGCGCCCAGATCGGTGGGTTCGACTTGAGCCCCGTTGCTTCTTTTCGCGCAACGCAGGATTCGATCCGCGCCTTGATGCTGATCCGTGCCTATCGCGTGATGGGCCATCTTGTCGCTGACCTCGACCCCCTCGGCCTTACCGACCGCAAGGTCCACAAGGAACTGCGGCCGGAAACATACGGGTTCACAGACGCCGATCTCGATCGCCCGATCTTCATCGACAAGGTGCTCGGCCTCGAGATGGCGACTGTGCGCCAGATCCTGAAGGTCCTGAAGCGCACCTATTGCCGCCACATCGGCGTCGAGTTTATGCACATCACCTCGCCGCTGCAGAAAGCTTGGATTCAGGAGCGCATCGAAGGTCCCGACAAGGACATCGTGTTCACGCCAGAAGGCAAGAAGGCGATCCTCAACAAGCTGATCGAAGGGGAGAGTTTCGAGAAGTTCTCTGACGTGAAATACACCGGCACGAAGCGGTTCGGTCTCGAAGGGGCCGAGTCGATGGTGCCGGCGCTGGAGCAGATCATCAAACGCGGCGGCCAGCTTGGCGTCAAAGAGATCGTCATCGGCATGGCGCACCGTGGCCGCCTCAACGTGCTGGCCCAGGTGATGGCAAAGCCCCATCGCGCGATCTTCAACGAGTTCAAGGGCGGCTCCTTCAAACCCGACGATGTCGAAGGCTCCGGCGACGTCAAATACCACCTCGGCGCCTCGTCGGATCGCGAGTTCGACGGCAACAAAGTGCATCTGTCGCTGACCGCCAACCCGTCGCATCTCGAGATCGTCGATCCGGTCGTGCTCGGCAAAGTCCGCGCGAAGCAGGATCAGCACGGCTGCAAGCCGGACGATCGGCGTGCGGTGCTGCCGCTGCTGATCCACGGCGATGCGGCGTTCGCCGGGCAAGGCGTGGTGGCCGAATGTCTCGGCCTTTCGGGCCTCAAGGGGCATCGCACCGGCGGCTCGATCCACTTCGTCATCAACAATCAGATCGGCTTCACGACCAACCCGAAATTCTCGCGCTCCTCGCCCTACTGCACGGACGTCGCGAAGATGGTCGAGGCGCCGATTTTCCATGTCAACGGCGACAATCCGGAAGCCGTGGTGCATGTCGCCAAGATCGCGACTGAGTACCGCATGCGGTTCCAGAAACCGGTCGTGATCGACATGATTTGCTATCGCCGCCATGGCCACAACGAAAGCGACGAACCAGCGTTCACGCAGCCGATCATGTATCGCGCGATCAAAGCGCATCCCACAACGGTATCGCTCTATTCGAAGAAGCTGGTCGAGGATGGCACGATGGACCAGGCCGGCATCGATGCGATGCAGGCGCAGTTCCGCGCCAAGCTCGACATCGAACTGGCCGCCGCCGAGGGCTACAAGCCCAACAAGGCCGACTGGCTCGACGGCCGCTGGTCCGGCCTCGGCCAAGAAGACGATGAGGCCCGGCGCGGCAATACGGGCGTCGACATCAATGTTTTGAAGGACGTCGGCCGCCGCTTGACCACTGCACCGGTCGATTTCACGCCGCACAAGACCATCGGCCGTCTGCTTGAGCGCCGCCGCGATATGATCGAAACTGGCGAAGGTCTCGATTGGGCTATGGCCGAGCACTTGGCGTTCGGCACGCTCGTGCGCGAGCAGATTCCAGTGCGTCTTTCGGGTCAGGACTGCGAGCGTGGCACGTTCTCGCAACGCCACTCCGTTTTGATCGACCAGGAAACCGAGCGCCGCTACACGCCGCTGAAATACGTGTCGCCCGACCAGGCCCGCTTCGAAGTCATCAACTCGATGCTGTCGGAAGAGGCGGTGCTCGGTTTCGAGTACGGCTATTCGCTCGCTGAGCCCATGGCGCTGACGATGTGGGAGGCGCAGTTCGGCGACTTCGCCAATGGCGCGCAGGTGATCTTCGACCAGTTCCTCTGCTCCGGTGAACGCAAGTGGTTGCGCATGTCCGGCCTCGTCTGTCTGCTGCCGCACGGCTACGAAGGCCAAGGCCCCGAGCATTCCTCGGCGCGCCTCGAGCGCTTCTTGCAGTCCTCTGCGGAAGACAACTGGCAGGTCGCCAACTGCACGACACCGGCCAACTACTTCCACATCCTGCGCCGCCAGATCCAGCGCAAGGTGCGCAAGCCGCTGATTCTGATGACACCGAAGTCGCTGCTGCGGCACAAGCGCGTCATTTCGCGGCTCGACGAACTCGGTCCCGGCACCAGCTTCCATCGCGTGTTGTGGGACGATGCGCAGATCCTCAAGAACGAGAAGATCAAGCTTAAGCCCGACGATCAGATTCGCCGCGTGGTGCTCTGCTCCGGCAAGGTCTATTACGAGCTATACGACGCGCGCGAAGCCGCAGGCCTCAATGATGTTTACATAATGCGGGTCGAGCAGTTGTACCCGTTCCCCGGCCGCGCGCTCGCCGCAGAACTTGCGCGATTCACTAGCGCCGATGTCGTCTGGTGCCAGGAAGAGCCGCGCAACATGGGCGCCTGGAGCTACATCGAACCCAATCTCGAATGGGCCCTGCATCAGGCCAGCATGAAGGTGCGCCGCGCCGCCTACGCCGGCCGCCACGCTTCGGCATCGACCGCCACCGGCCAAGCAAGCCGCCATTTGGCCGAGCAGAAGGCACTCATTGAGCAAGCTTTGAAGAGCTAGAACCAACAGCCGCGCCCGCGTGCGAACGGTAGCAACGAGAGACGAGACATGACGATCGAAATCAAGGTTCCGGCACTGGGTGAATCCGTGACGGAGGCAACAGTCGGCAAATGGTTCAAGAACGCCGGCGACACCATCAAGATCGATGAACCCCTCGTTGAACTCGAGACCGACAAAGTCACCGTCGAAGTCCCGGCCCCTGCCGCCGGCGTGCTTGGTTCGATCCGCGCCAACGCCGGGGACACGATTGCCGTCGGCGCCGTTCTCGGTGTCATCAAGGACGGAGCCGCCTCCGGCGCCTCCAAACTCGTGATCGAGGAAGAAGACGATGCGCTCGTCACGATCGTGCGATCCCCGGCCATGACCGCCGCGACCGGCATGCCGCCGGCCCCCGCCGCCCGCAAGCTGATGGAAGAGAAGGGCCTCTCCGCCGCCGATGTCGCAGGCTCCGGCCGCCGCGGTCAGGTCCTTAAGGAAGACGTTATCGGCGAAGACGTCGTGGTCGTGAAGCGACCTGCATCAGCGCCGATCGCTGCGCCCGCGGCGACCGCTCCCGCCGCGCCGAAGCCAGCGCCGGCCCCGGCCGCGACGCCCGCCGTCTATGCCGCGCCGCCGGCGCCCGCCGCCGCGCAGGCCCAGCTCCGCGTGCCCTCGATCGGCGACGACGCCACTCGCGAAGAGCGCGTGAAGATGACGCGTTTGCGCCAGACGATCGCCCGTCGCCTGAAGGACGCGCAGAACAACGCCGCCATGCTGACGACCTTCAACGACGTCGACATGACCGCCGTCATGAAGTTGCGCAACGACTACAAGGAACTGTTCGAGAAGCGTCACGGCACCAAGCTCGGCTTCATGGGCTTCTTCGTCAAAGCCTGCATCCAAGCGTTGCGTGAAATTCCGGCCGTCAACGCGGAGATTGACGGTGCCGACGTGATCTACAAGAATTACTATCACATCGGCGTCGCCGTCGGCACCGACAAGGGCCTCGTCGTCCCCGTTGTCCGCGAAGCCGATCACCTGAATCTTGCCGAGATCGAAAAGCGCATCGCCGAGTTCGGCCGCCGCGCCCGTGACGGCAAGCTCGGCATCGAAGACATGCAAGGCGGCACGTTCACGATCTCGAACGGCGGCGTCTACGGCTCGATGATGTCGACGCCGATCCTCAACGCGCCGCAGTCGGGCATCCTCGGCATGCATCGCATCGAGGAGCGCCCGGTAGCGCGCAATGGCCAAGTCGTTATTCGCCCGATGATGTATCTGGCGTTGAGCTACGATCACCGCATTGTCGATGGCAAGGACGCGGTCACGTTCCTCGTTCGCGTCAAGGAATGCCTCGAGGATCCGCAGCGGTTCGTGCTGGAACTCTGAGCAAAAAAATGCCCTCGGGTCATTGAGACCAGAGGGCGCGCCCGCATATCTAATTCGCCGCTGACGTTGATCGGGGGGATCGGGGAACCAGCGGTCGTTGAAGTGGCGTGTCGACAACATATGTCTCTCGCGCGCCGCAATCACCTGGTTATCCACAGAAAGTGTTTCACAGTTTTGTGACGAACCCGCCGCCCTGCAGGCGGCCCGAACGGCCCGCTTGCCCACGCCGGCTTGGGGTTCATGAAAAAAGATCAGGCGGATCAGCCTCTTGCGCCGGCACCAGATCCGAAACCCCGATCCCGATCAGCCGATAGGTCGTCCGCCCCGCTTCCCGCACCAGCAACGCCTGCGCCCGTTCGAATAGCAGATCTGCTTTTTGCGTCGGCGCCCTGAGCTGGCTCGACCGCGTCAGCACACGAAAATCCGTCGTCTTGAGCTTGAGCACCACCGAGCGCCCCGCAAGTTCTGACCGCACCAGCCGTTCGGCGACGCGCCGGCACATCGGCTCGACCGCCTCGACCAGCGCCGCAAGTTCGCCCGTGTCCCGGCGAAACGTCGTCTCCGCCGATACACTCTTGGTATCGCGATCAGGCGTCACTTTGCGATCGTCTTCGCCTTGCACGAACTGCGCGAGGCGATAGCCGAACTTCCCGAACATGCCGATGATCTGACCTTCGGGCAGCCGCTGCAGATCCGCGATGGTCGCGAACCCAAACGCCTCCATGCGCTGTTGCGTCGCTTTGCCAACTCCGTGGATGCGCGACACCGGCAGCGTGGCAAGATAGGCGCGCGCTTCGGTGCGTCCCAGCACCGAGAACCCGCGCGGCTTGTCGCGATCTGACGCGAGTTTCGCCAAAAATTTATTGTACGATAGCCCGATCGAGACGGTGATCCCAACTTCACGCTCGATCCGGCTCGCCGCGTCCGCCAGCGCTCGTGCCGGAACATCGTCGCTGACGCGATGCTCCATCGACAAATCGAGATAGGCCTCGTCCAGCGAAATCGGCTCGATCGAATCCGAGATATCCGCGAAGATCCCGCGGATCTGATTGCTGACCGCCTTATACTTCGCCATGTTCGGCGGGATCACGACGGCGTGCGGGCACAGCTCCATCGCCTTGAACATCGGCATCGCCGAACGCAGACCATACTTCCGCGCGAGATAGCAGGCCGTTGTGACGACCCCGCGACCGCCTGGATGCCCGACAATCAACGGCTTGTCGATCAGCGATGGATCATCGCGCTTTTCGACCGATGCATAGAACGCGTCACAATCGATGTGCGCAATGGTCAGCCCCGCCAGTTCGGGATGTCGCACGGCGCGTGCCGATCCGCAATCCGCGCACACCTCCATCCCGTCGGGATCAAGCCGGACACAATCGCGGCACAAGGTCCACAGTGCGCCAAATGGGGCCATGCTACTGGTGTCGCCTCAAAGCTTCAGCTATGCCGGGGGCGCCCGCAGAACACGAGGTAAGATGATGTCCAACGCGTCTTCCAACAATCCCCTGCTCACTGCCTGGACCGCGCCGCATGAAGTGCCGCCGTTCGATCTTATCAAGCCGGACCACTTCATGCCCGCCTTCGAGGCCGGCATGACCTCCGGCGAGACCGAAATCGCCGCGATCGCGCGCGACCCGGCTGCGGCGACGTTCGACAACACCATCGCCGCCCTGGAATGTTCGGGTGAGGCGCGCGATCGCGTCAGCCGCGTGTTCTTCAATTTGACCGGGTCGCATACGTCGCCTGAATTGCAGAAGATCGAGCGCGAGATCGGCCCAAAACTGACCGCGCATCGCATCTCCATCTACCAGAATATGCAGCTCTTCGCCCGCGTCGATGCACTGATGCAGCGCCGCGCCGAACTCGGCCTCACTGGCGAGCAGACCGAGGTGCTGGAGCGCTACCACCGGGCCTTCGTCAAATCCGGCGCCAAACTCGACGAGGCCGGCCGCGCGCGGCTCAAGGCCATTGCCGAGCGCTCGACGACGCTGTCGATTCAGTTCGGCCAGAACGTGCTCGCGGATGAGCAGGTCTTTGTCATGGTTTTGCCAGACGACGCCGCAACCGCCGGATTGCCGCCCGCCATTAAATCCGCTGCGGCCGAGACGGCGCGTGCGCACGGCCACGACGGCCAGCATGCGATCACACTGGCGCGCTCCTCGATCGAGCCGTTCCTGCAATACGCGGCGCGGCGCGATCTTCGCGAGACGGCGCACAAAGCCTGGACCAGCCGCGGTGCCAACGGCGGCAAGACGGACAATCGCGCCATCATGGCTGAACTCCTGCGGCTGCGCGCCGAAAGCGCAAAGCTTCTCGGGTTCAAGAACTTCGCCGAATCGAGCCTCGAGTTCTCGATGGCCAAGACGCCCGCCGCCGTGCGCAAGCTCTTGATGGATGTGTGGCCCGCCGCCCGCGCGCGCGCTGGCGAGGAACGCGCCGAACTGCAAAAAGCCGTCGCCGCCGAAGGCGCGAATGTCCCTGTCGCCGCCTGGGACTGGCGCTACTACTCCGAGAAAGTGCGCAAGGCGAAATTTGATCTCGATGAAGCCGAGATCAAGCCTTATCTCCAGCTCGACAGCATGATCGCCGCCGCCTTCGACGTCGCAACGCGGCTGTTCGGCCTGACGTTCGAAGAGAAGCAGGGGCTCCCCGTCTATCATCCGGATGTGCGCGTTTTCGAGGTCACGCGCGACGGCCGCCACGTCGGTCTCTTCCTCGGCGACTATTTCGCGCGGCCCTCGAAGCGATCGGGCGCCTGGATGAGCAGCTTCCGCGGTCAACAGCGGTTGAAGACGCCCGGCACGCCGATCATCGTCAATGTCTTGAATTTCGCCAAGGCCGCGCCCGGTCAACCAACGCTCTTGTCCATGGATGACGCGCGCACTCTGTTCCACGAATTCGGCCACGGCCTGCACGGGCTCTTGTCCGACGTCACCTATCCGAGCGTCGCGGGGACCAGCGTGACGCGTGATTTCGTCGAGCTACCCTCGCAACTCTACGAGCATTGGCTCGGCACCCGCGAAGTCCTACAGAAATTCGCCCGTCACGCCACGACCGGTGCGCCGATGCCTGCTGCCCTGATCGAGCGCCTGAAAGCCGCGCGCAATTTCAATCAGGGCTTCTCGACCGTCGAGTATCTCGCGTCCGCCTTGGTCGACCTCGACCTTCACGTGCTCGAAGATGCCGGCGCCATCGATGTCGATCGGTTCGAGATCGAAACGCTCGCCAAGCTCGGCATGCCGCCCGAGATCGGGATGCGCCATCGCATCCCGCATTTCCAGCACATCACGGGCGGTTACGCGGCTGGCTACTACAGTTATCTCTGGTCCGAGGTATTGGATGCCGATGCCTTCCGGGCGTTCGAGGAGACGGGCGATGTGTTCGATCCCGAGACGGCAAGGCTCTTGCAAGAGCACATCTATGCGGCGGGCGGAAAGCGCAAGCCGGATGAAGCCTATCTCGCGTTCCGCGGCCGGTTGCCGTCGGTTGGTGCGCTCTTGGAAAAGCGGGGTCTGAAACCCGCCGCGTGAGGCGATGCGAGGCCATGGGAACATCCGTATTGCGCCTGCGTTGGCCCATGTGGTTAACAATACCTTACCATTCCGCTTTTCTGGACCTCCTGGACGGCGCAAAAGCGGCGCGCGGACCTCGCAGGGCGGTTGCGGGACGCGACAGGTGCAGTCGAAATTGTAACGTGCGGGTTTCTCAAAATGTCCGAGTACCAAGTTCCGTCTCATCGCCCAGTACCGTCTCATCGCCAAGTGCCGACCGTCAAGGTCGGCGGCGTGCCGATTGCCGCGATCTCGCGCGCTGGATGGTCCGAATACATCATCGCCTGCTGCCGTGAAGCGCGCGGCCTCCATCGCATGCCCGTGTTCCTGACCTCCGTGAACGGCAACGTGCTGTCGAAATTCGCGAGCTCCGAGCACTTCCGCAATCTTATGGCGCATGTCGACGCCAGTGAAGCCGACGGCCAGCCTTTGGTGGTTGCGTCGCGCTGGCTGACGCGTACGCCGATCCCTGAGCGCTGCGCGACCACGAATTTCTATCATGAGCTGTCAGAAGACTTCACGCGCGAAGGCCTCTCGTACTATTTTCTTGGCGATAGCGAAGAGATCAACGCACTCGCCGTCGAGCGCACGCGTATCGAACATCCAGGCGTCAAGATCGCCGGCCGCCACCACGGCTTCTTCAAGCGCGACGAGGAAGAGGCGCTGGTCGCCCGCATCAACGCCGCCGCTCCCGACGTTCTCTGGGTTGGTCTCAGCGTGCCCTACGAACATGAATTCGTCGTTCGCAATCGCGACAAGCTGACCAACGTCGGCGTCATCAAGACGTGCGGCGCCATGTTCAACTTCATCGCCGGCCGCAAGCCGCGCGCGCCCGAGTGGATGCAGAAGTACGCGCTCGAGTGGCTCTATCGCATGATCCTCGAGCCGCGCCGCCTGTTCTGGCGCTACCTGACGACTAACACGCACGCGCTCTGGTTGCTGTGGGCCCGCACCGCCGATATGCCGCGCACCGGCATGTCGGGATAACCGCCGCCTTGGCTGGCACCGTGATTGCCGCGCCCAGTCGAGTGACCATCATCCGGGGCGAGGCACTGGAATGCGCCCAATCACGCGCGGCGGCGCGACGCCGTTCGGCGCGACCACAACGATCTCGCCTGATGCCGGACTGATCCCCGTCAACGCGAGAATGTTGGCGCCATGCGTCGAGACGAGCAATGCGCCCGGACCTTTCCACCCCGCAATGATCCGGCGCGCTCCCTCCGCCAGCGCCGCGCGCTGATCTGCGAGCGAAAACGCATTGCTGAACGTCGCCTCGATCTCGACAACGCCGATTTCCATTAGCGTCGCCGTCTCTGTGCACCGGCACCAGGGCGAGCTCAGTACCCGCTCGATTGCGACGCGCTCTCCTTTCAGTTTTGTGCCAAAGCGCATCGCCTCCGCGCGGCCTTCAGCGCTCAAATTCCGCTGCGTTGCGCAATCCTCAAGCTTGAACCCCGGCGGATCGCCTGCGGGACCCGGCGCGTCCGCATGCCGCATCAGCGCAACATGGCCACCTTGGCGGAGTGCCGTCCAAGCGGCCTGCTCGTCTGCGTGCGATGCCGAGGCCGCCGCAATGAGGCCGAAAACCAGACAAGCTGCCGCGCGCAATACTCTTAGAATCACACAAGTCCCCGTCGGGTAAATGGGCGCGAGCATCATAGCGGTTCCGATCCGGCGGGAGTAGAGTAAAGATCCAGAACTGGAGTACGCCGTATCAGCGAGCGCACCCTGCAAAAAGAAAAGAGCGAATGTGAGCGATTCCGAAGACAACCGCCTCGCCGCCCGCGCGGCGCGCTACGTCAAGGTCGGCACCAACGTCGGCGCCATCGCCGCTCGCGTTGCCGGCCAGCGCATGTTCGGCTTCGAAAGCGACAACAGCAAGAACGCGGCGGAACTTGCGGCTGCCCTCGGCGGCCTCAAGGGGCCGATCATGAAGGTCGCGCAACTGCTCTCGACGATCCCCGAAGCCTTGCCGGCCGAATACGCGCGCGAACTCGGCCAATTGCAGAGCCAAGCGCCGCCGATGGGGCCGGGCTTCGTGCGCCGCCGCATGGTCGCTGAACTCGGACCCGATTGGGCGTCGCGCTTTGGATCATTCGAAGCGCAGTCCGCCGCCTCTGCGTCCCTCGGTCAGGTCCATCGCGCGACGTCCAAAGACGGCCGCACGCTGGCCGCCAAACTGCAATATCCGGACATGCAATCCGCCGTCGAAGCGGATCTGACCCAGTTGAAAGTCGTGTTCACGCTGCATGCGCGCATGAACCCGGCGATCGACACCAGCGAGATCCTGCAGGAAATTGCAGCGCGCCTGCGCGAGGAACTCGACTACGACCTCGAAGCGTGCCACATGCGGCTCTATCGCGCGCTGTTTGCGAATGACAATACGATCCGCGTCCCAGACGTGCTGACGGATCTGTCGACCAAGCGCCTCCTGACGATGAGTTGGCTCGATGGCCGCCCGCTGATGTCCTTCAAAGAGTCGCCGCTCGAGGACCGCAACGCCATCGCCCGCGCCATGTTCCGCGCCTGGTGGCATCCGTTCTCGCACGCCGGCGTCATCCACGGAGACCCACATCTCGGCAACTACACGATCTTCGAGGAGAGTGGCCGCCCCGGTGGCATTAATCTCCTCGACTACGGGTGTATCCGAACCTTCCCGACGTCCTTCGTCGAGGGCGTCATCAATCTCTACAATGGTCTCCTCAACGACGACCGCGCCCGCGTTGTCCACGCCTACGAAACGTGGGGCTTCAAGGGTCTCACCAATGAGCTGATCGACGTCATGAACATCTGGGCGCGCTTCATCTACGGACCGCTGCTCGACGATCGCGAACGCGAGATCGCCGACGGCACGACGCCGGGCGAATACGGCCGCAAGGAAGCCTTCACGGTCCACAAGGCGCTGAAGGAGAAGGGCCCCGTCACCGTGCCGCGCGAATTCGTTTTCATGGATCGTGCAGCAATTGGATTGGGTGGCGTCTTCCTGCACCTGCGTGCCAAGCACAACTGGTACCGCATGTTCAACGAGACCATCGACGGCTTCAAGGTCGAGGAACTCGCCGCCCGCCAGCGCGCCGCCTTCGCCGCCGCCGGCGTCCCCTTGCCCGAACCGCGCAAATAAAAAATGCGACGTCATCCCGGCCGCAGCGCGCATCGCGCGCAAGCGCCGGGACCCAGCGAACGACTCGGCGAAGCCACAATACTTTGCGCCTACCGCAATTTTTGCGCTGGATCCCGGTTCGCGTCCGTGCTTCCAGCACGTCCTTGACCGGGAGGACGGATCAAAGCATCGCCAACCCTGTCGCCGATTTCGGCGGTGGGAACGCGGCGTCGAGCACATTAAAATCATCAGCATCGAGTTTCACGTTCAGAGCCGATGCATTGGCGCGGACATGATCGAGGTTGGTCGCCTTCGGAATGGCGACGACACCCGGCTGGCGCAATACCCAGGCCAGTGCGATCGCCGCCGGATCGCACGCGTGCTTCTCCGCCAGTCTTACAATCGCGGGCTTGCGCAGCAACGGCCCCTGTCCTAACGGCGAATAGGCCATCACCATTACGCGATCCTTCTGGCACGCCGGCAGCAGATCGAACTCGATGCCGCGCGAGCCAAGATGATACAGCACTTGGTTCGAAACACAGTTCTTGCCGTTTGGCACGCCGGCGAGTTCTTTCATGTCGTCGGCATCGAGATTGCTGACGCCCCACGCTTTGATCTTGCCGTCCTTTTTCAAGTGCTCGAACGCCGCGACCGTCTCCGCCAGCGGATACGACCCGCGCCAGTGCAGCAGATAAAGATCGAGCCGATCAGTCTTCAGCCGCTTCAAGCTCCGCTCGCAGGCCGCGATCGCACCCGCCCGCGACGCATTATGCGGATAGACCTTGCTGACGAGATAGATCTTCTCCCGCCGCCCCGCCATCGCCTCGGCCACGACCTCTTCCGCGCCACCCTCGCCGTACATTTCAGCCGTATCAATCAGCGATAGCCCGAGATCGACACCGAGCTGCAGTGCCTTAACTTCGGCAGCACGGCTCTGACGGCTCTCGCCCATGTGCCAAGTGCCGAGCCCAAGTGCGGGGATCGTCTCACCGGTGTTCAGCTTGTACGGTGCGCATGGGGCCCTCCACGATTGTTACTTGCGCCAACTTATCCCTTTCGGGCTTAGCACCTCAAGCACGTGCACACAGACCATGGAACACGCCGTAGGAGCTGTGCTAATCATCGCTCGAGCCAGGATCGAGGAACGCCTACATGACATTGACCCGTCGCACGACGCTTGCGGTGTTTGCCGCCGCCGCTATTTCGCCGGCAGCTTTCGCCCAAGGCTTTCCATCCAAGCAGATCAAGATCGTCGTGCCCTATCCGCCTGGTGGTCCAACCGATGCGCTCGCCCGCATCGTCGCGGCGGATCTGCAGGCAACGCTTGGTCAACCCGTCATCGTTGAAAACAAGCCGGGCGCGTCGGGGTCCGTTGGATCGCGCGAGGTCTCCAAAGGCGATGCCGATGGCCACACCATCGTACTCGGCAACAACCAGACACACGCGACCAACGCCTTCCTGCTGAAGGACCCGGGTTACGACCCGATCAAGGACTTCCAACCGATCGCCGGACTTGCAGACCTTCAACATGCCCTGGTCGTGCGCAAGGATCTCGGCGTCGCCAACGTCGGCGAGTTGATTGCGCTCGCCAAGAAAGATCCGGGCAAACTCAATTATGGTTCGACCGGCCTCGGCTCCGGCTCGCACCTGACGATGGAGCTGTTCAGGACCAAGACCGGCACGCAGATGCAGCACGTGCCGTTCCGTGGTGCGGCCCCCATGGCGCTCGAGATCGTCGCCGGCCGCATCGATCTCGCGTTCGCGACACTGCCGTCGGTGCTCGGCCAGATCCAGGCCGGCGAAATGAAAGCACTCGCCATTGCGTCCGATGGCCGCGCGCCGCAGGTGCCCGATGTGCCGATGCTGAAGGAGCAGGGCGTGCAAGGCTCGGAAGGCGACAGCTGGCTCGCGCTGTTCGCACCCTCTGCCGCACCCGCCGACGCCGTGAAAAAACTATCCGATGCGGTGATCGCCGCACTCGCCAAGCCCGACGTGAAGGCCAACGCCATCAAGCAAGGCATCGCTGTGAACGTCCGCGCGCCGGAAGCCTTCAAGGCCTATCACGCCGGCGAAATGATCAAGTGGTCTGACGTGATCAAGGCCGCCAACGTCAAGGTCGACGGGTGACGGCGCGGCCACAGTCGCCCGCCGCAAACTCCGCTAAGCTCTCCGCATGATCCCGCCTTGGAGCCTCATATGATGATCCGAACACTTTCTGTCCTCGCCTGCGCCGCCGCCCTCGCTCTGGCCGCGCCAATGGCGTCCGCCCAGCAATCCGCGCCCCCGAAAAAGGCCGCCGCACAGTCCCTGCCGAAGGCGGGCCCCGGCGAAAAGGTCTGCCGTTACACGTTCCCGTCCGGTGAAAAGCGCGCCTGGGTTTGCAAGAAAGAAGAGCCCTGCTGCGCGTGGGACGCGATCACTTACGTCAAGTGCGGATCGACGGTCTTCAATTGCCTGTAGACTCTGCAATCGACATTGAAGGAGTGCGCGCCGAGACGCCAGCGGCCGCGCACCTTTTGCATTTCAACAATGCGGGTGCCTCGCTCCAACCGCAACCCGTCACCGACGCCGTCGCGCATCATCTGCGCCGCGAGCAGCAGATCGGTGGCTACGAAGCCGAAGCCGAAGCGCAGCCGCTGATCAAGGATTTCTACGCCGCCTTCGCGACATTGTTGAATGCCAACCCAAGCGAGATCGCCTTCGTCGAGAACGCGACGCGCGCCTGGGACATGGCCTTCTACGGCATCCCCTTCCGCCAAGGCGATCGCATCCTGACGGCGGAAGCCGAATACGCCTCGAACTACATCGCGCTCCTGCACATGCAGAAGCGCGCCGGCGTCAAAATCGAGATCGTG
Organism: uncultured Alphaproteobacteria bacterium; assembly: GCA_963779515.1. Classification (GTDB taxonomy): domain Bacteria; phylum Pseudomonadota; class Alphaproteobacteria; order Rhizobiales; family Hyphomicrobiaceae; genus CAVZYN01. Next base: position 25,060 of record CAVZYN010000018.1, read on the forward strand.
CCGTCCGACGGCAATGGCCAGATCGACATCGCCGCGCTTGAAAGGATGGCAGCCGCCGGTGGTGTCAAACTGATCTCGCTCACGCACGTCCCAACTCAATCCGGCCTCGTCAATCCCGCCGCCGCCGTCGGCCGCATCGCGCGTGCCCATGGCGCGCTCTACCTGCTCGATGCCTGCCAGTCCGTCGGCCAGATGCCCGTCGACGTCGCCGCCATCGGCTGCGACATGCTCTCCGGAACCGGCCGCAAATTCATGCGCGGCCCGCGCGGCACCGGCTTTCTCTATGTCCGCCAAGGCATTCTCGATAGGCTCGATCCGCCGTTCCTGGACTTGCACGCGGCATCCCTGAATGACAGGGGAAGCTACGACCTGGCGCCAGACGCCAAGCGCTTCGAGAACTGGGAAAGCCATGTCGCCGGCCGTGTCGGGCTCGGCGTCGCCGCGCGCTATGCGCTGCAGATCGGACTGCCCGCCATCGAAGCGCGCGTGACGATGCTGGCCGATCGCCTGCGACTGCAATTGGCCGGCATCAAAGGCGTCTCCGTGCGCGATCCAGGGGCGCGGCGATGCGGTATCGTCACGTTTACAAAAGCAGATGAGTCGCCCGACGCGATCAAGCAGCGTCTTGCGCGGCAGGCAATCAACGTTTCTGTCTCTCGCGCCCGCTACGCACAGCTCGATCTCGGCAAACGCGGCCTCTCAGCCGTCGTCCGCGCGTCGGTGCACTATTTCAATACTGAGGAAGAGATCGAGCGCTGCGTGCGGGTCCTGGCCGAGGCAACTCCCACGACGTCATAGCTCAACGCACGCGGGGTTTGGTGGGGCGGCCGCGCGCAAGAAACGACGCGCGCGGGGTTGGTGGGGCGGCCGCGCGCAAGAAGACGACGCGCGCGGGGTTGGTGGGGCGGCCGCGCGCAAGAAACGACGCGCGCGGGGTTGGTGGGGCGACCGCGCGCAAGAAAGAAGTCTTCCATAAACCGGAAGGCGCCGCCCTCACCGCGTCGGGGAGGGAGGTGTGTGGCGGTGCGGCGACGGCAACGCCTTCCGGGTTCAATGGCGTTGACGATCAGCTGACGCCGATCCCATCGCCACCAAACTGCGGGACGGCGGAGAAGCGGGGAGACTCCACCGTCCCTGCAAGACGCCGTGTCGCCACAGCGCCCTACAAACTTGAATTTTTTCAGTCACTAGAGGCGCCGAGCGCCAAGTCCCATCAGTGTGCCGCGAACGTTGCGATCCTTGTGATCTCTTGTTCGCTCATCCCATGACCTGATTGAGCCTCCGAATGGTGTCGCGAACGTGGCGCGAGGGCGTGCATCGAGGCGGGCTGGTGATCATCTCGCGGCCATTCGGTGGCCACGCTTCAATCGTGATCGATTGCAACATTCTGCAAAAATTGTGAATGGCGCGCATTTGCCGAAAATGCGCGCCACACAAGGAAAACACGGGAAAATCATATGCTCAATTGAAGTGATACGAAAGCCCCGCGCGCAGCATGGTGTGGCTCGGATCCACTTTCATGGCCGCGCCCGGAACCACATAGGTCTGCGGGCTGAAATGCGTGTTGAGCGCTTCCACCCGGCCGCTGATGCTCTGCGAGAGTTTCCCTTCCAGACCGACGCCGTAGACGAACCCGAAACGCGTGTCGCTGGCATCGAGTGAGCCACCTGGTGCCGAAAGTCTCACGTTGTGATCGGCCATGGCGCCACCAACGGTCGCATAAAGAAGGAGTGGTCCCCAGGCGTAACCGGCGCGCGCCCGCAAGCTCGACGTCCAGTCTTGCGAGAATTGGCCGGCCGCGGCACCCGACACCGTGTTGCCATCGACCCCGGACCAGCCTAGATCGCCTTCGAGGCCCAGCAGCCAATTGCTCGTGCCGTGCCAATTATAACCGAGATGCGCACCGAGCGTGCCGCCGTTCGCATCATGCCCCCACGTGTAACCGCCGTTGAGACCGAAATAAGCACCCTGCCAGATCGGCGCCGGCTGTGAGGAGAATCCGCCCGATAGTCCGCTGTAACTCGATAGCCGGTTGGCCGGCGCGGGCGCGGCAACGAGAGCCGGCTGATACACCTGCCCATACGTCGGTCCCGCCGCCACTGTCGCGTTCATGATGCGCGCGTTGGCCGGGGCGGACTGCGCACTGCGAAAGTTGATGTCATTTGGATGCGGGGTCTTGGATTTGATTGCCGATTGCGCCGAGGCGGAAACCGGCAGCAGCGCCGCCGACACGGCCACCACCAGCGCCGTCGCCGGCACCGAGTAATTCTTTGTCATTAGTTGTTTGCCCTTACGCGATACAAGAACGGGAACGCCGCGGGTCCTTCTCGAGCCCAAACCCGAAGCACATGCGAGTCGTCGTCGAAATCCGTTACGAATCCGTTAAGGTTGAGAAAGTGTTGATGCTCGCAATCCGGTGGAACGCATGAAGCTGCCGATCGACGAAGTCCGGGTGACGCGCGTCGGTCGCGTCGGCTTACGCCATGATGCAAACCCGTTTGAATTCCCGCCGTCATGGCGCCCGTCAATCGAGGCGCACTGGATCCGGCGCATCGCCGAGCTGCCGCAACTCTTCAATGGCACCATTCACGTCACCATCGGTCATCGCATTGCCGATGGCGCACTCGCCGGTACCTGCCAACCCATGGCCTTCAAGGACTTTCTCTACTGGCGCGACAGCGGCCGCAATCCCGAGGGCTTCGTCGACGGTTTTGGCTCGGCCGTCGTCCGATCGCGCGAAGGCCACATCCTGCTCGGCCGCGCCAGCCGCCATACCATCAACGCCGGCACCGCGTATTTCATCGGCGGCTTCATCGACACCCGCGATCGCACGCCCAGCGGCACCATTGACATCGACGGCAGCATCGAGCGCGAGCTCCGGGAGGAAGCGGGCCTCGAAGCCGCCGCCCTGAGACGCGACCCTGGCTACGTCATCGCCGAAGAGGGCCGCATACTCTGCATGGCCATCGTCTATCGATCCGGGGAGACCGCCGAAGTGCTTTGTCGGCAAATGCTCCAGCATGCCGAGGCCGCTTCCGAGCAGGAAATCGAGGACGTCATCATCATTCGCCACCCGGGCGACCTTGACGGCCACAAGATCAAGCGCCATGCAGCAGCAGTGGTACGCGCCATCCTCCAAGGCGACTGAGCCGGGCGGCATTATTCCAGCGGGATCAAGATGAAACTCAAGTTCCACACCCTTGACGTCTTCACCGATCGTCGTTTTGGCGGCAATCCGCTCGCAGTGGTGCACGATGCCGACGGACTCGATACGGCGAAAATGCAGACGATCGCCCGCGAGTTCAGTCTCTCCGAAACCGTCTTCATCCAGATTCCGGATAACCCCTCTCACACCGCCAAGATTCGAATTTTCACGCCCGGCGCCGAACTCCCGTTTGCGGGGCACCCGACGGTCGGCACCGCGGCGCTGTTGGCCGAGTTGCGCAATCCTGGCTCAACGGGCGATCGCGAAGCCCTCGTGGTTCTGGAAGAAAAGATCGGCCTCGTGCGCGTCGGTGTGAAGTTCCGCAATGGCCAAGCGGCATTTGCCGAGTTTGACGCACCAAAACTCCCCGAGCGCCTCGACGACCCGTCCTCCAAAGACATTCTGTCAGCTGCACTCGGCCTCATGCCGTCCGAGATCGGCTTCCAAAATCATCGCCCAAGCGCTTACTCGGCTGGCGTCCCATTCTCGTTCGTGCCGGTCGCCTCGCTCGATGCCATCGCCAAGGTCACCGTCCAGCCGCAGTATTGGGGCCAGGCATTCTCGGGCGCGGCGCCCGGATCGGTGTTCGTCTACTGCCGCGAAACCCAACATGCGGCCTCGAGCTTCCACGCCCGCATGTTCGCGCCACATCATGGCATCGGCGAAGATCCCGCAACCGGTTCCGCAGCCGCCGCATTCGCGGGCGTGGTGCACTTGTTCGACGCGCCGCGCGACGGAACCCACAAGCGCGTCATCGAGCAGGGCTTCGAGATGGGCCGCCCGAGCCTCATCACGTTGTCGCTCGTGGCGAACGCGGGCAAGCTGACCACCGTCAGAATCGGTGGCCACGCGGTCCGAGTATCGGAAGGGACCATCGAGGTTTAAGCGCCTTCAATTGCTTTTGGGCTTGCAATGGTGGCCGCGCTTTGTCTTATTGATCGGCAGACCTGACGACCACCGTTTCAGAGCGCCATCGTGCCCTTCACGACCCCAGCAACGGCCTTGAGCACCCCGATTTCCGGGCTCGGCCTTCTGCGTCGTCGCATCCTCCTCCTTACCACCCCCTGAGCCAATTGTGGTTCCGGACAACCGGAACGGGCGCTCAGGGGATCGAATGAAAAATCGCAAAGGCTCAATTCCGGCCAAGGCGACACGTGCGCTCGGCCCAGATACGGACATCACCCTCATGGCTAAATCTAAGAAACCCGCCGCCAAGACGCCGGCAAAACCGGGCAAAGCTGCACCGGAAAAGAAAATCGAAACCATCGCCAATACCGACAAGGTCCTGATCTTCGACACGACGCTGCGCGACGGCGAGCAATGCCCGGGCGCCACCATGACCTTCGAGGAGAAACTCGAGGTCGCAGACTTCCTTGATGCCATGGGCGTCGACATCATCGAGGCCGGTTTCCCGATCGCCTCCGACGGCGACTTCGAAGCCGTCTCCGCCATCTCGAAGCGTGTCAAGAATGCGGTTGTCGCCGGTCTCTCGCGCGCTGGCCAAAAGGACATCGATCGTGCCGGCGAGGCGGTCAAGCACGCCAAGCGTCCGCGCGTTCACACCTTCATCTCCACCTCGCCCGTGCACATGAAGTTCAAGCTGCAGAAGTCGCCCGAGGAGGTTTTGGCGATGGTCACCGCGCAGGTCCAGCGCGCCCGCAAGTGGGTCGACGATGTCGAATGGTCCGCCGAAGACGCAACGCGCACCGAGATGGACTTTCTCTGCCGCTGCGTCGATGCCGCGATCAAGGCCGGCGCGACCACGATCAATTTGCCGGATACGGTCGGCTACGCGACGCCAGAAGAGTACTACGATATGTTCCGCACGGTGCGCGAGCGTGTCGTGAACGCCGACAAAGCAATCTTCTCCGTGCACTGTCACAACGATCTCGGCATGGCGGTCGCCAATTCGCTTGCCGGACTGAAGGCCGGCGCCCGCCAGATCGAGTGCACCATCAACGGGCTTGGTGAGCGCGCAGGCAACGCGGCGCTGGAAGAAATCGTGATGGCGATCAAGACGCGCGCCGACGTGCTGCCATACCACTGCGGCGTCGAAGCCAAGATGCTCAATCGCGCATCGAAGCTGGTCGCCGCCACCACATCCTTTCCAGTGCAATACAACAAAGCGATCGTCGGCCGGAACGCCTTCGCGCACGAAAGCGGCATCCATCAGGATGGCATGCTGAAGAATGCCGAGACCTACGAGATCATGACGCCCGAGTCGGTTGGCGTGTCGAAAACGTCATTGGTGATGGGCAAGCACTCTGGCCGCAACGCCTTCCGATCCAAATTGAAGGAACTCGGCTATGAACTCGGCGACAACGCCTTGGAAGATGCCTTCAACCGGTTCAAGGCGCTCGCCGATCGCAAGAAGCACGTTTACGATGAAGATATCGAGGCGCTGGTGGACGAGGAAATCGCCACCCAGCAGGATCGTGTCAAAGTGGTCGCGCTGCTGGTCGTTGCCGGCACCACGGGGCCGCAATCGGCAACGCTGACGCTTGACCTGGATGGAACCCACAAAACCGTCCAATCCACCGGCAACGGCCCCGTCGATGCAACCTTCAATGCCATTAAGCAACTCGTGCCGCATGCCGCCAAGCTGCTGCTGTACCAGGTTCACGCCGTCACTGCGGGCACCGATGCCCAGGCCGAGGTCTCCGTGCGCCTTGAGGACGAAACCGAAGGCAAGACGGTGACGGCAAAGGCCGCCGATCCCGACACGCTGGTCGCCTCCGCCAAGGCCTACATCTCGGCGCTCAATAAGCTGAGCATCAAAAGGGGGCGCCTGCACGCCCAAGCTGCGAGCTGAACTCGTCGCGGTGCCTCAATTTGGCCATCCCGGAGCGCGCCAGCAACGGCGCGCTCGTTCTCCGTCAATGCCGCCATCTATCTTAAAATTGGGACTGTTCGTCCTTGCTAAAACAAGGGGTTATCCTATGGTGCGTGGAGCCGTATATGTCGTTCTGGGGACGCTATGCGGCAAGCGGAACGGTCGGGATCAGCCGAGGGGCAGGCACGTTAATTGCTTTGCCTTGAAGCGCTGGTCAGCCGGTAACGAATTGTTAGGACTGTCAGCGTTCGAACGAGTGGTTTGGGGCAGTAGAGAAGAGTAAAATGCTTACGGGCGCTAGTCGCGTATTCTCCGATGACATTGCGATTGATCTTGGGACCGCGAACACACTGGTTTATGTCGCCGGCCGCGGCATCATCATCGATGAGCCATCGGTCGTGGCGATCAAGTCGCGCAATGGCGTGCGCGAGGTTCTGGCCGTCGGCCAAAAAGCAAAAATGATGCTTGGGCGCACGCCCGAGTCGATTGAGACCATTCGCCCGCTGCGCGACGGCGTCATCGCCGATTTCATCGCCACCGAAGAGATGCTGCGCCAGTTCATCAAGCGCGCTAAAACAAAGTATGGCTTCCGCCGTCCGCGCATTCTGGTCTGCGTGCCGGCGGGCGCGACATCCGTCGAGCGCCGCGCCGTCTACGAGACCGCGATGTCGGCTGGCGCACGCCGCGCCTTGCTTGTCGAGGAACCCGTCGCCGCCGCATTCGGCGCCGGCCTTCCGATCGACGAACCGCATGGCTCGATGGTAGTCGATATCGGCGGCGGCACGACCGACATCGCCGTCCTATCGTTGGGCGGCGTCGTGCAAGCGCGCTCGCTGCGCATTGCCGGCAACGCCATGGACGAAGCGATCATCCGCTTCGTCCGCCGCAAACATCAGCTCCAGATCGGCGAATCCAACGCAGAGCGGATCAAGATCGAGGCGGGCACCGCGGTCGCCGAGCAAAATGGCCGTCATACCGAAATCCATATTCGCGGCACCGATCTGCGTCAACGTCGCCCCAAGACTGTCGTTCTCGGCGCGCATGATATCGCTGAGGCGCTGGAAGACCCGATCGAAGAATTGTCGGATTTCATTCAGCGTGCGGTCGAGGATCTCCCGCCCGAAGTCGCAACCGACGTCTGCGAACGCGGCATTTACTTGACGGGCGGCGGGTCTCTGCTGGACCGTTTGGATGTCGAGTTGGGACGGCGTGTGGGTGTGAAGTTCGTCGTGCCCGACAATCCGATGCACAGCGTGATCAAGGGCGCGGCGTATCTCTTGGAAGGAATACCAACCCGCGAGCATCTGTTGATCAGGCCATGACGGCGTTCTGATCCAAAGCTGCCAGATCGGCGTTTGATCAGGCGTTGATGAAGCGGAGCTTGCGTGTTCAGGCGCATGAACGTGTCGAGTTGGACAAATGAGTCAGTTACCCGACGATACGTTTGCCCGGCGTAACCCTGAAGCCAAGCTGCGCCGCAGCCCGGTGCTGTCTTTCTTTGGCTTCATTCTGCTCTCGATCGGCCTTCTCGTCTTGAGCAGGCTTGATCATTCCCTGGTCCGCTTGTCGCGCACCTATCTAAACGAAATGCTCACCCCCGCCGTCGAGACCGCCATGGTGCCGTTCGCGCCCTTCCAAAGCGCGTCGCGCAAGGTCCGGTCCTACTTCGAGCTGCACGACGAGTTGGAGCGCTTGAAGGCCGAAAATCAGAAGCTGCAGGGCTGGGAATGGCGCGCCAAGGATCTCGAGCGCCGCAATGCCGAACTCGATCAGTTGGCCAAGGTCGCACCCGAGCCCGGCCTCAAGTTTGTGACCGGCCGCGTCATTGCCGACGCCAGCGGGCCGTTCGTGCGCACTGCCCTGATCGGCGCAGGTCGCGAGAACGGCTTGAAGAGTGGCTTGCCCGTCATCAACGCCGATGGCCTCGTCGGTCGCGTCGTCGCCAGCGGCCGTCGCGCCTCACGCATCCTATTGCTCACGGATCTCAACAGCCGCGTGCCGGTCCAGATCGGCACACGCGGCGAACGCGCCATCATGATCGGCGACAACGGCCCGCTGCCGAAACTCGCCTACACACCCGCCAACGTCAAAATTGATACCGGCGAAGACGTCTACACCTCCGGCCAGGGCGGCCTGTTCCCGCGCGGCTTGCGCATCGGCGTCGTCGTCGATACGGGCGATGCGTTGCGCGTCGAGCTCAACGTCCGGCTCGATCAACTCGACTATGTCAGCATTCTCTTGTCCGACGCGCCAGGCTTCGACCTTGTCGAAGACGAGCGGACGATTGAGCCGGTGGGACCAAAATCGCGCTCGGTGATCCGGCGCGCAGCCGCGCAGGGGCTCACCGATGGCCGCTGAAGTCACGTCTTCACATTCCGCGGGAGCCGCCGCGCTATGATGTTCCTCGGCGGCATCGTTCCCATTCTCACCATTGCGGTCTGCGCCGTCCTGGCAGTCTTGCCCTGGGGCGCGGTGGATTGGGCGCGCCTCGCGCTGCCGCTCCTGCCGCTGTCGGCGATCTATTTCTGGACCGTTCGCAAGCCGCAGAGCATGTCGGCGGGCGTGGTGTTTCTCGTCGGGCTCTTCATTGATGTGATGACCCATGGACCACTCGGCTTTTGGTCGCTGATTTATCTGGTGGGCGCAGCGATCGGACGCTTTGAGGCCAAGCATATGCCCAACGCCGGTCAAACTGTTCGCCTGATCAGTTTTTCGTTTGTTGCCGCCGTCCTCGGGGTGCTCCAGTGGAGCGTCCTGTCGGTCTATTCCGTGCGCTCGATCGAGTGGTCGCCTTTCTTTATCGCCGGGATCGCAGCGATCGCGAGCCAGGTCATCGTCACCATCGTCTTGAGCCCGCTGAACAGTGTCGGCGAAGCCGATCCCGATCAGCCCCTGATGCGGGGAGGGGCCTGAGGCATGGTCGACCACGACTCCGATGATCGCGAAAAGCGCGGCCAGTTTTCGCGACGCGCCTTGCTCGTCGGACTGGGGCAGATCGGCGCGTTTGGCGTCCTCTCCTCCCGCCTCTATCAGCTCCAAGTCGTCGAGGAGAGCCGTTACGCGCTGCTCGCGGAAGAGAACCGCGTCAACGTCCAGGTGCTCGCCGCCGAACGTGGCCGCTTGCTCGACCGGTTCGGAGAAGTCCTCGCCGACAACAAGGAGGGCTTCCGGGCGGAAATTGTTCCCTCGCTCGCCGGCGACGTGCGCTCGGTTCTGCATCGGCTCTCGCGTATCGTGCCGATTTCTCCGGATGATCAGGAGCGGTTTGCGCAGCGCGCCAAGCGCCAGCCGGTCAACATACCGATCATTGTCGCGACTGACCTCTCATGGGAGCAGCTGTCACAAATCAATTTGCTCGCGCCGCAGCTTCCCGGCGTCAAGACCGAAGCGGCCGGCCGCCGCCGCTACTTTCACGGCCGCACCGTCGGCCACGTCATCGGCTATGTCGGCAGCGTCGATCGCGCCGCTCTCGACGATGATCCCGTTCTCCGCTTGCCGGGCATCCGCGTCGGTAAAACCGGCGTCGAGCGCGGCAAGGAAGAGACGCTCCGCGGTGGTGGCGGCACCGTGAAGCAGGAAGTCGATGTGCGTGGCCGCATCATTCGCATTCTCGAGCGCAGCGAACCGCTTCCCGGCCGCGACGTCGTACTCACGATCGACACCAAGCTGCAGGAGCGCGTTGTGCAGCGCCTTTCGCGCGAGCGCCGCGCCGCGGCTGTGATCATGCACGTCGATACCGGTGAAGTGGTCGCCATGGGCTCGGTCCCCACGTTCGATCCCAATGACATCATCAACGGCCTCAATAATCGCGTCTGGAATCGCTTGCAGACGGCGCGCGACGATCCGATGACCAATCGCGCGCTGCGCGGTCTCTACCCGCCCGGTTCCACCTTCAAGATGGTCACCGCACTTGCCGCCCTCGAAGCGGGCGTCATCGATCTCAAGGAAAAGGTCCACTGTGAGGGCCGGCACGAGTATGCCGGGCAGATCTTCCGCTGCTGGAATCGCGGCGGCCACGGCAACGTCGACATGCACCGCGCCTTACGCGAGTCGTGCGATGTCTACTTCTATGAAATCTCGCGCCGCACCGGCATCGGCGCCATTGCCACCATGGCACGGCGCCTTGGCCATGGCCAAATCTACGACTGTGGCATGTCGCAGCAAAAGCGCGGCGTGGTTCCCGACTCGGATTGGAAACGCAGCCGCTTCAACCGGCCTTGGCTCGGCGGCGAAACGTTGCTCGCCGGTATCGGCCAGGGTTATGTGCTCTCGACGCCGCTTCAGCTCGCCGTGATGATGGCGCGGCTGGCGACCGGGCGCGCCATCACGCCGACGTTCGTCCGCCCCGAACCCGGCGATCCCAAACGCGAGATGCCGCCCCTCGGTATCCGCCAGGACTGGATCAACGCCATGCGCCGCGGCTTGCATGCAGTCGTCAACGAGCAGGGCGGGACGGGTTCGAAATCGCGTCCCGACGACGACAGTTTCACCGTTGCCGGCAAGACCGGTACGTCGCAGGTCAGTCGCTTCTCGTCCGAAGCCTCTCAGTTCGAATTGAAATGGGAGCTCCGCGACCACGCTCTCTTCACCGCCTACGCGCCGTCGGAGCGGCCGAAGTACGCCATCTCGACCATCGTCGAGCACGGCGGTGGCGGCGGCTCCACCGCGGCGCCTTTGGCCAAGGACCTGCTGGTGGAGGTGATGAGTCGCGATCCCATCGCCAAGCCAGCCTATCCCGATGTGATCGGCGGCGCGGATGCGCCAGCCGGCAAGCGGCGTGAGGGCTGATCATGGCACCGATGCGCTCCGTCGTGACGCAGTCGACCTTGGCCGAGCGCCTCTGGCGGATCAATTGGGCGTTGATCGCGCTGATCGCTTTGATTGCATCGATCGGCGTCGCCTCGCTCTACTCGGTATCCGGCGGCTCCTTCGAGCCTTGGGCCGAGCGGCATGCGCTGCGCGTTCTGCTCGGTCTCGCCTTGGTGATCGCTATTGCGCTACTGCCGCTCAGGTTGTGGCTTGGTCTGGCCTATCCTGTCTATGTGATCGGCCTTGCGCTCTTGCTGCTGGTGCCGTTTGTCGGGATCGAGCAGCTTGGCGCGCGCCGCTGGTTGGGCACCGGTGACCTGAGCTTCCAGCCTTCCGAAATCATGAAGGTTGCTCTCGTCGTCGCGCTCGCCCGCTACTACCAGTGGCTGCCGCTCTCGCATGTATCGCGGCCCATTTGGGTGGCTTTGCCGCTCATTGCCATCGCAGCCCCCGTTGCCCTGACCCTGAAGCAACCCGACCTCGGCACCGCGATGCTGTTCGGCGTCGTCGGGCTCGCGATCATGTTTCTCGCCGGCGTCAATGTTTTGTATTTCGCCGCCGGCGCTGGCGTCGCCGGTATTCTCGCACCAATCATCTGGCTGCGCCTGCACGACTATCAGCGCCGCCGCGTGCTGACCTTCCTCGATCCTGATCGTGATCCCTTGGGTGCGGGTTACCACATCACCCAATCGAAGATCGCCATCGGCTCGGGCGGCGTTTCCGGTAAGGGCTACATCCTCGGCACCCAGAGCCAGCTCAACTTCCTGCCTGAAAAACATACCGACTTCATCTTCACGATGTTCTCGGAGGAGATGGGCTTTGCCGGCGCCATCGCCCTGTTGGTGCTGTTCGGACTACTTATTTTCACGCTGATGTCGATGGCGTTGGCCTGCCGCTCCCAGTTCGCCCGCCTGGTGGCAATCGGCCCTGCGCTGATTATTTCCATCTATGTCGTGATCAATGTCGGCATGGTCACCGGCGTACTGCCGGTCGTCGGCGTGCCTCTGCCCCTAGTGTCCTATGGCGGCACCGCCATGATGACGGTCTTCTTCAGTATTGGGCTCGCCATGTCGGCCTTTGTTTCCCGCGCAGAGCCGATCCGCCGCGACGAGATGGGACCGCTCTGGTAGCGATCTCATTTACACGGCTGGACAGGGCGCGGGACCGCTGTTAAGACGCACGGGATCGGGGCCCCACGGGCCCCGTTCTTTGTGGGCACTGTGACCGGTGCTCCCTCTTGGTTCGGGTGATTAGCTCAGTTGGTAGAGCAGCTGACTCTTAATCAGCGGGTCGAAGGTTCGAATCCTTCATCACCCACCAAAATTGCAAACAAAATCAATAAGTTTTGACTCCGTCGCGAGAATAGACGGCCCTCTTGCGCTCTCTAGGGAGCAATCTAGGGAGCGGCGGGTTTGGTCTGACGGGAGACTGAATACTCGAGCGTTCTATGTTGTGTCTGACGAGGCTCACGCGGCCAAGCAGTCAACGGCTGACATCCAATTGCGGACGTCCGACGCGAGCCAAGCAACTCGGCTAGGCCCCATTCGGCGCTGACGTGGGAATAAGCCCTGCTTGACGTAGAGATAGATCGTCGACCTTGCGAGGCCGGTCTTGGCGGCAATGGTGCGGACGCTCCAGAATTCGTCGTCGATCGCTGATGCCGCGGGCGCTGGTCGTTGCGAATGCGTGAAAAGATCATCCATCGGCGCGATCCGGTTTTGAACGCTGCGGGATTTGTTTGGACGCAGTCGCCGTATCGTCATCGTCCGGTCCAGAGTTGTCCGGCGCTGTCTCTTGCGGATCAGCGCTACCCGTTCCATCAAGCTCCGATCGCCTCGTGCCGCAGGGGCTCGGCGCCCGCAAAGCGCTGACCCGGCTCTGGCACGAGATACTGCGTGAGAGCACGCTCCAGGATTGCCGACTTCGACACGTGATGGGTCTCCGGTTCTGCGGCGAGCTTCTGCCTCATGTCCTCGGACAATTAGAGCGCGTGGCGGTGGCGCATGGTTGGGTCTCGCAGTGACCGATTGAGCAACGGGTCCGGCGGGCGTGCCGGCGTGCCGCGCGCGCACGAGCCATGCTCTCCGTATCGCCCAACTGCACTGGATGCAGCCGTGTTGCCAAGCTGCGGCGTCGTGCTGCAGCGGTCTGCGCATCGGCGTGGCGCGGTAACGCGGCGCGGGGATATTGGCCGATGACGCGCATGCTATGGGTTCGCTGCACCTTGCAGAGTTGTGCGCATTCGCGGACCTTGAGACGCGATGTGCTCGGCGCCTGCGGACGGCGGCCATGAACCGCGACACGGTGCGATACCTCGCAAGACCTCGCTGGCGGCGCACGCTGCACAAGACGCCGCGCATGATCAATTTGAGCTCGACGATCGTTTCCAAGATCTCCGAGGTGGCGAATGGTCGAGCCGTCATGACACGTGTTTCTCCGATCTGCGATCGCACAACGATGACGACAATCATCCGGCCAACATGCATCGCAGGCAATTGGGAAAAGCGGGGAAAAGAGGGAGGGGCCGGGAAGCTGCAGGAAGCATCGACGCGACGCAGGCTCGCGCTCCCGTGCGCGCCATTTCTCCCCATCCCTCCGGAGCCGCTTGCCCCGCACCCGAAGGGCGAGCGGCGACGGCGGAGCGGGGGATGGCCATCCTTCTGGTGAGTTCTGAGCCCGTCGTCACGCCGGGACACATCGAGACGCCAGCACACACTTTTGGATCGAAGAGGATACATCGCCTTGCGACATTGACAGCTGGTCCTCCGCCTGCTGATCTGGCGTCGTCACGGACCGGTGCGTCTCATGCGCGGACCACCCTCACGGCGCGCCGTCGCCGAGCAGGACCACTCTCTGCTGAAGCGGCAAGAGGACTTTCGCGCGGCGGCGGACGCGGTCGCGGCGACATTCTCGGAGTTCGAAGAAGTGCAGGCTATCGCGCTGTTCGGGTCCGTCGCAAAGCCACTCGTGCGCGAGGTGCCGCGGTTCGCCGAATTCCGGCGCCATGGCATCGAGACCTGGCACGAATGCAAGGACGTCAACCCTGATCATAAACCCGAAGGAGGGGGCAGTTCACAATGACGCAAAGGGGGCAGTTCCGGATGGCGTTTGACACCTTGGGTTGTCGGGCATGCGGGCACGTGTGGAATCGCTTGGCGGCGCATTTAGGGTCGAATCGCATCCCGGCGCCGGGGTCAAAGTATCAGCCGAATTCGATTTGGCAGTCCGCGCGCGACAGATTGGTGTCCAAAACTTAGAAGTGCCGGCGAATTCCTGACCGAAACCTTCCAGTGTCATGTAGCGCCACCAAGCCGTTAGTAACGTAACGGACTGGCTACGGTTGCACGAATCTATAGCCAGGATTACAAAAGATTATCCAATGGTGTGAAAATCGAAGCGTTTGAGCATGCCTTGAGGTGGTCATACACGCAGATGTCCAGTTCGCCCCAAACTCTGGAGCCGCAGGCAGAAGGACGTGACCTTGTCCGTCTCGTAACCCGCGTCGCAATCAACATCTTTTCCGTTGAATAGTGATTATGATGGCATTGCCGGACTGGCAGCTCAATGAACCCGTCATCAATGAAGGCCTGATCGATGCGTGCGCGCTCACGGTCATGTCCGGTCCGTCGATTATCTTTTGGTCGCGTTACCATTCGCGACGGCTGCGAGTTCTGCACACTGAATTCGCGATTGAACTTTCGGCGAAGTCGGTTGCAAGCGGCACAGCCGGCAGCAACGAGCGCGATTTGCTAAAAAATGGTGCTGACTACCGACCATCTCGTATTGCCCGGACCTGTTATGCCGCCCAGTTCTGACGATCATGTTGGACTAACACCGCGCATGGAGGCGCGGCAATTGATTGCGTTGCTTGCTCGCATTGCAGCAATCGAATTCTCTGTCGAAGTCGTTATCATGATGACGTTCTCGGGCTGGAACCTGACCAGAGATGTCGTGTTATGGGGATTGCTAGTACCCGGAATCACAAGTCCCTAAGACGGCGGCCTTTGACGCGGCGCTGGTGAACTTTGGATTTGGTCCACACGAAGGGTTCAGCGTCTTCGTTGTAGGCTTTGATGAAGGCATCGATGTGCTCCCGCACTTGCGCGACCGAAGTGAAGGAAGCGCCCGTCAGCGATTGGCCCTGCAGGATCGAAAACCAGCCTTCGACCTGATTGAGCCAGGAGGCCCGCGTCGGCGTATAGTGGAATGTGACACGCGGATGGCGCTTCAGCCAATCGTCATTCTTCCTGTGCGTGTTCAAATTGTCGAGGATGACTTCAAGGCGGCGGTTGGGATAGGCCGCGACGATTTCGTCCATGAAGTCGAGAAATTCCTTGCGGCGGCGGCGCTTCTTGTGTGCGGCCTTGACCTTGCCTGTGGCCACTTCGAAGGCCGCGAACAACGTCGTTGTGCCGTGCCGCTTGTAGTCGTGGCTGTGGCCCGTCAACGCACGGCCATTGGGCAGTTTTAAATAGCCCTGCTCCCGCTCCAGCGCCTGGATCGACGGCTTTTCATCGATGCAGAGAACGACCGCGTTCTTGGGCGGCGCCAAATAGAGCCCAACCACATCGGCGGCTTTGGTGGCAAAATCCGGATCGTTGCTCTCGCACCAGCTCTTGCGTCCAGCGAGGTCGATCTTCTGCTTGCGCAGCGATCGCCACACGTATTGCACATCGACGTTGCCCAACGCGCCGGCGATCAACGGCCCGCTCCACCGCGCAAAACCCTTCGGTGGCGGAGAATCGAGAACCTTGCGAATGGCCGCGTCGGTCTTCTCGCCGTAGAGTGCAGGCGGGCCGCCACGGTCGCGATCTTCCAACCCATCAAGACCTTCTTGCGCGTAACGGATGCGCCAAAGGCTCACTGTGGTCGGCGTCGTATCGAGATCGCGGCCGATCACACGCGTCGCTAGCCCCGTAGCGGCCGCCAGCACAATGCGCGCCCGTAGAGCATGACGCTGCTCAGTCGTGGGCGCCCGCACCCGCGCCTCGAGGATCGCGCGATCACCACGCCGCAACCGGACTTTCTGTGCCGCTGTAATCATGCCATGTTGAATCACGACACGACGCAGCGCGATAGTGCAATCGTGACTTAGTCATGTGTGATAGCGGGCACTAGATGCGACGGTTTTGACATTGTCTGCTGCGCCGCTCATTTATGTTTTTGCCGCGCGACCGTATTCGGTTGCGGAACATAAGGCGCGCAATCAGCTTGCTCTTGAGCTCGGCAAGCAATCGGCGCAGGCGAAGTCGTTGGAAGATAGCCTTCAAAGACTGCGTGTCGCGCTGGCGCGCAATGAAGAGTTGAGTCAGAAACTTCAGGAGGCCAATCTGCAATCGGCACAGAGCAACGAACGCTCACTTCAGAAAATCGGTGCCGATCTCCATGACGGGCCAGCCCAGCTGCTGTCATATGCGCTGCTGCGCATCAACAAGTTCACCAGCACGATCTTATCAAATGTGTCCGACAGGGACGCAGCCGAAGTGAGCCGCATGCGTTCGGCGATCGCCGACACGTTGAAGGAAGTCCGGCACATCTCGACAGGCCTTTCGCCACCCGGACTCGACAGCGGGACGCTGTATGATGCAATCCGGATTGCTATCTCGTTGCACGAACAGCATACCGGAACGGCGGTTAGGTCAAAGATTGCATTATCAGCGCGATCCGTATCGGATCATCACAAAGTGTGCGCCTATCGCGTTGTCCAAGAGGCTTTGAACAACGCATATCGCCATGGTGGCGGCAAGGAGCAGACGGTTTGCGTCGATTACACCGATCATTTGACGTTAGAGATCTCCGACGCCGGCCCGGGGTTCGTTCCTGAAATTGCGTATAGGACGGGTCTGGGCATTTCCGGCATGCGTGCGCGCGTCGAATCACTCGGCGGCCGATTTCAAATCGTGTCGCAACCAGGATCGGGCACGAGGGTCATAGCTATGTTCGACTTCACTTCAAAACCGGACGGATCGTACGCCCATGGCTAAGAAAACGCGACTAGCCGTTGTTGATGATCACCCCATTGTGCGTCGCGGCGTGGTCGAAACGTTCAATGAAGAGGCCGACTTTGAAGTCGTTGCCGAGGGAGGCTCTGCGGACGATGCCCTCAGGATCGCGCGCGAGAACCGGCCCGACTTGATGTTGCTGGACGTGACGATGCCCGGTGGCGGCATCGAGGCCGTCGTGAAGCTGCGTAGCGCAGGGCGGCCCGAACTGCGGATACTCATGTTGTCGATCCGGGAGGACCTGGCAACGGTTCAAGCGGCATTGAAGGCGGGTGCCAGTGGATATGCGTCGAAAGGCGTCGACGGTGTTGACCTTGTCGCTTGTGCGCGACGCGTTGTTGCGGGCGAAAATTATGTGAGCCCGGAACTCGCAGCGCGGCTTTTGACCATGGACTTGCAGACCGAGGTGGCTCGGTCAACACATGAGACGTCGGCGAGCAACAGTCTGCGCGTTCCGCTCACCCAACGCGAGGAGCAAATTTTCGAGTTGCTCGGAGAAGGGCTCAGCAACGTGGAGATCGCCGAGAAGCTCGACCTCAGCGAAAATACAATCAAGCATTACATCACGCCACTGCTGCACAAACTCGGCCTGCGCAACCGCACGGAGGCGGCTGTATTGGCTCGCACTGGGAAATCGCCGCGCGGCCGTTGAGCGGCTCAGATCCCGCGTATTGGCGATGGGCTAACAACACCCTCACCGACGCATCATGTTATTCAGCGCCAGCGCCCTGTCCGGCCGCCCTTTCGGCACCACTTCGGCCCGCCCCGCCGCCGCAATGACGGCTCAAGATAATTCTTTAGCGTCAGACCATGGTCCGATGTTGGACGGCCCGAAAGTGTAATACTGTCTATTTCAGGGTGGGTGCCCCCCGGTCGAGCTCAGTCTCCGAGCCTGACCGTCAGCCAGTCGCGGTGTCGCTCGCCGCGACTGGTCGCGCTCCCCAAAAAACAAGGGATCCGAATTCTTGGATCGAATGCAGCCGTGCGGCCGCCGCCGCAGGGATCGGATTTGCTTTGCCAAACGCACAAGGAGCGTCACATGGCCACGAATTATGTTTTGAAGCCGTTTACGATCAACCTGAACGACCTGGCATATCTGCTGGCGCAGGTGAACTTCGTGCCGCTGTTCGATGGCCCGGCCAATAGCAACGGCATCGTCAATTTCAATCCCGCGACCATGGATGCGTGGGACTCCAACGGCAACAAGGTCTGGGATTTCGCGCACCAGACGGGCAGCTACAAGGGCGTCGGCGCTCACTGGCGCGAACGTCGCCCTGCTCGGCCAGGGCTTCCCGCAGGTGTCCTCATCGATCGGTATCCGCGACGTCTCTGGCCTGCACAACAACCTGTTCGGCACCCAGGCCGATTGGGGCGCGGTCGACGTTCCCTTCCGCCGCGACATCGCCGCAGATTTCACCAACTATGTGACGAGCCCCGGTGCCGACTATACGCCCGGCACTAGCGTCATCGACTATCATGCCGCGCATCATCAGCCGCACGATCACGACGGCTGGCGTCAACCTGCTGCAAGGATGGCGAGCGGCCACTACGTGAATTGGGATTCGGCGCGTTATCTGACGCGACACCGCCTACGCGGCCCTCATCGATAGCTCGGGCGTCACCATCGCCAATCTCGTCGAAGGCGCCAAGATCGTTGCGCCGGTCAATACCGAAGTCGCCGATTCTCGACTACAATGGCGATCCCTCTGGTGTGGAATTCAGCGCAGCTATCAGACGCAGCGTTGCTACACTGTACGACGCTGACCGTGCGTGTGCTGCCAACAGCGTTCGGCGGTCTCAAGGATCAGACGGGCGGCTACGCTCCAAGCCGGCGAGGCGATCTATTATCGGCCAGTCTCCTGGTACGGCCTCTGGTCAACTTACGCCGGCCTGACCTATCAGCCCGACGTGTCTGGCCTACAAGCAGCTGATCGACGCCAACGTCGATTTCAGCGCTGGCGCTCCCGCCGACGACACGGCCGTCGTCACAACTCTCACCGAATCCGGCTACGGCCTGCTCGAAACGCTCGGCCACGTCGACTTCCAGAACCCGACGTCGGGTGAATTCTTCATCGGTTCGGAAAACCCCGGCGTCGCGCCGGTCAACTCCTGGTTCGCCATCTTCGGCCAGTTCTTCGACCACGGCCTCGACAAGATCGGTTCCGGCGGCAACGGCAAGATCACGATCGCGCTCGAAACCACCGACCCGCTGTATCGTGCACCGGGCACCGAATGGCCCGACCGATCCCGGCAACACCAAGATCACAGTAACCCGCGCAACAATCGCCGGCACCGATGCCAACGGCGATCCGAATACATCAACCACACCTCGCCGTTCATCGACCAGAGCCAGACCTATGGCTCCGTCGACCAGATCACCCAGATCCTGCGCAAGTGGGTCTCGACCGATAGCGGCGCCACCTATCACGCCGGCATGGAGCTCTTCGACGGCACGACGCTGGTCGACGCTTGGACCCGCAAGTGGCCGGACGGGACGACGACCCAAGTTCACGACACGCTGCCGACGCTGAGCGAGTTGCGCGATCACGTGGCCGACACCGGCCGCGATGAGCTGACCTGGGACGACGTGTCGAACCTGCGCAACCGCGATGCCAACAGCTGGCGATGTGACTCACGGCAATTCGGGCCATGCCCTGATCCTCGACATGAACCCGCGTTTCGATGCGGCTCATCTGGCGTCGACGACAGGCAGTCGGCGACTCGACTGGTGACACCGTCGCCTCGCGTGTAGCGGCAGCCGTCGTCACACTGAACGCCAGCATTGCCGCGACGATCACGCAATGGCTTCGGAGCCGCTCAACGTCCGGCCGCGCTGGCGGTTCAGACGTGCTGACACAGAACTCGATGGCACGCTGAATCTCATCTCGGCGCAGCCCTGGCATCCATGGGCCGGGCCGGCACACGACCATTCCCGCCGGCAACTACGCGGCGCCAATGCGATGATGCTGTGGGTCAACTTCGCCGACTTCTCGATCATGGCACCGCCCGCGTCGCAGCGCAGAACGCTGCCGTCGGTGAAATCCTGATGGCCGCGGTCGGCGACCACTACATCGCCGGCGATGGCCGCGTGAACGAGAACTTCGGCCTGACCTCGATCCACCACGTGTTCCACGAAGAGCACAACTATCCAGGTCGAGAACCTGAAGACCTGGATCTACCAGCACGACGCCAACAATCTCGGCCGCACAGATCATGCACGAGGCTTGCATGCCTGGCAGGTCGAACACCAATGGCGCGCAGGATCCGATGGCGACGGCAACTATCTTATACGCCGATGGCAGTCCATCGCCTGGGACGCCGACAAGATGTTCAAGGCGACGAAGCTGATCGTCGAGATGGAATATCAGCACGCCGCCGTCGACCAGTATGCGCGCACCATCACGCCGCGCATCCAGGAGTTCGTCGGCTATTCGACCGGCGTCGATTCCACCATCTCGCTCGAATACTCGCAAGTCGCCTTCCGCTTCGGCCACTCCACCATCCGCGAGACGATCGACACCATCGATCCGTCGGGCTGGATGTTGGGCAACGTCACGCGCTATGCGCTCGAGAAGGCGTTCCTCACACCGCAGACCTTCGCGGAAGAAGGCGTCGCCGCCATCACCCTCGGCCTCGCGCGCCAGCAGATGAACGAGGTCGACGAGTTCATCACGCCGGCCCTGAACCAGGGCCTGCTCGGCCAGCCGCTCGACCTCGCCGCGATCAACATCGCGCGCGGCCGCGATCTTGGCATCCCGACGCTGAACGACTTCCGCGAAGGCATCAGCCTCGCCCGCTACACGAGCTGGGCCGATTTCGGCGCCAACATGATTCACCCGGAATCGCTGGTGAATTTCATCGCCGCCTATTCGTTCGGTGGCGATGTGAAGCCAGCCATCTGGCTGAGAAGCTGCCGATGCTGAACACGCAGACTTCATGCAACAACACCGCCGGCAACGCACAACTCCGACTCGGCGCCGACGGCTTCAACCACATCGACTCGCTGGATCGGCGGCCTCGCCGAAGCCCACGTGCCCGGCGGCCTGCTCGGTGAAACCTTCGACGCGGTCTTCGTCGCGCAGATCCAGAGCCTCATGGACGGCGACCGCTTCTACTATCTCTATCGCCTGTTCGGCACCAACCTCCACGAAGAGGTCAACAACGGCCAGTTCAAGGACATCGTCGAGCGCAACACCGGCCTCGAGCACCTCAACGGCTCGATCTTCGCCTACGCCGACAAGTACTATGACTTCAACCGCGATGCGGACGGGTTGGAAACCGCTTCCACGACAGCAACGGGCGACCACGAAAATCACCTGTATGCCGATCTACTAAACGTCTCCGGCAACACCAAAGGCATCTTCTCCGACGGTGGAACGATCGCGGACATGGCTCTGAACGGCAGCGACATCTCGGTCGTTGCCGCCGACGGCATCCGCGCCAACGTCCCGCTCTCAGCTCATCCGCGACGTGCGGGCCGAACTCGATCCGACTCAAGTCCACACCGTCGAAGGCACGCCGACATCGGGCGCCGACTCGCACGAAGTGATCGTCGCGACCGACAACGCCGACTATGTCCACGCCCGCGGCGGCGACGACACGATCTACGGCGAAGGCGGCGACGACTACATCTTCGGCGACGGTGGCGTCGATCGCCTCTACGGCGGCGATGGCAACGACCTGCTCGACACCGGCGAAGGCCCCGACCTCGCCGATGGCGGCGCCGGCAAGGACATCATCTACGGGCGCGGCTCCGGCTCGGAAGTCGGTGGCTTCGACCAACTCGTCGGCGGCTCCGGCAACGATCTGCATCATCGGCGGCGAAGGCATCGACAAGCTGTCCGGCGGCCAGGGCGACGACATCATCTACGGCGACGGCCTCACCAACCCCGAAATGGGCAACACCGACGCCTTCACGCATGGTGGCGACGGCAACGACTACATCGACACCGGCGCTTCCGGCGACTTGATCTTCGCCGAGGAAGGCGACGACTACCTCGTCGGTGGCCAGGACCAGGATCTGATGCAGGGCGGCCAGGGCGACGACATTCTTCGTCCAGGGGCCCCGTCGCAGGCCTCCGGCACCGTCGGCGGTCCCGACGAAGTCGTCGGCGACAATGGCCTTGCCGGTGAAATGGGCTTCGACCTGATCGATCTCAGCGACTGGGCCGGCAGCGCGCCGGGCACGACGATCGACTTCGCAACCCAGCATAACCCGCTGGTGGCCATCGACACAGAACACGCCGTTCCCGGCCTGGTTCCAGATCGAAGGCGCCATCGGCACGAGCAACGGCGACACCTTCATCGGTTCGGACGCTCTCGACGCGGCCGACACCGCCAACCCCTTCGGCGGCAGCAACTGGCTGATCGGCGGCTCCGGCAGCGATACCTTCACCGGCAACGGTGGCAACGACGTCATCGTCGGCGGCTCGATCCGGCTGGATACGCTGATCGGCAAATATGCCGATGCCGGTACCGAACGGCAATCTCGCGCTCGGCAGCGCGGCATGGCTCGCGCGAAGCGATGGCGACCGGCGACTGGTGGCACCGGCTACGACAACAATACCGAAGACGCCTACACCGGCGCCTCGAACCGGACGGCAGGCACGCTCGGTGCTGGCCTGCTCGGCAACGCCACTCTCGGCACCGAGATGTTCGACCTGCACTTCACCGACATGCTGCAGCTCGCGCATGTTCAAGGACGTGAAGCTGGGCGACGGCGGCATCGATGGCACGGCGGATACCGCGGTGTTCTCCGGCAATCGCAACGACTACACGATCACGCAAGTGACGCTGGTCCGTTGGGCTGGAGACGATCACCGCCTACAAGATCGAGCGACACGCGCGATCCCCTCGCCGTGGATGCCCTTGGCGCGCTCATCCCGACCGACGGCACCGATCTCGTGACCGGCGTCGAGAACTTCCGCTTTGCGGATGTGACGCGGACGACAGCGAACCTGTTGAACGCAACACCGACGGGCTTCCCAACGATCACTGGGACCGAGAACATTCTGCGGGCCAATCTCAGCGGCCTGGCTGATGTCAACGGTATGCCAGCGATCGCTGCCAACGGCGATCCGGCCGTCGCAGGCACGTTCACCTATCAATGGCAGGTCTCGACGGATGCAGGGTTGAACTGGACCAATGTCGCCGGTGCAACCGGAATTACTCTGACGGTCGCCAACCAAAACTTCTACCGCGTGGTTGTTTCCTTCACGGATGGACTCGGGCGTGGCAGAATCCGTCACGTCGCAGATGCAAGCCCGCGTTGGAACGACCAGACAATGACGGCACGGCATTGGTTGGCTTCGACGGCAACGACAACGACAACCTGCTCAATGGCCGCAACGGCAACGATGTTCTGAACGGTCTTTTGGGCAACGATGTCATCAACGGCGGCGGCGGCAACGATACCCTGAACGGCGGCGACGGCAACGATCGGCTCTATGGTGGCACCGGCAATGATGCTGTGAACGGTGATGCCGGCGATGACACGATTGTCATCAACCTCGGCGACACCGGCTCCGACACGGTGCTGGGTGGCGACGATATCGACACGCTCGCCTTCAATGACGGAACCGGCAACAACAACCGGACGTTCAGCGTCGAATACGACGGCGCGGACTTCCTTGCCATGGATGGCGTGATCGGGCACGCCCGACGTCGAGAACATCACGGTTGATCTCGGTGGCGGCACGGACAGATTGGACTACGGCGCAACACTTGTCGATGTGACCGTCAATCTGACCTCCGGCACCGCCTCTGGCTTCACCTCGATCGCCAACATCGAAAACGTCACGGGTGGCGAGGGCAATGATACGCTGATCGGCGTGCGCGGGCGTCAACAATGCGTTGACGGGAGGGGCCGGCGACGACACGTTCACCGTGCACGACACAGGGGACACCGTCAGTGAGGCGAATGGTACGATGGTGGCATGATCTGATACAGTTCTGCACTCGCGACAGCAGGGGCTACTTCACGATCTCCGACGGTGACGTCGAAAACCTAACCTTGCTCGGCACCGCCAACATCAACGGCACCGGCAACAACTCGGCCAACATCATCACCGGAAACACTGGAAACAACAGTCTGAACGGTGGCGGCGGCAACGACACACTCAACGGCCTCGGCGGGAATGACACCTATAGCTTCGCTCTCAACGGCGGCAGCGATACCATCAACGAAACCGGTGGCACCGACCGCATCACCATACTCACGGGCGGCGCGGCGCTGACCAGCCTCAGCGTCAGGGACGACAACACCGGCACGACCAATGGCAATCTGATCGTAGAGTTCAATGGCCAGTCGATCAACGCGGTCGATCACTACGACAGCGGCAATGCCGAAAGCATCGAGCTGATCAACTTCGACAATGGCTCGTATCGCAGGCTACCAGTTCGGAACCGGCGACTACGCAATCAGTGCCGCGGATCCAGCCAACAGTGGCTCACCGTCTGCCAGGGACGTATCGGTGAGCGTCGCCTTGAGCAACAACCTCCTCGCAGGTGAGAGCGGAGCCAACCGCCTCACCGGCAACTCCGGTAACGATCTGCTATTCGGTGCGGCCGGTGCCGACACGCTCAATGGTGGCCAGGGCGCCGACCTGCTCGCCGGCGGCACCGGTGCCGACTCGCTCAATGGCGGCGACGGCAACGACGTCCTCGTCGGCGGCACCGGCATCGACACTCTCAACGGCGGCACCGGTGCCGACATCCTCATCGGCGGTGACGGAGCGGACGCCATCTACACCGGCGCGGCAGACGATAGCTTCGTTGACCTTATCCAGTTCAGTGCGGCAAGTGAATATGGTGACACGATCTCGGGCTTCGATGTCAGCGGAACCCTTGATCGTATCGAATTCACCGGCGCACTCAACACGCTGTTCGATGACGGCAACAACAACGACAACTTCCTGTTCTCGACTGGCAACGGTTCGGCAGGAACCGTCAGTGTCACCGTCGGTCAGGCGAATGGGAACGCGGAAGCTCTGTTGCTCACAGGTGCCAACAGCGAAGGCGTCACCAATGCCAACTTGACCAGTGCAGCTGCAGTCGCGGCCGCATTCAACGCAGAGTTCAATATCACTGCGGCCAACGGTGAAGATGCGCTTCTGGTGATCAACGACACCAACGCTAACAGCGCCTCACTCTGGCAATGGGTCCAAGCCGGAGGCGGAGAGATCTCGGCAGCCGAACTGACACTGATCGCGACTGTCAGCGCCAACGGCACCGTTGTCGCCGGCGACTTCGACTTCGCCTGAGCAAACGCACCGCGGGCACAGCCACGTGTGCCCGCGCCAACGGCATGGCCTCCAACACGGCCAGCGGCAACATTCTCCGTCTCCGCTGGCTCCGTCCCCCCGCCCAATCCACGCCTAGGCTGTCGCCCACACCAATGACCACCACCCCGCCCGGATCACTCCCCCACCGCATGACGGATGTCTTGTCGCGCGTCCGCGTCGATCTATGGGCTCTGACCGGAGCCCAGCGGGCAAAAGCACTTGCGGGCGGCGGCGCGCGCCTGTCGAGGGTGCCGCGCGACCCGCCAATGCGACACTTGGATAAAGCACCACGCCGAGGGCGAGGCCAATGCCCTCCCACGATTCTGCCCGTTGATGAGCGCACTTGATCAGGTTCTGAAGCTCGATGCACCTCGGGGCAATGCAAGGCCAACGGCCACAAGCTGTCGTTGATGGTCATCCGCGTCCTGGGCTACGCCGCCGAAGCCCGATCGAGGATGTGATCCGGCCTCGATCGCTGCGCAAGCCATTGCGCCATGCCTTGCGGCAGCGGCGCACCGTTTTCACCGAATGCCGCCGAGCTTCTGGAACGCAGGCATTCCGTCACTCCGCCGGAGCAAGTACCTGACGGCCAGCTTCCCGTCTTGCGAACGACATACGGCACAGTAAGCCGTCCTTCAGCCCGTGGTGATGAAAGAATGCGGCGGCGGCCTGCAGCAGGGCAAGGTCAAAGATTGCGATGCCCAGCGTATCGTGCCACCAACGCACACAGAAACTTCAGGTGGTCCGCCGCTCACGTCCGAACCTGGCGGGCAGGCGTGCCGGTATCGCAACAAGGCGCGATCGGGAACGCCACGCACGCGTCTTCGTCGAATTCGGCAAAGCACGCCGCCGGATCAGTGGCGATCGCGTGGGCGCCGTGTACGCCTCAATGCCAGTGTGCTCGGCTTGGCCAGACCAGTGACTTGACCCGCGCCTGGAATACCGGAAAATTTGGCATGGCGTGCCGTGTTCGGCAAGGATTGGCCATCCTCTGGAATTCTTTTTGCTCCAGCGCGTCGGCATCGATCCACCTGACGCGTCTTCAGGGTAGCGCCACCATTTCGCACAGAGGAGACATCCCATGAAAGTCATGGTCATCGTCAAGGCCAGCACGGCCTCGGAAGCCGGCGAGATGCCGGGCCAGCAATTACTCACCGAGATGGGAAGCTACAACGAAGAGTTGGTCAAATCTGGCATCCTGCTCGCCGGCGACGGGCTGCATCCGAGCGCCAAGGGCAAGCGCGTGCGCTTCTCCGGCAACGATCGCCTGGTGATCGATGGTCAATTTGCCGAGACCAATGAGCTGATCGCTGGCTACTGGCTGTGGAAGGTCAAGGACATGCACGAGGCAGTCGACTGGCTGAAGCGTTGTCCCAATCCGCATGATGAGTCGTGCGAGGTTGAGATCCGGCCCGTGTTCGAGGCGAACGACTTCGGCGAAGCGTTCACGCCGGAGCTGCGCGCCCAGGAAGACCGCGTGTTCAAGGACGCACAGAAGAACAAGTGAACCAAGCGAGGCCACCATGCAATACGCCATCCTCTGCTACCACGACGAAAAGGTCACCTGCGCCTGGTCGAAGCAGGAGGACGATGCCGTGATGGCCAAACTCGGTGCCGTCATGGAGAAATACAGCCGGCTGGGCAAGCTCGGTCCGGTCGCGCGGTTGCTGCCGACGACAGCCGCGACGACGTTGCGCAAGAACCGCGAGACACCCGTCGTGATTGACGGCCCATTTGCCGAAACAAAGGAGCAGCTACTCGGCTTCTACATCGTGGACTGCGCCTCGCTGGACGAGGCGTTGGCGATCACCAAGGAACTCGGCGCGGCCAATCCGGGTGGCGCGTATGAAATCCGCCCGGTCGGCTACTTTCTCGATTCCCCCAAAGTCGTGTCGTGACTGATACGGGCTGGATCGGGCCGGTCGTGACGGCGGCGCGCCCGCAGGCGATCGCGGCGCTGCTCCGGTATTTCCGCGATCTCGACACGGCCGAGGAAGCGTTGCAGGAAGCCTCGCTGCGCGCGTTGAAAGCCTGGCCGAAGAACGGCCCGCCGCGCGACGCCGCCGCCTGGCTGATCATGGTGGCGAAGAACGCAGGCATCGACTCCGTGCGCAAAACGGCCAAGCACGATCCGTTGCCGCCTGAAGAGGTCATGTCCGACCTGTCGGATGCGGAGGCGGCAGTCATCGACCAGCTCGATGCCGCCGGCTATCGCGACGACATCCTGCGGCTGCTGTTCATCTGTTGCCATCCGGAGTTGCCAGCAACGCAGCAAATCGCGCTCGCGCTCCGCATCGTGTCGGGCCTATCGGTCATGCAGATCGCGCGCGCCTTCCTTGTCACCGAGGCGGCGATGGAGCAACGCATCACGCGCGCCAAGGGGCGGATTGCTGGCGCGCACGTGCCGTTCGAATCGCCGGGCGCCGTCGAGCGCGCCGAACGCGTTGCTGCCGTCGCGGCCATGATCTATCTGATCTTCAACGAAGGCTATACCAACAGCGTCGCCGAGCAGGGAGCCGAGCAGGGAGCCAAGACGACGCTGTGCGAGGAGGCGATCCGCCTCGCGCGTCTGCTGCTCGGGCTCTATCCAACGGAACCGGAGATCATGGCGCTCACGGCTCTGTTGTTGTTGCAGCACGCGCGTGCCGCCGCCCGCTTCGATGCCGATGGTGTCGCGATTTTGCTTGAGGACCAGGACCGCACACGCTGGAGCCGCAAGCAGATCGCCGAGGGGTTGGCGCTGATCGACAAAGCTGTCAGGCACCGGCGGCCCGGGCCCTATCAGGTGCAGGCCGCCATTGCGGCGATCCATGCCCGGGCAAAGACGTTCCGCGACACCGACTGGCGCGAGATCGAGCTGCTCTACGGGACACTGGAGCGCATGCAGCCCTCGCCCGTGGTGACGCTCAATCGCGCCGTCGCAATCTCGAAGGCGCGTGGACCTGAGGCAGCGCTGGTCATGATCGATCCGCTCGCCGCCAAGCTTTCGGCTTACTTTTATTTTCATGGTGCGCGCGGCGCGTTCTTGAAACAGCTCGGCCGCCACGACGAGGCGCGCACGGCCTTCGATCGCGCCATTGCGCTAGCCAACACGCCAGCCGAAGCGGCCCACATCCGTGCCGAGATCGAGAGCCTGAGTTCAACATCCACCACGGAGAAAATCGGAAACCCAAAGTAAGTCCAAACCAAGAGGAGAATGTCATGTCAGGCTCTGTCCATCTTCACCGCGTCATTGCCACCAAGCCGGAAAAAATCTATCGGGCATTTCTCGAGCCCGATGCGGTGGCGAGTTGGCTTCCGCCATATGGGTTTCTCTGCACCGTCCACGCGTTGGAGGCGAAAGTCGGTGGTGCTCACAGAATGTCATTCCGCAACTTCACGACGGGCGGCAGCCATTCCTTTGCCGGGACCTATCACGAGCTCGTTCCGGGCGAGCGTCTGGTCTACACGGACAAGTTCGACGACCCCAATTTACCGGGCGAAATGACAATCACGGTGACGTTGAAGGCCGTCTCCGTCGGTACGGACGTGAAAATCGAGCAAAAGGGTATTCCCGACGTGATCCCTCCCGAAGCCTGCTATCTCGGATGGCAAGAGTCGTTGCAGAAACTGGAAAAGCTCGTGGTGCCTGAGATCAATCAGTAAAATAGAAAGCGGGGTGCTCTCAATTGTTCAGTGCAACGGCATGGCGTTGCATCGGTTCAGGAGGTTCTGGATGTCCATCGCCGGCGGCTGTCACTGCGGCGCCATCCGCTATCAGGCGGACGGAGAGCCGATCACCCACGCGCTCTGCCACTGTACGGATTGCCGCCGCCACGCCGGTGCGCCGATGGTCGGCTGGACGATGTTTCCGGCCGCCGCCGTGACAGTCATCAAGGGCACGCTGAAGGTCTACGAGTCCTCGAAAGATGGGCGGCGGCACTTCTGCGCGAACTGCGGCACTGGCCTGTTCTACGTCAACGCCGTGATCCTGCCGGGCATCATCGATATCCAAAGCGCGACGTATGATGACCCGGACGCGAGTCCGGCCCACGCGCACATCCAGGTGGCTGAACGCATCCCCTGGATGGAACACGCCCACGAGCTTCCGATGTTCGAGCGGTTTCCGCCGCAATCCTAGGCCGGTCTTCAATCGCGATCAGGGCGGCGCGCCGCTCTTGCGTCCAATGCGCTGAAGCGATGAAATGCAAAAAGTTCCGGTGGCCCTGTCGGGGCAACGCACGCTTGAACGTCCTTGGGGGGCAAACCGTGGGCTCACACAGGAGATATGCTTATGACCGACACTTCACACGACAATCCACGCATCGTCTCGCGCGGCGAATGGCTCGATGCCCGCAAGGCGCTTCTGGCAAAAGAAAAGGCGATGTCCCGTGAACTCGATGCGCTCCGCGCCGAGCGCCGGGCAATGCCGTGGGTCAAGGTCGAGAAGCCCTATGTCTTCGAAGGCCCAAAAGGACAGTGCACACTCGCCGACCTGTTCCGGGGCCGCAGCCAGCTTGCTGTCTATCACTTCATGTTGACGCCGGGATCGGATCACCTGTGCCCGGGGTGTTCGTTCATTTCTGACCACATCGATTCAGCGCGCCAGCATTTCGAGCACGCGGATCTTGCGTTCGCGGCGGTGTCGCGCGTGCCTTTGGATCGCATCGACGCCGTCAAGCGGCGCATGGGCTGGACGTTTCCCTGGGTTTCGTCAGCCGGCACGGATTTCAACTTCGACTTCGGCGTCTCGTTCAAGAAAGACGACATCGCAACTGGCCGGGCGATCTACAACTACGGCACGCCGATTAGGAAGAGCGAGGACATGCACGGCACCAGCATCTTCGCCAAGGACGACGCGGGTGCGGTTTATCACACCTACTCCACCTATGCCCGCGGCGCGGAGCTGTTGGACGGCGCCTTCATGTGGCTCGATCTCACCCCCAAGGGCCGCAACGAGAGCGGCGGTATCATGAGTTGGGTGCGGCGGCACGACGAGTACGAGGAGCAGCCAGGCGCTGCCTGACGTTTCCACCGGTCATGACGCAGCTTCAAACACGGCAAAGATTGCAGCTCGATGGCATTAACATCCCAATGCATTGAAACGTTCAGGAGATCACCATGAACACATATTCTGAGTTTTACGTCTTACCAGTCAAGAAAGCCCGGCTCGATGATTATCGCCGATTTGCCGAGGCCTCCGCCAAGGTGTGGCGCGCGAAGGGCGCGCTGGCTGTCACCGAATACGTGGCCGAAGATGCCAAGGCCGGCGCGCATACATCGTTTCCGCAGTCGGTCAAACTCGAGGCCGACGAGATCGTTGCCGTGGCCGAAATCGTGTTCCGCTCGCGCGAAGACTGCGCCCGTATCAAGGACGCGGTAATGAAGGATCCGGTCTTCGCGAACATGACGCCCGACACCATACCGGTGGACGGAAAGCGGATGTTCTGGGGCGGTTTCAAACCAATCGTTGGCGAACCTCGCGCGATAGAGAATACAGCTCCCGCCGTTCAGCCTTATTTGTTCTTCCGCGGCCGCTGCGAAGAGGCGATCGACTACTACAAGAAGACGCTCGGCGCCGAGGTGCTGATGCTGATGCGCTTCAAGGACAACCCCGATAGGCCTCCGCCAGAAAAAGTGGCGCCCGGGTTCGACGAGAAGATCATGCATGCCTCGCTCCGCATCAACGGCGCCGATATCATGATGTCGGATGGCATGCGGACCGGCCCGCTCGACTTCCAGTGCATGTCACTGTCGCTCGCCGTCTCAACCGAGGCCGAGGCCGATCGCTTGTTCAACGCCCTCGCCAAGGACGGCACCGTGCAGATGCCGGTCGGCAAGACCTTCTTCTCGCCGCGCTTCGGCGCCGTCACCGATAAATTCGGCGTGGCGTGGATGGTGATCGCGCAACCAGCCGCGTGACTTCAAGCCAGATCATGGTCAAAGACAGGAGCCTGCAATGTCCACGAAAATGTTCGTCAACCTGCCGGTCCAGAACCTCGCCAAGTCGACGGCGTTCTACAAAGCGCTGGGGTTTTCGTTCAACCCGCAATTCAGCGACGACACTGGCGCGTGCATGGTGATCTCCGAGCACAACTACGCCATGCTGCTTACACACGAGAAGTTCAAATCCTTCGCGACGAAGCCGATCCCGGACGCGCACAAGACGACCGGCGTGATGGTCGCGCTGGCGCTGGAGAGCAAGCAAGCGGTCGACGACATGGCCGCGAAGGCCGTCAAGAGCGGCGGCAAGGAACCGAAGCCCAAGCAGGACTACGGCTTCATGGTCCAGCGCACGTTCGAAGACCCCGACGGTCACACGTGGGAACCGTTCTGGATGGATCCGGCGCACGTGCAGACGTGAGGGCCGACGAAACTCGGGCACAAGATCCGGTAAGGCGGTCGAGATCGGCGCGCGCCGCACCTCGCCGGCAACCGGCGCCGGACTAGCGGGCTTTAGGAGGAAATTGTTTTTCTGCGCGCTCCTCTGGTGAGCGTGGGACGCACTCCCCATTCTCTTCCGCCATTGGCCAAGATCGGCCGCGGGAGGAAAGTCCATGAAAGGCAGCAGCGCCGCATTCAACGAGGTGGTGACCCTCCGGCAGGCCAAGAAGCTCATCCAGTGCATGGCGCATGAGCAGAGCTTCCTGCTGCTGTCCGCGCCCGGCATCGGCAAATCCGAGATGGTCTACGAGGCGGCGCAGGAAGTGGGTTTGCCCTGCCGTTCGCTGCTCGGCACCCAGATCGCGCCGGAGGATGTGAGCGGCGTGCCGCGCATCGTCGGCGAGCGCTCCGTGTTCTGCCCGCCGCGCATCCTGCTGCCGGAGCAACCGGAGCCGTTCTGCCTGTTTCTCGACGAATTGCCGGCGTGTGCCCCTGACGTGCAGAAGGCGTTCTATTCCCTGCTACTGGAGCGCCGCCTCGGCGAGCATTCATTGCCGAAGGGGACCTGGGTGGTCTCCGCCGGCAACCGCCTGCAGGACCGCGCGCTGGTGCGGGCCATGAGCTCGGCGCTGGTCAATCGCGTCACCATCCTGCAGATCCGCCACGACGTCGATGAATGGCTCGCCTGGGCGCAGCGCAGCGGCGTCCGCCGCGAGATCCGCAGCTTCATCGCGACCGTGCCGGACGCGCTGATGCGGCCCGTTCC
Organism: uncultured Alphaproteobacteria bacterium; assembly: GCA_963779515.1. Lineage (GTDB taxonomy): Bacteria > Pseudomonadota > Alphaproteobacteria > Rhizobiales > Hyphomicrobiaceae > CAVZYN01. Next base: position 57,320 of record CAVZYN010000018.1, read on the forward strand.
CGCCGACCCCGTGCCGTTTTCGACGCCGCGGTCGTGGTCGCACCTGTCGCGCGCCTTCGACCTGGCGGAGAAGGCTGGCCTCCTCAACGCTGAAACGCGCCGCGCGCTCGCCTTCGGCCGGTTGTCGCCGGAGGACGCCGCGGTGTATTGCGCGCTCGCCGAGGAAAGCAGCGGCCCGGTCCAGCCGATCGAGGCCTACATCCGTGATCCGAACCTGTTGCCGGCCGGCCAATCCGCGCGCTGGTTCATTCTCGACTGCATCCGCCAGTTCGTGCGCGACGGCCGCGCCGACGCGTTCCAGCCGCGCGTGATCAACCGCTTCCTGCGCAGCTTGTCGCAGGAACACCAGCTGATCCTGCTGACCGGCATGGTCGACAAATGGGGCGAGCTTGGCGCCGAGCGCGCCATGTATGACCTGTTGCGCAAGGTGGCATCCGGATGAGCAAGTCGCTCCAGCCATCGGCGGCCGACAGCGCCACGCTCGACCGCATCACGCGCGGCTTGCGCATGGTCACGGTGCCGTTCCCGCATCTCTCGGGTCTGGCCGCGGCGGTGCGCGTCGCCCTGGACGACAGCGTGCCGACCATGGGCATCTTCGCCTCCGGCCGGTTGGTCGCCAATCCGGCCTTCACGGCGAAGCTGTCGGCCAGCGACCTGCAATTCGTGCTCGCACATGAGTTGCTGCATCTGGCGTTGAGGACGCACGATCGCGCGGTCGGCTCGGGCCGGCTCGAGTTCAACTATGCCCACGACTACATCATCAACGACATGCTGCGGGAGGCACTCGGCGTCACGGCGATCCCGGCCGGCGGCCTCGACATGCCGGGCGCGCGCCACCGGTCGGCCGAGGAAATCGTATTGGAGATGCGCCGCAACGGCCAGTCGACGCAGTCGCGCACGCAGGTCTGGGACGGCGTCATCGTCACCATCGATCAGGTGCTCGGCAAACCCGGGACATCTCCCTCCGGAAATCCCGGCGACGTGCTCGATGCCAAGCTCGAGCGCGAGATGTTTCCCGAGGATGGTACGGAGCAGGCGGCGCGCATCCGCGCCATCAAGGACCTGGCCGCCAAGGGCATGGCAATGGCGGCCGCACTCGGCCTGATGCACGGCCGCGGCGTGGAGGCAGGCGCGACACAGCAGAACGTGCGGGCGCTGCGCGGCATCTACCGCGCACCCTGGCATGTCGCGGTCCAGCGCTGGCTCGAGGGCGTGACGCCGGGTGAGCGCACGTTCACGCGGGCCTCGCGGCGCGGCGCCGAGCGCACGGACATCGTCATGCCCGGCCGTCAGCGTCACGCGACCATGCTCAATGTCATCCTCGACACCAGCGGATCGATGACGCACGAGATCCCCTTCGCGCTCGGCGCGATCGCCGATTTCTGCGAGGCGACGGGGATCGACGACATCCGGGTCGTGCAGTGCGACACGGCTGTCACGTCGGACGAGACGCTCTCGGCCAGCGAACTCGCCGTCTACGAGGTGCGCGGTTACGGCGGCAGCGATCTCGGTCCGGCGATGCTGGCGCTGGCGGAGGACGCACGCGTCACCGCCGCCATCGTCATCACTGACGGCGATATCTCCTATCCAACCGATGCCATGCCGTATGCGGTCCTGTGGGCCGTGCCCGGCGAAACCACGTCGTTCGCGCCGCGTTACGGCCGCGTCGTCTCCATGCAGCGAGGAAATACGCCATGAAAGTTGTCCAGGAACTCGTCAGCTACTTCGACCGGCGCGGGAAGCTGTCGCGCAAGCAGTTGCTGACGCTGCTCGACAAGAACCAGATCGCATCCGATGCCCCGGTCAACATGCACGGTCTGTGCGATACCACCGGCGCGGTCTACTATTTCCGCGTCACCGGTCTGGCCGAGGGCCAAGTGTGGGGGACCGATACCTATACGCGCGACTCCATTCTGGGTGCCGCTGCCGTGCACGCGGGGCTGCTGAAGCCCGGAGCCAGCGCGGTGCTGCGCGTGACCATCGTGCCCGCGCTCAAGAGCTACCAGGGCACGGCCCGCAACGGCGTCACCACCACCGACTACGGCGATTTCCCGCACGCCTGGCAACTGACTGCGATTTAACGCGGCTCACGCCGGCGCGTCAGACCGCGACGGCGTAAGTCCCGCAGCGCAGTGGCGGGCGATATCGGCGTGGGTGGCGAACCAGCACCCGCCCTTGGCTTGCATATGTGCGATCAGCTCTTCCAGGATGAAGATGCGCGAGCGGTAGCCGCTGACATGCGGATGCATGGTGAGCAGGAACAGGCCGCGCTCCTCCCAGGCGCGATCGAACTCGCGGCGGAAGATGTCGAGCACGGCGGGCGGCGGCGTGTAGGGCCTGAGCGCCGCGTGCCGGTGCATGTTGAAATAGGGCGCATCGTCGCGGATCCATTCGACCGGGAGTTCGACGATGCCGGTGGCGTCGCCCTCCTCCATCAGTTCATAAGGATCGTCGTCGGCAAAAAGTGAGCTGTCGTAGAGGAGACCAAGCTCGCGCTGGATCTTCAGCGTGGCGTGCGAGAAGTCCCACGATGGCGTACGCATGCCGACGGCGCGTCTCCCCGTGATCTTTTCCAGCGTATCTGCCGCGCGAAAGTGCAGCTCACGCTCGTTGGCTTCGGGGAGCACGGAGTTGAGCTCGTGAATCCAGCCGTGCAGGCCGATCTCGTGGCCTTCCTTGACGACACGGCGCTGCTCGTCTGGGTGCAGCAGGGCAGCGACGGCAGGAACGAAGAACGAGGCCGGGATAGCGGCCTTTTCGAGCACGCCGAGAATGCGCGGCACGCCGACGCGCGTGCCGTATTGGCCCCAGGACATGCGGCCGATGGAATTGCCGCCCTCGCGCAGCTCGTTGGTTTCATGGTCCGAGTCGAACGACAGCGCTACGGCGCAGCGCGCGCCGCCGGGCCAGGATGCCGGTTTCAGGTTGCGTCCGGCGCGGACGTGATTGACGCGGCGGCGCCACTCGGCTTCGGGCCATTGCCAGGGTTCCATCTTGTCCATGCGGCGATCCTCAAGGTTGCAATGGGAAATGGCAGGCGGCATCGCGGCCGGTGTCAACGGCCACTAGCCGCGGCGGCTCAATTTTGCAACGTGGCGCGGCCTTTGGGCAGCGCAAATGGAAATGGCAGCCGAGCGGCGGCGACAGAGGTGACGGCAATTCACCTTGGATCGGCCGGAACGTGACGAGGCTGTCGTCGGCGAGTTCCAGCTTCGGCACGCTGTCGAGCAGCGCGCGCGTGTAGGGGTGTCGTGGTGCGGCGTAGACTTCTTGCGTCTTCCCTGTTTCGACAATGCGACCGAGATACATGATGGCGACGCGATCCGAGATGTGACGCACGACACCGAGGTCGTGGCTGATGAACAGCATGGTCAGCCCGAAGTCGCGGCGCAGCTTCAGGAACAAATTTATGATCTGGGCTTGGATCGAGACGTCGAGCGAGGCGACGGGCTCGTCGCAGATGAGCACGTCGGGTTTCATGGCGAGCGCGCGCGCAATGGCGACGCGCTGGCGCTGGCCGCCCGAGAATTGATGTGGATAGCGCTCGGCGGCATCCACGGGGAGACCGACGGCCGCGAGCCATGTACCAACATATTGGCCCGCGTCGGCCTTTGAAACGAAGCCGTGCGCGATCGGCCCTTCGGCGATACTGTCGCCGATGCGCATCCTCGGATCGAGCGAGGCAAACGGGTCCTGAAACACCATTTGCACGCGCGTCGTCACTTTCACCGGGCGGCGCGCGCGGCCCATGACCGGCTCGTTGTCGAGCGTCGCGGTTCCCTCCGACGGCGGCAGGATGCCGGCGATCATGCGCCCGAGCGTGGACTTGCCGCAGCCGGATTCGCCCACAAGGCCCAGGACCTCACCCTTGACGATGTGGAGGCTGACGTTGTCGACGGCGTGCACGGTGCGCGTCTCGATCACGGCGCCAAACCGGGCGGCAATGCGTTCGCCGACGGAGAGCATTGGCGTGAACCGCTTCGAGACGTTGGCAACGGAAATGAGCGCACTCATGCCGGCACCTCGGCGGCAATGGGATGGTGGCAGCGCAGCGCCCGTGTTGCCGAGCGCACGAGATCGGGGGCGTCCTTGCAGACGTGATCGGCGAACGCACAGCGCGGCGCAAAGGCGCAACCCGGCGGCAGGTTGAGCAGCGACGGCGTCGCGCCCGGGATCTGCACGAGGTCGCGGCCCGGCGTGGCATTGCCGGGAAGCGAGTTGAGCAGCCCCTTGGTGTAGGGATGCCGCGGCGTGCGCAGCACGGCCGCCGTTGGTCCTTCCTCGATCAGACGGCCGGCGTACATGACGAGGATGCGGCTCGCGATCGAGGACACGGTCGCCAGATCATGGCTGATCCAGATCAGCGCGGTGCCGAAATCGCGGACGAGCGCGCGCATCTCGGTGAGGATTTGCGCCTGGATCGAGACGTCGAGCGCGGTGGTCGGCTCATCGCACACGATCAGCGCCGGGCGATGCAGTAGCGCGATGGCGATCGCGACGCGCTGGCGCATGCCGCCCGAGAACTGATGCGGATAGGCGTCCAGCCGGCGCGCGGCATCGGGAATGCCGACCTTGGTCAGCACGGCGACGGAGCGGTCGATGGCGGCCTTAGTGGTGACGCGCTCATGGGCGTCGAGCGCGAGCCGCATTTGTGTGCCGATCGTGAGCACGGGATTGAGTGTCGTCGCGGGATCCTGGAACACCATGGCCATACGCCGGCCGCGCAGTGTCCTGAGCGACGCCTGATCGCGGCCGGCGAGTTCCTGGCCCTCGAGCGTGATCGAGCCGCCAACGATCCGGCCAGGCGGATCGACGAGCCCGAGAATGGAGAAGCCGGTGACGGTTTTACCGGAGCCGGATTCGCCGACCAGGCCGACAACTTCGCCCGCCGCCACATCGAACGACACGCCATCGACGGCTTTGACGACGCCGGCCTTGGTGTGGAAATGCGTCGCCAGATCGCGCACCTGCAGCAGCGGCTGGATCATCGCTTCAGCCTCGGATTGAGCTGGTCGCGCACCTGATCGCCGACGAGATTGATTGCGACGATGAGAATGATCAGGGCGACGCCCGGATAAATCGAAATCCAGTAGCGGCCCGAGAGCATGTACTGGAACCCGTTCGCGATCAGCATGCCGAGCGAGGGTTCCGTCACCGGCAGCCCGAGACCGAGAAACGACAAGGTCGCTTCGAGCGCGATCGAGTTGGCGATTTGAACGGTCGCGACGACGATGAGCGGCGGCAGGCAGTTCGGCAGGATGTGGCGGAACACGACGCGCGAGGCGCCCAGCGGCGTCGACAGTGCGGCATCGACATAATCCTTGGCGCGTTCGGTCGACGCCGCGCCATGCGTGGTGCGCGCGAAATAGGCGTACTGCGCGGCAACAAGCGCGGCGATCAGCTGCCATTTGCCTTGCCCGAGAATGGCCGCCAGCACGAGCGCCAGCAGGATCGCCGGGAACGACAATTGCAGATCGACGATCCGCATGATCAGGGCTTCGATGCGTCCGCCGAAGTAGGCGGCGACGCTGCCGAGCGTCGCCCCGATCGCGAACGCGATGGCGCCGGCCACCAGTCCGACCTGCAGCGAAATCCGCAGACCATAGAGAATGGCCGACAGCAGATCGCGGCCCTGGGCGTCGCTGCCGAGCCAATAGGTGAAGCCCGCCGCATTGGCGTAGCCCGGCGGCCGCCGCGCGTCGGCGAGCACCAGCTTTGCGAGGTCATAGGGATTTTGCGGCGTGATGAGCGGCGCCAGCAGCGCCAGCAGCACGATCGCGGTCACGACGCCAAGGGCCGTGAGCGCGATCGCGCTCTCGCGGAAGTCGCGCCAGAACCGGGCGAGCGGCGAGGCATGATCCATCAGCCCCTCCGTGCGCGCAGTCGCGGATCGAGCGCCGCATAGGCGATGTCGACGAGAAAATTGATCATGATGAAGAGCAGGGCGACGAGCATCAGATAGGCAACCATCACCGGCCGGTCGAGCGAGGAGATGCTGTCGATGATGAGCTTGCCGACGCCCGGCCAGGAGAAGATCGTCTCCGTCACCACGGCGAAGGCGAGCGTCGATCCGAATTCGAGGCCGAACACGGTGACGATCGGGATCGCGATCAGGCGCAGGACATGACGGCGCATGATGGTCCATTCGCTCTCGCCGGCCGCGCGCGCGAATTTGACGGTGTCGGTCAGCATGATCTCGCGCGTGCCGGCGCGGGCGAGCCGCACCATCATCGCGAATTTGAAGAGCGAGAGATTGAGCGCCGGCAGAAACAGATGCCGCCAGCCATTGCCGGTGAGAAAGCTCCACTCGATGCCAAACAGCGTCGCGGTCTCGCCGCGCCCGCCCGCCGGAAACCAGCCGAGCGAGACGGCGAACGTCAGGATCAAGACGAGACCGATCCAGAACGTCGGCACCGAGAAGCCGAGGATCGAGAACGCCATGATGCACTTCGAGGCGATGCTGTCCGGCTTGTAGCCGGCGTACATCCCCAAGGGGACGCCAAGCAGCGTCGCGCCGAGGACGGCGGCCAGCGTGAGTTCCAACGTGGCGGGAAGTCGCGAGAAGATCAGATCGAGCACCGGCATGTTGAAGATGAAGGAGCGGCCGAAATCGCCAGAAAAAAGACGCCCGAGGAAGGCGCCATATTGCGTCCACAGCGGCTGATCGAGGCCATAGGCCTTGATCGTGGCCTCGCGGATCTGCTGTGTCGCGTCGGGCGAGATCAGCACGTCGATCGGATTGCCGACCGCGTAGACGCCGGCAAACACCAGCGCCGAGATGACGAGCATCACGACAAAGGCCTGGATCAAGCGCTGGATGATGAAGCCGAGCATCAGACAATCGCGCCTGTGCGAAGCCCGCTGGTCACGAGAGCTTGCATGGGGTCCCCCCTCCCGTCGGATTGCTCATTTGGCGGGGACCAACTCACGCGATTGGGCTTGCAACTCGGCCAACGCCTTGCGAACGATCTTCGGCGCCCGCGCGATGACTTCGAGATAAGCGCGAGCGGCCTGATCGGGCTCGCGGCGATGCTGCTCCCAATCGCGCAGCGTGCCGAGCGGGATGCTGAAGGTTGCGGCGAATTGGTCTTGTGACATGCCTAGGTGCCAGCGGATGAATTTGGCGCGCGAGACCCGCCGTGCCAGCCTTCCGGGCTTTCGATCCTCCATTGGTAGCGCATCCGGGTCAGAGCGCGCATCGGCCAAGACTTCGGCATTGGTTTTGGATCTGAGCCGCGCCCAATTCTCCTTGGACATGCCATACGCATCGAGCTTGGCAGCTTTGCTGCGTTTGGATTTAGGTGTTCGCTTGATTGTAGTCGTTCTGCTCACGATCGGTTGCCCTTCTGGCTGATATGATGCGTTTGCGAGATCCGCGCTCCACGAAACAAACAGTCAAAAAGCACATCGTCGACGAGGCCAGTCAGCAAAATGCGGTCTTCGTCTGGCTCATCGACATCGAGCCAGTCAATCGCGCGAAAATCATCGAATGCCCGCCGCGCAAGCTCAAATGACACATCGTGCTTGCGCCGATTGGCTGCGGCTTTCCTGTCATCCCATTCGAAGCGGTCGTCGCGCATGATATACTGGTATGCCGTAGGTGGTCAATGTGAGCCGCACGCGGTTTAGGAAGAAAATCACGGTCTACGCCCACCCGTCGGCGATCAGGCCGCGGGTCTCCTCGACGGCGACGGCCCACAGCGCCAGCATGTCCTCGTCGCTGCGCTGATAAAGGCCGCCGTAGTTGCCGTCGCCGAGCAGCTCCTTTTTCTTCACTGGATCGAGCTGCTGGAAGCGGTCGATCCGCATCATCGGCTTCTGGGTGGACGGCATCGGGACGTTGCCGAGGCGCGTCCAGGGAAAATTCTCGAGCCAGGACGCATGCGAGGCGACCGTGTCGATCTCCTGAACCTTGGCCCATGCTTTGGGCGCGTTCCACCAGTTGTGCCATTTGACCTGGACGCCGTGGTTCCGCCCGAGCCATTCGAGCACGGCACCGTGGGCGGGCGAGTTGCCGCCATGGCCGTTGACGATGGTGATGCGCTTGAAGCCCGAGCGGGCGATGCCGTCGAGCACGTCGCCGACGACCGCGCATAGCGTCGCCATTTTCAGCGTCACGGTGCCCGGATACTCGACAAAGCTCGGGGTCAACCCGTAGTTGATGACGGGGAACACCGGCACCATCAGTGGCTCCGCCGCCTCGACGGCGACCCGCTCGGCGAGGATCGCATCGACGGCGAGCGACAGATACGCGTGCTGCTCGGTCGAGCCGATCGGCAGCACGGCGCGATCGTCCTTGGCCGCGTGATCGCGGACCTGCATCCAGTTCATGTCGGCGATACGCATCGTTCCCCCGATCCTTTCGCTTGCCCGCTTGGCGCCGCTTGACCGTCACTTATAGGCTTGGCCTCGATCGGCTTCCAATGCTCTATTGGACCGCGAGAGCCCCGACGGGGTACCGGTAGGAGGACACAATGCGCCCAAGGATCAATCTAGCAGCAACGATTGTTACACTACTCGCGGCAATGCCCGCGGCCGCCCAAACGCTCACCATTGGCGTCCGTGGCGGGCCGGATTCGATCGACCCGCATTTCACCGCGACCGGCACGCACGCCGAAGCGCTGAAGCACGTCTTCGACACGCTCACTTGGTCGGGTGACGGCCTCGAAGTGCAGCCGCGGCTGGCGGAGAGCTGGAAACCGCTCGATGCGACGACCTGGGAATTCAAGCTCAGGAAGGGCGTGAAGTTCCATGACGGCTCCGACTTCACCGCCGAGGACGTCAAGTTCTCGATCGAGCGCATCCCGGTTGTCGCCGGCCCGAACCCGACGACGATCTACATCCGCCGCGTCAAGGAGACGAAGATCGTCGACCCGCACACGCTGCATATCGTCACCGATGGCCCCGCGCCCGTGCTGCCGAATGATTTCATTCGCCTGTTCATCGTCTCCTCCAAGGCCGCCAAGGGGCTGACCAAGGAGAGCGCCAACGAAGCGTTCAACTCCGGCAAGGCCGCGATCGGCACGGGTCCGTACAAGTATGTGTCGTGGACGCCGAAGGGCGATCTCGTCATGGATCGCTTCGACGGCTATTGGGGCCCGAAGGAGCCGTGGACGCGCCACGTGCGCAAGGAGATCGCGAACGATGCTGCGCGCGTCGCGCAGTTGAAGGCGGGCCAACTTGATCTCATCACGCGCGTTCCGGCGACGGATGTGGCCTCGTTGAAGACGGATCCGAAACTTGCCGTGCAGACCATCGCCACGGTCTACGTCTTCAATATCGAATTGGATATGCGCGATACCCCGCCGGCCGGCCAGATCGCGGCCAAGGACGGCAGCGCACTGTCGAAAAACCCGTTGCAAGATGCGCGCGTGCGCGAGGCGATCGACCTTGCGATCGATCGCAAGACGCTCGCCGACATCGCCATGGAAGGGCTCGGCACGCCCGTCAACCAGCTGGTGACGCCATCGATCTTCGGCTTCAACAAGAGCCTGCCGGAGCGCAAGTACGACGTCGCCGCCGCCAAGAAGCTGATGGCCGACGCGGGTTTCCCGAACGGCTTCAAGATTCAGTTGTCGTTCACGCAAGACCGTCTGCCGGGCGATCGCCAGGTCGGCACCTCGATCGCGCAGATGCTGGCGCAGATCGGCATCGATGCAGCAGCCAACGCGCAGCCGGCCGCCGTGTTCTTCCCGGCGCGGACGCGCGGCGACTACTCGATGTCGATGTCGGGATGGGGCACGTTGACCGGCGAGGCGCATTACACGCTGTCGTCGATCGCGCACTCCAACGACAAGGACAAGAAGATGGGCGCGTTCAACGTCCACGCCTACAAGAGCGCTGAGATGGACAAGCTGTTGCAGGACGCCGCGATCGAGATGGACGAAGCCAAGCGGCGCGGCCTGCTCGAAGCCGCCAACGCGCTGGTCTTGAAGGATCGCCCGCGCCTGCCGGTCGTCTCGGTCGGCTCGGCCTGGGCGATGCAGAAAGACAAGGTCAAGATCACGGCGCGCGTCGATGAAGACACGCTCGCCATGAACATCAAACCAGCGAAGTGAGTGTTGGCGCGGCCATTGCTTCGACGCTGCTCGGAGTGATGCGCCGCGCGTACGCCGCTTGAGTGATGAACACAAGTGCCCATGGCTGACTCGACGCATGGCAACTTCCAGAATTGAGCGCCGTCCGTTTCTGCGCAGATCATGAATGGTCGTTATGGGCCAACAAGAGCCGTCTGTGCTGACTCTTCCTTCTCCCCGTTTCTTCAACGGGGAGAAGGTGGCGCGTAGCGCCGGATGAGGGGCAGCCCCGATTGCTGCCGGTGATCGATCCGCACGCGCAAAGTCTTTTAGAATGCGACCGAGCCTGTGGCTGCCCCTCACCCACGACGGCGTGCTTTGCTTCGCGCGCAAGCCGTCGTCTCCCTCTCCCCGTTGAAGAACAGGGCGAGGGAAAGGCGCCTGCTTCGAATGTCCGCACGGGTCAATTTCGTCGTGACCAGCGCCGTCTGATCGCATCCGCCGACCACATGCGGATGAGTACGCCATTGCATGAACTGCCTCGCCGGCGAGCCCAATCGGATGCTTGCTTGGGTGGCCGCCTGCGCGGCCATGACGAAATTGTGAGTGAGGTGCAAGTCGTGGAAACGCGACTCGCCAGCCACCGCATCGGACCAGCGCAGTGGCGCAAGCGACGCTGGCCCGGTCCGCGCATTGATCTTGCTTCTGGCGGTTACGCGGAAATGCGGTACCCGTTAGGCAGATCTTAAGGGCGTTATGAAGGAATGTAAAAGGCGCGCTGAGTGCTGATATCTGCGACGAGCGTCGCGAGCTCAATCGAATTGAACGGAACGCAAAGAAGTGAGATTTGCAGACTTAGTGCTGCCGTTACTGATCGCTGCCGCCGCCGTGATCTATGGCGCTTTCGCCGGCCAGGCTCGAGCTTCACGTCTGCGCGAACTCCATCAGGATATTTCGACCGGCAATCTGCGCGGCTACCTCGTGATTTTCTTCGTAATCGTCATGATCCTCGCATCATTTGTCTTTTGAGAATGAATGGTCGCATGAACACATGCACCATTGCGTGACGCAACGCATGCTGACGTCTGCGCGAGGCTGCCCCTCACCCACAACGGCGTGCTTTGCTTCGCGGGCACGCCGTCGTTTCCCTCTCCCCGTTGAAGGACGGGGAGAGGGAAGGGCGTGTGTCCTTCGCCCGTGTTCCGAGGCGGCTTTACCGCAGGTTCAAACCCGCGACGCCGACGGCGAGGTTGACGCCGGTCTGGCCTTGCACGCTGACGGGCTGCAGCGCGATGCTGTTTTGCGATCCGCCAACCAGCGCCTTGGCGCCGCCGCCGGCACCGATGGACGCATCCGCGGCTGCTCCCGCGTACGTGCCGGCGAGTGCGCCGGGGGCGAGCGTGTCGGTTGCCGCGAGCACGGTCCACACCATCGTCGTCTTGCCGGTCACGCCGACATCGACGCCGAGGCGTGTCACGCTCGCGCGGTAGGAGTCGCCGCGCCGTCCGCTGGCGGGCGCAAACCGGCAATTGTAACTCTTCTGCGATCCGAGAATGAGGCCGACGCCTTGGCCGCCGGTGCACGTCAATGTGCCGGCCTTGATCGTACTTTGCGCTTGCGCGCCGGTTGAAAGTGCGGCCATGGCGGCCATCGCGGCAGTTGGGATCAAAAATCGTTTCATCGGAAAATCTCCATCGCGTGTTTCGTGAAACCAGTGTGTCGTGCATACTAAATATATGCGCCATCAAGCCGGCAGCCAGTCTTGAAATCGCGAAAAGCGACGCTCGACGCCGCGCGCAACGATGTGTCAAAACTGAGTGATAGGGTCTTGTTGTCAACATCGCGCGGTCTCCACGTGACGGCGTCTTCGGAGTGTCATGATGCCTCCCATTGCCATTGGAATTCACGGCGGCTGCGGCACGCTCGACAAGGCGTTGATGAGCGACGCCCAGTGGGCGGAGGCGCGCGCGCATCTGGCGGAGTCGCTGAAAGCCGGCTGGGCGATCCTGAAGGCGGGCGGCACCAGCATCGCAGCCGTGGAGGCAGCCGTCGTCGTGATGGAGAACAGCGCGCATTTCAACGCCGGCTACGGCGCGGCGCTGAACGCAGCGGGCGAGCATGAACTCGACGCCTCCATCATGGACGGCGCGACGCTGGCGGGTGGCGCGGTGTGCGCGGCGCGCCGCATTCGCAATCCCGTCAAGGCCGCGCGCGCGGTGATGGAAAAGAGCCCGAGCGTCTTGATCGCGGCCTCCGCCGCCGATGATTTCGCGGACGTGTGCGGCCTCGAGATGGTGCCGAACGCGTACTTCACGACGGATCGGCGCGTCGCCGCCCTCGCTTCGCTCAAGGCCAAGGCCGAGAGCGGCGAGATCCTGATGGCGAGCGAGGCCGAGAAGCACGGCACCGTCGGCGCCGTCGCGTTGGATGCGCGCGGCAATCTGGCGGCGGCGACCTCGACGGGCGGCTTCAACAACAAGCCCGTCGGCCGCGTCGGCGATTCACCGATCCTTGGCGCTGGGACCTACGCGCTGAACGGCGTGTGCGCGGTGTCCGGCACGGGGCAGGGGGAGGTCTTCATCAAGCGGGCAGCGGCCTACGACGTCGCGGCGCGCATGATGTACGCGAAAGTTGGTCTCAGCACCGCGTTGGACGCCGTCATCGAAGGGCTCGGGTCGCACAAGATCGGGGCGGGGATGGTGGCGTGCGATGCGGCAGGGCAACGTGCATGCGCCGTTCAATACCCTCGGCATGTATCGCGGCTGGGTGACGACCGCAGGCGAGATGGTCGTGGCGACGCATAAGGAGGAGGTGAGGGTGGGGAGGGTGGGGTGAGGGGTTCGGCGGCTATGACTTGGGTTACGCTCTGAGCGCTCTCTCCCGACGTCATCCCGGCGACGGCCGGGACCCAAGTAAGGTTCAGCACAGGAATTGGTGTTCGTTGTCGGTAAGTCGCGCGCTCGATGTTCAAACGGCCTGCGCACGTTGCTTGGGTCCCCGCCTGCGCGGGGATGACGTGGGGAGAGAGTTCAACAGCTGTTATTCATGCCTCAAGCTCCAATCCCTCCTCCGTCATCCCCGCGACGGCGGGGACCCAAGCAAGGCAATGATGGATGTCATGCGGGATCGTGAAAAGCAGCCCTGCGTTTACATGATGGCGAGCGGCGTCAACGGTACGCTCTATATCGGCGTGACGAGCGATCTGTGGACGCGCGCCATGGAGCATCGGGAAGGCACGTTCGAGGGGTTCTCGAAGAAGTATGGCGTGAAGACGCTCGTCTACTTCGAGTTTCATCCGACGATGGACCACGCGATACGCCGTGAGAAGCAGATGAAGAAATGGAATCGGCTGTGGAAGATCCGCCTGATCGAGCAGATGAATCCGATGTGGGAGGATTTGCTCGGTGCCGATGGTATTATTCGTGAGGTTGGCCAGAGCGGGCAAGAGGTCGATCAGGAAAAAATCGGAGAGTGAGCAGGGTTGCTTGGGTCCCCGCCGTCGCGGGGATGACGGAGGAGAGAGTTGCGCGCAATTGCTTCTGACATAGAGTGCGTAGCAAGGCGCTGACGGGAGATCGAGGTGGACACGCACATGGACGAGCAGCGAGAGCCGATCCTGATCTGGGGCGGCGGTGCGATCGGCGGCACGCTGGCGGCGTATTGGGCGCGCGCGGGTGTGCCGGTGATGATCGTCGATATCGTGCCGGAACATGTCGCGGCGTGCCGCACCACGGGGCTCAAGATCTTCGGCCCGGTCGAGGAGTTCACCGTGAAAGTTCCAGCGGTGACGCCGGATGAGCTGCGCGGCCAATTCAAGCGCATCGTACTCGCCGTCAAGGCGCAAGCGACGGCGGGTGCGCTGGAGCGGCTCGCCCCGCATCTCGCCGAGGATGGCTTTGTGCTCTCGGCGCAGAACGGCCTCAACGAGATCGCGATGGCAAAGGCGGTCGGCGCCGAGCGCACCATGGGTTGCTTTGTCAATTTCGGCGCCGATTGGCACGGGGCAGGTGAAATCCTCTACGGCAATCGCGGTGCCGTCGTCGTCGGCGAGATCGACGGCGCGACGCGGGTGCGCACGCGCGAGATGTTCGCGCTGTTGCAGAGGTTCGAGCCCGATGCGGTGCTGACCGACAATATCTGGGGCTATCTCTGGGGCAAGCTCGCCTATGGCGCGATGCTGTTTGCGACCGCGCTGACGCCCGAACTCGATGTCGGAAAATTTCGCCGATCCGCGCCGCGCCATCGTATTTGAGACGCTTGGTCGGGAAGTCATGGCGGTGGCGGCGGCCCGCGGCGTGACGCCGATCGGCTTCGGCGACTTCGACCCGAAAGCGTTCTTGCCGGGTGCGCCCGCATCTGGAAGCCAACGTGTGATCGACTGGCTCGCCGACTACACCAGCAAGACCGCAAAGACCCACTCCGGCATCTATCGCGATCTCGCCGTGCGTAAACGCAAAACCGAAATCGATCCGCAGATCGGCATTATCGCCGAGCTCGGTCGCGCGGCGGGCGTCGCGACGCCGGGTCTCATCGAGCTCGTCGCATTGATCCACGACATCGAGGACGGCCGCCGTCCGATGGCCTACGAAACCTTCCAACGATTGATCGACACATGCACATCCGCTTCGACGGCAAAGTCGCGCTCGTAACCGGCGCCGCACAAGGCATCGGTCGCGCCATCGCGCAAGGACTCGCGGCGCGCGGGCGCCAAAGTGCATCTTGCGGATATCGCGGAGATCCCGATGGAGGGCCGCCCGCCGGGTGCGGTGGCGCATCACGCCGACCTCGGGAAGCGGGGCGAGGCGCACGCGCTCGTCGACGCGGTGCTGACGTCCGATGGCCGTCTCGACATTCTCGTCAATGCGGCCGGCGGCGTGCGCGGCCAAGTCGGCCAGCCGATCGAGGAGGTCACGGAAGAAAACTGGCGCGTGATTTTTCAATCGAACGTCGACAGCGCCTTCTGGCTGGCGCAGGCCGCGGCGGTTCCAATGCGGCAAGCAAACTTCGGCCGCATGGTCTTCATCGCATCGGGTGCGGGCCTGCGCCCGAGCCTCACCGGCATTCAAGCTTATACGGCGGCAAAGCACGCGCTCGTCGGGCTGACCAAACAGCTGAGCCAAGACCTCGGCAAATTCGGCATCACCGCGAACGCGATCGCGCCCGGCTTCGTGCGCTCCAATCCCACCTCCGAGCGGCAATGGGACAGCTACGGCGCCGACGGCCAGCAGCGCTTGGTCGAGAGCATCCACACCCGCCGCACCGGCACTGCCGGCGACATCGCCAACGCCGCACTGTTTCTCGCGAGCGATCAGGCGGCGTGGGTGTCGGGCGAGATCCTCTCCGTCAATGGCGGCCGGTCGTGACGCGGGGGGAGTATTCACGTTGTGACCCGGGTACCCGCTTAATTTTCAATTTGGATGCTCCAAACAACAAGTGAGATCGCGATCTGCGGTCAGGGCAGATTGGCGCCGCCTCATCGACTCGTCATTCCCGCACCCGCTGCGCCGGGCACAAGCTCTGGCGGGAACCCAAGCAAACAACCATATGCCGCACATTGCTTGGGTCCCCGCCTGCGCGGGGATGACGGAGGAGAGAGTTGCGCGAAATTACTCCTGAAACAGCCGCCGCAAGGGTCCGGCGGGGAGCCGAACAGACAGCCGCCGCTGAGCGTCGTGCGTGCCGTGACCCAAATCGGGGAGCCCATCGCAGATGACGTGGGAGCCCATCGCCGATTCGTCGAAATCGTCTACCGCACCGCCCAGCCTTTGACGAAATTTTCGGTGCTCCACGCGGCGTAGAGCGCGTCGATCTGCTCGCGGCTGGAGGAAACGCGGATCTCGCGCTCGAGCGGCGTCTTGCGATTGGGACTGTAGTCGGTGAGCAGCAGCACGAACGCGGGATGCTCGGCGGAGACCGCATCCTTGTTGGTCTTCCACATCATGAGCTTGCGCACCATCGTCTTGCCCTTGAGCTCCTTCGTCGCGACGGCGCGTTTCAAGATCTCGGCTTTCGGCAGACGAATGCTGGCGACGGCGGTCTCGGCCTCCGGCAACTCGACCACGCGCGACAACTGCGTGAGGCCGGTATCCTCGGCGCACGGTGTCTTGTCGTCGCGCAGGCGCTCGAACTGCGGCGAGATGATGCTGGCGAGCGGCAGGCGGCGGACGCTGGTCCATTTTTTCGCAGCTCGCATCCCACTCGATCACCATGCGCTCGATCGGCTCGCCGTCGGCGAATTCCGTGATGACATCGAGGCATGAGATCTCGGCGACAAGACCCGGCTGCAACATCTTGTAGGCGACGCGATCCGAGTTGACTTCGATGTAGGTGCTCTCCGCCGTACGCTGGCTGAGATCCTTCAAGAGTTGCACGCGTTCCGCATCCGAGAAGCCGCCGCCCGTGCGCCCGACCACATGATAGCTGCCATCGCCGCGCACCACCGCCAGCAGCAGCGAATGCAGCATGCCGGCGCGATCCTCGATCGCCTCGGAGAAGCCGATCACCGCGACGTCGAGCGAGTGCCGCGGCTTGATCTTGAACCAGCCGAACTTTTCGCTGCGCGCGACAATGCCTTCCTCGCCGCCGTCAACCACCCATTTTTTGAAGTGGGTCTGGATCTCGGCATCGCTGCCTTCGTGCGTCTCGATCGGCTTGACGTGCTTTCCATTCGCGAAGATCGCGCGGATCTTGGCGAGCTGCGGCCCGGGCTGCGTCGACAGATCGACGCCGTCGAGGTCGTAGATCGCGAACACGGCATAGTGGAGCTGGTCGACATCGGCCGGCGATTGGGGAGCCCGCGCGAGCCGCGTCACGTCGTGCACGCGCGGGCGGTGGCCGTCGGCGTGCTTGACCCAGAGTTCGCCGCCGAGGATCGCGGACTTGATGCCGGCCTTCGCCAGCATTTTTCCGAGTTCGATGTGGAACGGCGCGCCCATGCGCACGGTGCCGTACGGATTGACGGAGATGATGTCGCCATCCTTGTAGGCCATGACGGTGAACTCGCCGTCGATTTTGAGGCTGATGAAGTAAGGCCCCGGCGGGATCTTGGTCTTCATGCCGTCGTGATCGAGCGCGACCATCACTTGCGAGGCCTGGCGGCGGCGCATGCGCGATATCGCCAGCAGATTGGGATCGCGCAGCGCGCTCGCGACACCCTGGCGATAGGTGCCTTGTTTCACCGCCAGCATATCGACATCGACAAGTTTGTGCGTCGTCATGGAGAACTCGGATCAGGTCGATGGGGTTTCAGTGGCGGGCTTCGGTTTGCGCGCGCGCGGCTTGGCGGCGGGTTTCGCGGGCGCATCATCGGCGCTCGGCGCGTTTGTCGTCGCGGGATCGGCAGCCTTTGCGCGGACTGCCGACGCGGACTTGCGCTGCTTGCCGGCTTTGGCGGTGGCGACCGTGTCGGCGATCTCATTCTTTGCGGCAGTCGATGCCGGTGGCGTATCCGACGTCGCGGCGAGAACGTCGGCGACGGTCGGCTTGCGTGCGGCGGGCTCGGGTGCCGGCGCAGCGGTCGCCTGCACGGTCGCGGGCGCCTCCACCGGAACCGTCTTCGGCTCTGGCGTTGGAACGGTTGCAGTCGCAGGTTGCGTAACGGCCGCGTCGGTCGCTTGCGTCACGGTCGCGGTGGCTGCGTCGACAACGGCCGGCAACTTCAGCTCCATCTTCGAAAGATGCAGCAGCAGCACGTATTTCTCGCCATCGATGCGGCCTTCGAGGAAACCGCGATAGGGCGTCGATCCACGGCGGAACATCAGCGGCTCCTTGCCGCTTTTTCCCGCGCCGAGCAGCATCAGGCTGTCGGCCTCGGCGAGTTCCTTCGCCATGCCGTAGAGGAAATCATAGGTGAGCCCGTTGACGTGCACGATCTGCAACTTCGACGAGAACACGAAACGGCGGATCGCCTCATCGCGTTTCACAAGACGCCCCGTCCACGAGATCGGGATCTCGCTCTCGGTGTTGGGTTCGGCTTGGCGGCGCGGCCGCCGCTCTTTCTCTTCGCCCGAAGGCCCGCGCACGATCTCGATCTGCTGGATCTGATAGGCGATGTCGCCTTTGGCATTCACATAGACGCGGCTCGTGTCGGTCAAGAACATGCCGATGCGTTCGACATCGACGTCCGGATCGCCTGCGACCAGTGCGGCGGCGAGCTTGGCATCGTCGCCCTCGGCGCCAGCCAGCAAGCGGTCGAGACCGTGCTCACTCGTCGCCTTCAACACATGGCGGAGCTTGACGTCCGATCCGTCACCCGCGACGTAGCGGACGGTTGCGGATTGGCCGAGGCTTTCGGCGCGCACACGGGCGTCGCGGTTACGCCGGTCTCTAAGATTGATATTGGGCATGGCGCAGATCCGCTCACATCATTTCGAAATCGAGGTCGTCGGTGGCATCAGCCGATGCCTCCTCGGGCGTCAGCGCCGCTGCTTGCGCGAAGCCGACGAACGTCACCTCGTTGCTGTCGCCGACGAGCATCCACAGCGCGTCCTCTTGCCCCTTCATCAGGAACGCCGGGTCGGGATTGCTACCGCCGCGATAGCTGAAGTCGAATTTGAAGATCGTACCCGTATCGAGCGCGGTCTTCAGCGGCGCCGGCACTTCATCGACGGTGTCCAGCAGGTACGCCGAGCGGATCGAATGATCGAGAAAGCGTTCGATCCCGGATTTGGTTTCGAGTTCGATCGGGGCGTCGAAGCTCGACGCGACGGTGTTGATGCGGTTGCCTTGCGCATTGACGGCGACGAGTTCGCCGCGTTCCACCCACGTTCCCGTGGGCGTCAAGTAACCGATGGCGGTGCCGCCAGATGGGATCAGCGTGCGCCGGTCCTGGGCGAGCGTCGCCACCTGGCAGCGGGAGCCGGTGGTATCGCGGGTTTCGACATCGACGCTGCCGTAAAGCGAGGTCCGGTCGACCTTGTTCAAGCCGCACTTGAACGTGTGGCCCTGGTAGATGAACTCAAGTGTACGCGCCACAACGCAGCTCCTTCACAGGGCCGAACAAAGACGAGGGTATCAGAACATACTCTGTCTACAGCGGACAAGTTAAAAGCTGGTTTGCGCTTAGCAGAATTCGGGACACGAGTTAGAGCAGCAACCGGCCTTCGACTTTTTCATCCAATGGCCACAGCGGGCGCTTGACGCGCTTGTAGACGTGCCCGCGCGGATCTTGCGCGCAGCAGCCCCCCGTATCGGCGCGCACGATCAGGCTCGCGTAGGGGCCATAGGCGCCGGCGAAATGCTGCGCGGATTTCAGAACGAGAATGCGATAGCTGCCGGGATCGAGGCCGAGGTGCGTGAACATCTCCGCGCCGAGCGCCTGCGTGCGCTTTTCAATCAAGATCACGTCGATGCCGCCGCCGATGCGGATTGCCGCCGTATCGCCGAGCGGCACTTTCGCGGCGCCGAAGTGCTGCCAGCTGTTGCGCGCGATGCCGATCACCTCGACCTCGGCGTCGACCGGCGGGCCGGATTCCGATGACGCCTTGCCGCCAAACCTGAGTGCGAACTTGGCGCCAACGCCTGCTGCGACGCAAAATTGCACGGCGATCGGATCCCACACGGGCGCGACGGCGGCACTGGTCGCGTTGCGGCGGATCAATTCGTGGATCGTCAGCGTGTTGTCGGAGGCAGCACCCCCGCCGGCGTTATCGGACGGCTCCGCGATGATCGCCGTGCCGCGGTTGTGTGCGAACGCTTGCGTCATGGCGCCATCGAGCGGCAGTGACGGCGGGCACCATTTGCCGCGCATCGCGAACATTTCCTCGCCGATGGATTTTGCCAGCGCATCGCCCTCCGCTTTGCGCCCATCGGTAATGACGAGCACGCGCGAGCCCATATCCGGCACGTCGGCATGGCTGAAGCCGTGGCCGATCGAGATCGAGAGCACGCCGTTCACGGCCCTCCAGCGCCTTCATGCGATCGACGAACGAGCGCATCGGCTCGGTGGTGGTCGGGTAGAAATCATAGAGGCGCGGATCATAGAGCGAGGCGACCGGTTTGATCTTACCGCGCAACGTCTGCAGCACCATCTCGACGACTTCTTCGCCGCGCTCCATGAAATCGACGTGCGGGTATTCCTTGAAGAGGACAGAGACGTTCGCGAGGCGGACGCGCTTTTCGGTGAGATGGCAGTGCGGGTCGTATTCGCAGCCGATCACGCAATCGGGGCCAACGAGCGCACGGATGCGCTCCAGCATGTCGCCTTCGACGTCGTCATAACCCTCGGCGACGAACGCGCCGTGAAAACCCATCAGCACCGCGTCGACCGGCAGCGCCGCCTTGAGCTGGTCGAGGATTTCGTCGCGCATGCTTTCGAAATCGCGGCGCACCACCGTGCCCGACGGCTCCGCCCAAAAACTCGAGCCTTCGATCAGTGTAAAACCCTCGGCCTTGGCGCGACGGCGGGCGATGAGGAGTGGCGCAGTGCAGAGTTTTGGCTCGTCCGGATGTTGCCCGGCCGGTGCATAGAACGCATCCTCGAAACTCGCGCGCGAGGTTGGGATCGGCGAGAACGTGTTGGTCTCGGTGGCGAGTGAGGCAGCAAAGATGCGCATGGGATGGGCTCTGGGCAAGACGCTAGATTGTGCGACCATAGCGCGTCATCACGCGGAGTTCGAGAGTTCATCCCTCTCCCTTGAGGGAGAGGGTGCCCGAAGGGCGGGTGAGGGAGCTTCATTGACGCGCGCGCCCCTCATCCGGCGCTTCGTCGCGAAGCCGAGCTTCGCTTGAGCGCGCCACCTTCTCCCCACGGGAGAAGGAAGAAATGGCAAGAGCATTGCTGCCGCACATGGCGTTGGGCTAGCGTCACTGCACGCAGCCAAAGGGCACGGGAGGCGGATATGCAGGACGTAAAGGGCAAGATCGCGTGGGTCACGGGCGCGGGCAGCGGCATTGGTGAGGCGGCAGCACGTGCATTGGCCTCGGCTGGCGCGCATGTGGTTCTGACAGGGCGGCGCAAGGACGCGTTGGAGACTGTCGCTGAGAAAATTGCCGAAAGCGGCGGCACGGCGACGGTGCACGCGGCAGATCTCACCAAATCCGCGGCCGTCGACAAAGTCGCCGCCGCGATCAACGCCGCATTCGGGCGTATCGATGTTCTTGTCAACAATGCCGGTATCAATATTCCCGACCGGAATTGGGCAAGCCTCACGCCCGAGGGCATCGACACGCTGATCCACGGCAATCTGTCGAGTGCATTTTACGTTGTCCGCGCCGTGCTGCCGATGATGCGTGAACAGCAGGACGGCATCATGATCCACACCGCGTCTTGGGCGGGCCGCTTCGTCGGACCGATACCGGGGCCAGCCTACGTCGCCGCCAAGCACGGCGTCGTCGCCATGAGCCACTCGATCAATCTCGAAGAGTGCGGCAACGGCATTCGCTCGACCGTCGTCTGCCCGGGCGAAGTCGCAACGCCGATCATGAAGCTGCGCGACCCGCCGGAGCTGCCGGAAACACTCGCGCGCATGGTGCAGCCGGAAGATATGGCCGAGATCATTCTGTTCGTCGCGCGCCAGCCACGCCACGTGTGCCTCAACGAGATCCTCGTCAGCCCGACACACAACCGCGGTTACCTCAGCCAGATGCGCGCGCGCCAGCAGCTCGCCGCCGAGACGCGTGGCAAGCGCGTCTCGGACTAAGTTTTTGATAAATCATATCTTTGCTGACGTATCGATGGCCTGATGCCAGCGTCTACTTGGCTGTGGCCACATATGTGTGGAAACAGTCACACGGTGCGACGGCTAGCTTTTGCGTGGCGCATGAGTGTGTTACGACCCAACGGCAAATTTTGACCATCGACCGGGTGCAGCAGAGCTGCGCCGGGATCAAACGGGCGGATCTCAGCAAGATCGCGCACCGGAACGAAGGACAGCGACGCATGGCCGAACGGCAATCGAGTTACGATTATGAGGCTCTGCTGGCCTGCGGCCGTGGCGAATTGTTCGGCCAAGGCAACGCGCAATTGCCGCTGCCGCCGATGCTGATGTTTTCCAACATTACGTCAATCGCCGAGACCGGCGGCGCGCACGGCAAAGGCCACGTCATTGCGACGCTCAAGGTCAAGGGCAATCCGGCGCTGGATTGGTTCTTCGCCTGCCATTTCAAGGGCGACCCTGTCATGCCCGGCTGCCTGGGTCTTGATGCACTCTGGCAGTTGACCGGCTTCTATCTCGGCTGGCTCGGGTTGCCGGGTCGCGGCCGCGCCTCCGGTTGCGGCGAAGTGAAGTTCATGAAAGAGGTGACGCCCGACATCGGCAACCTCGAATACATCATTGACATCAAGCGTGTGATCGCGCGGAAACTGAAGCTCGCCGAAGCAGATGGCACGCTGAAGGCCGATGGTGAAGTGATCTATACGGCCAAGGATCTGCGCGTTCTGTTGAAGCCGGCGGATGAAAGCGGCGCGTGACGTACAGGCGACAACACGGCACGGCACAAGGACACTAAGAGGAAACTTCATGAGACGCGTCGTCGTCACTGGCATGGGTATCGTGTCCTCCATTGGGAACACGACGCAGGAGGTCACGGCCTCCCTGCGCGAAGCCAAATCCGGCATCACCCGCGCCGAAAAGTACGCTGAACTCGGCTTCAAATGCCAGGTTCATGGCGCACCCAGCTTCGACTGGGCGCCGATGGTTCCACGGAAACCCAAGCGCTTCATGGAATCGGGCGTCGCTTGGAATTACATCGCCATGGATCAGGCGATCCGCGACGCGGGCCTTGAACCGAATGACGTCGTCAACGAGCGCACCGGCATCATCGTCGGCTCCGGCGGTCCCTCGACGCTCGCGATCGTCGCCGCCGCCGACACCACGCGCCAATCTGGCGGCCCGAAGAAAATCGGCCCCTTCGAAGTGCCAAAGGCCATGTGCTCCGGCCCCTCCGCTGTGCTCGCGACCGCGTTCCAGATCAAGGGTGTGAACTATTCGATCTCGTCCGCCTGCGCGACGAGCGCCCACTGCATCGGCAACGCCGCCGAGATGATCCAATGGGGCAAGCAGGATGTGATGTTCGCTGGCGGCTGCGAAGAACTCGAATGGTCGCTGTCGGCGCTGTTCGACGCCATGGGCGCGATGTCGTCGAAGTACAATGATCGCCCGGCAACCGCGAGCCGCGCCTACGACAAAAACCGCGACGGCTTCGTCATCGCCGGCGGCGCCGGCGTCGTGGTGCTCGAGGAATTCGAACGCGCGAAAGCACGCGGCGCCAAAATCTACGGCGAGATCGCAGGCTACGGCGCAACCTCCGATGGCTTCGACATGGTGGCACCCTCCGGCGAAGGCGCGGCACGCTGCATGCGCATGGCCATGAAGGGCTTCGACGGCAAGGCCGCGCCCCCGGTCGACTACATCAACCCGCATGGCACCGGCACACCCGTTGGCGACGAGCGCGAGATCCAAGCCATTCGCGAGGTGTTCGGATCAAAAGCCCCGCCGATCTCCTCGACCAAGTCGCTCACCGGGCATTCGCTCGGCGCGATCGGCGTGCAGGAGGCGATCTTCTCACTACTGATGATGAACAACGGCTTTGTCGCGGAAAGCGCCAATATTGAAGAACTTGATCCCGCGTTCGCCGATATGCCGATCGTGAGACGGCGCATCGACAATGCCGCCCTTAACTGTGTCATGTCGAACAGCTTCGGCTTCGGCGGCACAAATGCGACTTTACTGTTCAAGCGCTACAACGCGTGAACAGGGGTAACCGCCCCTGCGACAGGACATGTAAGGTCTTGATCCCAGATGGGCGAGCAGCAAAGAGACAAGGCCTTTTGGCCTCATAGTGAACCCTTGGCCTGGGCGTCCGTCGGACGCCTGGAGCGGAAGCGGAAGAGACGGATGACAAAGACCGATATTGCAACGCCGGGCCCATTGATGGCTGGCAAACGCGGCTTGATCATGGGCGTCGCCAACGAGCGCTCGATCGCCTGGGGCATTGCGCGCGTCCTCGCCGGTCAAGGCGCCAAGCTCGCCTTTACGTATCAAGGCGACGCATTTGGCCGTCGCGCCATCCCGCTCGCTGAATCCGTCAAATCCGAAATCATCGAGCCCTGCGACGTCACCGATCTCGCCAGCGTCGACGCCGTCTTCGACAAGATCGACAAGGCCTGGGGCGGCCTCGATTTCGTCGTCCACGCGCTGGCGTTCTCCGATCGCAAGGAACTCGGCGGCCGCTATTCCGATACGACGCGCGAGAACTTCGTCAACTCCATGGTGATCTCGTGCTTCTCCTTCACCGAGATCGCCAAGCGCGCAGCCCCCTTGATGAAAGACGGCGGCTCATTGCTGACGCTGTCCTACGGCGGCTCGACCCGCGTCGTGCCGTCCTACAACGTCATGGGCGTCGCCAAGGCAGCACTTGAGGCATCGGTCCGATATCTCGCCGCCGACCTCGGCCCGCAAGGCATCCGCGTCAATGCGCTCTCGGCTGGCCCGATGCGCACGCTCGCTGGTGCGGCGATCTCGGACGCACGCGTGATCTTCAATTACCAGCATGCCAACTCGCCGCTGCGCCGCACCCCGCACCTCGATGAGGTTGGTGGCTCGGCGCTGTACCTGCTGTCCGACATGTCGGGCGCGGTGACGGGCGAAACGCATTTCGTCGACTGCGGCTACAATGTCCTCTCGATGCCGACGCTCGACGCGCTCAAGTCGCAGGAAGCCGTCATCGCCGCCGGCAAGGCCGACGCCGCGGAGTAACACGGTGTTCCGGCGTAATGTCCAAGAAGCCATTGCCGGGGCTTCGTGGTCGTGGCATCGCTAGATCATGATCGGCGTCTTCGATTCAGGACACGGTGGCTTGACGGTGATGCGCGCGCTGGTGGCGCGGTTCCCGAATGCTGGCTTCGTCTATCTCGGCGATCACGCCAACGTCCCTTACGGCAACCGCCCCTCCGAGGAAATCGTGGCGCTGACCCGCGCCGGCGTCGAGGCGCTGTTCAAGCGCGGCTGCCGCCTCGTCCTGCTCGGCTGCAACACCGCGACTTGCGTCGCAGCCCGCACGTTGCAGCGCGACTGGTTGCCCGCGAGCGGCTGGAAAGGCCACAACATCCTCGGCATCGTCGCGCCGACCGTCGAGGCCGCGACCCAGACGCCGTGGGCCGTGACCGCGCCGCAGTATCCGCAAAAGTACAACACCGACCTCATCGCCGTGTTCGGCACCACGCGCACGATCACATCCTATGCCTATCCGGAAGAAATCAAGAAGCGCTGTCCGAAAGTCACTGTGGTTCAGCAGATCTGCGCCGATCTCGCCGGCGCCATCGAAGACGCGCGTCCCGAAGCCGAACTCGACACCCTGGTGAAGGCCGGCGTCGACGGCCTGATGGCGCAAACCGGCGGTCATCCGCCGCATCGCGCGATACTCGGTTGCACGCACTTCCCTTTGGTCGAGCACTTGTTCCGCCGCCACCTGCCGCCGTTCACGCGCATGCTGCCGCAGCCCGACGTCGTCGCCGACAGTCTCGAAGATTATTTTCAACGCCACGCCCACTACCTGACGGCGTCGAACGCAGCGCCCATTCTTCTCACTACCGCCGATCCCGGCCACGTCAGCCGCGTCGCCCGCATCTTCTGGCCCGAGGCCCCGGCCTTCACGCACCTCGGCTGAATCGTGCGTCTCCCGGCGTCCTGCAGGTGTTCGGCCCGCTTATCGAGACTGCCGTCCTTTGGCCACAGCACCCTAGGCACAGCCGCCCGGCTGGTGTAGAAGGCGGCAAATTGCTGCCGCTGGGCCCGCATAAGCGGCCGATCGGACCAATCCCGAAAACGCACTGGAATAGCTATGAGCTCCGCCCTCCCTTCCGTCCTGCTCGTTGTTCACCTGATGATCGCGGCCGCCCTCGTCGGCATCGTTCTGATGCAGCGGTCCGAAGGCGGAGCGCTCGGCATTGGCGGTGGCGGCGGCTTCATGTCGGGCCGCGGCACCGCAAACCTCTTGACGCGTGCGACCGCGTGGCTTGCCGCGGCGTTCTTTGCCACCAGCCTGCTGCTGTCGGTCCTCGCCTCGCAGGTCAATCGCGGTGGCTCCGTGTTCGACGCGCCGGCCGCAACGCCTGCCCCCGCCGGTTCGGCAGCTCCGGCCGCTCCTGGCACCGCACCCGCCGACGGCCAGCCCGCGCGCGGCGGCATCCTCGACAAGCTGCAGACCGCGCCCGGCGCCCCCGCACCCCGCGTGCCCCAGTCGCAATAGCGAGCACTCACCGCACGCCGCCAAAGCTCGCCGCCGACGCGATTCGCCAGGCGTCGCGAAACCGCGGATCATCCGTGCCGCTGATCAGCTCGCCCGGCGCCAGCGGCGGATAAAGCTCATCGAACCGCAGCACGCGATCCGCCGCTACCCGCTTCTTGAGGTGATACGGCATGATTTGGCTCGGATGCGATAGCCCCGCCGCCGCGACCAGCTCGGCCAGCGATTTCATCGTCGCGCCATGATAGTTCGCGACCCGCGCGGCCTTGTCCGGCACTACAAGTGCGCGCTGGCGGCTCTTGTCCTGCGTCGCAACGCCCGTCGGGCAGCGATCCGTATGACAGCTCTGCGATTGAATGCACCCGACCGCGAACATGAAGCCGCGCGCCGAATTGCACCAATCCGCCCCGAGCGCCAGCGCGCGTGCGATGTCGAACGCCGAGATGATCTTGCCGCTCGCCCCGATCCGGATCCGGTCGCGCAATCCCGACCCCACCAGCGCGTTGTGCACGAACGAGAGCCCGTCGCGCAGCGGCATGCCGACATGATCCGTGAATTCGAGCGGCGCCGCACCCGTGCCGCCTTCCTTGCCGTCGACGACGATGAAATCCGGCGTCAGCCCCGACTCGAGCATCGCCTTGCAGATCCCGAGAAACTCCCACGGCTGCCCGACGCAGAGCTTGAACCCCACCGGCCGCCCGCCGCTCATCTCCCGCAGCATCGCCAGAAATTCAAGCATCTCGATGGGGTTTTCGAACGCCGAATGGCTCGACGGCGAGACGCAGTCGACGCCCATCGGCACCCCGCGCGTGATCGAAATCTCCTTCGAAACTTTCGCCGCCGGCAACACGCCGCCATGCCCGGGCTTCGCTCCCTGCGAGAGTTTCAGTTCGATCATCTTGATCTGCGGGCTCGCCACCGTCTCCTCGAAACGCGCGGCTGAAAACGTGCCATCGTCATTGCGGCAGCTGAAATAACCGGAGCCGATTTCCCAAATCAGATCGCCGCCCTCTTCGCGATGATAGGGCGAGACTCCACCCTCGCCCGTGTCGTGCGCGAACCCGCCGGCTTTCGCGCCCTTGTTGAGAGCGCGGATCGCATGCGCCGACAGCGACCCGAAACTCATCGCCGAAATGTTGAACAGCGACGCTGAGTAAGGCTGCGTGCAGCCCGGTCCGCCGATCGCCAACCTGAACGGCTCCTTCGCCACGGGCTTCGGTTGGATCGAATGCTCGATCCATTCGAAATCGCGCGCGTACGTGTCGAACTGCGTGCCGAACGGCCGTTTGTCGAGTTCACCCTTGGCGCGCTGATAGACGAGCGCGCGCTGCTCGCGATTGAACGGCGTGCCGTCTTGATCGCTCTCGAACAGATACTGCCTCAGTTCCGGCCGCACCGCCTCGAACAGAAATCTGAAGTGACCCGCGATCGGGTAGTTCCGTAAAATCGCGTGCCGCGTTTGTGTGGCGTCGCGCCACCCGAGCATGGCGAGCGCGCCCGAGATCAGCAGCGGGATCGACAGCTCTTCCCTGAGATGCGGCCGCCGCCAGATCACGGCCGCCAGTAGCAGCGTCGCCATGACGAAAATCGTCCACGTGATGAAGCGTGGCGACACGGCGGCGCGCAACGGGCCCATGGGCATCCCTCGGAGTTCAGCCCACGAACTCTAGCGCCTCGCCGCGGCCTGTCGAGATGCACCACTGTCTCTTTTCGCCCGCACTTCCGATGATTGACACAGAGGTAATTGTCGTGCATTGTAATACAGCATAGCAAAGGCCTCCTGATGCCGACAATCACCATTCGCCTGGACAATGAGACCGACGCGCGGCTGAAGCGCCGATTGCAGCGCAGTGGCGAATCCTTGTCGGAGTTCGTGCGGGCGGCCGTCGTCAACCAGCTCGCGTCAGGCCCCGCGCTTGAAACGCCGTATGACGCTTGGACGCGGCTTGTTGCGGATTGCGCCGGGAGCGGCGACACGGACCGCTCAGTGACTTACAAGGCGCGGATCAAGGAAAAGCTGCGTGCGAAACATCGTCGTTGATGCGGGCCCGATGATCGCACTGTTCGACCGGGACGACACCCACCATGAGCAGGCGGGCGAGTTCCTGCGTCGCGCTGGCGAGTGCCGTCTGATCACCACCTCGCTGGTCATTGGGGAGGTCGCGGCCATGCTGGCCGATATGCCGCCCAGCTTGTTCCGATTCTTGGATTGGCTTACGACCGCGGTCGAGGTCAATGACGCACTGCGGGAAGATTTGCCTCGAATGATCGAAATCATGAAGAAATATAGCGACTTGCCTGCCGATCTCGCCGACGTGTCGCTCGTCGCTTTGTGCGAGCGGCGAGGGGTAAGCACGGTTGCCTCGATCGACTCGGACTTCGATGTTTACCGGCTCCCCAAGGGCCGGAAATTCGAGAACGCCTTCTTCAGTCCCGATAGCGTTTGACCCGCTGTTCTCGCACCGCTCAGCCCCACAGATCGTGATTGGCGTGTTTTCGCGGCAGATCCAGGAAGTCGCGATTGCCCTCGCCCCAGGCGTCGGCGGAGCTGAGGCCGATGTCCTTGAGCATCCTGTCATCGAGCGCGAGAAGGTCCCGGCGCTGCCGCCAGACTGCGAATGCAACAGAAATCAGGTGATACAACGCGCCGCCGCGCCGCAGCAGAGTCGCGCAGGCAGCCGCGCCCGGAAGGTCCCGGATCGTGTCGATGAGGGTCATGGCGATAAGCCCTGGTGATAGAAAGTGATGCTTGAACCTACGTCGGAGTCTTGCATAACAAAATCGAATATTTATTATGCTTCACATAAAGATCCAGAAGGCGACGACGGAGACACCCATGTTGCGCGACCTCGATCTCGGCCTGCTGCGCGCCTTCACTGCCGTGGTCGACACCGGCAGCGTCACTGCGGCCGCCCGCCTTCTCAATCGTACACAGGCCGCCGTGAGCCTGCAGATCAAGCGGCTCGAGGACCTGCTCGCAACGCCGCTGTTTCGGCGTGAGCATCGCCGTCTGGAGCTGACCGCTTCCGGTGAACGCTTTCTCGCGAGCGCGCAGCGCATGGTCGCCCTCAACGACGAAGTCTGGGGCCAGATTACGACGCCGCATTTCGAGGGCGAGGTCCGCCTCGGCGTGCCGACCGACATCGTGCCGACCTACATCCCGCCGATTCTACGCCGCTTCAATCAGGCGTGGCCGCGGGTGCGCGTCACACTCGCGCTCGGCAATTCGCATGGGCTTCTGGAGAAGCTCGACACCGGCGCGCTCGATATCGCGCTCTCGACCGACGTCGGCCCTGAACCAGGTTCCGAAATGTTGCGCGTCGATCGCCTCGTCTGGACCGGGTCTCCCGGTAGCCGCGCCCACGAATTGCAACCTTTGCCGTTGGCCGTCGGCGATCAGAGTTGCCGTTTCCGTCCAGTGGCGCTCGATGCACTCCGCAAAGCTGGGCGCGATTGGCGTCACGTCAGTGAAAGCTCGCATCAGGTCGCCCAGAACGCGATCGTCGGTGCCGGAATCGCCGTCTCCGCCATGCTGCGCGATAGCGTCCCCGAAGAACTGTCGATCCTCGGCCCAAGCGACGGCCTGCCGGAATTGCCTGAGTTCGCAATCAATCTCTATCTGCCGCGCCTCGGTGCCTCCGACATCGCGGCCGAACTCGCCCGCCACGTACGCGCCGAATTCGTCGCCCGCTTCGGCGATGCGAAGCCCGTGCTGCAGATCGTGAAAAGCGACCGCGCCGCACGCAAGCCGAGGCCCGTCAGCAGCTCCCGCACCACGCCGCAAGATCCCAGCATGATCGCGCACCTGTTGGATCGCTGGCGCCGGCGCCACTGGACTCCGGATGCCGTGAAAATCGCGGCCTTCACCGGCCTCCGCCCGATTGTCGTGATCACCGGTGGTGGCGACGGCATCGGCCGCGCGCTCGCGTTCCGTTTCGCCAGGGCCGGCCACGGCGTGCTGCTGATCGGCCGCCGCCCGGAGCCGCTCGCCGAAGCCGCTGCCGCGATCACCCGCGCGCATGGCGTCTCAGCGATGGCCCTGCCGCTCGACATCACCGCGCCCGATGCGCGCGCCGTCCTCGATCAGGCCCTCGCCGCCCACAACGCCTATTGCGACATCCTCATTAACAATGCCGGCATCGGCCTCGCGGGCGCCTTCCTCGACCGCACGGCGGGTGAGACCGCGCAACTGCTTGCGCTCAATGTCGGCGCACTCACCACGCTCACGCACCACGTCTTGCCCGGCATGCAAACGCGTGGCCGTGGCGGCATCCTCAATATTGCTTCCCTCGGTGGTGTCGTGCCGGGCCCCTATCAGGCCGCCTATTATGCGAGCAAAGCCTACGTGATCTCGCTCACCGAGGCCCTCGCGCACGAATCACGCGGCCGCGGCGTGCGCATCGCGACCATCGCACCCGGGCCGGTCGCCACGGATTTCCACAGCCGCATGGCCGGCAAGTCCGCGCTCTACACGATCCTCCTGCCGTGGAATTCTCCTGTATCTGTCGCGGCTTCCGCCTATCGCGGCTTCTGGCTCGGCCGCACCGTCATCGTCCCCGGCGCCGTTCATACGGCATTGGGTTTTGGCATGCGATTAATCCCGCATAAGCTTCTTTTGCCCATCATTGGGGCGCTGCTCCGGCCACGGCGTTCGGTGGCCAGCAGACAGGAACCGGAGACCAGAGGGAATGCTCGACGGGGAAGATCTGAAGTTTGAGCGCGGAAGCGTTTTCGGCGGCACGCCGTCATGTGCCACGCGCGGAGAGACGAAGAAGCCCGTCATTGTCGTCCTGCATCAGGAACAGTCGACGCCGGGCCACATCGGCCAGTGGTTCACCCGCAACGGCCACACGCTCGACATTCGCCGCCCGCGTTTCGGCGATCCCCTGCCAGCCACACTTGAGCATCACTGTGGCGCCGTCATCTTCGGCGGTCCCATGAGTGCCAACGATCCCGACGACTACATCAAGATTGAAACCGACTGGATCGGCGTTGCTCTGAAGGAGAAGAAGCCCTTCTTCGGCGTCTGCCTCGGCGCACAGATGCTCGCGCGCGTCCTCGGCGCGCGCGTGGCGCTGCATCCCGAACGAGTGATCGAGGCCGGCTATTTTCCCATCGAGCCCACTGAAGCGGGGCGCGTGCTCGGCGACTGGCCCGAGAGATTCTACGAGTGGCACAAGGAAGGCTTCGACGTTCCGGCGAGCGCGACGCTGCTCGCCATGAGCGACGGCCCATTCCCCAACCAGGCCTTCGCCTACGGCCCCGCCATCGGCGTTCAATTCCATCCCGAAATCACGCGCCTCCAGGTGCATCGCTGGACCGGCAACAATGCCGCGCGCCTGACGGAGCCGGGCGCCCAGCCCCAGCATGCCCATCTCGACGGCCACCTGCGCTACGCCCCGCAAGTCCATCGCTGGCTCGACCAAACCCTCCGCCGCTGGGTCGGCGCCGACATCGCCGCTGACCCGAGTGGCGTCACTTAATTTTGATCGGACGAAATCCTCTCGTCCAAACCCGGTCCCGCGACTAGACTAAGTGTCGTGACGCCGGAGGATCCGATGCGCCTTGCCCTTGCCGCTATTCTTTCGCTGCTGATTGCGCCCAACGCCGCAATCCCCGAAACGGCGAGCAAACTTCAGGTCGGTGCCACCGCGCCAGAGTTCACCGTTGCCGATTCCAATGGCCAGAAGGTCACGCTATCGAGCTTCAAGGGCAAAACCGTCGTGCTCGAATGGAGCAATCCCGACTGCCCCTACGTCCAGAAGCACTACATCACTAGCAATATGCAGACGCTGCAGCGCGAGGCGAAGCAATCGGGCATCGTTTGGCTGACGCTGTTGTCCACCGCGCCCGGCAAGATGGGCTACATGCAGGATATTGAAGTCGGAGCCTGGCTCGAGAAGCAGAAAGCCGAGCCCGTCGCCTACCTGCTCGACACTGACGCGCGCGCCGCCAACGCCTACGACGTGAAACTCGCGCTGACCATGTTCGTCATCGACCCTCAGGGCAAGCTCGTCTACCAAGGCGCCATCGACGACAAGCCGACCGCGAAACCCGCCGACGTCAAAGGCGCCCGCAACTACGTCCGCGAAGCCATGGCCGCCGCCATCTCCGGCAAGCCCATGCTGCCAGCCACCACCCGGCCCTACGGCTGCTTCGCCCGCTGATCGTCGATCGCATGAAACCCAACCGCATGAAGGCCAGAATGCTCGCCGGCGACGCAGCCCTCGGCTGCTCGCTGATGTTTCCATCGCCGCAAATTGTCGAGATGCTGGGGCATGCGGGCTTCGATTGGGTGCTGCTGGATTGCGAGCACGGCTCGCTTTCCCTCGCGGACGTCGAACTGATGTGCATGGCCGCCGACGCCGCTGGCATAACGCCGATCGGCCGCCCGCGCTCCAATTCCGCCGCCGACATCCAGAGCCTAATGGACCGCGGCGTCATGGGCGTGCAGGTGCCGCACGTCAACACCGCCGAGGACGCCCGCCGCGCCGTCTCGGCCGTGAAATTCGGCCCCGGCGCCGGACGCGGCCTCGCCGCCGGCACGCGCCCCGACAGCTGGGGCCTCGGCGCCAAGATGCCGGACTTTGCAGCGGCCGCAAACGCGCAGTCGCTGGTCTGCGTCCAGTTGGAGCATGAAACCGCTATACGCAACGCCGACGCGATCCTCAACGTCGAGGGCGTCGACGTCGTCTTCATCGGCCCGTCGGATCTGTCGCAATCGATGGGCTACCCCGGCGATCCGAAAGCCATGCCCGTCGCCAAAGCGATATCCGAGACACTCGCCAAGATCGTTGCGTCTGGAAAAATCGCAGGCCTCCCCGCCACCACAGACGCGCTGCCCACAGCCCTCGCCGCCGGCGTCCGCTACACCTACACCCACCTCCCCAAGATCCTCGGCGCGGGGGCGGCGGCACATCTGAAGGTGGGTCGCGCTTGAGTGCGGTCTATTGAAAAAGAGCTGGTGTCAGCCCCGTCGAACATCAGCGGTGCCAGCCCATGGCGAATACGCGTCCGTGGGAGGGCCAAAAGCGCCATTAATTCGCGCCGTCGAGCAGCCTTCGCGCAATCACCTGTGCTTGAATCTCCGCCGCGCCCTCGAAGATGTTGAGAATGCGAGCATCGCACAGCACCCGCGACACCGGATACTCGAGCGCAAAGCCGTTGCCACCGTGGATCTGTAACGCGTTGTCCGCCGCGGCCCACGCGACCCGCGCGCCCAACAGCTTCGCCATCCCCGCTTCGACGTCGCAGCGCCGACCTTGGTCCTTCTCGCGCGCGGCATAGTAGGTCAGCTGCCGCGTGATCATGATCTCGACCGCCATCATCGCGATCTTGTCGGCAACGCGCGGAAAGCCATAGATCGCCTGCCCGAACTGCTGGCGATCGAGCGCGTACTTCAATCCGAGATCCATTGCGGCTTGAGCAACACCGATCGCGCGTGCCGCGGTTTGGATGCGCGCGCTCTCGAACGTCGCCATCAATTGCTTGAAACCTTGCCCCTCGACGCCGCCCAAGAGTTGCGACGCGGGAACCTCGAACCCGTCGAACGAGATATCGAACTCCTTCATGCCGCGATAACCAAGCACCTCGATCTCGCCGCCCGACATGCCCTTCGCCGGAAACGGATCGGCGTCCGTCCCGCGCGGCTTTTCTGCAAGAAACATCGACAGCCCCTTGTAACCGGACTGATTGGGATCTGTACGTGCAAGAAGCGTCATCAGGTCGGCACGCACGGGATGCGTGATCCACGTCTTCTGCCCCGTGACACGATAGACATCGCCCTCACGCACCGCCCGCGTTTTCAGCGATGCGAGATCCGAGCCCGTGTTTGGCTCCGTGAACACCGCCGTGGGTAAAATCTCGCCTGACGCGATCGCCGGCAGGTACTTGGCTTTCTGCGCGTCCGTTCCATGCGCCAGGATCAATTCGGCGGCAATCTCCGAGCGCGTCCCGAGCGAGCCGACACCGATGTAGGCGCGCGACAACTCCTCCGAGACGAGGCACATGCTCTCCTTGCCGAGTCCGAGTCCGCCGTATTGCTCTGGGATCGTCAACCCGAACACGCCGAGCTCCGACAGCTTTGCGATCACCTCGAGCGGAATGTAGTGGTTTTGCAAATGCCAGTCGTGGGCGTACGGCGCCACTTCCGCCACGCCGAACTTGGCCATCTGCTCGCGCATCTCGGAGAGCGTCTCATCGAGTCCCGTATCGCCGAACGTCGTGCGCCCGGGCTGTGCTGCGATCAGGCTCGCCAACCGCGCACGTGCCGCCACGGCCGTGCCGGCCTCGATTAGCGCCGCGACTGCATCCTCGAAGCGCCGGATCTCCCCGCGCGGAACCCCTAGCGCCGCCAGCCGCACTGTCTCGCCCTGGCTCATCGGGATGCCGCCCGCGATCTGCGCA
This sequence comes from uncultured Alphaproteobacteria bacterium, assembly GCA_963779515.1. Classification (GTDB taxonomy): domain Bacteria; phylum Pseudomonadota; class Alphaproteobacteria; order Rhizobiales; family Hyphomicrobiaceae; genus CAVZYN01. The sequence goes on from CAVZYN010000018.1 coordinate 91,927, forward strand.
AGATATTCGCCAAAGCCGATCTCGACGATCAGCTGCTCGATCTCACCGAGCCGGCCATTGGCCTCGAGTTGCGCGGCCCAGCCCGCAAGCTGCCGCAGCGCCTCGACGTACGTTGCCAGCCACGCAAGCCCGTGACCGGCATGCTGCGCCTTGTCGAGCCCGCCCGCGTTGAGAACAATCTCGCGCGTCTGGCGCTTGGCCGCCTGCAGCACCTGATCAGCGGCGCCAACGGCGGTGTGGCACGCGGCCAACGAAAATCCCGAAGCAGTCGGTCGCAGAGCGGCGGTCGGCATGGCGGCACCTTTGAGCAAATTCGCTGCGGTGCAGCATAAATCGCGTCGCACCTCTGTTCAAAGGGCGTTTGGTCGCGCGTCGTGCTTTGCGCGCAGGAGAAGGTCGTGCTTTGCGCGCGGGAGAAGGTCGTGCTTTGCGTGCGGGAAAAACTACGCTTTCCAGGCACCTTCGATGCCATCGGCGGCCGGGCGGCGCGCAAACGTTCGCAAAAGCCGCGTCAGCACCCCATTCGGCTCAGGTTGCAGGTTGGGCGCTGGGCCTGCTGCGCGCACCGGCGGGTCATGCCGGACGATCACGATCGACGCGTCTTCGACATCGCGCCGGCTCATCAGTCTCGGCCCCCCGTCATCGGGGAGCGGCGGCGGCGTGGCGGTCCGGCGCGATGGCCGTCGCGTCGCAATGATTTGAATATTCGCGTCCCCGCCGGACGACGATGGGTCAGGTTCTGGAGAGTCTGATAACGCGAGCACGGGTGCCAGTGCGGTGATCTCGGCCTCGAGCCTGTCGAGACGTTCTCGCGCGACGACGTGCACCGGGCGCGCGACCTGCGCCGTGATGATGGCAGCCGTCGGCGGCGCGATGGGCTCGGCGGAAACGATGACGATCTTTTTTGCGACCAGCGGCGCATGCGCGGTATCCGCGAGGGGCTTGCCGGGCGGTTGCGGCAGCGGCGCGACCCGTGCGGCCTGGGCACGCGCTGGCGCGACGCGGATGGGCACCGTGTCGTCAATGCCGGCTATCACAGGCTGAATGACCGATGCTGCAGCGAACTCTGGTACCGGCGTGGCGACTGGTTCCGGCACGGCGGCAGCAACCGCGACGACAGCCTCGACCGGTGTGCTGCCTGGCGCGACCAACGCTGGAGGAATGCGGTCGACGACGCTGCGCTGGGCCGCGAGCGCGAGCCGAGCCGCACTTTGCCGTCCCGGTGCGTTCGTGCGCAAGAGCCTAAAAACGTCCTGCAGATCGAGTGCCGCGCGCTCGGATTGCTCGGATATCTTTGCCTGCCGGGCAAGGACCATGGAGAGATCGAGGACGGGCTCCGCTGCAGGCGTGAGCACGCCAGCGTCGGGATCGCCACCCGTCGATGTCAAGACCGTGTCGGCCGCGATGTTCGCGTGTCCGTCGGCGGCAAGTGGTGGCGCTGCGCCCTCCGCGAGAAGCTGCGCCTGCTCGATCCAGTTCTGTTGATTGATCGCACGTCCAAGATCGAGCGCATCGCTGATCCGCCGCACGTCTTCAGTTCGCCACGCCGCGATCTGAATGAAGCGCGTGATCCCGAGCCCGGCGAGCCGGCGCGTCAGCGCCGCATCGACGCCGCGAATGAGTGTCAGGTCGTCGCGCAGATCGCTCGCGCGCACGGTTGGGATGCGGTCCATTAGCGAGCGCGAAGCGTGGCTGCGGCGAGCGCCCGAATCGAGACTGGTGAGCGACGCTGGCTGTGTCGCTCCAGCCGCAACTTCTGACGCAGATCCGACGATGGACATGACGCTTTACTCCAACCTGCCCGGCCAAACATACCAGCCGCCGAATTCGGCGATCTGCAAGTCTCGGGCCGTTTGCCCAGTCGCACGCCAGCGAACCGGTTAAATACGACGATTAAACAAAAGATTAGGCCAGGGCGATGAGGCCGGCAACGTCGAACTGACGGCAGACTGAAATCTCTCGTGCGCTGTGGTCGCAAGGACGCGCCGGCCAACCGCCTCGCAATCGAGATCAGCGGCCCCGGCTGATCCAGAGGACGGCGCAACTCGTGACGGCGATGCCAGCAATCTGAACCGGCAACAGCTGTTCGCCAAAAAACATTACCGCCATCAGCGTCGTAACAGCCGGCACCAGATAGAACATCGCCGTCACCTGCGAGACGGCGTCGCGCCGGATCATCCAGACCAGCAGCGCCGCAGCCCCGATCGACAGCACGAAAATCAGCCACGCCTGCGCGATGACGAGATCGCGCGACCAGATGATCTCGCGCGTCTCCGTTGCAGCCGCCAGCACGGCCGAGATCACCAGCGCGCCCATGAATTGGCACGCCATGTTCGCTAAGAGATGCCCACCGCGTCCCCGCGCTTTCTGATAGATCGTCCCAAACGTGATGCCGGCGAGCCCGAGCAACGCCCCGGCGATCGTTGCGATGTTGATTCCCGTGGTTGGGCCGTGCATCGGCAATTCGAGCTTCGGCAAGAGCACCATGACTGCGCCGATAAACCCTGCCAGCAGCGCGATCCAGTGATCCCGTCTGACCGTCTCGCCGAGAACCGGCCCCGCGAGCAGCGACGTCAACAGCGGCTGCATCGAAACCACCACCGCTGTGATACCTGCCGGCATGCCGAGGCGAAACGCCCACATCACTCCACCGAGATAGATCGCGTGCACCAGCGCGCCGGCGATAGCGACGTCCAGCGCCACCCGTGGCTTCGGCCATTCCACCCGCATCAGCACACACACCGGGACCAGGATCGCCGCGACAATTGAAAACCTGAGCGCCAGGAATGTGAACGGCTCGGCAAAAGGCGCGCCGAGTTTTGAGAAAATGAAGCCCGTTGACCACAACAACACGAACAGCAGCGGCGCAGCCTTCACGAGCATCGAGTGCGTCCGGTTATCTCGTGGCGTGTTGACGGGATGGTGTGAGGCGAGCGTCGCTGTTAGCGGATATTGATGGCGGTTGACCAGTCCCAATCGTGCGGGGCCAATCATGCATGGAGAGATCGCCGCTCAGCGCCGCGCTCGACGGCCACGTCCATCGCCATTATGCTGCCCGAAACAGGCGGTTCAGGTGCCGCGGACTCACAGCGGCGACTTCAGGGGGACCAGCGCGCGATGATGCGGCAACTCCGCGCGATCGGATCCGCGCTCTACGAACTGTTCGAGGACAGCGGCTTCGCCATGGCGGGATCCGTTGCGTTCGCGTTTGTCCTGTCGCTGTTCCCATTCTGCATCTTCCTGACGGCGCTCGCCGCATATCTGGGCGGTGAGCCGCTTGCCAAACAGGCCGTGGCCCAGTTGTTCCTGCTGGTGCCGCAACCTGTCGCCGAAGTGCTCGCCCCCGAAGTCATGGCAGTGATGGGGCAGAGCCGCTTCGGCCTGCTGACCATCGGCGTTGCCATTGCCCTCTTCTTTGCAACCAGCGCTATTGAGAGCCTGCGCTCCGCCCTCAACATCGCCTACCGCGTCAAGGAAACGAAATCCTACTTGGTCTGCCTGTTGCAGAGCGCGTTCTTGGTTTTAATCTCGGCGCTGGGCATGCTGGCGATCGCCTGGGGGCTCGTCGCCGGCCCCGAACTCACCGCCAAGATCAAGCCCAAGTGGCTGCTCTGGCTCGTGGACCAAAGCTGGACTTCGGCGGTCATCCGCTATGGCATCGTCCTCGCCGTCATCGGCGTCCAGCTGTTCGCCTATCACCTCTGGCTTGCCGCCGGCAGACGCCGCTTCGCCGACGTCTGGCCCGGCGTCGTCCTCAGCATCATCCTCTGGATCTTGGCCGCGCGCCTGTTCGCCTCGTGGCTGACGATCAGCGACTATTCGCGCTTCTACGCCGGCCTGACGCAGCTCATGAGCGCGCTCGTCTTCTTCCAGGTCACCGCGATGATCGTGATCCTCGGCGCCGAACTCAATCGCGGCATCGCCGAGGTCAAGCGCAAACGCGCCAACGACGACTTCGGCTCGGCTCCGCCCACCCGCGACAGCTACCACCTCGAGGGGTAAGCGCGGGATCGTAGGGTGCAAAGGCGTGAGGCGGAGCCGGCTCCGCATCGACGCGTATTGCACCATCTAGGGCTCTGCCCGGTGCAATACAGCCAAGTGGCCTATTGCACCCTATGAATACTCCCCACCCCTCACTTCTCCGTCTCGACCAGCCCCTTCACGAACAGCCGCTGCATCAGCACGACGACTGCAACCGGCGGCAGCATCGCCAGCACGCTCGTCGCCATCGCCAGTTGCCACTCCGTCAGCGCGTCCTGCGTCGTGATCATCTTCTTGATGCCGATCACGATTGTCTGCATCGAGTCCTTGGTCGTGATCAGCAACGGCCACAGATACTGATTCCAGCCGTAGATGAACTGGATCACGAACAAGGCCGCGCACGTCGTCAGCGACAGCGGCACCAGCGTATCCTTGAAGAATTTCCACGGCCCCGCGCCGTCGATCTTCGAGGCCTCGATCAACTCATCCGGCACCGTCATGAAGAACTGCCGGAACAGCAGCGTGCCGGTCGCCGATGCAATCAGAGGAACAGTCAGTCCCGAATACGTATCGAGCAAACCGAGATCCGAGACGACCTTGTAGGTTGGATAGATGCGCACCTCGACCGGCAGCATGAGCGTGATGAAGATCATCCAGAACACCGTCATGCGGAACGGAAATTTGAAATAGACGATCGCGAACGCCGAGATGATCGAGATCAGGATTTTTCCGCTGGCAACCGTGATGGCCATCACAAATGAGTTGAGCAGCATCGTCCAGACCGGTTCGCGCGTGGTGCTCGACGTGCCGGTGAAGAGCACCCGCGTATAATTCTCGAAGAAGCGTCCACCCGGTAAGAGGCCAAACGTTCCGTTGCTCACCGCGGTGGCGTCATGCGTCGAGGCGATGAACGCAAGGTAGACCGGAAACGAGATGATCAGCACGCCGATGCAGAGGATGATGTGTGGGAAGATTCGCGAGAGCGCCGTCGAGCGTTCAACCATGGGCGTGCGCCTTATGATGCTTTGAACTCGGAATGTACGGCGCGCATCAGTACGTCACCTTACGCTCGATGTATTTGAACTGGATCGCGGTCAGCACCATAACGATGCCGAGCAGGATCACCGACTGTGCCGCCGAGCCGCCGAGGTCGGAGCCGAGCTTCCCATCGGAATAGACTTTGTAGACCAGCGTCTCCGTCGCCTTTGACGGGCCGCCCTGCGTGATCGTATCGATAATCCCGAAGGTATCGAAGAACACGTAGACGATGTTGACGACGAGCAGGAAGAACGCTGTCGGCGACAGCAGCGGAAAGATGATCGTCCAGAACCGCCGGCGTGGGTTGGCGCCATCCATCGCCGCCGCTTCGATCACCGAGCGCGGGATCGATTGCAGGCCCGCCAGAAAGAACAGGAAATTGTAGCTGATCTGCTTCCAGGTGGCGGCGAGCACCACCAGCAGCATCGCGTGATTGCCGTTGAGCAACGGGTTCCAGTCGACACCGTAGGATTTGACGAAGCGCGCCACCATGCCGAGCGACGGCTGAAACATGAAGAGCCAGAGCGCCCCTGCGACCGCCGGCGCCACCGCATAGGGCCAGATCAGCAGCGTCTTATAGACGCCCGCCCCCGCGATATGCTTGTCCGCCTGCACCGCGAGCAGCAGCGCGATCGAAAGCGACAGTGCGGCGACCGCCGTCGAGAACAGCACCGTCGTGCCGAGCGCCTTGTAGTAGTCCGGGTTCGACAGCAGATCCCGGTAGTTCTCCAGACCGACGAAGGTCGTCTTCAATCCAAACGCGTCCTGCTGCAGAAACGATTGCCACACCGCCTGCGATGCCGGCCAATAGAAGAATACTACAATGATGGTGAGCTGAGGAATAAGCAGCAGATAGGGCAGCAGCGTGTTGCCGAAAATTGCGCGCTTTTCCATGCACTCTCCCCCGTAGACCGCGATCAGTCGCGCAACGCACGCCTCGCATGCGATCGCAAGATCAGTTTGACCGCAACGGCCGCGAGGTGCAAATTTTTCTTGGGGGGATCCCAGATGTCTGACCGTAACGGCGGCAGATGTCAGTCCAAGGAGATCTCAGATGCCAACGTCCGACAAGCAGGTACAAGAAACGACCCTCGCCGCCGCCCAAAGCGACACCAGTCCCTCACGCCGCGACGTTATGGCGGGCGTCTCGGGGGCAGCGCTTGCGAGCCTCTTCGGCGCCGCCTTGATGGGTGGTGAGAGCCCTGCGAGCGCTCAAGGCGCCGAGACGCCAGTTGGCGCCAAGTGGTGGCCTTCCAAGTGGGGTGCTGAAGATCAAGCCGGTGCCTCCAATCACATCAACGCTGAAAAGATCCTGGATGCGCTGAAGGGCATTAAGAGCGGCAAGACCTACGAGATGGGGCGCATGTATGAAACGGCGATGCCGAAGTTTGGCGACCGCGCTTTCACGATGCGCATTCCAGGCGCGCCGACGGGCGGTCCGCTCGGCACCAACAAAATTGTCTGGAACGACGAGTTCCTCGCCACCGAAATCGGTCAGGTCGGCACGCAGTTCGATGGCCTTGGCCACATCGGGGTCGCCGTCAAAGGCCAGGACAAGGCCGAGATGCGCTTCTACAACGGCAATACGGTCGCCGACATCAACGATCCAACCGGCCTCAAAAAACTCGGCATCGAGCACGTCAAGCCAATCATCACACGCGGCCACCTGTTCGACATGATGGCGGTCAAGGGGCGCGCGATGAACATCGGTGAAGAGATCACGGTCGCCGATGTCGAAGCGGCCATCAAGGCACAGAACATGGCGGCCGACGCTATCAAACCGGGCGATGCCGTGTTCTTCAACACCGGTCACGGCCTGTTGTGGATCAAGGACAACGCGACGTTCGGCAAGGGCGAGCCGGGCATCGGCATGGCGGTCGGCAAGTGGTGCATCGAAAAGCAGGTCTGCGTGGTCGGCGCCGACACCTGGGGCGTCGAGGCGGTACCGAACCCCGATGCGAACCTTGCGTTCCCGGTGCATCAGGAACTGATCACCAAGAACGGCATCTTCATCCACGAGAACCTGGATCTGTCTGGCCTCGCGGCCGACAAGGTGTTCTCGTTCGCCTATGTCATGCTGCCGCTGCGCATCAAAGGCGGCACCGGATCTCCCGGCCGCCCCATCGCCATCGTTTGACCGGGCGGGGTCAGACCCATGGGTCTGACCCCTTCTCGCGATCTTACTTCGCGACCGTCTTCTCGAACTGCCGCAGCACCGCGTTGCCGCGCGCCACTGCGTCGTCCAGCGCTTGCTTCGCCGTCTTCTTGCCGGCCAGTGCCGATTCGATCTCTTCCGACCACATGTCGCGCATCTGCACCATGTTGCCGAGGCGCAGGCCCTTCGAGTTCTCGGTCGGCTCCTTGTTGGTCAACTGGATCAACGGTGTTTCGAGATACGGGTTCGTTTTGTAGTAGCCCGACTCTTTCACTTTGGCATAGGCAGCCTTCGTGATCGGCAGATAGCCCGAGTCCGTGTGCAGCTTCACTTGCCGGTCCGTATTCGAGAGGAACGCGAAAAACTTCGCGATGCCCTTGTATTCCTCGGGCTTCTTGCCGCCCATCACCCATAGCGACGCGCCGCCAAGTGTGGAGTTTTGTGGTGCGCCCGGCGCGTCCGGATAGTACGGCATAGGCGCGTTCGCCCAATCGAACTTCGCGTTCGCCTTGACGTTGCCCAAGAATGCCGAGGATGTGAGGAAGAGCGGACATTCACCCGAGGTGAAGCGGCCCTCGCCTGTGTTCGTGCGGCCCGAATAATCGAACGTCTTGTCCTTCTGCAATTCGACCAGATTTTCGAGATGCTTCACATGCAGCGGCGAATTGAACTTCAGCTCCGTGTCGAACCCGTCGATGCCATTGGCCTTCGTCGCCAGCGGCGCATTGTGCCAGACCGAAAACTGCTCGAGATTGACCCACGTGATCCAGGCCGATGAGAATCCGCACTTGTCGTAGCCGGCCGCGCGTAGTTTCTTTGCCTGATCGAACACCTCCGGCCAAGTCTTTGGCGGCGCGCTGAGGCCAGCTTTCTTCAAGGCATCCTTGTTGTACCAGAGCACCGCGCTCGACGAGTTGAACGGGAACGACAGCATCTCGCCTTTCACCGTCGAATAGTAACCGGTGATCGCCGGCAGATAGGCACTCGGATCGAACGCCTCGCCGGCTTCCTTCATCAACACGTGCACGGGTTTGATGGCGCCGCCAGCCGACATCATCGTCGCTGTGCCGACTTCGAACACTTGCATGATGTGCGGCGCGTTGCCGGCGCGGAACGCCGCGATTCCGGCATTCATCGTATCGGCGTAGCTGCCCTTGTACGCGACGACCACCTTGTAGTCCTTTTGTGTCGCGTTGAATTCTTCCGCGAGCTTGACGACGACGTCGTTGTTGGCGCCCGTCATCGCGTGCCACCACTGGATTTCGGTTTGCGCGAGCGCTGCCGACGCCGACAGCGCCAGCGCGCTGACCGCCATGAAACCTGCCTTCAAGTAGTTTCTCATCTGTTGGTCCTCCCAAACTTACCGATTGGCGGGCCTTATGGCCGCCGCGAATGACAGCGCTGCGACAGAGCCGCGCCGTTCGGCACTGTCTTCACGCTAGCGCAAAGGATGGCCGTGGCCAATGACGCTTCGGCGAATAGAAAGCCGGGGACAAACCAGCTTGCTGCGGCGCTTGCCAAGGCCTATTTTGCCGCGCAAGCGAGGGAGCGGCGCGCATGTCGGGATTTATTCTTGCGATCGACCAGGGTACCACGTCGAGCCGGGCGATCATCTTTGATCGGACGCTCGCCATCCGTGGGACCGGCCAGCAGGAATTCACCCAGCATTTCCCAGCGTCAGGCTGGGTCGAGCACGAGCCCGACGATATCTGGACGACGACCGTCGCGACCGCCAAGACGGCCCTCACGGAGGCCCGCCTGGCCGCCAAGGACATCGCCGCTGTCGGCATCACCAATCAGCGCGAAACCTGCCTTCTCTGGGACCGCCGCAACGGCCGCCCGATCCATCGCGCCATCGTCTGGCAGGACCGCCGCACTGCCGACGTTTGCGCCCGGATGAAGCGCGAGGGCGAGGAGACGGAGGTCGCCACCAAGACTGGACTGCTGCTCGATCCCTACTTCTCGGCGACCAAAATCGCCTGGATGCTCGACAACGTATCGGGCGCGCGCGCCGCCGCCGATGCCGGTCACCTCGCGTTCGGGACCGTCGATACCTTTCTGCTGTGGCGCCTGACCGGCGGCAAGGTGCACGCGACCGACGCCAGCAATGCCTCGCGCACGATGCTCTACGACATCCGCAAGGGCAATTGGGACGACGGTCTCTTGGAACTCTTCAATGTGCCGCGCAGTGTTCTGCCCGAGGTGCGCGACAGCGCGGCCACTTATGGCACCACCGAGCCCGCGATCTTCGGCACCGCGATCCCGATCCTCGGCATCGCCGGCGACCAGCAGGCTGCCACCATCGGTCAGGCCTGCTTCCAGCCCGGCATGATGAAATCCACCTACGGCACTGGCTGCTTCGCGCTCCTCAACACCGGCAGCGAACCCGTCGCCTCTAACAACCGCCTTCTCACCACCGTCGCCTATCAGTTGAAGGGCCGCCGCACTTACGCGCTCGAAGGCTCGATCTTCATCGCGGGCGCGGCGGTACAATGGTTGCGCGACGGTTTGAAGCTGATCCAATCCGCCCATGAATCGGGCGCTCTTGCAGCCGGTGCCGACGCGGGGCAGGACGTCTATCTGGTGCCCGCCTTCGTCGGCCTCGGCGCGCCCTATTGGAACGCGGAGGCGCGCGGCGCGATCTTCGGCCTGACCCGCAACACCGGCCCCGCCGAGTTCGCCCGCGCGGCGCTCGGAAGCCGTCTGCTATCAGACGCGCGATCTCTTGGACGCCATGCGCGGCGACTGGAAATCCGGCGCCGATACGGTGCTGCGCGTCGACGGCGGCATGGTCGCGAGCGATTGGACCATGCAGTTCCTCGCCGACATCTTGAACGCGCCCGTCGACCGTCCGACGATCCTGGAAACCACGGCCCTGGGCGCCGCCTGGCTCGCCGGCGCCGAAGCCGGCGTCTGGCCCGACCAAGACGGCTTCGCGGCGCTATGGCGCTTGCAGCAGCGCTTCACACCCGTCATGCCGCCCAAAGTCCGCGAACAAAAATACAAGGGCTGGCAGCGCGCCGTCCGCGCGACGTTGGGGCACGCACGAAGTTAGCGAAGACCGTAGGGTGCAATAGCGTCGAAGCGGAGCATCGCTCCGCGATCACGCGTATTGCACCACCACGGAGTCGAACGGTGCAATACGGCCTTCGGCCAAGTAGCCTCGGACCTATTGCACCCTACTTCGCGAGAAACTCCCCGATCGCTTTCTCCGCCTGCTTGATCGAGAGCACGCCGTCGAGATGGCCACGGTTGCCTTGCAGCTCGACCGTCGTCACCGCCGCGCCGCCAGCCTTCAGCGTCTCCGCCGTCTTCTTCACATAGTCGGCCATGAACACCATGTCTTTCGGGCTGTAGATCATCAGCGTCGGCGCCTTGATCTTGGCGAGCCGCGCCTTGCCATCGCCCGCCGCGAACAGCTGGTTCGCCTTCACGAGATAGAGAAAGTGATTGGCGTCCGACACTTTCGCGCGCCCCGCGCCCGCACCGTCCAGCACGGCCTCGACCGAATACTTCGCGCTCATGCTTTTCGCCGGGTCGTCGCCCTCCTTCGCCCACTTCGATTGGAACGTCGCGTTCGCCCAGTCGAAGTGGTTGGCATGCATGGTCACGATCTTGAGCGCCTGAGCGAGGCCCGCGAGCGGCGGTTCCTTGCCATAGTAGTCGCCGTTGTTCCACTTCGGATCGAGGCGGATCGGCGACGCCCAAATGTCGAGCCAGCCGATCAAGCCGGCATCCGCATCGCCCGACGCAATCACCGGCATCAGTTTGCCGACCATATCGGGATAGCTCGCCGCCCATTCGTAGGCCTGCAGCGCGCCCATCGACGCGCCGGTGACAAGTGCGAGCTTCTTGATGCCGAGGCTTTCGACCAGCGCTTTCTGCACCTCGACGAAGTCGCGCATCGTCACGATCGGGAAATCCATGCCGTAGGGTTTGCCCGTCTCGGGATTGATCGAGGCCGGGCCCGTCGTTGTGGTGTTCGGATCGGTGTTGAGATTGACCAGCGTATCGGAGGAGAGAACGAAGAGCTTGGTCGTATCGATCGCCTTGCCGGGCCCGATGATCGCGTCCCAGTAACCAGCGGCCTTCTCCTCCGCGCTGTATTTTCCGGCCGCATGCGAGTTGCCCGAGAAGAAGTGCGCGACCAGGACAGCGTTGGATTTGTCGGCGTTGAGCGTGCCGTAGCTTTCCCAGCCGATCTTGACGCCCTTCAGCGCGCGCCCCGACTGAGTCGTGAACGACGGTAGCTCGAACACCTGCTTCTTGGTCATCAGGTCTTGTGCGGATGCGATCCCCGTCGATAGCAGCAAAGCGGCGGCAGCGATAAATCCAAGTGCTCGTCTCATGAAGCTCTCCAAAAATATCTACTTGCTATTCCTATCGCAGCGACAACCGGCCGTCATCCCGGCCACGGAGCCGCCCTTCGCGGCGACGCGAGCCGGGACCCAGCGAATAGAGCGCGAAGCGCAAGATATTCGGTGCCTCCGGCGCTCCTTCCGCGGGATGACGGCATGCATCACATCACCCCAAATTTCTCCAGCGCCGCGACCGCGCTCATGCCGCCCCGGATCGCTTCACCGACAGCGTTCTCCGTCGTCGACTTCTCGAGTGCCCGCCGCACGGCTTCCGTCTCAGCTTCGCGCGGGATCACGAGCACACCCTCGCGATCGCCGAACATCAGCATGCCAGGCTCGATTGTGATGCCATCGATCGCGATCGCCGAGCGGAAATCGATCACCTTGCCCCGCGGACCCTGATCCTGCGCGTAGGTGCCACGGCAGAACACGTTGAACCCGTATTCCTCGATCTGCGTGCTGTCGCGCACGTACCCATCGAGGATTGCACCCGCGGCTTTGAGATGCATCGCCCGCGTCGCCATCAGCTCGCCCCACAGCGCGTAGCGCAGTGAAGATCCCGTCGCGACATAAATCTCGCCGGCTTTCAGATCGTCGAGCGCTTCCAGCATCAACCCGAAGCGCTTATGCGCCAGCGGCCCGCGCGACGTCGGCCGGCCATCGTCGTGAATGTCCGCCTCCAGCACCGGCATCGCACGCCCGGCGATTTTCATCGTCGGCTGTAGCGGCATGATACCAGCTGGCAAGAACTGCCGCCGCAGCCCCATCTGATCCAGCACGTCGCCGACCACCGCCGTATGCAGCTTGGTCTTGAGCAGATCGAACAGATCGGCATCGGAGGCGTAAGGCGGTTTCGTGCGCGGCGGCATGAGCAGGATCCGGAATGATGATCAGGACCCTTAGGTCAGCATGCCGGATCGCTGTGGGCAAGCCGGGTTACTGCCGATTACTGCCGGATTCCAATCTCCGCGGCGCGGGACGGCCCGGCTTGCGGGATTCGCGCATAAAGGATGCACGCCAACTCGGGCCGGAAAAATTCGAAAGCGCGGCATTGCCGGTCTTGGCTGCAACGGGCGAGGCACTGGTCGGGCCCTGGCGCCACTGCCTTCGCATAACCGCCGCCGACAAAGTACGTGTTCTGTGCCCGTTGGAAGCGCGCGGCCTCCAACCGCCGGGCGAATTGCGGTCCGTCCATGCGCACGCCAATCTCCGCGACCCCCGACGGCCCGTCCTCCGGCAAGCGCGCATAAAGAATGCATGCTTGCTCCGGCCGATAAAATTCAAAGCCTTGGCATTGGCGATCCTGGCTGCAACGGACGAGGCACTGATCGGGCCCCAGCGCCATAGCTTTCGCGTAGCCGCCACCCACGAAGTATCGGTTCTGCGCGCGCTCGAATCGCGCAATCGGCGCGGGTGGCGGCGCGCGCCGGACAGTGGGGCGCTCGGCCCTGGCGAGATTTGCCGTCCGCGGCGCCTTGATCTCCTTGGTCGCGGGTGCGCGGCTTTGCGGCGCGGGCTTGGCTGCGACGACTGGCTTTGCTGGGACCGGCGGTTTCGCGACCGGCTTGGTGACGGGGGCAGCGGGCGCCTCGGCCGCTGGTTTGGAGATCGCGGCCTGCTTCGGCGCCGTAACGGGTGCCGTCGGCGGAGTGGCGTCCGGCTCGGCCTTTGGCTCTGGCTTGCTCACCATGACGCTCGGTGCCGGATCGGCAGCCGCGGGTGCACTGGGCTTTGGTGTTTCTCGCGACACCGGCCCCTCCGCGAACGCGATCTGGAAAACGTTGACCGTGACGTTCGGGAGTTTGTCCCCGATCTTGATTTTCTGAATGTGCCGCAACCGGCCGGTGTTGGAAAAGATCACGGACGTCTTTTGATCGCCCGCGACGCGAAAGTACTCCTTCGGCTTGTTGGGTTCGCACCGGTAGTCCGACGCCACACCCTCGAGCAGTGCGAACGGCAGCTTGTGCACATCCGACCAGATCTGCGGATCAAACGGAATCTCGGCGGCGGCACTGCCGCGACCCTGCGTGGCGCGCCCGTCCTCCATCTTGATGTAGAGCCCGTCTTTTTGCGAGAATTCAGCACTTCCAGGATGCGCATACGTGGCCGTCGACGGCGCGCTGCCCTGTTTGATCGTCGCCACCGAGTACCCGGTTACGTTGTCGAGCGACTTGAACAGCGTCTCGATCGGGACGCGATCACACTCCGCCGCGCGCAGCGGCGCAGACCACAAACCAACACACAACATGGTCGCACCAACGCTGGCGCGCTTGACACTCACCCTCATCACGCCCCTCACAGTTACGCAGTACTACAGCCGCAGGCGTCGTATTCGCCGTCTTCCCCTTCAATTGCCGCAATTTTTAGCCCGCGAGATGGCGGCAAAAAGGGTCGCGGCAGTTTACATCCTTCTCCCCGCGTGCGGGGAGAAGGTGGCCGAAGGCCGGATGAGGGGCGGCGGCGGGCTCGATTTTCCGCTCGGACGATCGCGTGTGCTGCGACCGTTTTCGTGCGCTTAGTGGCAGTCTGGCGATCTGGTCAAGTCGGGACAAAGCGGATGCAGATCAATTGGCTGAATGCAGTGCTATCTGCTATTTGCACTCATCCTCAGGAGACCCGTTTTGGCAGCAGAACAAAAATCAAAGCAGGTAATGGGCGATTGCCCAGACTGCGGCAAAGACCGTTGGGCCAACGTCCTAGGCGAGAAGTTGGTCGCATGGAATGACGATGATGCTGGAGTATGGTCGAAGGACACCCACCGGCTTTTGGAGTGCGCAGGATGCAAAAGACCTTACTACCAGCGAATCTCGCTTTTCTCCGAGAACGTAGAGTACGAAGGACCGAACAACGAACCTGTCGTCATTCCCACCAAGACGTATTTCCCGTCCTTGTCCAAACGCGCGCGTCCCGACTGGCTCTTCGGCATGATATTCGATGTCGACAACGATTTGGTTGAACTATTTGGCAATCTCTATACAGCTCTCGACCACGACCTCACTGTGCTCGCGGCAAGCGGCATCAGAACCACATTTGATCTTGCCACGACAAAGCTTGGTATCGATCCCGCTTTGACGTTTGAGGAGAAGATCGAAGGCCTCAAGGCGCAAGGGCGCATCGGTCAATACGAACGAGAAGACCTAGCTGCGATGGTCGACGCCGCAAGTGCCGCGATGCACCGCGGCTGGAAGCCGTCGCCGGAAGAAATCGACACGATGATGACGACGTTGGAGCGATTCATCCATCACTCTTTCATGCTGAAGGATAGAGCAGCTAAGCTAAAGGAGAAGGTGCCGCCGAAGCCGAAGCGCAAGTAGTCGCAAAAAAGTAGCCCAACGATATATTGGCGGCGCCTGCGCTCGCCCCCGCCCCTCATCCGGCCTTCGGCCACCTTCTCCCCATCGAAGGTGATGGGGAGAAGGACATGACCGCAAACTCCGCCCTTGACGTGCGCCTCGCCGCGCCCCTTATTCCCCTCGCTAGTTGGCCGGGCGGCCGCTGCCGGATACTCGCGTTGTGGCGATCAAGATCTGGTGGAGGAAAGTCCGGGCTCCATGGACGAACGGTGGCGGCTAACGGCCGCCGGGGGCAACCCCAGAGACAGTGCAACAGAAAACAAACCGCCGGAGCCCGGTTCGCCGTGCTCAGGTAAGGGTGAAACGGTGCGGTAAGAGCGCACCGCGCGACCGGTAACGGAAGCGGCATGGCAAACCTCACCGGGAGCAAGACCAAATAGGGGTGGCCGCGCGGGCGGGAAACCGTGCCGCGGAGCCTGTCCAGGCCAGTCACCCGGGTTGGTTGCATGAGGTGCGATGCAAGTCGCGCCCCAGATGAATGGCCGTCGCGGAAGGCAACTTCCAGACAGAACCCGGCTTACAGGCCAACTGGCACTTAATTTACGCTCGGGCGCTAAATCACCAAAGCCGTCATGCCAGGCCTTGTGCCTGGCATCCAGGAACACGGTTGCTCAGATGATCGCGATGGCACGGCGTATGGATCATGGGCACAAGGCCCATGATGACGGTTGAGGGTGAACGATATTGCGCGATGCGTCTGAAGTGCCGAACGAAGTTAACCTTGCATGCTGACACGTCGTCGAACGCAGAGACGTGCAGCCGAGTCAAGTGTTACATCCGGCGTTGGCCACTTGTCACCGGTCCCCCAAGCCGGTATCGCACGCGGATACCCCGAACCGAAAGCGACACCCGTGGCCGCCTCAGCCTTGATGAACGTGATGATCGGTGCCGCCCGCAAGGCCGGCCGCAGTCTGACCCGCGACTTCGGCGAGGTCGAGCAGCTGCAGGTGTCGATCAAAGGCCCCGCCAATTTTGTCTCACAGGCCGACCATCGGGCCGAAGAAATCATCTTCACTGAACTCGCCAAGGCGCGCCCCGGCTACGGCTTCCTGATGGAAGAGCGTGGCGCCGTCGACGGCGACGACAAAACCCACCGCTGGATCGTCGACCCGCTCGACGGCACCACCAATTTTCTCCACGGCATCCCGATCTTCTGCATCTCGATCGGCCTCGAGCGCGAAGGCCAGATGGTGGCGGGCCTGATCTACAATCCCGTCAGCGACGAATTGTACACGGCCGAGAAGGGCAAAGGTGCCTTCCTCAACGATCGCAATCTGCGCGACCGCCGCCTGCGCGTCGCTGCCCGCAAATCGCTCGGCGATTGCGTGGTCTCGACCGGCATTCCCCATCGCGGCCGCGCCGAAACCAATCGCAATCGGTTCCTG
This sequence comes from uncultured Alphaproteobacteria bacterium, assembly GCA_963779515.1. Taxonomy (GTDB): domain Bacteria; phylum Pseudomonadota; class Alphaproteobacteria; order Rhizobiales; family Hyphomicrobiaceae; genus CAVZYN01. Next base: position 108,197 of record CAVZYN010000018.1, read on the forward strand.
AAGGAAGCCGCCGCCGCCATGCGCTGAAACCGCTGGGCTGCGGCGCACCGGGTCCGCCGCCATCGACCTCGCCTGGGTCGCTGCCGGCCGTTTCGATGCCTACTGGGAACATGCCCTCGGCGCCTGGGACATGGCGGCCGGCTTGTTGATGGTGCGGGAGGCCGGCGGCATCGTCAGCGATCTCGACGGCGACCAGAAGATGTTCGAGACCGGCGGCATTTGCGCCGGCAACCAAGCGGTCCAGAAGACCCTGCTGGCCGTGCTGCAAAAAGCCCGGACTGCTTAACATCCCTGCGTTCGCTCGGTTTTTTCGGGCCGTTGCCCCAATGCGCGCACTATTTAGCGGGAAAGAGTGCGCCATGGGGCACCATCTCCGCCGTCTCCAGTTGGTAACTGGGCGCGGTTTGGCTAGTGTCCCGTTTCCGAAGTTCGCACACAGTCTGCCGCGCGCACACATGCGAACTTCGGAAACCAGGGGGACACTAGACTCATGAGTTTGCTAGTGTGGCTTTGGCCCGGAAGTTCCTAGGGGTGCCAGACCCGAGTGCGTAGGAACTTCCGGGCCGCCACACTAGTCTTGGCCCGTGAGCGGCGGAGAGCGCGATGGCAGTGGCGAGAACAGGTGACCGCGGAACGTCGGCGACGTTCCACCGGACATTGACAAAGCCGGGGGTGTTCCTTTGGCGCATGGTCGTGTTCCTGGTCCTTGTTGGATTTCTGGTCGCCATTCTGTCGAAGCAGATCTGGGACGCGCTGCTGACCAACCCCGGCCTTAATGGGCTGATCCTCGCGGCGCTGGCGGCCGGCATCATCTTCGCCTTCCGCCAAGTCATCCGCCTCTATCCCGAAATCCGCTGGGTCAACGCGTTCCGCATCGCCGATCCCGGCCTCGCCATGGCGCATCGCCCCGTGCTGCTCTCGCCGATGGCGACGATGCTGCGCGACCGCACCGGCGTGCTGTCGCTGTCGGCGACGTCCATGCGCTCGATCATGGACAGCATCGGCTCGCGTCTCGACGAAGCGCGCGATACCGGCCGCTATCTCGTCGGCCTGCTCGTGTTCCTCGGTCTGCTCGGCACCTTCTGGGGCCTGCTCGATACCATCCAACAAGTCGGCAAGACCATCGATGCGCTCGACACCCGCGGCGACGGCGTCACCGTGTTCGACGATCTGAAGCGCGGCCTCTCCGCGCCCTTGCGCGGCATGGGCACGGCCTTCTCCGCATCCCTGCTCGGCCTCGCCGGATCGCTGGTCTTGGGCTTCCTCGATCTGCAAGCGAGCCACGCGCACAGCCGCTTCTATAACGAACTCGAGGAGTGGCTGTCGGGCATCACCGATCTCTCGCCCGGTGCCTCGGCTGGTGTGAACGATCCGGTCTCGCGGCAATTGCTGACGGCCATCTACGATATGCAAAAAACCGTCGCCGAACTCGGCTATCGCGTCGCCGACGGTACCAACGGGACCGGCGGCAATGCGGCTCAAGAAGAGAGTGTGCGCGACCTCGCCAAGGGCGTCGATCAACTCGTCCGCCAGATGCGCTCCGAGCAAAAGATCGTACGCGAATGGGTGGATGAGCAAGCCGCGCAACAGTCCGAGGTCGCCTCGGTTCTGAAAGACCTTGCGACCAACATTGGCCGCAAGGGTTCATAAGGGTAACTGACTATGTCGCGCGGACGCGGACGTCGCAGAGAAAACTACGGCGAGTTCTGGCCGGGCTACGTCGACGTGCTGTCGACGCTGCTCCTCGTCGTCACGTTTCTGTTGTCGGTGTTCATGGTTGCGCAGTTCTATGTCAGCCAAGAATTGAGCGGCAAGGACAACGCGCTTCGCCGCCTGACGCGCCAGCTTTCCGAGCTGACGGGTCTGTTGTCTCTCGAAAAGGGTAAGGCCCGCAACGCCGAGGACGAATTGTCGGCGCTGCAAGCGTCGCTCTCGAGCCTTCGTGCCGAGAATACGAAATTGGCCGGCACCGCGGGTCTCGGTGATGAACGTGCCGCGGCGGCCAGTGCGCGCGCTGCTGCGTTGAGCAAGGATCTCGACGACCAGAAGAACCTCTCGACTGAGGCAATGTCCAAGGTCGATCTCCTCAATCAGCAGCTGCTGGCGCTGCGCCGTCAGATGGCGGCGATCCAGGAGGCGCTCGGTGCCGCCGAAGCAAAGGACAAGGATTCGCAGGCGCGTATTTCCGACCTCGGTGCCCGTCTCAACGTTGTGCTTGCCAAGCAGGTGCAAGAGCTGCAGCGCTATCGCTCCGACTTCTTCGGCCGTCTGCGTGAGCTTTTGAAAGAGCGGCGCGATATCCGCGTCGTCGGCGACCGCTTCGTGTTCCAATCCGAAGTCTTGTTCCCCTCGGGTCAGGCGCAGATGACGCCCGAAGGCCTCGCCGCCCTCGATCAACTCGCCAGTGCCATCGTCGATCTCGATCGCCAGATCCCGAAGGAGATCGATTGGGCGTTGCAGGTTGACGGGCATACCGATGCGCGCCCGATCGCGAGCACCCTGTTCCCCTCCAACTGGGAACTCTCGACCGCACGCGCCGTGTCGGTCGTGAAGTATCTCGTCAGCCGCGGCGTCTCCGCTAATCGCCTCGTCGCCGCCGGCTACGGCGAATTCCAGCCGCTCGAAGCCGGCGCCGCCGATGACGTCCTGCGCCGCAATCGCCGCATCGAACTCAAGCTCACCAACCGCTGAGCGCTTACGTTCAATTTCGGAGCACCCCGATGGACGAGGTCAAACCTTGGACCACGCTTGACACGACCACTATCCACAAGGACCGCTGGATCGACCTCAAGGCTGAGCGCTGCCAGAAGGCGGACGGCACGCTGATCGGGCCATACTACGTCCTCCACTACCCGGACTGGGTACACGTGCTGGCATTGCTGCCCGATGATCGCATCGTATTGGTGCGTCAATACCGCCATGCCGCCAGGGCCATCGCCCATGAGTTGCCAGGTGGCATGATGGACCCAACCGATGCGTCCGCGGACGTCACGGCGCGCCGCGAACTCCTGGAAGAGACCGGCTATCGTGCCGGCGCCCTGACGCGCGTCGGCGCCCACTCGCCCAATCCCGCCACACACACCAATCAGATCATCACCTACTGGACACCCGAGGCGGTCAAGGTCGCCGAACCCAAACTCGAAGCCGGCGAGACGCTGAGCGTCGTTCTGATGCCGGTCGCGGATGTGCTGGCTGGTCTGACGACCGGCATTGTCGCGCAAAGCATGCAGGTATCGTGCATCCTGCTTGGCCTGCGCGCCGCCGGCCGCATCAGCTTCTGACCGGTCTTATTTGGTTTCGATCGCGACCCTGTCGCGCCACTCGGCGGCGGCTTTCTCGGCCTTGGTGCGGTCGGCCTTCGACAACTTGCCTGCGATTTTTTCGAGCGCCGGATCGTCGAGACCGCTGCCTTTCGCAATCAAGTGCCACTTCGCGCTTTCGACGATGTTCATCTCGACGCCGAGGCCGTTGGCATAGAGCCGCGCCAATCTATTCTGCGCGCTCGGCAATCCCTTGTCCGCGGCCGACCGCATGAACTCGGCCGCCTTTGGCTCGTCGGCGGTGAGGCCCTGACCGCGAAACAGCATGAGCGCGTATTCGAACTCGGCATCCGCCAACCCGGCTTTCGCCGCCCGGCTGATCCATCGTGCGGCTTCGAGGGCGTCCGCGGCAACGCCCGTTCCCGTCGCATAGAGCGTGCCGAGATCGTACTGCGCCGCCGCAATTCCCTGCTCGGCCGCATATCGGAAATGTGCCGCCGCGCGGTGTGGATTTTCGGGCTTCCCGTCGCCCGTCAGAAACAGCAGTCCGAGATTGTAGTTGGCCAGCACATGGCCCGATCGCGCCGCGGCATCGAACATCTGCCCCGCACCGGCACGATTTTTCTGGATACCCTGACCTTCAGCGAGCATCACGCCGTAGGCGAACATGGCTTCGCGATCGCCAAGTTCCGCCGCACGCGCGTACCATTGCGCCGCCAGTAGCTCGTTCTTCGCGACGCCATGGCCTTCCTGATGGATGCGCGCAATCAGGGTATGCGCCTGCGGGTCACCTTTCTGCGCCGCCTTCTGCGCCAGATCGAGGGCCGTCGAGAACTTGCCCTGATCGAACGCTTCGTACGCGGCGTCATCGCCCGCTTCGGGCTGTTTCGCGATCGTCGATGTGCCGGCCGCGACAGGCGCCGTGGGAACCGCAACAGGCTTGGCCGATTTGGCCGGCGGCGCCGTCAGCATTTTCGCGGGGCCCGACTTCGGCGCCGGCGTCACGCGCTCGGACCACGAACTCGTCTCGGCGCCAGCAGCCGAAGGCCCGGCGAGCAGCGTGACAATGCTCAAGACGATTGTATGGAATTTCATGCGTCGGCACCCTCTTTTAACGCTCGCGCTACGTCGCGCACAAACGTCGCGGCGTCGGCGGCCGGCAACACGACACCGACGAAATCCGCGCCCGCACGAGCCAGTGCCGCGGCATCATCAGCCGAGTCCACATCGAGCGCGACGCACGAGACTTGGAATATTTCGGCCCACCAGTCGATCAGCTCGTCGCGCTTCTCGATGCCGCGCTCCCGATCCTTCAGCGTGGCAGGCGCGCCAAAGGCGATGTAGTCGGCGCCAGCCTCGGCGAGTTCCATCGCATCATGCCGCGACACGCCGGGATCGATCCCGACAATGGCGCCGCGGCCGAGAATGTCGCGCGCCGCATCAAAGCGCGCCGCGATGTCCTTGCCGGGCGTGAGATGCACACCGTCCGCGCGCACGGTCCGCGCCAATTGCGCGTCGTCCTGCACCACCACGGCGACATTCTGCTTTTGCGCAAGCTCCACCAGCGGCTTCACCTCGCCCGCGCCGAGCGCCTGCCCCACGGCCGGCCGGATAAGGACCGACGCGACCGGCGCGGCCTTCAGCGCAGCCGCCAGCGTTTCCCGCGCGCCCTCACCGGGCGACAGGATCACATAGAGCTGGCATCCAGCATTGTTGTCGTTTGTCACGTGTCCAATCCCCCGCCCAATCAGCACGCCTATCGGCACGAATTCAGGCAGCACAAGGGCAGCGGCCGCGATAATCCGCTTGTCCCGATTCGAGATTGCAATATACGCGGCTGCAACTTTAACTTGTTGTTGGCGGTCATTGAGAGTACGTTTCTCGTATGCGCGAGAACGTCCAACCCGTCATGCTCGATATCCTCAAACGCGTCCAGTCCGATGTGTCTGGGCTGAAGGTTGATGTGTCGGACGTGAAGTCGCGCGTCGAGCGGATCGAAACGCGCGTCGAAGGCGTCGAAAGTCGCTTGGACCGTCTGGAAGAACTGACGAAGAAGCAGGAGCGCAACGGCGCGGCGATCCTCGTCATGATGCGCGGCACAGTCGGAGTCTTCGACGAACGCCTCCAGCATTTGGAAGAGGACGTCCGTCTTATCAAGGAACTGAGCTGAGGCCGGCTTCGCTCAAGCCACCTTCGCCCTCAACTCGCCCTTCGCGTAGCGCTTCGCCATTTCGGCGAGCGTTGCGACGCGCTTGATCTTGCTGGCTTGACCGGCCGCGTTGAACTCGACCAAGCGCTGCTTGCAGAGCTTCTGCATCGCTTCCATGGCGGGCTTTAGATACCTGCGCCGACTGGAACATCACCACGTCGTCGGGGTTGGTGACAGGCATTTGTAATTGCATTATCTTGCAACGGCTTGGGGAGGTTCGCCGTGCGCGATGATCGTTTCGAATGGGACGACGGCAAAGCGGAAAGCAATCGGCGCAAGCACGGCGTTTCGTTCGATGAAGCCAAGGACGCGTTTGACGACCCGAACGGCCTCGACGAATGCGACGACGACGACCTCGATGAAGAATGCTGGAATCGAATTGGCGTATCGCGCTCAGGGCTACTGATCGTCTGTCATACAGAGCGCGGCGAGCGTATTCGCATCATATCGGCCCGCAGGGCAAATAAACATGAGCAAGATCGTTACCGCAGGCAAGCGCATCCTCAAGGGTGACGTCTGGTATGACGACAACGGCGAAATCGGCGGCTACCCGGATCAGTGGGAGCCGCCGATAACGGATGAAGAGCGCCACATCGCGGCCCTAGCCGATCCTGACAACCCGCCGATGACTGCAGAACGGCTGGCGCGGATGCGACCGGTTTCGCGGGCGCGGTTCGTGCGCCAGAAGCTGGGACTTTCAGTGGAGGACTTCTCGGTGCGGTTCGGCATTCCGCTGGATGTGCTCCGCGCGTGGGAACGGCATCAAGCCGAGCCCGATGCAGCAGCCCGCGCGTATCTCGATGTTATCGCGGAAGCACCAGAGGCAGTGGCGGCGGCGCTCAGCAAAGCGCGGGCAGCGTGACGAGTTCCAGCGAATCGGCTGTTGGGGGCACGTGCCTATCGGCGACGGCGCCGAAGAAGACGATGCACGACTGATGGATGCGTTTGATCACCCTCGCTCGTATTCGTTCTTTGAGCCAGAGTGCAACAGTCGGGGCTACTAAGCCCTCAACTCGCCCTTCGCGTAGCGCTTCGCCATTTCGGCGAGCGTTGCGACGCGCTTGATCTTGCTGGCTTGACCGGCCGCGTTGAACTCGACCAGTCGCTGCTTACAGAGCTTCTGCATCGCTTCCATGGCGGGCTTTAGATACTTGCGCGGATCGAACTCGCTCGGGTTCTCGGCGAGGATCTTGCGGATCTGCCCGGTCATCGCCATGCGGTTGTCGGTATCGATGTTGATCTTGCGCACGCCGTGCTTGATGCCGCGCTGGATCTCCTCGACCGGCACGCCCCACGTCGGCTTCATCTTGCCGCCGAATGTGTTGATGATGTCCTGCAGATCCTGCGGCACCGAGCTGACGAGCCATGCATGACAAGATGCGTGTGCGGCAGCTTGCGGTTGATCTCTTCGATCACATTCATCGCCAGCACTTTGCCGTCCGGCTTGCGCGAAAATTTATAGGCGCCATGCGACGTCCCCATCGCGATCGCGAGCGCATCGACCTGCGTTTCCTTGACGAACTTCACGGCTTCGTCCGGGTTAGTCAGCAACTGATCGTGCGAAAGCTTGCCCTCGGCGCCATGGCCGTCTTCCTTCTCGCCCATGCCGTGCTCCAGCGAGCCGAGCACGCCGAGTTCGCCCTCGACCGAGATGCCGCCGAGATGCGCCATATCCGTCACCGCCTTGGTGACGCCGACGTTGTAGTCCCAATCAGCCGGCGTCGATCCGTCCGCTTTCAGCGAGCCGTCCATCATCACTGAGGTGAAGCCGGCCTGGATCGCCGTCATGCAGGTCGACGGCTCATTGCCGTGATCGAGATGCACGCAGACGGGAATGTGCGGATAGATCTCGGTGACCGCATCCATCATGTGTTTCAGCATGACGTCGTTCGCATAGCTGCGCGCGCCGCGCGAGGCCTGGATGATCACCGGTGCATCGACCTCGTTGGCCGCGGCCATGATCGCCAGCGCCTGCTCCATGTTGTTGATATTGAATGCAGGCACGCCGTAGGTGTGCTCGGCGGCATGATCGAGAAGCTGACGAAGCGTGATGCGTGCCATGGGGATCTCCGCAAATAGGCCGGGGCCGGGTCGTTAGGTTGCCGCGTGTTTATCCCGGCGAAGGCCCATGCAACAAGGGCCTCCGCGCGCGCACCTGTTGGTACTTCGATTTAACATTGATGATCGTTCAATCACGATGGTCTTTTGGCGACGGCGAATCGCGCGGAATCCGTCGCGAGAGGCAGATGATCAGCCGTGCGAACATAAGGGTTGAGCCATCACCGGCATTGTTTACCGTTTCGGGAGGGTTGCACCGAGGAGAGCGTGATGAAACCGCAACTGCTGCGATTGCATCGCTGGATCACGCTCGCATTCGCGATCCCGCTCGCAGTCGTCATCGTGACCGGGCTGATCCTGTCGTTCGAGCCCATCGCCGCGGATCGCCTGTTCACGGGCCGCTCGGTCAGCCTGGCCAGCGTCGAAGCCGGCATGGCCAAGCACGATCCCGAACGCAAGGCGGCGGTCCTCACCGTGCGTGCCGCCGAAAATACCATCGGGCTGGCGGCTGGTCGCGGCGTGCCGCCCATCCGCATCGACCTCGCGACTGGCGAGAAAGTCGATTCTGCGCGCAGCTTGTGGTCCGACACGTTGACCACTGCGCGGCGTTTGCACGAGTCCTTGCTGATCGACGCCAAATGGTTGGTCGATGCGGCAACCGTCGCCATGCTGATCTCGATGGTCATCGGCCTCTTCATGGGATGGCCGCGCCTGCGCAATACGCTGGGTGGCTGGCATCGCCTGACGGCGTGGTCGCTCGCGCCGCTGTTGCTGTTGTCGCCGTTGACCGGGCTTGCGATCGCCTTTGGCGTGACGTTCACCAGTCCGTCTCCCAAGACCGAAGGCCCGCCGGTTCCACTCGCCGAAGCGGTCAAGATCGTGGCGGCAAAACATGATCTGGCGAGCGTCGTCTGGATCCGGCCGATGGGTGGCGCCATGCGCGCGCGCCTCTACGATGGCCGCGAAGCCAACGTTTTCACCGTCACGCGCAACGGCCTTGTTGCCGGCGAGCGCAACTGGCCCCGCGCCATTCATGAGGGAGTCTGGGCCGGCGTCTACTCCGGACTGATCAATGTCATCACCTCGATCGCGCTGATCGGCTTAATGATCACCGGCCTCACGATCTGGGCTCGGCGGACGCTGCGCCGCACATCACGCAGTCCCGATCCCGCGCGGGCGAGCGCTTGAGTGGATTGGTCGGAGAGCCTCGCTGACCGTGTGGTTTCGGCGTATTCGCCATGGGTTGGCACACCATCGCCATGAGTGTCGCCTTGCCATGGCCTCTGGAATCTTCCATTTCCACGACCTATAAGCCGTCTGAAGCGGGCTTCAGGCCCGCATCAGCCCATTTCCGACGCGACGAGACCCCAATGGCCGGCCATTCGCAGTTCAAGAACATCATGCATCGCAAGGGCAAGCAGGACGCGCAGCGCGCGCGTCAGTTTGCCAAGCTCAGCCGCGAAATCACGGTGGCCGCCAAGTCTGGCACGCCCGATCCCGACATGAACCCGCGGCTGCGCCTCGCGATCCAGAACGCCCGCGCCGTCAACATGCCGAAGGACAACGTCGAGCGCGCCATCAAGAAGGCTGCCGGCGCCGATTCGGAAAACTTTGAGGCCGTCCGCTATGAGGGCTACGGCCCCGGCGGCGTCGCCATTATCGTCGAAACGCTGACCGACAATCGCAACCGGACCGGCGGCGAGGTGCGGGCAGCCTTCACGAAGCATAACGGCAATCTCGGCGCCACCGGCGCCGTCAGCCATGGCTTCGCCCACGCCGGCGAAATCATCTACGCAATCGCCGCCGGCTCCGCCGACGCCATGCTGGAAGCCGCCATCGACGCCGGCGCCGACGACGTCCTGTCGGATGAGCACGGCCACACCATCACCACCGCCTTCGACAGTCTCGGCACGGTGGCCGGAGCCCTCGAAGCCAAGCTTGGCGCGCCCACATCCGTGAAAATCGTCTGGAAGCCGAACCTGATGACCGCGGTCGACGCGGAAAAAGCCGAGACCATCATGAAGCTCTTGGGCGTGCTCGAAGACCTCGACGATGTGCAGAACGTCTTCTCCAACGTCGAAGTCGACGAAGCGACGCTGGCAAAACTATCGGCGGCATAGTCTACCCTTTCACCGCCTCGCCCTCGATCTCGACCTGGAACTGCGGCGACGCGAGGCCCGAGATCTGCAGAAACGTGCTGGCGCACGTGTGCCCGTCCATCACCCTATCCCGCACCGTGCGATAGAGCGTGACCGCATCCGGCACGGTGACGAAGACCGTCGCCTTGATCAGATGCCGCTTCTCGAAGCCCGCCGCCGTCATGATGGCGAACAGATTGGCCCACGCCTGCTCCATCTGCGCTTCAAGCGTCTTCTCGACCGTCCCATCGGGCCGGATGCCGAGCTGCCCCGAGATCGTGATGCGCTCCGCAGTCGCGGAGTGAACGACGGCCTGCGCATATTTCGACGCCGGTTTCACGACCGTGTCGGGATTGATTTGGCGGATCATTGTCACCTCCGTTGAGAAAACGCGTTACTTCCAGAAGACACCGGCTGCCATAAGCGCCAGCCCGCCGAGCATGCCGATCAACCCGGCAATACCCAACACCTGCGCGATGAAATGCCGGACCACGGTCCCGCCGGCCTTCTTGGCGCGGCCGACATTGCTTTGTTCCGCTGCGATGTCGTTGAACTTGTTTTTGATATCGTCGGGGACCGCCAGTTCGCCTTTGCGTGCGGCCTGCCAGGCGGCGCCGACCGCCGCACCTTTGATGTCAATGGCGTTACGCGACGACCAGCGCCAGAGCCACAGGCCGATCAGCAGCACGAGAGCCCCGATGCCGAGCAAGGTCGGATTGGCGATGGCTGGCATGGAACCCCCGGGAAAAGCCGCACGAGGTGGGCACGATGCCGCCCCTGTGGCGCGGACGCAAGTCCCGCGGCCATCGCCCCGTGGTATGACGGGCCATGAGAACCAATCCGATTCGCATCATCGGCATCGATCCAGGCCTCCGCCGCACCGGGTGGGGCATCATCGAAAGCGATGGGTCGCGGCTGTCCTACGTCGCGAGCGGCACCATTACGTCCGACAGTGAGGATCAGCTCGCTTATCGCCTGCGCGAACTCTACGAAGGCATCAGCGGCGTCTTGGCGAGCTACAAGCCCGTTGAAGCCGCAGTCGAAGAGACGTTCGTCAACGAAAACGCTAAGGCGACTTTGAAGCTCGGCCAAGCGCGCGGCATGGCCTTGCTGGCCCCCGCTATGAAGGGACTGCGCGTGGCGGAGTATCCGCCGAACCTGATCAAGAAGACCGTGGTCGGAGCCGGTCACGCGGACAAGAAGCAGATCCAGTTCATGATTGGCCTGCTGCTGCCGAAAGCCAAGGTCGAAGGCGCCGACGAAGCCGACGCGCTCGCAATCGCCATCTGTCACGCGAGTCACCGGACCACGCCGCAGGCCGTGGCCGCGCGCATCGCAGCAGGATGATCCCATGATCGGCAAGCTCAAAGGCAAGGTCGACGCGATCGGCGAAAGCCATCTCATCATTGACGTCAATGGCGTCGGTTACGAAGTGCAGGCCTCCGCCCGCACGTTGCGCAATATGAAGGCCGGCGACGAGGTCTCGCTGACCATCGATACCCATGTGCGCGAAGATTCGATCAAATTGTTCGGGTTCACCAGTGAAGTCGAACGCAGCTGGTTTCGCACGCTGCAGACCATCCAAGGCGTCGGCTCGAAAGTCGCGCTCGCAGTGCTCGGCACGCTCAGCACCCAGGACCTCGCGAACTCCATCGCCCTCGGCCAATGGCAGTCGGTCGAGCAGACGCCAGGCGTCGGCAAGAAACTCGCCCAACGCATCGTCTCGGAGTTGAAGGACAAGGCGCCCGCCCTGTCTGTCGCTGGTCTGCATTTGCCGGCTCAGTCTGGTCCCGGCGGCACGACCTCAATCCCCGAAGGCAACGCCGCCGCCGAAGCCATGTCGGCGCTGACGAACCTCGGCTACAATCCGGCGCAGGCCTCCGCCGCCGTCGCCGCCGCCATGAAGGAACTCGGCAACGACGTCGCCACGCCCGCCTTGATCCGCCGCGGCTTGAAGGAGCTGGCGCGGTAGGGGCGCTATTCTGCATGACACGGGCCATATATTGCGCTATCATAAATGATAGCAACGAAGGCGTGCCGTGAGCCAGGTATTGATCCGCAACATCGCTGAAGACCTGATTGAGACCTATAAAATCAAGGCTCGGCTCAAGGGGACGTCCTTGGAGCAGTATCTTCGCGACTTGATGATTCAGAACGCACCGTTCACCGCCGAGGAGCGGATCAGGTTTTCTGAAGAGATGCTCGCGCGAAGCGGTGGGCCTCACCCGCCGCTGTCCAAAGAGGAAATTCGTGAAGGTCTCGAATAGTGGCCGAATTGATCATCGACGCCAGCGTCGCCTTGAAGTGGCAACTGGATGAACCTCAGTCCGACAAAGCCCGCAAACTGCTGGAGCCTCAGTACGCGCTGCTCGCCCCAGATTTTGTGTTGAGCGAAATAGCCAACGCACTTTTCAAGTCGTACCGCGCAGGCCGTGTCGATGACGCATTCGTGAAAATTGCAATGGAAGGTGCGCCAAGGTTCTTTCGATCGCTGCTCGAAACACCGCCACTTCTGCAAGACGCGATCAAATTGGCAATTGAACTCGATCATCCCGTTTATGATTGCGTCTACGTGATCGCCGGCCAGCGGCTCAATGCCCCTCTCATCACTGCCGACAAGAGGTTTGCCGCTAAGCTGGCCGGCACACCACATGCGGCGAATGTCGTTCTACTCAGCACGTGGCAGGGACCTTAGGTTTCCGCAGCGTACACACGCCAAACACGCACGCCGAAAATGGTACAGGTGACCCATGCACTTCGCCCTCACCGAGGAACAAGCCGCGATCCAGGACACAGCGCTCACCTTCGCCAAGGAGCGCTTAGCGCCGCACGCGCTCGAATGGGACGAGAAGGCCCACTTCCCGATCGACGTGATCCGCGAGACGGCGGCGCTCGGCATGGCGACGATTTACGTCCCTGCGGAGAAAGGCGGCTCCGGCCTGTCGCGGCTCGACGGTGCGCTGATCATGGAGGCGTTGGCTTACGGCTGTCCTGCCATCTCCGCGTACATTTCGATCCACAACATGGTCGCGTGGATGGTCGGTAAGTACGGCACCGAGGCGCAGATCAAGGCCTGGATGCCAAAACTCGCGACCATGGAGTGGCTGGCGTCTTACTGTCTGACGGAACCTGGCGCGGGTTCAGACGCCGCCGCCATGACCACGGCGGCGAAGAAGGACGGCGACCACTACGTTCTCAACGGCACCAAGCAGTTCATCTCCGGCGCCGGCGCCACCGATTTCTATTTCGTGTTCGCGCGCACGGGCGGCGAGGGAGCCTCCGGGATTTCCGCGTTCGCCATCATGAAAGACACGCCTGGCCTCTCCTTCGGCGCCATCGAGCGCAAGATGGGCTGGAACGCGCAGCCGACGCGACAAGTGATTATGGACAACTGCCGCGTGCCAGCGGCCCATCTCGTTGGCGGCGTCGAGAACACAGGCTTCAAGTTTGCGATGAGCGGCCTCGACGGCGGCCGCATCAACATCGGCGCCTGCTCGCTCGGTCCCGCCGCCTTCGCGCTCGACAAGGCGCGCGACTACATGTTCGAGCGCAAGGCCTTCGGCAAAAATCTCGCCGATTTCCAGGTGCTGCAATTCAAAATCGCCGATATGGCAACCAACCTCGAAGCCGCGCGCATGATGATCTATCGCGCCGCCGATGCCCTCGACCGCGCCGACCCGCAGGCCGCGATGTACTCGGCCATGGGCAAACGCTATGCGACGGACCTCGGCTTCGAGATCGTCAACGAGGCGCTGCAGATCCACGGCGGCTACGGCTACCTCAAGGACTACGGCATGGAGAAGCTGGTACGGGATCTGCGCGTGCATCAAATTCTCGAAGGCACCAACGAGATCATGCGCGTCGTCATTTCGCGCAAGGTGCTCGGCGGCAATCGCGGCTAAGGAGGCCATAGGCATCTCCCCAAACCGCGCGCGGAGTGCTATGGTCGCTTTATGAGTGCCCTACCCAAACACGACATGTCCGCGGACGAGTTCCTCGCCTGGGTTGCCAAGCAACCGAAAGAGGCGGGACGCTTCGAGCTGATCGACGGCCTCGTGATCATGCAGAACTCCGAGCGATTGCTGCATTCGCGAACCAAGGGCCGCCTCTTCCGAGCGCTTGCCAGTGCATTGGAAAAGTCGGGTGCAAACTGTGAGGCCGTTGTGGATGGCCCGACGGTGCGCGTGTCGGCCAAGAAAACCTATAAACCCGATGGCCTCATCTATTGCGGTCCGCGCTTGCCCGATGATGTGATCGAGGTCTCAAACCCAGTGCTGGTCTGGGAAGTCCTCTCCCCCGACAGCGTCGATCGCGATCATGGTGAGAAGGTGCCAGGTTACTTCACGATCGAAAGCGTGCAGCATTATCTGATCGTCGATCCGGAGCGGCGTGTGATCATCCATCATCGTCGCGGCGAGGGCGAGGATTTGCTGACGCGCGTGCGCTCGTCCGGCCGGCTGAGGTTCGACCCGCCCGGTATCGAAATCGCCGTCGAAGATGTGTTCGAGCGCGAGGCATAGCGCCGTTTGGGCGCGCTTCGTCTTTTCCTCCAAGGGGTCAAATCCCCAAGGTGCCCTGCGGCAACAGCGAATGATGCGGATGACGCAGGCATGCGGCCGTCCTGCTTGACGCCCACCGCCTTCACAGCCAAAGCTCCACGCAGCATTGGTGGCGTGCGCTGCTGCGTCAACTGCGGCGTTACTCGCAGTGCGCGTGAGGGAGGTTATCATGGGGTTTCCGGTTCGTGGCGCGATCGCCGCGTCAGCACTCCTTGCGTTGTCCCTGTCTGCCCAATCGAGCGAACCGGCGCCTCGCGCAACCCCGGCGCCTCGCGCAACCGAAGTCGCGGTGCTGCAAGTGCCCGCCGTCCGGGACGGAGCCCGGCGGCGCGACGTCGTTCCAATTCAGGCGGCACCGGATCCGGGCGACTTCCGTGCGCGCCGGCCGCGCGTCAAGCCGCCGGCGCAGCGGCCCGATATCAGCCCCGAACTCATGACCATGCCGCGCATCGGCGGGCTTGCCGCGACACAGCGCGTCGTGATGCCCGGCAATAGTTGGATCTATCAGCTGCAGAGCGCCAACCCGAAGCAGATCGGCGACTGCGGCGCTGACATCGCCGTCATCGATTACTCGCCGGACGGCACCAAGGCCAACGCGTTCACGGCCGAACAAATCAACATCATGCGCCGCAAGCCCGACGGCAAGGAGATGAAGATCCTCTCCTACATGAGCATTGGTGAAGCAGAGGACTACCGGGATCTCTATTGGCGCAAGGAATGGCTGACCAATCGCGCGAGCCGCCCCAAGTGGCTCGGCCCGTCAAACGATGCCGGCTGGTCCAACAACTATAAGGTTCGCTACTGGGATCCCGATTGGCAGCGCATCATTTTCGGCACGCCCAATTCATACATGGATCGCTTGATCGCAACCGGCTTCGACGGCGTGTTTCTCGACATCGTCGACGGTTTCGAGTTCTGGCAGGACCCTGGCCAATCACCCGACGCCCCGCGTAAGACCGCCGCCGACGATATGATTCAGTTCATCGCCCGCATGGCGCGCTACGCGCGGTCGAAGAACCCGAATTTCTACATCATCCCGCAAAACGGCCAGCAGTTGCTGCGCAGCGAGTATTATCGCGCCCATATCAGCGGCATCGGGATGGAGGATATTTTCTACACTTGGGCAAACCCGCTCTCCAATCAGTCGGGCGATGAAGTCAAACCGCAGTCCCGCTCGGAAACCAACGAAAAGCTTGAAGATCTCGCGTTCGCCATCAACGACAACATTCCGGTCGTCGCCGTCGAGTATCTGCAGGATCAGCCGGAAGATCAGCGCAAAATTCCCGCGGCCGAAAAGCGCATGCGCGAAGCCAAGCTGATCCCATACTTCGGCCGCCGCATGCTTGGCCGCCTGCATTGCACGATCCCTGTCGGAGCACCTGTGCCGCAGCCGCCGCCTGCGCCGGCGCCGCCAACACCATCCTCTCCACCCGTGACCCCTCCAGCGCCGCCAGCGCCGACACCTCCGCCAGCGCCTCCAGCACCACCCCCGTCTCCGCCAACGCCTCCAGCACCTCCGCCAGCGCCTGCGCCGCCACCTGCGCCACCGGCACCGCTGCCTGCGCCACCCGCACCTCCACCAGCACCGCCTGTGCCGGAGCCGACGCCGCCGCCAGCGCCACCGGCACCACCGCCACCCGCGCCGCCGGCACCTCCGCCTGCGCCACCGGCACCTCCCGCACCGCCGCCGCCCCCTCCGGCGCCGCCAGCACCTCCACCTGCGCCACCAGCGCCGCCGCCTCCACCGGCGCCGCCGCACCCCGCCTCCACCGGCACAACCACCTCCCGTGCCGCCACCACCCGCACCGACGGTGCCGACGCCGGCTCCAGCGCCCACGCCCATGCCGGCACCTCCGGCTCCGGAGACCAAGGCACCTGCGCCCGCGCCCGCCGAGCAACCGTGGTGGTCACGCGCCTGGAACACCACGACCGGATGGATCAAGGGATGGTGGAAGTAGGAGTGACGCGGTGAAAGTCGTCGCGATCAGCATGGCCGCCAAGGATCGAACTTAGCGGCGTAGCCGTCGAGACTCCTGAGGCGACCTATGCGCGAGAAAATCCTGAGCGAAATTCGGAGGGTGGCTGAAGCGAACGGTGGGCAACCACCGCGGAAGTCGGCTGTTCGAGCGCGAGACTGGCATCCGGACAAAAGATTGGCGTGGCGTATTTTGGGCGCGATGGAGCGAAGCGCTTGCTGAAGCTGGCCTGACACCAAATTGCAAGACTGAAAGAGTAGCTGACGAAAACCGGCTAGAGCAGCATGCTGAAGTCGTTCGACACTTCGGGAAGTGGCCACCTACATATTGAGTTTCGGATGTCATAGAAGAATCGATGCCAGAGCCTCCCAACAGACAAAACGCTGACGAGCGCGTTTGGCAATAGAACTCAGATGCTCGAACGGCTCGCAACTTGGGCTGTTGGTAGGGACAAGTATAGTGATGTGGCAGAGACGATGGTCCGACATGTTCCATCCACACAGTCTATACCACAAAAATCACCGAAGGATGGGCTCGTTTACCTCATGCGTTCCGGCGCTCACTACAAGATTGGCCGAAGCGACGAGCTCGAGAGGCGTGTGAAGGAAATCAGAGTTGCCCTTCCCGAGGCCGCGTCGCTCGTTCACGCCATTCGTACTGATGACCCTTCCGGCATCGAAGCATACTGGCATCGTCGCTTCGCTGACCGTCGCGCCAATGGGGAATGGTTTAAGCTCACGGCTTCCGACGTCGCTGCGTTTAGGCGCCGTAAGTATCAGTGAGGTAATGCCGCCTGAAGGCTGTCGCACATGGCAATCACCCACGGCGCGAATCCCCCTCCCCAGCGGGGAGGGGTCAGGGGTGGGGAGAAGCCGCGGGCGGACAGGTGCAGCATTGCCGAGGTTACGCATCGTCCTCTGCAGCTCGTCGACGACCGCGCACGTTCGCAACATCACGCCAAGATCCGCACCCCTCCCCTGAGTGGAGGGGGATTCCGGTGGGTGTGGCGGAACATCAGGCAACAACAAGATCGTGTTCAATGGCGATGGCCCTGAGCAGAGATGATACACTCTTGCGCTCAATGCGCGCGGCTGACGCAGAAGCCGACGACGTCGCTCAGGGCGCGCTTGGGCTCGCATTCGGGGAAGATCGCGAGCGCATCGCGCGCAATCGCACCGTAGTGGCGCGCCCGCTCGAACGTCGCCTCGATCGCCTTGTGCTTGCGCATCAGCTGCTGCGCGTGATCGAGATCACCGTCACGAATGTCGCCCCGCGTGAGCGTGCGAGTCCAGAATTCGCGCTCGGCGTCGTCACCACGACGGAAACTCAAAATGACGGGCAACGTGATCTTGCCTTCGCGAAAATCGTCGCCGACGGACTTGCCGAGCCGCGTGCTGTCGCCGGAATAGTCGAGCGCATCGTCGACGAGTTGGAACGCAATGCCGAGGTTCCGGCCATAGGAGCGCAACGCCGCTTGTTGATCGACGGGTTTGCCGGCGAGCGTCGGCCCGACCTCGGCGGCAGCGGCAAACAGCGCCGCCGTCTTGGCGTTGATGATGGCGAGATACTCGTCCTCGGTGGTCCCCATGTTCTTGGCGGCGGCAAGCTGCATCACCTCGCCCTCGGCGATCACAGCGGCGGCATTCGAAAGAATTTTCAACGCCCCGAGCGATCCGACATCGACCATCATGCGAAACGCTTGGCCCAGTAGAAAGTCACCGACCAGCACGCTGGCCTGATTGCCCCACAGCAGCCGCGCGGTCTTCTTGCCGCGCCGCGCGTTGCTTTCATCGACCACGTCGTCGTGCAGCAACGTAGCCGTGTGCATGAACTCGACGGCCGCGGCGAGACGGATATGCCCGTTGCCGGGCGAGCCCGTGAGCTTCGCCGCCGCGATCGTCAGCATCGGCCTGAGCCGCTTGCCGCCCGAGTCGATCAAATGATGTGCGAGCTGCGGGATCATATCAACATCGGAAATGGCCTTGTCGAGGATGATGCGGTTCACCGCCTCCATGTCCTCGGCCACAAGGTTCAAAATTGACCTCAGGCCTTCCGAAGGATCCCGGGCTTCATCGATGGGGACGACCACACCCACGGCTGCATTCCATGAAAGTTGTTGTGTTCTAAGGATACTCTGCCAGGATTCGAGCGGAGTTGGCAGATTGCCGCATGCGGCATCGCGCCGATAGTCGGTGTGGAGGCCGGGTGAGGCGGGTATGCACGAAATTGTCCGCTGCAACGATCCGGTCTTGCTCTCGTTCCTGGAAGCGCTGCTGAAGGCGGCCGGAATTCCGGTTTTTATCGCTGATCAGAACATGTCCGTGCTGGAGGGCTCTATCGGTGCCTTCCCGCGCCGCGTCTTGGTTGACGGTGATGACTGGCCGGCCGCCGTCGCCGAAATCGAGGCGGCGGGACTTGGTCAATGGATCGTTCGCGACGGTAAACCTTCAGGATCATCCGCCAGATGACGGACGTCTTGCACGAAACGACAACCAATGCGTTTCTCGGCGGGCGCGTGACGCTACGGCAACCCAAGACCGGTTATCGCGCCGGGCTTGATGCCGTGCTGCTGGCAGCGGCCGTACCCGCCACCGCCGGTCAGCGCGTGCTCGATGCCGGTGCCGGAGTAGGCGTCGTTGGGCTCAGCATCGCGGCGCGCGTCCCGGGCTGCCGCGTGACGCTCGTCGAGAGGGCAGCGCCGCTCGTCGCGATCGCGCACGATAACATCACGCACAACAGTTTTTCGGATCGCGCTGCTGTGATCGAGGCGGACGTGACCGCGCCCCTCTCGACATGCCCGCCGTTGGCGGCGCTGCGCGAAACCTTTGATCATGTCGCCGCCAACCCGCCCTACTACGTCGATGCCGACGGCACGCGCGCGGCCGATCCATTGAAAGACGGGTCGCACGCCATGGCCCGCGGTGGGCTCGAAGATTGGGCGCGGTTTTGCGCCAGCATGGCGGCGCCCGGCGGAACCTGTACGATCGTCCATCGCGCCGATGCCTTGCCCGAAATTCTGCAGGTGATGGGCGGCCGTTTCGGCGCCTTGATCGTCTGTCCCATCTTCCCGCGTCGCGGCGCCAACGCCAATCGCGTTTTGGTCCAAGGCCGCAAAGGCAGCCGTGCGCCCCTCGTGATTGCGCCGGGCCTGGTGCTGCATGGCGGCGACGGCAACACATTCACGCCCGAAGCAACCGCGATCCTGCGCCATGGCGCCGCGCTCGATCTGACGGCGGGTGCGTGACGGCGGTGGAACGGCACCGTAAGCTATAAGCTATCAACGAAAGGGAGCCACTGATGGCTTGGTTTCAACGCGGCACGACGATCCCCGTGCTCCGGTTTCAAGGGCCCATCGGCATGGCAACGCCACTGCGGCCGGGCCTCGGCATCGCCACGGCCGCCAGCGCCATCGAGAAGGCCTTCAAACTGTCGAAGACGCCGGCCGTCGCTGTGCTGGTCAATTCGCCGGGTGGGTCGCCGGTGCAATCGCATCTGATTTTCAAACGCATCCGCCAGCTCGCCGAAGAGGAGAAGAAGCGCGTTTACGTCTTCTGCGAGGATGTGGCGGCATCGGGCGGCTACTTCCTGGCGATGGCTGGCGACGAAGTCTATGCCGATCCCTCATCGATCGTCGGCTCCATCGGCGTCATCTCGCAGAGTTTTGGTTTCGACAAGTTTATTGCCCGCCACGAGATCGAGCGCCGTGTCTACACCGCGGGCCTCAACAAAGGATCGCTTGATCCCTTCCTGCCCGAGCGGCCCGAAGACGTGGAGCGCTTGAAAGCCCTGCAGCGTGATGTCCACGACGTGTTCATAGGCATCGTCAAGGACCGCCGCGCCGGCAAGCTGAAGGGACCCGATGCCGAGCTGTTCTCAGGCGCCTTCTGGTCCGCGACCAAGGCCCTGGAATTCGGCCTGATCGACGGCGTTTCAGATGTTCGCACCAAGATGCGATCGATCTACGGCGACAAGCTCAAACTGCAACTCGTGCCGATTGCCCAACCCGGACTTCTGTCGCGCCTGCGCCGCCCGGTGGGGGCCACCGAGGACATTGGCCGCCGCATTTTCGACGGATTTGGCGATCGTGTTACGTTGCCGTCTGATGTACTCTCGACCCTCGAAGCGCGTGCCCTATGGCAGCGGTTCGGCCTGTAAGTTCCAGGAGCCCCCACATGCCCCAGCTCGTCGTTGCAGCGATGATCGGCGCCGGCCTCTACGCCGGCTATCGCTGGTTTCAGCGTGCCGGCGCGATCATGGCCGAACAGAAACGTGCCGAAGACGATGCCAAGCGGCGGACGTCGGATGCGGCGGGCCAGATCACCGAGAAGGATCTCGGCGTCCTCGAGTTCGACCCGAAGTCCGGCGTCTACAAGCCCGCCAAGCGCCACTGAACACCAGACGTCGCGCCTTGCTCTTGCGCCCAACCGGGAGACGCCGCCGGAAACGGGGATGGGTCTGGGAGCCCATCGCCGATTAGCCTCTGTGATAGGGGCCATAGAGGTTGAATTGAGCCGCGCCGAAGCCGTCCGCCGCGCCGAGCGCTTTCTGCACGGCATCGCTCTGGGCGGGTTGTCCGAACTCGGCTATCGCCCAGACGTCAGAGACGTTGACCGTCGTATCCGCAAATATGCGGCACTGAACGAATCCGGGAATCGCGCAGGCCTGTTGCGTCAGTGCTTGGACGAGTGAGCTTCGTACCTCGGTCGCTACACGGCCAAAGCGTGCCACCGCCAGCCGCGACAACTTATCACGCGGCGTGATCACGGCGCCGCCCGGCGCGATCTGATCCAGCACGATGCGCGCCCGCCCGATCGTGCGCGCCGCAACGCGCCGGCTCCAGGGCGTCGCATTCGCGAGTGAGACAGCAAGATATTCAGGCGTCTCGAGCGCTGCCCGCGATGACAGATCATAAAGTGCGAGCCAGCGCGGCCAGCCTTCGAGACACACGAAGCGCCCGCCGTTCTCGAAGCCCGGCATCGCGAGGCGTTGCGGCAGATGTTCGAAGTCGTACCAATCGTTGAACTCTTCCTCAAAACTTGCCGGCGCCTCCATCGTGACCAGCAGCAGCGCTTTCGTCTTGGCCGTGAGATTGGTGCTCATTTGCCCGTCACGCTTGCTGCTTTGACGACGTCGGCCCATTTCTCGATCTCGCTCTTGAGATAGGCCCTGAAGTCCTCGGACGCGTTGGCGACGACAATCGCGCCCTGGTCCGCGAGCTTTTTCGTCACGTCGTCCGATTTCAGCGCCGCCACAACCGCGGCATGCAACTTGGCCGTTACGTCCGCCGGCATGCCGACGGGCGCAATGATGCCGTACCAATTGTCGGCCTCGACCTTGGGCATGCCGAGCTCCGCCGTCGTTGGCAGGTTCGGCAGCGCCAGGACGCGCTGCTTCGAGCCGATCGCGATCGCCTTCGCCGCGCCTGATTGCACGTGCGGTAACAGCACCGCAATATCCATGAACATCATCTGCACATGGCCGCCGACAAGGTCGTTTACGGCCGGCGCCGCGCCACGATAGGGGACATGCACGATGTCGATCCCCGCTGCACGCTTGAACAACTCGCCCGCCAGATGCGGCATGCTGCCGGGCCCCGACGAGGCAAAATTCATCGTCCCGGGTTTAGCCTTCGCCAGCGCCACCAACTCGGCCATGGAGTTGGCGGGAATATCCTTCGCGACGACGAGCAACTCAGGCACGCGCGCGGCAAGCGTCAGCGGATAGAGGTCCTTCTGCGGGTCGTAGGAGAGCGCCTCTTGCAGACTCGGGCTGATGGCGAGTGCGCCCGCTGTGCTGATGCCGATCGTGTAGCCGTCGGGCGCCGACTTCGCCACCGCCGCGGTGCCCGTTGCACCACCCGCGCCGCCACGATTGTCGAGCACCACCGGCTGCTTCAAGATCTCCGCCATCTTTTCGGCCGCGAGCCGCGCGATCGTGTCGGCGGGGCCTCCGGGCGGGAACGGCACGATGAACTTGATCGGCTTGTTCGGGAACTCCTGAGCAAGACCGGCGCATGAGCCCAATGCGACAAACGCGGCAAAGGCAATGGCGGACAACGTGCGCATCGGCATCAAACTCCCATCACTTCATCGAGAAACGCGCGTATCAGGTGTGCCACCTCGGCTGGCTGCTCGATAAACAGCATATGCGGGGCGCCGGGCACAACCGCGAAACGGGCACCCGGAATGGCATCCGCCATTCTTTTGACGATCTCCGGCGACGACGATGCGTCCACTTCGCCTGCAATGCACAGCGTCGGCACGCGAATCTCGCCAAGGCGCGGGTGCGCATCGAGTTGCGCCATCGTCCGCCACGTGTAGGCCCACACCTCCGGGCCTCGCGCCATCAGATGCTCGCGCGTCGCACGGTCTTTGCCTGCTGCCTGGAACGCCGGCGTATACCAACGTGTCATGGTCTCATCCATGATCGACGCCATGCCGTTTGCGAGCGCGTCCGTGCCACGTCTGGCCGAGATCACGCGCCGCTCCGGCGTCATCGTCGAGGGGCAGGCGCACGGGAGCAGGGCGGCAACGTCGGCCGGATACTTGAGCGCCAGCAACTGCGCCAGCATGCCGCCAAATGAGAACCCGGCGACGGCAGCCGGACCCAGCTTGAGATCCATCAACAGTGCGTGAATATCGTCGACATAATCGTCCAGCGTCTCCGCCGGCGGTTCGGCCGGCGAGAGCCCATGGCCGCGCGCATCGATCCGCACGACACGGTAATCGCCCGTCAAGTAGTCTGCCACTGGCTTCATGAATGTCCGGTCGATTCCGACCGGGTGCAGCATCACGATTGGCGGGCCCTGGCCGTCGATTTCATAGTGAAGGCGGACTGGCATGCTGGCTCCTTTTTTCCGGCGAGACACGGAGCGTGCCACGACACCAATCCGGGGGCGATGGCCATCATGGCAGAGCGGCCATGATGCTCGTGATGGCCACATCGTGTCTTGCGCGTCCATTTGGCGAATTCACGCTGCTTCACGGCGCGACAGAAAGCGGTGAAGTCCCCTTTCCTGCGCGCTGCGTCGCCCCTAAATTTGGGGAGCGTGACGTGCTGCGGGGCATGGATGCGTGATCAAACCTTACGAGAGAGATCATCCATGAAAGTCATTCTGACAGGTGCAGCGGCTGCAATGGTTCTGGCCGGCGCGGTCGCCGAAGCGAGCGCCTCGAGCCGGAAATCAAAAGTCTATCGCGAGCTGCACAACGGCCAGCGCATCTACGACGATCGCGACCGTTTCGGCTGGTATCCGCGCGATTCAAACCAATTGAAGTTCGGCTCGAAAATCTGGTTCGAGCAGATGGAAGCTGAAGGCCGCTTCGGTGGCCGCCGCAGATTCGGCGGTTGATGACAGCCGTGTGGAGGGGCAGCCTACCGCTTCCCCTCTTGCGCCTTCCGCAAGGCAGCGGCGAACGCGTTTTCCGCCGGTGCCTCGGGGCGTGACGGCGCAGCGCGCGGTGCCGGCGCGGACGGCCGCGCGCTCGATGCAGCCGCCGGCGGGCCCGAACGGCCAGTGCCAAATGCGCCCGCGGATTTGCCGCCCGAGATCGTGCCGGATTTCATGGTCAGCGCAACACGCTTGCGCGCCACATCGACCTCCTTCACGCGCACGTTGACGATGTCGCCGGCCTTCACAATTTCGCGCGGATCCTTGACGAACGTGTCGGAGAGTTCCGAGATGTGCACCAGTCCGTCTTGATGCACACCGACATCGACGAACGCGCCGAACGCCGTGACGTTCGTGACGACGCCCTCGAGCGCCATGCCGGGGCGGAGATCGCCGAGTGTCTCGACGCCGTCCTGGAACGTCGCGGTCTTGAACTCGGGCCGCGGGTCTCGCCCGGGCTTCTCGAGTTCCGCGAGAATATCCGTCACGGTCGGCACACCAAATTGTTCGTTGGCGAAGTCCTTCGGCTTCAGCAATTTCAGGAACGCACGGTCGCCAATCATCGCTTTGACGGGCCGCTTGGTCACTTCCGCGATTTTCTCGACAAGATCGTACGCCTCGGGATGCACGGCCGAGCCGTCGAGCGGGTTCTTGCCATTGACGATGCGCAGGAATCCAGCCGCCTGCTCGAACGTCTTCGGGCCGAGCCGCGGCACTTTCTTCAACGCCGCACGGCTCTTGAACGCGCCATTTTCATCGCGATAGCTGACGATGTTGGCGGCCAACGCTGGGTTGAGGCCGGAGATGCGTGCCAGCAGCGGCGCCGACGCCATGTTGACGTCGACGCCGACGGAGTTCACGCAATCCTCGACAACGGCATCCAATGAGCGGGCAAGGCCTGCCTGATCGACGTCGTGCTGATACTGCCCGACACCGATCGCCTTTGGCTCGATCTTGACCAGCTCTGCCAGCGGGTCCTGCAGCCGCCGCGCGATCGAGACCGCCCCGCGCAGCGATACGTCGAGAGCCGGAAATTCCTTCGCCGCCAGTTCCGACGCGGAATAGACCGACGCGCCGGCCTCTGAGACCATCACCTTGGTCATCTTCGCCTGCGGCAGTTTCTTGATGAGTTCCGCGACGAGCTTGTCGGTCTCGCGGCTCGCCGTGCCGTTGCCGATCGCGACGAGATCGACTTTGTGTTTTAGTGCCAGCGCCCCCATGGTGGCCAGCGCGCCATTCCAGTCGTTGCGCGGCTCGTGCGGGTAGACCGTCGCCGTATCGAGAACCTTGCCTGTCTGATCGACGACCGCGATCTTGCAGCCCGTGCGAATGCCGGGATCGACGCCCATGGTCGCGCGCGCGCCCGCCGGTGCGGCCAGCATCAGATCCTTGATGTTCTTCGAGAACACCGAGATCGCCTCCTTGTCCGCGATTTCCTTCAGGCGCGTCATCAGATCTACTGAAAGCGAAACGGCAAGACGCGCTTTCCATGCGAGCCGGATGCCGTCACCGATCCACTTGTCGGCAGGGCGGCCACGGTCCTGCAAGCCGAAGGCAACGCGGATCTTGCCCTCCGCCGGATGCGGCTTGCCGTCCTCCGTCGCGACATCGAGGTCGAGTTCGAGGAACTCTTCGTTGCGGCCGCGCAACAGCGCCAGCGCCCGGTGCGATGGCAGATCCTTGATCTTCTGGCTGAAGTCGAAATAGTCCGAGAATTTCGCGCCAGCGGCGTCCTTACCCTTCGCCACTTTTGACGTGACGATGCCGTTGTCCCATTTCCACTGCCGGAGCGAACCGACGAGCTCGGCGTTCTCGCCGATGCGCTCGATGAAGATCGCCCGCGCTCCATCGAGTGCCGCCTTCGCGTCCGCCACGCCTTTGTCGGCATTGACGAACTTGGCTGCCTCCGCCTCCGGATCCAACGCCGGGTTGCCGAGGATCGCATCGATCAGCGGCTCGAGCCCAGCCTCACGTGCGATCTGCGCCTTGGTGCGCCGCTTCAGCTTGTAGGGCGCGTACAGGTCTTCGAGATCGACTTTGTTTTCAGCACCTGCGATTTGTCGCGCCAAGTCGAGCGTCAGTTTGCCTTGCTCGTCGATGGCCTTGAGGACCGACGCGCGCCGGTCCTCCAACTCGCGGAGATATCCAAGCCGCTCTTCCAGCTTGCGCAGTTGTGTATCGTCGAGACCGCCCGTCTTCTCCTTGCGATACCGCGCGATGAACGGCACCGTCGCGCCTTCGCCCAGCATCTCGACGGTCGCCGCCACCTGCTCGACACGCACGCCGAGTTCGGACGCAATCCGCTGATTGATCTTGCCGCTGGTATCCATGAAGCCTCCGCAAACGGAATCGCAGCGGCACGCTAGACTATTTTTATGCGCCGAAGCCGTGGATCCCAGTAAACAAGTTGATCGAACGGGCAAAACGTCGCCGGACGATCGCTCGGGCAAATTCAACGCCGAAAGAATGAGCGCCGCTGCGTGCCCCTTTATTCCGTACTTGGAATCAAACATTAGGGCTCCTCGCCGCCCTCGGCCACTGGCCCACCGATGATGTTCGAGACGTCGCCGCCTTCTTCCTCCTCTTCTTCGAGGAACGTATCGTCATCGGCCGCTGCTTCTTCGGCATCTTCGACGGCCACCAGCTCCTCGCCCTCGGCGGCCTTCGGCAGAAGCGGCACCGTCTGCGACGAACTCAGGCTTCTTGGCGCCTTTGCGCGCCGCAGCCATTCCGGCCATGGCCGGGGCCGCTGCCGCCATCGCGGGCTGGGACGCGGCGAGCACGTAAAGCGAGTCGCAGATCGGACATGTGATCGGATCGCGGTTCAGGTCATAAAACCGTGCGCCACAATCCGAATTCTGGCACGAGCGCTTTGTGCCGCGTGCTGCCTTGGAGGCCATGGAACCCTCGAGGAATTGTTTGAAAACGCGCAGGCTATTGCCACGCGGGACGGCGGCTGTCAAAAGCAAATCGCACCCGATCATCATGGGAACGTGCCGAGGCTGCGGAGTTGACTGCCGCCGTGCCCACGGCGTCCCGCAACGCGCTGGAAACAAAAGTGAAATCCGCCCCTCTTTCGCCCCTGACGGCGCACCGCTCGGGTGCGCTTCAAGGCCGCGTTCGTGTCCCTGGCGACAAATCGATCTCGCACCGGTCGCTGATGTTCGGCGCGTTGGCAACGGGCCGGACCCGGATCACCGGACTGCTGGAAGCCGAGGACGTGATCAATACCGCCAAGGCCGTCACCGCACTCGGCTGCCCCGCCGCCAAGACCGGCGGCGTCTGGGAAGTTCTGGGCCGCGGCGTCGGCGGCTTGAGCGCGCCGGCGGGCGATCTCGACTTCGGCAATTCCGGCACCGGCTCGCGCCTGATGTGCGGCGTGATTGCCGGCCACGACATCCGCGTCCGCATGATCGGTGACGCCTCGCTGTCGCGCCGGCCGATGAAGCGCGTGCTGACGCCGCTGAAGCAGATGGGCCTCGACGTGCTCGAAGATCAGGAAACACTGCCGCTGACCTTGCGCGGCTCGGCGCAGCTGTTGCCGATCGAATACCAGACCCCGGTGCCGAGTGCGCAGGTGAAGTCGGCGATCCTGCTGGCCGGCCTCTCCGCCGCCGGCGAAACGACCGTGATCGAGAAAGAAGCGACGCGCGACCACACCGAGCGCATGCTGCGCTACTTCGGCGCCGCTGTCGTGACCGCCAAGCGCGACGGCAAGGTCGCCATCACGGTCAAGGGCGACGCCGAACTCGAAGGCCGCGACGTCGTGGTGCCCGCCGATCCCTCATCCGCCGCGTTTCTGGCAGCGGCCGCCGCGATCGTCCCAGGATCCGACGTGACGATCGATGGTGTGCTGGTGAATGAAACCCGCACCGGCTTCTACACCACGCTGAAGGAGATGGGCGGCGATGTCACATTCCTCAATCCGCGCGAAGAGGGCGGGGAGCCCATCGCCGATATCCGCGTGCGGCACGCCAAATTGAAGGGCGTGCGCGTCCCGCCCGAGCGCGCGCCGAGCATGATCGACGAATATCCCGTGCTCTCCGTCGTCGCGGCTTTTGCCGATGGCGAGACGCGCATGGAAGGCCTGGCCGAGTTGAAGGTGAAGGAGAGCGACCGCCTCGCCGCCACCGCCGCGGGCCTTCACGCCAACGGCATCGCCGCCAAGGTCGAGGGCGACACGTTGATCGTCGCGGGCTCGAAATCCGTCGCGCGGCGGCGGCACCGTTGTGACCCACATGGATCACCGCATCGCCATGGCGTTCCTGATTTTGGGCCTCGCCAGCGACCGTCCCGTCACCGTCGACGACGTCACCTTCGTCGCCACCAGCTTCCCCGAGTTCCAAGGCCTCATGACCGGCCTCGGCGCCAAGTTCGCATCCCCCTAAACGTCACCTCCCCCTTTTGAGCGGGGAGGTCGGCGCGGCCGATCTGTCGCGTCGCGATCTCATCATTCGATCCGCGACGGGTGGGGGTGACTGCGTGAGGATGCGTTGACGCTTTCACCCCACCCGACCGGCAAGAACGATTTCTTCGAAATCGTGCCGGTCGACCTCCCCCTCAACAGGGTGAGTTAGGAGTCGCGCGGCGCCCACGCCCGCCATTTGCCATCCCACCCCACCTATGGCACATCGCGCGGGAGACTTGCGCGGATAGAGCCATGATCATCGCCATCGACGGACCGGCAGCCTCCGGCAAGGGCACGCTCGCGCGCCGGATCGCGGCGCACTTCAATCTCGCGTATCTCGACACCGGCGCACTCTACCGCGCCGTGGCCCGCGACGTGCGCCGCGCCGGCAAGGCACTCGACGACCCGAAAATCGCCGCCGCGACCGCGCGCGCACTCGATGCCGCAACACTCTCCGACCCAAGTTTGCGTGATCCCGGCGTCGGCGACGCCGCCTCCATTGTGGCGAAGATCCCGGAAGTCCGCGCCGCACTCCTCGACTTCCAGCGCGATTTCGCCCGCCAGGAGCCTGGCGCGGTGCTCGATGGCCGCGACATCGGTACCGTGGTGATGCCGGACGCCGACGTGAAGATCTTCGTTGTGGCGGATACGGAGGTCCGCGCCCGCCGCCGCTACCTCGAACTCAAGAATCGAGGCGAGCCGGTAAGCCCAGAAGGCGTTTTGGAGGTGATCCGCCGTCGCGATGAACGGGATTCGGGGCGCGAAGCCGCCCCCATGGTGCCCGCGCCAGACGCCATCTTGCTCGATACCACTAACTTGGATATAGAGACGGCGTTTGAGACTGCCGTCGGATTGATCGAGAGGAAGATCAGCCAGCCAGGGCGCCCAAAGGCGTCCTAATCAAGCTGGCCGGGTGCAAACCATCCAGGCAGCCGCAGCGAATTCAAGACCAAAGAACCGGCAACGTCAGGGCCAAGCGGGCAATTTTGCCGGCAGGGTCGCTGTGATTTGCCAAACCCGCAACTAGGAACCCATTGCGGCCGGCCCCTCGGGGCAGCCGCACGAACCGTTGGAGACTGCGTCCGAAATGAATACTCCGAACCGTGAAATGAACCCGACCCGCGACGACTTCGCCGCCCTGTTCAATGAAATGCTTGCCCAGGAAGACGTCTACGAAGGCAGCGTCGTCAAGGGCAAGATCGTCGCCATC
The DNA here is from genome assembly GCA_963779515.1 of uncultured Alphaproteobacteria bacterium. GTDB lineage: Bacteria > Pseudomonadota > Alphaproteobacteria > Rhizobiales > Hyphomicrobiaceae > CAVZYN01. The sequence goes on from CAVZYN010000018.1 coordinate 137,405, forward strand.
GAAAAGGACCTCGCCGTCATCGACGTCGGCATGAAAATGGAAGGCCGCGTCGCGCTGAAGGAATTCGGCGTCCCCGGCAAGCCCAACGAACTCAAGGTCGGTGATACGGTTGAGGTTTACCTGGAGCGTGTCGAGAACGCGCTCGGTGAAGCCGTGCTCTCGCGTGACAAGGCCCGCCGCGAAGAGAGCTGGGTCAAGCTCGAGCTGCGCTTCAACAACAAGGAGCAAGTCGAAGGTATTATCTTCAACAAGGTCAAGGGTGGCTTCACCGTTGACCTCGATGGCGCCGTGGCGTTCTTGCCGGGCTCCCAGGTTGACGTCCGCCCCGTGCGCGACATCGGCCCGCTGATGCACTCGCCGCAACCGTTCAAGATTCTGAAAATGGACCGCCGCCGCGGCAACATCGTTGTCTCGCGCCGCGAAGTCCTCGAAGCAACGCGCGCCGAACAGCGCTCGGAAATCGTCGCCCGCCTTGCTGAAGGCCAGGTCATCGACGGCCTCGTCAAGAACATCACCGACTACGGTGCGTTCATCGACCTCGGCGGCATCGACGGCCTGCTGCACGTCACCGACATGGCCTGGCGCCGCGTCAATCACCCGAGCGAGATCGTCAATGTCGGCGATACCGTGAAGGTGCAGATCGTGCGCATCAATCCCGATACGCAGCGCATCAGCCTTGGCATGAAGCAGCTGCAGTCGGATCCATGGCTCGGCATCGAAGCCAAGTATCCAGTCGGCGCCAAGCATCGTGGCACGGTCACGAACATCGCCGACTACGGCGCGTTCGTTGAGCTGGAGCCGGGCGTCGAAGGCCTGATCCACGTCTCGGAAATGAGCTGGACCAAAAAGAACATCCATCCCGGCAAGATCGTCTCGACCAGCCAGCAGGTCGATGTGCAGATCCTCGAAGTCGACAGCCAGAAGCGCCGCATCAGCCTTGGCCTGAAGCAGGTCCAGGACAATCCATGGGATAGCTTCCTGACCACCCATCCGAAAGGCTCGATCGTCGAAGGCCCGATCCGCAACATCACGGAATTCGGTCTTTTCGTCGGCCTCGATGCCAACATCGACGGCATGGTCCACCTCTCCGACCTCGACTGGAACAAGGCCGGCGACGAAGCCATCAAGGACTACAAGAAGGGCGACAACGTCAAAGCCATCGTGCTCGATGTCGACGCCTCGAAGGAGCGCATTTCGCTCGGCATCAAGCAGCTTGCCAACGATCCGCTGGATTCCGTCGGCAAGCTCAAGAAGGGCGAGCAGGTCACCTGCGAAGTGATCGCGGTGCAGGAGAACGGCATCGAGGTCAAGATCGCTGGCACCGAGTTCACGACCTTCATCAAGCGTTCGGATCTCTCGCGCGATCGTGCCGAGCAGCGCCCCGAGCGGTTCAACGTCGGCGACAAAGTGGACGCGGCGATCCTGCAGTTCGACCGCGCAAGCCGTCGCGTGTCGGCGTCGATCAAGTCGCTCGAAATCGCAGAAGAGAAGCAAGCCGTCGCGCAGTACGGGTCGTCCGACTCGGGCGCTTCGCTTGGCGACATCTTCAAGGCCGCCATCAAGAAAAAGGAAGGCGACAACTGAGGTCGCCATTCGCTCAAGACAACGCGCGCCGGTTCAGACTGGCGCGCGTTTTTTTCTGGGCCGCCGGTTTGAGCCTAAGACGCCGAGCCTAAGACGTTGACTGGCATCGTCAGGCGTAGGACGGTAGTCGCCACGCCAAGGAGTTCATCCATGTCGCTCGAAACCGAATCCGTTCTCGATCGCCGCAGCTTGCGCCGCCGTCTCGGACTCTGGCGCGGACTGGCGATCGGCGCGGGCGTGATCGCGCTGGGCGCGGCGTCAGCAGCAATTTTACCGGGGAGCCGCACATTCGGCCCCAAGGAGCACATCGCGCGCGTCACGGTCGAGGGGCTCATCACGGAAGACCGAGATCAGCTGCGCATGCTGAAGCGGCTCGCCGATGACAAAGCCGCCAAGGCCGTGATCGTTTTCATCAACAGCGGCGGCGGCACGACGAGCGGCGGCGAAGCCATGTTCGAGGCGATCCGCGAGATCGCGAAGAAAAAGCCCGTCGTCTCTCAGTTCGGCACGGTCGCGGCATCCGCCGCCTACATCACCGGTCTCGCAACCGACCACATCGTCGCCCGCGGCAATACCATCACCGGATCCGTCGGCGTCATCTTCCAGTATCCCGAAGTCTCGGAGCTGCTCGGCAAGCTCGGCGTCAAGGTCAACGAGATCAAGAGCGGACCGCTGAAGGCGACGCCGTCGCCATTCCAGCCGCTCGATCAGAACGGCCGCCAGATTACCGAGCAGATGGTCGCTGAAAGCCAGCGCTGGTTCGTCGGCCTCGTCGCCGATCGCCGAAAGGTCAAGACCGCCGAGATTCCAGGCCTCGAGCAGGGCCGCGTCTACTCGGGCCGCGATGCGCTCAGTCACAAGCTCGTCGATGCCATCGGCGGCGAGAGCGAAGCGCGCCGCTGGCTCGAAGAAACCAAGAGCGTCAAGAAAGAGCTCGACATCGTCGATTGGAAACCACGCCGCGCCAGCGACTGGAGCTGGTTTCGCGTGGCAGCATCCGCTCTCGGGCTGATTTCAGGCAGCCGCGGCGAGGCCGACGACATCATGCCGGCGGTCCTCAGGGATCCGCGCCTGCGCACACTGGCCCTTGACGGCCTCGTCTCGGTTTGGCACCCTGGCGAAAATTGAGGAAATACAAGGACTTTCATAAAGTCCGCAGTACGCTGCCGAGGGAGGCCAAAGTTGATCAAGTCTGAGCTTGTCCAGAAAATCGCGACGTCGAACCCGCATCTTTACCACCGCGACGTGGAGCGCATCGTCAATGTCGTGTTCGACGAAATCGTCGATGCGCTGTCGCGCGGCGATCGCGTCGAACTCCGCGGCTTTGGTGCATTCACCGTGAAACACCGCGCGCCGCGAGTTGGCCGCAACCCGCGCACGGGCACCACGGTCAGCGTCGAGGAAAAATTCGTTCCGTTCTTCAAGACCGGCAAAGAATTGCGCGAACGTCTGAATAGCGATGGATCGACGCCAGCCGAGCCGAAATCATAAGTCCAAGCCTCAGGAGTCCCCCGTGCTGCGTCGCATCCTCGGTCTACTCATCGCTTTCCCCGCCGCGCTGCTGCTGATCACCCTGGCAGTGGCTAACCGTCATTCGGTGAAAATGGTGCTGGATCCCTTCCGCCCGGACGCACCCGTGCTGTCGATGCAACTGCCGTTTTATGTCTATCTTCTGGGCGCGCTCGTCACCGGCGTTGTTTTGGGTGGGATGGCAGCGTGGGCGGGGCAGGGCCGTTGGCGCAAAACCGCACGGCAGCGGACGCAAGATGCGATGCGCTGGCAGGCCGAAGCTGATCGTCTGACCCGCGAGCGGGATTCGCGCGTGATGGCGTCGAAACAGCTGTCCTTGGCCAAAGCCTCGTAGTCGGCCTCTCTTGGCCTCGTTCTTGCTCAATAGGTGTGGACAACGCAACGAGCGTTGCCATCCCCATTAACCACAGGAACCGAGAGAGATCATGCGCTTCCTTGATGCCGATGCCATCGAGGCGGCTCTGATCGTATCCGGCCCTGGTCGATGTGATGGCCGATGCGTTTCGCGCCGGCATGATTGCACCGCCGCGTCATCACCATCCAGTCCGCCTTGAGAACCGCCCTGACGCCACCCTCTTGTTGATGCCCGCCTGGACGACCAAAGCGCCAGGCTCGCGGTCAGCCGGCCGCTACATGGGCGTCAAGAACGTCACGGTTTTCCCGGATAACGGCGCCAGCGGCTTGCCAGCCGTGTTCGCGATCTACGTCTTGATGTCCGCCGAAACTGGCCAGACACTAGCCGTCATGGACGCGACACGTCTAACGGTCTGGCGCACCGCTGCCGCCTCCGCGCTTGCGAGCCGCCTGCTCTCACGTTCCGACGCCAACAGCATGCTGATGGTCGGCGCCGGCGCACTCAGCACCTATCTGGTGCGCGCGCACGCTTCCGTCCGCCCCATCCGGGACGTCATGATCTGGAACCGGACACCGGACCGCGCCAAGGCGACCGTTGCTCAACTTGCCCAGCATCGGATCGCAGCAACCGTCGTCACCGATCTCGAAGCCGCTGCGCGCCGTGCCGACATCATCTCCACCGCGACCATCTCTAGCGAGCCGTTGATCCAGGGCGCGTGGTTGAAGCCTGGCACGCACGTCGATCTCGTCGGCGCCTACAAACCGTCGATGCGCGAGGCCGACGACGAGGTCATGCGCCGCGCGCGCATCTTCGTCGACACCGAAACCGGCGCGTTCGGCGAGGCGGGCGACATTTTGCTTGCTATTCAGAGCGGTGCGATCAAGAAATCGGCCGTGTTGGGTGACCTCTCGGAGCTGACGCGCGGCAAAATCCAAGGTCGCCGCGGCAATGACGAGATCACGCTCTTCAAGTCGGTCGGCACCTCGATCGAGGATCTGGCGGCGGCCATCGCCGTCTATGAGAAATGATGACGCGCGAGAATGACAGCCAAGGTCAAGATCTGCGGATTGAAGACTGAAGCAACCGTCGCCGCCGCGATCGGCGCCGGCGCGGACTACATTGGCCTCGTGTTGTTCGCCAAAAGCCCGCGCAACCTCGCGATCGCAGACGCTGCAAGGCTAGGCAGGACGGCGCGCGCCAGCGCGGATGGTCTACGCGTCAAGATCGTCACATTGCTCGTCGATCCCGACGATGCGCTGTTGGACCATGTGACCGCCGAGATTGCCCCCGACATCCTGCAACTGCACGGGCATGAGAGCATCGCGCGCACGGCGGCGATTCGCCAGCGCACGAAAACACTCGTGATGAAGGCCATCAGCGTGGCCGCCGCTGCAGACGTCACCGCCGGCCTCGCCTATGCCACCGTCGCAGATATGCTGTTGTTCGACGCAAAACCGCCGAAAGACGCTGTTCTGCCCGGCGGCAACGGCCTCGCCTTCGATTGGCGGCTGTTGACCGGCCTGAAAGGCCGCACCGATTACATGCTCGCGGGCGGTCTCACACCGGACAACGTCGCCGCGGCCATCCGGTTGACGGGTGCCGCCGCGGTGGATGTGTCGTCCGGCGTCGAGTCGTCACCCGGCGTTAAAGACCCGGCACTCATCCGTCGCTTCATCGAGGCGGCAAAGGCATAGCCTCGCGCGCTTGATCGTGTTGCGGCAGCGTGGTGAGCGAGCTAGTTTTCTCTAAATCAGGAGATGTCGGCATGTCGCTCGTTCCATCCGTCGCAGAGCTGCTCGAAAACGTGAGCGCGCCATTCGAGTGTGCGCGCGCGATGCCGCCGAGTGTCTACACCAGTCCTGAATTTCTCCAGCGCGAGATCAAGGACGTCTTCGCCCGTGAATGGGTCGCCGTCGGTCGCGCCTCCTCGCTCGCAAAGCCCGGCGACTACCTCACCTACGAACTGGCCGGCCAGCCGATCTTTGTCATCCGAGATGGTTCCGGACATTTGCGCGCCATGTCGAACGTGTGCCTGCACCGCATGTCGACGCTGCTCGAAGGCACCGGCAACAAGCGCTCAATCGTCTGCCCCTATCACGCCTGGACCTATAACCTCGACGGCACGCTGCGGGCCGCCCCCGCCATGACGCAGAACGAGAGTTTCTGCCCCGAGCATTACAAGCTGCCGGAGGTGCGCTGCGAGGAGTGGCTCGGCTGGATCATGGTGACGCTCAATCGCGAGGCGCCCCCCGTTGCGGCGCAGCTTGCCGGTGTTCAAGCGCTGATCGACGACTTTGGCATGGAAAAGTACATCGAGACCTTCCGCGAAACCCACGTCTGGGACACCAACTGGAAGATCCTGGCCGAGAATTTCATGGAGAGCTACCACCTGCCGGTCTGCCACGCCGGCACCATCGGCGGCCTCTCGAAGCTCGAGGAGATGGTGTGCCCGCCTGGGCTCGCGGCATTCAACTATCACACCATCCTGAAGGACGGTACGCTCAAGATCGCGCTGGCCCATCCTAGCAACACGCGCATGCAGGGCGATCGCCGCCGCACCACGTTTCTGCTGGCGGTCTATCCAAGCCTGTTGATCACGCTGACGCCGGGCTACTTCTGGTATTTGTCGCTGCATCCCCATGGCGTCGGACAAGTGCACATGATCTTCGGCGGCGGCATGTCGCCGGACTTCGTGCATTCGCCGGAAGCGCAGCAGCATTTCGCGCAGTTGAAAACCCTGCTCGACAAGGTCAACGTCGAAGACCGCGGGTGCACCGAGAAGGTGTACCGGGGTGTCCTGGCCAATGTGGCGCGTGCGGGGCACTTGAGCCATCTCGAGCGGCCAAATTACGATTTCGCGCAGTATCTCGCCGACAAGATCGGCGGTTTCCAGCGCGTGCTGCCGGACAAAGCGTAAGCGACGGCCGCAAGCGCGGCTGTGTGATCGCGCGAAGAGGCGTGCGACGCAGGGCTTGATCTGCTATAGGCGCCCTACAAACCGGCACTCCCAAGGACGACGTCATGGCGACCAAGGACACCAAGGCCAACGAGCCGAAACTCAACAGTTACCGCAGCGGCCCTAATGAGGAGGGCTACTTCGGACTGTTCGGGGGGCGCTTTGTCGCCGAAACGCTAATGCCGTTGATCCTCGAATTGGAAAAGGCCTACGACGCGGCCAAGGCCGATCCAGAATTCGCCAAGGCCGTCACGTTCCTGAATACGCACTATGCGGGTCGGCCATCGCCACTCTATCATGCCGATCGCATGACCGATGAACTCGGTGGTGCCAAAATCTACTTCAAGCGCGACGAGCTCAATCACACCGGCTCGCACAAGATCAACAACTGCCTCGGCCAGATACTTCTTGCGCGGCGGATGGGAAAGACGCGCATCATCGCCGAGACTGGCGCCGGCCAGCACGGCGTGGCAGTAGCGACAGTGTGTGCCAAATTCGACATGCCGTGCGAAGTCTACATGGGCGCGACCGACGTTGAGCGGCAGTCGCCGAATGTCGCGCGCATGATACTTCTAGGCGCCAAACTCAATCCCGTGACCTCCGGCGCCGGCACGCTGAAGGACGCCATGAACGAGGCGCTGCGCGACTGGGTCACCAACGTGCGCGACACCTATTACATCATCGGCACGGCAGCGGGTCCGCACCCCTATCCCGCCATGGTCCGCGACTTCCAGTCGGTCATCGGCAAGGAAACGCGTGAGCAGATGATGGCGGCGGAAGGCCGCCTGCCCGATACGCTCATCGCCTGCATCGGCGGCGGCTCCAACGCCATCGGCCTGTTTCATCCGTTCCTCGACGATAAGGACGTCGCGATCTACGGCGTCGAAGCCGGCGGCCACGGCCTCGATGTGCCGAACGGGCATGCCGCGTCCATGACGGGCGGTAAGCCGGGTGTGCTGCACGGCAATCGCACCTATCTCTTGCAGGACGACGACGGCCAGATCCTCGAAGGTCATTCGATCTCGGCCGGTCTCGACTATCCCGGCGTCGGCCCCGAGCATTCGTGGCTGAAGGATTCCGGCCGCGTGAAATACGTCGCGATCACCGACAAGGAAGCGCTCGAAGCGCTGCAGTTCTGCACCAAGCTCGAAGGCATCATCCCGGCGCTCGAGCCGTCGCATGCGCTCGCCTACGTCATGAAGCTCGCGCCGACGCTGCCGAAAGACAATTTGCTGGTGATGAACCTCTGCGGCCGCGGCGACAAGGACCTCTTCACCGTCGCCAAAGCGCTGGGGATGAAGATCTAACGCGCTGGGTTCATGATGCGGTCACCGTGGGCGGCTGTTCGAGGCCGCCCGCGTAAGCCTTCAGCACATCGATCCGCGCCGCCATGGCCGGATGCGTGTCGAAAAGCCCTGTGATGCGATTCTTCACGGGACTTTCGATGAAGAACGCTTCCATGCGCGACGGCACCTCGAAAACCGCGTTCGCCTCGATCTTGCGCAGCGCCGAAATCATCGCGTCGGGGTTTTTGGTCAGCTCCACAGCACCTGCATCCGCCAGGTATTCCCGCGAGCGCGACAGCGCAAACCGGATCAGTGTCGAGACGCCCCACGTAATGATCATGATCACGATCGCGATGATGATCGCGACGAGTACGGCACCGCCGCTTCCCCCGCCGCCCTCACGCTTGCTACTGCTGCCGCTGGAGCCCGAACTCGATGTGCGCCAACCGCTGTCGTCGTCGCTTGTCCGGTCACGGCGATGCCGCGGCGAAGCGCCGTACGGAAAATCCCACCGCCGGAACGCGAGGTCGCCGAGAAAGCCGAACATGCCGGCAAAGATGATCGCGACCACCATCAGCTGCGCATCCTTGTTACGGATATGCGTGAGTTCGTGTGCGAGAACAGCTTCCAATTCTTGATCATTGAGCTTCTCGATCAATCCGCGCGTGACGGCGACGACATAGTCGCCCTCCTTGAGGCCCGCGGCATAGGCATTGAGCGCGGGGGTCTCGATGATCTGCAGCGCGGGCATCGCAATGCCCCGCGATATGCAGAGGTTTTCAAGCGCATTGTAGAGCTTCGGCTCAGTCTGGCGCTTGGCGTCGACCGCGCCGGTCGCGCGCGCGACCATGCCCCGATGGCCGACCCAGGCGATGCCGAACCAGATCGCCGCCATCACCATGCCGGCGGGCCACGACAACTTGTAGCCGCGCCATGCTTCATCGAGAATGCCCGCGACAGTTCCTCCGCTGCCGAAGAACGCATGCAGGATGATCAGAACCGAATAGATCAGCGCCTGCAGCAGCACGACGAACCCAGCCAGCAGAATGGCCGAGCGGATACGATTGGAGCGGATGTGGCCGTAGAGACCATAGGCGGGCAGCATGGATCACCACCGCGAACAAACGCGAAGCTTCGCAGGTGTCAGAATTTCACGGCCGGCGCGGTCTTGGCGGCCGCCCGCTCGCCCTCATCGAGATTGAAGAACTCCTGCGTGCCAAAGCCGAACGGGCCGGCGACCACCACAGCCGGGAAGCTCTCGCGCGTCGCGTTATACTCTGACGCCGCATTGTTGAAGAACCGGCGCGACGCTGCGATCTTGTTCTCGACGTCAGACAGCTCGGCTTGCAGTTGCTGAAAATTGTTGCTGGCCTTCAGATCGGGATAGGCCTCGGCGACGACCATCAATTGCCGGATCGCGCCCGACAGTTGATTTTCCGCTGCCGCCTGAGCGGCGGGGCCGTGCGCGCCGGCTGCCGCGTTTCGCCACTTGATGACGTTCTCAAGCGTGTCTTTCTCGTGCTTGGCATAGCCCTTCACGGTCTCGACGAGATTGGGCACCAGATCCTGCCGCTGCTTCAGCTGCACATCGATGTCGGCGAAAGCCTGCTTGCAGCGCTGGCGCAGTCCGACGAGGCCGTTGTAGGTCATCATCAGCCAGAGTCCGAGAACACCGATAATTCCGAGAACAATCCAGAGTGTCGTGCTCATGCGTCTCTCCCGTTCTTGGCGCCCGAAGTGTTGATCGCGGCACCCGGACAGTATTTACGACTGCTGGGAGCAAATCCAACGCAAACGCGGCGGAACGCGCAAAAAAGGCTGAGGCGGCTCGGTCCAGGCTATGCGGCGGGCCTGCTGGTCGAGAGGGCGGCACCGAAGGCTTGGAACAGCGCGCGGTTTACAGGATTGCGCTGCGGATCGTACTCCGCGTGCCACTGGACGCCGAGCGCAAAGCCTGGCGCATCGGAGATACGAATCGCCTCGATCGTGCCGTCGTCCGCCACGCCCTCGACGACGACGCGATCGCCGCGCTCGAGGATGCCCTGGCCATGCAGGGAATTGACGCGGATCGTTTCGGTGCCGAGCAGTGTGGCGAAGGCGCCGCCCGGAATCAGCCGGACGTCATGCCGGTCCGCAAACACGACTTCGGGATCGGGATGAATTTCGCCGGTCTCCAATCGTGGCATCCGATGGTTCATGCGTCCTGGCAGTTCGCGGATCTCCGGATGCAATGAGCCACCAAACGCAACGTTCATCTCCTGAAAGCCACGGCAGACACCGAAAAGCGGCACGCCACGCGCAACGCAGGCCTCGACCAACGCCAGCGCCAACGTATCGCGCCGTTCGTCATAGGGCTCGTGTTTGGCATCTGGCGGCGTCCGAAAACGGTTGGGATGAACATTCGCCCGCGCGCCGGTCAGCAGCACGCCATCGACAATGTCCAGCAGCGCGCCGACATCTGTGACGTCGGGCATGCCTGGAAACATGACCGGGAGCGCGCCGGAAACCTCTGCGATCGCGCGAAAATTCCGCTCGCCCGCCATCTGCACCGCAAAGCGGCTCTCGATGACGTGGGCGTTCCCGATGATACCGACCACAGGTCTTTTCATGCGACGGCTCACTTCCCGGTTCTGAGATCCCGAAATGCCTCGTCAAGCCGCCCGAGCGCCTCGTCGAGGATCGGGCGCGGCGTTGCGACGTTGAATCGCAACCACGTCTCGCCGCCTGGTCCGAATTGTTCGCCGGGACTGGCGAAGATCCGCGCCCGGGTCTTGACGCGGGCAGCGACCTCCGCCGCCGGCAGCCCGGTACGCGAAAAATCGACCCAGGCAAGGTAGGTGGAGGCAAGCCGCATCGGGCGCGCGCCGGGTATCGCGGCCTGGATCCGCGCATCGAAATGATCGCGGTTCTTGGCGAGGTAAGGCAACAGAGCGTTGAGCCATGCGTCTCCGGTGCGCCAACCAGCCTCCGTCGCGATCATGCCGAAGCTGTTGTAGGAGGCGAGGCCGCTCGCCGCGATCCGCGCATCGAGCCGCCGCTTCAGCGCGGGATTGGTCGTGACGCAGGCGCCGACGTGCGCGCCGGCGAGATTGAACGTTTTGGTCGCGGCGACGCACGTGATCAGCCGATCCGCGACCTCGGGCGCCGCGGTCAGCGTCGGCACATGCTTGGCGCCATCGAACACCAGGTCGCAATGGATCTCATCGGACACCAGGATCAAATCGTGTTCGATGCAAAAATGTGCGAGTGCGCGGATCTCATTTGCCGACCAGACGGTGCCGCCCGGATTGTGCGGGCTGCAGAAGAACACGACCTTGGTGCGCGGCGTCAGCTTGGCGCGCAACGCGTCGAGATCCATCGCATAGCGGCCGTTGCTCTCGACCAGATTGGCATCGAGGATGCGCCGGTCATTAGCCAGAATGATTTTGCGAAACGCGTGATAAGCCGGCGGGAACACGACGACCTCGTCGTCTGGTGCGGTGACCGCTTGCAGAATGAGGCCGAGCCCAGAGACGATGCCGGGAGTTTGGCTGACGGAGCCGGGATCGAGTTTCAAGTCATGCCGCCGCGCCATCCAATCGACCAGGGCCGCGGCCCACGTGCCGGTGTCGGCGTAGTAGCCATGGGTTGCGCGATTGACTTCTTCGGAGAGCGCTTGGGTCACGCCGGGAGGAGCCGCGAAATCCATATCCGCGACCCACATCGGCAGCGCGTCGGGCGCATCGATCCCCGACAGCCGCGCAATCATGTCCCATTTCGTCGCGTGCGTACCGCGTCGCTCAATAACGCGATTGAAATCGAACATCCGATTCGGCTCCTGGACGGCAAATCAGCGCTTACTCATTCATGAGGGGCCCAGCACGGCTGGTCAAGGAATGGTGCCAAAGATTTACGTTCAAGGAACAGGGGTGACTATAGGGCGTAAGCGCGAGCGATAGTTTTGCCCACATCAATGGCGCCCTACCGATCCAGCCAAGATCAACAGCCCACACCATAGTCCCGTCGAGGGCAGGCGAACAACCACGCCGGGCGCCATGAAGGCACCCGGCGTGTGGTGTTGCAAGCAAGCACTAAACTCAGCGCGGTGGCGGCGGGCAAGGCGGTTGATTGGGACCGCCGCACGGTGGCTTCTTCTCTTTTTCCTTCTGGGCGGCCGCCGCCCGTTGCGCGGCCTCCTGTTGCGCGCGCGCGTTGCTGTTGCTGTTGCTGTTGCGCGGCGCGCTGGGCAGCCTCTTGCTGCGCCCGCTGGCGCTGCTGCGCTTCGGCCGCCGCGCGTTGCTGCTGTAGTTGTTGCTGTTGCTGCGCGGCGCGCTGTGCGGCCTCCTGCTGCGCCCGTTGCTGTTGCTGTGCTTGCTGAGCGGCTTGCGCGCGTTGACGCTCGGCCTCGGCTTGTGCCTTTCGCTGCGCGTCCTGTGCGGCGTTCTGCTGCGCGCGCTGGCGCTCGGCGGCCTGCTGCTGCTCGGCTTGTGCCTTGCGTTGCGCGTCTTGCGCGGCGTTCTGCTGCGCGCGCTGGCGCTCTGCAGCCTGCTGCTGCTCGGCTTGTGCCTTGCGTTGCGCGTCTTGCGCGGCGTTCTGCTGCACTCGCTGACGTTCGGCGGCCTGATCAGCCTGTGCCTTGCGTTGCGCGTCCTCCGCAGCTTTTGCCGCACGCGCGCGCTCCTGCTCAGCCGCCGCCGCTGAAGGTTGCGCCGGTGTCGCGGGCTTCGGCGGTTCAGGAGTGGCGGCGGCCTTCGGCGGTGCAGGGGGCGCCGGCGCCGGTGCGACGGGCGGCGTGGGCGGCGGAGTCGCTGCAGCCTTTGGCAGCGCAGGCGGCACGGTCGGCGTGACCGCCGGTGGCGTCACCGTTGGCGCCGGCGCCGCAGATTTGGCGGCAGCAGGTGGTTGTGCCGCAGGCGCTTGGCTTGCCGGTTGACCCGTCGTCTGCCCTTGCGCGGCAGCGCCTGCGGGCGGCGTTGGCGCTACGGCTGGTGGCGTCGTGGCCGCAGCTTTGGGCGGCGCGGCCGGTGCCACGGGCGCAACGGCTGGCGCGGCCGGTACAACCGCCGGTGGGGTCGTCGATTTTGCCGCGGCTGATGGCGTTGCAGGTTGCCCCGCCGATGCGGCAGGCGCGGGCGGTACGGCCGGCGTTGGCGCCACGGACGGCGTTGTCGCGGCAGCCTTCGGCGGCGATACACTTGGCGCAGTCGCAGGTGGTGTCTGCGCCGGTATCGTAACTGGCGCCGCAACTGGTGCCGTGACGGCGGCTGCGGGCGCGACCGTGCGCGGCGGCGTTACGGCCTGACCCAACGGTGTCGTCAACGGCGTGGGCGCCGCGGGTGCGGCGGCGGGAGTTGTCCCAGCCGGCGCAGTTGCGGCACGGCGTGCAACGGCCGGCGGCAACGATACGGCCATCGCGGCAGCACCGGCAGCAGCGCCGGCGGCCACGCCAGCAGCCACAACACCGGTGCTTGGGCCACTGCCCGCCGGAGCGGCAGGGGCGCCGCTGGCCGGTGGCGTCGCAGCACCGGCGGCAGCCGGAGGTGTTGCAGGTATCGGCGCGCCCGCTGTCCCACCTGCTGGCCCAGGTGTCAGCGCACGCGTGCCCGGCGCCTGATTATTGATCTGGTTATTGATCACGACCGTCGTGTGGATATTGTTGTGAATGACGTTGTTCGGCGGCGCGACCACCCGGCGCGGCGGCTGCACCCAGCGAGCAACGGGAACGAACACCGGCACCGGCAGCACGTAGGCGGCATAAACCGGCGGCGGCGGCGCCAAGCGCACGAACTCCACGGGCCGCGGCGGCAGATAGTAGCGCGGCGGGCGCGGCGGCGCTGCGAACGCGTAGTACGGGTCGCTGAAGAACACGACGCGTCGTTCGACAAACACGATCTCCTCGCGCGGCGGCGGTGGGATGTCGTACGCGAACCGCGTGAACGTCACCGGTGGTTCGAGTTCAGCTGAAAGACGGCGCAAGCGGCGGCGCGCATCCCATGCGTGCGGGCCGTTCGGATAACGATCGAGATAGGTCCAGTAGGCCTCGCGCGTGTCGCGCTGATAGGTGCGGCGCCAGATCAGTGCCTCGCGCCGGGCAGCGATGATCGCACGCACGCGCCGGGCGTGGGCGTGGCCAGGGTGCGCATCGAGAAAATCCTGGTAGCCTTCCATCGTGTCACGATCGAGCGCGGCATGATAGGCCTCGTCCGGCTCGAAATCGCGGACGCGTTTCGTGCGTTTGGTGATGACTTCGGGCTGAACCGCAGGCTCCGGAGCATCATCCGCGCGCTCAAGAAAATAGAACGGATCGGCGAGCCGGCCGGCGTGCCACGGCACAAAGGCGCCCGCGGTCACCTCGTTGACACGCAGACGCGTGCGCGTGAGCACCTGATCGTGACGCAGCCCCCCATCGCGCATCATTTCCGCCAGCGCCTGGGCATAGGCGCCGTAGTCGCCCTTGTCTTCCGGCGCGATTGTGCCTGGTGCGGCGTTATAGGCCATCAGCAAGCCCGGTTCCGGCTCGACGAGTGCGAGGCCGCCTGCCAGTGGATTGCCGGTCGCGACGAACGCGTTGGCGCGCGCCGCATCGAGCACGACGATGCGGCCCTTGATTTGCGCGGCGGCAAGGGGACGCAGATAGTCCGCAAGGCGCACCGCATGCACAGGCACGTCCGTGTCGCGTTCGATACGAGCGTCGACCGGCACGAAATAGTTCTCGCCCTCGTACTGCAGACCGTGGCCGGCGAGATAAACGAATGCGACGGTTTCGGGGCCCGATTGCGTGACCTTGTCGATGAAGTCGCGCAGCGAATGGCGCAGCGTATCGCCGTCGACGTCGCGGGCGCCCATGACGTCGAAGCCGGCGGCTTGCAGGGTTTGTGCGATAAGACCGGCGTCGTTCGCTGTAGTCGGCAAGGTGCCGGACGGATACGCCGCGTTGCCGATGACGAGCGCGATCCGCCGCTCGGGCGCGTCGCTGGCAGCGGCTTCGCGCGGTATGCCGGTCAAAAGAACCAAGACTACGAAAGCGAGTTTTGCCAATCTTGAAATCATGTCTCGCGGCCTCTCTTGTTTGCCGAACGACGGCCGGCGCGTCGAGCCACTCGCGTCAAAAGCGTGCGGCATGACAAGCGAGTACCATGCATGGGCGTTCATGTATCTCGGATGAACGGCACTGCCCACATATGAAAGAGTTGAATTAAGGCCCCGCCGAACAACAAACGCTACGCATTCGATTACAGGAGTAATTGCGCGCAACTCTCTCCTCCGTCATCCCCGCGACGGCGGGGACCCAAGCAATGTGCGGCATATGCTTGGTTTGCTTGGGTTCCCGCCGTCGCGGGAATGACGAGTTGATGGGGCGGCGCCAATCTGCTCCGATCGCAGACCGCGATTCACTTATTGGTTGGAGCATCCTAAGGCCCCGCACCCGCCGCCCGCGGACGCGTCCAAGCCCCCTATCCCTCCACACCATTTTTGCCTAGATACGGAGCCAATCCATTGTCCGTAGGTTCACTCGAGCATGTCCGACACCCGCATCGATCGCCGTTTTGCCGCGCTCAAGAAGGAGGGTCGCGCCGGGCTTGTCACCTTCACGACGGCCGGTGATCCCGACTACGAGACCGCGAAAACGATCCTGTTTGGACTGCCCGGTGCCGGCGCTGACGTCATCGAGCTCGGCATGCCATTTTCCGACCCGATGGCGGATGGTCCAGCGATTCAAGCGGCGGGTCTTCGCGCGCTGAAGGCCGGCCAGACCATGAAAAAGACGCTGCAGCTGGTGCGTGAATTTCGCGGCGTGGACCAGGATACGCCGATCGTGCTGATGGGATATTTGAACCCGATCTACGTCTATCCCGTCGAAACCTTCCTCGATGACGCCAAGGCGGCCGGCGTCGATGGTCTGATCGTGGTCGATGCCCCGCCCGAGGCGGACGATGAACTATGCCTGCCGGCCATGCGGCGCGGCCTCAATTTCATCCGGCTCGCCTCACCGACGACAGACGCTAAACGCTTGCCGGTAGTGCTGAAAAACACGTCGGGCTTTCTATATTACGTCTCCATTACCGGCATTACGGGCACGGCGACGCCCGACGCGGGCGATGTGCACGCAAAGGTTGCGTCAATCAAGAAAGCAACAACCCTTCCCGTTTGCGTCGGCTTTGGTGTAAAGACGCCTGATCAAGCGCGCGCCCTATCCAAAGGCGCTGACGGCGTTGTCGTCGGGTCTGCCCTGGTGTCCGCCATCGAGCGAAGTTTAGATAAAGACGGCCGCGCGACTGGTGGAACGGCGGCAGCCGTCCTAGATCTTGTGCGTAGTCTGGCTGAGGCCTTGCGAAAATAGCGGGCTTCGGCCTAGGCAGGACAAACCGCGACGGTAATTGGCCGGCGCATGCGCGCCGGCCGTGAAGGAGCAAGACCTTGAACTGGATCAACAATGTAGTCAGGCCCAAGATCCGGGGCTTGTTGCCGGCGCGGCGTGAGCCGCCCGACAATTTCTGGTTCAAGTGTGGCGGCTGTGGCCAGATGGCCGACCGCAAGGCGCTCGAGTCGAATGCGTTCGTCTTTCCGTGCTGCGGCCATCACGAGCGCGTCGGCGCCGACGATCGCTTGAAAATGATCTTCGATGATGGCGCCTACACCCGCGTGACCGTGAAGCCAGTCACTAGCGATCCGCTGAAGTTTCGTGACGGCCAGCGATATACCGATCGCATCAAGGCCGCCAAGACCAAGACCCAACTCGAGGACGCCGTGCTTGTCGGCGAAGGCAAGGTGGCGGGTTGCGAGGTTGTCGCGGCGGCGCAAGATTTTGGCTTCATGGGCGGGTCGCTCGGCATGGCGGCCGGCGAGGCCGTCGTTACTGGCATGTTGCGCGCCGTCGAGAAGCGTACGCCTTTCATTTTGTTTGCAGCCTCGGGTGGCGCGCGCATGCAGGAAGGCATCCTGTCGCTGATGCAGATGCCGCGCACGACCATTGCGGTGCAGAAACTGCGTGACGCCAAACTCCCCTACATCGTCGTGCTGACCGACCCGACCACTGGCGGCGTCACCGCATCTTACGCGATGCTCGGCGACGTCCAAATCGCGGAGCCCGGCGCGCTGATCTGCTTCGCCGGCCCCCGTGTCATCCAGCAGACCATCCGCGAGCAATTGCCGGACGGCTTCCAGCGCGCTGAGTATCTTCTGTCGCACGGCATGATCGACATGGTCGTGCACCGCCACCAGCTGCGCGACACGCTGGCGAAGCTGTGCCGCGTGTTGACGGCCAACCGGCCCGGCGAGCACGGCAAGATCACCGCGAAGCGTAACGGCTACCTCAATGGCGCCGCGATGGACGGCAAGATGATCGAAAATCTTGCGCGCACCAGCGACGTCATCGAGCCAGAACCGGTCGATGATTCCGAGCGGTTTGATGCAACGCGCGTCGAAGCCCGCGAACGCGCGAAGCTGGAGGCCGAAGCGAAGGCCAAGAAGGCTGCGCTGCCGAAGAGCAACGGCGCCGCGTAACAATTCAAGGCGCAGCAACCGCGGCCGTGCTAACTGAGCCGCATTGAAGCCTCGCGCCGAGTTCAAAGTTCATGGCCGTGACCAGTACAACGCTCCTCGCCGAGCTGAAAACGTTGCATCCGCTTCTGATCGATTTGTCGCTCGGGCGCATCGAGGGGCTGTTGGCCAAGACTCGGCCACCCTGAGCGGAAGCTCCCACCCGTCATCCACATCGCCGGCACCAACGGCAAGGGCTCGACGACCGCCTATCTGAAAGCGTTCTTCGAGTCGGCGGGTAAGCGCGTGCATATCTACACGTCGCCCCACCTCGTGCGCTTTCACGAGCGGATTTCGGTGCCAAGCACGGATGGTGTCGCCGATGGCATCTCCCGGCCTATCAGCGAAGCGATGTTGGTGGCGCTCCTGCAGCGTGTTGCCGCGACCAATGCCGGTGCGCCGATGACATTTTTCGAGATAACGACGGCGGCGGCACTGCTGGCTTTCGCGGAAATCCCGGCCGACGCTGTTATCCTGGAGGTCGGCCTCGGCGGCCGGCTCGATGCGACCAACGTAATCGCGCGGCCCGCGCTGACAGTTTTGACGCCCATCGCCATGGATCATGCCGATAAGCTTGGCGACACGATCGAAAAGATCGCATTCGAAAAGGCCGGCATCCTGAAACCCGACGTCACGTCGATCGTTGGCCCGCAACCACCGGAGGCGCTGGATGTGATTCGCGCCCGTGCCCGCGCCGTGCGCGCGCCGCTCATCACCTGGGGCGAGGACTTCGACACATTCGCACAGAACGGCCGCTTGCTGTTCCAGAGCGAAGACGAGTTGACCGATTTGCCGCTACCCGCCCTCGTTGGCCCGCACCAGATCGTCAATGCCGGCGTGTCGATCGCGGCCGCTCAGCATCTGCGATCGCTCGGCATCACCGATCGCGCCATTGAGATAGGGCTCGGGACCGTCCGCTGGCCGGCGCGCATGCAACGCCTCGACGGCGGCGTGCTGGCCGAACTGGCACCCCAAGGCGCTGAACTCTGGCTCGATGGCGGGCACAACCCCGCCGGTGGCGCTGTGATCGCGCAGACCTTGGCCGACCTCGAGGAACGCAGCTCCAAGCCGCTATGCCTGATCGTCGGCATGATGGGGCAGAAGGACGTCGACGGGTTCCTGACGCCGTTCCGCGGCCTTGTACGCCGTATTGTCACCGTGCCGATTCCCGGCGCGCACGAGCGGCCGTTCGATCCGGCAGAGCTAGCGGCGCGTGCGCAAAAACTCAGCTTCCGTGCCGAAGCGTCAACGGATGTCGAAGCCGCGCTTAGGCACCTGCGCGCGACCGAGCATGGACCATTGCGCATTTTGATCTGTGGGTCGCTCTACCTCGCCGGCCGCGTCCTCGCGCTTCAAGACGGCGTCGAACCGCAGATGAACTAAGCGCGGCGTTCGCTCAATTCGGCCTCGGCGCAAAGACTTTGCCGCCCGTCTTCTTCAGCTCCGGAGGTGCGGTGGGCTTGACGATGAATGCGCTCTGGTGGCTCGCGTCCGAGAACCTCACGCCAGCGGCCTTGATCGCTGAGTCCGGCACCTTGTCGAGCGGCGTGTAACGCGGATGATGATGCTCGAGATACGGGTTGTTGCGGGCGGCATTGTAGCACGAGATCAACGTCCAGCGACGGTCGGGCGAGCGGTTCTGGTCTGAACGGTGCAGCGTGTTGCAGTGGAAAAACACGACATCGCCCGGTTCCATCTCGCAGTAAACGGTCTCCATCGTTGCCTTCGCTTGTTCGACGCGCGCGAGATCGGCGCCGACCTGCTTGCCCTCGAGCAAGCCGTGGTCGATGCGGCCGAGATGATGCGAGCCCTTCAGTACTTGCAGGCAGCCGTTGGCCTTGGTGCATTTGTCGAGTGCCGTCATCGCCGACGCCATGTACGGAAACAGGCAGCCATTATTGTACCAATAGCCGTAGTCCTGATGCCATTCCCAGGCACCGCCTTCGTGCGGTTCCTTCGCCGTGATCTTGGAGTGGTAGTGATAGACCTCGCCGCCCAGCAGGTCCTCCATGGTGTCGACCATTTTGCGCGCGCGCGCGGCCATGCCGTAGACACTGTCGCCGGGGTGGTTCCATGTCGCCATCTTGGTGACGAGCCCTTCGGCGTCGCCGCGATTGTAGAAGTGGCCGCGAATGGCGGGATCTTTGTCGATCGCCGTCTGCAGCAGCGTGGCTTCCTCTGCATCGAAGAATTTCCGGATCATGATGTATCCGTCGCGCTCGTAATCCGCGCGCTGCGTTGCGTTGAGAACACTTGGCATGGTCGTCTCCCAGAGTGTGAACCAAGATCCATTGTATCAGGAGTTTGAAGCGTACCAACGCCGGTTCAGCGGTCCATACGCACATGGTCGACCATTGCGGCTGTGGCACGAGAGGTCAATAGACCGTAGAAGGGTGATCTAATTGACCAAGCGATCGTGGGCTTCTGTGCCGAAGGCGCCAGATGAACGTTAAGATATAGCCAATGAAGCAAAGGCGAGGACATCTCTACGAGTTGGCCGAGATGCATTGGCGCGTCGGCTGGCCTCCGGACCTGCCACGATCGGCTGCCGCGACGCACATCGGCATGTACGTGACGTGGGCGTTGCTGACGGGACTGGGCGATGAGGCTTTCGTCTCCCTCATGCGGGATCGGATCGACGACCTCGACGTCCGTCGGATAACGCCTGGCCGATTTCTCTTCGAGGATTGCGACGGGAAGTTCGTCGATACCATGCTCTCTGATCACGGCAACGCCTTCACGCGGTGGTATTATTCTGGCGACATGCGTCAGTATCTCGATGACTACTTCGTCTCGATCCCGGGCAGGTATCCAAGCCTGCCACACTATCCCGACACGTGGGCGAGCTTCGATGCTTTGCGTCCTGCGATTGATCGCCGGTTCGATGAGTGGCGGGCACGCGGTGGCTGATCGCGCAAGCGGCATCACAATAGCGGCCGCATGATTGGCTCCAGTCCCGACGCCGTCAGATGTGGCGCGGCTGCGGCTGAGGCGAGAAACGCGAGGAAGTCAGCGGCGGCATCGCGTTGCGTCGATCGGCCGAAGACTGAGCCCGAGAACAGCGTCGGCGACTGCACGTCGGCCGGCAACGGACCCACAACCTCGATGCCGGGCACCATCATCAGTTCGCTCACCTGCTGGACGGCCAGCGCGCAGGTGCCGTTCGCCGCAAGCTCCGCGGTGAAGCCCTGCGGGATGATCGTGGCCTTGGCGTTCACCTGATCGGCGATGCCCAGGCGCTGGATGAGGCCGGCGAAGAACACGCCGCTCGCGCCGATCCGGGAATAGGCAATGGAGTTTGCAGCCAACAGCGCCGCGGTGAGGTCCGCGCGCGAGCCGATCGCTGGCTTTGGTGCGCCCACTTTCACCGCAAGACCCACGTAAGATGCGGCAAGGTCAACCGGCGCGCTTGTAACACGCTGCCTTCGCCAACCCTCGAGCAGCTTCTTGCGTCAGGATGGCGACGTCGACCGCCGCCCCCGCATTGATGTCAGCCAGCAGCGCATTGGTGGGCGCGAACGTGATGGCAAGCTGTGTACCTGAGCGGTGCTCAAAGGCGGCGGCGAGCGCCGGCATCGCACCCTGGATCGCAAGGGTGGCGAGCACGCGAAGCTCGGAGTAAGGGTGTTGGGTCATGCGTCGTCCCGATGTGTGCCCCACTGCCATACCAGTTTTGCACGGGCGCATGCAGGCCGCGCGCGGTCGGTTGACAGCCGCGATGGCCCCTGCGACGCGTTGGGCGCACCGATTTGAACTGAGAGCTGCCTCATGACGTCCAAGCCCTCCAGCCCCACCGGTATGCGCCGCAACCTCGCCACCTATGGCGATGCCGCGTTTTCGGTGTTCCTGCGCAAGGCCTTCATCAAGGCGCTGGGCTACACCGACGACGCGCTCGACCGGCCAATCATCGGCATCGTCGACACCAACTCGGGCTACAACGCCTGCCACAGCAACATCCCCGATCTGATCGAGGCGGCCAAGCGCGGCGTCATGCTGGCGGGCGGCATCCCGATTCCGTTCCCGATCATCTCGATCCAGGAGAGCTTTGCCAACCCGACGTCGATGTACCTGCGCAATCTGATGGCGATGGACGCCGAGGAGATGATCCGCGCGCAGCCGATGGATGCGGTGATTATGCTCGGCGGATGCGACAAGACCGTGCCAGCGCTGCTGATGGGGGCGGCCAGCGCCAACGTCCCGGCAATCCTGTTGGTGACGGGCCCGATGATGGCCGGCAGCTGGCGCGGCGAACGGCTCGGCGCCTGCACCGATTGCCGCCGCTTCTGGGGACGCTATCGCGCCGGCGATATCAACGACCAACAGATCAACGAGGTCAACGGCGAGCTGGCGCCGACCATCGGTACCTGCGGCGTGATGGGCACCGCGAGCACGATGGCGCTGGCCGCCGAAGCGCTCGGCATGATGCTGCCCGGCGGCGCCTGCATTCCAGCGGTGATGGCGGAGCGGCGGCGGTTGGCCGAACAGACCGGCACGCGCGCCGTCGCCATGGCCGCTGAGAAGCTGACGCCTGACAAGATCATCACCACCGGCTCGTTGAGCAACGCGTTGCGCGTGGTGCTTGCGGCCGGTGGCTCGACCAATGCGCTGATCCATCTGACGGCGATGGCGGGCCGCGTCGGCGTCTTGGTCGATCTCGAGGCGTTCGATCGCATGGGCCGCGAGACGCCGGTGCTGGTCGATCTGAAACCGACTGGCCAAGGCTACATGGAAGACCTGCATCGGGCGGGCGGGCTGACACCGATGCTGCGCGAGTTGCGCGGCCAGCTCGATCTCACGTGCATGACGGTGACGGGCAAGACCCTCGGCCAGAATATCGACGACGCGCCGGCGGCCTGGCCGCAAGACGTGGTGCGCCCCTTCAAGAACCCGATTTACCCGAATGGCGCGATGGCGGTGCTGCGCGGCAATCTCGCGCCGAATGGTGCGATCATCAAGCAGGCCGCCGCCGCCCAGAACCTGCTCCAGCACGAGGGTCGCGCGGTGGTGTTCTCGAGTCTCGCGGATCTGACGGCGCGCCTCGACAGCCCCGATCTCGACGTCAAGGCCGACGATATCCTGGTGCTGCAGAACGCCGGTCCGAAGGGCGCGCCGGGCATGCCCGAAGCGGGCTACATCCCGATCCCGAAGAAGCTGCTGGCGGCCGGCGTCAAGGACATGGTGCGGATTTCCGACGCGCGCATGAGCGGCACCGCGTTCGGCACCATCGTGCTGCACATCTCGCCGGAGTCGGCGGAGGGCGGTCCGCTGGCGCTGGTGCGCTCGGGCGATCGCATCAAGCTCGACACCGCTGGCCGCCGCATCGATCTGTTGGTGGATGAAGCCGAACTGACCAAGCGCCGCGCGACGTTGCCGAAGCCGCCCACGGGAGCGGGCCGTCGCGGTTATGAGAAGCTCTATTTCGACTTCGTCACCCAAGCCGAAGACGGCTGCGATTTTTCCTTCGCGATGCCGGAGCGGACCAAGAAGGTGCCGTGAGCGTCGTGCCCCCCGCTCACCCCTTCACGGCGCCGGCCGTGAGGCCGCGTACAAAATACTTGCCGCCGATGATGTAGACGAGCAGCGTCGGCAACGCCGCGATGATGGCGGCGGCCATGTCGACGTTGTATTCTTTGACACTGCTGGACGTGTTGGCGAGGTTGTTGAGGCCGACCGTCACCGGCTTGCTGTCGGCGCCCGAGAACACGACACCGAACAGAAAATCGTTCCAGATGTTGGTGAACTGCCAGATCACTGTGACGACGATGATCGGCCCCGATAACGGCAGCACGATGCGCAGAAAAATCTGCCAGAAGCGCGCGCCGTCGATCATCGCCGCAGCGATCATCTCGTCGGGCAGCGACACATAGTAATTGCGGAAGAACAGCGTCGTCGACGGAATGCCGGCGATCACGTGCACGAGAATGAGGCCGAGAATTGAACTCGCGAGCCCGAGCCAGCCGAGAACCTGCGACATCGGTAGCAGCACCACCTGGAACGGCATGAAGACGCCGAACAGCAGCAACGCGAACATCAGCTCGCTGCCGCGAAAGCGCCATTTGGTGAGCACGTAACCGTTGATCGCCCCGATCGCTGTCGAGAGAACGACGGCCGGCACGACCATCAAAATCGAGTTCCAGAAGAACGGGCGCAATCCACCGCAGTCGACACCGGTGCAGGCGCTGCTCCATGCCTTGCTCCAGGCCGCAAGAGTTGGGGCCAGCGGCGGCGACAGAATGGTGCTGTTGCGCAGCTCTTCCGAGCTCTTCAGCGACGTGACGATCATCACATAGAGCGGCGCGATGAACCACAGCGCAAACAGTGCCAGCGCCGCCCAGAGCATCACCCGGCCAAAGCGCCTCATCGCTGTTCCCTGAGTTCGGAATAGAGATACGGCACCACGATCGCCGCGATCGTTGCCAGCATGATCGTCGCACTGGCGGCGCCGACTCCGATCTGGCCGCGCGAGAACGCGTGCGCGTACATGAATGTGGCTGGCAGGTCCGTGGCATATCCGGGGCCGCCCGCGGTCAGTGCCATCACCAGATCGAAGCTCTTGATCGCGAGATGACTGACGACCATCAATGTCGAGAAGAATACAGGTTTTAGGGCGGGCAGAATGATGCGCGTATAGATCTGCAGCGGGCGGGCGCCATCGACGCGCGCCGCCTCGATCATGGCATCGTCAATGCCGCGCAGACCGGCCAGGAAAAGGGCCATCACGAAGCCCGCGCTCTGCCAGATCGCTGCAATGACGACGCAGTAGATCGCACGGTCGCCTCGCACCAGCCAATCGAAGGAAAAGCTGGAAAAACCCCAACTCCGGACCACGATTTCGAGGCCGAGACCCGGATTGAGCATCCATTTCCAGACCGTGCCGGTGACGATGAAGGACAACGCCATCGGGTAGAGGTAGATCGTGCGCAGCGCACCTTCCGCCCGGATGTTCTGGTCGAGCAGGATCGCGAGCAGCACGCCAAGCGCCATGGCGCCGCCGATGAACAGGCCGCCGAAGATGCCCATGTTGGCGGCCGCGACCCAGAACCGGTCGCTCTCGAACAGCCGCTCATATTGAATGAGCCCGGCGAATGTGTAGTTCGGCAAGAGCCGCGACGTGGACACCGACAGATAGCCGTTCCACGCGATCAAGCCGTAGATGAAAAAGAAGGACAGCAAGAAGCTCGGCGCGAGAACGAGGCGGGGGAGCCATTTCGCGGGCATTGATCCGGTGGCTTTGCGAGATGGAGGGGCGTGGTCGTGCGATCAAGTGCGCACGTGCCGGCTGGGGCGTGATGACCCAGCCGGCACGCGCACGTGAGCAGTTATTTCTTCTTCGCTGCCGAGACGATCAAGGCGACGGCATCCTTCGCCGTCATCTTATCGTCGTTCCAGAACTTGGAGACGGCATCCTTGATGGCGCCTTCGTTCGCCGAGGCGATCGCCATGCCATGCGCGACCGACGGCACGAGGCTTCCGGATTTTGCGGTATCGACGAAGTCCTTGTTCGAGGTTTTGGCGCAATCGTCGAACTTGTCCATGCTCATGCCGAGGCGCACGGGGATCGAGCCCTTGTTGAGGTTGAACACCTCCTGGAACTCGGTCCCCATGATGGCGGCAGCGAGATCCTTCTGGGCGGCGATGTTGGCATCACCCTTGATCTTGAACATGGCAAAGCTGTCGACATTGAACGTATAGGCATTGCCCGTACCAGGTGCTGCGACGCAGGCGAAGTCGGCGCCCGGCTTCTTGCCGGCGGCGATGAACTCGCCCTTCGCCCAGTCGCCCATGAACTGCATGCCGGCTTCGCCCTTGATCACCATCGCGGTTGCGAGGTTCCAGTCGCGGCCGGGCGCGTTCTTGTCGGTATAGTCCTTGATCTTTTTGAATGTGGTCAGCACCTTTTCCATCGTCGCACCGGAGAGTTCGGCGGTGTCGAGCTGCACCAGCGCCTTTTTGTAGAAATCAGCGCCGCCGACACCGAGGGCGACCAACTCGAAGGTGGTGAAGTCCTGCCAGCTCTGGCCGCCGTGGGCCACCGCGATCAGGCCGGCCTTCTTCAGTGCCTCGGCTGTGGCAAAGAATTCATCCCATGTAGTCGGCACTTTGGCACCGGCTTTCTGAAGTGCCGCCGGGCTCGCCCAAAGCCAGTTGACGCGATGCACATTGACGGGTGCCGCGATATACGTGCCCTTGTGCTTCATCACATCGGCCACGACCTTTGGCAGTAACTCGTCCCATTTACCGGCCTTGGCAACCTCGTCCATGTTGGCGAGCACGCCTTCGCTCGCCCATTCCTGCAATGATGGGCCCTTGATCTGCGCGGCGGCCGGCGCATTGCCCGAGACGACGCGCGACTTGAGAACGGTCATCGCCGCATCACCGCCGCCTCCGGCAACGGCAAAGTCCTTCCAGGAGTGCCCCTTGGCCTGCAGGCTCGCTTTCAGCGCGGCTGCGGCCTTCGCTTCGCCACCCGACGTCCACCAGTGCAACACCTCGAGTTCACCGGCCCGCGCGCTCGTCCCGAGCAGAGCCGCTGTCAGCGCCGTGATGGCAAAGAATCCGCGTGTTGCGTTCGTGATAGACATGATTGACCTCCCAATGGCGGTTAATTGCCGTGGCATACCGCTCGATGATGCGGTCATTTTTCGGCCGGTCAGGCGCCTCAGTCAATGCCTAACATATTGGGCACGCGAGCGATTGGCGGACGTGTTGCTGGGACGGTGTCAGCCGCGCATCCGGCCGAGTGGGAAGGCGGCCATGGGATCGGCGGCGGCGATTTTGGCGAGGACATCGCGGGCGCGGGCGCAGTCGCGGTCCATTTGCGCTTTGAGCGCGTCGACGCCGTCGAAGCGCTGATCGGGGCGCAGGTGTTCGATGAAGGTGACGCCGATGTCGCGGCCATAGAGATCGCCGTCGAAATCGAACAGGAAGACTTCGAGCACGGGTTTGCCGTCATCGAAGGTCGGACGCGTGCCGAGATAGGCGGCGCCGTCGTGGCGTTGCGCCGCCGATGTCGACAGTCACGGCATAGATGCCGTGCGCGAGCGTCGTTCCGGGCGCGAGCACGATGTTCGCCGTCGGATAGCCAAGGCCGGTGCCGCGCTTGGCGCCGCCGACGACCTTGCCTGTGACGCGCCACCAGTGGCCGAGCATCCGGCAGCACCCCGCACATCGCCCTGCGCGAGTTCGGCGCGAATGGCGCTCGACGAAAAAATCTCGCCGTCGCCGCCCACCTGATCGATGACGCTGACGCCGAAACCCATGTCGCGCGCCGGCGGCCTTCATGATTTCAGGCGTGCCGGCGCGGCCCTTGCCGAAGTGGAAGTCATAGCCGATCACGACGTGGCGCACGCCAAGGCCCGCGACCAGACACGCGCTCGATGAAGTCTTCGGCGCGTGAGGCTGGAGAGTGCGCGATTGAAGTCGAGCACGACCGCAAGGTCGAGGCCGAACGTGGTGAGGAGGCGCAGCTTTTCCGTCAACGGCGTCAGGCGGAAGTGCGGCCGCTCGGGCTGGAACAGTTCGCGCGGATGCGGCTCGAACATCATGACGCCGGCAAGGCCGTGGAGCTTCTTGGCCTCAGACTGGGCGCGTGCCAGCAGAGCTTGATGGCCGCGGTGCACACCATCGAAGTTGCCGATCGCGAGCGTCTCGCCGCGGGCGTTGAGAGGGGTGTGGTCGTATCCGTAGAGAACGTGCATCGGCGCGGCGATATCTCCAAAACGTCCGCGCCAGTCTTAGGCGATCATGCGTGGGCGAGGCGAGCCCCCCTCGGCAGATCTCGTCACGCCGCCCACTTCACGTCGTTGGCCGCGCCGGCACCATCAGCATCGCTTCGCCTTCGAGCACGGCCTTGCCGTCGACCGAGCAGACGCAGTCGAACAGCGCACGGCGTTTGGCGGGGAACAGCTCGGTGAGCGTGACTTTCGCGATCACTTTGTCGCCGATGCGCACGGGGCCGCGAAAATTCAGCGTCTGCGAAATGTAGATGACGCCGGGGCCTGGGAGTTCGGTGCCGAACACGGTCGAGATATAGGCAGCCGTCAACATGCCATGCGCGATGCGGCCCTTGAACATGGTCTTCGCCGCGAAGGCTTCGTCGAGATGCACGGGGTTTTTGTCGCCCGAGATATTCGCGAACGCAATGATGTCGGCCTCGGTCACGGTTTTGGCAAAACTCGCCTCCATGCCGATGGCGAGGTCCTCGAAGTAGTAGTGTGTGCGGGTCTGCAGCGTCATTGATGGTCCGCTCCGATCATATGCGCGGCAGATCTCCGCGACAGGCGGGATCATGCCTCAAGATTTTGCACTGCAGCAAGGCGCTTTGAGGGTTGAGTTAACGAAAGTGCTTCAACGCTCAACCCGAAATCCAGCCGATTCGGAGCAAAAGTGCCAGAGAATACCGTTTCCGGGCATAAATGATGCTCGTTCAAATACCGTGCTGCAGCACGGGCGCAGCCCGACGCAGCGGCGCGCACGCGCAGATGCGCGCCGGATCGCAGGTCGCGTGGCGGCGGGCGTCAACACGGCGACGCCGGTGACGCATTCTGTGCATGTCGACCATCTGCACCGCCCGAGTCGTGCCGGAGGCGCGCGCGTCCAGCACGACATGACCAATGCGGCGAACGCGAGCGCTCCGATCGTGCGAGCCCTTTGCGAGCGCGTGAATCGGCAGCGCCAACAAAGTCTGGAACGCCGTCTGGCTGCCCTGGGGCGGGGTGCACGCGGTGACGGGCGTGGAAACGCTCGACGCCCGATTCCCAGGCCAATGGTTCCAGATCGAGTCCGGCTTGCATTACAACTGGCACCGGCATTCTTGCTTGCATGCCTCCGGCATGACACGATCCCACTATCGGCCGCTACACCCAGCCCGACCCGCTCGGATTTGTGGATGGGCCGAGCCTCTACGGATACGCGCGGGGACAACCGTTACTATTGGTCGACCGCGATGGACGTGTGGTTGTCTTCTTTGGAGGCAACGGCACTGTAGCATTTGGTGGCGGACAGTCGGATGGTCGTGGTGGGGTCAAGCCAGGAGGTGTCACAGCTGGCGCTGGTATGGCTATCGATTTTGCCACTAAAAATAGTGCTTTGTATGCCTCATATGGGACTGCGGCCGGCTTGGAAGCATCGGCAGGCGGCGCAGCAGGTATTTTGTTTGGTAATTTGTGCGATTTTGAAGGGCCAGCGAAGAATCTTACCATCGGTCCAGTAACTCTTACGTTGACGGATGGAGGACAATTTGGCGTGTCGTTTAGCGCGGGCTTGGGCACTGGAATAAGTTATACAAGAACCAACACGGTGATAAAGCGCGCACTCCCGGACAAGTGCAGCTCCGCGTGCTCATCAAAGTAAGCTTTGTCGAAGGTGAGTCGATACAGCCAGTGAGAGACCATCGACATGAGTTCGGATAAGAGTTTGCGCGATGCGTTGCAATGGGCCATAGCCAAGCACTATCTTGGAATGGTTCTCCTGTTGCTACCTGGAGCAATTATCGGTCAACTTCTTGATCCAAGATTGGCGTTGGTGTTCGTAGCGGTTAGCGGGCTTTCACTATGGTGTCGAGCTTTTCGCGTCTCTTGCCCAAATTGCAATTCTTGTATCATGCTCCGAATTGGCAAATGGTTCATCGTAAATCCCATAGTTCCGAGGCAATGCCACAATTGTGCGTACGATTTTGAGGACAACCCGAAGAATTTCTCGCAAGGGACAGAAAACTTGAAAACGTGAGATGCAGACATATTCGTCGATCGCCCGATCGCGGTGGTGGCGGGGGGCAATACCGCAACACCGGCGGCGCTCTATGTGCACGTCGATCATCTCCACCGTCCGATCCGCATGACGAATGCGGCGAAGGCCAGCGCTCCGATCGCCCGAGCCCTTCGCGAGGGCGTGAATCGGCAGCGCCAACAGTGTCTGGAATGCGACTTGGCTGCCTCTCTTGCATTGTCGGCTTCGCCGACGGGCGGGCGGCGTGCACAGCATCACAGGCGCGGAGACGCTCGACGTCCGATTCCCGGGCCAATGGTTCCAGCCCGCGACGTGCGATCCGGCGCGCCTTGCGCTTGCGCGACGCAGCACGTCGCAAGCAAAAATCGAGTCCGGCTTGCATGACAACTGGCACCGGCATTCTTGCTTGCATGCCTCCGGCATGACACGATCCCACCCTCGGCCGCTACACTCAGCCCGATCCGTTGGGGTTTGTGGATGGGCCGAGTGTGTATGGGTATGTGAGAGGTGTTCCTCAGGCGTTTGTGGATCCTGACGGCCGGTCCGCGGGCACCGGACAAATGGATCAATAACCTCGCGACGCTCCGAACCAGGACTGCGCTGGGATCGGCGGGTCAGAGCAGCCCGAGGTTCGCGAGTTCCTTGCGCAGCGCAGGCGGCATGGCGGCGACGTCATCGTGCACGCCCTTCTTCAGGTCGGGTGGCGCATCGGCGCCGTCGAGATAGCGCCAGCCCTGGAACGGGCGGCGCGGCGTCGGGCGGACGGGGACGAGCGTTTTGTCGAGGATCAAGAGGCAGCAAGGCGAGCCGTTGTCCTTCTGGCCCTCGTCGAAGCCGATCAGCTGCTGGCGCACCTGGACGATGCCCTTGATCACCCAATACAGCGAGCCGCCCTTGAGGTCGTCCTGCCGTTTCGGCGTCTGGAACGTGGTGTGATAGAGGCGCGGTTTCTTGACGCCAGCCTTCTTTTGCTGCGCCAGTCGCTCCGTCTGCCAATCGGCGAGATCGTCGATGCTTTCGGCACCAACGCAGAGTTTGACAATGTGAAGTGCCATCACGGACCTCGAAGGCAGGGCAAGAGTCGCCCGCCGAAATAGCGGAAGCGCGGGGCCGAGCGCGAGGCGAACGGCGCGCGAACCTGGGGAAGATCGCGCTAAGAGCCCGTCATCCGGCATTTTACAGGCGATTGCCGCTTCGATAGTCTCGATTGGGACGTTTCAGTCACAGGATGGACATCGCGATGATCCAGCTTTCCCGCCGCTCGTTCCTCGCCACCACCGGTGGCTTTGCTGCTGCATCCGTCGTACCGTCGGCCATGTCACAAACCATGGCGCAGACCAAGATCAAGCCCGGCCCCGACTCGGCGCTCATGGTCGTCGATGTCCAAAACTGCTTCACGCCTGGCGGCAGCCTTGCGGTGAAAGAGGGCGATCAGATCATTCCGCTGATCAACTCGATCGCGAAAGGCTTCCAGAATGTGGTGCTGACGCAAGACTGGCACACGGCCAACCACATCTCCTTTGCCTCGCAGCACGCCGGCAAGAAACCCTTCGAGAGCGTAAAGCTGCCCTATGGAAATCAGGTCCTATGGCCCGATCACTGCGTGCAAGGCACCGACGGTGCCGCGATCCACAAGGACATCGCGATCCCGCATGCCCAGCTGATCATTCGCAAAGGTTTCAACGCCAAGGTCGACAGTTACTCGGCTTTCGTCGAAGCCGATGGCAAATCCAAGACGGGGCTCGACGGCTATCTGAAAGGCCGCGGCATCAAGAGCGTATATGTGGTGGGTCTCGCGACCGATTTTTGCGTCGCCTGGACCGCGCTCGATGCAAAGAAGCTCGGCATGGCAGCGGCCGTGATCGAAGATGCCTGCCGCGGCATCGATGCAAACGGCTCGCTCGCCAAGGCCTGGGAGCAAATGGCCAAGGCCGGCGTCAAGCGCATCAAGTCTGGAGATCTCGCGGTGTAGGGTTGGGTGCCACCTGAGTGCGGGAAGACGATCGCAAGAAGATTGCAAATATTGGCAAAACCGTCCTGTGAGCCCCACGACTGCCGTCATCCGTGGCCTTGTCCGCCTAGTGCTTCGGATCCGGGAACCGCGATGCGTCGAGGCCGTCATGCCCATTGGATAGAGTGCGGCGCACGTGTTTTTAGAGCGCCGCGCCTTACTCTTACATTTGCTCTCACTTCACAGGGTGCTTGCCAGACGGCTGATGGCCAGCGCCATTAGAGCCCCAGGCCGGCTGATACTCATACTTCGGGCCGGAATAGCCGGAGTAGCGTCTGCGCTTGACGTGCGCGAACATGCTCGGACGGAACCCAATAGTGCGACGTGTAGCTCGGGTAGTAGCCGCGCGCCGCATAGCGATAGGCATAGGGATCGGTTGCCGGATGCATATTATAAACATGCTTGTAGTGCGGATAGTAGATGTGGTGATGGATGGTTCGCTGCACACCCCAGCCAGACGGCGGGTGGTCTTTACCCCAACCGAAAGCTTCGGCTTTGTGGGGGGCGGCGACGATCGCGACGATCGCAGCAATGGCAAGTGCGGCGGCTTTGACAAAACGCATGACGTACTCCTCGGGAACGCTAGACAAGTCGAGTAAGCGCATCAAACATCGATATGACTAAAAAAGAATTAAGAGCAACGAATTAGAAAGGTTAGTGGAGCGTTCCAACTTAATCAAATAATCACCGTCCTCGGCTCAAATCACGAGATCGGTTGAGGCCTGCCGGCAGCGGCACGCTTCGGCCCTGAAGGCGTGGCTTCACGCCTCAGTACGCAGGACATACAGTGACCCGCACTTCTCCACCGTCCGAACCCGATTTGGATGCCACGCTTGGCCAACAGGCGGCGCGGCTGGAGAAGGTGATTGCCGAAATGCGCGCGGCACGGCCGCGACCGCGCGCCGGCGCTCCCATGACGGACGAGGCTGGAGAGATTTCTGCGCTACCCTCGGCGCCGCCGTCGCCTAGCGCTGAGGCGAGCGCCGTTGAAGCAATGACAGCGGTTGAGCCAGCGGCGACGGTCGCCGTCGCTCCGCCAAAGGCTAGCAGTAAAAAAGTGCGGCCGAGTACGGTCGTCGCGCCTACCGCGCCGGAAGCGCCGTCGCACACCGCATATGTGCAGCAAACCCATATCGCCACCGCCTCACGCGAACATGTGGCAGGGGAGGCGGATGCACGGGCGACGCACGCGCCTCCATTGCGCGAGACCAATCGCGTCGGCGAGGCCTCAACGATCGGCTTGAAAAAGCCCATCGGCCAGCGGCACGGCGAACTTTGGGACGCCTTGTCGGCCAGCCGCCGTTCATTCTGGGCCGTGTGTCGTACCAGCATCGCCATCAACATGCTCATGCTGACGGGGCCGCTGTTCATGCTGCAGGTCTACGACCGCGTCATGACCTCGGGCAGCGTGACGACGCTGCTGGCCCTCTCGGGTCTGACGGCGGCACTCTATGCCGTGATCGGGCTGCTCGAATACATCCGCTCGCATGTGATCGTGCGCATGGGCGTCGAAGCCGATCAACGGATTGGCAATCGCATCTTCCAGGCATCGCTGAACAAGAGCCTGACCGTCAAAGGTTCGGCGGTGCCGGCGCTGCGCGAACTGGATACGCTCCGAAACTTCCTGGCGGGTCCGGGTCCATTGACGTTTTTCGACGCGATATTCACGCCGGTCTACCTTCTGGTGGTGTTTTCGCTGCATTGGTCGCTCGGCGTTGCCGCGCATTGTTGGCGCCGTACTGCTGGTGATCATCGCATGGGCCAGCGACAAGCAGAGCCGCGCGCCGCTCGCCGAAGCCACCAAAGCCGCAACCCGCAGCCTCGAACTCGCCGATACCGGCCAGCGGAATGCGGAATCGCTTGCGGCGATGGGCATGCAGACCGCGTATCGCAATCACTGGCAGACGGCCAATCGCGAGGCGCTTGGCGTGGCAAGTTCTCGCGGCCGACAGACTTGGGCGGCCTCTCGGCGGTCTCCAAAGCGCTGCGCCTGCTGCTGCAATCCTTGATGCTGGCGATCGGCGCGGGGCTTGCGCTGAAAGGCGAGATCACCGCCGGCTCGATCGTCGCCGCGACCATCATCTTCGGCCGCGCCATCGCGCCGGTCGAGCAAGCCATCAGCCAATGGCGCTCCTTCATCAAGGCGATGGATTCCTATCGCAAGCTCGAGGATCTGTTGAAGAGCAGCCCCGCGCCGCAATCGAAGATCGCCTTGCCGCGTCCGCGCGGTCATCTCGAGATTTCCGGCCTGCGGGTAGCGGCGCCTGAAACCAAGCAATTGATCCTCTCGAACCTCAACTTCGAGGTTCGTCCGGGCGACGTGCTCGCCGTCATCGGACCGAGTGCGTCGGGCAAGTCGACGCTGGCGCGGACACTGGTCGGCCTCTGGGCACCGTTCGCGGGCGCGATCAGACTCGATGGAGCGCGACTCGATCAGTGGGACAGCGAGTCGCTCGGCCGGCACATCGGATACCTGCCGCAAGACGTCGAGCTCTTCGCTGGAACCGTGCGCGAAAACATTTCACGCTTCCGCGAAGATGCGACCGATGACGCGATCATTTCAGCTGCCCAGCAGGCACACGCCCATGAACTGATCATGGCCTTGCCCAAGGGCTACGACACACAACTTGGCGCCTTCGGCACCTATCTCTCCGCCGGCCAGCGGCAGCGCGTTGCGCTTGCGCGCGCGCTTTACGATTCTCCGGCTCTGATCGTGCTCGACGAACCCAACGCCAACCTCGACCGCGCGGGCGACGAAGCATTGGCGGCCGCCGTCGACGGCATGCGCGCGCGCGGCCAAGCGGTAGTGATCATCTCGCATCGCGTCCAAGCCATCGGCAAGGCCGACACGCTGCTCTACATCGAGCGCGGCATTCAGAAGGCCTTCGGGCCGCGCAACGACGTGATGAAGTTGTTCGCGGGCGGCCAGACTCAGCCCCAGGCAGCGCAACACAGCGCAGCCGGCGCCCAATCGCGCGCCGCAACCGCAACGCGCGGCAGGGTAACACGATCATGCGACTTCCCGCCGCCGCAGCTCTGCCCTCCAAACCGCCGGCCTTGCCGCTGCCGGATTCGGATTGGCATGCAACCGATCCCTGGATCCGCTTCGGCAATCTCGTGATTGTTGGGCTTTGCGTCGGGCTGGTGTTGTTCTCGTTGATCAACATCTCCGGTGCCGTGGTTGCGCAGGGCACGGTTTCGGTCGAAGGCAACTATAAGACCGTCCAGCATCTCGACGGCGGCATCGTCTCCAAGATCCTGGTCAAGAACGGCGATCGCGTGCACGCTGGCGATGTCCTGGTCCGGCTTGACGATACTCAGGTCAAGGCCAGCCTTGCCGTCACACGCGCAAACTGCAGGATGTGCAGATCCAGCAGGCTCGCCTCGAGACAGAGCGTGATGGCAAAGACCAATTCCAGCTTCCCGAGCACGTCTCCAAATCTGGTGCAGAGCCGCAGGTCGCGCAGATTTTCGAGCGCGCAACGCGCCATCTTCAGCGCACGAAAGCAGGCGCGGCGCGGCGAGCAGTCCGTTCTCACACAACGCTACGAGCAACTCCTGAGCGAACTCGCGGGCCTCGAGCTTGCAGCTTACGGCGCGCAACAAGGAAGTTGTTCTCAACAAGCGCGAACTCGACGGTGTGTTGCCGCTGTTCGAGCGCGGCTTCGTCAACCAACAACGACTTGGGCCACTGCAGCGCGAACAAGTTCGCCTCGAAGGCGAAATTGGCCGCCTGCGCGGCGATGTCGCCAAAGTCGAAGAGCGGGATCGCAGAGGCTGAACTGAAACTTGCGCAGAGCGACAAGGACTTCATGACCACCGTCCTCGACGACCTGCGCAAGGTTCAAGCCCAGGTCCGCGAGCTCGAAGAGCAGCGCTTGGCGTTGCAG
This sequence comes from uncultured Alphaproteobacteria bacterium, assembly GCA_963779515.1. GTDB lineage: Bacteria > Pseudomonadota > Alphaproteobacteria > Rhizobiales > Hyphomicrobiaceae > CAVZYN01. The sequence continues at coordinate 172,263 of CAVZYN010000018.1, forward strand.
GACAAGCTCAACCGCATCGAAATCCGGGCACCGCGATCCGGCCTGATGCATGCGCTGGCCGCGACCACCGAAGGCGGCGTCATCACGCCCGCCGGACAAATCGCCCAAGTCATTCCGGACGACGAGAAGTTCATCATCGAGGCCAAGCTGCAACCAGGCGACATCGACAAAGTGCGCGGCGGACAGAGCGCATTCGTGCGCTTTCCCGTCGCTCGACGCCAAATCAACGCCGCGCCTCGAAGGCCTCGTGACCACGGTTTCGCCGGCGCAAATCGCCGACCAACAAGGGCGGCCGTACTTCACCGCTCAAATCGAGCTCAGTGCGGCCGAGCTTGCGAAAGTCAGCAAGGACAGTACGCTCGTGCCGGGCATGCCGGCCGAGGTCTATATCGAGACCCGCCCACGCACGATGCTGAGCTATCTGGTCAAACCGCTCGTCGACGCTGTCACGCCGCTGTTCCGCAATTGATGGGGCAGATGCTCGAGTACTAGACCGCGTTGCGGTAGGCTTTCGGCGACGTCACCGTCAGCCACATGATGTAGACATCCAGCATGATCGACCAATTGTCGATATAATGGAGGTCGAACTCCACCCGCTGGCGCATCTTTTCGTCGGTATCGGTTTCGCCGCGCAGGCCATTGACCTGCGCCCAGCCGGTCATTCCAGGCTTGACGTTGAGGCGGCGCGGGTAGCGCATGATGCGCTGCTCGAACATGATGTCGTGAGCGACCGCATGCGGCCGCGGCCCGACGATCGACATATCGCCCTTCAGCACGTTGATCAGCTGCGGCAGTTCGTCGAGGTTCCAGCGCCGGATGAAGCGGCCGACCCGCGTGATCCGCGCATCATTGCCGCTGGCTTGGCGCACATTGGGGCCATCGTCCATCGCATTCATGCTGCGAAACTTGATAATGCGAAATCGGCGTTGGTTGTAGCCGAGGCGGTTCTGGGTGAAGAACACAGGACGGCCGCTCTCCAGCCAAATGCAGAGCGACACGCCGAGGAAAACCGGCGACAGCACGATCAGCGCGACCGACCCCACAACGATATCGAAAGCGCGCTTCAGGATCAGTTCCAGCGCCGACAGCGGCGGCTGGGTCAGCGACAGCATAGGCGCGGTGCCAACCCTGGCGACCTTCATGTTGGTGTGGCGCGGAAACACTGCGCCAGTATCCAGATGGATCGCGACCGGCAGCAGCGTCAGCGCCTCGAACGCGGCATCTACGAGATCTGTCTGGCTCCAGGCGCCCAGAATAATGACGTCATCGACGGCCAATCGGCGCGCGTTTTCCGCGCCGTCTTTGAGATTTGCGGCCAATGCTTTGGCGCGTTGCGGACCGGATTCACCGGCAGCCTGCTGCACGACCGTGGTCGCGACGACGCGAAGCGCCATTTTTTCGCGCCGTGAAATGGTACCGGCAAAGCGCTGCGAGAACGAGCGGATCTCATCTTCGGTGCCGATGAGCATGAGCCGGCGCGCTGGAATCCAGCCGGCCCTGACGCCCAAGGCCACACCAGCACGAGTCGCCTTTTCAACCGCGACAAGGGTCAGGAACCCGAACGCAAAGAACAGCACAATCCAGCCACGCGAGACCGTCGCCGTGGTTTTGGTGAGGAACGCGACAACCCCTAGGAGCAGCAGCGCTCCGACCCAGGCGGCAAACATGTTGGTCGCACGCCGGTCGCTCTGCAGATAGGTCTCGATGCTGTAGCGCTCACGCAGAAGGAAGGGCAACGCATAGAGAAACCCTGCGATCGGTCCGACCAGGAAATAGATCTCGACGGGCCCGACAGAGCCATAAAAGGCCTGATGGTAGGCGACGCCGACCGCGCCCGAAACGAGGGTTAAGCTTGCCATGATGGTGGCGATAACGATGCTGGCAAAGGTCACGTTGCGGAGCGCAAATCGCCCGGAAACAGGAGGATTAAGGGCTATCCGCTGCTCTAATGACTGCACACGCTGCTCCAACACGCTAGGCACCAAGTGACGCATTAAATCTCAGCCCCGCCCGATTGATGCAAGTTCTATGACAGCTGTATTGGCGGGCCAGGAACGTCTGCATAAACGATAATTCATCAGTACGCTCCTCCAAAAGATAATCGGCACAGAAATTGCTGCAGAGGGCCGAGACCCTTCTTCCGGCCGGTTTCTCTTCGTTATAAGATTGGATCGGAGGATCAGGGCTGGGTTGCCTGGCGCGAGTTGGGGCATTCAAGGTTTGCGGGCGTCTTGCGACGCAAGGAAGTAGTCATGCGTTTAACTCCCAGCGTTCAGAACTCGGTCATTGCCCCGCCGTCCCGGCTGACTTCGCCGGCCGATGATGGCGGTCCGCAGTTTCCGGACCTGCTCCAGCTGATGCGCAATAACCTCGTGCAGATCCTGCTCACTCTGTTGGCAGGCCTGATGCTCGCCACCCTGTATTTGATGCTTGCGGCACCTGCGTATACTGCCACGAGTTCGATTTATATCGACCCGCGTCAGCGCAATAATCCGGAGAAAGAAACGCAATCCTCGGGACCGGGAGACACCACGTGGTTTGAAAGCCAGGTGTCGATTATCGGTTCCGATACGATTCTCCGCCGGGTGATCGATAAGGAAAATCTGCTCGCCGACCAGGAATTTGTTCCAGAACGGCGCACCAGTTTTTTGTCGTCGCTGCGTGACAAGATCGCGCCGCGCGCCGCCGAACCTGATGCCATGAGCTTGGCGCTGGTCAGTTTGGCGCGCAAACTCCGCGTGCGCCGGGCCTTGAACACCTACGTCGTCAATGTGGAAGTCGCCTCCAATAGTCCCGTCAAGGCGGCCGCGCTCGCCAGTTCAATCGCGAACGCCTATCTGCAGGACCAGGCAAGTTCCAAGTCCGAAGACGCACGCAAGGCGAACGCCCTGATCGATGCACGTCTTGGCGAGCTGCGCTCGCAGGTGAGCCTCGCGGAATCGCGGGTCGACGAATTCAAGCGCGACAACAAAATCGTCGTCTCCGAGGGCGGCTTGTTGAACGAGCAGCAACTGACGAAGCTGAACACTGAGCTCGTCGCCGTTCGCTCGCAGGTCGCGACGTCGAGGGCAAAGCTCGATGAGATGCAGTCGACGCTCAAGCGGGGTGTGAGCCCGGAATCGTTGCCGGAAGCCATGAGTTCGCCCGTCGTGCAGCGTCTTCGCGATCAATTCGCGGCGGCGGTTCGACGCGAGGCGTCGCTGTCCAGCCAGCTGCAACCGCGTCACCCCGTGATGACCGACATCCGGGCGCAGGTTGGGTCTTTGCGCGGACAGATCAATGCCGAACTGCAGCGCATCACGCAGTCGACGCAGAGCGAATATCAGATCGCCGCAAGCCGCGAGCGAGAAATCGCGCGGGAGCTCAAGAACGCCGAAGAAGGCGTATCGAAAACCAATACGGCACAGATTCGGCTGCGGGCTTTCGAACGCGAAGCGGAAGCCAGCCGCGAAGTGCTGCGCAGTTTCCTGTCCCGCGCCAAGGAAACCCAAGAACTCCAAAACATCACTGTCGCCGACGCGCGCATCATCACGCCGGCCGCCGTGCCGCCGCGTCCGTCGAGCCCCAATCCGTGGTTGATCCTGGCCCTAGCCACGCTTGGCAGTCTCGGGCTGTCGCTCGGTCGCGCGCTGCTCTCGGGCATGTCGGCGGCGGCGCCGGTTCATCGTATCCCAGTCTCCGGGCCCGTGGCGACGTCCTCGTCGCAGACGCTGGTGCCCGTACCTGCTCCACGCGCCGAATTGGAGCAATTCGGCTTGATCCCGATGATCGAACCGCGCAATCCCGTTGGCCGCGTTATTCGCCGCATTCGTGGCCGCAGCGCCGGTTCCGGACCGGTCACATACGGTGATCTGATGGGTGCGCTCGCCGAGGGCCGCCGTGACAGCGATACGGCGTACCGCGATGCGATTCTGCGGCTGCTGATGCGCGTGCGTTCCGCGGCGCCCGCCAACAAAACCCAAGTCGTACTGATGATTTCTGGCCGCAGCGGCATGGGCGCCTCGGGCACTGCCCTCTCCATGTCGTACGCGGCGGCCTTGCAGAACGAGCGGACGCTGCTGGTCGATGCCGCCTCGCACGACGCCTCGCTCTCCAATGTGTTTGCGGCGTACATAGATCAAAATCAGCCTTGCTCGCTCGACAGCAAGAAGGACCTTGCGGCCCTGACGTCGCGAGACAACAACTCCGGCCTGTCGTTCTTGCCGATCGCACTCGCAGATCTGCGGCTCCTGAAGCTCGCCCAGCGCCAGCGGTTGCAAGAAGGCTTGAAAAAGCTCGCCGCCGACTTCGACTTTGTCGTGATCGATGCCGGTCCGGTTCTGGAAGACATCTCGGCCATGGCCCTGGCGCCGATTGCCGACACCATCATCGTCGTCGATGCGATGGGCGCCAATCTTGCAAGTCATACGATCGATGCGCTGGAAAGCACTTCGGCTCGCCCGGCTGGAATCGTGAGAACCCTGGCATGATACCGAACCAAAACACCATTGGACGCGATGTGAAGCCAAAGCGCGCGCCTTCCATCTTGAAGTTGTCGCAAGCCTTCGCGGCGGCAGAAAGCAACGAATCAGGCGCCTACGTGCACGTTCCGAAAGCCTTGGCGCATGACGCGGCGCACTCGCCGGCACTCGCGAAGGCGCTAGCCGCGGCACGCTGGTCCGATACCGCTCCGTCAACGACCGCCCTCGCCGACTTCCTGAAAGCCTGCGCGAAAGCGGGGCTGCCACTCTTCCTGGCGGGCCATGATGGTGGTTCCATTGGCCGTGCCGGACGGGCTTTGGCGACAGATCCTGGCGTCTCGCTGGACATCTGCGGAAGCGCGCTTCTCGATCCACTTCCGGAGAAAGCCGCGGCGGCGCTGAAGCGTCAGCTGATGGCGACCGATGCACGCGTCTGCGTGCTCGTCATGCCGGATGCCACGGGGGCGATCATGGCGGCAGCACTTCAGAAGGCCGGACTTCCAGTCGTGGTTTTCAGCTTTGGCGATGCGCTGTTGAACTATGGCATGCCGCGGCGGGCACGATCGCTGGCAAGACTTTTCAGGCGTCACTAATCCCGATAGAGCTAGCGCCGCAACATAGGCGGCGCCATGGCCACGATTCTTCTCAAAAATGCCGACGTCCTGGTGACGATGGACGATGCGCGGCGTGAGATCGCCGGCGGATGGCTGTTCGCGCGCGACGGCGTAATCGAACAGATCGGACAGGGTGCCTGTTCGCTCGCCGCCGAGACGGTAATCGATGCTGGCGGCATGATTGCACTACCTGGCCTGATCAACACGCATCATCATCTCTTTCAGACGCTGACGCGGGCGGTTCCTGCCGCTCAGGACGCACCTCTATTTGGCTGGTTGCAGACGCTCTATCCGATCTGGTCGCGGATCGGACCAGAACACATCCATGTGTCGGCCTTGACCGGCATGGCGGAGATGATGCTGTCCGGCTGCACGACGAGTTCGGATCATCTCTATCTCTTTCCGAATGGCGCGCGGCTCGATGATGAGATCGCCGCTGCGCATGAGATCGGACTGCGGTTCACCGCAACACGCGGCTCGATGAGCATCGGCGAGAGCAACGGCGGGCTTCCGCCCGACATCTTGACCGAGCGCGAGGACCACATTCTCGCAGATTGCGAACGGGTGATCGGCGCATTCCACGACCGCCGCCGGCACGCCATGGTGCATGTAGCGCTGGCGCCCTGCTCGCCGTTCTCGGTGTCGCGAGACCTGATGCGCGACAGTGCGCGGCTCGCCCGCAAACATGGCGTCCGCCTGCACACGCATCTTGCCGAGAACGTCGAGGATGTCGACTACTCGGTCGAAAAGTTCGGCATGCGGCCCGGCGCTTATGCCGAAGATTTGGAATGGGTCGGACCGGACGTCTGGCATGCGCACTGCGTCCAGCTCGACCCGAGCGAGATCGCCCTCTTCGGTCGCACGGGCACGGGCGTTGCGCATTGCCCGTGCTCGAACATGCGGCTCGCGAGTGGCATCGCGCCGGTGGTCGCAATGTTGAAGGCGGGCGTGCCGGTTGGACTTGGCGTCGACGGTTCCGCGTCGAGCGACAGCGGACATCTTCTCAACGAGGCGCGTCAGGCCATGCTTCTGCAGCGCGTCAAAGGCGGGGCGGCGGCGTTTTCCGCGCGTGCTGCACTGGAGCTTGCAACACGCGGTGGCGCGACCGTGCTCGGCCGCGACGACATCGGCCATCTCGCCCCCGGCATGGCAGCCGACGTCGCCATCTACGCGTGCGACGATGTCGCGATGGCCGGTGCGGATTGGGATCCGGTCGCAGCACTCGTTCTCTGCGGGCCGATCAGAGCGCGACACACCATCGTCAACGGTATCCCGGTCGTCCGCGACGGCCGCTTGACCACCCTCGATTTCCCGGCACATCTCGCCAAGCACCGAACCCTCGTGCGCAAGCTGATGAGCTGAAGGCCCGCCCAATTCGGTGGACATGCCGCAGCTGCCCGCGCCTCGCTGCGTGACACACCCGCCGGGACATGCTTTTTCGAGGCGTAAGATGATCGCGGCGCTGTCGCATGACGGGGACGTTCGGTGCTGAAGGTTGAAAAGCTCAAAGTGCATGGCTTGCCGCCCCTCTCGTTCGAGGTACCCATGGGCGAGTGCCTTGCAATCGAGGGCCCATCTGGCTCCGGCAAGACATTGGTGCTGCGCGCCATCGCAGATCTCGACGCCGCGGACGGATACGTCTTTCTCGAAGGCGCGGAGCGGCGAGAAATGAGTGCGCCGGACTGGCGGCGCCAAGTGCGCTATTGCGCCGCCGAACCCGCGTGGTGGGCGGCGACTCCGCGCCCGCATTTCTTGGCAGACACCAATCTTGATGGGTTGGTTGCGTCGTTGGGGATCGCGGCGGCCTGCCTCGATCACCCCCTCGATCGGCTCTCGACCGGAGAGCGGCAACGGCTGGCGTTGGCGCGCGCCGTTATCGACCGGCCCAAGGTGCTACTGCTCGATGAACCTACGTCGGCGCTGGATGGCGCGTCGTCTGGGCTCGTCGAAGACCTCATCCGGTCGCGACTCGAGATGGGCACGATCGTCATTCTGGTCAGTCATGATGCTGGCCTCGTGATGCGGCACGCCGATGCGCGCCTGCAATTGGCGAAGCCGCAGGCGACGGCCAAGCTGGCGGCGACCAAGGGAGCCGCCGCATGACTTACGTGCCATTGTCGATGTTCGACCTCGCGACCGCAGCGGCGCTGCTGCTTGTCAATGGTGCCATTTCTCTACTCTTTCGGCTTGGTCTCGAGCGCAGCTTGGCCTTCGCCGCCCTGCGCATGGTCGCCCAGCTCGCGCTCATCGGTCACGTTCTCACTTTCATCTTTGCTCAATCGTCGCCCGCATGGACCTTCGGCATGGCGGCGGTGATGGTGGCGGTGGCGGGCTTCGAGATTGCGCAACGCCAGGATAGGCCGTTCGCCGGTCTTTGGACTCACGGCCTCGGTGCGGTCACACTCCTCACCGTTGGGACGTGCGCCACGCTTTACGCCGTACTCGGGGCGATTGGCCCAAACCCTTGGTGGTCGCCGCGATACCTGTTGCCGATTTTTGGCATGGTGCTCGGCAATACGCTGACTGCAGTTTCCTTGGCGTTGCAAACGATCACCGATGCGGCTTGGCGGGAGCGCGCGCAACTCGAAACACGGCTGGCGCTTGGCGCAACGCGGCTCGACGCCTTTGCTGGCGTGCTACGGCGCGCGCTGCGGACCGCCCTGATGCCGATCATCAACGCAATGGCCGCTGCGGGGATTGTCACGTTGCCCGGCATGATGACAGGACAAATCGTAGCAGGGATCGATCCGGCTGAGGCGGCCAAGTACCAGATCTTGATTATGTTTGTGATTGCAGGATCGGCAGCGCTTGGCGCGGTGATCGCGGCCTTCGCGGCAGTCTGGCGCCTCACCGATCATCGCCATCGCTTGCGGCTTGATCGGCTCGCACCCGCGGCCGCCGATGCCGCCAGGGATTGAAGCAGCCGATGTTCTACGCACTCTCCAAGATCCTCTGGTTCTGCCTGCAGCCGTCCTCCCTGATCGGGCTGACCCTGCTGCTGGGGCTGGTTGCCCTTGCTCGGAACCGGGTGCGGCTTGGCCGCTGGCTGTTGACGGGCGGGACGCTGGCGCTCGCGATTGGCGGACTTGCGCCCGTCGGCGATCTCCTCATCGCGCCGCTCGAGAACCGCTTCCAACACGCCGATCCCGGCAGCGGACCGGTGCACGGCATCATCGTCCTTGGTGGTGCGGAGGATCCCCGGCTGTCGAGATCGCGCGATGTCATGTCCCTCAACGAGGCCGCGGAACGCATGACCGAAACCGTCGCATTGTCGCGCCGCTTCCCCGAGGCGCGCATCGTGTTTTCCGGCGGCTCGGACGCGCTCATCACCACGAAGCCGCCCGAGGCCGAAACCGCCGCAAAGCTGCTCGAAGCGTTGGGCGTTGCCGCGAGCCGGATGACGCTGGAGGCCAAGTCGCGCAATACGCACGAAAATGCGGTGTTCACACGCGACCTCATTCAACAAAAGCCCGGCGAGCGCTGGCTGCTGGTGACGACCGCATGGCATATGCCGCGCGCCATGGGCTGCTTTCGCCAGGCCGGCGTGCGTGTCGAGCCGTGGCCCGTCGACTATCGCACGCCGCAAGCGTTCGAGTGGTTCCGGCTCTACAGCAGCCTGCCGGAGGGTTTGCGGCGGCTCGACTTTGTGATGAAGGAGTACGTTGGCCTCGTCGCCTATCGCCTGACGGGGCGCACCGACGCATTGTTTCCGCGCCCATGACGGGGCGAACCGCGAAGGTCAGCTCTTTTTGCCGCTGACCGTCGGCACGGGCGGAAGCGGCGGGGTCGACGACGGCTTGGCCAGTTCCGCCGCGATATCGACGGTTTTGCATTTCTTTTCGGCCAAGAGGCCGTTGTAGGCGTCGGCGCGGGCCCGTTCGCGGGCCAGTTCGCCCGCCTTGTCGAGGCCGGCTGTCGAGGCACCGATGGTTTGGCTGGCGGCGCGCTGCGCGAGCGCTGCGGCGACCGAGGGTTCCTGGACGTCGGATGCTGCGCGCAGGCGGGAAATGATGATGTGGATCGACCCGTTGAGGCGGCGGCAATCGAGCTTCTGCTCGTCGGCGCTAGGCCGGTAGGTGTTGTCGACCACCGCGCCACCCTCGAACTGCTTCAGCCGGCTCATCTTGTCCGATTTTGCGCCTTCCGGAACATAACCGGGTGCGGCCGCCGCGCAGGCGGAGAGCATCAGGGCGAGCAGAGGCGCGACGGCTGATGGGCGCATGGATTGATCCAGAATCATCGACTATTTCTAGCGCCGTGAAGATGGCGTGACGAGGGCGTTCGCCTGTTGTAACTTCGGGAACAACGTCGAAATCCGCACATCGAGGGCCACAATGCCGCAGACCATCACCACGAGTTCCAAAGCCATGGTGGAGGCGGCGCGACGCGAGATTCGCGAGGTCTCGGCAACCGAGGCCATGACCATGGCCGCGCAGCCCGACGTGGTTCTGGTCGATATCCGGGACCCGCGCGAACTTGACCGCGAGGGACGCGTCCCCGGCGCCTTTCACTGCACCCGTGGCATGCTCGAGTTCTGGATCGATCCAGAAAGCCCTTACTACAAACCTACTTTCGGCGAGGATAAGACCTTCGTGTTTTTCTGCGCCGGTGGAATGCGCTCGGTGCTGGCCGCCAAGGTCGCGCAGGACATGGGCCTGAATCCGGTCGCACACATCGTTGGTGGATTCAAAGCTTGGCGTGAATCCGGAGGCACGATCGACACGAGCTCCCGCTCCGGCGCGCAGGCTGGTCCGCGCAAAGACTGACTTGCTTTGCTTCCGAGCTGGCTTAACCATTCCCGATCTAAGTATACGGATCGTTACAGACTTCGGGGATAGTGTCTGTCCGTGCGCGGCGCTTTGCCATTGCTGGCACAGCCCTTGCTCGGGTCCGATCGAATTTACGTTTGAGTAACGACGCCCATGGGCCGGCTGCCAGCCGCCCCGGCGTGTGAGTGAATGCGGGGTTGCGTTGCCGTGAGTTTGGACTTTGTCAGACACAAAGCGATTGCGTGCGCCCTCGCGTCGGCGGCGCTTTTGCTCTCCGGCTGCAAGCAAGAGACGGTGTTCACGCGCGTTCCAGCGCACGGCACCGTCCAGCGCGATGCCAAGCCCACGGCAACGACTGTGTTTTTGTCCGTTCCGGTCACGCTCGACCGCTTCCTGGCCGAGGCCGAGCGGCTCATTCCGCAACAAGTTTCGGTCGTCAAAGAAGTTGTCGAGGACGGAGCTTGCGACCGCCGCAAAGCCAGCTGGATCGAGTGTGCGAACGCCAAATTCGAAGGCGAACTCCTGCGCGATGGTCCAGTCGGTTTGAAGCTGGCCGACGGCCGGTTGCAGATGGAATTGCCGCTCAAGTACGACATCACCGCGCGCGGCGTCGGCTGGGCATCGTACTTGAAGGAGTCGAAGACTGGTTCGTTCACTGTCGGCCTGCCGATCGAGACCGCCATCGCCAGCGGCTTCAATTTGGAGGCGCGGATCGCTGGCGATCTGATCTGGAGCGAAAAGACCATTCCACTGCTGAAGGGCAAAATCGCTCTGAAGCAGGTTGCCGATGCGAAGATCAAGGCGATTGTGAAGCCGTTGGCTGACGTGTTGCGCCAGTCGCTGGCGGAGCAACCCATTCGCGAAGCCGCGGACCGAGCTTGGCGCGGGCTGCACACGCCCATCGAGCTCACGCGCAAGCCAGGCCTTTGGCTGCGCGGCGCGCCCGAAAAGATCGCCAGTGGCGGCTTCGCGGTCGAACGCGGCGAGATCGTGCATCGAGTCGCGATCAGCACACGGCTGACCGCCTTCCATGGCGAGCGCCCCGCGCCGTTACTGTCGAAGCCAATGCCGGAGCCCACAAAAGCGCCGATCACCAATTCCAAGACCGAGATCCGCCTGCCGGTCGACATCAGCCTCGCCGACGTCCAGAAGTCGCTCGATGCGGCGTTCCCAAAAGACGAGAAGATCGAAACGCGCGCCGATCAAGGCGATCCGACGGTCGTGCAGGTCAAATCGGCGCAACTTTTTCCCGTCAAGGAGAAAGTCGGCATCGCGCTGCAGATCGACGTCATTTCGCCGAGCCGGCTTCTGGGATTGACCGGCAAGGCATTCCTGCTCGGCGTTCCGGTCTTGAATGCGTCGTCCGGCATGCTCGAACTGGGCCAGATCGGATTTCCAACGGCGCCGCCGAAAGAGGCTGCCACCAAACAGCCGTCGCTGGTGCGTCTCGGACAGGAACCATTCGCGGGTCGCATTGCACGCGCCGTCCAGCTCGATGTCGGCCGCGAGGTACGCAATCTGATGCCGCGAATCAATGCCATGATCGAACAGCGGCTCGAAGAAAATCTCTACCTCGGCGGGTCGCTTGACAGCTTCGAGATTGCCTCCATCGACCCGGCGCGGGATGCCTTGCGCATCAACCTCGACCTCTCTGGCACACTGAGCCTCAGGTTCGGTTCCAGCCCGCTCGCACCGGGCCGCCTCGAACAGACAAAAAGCGATGGTCCGCGGCCGCTCGAGCCTGGGCAGAAGCGCTGACAGCCAGCCGCCGTCCTTGCACCGCACAGTCTTGCAGGCCAGCATCTTGCAGCTCTGGGCGCCGACCGCTAAGCCGGATGGACGGCGGCAATCGGAGGCGAGATGGCCAAGATCAATTCGACGCTCAACGCGGGTTCCGCGGAGTTCAAGGGCAACGCGTCGCATATGCAGGCGCTGGTCGCCGGTCTCAATGCCAAGCGCGCGCAGGCCGCAGCTGGCGGCCCTGAAAAATTGAAAGAGCGCCATGCCGCCCGCGGCAAACTTCTGCCGCGCGATCGTGTGTTGCAGTTGATCGACCCCGGCTCGCCGTTTCTCGAGCTTTCGCAGCTTGCCGCGCTCGGCATGTACACGGGCGATATTCATGCCGCCGGGATAATCACCGGCATCGGCCGGGTCGCGGGCCGCGAGTGCATGATCGTCGCCAACGACGCCACCATCAAGGGCGGCACTTACTTTCCCATGACGGTCAAGAAGCATGTCCGGGCGCAGGAGATCGCGCAGGAAAACCGGCTGCCGTGCCTCTATCTCGTCAACTCGGGCGGCGCCAACCTGCCGCAACACACGGAGGTCTTCCCGGACAAGGAGCACTTCGGCCGCATTTTCTACAATCAGGCGAACCTCAGCGCACAGGGCATCCCGCAAATCGCGGTCGTGATGGGAAGCTGTACAGCCGGTGGCGCCTATGTGCCGGCCATGTCGGATGAAAGCATCATCGTGCGCAAGCAGGGCACGATCTTCCTCGGCGGCCCGCCGCTCGTGAAGGCTGCAACCGGCGAGACTGTTTCGGCGGAGGATCTCGGCGGCGCAGACGTGCATACACGGCTCTCGGGAGTCGCCGACCACTATGCGCTCAACGACCATCACGCCCTCGACATCGCGCGGCGGATCGTTGGCAATCTCAATGCGACAAAACGGATTGATGTAACCGTCCGCGATGCCCGCCCGCCGCACTACGACCCGGCCGAGATCGACGGTTGCGTACCGGCCGCGCTGACGACGCAATATGATGCCCGCGACGTCATCGCGCGACTGGTCGATGGGTCCGAGCTCTCTGAATTCAAGGCCAACTACGGCCAAACGATCGTCTGTGGATTTGCGCACATCGAAGGCATGCCGGTGGCGATTCTCGCCAACAACGGCATTCTCTATTCGGAAACGGCGCAGAAGGCCGCGCACTTCATCGAGCTTGCTTGCCAGCGGCGCATTCCGTTGCTGTTCCTGCAGAACATCACGGGTTTCATGGTGGGACGCGAGGCGGAAGCCGGCGGCATCGCGCGGCACGGCGCGAAAATGGTGACCGCCGTCGCCTCCGCCAAGGTGCCGAAAATCACAGTCATCATCGGTGGCTCGTACGGCGCTGGCAACTACGCGATGTGCGGCCGCGCCTATGGTCCGCGGTTTCTCTTCACGTGGCCGAACGCGCGCATTTCGGTGATGGGCGGACCGCAGGCTGCGAGCGTGCTGGCCACCGTACGCCGCGACAATATCGAGGCCGATGGCAAGAGCTGGTCCAAGACCGAGGAGGACGCTTTCAAGGCGCCGATCCTCGAGCAGTTCGAGCGCGAAGGGCACCCATTCTTTGCGACCGCGCGGCTCTGGGACGATGGCATCATCGCGCCCAGCGAAACGCGCCGCGTGCTTGGCCTCGCGCTCTCCGCTTGCCTCAATGCGCCGATCGAAGCGACCCGCTTCGGCGTTTTCCGTATGTGAATTGAGATTGGATGCTTCATGTCAGGTGACCTACGCCGCAACGCGCCCGATGCCATCATCAAGGTGGATCTCGACGAGCGGGCGTTTCTATTCCCGCACCCTAAGCAAGTAACGCAGCTGCAGGTCCAGGCCTACAAGCCCGATAAAATCCGCATCGAGGCCGTGTTCGCCTTCAATGAGGCGAAGTCCAACAACGAGTTGATGGACATCAGCCTCGAGGACGCCCGCGATCTGTCGCGCAAGCTGGTCGAAACGGTCTATCGCGCGCAATCGAGCCTGATCGTCTCGAAGGAGACCAGCATCGCGATCAACGTCGTCGCCAATGGCTACATCTTCCAATTCGGCGACATGACGACGCCGCGCGAGCTGTTCCTGTCGACGGCCTGCATCTGGCGCGTCTGCAACGCGATCGCGCGCGCCACCGACTTCATCTCGCCAAACTCGGCGCACTGAGGGCCTCATGCTGAAGAAAGTCCTGATTGCCAACCGGGGCGAGATCGCCTGCCGGATCATCCGCACCGCCCGGAAGATGGGGATCGCGACGGTGGCGGTCTATTCCGACGCTGACGCCCGGTCCCTGCATATTGCGGAGGCCGACGAGCGCGTCCACATCGGCCCCTCGCCTGCGACCGAGAGCTATCTGGCGATCGACAAGATCATAGCGGCTGCCAAGCAGACGGGGGCAGATTCAATTCATCCCGGCTACGGTTTTCTCTCAGAGAACGCGGATTTTGCTACCGCCGTTGGCAAAGCCGGCTTGATCTTCGTCGGCCCAACACCGGAGGCGATGCGCGCGCTCGGCGGCAAGGCCGCTGCCAAGGAGATCGCAATCAAGGCCGGCGTTCCCGTCGTTCCCGGCTATCAAGGCGATAAGCAGGATGCCGCATCGCTTGCCGCGGAGGCGGCCAAGATCGGCTATCCAGTGATGATCAAAGCCGTTGCCGGGGGCGGCGGACGCGGCATGCGCCTTGTCGAGAAACAGGCGGATCTTGCCGATCTCCTCGACAGCGCCAAGCGCGAAGCCCAATCGGCGTTCGGTAATGCCCAAGTCCTGATCGAGAAAGTCGTGGTCAAGCCGCGCCACATCGAGGTGCAGGTGTTTGGCGATAATCATGGCAATGTCGTGCACCTCTTCGAGCGCGACTGCACGCTGCAGCGGCGCAACCAGAAAGTCATCGAGGAAGCGCCCGCGCCCGGCATGTCGCCGGTGTTGCGCGCCAAGATGTGCGTCGCGGCCGTCGAGCTCGCCAAGGCCGTCGGCTACCGCGGTGCCGGCACGGTCGAGTTTCTGGTCGAGGGCGGCAGCTTGGCTAGCGATGCCACGTGGTACTTCATCGAGATGAATACGCGGCTGCAGGTCGAGCATCCGGTGACCGAGGAAATCACCGGGCTCGATCTCGTCGAATGGCAATTTCGCGTCGCGGCCGGTGAGGCGCTGCCACGCAAACGGTCCGAGATCACAATGTGCGGCCATGCGATCGAACTGCGCATTTGCGCCGAGGATCCGGCGAAGGACTTCCGGCCGAGCGTCGGGCGTATCGCGGTGTTCGATGCGACCCAGATTGCGCCATTGCGGCTCGAAACCGGTGTCCGATCGGGCGACGGGATCTCGCCGTTCTACGATTCGATGATCGCGAAGTTGATCGGTCGCGGCGAAACCCGCGCGCAAGCGATCGCGGCCTTGACGAGCGGTTTGCATCATCTTGTGATCGCTGGCCCACGGACCAACGCGCGGTTCCTGCGCAATCTGCTGATCGATCCCGACGTTCAAGCGCTACGCATGGATACAGGACTGATCGCCCGGAAGCTCACGGAACTAACCGATGACAGCATCAGCCCGGCCGCCATTGCACGCGGCATGCATGGCCTGATGTATCTCGCCAGCACGTCGCAGTCTCCCGCGAAGGCAACTCCAGACCCCTGGTCGCGCGGCGACGGCTTCATGCTGGGTGCGGCCCGCGTCACTGCTCGCCCGGTTCACATCGATGGTGTCGACCGCACGATCCGTGTCCAGCACAGCGCCGCGGATGGCGCCGAGGTGCAGTTTGGCTTCGATCCTTGGCCGGGCGTGCGCAAGGGTGCCGGGACATCGGCGCTGGTGATGCGCGCTGATGGCCACGAGCGCATCTATGTTATCGACGACCTCGTTCAGGCTGAATTCGCATGGCCCGTCTACGACACCTCGGCGATCGACGACGGTGCGGATGGCACCAGCATCCGCGCGCCGATCAATGGCCGCGTCGCCAAACTCTACGTCAAACCCGGCGAGGCCGTCGAGAAGGGCACGCGTATCGCCATCGTCGAGGCGATGAAAATGGAGCATGTGGTGACGGCTTCTGCCACAGGCAGAATCGACAAGGTGGCGGCGCATGAAGGCGATCAAATCACGCAAGGCGCGCTGATTGCCGCCGTCACGCCGAGCTAGAGCTTTTCCCGTGCCCGGATCCGTTCGCGATGCCAGGCATAGAGGCCGCTGGCGATGATCACCGTTGCACCCGCAATCACCCATCGATCCGGAATGTCACCGAACACAGCGTACCCAATGACGGCGGCCCACACGATCAAGGTGTAGAGAAACGGCTGCAGGGCGCCGGCTTCGACGCGCTCGAACGCCTTGATCATGGCGAAATGCGCGACCGACCCCAGCAACGCGAGCACGATCATCATACCCCAGGCGCTTGCATCCGGTGACGTCCACGAATAAGGCGCAACCACCGTCGTCGCGATGAAGCCGACGCTCGCAGTCCACAGCAGCGTCGTCTCGGAACTATCGGTGCGCGCGCAGAGCCGCACGAGGATCTGATAGAGGCCCCACAGCGCGGCGCCGATCAGAGGGAACAAGAATGCGGGATTGAATTCCGCGAAACCCGGCCGCACGATCAGCAACACACCGATGAAACCCACGATCACCGCCAACCAGCGCCGCGGCCCGACGTGCTCGCCGAGCAGCGGCACCGACAGCGCCATCACGAACAGCGGCGAGGCGGCCGCGATTGCGTGCGCATCGGCGAGCGGCAAATACTTGAACGCGAGCACGAAGATGGCACTCTCGATGATCAGCAACAGGGCGCGCGTGCCTTGCAGCCACGGTCGCGCGCTCTGCAACACGCGACGAATGCCTTTCGGCCGCGCGATCCACAGCGCGAACGCGAGAAACACCATCGAACGGACCCACAAGATCTGCGTCACCGCAAAGCTACCGGCCAGGATCTTGCTCATGGCATCCATGATTGCAAAGGTCAGCGTCGCGAACAGCACGAGTGCCACGCCGCGGCCAAGATCACTGCCAGTCCCGAGCATGCGCTGCTCCCGTGCCATGATTGCATAGCTGGATTGATGGGGCAGCCTCGCGCGGCGCTGAAGCCGCCTCGAAAGAATCGCCCGAAGCCGTTACGGTGTCGCACGATTGCTCGGGAACTCAATGCAAAAATCATCGAACAGCGACGCTCCGTCCGACATCGCGACGCCGTCGCAGACGGCGACGTTTCCAATCTTGTTCGCGCTGAGTTTTTCGCATCTGCTGAACGATCTCATTCAGTCGCTGTTGCCGGCGATCTATCCCGTCATCAAGCCTCTGCACAATCTCGACTTCGGCCAGATCGGCCTCTTGACGTTTGCGTTCCAGCTCTCCGCCTCGCTGCTGCAGCCGGCCGTCGGCGCCTATACGGATCGGCGGCCGATGCCCTATTCGTTGATCGTCGGCATGGGGTTCACGCTGATCGGTCTCCTGGTCCTCGCGTATGCCGGCAGCTACGCGATGTTGCTGGTGGGTGCGACGCTGGTCGGCACGGGATCATCCGTGTTCCATCCCGAAGCGACGCGGATGGCGCGCGTGGCCTCCGGCGGGCAGCACGGTCTCGCGCAGTCGATTTTCCAATTCGGCGGACAGAGCGGCTCGGCGCTCGGCCCGTTGCTCGCGGCCTTCATCGTCGTGCCTTATGGGCAATCGAGCCTTGCCTGGTTTTCGGTCGTGGCGCTGCTGGCGATCCTGGTGCAGATCCGGGTCGGACGCTGGTATGCCGCCGAAATCGCCGCAACCGCGGCCCTGCGGAGTTCCACGGGACCAGCCAGAGCCGCGACCGCACCGGTTGCAGTCGGCTCCGGCGTTGCCGCCGCGGTCGGCATTCTGGTCCTGCTGATGTTTTCGAAGAGCGCTTATTCGGCGAGTTTCGGCTCCTTCTATACGTTCTATTTGATCGATACGTTCAGCGTGACGGTGCAGACGTCGCAGTATCTTCTGTTCTTGTACCTGGTCTCGAACGTTCTCGGGTCCTTGGTTGGCGGTTATCTCGGCGACCGGATCGGCCGGCGCAACATCATCTGGTTTTCTATCCTCGGCGCACTGCCGTTCACGCTCGCGCTGCCCTATGCCAACCTGACCGGGACCGTAGCGCTGACGGTGATCATCGGCTTCATCATGTCGAGCGCATTCGCCGCCATCATCGTCTACGCGATGGAGTTGATGCCCGGCAAAGTCGGGTTCATCGCCGGCATATTCTACGGCTTGTCCTTCGGCCTCGCCGCGTTGAGTGCTGCGCTCCTTGGCGAACTAGCGGATCGGACAAGCATCGACACGGTCTATCGCATTTGCGCGTTCCTGCCCTTGATCGGACTGCTGACCTGGTTCCTGCCCGACATCCGGCGTCACGCCAAAGCTGCGTGACCTCGCCGCGTCTCCGCTCGAGTGTCTGAAACAAACTCCCCGAGAGCGCGGGCGCTGTCGTCACGCAGGCCCGGCGAACCGGACCCATTCGTTTCATCGCCGCCACGCGAACGCGCGTGCTCGATGAGCGGCCAGTACGGCTGGGTGCATCTCGAAGGCGACAACCGGTTCCGCCCCATCTCAATCGTTCAGCTGAAACCTCCCGGGGCCGGGCAGCGCACCGTCACCATGCCGCCGGTCGCGACATCGCGCGACCAGGTAAGTGCCCGGGTTGACACCCCCTCACTTCCTTCTGCCGTGGGGAGAAGTGGCCGCCTTGCGCGAAGCGCAAAAAGGGATGGGCCCGGACAAGATTATTGGCGTTCTGCGGGAGCAGGGCGCCGGCGTTGGCATCGCGGCTGGCATTGTCGCCGGCACGGCGCTAGGCGCCTATGCCTACGGTTATCCGCGGCGCTACGTGCCTCGCTACGAAAGCGACACCTCTGGTCCCGAGTGTTATCAGGGGCCGCGCCAGTGCTTCTGGCACGGCCGCAGCTGCTGGCACAAAGTGGGGCGAATATCGCTGCTGGCGACCGACGATTTGCGACTAGGCCACAGGGTCGATGTTGGCGGGCGCCGCGGTCTTGGCGGCGCTCGCTATCACTGCGCGCGCCGGCGCATGGCCGCGAGATGCAACCCAATTGCCGTCGCATTCGAGACATTGAGCGAGCTGATCGGTCCGGCGGTTCCGATGCGGCGAACGTGCGTACAGGTCTCGCGCGTCAATTGACGAAGCCCCCGGCCTTCGGCACCGACGACGATCGCCACATGAGCCGGCCATGCGAGATCGTCGAGCAGATCAGGCGCTTCCCCGTCGAGGCCGACGAGCGCATAACCCATTTTCTTCATGTCATCCATGCCGCGTGCGAGATTTTGGATCAGGCAGACCGGCACATGTTCCAGCGCGCCTGATGCCGATTTTGCAAGCACCCCGCCGAGCGGCGGCGAGTGGCGCTTGGTCATGACGATACCGGCGGCGCCGAACACCGCGGCGGACCGCAGGATCGCACCAACATTGTGCGGGTCCGTCACTTGATCGAGAATGAGGATCGGTTTGCCACCTGCCTGTGTTGCAAGCTCATCGAGGTCAACTTCCGGCAGCGGCTCCGTTTCCATCAGAACGCCCTGATGCACCGTATCTTCGCCGAGACGCCGGTCGAGATCGCGCGGCATTGCGCTGGTGATTTTGACGTCTCGTGCCTTCAACGCGTCAGCGAGGCGCCGCTCGGCGTTCTCCGTAATATAAACGGCGCGGATGTGCCGGCGCGGATTGGCGAGCGCAGCCTCGACGGGATGAATGCCGAACAGGATTCGGTTCGCGTCTTCGGTTGGGTTGACGGCGCGGCGCGGTGGCCGGCTATGGCTCTGCGGCCGCTTCAGCGAGGTTGGCCGTGGTGCGAGGCGAGCGTCGCCGCGCGGCTCGGGCCGCGACGGGCGATCATCGGACTGCCGTTCAGGCCGCGACGGCCGCTGATCGGCGCGCTGCTCCGAGTGGGCAGGGCGAGCGTCCCCACGCGACGAAAACTTGGGTCGTTGCTGATCCGAACGCGGCTTGTCTGAGCGGTGCCGATCAGGGCGCGACTTTTCAGGGCGCGACTTGTCGGGGCGTTGCTTAAAGGGGCGTGACATTATTGCCTTTCAAGGCCTTTGCAGTGCGGCGGGACCTCTGTTTCGCAAGGCTTTTTGCGAGACCATAGCGGGTCCCTTTTCCGGTTGACAGGCCCAATCGCCCTTACCATAACACACGCCATTGTCCCTGCTGGCGACGGCGGGGCAATTTTGTTTGGGCCGCTGGTCTTCTAGCGAAGATTGGCGCACAAATGTGGATGGGTGCCCGAGTGGTTAAAGGGGACGGACTGTAAATCCGTTGGCTTCGCCTACGCTGGTTCGAAACCAGCCCCATCCACCATCATCTTCTGGTCGCCGATGCAGGCCGGGAAATGGAGACGCCGCGCGACCGGAGACGCGTCATTTTGCAAGCGGGTGTAGCTCAATGGTAGAGCAGCAGCCTTCCAAGCTGAATACGAGGGTTCGATTCCCTTCACCCGCTCCAATGTTTTGTTTAGTATAATCAGCAAGTTAACGATTTTATCGGCGTCGGTAAATTTTGGCGCTGGAGTGTCCTAGGTACCAGCTAGGTACCAGAGCGACGAGCGTGGTCTGCCCGATATCTAAAGTGCGCCCGTGACACGCTGGTACGCCAGGACCTCATCAGTACTCCACGCAGCTTGGGCACCCCCACACCCCATCGTTCGTCTTCGATCGGATTGCGGTCACAGCGTCGGCGAACAGTGCTGCGTCACTCACGGATTGTATCGCTAAACGCTCGTCCAGGCGGCACCGACGCAACTCGACCAACATGCTACGCGACGATAAGCAAATCTGGTCCGCGCTCAGATTCTGACGACGTGCTGCCGAAACCGCAAACCGGAGGCAGGCCATGCTGATCGATTATCGACTGTTGATCCAGGTTCGCACCTCCGACGCGCGCCAGCCAACACGACCGGGGCCGAGGCGGCGTTGACGCGGAAACAGACCCCGCTTGACGTAGGCATAGATCGTCGAGCGGGCGAGGCCCGTTTTCGCCGTGATCGTGCGCACGCTCCACAACTCGTCGTCGAGCGGGCTGCGGTGACGGCACTGGCATTGCGTGTCGGTGGCTGCTGGAAACAAACAGATCATTCGTCGTGTTCGTCCGATTTGGGATGTGCTGGGACGGGTTTGGACGGCGACGCCGCATGGTCATGACCCAGTCCTTTGTGGTCCGCATGTGTCTGTTCCGGACCGCCGGTGACCGCCGCCGTCACGCGTGCCATCAAGCTGCGATCCGTCCGTATCCGCTTCGCGATTTCCTCGATCACCTGATCGAACCGGAGGTGGCCGAGCGCCCGGGCCGCTGCATGCTCGCTCGAAGGAAGCGGTGGCGTGATCGTCAGAAAGTAGCGCATGAACATCGCTGTCATTTCCGCAGTGATGGCGAGATCGCGCTCCAGACGGCGCAGCGTTCGGGCGGTCGCGTGTTGGCTCAGAATCTGCAAATCGGCTGACGGTGTGCCCGTCGCGGCGGAGAGGTATTGCGTCAAGGCCTGCTCCAGGATCGCCGACTTTGAGACGCGGTGCGACTCCGCCGTGATCGAGAGTTGCCGCGACAGGTTTTCCGACAAATACAGCGCGTGGCGGTGACGCATGGTGAGACCTCTCGGCGCTGGCCGCTGTCGTCGCTGGCTGTGTCGGTGGCATTGGTTTGGCCATGACAGCGGCAACGGTAGGTTTATCTACGTCAATCCGATTTGGTCCGTCTTGACGCGTATCCGTCGCGCTGAGCGTTGGTGGCGTCCGCATGCCGCTGCAGGGCTTTACGCAAAACCTGGCGCGGCGGCACCGGGATAAGCCGTCCAAACTCGTCCATCCATTCGAAGATCCACGGCATGTTGAGATGCAGCCAGTGCCAACTCGTTTCGAGGCGAAGCGCCATGACTAGTTGTGGCGTGGCGATCGCGAGCCAACGCGCGATCAGCTCTGAGGCGTCGGGCACGGGCACGTCACGCCATCGTCGGCCATAGGCGCAATGGCGGTGGCGGTATCGACCCCATCGTGTCGGCCGGCCGATGTCTGCCAAGAACGCGCGGTCGGTCGCATTATTCATATCCAGCATCGTAGGCATGGCGATGTCCTGTTTCTGGAGGAGTAATGTTTGGCGCGTTCGGTCGATCACGTGCCATGATCACGTCAGGCAGACGCGCGTCAGCCCGATTGCTGGAATGATCCAAGTCAGGCGCCGCTCGGGCCCACCAAGGAGAAGCGTTCGCCCCCTCCGCGGCCGTCGCTCGCGTCCGTGGCGTGGCGCAAGCGACGGTGATCCGGCTGGAGCTGGCACCAAGTCAAGAGACATTGCCTGCCCCGACACTCCAGCATGCCATCGTGCTCGACGCTGCCAAGGCCAAGCCTTCGGTGGCCGCTGAAACGCGGCCAGCCTTGACAGCGTCTGCGCGCGATGGCCGCGTGGACACGCGGTCGGGGCGGAAGAAAAACCTCCGGCGGGGATCGAACAAAAGAAAACAAGGCCGGTTCCGTGACTCGCATCCCGCAATCAGAGAACGGCGGCTCCAGGGGGAAGCGGTGCAGGGCGTGATCTCCGGGAGATCGGGTCGCAGGTTCATTGGGGTTCACACATGCTGTCCGAAGCCGTCTCAAATGATCCGATACGGTCATGATCAATTCTCCGTCAAACTGATTATAGAACCCGCGAACATTCGCTATCGAGGCTTGAATGGCGCTCGATCGTGATCCGAGAATGGTGATGAACAATTAAATTGTCGAGAGGGTGAGGTCGAGTCAGAATAGGTGGGGTATAGGGCAAGATAGATAGTCGGCGCTAAAGCCGCCTAAAACAGAGCAAAATCAACGATTTATACGTGTCTTAAACAAATTTTAGACGCCCGCAAAGTTTTTGGTAATATATCGCAGAAAACACTATCGGCGCCCTCAATCCATCACAAATAAAGCGATACTCAGACCTGAAAGCCTGCATGAGATCGCGCGATGCCAGACGGTGAATTCAAACCAAAGTTCGCCAAGCAAAAACCTGATCGCGGCATCACGTCTGGCCGCGTCACGCGCATGGTCGTCAAAGCCGCCAAGCGACAACGCGCGGCGCGACCACCCTGGGCCAACGCGCTCACCAAGCGTCCCGTCGCCGAGCTCGGCCGCGGCAAAGGCGCGTTCTACGGACTATCGCCCCCTCAGCCCGGATGGCGCCGCGTCATCGTCAAGGCGCGCATCGCCCGGCACGGCACATCGGACCTCGCCGCCGCACGCGCGCATCAGCACTACATCATGCGCGATGGCGTCACCCGCGACGGTGGGTCCGGCCAACTCTACGACCGCGAGCGCGACACCATCGACGCCGGCGATTTCCTCGACAGTCAAAAAAGCGACACCTATCAGTTCCGGCTGATCATCGCGCCCGAGGACGGCGCCCGCATGGCGGACCTCAAGCCGTTCATCCGCGATCTCATGGCGACGATGCAAGACGATCTTGGCACCAAGCTCGATTGGGTCGCCGTCGACCATTTCAACACCGGGCATCCGCATACGCACGTCATCATCGCAGGCCACGATGATCGCGGCCAGGATCTCGTGATGGCGCGTCACTACATCAGCCACGGCATCCGGACCCGCGCACGCGATCTGGTGACACTGGAACTTGGTCCGGAACTGGAGTTTGAACGGGTGATCAAACTCGCCAACGAAATGAAGGCTGAGCGGTTTACATCTCTCGATTACGGCATTCTGAACGACGCCAAGGAGAACGTGCTTGTGGTGCCGGCTTTGGCACCCGGCGAGCACTTGAGCGGGGCCGTGCATCCCAGTCTCCGCATCGGCCGATTGCGTCGGCTGGAGCAGATGGGCTTGGCGGACGAGAAGCAGACCGGTGTCTGGGCAATCGACGCTCAACTTGATACCAAACTCCGGTCGATGGGCGAGCGCGGCAACATCTTGGGTCTCATGACCCAGGTCATGCGTGAGCACGGCATGGATCGCGCCGCCGGCGACTTCGCCATCTTCAGCGGCGCACGCAAAGCCACGCCGGCAATCGGCAAAGTCGTCGAGGCCGGCATGTTAGACGACATGAGCGATCGCAAATATCTCGTTGTCGACGGCATCGACGGCCGCATCCACTACGCCGAGACCAGCACGCTGCAGGCCCATGATGGTCCCACACCCGGCATGATCGTCGCACTCACCAGCGGCAGCGGCAAAACCAAGGTCCGCAACGCCCAGATCGAAATCGTCTCCTACGTGCCGATCGAAAAGCTGGCCTCGATTGACGCGGCGACCTGGCTCGACCGGACCATCGTTGCCGAGAAGCGGCCAGCCATCCGCGAGAAGGGCTTCGGCGCGGCGGTGTCGAAAGCACTCGTCGCCCGTGAGGCGTGGTTGATTGCCAACGGCCTCGCCAAATCCAGTGAGCCCGGCACGATCACGCCGAAGCCGGACATGCTGCGCGACCTCGACACCCGAGGCCTGTTGCTTGTTGCCGACAGGTTATCCGCCGAATTCAAGATGCCGCACTTCGCGCCGATCGAAGGCCTGCGCATCACCGGCCAACACGTGCGCACGATCGATTTGCCGACCATGCGTCTAGCCGTGATCAAAGGGCGTGAGGATTTCACGCTGGTGCCGTGGCGGCCTGAACTCATGCAGATGCACGGCAAAGACATTGCCATTGGCGTGCACGATCGCGCCATCACATTGTCGGTTGCTCGCGTACGCGATCTCGGATTGTCGCGATAGGTGTGTTGCTGACGTAGCATTTTAGGGCCTCCGCCGGCCTCGCCTGTGGCTTCGCGGCCGGCGTCCCGCCCTATCGCGCTGGCCCCACAGCCAGCGCGACCAAGCCCGGCGTCTTGCCGGCGGCGAACCGTGTGGTGCCGGTCTCGGCCCTCGCGGGTAACGGTCGGTGGGCCGAAGCAAGCGATATCGGGAAATCCGGACGAATGTCTGAGTTAGTTCTGTGTACAATATCGGTATTGAGCAGGGATCGTGGCGGTGCCTTTAATAGCCTCGCGATAACCAGGTGACAGATCCATGCGAGGAGCTTCCAGTATGCCCCACACATTGACTTTTGCCCATTCGCTGCCCGATCGCGAAATTTCGCGGAGAAGATCGATGCATGATGTTCGCGAAGGAAGCCGCCGCCTTCAGACATTGCCTAGGTTCTGACCTCGGATGGCAACGCGCTCGCGATGGCTTGCTGGTATAATAGGCGTTTATATGATGGCTTTGACATGTGCCTCAAGCGTGAGGGACGGTGCTCCTCAATCAAGGAAGTCTGCACAAGCGACTTCGGCAGCACCGGGAGGCCATGCATGAAACTAACTACCGCAAAGTCCATTTGCTTGCTCATCACTCTCTCCTCGTTCGGAGTGACGAATGTAGCTACGGCGGAACCGCTCAAGATCGCGATCATCGAGAACTCTTTCGGGGCCGGCGTCCCTGACCGGCAAGATGATCCAGACGGCGGTGAAGTTCAGCTTGACCAGATTGGCCGACGAGAAGGTCTGGCCGGATGGGATCCAGCTGTTGGAGTATGATAACCAAAGCGGACCATCGGAGGCGGCTGACAAGTTGAAAGTCGCGATCAACGATGGTGCCCACATCGTCATCCAAGGTGCCTCATCGGCGATCGCGGGGCAAATCACGGGCGACGTGCAGAAGCACAATGCGCGCAATCCGGGCAAAGAAGTTCTCTACATCAACGTCGGCGGCCAGGCGATGGAGCTCACCGGCAGCCGGTGCCACTTCTATCATTTCCGCTGGAACACGTATGCCGAGGGGCGGCTACGGGCCATGTTGTCAGCTGCCAAGGAAACGGGTGCGTTGGGCAAGAAAGTCTACATCATCGGACAGAACTACAGCTGGGGCCACGACGTCCAGCGTCTCACACGCGAGTACGCCGGCCAGCACGGCTACACCGTCGTCGGCGACGTGCTCCACGACACCAATAAAGTCCAAGACTTCGCTCCCTACATTGCAAGGATTAAGGACGCTGCGCCCGACAGCGTCGTGACCGGTAACTGGGGCAACGACCTGCTGTTGCTGCTCAAGGCAGCTGCAGATTCAGGACTGAAAACGACCTTCCTCACCACGGCGCTCGATCAGACGGGGAACATCGCCGCGGCGGGAGACACCGCGCTGAACCACTTCACCGTTCAGCACTACTTTCCCGACGCCAATGGCGATAAGAGCGCGGCGTTCGGCGAGGCCTACCGGTCGAAAACCGGAGCTTACCCGTACAATGTTCAAGGCGACGTGGTGAACGGCGTCTTGGGTCTGGGGGAGGCACTGAAAGCCCTGAAGGGCAAAGCTGGCGACAAAGTGAGCGCCAAGCAGATCGCGTTTGCGATGGAGAAGGTGAAGCTCGAAACTTCCGTCGGCACTGTCACGATGCGGGCGGATGACCACCAGGCGATGACACCGACGGCCGTTGCGATCGTATCCAAGGACGCCAAGTTCAAGTTCGATAACACGGACAAGGGCTTCAAAACGGTCAAGCTGGTCAGCGGCGCGGACGCAACCGGCCCAGTGCAAGCTGCCTGCAAGATGGAACGGCCGACGAACTGAAGCCGCCCGCCGGCCGGGTTGCCGATCGCGGCACACCCGGCCGAATGATGTCACGATACCCGAATTGATCGGTGCCGTGCAGACGCAGGCGTCACGGCCGCGAGCAAGGAGCACTGCGGCTCACGATCCGATTTACCGAGGGCACCCATGGAGTACTTCGTCGTCTCGCTGTTGAACGGCGTTGTTCACGGCCTGCTGTTGTTCATGATCTCGGCGGGACTGACGCTCATTTTTGGGATGATGGGTGTCCTGAATTTTGCTCACGCCTGGATCTACATGCTCGGCGCTTACGTGGGCTACACGGCGACGCGGCTTGGCGGCTTCTGGCTCGGGCTGCTGCTAGCACCCCTCATTGCTGGAGCCGTCGGCGCGCTCATCGAGCGGTATTTGCTTCGCCGCGTCCATCACCATGGTCACGCGCACGAACTGCTATTGACCTTCGGGCTCGCCTTTATCATCGAGGAGGTAGTCAAGCTCTTCTACGGTGATGCGCTCGTCGGCTACCAGATGCCCGATTATATGCGGTTTGCAGCGTTCACGATCTACGAGACGAACTATCCCTTCTATCGCCTGTTCATGGGCGCAGTTTCGATCAGCATGTTCGTCCTGCTGTACCTCCTCCTGACACGCACCCGCATCGGCATCATCGTGCGAGCTGCCACTTATCGGCCTTTCACGGTCGAGGCACTGGGACACAACCTGCCGGTCATTTTTCTGGGTGTGTTCTCGGTTGGTACGGCACTGGCGGGCCTGGCCGGAGCAGTCGCTGGAGCATTCTTCCCAACAGGGCCCAACATGGCCGTCGAAGTGGGCACGCTGTTGTTCGTCGTAGTGGCGGTGGGTGGCCTTGGTTCGGTCGTCGGCGCCTTAATCGCGTCGCTGTTGATCGGCGTGTTCATTTCCTTCTCGGTTGGCCTTGATGTGTCGATCGCGTCGCTGTTCGGACTGTTCGGCCTCGGCAGTTGGGCCAACGAGGTCGGAGGCCTCCTCACGCTCAAGTTGTCCACTATAGCCAATGGCGTACCGTTCTTGCTGATGATCCTGGTGCTGTTGCTGCGGCCTGCTGGCTTGATGGGGGACCGGCAATGACACGTGGCACGGGCGTGTTTATTTTGGTCGTCGCGTTGGCGATGTCCGTCGTCCTCCCTCTGTTCGCCTCACCGAACATGTTGAACGCCGTTATCAAGATGATGATTGCGGCGCTGTTTGCACTCGCCTTTGCGTTGGCGATGGGACAGGCCGGCATGCTGTCGTTTGGGCATGCGGCGTACTACGGTCTCGGTGCCTTCGCGGCCCTCCATCTGATGCGGGCAGTGGAACTGAATTTATTTGTGTTTCCGACACCGCTCGTGCCGCTGGCCGGAGCTGCTGCCGGCGCGCTATCCGGACTCGTGTTCGGTTGGCTCGCGACGCAACGGACCGGCGTTTACTTCGCGATGCTGACGTTTGCTTTGTCAGAACTGTTGGTCTCCGTTGCTCCGGGCCTCAACACCGTGTTCGGCGCAGAGTCCGGCATCTCAACGATGCGCGGTGCCTCGTGGGGGCTGAGCTTCGGATCAGATCGCCACGTCTACTATCTGACGCTCGCTTGGTTCGTGGTCTCAGCTTGGTGCATGTGGGCGTTCACCAGAACGCCGCTCGGGCGGCTAGCGCTGGCGCTGCGAGACAATGAGCATCGCGTTCGCTTTCTGGGTTTCGATACGCGCTTGGCCCGCACGGTGATCTTCTCGATCTCCTGCATGTTCGCCGGCGTGGCCGGCAGTTTGCTCGCGATCACCAACGAGTTGGCAAATTACACGGTCTTCTCAGGCCAGAACTCGGCCAACGTCGTGCTGCAGACTTTCATCGGAGGGGCCGGCACGTTTTGGGGACCAGCGTTGGGTGCCGGCGTGATGACCTATTTCGGCCGGATCGCGTCCGACCTCACACGCTCGTGGCTGCTCTATCAAGGCCTGATCTTCGTCTTGGTCATGCTGTTTCTACCAGAGGGGCTTGGCGGCTTGGTCTCGCTGCATGCCCGCAAGCTGCGTCAACGCGGCTGGCGTCAGCTGATCGCACCCTATTTGCTCTGCTTCCTGGTCGGGGCACTGTTGCTCGCCGGCACGGTATTCACTGTCGAGAGCATCCATGTCGTCTTGTCCGATGCCTATCGCGCATCGCGCGCAGCAGCCGGCGGTGCATGGGTTCCGTTCAAGCTCTTTGGAAGGATGTTCGAGCCGTTTGGGTTCCTGACCTGGGCGATGCCGATCGCGCTCTTCAGTGCGGGCGCGTTGATGTTGCCGGTGGCGCGTCGGTTGACTGTTGCAGCCTGGCTGCTTGCCACTGAGGATCAGCACGTTGCCGCGCCGGCTGCCCACTCGATGGCAACAGTTCATCGGGAGGCGAGCGGCGCATGAGCAACAACGTACTCGCAGCCCCCCTGCAGCCGGCGTCTCTCACCGGATCGAGCGAGCCTGTACTTGAGCTTCGCAAGGTGACCAAATCTTTCGGCACGATCGAGATCATTCGTGGTGTCGATCTCACTGTGACGCGCGGCCAGCGCCATGCGTTGATCGGTCCCAACGGAGCCGGCAAGTCGACACTCTTCAACTTGATTTCTGGCCACTATACTCCAACGTCAGGCGATATCCTGCTCAACGGTGCGCCGATCAACGGCCTCCCTCCGCACGTCATCACCAGACGCGGCTTGTCGCGGTCTTTCCAGATTACCAACTTGTTTCCGCGAATGAGTGTCGCGGAGAACCTGCGCGTCTCGGTTATGGGACGCCATGGCCATCGGCTGACGCTGTTCCGCCCCGTCCGGAGCCTGAAAGCGGTGAACGCGGAAGTCGACGCGTTGCTCGATCGGCTGCGCCTTGGCCAACGGCGCGACGATCTGGCAGGTGATCTCGCCTACTCCGAACAGCGCGTTCTCGAGATCGGCATGGCGCTCGCCACTGACCCCACCGTGCTCATTTTAGACGAACCAACGGCAGGAATGTCGAGAGAGGAAACAGCGTACATCGTGAGCCTCATTCGAGCGGTCACGGAAGGGCGCACGCTGCTGGTCGTCGAACACGACATGAGCGTCGTATTCGCGCTGGCGGATCAGGTCTCGGTTCTGGTGTATGGCGAAATCATTGCCACCGGTGATCCCGCGAGCGTGCGCGCCGACCAGAAGGTGCAGGAAGCATACCTCGGCGAAGAGGTCGCGTCATGACCCCGGCACTCGAACTCAATGACGTGCACGCCTACTATGACAAGAGTCACGTCCTTCAAGGTGTCTCGATGATAGTCGGACACGGCGAGATCGTGAGCCTGCTCGGCCGAAACGGATCCGGTCGCTCGACGACGCTCAAGTCGGTCATGGGCCTGGTCCGGCCGGCTCGCGGTCGCGTGCTGCTCGACGGAAGCGACGTCGCCGGTAAGCGCGCCTTCCGCATCTGCTGCTCCGGCATCGCTTATGTGCCGGAAGAACGAGAGATCTTCGCCAATATCACGGTCGAAGAGAATTTGCGTATTGGTCTACAGGCCCCTCGCGACGGCGTGCCGACCTGGACGATAGACCAGATGTACGCATTCTTTCCGCAGCTCAAGGTGAGACACAATACTGCCGCTGGCATGCTCTCGGGAGGCGAGCAGCAGATGCTGACAATGTGTCGTGCGCTGCTCGGCAATCCGCGTGTCATTCTCATCGACGAGCCGACCGAGGGGCTGGCACCAAAGATCGTCGAAGTGGTGACCGAGATGATCCGCGAGATCAGCCGACGGGGCGTTGCCGTGCTGCTCGTCGAGCAGAAATTAACGGTCGCGATGCGTGTGTCCAATCGCGTGTACGTGATGGGGCATGGGCATATCGTTTTCGAGGGTACGCCGAACTCATTGCGCAACTCACCGGAAGTGAGACGCAACTGGCTTGAGGTTAACTGAGCACTCTATTCTGAAGCGACGTCGCCCGGGTTCATCCATGAGCAACACATCGTCAACCCATGCAGAAAGTCCTGGCCGCCTCGCCGGCCGGCGGATCGTGATTACAGGCGCCGCGTCGGGCATTGGCAAGGCGACCGCGCGCCGTTTTATGTCCGAAGCCGCAACCGTCATTCTGCTGGATCAGAATGGCGGTGGCCTGCAAAGCACGCTCGGCGAGGGGCGCGGGGCGGTCTTCACCGTCGACGTGACGGATGAGACGGCGATCCAGACCGTGATCGATGTAGCGGCGGACAAGTTCGGGGGCATCGACGGCGTCATCAACGCGGCAGGGATCATGTCGACCGGGTTGCTGCTCGACGTGCCCGTCGCGACGTGGCGCAAGACGATCGAGGTCAACCTAACGGGGACATTCCTCGTTGCGAGGGCCTGCGTTCCTTACCTAAAGCGGGCGGCCGGCTCGACGATTACCAATATCGCATCCGGCGCGGGCATCCTTCCGAACGCTCCGGGGATCACAGCGTATGCCGCGTCCAAGGGCGGGGTCGTGACATTCACTCGGGCGTTAGCGGCCGAGTTGGCCCCCAACATCCGCGTCAACTGCGTTTGTCCGGGCATGGTCGATACGCCGATGGCCGATGGTTTTCGGCAGAATGTTGGGAACTACGCCCTGAAACGCTTGGCCGATCCATCAGAGATCGCAAACGCACTTCTGTACCTCACTAGTTCCGAGGCGTCGTACGTGACCGGCGCCACACTCGCAGTCGATGGTGGGCGAACGTTCCATTGAAACTGCACTGTACGTCGAACGTGCAGCGATCAAAAAACAAGTCGGAGGCGCAGGCATGAAACGGTTCGAAGGCAAGAATGTCGTGGTCACCGGCGCTGCCAGTGGTATCGGCGCCGCATGCGTGCGTCGACTGTTCGACGAGGGCGCAACCGTGCTCGCGCTCGATATCGGGCCCGAAAGCGTGGGCAAGATCGTTAGCGGAGTTCGCCGGTGACTCGCGGGTCGAGGGCACGGTTCTGGATGTGAGCGATCGAGACGCGGCAGTCGCGTTCATAGCTTCAGCGCGTAAACAACTCGGAGCGCTGGCCGGCTTGATCAATTGTGCGGGGATCAAAGGCGTCGGCAACGTCTTCGATGTCGAGCCCACGACGATCGAGCAGGTCTTGGCCGTGAACCTCGAGGGCACCATCAACATGTGTCAAGCCTATGCCCGCGCAGTCAAGGACGACAAGGGATCGCGGGCGATCGTGAATATTTCGTCCGGTGCCGGAGTGTTGGGCGTTCCAAATCGTGTGCCCTATGTCGCTTCGAAGTTCGCAGTTTCCGGCATTACAAAGTCCATGTCGTCCGGAGCTCGGGCCGTACGGAATTCGCGTGAACGCCGTGGCACCGGGAATGACCCGAACCCCGTTCACCGCCTACATGATGCAGGATGCGGCCGCCATGGAGCGGATCAAGGCCGCGCACCCGATCGGCCGCGTCGGCGAGCCGGAGGAAATCGCGGCAGTGATCGTGTTCCTGCTGACGGAGGACGCCAGCTTTATGACTGGCGCGGTCGTATCCGTCGATGGTGGACAGACCGCGTGTCTTTGAAGCGCATCGATGCGAAATGCGCCAAGTCGAGTGCACAACTATTGAAACAAGCCAAGAGGATCACGGTAAATGCCCTACGTCATCACTTTCACTGACGACCCCGGCGTTATGGAGCGGAAGAAGCTGCATCGCCCGGAGCATTTGGAATACGTGAACAAGAATGCGCACCGCATCATCGCGAGTGGCGGTCTTTTTCCAGAAGGTGACGACTTTCCCAATGGCGGCCTGATCATACTCGACACCGAGCTTCGGCAAGAAGCCATCGAATACATCGAGAACGATCCCTTCTTTCGCCATCGCATGTTCAGCAAGTATACTGTGTACCGTTGGAAGAAGTTCATCTTCGACCACAAGCGCGTCGTTTGACAGCATACCCATTGCCCGGCACGAGCCCCGAAGCAATGGGACTTCTGCTGGATGCGATTGCACAGAGAGCAGAGATGACGCAGAAATTCGGCCACTACATCAATGGCACCTTCGTCGAACCGGTCAGTCGACAGTGGATGGACACGGTCGACCCGTTCTCGGGAACGGCATGGGCGCAGATCGCACGGGGAAGTGCCGACGACGTAGCGGCAGCGGTGGCCGCTGCAAAGACCGCAATGACGACTGGGCCGTGGAGCCGGTTTTCCGCATCCAAGCGCGGCGCCGTGCTTCGTCGGCTCGCAGACTTGATCGCGGCGAATAAGCAACGCCTTGCCGAGATCGAGGTCCGCGACAACGGCAAGCTCTTGGCGGAGATGCAGGGACAGCTCAATGGCCTCGTCGACTATTGGCATTATTATGCTGGCCTCGCCGACAAGATCCAAGGCAGTACGTTCCCGCTGGAAAAGCCCGATATGGTCGCTTTCACGACGCGCGAGCCAATCGGTGTCGTGGCGGCGCTGACGGCATGGAATTCGCCCCTTGGCTTCGTCGCGTCGAAGTGCGCTCCGGCGCTGGCCGCCGGGTGCGCTGCGGTTGTGAAGCCTTCTGAATTCGCGTCCGTCAGTACGCTCGAATTCGCCAAACTGTTCAAAGAAGCCGGAGTACCAGACGGTGTGTTCAACGTCGTCACAGGGCTCGGGCAGGAGGCCGGGGCGGCACTTGTCGCTCATCCGGACGTTGCGATGGTTTCTTTCACGGGCTCAGACGAGACGGGTGCCAAAATCTATGCGACTGCGGCGCTCGGCATGAAGCGCGTGGCGCTCGAACTTGGTGGCAAGTCGCCAAACATCGTGTTCGATGATGCTGATCTCGAGCTTGCGGCCGCAGGCGTGGTCGCGGGGATCTTCGGCGCGGCCGGCCAAATGTGCACGGCCGGATCGCGTCTTCTGGTCCAAGCTTCGATCCGCGACAGGTTCGTCGAAAGACTTGTCGCACTCGCCCGCCAAATCAAGTTGGGCGATCCGATGGATCCCACTACGAATGTCGGTCCGATAGCAACGGCACCGCAGTTCGAGAAGGTTCTTCGTTACATCGAAATTGCGAAGGCGGACGGGGCACGCTGCATCCTGGGTGGCAAGGCGGTCAGTGGCACAGGGCTCGGCGCGGGGCAATTCATCGAACCGACGATCTTCGCGGGGGTGACGCCTAACATGCGAATTGCGCGAGAAGAAGTGTTCGGGCCCGTCTTGTCCATCATTTTATTCACTGATGAGGCCGATGCGGTGCGCATTGCAAACGATGCAGCCTATGGATTGGTCGCCGGCGTTTGGACCAAAGACATGTCACGCGCGCTGCGCATGTCGAAGGCACTGAAAGTCGGCACCGTCTGGGTAAACACCTACCGCACCTACAGCTACATGGTCCCCTTCGGTGGTGTGAAACGCTCAGGGATAGGTCGCGAAAACGGTATCGAAGCCATCGACGCATATCTTGAGACAAAGAGCGTCTTCATTCCTACAGCCGAGCGGGCACCGGCGAACGTCTTCGTCATGCGCTGAAAAGGCAAGACTATCGATCAAGCCGCGGCGCGGACCGCCCGGTCGTCGCGCCACCGGTGCGGTCGGCTTCATTGAAACGTTGCCCGTCGCCAATGACGACGGCCACGTTGTCCTTCAGTCGCTTAAAGGCTTGGTCCGGGCTGCCATGCGCGGCTCCGGGCACAGACGTTGACCGAGAGCTTCGACATGGGCGATGAAATCATGGCTCGACTTGCCGAGACGGCAATCTGGTCGAATGAAGACGGCGATGTTCCGATTGAGCAACGGTGAGGTGAGCGAAAGGGTTCTGAGCTTTCCGTCATTCACATCGTCGCTGATGGTGTGTGCTGGGAAAATCGCAAGGTGATCGCTGCTCGATACGAGGGTTTTGACAAACTCTACTGAGCCCCCTTCGACGATCTGACGCGGCATCGGAACCTGGTGGGACTGAAGTAGTGACTCCAGGATCGTACGTTGACTACCCACCATCGGGCACACCCAGGGAAATTGCGCGAGATCACGCCAAGTGGCCTTCTCCATCTTAAAGGCCGGATGCTGTGGTCGCGCAAATACGCATTGGCGATCACGAAAAATGACTCGCTGTTTCAATCCCTCGAGAATGCCGTAGTATTCGGTCATGCCGATGAACAGATCGACATCGCCGCGCAGGAGGCTGATCAGCAATTCGATCTGGACCTTCTCCACGATACGGACGCGCGACGTCGGATGGTCAACGCGCCAGCTTGCGAGCGCCCGCGGCACGATACTGCTCGCGAGGCTCGGCAAAACACCGAAAGTGAGCACCCCATTTTCCTTCTGGCCCCGCCTCTTGACCTGGCTGCGCGCGAGCTCAATTTCATTCTTGATCAGCCGCGCATGCGAGAAGATCAACTCCCCCATCGGCGTCGGCGTGACACCCTTCGCACTGCGCTCCAGGAGCTTGATCCCAAGCGAGGTCTCCAAGCGATCCATCGACGTCGACAAAGCGGGCTGAGAAACATTGAGCAGCCCAGCAGCCTTTTTTAGGCTGCCCTGCTCGACAATCGATACGAAGTACAGGAGCTTCCTTGGATCCACAGTACCGCGCCTGGGTTCGTGGACCCGTCACCGATCGGCGACGGTCCACCGGGCCACTTAAGTGCGATAACATCGCATTATCGGGCGAGGAACGCCAGCACCTCGTCCTCGGCGATCTTGGCGCCGCGGGCCCGTGCACCCCACGTCGCACCGGCGATGTGAGGCGAAAGCGTCACATTTGGCAACGCCGCGAGGCGAGGCGGAACCACCGGCTCGCCTTCGACCACGTCGAGACCGGCGCCAGCGATCACACTTCGCTCGAGCGCATCGATCAGCGCGTTGGTGTCGACGGCGTCCCCGCGACCGACATTTATCAGGAAACCCTTCGGTCCGAGCGCGCTCAACTCGGATGCGCCTATGATGCGACGTGTCTGCGGCGAGCCTGGGACGGCCAGCATGAGCACGTCGCTCGCCTCAGCCAATGCGCGCCAATCATCGTACAGTGGAACACCCTGCACCTCATTCGATGGCCGTTTGAGCCCGGCCACGACCATGCGCGAGGCGATCGCACGCCTCGCAATCGCCTGTCCGATCCGCCCACTGAGCCCGCCGATGCCGATCGTTTTGCCGACGAGGCTCTCCCCGGGCGGATCAAACCGCTTGCGTTGCCACTCGCCGCTACGCGCAAATGCGTCAGCGCGCACAAGTCTGACGGCACGTCATCTGAAGAAGTGCCATCGCGATATCGGCAACATCTTCAGTCAATGCCTCGCCGACAGATCGGACTCTGATCCCGCGCTCGCCCAAAAAGGGTAGATCCAAGCGGTCCTGCCCGACACCTTGCGACACAACTAGTCCCAGGTTCGGCATCGCACGAGCCATGCCTGCACTGCAGCCGCGTGTTGCGCTGGTCATCAAAACGCGAACGTGCGCGAGTTCCGCCGAAGTTAACTTCATGAGCGCGTCCGGATCGGCAACGATGCGTACCAGGCCCTCGGCGTCCAGCCGCGGGTAGCTCTGACCATCAAATCGCGGAAACGAGATGACCGGCGCGGTTTTCTGAGACGGTGTCGGAGTGTTCATCGGCGATGCCTGACGGTGTTGACCCAAGTGCATGTGAGCGCCGATCCAGGCACCAGCAATTAGACCCGTTCAGACGGTCAAGTTCGCGCTTCGATACTGCTTCACCTTGTCAGTGGCGCCGTTGAGTAGGAATGTCAGGTCGGAGCCGATGGAGATATAGCGCGCGCCCATCGCGACCAGTTCCTTCGTGAAGTCCGGTTTCGAGCCGAGACCTCCGACGCCCAGATTCTTTCCGTGCTTGCGGCAGGCGTCCCAGGTTCGTGCAAATGCGTCGCGGACGCGCGGATGATCGAGCTGCCCGGGAATGCCGAAGGCATTACTCAGATCGTTGCTGCCGATAAACAGAATGTCGATCCCGTTGACGGAGGCGATGTCGGCCGCAGCCTCGACTGCTGCCGCCAATTCGATCATCGCCACGACCGTCATCGCGTTGTTCAGCAATTCGATAGCATCCTTGGCTGGGAACGAGCGAAACTGGAAATGCGGCTGGGCTGACGCGTAAGATCGCCCCCCGAGCGGCGGGTACTTCGCGGCCTGAACAATTGCCATAGCATCAGCCTTGGACTCCACCCCAGGAACGATGATTCCGAGTGCCCCACCGTCGAGAACACGCGCAATGAGATGCGGGTCAATGCCCGGCACACGCACGAAAGGGGCAATGCCTGTTGCCAAGCAGGCCATGCAGATTTGAGATGTCGTATCAATCGAAAAGCTGTTGTGTTCGAGGTCGACGTAGATCGAATCGACGCCGGCGGTTCGCGCAAGGCTTGCGATCTCAATGCCTCGCACCAGCCGCACGATCATGGACAGCGCCACTTCATTGCGAGCAAGCTTTGCCTTGACGGCGTTCTGTAGCTGGTCAGTTGGAACTGTCATCTCATCTCTTTGTTAGACTGCGGGACGTGCAAGCCCAACATGCAGTGCGCATTCGTTGGAGATCAACCATGCCGTGGGCACGTCTGCCGATTGATATAAACCCCTGTTATAGCGCGCCTGCCTCCGCTGTGTTGTCGCTTGCGCGGTTCGGCTAGACTTCGCTCATCACACTTCAGGCATCATATTTCGCACGAAAGAGGACACCATGAAAGTCGGCGAAGCCGGATCCGCTGCGGGCGGTCGCGTGGGCAGCATGCGTACGGGCGTGCTGGAGCAGAAATTTCTTCTCACTGGCGAGGACAATTCGCCAAACAATTACCTCCTCAATGTCGGGCGCACTGGCGCTGGTGGTTGGGGCACGCCACGCCATAGGCACACGTTCGATCAGATTAGGTATGTTTTGAAAGGCACATATCCGGTCTCGAAGGGACTGATCATGCCTGAAGGTTCGGTCGCCTACTTCCCGGAAAGTGTCCACTACGGCCCTCAAGATCGGCCTGAGGGGCTCGAAATGATGGTCTGCCAGCTTGGAGGCGCGAGTGGTCAGGGCTTCCTGAGCGTACCCCGCCGCGAGGCCGCCAATGCTGCGCTCGCGAAGACGGGCGAGTTCAAGGACGGAGTCTATACCTACTTCGACGAAAGCGGTCGCAAGCACAACAAAGACGGCTCCGAAGCTTGTTATGAGTATGCGACCGGCAAAAAAACCAATTATGCCAAGCCGCGGTACAATGAAGTGATCCTCATGGAACCCACTGCCTACGAGTGGATCCCGTCGAATGAGAAGGGTGTATCTGTCAAGCGGCTCGGTACCTTCACCGAGCGCAACATGAAGATTGCCCTGCTTCGACTGGAACCTGGAGCTGTGTTCTCTGGCGGAACCGAGCCGTCAATCGAGCTGCTATTCTTGAGCAGAGGAGCGGTATCGGTTGCCGGTCGTGAGTATGGAGAGCGGACGGCATTCGAGTTCCAAGCGAATGAAGGGCCTGTTCCGATCAAGGCGCAGGCAACCAGCGAATTCCTCAGCATCGTGCTGCCAAAGTTTTGATCCGGTTGGTCATCGTGCTGCCGCGTGAGTTCCGACGGCAGCACGGCGACTGACGACATCCAAGACACTATTCCTTCGGCGGAGACATGCAGTGAAAAAAATATTCCCCTCGACGTCTATCGCCGTTGCCATCATGGCGGCCCTTGGCGCGGTCCTGGTTTCACCTTCGCGTGCAATCGCCCAGGAGTATCCGGCGCAGCTCATCAAAGTCGTCATTCCAAACCCGCCAGGCGGACCGGGTGACGTTATAGCACGTGCCTTCACAGACAGGGCATCACTCAAGCTGCCGAAGGGCTTCGTCTTCGAGTACAGAGCGGGCGCGAGTACGACGACGGGTACCAATGCCGTCGCCAAGTCTGAGCCAGATGGCTACACGATACTCGGTCTCCCATCGGCGGGACTGGCGGTATCGGTGTTGCGGAAGAAGTTGCCCTATAATCTCGAAACCGATTTTCGCCCCATCGTCGGTATCGGCTCGGTTCCGTTGGTCCTTGTTGCTCGTGCAGGGCTGAAGATCAAAACCATCGAAGAGTTCACGACGGTTGCGCGAAGAGGATCCCTGCTGTTCGGTTCCGGGGGTGTAGGGACCGTCGGCCATCTCACCTCGCTGTCATTGCTGAACGAACTGGGCGCAACCGCGACCCACGTTCCATTCCGCGGCAATCCAGATGTGATGCAGGCAATTCTTGGCGGCAGCGTGGACTTCTTCTTCGGGTCGATCGCCGACGCGCTAGCGTACGCTGAAATCAGCCGACGTGGTGCTGCTCGGCATGACCGCCGACCGGCGTGCTCCCACACTCAAGGCCGTACCCACGATGGCCGAACTCGGTCTCGCCAAGATCGATTCAAAGCTCTGGTACGCTTTCATGGCACCAAGCCAAACGCCGGCAGATCGCGTGAAGCGTCTGCACGACGCGATCGCCGCAGTAGCCAGTGATCCCGATCTCCAGAAGCAAGTCGGCGCACTGGGGTTCAATGTCGAAATCCGCAGTCCCGACCAGTTGGCGGCAATGATGAAGGCCGAAGCCGCGCGCTGGAAGCACGTGATCGAGACCAATAAGATTGCGGTAAGCGAATAGCCGAAAGGAAAACTGGTGTCGCCAACAACGTCCACCGAAGCAACAGACAGTGGCGCCCCGCAGCATGCGCGGGATTTCGGTGTCCGTGACCGTGTCGTCATCATCACAGGGGCGGGCCAAGGTATCGGCCGCGAGTTTGCACGCCAGTTTGCTGCGGCCGGCGCCATCGTCATCGTCGCGGATTTCAATGGCGACAATGCGGAGCGTGTCGCCAGAGAGATCAAGGCTGCGGGCGGGTACGCCATGTCGTCAGTCGTCGACATCGGCGATCAGGTTTCGCTCGACGCTATGGTGCGCATGGTGCTCTCCAAGTTCGGCCGCGTCGACGTTCTGATCAATAACGCTGGGATGTTTTCGACGCTGCAGAAACGCCCCTTCGACGAGATTCCGCTCGATGAATGGCAGCGCGTTCTTCACGTCAACATCACCGGCACTTTCCTGAGCGTGCGCGCGGTCCTGCCAGCGATGCGTCAAGCGAAGTGGGGACGCATCATCAACATCTCGTCGAACGCGGTGCCGAAGGGCATCGGGCAGTACCTGCATTACGTGACATCGAAATCGGCCATCATCGGCATGACGAATGCGATGGCGCGCGAACTGGGTCCCTCCGGGATCAACGTGAACTGCATCCGTCCCGGCGGCGTGCGAACAGAGGTTCCACGCGTGGCCGACGTCACGCCGGAGCGACGTGTTGCGATGCTCAGCGAACAATGCATTCCGCGCGGGATGGTGCCGCCCGACCTCGTCGGTCTTGCGATGTTCCTGTGCACTCCGGCGTCGGCGTTCATCACCGGCCAAACTCTCGCCTGCGACGGCGGAATGACGCATAGTTACTGACGGTCGAGCCGCCGAGAGAACAAGGGTCTTGCGATGCGCCAGCATGGCAAGTTCTACATCGACGGCAAATGGGTCGAGCCCGCGAGCAGCACGTGGTTCGAGCTGATCAACCCGGCGACCGAGGAACCGTTCGCGACCGTCGCCATGGGCGGAGCGGACGACGTCGATCGCGCTGTCGCTGCCGCGCGTCGAGCGTTACCGCCGTTCAGCGCGACATCAAAGAATGAGCGCGTAGCGCTGCTCGAGCGCATCATTCGGTCGTATGAAAAGCGCCTCCCAGACCTGAGGCAAGCAGTTGCCGAAGAAATGGGTTCTCCCGTTAGCGCCACCGTCCAGGTGATGGGGCCGATAGACCATTTCAAGCAAGCGATCATCACGCTGCGAGACTATGAGTTCAATCGCAAGATTGGGAATACATTCGTCCGGCGAGAGCCGATCGGCGTGTGTGGTCTGATCTCGCCATGGAATTGGCCGATCCAGACGCCAGCGATGAAGCTCGCCTACGCCATAGCCGCCGGCTGTACATCAGTCCTGAAGCCGAGTGAGTATTCGCCCCTCAGTGCGATCCTGCTGGCTGAAATCCTTCACGAGGCGGGCGTGCCGAAGGGCGTCGTCAATCTCGTCAACGGGGATGGCCTCGTCGTCGGCCATGCCATCAGCAGCCACCCGGACGTCGACTTCGTCTCGTTCACG
Source organism: uncultured Alphaproteobacteria bacterium (assembly GCA_963779515.1). Lineage (GTDB taxonomy): Bacteria > Pseudomonadota > Alphaproteobacteria > Rhizobiales > Hyphomicrobiaceae > CAVZYN01. The sequence goes on from CAVZYN010000018.1 coordinate 212,446, forward strand.
GGTTCGACGAGGGCCGGCATCGAGGTTGCCCGCGCGGCCGCGCCGACCGTCAAGCGCGTGGCCCAAGAACTCGGCGGCAAATCTGCAAACATCGTCTTGCCGGATGCTGACCTCGAAGCTGCCGCCCGCTGGAACGTCACGCGCGGCATGTTCAACTCCGGGCAGTCCTGCCATGCGCCGAGCCGCATGCTCGTCCACGAGAGTCAAATTCAGAAAGCAATTGGACTTCTTATCGACGAGGCGAGCAAGCTGAGGCCGGGTCCTCCACTCGACCCGCAGACGACGCTAGGACCGCTGGTCAACAAGGCACAGTTCGAGCGCGTTCAGCGTTACATTCAGATCGGCATCGGCGAAGGAGCACGTGTCTGCGCCGGTGGTCTCGGCCGGCCCGCCGGAATGGAACGCGGCTATTTCGCAAAACCCACCATCTTCGCCGACGTGCGACCTGGAATGCGCATCGCGCAGGAGGAGATCTTTGGCCCCGTCCTGGCTGTGATGCCCTACTCGTCCGAGGACGAGGCAATCGCGATCGCGAACGGCACGCCGTTCGGTCTTGGCGCATATCTCTTTACGACGTCACCCGAGAAGGCCCGCTCGGTTGGTGAAGGGCTGAGAGCCGGCCGCGTGTTTCTGAATGGTGCGCCGTCGAACTCCGCGTCTCCCATGGGCGGTTATAAACAGTCGGGCAACGGTCGGGAGATGGGCGTATTCGGCTTCGAGGAATATCTCGAAACCAAGGCATTGTTCGGATTCGCCGGCGTGATCACGGTATAGCGCAGCGAACTTCACAGCATCGATCAACCGCTCCGTTCGCCATCAAAAGCGTGACTGCAGGTGTCATGTGGGTTTCGCAGCGAACACACCTCAATCGGCGCCCTGGAATGCCGTAGCGCGAGTCTTCTTGAACACGGGCAGAACAACGAGGACTAACAGGAGCGCAGCTGAAGACAGCGTGGCGCTGGATCGTGCCCCAAGGCGTGGTGTAACGCCGTCGTCATGACCTGCGGCGCGACAATTTACGTGCGAGGGCACTCTCGCCGCAAGAGCAAGCAACTTGAACGATGTCGTCACCGCCCCGCCGATGTCATGTCGCAACGCGCGGCATTCCCGGCCATCACGCCACGGCAGATATCAGATCCGTTGCGACAAAGTCCGTGCCCTTGAACAGAAGGGGCGCGTTCATGATTTTGGCCAGGGCATAGGCAGCGCAATCACCGAAGTTGAGACGGGCGCTTGGGTGGATACCCTTGCCGTACTGATTGAACGCCTGAAGGGCCAGCCGCCGTTGGGTGTCATCGAAAGCCACAATGTCCAACTCTGCATCCGATACCATTTCGTCCAGTGCCACCAGCCCCACTTCGCCGCGACGGATGCGCACCACTATACCAGCTTCAAGAAGGGACACCGCCGAGACCATCCTGCGATTGGCGCGCGCGATGACCGCGGCAAATCGCGGGCGCTCTGGTTCATCTTGCAGAATGGCGATCAGCGCCGACGTGTCTATGACGATCATTCCGGCACGCCGTTCGCGTCGTAACCGATGATGTCATCGGCGCTGCGGTCATCGAGGATGGGCAACGCTGCAACGCGTTCTGCGATCTGTTTGAGCCGCAGTTCGATGTCCGCGGCAGTTTTGCGCGCTTTGGTGATGGACACGCCGGCAGCGAGCGCACGCGCTTCGACAGCTTCCTTGATGATATCGTCCGGAGTCTGACCGGTCTTGCTGGCGACAAGGCGCGCAAGCTGCTCGATCTCGCGTGTGATATGGATAGTCATGGGCCGTCTCCTTACGTTCGACACGCTAGCACAGACGCCGCCGCAACGGTAGGGCGCTGATAACGCTTACATTATCGCATCTGGCGACAGCCGTTGCCGAAGGTATCGATCAGCCACATCGCTCCAACACCAGTCCATCCCTTGCCAATGGCAAGATCGTCTTGCTCGGCAAAAGCGCACAAGCCCGCGAGCATGTCCAAATTTGCACCGGAAGGTCAGGACATCAAAAGCCGCAATCCAGAAACTTTGGTGGGTTGGATGGTGGGTTGCGTCATTGCTCATGTAGAGCCAACAACAAAATCAATGCGACTGGCGTCCCACTCTCCTCGCCAAATCCAGTGAGCCCGGCACGATCACGCCGAAGCCAGACATGCTGCGCGACCTCGACACCCGAGGCTTTGTGCTTGTTGCCGACAGGCTTATCCGCCGAATTCAAGATGCCGCACTTCGCGCCGATCGAAGGCATGCGCATCACCGGCAAATACGTGCGCACGATCGATCTGCCGACCATGCGTCTCGCCGTGATCAAAGGGCGTGAGGAGTTCACGCTGGTGCCGTGGCGGCCTGAACTCATGCAGATGCGCGGCAAGGACATGGCCGTTGGCGTGCACGATCGCGCGATCACGTTGTCGGTTGCTCGCGTACGCGATCTCGGATTGTCACGATAGGTGTGTAGCTGTTGCGAGCATTTGGGGCCTCCGCCGGCCTGCAGCCGGCGTCCCGCCCTATCGCGCTGGCCGAACAGCCTGCGCGACCGAGCCCGGCGTCTTGCCGGCGGCGAGCCGTGTGGTGCCGGTCTCGGCCCTCGCGGGTAACGGTCGGTAGGCCGAAGCAAGCGAAATCGGGAAATCCGGACGCAGATTTGGGAGCGCAGCACCAGCGTCGCTCGCTCACACGCGGGCGCGGATACAAAATTCGCCGCGTTCGGCAATCTGTCATGCAGTCGCTCGACCAACCCCGTTCGACCTGCTGACTGCCGAGAGGTCGAACGGCCTGGGACGAGATGCACCCAAGTGCTGACATTCGGTGGCCAAACCCAATCGAAGCGAAGGGCCACAAGTAGGAGACGTTGCGGAGAGGATGGTTACTGGCTCAATTGCCAACACTATCGAGATGCAAGCGGACGTGCTTGTCTTGACGTCGGTGGTTGCGAATGAGGGTTGGTTTGGTTGATGGCGCGTTGATTTGCGCATGCCGTCGTCCTGCGCAGGGACTGGCCGACTCCGATCAGAACTGGCGCGTCATAGCCTATCTCGGCGACGCCCTCGGCGAGTGTTGCAAGCGTGCCCGTCCAGCGTCGTTCCTCGGCTTGGGAAATGGCAGACATGGCGACGGCAGGCGTTGTCGCGCAAAGGCCTTCGGCGGTGAGCCGTTCGACGATCGACGGCGCGGTGCGGCCTCCCATGTAGACGACCAGCGTCGTGCGCGGATCGGCGAGACCGCGCCAGTCCAAGTCCTGCGGCAGACTGCCGTCGCGCGCGTGGCCGGTGACGAAGCGCACGGATTGCGCATAGTCTCGGTGCGTCAGCGAAACGCCGAGGCGCGCTGCCATGGCCAAGGCCGACGTCACACCTGGCACAACGTCGACTGCAATACCGGCCTGTTCGAGGGCTGCGATTTCTTCGCCCGCACGCCCGAAGATCATCGGGTCGCCGGACTTGAGCCGCACCACGCGGCTGGCCCTGCTGCGCCAGCTTCAGCATCAGCGCGTTGATATCGTCTTGAGCGCAACTGTCGCGCTTGGCCACGCTTGCCGACCGCCATACGCTTGGCCTCGCGGCGCGCAAGCTCCAGAATGTCGGTGGATACGAGATCATCGAATAGGATGACATCCGCGGCTTGCATGGCGCGCACCGCCTTGATGGTCAGCAGTTCGGCGTCGCCCGGGCCGACGCCGACGAGTGTCACGTGCCCCAGACGAGGCGACGCTTCGCAGAGGACAACTCATCGAATGATACGTTCCTGTGACGTGATTTCGTCGCGTGTCGGCGCGGCACCGAAGGCACGTTCAGCGAACTGCTCCCAGAAGGCACGGCGCTCGGCTCCCGGCTTTAGCCACGCGGCAACGTGCTCTCTCACCTCTTTGGCGAGCTTGCCCCAGTCGGCGAGCGATGCCGGTAACAGCATCTCAATCCGCGGCGAATCGCTTGTCCAAGGATCGGCGCACCACCGTCCGTCGAGATACCGATGACGACTGGCGAACGGTTGACGATTGAACCGAACTGAAACTGACAGAATGCCGGTTTGTCGATGACGTTGACAGGGACACCCGGCAGCGCAGCGCGGCACAGAAGAAAGCGCGCGCTTCGCACGTCTGTCTCCGCGTCTGCTAAGGCCATGGCGGCATTTTCGAAACTATCGACAGACCAGGGACGAGGGTGGTGCACGAACGAGCCGGACGCGGCGCCGCGCTCGATCAGTGCCGCCATCTCGGGGCCAACCATTGTGGCGTAGACATGCACTTCGGCACCGGCAGCGGCGAGCAGTTCGGATTTCCAGGCAGCCGGAGCAGAACCACTTGCGACGATGACGCGCTTTCCTGCGAGATCGAAAAAGATCGGCAGCTTCGCAAGCGCCCTCATGCGCGGGGGACTGCATCGGCGGGTCGTCTGCGGATGGCCTTGCTCATGGTCAACTCCGATTGCATGTCATCGCATCGCCTGGGCGACAACGATGATGAAGAGTAGGAAGCAAACCGCCTGCCACACGCGAACCGGGTTACGTTCCAGCAACGGCGCGGCTTTGGTCACCAGGAACGCATCGTTCGGGTGTCGCAAATCGTGCGTGAACTCCGAAAGCGCATCGTAGCGCTTCGCCGGATCTGCGTTCACCGCCTTGCGCAGCGCGCCGTCAACCCAGATGGGAACGACATGATTGCTTGAAGCTGCGGGGATATAGGCAACGCGCAACTGGTGTGCCCGCACGCGGGCCTGCGCCATTTTCGCACCATACGGCAGCTGGCCGGTGAGCATCTGGTAGGCGATGACGCCCAAACCGTAACCATCGGATTGCTCACTGCCGGCTTCACCAAGCAGATATTCCGGTGCCGTGTACTGCGCCGTCCCGAGCATGTCGCCGTGGGCCGCGGTCGGTGCAGCCTCCATGACGCCAGCGATCTTGACCGAGCCAAAATCTATGATTCGGACTGTTCCACTTTTATCGATCAAAATGTTTTCTGGTCTCACGTCCTGGTGCAGCATCTCCATGCGATGGAAGGCGCGCAGACCCTTGGCGATCTGCTCGACGATGTCGCGCACAACGTCGAGGTCGGGACGCGGATTGTCGGCCATCCATTGTGTGAGTGTCTTGCCGTCGATGTATTCCATGACGCAGTAGCGGAATTGGCGTTTGCGCGCAGAATTTAAACGGACGCAGGACATGGGCGCTGTTGATCCGGCGCGCGACCCACTCCTCCATCATGAACCGCTTGAGATAGGTGTCGTCGCTGCCGAGATCGACCGATGGCACTTTGATCACGGCCTGCTGCCCGCTCACGATGTCTTCGGCGAGATACAGATGGCTGCGGCTGCTTGAATGCAGCGGCCGCACAATGCGAAACCCCTCGAAGACGGTGCGGGCTTCAAGCAACGGTGCTGTTGGCAGGTCAGCGCTCTGATCCAAGGCCTCGTCGGACAGTCCAACGGGTGTGGAATTAACGCGCACGATCTGGATCGTGAGGTTGTCCGTGCTGCCGTTTTGCAATGCGGTCGCGACGACGGCGTGTGCGGTCGCATCGAGGTCATCGGAACCGGCGGAAACCAGCTTCGCAAGTTGACCCGGATCGACGTACGCGTAAACGCCGTCAGTCGCCAGGACGAACACATCACCTGATGCGATCGGCGCCTTCACATAGTCGATTTCAACGGCGCGATTAACCCCGAGCGCGCGTCCGAGATAACTCTGGCTGGATGACACCGATACGCGATGATCTGACGTCAGTTGTTCGAGGCTGCCACCCGCCAGACGATAGATGCGCGAGTTGCCGATATGCATGATGTGCGCGGTCGTCGACTGCAGGACCAGCGCTGAGAATGTGCAGACATAGCCTCGGTCGCGATCGTAGCGCGCCTGCCCCAACTGATTTTGCGAGAAAAGCCACGCATTTGTCGCCGCAATGACGCGCGAACCGGACGTCTTCACCGTCCAGGACGGCGACGTGCAGTAATAGTCTGTCAAAAATGACTTGATCGCCGTTTCGGCGGCGATTTGGCTCACGGCGCTCGACGAAATCCCGTCGGCGATGGCGATTGCAATGCCTTTCGTGGCGCGCGCGTCGCCGTCCGGAATGAGGGCGCCATGGAAGTCCTGATTGACGTCCTTGCGGCCCTTATCCGAGCACTGGCCCAGCGAAATGGAGAGCCGCCCGGTCATGAGTTCCAATTGTTCCAGAGGATCAAGCGGGCCGGGCTCAACCGAGCACGGCCCAATGGTCAGCCTACTCGGCGGCAGCACGCGACACTGAAGGATGCATGGCCCGCTTCGGAGAGGTCTTGAAATGCGTCGAGTAGAGTGTGAGGCCGACGAACGCAAGACCGCCGACAAGATTGCCGAGCACGGTCGGGATCTCGTTCCAGAGCAGATAGTCCATCAGTGAGAACTTGCCGCCGAGCAGCAGCCCCGAGGGGAACAGGAACATGTTCACGATCGAGTGCTCGAAGCCCATGTAGAAGAACACCATGATCGGCATCCACATGGCCATGACTTTGCCAGAAACAGACGTCGACATCATGGCCGCGACGACGCCGGTCGAGACCATCCAGTTGCACAAGCACCGCGCGGATGAAGAGCGTCAGCATACCCGACGCGCCGAACGCGGCGTAGCCGACCGTGCGGCCCTCGCCGATGTGACCGATCTTCTGGCCGACGGCGTCGGGCGCTTGCGAGAAGCCGAATGTGAAGATGACGGCCATCATCAGCGCGACGGTGAATGCACCGGCGAAGTTGCCCAAGAACACTAGCCACCAGTTGCGCAGAACGCCCTGCCAGGTGACACCGGCGCGCTTGTCGAGAAGCGCCAGCGGCGCCAGCGTGAAGACACCGGTGAGCAGGTCGAAGCCGAGCAGGTAGAGCAGAATGAAGCCGACGGGAAACAATACGGCTCCAGCGAGCGGCTGGCCGGTCTGGACGGTGACGGTGACCGCGAATGCCGCGGCGAGCGCGAGAATGGCACCGGCCATGTAAGCGCGGATCAGCGTGTCCTTGGTCGACATGAAGACCTTGGACTCTCCGGCGTCAATCATTTTGCTGACGAACTCAGCGGGTGCGAGGTAGGCCATGGGTCGTTCTCCTTGCTGTGTTTCGATTTCTCAAGTCGGGTCTTCACGCTGACGTCGGGCGCTCGCGCCGCGTCTCGGCGAGGCGCGGGCAGGCTGAATGATCGTGGCAATATCGCGTTGGCGGATCGCGACGATCGCGCTGCTCGATGCGGAGTGGAATTGTCCGCACTTGGCCCTTGTCGGCACCAAGTGCCTTGCCTGTCTCCAGGCTGATGACCCAGTTGTGCAGCGGACAGGTCACCGAGCGGTCGTGCACGATGCCTTGGCTCAGCGGCCCGCCAGCGTGCGGGCATCGATCGTCGAGTGCAAAGACATCGCTCTCGCCGGTGCGGAACAGCGCGATGTCGCCGTGAGCAGTGCGCACGAGAGCGACTGCCACGCAGGGGGATGTCATCGACACGGCAGAGGTCGATCCAGTCAACCACTTCGCTCATGGCTGGAAGGTCCTGTCTTGTTTCGGCATGGCAGTTTGAGACGGCTGCTCATTCCGCCGCCTCGCGAGTGAGATCGACGACAGGGCGCGAATTCGTGCGCCTCCTTGCCGGCGACACGCTCGGCCCAGGGGTCGATCTGCGCGAAAGTCTGCGAATAGACGAAGCGGTCGTAAAGCGCGGCGCGCCTCTCGCGATCGTCAAGCACCTGCTTGCGCACCGTCTCGACGCCCACGCGCTTCATCCACTTGTAGATGCGTTCGAGGTAGCGGCCCTGCTCGCGATAGAGCTGCGTCAATGCGGCGATCATTTCGATGGCTTCATCCTCGGTCGCGACATGGCCGAGCAGTTCTGTGCCCTTGATATCGAGGCCAGCGGCGCCGCCGAAATGAATGTCGTAACCGCTCTCGACGCAGATCACGCCGATGTCCTTGCAGGTCGCCTCGGCGCAGTTGCGCGGGCAGCCGGAGACGGCGAGCTTCAACTTTGCCGGCGTCCAGGAGCCCCAAAGGAACTTCTCGAGTTTGATACCGAGGCCGGTCGAATCCTGCGTGCCGAAGCGACACCAATCCGATGCCGACGCACGTCTTCACGGTGCGAAGGCCCTTAGCGTAGGCGGCGCCCGAAACCATGCCGGCCTTGTTGAGATCGGCCCAAACGGCCGGCAAATCCTCTTTCTTCACGCCGAGCATGTCGATGCGCTGGCCGCCGGTGCATTTGACGGCCGGGATCTTGAACTTCTCGACCACATCGGCGATCGCGCGCAGTTCCTTCGCGCTGGTCATGCCGCCCCACATGCGGGGCACGACCGAGTAGGTGCCGTCCTTCTGGATGTTGGCGTGGACGCGCTCGTTGATGTAACGCGATTGCGCGTCATCGGCGTACTCGCCCGGCCACGTGCATAGAAGGTAGTAATTCAGCGCCGGCCGGCATTTGGCGCAACCACAGGACGTCTTCCACTCCAGTTGCTGCATGAGCGCGGGGATCGACTTGATCGTCTGGGCGACAATCAGGCGGCGCACGTCGTCGTGAGCAAGATCGGTGCAAGCGCACATGGGCTGCACGGCCGCGGGATTGTAGGCATCGCCGAGTTGCGCCTTCAGGATCTGTTCGACGAGGCCGGTGCACGAGCCGCACGACGCCGACGCCTTGGTGTGCGCACGAACACCGTCGAGCGTCTTCAAGCCGAGCCCGGCTATGGCGCTCGTGATGGTGCCTTTGCAGACGCCGTTGCAGCCGCAAACTTCGGCTTCGTCGGGCAGAGCAGCAACCGCAGCCGTCGGATCGAGCGGAATGCCGCCAGCGTAGTTCTGTCCGAAAATCAGGGTCTGCCGCAGTTCGGTGACATCGACGCCGCGCTTCAGCAGATCAAAGAACCAGGCGCCGTCGGCGGTATCGCCGTACATGACGACGCCGATGATGCGATTGTTCTTCAGGACGAGCCGGCGATAGTTGCCGCGCGCCGCATCACGCAGCACGATCTCCTCGCGATCCTTTGCGTCGGCGAAGTCGCCGGCCGAGTAGAGGCTGATACCGGTGACCTTGAGCTTGGTCGCGGTCGCCGCCGCCTTGAACGAAGCAGTCGGCATCGCCTGCAAGTTGGGCTGCGACCACGCCGGCCATGTCGTAGAGGGGGGCGACGAGGCCGTAGACTTGGCTATCGGCCTCGGCGCATTCGCCAAGCGCGAAGATGTCCGGGTCGGAAGTGCGCATCGTCTTGTCGACGACGATACCGCGATTGACGGTGAGGCCGGCGTCCTTGGCAAGTTGTGCGCTCGGTCGGATACCGACCGCCATGACGACGAGGCTCGCCGGCAGAACCGTGCCATTGTCGAGTTGGACGCCTTCGACCTTGGTCTTGCCGACAATCGCTTTGGTGTTGGCCTTGGTGATGACGTCGATGCCACGCGCTTCGATCGCGCGCTGCAGGAGATGCCCGGCGGCCGGATCGAGCTGACGCTCCATCAGGGTCGGCATCAGGTGCAGCACGGTGACGTGCATGCCCTGCTCCTTCAGTCCCGCGGCAGCTTCGAGGCCGAGCAGCCCGCCACCGACGACTACGGCGCGGCCACGCGATTTCGCCGCGAGCAACATCGCCTGCACATCATCGAGGTCGCGGTAGCGCGAGCACGCCGGGAAGATCGTAGCCGGGAACTGGAATGATGATCGGTGACGAGCCGGTGGCGATGATCAGCTTGTCATAAGGTACCGTGATCGGCGCACTACGTGATGGAGCGCGTCCGCGATCGACGACGAACGATCGGCGGTGACCGTGCGTGCATCCCGGTCGATGCTGGTGACTTTCGCACCCTTGTAGAGGGTGACGCCGTGCTTGACGTACCAACCGTCGCCGTGAATGACGATCTGCTCGAAGGACTTCTCACCCGACAGAACGGGGGAGAGCATGATGCGGTCGTAGTTGACGCGCGGCTCGGCATTGAAAATCGTGACATCGTAGGCATCGGGCACCGCCTCGAATAGCTTGTCGAGCGCACGCCCCGGCGCCATGCCGTTGCCGATGACGACCAACCGCTGCTTGGCCCCTTTGCCCGCCATATAATCCCCCTGCAATCCGATGCGCCCGCGTGCTGCGGCGCACGCGGTGAACACAGCAAGAGGCATGCCAATCTCAGTTAAATACATACGTTACTGAAATTGCTTGTATTTTTCAACTTTTAAGATTGGGATGCCGGAATTCGGCTCGCTGCATCGCACAATTTAATGGCAACGCTGCGCTGCCTGCCTGGTTGGGTAGCAGGTGCGATCCTTGCTGCCGCGACGCTATCGATACCAATGCCGCCGTCCACGACACCCAGCGGTAATCTTCCGCATGGGGTCACGACTGGCCTATGCGCGAGCATCACGTTTGCACTATTGGCTGGACCACCCCACGGGCTTGATCTCAACGCGCCGATTGTTCTCGCGCGCGAAGATCGCCGACGGCATGTTCACATCATCGGCCGCTCGGGCACAGGAAAAACCACACTGCTGAAACGGTTGATCTTCGACGAGCTCGAGACCGTGCAGCGTCTGGCAACTGAAGTAGGCGGGCGCGGATAAACGGCGATCAGCGCGGGCGTAAGGGTCGCTTGCGGATCGAAATATGGCCGCCGGCATACGCGACAATGGCCAAGGCTCAACGCCAACGAGCGGCATGGCAAAAAATTGCACTTGAATTAACATCTTGATCTATAACCCCAGGGGTGATACATAAGTGGCCGATGCGGAGGAGCGCTTGAAGGTCTTCAAGACGAAGGAATTCGGACGCTTTTCTCGTAAGGAACGGATCGATGACCCGTCATTGTGCGAGGCGATCAAGCGCGCCGAGGATGGTCTGCTCGACGCCGATCTCGGCGGTGGCGTCATCAAACAGCGGGTCGCGCGTCCCGGCCAAGGCCGCTCGCGCGGCTATAGGACGATCATCGCGTTCAGGTCCAAGAAGCGAAGTGTATTCATGTACGGTTTCGCGAAGAGTGGGAAAGCCAATCTCAATGACGAGGAGCTCGTTGTCTATCGAGCGCTCGCCCAACTATTCCTCGGCATGAGCGACGCAGAGATTGCCGAAGCGCACGACGAAGGTGAGTTGATCGAGGTAAAATGCAATGACGACTAAAATCAAAACGTACCGTAGTGAAGCACTCGACGTCGCGCACAAGACGGCGGCGGGACTGCATCGCATCGGATTGATCGACAAGGCGACGATGCGTGAGTTCGACGTGTCTTGTCTGACAACTGTTGCGCCGCTTTTGCCGAAAGAAATTCAATCGCTCCGAGAACGCGAGGGCGTCAGTCAAGCTGTGTTCGCCAGTTATCTCAATGTCAAAACCAAACTCGTGAGTGAGTGGGAACGCGGTGAGAAGCGGCCAAGTGGCCCGTCGCTCAAGTTGTTGTCGCTCGTCAAGGTCAAAGGGCTGCTGGCGATTGCCTAATCGGGTGACATGACAGCGACCCGTTGTAACACGCTGCCACCCCGCCGCGTCTTCTATGCCTTTGCAGCCGCCAGCGGACATCGTTGTCGTCGCCCGGCGCGCGTCACGTTGGGCGCGATCTTGGGGCCCAGCTTCAACGCGTAGCTACCGATGCCTCTTCAAACTCGACCTGGCTTTCCGCAATGTCGGCAACAATGACCGCGTCGGTTGAGCGCTGCGGATCGCGAATGATCGTTTCAAGACACGCCCCCCAAACCTCCAGCGCCTCACGCTTTTCGCGATCGAAACTATATTGAACGTAAACGCGCCCAGTGATCGTACTCTTGCTTCCGCTCACGTGGTTCAGGACCATGCCGATCGTATGCGGGTTGATCCCGAGTTCCGCCATGCGCGTCGCTGCCGTTCGGCGCAGGTCGTGAACACGAAAGTAGTCCATACCAAGTTTGCTTCGGCCAAGTGCGAGCGCCACGCTGGCCGCATGTGCGGTCATGGAGTCTCGCACCCCTTTCGAGTTGGCGCGGGGCGCCGGAAACAGCCAAGGGGTTTGTACCAGCTGGTCCGATTGCAAAGCCAGCGCGTCGCGGATGGTTGATACGGCGAGCGGCGCGAGAGGCACGCGGTGCCCCTTGCCGTTCTTCGCCTTCGCGCTGGGAATAATCCAGACCGGTGCGGAACTGTCGAGCGTCAGATCGCGCAGCGCAATTCCGGTGACTTCTCCGATCCGCTGCCCCGTGATGAGCGCCAATCTCATCGCCAACCGCATGCCTGGCGCCGTAGGAATGCGCGCGACACCGTGCCAGAACGCCATGATTTCGGCCGTCGACAACGTCCGTTCGCGTGGCGTCTCGTTCGCAATGGGACGCTTCATGCCGCTGCTTGGATCACTGGCAATGATCCCCTGCGACAGGCCCCAACGCAGAATGGCCCGCATCAGTTCGAAGACGCGGTTCGGGCGCGTTGACAAGCGCCTCGTCGCCTTTGACGGTGTGTTAAAACCAAGCCGTCCGTCTTGAGCAAGTTTGACCCGGTTCAGCATGGCGGCCAGTTCGCGGCGGCCAAGGTCACCGGCCTTCATGTCTCCAATATGAGGCAAGACGTGCCGCGCGAGAATTGACTGATCGTCGTGGCGGACTTGTGCCGCGCGGTTATAGGCGGCGTGGTTCGTTTGCCATTCGACAATCAGTTCGCGCACGGTCGGCGATGCTTTGAACTCCTGGACGCCTGCTGCTGGGTCGCTGCCTTGGGCGACCGCGATGCGCGTCTGGGCTGCTTCTAAGCGGGCGTCTTCGAGGCTCAGATCCGGATAGCGACCGAGCGTGATGATGCGCTTCCTCCGGTCACTCCGTCTCCGGTAACGGAACGCCCAGGTCTTGACGCGACTGCGCGTCACCCTGATTTCAAGCCCGCGCTCAAGCGCGTCCCGAAACTCAGTTTGAGGTTGATCGGTCTTCACCGTATCGAGGAATCGGGTGGTGAATTTGCGGGTCGCCATGGCACGCCTGCACAAGCCGCTGGAGCTTCCTAGGTACCACCTAGGTACCAGGAATGCAGAGTTCGCGCCAGTCGTGATGAGATCGTCTTGGACGACAGAGAAGCAAAAAACATATAAAATTCAATAGGTAACCGTGTCCAAATTCGTCCAAGGTGATCCGCCAAAATCCAACGTACAAGGATCTTCCAAGCTGAATACGAGGGTTCGATTCCCTTCACCCGCTCCATCGATTTAATCAAACAAAATCAGATAGCTGCGGCGCTGCCGCGTTCGCGATATGCGCACGGAGCGAACAGGCGCGCTCGAGCGCATCAGCGCAGCCACTATCGCTTCCTGACCGCTCGACCGAAGCGAGAACCACGATCTGGCAATCAATGCGACTGCGGTGTCGCGGGCGGCGTCTGTCTCGTGTCTACCGGCGTTCCACTGACTAACGGATACGACACCTCGGCTCGAGTCTGTATTGGGCGGTCGGATGCGAGTGTATGATCCAGCGATCGCTCGGTGCCGGAGGCATGACACTGCATGATGCGCCCGTTGGGGACCCACGTCGGGGACGACATTATCGCGTTTGCGCTCGAACTGGCGGATGCCGCACACGCGATGCTGGCGCCCGCTGGGCGGTTGCGGCCCGATGCTGACCTGAAACCAGACCGCAGCTTCGTCACGGCCTTCGATCTCGAGATCGAACATCGTCTGCGCGAGATAATCCTCGCGCGCTATCCCGCGCACGGTATTCTGGGCGAAGAAGTCGGGGCGGAGCGCCCCGATGCAGAGTTCATATGGGTGCTCGATCCGATCGACGGCACGGCGCCATTCATTGCGGGCTCGCCGGTCTACGGAACACTGATAGCGCTCGCGCACGCTGGCCATCCGGTGCTCGGGGTCATCGATCAGGCCGCGACCGAAGACCGCTGGATCGGTGCCCGCGGTCGACCGACGGTACACATGCGTGGAGCCTCCCTTAGCTCCTGTCGCACCCGTGCATGCGCCAGCCTCGCAGACGCGATCCTAACCACAAGCAATCCGGATTTTTTCCCCGAGCGCGAACTCCCAGCGCTCAACGCCCTGCGGAAGGCTACCGCCTGGCGAATCTATGGCGCCTGCTGCATGGCGTACGGCCTGCTCGCTTCGGGGCGCACCGACGTCGCCATCGACACGGGCTTCAAGGTGCACGACTTCGCGCCGTTCGTGCCGATCATCGAAGGGGCGGGCGGCCGCATCACGGACTGGGAGGGGCGGCCTTTGACTCTGGACAGTGGTCCGCGCGTGCTTGCAGCGGGAACAGCGGCACGCCACGATGAGGCGCGTGCACTCATAGAGCGCGCTCTCGGAGCCAGCGGGGCGTAAGCGGAATGGGCGGGGGGATGCGGATCGCGATCGAAGATCTTGCCGTGCGCTATGACGGCAAGCGCGTGGTTGACGGTCTGTCGCTGGTCGTCGAGCCAAGCGAATTCTTCACGCTGCTCGGGCCGAGCGGATGCGGTAAGACCACGTTGCTGCGCGCGATCGCCGGGTTCCTTCCGATCGACGCCGGCAGGCTGCTGTTCGGGACGACCGACATAGCCCGCGTTCCGGCGCACAAGCGCAATATCGGCATGGTGTTCCAGGACTATGCGCTGTTTCCCGACAAGACCGTCTTCGACAACGTCGCCTATGGGTTACGCGCGCGCGGCGTCGCGGCGGGCGAACTGCGGACGCGTGTCGGCGCGGCCTTGGAGCGCGTTGGGCTTGGTGCGTTCGCAATGCGGTATCCGGCGGCACTCTCGGGTGGCCAGCGCCAGCGCGTCGCACTCGTGCGCGCCATGGTGATCAAGCCCGACGTCCTATTGATGGACGAACCGCTGTCCAATCTCGATGCCAAACTGCGCCATCAGGTTCGCGCAACCATCGCCGAGTTGCAGCGCGAGGCTGGGATCACGACCGTGTTCGTCACCCACGATCAGGACGAAGCGCTCGCGCTGTCGGACCGCATCGGCGTCATGAACGGTGGCAGGCTTGAGCAGGTCGGCACGCCGGCGGCGATCTATCGCACACCGCGCACCGCCTTCGTCGCCGATTTCATCGGCGCGGCCAACGTCATCGACGTCGTGCTCGAGACTGACGTGCCGGGCGGGGCAACAGCGGCCATCGCGCTCGGCGACGACCGCATCATGGCGACTGCTCCGGTGCCATCGGCCGCGGGGCGCGCGAAACTCGTCGTCCGTCCGGAGGACATCGGTCTCGCTCCCGCCGAGAGTACCCAGATGGGCCCAAGAGGCCGCATCAAGCGGCGCCAGTACCTGGGCTCGCGCACGAGCTACGTCGTGGCGCTCGCAGGAGGAGGGACACTGGCGGTCGACGTGAGCAGCGCCGATCATGATCGATACGCCGTTGGAGTCGCTGTCGTCCTACTGCTCTCACCAGCCACCACACTGGTGCTTGCGCCATGACAGCGGAGTTCAGATCCCTCTGGTTCTGGCTCGCCGCGGCGCTTCTCGTTTTGCTCGGCGTGTTCCTCGTCTATCCCGTCGTCAACATGCTGATCGCGAGTTTCGGCGCGACCGGCGCGAAGGGGTCGGGTTGGGCGACGCTTCTGGCGGAGCCGAAGTACGGTCGCGCGATCGTCAACACGACCCTGCTCGCGCTCGCGGTAACGGGTCTCTGTCTCGTCGTCGGCGTGCCGCTCGCCTATCTGACCGCGCGATACAACTTTGCCGGCAAGGGCATCATCGCCTTGCTGCCGCTCGTCACGCTCGTGACGCCGGAAGTCATCGTCGCCCAGACTTGGCTCATGCTCCTCGGCAACAACGGGCTATTGCGCCGCTGGCTCCTCGATTATGGCTTTGCGCTACCGAGTTTCTACGGCTGGTTCGGCCTCGCGACGTCGATGACGTTCATCTACTACACGTACGCCTATATCGGCATGCTCGCCGCCATTCGTGGCTTCGACGTCCAGCTGGAAGAGGCGGCGAAGAGCCTCGGGACGTCACCGGTCAGATCGCGCTTGAAAGTGTTGGTGCCAGTGGTTCTGCCGGCCGTGCTCTCGAGCGCGCTGCTCGTCTTCACGCTCGTCGTCGGGAACTTCGCGCTCGCCATGATCCTCGGCGGGCGCGTCGAACTGCTCTCCGTCATGACCTACCAGGCAGCCGTATCGGAAACGAGCGCCAATCCCGTTCTCCAAAGCACGCTCGCGAGCGTTTCGGTCGGGATCGTCGCTCTGGTGCTGTTCCTGCAGCGCTGGATCGTGTCGCGCGGTCGCTACGAGACCCTCCAGGGGCGCACGGCGCAGTCGATTCGGCTTCGCGGCCTCGGGGCAGTGATGTTCGCGGCGTTCGCAAGCGTCGTCGTGCTGATTTCGCTCATGCCGCTGATGATGGTGATCGTCGGTGCCTTGACGCGCGCGCGCGGGCCGGTGATGCGGTGGGGCGATTGGACGACGGCGAACCTCGAACGGGTGCTGCTGACGGCCCCCGGTCCGATGTTGAACACGCTCACATACGCTGCCATTGCGACAGCGATCGCCATCGTTCTCTCCGCCGTGCTTGGTTATCTGATCGTCAAGCGCCGCAACACGATCACACCGCTGCTCGACTATGTGACGGCGCTGCCCCTGGCGCTGTCCGGCACGGCGCTCGGCATCGGTTTGATCCACGCCTTTAACGGCGGATGGCTGCCGCTGACCGGGACCGCCGCGATCATCGTGCTCGCCTATGTCATTCGCCGCCTGCCGTTCGGCCTGCGCAATGCCTCCTCGACGCTCTACAACATTCCGTGCTCGATCGAGGACGCCTCGGTGAGCCTCGGCGTATCACCCGGTCGTACCTTCCTGAAGGTCGTTCTACCGCTGATGGTACCGGCACTTGCGGCGGCCGCCGTGCTCACCTGGACGACGACGGTCGCTGAGTTGTCCGCCTCGATCATCGTCTATTCCGGTGGGCGCGAAACAATGCCGATCCAGATCTTCAAGTTGATTGACAGCAACTTGATGGCACAGGCCTCCGCCTACGGCCTCATCCTGATCGCTGTCATCCTCGTGCCGATCCTGATCGCGACCCGCGTATTCCAAATCGACTTGTTCTCCAGTCGCGGATGAGCGGTGGCGCGTGGGGCCACCTTTGAAGACACCTCCGGAAAATTTCGCCTCGTCGCTTGCGTTGGAGGTCAACCTGGCAGACACTCAAAAAAGACATCGGGAGGTTTGATTGACCACGCGCATCACGCGCCGCACGGCGCTTGCAGGTATCACCACGGCCGGGCTCGCCGCACCGGTATTCGTCCGGTCCGCGTCGGCACAGGCGGCGCAGGTTGTGCTCTACACCTCAAATCCCGCGCAGGCCGTGGAAGCCTTCACTGATGTTGCGCGCAAGGCACTGCCGAACATCAAGCTCAGCACTGTGACCGGCGGCAGCGGACAACTGCTCCGCCGCATCGAGGCGGAAGCGGCAAAGACGCAGGCCGACGTGTTTTGGACTTCCAGCGCCAACACGCTCGGAGCCTTCAAGCAATTCTACGAGCCCTACAAGGTCAAGGACGCGGACGCGATCCTGCCCGCGTTGCGCCATCCCGAGAACCTCTGGACGGCCGCCAACATGCACGTCGCCGTGCTGATGGTGAACACGGCGCAACTCGGCAGGCTGCCCGCACCGAAGACCTATGCGGACCTCCTCGATCCAAAATTTAAGGGCAAGCTCATCATCGCGGACCCCGCCAATTCCTCGACCGGTTACACGATCCTGTGGGGCATCGAGAAGTTGCTCGGCGCTGACGGCCTCAAAGCTCTCGCCAACAATATAAAACAGACAGCATCGGCCCCGACGGTGCTGCGCTCCGTTGCCCAAGGTGAGTTCCCCGTCGGCCTCACATTTGAATCGAACGCCTACGGCTATGTTGCCGGCGGCCAGAAAGAGATCAGCCTCGTCTATCCGGCCGACGGCACGTTCACGACGCCGGAATTCTACACGCTCATCAAAGGCGCGCCCGGTGGCGCCGCCGCGCGGCAGGTCTGCGACCTGCTCGCCTCGAAGGACGTGCAGACAGCACTGCTCGAAATAGCCTTCCGCCGTCCGGTACGCACCGACATCGAGGTCGGCAAGATCGTCAAGCTGCCGGAGCTCTCGACGATCAAGGTCTTCGCGACCGACGAAGCGGACGCGGCGGCGCAACGCAAGTCATTCCTCGAGCGATGGGCCGCCCTCGCCGCCGCCGCCGGCAACTGACTAAGAAGCAACTGCCCCGATCTGCCCAACTATTGGCTTGAATTGGCACTTCGCGAGCGTCGGCGCGCGTGTGAAGTTGAAGAGCCCGTTTGTCTCGCTTCAAGTAATTAATGCTCCGGCTTTTACACGTGACCGAAGTGCTCGGAAAACATGAAGCCGGGCCAGCAGTTACTACAGCACGAGATGCCGGAAATGCAGGCGCTGGCGATATTGCAGCAGGCCTAGTTGCAAACACGCAAACAGCGTCGCGCAAAGAATGAGACGGTTGGTGCAGCTCAACCCAGCAACAATTTCGGCAAGAATG
Source organism: uncultured Alphaproteobacteria bacterium (assembly GCA_963779515.1). Lineage (GTDB taxonomy): Bacteria > Pseudomonadota > Alphaproteobacteria > Rhizobiales > Hyphomicrobiaceae > CAVZYN01. The sequence goes on from CAVZYN010000018.1 coordinate 230,852, forward strand.
ACACGATGCCAGGGAAGACGACGAGCAACACAACGAACAGGGCCATGATCAACAGGTAAGGCAGCGTCACCTTGGTGAGATAGCTGGTGCTGTGTCCTGTCATCGCTTGAATGACATTGAAGTTGAAGGCGACGGGCGGTGTCAGCTGCGCCATCTCGACGACGATGACGATGAAAATTCCGAACCACACCTTGTCGAAGCCGGCGGCGGTAACGAGTGGCAGCACGACGGGAAGGGTCGTCGCAATCATCGAGAAACCCTCCAGCGCGGTGCCGAGCACGATATAGAGTAGCAGCAGCGCCATGATCAGCATGAACGGCGACAGCTCCCAACTCGTGACGACCTTGGCGACGTAGTCGGGTATGCCGAGCACCGCGACAATGTTGCCGAGAATGGTCGCGCCGAGAATGATCAGTCCCATCATCGAACAGGTCTGCACGGCGCCGAGCGCGATCTCGCGCAACACCGGCCACGACAGTTCTCGTTGCCACGCCGACACCAGGATCGCGCCGAGCGTTCCGACCGCCGCGGCTTCAGTCGGCGTCGCCAATCCGCCGTACATGGAGCCGAGCACGCAGACGATCAGGAACAAGGCAGGCGCCAGTTCCTTGAGGGCTGCGACGCGGGCGGAGAACGGCATGTGCCGCAGGGCACGTTCGCTCTCAGGGACAAGATCCGGCCGGATCGTGGTGTGGATCATGATCCAGCCCATGAAGCAGCTGGCCAGCAGAATGCCGGGGATGAAACCCGCCGTGAACAAGCGCAACACGGATTCCTGCGCCAGCACGCCATAGATGATCATCACCGTGCTCGGCGGAATGAGAAAGCCGAGGGTTCCGGCGCCCGCGAGCGATCCAACGGCGACGTCTGGCGAATAGCCGCGCCTGAGCAGTTCATGCAACGTCATGCGGCCAACGACTTGGGTCGTCGCGGCCGATGAGCCGGAGATTGCCGCAAAGATCGAACAGCCGATGACGTTGACGTGCAGCAGACGGCCGGGGAGCAGACCGGCCCAGGGCGCGAGTCCATTGAAAAGGGACTTTGACAACTGCGTGCGAAACAGGAACTCGCCCATCAGCACGAACAGCGGCAGCGCGACGAGATCGGACGACGTAAGGATATTGAAGGCGTACTGCGGGATCAGCCGCGCAACCGGAATGTCGCTGAAAAAATGCGCCAGCGCGAGAGCAGTCGCAATCAGGCCGAAGCCGATCCATACGCCGACGGCAAGGATCGCGAAAAGAATAGCGAACAACGAACCGAGGATCAGCGACATGGGTTACTCGGTCGTCGCTGTTGCGGCGCGGAAGGCCTGGTTCTCGGGCGAGCCGCCGAACATACAAGCCAGCAGGCGTGCAACCATCTCCAGCGCGAGCACGATTGCGCCGAGCGCAAGCGGCGCTTGCGGAATCCACAACGGCGTAAAGCTGTCCTGCGACGCTTGGTTGCTCAGAAACGAGCGGATCGCGAACGCGGTGAACGTCCATGCCATCAACCCGGTGACGATCGTGCCAACGAGCGCGGACAGCAATTCATATTGTCGCGCCAGACGCGCCTTGCCGCCCTTCAGCAGCAATTCGACACGCACGTGCATTCCGGCGCGCAAGGTCAAACCAGAACCGAGCATGAAAGCAGCGCCCATCAGATAGGCGCTGTATTCCCATGCTACGGGGATGTCCTTCGGCAGACCCTTGAACAGCCGGTTGAGAATGCCGAGCCCAACCTCGGCCAGCACCAGCAGCGTGAGCGCAAACAGACACGCGGCCGCGAGATAGGTCGCAGCCAGCGCGATCGTGTCGGCGAAACGTTGAAACGCATCGACGGCCCGGGGCACAGGAATAGGCGTGGTCACCGGGCCGTTCGACGTCGTCATGTGCGATCAACCCCGGCCGACCGATTTAAGATAGGCGTCGACGATCGGCTTCGCCGCCGGCACGCGCTGCAGGAACGCGTCATGCAGCGGGGCGTTGAGCTTGCGGATCTCGGCCACCATCGCAGCCGGCATGTTGATGACTTCCATGCCCTGCGCCTGCAGCTTGGTGACCGCCGCCTTGTCGGCATCGGCCGACACCTGCCAGAACTCAGGCTCCAACTTCTTGCCCGCATCCGTCAACGCGGCCTGCTGTGCCGGGGCGAGCTTCTTCCAGGCATCGAGGTTGATGTTCACAAGGTTGCACGACCAGGTGTGGTTGGTCGGATAGATGTACTTGAGGAACTCCCAGAACTTGCCGTCGATGCCCGAAGTCGCGGACGTGGCAACGCCGTCGACGCGGCCCGAGGCCAGCGCAGGGATCAGTTCGCCCCACGGGATGATCACGCCGGCCATGCCGGTCGCGTTGCAGATGTCGACTGTGTTCTTGTCGGCGCCTCGGATCTTTACGCCCTTGAGGCCGTCGGCCTTGTCTGCCTTGACCTTGAGGAACATGTACTGGAGCGGCGAGGGCACCATATACAGGATTTTTTGATTGTACTTCTCGGCGATCTTGTCGAATTCCGGCCGCAGCACCGCATGCAGCTTGCGCAATTCGTCCGGCGAGCCGACCAGGAACGGAATGCCTTCCGCGCCGAGCAGCGGCTCGTCGCCGACCTGCTGGCTGGCGAGCACATCCGCCATCGGCACCAAGCCGTCACGCACGGCGCGCAGTTGCTCGGGCCCCTTGAAGCCGAGCGAACCGCCGGGGCGCACATTGATTTCGAGCGCGCCATTGGTCGCGGTCTTCACCGCGGCAGAGAACTTCTTGGCGTTCTCGACCATGAAATTGCCGTCGGGCAGGATCGACGACAGGTTCAGCGCGGTCGGCGCCTGCGCATGGGCCGCGAACGGTGTTGCGGCGAGTGACACGGCCGTGGCCGTGAGGAAGGTGCGACGATCGAGGGTCATGGTGGTTTCCTCCTGGTAGCTTGTTTGAGATTTATGACTTGGCGGCAACTTCCGGACGAGCGGTCTGCAGCCCGCCCATGACTTGCAGTGTCGGCGTGATCTCCATGTGGCCGATGTTGACGGCGATGGGCGCCGCGATGGCGAAGGCGATGGCATCAGCGACGTCCTTCGCCTCGGGCAACTCGAAGCCTCGAATGAAGCGCTCATAGGTCTCGGGACTATCACCATGCACGTGCGCAAAAATGTCGGTCGCGACCCGGCCGGGACAGATTTCGGTCACACGCACACGCTTGCCGAAGCAGTCGACGCGCAACTGGTTCGACAGCATGCTCACAGCAGCCTTGGTCGCGTGGTAGGTCGAGTTGCCACCGAAGTTATAGGCTCCCGCAATGGAGCTGATGTTGACGACGTGACCGCGGTCGCGTGCGACCATCCCCGGCACGATCAGACGGCAGAGATGCAGCACCGCGCGCAGGTTCACATCGACGAGCAGGTCGATGTCGCCCGGCTCGGCTTTCAAGAACGACCGTGGTTTGTCGACGCCGGCGTTGTTGACCAGGATGTCAAAGGGGATTTTGTTCGCGAGCGCGGTGATGCCCGCAAGGTCGGTGACGTCGATGGCGTGTGCAACGCACCCCGTGCGCTTAGCCAGCGCGTCGAGCGCGGTCTTGCCGCGCGCGAGCGCATGAACCTCGAGGCCTTCCCGGCAGAACCGCTCAACGACAGCCGCGCCGATGCCGGAAGAAGCGCCGGTCACGAGTGCGGTTTTGTAGTCGGCAAAGGGCATGGTCACCCCGGAGAAGTTTCCCGAACGCTATCGGCGGCCCTGCCTGCATGCCAAGACGGAAAGGCTTTGGAGCGATAAGGCAGGCTTATGTATAGTCGCTGTCATCGCGCATGTCTCGACAGCGGTACGATGCGCGCGCCGGTGGCTTCGACTTCGCGGCGAATGGCTTTGGCGAGATCGACAGCGCCGGCCGTATCGCCGTGAAGCAGAATGCTCTCGGCGTTCGTCGCAAGGCGCTTGCCGCTGTGCGTGACTACAATGCCCTCGGTCAGCAGGCGGCGCACGCGCGCCAGCACCTCGGTCTGCTCGTGGATCACTGAGCCTGCGACCTTGCGTGGCACCAGCAGCCCGTCATCGTCGTAAGCGCGATCGGCGAGAAAGGTGATGACAGCACGAAGCCCGGCGGCTTGCGCCGCGCCTTCCGCTGCGCGGCTGGACGACGTGGCGATCGCGAGCCCCGCATCGAAGGCTGCGACGGCGGCAACCAGCGGCATCGCCAGCACTGCGTCGGCCGCGACCATGTTGCCGAGCGCGCCATGGAAACTCATGTGCGTCATCCGCTGCCCCGCTGCGCGCGCGATGCCAGCAAGGGCGCCGAGCTGGTACGTCACCATGGCCGCGAGTTCACCGGCGTCGATCTGCATCACGCGACGGCCGAACCCTTGCCGATCCGGAAAGCCGACATGGGCGCCGATGTCGACGCCGCGCCTCGCCGCTTGCTGCACGGTCCGAGTCATGATCAACGGGTCGCCCGCGTGAAATCCGCACGCGATGTTCGCCGAACTGACGAGGCCGAGCAGCGCGTCGTCGTCCCCAATCGTCCAGGGGCCGAAGCCTTCGGCGAGATCCGCATTGAGATCGATGAGCCGGGTCATGCTGCAGCCTCGCTCACCTGAAGTTCGATCAGTGGCGCACCATATTCGACCGGCGCGCCATCTTCAGCCCAATAGCCTTCGATCCTGCCGGCGCGGGTCGCATGGACCGGCAGCAACAACACGCCAACGCGCAGAAGACCGACCACCTGCCCTGGCCGGACCTCGGCGTCGGCCTCGACCAGCGGCCCCGGACGCAATGGATGGCCGTGCAGGAATATGCCAGGTGTATCCGAGCGGATCGCTTCTGTGCAGCGCGCTGGCGCTTCGGTTTCGCCGACAGCATGCTCGCTGATGTTGATCAGCCCGCCATCACGCTCGAGACGCAGCGTGCCGCCGGGCTCACGCAGCTCCAGCGTGCAAATGTCCGTTGCCGCGAGCCACGTAGCCAAACGCTCGATATCGGCTGGCGACAGCATCACGCGGCCGCCCCCCTGGTTCGGCGCATGGCGACGGCGCGCTCAATCCCGCGCAGCCACTCGTCCACCTCGTCAGATGCGGCGACCGCCGCATCCCACGTCGTCTCGACAAACCGTACCGCACTGCCGATCGGTGCCTGCCCGAGCCGCCACAGGTCGGCGTCGATGACCGTCGCGATTTTCGGATAGCCGCCGGAAGGCTGCGCATCACGCATCTGCACGATCGGCTGGCCGCCGTGCGGAACCTGGATCACGCCTGGTACGATCCCATGCGAGCGCAGCTCCACTGCCGACGACCGTGTCAGCGACGGCCCCGCGAAGCGATAGCCGTAGCGGTCCGCCTGCGGTGTGATCTTCCACCCACTCGACCAGAAGGTCGCGCGCGACTGCGCCGTGAATTGCTCGATCTCGGATGCGGGCAATGCGCGGATGGCGATGGCGCCGTCGATCTCGCGCGGCATTGCCACTGCATGCGGCACGATGCCGACGTCGACGCCGCATGGCGCGCGCAGCCCGGCCCGCACCGGCAGTCGGTCGCCTTGGCGCAGGGCGCGTCCCTCGAAGCCACCGAACGCGCCACGCAACTGCGTGCTTCGCGAACCGAGCACCAACGGTACATCGATGCCACCCTCGACGCAGAGATAGGCGCGGCTGGCGCGCCAGGGACCGCGCAGGGGCACGCCAAGGTGCAGCACCTGTCCGGCCGCGGCCTGATGCACCCACCATGGCAGAATGGGCGCGCCATCGAGCCGCGCGGCGCAATCCGCCCCCGTCACGGCGAACCGCCGTGGCTCCCCGAAACGCGCCTGAAATGGAAACACTTGCACCTCGACGCCGGCACACTCCCGCGCATTGCCGAGCAGGATATTGCCCGCCGCCAGCGCCAGTGGGTCCATCGCGCCCGACCAGCCGACACCCCACTTGAACGCGCCGCGTCGTCCGAGATCCTGCACGGTCGCCAATGCTGTCGCTGACAGAACCTCGATCATCGGATCACCTTGGCGATCCGGAAGCGGATGCTATCGCCCGGCCGCAGCAACGCCGGCGGCGCCGCCGATACGTTAAAAAAGGTCATGTCGGTGCGTCCGATGGTGTTCCATCCGCTCGGGCCCTTCGACGCCGACACGCCGGTTTGCGCGCCACCGATCGAAACCGAGCCACCCGGAATGCTCAACACCGGAACTTTCCGTCGGGGCGCGGCGATGCGTCCGTCCATGCCGCCGAGATAGCAATAGCCGGGATGGCTGCCGAGGGCGAACACTGGATAGACCGGTGCGGTGTGGATCTCCACAATGGCCTCGATCGCGAGTCCCGTATGCGCCACCACATCGGCCATGTGCGGACCGTCGTCGCCACCGTAGGTCACCGGGAGATCGATGATGCGGCCCGCCAGCGGCATCGGCGTCACGTCCCGCCATGCCTGCGACAGTCGGCTCTCCAATGCCGCGATGGATTTGGGCGGGCGCCTGAACGACAGCAGCAGGTTGTTCAGACCGGGCGCCGTTTCGTCGATCTCGGTCCACTTTTCTGCTTCCTCCGCCAGCGCCCAGATCCGTTGCTGGGTCTCGAGCGTCGTCTCTCCCGGCGCCTCGAACAGGAGCGCGCTGGTGCCGAGAACGGACATGCGCGGCGCATCGTTCATGCGACCCCGGTTCATGCAGCTTGGCGCAACAGGCGCAGCAGGGGTTGTCCCGCGTCGATCTCGCGGCCGGAGGTCACCATGATCGCCTCGACCACGCCATCCGCGTCGGCCCTGACCTCGTTGAACACTTTCATGGCCTCGATGACGCAGACAGGCGTACCGGCCTTGATGGCTTGGCCGACTGTGACAAAGGGCGGCTTACCGGGGGCGGGCTGCAAGTAGACGATGCCTGAGAGCGGCGCTGCCACCTCCACCGACGCAGAGGCGACCGCCTCGACTGTTGCCGCGCGCGCCGGGACGAACGTCTTCGATATCGGTGTGGACGGCGACGCGGGAATAGGTGGCCGCGCCGGCTTCCCGGCCCGCGACAGTCGCAGTGTCCAGGTGTCCTCGACCAACTCGAGTTCGGTGAGATCGGACGCCGCCATGGCGTCGATCAACTGCTTGATCTTGTCGAGATCCATGCGCCGATGTTCCGCCTCAGGTCTTCTGGCGAAACGCTATCGGTGGCAATGCGGTCCTGCCAAGAGTGAATAACTCTGCCCCGATAAGGGCGGCTTATGGCCTTCGCGCTCGCTTCTGTGGGGCGAGCAACGATCCTGGCAGCGCGATTGCCAGATCCATCAGGATCTCCTTGACCGCCTGCGCCGGCTCTGACAGCGGCAGGTGATCCGACTGGCAAAGGGCGAGCGGTGCCTCGATGATCGGGTCAACGATGGCGGCGAGCCATGCCTCACATGATGTCGTGATTTTTTTCGCCATTGAGCCTGGCAAGACGGTTGCGCCCAGGCCATTGGCGATAACGGCCATCAGCGTCCCAGCAGACTCGATCTCCGCGATCACACGTGGTGCGAGCCCGGCACCGGCGAAAGCTTCATCGACCAGTTTGCGCACCACATTGTAAGGGCGCGCGAGGACAAGATCCATGTCCGCGAGGTCCCGCAGTGTGATCTGCCGGCCTGGCCCTTCGCCATGCCGCGCGCCGACCGCGAACAACCGCTCGGCCAGCAGTGGCAGGAACGTGAGGCCATGGACTGTGGCGCGACCCCGATACAGCACGGCCATGTCCATGCGCCCGTTCATGATCATTTCCGACAGTGCACTCCCATAGCTTTCATTGAGGTAGAGCACGATGCCGGGGTGACGCGCCCGCACAGCCTGCAGAAGTGGCAAGGCGAGCGCCTCGGCCGCCGTCCCCGGTGCGAGGCCGACCGAGACCGGCCCCGTCAGCCCTTGGCTTGCTGCGACCATGTCGACTTGCGCCTGATCACATTGCCGCAGGATCAGTTGTGCATGGCGATACAGAACGCGGCCGGCCTCGGTCGGCGTAACGCCGCGCTTGGTCCTCACAAGCAATTGCTGGCGCACCTCGCCTTCAAGCGTCGCGATCTGCTGGCTGAGAGCGGGTTGCGCGACATTGAGAATGTCGGCGGCCTGGGTCAGGCTGCCAATGTCGACGATCTTGACGAAGTAGCGCAGCCGCCGAAGGTTCATGAGCCATCATCCATAAGAGATGCCTATAAAGGCAGACGGAACTCGTCTTGGCTACAAGGGGGCCTCGGGACCTACCGTCCGAACTGCAACAGAATCTCATCCGGGGCTACGCGTGTCACCATCCCGCTCGACACGCTGCGCGAAGGCGCGGTCGCATTGCGACGGCTATTGCAGACCTCCGATAGTCCATAGAACGAACGGATCACTGACATGTCCACCGGTATCGAGAAGACCCCATCGGCTCCACAGGCGAAGGCGTCGGTTATCGCGAAATTGCGTGACATTCCCGTAGCGCTGCTCTCTGATCAGCTGCACCGCAGTTGTGGCAGCGTCGGCCTGACGCCGTATCACAAGCCCGCGCCCATGGCCGGCACCGCTGTGACCGTGCGCACGCGCGGCGGCGACAATCTCGCGATCCTGCGCGCGTTCGAGTACTGCCGGCCCGGCGACGTCATGGTCATCGATGCCGGCGGCGACGTCACCAACGCGGTCGTCGGCGGCATCCTGTCGTTCTATGCCGCGACCATCGGCACCGCTGGCATGGTGATCGACGGCGCCATCCGCGACGTCGCCGAGATCAGGGAGCGCACCTATCCCCTCTATGCGCGGGGCGTAAACCATCGGGGGCCCTACAAGGACGGTCCAGGTGCCATCAATGTACCGGTCACGGTCGGCGGCATGGTGGTCAATCCCGGCGACATCGTCGTCGGCGACCAGGATGGCCTAGTGACCTTCGCCCCCGGCGTCGCCGATGCGGTGATCGAGAAGGCGCTCGCTCAACTCGCCAAGGAAGAAGCGACCATGACGGCCATGCGCGAGGGCAAGTGGGACCGCTCATTCATCGACGCCCTCGAAGCGCGCTGCACGAATTGATATGACTGGCCTTATTCATTTGTAGAAGACTGTTGCCGTTGCGCCGGCATCAGCTCGGCGCTTCGTGCCAAAGGAGTAGATCTCGGCGGGCGATAACTCGCGCTCGCGCGGGATCTCATTCTTGATCGGGCGCTTCAACATCGGTCCGGCAAGGCCGGGTCTGATGTCCAGCGCGCCGCAAGCGCTAAACCGGCGCGATCGTCCGGGGAAACAGGTCGCGGCGTTCGAGGATGAAAGCCTTCAGAACCGTCGCTGCGCCCGTCAGGCTCCGATCGGACCGGTGGATCAGATACCATTGTCGCACCAGCGGCAGACCGGTGACCGGCAGCGCCGCGAGCTTGCCCTCCTGCAGTTCCGTGTAGCAGGTGTGCGCCGAGACGATCGCGATGCCGAGTCCGGCCATGACCGCCTGCTTGATGGTCTCGTTGGTGCCCATTTCCACGACGTCGTGCGCACGGCCGCTACCGACGCGCTCCAGGAAACGGTCCATCAGCGACCGCGTCCCAGAGCCGGGTTCCCGAGCGAGGAACCGCTCGCGCGCCAGGGCTTCGAAGGGGATGTCGGTCTGGCCTGCCAATGGATGGTCCGGTGACGCAATCAGCACGTGGGGATGATCACAGAGGACGGCGCGGTCGACGGCCACCGAGTCGGGCGGCCGCCCCATGAGCAGCAGATCGTATTCGTTGAGCTCAAGGCCGCGGATGATCTCGCTGCGATTGCCGATCACCAGTTTTACGCGAATGCCCGGATGTTTCTGCTGAAACGCGGCGACGATAGAGGGCGCCACGTACTTGCCGGTGCTGACGACGGCGAAGACCACCGATCCCATCGCGCCTGAACGCAATGCGGTGATCCGATCTCCTGCCTGCGCGATCAGCCGCTCGACCGTGAGGGCGGTATCCAGGAGTTCGCGGCCAATCTCGGTTGGTGTGAAGCTGTTCGCTGACCGGTCGAACAACGGGCCGCCGACACTCGTCTCGAGGATTTTCAATTGAGTGGTAATCGCCGGCGGTGTGACATGGAGGTCCTTCGCAGCGCCGGTGACAGTGCCGTGCTGGACGGTGCTCGCGAGCGCGCGTAGCTGCTTGAGGGTGAGACTGCGGAAGTCGGGCATTCAATTTTTCTACAACATTCTTTCGGATTATTAAATTCCTCTTTCTGTTCGTTTCCGCCACAACTCGTTTGAGGCGTGCCAGATCGCCTGGGAGGACGCGGAATGGTTGCCCCAATCAGCGCGGCCGGTATCGAACTCGGAGACTTTCTCGCCCGCGCCGGCATGGACGGCGCCGACCTAGGCCTGTCCCGGCCGATCGCGCAGGTGATCGAGGCGCTGGCCGTCGCCGCCATCGACATCTCCAAAGTCGTCGCGCGTGGTCCCCTTGCTGGGACTCTTGGATCGAGCACCGGCGCCGTCAATGCCGACGGAGACCTCCAAACCACGCTCGACGCCGTCGCAAACCGGCGCATTCTCGACGCGCTGCAGGCGACGCCGACGGCCTATTTCGCGTCCGAGGAAGAGGACACAATTCTGACGCTCGACGCCCATGCGCCGCTCGCTGTGGCGGTCGACCCGCTTGATGGGTCCTCCAACATCGATGTCAACGTCTCGATCGGCACGATCTTTTCAATCTATCCCGTGGCGCCAGCGGGTGCCACCGCCTCATTCTTCCGCCCCGGGCGCGAGCAGGTGGCAGCTGGGTACTTCGTCTACGGCCCGCACACGGCGCTGGTGCTGACGACCGGCGATGGCGTCGATCTGTTCGTGCTCGATCAAACCGCTGGTGCTTTCCGCTTGGCCCGAGCGAGGATAGCGATCCCCGCCGCCGCGCGCGAATTCGCCATCAATGCCTCGAACCACCGCCACTGGTACGACCCGGTCAAGACGTTCGTCGACGATTGCCTTGCCGGCGCCGAGGGGCCGCGCGGCAAGGATTTTAACATGCGCTGGATCGCCTCGCTTGTCGCCGAAACGCATCGGATCTTTTCGCGCGGCGGCGTGTTCCTCTATCCGGCCGATCGCCGGCCGGGCTACGAGCACGGACGTCTCCGGCTGATCTACGAAGCCGCGCCAATCGCCTTGCTCGCCGAACAAGCCGGCGGCGGCGCGAGCGACGGCCACATGCGCATTCTCGAAAAGTTGCCCGCTGCCCTGCACGAACGGACGCCGTTGTTTTTCGGCTCCGCGGACAAGGTCGCACGGATCGCCAGCTACCACGCTGATCCCGGATTTCAACGCCAGCACGCGCCGCTGTTCGGCGCGCGCGGATTGTTCAGAACCTGATATCGCACCATGTCGATCAAGCACCCCATCATTTCAGTCGTCGGCTCGTCGGGTGCAGGGACCAGCACGGTCAAGCATACGTTCGATCAGATCTTCCGGCGTGAGAACATCTCCGCTGCTTCGATCGAGGGCGACGCGTTCCATCGCTACGACCGCGCGGCGATGAAGGCCGAAATGCTGCGGCAGGTCGAGAGCGGCAATCAAACATTCAGTCACTTTTCAATCGAAGCCAATCTGCTCGACGAGCTTGCAGCTCAGTTCAAAAACTATTCGGACGCCGGGCGATGCCGGTCGCGACAGTATGTGCATAGCGCGGAAGAGGCGGCGGCGCTGCAGGTGCCGCCCGGCCAGTTCACTGAGTGGGGCGAGATCGGTTCGGGCTCGGACCTGCTGTTCTACGAAGGTCTGCACGGAGCCCTCAAGACGGGCGAAATCGATATTGCCCAACATGCCGATCTCAAGATCGGCGTGGTGCCCGTCATAAATCTTGAATGGATACAGAAGATCCATCGCGACCGCGCGTCTCGCGGATATACCACCGAAGCGGTCACCGATACCATCCTGCGCCGGATGCATGCCTATGTGAACGTGATCTGCCCGCAGTTCACCGAGACCGACATCAATTTCCAGCGTGTTCCGATCGTCGACACCTCCAATCCCTTCGTCGCGCGGTGGATTCCGACGGCGGGAGAGTCGCTGGTCGTGATCCGGTTCCGCAATCCCCGCGGCATCGATTTTCCGTATCTCGTCTCCATGATTCAGGGCGGTTGGATGAGCCGCGCCAATTCGATCGTCATCCCCGGCGACAAACTGGATCTCGCCATGCAGTTGATCCTCACGCCCATCATCATCCGCCTCGTCGAACGCGGCCGGCGCGCAAAATGAACGTTTCACGCCAGCAACCAGGAGCCCCCCATGGCCGATAAGTCCAAGACCGCGATCAAGGGCAAGGAGCGCTACAAGGCCGGCGTGCTGAAGTACGCGCAGATGGGTTACTGGGATGGCGACTATGAGCCAAAGGATACCGACCTATTGGCGCTGTTCCGCATCACGCCACAGGACGGTGTCGATCCAATCGAGGCCGCTGCCGCCGTCGCCGGCGAAAGCTCGACCGCGACGTGGACCGTCGTGTGGACCGACCGCTTGACCGCCTGCGACCAGTACCGCGCAAAAGCCTATCGCGTCGATCCGGTGCCGGGGATCCCCGGCCAGTTTTTCTGCTACGTCGCCTACGATTTGATCCTTTTCGAGGAAGGCTCGATCGCCAACCTGACCGCGTCGATCATCGGCAACGTGTTCTCGTTCAAGCCGCTGAAGGCGGCCCGGCTCGAGGATATGCGGCTGCCCGTCGCCTACGTGAAAACTTTCAAAGGTCCACCGACCGGCATCGTCATCGAACGCGAGCGTCTCGACAAATTCGGCAAACCTTTGCTCGGCGCCACCACCAAGCCGAAACTTGGTCTCTCCGCCAAGAACTACGGCCGTGTCGTCTACGAGGGCTTGAAGGGTGGCCTCGATTTCATGAAGGACGACGAGAACATCAACTCGCAGCCGTTCATGCATTGGCGCGACCGCTTCCTCTACTGCATGGAGGCGGTCAACCTCGCGACCGCTCGCACCGGCGAGGTCAAGGGCCACTATCTCAACATCACCGCCGGCACGATGGAGGAGATGTATCGCCGGGCTGAGTTCGCGAAGGAACTCGGTTCGGTGATCGTGATGATCGACCTGATCATCGGCTACACCGCCATTCAATCGATCTCGGAATGGTGCCGGCAGAACGACATGATTCTGCATCTGCATCGCGCCGGTCACGGCACCTACACGCGCCAGAAGAATCACGGCATCTCATTCCGCGTCATCGCCAAGTGGATGCGGCTCGCCGGCGTCGACCACATTCACGCTGGCACGGCCGTGGGAAAGCTCGAGGGCGATCCGATGACGGTGCAGGGGTACTACAACGTCTGCCGCGAGCTGAAGAACCCGGTCGATCTGCCGCGCGGGATCTACTTCGAGCAGGACTGGGCCGACATTCGCAAGGTCATGCCGGTCGCCTCGGGCGGCATTCACGCCGGCCAGATGCACCAGCTATTGCACTTGTTCGGCGACGACGTGGTTCTGCAGTTCGGTGGCGGCACCATCGGCCACCCGATGGGAATCCAGGCCGGCGCGCAAGCCAATCGCGTCGCACTCGAAGCGATGGTGCTCGCGCGCAACGAGGGCCGGGATATCGCCACCGAAGGGCCTGAGATTCTGAGAGCAGCGGCGAAATGGTGCAAGCCACTCGAGGCCGCGCTCGATGTCTGGGGCAACATCACATTCAATTATGAATCGACCGATACGTCCGATTTCGTGCCGACCGCCTCGGTTGCGATGTGAGCGGCCAAAGACCAGGAGAGTAAAATATGCGCGTGACCCAAGGCTGCTTTTCGTTTCTTCCCGACCTCACCGATACGCAGATCGCGGCGCAAGTCGACTATTGCCTGCGCAACGGCTGGGCGATCGGGATCGAGTACACGGACGACGCCCACCCTCGCAATACTTACTGGGAAATGTGGGGCAACCCGATGTTCGATCTCAAGGACGCCGCCGGCGTGATGCTGGAACTCAAAGCCTGCCGCAAGGCGCAGGGCGACATGTACATCCGCATCAATGCGTTCGATTCGACCCGCGGCTTCGAGACGGTGCGTATGTCGTTCATCGTCGACCGGCCCAAGGTTGAGCGGGCGATCGAGATGATCCGCACCGATGGCTACGGCCGATCCCAGTCCTACAGTTGGAAAGTTACCGGTTGACGGCGAGGGCGATGGCCGATGTCAGATGACGCAAATGTTGCGACAGCGGCGGCACGGTCGGTGGACCTGGCCGGCGAGTATCACTCCTCGGGTGTCGCCGAGGTGCTCAAGGAACTCGACGACGAGCTGATCGGCTTGAGGCCCGTGAAAAGCCGCATTCGCGAGATTGCGGCGCTGCTGCTGGTGGAGCGTGCGCGCAAGAGCCTCGGTCTCGTCCACGATACGCCGACCCTGCATATGAGCTTCACGGGGAATCCCGGGACCGGCAAGACCACCGTCGCGCTCAAGATGGCGGGTCTGTTGCATCGGCTCGGTTACGTGCGCAAAGGTCATCTGATCTCGGTGACACGCGACGATCTCGTCGGTCAGTACATCGGCCATACCGCGCCGAAGACCAAGGAGATCCTGAAAAAGGCGATGGGCGGCGTTCTGTTCATCGACGAGGCCTACTATCTCTATCGGCCCGACAACGAGCGCGACTACGGCCAGGAAGCGATCGAGATCCTGCTGCAGGTGATGGAGAACAACCGCGACGATCTCGTCGTGATCCTGGCGGGCTACGGCGACCGCATGGAAAGGTTCTTCACCAGTAACCCCGGCTTTCGCTCGCGCATCGCCCACCACATAGATTTTCCCGATTATGCCGACGACGAGTTGCTTCGCATCGCCGAGGCCATGCTCGCCAGCCAGAGTTATGCGCTGACGCCGGCCGCACGCGTGGCACTGGAGCAGTACATCGCGCACCGCCGCCAGCAGCCGCATTTCGCCAATGCCCGATCGATCCGCAACGCACTCGATCGGGCGCGATTGAGACAGGCGAACCGGCTTTTCGAGACCTCCAAGGGCCCGCTCGACGCCGCCGCACTTTCGACCATCGACGAGGCGGATATTCGCGCGAGCCGCGTTTTCCGGGGTGGATTGACCTACGAACGCAAGGAGCCCGAATGACGAAGCGATACGCGGCGATTGTTACCGCAGTGTCGATCCTTGCGGTCGGCGCGGCAGACCTCGACCGCGCGCGGGGGCGATGAGCTTGGCGATCGGCGCGCTGATCTTCGATGTCGATGGCACCCTCGCGGAGACCGAGGAGCTGCATCGCCAGGCCTTCAACGAGACGTTTTCCGCGCTTGGGTTAGCCGGTGTCTGGCACGATCCCGCACTGGGTTGGCACTGGTCTGTCGCAACGTACGGCCGGCTGCTCGGCACGACCGGTGGCAAGGAGCGGATCGCTGCCTACCTGCGGCACGATCTCGGCGTCGATCCCGAACCGCATCGAGATCGCATCGCCGTCATTCATGGCCTGAAGACGCAGCGCTTCGCCGAACTCATGGCGTCGCAGGGCATCGGACTGCGCGCCGGCATTGCCGAGCTGTTCGCCCTGGCCCGCAGCCGCAATCTCGCCGTTGCTGTCGCCACGACGACGAGCGCGCCGAACGTAGATGCCGTCAGTCGCGCCGCCTTCGGCAAGCCCGCCAGCGATCTCTTCGACGTCGTCGCGGCGGGCGACGAGATAGGCGCGAAAAAGCCGTCTCCCGACGTCTACCTGCTAGCGTTGCAACGTCTGGGCATGCCGGCGGCGGCGTGCGTTGCATTCGAGGATTCGCGCAACGGCCTCCTCGCGGCGCAAAGAGCCGGTCTCAGATGTGTCGTCAGTCCAAGCCTCTACACAGCCGCCGATGATTTCAGCGGCGCTGATCTGCTGGTGCCCGACTTCGCTGCGGCGCTGCCGTTGGTCGCGGTGTGGTAGAGCTGGTTCGAAGTAGTGAAGAGCCGCGCCACGCCGGCAACGACGAAATCGTGCTGGCCACAGCCGGGCGACGCGGTCACAAAACGATCCTGCTTCTGAAGCGCTCGCTGATTTACACGCACGCGGACGCGGCGATAGTCCGGTTCGGCGCTCGATCTACTGCACGTCGGAGACGACACAGTGCGGCGCATTGAGTGCGCTTTCGTCGAACGCCCTGAGAAATATCAACGCGTCGGCATAAACTTTTGCCTTGATGCCTTGGCCGAGCAGAACGAGGCGTGTCGATTCCAATACTCCAGGGTTATCGTCGATCAAGGCGAGCAGGATCGCATCACGCAAGGGATCGTTCTCGAGTGACAGGCAGCGTGAACATGACCGCCGCGCCGCGCAAGCGCCGCTCCATAGATAGTATAGGCAAGCAAGTCGCCACTCAGAAGCCCTAGGGCGACGAGCTTCTTATCCAAGATCAAAAGGAGGTGACGGCCCGAAATCGATGCGGCCACCGGCCGTTCGACTGGCGACATTTCTGCCGATGCTTCTATGGACATATGTGACTTGCAGTTAGAAACCCCATCTAGCGAAACGCTAGCCCGGGGCCTCCAGCAGCAGCAATTCGTAGAATCCCTCATGTTGCGGTGTGAACTAGTCGCGTTTCCTGTTTGTTGGTGCTCGCCTCGATCTGACATGTGCCAGCGACGGCCGATAAGCCACAGGCCTAGTCGAGGACGTCGAGCGCCAATACGATTGAGTTCTGGAGAGTGCTCGCTACGCAGGCTTTCGGCAATCCATCCATGGTACGGACGAACCTATCCCCCTGGGTTAAGTGATGGTGGCGGCGATTGGCCCTGCTCGAGGCTGTGTAGGAGCAGCTCGACTTCGACCCGCAAGCGATCCATGATGCGATTGGGCATGTCGTTACTGAGGTAGCTGGTGACTTCGGGCGGCGTCTGGATGGTACCGACCGACTGCAGGAACTCCCGAGGCCCTTGTACCATTCGTCGACGATCAGGGGACTGCTGACGCGTGCGAACGTGCTCTTCAAGTACAAATTTCGGCGGACGCCAAGCTGCGCGATTTCGCCGGGGGGAAGTGACTACGTGCCACCAAGTGAGGTTGGGCCTTGGCCCGGCCTCGATCCGTCGTTTTTAATTTGGACCAGCCATGGCGATCACGCATCTCAAGACCGCAACCAAGACTCCCGATACCGAAACAGAAAGCGCCCGCGAGGTCGTCGAGGAGATGCTGGCCACCATAACGGCAGGTGGCGAGCAGGCCGTGCGCGACTATGCGCTGAGGCTCGACAAGTGGTCGGGCGAGATCATCGTAACGCGCGAGGAAGCTGAGTACCGCACGAAGAACCTACCGGCCAAGCTGAAGGCTGACATCGACTACGCCACATCTCGCGTGCGCCTTTTCGCCGAAGCGCAACGTGCCAGCGTACAGGACTTCCAAGTGGAGCTTTCGCCGGGCGTCATCACTGGACAAAAACTGGTACCCATGAACGTCGCCGGCTGTTACGTGCCGACCGGCCGATATGCCCACATTGCATCCGCTTATATGTCGGTCGCTACGGCGCGCGCGGCCGGCGTCAAGACCGTGGTCGCCTGCTCCGCGCCCTATCGCGGCGAGGGCATCCACCCGTTCGTGCTCTATGCCATGCTGACGGCCGGTGCCGATGTGATCATGACGCTCGGCGGCGTGCAGGCCATCGCGGCCATGGCGCACGGGCTGTTCACCGGCAAGCCCGCGGACATCCTCGTCGGGCCCGGCAACAAGTTCGTCGCCGAAGCCAAGCGCATGCTGTTCGGCCAAGTCGGCATCGATGTGTTCGCCGGGCCGTCTGAAGTGGCTGTCATCGCAGACGAGACCGCCGATCCGGTCATCGTTGCAGCGGACATCGTCGGCCAGATCGAGCATGGCCACGAAAGCCCGGGATGGCTGTTCACGACCTCGCGGCCCCTGGCCGAAGACGTCATGCGCCGCGTTCCGGATCTGATCGCGACCCTGCCGCCGACGGCGCGCGATGCGGCTGCTGCTGCCTGGCGCGACTATGGCGAAGTCATCGTTGCTTCGACGCGCGAAGAACTGGTCGCCGTGTCGGACAAATACGCCGCCGAACATTTGCAAGTGCAGGCCCGTGACCTGGACTGGTGGCTCGCCAATCTCACCAACTACGGCTCGCTGTTTCTCGGCGAGGAAACGACAGTGGCTTACGGCGACAAGGCAACCGGCCCGAACCATATCCTGCCGACCAAGACGGCCGGACGCTACTCGGCGGGTCTCTCGGTGCACAAATTCCTCAAACCGCTGTCGTGGCAGCGCATGACCCGCGAAGGTTCGCGTGACGTGGCGCTGGCAACCGCGCGCATTTCGCGCACCGAGGGTATGGAAGCGCACGCTCGCTCGGCCGATGTTCGGCTCGACAAGTATTTCCCCGGCCTGAACGATGATCGTGGAAAGCCGGTGGAGGCCTGAGCATTGGCTGATGATTCTGGCCGAAACCGCGTCCAGATCGACGAGTAGCAACCGCTTGGCTTTCCCAAGGTGGGGATGCGCTGAGGGCCAGGACGCCTACCGCGTTTCGGTCCTTACGCGGTCGCGGCCGTGATGTCGCGCACGTCTGCAAGATCGTCGAGCGTCCAAGCGAGCTTGAGCACCGCACGCGCGCGCGCTTCGCCGATGACCGGAGTGGCATTTCCCAGAAACTTGGTCTCAAGGGCGCCATCGCTCATCGGATTGTCGACCGTGCCTGATGCGTGCGGCACATGCACGGCGTACGTCGCACCCGAGGCTGTGACGATTGATGCGGTCGCTTCATCCTTGCGGAATGATGCTTCGGTTGATACCGAGACTTTGCCGCGCAAGCCGAGTATCTCCGGCGCGGTGGTGCGCTGATTGGCAAACTGCTGGATGCCAGCAGTCCGATCGATGTAGGCGACTGCAGCTGCATGATTGATTGAGAACTTCGACTGCAGGCCCGTCTTCGGATCGTCGATGCCGGTGATCTTGACAGCATGCGGATGAACGCGGAGCGTCACGGACTGAATTGCCACAGCCGGAACATCGGTCTTCGTGGCGAGAGCGATCATCGCGTCGATCAAGGGATGCAGCACAACTCCGCAGGCGTAAGGTTTGTAGCCATTGCTCATGATTTCCCAACGTGTGCCGAGGCCAGCTGTCAACGCGCCAGGATCAGCATCGGTGCTGTAGATGCGCGCAAAACCACGCTTGCCCTCGATGATCTCGTCCGAGCTATCGAAGCCATTTTCGGCGAGAAGAGCCGCCAGCACACCATTGGCTGCCGCCTTGCCGGCATGAAACGATTTGCACATTGTGCCGCGATTTTGCTGCATGCCAGCCGCTTGGGTCGCAGCAATCCCTAAGGCATGCGTCATCTGCTTGGCATTCAGTCCACGCAATCGGCCCGCGGCCGCACCAGCGGCAAATGCTGCCGAGCGTTCCCGTCAGGTGCCAGCCGCCGTCATGATGCGACGGTGCTGATTGCCCAACGCGGACCCCCGCTTCGAAGCCTGCGGCATAGCTGGCAATCAAGGACTGGCCACTGGTGCCATCGCGGTCGGCCAGTGCGAAGAGCGCCGGGAGGATCGGCGAACTCGCATGCAGAACCACGCCACCCATGTGGGTGTCGTCGAAGTCTAAAAGATGGCCCATTTGGCCATTGGCGATCGGCGCTTCGAGCAGGCCAAGTTTGCAATTGCGTCCGAGGACGGTTGCTTGCGGTTGCCCCCCGAGGGCCTTGAGCACGGTGACGAGCGTGTCGATCGTTCCGTGCCGACTGCCGGCCAGTGCACATCCGATCCAGTCGATCAGGCCGCGTTTGGCTTCATGCACGGCTTCGGCGGGCAGGTCAGTATAGGAGAATTCCGATAGGAATCGGCATAACTCCCTAGTGAAGCCGAGGTTCAGGCTTGCCGCTCCGTATTCGGTCGCCATAACGCGCATTCCCCGCTGAGTTAATTCTCGGTGCCGCCGCCTAGACCAGATCGTATAAGCATCGAATTTCGCAGGCGAAAATGCTTTTGTTTGCAAGGGGTGCCTTGCGCGAGCGTGGCTTGCACGCAGTCGCGAACAGTGCACGATCGGGACAAGAAAGGGAGACGTCATGGCCGATTTCATCGTTGCCGAGGCATTGGCCGGCGCCGCAAGCCGCGTATCGGCGGGCCATGTTTCGACACAGATGCGGCGCGTCGCGGAGGATCTCGTCATTGATGTCGTTGGTCTGACGGTCGCCGCTCGCAACAGCGACTACATGACGGCGATGCTGGCGGGCGTCGATGCCGGCGGGAACTGCACCGCGATCGGACATGCATCGACGTATGATCCTGTATCCGCCATCCTGATCAACGGTACCGCGGCGCACGGCGATGACTACGACGACACGTTCGAAGGTGGCCCGGTGCATTCGGGCGCGGTAATCGTGCCGGCGCTGCTCGCCGTCGCGGAGCAACATAAAGGCGTCCGAGGTGACGACGTTCTCGCCGGCCTCGCTGTCGGCTGCGAAGTGATGTGCCGCCTCGGCCTGGTGGCGCCGCGCGCAGTGCACAAGGCAGGGTTCCACCCGACGGGGGTGTTCGGTGCGATGGGTGCGGCGGCGGCGGTCGCAACGGCACTGCGGTTGCCGCCGGACCGATGGGCGTCCGCCCTCGGCATCGCGGGGAGCATGGCCTCGGGGATCATCGAGTATCTGGCGGAAGGAACGTGGACCAAGCGCATGCACGCCGGCTGGGCTGGACAAAGCGGTTATCGCGCGGCGCGGTTGGCACAGCAGGGATTTCTTGGCCCGCGAACGGTTTTTGAAGGCAAGCATGGTCTGTTTTTTGGATTCGCGAACGCGCCGGACTGCGATTGGAGTGCTTTGCTCGATGATTTCGGAAAACGCTGGGTCTCGGAAAAGATCGCGTTCAAGCCTTATCCATGCGGAACGATGGCGCATCCCTACATCGATTGTGCGCTGCGGATGCGCCAAAGCGGCGTGGACATCGACAACATCACTGCGATCGTGTGTGAAACGGCGGAAGGATTTGTACACCGGCTGTGGGAGCCGCTTTCCAATAAGCAGCAGCCGCCCAACGGATACGCCGGAAAATTCTCAATTCCCTTCGCCGTAGCTGTAGCGCTGGTGCGCGGCGAGGCGGGCTTGTCCGCGTTCGAAGACGAGGCGGCACGAGATCCAGTGATTGTGCGCGTCGCGCGCAAGGTGCGCTATGTCATTGATCCGGAGCATCCCTACCCGCATCGATTCACGGGGCATATTCGCGCGACATTGTCTGACGGCCGCGTGCTCGAAGAGCGCCAACCGCATCTGCGCGGTGGGGCGACCGAGCCGCTTCCCTCATCGGATATCCTCGCCAAGTTCGAGGCCAATGTGCGCCACGGTGGATGGACATCGGATCGTGCCAAAGTTGTGCAGGAAATGCTTGCAGGGTTATTCGCGTCCTCGTCAGTCGATCTGAGTGCTTGCCGCGGTTGAATCAAGGCGAGCAAAGCCGCAACGGGAGCCCCATGGAAGCGCTCGATATTGGCACGGCGGTCGCAGCGATTGTCATCGCGGCGGTGGCGGGTTGCCTTTCGGGGCTCTCAGGGTTTGGCGCTGGGTTGATGCTGTCGGCGTTCCTGGTGCCGATCCTTGGCGCAAAAGTCGCCGTCGCGGTGTTGGCGGTGACGATGTTTTTAACGAATGCTGGTCGAGCGCTGGCGTTCAAAGTGACGCCGTCATGGCACATGGCGGCACTGGTGTTGCTTGGTGCAATCCCCGCGATGATCCCCAATGCGTGGTTTCTCACGCACATTTCCGAACCGGCAGCCAGTCTGATCGTGGGGCTGGTCTTGATCGCGAGCTTGATCGCGCGGCGGGTCCTGAAAAAGCTCGGGCTCGAAGTTGGGCGCGGCGGGTTGGTCGCCGGCGGCGCGGTTGCGGGCGGCATATCCGGCCTGTCTACCGGCGGCGGCACCTTGATCATTCCGCTGCTGATGGGAGCCGGGATCGAGGGCCCGAAGCTCATCGCAACCGATGCCACCATATCGCTGACACTGAATTTGGCGCGATCCCTGGTCTATGGAAGTCTTGCCTTGCTGAACTGGGATCGGCTCATGCTTGGTGTGATGCTCGGATTTGCGACAGTGCCGGGAAGTTGGCTTGCGGCGGCCATTGTCCGGCGCATGCCGATCGAGATCCATAGCCTGGCGCTTGAGCTTCTCGTTGCAGCGGTGGGAGTCTGGCTCACGATCCGAGCGGCCGGATTGCTTTAGTCGCACCTGCTGTCAAAACTCGATAGAGTGGGCATGCTCCAGCCATCATCGGAGCTGCTGGGGAGGTTCAGAACACATGATGACAAGAATTGGTCGCAATGGCGATGCCATCGCCGGCGCACTGCTCGCCGCTCTCGGCGTATTCATCATCGCTCAGGCGCTGAAGTGGAACGTCATCAATGCCGAAGGACCCGGCCCTGGCTTCTTTCCTCTTGGATATGGCATGGCGATCTTCATTCTTTCCGTCGCGCTTTGCGCCGGTTCGATCATGCGGCAGCGGGCACCTGAGACGATCGAGACCGATCATGCAGAAGGCCGTTCTGGCCTCTGGTCCGCGCTGCTGGCGTGGGCTGCCTTTGCCGGTTCAATTGGTCTGATGCCGCTACTCGGGTTTTTTATCAGTTTGGCATTACTGACGTTTGCTCTTCTCTCCCTGATTTTTAGCAAGTCGTGGCAAACGGCGTCCATGACCGCGCTCATGTGCGCAATTGGCTTTTACGTGTTGTTTTCGCTGGCTCTCGGCGTTGATCTGCCCGTTGGCAGATTGGGGATCTAGCAATGGACGTTCTGGCCGGGCTCGCGCAGGGATTTTCCATCGCACTGCAGCCTACCAATCTATTGTTGTGTTTTGCTGGCTGCTTCCTGGGCACCATTGTCGGCATCATGCCAGGGCTTGGGCCGTCGGCGACAATCGCCATGCTCCTGCCGGTCACGTACAGTCTCGGGCCGACCGGCGGCATGATCATGTTGTGCGGAATTTATTACGGTGCAAAGTACGGCGGCTCGACCACGTCGATCCTCCTCAACATTCCGGGCGAGGCGTCGTCGGTCGTCAGCTGCATCGATGGCTATCAGATGGCGCGCCAGGGCCGCGCGGGTGCAGCACTCGGCATTGCCGCGATTGCCTCTTTTGTCGCTGGCACGATCGGTGTTGTCCTTCTGATGCTGGTAGCCCCGCCGATTGCGGCCTTTGCGCTGTCTTTCAGTTCGCCGGAATATTTCGCGCTGATGTGCCTCGGCTTGGCACTGGTCGTTCTTCTTGCGGGCGCATCGCCGCTCAAGGCCGCGCTCGCCATGCTTGTGGGGCTCTGGCTGACGAGCATCGGCACTGATCTATTCACGGCTCAAAGCCGCTTCACATTTGGCCAGTCGGCGATGCTCAATGGCATCGACTTCATGGTCGTGGCGATCGGTGTCTTCGCGGTGGGAGAGGTCCTCAACAGCATTTATGCGCGCGACGAAGCGCGTATTCTTCCAGTGCCGCGCGGACTAAAGAATCTCTTGCCGAGTTGGGAAGATCTAAAGGCGTGCCGGTTCGCCTTCGTCAACGGCTCGATCGTCGGCTTCGTCATCGGCGTATTGCCGGGCGCCGGCTCGTCGATCGCATCGTTCATTTCCTATGCAATCGAGAAGGCCGTCTCCAAGCATCCGGAAAAATTTGGCAACGGAGCCCCCGAAGGACTTGCCGCGCCCGAAGGCGCCAATAACGCTGATACGGGCGGCGCGCTGGTCCCACTCTTGACGTTGGGCATCCCCGGGGGTGGGACGACGGCGATCTTATTGTCGGCACTCGTGCTGTGGGGACTGAAGCCGGGACCGCTGCTGATGACCGAGCAACCCGATCTTTTCTGGGGACTGGTCGCCAGTATGTACATCGGCAACGTGATGCTGCTGCTCCTAAATCTGCCGCTTGTGCCAATCTTCGCCCAGGTGCTGCGAATCCCGGTCCATGTGTTGTTTCCGATTATTCTCGGCATCGCCATCGTCGGCGTGTACAGCATCAGCAACACCATGCTGCACGTCTGGCTGCTGGCCGGATTTGGCTTGCTCGGTTTCATCATGAGCCGCCTTGGGTTTCCGAGCGCGCCGCTCATCCTGGGCTTTGTGTTGGGCGACACGATGGAGCGCGCTTTGCGCCAGTCGCTGATGATGTCGCAAGGCGATCTGACGATACTGGTCTCGCGCCCCATTTCTGCTGTACTGTTGGCAATGGCGGCGCTGATCGTGCTGATCCCGCTCGCGCGGGGCCTGAGACATTCTGGAACTCAGAAACAAATAGCCCGATGATGGGCGCGAGCAACTTGGGAGGTCACATGGATCGACGGGCATTCGTGACGGGCACCGTGGCGCTGAGCGCGAGCCTTGCAACACCTGCGGCCGGGCAGACCGAATACAAGCCAGCAAAGCCGATCGATTTAGTCGTCCATTCAGGTCCAGGGGCCGGACCAGACGCGTTTGCGCGCGCGTTCCTGTCCGCGATCGAACAGGAGAAGTTGGCGCCCGTTCGCATTCAGATCAACCATAAGATCGGCGGCGGCGGCGCCACCGCAATGTCGTACATCGTCGAAAAGAAAGGTGATCCCAACACCATCGGTCTTTTTACGAGCGTATGGATTGCGAATCCGCTCGTCCAAGAAGAGATGAAGAGTTCGATCAAGGACATGACGACGCTTGTCCGGCTCGTCATCGAGCCGGCGGTGTTCGCCGTACGGGCAGAGTCACCTTACAAGACTTTGGGCGAGATAATCGAGGCGGCCAAGAAGGCGCCCGGAACGATCAAGCAGTCGGGAGGCTCGCCGCTGGCGCGTGATGCGATCGTGCGCCATGTGTTGATGGCACATACAGGTGCGCGCTGGAACTTCATCTCCTTTCCAACTGGCGCCGAGCGCGTTTCGGCACTCCTCGGTGGCCATGTTGATATGATGATCATTGAGCCAAGTGAGGCCGGCGAAATGATCCGCGCGGGCAAGATGCGGGCCCTGGCCCAAATCTCTGACAAGCGGTTGGCAGGCTATGGCGACGTGCCGACATTAAAGGAAGCCGGCTTCGACGTGCCGAACGTGCCGCAGATGCGCGGGTTTGTGGGCCCGCCGGACATGCCGAAGGACGCGGTTAAGTTCTACGAAGATCTGTTCGAGAAGGTGGCGAAATCGCCGACCTGGCAAAAGTACCTGGCCGACAATCAATTTGAGGACGCTTTTGCACGGAGTGACGATGCATCCAAGCATCTCGATGCCTATGCCAATCGTCTGCGCGACATCTTGAAGGGCGCTGGCGTGAAGGTCATCCGCTAACCGAGGCCGATCATGACAGCGTCCGGAACCGTTAAGCCACTGCAAGGCAAAGTCGCGCTCGTAACCGGTGGGGTCAGGCGGATCGGCCGAGCGATTGCGCTGGCATTGGCAGCGGAAGGTTGCGCAATCGCAATCAATGCGCGGTCCTCACGCGAGGAGGCGGAGGCTGCGGCCGCAGACGTTGCAAAGCTTGGCGCGCCTGCGGGCGTTTTCCTCGCAGACATCACCAAGGAAGCAGCCGTCGGGGCAATGGTGTCGGATGTCGTCAAGCAATTCGGCAGGATCGACATTCTCATAAACAACGCCGCGATCCGGAAGGATGCACCGCTGGAGGCCATGACCTATGCGGATTGGCGATCGGTTCTAGATGTCGTTCTGGATGGCGCATTCTTGTGCTCTCGCGCGGTCATCCCGCATCTCAAGGCGGTAGGCGGCGGCACCATCGTCAACATCGGCGGCATGACCGCACACACCGGCGCGTCGGATCGCGCCCATGTCGTGACCGCAAAGGCCGGGCTTGTCGGCTTGACGAAATCGCTCGCAGTGGAGTTTGCCGGCGACGGCATCACGGCCAACTGCGTCGCACCGGGAAAGATCGGCGGCAAACGATCCGCGACATCGGGCGGCGGCGGCAAGATTCCGGGCGCTGGCCATCCACTCGTCGGCCGCGAAGGCACGTTCGAGGAAGTCGCCGCGGTCGTGCGAACGCTATGCTTGCCAACCGGCCGCTTCATCACCGGACAAACGATTCACGTCAACGGCGGCCTATACTTCCCATGAACGCCGCGTCAGGCCTGCAGCAGAGGCCTGAGCAGAGCGTACGCTCGCAAGCGTCTCGAGCGTCGCGACAGCCGTCTCGAGATCACGCGCACGACGAGCGCCAGTGATGGGAGCGATCAGTTCGAACGCCTTGGCCTGCACTTCCGCCTCGGTCATTGGATTGTCCGGTGTGCCGCGAACCGCAAAGATCCGGTGCCGTAGGTTTCGGCCATCATAAGTTTCGATATCGACAACGGCTTGGCGGGCAGGGACGGCCGCAGTGAGTTGGGCTGATGGCACCGCTTGAATGCGTGAACGAACCGCGAGGATATCCGCGGCTTGCATTCGGCCGTGGTCGTGCGCTGCAGCGAACGTGAGAGTGCCGTCAAGGAGCGTCACGGCCAGCAAGTGCTGGAGGCACACATCCGGCATGGTCCGGTTGTCGACAATATGCAGCCGGTCATCCGGCATGTGGACAGTAAGTTGTGCGACATGCGACGCATCGATCTTGTGTGCCTCGATCAAGTAGACCAACGCATCGAGGGCCGCCTGGATTGGCGAGCCAACCGACCATTTCTTGATCGACGCCGCCATCAGTTCGTAGCGCGAACCAAGCCCGTCGATCAGCGCCTCTGGTGTCGCCGGTGATCCAAAAGCCGTGAACAGGGAATGCCGGCCCGCGAACGGATCATCAGTGGCCGTGAACCCAGCCGCGACCATCGTTGCCGCAGCCACGCCATTGCGCGCGCCCATGCCGCCAAAATCAAAAGCCTTCTCGATGTGTTCTGTATCGCGGTTCCAGAACGGAATGCCGGATGCTTGTTGCGCGGTATAAGAGAGAGCGTGCCGGACCTGACGCTCGTCGAAACGTAGCAATGCAGCCGCCGCGGCGACAGCACCGAAAGCCGTCCCAAGACTGTGCGTACTATATTTGGCACTCTCGGCATGGCCGAGCCCGAGTGCGGGGCACACGCGCGCACCAACGTCGTAACCGAGCGCAACAGCTCTGATCAGATCCTCACCGGTCCGGTTCGCTACTTCGGCAACGGCCAACGCAGCCGGCAGAATCCCGCAGCCGGGATGGAACCGGCCGAGCAGATGCGAGTCGTCGGTCTCGTCGGCGTGTCCCATCATGCCATTGGCCAGCGCTGCGTTGACGGCAGAGGTCACGGTCGCTGTGCCGATCACGGTAGCCTCTGCCGTGCCGCCGAGAGTTGCAACGTACTTGGCGGCGAGGAGCCCGGCCTTCAAGCGCGATCCCGAGATCATCGCCGCCACCGTATCCAGAATATGATGCTTGGTTTTGGCGGCGACGGCGCCGGGCAGCACGCGTGCCGGAGTCTCGGCGATATACGATGCAAGTCTGGCCGTTATGGCCGAAACCGTCGTCGTGTCTTTGGCTTGGCTCATGGCCTCAGCTCACATATCCGCGTCGCCAAGACTGGCAGCGCAGATCGAACCGCGATGTGTCAGTGACGGCAATGTTCGGGATCGATTGTGCGGCAATGTTTGGAGAGACGCAATTGCGCGTTCTGAGGTCACTCGGGTAGGGCTGCACCGCAGCGCACGTGCTTGACAAGGCTGCGGTGGCCCCTTGTTATGATGGTAGTCCCGCCTCCTCGCGATTAGTGCTTCGGAGTGAGCATGGCCCTTGAGTTCGACGGCAAGGTCGCTTTGGTCACCGGAGCGGCCCAAGGTATCGGGCGCGCGATTGCTGATCGCCTTTCCGCGCAAGGTGCCCGCGTCGTGTACGTCGATCGCAACGGCGATGGCGCGCGCGAGGCCGCGCGAAACGCTTCCGGCAATCACCAGCCGCATCTTGCGTACGAACTCGACGTCAAGGATCGTGACGGCATCGCGCGGGTGGTGGCTGAGGCCATGGTCCAGACTCGCCACATCGACATCCTCGTGAACAATGCCGGCATCGGCGTGAAGGCAGGTGATCGCAAGACCATCAAGGAGTTTCCGGTCGAGACCTGGGATGACATGCTCGCGATCGACCTGACCGGCGTGTTTCTGATGAGCCGCGCCGTGGTTCCGCATATGCAAGCGCAGAAAGGCGGACGCATCGTTAATGTCGCCTCGGTGCTTGGTCTCGTTCCTATGCGCCTGCAGAGTGCCTATGTCGCGGCCAAAGCCGGTGTCGTGAACCTGACGCGATCCATGGCCTTGGAGCTTGCGAAAGATGGCATTCTCGTCAATGCAATCGCTCCCGGTTCAACGGCGACCGACGGTTGGAAGTCCTGGATCAATGATGCGCGGTCGGAGGATCTCGACCTGCATGCGCGCCTGCTGAGTCACATTCCGATGGGCCGGCCCGCTGAGCCCGGGGAAATCGCCCACGGCGCACTGTTCCTGGCCTCGCCACAGAACACCTACATCACAGGCCACGTGCTCGCCATCGATGGCGGCTGGACGGCCGGGTTCGCTCGGGATTTCTGACATGGTCACCGCGACGCCGCTGCGTCCTGCCACAAACCGCGTGCCGCTCCCCGATGGCCTCACGCCCGAGCGCTTGATTGCTCTGTACCGGCAGATGATCCTGCTGCGGAAATTCGAGCTCGCGGCACAGGTGGCCTGCCGCGCCGGCGAAACACCCGGCTTCCTGCATCTGTATATCGGCGAGGAGGCGACAGCAGTCGGCGTGTGCGCTCACTTGCGGCCGACCGACTGGGTGACGTCCACCCATCGTGGGCATGGCCATGCACTCGCCAAAGGCATGGACCCAAAAATCTTGATGGCGGAACTTTACGGCAAGCGCGACGGCTGCTGTGGTGGCCGCGGCGGCACGATGCACCTGTACGACGCAGCGACCGGCCTGTTCGGTACCAACGGTCTCGTCGGCGGCGGCATCCCATCGGCCGTAGGCGCGGCCATTAGCGCCCGCCACCGGCGCACGGACGGCATGGCCGTCGCCTTTTTCGGCGACGGCGCTTCCAACCATGCGGCCTTTCACGAGTCGCTGAACTTCGCTGGCGTCATGCGCGCACCCGTCGTCTTCGTATGTGAGAACAACCTCTATGCGACGGCAACGGCCCTCAAGAGTGTAACGCTCAACCCCGAGATCTGGATGCGCGCCGCCGGCTACGGCATTCCTGGCGTTGCTGTGGACGGCAATGACGTCATCGCCATGTGGCAAGCAATGCACACCGCGACAGAGCGGGCGCGCTGCGGCGATGGTCCGACCCTCATCGAAGCCAAGACGTATCGGACTGTTGGACACCATGAAGGCGATCCAGTCGTCGGCATGTATCGAACCCAAGCCGAAATCGACGCTTGGGCCAAGCGTTGTCCGGTCGAGACGTTCAAGCGCCGCATCATCGAGGACTATGCTGTCGTCACCCATCAAGAGGTGGGTGCCATCGACACGGCGATCGATCGCGAGGTGGACGCCGCCATCGCCTTCGCACGCGCATCGGGCGAGCCCGAACCGGCGACCGTGCATTTGCATGTCTATGCCGACCCTGTAAACCCGCCGGAGGCGCTGACGCCCGCACCATCGGTCGCGAAGTACACCGAGACAGGTTGGCTCGATGCCGTTCGCGACGGCATCGCCGAAGAGATGCGTCGCAACCGGAATATCATCTACTTTGGCGAAGGGACCGGTGAGCGCGGCGGTACATTCGCGCACACCAAGGGCCTATGGACGGAGTTCGGCGGCGACCGCATGGTCGATACGCCCATATCCGAGCTTGGTTTTACAGGCGCCGCTCTCGGAGCCGCCGCAACCGGCGTGCGTTGCGTCGCCGATTTGATGTTCGCGGATTTTCTGTTCGAAGCCGGCGGGCAGATCGCGTTGCAGGCTGCAAAGCTGCGTTACATGTCCAACGGGCAGATGACGGCGCCCATGGTCGTCCGTGTCGGCGCAGGTGCGGTCCGCTCGGCGGGGCCACACCACAGCGGCACCTATCATCCGGTCTGGGCGCACATCCCCGGCCTCATTGTCTGTCTGCCATCGACGCCGGCCGACGCGAAGGGACTGATGAAGACCGCGCTGCGGGCAAACGATCCCGTCGTGATGTTTGAAACCAAGGCGCTGTTCGCAACCAAGGGCCCGGTTCCCAACGCCGACGTCTATGTGCCGTTTGGTGTCGCACGTATCGTCCGAAATGGAACAGACGTCACAATCGCCACTGCTGGGCAACTCGTGCATCGGTCGCTCGAAGCAGCCGAGCTTCTGGCCGCCGAAGGCGTGTCGGCCGAGATCGTGGATCTGAGGACTATTCAGCCGCTCGACGTCGAAACCGTCGCCGCAAGCGTCCGCAAAACCCATCGCCTCCTTGTCGTCGATGAAGGGTACGCCATGTTCGGTGTCGGCGCAGAGCTTGGGCAGGCGATCCAAGAATTGGCCTTCGACCATCTCGATGCACCGGTCGCGCGTCTGCACACCGAACCAGTAACGCATCCTTTCGCCCCCGCGCTCGAACGTGCCATGCTGGTCAACACGGATCTCATCGTCGCCCGCGCCCGTGCCTTGACGCGGGGCATCGCTGTGCCGATCCGTCGCCTGACCGCTGGCGGCGATCGTTCGGCCGTCTTGGCGACGCCGCCGATGCCTCTGGCCGCGCCCAAGCCAACGACAGCGCCACGGACAAAACCGCAGATCGCGATCGACGGCACCCCCATCACCATGCCATTCGGCGACCTCACGGTCAGTGAAGGCAAGCTCTTACGCTGGCTGGTCGAGCCCGGGCAAACGGTCACGGTGCAACAGATCGTGGCCGAAGTGGAAACCGATAAAGCGGTCGTCGAAATCGAGGCGCCTAAGGCGGGCGCAATCATAGAGCTGCTTGCGTCTGCTGGAGAGATAGTCAAGATGGGCCAGGTCATCGCGGTACTGAGATAAGGGCGACGACGATGCTCGTGGTGCTGTCGCATTTCAATATCGCGGACGCCGATCTCGAGCGCAGGGTCGCCGCCGGCCGGGCCGAACTGTTCATTCAGGCAGCCACGTCGGCAAAGCAGCAGCCGCTTCCAACCGAAATCCGCCGCCGCGCTGACGCAGTTGTGCAGTACGACCCGAACACGACCATTGACGGAACGCCGCTCGACTATCCGCGATGCCGCATCGTCGTGCGCTGCGGTGTCGGCTTCGATAGCCTGGACATTGCGGGCTGGGGCGCGGAGGGCGTGTCGGTCAGCAACGTTCCGGATTACGGCACATCGGAAGTGGCCGACCACGCCATGGCCTTGATGCTGGCCCTGACCCGCGGGACCGCCACGTACCACGATATCCTGCGCGCCGATCCGGTCGCCAACTGGAGTCATGCCAAGGCGCCTGTCGTGCGCCGGCTGCGCGGTGCCACATTCGGAATTGTTGGTCTCGGCCGCATCGGACTTGCCACGGCGATGCGCGCTCGCGGCTTCGACTTGAATATCGCCTTTTATGATCCGCATCTCCCAAGTGGCATGGAAATCGCGGTTGGCGCGCGGCGTTGCTCGACGCTCAATGACCTCATGGCACTGTCAGACATCGTCAGCATCCACGCCCCGTCGTCGCCGGAGACACGCGGCCTCGTTGGCAGCGAGGCATTGTCTCACGCCAAGCCTGGTCAAGTGATCGTCAATACAGCGCGCGGCAACATCATCGACCTCGACGCGCTGAACGATGCGTTAAGCTCAGGCCGCATCGCCGCCGCCGGCCTCGATGTGCTCCCCGCCGAACCCGCTGATCGCAATCATCCGCTTATCGCCGCTTGGCTCAAACGCGAGCCCTGGCTCGATGGTCGCCTGACGCTGTCGCCGCACGCCGCGTTCTACAGTCCCGACGGGATGGTCGATCTCAGAACCAAGACCATCGAAACCGCGCTGGCGCCCCTTGAGACCGGTCGCGCCATCAATTGCGTCAACGCCCACCTCATCAACGAGGTCAAGCATAAGGCCCGCCAATCCAAGACCTGAACCGGAGGAAACCATGAAGCTTTTGAGGAAAGTCGCACTTGCAGCCGTGGCGCTCGTCGCTCTTGCCCTGCCTGCTGCCGCCCAAGGCAAGATAACGTTGCGCTTTGCCGTCGGCGCCGCGGACCATCCGACCGATGGTCTGCAGAACGGCATGAAAGCCATGAAGCAGTACGTCGAGTTCAAGTCCAAGGGCGAGCTGGAACTGCGCTTGTTCTTCAACACGCTCGGCGGATCGTTGCAGCTCGCCGAGCAGATCAAGAACGGGACGCTCGACATAGCCGCCGTGGACAACTCGGTGCTCGGCTCGTTCCATAAGCCCATGCAAGTGTTCCAGATCCCGTACCTTTTCCCCTCTTCGCCGGTCGCTTGGGAATTCCTCAATGGCCCATTCGTGAACGAGTTGACCGAAGACATGCGCAAGGCGACCGGCATGCGCACGCTGACGTTCTCTGAGAACGGCTTCCGCAACCTCACCAACAACGTTCGCGAGATCAAAGGCCCCGAAGATCTCAAGGGCCTGAAAATGCGCACCATGCAGAGCCAAGTCTACGTCAACTTCATGAAGTCGATGGGGGCTTCCGCGACGCCGATTTCCTGGCCAGAACTCGTGCCCGCGCTGAAGCAGAATGTTGTCGATGGCCAGGAGAATGCGGCCTCGACAATCTTTGCGGGCAAGCTGCACGAAGTGCAGAAGTTCATGAGCGTGAACGAGCACATCTTCGGTCTGCACCTCATATTGATCAACGATGGCGTGTTCGGCAAACTCTCGCCCGACCACAAACAGATCCTGATCGACGGTGCGCGTGTCCACACGGCTTTCGCCAATGCCCGCAAGGCCATGGACGGTATCCTTGACGTCGACAAGATCCGCGAAGCCGGCACCAAAGTCTACGTCACGTCGCCGAGTGAGAAGGAAGCGTTCCGCAAGGCCTCGCAGCAGCCCGTCATTGAGTTCATCGCGTCGCAGACCGGCAAAGAAGTGGTCGACAAGCTGCTGACGGCAGTCGGCGAGGCGCAGAAGAAAGTGTACGGCAATTGAGACGGATCTGGGCGGCCCCGGTGCCGCCCAGGCCGCATCCGGGGGAATCGGGTCATGGGGGCGTTCCGTACCATTGTGCGCCGGCTCGTGCGCACAGCAGACTATGCCATTGGCCTACTGTTGATCGTCACAGTTTTGGTCAATGGTTCGGCCGTGTTCATGCGCTACGTCATGCTTGACTCGATTTCCTGGAGCGAAGAGGCGATCCGTTATTTGGCAGTTTGGATCACATTTCTGGGCGCAGGTTGCGCATCCTGGTTCGACGAGCACCTCGACATGAATATGTTCGGCGACTTCGGCGGGCCGTGGTTCCAGACCGTGCAGAACGCGCTCATCCACTTGCTGACGGCCGTGTTCGCGGCGATCGTGCTCTGGCAGGGCGTACGCTACTGTTGGCTGAACGGCATGCAAACCGCACCGACCAGCGGTCTCCCGATGCTCTACATCTACAGTGCGATCGCCATTGGAGGGTGCCTGCTGCTGCTCGTGTCGCTGGTCAAGATCTACGATGCGTTCGTGCCACCTGCGCATCTCGAAGGTGGCACGAAGGTCGTGATATGACGCTCATCGCCATTGCGCTCGTGGTACTGCTGCTGGCCGGCGTTCCGATCGCATTTGCCTTTGGGCTCGCGGCGGTGATTGCGCTGGTCAACGAGCAGTTGCCTCTGCTCAATGTAGTTTCGAAAATGTTTGCCGGCCTCGACAGTTTCGTGCTGCTGGCCGCGCCCTTCTACATTGTCGCCGGAGAGTTGATGAGCCGCGGCGGCATCTCTGACCGCCTGATCAAGCTTTCCATGTTGATTGTCGGCCGGGTCCGCGGCGGCACGGCCTACGCAGCCGTTGTCGCCGCCGTCTTGTTCGCAGGCATCTCCGGCACCGCAATTGCCGACATGGCGGCGCTCGGCAACATCTTCATCAACTCGATGCCCAAGGAAGGTTATACGAAAGCCTTCGCTGCGGCGCTGATCACGGCTGGATCCATAATCGGACCAATCATCCCGCCATCGGTCATCATGGTGATTTACGCAGCCGTGGCTGACGTCTCTGTGCTGCGCCTGTTTCTCGGCGGCGTGGTTCCTGGCATCTTGCTGGGCGTCGCCTGCGCGGCCGTGATCTTTGCCAAGGGCCTCCGGGGTGAGCTGCCACAGACAACCATGACCGTGGCCGCCGACGAGAGGGGCAAGATCATCCGCGACGGATTGCTGGTGCTCACCTTGCCCGCGTTCATCGTCTTCGGAACGCTCTCGGGCGTGTTCACGCCCACCGAAGCCGGGGGCATCGCCGTCATCTACGCGATCATTCTCGGCTGGCTCGTGTTCCGCCACCTCGATCTCAATGGCCTGTTCTTGTCATTCCGCAGCGCGGCGCGCCTGACCGCGGCACTGTTCATGATGATCGCGACAATCGAAATTGTGAACTATGTGCTGGTGCTCGGTGGGATCGAGGAGTGGGCGGCGCGTCTGGTGAGCGTGTTCAAGGGGCAACCAACGCTGTTTCTGCTGGCCTGCGTCGTGGCCTTCCTGGTCATCGGCCTGGCGCTGGACGCGGGACCGGCGCTGCTCTTGCTCGCGCCGGTGCTGTTGCCTTTGTCGCGCCAGATGGGCATCGACGATATTCATTTTTCCATGGTGATGATTGTCTCGTGTACGTTGGGTCTCATCTCCCCGCCGGTTGGAATCTGCCTGTTCGTCGCCTGTAAGATCGGTGACTTGTCATTGCGCGAGCTGTGGCACGAGTTGCGCTGGTTCTTTTATGCCGAGTGCGCGGTTGTGCTCTTGCTGGTGTTCTTTCCAGTCCTGTCAACGGGGTTGCCGACGCTGGTTCGCGGACCAGGGTAGCGTGACCGACGCGTTGACCAGACCTCCGCGCGACGTGCTTGCCGGTGCGACGCCTGCTTACGACGTCAGCGCGCCGCCGGTCATGCCTTGGACCATGTATTTCTGCAGGAAGATGAAGGCGACGACCAGCGGCAGGCTCGCCAGCACCGAAAACGCCATCATGGTGTTCCAGTCGGTAACGAACTCGGCGAGCAGGCTGTAGATCGCAATGGTGAGCACCCGCTTTTCCCAGGACTCGATCAGCACGACGGCAAACAGGAACTCGTTCCATGCCAGCAAAAACGTATAGAGGCCCGCGCCGATAAATGCTGGATACGACATCGGCAGCAGAATGCGATATATCGCTCCGGGGCGCGTGCAGCCGTCGACCATGGCGGCCTCCTCCATATCCCGCGGAATATTGAGGAAGTAGCTGCGCAACATCAAAATGCAGAACGGCAGCGTAAAGGTCAGATAGGTGATGATCAGCGCGGTCAGGCTGTCATAGAGCCCAAGTGTGATGAAGATCCGGAAGTAAGGAATGCACAGCAACACCAGCGGGAACATCTGCGTGGTGATCAGGAACATCAGGACTGCGCGATGGCCGATGAACTTGAAGCGCGCCAGGGCGTACGCCGCCATCGATCCCAGTGTGAGTGAAAGAATGGTCACCACCAACGCGACGAAGCAGGTGTTGGCGAACACGTAGAGATACTTCGTGTTTGCAAAGATCTTCTTGTACCCCTCCAGCGTGAAGACTTGCGGCAACCAGTCCGGCGGAATCTTCATGACCTCGACATTGGGGCGAACCGAGACGCTCATCATCCACGCGATCGGAAAGCACATGATGACAATAGCGAGGACCAGCAGCCCGTAAATCGCGATGTTGAGCAGACGGCGGCGCCCCTCGATCCCCAAGCCGCGTTGCATCGCAATATCACTCATGGTGCGGGGCCCGGTTCAGTTGAGGGTGCTCATGGCGCGTCGCACATAGACGCCGCTGACGATGAAAAGCACGATAAACATGACAACAGCCTCCGCTGAGGCGTAGCCGAACTTGAGCTTCTGGAAGCCGTCGAAATAAATTGCCGTCGCAAGAACCTCGGACGAGTTGGTTGGCCCGCCGCCGGTCATGATGAAGACGGGATCGAACGCCCGGAACGTCCAAATCGAATCGAGCAGCACGATTGTCGCGATCACGCTTCGCAGCTGCGGCAGTGTCACGTACCGGAATTGCTCGAACAGCGTCGCGCCGTCGATTTCGGCCGCCTCGTAGAGCTGGAGCGGAATGGCCTGCAGTCCCGCCAGCAGCATCACCATGAAGAACGGAAACGCGCGCCACACATTCATGGCCGTCACCGATGCGAGCGATGTCGCCGGGTCGCCGAGCCAGGCGATGTTGGCGTTCTGATCGACAATGCCGAGGTTGGCGAGAAGCGCGTTGACCACACCCAACGGCGCCAGCATCAACACCCAGATCATGCCAGCAACCGTTGGCGCCAGCAGCCACGGCACGATCAGAATGCCGCGCGCCAGCGAGCGAAACCGGCGATTGATCTCGGCATTGAGCAATAGGGCCAGCGCCAGCCCGATCACCAGATGCATCACAACGCTGCCGACCGTGAACAGCACCGTCTGAAGAAACGACTTCCAGAACAGTGGATCGTTGATCAGCGTCGCATAGTTGCTCAACCCAACCCATGTCTCCCGGGTCAGGTTGCTGTCATAAAAGCTCAGGCGGATGACGTAGAAGAGGGGATAGAGGAGCAATGCAAACAGGACCAGCAGCGACGGCCACAGAAACGAGTACGCCAGGATCTCGTCTCGGTACCTGTTACGGAAGGTGTTCATCGGCCCAACCAAGGTCAGGGCCAACCCCTGCCATCCAGGGATTGGCCCAAAAGTGACAATGGCGCGGATCGAACCGCGCCCGTTTGCAAGGCTACTGCTTCGCCGCCGCGAACACTTTGTTCCACTCGGCCGCCGCATCATCCAGCGCTTGCTTGGCGGGCTTCTTACCTTGCAGCACGTTCTGCACCTCGGTGGTCATGATCTTGTTCATCTGCACCGCGTTCGGCATGCCAAGGAACGGCGACTGCGCATTCGGCCGGTCCATCTGCTGCACGAAAGCCTGGAACAGTTTCTTCTCCTTGAACCAGTCCTGACCGGCAACGTCCTTACGGGCTGGGAACGCGCCTGTACCCTTAGACCACATTTCGATGCCGGCGGCCCCGGAGATCCAACGCATGAACTTCCAGGTCGCTTCCTTGTTCTGCGCCTGCGCCGTCATCGTATTCATGCCGCCGCGCACCATCGTACCGCTCGTGACATTGGTCGGCAGCGGTGCGATGTCGTACTCGAGAGCTGGATTGAGTTGCTTCTGGATTGAAATCCCCCACGGCCCTTCGAACATCATGGCGATATTGCCTGCGGCGAAGTTGGCGCGCTTTTCCTTCTCGCCGTTGCTCAGAACACCCGGCGCCGCGATTTTATCCTTATTGACGCGATCGACATACCACTCGATCGCCTTCACGCCTTCGGGACTGTTGAAGACAGCCTTGTTCGTCGCCGGGTCGATGATCTGCCCGCCCGCTTGAAGAATGAGCGGATAGATGTCGTACGTCATGTTGGTCGGCGGTTCGGTGCCAAGTGTGGCGGTGGTGGCGAAGATCTTCTTATCGGGATTGGTAACCTTGCGCGCGATCTCCGCGTACTCGTCCCAAGTCTTCGGCGGCCCGGCGATGCCGGCATCCTTGAAGATCTTAGTGTTGTAGAACAGCGTAATCGCACCGCTCTCGATCGGCAGATAGTACTGTTTTCCGCGCCATTTCTGGTGGAAGGTCGACGGGATGTTGTCGAAAAACGCCTTCGGTTCCTTGGCAATGAATTCGTCCAGCGGATGGATCATGCCAAGATCGGCGAACTCGGCAATCCAATCCACTTGAACCATGAGAACATCGGCAAGCTTCTTGGCCTGATGTTGTACAATTGCGCGGTCATGGAACCCTTGGAATGGCGAATCCACTAGCACGAGTTTGATCTCGGGATGCGCCTTCTCGAACGCGGCCTTCACCTCGGTCATGAACTTCTCGCCGACCTCGGTGGTTTTCCACTGCGCCCAACGGACCTCGGTCTGACCTTGTGCCAACGCAAATGTCGGCAGCGCCAGCGCCATCGCGAACGAGATCGCTGTGCGCTTCGAAACGACTCTAGACAATAAGTTTCGCATGCTAGCTCTCCTCGGGTTTCCTGACGCCGGCTGCAAATGCGCCGGCTTTTTGTTATTGGACAACGCCTCGTCGATGAGTGGCGCCGCCAGCCTCATGTCAGTCAGCATCAATTCAGAATGCGCAATGCTGCCTCCGGTATCGGTACCGCGACTTTGATCGGCTTGGTATGCTCGGCGACGAGCGTCCGCGTGTTGCCGACATTCATCCACGTAAACATGTCTTTGAACATGGCCTGCAACGACCGCATGATGTCGGCCTGGATCGGTTCCGGCAGGTCCCAGAACCGCTTCTTCATGATCTTCCAGGACTTCTTGCGGACGTTGTAGAGGAACTGCTGATCCGTCTCTCCGGGCGCCCGCTCCGATGCATGGTTCTTGAACACATAGGCGCGGATCTCGTCCTTGACGGCTTGCGGCAGGCTCGGGTGATCGAAGATCAGATTGTTGAAGCCGAGCGCCAGGTGCACCTCGATCGCGCCTGCTCCGGGTAGTTTCGCAAGCTGGTGCCCGGGCAATGTCGAGGCGCCGTGCTGCACTGCGCCCGCCATTCGGAAGTCCTTGCGGCAGATATCGGTGATCGCCTTAAGCGTGCCGTAGTCCACGTTGACGGGCGCGAGCGTGCCGTCGGGCAGCACCTTGCCGCCGTGATACGTGCCCGAGTTGACGCTGATCTTGCTGACGCCCGGCATGTCCTTGCCCGCAACGCCAAACAACGCCTTGGGGTAGGTCGCCATGAATGCTCTGAGCTCTTCGGGCGTGGTGTTGTGATGGCCGACCTCGCCGATCTCGGCGCCGAGCGAGATGGTCACGCCCTTGGGCTCGAGACTGCGCACGAAGCGCGTGAAGTCTGCGGTGATTTCAGCATTGAGACGCTGTTGGTCCTCGACTGTCGGCAACGAGAGATCAACGACCGTCGAGGCATCGATGTCGATGTTGAAGAACCCGGCCGCGATCTGCTCGCGCATGATGCGCTCAAGCCGCTCCGTCTCGGCGAACTTGTCTTTCTTGTAGGCGGCTGCATTCACTTGATCGTGGTCGGCCTGCAGGAAGACCGGGCCGATGTGGCCTTCGCGCAATGCCGCTGCGAGCACGCCAGCCGTGTATTCGGCCGGCGGCTGCACGGCGTAGATCGCCTCGCCCACGGCCTGTTCGAAGATCAGCAGATGCGCGTCCACCTCTTTCGCCGCCCGGAACACCGCCCTGCACGTCTGATACGTCCACCCGCGCAGGTTCATGGCGGGGACGGTCTTGTCCGTCCACGTGCCGTCAGCGCAGGCGACGTAGAGATCTTGAATCGACGAAGGAATGATGCCGGCTGCGTGTGCTGCCTCGCGAATGGCCCAGATCGCGACCTGCCGGGTATCGATGTCGGCGAGCAAGGCTGCGCGCGCCCAACGATCGATCATGTCGTCAGGCGGACGCTTGCTCTTGGCGAACGAGGGCCGGCCGCCCTCGACCACGACATTGATGGCCTTGAGATCAGCAGCCAGCGCGGCGAGTGACGTCTCCATCAATCAGACCTCTCTGGAGTGTCGGAGCAAGTGTGGCGATCGCGTGAGAAAAGCCCGCCGAGTGACGCCTCGGCGCGCGCTGAAATGACTAAACGCGCCCGACAAGGCCCGACGCCGTTTACGGCGAAAACCGCGATTGCGCTCGAGTGACCCATGCTCAACACCGTATCGGCCATAGCAAGGAACTCCCCGAGTTCTTCGGGTGGGTTGCAGGCATGATGCACGTAAACAGGCGGTTCGCAACTCGCCAGCTCGTCTCAGCGCGCATAGTATCCCCTCGTTTGGACGTAGTCGCAGCAATCTCGAGAGGGGCGGTCCATGCCGCCGGCAAGTGACATGACGGCTGAGAAGATCGTGTGTGTCGGCGCCATCGTACGCGACGACGTTTATCATGTCGAAACGCTGCCGGCCGCGGGCATCAAGATTGCCGCCTCGCGCTACGAGAGCCGTTTCGGCGGTCCCGCCGCGACCGCGGCCGTGGCCATCGCCAACTTGCACGGTGTTGCGGCTTATTGGGGCCGCGTCGGCGCCGATGCGGCCGGTGACGCCGCACTCAGCGCGCTTAGGCATCATGGCGTGGACTGCAAGGGCGTCGCCGTTGTGCAGGGTGGGCAAACGCGCTGCGCCGTCGTCCTGGTCGACAAGAATGGCGAGCGCTGCATCGTTGCGTATCGCAAAGGACTGCCGGAAGATGCGGCACTCTTGCCAATCGACCCCTTCGATGGCGTGGGCGTGGTCCTGGCCGACAGCCGTTGGCCCGAGGGCGCCGAGGCGGTGCTCGATCGTGCCCGCGCCAAGGGCGTGATCTCCGTTGATCGACGCGGATGGAGGGCGCGACTGCGCAGACGCAGCGGCTCGTCGAGAGAGCCGATCATATCGTCTTCTCGGCCGAGGGCTTGCGCGAATTTGCCGGCGACGGCGATCCAGCCGATCAACTGCGAAAATGTGCAGCAGCACTCCCGGCCTCAAAGGTGATCGCGGTCACACGCGGCTCTGCCGGAAGTTTGTGGGTGCTTAATGGCGTGCTGACATCCGTGCCCGCCTTTCAGGTCCAAGTCGCCGACACGACCGGTTGTGGCGATGTGTTTCACGGCGCCTACGCGCTGGGGCTGGCGGAAAGGCTGGCGCCGCTTGACGCCGCGCGCTTTGCCTCAGCAGTCGCCGCGATCAAGGCAGAGCGCGGACGCGGTTGGGACGGCATGCCCGACCGCCAGTCCAGTCACCGCAATACTTGCGGCAGGTTGAATTTGGGAGGTCTCCGTCGAGGTGGCCGCCGAGACTGTTCAGACCCTTGCCCCTTCGTACCCAGTCGTCGCGTGATGCCATGCGAGCAGACGCCTATCGGCAAGCAACAGAAACCGGTTGACCACCCAGCCGAGCACGGCCACGACCAGAATGCCAGCGAGCCCATTGGCGATCTGAAACCGCTCCTGGGCATGCAGAATGTAGAGACCGATCCCGTCGGTAGACATCAGCATTTCGGCCGTTACCGCCACCAGAAGGGCGCTGGCAATTGCAAGTCGCAACCCAGTAAACAACACCGGCAGCACCGCGCGCAGATCAATCTCGAAGCGCTGTTCGAACAGCGTCAAGCCGCAGAGCACGGGCGACCGTCGCGTACATGGGATGAATGCCACGGACGCCGTCGATGGCATGGATCAGGATCGGGAAGGCCGCCGCATACGTGATCACGGAAATCTTGGCACCGTCGCCGATGCCAGCGAACAGCATCACGACAGGAATGATCGCGATCGGCGGCAGGGGCCGCACCAGATCGATCACAGGTTCAAAGATGCTGGCCAGCATCCGGCTCCGCCCGATGACGATGCCGAGCGGCGCCATCGTCACGACAGCCAATGTGAATCCGATGCTCGCGCGCCGCAGCGTCTGCAATACATGTGATGTGATCTCCGGAGCGTTCGTTGTCATTGCCAATACCACCGCGGTGAGGGGCGGAAAATTCACCGATCCTGTCAGTCGCGGCAGAAATTCCCAGGCGCCAAGCAGCAGCGCGATCAACACCAGCGGCGGCCAGTCGAAGTGCTTCGCTCCCATGGTCATGCCGCCTGGTTAGCGATCGTCATCGTCTCGTGCCAGCCGACAAAAAAGCCACGTGCCGTGACGACGATCTGGTTGATGACGAGGCCAAGACCCATGACGGCGACCAGACCAACGAACGTATCGGGGATGCGCAACGAAAACGCCGCCGACGACATCAGGTAGCCGAGCCCATCGCGGCCCGCGAGCATCTCCGCCGCAATGGCCGCGATCAAGGCGATAGCCGCGGCGAGGCGAATGCCGATGAACGTTTCGGGAAGTGCGGCAGGTAGCTGCACGCGCAGCAGCCGTACCCAGCCGTCAAAGCCATAGATCCGCGCCGTTGCAAGCTGCTGGTTCGGCAACGCATTGAGCGCTGCGAACGCATTCAGATAAATCGGCCAGAAACACGTGAAGACGAGGATGAAAGCATAGAGTTTCCACCCGAGGCCCAGAAAGAAGATGCTGATCGGCGTGATCGCGGCCGGCGGCAGCGAACGGAACAGATCCGCGATCGGCGTGAAGGCGCGGCCAACCAGCTTATAGCGCGTCGCCACCAGCGCGAGACCAATGCCGAGAACCACCGCCCCGGCAAGGCCAGCAACCGCACGCGCAAACGTGACGCCGATGGCTGGCAAAAGCTCGCCCCGACGCGTCAAGTCTCGCGTCGCGTCCAAGACCTCCAGCGGGGCTGGAAAGTATGCTCGCGGCACGACCCCACTGATGACCACAAGCTGCCACGCAGCAAGCAGAACGACAGTGCCAAGGAGCGGGCGCAGCGCGAGCATCACGCAATCCAAGCAGTGAGTTGGGTCAAAGTCTCGTGCGACCCAACGCCGGGCCCCCACTATTGCAGAACCAGATCTTCGGTCTTGAACTCCGGCTTCAGCATGCCGGTCTTCTTCATCGCCGCGATGATCGGCTCGAAGTCGGCCGCCGACAGCGATGATCTGCGAAACGTAGTCGAGCTTCACCCGATCCACGAGGCTCTTGGGAAAGCGGAATTCCTGGTCCAGGATCTTCTCGACCGTGGCGCGGTCCTTGGCCAGTTCCTGCCAGCCCTTGAGCATGGCTTTCTTGATGCCCTCGATGGCCTTGGCATTGGCGGCAAGCCACGTCTCGTTGGCAAAGATCCCATCGACCGTGTAGCGCTCGGGATGCTCCGCGAGATAGCCCTTGGCGAGTGTCACGGGCTTGATCGGTGAGGCCTGCACTGCCGTTGTAAACGGCTCGATGATGCACGCGGCATCGGCATTGCCGACGTCCAGCGCGGCCTGCATCTGCGGGAACGGTTGATGCAGCGGCGTAATCTGGCTCCACTGCATGCCGTTCTTGCCGAGCCACTCGCGCACCGAGAGTTCGCACAGACCGCCCGGTGGCCCGAGAATGACCTTCTTGCCGGCCAGCCCCTTGATGTCCTTGATGCCGGACT
Organism: uncultured Alphaproteobacteria bacterium; assembly: GCA_963779515.1. Classification (GTDB taxonomy): domain Bacteria; phylum Pseudomonadota; class Alphaproteobacteria; order Rhizobiales; family Hyphomicrobiaceae; genus CAVZYN01. The sequence goes on from CAVZYN010000018.1 coordinate 273,712, forward strand.
TCTCGCTGGCGAGGATCGTGCCCCAGAGTTCGCCCTTCTTGAAATCCTCGCGTTCCATGCCGACGAAGAATCGATAGTTCTGCCCGGCCTGCCGCGCAATGGCGATCGGCGTCGGTGCAGCATAGCCGATGTCGGCGGATCCACCGGCGATGGCCGCTGCGACCGCCGGGCCGCCCGGCACCGCGATCAATTCGATGTCGAGACCTTCGGCCTTGAAGTACCCCTTCTCTTGCGCGAAGAAGAACGGGATCAGCGTGGTCGATTTCAGATACGCGAAGCGGATCTTCTGCTGCGCCTGCGCCACCGGTGCAGCCGTTAGAGTGGCGGCCGCGACGACCGACATTGCGATCCACGTTTTGAGACGTTTCATGGGTTGCTCCTCATTTAGTGTTGCGGGTGTGTGGCTTTCGGCATCGACCTGATCATGTTCATCAGATCGGCGCGCAAGTGCAAGTAATCGGGGTCGGCACGTGTCGTGATTTGGTCGCGCGGCTTGGGCAGCATGACCGCAAACTCGTGTACGACGCGGGTTGGGCGCTGCGAAAGCACGACGATCCGGTCGGCCAGGTAGACTGCTTCATCCACATCGTGCGTGACAAGCAGGCAGGTCTTGCCAAAGCGGCGCGCGAGGTCGAGCAGCAGGTCCTGGATTTCGTTGCGCGTTTGCGCATCGACGGCGGCAAGTGGTTCGTCCAGCAACAAGAGTCGGGCTTCCGAGGCAAGCGCGCGGGCAATGGCAACGCGCTGCTGCATGCCGCCTGAGACCTGCCAGGGATAGTGACTTTCAAAGCCCTTCAGCCCGACCACGCCAAGGATATCCATGGCGACGGCGTGCTTCTCAGTCTTGCTCTTGTGGCCGAGCCGCTTCATGCCGAACAGCACGTTATCGACGTTCCTGAGCCATGGCATGAGCGAGCGGCTATAGTCTTGGAATACGACCGCGACGCCCTCCGGCGGCTCGGTGACAGGGCGGTCCTCGAAGGTGATCCGGCCGCGATCGACAGCAAGCAGTCCCGCGAGCGTCATCAGCAATGTCGTCTTGCCGCAACCCGAGGGACCAACGATGGAGAGAAACTCTCCGTTGCGGACAGTGAGATCGAGATCGCCGATCACACCCACCCGGCCGAACGCCTTGGATACGCCCTCGACCTTGAGCACGTCGATCGCGGGTGCGCCACCATCTCTCATCAGCGCACTCCAGACAGCATAGTTGCGGCGCGGCGCGCGGCTTCGATGGCCGCATCTTCGTGCGCAAGCAATTTGGACGGCGGCAGACCGGCCATGCGGAGCGCAATCGGATTGGCGATTCCGGACGATTGTCCCGACAGCTGTTCAAAGATCGGGAGAGCAAGGAATGGCGCGGATGGCGCGTGATAGCCACCTTCGTGCGAGAGAACCAGGCGGCCCTTGCAAAGGTCGTCAGCAACCCCCATCACGGCCGCCGTCATCCATCGGAAATCTTCCGGCCCCAGCATCATGCGCCCGAGCGCATCGTGATTGCCCGCATCAAGCCCGCATGCCACGAAGATCATGTCCGGCTTGAAGGTGCTGAGTGCCGGCAGCACCACACGCTCGAACGCTGCGCGATAGGCGGCAGTACTGCAACCCGGCGGCAACGGCACATTGATCACGCTGCCCCGGCCCTTGCCCTCACCCTGCTCGGAGACGGCGCCATGGATGCCCTGGCCAGCTTGTGGAAAAATACCTTCCTGGTGCAGCGAGATCGTCAGCACGCCGGGATCGTCATAGAAGATGCTCTGCGTGCCATTGCCGTGATGCACGTCCCAGTCGACGACGACAATGCGGCCAACCTTGTGAACAGCTTGTGCATGTCGCGCCGCAACGGCGATGTTGTTGAACAGACAGAAACCCATGCTGCCATCGGCTGAGGCATGATGGCCGGGTGGGCGCACGAGCGCATAGGCGTTGGTCACGCGCCCCGTCAGAACCGCGTCGGTCGCAGCCATCGTCGCCCCAGCCGCCATCAGCCCGATCTCGTAACCGCCAGGCCCCACGAATGCGGAAAATCCGAGCTGGCCGCCGTTGGCCGCAGAGAATGCCTTGACCTGCGTAATGAGGCGGGGCGTGTGGACGCGCAATAGATCCTGCTCGGTCGCGGGCACCGGCGTGATCACCGAAAGCTTGTCGATGAAGCCCGAGGCATCGAGCAGGTTCTTGATGCGGCGCTTGGCTTCTGGGTTTTCCGAGGCTTCGCCCGGTTGCACGGGAAAAATCGCGCGCATCGGTCCGGCGAACGTCCCTGCGTCGAACCACATCATCAGTTCGTGCCAGATGAGCGCCGTGGTCATGTCATGCTTTCAGGGCTTCGGCGAGGGCGTCGTCGAACATCGCAGTTGCCTCGTCGGCGTTGGCCTTTGTGAAGATCAGCGGCGGGGAGATGATGATCTTGCCGGCGTTGATGCGGATGACGGCGCCGCGAGCGCGTGCACTGTGCGTCAGACGGCGATGAATCGGATCAGCCGGCGGAAAGGGCTCTTTCGTTTTTCGGCTCTTCACGAGTTCGATGCCGATCATCAAACCCTTGCCACGGACATCGCCAATCACTTCGTGACGGTCCATCAACTTGGTCAGATTGCTCATGAAATAGGCGCCGACCGCGCGCGGCATTCTCCGGCAGCGCCTCATCCTGTACGATCTTAAGATTGGCCAGCGCCGCCGCACAGGCCAACGCGTGGCCGGAGTATGTGTAGCCATGGAAAATGCCGGCGAGAGGGTGCGATTTCGCCCAAGCGCGCTCGATCCGCTCATTGACCACAGTCGCACCAAGCGGCACGTAACCGGAATTGATGCCCTTCGCGAGGCTCATGATATCCGGCTTCACGCCCCAGCCGCGCGCGCCAAACATCGCGCCGCTGCGGCCGAATCCGGTGACGACCTCGTCGGCGATCAGCAAAACGCCATGGCGATCGCAAACCTCGCGCACGAGCGGCCAGAAGTTCTTCGGCGGCACGATCACGCCGCCCGCGCCTTGGATGGGCTCGGCGATGAATGCCGCGACCGTATCGGGACCCTGGAAGGCGATCATACGGTCGAGTTCGGCCGCGCAGATGCGGCCCAGTTCCTCGTGATCGGTGGTCCAGGGATTGCGATAGAGATACGGGCACTCGATGTGGAAGAAGCCGGGCACGAGCGGTTCATAGGCACGCCGGTGTGGCCCCGTACCGGTCGCGCTCATGCCGCCAAAATGGACGCCATGATAGCCGAGTTTCATGGAGATGATCTTGGTCCGTTCCGGCTGGCCTTCGAGCTTCCAATATTGCCGCGCGATCTTGAAAGCGGTCTCGTTAGCGTCAGAGCCGCCGGAAGAAAACAGCACCTTGGTCATGCCCTCGGGCGCCAGCATCTCTATCAGCATCGCCGAAAGCGCGATCGATGGCGGGTTCGTCGTGCCCATGAAGGTCGCGTAGTAGGCAAGCTTGTCGAGCTGCGCGACCATCGCCTCTTTCAGCTCGCGCCGGCCGTGACCTACGTTGACGTTCCAGAGTGCCGCAACGCAATCGAGATACTTCTTGCCGTCGGCGTCGTAGATGTAGCAGCCCTCGCCACCCGCGACGATGAGCGGTGGGTCGGCTTCGCTCTGTTTTGGATCGCCCATGGGATGCCAGACATGGCGAGCGTTGTGCGCTTTGATGAAGTTCAAGGACAAGTTGGATTCGACAGTCATGCCGTTCTCCTCCCGGCCGTGGCGCGGCGCGCGGCGGTTTCTGCATCTCGTGCGGTGCCGCGCAACAGCGCGGCGTGCTCGACTTCCACGAATGCGGCAAGTTTCTGCAAAGCGATGTCGAGTACGCGCCGCTCGAACGTGTCGAGGTTCGACAACAACGCCGCATTTCGGTCCGCGGCGAACGCCAGAACCTGCGCGTGAAATCGAGCGCCCTGCGGCGTCAGCGACAGCATCACGCCGCGACGATCGCCCGGCATGACTTTCGATTGAATGTGGCCGCGCTCAATGAGCGCGGCAGTGGTCCGGCTGAGTTGCCCCTTGTCTATCACCATTGCAGCAGCAATGTCGGAGAACGATGTGCCGCCGCCTTGAGCAATATTGCCGAGGACCCGCCATTCGCCGAGCGTCAGGCCAAAGGTCTCTTTGAGATGCGCATGCCCCGCGCGGTCGTTGAGGCCGACGAGAACCGCAAGGCGATAGGAGACGAGGTCGCGGATACCAGTTGCCACGCAGGCCCCCAACCGTTGATTTGATCAATGGTTCCACACTCCGTGTGACAGCGCAAGCCGCGAGACTGCAAAGCCGCCGGGGGCTCGACCGATCCTGGACGGCGAGAGGGCACTCCGCGCGGCATATGATGTAGTCGCAGCTCCACAAGTCTGTTGCTCGCGGGGCTGATTGTCTCCTACGATGCCCTGGCAATCGCGACCCAGCGGCTGCAGCCTTAAATCTCGGGCCGCGGCGCGCCACAAGGTCCGCTCGGCAAAAAAGAGAACTGGGAGGAAATCGGCCATGACACGTGTCACGTCACGTTTTTGCTATGCCTTGATTGGCGTATTCGCTCTTGCAGGCACTGTGACAAGCCCTCAGGCGCAGCAGGCATCGAGCAGCATCGGCCAATCAGGTTTGGTCGGGAAGTTGGAAGGCGCAGAAATTCTGACCGACGCCGCCGCGATCCCGAAAGCATTTCAAGAGGCCCCGCAACTGGCCGAACTCGTCAAGCAAGGCAAGTTGCCGGCTGTGAAAGATCGGCTGCCATCGGAGCCGCTGGTCCTGAAGCCGGTCCATTCCGTCGGCAAGTACGGTGGTACGTGGCGGCGCGGCTTCACCGGCCCCGGCGATGTCGAGAATGGCAACCGCATCAATGCGTCGGATAAGCTCCTGTTCTGGGATCCGACCGGCACCAAGATCGTTCCGAGCGTCGCCAAGAAAGTCGATATGAGCGCGGATGGCAAGGTCTACACGATCTCGCTGCGCAAGGGCATGAAGTGGTCGGACGGCGCACCGTTCACTGCGGATGACTTCGTGTTCTGGTTCGAGGATCTCTACGGCAACAAGGAAATCGTGCCGACGCCGATCCCCGATATGAGCGTCAACGGAAAACCCGGCAAAGTCGTGAAAGTCGACGAAACAACGGTCCGGTTTGTCTTCGATGAACCGTACTATCTGTTTTATGACGCGCTTGCGGGCGACACGCAGATTGGCGGCGGGCAGTCGGTGCGCCAAAGCCAGGGCAATACATTCGGAGCCTATGCGCCAAAGCACTACTTGAAACAGTACCTGCCCAAGTACTCGTCTGTCGAAGCGGTCAACGAGCTAGCCAAGAAAGAAGGCTACGAGAATTGGGTCAAGCTCATTCACTTCAAAAAGGATTGGTCGCTCAACGTCGATGTGCCCAATCTCGGTCCGTGGCGGACGACGCGCCCCGTCAACACGCCCACATGGGTGCTCGAGCGCAATCCCTATTACTATGCCGTCGACACAGCTGGGAACCAGCTACCCTATATCGATCGCATCGTCATGACCCTGGCGCAGGATACGGAAATCCTGAACCTGCGCGCGATTGCCGGCGAATATGATCTGCAAGAGCGCCACATCGATCTCGGCAAACTGCCAGTGATCATCGAGAATCAGAAGAAGGGCAATTATACCGTTCGTCTTGATACCGCGATCAACGGCGCCGATACTGTTCTGCAGGTCAATCAGAGCTTCAAGGCCGATCCGGAAATCGCCAAGTGGTTGACCAACACCGACTTCCGCCGCGCGCTATCGATGGGAATCGATCGCAACCAGCTGAACGAAACATTCTGGCTCGGTGTCGGCACGCCGGGATCTCCCGTGCCGGGCGAGGACAGCCCCTACTTCCCCGGTAAAGAGTGGCGCAGCAAATGGTCGACGCTCGATCTCGCACAATCCAATGCGCTGCTCGACAAGATCGGGCTAACGAAAAAGGACAGCGAAGGCTTCCGCGTCCGCACCGACAATGGCGAGCGGCTGCGAATCCAGATCCAAGCCGTCAAGGCCTTCATGCCTTGGCCGGCGCACGGCGAAATGATCGCCCAGCAGTGGCGCAAGATCGGCGTGTGGGCGGAATCGAAAGAAATGGAGCGTAACCTCGCCTTCACGCGGACCCGCAACAACGAACACCACATTATGATCTGGACCAACGGTGGCACCGAGATCATCTATCTGTTCCCGCGTCACGCCGTCTGGGTCGATCCGACCGAAGCATTCATGGGACCGGAATTTGCCAACTGGTATTCGTCTGGCGGCAAGCAGGGCCGTGAGCCGACAGATCCGAACATCAAGAAGATCTTGGAGCTCTACGCCTCTGCCGGCAGCAAGCAGACCGAAGAACGCATAAAGATCGCGCATGAAATTTGGCGGATACTGGTCGATCAGCAGTACGGCATCGGCATCGTCGGCCAGTCGCCGGCGTTGATGGGTGTGCGCATCGCCAACAACAAGCTCGGCAACATCCCGTCGCGGGTCTGCATTGCTCAGCATTGCCGCACACCCGGCGGCTCGCATCCGGAGACATGGTTCTACAAGGAGTGAACCGGCGGTGTCAGACCCTCGGGTCTGACACCTGGTCGTACTCCGGTCTCAATGCATTTGAACGTTCGTTCTTCCGAGGTGTCAGACCCAAGAGTCTGACACCGCCGATCGTACCACTCACAACATGATCGCATTCATCTTCCGCCGCTTTCTTCTGGCTCTCGCCACCATGTGGGCGATCACGGTCCTGTCTTTCGTGATCATTCAATTGCCGCCCGGCGACTTCGTCGACGCCTACATCGCGCGCCTATCGGCCAGTGGCAGCTCGGTGTCGATGGCGGAAGCAGAGAACTTGCGAAAGCTCTATGGCCTCGATCAGCCCTACGTGGTCCAGTATACGAAGTGGATGGGCCGCGTCCTCAAGGGCGATTTCGGCGAGTCGATGGAATGGCAACGGCCGGTCGCCGAGGTTCTAGGCGACCGTCTATGGATGACGGTCATCCTATCCTTTGCCGCGCTCCTTCTCACATGGGGGCTGGCGCTGCCGATCGGCATATATTCGGCCGTGCGCCAGTATTCGTTTGGCGACTATGCCTTCACGTTCCTCGGTTTCATCGGTCTAGCGGTGCCGAACTTCCTGCTGGCGCTGATCATTCTATATCTTTCATTCCGCTATTTCGGTTCCAACGTCGGTGGACTTTTTTCCGCCGAAATGGAATTGGCGCCGTGGGGCTGGGCGAAGGTCGTCGATCTGATGTGGCACTTGCCGTTGCCCGCACTGATTCTGGCGATTGCCGGCACGGCGCAGTTGATACGGATCATGCGCGCCAACCTGCTGGACGAACTGCGCAAGCCCTACGTCGTCACCGCGCGTGCCAAGGGCTTGAGTGAGAGCCGCGTCATTCTGAAGTATCCAGTGCGCGCAGCACTCAATCCTTTTGCTTCGACACTGGCCTATCTGTTCCCCTACCTCGTCTCCGGCAGCATCATCATCAGTTTGGTTATGAGCCTGCCGACCGTCGGCCCGGTCTTGTTGAGCGCCCTCATCGCGCAGGATATGTATCTCGCCGGTACGATCGTGTTGCTGCTCGGCGCGCTGACCGTGATCGGCACATTTATCTCCGATCTGGTCTTGATGTGGATTGATCCACGCATCCGCCACCAGGTGGATTCATGACCGCGGCGCCAGGCTTGATTGGGCGGCTATTCGGGCGGCGCCCGGTTGACCGTAAGATCACTGAAGACAAGCTCGCCGTCGCGACGCAGCGTCAGCTTATCTGGTGGCGCTTCAAGAAGCATAAACTCGCCGTCATTAGTATGTTCGTTGTTGCCCTCTTCTATCTCGTCGTCGCATTCGCCGATTTCCTCGCTTACGCCGATCCTGAGGCGAGCGACTCGCGTCGCGGCTATATCCCGCCGCAGTCGATCACCTGGTTCGACAGCGACGGCAGCTTTCGCCCCTATGTGCACGGTCTCAAGGGCGTGCGCGACCTGAAGACATTCAAACTCGTCTATCGCGTCGATGAAAGCCGCAAGGTCTACGTCAGGTTCTTCGCGGAAGGATATCCCTATCACTTGTTCGGCTTCATCCCGGCCAACCGGCATCTGCTGGGCTACGATACGTCCGTGCCTGAGAATGGTCTGTTCCTGCTTGGAACGGATGTGCAAGGCCGCGACCTCTGGTCCCGGTTGATGGTCGCAACGCGTGTGTCGCTATTGATCGGGCTGGCTGGCGTCACCATCAGTCTGTTTCTCGGTGTGTTGTTCGGGGGTATCTCGGGCCTCTACGGCGGCGCTGTCGACACCGCCATCCAGCGGCTGATCGAGCTGGTTCGCTCCATCCCCACCATTCCATTATGGATGGGACTGGCCGCGGCGCTGCCCAACACATGGTCGTCGGCACAGGTCTATTTCGCCATTACGATTATTATCTCGCTGATCGGCTGGACAGATCTTGCACGCGTTGTGCGCGGACGCTTTTTGTCGTTGCGCGAAGAGGATTTCGTCGTTGCAGCCGAGTTGATGGGTGCGAGTCGTCTGCGCATCATCTTCCGGCACATGCTGCCGTCTTTCACGAGTTCACATCATTGCAGCGGTCAGCCTCGCTCTTCCCGCCATGATCATCTCCGAAACGTCGCTGAGTTTCCTTGGGCTCGGCCTCCGTCCGCCCGCGATCAGTTGGGGCATCCTGCTGCAGGACGCGCAGAACGTTCAAACCCTGGCGATCGCGCCATGGCTGCTACTGTCCGCGATCCCGGTCATCATCGTCATTCTCGCCTTTAATTTCCTCGGAGACGGCCTTCGCGACGCGGCGGACCCCTATGGTTGAATTGACGTCACCCGTACCGTTGCTCGCCGTGCGCGATCTCGAAACGCACTTCATCCAGGATGAAGGCATCGTCCGCGCGGTCGATGGCGCCAGCTTCGATCTCTTCCCAGGCAAGACCCTGGGCATCGTCGGCGAGTTCTGGCTGCGGCAAGAGCGTCATGACCCGCTCGATCCTGCAAATTCTCGAGCGCCCGGGGCAGATCGTTGGAGGATCGATGACGCTGTCTCGGCCGGGCCAACCCGCGACCGACCTCGCCAAGCTCGATCCGCGGGGCAAGGAGATGCGCGCCATTCGCGGCAAGGACATCGCGTTGATCTTCCAGGAGCCGATGACGTCGCTGTCGGCCCACTACACCGTCGGCAACCAGATCAGTGAGGCGATACTCGTCCACGATCCGAAATCCGACAAGGCCGCCGCGCGGGCGCGGACGCTCGATCTTCTCCGCCTCGTCGGCATCCCCCGACCCGAGCGGCGCATCGACGAATATCCATTCCAGCTCTCTGGCGGACTGCGCCAGCGCGTCATGATCGCGATGGCACTCGCTTGCGATCCGCGAATCCTCATCGCCGACGAGCCGACCACCGCGCTCGATGTCACGACCCAAGCCCAGGTCCTCGACCTGCTGCGCTCGCTGCAAAAGCAGCGTGGCCTTTCGCTTATTCTCATTACTCACGATATGGGCGTGATCGCCGAGATGGCGGATGATGTCGCTGTCATGTATCTCGGCCGGGTGGTCGAGCGCGGCCCCGTGGAGCAGATATTCCACAATCCGCGCCACCCATATACGCGCGCCTTGCTCCGCTCCATTCCGTCCATCTTGGCAAAGCCGCGCTCAAAACTCGAGACCATCGAAGGGTCGATTCCGCATCCGTACAATCGTCCGCAAGGTTGCCCGTTTCATCCCCGCTGCGGCGATAGGATTTCGGGCCGCTGCGAACAGGCCGTGCCGCCATTGACGCGCCTCGATCATGGCCGCGACGTCAGTTGCTTCCTATATGAGAATGTGACGCCGGCTGCTCCGCTCGACGCCAAGGAGCATGCGCCCGCATGAGCACGCTCTCGGCCAGCAATATTCTCGAGGTGGAGGACCTCAAAAAGCATTTTCCCATCCGCCGTGGCCTATTGCGCAGGATCGTCGGGCAAGTGAAAGCCGTCGACGGCGTATCCTTGACCATCAGGAAGGGCGAAACGCTGTCTTTGGTCGGCGAGTCCGGATGCGGCAAGACGACGGTGTCGCGCTGTGTCGTGCGGGCTTTGAAACCATCGGCTGGTGCCATCCGGTTTCGGGCGAGCGAAGGTCCACTGATCGACGTTGCCTCCCTCGATCGCGCCGGTCTCGCGCCCTTGCGGGCGCATATGCAGATGATCTTCCAGGACCCATTCTCTTCGCTCAACCCGCGCATGATGGTTGGCGACATCATCGCCGAGCCGATGCTGATCAATGGGGTCGGATCCGCGGAGTCCCGCCGCGCGCGAGTTGAAGAACTGTTGGCCCTGGTCAAGCTGCCAAAAGCCTACCTGAACCGTTTTCCGCATGCGTTTTCCGGCGGCCAGCGCCAGCGCATCGGGATTGCCCGCGCACTTGCCTTGAACCCGAGCCTTGTCGTCGCGGATGAGCCGGTATCCGCACTCGATGTGTCCGTGCAGGCGCAGATCGTCAATCTGATGCTCGAACTCCAAGAGCGGCTGGGGCTGTCTTATCTTTTCGTCGCGCACGATCTCTCTGTCGTGAAACATATGAGCGATCGCGTGGCGGTGATGTATGTCGGCAAGATCGTCGAGGAGGCGCCGACAGAGGCGCTCTTCAAAACCCCGCGCCATCCTTACACCGAGGCGCTTTTGTCGGCGGTGCCGACGCCTGATCCACGCCGGCGATCCGAGCGCATCATTCTCAAAGGTGAAGTCGCCGATCCCGCCAACGTGCCCACAGGCTGCGCTTTTCATCCCCGCTGCCGCTATGCCACGGAGCGATGCAAGGTCGAGACGCCAATCTCCGAAGCGGTGGCTCCCGCTCACAAGGTCGCCTGCCATCACGCGGCGACACTGACCTTGTCCGGGATCAAGTAGCCGGTCGAAGGTCAACCGGCCTTCTTCCGGGCTTGGGCGGCATCGGCGTTCGGGAAGAACAGCTGCTGGCCGTCGATGCGGTAGGACCGGATTGCGTTCTGCCCGTCGGTCGCAAGGATCCAGTCGATGAAGGCTTGGCCGAGGTCCTTCTTCACGTTCGGGTGCTTGGCCGGATTAACCAGCATGATGCCATATTGATTGAACAATTTGACGTCGCCTTCGGCCACGATCTGAAGCGTGTCCTTGTTCTTGAAATTGATCCAGGTGCCACGATCGGCAAGGACGTAGGCGCCCATGGCCGCCGACGTGTTGAGTGCCGCTCCCATGCCTTGGCCGATCTCGCGGTACCATGCGGGCTTGACGGTCGACGGATCGAGGCTTGCCGCCGTCCACAGCGCCAGTTCGGCGGCATGTGTGCCACTCTTGTCGCCGCGCGATACGAACGGACTGCGCGCTTCATCGATCGCTTTCAGCGCCGCGATGATGTTCTGGCTGCCTTTGATTTTCGCCGGGTCGGCTTTCGGGCCTACCAGCACGAAGTCGTTGTACATGACGTCGAAACGCTGGACGCCGAAGCCGCCGGCGACGAATTTCTCTTCCTGCGCCCTGGCGTGCACGAACACCACGTCGGCATCGCCGCGGCGTCCCGTATCGAGCGCTTGCCCCGTGCCTTGCGCGACGACTTTCACATCGATCCCGGACTTGGCCTTGAACAGCGGCAGGATGTAACCGAAAAGGCCTAGAGTCCTGCGTCGACGTCGTCGAGGCGACAACGATCGACCTGTCTTGCGCCGCGGCCAAAGCCGGAATCAGGGTCAGAGCCAAGATGAAGCCAATGAGTTCGCGTGTCATGCGTCGTCTCCGATTTTGAAGATTAGAGAATGAGATCGCCGGCGATAAACCGGCGTGCGGCCTCGCTGGCGGGGGTGGCGAAAAACGTGGCAGCGGGTGCGTGCTCGGCAACGTGCCCATTGACGAGCAGCACGACATCGCCGGCGCGGCGGCGCGCCTGGCCGAGCGCATGCGTGGCAAAAACGATCTTCACGCCGGTGTCCGCGACTCGCAGGATGAGATCTTCGATGAGCTTTGGTTTGCGCGGGGTCGAGGCTGGCCGTGGCCTCGTCCAGCAGGAGCAGGCGCGGCTCGCGCGCCAGTGCACGCGCGATCGCGAGCCGCTGCTGCTCGCCACCGGAGAGCCGCCGTGCTGGTCGATCCGCCAAGGCCGCGAGGCCCACTAGATCGAGCAGCGCGGCGACGGACTGACTGTTGGCCGGCCGGCCGGCGGCAGCGAGCGCAAACGCCACATTCGCCGCGACCGAACGGCGGAGCATGACGGGTTTTTGGAAGACGATGGCGCGCGCATCGGCATCGATGTCGATGTGTCCGGAGGTGATCTCCGCCAGCCCCATGATTGCCCGCAGCAGCGTTGTCTTGCCGGATCCGTTTGGCCCGATCAGTGCGGTCGGCGCGCCGGAGTGCAGCGACAGCGATATATTGTCGAGAATCGTCGTCTCGCCTGCGTGAACGGTGATGCCCTCGAGCCGCACCAGCGGGCGCTGCCCCAAGCCGCCGAGATCATCCCGCATGACGCTCGGACCACTGCCGGACACTCCAGGCGAGTGCGTTGACGATCATGATGATGGCGATCAGCACGGCGCCGAGACCAATTGCGAGTGCCAGATTGCCTTTGGACGTCTCGAGCGCGATGCTCGTCGTCATGACGCGCGTAAACCCATCGATGTTGCCTCCAACGATCATCACCGCGCCGACCTCCGCAGCCGCCCTGCCAAAGCCCGCCAGCAGGATCGTGACCAGTGAGTAGCGCGCGTCCCACAACAGCGCACGCACGCGGCCGAGCGGCGACACCTGCATCGCCGTGAACTCGTCGCGATACTCGCCCCACAGATCCTCGATCACCTGCCGCGTCAGCGCCGCGATGATTGGGGCGATCAGGACCGCTTGCGCGATGATCATGGCCTTTGCGGTGAACAGCAGGCCGAGGGAACCGAGCGGCCCGGAGCGCGACAGGGCGAGAAAAACCAAGAGACCTACGACCACCGGCGGCAAACCCATAAGACCATTGAGCGCGACGATCACCGCGTCGCGGCCCGGAAACCGGGTCAGCGCGACGATCGCTCCGAGCGGCAGGCCGATTAGCCCCGCCAGCACCGTCGCGGACAGGGTCACGATCAGCGACAGTCGCACGATCCCCAACAGCGTTGGGTCGCCGGAAAAGATCAGGGCGAGGGCACTTTGGGCATCCACAGGGGCTGAACTCGTGAGACGACGTTGACCGTGCGCATATCTCGTGTTTTCCTCCAATCAGTCAATAAATAGAAAAATCGCAACTTCATGCAACAAAATGCAGGTCTTCAACTCCTGACCACGGCGGAGGCAGCCGACTACCTCCGGATCAAGGAGCGCAAGCTCTATGAGTTGGTCGCCAACGACGCCATTCCCTGCACCAAGGTCACCGGCAAGTGGTTGTTTCCGCGCGCCGACCTCGATCGCTGGTTGCTGGCGGGCATGGCACGGCCGCTCGGCGTGATCCCGGCGGAACCGCCGCCTATCGTCGGCGGCAGCCACGATCCGCTGCTGCAGTGGGCATTGGCGGAAAGTCGCGCCGGGCTTGCGATTCTCCCCGAGGGCAGCGAGAGCGGCTACCACCGGTTCCTCAAGGGAGAAGTAATCGCCGCGGCGATCCATTTCCATGATCTCGACGATCTCGGCAAAGACGCCAATGTCGATGTAGTGACAAGGGAGCCGGCGCTTTACGACGCCGTGCTCGTGCATTTCTGCGCGCGCGACCAGGGCCTCCTCGTCGCCAAAGGCAATCCGCTGAAGCTCACTGGAGTCACGGATCTAAAAAGCAAAATGGCGCGATTGGCCGTGCGTCCCGAAGGCGCAGGCGCACAGCAGTTGCTGCTCGCCCTTCTGAAGCGCGACGGCGTCGCCATGCGCGAACTTGGCAAGCCAATATTGGCGCCGACCGGTCCGGACATCGCTCAGGCGATCCGCGCTGGCCACGCCGATTCAGGTGTGGCGACACGCGCCGTCGCAATGACTGCGGGCCTCGACTTCATCCCGCTGGTGACGGAACGTTTCGATCTGCTCATGCGCCAGCGTGACAGCTACCGCACGCCGCTGCAGACCGTTCTCGACTTCTTCGGCACGCCCCCGTTCGCGGCGCGCGCCGCCGAGCTCGGTGGATTAGATGTGACGAAGTCAGGGCAGGTGCGATGGGCGCCCTAAGCGTAAGTTGGGTGTGCCGTTCGCGGTCTATGCCATCAGACGCGCATTCGCCGGATCGTAGACCGGCGTCAGCGTCACGCGGGCGGGGCACCGCTGGCCAAGTAGATCGACCTCAACGTTCCGGCCCTCGACCGCATGCTCAGTCGCGAGATAGGCAATGGCGAGTGAATGACCGGTCGCATGCCCATATCCGCCCGATGATGTCACGCCGACCCGTTGCCCATTGCGATAGACGGGCTCGACCGTGATGGCATCGCGATCATTCGTCTCGATGACGAGGCATACGAGCTTCTGCCGTGATCCCTGCGCACGTTCGGCGGCCAAAGCGGCGCGTCCGACGAAGTCCTCGGCTTTGTCCAGGCGCACGAACCGGTCCATGCCGCTTTCGAGCAGCGTGAATTCCGGGGAAAGATCGTTGCGCCAGCCGCGATACATCTTTTCGAGCCGGAGCGAATCCATGGCGCGAAGGCCGAACGGCTGCAGGCCGATGTCGCGACCCGCACTCATGAGCGCATCGTAAAGTGCAATCTGCGCGCCGATCGGATGATGCAATTCCCAGCCGAGCTCACCGACGAAATTGACGCGCAGAGCCCGCACCCGCGCGCCAGCGATGTCGATCTCCTGCGCCGTCAGCCACGGAAACGCGGCATTGCCGAGATCCGTTGGGGTGATCAGTGATAAGATGTCGCGCGCGCGGGGACCGGCTAGCACGAGCGTGCCCCAGTCGTGCGTCACATTCGAGATCGTGACCGAACCGTCGCGGGGGGAACGCGCACGGAGAAGATCGAGATCGTGATGCTCGGCGGCCGCCGCGCTGACGAGATAGAACCGATCCGGTGTGAGGCGCGTGACAGAGAACTCGCTCAACACGCCACCGCCCGGCGTCAGCACATGCGTGAGCCCAATGCCACCGAGCTTGCGCGGCGCGCGATTGGCGCCGAGCCGGTCGACGAACGCCTCCGCGCCGGGGCCAAAAACTTCGAATTTGGCGAATGGCGAGAGATCGAGAAGGCCCGCGCGTTCGCGCACGGCGCGGCATTCGGCGCCGATCGCGGCGAACGCATTGCTGCGGCGAAAACTATGGATTTCCGTCGTAGCACCGCCCGCGCGCGCGAACCACGCAGGCCGCTCCCAACCGAAGGTCGTCGTCAGAACCGCACCAGCGGCTTTTTGCCGGTCAAGGATCGGCACCGCCTTCGCTGGCCGGCCCGCGTCACGCATCGCAAACTCAAAAGGAAAAGTCGCCGCGTACTCGTTGTCATAGACGTCCTTGCACTTGGCTTCGACCCACTCCTTGGTCGCGTGGTCACCAAAGCGGCGTGGATCGAGGTCCCAGAGGTCAAGCGAGGGATGGCCATCGATGATCCATTCGGCGCAGAAACGTCCCGAGCCGCCGCCCTGAACGATACCAAATGATGAACCGCAATTGAGAAAGTACCCATCGACGCCATGCGCTGGGCCAATCAGCGGCAGACCGTCGGGCGTATAGGTGATCGGCCCGTTGACGATGGTCTTGATGCCGGCGTTCGCGACGATCGGGACGCGCTCCATCGCCGCCGCCACAATTTCCTCGATGCGCTCGAGATCGGGTTCCAAGAGCTCCTGCCCGAACGCGGCCGGAACACCATCCCGCGCCCACAGTTTGCCGCCGTGCTCGTAGGGCCCCAGGATGAAGCCCTTCCGCTCCTGGCGCAGGTAGTAGGAAACATCCGGATCACGCAGCATCGGTAGCTCGGTGGCGGTTGCCGTCAACTCCGGCACGCTCTCGGTGACGAGATATTGATGCTCCATCGACGCGATCGGCATGGCGTGCCCGATCATCGCGGCGATCTCGCCCGCGCGGAAGCCAGCGGCGTTGACGATGATTTCCGCCGAGATCCGGCCGCGCGGCGTCTCGATCTCCCAGCGTCCGCTTGACCGCCGCGCAATCGCCGTCGCCGGTGCGTGCCGGACGATCTCGACGCCCATCGCGCGGGCGTCCGCCGCCATCGCGTTGGTAACGCTCGAGGGATCGACATGCCCGTCGTTGGCATCCCATAGTCCGCCCATCAGCCCATCGACGACGACATGGGGATGGCGCCGGCGCATCTCATCAACCGACACGACCGGCATGTCGATGTCGCAGAGCCGTGCCATCGCCGATATGCGATGGAACTCGTCCATACGATCTAGCGTGTGCGCGAGCCGCAGTGCGCCGGTCATGTGTAGGCCAATATCGCCGTGCTTCTTCTCGAGGTCGCGATAGAGCTGCTTTGAATACTGCTGCAGCTTCATCACATTGAGGGAGCCGAAAAAGTGCGGCAGATTTCCAGCCGCGTGCCATGTCGAGCCCGCCGTCAGCTCGGTGCGCTCCAGAAGCGTCACGTCGGTCCAGCCGCGTTTTGCGAGATGGTAGGCGGTCGCAACACCGACAATGCCGCCGCCGATCACAACGGCCTTCGAGAATTCCCTCACCGTTTCGCCCTCAAACTCTGATGCGTGCGCTGGCCGGATCATAGAGCGGCTTCAAGCTCGCAATTGCAGGTACGCGCTCGCCTGCAACTTCGATCTCGTAGGTGGCAGCCAAAAGTTCTTCGGGCTTTTCATCCGTCCGGCACGGCACATAGCCGAGCCCGATCGCAGCCCCGAGATGATGCCCATAGGCGCCCGACGTCAGATAACCGGCCACCGCGCCATCCTTCAAAATCGGCTCGGTGTGATAGACGAGGGGCTTGGGGTCCCGCAGCTGGAACTGCACGAACCTCTTCGCAAGCCCCGTCTGTTTCTTGCTCAGCACCGCCTCGCGCCCGAGAAAATCGCCATAGCGCCCCTTGGGTTTATCCGCCTTCACCGCGAACCCGAGACCCGCCTCCAGCACGTGATCTTCGTCGCCGATATCATGCCCGAAGTGGCGATATGCCTTCTCCATCCGCAGCGAATCCATCGCGTGCACGCCGACCAGAGCGAGCCCCTGCGGCGCCCCCGCCGCCATGATGGTCTCGAACACATGCCGCGCGAACTCGACCGGCATATAGATTTCCCAGCCGAGTTCGCCGACATAGGTCACGCGATGCGCACGCACGTGCGCCATGCCGAGCTCGATAGATTTCGCTGTGCCGAAAGGGAAAGCGGCGTTCGAGAGGTCCGCCGTCGTCAATGGTTGCAGCACGGCCCGCGCCTTCGGCCCCATGACAGCAAGGCAGGCCTCCCCACTTGTGACATCGAGAGCAATACAATGCGCGTCATCCGGGATATGCCGCTTCAACCATGCAAGATCACGGACCGCCGTCGCCGCTGAGGTGATAACGATGAAGGAGGTCTCCGAGAGCCGCGTGATCGTCAGATCCGCCTCGATCCCACCCTTGTCGTTGAGCCACTGCGTGTAAACGATCTTGTCCGGCTCTACTGCGACGTCGTTGGCCGAGATCCTCTGCAGCACTGCTTCGGCATCGCGGCCTTCAACGCGGAACTTGCCGAAAGCGCTCATGTCGAGCATGCCCGCGCCGGTCCGCACGGCGATGTGCTCGGCGGCCGAGTAGCGGAACCAATTCTGCCGCTTCCAGGAATAGTGGTACTCGGGCTTCGCACCCTTCGCCATTTCCTCGGGCGGCAGGAACCAGTGTGGTCGCTCCCATCCCGCGGTTTCGCCGAAGCACGCGCCGCGCGCCTTCTGCAACTCATAGAACGGTGTGTGGCGGACGTTGCGCGCGGTCGCGAATTGCCGGTACGGGAAATGATCGGCATAGAGCAGCCCGAGCGTTTCCGTCACGCGGGTTTGAATGAAGCTCTTGGTCGATTGGTAGGGGAACGTACGGCGCACATCGACGTCCCAGAGATCGAACGTCGCAGCTCCGCCGACGATCCACTCCGCCAGTGCCTTCCCCGCGCCGCCCGCCGACTGGATGCCGACCGAATTGAACCCGCAGGCGACATAGAAATTCTTCAGTTGCGGCGCCTCGCCGAGTAGATAGCGGTCGTCGTGCGTGAAACTCTCTGGCCCATTGAAGAACGTATGGATGCCAACCTTCTCCAGCATTGGCATCCGCGTGGTCGCCATCTCCAGCATCGGCGCGAAGTGATCAAAATCCTCAGGCAGCTGATCGAAGCAGAACGCCTCCGGGATGCCATCTACCGCCCACGGCTTTGCGACGGGCTCGAACGCGCCGAGCAATATCTTTCCCGCGTCCTCCTTGTAGTACGCGCATTCATCCGGAACGCGCAGCACTGGTAGATTGCGCGGAACATCTGGGCTCGCTTCCGTGACGATATAGAAGTGCTCGCACGCCTGCAGCGGCAGCGGCACGCCCGCCATGCGCCCGACCTCGCGCCCCCACATTCCCGCGCAATTGATCACGACGTCAGTCGAGATCGCACCCTGATCTGTCACGACGCCGGTCACGCGGCCCTTGGCCTGCGTGATTGACGTCACTTTGACTCCTTCGACGATGCGAGCGCCGTTCTGCCGCGCGCCCTTGGCGAGCGCGAGCGCGATGTTGGCAGGATCGCCCTGGCCGTCCTTCGGCAGATAGATCGCACCCACGACGCCATCCGTATTCAGCAGCGGATGGCGTTTGCCCGCCTCCGCCACCGAAATCGTCTCGACATCCACGCCAAATGATCGCGCCATCGACGCCCCGCGCTTGAGTTCCTCGTATCGCTCCTCCGTCAGCGCGACCGAGATTGATCCAACGCGCTTGAAACCCGTCGCAACTTCGGTTTCCGCTTCGAGCGCGCCGTAGAGTTCCTGGCTGTACTTCGCAAGCCGCGTCATGTTTTGCGTCGCGCGCAGCTGCGCAATCAGCCCCGCTGCGTGCCACGTCGTCCCCGAGGTCAGCTGCTTGCGTTCGAGCAGAATGATGTCGCGCCAGCCGAGCTTGGCCAGATGATACGCGACCGAGCAGCCGACGACACCGCCACCGATGATGACCGCGCGCGCGTGTTGAGGGAGGTCTGCCATGGGCCTTTGCCTTATCTCGAGATGTTATCGGGGAAACCGGGCATTGGATTCGACCACATTGAGATCCATGTGGTTGCGCATGTAGCGCTCCGACGCCTTCTGCAGCGGCTGGAAATCCCACGGATAGTACGTGCCGTGTCTGAGCGCCGCGTGGATCAGCAGCCGGTTACGCTGGCTCTCGCGCACCGCCGTGTCGAACGCGGCGAGATCCCATCGTTGCCGGATGATCGCACGAAAGCGGGCCACTACCTCGGCACAATCAGTGTCGGCGGCTCGATTGATCCGCTCCGCAGGATCGGCGGCAATGTCGAACAGCTGATCAGGGTCCACCGGGCAATGCGTGAACTTCCACCGCCCTTGCCGCAGCATGATCATCGGCGCGATCGACCCCTCCGCGGTGTACTCGGCGACAACAAGACGATCATCGTCCGGCTTGCCCTGCGCCAACGCCGCCAGACCGGATAGCCCGCCGCCATCAACTCTCGCTAGCGCCAGCAGCATTGCCGCGACCTCCGTCGTCGACACCGGCGCGGTCACCCGCCGCGCCAGGAAGCGCTTTGGCGCATGCAGCATCAGCGGCACGCGCGCCGAGCCCTCGAGAAAACTCATCTTGAACCACATGCCGCGCTCGCCGAGCATCTCGCCATGATCCGAGCAGAACACGATGACGGTCTCGCGCTCGAACTGGCACGCGGCGAGCGTCGCCAGCAGCTCCCCAATCTTGTCGTCGAGATAGCTGATGTTGGCGCAATAGGCGCGGCGCGAGTCCATCATCTGCCGCTCGGTGATCTGATAGGCGCCCATGTCGCTTGCGTGGTAGAGCCGCTGACTGTGCAGATCGAGCGAGTCAAACGGGATCGGCGCCTGTGCTGGCGGCGGCACCGACCCATCCGGATAGAGGTTCCAGTACTTCGGCCGCGCCACGAACGGGTCGTGCGGATGCGTGAAACTCACCGTCAGGCAGAACGGCTGGTCCTTGTCGCCCGTGCGCGCCTTGTGCAGCAGCCTCTGATTGGCGAGAAACGCCACTTCGTCGTCGAACTCGAGCTGGTTGGTGATCTCCGCCGTGCCCGCCGCCGTCACCGAACCGAGATTGTGATACCACCAGTCGATCCGCTCGCCGGGCTTGGTCCAGTCCGGCGTCCACCCGTAATCGGCGGGGTAGACATCGGTCGTCAGCCGCTCTTCGAATCCGTGCAATTGGTCCGGCCCGACGAAATGCATCTTACCGCTGAGGACCGTGTCGTAGCCCGCACCGCGCAAGTGATGGGCAAACGTCGGCAGCGACGATGGAAACTCCGCCGCGTTGTCATAGACCCCGGTACGCGATGGCAACTGCCCCGTCATGAACGCCGCCCGCGATGGCGCGCACAGCGGGCTCGGGCAATAGGTGTTGGTGAAGTCGACGCCCTCGCCATAGAGCCGGCGGAGGTTGGGCACCTTGAGAAATGGCGCAGGGCCAGCCGGAAAGAACGTCCCCGTCAGCTGATCGACCATAACGATCAGGAAGTTCGGTCTTTGGTTCGTCTCGCGGATCATCGCTTCTCGTCCAGATTCCAGCGCAACTAGTCTTTGGGATTGGATAGCATGGGGAAGTGGACCGCACTGAACTCAGGAGTTGGAACCGTGCTCATAAGATAGAAATTACCTGGCCTCCGTCAATCTTGGAGACGGTTGCCCGCAAAAATGGCAGTTGGCGCCCAATATCGGTTAGGGCGGCAGGTGCGCGCCATGCGCCGTGGACGCAAGGCCATCGCCGCGCGTCAGCACATGGAACCGGCTGATCAGCAGGACGGCGAAGGCGACGAGCCCGATCGTGAGCGCAATCCAGATGCCGATGGCGCCGAGGCCAAAGGTAAAGCCGAGCAACAGCGCCGCGACGAATCCAATGGCCCAGTAACTAAGTACGGCGAGTAAGAGCGGCACGCGCGTGTCGTTGAGGCCGCGGAGTGCGCCGCCAGCGACCGTCTGCAGCCCATCGGCGACGAAGAAGCTCGCGCCAACGACGAGCAATCGAGAGGCAAGCGCGACGGTTTCAGTGGCACTGGCCGCACCGCCGCCGAGAAAGAGTAACGGGATGTGATGCCGCGTTATGCCGACCAGCAGCGTCATCGCCGCCATGAAGATGGCAGCGAGCGCGAGCGCGGAAAATCCAGCGCGGCGCGCCGCCGCGGCGTCATTGCGTCCGATCGCTTGGCCGACGCGCACGGTCGCCGCCATCGAGATCCCAAACGGCACCATGAACATGATCGCGGCCGTTTGCAACGCGATCTGATGCGCGGCGAGCGCCGTCGTACCAATCCGCCCCATGAGCAGTGCGGCGGCGGCAAAGAGACCAAACTCGAGCAGGAACGCGCCGGAGATCGGCAGACCAATGGCGAATATTTTGGCCAACAGCTGGCCGTCGAAGCGCCAGAACCGGCCGAGCGGATGATACTTTTTGAACGGACGACGCGTGGCCACCACCCAGAAGACCGCCGCGCACATGGCGATGTTGACCAGTGTGGTCGCAAGACCGGCACCGAAGAGTTCGAGGCGCGGCAGCCCAAACGCACCATAGATCAGCGCGTAGGCGAGCAGCGCGTTGAGGGGAATGGCAAGGAGCGTGATCCAGAGCGCTGGCTCCGGCCGATTGACCGCCCCCATGAACCCGCGCACGGCGTTGAATGCCCAAGCGGGCACGAGACAGAGTGCGAGACCCGCGAGGTACTGGTGTGCGAGCGTTGCAACGTCCGGCGCCTGGCCGAGAAAAATCAAGATGTCCCGGCCCCACGTGAGCGACAGCGTCAGCGGCAATCCGAGCAGAACCGCGGCCCAAAGTCCCACCCGCAACGCGCGCCGCACAATGCGCGGATTGCGTGCGCCAAAGGCCTGCGCCGCGAGCGGTGAGACGGCCGACATCAGCCCCATGCCGACGACAAAGGCGGCAAAGAACACCGTATGGGCCAGCGAGGCCGCGGCGATCACGTTGTCGCCAAGCCGGCCCAGCATGACGAGATCCGTCGTCAGCATCGCGACCTGGCCGAGCTGCGTTAGCACCATCGGCAGGGCGAGCTTCACAGTCTCGATGATGTCGCGACACACCGCACTCGGCGCAATGTCCGCGCGCCCCGCGGTAGCCGCCAGTTCAAGATTGGGGGATGTCATATCGCAAGGTATGCACCGATCCCGAGCGCGACGCAGCAAGATTTGGGGGAACGGCCGCGGCACCGCGTGAAAGACGCGACAGAGGCGAAGCGTGCGGGCGCTTCGCCTCTGCCACGGTGTCGCGTCTCAGTCACGCTGCGACACGACAGGCTTTGCTGATCTCAGCGATGCGTCTGTGGCCTGTTTCACAGCTGCCGCCAAGCACAGGGACTTGCGGAAATCGCGCCCGCGGTTTCAATATTGAGCACGTGTTCGGGCCCGTTCTCGATCGATCAATCACGATGTCGCGTGACGATGCGCGGTTCGGTTCGCCCAAGGGGGTGCGGAAGTTCAACGCGCTCGAACCCGATATCGCGCAGTGTCCGGTCATCGAGATCGCCAAGGCTCAAGACATCGCGGCGATGCCGGAGGCCGTCGAGAGAGTGGCCGAACGTGCGGCGTGCGGTGATCCAGGCGCGTCGCGCAAGGCCGCCATGCAGGCGTGCATGGGCGTTCGCGCGCCCAAGTGCGCGCCTGGGCGGCCATGCGACCTCCGCGGGTCGCGGTGTGCGAAATGCAATCATGATCATCGTCCTTTTTTGTTTGGGTCGTTCTCCGATTATCGGGGTGCTCAAGCCCGATAGTCGAAGTCAGCGCGCCTCCGATCAGCGGAAATTGTCAGGGTTGATGGCGCGGCTTCGTCGTGCTGTTCGGCATGGGTTCTCGACATCGGCGGCGTTGGCTTGCGCGACGACGGCCTCGAGCCTCCGTGCGACGATGCGCGCCAAGGGCCGCATGAGTGCGCGACCACCCGACGAGGCGGCGCGGCGCATCCAGCCGGTGTTCATCAAAATGCTCATATCATTATCCTCAATATGACGTTTTTCGGGGGAGACGACCCGCCATTTGATCAACGCCCACGCCGCATAAAGTCCGTCGCGGTTAGAGCGTCCGATCCGGTATGGTAGGGCCGCGGATGCCGCACAATCTGATGCAACATCCCGCGGCGCGCTGCGTCAATATTGGCGCAGCGTCGACGCAAGCACGGATGCAGCCTCCGGTGTTGAAATGCCAATCGTATGTCGTGATGCGTCTATAAGGCAGGCTTTGAGATCAAACAGGTCATGCGCAATCTCAATCTCGATCAATTGCAGACTTTCGCGACCGTGATCGAACACGCAAGCTTTTCTGCCGCCGCGCGTGCGTTGAACCTCACGCAGCCCGCCGTGAGCATGCAAGTGAAGGATCTCGAGGAGCGGCTCGGCGTGCAGCTGGTCGAACGCACCGGGCGCCGCATTCTGGCGACGGCTGCCGGCCGGGACCTGCTGCAACATGTGCAGACCATCCAGCGCGAAAGCGAACGTGCCGTGCAAACCATGCGGCGGCATCGCGACGGATGGCTCGGCCAAGTGCGGATCGGTGCGAGCACGACGGCGTTGATCTATCATATGCCGCCGGTGTTGCAGCATCTGCGCAGCAAGCATCCCAATGTCGAGATCAGAGTCGTCACCGGAACGACCACGACGATCGTCGATCAGTTGATGCGCAACGCGCTGGATCTCGGCGTCGTCACGTTGCCGATCGCCGAGGCCAATCTCGACATCACACCGATCCTGACCGAACCGCTGGTGGCGATTTTTGCGGCGGGCGCGAACCATCTGCCGAAGATGGTTTCGCCAGCGGCCTTTGTCGAGATGGGACCAATGCTGGAGTTGCCGCGCGCACAGGTGCGCGGACTGATCGATCAGTGGTTGACGGCGGGCGGAACGGTAGCGCGTCCGCTGATGGAACTCGACAACATCGAGGCCATTAAAACCATCGTTGCGGCCGGCCTTGGCGCCTCGATCGTGCCGGGCGTGGTCGTCACCGGCGATCACGCCGATCATCGGCTCGTGGTGCGGCCGCTTGATCCACCGCTCGAACGCACGCTTGCGCTCGTCGAGCGGCGTGGCGAAGCAATCGATGCGGCGCGCGCGCGCGTGAAGGCGGCGTTGCTGGGCCTCGCCGCGCGGCCGCAGTTTCGTGTGACCAAGCGCGCAGTTCTCAGTCGATCCGGATGATGACTTTGCCAGTTACCACGCGGGCATCGAGCGCGCGAATCGCATCCGCCGTCTCGGCCAGCGGATAGACGGCGTGCGTCTTCGGCTTGAGCTTTCCGGCAGCGACCCAGCCGAGCACGTCGGCGATGTCGGCGCGTTGCGAACTCGGATCGCGCGTCGCATGCTCGCCCCAGAACACGCCGATGATCGCGCAGTTCTTGAGCAGCGCCAGATTGAGCGGGATTTTCGGGATCTGGCCGGCCGCAAAGCCGACGACCAGGAACCGGCCGTCCCAGGCGATGGCGCGTAGCGCTGCCTCGGCATAGTCGCCACCAACGCAATCGTAAATCACATCGACGCCACGCCCGCCGGTCTTGTCGCGCAGCGCCGTTTTTAGGTCTGTCGTGGCGTAGTTGATGACGTCGTCCGCGCCATGCGCGGCGCAGACAGCGAGCTTCTCGTCCGACGAGGCCGCCGCGATCACGCGCGCCCCCATCAGTTTCGCGATTTCGACGGCGGCAAGCCCTGCGCCGCCCGAGGCGCCGAGCACGGCTACTGTTTCCCCTGCCTTGAGGTGGCCGCGGTCCTTGAGGCCATGCGTCGCGGTGCCGTAAGTGACCGTGACGCCGGCCGCGACGTCGTCGCTGACGCCCGTCGGGATCGCCACCAGAACCTCGGCTTTGACCACGACTTTTTCGGCCGCTGCCCCCCAGCCGCAATAGCCGCAGACCCGGTCGCCCGGCTTGACCACCGTGACCCCCGTACCGACGGAATCGACGGCGCCCGCGAACTCGCTCGCCGGCGCGAACGGCAGCTCGGGTTTATACTGGTACTTTCCACGCGTGATCAGCGTGTCGAGGAAGTTGAGGGCCGCTGCCTTCACCCGGACGCGGACCTCGCCGGGGCCGACCATGGGTTCCGGCAGGTCCGACAGGACAATGCCGCCGGGCCCATCGAGGGACTTGCAGACCGCTGCCTTCATGTGAGACCTCCTCGGTGATGGCGGCAGACCATGGAGCGGCGCCGCCGAATGCGCTACATGACCGCTCTCGACCAGCAGATCAAGTATGGACCACATGGATCGCACGACCAACCAAGCGCACATGCGCGGATACTTCGCGATCGGTGCCGAGCGCATGTCTAAGGCACTGAACCTCGGCAATCTGATGCGGTCGGCGCATGGCTTCGGCGCGCATTTCACGTTCACGGTTGGCGCCACCTATCAGGCCCTGGAAGCCCGCGCTGACACGTCCAAGGGCCAGCAGCATCTGCCGCACTACAATTGGTCGAGCCTTGATGAAATGACGCTGCCGCAAGGCTGCAAGCTGGTCGGCATCGAGCTCGTCGATGATGCGATCGCGCTCCCGTCGTTTCGTCATCCGTTGCGAGCAGCGTATGTGCTCGGGCCCGAGCACGGATCGCTGTCGCCAGCGCTGCTGGCGCGCTGCGACTATATCGTGAAGATTCCGACGAGTTTCTGCGTCAACGTGGCGATGGCCGGTGCGATCGTGATGTACGACCGCGTGTGCTCGCTCGGCCATTGGCCGCCGCGCCCCGTCAGGGAAGGCGCGCCGACCGAGACGCTCGAGCCTCATGTGCGCGGGCCCCGTGTCTCACGCAAGGGGCTCTGAACGCCGCGCTGGGGTGGGCGCTCGCTGGAGATCCTCGAGGGCCGCGAGGTCGCGCAACGTCTTCAACGCCTCGATCAGTCGGTCCGCTGCGACGTGATTGGCGACAGCCGTGAGGCCGAGCCGCAAGGGCGCCGATGCCGCGGCGGCTTTGAGCATGGCGATCGCTTCGGTGCAGGCACGCCGCCGTGCGTCGTTGGCCTCCGGATCGGTAAGGAGCGCCTGCACCTCAATATAGATCTGTCGGAGCGGCGTCGTCGCGGCCTCGGGCGCCATAATGTAGGCGTCAAGCAGAAACACCGCCTCATTCAGCAGTTCGAGTGTCACCGCGCGATCGGCCCGGACCAGCGCGCCGTTGAGATAGACACGATCACCCGCCTTCAAAGCCAGCCGAAATCGCTTGGTCATCTGAGGGGAATACGTGCTTTGGCGACCGCGCGGCCAGTGCAAATACAGGCAGCTTCGAGTCCTCTATCGTTTGGCGAACTTGCTTGCACCCGCCACGACCGATAAAAGCGTCTGAGGGCGTGCCTGCAGAAAAACAACGCTCAGGGAGGACACACACATGCCGATTCCGATGGCGAGACGGACAATTTTGACCGCGGGGGCCGGCGCCCTTGCCGCTTCGATCCTGGTACCCGGTGCCGTAGCCCAGGAGACCGTGAAAATCGGCCTCATCTTGCCGATGACAGGACCGTTCGCTTCGTCGGTCGGACGCCAGATCGATGCCTCGATCAAGACCTTCATCGCCCAGAACGGCGATACGGTCGCGGGCAAGAAGATCGAGATCATCCTCAAGGACGACGCCTCGACCGCGGACACGACCAAGCGTCTCGCGCAGGAACTCGTCGTCAACGACAAGGTGCACATTCTTGCAGGCTTCGGCTTGACGCCACTGGCGCTTGCCGCGGCTCCGGTGGCGCGTGAAGGCAAGGTGCCGCAGATCGTCATGGCCGCCGCCACATCGATGGTCACGGAGCAGTCGCCGTTCATCGTGCGCACCAGTTTCGCGGCGACCCAGCCAATTCCCCCACTCGCCGATTGGGCATTCAAGAACAACATCAAGAAGGCCATGAGCCTGGTCGCCGACTTCGCGCCGGGACATGACATTGAAAAGGGGTTCGAGGAATTTTTCACCAAGGCCGGCGGCGCCGTGACCGAGAAGGTGCGCGTGCCCCTACGCAGCCCCGACTTCGCGCCGTTTCTGCAGCGCGTCGCCGACCAGAAGCCTGATGCGCTGTTCGTGTTCGTACCCGCCGGCATCGGCGCGCAGTTCATGAAGCAGTACGTCGAACGCGGCATGGACAAGTCCGGCATCAAACTGATCGCGACCGGCGACCTGACCGACGACGACCTGCTCAACGGCATGGGCGACGTTGCGCTGGGTATCGTCAACTCGCACCATTACTCGGCGCACCACCAGAGCCCCGAGAACAAGGCCTACGTCGAGGGCTTCGCCAAAGTCACGAACGGCGGCCGCCCGAACTTCATGGGCGTCGGCGGCTATGACGGCATGCGCGCGATCTACGAGGCCTTGAAAAAGACTGGCGGCAAGACCGACGGCGAAGCCTTGGTCGCCGCGATGAAGGGCCTGAAATGGACCTCTCCGCGCGGCCCCGTGACGATCGATCCAGAGACGCGCGACATTATCCAGAACATCTACATCCGCGAAGTGAAGAAGGTCGACGGACAACTCTTTAACGTCGAATTTGCGACCATCGAAAACGTGAAGGATCCAGTGAAGGCGGCGAAGAAGTGAGTGTCTGCTTCTGATCCTGCCGCTCGCGCTGTTGGGGCCTGTGCTCGCAGCCGCCCTTCACCCCGACCCTCTCCCCATAAGAACGGGGAGGGGGAGAGCCTCCGGCCATGACCATCCTCTTTGACGGCATTGCCTATGGCATGGTCCTGTTCGTACTCTCGTGCGGGCTGTCGATCACGCTCGGGCTTATGAACTTCGTCAATCTCGCCCATGGTGCCTTCGCCATGGCGGGTGGCTATGCGACCGTGATCCTGACGCAACGCCTCGGTGTGCCGTTTCTGGCAGCCCTGGTGCTGGCATTCCTCGTCACCGCGGCGCTGGGTGTCCTGCTCGAACGCACACTCTATCGCCGCTTTTATGATCGCCCGCATCTCGATCAGGTGCTCTTCACCATCGGCCTTGTGTTCATGGCGACCGCCGGCGTCGATTACCTGATGGGCTCGGGCCAGCAATTCATTCGTCTGCCCGACGCCTTGAAGGGGCGCATGGAGATCGCCGGCGTCGGCATCAGCCGCTATCGCCTGTTTATCATCGCGCTCTGCGGGTTGCTTGCGCTGATGCTGCAGGCGGTGCTGACAAGGACGCGCTTCGGCAGCCAGCTGCGCGCCGCCGTCGATGATGCGCGCGTCGCGCGTGGTCTCGGCATTTCCGTCGATCGCGTATTCGCGTTGACGTTCGCCGTCGGCTCTGGCCTCGCCGGTCTCGGCGGCGCCCTCGGTGCTGAGATTCTCGGCCTCGATCCGACCTTTCCGCTGAAATTCCTGATCTACTTTCTCGTCGTCGTCACGGTCGGCGGCACGTCGAGCATCACAGGACCGTTTCTTGCCGCGCTGCTGCTCGGCATCGCCGACGTTGCCGGCAAATACTATGTACCATCAGTCGGCGCGTTCATTATCTATACGCTGATGATCGTCGTGCTTGTCGTGCGGCCGCAGGGGCTGTTTGCCAGAGGCTGAGACATGGTCGACGCAAGCGTCATCAAGAACGCGCAGGTAACCGGCCCGCCGATCCTGCCAGGATCAAGCCGCGCCAGCGCTCTGCTGCTCAACCGGGGGCGCTGGCGCGCGGCCGAAATCGTCTTCTGGCTCGCGGCGCTCGCAACCGTCGTCCTGCTGCCACGCCGTCATCTGATGCTCAACGAGATTGCGATCCTCGCGCTGTTCGCGGTGTCGCTCGATCTGATCCTCGGCTATGCCGGCATCGTCTCACTTGGACAAGCGGCGTTTCTCGGCCTCGGCGCCTATACCGCCGGCCTGATGGCCAAGCACATTCATCCCGATCCGTTGATCGGCCTCGCTGCCGCCGCTGTCGTGTCGGGCGTGGCCGGCTTGATCGCGAGCCTCCTCGTCATGCGCGGCAATGATCTGACGCGCATCATGGTCACGCTCGGCGTCGGCATGGTGTTCTACGAACTGGCGAACAAACTGCAGTGGCTGACCGGAGGCGCCGACGGATTGCAGGGCATCACCATGGGCCCGCTGCTCGGCCTGTTCCGGTTCGACCTGTCGGGGCGCACCGCCTACATCTACAGCCTGACGGTACTGTTCTTGCTGTTTCTTCTCGCGCGCCGGATCGTCGGCTCGCCCTTTGGCGCCTCGCTGACCGCGATCCGCGATAATCCGCTGCGCGCGACCGCGATCGGCGTGCCGTTGAAGCCGCGTTTGGTCGCGATCTACGGCATAGCGGCGACATATGCCGGTATTGCCGGCGCGCTGCTGGCCCAGACGACGCAGTTCGTCTCACTCGATGTGCTGGACATCCATCGCTCGGCCGATGTGCTGCTGGTCCTCGTCATTGGTGGCACCGGTTACCTTTACGGCGGCATCGCCGGCGCGCTGCTGTTCACCCTCGCGAAGGATCTGATTTCCGCCTGGACGCCGCAGTATTGGCACTTCTGGATTGGCCTGATCCTCGTCGTGTTCGTGCTCATTGGTCGCGAGCGAATCGTCGGCTGGCCGCAAGGCCTCTGGTCACGGCTGACACGGGCGGAGAGGGCGTGACATGACGGTCGCGCTTGAAACCAGGCACCTGGAAAAGCGGTTCGGCGGCATCACCGCGACCTCGGACGTCTCGCTGCGGATCGACGTTGGCGCGCGCCACGCGCTGATCGGCCCGAACGGAGCGGGCAAGACCACGTTCGTCAATCTGCTGACGGGCGTCCTCGCGCCGAGCTCGGGCCAAGTGTTGCTCGGCGGCACGGACATCACGACGGCGGCACCGGAACGGCGCGTCCGTCTCGGCCTCGCCCGAACCTTCCAGATCAATCAGTTGTTTCTGCCGATGACGCCGGTCGAAACCCTTGCCATCGCCATCAGCGAGCGCGAAGGCCAGGGTTGGCGCGCCTTGACGCGCTTTGGCCGGGCGGGCCGGATCGGCGCCGAAATCGATGAGATCGCTGAACGCTTTCGCCTGACTGATGTGCTTGATGCGCCCGTCGCAACACTACCGTACGGCAAGCAGCGGCTGCTCGAAATCGCACTCGCCTTTGCCGCCCGCCCACGCGTGCTCCTGCTCGACGAACCGGCTGCGGGCGCGCCCGAATCCGAGCGCGAAGAACTGCTGTCGGCTGTCGCCGATCTGCCGCGCGATGTCGCGGTGCTGCTGATCGAACACGACATGGACCTCGTATTCCGCTTTGCCGAGCGTATCACAGTGATGGTCGCGGGCCGCGTGTTCAAGGACGGGCCTGCCGAGACGATCGCGCGCGATCCCGATGTGCGCGCCGTCTATCTTGGGGAGGGTGGCCATGGAGCCTGAGGTGGCATCACCACTTCTTGCACTCGATGCCGTCACGGCCGGCTATGGCGCAGCCGTCGTGCTCGATCGGCTGTCGCTGTCGCTGACCGAAGGCCGCGCCCTCGCGGTGCTTGGCCGCAACGGCACCGGCAAGACGACGCTCGTCAATACGATCATCGGGGTCACGCGCCATATGGGTGGCCGCATCGCCTTCGCCGGGCGCGACATCACGGGCCAGCGGCCCGAGCAGCGCGCGCGCCTCGGCATCGGGTGGGTGCCGCAGGAGCGCAATATCTTCAAGTCGCTCACCATCGACGAGAACCTGTCGGCGGTGGCGCTGCCCGGCGCCTGGACGCCGGAGCGGGCCTATGCGCTATTCCCGCGCCTTGCCGAGCGCCGGCGCAATCTCGGCAATCAGTTGTCGGGCGGCGAACAGCAAATGCTGGCGATCGCGCGCGCGCTCGTCCTCAATCCGAAGCTGTTGTTGCTGGACGAGCCGACCGAGGGGCTGGCACCGATCATCGTCGAGGAGCTAATGGCGACGCTGACCCGCATTGTCCGAGACGAGAAACTCGCGACCGTCATCGTCGAGCAGCATGCCCAGAAAATTCTCGGGCTCACCGATGCCGCGATCGTGCTCGAACGGGGACGCATCGCCTGGCAAGGCGCCAGCCGCGACCTGCTGGCCGACAGCGCCATCCTCGAATTCCACCTCGGCGTCGCCCGCAAACCGTCGCGCCGCTGAGGGTACTTCGGCGTGGGTGCTACTAGATGGCCGATAGTTGGGAGCGACCGAGGCTCAGGCGAATTCCATGATCACGGCATCGACGGCAAGGCTGTCACCGGTCTTGGCCTTGATGGCCTTGACGACGCCGTCGCGCTCGGCCCGCAGCACGTTCTCCATCTTCATCGCCTCGACGATGGCGAGCATGTCGCCCGCCTTCACGTCTTGTCCCTCGGCGACGTGCACCGCCTTGACGAGGCCCGGCATCGGGCACAGCAGATACTTGCTCATGTCTGCCGCGGCCTTGACCGGCATCAGCGCCGCAAGCTCGGCCTCGCGCTCGGTGTAGACGTGCGTTGCGCAACTGATGCCGCGCCACGCGAGCTGCATGCCATTCGGCAGTGGGCGCAGCTGCACGGCGATTGGCCGGCCGTCGATCGTGCCGGTCCATACTGGCTCGCCCGGCCACCAGCCGGACGCGAGCGTCATGCGCCGCCGCGTGCCGCCATGGGCGTCGTGCAACGTGATCGTGTAGGGCCCCGATGTCGTGCCTTCGACGGTGACCTTAGCGTCATGATCGCCGATCCGCACAACGCGCCTCTGCGCAAAGCGCACCACAGGTCCGCCCATCTGATGCGAGATCTCGCGCCGCCGCGTGTTGCTCAAGTGATCGATGGCCGCCGCCACCGCCGCGATCGTGTCGCGCTCGGCCGGCTCGGCCGCCCGCGCCTGAAAACCATTCGGATACTCTTCCTTGATAAAGCCCGTCGAGATCTTGCCCGAGCGCCAGCGCGGATGCTGCATCAGCGCCGTCAGGAATGGAATATTATGCTGGATGCCGTCGATATGGAAGGCATCGAGGGCCTCCGATTGCGCCTCGATCGCGGCCGCGCGCGTCGCTGCGTGCGTCACGAGCTTGGCGATCATCGGATCATAAAACATCGATATTTCGCCGCCTTCCGTGACGCCCGTGTCGTTGCGCACGGTGACGGCGTCACGCGAGAACTCGGCCGGCGGCCGGTACTTGGTGAGCCGCCCGATGGAGGGCAGGAAGTTGCGATAGGGATCCTCGGCATAGATGCGGCTCTCCACCGCCCAGCCGTTGAGGCGCACATCCGCTTGCCGCAGTGCGAGGCGCTCGCCAGCCGCGACCCGGATCATCTGCTCGACGAGATCGATACCCGTGATCATTTCGGTCACGGGATGCTCGACCTGCAGCCGCGTGTTCATCTCGAGAAAGAAGAACGAACGGTCCTGGCCCGCGACGAACTCGACGGTGCCCGCAAAATCGTAGCCGACCGCCTTCGACAGCGCGACGGCCTGCTCGCCCATGGCGCGCCGCGTCTTCTCGTCGAGCAGCGGCGAGGGCGCTTCTTCGATGACCTTCTGATTGCGGCGCTGGATCGAGCATTCGCGCTCGCCGAGATAAATGACGTTGCCGTGCTTGTCGCCGAGTACCTGGATTTCGATGTGGCGCGGGTTTTCGATGAACTTCTCGATGAAGACGCGGTCGTCGCCGAAGCTCGATTTTGCTTCCGAGCGCGCCAGGCCGAAACCCTCTTCGCATTCTCGCGCGTTGTAGGCGATGCGCATGCCCTTGCCGCCCCCGCCCGCCGACGCCTTGATCATGACGGGATAGCCGACCTCGGCGGCGATCTTCACGGCTTGCTTGGCGTCGGCGATCTCGCCGAGATAGCCCGGCACCGTCGAGACTTTCGCTGCTGCCGCCGCCTTCTTGGATTCGATCTTGTCGCCCATGGCGGCAATCGCCTTGGGGTTGGGGCCGATGAACACGATACCGGCCTTGGCGAGCGCTACCGGAAACGCCTCGCGCTCGGAGAGGAAACCGTAGCCGGGATGCACGGCCTCGGCGCCCGTCTGCCGGCACGCGTCGACGATCTTTTCGATCACCAGATAGGATTGTGCCGCTGCCGCCGGTCCGATGTGGACAGCCTCGTCTGCCATCTCGACGTGAAGCGCCTCACGATCGGCGTCCGAATAGACCGCGACGGTCTTGATCCCCATCTTGCGCGCGGTCTTGATGACCCGGCAGGCAATCTCGCCGCGATTGGCAATCAGGATCTTTTTGAACATCCGGCGTCAGGTCCCCAGCTCGCGTCACGGCCGACTTTGACATCGCGCCGCGTCTGCCTTCTAGACCGTCATGCAACCGTCGTAAACTCGACTAAGTATTCGACGGCATGGCCCGCTGGATCAGCTTCTGGCGGACATAGTCGATATGGCCGCGCAAATTGTAAAACTGCTCGGCCAATCCGTGCCGGTCGGGGATACGGTTGACCGCCTCTTCTATCCGCCGGAGTTCGATTTCCTGGCGCTCGCGCACGGCGTCCGGCGGGCTGTGCAAAAGGCTGGCCTCGAGCTTTTTCAATCGATTATACCAGTAAAGCAGGCGTTGCTTGGTCCGCCAGCGGTAGAGACTAGGCCCGCCTTGGATCAGCGGAAACAACACCCCAGCGATGGGCACGCCAAACAGCAGCGCGCGCTCGACGAAGTTGGCGAGCCAAAACGGCATGTAGCGCTGCAGGAACGGCGGTCCAGATTTGTAGTAGCGCTGGGCATCTTCGGAAATCGGATACTCGGGATCGATGCCGGCTGGAAACTCGCCCGCTTTGTTCAGGAGGGTCGGCGGGCCGTGCGCCTCGGACGCTGCCTGCGCCAGCAGGAACACCAGCGCCGGATGCACGTCCGCCCGCACGATCAACGCTGCGGTCGGCGCCACCAGCGTTACATCGGCCGCTGGCAGATTGCGCTCGAGATCTATCACGCCCTGCGGCAGCGACACCTTCGAGAGATACGGCAACATTCGCGTCAGCGCTTCCGCCTGCGCCAGGCTCATTAAGCGCAGTTTGGGGTCGCGCAGCAGGTCTTGGACCAGCGGCGCCTCTGGCGCGAGTACGACCATGATGGCGTCCGCCGTACCGGCTCTCAGGGCGTCGACCGCCGGTTGCGATGCGAGCGGCAGGAAGGCGGCGTCCTTGTCGGTGATCTTGTTCGCCGCCAGCATCGCCTTGGCGAGCGTTTGCGTGCCGCTGCCGTCTGCGCCGATCGCAATGCGCTTGCCTTTGAGTTGGCTGATTCGATCCAGCGTCTCGTTTGCACGATAGAAGATCCACAGTGGCTCGTAGAACATGCGGCCGACCGAAATGAGATCAGGCGACGCTTTCTCGTCGCTGATGCCGCCTTGCAGAAGGCCGACACTGACACCCGACTTCGGGTCTTGCAGGCGCATGAGATTTTCTGCCGAACCCGCTGACGTCTTCAGGTCCAGCGTGATCCCGGACTTTGCAAGGCTCGCCTTGTAGCGTTTGGAAATGGCGTGATAGGCGCCGGCCTCGCTTCCCGTCGTCATCACCAAGCGTTTTTGTGGCGGTGGCATCACCGTCCGGATCGTCAGCCACAGCGCCAGGATCGAGAGCAGCGCGAGCGGCACGAGCCACATCAAGAAGCGCCGGACTTGTTGCGCTTCGGCTTGATCATCCGCCGCGGCGTGGTCGTGATGGACGGCCAGGTGCGGTTTACTAGGCTCTTGGCTCATGCGAATCTTTCAGGGCCGGGCATCGAGGATGCCCGTTAATATGGGCGCGGATGAAATGCAACAAGCCCAAGTGACCAGGAAAGTCCTGGCCGCTTGGGCTTGTAATAATGGCAAAAAACCAAAATTCCGGGAGTATCAGGCGGCCTTGGCGAAGCGCTCGATCAATCCCTGCAGCGCGGGGGCGAGTTTCGGCGTGTCCTGCGCGAGGAATGTGAGGAGGGCTTGCTCGTTGGCCGACACCTTGCCGTCGCGACCGATGCGCTCCGCCAACCAATCGGCTTCGGCGGGCGTCACCTCTTCGGCCGTGACAATTTCTACTTTGTGGCGCTCGAGGCGGGCGATTGCGCGCTCTTCGGGGCTGAGCTCCCGGTAGACCGCAAAGATTGAGCCAAGCCCGCTGACCGCGGCCGACGCCAGATTGCCGCCCGAAAGATCGCCGCGGCGATTGAGCCACTGTTCGCGCGCCAGCGCTTCTTCGCGCGACGGTGCCGCATATCCCGAGGCCGTCATGACGCAGTTGCCGATGGCTTTAACGAAGAGATCCTGCCACGCCGGATGATTGTTGCCGTCGGCGGTACCATCGTTGATCTCGAACAGCACGTCCGCTTCGGTGCGCGTAATGGCGATGTTGCCGTCGCCGCCGAACGCATAGAGCACGCGGCGGAGCAGATCGACCTCCGCCTCGCTGATTTCGCCGGCCGTCAATTGGCGGCCCGCACGCAGCGGTCCATCGCCCGTCAGGACCGCGTCGCGCACCTGTTCGAGTGCCAGCTTGACCAAGCTTTGCGGCGACCAGCGGGCCTTGTCGAGCACGTTGATCAGCAATTCGAGTTCGGTTTTGCTGTCGACCTTGCCGTCCTGGGAAACTTTCGCCCAAAGCCACTCGGCGTTCTCAGCGGTAACATAGCCCTCGGGTTCGGCCTGGTTGACCACATAGTCGGTCAACATCTCGACAAAGCAATCGACCCAGCTGGTGTCTTGCGCTTCGCAAGAATCGTTCAGATCGAACAGCGCGTCGGCCTCGCCGGCGCTGATCTGGCCGTCATCGTAATAGGTCTTGCGGAGTTTTTGGACGTCGGTGTCTTTGATGACACCGCGGTCTTTGATCTCGGAAATGAAGACAGATTTATCTGCACTCATAATCGCCACCCACACGAGCTTGCACTTCAGCTTCCGGAAAGGTAGGTGGACATAGTTACCAATCGGCTAACATGCGTGACGTGCCGGCTGCGAAGTGCGCGAGAACCACACTATTCGCGGTGGAATTCTATATTTGTCGGATCAATGATCCGGCCAGCCTGTGCAGGGGAGAGCAAACCGACATGACGCCACGCGCCATCAACCGATTGGTCTGGGTGGGGATGCTGGCCGTCATTGCGCTGCTGGCATGGCGCTATTCCGGCAAGTACCTGGACGGCCGGGGCAGCCTCGAGGTGATCGCCGATGGCGCGCCCGATACGCTGATCCTGTCGTGGTCGGGCGACGTGCGCCACCCCATGGCGGATAGCATCGCCACTGCCTTTCGCGAGCATGGTCGCGATCGAAAACGTGTCGTTCTGGTCCTTGATTCCCCGGGTGGTCTGCTTAGTCACGGCAACGAAGTCATCTCCGAGCTGCGACGGATCGGCCGCACGCACGCGCTCGAGACGGTTGTCGAAAATCGTTCCATTTGCGCGTCCATGTGCGTGCCGATCTATCTGCAGGGCCAAAGCAGGATCGCAGCACCTAGTGCCCGCTTCATGTTCCACGAGGTCAAACTCGTCGATCCCATTACCAAGGAACGCCAGCCCCAGAGCGAACGGCAGAAAGCCGCCAACACGTTTCAATTCCTAGATCTCTACTTTCGTCCGGCAGGCGTTCCGGATGCTTGGATGAAGGATGTCGCCGTCAAGATCCAGGGGCGCGACTACTGGCGGACCGCAAAGCAGCTGGTGGATGAGAAGGCCGGCATCGTCCAGCAGTTGAACTGAGGCGAAGAAGAAGAGGGGCCACCGGTGGGCAGCCCCTCAAGTGATTGGATCTCACGAGATCCGACTTACCACCATCCGCGCGACCAACCCCAGTGGCGGCGTGGCGAACGGCCCTCGCGATCATGCGTTTCCTGTTGGATGTGGCGCTCTGCGTCGGCCTGGGCGCGACGGATCTGGATGCGTTCGTCGTGGGTGACGCGGCCATCGGCTTTTGCGCGCTGCTCCAAATCGTCGATGCGGTCCTGCTCGGCGCGCAGCTGCGCGTATTCGCCGCCCGTCAGCGAACCGTTGCGGCGGCCGCGTTCAATCGCATGCTCCTGATGGGCTTCGCGGGCATCGATGCCGGGCGTCCGCGTCGAGAACCAGCGATCGGAAAACTGCGGGCGCGATGGCGCGGCGGCGACCGGGCGGTTGGGCTGCACCAGGGTCGTCGTGGTTGTAGTCGCGGCAGCCGCGGGCTGTTGGGTCGTAACGGTCTGGTTGCTGCCACGGGTGCCGGCCTGCGCTGCGCCGGTACGGCCAGCGCCCTGTCCGGCGCCCTGACCCTGTCGGCCTTGTCCTTGCCCAGCTTGCCCCTGTGCTGCAGTCTGGCCATCGCGGCGGCCGCCGCGCATGGTGGCATCTTGAGCCGAGACTTCACCGGCGAGAAGCGCGACTGCGGCGAGTGCCAATCCGGCGGTTGCGAGTGTGCGTGTCATTGTTGCGTCCCTTAAAGGAGGTAACCCGTTCGGGTTGTTGGGACGGTTATGACGCAGCAGTGTTGAACCCACTCTGAACCCGATCAGCAGCTGGCGTTCATGAACTCAAGTGCCGCCGAACTCTTGACGCACGTAGATAATGGTCATCAGCAGCGTCAAAATGACGAGGACGCGCAGGATCTCTGTCGTCAGGGCGTAAAGGAAGCGATCGCGCATGGCCACCTCCTGATCGGGCCGAGCGAGGCCCCTACTTCTTACGGAACTGATCGAGGCTCACGATCTTTGTATCAGCGGGCTTGGCGTCTGCTGGAGCGTCCGAGGTGCCGGGCTTGGCCGGCGCCGGTTGCGGCACCGAGGCGACCGGCTTCAGGACCGGCCGTGGCGCCGCCGGTTTTTCAGCCGGCGGTGGCACTTTCGTTTCTTGTTTTGTGTCTTGCTTCACGCGGCGTACGGGCTTGCGCTTTTCGGTGCGCTCGAGCATGCCCTGGACGCCAGCGGAATCATTGCGCCCCGCCTTCGATCCGCCCATCTCGCTGTCATCCAGCGCGTCGTCGTCCGAATCCTCGGCCCCCTTCAGACGCACCGAAGAATTGGCGCCGAAATCAGCGTCCTCGAATTGCAGTGCGTACGGCACGCTCGGATCGTAAAAAATCTTGATGGCGGTGTAAGGAATCGAGAGCCGCTCCGGAATAGCGTCGAACGTCAGCTTCACCTCGAACTTGTCATCCGCGACGATCAGATCCCAAAAGCGATGCTGCAAGACGATCGTCATCTTGTCGCGGTACTTCTCCTTCAGTCGCTTCGAAATCGAAACGCCCGGCGCATCGGTCTTGAACTCGATGTAGAAGTGATGCTCGCCCGGCAAGCCGGTCTTGACGACCTGCATGAGCACCGCGCGCACCACCCCGCGCATCGCGTTCTGCGCGATTGCCTCATAGTCGATGGTGCCTTGCTCGGTCATCTGCCCGCCAACCCCACGATGTGATCACAGTATGTGATCACCGAATTCAGTGGGGGGCTTCTGTTGCCCGGAGCCCCCCGATCCGCGCCTGCCGTGGCTAGACGTCAGGACTTGAGTTTAGGCTTCTCGCGCTGCATCACGCAGCGAGAGCGGCCTCAGCATAGTTGTCATTTGCAACTATTCTGGTGACCCGATAACGGCGGTATCATGCCGGGCAAAAGCGCACCCTTTACACCCTCGTCAATCCTATTTCGCCCCCATCAGATGCCGCCTGCCGACAAGTGTCAGCGGCGGCATGTGGTGGAGGCGCCGGGTACCGCCCCCGGGTCCGAAAGGCTTATTACGATGTCCATTTATCGCCATAGCCGGACGAATCCGGCAGAACTAATATATGCGTTC
Source organism: uncultured Alphaproteobacteria bacterium (assembly GCA_963779515.1). GTDB lineage: Bacteria > Pseudomonadota > Alphaproteobacteria > Rhizobiales > Hyphomicrobiaceae > CAVZYN01. The sequence continues at coordinate 312,356 of CAVZYN010000018.1, forward strand.
TCCAAAGCAAAAAAAAGGTTGCTGATCGGAGTGTTGGCTCGGCAACGCGCTGAATTGGCGAAGTTCTGTGCCGTATCCAGAGGTTAACGGATGAAGCAAAGCCAGTTTTTCGGCCCGCCGGGCTTTCGCGCGCGCTCACCCTGGCGGCCTTGGTCCGCGATCGCGGCGACCGCCTTGATCGTTGTTTCGGCGATCGTTGTGTCGGCCATGGTCGCCCGCAGCGTAGCGCTGCAGCTTGGCGTATCGGCGACGGGCGATGTCGTCATATTGCTGGCGACGCTGCTGACCTGGCAGGCAGTCACGATACTCGGGACGGTGATGGCGTGTCGTGTCAAGGACGGCACTGTCGCCGAGGCTTTGGCAATGACCCCACCGGCGCGGGGCCCTGCGGACTATGCAGCCTCCCTCGCGCTGGTTCTCGCCGCGCTCGCGCTCTTCAATCTGGTCCTTTGGGGCGTCTTCGGCCACGACATCACAGCAGACCTCAAGACTTTTGCCGAGCCCGCTCGATCGAGCTATTGGCTACTCGCGCTTCTGACGGTCGGGATCGGCGCGCCTGTTGCGGAAGAGCTTCTGTTTCGCGGGTTTATGCTGTCTGCTCTGGCGCAGACCCGGTTGGGATTTTCTGGGGCGGCGCTGGTGTCCAACACCATTTGGACGCTGTTGCACGCTGGTTATACGCCTATCGGCATCGTCGAAGTCTTCGCCATCGGCGCGCTGTTTTCTTGGATCGTTTGGCGCACGGGGAGCGTCCGCGTCACCATCTTCTGCCACGCGCTTTATAACAGCGCACTTGTAATCGCCCTTCGCTTTCTCCCACTGCCGGTTTGATAAGAGCGCCCGATAAAAAGAGCCCGTCAGCGCGGGGGGCCGCCGACGGGCTCAGTGGGCGCGGCCGCCCCGTGGGAGGGGACAGTTTAACGGCCGCGCGATGGGGGCAGCGATTTGGCAGAGCGGTTAGCTGAACAGGGCAATGAGCCCGCCGAAAATCATGATCGGAGCGGCCATCCCGGCGGTGATCGCGACGCGGCGCAGTGGTGACCGTGGCTCTTGCCGCAGTTCATCGAAGCAGGCGAGGAACCAAGTCACCAGCGGCGCGGACGCGCAATTCGCGACGGCCTGGTCGAAGGTTTGCGTGTTGGGCTTGAATGAGCGTTCGTCGGTCATGGCTCGTCTCCGCAATACGGTGGCCTGAATGAAAGTGGCCGGGTTGCGAAATCACCTTCGTCGATCCGCTTTGGGACCGCTGTATCCGCGGGAACATCCACGCCACTTGTCTCGAGCCTCAATGGCGCGGGCGTAAAAAATATTCAGTGTCAATGAGATAGGCGAATTCTGACTCAGTGATCACGTCTTCGTGAACCTGCCTGTTGCGTTAGTGTGGATTGGCGCGTGGGGCAGCGACGCTCGCCGGGAATCGGCTTAAACTGGGCGCATGCAACAATACCTCGATATCATGCGGCGGGTGCGCGCGCAGGGCGTGCGGAAAACCGACCGCACCGGCACCGGCACGCTCTCTGTGTTTGGCCACCAGATGCGCTTCGACTTGGCTGCGGGCTTCCCAATGGTCACGACCAAGAAGCTACATCTCAAATCGATCGTACACGAGCTGCTGTGGTTCCTGCAGGGCGACACCAACATCGCCTATCTCAAGGCCAACGGCGTCCGCATCTGGGACGAGTGGGCCGACGAGAACGGCGATCTCGGTCCAGTTTACGGCAAGCAATGGCGCTCCTGGGCGGCACCCGACGGACGCACCATCGATCAGATCCGCGACGTTCTCGACACGCTGAAGAACAATCCCGATAGCCGCCGCATGATCGTCTCGGCCTGGAACCCGTCTGACATCCCGAGCATGGCACTCGCGCCCTGCCATTGCCTGTTCCAGTTCCATGTCGCCGATGGCCGCCTGTCGTGCCAGCTCTATCAGCGCTCAGCCGATGTGTTCCTTGGAGTGCCGTTCAACATCGCGAGCTACGCGCTGTTGACGCTCATGGTCGCGCAAGTCTCAGGCCTGAAACCCGGCGACTTCGTGCACACGTTCGGCGACGCACACCTCTACCTGAACCATTTGGAGCAAGCAGATTTACAGCTGCGGCGCACACCGAAAGCTCTGCCCTCACTGACGATCAACCCCGATGTGCGATCATTGTTCGATTTCAAATTCGAGGATTTCGTGCTCACCAACTACGCCCCCGATCCGCATATCAAAGCCCCGGTGGCTGTGTGAAAATTCGTATCGCCCTCATCGTCGCCGCCGCGGAGAACGGCATCATTGGCCGCAACGGCGGCATGCCGTGGCGGATGCCGTCCGATCTGAAGCATTTTCGCGCGATGACGCTGGGCAAGCCGGTGATCATGGGGCGCAAGACGTTCCAGTCGCTGGGCAAGCCCCTCGACGGTCGCGCCAACCTCGTCGTCACACGTGATGCAGCGTTCAAGGCCGATGGCATCGAAACCTTCCCCGATCTGGCCAAGGCGATCAACCGTGCGCGCGAGATCGCGGCCGAAACCGGCGCCGTCGAGATCATGGTGATCGGCGGCGGCGAAATCTATCGCGCGGCGCTGCCTCTCGCCAGCCGCGTTTACCTCACGCGCATCCAGGCCCGCCCGCAAGGCGATGCCTCATTCCCGGATCTGGCGTCCGCCGATTGGCAGGAAACGTCGCATCAACCCTTGATCACGGGGCCAAAGGACGACCACGGCGCCGACGTGCTGGTGCTGGACCGCCGCCGCGGCATCTGAGAAAGACCTCTTGAAACAGTTGGTTGCGCCACCACCTTAATCGGGATCGGTTTGCGCAGCCCGACCTGCTATCCTATAAGCTGCGCCGTGGACCCCGGCCGACACGTGTTTTCTCCGAAGCCTCAGTCTTGCTGCCAATGCAGAAACGGATACAACCCGTCTCTGATGAGCGAGATGTGCGCGGCGCGACATGTTGGGCCGACAAAAAGAGCAGCAAAGGGCTGATCAATGCCTTGGAATAATCAGAGCGGCGGCGGCGGTGGTGGCGGCGGCAACAATCCCTGGGGGAAGGGCGGCGGCGGTGGCGGCCCGTGGGGGCAAGGCCCGGCAGGCGGCGGCAGCGGGGGCGGTGGCAGTGGCGGCGGCGGTCAAAAACCGGATCTCGAGGATCTGATCAAGCGCAGCCAAGAACGCTTTAAGCAGATGGGCGGCGGCGGCGGCCTGCCAGGTCCGCTGGCTTTCATTTTAGGTGGCCTTCTCCTCGCATTCGCCGCGTTCTACGCGTTCTCTTATCGGGTCAATCCCGATGAACTCGGCGTTGTGATGCGTTTCGGCGAGTTCGTCCGCCAGCAGCCGCCTGGACTGCATTTCCGCCTCCCCTACCCCATCGAGGAGGTGCGTCTGCCGAAGGTGACACGCCAGAACACAATTGATATCGGATTTCGATCTGCGGCCTCCACACGGCGCGGCAGCCCGACCGGCACCGATATTCCGGAAGAAAGCCTGATGCTGACGGGCGACGAGAACATCGTCGATGTCGACTTCGTCGTCTATTGGCGCATCCGCACGGACAAGGATCCCAAGAGCGGCAAGCCTGGCGTCGAACAGTTCCTCTTCAACATTCACAACCCGGATTTGACGGTCAAGGAAGTGGCCGAAAGCGCCATGCGCGAAATCGTCGGTCAGTTGGCGATCCAGCGCATTCTCACCGAAGGCCGTCAAAAGATCGAAGAAGACGTGCGCAAGCTTATGCAGGATGTGCTCGAACTCTACGGCAGCGGCATTCGCATCGACAGCATCACGCTTCAGAAGGTCGATCCACCCGCACAGGTGATCGACAGCTTCCGCGACGTGCAAGCCGCGCGCGCCGACAAGGAGCGCCTCCAGAACGAAGCAACGACCTACGCCAATCGCATCGTTCCGGAAGCACGCGGCGAAGCCGAACGCATTCTCCAAGGTGCCGAAGGCTACAAGCAGCAGACGGTCGCCGAGGCCACCGGTCAGGCGGCCCGCTTCCTCAAGGTATTCGAGGAATACAAGAAGGCGCCCGAAGTGACGCGCAACCGCATGTTCTATGAGACCATGGAACGCGTCATGGGCGGCACGGACAAAATCATCATCGACGGAAAGAGTGGGCAGGGTGTCGTGCCGTTCTTGCCGCTCGATCAGTTGCAACGCAAGAAAGAGGGGGCAAACTGATGCGCTTCCTGATCGCAAGCCTCCTCGTCGCAACCGGCATCGCCGCCGCAGTATCCTACCTCTCGTTTTTCGTGGTTCATCAGAACGAGCAGGCGATCGTTCTGCGGTTCGGCGACCCTGTCGAAGTCATCAAAACGCCGGGCCTCAAGTTCAAGTATCCCGTGATCGATACGGTCGAGTACTTCGACAAGCGCATCCTCGATCTTGAAACGGAAAAGCAGGAAGTCACTGCCACCGACCAGAAGCGCGTCGTTGTCGATGCCTTCACGCGCTACCGCATCACCGATCCGCTGAAATTCTATCAGTTGGTGCGCACCGACACGCGCGTGCGTCAAACGCTCGGGCCGATCATCGAGTCGTCGCTGCGCCGCGTCCTCGGGGGTGTCTCCTTCCAGGCCGTCGTGAAAGACCGGCGCGAGGAGCTGATGAAAATCATCGCCAAGCAGGTCAACGAAGAAGGCAAGGACTACGGTCTCGAAGTCGTCGACGTCCGCATCAAGCGCGCCGACTTGCCGAGCCAGAACTCGCAAAGCGTGTTCGAGCGCATGCGGTCCGAGCGCCAGCGCGAAGCCGCCGAGTTCCGCGCCGAAGGGGCGGCAGCCGCCAATCGCATCAAGGCAACGGCCGATCGCGAGTCGACCGTCATCCGGGCCGAGGCCACCAAGAAAGGCGAACTGATGCGCGGCGACGGCGATGCCGAACGAAATCGCGTCTTCGCCGATGCCTTCGGGCGTGATCAGGACTTCTTCGGCTTCTACCGGTCGATGCAGGCCTATGAGCAGGGCTTCAAGTCCGGCGACACACGCATGCTTTTGTCGCCCGATAGTGAGTTCTTCCGCTACTTCCAGAACCCGAACGGATTGCGGACGCCCCTACCCAAGCAATGACGGACCTCGTTGTCGCGATTGGCCTTGTTCTGGTGATCTAGGGCCTGTTGTGGGCCCTCGCGCCGAACTTGGCGACCCGAATGCTCGAGACCATCGCGAGTCTGCCCGAGCACTATGTGCGCCAAACCGCGTTGATGACGATCGCGGCCGGAGTTTTTATCGTCTGGTTCGTGCGCGGCTGAGCGGGCGCTCGCCGGAATCGGCGGCTTGGCCTTCCACCTTCGAGCGTATAAAGTCCTGCTATTGCGGCCCCGGCTGCAACCTTCATTCCAGAAGCATCGCGTAGCATCAAGGAGATCCCCCATGACGATCAAGGTTGGCGACCGCCTGCCGGAGACCACATTCACGACCATGACGGCCGAAGGTCCCAAGCCCATGAGCACGGCGGACGTTTTCAACGGCAAGAATGTCGCGCTGTTCGCGGTGCCAGGCGCTTATACGCCCACATGCCACAAGCAGCACATGCCGGGTTTCGTCGAGCGCGTCGCCGAATTGAAGACGAAGGGCTTCGACACCATCGCCTGCACGTCGGTCAACGATGTCTTTGTTCTGACCCAGTGGTCGAAAGATAGCGGTGCCGACGGCAAGGTCGTGATGCTCGCTGACGGCAGCGCCGACTTCGCCAAGAAGCTCGGTCTCGAGATCGATCTCAATGCGCGTGGCCTCGGCGTACGCTCTAAACGCTACTCCATGGCGGTCGACAATGGCGTCGTGAAGGTCTTGAACGTCGAAGAGGCACCACCCCAACACGACAAGTCGAGCGCGGCGACGTTATGCTCGCAGATCGATCGGTCGCTTTAACCGAGCATCGTTGCAATCACCCACCAGTCGGGACGAGCGGCCGCGATCTCAGCGGCCGCTTTCTTTGCATGTGCTTCGGTCGGGTACAGCGCGAAGCAGCTGGGTCCGGCGCCCGACAGACGCACGGCCGTCACACCTTCTGAAACACGCAGCACGTCCAAAATAGCATCGGCTTGCGGCATCAACGATCTTGCCGCCGGTTCGAGATCGTTTTGGCCGCGTGCAATGATCTCGGCAATCGCCATCGCGCCGGCAGCCTCTGGCCGCGGACGAAAACCTGGCGGCAGCTGACGCGCGCCGAGTGCAGAAAAAATGCGCGCGGTCTTGCCATGCGGAACCGCACTCTTCGGCGCATTCACGATGACAGCAGCCACGGGCGCGAAGGCCTCGAGCAAATCGATCTTTTCCCCCGTCCCGCGCATGCGCGCGGCCCGGCTCACCATGCACACGGGCACATCGGCGCCAAGCCCCGTGGCCAACGCTTGCCAATTGACGCCGTCGCAGGAGTCTCCGGTTGGCCTGCTTAATGAGCCGCAGCAGCGCCGCGGCGTCGGCCGAACCGCCGCCAAGTCCGGCCGCAACCGGAATCTCCTTGACCAGCGAGACCGCCCCGAGGCTGAGTTTCGGATAGTGTTCGGCGACAAGCGCGAGCGTCTTGTCGAGCAGGTTTGCGCCTGTGAGCGCGGTGGCGAACGGGCCCGTGACGTTGACGCGCGGCGGCGCACCGACCGTCAGCACCAGACGATCACCCTCGTCCGCGAACACGACGAGACTGTCGAGCTCATGATAGCCGTCGGACCGGCGGCCATGAATCTTGAGCGTGAGATTGACCTTGATCCGGGCGATATCCTTGAGCACCGTCACGGCTGTCAACTCTCAAAACGAAAACGCGCGCACTATCCTGTACGCGCGTTTTGATCAAAGGGCCATCGCCGGATCACTGGCTCACTGCACCGACTGGCTCGGCGCCGCCTTGTTCTCGGTCCGCTTCTTGGGAACCTCGATGCGCAGAACTTCCTTGGTCGGCCGTACCGGGCCTCGCACCACCAGCGCCGGAAGTCCCTTGTCGAGCTTCTTGCGGATTTTCTCGCCGTCGTCGGATTCTGGCTTCAGCGTCAGAGCCTGCTCCCACTGGAACCGCGCTTCACGCTCGCGGCCGATTCGCCAGAGCGCGTCACCAAGATGGTCATTCAGCACCGGATCCTCGGGCCGCAGTTCCACCGCCCGCTCGAGATGCTTCACTGCTTCCTTGTAGTTTCCGAGCCGGTACTGCGCCCAGCCGAGGCTGTCGACGATATATCCATCATCGGGTTTTGCTTTGACCGCTTTCTCGATCATCGCCAATCCTTCCTTCAGGTTGCGATTCTGATCGATCCAGGAATAGCCGAGGTAGTTGAGGATCAAGGGTTGATCCGGTGCGAGCTTCAGCGCGGTCTTGAGATCCGTTTCCGCCTGCGGCCATTTCTTGAGCCGCTCGTAAGACGTTCCGCGCGCATAGTAAAACTGCCAGTGCTTCGGCTGCGGCTTGCCGAGGATCGCAATCGCGCGGTTGTAGTACTCGACGGCATCGGCGTAGCGCTTGTGGCCGCGCATGATGCTGCCGAGCGCGTCCAACGCCTTCACATCTTGCGGTTCGCGTTTGGCGATCGTCTCCAGCAAGGTCTTGGCTTCTTCGACGCGCTCGAGCTGGTTGAGGTTCAGCGCCTTGCGGATTTCGACGCTCGTCTCGAGTGGCGATCCCTTGGGGATCTTGTCGTAGGCGGCAATCGCCGCGTCGTATCGCTTGGTGCCTTCGTGCACATGCGCCAGCGTCGCCAGCGCGAACGGGAAATCCGGCTGCATGTAGAGCGCGAGCTGCAGATAGACCGCGCCGACGCCGCTCTCGCTCGAAAGCGCTTCGCCGAGGCTGTAGAACACTTCCGCCAAGCCTTCGGACGGTTGTGTGATCAGCAGCGGTGTACGTGCGCCGCCATCGACTTGCTCGCGCAGCGCGCGCGCCATTGGATGGCTCTCGCCCTGCAGCCGCTCGATGTGACCTTGCAGCACGCTCTGCGCCAGCTTGGTGTCGCCCATGTTTGCCGCGTGACGCGCGAAGGCGAGCGTGTACCGCAGCGTTCTCGGATCCGCCTTGTAGATTCGCTCGAATGATGCGCGCGCGTCCTGCCGCCGTCCCGCGATGTCGCTCACCAGGCCCTTGTGGTAGCGAAAGAACGGCTGCGCCCAATCCGGTTGCTTGGGTTGCTCCAAGAGATCGATCGCGTCTTTGGATTTATTGTCGGCGCTCTTGATCCATGCGCGCGCCAAGTTGGAGGTCAGATCTCCGATGGGATTGCCGCCAGTGGCTTGGAAGTGCGCCTCTGCTTCGGTAAAGCGGCCCTTCTTGAACTCCGTCAGTCCCAGCAGAAACCGCGCGACGCGATGCCCTTGCTGCGTCTTGATCAATTGCTCGGCGAGCGGGATCGCGCGGGCCCAATTGCCCTCCGTGATTTCCATCATGAACGTCTGCTCGACGATGGCGTCGTTGCCGGGATCGGCCTTAAGCGCGCGGTCGTAGAACCGGGCGGCGGCTTCGGTATCGCTGTGGCTGCGTGCGACGCGTCCGGCAAGGTAGCTGCCGAGCTGCGATCGCGTCACGATTCTTTCAAACGGCACAGGCGCGGCGGCGGGATCCGCGGCCCACCCAGCGATCGACAGTCCGGTCGCTAGCGCCATCCCGCCGGCCAGCAAGCCCAGGATCGCGGCGGCGTGCATCAGCGGCGATCTGCGGTGAGGCATGGAACGATGAGGCATGGGACCTCTTCCTGGCAAGCCATTGGCTCGCATTTGATTCTGATGGCTGACGCTAACAAAAACGGTTGGCCCGGGCGACTTTAATCACGGCAGTCCACCGGTATGAAGCGGCGAGTCTCACAGGTCCATTCAGTAACACGCTGAAAAAGCACAAGTTCCCTCATCTCATCGCGCGATCGCGGCGCCATCGCCGACTTTGGGTGCCACCCCGCTCCAGGATCATCCGTGCCTATCGAGATAGTGGGCCCGAATTGCGGCAGCAATGCTCGCATCGAGTAACTTGAGTATTCGCGCCACAGCCTGCAAGTGGGGGCAAACTGAACATTGGTTTTTCGGGTCGGCCGTCAACGATCGGCCGTGGGCGCCGGTTAAGAGCATATTAACCAGCTTGCCGTAACCATCGGATCGAAGACATTGATGCCCAGGATTTGTGCGCTGTCGACGGGCCTTGCGGAGCCGATCCGATGCGCACTGCCGTGGGCAAATCCAGGCCACTCATTTTTTCGTTGCTCGCCAGCGGTCTGCTGAGCGGCTGCAATTTCCACGCAAGTCACGACATCGGCCATCGGCACATGTCGATCAAGGACGGCCCAGCCGAATCGGTCCGCGCCTTCCCATTGATCAAAACGTCTGCCCGCGAACCGGTGCCCTCGCCCGAACGCGCGCGCATGCCGGTGCCCAAGCGCATCGCCGCCGTGTCGAAGACCGAGCCATTGCCAGCCCCGCCCAAGACCGCGCGGAACGAGCCACCCGTCTACATCGGAACCCCATCGGGCGAGCGCCGGATTGAAACTCCGCCTGCCGCCGTGCCGCCACCCGCGCTGATCCGCCCTGCCGGCGAGCCGAAGGCCGTCGAGCAAAAACCCATCATGCAGTCCTCGCCTCCGGCAGTGATCGCACGACCCGCACAGCGCGTGACCGAGCAGCCGGTCACGCCGCCTGTGGTGGCCGCGCCCGCGCCGGCCGTCCAGGCCGCACCGCCCGCGGCGCCAGCGCAGAAGTCCGTCAACGTTGTGGTGCCGCCGCTCCCCTTCGTGGTGCCGTTGCCACCGCCGCCACCGGCCGCGCCAAAAGCTGCCGCCGCACCAGTCCAGATCACCGTGGTCGCGGCGGCGCCGCCATCGGCTCCAGCGCTCGCACCCGTCGCCGCGCCGTCGCAGCAGCCCGTGCTGGTGATGCCGCCGCCTGTTGTCGCGCCAGCCGCGCCGCAAGCCGCGCTCGTCGTGCCAAAGGCGCCAGAACGTCCCGCCGCCGCGCCGATCGAACCCGTGCGTAAGGCCGCCCGCTTGTCGGAACCTCCGGTACAGCTCCCAGCACAGCTCCCAGTGCAGCCGAAAGCGGCAACGCCCGCAGCCTCCGTGGCCGAGCCCAAAGCCGAGCCAAAGCCCGCAGCCAAGGTCGAAACGAAGTCCGAGCAACAGATCGCATCTGCTGCCAGCATCATCAAGCAAGTCCCGGCGCCGCAGCCGCAGTCGAAGACCATTGCTTTGCCGCCGAAGAACGCGCCCGAAGAACTGATCGACCGTGCAAGCCTGCTGTTGAGCGTCGGCAACGTCGCCTCTGCCCGCGATCTTCTGAATGAGGCTGCCCGCGGCGGTAACACCAACGCGCTCGTCGAACTCGGCGGATCCTACGATCCGGTCGCCTTGAACAAGTTCGTCGCAGTCCCCGCCGCCGCCGCCGATCCGCAGCGTGCGATGGGCTACTATGAGCAGGCGGCCGCCAAGGGCTCCGATGTCGCCAAAGCCCGCATCGAGGCGCTCAAAGCGCACGTCGCCAAAGCGAAGTGATGCGAACCGAAGCAATGGGTGCGGCGCGCGGCGGCTCAAGCCAGCGCCGCTTTCAGCGCCGCCGCCGATTGCGCGACCGCGAGGTTCGCCTCCCGGATGATCCGGCCCATGGTGATGAAGCCGTGGATCTGGCCCGGATAATGCCGGTGCTCGATCTTCACGCCTGACACCTTGAGTCGGTCTGCGAAGTCGAAGCATTCATCGACCAGCACGTCATGCCCCGCCGTGACCATGAAGGCCGGCGGCAGCTTCCTGAGGTTGGGCGCCGACAGCGGCGAGGCGCGCCAGTCCGCCCAAGCATTGTCGTCTCCGAGATAATGCCCGCGGAACCACTTCATAGACCGGGCGCGTCAGCGGCAACTGCCCGCCATGCTCGGCGTACGACATCTGGGTCATCGAGAAATCCGTCGCGGGATAAATCAGCAGCTGGAAAGCAATTTTGGGCGCACCCGCATCGCGCGCCATCAGCGATGCAACGATCGCGAGATTGCCGCCCGCGCTGTCACCGCCGACGGCGATGCGATCCGGATCGATACCAAATTGCGCAGCTTTCGACACGATCCAGCGCGTCGCCGCGAACGCGTCATCGACGGCGGCGGGAAAACGATGCTCGGGCGCGAGCCGGTAGTCGACGGCGATCACCACCACGCCGGATTGCTCGGCGAGCTGGCGGCAGAGCACATCGTGACTGTCGAGATCGCCAATCACCCAGCCGCCGCCGTGGAAGTAGACGAGTGCCGGTTGCAGGACAGCGCTCTGTGTGGCGTTGGCCCGGTAGAGCCGCGCGCGGATCGCACCGGCCGGTCCTGGAATGTCGAGGTTGAGCACCTCCGCCAACTGCGGCGCATCGGGTTGCACGATGGCACGGCCGCGCAACGAGGCCGCGCGCGCCTCGACCGGCGTCAACGTGTCGTAGGGCGGCCGTCCGGCGGCATTGATCAGAAAGAGGACACGCTCGGCATCGGGATCGAGCCCTGTGCTGGCTTTGACTATCGGATCGTCGTTATCGTTGGTCATCGCATCCCCGGATGATGAGGGCCGCCGCCCCAAGTATGTTTCAATTGAGAATGTTTCGTTTGAGGGCGCGCGCAGCCCGTGCGTTGTTACGTTCGCCCCTACATCCCCGGATAATTGGGACCGCCGCCGCCTTCTGGCACGGTCCACGTGATATTTTGTGCAGGGTCCTTGATGTCGCAGGTTTTGCAGTGCACGCAGTTCTGCGCGTTGATCTGGAACCGCGAACGGCCATCGGCTTCGGTCACGATCTCATAGACGCCCGCCGGACAATAGCGCTGTGCCGGCTCTGCATACTCCGGCAGGTTGCGTGCGACAGGAATGCTCGGATCGGTGAGTCGCAGATGCGCTGGCTGGTCTTCCTCGTGGTTGGTCGCCGAGAATGAGACGTTGGTCAGCCGGTCGAACGTCAGCACGCCGTCGGCCTTGGGATATGCGATCGGCTTGGCATCGCGCGCAGACTTGAGGCCCGCATGGTCGGCCTTGCCGTGCTTCAGCGTGTAGCCGAGCCCTTTGCCCGGGATGATCGTGTTGAGCCACATATCAAGTCCGCCCAGAGGGATTCCAAGCGCCGTCCCGAACCGCGACCACAAGGGTTTTGCGTTGCGCACAGACTTCAAGTCTTTCGCGATCGGCCCGCTGCGCACGGCGACTTCGTAGCCGGCGAGCGTATCGTGCGCGCGGCCTGCGACCAGCGCAGCGAAGGCGGCGTCCGCCGCATGAATGCCCGAGAGGATCGCATTGTGGCTGCCCTTGATGCGCGGCACGTTGACGAAGCCCGCCGAGCATCCAGTCAGCACGCCGCCTGGAAACGCCAGCGTTGGGATTGATTGCCAACCGCCTTCCGTGATCGCGCGTGCGCCATAGGCGATGCGCTTTCCGCCTTCGAGCGTGTCGCGAATGAGCGGATGCGTTTTGTAGCGCTGGAACTCGTCGTACGGCGACAAGTGCGGATTGTCGTAGTTGAGGTGCACGACAAAGCCGACCGAAACGAGATTTTTTCCATAGTGATAGAGGAACGACCCGCCGCCGGTGCGATTGTCGAGTGGCCACCCAAACGTGTGCTGCACAAGCCCAGGCTGATGCTTCTCCGGCTTGATCTCCCACAGTTCCTTCATGCCGAGGCCGTATTTCTGCGGCTGCTTGCCCGCGTCGAGTTTGAATTTGGCGATCAACTGTTTCGCCAGCGAACCGCGCGCACCCTCGGCAATGATCGTGTACTTGCCGCGCAATTCCATCCCGCGCGTGAAGCGATCAGACGGCGCGCCGTCCTTGCCGATGCCCATGTCGCCGGTCGCGACGCCAACCACTTGGCCCTTGTCGTCATAGAGCACTTCGGCGGCGGCAAATCCCGGATAGACCTCGACACCAAGCTCGGTTGCGTGCTCGCCGAGCCATTTGCAGACAGCACCAAGACTACCGACATAGTTGCCGTGATTGTTCATCAGCGGCGGCAGACCGAAGTTCGGAAGTTTGAACTCGCCCGCCGGGCCCAGGACATAGAAGCGGTCGTCGGTGACCTGTGTCTCGAGCGGCGCGCCTTTGGTCTTCCAATCCGGGATCAGGCGATTGAGGCCGATCGGATCAATGACCGCACCCGACAGGATATGCGCGCCGACTTCCGAGCCCTTCTCGAGCAGCACGACCGAGATCTCGTGGTTGTTCTCCGCCGCCAGCTGTTTCAGGCGAATGGCCGTTGCGAGACCCGCGGGACCAGCCCCGACGATGACGACATCGAACTCCATCGCCTCCCGTGGCGGCAAGTCCGCGTCTTTGCCTTGGCCGTCGAGCGCCATGTCTCTGCTCCTCCCCGAGTTCCACGACTTCGATAGGTCGGCTCTGCCGTCTGCGTCAAGCAGCGGCACCTTTCGGTCCCTCTATCGCGCACACGCCACATCCCGCCGGCGCGCCGAAGGCGTGCCGGATGCGGCCACAAAAATAATCCCCGGGAGCGCGGGCACTGTCTTCACGCAGGCCCGGCGAACCGGACCCATCTATTTTTTTTGTGAGCGCGTCAACAGCGCCCGCGCCGGTCTTCATCCACGATCCAGGGGAAAGCGCTCAGCGTCTGTTGAATGCTGGTCTCCGCCCGTTCGGTCCAGCCAAAGGACTGGTACCGCGGACATGCACTGGATGAGCGCAGCACGACTCCCCGATCCTTGCGAACATGATCCTTGCGAACATGATCCTCGCGAACCCGGGCAACAGACAAAGGTCTCCCATCACGCATGTCACCACCACGTGATAGCCTGGAATGTCGTTTCATCGCCTCCACGCGAACGCTGCGTGCTCGATGCGCGGCCAATGCGGCGAGGTGCATCTCGAAGGCGACAACCGGTTCCGCCCCATCTCAGATCGTTCAGCTGAAACGTCCCGGGGCCGGGCAGAATACCGCCACCATGCCAGCCCACCCACAACCGCGCGACTAGGTACTTACCCGGGTTGACACCGTCGCAATCCCACCCACAGCCGTCATGCCAGGCCTTGTGCCTGGCACCCATACGCCGTGCCGGAAGCGGCAAAGCAAGACGGGTTTCAATACTGACCATGGACGGTTAAACTCGCGTCATGATCGAATCCGAAACAAGAGCCAACGCAGCAAGCCTTCTCGCCTGGTATCGCGAGATGGGCGTCGATGCAGTCGTTGGCGAGACGCCGGTTGACTGGCTCGCCGTCGGCGATCGGCCGCTGGGCGCCATCGCGCGCGCTGCCATTGCGGAAGCGTTGGGTGAGGCCACGTCAGCGCCACCGATGCCGCGGTCGCCGCAGACGACGGTGCCGGCCGCTGAGCAGCGCTTGACGCCCGTTGCGCGCCCCGCGCCCGCATCGCCGCCGCTGGTAATCGGCACCGCGCGGCCGTTCTCGGCGGCCGCCCCCGATGAAGCCGTCATGGCGGCGCGTACGGCCGCCCGCGCGGCCACGTCCCTCGATGACCTCGCGGCGACGCTCAATGGCTTCAATGGCTGCGGCCTCAAGGCGACCGCCAAGAACCTTTGCTTTTACCGTGGCGCCAAGCACGCCCGCATCATGATGATCGGCGAAGCGCCCGGCCGCGACGAGGATTTCGAAGGCAAGCCCTTCGTCGGCCGCGCGGGGCAGTTGCTCGATAAGATGCTGGCCGCGATCCAGCTCACCGACGCCGACGTCCACATCACCAACATCGTCTATTGGCGCCCGCCCGGGAATCGCACGCCGACGCCGCAAGAAGCGCAAGTCTGCCGCCCGTTCCTCGAACGCCAGATCGAGCTTGTCGCGCCCGACCTGATCGTTCTGCTCGGCGGCGCGGCGGCCAAGCATGTGCTCGACGTACCGGACGGCATCATGCGGCTGCGCGGCAAGTGGCGCGACATCGACATCGCAGGACGCAAACTGCGCGCGCTCGCGACATTGCACCCGGCGTTTTTGCTGCGCTCGCCCGCCAACAAGCGGCAAGCCTGGCAGGATCTGCTGCGGTTGAAATCCGCGCTGGCTGAAAAATCCTGAGGACCGACGATGTCGAAACTGGCCGAGACGCTACGCCTTCGCTTCGGCGATTTCGCGCATGATGTCGATCCTGCCTTCGCCAGCAATGAAATGCTGCAGCGCCTGGCCGGACGCGGCGTCTGCCGCCGCTTCAAGCCCGAGCCGCTTCCAGCCGCGTTGGTCGATACACTCTGTGCGTTGGCCCTGAGCGCGCCCGCCAAAAGCGATCTGCAACAGCGCGACATCGTCATCGTCGAGGATGCCGCCATTCGCGGGCGCATCGACACGTTGCTGGCGTCTCAAGATTGGATTCCCGCCGCGCCGAATTTCCTCATTGTCTGCGGCAACAATCGCCGCCAGCGCCAGATCCACGCCTGGCGCAATCGCCCTTTTGCCAACGATCATCTGGATCCCTTCTTCAATGCCGCGGTCGATGCCGGCATCGCGCTCGCGACCTTCATCAGTGCTGCCGAAGCGGCGGGTGTCGGCTGCTGCCCGATCAGCGTCATTCGCGATCATGCCGCCGAGGTGAGCACATTGCTCGGCCTGCCGGATCATGTCTTCCCGGTCGCCGCCATCGGCTTTGGCTGGCCGGCGCGTGCGCATCACATTAGTATGCGTCTGCCGCTGTCGGCGACGGTGCATCGCAATCGCTTCAACGAGGACGGATTGCGCGAAAAGATCGACGCCTACGATCGCCGCCGTCACGCGGCGCAACCGATCCGCAGTCAGCGCAACGTGGCGGCCTTCGGAACCGATCCGGACTATGGCTGGTCGGAAGACAAGGCGCGGCAGTATGCAACGCCCGAACGGGCGGACTTCGGCGCCTTCGTCCGCGCCAAGGGATTCAAGTTAGACTGACGCATCACGCGCAAAGGACCTACCATGCCGCGCATCGACCCGAGCCGTCCCTTCATCCCTGTGCGCATCGCCGTGCTGACCATGTCGGACACGCGCAGCCTCGCGGAGGATAAATCCGGCAACACGCTGGCCGAAATGATCCGGGACGCTGGCCACGAGGTCGCCGATCGCGCCTTGGTCAAGGACGACATCGGCCAGATCCGCGCCCAAGTTGAGTCCTGGATCGCCGATCCGGCGATCGATGTGGTGATCACCACGGGCGGCACTGGATTCACCGGTCGCGACGTCACGCCCGAAGCCGTCAAGCCGCTGTTCGAAAAGGAGATCGACGGCTTCTCGACCGTCTTTCACATGCTCTCGTTCCAGAAAATCGAAACCTCGACAATTCAATCGCGCGCCTGCGCCGGGCTCACGCGCGGCACCTACATTTTCTGCCTGCCGGGGTCGCCGGGCGCCTGCAAGGACGCCTGGAACGGCATCCTGAAATGGCAGTTCGACAACCGCCACCGCCCCTGCAATTTCGTCGAGATCATGCCGCGCCTCGAAGAGCATCGGCCGAAGAGTTGAGGCTGTCAGCGGCCCGTGCCGAATCGATAGCCGTCGGGCTGCAGCCAGATCGAGTCCTGCCGTTCTCGCGCCAGCATGTCGAGCGGGGTGTCTTGCAATTGCACGCCGTCGACCGCCGCCCTGAGATCGACGGTGTTGTCGAGCACGGAACCACCCATCAAAAACTGCCGGCCGGTCGCGTCGTTGCATGGCAAGACCACCCGCTTGATGCGCAGCCGGTTGCGCTGTCCGTCGGGCTTCCGCACGATGGCATCGATGTCATCGATCCGCGCTTCGCCGTCGAACAGCGCTGTCTCGTAAACCTGATTGACGAACATACCATACGCCCGATCCGGTTAAGTCGTGACCGGGACGCCGAGTGCCTCGCGCGCCCACGACGATCCATAACTGTGGAAACCATCGCCGACATCGGCGAACACCAGCGCGGAGTTCGCTTTCGACGCTTCGACGATCAGGTTGCGCCGGCCGAGCGCGGACGCCGCCACCGCCTTCAGTTCGGCGAAATTGCGCAAGCGGCGCATCTGATCCCATTCGCCGACCAGCCGGCGCAGCGGGTGATGCGCGTCGAGGTTCTCGGCGTCCACCATCCGCGTCAGGATGTCGCCGCCGCTCGCCTTGCGCGCACGCCGCATGAGTTTGTCGAAATGGGTGAACAGTTGCGTCTTGTCGGCAAAAACGCCGAACGTCCAGCCGCCGTCGGCGGCGGCATCCGAGACGATGGCGCGGTCGCATTTTTGGCCGCCGAGCCAAGTCTTGAGGTGAACCAGCGCGGGCTCCGAGACCCGCTTGGGACAGAGCCGGATCTGTAGCGCCGCCCCGAAACGATCGGCTGCGATGAAGCCGAGCGTGCGGACGGCATAATCAGCAAAGTCGCCGCCCGAAAACGGCGAGTCGAACGCGCGGCGCAACTCAGCCGAGTTGCCGCTCCACATGGTCCCGCAATCGTCGATAAAGAAATTTGCCACGTACCACCCCTCCCCCGAAGGACAGTCGATTTTCTCTTGCTAGGTAATTGATGCTCGCGACCCACTAACGCCGTCTAAATGCGCAGCCCACACCACGAAGATAACACTTCGCACCAAACAGAATAAATCGTCTGCGGCAGAGTGGCATAAGTATATGATATTGAATAGTAATAATTCGAAAACAAGACGTCTATCTTGGCAAGATGCGCCGGCCAGATCGCGACCCCGAAACCCTAAAATCGCAGGCCGTATCGACGTCGGCCAAACGCGCGGCATGCGCAACTCTGAGTCCGGCGAGATTGCGCACCGTATCCGCCAAGGTCTCGGGGCTCGACCACCGCACCTGCTGGAACATCCGCGGCGTCCGTGGCCGCCGGCGTGCGCCGGCGAGCCAAAAGCCACCGTCCGTTGCCGGCCCGAAGACGGCGTCGTGACGGCCGAGCAGACGGAAGGCACCAGCAATCAATGCGGGGCGCACATCCGGAATGTCGGTGCCGATCAAGATCACCGGCCCCAACGGCGCGCGATCGATCGCCCGCTGCATGCGCTGTCCGAGGTCGCCCTGGCCTTGGCGTGTCCGCGCAAGGTGATGGGGCCATGCGCGGCAAGCGATGGCCGCATCGGGTGCGACGGCCAAGGTCGTAACCCACCTGGGATCATGTGCGAGCCGCCCAATCACGGCCCGCGACGTCGCCCGATAGAACCGTGTCGCGGTCGCCGTGCCGAGGTCGCGCGCAAGCCGCGTCTTCACGCGGCCCGCGACCGGCGCCTTGACCATGACGATGAGCCGCCAACGAAACGGCGCCGCGATTGCGCGCGGCGCCGTCCAAATATCAGGCTTCACAGGGCGGTTCATGCGAGTGATGCGCCGCCCGTAAGCTCAGGCTTTCACCGGCACGTAGGCGTAACCGTTGCCGTCCTTCTTGACGGAGCCAGCGCCGGGCATGCCCCAATGATATCCGGTCATGACGATCTTGTCGGCGATCGCACGGTCGAACACCTTGCGCCGCGTCGCCGCCGCCATCGCCTTGTCGCCGTCGAACGCGATCGACCAGTCCGGATTGGCGACGTTGATCGCTGGAATGTTCGTCACGTCACCGAGCACCATCATCTGGCTCTTGCCGCTCGACACCAGATAGCTCGTGTGACCGGGCGTATGTCCGTACGTCGCGACCGAGCGCACGCCGGGCAGGATCTCTTTGTCCGCCTCGATCTGCTTGATGTTCTTCCACTTCGGGAACGTGTTTTGAATGCGTTGCGCGGCGGGCCGATTGCCTTCTGGCAGTTTGCCGATCAGATCCGGGGCGGTCCAATGCGCATACTCTGCGGCCGGAACGAAGATTTCCGCATCCGGGAAGACCTGGCTGTTGGTCTCTTTCGAGATCATGCCGGAGATGTGGTCGGGATGGAAATGCGTCACCACGATCGCTGAGATCTTCGACGGCTCGATGCCGGCGGAGTACATGTTCTTCGCCATCATGCGGCCGGTGTCGGCTCCGCCGACTTGCCCGCCCGTCGAGCTGTCGAACATGATGTATTTGCCCTTCGACTTGATGACCGTCACCGTGAACCAGTTCGGACGCGTATCGCCTGGCAAGCCGCCTTTCACCAGCGCAGCTTTGATCTGCTCTGCGGTCGTTCCCGGAATGAATGCCGGATCGATGGCGGCCGGCGCGGCAGCGCCGTCATAGATCTGCGTCACTTCGATGTCGCCGACCTTGAATTTGAAGAAACCCTTGTCTGTGAGGCTCGGTTTGGCAGGACCTTTCTGCTGCGCGTTGGCCTCGCCGATGAATGCGAGATTGCCATCGAGGCCGAGTGTGGCGCCAGCGGCGGCGGCGGAAAGGACGAATGTCCGTCGTGAAGAAGATGTCATGGGTTGCTCCCCGGGGTGATGATGATCCACGCCGCCACGCGCGCCGAAAAATTGGCGGGAGGCACCGAGGACGGTACTGGGCCTTATACAGTGAACAACGTCCGCGAGGCACTAAGGATTCCCGCTCACGCAATTGTTATCAGGCCTGTGGGCGCTCATAGAACCGTGCGATCCGTGCAGCTGGAACCCGCAGGTAGTAGAGCGCCAGGCATGCCGCGTTGCGCAGAGATCGTCGCAGATAGCCGTCCCGGCGATAGCGAACAGCACTCGTCACCGCCGCCGTGCGGAAGATCACGACACGGCCGCGCCCGAGCCGCCGGACGATATCGACGTCTTCCATCAGCGGGATCGGCCGGTGCCCACCGATCTCGCGATAGAGCCGCTGTGGCACGAGCAATCCCTGATCTCCATAGGGAATCCGGAATACGGTGCAGCGCAACGAAACCAGTGTCTCCAAGAGGCGTGGCTTGAAGCCGAGGTCATCGAGGGCGAAGCGAAACGAGGCGGCCGACATCGGCCGCGTTCCGCCGTCAACCCGGTCGATAAAGGCCTGGGCTTCGCGATGCCAGCCGTCGTCAAGAACGGTGTCTGCATGCAGAAACAGCAGCCACGGGAACCGCGCCTGCGCCGCACCTTCTGCGAGCTGGCCGCCGCGGCCGGAGCCCGTGCGCAGCACCGTAGCACCCGCGTGGTCGGCGATCTCGCAACTGCGATCGGTTGATCCGCCATCGACCACTATGACCTCGCGCACAATGCCATCGACGACAGCCGGGACGAGGGCGGTGAGGGCCGACGGAAGGCCGGCCTCGGCGTTGAGCGTTGGAACGATGACAGTGATCATGGAGCCGCACGGAGTGAATCGGCGGCACTATAGGCTCTGCCCCACTCTGCGACAAAGTCTGCGCCACTGACGTTTCGATCCGGCAATAGATGTTCTTGTAATGTTCTGATTTTCGGGGTATGAGTTCGAGCATGCAGAACCGCTCTGGCACACCCGAACAAACGAAGCCGGCCCTGACAGCGGAGGATCTGCGTCGCGGCCGCGGCGCCCGGTCCAATCGGGCGAGCCGCTTCGACAGCGAGGCGCGCGTCGATTTTGATGACGGCTGGGAAAGCCTCGCGGAACTCGATGCCTTCAAGACCGAGGTCCACCGCGAGACCGCCAAGAGCATCATCGCCACCAACGACAGCCCCGATCTCTCGTTCGATCGCTCGATCAATCCCTATCGCGGCTGCGAACACGGTTGCATCTATTGCTATGCGCGGCCGACCCATTGCTACCTTGGGCATTCGGCGGGCCTCGACTTCGAAACCAAGCTCTACGCCAAGGTCAATGCCGCGGCACTGCTCGAACGCGAGCTGTCGAATCCGCGTTACACGCCGCGCACCATCGCGCTCGGCGCGGTGACCGATCCCTATCAACCGATCGAGCGCGAGCATCGCATCACCCGCCAAGTTCTCGAGGTCCTGGAACGCACCGGCCATCCCGTCGGCATTGTCACCAAATCCGCGCTGGTTGTGCGTGATCTCGATATCTTGTCGCGGATGGCTGCGCGCGGTCTGGTCAAGGTCGCGATGTCGGTGACAACGCTCGATCGCAAGCTCGCTCGAGCCATGGAGCCGCGTGCCGCGACGCCGCCGAAACGCTTGGATGCGATTCGCCAATTGGCGGCCGCCGGCGTGCCGGTCACCGTGCTGGTCGCGCCGATCGTTCCCGCGCTCAATGATCAAGAGATCGAGCAGATCCTCGCCGCCGCGCACGACGCGGGCGCCTCGGAAGCAGGCTATGTGCTGCTGCGCTTGCCGTTGGAGCTCAAGGACCTGTTCCGGGAATGGCTCGCGACCGAGTACCCGGATCGAAAAGATCGCGTCATCAACATTCTGCGCTCGATGCACGGCGGCAAGGACTATGTCGCTGAATTTGGGCTGCGCCAGCGCGGCGCGGGCCCCTACGCCGAACAGATCGGGCTGCGCTTTCGCCTTGCCGCAAAGCGTCTCGGCATGAACGAGCGCGGCAAGTATCGCCTCTCAACCGAGCACTTTCGCCATCCCGTCCCGAAAGGCGGGCAAATGAAGCTATTCTGATCCCCGTTTTTGACATTCCCGGCGAATCCCATGATCCCTCAGCCAGTCTTGAGAGGGTATGGGCCATGAAGCCGAGCTTTGAGCTCGAGGCCAACGAGATCCAGCTCGCTGGTGGGCCGATCGCCGGCGTGGATGAGGCCGGACGCGGCCCGTGGGCGGGCCCTGTCGTCGCCGCCGCCGTGATCCTTGACCCGGGCAATATTCCAACCGGCATTGCCAACTCGAAGCAGCTTGATCCGGAAACACGCGCGTTTCTTTATGCGCGCATCATGGAAGCTGCCGACGTCGGCGTCGGCATTGCCGGCATCGATCGGATCGACCGCGACAACATCCTCAACGCGACCATGTGGGCCATGGCCGAAGCCGTTGCAGGATTGAAAGCGAGCCCCCGCCTCGCATTGATCGATGGCAATCGCAAACCGCAGCTTGCGTGCGCGTCGCGAACGATCGTCAAAGGCGACGCTAAATGCCTCTCGATCGCCGCCGCCTCGATCATCGCCAAGGTCACGCGCGACCGCATCATGATCGAACTCGCCAAGGCGTATCCGGGCTACGGTTTCGACCGCCACAAGGGCTACGGTACGCCCGACCATCAAGCGGCGATCCAGCGTCACGGTGTCTGCCCCGAGCATCGCCGCTCGTTCAAGCCCGTGCAGCTCGCCCTCGGCCTCGGCCTTGAACTGCTCTGACGCAGGGCACTGCTGAAATAAAAACCCCGGCCTATCGGTCGGGGTTTTCATCTTCGTCCGCGCCTCAGCGGTTAGTTTGTCTTTGGCAGCAGATCCTTGACGGTCGGCGGCTTGGTGAAATCAATGACGCCCCCCGGCGTGCTCGGGGCGGACCGGCACCGGTGCCGGTGCCGCGGGCGGTGCCACCACGGCGGGCGTGGGCGCTGGAACCTGCGGCGGTGCGGCGGCCGGCGCCAACCCTGCTGGCGGTGCCGAAGGAATCGACGGCGGTGGCACGAGACCTGGTGGCGGCGCTCCAAGACCACCCGGAGGCGCCATCGGCGGCAGGTTCAAGCCCGGAATGCCGCTTCCGCCTCCACCGCCCATGGGCGGCAAATTAAATCCAGGAATTCCGCCGCCAATGCCGCCAGGAAGTCCAGGAATCGAGACGCTCCCAGGTGCCTGCCCTGGTGTCGGCGGCGCTGACTGCGGCGGTGGCGGTGCTTTGTAGTGCATGACCATCTGCGGGAACGCGATCACGAGGCCAACCATGATGCACTGGATGATCACGAACGGCACGGCGCCCCAATAGATCTGACCAGTGGTCACAGGGTCGGTCAATTTACCCGTCAACTTGTCCTTG
Source organism: uncultured Alphaproteobacteria bacterium (assembly GCA_963779515.1). GTDB lineage: Bacteria > Pseudomonadota > Alphaproteobacteria > Rhizobiales > Hyphomicrobiaceae > CAVZYN01. The sequence goes on from CAVZYN010000018.1 coordinate 334,929, forward strand.
TAGGGCTCCGTCGGCGCCACCGAGCGCAAATAGAAGAGCGCGAAGCCGAACGGCGGATGCATGAACGACGTCTGCATGTTCACGGCAAGCACCACGCCGAACCAGATGAGGTCGATACCGAGCTTGTCGGCGGCAGGTCCCAACAGCGGAATGACGATGAACGCCAACTCGAAGAAGTCGAGGAAGAACGCGAGCAGAAACACGAGAATATTGACGAAGATCAGGAAGCCCGTCTGGCCCCCCGGTAACGACGTCAACAAGTGCTCGACCCAAAGATGTCCGTTCACCCCGTAGAATGTGAGCGAGAAGATGCGCGCGCCGACGAGGATGAACACGACAAACGCCGAGAGCTTCGCCGTCGCTTCCACGGCCGAGCGCATCAGCGCGAAGTTGAAGCGGTTGGGGTTCTTGTCGAGAAAGCGCTTGCCGATTGCGAGTAGGATCGCGCCGCAAGCACCCATCGCGCCGCCTTCGGTCGGTGTCGCAACGCCGATGAATATCGTGCCGAGCACAAGGAAGATGAGGAACAGCGGCGGCACCATCACGAAGGTGACCTGCTGCGTAAGCTTGTGACAGGAAGCGGAAGCCAGTGAGCTTGCCGACAGCCCAGTTGATCAATGCCACTACAAACGCCAAGGCGATGGCAGCCGCCATGACCAGCACGACGAAGTCCGCGCCGCGGTAGGTGGAGTTGCGGAGCGCATAGTAGCCGAAAACGCCGGACACGATGGTGAGCATCAGCAGCGACAACAGCCCGCGGCTCCCATCATCTTCCTTGAAGCCCACGGCATCCGGCGGCAATCCCGGCATCCAGTCTGGTTTGAAAATCGTCACGAGGAACACGTATGAGGCATAAAGGCAGGCCAGAACCATGCCCGGAATAAATGCGCCTTCGTACATGTCGCCAACCGACTTGCCGAGTTGGTCGGCCATCACGATCAGAACCAGCGACGGCGGAATGATCTGAGCAAGCGTACCCGACGCCGCGATCACGCCTGAGGCAACGCGCCGGTCATAACCGTAACGCAGCATGATCGGCAACGAAATCAGCCCCATCGAGATCACCGATGCGGCCACGACGCCGGTGGTCGCGGCCAGCAACGCGCCGACGAAGATCACCGCGTACGCGAGCCCGCCCCGGATCGTTCCGAAAAGTTGCCCGATCGTGTCGAGCAGATCCTCAGCCATGCCGCTGCGTTCAAGCACTAGCCCCATCAGCGTGAAGAACGGAATGGCTAACAGCGTATCGTTGCTGATAACGCTGAAAATGCGCTCTGGCAACGTCCCAAGCAGGCTCCAATTTAGACTGATGGTTCCGCCTGAGAGCGGGGCAAGTTCCACGCCGATCACGAAGAAAAACAAACCGCATGCGGCAAGCGAGAACGCAACCGGGTAGCCGAGCAGGAGAAACACAACGAGCGCGGCAAACATAAGCGGCGCGATGTTGTGTGCGATCCAAGCCGTCATCGTGAGTGTGCTCCGAATGTCATCGATCTAGTGCAGGCTTTCGCGCCCGTCCGCTGGTCAGTTCTTTTTCGCAGCCGCCGCAGCTTGTGCCAGTCGAGCCTCGGCTTCCGCCGCCAAGGCTTCTCGCAAGCGCTGCGCTTCCGCTTCTGCCAGCTCATGGTGCCCGCCGCCCGAAACGTCGGCGAGCTGGCCGCGCATGATCGCAATCCGCTTGATCAACTCGGAAACGGCTTGGACGAAGAGCAGCGTGAAGCCGAGCGGCACCAAAAACTTGGTCGGATAGACGGGCAGACCTCCCGCATTCGACGATTGCTCATTCTGACTGAGCGACAAGAAGAAGAACGGCCAGGAGTAATACATCATGACGAGGCATACCGGCATCAGGAAGAAAACATGCCCGATCACATCGATAACGTTGCGCGTCCTCTTCGAGAGCCAGCTCGACACGACGTCGATGCGAATGTGCTCGTTCGAAATCAGGGTCCAACAGCAGCACAGCAGGACCACGGCGCCAAACAACACCCACTGCATCTCGAGGTATGCGTTGGACGACGAATTGAACACTTTCCGCACAATCGCGTTGACGGCGCTGATCACCACAGCGAGCAAGATGCCCCAGGCAACGATCCGGCCAATCCAGACGTTGAGCGCATCAATTGCTCTGCTGAGACCAAGTAGCCCCTGCATCGTCACCCCCTCTATCGGCAGTTCTCGTCGGCCTATTCCAACCAAAGTCGCAGTTGCGTCGCCTATATAGCTGCTCGATCTGTTGACTTCCAGACATCGCGAGGCCCTTATGCCACGCCACCAAAAGTCATGGGGATGCGTGGCTAAAACCACGCACTTATGGTCTGGGTCGCGTATCAGGAGCAATTGAATGTCCGTCTCAAAGGAGCAGGTTCTTCAAGCTCTGCGCCGAATCAAGGGTCCCGATCTGGAAGGCAACATCGTCGATCTGGGGCTCGTCTCTGAGATCCTTCTGAAGGACGGACGCGCCTATTTTTCGATCACAGTTCCCTCGAGCCGCGCCCAGGAACTCGAACCGCTCCGTCAGGCGGCTGAAAAAGTCGTCAAGGACCTCCCAGGATTGACGGGCGTAACCGCGGTTTTGACCGCAGAAGCGCCCCGTGGCTCGGCGCCCGAGAGCAAGCGGGTCCAAGCGGCGCGCGCCGCGGCGTCAGGTCATGACCACAGTCACGGGCACAATCACGGCCACGCACACGCTCCGGCGGGCGCCGCACCCGCATCTGGCGGCCGCCCCGCGACGGGCGTTCCCGGCATTCGCCACATGATTGCTGTCGCCTCCGGCAAGGGCGGCGTCGGCAAGTCGACCACCGCCGTCAATCTTGCGCTCGGCTTCCGCGCCATCGGCCTCAAGGTCGGCATCATGGACGCCGACATCTACGGACCGTCTCAGCCGCGCCTCCTCGGGCTGTCCGGCCGCCCCAAGGCCGGCGAAGGCAACAAACTGAGGCCGATGGACGGCTACGGCCTCAAGGCCATGTCGATGGGTTTTCTCGTCGATGAGGCGACGCCCATCATCTGGCGCGGCCCCATGGTTGTCTCGGCGCTCTCGCAAATGCTGCGCGAAGTATCTTGGGGCGACCTCGACGTCCTCGTCATCGACATGCCGCCTGGAACAGGCGACGTACAACTCTCGATGGCGCAGCAAGTCCCGCTGTCCGGCGCCGTCATCGTCTCGACGCCGCAGGATCTCGCGCTGATCGATGCGCGTAAAGGCCTCAACATGTTCAAGAAAGTCGATGTGCCGGTGCTTGGCATCATCGAGAACATGAGCTTCTTCGTCTGCTCCAAGTGCGGCGAGCGTCACGAGATCTTCGGCCATGGCGGCGCCGAAGCCGAAGCCAAGGCGCTCGGCGTTCCCTTCCTCGGCGGCGTCCCCTTGCACATCGATATTCGCACGCGATCAGATAGCGGACAGCCCATCACGGCGACGCAGCCCGAAAGCGTACACGCACAGATCTACCGCGATCTCGCCGCCAAGACCTGGAGCGAGCTTGAAAAGGCCAATGGCGTGCGCAGCGCACCGCCGCGTCTCGATCTATCGAGCGACAAGGCGACACTCAACGCCGTCTTCGAGAGTGGGCCGGCCTATGCGCTGCCCGCCGAAATGCTGCGAGTCATGAGCCCGTCGGCGGAAGTGCAAGGCCATTCGCCCGACCAACGCGTCACCGTCGGCAAGAAGCGCAATGTCAAGATCACCGCGCTCGACCCCGTCGGCAACTACGCCGTCAAGATCCGCTTCGACGACGGCCACGATACCGGGCTTTTCTCCTGGAGCTATCTCCAAACACTCGGCCGCGAGAAAGACACGCGCTGGGCCGAGTATCTCAAGGAACTCGAGGCGAAGGGTTTGAATCGAGGTTGAAATCAGCGCCTGACGCCCGGGCTTTCCATGGGCAAGCCCTCGCCGCGCCATGCGAGATAGAGTTCAAGCGCCAGATACTCGGGCGATCCGAAGTCGAGGATCTCTGCGCGCACACCGAGACTACACGCGCGCAAGCGCCGGTGCAGCGAGCCAAACGTCTGCCATTCGAGCCGATAAGCCGGCCAGCCGTTGGTTTGCCCTTGGCTGATCTTGTCGCCGCGCAGCCGCTTGCCGACGTTCTCGTCATGGCATTGCGTGCACGCGACGTTGAGCTGGCCTTGCCGCGTCTCGTAGAACGCTTTGCCTGCTTCGAAAAAAGACTTCGCCGCGCCATCGATCGCGACCCTGCGCGGCAATCCACGCGATTGATGCGCGACATAAGCGGTCAGCCCCAGTAGCTCCGGCAACTCATGCGCCAACGCCGGCACCGACATCCGCTCCACCCGGCAGTCGTTGATGCGCGCTTCGAGATTGAACAGCCGCCCCGAGCGCTGATCGACCTTTGGATAGCCAGCCGCAATGCCTTTCATCGACTGATCTGCGCCACGATGACAGCCTGCGCAGGATCTCCCGTCCGCTCCCGTCGTCTTCTGCCAAAGTGCCGCGCCCTGCTCGACCCACAGCATCCCAGGATTGGCGCCATCGTCCGCTTCGAGTTTCTGCGTTTCCGTCGATTGAAACGTGCGTCCAGACAACGGTGCTGACGGCTTGTCCGCAGCATGCGCAATCAGAGCGGCACTCGCCGAGAAAAACATCAAGATCGAAACGGTGCGTGTCGCTGGGCGCATTACGTGACGGTCAGTTTGCGCTTTTCGACGGTCTTGGCACCCTGGTCGTCGGTCCACGTGAACACGATCTCGCCCGTCTGCGTCGCGACTGTTGAAAATGCAATATAGGGATTGGCGGCCACCCCTGGAAACAGGTCGGTCTTGAAAATCTCGTCGCCGCCGTAAGTCACGATAAAGGAATTGATGATGTCGCGCGCGATCGGCTTGCCGACATTGTCGCGCCGGTGTCCGGTCTCCATCTCGTGCTGCACCAGCGTTTTGATCTCGATGATCTCGCCCTTCTTCGCGGTGGCGGGCATGACGATACGCGTTGTGGCCATGGCGTTCCTCCTCAACCGGCGTCGATGCAGGCGGCAAGTGTGACGACCACCTCCGCCGTGCCCGACCAGAAGGTGCCGTCGCTCATTGCCGCGACCGCGGTCACCGTTTGCGTTGTCGCCAAACGGATGTTGGTCGAGACCCGCGCTCGGCCGGCGCGCGGCCCCAGATGGAATTTCACGACATTCGCGATCGGGTTCTTCTCCGATATGACATGGATGGATTTGACATGGTCGGCGGCCGTCATCGGACTATCGACCACCGCCGTCAAACTGACGGAATTCCCATTTTCCGCCAGTTCGGGCAGCGTCAACTTCACCTTGCCCGGCTTGATGGGCGACTTGCCGGCGATGGCCTCGATGGCGGCGGCCATATCCTGAGTTTCAGCCACGGCGGCGCGCGGCAACAGCGCGACTGCAGCGCTGCCGGCCAGCGCCGCTCGGCGCGTCAAATGCCCATTCTTGCGGGTTGAGATCATGACTCCTCGCTACTTCGGTATCTTCAATGCCGCCAGATAAGCAACGGCATCTTCGATGTCCTGCGCCGTCAGCACCGGCTTATCCTTGTAACGTGTTGCAACGCGGGCCAGACCCGTCACCCGATGATAGGGCGGCATCACAGTTGCGGGATTGAGCACGCTCTGATCGATCAGCCGCAGGCGAATCTGTCCGGCGCTCAAGCGCGCGCCGACTCCCGTCAGGTCCGGCCCGAGTTCACCCATGAAGCGCTCCTGCGGCTCCGGCACCGCATGGCAAATCAGGCAGTTGCCGTTGTTGCGATCGAGAACAATCTGACGGCCGCGTGCCACATCGCCCGTCTTTCCGTCGAGCGCCTCGGGCACCGCGTCGCCCACGATTCTGTAGGACGCCACCTGAGCCCGAGCCGCGTTCGATTCGATCGCCGCGACGCAAACGAGCGCCGCGGCCGCCAATCGTTTCGCACCACTGCGGGGTGCCAGCGCCATGTCAGGCCCTGAGCTTCACGTTCTTCAGCGGCAGCGAACGAACCGGCTTGCCGGTTGCCGCAAAGATCGCATTCAGCACCGCCGGCGCTGCCACCATGATGGTTGGCTCGCCGACACCGCCCCAGAAACCGCCGGACGGCACGAGCACCGAATCGACCTTCGGAAAGTCGGCCATGCGCAGGATCTCATAGGTGTCGAGATTCTGTTCGACGGGCACGCCGTCCTTGACATTGATCTCCTCGAACATCGTGGCGCTGAGACCATAGGCCACTGAGCCGACGACCTGCGCCTCGACCTGATCGGGATTGACGACGTGCCCACTGTCGGTGCCGATGACAAGACGATGCACCTTGAGCTTGCCGCGATCCGAGACCGAGACCTCCGCCGCGCCCGCGACATAGCTGCCAAAGCCCATTTGCTGCGCAATGCCGCGGAACCGCCCAGCTTCCGGCTGCGTCTTGCCCCAACCGATCTTGTCGGCAACGGCATTGAGCACGGCGAGATGCTTCGGATGGTTCTTCATGAGCGCGCGGCGGAACTCGAGCGGATCCTTGCCCGCCTCCTTGGCCACTTCGTCCAAGAAGCACTCGATGTAGACGGCGTTCTGGTTGTTGTTGACGCCACGCCAGAAGCCCGGTCTCAGGTGGAAGTTCCGCATCGCATAGTCGATGGTCAGGTTCGGAATGCTGTACCCGAAACCGCCCTCCTTGCCTCGCGGTCCATCGGACGGCCACAGTCCCTGGAACGTGAGGAAGTCGACGCCGTTTTCCATCGCTTGCGGCCGGACCGACGCGAAAATCGATTGCCCGGAAATGCGCATCGACAGCCCAACGAGATTGCCCTGCGCATCAAGCCCAGCCTGCATCTTGCAGGTCGAAACCGGGCGGAACCAGCCTTGGCGCATGTCTTCTTCGCGCGACCAAAGCAGCTTTACCGGCGTGCCCGGCATCTGCTTGGCGAGCAACACCGCCTTGGTGACGTAGTCCTGCGCCCCGCGACGGCCAAAGCCGCCGCCGAGATGAACTTTGTAGACGTCGCACTTGCTCGGCGGCAGTCCCGCGGCTTCCGCGCAGGCCGCGAGTGAGGCATCGCCATTTTGCGTCGGCACCCACACTTCGCACTTGTCTGCCGACCACTTCGCCGTGCAGTTCATCGGTTCCATGGTGACGTGATGCAGATACGGCGCGTTGTAAACCGCCTCGACCTTCTTGGCGGCACCGGCGATGGCGCCGGCCGAGTCACCAGCCTTATTGCCAACGCCGATGTTCTCCGTTGCGGTGAGGCCGGCCTTGATGACGTCGGCCATTGACGCTGTGGAGACGGTCGTATGCGGCGAGTCTTCATAGACGATGCTGACGGCCTCGAGCGCCTTGTTCGCCTGCCACCACGTCTCGGCGACGACTGCAACCGCGCCGCCTCCGACCTGATAGACACCTTTAACACCCGGCATCGCCTTAGCCTTGGCGGCATCGAAGCTCTTGATCTTGCCGACATGGATCGGCGAGTCTTTGATCGAGGCGCTCAGCATGCCGGGCATCTTCAGATCGATGCCATAGATCTGCTTGCCGGTTGTCTTGTCGACCGTATCGAGCCGTTTCAGCGGCTTGCCGGCAATCGTCCAATCCTTCGGATCCTTGAGTTTCATCGTTTTGAGCTCAGGAACCGGAAGTTTTGCAGCAGCCGAGGCCACTTTGCCGTAGGAAATCGTCCGCTTCGTCGGTGCATGCGTAATCACGCTTGCAGCAGCCGTGCACTCGGAAGTCGGCACTTTCCACTGATCGGCGGCAGCCTGGATCAGCATTTGCTTTGCCGCCGCACCGCCCTGCCGCACATAGTCGTGCGAGCCGCGAATGCCACGCGATCCACCCGTCGACATGTCGCCCCAGATACGATTGCGCGCAAGGTTCTGGCCGGGTGTCGGGTACTCCCATTTCACCTTCTTCCAGTCGGCGTCGAGCTCTTCGGCCACAAGCTGCGCAAGGCCAGTCAAAGTGCCTTGCCCCATCTCCGAGCGCGCAATGCGCACGACGACGTCGTCGTTGGGCTTGATCACGACCCATGCACCGATTTCGTCTCCAGCCGCGCCGAGAACCTTCTGCGCGAGTGCGTCCGTGATGCCAGGAATCGCAATCGCCAAACCGCCACCGGCGGATGCTGCGCCGACAATGAAGCCGCGGCGCGAGACTTTGGATTTCAATTTTGTCATGTCTCGTGCTCCTTACGCTTTCTTGTCGGCGACGCCGGCGCTCTTGGCACCACCGCTGGCAACCAGATTGATGGCCGCGCGGATGCGCTGATAGGTCCCGCAGCGGCAGATGTTGCTCATCGCGTCATCGATGTCTTTATCGGTCGGCTTCGGCTTCTTTTTCAGCAGTGAGACCGCCGTCATGATCTGTCCGGACTGGCAGTAGCCGCATTGCGGAACGTCGAGCGCCAGCCACGCTTTCTGCACCGGGTGCGAGCCATCGCTCGAGAGCCCTTCGATGGTGACGATTTTGTCGGTCGCCTTGACGTCTTTCACTGCGATTGCGCACGAGCGCTGCACCTCGCCATTGATGTGCACCGAACACGCGCCGCATTGCGCGACGCCGCAGCCGTACTTCGTACCGGTCAGGCCGGCCTGCTCACGGATCGCCCAAAGCAGCGGCGTATCGCCATCCACTTTTAGGTCGACGGACTTACCATTGATGTTGAGTTTGGCCATTGGTCTCCTCCGGTACGATACATTTGGTCGTGTCCGCATGACCGCCGCCAAGTTCTCTGGGCGTCATACGTCGTCATCATTCTGAAAAGGGATAAAGACAACGATCGAGCAATTTCTGAATCTGCTAGGACGTGTCCGCGCAAGCTATAGACCATGCCGACCCAACTCAAGCTCGGATCACCGCTCGACGCATCACACCTATGCGCGCTTAGTCGGCGTCGCGATCGCCGCGCTGATTTCGGCGGCGCTCAGTCCCGCCTCGCGCAGGATTGCCTCCGTGTCGGCACCGAGCCGTGGCGGCGGCCGATCAGGTGACGTCGCCAAGCCATCGAACGTAATGGGCGCCCGCAACGTCCGCGTAATCGGCGTCACCTCGGAAAAATTGGGCGCGAAAAATCCGACGGCATTCAAGTGCGGATCGGCGAGAAGATCCTTGGGAAGTTGCACTTCCGCGTGTGGGACGTCCAGGCGCGAGAATACAGCGATCCATTCCGCCGTTGTGCGAAGCGGCAATGCCTCTGCAAGCATCCCATACAGGCGATCGAAATTGCGGCTGCGCTCGGTCGGATCGCGGAACCAGGCGCTTTCGACCACGTCGCCCTTGCCGATTTCGCCGAGCACCCGCGCCCAATGTGCCGGCGTATAGGGCAGCACGCCGATCCAGCCATCCTTCGTCTGATAAGGCCGGCGGTCGCGGGCAAGGGCGCGTTGATAGCCAAGTTGGGAATCGTCCCCGAACGTCGCGCCTGACAGATGCTCATTGAGATTGAAGGCCGTCATCGCCTCGAACATCGGAACTTCGACATAGTCTGGCGGTGTCCCGGTGCGTTGGCGCTGGAACAGCGCCGCGAGTGTGGCGTAAACGAGATGCAACCCCATCACCTTGTCGGCGACGATCGACGGTGCATAGACCGGCGTGCCGTCGCGCATCTGGAAGAGCCCGGCAAAACCCGAGGCGGCCTGGATGATGTCATCGTACGCGGGCCGCCCGCCATAGGGTCCAGCGCGTCCAAATCCGACCGCGGCGCAATAGATGATCCTTGGGTTGAGCGCGCGCACCGGCGCGAAACCGAACCCCAGCTTGTCGAGTGCCTCCTGCCGCATGTTGTGCACGAGCACATCCGCCGTGCCGATTAGCGTGCGCAAGGCGATCTTTGCCCCCTCGCTCTTGAGATCCAGCACAACCGAGCGCTTGTTGCGATTGTTGTTGGAGAACAGCGCGGAGAGTCCGGGCGCGGCGGTCGGCGCGATCGGCCGCATATTGTCGCCGTCCGGTTGCTCGATCTTGATCACGTCGGCGCCGAGGTCGCCGAGGATCTGCGTGCCATACGGCCCGAGGATCACGGACGTCAGATCCAGAATGCGGATGCCATCGAGGATCGGAACCATGTGCGGTTGGGCACTCGTCAAGGAGGGGCTAGTTAGAATGCTTTAGCCTCGTTAGGTTGCCACGCTCAAGCATGCAACACAAATCGAGCGAGCCATGATCCGCAAATTGAAGACGAGTGTCGATGCCGCCCAGCGAGCCGAAGACGACGCCAAAGTCCGGGCGACGGTTGAAAGCCTTCTTGGCGACATCGAAAAGCGCGGCGATGCGGCGGTCCGCGAGATGTCGCTCCGCTTCGATAGGCTCGACCGCAACGACTTCCGTCTGACGCACAAGGAAATCGACGCGTGCATTGCCGAATTGCCCACCCGCGCGATCGATGACATCAAGTTTGCCCAAGCCCAGGTGCGCAATTTCGCCGAGCACCAAAAGGCGGCACTGAAGGACATCGAGGTCGAAACGCTGCCGGGAATTGTCCTTGGCCACAAGAACATCCCGATCAACCGCGTCGGTTGCTACGTTCCCGGCGGCAAGTACCCATTGATCGCCTCGGCGCACATGTCGGTCGTCACCGCCAAGGTCGCGGGCTGCGCCCACATCATGACCTGCGCCCCGCCCTGGCAAGGCAAGCCCGCGCCTGCAATCGTCGCAGCCCAGCATTTCGCTGGTGCCGAAGAGATCCTCTGCCTCGGTGGCGTCCAGGCCGTCGGCGCCATGGCCATCGGCACTGAAACCATCACCTCCGTCGATATGCTGGTTGGCCCCGGCAACGCGTTCGTCGCCGAAGCCAAGCGCCAACTGTTTGGCCGTGTCGGCATCGATCTCTTTGCGGGGCCGACCGAGACGCTCGTCATTGCCGACGACAGTGTCGACGGCGAGCTCTGCGCCACCGATCTCTTGGGGCAAGCCGAGCACGGCCCAACCTCACCTGCCATCCTTCTCACAAACTCCGAGAAGCTCGCCAAGGCGACGATGGCCGAAATCGATCGCTTGCTCGCGATCCTGCCGACGGCCGAGATCGCGCGCCAGGCGTGGGCCGATTACGGCGAAGTCATCGTTTGCGATACGATCGAAGAAATGATCTCGGAAGCCGACCGCATCGCGTCGGAGCACGTGCAGGTCATGACACGCGATCCGGACGTATTCCTCAAGGGTATGACCAACTACGGTGCGTTGTTTCTCGGCCCTCGCACCAACGTGTCCTATGGCGACAAAGTCATCGGCACCAACCACACGCTGCCAACCAAGCGCGCGGCGAAGTACACCGGCGGCCTGTGGGTTGGAAAATTCCTGAAGACCGTCACCTATCAGAAGGTGCTGACCGACGAGGCCTCCGCCATGATCGGCGCCTATTGCTCGCGCCTCTGCATGCTCGAGGGCTTCGCAGGTCATGCCGAGCAGGCCAACGTGCGCGTCCGCCGCTACGGCCGCAAGAACGTGCCCTATGCCAGCGCGGTGGAGTGAAGCAAATGACCACACTTCCAACGACGCCATCGTTTCGTCTCGACGGCAAACGTGCGCTGGTGACCGGCGCGGGCCGCGGCATTGGTCTTGCCGCTGCCGCAGCTCTCGCCGAGGCCGGCGCTGATGTTGTGCTGACGGCGCGCACGACGTCCGAAGTCGAGGCTGCTGCTGCGGCTATTCGTGCGCGCGGCCAGAAAGCCTCCGCGCTGACGATGGACGTCACCAAGATTGCCGAAGCCCAGGCGCTGATCGCTGAGGCCGGCCCTTTCGACATCCTGGTCAACAATGCCGGCGGCGCTCGTCACGGTCCCGCATTGGAGACCATTGAAGAGAACTTCGACTTCGTCACCGACATGAATTTGAAGGGTGCCTACTTCATCGCGCAGGCTGTTGCGCGCGGGCTCATTGCCGCCAGGAGGCCCGGATCGCTGATCCACATCACGACCCAGATGGCCCACGTCGGCGGACCAAACCGCTCCGTTTACTGCGGCACGAAGTGGGGCGTCGAAGGCTTCTCCAAAGCCATGGCGATTGAGTTCGCCCCGCACGGCATCCGTTCCAACACCGTCGCGCCGACGTTCGTCATGACCGAGATGGTCAAGACATTCTTCGAGGATCCGAAGTTCAAGGATTGGGTGTTGTCGAAAATCAAACTCGGCCGCCTCGCTAACCTCGAGGACTTGATGGGCCCCATTGTTTTCCTGGCGTCCGAAGCCTCCGCGATGATGACGGGGACTTCGGTGCTGGTCGATGGCGGCTGGACCGCGGAGTAGCGTTAGCTCTTCGCCGGGTCGCCGCGCATCAGCCTCAGCGGCGTATAGATGATCGCCACGTCGCCGCGCTGCGTTTTGATCTCATTGCGCGTGCGCACCAGCCCGCGCCCGCTCTTCGCCGCAGGCCTGACCTCCGTCACCTCGAGCTCGACATGAATCGTGTCGCCGCTGCAAACAGGGCCTTTCACGTCGATCTCAGTGTGCAGAAACGCCAGCCCCGTTCCATGCGCCGTGCCAGCAAGCACGAGCCCCTCAGCGATTGAATAAACCAGCGCCGCCGGTGCCGCGAACCCGGACATCGCCGATTGCGTTTTGCGATACTCGGCATCCGTAAACAGCGGTTCCGTCATGCCCGTCGCATTGACGAACGTGATGATGTCGGTCTCGGTCAGCGTCCTCCCGAACGTCTTGAAGCGGTCGCCCGGTTTCAGATCCTGCCAATAAAAGCCATGTCCGAGCTGTTTCACGTCGCCGGTTCCGGGAACAAGTCACTGGTGTAGTAGCGTTCTGCCGCCGAGGGCGCGAATGTCACGATCGTCTTGCCGGCCATGTCCGCGCGCGCCGCAACCTTCAGTGCCGCGGCGAGATTGGCGCCCGTCGAGATGCCACCCGGGATTCCTTCGTTCTTGGCCAGCGCGCGCGATGTTTCGAATGCTTCCTCGTTTGTCACCGTCACGACTTCATCGATCAGTTTGACGTCGAGGACGCCCGGCACAAAGCCCGCGCCGATGCCTTGAATTTTGTGCGGCGACGGCTGTCCACCGGAGAGCACGGGGCTGGCGGCTGGCTCGACGGCGATGACCTTGAAGTCAGGCTTGCGCGCCTTTAGCGCGCGCCCGCAACCCGTCAGCGTTCCGCCCGTGCCGACACCCACTACCATCGCATCGATCTTGCCGCCCGTGTCGCGCCAGATTTCTTCAGCAGTGGTCAACTCGTGAACAAGTGGGTTGGCCGGGTTCTCGAATTGGCTCGGCTGCACCGAGCCCGGATGCTGCGCCAAGAGTTCTTCGGCGCGCGCAATCGCGCCCTTCATGCCCTTTTCGCGCGGCGTCAGCTCCAGCTCCGCACCGAGATGCACCAGGATCTTGCGGCGCTCGATCGACATCGACTCCGGCATCGTCAGGATCAGTTTATAGCCCCGCGCGGCCGCAACGAACGCAAGCCCAATACCCGTATTGCCCGATGTCGGCTCGATCAGCGTGGTCTTGCCGGGAGTGATCCGTCCTGCCGCTTCGAGTGCATCGATCATCGAAACGCCGATGCGATCCTTGACCGAGGAGAGCGGGTTGAAAAACTCGAGCTTGATCAGCACGTCCGCCTTGGCGCCTGCGGCCTTCGCCGTGCGCCCAACCCGAACCAGCGGTGTGTTTGCGATCGTCTCGGTGATGTCGTTGTACACACGACCGCGTCCGATCGGTCCGACAGCGTCAAGGGTCTTGATGGCCAGGGTCTTAGTGGGATGATTGGGCATGGCGCAGGCTCCTGCCTCCGGTTCCTGTTTACCCGGCCATATGAAACACCTGATCCGAGCGGCGCAACCCGCCGCAACGCCAACGCATGATCGCCGGTTCAAGGATTTGCGGCGAGTGATCCTGCGGAGCGCGCCCAAGCGAGCCGTGCATTCCGGCAAAGCCTCCGCGCACGCCATCCGGTTCTATTTTAATGACCAAAACGCAAAAGGCCCGCCATTGCGATGGCGGGCCCTTCGAATGCGACGAATGCCGATATTACTTCATCGGCTTCTTCGGTGCCGGAGCGGCCTTGGCTGGAGCAGCCTTGGCTGGGGCAGCGGCATGGTGGCCGTGGCTGAAGATCTTGGTCAGAATCTCAACCGGGCAAGCGGCGATTTCGTGCAGGATCTTACCACCGGCGAACGACGCCGTCGGCATGAACATCAGGCCGGCGGCAAGAGCGATGGCGCCGAACGAATTGCGGATCGTCATGGTCAGTGTCTCCAAACGTGGGTTGTGGGTGCGGAACATAGAATCATAGGACAAACTATTTGTGCCGCAAAAATTGCATTTGAATAGTTACTAAGTGATAAATCCATATTCTATTTTGAATAGTTGGTTTATTTGCATCGCATTAATCATTATAAATGAACTAGAGATTGGCAAAGAGCGGGCGCATTCAACCCTAAATCGCAAACTGGGATATGCACTTCAAATGCGCCGCAGCGGATCGGCTGGCGGCTGGCGGCTGGCGTGTGCGCTGTGCTGGCGGCGCGATTGGGTCCATCGGCCGGCGTCCCCGCCCTCGCTCACGCCCTTGTGACCACGCCGCGGGCTGCAAGACGCCCCCTGTCGGCTTCCCTGTTAGCTTCGCCACTTGACGCGAGCGGAAACTTGTAGCAAAGAAAACGAGTGTTCGTTTTGTTATGTGCAGTTGCGAGATAAGGTGCCTTCAGCACCCCCCGCCACCCAAGATCCCGAGCCCGCGATGCCAAAGCTGAAGCCCGCCACGCAAGCTGCCCGCCGCGACCACATCCTGGACGGCGCCGAGAAGTGCTTCGCCCGCACCGGCTTCCATCGCACGACCATGCACGACATCTGCAAGGAAGCCGCCGTCAGCCCGGGCGCCCTCTACGTTTACTTCGACAGCAAGGAAGCCCTGATCGCCGGCCTCTGCGAGCGCGATCGCGCGGAGTTCTCGGAGCGCTTCACTGTGCTCGCCGCGGCACCCGACTTCCTGACGGCCCTCAACCAGCTCGCCGAGCACTACTTCGCCGAAGAGCCCGCCCACAAGCGCCTGATGTGCGTCGAAATGGGCGTTGAGGCGACGCGAAACCCGCGCATCGCCGAGATCGTTTGGAAAGTCGACGACTTCGTGCACGCGAGTTTCGAAGCGCTCTTCTTGCGTTTGAAGAATGAGGGCCGCATTGCCCCGGCCCTCGACATTCCGACCTTGGCCAAGGCTTTCATGGTCCTTGGCGATGGCCTGTTCTGGCGCCGCGCAACCGACCCGAAGTTCGATGCCAAGGTTGTGCTGCCGGTGGTCACCTCGATGCTCGGCGGCTTGTTAAATCCGGTCCCAGCCCCTGCGACGTATCCAAAAGACAAGCCAAGGGTCAAGTCCCACCGCCCCAGCGAGATCGCATCATGATGTCCACCAAAAAGTTCGTCCTGCTGAGCCTGCTCGGCGTCGTCGTGGCGGCGGGCGGCGGTCTCTACGCAACCGGCAAGCTGCCGGCAAAGCTCCAAGATCTAAAGCTGCAGGATCTCAAGTTGCCGCCGATGAAGGCGGAAGCCGCCAAGCAGCCCGTCGCCGAGTCGCGCGTGCCCGGCGCCGCCGTGACGGTCGTGAAGGCGGAAATGCAGGATTTCATCGAGCGTGCCCATGTGACGGGATCACTGATCGCGCGCGAGGAAATCATGGTCGGACCGGAGGTTGAAGGTCTGCGCATTGTCGAGGTGCTGGCTGACGAAGGCGATCGCGTTAAGAAAGGCCAGACGCTCGCGCGGCTTGTCGGCGACACGCTCGAGGCCCAACTCGCCCAGAACACGGCGTCGCTAGCAAAGGCGGATGCCGCCATCGCCCAAGCCAGAAGCAACATCAAGTCGGCCGAGGCGAAAGTCGTCGAGGCCAAGAACGCACTCGATCGCGGCAAGCCGCTGCGGCAGTCGGGTTACCTCTCGGAAAGCGTCCTCGATCAGCGCGACAGCGCCGCCAAGACCGCTGAGGCGCAGCTCGTGTCGTCACGCGACGGCCTGAAAGTCGCCGAAGCCGACAAGGCGCAAATCGAAGCCCAGCGTCGCGAAATCGCTTGGCGCCGCAGTCGCACCGAAGTGCAAGCCCCCGCCGACGGCATCATCAGCCGCCGCGTCGCGCGCATCGGCGGCTTTGCAGCCGGCGCCGCCGACCCCATGTTCCGCATCATCGCCAAGGGCGAAGTCGAGCTCGACGCCGAAGTGCTCGAAACCAGCGTCGCCAAGATGAAGCCTGAGCAAACGGCGACGGTGGAGGTCACCGGCCTCGGCGAATTGAAGGGCAAAGTCCGCATGGTGTCGCCCGAAGTTGACCGCGCGTCGCGTCTCGGCCGCGTGCGCATCTTGTTGGGTGACAACCCGTCCCTCCGGATCGGCGCATTCGCCCGCGGCGTCATCGAAACCGCCCGTTCGCGCGGCATTGGCTTGCCGCTGACGGCGGTCCTCTTCGGCGAAGACGGCGCCACGGTTCAGGTCGTCAAGGACGACCGCGTCGTCACGCGCCGCGTCAAGCCCGGCTTGATCGACGGTGGCCGTGTCGAAATCAAGGAAGGCTTGGCCGAGGGCGACGTCGTTGTCGCGCGCTCCGGCACGTTCCTGCGCGATGGCGACGCCGTGCGCCCGATCGTTGATACCAGCCGCAAGGTAAGCGAGGTTCGCAAATGAACGTTTCAGCTTGGTCGATCCGGCATCCTGTTCCCTCGCTCGTCCTGTTCATGGTGCTGATGGCGCTCGGCATCATGAGCTTCAAGCAGCTCCCGATCACGCGTTTTCCCAACATCGACGTGCCGATCGTGCAGGTGCGCATCACCCAAGTCGGCGCGGCCCCGTCCGAACTCGAAACCCAAGTCACCAAGAAGATCGAGGACGCTGTCGCGGGCGTCAACGGCGTCAAGCACATCACCTCGACGATCACCGAAGGCCAGTCTTTGAACGTCATCGAGTTCCGGATGGAGATCAATCCGGATCGCGCCTTGAACGACGTCAAGGACGCGATCGCCCGCGTGCGGTCGGATCTGCCACGCACCGTCGAGGAACCGATCGTCTCACGCCTCGACATCGAAGGGCTGCCGATCGTCACCTACGCCGCGAGCGCGCCGGGCATGACGCCTGAGCAGATCTCATGGTTCGTCGATGATGTCGTTGTCCGCGCGCTGCAAGGCGTGAAGGGCGTCGGCGCCATCGAACGCGTCGGCGGCGTCGAGCGCGAAATCCGCATCGTGCTTGATGCGGACCGGCTGAACTCGTTCGGGATCACCGCGGGCGACGTCAATCGCCAAGTGCGAGCGACCAACATTGATCTTGCCGGCGGCCGTGGCGAGATTGGTGGCCGCGAACAGGCGATCCGCACGCTCGCCAGCAAGGAAACGCTCGAGCAGTTGGCGGCGACCACCATCACGCTGCCGCGTGGCCGCAAGGTGCGGCTCGATCAGCTCGGCGCCATCGTCGATACCTACGCCGAGCCGCGCGCCTACGCGACGCTCGACAAGCAGCCCGTCGTTGCCTTCTCGATCACGCGCTCCAAAGGCGCGAGCGACACGGTCGTGTCGGCCGCCGTGGATAAGGCGATCAAGGACCTCAATCAACAGCATCCCGACGTCCGCATGTCGATCATCGACACCACGACGACCGCCGTGCGGGGCGCCTACGACTCGACCATGCAGACGATGCTCGAAGGGGCGGTGCTCGCCATCCTCGTCGTGCTCGTGTTCCTGCGTGATTGGCGCGCGACGCTCATCACCGCGATCGCGCTGCCGTTGTCCATCGTCCCAGCCTACTGGGTGATGGAATCGCTCGGATTCTCGCTCAATCTCGTGACGTTGCTGGCGATCACGATCGCGACCGGGATCCTGGTCGACGACGCCATCGTCGAGATCGAGAATATTGTCCGCCACCAGCGCATGGGCAAATCAGCCTATCGCGCCGCCCTCGAGGCCGCCGACGAAATCGGCCTCGCGGTGATGGCCATCACCTTGACGATCATTGCGGTGTTCACGCCGGTAAGCTTCATGAGTGGCGTCGCTGGCCAATACTTCAAGCAGTTCGGCCTCACCGTCGCGATATCCGTATTCTTCTCGCTGCTGGTCGCACGGCTCATCACGCCCATGCTCGCGGCCTACTTCATGCGCCCCTCGGGACATGAAGAGAAAGAGCCGCGCTGGTTGCGTGGCTACACCCGCCTCGTCAGTTGGTCCGCGCGCCACCGCTTCCTGACGGTTTTTCTGGGACTGGTGATCTTCGCGGGCTCGATTGGCTCGTTCTTCCTGCTTCCGTCGGCGTTCCTGCCGCAGGAAGACAATGCGCGCGCGCTCATGGCGGTCGAATTGCCGCCCGGCACGCGGCTTGAGGAGACCCGCCGCGTCACCAACGAGATCTCCGACCGCATCAAGCGCCGTCCAGAGGTCGAAAGCGTCTTCGTGACGGGTGGCCGCGTGCTTGGGTCTGGCGCGGAAGTCCGCAAGGCGACATTCACCGTCAATCTCGTGCCCAAAGCCAACCGCAAGAAGTCGCAGTCCGAGATTTCTGAAGAGATCGGCGCCGATCTGGCGTCCGTTCCGGATATCCGCTTCTGGTTGTTGCGTGACAACGGTCAGCGCGGCTTCCAGCTCGTGGTCTCGGGCCGCGACAGCGCGGCGCTCAACAAGACGGCGGCCGATCTGACAAGCCAATCGAAGCGGATCTTCGACAAGAACGGCAATCCGTTGCTGAGCAATCTGGTCTCGACCGCCGAACTTGACCGCCCGGAGCTGCGCGTCATCCCGAAAACCGATCTGGCCGCCGAACTCGGCATCTCGACCGATATGATCTCGGAAGCGGTGCGCATCGCGACCATCGGCGATGTCGGCGCCAACCTCGCCAAGTTCAATGTCGATGATCGTCAAGTCCCGATCCGCATTCAGCTGGACGAGAAGGCCCGCGCCGATCGCCAGGTCATCGAAAGCCTCAAGATCACCACCGCCGCAGGCGCTGCGGTTCCACTGGCGCTCGTGGCCGGCTTCGAATTCGGTCAAGGTCCGACCGCGATTGATCGCTACGACCGTCAGCGGCGCGTCCTGATCGGCGGTGATCTCGTCGGCAGCACGCCGTTGGGCCAGGCGCTCGGCGAGGTGATGGCGCAGCCGGCGGCCAAGTCGTTGCCGCCCGGCGTCGAAATCAAGCAGTTCGGCGACGCCGAAATCATGAAAGAGGTGTTCGAGAGCTTCGCCAAGGCGATGGCTGCCGGCATCATGATGGTGTTCTCGGTGCTTGTGCTGTTGTTCGGCTCGTTCCTGCAGCCGATCACGATCCTGTTCTCGCTGCCGTTGTCGGTTGGCGGTGCGATCGTCGCGTTGGCGATCACCAATCAGCCGGTCAGTTTGCCGGTCGTCATCGGCATCCTGATGCTAATGGGGATCGTCACCAAGAACGCGATCATGCTCGTCGATTTCGCGGTCGAACAGATCGCCAAGGGCATGAACCGGACCGAAGCAATCGTCGATGCCGGCCGCAAGCGCGCGCGTCCCATCGTCATGACCACCATCGCGATGGTGGGTGGCATGATCCCGGCGGCGATCAATGCCGGCTCCGGCGGCGAGTTCCGCGTGCCGATGGCCGTAGCCGTGATCGGCGGTCTCATTTCCTCGACGTTGCTGTCGCTTGTCTTCGTGCCCGCTGTGTTTCTGGTGATGGACGACATCGCACGCGTCACGTGGCGGATCTTCGGCCGCTTCGTCGGCGCAACCGATGAGCCCGATGTCACAGCACCAACTCACGGGCCAGCGCAAGGGCTAGCGCACGGGCCAGTTCAAGGGCCAGCGCAAGGGCAAGCTTCGACGATGCCGACACCGTCCGCAGCGCAAGTCGCCTCGATGGTCGTGCTTCAACAGCCGCCGGTGCGGCCCGACTCGAAGGCCGATCCAATCCAGCGGCCGATCGCGGCAGAATAACGCGCTGCGATCCACCACGCGTGGACACATCAGTTAGCTGCAGCCGGCGGAAATCCGAGATGCGGCCGCTGGTTGCGCCATGGGCGTGTACGGCTTACATGTACCCGACGGCCGATCCTGGCCCTTGGAGGATCCCCCCAATGTTTGACGCACGTTCCCTACTCGAAGGTCTGATGCGGGGCGCAGCTCCCCAACAGCAACAACCCCAAGGCGGCGGTGGTCTCGGTGATCTCCTCGGCAAGATGATGGGCGGAGCCGGCCAGCAGCAAGGGCAGGCCGGTGGCGGCGGCATGGAAGAAATGCTGCGCAAGATGATGGCGGGTGCCGGTGGTCAGCAAGGTGGCCAGCAAGCCGGCGGACAAGCAGGTCAAGGCGGCGGCATTGAAGACATGCTGCGCAAGATGATGGCCGGTGCCGGTGGCCAGCAAGGAGGCCAGCAAGGCCAGCAGGCCGGCGGTCAAGGCGGCGGCATGGGCAGCATGGAAGACATGTTGCGCAAGATGATGCCTGGCGCTGGCGGACAAGGCCAAGCTGGCGGCCAAGGCGGCGGACAGCAGGCGGGCGCGCAAGGCGGCGGCGGCTTGATGGACATCCTCGGTCAAGTGCTTGGACAAGCGACCTCGGGCGTCAAGGAAGTCGCGGGCCGCGCCGATCAAGCGACCGGTGCCTCGGAGCGCATGCGTCAGGCCACCGGCCAATCGCCGGATGACATGATGGCCAAGCTGAAAGAGTTGATCGCGCAGAACCAGCTCGGCGCGGCCGCGACCGCTGGCGGTCTCGGCGCCGCTGTGCTTGGCACGAAGACGGGCCGCGCGCTCGCTGGCAGCGCCGTGCGGATCGGCGGTCTCGCGCTGATTGGCGGTCTCGCATACAAAGCGATGCAGAACTGGCAAGCCGGCCGTCCGCTGATCACGGGCGCCGACGCTCAAGTCGCGGCAGCGCCCTCGGGCACCGGCTACGAAGCCAATGCGGTCACGCAGGATTCAGCCATCCTCTACATCCGTGGCATGATCGCCGCCGCGGCCGCCGACGGCCGTATCGACGAGCGTGAGCAGCAGAAGATCATGGGCAGCCTCAAGCAGGCTGGCATGGATCGTCACGCGGAGGAATTCCTCGCCAACGAGCTCAACAATCCGGCCGGCGTCGACGATCTCGTCCGCGCCGTGAAGACAGAGCAGGAAGCCGTACAGTTGTTTACGGCCGCGCGCATCGCCGTCGACATCGACAACCAGCAGGAGAACGACTTCCTGGTCGGTCTCGCCCAGGGTCTCGGCATGAGCCAGGAACTGGTCCAGCACATCGACGCCGCGGCCAGCGCCGCAGCCTGATCGGCAAAAAAACACAAAAGGCCAGATCTCCGGATCTGGCCTTTTTCTATTGTGCATTGACCGCGCGGGATCAGTTCGCTTTGGTCGCCGGCGCCGCCTGCGAGTTCGCCGTCGAGTCCGGCTTGACGAAGACGTCGACGCGCATGCCCGACAACAGCGCCGGGCGTCCGTCGAGTTCGATCATCACTTCCAGCACATCGACGTCTGTTGGTTTGCGCGGTCCCTTCGCGCTAATCCGCGACGATCCGAGCGCCTGCGCCACCGAGGTGATTTTGCCCTCGAACGACTTGCCCGGGAACGCATCCGAGCGGATCACGGTCTGCTGGCCGAGGCGGATCTTCCCCGCGTCACGCTCTTCGATCTCCGTGCGCACCTGGAACTTCGACGTATCTCCGAACGCGAGCATCGGTGCCTCTGGTGACGGCACCGCGCTTTCGCCGACCTTGGCATAGATCTGCAGCACGCTGCCGTTGACCGGCGCCCGCACGCGCGCCCGATCGAGGGCTGCATCCGCGAGCGCCACCTCCGCCCGTGCCGCCGAAAGCGAGGCATCGAGCCGCAGTACGCTGTTGCCGTTGTCGATGATGGGAAGCCGGCGAACGGTCGCGCGCGTCGCCTCGACGCGTTCGCGCGCAATGCGCACCGTCTCTCTCGCGCGCTGCACTTCGTCATCCTTGGCACCGCCAGTGCGCCGCGCCTTGAACAGCCGGTCGAACTCGGTACGCGTCACCGCCAGCACGCGCTCCGCGGTGTAGGCCGCATCTTCCGCGTTCCGGCGATCCTGCTGCACCTTTGTCAACGTATCCTTCTCTTGATCGCGATCACGCCGGCGCACGGACGCTTCCGCCTCCGCTGCCGCGACCCGCGCCAACAACTCGTCGTCCTCGATGCGCACGAGCGGATCGCCAGCAACCACCGTTTCCGTCACGCTCACGAGGATCTCAGCAACTCGTCCGGGCATCTGCGCGGCAAGACGCAGTTCGCCGCCGAGCGGTTCGACCCGTCCTGGCGCCGACGTCAACCACTCTGTCTTCGTGGCCGTCACCGGTGCGGCGGTCTGCGCCGTCGATCCCGTCACGATCGCCGAAGGCGCTGTCGGCTTTGCCGGCTCCGCGGTGTTACTCACCGCCGGGCCCACGAGCTTCAGGTAGCGCGGCACCGCGTAACCGACTCCGATCGCGGCCACCGCTGCCAGGAGCAGCGGTCCGAACGAGAATTGATCTTTAGACATTGGCTTTCCGTTTCCTGTCTTGTGCCAACTTATGGATCGTATCAACGCCTTCCGGCGGACCTTCGTCGCCGACGATCAGGCCGTCTTCGATCTTCAAGATGCGTTGCGCATACGGGATCGTTCGCGGATCGTGCGTCACCGCGAGCACCGCCCGGCTCTTGTCTTTCGCGATCTCGGCCAACAGCGTCATGACCGATTGACCGTTCTCGCTGTCGAGCGCGGCCGTGGGCTCGTCCGCCAGGATAACCGACGGCGAGCCCGCGAGCGCGCGCGCCACCGCAACGCGCTGCTGCTCCCCGCCCGACAGGTTGGCTGGATACGAGCGAAGTTTGTGCGCGAGCCCGACCTGATGCAGCGCGCGTTGCGCCCGCACCGTAGCATCCGACCCCCGATCGCCACGCACATCGAGCGCCACCCTGACGTTTTCCTCCGCCGTCAGCGTCGGAAACAAGTTGTAGGACTGAAAAATGAAGCCGATGTGCTTGCGCCGCAGCAGCGCCAGTTCCTCGACCGAGTAGTCCGACGTATCGTGACCGGCGACGGTCAGCGTTCCCTCGGTCGGCGTCAGAATGCAGCCCAGGATCGACAGCAGTGTCGTCTTGCCGGAGCCCGACGGCCCCATCAGCAGCGTCAACTCGCCAGCATGAAGCTCGAGGCCGACGCCTTTCAGCGCACGCACCTTGCCGGCTCCGCTGCCGAGTTCCTTGACGATGTTACGGGCTTCGAGAACGATCTGTCCGGTCATCGATTGAATACCATCGCTGGATCGAGCTTGGTGACTTTCGCGATCGCCGAGATCGCCGAAATGGCGCACATTGCGATCGTCAACGCAAACAGCGTGGCCGCAAGTCCGGGTGTCATGAGAATGGGCAGCGCCGTGTTCCGGCTCGCCCAGACGATCGACATCGCGATCGTCATGCCGAGCAGATACCCGAGCACCGCCGACAATGCCGCTTGCAACAGAATAACTTTGTAGATGTAACCCGACGACGATCCAAGCGCCCGTAGCGTTGCAAATTCGTTCAAATGATCCTTCGTGCTCGAGTAGAGCGTCTGCGCGACGATAACCGTGCCGACAACGAGACCGAGAACAGCGCCGCCGAGCAGCGCGACACCCGCCCCTGTCGCAAACAGCCAGTGGTTGAGGCTGCGCTGGCGGAATTCAGCTTTGGTGAGCACCTCGCCGTCTGGCACCTTCTTGCGCAATTCATCGCGCACGGTGATGGCGTCCGCCCCTGGTTGCAGCTTGACCAGCACGTACGTGATCATGTCGGACGGCATGTTGAGCACCGACCGCGCACGATTGAGCGTTGTGAACACAAACGGCGTAACCGTAAACGATCGTATGCCCTCGGTGAGTGCGCTGATCCGCACGCGGGATTGCCGGACCTGCGCCGTATCGCCGATGCCTTTGACGTCGAGTTCGGCAAGATACGTGCGATCGATCACAACGGCGTCGCGCGTATTGAGAGCGGCGAGGTCGCCATCGACGATGTCCCAAGGCGCAAGCCCGCCGTCCTCGATATCCGATCCGATGATGACGGCAAGCGTCGATCCACCGCTCGGCTTTTTCCAGTCGGTGAACGAGGCGATCAGGGGAATCGCGTTGGCGACGCCCGGCGTGGAGAGGGCCGCATATTTTTCGCGGCCGCTGATCGGTTGCGCCTCCTCGAAATTCTTCGTCCCGTAGGCCATCACCCAGATGTCGCCGTCGGCGCGCTCGATCATCGAGGTGATCATTTTGCGCGCCCCCATGTAGAGACCGAGCTGCACGGCGACGAGAACGATCGAGAACAAGATGCCGATCAACGTCACCGCAAGCCGGACGCGGTCATGGAACAGATTTCGGAACGCCAGCGTGAAAGTCATGTTTACGCAGTACCTGCTTGTTGTGCGGCGAGCTCGCAACGGCGCGAAAACGCGCAAATCCACACTGTTGGCACAAAGTGGCCAGAGCGTGCTCACCGGCGTGCCCACCAGTTGCCTACCCTGGATCGCCAGCCCGCCGACGTTTTGCTGCTTATAGCGAGAAATGGCACGGCAAGGTCAACCCACGCCGATCACGGTAAAGCCGATGCGCGTCACTGGAGCGCAGTGGGACGGCGCCAACACACGATTGTGATCTGCTCGTTAACCGATCGCCGCAGTCTTGCGAGACCTTCATGCCCTTGATGTCGCAAGAGAGAAGTCCGGATGACCGAAGAGAGGTGTTGTATGCGTAAATTGTTCTCTGCGTTCACTCGTCTTTCGCGCCTGCAGTCATATGGCGTGCTCGTCGTACTAGCCGCGAGCGCGACCGGCGTGGTCGCGCAAGGGCTGCTTCCGCAAGGTGCCGCCCCGCAAGCACCAGCAGCGCGGACAGCGGCGCTCGATGTTGCCGGCGTATGGATCGACCACTCGGGTCAAGGCGCCGTTGAGATCGCCCAATGCGGTCCGAGCGTTTGCGGCCGGGTGTTCTGGATCCGCGAGCCCGTCGATCCAACCGGCCGGCCGATCACCGATCAGCGCAACCCCGATCAGGCCAAGCGCGGCTCGCCCATATGCGGTCTTCAGATCATTGGTGAGCTGAAGCGGCAGCCGAACGGCGCGTGGGATGGCGGCTGGATTTACAACCCGGAAGATGGCGGCCGCTTCAGCGTCGAGCTGCAATTGCGCAACCGCGACCAACTGCAAGTGGTCGGCTACGCCGGGATCAAGTTGCTCGGCCAAACTTTCGTTTGGAAGCGCGCGCCCGCCAACTTGGCGAAGTGCGATTTGCAGGCAAAGCGCGCGATTTAGTGATCGCGCCGCGATTGCTCACCGGTTGGAGCCGCCCTCGGCAGCTTGCTCGGCTGTGACGGACGGCGCGCGCGCCTCAATTACCCGCGCCTCGGCCCAGCGTGTGAACTGCAGCATGCGCTCGTAGACGAGGTGCCGCTGCTGATCGAGCGTGACGATGTGGTAGCTGTCGTCGAGGACCAGCGTGTCGACGAGGCCACCGAGGTGGCGTTCGAGATATTGTGCGTTCTTGAGGCTTGCCATGTCGTCGTCGCGCGGGTGCACGATGAGTGCCGGCTGGCGGATGCTCGAGAGGCCGCGCTTCTTCACGCGATCGACAAGCGCGTTCATGTTGGCCATCGAGCGTAGCGGCGTCGCAAACACGCCGGCGTCGCCACTGTGGCCACTCTGCATGCTTTTGACGACGAACGCCCGCACGCGCTCGTTCTTGATGCCGTACGGCTCGTGCTCCGGCAGGGAAATCTCGAGCGGAATAGGCGTTGGGCGCGCCCATCGCATCAGGAACGAATGCCAGGGCATCGACCAGCCGTCGAGCTTCAGCGTCGGTGCAAGAAGGAGGAGGCCGTGCACGGCACGCGGCCGGCTCTGAGCGAGATGCAAGGCGAGGATCGCGCCCATGGAGAGGCCGCCAGCGAGGATAACGTCGCAGTGCTCGGCGAGTTTGTCATGCGCGGCTTCGACGCTCGCAACCCACTGCGGCCATGTCGAGAGCCGCAATTCTTCCGGAGTGCCGCAATGCCCCGCCAGCTGGCAACAGTAGACGGTGTACCCGGCGCGCGCGAGACCCTGCGCGACAAACCGAAGCTCGACCGGCGTGCCGCCGAGGCCGTGGATGAGCAGGATACCCGTGCGTCCGCCGGGAATGAACTGGCTCCGGTCGATGGCCAGGGCTTTATTGTTATGATCCATGTCTCTAGAGACGCTTTCTATCACGCAACGCGAACACCCGGACGTTTTAGACGCGACCCTTAGGCCGCGCTAGAGAAAAGCGCGGGCAGCGTCCGGTCGCGCTGGCGTTTTCATTCAAATGCGCGTCATCCCAAGGCCATCAGATCTGGCGCGTCACGCGGTGCAACAGCTGATCCAGCAGCTTCAGCGCAAGATCGATCTCGGCGATGCTCATGTGCAGGTTCGGCGCAAGCGTCACGACGTTTTTATAGTAGCCGCCGATATCGAGCACGATGCCGTACTTCTTTCCGCCAACGTCCAGATCGCCCTTCAGCGATTCATCCACCATCCGGTCGACGATCGCCTTCGACGGTGTGAAGCTGTCGTGCGGCTCGCAGATCTCCATCCTGAGCGCCATGCCGATCCCGTCGACGTCGCCGATCACCTTGTGGCGCGATTTGAGATCTTTCAGGCCCGCGAGGAAATAGGCGCCCTTTTCGCGCGTCATCGTCTCGTAGTCGGTCTCCGACATCATCTTCATCGCTTCGAGTGCGACGCCTGTCCCCATCGGATTGGCGTTGAAGGTCGAATGCGTGGAGCCGACCGGGAATGTTTGCGGATTGATCAGCTCTTCGCGCGCCCAGACGCCGGAGAGGGGATTGAGGCCGTTGGTGATCGCCTTGCCGAATACGATAACATCCGGCGTGACGCCGAAGTGCTCGATCGACCAGAGTTTGCCCGCGCGATAGAACCCCATTTGGATCTCGTCATCGACGAGCAGGATCTTGCGCGCTTCAAGGATCTTCGCGAGCTTCTCGAAGTAACCCGGCGGCGGCACGACATAGCCGCCGGTGCCTTGGATCGTCTCGATGTAGAATGCGGCATACTCGGAGACCCCGACTTTGGGGTCCCAGACGCCGTAGTATTCCGTGTCGAACAAGCGCGCGAACTGATCGACGCAGTAGAGGCCGCAGTCCTCGCGCTTCTTGCCGTAGGGGCAACGGAAGCAATAGGGGAACGGCACGAATTGCGCACGTTCGCCGAAGTGGCCGTAGCGGCGGCGGTAGCGGTAAGATGAGGTAATGGCGGAGGCGCCGAGCGTGCGGCCGTGGTAACCGCCCTCGAAGGCGAACATCAGCGATTTGCCGTTCGTCGCGTTGCGCACCAGCTTCAGCGAATCTTCGATCGCCTGCGAGCCGCCAACGTTGAAATGCACGCGCCCCTTGACGCCGAATTTCTTTTCCGCATCGCGCGCGATCACCGTCGCAAGCTCGATCTTTTCGCGGTGCAGGTATTGCGAGGCGACTTGCGGCAGCGTGTCGAGTTGGCGGCGAACCGCATTGGCGAGACGCTCGTTCTTGTAGCCGAAGTTGACGGCTGAATACCACATTTGCAGGTCAAGGAACTCCCGGCCCTGCGCGTCGTACATGAACGAACCGTCGCAGTTGGTGAAGATCTTCGGGGGATCAGTGTAGTGCACCGTGTCGCCGTGCGAGCAATAGGTCGCCTCGAGGTCGAGGAGTTCGGCTTCGGACAGCGGCTGATCCCGATCGGCAACATTTGCGGCCGCGTCGTTGAGCCAGTTCATCGGGGTATCCATAGGTGTTCTCGAGTAGGCGTTGACGGTTAGCGAGGGCCGCGAAAGCCGGCATGTCTGTGAACGGTGCTGGAAGGCTCGATGCGCGCGCTCTGGTCTTCGATCCAAGCAGACAGCAGGCGCGTCGCCTCGACAAACGTCGAAAATCCGAAGTAGGGCAGATTGGAGCGCTGGCAGTGATCGATCAGCGAGCTCTTTGCGAGCACGAGATCGGCTTCGCCGGCCACGCAGAAATCGGACCGGCCGTCGCCGACGACCACGCGAACGTGCCCAGCATGGCGCGCCGCAAACTGGCATTTGCAGTTGCCGGAGAGTGCACGGCAATCGCCGCGAGCATGTGGAAAGGTAAGCCGCCAGCGATCGCCGCCCTGCCACTCCAGCCGGTTGGCGAAGTATGGCAGCGCCAACCCATGGCGCTTCAGCACTGCAGCCACGGTGCGATCAAGACCGTCGGACACGACGCTGACGCCAAATCCTTGCCCTGCGCAGAAGGCTGAGAATTCGGCAAATCCCGGATCGATGGCGAGGCTATCGACGAATGCGTCGAGCTGATCCGGTGTCGCGCGCACGAGATCGACTTGCCGCACCATGCACTCGCGCGAGCCGATGCGGCCGGCTTTCCATGCGGCCTCGATATCGAGCCACGCCGGATCAGCAAAACGCCCGAGCAAAGCGTCGGTCGTGTCGAGCGACGCGATCGTGCCGTCGAAGTCGACCAAGACATCACACCCAATACGCATACGCTGCACGCAGTGCGATCCTTATGGCGCGAAAGACCAAATGTCCAAAACCACTGCAAGCTACCGATGCAATCCGGCTAAGGCGCTCACAACCAACGTTTTTCGTTAATAGATACGTCGCCGCTGGATGAAAGTTTCCGCACCGGTAGGCCCTTCCTCTGGCAAGTAGCGACCGCTGCGGTGAGCTGCCAGCCGGACACTTAGACGCATCACCGCAATATGAGCGGTCAGCGCGTTGATATTAATGAAATATCACCGTTCGATCGGGGCGGTCACGTTGTCGCGAACTTGAGTTTTGCGATCAATAACGGCAACAGCGGCATACACCGCCACGGCTGCGGACAATCCCAACAGGTAGGGGCACGGCAGCTCCATCAAAAACCGCGCCCACGCCCAAACACCAGCACCCGCCAGCAAGGCGCCAATGGCGCTCGCAGCGCCGCCAAAACTCGTGAAAAGCCCGAACATGACGACGACCACCGCACCGGCACTTCCGGCCGCCGAGGCAAGTTCGACCAATTCCCGAATCCGGCTGAACGAAAGCGCCAGCGCCAGCGCGATGAGGCTCATCGTCAGAACCGTCATGCGCACGACCGTCAGCCGCACGCTGGGCTCCATGTCGGGCGTCAGCCGCGTGATGATATTGTGTGACACCTGTGCTGCCGGCGCATGCAACGCGGCATGCACCACCGACAGAATGGCCGAAACCATGGCGCCCGCGAAGATCGCGTACCACGCGCCCGGCAAGAATTTTTCCGCAAGCTTCGGCACGATCTGCTCCGGTTCGGCGAGGTCAGGAAGAATGCTCGGACCCACCAGCCCAAGAAACAGCGGCATGAACCCAACCGCCAAATACATCAGCCCGCCGGCAATCGTACCGCTGCGTGCAACCTGGGCCGACGACGCGCCGAGAAGCCGTGAGATCAGTTCCACGGCGACCAAGCTTCCGCAGATGGTGATCGCGATTTTCTCGATCGTCTCGAGGGTGCTGCTGTCCGCGCCACCGCCCCACGTCAACCGCTCGGCCGGCACCGCCGCAAGACCCGCGCCGATGCCGCCGACATGTGACGCGACGAGATACGTCAACACCAGCAGCCCCAGGATCACCGCGATCCCCTGCACCACGTCCGTGATCGCGTCCGCCAGCAGCCCGCCGACGACCGAATACGCCGCCACCAGCGCCGCCGCCAACAGGATCGCGCCCTCAATTTCGATCGACGACGACGTCGAACTCAGGATTTGTCCGAACGCGCGGATCTGCGCCGCCGCCCAAAAGATCGACCCCGGCACCAGGACCACCACGAACAGTTTCTCAGCCGTTTCCGAATAGCGCTGCCGGATCACGTCGGCGTACGTCGTGGCCCCCGTCAGCCAGATCCGGGCGGCGAGCAATACGCCAACGGCCAGTACCGCGAGGCCATATCCGAACGGATCGATCCGCGAGCCGGACAGCCCGTTGCTATAAATCTCACCCGCTGAGGTGACGATGGCCTCGGCGCCAAACCAGGTCGAGAACACTGAAAACGCAACCAGGCCAAAACCTAAGCTGCGCCCGGCGGTGATGTACTCGGTGTCGCTCGCCATCCGCCGCGAGACCCAGGCGCCGATCGCGAACTGGAGCAACACGTAGCCGAGCATCCCCCAAATGACGAAATCCATGGCGGTGTCCCTTGCGACGAACTGACCG
This sequence comes from uncultured Alphaproteobacteria bacterium, assembly GCA_963779515.1. Taxonomy (GTDB): domain Bacteria; phylum Pseudomonadota; class Alphaproteobacteria; order Rhizobiales; family Hyphomicrobiaceae; genus CAVZYN01. The sequence goes on from CAVZYN010000018.1 coordinate 365,002, forward strand.
GAGTAATGCTCACAAACTATGTTACCGAACTCTTGGCCAAGCCACTCCGCGCGTCAATGGTGTGGAGGTTTTGGCCAGCCGCGAAGGTCCGCCTTGGTGTGCCCCAAATTCTGGTGTTTATGCTCAGAGCAAGTCCAGGTCGGCCAGCAATGGCCTCGGCATGCTGCTGCCCAGAATGCTCGAAATACGGGTGCGGTCAGCCGCACGACAACCAAGGCTCCGGTAAGACGCCGGGCGACGCGAGGCCAATGGTGACCAAAGTCGTGAACAGCCTGCGCGCCCTCGCGCGCCGAACGATCGCAACTGTTACCGCCGCGGCGGTCCTGACCGGCCAGCTCGGACTTGCAACGCCGTCGTCAGCCACCGCCATCACCCGCGCCGAATACGAAGCCTGCCAAGCCCGCGACGAGCACGGCTTTCGCGCCGCAATCGACAAACTGACATTGAAGGGCCTCGAGACCGGCGTTGTCGGCATCGACTTCAGGGCCGTGGTCGCCGAGGAATGGCGCAAAACGCGCGTCGACGACGTCCTCGATCGGCAGGTCGACAAGGCGATCGAAGAAGTCCGCGACGAATCCAGCTGGTCCAAGCTCGTCGCCTCGCTTGCGTCCAAGGACAAGGCGCAGGAACTCGCCGTTGCCGTAACCGAGCGCGTCTATAAATCCGAACAGCTGAAAATCGCCCTCGAAAATCTCGCGACCGGCGTCGGCAAATCGGTCGCAAAACGCATTGAACTGGCGACGCTCGACACCGCTGAGCCGGCCATGCAGTGCATGCAAGCCTTCCTCGGCCAGCGCTTCGGCTCGACCGTCGCACGTGCCGTCGCCCAGGATGCGGGCAAGGAATACACCGTCGATCCTGCCCGCGCCGGTGCCAATATCTCAACCGGCCAAGTGCTGGTGGAAGGCGGCGAAGGCATCGCAGGCGCCGTAGTTCTGATGGTGCGCCGTCAGCTGTCCAACATGGCGGCGCGCGTTGGCCAGCGCCTCGTCGGCTCGGTACTGAGCCGCTTGGTATCGGTCGTCGCCGGCGGCGTCGGCCTCGTGCTGATCGCCAAGGACATCTGGGATTTCCGTCACGGCGTGCTGCCGATCATCGCCAGTGAAATGAAAGCGCCCTCGACCAAGGACAAGGTGCGCGAAGAACTCGCCAAGGGCATCGGCGAACAGATCGGCGAAAATCTCAAGGACATCAGCGGGCGCACTGCCGACCGCGTCGTCGAGATCTGGCAGGATTTCCGCCGCGCTCATGCCGTTGTACTCAATCTGTCCGAACGCGAGCCGCGCTTCCGCGAATATCTCGATCTCGTCAAGCCCGAACAGTTGGCGCGCCTCGACGAAGTCGTGTCCCTCGTGGTCGCAGGCGAAGGCGAACCGGCCGTCATGAAACGGCTCGAGAACGGCACGCTCAATCGCGCGGTGACGCAATTGCAGCCGGCGGCGCTCGACATTGCGCGCGAAACCCGCTCCATCGAAACCGCCTTCCAGTGGACGGCCGTCGCGGGCTCGCAGATCGGCAAGGTCGTCGAACACGAAATCCACCGCCGCACCAAGCCCGACGCCTTTACATCGGCAAGCCTGCAGCGTCTCTTCTCCGTCGACGACCGTCTGGCCGTGATGCGGCTCGCCGCCTTGAAGCCGGACATGCGCGAGCGCCTGTTCGAGTTGGATGGCGCCGAACTCAAGAGCCTCGCGCGCGCGCTGTCGGAATCTGAACTTGACAGCCTTGCCCGCTACCTGACCGGCCTCGAAAAATCCGCCGGCCAGCGCCTCCTCCGCGCAGTCGCGCAAACGCCATCGCAGATGCATGTCTTGGGCAATCCCACCGTGCGCGACGCCATCCTCGCCAGCCGCGACCAGGGCGCGGCCGTGGCCATGATGCTGAAGGCCTATACGGCGCCCGATCCGACCGTTTTCGTCGAGCATGCGACGTTGGCTTGGAACGGCCGCATCAGCCCGATCCTTTTGTGGGAAAAGCATTCGGTCGCCGTCGGCGCGACGCTGTTCGCCGGTTTTGTCTTCTTCTTGTGGTTCTGGCGGCTTCTGTTTGGCCGGCGGCCCAAAGTCATCATCCAGCAGGCGCCAAAGGGTAAAGCGGCATGAAGCTCGTGACGACCGAGACGATCCCGGGTGTCGCGATCGAACAAGGCGAGATGATCTATGCCGTGGCCGTCAGCGGCGCCAATATCCTGAGAGATATGCGCGAGGCGATCACAAATACCTTGGGCGGGCACATGACGCGGTACGAGACGTTGCTCGATCAGACCATCGCGCGGGTGCTCGAAACCCTGGCGGAGAAGGCGCGTGCCAAGGGCTATGACGGTGTCGTGGCTGTCCGATTGTCGCACCCCGTGATCACCGATGGCGCCGTCGAGGTCGTCGCCACCGGCACCGGCATCAAGTTTCTCTAGGCGTGCCGTCCCGGCCACCAAAAAGCGTCAAGCTGTCGCGCGGCAAGTGGTGGCCTGGAAGCCATACGACGGCGCGCTCATGATCGAGCGATGGAACCGGAAGACGCTCCGACACAAAGAACCTTGCGCCGGCGTATTCGCATGTCGTCGCGCGAACTCGCGATTGCCGTGGTATTGACCGTGGCGGCAATCGTGTTCCTGTTCACGACCCTCTCGCTGTAGCCGCCCGGCGATCAAAGCGCGGTCCACCCGCCATCGATCGAGACATTCGTTCCCGTCACCGAGCGCGCGCCCTCGCTTGCGAGATAGACCGCGAGCGCGCCCACTTCGTCCACTTGAATGAATTTATTCGTCGGCTGCCGCGTCAGCACTTGCCGCTTCGCCTGCTCCTCGGAAATGTTCTGTGACTTCGCGAGGTCGGGAATTTGCTTCTCGACCAGCGGCGTCCACACGAATCCGGGCGAGATCGCGTTGCAGGTGATGTTCTGCTCCGCGACCTCCAAAGCGACGACTTTGGTCAGCCCCGCGAGGCCGTGCTTGGCCGCCACGTACGCCGCCTTGTAGGGCGACGCCGTCAGCGAGTGCGCGGAGCAGACGTTGATGATCCGGCCCCACTTGCGCGCCTTCATGCCGGGCAGTGCCGCGCGAATGGTGTGAAATGACGATGAGAGATTGATCGCCAGCACCGCGTCCCACTTCTCGATCGGAAACTCATCCACCGGCGCCACGTGTTGAATGCCCGCGTTATTGACCAAGATGTCGAGGCTGCCGAAATCCGTCTCCGCCTTCTCGATCATCGCCGCGATCTGATTGTGCCGCAGCATGTCGGCCATCCCGAAGGCTACCCGCGTCCCATGCTTACCGACGTCACGGACGATCTTTTCGATCTCCTGCTCCGTCGCCAAGCCATTGACGACGACATTGGCGCCGGCCTGCGCCAGTGCATGCGCGATGGCGAGGCCGATTCCGGACGTCGAGCCGGTGACAAGGGCGGTCTTGCCTCTGAGTTGCATGGGGGCGGCCTCGCGATTGGATGACATGTGGCGGCTTTTTCGGTCGAATGCAGCCGCGAGGCAAGCGGTCTCACGGCTTTTCACATGTTCGTGTCGATGAATTTCAGTCATCGCCTGAAGCGAGCACGTGAAGATATGGTCGGCGCGTCAGTTCTCGACCCCATTGGAGCCATCATGATCCGCATTCTCGTCGCCGCGCTGTTCGTCCTCGCCGCACCGGTTGTCAACGCGCAAGAACCTGGCCTCGTTGTCAAGGAAAGCAAGGTCTCCGTAAAAGAGACGCTCGACGCCATGACCAAGGCGCTGGAAGAAAAAGGCATCAAGGTCGCGCTCCGCGTCGATCATGCGGCCGCGGCAAAGGCGGCCGGCATGGAGATGCCGGCAACCGAGGTGATCATGTTCGGCAATCCGCGCCTCGGCACACCGCTGATGCTCGCTAATCCGCATATTGCGATCGATCTGCCGATGAAGGCTGTCGCGTGGCAGGACAAGGCCGGCAAAACCTGGGTCGGCTATACGCCGCCAGACGCGCTGAAGGCGCGCTATGGCATCAAGGACAAGGACGAGGTCTTCAAGACCATGACCGGCGCGCTCGAAGCCTTCACGTCGGCTGCGGTGAAGTAAAGCCGTCGGTCTTATTGGTATTGCGCCCAAAATGGGAACATGCTAATAAAAAGCATGCGTGTCATTGCTCGGCGCACCCTTAGAGAGTTCGTTGATGCCGCCATGGGGCAACGAGATCACGCAGCACTAAAGGCAGCGATCGAAGCTTGGTTTGGCGAGGTCGCTAAGGCGCGATGGTCGCGTATGGCCGATGTAAAGAGACTTTACGCGACGGCGAGCGTGGTGTCCGCTGATCGCGTTGTCTTCAATATCAAAGGCAACAGCTATCGATTGGTGGCCGCGATTGATTTTGAGAAGTCGATCGTATTCATCAAGTGGATAGGTACACATGCCGAATACGACAAGCTTGACGTGAAAACGGTGCGCTATGGCAGGTGACATCCGGCCGATCCGGAACAGCAAGGATTATGAGGCAGCCCTCGCGGAAGTCGAGCAGCTATGGGGTGCCAAGTTTGGCACCCCCCGCGGTGACCGGTTGGATGTGCTTGCCACTTTGATCGAGGCCTACGAGGAAGAGCATTTCCAAATCGACGCACCCGACCCCGTCGAGGCCATCAAATTCAGGATGGAGCAGCAAGGCCTCACCCGTAAAGATCTGGAGCCGGTCATCGGTTCGCGAACGCGCGTCTCAGAAGTGCTCGGTCGCAAGCGCGCACTGTCGATCGGTATGATCCGACGGTTACATGATACGCTTGGAATCCCCGCTGAAGTCTTGATCCGACCATCGTATATTCGCAGATCACGCGCCGTATCCTCCAAACCTTGACTCTGAGCATTCGCGTGCCGCCACCGTAACAGCCGCCTCGAGCGCGTCGAGCGCGGCGAGCATTTGAGTCTCGGTGATCGTCAGCGGCGGCGTCAGCGTCAGCACGTTGCCCATGGTCGTCTTGAACGACAGGCCGCGATCGAGTGCGGCGTACAGCGTCGCTTCCGCGAGATCGGCATCCGGTGTCTTGTCCGCGTGCCCCTTCACGAGTTCGACGCCGATCAAGAGCCCGCGCCCGCGCACGTCCCCGATGGCAGGTATGCGCCGCTTCATGTCATCGAGCCGTTCGAGTGCGATGGCGCCGACGCGGCGCGCATTCTCCACTAAGCCCTCATCCTCGATGATCTCGATCGTCGTCAGCGCCGCGCGCGTCGTCACCGGGTTCTTTTCGTGCGTGTAGTGGCCGAACGCCCAATCCTGGCCGACGTCGAGCTCCGGCCGCGCCAGCACCGCCGCGATCGGTAGAATGCCACCGCCGAGCGCCTTGCCAAGCACCAGAATGTCGGGTGCGACGCCGTCGTGCTCGCAGGCAAACATTTTTCCCGTTTTGCCGAGCCCCGTCGGAATCTCATCGAAAATCAACAGCGCGCCGTGACGATCACACGCCGCCCGCACCGCCTGCCAGAATCCTGGCGGCGGCAGATACGGCACCGCCCGCGCCGGCTCTGCGATGACGGCGGCAACGTCGCTCTCGCGTGACAGCACGTAGTCGACCATCTTGGCGCAGGCGATCTGGCAGCGATCAAGATAGGGCTGGCCATGTCGATCGACAGGGTGTCCGTAGGGGCAGCGATAGCAGGCGAATGGCGCGACGTGGTTTGCGCCCGCGACCAGAGGTGCCGCCGGACCCGAACGGAACAGCGCCTCTCCCGACAGCGCGGCGGCGCCAAATCCCGCGCCATGAAACGCATCCCAGAACGACAGCGTCTTGAAACGCCCGGTCTTCGTTCGCGCGAGCTTGACCGCGACTTCCACGGCATCCGATCCGCCGGTCGTGAACAGCGCTTTGGTCAAGCCGCCCGGCGCGATTTTGCCGAGCTTTTCGGCCAGCGCATTGGCAGTCGCGCAGGCATAGCGTCGCGGCGCAAACGGTAGCGCATCCATCTGCGCGGCAATCGCCGCTTTCAGGCGCGGATGGCCATAGCCGATGTGGTGAACATTGTTGCCGTGAAAGTCCATGTAACGCCGGCCGGCGGCGTCTTCGATCCAAATGCCTTCGGCCTTCGCGATGGCGTTGAGGCACGGCGTCGACACCGACTGGCGCAGAAAATACGTCTCGTCCGCCGTCAGGATCTCGCGCGTCGCCGCATCATGTGCACGCGCTTGCCAATCCGCACGCCGGCTCGTCCGATTGGTGTCGCCTTCCGAAGCCGGTATCCTCGATTGGGGTGCCATGGCCGATGCGATGATATGGCTCAGAGCCGCGGCACGAGTTTCGTGAGTTTCCAGTCGGAGCCACGGAACGCCATTCCGGCCGTCAACTCCGGTCCCGCCGCCGCCGCATCGCGCGCGACGCCCACCTGCATCGCCAGCGGCCCATCGAAGCCGAACGACTTGATGTTGCCGAGCCCGACCGCCGTCTTGGCCGCGTCCTTTGCGGCAGGTGTCGGGGCATCTTGCGCTGGGCAGGTGCTGGCGCTTGCGCCGCGCCGCCCCCGCCACCAAGCCCCGGAATGCCGAGCTTGCCGGCAACGTCGCCGAGTTTTCCAAGCCCACCCAGGCCTCCTGGCAACTGCACACCGCCACCACCCGTCGCGGCACCGCTTCCACCCAGTAGACTACCGAGTGCCCCTTGCAAGCCGCCACCGCCGCCTTGCTTGCCCATCTCCACGCTCATGATTTTGCGGACGGCGCCCGCGATGTCGTCGCGCTCGCGATAGATCCGCAGGATGTTGGCGGGCGTCACGATCGTGGTCAGCGTCGCATCGACGAGTTTTGGCGCGAGCTGCTTCTTGAGATCGCCGACCGGCAGCCCTTGTCCGAGCTGTTTCATCTGTACGTCGATTTGCTTGTCGACTTCGGTCGTCACCACGGGGCGCAAGGAATCGCGCACGCTGTCGAAGTCGATCTTGCTCTCGAGCGTCTTCGAATCCTGATCCTCGAGCGCCATGTAGATTTGATAGCCGGACCACGCCGGCCACGCGACGTAGAACCCTAGCAATCCGAGCAGCACGAGTGCGATCAGTTTTTTCATAGGCCAAGCCTCCCGAAGATCGCGACCAGTATGGCACGGCGATCCGCCCCGGGACACCCACGCGGCCCCACGCGGCCGTTGAGCATGGCCGGCGTGCTGGATTGGCGAAAAACAAAGCGGCCGCGCCGGGGGAGGGCGCGGCCGCTCTGACGTCGTCCGGGCTCGGGTGGGGGCGGTGAGCCGGGACGGAACGGAACTACTTCCTGCAACCCGTCAGCATTTGCTGGCGTTTCTGGGCCTCGGCCTTCCACAGGTCCGGGTTGGCGGTCGTGCACCAGGTCATGTGTGCCTTCAGATCAGTGCTCCAGGTCGGGCCTGAGAAACCACACTTTTTCTGTTCGTTTTCCTGCTGTTGCTGCAGCGAAGTCTTGGCGTACCAGTCGCAGTTGGCTTGCGCCGACGCGGTCGCCGGCACGGCAATGGCACTCGCGAGTGAAAGGGTAAGAGCAAGTGCGGTCGTCGTCGTAAGAGATGACATCGTCGTGGTCCTGGTCGTGATCCGGGCCTCTGGCGCGTGGGGCGCCCGAATCCCGTCCGAGCATCGGAAGCGGGACCCAGGGAATACTATAACCCCATGACTTGCAGCGACGGTACGCCTCAGGCGCTGAACCCCTCCTGAATGCTGCTTTGCCTCCCCGTTCATCTTCAGAGCGCGCGGCGCGTGGCGGCGCCCGGTTGCGGATATGCAACTCATGTGCCCTCATGCGGCAGAGCCGCGCCATCTTGTGCGCCCACCGCCGGCCAAGACGTCCCGGAGCGGCGAATCGCATTAGGCCAGGGCGAGCAGTGACGCCAGCACGCGACAACTCGTCATCCTGAGGACCAACGCCTGTATGTCGGCCGCCCAAAAACGTCTGGATCTTGGCGAGCCGAGCCTCCTGCGAACGGCTCAGGAAAAGCTCGAATCCATTTTCGGCTTCAAGAGCTTCCGCCTCCATCAGGAAGCCATCGTCGCGGCTCTGCTCGACGGCCGTGACGTTCTCGCCCTGATGCCGACCGGCGGCGGCAAGTCGCTGTGCTATCAGATCCCCTCGCTGGTCCGCGACGGCACCGGCGTCGTCGTCTCGCCTCTGATCGCCCTGATGCAGGATCAGGTCGACGCCTTGCTTGAAGTCGGCGTTCGCGCCGCCTTCCTCAATTCGACGCTCTCGTTGCCCGAAGTACGCGACGTCGAGTCGAAGCTGACGCGTGGCGAGCTCGACCTCCTCTACGTTGCGCCCGAGCGCCTTTTGCAGGATCGCACCATGGGCCTGCTGGAGCGCGCGCGGATCGCCCTGTTCGCCATCGACGAAGCCCACTGCGTGTCGCAATGGGGCCATGACTTCCGGCCCGAGTACCGCCAGCTGCGCGTCCTCGCCGAGCGCTTCCCAGGCGTCCCGCGCATCGCACTGACGGCCACCGCCGATCCCCGCACGCGCGAGGAGATAGTCACCGAGCTCAGGCTCCAGAACGCCGATCGCTTCGTCGCCTCGTTCGATCGCCCCAACATCCGCTACACCATCGCCGAGGCCGGCAGCGTTTCCATCCGCGAACGCCTCTGGCAGTGGCTCGAAGCCGAGCACCCGGGCGATGCAGGCATCATCTATTGCCTGTCGCGCAAATCCTGCGAGGAAACCGCCGCCTGGCTGAAGCAGAAGAAGCGCACCGCGCTCGCGTACCACGCCGGCCTGCCCGCCGAGGTTCGTGCGGCGACCCAACAGCGGTTCGTCAAAGAGGACGGCCTGATCATCGTCGCCACCATTGCCTTCGGCATGGGCATCGACAAACCCGACGTGCGCTTTGTCGCCCATCTCAATCTGCCGAAATCGATCGAGGCCTACTACCAGGAGACCGGCCGCGCCGGCCGCGACGGCGAAGCCGCCAACGCCTGGATGGCGTTCGGCATCCAGGACATCATCACGCAGCGCCAATGGATCGCGCAGGGTGAGGGCAGCGACGCCTTCAAACAAATGCAGCGCCAGAAGCTCGATGCCCTGATCGGCCTCTCCGAAATCGCCGCATGCCGCCGCCAGCGCCTGCTGTCCTACTTCGGCGAGCACGGCGCCGAGCCCTGCGGCAACTGCGACAATTGCCTCACACCACCCAATACCGTCGACGGCACCGATGCGGCGCGCAAAGCGCTGTCCACCGTCTATCGCACCGGCCAGCGCTTCGGCGTCGCCTATCTCGTCGACGTGCTCACCGGCAAGGACGACGACCGCATCGGCCGCAACGGCCACGACCGGCTTTCCGTATTCGGCATTGGCAAGGATCTGCCGGCCAACGATTGGCGAGCGCTGTTTCGCCAGCTCATCGCCGCTGGCCATCTGACCGGCGACTCCGAAGGCCACGGCACGCTGGAGCTGACCGAGCGATCGCGTCCGCTGCTGCGCGGCGAAGAAGCGTTCGCGATGAGGAAGCCCGTCGCGCAAGCCAAACTCAAGGGCGCCAAGGCCGCCAAGGTGTCCAGCGCATCGAAAGTTTCGGGTACCAATGCGCCGCTGTACAACGCTCTGCGCGAACTCAGGACGCAGCTGGCGAGCGATGCGGGCCTTCCGCCCTACGTCATCTGCCACGATCGCACGCTGATCGAACTCGCCGAAAAGCGCCCGCAAACGCTCGATGCGTTGCACGACATCACCGGCCTCGGTGATCGCAAGATCGCGCGCTATGGCGATGCCATGCTCGAGGTCGTCGGCCGCTTCCAGCGCCATCCGAAGCTCGCCAACAAACTGTCCGCGACCGTCAATCAAACGCTCGCGCTGCATCTGGAAGGCCGCGACATCGACGCGATCGTCAAGGCCCGCGGCCTCGAAGCCGGCACGATCTATGGCCACTTTGCCGAGGCCATCGAGGCCGGTCTGGTCGAGGCCCGCGGCGTGCTGCCGCTCGACGAAGCCGAGATCGACGAGATCATCGCCGCATTCGAAAAGTGCGGTACTGCGGATAGTGGCAAGCTCGGGTCCGCCCATGCCGCGCTCGACGGCCGCTTCGACTACGGCATCCTCAAATGCCTCCTTGCCGAGCTGGTGTAGCGCGTAAGGGCGGTGTCAGACCCTTGGGTTTGACACCGTCCAGAGAAAGCCGTCCTCCGTAGCCTTGTGCCCCGGATCCAGGATCACCGCCGTTTCGATTAGAACGATCGTGTGATGCAGCGCCTGCCCGATCGCGGCGGCACGGCGTATGGGTGCCAGGCACAAGGCCTGGCATGACGGCTGTGGGTGGGATTGCGACGGTGTCAACCCGGGTGAGCGCTTTCCCCTGGATCGTGGATGAAGACCGGCGCGGGCGCTGTTGACGCGCTCACAAAAAAAATAGATGGGTCCGGTTCGCCGGGCCTGCGTGAAGACAGTGCCCGCGCTCCCGGGGATTATTTTTGTCGCCGCATCCGGCACGCCTTCGGCGCGCCGGCCGGATGTGGCGTGTGCGCGTGGCAAGAAGGATCACATGCTCATGAGTTCGACGCGAAACGTAGAAGACGAATACGAAGAAGAAAACGAAAACGATGACGAATACGAAGATGATGACGAGGACGAGGACGAGGACTAGGACGAGGACATCCGGGATTGGAGCGAGCATCGGTGGCTGCTGTCCGATCTCGGATTGCCGCGCATCTGTGTCATCAAGGCGTGCCGCCGCACCCGGGAGTGCGAGGGGAAGAACCTCGAGTGTACGGTCTTCTTTCGCCCACTTTTGATGAAGCGGAACGCCGCTTGGACCCGCGAGCAGGCCAACCACCGTCGCCGCGCGTTGCGTGCCGGATCGTCGAGATCTGCAAAAACTACTGACAAATCCGCATCATGCCGTCGCGGCCATGACGCGCCAGATCGAGATGGAAATGATCGTGATGATAGCGATCCGCATTAGGTCCGAGCACGGTCGTGAAATTCTGGCACGCGCCGGCGTGAATCGCGCGCAGGAAATTGCGCTCACGCGGCCCACCCTGCCAGCCGTCCTTGACCGTGACGGTCGAACCGTCGGCGAGATGGAACGCGGAGACATCGAGCGCATTGGCACGGCCGTGTTCCGACAATTTGCTGCCGCTCTGGTGATTGATCGGCCGGCACGCATAGGACGCGGCGACTTTCATCTCGACCAGCGGAATGCCGAGATGGAATTTCGCGGCCGGCTCCACGACCTCCTGCACCCAGCGTTCGATCTGCGGTATCATCGGGCAGCGCAACATCGCCGCCGGCTTCATCGACACCCGCCCGGCCGCAGCCCCGCTCATCGAGAATGGCCGCAACGCGCCGCAGACGCTCGGGCCCCCGAGCGCCGCACGTGTTTGCAGGAACGGATTTTCTCTGACCAAACCGGAGGCGAGGCAGGCCCGCTCATCGTCGTCGCGCCACGGCTCTTCCTTCGCAACGAAGTTCGGCTCCTTGCTGCAGCCCCAAAGGCCGAGCAATACGAGAACGCACACTGATGTGAGAACGCTGAACTGACGCATGACGCCGTAAGAATGACGCAACTTTGGTTAAAGCCGCGTTAACTGTGCCCATGAACACGATGCGCGCCGCTTGAGGCGGATTTGGGGTGCAGGTGTGTCCGCGCGGTGGTGGCAGGAGTGAGGCAACCAGGCGCCGCTTCCGCTATCGCGACTAAGTCCTAACCTGCTTTCCGGTTCCGTGCGGAACAGCGGCGGGCTGATGAATGCGCTTCACTGCTCACATTGATCGACGATTGAGCATTGGAGGACGCCATGACATTCCGCAAATCGACATTCCGCAAATCGACATTCCGCAATTTCGGCCGCGCATTCGCCCTTTGCGCCAGCATGTATGCGACGGCGGCGGCAGCGCAGGCCCAGGACGATGATTGGACGGTCGTGACCCTGGCCCAAAACGGGGCCTGGGGCGTCGCGACCGAAATGTCGATCACGCGCGCGATCGCGGTGGCGGTTGCCGATTGCAAGGCCATGTCGGCCGAAGCGACCGACTGCGGCGCCATGCGCACGACCATCCGCGGCGGCTGGACCGTCGCGCTGCTCTGCGGCGAGCACAAGATCATCGCGGCGGAGGTAGAACGCGCCGACGCCGAGAGAGCCGCTATGAACCGCGAGATCCACCTGCACCTGCACTTTGGCGCAGATGTACCCCGCTGCAAGCGCATCGTCACCGTCGATCCAGCGGGCACCGTTGTTGGTTCTGGCGCGCAGATGGCCGGCGCCCGCTAATTGCGCTGCAAAGCATTACCCCAGCAACACGTCCTTGGCTTCGTTGATCTTGGCGGCGAGATAAGTGGAGCCGCCATGATCGGGATGCAGCTTCAGCATCAGCTCGCGGTGCGCGGCTCGGATCGCCTGGCTCGAAGCGCCGGGTTCGAGGCCAAGAATCTCGTAGGCCTCGTCGCGCGTCATCCGCCCGTCCGGCCCGCGCGGCGCGTCAGCCTCCGCCCGCGCCATGTCGTCCCGCCACGTCGCGTGCACCCGGTCGAGATACGCCTCGAGGATTTGCGCCGATTGCGGATCCTCGAACCGGCAGTCGGTCCACAGATGCACGAGTTCGACGGGCTTCAGATATTCGAGCGGGCGGTTCTTGAAAAAACCCTTCAGCACCCGGCCACGGATCGTGCCCGTGTCGTGATCGAGTTCGACGTCGAGAAACTCCGTGACGACGCGCGAGGCATTGCCGGACGAAGCTTGCGGAAACCGGAATCTGCGGCCGTGCGCCAGTAGTGCCCCACCAAGTACGACGAGCGGCAAGGCCCACCCGAGGGCGCCGCGCGCGAACATGTAGGTCCCAACGGCTGCTGCGGTGCCGCCAACGCCGACCCGCAAAGCCTGCGCGATCGTCGCCGGGCTCACAGCCGTAAAACCGCGCAACAACAGCAGCGCCGTCGCCAGCGCCATGAACCCAAACAGGAAATACGGAATGCCCAAAGCGCTGGCCCTATTTCAACTGTCCGAGCAGCTGCTGTGCGCCAGCGCCGTGGCGGGCGCTTGCGAGTTTCTCGAGCGCTTGCCGTCCGCCCGCGGCATAAACCGCAACCGCCGACAGCAGTTCGCGCAATTGCTTGCCCGAGCCCGCATCAAACCGGCACCAGGCGCCCTTGGTGAGTTTGGCAATCTCCCTGAACGCGCGTTCCGCCACCGGATCATGCCCTTCCTGGAACAAGAACACCGGCACGCCGAGCAGCGCGAGTTCTCCTGCCCGGCCGCACAGATCGTCGATCTCTTCTTCCATGCAATCGCCGACATAGACGACGGCGTTGACGCGCTTGCCCTCGGTTTCCTTGCGTGCGTGGCTCAGCACCTTGCGGATCTGGGTGTACCCGCCCGCGCAGTGCACCGTTGTCATGAGCCGCGCCAGCGCATCCGGATCGGACACCCACTTCGACGCCTGGCATTCGCCCGCGCCGCGAAAGAACACGAGCTGCACATCGAGACCGCCGACAGTCTTCACTTCGTGGAACATATCGGCCTGCAGCTGCAGCGCCATGTCCCACGTCGGTTGCCGGCTCATGGTGGCATCCATCGCGAACACAAGTCGGCCGCGCCCGGCGATGGTCGGCGTCGTCATCGCCCGCATCTTGGCGACAAAATCCGCAATCTCGGCCGAGGCCGTCGCCTTGGCCGCCGGCGCGCTTCCGGAGCTGGACGGGGCCGTGGGCACAGTGTTCGCAGACTCGGTCCGGAGTGGTATGTCCGTCGCCTTTTGCGGTGTGCCGGTCGCGGTCTCGCTTGCCGTCTCGGGTCTCGTCCATGGGTTTCGCGCCATGATATCCTCCTGTCGCGTTGCAACGCTATCATGCAACTGCGGCATCAGTTGGGATTGTGCGCCGAGCGCGCTGTCGCCGGCCGATCTCATTGGAGCGCGCGGGGCCAACTAGTGTCCCAATCGCGAAGTTCGTTGCACTCTCGGCAACCTCGCGTGATTCAGATCGAGGAGCCCGCCAAAGTATTTGCGGATAGTATGAAACTGACTTCTCGATCATCACACAAGGAAAAGCCTATCACGTGGCGCCGCCCTCGCAAAATCCGCACCTTTGACAAAAATGCCCTGACCACTGTGACCGTGTGGCATAGTTCGCAAGATCGCGATCGAGCCGCGCGGCAAATCAGCCCTTAAGGACAGTTGCCATGACCTCCTTCTCCCTCTTCAAAAACGAACGCGCCCTCATCACCGGCGCCGCGTCCAGCATCGGACGCGGCATCGCCGTGGCGTTGGCCCGCGAAGGCGCCCACGTCATCCTTGCGGATATTGACTCAGGGCGGAACGCGGAAACCTTGACACTGGTCAAGGCGGCGGGCGGCACCGGCGAAACGATCGCCTGCGATCTTGCAACCGCCGACGGCTGGAAGCCACTGGTCGCGCATTTCGACAAAACCGGCCCGGTTCACATGTTCGTGCACTCCGCCTCGCCGCCGCGCCACGAGAAGGACCGTATCGGCACCGTCGATGAGGCAACGTTCGACGCCATGCTCAACACCAATGTGCGCTCGGGCTTTTTCCTCGGCCGCGAGATCGCGGATCGCATGGTCAAGGCGCGCATCAAGGGACGGATGCTTTATCTGACGTCGCTGCATGCCCAGAGCCCGCGCAACTTGCCACATTATTCGGCCTCGAAAGGCGGCATGCACATGGTGATGAAGGAACTCGCGCGCGCACTCGGGCCTGACGGCATTCGCGTCAACGCCCTGGCGCCTGGCGCCGTTCCCGGCGGCGGCGCCAAGAACATCACCGATGCATTCAAATCCAAGATCCCGATGCGCCGCGTCGGCACCCCTGATGACATGGCGGCCACCGCCGTCGCCATGCTCTCCGACCGCTTCATGCCCTACGTCACCGGCACCACCCTCGCCGTCGACGGCGGCCTCGATCTCTACAATTGGATTCCTTTCCCCGAAGTCTGAGTGTCGCGGGCGGCCGATGTCCACATGGGCCACAACTGAGTGTGTCCGCGCGGCACCAGCGATCTATCCGTCAGCGTCGATGCCACCCCCATCTGTGGATTTCCTGTGCATGGCGGGCTAGCGTGTCGCTGCTTAGGGGGCCGTGAGACGGTCTGGGTGCCTCAGGATTTTCGAGACGCGTCAGACGTTTAGCAGGCAGGTGCCGATTGTCCGGTGCCGGATGTAGTGTGAGTACGAGTAATGCGTATTGCAGCCGCAGCATTGACGCTGGCCTTGGCCGCCTGTTCGATGGCGGACTCGAGCCTGATCGGACAGGCCGATGCGCCGTCCGGTCTCGGCTGCCGCGGCACCAGCGGCGCCTATTACCTCTCCAAGACCTACTTCAAAGTCAAAGTCGTGAAGCACCAGCTGCCCGGCGGCGCCTGGGTCAACGAGCTGGTCGAGCTTGTGCCGACGCGCCGGCCCGACCGCAATCATGGGTACTGCCTCGACTATCTGGCGTCCGCCACCGCCGACGAGAAGCTCCATGTCAAAATGGACAACGATTTCCTTCTCCAGAGCATCTCCAGCGAGGCCGTCGATCAGTCCGGCTACATCATCAAGACACTGATCCGGGCGGCCTTCACCGGCATCACACACGTGCAAGCGCGCAGCTTCAGATCCCACAAGGCGCAACCCGTCGATGTCTTCGAGGGCGAATGGGATCCGATCAACAAAGTCCAGTCCGCAGTCGTCAATTCCGCCCTCAAGGACGCGGGCTTCTGCGTCATTGTCGAAGGCGCGACCTTCGATCTCGCGCGCCAGACAGTCGATTCCTATTGCAACGATCCGGCAAGCGCACACGCGGTCAAGAACGCCCCGCGCGAGGCGTTCGAGGAAGCGCCCGCCGCCAATCGGCGCCTGCACGTGAAAGGCATTGCCTATCGCCCGCGCGTGCCGCATGCGGTCTACGTCTTCGTCAATCCAACGCCCGGCAAGAGAGGCCGCTGGACCCTTGCCGAAGTCAAATCTGTGCCGATCGAGAACGATCAGCCGACAGTCTCCGTCGGCGTCGATCGCTCGTTCTTTGCCGCCCGCAAAACCTCGCTGGTGTTCGATCAAGGCGCGCTCCGCAATATTTGCGTCCACAAAACGAGTGAATTGCTCGAGGTCTCGACGATCCCGCTCGAGGTTGCCAAGAACATCGTCGCGCTGCCAACCAACGTCATTCAGTTGAAGGTGCAGAACACGAACAATTACGCCGAGTTGATCAATGCCGAGAACGAGCTGATCAAAACCCAGGAGAGCCACCTCAAGGCGTTGAAGACCGGCGAGGGTGATCGCTATGGCCCGAAGGGCGGCGGCCAAGCCGGCAATTCCGGGTTCAAGCCGGCGGAGTTGCCGGAACGCTTGCCGCCAGCCGTCCTGGCCGATGTGACGCGTGAAGAGTGGAACCGGGTTTGCCCGCAGGTCCTTCCGAAAAAGACGGCGTTGGGCGGCGGGGGTGACCAATGACCCGTCGCCGGCCAAGATGCGGCAAGAGCACATGGGCGCGCATGCTCGCGTTCGCGGTCGCGTGTGTGGCGCTCGCCGGCTGCGCCATGACCGATTCGACCCTGCTCCTCGATCGCGAGAAAGACGGCGGCTGCGTCGGCGGCGCCGGCGTCTACTACCTGCCGCGCTCGGTCTTCAGCATCGAAGTGCAACAGGATGAAGTTGGCCAACCCATCGTCGACGTGAAGCGGTTCGCGGAAGCCGATCGCACGCGTGGCTATTGCCTGGATTTCCTGCTCTCGGCGTCGGCGGAAGAATCGATCATCGTCGAGAAGACCGAGAAGGGCTTGCTCGCCAAGATTTCGTCGCGCTCCGACGACAAATCCGGTGCCATCGCCAAGAACCTCATCGACACGGTGTTCGAAGCCGCCAAGCTTGGTCCAGGTGGCGCGCGAAGCCTCCGTCCGGGGCCCGCCAAATATACAGTCGTGCCTCCGTTCCGCGCCGAATACGATCCGTTGAATCCGGGTCAGGCCGCCATGATCAACGCCGAGTTGAAAAAGCGCGGGCTTTGCCTGGTGATCTGGGACGCCGCGATCACCAATGCGGGTAGCATGCAAGAATACTGTGACAATCCCTTGGCCCGCACGACACGTGAAAAAGCGATGTCGAGCGCAAGCCTGCATGAGGAAGCGTCGGCCGCGCCGCGTCAGTCTCGTGGTCTCGTCTATCGTCCGCGGCTCCCGTACAACTATTTCTTGTTCGAGAAGCGCGCCGCAAAGTGGGCGTTGCGCAAGACGGTGACCGTCGCCATTGAAAATCGCTCACCCGTCGTGGCGCTGGGTGTGGACCGCGCCATGTTCGCCAAGCGCGAGACGACCATCGAGTTCCTCGACGGCGTCTTGAACGAAATCAAGATCGACAAGGGGAGCGAGCTGGCGGGCGCCGTGGAGATCCCGTTGCAAATCGCCAACGGCGTGGCCGCGCTGCCGGCTAATATCGTCCAGCTCAAGATCGACACGACCAACAAGCGCGCCAACCTGATCGCCGCGCAGGAGCGGTTGTTGGCGGCGCAACGTGCCTACGACACGGATGTGGCACGGATACGTGGTGGTGGCGCGCCCGGTGGCGTCGGTGGCGCAGGCGCACCCGCGACCAACAACGGCTTGCTGCCCGACGCGGTCGCACAACCGCCACCGTTGCCGCCTCTGGCGGCGCTTCCGGCGCCAGCCGCAGCAGACGAACTGCCCCTTGAACAGGATGTGCGGCGCGGACGTGCACCAACGCCTGCGGCCAAACCAGTGCAGCCGGCGCCCGCGAAATCTGTTGTCGCGCCGCAAACGCCGCTGCCGCGCGCGCCTCCACCGTTGCTTGCTGGGCAATGCCGCCCGGCGTGTGGCCCAAGACCCAATTGCGAAGCGTACTGCAGCTGCTATGAAGCCTGCCGATCCAGCCAAGCTGATGCGGAGACCTGCGATGCCTCCTGCAAACCGATCATGCGTTAGCCCGGCGCTGCGTTTGGTGCAGCACGCGTGCGTGGCTCTTGGATTGACCGCGTCAGCGGTATCCGCGCAGTCGCCGGTCACGGAGGAAGCTCAGCTCGCGGCGCAGAGCGCCTGCGTCGACAGCATCCAGCGTTTCGCCGCCGACACCGCGAAAGACAACAAGGCCCGCCAATATGGGCTCCTGCGCGAGGGCCTGCAAAAACTCTCCGAAGCATTCACGCGGGCGCAGCAATCGAATACGCTGCTTGTCTGCCCGCCGATGGTAACTGGCGCGACAACACGAACGTTTGGCACGCGCGCTGCCGCCGCCATCAACGATGTCGGCGCGCAAAAATTCATCGATGAAGAAGTGCAGACGTTCAGAACCCGCGTATTCGGCGGTTGGCAGGTGCCGCCGCTGGCCTTGCCGGAGGTTGTCGCCATCAAATCCCGCACCGGCGAATGGTGCACCGGCACGCTGATTGGCACCAAAGCCGTCCTGACGGCGGCGCATTGTTTCTGCAGCGCCAGCGGCGGCTTCGATCATCGCGGCGACGTCATGTTCGGCAATCGCGCCACTGAGCCGCGCGAGACGATCCCGATCAGCTGGGCCGTCTCGATGCGCCCCGACTTCTGCCGCGTGCAGAAATCGCAATTTCCTGCCGGTGAAGACCTGGCGCTCGCGATCCTCGCCAGCGACGCAACCGCCGCCCGGCCAACCCAGCTCGTGAATTTCACCGGCCAATATCTCGGCCAACCAACCCAGAACATGATTGTCGTCGGCTTTGGGCTGACCGAAAAGCACACGTCCGGCCAAAAGCTCTACGCCAGCGTACCGATCAAATCGCCGTTATGCGATGGGGTCGCAGAGAGCCTGCACGGCTGTGCCCGCGGTCGCGAGGTTGTGCTTGCCGATAAGCTCGGCCGCGTCGACACCTGCGGTGGTGATAGCGGTGGCCCCGTTTACTATCGCGACACTGGTCAAGCCTCGGGTCAACAGGCGTCCGGTCAATCGCAGAGCCCCGAGCGCTGGGTTTTGGCAGCGGTTACGTCGCGTGCGAGCGCCGAAGCACTCCGCGTCAATTCGCAAGTAAAGTGTGGGCCAGGCGGAATCTACACGCTACTGGGGCCGGCCGCGATGTCCTGGCTCTGCCGTTGGCATGGCGTCGCCGGATTTACGGTTGCTGGCATGTCGGAACCATGTGCCGCGGTGCGCCCCTGAGTCAGGTGCGCCCCTGAGTCATCAGAAATGGTATATTGAAGATCGATCGCTCAAGCGTGCGATAAGACTTTTCTCGTGGTTCGAGGCAGAATGCGACGTTCGCTGTACAGTATCTCCGCGCCATTGATCGCTTTTGCGGTCACCCTTGCTGTCGCGCCCGCGCTTTTTTCGCCAACCGAGATGGTCGAGAGGCGCGTGATCGAGGCCGTGAAAGCCGCAACCGGACGCACGCTCAAAATAGCGGGCGCCAAGACCGTCTCGATCTGGGCGGGGCGTGCCCGCTTTGAAGACGTCACGCTTGAAGACGCGGCCGCAACCGGTCGCGGCGCGCTCTTTGCAGCCAAGGCCATTGAGGGCGAAGCGCGACTCTGGCCGTTACTGCGCGGTCGCGTCGAACTGACAAAGCTGGCGATTGAAACACCCCGCATCGCGCTCGATATCGATGCCGCTGGCAAACCCAACTGGTCGAGCCCGTCAGAGACGTCGGACGCATCGGCGACGGTCGAGATCATCGCGATCAAATCGGGTGAGGTCGCGTACGCCGACGCGCGTAGCGGTCGCAAAGAGGCGGTGACATCTGTCAACGCGATCATCACGCCGGGCGTTTCGCCGCGCCCCATGGACATCACCTTCGATGCCGTCTGGCGTGGCGAAAAGATCGAGGGCAAGGCCGCCTTCGACCGCCCCATGAATCTCCTCTCAGGCCGCGAGAGCGGGACGGTGATCGACGCGACAACGCGCCACGGCAAACTCAAGGCCGACGGTCTCGCCCTGCTCGCGGACACGCCGCGCTTCGATGGCACGGCCGCCGGTTCCACGCCGTCCTTGCGCGACTTCTGCATCTGGGCCGCGATCGACGACTGCAGAGACGACACGATCGGCACGGTCTCGGTCGATGGCAAAGTCAAGGTCGATGGCCAGGTCGCGAGCCTCTCCAACGGCCGCTTCACGCTCGACGGCAGCAAGGGCGAGGCCAATCTCACATACTCCAAGGCCGGTCCGCGACCGTCGATCAGCGGTAAAATCAAGATCGATACTCTCGACCCGAAGCGTCAGCTCGGCTTCGATTTTGCAGCCCCGCCGCCAACGAGCGCGGCGGCAACGGCGTCGATACCCGCGCCTCTGCGCAACGCCCACGCGAGCCTCAAGCAATCGCTCGCCGCGTTCATCTCGGCAGGGGCCGAGCCCAATGCGGCCCTGGTCGGCGCCCGCGCCGATGGCCGCACCCCGCAAGCGAGCGCAGCGCCCTTTGATCTCGCCGGCCTGAAAACATTGGATATGGATGTCGAAGCCGCCATCGGTGTTCTGAAGCTGCGTGAATTCGATATCGGCGTCGGCAACCTCGCGACGACATTGAAGGATGGTCACCTCAAACTCGATGGCCGGGAGCTGAAGCTCGAAGGCGGAACCGGATCCCTGCGCCTCGAACTCGACTCGCGCCCGGCAGCGCCGGTGCTAATCCTGGCCGCCGATCTGAAGAACATCGAATCACGCCGCCTGTTGGCGGCGATCGCCGGCCAGCAGGTCCTCAGCGGGCGCACCAACCTTGCAGCCAACATCCAAGGTGCCGGCAAGAGCGAGCGTGAACTCGCAACATCACTCAAAGGCACGGTCGATGCGCGCATCACCAAGGGCCAGATCGCCGGTTACGATCTCGAGCGTGCCGTTCGCGAGTTCTGGACGACACATGATTTCGATGCCCGCGCACGCACGCCCTTTGAGAAGATCACCGCCGGCTTCGTGCTGGAGCGCGGCATCGCCAAGAGTTCGCTGATCGATTTCGAAAGCCCCGCCGTCAACTTCCGCGCCTCCGGCCTCGCCAACCTCATCAACCGCGTGCTCGACTATCGGCTCTATTTGACATTGCCGCCGCCGCCAGGTGGGTTCTCGATCCCCGTCCGCGCCACGGGCGCCTGGTCCGATCCGAGTTTTGCCTTCGACTGGGAGGCGCTGTTCCCGCGCGCGGTGCAGCCGGCCGCCGCCGTCAGCGCGCGCGCCGCAGCACCTGTCACGGTGGGCGACGCCGAGACCGATGCCCTGCTTGCCGAGGCCATCGCCAAGGTCGCGCCCGGCGCCGCCTTGACGCCCGAGGCGGCGGACATTCTCCGCGCCCTCTCCACCCCGCGCCGCTGACCAGAAAGCCAGGGAATATCAAGGTGATCCTGAAGCCACGCTTGTCACAGCATATGCAGCGAGGCTCTTGACCCGGACGATCTCGCGAGAGACGATCGCCGCTGGATTGTGCGCACTCGGGGATGAGCTGTGACGCGTAAAATTTCGAGACGGGATGTCATGGCTGGCAGCAGCGCGCTGATCGCCGCGCCAGGCGCAGTGGTGGCAACCAGCGGTGTCGCGGTGGCGCAAACACCCGGTGCTGCGGCCGAAGCGAACTTCGCCGTTGCCGCCTGGCGCGAATTGGCAGCGCTCTCGACTGAAGCGGCCCGGCTCGGCATCTCGGTGCCGCGCATGTCGGCGAGCCCTGGCGCCGCCGCGCAACCCGACTATCGCCAGATCATGCCGGCAACAGTCGACTTCATCGCCACGCTAGAAACCGCGCCGCCGAGCGCGCGCGCCACTGCCGCGCAAGTGGACCCGCTGGTCGAGCGCAGTCACGACCTTCTGCAGCGCATCCACTTCGCCGAGCGCAATCATCCGACAGATCGGATCGGCAATCAGAGCCTTGCGGTGGCGCCGAGCCGTCCGACGTTCGAGTCCCTGAAGAGCGACTACGAGAAGCTCTTCAACACCTGCAAAATCCGCGACAGCTCGCGCTCCGACGTCAACTGGTACGTCAATCAGCTGCTCGAGACGCGCAACCAGGCGCTGTGGGTCGAAGCCGCCAAGAACGTCTGTTGCCCGTGGTATTTCGTCGGCATCACCCACGCGATGGAAGCCGCGTTCGGCTTCAAAGCGCATCTCCACAACGGCGATCCGATCCGCGCCAAGACGGTGCAAGTGCCGGAAGGCCGCCCGCCGCAGTGGAATCCGCCGAGTGATTGGGTGTCGTCAGCCACCGACGCCTTGACCTACGATGGTTTCGCCAATCAATCGGATTGGAGCTTGCCGCGCATGCTCTACCGCTGGGAGAGCTACAACGGCTTTCGCAGTCGCCGCAACGGCATCAACACGCCGTATCTTTGGAGCTTCTCCAACCATTATTCGCGCGGCAAATACGTCGCCGACAACGTCTGGGACCCCAACGCCGTCTCCAAGCAATGCGGCGCAGGCGTCATCCTCAAGGGCCTGCTCGAGCGCGGCGGCGTCGCCTTGCCGTCGTAACTGACCTACTGCGTCGCGGTGGGCGTCAGGCCTGTGGCGGTCTGCGCATGCACGATCTCCTCGCAATCGGACGCCTGAACTGCGGCAACGTCCGCGGACGCCAGTTCCTCGCACGATTGCACGAAGTTCTCCGCCGCTTGCACCAGCGTCGAGGTCTGCGTCAAGTGCGTGGTCAGCGCCCGGAATGCGATGCGACCGAGCTTTTCGCGGCCAATACCCTGCACCGCCGTATCGCGATGCACGCCGCCCTCCGCGATGAGATAGGCGAACTTGTTCAGGATGCCGCTATTGAAGTGCACGCAGCCCGAGAAGAAATCGTTGGTCAATTCACACAGCGGATCTTCGCGCTTGACGTAGTCGTTGTAGTGATCCGGTTGGCCATAGTTGGTGGCGAGATCGAATGTCTTCGATTTGTCGAACAGCTTCTTGCCGTCCTCGTCCATCAGCGGCGGGTTTGCCATGCTGCGCAGCGGCTTCGTGGTTGAGAACCCGGGCAGGTTTTCGCCGAGCACCCAGTTGCCATTGCCGTTGGCGGCATGGAACTCGATCAGCGTCCCAAAGATGTCCGAGAGCGCCTCGTTCACGGCGCCCGATTCGTCCGCATAGATAAGGTCGGCCTCCTCGGTAATGATGCCGTGCGTCATCTCGTGGCCGACGACGTCGAGCGCGCCGGCAAAGCCCGGGCCATAGACCATCACGCCGCCCTTCGGACAGAACGACGCCCGCACCTTGCACCAGTAGGCGTTCTGCACATCGCCATACTGCACATAGGACTCGAGCTTGTTGGCGGCCTGCGGATCGTCGCTGATTCCCGGGCGGCCAAATACCGCTTTGAAGAAGTCGCGAACCCGCCCGGTGTTCAAAAACGCGCTCTCCGCGTCAGTCGGAGTAGGGTCCAGGCGGTGGTTATCGGTCTCGTCGATCGTCCTGCGTCCCGGGAACTGAAGCGTTTTCGCGAGATCGAAGACCTGCCGTTGTCCGGCGCTGGGCTGATCGCGATAGTAGTAGAGTACCGCGTTCGTCTCCGCATCGACGAAGAAATGGAAGGTGTCGATGATCACGAGATGCGCCAGGCGCGCAGATCCGGGCCTTGCGCCGCGTGCGCGCAACAACGCCGGATCGAACACAATAAGGCTGCTGCGCGCCGGCAGCGCCTCGACATTGGAACGGATCAGCGCGAGGCTCTTGTCATTGGGGCGGCTGGCGACGAGTTCCTTCAAGCGCGCCGTTGCAGTCGCGACAGCTTGCGTTTCGGTGATCTTCGCTGTCGTGCTCTGCAGCGATACGGCAGAGAAATTCGCCGTCAGCTTTGTCACCGCCAGCGAAGGATTGACGGTGACCTTGCCGGTGGAGCCGAAGACGGGGATCCCGTTCACGCGCTGCTCAACGTGGACGACGCTCTGGCCCGGAATGTCGGGATCGGCTCGGATCTTCAGCGCTTCGACCTTGGTTGCGGCATTGCCCGAGGGAAACGCCGCCGACAACTGGCTTTGGGAGAAGAAAGATTCGACGGCCGTTCGCACGTCCCCCTCCACGGGCCGGTTGAGGCTGCGGGCGCCGGCGCCGAGACTGACGGACGGCGCCGCCTGAGGCTGCAGGCCGCGGATGCTGGTTGGCAATCCCGTGACAGGATCAACGCGCACGACCAGATCCGGATTGGCGCGCTGCGCTTGCGTCACCGCCTTCTGCACATCCTGCTTCACGTCTTGCGCCGCGGCGGGTGCGCTGAGCGCGGCAACGAGGGTAAGTGCGGCGAGACTGCTGCGCATGACTTCAACTCCTATTAGTTGCACGGCAGTTTTAGGTTAAGGCGCGGTGCGGCGGCAATCAGCGCCGTCGCCGACCACGATTGCATCAGCGCGCCAAGCTCCAGACTCGGCGAGCGCGGCCTTGAAGGTGTGTTGCGTGTCGGTCCAGGCAAGCTCAAGAACGTCGAGATCGCTGCGCATCACGCCGCCGATCCGGCGCTTGTCGTCGGGCCGGTGGGATGCCCGCCCGCTGCCATTGAGATCGATCAATGGCCAGCAGCGTTCCGTGTCGTCGACCAGCCCGTCGCCGTTGAGATCAATGGTGATGGGCGCGTTGTCGAACCGCGCCGATTCGAGTGCCAGCATATGATCCTTGAACACCGCGAGGTCGGCGGCATCGACTTTGCCATCCTGAGTGAGATCGGCGAGATACAAAAGCGCCTTCTTGTCCGCGAGCGTCAGCACGGCTTCGAGGAAATCGATCTGCGGCGCGCTTTTGCCGTCGGTCGACGGCGTCGCCGTCTTACGGATGATGTCGGCAACCTCCGTGGCCTTCTTCGATGGATCGAGATCGAACAGCACCGCCGCCAGCGCCGTGACATGCGGCGCGGCCTGCGAAGTCCCGCTGCACACCCCATATGACTGCCGCGCCGACGCGATCGTACTCAGGATATCGACGCCCGGAGCCGCAACATGTCCGCCAATGTTTGAAAACAGGGCACGGTGGCCGTCCCGGTCTTTCGCCTCGACGACGATGATGTTGCGGCTCGGTTTGAAGTTCGCGCTTTCAACGAGGGCCGCGAACGCGAACGGTGTCGCGAACTCCGCCTTCAAAGGTTCAGCGAGGCCGTCCGAGTCGTTTCCGGCCGCGACCACGAACAGAATGCGTTCGCTCACTTGATTGACGATGGTTTGCACCACTTTGGCGTGCTGACGGATCTGGTCGCGGATCACGCGGTTTTCCGCCGGATTCGTCCGCGTCAGTTGCGCAACCCATGACCAATTGTAAGCGAGGCTGACGTTGACGACGCGGCGCTCGTTCGCCTGCGGCGGGTTCTCGCTCAGGTACTCGGCGAGGTCCGCGAGCGCGTCCATGAAAAACGCCACGTGCTGTTGCGCGACGTCCGTACCGTCTGCGGCGCCTTCGGTCAGAAGCTCTCGTGAAATCGGGATTGCGTCGAGACGCGCGCCAGGCAAAATGCCGTCAATGCCCGCGCCGCCGACGCTGGATGCGCCGAGCGAGGCGCCGACAATGCCCGCGACATGCGTGCCGTGGTTTGGGCCGCAATCCGGCATCGGCGGGATCGGCTGCAACCCGCCGCGCACCAGATTATAATTGAGCTGGCTGTGTTTTCCGAAGCCGCTGTCGAGAAACGACACCGTCGTCAGCGGCTTGTTCGCAACCTTCTCGTTGTGACGATTGAGAATGGTCCACACGGCCGGCAAGCGCAGCCGCTTCAGGCCCCAATTGCCGTCGAACGCGCTTTGGTCGAGTTGCCAGTTCCAGGTGTAGGTCAAGGCGCCGGATTCAAGCTTCAATCCATTTGAGCGCTTGACCGACTTCGGGCCGATCGAGGAGTTGACAAAAGCGGCATCGACGGCGGGTTCGTTCCGCAGATCCGTGATGACCTTCGGCTCGAGGATCGTCTTCAGCGTATCCTTGCCGGGTGTGATGGAACGCGAGCGCGCGACGGCTGCCTCGTCCATCGGCTCCACATATAGGACGCCGAGTGAGGCCACATGCTTTGTCACGCGCAGCCGGTACTTGTCGAGCAGCGCATCGATCTGCCCGGCCGTGACGTTCGGTTTCAATTGAATGATGTAGCTGTTGCGCTTGATCATCATCGGTTCGTCGGCGACCGGCGTCGCCGCAGGCGCTGCCGGTGTGCCGCCGAGCGAGCGAGTTCCGGGCTGAGCGGCAACGCTGGCGCCGAGGTTCGCTGTGAACTGAGACGTCGTCGGTAACGACTTTTGTTGGGCGTTGATGATCGCCGCGCGTAACAGATCGCGCACGCGCTGCACATCAGTTGGAGCAAACTGTTGCTTGAGCACGCCGGGCGCGCCGGGTGGAACGGGACGCGCTACTTTGCCGTCCTTGTCGATAACGATGACGTCCTCCTTCTTCAGCGCGGGTGCGGGCGCTGGGGCCGACGGAAGACTCCGCGTGACCGGCTTCTGCGGTGTCGTCGGCCCAAATTTCTGCTCCAGCAGGCGCTTGAGGTTTTCGCGCTGTGCAGCATCGTCCGGGGTCTGTGCGAAAGACGGGTTGCACCAAAACAATGCCTACCAGCAGAACCACTGCCGCAAGTCTGTGCGCAATCATTGGTAGCCTCCTCGACTGACGTCGGTGCTAGAGCGTCCCACGAGAGCGTCCCACGACAGTATCGCTCAAATTCGTCATTTGCGCCACGAATTCCCACCAGCCGCCGACGGTGCCGGAAACGGAGTCCCACGTGCGCTGCCACCACGGCTTTTCGGCCTTCGGCGGCGGCGCCGGATCGGCCGCAGGAGCCGGAGTTGGAGGCGGCACCGGTGCCGGAGCCGGCGACGGCACAGGCACCGGAGCTGGTACTGGAGCTGGTGCCGGTGGCGGCGTTGGCGCCGGAACCGGCGCCGGAACAGGCGGAGGTGCGGGTTCTGGTGGCGCGGGCCGCGGCGGCGGCGGTGGTTCCGGTGGCGGCGGCGGCTGCACGGGAGGCTCCGGCACCGGTTGCGGCGCAGGTGGTGCCGGTGGGATCGGCGCGGGCGGCGTCGGCACCGGCACTGGAGCAGGAGGCGTTGGCGCGGGCACGGGCGGCGGTGCCGGTATAGGCGCGGGAACCGGCGCTGGCGCAGGCACAGGCACTGGAGCGGGCGGCGGTGTGGGTTCTGGGGCAGGAGCCGGAGCCGGCACAGGAGCTGGCGTTGGAACAGGCGGTGGCGGTGGCGCCGGAGTTGGGGGTGGGCGCCGGAATGGGCGGTGGCGCCGGAGCAGGGGCCGGTGGCACAGGCGATGGAGCGGGGACCGGCGCAGGCTGCTGCGGCGGCGTTGTCGCCGGCCAAACCGGAACCGTCCTGCCATCGACGATCTCGAGCCGCGTATCGACAACGAGATTTCCTTCAGCGTCGACCCCGGGCTCAATCCCTTTCGACTTGCGATAGGACGCGATCAGCGACGTGTACGTCGGCACGTACGTGTCGATCATGCGGCCGTCGTGAGTGATCTGCTTGCGCGCTTGGAAGTGCAGATGCGTCGTCGTGCCGCCCGGCATCACATTGGAGACTTTGCCGAGAAACTGGCCCTGTCTGACCCTCTGCTCCTCCTCAACGACGATCGAGTCGCGGTCCAGGTGCAGGTATTCGTAAATTGTGCCATCAGGCCCTTTCATTGAGAGCCGCGTGAAATCGGAAACGAGCGTGATCATGCCGTCGACCACCGCAACCGCGTCCCAAATCCGCCGCTTGCAACTGGACGGGCGAATATCCTGCCCCTGATGGCCCTTGCCCGCTGGGCACAGCGGCATCGCATAGGAGCGCACCTCGCAGTAGTTGTCCCGCAGCCGATGCGGATCGTAATTCGGCGGATCGCATTCGCTGCCGCCGATGTCGCCGGTGCCGTAGCCGCCACCGCCGCGTCCCCAGACCTGCGAATTCAAATGCGCGTGCCGTCCTGCCTCCAGCTTGAGTGGAAAAACGATGTCGGGCAGCCAGACCTTGCGATCGACGCGCCCGCGACCAGCGTCCTGCGGCACCAGATTGCCCGGCGGATAGTAGCGGAAGCCCGGATCGGCCAGCGCACTCGTTGTCGGCGGCGGCGGTGTTGAAACTGGCGGAGTGGGCGTCGCTGGAGGTGTTGGCGGCGCAGCGGGCGGACGTGGCTGCTCCGCCGTTTGGCCCGGGCCGCCGGGCGGCGTGCTTGGTGGCGTGGCCGGAGGAGTGGCCGGTGGCTGAGCCGGCGGTTGCGGTTGTGGGGTGACAATCGGGCCGAGCGCCGGCAATCCGCCGGGTGGCACCTCGCAACGAACACGCACCACCGGCAGCGCAAGGTGAGAGGGTGCCGCGAAACAATCGCCGAGAGCGGCAGACGGCGGCACGGGCGTCGCCGCGATGCGCGGCACGGCGGCACTCGGGGAGCACACCAGCATCAGCACGGCCAAAACCGCACCAACGCCCCCAGTCCGCTGACCAACCCCGAAACGCGCCGTCACAGCAATATTCCCAACATACGCAAGTCCCGGCCGTGCCAGACCGGAAAATTCAATCCCGGAACCATGCCGTCGAACTGCGTCACCGGCAATGGGGTTGCCCCACGCGCTACGCCCGACTGCCGTCCTTTACCTGATCTTGCGTGGTGCATCTCCCGAAGCCCAGGTAATTTGAAACATGAACGGCATTCGTCCGTGCTTTGTTGCATCGCGGCCACCGGGGCTTGCCGCTCGCCCCCGCCTGGGGCAGACAAGTGCCTGAGGAGAAAAAGCAAATGGCGTACGCATTGAAAAGGTGGCGAGGCTTGGCCCTGATGCTTGGCCTGGGCGCAAGCCTCTATGGATCGGTCACGGCCGTCGCCCAGCAAGATAAGATCAAGGTCGACTGGGGCCATGCCGAGATCACGTCTTATGTGCGCGAGCAGACCACCAATCCGCGCCCGTCCGTGCTGCCGGACCAAGCGAGCCGCCTGAGCCGGCTGCAACTCCCTGTCCTCGGCTTCGAGCGCGCACCGGCCTCGGTTGCCGCTGCGGCAGGCGTCGGTCGCACCCCCGAGGCCAAGCGCAAGCTTGTCATGGATGAGGCCAATCCGATCTGGTACAACTTGATCGAACGCTACGGCGATATCACGATCACCATCGACGCTGATCTGCGTCTGCAGGACAAGCTGCCACCGAGCGCGCGTGTGTTCGTGCCACCGGCCGATGATGGCCAGATCACCGACGTTTCCATCATGGATTCGACCACTGAGCCTGGGCTGACCGGCGCCGTCGCCGAGTTCTCGATCCGTAAATTCAACATCCCCTATCGTGTCACCATGGAATGCAATGAGGCGTCCCGCGAGACGTGCCGCAATCCGCAAGCCATCGCCCGCGACGGACAGCTTTTGAAGTTACTCTCCGCCCGCCCCCCGCAATAGGGTGGCGCTTATCCCGCGCGGAGCCCGTCGGCAAACGGATCGGCTGGATCTCGCAGCAGCGTCGCCTCGCCGACCACATAGGCGCGGCCCGTGATGCTCGCGATTACCGCGCCTGCCGCGTCGCGGCGATACCGCGTGACAAACCGGCTGCCGATCACGCTTTCCTGCACCCAATCCACGCCCGGTTCGAGTTTCCCCGCCGCGGCCAAGCATGCGAGCTTGGCGCTGGTGCCGGTGCCGCACGGCGAGCGGTCATAGGCGCCGCCTGGGCACAGTACGAAATTTCGCCCATGGCCGCCCGGCGTCATCGGTGCTCCAAAGAACTCGATGTGATCGACCGGCGCGCCGTCTGTTCCGGTGATTTTGGCGGCAGTCAGCGCCGCCTTGATCGCTTCGGCCTTGCGCGTCAGCTCGGAGATATTGGCCGCGGTCAGCGCGCACGGCGTGTCATTGGTCAGGAAAAACCAATTGCCGCCCCAAGCGACGTCCCCTCGCACGCGGCCAAGCCCCGCGACATCGACGCTGACCCCGGCATGCAAGCGATAACTTGCGACGTTTTCGATTGTCACTTCGTTGCGGCTCTTCAGTTCGAACGAGACGACGCCGACTGGCGTTTCCAGGCGATGCACGCCGGCCCCGATCCGCCCCATGTGCGCCAGCGTGACAGCGGTGCCGATGGTGCCGTGTCCGCACATGCCGATGACGCCGACATTGTTGAAGAAGATGACGCCCGCCGTGCATGATGGGTCGTGCGGTTCACAAAGCAATGCGCCGACCACGGCGTCATAGCCGCGCGGCTCGTTCACGGCGAAGCTGCGGTAGTGATCGAAGTCGCGGGCAAAGCGCGCGCGGCGTTCCGCCATCGGGCCGGTGCCTAGTGGCGGCCCCCCGTCCACGATAAGCCGTGTGGGCTCGCCCTCGGTGTGGGAGTCGATGACATGCATGCGGCGTTCAGTCATGAGCGGCGGTCCATGCGCGATACCACGATTTGAAGAGGGTCCATTGGCTCTCCGCGTAGTGCTTCTGGCTCGGCGACAGTTGATCGGACGCATTGATGTGGTGCGCGTACTCCTGATGCCCCTCGAGCACCATCAGATGCTTATAGTAGAGCACCAGATCCGTGCCCTCGTCGAACGACGACAGAACCCCGAGCGCTGCTTCCAGCTCCTGCGCTTGCCGGCGCGCGCGCGCATCCCCCTTCGCCGCTTTTTCGCACAGCGCGACCAGCTGCAAGACTTCCTTAGGCAGGACATTGCCGATGCCGGTGATCGCGCCGGCTGCACCGCAATTCACATAGCCATGGAACACTTGAGTATCGACTCCGACCAGAAGCATCAGGTTCGGATCGCTGCCGGCGATGTGCTCGGCCGCATAGCGCAATGCCGCGGCTCCGCCGAACTCCTTGAAGCCAACGAGGTGCGGGTAGCGGCGCCGGAGATCGAAGAAGAGGTCGGCCTTAGTCTCGAAGCCATAGTAGGGGCTGTTGTAGATGACCGACGGAAGATCGATCGCAGCCTCAAGGACGCCCTCGAAGTGCGCGCGCTGTGCGGCGATGGACGAGCCGCGTGAGAGAACGCGCGGAATCACCATCAGCCCCTTGGCGCCGGTCTGCTTGGCATGGGCTGCCAGCGCTGCCGCGCGCCGCGGATTTTGTGCGCCCGTGCCGACGACCACCGGCACGCCGGCTTTCGCCAGCTGCGCGACGCCTTCCATGCGCTGTTCATCCGAGAGGAGCGGCCAATCGCCCATCGAGCCGCAATAGATCACGCCCGACATACCGGCCGAAACCAGTTCACGCCCCTTGCGCACCAGCGCCTGAAAGTCCGGCCGGCCATGGCTGTCGCAAGGCGTCATCAACGCGGGCAGGACCCCGCGGAAAACCGATGAGGACATAGTGTTCCCTTCCCGCGCGACGGCACGACGCCGTCGCCACGCCCAAGTGTCTTCTAGGCCGCGCCGTTCGGCAAGCCAGCCCGAAAGAAAACTGGGATCAAATAGATGCGCCGGGCGAACGGCTGAACCTCACCCCTTCGCCTTTACATAGGATCCTGGCGCATCTTCAATCACTCCGAGCTTGGCACCTGGAAGGCGCGCGGCGATCTTCGACCCGGAATGCTTTGCGAGCCACGTCGCATGATGCGGCCACCAAGAGCCCGGCGTTTCCGTCGTGCCGGCGGACCATTGCTCGAACGTCGCCGTGTCCGGATGCGACAGCGGCTTGTTATTCGTCCAATACTGATACTTGGGCTTCGCCGGTGGATTGACGACGCCTGCGATGTGGCCCGAGCCCGACATCACGAATGTCACGGGACCGCCGAACAGTTTCGCGCCTATGAACACCGATCGCACCGGCGCGATGTGGTCTTCGCGCGCGGCGAGGTCGTAGATCGGCAGCGTCACTTTTCCGAGATCGAGTTGCACGCCGCCGAGCTTCATCTTGCCGAGCGCGAGTTTGTTCTCGTGATAGAATTCGCGCAGGTAGAAGTTGTGATTTGCGGCGGGCATCCGCGTCGAATCCTGATTCCAGAACAACAGATCGAACGGCATCGGCTTCTTGCCGAGCAGATAGTTGTTGACCACGTACGGCCAAATAAGATCCTTCGGCCGCAGCATGTTGAACACCGTCGCCATGCGCGAGCCTTCGAGATAGCCCTTCTCGGCCATCAGTTTTTCGATGTTCTTTAGCTGCGCGTCGTCGATGAAGAGTTTGAGATCGCCCGCCTTGGTGAAGTCCGATTGCGCGGTAAGGAACGTGGCGGACACGAACGGATCCTCGCCGCGACCTGCGAGATAGGCAAGCGTCGCACTCAACAGCGTTCCCGCTACGCAGTAGCCGAGCACGTTGATCTTCTTGACGCCGCACTCGCGCTGCACGGCGGTCGTGGCGCCAAGCAGTCCTTCCTTCATGTAGTCTTCGAAGGTTTTGGCCGCGAGCCGCTCGTCGGGGTTCACCCATGACACGACGAACACCGTGAATCCTTGATCCACCAGATACTTGATGTACGACTTCTGCGGCGTGAGATCGAGAATGTAATACTTGTTGATCCATGGCGGCACGACCAGGAACGGAACCTCGTGCACTTCTGCCGTCGTTGGCGTGTACTGGATCAGCTGCAGCAGATCGTTCTGGAACACGATCTTTCCGGGTGTCGTGGCCACGTTCCGGCCCACTTCGAACGCCGTCGTGTCGGTTTGGCTGATTTTCAACGACGATCCGGAATTTGCAAGATCGCCCGCGAAATTCGACATGCCCGAAACCAGGTTCTGCGCGTTGCTTTGAAAAGTTTCGCGCACCACTTCCGGATTGAGTGCTGGGAAATTCGATGGCGACATCGCGCTGCTGAACTGTCGCACATAAAACTCGGCGCGCTGGCGTGTGCGCTCGTCGAGACCCGCTGTCTCCTTGAGCATCTGTTCGGTCCATTGCGTCGTCAGCAGGTAGGCTTGTTTCCAGTAGTCGAAATAGGGATTGCTGCTCCACTCTGGATCCTTGAAGCGATTGTCGCCGGGCTCCGGCGTCGCCACCGGATCGACGGGTTCGCCGGCCATGCGCCGCGACGTGTTCTGCCACAGATCGACAAAGCTCTGGACCAGCACGCCCTGGCTTTCAGCGAGCTTAGCCGGATCGGCCATCCACTGCTGCGCGACCTCGGAGAACAGCCGCGATACTTCCGCCATGTCTTCCATCTGCTGTGCTGGATTGGCAGGTGCAATGGCCGAGCGCTGCATCATTTCGGCCATGACTTTGCCGCCCTCTTCGAAGAGCCGCATCACGTTCTGGCCGAAGACTTGGGGGTCGGTGACTTGGTAGGCGGAAAAATCGGGGAAAGGGCTTTGTGGGGCCTCAGTGGCACCCGGGACTGGTTTTTGCATTTACAGGCCTTCGGTGAGTGCCGAGGACCCATTGCTCCCCCGGCAGCATATAGAATCACTCTAACCGGCGGATTGCAAAGGCACAATGCGGCCTCAATGCCACCTTGGTCGGTTGCTAACGACGTCTCGCTGGGGCGCGAAGTCCGCGTTGTGAGTTGAATTGTATGGCGTTCAAATTTGCGATCATCCTGAGCGTGAGTTTGATCGGCGGCTGCGCGGTGCGATCGCCGCTGTCCCTGAATTTTCTCCCGCAAGCTTCGGAAACCATCAAGACACCAACGCCAGCCGAAGCTCAGGCCCGCTTTGGGACCCTCAGCACCGACGGCACCCAGCAGCGCCAGCGTGCCTTGAGTGAAATCGAGCGATCTCGCTGAAAAGTCTTCTGTTATCGGGTCTGTCCGGCCTTTGACGCTCGAGCCGGTTCACCTTAAAGACTGAGGCCTTGCGGTGCTGCGTCGTGCGCCGAAACCAACGCCTGCCAGTCGACAAGGTGACCTTCGTGAAAGATGATTTCTACCGTATCAAGCGCCTTCCACCCTATGTCTTCGCCGAACTCAATCGGCTGAAGGCGCAGGCGCGCGCGCGCGGCGCCGACATCATCGATCTCGGAATGGGCAACCCTGACCTTCCCGCGCCCCAGCATGTCCTCGACAAGATGGCGGAAACGATCGGCAAGCCGCGCACCGACCGCTACTCGGCCTCCAAGGGCATCGCCGGCCTGCTCCGCGCCCAGGCCGGATACTATGACCGCCGCTTCGGCGTGAAGTTGAAGCCCGAGACCCAGATCATCGCAACTCTCGGGTCAAAGGAAGGATTCGCCAATATGGCGCAAGCCATCACCGCGCCCGGCGATGTTGTGCTTGTGCCAAACCCGAGCTATCCGATCCACGCTTTCGGCTTCCTGATGGCGGGCGGCGTAGTGCGCTCGGTGCCGGCTGAGCCGACGCCGGCGTTCTTCCCAGCTCTCGAACGCGCCGTACTGCACTCGATCCCGAAGCCACTTGCAGTCGTCGTCTGTTATCCTTCGAACCCGACCGCCTACGTCGCCTCGCTCGATTTCTATCGCGACCTCGTCCAGTTCGCCAAAAAACACGACATCATCATTCTCTCGGATCTCGCCTACGCCGAAGTCTATTTCGACGACGCGAGCCCGCCGCCATCGGTGCTGCAAATTCCAGGTGCGATGGATTGCACCGTCGAATTCACCTCCATGTCGAAGACGTTTTCCATGGCCGGCTGGCGTATGGGCTTCGCCGTCGGCAACGAGCGGCTCCTGGCAGCCCTCGCGCGAGTCAAAAGCTACCTCGACTACGGCGCCTACACGCCGATCCAGGTCGCCGCCACCGCCGCCCTCAACGGACCCGACGATTGCATCAAGGAGATGCGCGCGACCTACAAGCGCCGCCGCGACGTGCTGGTGGAAAGCTTCGGCAACGCTGGATGGAAATTCTCACCACCCGAGGCGTCCATGTTCGCTTGGGTGCCGATCCCCGAACCCTATAAATCAATCGGTTCGCTCGAATTCTCCAAAATGCTGGTGGAGAAAGCCGATGTCGCGGTCGCGCCGGGCATCGGCTTCGGCGAACATGGCGACGAATACGTCCGCATCGCCATCGTCGAAAACGAACACCGCATCCGCCAGGCCGCCCGCAATATCAAGAAGTTCATGTCCCAAGGCACCGACACGATGCACAACGTGATCCCACTGGCTCAGAAGGCGCGCCCCTGAAGCTCGATTTGTTCATGACAGAGCCTTTGAAACTCGGAGTCGCAGGCCTCGGTACCGTCGGTGCTGGTCTGATGCATCTCCTGGAAGTCCACACCAGCCGCCTGGGATTGCAACTCGGCCGGCCCATAAAGGTGATGGCCGTTTCCGCCCGCACCCGCACCAAGGATCGCGGCGTCGGCTTGGGCGGCATCCGCTGGGTCGACGACCCTGTTAAACTCGCCACCGACCCTGGCATCGACTGCTTCGTCGAGTTGATCGGCGGCGATGACGGCATCGCCAAGAAGGCGGTCGAGGCCGCGCTCAATGCCAAGAAGCACGTCGTCACGGCCAACAAAGCCCTGCTTGCGAAACACGGGTTCGAACTCGCAAAGCTCGCCGAAAAAAACGCCGTCGCCTTGAACTTCGAAGCCGCTGTCGCCGGTGGCATTCCAGTGATCAAGACCGTGCGCGAGGCCCTTGTCGGCAATTCGGTTCGACGCGTCTATGGCATCCTCAACGGCACCTGCAATTACATCCTGACCAAAATGCAGGAGGAACGCGCCTCCTTTGCCGATGTGTTGAAAGAAGCGCAGGCCAAGGGCTACGCCGAAGCTGACCCGACTTTCGATGTCGGCGGCTTCGACACCGCGCACAAATTGGCGCTCCTGACCTCGCTGGTCTTCAACACCAAGATCGCCTTTGATCAGATCCACATCGAAGGCATTCAAACCATCACACTTGCGGACATTGAGGCCGCCGATAGCCTCGACTATCGCATAAAACTTCTCGGCGTCGCCATGATGACCGACAGCGGCATCGAACAGCGTGTGCATCCGACCATGGTGCCGAAAGACACCGCCATCGCCGGCGTCTCGGGCGTCACCAACGCCGTCGCGCTGGACGCGGATTTCGCCGGCAGCCTTCTGCTCGTCGGCCCCGGTGCCGGCGCGAAAGCAACCGCCTCCGCCGTTGCCAGCGACATCGTCGATATCGCCGCCGGCTTCGTGTTGCCGCCGTTCGGCGTGCCGTCCTCGCGCCTGAAGCCCTACAAGCGCGCCAAGCTTGGCCAGCACCAAGGTGCATATTATGTGAGGCTGATAGCGTTCGACCGGCCCGGCGTCATGGCGGCCATCACCAAGCGTATGGCGGAGCGCGACGTCAGCCTCGAAAGCATCGTGCAAAAAACGCCGAAGGGCGTCGCCGGCGCCCAGGCCAATGTCGTGATCATAACCCATGACACCACAGAGGAAGCGATCCGCAAGGCCCTCGACGCCATCGAGGCGGACGGCAAGGTGGCCGAGAAGCCGCAGATGATCCGGATCGAGAAGCTATGATCGTCCGCCCGGTACAAAAATCCGACTGGGCCCAATGGCAGCCGCTCTGGCAGGACTACAACACGTTCTACGGACGCGTCGCCGCAGACGACGTAACGGCGACGACGTGGGGCCGCTTTTTCGATGCTTACGAGCCTATTCACGCGATCGTAGCGGAGAGGAACGGCGCACTTGTCGGTCTTGTTCACTATATTTTTCACAGGAACACCGGCACCATCGGCCCGGTCTGTTATTTGCAAGACCTCTTCACTGAGCCGAAGCTGCGCGGGCAGGGCATCGGCCGCGCGCTGATCGAGGCGGTCTATGCCGAGGCGGCGCGCGTGGGCTCCCCTCGCGTCTATTGGATGACGCACGAAACCAATACCCAGGCCCAAGTCCTGTACGACAAGGTAGCGGATCGGTCCGGTTTCATTCAATACCGCAAGCAATTGTGATCCGAGAGAGAACGAGACGAGCAATGACACTGTCCGACAAGAAAGCACCTGGCGGCCTTGAGCGCATCCTGGTGCTAGAAGTCGCACGCGTGACCGAGGCGGCCGCAATTGCATCCGCTCGCTTCCGCGGTCGTGGCGACAAAGAGGCAGCTGACAAGGCCGCCGTCGACGCCATGCGCAAGGAACTCGGCAAGGTCGACATCAGGGGACGTGTCGTCATCGGCGAAGGTGAGATGGACGAAGCGCCGATGCTTTACATCGGCGAAGAAGTCGGCACCGGTAACGGCCCTGACGTTGACATCGCCGTCGACCCGCTCGAAGGCACGACGATCTGCGCCGAGGCCGAGCCGAACTCGCTCGCCGTTCTTGCGATCGCCGAACGCGGCGGCCTGCTCAACGCGCCCGACATGTACATGGACAAGATCGCCATCGGCCCCGGTTATCCGGAGGGCCTGATTGATCTCGACGCCTCGCCAGCCGAAAACATCCGGCGCCTCGCGGAGGCCAAGGGCGTACCTGCCAGTGGCATCACCGCATGCATGCTCGGCCGTCCGCGCCATCAAAAGCTGCTCGACGCTGTGCGCGCGACGGGCGCTTCCGTCCGCCTGATCCGCGACGGCGATATCGCAGGCGTTATTTGGACGACCGACCCGCAGAAGAGCGGTATCGACATCTACATGGGCTCGGGCGGTGCACCCGAAGGCGTGCTGGCCGCCGCGGCGCTGCGCTGCATCGGCGGCCAGATGCAGGGCCGTTTGATGCCCTCGGACGACGCCGAAGTGAAGCGCGCACGCTCCATGGGGATCACGGATATCCGTCGCAAATATTCGATGCAGGAGATGGCGTCGGGCGACGTGATCTTTTCCGCGACAGGCGTTACCGACGGCTCGCTGCTTGACGGCGTCCACTTCCGCGGCGATTTTGCCGAAACAGAGACCGTCGTCATGCGCGCTCGCACCGGTACCGTGCGCCGCATCAAAACCACCTTCCGCATGATCGGAGCCAAGGCGCCAGCCTGAGCTCCGCCAAAGAGCAGGGGATACCAATGCAGATCGGCAAGCTCGATCACGTCAACGTCCGCACCGCCAAAGTTGAGGCAATGGCGGAATGGTACGGCCGCGTGCTGAGTATGCCCTCCGGCAAGCGCCCAAACTTCCCATTTCCCGGCGCGTGGCTCTATACCGGCGATCATCCGGCGGTACATCTCGTTGGTGTCACAGGCGAGCCGGCCAATGCCGATCCCAAGATCGAGCAC
Source organism: uncultured Alphaproteobacteria bacterium (assembly GCA_963779515.1). GTDB lineage: Bacteria > Pseudomonadota > Alphaproteobacteria > Rhizobiales > Hyphomicrobiaceae > CAVZYN01. The sequence continues at coordinate 402,757 of CAVZYN010000018.1, forward strand.
TATGCGTTCTCAGCGACCGGCTTGAAGGAGTTCGTCGAGCGCTTGAAAGCGCAGGGCGAGAAGCACGACATCCGCGTCGTGCCGGGCTTTGGCATCGTCCAGGTCAACGTCTGGGATCCGGACGGTAATCACATTCACGTCGATTTTGCGCCGACCGAGCCAGGCGCGAGCGAGATGCCCGGCTGGGGCAATCAGGACGCCATGGGCAAACCCCAGGCTTGAGCTGCGCGTCCACAACGGCCGTGAGACCCGAAAATCATGTCCCTTCGCTTTGCCCGCTATGCGCTGATGAACGCGCTGTTGGTATTCAATCTCGTCTGCCTCGTCTGGGGCGGTTTTTGGCTGTTCGGCGGGTTCGCGGCGGCCCTCATGCTTGCGACTTTGATCGATGAAGCCGTGGGCGATGATCTGACACCGCCCGGTGCCGCTCCCAAACGTTTCCTCGATGCGATGTTGGTGGCAACGCTGCCGTTGATAGCGTTGAACAGCCTGCTCCTCGCCCATCATGTCGCGTCCGGCGATCCCCTCGGACTTCTAGCGCTGTTGAACTGGTTCGGCGTAGATTTCGCCGCAGGCCGGGCCGCGACCAATTGGATCGCGTTGACCGGTGGTATCATGGCGCTCGGCCTCTTCCTGGGCGCCGCCGCAATCAATGTCGCGCATGAACTGGTCCATCGCACGGAACGGCGGGGGGCGTTGAGCATCGGTCGCTGGCTGCTCGCGTTCTGCGGCGACACGACGTTTGCGATCGAGCACGTTTACGGCCACCATCGAACTGTTGCGACCGACGCCGATCCCGCGACTGCGCGGCGCGGCGAGTATGTGCTCGCATTCGCGTGGCGCTCGATCGTCGATGGCAATCGTGGCGCTTTCCGCTTCGAGGCCGAACGCTTGAAACGCAAAAGTTTACTGGCGTGGTCGTGGGCGAACCGCGCGCTCTCGTGGCAGGCGGCAACGCTCGCGATCGCAGCCGTCTGGTGGTTGATCGCGGGTTGGCTCGGTGTCTTCGTGTTTCTGCTCTGTGCGCTCCAAGGCAAGATCTACCTCGAAGCCGTCAACTACATCGAGCATTACGGCCTCGTGCGCGTGCCCGGCACCAGCGTTGAGCCGCGCCATTCCTGGAACGTCTATCGCAGCATCTCGAGCGGGCTTCTCTACAATTTGCCGCGCCACGCGCATCATCACCGCTTCGCGCGCAAACCATTCTGGCAACTCGAGGTCGAGCCCGAGGGCCCCGTCCTGCCCTTCGGTTACATGACGTCGATCCTCGCGACGCTTGTTCCGCCGATCTGGCGCCGCGTCATCAATCCGCGCCTCACCGCTTGGGATGCGACAATGGCGAGCGCGGCGGAGCGGCAAATCCTCACCAAGCGCGGTCAACTGCTCGGTTGAATTGCGCGAAGCATACCCACCAAAAGATCGAGCCCCGGGCGCTGAGGCCAACGGGGCTCTGTACTCATTGGTAAGTGGCCCAGCTTGAAGCGCCGGGCGTTCATACGCGGGCTGGCCACTCGGCCGAGCGCCATAACCGCGTTCATTTAACGAATACAAATTTTGCTTTGGATTTTCGGCCCGTCCCGCGAGTGATCACTGCGCTATAGTCCGCAGTTCGAGCCGTGACCTCGAGCCTTCGAGGTCATCAAGACTGCCCGGTGGCGTCATGCTCCCTCCTCAACTGTTGATCCTCGTCGACGGCCATCGCGCAATGTCCCGGCTGCTGCTGGAACCATCGTTCGCGCTGCTCTTGGAACCGCGCGTTTCATGGGGTGCGCTGGGCACATGCATGAATGACAACCGTCAAATTCTAATGTTGTCCCACTGCTTCGACATGTCAAGGCTAACTCGAGCTTCGCTGCAAGATGTGATCGGATCTAGTAGATTGCGCGATCTCATCTTGGACATTGGTATGACGGCCCACGCAAAACCAATTCCAGCCACGACAGTTGAAGAATTCTCGCCTGGGATGGCGGCGGGCATCAGGGCAAGCTCGAATTGGTGGACGGCATCGTGCGTGCCATGGCGCCGGCCAGCGCGACACATGCGCTCATTCAGGGCAATATCGTTCACGCCATCGGCTCACATCTTCGCAGCCGAAAGAGTCCGTACCGTGTCGCCCCTGAAGCGCCTGTGGTTCCAGCACTTAGAAAGCGCATCAGCGCGCGCGCGCCTGACGTCGCCGTCACGCGCGCGCCGGTCTCCAAGAGCAAAACATTCGACGATCCGATCGTGATCATCGAAGTGCTATCACCCGGCAATACCGAGGACACCTGGGAGAGCATTCGCGCCTGCGCACCGCTACCGACGCTGCAGGAAATCGTCGCCGTCGAGTCCGAGAAGGTCGAAGTCCAGATTTTTCGCCGCGACGCGAACGGTGTCTGGTCCGGCGAACCGGAGATCATTGGTGCGGGGGGAACGCTAAGGCTCGCCAGAATCGACCTCGCTCTGCCCATATCGGACGTCTATGCCGGCACGCATTTGGCGGAGTGTTTCACATTGCCTAAAGTGTAAGATCGAAGATATGCAGGACGAGCTACAACGGCGCGTCGACAAACGAAAACGCAAGCTGGGCATATGACCGCCATTCCTGATTTCACCAAGGTGCCGTTCGAGGCGGCTGATCAAGGCGCCGGACCGGCGCACCAGGTCCTGCCGGACCAGGGCTTCGAAACGCCCGAAGGCATCCGCGTGAAGGCGGCCTATAGCGCCGAAGACATCGTCGGCCTCGACTTCATCGACGGCTACCCAGGTATCGCCCCATTCGTGCGCGGGCCCTACCCGACCATGTACGTGACGCAGCCCTGGACAATCCGCCAGTACGCGGGCTTCTCGACGGCCGAAGACTCGAACGCCTTCTATCGCCGCAACATCGCAGCGGGCCAGAAGGGCCTCTCCGTCGCCTTCGACCTCGCGACCCACCGCGGCTACGACAGCGATCATCCGCGTGTCAAAGGCGACGTCGGCATGGCGGGCGTCGCGATCGACTCCATTTTCGACATGCGCACGCTGTTCGACGGCATCGATCTCTCCGAGATGTCAGTGTCGATGACCATGAACGGAGCGGTGCTGCCGATCCTGGCGCTGTTCATCGTTGCGGGCGAAGAGCAAGGCGTACCCGCCGCAAAACTCTCCGGCACCATTCAGAACGACATTCTGAAGGAGTTCATGGTCCGCAACACCTACATCTATCCACCCGCGCCCTCGATGCGCATCATCTCCGACATCTTCACTTACACCTCGGCCAACATGCCGAAGTTCAATTCGATATCGATCTCCGGCTATCACATGCAGGAGGCGGGGGCGACGGCGGACCTCGAGCTTGCCTATACGCTCGCCGATGGCGTCGAATATGCGCGCGCTGGCGTCGCAGCCGGACTCCAGATCGATAAGTTCGCGCCGCGCCTGTCGTTCTTCTGGGCGATCGGCATGAACTTCTTCATGGAGATCGCCAAGATGCGGGCCGCTCGCCTGCTGTGGGCGAAGCTGATCAAGGCGGAATTCAATCCGAAGGACGAGCGCTCGCTGTCACTGCGGACGCATTGCCAGACATCTGGCTGGTCACTGACGGCGCAGGACGTCTTCAACAACATTGCGCGAACGCAGATCGAAGCCTTGGCGGCAACGCAAGGGCATACGCAGTCGTTGCACACCAACGCGCTCGATGAGGCGATCGCACTGCCGACCGATTTCTCGGCGCGCATCGCGCGCAATACGCAGATCCTGATCCAGCAGGAAAGCGGCACCTGCCGTGTCGCCGATCCCTGGGGCGGGAGCTACTACGTGGAGCGCCTGACGCACGATCTGGCGCAGCGCGCCTGGAGCCACATCCAGGAAATCGAAAAGCTCGGCGGCATGGCGAAAGCGATCGCTGCCGGCATTCCGAAGTTGCGCATCGAGGAAGCCGCAGCCCGCACGCAAGCGCGCATCGACAGCGGCCGCCAGACGATCGTCGGCGTCAACAAGTTCAAGGTCGAGGGCGAAGCGCAGATCGACATTCTAAAGATCGACAACAATTCAGTTCGCACGCAGCAGTTGGCCAAGCTCGCGCGACTGAAGGCCGAGCGGGATGGGCCGGCGGTGACGGCCGCGCTGAACGCGCTGACGGAGGGGGCACGCGGCGGCGGCAATCTGCTCGAACTTGCAGTGAAAGCTGCGCGTGCCAAGGCGACGGTCGGCGAGATATCCGATGCGCTCGAAGCCGTGTTCGGCCGCCATCGCGCGGAAATTCGCTCGGTGACGGGCGTGTATCGATCGGAGGCGTCCGGTATGGCGACAGAAATCGAGCGTGTGCGCAAACTGGTGGAAGCCTTCGACAAGGCCGACGGCCGGCGTCCGCGCATCCTGATTGCCAAGATGGGCCAGGACGGTCACGATCGCGGCCAGAAGGTGATTGCAACCGCATTTGCCGATCTCGGCTTCGACGTCGATATTGGCCCGCTATTCTCGACGCCGGACGAAGTCGCACGCCAAGCGGTCGAGAACGACGTGCACATTGTCGGCGTCTCGTCGTTGGCGGCGGGGCATCTGACGCTCGTGCCCGATCTCAAGGCCGCACTGGAAAAGGAAGGGCGCGGCGATATCCTGATCGTGGTGGGCGGTGTGATCCCGCCCTCCGACTACGATGCGCTGTATAAAGCCGGCGCCAAGGCGGTGTTCGGCCCCGGCACCAACATTCCAGCCGCCGCCGCTGATCTGATCGCAAAGCTCAACGCCGCATACGGTTACGCAAAGACCGCAGCCGAGTAGCAATGTCGGTTGTCGCATCGTCTTTCCAACCCGCAGTTTTCGCACCGCGCGCGCCGGCATATCGTCACGTCAACGACTGAATGCCGCCACATTCCGGGGCTTGGTTGCCGACGCGGTGCGGGCCGACAATTCTTCTTGTCTTCGGAGGAACCATGCCCGTTCAATCGTGGCGAGCGCTGCGTATCGCATTTGTCGTTAGTGTGTTTGCCTGTGTTGCGATGGCGGCCGCGCCGCAAAGTACCGCCCAAACGACGCCATCGCCACCGAAAGCCGCGCGCAACGCAGTTCTCGAACAGTTGCGCAGCAAGATCAACGAAAACACCGTTTCGATCGTGTCGGGCAACCCCAACGGCGGCTACCTCGGAATCGCTTATGACATTTCGACTGTGGTCGACGACGGCGACAACATGCGCGTGCTGCCGATCGTCGGCAAAGGCGCCGTCCAGAACGTGCGCGACGTTCTGTTTCTGCGCGGCGTCGATATGGGCCTCGTCAATACTGTGACGCTCAGTCACTACCGTGAAAATCCAGAGCTGGGGCGTTACGTTTCACGGCAAATGGTGTACGTCACGCGACTATTCGAAGATGAGCTCCACATTCTGGTGCGGCCCGACATCAAGTCGTTCAAGGATCTGGTCGGCAAGCGCATAAACTTCAGCGACGCCGGCAGCGGCGCTCAACTTGCGGCGCAGCGCATGTTTGCAGCCTTCGGGATGCAAGTCGTCGAAGCCAACATGGGGCAGGCCGACGCGATCGAAAAAATGAAGCGCGGCGAACTCGATGCCACGCTCTGCACATGTCTGAAACCACTGAAGCCGTATCAGTCTGTGGCGGCCGACCTCGGGTTCAAACTGTTGGAAGTGCCTTATGATGGTCCGCTCGAGACCGATTACGTGCCTGCGTCCTTCACGCACGAGGACTATCCGAACCTCATTCCAAAGGGTGAGAAGGTCAACACCGTTGCGGTTCCGACCGCATTGGTAGCGTTCAATTGGCCAGCCGAGCATGAACGATACAAGCGGATTGCCAAATTCGTCGATGCGTTGTTCACGAAGTTCCCCGAACTGCACAAGGCACCGCGTCATCCTCGCTGGAAGAACGTAAATTTGGCGGCTAACCTGCAAGGATGGACACGCTTCCCGGGCGCACAGGCATGGCTCGACAAGCTCGACAAGTCAGCCGCACCCGCAACCGTCGCGAACGCAGCCCAGCCAGCCCTGGTCCGCGAGGGAACGGCCCCACCTGGGGACCAACAGAAGCTGTTCCGGGAATTCCTGGAATGGCGTCGCACGAAGGCCAAGGAGCAGTGAGCCGCTTTGGAGATTGTGATTTGCCGCCAGGCCGCCGCCGCGCCAAGCTGTGCGCGATCATCCCTCACGGAAGGATCGCGTATGGCACTGGAACATCTCAAGGCCGAAGTCTCGCTTCTCGTCGGTAATCTCGCCGATCATCCCGGCGATTCCCACGAGCTTTATCTCCAGCTGCATCAGAAGCTGAATACGTTGCGCGCAATGGCTCTGCCGGTGCCGTCCGACCTCGAACGCCTCGAGAAAGGCCTCGAGGAGGAGTTCGAAGAGGCCTCACGGCCCAAGCAAAGCTAGCGGTCGACGATCGCTTTATCGGTTTTGATGATAGCAGCCGGCAATGCACACAACACCGGTCGGCACGGCGTCGGCCGTTTCAGTCGGCGCGGACGGATTCGAGACTGGTGTGGCGGTTGGGGCTGAATCGGACGTTTGGTTGCCGTTGATCAGGCGCGGGGCTTGGCTCGCAGCCGTGCTCGGAGGCGTCGCCTCCGGCTTCTCACCGGCGTTCGACGCGCCATTCCAGCGCAACCGGATTCGCGCTGCCTCTGCGTCGGTCGCAGCAAGTGGCAGCGCCATCACCGAGATTATTCCGCTGATCAAAAAGAATTTAACTGTCGCATGAAGTTTCATGGCAACTGCCCTCCGGAGACCTCGGATTATCCTAATGGAACGGTAGTTAATGAAGCGGAAACGAACGAGTGATCGGGCGTTTACCAATTTTCTTAATTCACGGTCACGGCTGATCGTCATCCTCTATCAGCGGGTCTGATCGTCACGATCGATGGAGGATGACATGCGCTTTTCCAAATCAGCGTTATCGAAGGCGTCGCTGGGACTCGCCCTGCTTGGCGCGGTGAGTGCGCCCAACGATGCCATGGCCAACCGATCATTGGTGCTGGGCGCGCAGAGTTGGAGTTATCAACTCGTGGGGTCCGGAAAGGTCGCTGGATCCAGCGCTGACGTCATCGTCGTGGACCAGTCCGAGGCCGGCCGCGTGGCCGCACTGAAGCAGAAGCCAGGCGGTGGCCGCCGGGCGGTGATTGCTTACATCGCGATCGGCGAAGCGGAACCATGGCGGCCCTATTACAAATCGTGCTGCTCTGGCAAACGCCCAGACTGGCTGACCGATAAGACGCAGGGCTGGCAAGACAACTTCGTCGTCAAATTCTGGCACCCGGAGTGGAAGGCGATAGTCCGTGAGCGCATTCGCCAAGTCGTCGCGGCAGGCTTTGATGGCATCTACCTTGATCGGGTTGACACCTGGGAAAGCATCAAGCATCCGAGTGGCTCATCGCGCGCGGAGATGATTCAGCTTGTGAAGGAAGTATCGTCGCAGGCCCGCGGACTGAAGGGCGATATCGCGATCATCGCGCAAAACGGCGAAGAACTTTTGACCGATGGCGGCTATGTCGCGGCGATCGACGCCGTTGCCAAGGAAAGCCTGATGTATGGCGTTCCGACCATCGGCCAGCGCAACAGCGCTTCGGAAGTCTCGCACAGCGCAAATCTGCTGCGTGGCTTCAAGTCGAAAGGCAAAGCGGTGTTTGTCGTCGAGTACATCTCATCGAACGATAGCGTTGCGTCCGAGATCCGTAAGTTCGGATTCGTGCCCCACTTTGGCAGTCGTGCCCTGAACTGACGCGCGCGGCAGTAACGAAAAACGCGCCACGCAACATGCTGCGTGGCGCGTTCCGTTTTGATTGGCTGAATTAGTTCTTGTTGCCGAAGCTTGCGGGCGTCAGCGCAGAGGGTTTCACATCTTCGGTCTTCGCAGGTGCGGCAACCTTTTTGCGCTTGTAGATGACCCGGTCCGCGTCGCGCGAACAACCGGCGATGCAGATCACGACATCATGCTCTGGATGGGCCGCCGCCAACGGATGCGCCATGCTCTTTGCCGGGTCGGGATCGCCAAACTCGGCCCGGGCGCGCACGACCGCACCTTTCTCGGGCGGTGTGGAATTTGCACCATCTGCCGGGTTGTTGGCATCCGGTGCGCTCGCGGAACTCGGCGGGTTGCTTGCCGCCAGCTTGATCGTCGGCGGCGGGCGACCGTTCGCCGTTCGCTGGCCCTTCTTGTGACGGGCGGTCCTGCGCGTCCCGGTCCGTCGCAGGCCGATCCCCTTGATCACGCGCAGACTCGCGGCCGGCAGGCCGATCGTCCGATTGCGCTGCTGCGCCCGTTGGGAGAAGCGCGGCGACGGCGATGCCGAACGCCAGAAGTGATGACGAAAGAAGCAATGGAACAGGCTTGCGCATGTGACCCCGCAGAATGCAAAACATTGATTGACCCTTGCATATCCCGGTTAACGCAATCTTTCCGGCCGCCGATGACGGTGCTCTTCGGTTTGGATTTCGCCGCAAGCGTCTTGTTGTCCCCGCAATTCGCCCGCATCCTGCCGCAGCAAAGCCGGATGCGAAGGCCCGATGAGCACGCCTATGAGCCAGAATGACAATGCCATGCGCGACCTCGACGATCTCGCCGTTGGCGTGCGGGCGGGGGATAGGGCGGCACTCGCGCGTGCAATCACGCTGGTTGAGAGCACGCGTCCGGATCATCGCGTGCGCGCCACTGCGCTGCTGCAGCAGCTGCTACCTGAAATGGGCCGCGCGATGCGGGTCGGCGTCACCGGTGTACCCGGTGTCGGCAAGTCGACAACCATCGATCAGCTCGGCATCAATCTCGTCGCCGCCGGCCACAAGGTCGCGGTTCTCGCTGTCGATCCAACCTCGACGCGCACCGGCGGCTCGATCCTCGGCGACAAAACCCGCATGGGCCGCCTGTCTCAAAGCCCCTCGGCCTACATTCGTCCATCACCGACGTCCGGCACGTTGGGCGGCGTCACCCGCAAGACACGCGAGACGATGGCCCTGTGCGAAGCCGCAGGCTTCGACATTGTAATCGTTGAAACCGTCGGCGTCGGCCAATCCGAGACCGCCGTCGCCGGCATGGTCGATTTTTTCCTGGTGCTGCTGCTGGCTGGCGGCGGAGACGATCTGCAAGGCATCAAGAAGGGCATTATCGAGATCGCTGACATGATCGCGATCAACAAAGCCGACGGCGACAACGTCGCGCGTGCGACGCGTGCCGCCGCAGATTACCAGGGAGCGTTGCACATCTTGACGCCAGATACCGCGACCTGGGCGCCACCGGTGATCACGATCTCAGGGCGTGAAAATATCGGGCTTGATACGTTATGGACCAAGGTCCTGGAGCATCGCGCGCGCATGACCGCGACCGGCGAGTTCGCCGCGCGCCGCCAAAGCCAAGCCGTCGGCTGGATGCGTGACTTGCTGGCGGATGCGATGCAGTCCGCTCTGCGGTCCAATCCCAAATCATCCCGCCGATTGCCCGAACTCGAAACCGAGGTGCGCGCCGGACGCGTGACGCCGCAAGGTGCAGTGGCGGAATTGGTGGCTTTGGTTGGCTTGTCGACTGGATCTGACAATGCCTGACGCACGCACCACGGTACTGATCACCGGATTTGGCCCGTTTCCCGGCGTTCCGGCGAATGCAACGATGCGGCTCATCCCCACGCTGGCGGAGCGCGCGCGCGCAGCGTTCACCGGTATCCGCATCGCGACCGAGATCCTGCCGACCGAGTGGCGCGTCGCACCCGCACGCCTCGACGCGCTTTATCGCACACACCGGCCCGATGTCGCGCTACACTTCGGTGTCTCATCGCGCGCGCGCGGATTCGAGATCGAATCGCGCGGCCGAAATGTGCGCGCGCTCGTGTCGGACGCATGTGGCGAGCAGCCCGACAGTGCCTGCATCGCCGACGATGGTCCAGATCTGCGCACGGCAACGCTGCCTGTGAAGCGCATCGTCGAAGAACTGCGGCGCATGGGGCTTGCCGCGTTCGTCTCACGCGACGCCGGCACCTATCTCTGCAACGCGCTGCTGTATACAACGCTCGAGACCGCGGCCCAATCCGAGGCGCCCGTACGCGCCGGCTTCATCCACATTCCAGCGCGCCTCGACGCCGTTCGCGATGCGCTCCCAACGCGTATTCGCCATGGGCTGGCACCGCGTCATTCGGTGCGTCATGCGGCAGGTCCGCTGACATGGCCACAGACCATCGATGGTGCCCTCGCGATCCTGCGTGTCAGCCTTGGCCAGACACCGCTAATGCGTCCGCGTGGCAGGTCATGATCTAAGGCCGCCCCTGGCGCAGCTCTTGCACGACCCGGCTCTTGACCCTGCCTCCGGAGCCGCCGCCACCCGATGCCGTTCGATCGCCGCCACCTGTTAACCACTGGCCTCGGCCTCGGCCTGACGGCCACCGCCGCCGGCGCGCAAACGGCGCGGCCAGCTGCTGACCGCGAGCCCGCCACAGGTCGGTCCGCCCCCGCGTCGGCGTTCGGGATTGAACCCAATGCCGCTCGCGACCAGACGGCGGCCTTGCAAAAGGCCATTGATGAGACAGCCGCGCGCGGTGTCATGCTGGCATTGCCGCCCGGCCTGATGAGGGCCGGCGGACTGGTCCTGCGCCCCGGCACGCGGATTTCGGGCGTCGCCGGCGCAAGTGTTCTTCAAGGCCCCGGCGGCAAGCCGATCATGAGCGCGGCCAAGGCAGCGCTGATCCAGCTCGATGGCATCGTCTTCGATGGCGCGACACTGCCGCTGCAAGACGGCGTCAACGGCGCGCTGCTCGCCTTGACGGGCGTCGAGCGGTTGAGCCTCAGCGAGATCGTGGTGCGCAAGAGTGCCGCCCACGGCGTCAAACTCGAACGCTGCGGCGGCCGCGTCGCAACGTCCGAAATCATCGACTGCGCCCAGGCTGGCCTCTTCAGCCGTGATGCGACCGGACTCGAGATCGTCCACAATCGCATCGCCGATTGCGCCAACAATGGCATCCTGGTCTGGCGCACAACGAATGGTGAGGACGGCACCATCGTCGCCATGAACCGCATCGAAAAAATCGCGGCCAAGGCTGGCGGCACCGGTCAGAACGGCAACGGCATCAATGTCTATCGCGCCGCCAACGTCATCGTCACCGCCAATCGCATCGCCGACTGCGCCTACAGCGCGATCCGCGGCAACGCCGCGTCCAACATTCAGATGACGTCGAACAGCGCCAGCCGTATCGGCGAGGTCGCGCTTTATGCTGAGTTCGGTTTCGAAGGCGCGGTGATCGCCAACAACGTCGTCGATAGCGCCGCGTCCGGTGTCTCGGTGACGAACTTCAACGAAGGCGGCCGCCTCGCCATCGTGCAGGGCAATCTGATCCGCAACATCACGCGCCGCGAACACGAGCCGGAGGACAAGCGCGGCGAAGGCATCGGCGTTGAAGCCGACACCATCGTCACCGGCAACGTCATCGAGGGCGCCGCCACCGTCGGCATCCATATCGGCTGGGGCAAGTACATGCGCGAGGTCGTGGCCACCGGCAACCTGATCCGGTCGTCGCGCGTCGGCATCACCGTGTCGGGCGATCCCGGCGCCGGCGCCTGCCTGCTCGCCCAGAACATGATCTCCGGCGCCACCGCCGGCGCCATCGTCGCCATGAACCAGCGCACGCCGCTCTCCGGCGACCTCATCCGCGACACCCGCGGCAAACCCCCAGGCCTCACCCTCTCCGGCAACGTCGGCGTGTGAGCGATGCTCCGAAAAAACTTAAGGATGAGATTGGGTGCGGTCCTGAGACGTGTGCCAGAAGGCCACCACGACCAATTGGTCGTCAACAATCCGATACCAAACAATCAGCCGTGTGCGCGGAATCCAGGTTTCCCAGAGATCGGCCTCTCGCAAGAATCGGCCAGTTTTTGGAAACACTGAAAGGTGGTTGGCGAGAAAATCCATGACACGCGTGCGGAGCCGCTGTGCGGCCTCGGGAGCATCTGCGTTCATGAGATAAGACGTCTGTGTTTCCAGATGTTCAGCGGCCTCGCGAGAGACTTCGACTTTCATTTCTTCGCCGCACTGATGACAGCATTCAGTCGCTTGCCGAGCTCATCCAGAGAAACGACGTCGCCCCGAGCGATCTGCGCTAAACCGCGCTCGATCGACGCCAGAGCCTCTGGTGGCGCCCTGTCATAGAAGGGTGCTTCGGCCATCGATTGCGCCAGCGCCAGCAGGTCCGCGACTTGATCGTCGGAGAGCTGCTGCGCTACAGACGTGAGTTGTTCGATTTTCGTCATGCGCAAGGCCTATCACAGAGCACGTTCCTGAACCAGCCTCACGCCTTCGCCGTCAACGCCCCCGAATACCGCACCGCTTCCGCCTCGCCCTTGCCTTTTGCGCTCGACTTGACGCCGCGCCCCGGCTCCACCGCGCCGAGCGTCACCGGCGCTTCGCCAGCCGCTTTCAACGCGGCGACAACATCGCCCGCGCGCGCCGGGTCCGCGATCACGATCATGCCTATGCCGCAGTTGAACGTGCGCAGCATCTCGGCGTCATCGAGATTGCCCGCGCGCTGCAGCCAGCCAAACACCGGCGGCATCTTGAACGCGCCCAAATCGATGTGCGCCGCTAGTCCTGACGGCATCACCCGCGGGATGTTCTCCGACAACCCACCACCGGTGATGTGCGAGAGACCTTTCACGGCTCCGGCCGCCCCGCTGCCGCCCGTCGCCCGGATCGCCGCCAGCAGCGGCTTCACATAAATGCGCGTTGGCTCGAGCAGCGATTGCGCCACCGTTTTGCCCAGAGCGAAGGATGCGGCCGCATCCCACGCCAAGCCTTCGCGCTCGACCAGCTTGCGCACCAAGCTATAGCCGTTCGAATGCACGCCCGATGATGCGAGCCCGATGATGACGTCGCCCGTCGCGATGTCGCCGCGCGGCAGGATTTCGCCGCGCTCGACGGCACCAACGGAAAACCCCGCAAGATCGTAGTCCTTCGCTTGATACATGCCGGGCATCTCGGCGGTCTCGCCGCCGATCAGTGCGCAGCCCGCCTCCTTGCAGCCCGACGCGATGCCACCAACCACGCGTCGCGCGGTGTCGACATCGAGGCGGCCCGTCGCGAAGTAGTCGAGAAAGAACAGCGGCTCCGCGCCCTGCACGACGAGGTCGTTGACGCACATCGCCACGAGATCGATGCCAATGGTGTCGTGCAGCCCTGTGTCGATCGCGATCTTGAGCTTGGTGCCGACGCCGTCGTTGGTCGCGACCAGGATGGGATCCTTGAAACCGGCCGCCCTCGGATCGAACAACCCGCCGAACCCGCCGAGATCGGCATCCGCGCCCGGCCGCCGCGTCGCCTTCACCAGCGGCTTAATGGCCTGCACGAGCGCATTGCCGGCGTCGATATCGACCCCAGAATCACGGTACGTGACGGTCTCGTTGCGTTTTGGGCTCGGTTTGGTCGGTCCTGACGTGGTCATAGGCCCTCACAGGGTTCGAGCGGCCGGAAGCCGGGCATCGAGGTTCGAAGGGTGGTTCAGGGTCGCGTGAACCCAATTCCGCCCTAAAATCTGGCGAGTTATGACGCGGGATAGCAGATGTTGCGCGGCGCGGGCAACGTGCCGGGTGAATATGTTGGTGGCAAGTGGGGCAAGCCGGGCCGGATCTCCGGTGCCGGGGCTGGAGCGGGCAGTGCGCGGACGAACCCAAAGAGCTGGTGCGGCGCTGGCCGTTGTTTTGGCAAGCGTGGTCGCCACTACGGCCACGAGCGCGTCCGACGCCGTGTTCACGGTGGGGAACTACCCCGTTGAGGCGCGCGCGGCTGATGCGATGTCCGCCAAGACCCAGGCACTAGCCGAGGGCCAGCAACGCGCGTTCCGGTCGCTCCTCAAACGATTGGTTCCAGTGACGGCCTACGGCCAGCTCAAGAAATTCCGCAATGCCAAGGTCGCCAACTTTGTCGATGGCTTCCAGGTTCGCTCCGAGCGCAACTCCTCGACCGAATACATCGCCAGCATGGATTTCAAATTCCAGCCGCAGGCGATCCGCGACCTCCTCGATCGCGAAGGCCTCCCTTACGCTGACGAGCAGGCCGGCGAAATCATCGTCGTGCCAGTCTGGCTCGGTGCCCCCAATCCGGCCATCGGCAGTGAAAAGAGCTGGAACGATGCCTGGAAGGGCCTCGATCTCAAGTACGCGCTGACTCCCGTGAATTTGCAGCCGTTGAAAAAAGAGGTCGTCGCCGACGTCGTCAAAGGCATGGTGCGTGACGGTCAAGGCCAGCGCATCCTGGCGGGCGAATACAAGTCTGATCGTGTCGTCCTCGCCGTCGCCGAGCATGATCCTCAAACCAAACGCCTCAACGTCACGCTGACGGGCGTCGATGCCGTCGGCAATCTCATGTTGAAGCGCGCCTACCGCCTCGATCCCTCCGATGCCGGCTACACCGTCGAGGTGGCGGCCGTGGTCGGCATGGGCGTGCTGGAGGGCCGCTGGAAAGCGCTGAAGGCGCGCGGTGGCAAGGGCGGCGGCGCAAACACCGCGGCGGGCCGCCAGGGCTTCAACCAAGGTGGTGGTAACCTCGAGATCTCCGTTGAGTTCCGCGGCATGGGCGAATGGCGCGACATCAGCCGCAAGCTTGCCGCCACTCCCGGCATTGAGGACCTCGATGTCGCCGGCATGTCCGGTCGTGGTGCCCGGGTAACGATGAGCTATCCTGATGGGCCGCAGCGGCTGGCCGATGTGCTGGCCGGCGAGGGCTTGATCCTCAAGCGGGCGGGCGCCGGTTGGGTATTGACGCAGCAGCAATAAATGCTCGACCGTGAGCCCGCCGCCCGGCTACCATGGGCACATCCGGACAGTCCGCAGAACATCAGCTGGGATCGCGCTTGAATATCAATATCCCGAACTTCATCACCCTCGGGCGTGTGATCTCCGTCCCCATCGTTTTTTGGTTGCTCCTCACCGGCCAAAACAAGGCGGCGTTCATCGTCTTCGTCTGCGCGGGCATTTCCGATGCCGTCGATGGCTACATCGCCAAACGCTTCAACTCCAAGACAGAACTCGGCGCCTATCTCGATCCGGCCGCCGACAAGCTGCTGATCGTTTCGATTTACATTGCGCTCGGCGCCAAGGAGATACTGCCACTTTGGCTGGTGATTATCGTCGTCAGCCGCGACATCCTGATCGTGCTCGCGATCATGCTCTCCTGGTTGATGAACCACCCCGTGCATATCCGCCCCATCGCGATCAGCAAAATGAACACGGCGTCGCAGCTGATTTTGGCGTCCCTGGTTCTCGCGGACGAAGGTTTTAGCCTCGGCTGGCTCGGGCTGCGTGCGGTGCTTGTGTGGATTACGGGCATACTTACCGTGCTGTCACTGGCGGCCTACCTCAAGGCGTGGCTCATGCACATGACGGGATACGAGGACCATAGCGCGCGCGAGGACGGCACGGGCTGAGGCCAAATCGTGAGCGAACGGAGAGCGGCCATGCGCAGGATCGAGCGCCATATCTGGTTCTGGCTTGCCGCGCTCGCGGTGCTGATCCTATGCCTTTACGTCTTGCGCGGCATGTTGCTGCCGTTTGTCATGGGCATCGGCATTGCCTATTTCCTCAGTCCGATCGCGGATGCGCTGGAGCGGCTTGGCCTCAATCGCGCGCTGGCGGCGCTGCTGATCGTCGCGCTGGGCGGCGTCCTCATCATGTTGGCTGGCATGGTGCTCGGCCCCATGATTGCCGATCAAACCAAGCGTCTTGCGCTCGCCCTGCCGGAGAACGTCGAAAAATTCCGGACCATGGTCGAAGCCATGGCGCGCGAGCGGCTTGGCGGCCACTTCCCCGCGTTCCAGACCGGTCTCGAGAAGGCCCTGGCCGAGCTATCTCAGAATTGGGCGGGATCGGCGGGTGCGATTCTCGGCAACTTGTGGAACCGCGGCTTGGCCCTGTTGAATGTGGTGTCTGTCGTTCTGATCACGCCGCTCGTGGTCTTTTATCTGCTCGTCGATTGGCATCCAATGCTCGACCGCATCGATGCCTGGCTGCCGCGCGATCATGCCCCGACCATCCGGCGGCTTGCCGGCGACATCAACGCCGCGATCTCGGCGTTCGTGCGCGGCCAGGGCGCCATCTGCCTGCTGCTCGGCATCTTTTACGCGATCGGTCTGAGCTGGGCCGGCATCTCCTACGGCCTGTTGATCGGCCTCGCCACCGGCATAGCGGGCTTCGTCCCCATGATCGGCTGGGTTCTTGGACTGTTGACGGCGGGCGGCCTGGCCTTGATCGAAAACTGGCCGAGCTTCTTCACATTTCTGCTTGTTGCGGGCGTTATGGTCGCGGGCATGGTCATTGATACCGCAGTCCTTGCCCCCCGTTTCGTCGGCCAGAAGATCGGCCTGCATCCCGTGTGGCTGATCTTCGCCCTGATGGCGTTCAGTTATTTGTTCGGCTTTGTCGGCACCCTCATCGCGGTTCCTGTCGCCGCCGCCATTGCCGTGCTGGTGCGCCATGCCGTCGATGTCTATCTTGCCAGCGAGTTCTACGCAGGCGCGTCCACGACGGCGGCCAAAACCGGCGAGCTTCCCGGTGGTCGCGCATGAGTGACGGGCCCGCCCAGCTCGTCTTCGATCTTGCGCACCGTCCGGCCCTCGGTGCCGAGGATTTTCTCGTCAGCGCCGCCAATCAGGCGGCCGTCGATATGATCGACCTCTGGCCGGACTGGCCGCATTGGGCTGTGGTCGTGACTGGCCCGGCCCGCGCCGGCAAGACCCACCTTGCCAACGTGTGGCGGCTGAAGTCCGGCGCGGTGCCGCTCAATGCGCCGGACATTGGCGAGAACGACGTGACCGCTTTCGACGATGCTAAAGCGCTGCTGGTGGAGAATCTTCAAGATGGCATCGGCGACGAGCGCGTGCTGTTCCACCTTTTGAACCTCGTCAAGGAGCATCGCCTCTCGATGCTGTTGACCTCGCGCGCGGCGCCCGGCGAAATCGCGATCACGCTGCCGGACTTGCGCTCGCGCATCCGTGCCTTGCCCGTGATCGCCATCGACCCACCGGACGACGCCCTCCTCAAGGCGGTGCTCGTGAAGCACTTCGCCGACCGGCAGTTGCTGGTCGAACCACACATTGTCAACCATATTGCATTGCATATGGAGCGGTCGATGGAAGCCGCGCAGGAGATCGTAACGCAAATCGATCATCTTGCCCTGGCGTCGCGCCGGAAAGTCACGCGGGCGCTGGCCGCCGAAGTCCTGGCGCGACGGCCTTGATGATACATCTTCCGGCAACTGTCTTGAGACTGTAATAAAGTAAGGATGTCTGTGCCGCTCCAGCTGCCGCTGGATTTGGCGATGGACACAGGAGTTGACGATGGCGTCGGCACGCACTCGCAAAGCGCAGCGCAGTGAAGCAAAGGATACCGCAATCGCGCAGCCGCCCGAGGGCGCGGCGCGCTTCTACAACCGCGAGCTCTCATGGCTCCAATTCAATCGGCGCGTCCTCGAAGAGGCCTCGAACCCGCGCCACCCGTTGCTCGAGCGGCTGCGATTTCTCTCGATTTCCGCTTCGAACCTCGATGAATTCTACATGGTGCGCGCGGCGGGCCTCTACGGCCAGGTTGCGGCCGGCGTCACGACGCCGTCGCAGGACGGCCTCACGCCCGCCCAACAGCTCACCGAGATCAATAACTTCGCGGCGGCCTTGATCGCCGGCAAGCAGGCCTGCTGGATCGTCCTGAAAGCCGAGCTGGCCGCCGCCGGTCTTTCGATCGTTGAAGCCAAGGACTTGCGCGAAGCCGAGCGCAAATGGCTCGAGAGCGATTTTATCGCCCACATCTTCCCGATCCTGACGCCGATCGCGGTTGATCCCGCGCATCCGTTCCCCTTCATCCAGAACCGCGGCTTCGCCCTCGGGATCGATCTCAAGCGCGACGCCGACGGCAAGACGATGCACGCACTGTTGCCGATCCCAAGTCAGCTGGATCGCTTCATCCGTTTGCCGTCGGCGGGCGGACCGGAAGAGATCCGCTTCATCCGGCTTGAAAGCGTCATCAGCCTCTTCATCAGCCGCCTGTTCCCCGGTTACAAGGCGCGCAGCCAAGGCGCCTTCCGAGTCTTGCGCGACAGCGACATCGAGGTCCAGGAAGAGGCCGAGGATCTGGTCCGTTCGTTCGAATCCGCTTTGAAACGCCGCCGCCGCGGCCACGTCATTCGCCTCGAAATCGACGGCCAGATGCCGGCGCGTCTGCAGCGGTTCGTCATCCAAGAGCTGGAAGTCCGCGAGGATTGCGTGTTCGCCAAATCCGGATTGCTGGGTTTCGCCGAGACCGCGCAGATGATCGTCACCGATCGGCCTGATCTCGTGTTCAAGCCATTTGAGATTCGCTTCCCCGAGCGCATCCGCGAATTCAACGGCGATTGTTTTGCCGCCATCGGCAAGAAAGACATCGTCGTCCATCACCCTTACGAATCCTTCGATGTGGTGGTGCAGATGTTGCGCCAGGCGGTGGCCGATCCGAACGTGATGGCCATCAAGTGGACGCTCTACCGCACGTCGAACGACAGCCCGATTGTCCGCGCCTTGAAGGAAGCCGCCGAAAGCGGCAAGTCCGTTACAGCGGTGGTTGAGTTGAAAGCACGGTTCGACGAGGCCGCCAACATCCGCTGGGCGCGTGACCTCGAAAGTGCCGGCGTCCACGTGGTCTATGGCTTCATCGAGCTGAAGACGCACGCCAAGTTGGGCTTGATCGTCCGCCGCGAGGGCACCGATCTCGTCACCTACTGCCACATCGGCACCGGCAACTACCACGCGGCGACCGCCAAGATTTACACCGACCTCTCGTTCTTCACGGCCGATCCCGCCATCGGCCGCGACGTGAGCCGCATGTTCAACTTCGTCACGGGTTACGCCGAGCCCGCCGAACTCGAAGCCATCGCCGCAAGCCCGCGCGGTCTTCGTGCGCGCATGCTGCAGCACATCCGCAACGAGATCGAACATGCCAAGGCCGGCCGGCCGGCCGCGATCTGGATGAAGCTCAATTCTCTCGTCGATCCCGAAATCATCGTAGCATTGTATGAAGCAAGCCAGGCGGGCGTTCTGATCGACCTCGTGGTGCGCGGCGTGTGCTGCTTGCGGCCAGGCATCGCCGGGTTCTCCGACAATATTCGCGTAAAGAGCATTATCGGCCGTTTCCTGGAGCACGGCCGCGTTTATTGCTTCGGCAATGGTTTTGGCCTTCCCGATCCGCGCGCGCTCGTCTACATCGCCTCGGCGGACATGATGCCGCGCAATCTCAATCGCCGCGTCGAAGTCATGGTGCCGATCCTCAATCCGACCGTGCATGAGCAGATTTTGGACCAGATCATGGTCGCCAATCTGAAGGACAATCAGCAGAGTTGGGAGATCCTTGCGGACGGCTCGTCGCGGCGTATTCAGCTGGAGCCCGGCGAGGAGCCGTTTGACGCACACCACTATTTCATGACCAACCCGAGCTTATCGGGGCGCGGGCAGTCTCTGAAGCAGAGCATGCCGCAGCGCTTCGATCGTACGGCCATCGAATAAGCGATCAAAACAGCAGGGCGCATGGCAAGACCTCCGGTGACACGGTACGAGGGCGAACGCTCGCGGACGGGCGAACTCGAGCCCATCGGCGTGATCGATATCGGGTCGAACTCCGTCCGCTTGGTCGTCTACGAAGGCGCGGTGCGCAGCCCAACGCCGATCTTCAATGAGAAGGTTCTGGCGGGCCTCGGCCGCGGTATCGCAACGACCGGCCGCCTCAACGAAGACGCCGTCGAGCGATCGCTCGAGGCGCTGACTCGGTTTAGCGCCATCTGCCGCATCCTTGGCGTCAAGAACGTGCGCGCCATTGCCACCGCCGCGGCCCGCGAAGCAGAAAACGGACCCGCTTTCATTGCGCGCGGCGAGAAGGCTTGCGGCGTCAAGATTGACATTCTGTCTGGCGCGGAAGAAGCCGAGCACGCTGCAAAAGGCATCATGATGGGCTTCCGCGATGCCGACGGCTTCGCCGGCGACCTCGGCGGCGGTAGTCTCGAGATCATCGATATTTCCGGCAACGCGCTGAAACAGGCGACGACCTTGCCGCTCGGCGGACTGCGCCTGATCGACACCTCGAACGACAGGATCGAAAAGGCCACCGACATCGTCGACGAGCATATCCGCAAGGTGCCTTGGATCGAGAAAGGCGAAGGCCGCACCTTCTACGCCGTTGGCGGCACGTGGCGATCGCTCGCCAAGCTGCATATGGAGCAGACCCAATACCCGCTGCGCGTGATGCACGGCTACAGCCTGCCTGCCAAGGACGTGTTCGCCTTCTGCGAAGACGTGCGCAAGGCCAAGAAGCTGTCGCTGCTGCCGGGGATCGAAGAGGTGTCGAAAGCCCGCCGCGAGGTGCTCCCCTACGGCGCCCTGGTGCTCGAGCGCGTCTTGAAGCACATGAAACCCAAAGACGTCGTGTTCTCGGTATTCGGAATTCGCGAAGGGCTGGTCTACAAGCTGCTGGCCCCGGCTGAACAGCGCAAGGATCCGCTGCTCGCCTTCGCCCGCGACTATGCGCGCATGCGTTCCAGGTCGGCGGCTCATGCGCAGGAACTCTGCGACTGGACCGACGCGCTCTTCCGCGAGCCCGGCCCCGCTGAAACCGAGGATGAGCGCCGCCTTCGCCATGCGGCATGCCTGCTTTCGGATATCGGCTGGCGCGCGCATCCGGACTATCGCGGCGAGCAGAGCCTCAATGTCATCGCCCATGCCGCGCTCGGCGGCATCGATCATACGGGCCGCGTGTTCTTGGCCTCCAGTGTCTACTTCCGCCACACCGGCGTCGGCGACGACCAGGAGGCCGACGATGCGCTCTCCGAACGCGTCAAAGCCATTATGCCGAAGCGCCTGTTGAAACGGGCCCGGATCGTCGGTGCGGCCGTGCGCGCCGCGCACATGATGTCGATTGGCCGGCCCGGAATCATCGACGAGACACCGATCCGCTATGAGCGTGACAAATTAGTGCTCAACGTCCCAAAAGTGCACGCGGCGCTCGTTGGCGAACGTCTGGAGCGCCGTTTTGGCGCACTGGCGCAACTGCTCGAACGCAGCGCGGAAATCCGCATTGGAAAGTAACATCGCTTGTTGAGGAAACGCTTGAATTCCTGAGCAAGCACTCCGATTTCCTGATATTGACACAATGTTCCGCGACGGCTCGTGCGGGCGCGCGGCTGGGATCTGCTGACAGGATGGAAGACCCCTATAAAGTTCTGGGTGTGGCGCGTGATGCCTCGGAAGAGGACATCAAGATCGCCTATCGGCGCTTGGCCAAGGCGAATCATCCCGATTTGAAATCCCTCCAACCGCGCCGGCGCCGAAGAAGGCTTCAAAAAACTCAACGCCGCGTTCGCGATTGTTGGCGATCCTGAGAAGCGCCGCCAGTTCGACCGGGGCGAGATCGACGCGAGTGGCGATCCACGCCGCACCCAGCAGCGCAGTTATGCGGGTGCGGGCGCCGGCATGCGCGCAGGCGCTGGCGGTCCCCGCGCTGGCGCCCGGCCCGGAACCGAGGACTTCGGCTTCGGCGATATCTTCTCCGACATCTTCGGCAACCGCGCCGGCACTGGCTTTACGCCGCGCGGGCAAGACGTCCGCTACACCCTCGAAGTCGAATTCATGGAGGCCGCCGCCGGCGCCAGGAAACGCGTCACCCTGCCGGAAGGCGGCGTGCTCGATATGGCCGTGCCCGAAGGCGTCACCGATGGCCAGGTTTTGCGCCTCAAGGGCAAAGGCACGGCCGGCTTTCGCGGCGGTGAGGCCGGCGACGCGCTGGTCGAAATCAAGGTGCGCGCGCACCCTGATTTCAAGCGCCAGGGCGACGACATCATCGCCGACATTCCGATTACCATCGACGAGGCTGTGCTCGGCGCCAAGATCGAGGTAGCGACGATTTCCGGCCGCGTGCAGTTGACGATCCCGAAGGGCACCAACTCGGGCCGCATGTTCCGCCTGAAGGGCAAAGGCATCCGTAACGCGCAGACCAACACGTCCGGCGATCAGATCGTCTCTGTCAGGATCGCGCTGCCCGAGGTGATCGACGAAAAGCTCGCCTACTTCCTGTCGGAATGGCGCCAGAAGCACGCCTACGATCCGCGCCGCAAAGGCTGATCCTTCCGCCATAATGACCAATGAAAAAGGCCCGGTTCATCACCGGGCCTTTCAATGTGTGCTCTCACTGCTTGGGCGGTATCACGCCGGGAGCCGGCGGCTCGGGCGCCGGTTGCGCATCCTGCAGGCCTGACGTGGCGCGCGCTCGGACACCCATCGGACGCTCGCTGAGCGCCGCCGCGCAGGCCGGCGTCACCTTGTCCTTATTTTCGGCAAGGCACGCCATCTTGCGTCCTCCACCACCGACGATGGTGGCGCAGAAGGTCTGCATGTCAGCGCGGCAGGCCGCCATGCGCCCAGGCGCGCGGCGTCCTGGCGGAACCCCCGTTTCAGGAGCAGCGGCAGCTGCGCCGGGTTGCGCGCTGGGCAGGTCTCGAGGCGGAAGCTGCGCACCGGGCTGAATGCCTCCCGGTTGGATTTGGGCATAGCGATGCTGGCGACCGCCGCCGTGGTCGGCCCGGCCAGCTTCATGCGCGGCTTGACGCTGCTCCAGCGCCGCGTGGCAATCGTCCGAAAGCTTGTCCTGGTTCTGCATCAGGCACGCGGACTTCTTGCCGCGACCGGCTTCAGTGCCTTGGCAGAAGGTCGCGAGATCAACACGGCAAGCGGCCATACCGCCGCGACCGCCGCGACCACGACCGCGTTGTGGAGCATTATCAGTCGGAGGTGCGGCGCCGAGGCGCTGCTGGGACTCCAGCCTGTCCTCGGATTGGGCATCGGATTGATTCTGGCCGCCCGGCGGTTGTGATCGCTGCTGCGCATAGCGTTGTTCACGGCGTTCGGCGCGCGCGGCCATCCGCTGTTCGAGCGCCGAATGGCACGTCTCCGAAATCTGGTCCTGGTTCTGTACCAGGCAGGCGAACGTCTGCCGGCCGCCGCTTTCCCCTTGGCAAAACGTGGCGACATCGAGGCGGCACGCTGCCATGCCGCCGCCGCGGCCTTGCGCGTCGGCGCCGGTCGTGATCGCTGCCAGCAGTGCCGCAGCCCCCACGAAGCTCTTGATTGGATTGAGCATCTCTTCTCCGTTTTTTTGGTATTCCGGCGCCCGATGAGCGGCGGCAAGCGACGACGTGGACCGAACGCGGAAGCGATCTTGCACGTCTATGCGTCATGAACGGGGGTGGCCGCGCTCTTCCGTCGCCGCGATGGCGCAAACTGTTATCGCACGCAGACGCTGAATGGGGGCTTTACGGCGTTCGCACTACTGCGCCATGAACTGGCGGAGGCTGGCGACCATCTTCTCCGCTGGCAGGTTGTGATAGAAAGTGCCTGTCACCCGGCCATCCGGCGCGACCACGTAGAAATACGTCGAGTGATTGAGCCTCGGCCCCGTCTCGCGCTTGCTGTAGCTGCTGTGGCCGTATTCGCGCCGCACCTGGAAGTGGCGCACGAGATCGAACGTCTCCGCGCGCGAGCCGGCAATCCCGACCACGCTCGGATGGAAGTTCGACACGAACTGTTTCAATCCCTTGTAGTCCTGTTGTTTCGCCATCGAGAGTTCGACAAACAGCGGTTGGATCTTGCCGGCATCCGCGCCCATCTGCTCGAGCGCAAGCGTGAAAGCGTCGAACCCCACCGGGCAGGCTTCGCGGCAGCCGGCAAACCCGAAGAACATCACGAGCCATTTGCCTGGCCAGCTTTGCGACGTGACCGGCTCGCCGTTGTGATCCTTCGCCGAGAACGGCCCGCCAAGCGTCGCCGGATCGGGCGGCGCATAGCCTTGTGCACTGGGATCCATCTCGCCCTGCTGCACCACGGTCCCGCCGTTCTTCGGATGCGACGCAACCGGCGACAGCGACGCCATTGCGATCAACGCGGCGGCGGCCGTCCCGGCGGTGATCAATCGCGCCGCCGCGACTGAGAGTGCCGATCGTTTTCCAAGCTCCACGATGCGTTCCTTAAACAATATCGATGTACGTCGTCGCCTTGCCCTCATAGGGCCCTTGCCCGAGGTTATGCGGCGTCTTCTTGACCCAATCGATGAACTCGAACTCGACCTTATGCGAGCCCTTCGCCATGTTGGTGGTATCGAACCAGAGCTCGAAGCGCTGCGCCGTCGCCAGCATGATCTCTTCACCCACGTCATAACCATAGGCGCCGAGCCACGGTTTATTGGGATCGATGAAGCAATGGCCATCCATCGACACGCACTCATATTCCATGTTGTCGATCTTGATGCGCATGACGGAATACGCCGCATTGAGCATCCGGATCAGAACGCGCTGGCCCTTTTCCGCGCGCACGCGAACCTTGGAAGTTGGGTCCGCGATCCGCCCGCGATCTTCTCCCGAGACGTGGAAGTAGCGCGGCTTGAATATGTTGAGCCCGACGTCCTCGCCGCAAAGCCCGGCGCTATGATTCATTGTGTTGTGCCAGACCGGATCGATGTCATCGAACACCCAGAACGCTTCCACATCGTACTTGTACTTGGTCGCGCCTCTGTGCACGAACCCCCAGCCATCCTGCGGATCGACGATCAGCAGCCCAAAGAGCCCCATTTCGAAATGCAGCACGGTGTTGCGATGGCAGTGATAGAACCACGTCCCCGGGCTCGTCGGCTTCCATTGATAGATGTAGTTTCCGGACGTCTCGAACGAGACGTGGCCGACGCCATCGTTCATCGTCGACGGCTCTATACCGTGCGAGTGAATGGTGTGTGGCCCCTTGCCCGTCCGCATCTTGACGTGCGCGAGCTGGTTCTCTTGCAACCGGATCATCGCGCCCGGAACTTTTTGCACGCCGGGCGCCTTGATGGGATCTTCCCAGCCCCAGAACTTGACGGACTTTCCGTCGAACATCACGACGCTGCTGTCGAAGAACTTGCGCTCGAAGTAGACCTGCGCCGTCATCCAATCGGGCGTGTTGATAGGATCGACATTGAAGACGTTGCAGCCGAACGTTTGAAAATTGTCGCCGTTGACCCCCGTCAGCGAGAAGTCGATCGGGCCGCCGCCGAAGTCGCCAGGACCTGGCACACCCGTGCCTTGCGGGTAGGGTCGACCATTGCTCGAAGGCGGCGGTCCCGATGGATCCTTGGCGATCGCATCTGACGCGCTGATTATGCTTGCGGCCAACACGGCCGCCGACCCCGCCAGCGACTTATCGAGCGGCTTGTCGAGCGTCTTGGTTTCCGTTTCCATGTGCAGTATCTCGTCTGAAATCGTTCAAAAAAAGTGAGCCATCAACGCAGCGTCGTCGACGTTGTGGTTGCAGCGGACCGTGCCGCCGGCGCCCCCCGCGCACGCCCGCCGACACCGCCCAAGATTTCCCAATGCGTGACGAGGCCTTGCGGATAGTTGCCACCGGCGGCCGTCGTCGCCATCTCCGTGTGGCAATGCATCACGTAGCGCAGTGGGAACGGCTCCTGCGCCGTGCTCTGCCCGCCATTGGGCGGGAAGAACGCGGAGATGTTCGGCATATCCGGGGGGATTTCGAGAGGCAGCAGCACGTCGCGAATTTGCATCGGCCACGATGGCCAGACGTCGAGCTCCCAGAGCTGCTCATGCGGAATCGGTTCCCCGGGTAGCGCCAGCGGCGGATCACCAGCGTGATGCTGGACGCCAGGGAATGCAACGCGCCGATGCGACGCTTGTGGCGGGAACAGTCCGGGGGATGTTGTACTGTTGTACAAATAGGAGTGCGCGAGCACCATCACGTGATTGCCGTGGATATGCGTCGAGTGATGACATAGACCGGCATTGAGCACACGCAAGAGCGTCGGTTCGCCGATGTAGTTCTTGACAACGACATCCTCGCCTTCGGAGAGGTCGAAGCCACTGCGGCCATTGAGCGTGAAATAGCGCGGCACCCAGTTCTGGACGATGTTCGCCTCGCTCGAGCTGATGCTCGATGACGTAATTCCAGTCGCGGTGATGAGCTTGTTGAACCTGGGATCGACCTGATTGATGAGCCAGATCTTTTCCTGTGTCGACGACTCCTGTTCGAGCGCGCAGGGCACCCATCGCCCTTGCATCCCGCCCTTGAAGCGCTCCGTCTGGCCGAGTGCATTGAAGAGGCTGCTGATGCTTTGGCTCGCCAGCTGATCGACGGTCCCGAGCTTATCCATGCTGTACGGCGTGATCGCTGCTGCAACCGCGCCCGGATTGCGCGCCAAGCCTTCGCGCGGATGCACGATGAAGGCGCCATGCAGCCCGAGAAGCCGGTAGAGGTGATATGAGGCATGCGAGGGATCGTGGTACATGTACGTTCCCCCAACCGGCGCGATGAATTCGATCGTAACCTCGCCATTGACGCCGCCGCTCTTACCCGGGATCGACGAAATTTTTGCATCCGAAACGCCGGTCAGTTCGAATCCATGGGTTTCGGGCCGCGCATTGATCACGGTCAGCTGGACCCTGTCGCCTTCCATGACGCGGATCACGGGGCCAGGCGCGCGCGGCGACGAACCTGTCACCCCAGGCGACGTGTCCTGGAACGCAAGAAATGGAAATATTTTCCCATCGATCATCTCGATCTGCGTCGATGTGATGGTCAGCGTAATCGCGCGCGTCGGGGCCGATTGCGCAAGCGCCCGTGCCGGACCCATCACTGAGCCGCCGCCAGCAGCCAGCAACCCGAGGCCGCCGTACTTCAAAAATTCGCGCCGCTTCATTGAGTGCTCCTCAAGTCTTCAATCGCCGCAAAGCAAAATCCGCCTGCTTGAAATGCTGCTTTCGCCAGCGCTCGACATCTAAGCTTCGCCAAATAGTTCGAACTGTCCCTTCGGGAACAGGGGTAGCGAAACAGTTATTCGAGCGCTGTCTCGATGCTGACAGAACGCTGACAATCGTACCGGACAGGGGGGCCGCACAACGGCACAAGGGCCCTGCGCGCGTCCGACCAAGGTCGGAAACCCGGGCCCTCAATGCCGCACCCGACGGCTGGTCGCGCTCTGGTTGCGCATGCGCCTCGGCGGCGCTCGCTGGGGATAACTGGCGGAAAGTCGGGGAATACCCGGCCGTTCCCATCCGATCACCGCGCAACTCGTGAAAGCACTCGACAGCTTGGGCCGGAAAGTTCCGGCACGGCGGTAAGTCGATTTTGCAGTTAATTTGGAGGCGGAGTGACAGGTCGGGTGAGGCGATTGGCATACGTGCTGGGGCCGCTCTTTGCAGCGTTCCTGTCGGCGTGCGCGCTCCCCTGGCAGCAGCTGTCGCTCCCCGGTCCAACCGATACCTATGCCGGCGCCAATCCGCTCGCGACGTCATCAACCAAGAAGGGCGTCGATCTCGGCAACAAGGCGTCCCCCGAAACCACCCATGACCGGATCTACCCTGGCTCGGGCGACTTCAATCGGCTGCCCGCCACCGCAAACGTCGCCAAGGATGCGGCTGGCCGCGATGCCGTCACCCTCAATCTCGTTGACGCCAGCATCGCCGATGCGGCGCGATCGGTGCTCGGCGACATTCTCAAGCTCAACTATGCCGTCAGTGACAAAGTCAAGGGCACGGTCACCTTACAAACTGTGCGGCCCGTCGCGCGCGACCAGTTGCTCGACATTTTCGAGAGCGTCTTGAAAGCCGAGGGGGCGGCGATCGTGCCGGAGGGCGGGCTCTACAAGGTCGTACCGATCCAGGAGGCGTCGGGCGCCGCGCCATTGCGACCGCGCGGCCAGGGCGGGCCGCGGCTGCCCGGCATGGCGACAAACATCGTTCCACTCCGCTACGTCACCCCGACTGAAATGGAGCGGCTGCTCAAATCGATGGTGCCGTCGTCCGTGACCATCCGCGCCGAGAACGCCCGCAACCTGCTGATCGTGACCGGAACGCGCAGCGATCTGGCGGCGGTCGCGGATACGATCACCGTATTCGATGTTGATTGGATGCGCGGCATGTCGTTTGCGCTGCTGTCCGTCGAGACCGCCGATCCCGACGCGATCGCGCAGGAACTCGACACGATTTTCGCCAATGATCGCGACAGCCCCACCAAAGGCATCGTACGTTTCGTCCCGAACAAGCGCTTGAAGTCCGTGCTCGTGATCTCGCAGCGACCGGAGTACCTGGAGAAGGCGCAGCGCTGGCTGCGGCGCATCGATCTTGCCGGCAAGGCGACGGAAAAGCAGGTCCACGTTTATCACGTGCAGAACCGGCCGGCGAGCGAACTCGCGGCGTTGTTGCAGAAGGTCTATGGCGCCCAGGATCAGGCGCGCGCCGGAGCCGGCATCTCAACGAGTTTGCGCGGCACCAGCGCGCTGTCGACGTCCGGCGGCCTCGGTGACACGGATCCGCGCAACGGATCACCAGCGCCCGCGCCGGGTCAGATATCGCCCCAATCGCCAGGCCCTCAGCCCATCGTCAATCCAGCGCTGGAAGCGATGCGCGGTGGCGGGCCGGGCGTATCGTTGTTGCCCGATCAACGATTGTCGCCGCCGGGTCCGCTGGATGCGGGCGCACGTCCACAGCCGGCAGCCATCACATCCGGTGCGGCCGCCCAGGATGATCGAACCAGTGGCATCAGCATCATCGCTGACGAAGCCAACAATCAGCTGATCGTCACCGCGAACGCGCAGGAATTCAAGCGGATCCGCAAGATCCTCGAGCACGTCGACGTGTCGCCCAACCAGGTCTTGCTGGAAACCACGATCGCGGAAGTCACGCTCAACGACGACCTGAAGTTTGGGTTACGATGGTTCTTCCAGAATGCACGCAACCGATCGCAGTTCGCGGTCGATCCCCTTGAGGCCTTCGCGTCGCAGGCCATCCCCGGCTTTTCGCAGATCTTCAACACGCCCAACATACAAGTCACGCTCAACGCCTTGAGCTCGGTGACGGATGTCAACGTCAAGTCCTCGCCCTCTCTCATGGTGCTCGACAACAAGACCGCCACCTTGCAGGTCGGCGACGAAGTACCGATCATCACCCAGCAGGCGACCGGCGTCGCGGTGGCGGGTGCGCCGGTTGTGAACAGTGTAACCATGCGCAACACCGGCGTGGTGCTCTCCATCACGCCGCGCATTGGCGATAACGGCCGCGTGCTCTTGGATGTCGAGCAGGAGGTCAGCGATGCAATCAGGACAACGTCCTCGACGATCAACTCCCCCACCATCCAGAAGCGGCGCGTGCGCACGACGGTCGCGGTCAACGATGGCGAGAGCTTGATCCTCGCCGGCATGATCCAGGACAAGGCGACGCGCGGGCGCGACCAGGTGCCGATCATTGGCGACGTGCCGCTGTTCGGCAATCTGTTCAAGCAGAAGGACGACAACATCCGCCGCACGGAACTGTTGATCGCGATCACGCCGCGGGTCGTCAAGAACACCCATCAAGTGCGTAGCATCGCCGCCGAATTTCGCGATAAGCTGAACTTCACGACGCGTCCGACGCGTGAGGCCCCGCCCGGCCGCCGCGAGCAAGTCGATCGCATTCTGCGCTGATGTCAGCGCCCATTGGGACAGATCAACGTGCGCCAGCAGGACGAGCGCGGCTTTGCACTGATCATGGTCTTGATCGTGGTCGCGCTGCTGGCGCTGATTGCTTCGGCGTTTTCCTGGTCGATCCGCAGCCACGTCCGTTTGACGGCGAATTTGGCGGCGAGCGCGCCGGCCGAGGCGCTGGCGGACGGCGGCGTCGAGCTGGCAATCCTGGATCTGCTTGCGTCGCGCGAGGATCGCCTGCGTCAGCGCCGCTTCCCAATCGACGGCGCGCCCGTCACCTGTCTCGCGCCGGACGGTGGCGTTTTGACCATTGTCGTGAGCGACGAGGCCGGCAAAGTAGATCTCAACGCTGCCAGCGAGCCGGTGCTGGCAGCGCTGGTTGCGGGCACGGGCGCGAGCCGCGCGGCCGCTGAGCGCGTGGCCGCGGCCGTTGCCGATTTTCGCGACGCCGACGACCGCCTGCGCGATGGCGGCGCCGAACGCGCGCAATATCAGGCGGCGGGTCGCGCCTCGGGACCGAAGAATGCCCCGTTCGCGGTGATTGAGGAACTTGGACAGGTGCTCGGCGTCACACCCGAGGTGTTTGCGGTGCTCCGGCCGCACGTCACCGTTCACTCCGGTCTGGCGGGTGTCGATCCTGGCGTGATGACGCGCGATCTCGCGCAACTGCTTGCGGCCGGCGGCGGGCAATCGGTTGGCGCCGGCGCGATGCTGCCCGCCTTCATCGCCTCGAGCACCCGCCGCGCGTTCTCCATAAAGATCGACGCCGTCATGCCGAACGGTGCGCGCTTCGTGCGCGATGCGCTGGTGGAGTTGACCGGCACGCGCGAGAACCATGTGCTGCGCCGCTGGTCGCGCGATCGCGATGCTGGCCCTGCGCGCACGCCGCCGGGCGAACTGCCACTATGCTGAGGTACTATTGCGCCAGAACTTTTCGCAGCAACTGTTTCGGTGCGATCGAGATCGGACTGCGGATCGACCGCCGCCGCCAGCAAGCCGAAGCTATCCATTACGTAGATCTTTGTGGTGTGATCGAAACTGTAGCGGCCATCCTTGCCGGGGATGCGTTCATAGAAGGCATCGAACGCGTGCGCCACCGCCGCGACATCGATCGTGGAACCGGAGAGCGCTGAAATCCTCGGATCGAACGAGGCCATGTAGGTCTTGAGATGATCGGGTGTGTCCCGTTCCGGATCGACGGAGATGAAAAATACCTTGAGTTTTCTGGCCTCGGCGCCGAGCTTCTCCAGGAGGTTCGAGAGCACGAGAAGCGTTGTCGGACAGACGTCCGGGCAGTGGGTGAACCCGAAGAAGACGACGAATGGCTGCCGCTGCAGGTCGCTGCGCGTAATCCGCCGCCCATCCGCGGTTGCCATCTGATACAGGGGCGCGAGCGTGACCCCGCGTGGAGCCGCATGTTGCGCCAAGGCGGACGGCGGGGAGCCAAGCAGCATCCCCACCAGGGCGAGCGACAGCAGACGCGTGTTCATTGTCTGCCGCCGGACTCTCAAGAGGCTTTGCGCACACCCTTGCGGCGCTGATGTTCGAGCCAAGCTTGCATCCGGTTGGCGACGCCATATTTCTGGATGATGTTGGTCATGTAGTGTTTGACGGTCTTCTCGGTGATTCCGAGCGTTTCCGCGATTTCGGCATTCGTCATGCCGGTGCCGACTTTGGCGATGATCGCCTCTTCGCGCGGCGTCAGCGCTTCGAGATTGTCGCGTCCGGCCACAGTGGCGGGCACCGCTGCGCTCTCGTGCGTGTCGCCGAATGCTTCGCCGGCGATTTCGCCAGGCACCCAGCGTTGTCCTGAATGGATCTGCCGAACGATGCTGACGAGCTGCGGCCCGGACGTTGTCTTGAGCACATAGCCACGCGCGCCATTCTGCATCGAGGCGCGCATTTCACGAACCAGTTCTTTGGGGCAACGCGCCGACGTCAGCACGCAAATCTTGATGGCCGGGAACTGCTGTCTGATCGCGCGCGGCAATTCCATGCCGCTACCAGCGATGCTGCTGTCCACCAACAAAACTTCTGGAAGTTTGCGCCGCGACGCATCCATGGCGGCGTCAGCAGTGCCGCCTTCTGCAACAACATCAAAAATCTTGGCGGCTCGTAAAGCTTGAACAATTCCATCCCGAAACATTGGATGGTCATCGATGACGGCAACTCGAATGCCTTGCCCCATAACCCAAACTCCCACGCACACCAAACGCATGCACTTCACGAGCGGACATCGGTTGAACGCATCCGACGCCGAGTAAGCTGATCCGAAAAATACCGGTCGGCTTAATTAGTCCCCACGACGCAAGAAATCTGCCAAGTGGATGAGGATCATGATGAGCATCAAATCTGTCCGGCGCAAGACTTTTGTTCATGCTTTCTTAAACTATCAGTTTCCACGGACGATTAAGATCCGCCGCCGGATAAACACATAAAGACGCGAACGGATGATGCGGCGAACGAATGATTTGACGGTCAAATGACAGTTGTGGCGCGGTGGAGTATTTTGGTGCGCCCGCTGTCACAATACTCTCTCTGCACTCTCTCTGCGCAGCTATGGTCTGAGACCAGACCTTGGTCCGAAGCGGAGCCGGTCATTTCCCGATAAGGTCTGGGAGCATAGGTCCGTTGTGCGGCTGTTGGGTCGCGCGGCAGTATGGTGCGCCACGATAGGGCAGAAATCGCGAGATTAAGCCCTATTTTCGCTGAAATTTACCAGGACGGTACCTGGAACTTAGGCGGTGGCAACAGGCTCGGGTCGCGCGTCGAGCGAGCGATTTGGGCGAGAAGGCAGGCCGATCCAGGGTTTTTTGGACCGGTGTTCGAATGAATTGCCGGTCTCGTGGATGTATCACGTGACCAAAGTGAATTTTGGTTCTCGGTGACGTGTCGTCCATCCCGGGCGACAGGCGCAGAAGAAACCTTAGACGTGCGAGTTGACGTCATGACGACGACAAGTGGTCCGACGAAGCCGCCCAGTGGTACGACGAGTGGCACGCCGCCAGTCCCGCCCGGGAAAATCGAAGTGTGGGTCGAGCCCGCCGCTGGCGACCAGAGTGCTTACGGCGACATCATGATCCGGCACATGGTCGTGTCGGCAGATGCGGTGGCCCGCCCGAATGCCTCGTCAGTAGCCCCGAATTTCTCCTGGTGGATCGGCGACAACATCCTCGCCGCCAACGAAAACCGCCCGATCAATGTCACCGCCCTCGCCGATTTTGGTGTCGGCCGCGATCCGTCCGCGTTCCTCTTTGGTGACGACCGCGTGGTCGTGACCTGGATTGGCACCGATGAAGAAGTCCACGGCGCCGTCGTGACGCAGGTGCCGGGCGATGGTACCGGCGAACTCAGGACGCTCGCCCAACAGATCGATATTCAAGAGCTCGAGGACCTCGGGCTCGTCGCGCGTCCGGGCGAGACTATCCGCCGCCAGGAAATTGTCGCTGTGTCCGCGTCGAGCTTTGCCGTTGTCGCGCTGGTTCAGGATCACCTGAACCAAATCGCGCTCTACGGCCAGATGTTCGAGACGTCCTCGGCCGGCGACCTGCCCGTGGCGAGTGCCGCCGTTCACTTGCAAGATTTGCCCGCCGGCGCGAACGAGATCGCGTTCTCGCATGCGCCGCAGGGCGACGGCATCGCAGTTGCCTGGTCCGAAGGACTGGGTGCTTCTGTTCAATTGGAAACCTACTCTTTGGCGACTTTTGTGGCCGAAGCAGACGTCGGTCTCGAAAACATCGCGGACCACCGGTCCGCCGGGGCTGATGTCACCGCCGTCGAAGCGGCGTCGGTCGTAGAGACGGCATCCGCCCAGTTCAGCCCAGCGTCCACAGCCCATGCCAGCAACGCCACGTCGCTTCTCTCTGACATCGATTTGATCCAAGACCTTCCAGGGCTTGGTCTGATCAATGGCAAAGTGGGCGGCCCTACGGATGGTACGCCTACATTGTGGTCGTTGAGCGAGGACGAGGCGCCGACACAGTTGTCGTCGTCGGCTGTGGCCGACGCGGGTCCCCCCGCCATAGCCAGCGAAGGTGGAACGACGGCCGCCGGGTGGGTTGAAGCCGGAGCGGACGGCAGTTCAGTTATCAATATTACTACACTTGATCCCTTTGGGGCCCCTACGGGCAATCAAGTACAGATTAGTGCGGCCGGCGACGTGTCTCAACTCGACATGGCGATCAGCGGCGGCACTATTCTGGCCGCTTATACGGAAGAAAAGCCTGACGGTTCGAGCGAAGTGAACGGGGCCGCTGTCATACCCTCGGATGACGAGTCGTCCGAAGTCGTGCAGTTTACCATCGCGAGTGGGGGCTCGAGCGAGTCCATTCACGATCCCGACATGGTCACGCGCACGGGCGACTCAAACGACGCCCCTGACCTCCAAGTATTGATTGTAGTAACCAGCGTCACGGATGCCGAAGCCGCCAATACAGGAATTGGCGAAATTAGAATCGCAAACTTCGACATTGAACCATCCAGCGATCCGGCCGCCGGGCCGTCGATGGACATCGTCGAAACCAATCTGAGTGGCGAACCTGTCGAGCCGGGTTCGGGCGATCACATCATCGCGTTGGAAGTGGATGGCAATCCAGCCGTGGGTCGCGACCCGCATGGCGTCGTTCCAGACAATGACGAACTGCTCGCCACTTACATCGACCCCGAGGGTAACATCCAGGGTGTGATCGTCGATACCGAGAACGATGGCACACCGGCCATGATGGGATTGGGCGATCTCACCGGCGACACGGAAGTCGCCGAAGGGCAAGAACACCAGACCATGGCCATGGAGGATGGCGGCGTTCTCGTGTCTTGGGTCACGGAGGGCGAGGGCAATTTCTTCGACATCGTCGGCCGCATTTTGCGCCAGATTGGCGAAGGCGAGTGGTCGCGCGGCGAAATCAGGCAACTGGTCCGCGATATTCAGCGCGCCGATGATGACGACGGCCCTATCAGCTTCCAGCTGACGCTTTCAAGCGGCGATGATGGCGACGGCGACACCGAAACCGGCTTCACGATCGTCTACACGACGGCGAACAGCGAGGGTGGCGAATCTCAGAACGCCCAGCGTTTCGATGGCGATGGTGATGCCATCGGCCAGACCCTGACGATCTCCACCAACGATGGCAACACGACAGTCGCCGTCGCGGCCCTCGAAGATGGCCGGATTGTCACCCTGGCAAGCACCGAATTCGAGCACCGGCTCGGGTGCCGAGGTCGTGTCGCAAGTGATCGACACGCGCCGTCCCGGCGACGTCATCGTCAGCGAAGCGGGCGGTGCGGCCAGCGATCTGCAGATCGGCACCATCGGCGACGACGTGATCGATGGCGGCGATGGCGCCGATCAATTGTTCGGCGGCCGCGGCGCGGATGTCCTGTTGGGTGGCGAAGGCAACGACGATCTGAAGGGCGGCGACGGCGATGATCAACTTGTCGGCGGTGCCGGCAGCGACACGATCGATGGCGGCGTAGGCATCGATACTGTTGTCTATCGTGGTGATCGCTCCGACTACGAAGTGCGCGAAACCGACGATGGCGTCTTCACGATCAGCAGCACTGGCTCTGGCGCCGACGACGGTGTCGATCTCGTCACCAACGTCGAGCGTGCCATCTTTGACGATGTCGAATTCAGCTGGGATGACCTGTTGCCGACGGCCGTTGCCGCGACCCCGATGGTCGAGACCACCGTCGAGAGCCCCGTCATCCTCGCCAACCTCGTTGTCGAGGCGCGCACCGATAACTCAGGCCCCGGCTCCGCGAACTCGGGCTCAGATAACTCAGGCTCAGGCTCGGACAACTCAGGCCCCGGCAAACAATCGTCGGTGGTGACCGAAATCAACGGCGTCGCGCTCGACAAGGCGGACGCTGCTGGCATCGCCGTCGACAATGGTTATGTCTCGGCGCGGCCCGACGGGCAGCTGGTGTTCTCGCCCAATTCCGGGTTCACCGGCATCGCCTCGTTCGCGCACACCTCGCGCTGCGACGATGGCTCATCCATCCGCTCGAGCACGACCGTGCATGTCCGCGCCGACAACGATACGCCGTCGGTTCTGTTGGCCAATACGGTCGTCAACGAGAATGTCAGCGGCGCCATCATCGGCGCGATCTCGATCATCGATCCAGACATCGGTGAAAATCAGACCATCACTGTGTCGGACGATCGCTTCGTCGTGGCGGGGTCGCCCGAGAGCGGCTATCGCCTCATGCTGGCCAGTGACGTCAGCCTCGATCGCGACGACGACGACAAGATCGATCTGACGCTGCACGTCGACGACGGCGCGATGTCCGCCTCGCAGGACTTCACCATCACCGTGAAGAGCTTCTCATCCGAAGCGCCAGAAGCCGGTACCTTCACGCGCGACCAGTTGCGCGTGGTCGACAACTCGGGGCCGGGCAACGCCGAGGACCGCTACTATCGCGACGACGATGACGTTAAGTCTGATGATAGCGGCTCGGACGCAGCCAACGGCGATGCCAAAGCTTTGTTCGCCGGCTTCGACGACGCCGTGATGTTGCCGCCGGCCGATCTGGCCGAGAAGTTGAACAGTGGCTCGGGCTACTACGTCACCAAAGGCTACGGCAGCTTGGATGTGAGCGGCGCGCAGATCGATTTCGGCTCGGATATGCCTGTGATCGATATGCCGCTCCACGCCTATCACACGCTGCAGGACCTGCTGATGGCCAGCGATTACGCGCCGTACATCGACGGTGCCTCCATCAGCCTCCGCGAAGTTGCCGCCTATGGCGATGACAGCAGCGCCGACATGCTGGAGATCGACGATCTGCCGGACGTGCCAGATCTGCCGGTCCAGCCGGACCTGCCGTCGATCCTGGTCGACGACGACAGCGACATGCGCCTCTTCTGAGGCACGCCACCAGCAGAATCGAGACGAACGGGGGACCGCAAGGTCCCCCGAAGTGTTTTGGGCGCGGCGCTCAGGCCGAATCTCCAGGTATTGCGCCGGCGAACGCGAGTGCGGCTGTTGACAGCCCGGCACCAATCCCCGCACCTTCGACCCAACGACAACGGCAAGCGTGGAGGGTTTTGGGATGCGCCGGTTCGAGGGATGGCTGTACGCGGCATTTTCAATAGGGATCATGGTGTCACCGCCCGCGGCCGTGGCGCAGGACGCGTGCGCCAATCGCGGCCAGCTCGACACCCTCTATTGCGATGCTGACGCCGATCTGGTGGCCGATGCGCCAAAGGATCCCGCCAAATGGAAGGACCCATCGACGCTGGTCTGGGCCTACACGCCCGTCGAGGATCCGGCCGTCTACGCCAATATCTTCAGGCCCCTCAGTGATCACCTGAAGCAGTGCACCGGCAAGAACATCGTCTACTATCCGGTTCAATCGAACTCGGCTGAGATCGAGGCGATGCGCTCCGGCCGCCTGCACTTTGCCGGCTTCTCGACCGGCCCGACTGGCTTCGCCGTCAATCTCGCGGGCGCGGTTCCGTTCGCCGCCAAGGGTACGGAGGCGGCTGTTCGCGGCTACAATCTCGTCGCCGTCGTCAAGGCCTCGAGCCCCTATCAGAAACTCGCGGATCTGAAAGACAAGAAGGTCGCGCACACGTCGCCGTCGTCCAACTCCGGCAACCTTGCTCCGCGCGTTCTGTTCCCCGAGCAGGGCCTGAAGCCGGATGCGGACTATAAGCCGCTGATGTCCGGCGGCCACGACAAGTCGGTTCTCGGCGTTGGTTCAGGAGACTACGACATGGCGGCCGTCGCCTCCGACGTGTTCAACCGCATGGCGATCCGCGGCACCATCAAGGCGGACGACTTCCGTATCATCTACAGAAGCCCCGTGTTCCCGACATCCTCGTTCGCCTACGCGCACGATCTCAAACCGGAACTCGCCAAGAAGCTGAAGGACTGCTTCTTCGCGTTCCGCTTCACGCCCGAGATGACCAAGGAGTTCAACGGCGACGACCGCTTCCTGCCGATCGCATACAAAAAGGACTGGGCCGTCGTGCGCGACGTCGCTGAAAAATCCGGCACGCCCTACAACAAGGCCGCCTACGACACTGAAGCCAAACGTGAAGCCGACGCACTTGCAAAGAAGCAGCAGGCGCAGCCAGCGGCTGCCCCGGCCACGCCCAAACCACAATAACGCATAGAACGCCCGCAAGCCGGAGACCGCGATGAGACGAATGATGATGCCGGTCCTGGCGTTTGCCGGCGTGATGGCGGGCGCGGTCACGGTCGCGGCAGCGCAAGAGTTGTGTCCGCGCAGCAAAGAGCTCGATACCACCTACTGCGATGCCGACGGCGATCTCGTCGCCGATACGCCGAAAGATCCGTCCAAGTGGAAGGACCCCTCGGCGCTGATCTTTGCCTATTCGCCCGTCGAGAACCCGGCCGTCTATCAGACCGTGTTTCAGAACCTGATGGAGACGCTCGGCCAGTGCACGGGCAAGCGCATCGTCTATTACCCGGTGCAGTCCAACGCTGCCCAGATCGAAGCCATGCGGTCGGGCCGCCTCCATATTTCCGGGTATGCGACCGGAACCGTCGGCTTCGCCGTCAATCTGGCAGGCGCCGTGCCGATCGCGGCCATGGGTGGCGACAAGGGGATCTCCGGCTATCGCGTCTTCGCGGTGGTGAAATCCGAAAGCCCATTCAAGGCGCTCGCCGATCTCAAAGGCAAGAAAGTTGCCCACACAGCACCATCGTCCAACTCGGGCCATTTGGCGCCGAAGGTCATGTTCCCCGATCTCGGTCTGAAACCGGATGAGGACTATAAGCCGCTGATGTCGGGCGGCCACGACAAGTCGGTCCTGGGCGTCGCTTCGGGCGATTATGACATGGCGCCGGTCGCCTCCGACGTCTACGAGCGCATGGTCGCGCGCGGCGCGGTCAAACCCGACGCGTTGCGGGTCATTTGGCAAAGTGAGCTCTTCCCAACGTCGTCGTTTTCGATCGCGCACGACCTGAAGCCGGACCTCGCCGCCAAGATCAAGACGTGCTTCATGGACTACCGCTTTTCGCCGGAGATGCGGAAGGAGTACACCGGCCTCGATCGGTTCCTGCCGATGACCTACAAAGAGACGTGGCGTTCGATCCGCGAGGTCGCCGAGAAATCCGGCACGCCCTACAACAAGACCGCCTACGAGGCGGAAGCCAAACGCGAGGCCGAGGCGATCGCCAAGCGCGAAGCCGCGAAAGTGGCGGCGCCGCCAGCGCAACCACCGGCAACCAAACCGTGAGCAGCACAGCGGCGCGCAGCACGGCCCCCGAGACGAGTGATCAAGCCTCACTGAGCGCTGTGCCGGCCCTGGAATTGCGCAACCTGCGCAAGGAATATGTTCCGGGCGTACCGGTCCTGAAGGATATCTCGCTGACGATCGGCGGCAGTGCGATCACGGCGATCATCGGCCCTTCCGGCACCGGCAAATCGACGCTGATCCGCTGCATCAACCGTCTCGTCGATCCGACCTCCGGAAAAATCTTCTTTCGCGGCGAGGATCTGACGGCACTCAGCGGCTCGGCCTTGCGCACCGCCCGCCGCCGCATCGGCATGGTGCATCAGGAGTACAATCTCGTCGAACGGCTCTCCGTGATGGAGAACGTTCTGACCGGCCGCCTCGGCTTCGTATCGCCGTGGCGCGCTTGGCTGCGGCTGTTCCCGAAAGACGACGTGACCCGCGCCTTCGAACTTCTGGATGCGGTTGGCCTCGGCACGCATGCAACCCGCCGTGCGGATCAATTGTCGGGCGGACAGCGCCAGCGCGTCGGCATCGCGCGCGCGCTGATGCAGGGGCCTGAATTGATCCTGGCTGACGAGCCGACCTCGTCGCTCGATCCCAAGACCGCCGTCGAAATCGTGGAAGTGATGGCAAAGCTGGCTGGCGCCCGCCAGATCCCCGTGATCATCAACATTCACAACGTCGAGTTGGCCAAACGCTACGCGACGCGTGTGATCGGTATGTCGCAAGGCGAAGTCGTGTTCGACGGCGCGCCGGAGGCACTGCGGGATCACCACCTGAAGACGATCTATGGCGGTCAAAGCTGGCTGGACGAATGAGCGCGACGGCGGCAAGGAGCTTCAGATGACCACCGCGACCCGCCCGACGCTTTCCCAGCCGGACGACGATCCTCTGATCTGGCTCGAAGGCATCGACGAGCCGCGCGCCTGCGCCTGGGCCGATGCGGAAACCGCAAACACGCTCGCGCGTTTTGATACACCGGCATTCCGCGCCGATCGCGACACGCTTGCAGCCCTCTACGATCGCCCGGGCAAGCTGCCCGCAATCGCCCGCCGCGGCGGTTACGTCTATAATTTTTGGACCGACAAGCAGAACCCGCGTGGGCTCTGGCGCCGCACGACCTTGCAAGATTTTCAAAGCGCCGAGCCGGCCTGGGAAATCGTCATCGATCTCGACAAACTTGCCGCCGATGAGGGCGAAGACTGGATCTGGAAGTGGGGTGCTGCAACCTTTCCCGGCACGCATGACCGCGCCATCGTCTCCCTCTCGCGCGGCGGCAGCGACGCGGCCGTCATGCGCGAATTCGATATGATCGGAAAGACGTTCATTCCCGCAGGCTTCACGTTGCCGGAGGCCAAGGGCTCCGTAGCGTGGTGGGATCGCGACACGCTGCTGCTCTCGAGCGCATTTGGCGGCGAGCATTTTGTGACCACTTCGGGCTACGCCCGCACCGTGCGGCTCTGGCGCCGTGGCGCCGATCCGGCGGCGGCGCCGGTGATCTTCGAAACCAGCAAGGACAACATGTCGTGCTGGGCAGGCGTCGATCGCACGGCTGCGACGCCGACCATCTGGTTCGGCGATAAGCCGGGCTTTTTCGACGGCCGCTACTGGATCGGCGATCTCGCGGGCGCCAAGACCCAAATCGACGTCCCGGTCGATACGATCATCGCGACACATCGCGGCTGGCTGGTCGCAAAGCCGCGTTCGTCCTGGACCGTCGGCGGGAAAACCTACGCGCCGGACACGCTGCTCGGCACGTCGCTCGCTGCCTATATCGCCGGTGAGCGCGAGCTCCGCGTTCTCTACGAGCCGGGCGATCGCCGCGCCCTCGAATATTGGTTCTGGGCCGACGGCCACCTCGTGCTGTCGATGCTCGACGAGCTGCAGCCACGCTTCGAGATCCTGACGCCGTCGGCATCGGGGTGGCAGAAGCGCACACCGCCTGGGCTTCCGGCGACGGGTGTCGTCTCGCTCGGCCGCCTGGACAACGAGGAATCGGAGAGCAACGGCGATCTGGT
Source organism: uncultured Alphaproteobacteria bacterium (assembly GCA_963779515.1). Lineage (GTDB taxonomy): Bacteria > Pseudomonadota > Alphaproteobacteria > Rhizobiales > Hyphomicrobiaceae > CAVZYN01. Next base: position 443,415 of record CAVZYN010000018.1, read on the forward strand.
GATGACGTCACAGGACCCGCTGACTCCCGCGACGCTGTCGCTCGTCGGGGCGGGACAGGCGCCGGCTGTCCTGAAGCAATCGTCCGCGGCGTTCGACGCCGCGGGCCTGATCGTCACGCATCACCAGGCCGCCAGCAGCGACGGCGAGCGCATCCCCTACACGCAGGTCGGCCCCGCCGATGGCGACGGCAACGCGCCCGTCCATATGGTCGGGTATGGCGGCTTCCGCGTGTCGTCGCGTCCCTATTACGACACCGCCATTGGCAAGCTCTGGCTCGAGCGCGGCGGCACGCATGTGATCGCCAACATCCGTGGCGGCGGCGAATTCGGCACGCGCTGGCACGAAGCGGGGCGGCGCGAAAAGAAGATCCTGAGCCACGACGACTTCGCCGCTGTCGCCGCTGATCTGGTGCGTCGCGGCGTCACGACGCCGAAGAGGATCGCAGCGGAAGGCGGCTCCAACGGCGGTATTCTCATCTCGAATATGCTGACGCGATATCCGGAGCGCTTCGGCGCGCTGTTCTGCACCATTCCCCTGATCGATATGCGCCGCTATTCCAAGCTCCTGGCCGGCGCCAGCTGGATCGCCGAATACGGCGATCCCGACAAGCCCGAGGATTGGGCGTTCTTGCAGCGGTATTCAGCGTATCACAACGTCGAGATGGGCAAGCCCTATCCGCCGATCCTGGTTGCGACGACGCGCAAGGACGATCGCGTGCATCCCGGTCACGCCCGCAAATTCGCGGCCAAGCTGCAGGCTATGGACTATGCCAATGCGCGCTACTTCGAATTGGCGGCCGGTGGCCACGGCTACGGCAAGGACAGCACCGAGCGCGCGACGTTCACAACCCTTGGTTTGTCCTTCCTGGCGGACGCGATCGGGTGGACGATGAAGGCGCAACGGAGGGGTCAAGCATGACGGCGGCAACGTCAGGATCAGGTGAGACGCGCGTGGCGTTCCCCGTGCGCTGGGGCCGGCGTGGCGCCTTCATCGCACTCGTGGTCTATGCGGCCTATGCCATATCGACACTCGAGGTGACGTGGGATCGTATCGTCCGCGGCATGGAGCAGGGCGCGAAGTTCCTCGACCGCTTGTGGCCGCCCAACATGCAGGCCTCGAAGCTCGCGCTGATCCAGGAGGGCATGATCGAATCGCTGCAGATTGCGATCCTGGCGACGGCGGTCGGCGTGCTGCTGTCGATCCCACTCGGGCTCCTGTCGGCGCGCAATCTGATGCCGCACTGGGCCTCTTGGATCGGCCGCACGTTGATCGCGCTCTGCCGCTCGTTCCATCCGGTGATCGTCGCGATCCTGTTCGTCAAGGCGGTCGGGTTTGGTGCGCTCGCTGGCATCCTCGCGCTGATCGTGTCATCGATGGGGTTCGTCTCCAAACTCATCGCCGAGGCGATCGAGGAGATCAACCTGAAGCAGGTCGAGGCCGTGCGCGCGACCGGCGCCGGCTTCTGGTCGACCCTGGTGATGGGGATCGTGCCGCAAGTGATGGCGCGCTTCGTCGGCTTTGCCGCCTATCAGCTCGATAGCAACCTCAGGAATTCGACGATGGTCGGCATCGTCGGCGGTGGCGGCATCGGCGCGACGTTGTTCACGGCCTACCAGCGCTTCGACTACGATGTCGTCATGACCATTCTGCTGGTGATCATTGCCATCATCATGGTCAGCGAAATCGTCTCGGGGCGCGCACGGAGGCTGTTCCAATGACGGCGGCCGCGACGGCGATCGAACGTCAATGGGCGCGCTTCACGCCAGCGGAACGATTGGGTCGCTACGCCGTCTACCTCGTCTCGGCCATGGCCATTATATGGGCGTTGCGAACCGTTGAGATTATCCCAGAGTTCCTGGCGGATGCGCCGGCGCAATCGGCGGATCTCTTCAAGCGCATGTGGCCGTTCGACTGGAAGATCTATTGGAAAACCGTGCATCCGGCGCTGATCGAGACATTTCACATCGCGACACTGGGGACCATTCTCGCGGTGTTTTTGGCCGTGCCGGTGGCCTTGCTCGCCGCGCGCAACATCACCAAATCCCGCCTGCTCAATCTCGTGGCGACGTTCATTCTGGTCACCTCGCGATCGGTCAATTCGCTGATTTGGGCGCTGCTGTTCGTCGCGATTTTTGGTCCAGGTGCGCTGGCCGGCGTGCTTTCCATCGGTTTCCGTTCGATCGGGTTCGTCGGCAAGCTCCTGGCCGAGGCGATCGAGGAAGTCGACGCCGGGCCGATCGATGCCTTGCGCGCCACCGGTTCGCCAGCCGCCAGCCTGATTACCAAAGGCTACTGGCCGCAGGTCGAACCAAGCTTCTGGTCGATCGCGCTGTTCCGCTGGGACATCAACGTGCGCGAAAGCGCGGTGCTGGGGTTGGTCGGCGCCGGAGGCATCGGCGTCGCCCTCGAGGCCGCACAGAACAATCTCTACTGGGATCAGGTCGGCCTGATCCTCGCCATCATTTTCGCCGTGGTGATCGTGACGGAGATCGTCACCAGCGCCATTCGAAAGAGGATAATTTGATAGGTCTGACGGCCAATCGAGCCGCACAACCCACCTCACCCTGAGCCTGTCGAAGGGTCGGTGGCCGTAATGCCGCACCGGTACGGGCCGCCTATGGTTCGACAGGCTCACCATGAGGCGGGTGGGAAAGAGCGTTGGCAGTCGAGAACGGGAGCGCGGTCGTGACTGAGATTTTGAGCGTGCATCACACAGTGGTTGACTTCGATGTGCCGAAGGGCGCCACCGATTGCCATACGCACATCTTCGGGCCGGCGGCGAAATATCCCTATTGGAGCGGTCGCGTCTATACGCCGCCGGATGCGGCGATCGCTGATATGCGCGCGCTGCACAAGCACCTCGGCATCGACCGCGTGGTGATCGTGCACCCGAGCGTCTACGGCACTGACAATCGATGCTCGATCGATGCGGTGACGCAACTGGGGTATCCAACGCGCGTCGTCGCGGTGATTGATCCCGCCATCAAGGATGCCGAACTCGAGGCAATGCAAAAGGCCGGCGTGCGCGGCGTCCGTCTCAATCTCGAAACGGCCGGCGTCAATGATCCAGTGGCGAGCCGCGCGCGGTTTCTCGAGATCGCCGCCCGTATCGCCCCGCTCGGCTGGCATGTGCAGTTCTTCACCAACCTCAACGTGATCGCAGCCTTGGAAGAGACATTCGCGGCATCGCCCGTGCCGATCGTCATCGACCACTTCGGTCGCGCGGTGGCATCGAAGGGCTTGCAGCAGCCGGGCTTTGACGCGCTGTTGCGCTTGATGCAGAGCGGCAAGGCCTACGTGAAGCTCTCAGGCGCCTATCGCGTCTCGCAGCGTCCCGACTGCGCCGACGCGGCGGAGTTTGCGGCGGCGCTCATTGCAGCGAATTCGGATCGCGTCGTGTGGGGCACCGACTGGCCGCATCCGGGCGGCGCGCGCCACGAAGGCTTGTCGCTGAACGAGATCGAGCCTCTGAAACCGATCGATGACGGCGCGGCCTTGAACCGCCTCAACCGCTGGGCCGGCGACCGCGCCACGCTGGAAAAGATCCTCGTCGCCAATCCCGCGCGGCTTTACGGGTTTTGAGAGCTCACATCACGCAGCTGGCGCGGGATGCACACGCTTGGCGATCTCAGCACCGCGCTCACGCTCGACTATGGCGATGTCGTATTGGCATTGCAGATCGAGCCAAAACTGCGCGCTGTTGCCGAAATAGCGCCCGAGCCGGACGGCGGTATCGGCCGTGATGGAGCGTCGCCCGTTGAGAATGTCGGTGATGCGGCCGGTGAATTATGGAAAGATCATTTATCGACTGCATGGCGATCGAGCCACGACTGAAGACCATCTCGAATAGCCTTCCACTGACTGAGGAGGCTGAGGCGAAACGAAACCTTCGCAGTTATGTCGCGATAAGGGAAATAAAGTTCACAGCCCGGATTCGGAACTCCAGGCATCCCGCTACAGAGCATTACAGACGCGGCATTCTCTCCCTGCAGCTCCGCGAAGACGCGAGAGCCTTGCTTATCCATGTCCCACCGACGTCCACCAATGCGTCTGGAATTCGAGGCGAGTCGAAACTCTGTCAGCTCGTTATCAAACTTTTGCTGGGTTAAATCGCGAATGGCATCACCGAAGTTCGGCTTTAAGTCTTGGCTCAAAAAAATTGTTAGCAACTTGTTCGTGAGCTGTTGAGACGTTTCTGGATTCAATTGGCTCCGCCCGCTGACGAGTATCTGAAGTGCCCGGCTGCGCTGATCAATTATGTCGAACTCAGCCGCCGAACTGCGTGTCCATCCACGCATTTCTGGGAAGAGAAGTCGCATTGAGAAACCGGTGAGTTGTCCGGTCGAATCCCAGTCAATGTCTCGTGCATTTCGTGGGACATCAAAAACGACATTGCCCACCTGCACACGTACCGGTCGCTCATCCTCACGGGAGATGCGAGTTCTCTCAAATGGAAAGAAAGCGTTGGCAATTCTAGCGGAGCCAGCAACGATGATGCAGATCAGCAAGAGACGTCGGAGCATCGTGGAACGTCCTTGTCCGAGATGCGTTCGCTCAATACAGCCCTTGCGGGATCCGTAGGGTGCAATAGGCCACTTGGCCGTATTGCACCATCCCTGCGCGCGACGGCGCGATACGCTGACGCGATTGCGCCCTACTAACCACCAAACAACCGCCCGAAATAGTTGGGGCCGTCGACGGGGTCGTTGCGGCCACCCCGGCTTTCCCAGAAATCGATGGTCTCACGGCGCAGCGTTTCCGAGCAGCTCATGCCGCAGTCGTACCAGGAGCCGCCGGGCGAGCCGACCTGCAGCTGGCCGCGCGGGCCTTCGCGAACCGGGCCCGAAATCGTCTTCGTGCTGTAGCGGCTTTCGGCGAACACCATGGGCGGGCCACCAGCGCTGCGGCGCGTGGACTGCGCGTCCGCCGGCGTTGCCAGAAATGTGATGGCCGATGCGGCGGCGAACGACAGAACAAACAGGCGCGATGTGATGCTCATGATCGGATCCTCGGGATCGGGCCGCCACTGACTAAGAGCGGTGAGGGTGTTCACGTCACAGTACAGCACACCTGTTAAGGAGGCATAAACCTCTGCAGCGCGGTTCAGTGCGCCGTCGTGACCGCGCAGTGACAGTGCCAAAGGTGTGTTCGTCATCCCGGCCGAGAAGCCGCTCTCTTGCGGCGCCGAGGGCCGGGACCCAGCGAAAGACGTGCCGAAGGCACTATGTAATATCTTCAATAGTGTGGCTTCGTCGAGTTTTGCGCTGGATCCCGGATCTGCACGCGCTGCGCGCGTTGGTCCAGGATGACGAAGAATGGGGGATCAGGCGATTTTACCGCCGAGTTCGTCCTCGACGTGCACGCGCACGATCTCTTCAAAGGTTTTCTCGGATTTGAACCCAAGGGCTGTGGCCCGCTTCGCGTCGAACTGCGTCGGCCAGCCCGCGACGATCTTTTGAATGAAGGGATCAGGCTCGCGGCGGATCCGCTTTACGACCTTGTCGCCGCCAACCTTGCGCAGCGCCTCGATCTGCCCGCCGATGGTGACGCCGAGGCCCGGCATCGTGAGATTGCGGCGCGGCCCGACCTTTTCGCCATCGATGGTGGCGGCATGTTGCAGGAAGCCGACGGCGGCGCGCGGGCTCGCGTGCCAGTGCATCACGTCGTCCGAAACCGGCAGCACGGCCTCGTGACCCGCGAGCGGCTCGCGGCAGATGTTGGAGAAAAAGCCGGACGCGGCTTTGTTCGGTTTGCCCGGCCGCACGCAGATGGTGGGGAGGCGAATGCCGATGCCGTCGAGCATGCCTTTTCGAGTATAATCCGCCAGGAGAAGCTCGCCGATCGCTTTTTGCGTGCCGTAGCTGGTCAGCGGCGTGTGGTGGAACTCGTCGCGGGATCTTCTCGGGGAACGGCGCGCCGAACACCGCGATCGACGACGTAAAGACGACGCGCGGCTTCTTGGCGTCCTTGACATAGGCGTGACGCACGCTCTCGAGCAGATTGTACGTTCCCTCGAGATTGATGCGGTAGCCCTTGTCGAACTCTTGCTCGGCCTCGCCCGAGACGATCGCGGCGAGATGGAAGATAATGTCTGGCTTGTTGGCGACCAGCTTGTCGGTCTCGCCTTTGGCCGGCAGATCACCGGTCGCGGTGGTGACCTTGAACTTGGCGCCTGCGGGCGGCGCTGGTGCCACCACATCAAAGAGCGCCAGATCCGAAATCTCGGACGTTCCGAGGCGGCCATCTTTCGCGAGCTGCTGCGCGAGCTTCTGGCCGACCATGCCGGCGCCGCCAATAATGAGGATTTTCATGCATGTGTCTCCGACGGTCATTTTGCACGGACTCTGCGCCAAAGCGGCAGTTGTGTGAAGGGGAGATGAGGGATGCGCCTATGCGGAAAACGCGCCTCGTTCTCGGTTCAGAGTACATCGCGCATCCAGGCGAGGGTGCGCGCCAAGCCGCTATCCAAGCCGACACGCGGCGACCACTCGAGCTCTTGCTGGGCGCGGGAGATGTCTAGAACGCTCCGGGGCACATCCATCGGCCGGCCGCTGCGCCGCTCACACGCAATGGGATGCCCGACCAGCCGCTCGATCGCCACGATGATGTCATTGAGGCTGTGGCCGGCGCCTGAGCCGACGTTGAGCACAAAAGATGGCTCCGCATGGCAGATCGCGGCGACGATCGCGTCGATGACATCGTCGATGTAGATGAAGTCGCGGACGACGCTGCCGTCGCCCCAAATCTCGATCGTCTCACCTGCAATGGCCTTTTGCAGGAACGCGGAGATGACGCCTTGCCCCTTGGCCGCCGACTGATAGGGACCATACGGATTGGACACGCGCAAGATAGCGTACTCGATCCCATGCAGATGCTGGTAGAGGGCGATGTAGCGCTCGATCGACAGCTTCGACACGCCATAGGCCGTGATCGGGGCGAGCGGTGCCGATTCCGGAGTCGGGATCTGAGACGTAATGCCGTAGACCGTGCCACCTGATGAAATGAAAACGATCTTCTTCACGCCAGACAGCCGGCAGGCCTCCAGCAGCTGCAGCGTGGGCGCAACGTTGGCCTTGAGATCGGCCAGCATGTCCGCGTTGGCGCTGGCGGCATTGGTGGCGCTCAGCAGGTGAACGACCGTCGTGCATCCTTCAAGTGCCGCCGCCACCGCGGCCCGATCGGTGAAGTCACCTTGGAACCACCTGATGCCGTCAAGCGCCGCAGGGAAGCTCTTGCGGCGGCCGAACGCCCGCAGCTGCGCGGTCGCGCCCAGCAAGCGCCGGCAAAGGTTGGTGCCGATGAATCCGCCCGCGCCGAACACGACACATCGCACATCCTTGAGGGGTGTCGATCGCAAGATCAGTCTCCGCAGCCGATGTCCGGCGGTCACGCATGAGCCGGCGGTCACGCATGAGGATGAGAGCGCGGCCGCGCCGATTTAGCGGCATCGCGCCGGGCGATGCAAGGCAACTTGCCAGCCAGGAGCCGCAGCGGCCAAAGAATGCGTCACGGGCAGCCCATCGCATCGGCGAGGGCGGTGAAGGAGGGCGCGACAACGGTCCATGCCCCATCGGGCTTGAAGTCTTTTGTCTGGTGCGGGCCATATTCGGCTGGGCGCGGAATGAAAGCGGTGGCGAGGCCAGCGTCTGCCGCAGCGGCAAGATCGTCGTTGTGCGCCGCTACCAGCATCACCTCGCCGGGCGCAAGATTGAGCAGTTCGGCTGTGCGCGTATAGGCCTGCCGCAGCGGCTTATAGGCCCGCGCGGTTTCGGCGCCGAGAATGACATCCCAAGGCAGGCCCGCATTTTTTCCGAGCCGCGTCAGCAATCCGACGTTACCGTTCGAGAGCGTGCCGATGATGTGACGTGATTTGAGGCGTGTCAGGCCTTCGACAACGTCCGGCCAAGGTTTCAGGCGATGCCAGACGTGCGTGAGAAACACGCGATCGGACTCGGAAAGCTGCGTCAGGCCGTGGGTCTTGAGGAGCGTCTCGAGGCTTTCGCGGTGCAGTACGTCGAGGATCGTCCATGGACGGCGGCCAGAGCGGACCTCTTCCATGCTCGGTTGATAGAGGCCGCGCCAATCGTCCGTCATCCGCACCCAGTCCGCCTTGAGGCCGCGCTTGGCGCCGAAAGCGGTGAGTTCAGCGATGATGCTGGACCGCCAATCGACAACGGTGCCGAAGATGTCGAAGACCAAGGCTTTGACGTGGGGTGCGGCGCTCATTCTCTGCCTCGTAGCACGAACCGGAGGACCGGAACGTAGCAGACCAAAAGCGTGCGGCAACCGGCAAGATGGGGCGAGTCGAACTGCTACAAGCATCAATACTCCGTCTCCACATACATCCCAACCACGTCCACCCCGACCGCTAGCGCCGTCGCGCCGTTGTTGCGCCAGACCTGCGGCGACAGGAACGCGGTGTTGGCGGGCATATCCGTGGTGATCGACCCTTCCGCCGTGAACGCCGTCCCCAAGCGCTCGACCCGATAGAACACATTCGCCGCATTCGACGGGCAATAGAACGTCGCCTCGAACAGGTCCACGTTGCGCGTGTTGGCCGGAAAGTTGGCGCCGAGATCAATGACCGTCGCGGCTCCCGTGCCGTCGTTGTGCATGATCCTGAGCGTCGTTTGCGCGTTGTCGCAGCCGATGCCGATGAAGTTCAGAAGCGTCGAGGGATTGGCGTTGGCGAACGCCCCTGATGTGGCTGACATCGCGATCAGCATGCGCGCGTCCGCGACAGCGGCGGCGTCCGAGATGCCGAAGCGGCACGAGAACAGGAACCCGCCGAGTTCCGCGGCGTTGCCGCGCCAGAACGTCAACGCGTTGTGGCGGACACCGGCAGTCGCGCCCGCCGTCGCGGCGGAGACATAGCCAAGACGGCGTGTCGAGGTGAAGAGATTGGTCGAGGCCGGGTTTCGCGCGGTCGCGGTGCCAGAGGCGGTTGATCCGAGGCCAAGCGTGGAGATGCCTGTCCCGGCGCCGTTCGGGGACAAGAGGCTTGCCTTCTGCCGCCACAGGCTTCCTTGCAGCGGCCAGCTCTCGCCGCTCGGTTCCGTCACATAGGGCAGCCGCTTGCCGCCAAGGTTGCGGCTCCAGAGTTTTAGGCCGGTCGTCGGCGTGGCAGGCGTGGCGGCCTGATCCTCCAGCGCCACGGCCTTCCTGAGGCTCACTTCCGCGCTGGTGCGGTTGATGATCCAGGCCTCGTTGAAGGCGCTGCCGTCCGCAGACACCTTGAGGTGGAAGTCATCGTCGCCCGTCAGGCCGAACTCGGCACGCCCCGAGAACGCGGTTTGGAAGAGGAAGCTCGCGTTGTCGCCGGCCGCGTTCTTGTTGATCTGCACCTGACGGCTGGCGCCGTTATGGTTGAAGAGCGTTTCGGCGGACGTGAACGTGACCTTCTGCGAGGCGATCTCGTAGGTCATCCCCGCCATGCCGCCGAAAGCGCCAGCGTTGTTGAACTGGACCTGCAACGAGGCCCCACCAGGGGAGCCAACGCCTCCACCTGCATCGGCGTCGTTGATCCAGTTGGTGCCGTCGAATTTGAGGACTTGCCCACTGGTGGGTGTCGTGAGGACCACATCGCTCAAACCGTCGAGATTGCCGCCACCGCCGCCCGTGGCGTCCGTGTCATTGATCCAGTTGGTGCCGTTGAACTTGAGAACCTGCCCGTTGGTGGCCGTGGTAATCACCACATCGGCAAGGGCGTTGACGGACGCGGCACCAATTCGAGCGTCGGCGCGGGCGTCCGCCGCCGTGTTGAAGTCGGAGATTGTGGCTGCTGTCTGCGTGCCGGTGTGGTTTGCACGAGCCCGATCGCTGGCGTGGAAGTGCAGCGTCGTGTCGGCGCCGTCGTCCAGTGTGTTGAGATTGGCGGCCGTCATCGTCACGTCGGTGACGCCGGCAAGCGTATGGGTGTGCGCGGCCGTCGCGAACGCGGTACTGGCGGAAGTTGCCGCTGTCCCGAGGCCGAGCGTGGTCCGCGCCGTCGCGGCGTCGGCGTCGTCCAAAAGCGACAGACCGAAGGCTGTGGCTTGCGAGTCGTCGAGCTTGGCGTCCAGCGCCGCTTGCAGACCTGTAACAGTCGCAATCGCCTGTGCGCCTGTATGTGTCGCCCGATCTCGCAGCGCTGCATCGGTCGCGTTCGCCGTCGCGCCATCCGCGACGTTGATGAGTGTGCGCACCTGTGCCGCCGTGAGGTCTTCTGGATCGCCGGTCGCCGCCGTGACACGGCCCTTGATCGTCGCAGTCGGGACGTCGGCCATTTTGGTGTTGGTGACGGCGTTGGCTGCGATTGTTGTGGCCCCGTCGCCGACGCTGGTCACGTCGCCGGAGTGGTTGGGGTGGCTGTAGTTGTTGGCGCTGGCGGCAATGCCATCGAGCTTGGTCTTGTCGCTCGCCGACAGGAAGCCGGAGACAGCCGTGGTCGCGGCCGGATGCAGCGTGCCGCCGCCGCGCGCGCCGTGCGCGGTGTCGTCGAAGCGGGCGGCGGGCAGGATACCGGACGAGAGGTCGTCGGCGCTGCCCGATGTCGCGATGGGCGCCGCTGCCGAGTCGAGCAGGTATTGGGCATGCGGGTCGGCGGCACCCGTATGTGCGACGATCGCGGCGGTCGCGGCCGTGACACCAGCGCCGATAGCGTCGTAGCGGGCGTCACCGCGCGCGTCGGTGTGGTATTGCGGATGATCGTCGTCCGCCAAACCCGTCAGATCGCCGTGGTCGCTGACGCCACCGCCACCGCCGGGAGGCGTGACCCAGGCGCCGTCCTCGCGGAGATACTTCGTGGTTCCCGCAGTGGTCCCCGGATCAGGCACAAGCCCCTTCTTGGAGCCCGCGCCTGACGGTGAGAATGCTTCGAGGAGCGCGGTCGCCTGTGCGCTGGTGAGATCTTCAGGCGCACCCGCGCCCGCCGTCGTGCGGCCTTTGAGGCGCGCGGTCGGCATGTCGGCCAAGGTGGCGTTGACGATGGATTTGGGCGTCAGCGTCACGAGGCCGGTGGTCTTGTTGATCAGGATCGCCTCGGTGAAGGCGGCACCATCCGGCGAGACCTTGAAGTGGAAATCGTCGTCGCCCGTGGTGCCGATCTCGGCGCGGGCGGAGAAGTTGGTTTGGAACAGGAACGAGGCGGTGTCGGCGGCGGCGTTCTTGTTGACCTTGACCTGATGCCCCGCGCCCGCGTGATTGAGCAGGATCGCGGCCGACGAGACGGCGAGGCGGTTGGTCGTGTCCGCCGTCGCGTTGATGCCGACCAAGGCAGGGGCAATCGGCAGGTAGGCCGCGTCGGCTTCGGCGTGCGTCACATATTGAGGGTGGTCGTCATCGCCAAGGCCGGTCAGCAAGCCGTGGTCCGTGACGCCACCACCGCCACTCCCGCCGGCTGCGGTGATCCATGCGGTGCCATCGTGGGCGACGAGCACGTCTTCGTCGGCGATCCAGGCGAGCCAACCCTCGCGTGGCGCATAGAAAATCCAGGTGTTGTCTTGGAACGCGGCGATCTGGCCGGCGTGTCCCGACCACGCACCCGTTGGGCTTGCGGCGATGATGTAACGGGCGCCATCGGCGGGCGTGGCGGGCGGGACCGCAAGATCACGATCCAGCACCGCGATCTGCACGATGGCGTCGAGTGCGCGCAGCGCCTCATTGTGCGTCACATGCTTCTGGGCTTGAGCGGCGATGAGGTAGGGAAGGTTGAGGTTTGGAGTCTGGTCGCTCATGGGGCGGTGGGGCTCGGCAAAATCAGTTGCGGGACCACGCATTGTCTGCGGGCCCGGCCGAGCGGGGATAAGTTTGCGCGAGAGTCGATCGGGACTGGTTAAAACAAGCAGCGGCGTGCGCGCTTACCGGAACGTCCCGTCCCAGTCTTTCGGGTTGGCATTGGCGATTTTGCCGTCGGGTCCAACTTCGGGGCGATTGATCGAGAAAATCGTATCTGGACGCACCACGCTGTAATCCATGTAGCCGAGCCGCGCGATCGGCTGCATTGCGGCGGTGTCGACGCGGCCGTCCTTGATGAACCGCTCGTCGATGTAAATGCCGACCACGAGCCCGATGATCAATGTGTAGCTTTGGTCGTATTTACCAGCTCCCGGCAGATCAAGCGTTTGGAACAGCCTGCATTCGAAGGCGGCCGGACTTTCCTTGACGCGCGGCGGCGCGACGAAGTGCGATTTGGTAGCCGTCAGCCCTGCGAGCGGAAATTCGTCGACGCCGTGCGGCACCGCCGCCGACGTCATGTTCATATGATCGCGCAGCTCATAGGTCGCCATTGAGCAGACGAACTCACCGTTGTCACGGATGTTTCGCAGCGTGTCTTTGACACCCGCCGAACCGATCACGACATAGTGCGGCTTTTCCGCGACGCCATTGAAGAAGCTGTAGGGCGCGAGATTGCAGATGCCGTCCTTCGAGATGGTCGAGATCCAGCCGACGGGGCGCGGCACGGCGAGCGCCTTGAATGGATCGTACGGCAGGCCATGCTTGTTTTCGAGGGTGTCGTAGAACATAAAAAATCCCTGATCGAGATAGTTTTCAGTTGGGCCAGCGCGAGACGATCGAGGTGAGCGCAGGCCGGTCGCGATCGGTTTGGCGCTCTTTCGGCGTGCCGATGTAGATGAAGCCTGCGATGCGCTCATTGTCGGCAAGCTTCAGCGCCGCGCGCACCCGCGGGCTATAACTGTACCACTCCGTGATCCAGCAGGTGCCGAACCCGTGCGCATTGGCGGCGAGGCAGAGGTTGAAGCAGGCGGCGCCCGCCGACAGCACCTGCTCCCACTCCGGCGCGCCCGCCGACGGCACCACGCGCGAAATCGCGGCAATGACCAGCGGTGACCGTGTGAGACGATTGCGCTCGAGTTCGAGTCGCGTCGCGGACGGCGGCTCTTTCTCCTCCTCCTGGCAAGCCTCGGCCAGCACCTCGCCGAACGCAGCGCGCGCTTGGCCTTCGAACACGATGAAGCGCCACGGCGTGAGCTTCTTGTGATCGGGAACGCGGGCAGCCGCTGTCAAGATTTGCTCGAGCGCGGCGGGCGATGGGCCGGGCTCGGACAGCAGTGCGGCCTTGACGGATCGCCGTGTCAGGAGAAAGTCGAGGATATCGTTGGCCATGCGCCATCTCGCGCTAGATGTGGGATCATGGCTCTCGCTATACCAACCGCATTCCGGGTACAATGGGGCATCAGGATCTTGAGGGTGTTCGGCACCATGGCGATGCTGGGGCGACATACGGTGATCGGATGTTTTGCGCTGGGGCTGGTGGCCTGGGCGGCGAACGCGCAGGCGCAATCGCCCGTACCGGGAGCCGCGGCCAAGCCGGTGCCGGCGACCGTGACGATCCTGTTCGACGGCTCCGGCTCCATGTGGGGCAAGCTCGATAACGAACGGCAGTCGAAGCTCGCGCTGGCGCGCGACGCGATCCGCAATATCCTGCCAGCGCTGCATCAAGAGACGCGCGTCGGTCTCGCCTCTTATGGCCATCGCCGGCCTGCCGATTGCAGTGACGTCCAGGTCATTCAAGCGCCGGAAAAGCTCGATGCCGAGCGCATCAACGGGCCGCTTGAAAAGCTCAATCCCAAGGGTAAAGGCCCCGTCGCCGCCGGGCTCAAGGAGGCGGCAAAATCGCTGGCAGGCATCACCGGAGCGCGCAGTATCGTGCTCATCCATGACGATGTCGACAATTGCCAGCAGGATGTCTGCGCGGCCGCGACCGAGATCGCACAGCAGCAGCCGGGCGTGCAGATCCACGTCATCTCCATGGGGCTTCGCAAGGAAGACGCCGCCCGCATGATGTGCGTCGCCAATGCCACCAAGGGCCGCTTCGTTGACGCCCAGAATGCCGGGCAAATCGCGAGCGGAATCGAGGATGCGCTGAAGTTTGCGGCACTCGAGCTTGCGCCGGCACCTGCGGCAGCCGTCGCAACCGCGGCCACGGCCCCTGCGATCGCGGCGCCCGCGCCCCAACCGGCCATCCGTCCAGCCGCCGCAACACCGGCAGCGGCGGTCCAGGTGCCAGTCGCGGCGCCGGTCGGCCCGGCACTGCGATTGCGTGCAGTCTTGGCCGCCAACGCGCCGCCGCTCGCGCATCCCATCAGATGGACTGTGAAGCGGCTCGACCCAGCTGCCGCCGCAAAGGGCGCAACGGAATTGCCGCCGCCGCCGGTTTATTCCGGCAACGTCAGCACGGCGACCGTGCCGGCGCCAGCCGGTACCTTTGAGGTCGAGGCGCGCGATGGCATCAGCCGGCAAACCAAAACCGTGACCCTCGCCGACAAAGCGGTGCTCGATGTCGAACTGGTCTTCAACGCCGGCGTCGTGCGACCAAGGGCGGTCGCGCAGAAGGGCGGAAAAGAAATCGATGGCGCGACCTTCACGATCCGCGAGGCGGGCGCGCAAGACAACGCCGCTGGAAAAGTGCTGGCGACTTTGAGCGGAACTGAGTCCTTCGCGACACTCCCCGTTGGCACGTACATGATGCGCGCGGAAAAAGGACCCGTACGCAGTGAGCGCGCCGTGCAAGTTCCCGCCGGCAGCGACGGCCCTATCGAGTTCGTTCTGGCCAGTGCGCAGCTGAGCGTTGGAATCAACGGCGCCGACAGCAATCTGGCGCCCCTGTTCATCGTCTTTGAGGACGATCCAGATGCGCCGCGCGGCCGCAAGGAAGTGGCGCGTTCAGCCTCCAGAACAGCTGACTTTGTGTTGCCCGCCGGGACCTATGCGGTCGTCGCGCGCGTTGGTTCGGTCGAGGCACGCGAGCGCGTGACCTTGGCGCCGGGGGATGTTCAGAAGCGTCAAATCGCGTTGCAGCCGGCGCGCGTGCTCCTCTCGTCGCGCTTTACCGGCACCAGCCAGCCGATTGCCGACAATGTGTCCTACAGGATCGAGAAGATCGACACCGTGCCGCCCGAAATCACGCACGTATCGAATGCGCTGGCGACCGTTGATCTGGCGGCGGGAATTTATCGCGTCGAGAGTCGCGTGGGTCTGTTGAATGCCCGCGCGTCCCGCGATGTGACGGTGGCGGCAGGGCGGGCGACAGACCTCGTCTTCGACCATGACGCAGGCGCGCTGAACCTGCGCTTGGCGCCCGCCATTGCCGGCGATGTGCACTGGGACGTGCGCGACAATGATGGCCGGATCGTGTGGATTTCCGGCCAGCCCGCGCCGAAGCTCGTGCTGCAAGCAGGCCGCTATCAGATCCGCGGTGAAACCCGCGACAAGCGCTTCCTGCGAGATGTCGAGGTGAAGAGCGGCGCAACCCAGACGCTCGAATTCAAGGATTGAGGGCGCAGGCTGCGCCCTCTCATGAGGCCGGCGTCACTTGCCGAGCACGCGAGCAAGATCCTCGCCCATCAACGGCTCGCCGCAATAGAAGCCCTGCATGTACTCGATGCCGAGTTCCTTCAGGATTTCTATGGCCTCCTCGTTGGTCACCCACTCGGCCACAACCTCGAGGCCGAACGTGACGGCAAGGTCGCGCAGCGTGCGGATGAAGACGACGTCGTGGCTGTCGCGCGTCAGGTTCTTGATGAAAGCGCCATCGATCTTGACCATGTCGATGTCGAGCAGCTTCAAGTTCTTGAAGGACGTATAACCGGCGCCGAAGTCATCGATCGCGACGCGGCAACCGAGTTCTTTCAGCGTATCGACGAACGCGACCGTTTGGTCGATATCGTTGATCGCAGCAGTTTCGGTAATCTCGATCGTCAGGCGCTCGGTGATCTGCCGCCGTCCGCCCGTCAGGCGATGCAGCGCGACAAGCCAATCATGGTTGCCCGGCGTCAGGCCCGACACATTCAGAGTCAAATGAACGGTCGGGTACCGTTTCAAGAGGTCGACACAGAGTTCGAGCGTCCTGCGGTCGATCAGCCGCGAAAGTCCGAGCTGTTCGGCAACTTGAATGAATTCCCCGGCGGAACCGATGCTGCCATCGGCTTTTTCCATACGTAGCAGGCACTCATAGTGCTTGGTCCGGCGCGTCGTGGTCGAAACGATTGGCTGCAGGGCGAGCACCATGCGGTTCTCGTCGAGAGCGGCGATCACCTCGTCGGCGATGTTGATGTTGCGGCGCCGGAGCGATTTATGATTGGGCGAGGGCTCATAGTTCATGAAGCAATCGAAACGGCGCTGCTTGGCGCGATCGAGCGCTTGCAAGGCGTGGCTAAGAGCCTGTTGCGATATCGTCGCCTGGTCCGGAATCAGGACGCCGCCGATCGAAATCGTTGCTGAAAGCTGGGTCGCCGACGTTTTGACGGTCGCCTCTCGCACAGCTTTCATGAACCGCTCCGCCGCGATCCGCATGGCACCCGGACCACAGTCGGCGAGAATGATACCGAATTTGTTGGACGAGTAGCGCCCGATCGTATCTCCGCCGCGCAGCTTGGCTTTGATGGTGCGCGCGGTCGCCGCGATCACTTCATCGCCGATATCGAATCCAAACGTCTCGTTGATGAGCGCCAGGTTGTTCACCGACACCATCAGAAAGCCGCACGGCTGCTTCGTCTGCACGGCGCGCGCGACCATGGTGTCGAGCGCTTCCGTCAGGCGGATGCGGTTGAGCTGTCCCGTGAGTTCATCGTGGTCCGACCGGTAGAGAAGCCGTTGTTCTTCCCAATACCGTTCGTTGATGACGCGAATGACGCCGCGCGCGCGGGCGGGTTTGCCGTCTTCGCCCGGCCACCAGCGTCCGTGATCTTCGAGCCAGAGCGCGGCTTCGCTGCGCCGTCCACCCGGCTGGAACCGGTACTGCAAGCGGTAGGGAACGCCCGACTTAGTGCCGGCAACGACCGAGCCAGCGATGGCTTCATGGCGGCGTGCTGCGTGCTCCGGCGTGATCAGGAATTGGAACGAACTGCCCATGCCGATATCGCCGATCCGGCGCACGTCGAGCACCTTGACCGCGTTGGTTTCCCAATCGATTTTGTCGGTCTTTATGTCCCAGATGTAGGCGGTCTCTTCGACGGCCGACAGGATGCCGACGAGATCGAATGTATCGCCTTCAAGAGGAAGCCCGTCGGCTTCGCTCGCGCTGCCTGTGTCTTCAGGCGGCGGAATCTTTTGCGCAGCACTACCGTCGAAAAACGCCGACACGAATGGCCCCATCCAAGAAAACGCCGAGGCCGGCAATGACGCCGTACCAAGAGCACCCCGAGTTTTGAACCTAGCTGCAAATGCCTAACAATATTTAAAGGTTGCCGGGAAGTTGCCGGCCAAAAACAAAAACGGCCGGACGATCGCGTCCAGCCGTTTGATCGTGGTCAATTTTGAGTGAAGATCAGCTGTCCGTGCCGATATTCAGATCGCGGCGTGCCGTTCGCATTCCAATCGAGAAGCCGGCGACAACATCGATCAGGCAGGCGATCATGATGAAGAAGAACACCGACGAGGCGGCCGATTCCGATATCAGGAACTGCACAAGGCAGGCGATGAACAGCAGCATCGACAAGCCATGATCTACCATGGCGCTGGTCGACGTGAAGGTCGACTTGATGAGCTCGGCAAACAGCAGCACCATCGTCAGGAGGATGATGAGATCGCCCCAGGTCAGCTGGATCGGCTTACGCATCAAGGGGAGCGTGAACACGCCCCGGCTGAGCGTCGCCTGAGCGTCCGCACCACCGCCGAACAACACGACGATGTTATAGACGATATACGAGATGACCAGCAGCGGAATGATCCGGATCGACATGCAAGGTGCTCCCAGAGAGGACGTTGGCGCCCGTGTCTAGTTATGAATTGTGACGCTTTTACTCCAGGAGGTGAAATCGCGTCGAGGAGGGCGCGTTGCGGGACTGTTGAGAACGTCCCGCGAGGTCGCCTCAGACGTCCGCCTTCGGTGCCAGGATCTGCTTGCCGCGATACTTGCCGGATTTCAGGTCGATGTGATGCGGACGGCGGCGCTCACCCAACTCTTTGTCTTCCACATAAAGCGGCGCCACGAGCGCATCGTGCGAGCGGCGGTTTCCGCGCTTCATGCGCGAGACCTTTTTCCTGGGTACAGCCATGTGACATCTCCAATATCAGCAGCTCACGGGGCGCGCCTATCTTGAGCGAACCCTTGGCGTAGCCGCGAGAACGGTGAACCGGCGGGCGTGCAAGCGCTTCCGCGCACGGCCAACCCCTCGGATGGCGGGCTTATAGCTGCATCAAACGTCCATGACCAGAGCCATTCGGTGGCAAAACCACCGGAAACAGGCATCAGGACCGCGTCAGAACACAGGCCGCATGCGTGACCGACACGCCAACCCGCCGCTGAATGGTATCCGCAAGGCGCAGCATGAGCGGCGTCGGGGCGTTGGCCCGCCGATCGGCCGGGTTCGGCAGTGAGATCGCGAGCAGCGCCGCCTCGCGTTCGTTAAGCTGTTCAGCAGACTTGCGAAAATAGGCTTGTGCCGCGGCCTCCGCGCCAAACAGGCCGGGCCCCCACTCGGCGATATTCAAATAGATCTCGAGGATGCGCCGCTTACTCCAGAACAGCTCGAGGTCGAGCGTGACCGGCAGCTCGATGGCCTTCCGCACGTAGCTTTTCGACGGCCAAAGGAACAGGTTCTTCGCGACCTGCATGGAAATGGTGCTGCCACCGCCCACCAACCCCTCCTGGCCGCGTTCGAGCGCGGTTTCGATGGCCGACCAGTTGATGCCGTGGTGACGGCAGAACTGGCCGTCCTCGGACATGATCACGGCGCGGAGCAGATGCGGCGAGATCCGGTTGAGCGGAACCCAGGTTTGGCGGATTGTCGTGCCGGTCAAGCGCTGTCCGAGCATCAGCGTCGAGGCAGGCGGATTGACAAAGCGGTAAGCAATGATCAGGCCCTGCAACAGTAGACCTACGATGAAGACGACATAGATCGCCACGCTGAAGGCGCGCCGGAGCGCGGCCAAGCGCCGGCGCGGCTGGGCGCCGAGCGTCTCAGAGAGGGGCGGCCAGACGTTCGACATGGGGGCGCGGCGCTGTTGGCGGGACCTGACCTTCGCGTTAAAACCGGGCGAAGCTGCGGCATGTCCAGGGCTTGCACCCGATATCAGCCAGTTACTTGAAAGTGGAGTTAACGTGGAGACAGGCTTTGAAGCCAAGCTGCGCGCGGCGGCCGATCATGTCGATGCGTGCCTGGTGCTATGGCTCGATCGCGGGGCCGCCGCTGACGCGCGGTTGTTGTCGGCGATGCGGCACGGCGTGCTTGGTGGTGGCAAGCGCTTTCGCCCGTTTCTCGTGACGGAGTGCGCAGGTCTCTTTGGGATCTCGGCGGAGAGAAGTGTCGATGCCGCGGCCGCGCTCGAGTGCATCCATTGCTACAGTTTGGTGCACGACGACTTGCCCTGCATGGACAATGACACGCTCCGGCGCGGGCAACCGACGGTGTGGGCCAAGTTCGACGAATGGACGGCGGTGCTCGCTGGCGACGCCCTGCTGACCTTGGCGTTCGAGATCACCGCGACGCCGCAGCCCGGGCGCGATGCGATCGCGTCGAATGCATTGACTTTGGCGCTTGCGCGCGCGGCGGGTGCCGCCGGGATGGTCGGCGGCCAGGCGATCGATCTTGCAGCCGATAAGCGCGGCGAACCAGCCGCGCCGACGCTCGCACACGTGCGCCGCTTGCAAAGTCTCAAGACCGGCGCGCTCATTCGTGTCGCCTGCGAGATGGGCGCAATCCTCGGCGCCGCCAGCGCTGTGGAACGCGCCGCTCTTCTGACGTATGGCGATCAGCTCGGCTTTGCGTTCCAGATCGCGGACGATCTCCTGGACGTGGAGGGCAGCGCCGCTGTCACCGGCAAGGCGGTCGGCAAGGATGCAGCCGCCGGCAAGGCCACATTGGTATCGTTGATGGGCATTGCGGCGGCGCGTGCAAAACTCGCCGAGGTCGAGCGTGCCGCGATCGACGCGCTCGCTCCGTTTGGCCCCAGGGCCGACGCGTTGCGCGCCGCCGCCCGCTTCATGAGCCGCCGCCAGAGTTGACTTCGGTGAACGCCAAGGGACCACCAAGAAGCCCGCTCCCCATTAGGAAAGCGGATGCTGGCGTACAGAACTAATGATTGTGCGCGTTCTGTAGCCGCCGTTACGACTCTGGAATATCTATGGTGACATCTGAGGGAATGGGAATGCAGCTCGGCTTTTTCACGATGCCGATCCATCCGCTGGAGAAGGATTGGCGGCAGTGTCTGCGCGAGGATCGCGAGGCGTTCGTGCTGGCCGACGAACTCGGCTTCGTCGAGGGCTATGCCGGCGAGCACGTCACCGACAAGGCCGAGAACATCACGCACTGCATCACGTTCATTGCCACGCTCGTCGACCGCGTCAAGCGCATGAAGCTCGGCACCGGCACTGTCAACATGCCGAACGCGCATCCAGCGGCCATCGCCGCGCAGATCGCGATGCTCGATCACCTGCTCGACGGCCGTTTCATTTTTGGAATCAGTCCGGGCGGGTTGCTGTCGGATGCCGAAGCGTTCGGCAATCTCGATGCCAATCGCAACGCGATGTTCCTCGAGGCGATCAATACGGTGCTGCAAATTTGGGCCTCGGACCCGCCCTACAACATCGATGGCAAGTACTGGAAGGTCTCGACGGCGCGCACGCTGATGGCCGAGATCGGTCAGGGCCTGATGCCGAAGCCGCTGCAGCGGCCGCATCCGCCGATCGTGGTGACGGCGGTGGCGCCGCATTCCAAGGGGGTGACGGAAGCGGCCGCCCGCGGCTGGGACCCAATCTCGGCGAACTTCCTGATGCCGAACTGGGTCAAGAGCCACTGGCCGAAGTATGTCGAGGGTTGCGCGAAGGGCGGCCGCCCGGCCGATCCGGCCAACTGGCGCGTCGCCAAGAGCATTTTCGTCGCCGAAGACGACAAGACCGCCAAGACCTATGTCTCGGCGCCCAACAGCCCCTATCGCCAGTACTACGGATCGCTCGCAACCAAGCTCAAAAAGAACGGTCGCATCGAACTCTTCAAGACCTCGCGCGACATGCCGGATGATGCGGTCACCATGGACTTCATCATGGACAAGCTCGTCATCTGGGGCTCGCCGCGAAAGGTGGCGGACGAGTTGCTCAAATTCCGCGACGAAGTCGGCGACTTCGGGACCTTGCTTTATGCCGGCAAGGATTGGCTCGACTATGACCTCGGCCGCCGGTCCATGATCCTGACCGCCGAAAAAGTGCTGCCGGCGGTTAACGCCGCCATTGGTGGGGGCCGCAAGGCCGCTGAATAGCCCCTATCGCGCTTGCAACGCTTAGAACCGGCGCTAGATTGGTGATCATGACAAGACATGCGCGCTCGTTCACCGTCGTTTTGGAGCCTGCCGAAGAGGGCGGGTTCGTCGTGACCGTGCCGGCACTGCCCGAAGTCGGCACCCAAGGCGACACCTACGACGAGGCGATGGCAAACGCGCGCGAAGCCATCGAATTGGTTGTTGAAGATCGGTTGGCCCGCGGAGAAGCCATTCCCGATGACGTGCAGCCAAAGATCGATCGGATCACGATCGCTGCATGAGCGACAGACTGCCCGCGCTGAAGGCAGATGAGGTGATCCGGGCGCGAAAAGTGCGGGCTTCGAAGTGATGCGCATCAGAGGAAGCCACCACATCATGCGACATCGCGATGATCCCAACCGCGGCACGGTGGTGCCTGTGCACGCAGGGAAGGACATTAAGCGAGGTTTGCTGCGCAAAATCATCGGTGACGCAGGTCTGACTGCAGACGAATTCAAGTCGCTCCTTTAGTCGAGCAAATTAGCCTCCGCCGCCGGTCGATGATCCTGGCCGCCGAAAAAGTGCTGCCGGCGGTTAACGCCGCCATCGGCGGGGGCCGCAAGGCCGCCGAATAGCGCGCTACTCCCACGATCGTGACGAATGGCAATGCCGAGGCCGCTTGTACAGGATGGGCGACAGTCCTAAGCTCCGCGCGCGGGACGTGGGAGCAACCCACGCATGTCAGGCTCGGAAACCCAAGGACTGAGTGCCATGTGTCGCATTTTTGCAGCCCAACCTCCGGAAACTTATGCATCAGAGACGCGCTCCGTGCGTCTTGGTGGTCATGTGACATCGGTGCGCCTCGAGGCAGCTTTCTGGGCCATTCTCGAAGAGATCGCTGAAAGCCAGAGCGTGACAGTGCCGAAATTCCTGACCAAACTTCACGATGAAGTCCTCCATTCCGGCGCCAAGGGGCAGAATTTTGCCTCGCTCCTGCGCTGCGCCTGCCTGACGTATGTCACGCAGGTGAAGGGCAACGCCGGCATTGCGGATGAGGTCCGAACCGAGGCAAAGCGCGATTTCGCGGTGGTCCATCCAGCGGCGTGACGCAAAACATTTTGTGATGTTTCGTTCGGGTCCCTGAGAGGACGAGCGATGGCGGAAGCAGCGCGACATGATGCGTGGCAAGCTGGGGACAGCTACGACGCCTATATGGGGCGGTGGAGCCGCGAGATTGCGCCGAGGTTTCTCGATTGGGTCGATGCCGGGAGCAGCCTCGACTGGTTGGATGTAGGCTGCGGGACGGGTGCGCTGAGTGCCGCCATTTTCGCGCGATGCGAGCCCCGCAGCGTGATTTCGATCGATCCGTCCGAAGGTTTCATCGCGACGGCGCAAGCGAAGGTGAAAGACGTTCGCGCGGACTTCCGCGTTGGCGATGCTCAAGACCTGCAGCTTGAGAGCGACAGCCGGGATCGTGTCGTGTCGGCGTTGGTGCTCAACTTCGTGCCCGACAAGATCAAGGCGCTCACCGAGATGCGAAAGATTGCGCGCCCTGGAGGAACAGTAGCCTTCTACGTGTGGGACTATCCGGGTGGCGGCGTTGAATTCATGCGCGCGTTCTGGACGGCCGCGGCAAGCCTCGACCCCGCCGCTGCGGACCTCGCGGAGGGGCGGCGCTTTCCATTTTGCACGGCGGAGGGATTGTCCGATCTCATGCGTCAAGCCGGTTTCTCGGCGATCGACGTCACATCCATCGAAGCGCCAACGGTGTTCCATGACTTCGACGACTTCTGGCACCCGTTCACGCTCGGGGCTGGGCCAGCACCCGGTTACTGCGTGAGCCTCGGTGCCGAGGCGCGGCAACGTCTGCAGCATCGGCTGCAGGACACACTGCCACGCCGCGAGGATGGCGCAATCCCACTCAAAACGCGCGCATGGGCGCTGAAGAGCAGGGTGGCTTGAACCCGCAAGAGAGCGGCTCCACGTCGGATTTTGCACGTGTAGCAGCCACCTACTACCTGAAGTGCCGTTTGCTGGTTTTAGCTCGTGGGAGGAAATGTCTCTCTTGCGGCTGCGGCCAACAGGAACCAATGGGGTGGAAGACGCCAGAGGTCCACGATGGATCTCGCTCGATGTGTGGGCCGGCCGCTGCCGGTGTGGGCATGCTGACGCTGCTCATTCTATCGCCCGGCGTGGCTAAGGCTAATGACGACGCCAAACGCCAGTTCGTTACGAGCTGCGGCGTCTGCCACACGGCGGAGAAGGACGCCACGCACCGCCAGGGCCCCAATCTCTTTGGCATCTTTGGCAAGCAGGCCGGCAAGATCGCCGAATTCAAATATTCCGAGGTTCTCGCCAAGGCCGATCTCACCTGGGACGAGGCGACGCTCGACCGCTGGATCGAGGACGCCGCCACCGTGCAACCCGGCACGACGATGGCCTATCGCCAGCGCGATCCCGAGAAGCGCAAGCTCATCATCACGTATCTCAAGACACTCGTACCCTGACGGAGAAGGCCCATGGCCAAAGCCATCCACACCATGATCCGCGTGCTCGACGAAGCCAAAGCCGTCGATTTCTATACCCGCGCATTCGCGCTCCAGATCGCCGACCGCTTCCCCTTTGACGGCTTCACGCTGATCTACCTGCGCAACAAGGAAGCCGACTTCGAGATCGAGCTGACGGTCAATCATGATCGCAAAGAGCCTTACGATCTGGGCGCCGGTTATGGTCATCTCGCGGTCGCGGTCGATGATATCGCGGCCGAGCACGCGCGCTTCGAGCGCGAGGGCTTCAAGCCCAACCCGGTGAAGGAGTTCCATCGTGACGGCGCGCTTCTGGCAAAGTTCTTCTTTGTCTCCGATCCCGATGGGTACAAGATCGAGGTCTTGCAAAAGCACGGCCGCTATCGCTGACGGTCGCGCGGAAAAAACGAGAGCGAACAACGCACCACATTCAAACTTCAGGTGTAACTTCAGGAGGAGATAACAATGTCCGAACAAATGGACCACGAACAGGTTGATCGCCGGCAATTCTTGTCTGGATCGACCGCGGCCGTCGCGCTGATGACCATCAGCGGCACCGCGGTGCTGCACACCTCCGAGGCATGGGGGCTCGAGACCAAGACGCTGAAGCCGGAAGTGATGCGCACGCTCATCAAAATGTCGCGCGATATCTTCCCGCACGATCGCATCGCCGACAAGTTTTATGCCCTCGCCTGCAAGAGCTACGACGAAAAATCCGCTGCCGATCCAAAACTGAAAGCGCTCTGCGAAGCGGGCGTCGCGCGCTTCGATGCAGCCGCGCAGAAGGCGCACAAGATGCCGTACGCGAGCGTGCCGTGGGAGGCGCAGCGCTCAGCCCTCATTCGCGCCAACCAGGACAGCGGGCTGTTCAAGAAGCTGCGCGGCGATCTCGTCGTCTCGCTCTACAACCAAAAGGATGTGTGGCCGCTGTTTGGCTACGAAGGCGAAAGCGCCTCCAAGGGCGGCTACGTCTCGCGCGGTTTCAACGACATCAAGTGGCTGTGAGCCGCATCGACTTCGGAGGACTGAATTATGGCTGCAAAATTCGATTTGACGGATGACAGTGTCGTCGTCGTGATTGGCTCTGGCGCCGGCGGCGGGACGCTCGCAACCGATCTGGCACTCAAGGGCATCAAGACGGTGTGCCTGGAGGCGGGCAAGCGCCACGAGATGGAAGACTTCTTGAACGACGAGTGGGCGTCGTTTTCGCAGCTCGCCTGGACCGATATGCGCACGACCTCGGGCGCGTGGCGCGTCGCCAAGGACTTCGCCAACCTGCCGGCCTGGATCGTCAAGGCCGTCGGCGGCTCGACCACGCACTGGGCCGGCGCCTCGCTGCGCTTCCAAGAGCATGAGTTCAAGGTCAAGACCACCTACGGCAGCATCGCCGGCGCCAATCTGCTCGATTGGCCGATCACGCTGCAGGACATGGTGCCCTACTACGAAAAGGCCGAGAACCGGATGGGCGTCACGCTCACCAACGGCATCGCGGGGTTGCCGGGCTCGAACAACTACAAGGTCCTCGAAGCCGGCGCCAAGAAGCTCGGCTACAAGGAGGTCCACACCGGCCGCATGGCGATCAACTCGGCGCCACGCGACGGCCGCGGCGCCTGCCAGCAGATCGGGTTCTGCTTCCAGGGCTGCAAGTCCGGCGCGAAGTGGTCGACGCTCCACGCCGAACTGCCGAAGGGCGAAAAGACCGACAAGCTCGAAGTGCGGGCCGAGGCCCACGTCACCAAGATCGAGCACGATGCGGCCGGCAAGGTCACCGGCGTCGTCTATCGCGACAAGGACGGCAAGGAGCAGCGGCAGAAAGCGCGCGTTGTCTGCGTCGCCGGCAACTCGATCGAGACGCCGCGGCTGTTGCTGATGTCGGCGACGTCGAAATATCCGCAAGGTCTCGCCAATTCCTCGGGCCAGGTCGGTAAGAACTACATGCGGCACATGACCGGCTCGGTCTATGGCGTGTTCGACAAGCCGGTAAAGATGTGGCGCGGCACCACCATGGCCGGCATCGTCTCGGATGAGGCGAAGTTCGATCCCAAGCGCGGGTTCGTCGGCGGCTACGAACTGGAGACGCTGTCGCTCGGCTTGCCGTTCATGGCAGCGTTCCTTGATCCCGGAGCCTGGGGCCGCGAGTTCACATCCGCGCTCGATTCCTACGAGAACATGGCCGGCATGTGGATCGTCGGCGAAGACATGCCGCAGGAAAAGAACCGCATCACGCTCTCGAAGACGGCGAAGGACAAGTGGGGCAACCCGGTGCCTGACGTGTATTTCGACGATCATCCCAACGATGTCGCGATGCGCGCTCATGCCTATAAGCAGGGCTCGGCGATCTATGAAGCGGTCGGCGCGACGCGGACGTTCCCAACGACGCCCTATCCATCGACCCACAATCTCGGCACCTGCCGCATGTCGGCGAACGCCAAGGACGGCGTCGTCAACAAGTATGGCCAGACGCACGACATCAAGAACCTGTTCGTCTCGGACGGCAGCCAGTTCACGACGGGTGCAGCGGAAAACCCGACGCTGACGATCGTGGCACTCGCCATCCGTCAGGCCGACTACATCGCCGAGCAGATGGGCAAGAAGGAGATTTGATGGGCAAGGTGTAGGGCGCAATAGCACCGTTGCAGAGCTTGCTCTGCAACGGCGCGTATTGCGCCTTCCAGTTCCTGCCCAGTGCCTGAAGGTGCAATACGGCCGAGGGGCCTATTGCACCCTAGGACTCCGCAATTCCCCTTTTCGGGCCCGCTTGCTGCCTCCTCTTGGCTCGCGTAGCGTCTCACGATGGCGCATGATGCGCACTGGCAGGGGAAAGAGATGCTGAGCGCAGCCGTACGTGTCGCAATTCTGGGGTTGGCGCTCATCGCCAGTCCACTCGCCGCCCAAACCTACCCCGATCGACCCATCAAGCTGATCGTGCCGCAGCCGCCGGGCGGCGGCTTCGACACGGTCGCGCGCGTCTTGGCCGAGCACATGGCGCCGCATCTCGGCCAGCCGATCGTCGTCGAAAACAAGCCGGGCGCGGGCACGTTGGTCGGCAGCGAGGCCGCGGCCAAGTCGACGCCCGACGGCTACACCCTGTTGCTTGGCGCGCTCTCGAACATCGCGCTCAATCCGGGGCTCTATCCGAAGTTGCCGTATGATCCGCTGAAGGATTTCACGTCCGTCGGCTTGGCGGTCAGCTGGTCCTATACGCTGGTCGCCCGCAAAGATTTGCCGCACAAGGATCTGAAAGAACTGATCGCCGACGCGAAGGCCAATCCGGACAAATTCACGTACGCCTCGGGCGGGCGCGGCTCCGGCCAGCACATCGCGATGGCGATGATCGAGAAGATGGCCGGCGTGAAGCTCCGGCACGTGCCGTATCGGGGTGCGCAGGCGGCTTACCAGGATCTGCTCGGCGGCCGCATCGATCTCTTCTTTGACATCTCATCGACCGCGCGATCGCAGGTCGACGGCGGCGCGGTGAAGGCGCTGGCCGTATCATCGAAAGCGCGACAGCCGATGCACCCGGATGTCCCGAGCGTCGCCGAGACCGGCGTCGCGGCGCTCGACATGGAGAGCTGGTTTGGGCTTTTCGCGCCATCTACCACCCCCGCGCCGGTGCTGGCGAAGCTGCGCGAAGCCTTCGACAAGGCCAACGCTAGCCCCGAAGTCGCAGCACTCTTTGCCAAGACCGGCGGCACGATGCTGCGCATGAGCCCGGCCGAGACCGATGCGCTGGTGCGGCGTGAGGTGGCGCGCTGGACGGCCGCGCTGAAAGACGCCGGCATCACCGCGGAGTAGGGCTATGAGTGCCGAGATCGTCAATCTGCGGAAGGTGCGCAAAGAAAAGGCGCGCGCCGAGAAGGAGAAGCGTGCGGACGAAAACAGCGCCAGGTTCGGACGTTCGAAAGTGGAGCGCGAGAAGGTTGACGCCGAGCGAGATTTGGCCCGCCGCCAGCTCGATGGCCTAATGCGGGAGAATGAGCGCGACGACACGGACGGTGGCGCGGAGCCCGGCAAAAAGACATGAGCCGTCCCGTCAAGCGATCCTTCACGATCGCCGGTCACAAGACCTCGATCTCGCTCGAAGCCGCGTTCTGGGACGCCCTGAAAGAGATCGCGGCGGAAGAGCGCGTGCCCGTCGCCGAACTGGTCGCGCGCATCGACAAGAGCCGCAGCGGCACCGGTCTCTCCGGCGCCGTCCGAGTCTGGATCCTCGATCGCTACCGGAATGCGCGGAAATAGCAGGCGCGTGCCGCGTGACGACAAGAGGCGAACCTTGCGGCTCGCCTCTTTCGCTTTCTTGCGATCGCGCGGCGCCTATCAAGCGGCGCGGTTGATCTCCATCAGCAGCTTCTCGGTGCGCGCGTCCTCGAGACGGCTCGCCATGCGTTTGGCCTCATGTTCGTCGCGCACAGTTTTGGCCAGCGTAAACGTCGAGCCGATCGTGAACACGAACGCCATCATCAGGTAGCCCTTGACCCAGAGGTCGGCCGGCATCGCCCAGATACCGATCGCGGTCATGCCGGCGGCGGCGGCGAACGAGGCATATGTGTAGGTGATCCAAGCGCCGGTGTTGGAGGAGTTGGCGGGGATTTGCGAGAGCGGATTGTTGGCCATGTTGAAAGTCCTTTCGGGTTGGGTTGTGGAGGCGTTGGTGACGGGTGTGCTGGTTTCAGTAGATTTTTGTCCAAACTGCCGCCGCAAGGCGCCGGCAGTGTCGGGAACGTGGGTCGGCGTGCGTTGTGTCATGCCGGCTTATCAGCGCCTCCCTTGGTTTGCTTCTGTTTCAGCCGGGCGAGCACGTCGCCGGGTTTGGTCCGCGAGTCCGTGCCAAATCCAGCCGCCGCCAGCCGTTGGTCGAGATCGGCGCCGGAGGCCTTGCGGTCGAGTTCGTCGAGAGCTGCGTGCATATCCTCCGACTTCGACTGGTTCTCGCGGATCTTGGCGAGCGTCCCCTCTGCTTGCCTGAGCGCACCGTTGCCGGTCGCCAGCGCACGGCGGCCATTGGCGCCTGCCCGGCGCAGCGCTTCCTGCGCCCGCGCCAGCTCGAGGCCGCGGCGCAAGTCCATCAACCGCCCGCGGCCATCGTCGGCGAGTTGTTTCAGGCGGACGATGTCGAGGTCGAAGCGCTTGGCGGCGTCGCCGCGGGCGCGCCGTTCGTCTTCGGTTACAGCGATCACGGTTGCGGCTTCGCCGGCGAGATCGTCGCGGCCGCCGTTGAGGGCGTCGACGGCGCTGGTTTCGAGTTCATCGATCCGCTTGGTCAGGGCATCGACCGCACGGGCTTCGGACGATCGGTGCGCCATGGCGCAGGCGAGTTCTCGCTTCGACAGTTCGAGCGCCGCCGCCGCGTCGCGGAGCTGTTGCTCCAGGACGCGAATGGCGTTGGCGTCGAATACGGCTTCTTCGGCTTCGGCGACGGCGCCGCGAACCAGGGTGGTGAGGATATTGAACATTCGGAACTCCTGTGCTGGTATCCAGATATGAACTAGGTTCATGGATGCGGCATGACTTGACCGGAACGGACGGGGACGTACGCACTTCAATCGGCTGAATTAATCGGCTCTAATTCGGCTGTTTTGCGGCGCAATCCTCGATGTTCCAGTGGTGGTCAAGCTTCGTGAACTCAGTTCATAGACGCAAGATGCCATGGCCGATGCCGGCGCGCAAGTAAAATGATGAACTGAGTTCACGGGATCCAATTTTTAGGTTAAGGTTGCCTCAACGGCGGCGCCAACGCTCGATTGGGCGGCCCGCATCGGCGGCCCGCACTGGGGGCCCGCACCGGAGGGATGAAGAGTTGAAGAAGCCAAAACCGAGCCCGACAGCACGATCTGCGGCAGCGAGCCTGCCCGCCACCGGCAAGCCTTCCGCGGCTGCAAAAGCCGACGTGCCCTACCGCACGCGCGTGCAAGTCCGCCTACTGCGCATCGCCGAACGCATCCTCGAGGACGAGGGGCTCGAAGCCGTCCAAGCACGCCGCCTCGCCAAGGAAGCCGACTGCTCTGTTGGCACGGTGTACAATGTGTTCGGCGGTCTCGACGGTTTGATTGTCGCCGCCAATACGCAGACGTTGCGCGCCTTCGGCCGCGCCGCAGCCGTCGCCTTGAAGCGTGCGGCTGACAATGACGTCGAAAGCCGGCTGCTGGCGTTGGCGCTCGCCTACTTCGATTTCGCGGTAACGCACGACCGGCGCTGGCGCGCGGTGTTCGCGCACCAATTGCCCGAGACCTACGAAGTGCCGGAGGAAATGAAGTCAGATCAAGCGCGGCTGTTCGCCTTGATTGAAGAGTTTATTGCCACCGCCGTCACCGATGCCGCCGAGCGCGCATTGTATGCGCGCGCGCTGTTCGCCTCGGTGCACGGCATCGTCGCGCTCGCGCTCGACCGCAAGATCGGCAACGACGACATACGCCAGACCGAGCGTCAGATCCGCGTCGTCGTCGGCCTCTTTGCCCGCGGCCTCACGCGGACGTGAGCCGCGCTCAAAACAAAAAACCAGGGCTGGTCGGACCAGCCCTGGTTGCGCAATTCGAGTTGAACGGATCGGTCAGATCGAGGCTTTGATCCAATCTTCGAGCTTCTTCTTTTGCACCAATGCGCCGGTGTGCTGGGCGGCGACTTTACCGTCCTTGAAGATCATCAGCGTCGGCATCGCCTGAATGCGGTACTGACCGGAAATGACGGGGTTCTGGTCGACGTCGATCTTGGCGATCTTGACCTTGCCCTTCATTTCAGTCGCGACCTGGTCGAGCGCGGGCGCCATCGCCTTGCAGGGGCCGCACCATTCGGCGAAGAAGTCGACGAGCACAGGCTCCGACGACTTCAGGACTTCGTCGCTGAAGGTCTTGTCGGAAACGATATGAGTGTCTTTGCCGGCCATGGTGGAGGCTCCTGGGGGTGAATCAGCACGTCGGGGGAGGTGCGCGGCGAAGACTTAGGGAGCGCCTCCCTCGGCGTCAAGGTTCGGCATCGAGGCTGGACGGGTCGATCTTCCACAGCCGCTCGGCTGCCCCGTCCAGGACGCGGGACGGAATTTCCATGAGCCGCGCGCCGTCGGTCCACAGAATCGCCGCGCGGACTTTATGCTCAGGAAAAATCACGCCAATCGCCAGCCGATAGGCCGCGAGTTGCAGCAGGTACGCGTCCGAAACCGCGCCAACCTCGACCGGCGGCGGCCGGTTGGTCTTGTAGTCGACGATCAAGACAGTGTGATCGACGATCGCCAGCCGGTCGATCTGCCCGGTGAGCCTGAGCGGCGGACCGCGGCCGCCGGGGCGCGGGATCTCGGCGACGATTGGGATTTCGGCCCGGCTGTCGGCTGTAAAGATCGGCGCGAATACGTCGTCTCGGAGGATGGCGAGCGCTTCGGTGACGATCGCGGCGCGTCCGCGTCGCGGCAGCGCGGCGGCGCGCGAGGCGACAAAACTCGTGGCGGCCTTCTCCCAAGTGTTGGGGGGAAGCGATGGCAGGTGCTCGAGCAGCGCGTGCGTCACGGTCCCGCGCAGAAACCGATTACCGGCTGAGAGCGAAACGGGACTTGGCGAGGGTGGCTCGGCGGTCGCCGCGCGGCATCGGCCGCTCGACGGGTTCGCCTTCCGCGTCGGAGTCGAGCGGCGCGAGTTTCGATGGCGCCATCGGCACGGCAAGTTGCGGCTCACGCGGCGCCGGCCGCCGCGCCCATGCGGGCGGTTCCAACGGCACGATGACGGCGGCCTCGGACGGTTTGGGCTGTTCTGCGCTGGCCGACTGCTCGCTCTCGCGGCGCAGCACCGCGCGGCCGTCCCAATCTTTCGCGGGGGCGAGCTGCGTCGCGAGCGCTTCAGAAATGATGGAGTACCAGGCATCCGGCCGCGGTGGCCGCTTGCCTTCGAAGCCCGCGATGTAGAGCCGGTCGCGCGCGCGCGTCAGCGCCACGTAGAGCAGCCGGTTGCGCTCTTCGCGCTCGGCGTCCTCCATCGCCTCGCGCGCGTCTTTGATCGCCGCCGTGCTGCTGATGCCTTTGACGGGCCAGAGGAACGGCTCGGCGCGGCTCCATTGCTCCGGCAAGTCGATATCGTGCGTGGTCAGGAGGCTGCCCGGCATACGTCCGGATTTCGACGAACACGTATCCGGCAGAAACACGATCGGCGCTTCAAGGCCTTTGGCGCCGTGCACGGTCATGATGCGGACTTCATCGCGGCCCTGTTCCATATCGCGCTTGATCTCGCGATCACTGGCGCTGAGCCACGTGAGAAAGCCCTGCAGCGACGGCGGTTCGTTGTTGTCAAAGTTCAAGGCGAGATCGAGGAAGGCGTCGATGGCGTCGGCTGCTTCTTCTCCAAGTCGTGCAAGGAGCCGGCTGCGGCCGCCGTCGCGATCGAGAATGCTGCTGAAGAATTCGAACGGCGGCGCGTAGTCGGCTTGCATGCGCCAGCGCTTCAGCGTCTCGGCCGCAGGCGCGAAGCGAACAGTGTCGCGGGCGTGCGCCAGCAGCGCAGACCACAGCGTCCCGCGCCGTCCGATGGCGATCTGCAGGAGATCGTCGTCGTTGAAGTCGAACAGCGGCGACTTCAGGATGGTGGCGAGTGCGAGGTCGTCTTCCGGCAAGACGAGAAACTCGCCGACGCGCGATCAGGTCCTTGACGGCGATCTGCTCCGTCAGCGTCAGCCGGTCGGCGCCGGCGACCGCGATGCCGCGCGCCTTGAGCGCGGCGACCATCAGCGGCGCGAATGGGAGCCGCTTGCGCACGAGGATCAGGATGTCGCCGGCGCGCACGGGCCGGTTCTCGGAGCGCAGCCGCTCGCCCGACGCCAGCCAATGGCCGATCGTGTCGGCAATGCGCGCCGCGAGCCGAGCTGCGGGATCGGAACTGCCGCTATCGTCGAGCGGCGACCACGGCTCGGCATCGTCTTGGGGCTCCGGCTTTTCCGTCGGCCAGAGTTCGACGATGCCCGATTGCCCGGCACGGAACGCCGCGTGATGGATGCGTCCGCCGGTGGCCGTCAGTCCGGGCGTCGCCGAAGGATCGGCAAAGACGGTGTCGACGGCCTCGAGGATGGGGCTCACCGTGCGAAACGAGAGCGTCAGCGGGATGCGCTGCAGCGAAAGCCCCGCCAGCTCAGCGAGCTTGGCGAAGCGCGCGCCCATGTCGGCGAACATCTTCGGCGCCGCGCCTTGGAAGCCGTAGATCGATTGCTTTTCATCGCCGACGGCGAACACGGTCCGGATGCCGTCGCGCTGGCCGCTGCCGGCGAAGAACTCGCGCGCCAGCGCCTCGATCAGCTCCCATTGAATGGGGCTCGTGTCCTGCGCTTCGTCGACCAGGATATGGTCGATGCCGCCATCGAGCTTGTAAAGGACCCACTCGGTCTGGCCGGCAATCGATGTGCCGAGCGATCCGCCGAGCAAGTTGGCGGTGCGCTCTATCAGATCCTCGAAGTCGAGCGCGGCGCGGCGCGCCTTGGCGCGGGCGTAGCGATCCTGCACGGCGTCCGCCAACACGAGCAGCGCGATCGTGGCATCGCACAACGTCAGCGCGCGGCGTTGCTCGAGCAGCGTGACGAAGGCACTTTGGGCGCGGATCAACTGCGCTTCGACGTCGCCGTGCTTGGCGGCGAGTGTCTCGTTCAGCAGCTTGGCGCGGGGGGCTCCGTTCTTGTTCGTGAACGCTCTGGTGAGTGCTGCGACGCGCAATTCAGCGTCATCGGTGCCACGCGCGGTGGTGAAGCGCGTAGCAGACTTAATGTCATTCTTGCCGCCGGTGGCGAGGATTCCCGCGCAATAGCCGAGCATCTCGTCGGAGAGGACGCGGCCCATCTCGCGAGCAAGCCCCTGTTGCGTGATGCCGTCGCGGAGGCCGAGGGCCTGGCGATAGAGGCGGCGCACGGCTGAGAAGCGATCGCCGCCGGTATCGAGCCGGATCGCGGTCGCAAGCCAGCTGCGCCGCCGCAGGGCTTCGGCGAGCACGCTCGTCGAACAAATCGTCGACCGCGAACGCGATCGCGGTGTCGAGCGCATGCCGCAGCGCGCCACCATCCGCCATCGCCGCAGCCAGCATATCATCGATGGCCGCGCGCAGGATCTCGTCGCGTTGCTGCTCATCGAGAACCTGGAAACCAGGCGGCACACCGGCTTCGAGCGGGAACCGCTGCAGCACGCGCTCGCAGAACGAGTGGATCGTCTGCACCTTGAGACCACCGGGCGTCTCGATCGAGCGCGCGAACAGACGCCGCGCATGCGCGAGCTGCTCAGTAGTGGGTGTCGTGCCGGTGATGTCGCGAAGGATCTTGGTCAGATCTTCGACAGGCGCGGTGACCCACGTTGCGAGGCGATTGAAGATGCGCGTCGACATTTCCGCCGCGGCAGCCTTCGTGAAGGTCAGCGCCAGGATGCGCTCAGGCGGTGTACCAGCAAGCAGCAGGCGGACGACGCGCGTGGTGAGGACGTGGGTCTTGCCGGTGCCGGCGTTGGCGCCGACCCACGCCGACATGTCCGGCGCGGCGGCGCGGGCCTGGTTGCGGTGCGTCTCGGCAAGGCTCTGCGCGAGGTCTGGACGAGGGGATGACGTCGCCATGTTCACTCATCCTCGCCGGTTTCAGCCGACCACTCGGCGACACGCGCCAGATGCGCGTAATCGTCGAACCGGTACGTGTCGGCGAAGCTGGCGCGGCGGAGCGCGCGGTAAGGTGTGCTGGGATCGTCAAAACGCGCGATCAAGCGTGCGAGACCGTCGCGGCTGGTCGCGGCCAGCGCGGCGATGTCGGCGTTGTCGGGTTCGATGATTTGTACTTCGCCCGGCGGCTCGCCACCCGTAACGCGGATGTAGGCGAGGGTGGTCACGGCGCGTTCGCCGAGACCGGTGAATCCGCCCGCCAGCGCGATCGCAGCTTCCAGCGGCAGCTGCGGCGCCGCGCCGGATTTGACGCGCTTCTTGCTCGGGATTTGTCCGGTCTTGTAGTCATAGATCGCCAGTGACGCACCGATTGCGTCGATCCGGTCGGCGCGCGCCCGCAGCGTAAAGGCACCCGCCGGCCCCTCCAGCACCAGCGATCCGCCGACTTCGGCGTGCACCGTCGTCTCCGGCGGGCGCCGCTCGGGCTCGGTCGCCTCGAACCAGTCCGCGAACCGCGCGAACCGTGGCAGCCAGAACGCGGCGACGCGCGGATGCGCCGCGTATTCATCGAGCACGGCGCGGGCCTGCTCCATCAAGGCAGCCTTGATGTAGGGCGGCAGCGCGTTGGGGTAGGCGGCGGCAAAGCGGCCGAGCGCGGCGTGGATGATCGAACCCTTGAGTGCTGCGTCGGGCTCGGCGCCGAGCAGCGGCAACGCTTCAAGATTGAGAATGTGGTTGGCGAAGATGGCGTAGGGGTTCGCAAGCCAAGTCTCAACGCCCGAGATGCTGAGCTTGCGCGGACGCAGTGCGACCGCCGGGCAGGGCGCGGGCGCCTTTACGGTCCGGCGCTCGGCGATGCGGTCGCGCGCCCGCGCCCAGGCGAGCCACGGTTGCGCTGGCGCGAGCGCGTCGCCCGCGTTGGCGCCGCCAAGCAGCGCTTGAAAACGCAGGATCCAGCGCGACGGCACCGTCGGGTTGCCGTCGAGCTTGGCGGCGCGCGTCAGATAGACGGCCTCGGCGCCAAGGAGTGATGTGAAATCGTGCGCCGAGAACCCGATCTTTTCTTCGGGCGCTGGCAGGCCAAGCTCCTGCCGCATCGGCCGGTTGAGCCAAGGCCCCGTCTCGCCGGTCTCCGGCCAGGTGCCTTCGTTCAGCGAGCCGAGCACGACGACATCGGGTTGCTGCAGGCGCGCTTCGAACGGACCCCAGATGGCGACACGGCGATTGACGGGAACGCGCGGGCGCACGGTTTCATCCTGCAGGAGGCCGCGCATGAAATCGGGATAGTCGGTGGCGGCGATCGCTGGTGCGCGCAGCCCCTCCTGCAGCAGGCCCGTGAAGAAGAGGTTGGCGGCCTCACCCGCATCGCCCTGCCAAACGAGCGGCGCGGCGCCATCGTCCGGTGGGAGCGAAATGGCGTCGGCGGCTTTGACGTGCGCTTCAGCGATCGTCCTGAGCGGCCACAGCTTGGGCGTGCCGAAAAGATCGCTGAAGCGCCCGAACACGTCGGCAAGCGGCGCGACGGCCAATTTCAGCCGCTGCACCAGGTCGCGCGCGGCTTGCACATCGACATCCGGGATGCGGCGGAACGCGCGATCCCGGCGCGCGCCGCCCTGCAACTCGCGGATTGCGCGTTCGAGCGCGGCTTCGACGCCGTCGAGGCCGCGCCCGAGATAAGAGGTGCGGAAGGCGCCGAGTTCGAGGACGCGCGCGGCGCGGCGCACATCGCGCACCGAGAGCCCGAGCCGCGTCAGCGGATGCTTCAACAGCGCCATCAGCGCGGCGGGCGAATAGTCGCTGGCGACGGCGTCCGCGATCAGCGTCAGGAACACGCCGGGGACGGTCTTCGTGAACGGCCGGCCGGCGGAATCGTCGACGCGAATGCCCCAGCTCTCGAGTCGCACCGCGACGCGGCGGCCGAGCACGCGATCGGGCGTCACGAGCACGGCGGTGCGGCCAGGCGTCTCGAGCGCCTCGCGCAGGATCAGCGAGACGGCTTCCGCCTCGTCCGGCGCACTCGGCGCTTCGATGTAGCTGACCCCCGTGAGCGCCGAGCGCAGCGCGGCAGTATCGGTCGTGGTCGCGAACGCGTGCCAGGCCTCTGTCGTTGCGGCCGGTCGCATCGCCTCGCTGACGATTTTGAGGCGCGCGCGCGCCGGAGCGGCAAGCACGGCCCCCGGCAATTCCGCGACATCGCGGCGGTCGACACCGAGCCGGTCGAGCAGCTTCTTCAAGCCGAATTGCGGATGCTCGGGATGGTCCGGCACGATCGCCGACCAGCTTACGTCGTCGAGCGCGTGATCGATGGCGGGGAGGACGATCGCGCCGTTCGGGAGTTTCGCAACCGCGCGCATCAGCTCAGCAGTTGCGGGGATGCTGCCGGTGATGCCGGCGATGATGATCGGCGACGCGGGCGGCATCTTCGTCAGCCGCTCGGCTTCCGCGAGCACGATGCGATTGCGCCGGTCCGCCGATGAGAGACTGCCGCGCTCGTCGAGGTAGGCAGGCCACCACTCGAGCACGATCTGCAGGAACTGCAGCGTCTTTTCCCAGTGCGCCGAAAAATGCTCCGGCACCAGAGACTTCAGATTGGCGAGGCTGACGTTCTCGGTCTCGACGCCGTCCATCAAACGGCCAAGCTCGGAGGCGAGCTGGGCGGCTTGCGCGGGCGTTGCCCCCCGCAGATCCGTGACGCTCTCTTCCGCAAAAGTCGAGGACGCG
This sequence comes from uncultured Alphaproteobacteria bacterium, assembly GCA_963779515.1. Lineage (GTDB taxonomy): Bacteria > Pseudomonadota > Alphaproteobacteria > Rhizobiales > Hyphomicrobiaceae > CAVZYN01. The sequence continues at coordinate 480,428 of CAVZYN010000018.1, forward strand.
CGCATCGCCTCCGACCACTTCAGCACCAGTTCGGTGAGCACGAGGCGCCGTTCGAGTTCTGGGATGGCGGGCGGCACATCGCCGACGGTTGCGTCGAGCTGTTCGCGCGCGGCGACGCTCGCGAGCAGGCTCAGATCCTCTTCGCCCTCGGCGATCGGCCGGATGCGCGGCAACAGCAGCGCATTGCCGCCCGACGCCGCGAGAAAGGCTTCGCAGACGGCACGCGCCGCGCGGCGCGTCGGCAGCAGCAGCGTCATGCCGGCGAGATCGAGCGGTCGCGGTATCTTGGCACCGGGCGACGGCAGATGCCCGCCGAGAATCGCCTCGGCGAGCGTGCGCAGAAACGGCCGGCCCGGCGGGATCGTGTAGATGTGCGGTGGCATGCGCGGTGCCTCCGGCGGGATCAACGCAGATGACCGCTGGCAAGGCAACGCTCGGCCTCGGCCAGCGCATCGGGGCTGCCGACATGCATCCAGATGCCCTCCATGCGCATGCCGAACGCGCGGCCGGCCAGGATCGCCTTGTTCCAGATCAGGTTCATCGAAAAGGCGGTGTCGGGGCTGTCATCGAACAAGCGCGGATGCGCGATCGAAACACCTGCGAACACGAACGGCACCACCTCTTGCTCGCGGCGGCGGCGGATGCGGCCGTCGGCCTCGAACGAGAAATCACCACGCCCCTGATAGCCGAGACTCGCCGAACCGAGCGCCAGCATCAGCAGGCAATCCATCCGTTGCGGATCCCAGGTCTGGAACAGGCGTTCGAGATTGTCGCCGACGCCGCCCATCCAGACGCTGTCGGAATTGTGGATCACGAACGGCGCCGCGCCCAGCAACGGCAGCGCGTTCTTGACGCCGCCGCCGGTCTCCAGCAGTTGTCCGCGTTCATCCGAAATGGCGATCGCCGGTGCGGTGCGCCCCGCAACGTGCCGCTCGATCTTGTCGGCCAGGTGATGCACGTTGACGACGGCACGTTGGACGCCGGCGGCCGCCAGCCGGTCGAGCACATGATCGATCAGCGGCCGTCCTTGCAGGCGCACCAGCGGCTTTGGCAGCTCTTCGGTCAAGGGCCGCATGCGCCGGCCAAGCCCCGCCGAGAGGACGATGGCCGTGCGCGGCGGCGAAGAGGTTTGTTGAGACGAAGCAGATGTCATACCGGTTGATAGCGCGGCCTGGGCCGCACGTCACGCGGAGACCGGCTGACGCCGAATGAGCGGTGGAAAATGTGTGTCGTACCAGTGCGCCACCTCGTGCATCATGGGATGTGTCAAGGCACGTTCGACATACGTCCACGCACGCGGAATGTGCTGCAGGTACTGCGGCTTCCCGTCGCGGCGAATGAGCCGCACGAAGAGACCGATATGCCGCGTCGAGCGCTGGGCGCTGAAGGCATTGTAGAGCGCCGCGAACGAAGCTTCATCGAAATCCGGCTCGCGCGCTTTGATCTGGTCGCAGTAATGCCGGAACAGCGACGTCTCGAGATCGGCCGCGACATCGACGCGCGCGTCGCGCAGCAGCGACACGAGATCGTAGGCATAGGGTTCCGCCAGCGCGTCCTGAAAATCGAGCAGGCCGACGTTGGCGGGGGGCGGCCTGTCCGGCAACCACATCAAGTTGGGCGCATGTACGTCGCGCAGGAACCACGCCGGCGGCTGCGCCATCAACAGATCGAGCACCGGCGACCACGCCGCGTGAAACGAACGCCGCGCGGTCTCGGGCGCGGGCACCCCCTTGACGGCTGGCCAATACCAATCGAGCAGCAGATCGAGTTCGATTTCGAGCGCGGCCCGATCGAAGCGCGGTAGCTGATAGGCGGAGCCGTCCGGCAGCGGCAGTGCGGCGCCGATGGGGAGACGCGCGCGCACGGCGACCAGCGTATCGACGGCCGCGCGATAGAGTTCGGCTTGTGAACGCCCGTCCGCGAGTTCAGCGCCATAGACGCGATCGCCGAGGTCCTCGACGATGAGGATGCCGGTGTCGAGATCGTGCGCATGGATCGCGGGCGCGCTGAGGCCGGCGCGGCTCAACGCGTGTCCAATGGCCACAAACGGCCGCACGTCTTCGGCGAGATGCGCGATGCGGCTGTAGGGTTTGCCATCACGCACCGGCGGCCCGTCGGGTTGGCGCGGCGCGTCCATCAGGATCGCGAACGTGCCGGGCATGGTGAGACGCGCATAGGCGCGCGCCGAGGCGTCACCCTGCATGTAGGTGAGGTGCGCCTCGCGCCAGACGGTTTGTGCGTCGAGGAAAGCGAACAGCGCAGCGATCCTCTCGGCACGCGCCGCCGCGGCGCCAAAGCCCGTGAACCGGAGACGCCGCTGCAATGCGTTCTGCGCGAGGTTGAATTCGATTTCGAACCGGTCGCCGCTGGCGAGTCCGGGCGCCCGCTCCGGCCACTCGACGACGACGGCGCCGGTGCGCAGCGCCTCGTCGAGGCCGATTTCGTGGGTCTCGGTCTCGGAGCCGAGCCGGTAGAGGTCGGCGTGCATCAGCGTCAGTCGCGGCGTCTCGTAGATTTGCGCCAGCGAGAAGGTTGGGCTCGGCACCTCGGCGCGTGTGTCGCCGAGCAGGCCCCGGATCAGCGCGCGCGCGAACGTCGTCTTGCCGGCGCCGAGATCGCCCTTCAACAGCACCACGTCGCCGCGCTGCAGCTTGAAGGCGGTGAGTTCGGCAAGACGTCCGACGCCGCGCTCGTCGAGATCGCGATCGAGGGAACTCGTCATGCGACCCGCGCTTGCGCCTTATCACGTGGCGCTGGGTCACGCGGCGCTGGAGCGTGTGGAGCGGGGCGAAGCTGCGGCAAGCCTTGTTCCGGCAGACGGACCGTGATGCGCGTGCCGACGCCCGGCTGCGATTCCAATTCGACATTGCCGCCGTGCAGTTCGACGAGTCCCTTGACGACCGCAAGACCGAGGCCGGCGCCGCGATGCTTCGAGCCTTGGCTGCGGCTTTCAAATCGGTCGAAGATGCGCCCCTGCTGTTCGAGCGGAATGCCAACGCCGTTGTCTTCGACCGCGAATGCGATCATGCCCCGCTCGCGCCAACAGCCGAGCCGCACGATGTTTCCGGGTTGTGAGAAGCCGATGGCGTTGGACATGAGATTGTAGAGGATCTGACGGATGCGGGCGCTGTCCGCGATGAGTTCAAAGGCATCATCCGCGATCCGGATGTCGAGTTCAAGGCGCGCGCGCGATGCCCGATCGCGAACCCCGAGCACGGTCTGATCGATCAGTGCGCGCACGTTGACGGGCGCCTGATTGAGCTCGAGCGCGCCGGCATCGATGGTCGCAAGATCGAGGATGTCGTTGATGATGGCGAGCAGCGACTTGGACGAGGCCGAGATGTCGCCGAGGTATTCTTTCTGTTTGCCGTTCAACTCGCCCGTGCGCGGATTGGCGAGCAATTCGCCAAAGCCGATGATGTTGGTAAGCGGCGTGCGCAGCTCGTAGGAAACGTGGCTGATGAACTGGCTCTTCAGCCGGTCCGATGCGACAAGCGCTTCGTTGCGTTCGACCAGGGCGCGCTCGTAGCGCTTGGCGTCGGTGACGTCGGCGAAGGTGATCAGCGTGGCGCCGTCCGGCAACGGCGTCACCGAGTATTCGACGACACTGCCGTCGAGGCGCAGCATCTGTCCGTCCGTCGCCTGCCGCCGCTCGGCAATGCCGCAGACCGCGCGGCTGAGATTGTGCCAGGCGTCGGCGTCCTCGAACATCGGGCTGCACTGGCGGATGATCTCGTCGACATGCGGTCCCTCGGCGAGCATTTGGCGGGGGAGCTTCCAAATCTGGCACATCGCCGAGTTGAAGAGTTTTAGGCGACCGTCAGTGGCGAACAGGGCGACCGCTTCCTTCAGGCTGTCGAGTGTCTCGCGTTGCGTATCGATCAGCGTGTTGAAGCGGCTTTCAAGCGCGAGGCGCTCCGTCGCATCGTCATAGAGACAGGTGACGCCGCCGTCGGGCCGCTGTTCGCTGATGACGTGGATCGTGCGGCCGTCGATCAGGTGCCACCAGTCCTCGAGCGTCGCCCCGGTGGTTGCGGCGCTGAGCGCCTTGGCGCGCCAGTCGCGATAGTTGACGGCCTCAGGCAACCGCGAGAGCGCACGCAACCGGTCGAGAATCTCGCCATGCGTCGGGTGGCCCGCGAGCCAGTCGCCGTCCAGCTGCCAGAGTTTGCGGTAGGCCTCGTTGAAGAAGGCGAGGCGCTGATCGGGCCCGAAGATGGCGACGGCCGAGGCGACGCGATCGAGCGTGCGGTCGTAGGCGGCGGTCTGGCGATGCAACTCGCCTTGCGCCATCTCGATGGCGGTAGCGTCGATGGCGGCGCCAGCGCTGGCGTTCTCGAGCGGCAGCACGATCACGTCGTGCGGTTTGCGGTCGCCACCGCTGATCAGCGGTAGCCGTTCGCGGAACACGGCGCCGGCCGAGATCTTCTCCTGGATCCGCTCGCGCTGCCGGGTCTCGAGCAGTTCGAGCTGGCGGCTGCGCACTTCCGCGAGATCCGCCGCGTCGACGCCGCGGACGTAGGCCGCGTTTGCCCAGTCGATCCGGCCATCGCCATGCCGCAGCCAAGCCGGGATCGGCAGTGCGTCGAGCAGCATCCGGCTCGCCGTCACGTCCCGCGTCAGCCGCCGGTGGATGTCGAGCAGCCGCGCGAGATCCTCTTTGTATCCGACGGCATCGCGCACGCGCAGGATCGCACGGCTGCCAACCGCGCGGCCGTCGGCCTCGATGTTGGCGCCAGCCGCCGTCCTTAGGAGTTGAGTGAAGGGCCGCCCCTCGTTGAAGAGGAGGTCCAGATCGGCCTTGAGTTCGCACGCCGAGTTGCTGTCGAGCCAATGGCCGAAGCGGAGGAACTCGGCGGCGTCTTGTGGCAGCCCGCGCACCCGCACGAGCGTGTGCGATGCAACCTTCACGCCTTGCCCGTGTTCCCAGTAGACCAGGACATGCGGCTCGGTCTTCAGGAATGCGTCGGCGGCCGCGAGCGCCGCGCGCGCCGTGAGCTGGGCGTCAGGAACCGCTTGCGGCCGTGCCTTGACCGCGCGCCGGCGGCCGAGCGCGAGCACGGCCAGCAACAGCACCGCGCCGGTCACGAACGATCCAGTCAGCAGCGTCCAAAGCAGCGGCGTGCCGAGCCAGCCGGCGGTGCTGTCGGACAGATACACGATCAAGGTGCCTGCAATTGCCACGCTCGGCAGCACATAGAGCACAAGATCGCCCCGCGGCCCGGACGGCGCCATCGGCCCCGTCAGCCCCATCGAGCCATGACTCATAGGTATGCGCCCGTCTGCTGCCATGTGGTGCAACGTATCCTTGCGGCGGCGGTTGTAGCTTCAAGGGCGCAGCGGGCGACTGCGCCAAGAGGGAATTCGACTGAAATCGAATCACATCTCAGTATGAAACGCCTGTGGATATCTGACCAGAGCGCGCGCGACACAAAAAGAGCGTGCCGAGGCTTCGGCACGCTCTATTTTCAGATCCAGGAGGATTAAGTCCGCCTCAGTAGCGGTATTGCTCGCCCTTGAACGGACCCTGCTCCTTGACACCGATGTAGCTCGCCTGTTGCGGCGTCAGCTTCGTCAGCTTGGCGCCGACCTTGGCGAGATGCAGCGCGGCGACCTTCTCGTCCAGGTGCTTTGGCAACGTATAGACCTTGTTCTCGTACTTCTTGTGGTCGGCCCACAACTCGATCTGCGCCAGCGTCTGGTTGGTGAACGAGCAGGACATCACATAGGACGGATGGCCGGTGGCGTTGCCGAGGTTCACGAGGCGGCCCTCCGACAGCAGGATGATGCGCTTGTTGTCGGGGAACTCGATTTCGTCGACCTGCGGCTTCACGTTGTGCCACTTGAAGTTCTTGAGGTTGGCGACCTGGATCTCGCTGTCGAAGTGGCCGATGTTGCACACGATCGAGCGGTGCTTCATCTTGCGCATATGATCGACCGTGATGACGTCGACATTGCCCGTGGCGGTGACGAAGATGTCGGCGCGCGGGCACGCGTCGTCCATTGTCACGACTTCATAGCCTTCCATCGCCGCCTGCAGCGCGCAGATCGGGTCGACTTCCGTGACGAGCACGCGGCATCCAGCCTGGCGCAGCGAGGCGGCCGAGCCCTTGCCGACATCGCCGTAGCCAGCGACCAGCGCGACCTTGCCGGCCATCATCACGTCGGTGCCGCGGCGGATCGCGTCGACCAGCGATTCACGGCAGCCATAGAGGTTGTCGAACTTCGACTTGGTGACCGAGTCGTTGACGTTGATCGCCGGGAACGGCAGGCGGCCGGCCTTGGCGAGGTCATACAACCGGTGCACGCCCGTGGTCGTTTCCTCCGAGACGCCCTTGATCGCGTCGCGCGTCTTCTTGAAGAACCCGGGGTTCTCTTTCAGCACGCGCTTGATGAGGGCGAAGAAGATCGTCTCTTCTTCATTGGAGGGTTTGTCGAGGAACGCGGTCTTGCCGGCTTCGGCTTCGGCGCCGAGAATGATGAACATGGTGAGATCGCCGCCGTCGTCGAGGATCATGTTCGGCGTGCCGCCGTCACCCCACGTCGCGGTCAAATAGACATACTCCCAGTAGTCATGCAGCGTTTCGCCCTTGATGGCGAAGACCGGGATCTTGGCGGCGGCGATGGCGGCGGCCGCGTGATCCTGGGTCGAGAAGATGTTGCACGACGACCAGCGGACGTCGGCGCCGAGCTCTTTGAGGGTTTCGATCAGAACCGCGGTCTGGATGGTCATGTGCAAGCAACCGGCGATGCGGGCGCCCTTCAGCGGCTGCTTGGCCTTGTATTCGGCGCGCGTCGCCATCAGGCCCGGCATCTCGTCCTGGGCCATGTCGATCTCTTTGCGGCCCCATTCGGCCAAGCTCATATCCTTCACCACGTAGTCCTGTTTGCGCGTCATCGTCACGTTTCCTCTTGGGTTGAAGTGTGGGTACGGCCGTCGGACCGGGCTCAATGACCAGGTGAAATTCTGGCGTCGGCGAAGGTGCGTGGGTCCTGCCAGCCAATTGTGGAGGCTCTATAGCGGCTCCGGGGCGCGACGGCAATAAAGATATAAACAAGTCGTTATGTCTTCGGTTCAAGAAGCCGTCATCAAGTATTAAGTCGGCGGCACATCTATTGCTTGAAGTATTGAAATCAGGAAAAATGGCCAAAAATGGCGCAAAGTATTTCTGGGGTGTAAAAATAGCCCATAAAATTAAGTTTAAATGATAGTAAAATGCAGTATAAATTGAAATCGATAAACTAGAGACCGCTTTTGTATTTTAAGATTTGCGAAATAACTCAAATGTAGTGTCGATCCTGCAAGTTGTACTGTGTAGGAGGCGTAGTTATGTCTACAACAATCTTGCAGCCCGAGTTGGCTGCAAAACAAAAGGAACGGAGCCTAAGCTCCGTCAAAGCGTTCCGGAACGATGAGCGTGGCGTCGTCGCCATGATTTTCGGTCTGCTGTTCATTCCATTGCTGATGGCGATCGGTTTGGCGGTCGACGTTGCTCGTTGGGTCCAGTCCAAGAACGAGAGCCAGTCGGTCGTTGACGCCATGGCGCTGGCGGCTGGCCGCGCGGCTCAAATGGCCACGAACGGTGCTGAGGCGGCGGCTGAGCTCGCGGCTCAGAACTACTTCGCGGCATCGAAGCCAAAGAGCTTGCTCGGCGGCCAGGTTGCCGTCACGCCCAAGAACGCCGGCACCTCGTTCGACATCGTCGTCACGGGTTGGATTCGCACGCCGTTCATGAGCGTCGCCAACGTGGGCGGCGGCTCGAATGCGAGCCCGGCGGCTGCCGCGGCAGGCTGCCCAGCCGGCAACGGCTTCGCGTGCATGAAGGTCGAAGCGAAAGCATCGTCCATCCTCGCCGCCGGTGGCAACAACGGTAGCAACGTCGAAGTCTCGATGATGCTCGACGTGACGGGCTCGATGGGCCCGGGCTACGGCGATGGCAAGAAGATGCAAGACCTGATTGCCGCGGCCAAGGACGCCGTCGACATCCTGGTCTGGGCCGACCAAAGCAAGTACACCTCGAAGGTCTCGCTCGCGGCATTCTCCGAGCGCGTCAACGTGGGAACCTATGCTGCGGCCGTCACGGGTTTGAACGCGACCAGCGGCAGCAGCAAGCTGCGGCCGTGCGTCACCGAGCGGCTTGGCACCCACGCCTACACCGACGAGGCTCCCGGAACGGGCAAGTGGATCGGGAATTACAAGGGCAATACCGGCAGCAACAATTACAACAGCTCCGGCACGTGCGGCTCGGACAATCCAAGTGCTACCGAGGCGCTGGTGCCGTTGACCAAGGACAAAGATGTACTGAAGGCGCAAATCGAAGCCTTGACGCCGAACGGCGGTACGGCGGGTCACCTCGGCACGGCGTGGGCCTGGTACACGCTGTCGCCGAAGTGGAACACGATCTGGCCAACGTCGGCAGCTGGCCCCTACGCCGATCTGACGACCTTCAACGCGGCAGGCGCGCCAAAGCTTCGCAAGATCGCGGTGTTGATGACGGACGGCGACTACAACGTCCAGTACTCGGGTACTGGGTCCGGACCACAAGCGACGACACTGTGCCAGAAGATGAAGGACGCCAAGATCGAAATCTACACGATCGGTTTCCAGGTGAGCAGTGCCGCCGCGACGCTCCTGCAAGGATGCGCCACGGATGCGAGCCACTTCTACAATGCCTCGTCGGGTGAAGCTTTGAAGCAAGCCTTCCGTGACATTGCACTCAAGGTCTCGTCGCTGCGTCTCTCGCAGTAACCTGGTCGACGCCGGCTTGCACAGCGGGTACGGGAGGAGCTCAGGCTCCTCCCGATACTCGTTTCAGCATTTGGCGCGAGATGACTGAAACTGACGTCACTCTTCTTCGCCGAACCCATCGAGGACGAGCTCCGACAACGCCGCGATGGCTTCTGGTGCGTCCGGCCCCTCGGCTTCGATCAAAATGGTGGTGCCCGGCCCCGCGGCCAGCATCATGAGCCCCATGATCGACGTGCCGCCGACCGATTGGCCGTCGCGCGTCACCCGAACCTCGGCGTCGTACTTCTCGGCACACTTCACGAACTTGGCCGACGCCCGCGCGTGCAGCCCTTTGCGATTCCTGATCGTGACCTCGGCCTGCGGCCCGCTGCTGTCCGGCATCATCCCCGCCCGCGCTGGTATTACTTTTCGCCGGCCAGCACCTGGCTTGCGACGCTGATGTACTTCCGGCCCGCTTCCTTGCCGGCAATGATCGCCTGCGCCACGGTCATTTCGGAGCGCACGCTGGCGAGCTTGATCAGCATCGGCAGATTGATCCCCGCGATCACCTCGCAGCCGGTCTCTTCCATGATGTTGATGGCGAGATTGGACGGCGTGCCGCCGAACATGTCGGTCAGCACCACCACGCCCTTGCCGGCATCGACCCGTTTAACGGCGGAGACGAGTTCATTGCGCCGCTGTTCCATGTCGTCTTCAGGGCCGATCGCGATCGTCTCGAGCCGCTGTTGGCGGCCGACCACGTGCTCCAGCGCGGCACGGAATTCCGCCGCCAGCCCGCCGTGGGAGACAATCACCAAGCCGATCATCGCAATCCCTGGTTCCGTGGGTTCTTGCAAGGTAGCCAACGTGGCGCCCTCCCATAGCACATCCGCCGCCAATCGACAGCCTAGGAGCGGCGGCTGGCTGGATCGGCATAATGCGAAAGGTTCGCGAGTGCCAGAGCGATCTTGAGGGGCGCCGAGGCCTCGAAGCCGTGGCAACGGATCAGCGGCACCGCAACGCCCGCGAATTCCGCCGTTTCACCGGGCTCCGGCAGACGTTCGATCGGCTCAGCGGCCGGAACGAGATCGACGGCGAGCGCGACCACGGCGGTCGGGAGTGAGGGGACCGCAAGGATGCCGACGCCGCGCACCTCGAGGCGCCCCTGCAGTGTGGGCGGCGCCGCGGCGACGAGGCGGCCATCGTCCGCCGCGAGCAGAACTTGATCGTCGGCGACCAGACGGCAGGCCTCGAGTGCCAGGTGGTCGAGCCACGGGCTGTCGAGATGGATCAATCGTAACGCGAGGTCGGATTTGCCGGCGCCGGATGGCCCGCGCAGCAGTATCCCGCGATCGCCAAAAGCGACGCACGTGGCGTGGATCCGTTCAGTGGCGCCAGCCAAGGTGCGCGCCTCCCCGTGCTGCCGGCAACGCCGCCATCGGCAGACGCACGACGAAGCGCGCGCCAGAAACGCCGGCGATCCGCCGCGCCTCGAGCTCCGGCTGATCATGCGTTTGGACCTGCTCGCCCGCGCGCGTCTTGCGGTTCTCCGCCCAGATGCGGCCGCCGTGCGCCTCGACGATTTCGCGCGTGATGCTGAGCCCGAGGCCAGAATTCTTGCCGGTCTTGCCGTCTGTCTGTGGCCGGTCCGAGTAGAACCGCTTGAAGATATCTTCGAGTTTGTTCTCCGGGATGCCGGGGCCCTGATCCTCGATGGCGATCTCGATTTCGCGGTCAACGTGGCGCGCGATCACGGTAACGACGCCACCCGACGGCGAGAACGAGAGTGCGTTGTCGACGAGATTGGTGATCACCTGCCCGAGCCGGCTTTCGTGGCCGTCGACGGCATAAGAGGCGGTATCGCCGGTCGCGGCGTCATCGAGCACGAGTTGAATGCGGCGTTGACTGCCGTGCAGGTCGCGGAACACCTGCACGATGCCCTTGACGATCTCGCTGATGTCGAGCCGCGTGATCTCCTGCCGCGCCAGCTCCGCATCGAGCCGCGACGCGCTGGCGATGTCGGTGATCAGCCGGTTGAGGCGCTTCAGCTCGCCTTGAAACTGCTTCATCAGTTCCGCGCGCTGCGCGTCGGTTTTCGCGTAGTTCATCAATTCAGCCGTCGAGCGCGCCGCCGTCAGCGGATTCTTGAGTTCGTGCGCGACGTCTTGCGCGAACCGGTCGCTGGCCTCGATGCGCCGGTAGAGCGCTTCCGTCATGTTGCGATAGGCGACCGCCATCTGCCCGACTTCATCGCGCCGGTTGGACATGTCGGGAAGCGTGCGCCGCGCGTTGATGTTGTGGCTGACCTGCTCGGCCGCCTCCGACAGCCGGTGCATGGGTCCGGCGACGCTGCGATTGAGCAGCCACGCCGCGAGCAGCGTCGCCCCGAGTGCGATGCTGCCGAGCCAGATATACATCTTCTGCTCCCGCCACAGGATGCGGTCGATCTCGCCGGGTCGCGTCGAGAGCACCAGCACACCGAGAATGGCGCGAACATTGCGGATCGGCACGGTTGCCGTCACGATCTGATTGCCCTTGTTGTCGAGCAACAGCATCTCGCCAGCGCGGCCCGCGAGCGCGTCGCGCACCTGCGGAAACGACCGGCCATTGGCCGTGCCGATGTCGTGATAAACCGGCAGATCGCCGCGAATGACGCCCGCGAGAAAGCGGGTCCACAAACTCTTGACCGGCACCAGGCCATTGTCGGTTGTGGGGACCGCCGGCAACTCGATGCGCTCCACTTGGCCGCGCGTCAGCTGGAACTGCGCCAAATCCGCGACCAGCGTGCCTTCGCGGTCGTAGATGCGCGCGCGCGCGCTCGTCAACTGCACCAGCCGCCGCAGCAGCGGCGCGACACGTTCCGGCGCAAGCGACAGGCGCAGCGACGCGAGCGAGTCGTCGCGCAGCGGCGCAAATCCGGCGTCGGGCTCCAGCATCTTGTCGAGATCGACGATGATGCGATCGGTTTCGAGCTTGGCGTCCGACGCGATCGCCGACGCCATGATCTCGCCCTGCGTGCGCAGGCTCTCCATCTTGGCGTCGCGCAGCCAGCCGTGGTTCTGATTGATGAAAAACGCGCCGGTCAGCAGCACCGCCGCGCCGATCAGGTTCGAGGCGAGGATGCGCCGCGCGATCGACTTGGTGAAGAACCGCCAAATCGGTTGTGACCGCACCCATACGCCGGTGTCGAGCCGCGCGATGGCAGCGCCGGCATTCGTCAGGGCAGCGGACGCGGACGCAATAACGCCGGCCACGGGCTTGGCCCTTGCCACGTCCACGCCGCCTGCCTGTGGCGGTCCCTCGAAGTCGAGAGCCATGGGCGCCGTCCTCGCGCCTTACGCTTCCTTGAAGCGGTAGCCGACGCCATAGAGCGTTTCGATCACGTCGAAGTCGTCGTCGACCTGCTTGAATTTCTTGCGCAGCCGCTTGATGTGGCTGTCGATCGTGCGGTCATCGACATAGACCTGATCGTCGTAGGCAGCGTCCATCAGCGCGTCGCGCGTCTTGACGACGCCGGGCCGCGTCGCCAGCGCCTGCAGGATCAGGAACTCCGTGACGGTCAGCGTCACGGGGAGGTTGTTCCAATGGCACGTGTGCCGCTCGGGATCGAGCTTCAGCATGCCGCGCTCGAGAATGCGCGCGGCCTCGCCGGCGCTCTGGGTGGCGTCCTTCGGCATGCCGCGGCGAAGTACGGCTTTCACGCGCTCGACGACGAGCCGCGTCGAGAACGGCTTCGAGATGTAATCGTCGGCGCCCATCTTCAGGCCGAACAACTCGTCGATTTCCTCGTCCTTCGAGGTGAGGAAGATGACCGGCATGTCGGTGATCTGGCGCAGGCGGCGCAACAGTTCCATGCCGTCCATGCGCGGCATCTTGATGTCGAGCACCGCCATGTCGACAGGCTCCTCGGTGATAGCCTCGAGGGCGGCGACGCCGTCGCTGTACGTGCGCACCTTGAAGCCTTCCGCCTCCAGCGCCATGCTGAGCGAGGTGAGGATATTGCGTTCGTCGTCGACCAACGCGATGGTGCTTTTCTCTTTCATGGGTCAGCAAACCTCTGAGGCTGGGTCGCGGCTACGCGAGGGTCACAAAGTGGCGCCGCAATGATCTTGCCACCTAATAGCCCGCCTTATGGCCAAAGTGGACTGAATGCGACCTGAATGACCGCCGAGGCAACCTTTACGCCCCCGGCGGCACCGTTGACAACCCGGCTTCCACAGCCTGAGGAGCAGCAGTCATGTCCAGCGATGCGCGCAGCGAGGCGGCGAGCAACGCCCGCCAACTCATTCGGGCGGCTCGCAAATCCGCGCTCGGCACCCTCGATGCGGCGACCCGTGCGCCCTACGTGTCGCTGGTGACGGTGGCGCTCGGACCGGCGGGCGAGCCGCTGCTGCTTCTTTCCCGGCTGGCGCGGCACACGCAAAATCTGCAACGCGACCCGCAGGCGAGCCTGCTGTTCGATGGAACCAGCGCCGAGGGTGATCCGCTGGCGGGTGGACGGGTGACGCTGATGGGCGACCTCGCCGGGGTTCCCACAGCCGGGCGTGATGCGGCGCGCGCAGCGTTTCTCGCCGCCCATCCCGATGCCGCGATGTATGCCGATTTCGCCGATTTCGGATTTTGGTCGTTCGCGGTCAGCTCCGGCGCACTTTATCGGTGGTTTTGGCCGCATCGTCGAATTGACGGCGGCGGATGTGCGGGTCCACGTCTGAAACAGCCGGATCAAGGGAAATCTGGGGATAATCCGTTATGTATACGCTGACGGGCACCGAGAGCCTCTACAGCCCCGGATTATATGACGATTTCACAGGTCTCTTGCGCCTATGAGGGTCTTGCCCGAGGGGTGTTTAACCATTAATCGAGGGCCTCTTCGGGCGGCGTTCGTCATGCTAGTCTCGGCCTGGAGATTGCAACGGGGGCGCGACTGAGACGTGTCATTCACCTCTCAGAGCCGCAGGGTCGCTCGCGCGACTCCCGGCGACAGTGCGTGTTCCAACGAACTGATTTTAGCCGGTCCACTTTCACTTCTGGATATCGAAGCCGCCATGACCACACCCTCGTTCCCGATGAACGCCGCGCTGAAAGTTCATCAGAATTTGTCCGAGACCGAGTTGATCGAGCGGGCGGTGGCGCTGGGCGAAGGCCGTTTGGCTTCGACCGGAGCGTTCGTCGCCGAGACCGGCGTCCACACGGGGCGCTCGCCGCAGGATAAGTTCGTCGTCCGCGACGCCGAGACCGAAAATATCATCTGGTGGGACAACAATAAGCCGATGACGCCAGCGGCGTTCGATTTGCTTTACGCCGACTTCCTGGCCCACGCCAAGACGCGCGAACTTTATGTCCAGGATCTCTATGCCGGCGCCGACGAAAGACATCGCCTCAACGCCCGCATCTTCACCGAGCTCGCCTGGCACTCGCTGTTCATTCGCCACATGCTGCGCCGGCCAGATGCCGCCGAACTCGCGAATTTCGTTCCTGGATTCACCGTCGTCAATCTGCCGAGCTTCAAGGCCGATCCCGCGAAGTACGGCGTCCGCTCTGAAACCGTCATCGCCTGCAATTTCGCCAAGAAGCTCGTGCTGATCGGCGGCTCCTACTACGCCGGCGAAACCAAGAAATCCGTCTTCACCTATCTCAACCACGTCATGCCGGCCGCCGGCGTGCTGCCGATGCACTGTTCGGCCAACGCCGGTAAAGCTGGTGAAAGCGCCGTGTTCTTCGGCCTCTCCGGCACCGGCAAGACGACGCTCTCCGCCGATCCCAAACGCCTCCTCCTCGGCGATGACGAGCATGGCTGGTCGAAAGACGGTGTCTTCAATTTCGAGGGCGGCTGCTACGCCAAGACCATTCGCCTCTCCGCCGAAGCCGAGCCCGACATCTGGGCCGCAACCAACCGCTTCGGCGCCGTGCTCGAGAACGTCATCATCGACGACCACACGAGGAGCCCCGACTACAACGACGGCCGCCTGACCGAAAACACGCGCTCCTGCTACCCGCTCGAGTTCATCCCGCATGCGAGCCCGACGTCGACGGCGGGCCACCCGAAAAACATCGTCATGCTGTGCGCCGACGCCTTCGGCGTGATGCCGCCGATCGCCAAGCTGACGCCGAGTCAGGCGATGTATCACTTCCTCTCGGGTTACACCGCGAAGGTGGCCGGCACCGAGAAAGGCATGAAGGGCAACGAGGCCTCGGCGACGTTCTCGACCTGCTTCGGCGCGCCGTTCCTGCCACGGCATCCGTCTGTCTATGGCGACATGCTGCGCACGTTGATCGCCGAACACAAAGTCGATTGCTGGCTGATCAACACCGGCTGGACCGGCGGCAAGTTCGGCACCGGCAGCCGCATGCCGATCAAGGCGACGCGCGCATTGTTGGATGCGGCGCTGTCGGGCGAATTGAAATCGCAGCCGATGCGCCGCGACGCCGTGTTCGGTTTCGAAGTGCCGCTGTCGCTCGAAGGCGTCGATCCGAAAATCCTGACGCCGCGCGAGACCTGGGCCGACAAGGCCGCCTACGATCAGACTGCGAAAGCCCTCGTCGACATGTTCACGAAAAACTTCGCGAAATTCGAAGCCCACGTCGATGCGGATGTGAAAGCGGCGGCGCCAGCGTTGCGGCAGGCGGCGGAGTAAGCCGTCTACTCCCGCGCGCGGGAGTAGTCATGAGCATCTTTAATCCGCCTCACCCTGAGCCTGTCGAAGGGCGAGCGGCCCGCATGCGGCGACACCACGGCCGCCCATGGTTCGACAAGCTCACCACGAGGCGGGTTTGACATTCGGATCGGTCTCCGCGGCGAGCGTCGCGCGCAACTCCGTTTTCAGAATTTTCCCGTAGTTGTTTTTCGGCAAGGCTTCGACAAAGCGATAACCCTTCGGCCGCTTGAAACGCGCGATATTGTCGAGACAGAGGTGATCGAGCGTCGCAGCCGTGATCGGCGCGCTGTTAGGGCGCGCCACGACATAGGCGATCACTTCTTCGCCCCAGTCCGTGTGCGGCCGCGACACCACGGCGCACTCGAGCACGCTCGGATGCGTGAGCAGGACCTCTTCGATCTCGCGCGGATAGATGTTGGAGCCGCCCGAGATGATCATGTCCTTCGAGCGGTCCTTCAGCGTGAGGAAGCCATCCGCGTCTTGGGCGCCGAGATCGCCGGTCCACAACCAGCCGTCGCGCAGCGACCGCGCGTTGGCGTCGGGGTTGTTGAAGTAGCCGCGCATCACGCAGTCGCTCTTGGTGATGATTTCGCCAACTTCGCCGGCCGGCAATTCGCAGCCCCGCTCATCGACGATACGGAACGCACAACCCGTGCGCGCAACGCCGGCACTGCCGAGGCGGTGCTCGTAGCGCGGATGCGCCGTGTCGCCGTGCAGCCGCTTGGTCAGGCCAGAGATCGTCATCGGCGCTTCGCCCTGGCCATAGAGCTGAAACAATTTCGGACCGAACAGCCGCAGCGCTTTCTTGAGATCCGACACATACATCGGCGCGCCCCCGTAGGAGATGCATTTGAGGCCACGCGTGCCGGTCGATCCCGCGTTCGGATGATTGATCAGGCGCGCCACCATCGTCGGCGCGGCGAACATCGAGACGTTGTCGTGCCGCGCAAAGATATCGAGGATCTCCGCTGGATTGAAACTCGAGAGCACGATCTGATGCGACCCGCGCGCGATGTGCGGCAACCCGAAGAGACCGGAGCCGTGCGAGAGGGGAGCGGCATGCACGAAGCAGTCGCGCTCGTCGACCCAGTCGACGTCGGCATAGTAGGCGTGGCAGACGAACAAGAGATTGCGATGCGTCAGCACAGCGCCCTTCGGCCGTCCCGTCGTGCCGGAGGTGTAGAACAACCAAGCCTCGTCATCGGGCTCGGTCGGCGATTGCGTGATCGGCTCAGCGTGATGGAGCTGCGCGTAGTCGGCGGTGTCCGTCACGATCAGCGGTGGGATCGTGACGCCCGTCAAAACAAGCGATGTTAGCCCATCGCCGATTTTGGGTGTCGCGAGGCAAATTTTCGTCTCCGAGTTCTCGAGAATCCACGCCATCTCCTTCGCATGCAGCTTGTTGTTGAGCGGCACCGCGGTGAGCCCGGCTCTCCAGATGCCGTAGAGGCACGGCAGAAACTCCGCGCAGTTCTCCATCGCGAGCGCGACCCGCTGGCCCGGCCTCAAGCCATGCCGATGCCGCAACGCGCCCGCGATCGCCGCGGCCTGCTGCTCGAACTGGCCATAGCTGATCGTGCCCGCGTCGCTCGTGATTGCCGGCGCATGCGGGAGATGTTTGGCAACCGTTGCAAGCGAAAGGGAGAGATTCATGCGGGGCTCGGGAGATCAGGGCGATAGGAGCTTTTCGCGGAAAATCAGCGGACTAGGCAAGGGTCCCTGCCGCATGGCAGCAGCGAGAATGGGTTCGCACTTGAAGTATCGCAGGTTTGGCCATACGTAGCGGCCAATAATAATTGCCCTCTGAAATGGATGTGACCGATGGCCAAAGCAAAATTCGAGCGCAACAAGCCGCACTGCAACGTAGGCACGATTGGCCACGTTGACCACGGCAAGACGACGCTGACGGCGGCGCTGACGAAGGTGTCGGCCGATCGCGGCTGGACGACGACGGCGATTGCGTATGACGAAGTGGCGAAGGCCTCGGAAAGCCAGGGCCGCCGCGACCCGACGAAGATTTTGACGATCGCGACGAGCCACGTCGAATACGGCACGCCGAACCGTCACTATGCGCACGTCGATTGCCCCGGCCACGCCGACTACGTCAAGAACATGATCACGGGTGCAGCCCAGATGGACGGCGCGATCCTGGTCGTCTCCGCCGTCGACGGCCCGATGCCGCAGACGCGCGAGCACATTCTTCTCGCCCGCCAGGTCGGCGTGCCGAAGATCGTGGTGTTCTTGAACAAGTGCGACATCGTCGACGACGCCGAGCTGCTCGATCTCGTCGAGATGGAAGTGCGCGAGCTGCTGTCGAAGTATCAGTTCCCAGGCGACGATACGCCGGTGATCCGCGGCGCCGCCGTGAAGGCGCTCAACGGCGAGAAGGGACCTCTTGCCGATGAAGCGATCATCAAGCTGTTTGAAGCCCTCGACACCTTCATCCCGATTCCTGAGCGTCCGAAGGATCAGCCGTTCCTGATGCCGATCGAAGACGTGTTCTCGATCTCGGGTCGCGGCACGGTGGTGACAGGCCGCATCGAGCGCGGCGTGATCAAGGTCGGCGAGGAAATCGAGATCGTCGGCCTGCGCGACACGCAGAAGTCGATCGTGACGGGCGTCGAGATGTTCCGCAAGTTGCTGGACTCGGGCGAGGCTGGCGACAACGTCGGCTGCCTGTTGCGCGGCATCGACAAGGAAGCCGTCGAGCGTGGCCAGGTGCTGGCGAAGCCCGGTTCGGTGAAGCCGCACAAGAAGTTCAAGGCTGAAGCCTACATCTTGACGAAGGACGAAGGCGGCCGTCACACGCCGTTCTTCACCAACTATCGTCCGCAGTTCTATTTCCGCACGACCGACGTGACGGGTGTCGTGACGCTGCCGGCCGGCACCGAAATGGTGATGCCGGGCGACAACGTCTCGGTCGACGTCGAGCTGGTCTCGCCGATCGCGATGGAAGAGAAAGTGCGCTTTGCGATCCGCGAGGGCGGCCGCACCGTCGGCGCCGGCGTCGTGACGAAGATCGTTGAGTAAGGACGCTTTACGACCTTCGAAGATGTGCGGCGCCGACAAGCAAACATTGTCGGCGCCGGCGTCGTGACGAAGATCGTTGAGTAAGGACGCTTTACGACCTTCGAAGATGTGCGGCGCCGACAAGCAAACATTGTCGGCGCTGGCGTCGTGACGAAGATCGTTGAGTAAGCGAGGCACCCGACTGTGCAGCGCCAACACGCGCGCGGGGTTGGTGGGGCGGCCGCGCGCAAGCAAGGGTCTGCCGGCGTCGTGACGAAGATCGTTGAGTAAGGACGCTTTACGACCTTCGAAGATGTGCGGCGCCAACACGCGCGCGGGGTTGGTGGGGCGGCCGCGCGCAAGCAAGGGTCTGCCGGCGTCGTGACGAAGATCGTTGAGTAAGGACGCTTTACGACCTTCGAAGATGCGCGGCGCCGACACGCGCGCGGGGTTGGTGGGGCGGCCGCGCGCAAGCGAGGGTCTGCCGGCGTCGTGACCAAGATCGTCGAGTCGGGTCGGGCGGCCGCGCACGCGAGAGTCTTCCAGCGCCATGGCCAAGATCGCCGCATTATCAGAAGGTTACGCGCTTTATGAAGATTTGGCATGAGGGCTGAGGCCAGCGTTCTCGTGACAAAAGCGCCGCAGGCAAGTGGCGATTCAACATTCAGGGTGACAAGCCCTGGAACTTCGACTATGAACTGCCGCTCTACCGGCCCGGATCCGGATCGCGGCCTATACGGGTGTAGCTCAATTGGTAGAGCGTCGGTCTCCAAAACCGAAGGCTGGGGGTTCGAGCCCCTCCTCCCGTGCCACTTTAGCGCGGCGCGATTGATGTGGTTTCGGGAGCGTGCTGCACGTCGTGCGGCGCGCCGTCGGCGTAAGCTGATGAAGTACAGCGGGCGCAAGCCGGACAAGAACTGGCGCAAGCCGGACAAGAACTAAGGCCGGACATCTCCGGCGCGGGATTGTGAGTGCATGGCAATAAATCCTCTCAAGTTTATCGACGAGGTCCGCACCGAGACATCGAAGGTGACGTGGCCGACGTGGAAAGAAGTCTGGATCACCACGCTGATGGTGCTCGCCATGGTCACGATCACGGCGCTGTTTTTCACCTTGGCCGACATCGTGATCGGGTATTTCGTGACGTTTATTCTGAGCCTCGGCAGCAGATAAGTCTTCGCTTGATCGAGTAGTTGGCGGCGGCAATCACTAAATCAGAGACGGAGCAGATGGCGAAGCGCTGGTACATTGTGCACGCCTACTCGAATTTCGAGCGGAAAGTGGCAGAGTCGATCAAGGAGCGCGCGAAGGCACAGGGCCTCGCGCAATTGTTCGACGAGGTTCTGGTCCCGACCGAAGAAGTCGTCGAGGTGCGCCGTGGCCGGAAGGTGCAGACGGAGCGGAAATTCTTCCCCGGCTACGTGCTCGTGAAGATGGAAATGACCGACGCGGCGTTCGTGTTGATCAAGAATACGCCGAAAGTGACGGGCTTCCTTGGCGCCGACAATAAGGCGATCCCGATCACCGAAGACGAAGCAATGCGGATCTTGAACCAGGTCAAGGAAGGCACGGATCGTCCCAAGCCCTCCGTCACCTTCGAGATCGGCGAGCAGGTGCGGGTGGCCGAGGGTCCGTTCGCGACATTCCAAGGCCACGTCGAGGAAGTGGACGAAGAGCGCGCGCGCCTCAAGGTCGCTGTGTCGATTTTCGGACGGCCGACGCCGGTCGAACTCGAGTTTGGTCAGGTCGAAAAGATTGCAAGTTGAACAAGTTGAAGGAGGCCGCTGCCCGAAGAGATCACAACGGTTTTCGCGTTGGCTGGAAGGCAGTTCGCCCCCGGCCACATTCGTATGCGGAAGGACTGCCAGTCCGTCGACCGCTAACCCTGGGATGGTCCGCCATCCCGCGCAATGACAGGGGAACGTCATGGCCAAGAAGGTAGAAGGTTACATCAATCTCCAGGTTCCGGCGGGGCAAGCAAACCCATCGCCGCCGATTGGCCCCGCGTTGGGTCAGCGCGGTCTGAACATCATGGAGTTCTGCAAGGCGTTCAACGCCAAGACCAAGGACATGGAACAAGGCGCGCCGATCCCGGTGAAGATCACCGCCTATTCGGACCGCTCGTTCACGTTCGAAATGCGTCTACCGCCGGCGACGTTCTTGATCAAGAAGGCAGCCGGTATGAAGGCGACCGGTAAGCCTGGATCGGGATCCAAGGCGCCGGGCCGCGACAGCGTCGGCACGATTACAATGGCTCAGGTGCGCGACATCGCGAAACTGAAGCTCAAGGATATGAACACGGACAACATCGACGCTGCCGCCCGCACGATCGCGGGTTCCGCGCGCGCGATGGGTCTTCAGGTCGTGGAGAAGTAAGCCATGGCAACCGTAAGTGTAGAAAAGATCAAGGCAACGCGTCTGGCCGGAGGCAAACGCCTCGAAGTCGCGCGTCAAGGCATCGATCGCAATAAAGCGTATTCGATCGAGGACGCAGTGAAGATGATCAAGGGCCGCGCCAAGGCCAAGTTCGACGAAACTGTCGAGATCGCCATGAACCTCGGCGTCGACCCGAAACACGCCGACCAGATGGTGCGCGGCGTTTGCAATTTGCCGTCGGGCTCCGGCCGCACGCTGCGCGTCGGCGTGTTCGCACGTGGTGCCAAGGCAGAGGAAGCCAAGGCCGCCGGCGCCGATGTCGTCGGCGCCGAAGACCTTGTCGAGCAGGTGTCGAAGGGCACGATCAACTTCGATCGCTGCATCGCGACCCCGGACATGATGGGTCTCGTTGGCCGTCTCGGCAAGGTGCTCGGGCCCCGCGGCATGATGCCGAACCCGCGCGTCGGCACCGTGACGATGGATCTCGTCACCGCCGTTCGCGGCGCCAAGGGCGGCTCCGTCGAGTTCCGTGTCGAGAAGTCCGGCATCGTGCATGCCGGCGTCGGCAAGGCGAGCTTCACCGAGGCAGCACTCGTCGCCAATGTGAAGGCCTTCATCGACGCGGTCGCCAAGTCGAAGCCGCAAGGCTCCAAGGGCAACTTCGTCAAGAAGATCTCGCTCTCCTCGACCCAGGGCCCAGGTTTGAAGATCGACTCAGCCGGCCTCGGCCTCGGTGCTACGGCTTAACCGCCGGCAAGAATTCCGGGTTCGCCCGGAATAAGGATGCGAGGGGCCCAAGCGCCTTGCATCCGAGCCTGTCCAAGATTGCAGGTGCCGCACTCCTCGGAGCGCGGCTTAAGCCCCGCGGGGGCCTGCATGAGACGGGAGACGAACGGGCGAACGGTCGCAAGACCTGTAGCCGGTTTGAACCTCTTGGGTCTGCACCGGGTCGCAAGACGCGGGAAGGACAGGTTCCTTTGAAGCGTCGCCGAGGGCATCCGCCCGGAGCGGCAAAGGTGCAACCCGCGGGATGAAGGCTGCAAGGCCGAACCCGCAAGACGGAGCAAGCAAAGTGGACAGAGCTGCAAAGAAAGAGCTCGTGTCGTCGCTCCACGATGTGTTCAAGGACACAGGCGTGGTCGTCGTCGCCCACTATGCCGGTATGACGGTCGCACAGATGACCGATTTCCGCGGCCGCGTAAAAGCGGCGGGCGGAACGGTCAAGGTGGCCAAGAACCGGCTGGCGAAGCTCGCACTCAAGGACACGGACGCGTCCGGGATCGCGGATCTCTTCAAGGGGCAGACATGCGTCGCCTACTCGAAGGACCCGATCGCGGCAGCAAAGGTCGCCGTCAAGTACGCCAAGGAAAACGACAAGCTCGTGATCCTCGGCGGCACCATGGGCAAGACCGTCCTCAATCCGACCAGTGTGAAAGCTCTCGCTGACCTGCCGTCTCTCGACGAGCTCAGAGCAAAGCTCATCGGTCTCCTCAACGCGCCGGCGACAAAGATCGCCCGCACGATCAAGGAACCCGGCGGCAAGCTCGCGCGCGTCATTCAAGCCAAGGCCTCCAAAGGCGAGGCTGCTTGAACGAGAGACGCAAAGTCAATTGGGCGCCGGGCAACCGGCACACGCAACAACTGATCACTTCAAGTTCAAACCGGAAGGAAGTTAAGTCATGGCCGATCTGGCAAAAATCGTTGACGATCTCTCGAAACTGACCGTTCTCGAAGCGGCGGAACTCGCAAAGATGCTCGAAGAAAAGTGGGGCGTCTCGGCAGCGGCAGCCGTTGCTGTTGCGGCGGCTCCTGCAGGCGGTGCAGCCGCAGCTGTCGAAGAGCAGACCGAGTTTGCGGTCATTCTCGTCGCCGGTGGCGATAAGAAGATCAACGTGATCAAGGAAGTCCGCGCCATCACCGGCCTCGGTCTCAAGGAAGCCAAGGACCTCGTCGAGGCCGGCGGCAAGACCGTCAAGGAAGGCGTGTCGAAGGACGACGCTGCCAAGTTCAAGAAGCAGCTCGAAGATCAAGGCGCCAAAGTCGAGATCAAGTAAGCACCAGGCAGCTGGCGCTGGGTGGAAGAATCTTCCCCCGGCGCCGGCCGCCGCTCTCTACACCGCCATCGCGCCCCGTTGGGGCCAGGGCAATGAGTACAAGCGACGGTTCTCCAGAACACCAGCATGCCCAACATGCTGATTTTCCGGCGAGCCGTTGAGCAGTTCGAGACCCAGCCGCGGGTTTCGCGACAGCTCCACCGGACGCGCGCGCAAGACGAGGATTGATATGGCAGCTCACACCGCAGCTCACCCGAACCAAAACTTCTCCAGCCGCAGCCGCATCAGAAAGAAATTCGGCAACATGGCCGAAGTGGCGGAGATGCCGAACCTCATCGAGGTTCAAAAAAGTTCCTACGACGACTTCCTGATGGTCAAGGAGCCGGCCGGCGGCCGTGCCGACACCGGCTTGCAATCCGTGTTCAAGTCCGTATTCCCGATCTCTGATTTCGCCGGCAAAGCCACGCTCGAATTCGTTCGCTATGATTTCGAGCCGCCGAAGTACGACGTCGACGAATGCCAGCAGCGCGATATGACCTTCGCCGCGCCCCTGAAGGTGAAACTGCGCCTGATCGTGTTCGATGTGAACGAGGAAACCGGCTCGCGCTCGATCAAGGACGTCAAGGAGCAGGACGTCTACATGGGCGACATGCCCTTCATGACGTCGAATGGCACGTTCGTGATCAATGGCACCGAGCGCGTCATCGTCTCGCAGATGCACCGCTCGCCTGGCGTGTTCTTCGACCACGATCGCGGCCGCACCCACGCGTCGGGCAAGCTGTTGTTCGCGGCCCGCATCATCCCCTATCGCGGCTCCTGGCTCGACTTCGAATTCGACGCCAAGGACGTCGTCTATGTGCGCATCGACCGCCGCCGCAAGTTGCCGGTGACGACGCTGCTCTATGCGCTCGGCCTCAACGATGAGGAAATCCTCAATACGTTCTACAAGTCCGTGCCGGTGAAGGAGTTGAAGCGCGGCTGGAAGATCGCCTATGTTGCCGAAAAAATGCGCGGCATCACGCCGACGGCCGACCTGATCGACGCCAAATCCGGTGAAGTCGTCGCCAAGGGCGGCGAGAAGGTCACGGCTAAGCGCGCTCGCGAACTCGGCGAAGGCGGCCTCAAGGAAGTGTTGATGTCGTCCGACGATCTGGCGGGCCGCTATCTCGCCGAAGACATCGTCGACATGGAGACCGGCAAGATTTATGGCGAAGCCGGCGATGAACTCGACAACAAATTGTTGGCGATCCTCAAGGATGCAAAGGTCAAGGATTTCCACATCCTCGACATCGACCACGTGACGGTCGGCGCCTTCATTCGCAACACGCTCAACGTCGACAAGAACGCCAACCGCGAAGAAGCGCTGATGGACATCTACCGGGTGATGCGCCCGGGAGAACCGCCGACCCTCGACGCCGCCGAAGCGATGTTCAAGAGCCTGTTCTTCGACAGCGAGCGCTATGACCTCTCGGCCGTCGGCCGCGTCAAGATGAACATGCGTCTCGATCTCAAGGCCGAGGACACCGTCCGCACGCTCCGCAAGGAAGACATCCTCGCCGTCATCAAGACGCTCGTCGATCTGCGCGACGGCAAGGGCGAGATCGACGACATCGATCATCTCGGCAACCGGCGCGTGCGCTCGGTCGGCGAGTTGATGGAAAACCAGTATCGCGTTGGCCTCCTGCGCATGGAGCGCGCCATCAAGGAGCGCATGAGCTCCGTCGATATCGACACCGTGATGCCGCAGGACCTGATCAACGCCAAGCCGGCGGCTGCCGCCGTGCGCGAGTTCTTCGGGTCGTCACAGCTGTCGCAGTTCATGGACCAGACCAATCCGCTGTCCGAGATCACGCACAAGCGCCGCCTCTCGGCTCTTGGCCCCGGCGGTCTGACGCGCGAACGTGCGGGCTTCGAAGTCCGCGACGTGCATCCGACGCATTACGGCCGCATCTGCCCGATCGAAACGCCGGAAGGCCCCAACATCGGCCTCATCAACTCGCTCGCGACGTTCGCGCGCGTCAACAAGTACGGCTTCATCGAGAGTCCGTACCGCAAGGTCGACAAGGGCAAGCTGACCGATCAGGTCATCTATCTCTCGGCCATGGAGGAGATGCGCCATCACGTCGCCCAGGCCAACGCCGAAGTCGACGGCAAAGGTAAGCTCACCGGCGACCTGACGACTGTCCGCTATCAGGGCGACGTCATGCTCGTGCCGATCGATAAGGTCGACTACATCGACGTGTCGCCAAAGCAGCTCGTCTCGGTCGCGGCGGCGTTGATCCCGTTCCTCGAGAACGACGACGCCAACCGCGCGCTGATGGGCTCCAACATGCAGCGTCAGGCCGTACCGCTCATCAGGGCGGAAGCGCCGCTGGTTGGTACCGGAATGGAAGAAGTCGTGGCCCGTGACTCAGGTGCCGCCATCGGCGCCCGCCGTACCGGCATCGTCGATCAGCTCGACGCCACGCGTATCGTCGTACGCGCGACGGAAGAGGCCGATCCCTCGAAGCCGGGCGTCGACATCTACCGCCTGCGCAAGTTCCAGCGCTCCAATCAGAACACCTGTATCAACCAGCGGCCTCTGGTTCAGGTGGGTGACCACATCAAGGCTGGCGACATCATCGCCGACGGTCCTTCGACCGATCTCGGCGATCTCGCACTCGGCAAGAACGTGCTCGTCGCGTTCATGCCGTGGATGGGCTACAACTTCGAGGACTCGATCCTGATGTCCGAGCGCGTCGTCTCCGACGACGTCTTCACCTCGATCCACATCGAGGAATTCGAGGTGATGGCCCGCGACACCAAGCTCGGTCCCGAGGAAATCACGCGCGACATTCCGAACGTTTCGGAAGAAGCGCTGAAGAACCTCGACGAAGCCGGCATCGTCTACATCGGCGCCGAAGTGAATCCTGGAGACATCCTCGTCGGCAAGATCACGCCGAAGGGCGAAAGCCCGATGACGCCGGAAGAAAAGCTCCTGCGCGCCATCTTCGGCGAAAAGGCGTCCGACGTGCGCGATACGTCGCTGCGTCTGCCGCCGGGCGTCAACGGCACAGTCGTGGAAGTGCGCGTCTTCAATCGTCACGGCGTCGAGAAGGACGAGCGTGCGACCGCGATCGAGCGCGAGGAAATCGAACGCCTCGCCAAGGACCGCGACGACGAACTGCAGATCCTCGATCGCAACGTCTACGCGCGTCTCAAGGACGCGCTGATGGGCCAGGAAGTCTCCAAGGGGCCGAAGGGCGCCCGCAAAGGCACGTCGATCAACCAGGAAATCCTTGACGACATCCCGCGCAGCCAGTGGTGGGAAATCGGCCTCAAAGACGAAAAGGCCATGGCCGGCGTCGAGGCGATCCAGAAGCAGTACGAAGACGCCAAGAAGGGCCTCGAGCGGCGTTTTGTCGATAAGGTCGACAAGCTGCAGCGTGGTGACGAACTTCCGCCCGGCGTCATGAAGATGGTCAAGGTCTTCGTCGCTGTGAAGCGCAAGATCCAGCCAGGCGACAAGATGGCCGGCCGCCACGGCAACAAGGGCGTGGTCTCACGCATCGTGCCGCTGGAGGATATGCCGTTCCTCGAAGACGGCACGCCCGTCGACGTGGTTCTGAACCCGCTCGGCGTGCCAAGCCGCATGAACGTCGGACAGATCCTCGAGACCCATCTCGGGTGGGCCTGCCGCGGTCTCGGCCGCGCCATCGACGACGCCCTCGCCAAGTGGCACGAGACCGGCGAAGCCAAAGCGCTGCGCGATACCATGGAGAGCATCTATGGCCAGGATGCGCGCATCAAGAAACTGAAGGACAACGAGCTTGCGGCGATCAGCGAAAAGCTGAAGACCGGCGTGCCGATCGCAACGCCGGTGTTCGATGGCGCCCGCGAGAGCGACGTGGTCGACATGCTGAAGCTGGCAGGCTTCGACACGTCTGGCCAGGTCCACTTGCACGATGGCCGCACCGGCGAGCCGTTCGATCGCAAGGTCACGGTCGGCTACAAGTACATCCTGAAGCTGCACCATCTTGTCGACGACAAGATCCACGCGCGCTCGATCGGTCCCTACTCGCTCGTCACCCAGCAGCCGCTCGGTGGCAAGGCGCAGTTCGGCGGCCAGCGTTTCGGCGAAATGGAGGTCTGGGCGCTGGAAGCTTACGGCGCGGCCTACACGCTGCAGGAAATGCTGACGGTGAAGTCCGACGACGTCGCGGGGCGCACCAAGGTGTACGAGGCGATCGTGCGCGGCGACGATGCGTTCGAAGCGGGTATCCCGGAAAGCTTCAACGTGCTCGTCAAGGAAATGCGCGCGCTGGGTCTCAACGTCGACCTCGTCAACTCCGAGGCGCCGCCGCCCGAGCCTATTGTCGAGCCGGCACCGGCTAACGTTCCGCAGCTGCCACCAGCCGCCGCTGAATGAGCAAATGACGGTCAGGCCCGCTGGGTCTGACCAATTCGCCTAAGTGGCCGAGGCGCGCCGCCGCGCCAGGTCATCGAAACATTCGCGCTGAAGGTCAGACCCGCGGGGGCTGACCCTACAGTGCAACGAGGAGAGAGCCGATGAACGAGATCACAAACCTCTTCAAGCAGCAGGCCCCGGCGCCGACGTTCGATCAGATCAAGATCACGATCGCGAGCCCGGACGACATCATGTCGTGGTCGTTCGGCGAAATCAAAAAGCCGGAAACGATCAACTACCGCACGTTCAAGCCGGAGCGCGACGGTCTGTTCTGCGCCCGCATCTTCGGGCCGATCAAGGACTACGAATGCTTGTGCGGCAAGTACAAGCGCATGAAGTACAAGGGCCTGATCTGCGAAAAGTGCGGCGTCGAAGTCACGCTGGCGAAAGTGCGCCGCGAGCGCATGGGCCATATCGAGCTGGCAGCCCCCGTCGCCCACATCTGGTTCTTGAAGTCGCTGCCGAGCCGCATCGGCCTGCTGCTCGACATGACGCTGAAGGATCTCGAGCGCGTCCTCTACTTCGAGAACTACATCGTCACCGAGCCCGGCATGACGACGTTCCAGGAGCGTCAGCTCTTGACCGAGGAACAGTACAACCAGGCCGTCGACGAGTTCGGTGTCGATAGCTTCACTGCCGGCATCGGCGCCGAGGCGATCCGCGATCTTCTCAACGCCATGGACCTGCCGAAGCTCGCCGTCGATATCCGTCAGGAAATCGCCGAAGCGACGACCGAGTTGAAGCCGAAGAAGCTCGCCAAGCGCCTGAAGGTGATCGAGGCGTTCCTCGAGAGCGGCAACAAGCCATCGTGGATGATCCTGACCGTGGTGCCGGTGATCCCGCCGGAACTGCGCCCGCTCGTGCCGCTCGATGGCGGCCGCTTCGCGACCTCCGATCTCAACGACCTCTATCGCCGCGTCATCAACCGTAACAACCGCCTGAAGCGGCTGATGGAGCTGCGCGCGCCCGACATCATCATCCGCAACGAAAAGCGGATGCTGCAGGAATCTGTCGACGCCCTCTTCGACAACGGCCGCCGCGGCCGCGTCATCACCGGCGCCAACAAGCGTCCGCTGAAGTCGCTGGCCGACATGTTGAAGGGCAAGCAGGGCCGGTTCCGCCAGAACTTGCTCGGCAAGCGCGTCGACTATTCGGGCCGCTCGGTCATCGTGGTGGGACCAGAGCTGAAGCTGCATCAGTGTGGTCTGCCGAAGAAAATGGCGCTCGAGCTGTTCAAGCCGTTCATCTATGCGCGACTGCAGACCCTCGGCCAGGCCGCAACCGTCAAGCAAGCCAAGAAGCTCGTCGAAAAGGAAAAGGGCGAAGTCTGGGATGTGCTCGACGAGGTCATTCGCGAGCATCCAGTTCTCCTGAACCGCGCGCCGACCTTGCATCGTCTCGGCATCCAGGCGTTCGAACCGGTACTGATCGAAGGCAAGGCCATCCAGCTGCATCCGCTCGTCTGCGCCGCCTTCAACGCGGACTTCGACGGCGACCAGATGGCGGTGCACGTGCCGCTGTCGCTCGAGGCGCAGCTCGAGGCGCGCGTCTTGATGATGTCGACCAACAACATCCTGCATCCCGCGAACGGCTCGCCGATCATCGTGCCGTCGCAGGACATCGTGCTCGGCCTCTACTATCTGTCGATCATGCGCGACAAGGAACCGGGCGAAGGCATCATGCTCGGCTCGATGGCGGAAGTCGAACACGCGCTCGCGACCGGCGCGGTGACGCTGCACGCCAAGATCAAGGGCCGCTTCACCGCCCGGGACAAGGACGGCAATGACGTCGTCGAAGTCCACGAGACGACCCCTGGCCGTCTCATCCTCGGCCAGATGTTGCCGAAGCAGCCGGGCGTCAAGTTCTCGCTCGTCAATCAGCTGCTGACCAAGAAGAACATCACCGGCTTGATCGACGCCGTCTACCGCGGCTGCGGTCAGAAGGAGACGGTGATTTTCTGCGACCGCATCATGGGCCTCGGCTTCTACCACGCCTTCAAGGCAGGCATCTCGTTCGGCAAGGACGACATGCTGATCCCCGAGACCAAGGGCAAGTTCGTCAACGAGACCAACGATCTCGTGCGCGAATATGAGCAGCAGTACAACGATGGCCTCATCACCCAGCTCGAGAAGTACAACAAGGTGGTCGATGCCTGGTCGAAGTGCACCGACAAGATCGCCAAGGAAATGATGGACCGCATCTCCGCGATCCACGTCGACAAGGTGAGCGGCCGCACGAAGCCGGTGAACTCAGTGTACATGATGGCGCACTCCGGTGCCCGTGGTTCCGAAAAGCAGATGCGTCAGCTCGGCGCCATGCGCGGCCTCATGACCAAGCCATCCGGCGAAATCATCGAGACGCCGATCATCTCGAACTTCAAGGAAGGCCTCTCGGTCCTCGAATACTTCAACTCGACTCACGGTGCCCGTAAGGGCCTCGCGGACACCGCGTTGAAGACCGCGAACTCCGGCTACCTGACCCGCCGTCTCGTCGACGTCGCGCAGGATGCGATCATCTCCGAAGTTGATTGCGGCACCGACGGTGGCATCGCCGTGCAGGCCGTCGTCGACGCCGGCCAGATCATCGTCTCGCTCGGCGCCCGCGTTCTCGGCCGCACCGCCGCCGAAGACGTGATCGACGCGGTCTCCAAGAAGATCATCGTCAAGACCGGCGACCTGATCGAAGAGAAGGAAATCGAGCTGATCGAGAAGGCGCAGATCCAGGAAATCCGGATCCGCTCCGTGCTGACCTGCGAAACGATCAACGGCGTGTGCGGCAAGTGCTACGGGCGCGATCTCGCCCGCGGCACGCCGGTGAACATCGGCGAAGCTGTCGGCGTCATCGCCGCGCAGTCGATCGGCGAGCCCGGCACCCAGCTGACGATGCGCACGTTCCACATCGGCGGCATTGCGCAGACGCACGACCAGTCCTTCATCGAAAGCAACTTCAACGGCACGGTGAAGATCAAGAACCGCAACGTCGTGCGCGATAGCCAAGGCCGGCTGATCGCCATGGCGCGCAACATGTCGGTCGTAGTCGTCGACCAATCGGGCAAGGAACTCGCGACCCAGAAAGTCGTCTACGGCGCCCGCCTGCACGTCGATGAGGGCGATACCGTGAAGCGCGGCACCCGTCTCGCGCAATGGGACCCATTCACGCGGCCCGTTCTCACCGAAGTCGACGGCATCGTCGATTCCGAGGACATGGTCGACGGGATCTCGATGAACGAGCAGACCGACGAAATGAAGGGCACGTCCAACCGCGTCATCATGGATTGGCGCGCCACGCCACGTGGCTCGGATCTGAAACCCGCCCTTGTCATCAAGGATAGCAAGGGCGGCAAGCCCATCAAGGTCGCGCGCGGTGTCGATGCGCGTTACCTGTTGTCGCCCGAGACGATTCTGTCGATTGAACCGGGCGCCAAGGTGAAGGCCGGCGACGTCCTCGCGCGCGTTCCGCTGGCATCCGCCAAGACCGGCGATATCACCGGTGGTCTGCCGCGCGTCGCGGAACTGTTCGAAGCCCGCCGTCCGAAGGACCACGCGATCATCGCGGAAGCCTCCGGCACCATCGAGTTCGGCAAGGACTACAAGAACAAGCAGCGCATCACGCTGAAACCGGACGACGAGGCGGCGCAGCCGATCGAGTATCTGATCCCGCGCGGAAAGAGCCTCGCGGTCCAGCACGGCGATCGCGTTGAGAAAGGTGACTTCGTCTATGACGGCCACCCCGCACCGCACGATATCCTTGCGATCAAGGGCGTCGAGGAACTCGCGAACTACCTGATCAACGAGATCCAGGACGTCTACCGGCTGCAGGGCGTGACGATCAACGACAAGCACATCGAAGTGATCGTGCGGCAAATGCTGCAGAAGGTCGAAGTCGAGGATCCCGGCGAATCCGATCTCTTGAAGGGCGAACAGCTCGACAAGATCGAGTTCGACGAGCGCAATGTGGCAAGCCAGAAAGCCGGCAAGCGCCCGGCGACGGCAAAGCCGGTTCTGCTCGGCATCACCAAGGCCTCGCTGCAGACCCGCTCGTTCATCTCGGCTGCATCGTTCCAGGAAACGACGCGCGTTCTCACCGACGCCGCCGTCAACGGCAAGGTCGACACCTTGGAAGGCCTCAAGGAGAACGTCATCGTCGGCCGCCTGATCCCAGCCGGCACGGGTGGCATGTTGCGCCGCCTGCGCAAGATTGCGGCCAAGCGCGACGAGATGATCGCCAAGGAGAAGTCGAAGTTCGACGGCGACAAATCGTTGTCGGCGCCCGCCGATGGCGCGGTACCGGCTCGCCGCCGCCGCCGCACCGAGGAAGCCGCGACGTAAGCGTCGGCTTCCGTTCGCAAGCAATCAAAAGGCCCAGCCGCGGTGCTGGGCCTTTTCGCGTTCAAAGCCAGATCAGAACGAACTCATCGGCTCTTGCAGGAATGCAAGTTCCTCAGCCGTCGACGCGCGCCCGAGCACGGCATTGCGATGCGGAAAGCGGCCAAATCGTTCGATGATGGCCTGATGCGCCACCGCATACCGCGTGAGCTCCGCATTCCCAAGTGCACCGATCAGCGCGACCGATCGCTCCTGCATCGCGAGGTCTTCGCTGTGCTCGAACGGCAGATAGATGAAGAGCCGCTGGTCCCGTGTCAGGCCTTGATCGATGCCGCGCGCGACGGCCGCATCTGCAAGCCGGAGCGCCTTGGCGTCGGTTGCAAAGCTCCGCGCCGAGTTACGAAACAGATTTCGCGGAAACTGGTCGAGCACGACGATCGCCGCAAGCGCAGTATCGGCCGCCGCCAATAACACGTCATCCGGCGACGACGCGATCTGTTCATGTAGGCCGAGGAAGCGCGCTCGAATTTCAGTATCTACGCCGTCGTCCTTCTTGAACCACTGCGCGGGCGCCAGTGTCTCGAACCAGAACGAAAGAACGTCCGCCGCCCAAGCCATGGCGTCAGGGCTTCTTTGCGGCGGCGGCAGGCACCACTGCCTTGGCCGTTGCGGCCAACGCAGGATCCTCGACCGTGCGCACGACCGACGACGTCGGCCGCTCGGTTCCCCCGGCTGGCAAGCCCTTCACGTCCTTCTCGATCAGTTGGTCGAACTGCGCCAATGACTTCAACTCACCCTTCGCCTTCATGTGGACGACGCGATAGCCTTTCGCTTTTAACTCAGCGAGCAGCATCGGCAGCGCCTTCGCGGTTCCGGGTTGGATGTCGTGCATCAGGATGATGCCTTTGCCCTTTTTGTCGAGTTTGCCCATAACGGACTGGACGAGCTGCTCCGGCTTGTTGCCGAACTTGAAATCGAAGCTATCGACGTCTTGCGAGAACACCGCGATGTTGCGGCTGCCGAGATAGGCGAGTGTTTCCTTGCTGTCGGCGAGGAATGGAAATCGGAAAAACGGCGCGACCGGCGCCCCGACAGCGCGTCCAACCGCGCTGATCCCCTTCTCGATTTCCTCAGTCGCCTCTGCTCCCGTCTTTTTCTTGCGCAGGTCCGCGTGGCTCCAGGTATGGGTGCCGATGGTGTGGCCTTGCTTGGCGACCTCGCGCAGGATTTCCGGATAGCCGAGCGCCATCTTGCCGATTGAGAAAAAAGTGGCCTTGGTGCACTGCGCGGCCAACGCGGCGAGCACGGCTTCCGTGTGGATCTTCTGCGGGCCGTCGTCGAACGTCAGCACGACGTCCTTCAGCGACAGGAAATCATGGGCTTTGTACTGTTCGAAGCCAAACCCCGGTCCGCCGGTTGTATCGATCTCGACCGTGCGCGCGACGCCAAGTTGCTCAGGCGTGCATTTCTGTTGCGCCGCAACAGGGATGCCGCCCAAGAGCGACGCAATCGCGACGAGAGAGATCATTTTCAATGAAGACATCAGCGCGCCTCGCGGTTATCGGTCCGAATCAAGTGCAGAGATGTTTGCGCCCGCCAGGATCAGTGGCAAGCAATCACAGGTGTGACGAGCCGCACGGCGGCATCCCGTGCGGAAATGTGACACGGCGGTCACGGCGGCATCATATGTCAGGACACGGTCTTCACAGCGCCACGATTTCGTGAGACTTTGATGCATTGGTTCAACAACGGAGAGGAGGTGATCCTATGTCGAGTGGGAACTTCGGGAC
The DNA here is from genome assembly GCA_963779515.1 of uncultured Alphaproteobacteria bacterium. Classification (GTDB taxonomy): domain Bacteria; phylum Pseudomonadota; class Alphaproteobacteria; order Rhizobiales; family Hyphomicrobiaceae; genus CAVZYN01. The sequence goes on from CAVZYN010000018.1 coordinate 513,813, forward strand.
GGCGATTGCGGATCGTTCTGCTGGGGTCACGTTGGGGCATCTTCTGACGTCGATCTAGTTCGATTTGGGCTTTGCGCCAGACCGCATCGCCGCCGATCTCACGAGGGCCGCTCTTAGGAGCGGCCCTTTTGATTTCGAGGGCTAAAATCCATAGACGTCGCGCGCCACTGCGAACGTGTTGGCATAGGCGGCGACAGAAAGGTCGATTGGCGCCGCATAGCCGCCGCCGATCGCGATCGATACGGGAATCCCAAGAGTGTGAAATGTCTCGAATACGAGGCGATCGCGCGCCATGAGGCCGCTGGTGGTCATCGCCATACGACCGAGTTTGTCCTCGCGCAACGGATCGACGCCTGAGAGATAGAGCACGAGATCCGGCCGGAACGCCGTAACGGCCGGCAGCGCGCTGGCGAGTGCCAGCATGTAGCCGTCGTCGTCGGTGCCGTCGGCCAAGCCAATATCGAGATGCGATGCGACCTTGCGGAACGGGAAGTTCTTCTCGCCGTGCATCGAGAACACGAACACATCCGCGCGCTGCCCGAGGATTGCAGCGTTACCGTCGCCCTGATGCACGTCGAGATCGACGATCGCCACGCGACTGATGGCCCGCTCATGCAGAAGTGTTAGTGCGGCGACCGCCAGATCATTGAACACGCAGAACCCTGAGCCGAACGCGTGGTGCGCGTGATGCGTGCCGCCAGCGAGCTGCCCCGATATGCCGCTGTGCAAGGCTGCGCGCGCCGCGGCGAGCGAGCCGCCGACCGTGGCTCGTGACCGGTCCGCGAGCGTCCGGCTCCAAGGCAAACCGATGCGCCGGATGATGTCCGGCGCCAAGGTGCCGTCCAAGGCAGCATCGACATAGACGGCATCGTGGGCGCGGAGCAGATCGGCCATCGCCGCCGGCGGTGACGCAACCAGATCCGCCGATCCAAGCGTGCGCTCGCGACGGATCAGGTCGCGAAGCAGACGGTACTTGGTGCCCGGAAAGCGGTGTTCCGGCGGCAACGGCAGGTCGGGCGTATCGGGAAAAAAGAAGCGCACGGGCATCCGGGACTGAGAAGGTGGGTCCAGGATAGACCACTGAGGTCCGGCAGTCACAGTCTTCACCAATCCGCACTTTGCCGCAGTTCCGCCGCTGGGCTGCCGTCGTCTCTCCCTGAAGCGGCCACCGAACGGAAAAACACTCTTCTTCGCGCAACGATGCGCCGGAGAAGCCTCCAATGCTGAAGTCGATCTTGAGCCGTGCGGTTTTGGCCGTCGCGGGATTGAGTATGGTCACGGGCACTGCGCGTGCAGCGCCAGCAGCCGAGGCGCCCATCAGCGTGTCGGTCGCGCTGGGGCAGAGCGTGATGAAAGCAGGCGAGCGATCGACCGTCCATCTCAAGATCGGCATCAAGGGAACACCGATTGCGCGGCCGGAGACGCGGGCACCCATGAATATCGTGCTCGTGATCGACCGGTCGGGTTCAATGCAAGGGCCGCGCATCGAGGCGGCGCGGCAGGCCGCCATCATGGCGATTGACCGCCTCAATGCCCGCGACATCGTCTCGGTCGTCTCCTACGACGATCGCGTCGAAGTCGAAGTGCCAGCAACGCGGGCGACGGACAAATACAGCATTAAAAATCGTATCAGCCGGCTGACGCCGCGCGGTTCGACCGCGATTTATGCAGGCCTCCAGGCGGGTGCCAACGAGTTGCGCAAATTCAAGTCCAGGGATCGTGTCAACAAGATCATCCTGCTGTCCGACGGTCTGGCGAATGTGGGGCCGAGCACCCCGCGAGATTTCGCAGGCCTCGGCCGCGAACTTGCCAGCGAAGGCATGACGGTGTCGACGATTGGTTTGGGAACCGGCTACAACGAAGATCTGATGGCGCAATTGGCGATCGCGGCGGACGGCTCGCACAAGTTCGTCGCCGAGCCAGCGGATCTTGCTCAGTTTTTCAATCGCGAGTTCGATGACGCCCAAAACGTCGTGGCGCAGGAAATCGAGATCCACATCGACTGCGTGCCGGGTGTGACCCCGATGAAGAGCCTCGGCCGGGACGCCAAGGTCTCGGGCAGCCGCATCAGCTACAAGGTCAATCAGATCATTGGCGGGACGGATCAGGTTCTGATTGCCGAACTCGATGTTCCCGCGGCGCTGGCCAACGATCAACGCCAATTGGCCGAGGTGAAAGTTGCCTACCGCGCCACCAATGGCGAGCCGGGAGCCTCAATCGCGCAGTCCGTTCAAGGCCGCTTTTCTCAGTCCGACAGCGAGATCAAGGCCGGGATCGATGCCGATGTGATGCGGGACGTCACGGTGCTGCTGGTGCGCGAGAAAAAAGACGAAGCGATCCGCTTGCGTGATGCTGGCCGTCTCGACAAGTCGCAGAAGAAGTTCAAGGACAACGCCGACTACGTGCGCGCGCAACAGCAGCGGTATGGCTTCGGCGGCAACACCTCGATCGAGCAAGAAATCAAGGCCAACGACGCGGCAGCAGCGCCCAAGGCCGCGTCCCCCGAAGAGTGGTCGAAGGTGCGCAAAACCCTGCGCGAAGGTGACACCAATCAGGCAGGTTCCAGCCGCAAGTTCTGATCCAACGGCTCGAAATTGCTGGCACAACCCAGACGGGGCCAATCCAATTGGCCCCGTTTCTGCGTCTGCTGCGTTAACGCCGTGCCTGTGCCGCTCGGAGCTTGGCGTCCTTCTTGCTTAGTTGACGAACAGATAATCGCAACAAGGCTCAAATTGAAATGACCTCGCTTTGGCACCCGGATGAAGATACAACGCCGACCCCGAAAGAGGTCGAGCTGATGGCTGCCGTCCTCGAGGGCCGTCACGGCACTTACGCAGCCGAAGTCGCCGAGTTTTTCTCGACGTTGCACAGTTTGAAAGGCGACGCGGGCCGATGCTGGGCGTGGGCGGGCGTGGCTGAAACCGTCCGGTATCGGGACAAATCGCGCGGCATGGAGTAAAAAAGTGTAGCGAGCCCGTTGGGCCCCGCGGACGCACCCCCATGGCAATCCGGCAGAGAAAAGCAACGCTCGTGACCCTCGCGGTGCCTATGGCGCCGGCGATGGCACCTGCATTCGCACCCGCGCCGGCGCAGCACGGCCACCCTTACGAACGCACGGCCGGTCAATCGAGTTTCTTGAGCAATCTGCCGCTGCTCGGCCGCATCGGCGAGGCCCGCCTCGACGCTTTGACGGCGTTCTTGATCCGCATCGTCAGCGCGGCCATCCTCTACTTGTCACAGATCGTGCTCGCGCGCTGGATGGGCGCATTCGAGTACGGAATTTTCGTGTTCGTGTGGACCTGGATCTTGGTGCTGGGCGGCCTCTCGCACCTCGGACTCTCGACAGCGATGATGCGCCTGTTGCCCGAACACCTCGCGCGCGGCGAACATGATCTTATGCGCGGCTTGTTGCGCGGCGGCAGGTTGGTCGCCCTGGGCGGTGGCATGCTCGTCGCAGCACTCGGCGCGTTTGCGCTCTGGCAGTTCGAAAGCAAGCTTGCGACCTACTATGTATGGCCGCTGATGCTGGCGCTGATCTGCGTGCCGATCTTCGCGCTCTCGGAGCTGCAGGACGGCATCGGTCGCGGCCGCGGCTGGATTGGCGCGGCGCTGGTGCCACCCTACATCCTGCGGCCGTTGATGATCTTGGCGGGCATGGCCCTTGTCGTGCAGATGGAATGGCCGCTCCTGGCGGAAACCGCCGCCGCAGTTGCGCTCGGCGCGGCTTTGATCGCAGTTCTCATTCAAGCGGCAGTGCTGGCGGCATCGCTGAAGGCCGAAGTCGCGCCAGGTCTGCGCGCGTACGATTGGCGCCGGTGGTTTGCAACAGCCTTGCCGTTGCTGGTTTTCGCGGCCTCGGAGCTGGTGTTCCAGAATACCGACGTGCTGGCGGTCTCATTCTATCTGACGCCCGCCGATGTCGGCATGTACTTCGCGGCCGCCAAGACAATGAGCCTCGTGATGTTCGTCCACTTCGCAGTCGGTAGCGCCATGGCGAGCCGGTTTTCGACCATGGACGCGACGGGCGATAAGGCGGGCCTCAAATCGTTGATCCGCGAGGCCGTCAACTTGACGTTCTGGCCGTCGCTGGCCATGGCGGTCGTCATCATCGCATTTGGTAAGCAGTTGCTCGGATTGTTTGCGCCGGAGTTTACGGCAGGTCATCCGATTATGATGATCGTCGCGATCGGGTTCCTGGCACGCGCAGCCATGGGCCCCTCGGAGTTCATTTTGAACACGCTCGGTCAACAGCGGATGTGTGCCATGGTGCTGGCGAGTGCGGCTGCGCTGAATATCGTGCTCAATCTGGTGCTGACACCGCGCTTCGGCGCCATCGGCGCGGCGACAGCGACGGCGACCTCAATGACGATCGCGGCAGTCTGCAACGCCATCGTCGCCCGCCGCAAACTCGGACTGTCATTGCCAATCTGGTCCAATCTCTCGTCGACCAGCGGCGCCAGTGCGGCCGCTCGCCCTTAAAGCGACGAGCCGAGCACCAGCGTCCAGAATGTCTTGAACTCGGTCTTGTTGTCTTGCACCAGCGCGATACCCATGTGCTCGGCATCGGCGAGCAGCAGGTTCTTGTTGTGGCCGGGGCTGTCTTTCCACCCCTTGAAGACTTCCGCGATCGTGACCTGTCCGGTGCCGACGTTTTCAGCGGCGAGCTTGGCGTTGTAGCCGGTGCGCTTCACACGGTCCCAAGGATTGGAGCCATCCGACCCGTAGTGCGAGATGCGGTCCCATTTGGAGAGATCGCGTGAGTGCGCCTTGGCGGCGTCGGTCAGCGCCGTGTTGAGCTTCAAGGGCTTCAAACCCTTGTCCCGGCGATAGGCGTTGATCAGATCCCGCGCTTCTTCGGCGTTGAGAGCAGTCAGGCTGAAATCACGATCGGCGAGCGCGCCAGCCGGTGCTTTCTCGTAGGTGCCTTTCGGGATCTTGTCGTCCGGCTTGACGCCGCTCTTCGGATCGAGCGAGGCGACGCGTGCGGCGGGTTCTCCACCGAGGCCGCCACGTGCGGCCTTGCGTTCGGACGAATCGAAAGCGGTTTTTGAGTCGGGGGCGAGAGCCGGCGTACCCGACGAAAGCGATCCGGGCGACAAGGAGCAGCCGGAAACGGTGATCAAAAGCAATGTAGCAGCAAGCGCGACGCGAAACATTTACAACTCCCGCAGGTTTACGCGCGGTTTAGGGACGCTTCACCATGCCGTGAACGTCTTAACCGTCCGTTAAAGCTACCGAATCGTTACGATCGGTGGCGGACGGTCGCAGAACGCGAATCGCAGCCCGGTGTTTCAGTCAGTGTATCGTGTAAGCGGAACCCCGTCGGTGACCCGTCTTGATCGTCAGCCCCATCTTTAGCCTCTGAAACCCAACAGAAAATCTTGTCCTGATTGGGGCTCCCGCGTGAAGCTTCAGGGGCAGAGCGCTGTACGGCGCGGAACGCCGCCGCGGCCCCCGGGCCACGCATATGCAAGTTGCGGCTGCGACCTGCTGCGGGACCATTGAACTTGAAGGGCGACTCTGTCGAACTGCATCCGAACCAGCGGCGTGTCGGGCGTGCCGTCTGGCCCGTGATCTTTGTGGCGTTCGGCAGTGTCCAAGACGCCAAAAATCACTTGGAGATCAGAGTTTTATGGAATTGGCGACCCTGGATCGGTCCGCTTCCGGAGCGGCAAGCAGTGCGAGCGTGCTGGACGATATCGTCCTGGCGCGGATCGCGGCTGCGCCAGGCCTCGGCGCAAAAAGTGATGTCGCACGCGACCTCGCACCCCTGGCCGGCCATGGGCTGACACCGCTGGAGTGGCGCGCCATCCTCGAGCGCGCGATCGACGGCTTGGCGGCGGCGGGCCTCGTCGAAGCCTCCGGCGCGCAGATCGCCGCCACCGCGACGGGGCTGAAACGGGCAAGTCAGTTCTGCGGCCTTCCTGCTGGCGCGCTGCCGGCATGGTCCGTTGTCAAGTCTCGACACTTGGTGGCCAAAGCGCTGGGTATCGAGCGGCCGAGCGGCGCGCAGTTGAAGGCGCTGGAAAAGATCGACGGACTAGCGAGCGCTATCGTCGTCCGCACGTTCGCATTGACGGTCAAAGGCGCCGCGAGCCCGCCGAAACTGCGCGCGGCACTCGCCGTAGTGGCCCTCGAGCGCGCCTTCGGCAATCAGATCAAAACCGGGCTCAGCACCAAATCCGGCATGTCGTCGAAGGCGAGCCGATTGCTTGCCGCACAACTGACCCGGCGTCAGAAGGACCCGGGGACTGACGGCCGCCTGATCGCCGTGCTCGCGGCAGAAGCGGCCGGCTTGAAGACCGCCGAAATCAAGGCGCTGCAGTTGGCGGTGCTTCGCCCGTGGATCTGCGGCACGCCACCGAACGCGCAGAAGCCCAAAGCTCAGGAAGGCGGCCCCGAGGGCCGCAACGCAGCGCGCCGAAGCGCCTGTCGCCAGCGGACCAGCGCCGCCGCCCGTCGCCGAGGCTGCCGCGCCTGCATTGCGCGAAATTGAGACGCCGGTCGAAGACCTGCGGCCGACGTTCGAAGGGTTCGTCACGGGCGTGCATGCAGCGACCGCGGCGCGCGCGACCGGCTGGGCCGGCAATCGCAAGGCCTACATTTCGCATGTGTGGCGCGAGTTCGCGGCGCGCCACCCGGCGTGGGGTCTTTCCGTAATCGAGTTCCGCGCGATGTTGACGGAAGCGCATCGTACGGGCCGCGTCGTGCTCGCCAACGCCGACTTGAAAGATCCGAACGCGATGAAAGACGTCCAAGAGTCGGCGCTGACCTTCAAGAACGCCGTGTTCCACTTTATCCGCGTCGACGAGTAGACCTGCACGAGAAGCAGTTGAGTCCGATTGAGATTTTGTCCCCGTCCAAGGATCACGTTCGATGCCCGATTTGTCGCCCACCGTGCCGCTCGACCGCCTCGCCGCGGTCTTTGAGCATTCGATCACCTGGGAAGACGACATTTGGCGTGCGGACCCGGTCGACGTCGAGGTCGTGCACGCCAAGGCGCGGCGCAAGTTCGCGGATTTGCTGGATCAGGTGACGGCGGACAAAGGCGCGGTCCAGGCCCGGATTCTGCTGTTTCACGGCCAATCTGGCGCCGGCAAAACGCATCTCATTCGCGCGCTCCGCACGTCCGCGCATCGCGCCGGCAAAGCCTATTTCGGCTATGCCCAGATGACGCCCGACGTCGCCAACTACGCGGACTACTTTCTGCGCCGCATCGTCGCCTCGCTCGAAAAACCCTACGATCCCGATGGCGACGGCGAAACGGGATTGAGCCGTCTGACCAATGGCCTGGTCGGCGACACGGGCGTTATTTCGGCCAAGGCCTTGACCGAGTTGCGCGAAGCCAATTTCGACGATCCGGCGCTGGCAAAACTGGTGCTGAAGCTCGCCGACGAAATCGTGGCGAGCCCCAAGTTCGCGGACCAGGAACTCGATATCAACATCGTGCGCGCCTTGCTCTATCTGCAGCGCACGGACCCGCGCATCGACCAGCGCGTGCGCCAGTATCTGTATGGCCGGCAGCTGACCGAACTCTCGCATTCGGCGGTCGCAGCTCTTGATCCGAACGTCGGCGAAGGCCGCGCCTTCGAGATCATCGAGAATCTCGGCAAGCTGATCTGGACCGTGGACCGCGCCGCCCTCGTCGTCACCATCGACCAAGTCGAGGACCTGCGGTTTTTCGACGACTACCAGGAACGCTTCCAGAAAGCGATCCGCGATCTGATCCAGATCGCCAACCGCGTACCCTCGGCGATCGTGCTGATCTCCTGCCTGGGCGATTTCTACGAGCGGGTCCGCGAAGTGCTGGCGCAATCGTATATCGATCGGATCGAAAAATCGGGGCCAGTGCCGCTAAATGAGACGCGCTCGGCGGAAGAGGCGCGCTTGATCATCGCCAAGCGCTTGCAGCAAGACGGCGACGGCCAGACCGGAGGCGTCAGCGATCCGGTGCAGTTCTTCGGTCCGGCTTTTTATGAAGAGTTCAGCGGGCTCTCGACGCGACGCTTGCTCGAGCATGCGCAGACGAAATGCAAGCAGCAGAACCAACCGAACGGATCGGGTGCCAGCAACGGCGCCAAAGCTGCAACGGCCGATTCCGCGAGCAGCCCGGGCTTCGTCTCGGCATTGGCGGCGGCCCTTGGATTTGACGCCTTCTTCGGCGGCGATGCACCTCCCGCCGCCGACGCGCCGCCGGGCGCGGATTTCCGTGAGCGCTGGGACCGCTTCGCGGCACAGTCCGAAGCCGAGGTGCCGGAAGACGAACAAGGGCAGATGGACGTCGTCGCCGGTTCCCTTGCGCTCGCGCGCGACGAATGGGGCGGCGCAATCGACGTCAGCGTGACGCGGCTCGAGCTCAGCGATGATCTTGCTGCCGTCGATCTCGTCCTGAAGCACAAAGCCGGCTACCAATCGGAAGGCCGTATTTTCCTCAGCAACAGGCGCATTCAGGGCGGCAGCTTCAATCGCCAGCTCGAGAGCATTCTCGGCGCCGCGCGCGGCAAGAGCGCGTTCCTGCTCCGCGTCGGCGAACTGCCGACCAAGGCGAAGAGCCAGGCGGCGCAGGCGACGCGCAAATTCCGCGAAAGCGGCGGACGCATCGTGCCGGTGCCGATCCCCGAGATCGAGCGCATGATGACGGTACGCGAATTCCATGCCCATCATCGCAACGATCCAGGCTTCGGCAAGTGGTTCGAACAGGCAAAGCTCGTGTCGGGCTTGATGTCGATCGTGCAGCTGCTGCGGCTCGATCTCTTGACCCGTCCGATCCCGAACGGACAGGCAGCGCCCGTCGCGGTGCCTGCCTACGCCAATGGCATGAACGGCGACGGCCACGCGACTTACAGCAACGGTCACGCCAATAGCGCGGCCCATGCTGAAGCCGAAACGGCCGCCACCTATTCAGATGCGCAAGACTGGTCCGATCCAACGGCCGCGCAGACCCCGGCCGTCGCGGCGGCTCCGGATGCCGACGAACATCTTCCAAGGGAAGAATTGCTGGACGAGAACGGCGAAGGGCGCGGTAGTATTCTGGCCGGCCGCGAAATCAACAAGTCGCAGAGGGCGATCACGCTCAACAAAAACGTGTTGAAGCGGCACGCGGCCGTGCTCGGCGGCTCAGGCTCCGGTAAAACGACGCTCGCCCTGTGCGTGATCGAGCAGCTGTTGCTGCGTGGCACGCCCGCGATCCTGATCGACCGCAAGGGCGATCTGTGCAGCTACGCCAACCCGGAAGTGTGGCGCGCGATCGACAATGACTATGCGGAACGGCGCGGGGAACGTGAGAAGCTCGCGGACTCGATCGATGTCGCGATCTACACGCCTGGCCGTTCGTCCGGCCGGCCGATCTCCATCACGCTGCTGCCGAATGGCATCAACGAGCTGCCCGAGCACGAGCAGCAGTTGCTCGCCAATCTTTCGGCGGCGGCGATAGGCGAAATGCTGCACCTCAAGAACTCGGCGACGCATCAGAAGCAGTCGGGCACGTTGTCCGTGGCGCTGCGTCTCCTCGGCCAGCGCTTCAGCCAGGAAGTGACACTCGCCGATCTCATCAATCTCCTGGAAGACGAAGATCCCGAATTGACTGAATCGACCCAGCGGATGGATCCATCCGGCAAGATCCGGCGCGATCTGGTGGCCCAGCTCGACAGCCTTCGTCATCGCAACGCATCGCTGTTCGAAGGGGGCGGTGAGTCCCTCAGCATGGAGTCGCTGCTCGGCATCGGCCCCTATGCGCGCGCCGACGGCCGCACCCGGCTCTCGATCGTCTACACCGGCTTCCTCGGCGACAACGAAAACATCCTGTTCTGGGTTGCCCAGTTCCTGTCGGAAGCACTGCGCTTCTGCCAGCGCAATCCCAACGACGAACTCCAGGCCGTCGTCATGTTCGATGAAGCCGACCTCTACATCCCGGCGAATGCGAAGCCGGCGACAGCGGAACCGTTGCAGAGTTTGTTGAAGCGCGCCCGTTCGGCCGGATTGGGGATTATGCTGGCGACCCAGTCGCCGGGCGACCTCGATTATAAATCGCGCGACCAGATCACCTCGTGGTTTATCGGCCGCGTTCGAGAAGATACCGCACTACGAAAACTCAAAGCCGCCTTCCAAAGTGAGAGCGGACTGGACCCGGCGGCTGTCCTGCCGCAGCAGACCGTGGGTGAATTCCACCTTGTGCAAGAAGGGTTTGTGCGCCCCATGAAGGCGCAGCGGTCGCTCATCAGCGCAGAGCAGGTCCCATTTGATCGAATTGAGCAATTGGCGCGTGAGAACCGTGGCAAAGATGAGAAGCAGCTGCGTTTATTCGGCTAATTCGCCTACGGCCTACTTTACGCGCGTGTAAAAAATGTTATGAGCGCACTTTAGTTGTGGCGCAACTATTCAAAGCCAGTCCCGGGTTTTGCAGACGTCAAACAGCACACTGCGGCCACGTGAGCGAAGCTCTCATGTCCGCAGCGGCTGGGGGAATATTGCTGAGTATGCGACTGCAAAATCTCTAGCAATGCGCGGAGTCGAGTACTTCTTCGCCGCGCAAGGGCTAATGATGTTTACATAACTCATTTTCTGCCTTGAGAGAAATTCATTGTTTTAATTAAATTCAGAAGGAATCCTCATAGATGGCGCGGATCAACATCGATCACCTGCGGACACTTGTCGAAGTTGCCAAGCATGGGAACTTCACACGTGCTGGCAATCATCTGCGGCTGACGCAATCGGCGATCAGCCTGCAAATTCGCGAACTGGAGAAGCGTTTCAATGTGCAACTCGTCGAGCGGCTCGGCCGCCGCGCGCATCCGACCGAAGCGGGCCTGGCACTGATCGAGCATGCCAATCGCATCGGCCGCGAACTTGACGTCATGGACGCGACCATGGAGCGGTTCCAGCATGGTTCGACCGCGCGCGTTCGCCTTGGCACCAGTACGACGACGCTGACATACATGCTGGCGCCGATCCTGAAAGCGCTGCATGCAGGCGACAGCAATCTGAAGGTTCTGGTGTCGATCGGAACAACGCAGGAATTGCTCGAGCTGGTTCGCGACAACGATCTCGATCTTGGCATCGTGACGCTGCCCATCAATGAAAAGCAGTTCACCGTCATCCAGATCCATCGTGAGGAGCTGAAAGCCATCCTGCCGGCGCATACGCCCAACATCCCGGCGGCGGTGACCCCGCAGTTCATGGCCGAACAGCCTCTGATCGTTGACCACCGGGCCGCGGTCTTGAAGGCGATGGTATCGGACTGGTTCAATGGCCAGAGCTGCACCATGCGCGCCCACATGGAACTTGAACATTTGCAGGCGATCCGCAGCGCTGTCGTGGCCGGCCTCGGCGCCGCGATCGTGCCGGCCATGGTGGCGGCCGACATGCCGAGGACGATGGATTGCGAAGTGAGATCCCTGAAACCGAAGCTGCAGCGGACGATCGGTCTCGTCCATCGCAGTGACAAGGAAATCACACCCGCGATTTCCTCGGTAATTCAGGCGATTACCGCAGGTGTCAAGGCTCAGGCTCGTTGAGGCGGGATTGATCCGGACTGAATTTTTCTCAGATCGGAAATTGTGAATTGACCAATTGCAGAAGACTGATAATTTCCATGGGACGCATGCTGGCCACGCATGCGAATTCCAAATTGCACAGCATTGCGAGGGTTTAGGGCCTCGCTAGGGGTAGAGTTATGTTGGACAAATCATTTTTCTTGATGATGTTGGCGTGCATTGCAGGACCGGCCTTGGGCATCGGCATGTTTATTCTGACAGCTGCCCAGTAAAATAGGTCTGACGCGAACTTCAAAGTTTCGGATGAACAGCGTGCGGGGCTGAAGCGGCTGCGTGCGCGCATATCGACATGTCAGTCTTGACGGTGGACAGCGCGCCACTGGCCACATAGGCATGGCAATTATTCGATCATTCGACCATGGAGTGGCCTCAATGAAACTCGTGCGTTTTGGCGCGCCCGGCAGCGAGAAGCCCGGGATCGTCGCAGCCGATGGCAGTGTCCGCGATCTGTCCGCCCACGTGGGTGATATCACCGGCGAGGTCTTGTCGCCCCAGAGCCTCGATAAGCTCCGCAAGATCGATCCGATGAGCCTGCCTGCCGCGCCGAAGGGCGTCCGCATGGGCGCGCCGGTGGCACGCGTTGCCAACTTCATCGCCGTCGGCCTGAACTATGCCGACCACGCCAAGGAGACCGGCTCGCCGATCCCGAAGGAGCCCATTCTCTTCAACAAGCTCGCCAACTGTATTGTCGGGCCGAACGACGACGTGATGATCCCGAAGGGCTCGTTGAAGCTAGATTGGGAAGTTGAAATCGCCTTCGTGATGGGCCGCCGCACGCGCTACGTCGAAGAGAAAGACGCACTTTCCTATATCGCCGGCTATGCGATCTGCAACGACGTCTCCGAACGCCACTTCCAGGCCGAGCGCGGCGGCCAGTGGATGAAAGGCAAGTGCTTCGAAACCTCGGGCCCGCTTGGCCCGTGGCTGACGACGGCGGACGAGATCAAGGACGTGCAGTCGCTCGGCATGTGGCTCGACGTCAACGGCAAGCGCATGCAGACCGGCAGCACGCGCACGATGATCTTCACGATCCAGCATCTGGTGCACTACATCTCGCAATTCATGGTGCTCGAAGCCGGCGACGTCGTGACGACAGGCACACCGCCGGGCGTCGGCCTCGGCATGAAGCCGCCGGTGTTCCTGAAGGAAGGCGACGTCATGAAGCTCGGCATCGAAGGCCTCGGCGAGCAGACGCAGAAGGTCATCCCGTTCAAGCTCTGATCAGACGCATCCGATCCGCTGAAATCAGCCCGTGCACCGAGCGTGCGCGGGCGTTTTCATGCCCTGCGGGCTCAATAGTAGAACAACACGCCAGCGAACGCGCAGCCGAGTACCGAGAGCCACATGCTGTGGCGGTTCATGCGGAACCAGATGCGGACCCGGATCGGCAATTCGTGCCAGCGCACCGACTGCACCCACATGGCGGCCGCCCCCATGACCACGCCGAGCAGCCACGCGTGCGTCGTCGTCAATTGACCGGACGCGAAGCCATGGCCCGAGCCGGATGGAAGGCGGTCGCCGCTGACGAGCAAACCAAACGCCATGATCACGGCGGCCGCCGCGAATCCCCAGATCGTGTGCACGTATAGTCTCCGGTCGAGCGCCGGCGCCAACCGGCAGTCTCCCCGGATGCTAGCGGCAGGCCCCAAACAACCGGTTAATGGACTACGAATTCGTGTCTTTCGGCGAAAGCTACGCCTTGGGCGCGGCGTTGTAGTCCGCGTCGGACACCGCTTCGAGCCAGGTCGCGGTCTCGCCCTTGTCGTCGCTCTCGGTCAAGGCGAGATGCACGAACAAATGGCCGGGCGCCGAGCCGTGCCAATGTTTGACGCCGGCGGGGACGACGACCGTTTCGCCCGGCATGAACGCGCGGACGGGTTGGCCGAGTTCCTGGACGCGGCCGGCGCCGGATAGGGCGTGCAGGACTTGGCCGACGGGATGCGTGTGCCAGTTGGTGCGCCCGCCCGGCGCGAACGAGACGCGGTTGACGCGCAGGCGCGAGGGCGCCGTGGCCGCAGCGATGATTTCGTCCTGGTAGACGACGCCGCCGAACTTGTCGGCGGGGGCTTGTTTGGTCTTGTTGTCGGACGGCTTGATGAGTTTCACGCGAGTCTCTCCCGAGCGTTGAGCCGGCGTGATGGCACGCCGCAGCAGGCGGCCATATCACCACATCGAGGCACCGCTCCGCCATGCCGCGCGGGCACGGTTGCCGTGCATGCACGGGCGATCGCGCGCGCCTCAACGCCAGCGTTTGAGACTATCGGGAGGGAATGGCCACTCGGGCGTCTGGAACGGCTGACCGGGCGCGGGCGCCGGAAACCACCACGCATCGCCCGCGCGCGCCGGGTCCTTCAATATGTGGATGTCCTGCGCCGGCATGAAGCTCTGGGCGAGCAGGAGCCGCTTCTCGCCGGTCGTGGTGTGCGTGACGACATCGACGACGAGGACGGCATGGCCTGGAAATCCGCCCTTGATGAAGACGTCGCCGGGTTGCGAATCGCTGGTTGGCGCGGACGCCAATTCGCGCTCGAGGCTGTAGGTGCCGGCAAACGTGAAGACGCTGTCCATGTAGCGGCGGAACGAAGCATAGCTCGGGTCTGCCGCCGCCGTCCGCGACCACACGAGCCCGCGGCCTTGTGGCTTTGGACGCTCGCCCTCGGCCCACCGCGCAAACGACATCGGTTTGGCCGCGCCCGTGTCGTTGAACGCGATATCGCGCGCGCGGCCCGCGGCGAACAGCCACTCGGCGCGCAACCGCATGATCGCATCGGCGCATTGCTGCAGGTCCCGCGCGCCGGCATCGATATCGACGACCGCCGCGTGCACGTCCTGACGCCCCTTCGGCTGGCCGGTGTGGAGCAGCACCGATGCGCCGGCTGGCTTCAGCGGCAATCCGGCGAGCCAAGCTCCAAAGCTGCCGGGCGTCGGTTGCGAACGCCGGAATCCTTGCGGCGCGGGAAACCGCTGCGCCAGAGTCTCGGCGCTCGCCCCGGCACTGCGCCACGCATAGCCCACCTCCGCCCGCGCCGCCGATCCAGCCATTGCGACAGTGAGCGCAATCAGGCCTGCCTTGATGACAACTTGCTGCATGTCCTGTCCCGCCTGCTTGGATGCCATCAGTGTCGCGGCACCGTTTGGCGGTTTCGCGGCAGTGCTAGGGCCAACCGGTCAGGCGGGACAGCAGGGCGTCACAGTCTGCGGGGATCTGGTCGCCGCGCCACCCGACATGCTGATCCGGCCGGATCAGCGCGAAGCGGGCCTCGTATCGCGCCCGCAACCGGTCATCGATTTCCGCGAGGACTTTGAGCGGAACTTTCCGCTGCGCGGCGGCCGCGACCAGCGCATTGGCCGCGCTCCGGTCGCCCTCCGTGATGAGCAGTGTGAGCCCATCCCCGAAATGGTCATAAAGTGATGTCCCATCGGCGAGCCAGAGGTGCGGCGCGAGGCAGCCGGGATGCGCGCTCGGCGTATAGAGCATGAAGTGATCCGGCGGCGGCAGGCTTCCGTCCGGAACGACGATCGGTGACCCCTCATAGCGCATGCCGAGGACGATGCCGAGCGTTTTGAATTCCCGCACCTTGGTGGCGAGGATGATGTCGCCGACCTCGCGGCGCGTCGCATCGCCGACGAGCCCGGGCGCCTCGAGCGCGGGCCGGACGAGCTGGTTGGCGGTCGCGCCGAAGTTGATCATGGCCTCGGCGATCGTGCGCTCGTGCACTTGCCGCCGCTCGACGTCATAGCTGTCGAGCAGCGCCGCACCACCCCAGCCGGTGAGGCGCGCCGCCATCTTCCATGCGAGATCGACGGCATCGCCGATCCCCATGTTCATGCCGAATCCACCGAACGGCGGGTGCAGATGGCACGCGTCCCCAGCAAGAAATACGCGGTCGCGCGCATAGCGATCCGCGACCAGCCGGTTCGCGACCCAAAGATCCGTGCCGATGATCTCGATGCCGAGATCCTTGAGGCCGGTTCCGCGCCGGATCAGATCGGCCGGATCGATGCTGGCGGGGTCAATGTTGCCGGGTAGTTTCGTCGCCATGAAGAACCAGAGACCGTTCTCGTCCATCGGCCCGAGCAGCGAGGGTACATCTT
Organism: uncultured Alphaproteobacteria bacterium; assembly: GCA_963779515.1. Taxonomy (GTDB): domain Bacteria; phylum Pseudomonadota; class Alphaproteobacteria; order Rhizobiales; family Hyphomicrobiaceae; genus CAVZYN01. The sequence goes on from CAVZYN010000018.1 coordinate 529,460, forward strand.
CGTTCACCATCCAGTACATGATGGCCGGCCCGTGCACCTGCCGCGCGGCGAGATCAGGCGCGCGGAAGATGATGCTGTAGTTCTTCGATGTGGCGGGCTCGCCGGCCATTTTCGCGCCGATCGCCCCGCGCACTGCGCTGCGAGGCCCATCCGCACCGATCAAAAAGGTGCTCTCGATCTCCGTGACCGTGCCCGTGCGGACGTTTCGGACCTGTGTGATGACGCCGTCGGTCGATTGATTGAGGGAAACGAATTCCGTGTCAAAGCGCAACATGACGCCGGGAAGCGTTTCCGTGTGCCGCCGCATGACGTCTTCCAGCACGTACTGCGGCACCCACTGTGCCTCTTCGGAGTACAAGTTGTTTCGTTCCCGGGTGCCGTTCATCGCGTTTTCGAACCGCGCCAGCAGCGCGCCGTTCATGCGCGTGGCAAACACGACGGTCGACGGCCGGTCCGGCGAAATCGGCGAGGCGCGCCGCAAGGCGTCCGCGATCCCCCACCGCCGCAGATGCTCGCGCGTGCGCACGTTGGTCGTTTTGGCGCGCGGGCTATACCCGACCCGATCGTTGCGCTCGACGACGATGCACCGGATGCCGCGGCGCCCGAGCTCGATGCTTGCGGCGAGACCGACCGGTCCCGCACCGACGATCAACACATCGGTCCGTGCCTTTTCACTGCTCATGTCCGGCGAACCTACACGGGAAGCCCGATATTGGGCATCGGATTGGGCGCGTAGGAGCCGCTTCGGATCGCCTTCTGCAGAGTGGCGAAATCAGTTCCCGACTTGAATGTTTCGTAGACCCTCGCCGCATCGAAAAAGAATCCGATCGGGTTTGCCGCAAACTCGGGCGACGTCCGCATCCACGCGCTCGAGAGTTTCCAATCAGAGAAGTTATCGCTCTGCAGTTCGACGTAATTGCCTTCGGGGTCGCGGTAGTAGAGTGAGATCGTGAGCCCGTGTTCGAGGCAGAAGGCGGGTTCGACGCCCGCCGTGCGCAAGCGGTCGAACGACGACATCAGGGCGGCGAAGGTGTCGTACTCGAACGCGCAGTGATGCATGCCGTTGTGGCGCACCTTGTCGGCATCGTCCGAGAGCCCCGGCACGGCGAGAAATGCAATCCGGTGATTGGCACCGTCGTTGGTCATCCAAGCGGCACCCGGATCGCGAAACTGGACCTCGGCGCCGACCACCTGCGCGTACCACTTGACCATCTCGTCGAGACGGCTGGTCTTGAGGGTGACGTGATGCAGAGACGGCTTGATCATCGGATGATTCCTGGGGAGTAGGCTCAACGGGCGCTAAGGCACGATCTTGTCCCGGCGCATTTTTGCAAGCAAGCGGACAAACATCTCCTCACTGTCGACCACGTCCTGAAAACCGTGTTGCCGGGCCTTGACCGTCGAGGTCATCACATCCCAGGTTGTGCCGAAGACGTAATCGGCGAACGGCCAGGCTACGAGTTCCGGCCAGGGGATGCGCTTCAGACCGTGCCGCGTGGCGATCTCCTCCCACAGCGGCTGCATCCCCGCCATCTGCTGCACGAGGCTGACGGTCTGCACGCCGCCAGCCGGCAACTCGAACACCTCGGCGATGCGCGGCCACACATTTTCCCAGCGAATATAATCGCCGTTGGTGATGTTATAGGCTTGGTTCGCCGCCCGCGGCTCGATCGCGGCCCAGAGCGCGGCATTGGCCATGTGGTCCGAGGCGGTCACCTGATAGATCGATGAGAACGCCTCGGCCTTGCCCGGAAAGCGCAGCGGCAGGCCGAGTTCCTTCGAGATCGCCGCATAGACGGCGATCGCCGGAATGATGCTCATCGCCGTACCGGGCGTGAATCCGCAGAGCGTCTGTGGGCGCAGCTCCGTCCAGCTCCACGGCTTGCCATGCTGAAAACCCGTCAGCCAATCGATCTGATCGAAGTAGTAGTTCGGCCCGATATGGCGCGGTTCGCTTTCTCGCGCTGGCGTTTTGAAGGGCCCGAGATGCGACCCGTAGTACTTGGTGCCAGTCACGAGGACGACGCGTTTCAGACGCTTCGAGGTCATGTCGACGGCGGTAACGGAATTGATCAGCATGTCGCGATTGGGCGCGATATTGGCGGCGAAGTTCGCGGCGTTGCCGGTGGCGGGCAGCGCCTGGAAGGCTGCGTAAAAGACGTGCGTCACATCTTCGAGACCGGCGCTGGGTCCCGCGAGCTTGTTCTTGACGTCGGCGGTATCGAGGAGGTCGACAGAGATGTGGCGAAAGCGCGGACTGCTGTCGGCGGTGCGGCGCGACAGTCCGACGATCTCCCAATCACCGGCCGCGACGAGGCGGTCGGCGATATAGCGGCCAATGACGCCGAGCGAACCAACGATAACGGCTTTATTCGTGGTCATACTGAGCCTTCAGATCTCAAAGATCGAATGTATCTTTCCTCGCCCCGCTTGCGGGGAGAGGATGTCGCGAAGCGACAGGTGAGGGGCAGCCGCGAGTCCGAAGCTCCATTCTTCTCATTCCACAGTCCATGATGTCGAGTTGAAGACATTTGGAAAAATCCAGCGCGCTGCAAGAAAGTGGACCAAGGGGAACATCAGCAATTGTATCTGCCCCTCACCCGGCCTGCGGCCACCCTCTCCCCGCGCGCGGGGAGAGGGAAGTCAAGCCCCGCCGCGCAGCAACGCCCCGCCATCGACCGGCAACGTTACGCCAGTGATGAAGTTGGCTTCCTCCGACGCGAGGAAAAGCGCGGCGTTTGCGACGTCCCAGGCGGTGCCCATCTTGCGCCGGAGCGGCACGCGCGCATCACGCTCGGCCGCGATCGTCTCGCGTGACTTCCCCCATTCCCGCGCTCGCGTATCGACCGCCATCGGCGTATCCATCAGGCCCGGCAGAATGATGTTCGCGCGGATGCCGAATTCGGCGTTGTGATAGGCGATCTGCTCGGTGAAAGCGATCATGCCCATCTTGGTCGTCTTGTAGGCAACGGTTGCGTAGTTGTTGGCGAGCGCGGCGACCGAGGAGATCGAGAGGATCACGCCCGACTGCTGTTGCCGCATGATCGGCAGCACATGCTTCACGGCCATGATGAATCCGCGCAGGTTGATCGCGTTGACGCGATCGAAAGCATCCTCGGTGATCTCCAACGGCGACTTGTCGCCGCCAGCCAGGCTGACGCCGACGTTGTAGTGCAGGATATCGATGCGGCCATAACGGCGCATGGCTTCATCGATCATGGCCTTGAGTTGGGCGTCCTTGGTCACGTCCGCGGCACATGCGTTCGCCGTCCCGCCGTCGCGCGCGATCATTGCGGCAGTTTCTTCCGCCGATGCAAGGTCACGATCGGCACAAAGCACGCTTGCGCCTTCGCGGCCAAAAAGTAGGGCGGTCGCTCGCCCGTTGCCGACGCCCTCGCCGGGCCCTTGGCCGGCGCCGACGATGATGGCGACCTTGTTTTGGAGGCGAAGCGCGCGCGCGGTCATGCCCCACCTTTCGGAAACGGGTACTTTTCGAGGTATTTCTGGTACTCCGGCTCCACGTCGATCTCCAACGTGGCAAGAATTCGGATCACGGCGTTGTAGAAGCCGATGGCCACAACGAGGTCGACCAGCTGCTCGTTGTCGAGCGACATCTGGAGTTCGGCGAAGGTGGATTTCGAGATGGCGCCGTCCATGGTCTCCTCGCGCGCGGCCCGCAACACCAGACGCGCGAGCGGTTCGAGTTTGGATGGTTTGCTCGCGCTGTCGGCGATCAGCCCCTCGATATCCTGATCCGAAACGCCGAAATCGTAGCCGATCTTGATGTGATGCGACCATTCGTAGGACGAACGCGCAAGCCAGCCGACCTGGAGGATCGCAAGTTCGCGCAAGCGTGGGTCAAGCTTGCTGGCGTGGCGGATGTAGTAGCCCAGGCCTTGAAACGCTCTGAGCGCACCGGGGCTGTGGATCAGTTGCTTGTAGAGCGTCATGTCCCGCTTCATCAGGTCGTGATGCTCGGCCGGGACGTCCGCCTTCTCGATGTACGGCAGGCGAGCCATGATGCGATCCTATTGTTGATATTCAGCACCGCTTTCGCGGTCGGGCGTTCGCAACGAAACGCCGCCGTCGACGACGAGGGTTTGACCGGTGATGTAGCGGGCGTGATCGGAGAGGAGAAAGCGAACCGCAAGCCCGACATCAAAGCCTGTGCCCTCGACGCCGAGTGGCGACGATGTTCGCCGCGTCTCGCGCGCTGTGGCAGTCATGCCGTGTGCGTAGACCATCGGCGTGTAGACGGGGCCGGGCGCGATACAGTTGACGCGAATGCCCTCGGCGGCGTGATCGACCGCCATGGCGCGCGTGAGGCCGATGACGGCGGCTTTGGTCGTCGTGTAGGCGGTCAGCCCGCGCGGACGCAGCGCCGAAATCGACGATATGTTGACAATCGCGCCCTTGCCGGCAGTTCGACGCATGGCAGGGATGGCATGCTTCGACATCAGGAACATCGTCTCGACGTTGATCTGCATCATGCGCTGCCACTCGGCCTGTGGCTGGTCGACGACGGACCCCTTGCTCGAGATGCCGATATTGTTGTCGAGAAAATCGAGCCGGCCGAAGTGCGCGATCGCGGCGTCGACCGTCGCCTTGCATTGCGCGCTGTCGGTGAGGTCCGCCGCATGCGCAATGGCTGTGCCATTTTCGCCAGCGATCATCTCGACGGTGCGCTGAGCGAGCTGCACATCGCGATCGGCGACGAGGACTTTGGTGCCGGCACGCGCGAGCAGGAGCGCTGCCGCACGGCCATTGCCGATGCCGTCGCCCGCCGCACCACCGCCCGCGACGATCGCAACTTTTCCGGCGAGGCCCGGATCGTCCGAAAAATGCGACATGCGGATTTGTCCGTCGTTTTGCCAAGAAGAGATCGTGGCTGATGCCATCGCGCTTGGCGAGGGCGGCTGGCGAATGCCGGATCTGCGTCAAATGCCGAATAAGTGGCTTGCATGGCCTACGTTCATCGGGCAGGTGGGGGGCAGTTTCAATCCCCCAGCCGGAGGTGCGTATGCTCAAGTTCTACTTCAATGGATCCCCGAACCCGACCAAGATTGCCTTGTTTCTCGAAGAGGCAGGCGTGCCGTTCCAGCCGATGCCCGTCGACACCCGCAAGGGCGAGCAGTTCAAGCCCGAGTTCCTCGCCATCAATCCGAACGGCAAGGTGCCTGTAATCATCGACGGCGACGCGACGGTGTTCGACAGCAACGCGATCCTGCTCTATCTCGCCGAGAAAACCGGAAAGTTCCTGCCACCGAATACGCCCGCCGCGCGCGGCCAATTGCTGTCGTGGCTGATGTTCGTCGCAACCGGCGTCGGCCCGTTCACCGGTCAGGCCGTGCACTTCAAGAATTTCGCGCCCGAGAAAGTGCCCTACGCGCACGACCGCTATCAATATGAGGCGCTGCGCCACTTCCAGGTGCTCGACGCGCATTTGGCAAAGAACAAGTACATGGTCGCCAACACCTACACGATCGTCGACATGGACGTATGGGGCTGGGCGCGCATGGCCGGCTTCGCATTGGGCGATGACGTCTGGGCGAAGCTGCCGAATTTGAAGCGTTTGGTTGATGAAATCTCCGCCCGTCCCGCAGCGCAGAAGGCCATGACGCTGAAGGACAAGTTCCCCTTCAAGACCGACATGGACGACGAAGCTCGCCGCCACATGTTCAAGCATCTCAAGACGGCGTAACGCGCACTATTCCCCTCCCCTAGACGGGGAGGGGGATCACGCCGGAAAGCGCTTCTGCAACTCGGCAACCTGCTCGGGCGTGAGTGTGCGGATCTTGTCGTGGCGCAGCATCAGATAGAGGCGCGCGGTTTCTTCCAGCTCTTCGACGGCATCGGTGGCGGCGGCGAGGGTGCGGCCGGCGACGACAGGGCCGTGATTGGCAAGCAGGATCGCGTGATGTTTGGACGCGAGAGCCGCGACGGCATCGGCGAGCTTGTCATCGCCGGGTGGATAGTATGGCGCCAGCGCCAACGCGCCGACGCGCATGACCGAGTAGGCCGTGATCGGCGGCAGCACGTTCAACGGATCGAGGCCGTGCAGGCAGCTGACCGCGACTGAATGCGTCGAATGCAGGTGCACCACGGCGCCCATTTCGGCACGCTTGTCGTACATGGCCGTGTGCAGCACCAATTCTTTGGTCGGTTTGTCGCCGCCGATGTGCTTGCCGCTCGCATTGAGATGCGACAGCCGCGCCGGATCGAGTGCACCGAGGGAGGAGCCCGTCGGCGTCATCAGCCAGCCACCATTGGGGAGTCGGACTGAGATGTTGCCCGTCGAGCCGTGCGTCAGCCCGCGATTGAACAGCGATGCGCCCGTCGCGACGATCGCGTCGCGGAGCTTGGTATCGACGCTCACGACAGCTGCCTCCAGGCTTTGACGAAGAAGTCGGGCGCACCGAAGTTGCCGGATTTGAGCGCGAGGACGAGATCCTGGCCGCCGATCGCGCGCGTCCACGGCACGCCGGGATCGATTTCGGGGCCGATCTCCAACGCGGTGACGCCGAGCCCATTGACGACGGCGCCGGAGGTCTCGCCGCCCGCGACCAGCAGACGCGTGAACCCGGACCCGACCAGCAGCTGAGCAGCGGTTGCCAAGGCTTGTTCGACCATGCTGCCAGCCTTGTCGCGCCCGAGCTTGTCTTGCACGGCGCTGACCTCCGCCGGATCGGCGCTGGAATAAATGAGAATTGGCGCGTCGCTCGGCTGCTGTGCGGCCCATCGCGCGATGTCACGGGGGCCGAGCCTGCCGCTCGCAAGTTCCATCGGATCGATCTTGAAGGCGGGAACGCTCGCATCGAGCGCGATCTTGATCTGCCCGCGCGTCGCCTCCGAACAGGAGCCGGCGAAGATCACGGGGCGGCCCGCCGGCGCCTTCATGCTGGTGGGGGCGGGCGCGGATTTCATCAAACCCTGGCGCACGAAATTGCCGGGTAGCCCGAGTGCGACGCCCGACCCGCCCGTGATCAGCGGATGATCCGCCGCAGCTGTCCCCATGTCGACGAGATGCTTGTCTGTCAGCGCATCGACAACCGCGTAGCTCTCGCCGCGCGATCGTGCCGCCGCGAACGCGTCCTTGATGGCGTCCGCGCCCTTGTCGACGACACCATAAGGGATCATGCCGACACGGCGCTTGGTCTGGCGCTGCAGGACGCGCATCAGATTGCTGTCGCGCATCGGCGTCAGCGGGTGATCCTTCATCGGGCTCTCGGCCAGCGGCACGTCGCCGACGAATAGGTTCGCCATGTAGACGGTGCGCTTGTTGGTCGGGAACGCCGGGCAGACGAGGGCGATGCCGCCGCCAACGCGATCCATCAGCGCATCGGCGACCGGTCCGATGTTGCCCTGATCCGTCGAGTCGAACGTTGAGCAATATTTGAAGAACAACTGCTTGGCGCCGCGTGCCTTGAGCGCGTCCGCGCTGCGCAGCGATAGGTCGATGGCTTCCGCGACTGGGCACGTCCGCGTCTTCAAGGCGACGACGACCGCGTCGTATCCTGCAAGCACGGTTTTTTCGTCTGGCACCTGCATCACCTGCACGGTGCGCATACCCGCGCGCGTCAGCATCAGCGCGAGGTCCGTCGCGCCGGTCAGATCATCGGCAATGCAGCCGAGCAGCATGTTGGATCGTCCTTCTTGATCGAAATCTCAAAACGCCCGTCATCCCGGCCAAGGAGCCGCGCGTCGCGGCGACGCGAGCCGGGACCCAACATGAGAATCGGCGAAGCCGCAATATCAATATGGCGCCTTCGGCGGGTCTTGCGCTGGATCCCGGATCGGCTCCGGCTTCACCGGTCGCCGTCCAGGATGACGGACTTGATATATCATAGAAATGTCAAGCTGCCGCCAGTAGCCTGCGCGCAGCATCGACGAACACCTTGGCGCCGAGAACGATATCGGCATCGCTGGTATTTTCGGTCCAGTGGTGGCTGATGCCGCCGATCGAGGGGACAAACAGCATGGCGGCCGGCATAACGCCGGAGAGCACTTGCGCGTCGTGGCCGGCGCCGCTCGGGATGCGCGTCGATTTGCCGGGCGCGTGCACGGCGGTCGCGGCCTCGATGGCGGCTTGGAACGCGGGCGTCATCACGGCGGGCTGGCTGGCGCGCAGCTTCTCGACCTCGAGCGTGCATGGGCCTTTCTGCGACGCCTCGGCGACGGTTGCCCGCAGCAGCGCTTCCAGCCGCGCGAGTGTCGCGGGATCGGCGTCGCGGATCTGGAACAGCATTTCGGCCTTGCCGGGAATGATGCTCGGCGCGCCGGGATCGAGCGTGATGCGGCCCGTGGTCCAGACGGTGCGGTCGCCGGCCTGCTTGGGAAAGCGTTCGTCGAGTGCGACGCAGAGTTTTGCGAGTGCGAGGCCCGCGTCCTTGCGGATCGCCATGCGCGTCGTGCCGGCGTGGTTCTGCACGCCGTGGGCGGTGACCTTGAATTGCCAAATCCCGACGATGCTGGTGACGACACCGATCTTGAGGTCGTGGGCTTCGAGCCAATCGCCCTGCTCGATGTGGGCTTCGAGATAGCCCGCGTAGCGGCCGCGTTCGACTGTCACGCGCGAGCGTCCAGCGAGACCGCTGTCGGCAAGTGCTTGGCGGAGCGTGCGACCGCTGGTGCGATCGGCCCCGCCGTCGATGTCGGCATCGCTGACGCCGCCGCAATAGGACCGGCTGCCGAGGAAATGCCCGAAGTGGCCCTCTTCGTCGAACCAGCTCGCGACGTCGACCGCGCCCGTGAGCGTCGGGTCGGTGTTGATCACCCGCGCCGCTTCGAGCGCGTAGACAACGCCGAGCGGGCCGTCGAGCCAACCCGCGTAGTTCTGGCTTTCGAGATGCGAGCCAGCCAGCAGCTTCGGGCCGGGCTTGGCACTCGTGCACAGCACGTTGCCGATGCCGTCGATAGTGGCGGTCAGTCCTGCGTCGGAGGATTTGGCCGCGAGCCATTCCAAGGATGCGACATGCTCTTTTGAGAGTGACGGCCGGTGCACGCCGGTCTTGTAGGCGCCAAGTTTTGCCAACGCGCGCAGATCGGCCAGGACGCGGTCACCGTTTGCGGTCTGGGATTGGGACAGGGCCATGGGGCGTCTCTCACGGGGGCTTGAACGTCAGGCCACATTACGCCGGGCGTGGCGACAATGCATCAGGATGTGGCCTTGGGGATAACTGGGAGAAACTGTCGAAACCCGCCCGCGTCAAGGCCCGATCGGCTACGACTGCAGCTCGCGTTCCCGCAATGGGATCCCCAGTCCGGGGCTAAGTCCTGCGTTGAAATCCTGCTTTTGATGTTCAGCGTTGGTCGAGGTCTTGCCGGCAGCCGTGTGCGCCGGCGCGTCATGGGGGTACGAATGTCGCATCCAGTTCCGATGCATCGCTCAGGCATGAGCCGCGCGATGCCGCTCACACTCACGCTTGCCGCCGCACTTCTGATCGGCGCCTGCGCCAATTCTTCGCTCGAGAGCGCGTTGACGCTGCCGGCCGCAGGGCCAAGCAACGCCAAGCCGGACGCACCCAACGCCGGTTCGCAAAAGCAAGCCGCGCGGCACCAACAGGCCGGCGATCTGGCGGCCTTGCATGCCCAGCACACCGCAAACCCGGCCGATCCGGCCGCCGCAGTTGCGCTGGCACACGGCCTCCGCCTCAGCGGCAAGAAGCCCGAAGCGCTCACCGTGCTCGATAAGGTCGCCGCCGCCAAGCCGTCGGACAAATCGGTTGCCAAGGCGCGCGGGCTCCTGCAGCTCGAAATGGGCGACGCCGCCAAGGCTGAGAAGTCGTTGCGCGCCGCACTCGATGCAAAGAGCGCGGATTGGCGTGTCCACTCCGGCCTCGGTGCCGCGCTCGCGAGCCAGGGCAAACAGCAAGAGGCGCAGTTACAGTTCGCCAAAGCTCTGGCGATCGTGCCGGATCACCCGTCTGTCCTGAACAATCTCGCGCTCTCGTACGCCATTGATGGCAAGACGGCGGACGCCGAGAAGCTGTTGCGCAAGGCGAAGACGACGGCAACCGTCGATGCCAAGGTGCCGCAGAATCTCGCGATCGTCCTCGGCCTGACCGGCAAGATTGAAGAATCGAAGACCATGGCACGCACCGCGCTCGCGCCCGCCAAGGTCGACAGCAACACGCTTTATCTGCAGCAGCTGGCGGGTTTGGCGCCCGTCGGTGAAGGGAAACCGGCCCGCAACGCCGCGCTCCCGGCGCCAACGTACAACCTTGGCATGCCCGTGCAGGACCGCTGAGACGTAGTTGATCGAGGCAACGACCAAAAGGCCGGATCCAGATCCGGCCTTTTTGCTTTATGCCCGCAGCGCCGCCGTCAGGTAGCTGAGATCGACGTATCGCTGGGGCTCGTTGAGCTCCCGTTGCGGCAGCGCATAGGCCGAACGTAACCGCAGCACCGTTCGCAATCCTTCGACATCAATGCGCAGATCGCGATGAATCCCAGTTTTGAGATCGAGCAGCCGCGCGTAGGCCCGCTCCGCGGTGGCGCGATCCATGCCGCGCATCTTCGACATCAGGAGCGTGATGGCCGCATCCCGATGCGCGGGATCGGCGATCCAGCCAACGCCCCCGTGAAAGGCGCGGATAAAGCCTTCGGTGGCGGCACGGTTTTGCGCGGCCCAATCGCGGCGGCTGGCGCCGGCAACCCCCTGATACGGCCCAATCGTGGCGGTTGCCGTCGCGAGGCGGCGAAAGCCGTTCGCTTCGGCAACGAGATCGAGCGGCGCGTTGAGCAGGGTGCCGTCCTGGTCGTGCCGCAGCAATGCGTCGAGGCGCTGGGCGCCGCCGCCGACACGCGCGATGGCGACGTCGCCCGGCGCAAGGCCGGCCTGCTCGAGCATGGCGCGAAGCACGAACGCAAATCCCGTCGCCGGCGCATCGAGAGAGAGTGTCTTGCCCTTGAGGCCGTCGAGCGACGCGATGGCTGGATCGGCCATCACGCTCAACAACCCATCATCGACACCGAACAGCGCGACGAAATCAGTTTGGCCAACGTCCGTCGCGCCCTGCCCTTCGTTGTAGGCAACGATATTGTCGATCGAACTCAGCGCAAGATCGTAGCGGCCGGCGTGGAGATTGGCCGCCATCTCGGTCGAATTCGGCGTCACGTCGACGGTGACGGCAAGACCTTCGGCGGCGAGAAATCCGTGCGCTTCGGCGGCCCACAGCGGCCAGTTCGATGCCCCGGCAAAAACCACGAGGCGCAAGGTCCGGACGCTGCGGGTCATCACGTCAGTTCGCCGGCTTTGGCAAAATCTTGCCGTATCGTTCCGTATCGCTGGCGATCACCTTCGCGAAATCTTCGGGTGTCGAAGATGCGAGCACCACGCCGGTCTTCTCAAAGCGCTCGCGCAGATCCGCAAGCTTCAAGACGTCCGCGATGTCCTGCGAGATTTTCGCAACCAGCGGCGCGGGCGTGGTTGACGGCACCATCAGCCCGAACCAGGGATCGTAGTTGAATTCCGGCAATCCCGCTTCCCTGAATGTCGGAACGTCGGGGAGGCCTGCCAAGCGCTTGTCGCCGGTCACCGCAACGCCGCGCAGCTTGCCGCTCTGAATGAGGTCGCCGCCGACGCTGAAGAAGGTGAAGCCCAACTGTACGTCGCCGCGCAGTACCGCCGTCTGTGCTTCTGGCATGCCCTTGAACGGCACATGCACCACGCTCGTGCCCGTTACGTTTTTCAACACTTCGGCGGCAAGCCCGCTGGCGCTGCCGAGGCCGGCGGAGCTGTAGTTCAACTGTCCAGGTTTCGACTTCGCCAGATCAACCACCTCTTTGACCGTTTTTGGCGCCGAGTCCGGCGGCACCGTCAATATCACCGGCAGTGACGCGACCTTGGAGACGCCCGTAAAATCCTTCACCGGATCGAAGTTCAGGCTCTTATTGAGGTGGCTGATGACGGTGTGCCCATTGGAGGTCAGCATCAGCGTGTAGCCGTCACCTGGCACCTTGGCGACGCTCGCGGTGCCGCCGAGCCCGGGCTTGTTCTCGATGATCACCTGCTGCTTCCACTTGTCGGCGAGCTTCTCGCCGACCGCACGTGCGAGGATGTCGGTGACGCTCCCCGCCGAGAACGGCACGATGATCTTGACCATCTGCGTCGGGTACAGCGGCGCAGTCTGCGCCATCACCGGCGCCACCACGGGCGCAATGCGGAGCGCCAAGAGCGGTGCGCCGATGGCGATGACCGCCATGGTTGCCACGAGAGATCTGCGCGATAACATCATCGAGTCCTCCAGCTTGCGTTGGTTTGGCACCCGCTCAAGTTTACCTGAGCTTGAAGCGAGCGTAGCATCCGGGCAGCAGGTTGCAACCACTTGCCGACCGAACTTCGAAGCGAAGGGCCACCGATGTCCGAGATCCTGCTCTACAACGCGCCCCAGTCGACCTGCAGTCAGCGCGTTCGCTTCGTTTTGCACGCCAAGGGACAGCCTTTTGCCGAGCAGAAGCTCGATCTCTTTTCCGGCGATCAATTGAAGCCCGAGTATCTGGCGATCAATCCCAATGGCGTCGTGCCCGCGATGATCCACGATGGCGAAACCATTATCGATAGTGCGGTGATCATCGAATATCTCGATGAAGTGTTTCCCGCGCCGGCGCCATTGCGGCCGACGACGCCCGCCGGCATCGCCAAGATGCGCGCGATGATGCGGTTCATCGACGAGATCCCGGCGCCCGCTATTCGCGTGCCGTCCTACAACCTTGCGTTCCTGCCGCACTTCCAGACGATGACCGAGGAGGCGTTTGTCGCGCTCGCCAATTCCAAGCCGCTGCGAAAGGAATTCCTGCTGGCGATGGGACGCACGGGGTTCCCGAAAAACGAGATGGATCAAGCGTTGGACAAGCTCGCGCGCACGGTCGCACGCATGGACGCCTGGATCGCGGAGAGCGGCGGGCCATATCTGATGGGGCGGCAGTTGACGCTCGCTGATATCGCCGTGATGCCCGTGATCGTGCGCATGGATGACATCAATCTCGACACCACGTGGGCCGATCGACCAGCGATCTCGCGCTGGCTTGCCACGATCCGCGCCGAGCCGCCGTTCACCCCGACCTACTACCACGGCTCGTTGCTGACCGAGAAATATCCCCATCTCGCCGCATTGCGGGCCGGGAAGCGTAGGTTGGGTTAGCGTGGGAAACTCTTGCGGCGAAGCTCCGATGCCGATCCACGCGTAATCCAACATGGTTCGGCAATTGGTGAAAGATGTTGGGTTACGCGTGGCGCATGACGTCGCACCGATCGCGGAACACGGGCGACGCTAACCGGACGTACGTCCCGACACTATTCCGCGATCTCCAATCCCGTCGGTGTCGGCACGTTTTCCGGCGCGACTTTGATGCCAGCAGCCAGCGCCACCGTCTCGATCAGGGCGGCGAAATCCTTCTCCAGATATGCCTTCGGATCGGGCTTTAGGCTCGCGGCACCAAAGTGCGCCTGCAGCGCTTCGCGCGTCGCAGCCGTCACCGGCATCGGTACATCGAGCTCGCGCGCAGCGGCGAGGCCGAGATCGAGATCCTTGCGCAGGAGTTCCGGCGTGAACGTCGTCGTGAAGTCGAGATTGACCAGTGCGTTGCTCTTGTACTTCGTGAAAATCGAGCCCATCACGCTGTTGTTCATGAACTCCAGGAACGCATGGCGCGGCACGCCGTGCTTTTGCGCCAGGATCGTGATCTCGACGAGGTTCTGGATCACGACGCCGAGCATGACGTTGTGCGCGATCTTGCACATGCGCGAAAGCTCGCCTTCGCCGACGTACGAGACACCGCGCTTGGCATAGGTCTCGATGTAGGGCTTTACGACCTCGAACGCGGCTTTGGGGCCCGAGGCGACGCTGGAAAGTTTGCCGGCCTTGACGCACTTGCCGTTGCCGGACACAGGTGCCGCGATGAACTTGGCGCCGAGGGCTTCGAGCCGTTTGCGCACACTTTCGGATTCTTCTACGCTGATCGATGAGCACTCGACGAAGATCTTCGGGATCTTGCCCTTGACCGTCGCAACGCCGCCTTCGCCGAAGTAGACCTGCTCGACGTCTTTGCCCGTCGAGACCATCGTGAACAGGATGTCGCAACCCGCAAGGTCCGCCGGGCTGTTGACGAGCTTGGCGCCCTTAGCCGCGAGCGGCTCGGCCTTCGCCTTGGTGCGGTTCCAGATCGACACGTCGTTGCCGGCTTTGACCAGCCACTCGGCCATCGGATAGCCCATGCGGCCCATGCCGATCCAGCCGATCTTGTGCTTTTTCGTGGTCATGTAGAGTGTCCTTGCTCAGTATCGATTGGCGATGGGCAGCGTCTCGGCGGGGAACAAACTGATCACCTGACAGCCCTTGTCGGTGACGACGACCTCTTCCTCGATGCGGGCGCCCGAGTAGCCGTCGGTCGCCGGGCAATAGGTCTCCAGCGCGAACACCATGCCGGTCTTGATTTCCATCGGGTTATCGAGCGAGACCAGCCTGGAAATGATCGGCCGTTCGTGGATGGCAAGGCCGAGGCCGTGGCCGAACTGCAATCCAAATGCCGCCATTTCGCTGGGAAATCCGAACTCTTCGGCTTTTGGCCAGACCTTGGCGACTTTGTCGGTGGAAACGCCGGGCTTAATCAGCGCGATCGCTGAATCAAGCCAATGCCGCGCCTTCTTGTAGGCGTCCTGCTGCGGCGCCGATGCACGGCCGACGTTGAAAGTTCGGTAATAGCACGTGCGGTAGCCCTGATAGGACTGCAGGATGTCGAAGAACGCCTGATCGCCCGGCCGGATCAGACGATCCGTGAAGTTGTGCGGATGCGGATTGCAGCGCTCGCCCGAGATCGCGTTGATGGCTTCGACGTCATCCGAGCCGAGGTCGTACAGCATCTTATTCGCCATCGCGACGATGTTATTCTCGCGCACTCCCGGCTTCAGTTCTTCGTAGATCATGTGATAGACGCCGTCGACCATCGCGGCCGCTTGATTGAGCAGCGTGATTTCATCGATGTTCTTGATCTCGCGGGCATCGAGCATCACCTGCTGGCCATCGACAACCTTGAGTCCGGCCTTCTGCAATTCGAAGAACATCGCTGTCTCGGCGAGGTCGACGCCGAGCGGCATGTCGGCGACGCCGGCCTCCTTCAAGAGGCTCGCGACTTCCGCGGCATGCGCCTTCATCAAACCGACGGAGGGTGGAACCGTGCCGCGCATGCCGAGCATGCCGGCGCGGCAATTCTCTTCGCCGAGCCAGTCGCAGTAGAGCCGGTGATGCACGGCGGCCGAGCCGAAATCCCAGACGACAGGATCCTTGTCGCCCGCCAGCAGTGCGAAACGGCAGAGCTTGTCGCGCTCCCACTCACCGATCTTGGTGCCGGAGACGTAGCGGATGTTGTTGACGTCGAACAGCAGCAGCGCGCCGCAGCCCGAGGCTTTCAGTGCAGCGCGGGCGCGGGCGAGGCGATAGCGCCGAAGCCGGTCGTGATCGACGCGGCGTTCGAAATCCACCGCCGTGAAACCGGGTGACGGCAGCGCGCGGTCCCATCGCCAGTTGGGTTGAATGGCGCCGGGCGCGTCGGCGATCGAGATGCGTTTGGGTTCTGCGGTCGGGCGTTTCATGGGCGCAATCCTCCGTCGATCACTAGGCTCGGCCTGCAATCGATTGCATGAAATCATCGCAACGATGGATTGTCAACACAACCCGCAGGGGATGAGCACTGCACTGCAGCACTTGGCGCGGGATCACTTCTGTTCGAGGCTACGGAAAACGTTTGCACAAATGCCTAAGATCCTGATACGCACGATTTTCCTAAAGTTGAGGGTCGCCTGCCCGGCACAGCATGACGAAGCAACGCGCCACCTTGAAGGACGTGGCCGAGGCCGTGGGTGTCCACACCTCGACGGTATCGCGCGCGCTCAATCCGCAAACACGCCACATGGTGAGCGCCGAAATCGTCGCGCGCGTCGAAGCCGCGAGCCGCACCTTGAAGTATCAACCGAACACCGCCGCTTCGTCCCTCCGCACCAATCGCACGCAAACGGTCGGCGTCGTCATTCCCGACATCACCAACCCCATTTTTCCGCCGATCATTCGCGGCCTCGAGGACGCGCTCGGCGAAAACAATTACGCCGCGATCGTCGTCAACACCGATGGCCGGCCCGAGCGCGAAGCCCACGCGCTGCGCATGCTCGCCGCGCGCGGCATCGACGGCCTGGTGATCGCAAGTGTCGAGCGCGACGCGGTGCTGGTGCATGAGCTGGCAGCAGGCGGCCTGCCGATCGTCACGGTCAATCGCCGCACCGACGATCCCTCGATCTCGTCCGTCATCAACGACGAGCAGGAAGGTGTCCGCCAGATGCTGACGCACTTGATCGCGCTCGGGCATCGCAGAATTGCCCATCTCGCTGGCCAGCCGAGCCTCTCGACGGGGCTCCGGCGCGCCGAAGCTTTCCAGACCCACGCCGCGCAGCTTGGGCTCGACGCCGGCGAGCGCCGGATCGCGATCGCCGATGCCTACAACGAAGCGAGCGGCGAGCGCGCCATGGAAGAGCTTTTGGCGCGGGACGTCGAGATCACCGCGGTGCTGACGGCCAACGACCGGCTGGCGATCGGTGCCATCGCGGCGCTGCGCCGTCGCGGCTTGAGCTGCCCAATCGATGTCTCGGTCTCCGGCTTCAACGACATGCCGATGGTCGACAGGATCGACCCGCCGCTGACGACCATTCGCATCCAGCAGTACGATGTCGGCCGCACGGCCGGCGATATCCTGCTGACGCGCATCGGCGCGCGCGACAAAACGCCGGCGGCCGAGCATCGCATCATGCCGGTGCAATTGGTGGCGCGCGGCTCGACCGCCCCGCTCAAAGCGTCGCGTGTGCCGCCAGCCGGTCGAGAAAACCCAAGCACCGCTCGAGTTCGGAAACCTCGATGAACTCGTTCGGCTGATGCGCCTGCGCGATGTCGCCAGGTCCGCACACGACGGACGCGCATCCGGCCGCCTGGAAGTGGCTGGCTTCGGTCCCGTAGGGCACGGCGAATGTCTCGTTCTGGCCGGCGAGTTTCAGCGCAAGCGAGGTCGCTTCCGAGCCCGGAACCGGCGCAAACGCCGGCAATTCGCCAAGCAGTCGCGTCTCGACGCTGCACTCCGGCCAAACCGCGCGCATCGGCGGCAAAACTTCGCGCTCCGCAAACGCGGAGAGATTGCGCGCGATCCCCATCACGTCGAGCCCCGGCAGCGAACGCACGCCCCAAGTGAACGTGCACTTCGGCGGGATAATGTTGTGGGCGATGCCGCCGCCGATGCTGCTGACGGAGATCGAGACATACGGCGGATCGAAGCGCGGGTCGAAGAATTGTGACTTCAGGCGCTCCTCGATGCGGCGGAGTTCACCGATCAGCTCGGCTGCGGCAAAGATCGCGCCGGCACCCAGCTGCGGCTTCGATGAATGCGCGTCCTTGCCCGTCACCTCCGTCTCGAAGCGGTAGCCACCCTTGTGTGCGTCGACCACCTGCATCGTCGTCGGCTCGCCGACGAACACGACGCGGGGAGACGGCACGCTGCGGCCGAGCTCGTCGATCATTGTCTTGACGCCGGTGCAGCCGACTTCCTCGTCGTAAGAGAGCATGATGTGCAGCGGCGTTTTCAGCGCGCGCTTCTTGAACTCCGGCACCATCGCCAGTGTACACGCGGCAAATCCCTTCATGTCGGACGTGCCGCGGCCATAGAGCCGCCCGTCGCGCTCCACCATCGTGAAGGGATCCGTATCCCACGGCTGTCCCGTCACCGGAACGACGTCCATGTGCGCCGAAAGCCCGTAACCACCGGCGCCGGACGGACCAATTGTTGCAAACAGACAGGCGTGGATACCATCCGGCGCCGGCATGACGTGACTCTCGATACCGTGCCGCGCGAGATAGTCGCGCACCCATTCGGTCATCGGCAAGTTGGTCTTGGCGCTCGTCGTGTCGAACGCCACGAGCGTTGCCAAGATCTCCTTGGTGGCATCGAGACGAGAGGTCATGTGTGGTCCTTTGGCGGCGCGGTCAGTTGACACTGCGCTTGGTGTCGGGGCTGTCGAGCGAGAACGCCGGGATCACGACGTCGAGAAGTTCGCCAGCGGCCGTCGTCATCTGGTAGCTGCCAGCCATGATGCCCGACGGCGTCGCCAGTGGGCAGCCGCTGGTGTAGCGAAACGAATCGCCCGGTGTCAGCACCGGCGTTTGGCCAACGACTCCGGGGCCGCGCACTTCCTCGATCCGGCCGTTGCCGTCGGTGATGCGCCAATAGCGTGACCGCAGTTGCACCGTGTCCTTCCGTTCGTTGATGATATCGACGGTGTAGGCCCAGAAATAGTGACGATCCTCCGGTGCCGACTGCTCTTCGACAAACTGAGGCGTCACGCGCACGCGCACACCGCTGGTCAGGGCCTCATACATGCATCATACGAATCGGCTGCCTCTCACATCAGCCGATACTAGAGGCCGCCAGCGCCCGGTCAATGTCGCGCGCGAGATCGTCATAGCCCTCGAGGCCCACCGAAAGCCGCACCATCCCGTCTGAAATGCCCAATTCCGCCCGCGCCTCGGGTTTGAGGCGCTGATGCGTCGTGGTTGCAGGGTGCGTGATCAGGCTCTTTGTATCGCCAAGATTGTTCGAGATCCGGATGATCTTGAGCGCATTGAGGAAGCGGAAGGCGGCCGCCTTGCCGCCCTTGAGCTCGAAGGTCATGACTTGGCCGCCGCCCGTCATCTGCCGTTTGGCCAATGCCGCTTGCGGGTGATCGGCGCGGCCACAGAAGAGAATGCGCGAAATGGCCGGCGACGTTGCGATGTGATCGGCGAGCCGCGCCGCCGTCTCGCACTGCGCCCGCACGCGGATCGGCAGCGTTTCCAGGCTCTTCAACATCACCCAGGCGTTGAACGGGCTGATCGAGGGACCTGTCTGGCGCAAGTAGGTGTGCAGGTGATCCTTCAGGAATTTTTCCGAGCAGAGGACGACCCCGCCAAGGCAGCGGCCCTGGCCGTCGATGTGCTTGGTCGCGGAATAGACGACGACGTCGGCGCCGTGGCGCAGCGGCTTTTGCAGCATCGGCGTCGCAAACACGTTATCGACGATGACAAGTGCGCCGGCCTCATGCGCGATTTTCGAGACCGCCGCGATATCGACGAGATCGAGCGTCGGGTTGGCGGGCGTCTCGAAGAACACCGCCTTGGTGTTCGGGCGCATCGCGGCTTTCCACTGCGCGAGATCGCCGCCATCGATCAGCGTGTGCGTGATGCCGTAGCGCGGGCACAGGTCCTCGATCACATAGCGGCAGGAGCCGAACAGCGCCCGCGCGGCGACGATGTGATCACCGGTCTTCAGAAAGCACAGCATCGATGCCGTCACCGCCGCCATACCCGTCGCCGTCGCCCGCGACGCCTCGGCGCCTTCGAGGAGGCGCATACGCTCCTCGAACATCCCGATCGTCGGGTTAGAGAACCGCGAATAGATATAGCCGGGCTCCTCGTCCTTGAAGCGGCGTTCGGCTTGCTCAGCGCTGTCGTAGACGAAGCCCTGCGTCAGAAACAGTGCTTCGGACGTCTCGCCGAAATTCGAGCGGATGGTGCCGCCGTGAACCAGCAGCGTTTCGGGGCTGAGATCATCGGTCGGCGTTTTGGGGTCGGACATCGCGCGCTCCTGGGTCCCGTGGGACAACAAAAAACCCGGCCCGATTTGCCCCGCCTGATGGCCGGGCGCATCCGATGACCGGGTCGCGCGCACGGCCCTTTAGCGAATTGTTTAACGTGGCTGCAAGCCGGCCGGCCAAATCACCACGACGTCTGATGGGAGCCCATAGCGGATGCGGTGGCCGTTCGTCAAGCGGGACTGAGGCGGCATCGGCGGCCGACAGGCTGCCGGCCGAGCGGCCCAATATAGCGCAGCTGGGTGACTACGACTTCAATATCTCAAAGAGTTTCAGCCGCTGCACCTTGCCGGACGGACCCTTGGGCAGATCGTCGACAGCGTGCCATTGGCTTGGCGTCTTGAAGGCGCCGAGTTCATCGATGCACCAGGCGCGCAGCTCGGTTTCGTTCATCGTCGCGCCCGGCTTCGGAATGATCGCGACCGCAATATCCTGGCCGTAGTTCGCATGCGGGATAGCGAACGCCGCCGCTTCCAGAACACTCGGATGTCGCAACAAAACCTCGTCGATCTCGCGCGGCGCAATGTTCTCGCCGCCTTTGATGATCAGCTCCTTCAATCGGCCAGTGACGAAATAAAATCCATCCGCGTCGCGATAGCCGAGGTCGCCGGTGCGCAGCCATCCGCTCGCGTCGATCGCCTCCGCCGTCTTCTCTGGTGCCTTGAAATATCCCTGCATCACGTTCGGTCCGCGCAGCACGATCTCGCCGGTCTCGCCTGTCTCGAGCATCTGCCCGTCCGCGCCCATGACCGCCACATCGACGCCACACGGCAGCCCGGTGCTGCCGTAGCGCCGCCGCACATCATGCGGATTGCAGAACACCGTCGAGGCGCACTCGGTCATGCCCATGCCTTCGATGATCGGCACGCCAAACTGTCTCTCGAAAGCCTTATGATGTTCGGGTGGCAGCGGCGCCGAGGCCGAACGGCCAAACCGCAAGCTTGAAAACGCGCGCGCTTCTGGTCCCGCCGCATTCAACAGATACGCAATGATCGTCGGCACCATGTTGATCCAGGTGCACTGATGCGCCTCGACCAACGGCCACCATTGACTGACGGAAAACCGGTGCGGCGCAACGATGCTGCCTCCGGAGACGAAGGGTGCAAGCGTCGCGATCACTTGTCCGTTGATGTGGTACAGCGGCAGCGAACTCAGCACGCGATCATTGGGGCCGAGCGCATGCCACTGGGCGACGGCGCGCGCGCCCGCCAGCAGGTTGGCATGGCTCAAGACGACGCCCTTCGGCGTGCCGGTCGTGCCGGAAGTGTACATCAGCAGTGCCGGATCGGTCGCGCGCGCGGCGTGGCGTGGTCTGAACGCTGGTGCGGACGTCGTCGTTCCGAAAACATCCGCCGCATCGACGTCGATGACGATCATCTCGGGCGTATTGGACATGCCAGCCATGGCCTGCGTCAAGGCTTCGGCGTGGGCTGCGCAGGTGAAGATGACACGCGCCTCGCTGTGCCCGGCGACCCACGCCAGTTGGCTTTTTTGCGACAGCAAATTCAGCGGCGCGATGACATAGCCCGCGCTCATGGCCGCCAGAAACAGAACCACCGTCTGATAGCCATTGTGGAGATAGAGCGCGACGGTCTCGCCGGGTTGCACGCCGCGCGCGGCGAGAAAGTGCGCGAGCCGCTCGGTTTGCCGGGCAAGGTCGCCGTAGGTCAAAGTGCGATTGGCTTCGGGCGCGATCAGCAGTGGCGCCTCGGGCGCCGCACGCGCATGCGCTTCGAGCACGTCGCCGATCGATGCGCCCGGCTGCGAAGCAACTCTCACGCGAGCCTCATGCCCCATACGTTTTCAGGTATCCGCCGAGCACGTCCTCGGTCTTCGGCACATGCTCTTTGATCGGCAGCGCGATGCGCGTGATGTTGAGATAATGCTTGTAGGTCATGTTGCCGGAGAAGTTGTTGCCGCCCCACGTGCCGCAGCCCATCGACAGCGAGAACGGCAGGCCGTTGTCGAAGCTGCCGCCGGTCGCGATCGCGTGGGCCTGATTGACGATCACGCGGCAGACTTTCAGATGTTGGCCGAGATATTCGGGTTGCGCGGTGTCTCTTCGAATGCAAACTGACGGAGTGCCCCGCGCCTTGGAAATCGTAGATGGATCCGACGATCCGGGCGGCGTCGGAAAAATTTGTCGCGCGATAGACTGTCAGCACCGGCGAGAGCTTCTCGCCCGAAAAGGGGTGCGACTTGCCAAACCCGCTCTCCTCGACCATCAGGAAGCGTGCCTCCGCCAACTCGGGCCGCGTCAGCCCGGCGGCCTTGGCGATGACGGGGGCGGATTGCGCAATGAGCGTCGCGGAGAGCTTGCCGCCGGGCCACAACGCCGTCTGCAACCGCGCCTTCTCGTCCGCCGTCAGCAGCACGCCGCCGGCCCGTGTCAGCGCGGCGAGCGCCTGCGGATAGACCGCCTGATCGATGACGGCGCTATTTTCCGATGAGCAGCTCGTGGCGTTGTCGAACGTCTTGGAACGCGCGATTTTTGCCGCCGCATCGTCGAGATCCGCACTGGCGTCGATGATGCTCGCGACGTTGCCAGCCCCGACCCCGAACGCCGGTGTTCCGCTGGTGTAGGCGGCGCGGATGTTGGCTTGCGAACCGGTCGCGACGACGAGATCCGCCTGCCGCATCAGCGCATGCGTGGTGTCCTTCGTCACCGGCGCCGGCAGCATCTGCACCAGATCGTGCGGCGCGCCGAGCTTGTCGAACTCGGCGTGGATGTATCTGAGTAGCAACGCGCAGGTGGACCAGCCCTTGGGCGACGGCGCAATGATCACGGCGTTGCGGCCCTTGAGCGCATTGATGATCTTGTTGGCGGGGGTCGCGCCTGGGTTGGTCGACGGCGTGATCGCCGCAACGACGCCAACGGGCCGTGCGATCTCCGTGATGCCGCGCGCTTTGTCTTCCGCGATTACGCCGGCGCTCAGCGCGCCATGCAGGTCGCGCAGCAGTCCCAAGGTCTTGCGATGGTTCTTGGTGATCTTGTCGGCAACGTTGCCGAGGCTTGTATCCTTCACCGCGAGCTCGGCGAGCGCACGATTGCGCCCGGGCTCCAGGATCGCCCAGCCCGCGGCCGACACCAGAAAATCCGTCTGCACCTGCGTATAGCCATTGATCTTTGCTTGCGCCGCCCGCGCCCGCGCAATCAGGGTCGCGACGATTGCATCCGCCGGAGACTGTGTGTCGATGTGTGCTGTCTGCATGCCGTCGCTTTGTGTCTGAGACTGAGAGATCAGTCGGATTTGATGTTGGCCTTACGAATTACTTCGCCCCACTTGGCGATCTCGGCTTTGACGACGCCATCGAGATGCTCTGATGTCGATCCCACACCTTCGGCACCTTGCGCGAGAAGCTTTTCACGCACGTCCGGCATCTTGACGGTCTTGGCGACCGCCTCCTGCCACCGCTGCAGGATCTCCTTGGGCGTTCCGGCGGGCGCGAACATCGCATACCAGGAGTCGACCTCGAAATCGGCAAAGCCCGACTCGGCAACCGTCGGTACATCGGGAAACACGGCGCTGCGCGTTTTAGTCGAGACCGCGAGCGCACGCACCTTGCCGGATTTGACGTGCGAGGCCGCCGCCGGAATCGACACCCACAGCAGCGGGATCTGCCCGCCCATCACATCGACCATGGCGGGCCCCCCACCACGATAAGGCACATGCTGCATCTTCGTGCCGGCCTGAATGTCGAGGAGTGCGCCTGCGATGTGTCCCGGCGATCCGTTGCCGACCGAGCCGTAATTGAGGCTCTCAGGTTTCGCCTTCGCGAGTGTGATCAGATCCTTGAAGGATTTCGCGTCGAAGCCGGGATTGGCCACCAGAATCTGCGGCAGCGATGCGACCGTCGCGATCGAGTTGAAAGCCTTGATCGTGTCGAACGGCAGCCCCGGAATGAGCCCCGGATTGATCGTGTGCGACGACAGCGTGAACAGCAGCGTGTAGCCATCCGGCGCGGATTTCGCGACCGCGTCCGAGCCGATCGATCCGCCAGCGCCACCGCGATTGTCGATAATGATCGTCGCGTTCATCGCCGCCGCCAGCGGCTCTTGCACGATGCGCGCGATCACGTCCGTGCCGCCGCCCGGCGGATATGGCACGACGAACCTGACAGGCTTGTTCGGATAGGCGCCTTGCGCTCGTGCCAACGGGCTCAAGCTCGCAAGTCCCATCCCGCCTAGTCCCAACACCGCGCGGCGATTGATCCCCAGTATCTTGGTCATGGTCCGCTCCCGGCGACGATTTCTCGGCACCGTGGGCCATTCAGGAGCCGAGATCAAGCGGCGAGCGCTGGCGAATGGAACCATCGTTCCAAATGATGGATCGACGAGCCTGGCGCGGACGAAAAAGCACGTCCAAGCGGGCCAGCCGGCCCGCTTGGACGTGCTACGATGCTCTCAGTGTTAGCTGTGCGCTCGCATAGCTTCGCGGATGCCGAGCACGACTTCCTGCCCGTTGGGGCGCTTTTCCGTCACCGCGACGGCATAAGCCCGCGGGAAGAACACGCCCACCATATTGTCGCGCCGGTGGCGGACATCGCAGAGCGTCTCGAACTTGAATTCGTCGATGACGAGGCGGAACTGATAGGCCTCGGGCGGGCGATCGGGGAACTCGATCAGGGCGCCGGCGACGGAAAAGTTCCGCACGAGGCAAGCTTGGCGCGGGCATCCGGGCACAATCACCCAGGCGTGCCACAGTGTGTTGCGGCGGCCGAATTTCCGCTTTTCGTGGCCATCAATGCTGGTCGGTAAAGCCATACGCATACTCCAGTGAAAGCGGCAGCATGCACGATCGGCTTGAAAACTCCGTTAAAGGTCGATCGAATTTTGTAAGACTTCGGCAAGGAATTGGGTTCGGAGAACGACGCTATCCCAGGCTGCGCGCTCTCACCTTCCCCAACGCGGCGAGAATGCGTTCGGGCGTAAACGGTTGCGCGAAGACTTTGACGCCGAAGGGTTTGAGCGCGTCGTTGATCGCGTTCATCAGTGCGGCGGGCGCGCCAGCGGTGCCGGCTTCGCCTGCGCCCTTGGCCCCGAGCAGGCTCTCCTTCGTCGGTGTTTCGACATGGCCGACGTGGATGTCCGGCATCTCGGCGGCCATCGGCACCAGATAGTCGGCCATCGAGCCGATCAGCAGCTGGCCCTCGGGCGAGTAGGTGCAATGCTCATAAAGCGCGCCGCCGATGCCCTGCACCACGCCGCCGCGGACTTGCTCATCCACAAGCAGTGGATTGATAATGCGGCCGCAGTCTTCGACGCACCAGTGCTTCCTGAGATCGACCATGCCGGTGTCGACGTCGACGTCCAAGACGCTCGCCTGGATCCCGTTCGTGAAGGCGAACGGGAACTCCTTGGTGATGAAGTGGCGGGTCTGCATGAGTTCGCGCGGCAGATCGGGCGGGAGCGTATCGCCGCGGAAATAGACGATGCGGCCGAGCTCCGCGAGCGGCATGCGCACCGCACCCGTCGCCTTGTCGACAATGTTGCCATTGACGAGATCGAGGGTGTCAGGCGCCGCTTGCAGCATCGCGCCAGCGACTTTCAGCGCCGCGATTCTGGTCGCGATACCCGCCTGCAACGCCGCTTCGCCGCCGATGCCGGCGCCACGGCACGCCCACGTACCACCGCCATAAGGCGTTGTCAGGGTGTCGCCGGTGATGACGCGGACGGTCTCGATCGGCACGCCGACGCCTTCAGCGACGATTTGGCGAATGATCGCTTCCGTGCCTTGACCTTGCTCTGTGACGCCGGTCGCGGCGACGACCGAGCCGTCGGGATCGATGCGCACGGTGCAGCCGTCTTGCGCCGAGATGCGCGCGCCGCCGATGCCGTACATGAAGGGCGATGGGTTGGTGAGCTCGATGAAGCTCGCAAAGCCAATGCCGCGGTGAATGCCCTTCGCACGCAGCCGCTCCTGCGCGGCGCGCTCTGCCGGATAGTCCATCATCTCGAGCAGGCGTCCGAGCGACTGGATATGCGAGAGTCCCTCGAACTTCATGCCGGCAGGTGACGAGCGTGGATAAGTCCCGTCCTTCATCAGGTTGCGCAGCCGGAAGCTGATTGGATCGAGACCCATGGCCTCCGCCGCGAGATCGACGAGACCTTCCGTCACTGTCGTCGCGATCGGGTGACCAACGGCACGGTACTGGCACGTCGGCGTCTTGTTCTGCAGGACGACCGTGGTCCGGGCGCGATAGTTCGCGAAGTCGTACGGCCCACCGACCAGATTGACGACCTGGTTGCCCTCGACCGCGCTGGTGCGCGGATAGACGGAGTAGGGCCCGATACCCGTCAAATCGTCGATGTCGAACGCCGTGATGCGGCCCTCGGCATCGACCGCCATGCGGCCCTTGATGCGATGATCGCGCGCATGAATGTCGCTGGAGAAACTTTCCAGACGATCGGCGATGAACTTGACCGGCCGTCCCATCAGCTTGGCGATCAGTGCGGTTGCGACTTCGTCCGGGTAGGTGTGCACCTTGATGCCGTAACTGCCGCCGATGTCGCCGCAGATCACGCGCACATCACCTTCGGCCATTCGGAAGTGCTTGGCGAAGATCCCTTGCATCATGTGCGGGGCTTGGGTCGCATGATAGGCAGTGAGCTTGCCGCTGGCGCGATTATACTCGGCGAGGATTGAGCGCGGTTCGAGCGTCAGGCCGGTGTGCCGCCCCGTATGGAACGTCGCCTCGACAACCTTGTGTGCGGTTCGAAACGCTTCCTCCACATTGCCGCTTTCGTTGACGCGCTGAAACACCAGGTTGTCGCCGAGCTCGGGGTGGATCACCGGCGTCGCTTTGTCGAGGGCGGCTTCCATGTCGACGGCGGCGGGCAAAGGATCGTAGTCGATGACGAGCTTGGCGATGCCGTCTTCCGCGATGGCGCGCGTCTCCGCAACCACCGCGACCACAGCCTCGCCGTGCCACGTTGCTGTCGTGATCGGCAGCGGATACTGCGGCGCCGACTTCATGCCCTTCAAATGCGCGAGCACCGCGACCCAGGGATCGCAATGCGGCTGCAAATCCTTGCCCGTGAAGACGCGCACGACGCCCGGCACGTTCAATGTTTCTGTCGCATCGACGCGGACGATCTTGGCGTGCGCATGCGGGCTCCGCGCGTAAGCGACATGCACCATGCGTGGCAGCACCACGTCATCGACATACTGGCCGCGCCCTTCGACGAGCTTTGCGGTGTTGGGGCGCGGAATCGACTTGCCGATGTAGGAGTTCGGCAGATCGACGGTGCGAGGATCGATGATTTGGGTCATGCAGCACCTTTGGCAGCGGCGCGCGCCTTGGCGACGGTCTCGACAGCATCGACGATGGCTTGGTAGCCGGTACAGCGGCAGTAGTTGCCGGAGATATGTTCGCGGATCTCGTCGCGCGTCGGTGTTGTGTTCGAGGCCAGCAGATCCGCCGCCGTCATCAGCATGCCGGGCGTGCAATAGCCGCACTGTGATGCGTTCCGGGCAATGAACGCGTCTTGCAGATCCCGGATCGTGTTGTTGTCCGAAAGTCCCTCGATCGTCTCGACGACGGCACCGTCGAGTTGGGCCGCAAGCACCAAGCAGCCGCGCACGATCTGGCCGTCGAGCTTGAGCGTGCAGGCGCCGCACACGCCATGCTCGCAACCCGCGTGCGCGCCCATCAGACCGAGATCAAGGCGGAGAAAGTCGATCAGGTGACGGCGCGCTTCGACGCGGCGGCTGACGCGCTCGCCGTTGACCGTCATGGTGACATCGATTGAGGTGTGCATGTGAGCGAGTCCCTTCAAGCGGTCAATTTGGCGATGGCGCGGCGCAGTAGTGTGCGCGCCAGCTGCCGCTTCATGTCGGGGCCGCCGTGCGGATCGGCTGGCGGATCGAGATCGTGATCGAGCGCGGCGGTCGCAGCCGCGAACACGCCCGGCGTCAGCGTCTTGCCGTCGACGGCGGCGGCGGCCCGGGTGGCGGTGACAGGTCCCGGACCGACACCGAAGAACACGAAGCGAGGTTCGCTGATCGTCGTCCCCGTGACCATGCCGCGCGCGACGACGCCGGCCATGGCATAGTCGCCCGCGCGGCGTGTGAGTTCCAGGATCGTTGCCCGTTCGCCCGCTGCCACGCGCGGAAACTCGACGGCCTTGATCAATTCCTTGGGCCGCAGCGCCGTCGTGAAGAGACCCGTGAAAAAGTCCGCCGCCGCGATCCGCCGTTCGCCGGCCGCACTTGCCGTGATGATCGTCGCGTCGAGGGCAACGCAGCAGGCGGGAAGCTCGGCAGCCGGATCCGCGTAGGCGAGCGAGCCGCCAATGGTACCGCGATTGCGGATCGCGGTGTGGGCGATCAGCGGCACGGCCTCATGCAGCAGCGGCACAAGCGTCTTCACCGCGTCGTGGCGTCCGAGCTCGGCGTGCGTAGTCAGCGCGCCGACGCGCACGTTCTCTCCTTCCGCGCTGATGCCCTTCAAGTCGGCCACCCGCGAGATATCGACGAGAGCGTCCGGTTCCGACAACCGGAAAGCCAGCGCCGCCAGTAGACTCTGTCCGCCTGCGAGCAGTTGCGCGGTTGGCCCCGCCGCACTCCAGAGCGAGAAAATATCCGCCAGCGATCCAGCCCGCGCATAGCGATAAGGCGGCGCTTTCATGAGTCGTCCTCCAGGCTCGGGCCCTTGGGTATCGAGCCTCACGTTATTGTCATTCTGAGCACGATACGAGCGGCGGCGTGGGCGAGCAAGAGCCTCAAGTACGCGCTGACAACCGGCGCGATCCTGATGTAGGCTGCAGCGACCGGCCGGCCAAGCGTTGCAACAGATCGTTGCGCGTTTGCGTGATGGGGGGCTTCACGGGTGTCCAGAGGGAAGCGGGCATCCAACTCCAAGGAGTAAGCCCAATGAAGGTCAAAGAAGCGATGCACAAGGGTGTCGAGTGGGTTCAGCCGAGCGCCAAGCTCAGTGAGATCGCCGCCATCATGAAGAAGCATGACATCGGATCGGTTCCGGTGGGCGAGAATGACCGCCTCGTGGGCATGGTGACGGATCGCGACATTGTTTGCCGCGCCTTCACCGGCGGCAAGGATCCAGCCAAACTCACGGCCAAGGACGTGATGACGGCCGGCGTCGTCTACTGCCGCGAGAGCGAAGATCTCGCCGAGGCCATCCGTACCATGGAGCAGAAGAAGGTGCGGCGGCTTCCGGTCATCAGCGACGACAAGCGGATGGTTGGCATTTTGTCGCTCGGGGACGTCAGTCACGCGGGTCCGCGCGAAATGACCGCCGAAATGGCGCGCGCCGTCAGCGGCCATCATCATTGATCGCACGCCAGCAAAAAAGAAGACCGCGAGCCGCCCCCGCGGTTCACGGTCTTCTCCCCCCGCTTCGCCGGCGCGCGCAATGAAGGGCGCCTAGCGTCGCTATCCGGTTACTCTTTCACGTCGTCCGCGAATGCCACGGCCGGCGATGCTTGCACGACTTCGGGCGCCGTGATGGGCAAGTGGTGACCGCCATCGCGGTCACGACGGCGTGCCTGCGGCGGCTGGAACGCGCGCCGTGCGTGGAACTCGCAATAGGGCAGGCCATTGACTTTCTTCTTGCCGCAGAAATGGAACTCCGCGTGTTGCGGGTCGCCGATCGGCCAACGGCAATCGCTCTCCAAGAGCGTGGTGATGAACTTGCGTTCTTTCTCCGGGATCACCAGCTCTTCGACCGGCGACACGTAGGGCTCGGCGTCCCCCTGATAAAGCTGGCGCAGCGCCGGATTGCCCGACTGGTTGAAGCGCGGCTTGTTCGATTGCACGCGCTTGGCCACCTGCTGGCGGCGCGGCCGCATTGATTTCATGCGCGAGGTTGTGGCCCGGCCCGAGAGGCCGAGGCGGTGGACTTTGCCGATCACGGCGTTGCGCGTCACGCCGCCGAGGCGGCCCGCGATCTGGCTGGCGCTCAATCCTTCGGACCACAGCTTTTTCAGTTGCTCGACCCGTTCATCGTTCCAGGACATCACCGGCTCCATAGTTCTTGCTGAGGCCGGCGCACACAGGCGCAGCCCCGGGGGCGCGATCAACGGTGTCGGAGACGAGCACGTGTGCGCACAGGCGCAGACGGCATCTCCGATCCGATCGATCGGCTGACGGACGCTGGAAGCAACAAATTGACGCTGAACGAGGAACTGACGCTGTCGCGCAACAGGCGCGCCCGGATACAAACCGGAGATCGAACTCACCCGACGAGGGCACGACGCGTACAGGACAGAGCCAACGACTTTTGGATCGCAAGACGCGCGATATGTCGTGGCTAACGAGGATCAACCTACAACAGGCCGTCTTGCAGGCTCAAGCACAAGCCGCATCGCAACAGGGGTTGACGGTCGCCAAGTGGCCGATTCGACACAAAACCGGCGACGGATCATGGCTGACACAACCCGCCCACAGACGGCCACTGGGGACGACTCGAATCGCGATTGACAGAATGGTTGAGCAACAGGTCGCCGCCCGGCCTTAGCAATCAAGGAAAGTTTAGTGTCGCGGTGAGGTCGGCAGCCGCGCCAGGATTGCGTCGAGCTTTTCTTCTATGGGCGTCAGCCGCGTCTCCATGAGTGTCGCCAAAGCTGCGACTTGGGTCTCGACCGCCGTCAGCCGCGTCTCCATTGTCGCCAGCCGCCCGTCCTGCCCCACCAATTGGCGGGTGACGCCGCCGCGCAGATCGCGCATGTCCCGGATCATCATGCCCATTTGCGTGTCAAGCAGATTGAGCCGTCCCGCAATCTCGTCGAAGCGCGTCGCGTTTTCGCGCAGAGCCGTCTCCACCCGCGAAAACCGCAGGTTCATGATCTCGGGCAGATCGGTGTGGAGCTTTTCCAGGTCGGTCACGCGCTCTTCGAGAGTGGGGATCATTTATCCTCGCTGTGGACCGTAACGCATGCGCGACGGGCGGTCATCTTGGGCGGGCTTCGGCGATTATTCAAATGTAGGCGAAAGTTATCATATACACCACCTAAAGTTGTGGATAGCGTGAGGCGCTCTAAAAGGAGGCCCACGTGCCCAACGATCTCTCGCCCATGCCCGGCCTGCAGCCGGTCGCGACGGACTTTGCCACTGTAAATGCCCTCGTCGGTGGCCATCGGATCTCCCAGGCGATCTATGTCGCGGCCGAACTTGGGGTCGCCGATCATCTGACGGCGGGTCCGCGCACGGCGGTGGATCTGGCGGCGCGGGTCGGAGCGGATGCCGATGCGCTCAGTCGCGTCCTGCGCTTTCTGACGGGGCTTGGCCTGTTTGAGGAAGTGGCACCCAGCACGTTCGCACTCACCGCACAGGGCGCGACGCTCCGCAGCGATGTTGCGGGATCGCTGCGTGCGACGGCGCGCATGGTCGTCAGCGACTATCACTGGCAATCTTGGGGCGCGTTGCTGACGGCAGTGCGCACGGGTGAGACTGCGTTTCAGCGCGTGCATGGCACCGGCCTGTTCGAGTACCTCGCGGCGCGGCCGGACGCGCAGCGCCTGTTCGCCGACGCCATGACGGCGAATACGGCACGTGCCGGTACGGGCATCGCTGCGTCTTACGACTTCTCTGGCATCGGCACGTTAGCGGACATCGGCGGCGGTCGCGGCCTGCTGCTGGCGACACTTCTGCGGGCGTATCCGCATCTTTCAGGCTTGCTGTTCGACCGCGCGGAAGTGGTGGCGGATGCGGCGGCAACGTTCGCGGCGGAAGGTGTGGCCGCGCGCAGCACCATCGTCTCCGGCGATTTCTTCACGGCAGTTCCGGCAGGCGCAGATGCCTACATGTTGCGCCACATCATTCACGACTGGAACGACGCCGATGCGATCCGTATCCTGCAAACATGCCGCGCGGCACTCGGCCCAGCGTCGCGGATTTTGATGATTGAACGTCCGCTGGGAGACGCGCATCCGCGTGGCCTGCCGCAGCTGCATTTCGATATGGAAATGCTGGCCAACCTTGGCGGCAAGGAACGCACGCACGACGAGTATCGCGCGCTGTTGACGGCGGCGGGGCTGCGGTCACGCGCACCATTGCGCTGGGTGATGCCGCCGGATTTTGCGTGTTTGAGGCGGTTTCAGCATGACGCATTGGCGCTGTCGAACCGCCTCACCCTGAGCCTGTCGAAGGGCGAGCGGCCGAGATATTGCAGCGCTTTGGCCGCCTATGGTTCGACAAGCTCACCACGAGGCGGGTCTGGCCGTGTGGCTGCGGCTTACTTGAAATGCTTCGAGAGCTTCAGGTGCTGGCCCTGATAGTGGCTCTTGAGATCGGAGCCGTAGAGCATTTCGGGCCGTTCGGTGAGCCGCTCATAAATGAGCCGCCCGATGATCTGCCCGTCGTCGAGAATGAACGGAACCTTGTGCGAGCGCACCTCGAGCACGACACGCGCGCCGGCGCCGCCCGCGGGCGCATGCCCGAAACCCGGGTCCATGAAGCCCGCATAATGCACGCGGAATTCGCCGACCAGCGGATTGAACGGCATCATTTCGGCCGCGTGCGTCGGCGGCACGTGCACCGCTTCCTTCGATGCCAGAATATAAAACTGATCCGGATCGAGGATCAGGCGCCGCGCGCCGCGATTGTTGATCGGTTCCCAATAGTCGAGCACCGCGCAGCTCCCGGGCGCATCGACATCGACGAGGCCCGTGTGCCGTTTGGCGCGATAGCCGATCAGGCCATCTTTCTCGCCGATCAGATCGACCGACAGCGCGATGCCACTGCTGATGTCCGAAACGCCGCCCGCCACCAGCGTCTGCGCCGCCTGCAGCTTGACGAGCTCCGCGTCGCTCTCCGTCGGCGTGCCGATCCGGAACCGGATCTGCGACAACGTCGAACCTTCCCGCACCAGAATCGGGAATGTCTGTGGGCAAATTTCGGCGTAGAGCGGTCCCGTGTATCCGGCGTTGACCTGGTCGAAGGCTGTCGCCCCGTCGCTGATCACGCGCGTGAACACATCGAGCCGTCCGGTTGAGGATTTGGGGTTGGTGGTCGCGGCAATGTGCTGCGGCAGCTTCAGGCTCTCGAGCAGTGGCACGATATAGACGCAGCCGGTTTCCAGCACCGCGGCTTTGGTCAGGTCGATGGCATGCAGTTTGATGTCGCCGAGCTTGTCCGCGACCTTGGCGCCAGGGCCCGGCAGAAAGCTTGCGCGGACGCGATAGGCGACCGTGCCGAGCCTCAGATCGATGCTGGCGGGCTGCAGTTGCCGCGCTCCGATCGGTTGCGCGAGTGTGAGTGCGCCGTCCGCGATCAAGCCGCGGATCGCCTGCGCCGGTAGAATGCCGGGGGCGGGCGCTTTTGGTGTTGCTGCTGGACTCATGGGGCCATCCTTGCAGCACCATTAGCCGAGCAAGGCCGGTACGCCAAGCCCGCCCAAATACTCTAACCGCCTCATCCTGAGCCTGTCGAAGGAGAGGCGGCCCGGCTGTCGCAACAGCCCGGGCCGCCCATGGTTCGACAAGCTCACCATGAGGCGGATGTGCAGTCGCAATCGCGGAGCCGCGCCGCGATCACCCGGCCGGCTTCAGCGCGGGCGCCTTGGTGCCGGCGGCAATGCCCATGACCGCGCGGCCGATGTCGACGGCGGCGCCCGTCACCACCAGATAGCCGGTGCCGAGGAGGACGAGTGCCACGAGAAACCAATAGACCGGCATCATGCGCCGCAGCAGCAGGTAGCCGATCAATAGGATCGGCAGCGTCAGTGCGAGAATTCCAACCGTCTGCTCGAGCATCACAGCCCCCCGTTATCGTCTCTTCGCGTGAGCCCACCGCGCCGGGGCCCGCTCACCGCAGCGTGCGATCGCACCCGGCGCGACGCCACATATGGCCCCGATGACCGCAGGTACAAGGCGCGTCTCAAAAGTATTTTGCCCTAAGAAATTTTCACCAGCTTGCCGGGGTTCATCAGGTTATGCGGGTCGAACGCGCGCTTGATCGCGTGCATCATGTCGAGTTCGACGGCGCTCTTGTATCGATAGTTCTCCTCGAGCCGCATCCGGCCAATGCCGTGCTCCGCGCTGATCGAGCCGCCATGGGCGATGACGATGTCGTGCACGATCGCATTAACCTTCGCAAACTCCGCCATGTAGCGCTCGTAGGTCCAGTTGAGCGGGCGGATCGGATTGTAGTGGATGTTGCCGTCGCCGACGTGCCCGAACGCGCAATGCCGGATGCCGGGATAGGCTTGCTCCAGCGCTGCATCGGCTGCCGCGATGAAATCAGCAACCTTGGACACGGGCACCGAGACGTCGTGCGAAATGGTGCCGCCCGCCTTCTGCTGGGCGATCGCCATATCCTCGCGCATGCGCCAAAGCTTCGCCGCCTGCGCCTCCGAGCTCGCGATGATAGCGTCGCGCATGAGGCCAGCCTCCATCGCCGCGCCAAGCGCCTCGGAGAGCGGATCCTGCAACGATCCTGGCGCGCCTTGGCTCGACACGTCCATCAGCACGTACCAGGGATGGGCTTCGCGCATCGGATTCTCGTGCCCCGGCACATTCTCGATCAGCACATCAACGATTTGCCGGCAGATCAGCTCGAAGGCGGAGATGGTGTCACCGAGCTTCTCTTTGAGCTGTCCGAGCAGCGCGACGCCCGCTGCCGGCGTATCGACTGCGATCCAAGCCGTCTCCCGCGCCGTCGGCAGCGGGAACAGTTTTAGGACGGCCGCCGTGATGATGCCGAGCGTGCCTTCGCCACCGATGAAGAGCTGCTTTAGATCATAGCCGGTGTTGTCCTTGCGCAGTGCCCTGAGGCCATCCCAGACGCGCCCGTCCGGTAACACCACCTCTAGTCCCAGCACCAGATTGCGCGTGTTCCCGTAGCGCAGCACTTGAATGCCGCCCGCGTTGGTCGAGATGTTGCCGCCGATGCGGCACGAGCCTTGAGCACCGAGGCTCAATGGAAACAGCCGATTGACCTTCCGCGCTTCCTCCTGAATCTGCTGCAGCACCACGCCGGCATCGACCGTCATGGTATCGTTCGCGAGATCGACGTCGCGGACACGCTTCAGCCGCTCCGTCGAAAGTACGATCTCGCTCATGTCGTCGTGCGGCTGGCCGCCGAAGGTGAGACCCGTATTACCGCCTTGCGGCACGATCGCAACGCGCGCCGCCGCGCAGATCTTCACGACCTCGGCGACCTCCGCCGTCGATTGCGGCCGCACGACCAGTGGCGTCTTGCCGACATTGGAATAGCGCCAGCTCTTGCGATAGGGCTCGGTATCCACCTCGGCTTCGAGAAACCCCGCCGGACCAACGATCGCCTTGATCCGGTCGACGACGGTTGCGGGAACCGGCGGACGGATGCGCATTTCAGAGGTCATGACCCGGTCGATCTCGTGCTATGAGCGGAAAGTTGGCCGCAACTTAGCAAGAGAATCATGACGGACAAGGCCCCAGATCGCTCATCAGGTATCAGCGGTGGATTTCGCCGCTTGGTCGGCTATCGCCTGCGCACGTGGTCCGAGGGCTACGGCGAAATGGAGCTGGTGATCGGCCCCGAACACGACAACAGCCACGGCATGGTCCACGGCGGCCTTTATGCGACACTGCTCGATGCTGCGATGGGGCATGCGGTGTCGTGGTGCGCCGTATCGGGCAACGTTCGCAGGGCAACGACGTTGTCGCTGACCACCAACTATCTCAAAGGCGCCAAGTCCGGCACGTTGATCGCGACGGCCAAGCTCGAATCCACGATTGGCCGCATCGCCACGGTGACCGGTGAAGTGCGCACCAGCGATGGGCTGCTGTGCGCGACGGGCCTCGCGAGCTTCATGTACTTCGCAGGCAGTGAGCATCGCGACGGCGTTCCAAGGACACCCCCTGGAGCCCTGGACAGAATCAGTTAACGACGGCGACGTTTTGATCCCGCGTCGCCAGAACGTGCCAGAACGTGAACGTGTCGGGATCACGGCTGGCCATGGCAAAAGTGCGATGCCGACATGTCGGCCGCTGAGAGCGCCGGTGCATGCCGCCGAACAGGACGTTGGCCGTTACCCGATACCCCAAACGCGTTTGGCGAATGCGGGATACGTCTGCGCCACCGCGCGCGCAACATCCGTGCGCAGGACGCCGAGTGCGGCAGGCTCGGGCGACGCCGTCTCCGGAACGTGCGCCGGTTCGTCGTAATCGAA
Source organism: uncultured Alphaproteobacteria bacterium (assembly GCA_963779515.1). Lineage (GTDB taxonomy): Bacteria > Pseudomonadota > Alphaproteobacteria > Rhizobiales > Hyphomicrobiaceae > CAVZYN01. The sequence continues at coordinate 565,230 of CAVZYN010000018.1, forward strand.
CCCTGTCGCGGATCGGACCGCCGCGCGCGTCACGCCCGGATGCAGGCTCGCCAGCGTGAAGCGTGCGCGCGCGTTTGGTCGAAGGAGAAAACACAGAGCGACGTCACCAGCGCATGCGGCCCGCCCGGACGATAGACGTCGGGCGCGGACGTACCCGGCGCGGAAATGAAATCGACCTTTTCGACGAGCGTGCGTGGTGTGTGCTCCTCGCGAAACAAGATCACGCGCGGCACAACGAAGTAGAGGTAGGCCGATCCGAACGATCCCGGAAACCGCTGCGTTGCGCGCGGATAGGCGGCAATGTCGCCGGTGCCGACGAGATTGACATTGGCGCCGCCGTCGATCTGTCCGCCCGAGAGAAAGAACGCATCGATCCGGCCTTGCCCTGCGCAGTCAAAGAGCTCACGTCCGCCATCGGTGAAGGCGTTGTGCTTTTCCGAGCCGAGAATGGAGACGCGCAGCCGGCTTTTTGTCAGCGCGCGCGCAAGCAGCGCCGCCGATCCAGGGATCGGCGATTGTGCGCCCACCGCCACATGCGACAGCGGCGTCAGCATCGGCGCGATGGCACCGATCATCACTTCGGCGGTTGAAAGAGGTGCACTCATGCCGGTACGGCGTCGCGCGCGTGTTGCGCCATCCAATTCTGGAACCCGTCGGCCGTTTTTGCCGCTTGCGCGTAAGCGGCGAGCGCCGCTCGATCGGGCGCATAGACGCCCGCAAGTCCGACCGGCGCCGCACCCCGCGGCGCGATCGCGATCGCCGAAACATAGAGCGCCGGGATCGTCCCGGCCGCCATCACTGGATCGGCAAGGAAATCCGCGTCTTCGATTGCCTCGACAGTCACCAATGCCGTCTTCGACGCGTGCGCCATCAGCATCAATTCGCGACGCACGCCGATCCACACGTTGCCCGCGCGATCTGCCTTGGCTGCATGAAAGAGCGTGACGTCCGGTCGTATGGCGGGGAGCACGACGATCGGATCCTTGACGCCGCTCTCGGCGAGCGGGTTGTTGATGACTTTCCAATCCGGGCGCACGCGCAGCAGATCCGACCCGATGATCCCGCGCAATGGAATGAAGGGAATGCCTTTCTCAGCCGCCTGCAATCCGGCCTGCAGCGCTGGGCATGTCGCGTCCCACATCTCGATTTCGCCGGCCATGAGAGCAGCCGTAAATCGCGGTGCCAATCCGAACTCGCCGAGCGTCACCGCGGCGGCCTCGACGCGCGCAACGCAACCCGCGCCAATCAACTGGTCGACGTGAAACCCGCCTTGCGGTACGGCGACGATGTGCAGATCCCGCACGGGTCGCCTCAATCAACTGCGCAACCGCCGTCATGGCGCACCCGGAGTAGTCGGGCGGCAGGGCGATTTTCGATCCGTTCGGGATCATGTCCGCAAGGGTCGTCACGCGAGACAATGGGCGGGGCCGAGGTGAGCATCGCGAATCTCCAATCCTGAAGAAAGTGTAAACCACCTGCCACCCGCGGCAAACCGTGTCTTTCGGATGCTCCCCGCGTGCCGTCGCGAGTTAGCTTCAATTTTCAGGAAATTGCACCGGGGCGCTTAGCGTGACCTTCAAGCCTTTCTGTCAGAACAGTGCCGTGGCGAGACGCGCGGGGCTCTCGCAGATGGACCTTGAGACAAGATGCCCACATACAACGGCACAACGGCAGGCAACGTCTTCACGCTCAATCTTGGCGATGGCGCAAGCGTCATCTCCGATCCGGCTGGCCTCGAATTCGATACAACTCGGCGCCGGGATCACAACGGCCAACGTTTCGTACGCTCGCCTCGGCGACAACCTGATCATAAAGTACAGCGCGACCGATAGCGTCACAGTGACGGGCCACTTTGCCCCGGACGTTAACGGCGCGTTGACCAATGCGGTCGAAACCCTGGTCTATACAGGTGGCTTCAAGGTCGACCTCGTCAACGGCATAAAGCTGACGAACATCGGCGGCGATGCCAACGATGTGAGCCTCGGCTGGCGCGGCAATGATTTCCTTCAAGGCAATATCGGCAACGACACGTTGTTCGGCTTTGGCGGCAATGACATTCTGAATGGCGGCGCGGGCGAAGACGCTGTCTATGGCGGTCAAGGCGATGACCTCGCGTTCGGCGGCGGATCGAACGATCTTCTGGTGGGCGATGAGGGCAACGACCGCCTCGTCGGCGACGCCGGCAATGATCGCATCGAAGGCGGCCTCGGCAACGATTCGCTCGAGGGCGGCCTCGGCATCGACAACATGATCGGCGGCAACGGCGACGACATCTACACCGTCGATGCAACCGCTGACGTGGTGACCGAACTCGCCGGCGAAGGCACCGACACGGTGCTCTCGTCGATCTCCTATTCTCTCGGCGGCAACGTCGAAAATCTGACACTGACCGGTGCCGCGAATATCAATGGCTTCGGCGATGCCGTGAATAACGTCATCACCGGCAACACCGGCAATAACGTCCTCGACGGTGGCGCGGGCAACGACCAGATCGCTGCTGGCGCCGGCGATGACACCATCAACTTCACGTTCGGCCAAGGCACCGACACTGTCGCCGGTAACGCCGGTGCTGATACGCTTGTCCTGAGTTTCTCGTCGTCGGATCTGTCTTCCGCGGTTCGCGCCGACCTTGGCGCGCTCAAGGCCTGGCACGACGGCCAGCTCGCAAGCGTTGGCGGCCAAGCCGGCGCACTTGCGGCGCAGGCAACCGGCGCAGGCGTGACGCTCGCCAATATCGGCCTGACGCTCTCGACCGTCGAAACCGTCCGCGTGTTGGTCGATGGTCAGGAAGTTCAAATCGAGAGCCTTCTCAACGAGGCGCCGGTCATCCAGGCAGCATCGTTCGCCGGCTTCGAAGATCAGCCCCTCAGCGGCCAGATTGCAGCAACCGACGCCAATGGCGATACACTGTCCTACAGCGTGGTCACCGGCCCCGATCATGGCCAGCTCACACTCGACGCAGCGACCGGCGCATTCACGTATCAGGGCGCGGCAAACTTCAGTGGCGCCGACACGATCACGGTCTCCGTCAATGACGGCCGCGGCGGCGTCTCGACCCAGGTCATCGACCTTGCGATTGGTGCCGTGGCGGATGCGCCTGCATTGGCCGTCGCATCGGTCGGCGGCAATACCATCAACACGTCGCAGACGATCAACGGCACCGAAGCCGGCGAGGCAATCTACGGTGGCGCCGGTCGCGACACCATCTTTGGCGCCGGTGGCAATGACATTATCTATGGCGGAAGCAGCAAGGGCACCGTGACGGTCCCGCTCGAGATCTCCGTTGCACACGTTGATGTCGATGGTTCCGAGAGCCTGGCGTTGTCCCTTTCTGGTCTGCCGGTTGGCAGCCAACTCTCCGCCGGCATCGCCAACGCCGATGGAACGTGGAGCCTCACCGCCGCCGATCTTCCCGGCCTGACGGTCACGACGTCCGACGCGGCCTCCTTCGAGGTGACAGTGACCGCGACCACGCTGGAAGCAACCGGCGAAACCGCGACAACGACGGCAACGATCCCCGTCGCACTGGTCCGCGGCAAGGGCAACGACGAGATCGATGGCGGCGACGGCGACGACTGGATTTCTGGCGGGAACGGCAAAGATACGCTCGCCGGCGGCGCCGGCAACGACGAGATCTTAGGCAACACCGGCGACGACAAGATCGCCGGCGGTGACGGCAACGATACGCTGCACGGCAACGACGGCAATGATACCATGTCGGGTGATGCCGGCAGCGACGTCATGGACGGCGGCAAGGGCAACGACGTGATGTCGGGCGGCGACGGCGACGACAGCCTGCACGGCAATAGCGGCAATGATGTCCTCTCCGGTGGCGCCGGCAACGATGTGCTGAATGGCGACAGCGGCAACGACAAGCTGTCGGACGGCGACGGCAATGACAACGTTCAGGCGGGCTCTGGCGACGATATCGTGACGGCAGGCCTCGGAGATGATGTCTTCAACGGTGGCTCCGGCTTCGACACCATCGATTTCAGCGGCGCGGCCAATGCCATTTCGGTGAATCTTGCCGCCAAATCGGCGACCGGTATGGGCTCGGACGCCATCCAGAGTTTCGAAAGCGTCATCGGCTCGGCCTTCAACGACACTCTGGTCGGCGACAAGTATGCCAACCATTTTGAAGGCGGCTACGGCAGCGACGTGTTCACGGGCGGCGCAGGCGCCGACACCTTCGAGTGGTCGCGCAACGACCTCAACAAGTCGGCAGGTCAGCGCCCGCTCGATCACATCACCGATTTCAATGCGGCTGAAGATGTCATCGACCTCAGCCATGTTGGATCACACGGTGCGGCGCCGGGCGACGTGCGCGTCAAGGATACGGCCAACGGTACGGTCGTCTCGGTCAACCTGGGAAGCGGCTACATCGACGTGGTGCAGCTTGATGGCGTGCACGGTCTCGCCGCTGACGGCGCCTGGCTATTGAACTGAGCGATCAGTTGCCGCAGGTGCAATGGGTGGCGTGGGCATCGCGGACGTCGGCAATGGTGCCGTGAACCAACTCCTCGATCGAGGTGTAGCGCGCCTGCAGCGCCGTGGCGTAAACTCCAGCTTCAATTGCGCGCAACGCGACCATGACGCCCTCGCGCAGCTCCAATGCGGCCTCCTTGGCTATGTCGCTGTCGAGCTGTGTTCGCGCCTGCCTGAGCGAGGCAACCAGACTGCTCTCGCTCATGATTAGAGCGACTTGGTTCTTCGACAACACCAACTGCGTCGCGCGCTGGACTAAATCCTCGTAGCGCGGGGACGGCGAAGCATTGGGCGCGAACTGCCGCGGCACAGGCGTCATCGCTGCCGCAGTCCCCGTCACAGCCGGAGGCGTCGTTCGCGCGCCGTCTCGCACCAGCAGTTCCGCTTGCTCGATCCGTCGCAGCGCAAAGTCGCGGGTGTTCTCGTCGACCTCTTGGACCTCTTCCGTCCGCCGGCGCATGCTCTTGAGTTCATTGGCGTAGAAATCCATGAGGTCCGGGCCACCGGCGCAAAGTGCGGGATTGGGAATCTGCGCGATGTAGCCGCGCAGGTCGCCGATCACGCGCGCGACCAGCCAATTGTAGCGGCCATTGGCGCCGAATTCTGCGGGCGCGCCCTTGGCACGCACATACTCGTCGAGGAACTTGAAGGCCACCATCTCGTCATCGGTTGGCAGCGTCGCGATGGCCGGACCGGACTCCAGTGGCTTCTCTTCCCAGCGAGAACAGCGCACCCGACCGCCTTTCTTGACTTCTTCGACGCAGATCCGTTCCGGCTTGGGGGCGCTCTTGCCCTTCCGCGGAAACAGTGAAGACGCATAGAGCCATTGACCTGTCATTTCTGGATCGGTGGCCCTGAGCGATCGATTGGTTGGCCCGAGCCCAGATCCGCGGCCGTCGCGAACCTTCTGCAGCGCATTATGATAGCTATCCGCGCATTGGTCCGCGGCGGAGGACGTCGCAAGAAGCGTCAATGCCATTGCTGCCGCGAGCATGACGGACGCCAGTGTGCCGGATTGTCTGCTCATCACGCGTCGTCGTCCCGGCGGTCCACTCGCAAGCCCTCCCAGTCCGCAATAATTTGCACGCTGGTGCCGTTGAGGCAAGCAGGCTCCGGTATTGCAATGCCGCGCGTGTGGCCATGGTGACGTTGGAGCCTCAAACGAAAACTGCCGGTCCCAAAGGAACCGGCAGCTTCCGCCCCGCTCGCACCGCCAGAGTGGATTCGTGCCCCCTCACTCCGGCGTCTGCAACTCTTGATCTGATCGGCGCACCATACCGGCACGCGGTAGCGATACAACCCACAACGGCTCGATTGCCGGTCACGAACGATTGCACGAAGAGTCAGAGCCTCGACATCGCTTGCGTGCACGATTGCGCGCAGCGTCACAGCCCACGGGCCTAGGTGTCTAAAATATCAGCGCGATTGCGAGACCGAATCGCGCGCCGCTGAACGGCATAAGTGTTTTTCAAGTTGTTAGGTCGCAGGTGAGCACGCAACAATCTGTGGCCTCGCGATCACGCTGCAAGCCCCTCGCGCGCGATCGAGGGGCGTCGAGCAGTGCCTGTTCACTCATTGATAACATGAACGCCCGTTATCCTGGTTCGGTTGCAATAAATTTACTTCAAGATTGTAGCGTATTCGCTGCGGACTGAATCTTTGTATTGCGTGGGGCTGCACATGAGACTTGATGAAAAAGAGCGTCGCTTGGCGGATGGCCTGATGGACATCGCCGAGTTCCGGATGACCGGCTTTAACGCTCTGTTAGTGCCTGATGACGCGGGCGTTGCCGTATTGAAAGGCGCGCGCCATCTTGGGATCTGGATCGCCGAACAGGGCGGTTATCGCTGGAAGCACAAACAACATTCTGACGGCGGCACCTTCGTGCGCACGCACGACGACGCACTCCGGTTCACGATGAAGATAGTGCTCGACAGCCTTGTGATCCGCAAAGCGGTCCGCATCGCGGCTTGAGTCCGGCCCGCGTGAGCTCGACAAATGTCTCAGAGTAGATCGTCGATATTGCGTGCTGCGTGCACCACTCGGACGATGTCGACTCCCGTGGCCGTCGCTCGGTAAAGGATAATGTAGGCACCGTAGGGAAACGAGCGCAGTTCCGGCCTGATGTCAGGCCGTGAACGACCAATATTTGAGTTGCGCGCTAGGCTGGCGAATTTCAGTGTCAGCCGGTCGATGAACCGACGTGCGTTGACTGGACTATCTTGCGCTATGTAATCGCCAATCAACTCAAGGTCTGCTTCAGCCTCGGGAAGTAGCCGATAGCTCATGCCGCGCGCTTAGATCTCTTCTTGGAAGCCTGCGCGCGCTCCAAGCGGCTGTACTTGTCACGAAGCCGCGCCATCACCGTGACCCCATCAACGGGTTTGCCGCTTGCAATGCCCTCATCCCAAAACCTGCCAAGGCGCCCGGCCTCACGGCGGCGGAACTCCTCGTTGGCTTCCCACTCGCGCAAAGCCGTACGAATGACCTCGCTGGTGGAGGCGTAGTCACCGCGCTTGATGGCGGCTTTGATCTTCTTCAGCTGTTCGCGTGTGACGGCGACGGAAATCTTCGAGATGGCTGTCATGGTGCGCTAAAGTAGTACAATTGCGCACCAGTGCCAATCCTGAAGTTCAGAGTCTAGCTGGATTGCCATGGCAAAACCGGCATCCCAATGGCCGTGAATGCCGGCTACTCCGCAGCGACCGCCAGCTCAGCCTTTTCGATCTTGCAAGCGCAGAACTTGAACTCGGGAATCTTCCCGAATGGATCAAGCTGCGGATTGGTCAGCAGGTTAGCGGCCGCCTCTGCGAATGCGAACGGAATAAAGACCATTCCCTCCGCGACATCGCGATCCGCGCGCGCCTTCAACACGACTTTGCCACGCCGCGTCGCCACCTGGATGAACTGACCGGGTGACAGGCCGAGCTTGTCCATCTCCCGCGGGTTGAGCCCCGCGATGGCTTCCGGTTCGAGGTAATCGAGCGTCGCCGATCGGCGGGTCATGGAGCCCGTATGCCAGTGTTCCAGCATACGCCCCGTCGTCAGCACCATCGGATACTCGCTGTCCGGCAGCTCGTCGGGCGGGCGAACCTCGGTCGGCACGATCCTGGCGCGGCCTGACGCCGTCGGGAACGACTGCGAGAAGATGATCTCATTGCCGGGCTTATCCGGCGCATCGCAGGGGTAGGTGACGACGTCTTCGACCATCAACCGTTCCCAGGTAATGTTCGCCAGCGACGGCATGATCTTCCCCATTTCGGTGAAGACTTCGGACACATCCGTGTAGGCCCAAGGCAGGCCAACGCGCTGCGCCAGCTCCTGCACCAGCGTCCAATCTTGCCGTGCGTCACCCGGCGGATCGATGACGGGCCGCCCAAGCTGCACTTGCCGGTTGGTGTTCGTGAACGTCCCCCACTTCTCCGCGTGCGCCGAAGCCGGCAACACGACGTCGGCATGCCAGGCGGTCTCCGTCAGGAAGATGTCCTGCACCACCAGATGCTCGAGGTCGGCCAGCGCCTCACGCGCGTGCTGCACGTCGGGGTCCGACATGGCCGGGTTCTCACCGAGCACGTACATGCCCTTGATGACGCCCTCGTGCACCGCGTGCATGATCTCGACCACCGTTAGTCCGCGCTTCGGATTGAGCGTCGTGCCCCAGAACGCTTCGTATTCAGCGCGAATGTCCGGGTCCTCGACACTGCGATAATCCGGGAACACCATCGGGATGAGACCGGCGTCCGAGGCACCCTGCACGTTGTTCTGGCCGCGCAAGGGATGAAGGCCGGATCCTGGACGTCCCGTCTGTCCTGTCACCAGCGCCAGCGCGATCAGGCAGCGCGCGTTGTCGGTGCCATGGGTGTGCTGGGATACCCCCATGCCCCAGAAAATGAGCGACGCTTCCGAGCGCGCATAAAGCCGTGCGACCTCGCGAATGGTTGCCGCAGGAATACCGCACACGGGTTCCATCTTCTCTGGAGTGAAGTCCTGGATCTTGGCTTTGAGCGATTCATAACCCTCGGTCATCGCCTGGATGTACTGCACATCCACCAGGCCTTCCGTGATGATGACGTTGAGCATCGCGTTCAAGAGCGCGACGTCGGTGCCGGGCTTGAACTGCAGCACGTGGCTCGCATAGCGCGAGATGCCCTGGTTCTGCCCGCGCGGGTCCATCACGATCAGTTTGGCGCCACGTTTGGCGGCGTTCTTGATAAAGGTGGCCGCCACCGGATGGTTTTCCGCCGGCCTGGCGCCGATCACGATGATGCAGTCGCTGTCCTTGGCCGCCGTGAACGGTGCCGTCACCGCCCCCGAGTTGATGCCTTCCATGAGGGCCGCGACCGACGAGGCGTGGCAGAGGCGCGTGCAATGGTCGACGTTGTTGGTGCCGAAGCCCTGCCGGATGAATTTCTGGAACAGATAGGCTTCCTCGTTGGAGCCTTTAGCCGAGCCAAATCCTGCGAGCGCATCGCCACCGTCGCGCGTGTGGATCGCCTTCAAGCCTCCTGCCGCCCGATCCAACGCTTCTTCCCAGGTCGCCTCACGGAACACCTTTGAGATGTCCTCGCGCTTCAATTGCATGTTGGCGTCCTTGGCGACGCCGTCGCGGCGGATCAGCGGCTTGGTCAAGCGGTCTGCGTGATGGATGTAGTCGAAGCCGAAGCGGCCTTTGACGCAGAGTCGATTGTTGTTGGCCGGTCCATCGCGACCGTCGACGTATAGAATCTTGTTGTCGGCGACATGCGCCGTGGTCTGGCAGCCGACACCGCAGTAGGGGCAGAGTGTGTCGACGCTCTTGGTCTCGAACGCGACGCGCTTCTGCGTTTTTTTGTCGAGCAGCGCCGACTCCATCAACGCGCCCGTGGGGCAGACTTGCACGCATTCGCCGCAGGCGACGCAGGTCGAGTCCCCCATGCCCTTGTCGAAGTCGAAGATCACTTTTGATCCGTGACCGCGGTAGGCCATGCCGATCACGTCGTTCATCTGCACGTCGCGGCACGCGCGCACGCAGAGTCCGCAATTGATGCAGGCATCGAGGTTGACCGAGATCGCCGCGTGCGTCGTGTCTGACGCCGGCCGCTCGCCTTTTGGCATCCGCGACGTCGGCTGAACGCCCATCGCGTCGATCCAGTTCCAGAACTTCGCCTTCGGATCGTGGCTCTCTTCGCGCGCCGGCTGATCCGCAAGCAGCAGTTCGAACACCATCTCGCGCGACTTCTTGGCGCGCTCCGTGGCGGTTTTTACTTTCATGCCGGTCGCGGGCTTGCGCTGGCACGACGCCGCCAGCACTCGCTCGCCTTCGACTTCGACCATGCACGCGCGGCAATTGCCATCCGCGCGGTAGCCGGGCGCTGGATGCCAGCACAAGTGCGGGATCGTCGTGCCCTGACGCTTTGCCACTTGCCAGATTGTTTCGCCGGCCTCGGCCTCGACCTGTTTGCCGTCGAGTTCGAAAGTAATTTTGCTGGTCATGCCATAACCTCTGGCGTGGTGCGTCGAATGTTTGAGACGGCAACTGAACCCGGGCGGTTCATGTCAGGTCGTCCGGGAAATACTTGATGACGCATTTCATCGGATTGGCGGCCGCTTGTCCAAGGCCGCAAATCGAGGCGTCCGTCATCACCTGCGCGAGATCGGCGAGCAGCGCCTTGTCCCACGACGGCGACGCCATCAGCTTGACCGCCTTTTCGGTGCCATTGCGGCAAGGCGTGCATTGTCCGCAGCTTTCGTCCTCGAAGAACTTCATCAGGTTGAGGGCAACCGCCTTCATGTCGTCCTGGTCGGACAGGATCACCACCGCGTGCGAGCCGACGAAGCAGCCGTGCTTTTCGAGCTGCCCGAAATCGAGCGGAATGTCCGCCATGTTGGATGGTAAGATCCCGCCGGACGCCCCGCCGGGCAGATAGCCCTTGAAGCCGTGTCCATCGAGCATGCCGCCGCAGAGCTCGATCAGATCCTTGGCCGTCGCGCCTGCCGCTGTCAGCACCACGCCTGGATTTTTCACTCGGCCCGACACCGAGTACGACCGAAGTCCTTTGGCGCCATTCTTGCCTTGGCCGGCGAACCACGCGGCGCCCTTTTCGAGGATTTGCGGGATCCAGTAGAGCGTCTCGACGTTGTTGACGAGCGTTGGCCGGTCGAAGATGCCGGCCTGGGCCACATACGGCGGGCGATGCCGCGGCAGGCCGCGCTTGCCCTCGATACTCTCGATCATCGCGCTTTCTTCGCCGCAAATGTAGGCGCCGGCGCCTCGTCGAATGTGCACCTTGGTGTGCTTAGTCAGCCCCGCCGCCTCCAACTTGGCAATCTCGCGGGCGAGGATCGCCAGCACCGCCGGATATTCGTCGCGCATGTAGATGAAAACTTCGGCCGCCTCGACCGCCCAGGCCGCGATCAGCATGCCTTCCATGAATTGGTGCGGATTGGTCTCGAGATAGTGGCGGTCTTTGAACGTGCCGGGCTCGCCTTCATCGCCATTGACGGCCATCAGCCGTGGGCCTTTTTCGGCGCGTACCAAGCCCCACTTTCGGCCCGTCGGAAATCCGGCGCCACCCAGACCGCGCAACCCGCCGTCGGACAGCGTCGCAATCACATCCTCGACTTTGCGGCCGCCCGCGAGGCAGCTTTTCAGAACCGCGTATCCGCCGTCACTCTGGTATGCGGCGAGATCCTTGTAGGCCGGCATGTCCGCATGCGTGTGCCCGCGCGCAACGAGGTCCTTCACCTTTGCAACGGTTGCGTGATCGACATGGTGATGGCCGACTTCCAATGCGGGTGCCGTGTGGCATGAGCCGATGCAGGGTGCGCGCAGCACGCGCACATCCTCCATTTCTTCTTTTTCCAGCGCGAGCAGCAGCGCGTCCGAGCCCGCCAGCATGCAAGAGAGCGAATCGCAGACTCGAATTGTCACCTTCGCGGGTTTCGGCTCGCCGTCTGCCACCACATCGAAGTGGGCGTAGAACGTCGCAACCTCGTAGACTTCCGCCATCGGGATGCGCATCAGTTCGGCAAGCCCGTGCAAGTGCCCAGCCGCCAGGCAACGCTCGCTGTCCTGGATCTTGTGCAGGTACTCGATCAGCAGCGGCCGCTCATAGGGACCTTGACCGATCAACCTCGTGACGGCCTCGACATCTTCCTGACGAAGAACGCGGCCTTTGGGATAAAGCGGTGCTTGCCGTCGTCCGGCCCCGGGATGAATTGCACGGCGCGAGCCCCCCGCGACACCATTCGATTTCTGCGACATTCAGCCTTCACCTCGCGCCCTACAAAAAGGCCCATTTCCGCGCTCCCCAGACCGACTGCGGTCTTGGCAGGCCCAACGAGCAGCCATATCGCTCGGCCCTCGGCCCTCGCCAGGTCCGGTGCCTTGTTATTTGGATTTGCCCCACCTGGACAGGCAGTCACCGCAGGGGGGAATATCTTGGCATACCACATACCAAACCAGGGGCCGCTGGCATAGAGCGATATCGAGTTTTCTCTATTGGTTGCGCCGAGGAATTTGAGAGAAGCAAGCAAGGGGAACGTCGCGGCTCGGCTGATCACCGTCCTCCAGGGTTCGGTCTTGGTATACAAGGGTCCCAAAATCAGGGTATACGCCGCGGCCGACCACGGCAGCTCTGAATACGTTTTCGATGGAGGGGATGAATGTTGACGGTTTTGGCCCAGGCCCAGGGTTGGATGGGTGGGATGAGTCCGGCTGAGTTCTGGCCCGCACTAGGCCAGATCATGCTGATCAACCTCATCCTATCCGGCGACAACGCCGTGGTGATTGCGCTGGCCTGCCGCTCTCTGCCGCCAGCGCAGCGCAAGTGGGGCATCATTCTTGGTGCACTCGTCGCAATCGCGATGCGGATCGCCTTCACGGTCGTGGCCACACAATTACTGCAGTACCCGTGGTTGATGCTGATCGGCAGCTTGCTGTTGTTCTGGATTGCCATCAAATTGCTGGTTGAGGACGGCGAAGAGAAGAACATCGACAATTCAACCAACATCTGGGGCGCAGTCCGCACCATCGCCATCGCCGATCTCGTCATGAGCCTCGATAACGTCGTGGCCATCGCCGCAGCGGCCAAGGGCAACTGGACGCTGATCTTGATCGGTCTCGCGACATCGATGCCGTTGATCGTGTTCGGCGCCACGCTCGTCATGTGGTTACTGACGAAAATGCCGGTGCTGGTTTGGCTCGGTGCGGCATTGCTCGGCTGGATTGCCGGCGAATTGATTGTCAGCGATCCCGGCGTCCTGACACTGATCAAGACCTACATGCCAGCCTGGATTTCGGCTGTCGATCCGAAGGACCCCATGAGGTTGGCCGTTTTGCCGTTGATCCAACATGTTGCCGCGGCGGCGGGTGCACTGTTCGTGGTCGTGATGGGCTGGCTCCTGCGCCAGCGTCACGCGAAGGTGGCGCACTAGGTATCGGGGAATTTGATATCAAGCGCGGCGGGAGCAGCAATTCTCCCGCCGCATTTCTTTTTGCGACCCGCCAAACTAATCTTTACTCTGTTTCTCAAAGGCCAACGAGAGCCAAGACGCTCCCGCAGCGCACCTGCTACGTGTGATCACGCGGCACGGGCACGGGTATGGGGCGGATGACGTTGGCAAACTTGCATCGGTATGCGCTGGTGTTGTTCCTCTTGGGGCATGCGACCCCGGCTCTGGCGAACGCTCCAAAACCTCTCACAATAAAAGTGTGGCTAGCGGAGCTGCAGCTCGCGCCGACACAGGCCATCATCGACTACTGCCGCGCCGCACTGCCGGGCCGTGCACAAGACTTGAAAGATGCGCGCGCCGAGTACTTGCGAAATCTCGAGCGAAGCGATGGGGCGTGTAGCACGCAAACTCTCTCGCAAAGAGCTGGACGCTCCAGCGCCGCCCGATGTGGTTCTGCTCGTCGACTTCGTTATCAAAGAACAGATCGCGGCAATCAAGAAGTTCCGTGCGGATGAGTATTGTGACGTTCTTCCCGACCGCCTCGAAGCAGTGACCGTCGATGAGTTGGAGAAGTCGATCTCGACCGCCTTCGAGCGCTACGCGCGGCAGTTCTACGCCAAAGCCGGTCCATAGCCATTGCCCGATCGGGCACCCGGCGGCAAAACCACTCTGGTATTCTGAAACTTTTGATCAATCGTCACGTACCTCTCACGGATCGGCTGTTGCGATCCAATAGGCCAGTGCGAGGTGCTGCGATGACGATCTCAGTTTGGAGACGCTGGGCATGCGCCATTGCGACCGTGTTGCTTGGTCTCGGCGCGCCATCTGTTCGGGGGCATGAGATCCGTCCCGCGATCGTGACGGTGACGATCGATCTTGAGCACCAGCGCTACGACATTCTCGTTGCGCTCAACCTTGAAGCCTTGATCGCGGGCATCGGCGACGCGCATCGCGACACCGACGAAGCGCCAGAGTCCGTCAGGTACAACACATTGCGCCGTCAGGGTCCCGATACACTGCGAGACCAGTTCTCCAGCCAAAGCCAACGATGGCTCGACGGGATCTCGCTTGCGTTTGACATGGCGCGATCGGAGCCCGCCATTGCGGAGGTGTCCATTCCGCCAACCGGCGACACATCGCGCGCACGCATTTCATCAATTCGTTTGATAGGCGCTATTCCAGCCGGCGCAATGACGATGCAATGGGCCTATGGCAAGTCGTTTGGCTCAAATATCTTGCGCGTAAAGCGCGACGGACACGACCCTGTCGAGGGGGGCTGGCTGAAGGAAGGCCAATCGAGCGGTGAGATAGCGCTTTCCGGCGGCTCATCCACATCGACGGCTGCAACACTCCTCGGCTACATGCGAGTTGGCTTCGTCCATATCGTGCCCAAGGGCCTGGACCATATTCTGTTCGTGCTTGGGCTCTACTTGCTGAGCACGAACTGGCGGCCTCTCGTCACTCAGGTGACGGCATTCACGGTGGCGCATTCGATCACCCTCGCGCTGGGGCTCTATGGATTTGTCGAGATATCGCCCCGTATCGTCGAGCCGCTGATTGCGCTCTCGATCGTCTATGTAGCTGTCGAAAACATCCTGACTGCGAACTTGCAGCCCTGGCGTCCTTTTGTCGTATTCGGTTTCGGGCTGCTGCATGGGTTGGGGTTTGCAGGGATCTTGCAGGAGGTTGGTCTTTCGCCTGCCAACTACATGATTGGCCTTATCGGCTTCAATGTGGGTGTCGAAATCGGTCAACTCACTGTGATCGCAATTGCATGGTTGGTATCGGGCGTCTGGTTCCGTCACAAGGCTTGGTATCGCCGCCGTGTGGTTTGGCCGGCTTCGGCTGCCATCGCGCTCACGGGATTATTCTGGACCATTGAGCGCATCTGGTTTGCATGAGTGCAGCTGCCATCTGAAACTTCGTCGTGCTGTGTCCGTATCTGCAATGCTGACCTTGTCTGAGTTTGCCAAACCCAACTCGGCCGAGCTGGCAAAGTAGATGGACCTAAAGGAGATATCGACATGAGGTTTCTGAAAATCGCATTCGCCACGGCCTTCACGCTCGCTTCGACACTCGCCATCAGTTCGATCGGTCAAAGCAATTCCGCTGAAGCCAAGGCTCACGTCACACCCGGCAAACCCGGCAGCTGCGGCCCAGGAAAATTCTACAGCAAGAAGGACAAGGGTTGCGTCGCGAAATAACCGCGAACGCACGTACCATGGCACGTCGTTACGGCAACGGCCCGCACCGTTGTCGTGCGATGCCGGCTCAGGCAGGCACTTTGCCGCCAAAGCGCTTGGCGATGTAGTCCTCGACAATGGTCTTGAATTCCGCGGTGATATGGGGCCCGCGCAGCGTCATCGCCTTCTTGCCATCGATGAAAACCGGAGCACTGGGTGTTTCGCCCGTTCCCGGGAGCGAGATTCCGATATCGGCATGCTTCGATTCACCCGGTCCATTCACGATGCAGCCCATGACCGCGAGATTGAGGTGTTCGACACCGGGATATTGCTGCTTCCAATCGGGCATCCGGTCGCGGATCATGTTTTGCACGTCGCGCGCTAGTTCTTGGAAGACCGTGGATGTCGTCCGCCCGCAGCCCGGACACGCCGCGACAATGGGCACGAATGCGCGCAATCCCATGGTCTGCAGGAGCTCTTGCGCCGCGCGGACCTCCAGTGTGCGATCGCCGCCCGGTTCAGGCGTCAGCGAAAAGCGGATGGTGTCGCCAATGCCCGATTGCAAGAGAATGCCCATTGCCGCCGATGACGCGACAATCCCCTTCGAGCCCATCCCGGCTTCCGTCAAGCCGAGGTGCAGCGCATAACGGCAGCGCCCCGCGAGCATGGTGTAGACTGCGATGAGATCCTGAACGGCCGAGACCTTGGCCGAGATGATGATGCGATCCGCACCCAATCCGATCTCTTCCGATCGTTGCGCCGACATCAATGCCGATTGCACGATCGCCTCGTGCATGACGGACCGAGCGTCCTTTGGCGCGGCGCTTTTCGCATTCTCGTCCATCAGATGCGTCAGAAGATCCTGATCGAGTGACCCCCAATTGACGCCGATACGCACGGGCTTGCCGTGCTTCAAAGCCGTTTCGACGATCGCAGAGAACTGCCTGTCCTTCTTGTCTTTGAATCCGACGTTGCCAGGGTTGATCCGGTATTTGTCCAGCGCTTCCGCGCAGGCCGGATGGTTCGCAAGCAGCGTATGGCCGTTATAGTGAAAGTCACCAACGATCGGTGCCCGAACGCCCATCGCGACAAGCTTTTCCTTTATCTTGGGGACGGCTGCCGCCGCCTCGTCGCGATCGACGGTGATGCGAATGAGCTCGGATCCCGCACGCGCCAGCGCCGCGATTTGCCGGGTGGTTCCCTCGACGTCGGCCGTATCGGTATTGGTCATCGATTGCACGACGATCGGCGCGCCACCGCCGATCGTCACCGTGCCGATCTTGACGCCAACCGACGCGCGCCGCGGGCTGAGATAGTCAGTCATGATGTCCTCGGTCGCTTGATGCTCTGTGTGTCAGTTGCGATTGCGCAGCGCCACCGGGATCATGCTTGCGACAAACAGCGCCGCAAGCACGAGAACAACCGACGGCCCGCCCGGCGTATCGAGCGTCAGGGAGATAAAGAAGCCGATGGCAACTGCCAGCATCGCAAAGATCGATGCCATCGTTGCCATCTGCTCGGGCGTCTCCGCGAATGGCCGCGCGGCCGCAGCCGGCATGATCAGGAATGCGATGGCAAGAAGAATGCCGACGATCTTCATCGAGATGGCGACAATGAATGCCAGCAAGAGAACGAAGATCAACTTGATTCGCTCGACCGGTACGCCTTCCGCGGCGGCAAGATCCTCATGCACCGAAATCGCGAGCAGCGGGCGCCAAATCCAGAACAGGACACCGAGTGCCAAGGCGCCACCGATATAGACCCACCTCAGCTCCGCCGGCGAGACCACGAAGATGTCGCCGAACAGATACGACGTCAGATTGACCTGCGAGCCCGCCACCTGCATTGACGCAATCGCACCGATCGCCAGTGCCGTGTGCGCCATCAGCCCCAGCAGACTATCGAACGGGACGATTTGCTGACGCGCGAGTACGAGCATGAGCAAGGACAGTATGACGGTCACCGCAAGCATGCTCGACGTCGTATCCAGGTTGAGCAGCAGGCCAAGTGCCACCCCGAGGAGACCACCTTGTGAGATGGTCTCGCCGAAGTAGGCCATTCGGCGCCACACGACGAAGCATCCAAGGGGTGCCGCGACGAGCGCGAGCCCCAAACCTGCCAAAAGTGCCCGCAGCAGAAATGGCTCCGGCATTCTACGCCTCTTCTCTGTCGCTATGACTTTGGGCGCCATGCAGAGCGTCGCCGCTCAGATCATGCGTATGATCGTGCGTGTGTTGATACACGGCGAATGCCGTCGCCGCCTGTGGTCCAAAAAGTCGCGTGTACTCAGGATCCTGCGCCACCGATTGCGGCCGGCCCGAGCAGCACACGTGCCGGTTCAAACAAACGACCCGGTCGCTCTGGCCCATCACCACATGCAAATCATGACTGACCAGCAGTATGCCGATGCCGCGTTTGCTCCTTAGCCGGCTGATCAGCCGGTAGAGGTCGGCCTCGCCGGCAAAGTCCACCCCCCGCACTGGTTCGTCCAGCACCAGGACGCCGGGCTCCCGAAGCAATGCCCGGGCAAGCAGCACGCGTTGCAATTCGCCGCCAGACAGCTGCGAAACTTGGTTGTCGCCGATGCGCCCCGCGCCGACTTCGCTGAGGGCCTCGGCCGCTGCCTCCTCCGTCGAACTCTCGGCCAAGGCCAAGAAAACGCGTGACCGTGAGCGGAATGGCCCGATCGATGTCGAAGCGCTGTGGCACATAGCCGAGAACAAGCCCGGACTTGCGTATGATCTCGCCTCGATCAGGCCGCTCGAGGCCGAGCAGAAGTTTGACAAGCGATGTCTTACCGGCACCATTCGGACCAATCAGGGTGACGATCTCATCAGACGAGATCTCAATATTGACGCCGGTAAGGATGTCCCGGCCATTACGCCGGAAGCTCAAGCGGCGCGCACTGATCAGCGCATCGTCCGAGTGGGGCAGATCAACGTCGTCATAACCGTGGTCATGGTGATCATGATCATGGTGATGTTCGTGCGCGCCCCTGAGGTGCTCCACGCCTACCGCGTTGTTTGCGGACATTTTTTGCACCATGACTTAGTCCTTGCCCGCTGTAGCTATCGCGCAATGGGCGCACCGGCCGGTGACTTCGACGACAGCGCTGTTGCGCTGAAATCCTTCGGCCTTGGCCGCGTCATCGATATGCAAAAACGTCGACTCGGCGTCGACCTC
Source organism: uncultured Alphaproteobacteria bacterium (assembly GCA_963779515.1). Taxonomy (GTDB): domain Bacteria; phylum Pseudomonadota; class Alphaproteobacteria; order Rhizobiales; family Hyphomicrobiaceae; genus CAVZYN01. The sequence continues at coordinate 583,514 of CAVZYN010000018.1, forward strand.
GGCGACCGCGTGACAGTCCTGGCATACGAGGTAGAGCTGCCGCCGCGCCGCGTCATGCCGTCCGTGGCAGGCAAAGAACGCGTTGCGCGTTTCCAATCGATGCACCACACCGGCCTCGAGCAGTGCGTCGAGCGCCCGATACACTGAAATCGGGGCCAGTCGCCCGCCCTTTTTCGCCAGCCGCTCGAGCAGCACATAAGCGCCCACGGCATCGTGCGAACTCGCGATTTCCTCGAACACACGCCGCCGCAGCGGCGTAAGTTTCAGCGCGTGGACCTCAAATGCGGTCTCCGCCCGGGCCAGCGTATTGGCCAAGCACGAACCGTGGTCATGCTCCGGGGACGGAAAGGCGCGCTCTGCTTTGCTGATAGCCATCGAATGTGATCTTATATCATTGCTGAGCGTGTGCAAACTTTGCGACGCATCCCCAGGAACAATTGCCGCACGTTTGCCACGAAGGCGCGGCACGGGATATTAACGAGGTGCATTCTGCGCCGCTTGGGGGGCGGCAACAATGAGGACCGTGTTGGGAAGACTGCTGGCAAGTGCCCTTGGCGGCTGGCTTTGTCTCGGACCAGGCGTCGCCGAGGCGCAACAGGCCCCTCCGAGCAATTGGCAGACGGGTATTGATCCGCGCGCGCCTGCCGAGGTGCCGCTCGGAGGCTGGTCAACGAGCCTTCCACCACCCAACCGGCCGGCGCCCCTTCCACAAGCACGCCCGCCGGCGGAGCCAAAATCAGCGGCGCCACAACCTTCAGCCGCGCCCGCGGCAGGACCTGCTGTAACGCTCGTTGCGACCATCACCGACGATAGTCAGCCGATCGATCAGGGTCTTATCTGGCGCGTCTATCGTGACCAGAAAGGACTCGACGAAAAAAGCCGGGTCGTCGGGACGTTCCGCGAAGCGGCGCCCGTCCTCCGGCTCGAGCCCGGCAATTATATGATCCACGCAGCATTCGGACGTGCGCATCTGATGCGAAAGGTCAAGATTGCGGCGGGTCGGAGCGTCACTGAAAAATTCGTGTTGAATGCTGGAGGGCTGCGCGTCAATGCCTCCCTGATCAGCGGCGAACCGGCGCCCGAGCATACGGTCCATCTCGACATCTACGCCGACGAGCGCGACCAGTTCGGCCAGCGCACGAAAGTCATGGCGGGCGCTAAGCCTGGTTTGGTCATCCGGCTGAATGCGGGCCTCTATCACATCGTCAGCACCTACGGCGACGCCAACGCAACGGTGCGGTCTGACGTCATTGTCGAAGCTGGAAAACTCACGGAAGTTTCAGCGAGCCATGGCGGCGCCAAGGTTACGTTCAAACTTGTGACCGAGCAGGGCGGCAACGCGATTCCCGATACGCAGTGGAGCCTCGCGAACACTCAAGGCGAAGTCATAAAGGAAAGCGTCGGTGCGGTCCCGAGCCACATTTTGGCGGCGGGCAACTATAGTGTGACGGCGCGCCACTCCGGCAAATCGTTCCGGCGCGAATTTTCCGTCAAGGCCGGCGAAGTGAGCCAGGTCGAAGTCCGGATGAACTAACTGACCGGCTATGCCGGCATGGCGGTCTCGACGAGACGCGCCCAGAACGATACGCCGGCCGGGATAGCCTCATCGTTGAAGTCGTAGGCGGGGTGATGCACCGGCGCCGTATCGCCGTTGCCAAAGAATACGAATGCGCCCGGCCGCGCCTCCAGCATGAACGAGAAGTCTTCACCACCCATCACTGGCGTGACGTTCGTGTCGACGTGGTCCTTGCCGGAAATCTCGGCAGCGACGGCCGCCGCAAACGCCGCCTGCCGCGGATGATTGCGCGTCACCGGATAGTCGCGCACATACTTCACGACGGCCTTGCCGCCGAACATCTTGGCCGTCGTCTCGCACACATCGATGACCCGCTTTTCCACGAGATCGCGGATATGCGGCTGCAGTGTCCGCACCGTTCCCGTCAATTCGGCGGACTGCGGGATGACATTCCCCGCATTTCCGGCGTGGAACATGCAGATTGAGACCACAGCGCTTTCCAGCGGATCGACATTGCGAGCGACGATCGACTGCAGCGCCGTGATGATGTGCGAGCCCATCAGGACGGTGTCGACGCCGAGATGCGGCTTTGCCGCATGGCCACCCCTGCCTTCGAGCGTGATGTAGAGCCTGTCGGAGGCGGCGAGCATCGGCCCGGAGTTGGTGGCGAAGGAGCCGATCGGCGTGCCGGGATTGTTGTGCATGCCGTAGACTTCCTGGATGTTCCAGCGGTCCATCAATCCGTCCTGCACCATCGCCTTGGCGCCGGCACCACCTTCTTCGGCCGGTTGGAAAATGACGACCGCCGTGCCGTCGAAGTTGCGGGTCTCGCACAGATACTTGGCGGCGCCCAGGAGCAACGCCGTATGTCCATCGTGACCGCAGGCGTGCATCTTGCCCTTGACCTTCGAGGCGTAGGGAAGGTTGGTCGCCTCCTCGATCGGCAGCGCATCCATATCGGCGCGCATGCCGATCACTTTGCCTGACGCGCTCTTGCGCCCCTTGATGACGCCGACGACGCCGGTCCGCCCGATCCCCGGCACCACTTCATCGCATCCGAAGGCGCGAAGTTTATCTGCGACGACGCCCGCCGTCCGGTGCACCTCGTAGAGAATCTCGGGGTTTTCGTGGATGTCGCGACGCCATGCCGTGATTTCGTCTTTCATGCCGGCAATGCGGTTGATGATGGGCATGGCGTTGTCGTCTCCACGATGTCAGGCGTTGGCAGGAATAGCGCCTGTCGCCGCCCAACGTACCACGCGCGCGAAGTCGGCGGGGGCGATCGTCAGCATGTCAGGCTTCGATTGCTTGAAATAGGCATCAACCGCCGCTTCGACCGTCGCCGATTGCGACGCCACGCAGCGCGGCCTCGAGATCATAGATCATGCGCGGAGGCGTAACGAAGAAATCCCCGGTCAGCAAGGCTTCACGAATGCGGCGCGCGCCGGCGGGCCCCTCTAGGCGCACATAAGCCGTCACCGTTCCGCCGGGCCCCGTGTGAGAGGCCTCCTGGACGTCTGCCCCGCGCGGATCATCGATCGAGAACGTATAGGCGTCGGTCCCAATCTCATCGTCGTGGAATGTCTTGGCCAGCGCCTCTTCGTCTTCGCTGATAGGTCCAGGCGTCGCATCGATGCCAAGCTTGGCGCTGAGGCCCGCCAGAACCGCGGCATGGACAGCCTCCACCGAGGGTGCGGTGCCAAGCAGCGCTTTCAACGTTGTCACGCGGTTTTCGGCCTTGTCGAGATCGCGCTTCTTGAGCTTGGCTTCGGGCACGTTGAGGCACGCCATCATGCGCGCCGGATCGACATCGACCAGCACCGTGCCTTGATAGATCAGCGTGTCGCCATCGAAGAACCCGCCGGTGCCGCAGAGCTTCTGCCCGCCGACCTCGATGTCATTTCTCGGCCGGAAGCGTGCGTCAATTCCGAACGCCGTCGAGAGGCCATGCGCGACCGCCTCGCAGATTGCTTTGAGTATAGTCGCCGAGCGTCGGCATCGGCAGCCGCTTGCGCGACAGCACGAGCTCCCAGCCGACTTGGTTCTCTTCGAGATAGATCGCGCCGCCGCCGGTGATGCGCCGCACGAGCCCGATGCCATTGTCCTTGCAGTGCTGAACCTTCACTTCGTGGCTCATCGCCTGATGCCGGCCGATGAGCACCGTCGGGCGAAAGCGCAGAAAGCGCACGGTGTCAGGAGAACGGCCATCCTTGTGCAGCTCAATGAGCGCCTGATCGAACGCGATCTGAAGGCGTCCATCGCGGACGCCAGAGTCGATGATGCGGAAGGGTACGGTCATGCAGTAGATCCACGTCGCGCTCGACGCCCGATGCCAAGTGTCAATGCCAGTTGTCTGAGTCCAACTCCTCGCCCTCGACATACGCCTGACCCGCCCTTTCCAAGCCAAGCTGGTTGCGTATTTTGCGAAGATCGACCGCGCCCGGCTGGAACGGATAGCTGGCGATATTCGACGGCGGGCTGTCGCCATAGGGCCGGTCGCAGGCGGAGATATCGTCCTGAAACTTGCCCGGGCAACCTGACGTGCGGAACGCGATGCCGGTGTCGATGATCGTATCCAGTTCCGGTTTCGGGATGCCGAAATCGATGACCCGCCCGAATGCGTCGAAGCGCATGTGATCGATCCGCACGCCGCGATAGTCGATCAGATAGCGCGCGAGCTGCACGCGTCGCCACTGATCGCGCGGCGTCGCCGGCAGATGATCCATCAGCGATCCCTTCTCGGGAAAGAAGCAGAACATGTGGCTGTGCCCGCCCATGTCGACCAGCTGCTGCACCAGCGCGAGCGTGTCGTGCTCCGTCTCGCCCATGCCGACGATGATATGCGCGCCAAACTTCTGCGGCCCGAAGATGTCACGCGCGTCCTCGAGGATCTCCCAGTATTTTTTCCAGGAGTGCGGGCTCGCGACGCCCTTGCCGCGCGTGCGATCGAAGATCTCGGGCGTCGCGGCATCGAGCGCGACGGTGAAGATGTCCGATCCGAGATCGTGCAGTGTCGCGACATCGGCGCGCGTCATCGTCGTCGGGTTCGACAGGATCGAAACCGGTATGGCGCTGGGATCGATCTTGGCGGTCCACTGCTTGAGCACCGTCACGGTATCGGCATCCGAATTGGGATGCGTGATCATGGAAATGCACATGCGATGGAACGGCGTGTTCGCGCCGTCCGCGGCCACCTTCGCCACGATGTCGGCCATCGGCACGGCCGGCCAATCGACACGAATGAAATTCCGATCGGCATAGTCGCGATCGGCTTCGCGATGCCGCGCAAGGCCGCAATAGGCGCAGTTCGCCCGGCAACCCTCGGGGTAGCTCAGCAGCAGATTGAGACAGCGCGTGCAGCCGCAGCGATGCATCTTGCCGGGCATGATGCCGAGCGTGATCGCCGCCGCCGTCGACATCTGCACATACTCGGGTGAGCGCATGTGCGGCGCGAGGCGATTGTTGTTCGGCAGATAGACGCCTTCCGGCGGCACGTTGGCGCTCTTGACCCGCCCGCCATTTTTCGCGTCCCGGGGCGTGAGGCCCGGCGCCCGTGGCTGCATCACGTCCGCCGGATTGAAATCCAGACCTTTGGCGCCGTGGCGGGACGGGAGGGCTGTTTCACGCTTGAGGCAGGTCATCCGTTACCTATTCGATCTGTCGCGTCGCGCGAAAACCCAGTCTGACAACCTCACGCGCCGCCCACCAGACGCTACATGCCAACAGCGACCCGGCAAGGACAACGGTCGAGGTCGAGCCCTCGCCTTGCTGCGAGGCCAGCACCGCGCCTCCAAACAAAACGATGGCGAGCCACAGCGCCAGCGCCGCGGAAAACACCAGCGCCGCGAACAATGTGGGCTTACTTAAACTGAAACGCTGCTCTCGCTGCATGGGGAACGCACTCGACTGTTGCTACGGGTTGACCCGCCGATCTTGATTGAACAGCAGGCATGTTCTTGGGTGTAGGGGCGGCCGATCGCGCGGCACACGTCCACGACTCCATCCGCCGGAAACGCGATGCCGTCGAGCCCCGCCATCACGGCATAGGCATCGGTCACGCGCTTGTGCATGCCGGCGGGACGCGCGCAGCCGAGTAAGACCTGTTTCTCCGGCAGCCGCCGTCGCGCCTCTAGAAAAATCCGGCCGACGTCCGCCGTCGCGGGCGTCACATAGCTGCCGGCTTTGGCATAGAACGGCATGACCACCACCAGGACCAAGGCGTGGATGCCATGTCGCGCGCAGATATCCAGCGCGTTGGCTTCGCCCAGAATGCGCCCATAGTGCAGTCCGATGACGATATGCGGTACGATCTCCATTTTGGTCGCACACAGCGCGGCAAGCGTCGCCTCGAAATCCGCGACCGGCCGATCGAGATGGTAGACCTCGCGGATCGTCTCTTGCGCGCCGATCACGTCCATCATCGCCGTATCGACGCCGGCGGCTTCCATGGCCTTCGCCCGCGTCTGGTCGAGGAGGGCCGTGTGGATCGCGATTTTGAGATGCGGGTGGTCGCGCTTCAGCTTTTCGATCACCGGGAGATATTTGTCGTACTTGATCTCGTTCCGGCGATTGGACCCGCCCGACAGCAGGAACCCTTGCAGGTCCTGCAGCAGAATGAGGTCGCGCACCTTGCGATCGAGCATCTCCGGCGTCGTCGCCGGGATCATCGGCTCGAGGATTTTCGCTTGGCAGTGGTCGCAATCGAGCGCGCAAGCCCCTGCCGTTACCGAGAACGCGGGGAAGGAGTTCTTTCCGCACCCTTTGACGTCCTGGGTCGCATACGCCTTGAAGGTGGGCGTCGAAAAGCGGATCGGCTGCAGGGTACGCTGCCGCGCCTGGTGCTCCAGCTCTGTAACAAGCGGCGCGTCGAAGGCGGCATCGTCCAGTGCCTCGATCCGCGCCAAGTGGCTCATCCATGTCATGCGCCATCATATTCAGGTTTCTGAATATGATGCAACGGCCCCGTCCCTGGCGTGGTTACATCGGCGGTTGAAAGCTTGCGGACGGCGGCGAATTACGGTCTGGTCCGCCGATATTTCGGGGACGGCGCGGACATCGATGAATCTCTTGTTTGTTCACCAGAATTACGCCGGGCAGTACCGCGAGCTGCTGCCGCGGCTGGCCCGGACAGGAAAACACAGAATTGTCTTCCTGACGCAGCGCAAGATCACGCAGGCGCCGTCCGACCATACCATCGTCGTCTACAAGCCCGATGGCGCGGCCGCCAAGGATGCCCACGCCTACACGGCCTGGTACGAGAGCTGTATCCGCAATGGCGTCGGCGCCATGCAGGCGGCGCGGCAGCTCGCCCAATCCGGGTTCAAGCCCGATCTCATCATCGGCCATGTGGGTTGGGGCGAACTGATCTTCATGAAGGAGGTCTGGCCCGACGTCCCCGTCATCGGCGGCTTCGAATACTACTTCATTCCGCAAGGCGGCCTGATTGGATTCGACCCCGAATTCCGCGAGCAGCCGGACATTGCCCCAAAACTGCGCGCCCGCAATGCGCCGAATTACCTGAGCCTGATGGCCAGCGACGATGGCCACACCGCCTCGCTCTGGCAGAAGAACACCTACCCCTCGATCTTTCACTCCAAGATCAAAGTGCTGCACGAAGGCATCCGCACCGATCGGCTTTCGCCCGATCATGACGGCACCGAGCCATTGAAGCTCGGAGAGGTTACCTTTGGTCGCGAAGACGAGATCGTCACGTACATCGCGCGCAGCATGGAGCCAAGCCGTGGGATCCATGTCATCTTGCGCGCATTGCCCGCGCTGCAGAAGGCGCGGCCCAAGGCGCGCATTGCCATCATCGGTTCCGATGACATTTCCTATGGGTCCCGGCTCCCCGATGGCCAAACCTTTCGCGGCCTGATCATGAAGCAACTCGGCGACAGCGTTGACTGGTCGCGCGTGCATTTTGTTGGGCAGATTCCCTATCCGTCGCTGATCCGCCTGCTGCAGCTCTCGCGCTGCCACGTGTATCTGACGGCACCCTTCGTCGTGTCGTGGTCGCTGCTGGAAGCCATGGCATTGGAAAAAACCATCGTTGCTTCGGACGTTGCGCCGGTACGCTCCTATATCCAACATGGCCGGACCGGTTACCTGGTCGACTTCTTTTCGCCGGACGCCTTGGCAGCCCAAATTACCGACGTGTTAGCCCATCGCCAAAACGATCGCGAAATTGGCCAAGCGGCACGGCGCATGGTCGTTGGCGGCTATGATTTCGAGAAAGTCAGCCTGCCGCTTTGGCTGCGGCTCTTGAACGGCCAACTACCGAAAGCAAAACACGTCGCGCTCTGAAACCGGCTCGGCTACTGCGATTTCGGCAACAGACCGAGCGCATCCGACGAGACGATCAGCGCTAAAAACGTTTGCGCGTTGGCATCGACTACGCTCGGATCTATCGACGAACTCATGAGATCCACGCCCATGGCGCGGCCGATAAACAGCGTCGAGAGCGTCGAGATCCGCGTCCCGTCCGCGCGCGTTTCCATGCGCCGGCTCCTGAGGATGCGCACGGGGCCCGTCTCGCCGGCGGTGGGTTCCTCGGTTTGTAGGAGCGCGCCAGGCCCCAGCCGTTTCCGCAGCTCCGCTTCAATACGCCGGCGTGAATCTTTGAAAACGTCGAGGGTGATGGCGCGATCAGGAACAGTGAGCCGATAGCTGACTCTGGATCCCGGTTTGCAGCGGTCCTGTATGCATTCGTGCATGTGGAGATCGCCGTCGAGAAGGGAATAACGCCAACCCTCGATCGGAAACGGCGCTCGCAGGGCCGGCACCTGAGCCGTGGCACCTCCGGCACCAAATCCGATACCCAAAAAGGTCGCAAGCCCAAGCCCGCGCATCCAGGAACATTGCAATACAGCTAGCTTCATGAATTTTCTTTACGCGAGGTCGCTACCAACCGTCTACGGCCGCGATGGCGCAATGCGTCGTTAACCTTTCGTCAACCATAGGCTGGAAGAGTCGAACCGAGTTGCGGGCTCTTGGTGGGTGACGAATATGGCATTCGAGTTGGATCGCGGCGTTGCGCGCGTGACCTCAAGTCTCAATGAGGTCAATAACGACACCGGCCGAATTGCGTTTTGCGGCCCCTATGTGATTTCGGCGATAACGGGCTACTCGATCAGCAAGTGCGAGGACGAGATTCGCGCGTTTCGCAATCTACCTCCTGATCGCAAGCCCATCGTGGTCGGCACCTATACGGCCGACGTCGCCGCTGCACTGGCCCACTTCGGTTACGAGATGACACGCGTGCAGAGCTTCATGCAGCTGCCGCGGAAGGAGCGTCCAAGTGTGTGGGCCTGGATGCAAAAGCCACGCAACGCCTGGGCCCACTACATCCTGGCCATTCACAAGGGCAAGGAAGGCCACTGGATCCTCATCAAAGGCGTCAAACTCTGCGATACGTTCAGCGAGGGGAAGTGGCAATTTGTGTGCGACGGACCGCACAAAGGCGCCCGAATCATGGAGATTTTCGAAGTGCGTAAATCGCTGGCGGCCTGAGTCAATCGCCAGTTGCTGGATCCACAAAACCAACAAAGGGTCGCACCCGGACGCACGAAAGCACTAGCTCTCAGACGCGTTGGAACGACCCTTCGTTATGAAGATTATTTGAATACTCTGTGTGATGCAATTCTTAAGGCAAATCAATCTTAAGAACTCATGAAGAGGCGACCACGCCAATCCCGGCTCAGCCTGGCCTTCCGATGCAGTCATAGACAAATCCTGCAGCCTTGGCAGTCGCTCTCGTAAAAATATTGCGGTAGTCGGCAAGCACGTCGCCACGCATTGCCGCTTTCATCTGCGCGAGGTCCATTCCCCGGAACACATTCCATTCCGTAAGCACCACCACCGCATCAGCGCCCTTCACGGCGTCCATCGCATCCTGGCACCACACGAGCCCCGGCAACATTGGCTCAGCCTGCCGCCGGCCTTGCGGATCATAGGCGCGCACCGTTGCCCCTTTTTGCTGCAGGATCGGCGCAATGATGAGACTAGGCGCGCCGCGCATATCATCGGTGTCCGGCTTGAACGTAACGCCCAGCAGAGCGATCGTCTTGCCCTCGACCGATCCGCCAAGGAGGCCTTCGATACGCTTGGCCATCGCGATCTTGCGTTCTTCATTGACAGTCTGTAGCTGCTCGACAAGCGTGAGTTCTGCCTCGGCTTCCCGCGCCGTTCGAATAAGTGCGGCAACGTCTTTCGGGAAGCACGATCCGCCAAATCCTGGCCCGGGCGACAAGAATCGTTCGCCGATCCGCTTGTCCTTGCCGATCGCTGTGGCCACCTCGGTCACGTCCGCACCGATCTGTTCGCAGAGGTCCGCCACTTCATTGATGAAGCTGACTTTGAGAGCCAAGAAGGCGTTGGCGATGTATTTGGCGAGCTCCGCAGACTCGCGTCCTGTGAACAGGACGGGCACGCCCTTTGCGATCAAAGGTGCGTAAAGCTCCTCCATCATCGTCTTTGCGCGTTGATCATCGACACCCACCAACACACGATCTGGCGCCATGAAGTCAGGGATCGCCGCGCCCTCGCGCAGGAACTCAGGGTTGGACGCAACCGCGAAGTCCGCATCCGGCCGCAGCTTGCGCATCCGCCGCTCAATATCGCGGCTGGTGCCTGCCGGCACCGTTGATTTTGTCACGATGACCTTGAACCCATTGAGATGCGGAGCAACTTCGGTGATTGCACTGTGGATTTGCGACATATCCGCATGTCCATCGCCGCGTCGCATCGGCGTGCCGACTGCCAAAAATATCATGTCGGCTTGGGTCACGGCCGCCCCAACGTCATTTGTGAAAGTGAGGCGGCCGGCATCAGAATGGTGCACAAGCAGATCCTCCAGACCTGGCTCATAGATCGGTGACCGTCCCTGCTTCAGTTCAGCGAGCTTGGCCTCGTCCTTGTCGACCAGCACAACAGAGTGGCCGAATTCAGCAAGGCACGCCCCCGTGACAAGACCGACGTAGCCAGAGCCAATCATAGCGATGCGCATGAAGTCCGTCCGTTAGTTGTCAAATGATTCGCTGTAACAGTACCTAGTGTCTGGACGAGTGAGCAATCGCTGAGCCGCCGACCCTGCGCAGGAAGCATGTCATAGCTTACGGAGCGTTGACAGATCGTTTCGTTCTGTGTTCGTGGGATCGTTGTCCAGCCTAGGGCCGAAACTCAAATGCGGATTCATGACCTGACGATGCCGATGGTTCCTGGTCATTTGCGGTGGCCAATGGAAAAATCCATCAAGGGCAACACGGAGCAGGGAGACCTCTATCAGATCACCACAATCAAAGTGACGTGTCACGGATTTACCCACGTTGACGCCAAGCGGCACTATTTCACGGGTGCGCCGACCATAGAAGCAACTCCGCTCAACGATGTGGTTGGCGACTGCGCGGTCATAGACTTGATGGATGTTGCCCCCAATGAGGCCATCGGAGCGGAAAGACTATCCGCGCGCTTCGCCCACGTTCGGCCGAGCGACTTGGTACTTTTCAAAACAGGGTGGGATCGTCAAAGAGACTTCCGCAACAAGGAATTCTGGCTCGACGCCCCATATCTGACACGGGAAGCGGCACTCTTCTTGAAGGACCAGGGTGTCCGAACCGTCGCCTTCGATTTCCCCCAAGACTACTGCATTCGCCTTCTGCTTTCGGGCGAAGTGCGCCCCATCGAAGAACACGTCACGCACGATATCCTTTTGCGCGCGGGCGTCCACATGATCGAGTATGTGGTCAATACCGCCGGCATTTCCGCACCGCGGGTCTTCCTCTCCGCCGCGCCACTCAACATCCCCGGTGCTGACGGGGCACCCGCCCGGGTCTACGCGATCGAGCGTTGAAGTCGCGTCGCGCTTGCCGCATTCACGGCGCCGCGCGGGATCTTGCCTTGGAACAGTTCGCTCAACTGTGTGACGATTTCAAGCGCCTGCCCTTCGATCGCTTGCGGCGTGAGGCCGCCCACATGCGGGGTCGCAATCACATCCTGGCGCCGTGCCAGTTCGGGGGATGGCATCTGATCCGCCGCTCGCCCGACGTCCAATGCCGCGCCGGCAATTTGGTGCGCATCAAGCGCGTCTGCCAGCGCGCGCTCATCCACGAGATTGCCCCGAGACAGATTGATCAAATAGGCAGTATCCTTCATCAACGAAAGCGCGCGCGCATCGATCAAGTTCTCCGTCTCATCGGTCGCGACGGCTAACGGAACGACAAAGTCGGATTGGCGCAGGAGATCCTCCAGCGCCACCTGCCGCCATTCAGGATTGTCTGCCTGGACGTAGGGATCGGTGACCAGAACGGTCATTCCCAACGCATGACAAAGATCCGCAACGCGTCGGCCAAGTGGCCCCAATCCGATCACCCCAGCCGTTGCGCCGAAGAGCTGCGTCCCCACGCGCGGCGTTTGGCGGACGCCGGACTTGTATGCCGCATCCGACCGCGCGATGTCGCGCGCAATCGCGATCATGTGACCGATCACCAATTCTGCAACCGTCGCAACCCATGCACGGCTCGCCTGGCAGACGAGAACGCCAGCGCGGCTCGCGGCCTCATGATCAATGTTGCGGATATCGACTGCGACGCGCAAAACAGCGGCAAGCTCCGGCAATTCGCCAAATACGTCTTTCGGAATTGGCGTTGCTCGATCCGAGACGATAAACCTGCAGCCTTGCGCGGCCGCGATCAAACCCTTCCCCTCGAGTACATTCGGCCCATCGTGCAATCGCACTTGCCCAAGTGCGTGCAAGCCATCCAATGCGCGTGCACCAAAATAGTTGAGCCGCATGTCCGGCGTATGGGTCAGCAGAATTAAGGAGCGGATGCTCATTTTCTCTGCGGTGCGCGATTGAAGTCTGCTGAGTACTCAGCAGAGCAGAACGTTCCGCCTTGATAGTAGTCGCCGACGGGATCAGGCTTCAGCTTGGCTTGCTCCGTCTCGGCGAATGCTGCGTGTTCTTCTGAACGATGCTGTGGCTTGTAGCCGAGTTCGCGCGCGCGGCTATTGTCCCACCAGGCACGTGCGTTGTCCGATGCGCCGTAAAGCACTTCAAACCCGATATCAGGATGCTCAAACCCGATCCGGATGAGTTGCACAAGATCCTCGGGATGGAGCATGATCGAAAGCCGCCGCACATCCAGAGGTTTCTCTCCGACATTGCCGATCCGTAAGCACAGCACGCCCATTCCGTGCTTTTTGGCGTACATCGCACCCAATGCCTCACCGAAGGCTTTCGAAACGCCGTACCGGCTATCTGGCAGCGTCGTGACATTGGGCGGAATGGTCTCCGACCTCGGATAAAATCCAACCGCATGATTAGATGACGCAAACACAAGCCGCTTCACGCCCGCCTGCCGCGCTGCCTCGAACATATTGTAACAGCCAACGATATTGGCGTTGAGGATCGTTTCCCATGGTCCCTCGACCGAGAACCCGCCGAGGTGCATCACTGCATCAACGCCACGGACGGCCGCTTGTACCTCGTCCATTCGAGCAAGGTCAGCCTTCACAAAACGGAGCCCATGCAGGTCCTTTGGCTCAACGATGTCGGAAAGGATGATTTCGGGGTACGCGGCTTTCAGTAAGGGCGTGATCCGTCGTCCGACATCTCCTGCAGCCCCCGTCATCAGAACACGCGTCACTTTTCCACTCATCCGGAATCTCCTGCGGCTTGGCGGTTGCGACCGCCATACATCATGCTCCAAAGCAAGCGAACGAACTAGAGAGTTTCTCGATCCAATTTGAACCTCCATATCCCAATGAGCACCCCGTTGTTGTTATCGTCGCCTCCATACTGGCTTTGACCCCGTAGCCACCTTCTGTGCTATTGGGCCGTAACAAGTCCTGCCCAAAAACCCGCATTGGTCTGCCAATCCAATTGACGAGACGGCACGAGATCCCTAAGTCACGGCGCATGGCAATACTCGACATCATAACCCTGCCCGATCCCCGCCTGCGCCAGGTCTCGAAGCCGATCACGCGCAAGGACGCCGAAATCGCGCGCCTGATCGATGATATGCTGGAGACGATGTATGACGCGCCGGGCGTTGGCCTTGCGGCGATCCAGGTTTCCAAGCCATTGCGTCTCCTCGTCCTCGATGTCGCCGGCGAGGACGAAAAGCCGGCACCGATCGCCATGATCAATCCGGAAATCATTAAGCTCGGTGCCGAACTCCGAGTGCACGAGGAGGGGTGCCTCTCTATTCCCGATGTGCGGGTTGAGATCGAGCGGCCGTCGACGCTCACCGTGCGGTTTACCAACGGGACTGGCAAACAGCAGGAGCTGCAAGCCGAAGGTCTTCTGGCGACGGCCATCCAACACGAGATGGACCATCTAAACGGCAAACTCATCATCGACTTCTTGTCCCGTCTCAAACGGGACATGATCATCAAGCGGTTCAAGAAGAGCGCGCGGCAAGACGCCGACAGCTGAACCCGGCGCGAAGGAGAACCGCATGCTTCGCGTCGTATTCATGGGAACACCTGAATTCTCCGTCCCAACGCTCGCCGAGATCATCGGCGCGGGCCACGACGTAGTGACTGTTTACACGCAACCTCCGCGGCCCGCAGGGCGCGGCATGGAGCCCCGCAGATCACCCGTCCACGTCTTTGGCGCCAGCAGCGGCATACCTGTGCTATCGCCCAGTTCGCTGAAGTCGGCCGATGTCCAAGCCGCGTTCGCCGCTCATGATGCCGACGTCGCGGTCGTCGTTGCTTATGGCCTGCTCCTGCCCAAAGCCGTGCTAGAAGCGCCTCGCGAAGGCTGCCTCAACCTGCACGGGTCGAAGTTGCCGCGTTGGCGAGGCGCAGCACCGATCCAGCGCGCAATCATGGCGGGGGACACCGAAACGGCCGCCATGGTGATGCAGATGGATGAGGGCCTCGACACGGGGCCGATCTGCCTCGCGGAGCGCATCGCCATTGGCCCCGACATGACCGCTGGCGAGTTACACGATCTGATGAAGATGCAAGGCGCAAGCCTCATGGTCCGCGCGCTCGCCGCGTTGGGGCGCGGAAGCCTTGAACGAACCCCGCAACCCGCGGATGGTGCAACCTACGCCGCCAAGATCGATAAAGCAGAATGCCGCCTCGATTTCACCAAAACCTCCGACGAGGTGCACAACAAGATTCGCGGCCTCGCGCCATTTCCTGGGGCCTGGTTTGAGGCCGATCACGAAGGCAAGACAGAGCGTATCAAAATCTTGCGATCCACCCGAGTACCGGACAATGGCCGGCCAGGGACCGTCCTGGACGACCGGTTGACGATCGCCTGCGGTCATGGCGCCATCCGTCTCCTCGACGTTCAGCGTGCAGGCAAGAAGCCCATGGCAGTCGCCGAGTTTTTGCGCGGGTTTCCACTGCAACGCGGCAGATTAATCAAGCTTTGAGGTTCGTAAGTCTACGCCTCGAGATCGCACTACCCTTGCGCCAATTCGAGACGGCTCGATTGGTCAGGAGAGTGTCATGGCATCTTTGAAACTCGTTGCACTGAGTACAGCGTTCATAGCGTTTGCTACGCCCGCGTTTGCCCAAACGACCCGCATCATCGGGCACAATGTCTATGGCGCGACGATTACGAAGGAGCGCGGCGTCAATGTGATCCGCCCGTTGCCGCCGACGGAGCGCGTCTTCATCAATCCAGGACACAAGACCCCGCTGAGCTTGTCGTTCAGCGAGAACCGCACCTACGAGTATAGCAACTCGACCAATCACAATTACAACTACGATCAAAGCAGCGGCGGCAATAGCGGAGGCGCTGTGATCGGCATTCCTGGTGGAGTCCGTGGTTTTGGCGGCCATCGGGGGCATCATCGCTCGAAGCACTTCAATTCGCATCACTGACCGCAGGGCGCTTGCCCTCGTCTTGCCAAGCCGCTACGTGACCTGACGATCCTCATCAAAAAATCGTCAGTGTCACGAATGCCGCGCTACCGCATCACAATCGAATATGATGGAACTGATTTTCTGGGCTGGCAAATGCAGCCCGGCAGCGCAACCATTCAGGGGCGGCTCATTGAGTCGCTTCGAAGGTTTTCTGGCGAGAGTGTCGCGGTGCGAGGCGCGGGCCGCACCGACTCAGGCGTCCATGCCTTGGGCCAGGTTGCGCACTTCGATTTGAACCGGGCATGGATGCCCGGAACGCTCATGAATGCTCTCAACCACCACTTGAAGCCCGATCCGATTGCAATTATCGAATGCTCGGAGACTGCATTCCGCATTTGATGCGCGGTTCTCGGCGACCAGCAGACAATACATTTACCGAATTCTCAATCGTCGCTCGCCGCCGGCTTTGATGCGCAATCGCGTCTGGTGGATCGCCAGAAAGCTCAATGGCGAAGCAATGCGCGCAGCAGCGTCGACGCTCGTCGGTCATCACGACTTTACGACGTTCCGTGCCGCGGCCTGTCAAGCCAAGAGCCCTGAAAAGACACTCGATCGCCTCGATATCAGGCTTGATGGCGATGAGATCATCTTCGATGTCCAAGCCCGTTCATTCTTACACAATCAGGTGCGGTCAATGGTTGGCAGCCTGAAGCTCGTCGGCGATGGCCGGTGGACAGCCGGCGATCTCGCTAAAGCCTTGAACGCGAGAGATCGTGCGGCGTGCGGACCCGTCGCGCCTCCAAATGGTCTCTACCTCGCGGCCGTCACCTACCCGGCGACGCTCCAAGCGGTGAGCGAGCACGAGTCCAGTTTGGTCGACGATGAGGCCTGAGGCGTGTTTGGTCAAATTCCTCTGCCACTTTATTGCGAACGCGGAGTGTCAGCGGCGCTGCTGGCGGAGCCTCTCAATGTTGTGAGCAACGTCGGTTATTTCATTGTCGCATGGCATGGGTGGCGGTGCCTGAGGCAAAGCACCGGCAGGTCCGAAACAGAGCAGATGTTTTTGGTCGGCATGGTGGGGCTGGTCGGCCTTGGAAGTACGCTCTTTCATGTCGTTGGCTCACGCGCCACCTGGCTGGCGGATATTATTCCAATCGGACTTTTTATGCTGGCCTACCTCATCGTAACTCTGCGCAGCATATTGCGCTTGAACAAATCGACGTGCGCCCTTGTCGTGCTGATTTTCGGACTCGGGTTGATCGTGGCCGGCCGAATGACGTGCGCACCATCTCTTCTCCCAATCACCGCCGCGGCCGGCATGCCATGCCTCAATGGTTCACTCGCCTATGCTCCGGCGGTGCTCGGATTGATTGGCGCCACCATCATGAGCCGCTTGCGCGCGCCATCCACCACGCGGCCATTGGCAAATGCGACCGTTGTGATGGTGGCTGCACTCGCGGCGCGAACCGTCGATTTGGAGTTGTGCCCAGTAGCGACCTATGGGTGGTTGCGTGTCGGGAGCCATGCGATTTGGCATGTGCTTACAGCGGTAGCAATTGCCTGGTTGCTTGCCGCAAGACGAAGTGTGCCTCGCGTGCAATTGACGGCGCCGCAGCAGTGATGCTGCTATTCACTTCAGCGGCGCGTCTTGGAGCGGGCAAATTTTATTGAGGTAGCGGCATGACATATTGCTTTCGTGTCCCCGCAGCGCTGCGGGCCCCGGCGATCTACGGTCTGATGGCCCTCATTGTCGCGCTGGTCGTTGAATCGATCCCAGTCTCGTCTCAAGCGACCAATGCTCCAGCAAAGAACCAAAAGGCTGTCCCAGCACCAGTCGACGAGGCGCGAGTCGCGCGATACGAGCAGTTGAAGTCCGAGGCGCAAGACCTGTTGCGCGCCCGAAAGTTTGCCGATGCCATTCGGCCTGGCGAAGCCGCATTCCGCCTTGCGGAAGAAATTTACGGTCCGGGAGCGATCGAAGCAGCAATCGCCGCTCACAACCTTGGATTCATCCTGCGTCGCGCGGATCGCGGTCAGGATGCGCAAAAATATCTCGAGCTGGCGCTCAAGGTGTATCAGGCAAGACTGCCTGCTGTGCATGAAGACATCCGAAATGCCATTGGCGAGCTTGGCCAGATCTATCTTCGGAATGGCCGAGCTGAAGAATTGGTTGGACTCTACCGGGAGTTGATCGCGCGCGCAGGGCGCGAAGGTCACGACCGCCACATAGGCAATGCGCACAGTCACAACAATCTAGGGTTCGTGCTTCGTGGTGCGCGGCGATTTCAGGAGGCCGAGGAGCAGTGGGAACGCGCCGTCGCGATCTACGCCATCTCGGCATCTCCCGACGACGAGCCTTACCGGCAGGCCGCCGATTCCTTGCTCAATCGGTATATGGAGCAGAGCCAATTCGACAAGGCAAGGGCACTTGTCGTCAGCACCATTGAACGCTTGAGGGCCTTGGGAAAAGGCCAGGGCGGCGCGGCTGCCCGATGGTATGTTCGCTTATCCAATGTGGAACTGATGGCCGGCCGCGCCACGCTCGCGCGTGAACATGCGGCACATGCTCTGCAGTTGCGTGACGCCGCCGCCACAAGGGGGCCGGAGCTCGTCGAGGCATTGAACAGCTTGGCGCGAGCGGATCGAGCATTGGCGAACTATCTGGCGGCCGAAGGCCACTATAAGCGTGGAATTGCCGCTTTGGACCTCGCCACCAACAGGGCGAACATCGGCATTCTGAATGACAATCTTGCAGTCTTGTACGGAATAATGGGCCGCTACGACGAAGCAGAAGTTCGCCACAAACGAGCCCTGGAGCTGCTGGAGGCTGAACTCGGTCGTCAGCACAAAGTCGTGGGAGAAACCGCGGCAAATCTCGGTGCTCTCCTCTATCAGGCTGGCCGTGCGACTGATGCGGAACCATTCTTGATGCGCGGTATCGAAATCGCGGAGGCCCAATCGCCCCTAGACAAGGTGGCTATCGCAATCATCAATGACAATCTCTCAGGCGTGTACCGTGCGACCGCGCGCCACGATCAGGCACTCGAAAGGCAACGCCATGCGCTGGCTCTATTGGAGGCAGCCTTGCCACCAGGCCATCCAAGTATTTCGACGGCGCGCAACAATTACGGCCGCTATCTCTTGGACGTGGGCAAGCACGACGACGCACTGGTTCAAATCAGAGCGTCGCTGGCGGCAACTGAACGCACTCATGGCAAAGACCACAATTCGACGGCCATTGTGTTGACCAATCTGGGTGAGGCCCTCCGTCTCGCCCAAAAATATACCGAAGCGCGTGAAGCCCTGCTGAAGTCGATTGGCATCTTTGCAGCCAAGTTCGGTGATGACCACGAAAGTCTTTTGATCCCGCTCACGACCCTCGGTCGCGTTGAGCGGGCTGATGGCCGGCCGGTGGCCGCAGTGGCAGCATTCGATCGAGCCGCTTCAATTGAGATTGGGCAGTGGTCGCGTTCGGGAAAAATGGGCCATCGAGATCGTGCGCGCGGTTCGGAAAGCGGCACCTTATCGGAATTATTGGAAGCGCTGTGGCGCGTCGGGCGCGCGGAAGCGAAGCCCGATGCGATGCGCAGCCTCGAGATTGGTCAATGGGAGACGGTCACACCCGCGACTGTCGCATTGGCAGGGCTTGGCGCCCGCCTCGGCTCAGGAGATCCGGCATTATCAGTGCTCGTGCGCGAGCGCCAGGATCTCACGGAGGAATGGCGGACCCGCAACAAGCGCCTGACGGATTTGCTGGGACAAAACAGCCAACGAGATGAGGCTTCGGAACAGTCGCTGCGTGCACGGCTGGCCGCAATTGATGCGCGGCTGGATATCATAGACAAGCAACTGCGCGTGGCCTTTCCGAAGTACGAGGAACTCGCGCGCCCGGGACCCTTGTCTATTTCCGAATTGCAGAAATTGATCCAGCCTCAAGAAGCGGTTCTTCAATTTGTGGTCACAGAAACCGCAACGCATGCATGGCTGGTGACACAGACCGATACGATATGGAAACGCATACCTATAACAGCGAGGGAGATACGGTCTCTCGTCGGTGCCATTCGCTGCGGTCTCGATCGCGCGGAATGGGACGGACTAGGCCACGATCGTTGCCGCCAATTATTGCAGACGACGTCGGAGAATGCTGTGGTCCAAAGCGAGCCGCTGCCGTTTGACCCGGCGCGGGCGCACGGATTGTACAAGATTCTGATCGAGCCGTTTCTGGATCAGATATCGGGGAAGGACTTGTTGATTGTGCCGACGGGCCCACTTACCTCGCTGCCGTTCCAAGTCTTAGTTTCTGGGAAGCCAGACGAAGCCAGATCGCGGAATAGGACAAGCTTTGCAGACGTGCGCTGGCTGGCCACCGATCACGCACTGACAATCTTGCCATCGATTTCGAGCCTGAAGCCACTACGCACGCTGGCCAAGGCAAGTGCCGCGCCTGGCCCTTTCATTGGATTTGGTAACCCGCTCATATCCGGCGAGGATGGCAGCGATCGTAGGGCCTGGGCGAAACAGAATTGCCAGTTCGATTCGACGCGCGCTGTGCAGGTGGCATCCGCCAAATTGCCAAGCGCCGTCACGTCGCTGGTTCGTTCGGGCCTTGCTGATGTTGCCGAAGTGCGGCGCCAAGTACCTTTGCCGGAGACAGCAGATGAACTATGTGCAGTGGCCCGCTTCTCGGGCGCCGACGAGAGTAGTGTTTTCCTCGGCGAGCGGGCGTCGGAACGGCAGCTGAAGGCACTGTCGGAGTCAGGCGCGTTAGCTCGTGCTCGAGTTGTCCACTTTGCCACCCACGGCCTGCTCTCAGGCGAGACCGCCCAAATTCTGGCAACACGCGCCGAACCGTCCTTGATGCTTTCGCCTCCAGAAACAGCGAGCTCAGAGGACGATGGCCTTCTGACAGCATCCGAAATCGCGACCCTGAGACTCGATGCGGATTGGGTCATACTGTCCGCCTGCAACACCGCGACAGGTGAGCGAGGTGGCGCGGATGGATTGTCAGGTCTATCGCGCGCTTTCTTCTATGCAGGCGCGCGAGCGATGCTCGTGTCCCACTGGGCTGTTGATTCAGAAGCGACAGTCAAACTCGTCACCAAAGCGTTCGAGTACATCGCCGCAGAGCCGGCCACGGGTCGGGCAGAGGCATTGCGCAAATCAATGCTCGCAATGGTTCAAGGGGGTGGTCGCGAATCCCACCCCGCATACTGGGCACCATTCGTCGTGGTTGGCGAAGGCGGCAGACTCAATTGAATCTCGCTCACCCAACCAACGCCACAAAGTTCATTTCCCACGGGCACTGCGCATGGTCTCATCGATTGATGGTACCGATGTGGCGTCTGCGCCAGCCTCCAGAGTTGCAGCTCTGGCAATCTTGTTGGTCTCAATGGCCCGCTTTAAATCATCGAGAGTTCGCGCCAGGTCCTCAATGTCCGCCGCATCATAAGTCGGGGCCTGAGCGAAATTCTGAAGGAATGGCTTGGGCGCCAGCAGGTCACTCCGCCGATCCTTTTGGAGCGGCTGAATTTCGCCGGTTGAACCTTGAATTTCGACTTCGCGAACCACCGGCCTTCCATCAGGCATGACCGCTACAACCCGCAAAGTGACCTTGTCGACGTCGACCGGGCGCTGTGCAATGAGCAGGTTCTGTCCAACGCGATCGATCCATGCTGGCAGTGGACGGCCGTTTGCCTGAGTAATGCGGTATTCGATTGGTCTCTGGTCGCCGTCCGTAATTTTGCTGGATATTTGCACAATTAGCTCGCGGTCGCGGACAAGGGTTTCCAAGACGACTTGGGAGCCCTGACTAGACCCAATCAGACTATCTGCAAGCGCCATCCGAAGCGTGAAACCGGTGAGGTTTTTCGCGGTGATGTCACGACCATCGATGCGGGCGTATTGATCGACGAGCGTATCGAGCTGACGGATCTGCTCGATACGGTCGACCTCTGCGAGCACGAAGCCATTGCCGCTGATGTGACCGCTGAGACCATCGAGTGCTTGCGCTTGGTTGGCTGCAGCCAGGACCGCTCCTGTGTCGCCAATTCCATTCGCGATTCCATTGAGACCGCCCGCTCCGCGAACGGCATCGAGGACGGCGCCCTGGGCGACTATTAGCGGTTCCTCAGGGTTCTTCTCGGGTGTGACGATTGGATCGCGCGTCTCGAGTGTGACAAAGACCTGATCATCCACGGCGATGGAGATCGTCGCCGTCGATCTGTTACCGGCAGTATCTTCGACAACATACGTCACTGTCGCCGTTCCGATGAAAGTTGGAGCGGCGGCAAAGGTCACGGTACCATTCGAGTTGATGGTTGCGATTCCATTCAGCGATGTTGCAGACACGATCCGGAGGGGGTCGCCATCTGGATCGGTGTCGTTGAGCAGAACAGGGATCACAACGGGATTAGAACCAATGGTTCTAACCGTATCGTCACGCGCAATCGGCGGATCCTGCACGGGCGTGACAGTCACCGTCACTGTGGCCGTCGTCGTGCCACCGTCGGCATCCGTCACCAGATAGGTGAACGTATCCGTGCCTGTGAAATTTGAATTCGGCACGTACCTAAAGGTTCCATCCGGATTGACGATCGCATGGCCACTGGAAGGGGCTGAAGAAAGCGAGTAGGTGAGTGCATCGCCATCGGGATCGTGATCTCCGCCTCGGAGCGTGCCCGAAATCGACGAATCTTCGCTCAGCGTAACGGCTTCTCCAGTCGCGATTGGCGGAGGATTGTTCACGATCCAAGAAAACCCGATGGGCGTGGTCCCACCGTTACCGTCGCTTGCCGTCACGATCACAGTGTAGGGGCCACTACGCGAGGCCGACCCGTCGATTGTGCCGGAAATGATGCCTGTTACCGGATCAATAACGAGGCCAGGTGGCAGGCCTGTGGCCGAGAATGTGAGCGTATCCCCTTCGACGTCCGTGAATGCAGTACTGACATTCAGCGTAACAGTGTTCCCATCATTTGATGTCCGTGACGCGATTGTGCCAGGCGTCGGTGCGTCATTCACCGGTGTCACGTTCAACGTGACTATTGCCGTTGAAGTTCCACCTTGACCATCACTGACTTGGTACGTGAAGCCGTCGGGTCCATTGTAGTTGCTGTTTGGCTGGTAGGTGAAGCTGCCATTACTATTCAATATCAGTGTGCCGTTGGCTGGGCCGGTTTGCAATGTGTAGGTGAGCAAGTCTGTATCCGTGCCACCGTCCATGTCATTCGACGCGACGGTACTGCTGAGCAGAGTATCTTCCAAGACGGAGCGCGCGTCGTCGTTTGCGATTGGCGCAATGTTAGTCACCGTCCAGATAAGCGTAGTTGTCGCGCTGCCGCCTTGGCCATCGCGCGCGGTGATAACAACGGAATGCGCGCCGCCAGAGCCGCCTTGCGATCCATTTGCTGCGATCTGGCCTGAGATCACACCCGTTGCTGGATTCAGCGTCAGGCCTGCTGGAAGACCTGTTGCCGAGTAGGTTAGGAGAGGACCATCGATATCCGAGAACAGCCCCGCAACGCCAATCGGCACGATGGTCTGGCCATCCTGACCGGACTGTGCCGGAAGGCTGCCAATAGTGGTTGGCGCATCGTTGACGGCTGTGACGGTGAGTGTGACGGTTGCTTCGGCTGTGCCTCCGTTACCGTCTGAGATGCGGTAGGTGAAGCTGTCTGTTCCGTTGAAGTTTGCGTTCGGCGTGTATGTGAATGTGCCGTTGGCGTTGAGAACGAGTGTGCCATTGGCGGGTGCGACGACGGGTGTGATGCCGTTTGCTGGATTGCCGTCGGCGTCTGCGACCGTCAGCGCATCTGCCATCGACGTCGCGATCCTGAGCGGGCGTTCCGGGCGTGACGTCGCCCGTGATCGTGCCGTCTTCGTTGCCCGTGAAGGTGTCATCGACGGCGATCGGCGTGTCGTTGACGGGATTGACGGTGATCGTGACGGTGTATGTGTTCGATCCGCCGTTGGCGTCGGAGACGGTGTAGGTGAAGCTGTCTGGCCCGTTGTAGTTGGCGGCTGGCGTGTAGGTGTAGGTGCCGTTTGCGTTGACGACGACGGTTCCGTGGGCCGGTCCGGTTGCGGCGGCATATGTGACGGTATCTCCGTCGAGATCGGCCGCGGCTGGCAGCGCGCCATTGACGATGGCGGTGTCTTCGTTGGTTGCGACGGTGAGAGGCCCGGCGGTTGGCGCATCGTTGACGGCTGTGACGGTGAGTGTGACGACGGCTTCGGCCGTGCCTCCGTTACCGTCTGAGATGCGGTAGGTGAAGCTGTCGGTTCCGTTGAAGTTTGCGTTCGGCGTGTATGTGAATGTGCCGTTGGCGTTGAGAACGAGTGTGCCATTGCTGGGCGCGACGACGGGTGTGATGCCGTTGGCTGGATTACCGTCTGCGTCTGCGACCGTCAGCGCATCTGCATCGACGTCTCGATCCTGAGCGGGCGTTCCGGGCGTGACGTCGCCCGTGATCGTGCCGTCTTCGTTGCCCGTGAAGGTGTCATCGACGGCGATCGGCGTGTCGTTGACGGGATTGACGGTGATCGTGACGGTATAGGTGTTTGATCCGCCGTTGGCGTCGGAGACGGTGTAGGTGAAGCTGTCTGGCCCGTTGTAGTTGGCGGCTGGCGTGTAGGTGTAGGTTCCGTTTGCGTTGACGACGACGGTTCCGTGGGCCGGTCCGGTTGCGGCGGCATATGTGACGGTATCTCCGTCGAGATCGGCCGCGGCTGGCAGCGCGCCATTGACGATGGCAGTGTCTTCGTTGGTTGCGACCGCGAGCGGCCCAGCGGTTGGCGCATCGTTGACGGCTGTGACGGTGAGTGTGACGGTTGCTTCGGCTGTGCCTCCGTTACCGTCTGAGATGCGGTAGGTGAAGCTGTCGGTGCCGTTGAAGTTTGCGTTCGGCGTGTATGTGAACGTGCCGTCGGCGTTGAGAACGAGTGTGCCGTTGGCGGGCGCGACGACGGGTGTGATGCCGTTGGCTGGATTGCCGTCTGCGTCTGCGACCGTGAGCGCATCTGCATCGACGTCTCGATCCTGAGCGGGCGTTCCGGGCGTGACGTCGCCCGTGATCGTGCCGTCTTCGTTGCCCGTGAAGGTGTCATCGACGGCGATCGGCGTGTCGTTGACGGGATTGACGGTGATCGTGACGGTATAGGTGTTTGATCCGCCGTTGGCGTCGGAGACGGTGTAGGTGAAGCTGTCTGGCCCGTTGTAGTTGGCGGCTGGCGTGTAGGTGTAGGTTCCGTTTGCGTTGACGACGACGGTTCCGTGGGCCGGTCCGGTTGCGGCGGCATATGTGACGGTATCTCCGTCGAGATCGGCCGCGGCTGGCAGCGCGCCATTGACGATGGCAGTGTCTTCGTTGGTTGCGACGGCGAGCGGCCCAGCGGTTGGCGCATCGTTGACGGCTGTGACGGTGAGTGTGACGGTTGCTTCGGCTGTGCCTCCGTTACCGTCTGAGATGCGGTAGGTGAAGCTGTCTGTTCCGTTGAAGTTTGCGTTCGGCGTGTATGTGAAGGTGCCGTCGGCATTGAGAACGAGTGTGCCATTGGCGGGCGCGACGACGGGCGTGATGCCGTTTGCTGGATTGCCGTCGACATCGACGATGGTGAGGGTATGGCCATCGGGATCGCTGTCCTGGCCAACTGTGCCGGGTGTAACGTCTCCTGTGATCGATCCGTCTTCGTTGCCGGTGAAGCTGTCATCGACGGCGATCGGCGTGTCGTTGACGGGATTGACGGTGATCGTGACGGTGTATGTGTTTGATCCGCCGTTGGCGTCGGAGACGGTGTAGGTGAAGCTGTCTGGTCCGTTGTAGTTGGCGGCTGGCGTGTAGGTGTAGGTTCCGTTTGCGTTGACGACGACGGTTCCGTGGGCCGGTCCGGTTGCGGCGGCATATGTGACGGTATCTCCGTCGAGATCGGCCGCGGCTGGCAGCGCGCCATTGACGATGGCGAGTGTCTTCGTTGGTTGCGACGGTGAGCGGCCCGGCGGTTGGCGCATCGTTGACGGCTGTGACGGTGAGTGTGACGACGGCTTCGGCTGTGCCTCCGTTACCGTCGGAGATGCGGTAGGTGAAGCTGTCGGTGCCGTTGAAGTTTGCGTTCGGCGTGTATGTGAAGGTGCCGTTGGCGTTGAGGACGAGTGTGCCATTGGCGGGCGCGACGACGGGTGTGATGCCGTTTAAGGCGTTGCCGTCGACATCGACGATGGTGAGGGTATGGCCATCGGGATCGCTGTCCTGGCCGACTGTGCCGGGTGTAACGTCTCCTGTGATCGATCCGTCTTCGTTGCCGGTGAAGGTGTCATCGACGGCGATGGGAGCGTTGTTGCCGGAGTTGACGCGTGAGTGTGACGACGGCGTCGTCTGTGAGGCTGCCGTCGGAGAGGCGATATGAGAATGTCTCTGTTCCGGTCGCGGCGAGCGGGATTGCAACTTGAAGCTGTCCTGAGGCAAGCCGTGTGACTGTTGTGCCTGAGGCGAGAGTTACGGCGACATTCGTTGTGAGTGCGATGGGGGTTGCGGGTGCAGCCGGATCGATGATGTGGGTGACGGTGAGGGGATCGTTCTCGACGTCGGTGTCATTGGCGATGACGTTGATGGTGAGGGGCGTGCCGCCGGTGATGGGGAATGATCCATCGTCGTTTGCGACGGGCGCGTCGTTGATCGGCGAGATGGTGAGGTTGACGGTTGCGGTTTCGGTGACGCCGCCGGAGGTGACGGTGTAGGTGAACGACGGCGTGCCGTTGTAGTTGAGCGTCGGCGTGAAGATCAGCTGTCCGCTGGCATTGAGGGTGACGGATCCGCCTGTGACGGCGACGGCCGGTCCGCCGGCGGTGATGGCAGTGCCGTTGACAGCGGTGATGGTATGGCCGGCGTTCTCGAAGCTGTCGTTGGTCGAGGACGGCGAGCGTCTGTGCGCCGTGCTGTCCTCGTTGAAGGTGTAGCTGTCGTTAGCGATATCGGCGACAGCGCCGACGGTGATGGCGACGGTGTTGACGACGGGCGGGCGCGACGCCGTCGTTGGTGGTGAGGTGAGCTGCGCCGATCCGTTGTAGTCGGCGGTCGGGATGTAGGAGGCGCCGGCCAGCGCCGTATTGATGGCAGCGGCTGTGCCGGAGAACGTCATGGTGGCATCGGCGGTGCCGTCACCGGTGGTGAAGGTGAGGCCGGCGATACCGGAGAGCGAGAACGTGCCGTTGGTGACGGCGACGGTGACGGTCAGGGTGCCGGTATCGACGTCGGCGACGGTGATGAGGTTACCGTTCGCGACTGAGAACACGCGGGCGGTATCTTCGGTCGTGGTCTGGGCGCCAGGCACCGTGTTGGTCGGCGCGTCGTTGATTGAGGTCACATTGATCGTGACGGTTGCTTCGGCGGTTCCACCGAACCCGTCGGAGATGCGATAGCGGAAGCTGTCGGTGCCGTTGAAGTTTGTGTTCGGGGTGTAGGTGAACGTGCCGTCGGCGTTGAGGACGAGTGTGCCATTGGCGGGTGCGACGACGGGTGTGATGCCGTTTAAGGCGTTGCCGTCGACATCGACGATGGTGAGGGTATGGCCATCGGGATCGCTGTCCTGGCCAACTGTGCCGGGTGTAACGTCTCCTGTGATCGATCCGTCTTCGTTGCCGGTGAAGGTGTCATCGACGGCTGTGGGAGCGGAGTTGCCGGAGTTACGCGTGAGAGTGACGACGGCGTCGTCTGTGAGGCTGCCGTCGGAGAGGCGGTATGAGAATGTTTCTGTTCCGGTCGCGGCGAGCGGGATTGCAACTTGAAGCTGTCCTGAGGCAAGCCGTGTGACTGTTGTGCCTGAGGCGAGAGTTACGGCGACGTTCGTTGTGAGTGCGATGGGGGTTGCGGGTGCAGCCGGATCGATGATGTGGGTGACGGTGAGGGGATCGTTCTCGACGTCGGTGTCATTGGCGATGACGTTGATGGTGAGGGGCGTGCCGCCGGTGATGGGGAATGATCCATCGTCGTTTGCGACGGGCGCGTCGTTGATCGGCGAGATGGTGAGATTGACGGTTGCGGTTTCGGTGACGCCGCCGGAGGTGACGGTGTAGGTGAACGACGGCGTGCCGTTGTAGTTCAGCGTCGGCGTGAAGATCAGCTGTCCGCTGGCGTTGAGGGTGACGGAGCCGCCTGTGACGGCGACGGCCGGTCCGCCGGCGGTGATGGCGGTGCCGTTGACGGCGGTGATGGTGTGCCCGGCGTTCTCGAAGCTGTCGTTGCCGAGGACGGCGAGCGTCTGCGCGGTGCTGTCCTCGTTGAAGGTGTAGGCGTCGTTGGCGATATCGGCGATGGCACCGACAGTAATGCCGACGGTGTTGACGACGGCGGGCGCGACGCCGTCGTTGGTGGTGAGGGTGAGCTGTGCCGATCCGTTGTAGTCGGCGGTCGGGATGTAGGAGGCGCCGGCGAGCGCGGTGTTGATGGCGGCGGCTGTGCCGGAGAACGTCATGGTGGCATCGGCGGTGCCGTCACCTGTGGTGAAGGTGAGGCCGGCGATACCGGAGAGCGAGAACGTGCCGTTGGTGACGGCGACGGTGACGGTGAGGGTGCCGGTATCGACGTCGGCGACGGTGATGAGGTTGCCGTTGGCCACCGAGAACACGCGCGCGGTATCTTCGGTCGTCGTCTGCGCGCCCGGGACGGTGTTGGTCGGGGCGTCGTTGACGGGGGATACGGTGAGGTTGACGGTTGCGGTCTCTGTGACGCCGCCGGAGGTGACGGTGTAGGTGAACGACGGCGTGCCGTTGTAGTTGAGCGTCGGCGTGAAGATCAGCTGTCCGCTGGCGTTGAGGGTGACGGATCCGCCTGTGACGGCGATGGCGGGTCCGCCGGCGGTGATGGCAGTGCCGTTGACGGCGGTGATGGTATGCCCGGCGTTCTCGAAGCTGTCGTTGCCGAGGACGGAGAGCGTCTGTGCGCCGCGTCTTCGTTGAAGGTGTAGCTGTCGTTGGCGATATCGGCGACGGCGCCGACGGTGATGGCGACGGTGTTGACGACGGGCGGTGCGGCGCCGTCGTTGGTGGTGAGCGTGAGCTGCGCCGATCCGTTGTAGTCGGCGGTCGGGATGTAGGAGGCGCCGGCCAGCGCCGTGTTGATGGCAGCGGCTGTGCCGGAGAACGTCATGGTGGCATCGGCGGTGCCGTCACCGGTGGTGAAGGTGAGGCCGGCGATGCCGGAGAGCGAGAACGTGCCGTTGGTGACGGCGACGGTGACGGTCAGAGTGCCGGTATCGACATCGGCGACGGTGATGAGGTTACCGTTCGCCACCGAGAACACGCGGGCCGTGTCTTCGGTCGTGGTCTGGGCGCCAGGCACCGTGTTGGTCGGCGCGTCGTTGATTGAGGTCACATTGATCGTGACGGTTGCTTCGGCGGTTCCACCGAACCCGTCGGAGATGCGATAGCGGAAGCTGTCGGTGCCGTTGAAGTTTGTGTTCGGGGTGTAGGTGAACGTGCCGTCGGCGTTGAGGACGAGTGTTCCGTTGGCTGGGTGCGGCGACGGGTGTGATGCCGTTTAAGGCGTTGCCGTCGACATCGACGATGGTGAGGGTATGGCCATCGAGATCGCTGTCCTGGCCAACTGTGCCGGGTGTAACGTCTCCTGTGATCGATCCGTCTTCGTTGCCGGTGAAGGTATCATCGACGGCTGTGGGAGCGGAGTTGCCGGAGTTACGCGTGAGAGTGACGACGGCGTCGTCTGTGAGGCTGCCGTCGGAGAGGCGGTATGAGAATGTTTCTGTTCCGGTCGCGGCGAGCGGGATTGCAACTTGAAGCTGTCCTGAGGCAAGCCGTGTGACTGTTGTGCCTGAGGCGAGAGTTACGGCGACGTTCGTTGTGAGTGCGATGGGGGTTGCGGGTGCAGCCGGATCGATGATGTGGGTGACGGTGAGGGGATCGTTCTCGACGTCGGTGTCATTGGCGATGACGTTGATGGTGAGGGGCGTGCCGCCGGTGATGGGGAATGATCCATCGTCGTTTGCGACGGGCGCGTCGTTGATCGGCGAGATGGTGAGATTGACGGTTGCGGTCTCGGTGACGCCGCCGGAGGTGACGGTGTAGGTGAACGACGGCGTGCCGTTGTAGTTGAGCGTCGGCGTGAAGATCAGCTGTCCGCTGGCGTTGAGGGTGACGGATGCCGCCTGTGACGGCGATGGCGGGTCCACCGGCGGTGATGGCGGTGCCGTTGACGGCGGTGATGGTGTGGCCGGCGTTCTCGAAGCTGTCGTTGCCGAGGACGGCGAGCGTCTGCGCGGTGCTGTCCTCGTTGAAGGTGTAGCTGTCGTCGGCGATATCGGCGATCGGCACCGACGGTGAGTGCGACGGTGTTGACGACGGCGGGCGCGACGCCGTCGTTGGTGGTGAGGGTGAGCTGCGCCGATCCGTTGTAGTCGGCGGTCGGGATGTAGGAGGCGCCGGCGAGTGCGGTGTTGATGGCGGCGGCTGTGCCGGAGAACGTCATGGTGGCATCGGCGGTGCCGTCACCGGTGGTGAAGGTGAGGCCGGCGATGCCGGAGAGCGAGAACGTGCCGTTGGTGACGGCGACGGTGACGGTCAGAGTTCCGGTATCGACATCGGCGACGGTGATGAGGTTGCCGTTGGCCACCGAGAACACGCGCGCGGTATCTTCGGTCGTGGTCTGCGCGCCGGGGACGGTGTTGGTCGGCGCGTCGTTGACGGGGGATACGGTGAGGTTGACGGTTGCGGTCTCGGTGACGCCGCCGGAGGTGACGGTATAGGTGAACGACGGCGTGCCGTTGTAGTTCAGCGTCGGCGTGAAGATCAGCTGTCCGCTGGCGTTGAGAGTGACGGATCCGCCTGTGACGGCGACGGCCGGTCCGCCGGCGGTGATGGCGGTGCCGTTGACGGCGGTGATGGTATGGCCGGCGTTCTCGAAGCTGTCGTTGGTCGAGGACGGCGAGCGTCTGCGCGGTGCTGTCCTCGTTGAAGGTGTAGCTGTCGCCAGCGATATCGGCGACGGCACCGACGGTGAGTGCGACGGTGTTGACGACGGGCGGCGCGACGCCGTCGTTGGTGGTGAGTGTGAGCTGCGCCGATCCGTTGTAGTCGGCGGTCGGGATGTAGGACGCGCCGGCGAGTGCGGTGTTGATGGCGGCGGCTGTGCCGGAGAACGTCATGGTGGCATCGGCGGTGCCGTCACCGGTGGTGAAGGTGAGGCCGGCGATGCCGGAGAGCGAGAACGTGCCGTTGGTGACGGCGACGGTGACGGTCAGGGTGCCGGTATCGACGTCGGCGACGGTGATCAGGTTGCCGTTCGCCACCGAGAACACGCGGGCGGTGTCTTCGGTCGTGGTCTGCGCGCCGGGGACGGTGTTGGCCGGTGCGTCGTTGACGGGGGATACGGTGAGGTTGACGGTTGCGGTCTCTGTGACGCCGCCGGAGGTGACGGTGTAGGTGAACGACGGCGTGCCGTTGTAGTTGAGCGTCGGCGTGAAGATCAGCTGGCCGCTGGCGTTGAGAGTGACGGATCCGCCTGTGACGGCGACGGCGGGTCCACCGGCTGTGATGGCGGTGCCGTTGACAGCGGTGATGGTATGCCCGGCGTTCTCGAAGCTGTCGTTGGTCAGGACGGCGAGCGTCTGCGCGCCGGCGTCCTCGTTGAAGGTGTAGCTGTCGCCAGCGATATCGGCGTCGGCGCTGACGGTGAGTGCGACGGTGTTGACGACGGGCGGCGCGACGCCGTCGTTGGTGGTGAGTGTGAGTTGCGCCGATCCGTTGTAGTCGGCGGTCGGGATGTAGCGAGGCGCCGGCGAGCGCCGTATTGATGGCGGCGGCTGTGCCGGAGAACGTCATGGTGGCATCGGTGGTGCCGTCACCGGTGGTGAAGGTGAGGCCGGCGATACCGGAGAGCGAGAACGTGCCGTTGGTGACGGCGACGGTGACGGTCAGACGTGCCGGTATCGACATCGGCGACGGTGATCAGGTTGCCGTTGGCCACCGAGAAGACGCGCGCGGTATCTTCTGTCGTGGTCTGGGCTCCGGGGACGGTGTTGGTCGGGGCGTCGTTGACGGCGAGATACGGTGAGGTTGACGGTTGCGGTCTCTGTGACGCCGCCCGAGGTGACGGTGTAGGTGAACGACGGCGTGCCGTGTGTAGTTGAGCGTCGGCGTGAAGATCAGCTGGCCAGAGGCATTCAACGTGACGGATCCGCCGGTGACGGCGACGGCGGGCCCACCGGCGGTGATGGCGGTACCGTTGACGGCGGTGATGGTATGCCCGGCGTTCTCGAAGCTGTCGTTGCCGAGGACGAGAGCGTCTGCGCGGTGCTGTCCTCGTTGAAGGTGTAGCTGTCCCCCGCGATATCGGCGACGGCGCCGACGGTGATGTGCGACGGTGTTGACGACGGGCGGTGCGGCGCCATCGTTGGTGGTGAGCGTGAGC
Source organism: uncultured Alphaproteobacteria bacterium (assembly GCA_963779515.1). Classification (GTDB taxonomy): domain Bacteria; phylum Pseudomonadota; class Alphaproteobacteria; order Rhizobiales; family Hyphomicrobiaceae; genus CAVZYN01. Next base: position 615,269 of record CAVZYN010000018.1, read on the forward strand.
TGCGCCGCGCCGTTGTAGTCGGCGGTCGGGATGTATGAGGCGCCGGCCAGCGCCGTGTTGATGGCGGCGGCTGTGCCGGAGAACGTCATGGTGGCATCGGTGGTGCCGTCACCTGAGGTGAAGGTGAGGCCGGCGATGCCGGAGAGCGAGAACGTGCCGTTGGTGACGGCGACGGTGACGGTGAGGGTGCCGGTATCAACGTCGGCGACGGTGATGAGGTTGGAGTTGGCGGCGGAGAAGACGCGCGCGGTATCTTCTGTCGTCGTCTGCGCGCCTGGGACGGTGTTGGTCGGGGCGTCGTTGACGGGGGAGATGGTGAGGTTGACGGTCGCGGTTTCGGTGACGCCGCCGGAGGTGACGGTGTAGGTGAACGACGGCGTGCCGTTATAGTTCAGCGTCGGCGTGAAGATCAGCTGTCCGCTGGCGTTGAGAGTGACGGCTCCTCCTGTGACGGCGACGGCCGGTCCGCCGGCTGTGATGGCAGTGCCGTTGACAGCGGTGATGGTATGCCCGGCGTTCTCGAAGCTGTCGTTGGTGAGGACGGCGAGTGTCTGCGCGGTGCTGTCCTCGTTGAAGGTGAAGCTGTCACCAGCGATATCGGCGTCGGCGCCGACGGTGATGTGCGACGGTGTTGACGACGGGCGGTGCGACGCCGTCGTTGGTGGTGAGGGTGAGCTGTGCCGATCCGTTGTAGTCGGCGGTCGGGATGTAGGATGCACCGGCCAACGCCGTATTGATGGCGGCCGCTGTGCCGGAGAAGGTCATGGTGGCATCGGTGGTGCCGTCACCGGTGGTGAAGGTGAGACCGGCGATACCGGAGAGCGAGAACGTGCCGTTGGTGACGGCGACGGTGACGGTCAGAGTTCCGGTATCGACGTCGGCGACGGTGATCAGGTTACCGTTCGCCACCGAGAAGACGTGCGCGGTGTCTTCGATCGTGGTCTGTGCCCCCGGGACGGTGTTGGTCGGGGCGTCGTTGACGGGTGAGACGGTGAGATTGACGGTTGCGGTTTCGGTGACGCCGCCGGAGGTGACGGTGTAGGTGAACGACGGTGTGCCGTTGTAGTTCGCCGTCGGCGTGAAGATCAGCTGTCCGCTGGCGTTGAGAGTGACGGATCCTCCTGTGACGGCGACGGCCGGTCCGCCGGCTGTGATGGCAGTGCCGTTGACAGCGGTGATGGTGTGGCCGGCGTTCTCGAAGCTGTCGTTGCCGAGGACGGTGAGCGTCTGCGCGGTGCTGTCCTCGTTGAAGGTGTAGGCGTCGTTGGCGATATCGGCGATAGCACCGACAGTAATGCCGACGGTGTTGACGACGGCGGGCGCGACGCCGTCGTTGGTGGTGAGTGTCAGCTGCGCCGATCCGTTGTAGTCGGCGGTCGGGATGTAGGACGCGCCGGCCAGCGCGGTGTTGATGGCGGCGGCTGTGCCGGAGAACGTCATGGTGGCATCAGTTGTGCCGTCACCGGTGGTGAAGGTGAGACCGGCGATACCGGAAAGCGAGAACGTGCCGTTGGTGACGGCGACGGTGACGGTCAGAGTTCCGGTGTCGACGTCGGCGACGGTGATCAGGTTGGAGTTGGCGGCGGAGAAGACGCGCGCGGTATCCTCTGTCGTGGTCTGGGCGCCCGGCACGGTGTTGGTCGGGGCGTCGTTGATCGGCGAGATGGTGAGGTTGACGGTCGCGGTCTCGGTGACGCCGCCCGAGGTGACGGTGTAGGTGAAGGACGGTGTGCCGTTGTAGTTGAGCGTCGGTGTGAAGATCAGCTGTCCGCTGGCGTTGAGAGTGACGGATCCGCCTGTGACGGCGACGGCCGGTCCGCCGGCGGTGATGGCGGTGCCGTTGACGGCGGTGATGGTATGCCCGGCGTTCTCGAAGGTATCGTTGCCGAGGACGGCGAGCGTCTGTGCGCGGAGCTGTCCTCGTTGAAGGTGTAGCTGTCGCCCGCGATATCGGCGACGGCGCCGACGGTGAGTGCGACGGTGTTGACGACGGGCGGTGCGACGCCGTCGTTGGTGGTGAGGGTGAGCTGCGCCGATCCGTTGTAGTCGGCGGTCGGGATGTAGGACGCGCCGGCGAGTGCCGTGTTGATGGCGGCGGCTGTGCCGGAGAACGTCATGGTGGCATCGGCGGTGCCGTCACCGGTGGTGAAGGTGAGGCCGGCGATGCCGGAGAGCGAGAACGTGCCGTTGGTGACGGCGACGGTGACGGTGAGGGTGCCGGTATCGACATCGGCGACGGTGATCAGGTTACCGTTGGCCACCGAGAACACGCGCGCGGCGTCTTCGGTCGTGGTCTGTGCGCCAGGGACGGTGTTGGCCGGTGCGTCGTTGACGGGGGATACGGTGAGGTTGACGGTGGCGGTCTCTGTGACGCCGCCGGAGGTGACGGTGTAGGTGAACGACGGCGTGCCGTTGTAGTTGAGCGTCGGTGTGAAGATCAGCTGTCCGCTGGCGTTGAGTGTGACGGATCCGCCGGTAACGGCGACGGCGGGCCCACCGGCGGTGATGGCGGTACCATTGACAGCGGTGATGGTGTGGCCGGCGTTCTCGAAGGTGTCGTTGGCCGAGGACGGCGAGCGTCTGCGCGGTGCTGTCCTCGTTGAAGGTGTAGGCGTCGCTGGCGATATCGGCGATCGGCACCGACGGTGAGTGCGACGGTGTTGACGACGGGCGGGCGCGACGCCGTCGTTGGTGGTGAGGGTGAGTTGCGCCGATCCGTTGTAGTCGGCGGTCGGGATGTAGGAGGCGCCGGCGAGCGCCGTATTGATGGCGGCGGCTGTGCCGGAGAACGTCATGGTGGCATCGGCGGTGCCATCACCGGTGGTGAAGGTGAGGCCGGCGATACCGGAGAGCGAGAACGTGCCGTTGGTGACGGCGACGGTGACGGTGAGAGTCCCGGTATCGACGTCGGCGACGGTGATGAGGTTGGAGTTGGCGGCGGAGAACACACGCGCGGTATCTTCGGTCGTGGTCTGGGCGCCCGGGACGGTGTTGGTCGGGGCGTCGTTGACGGGGGAGACGGTGAGATTGACGGTTGCGGTTTCGGTGACGCCGCCGGAGGTGACGGTGTAGGTGAACGACGGCGTGCCGTTGTAGTTGAGCGTCGGCGTGAAGATCAGCTGGCCGCTGGCGTTGAGGGTGACGGATCCGCCTGTGACGGCGACGGCCGGTCCACCGGCGGTGATGGCGGTACCATTGACAGCGGTGATGGTGTGGCCGGCGTTCTCGAAGCTGTCGTTGGCCGAGGACCGAGAGCGTCTGCGCGGTGCTGTCCTCGTTGAAGGTGTAGCTGTCGTTGGCGATATCGGCGATGGCACCGACGGTAGTGCGACGGTGTTGACGACGGCGGGCGCGACGCCGTCGTTGGTGGTGAGTGTGAGCTGCGCCGATCCGTTGTAGTCGGCGGTCGGGATGTAGGACGCGCCGGCCAGCGCCGTATTGATGGCGGCCGCTGTGCCGGAGAACGTCATCGTGATGTCGGATGTACCATCACCGGTGGTGAAGGTGAGGCCGGCGATGCCGGAGAGCGAGAACGTGCCGTTGGTGACGGCGACGGTGACGGTGAGGGTGCCGGTATCGACATCCGCGACAGTGATCAGGTTACCGTTCGCCACCGAGAACACGCGCGCGGTGTCTTCCGTCGTCGCCTGCGCTCCGGGGACGGTGTTGGTCGGGGCGTCGTTGACGGGGGATACGGTGAGATTGACGGTGGCGGTCTCTGTGACACCGCCGGAGGTGACGGTGTAGGTGAACGACGGCGTGCCGTTGTAGTTGAGCGTCGGGGTGAAGATCAGCTGTCCGCTGGCGTTGAGGGTGACGCTGCCACCTGTGACGGCGATGGCGGGCCCGCCGGCGGTGATGGCGGTGCCGTTGACAGCGGTGATGGTGTGGCCAGCGTTCTCGAAGCTGTCATTGGTCAGGACGGCGAGGGTCTGCGCGGTGCTGTCCTCGTTGAAGGTGTAGCTGTCCCCCGCGATATCGGCGTCGGCGCTGACGGTGAGTGCGACGGTGTTGACGACAGGCGGTGCGACGCCGTCGTTGGTGGTGAGTGTGAGTTGCGCCGATCCGTTGTAGTCGGCGGTCGGGATGTAGGAGGCGCCGGCGAGTGCAGTGTTTATGGCGGCGGCTGTTCCGGAGAACGTCATGGTGGCATCGGCGGTGCCGTCACCGGTGGTGAAGGTGAGACCGGCGATACCGGAGAGCGAGAACGTGCCGTTGGTGACGGCGACGGTGACGGTCAGACGTCCCGGTATCGACATCGGCGACGGTGATGAGATTGCCGTTCGCCACCGAGAACACGCGCGCGGTGTCTTCGGTCGTGGTCTGTGCTCCGGGGACGGTGTTGGTCGGGGCGTCGTTGACGGGGGAGACGGTGAGGTTGACGGTTGCGGTTTCGGTGACGCCGCCCGAGGTGACGGTATAGGTGAACGACGGCGTGCCGTTATAGTTCAGCGTCGGCGTGAAGATCAGCTGTCCGCTGGCGTTGAGAGTGACGGATCCTCCTGTGACGGCGACGGCCGGTCCGCCGGCTGTGATGGCAGTGCCGTTGACAGCGGTGATGGTGTGGCCGGCGTTCTCGAAGGTGTCGTTGGTGAGGACGGCGAGCGTCTGGGCGGTGCTGTCCTCGTTGAAGGTGTAGCTGTCACCAGCGATATCGGCGATGGCACCGACAGTGAATGCCGACGGTGTTGACAACGGGCGGCGCGACGCCGTCACTGGTGGTGAGTGTGAGTTGCGCCGATCCGTTGTAGTCGGCGGTCGGGATGTAGGACGCGCCGGCGAGTGCGGTGTTGATGGCGGCGGCTGTGCCGGAGAACGTCATGGTGGCATCGGCGGTGCCATCACCGGTGGTGAAGGTGAGGCCGGCGATACCGGAGAGCGAGAACGTGCCGTTGGTGACGGCGACGGTGACGGTCAGAGTTCCGGTATCGACGTCGGCGACAGTGATGAGGTTGGAGTTGGCGGCCGAGAACACGCGGGCGGTGTCTTCCGTCGTCGCCTGCGCTCCGGGGACGGTGTTGGCCGGTGCGTCGTTGACGGGGGATACGGTGAGGTTGACGGTTGCGGTCTCGGTGACGCCGCCCGAGGTGACGGTGTAGGTGAACGACGGCGTGCCGTTATAGTTCAGCGTCGGCGTGAAGATCAGCTGGCCGCTGGCGTTGAGAGTGACGGATCCGCCTGTGACGGCGACGGCCGGTCCACCGGCGGTGATGGCGGTTCCGTTGACGGCGGTGATGGTGTGGCCGGCGTTCTCGAAGGTGTCGTTGGTCGAGGACGGCGAGCGTCTGCGCGGTGCTGTCCTCGTTGAAGGTGTAGCTGTCGCCAGCGATATCGGCGTCGGCGCTGACGGTGAGTGCGACGGTGTTGACGACGGGCGGTGCGACGCCGTCATTGGTGGTGAGTGTGAGTTGCGCCGATCCGTTGTAGTCGGCGGTCGGGATGTAGGAGGCGCCGGCGAGTGCGGTGTTGATGGCGGCGGCTGTGCCGGAGAACGTCATGGTGGCATCGGCGGTGCCGTCACCGGTGGTGAAGGTGAGGCCGGCGATACCGGAGAGCGAGAACGTGCCGTTGGTGACGGCGACGGTGACGGTCAGAGTTCCGGTATCGACATCGGCGACAGTGATGAGGTTGGAGTTGGCAGCGGAGAACACACGCGCGGTGTCTTCGGTCGTCGCCTGCGCTCCGGGGACGGTATTGGTCGGCGCGTCGTTGACGGGGGATACAGCAATCGTCGAAACAGCGGCGAGGCTTGTCAACACGCCGTCAGACAAAGTGAACGTCAGCGTCCGATTGCCAGCGGTTGGCGCTTCGCTGCTATTGCGATAACTCACCCCGCGAACGAGTGTATCGAGATCCGCTTGCGGCATGACCCCGCCACCTGAGCGGGTGATGGCAAACGTGCCAGTCGCCGTGTTGAACGCGACCGTGAATGTCGTCGCTCCGACAGTCACTGTTGTAGGGCCGGCATTGGCGTTGGTTGGGAAGTCGGTCCCGCCGATGCGGACGATTTCACTCGCTCCATCGGCACGTCCGGCGATCACGATGCCGAGCGATAGCAAGTCGTTCTGCGCAATGTCGCTGACATCGGCGTCGATGTCGGCGACGAGGACGGCCGCGCTGTTTTCGGTGTACGTAACGGACCAGCCCCGATCATTGGCGCCGCCGCCCGAGTTGTTGGGGTCGAGGTTAATCGTAGGCCGCCGGTTAATGGAAATGGCGACGGTGTCGACGTCCTGCTCGGAAGTTGCGGTGCCTGTGAGACCCGGATCGTTACCGGTATTGCCGAGGTCGTTCGTCGTGATGGTGAGCGTGTCGGTCAGGGACGTGTCGGCAGCTGGTGTATATTGAAGTCCAGCCAGAGCTGTATTGATGGCGGCGACCGTACCGGAGAACGTCATGGTGGCATCGGCAGTACCATCGCCGGCGGTGAATGTGAGACCCGTAACGCCCGAGAGCGTCAGCGTGCCATTGGCAACCGCAAGCGTGACACGGACGGTCGCGGCGCCTGCATCGACATCGGCGATGGAGACGAGGTTGCCGTTGGCTGAGCTGAACGTGAGGACGCTGCCGTCATTGACGGACTGCGCGGCCGAGACGGTGTTCACCGGCGTATCGTTGACGGCAACAACCGTGATTGTCGTCGTCGCGGTATTGCTGTTCGAGACGCCGTCGTTAACGACGACAGTAATTGTGCGATTTGTCGTGTTGGGATTGTCAGCGGTGTTCTCGAACGTGACCAGTTCGATCGCATCCGCGTATTGCGCGCGCGAGAACGAACCAGTGAACGTCACCAGGCTGTTCGTTCGCGTCCAAGAAATTCCACTGGCGAGCGTGCCGCTGGCGGCCGCCGAGCCATCGACGAGTAGCCGGTCTCCCGTTTGCGGTGTCGTCAGCGTAATTGTCGCGCTTTCGATCGCAGTATCACTGCTATCGAAGATCGAACTGTCGGTATCGGCAATCGAGACGGCGGCGCCGTTTTCGGTGTAGGTGGCGGTCCAATTGTTATTGGCGGTATCGGCGGTTGTCGTGGTCGTGACCGTTGTGCGCGTGCTGGTGACGCCAACGTTGTCGATCGCGATGTAGTCCGTTCCAGCACCGGTCGAACCATTGCGATAGAGGAACCGTAACGTCCCCGAACTGGTGATCGGCCCGCCGGTCGCACCGGCCAAGTTGATGGTGATCGATGAAAGCGCACCAGTCGTGGCATTGGCGACGGAGTTCGTTGTCGCGGGCCCTGTTGCGCCGTTCTGATAGGTCCAGGTTCCAGTGAGTCCAGCCTGATTCTGCGTTCCGGTCTCAAACGTCTCGAACGTTGCGTAAGTTACGCCATTGTAACTGACCACCAACTGATTGTCCGTCGTTGGCGTCGTAATGTCGAAATTTTGCCAGGCGAGACCAAATGTAATGGCGGTGATGGCGTCGGTAGTCGTGGCAACGCTGACGGTATTGGCAGTGGTGGTCGTCGTGGTGGTCGGGCCAATCGCCGTCACGCCGTAGCTGAGCGTCGCATTTGCACCTGGATTTGTAGTCCAAAGCCAACGTCCATCCGTACCGTTGAGCACGACTGCGCCTGCGGCATTCGTCGTGCCTTCGACCCAAGGTGAAGGGGGAGTAGCCTGGGCAGTGGTCCCAAAGCCTCCATTCGCGGCACTGATAAGGCCAGACGTAGTGTTGGCGCTACCGACGTTCGTAGTCGGACCCGAATTCAAATCCACAATGGGAGCAGACGCGGCCACGACGGTGAACACAACGTTGTCCACGTCCGTCAGCGCGCCGCCGCCGCCAATGTTGCCGCCGTCATTGGTCGTGACGGTCAACGTAACGGCGCCTGTCGATCCCCATGTGAATGTGGGGGCATTCGAGACCAGGAACGTGTTGATGGCGGTAATGGTACCTGTGAGCACGATCGAGCCGGAGCCACTTCCGGTTACAGTGACACCACCACCGGAAACAGCTGTCAGCGTGCCAGCCGATACTGCGAGCGTCGTCGTAACGTTGACGTCTCCGGCCGCGCGATCAGGATCGCTGATCGAAAGCCCGATGATGCGGTTCGGCGATGAGAATGAGAAGGAAGCCGGAAGAGAGTTGACTGGTGCATCGTTGACGGCATTGACCGCAATCGTCGACGTCGCAACCGCACTGTTCAGCTGCCCATCGTTGACGACAAAGCCCAACGTGCGACTGCCAGTGATGATTTCGTCGCCGGTATGCCGATAGGTGAAACTCCGCATGAAGTCTTCGACGGCGGCATCCGATATTTCGGACCCGGGAGCCGCGTTGATGACGGAGACGGCGGCCGCACCGTCGTAGGTGACGACAAAGTTCGTTGTACCGATAAGGACGTTGGTCGTTTGCGCAATGCCGAATGTAAAGTCGGAGCCGCCAATGTTGAGAATTTCTCTGCCTGAGCTGAGAAATCCACCAAGCGATACGCTGATCGACGCAAAGCTGATGTCGGTCGTATCTGTCACGACTGCTGTCGCGCCAACCACGGCAACCGCAGCCGCGCCTTCGGTGTATGTGGCAGCAAAACCCGTTCCAGCTGTGCCACCGTTCAAATCGACGACAGGGGCTGTGTTGTTGGCAATATCGACATGTACGAATCCGACGGCGGTTGAGCCCGTTCCATCAGAGATCGTATAGGTGAAGGTCTCGCCACCTGCGGGAATAGTGGCCGGAGGCGTATAGAGCAATTGCCCGCCGGCAGTCAGCTGCACTGTTGCGCCTGACCCGAGCGTGATTGCTGGACCGCCGGCTGTGATGGCCTTGTCGGCCACGTGTGTGATGGTCAGTGGATCGTTCTGAGTGTCGGTATCGTTCGCCAAGGCATTGATGGTGACGGCGGTCCCGGGTGCGGTGCCGGCAAAGTCGGTGTTGGCAATTGTCTCGGCCTGCAAGCTGTTTTCGCGCACGAACAAATAGGAGTCGAGGGACGCGTCGCCAATATCGGCCACACCAATGCGGATCGAGTTGGTAACGCCAACATTGACGTCGGCGACCAGCGTCATGGTGACGGTGAAGCCATCAAACACAACGTTGAATGCGCTTCCATTAACTGGATTGTTGATAAACAATGATGGGTTGGAGGAATCGAAAGTGCCGTTGCCCGGGTTAGGGTCTCTGTTTTGATCGGGCGTTCCAGCGGTTGGCGTGAATGTGCCGGCCTGATTGACCGTGTTGATGGCAATCGGTGTGCCGCTTGGCGTCAGCGAAACATGCGATCCGTTGACCCAGACACCAAGCGCGTCGTTGAATTGTGCATAGACGTATTCGTTGTACTCTTCAGATCCGAAAGTGAACTGCAGGGTGATCCGGCTGCTGTTGGGTATGAAGTCGATCGAAACAAAAGAAGAATCGAACGAAGTGGTGCCGCCAAGACTGGTGAATTCGGCATCAGTACCTGTGCTCGGCGAGTTGAAAGTTGTGTTGTCGGCTGCATTGGCTTGCGCGATGTCGCTGGTCCGCCCGCTGGTAAAGACGACACCAGTGTCGTAAGCCAACCACTCGGCGGGATACCCCGTGGCGCCGGTAAAGAGGCCGGCTTGTGTATTGTCGCCTGAAAAGGTCGCAGCGACAACGGTAACACCGGCCCCAGCAATGTTGTTGGCGAGCGTTGTCGCGGTAACAGTCGTTCCATCGACATTCGTGATGGCAATTGGGTTGAGCAGTTGCTCCCAGTTCACGGCCGCGAAGGCCTGAACGTTGATCGTACCGGCCTGGTACTCCAGGTCCCAGTCGCCGCCATGGGCTGCGGAGCCCGTCAAATCCTCCGAGGCAGCGAGATCGGCCTCGGTAAGCGCTGCGAACCTGTCAACAAATGCCTGCCCGTCCGGCCCGGCGGCAACGTCACAGCCATATATGAGGATGTCGCCGCTCTCTGAAAGCGACCGGCCAATAGCGGCGATGTCCGCGGCGTGCGCTGAAAGCGTGTCTGCCGTTACAACTTCCCCACCGAGATAAAGACGGCCAGCGGCACCGTGAGAGATAATGTGGATTTGCGCGACATTTGAGCGGCCGTCCAGATATTCAGCAATTTGCGTCAATCCAGAGCGATCAGCGTCGAGCAAGACGATCTCTGCCGACGGATCGATACCAGAAATGAGCGCGGCGATATCTGCAACGCCCCGATCAATAAAAACGATCGGAGCTGAACTATGGTCAGGAGATGTCAAGACAGCAACGGACGCATCACTATCTGCCACAGACGGCTCAACTGTTGGAACACTATCCACGAGCGCGTCCGGCTCCGCGACGTGCTCGGCGACTTCAAGCATGGCCGCATCGAATGCCATGCGCTGCTCCAGCACCCGATAAAGTAAGGCCGCACTCGGCTTTTGAGCCACTTTGGCCGCTGACTGCCGAGGGCCGCGAGCAAACCGATTGAGAATAGGCTGTAGAAGCGTTTTCATGACAATCTCGTCAAATGCCGGGTATGCGCTGTCATGCGCATACACTCCGCCAATTAACGACGCTCTATGATTGTAATTAATAAAAATATAACATTGTTCTCAGTCGAAACAGAAGAGTGCCGAATTATAAAGATAGTGTTGGTGCGGTATTCAATGATATCGCTCGAATTTAATAAAATACTGATGGCCATGCGCCAAAACAATAGTCAATACAACCAATAGAGTTCAGTTCGTAAAATTACTCAAAAACCGCTCTCGCGAATAACAACCCTGGCAATTTGACTGAAGGTACAAATCAGCAAGCTCTCGGATCGCCCCTCTAAGATGACGACGCCGCGGTGCCGTTGGGTCAGTTCATATATGGGGCCCGTGACGGTCATGGTGATAGGGTACCAGGCGGCCACCGGTGAAAGTGTGCGCCGATCCTTTGCTTGGATCGAAATGGTGCCACCGAACCGGGTTGTGAGTTCTGGGAGATCAATCGTTGACGCTCCGACCCCGGTGATGTCGGAAACAGAAACTTGAAGTGGGGTCTTCGGGGCGACGTGTGTGACGAAGCGCCCAGCCACACCGGTCCGAATCCGCTCAACGTCGCTTTCGAGAATGTAGCCACGCACGACATGGCTGGATCCCGAGATCAAGATCGCAATTGGCTCCGAACGGCCAATGGCACGGCCTGCGTGCAAAGCAGGATTGAGATCCACAACAATGCCTGCAGTCGGAGCGCGAATGGACAACTCGTCCCGCTCCCTGTGCAACCCCTCGAGTTTCGTCGAGAGCAGCGTCAACTCACGATCAAGCACGAGAGACTCGGTTCGATCGACGAGATCTGCCGCCGTGCGAGCTCGTCGCAGGCGCACGAGTTTGATACCGACCTCTGCGAGGCGGATGTCAAGTTCGAGCTGCGGCGACGTAAGCGAAACGAGAAGTGTGTTTGCTTCAACGCGTTCTCCCTCCGCGACATGCACCGCCAGAACGTCTGCAGGTCTCAATGGGAAAAGTCGCGTCACCTCAGCGGCCTCTACGATCGCCGGAGCTGAAACGTGTGTCGACCATGGCACTGCTGTCAACATGAAGGCGGTTGCCAAGCCTGCAGCGGTCAGTCGCCAACGGCGTCCGGCCAATATCTGCTTTCGCATCGACCACCACTGCGCCATCTCCTCGAAGATCGGCTTCGCCACGAATACAGCGATCTCGACCGCAAATAGGAGAATGCCGAGCAGCTTGAATGTCGTGACGTAGACTAGGATCGCAATGCCGATGAACAACAAGAAGCGGTAGATCCAGGTGGCCCAAGCATAGATGATCAGGAAGTTGACTTTCCCGCGAGGCAATTGCTCCGGGCAGGCCACACCCAGTGCAAACAAGATCTCGCGAATGCGCCAACGGGCAAGCGCGAAGCTGCGAGTTTGAAGATTGTCAACCTGAACCAGGTCCGAAAGGAGATAATATCCATCAAATCGAGCAAACGGATTGAGATTGATGCCGAGGCTGATGACCCAGCCGACACACGCGACCGCAAAAGCGGCGCTGCGCAGCGTCCCATCGGGGAGAAACACCCATAAAAAAGTTGCGAGAACTGCCAGCGCGAGTTCCGCGAGAATGCCCGCACTGTCCACCAAAATGCGTTGCCAGCGCTCCTTCAGCTTCCACGCGTCGGTCACATCTGCATATGGCATGGGGGCCAGCAGCATGAATGCAACGCCCATTGTCGGCACGCTGCAGCCAAACTTCGTCGCTGCGTAAGCATGACCGAGTTCGTGAAAGATTTTGGTCGCAAGCAGCACTGCACCAAAGGCAACAGCGCCCTCGAGGCCATAAAAGTGCTGGAAGGTCGCATAAAACCCGTCCCACTGGCGCGAGACTAAGTAGAGACTGAGCCCTCCAACGGCGAGCAAAATGAAAGCAGCAGTGCGCGAGAGCATCGGTGCCACAAGCGGCATCGTTGAGCGCAGGAAGCGCTCGGGGCGCACGAGTGGTACCGCAAGAAACAAGTAGTTATGCAAGAGCCATGATGACCAGCCGTGTTTCTTGGCTGCGGCCGACTGTGCATAGTGCTGCCAGCCGCCTTGCGGCGGGCTGCGCGCCAGGTTGTTCTGGTGCAGGAATCCGATGAACGATTTGATCTCGCCAAGGTCCATGGCGCGCCCCAACGCGTGCGATGCCGCCGCAGCGAGACTTTCAGCGGTCGTATGGGATGGCCATAAGGCAAGCAGCTGATACGTCGCCTGATCCAACTTGATGTAACGATGTCCGAGCGCATCGTAAATCAGCCAGCTCGGCGAACCATCGACCTGAGCTGGCCCATCGAGCAGCTGCAGATCATCACGCAGTGCTGGCAAGCTCGTCGAAGCGGGCTTTGGCGCCTCCTTCATAGGCCGGTCCACTGCCGCAATGCCGCGATGGGCCGTCGAAAAAGATAGAAGCCCAGGGAAACGGTCTCCCCAAAGAGCTGGGCAGTGCCACGGACGCCCAAGCGCGGCCGATGCGAAGGCGGCCCATCGATCTCGGCTGTCACACGGAAGGCCAGGATGTCACCATCGTGGACACGAGCTTGATAGTCAGACCGCACGACCTTGGCCTCGAGGGGGCGTAGTGGGTCGGAGTCCAGGAATAGCTTTGCGCGCGCACCATTGCGCAAAATGATTGCATCAGCGACCGGCACGAAGATGCGGGCTTCGAACTTTGCCGGGTCAGCTATTTCCATGACGCGCTCGCCGACCGCGACCGGCCTGCCGATCAGTTCCTTCTTGTCCGAGAACACGGCAAAGCCGGCGCGCGGCGACTTCAGTTCGGTTCGCGCCAGCATGGCGATTGCGGCATCGCGCTCAGCTGTCTTGAGCTCGAGCTCCGACGTGGCGATGGCAAGTTCGTGGCGTCCTCGTACATCCACAAAAGCGAGCTGAGACGATTTCTTGAGCTTCGCCTCGGTAACGAGCACCTCGCGTTCGGCAACTTCCAGACGGTTTCGCAGCATCGTATCGGCCAGCCGGCCAAGCAATTGGCCTTCAGACACCAGGGCATTTGGTGAGACGACAATGTCGTCGATCGCCCCGTCAATGGAGGCCGTCACGACAAATGCATCTTTGGCGCCGATTTCCAGCGGGGCGAGCGTCGTCAGAGCAACCGGCCAGAACGCAAGCGCAGCCGCGACCGCTGTGCTTGCAAGCAGCCAATATTTGTTGGGGCGCAACGCGGCGAATGGCTGGCGCTGCATACGGGCAGCTGCCATCGCAAATGCGTAAGCATCGGCAAGCCTCTTTGCGATTGCGATATCAGCGTCGAGCCAGGGGATCTCTCGCGCGAGCAAGAGGCCCGCCATCGGGTTTCCAGAACGATCCTTGAGCGGAACCCAAAGCAATTCGCCGAGCGGATACGTGCGCAGCATTTTGTCGCCCGGGTCCGAATAAGCAGCGGCTGTGAACTCCTGAACTGCTGTGGCATCGGCATCCGTTCGAAGTCGCCGCACGATGCGCTCGATCCATTGAATGAGCGGCGTCGCACGATCGACGGTTGCGTAGCTCGACACTGTTTCGACGATCGAATCCCCTGTCGCCGGAACGCTCAGTACGAAAACCTGCTGAGCCCGCGTCAGTTTGCGCGTTTCATTCGCGATCAAGTAGAGCAGCTCACGCTCGTTGGCTGCGCGGCGTACGTCTTCCTCGAGCTTCAGCAGCGCCGCGAGTGCCGCGCGAGCATCACCAGCGACCAGCTGTGGAGCTTCGACTGTTTGTGAGGAGCCGTGCGGCTGCGTTTTTCCAGCAGGACCCGAAGGCGCGCGAGTGAGCCGAGTTTTTCCTTGCGCGTCGCTCATTCTTCCCCGTCGGTCCGAGAAAAACGTGCCGTCCCGCTCATTCCCGGCAGGATGCCAGGTGTCCCTGGTCCGTGAGCGTCAAATTCCCCGATCACCTTGATCGTCTGGCTGACGCCCTCGACGGCCGCACCGATCCGCACCACACGGCCAGCCAATATTGATTTCGTTTCATCGACTTCAAATTCGAAGCGCGCGGCCTCGCGCAGCCAACGGAGCCAGTTTGAGGGCAGGATCAGCTCGATCCGGAGCTTTCCATCCTCAATGATGGTGAGGAAAGCACGGCCTGCCGCGGGGATCTCGAACTGATTAATCGTCAGTTCGGCAATTCGGCCGTTGAACGGCGCTTTGATTTCGCAAAGATCCAGCCGCACACGCAGTGCCTCGGCCTCGGCCGCCGCCTTGTCCACCCGGGCGAGTGAGATCTCGAGATCGTGCTTGCCGATCGCCTTGTGTCGCTCGAGATATTGATTGCTCTCGAGTGCGGATTTCATTTCGCGGTGTTGCGCGAGGAGTGACGCGTGCTCGGCCCTGTGCTTGCGGCAGTCGAACGCAACCAGCAGATCCCCTGTCTTGAAGCGCTCACCCTCCTCGAACCCGATCTTCGAGACAACAGCCACCAACTCCGTTGCGATTGCGGCCTGCTGCACCGGACGAATGATGCCACGCGCACAAAGGCATCCCTCCTTGGGGCCCGCAGCGCCCGCTGCCCCGACAAGTGCCGAGCCCAGAAAGCCTAGCAGCCCGGCGAGTGTCGACCGGGCTTGCAGGACTGAACGGATCTGACTTCGTTCGTGTGTCATCGCGGCCCGCGCTTGAAAAACGCTGGCGATGGTTGCTCCGGCTCGGGCGCAGCGCCGATGATATCCGGCCCCCAGCTCGCACAAGATGGCGTCTGCGCATTGTGAGCGCTCAATCGCTTCGTGTAGTCCCCGCGCGAGAACCAACCGTGCCGCAAGATGTCCGAGAGTTCTTTCACGTTCAGATGCGTGAAGCCTTCGACGGAATAGGGCTCGATCCCCATGGAAGCAAAGACATTGGCGTAGGCATTCTGTACGCTGGCGTAAGCGAGATCGTATTTGACCTCGGCGACGAGCGTGTTCATCTCTTCACGAATCATCGTTTGCTCGCTGATCCGGTCGCCGCCAGCCTCGACACGCAACTGATTGAGCAGCCGGCGCTGGACATCGAAATAGTGCGCGGCGGTCTTGAGCTCGCGCCCATAGTGCATGAACCGCGTACGGCTGACATGGACCTGTGTCATCACAGCCATGGTGAGGGCGAGCGAGCGCGAATCGAGAAGCTCGCCTTGGGCCTCGATCACCCTCTTGCGTGCCGGGTATTGGAAAACCCGCAACAGGTTCCAGCTCGCCTTGGCGCCCCAGTTCAACCAGTTGTTGCTCTGCAGAAGATCGTTGCTGTCATAGTTGGAGGCCGCCAGCACATTGAAGCCGGGCAACAGCTCGATCAGCGCCGCATCTGCCTCGTGTTCGTTGATGCGTTGCTGATAGCTGACTTCGCGCAATTCCGGCCTGTTCAGCATTGCAGTGCGCAACATATCCTTGGCCGGAACGCACAGCTTCGGCAGATCCTTGTCCCGCGTCGGCAGCGAAAGCCGGATCTCCTCGCCCGGCGGCACGTTCATCAATGCCGCGAGCTGCGACTTGGAGATCGATAGCTCGCGCTGGAGCTCCTGCACGGTCCGTGTGATTTCAACGAGTTCGCGCTCGTAAGTTAAAGCCGTGATCGGTGAAGTCTGCCGCGTATCATAGAGCGATCGGGCATTCGCAATCGCCTTGGTCGTCCGACCTTCGAGAGCCGACAAGCGCGCGATGAGGCGATCCGCACTGACCGCGCGCCAATAGGCGGTGCGGACATCCTCAAGAATCCGGTGCACAACTTTGCGCCGCATTTCTTCGGCAATCAGCGCCTTGTCCGCCGCCTGGCGCGCGCGCACGTAAGAAAGTCCGAAATCGAGAATGCTCCAGCTGAACCCAACGTCAGCCGTCTTCAGTTTCTTTTCTTGCGACGTCGACGGCTGCAGCGACGGTTGAAGCGTTTCGAGCGAGAGACTGAGCCCCCCTGAGTACTTGTCGCGAGCGGCATAACCCGAATTCGCGACAAAATTCGGCAGCATGTTGTAATGCGTTAGATCGAGTTCCTTGACCCGCAACGCGTGCTGCATGATCTCGACTTTTTGGTCGAGATTATACTTGAGGGCGCGCGCCATCGCCTCATCGAGGCTGATCGGCGCCTGTACGGGTTCTTGATCGGCTGTCACACGCTCAAGACGGTCATCCGCCGAGCCGATGAGCTGGCTTGCCGTAAAGGCTTGCGGCATGACGCTGCAGCCGCTCAGCAACAGGGCGGCGCCAGAGAGAAACACCAGGAAAGATCTGGAAACGGAAATCAAGGTATCGTCCGACAGCTATGGGAGGTCTCAACGCCACAACTCAGACGAATCACGCAGCTTACTGCCTACTGTTGCAC
The DNA here is from genome assembly GCA_963779515.1 of uncultured Alphaproteobacteria bacterium. Lineage (GTDB taxonomy): Bacteria > Pseudomonadota > Alphaproteobacteria > Rhizobiales > Hyphomicrobiaceae > CAVZYN01. The sequence continues at coordinate 631,979 of CAVZYN010000018.1, forward strand.
AGCCGACCGCTGTTAATAAACTGTTAATATCTGAGTCTGAAGCGTGTGAGCAAATCAGTGACAGTCGACCGCGAGGACGTCCGTCATGGCTCTCTTGTTGGTCGTCGCCACAGAAATAAAAACGAATATTATCATATGGTTATAATTCAAAGCGAACAACTCAATGTTGCTCGAATGCCATTCAATATCCGAATGTCAACAATCATTTTGGGAGGCAGCGGCTTTCAATCCGCCGAACACGGCGCAACCACCCGGCGCGCTCAATTGGAGGAGATCGCGCGGCGCACGGTGGCCTCGGATTTCCCCGAGGAGCAGAGCCCGGAGATCTCGATCGCCATATGCGTCAAACCGTGGTTCTCCTTGCCGCGTCCGTTGGCGGCCAGGACCACCGCATTGTGTCCTGCGGCATTCATCGTATCGGCATATCGTTTCTGCTGGTCGAACGGTGTGCGTTGGTCTTTGGGATCGGCAAGCACGTAGATTTTCCGGTCGGCACTGGCCGCAACCCGTGGCGTCGCCCCGAGTACATCGAAGAAGTACTCGGAAAGCTGGGATTTCTCGCGCTCGACGTCGACTGAACCTTGCCGCGCCTTGGCCCGTGCCCGGGTCACGATATCGGGCATGTCGAAGCCGCCGGATGCGAGCGCGGCGCAGCCGATATCTTTGCGGCCGAGAGCCAGTAAGCCAGCGGCAACGGTCGACCCACCTGACTGCCCCGCGAGATTGATACGCTCGAGTTTGAGCCGCGCCTTGATCTCGTCAACGGCCGCGTTGATCGTCTCGATCTCGGGCGCGCGCTTGGCGCCGCCATGATTGCCGGACGATCCGAATACTCCGGGGCGGGCAATGAAAACGTAACGGACGCCATGAACCCGCGCCCTTTGGTCAAGGAATTGACGCAGGCGCTTCAGGTAGTCGTCGAGCTTGCCGGGGGTTGCCGCGTCAGCTGGCGGAACATCGCCGTCGAGCAAGAAGATTGTCTGAGTTGAGCTCGCACTGGTGCCGGCAACGTAGTAGGCGATGCATTCCGATCCAAGACTATGCGCCACGAACACGCGCCCGGATTTGCTTTCACAAGGTCCGCGCGAAATCGCCTCACTCGAAAGCATCGTCTCGTAATGCTGTACGGGCCGCTGGCGAATCCGCTCCGCTGCCAGCCCTGCCGAAGGCGCGGCGAAAGCCATCACCAGCAACAGCGATGAGACCCCGTTACGATAGCAATTGATCCACGCCATTTACGCTCGCCAAAGTCGACCGTCGACTAATCCAGTGCCGAAATTTGTTCCTATACAACGCTCTAGGTCAAGCGCCAGTGCATGACAATGACGTAAAATCGACCCGATGGGACTGGAATAGATCGCCTGGATGTGGTCAATGGACTTGTCTCGGAACGAGAGCGAGACACGCCGGACAAGCCCTTGTTCTCCTGAGTAGCGCAATGCAATCGATTGAGCTTCCGTTCGCACCCGAAAAGCCGATGGTCGATCCGTTCGGACGGCACATCAGCTACTTGCGCGTCTCGGTTACGGATCGGTGTGATTTCCGCTGTGTCTATTGCATGTCCGAGCACATGACGTTCCTGCCGAAGAAGGACCTCCTGACACTCGAAGAACTCGATCGCCTCTGTGGCGCTTTTGTCGCCAAGGGCGTACGCAAACTCAGGATCACGGGCGGCGAACCCCTCGTGCGCAAGAACATCATGTGGCTGTTCCGCAGCCTGTCGCGACACTTGAAGTCCGGTTGTCTGGAAGAGCTGACGCTGACGACCAATGGCAGTCAGCTGCCCAAATATGCGGACGAGCTGCGCGACTGCGGCGTTGAGCGGATCAATGTCTCATTGGACACATTGAAGCCGGATCGCTTCAAGGAGATCACCCGCTGGGGCGAGTACTCGGACGTGGTCGCGGGCCTGGATGCAGCGCAGCGCGCAGGCCTCAAAGTCAAGATCAACGCTGTCGCCTTGAAGGGCGTCAACGAGGACGAAATCGAGGATTTGACGCGCTTTGCTCATGGCCGTGGCATGGACCTGACGCTGATCGAGACAATGCCGCTGGGCGACATCGACGGAGACAGGACGGATCAATATCTGCCCCTCTCGTTGGTGCGGTCGCGGTTGGCACAAAAATTCACTCTCGATGAGATCGACTATCGCACCGGCGGCCCTGCGCGTTACGTGCGGGTCAAGGAAACCGGCGGCCGGCTCGGGTTCATCACGCCGATGACGCACAATTTTTGCGAGACGCTGCAATCGCGTGCGCCTGACGTGCACGGGCACGCTCTACATGTGTCTCGGCCAAGAAGACGCGGCCGATTTACGAGCGCCGCTGCGCGCAAGCAACGATGACGATGTGCTGTCGAGAGCGATCGACGAGGCCATTCTCCGCAAGCCCAAAGGCCACGACTTCATCATTGATCGTCGCACAAAAAAACCAGCCGTATCGCGTCACATGAGCGTAACGGGCGGTTGAGCCTTCTTAACGGACGGGCGCCGATCATTGTCGTTCAAAACCCGCTTGTCTTGCCTCCACCAGACTAGCCCTCGCTGATGCGATACCTTAAGCGGATCATGCGCCGGTGAATCCCGGCCGGCGAAATAGTGGGGCGGCAGTGGCGGAGCGACGGACGGCGAGCAACGACGCGCCAGGTTTCGGCGTCTCCGGGCAAGCGCCCCGCAGCCCGCGCACCGTCTCCAATTCACGCGGCATCTTCTTCATGCTGGTCGCTATGGCTGCGTTCGTCAGTGGTGACGCCTTGATGAAATTGGCAAGCGCAAGCCTACCCACGGGAGAAACGATTTTCATTCGCGGAGTCGTTGCCAGCGCTCTCGTCTGGACAGCCGTTCTGGCAAGCGCTGCCCGGCGCCAGGTGGTTCACGCTTTCACGCGCATCATGGCTCTCAGATCAGGCGCTGATGTCGGAGGCGCGTTTCTGTTTCAGTCGGCATTGTCGCGCATGCCATTTGCCGACGCGAGCGCCGTGCTGCAGATCAATCCTTTGATGGTCACGGCGGCGGCGGCGGTGTTTCTCGGTGAAAAGGTCGGGTGGCGGCGTTGGACTGCGACTGCAATCGGGTTCCTCGGCGTTCTCCTTATCATTCGGCCCGGCTCGAGCTCGTTCAGCTGGTGGAGTGTTGTGCTGATCGGCGCCGTGATCTGCGCGACGGCGCGTGATCTCGCGACGCGGAAAATCGAAACCGGCATTCCCGCATTGGTCATCACGGCCGTATCGGTCACCGCAGTCATGCTGGTGAGCCTCCTCTTGCTTCCGTTCGAAGAGTGGATCATGCCGGACTCTCCAACGTTGTCGAGATTGGTTGCGGCAGGGGCGTTGATGCTGGCGGGGCAGCTTTGCGTCGTCATTTCGATCCGCTGCAGCGATATTTCCGCTGTCGTGCCGTTCCGGTATTCCGCGATCCTCTGGTCTATTGGCTTGGGGATCATGATTTGGGGTGAAACTCCAGATCGCTTGACCTTGTTGGGTATCGCAATCGTAGCCGCAGCTGGCCTCTACGCCTTTTTCCGCGAACAAAAGCTCAGGCGTTTGGCGGCGGCAAAATGACGGGCAATTTGCGCGGTATCCTCGCCATGATGATCTCGATGGCGGCCTTCACCGCCGGCGATTCGATCATAAAGGTGGTTGGGCGCTCTTTGCCGGTCGGAGAAATACTGTTTCTGCGCGGCTTGTTCTCAATTGTGCTGACGTGCCTTCTGATCTGGTGGACAGACCAATGGCCTGACTGGCCACGAGCAAGGAGTGCACTGATCGCTTGGCGGACCATGGCCGAAGTCGCAGGCAGCGTCATGTTCTTCGTCGGCCTGATGTACCTGCCATTCGCGGATGTGGCGGCCATCGGCCAGTTTACGCCGCTCGCAGTAACGGCAGGCGCTGCACTTTTTCTTGGCGAAGCCGTGGGCTGGCGGCGCTGGGCGGCGACGCTGGTCGGACTCGTTGGTGTTCTCGTCATTATCCAGCCGGGCAGCAGCAGTTTTCAATGGGCGGCGCTCTACATCGTCGCGGCGGTTCTCGGCATTTCAGCGCGCGATCTCATAACGCGTCGAATTTCGCGCGATGTTCCAGCGCTTATTATCGCGGCGATGTCGTCGGTAGCTCTATGCGGCTTTGGTCTAGCCATGGCAATGCTCGAAACCTGGGTCTATCCAACGCCTCGATCGGTCATGCTTCTCGCCGTTGCTGCCGTGACTGTCACGACAGGATACTATTGGGTCGTCGTAGCCATGCGTACAGGAGAGCCAGGGGTCGTCGCGCCGTTCCGCTACTCAGCCATGCTCTTTGCTTTGGCAATCAGCTTTTTTGTTTTTGATGAGCGTCCTAACGCAACCAGTATGCTCGGCGTCGCGCTCGTGATTGCCGCGGGAGTCTACACCTTGCATCGAGAGCAAGTACGCCGGCGCGAAGCCCTCGCGCGGGACAAGTCCATGGCGGCACTGTCGGCGGAGCCAGCGGCATGACTTGGGATCACTCCGGACAGAGTGGGTCAGCTGAAGTTGAACCCATCAATCGTGATTGCGCGCTTCTCTTCGATAGAACGCTCAGCCGCAAGTCCTACCACGACCGCCTTAAGACCATCTGCAACCGAAACCTCGACAGGCTTGGCGTGCAAGATCGCGTCACGGAACTTGAGATGCTGATAGTAGGTGGAGCCATGATGGTCGCCCGCTTTCAAGATGCTCTCATCGACGTGGACTTTGCGGCGCAGCGGGCCCTGCGGATGGCGCGGTGAGACTTCGATTTCCGCCTCGCGTTCCGTCTCGCCCGTTTGCCAGAACCTTGTCACGCCGGGCACGAAGGCCTCCACGCGCGCCCTGTCACCCGTGACGCAGATCTCCTCTTGGAAATAGGCGCCCTCCGCGAACATGCAGAGATCAAGCGCCGCGCGAACCCCTGACTTGAAGTCCACGATGACGTAGGCGTTATCGATGATGTCGGGTACGCGTCCGCCATAACGCTCATCTCTATGATTGACGTCCATCGCGCCCGATGCGTAGACGCGCACGGGCTCGTCCTGGGTGATAAGGCGCATCAGATCGAAGAAATGGCAGCATTTCTCGACCAACGTGCCGCCCGTACGCTCTGAAAACCGGTTCCAATCGCCGACTTTCGGCAGAAATGGAAAGCGATGCTCGCGTATGGAGAGCATCTGGAGGCGGCCAACCGTACCTCTGCGCACCTCTTCGATCAGTTCCGCGACCGGCGGCATGTAGCGATACTCCATCGCCACCCAGATTGGCGCAGCATGGCTCGCAGCCGCTGCGGCAAGATTCGGAACATCGCGCGCCACCGTACAAATTGGTTTCTCGACCAGAATCGGCAACGCCTTCGTGGACGAGAAGATGTCATCCAGGATGTTTGCGTGTGTGTCGTTGGGGCTCGCTATGATCAAGGCGTCCACGAGGTTCGACGCGAGAAGATCCCGATGGTCCTCGAACGCTCTGACATCTCCGCCGGCCGCCGCCGCGCACGCGGCGCGTGAACCTGCATCCGGATCCGCCAATGCCGTAACGGTCGAGCCAGGAATCAGCGCGAGATTCTTGACATGCTCACGGGCCATCATCCCGGCGCCAATAATGCCGTAGCGGAGTGTCGTCGCCATGCAACCTCTCAGCACAACTCGACCACGGGAATACCCAGCTGTGATCCCGCGGCGCGAAGCGCGCCGCGATGATCACCATAGACGATCGCGAGATGATGCTCCAACGCATGGCCGAGGAGGCGCTGCATCGCAGCTCCGGTCCCGCCGTCGAACCTGACCGTTGCGCTGGTGCCGGTGAAACTCATGGGCGCGCGCTCGACATCGCCGCCTCCGACGATCATTGTCGTCGTATTGCGCGCCTGACTGATGCGGGCAAGCGTGATCCGCCCAGGCTTTAAAGGAAATTGGTGCAAGAGTGGCATGCGGCGGTTGGTGTGGATCTGCGCCTCCGGGCGAAACAGCGGGTCGCACATCGAGAGCGGAGCCAAACCGCAGTGCCAGAGCACGCCGGTGTTGCTCGCCGCGTCCATGTCGACGATGTCTGCGAGCCATGAACTTTCGCCCGCGATTTCCTGCAGCAGCAGCGCTGTCATGGCACCGTAGACGTCGGCCTCGCATGCCGCCGGAATTTGCGCACCGTTGAGCATCGCCATCGGCCCGCAAGCCGCGCATCCATACTCCGTGAACATCTCTGGCCAGCAGCGCACCGCCATGGCACAGCATTGCTTGTCCTGCGCGAGTGACCGCAACGCGTCGAACACCGAAAGTGAGCGATTGAGCTGCACTTGATCGACCTCATCTACGCCTTTGAGCGACACGCCGACGTCGCGGCGAAGCTTCTCGACCGTCTCCTTCGGCGCCTTCTTTGCGCGCATGAACAGTTCATCGAGCGTGATAGCCTCGACGCTCATGCCGATGAGTTGCTGCATCGCATGACGATCGTAGCGGCACGTGTCGAAGCCTGCAGGATGCTCACCCACCAAGCCAATCTTGCGCCCTTTCAAGCTTTCGAGCGTCGCTTCTGCCAGTTTCTGGTCGGCGACTGTCGAGGTTGCGGCCGGGCCGGCCAGAGGTGGGGTAACAGTGTCGCCTGACAACAATGCGGAGAGAGCCTCGGCGATGTGCGGCGATTGCGGCGTGCGATAGAGATATGCTGCGGTTTTGTTGGCGCGGCCAAGCGCGTGAAGCGCCAGATTGAGACCACAGAACGAATTGAGACGAAGCCGCCCACCGCTGCGCGGCTCTGGAAACGCCCAAATCGAAAGCGGCGCCTCGACAGCGCGCGCCAACTCGACGGTCATCGATGCATCGGTGAAAGTCACTTGCAAAAGCAGCAATGCATCGAGCTTTTGGGCCGCGAGATCCTTCAGCGCCACCCTCGCGTCAGATGCGTCGAACAAGAGCTTGCGCGAACCGATCAGTTCCACGCCGAGTGTGTCGAGCGCTGCAAATGCCTCGCGCGCCATCTCTTCGGCAAAAGGAACGTCGAAGGTCGGTCGGGCCAGGGCTGCGACACCTATGCGTTTGCTCATCGTTTTCTCAATGCCCGCTTTCATAATGTCCGTGTCAGCGGAACTGTGCGACCGCATGTTTTAATGTGTTGTGACTGACAATGCACTGAGACGGCAATTGACGGATCCAAATGTCTCGGGCACTCTTCTATAAGACCGTCTCTTAACCAGAGCCAGCGCCGCGTGGCAACTCTCGACATCAAGCAAATTGTGAAGTCGTTTGGCGCCCAGCAGGTCCTGCATGGCATCGACATAGCGGTTTCAGATGGCGAATTCTTGGTTCTTGTGGGACCGTCTGGTTGCGGAAAATCCACGCTATTGCGCATGATCGCGGGCCTCGAGTCGATCACCGCTGGCGATATCGAAATTGGCGGCAAGGTCGTCAATGACCTTCCTCCGCGCGATCGCGACATCGCGATGGTGTTCCAGGACTACGCTCTTTATCCGCACAAATCGGTTGCGGAAAACATCGGTTTCGGGTTGCGCATGCGGGGCGCCGGCAAAGCCACGATCGAACAGCGCGTGGCGGAAGCAGCGAATATCTTGCAGATCGGGCATTTGCTGGACCGTCGGCCATCTCAATTGTCGGGCGGTCAGCGTCAGCGAGTCGCCATGGGGCGCGCCATCGTGCGCGACACAAAACTGTTTCTGTTCGACGAGCCTTTGTCAAATCTCGACGCGCAGTTGCGCTCGGAAATGCGGCTCGAGATAAAGAAGCTGCATCAGCGGCTAAAAAACACGATCGTTTATGTGACGCATGATCAGGTCGAGGCGATGACGCTGGCCGACCGGATTGCCATCATGCGCGCCGGCCATGTCGAGCAGCTCGGTACGCCCGATCAGGTTTATAACCATCCAAGGAGCACCTTCGTTGCCGGGTTCATCGGCTCGCCACCGATGAACTTCGCCTCGGCAATCGTCAGTGCGGATGGCGCGACCGTTGAACTGAAGGGGGGCCTGCGCTTGGCGATCCCCGAGGCGCGGCGCGCGCGCGTGACCGGCCCGGTCAAGTTCGGCATCCGGCCGGAACATGTCGCCATCGGCGGCGCCAGCCCAATCGAGGCGACCGTCGTCTTGACTGAGCCACTGGGCGCGGAGACGCTGGCGCTGATCCGGCTCGGCGATGTCGAGATCACAGGCCGGTTTCCGCCCGATGCAGGTCTCAAGCCCGGCACCAAGATCCCCGTGAGCCTTGCCATGACCAAGATCCATCTATTTGATGAAAAGACCGGACTTGCTCTGGCAGCCTAAGAAAAAAGCCTGCTGCACAAGGCAGCTATGAATGTTCGCAGACCTAAAGGGAGGACGACATGAAATTCGGAAACAGAGTGGCGGTTGCACTGACAGCGGCGGTCGCGGTCATGGCCTCGAGCGCCGCATGGGCGCAGCAGACCACACTTCGCATTTTTACCGGCGGGCAACAGCGCCCCGATGTGATGCGCAAGATCCTCGACGTCTATCAGTCCAAGAACCCGAACGTGAAGGTCGATATCGAGATCGGCGGCGCGACGTCCGAGCAGCAGCAGCAGTATCTAAACACGGTGCTCGCCGCGAAGGATGCCGCCCTCGATGTCGTGTTGATCGACGTCATTCGCCCCGCGCAGTGGGCAGCGGCTCAGTGGGCCGAGCCACTCGACAGCTATCTCGGCGCCGACAAAGCAAAGGTCATGGCCGAGTACCTGCCCGCCTATCGGGAGGCCAACATCGTCGATGGCAAGGTGATTGCGCTCCCTTATTTTGCCGACGCCCAGTTTCTCTACTACCGCAAGGACCTGCTCGAAAAACACGGCGTCGCCCCTCCCAAGACCTGGGATGAGCTGAAGGCGGGTGCTGAAAAGATCCAGAAGGCGGAAGGCAACGCCCAGCTATCGGGCTTCCAAACCGCTGGCGCGCCGATCGAAGGCACTGTGTGCACCTATCTCGTGCCGATGTGGGGCGCGGGTGGCGCGTTGACCGATGCTGCTGGCAAGCTGACGCTGACAACCGATGCCGCCAAGAAGCCGTTCGCGCTGTGGGATGATCTGAAGAAGGCAAATGTCACGCCGCCCAACCTCGCCGAAATCCCGACGGATCGCATTCGTCAGAATTTCCAGGCCGGAAATCTCGTGTACGGCATGACATGGGGCTATGTCTGGAACCGCTCGCAGAATGACGCCGACTCGACTGTGAAAGGCAAAACCGGCGTGGTGCCGCTGCCGGGCTTCACCGCTGACAAGGCCTCGACTTGCATCGGTGGTTGGCAAGTCGCCGTCACGGCGTTCTCGAAGAACAAAGCCGAAGCGGTAAAGCTCATCCGCTGGCTCTCCTCGCCCGAAGTTTCGAAGATGCAGGCGATTGAAGCCTCGCATCTGCCGGTGTTCGCCTCGGTCTACACCGACGCGGACGTACTCGCGAAGAACCCCTGGTTCAAGGACGCTCTGCCGGTTGTCCAGAGTGCTCGGTCACGTCCGGTCTCCGCGCGCTACACGGAAATTTCCGAGATCATCCGCACCAACATGAACGCCTATCTCGCCGGGACCAAGACCGGCGATGCGGCGCTTGCGGACATGCAAGGCAAACTCGGCGCGATCTACAAGTAATATCACTGAGTGATGCCCTCTCCCTATTCGCAGGGAGAGGGCGCGACGGGCCACCATGACCGCAACGCCCATCAAGCACAAACTGACTCCGCTCGAACGATCGGAGCGGCGGCTTGGCTATATGATGCTCGCACCGGCCTTTGTCCTGTTGGCGGCCGTCGTCCTCTACCCCATCACCCAACTCGTCGAGACAAGTTTTCGCTTCCAGCATCTGGCGCAGCCGTGGCGCGGTACGCCGTTCGTCGGTTTCGAAAACTATGCGCGTGCGCTGGGCGACGAACGCTTCTGGGAAGCAACATGGCACACCGTTCTTTTCATTCTCATCACGGTTCCCGGCGGCGTAGTACTGGGGCTCGGCCTCGCACTGTTGGCCAACAAACCCTTTAGAATCAAGTGGCCCGTGCGGCTCGGGCTTTTGTTGCCGTGGGCGTTGCCACTGGTGTTCGCCGGCCTGATCTTCCGCTGGTTCTTCGAGTACAACGTCGGCATCGCCAACGCGATGCTGACGACGTTTGGATTTCAACCGCAGAACTGGCTGACGAGTCCAGGCCTCGCATTCTTTGCAATATGCCTCGCGATCATTTGGAAATCGTCGAGCTTTGCAGCGCTCGTTTTGCTCGCGGGCCTACAGACGATCCCGAAATCGCTCTATGAGGCAGCTGAGGTCGACGGCGCATCGACGTGGTCGCAGTTCTGGGAAATCACGCTGCCGATGCTGCGGCCCGCGATCTTCGTCGCCTTGATTTTCCGCACCATCACTGCGATTCAGACGTTCGATATTCCCTACGCGATGACCAACGGCGGCCCCGGCAATGCGACCGAAACGCTGGCCATGTACATCCACAAAACAACGATCGACGCCCTCGACTTCGGCTACGGCTCGGCGCTCGCGATGCTGATGTTCGCCGTCTCCGTGATCGCGACCACCGGATACCTGCGCTACACGCGCCGCGATCCAGCGCAGGGGCGCGCGTGATGATCACATTTCCCGGTCCGCGCAAGATGGTCTGGCTCGCCGCGTTGATCGTTGCCGTCAATGGCTTCTTTCCCGCGGTCTGGGTGTTGCTGACATCCTTCAAGACCGAGAGCGAACTGCTGCGCGTGCCGATCACGATCTGGCCCGCCGCCGCCACCCTCGAGAATTACATCCGCGTCTTCACCGATCAGCCGATCGGACGGTTCCTATGGAACTCGTTTGTCGTTGCGACCGCATCGACCATCATCTGCGTCGTGGTCTCTGCCCTCGCCGCCTATGCGCTGGTGCGGTTGCGGCTTCCCGCGCCCGGCTTGATCCTGTCGACTCTACTCGCCGTCTCGATGTTCCCGCTGATTTCGCTCGTCGTCCCGCTGTTCCAGGTGATGCGCGATTTCGGCCTCCTCAATACCTGGCCCGCTCTCATCCTGCCCTATGCCGTGCTGTCGATGCCCGTCTGCACACTCGTCTTGATCTCGTTTTTCCAGGACATCCCGCGCGATCTCGAGAACGCGGCCATGATCGACGGCTGCTCGCGGCTCGGCGCGCTCTGGCACGTGGTGATCCCGTTGACCGCGCCTGGTGTGTTCACGGCCGCGATCCTGTCGTTCGTCAATGCCTGGGATGAATTCCTGCTCGCGCTGACATTGAGCCCGCGCGTCGCAAGCCGCACTGTGCCCGTCGGAATCACGCTGTATCAAGGCGAATTCTCGTTCCCCTGGCCGATTATCTCCGCGGCTCTGATTGTCGCGCTGGTGCCCGTCTGCATCTTGATTGCCGTATTCCAGGAGCGCGTCGTATCGGGCCTGACCAGCGGCGGCATGAAAGGGTGAGCCATGCTAGCCGATCGCATTGAAGCGAAGTGGATCGACACCTTCGCCGAGATTTTCGCGCTCTCAAAGATCGGTGGCTGGCGAGCCCGTCGCGATCCTCTCCGAATCCCAATCGCGCGCGCTCAATGTGCATTTGGCCGAGCTCGCGGCCCACCGGCTCGGCGCCAAGCCGTTTCATCTGATCGTGCCGACTCCACGCAATCCACACACGACGCCCGTCCGCTCGACCGGTTCGAGCATCGCGATCGGCGGCCTCGCGCCCGTCGTCGGCGCACTCAAGGCGTCGCCCGTCATCATTGATCTCACCGTCGAAGGCCTGATGCACGCGCGCGAGACCGCCGAGATCCTCGAAGTCCGGCGCGCGCATCCTGACGATCTCTAATGAACATCCTGAAGCGCTCGAACGCCTCGTGCCCGAAGCCGCCGACGAAGCGCGTGTGCGCGCCGCCGTGAAGCGCGTGAAGTCTGCAAAGCAAATGACCGTCACGTCGGCGGCGGGCAGCGATCTCACCGTCGACATCGCCGGTGCCGCGACTGTGGGCGTGTGGGGGTTCACATCGAAGCCCGGCACGCTGCAGCACGTTCCGGGCGGGCTCGTTGTCAGTTTCCCAAAAGCCGGTGCGGTACGTGGCCGCTTGGTGTTCGCGCCTGGAGACGCCAACCTCACCTTCAAGCGCTTCTTCGAAAGCAATGTGACGGCGACGATCGACGACGATCACATCACGCGCATCGACGGCACCGGCGCCGATGCCGAGTTGATGCGGCGCGGTCTCGCGGCGTGGGGCGATCGCGGCGCCTACGCCGTCAGTCACGTCGGCTTCGGCATGAACAGGCGCGCGCGCTTGGAGTTGCTCGCCGCCTACGATCAGCGCGACACCAACGGTACGGAAATCCGCGCGGTCGCCGGAAATTTTCTGTTCTCGACCGGCGCCAACGAGTTCGCGGGGCGCTTCACCGCGGGCCATTTCGATTTGCCGATGATGGGCACGACGATCGCGCTCGATGGCGCGATTGTCGTCCGTGACGGCGTGCTGCAAGACGATTTTGGCTAAACGGCGATCCAAAATGAGCGAATTGGCGATGGGCTAACAACACGTGTTTGCGGCTCAGCGGCGGCGATCTGTTCGGCTGCCATGTCGGCACCTCTCCGGCGGGGTGTTCGGACGTCACCCGGCTCCGCTCAAAACGTCGACCGGTGCGCACAAGATGGTAAATGCGGCATCGACCTTGTCTTCGGTGCTTGCGCAGACCCGATCGGGACGACACCCTGCTCACCACTCACCACTCACCACTCACCACTCACCACTCACCACTCACCACTCACCACTCACCACTCACCACTCACCACTCACCTCACCACTCATGCTCCGCTGCCTCCACATCCTCTGCACGCTCCTCCTGCTCGCCCTCGCGCCCGCCGGCGCCGCGGCGCAAGCGTCGCTCCTCGACGTCTACAAGCCCGCGCTCCCCGGCGGCAAACTCCGCACCTACTACATCGCCGCCGAGGAGATCACCTGGAACTACGCGCCCTCCGGCCAGGACGAGGTGATGGGCCATCATCTCCACGGCGACCGCGCACTTTATGTTGAGCGCTCCGCCGACTCGCTCGGCGCCGCGGTCAAGAAAGCGATCTACGTCGCCTACACCGACGACACCTTCGCGACGCCCATCGCCCGCCCGCCGGAAGACGCCTACCTCGGCCTCCTTGGCCCGATCCTGCGCGCCGAGGTCGGCGACGTCATCCGCGTCATCTTCCGCAACAAAACCGCGCGCGAATATTCGCTGCACCCGCACGGCGTCTTCTACACCAAGGCGGATGAAGGCGCCGGCTACAACGACGGCACCTCCCTCACCGAGAAGCGCGACGACGCCGTCCGCCCCGGCGACACGCAGATCTATGTCTGGCAAGTTCCCGACCGTGCCGGCCCCGGCCCGCGCGATCCCAGTTCCATCGCCTGGCCCTATCACAGCCACGTCGACGAGCCCGCCGACACCAACTCAGGCCTCATCGGCGCGATCATCATCACCGCGCGTGGCAAGGCCGGCACCAACGCGCGCCCCAAAGGCGTCGACCGCGAACTCATCACGCTCTGGAAAATCTTCGACGAAGGCAAGAGCTGGTACGCAGCCGATAACGCGCGCGCCTCGAACCTCGACCTCGACGCCATCCGCCGCGACGCAGCCCGCCTTGCGCGCCTCCAGCGCGGCAACCAGAAGCACGCCATCAACGGCTTCATCTTCGGCAACATGCCCGTCCCCGAGATGCGCCGCGGCCAGCGTGTGCGCTGGCACATCATCGCCCTCGGCGGCGTCCAGGATGTCCACACCGTCCACTGGCACGGCGGCACCGTCCTCGCCCAAGGCCGCCGCAAGGACGTCGTCAGCATCCTTCCAGCCGAATCCCTCACTGTCGACATGACCGCCGACAACCCCGGCACCTGGATGCTGCACTGCCACGTCGACGAGCACATGCAGGCCGGCATGCACGCCCGCTACCGCATCCTCCCCGCCACCCGTTGACGCTCTCCCTCTTCCCATTTCTTCTTCCTTCTCCCGTGGGGAGAAGGTGGCGCGTCCGAGCGAAGCCCGGCTTCGCGACGAAGCGCCGGATGAGGGGGCGGACCCGCACACAGAGCGTACCGCAATCCTCCACCCGGCCGCCATGGTTCGACACGCTCACCATAAGGCGGATTGGAAGCAGCACGGGGTCGTCGAACCGCCTCACCCTGAGCCTGTCGAAGGGCGAGCGGCCCAGCTGCGGCGCCATCAACGCGCATCTCTCCCACGTCATTCCGGCGCAGGCCGGAACCCAAGCGGGCGGAAGACGTGCATGTGAGCCGCAAGCGAAACCTGCAAGTGGGCATGCCCTCGGACTTGTTCCGAGGGAGAGGGCAGCGGCAGGCTCAGACCAAGATGCTCCCGCGAAGTGCTGAGTGGGGCGACCCCTGCAATACGAAAGCATGTGCAGACCGGGTGTTCAATCCCGGCCTGCACATGTGCACTGCATCTACCAGTCAATATCATTAGGTATTGAAACCGGGAATTGCGGAGACCGCTAATGTATAGTTTGCGAAAGTGCGGCAGACGCCGTGCGGAGAGTTTTTGACCCGATCGCAAAACCGAAGCTGTGTCGTTCCGCACAAATTCCAAAATATCGACTGACGCGAAGTTTCATCTTGCGTCGAAGCAGTCGGGCCGGGGACGCGTGCTCAATCTCCGGCAACTTGATCAATCAAGTGCTTCAATGCTTTGATGTCACACACAATTTCATGTGCGGTTGGTCGATGGATGACTCCAATCTGCTCGAGCCGGCTCAACTCGCGAGTAACTGCCTCTCGATGTGTGCTGATGCGATTGGCAATCTCGGCGTGCGTCGGAGCAGGCGCAATTTTGACCATTGCGCTAGCCTCACCGCCGCCAGTCGCAAGTCGCAGCAGCTCAGCCTGTATCCGGTTGCCAACGGCAAGCGTACTGAATTCGAAGACCCGAGTTGTAAGCTCGCGGATCTGGGCGATCGCTTGGCGCAGAAAGGCCAAAGCAGCCACGGGGTGCTTTTCTAGAATGGCTGTGAAATGCGTCGCGGACATCATGCCGACCACACACGCCTGCAGCGCTTCCACGCTTGCTGAGCGCGGCTTCCCGTCGATCGCGGAATACTCGCCGAAGAACTGCCCGGGTCCGATATCACGCAGCGAAACCACGCGCCCGCTTGCGGCATAGATCATGACACGTGCTCGCCCCGACACCAGAATACAGACGTCGCGTGTGTCGTCCGCATAATGGACGATGACTTCCTTGGCCTCGAATGTTTTCCAGTGACAGCATTGCTCGATCGTGGCCCGGGCGTCTGGCGCCAGATCCTGGAAGAGCGAGACGTGAGCCAAAGAATGCGTCTTTGATGAAGACATGGAACGTGCCCGCACACTGTGACCGCCAATTTATTATGAGTCCTAGCCCCGCAGCGGCCAGTCCGCAATCGCGGCTGAGGCACGGCGGCAATCGGTGAAAACAAAAAAGAATAATGTCATTAAATCAATGACTTATATGACATGATCCGCTGGCAAATCTATGCCGATATGATCGACTGCGCTTGCTGTCGATCATTTGACGGCCCTCCGGCTCCGGATAGAGTGTGAGAATATTCATATGTGTGGTTCGGGGCCCCCAATATGTTGCCCGGTGATGATGCACGCCAGGGAGAGCTGAAGGCGATCTCTGCTCCAGGGCATCGGCAAAACGCAGCAATTCTTGCGGCTGATGTCGTCGGCTACGTCCGCCTGATGGAGGTTGACGAAACCGGCATACACGAACGTCTGATGCAACTTCGGTCCGCGGTTCTTGAGCCCGAAATCAAGAGCCACGGAGGGCGTATCGTAAAGCATACGGGTGATGGGTTCATGGCGATGTTTGAGACAGCAGCGGCCGCGCTCCACTCCGCAAAAGCGATGCAAGGTGCGATTTTTGCCCGCGAGTTATCCATTGCCGCTGATCGGCGCATCGCCTTCAGAATGGGGCTCAACGTTTCGGACGTGATCGTCGAAGCTGAGGATGTTTATGGCGATGGCGTGAACATCGCCGCGCGCTTGCAAACTCATGCCGAGCCCGGCGGAATCGTCATTTCAGAAATCGTCACACAACAGGCTGGAAGTCTGCTGGATTTGGAATCCGTCGATCTCGGCCAGATGCACCTGCGCAATCACGCAAATCCCGTGCGTGTCTTGAGCTTGCGGCTGCCGGGCGCGGCAGTCGCCGCGTATGGCGATGCCACGCCTGGCCAGGATGCGCGTCCCTCGATTGCAGTCCTGCCGTTTCGCAAACTCGCGACGACCGACGGTTATTTTGCCGATGGCTTTGTCGACAACATCATTCATGCCCTCGCAGGATTGAAAGAATTGTTCGTCATCTCGCGTGGATCGACGCTGGGCTATCGGGGCGCCTCGATCGACGCCCGGGCGATCGGCCGGGAACTCGGTGTTCGATATGTGCTCCATGGCAGCGTCCAAAGGTCCGGTGGTCGGATTCGGGTGACGACCGAACTCAGCGATGCCGAAACTGGGGAGGTCATTCGGCCTGATCACTACGATGGGGACATCAGCGATATCTTCGCCTTCCAGGATCGCATCGCGGAGGAGGTCGCCAAGACGATTGCGCCGCGCGTGCGCGATCGCGAGTTGAAGCGAGCGTTGAGAAAACACCCGCAGAACATGACCGCTTACGACCTCGTACTGGAAGCGCTCGAACCGCTCTACCGGTTGGACTACGCATCCTTTGCGCGGGCTCGCGGGCTCCTGCAGCGAGCGATGACAACCGATCCAAATTATGCGCCGGCATATTCCTATGCCGCCTATTGGCATATTTTTCGGATTGGTCAGGAATGGTCGACGGACTTCAAATCCGATGTATCCGAAGCCGCTCGCCTCTCGGAAGCTGCGATCGCCTGTGATGGCAATGACGCGACGGCCTTGGCGATCTATGGCTACGTGCAAGGATATCTCAAGAAAGACTTCAATGAGGCGCTCAGATACCTCAATCGAGCGATTGCCACGAGCCCGAGCTGTTCCACGGCTTACACCTTCAGCGGCGCAACATTCTGTTTCCTGGGCGATGGGCCAACATCGGTTCGGCACGCGATCGAGGGCCTCCGTATTTCACCTCTGGATACGCACGTTTCGTTCGCCGAGCACATTTTGGCGCAAGCGTACTACGTCAACGGCAAGCTTGACGATGCGATCGCATGGGCCATTCGCGCCGACAAGCACAACGCTCGATTGACGTCTAATCTTCGAACGCTGATTGCCAGTTATGCCGCGACGGACCGTCTCGAGGAAGCGCGCGCCCTGGTGCGGCGCCACGCGGAAATCGTTCCTGCATTCCGGGTGTCGGCCTGGGCCGCGCGAACTCCCATGCAGGGTGCGATACGAAGCAACAGAATTAAGGAACTCCTTGCGGCTGGAATGCCGGACTGAGCAGGCGCATCGATCCCCTCACTTTGTCGATCAAACCAGGAGTATCTGCGATGGCTGGAAATGCAGGCGATGCAGGTGACGCAGGCGATGCTGGAGACGCAGGCGATGCCGGTGATGTTGGCAAGGTTGGCGGCAGCGGCACCTGGACCTTCGCGGATCGCGTCGATCTCCCGTTCATAACCGAGCCGGGGGTCGCCCAGCAAATCTTACCACGCACGCAGTTCGGTGACCGGAACTGGGCGACGAGTTGGGCTGCTTGGCTGACGCTTGACGATTTCACGCGGACAAATTGGCGAACGAGGATCACAGTCGCGCCTTACAACCCGGCGTATACGGCGGGCGAAATTGAACAACTGCAGACGATGGTGCTCGACGAGCGGCCCGACGCGCTGGGTGAGATCTTCACGCAGGCCGACGAGTTCATGAGCTACTTCCTGCAGCTCGCCGGCGGGGATGCCGGATCGCATCCAGCGACGATGCGCATGCTGACAATGTCTAATCTGGTCGCGACACTCGTATCCATGCATTTCAAGTGTGCTCACAATCGCCCGCGCCCATCCCAACTCTGCCCCGCACTCCTGCCGCCGCTCCAAGTGCCCGGCCACGCCTCCTATCCGAGCGGGCATGCGACCCAAGCACATCTCTTCGCGCTCTGCCTCAAGGCCCTTCAGCCCACAACCGCGATGCAAACGAGCTTGGGCACGGTGCTCGATGCGCTCGCGCGCCGCATCGCCCGCAATCGCGAGATCGCCGGGCTGCACTACCCGAGCGATAGCGCTGCCGGCGCCGCCTTGGCGCAGCAGATCTTCACGGTCTTGACGGACGAAACCACGATGCCTCATGCGCCCAATCAGCCGTCGAGGTTCAAGGCCACCGTGGATGCGGCGAAAGTCGAGTGGGCCTGAGCGCCGGGCATCGAGCAGGCAGGAGAGCGGCTCATGATCAAAGGCTTGTACGAAGAATTCGTTGCCAACGTCACCAAGAGTGCGCAGTTTTATCCGCTGCCACCCGACGACTTTGATCCAATGACGGCGAGCGACCGACTGCTCGAATCCTTCGGCCTGCCGATCCGGCCCGATCTCGAAACCGAACCTGAATTGTTCGAGTTCTGGAAGCTCAGTCTCGACCCAAAACCGACGTTTCTTATTCCAGCTTTTCCTCGAGATACGAGCTATGAGCCCCGATTTCTCAAGTATGCACAGAGCCTTGGCGCAACCACAAGGCCAACGCGTCGCCGCCGTGATCAATGGCTATGCGCATCGCGAGAAAAGCCTGAACTGGTCCGGGGCCTTCATCACGCCAAAGCGTCCGCAGCGGTTCTTCCATGTGACGGGCTCGTGGGTGGTTCCGGAGCCGTCCGTTCCTGCCGTGTTGCCGGGCGGAAACATTACCGGCACGGACGAGTTTCGCGCCTCGACGTGGATCGGGCTCGATGGCCATCGCACCTATCCGAATTCCTCATTGCCCCAGATCGGCACCAGTCAGCATGTGAAGATCGTCAACGGGCAGCCCGTGGTCGAGACGGCCGCGTGGTGGCAGTGGTGGGTCAAGGATCGTCCCGCGCACGGTTTCCCGGTCGAAATCCTGAATTTTCCCGTCGCGGTTGGCGATCGCATCCTGGCGAGCCTCACAGTGCAATCGACCGGAGATGTCCTCTTCAACATCAAGAACCAGCGGACGAAACTGCTCGCGGTCTTCCTTGTGATCGCACCGCCGAACATCGTTCCGCTGGGATCGACCGCGGAGTGGATCCACGAGCGGCCGACCGAAGTCGGCAGCCGCCGGATGTATCCGATGCCGCGCTGCACCGACGTGCAGTTCAGGCATTGCCTGGCCCGTTCCGCCGCAGCCTACGCGATGCCGGCAACGACACAACGACTGAAGCAAAATGCCCGCATGATCAGAATGTACCAAACGTTCGATGCGCCACATCGATCCGCCGCCATCTCACTTGCAAAGAAGCTGAGCAACACATCCGTCTTGATCTCTTACAAGGAAGCTGGCGCCGGCGTCTGACTGCGCCCCCCTACCTCGCCGCCGCCACCTTCGCCTGCGCCCCACTCCGCTTCGCCAAGCCCACCCCCGCCACGTGCCCGTGCAGCGCGTCGCCCGGAATGCCGATCCTCAGCACCTCGCGGATCGCCAGCAGCTTGGCGAGATCGATCCCCGTCTTCAGCCCCATCTCGTGCAGCATCCAAACCAGATCCTCGGTGCACACATTCCCCGACGCGCCCGGCGCAAACGGACACCCGCCGAGCCCCGCCAGCGACGCATCGAACGACCTCACATCGACATCCAGCGCCGCCACCACATTCGCGAGGCCCTGACCGCGCGTGTTGTGGAAGTGCGCGCCGCCGACCTTGTCGGCGCCGATCGCGCGCCGCGCCGCCGGGAACAGCCGCTTCACCTGCGCCGGATTGCCGACACCAACCGTATCCGACAGCGTCACCTGATCCGCGCCCGCCGCCACCACGCGCTCCGCCAGCGCCAGCACATCCTTCTCCGGCACATCGCCCTCGAGCGAGCAGCCGAACGACGTCGCGAGTCCGATCTCGATCTTCGGACGCTGCCCCGCCGGCAGCGCATCCGCCAGTGCCCGAACCTTCTTCAACTCTTCGATCGACTGGTCATGCGTCTTGCGGATGTTCGCCGCGTTGTGCGACCGCGACACCGAGATCGGCATCGACAGCTGCTGCGCGCCGGCCGCGAGCGCGTTCTCCGCCCCGCGCGCGTTCGGCACCAGCGTCGCGACCGTCAAGCCCGCGAGCGTGCGCGCATACCGCGTCACCTCCGCCGCGTCCGCCATCCCCGGCACCACGCTCGGCGGCACGAACGAGCACACCTCGATCTCGGTGATGCCGGCCGCGAACGCCTCGCGGATCCAGCGCGTCTTCAAATCCGTCGCCAGCACGCCCTTGGCCATTTGCAGCCCGTCGCGCAACCCCACTTCCACCACCTGGATATCGACCATGCGCATACGTGCTCCGCTTTGATTTAGCCCGGTGTTCGGTGCAAAATCGGGCGACCCGCCGACCAAGTCAAGCCGCCCCGGAGCACGCCCGTCATGCCACCCGCCCCAACCGCCGCGCCGCTCCCGTTGGAGGGCATCCGCGTGATCGAGTTTTGCCACATGGTGGCGGGCCCCTCCGCCGGCCTGATCCTCGCCGATCTCGGCGCCGACGTGATCAAGGTCGAGCCCGCGCCCGGCGGCGACAAGACCCGCACGCTGACGGGCGGCGGTGTCGGCTTTTTCGCGGTGATGAACCGCAACAAGCGCTCGATCCTGCTCGATCTCAAATCCGCAGCCGGCCTCGCCGATGCCAAGGCGCTGATCGCCGGCGCCGACGTGGTGCTCGAAAACTTCCGCCCCGGTGCCATGGCAAAACTTGGCCTCGGCCCCGAGCAACTGACCGCCGCAAACCCGCGCCTGGTCTATTGCTCCGTCAAAGGCTTCCTCTCCGGCCCCTACGAGCACCGCGTCGCCCTCGACGAAGTCGTGCAGATGATGGCGGGCCTCGCCTACATGACCGGCCTGCCCGGCAAGCCGCTGCGCGCGGGCTCCTCGGTGATCGACATCATGGGCGGCATGTTCGCGGTCATCGCGATTCAAGCCGCATTGCGTGAACGCGAATCCACCGCCCGCGGCCAGATCGTCACCAGCGCGCTGTTTGAAACCTGCGTCATGCTGATGGCCCAGCACATGATGCAATCCACCATGACCGGCAAGCCGACGCCGCCCATGTCCGTGCGCCAGCCCGCTTGGGGCATCTACGACATCTTCGCGTGCAAGGACGGCCAGCTCTTCCTCGGCGTCGTCACCGACACGCAATGGAAAGTCTTCTGCGACGGCTTCCACCTGGGCGATCTTGCATCCGACGCCCGCCTCGCCACCAACAACGCCCGCTGCGCCGAGCGCCCCTGGCTGATCCCGCGCCTCAACGAACTGACCAAATCGTTGTCGCGCGCGGATCTCATCGAAAAGGCCGCGGCCCTCGGCCTGCCTTACGCGCCCATCGCCACGCCTGAGGACATGTTCGCCGATCCCCATCTCCTCGCCTCCGGCGGATTGCTGGATCTGACGCTCCCCGATGGCCGCACGACGCGCACGCCCGCGCTGCCGATCGAACTCGCCGGCCGCCGCCTAAAGGTCCGTCGCGGCCTGCCGAAGGTCGGTGAACACACCACAGAAGTGCTGGCCGAACTCAATGCACGAAGGACGAAGTCATGACCGATCTTCCGGTTCGCGCGTTCACGACGCGCAGCGGCCGTCTCTTGAAGTTCACCCGCTTCGGCCTCGGCACCGCGCCGCTCGGCAATCTCTATGAGGCCATTCCCGAAGCCGGCGCCGAGGCAACCTTCGCCGCCGCCTGGGACGCCGGCGTCCGCTATTATGATACCGCGCCGCTCTACGGCATGGGTCTCGCCGAAGCCCGCGTCAATCATGCGCTGCGCGAGCGCCCGCGCCACGAATATCTGCTGTCGACCAAGATCGGCCGCATCCTGAAACGCTGCCGGCCCGAAGACGTCAAGCCGCGCACTCGCTATTTCGCGGCTCCGGCGCGCGAGATCGTCTCCGACTACAGCTACGACGGCGTCATGCGCTCGTTCGAGGCCTCCCTCGAACGCCTCGGCGCCGATCGCATCGACGTCCTCTACATCCACGACATCGACGCCATCACGCACGGCTCGGCCGAGGCGTCGGAGGCCCATATCCGCGCGCTGCTGTCGACCGGCATGAAAGCGCTCGACGAACTGCGCCGCTCCGGCGTCGTCGGCGCCATCGGCACCGGCCTCAACGTCTGGCAGGTCGCCGAACGCCTCGTCCGCGAAGCCGATCTCGACATGGTGCTCTTGGCCGGCCGATACACGCTGCTCGAGCAGGAGGCGCTGCAATCGTTCCTGCCGCTCTGCGTTGCCCGCGGCGTCGGCGTCGTTGTCGGCGGTGCGCTCAACTCCGGCATTCTCGCCGGCGGCCGCACCTACAACTACAACGCCGCCCCGCCCGAGATCGTCGCGCGCGTCCAAGCCCTCGACGCCGTCTGCAAAAAACACGGCGTCGCGCTCCCTGATGCCGCGCTACAGTTTCCGTTGGCGCACCCGGCTGTCGTCGCTGTCGCCTTTGGCGCGGTCACGGCGGACGAGGTCCATCGCAACATCGCGAGCCTGTCGGCGGCGAGTTCCTGACGCGCTCTGGGCCGATCTCAAGGCGCAGAATCTCCTGCGCCGCGACGCGCCTGTCCCCGTCGAGATCATCTCATGCTGAAAAACATCGACCCGCTGCTGTCGCCCGATCTGCTCTCGGCGCTGCGCGCCATGGGCCACGGCGACGAACTCGTCATCGCCGACGCGAACTTTCCCGCCGCGTCGACCGCCCAGCGTCTCATCCGCCTCGACGGCATCAGCGCCACCCGCGCCCTCGACGCCATCCTCTCCGTCCTGCCGCTCGATCACGCTGTCGCGCACGCAGCCTTCCGCATGGAAGTGATCGGCGATCCCACGGCCGAGCAGCCGATCTACGCCGAGTTCCGCCAGATTCTCGCGCGCCACGAGACCGGCAAAACCGCCACTCTCGGCGCCCTCGAACGCTTTGCCTTCTACAACCGCGCCAAGGCCGCCTACGCCATCGTCGCCACCGGCGAGCCCCGCCTCTACGGCAACATCCTCCTCACCAAAGGCGTCATCCGCCCCGCTGCGTGATGACAGCCGCTCCGCCTCCCGACTACCCCGCCTTTCTTCCTTCTCCCCTTGGGGAGAAGGTGCCCGAAGGGCGGATGAGGGGGCCTTCTCGATCGCAGCGAGAACCTACCCCGCCCCACCGAGATACAACTGCTTCACGATATCGTTCGACCTGAGATCCTCGACCGTCTTGCCCTCGAACGCCCGCCTGCCTTTCTTCCTTCTCCCCTTGGGGAGAAGGTGCCCGAAGGGCGGATGAGGGGGCCTTCTCGATCGCAGCGAGAACCTACCCCGCCCCACCCAAATACAACTGCTTCACGATATCGTTCGACCTGAGATCCTCGACCGTCTCGCCCTCGAACGCCCGCCTGCCTTTCTTCCTTCTCCCCTTGGGGAGAAGGTGCCCGAAGGGCGGATGAGGGGGCCTTCTCGATCGCAGCGAGAACCTACCCCGCCCCACCCAAATACAACTGCTTCACGATATCGTTCGACCTCAGATCCTCGACCGTCTTGCCCTCGAACGCGATCTCGCCGTGCACGATAATGTACCCACGATCCGCGATCCTGACCGCCTGATTGAAATTCTGCTCCGCCATCAGCACCGTCAGCCCAAACCTGTCCTTCAACTCGCCGATCTTCGTCACCGTCTGCGCCACCAGCAACGGCGACAACCCCACCGACGGCTCGTCCACCAGCAGCAGCTTCGGCGACGACATCAGCGCCCGCGCGATCGCCAGCATCTGCTGTTGCCCACCCGACATCGTCCCCGCCAATTGCCGGCGCCGCTCCGTCAAGATCGGAAACGCCTCATAGGCGAACGCGAGGTTGCCCGAAATTCCCGCCCGCGCCTCCGGCCGGAACGCGCCGAGCATCAAATTCTCTTCCACTGTCAGTTTCGGAAACAGCCGCCGCCCCTCCGGCACCAAGGCGACGCCGAGCCCGACGATCTGTTCCGTCGTCAGCTGCGTCAGCTCATGCGTGCGGCCGTCGATCTCGAGCGTGATCGAACCCGCGGTCGGCCGCACCAGCCCCATCAGACACTTCATCAGCGTGCTTTTGCCGTTGCCGTTGGTGCCGAGCAGCACGACCGTCTCGCCGGTCTTGACGTCGAGCGTCACGCCTTGCAGCGCCCGCACCGCGCCATAACCCGCGTCGACACCCGCGATTCTGAGATTAAGCGCCAAGATACGCCTCCTGGACGCGTTTATCCTTCATCACATCCTTCGGCTCGCCTTGCGCGATGATCCGGCCGGCGTCGAGACACATCACGCGGCCCGAAAATTTCATCACCGCATGCATAATGTGTTCGATCATGATGATCGTGATACCCTCGCCGTTGAGCTTGAACAGGAGAGCGAGCACCTCGTCGATCTCCGACCCCGACAGCCCCGCCATCGCTTCATCCGAGATCAGCAGCTTCGGCCGCGCCGCCATCGCCCGCGCCAGTTCCATCTTGCGCAGTTCCACCTGCGACAGCTGGCTCGAAAGCACATTCGCCTTGGCACCGAGCCCCATCTTGTCGATGATCGCCATCACTTCAGCCGTCGACTGCGTGATGTTGTGGCCGTGTCCTGTCACTCCAAAATCGAGCGCCACCAGCAAATTCTCGACCACTGTCATGCTCTTGAACGGCCGCGGTATCTGGAAGCTGCGCGCAATGCCGCGCCGTGTCCGGATATAGGCTGGCAGCCCCGCGATGTCCTCGCCGTTGAACCTTATCGACCCCGTGTCGTTTCGAAGCGATCCAGAAACACAATTGATCAGCGTCGTCTTGCCCGATCCGTTCGGCCCGATCAGCCCGAACCGCTCGCCCGGCATGATCTCGAACGAGACGCTTTCGAGCGCGGTGAATCCGCCGAAGCGCTTGGTCACGTTTTCGACGCGAAGCAGCGGCGCGCTCATGTCCGGCGCCCTCCGAGGCTGCCCGGAAGCACCTTGCGAATGAGCCCGATGATCCCGTCCGGCGCGACAATGACGAACAGCACCAGCATCACGCCGAGCACCAGCACGTTCATTTCTGACGAGATGTTGACCGTCAAAAACTGCTGCGTCACGCCGAGTAGGATCGCGCCGAGCACCGGCCCGATCCAATGCGCCGTCCCGCCGATCAGCGACATCGCCAGCGCCGACACCGAATAGTTGAGGTCGAACGCCGCGGTCGGGATCGCGTACTGCAGATACATCGCCGCCGGCGCGCCCGCCGCGCACATCAGCGCGCCCGACAGCGTGCACGCGACCAGCTTCAGCTTCAGCGTCGGCACGCCCGAGCTTTCTGCCGCGATCTCGTCGTCCCGCACCGCCCGCAATCCCCGCCCGATCCACGAATCCTGCACAAACCGCGCGACCGCGATGGCCACGACCACCAGCACCGCCATCACCACCACCAGCATCTTGATGTAGGAATCGAACGGTGGCGTCACCGGCGGCCGCAGCAGCTGAATGCCGGTCGCGGCACCAACAAATTTCCAGTTCGTAATGAACGTCTCGATGATGATCGTGATCGCGATCGTCGCAATCGAGAAGAAGATCCCCTGCAGCCTGAGCGTCATCATCCCGATCGCAAAGCCGAGCGCGGCGCCGACCACACCCGCCGCCATAATCTGCAGCGGCAGCGGCAACTCGAACGCCTTGAACAGCGCCACCGCGGTGTACACGCCGAGCCCGAAGAACGCGCTGGTGCCGAAATTCACATAGCCCGCGTAGCCGCCGAGGATGTTCCAAGCGGTGGCGAGAATGACAAATTGCAGGATCACATAGCCCGCGAAAAACCAGTATTCGTTACGAACGGTGAGCGCCAGAAACACCGTGAGCGCGATAAAAAGCGCGGCGCCGATCCAAAAACCAAGGCCCCGCATGCTCATCTCCCGAACAGGCCCTGCGGCCGCACGGCGAGCACGCCGAGCAGCATCGTGAAAGAGACCGCCGGCGCCCACGACGCGCCATAGAGCGTCAGCACGATCGATTCCGCCACCCCCAGAATGATCCCCGCCACCAGCGTCCCCGTCATGCTGCCGAGCCCCGCCATCACCACGACGCAGAATGTGCGCCCAATGTAGGCGCGGTCCATCGTCGGCTCCACCGGCGAGATGATGATCAGCAGCGCGCCTGCGATCGCCACCACCGCCGTCGCAATTCCGAACGCCCACTGCTTGATCTTGACCGGATCGGCGCCCATCAGCCGGAGTGCGACCGCGTCCTGCGCCACCGCCCGGATCGCCCGCCCCGAGAACGTCTTCGACATATAGAGCGTCAGGCCCAGCGTCAGCAGCAGCGCCATCACGAACGCCACCACCAGCCGCAATGGAATCCGCATATCCCCGATTCGATAGCTTTTCCCGATATAAGGCGCCTCAACTGTCCGCTGATCGACGCCGAACATCAAAATCAGCAGCACTTCGATGATGAATGCGATCCCGAAGAAAAAAGCGATTCCCCGCACGCCCGCATCCGAGCCGCGCTTCTCGAACGCCTCGTAGTAGAACCGGTACATCGCCATGCCGAACAGGAAGAATAGCGGCATCAGCATCAGGCCGGCGAGGATCGGATCAATGCCATACTGGCCGAGCAGATACGCACCATACGACCCGGCGACCAGAAACGCCGGATGCGCCACATGCGGCACGTCGAGCAGTCCGAACGACACCGAGAGTCCGATGCTGACGGCCGCATAAAAGCAGCCGAGCAGGACACCGATCACCACGGCATCGAGCAGCAATTCCAGTGAAAACACGCGGCTTCCCCCACCATGCCCCCCACCATGCCTCAGGGTCGGGACGGCGTGCGCCGCCCCGGCCCAGGCACGCTCGTCAGTTCCGGGCTTTTTCGAACGGCACGACAATATCGCCCGTCTTCAGCTTGTCCGGAAACAGGATGATCTGCTTACCGGGGCTGCGGAACTGCTCCAGGTTCTTGTCGGCAACACCGCGGAATTGCGCCATCACCGTGCCGGACGTCTTCCACTCGCCATCCGCCGCGAAAGCGATCGGGCCAACGATCGTCTTATGCTCGTTGGTGCGCAGATACGCCGCGATCGCCTTGTGATCGAGCGATTTCGTCGCTGTCACGGCCTGTTCGACCAGCTGGCCGAGCGCATAGCCGAACGGCGCGAGATAATACCCGAGCGGATCGACCTTCGCGGCGACGGCTTTCGGGCCGTACTTCTCGAAGAACTCCTTGGTGCCGGGATGGAACATCGTCTTTTCCGGCAGCCAGCTGTTGTAGTTGACGACGCCGTTCAGCAGCGAGCCCATCGATTCCATGTTGCTCGTGAACTGCAGCCCGACCATGCCGCCGCCGAAGATCTTGACATCGCTGCCGATGCCGATCTCGTTGATCGCGCGCATGATCCCGACCGAATCCGGCGGATACGACGCGACGAACACCATGTCGGGTTTCGCGGCCTTGAGCGCGCGGATCATCGACGAGAACTCGACCGTGCTCGGCGGGTAGCTCTGTTCGTAGACGACGTTGATCTTCTTTTCGCCCGCTACCGCCTTGGCCTGACGGATCAGGTTCTGCGCGAACTCTTGGTCGGCTGCGAGCACCGCGATGGTCTTGCCGCCGGCCTTCTCGCCAAGTTCGATGAAGCCGCGCGCCCAGCTGTCCGCCGGCCCCCATGGCGCCACGTTGAACCACATGTCGTGCTGCACCGTGCGATTGACCTGATAGGAGAAGTTCCCCATCAGCAGCAGGCCTTTCTGCTTCACCATCGGCATCAGCGGCGCCGTCTGCACCGTCGCGTATGGTGCAAACAGCAGATCGACTTTATCGATATCCAGCAGCTTCGCGTAGATCGCTGGCGACTCCGCGGCGCTCGATTTATCGTCATAAACGACGATCTCGATTTTGCGGCCCAAGAGACCGCCCTTGGCGTTGATGTCGTCGCGCCACGTCTCGATGCCGATCAACGACGACTTGCCGCCGCCGGCAAGTCCGCCCGTCAACGGCATGCTCATGCCGATCTTGATCGGTGGCTGCTGCGCGAGCGCAGGTATCGCGAAACCGATGGCGGCCGCCGCGGCCAATGCTGCCCGTCGCGTGAAAGTGGTCAGTCCCATTCTCTGTTCCTCCGTTGGCTTTTTTCTGGATCTGGTGAGTTCTGTCACGTGCGCGGCCAAACACCCGCGTCGGCGAGTGTCTGCATCGATTGATCCGTGAATTCTGCTTGCGGCGCGTTGCCTCCGATCACGAACATCAAGATCAACTCGACGTTCGGGTCGCCCTTCGTCACGTTCTCGAACCGGCGCGCCACGCCCGGCGGAAACGACACCACGTCGAATGGCTCGGCGTCGACGTACTCGACATCGCCCTTTTCGTTTTCCCAGCTGCAACGCCACGTCCCCGTCATCGGGATGAACGTCTCATTGGTATCGTGGTTGTGCATCATCGGCCCGTTGCCCGGCTTGGCGCGGCAATAGCCGAGATTGAACCCTTCCGAGATCTTGATCGCTGCGAGCCGCGAAGCATTGTCGCCAACTGGCGATGTCACCGCGCCGCCTTCGCCCGGCGGCGGCTGAAACCCGATGACGTTGTAAAGCGTGCGAATGCAGCCCGTCATTTTGCTGTCGGGCAGTCCGCCGTCCGAACCCTTGAGGGAATTGAACCGCGCCACGCGCTTCATCATCTCGGCGCGCGGCAGCCCGCCCCGTGGCAACGTCTCCATGCGTTCCTCCTCGACGTCGTCGCGCCGCCGAACACGTTATCGGCCTGCCGCGAAACAGCGCCGGTCATGTTCTTGTTTTTTCTCAACGCACTATGAGCAATCACGGGTGCAAGGTCAATTGTACCGGCCGCGCGCAAGCAAACAAGTGAGCCCATTACATTTTAGGATACCAGGCATCAGCCTGCGCCCGCTGAAGCCTCAACCGCGCATGATCGCCGCGGGATCCGAGCCGACGCGTCCCATCTGTTTGTCGACGGCGCCTTCGCGCGCCATGCTGAAGTCGAATCGGATGCTCGGTATGCCTTTGATCGGGCTCTCCGGATCGTGTGGCTTCAACTCGGCGACCAGATCACCGGCGGAGCCGAACACCACGTCATCCGCGAGATACTTGTCGCCCTTGATGTACGTCGCCGTGACCAGTTCGCGGAAGCCCGGCGCCGTGATCAGGAAGTGCACATGCGCCGGCCGCATGCCATGCCGGCCCTGCGCCCGCACCATCGCACCGACCGGCCCATCCATCGGGATCGAATAGCCGATGGGGGCGACCGAGCGCAGGCAATAGACGCCATCGGCATCCGTGGTGAAGACGCCGCGCAAGTCTGTGCTCGGTGGATCCGCCTGGATGTCGTAGAGGCCGTCATCGCCGGTCTGCCAGACCGAAACATCCGCGTTGGCGATCGGCTTGCCCTTGATGTCCGTGACCTGGCCCCACATGACGATGTCGTTGCCGGCTGCCTTCTTGGAGATCTGCGCCCCGCGCTCGAGCCGCGGCGTGCTCTCCCGGTAGAACGGCCCGAGCAGGCTCGAATGCGTCGCATCCTCGATCGCGGTCTTGTCGTGCATCGCGTTGACCAGTGCCGACAGCCCGAGCGTATCCGACAGCAGAATGAATTCCTGCCGCTCCGGCGTGCACTTCTGCCCGATCGCCGTCATGAACTCGATGCCCTTGATCCATTCGGCGGGCGTCAGGTTCATTTCCCGCGCGAAATCGTGCAGATGCCGCACGGCGCACTCCATCACCGCCTTCATGCGCGGATCAGCCGTCGTGGCCATCTGTTCGAAGACGGCCTCGGTGATGTTATCGACTGTCAATTCGCGCATGTGTGCCTCCCGGGCTGCTGCGACGGCCCATCCCACTCGGGGTCCAGCGCTCGTCTTGCCCCCATAGTGCAAGAGTGAACGGCATTTGCCTAGCTCCTCTGGCGCCGGCGACAGGCAGGTGCCGCAACTAACTCGTTAGGATCAATCGGGTATTAGGGCGGGTATTAGGGGATGACCCGATGCAAAACTCCGTGGTAAACGGGAATTGGCTTGCGGTCCGATGCAGCGAGGCTGAATCTGTCAGTCGTTTGTCAGTCTTATGCCAGCATATTCATGTATTGCACTGCACTATGTCTGCCCGAGAATTGCGCGTGATTGATCGCCGGAAAATCCTGAGACTTGCACTCGCGCTCGCCCTCGCCGGGCCGCTTCTCCCGTTCGACCGCGCTCATGCCGACAAGGGCGGTGGTGACGGCGGCGGAGGTGGCGGCGGTAGTGGTGGCGGCGGTGGTGGAAACTCTGGAAGTGGCTCCGACAACAGCGGCAGCGGTAGCTCCAACAGCGGCAGTGGAAGCAGCAACAGCGGCAGCTCTAACAGCGGTAGCGGAAGCAGCAACAGCGGCAGTGGCAGCTCCAACAGCGGGCGCGGCGGCGGTGGCGATGACCACCGCTATGGCGGGGGTGGAGGCAGCCGTCGCGGGCGCGGTGACGGCGATCGCAGCGCCAATCGCGGCGGCGGCAACGGCCCGAAATCCCCCCGCGATGTGATGAGCCAGGTCACCCGCGCCGTACCCGGCCAGATCGTCGGCGTCCGCACCCAAACGACGTTCGTCGGCGTCACCCACGACTTCAAGGTCATCGACAAGCAAGGCCGCGTCGTCAGCGTCCGCGTCGACGGCTACACCGGCGAAGTCACCAACGTGAGTGGCCGCTGATGCGGATACTCGTTGTCGAAGACGATGCCAGAATCGCACGCGACGTCGAGCGCGCCCTGACCGCGAACGGCTATCTGGTGGATCGTGCGTCGGACGGCGAAGACGCGCTTTTTCGCGGCGAGCACGAAACCTTCGATGGCGCCATCCTGGATCTCGGGCTTCCCGGCCTCGACGGCATGACGATCTTGAAACGCTGGCGCTCGGCCGGCATCCGCTTGCCCGTCGTCGTCTTGACCGCGCGCGGCCGTTGGATGGAGCGTGTCGAGGGCATCGATGCCGGCGCCGACGACTATCTGCCCAAACCGTTCGAGATGGACGAACTCCTCGCACGTCTGCGCGCCGTGCTGCGCCGCACGGCCGGCGCCGCCATGCCCGTCCTACAGCACGGCCCCGTCAGCATCGACACGCGCAATATGCGCGTCGAGATCCGCGGCGAAGCGATCCCTGTTACGCCGCTCGAATACCGTCTCTTGACGTTGCTGCTTCACAATCGCGGCCGCGCCATCTCGCAGCGCGAGATCACCGAGCATCTGTACGCCCAGGACTTCGAGCGCGACAGCAACTCCATCGAAGTCCTGATCGGCCGCCTCCGCCGCAAGCTCAAGTGCGACGTGATCGAGACCCGCCGCGGCTACGGCTATCTCATCCCGGAGACGCTGACGTGACGGCTGGGTCGCTGAAGTTCCGGCTTCTGGCGGCTGCTGCCTTGTCTATTGCTTTGGCTTTGACCGCCGCCGGTTGGGCGCTGACGAAAATGTTCGAGCGTCATGTCGACCGCCGCGTCGTCGCCGAACTGCAGGATCATTTGAATTATCTCGCGGCCAACGTCGAGCTGAGCCCCGAAGGCCAGCCCGTGATCGTCCGCCAGCCGACCGCGCCGCGGTTCGACGCCCCGCTTGCCGGTCTCTATTGGCAGGTCTGGAGCGACGGCGCGGTCGTCGATGGCTCCGAGTCGCTCGTCGGCGCCGAACTCGACGTGCCGCTCGATACGGAACGCAGCATCGAGCCAAAGCGGCTCTCCTTGAGTGGACCCGCCAGCGTCCCAATCATCGCCCTCGTGCGCAACGTGACGCTGAAATCGCGCGACAGCAAGGATCACGTCATCCGCATCAGCACCGCCATCGACCAAGCCGACGTGATGGACGCCGTCAGGGCATTCCAGCGCGATTTGGCCGCGTCTCTCTTGGTGCTCGGCGGCGCCTTGATGCTCGCCGCCTGGTTCCAGGTCGTCGTTGGCTTGAAACCGCTCGAAAACTTGCGCACACGGTTGTTCCAAGTCCGCAGCGGCGACAGCCGCCGCCTCGACGGCCACTTCCCGTCCGAGGTCCGTCCCCTGGTGGAAGACCTCAACGGCCTGCTGCATGCACAGGAGCAGTCGATCGATCGCGCCCGCGCCCGCGCCGGCAACCTCGCCCATGGCCTGAAAACGCCCCTGACCGCCCTCAACAGCGTCGCCCGCGATCTGAGCCAGCAAGGCCAGCCCGCCGCCGCCCGCGATGTCGAAGAGCTGGTCGGGGCCATGAGCCACCACGTCGAGCGCGAATTGGCGCGCGCGCGTGTATCGACCGCGACAAAGGCTCAGACGACCCTGCTGGCGCCGCTCGCCGGCCGCCTGATCGGCACGCTGAAGCGCACACCCGACGGCACGCGCGTCTCATGGACTGTCGCGATCGAGCCCGATTTCGGCATCGCCATCGACGCCGATGATCTCGCCGAGCTCGTCGGCAACCTTTTGGAGAATGGCCAGAAGTGGGGACGTACAGAGGTCCTCCTGAAGGCCGCGACAGTCGACGGCGCAGCCCAGATAGAAGTCGAGGACGACGGCACCGGCGTACCGGATGCGCAACTCGGCGCCATTCTCGCGCGCGGCGTGCGGCTGGATCAGCGCCGCCCGGGATCCGGCCTCGGCCTCGCGATCGTCAGCGACATCGCCGACGCGTACGGCCTCACCGTCGAGTTCTACCGCGCCGGGATCGGCGGTCTCGGCGTGCGTCTCCGTCAAACCAAAACTGCTTCAAGCCGTGCTGTCCTCGCCGCGCGCGACACCAGCCAATTGCATTGACGCCGCCCGCCCGCAGCTGCCGGAAGCTCTAATCGCTTCGGTTGCGGTACGGACAGGCATCGATGTTGGGGGTGAACGGAGCATTCGGCATTGGCGATCTCGCACAAGATGAATCGTCGGCGGCAGGGTCCATCTCGCGCGATTGTCGCGGCACCCGCAGCCCATCGCGTTCCAAAAGGTGATCGAGGCAGACCGGCCGGTCGCGATGCGTCTGGACGCGCAACCTCAAAGGTGCCAGAAATTCGGCACGTTACGGTGATCTTTGCATCCACCGGCGAACGGTCGGCGTGACGCGAGGGCCAGATGGAACACCATGAGTAAGGCGGACGCGGTTCATCACGGCTCTTTTGGGCGAGCAACCCTCTACATGCTCGATCGCCCCATCAAGCCGCATGCGCATCGCGAAGGCCATCTGATTTTCCATCTCGGCGGCCCGTCGTCGTGGGCGCGCACGTCGCGCGGCACGGTCTTCCTCGACGCCGAAACCGCCGCCGCCGTCAATCCATGGGAACAGCACGAGTTCGTGCCGTCGGAGTTCGGCCGCGGGTCCAAGTATCTCGTGCTCTACATCAGCCAGGCGTGGTTCGCCGAGGCCGGCCGTCGCAGCGAAGCCCCGCTCCGCTTTGGCCAGGCGGAACTGCACTGCACCCCGCGCATTCTGCTTCTCGTCGCAACGCTCCATCGCGCGCTCTCCGGCATTGGTCCCCGCCACTGTCTCGATACCCTGATCTACGACTTGGCGCTCGAAAGCTTCGAGCAATCGTGGGGCGGCCGGTCGGTGGCGGCCGCCGATCCCGTGACCGCGCCCGCACTCGACTATCGCATTCGCAAATCCATGCGCCTGATCTCCGATCGCTTGGGCTCCGAGATCGAATTCGACAACATCGCGCGCGAGGCCGGTCTCTCCCGCCCCAACTTCTACCGCCACTTCCGCCGCCAGATCGGCATCACGCCGCATGTCTATCTCTGTACCCTCCGCATGGAGCGCGCCACCACCATCCTCACCACCACGGCGCGAACAGTCACTGACATTGGCCTCTCCCTGGGCTTCGGTTCGCATAGCGGATTTACGCGCTTTTTCGCCCAGCATGTCGGCGTCCCGCCCGACCAGTACCGCCGGGCTGCGACCGTACTATCCCAATAGCCCTCCCTGCCGGCATCGAGATTCGCGTTGCAATTTTCGTCGGGGGTGCTGGAATGGCCCGTTGTTGAGGTCGCCTGCACAACCCTGGAGGAGCACACTGAGCGAGACCTGCCATGCAATTTGATACGATTGGACAAGCGCGATCTGGTCCTCTCGCTCAAGTTTTCGACAGCCAGTCGTGCCGCGCGTCTCAAACCGGGCGGTTGCCGGCGATTGGATTCTGAAATCTAGGCCAACCTGAACTCTACTTTGAGGAAACCCCATGCTGAAACCCTTTGCCACTGGAGTGGCGCTCACAACCGCCATGCTCCTGACGCAACCCGCCGCGGCGCAAGAAAAACTGCGCATCGGTATGCT
This sequence comes from uncultured Alphaproteobacteria bacterium, assembly GCA_963779515.1. Classification (GTDB taxonomy): domain Bacteria; phylum Pseudomonadota; class Alphaproteobacteria; order Rhizobiales; family Hyphomicrobiaceae; genus CAVZYN01. The sequence continues at coordinate 666,209 of CAVZYN010000018.1, forward strand.
CGCGACGCTCTCGGGCGCGCTGACGACGCTCGGTGAAGACGGCGTGCGCGGCATGCAGGTCGCGGTCAAACAAGCCGGCAAGGTCGCCGGCCGCGAGATCGAGATCATCCAAGTCTCGACCGATGCAAGCCCCAACTCGGCCCTGCGTGGCGCACGCAAGCTCGTCGAACAGGACAAGGTCGAGCTGATCGTCGGCCCCTTGTCCGGGTCCGAAGGCATCGCCATGCGCGACTATGCCAAGACTGTTCCAAACGTCACGATCGTCAACGGGTCTTCCGGTGCGATGGAGACGACGTTCGTCAATCCGTCGCCCAACTTCTTCCGCTTCAACATGGACGGCGCGCAGTGGATGGCGGGCCTCGGCGAACACATTTACAAGACCAAGGGCTACAAGAAAATTGCGACCCTCGCCGAAGACTATTCCTTCCCCTACACCCAGCTTCGCGGCTTCGCGCTTGAGTATTGCCGCGCTGGCGGCGAAATCACCGAACGCTTCTGGGTGCCGCTCGGCACCAAAGACTTCGGCTCGATCATTGCCAAATTGCCCGACAACGTCGACGCCATCTTCCTTGGCCTCGGCGGCGGCGATGCCGTGAACTTCCTCAATCAGTATGTGCAGGCTGGCGGCAAGGCCAAGCTGGTGGGCGGCTCGATCATGGTCGACCAGACGGTGCTGAGCTCGAAAGGCAACGCCAAGCGCGCGGCCATCGGCATTTCGGCGGCCGGTCCACAAGCCGACACCTGGGACAATCCGAAATGGCAGGCTTGGGTGAAGGCCTACCAGGACGCGTTCCCCGCCGATAAGCGATTCTCGGGTCCCTCGCTCAGCGGCACCGGCTACTACAATGCGTTCAATGCGCTGTTCGCCGCCCTCAATAAGGTCAATGGCGATCTGAAGCGACGGCCACAAGAAGTTGCGTGAAGCGCTCTCGACCCTCGAGCTCGATGCCCCCAACGGCAAGATCAAGCTCGATGCCAACCGCCAGGCCATCGGCACGAACTTCGTCTACGAAATCGTCGAAGCCCCGAACGGCGATCTCGTCAGCAAGATGGTGCAAGTGGTGTCGAACGTGAACCAGAACCTCGGCATCGACGCGGCGACCCTTGGCAAGATCGGCTTGCCGAGCCGCACCGGCCCCGAGTGCAAGAAAACCTATTGATGCGACTGATAACGCGACCGGTGCCCGTGGCGCCGGTCGCATTTTTTTGCGTTGCGCGTGCTTCCGGAAAAGCTTGTCCTCGGACTTGATCCGGGGATGGGCACCGGTTTTCCGATAAGAGGCACGCAGGTAAACAGCGGTCTTGCTCCGCTCCGGTTTCTTCTGCAACATGAGTGTAGCCGGCTTTACCAACCAGCGCCTTCGGCCTCGCCAACGGCGGCGAGGACCGGCAAAGTCACCGAATTCGGCTGAGTGAGCGTCATGAGTACGGCAATCGCGGCATATCATGGTGCGTTCGGGCGGGCGGTGATCTATCAGCTCAACCGTCCGATCAGCACGCACGCGCACCGCGAAGGCCACCTGGTCTTCCACCTCGACGGCCCCTCGGCCTGGTCGCGCCTGCACCGCGGCGCCGCTTTGCTCTCACCCAACAGCATCGCCGCGATCAACCCTTGGGAACAGCACGAGTTCATCCCCGGCGATCGCCACGCCGGCTCGCGCTTCCTGATCCTCTACATCAGTCCCGCCTGGTACAGCGAGGCCGGCCGCAACAGTGAGATCCCGCTGCGCTTCGGCCAGCCTGAAGTGGCGATGACGCCCCGCATCTCGAATGTGCTGACCGGCCTGCATTATGTTTTGCTCGGCGAGGGCCCCAATCTCTGCATCGATACGGCGATTTATGACCTCGTATCGGCCTGCTTTACCCAGTCCTGGAATGGGCTTGGCGCCCCGCGCGCGCCCCGCCTCGCCGCCCCATTGCTCGATTTTCGCGTCAGAAAATCCCTGGATTTGATTGCCACCCGCGTTGGCGCCGATTTTGAATTCGATGATTTGGCGCGCGATGCCGGCCTGTCGCGTCAGCATTTCTATAAACTATTCCGTGAGCAGGTTGGGGTTACACCGCATATTTATTTGAATACCTTGAGAATGGAGCGGGCAATCGATTGTCTGACTAAGACCGATCAGTCCGTGATCGACATTAGTTTATCCCTCGGGTTCGGGTCTCATAGCGGCTTTACCCGCTTCTTTTCCCAGAATGTCGGCGTCGCCCCGGCTGAATATCGCCGTGCTGCGGTGCGCGCGGGCACTTAAATCAGACAAATCGACAAGGCAATCAGACAATCCGACAAGCGCGGACTGACCGATTCGCCCAGAATCAGATATGGGATGGCGGCATAAAGCTTCCATTATCTGATAATCCAGGATCAAATGGCGCGCGCATTGAATGGTGCGACGGTGAGCGAAGGGGAGTCTGCAAACCGTTTGACGCGGTTCATGCAGCGCCGGCCAGTTTGGTCCCTGATTATAGCCGTTGCCACCGTGATAATGTTGTGGCTCATTTTCGCCGTCTGGCCGCCGGAACTCGAAGCCGCCATAGGCCGTAAGCGGGTCTTTCTCAGCGCATTCTTGAATGGCGTGACGCTCGGCGGACTTTATTTCCTGGTCGCCAGTGGTTTCACCCTCATTTTCGGCCTCATGCGCAACGTCAATCTCGCGCACGGCTCGCTGTATCTGCTCGGCGGCTACGTCGGCTATGGCATCAGCTATCTCACCGGCTCGCTCGCGTTGAGCCTGATCGGCGCCTTCATCATCATCGCCCTGCTCGGAATCGTGCTGCAGGTGACGATCTTCCGCTGGATGGAAGGCCAGGATCTCCGCCAGACCCTCGTCACCATCGGCATCTCGATCGTCCTCGCCGACCTGATGCTCTGGATCTGGGGTGGCGACTTCTATCAGATCGAAACGCCGGCCTGGCTCGTCGGCCCCGTCCGCACCCCCTTCGTCACCGGCCTCACCAGCACCGGTGAGCCGGTCTACCTCTCTTATCCGCTCGTGCGTCTTGCGATCTTCTTCGCCTCCGTCGTCATTGGCATCTTGATGTGGCTCGCACTCAATAAGACGCGGATCGGCATGCTGGTGCGCGCCGGCGTCGACGACAAGGACATGCTGTCGGCGACGGGCGCCCGCGTGCAGGCGATCTTTGTCATGGTGTTTGCGTTCGGCGCCGGGCTCGCGGGTCTGTCGGGCGTCATCGGCGGCCTGTTCCAGTCGCTGCAGCCCGGCGAGGACATCAAGATTTTGCTCGCCTCGCTGGTCGTCGTCATCGTCGGTGGCATGGGCTCGATTCCAGGCGCCGCCGTCGGCGCGCTGATCATCGGTCTCGCCGAGCAGTTCGGCTCGGTCTACATGCCGACCTACGCCGTCGTGTTGACGTTCGTCATCATGGTCGTCGCGCTCGCAATCAGGCCTGAAGGCCTGTTTGGGAGGCGCTGACGATGGCAGCACCCGCAACGCCCGCCGCCGCATCGAGCCCCGCCGCCGCCACTGCGCCCGCCAGCGGCTTGGGCGAACCGGGCCAACTCGTCGCCCTGTTGTTCGCGCTGTTCTTGCTGTTCCTGCCGGCCTTCGCCAGCACCTTCGTCACCAATCAGATCTTCGGCTATGCGATGATCCTCGGCATGATCGCGCTCAGCCTGATGTTCCTCGCCGGTTATGGCGGCATGGTCAGCCTCGTGCAGATGACCGTCGCCGGATGCGCCGGCTACATGGTCGCGATCTTCGGCGACAGCGCCATCACCAACGTCAGTCTGGGCTGGCCCTGGTGGCTCGCGGTCGTCATCGCGATCGTGATCGCGATCGCGTTCGGCACCATCAGCGGCGCGCTCTCGGTGCGCACCGAAGGCATCTACACGATCATGATCACGCTCGCGATCGCATCCGCCTTCTATTATTTCACGCTGCAGAACTACTCGATTTTCAACGGGTTCAGCGGCTTCAACTCGGTGCTCGCGCCGGTGTTCCTCGGCGTCGATTGGGGTAAGTCCACGCCCGCCTACTATCTCGTTCTGTTCTGGGCGGTCCTCTCGTTCCTCACCGTCATCTACGTCGCGCGCAGCCCGTTCGGCCTGGCGCTCCAGGGCATCCGCGACAATCCGCGGCGCATGGCGGCGCTGGGCTTCAACGTCACCGCCCACCGCATCGCCGCTTACACCTTCGCCTCGCTCATCGCCGCCGTCGCCGGCGTGCTTCTCGTCTGGCATCAGGCGCAGATCTCGCCCGGCACCGCCGGCGTCGGCCCCGTGGTCGACATTCTCATCATCGCCGTCATCGGCGGCATCGGCCGCCCCATCGGCCCCTTCGTCGGTGCCCTGGTCTACGTCCTGCTCCGCACCTTCGCCTTGGACGCGCTCGAGGCCATCGGCCTCGAAGGCAAGCGCTTCCAGCTGCTGGTCGGCTTGGGCTTTCTTTTGATCGTGCTGTTCTCGCCCGATGGCCTCGTTGGCATCTGGCGCCGCCTCGCCACCCGCTGGAGCAACCCCGATCGATCCCGGAGGACGGCGTGAACGCGACCGCACCTCTCTCGGCGGCGGACCGTTTCCTCGCGGCCGGCGCCGCCAATGCGCTGGAGTTGCGCGGTGTGACGCGCATGTTCGGCGCGCTTGCGGCCCTCGTCGATGTCACCATCACCGTCCGCCCCGGCGAGCGCCGCGCCGTCCTCGGCTCCAACGGCGCCGGCAAGACCACGCTCTTCAACTGCATCACCGGCGACTTCGCGGCGACCTCCGGCACGATCCGCTTCTTCGGCGAAGACGTCACCGCCTTCCCCGCGCACGAGCGCATCCGCCGCGGCCTCCGCCGCACCTATCAGATCTCCTCGCTGTTCGGCGGCTTGCCCGTCATCGACAACGTCTATCTCGCGTGCCGGGGCGTTTCACGCGGCCGCTTCTCGCTGCTGCGGCCGCGCCGCGACGACGCGCTGATGAGCACCGCCGAGGGTCTGGTCGACGCCGTCCGTCTGACCGGCTCGAAGGACCGCCTTGTCTCCGAACTCGCCTACGGACAGCAGCGCCAGCTCGAAGTGGCGCTCGCCCTCGCCGGCGCCCCGCGCTTCATCCTCTTCGACGAACCCGCCGCCGGCCTGTCGCCCGCCGAACGCGGCGACCTTGTCGAGATCCTGACGTCGCTGCCCGCCCACATCGGCTACATCATCATCGAGCACGATATGGACGTCGCCCTCCGCGTCGTCGAAAGCGTGACGATGCTGCACAACGGCCGCGTCTTCAAGGAAGGCCTGCCGAGCGAGATCGAAGACGATCCCGAAGTCCAGGAACTCTACCTCGGAGGCGGCCATGCGTGATCGCCGCGCCGCCGGTAGCACCGGCTCGGTCCTGACCATCTCCGGTCTCAACGTCTTCTACGGCCGCTCGCATGCGCTCCAAGGCGTCGATCTCAAGGTCGACAGCGGCGTCCTCTCCGTCGTCGGCCGCAACGGCATGGGCAAAACCACGCTCTGCAAGACGATCATGGGGCTCGTGCGCGCCAGCAGCGGATCGATCCGCTACGCGGGCCAGGAACTCACCGCCCTGTCGCCGGCGCAGATCGCGCGTCTCGGCATCGGCTACGTGCCGCAAGGCCGGCGTCTGTGGCGCTCGCTGACCGTCGACGAGCACTTGCGCCTCGTCGCCGGCGGCACCAAGACGCGCGGCGCCTGGAGCATCGAGCGCATCTACGATACCTTCCCGCGCCTCGGCGAGCGCAAGCAGAACGGTGGCGCGCAGCTCTCCGGCGGCGAGCAGCAGATGCTCGCGATTTCGCGCGCGCTCCTGCTCAATCCGCGCCTTCTGATCATGGACGAGCCGACCGAGGGCCTGGCGCCGGTCATCGTCTCGCAAGTCGAGGACATGCTGATCGCGCTCGGCGAAGAGCCGGACATGGCCGTCCTCGTCATCGAGCAGAACATCGGCGTCGCCTGCGGCATTTCCGATACTGTCGCCATCATGGTCAACGGTCGCGTCAACCGCACGATCAACTCGCGCCAGCTCGCCGCCGACCGCGATCTGCAGCAGCGCCTGCTCGGTGTCGGCCGTCATGCGCACGAAGACGCCAACGGCGACGCCCCCGCCCTAAGCACCACATCGCCCGCCGCGACCGGACAGCCGGCCCCCGCCGCAGCCGCGCCCGTCCGCATCTATGTCTCCAATCCCGTCCTGCCGACGCGCTGGTCCGCGCCCCTTCCGCTCGCCCGCATCGAGGCGACCGCCCGCGTGTCGACCGGCAACGTCGTCACGCTCCGCGAATCGAGCGCCCGCGAGCGCCGTCCCGAAATCGCGTCCTCCCGCGTCGAAGACGCCGCCGTACTCGTCGTCGGCACCCTCGACACAAAAGGCGATGAACTCCGCTTCATGCGCGACTTGCTGATCGCGGCCGGCATCAAGACGCGCCTTGTCGACGTCTCGACCAGCGGTGGTCACGCCAGCGCCGACGTCGCGCCGGGTGAAATTGCGCTGCATCATCGCCGCGGCTCGAGCGGTGTCTTCACCTCCGATCGCGGCACTGCCGTTGCCGGCATGGCCGAGGCCTTCGAGGCTTGGATCAAGCGCCAGACCGGCATCGCCGGCATCATCTCCGCCGGTGGTTCTGGTGGCACCTCGATCGCGACGCAGGCGATGCGCGCACTGCCGATCGGTATCCCCAAGGTCATGATCTCGACCGTTGCCTCGGGCGACGTTGGCCGCTACGTCGGCCCCTCCGATATCATGATGCTCTATTCCGTCACCGACGTGCAGGGCCTCAACAGCATCTCCCGTCAGGTGCTCGCCAATGGCGCGCAAGCCATGATCGGCATGGCCAAGGCGCGCCTTGCTAATGCCGAAGCCGCCCTGTCGCGCCCGCGCGCGCGTGCCGCGTCCGAATTGCCGGCCATCGGGCTCACCATGTTCGGCGTCACCACGGCCTGCGTCGAGCACATCACAAAAGACCTCAAGAGCGACTTCGATTGCCTCGTGTTCCACGCCACTGGAACCGGCGGTCAATCGATGGAGAAGCTGGTCGACTTCAGGCCTCCTCACCGCCGTACTCGACGTCACGACGACTGAAGTCTGCGACCTCCTGATGGGCGGCGTTTTTCCCGCAACCGAAGACCGCTTCGGCGCCATCGTCCGCACCCGCGTCCCCTATATCGGCGCGTGCGGCGCGCTCGATATGGTCAACTTCGGCGCTCATGACACCGTCCCGCCGCACTATCAGGGCCGCCTCCTGTATCGCCACAACCCCAACGTCACGTTGATGCGCACGACGCCCGAGGAATGCGCCCGCATCGGCCAGTGGATCGGCGACAAACTCAACCAGATGGATGGCCCTGTCCGCTTCTACATTCCGGAGGGCGGCGTATCCGCGCTCGATGCACCGGGCCAGCCGTTCCACGATCCCGAGGCAAACGCGGCCCTGTTCAAGGCGCTCGAGACGACCGTCCGCCGCACGTCCAATCGCCAGCTCATCCGCCTGCCGCACCACATCAACGATCCGGCCTTTGCGCGCGTGTTGGTCGATACATTTCACGTGTTGGTGGGTGGTCGCACCCGCCGCCGGCACACTGGGGGAAATTGATGCCGAGATTCACCCGCCAAGCCCTGCTGAAGAAATTCCATGCCATGATCCGCGCTGGCGAGCCGATCGTCGGCGGCGGCGCCGGCACCGGCCTCTCCGCCAAATGCGAAGAGGCCGGCGGCATCGATTTGATCGTCATCTACAATTCGGGACGCTATCGCATGGCCGGCCGCGGCTCGCTCGCCGGCCTCATGGCCTACGGCGATGCGAATGCCATCGTCGTGGAAATGGCGCACGAAGTCCTGCCCGTCGTCAAGAAAACGCCCGTCCTCGCCGGCGTCAACGGCACCGACCCCTTCCGCGACATGGACGTCTTCCTCGACGACCTCGCACGCATCGGCTTTTCCGGCGTCCAGAATTTCCCGACCGTCGGCCTGATCGACGGCGTCTTCCGCAAGAATCTCGAAGAGACCGGCATGTCCTTCGCCCTCGAGGTCGGCATGATCGCCAAGGCCCGCGCCAAGGACATGTTCACGACGCCCTATGTGTTCAGTGCCGCCGACGCGACCGCGATGGCCAAGGCCGGCGCCGACATCATTGTCTGCCACCTCGGTTTGACAACCGGTGGCGCCATCGGCGCGGAAACCTCACTGAAGCTGACGGATTGCCCGGCGCTCGTCGACGAATGGGCCGCCGCGGCGCTGAAAGTCAATAAAGACGCGATTGTTCTCGTGCATGGTGGCCCAGTGGCTGAGCCCGCAGACGCCGAGTTCGTCCTCAACAATACCAAGTACTGTCATGGATTTTACGGCGCCTCCTCCATGGAGCGTCTGCCCGTCGAAATCGCGCTCACCGAGCAGGTGCGCAAGTTCAAACACATCCAACATCGCCGCGATGCCGGCAAGAAAGCGAAGGGTGGCGGTGCCACTCGGTCGTAAGGAGGAACTATGACTGGCGTTTTGATCGGGCAGCTTATTCTGTGGTTGATCGTCGCAATCATCGCGATTGTGATCTTCGTCTACATCGTGAATTGGCTTTACCATCGCTCGTCGAAAGAGGTGTCGTTCGTCAGAACGGGCCTCTTCGGCGAGAAGGTCGTGATCAACGGCGGCGCGCTGGTGCTGCCCTTCATTCACGACTTCACGCCGGTCAACATGAACGTGCTGCAAATGAGCATCGTTCGCGACAAAGCCGACGCCATCACCACCAAGGACCGCATGCGCGTCGATGTCGAAGCCGACTTCTATGTGCGCGTGAAATCCAACCGCGAAGCCGTCGCCGTCGCCGCCGCCACCTTGGGCCGCCGGACGATGGAGCCCGAACGGCTGCACGCGCTCCTCTCCGGCAAGTTCATCTCCGCGCTCCGCTCGGTTGCGTCCGACATGACGATGGAAGCGATGCACGAACGTCGCGGCGAGTACGTCGCCCGCGTCACTGAAGCCGCCCAGGAAGCCTTGGCGCAGAACGGCCTGGAACTCGAATCCGTCGCCATCACCGATCTCGATCAAACCGATCTGCAGTACTTCAATCCGTCAAACCGCTTCGACGCCGAAGGTTTGACCAAGCTGATTGAAGAGATCGAGATGAAGCGCAAGCTGCGCAACGACATCGAACAGGAATCGATGATCCGCATCCGCAGCCGCAACCTCGCGGCCGAGAAGCAGGCCCTCGAAATCGAACGCGAAAGCGAAACCGCGCGCCTCGAACAGGAACGCGACGTCGAAATCCGGCGCGCCTCGCAGCGCGCCGTGATCGCAACCGAACGCGCCCGCCGCGAAACCGAAGCCGAGCAGGCCCAGCTCTTGGCCCGCGAGGAAATTGAGCGCTCGCGCATCGGCAATGAGATGGCCATCTCGGACGCTCGCATTTCGTCCGAGCGTGAAATCCGCCAGAAGGAAATCGAACGCACGCGCACCGTTGAAGAAGCGGAGATTGCCGCCCGGGAGTTCGTCGAAAAGGCGCGCATCGCCAACAGTCAGGTGATCAGCGAAGCCCGCATCGCCTCCGAACGCGAGGTGCGCCAGCGCGAGATCGAGCGCCAGCGGCTGATCGATCACGCCGAGATCGACGCGCGCGAAGGCGTCGAAAAGGCCAGGATCGCCAACGAACTCGTGCTGAGCCAGGCGCGCATCGCGTCCGAGCGCGACGTGCGAGCACAGGAGATCGAGCGCCAGCGCGCCATCGATCAAGCCGAGATCATGGCCCGCGAGTCCGTCGAGAAAGCGCGTTTTGCCCATGATCGCGCCCTGACCGAAGAGCGGATCTCCAACGAGGAAGGCGCCAAGCGCCGCGACATCCTTCGCTTGCGCGCCGTCGAGGAAGCCGAGATCCAGGCGCACGAGGTCACCGAACGTCTGCGCATCGCCCAGATGCTGATCATCAATGCCGATCGCATCGCCACCGATGAGAAGGTGCGCGGCCTCGAAATTGCCCGCACCCGGGTCACCGAGGAGGCCGAGATCGCAGCCCAACAGGCGATCGAAGCCGCCCGCATCGCCCGCGAGAAGGCCCTCTCCGCCGACCGGATCGCCGCCGAGCAGGTGACTCGCACACTCGAAATCTCGCGCACCCGCGCCCTGGATGAAGCCGGCATTGCCGCCCGCCAAGCAACCGAAGCCGTTCGCATCGCCCAGGAAGAGCGCATCCGCCAGCTCGAAATCGCGCGCAATAGAGCCCTCGATGAAGCCGAGATCGCATCGCGCGAAGCGATCGAGGCCGCGCGGATCGCCGAGACCAAACGCCTGACCGCGCACCGGATCGCCGCCGATCAAGAAACCCGCAATCTCGAGATCAGCAGAAGCGAGACGCTCGAAACCGCAGAAGCCGTCTCGCGCCAGGCCGTGGAATCCGTGCGCATCGCCCAGGAGCGCAAGATCCAAGCCGAGCGCATCTCCCGTGACGAACTCGTGCGCCAGCTCGAGATCACGCGGAACAAGGCTGTCGAGTCCGCCGAAATCTCCGCCCGCGAAGCCGTCGAAGCAGCCAAGATCGCTCAGGAGCGAGCGCTTGCCGCCGTGCGCATCTCCGCTGAACAGGACACCCGCGGCCTCGAACTCCTCAAGAACGAGTTCATCGAAGCCGCCGAGCTCAAGCGTCGCGACAAGGTCGAGCGCCAGCGCATCGCCGTCGAGCTGTCACTCGAGAGGGAGCGCATCGACTCGCAGAAGAGCCGCGAAATTCTCGGCATCACGCAAAAAACGGCGATCGAGGTCGCCGAAGAGGATCGCATCATCGAACTCGCCGCCAAGCGCGCCGATCGCGCCGATGCCGATCGCCACCTGAAGCAGGCCGAGATCGTCGCCCAGCAGGAAGTCGCCAAATCCGACGTCGAGCGTGAGCGGATCCTCGAAGCCGCCCGCCTCGAACGCCGTCGCGCCCTCGAACTTCTGGAGGTTGCCCGCACCCAGACGGTGCAGGAAGCCGAGATCGCCGCCCGCGAGGAAGTCGATCGCGCCCGCATCTCCTCCGATCGCGCCATCGACGAAGCCCGCGTGCTGCGCGAACGCGAACTGCGCAAGCTCGAGGTTGATCGCGAGCGCGTCGTCGAGATCGCATCGATGGACAAGGCCATCGCGCTCTATCACAAGGCGCTCGAAGAGTCCGCCGCCAAGGTCGAGGCCGAGGTGGCCCGCGCCAAGGCGACGGAAGCCGAGGAGCGCGTCCACACTGTCCGCGAAAGCGAGATCGCGAAGCGGCGTAAGAGCGTCGAGGTCATGATGGCCGAAAAGGCCGCCGAGGAGATCCGGATCGCCGCAGGTGCGCAAAAAGTCCGCGCCGCCGTCGAGGCCGAAGCCCAAAAACTACTGTACGAAGCCGAAAACACGCTCTCGGACGGCTCCCGTTACGGCCTCTTCCGCCGCCGCCTTCTCGACAAGATGGAAGGCATCGTGCGCGAAAGCGTCAAGCCGCTCGAGAAGATCGAGAGCATCCGCATCATGCAGGTCGACGGTCTTGGCGGGCAGGGCGCAAACGGCAACGGCGGCAAGAGCCCGACCGACGAAGTCATCGACTCGGCGCTGCGCTATCGGGTTCAAGCCCCCATGATCGATCAGGTCATGAAGGAAATCGGCATCGAGGGCGGCAGCCTCGCCAGGATGGGCGGGCTGATGCGCGAGGCGAGCGACATGCAGCGCGTCGCCAAGGATGCCCAGCCGCCCAAGGTCGCACCACCCAAGGAAAACGCGAAAGCGCCCGACGGTGGCGAGACCAATCCGGACGGCAAGAAGTGAGCACGGCGGCAGCAACTCCACGGAATGAGAACTGAGCCATGGCGCGAGTCTATGCTTCAAGCGTGATCAAGGCCCCGGCCGCGCGCGTCTGGTCCCGCATCCGCGATTTCAACGGGCTGCCGAACTGGCACCCGCGGATCGCCGACAGCCGGATCGAGAACGGCGAGCCGTCGGACAAGATCGGCTGCGTCAGAAACTTCCATCTGCGCAACGGCGATGCGCTACGCGAGAAATTGCTCGGCCTCTCCGACTTCGATATGTTCTACACCTACTCGATCCTTGAATCGCCGATGGGCGTGACCAACTACGTCGCGACGATCAGGCTGACACCCGTGTCCGACGGCGACCGCACTTTCATCGAATGGACCGCCGAGTTCGATTGCGCGCCGGAACGCGAAGCCGAACTCGTGACTGCCATCGGCACCAACGTGTTCCAAGGCGGCTTTGACGCCTTGAAGCGCGCGTTCGGAGGCTGATGCGCATGCCGCGGGTCATTCGAGGCACGATCATTGACGCCCCTGCAGATCAGGTGTGGTCGGTGATCCGTGACTTCAATGGCTTCGACCAGTGGCACCCGGCCGTCGGTGCCAGCATGATCGAGCGGCATCACAGCTCGGACAAGATCGGCTGCATTCGCAAACTCAAGCTGAAAGACGGCTCGGAATTGCGCGAGCAACTGCTGACCCTCTCCGATCTCGAGCAAACCTACACCTATTGCCTGCTCGACACCCCGATCCCCTTGTTCAACTACGTGGCCCACGTCCGCCTGTTTCCCGTCACCGACGGCAATCGGACGTTCTGGCAATGGGAGTCGCGCTTCACCACGCGGCCGGGCGAGGAGCAGGCGATGCAAGCACTTGTCGGCGACGACATCTACCAGGCAGGGTTCAGCGCCGTCAGAGACCGTCTGGGCCAGGCGGCGTAAGGAGAGATTGAATGCCCGTCACCGTCAGAACCTTCTCGACGCTCAATGAGGCAGCCTCCGCCTTGAGCACGGATCGCCAGGCGCGCTTTTATGGCGGCGGCACGCTGCTGATGCGCGCCCTCAACGAAGGCGACCGGTCGCTCTCGGTTCTGGTCCGCACCACCGACACGAAACTGCAAGCCCTGCAAACCTCCGGCGCGCGCATCATCCTCGGCGGCGGCATCACCATGGCGCAAGTCCTTGCCGACCGGAACCTCGCGCTGCTCCATCCCGTCGCCCGCTACGTCGGCGGCCCAGCCGTGCGATCCGCCGCGACCGTTGGCGGCAATCTCTTCGCGCCGTCTCCTTACGGCGACTTCACCGTCGCGCTGTTGGCGCTCGACGCTTCGGTCGCCGTCGCCGGCTCCTACGGCGCCGCGCGCGAAATGCCGCTGGAGGAGTTCCTCGGCGGCCGCGACCGCCTGACCGGCAGCATCGTCGAGAGCGTCTCCTTCGCACGTCCTGCCAGTCCCGACGCATTTCGCTTCCGCAAGGTCTCGCGCGTGAAACCGAAGGGTATCTCGGTTCTCTCGATCGCAGCGCACCTGCCGCAATCCGGCGGCAGCATCAGAAACGCGCGGGTGGCGTACGGCGTCATGGCGCCGGCGCCGATCCGCGCCAAGGCCGTCGAACGCGCGCTCGAAGGCCGCACGCTCGATCCGTCGACGATTGCGGACGCGATGCGGGTCGCCGCCGAAGGCACCAGTCCGCCGACGGACGCACTCGCCAGCACCTGGTATCGCCGCGAGGTGATCGGCGTGCATCTGCAGCGACTATTGCTTGGACAAGGTTGAGGGCAGAAAGCGCGATGGCCAAAACACCAGTACAGTTCATTCTCAACGGAACGCCCGCCGCGGTCTTCGTCGACGGTGGCGGCAATCTGCTCACTGCCCTCCGCGAAGGCGTCGGCGACACCGCGCCAAAATTCGGCTGCGGCCAGGGCGCCTGCGGCACCTGCACCGTCCTCGTCGATGGCGAGCCCGTGCTCTCGTGCCTGACGCTCGCCGAGACGGTCTCCGGCCGCAAGGTCGAGACCGCGACCGGATTGCGCAACGGACCGCAATTACATCCGCTGCAGGACGCCTTCATGGAGCACTTCGCGGCCCAGTGCGGCTTCTGCACATCAGGCATGTTGATGGCGGCCAAAGCGCTGCTCGATCGCAATCCCAACCCCAGCAAGGACGACGTCATCGAGGCGATCAGCGGCAACATTTGCCGTTGCACCGGCTATGAACCGATCGTCGCCGCCATTCTCGCCGCCGCCGCCCGCGGCCAGCAGCGTCGCGCCTGAGGACCACATCATGTTTGAACTCAGAAAAGACCTCTTTGCCGACGAGCGCGACGACAACCTGAAGGAAATCGGCAAGCCCAGTCAGCGTCAGGACGCGCTCGGCCACGTCACCGGCGCGACCAAATACTTCGACGATCACGTCACCGCCAATCTGCTGCACTTGAAGGTGTTGCGCAGCCCGCATCATCACGCACGCCTGCGCCGCATTGATGTCAGCGAGGCTGAACGCGCACCCGGCGTCAGGAAGGTGCTGCGCGGCGCCGACGTCCCGCGCAATCTCAACACGCTGTTGAGCCTTCTCAATTTCGGCAAGGACGACGAGCCGACGCTTGCCGTCGACAAGGTGCGCTACAAGGGCGAGCCGATCGCAGCCGTCATCGCCGTGTCGGAACGCGACGCCTTCGAAGCCCTGGGCAAGATCCGCGTCGACTATGAGCCGCTCCCGCACGTATTCGATGTCGAAGAGGCCCTGAAGCCCGGCGCGCCCGTCGTCAACGACGTCTATCCCAAGAACACGTTCGAATATCACGGGTCCTACGATCACCAGAACTTGCGCTTCGGCGACGTCGACGCCGCCTTCCGGTCCGCCGACGCGATCGTCGAAGACCGCTATCAGATGTCGCCGATCGAGCACGCGCCGACGGAAACCAACGGCTGCGTCGCCGTACCAGACACCAACGGCCGTTACACCGTCTACTCATGTGCGCAAGGCCTCTTCTTCTCGCTCGACACCTGCGCCAAGATCCTCGATGTCCCCTCCAACAAACTGCACTTCATCGGCGGCACCGTCGGCGGCGGTTTCGGCGGCAAGGTCGACTCGCTGACCGAGCCACTCGCCGTTCTCGGCGCCATGCTGACCGGCAAGCCGGTCCGCTACGTGCTCGGCCGCGAGGAGGAGATGCAGTACGGCTCTCCGCGCGGTGCCGAGCGCATCTACGTCAAGGACGCCGTCATGCGCGACGGCCGCATCACCGCTCGTCAAGTCCGCAGCTACTTCGACAGCGGCGCCTACACCCGCCTGTCGAGCTATGCCGTCATCAAATGCGCGGGACACATTCCCGGCCCTTACACAATTCCGAATGTGTCCGCCGACATCTACTGCGTCTACACCAACCGCTGCCCGTCGACCGCCATGCGCGGCTTCGGCGTCACCGCCATGGACTTCGCCATCGAATGCCAGATGGACAAGCTCGCGCACGCGATCAACATGGACCCGATGGAGTTCCGCATTCTCAACGCCTATCGCGATGGCGACATGAAAGCGCATCGCCGCGAAGCCAAGAACACCGCGCTCATCGAGTGCGTGCAGGTCGCCGCCGAGAAAGCCAAGTGGCCGATCCGCGACGAGTTCAAGCGCATGTCCTCGCGCGTCGGCGGCGGCGGTGAACGCGCCCGCATCCCCGACAATGGCGGCCGCGCGACGCCCCAGCGACCCGCGTCGCAACCCGCGCAGCAGACGCCGTCCCGATCCTCGAGCTACGATCAGGCGATCGCCGCCGCTCGGCCAACGCCGCCACCACCGCCACCCCGGACCGAAGAGGTCCGCCCAACGCCGCCACCGCCCACGCCGCCGCCCAGCACACCGTCACCCGGCGGCGCCGGCCGTTTCTCGTCTGTCTTTGGAACCCGGAGGCGCTGACATGGCCAAGCATCGCGGACGCGGCATGTCGTCCATGAACTATCCGATCGGAATGAACCTTGGCGGCGACCCAAGTCAGGCCCTCGTGCACTCGAATCCGACCGGAAAATTCACGGTCTCCCTCTCGGCCATCGATTTGGGCCAGGGCATGAAGTCCGTGACGCGCCAGATCGCGGCCGAAACCCTCGGTGTCCCGATCGAAGACGTCTACGTCGATACGGCTGACTCGGACACCGGGCCCCACGACATGGGCAGCTTCGCATCCCGCGGCACCCACCGCGTCGGCAATGCCGTGATTGTCGCCGCCAAGGAAGCGCGCGGCGTCATGATGGAAGCCGCCGCCGAAGAACTCGAAGTCAACGCCGCCGACCTCGACACCGACGGCAAAGGCAATATCCACGTCAAAGGCGCGCCGCACCGGTCCATCTCCACCAAGGACGTCGCCATTGCCGCACAGTTCCGGCAGGGCAAAACCATCGCCGGCCGGGGCATTTTTTTGGTGCCGCTCTCCGACGTCAATCCCGAAACCGGCGAGATGTCGCCGGCCACCTGCTACGCGCATTCGTGCCTCGTCGCCGAGGTCGAGGTCGACGATGAGACCGGCGAAGTCTCGGTCATCAAGATGGACTCTGCTTACGAGCTTGGCCGCGCCTTGAACCCGAAAATGGTCGAGCAGCAACTCGTCGGCGGCGCTTGGATGGGGATCAGTCACGCGCTCTACGAAACGCCGGAACCTTACTATCCAGATCCAAGCCACGGACCGCGCGACTTCAACGAATACCTGATGCCGGGCCCCGGCGAGATGACTCCGCACGATATCGCCGTGCTGGAGCGTCCCGCGCCCGACGCGCCTTTCGGCGGCAAGGGTCCCGGCGAAATGTGCGCCAATCCGGTGCTGCCGGCCATCTCGAACGCGATCTTCAATGCCGTCGGCGTCCGCTTGAACGAGCTGCCGATGACGCCCGAGAAGGTGCTGCGCGCGATCAAGGCGCAAGGTGGCGCCAAGCCTCAGGCGCGCAGGTAACCATCGATGGCGGTGCGCGCAAACTACGTTGGCATTGATAGCCCCGCGGCCGTCGAAGCGGCGTTGCGGTCCGCCTACTATCTGGCCGACGACGGCATCGCGACCGCCACCTATCTGGCGCTTGCCCTCGGCAAGCCGTTGCTGCTCGAAGGTGCACCTGGGGTCGGCAAGACCGAGGCTGCAAAAGCCATCGCCGCCGTGCTTGGCCGCCGCCTGATCCGCCTCCAGTGCTACGAAGGCATCGACGCCTCCGCCGCACTCTATGAATGGAACTACCCGCGCCAGATGCTGGCGATCCGCCAGGCTGGTGATCAATCGATCGACATCTACCGCGACGAATTCCTGATCCAGCGGCCCATGCTCGAGGCGCTCAGGAACTCGAACGACGCCGTGCTGCTGATCGACGAAATCGACCGCTCCGACCACGAGTTCGAAGCGTTTCTGCTGGAGTTCCTCTCCGACTTCCAGATCTCGATTCCCGAGCGCGGCACCATCCGCGCGGATGATCGCCCCGTCGTCTTGCTGACGTCGAACCGGACTCGCGATCTCCATGAAGCGCTACGCCGCCGCTGCGTCTACCATTGGATCGATTACCCCTCCGAGGCCCGCGAAATCCAGATCATCCTGCTGCGCGCATCCAGCGTCGCCGAGCGCACCGCCGCCGCCGTCGTCAAAGCTGTCGGACAGTTGCGCCGCGAACCGCTGACCAAGCCTCCGGGCGTCGCCGAGTCCGTCGAGTGGGCCGAAGGCGCGACCCTGCTCAACAAGCAGGGCGTGGCTTGGCCGCAGGCCTTCAAGCGCGCGATCGGTCTCGCGCTGAAGGACGAAGAGGATCTGCGCTTCATCGCCCCGCGCATCGACGCGCTGTTGTCGGAGGCCGTGCGATGAGGGGAGGGGATCTGGTCCCGCGCGCCGTCTATCCGTTCTTCACGTTCCCCGCGCTGCTGCGCGCAAACGGTTTTGCCGTGGCGCCTGAGCAAACGGCGACATTCATCGAGGCAATCGAGCTTCTCGGTCCCCGTTCCATCGACGATATCCGCCGCGCCGGCCGCGCCATCCTCGCGCCGCCGCCCGAGCGCATCGCCGCCTACGACGCCCTCTTCGACGCCCATTTCCTCGATGGCGCGATGACGCTGGACGGCGAGATGGAGGGCGAAACCGACGCCATCAAGGTGCAGGAAGATCAAAGCGGGTTCGACCCACCCGAACTCTCCGGCGAGGTCAATGAGGCGGGGCAGACCGCCGTCGGTGCCGAGGCGCTGACGGCCCGGCAGTTCGCGCCCGTCTCCGACGGCGCAGCACTTCGCCGCCTCGCCAAATCTCTGCCGCTGCGCGTGCCCCGCCGGCGCGGCTATCGATTTCGCCTCGCCCGTCGCGGCACCCGCATCGATTTGCGGCGCGCCCTCAAGACCGCCGTGCGCAACGACGGCGAGATCATGGCGCTGCCCCAACTGAAACGGCGCGCCCGCCCGCGCCGGGTGCTGTGCTTGATCGACGTCTCGGGCTCCATGAAAGAGCGCACCGACGCGCACTTGCGGCTCGCGCATGCCATCGCGCAAGCGTTGCCGATGGTCGAGACATTCACTTTCGGAACGCGCCTCACCCGCGTCACCCGCGCGTTGAAGCTCAAGCGTCGCGATCAGGCATTGGCCACCGCCGCCGACCTCGTCAGCGACTGGGACGGTGGCACGCGCATTGGCGATGCGCTGCAGGCGTTTCTCGCCGTACCCCGCTTTGCCGGCTACGCGCGCGGCGCGATCGTCTTGGTGATCTCCGACGGCCTCGAACGCGGCGATCCAGCCGCCATGCGCGACGCCGTCGCGCGATTGTCCCGGCGCGCCTGGCGATTGTCGTGGCTGTCGCCCTTGGCGATCGGGCGCGAATTCAAACCTGAGACCGAAGCGCTGAAGGCCATCATGCCGTTCCTCGACGATCTCAGCGACGGCAGCTCCATCGATGCGATCACCACTCACATATTGCGTTTGGGTTCGGGACGAGCAGCATGACCGCTACAACGCCCGTGATCGACGCCCATCATCACATCTGGATCCAGTCGGATCTGCCCTGGCTCGTCGGGCCAATGCAACCGCGCATCTTTGGCCCCTATGAACCGATCCGCCGCGACTATCTGATCGGCGAGTTCTTACAGGACGCGACCGGTGCGGGTGTGACCAAGTCGGTATACGTGCAAGCAAACTGGCCGAAGGAAAACGCCGTCGGCGAAGCCGCTTGGGTCCAGAAGGTCGCCGATGAAACCGGCTGGCCGCACGGCATCGTTGGTTACGCGGACCTGCTGGTACCCGACATCCGGCCAGCCCTCGACCAACTCGCAAAGCTTCCGCTGATGCGCGGCATTCGCATGCAGCTGCACTGGCACGAAAACCCCGAATACCGGTTTGCCAGCCGGCCGGACTTAGCTCTCGATCCGGTCGTGCAGCGCAATATCGCGGCGCTGGCCGCCTACGATTGGACCTTTGATCTGCAAGTCTTCACGTCGCAAATGGCGGACGCAGCACGTCTCGCCGAGGCCTGCCCCAAGGTCACGTTCATTCTGCAGCACGCAGGCATGCTCGAGGATCTCTCGCCCGCGGGACGCGTGGCGTGGAGGTCCGGCATGCAACGCCTCGCGGCTTGCCCAAACGTGGTGTCGAAGCTTTCGGGCCTCGGCACGTTTCTCCACCGCAACGACGCGGCGCACATCGCCGATGTCGTGCGCGACACACTTTCGATCTTTGGCCCGAACGGTTGCATGTTCGGCTCGAACTTTCCCATCGAAAAGCTTTGGACCGGCTACGGCGACCTGATCGCGGCTTACCGCGCAGCCCTCACGCACCTGTCACCCCAAGATCGCGCCGCCGTCTTTCATGACACGGCAGCACGCGTTTATCGCCTATCCAATTGATCTGACTTGCTCTGGAGGAACAACAGCAATGGCATTGGAAATTAAAGTTCTCGACTACGGCGACATTGAATTGGAATCGAGCTTTCTCGTCTTGGGCCGCGGCTGTGGCCGCACGCGCCGCGTGGCGACGCTCGGCTTCTTGATCATGGGCGGCACCTATCCGATCGTCGTCGATACCGGATACCGCTCCAACCAGATCATGGAAACGCTCGGCATGCGCGGGCTGCAGTTCCACGAGAACATGATCGAAAACCAGTTGAAGCGGCATGGCGTCCGCATGGGCGACGTGCGTTACGTCCTGCATACGCATCTGCACATCGACCACGCCGGCAAGGACGATCTCTTCCCCATGAATACAACCGTGGTGATCAACCGCAAGGAACTCGAGTATTCGGTGTCCGGCCTGATGCACCCGCAGTATCCCGCGCCCGACATCAAGCATCTCATCGATCGCCTGCACACCAAGTCTGCCTTGCGCCTGCTCGATCTCGAGTTGATGGGTGAGACCGAGGTCATCCCGGGCGTCACCGTCGAAGCTGCCGGTGCCCATACGGAAGGGTCGATGAACGTCCACGTGCAGACGGCGGAAGGCCGCGCGACGATCTGCGGCGACGTCATCTACGACTTCAACGACCAGATCATCGAGCCGTATCACCGCATCATGGACTGGGAAGTTCAGGTGACCGGCAACCACGGCACATCGAAGCGCCAGGAAATGGCGGCGGTGCGCAAATTGCTCAATGGCGCGAAGTTCCTGCTCCCCGTGCATGACCGCCCGGCCAAGATTGAAGGCGGCAACGTCGTCGGGCGTCTGCACGAGCAGGTCCCAGGGCCTCTCACGCAGACCGTCGCCAAGCGCAATTGGTTCCCGGCCTGAGGCGGCGGTTTCGCGATGGCGGCACAACGATAGGTGATCGATGACGCACTCAGCCTTGCGCCGGCAGTTCGAAGATCTGATCGACGTCTATGCACCCGTCGGACAGATCGGGACCGGGTTCACCTTCACGGAGGGCCCGATCTGGCATCCGCGCGATCACTATCTCCTGTTCTCGGACATGCCGGCCGACGTGCGTCGCCGGTGGGACGAGAAAGGCGGCGTGCGGGTCGTCCGGCCCACCTCGAACAAGCACAACGGTCTTACCTACGACGCCGATCTCAATCTGATCGTCTGCGAGCATGGAACGTCAAGTCTGGTCCGCGAGTGGCCTGACGGCCGCCGCGAAGTCTTGGCATCGCACTACAACGGTCTCGAACTCAACAGTCCGAACGACGTCTGCGTTCACTCGAGCGGCGCCCTCTATTTCAGCGATCCCTGGTACGGCCGCATGCCCGTCTACGGCGTCGAGCGGCCGCGCCAATTGGGCTTTCAAGGCGTCTATCGCGTTGAGCCCGACGGCACCGGTCTGCGGCTGTTGGTCGATCGCACGCTGTTCGACCAGCCGAATGGCCTCTGCTTCTCGCCCGATGAAAAGCGGCTCTATGTCAACGACACCGCGCAGGCGAACATTCGCGTGTTCGATGTCTTGTCCGACGGCACGCTTGGTGCACCACGGATGTTTGCAAGTGGCCTCAAGTCCGACCTTGAGCCCGGTCTTCCAGATGGCATGAAATGCGATCTCTTCGGCAATATCTGGGTGACGGCGCCCGGTGGGATCTGGGTGTATGCGCCCAACGGCGAACTCCTCGGCAAAGTGCGCATTCCCGAACTCGCCTCGAACCTCAATTGGGGTGGTCCAGACTTCCGCACTCTATTCGTGACCGCGACACACTCGGTCTATCACGTGCGCACCAAGGCCGGTCCGCGCATCGAGCCCTACATGCGGCCGCGCGCGGCCGGTGTGCAGACCGCGCCACCCGTCCTGCAGTCGGGAGTGGCGCCCGCTCCCGCGCCACCCAAGTTGCCTCAGAATATGTCCCCGCCACCCTCGTCAAATCCAGGTGTACCCATGCGCAACGGAAGCTTTCAACTCGATGCGCGGCGGTGCGCCCTGATCGTCCAGGATATGCAGAACGACGTGATGATTGAAGGCGGCGCATTTGCATCGACCGGATCGCCGGTACATGCGCGCCAGCAAAATGTCGTCGCCAACTCGCGACGCCTGATGGACGCCTGCCGCGCGCGCGGCGTCGCAATCATCCATGTCTGGTTTGTGGTCGGGCCTGGTGCGCCCGGCTTGACGCTTAATTGCCCCCTGTTCGAAGGTCTTGCCGACGCCAAGGCGCTGATCCGCGGCACCTGGGGCGCGCAGCCCGCGCAAGGTCTCGAACCTCAGCCCGGCGACTTCGTGGTCGAAAAGATGCGCATGAGCGCCTGGGAAGGCTCCAACCTCGAGACGATCCTGAAAGGCACCGGCCGCGACGTCATCATCAACACCGGCGCCTGGACCAACATGTCGGTCGAGCACACCGCGCGCACCGCCGCCGACAAAGGCTATTACGTCGTCGTCCCTGAAGACGCGTGCTCCACCATGAATGCCGATTGGCACAATGCCTCGATCAACTTTGCCCTGACCAATGTGGCCGTCGTCACCAAGGTCGACGAGGTCATTGCCGCACTTGGCTGAGCCGCCAAGTCCTTCTCAAATCACCACGACGCCGCGATGCTGCGCCTCGCCCTCGGGTTCGACGTGAATGAGGACCTCTGAGTCGGGAACCGCCGCTTTCAGTGCATCCTCGAGCCGGTCGCAGATCTCATGTGCCGACGCGACCGTCATCGTGCCCGGTACGACAAGATGAAACTCGATGAACGTAGCTCGCCCGGCGGTGCGTGTCTTGAGGTCATGCGCCTCGAGCGCGCCGCTCGCGTTCTGCGAGATGAGCTTTCGGATCTCGCGCGCGACATCCGCCGTGACGGCTTCATCCATCAAGCCGCTGAACGATTGGCGCATGATCCTGTACCCCGCCCACAGAATGTTCATGGCGACCAGCGCCGCAAGCAGCGGATCGAGAAACCACCAGCCGGTGGCGATCGCGAGCAGCAACCCGATGATGACACCGGCGGACGTGACGACGTCCGTGACGAGATGCCAGCCATCCGCGACCAGCGCCGGCGAGCGGTGCATCCGGCCATCGCGGATCAGAAACGCGGCCCAGCCTGCGTTGATCAGCGCCGCGAACCCGTTGATGATGAGACCGTCGCGCGCCGCCGTCAGTGGGCGCGGATTGAACAGCGCGCCATAGGCTTCATGCAAGACGGCAAGCGCGGCGACCACGATCAGCACGCCCTCGAGGACCGCTGAGAAATACTCGGCCTTATGATGCCCGAACTGATGGTGCCGGTCCGCCGGCCGCCGCGCCACTTCGATCGCGGCCAAAGCGACGATTGCGGTGATGACGTTGACGATGCTCTCCAGCGCGTCCGAGTAGAGCGCGACACTGCCGGTTTTGAGATACGCCAGATACTTCAGCCCCATGACGCCGGTGGCGACGGCGATGGAGCTGACGGCAATCCAGCGAATGCGGGTTTGAGCGTTGGTCATGGCCGTGCTTGCAGGTCTGTAAAATCGACGGAATGCCATGTCTCGACAAACTGTGCCAGCAAAGGTTTGAGCGCCCGGCAGAGCGTCTTTCCACAGGTTTTCCAGTTCCCCAAGTAGTCGGAGCAATCCGAATCGTCGTGAAAGTCATGGTTGCATCGTCGATCGGTGTCCGCCGCCGCCCGCGCGTCCTACCCGCCCACCCTGACTGATCGGGCGTCAGCCCCGCAGGAGACCGAAATGGCAAACTTCACGACCCACATTGCCGTCGGCACGCTCGTGAGTGGCACCCTGGCGACGGTAACGCTGGCCGCTGATGCGGTCGCGCCGGAAAACCTCGTCGCCGTGACACTGGCGGGCGTGGTCGGCTCGGTGCTGCCCGATATCGATCTGAAGGACTCGCGCCCCAGCCGCGCGCTGTTTTCCGGCCTGGCCGTGTTCTTCTCCTTCGTTGTGCTGTTCTCCGTTGCCGATAAGTATTCCGTCGCCGAACTCTGGCTGCTCTGGATGGGCACGCTTCTGGGAGTTCGCTACATCGCCCATGGCGTCTTCCATCGCATGAGCTACCATCGCGGCATCTACCACTCGATACTCGCCGCTGTGTTCTTTGCCTTCTTCACCGCGGTCATATTCAGATATCTCGTCAAACGGCCGGATGGCGTCGCCTGGCTGGCTGGCTGCTTCATGTTCGCTGGTTTTATGACGCATTTGATCCTCGATGAAATCTACTCGGTCGACGTTCTGGACACCCGGATCAAGGCGTCGTTCGGCACCGCGGTGAAGCTGATCGACACCAAGCACTATGGGCACTCGGCGGCCATGGGCGTCGCCACCGTACTTGCATTCCTCGCAACCCCACCGGCAAAACCGCTTTTTGACGGAATGCAGGAGGCGCGCGTCCGAACCGTCTTCACCGAGCGTCTCCTCCCGAAGAACCGGAACATCTGGTTTGGCATCGACGTCGCAAAGCTCGGTGCTGAACGCGGCTGGCTGAAGCGCGGCGAGCCCGCAACGCCAAACGCGAATACCATCACCACCGGTTCGATCCCGGCGCCCAAATAGCCCTAAGCCGGCTTC
The DNA here is from genome assembly GCA_963779515.1 of uncultured Alphaproteobacteria bacterium. GTDB lineage: Bacteria > Pseudomonadota > Alphaproteobacteria > Rhizobiales > Hyphomicrobiaceae > CAVZYN01. Next base: position 690,298 of record CAVZYN010000018.1, read on the forward strand.
CGGTGTGGAATGCCGGCCAGGTAGGTGCCGACCAGGTCATCGATGAGCGTGTTGGCCGCCTCCGCCGTGACGATCGATAGTTTGTCAGCGGTTGCCAGCGATGTAATCCCATGCACGCCGGCCCACAGCACCCGCGCCGTACGTTGCCGCTCGGCATCGTGCCCAGCCGGGAAGAGGGGAGCGAGTGACTCCTCAACGCGCGCCAATAGCCCCTCGAGCTTCTGTTGGTACCACGCGGGCAGATCGGTTCCCGATGGGAGGTGATGCTCGAACAGCAGATTCCACAGTTTCGGCTTTTCGTGCGTGAACGAGAGATAGGACTGCGCCAGTCGCTGGATGCGCCGATTTGGTTCGGGCACCTGAAGGCTCTCGGCCAGCCGCTTGTCGAGCGCATCGAGTACGCGCGCTTCGACATGCAACACGACATCGTCGAGGTTCTCGAACATATTGTAGATCGTGCCCGGAGAGTAACCGATGCGGCGTGCAATCTCGCGTGCCGAGAGGCCCGTCAGGCCATTGCTCTCGATGATCTCTTGCGCCGCATCCAGGATGAGGTCGCGCAGCTGCTGGGGAGTATGGGTGGAACGGCGGCCCATGACGCATCACTCTCACTGTCGTAAGAAACTGATCACTGTTCTGAACAGAGATTACGAGAGAATGGGGGCAATCTGCAAACTGGATTTGCGGTATTCGGAGCAAATCATGTGTCGCAATGCAAAAAGCCTGGGCAAACTGCCCAGGCTTTCTCATCTGAAGCATCAGATATCGTTATTCGTTGCACTTGCGCGCATTCGGCAATTCGAGCTTCGCCGAATTCGAGCGTGGCGGATGGCTGGCAGTCTCTTTCATCGTGTAGATGCCGCCGCCGCCACCGGCGGCCTTCTTCATGAAATGGTCGAACACCAAGGGCTTGTACTTGTATTCCACATCGACGATGACAAGTCCGCCATTCGTTGCAACGAGACCTGGCGGCGGAGCGGGCGATGGCGCCCCGGCCTGGCCTGCCGCCGGGCAGACGAGAGGCGGACAGGGATCGCTACCGAGGCCAGACGTTGCGGGCCCCGTATACTTGACTTTCCAGGTCTCCAAATTCGTGCTGCCATTGTTGACGATATTGCGCACCGTGATCTCGACGCTGTTCGGACTGTACGGCTTCATGATCCAGGTGCTGGAATTGAGAATGTCGTGCAACTCGGGGCACGTGATATTCTTGTCCGCGCGCGCGACGAGATCCGCCGTTGCGGACGCCATCTGGCTGACGCGCCGGTCGACGGTAACGGCTTGGCTCATCTCGACCGCGCCGATGAGCATGGCGGCCATGATCGGCAGCAACAACGCGAACTCGACCGCAGCCACGCCGTCACGGGCTTTAGAGAACCGCTGCAGTGCGTCACGCAGGTTGGTTTTGAGCAGAGTGATCATGGCCGGACTCTTTGATTTCAGACGAAGTTGCGAACGATAAGTTTGAAGCTCGAGCTCAATACGGCTCGGTCCTGAACGTGGTCGACGCCTGGATCAACGACGCACCATTCTTGAATGCTGTGTTGTCTCTCAAGAACGGCATGAGTTTCCACATGTCGTATGATATGCATGCCGTTGCAAAGACGACGTCGCTGGTGCCACCGGGTGTGAAATGCGCTCCGGCTTGCGCCTCGCTCACCAAATTACCATCACCATTCTTGCAGTTCGGCTCGACCATGGTCTTGAACCCGGAGCTGCTCTGCACCATCACGCGAACCTTGTCGTTGCAGCTCGCTTTGATGTAGGCAGGGGCGTTCTTGCAGACCTGCTCGCGGAACTTGGACTGCATCTGCGACGCTGAGTTCAAGCCCGCGTAGCTCCCGGTGCCCTGTTGCAAAGCGCCCGTGCGCAGTTCCCGAGAGGCCGTAAGCACCGCTTGCTCCATCGAGAACACGGTGAAGAAATAGAGACACAGGCCGAGGATGCCAAAGATCATCATCAAGAATGGCACTGAAACCATTGCAAACTCGACGGCCGTAACCCCGTCCTCACCCTTGCAGGATGAAGCTTTCTGCCGAATACGCTGAACAATGGAGAACATACCCGTCTTCCCACGCATGAACTGATGAGTTCTGACGGGTCATTGAAACCTAAATTATCTAATGGTCTGTGAATGCAATCAGTTAATCTTGTAAATTTTAGTCAAAAAAAGCGGACGCGTGGATGAACTGCAGTGTTTCGAAACCACAGAGCGAAAGAGGGCGGGCAACGCGCGCCCTCTGATGCTTTTGCAATCTTATTGACCGGCCGCGCCCGATGCGGCCGCAGAGTCGGCAGCTCTCTCGGAAAGACTGCTCTTGCTGCTGGTCGTGCTCTGGATATGGCTGAAGTAGCTCTGCTCATCTCCGGCGACCAAGGCTGGGCTGCATTCTGGTGTGCAGCTGTAAGACTGCCGCTGCGAGCCGCGGACCAGATTGACCACGCCGTATTTCTCGCGGCTGACCTTGACGATCTGATCCTGGATCGGATTGCGATCCGCGTCCAGCACGATGATGTTGGTCGTCCCGAAAGACTTGCCCGTCACCACCAGAAGGTTGCCGGCCTGAACCGAGACGTCCGCAATGGCGGGATTACCGATGATGATTTCAGACGCCGGCTTCGGCAGGCGAAGCAGTTTGGACTGGTCGTATGTCACGATCAGGGGCTGGTCCGACGCCCGGGCGTGGCCTGGTGCCAGGATCGCCGCAAACGTGAGCGCCGCGCTGATGAGCGTAGCGGCGCGAAGGCAGGAAGCCGGCGCAAGAGGACGATAGAGAGACATCATGTGGCGGCTCCGGAAGGTTACAAGGCCCAAGTCCAATGGTGATAGCCGACAAGTGTGAAAAAAATCTCAACGCGCGTGCCAAATGCGGACCGCGATGACACGGCCGGCGCGCGGTGCGCTGGCTGTCGCCCATCGGAGGCGCACTTTCGATTTGAGAAGTTTCGATCGCATTTTATCCAACTGCCCGGCTTTAACGGGGCGGTAAGCTTGGTACCGTGTAACGATCCCGCGGTAGGCGCGGCAAAACATCGAAAAACACCAGCGTATCAATGGATTTTTCCGCGTTAACGCGGCTTTATCTCTGATTTCCAATGTCGCCTTGGATGCGCAGGAAATCCCCCAGGAAGCGGCGCCGTTTACTCCGGATTAACGCGTGACCGCTATGTTAGCTCCAGTTCAGCCGGACGGATCAACGATCCAGGATGGACACAGGACGCCCAGAGCGTCAGTCAGTTAGTCAAAAGTTGGGAGAGTACCATGAAGAATCTGTTTTCGCGTTTCGTGAAGGACGAGTCGGGCGCAACGGCTATCGAATACGGCCTGATCGCATCGCTCATCGCAGTCGGCATCATCGCTTCTGCCAAGACCCTCAGCTCGTCCATCAGCGGCACGTTCACGGCTGCTGGCACGGCAATGACGGCCCCATAATTCCGGCCTAACGGTTTGAATTCTAGCCGCTCGTCGAACGACGGGCGGCTATTTTCGTTTTTGGCCCCAGACGCCCCAGGATTTACGGTTGGTTCACGGCCGCACGCTACAGTGCGGATTGAAGGCCATCGGGAAGCTGATCATGTTCGACATTCTGGTTCTGACGGTATTCCCTGGCGCGGTGGCGTTCGCGGGTGCCATGGATCTCTTCACGATGAAGATCCCCAACCGGATTTCGATCGCCCTCGTCCTCTCGTTCTTGGTGGTTGCGCCGCTCGCAGGATTGGGTCTGTGGGACATCGCACTACACTTCGGCGCGGCTCTCGTCGTCCTGACGATTACCTTCGGCATGTTTCTGGCGGGTTGGTTTGGCGGCGGCGATGCCAAGCTTCTCGCCGCGATTGCCCTTTGGCTCGGCGTCGACTTGCTTCCTGAATATCTCATCGCGGTAGCACTGGTTGGCGGCGCGCTCACGATTATTTTCACCACCTTCCGGTCGGCGCCGTTGCCCCTGTCCGTCGTCAGTGAAGGTTGGGCGCTGCGTCTGCACGACAAAAAAACCGGCATTCCTTATGGCGTCGCGCTCGCGGCCGGCGCGCTTCTCGTGTATCCGCAGACGCCATTCTTTGCCGCAATGTTCGGCTGACGCTACGCCCGTTTGCCGGCGCGAACGGCCGGCCAATGTCTGAGCCTCTGACTGATCTGGCAAGTAGCGTGCGCCGCTCGTCCACGCGCTGCGAAGCTCATCCATTCGTACACAATGCGTGCATCAGGCCATGTGCGCCGGTCTGTGCGCACCCGTCTGCGCGCACCTGTTCCAGAATGTATCAATGCGGAACGCGGATTAACGGCATGTTGACGATTATCGCGCACACTCCCCGTTAGTACATGACAGCTGTCATGGGGCGAAAGGACCTCTTGCGCAATGAAAAAGCCTCAACTGATTGGTATTGGAATTTCTGCCGTTCTGGCGATAGGTGCGTTCTTCGCTCTCCAGAGCCTTATCAGCAAGCCCAAGGTCGTGGAGCGCGCTCCGGAGCAGATCGAAACTGCCAAGGTCCTCGTGGCCAAGTCGGAAATCGGCCTCGGGCAGATCGTCACCGCGGAGAACTTCCGCTGGCAGGAATGGCCACAAAGCGCACTCTCGCAGAATTTCATCCAATCCAAGGGTGGCGAGCAGGTCATGCGCGATCTCTCGGGATCTGTCGCACGTGCCCCCATGCTGGTCGGTGAGCCCATCACCAAGTCCAAGTTGGTGAAGCCGGGCGAAGGCGGCGTGTTGTCCGCCATCCTGAAACCAGGCAATCGCGCTATCTCCACCAAGATCAGCGAGTTCACCTCTGTCGGCAAAATGATCCTGCCGAATGACCATGTCGACGTGATCCTCATCCAGCGCAAGCGCAGCAGAAGTGGTCAGGAGGAAGTCGTCTCCGACACACTGTTTCGCAACATCAAAGTTCTCGCCATCGGCCAGTTGATCGAAGCAAAGGACAACAACAAGCGCGGCGCTGAAGGCAACTCCGCAACGCTCGAACTCAATCCGCGTCAAGCCGAATTGCTGGCACTGGCCAACACCATGGGCGAACTCACGCTCACGCTGCGCAGCATCGCAGACATCGGCAAAGGTGACGAAGAGACATCCAATCCACTGCAGCAGCGTGGGAGCTCGATCCGAGTGCTCCGCTACGGAGTGAAGTCGCGTGCGTACGGCGTAAACTGAGTTTCCCCATTTTGTGCGGTACCCGTCATAAGGCTTAAATCCATGCGGACACACATGTCGAAGTTCATCAATGCAGTCGCAAGCGCCGCAATGGCGTGCGCCGGACTGGTGCTGGCAGCAGCGGTCATTGCGGCTCCCGCCGTAGCCGGCGGCAAGAACCACACCAAAGGCGCGAACGCCGATATGGCGATCGATGATGTCTCCTTCCAGCATAAATCAACATTGCGGATCGATACGCCGAACGGCGCCCACGTGAACAAGCGCATCCGCGTCGGCCTGGGCAAATCGATCCTGGTCGACCTCGGTACCGAGATGCGCGACGTGATGGTGTCGAACCCGGGCGCGGTCGACGCCGTGGTCATGAGCCAGACGCGCGTGTTCTTGATGGCCCGCAAGCTCGGTGAGACCAACGCATTCTTCTTCGACACGCAGGGCAATCAGTTCCTGACGCTCGAAATCTTCGTGGAGCGCGACGCGAGCGGCCTGCAAGGGCTCCTGGCGCGACTCATTCCCGGCTCCAACATCAAAGTCGAAATGATGAACCAGACGGTTGTCCTGTCGGGAAGTGTCAAGACCCCGCTCGACTCCAACCGTGCATCGCAGATCGCGAAGCAATTTGCTCAGGTCGAGTTTGAATCCAAGACCAAGGGCGAAGCTGACAGCACGTCGATCAAGAAGATCGATAAGGCAGATGGCGAGACCTTGGTCAATCTTCTGACGATCGAAGGCGAAGATCAGGTCATGCTCCGCGTGACCATCGCCGAAGTTCAACGCGACACGCTGAAGCAGATGGGGATCAACCTCGGCGCTGCGATCCAATCCGGAAACTTCGCGACCTCGGTCCTGTCGGACAACGGCCTGCCGATCGCGGCAGCCGCCGGCTTGGGTGGTCTGTCACGGGCCATTCCGGGCGGATTTACCAACTTGACGGGATCGCTGGCCAATATTCCGGGGGCGGTAACAGGAATTCCCTCGCAGAATGGTGGAGCTGGCGCTGGCTTCGGCACCGGAACCACGCAGCTTGCAGCGACGCTCAGGGCCATGGAACGCATCGGACTTGTGCGGACGTTGGCCGAGCCTAACCTGACAGCTGTCTCCGGTGAAACGGCGAAGTTCCTGGCGGGCGGCGAAATGCCAATCCCGGTGGTGAGCACGGACGGATCCTTGTCGATCGTGTTCAAGGAGTTCGGTGTTGGTCTCTCCTTCACACCCATCGTACTTTCCGAAGGCCGCATCAGCCTGAAGATCGAAACCGAAGTCAGCGAACTCACCGACTCCGGCGCGGTTCGTCTCAGCGGTATCTCGATCTCGGCCTTGAAGAAGCGTCAGGCGAAATCGACGGTCGAACTGCCGTCTGGCGGTTCGCTGGCCCTCGCCGGGATGATTTCTGACGACGTTCGCCAGAACATTGATGGCACGCCAACGCTGAAAGACCTCCCGGTGCTTGGATCTCTCTTCCGCAGCCGTGACTACCAGAAGCGCGAAACTGAGCTCGTCGTCATCGTCTCTCCGTACATCGTACGCCCGACGGCACGTCAGAATCTGGCCCGCCCCGATGAAGGTCTCGCGCCACCATCGGACCTGAAAGCGAACTTCCTCGGTCATATCAACCGGGTCTACGGGAAGGGCAAAGCTCTCCCCGCCGGCTCAGGGCTGAAGGGTGATCACGGGTTCATTGTTGAATAAGCCGGAAACGAGGAGCAGTGCCATGATGTCGAATACGACAAAGAAGAGCCTAATGTTGGCCTCGCTACTGGCGATCGCCGTCGCTGGCTGTAAGCACGCCGAAGAGCCAGCCGGACACGTTGCCGGTTGGTCCCTGATCGACCCATCCGAGCGGCACCCGATCATTGTTTCGCAGAAACCGACCAGCGTCGCGTTGCGCGTTGCCCGGGGCTCGCACGGTCTGACGCCGCATCAACGGGCCCAGATGATCGACTTCGCCGAGCGCTTCCGGGCATCCGGCGGTAACAGCAAACTCGTCGTGTCGGTTCCGAGCGGCGGCGCCAACGAAGTCGCCGCGGTCGCAGCCGTCGATGAGGTCCGCCAACTGGTCAGCAACAGCGGTGTCGCCATCAGCGACGTCAGCATCGAGGCGTACCATGCGGAAGGCGATCCCCAGCCACCGATCCGTGTGACGTTCCTGCGCTACTCCGCGCAAGGGCCCGAGTGCGGACGTTGGCCGCAGAACCTAGGCAGCGATACGCGCAACCTGGGCTACGAAAACCTCGGCTGCGCCCAACAGCGCAATCTGGCCGCCCATGTCGCAAACCCGGCCGACCTGCTGGCTCCGCGCACCATGACGGAAATCGACGGAAATCGTCGCCAGGTCACTTACGATAAATGGCGCAAAGGCGAATCGACCGCATCCCAGAAATCGAACGATGAGCGGCTGATTGTTAAGGGCTCGCAGTAATAGGGGACGCGCATGAGCAAGTATTCCAAATCTGCTGCTGAGAGCACCGACATGTCAAACGCTGTTGCAATGCCCGACGAGGACTTCGACGATCGGCAAGTAGGTCACGAAAAGGCGCGGCCCATTCCGCGCATTTCGATCCAGGCCTTCTGCGAAGACGCAAAGACTGCTGAAGTGCTGCAGCTAGCAGCGGGTGACCGCCGCTTGGCCAAAGCCCACGTCAGCATCCACATGGGCGGTGCCGCGGCAGCGGTTGCTCACTATCAGGAAGCGCCAACCCCCAACCTGATCGTGATCGAGTCTGTTCTCGCCAGGTCCCAGATGTTGGGTGAGCTCGACCGGCTGGCCGAGTGCTGCGATGCTGGCACGAAAGTCGTCGTCATCGGCCGGCTCAACGACGTGCTGCTGTATCGCGAGCTGCTTAAGCGCGGCGTCAGCGAATACATCATTGCGCCGTTCGCGCCGCTCCAGTTCATGGAAAGCCTGTCGAACCTCTACAACAATCCAGATACCGATCCGGTTGGCAATGTTCTGGCTTTCATCGGCGCCAAGGGCGGCGTTGGTTCGAGCAGCATCTGCCACAACGTTGCTTGGTCCATGTCTGAGTTTCTGAAAAGCAACGTCGTCGTTGCCGATCTCGACTTGGCATTCGGAACCACAGGCCTGGACTTCAACCAGGATCCTGTTCAGGGTATCGCCGACGCACTCCAGAGCCCCGAGCGCCTCGACGAGGTGCTGTTGGATCGCTTGCTCACCAAATGCTCCGAGCATTTGTCGATCTTTGCAGCACCCGTCATTCTCGATCGTGACTATGACATATCGGCCGACGCTTGCGACATCGTCATCGATGTCGTGCGCCAGAACGTGCCGTACGTCGCCGTCGATTTGCCGCACACGTGGTCGTCCTGGGTAAAGCGCATCTTGCTCCGCGCCGACCAGGTCGTGATCACCGCTGCACCTGATCTCGCCAATTTGCGGAACGCGAAGAACATCGTCGAACTCGTCAAGCAGAGCCGCCCCAACGATGCTCCGCCGCACCTCGTGATCAACATGGCCAATACACCGAAGCGTCCGGAGATCCCGATCAAGGACTTCGCCGCGGCTCTCGGTATCGAGCCGATGCAGGTCATCGAGTTCGATTGTGAAACATTTGGTCAGGCATCGAACAATGGCCTGATGATCGAAGAATTCAATGCGAAGGCGAAGGCCGCACCCCAGTTCCGCGACATGGCGCTGACCCTTTCGAATAGGAGAGAACAGAAGGTGGAAAAGAAGGTCTCCACTTCGCCGCTCGCTCCGTTGCTCGAAAAATTTAAACTCAAGCGCTAAGGATCAGATCTCATGTTCGGCAGGCGCAGCAACGAGGGACCGGCTCCCCGTCGCATTACATCCACAGACACTGCTTCCGTTCCGGTGAAGCAGTCGGACGCAAAGGCAACGCCTCAGGCGCAGGCGGCCCCCCCACCGCCGCGGGCTGAGCCATTGGTGCAGCCCGAGCGGCGTCACTCCGAGGAGTATTACGACGTCAAGACGACGGTCTTCAACGCCCTCATCGACACCATCGATCTGACCCAGCTCTCGAAACTGGAGCCGGCTGCCGCGCGCGAAGAAATTCGCGACATCGTCAGCGAGATCATCCAGATCAAGAACGTGGTCATGTCGATCGCGGAGCAGGAAGAGCTCCTCGAAGACATCTGTAACGACGTTCTTGGTTACGGACCGCTCGAGCCGCTGTTGGCGCGCGACGACATCGCCGACATCATGGTCAATGGCGCCAGCACGACGTTTATCGAAGTCGGCGGCAAGGTCCAGAAGACGTCGGTCAGGTTTGCCGACAATGCGCAGTTGATGAACATCTGCCAGCGTATCGTGAACCAGGTCGGCCGTCGCGTCGATGAATCGAGCCCGATCTGCGACGCGCGCTTGCCCGACGGTTCACGTGTGAACGTCATCGCACCGCCGCTGGCGATCGATGGTCCAGCGCTCACCATTCGTAAGTTCAAGAAGGATCGTCTCCGCCTCGACAACCTCGTCAAATATAATTCGATTACGCCGGCGGCCAAGACCATCCTTGAAATCATCGGGCGCGTTCGCTGCAACATCCTCATCTCCGGCGGTACCGGTTCGGGCAAAACGACCCTGCTGAACTGTCTCACCGGTTGCGTGGATCATGATGAGCGAATCATCACCTGCGAAGATTCGGCCGAACTTCAGCTGCAACAGCCACACGTTGTACGTCTCGAAACACGCCCCCGAACCTTGAAGGCGAGGGCGAAATCACCATGCGTGATCTCGTCAAGAACTGCCTGCGTATGCGTCCTGAACGCATCATCGTCGGCGAAGTCCGCGGACCCGAAGCCTTCGATCTGCTGCAGGCGATGAACACCGGCCACGATGGTTCGATGGGCACGCTCCACTCCAACAGCCCGCGCGAAGCCATCAGCCGTCTCGAATCCATGATCATGATGGGTGGTTACTCGCTGCCATCCAAGACCATTCGAGAAATGATCACTGGCTCCATCGACGTCATCGTGCAGGCCTCACGCCTTCGCGACGGTTCGCGCAAAATCACGCACATTACGGAAGTGGTGGGCATGGAAGGCGACGTCGTGACACTGCAAAACATCATCGTCTACGAAATCACCGGCGAAGACGCGAACGGCAAGTTGACGGGCCGGCATCGCTCGACCGGCATCGCGCGTCCGCGCTTCTGGGAGCGCGCCGAGTACTACAACGAGACCGCTCGCCTCGCCGATGCGCTCGCCAGCGCGGAAATCGTGGACCGTAACGGCAAAGTTCTGGGTGAAACGAATGGCTAGTGATTTTTTCGGCGACGATCTTGCCATCTATGGCTTGGTTATGGTGATCGCCATCGCCATCGCCGCGGTGCTGTATCTGATCATGATGCCCTACTTGTCCGGCCAGAAGCGGGCCGACCAGCGGGTGCAGGACATCTCGGAAGCCAAGCGGCGCTCATCCTCGGCCAAGAGCACCGCTGAATCTGCGACGACCAATAATAGAAAGCGCCAAGTTGCCGATACGTTGAAAAGCTTGGACGACCGGAAGAAGGCCCGGGAGAAGGTCAGCCTCCGCATCAAGTTGCTGCGGGCGGGGCTCGACGTCAGCCCGCAAGCGTTCTGGCTGGGCAGCGTCGCCTGCGGTCTGGTATCCGCCGTTCTGGCATTTATCACCGGCCCCTCGGGATTTAGCCCGGAAGTCACTATTTTGGTCCCGATTGCGGCCTTGATTGTCGGAACGCTCGGCATCCCGCGCTGGATCGTGGCGCGGATGACCAAGCGCCGTCAGAGCAAGTTCACAGGCGAATTCGCCAACGCGATTGACGTGATCGTACGTGGCGTGAAGTCTGGCCTTCCACTCAACGAGTGCTTGGGTATCATCGCGCGCGAAAGCCCAGATCCGATCAATGGCGAGTTTCGCGAATTGGTCGAGCAGCAGCGCGTTGGTATCCCGCTCGCCGATGCATTCGAGCGCATGATGGTACGTTTGCCGATGCCCGAGGTTCGCTTTTTCGCCATCGTCATCGCCATTCAGCAGCAAGCAGGTGGCAACCTGTCCGAAGCCCTGGGCAACCTGTCCGGCGTTCTCCGCGACCGCAAGCGGCTGTCGGCGAAAGTGCAAGCGCTTTCGGCCGAAGCAAAGGCCTCCGCGGGCGTGTTGGCGAGCTTGCCGTTTATCGTGATGGTCCTGACCTACATTTCGTCCCCGACATACATTTCGATCCTCTGGACGACCAAGATGGGCCAGTTTTTGCTGCTGGCTTCGGCATTCTGGATGACCATCGGCGTGCTCGTCATGAGAAAAATGATCAACTTCAAATACTGACGTCAGCGCTGGGTCAGGCTAAGGAACGGGAGCAGGTTTATGGTTGATTTTGTCACGGCGCTGATGAAGCCGGAGGTGTTGATCACGCTCCTCGCGGCAGGTGCGGTGTTCGCAACGGCTTTGACCATCTTGTTGCCAGTGCTGTCGCGCGATCGTCTGACAGCGCGCATGCAGGTCATGGCTGTCGAACGCGAGCAAATGCGCGCCGCGCGCGTCGCCGAGCTCGGCAAGAAGGACGGGACGAAGCTGCGGGCGACGCCGAAGGCGTTCATGCTCGAGATTGTCGAAAAGTTCGGCATTCGCGAGCAGTTCGATACCGAGGAAGTCCGCGACAAGCTGAAGATGGCGGGCCTCCGCGGGCAAGCGCCGCTTATCACGTATATGTTCTTCCGGCTGGCGATGCCGGTCCTCGTGGCGATCGGATCGTTGATCTATCTGTTCCTTTTTGCCGAGTACGACTATCCGCCGCTCATCAAGATCGCCGTGTCCATAGGCGCGGGTTATGTTGGCTTCTACCTGCCCAACATGTTCATCGAGAACCAGGTTCAGCGCCGTCAGACGTCGATCAAGAACGCGTTTCCAGACTCGCTCGATATGCTGCTGATTTGCGTGCAGTCGGGCATGTCGATCGAAGCATCATTCGGCAAGGTCGCGAACGAAGTCGGCAACACGTCGATCGAGCTCGCCGAGGAACTGTCTCTCACCACGGCTGAACTGTCCTACTTGCAAGAGCGCCGCCAAGCCTTCGATAATCTAGGCAAGCGCACGGGCATCGCCGGCATCAAGGCCGTCTGTACCGCACTGATCCAGGCCGAGCGCTACGGTACGCCCGTTGGTCAAGCGCTGCGCGTGATGGCCAAGGAAAATCGCGACACGCGTATGGCCGAAGCCGAGAAAAAAGCCGCCGCGCTGCCGCCGAAGCTGACCGTTCCGATGATCATCTTCTTCCTTCCGGTTCTGTTCGTGGTCATTCTTGGCCCGGCCATCATCCAGGTCTTCGAATACAAATAAATCGGTGTCGCAAGTGCGCGCGGGTTGGTGGGGCGGCCGCGCGCAAACAAAAGACAATACCGTTCGGCCGGCAAAACGACGCTGAGCCGGAACTTCGGCCGGACGGCATTAGACCATGTCTGCGACCAACTCTCCGATCGCCAGCGCCGATGTCAGCCCAGGGCTCTCGATGCCGCTGAGAACAACCAGACCATCGTGGCCGTGGACGGCGGGGCCATCGATCCGGAAGTCAGGCACCGGCTCTCCTTCGCGATAGAGCTTGGGCCGGATCCCCGTGTAATCTGGATGTAATCGTGCGGCGTCGAGCCCCGGATAGTAGCTACGAATGAAATCGAGAAATTTCGCGAGTTTCTCGGGCTTGAACGAATAGTCGATCTCGGGGATCCACGCGATATCGGGACCAAACTTGCAGCGTCCGCCGAGATCGACGGTTGCATGCAATCCAAGCCAAGCCCCATCAGGCATCGGATAAATATGCCGTCCAAATGGCGACGTGCCGGAGAGCGCGTAGTATTGGCCGACGGCATAGTACGTTTCGGGCACTGTGTAGGTGTCGCCATAGGCGAGCGTCCGGGCCAGTTTCGTAACGTGCAGACCGGCTGAGAGAACCAACCGGTTGCAGGTAACGGCCGTCCCATCCGCGAGCGTCAGCGTAAACGGCCCGTTGCCGCCGCGCGCAATCTGGTCGACCTTGGACTGCAGAATCACTTGCCCGCCCGACGTTGTGATGTGCCCTTCGAGCGCAGTCATGAGGCCGTGGCTGTCGACAATGCCTGTTGATGGCGACAGCATTGCCGCCGCACATTCTAGCTCCGGCTCAAGTCCGCGCGCCTGATCCCGCGTCAAGGGCTCGAGATCTGTGACACCGTTCTTGATGGCGGTTTCGTGGATCGATTTCAGCTTCTTCAGCTGGCTTTCGTGGGTCGCGACCAGAAGCTTGGTGATCGGCTGATGATCGACTCCGTTCTCACGGCAGAACGCGTACAGCATCGCCTTGCCGCGCACGCAAAGTGTCGCCCGCAACGAGCCGGGCGGATAATAGATGCCGGCGTGGATCACCTCGCTGTTGCGCGACGACGTTTCCGAGCCGATGAGATCATGCTGCTCGAGCACCATGACCTCCTGCCCCTTGGCCGCAAGCGCTCGTCCGATCGCAAGCCCCACGACGCCAGCGCCCACCACAATCGATTCGATATCAGCTGCCAAACGACGTCTCCCTCGCCCAAGCGTGCCTGATCGCACGATTTTTCGAGGCATTCCAGCATCTCGAGAGAGAGACGGGCTGTGGAAATCTGCTCCGCCGCTTGCATGCGGAACGTTATCAGAACAAGAAGGCGCATGACCTTCAAGTTCCTCCATACGGCCGACTGGCAGATTGGCAAGCCGTTCACCAGTCTGGGCCCAGAGAAAGCAGCCGTGCTGCGCCGGGCACGACTGGACGTCATTGATCGGATGGCGCAGCACGCGCGCGACCACGGTATCGTGCACGCCCTGGTGGCCGGCGATGTCTTCGACAGCGAAACGGCATCTCCGGCGGTGGTCACCCAGCTGCTGTCGCGCCTTGCCGCCCACGCAGCCGTCACGTGGCATTTGATCTCCGGGAACCACGATCCGGCGCGTACGGGCAGCGTCTGGGACAGCGTGCGTCGCGCTGAGTGCGCGGCCAACATCAGGCTTCATCTGACGCCAGCGCCTGCGGAGATCACCACCGGCGTGTGGCTGTTGCCGGCACCACTGGCGCAGAAATCTGCGGCAGCCGACCCGACGGCCTGGATGGACACGGCGGCAACGCCTGACGGCACGATCCGCATCGGCATGGCCCATGGATCCGCCGTCGGCGACTTCGGCGGCGACGGCGGCGAGGCGCAGGTGCCGATCGACCCGCGACGCGCACGCCTCGCAAATCTGGCCTACCTGGCACTCGGCGATTGGCACGGCATGACGCGCATTGGTGAGCGAACCTGGTACTCCGGAACGCCAGAGCCGGATCGTTTCAAGGACAATCAGCCTGGCCACGCGCTGTTGATCGAATGCGAAAACAACCGCGCAGTGCCGGTTGTCACGCCCATAAAAACCGCCGAATTCGATTGGCGGCCGCGCGCGCTGGCAATCGACACTCCTGATGACTTGGCCCCATTCGAGATGGACATCAAGCGCCTTGGCGCTGCGGCCTCGCGCACGCTCGTGTCGCTGGAACTCACGGGCCGGATCTCGATCGCCGATCGCACCACGCTCGACCGGCGGCTCGCGACACTCAAGGACACGTTGTTCGATCTCTCGGTTGCCGACGCGCGCCTAGCCGTTGCCAGCACCGCCGCCGATCTCGAGCGATTTGACGGCCCGCTGCGCGCCGTGGCTGACAAGCTCAGTCTGCAGGCATCATTGGATGGCGCCGCGCAGCAGACGGCGTCGCGCGCGCTGTCGCTGTTGGCCATGTTCGCTGATGATGCGGAGAATCGTGCGTGAAGATTCGCGCCATCCGGCTGAAGGAAGTTGGTCTTTTCTCGCGCCCCGTGGCGCTCGAGGGGCTCTCGGGCCGGCTCGACGTGCTGGCCGGACCCAATGAACTCGGCAAATCGACTCTGTTGCGCGCCATGCGCATGGTTCTGACCGAGAAGGCCACCGCCAAGTCCGGCGCCGTGCAAGCCCTGAAGCCTTACACCGGTGGCACGCCGCTCATCGAGCTGGAGTTCGAGGCCGAAGGGACGCTGTGGCGGTTGCGCAAGCAGTTCCTGGCGCGGCCCGGCGTCGAACTCGAGGATCGCGGCAATGGCCGGACCTTGAAAGGCGCGGATGCCGATCACCGGGTCGAGCAGCTTTTGCGGGCAGGGGACGACGGCTGGCTTGGTTTGCTCTGGGTCGATCAAGGCACGCCTCTGGCGCCGCTGACACCCGCAAAGACCCTCAGCGAGACGCTGGCGCGCGCTGTTGAAGCCGATGTGGCGACGGCCGCGGACGGCAGCAGGCTTCGCCGTGTCCGCGAGCAAGTGCGATCCGCGCTTGGCGAACTCGTGACACCCGGCCGTGGCCAGCCAACTGGCCGCTACATGCAGGCCATCAAGGCGCATGAGTCGTTGCAGCGGGACGGTGACGCGGCGCTTCTGCGGCGGCAAGCAGCCGAATCGCGCCTCGATCAGTTGGCGGTGCTCGGCGCCGAGATCGGCGCGATCACCAATCCCAGTGCCGCCGCCGCCCGCGAAACCGCTGTCGAGCAGGCGGAGGCCGAATGGACCAAGGCCGAAGCCGCTGAACAGCAGCGCCGCGCCGCCGAACAGCGCGTTGCCGCCGAACTCTCAGCCCTTAAGCTCGCAACCCAGGAGGCGGCGGCCTTTGGCCAGCGCATGTCCGAGCACGCGACGCTGACCCGCGAGACGAGTGCGGACGACGCACAGCGGACCGAGACCGAAAAGGCGCGCGAAGTGGCCGCGGCGGAATTGATGCGCCTGCAGCGCACGCGCGATGACCTGCACAAAGCAGCAGCGGACCTCCAGCGCGACGCCAAAGCCGCGCGCGCCGCCCGCCTCGCGGATCAAGTGCGCCGTGCCCAATCCGAGGTCGCGGCCCGCGATGCCGCCGCACGCGAGTTGGTGTTTAACACCGCCACGCCGGATCTCGTGAAAACGGCCCGCGACACCGCGGCACGCGCCCGCGCCTTGGGTGATCGCATGGCAGCAGCGGCGCCAACGATCTCCATTGCTTACGACGCAAAGCCCAGTTCTGCCTTGACGCTTCGCGGCCGGAAGCTGGCCGATGGCGAACGCATCTCCGCAACCGAACCGGTCGAGATCGAGATCGAGGGTGTCGGCAGTGTCACGATCACGCCCGGCAGTAGCGGCGACCATGAAAAACTCGCCGCCGAGTTGACGATGGCCCGCTACGCAGCCGCCGCGGCACTGAAAAAGATTGGCGCCAAGACGCTGGCGGCCGCGGAGACGCTGGGCGAACAGCGCCAGCAATGCGAGCGTGCAATGGCCGAGGCTAGCGCGCGCCTCGCCGTACTGGCCCCGGACGGCATCGAGCAGCTCGCCGCGCAACACGCTCAGCTGTCGGCCGGCGCCGAGGGGATGCCCGTGCCGTTGCGCACGCCGGGTGAAATTGACGCATTACTCGATGAACGCGCCGATGCGCTCGCCGCCTGTGATGCAGCCCACGAAAAGGCGCAGCAAACGCTTGCCCGCCACGATCAAGAAATCGCCGGTATCACGGCGCGCATCATGCAGCGCGCGACGCGCATGGCCACACTGAATGCCGAACTGGCAGATGCTGAAACCCGATCAGTGCGGCAGCAAGCGTTCGCCGGACAACGCGCGGATGCGGAAGCCCGCCACGCTGCAGCCGTGCGCGAAGTATCCGCTTGGATGGCGGCCACCGTCGACGCGACGAGGCGCGTCACCCTTCAGCGGAACGTTCTTGCGGCCAAAACGGCGGTCGCCGCCTCAAATCAACGCCTTGCGCACTTGAAGCAAGAAGCTGCGCGCATTGAGGGTGCCTTGACCGCCGATCGGAACGACGATGTGGTAGCGCACGCTGCGGAAATGGCAGAGCAGCTGGCGATAGCCGCGGCCGATCGGCACCGGATGGAGCGTGATGTCGCCGCATTGAAGCTTTTGGACAGCGAATTGACCGCTGCCGAATCCAGTACGCGTGACCGCCTGTCGGGCCCGGTCCTCGCGCGGCTCAGACCCTACGCGGATCTTGTGTTTCCCGGCGCCGAACTCGATCTCGACGACGGATTGCAGCCGGCCGGCCTCAGCCGGAGCGGTGCAAGTGAAGCGGCCAAAACTCTGAGCGGCGGTACGCAGGAGCAAATCGCGGTGCTCCTGCGGCTCGGCCTTGCGCGCCTGTTTGCGGACCGTGGCTCCGCCGTGCCGCTGATCCTCGACGATGCACTCGTCTATGCCGATGATCGGCGCATCGCCGCGATGTTCCGTGCCCTCGAAGCGGCGAGTGCGCATCATCAGGTCATTGTACTCACGTGCCGCGAAACCACCTTCAAAGAGCTCAAGGGGGAGCGCCTTATGTTGACCAGGTGGGACGCAATTTAGGGCTTGAGGCGGCGCAATGGCGGGCACGTGCTGAGGTCATCAGTCCGCTGGATGCGCGCGCCAAAAGGATCGCAGCACTCTGTGGCTGTTCCATTTGTTGTTGTTGCGACCAGTATGATGTAGTGTTCTAGGCCTATATTGAAAAACGATATTCTCGTCATTGACTGATATTGGCGCTAAACGATGGAAAGACGGCTCTCCGCAATTCTTGCCGCCGATGTCGTCGGCTACTCCGCGTTGATGGAGCAGGATGAGGCTGGAACATTTGACCGCCTCCGGGCGCGGCGGCGCGAACTCTTCGTGCCCGAAATTGAACGGCACCATGGGCGGATCTTCAAGCTGATGGGCGACGGCCTGCTCGCCGAATTCGCCAGTGTCGTCGAAGCCGTCGAATGCGCGGTGTCGCTGCAGCGCGGCATGGCGGATCGCAACAGCAGTTTTCCCGATGAGCAGAAACTCGAGGTCCGGATCGGCATCAACATCGGCGAGGTGATTGTCGAGGGCGACGATCGGTTCGGTGAGGGTGTCAATCTCGCCGCAGCGCTGCAATCATTGGCTGAGCCAGGCGGCATATACGTCTCGTCCAAGGTCTCGCGAGAGGTCGAAAAGAAACTCGCCTTTGGTTTCGAGGCACTCGGCGACCAGCGCATCAAGAACATTTCCGAGCCAGTCGCCGTGTTCCGGGTGATGATCGATCAAGGATCGAGCACGCAGGTGGTGCGCATCAAGCCGCGGCCACCCCAGGGCAAACCGTCGATCGCCGTCCTGCCGTTCCTCAACATGAGCAATGACCCGGAGCAGGAGTATTTCTCTGATGGCATCACCGAGGACGTCATTACCGATCTGTCAAAGATCTCCGGTCTGCATGTCATCGCACGCAACACGGCGTTTACGTACAAGGGCCGCCCCGTGAAGGTGCAGCACGTCGCGCACGAGCTGGGCGTCAGGTTCGTTCTGGAAGGCAGCGTGCGCAAGGCAGGATCGCGTGTGCGCGTCACCGGCCAGCTGATTGACAGCGACACAGGCGCCCACGTGTGGGCCGACCGCTACGATCGGGATTTGACCGACATATTTGCGATCCAGGACGAAATCACCAATGCGATTGTCACCCAATTGAAGGTCAAGCTTCTGCCCGGCGAAAAGAAGGCCGCCGGCCACGCGCCGACTGAGAATGTCGAGGCCTACGCATACTACCTGAGGGGCCGGCAGTTCCTGCACAGGCGCTCGAAAACCTACCTGCAGCTCGCGCGCCGCATGTTTGCCAAGGCCGTCGAGCTCGACCCGCTCTATGCGCGCGCCTACGCCGGCATCGCGGACTGTGAGTCCTTTCTGCGCCTGCACTACGGCGCCGACGTTTCGATCGAAGGCATTCTCGCGACCACCGCGAAGGCGCTGGAGCTCGATGCCGGCCTTGCCGAAGCGCACGCCTCGCGCGGCCTTTCTCTGTCGTTGCTCGGGCGTTATCCCGAAGCGATGGCGGAATTCGATCAGGCGATCAGCCTCGATCCCAATCAGTTTGAAGCTCATTATTTCTGTGCACGCGCCTGCTTCAGTCAGGGCAAACTCGAGGATGCCGCCAGGCATTTCCAGCGCGCCTCCGAGATCAACACCGATGATTGCCAGACCTTGCTCGTTTTGACGGGCGTCTTGCGCGCGCTGGGACGGCCCGAAGACATGAAGGCAGCCGCTCGCGAAGGCGTCTCCCGCGCCGAGCGGGAACTGGCGTTGCACCCCGAAAATCCACGGCCCGCCTACCTTGGTGCTGGCGGACTTGCAATCCTCGGTGAGCTGGATCGAGCCAAGGAATGGGCGGCGCGCGCGCTGATCATCGACCCGGACGATGTGCTGACGCAATACAATGGTGCCTGCTTCTATTCGATTGTCGGCGACCACGAGCGCGCCATTGATCTGCTTCTTGCCGTATTGCCGCGCGCCGGCCGCCAGACCAAGGAATGGGTACGGCACAACTCCGATCTCGATCCAATTCGCGCCAATCCCCGCTTTGCGCAGGTCCTCGAACTAATTGGACAGCCAGGCTGAATGCTGCTGCGTGCCGGCGCGCCTAGCCGGATCGCAACCGTGCGTCAAAAACGTTGAGGCATGAAAGTTTAAGCTTGAATGAAATCGATGTCGTGCTACGCTTCGATGGTGTCGGCCGTTCCAGATCGGCGGCGCGAGGAGTGCCAGCATGAAGATCGCATGCCTTGGCGGCGGCCCGGCGGGTCTCTACTTCGCCATTTCGATGAAGCTGCGCGACGCCGCGCACGAGATCACAGTGTTCGAGCGCAACAAACCCGACGATACGTTCGGTTGGGGCGTCGTTCTCTCCGATGAGGCCTTGACCAACCTGGCGGCCAACGATGCCAACAGCGCAGCGACGATCAGATCGCACTTTGCCTACTGGGACGACATCGCCGTTGTGAAAGATGGGCAGCGCGTCGTCTCCAGCGGGCATGGCTTCTGCGGCATCGGCCGCCGCCAGCTGCTTGTGCTGCTGCAGCAGCGTGCGCGCGAGCTTGGCGTCGATATACGATTCGAAACCGAGGTGGAGCGCGCATCGGACTACGCCAAGCGCTACGATTTCGTCGTCGCGTCTGATGGATTGAACTCGAAGACAAGAAGCGAATTCGCGTCCGTCTTCAAGCCGGACATCGACGCCCGCAAATGCAAGTTCGTCTGGCTCGGAACCAAACAAAAATTCGACGACGCCTTTACATTCATCTTCGAGAAATCGCCCAAAGGCTGGGTTTGGGCGCACGCCTACCAGTTCGACCAAGATACAGCGACGTTCATCGTTGAATGTTCCGAAGCAACTTGGCGTGCGCACGGCTTCGATACCATGACACAGGACGAGTCGATCGCGGCCTGCGAAGCGATTTTCCAAAAGCACCTTGGTGGTCATCGATTGATGTCGAACGCCCGCCATCTGCGCGGCTCGGCCTGGCTCAACTTCCCGCGTGTCCTCTGCGAACGCTGGTATCACGAGAACATTGTACTGATCGGCGATGCCGCGGCGACCGCGCATTTCTCGATCGGATCGGGGACGCGGCTGGCGATGGAAAGCGCTATCGCGCTCGCGAACTACCTGCACGCCGAGCCGGACAAGGCAAACGCGCTTGCCAAGTACGAGGCGGAGCGGCGCGTCGAAGTGCTGCGTCTGCAGTCGGCCGCCCGGAACTCCCTCGATTGGTTCGAGGATGCCGAGCGCTATCTTCCGCTCGATCTGGTCCAATTCAACTATTCCCTCCTCACGCGCTCGCAACGCATCAGCCACGAAAATCTGCGCCTGCGCGACCCGAAGTGGCTTGCTGGTGCCGAGACCTGGTTTCAGGAATGCGCAGGCGTTCCAAGCAGCGCTGCCGCCCCACGTGCGCCGATGTTCGCGCCGTTCCGGTTGCGCGACATGAGCTTGAAGAACCGTATCGTTGTCTCCCCCATGGCGCAGTACAAGGCCCGCGATGGGGCGCCAACGGATTGGCATCTCGTGCACTACGCCGAGCGCGCCAAGGGTGGCGCAGGCCTCGTCTTCACGGAAATGACGTGTGTGTCCGCCGAGGGCCGCATCACGCCGGGCTGCCCCGGCCTCTATGCGCCGGAACATGAATCTGGCTGGCGCCGCATCGTCGATTTCGTGCATGCCGAGACCGAAGCGAAGATCTGCTGCCAGATCGGTCATTCCGGCCGCAAGGGGTCGACCCAGCTCGGCTGGGAGGAGATGGACGCGCCGCTTGCCACGGGCAATTGGCCTATAATCTCGGCGTCGGCGATCGCCTGGTCACCGCGCAATGCCACGCCAAAAGCGATGGACCGGGCGGATATGGACGTGGTGCGCGAGCAGTTCGTCGCTGCAACCCGAATGGCCGACCGCGCCGGCTTCGATATGGCGGAGCTGCATGCGGCGCATGGATATCTGATTTCGTCGTTCATATCGCCGATATCCAACATCCGGTCCGATGAATACGGCGGCGCGCTCGCCAACCGGATGCGATTTCCGCTCGAAGTCTTCCGTGCCATGCGCGCGGTCTGGCCCGCATCAAAACCGATGTCCGTCCGCATCTCAGCTAATGACTGGGTTGGCACGGACGGCGTCACACCGGAGGACGCCGTCGATATAGCGCGGATGTTCGCGGACGCTGGCGCCGACGTCATCGACGTATCCGCCGGGCAAACGTCGATTGCGGCACGCCCCGTTTACGGCCGCATGTTTCAGACGCCATTCTCGGATCGCATCCGCAATGAAGCAGGCATCGCCACCATGGCGGTTGGCAACATCTACGAGGCCGACCACGTCAACTCCATCCTCATGGCCGGTCGCGCCGATCTCGTTTGCCTTGCGCGCCCGCATCTCGCCGATCCGTATTGGACGCTGCGCGCGGCCGCCGCACTCGGCGATCGCGCCGAGGCATGGCCCGAGCCCTACCTCGCCGGCCGCGATCAGTTGTGGCGCCTGACGGACACGGCGGACAAAGGCGGGGGCAAGCCATGATGCCGCTCGAGGGTAAACACGCGATCGTCACTGGCGGCGGCACGGGTGTTGGCGCCGAGATCGCCCGCGCGCTTGCCGCGGCAGGGGCACTCGTAACCATCACCGGCCGCCGTCCAGAACCGCTGGCGACGGTCGCGGCAACATCCGCGCGGATCGATACAGCGGTGTGTGATGCCGCCGATTTCGTGGCCATGCAACGCATGATCGACGACGCGACGGCGCGGCGCGGCGTGGCTGAGATCCTCGTAGCGAATGCAGGCTCGGCCGAAAGCCAGCCGTTCGCCAAGACGTCGGCGGCCGCATTCAACGCCATGATCGGCGCCAATCTCGATCCAACATTCAATCTCTGGCGCGCAGGCCTGCCGGCGATCGAGAAAAGCGGATGGGGGCGCATGATCGCGGTCGCCTCTATGGCCAGCCTCAAGGGTTACCCCTATGTCGCGGGCTACGTTGCGGCCAAGCATGCCGTTGTGGGTTTGACACGGGCCTTGGCCCTTGAACTTGCGCGCACCGGCATCACGGTCAACGCCGTCTGCCCGGGCTTCACCGAAACGCCGATGCTCGAACGCACCCTGTCGACGATCATGACGAAGACTGGCCGCACGCGAGAAGCAGCCCTTGCAGCCCTCACCTCGGACAACCCACAAGCGCGTTTGATACAACCCGCGGAGATCGCCGCCACGGTCGTTTGGCTCTGTTCCGATGCATCAGCCTCAGTGAATGGCCAAGCCATCGCGATCTCCGGAGGCGAGGCATGACACGCACAACGTCACGCGCGGTCGCCGCCGAAAAACTCTCGAAGCAGCGGTTGCGGCTGTGGCTGCGCATTCTGAAGGTCTCGCGCTTGGTGGCAGGCGAACTGCGGGACAAGCTGCGCGACGATCACGAGACCACGTTGCCGCGTTTCGATGTGATGGCCGCTCTGTATCGGGCCGACAAAGGCCTGAAGATGAGCGAACTTTCGAGCGTGCTCATGGTCTCCAATGGCAACGTCACCGGCATCGTTGATCGGCTGGCCGAGGAAGGCCGGTTGGTGCGTATGCCGGTGGAAGGCGATCGGCGCGCGACCATAGTACGGTTGACCCAGAAGGGTCGCGAGCACTTTGCCGATCTTGCGGAACGTCACGAGCGCTGGGTCAACGAACTGCTCTCGAGCCTTGACGCCGTCGAGACAGCACAAGCGACCAATCTTCTCGACGCGCTGGCCCGCTCCCTCGATCAGCCAGAGGACAAACCATGATGATGAGCACGAAGGCGCCAAAGCACTTTCGCGCGCGGGTCGAAAACGCAATCGCGATCATCTCGCTCGACCGGCCGGAGCGCAAGAATCCGCTGACCTTCGAGAGTTATGCCGAGTTGCGCGATTGGTTTCGCGATCTGCACTACGCCGATGACGTCAAGGCGGTGGTGTTCGCCTCCAACGGCGGCAATTTCAGTTCGGGCGGTGATGTGCACGACATCATCGGGCCGCTCCTCGATCGTGACATGAAGGGGCTGCTCGCCTTCACGCGCATGACGGGTGATCTGGTGAAGGCGATGCTCGGGTGCGGCAAGCCGATCATCGCAGCCGTCGATGGCGTGTGTGTCGGCGCTGGCGCCATTTGCGCGATGGCCTCCGATTTGCGCATCGCAACGGCCGAAGCCAAAACCGCGTTCCTGTTCACGCGCGTCGGTCTTGCCGGCTGCGACATGGGCGCATGCGCGATCCTGCCAAGGATCATCGGGCAGGGGCGGGCCGCCGATCTTCTGTACACGGGCCGCGTCATGACGGCGGAGGAGGGCTTTGCGTGGGGCTTCTTCAACCGCATCGTCACGCCGGCGGCGCTCGAGTCCGAGGCGATCACGATGGCGACGCGGATCGCCGCCGGCCCGGGCTTCGGTCACATGATGACCAAGACGATGCTCAATCAGGAATGGAACATGGGCCTCGAGCAGGCCATCGAGGCCGAAGCGCAAGCCCAGGCGATCTGCATGCAGACCGAGGACTTCAAACGCGCCTACGATGCCTTCGTTGCTAAACAGAAACCGGTATTCGAGGGCAACTGATGCCGGACCAGAGCTTTCTCGACTGGCCATTCTTCGAACCGCGCCACAAGACCCTGGCGGCGGAACTCGATGCGTGGGCCGCGGCGGCGCTGGCCGGTATCGATCATTCCGATACCGACGCCACATGCCGCGCGCTCGTGCGCCAGCTCGGCGAGGCCGGTTGGTTGAAGCATGCCGCGATCGACCCCACCGATCCGTCGGGGCGCCTCGACGTTCGCGCGCTGTGCATCATCCGCGAGACGCTGGCGCGTCACGATGGGTTGGCAGATTTCGCATTCGCCATGCAAGGCCTCGGTACCGGCGCCATTTCGCTGTTCGGCACTGACGCGCAACGCCGGCAATGGTTGCCGCTGGCCCGCGCTGGGCAGCTAATCTCGGCATTCGCCCTCACCGAGCCGCAATCGGGCTCCGACGTTGCGCAGCTTGCCATGAGCGCCCGCCTGGAGGGCGGCCACTACATCCTGGATGGCGAGAAGACTTGGATCTCCAATGGCGGCATTGCGGGACTCTATACAGTGTTCGCGCGCACGGGGGAGGCGCCAGGCGCCAAAGGCCTATCAGCCTTTCTCGTTGATGCCGGTTCGCCTGGCCTCGAGATCGCGGAGCGATTGGAGACCGTCGCGCCGCATCCGTTGGCGCGGTTGCGATTCAACGCCGTGCGCGTGCCGCTCGGCCAACGCCTTGGTTCGCCCGGCGATGGGTTCCGCATTGCCATGTCCGTGCTCGATGTCTTTCGCGCGACGGTCGCCGCGGCGGCGCTCGGCTTCGCGCGGCGTGCACTCGACGAGAGCATCGTGCGGGTCGGTCAACGAAAAGTGTTCGGCGCGCCGCTCTCGGACCTGCAGATGGTGCAAGGGCACTTGGCCGAGATGGCGCTCGATGTCGATGCCGCAGCACTTCTCGTCTATCGCGCGGCCTGGACCAAGGACCAGGGCGCCGCGCGCGTCAGCCGCGAAGCTGCGATGGCCAAACTCTTTGCGACCGAGCAGGCGCAGAAAGTGATCGATACCGCCGTTCAACTCCATGGCGGCGACGGCGTCCGCCGGGGCGGCGTGGTCGAACGTCTCTACCGTGAGATCAGGGCACTCAGGATCTACGAAGGAGCCAGCGATGTTCAAAAAGTGGTTATCGCACGGCACGTCCTTGCCGAGCGCCAGCCCCCAGACTGACGAGAAAGGGGCTGACGGGACGGCAAGGCGCGTGCCCCAACTCGGGCCAACGGGCCACGTCGATACTTTTGCGCGCGACAATCTCCCGCCGCCAGACCAGTGGCCGGACGTTCTGCTCGACCGGCCGGAGTTCCAATACCCCGAAATCCTGAACGTCGCTGTCGAACTCACCGACCGCATGGTCGAGAAAGGGTTTGGCGATCACATGGCACTGATCGGCAATGGCCGGCGGCGCACCTACAAGGAACTGTCGGATTGGACCAACCGGATCGCGCGGGCGCTGGTCGAAGACTATGGCGTGCAGCCCGGCAATCGGGTGCTGATCCGCGCCGCCAACAACCCGGCGCTGGTGGCCTGTTGGCTCGCCGCGACCAAGGCTGGCGCCGTCGTCGTCAATACGATGCCGATGCTGCGTGCGGGCGAACTGGCAAAGGTCATCGACAAGGCGGAGATCGGCTTGGCGTTGTGCGACACGCGTCTGATGGACGAGCTGGTCGCATGCGCAAAGGACAGCTTACATCTGAAGAAAGTTATCGGCTTCGATGGCACCGCGAACCACGACGCGGAGCTGGATCGTATCGCACTTACCAAGCCGGTGCGATTTGAGGCCATCAAGACCGGCCGCGATGATGTCGCGCTCTTGGGCTTCACGTCGGGCACCACAGGCGAACCCAAGGCCACCATGCATTTCCATCGCGATCTCTTGATCGTCGCGGATGGCTACGCAAAAGAAGTTCTGGGTGTCACGCCCGACGATGTGTTCGTCGGGTCGCCGCCGCTCGCCTTCACGTTTGGGCTCGGCGGGCTCGCGATCTTTCCGCTGCGCTTCGGCGCCGCCGCGGCCCTGCTGGAGAATGCCTCTCCCCCCAATCTGATTGAGCTCATTCAAACCTATCGCGCGACCGTCTGCTTCACGGCGCCAACCGCTTATCGCGTGATGCTCAACGCCATGGATGCCGGCGCCGATTTGTCGAGCTTGCGCGCGGCGGTGTCGGCCGGTGAAACGCTGCCAGCGCCCGTCTATCAGGCGTGGATCGAGAAGACCGGAAAACCGATGCTGGACGGGATCGGATCGACCGAGCTGCTGCACATCTTCATGTCCAATCGCTTTGGCGACTCACGCGCCGCCTGCACCGGCAAGCCGGTGACCGGCTATGAAGCGAAAGTCGTCGATGACGCCATGCGTGAAGTGCCGCGTGGTGAGACCGGGCGTCTCGCTGTGCGTGGCCCGACCGCCTGCCGCTACCTCGCCGACGCGCGTCAGAGCGCCTACGTCCAAGCCGGTTGGAACATCACCGGCGACACGTTCTGGCAAGACGCGCAGGGTTACTTCCACTTTGCCGCCCGCAATGACGACATGATCATTTCAGCTGGCTACAACATCGCCGGGCCGGAGGTCGAAGCAGCCCTGCTCGCCCACGCCGATGTCGCGGAATGCGCCGTTGTCGGGGCGCCAGACGCGGATCGAGGGCAGATCGTCGAGGCCCACGTCGTGCTGATGCCGGGGATTGTCGCAAGCGACGAGGTCGCACAACGCCTGCAGGATCACGTCAAGGCGGCCATTGCACCCTACAAGTATCCGCGACGCGTCGTGTTTCACGAGGCACTGCCAAAGACCCAGACCGGCAAGCTGCAGCGGTTCAAGTTGCGCGCGGCCCCGGCCTGAACATCTGAACCGATTGGCACCGTGCGGTGCGATACAACTCATGACGAGGCCATGCGATGCATACCATTATCAAACCAGACGGCTGGGCGCCGGCGAAAGGCTACGCCAATGGCCTCGTGACCCCGGATGGGCATCTCTTCGTCGGCGGCCAGATCGGATGGAACAGTGCCCAACAGTTCGAGTCCGATGACTTCATCGCCCAGATGGAGCAGGCGCTGCGCAACATCGTTGCAGTCGTCGAGGCGGCTGGCGGTCAGGCGAGCAACATCGTGCGGCTGACCTGGTACGTGATCGACAAAACCGCCTATGTCGCGCGCCAGCGCGAGGTTGGCGAAGCCTATCGTCGCGTAATGGGGCGGCATTTCCCGGCCATGACCATGGTCGTCGTCGCCGGGCTCATCGAAGATCGGGCGCTGGTCGAGATCGAGGCCACCGCGGTGCTCTCACGCCCTTGATGCGCGCTACGACTGGCTATGGAGAATGCGATAGACGCCGATGCGCGACGTCAGCATGCACAGGGCGGCGATGAAGACGACCACGATCCCGAGCAGCACGTAGCCCGGGAGATCGAGCGCGCCCGTGCCGACGAGGCGTTTCAGTTCCGCCGCGGTCACGCTGCCGCCACCAAGCAATTCCATCATGGCTGGCAGCCCGAAGAACACCAGCATCGCTGCGCCCGCCCCGACGATGCCGGCGCGGATGCCGAGCCGCAGGAAGTGCTTCTCGAATTCACGCGCGATGAAGCGGTCGGTCGCCCCCACGAAGTGCAACACCTCGACAATGTCGCGGTTGGAGGCGAGCGCGCTCCGCGTCGCTGAAATGATGACGGCCGTCGTCGCCGCGCACATCAGCAGCAATATCGCAAGGCCGCCGAGCGCGAAAGACCGCGTCACGGTCCGGATCTGCTGTTGCCATTGCCGATGATCATCGATTGAAACGCC
Source organism: uncultured Alphaproteobacteria bacterium (assembly GCA_963779515.1). Classification (GTDB taxonomy): domain Bacteria; phylum Pseudomonadota; class Alphaproteobacteria; order Rhizobiales; family Hyphomicrobiaceae; genus CAVZYN01. The sequence continues at coordinate 718,074 of CAVZYN010000018.1, forward strand.
CTTGAACTGCCCGCTCAACGTCGCCCGCAAGGCCGTCAGGTTCGGCGGGTTGTTGCGATCGACCTCGAGCGCGATCAGGCGCGGCACGGGAAGGCTCTTCAACACGTCCGCCTGCCCGAGCCAGGGTTCCAGCAATTTCGCCGAGTCCTCGATGGCAAGCGGACGGACCGACTGGATACCTTGCTGCTTGCCGAGGAACTGCGCGATCTCCGCCACCATCCGATCGGTTTCAGCTTTGTCGCGCGCCTCGACCTGAACGGTGACTTCGCTCGCGATATCGCGCAGCCACGCCGACGCCGACTGGTTCATCATGTAGACGGCACCCGCCGTCAGCGAGGCGAGAAAGCACATGATCGAAACCACCAGCGTCAGCGAGCGTCCGGTCACCGATCCTGCCGGCACGATGGGGACCGTCTGCCCGCCAGCTTCACCACGCTTGGATCGCGCCGGTGCACTCAACGCGCGGTCCTCGCCGAGTTCGGTTCTGCGCGAGGCCGGCATCGGCGACGTCACCGGCGGGCGATCGTAGTCGTCGGCGGGTTCCGGCGCATAGGTCTGCGGCACGGCATAGGGATCGGCTTCGCCGTAGGGGTCTTGCTGCGGCTGCGGCATGTACGGTCGTGGATCGTCGGCAGGCCGAGGGCGTCCCGTGTGCGGATCGCGCGGCGTCAGCGTTCGCTCATCGACGGGATCCCAGTCGAGACGCTGCGCCAGCCGCCGCGGTGGCAGCGGTCGCGAACCTGGCGGGCGATCATAGGAGCCGGACATGACCGCCATCCAGCTCGAGCCGCGGCGCTTTGAATTGGCGCATCAGTTGGTGGTCATGCGTCGCGATCACCACCGACGTTCCTAGCCGATTGAGTTCGATGAAAAGGCGCAGCAGGCGTCGCGCCATCTGCGGGTCGACGTTACCCGTCGGCTCGTCCGCCAGCAGCAGTTCGGGTTTTCCGATCACGGCGCGTGCGATCGATGCGCGCTGTTTCTCACCACCCGACAATACCGACGGGAAGGCGTGCATGCGATCGCCCAATCCCACCCATTGCAGAAGGTCGGTCACGTCTTCCTTGTAGTCCTCGACCTTCTTGCCGACGACGCGCAGCGGCAGTGCCACGTTCTCCCACGTGGTCAGATGATCGAGCAGACGGAATTCCTGGAACACGAAGCCGATCCGGCGACGCAGCTGCGCCCGCCGCGCTGGCGAAATGCGACTCACGTCCTGGCCGAACATCTGGATCTGTCCCCGCGAGGGGTGCAGCGACATGAACAGTAGCCGGAGCAACGACGTCTTGCCCGCCCCCGAGGGTCCTGTCAGAAAGTGGAACGATCCCGGACGCAAATGCACATTGACGTCGTGCAGCACCTCGCTGCCACGTTGGTACGTCAGACCTAGATTTTGCATCCTGATCACGGGGTTCCGTGGTCCTCACGTCAGCGGCATGATTCGCCACGCCACAATTTATGCGCGCAGCGACGCGGCCGATCAATCGAATAGGATTGTGGCGCCTCTAAGGGTCGATCAGGGGCCAAAAAACTGGGCTTTTAAGCCATGCTCGACCGGTTGCTTCAAAACCGGCGTGCCAAATCCGAATTGGTCCTGCTATCAAGATGTTCGACCCGCGAAATCTACTGACTGGAATGCAAATGCAAATCCATCCGCACCAGGATATCGAGACTATTTTCACACCCGCACAGATCGCTGATCGGGTCTCCGCCCTTGCTGATGAAATCTCAAGAGCGAACTTGGACCAGTTGTTGGTCGTGGCGGTGCTCAAGGGCAGTTTTGTGTTCGCTGCCGATCTGATTCGGGCATTGCATCATGCGGGGCTTGCACCTGAGGTCGATTTTCTGACCCTCTCGAGCTACCGCAAGGGCCTGACGTCGTCCGGAAGCGTGCAGATTTTGCGCGACGTTGAAACCGATGTGCGCGGCCGTAACGTTCTGATCGTGGATGATATTCTCGAATCTGGGCGGACCTTGGCCTTTGCCAGGGATCTGCTCAGCGCGCGGGACGCCAAATCGGTCCACACCTGCGTTCTGCTCGACAAGCCGGTGCCCCGCGCCGTCGACGTCCCCGCGGATTTCAAGGCGTTCGACTGCCCGAACGTGTTCGTGGTCGGGTACGGAATGGACGCTGGCCACCGCTTCAGAGAGCTGCCCTTTGTGGGCCAACTCGTGCAACACTGAGGCTCTTGCGATCGAGGAAGGGTATATCATGGCCCGCATCCTTCTGGCCGATGACGATCGCCACAACGCGCGACCTCGTGAAGCGCGCCCTTATCGGTGACGGCCACGACGTCGTCGTCACCGAGGATGGCGGCGCAGCGCTCGACAAGCTCAAGGCCCGCAGCGAGCAGTTCGACCTGATGATATCGGACGTGCAGATGCCGGTGCTCGACGGGATCAGCCTCGCGGCCAAGGCCAAGGCCGCCCGTCCTGGGATCGCGATCCTGCTCATGACGGGCTTCGCCGGTGAAATCCCCAGTACCGCGCATCTGAAGCCCGAGCTGAAGACAGTCATCGCGAAGCCGTTTACCTTGGAACAGATCCGCACGACCGTCCGCGCGGCGCTGAAGACGTAGGTCCCGGGCTCGAACCGCCATCCTCGCCCGTTGCGAACAGGGCAGCGCGGCCATATAAGCATCAAGAACTTGGTGTTATTGGGCGGCGTTCGCCCAGTGTGAGCCCTTTGTGAGATCATGACGACCGAACCACCGACCGCCGCCGCGCCCGCTCTACGCACCGCTAAGGATGTTGCCCGGCTCTTGCGCGAGGCCGGTCTGCGCCCAACGCGTCAGCGGCTGGCACTCGGCGTTTTGCTGTTCGGGGATGGCGACCGCCATGCGACGGCGGAAGTCCTGCATGCGGAGGCCGTACAAGCCGGCAAGCGCATGTCGCTCGCCACCGTCTACAACACGCTGCATCAATTCGAGCGCGCGGGGTTGCTTCGTGAACTCGCCATCGACGGCCAGCGCGCCTACTTCGACACCAACACATCCAACCACAATCACTTCTATTTGGAAGACGAAGGCCGCCTGCTCGACATTCCGAGCGACGCCATCAGCGTCAACGGCCTGCCGGCCCCGCCCGAGGGCATGCGCATCAGCCACATCGATGTGGTGGTGCGGCTGAAAAAGGCGTGATCCCGGGTTCTGGAAAGCAAGGCTGGCACAAGCCGGATTCGCGGGCCCATTCTGCGTCTACCAAAGTGACGAGGGGATGAATGCGACCGGGCGGTGATTGCCGCGATCAGCCGCCGATCGCGCGGCCTATCCAAGCGCCTTGAGGCTTGCAACCGCCTGTTCGGCGACAAACCGCGCCGCATCGGTCTTGGCATTGGCGAGATCTGCTTCGGCCGCCTTGAGCTGACCGGCAAGCGCGCTTCCGCCCGCGTCCACGTCAAACGCGCGTTCGGCCAGCAGCGTCACGCGCTGGGGCCCGACATCGACGAAGCCGCCATGCACGTAGAGCCGCATCGTCTTGCTGGCACCGGCCTTCACCGTCACAACGCCCGGCCGCAACGACGAGATCACCGGCGCATGGCCCGCCATCACCGTGAAATCGCCGTCCATGCCGGGGATCTGCACGTCGTCGGCCTCGACCTCGAGCATCACCCGCTCCGGCGAAACCACTTCGAATTTGAACGTCCCAGCCATCTGTAAACCCTTGATCAGTTTGTCGGCGCATCGCCGCTGCCAGCTTTCGCGTCCACCTCTTCCGGCGTCTGCAGCTTCGTGCCGCAGAATGGGCAGAAGAACATCGGATGATCCACCATCGTCGGCTCATCGTCGTCATAGACCGCCATGCCGAGCGACATGTAGAGAACGCCGTCGTCGCCGACTGTGATCAACGGTTCGAAATCGCTGTCGCTCATCGCCTCCTTGAGGCTCGAGCAACAGGACCCGAATTTGTGGTCGGCCATGACGGCCCCCTCTACCTGACGCCGTCTAGTTATGCAGCTTCCGCGAGCTTCTCGGCCTTAGCCATTGCTTCTTCGATCGTGCCGACCATGTAGAACGCCTGCTCGGGCAGGTGATCGTAGTCGCCATTGCAGAGGCCCTTGAAGCCCTTGATGGTGTCGGCGATTGGCACCTGCTTGCCGGGCGAGCCGGTGAATACTTCGGCGACCGAGAACGGTTGCGACATGAAGCGCTCGATCTTGCGCGCGCGAGCAACCGTCGTCTTATCCTCTTCCGACAGCTCGTCCATGCCGAGAATGGCGATGATGTCCTGCAGTGACTTGTAGCGCTGGAGGATCGACTGCACGCGGCGCGCGGTGTCGTAATGCTCTTGTCCGACGACGCGCGGATCGAGAATGCGTGAGGTCGAGTCGAGCGGGTCCACCGCTGGATAGATGCCTTTTTCAGCGATCGAGCGCGACAACACGGTCGTCGCGTCCAAATGCGCGAACGAGGTGGCTGGCGCCGGGTCGGTCAAGTCGTCGGCCGGCACGTAGATCGCCTGCACCGAGGTAATCGAGCCCTTCTGCGTTGTCGTGATGCGCTCTTGCATCGCGCCCATGTCGGTCGCGAGCGTCGGCTGATAGCCGACCGCCGAAGGAATACGGCCGAGCAGCGCCGACACTTCCGCGCCTGCTTGCGTGAAGCGGAAGATGTTGTCGACGAAGAACAGCACGTCCTGGCCCTTGTCGCGGAAGTCTTCAGCGATCGTGAGGCCCGACAACGCAACGCGCATGCGCGCGCCCGGCGGCTCGTTCATCTGGCCATAGACCAGCGCGCACTTCGAACCTTTGGTCGACCCGTTGTTCTTCTTGGGGTCGACGTTCACCTTAGACTCGATCATTTCGTGATAGAGGTCATTGCCTTCGCGCGTGCGCTCGCCGACGCCGGCGAACACCGAGTAGCCACCGTGTACCTTGGCGATGTTGTTGATGAGTTCCATGATCAGCACGGTCTTGCCGACGCCGGCGCCACCGAACAGACCAATTTTGCCGCCTTTGGCGTACGGCGCGAGCAAATCGACGACCTTGATGCCGGTGACGAGCACTTCAGCTTCCGTCGATTGCTCGGAGAAGGCGGGCGCGGGCTGGTGGATCGCGCGCATCGCCGCAGATTTCACAGGCCCCGCTTCATCGACCGGCTCGCCGATCACGTTCATGATGCGGCCGAGCGTTTCGTCGCCGACCGGCACCGAGATTGGCTGGCCGGTGTCCGACACGTCCTGTCCGCGGGTCAGGCCTTCGGAGCTATCCATCGCGATCGTGCGGACCGTATTCTCGCCGAGATGCTGCGCAACTTCGAGCACCAACCGCTGTCCCTGATTGCGTGTCTCGAGCGCGTTCAAGATTGCAGGCAAATGCCCGTCGAACTGCACGTCGACGACGGCGCCCATCACTTGGCGAATTTTCCCAACTTTATTCGTAGCCATGTCTCGTTCCTTGTTCTTATCCGACGGTTGGGCGAGCCCAACGATTGTCCAAACTCAAAGCGCCTCGGCGCCCGAGATGATTTCGATCAGTTCCTTGGTGATGTTCGCTTGCCGCTGACGGTTGAACTTGATGGTCAGCTTGTTGATCATGTCGCCCGCGTTCCGCGTCGCGTTGTCCATGGCGCTCATGCGGGCGCCCTGCTCTGACGCGTTGTTTTCCAGGAGGCCGCGGAAAATCTGCGTCGAGATATTGCGGCGCAAGAGATCGCCGAGGATTTCTTCCTCGCTCGGCTCGTACTCGACGGAGGCTTCTGCCTTGGCGACGCCGCCTTCGCCCTTGCTCTCCGGCAGCTTCGCCGGGATCAGTTGCAGCGCCGTCGGCTTCTGTGCGATCACCGATTTGAACTCGGAGAAATACAGCGTCGCGACATCGAACTCGCGGGCGTCGAACATCGCAAACACGCGGCCCGCGATATCTTCGGCATTGACGAAGCCGAGCTGCTTCACCGCTTTCAGATCGACACGATCGACGATCTGGCGGGCGAAGTCGCGGCGCAGGTTGTCCGCGCCCTTTTTGCCGACGGCAAGGATCTTGACGGTCTTGCCCTCGCGCGTCAGGCGCTGCGCATCGGCGCGCGCGAGCTTGGCGATGTTGGAGTTGAAGCCGCCGCAAAGGCCGCGCTCCGCGGTCATGACGACCATCAGATGCACTTGATCTTTGCCAGTGCCGACCAGCAGCGGCGAGGCGCTGGCCTTGTCCGTCACCCGTTTGGCGAGATTGGCGAGCACGCCGTCCATGCGGACGGCATAGGGCCGCGCGGCGGTCGCTGCTTCCTGTGCACGGCGCAGCTTGGCGGCGGCGACCATCTGCATGGCCTTGGTAATTTTCCGCGTCGCCTTCACCGAGGCGATGCGCGTCCGCATATCTTTGAGCGATGCCATCGAAGAACCTTAGCGTGTAGGTTGGGTCGAGGAGCGAAGACCCAACAAGTACCAGCGTGCCGTGGATGTTGGGTCGCGCTTGCGCTTGACCCAACCTACGTTCAAGCCACCTGCTTCTGCACCGTCTCAACGACCGCCTTCAATTTAGCGGCAGTCGCGTCGGACAGATCCCTGGTGTCGCGGATGTCATTCAGGATCGACGCGTTCTGGCCGCGCAGATTGGCGAGCAGCGCCTCTTCGAACGGTTTCACCTTGTCGAGCGGCAGCGGGTCGAGATAGCCGTTGACGCCGGCATAGATCACACAGACCTGCTCTTCCATCTTCAGCGGCGAGAACTGCCCCTGCTTCAGGAGTTCCGTCAGGCGCGAACCTCGATTCAACAGGCGCTGCGTCGCCGCATCGAGATCCGAGCCGAACTGCGCGAATGCCGCCATTTCGCGGTACTGCGCGAGCTCGCCCTTGATCTTGCCGGCAACCTTCTTCATCGCCTTCGTCTGCGCCGACGATCCGACGCGCGACACCGACAGGCCGACGTTCACGGCTGGCCGGATACCCTGGAAGAACAGATCCGTTTCAAGGAAGATCTGCCCGTCGGTGATCGAAATCACGTTTGTTGGAATGAACGCCGACACGTCGTTGCCTTGCGTTTCGATGACCGGCAGCGCCGTCAGCGAGCCCTTGCCGGCGCCATCCCCCATCTTCGCGGCGCGCTCGAGCAAACGCGAGTGGAGATAGAACACGTCGCCGGGATAGGCTTCGCGGCCTGGCGGACGGCGCAGCAGCAGCGACATCTGGCGATAGGCGACCGCCTGCTTCGACAAGTCGTCATAGATGATCACGGCGTGCATGCCGTTGTCGCGGAAGAATTCGCCCATCGCACAACCGGTGAACGGCGCGATGAACTGCATCGGCGCCGGATCCGACGCGGTCGCGGCGACGACGATCGAATACTCGAGCGCGCCGTTTTCCTCCAGCGCCTTGACGAACTGCGCGACCGTCGAACGCTTCTGTCCGACCGCGACATAGACGCAATAGAGCTTCTGGCTCTCGTCCGTGCCCTTGTTCAATGATTTCTGATTGAGGATGGTGTCGAGCGCGACGGCGGTCTTGCCGGTCTGGCGGTCGCCGATGATCAACTCGCGCTGGCCGCGGCCGATCGGGATCAGCGCGTCGATGGCCTTGAGACCCGTCGCCATCGGCTCATGCACCGACTTGCGCGGAATGATGCCGGGCGCCTTGACGTCGACGCGCGAGCGCTTGTCGGCCTTGATCGGGCCCTTGCCGTCGATCGGATTGCCAAGACCATCGACTACGCGGCCGAGCAGGCCCTTGCCGACGGGGACTTCCACGATCGCGCCGGTGCGCTTGACGGTGTCGCCTTCCTTGATCGAACGGTCGTCGCCGAAGATCACCACGCCGACGTTGTCGGCTTCGAGGTTCAGCGCCATGCCGCGAATCCCGCCCGGGAATTCGACCATTTCGCCGGCCTGCACTTTATCCAGTCCATAGACGCGCGCGATGCCGTCGCCGACCGACAGCACCTGGCCGATTTCCGTGACTTCAGCCTCTTTGCCGAAATTTTTGATCTGATCTCGGAGGATCGAGGAGATCTCGGCGGCGCGGATTTCCATTAGGTGGCACCTTTCATCGTCGTCTTGAGCGTGTTGAGTTTGGTTCTGAGCGAAGAGTTCGATCATGCGGCTGCCGATCTTGACGATCAGCCCGCCCAGGATGCTGGGATCGACCTTCGCGCGAATGCGGATGTTTTTGCCGGCCGTCGCTTTCAGCGTGTCGGACAGCTGCGTCGTCTGCTCGGGCGTCAAGGGATGCGCCGACGTCACTTCGGCATCGACGAGGCCTTGTTCGCGCGCCGACAGCGTGCGGAAGTTCTTGATCATGTCGCCCGCCGCAAAGAGGCGACGATTTTTCGCGAGCAACTTGAAGAAATTGGCCGTCAATCCGCCGATGCCGACCTTACCCATGACGGCGGTCAGCGCCTTGCTTTGATCCTCGGCCGAAAACACCGGCGAACGAATCATGCGGACCATGTCAGGGCTCTGATCCATCAGCGTCTGGATCTGCCCAAGTTCTTGTTCTATAGCGGAAATCTTGCCTTGCTCTTTGGCAAGGTCAAACAGCGCCGAAGCATACCGCCCCGCCACGCTCGCCATCATCGGATCGTCGTTTGCCACGTCGCATGCTCTCGGCCGTCGGACCCGAGCCTGGAGAGGCCAAGTCCTAAGAGTGTGCAGCGCCAGCGAAAACTGGCGCGTGACCACCCCTGATCAAGGGAAGGCGGCAATAGAGTGAGGGCGGGCGACCGAATGGCACCCCCCTCTTGCCAACCGCGGTCCGCATACCATGGGTGCCAAGCCGCTTCAACCGCCCGCCCGTGTACGCGTTGACGCATTGGGGATGGAGGGTCCAGTGACCTGACGCACAATTATCATGACGGTGCCCGTGGCGTGTCGATTGGGGCTAGTCCCGTTCGTCTCTACGGCAGCCTGACGATAACGCAGGTGCAACGGCCCGTGTGGCCAAAGACTGGAGCAGAGCTATGAAATACCTTGCACTCATTTATTCGGCACCGAACTTGGAACCTCAGTACGGAACTCCGGAATTCAAGGAGTTCATGGCGGGCTACCTGACGGCAACCCAACGCTACAAGGCCGAAAAGGTCTTTTTGGCCGGCGAGGGCTTGCAGCCGACGTCGACGTCGACCACCGTGCGCGTGCGCAACGGCAAGACCGAGACGATTGACGGCCCCTTCGCCGAATCCAAGGAGCAGCTTGGCGGTTTCTATCTTCTCGATTGTGACAACCTCGACGCCGCGATCAAATACGCCGCCATGATCCCGTCGGCGAAATTCGGGTGCGTCGAGATCCGCCCCGTCATGAACTACTAAGAAGAGCGCGCGCTGGACGAGATGGCCATGGAGCCACCCCCCGATACAACCGGGCAGGCGATCGACAAAATCGTCCGTGACCAGTGGGGGCGACTTTTATCCTCGCTGATCGGCAGCCTCGGCGACTTCCAACTCGCCGAGGACAGCCTTCAAGACGCCTTCGAGTCGGCCCTCACGCATTGGTCGCGCAATGGCCCGCCCCGTGCGCCGGCCGCTTGGCTGCTGCAAACCGCGCGTCGCAAGGCCATCGATCGAATCCGACGCCATCGGAATTTCGAGAAAAAGAGCGCCGAATACGCGCGTCTCATCGACGTGGAGCAGGACACAGCGGAAGCGATAGACAACGGCGCCATTCCTGACGAACGCCTGCAGTTGATCTTCACGTGCTGCCACCCGGCACTTGATGAGAAGAGTCGCATTGCCTTAACGCTCCGTACCCTCGGCGGCTTGACGACGGGCGAGATCGCCCGCGCATTCCTCGATACCGAAGAGGCGATGGCGCAGCGGCTGGTCCGCGCCAAACACAAGATAAAAACGGCGGCGATTCCCTATGTGGTGCCGGACACCGACGCCTGGCCCGAACGGCTCGGGTCGGTGCTGGGCGTTCTCTATCTCATCTTCAATGAGGGCTATGCGGCGACGTCCGGCGACACACAGATTCGCCGCAGTCTATGCGATGAGGCCATCCGGTTGACGCGCATGCTTCTGCATTTGCGCCCAAGCGAACCGGAAACGATGGGGCTACTAGCCCTGATGCTTCTGCACGATTCCCGCCGCGACGCGCGCGCCGATGCGGACGGCCGTCTCATACCCCTCGAACAGCAGGACCGCGCACTGTGGCTGACCGCGCAGATCTTGGAAGGCGTGACGCTTGTCGAGCAGGCGCTGCCGCGCGGTAGGCTCGGGCCCTACCAGCTCCAGGCTGCCATCAGCGCGGTTCACGCCGAGGCGCCCTCGATCGGCAAGACAAATTGGCACGAAATCGTCGTCCTTTATGATCTGCTCGACCAACTCTCACCCAACCCCGTCGTGCGCCTGAACCGCGCGGTCGCCGTGTCGTACGCCACATCAGCCGAAGCGGCACTCGTCGAACTCGAGACGCTCCGGACGGCGCTCGACCGCTACCAGCCTTTTCACGCCACTCTTGCCGATTGTCTGCGCCGCGCCGGACGTCGCGACGACGCGGCCCGCGCCTACACCCGCGCCATCGCCCTCTCAACCAATCCTCAAGAACGCAATTTTCTCGACGGAAGACTGCACGAGCTTTTGCAACAATGGCGGCGTTGAGTTACCCTTTGTGATCACGTCTGTGTCGCGCCGTTGACCTGCAGCATCTGGCCATTGATGAAGGCGCCGTTCTCGGACACCAACAGCGATACGGCCGCGGCGATCTCCTGTGGCTTGCCGAGCCGGCCGGCCGGAATTTTCGCTGCCTGACTTCGGATGTGCGCCGCCATCTTGGGATCGCTGCCGTCATCGGGCTCGATCGGTCCCGGCGAAATGATGTTGGCTGTGATGCCTTTGGCTGCGAACTCCTTGGCCAGCACCTTTGTCAGGCCCCAGGCGCCATGCTTGGCGACCGAAACGGCCGGCCGGTCGGCGTAGCCCGCGATCGAATTCATGCCGGAGAAGTTGACGATCCGCCCCCAACCGCGATCGATCATGCCGGGCAGCACCGCCCGCGACAACCACACCGCCGCGTAGAGATCGACATCGATCACGCGCTGAAAATCGGCGTCCGACATCTCGAGAAAACCACCGGTTGGACGAATCGCGGCGTTGTTGACCAGCACATCGATGCCACCGGCGCCGGCCGCCGCGTCCGCCGCGATCCGCAGGCACTCGGCCTTGGAGCCGACGTCTCCCATGACGACGCGGGCCTTGCGGCCAAGTCCGCGGACCGCCTCGGCGACGCTGTCGCAGGCCGCCCGGTTGGCCGATCCGTTGAGCACGATGTCGAAACCGTCTCGCGCGAGGCCCACCGCGATCGCGCGTCCAATATTTCGGCCCGAGCCCGTGATCAAAGCCGTCCGTTGCCGTGTCATGCCAATCTCCTCAAAATTGAACCCGCAACATGGCCCGGCGCGGGTGCCATGAAAAGCGGACATTTCATGCTGCAGCCTCACCCATCGGCCTTTTCATATCGCGCCGCCTTGCGCGACCGACTAGGCTATTGGCCGATACTGAGGTGAGTCGCCGGTGCCGCGAGGCGCGCGCCCGCAATCGAGCACACGAGGACGTCATGAAAGGCATTATTCTTGCCGGTGGCAGCGGCACACGCCTCTATCCCATGACCCGCGCCATCTCGAAGCAGATCGTGCCCGTCTATGACAAACCGCTCGTGTACTACCCCTTGTCGGTCTTGATGCTCGCCGGCATCCGCGAGATCTTGATCATCTCGACGCCGCGAGATTTGCCGTCATTTCAGCAGCTCCTCGGCGATGGCAGCCAATGGGGGCTGGCGCTGAGCTATGCCGAGCAGCCGCGCCCGGAGGGATTGGCGCAGGCGTTCATCATCGGTGAAACCTTCATCGGCCGCGACAGCGTGACCATGGTCCTTGGCGACAACATCTTCTTCGGCCATGGCTTGAGCGACGTCATTGCCGCCGGCCAAAACCGCAAATCCGGGGCTTCCGTGTTCGCCTATCAGGTGCGCGATCCGCAACGCTACGGCGTCGTCGCGTTCGACGCGCACGGCCGCGCCACCTCGATCGAGGAAAAACCCGCCGCGCCCAAATCCAACTGGGCCGTCGTCGGCCTTTATGTCTATGACAACGATGTCGTCGGCATCTCGAAAAACCTGAAACCGTCGGCGCGTGGCGAACTCGAAATCACCAGTGTCAACATGGTCTATCTCGAACGCGGCAGCCTCGGCGTCGAAAAACTCGGCCGCGGCTTTGCCTGGTTCGACACCGGCACACCCGACAGTCTGCTTGATGCCGCCAACTACGTCGCCACCCTCGAAAAGCGCCAGGGCTTGAAAGTCGCCTGCCCTGAAGAGATCGCGCTCCGTCAGGGGTTCATCGACAAGGCGCAACTTGAACGCCTGATCGCGACGGACTACGCGAAAAACGACTACGGCACATACTTGAAGGCCGTGATTGCCGAAGTTTGATCGGGATACCAGCATGGACATCAAACACCTCGACATTCCCGGCGTGATGCTGTTGACGCCGAAAATCTTTCGCGACCCGCGCGGCTTCTTCTCCGAAACCTACAATCGCGAGGCCTGGCAAGCATCCGGCCTCACCGCCGAGTTCGTGCAGGACAACCAATCCCTCTCGCGCGATCCCGGCGTCGTTCGCGGCCTCCACTTCCAGATCGCGCCGAAAGCCCAGGGCAAAATCGTTCGCGTCGTGCGCGGCGCGATCTTCGACGTCGCCGTCGATATCCGCCCGGGCTCGCCCACCTACGGCCGCTTCGTCACCGCGACACTCAGTGCGGACAATTGGACCCAGATCTGGATCCCAGCCGGATTTGCGCATGGCCTTTGCACCCTCGAACCCGATACCGAGGTTTTGTACAAAGTCACCGCTCCCTATGCGCCATCGCTCGATCGCGGTATCGCCTGGGACGATCCCGCGCTCGGCATTCCCTGGCCAGTCGCACCCGGCAAAGCCATCCTTTCAGACAAAGACCGCCGTCACCCCCGCCTCGCCGATCTGCCGCCGCAGGTGTTTTGACCGGCAGCGCCTGGCCTTGTTCGCGATATCGGGCCGCACCATATCAGTACGATGAAGCGATGGTATCGACATCGTCGGTTGCGGGAGGCGCTCACTGTATGGTTCTGGGCGGCATTTGCGCTCGCCGGCCTTGCCCCCATGGGTGCAACGCAACTTCACGATGTCCGAGCCAATACGATTGCGGCGTCCGCTTGCCATGGCACGATCGCGTCGACGTCCACCGATGCGCTTCATTCTGGCGCAGCTCCGTCGCATGGGGTGACCAGCAATGCCGACGATCCGACGTTATCTTGTTTCGCCCACTGCCTCGCCACGGCCCTTCCAGTTCAATCCAATCCCATTGATCGCGACAGCGGCACGTTACCCAGCGATATGACGGCGGCGCACGGCGAGGGCCGCTCGCCAACGCCCTTGGACCGTCCGCCGATCGCACGAACCTGATCCATCCAGTCCAGTTGTTGACCCTGCAGCAGCAAGAAGCGCCATTCCGATGCGCGCCTCGACTGCTGTCTCGAAAGATCACTCACAGGAGTAGACGTCATGAACAAGACCATTCTCGCAGCGATGTTTCTTGCGGCCGCCGGAACGGCCGCCGTTATCGCCCAACAACCCGCCCCGGGTGGCGGGCCTATGATGCAGGGCGGCATGCGGGGGAGCGGGGCGATGCAGCCAGGCGCCATGCCCGGGAGCCAACCGGGCATGATGCACCAAGGCATGATGCACCAAGGCATGGCCGCCCTGCCGAAAGGCGACCGCAGCCCGTCGAGCCTCGCGTTCAATGGAATCAACGCCAAGATGCACGCGGCGATGGACATCACCTTCACCGGTGATGCCGACAAGGACTTCGCCGCCGGCATGATCGCCCACCACGAAGGTGCGATCGACATGGCGAAGGTAGTGCTCGCCTTCGGCAAGGACACCGAGATGAAAAAGCTCGCGGACGACATCATCAAGGCGCAGGAGAAAGAAGTCGCCTGGATGAAGGAGTGGCAAGCCCGCAAGGCGAAGTAGCAGATCGCGGCACACCGAAGGTGTCAGGCGGAATGCCTGACACCTGACGAGCGGAGCCCGTCGCAGCGGCGCGCAAGCAAAAAGACTCGTCCGGGAAATCTTGTGTATCGAATCGGGCTGACGGCGGTGTTTCGGATACACGCGTTCGCGCTGCGACTCGGCGTTCACTTGCCGGATCGCGCCACTTTCGCCATATGAACGGCTGCACTGCATCAGATAGACAGGTCCGCCATGTCCGCCGCCCCGAAGCACGCCCGCGTCATCATCCTCGGCTCCGGTCCCGCCGGCTACACGGCTGCCGTCTATGCGGCGCGCGCCATGTTGAAGCCGCTGCTCCTGCAAGGCATCCAACCCGGCGGGCAGCTGACGATTACCACCGATGTCGAAAACTATCCGGGCTTCGCCAAGGTCATTCAGGGACCCTGGCTGATGGAGGAAATGAAGGCGCAGGCGGAACATGTCGGCACCGAGATCGTCATGGACCACATCACCAAGGTGGACATGAAGCGCCGCCCGTTCCGCCTCGAAGGCGACAGCGGCGACACCTATACGTGCGACACACTCATCATTTGCACTGGCGCGCAGGCGAAGTGGTTGGGGCTTCCAAGCGAACAGCATTTCCAGGGCCACGGCGTCTCCGCCTGCGCCACCTGCGACGGTTTTTTCTACAAGAACAAAGAGGTCGTCGTCGTCGGCGGCGGCAACGCAGCTGTCGAAGAAGCGATGTTCCTCACGAATTTCGCGAGCAAAGTCACGGTCGTCCATCGTCGCGATCATTTTCGCGGCGAGAAGATCCTGCACGAGCGCTTGTTCAAAAATCCGAAGATTGCCGTCGTCTGGGACACCGTTGTCGAGGAGATCGTCGGTTCGAAGGATCCGAAATCCGTGACAGGCGTGCGCCTCAAGAACATCAAGACCGGCGCGGTTTCCGAGCGCAAAGTCGACGGCGTGTTTGTCGCCATTGGCCACGCGCCGGCGACCGAACTCTTCAAGGGTCAACTTGAGATGAAGGACAGCGGCTACCTGATCACCAAGTCCGACAGCACCGCGACTTCGATTCCGGGCGTGTTCGCCGCCGGCGATGTGAAAGACGACACGTTCCGGCAGGCCGTGACGGCAGCCGGCATGGGCTGCATGGCAGCCCTTGAAGCCGAGCGGTTCCTTGCTGAGCATGCACAGGCGGCCGCCGCTGAGTAATACCAACCCAAAACAACCAGTTTCTGAGTTTGAGCAGGCGTCCGACGGTCGCCCATGCCGCTGCCCCTTGCATTGCACGTGGCGCTTGCTATGCTTTCAGCGCATAACAGAACGATGTGACCCCAGCATCGCGCTCCGTTGAACAAAAACATCCATTGAATTCAGAGGCTTCCAGGCTCTCACGGGAGATCTGCGGCTGCCGATCGAGCAATGCGAGGAAACCCGAGGACGCCTGTGCCCATGGATTGGGATAAATTGCGCATCTTTCACGCCGCCGCCGAAGCGGGAAGCTTCACGCATGCTGGGGAGACCTTGCGCATGAGCCAGTCGGCGGTCAGCCGGCAAGTCTCAGCGCTCGAGAAGGATCTCCGCATCGCGCTGTTCCACCGGCATGCGCGCGGCCTCGTGCTGACCGAGCAGGGCGAACTGCTGTTCCGCACTGCCTCCGAAATTTTGAGCAAGCTGTCGACCGCCGAAACGCTGCTCTCCGATACCACGACCAAACCCACCGGCGACCTCCGCGTCACGGCGCCGACGGGCCTTGGCACGGTGTGGATCACGCAGCGCTTGCGCGAGTTCTATGAACTTTATCCAGAAATCCGTGTCGAACTGATCCTCGCCGACGAACAGCTCGACATCTCCATGCGCGCCGCCGACGTCGCGCTCTGGACCAGCGAGCCGCAACAAAGCGACCTCATCCGCCGGCCGCTGTTCACGATGCAAATTCATGCCTACGCGTCGTCGGCCTACATCAAAAAATTTGGCGCGCCGCAGTCGATCGATCAGATTGAGAAACATCGGATCGTCTCGTACTCGGGCACGCCCGCGCCACATCTGTCGGCGATCCGTTGGCTCGAGATCGGTGGCCGCGAAGGCAAGGATCCGCGCACGCCCGCATTCACGGCCAACAGCGTCATCGCTATGAAATACGCCATTCGCGCCGGGATCGGCATCGGCCTCATCCCCGATTATCTCACCGACGAGGAAACGGATCTTGTGCCGGTGTTGCGGGAAGCGACGCTGCCGAACATCCAGATCTACTTTGTCTATCCCGAGGAACTGAAGACGGCGAAGAAAGTGCAGGTTTTTCGCGACTTTCTGGTCAGCAAGTCGCGGCAATGGAAGTATTGACGCGAAGCGGGCTGCGCAAGTCATGCGGCGGGCGCATGCCGAACATGCCGCCTTCCCGATTGCGGCCCGTCATCACTCTGCAATGATGCAGGCAGCTGTGACGGACAGCTGATGAAGGCCGTTCCCTCCCTTTGACGCCTTCAGCCCATGGAAATGGGTCACCCTCAACCGGGCTCGGTTTCGCCGATGCCCGGTTTTTTTGCGCCCAATTTTTTTTGGCAACAAGTCGCGCGCATCAATTCGCGCATCACTGCAGCGCGACGAGCGCATCGCGTGGCGGCAAGGTTTCGGGTGTCTTCAGCGTCCAAACCAGCCCCGCGCGTTCCAACCCGCGCAAAACCCACCAGCCCGGATCGACTTCACCATCTCGATGGCCAAGCCGTGCCGATCCCGGGAAAGCATGATGGTTATTGTGCAGCGACTCGCCCATCGTGAGCAGGCTGACATACGGCACATTGTAGCCCTGCACGCCGGCGCCCTCGACGTGCCAGTTCCGAGGTCCGTCGTTGTGGGCGAAGTATCCGACAAGCCAGTGGCCCGACACCGACAGCGCGACACGAACCGCAATGCCCCAGACCACCCATGGCGCCCCACCGATCGCATAGAACAGAATGGCCCATGGAATTTGCTGCGCCATCCACGTGCGCTCGAGCAGGTGATAAAAGCGATCGCCTGCGACGCGCGGCTCGACGACGAGATCCGGCGGATTGGCGAGCTTCAATTCGCAATGCAACTGCCACCACGCATCGCGCAACAGCCCGGACCGGTGCGCGAGATAGGGATGACACTGGCTCTTGCGCTGCGCCCAGTCGCGAATGTCGTGTTGGCGGATCATGCCGAAGGGCCCCGCCATCCCGACGAGCGTGCCGAGATAGACGAATAGGCGCTCCAACCAAAGTGGGCAGTCGAAGGAGCGATGAATGAGCCGGCGGTGCATGCCGATCGAATGGCCAAGGCAGATCGTGATGGCCGTTGTGGTCAGGAAGAGGGCGAACGCTCCCCAGGTCAGCGTCAAGGGCCCGGCGATCAGCGCGACGGCCGTCATGCCGCCGATCCAGAGCGACTTCACCGGCTTCCAATGGACTGTGCCGGCATCGGCGCTGGTATCTGCGGCCTCATACATGCGCGGCGATCGAAACATGTTGTGCGAGCTGAGCAGGGCGAACTCCACCGCCGCTGCCCGATCCAATGCCCCTGCCGGTTCGTTCGCCATTTTGCAGCTCTCCCACCATCACATGGAGACTATAATAAGCTAATCAGCTAAATACGCAATACGTTATTTTACTATGGTGAACGCATTGAGTGTCAAAACCGATGCGTCGCCTAAGCCGCGCCCGTGCGGACAAGTCGCTCACGCTGCCAAATGCGGCACCGAAGGGTTTGCACGGCGCGTCCGTCGCGCTATCACACGCGACTTAACCGAGTGTTCGCAAGCCCGAAGGACTTCGCCGCCATGGCCGCCGCAAAGACGCTCTACGACAAGATTTTCGACGATCACGTGGTGGATCGCCAAGCCGACGGAACCTGCACCCTCTACATCGACCGGCATTTGGTGCACGAGGTGACCTCGCCGCAAGCGTTCGAAGGTCTGCGGTTGGCCAAGCGCAAGGTGCGCGCGCCCGAAAAAACACTTGCCGTTGTCGACCACAATGTGCCGACCTCCGATCGCAGCCAGGGCATCGACGACGAAGAAAGCCGCATCCAGGTCGAGACGCTCGCCCAGAACGTCAAGGACTTCGGCATCGAGTACTACAACGAGCGCGACGTTCGCCAAGGCATCGTCCACGTCATCGGCCCCGAGCAGGGGTTCACCTTGCCCGGCACCACGATCGTCTGCGGCGATAGCCACACCTCGACCCACGGCGCGTTCGGTGCACTCGCGCACGGCATCGGCACCAGTGAAGTCGAACACGTGCTCGCGACGCAAACGCTGACCCAGAAAAAAGCGAAAAACATGCGTGTCGTCGTCGACGGCAAACTCGGCGCTGGCGTCACCTCGAAGGATGTCATCCTCGCGATCATCGGCAAGATCGGCACCGCCGGCGGCACCGGCCACGTCATCGAATATGCAGGCGACGCCATCCGCGGCTTCTCGATGGAAGGCCGCATGACCGTCTGCAACATGTCGATCGAAGGCGGCGCCCGCGCCGGCATGATCGCGCCGGACGAGAAAACCTTTGCCTACCTCAAGGATCGCCCCAAATCACCCAAGGGCGCCATGTGGGACCAGGCCATGCGCTATTGGGAAACACTGCGCACCGACGATGGCGCCCACTTCGATTCGATCGTCAAGCTCGACGCCGCGAGCTTGCCCCCGATCGTCACGTGGGGCACGAGCCCCGAACAAGTGACGACCATCGACGGCGCCACGCCCGATCCCGATAAGGTCGCCGATGAAGGCAAGCGCGCCTCGGTCGTGCGCGCACTCGACTACATGGGCCTCAAGGCCAATACCAAGATGACCGACGTCGAACTCGATGTGGTCTGGATCGGGTCGTGCACCAATGGCCGCATCGAGGATCTGCGCGAGGTCGCCAAGGTCGTCGAGGGCAAGAAGATCTCGACGCGGCTTGCCTACGCGCACGTCGTGCCCGGCTCCGGCCTCGTCAAGGCACAAGCCGAAGCCGAAGGCCTCGACAAGATCTTCAAGGCCGCGGGCTTCGATTGGCGCGAGCCCGGTTGCTCCATGTGCCTCGGCATGAATCCGGACCAGCTGAAGCCCGGCCAGCGCTGCGCCTCGACCTCGAACCGCAATTTCGAGGGCCGCCAAGGCTATCGCGGTCGCACGCATCTCGTGTCGCCAGCGATGGCGGCAGCCGCGGCGATCGCGGGCCGGTTCGTCGATGTGCGGACGTTGGG